>CAVXFY010000001.1:0-819307 GCA_963761185.1 uncultured Alphaproteobacteria bacterium
CAGGAGAAGTCGAGGGTGCATCGCAGCAGTCGAGACAATGTTGCTTATTGCACATGGCGAGGAGCAATGGTGGTCGTTCGGGAAACGGCAGCAAAACAACCAACTACCCGCTGACTGATCCATGACAATTCGATATCCCGCTACGTTCCTGGCGAGCGGCTTGGCTCCTTTGACGGCGCCGAGCATCGGCGCACGATGGCAAGGCAGCTAAAGTAGACGACCAGACACGCGCTTACCGCCATTGTCGTCAGGTCCCAAGTGCTCGTCGAACGGCCTTCTTGGACGGCATCAATCAGACCCAGCACATTTCCAACAAGTACAAGGGCGAATATGCCGAGCATGACTAGCAAATATAAAAGCGGGACTTTCTGGCGAGTTTGCCGATCGTCTCGCGGGGGATCTTCTCGTCGGAGTGTGGCAAGTCCGCAAGCAGCGGGCCGATCGTCCATGCTTTGCAAAAATGTACCAGCAGTATGAATGGTGCCACGACCAAAATCACAAAAGGAAGATTTAAGGCGCGAGGGTAACTGTTGATGGCGAACCAAACCGCTCCGGCGATGAGCACCGTACTGGCGATCACCCACCAATACATGGCGATGGGCCAGATTCGTTGCTGGACGAGCCGCATGGCGCTCGTGAGTGCCACCTTCTGTGCTTCGTTGATGCGGAAGTGCTGCGCCGGTCCAAGGTTTAGCAGCCACGGATTGTAGCGGAACAAATAGCCGTCAGAAACCTGCTTGAATGAGGTCTCTATCATGCTGTTTTGCCGTTCCTTCCACCACTCATTCATGGCTGGGCTCCCTTGCGCTCTTTGAGTACGGAATCGGCAGCTCTAAGGTTAGAGGCCGTTTCGAAAGGGGTTGAGTGGGTGGAGTTAACGTGATTCCAGGTGGTTGCTGACACCAACCCCGGAGTTGCCATGTGGACCCCAACCACCCGCAAGCAGCATATTCGCAAGACGAGCCGATACCAAACTGATGTGACCGACGAGGAATGGCGTGTGATCGAGCCTCAGCTGCCTGGGACGAATGTCACCGGACGACCACGTGCCTGGCCGATGCGCGAGATCATCAATGGCATCTTCTATGTCATGCGGGCGGGTTGCCCATGGCGCCTGCTGCCGAGCGATTTGCCGCCGTGGAGCACGATCTATCGATGGTTTGCGAAGTTCCGGGACGAAGGCCGCTTCGAGAGGATCAATCACGCTATGGTCATGCTCGATCGCGAACGGATCGGACGCCAATCCAGCCCTACGGGTGCGATCATCGACAGCCAGAGCGTCAAGACCACCGAGGCCGGCGGACCCCGCGGTTACGATGCTGGAAAGAAGATCAACGGCCGCAAGCGCCATGCGCTTGTCGACACGGACGGGCGTGGCCTCATGCTCGAACCGCATCCGGCGAGCATCCAGGATCGCGACGGCGGCGGACCGCTTTTGCGGGCTTCGCGCCGCATCTTCCCGTTCATCCAGCGGGTCTTCGCCGACAGCGGATATGCCGGTGAGAAGGTCGCCAAGGCCACGTTGATCGCGGTCGAGATCGTGCGAAAAAACCCCGATCAGGTCGGCTTTGCCGTTAACCCGCGGCGCTGGGTCGTCGAGCGCTTCTTCGCATGGATCGGACGCAATCGACGGCTGGCAAAGGACTTTGAGGCAACAATCGATTCCGCACGCGCTTTCCTCTACGCCGCATCCGTCATGCTGCTCGTGCGCCGGATCGCTCGTCCTTCATGACTTTCGAAACCAACTCTTAGTCACAGGAGGCTCACCGAGGTTCACCACCTCGCCCCCAAAACGCCTCATCGCCGGGGTTGCCATCGGAGCAATAGCAGACATGTCAAGTTCACGCTCAAAACGACGCCCGTCACCCATCTGTATGGACCGGCAGCGCGTTGCAAGCGGAAAATGATGATTTGGAGAAGGTTGGTCTTGTGCTTCTGCATCCGGCCCATTGATGGAACTTTTGTGTCCTGGCCATCATGGATATCCTCACGATCCTTGAGCGTGATCCGGGTCAGCAGCGAGAAGCGATAGTTTTCAGAAAAGAGTTCGCCCGTGATCTGCTTTTCTGTTGCGCCCGCTCGCGGCGTAATGCCCACACATCCGAGTTGGCCGAGTAGTCCCGTCGCCGCCGACACAGCCATTCGTAGGCCGTGTCCAGCACGTGGTCGGATGTGAGTTGCTTGAGGATCGGCATACCGGAGAGATGATGCCGGAGGCTGGGAACAACAAGAAATTTTGCGCCTGAAATCTCAGCGCCCGTTTTTGCAGCGCGAGAGGCAGGTTATGGTCGATACTGTTGAAAAAGTCGTCGCGATAATCGGCGAATCGTGATTCCGTTTCGTTGAGGGTTTCAGCGGCGGGGGCGGATCATGATGGGTCGGCAGAGCGGCGATCAGAGCCGGTTGTTTTATCTTTTCAACCTCGAGAAGCGCATTCCAGCGGGCCATCTGTTGCGCCGGATCAATCCGGTTGTGACCCGGATACTGGGTGAGCTTCGCGACAAGCTTGAGCCGTTCTACAGCGAGATCGGCCGGCCGTCGATCGACCCCGAGCTGATGATCCGGATGCTGATCATTGGCTACTGCTACGGCATTCGTTTTGAGCGGCGGCTGTGCGAGGAGGTCGAATTGCACCTTGCATATCGCTGGTTCTGCCGCCTCGACCTTGAGGACAAGGTTCCTGACCACTCGACTTTCTCGGTCAATCGTCACGGCCGGTTCCGCGACAGTGACCTGTTCCGTCAGGTCTTCGAGGCGGTGGTGCGGGCCTGCATGAATGCCGGGCTGGTCAAGGGTGAAGCCTTTGCGGTCGATGCCAGCGTCATGGAGGCGGACGCGAGCCGTTATCATGCCAAGGCACCCGACGAGATCGACTGGTCATTGCCGGAACGCCAGACGCGGGCGGTTGCCGAGTTTCTCGGAGCCCTTGATGAAGAAGATCCCGACGCGGATCGCAAGCTGCCAAAGGCGATCTCGCCGGTGGATCCGTGCTCGGCCTGGACCGCCAAAGCCAACAAGCGCGTCCAGTTCGGCTACGGGCTCAATTATCTGATCGACATCGAGCACGCGGTCATCGTCGATGTGGAGGCCACACCGGCCCGCACTTACGACGAGGTCGCCGCGACCAAAACCATGATCAAGCGTACTGAACAGACGCGGGGCTTGAAGCCCAAACGGCTTTTGGCCGATACGGCCTATGGCACCGGCAAGTTCCTCGGCTGGCTGATCGAGACAGGCATCACGCCGCATATTCCCGTGTGGGATAAGAGCGGTCGTGAGGACGGCACCTTCTCAAGCAACGACTTCACGTTCAACCGTGAGCATAACGTCTACGTTTGCCCCGCGAACAAACTGCTAAGGACCACCGGCAATGCGGGCGCCGACCACAAGGTGCGCTATCGTGCATCGCGGCGCGACTGCCGCGCATGTCCACTCAAGCCGCAATGCAGTCCGAACACGCCCTCGCGCAAGATCACACGCGACGTCCATGAGGATGCCCGCGATCATGCCCGCAGCTTCGTGGGTACGCCGGAGTTCGAACAATCACGCGACGAGCGCAAGAAAGTCGAGATGCGATTTGCGCACCTCAAAACCCATCACCGCTTCGAGCGAATGCGCTTGCGGGGTCTCTCCGGTGCACGCGACGAGTTCCACCTCGCCGCCATCGTGCAGAACCTCAAGACCCTGGCGAAACATATCTGGCGGCCAGTGCTGAACGCGCCCGCCGCCTGTATTGCATGAGGGCTGTGGCGTCCGCCGCAAGCGGGTGAACAATAACACCGATATCGCCCCACAGGTGCTCAATAACGAGCCAAGCACAAAGCAGCGGGGGATTTTTCAACACTATCGGCCCATCGCTGCCGCGCCGGTCGGCGACTCCCGCGGCAGCTTTTGGGGGCAAAGCGGACATGGATCGGGGGATCCGTGGCAATCAGCCGACGTGACGGAGGAGCCGCCCTCCGCCAAACTCCATTGATCAGACTCAGGTTTTCGCCGCCGCCAGCGTCCAACCCACGAAATCACCCACGAACAGTAGCGAACAACGATCCGTTATCGGTTGGCGTCGTTGTACGGGCGCGCTGATCTGCAAGACGCGCGTATCGTTAAATAGGCCGGCCAAAGAATTTATAATTCCGTTCGTTACTGTGAAATCCGATGTCAGCAAGCCGTGGAACGGAAAACCAATCACGATCACTGGATCGCCCGAGTGAATACACCCCCTTCATTCGCAGGGGTATCATAAAGGGTAAATTGCTTAGCGTGGCCGAAGGGGAAGTATGTTGTTCTCCAAAGGTGACATTTTGCAATATGCCGCCCACGCATCCGTTAGTTTACAACGCTTTTCGAAGAGGTCACCGCGTCGATACGCAGCTTCCGTCTTGTCATCGATCGCGTGAGCCAGCGCCATTTCAATCACTTCGTTCGCAAAGCTTGTCTTCTCTGCTGCCCAATCCCGGAACGTCGATCGGAATCCGTGCACAGTGAGATCATCTCGTCCCATCCGCTGCAAAAGCTTCAACATGGCCATGTTGCTGAGCGGCCCACCAAATCCTCGGCCAGGAAAAACAAAACTCTCCTGATCGCTGGTGTCTTCGTTCACGCTCTCGAGGATCTCGATCGCGCGATCCGACAGCGGGACGCGGTGTTCCTTGCCGGCCTTCATGCGCTCGGCCGGCACAATCCATATTTTGTTCTTTACGTCGATTTCGCTGCGCTTGGCGCCGATCGTCTCACCAGTCCGGGCGGCGGTCAGGATCGTGAACTCGAGCGCCCGCGCCGCGATGCCGTCTTGTTCGCGCAGCTTGACCATAAACCCCGGGAGCTCAGCGTAGGGCAGGGCGTTGTGGTGGCGGGTCTTGCGCACTTTCGAACGCGCCGGCAGCAACTTGTCGAGATGGCCACGCCAGCGCGCCGGGTTCTCGCCCTGGCGATAGCCGCGGACGGTTGCCCAATCGAGCACGGTTTCGATGCGGCCGCGCAGGCGATAGGCCGTTTCGGGCTTTTCCGACCAGATCGGCTCGATCACTTTCATCACGAGCGTCGTGTCGATCAACTGCAGCGGCAGGTCGCCGATGATCGGGTAGGCGTAGCTTTTCAGGGTCGCGGGCCACTGCGCGGCGTGCTTGTCGTTTTTCCAGGCGACGCGGTATGCGGCCATATAGGCCGCGGCGGCGTCTTTGAACGTGAGCGACTTTGCGCGCTGCAAGGCGGCTTCGCGTCGCGACGCTTCGCGCGCCTCAATCGGATCGACTTCTCTTTCGCGCAGCTTGCGGTATTCGAGCGCGCGCTCACGTGCTTCCTGCAAAGAGATCGTGATGCAGGAGCCCAATCCCATCTCGCGCGTGCGACCACGACGCTTGCCGTCCGCGTCAATAACGAGATCGCCATTCAGTGGATCACGCTCGGGCATCCAGTAGCGAAAGATCCAAGACTTAGTCCCGGTCTTGCCGACATGCAGATAAAGGCCGCCGCCATCACCATACAGACCGGCGCGTTTCTCGCGCGCGACCTTCACCGCACTGAGCTTGCCGATGAGTGGCATAACCTCTCCTTGCGTCTAAACTCGATCGAGTGTCCGCCATACTCCATCCTTACTGCCATCCCATGAATTTTGTGGGATAGAGGCGAACCGGAGCGAACGACGACGATCAGAGTCTAGCGCAAGAAATGTCGATTTTAAAGGGGCTTATTGAACAAAAGCGAACAAATGCGAACAGTGCGATGGCGGAAGGGGTGAGATTCGAACTCACGAGACGCTTGCGCGCCTGCCGGTTTTCAAGACCGGTGCCTTAAACCACTCGGCCACCCTTCCGTAGTAACAAAATCAATGTATTAGCCGGACCCCCGAGAGAACAAATGTAGACAATTGGCACCCAATTGGCACCCTAACGCTTGAATACCGCGTTAATTGCCGCCGCCGCCTTACCGTCGTCCTTTCGGAACAAGTGCGCATAGATACGCAAGGTGATGTCGGGCTTGGCATGGCCCAAGCGCTTGCTGATCGTCACGATATCCACACCGGCATCGATAAGCTGGGACGCGTGTGTATGTCGAAGCGCATGAAATGTCACCTGCGCCATGCCAATACGCTCGGCAAAATCGCTCCATGCCGCGCTCAATGCGTTAGGTGAGGGCGGATTGCCGTCTATGTCGCCGAACAACAACGCGTCATCCGGCAGTCGGCCTGCGCCGATCTTCAGACGGCATTCCAATTGAGCCTTGCGGTAGTCTCGCAGAGCCTCGGCAAGTATATCCGGCAACGAGACGCTGCGGCGCCCGGCCTTGGACTTTGGCGTCTTGAACCAAATCCCGTGCGCCTTTGTCGCCTCAATCGCTTCCCGGACGCTGATAATATTCCGGTCTAAATCGACACTGCTCCAGCGCAGCGCCAGAACCTCACCGAGCCGCATGCCGGTGAATAACGAAATCATGGCCAGCACGCAAAAGCGGTCGCTGGCTTGAAGCTTATCGATCAGGGCAGGGACATCCCGGACGATCACCATTTCATCGTCGGGAACCTTTGGCGCCGATTTGGTCGCGGCCACATTCTTCGCGATCAACTCGTTCTCGGTCGCGTCCTTTAGTGCTTTGGAAAGGACGCGGTGCGCGTGACCGATGGTTCGCGGAGCGAGGCCGCCTTTGCCATGCGCCCGGCCATTGGTGCGCAACGCCGTATGCCAATCTTCGATGTCGAGTGGCCGTAGCTTTTGCAGCGTCTTGCTGCCGAGGTGCGGCACGATCTGATTTTCGGCTAGCTCGCGATACCGGGCCGCCGTCCTGGCTGAAATCTTTCCGGCCGCTTCCCATTGCGTGATGCGATCCCGCACAAATTCGGCGACAGTGATCTTGCTCGGCTCAACGAAGGTATGCCCGGCTACGGATGCGATTAGCTCGGCAAGCTTGACTTGTGCTTCACGCTTGGTGCCACGAAAGGTGACGTACTGAATTTTGCGCTTGCCGCCGTTGTCGCGGCCCGCATCGAACTTAAGCCGCCATAAATCCTTGCCGCGCTGCTGAATGTGGCCCTTCATTTCGACTTTCCCTCTTTTTTTGGTGAAATACCAAGGCTCTGCCCGATGAGCGCAAGTTGCGCCGGCTTGTCGCTGAAAAAGATTGGTTTGCTCCACTCATTAATTGGGTACGACGGCGTAGCCTGCCTGATTTCGTCAAGAAGAAACGAGGCGCGCTCATACCCGAAGGTGTCGGGTGTGCAATATTGTTGAGCCTGTGCCTGAGGCTTTCTAGCTGCCGCCGCTTCAACTGCTGGCGGAACTTCGACCGGCTCGGTCTTTTCGGGCGCAATATAAGCAAGAAGAGTAACAACAGCGGAAACTAGCGCCTCGCGTGTGAATTGGTCCTCAGGCCATTTCTTCTCGGTGTCCCTTTCAAGTTCCTCAGCGAGCAGGGTGACGACGCATCCCAAGGACAGGTTTCGGGCTGCGCCCACAGGCTTTTCCAACCCGAGCTTGAGCAAGCGTTCTGCCGTTACAGACACAGTTGAGTCGTTCGCCCGCGCGGCTTCATTCAATGCGCGACGCGTCGCGGGCTCGATCCTCGTCGTAAACACCGCTGATTTGGCCACATTCCCCATTGGCTTTCGGCCGCCCCCTGGACGCCGTTTCCGCTTAGCCATTTCAGTCTCCTTATTATGTCTTCACATAATGGACGAAATGCCATCGCAGCACAAGACAAATCAGGGCGGCTCGGTATATCCCTAGGTCCGATACGATCATGTTGTGAGGATTTCAGGATGAGGAAAATAGAAGCAGACGAATCGAAGACAATGCCAGTGCCGAAAGCCGGGAAAATCTACTTTGGTCTAGGCCGGGATGCGTCTTATGCGGCGGCACACCGGGGCGATATCCCGACGATGAAAATCGGCGGCAAGCTCCGCGCTGTAGTCCCGGCCATCGAGGCGATGTTGGAGAACGTCGGCAAGCCGAAGTCGGCCGCATAAAACCCCGGATGCCGCCCGTCAGACCCGCTGGCGACTTAATCGCACGCGCCCGCGCGGCGCGAATCGAACACGTCATTACGTCGCGCGGGATCGTATTGCGCGGGCTCGGCGCCGAGCGCTGCGGACCATGCTTTCGATGCGGCGGTCATGATCGCTTCGCCATCAATACCCGGAAGCAAGTATGGCTTTGCCGCCAATGCCAGCCGCACGGCGGCGACGTGATCTCATTGGTGCGGTTCCTCGACGGAATACCCTTCGCCGAAGCGGTCACGACGTTAGCGGGCGTGGCCATATCGCCGTCGCGCGTCATCGCCAAGGCGCAGGTCACGGAGCAGCGCCACGAGGTCGTCAACACTTTGGCGCTGGTCAACCGGATATGGGCGGAGTCAACGGATCCGCGCGGATCTGCCGCCGAACTTTACCTCAGGTCCCGTGCGCTAGATCTGCCGCCGGAACTGCGAATGCTGGTTCTGCGGTTTCATGCGGCCTGCCCATGGGGCAGCGGCGCCGTGCCGTGCTTGATTGCTGCATTCCGCGCAATCAATGGCGACCTGTTCACTGGTATTCACCGCATTCGCCTCGACCAACCGGAACGATGGCCGAAGGCCGAACGTAAGATGCTGGGACGCGTCGCCGGCTCCGCCGTCAAGCTTGATGCCGCAGGCGAGGTTGTCTGCATCGCCGAGGGCGTTGAGACGGCTTTGGCCGCTCGGCAACTCGGCATAAAGCCGGCCTGGGCGCTCGGCTCCACCGGGGCCATCAAATCGTTCATGCCCATCGCTGGCGTCGAACATCTCACGATCCTGGGGGAGCGCTGCGATGTAAATGCAGCGGCGGCAGACAGGCATGTCGGGGAAACTGGAAAGACCATCGCGTGACCATCATCAGACCACGGAGAGGCAAAGACATGAACGACGTTTTACAGGAGAAATGCAGTGTCGAAATTTCAGTCCGTGGTGCCATCAAGTCTTGCTGAGTTTTTCGAGATCGATAGACATCTCCACCGGAGCCGGTAACATCGGCGCCGATCCTGCCGGCGGCCCCGGAGCCGGCAAGTGCAGAAAGTTCGGAACCGTGGCCGAAGATGGACCCGGCGGCATATCACGGCCTCGCCGGCGATTTCGTCCGCGCGATAGAGCCGCACACCGAAGCAGACCCGGTTGGCTTGCTCATTCATTTCCTAACCGCGTTCGGTAACATCGTCGGCAACGCGCCGTATTATCTGGTTGAGGGCGACCGACATCGCACTAATTTATTTGCCGTTATCGTCGGCACCAGTGCGAAGGGGCGCAAGGGAACCGGCGCAAGCCGGGTTCGGTTTCTGGCCCAGGCTGTTGATGAAATCTGGTCGAATGAACGAGACGTGTCTGGCCTTAGCAGTGGAGAGGGTCTGATTTTCAGCGTGCGTGACAAGGTCGTCAAATGGAACGCGAAAGAGAAAGCCGAGGAGATCATTGATCCCGGCGTTATGGACAAGCGATTGATGGCCACTGAGCCGGAATTCGCTGGCGCTCTTTCGGCGATGGAGCGCCACGGCAATAACTTGTCGGCAGTAATCAGAAACGCCTGGGATGGTCGGCCGCTCCAGACCTTGACGAAGAATTCGCCGCTGAGGGCGAGCGGCGCTCACATCTCAATCGTCGGACATATCACACAGGACGAATTGCGGTCCCGGCTCACGCGGACTGAAATGGGGAATGGCTTGGCGAACCGTTTCTTGTTCTGTCTTGTGAAACGACAAAGGCTGCTGCCTTACGGCGGCCACGTGAATGACACGGCGCTGGCTGGTCTCGCTGAGAGGTTCAAGAGCGCCGTCGAATATTCGAAGCGCGTCGGGCGCGTGACGATGAGCGACGCGGCGGCCAGGGCCTGGGCCGAGGCATATGCAGAATTATCAGCGGAACGGTCGGGCCTGCTGGGCGCCGTGACGGCACGAGGGGAGGCTCAAGTCATACGGCTGGCGCTGGTCTTCGCGCTGCTCGACAGCAAAGATACAATCGACATCGAACACCTGGGCGCTGCGATGGCGGTGTGGGCCTATTGCGATAAATCGGCGCACCTGATCTTCGGCGACAGCCTTGGCGATCCCGTCGCCGATGAAATTCTCCGCGCGCTGCGGCGTAACGGAAACGGCATGACCCGAACCGACATCAGCAATATATTCGGCAGAAACCGCGCGGCCGATCAAATCGGAGCCGCGCTGGCGAAGTTGTTCGGCCTCGGCTTAGCCAAATGCCGGGAGCAGAAAACTGGCGGCAGATCGGCAGAGACGTGGTTCGCCGTATAGGAGCCGGAATATGACGCCGAACTATCTCGCAACATTCCGGCGGGCAGTCCGCCGACTTGAGGAGGGCAACGAAAAAAACGAAAGAGACGAAAGAAGCCTCCACCTTATTTCGTTAAATTCGCTTATTTCGTGCCGCCAGTCTCCCGAGAGAGCCTCCGCAGAGAGCGGCGGAGGAATGGATCAAGCCGAAGTCCAAAAAGCCAAGGGTAACGAGAAAAACGAAAGAGACGAAATAAGGTCCAATACCTTCGCCGGGGCACTTGCTCAGCTGGAGCGTCGCTGCCCGGATTACATCGAGCAAGACCGGTGGCAGCAGTGCGTCGAGGTTGCCCGGCGCTTCGTGGAGGAATGGGGCGACATAGCGGCGGCGCTTGGCTGGGTTGAGAGCGATCTGTTCGGGTTACACGACCCGCCAGTAAACCCGCATCCGTCATATTCGCGGCTCGCGCGATACGACGCCACCGGCTTGATCTGGCTGTTGCAGGGACGCCGCGTGATCGCATTGACCAACGACACGGCGGCCATTGCCGAGCCGAGCGGTTCCGTCACCGCCTATCGCAAGACATAGCTGGGCATGGCGGCCAGTCGCACGAGGGAAAAGGGGCCACCCGGTAAGATTTGCCGTCGCCGGCAATTCTGCCCAGTCCCTGCGGCCTTCGATTTTTCCGCAAGTGCTTCTTCCGGCGCGTATTTCGGTAGCGGCACGGACGTTGCGTGCCTCTCCGGCATGGAACGCATATGGCACTGTCGGGGTTACCGCTTATGACCGAGCGTGAAGCAAATATCGCCTCGGTCATCCGTGCGCGTCTGAGGGGCATCCGCGAATGGATGGCCGAGGAAACACCTTACGTTAGCGTCGATCAGCGTCACTTAGACGCGCACACGCCAGAGCGTGCCTACTGGCATTACGGCTACCAAACCGCATTAGCCGACGTGCTTGCGCTAATCGAGGGTCGATTTAGCCAAGAACACGGCAGCGGGGACACGTCCAATTAGTTCCTTCCGGGCGAGCCGGATGGATTTTGTTGTCGAGCGACGTTTCGCCGAAATCGTGAAACAGATTGCATTCTTTGATGAAGGCGTCCTTCGCCGTGGGATAAAAGGCGTATTTGAAGTGACCGTATTTTTTCCCGACCCATTTTTTGAGACGGTCATTAAGATCAGTGTCACTTCGTCCCACATATTCAATGACGAAAGTTTGAGGGGTATCGCGCCCAAGTGCATACGCGCCCGGACCGAGCCCTTTCACTTTCTCATCCACGCCCTCAGTGGTAGAACACCGGGCCCAAATAGACCACTATTAGCCATAACGTACCTGTCCTTTCTTGCTCAAGTTTCACAGCAAAGTTAGGAAGGTCGCCTTGACCGCAGAGTCGAGATGACGCATTTTGCGTCGTCGTGAGACTCGGTCCCGCAGGCGACCAACCATTTCGCGGGATTGATACGGGCGGGGTGTTCGAGGCCCCGCCCGAATCACGAATTCAGCGCAAGAGTTGCCCCGGGTACGGGAACAAGTCGAATCCCGGCGCTAACGCTTTCCACCATCAATTACTTGAAACCGCTTGCGCCGTTCCGGGGCGATTTTCTTCGGCGTGATTGGCAAGTGCCGCCTCGATTAAGTGGCCAATCGTCCAAACCCGATCCGCGATCCAAGCGCCACTGCTGGAATGCTGGCAGGCGCAACGGGAAATTAGGACAGCTTAACTCTTTGGAAGGGGGGCGGATTGAATGGGGCTAAAGCCCTTTTGCGGGGTCCCCAGAGTTATTTCGAAAATTAATTGACAGATTTTCATTCCGTGGCGAAGCCGGATTGGTGTGTGACCGTGATTTATCAGTTCAAGTCGAATTGGATATCGAAAGCCTGAATGGATTGTTGGTGCAGTAATATGAACTCCAAGGCCAAGGCGAGCTAAGGAGCTTTTACCCTCGACCCTGGCGGCAATTCTTGAGTGTTCAGGAAGCTCGACGCGCTCGATGGTCCAACCTAAAACCAACTTTTTTGGAGTCAGTAGATATCCATCTTCTGGAATCTCCACCGGATCGGTAAGTCTTGCAAGCGCGCGTTCGGCGACAAAATCCTTATGACTAGGATCAATGATAGGGGGTTCAACCCCACCGCCCTCAGTCAGATCCTCTTTGAATACAGAAAGGGGTTTATCGAGCCGCAAATCGACGCTTGTTGAACTTCTGACAGATGACGAATGGGTGCAGGAAGCCGGAGCGCTCATTGCCCACCCCGATGAATGGCCTTCACACGCGTGCTGATTGGAGCGATTGTCTGGTTGATATCGTCCACAAGTGTCATGAGCACTTTTGCCTTGTCGTAGGCGAGTGGGCTTTGTCGACAACCAACAAGAGTTGCGTTCAACTCTTTGCGTGTACTTGCGATATTACTCGCCAATGTGTCCAACACTGATGTTGCGGCTAGTAAGGTGAGCGGTTCGTCCAATTCGTCTACGTCTGCTGAAATGCTTACGACGTAATAAACAGGTCCAAAAGCCACCAACAGCGCGTAAAGTTGAACCTGTAATGTTTGCAGACAAAAATAAGTACGCCGTGATTCTTGACTTGAAAGTGAAAAATCCGACGACCGAATGAGCAGGCCATTCGTTGACACCAAGTCTCGAAGCGCTGCATCTAATTTTTTGGATAGCGCAAGTATATTCGATGCATCATTGTCCGATAGCGTATTGCCAAAGCTCGAAGCGGACAAAAATGTGAGCGCCAAGGCTGCGACCGCGCCCAAAATCTTTGCTTTCATCACTGAGCCCCCGCCATCCACGGTAGCGCCCCGCAGTGTATCGCTAGCGCGACTGTTCGACTAGTGTTCTAGCTGCTGCTAGAATTTTTTTTGCAGTTGTTGCGGGAAAAGTTCTAGCGGTGTTGCTCTGCTGTTCTAGCGGTGTTGCTCTTTAGTTGCCCTGGATTTGCGGTAATTTTTTTGAGGTTTGGTCCGAAAAGACGCGGAGAGAGAAAGAAAAATTCCGGCGGGATTCCGATCTAATAGGGCGAGGGCTCAGGTTTTACCCCCGGACCCAGTTTCAGGAATGCCTCGCCATGACTTGAGAATTGACCGTGGATGCGTTTGCCCGCACTGCCGCCGCCAGAGAGAGTGCCGGATGGTCGCGCGCACGCGCGGCTCTTCCTGAGTAAACTCAGAGGCAGAGGCAATGCGCGCGTAATGCTTCACCGGATCGAGTGCCGAGCTTCGCCTGGAGTCAAGCTTGTCGACATCAAACATACCTCGGAACTAGCGTACTGAGGAATGTTGTGAGAACACAATCGCTGAAATGGCTAGCGATTGCTGACATTGCGATCACAGCGTCAATGGCGATTTGCGGAAAGTGGAGAAGGATGCAGCTATGAGAACGGGCAGCAATCAGCCGAAGTACTTGAACGAAGGCCAGCTTGGTCAACTCATAAAAGCCGCGCGTAAGGGCCGCTACGGCCAACGGGACGCGACGCTAATCCTCATTACGGCCCGGCACGGCTTGCGCGTCACTGAGGCCGTCGATCTGCGCTGGGGTCAAGTCGATTTCACGAAGGGGCATCTGCATATCAAGCGGCTGAAAGGCGGCATCGATAGCGTGCATCCGATCCAGGGCGATGAATTGCGAGCGCTGCGTGAGCTACGACGCGATCAGGAACCGCAATCGGCATTCGTGTTCACAAGCGAGCGTGGCGGCCCCATGACACGCTCCAATGTCGCCAAGATGATCGAGAATGCTGGCGACCGAGCAGGGCTGCCGCACCTTCACCCTCACATGCTCAGACACACCTGCGGGCACTTGTTGGCCGATGCAGGCCACGACACACGGCGGCTGCAATTGTGGCTAGGGCATTCGGACATCAAGCATACCGCCGCTATTCAGAGCTAAGCGCTAAGCCGTTCCAGGATTTCTGGCGCTAAACAGTCTAACGCATGACGGCTGCTAGATGATCTCGCTGTAGGTAATTTGTCAGTCAGCCCCTTCCCAGAGCGCTTTCCATTGTGATCGGGTGTTGCCATCTGAAGGAGACCCACAATCTAACGCTGCTTCCTTAGCCTCGACTTCCGCGAAAACGTGATAGCTGCCTTTTCCGGTTCGAAGGACAAGGTATGTGCAGCCCGACTCCCCCTACGCGGGTCCTCATCTCCAGTCCTGAACCTTTACGCTTTGTAGTAAGTTGCGCCATAGGAACCTCCCCATTTTAAGGCGTTGAAGGAACAGTATGCCCCGAGGCGCCAAAGGCGAGAAGCGCCCACTCCACCCGCCGCCATTAACAAATGGGCCGCTCTCTCAGTGTGTGACGCTGAGGTTAGGCGGCGCATTCGCCGAATTCGAGCGGTCAATGATCCGGCAGCGGGTGAAGCTCGGCCTCAAGCGGGCTGTAGCTCAAGGCAAGAGGCTCGGCAGGCCGCAGATCGGCAGCGATATCGAGCGCAAGGCGCAGCGCGAGCTACGCAAAGGAAACGGCATCCTCAAGGTCGCCAGACATTTGGGCCTCGGCACCGGGACCGTGCATCGCATAAAACGCGATATGGCGGCCACCTAACTGTCGTTTCCTGTCAACGTAGGGAATGCCCTGTCATCCTGACGGCGGCTTTTGGGGGAGAAGCGGGCATGCTCACGAAACTCCGGAACTGCCGCCCCGTCGCTCAGCCATGGCGTCGCGTCGGCGGTTGCTGGGGTTCGCGGTTGTGATCTTCTTCGTATTTCTTGAGCTTGGCTTGCGCTTCGAGAAGCATCTTCTCGATCATCTGCCGTTTCGTGGGATCAGTGGTGATTTTCAGCATTTCCCGATAGTGCTCAATATTTTGCCGTATGACAAAACCTTCCATGACCCTGCTCCAAAAGGGGATTTGTCACCTGCACGGACCCTTGAGATAGATCAATGTGGCATGGACAGGTTAGATCACAATTTTAGTATGGGAAAGAATGTTTCGAGTATAAATTGGCGGCCTATTGCGACGGCTCCGGCGAACGCCGAGTTGGAGCTAAGTATTTATGAAAACGGCGAATATCACGCCTTAGTTTTTCCTTGTCGCCGTGACGACTTGGGCTGGCGCGATGTGCGCGCCAATCGTGTCATGCCGCTGCAGCCCACCCATTGGCGGCTCTGGGATCACAAGCGCGATTGAGACGGCGTGATACCCCCCCGTGGTCCCGAAAACGGATATTCATCGATATCGATTTAGCTCCTGTTGCCGTTGGCTGCGTTCTGGATCACCACGACCGACAGGGCGTGCTTTAATCGCAGCGAAATATTCGGCGACGATGTTGGCGTGTTCCGTGAGCAGATCGATAAGCCCTTGCCGATCCTGCCGCGAGGGCGGAATGTTGCAACCATATTCCAGCATTTCGTCGGCCACTTCCTCGATGGAATTGCATTTGCTGAATTCGCCGGGGCCGCCGATTCTCCATCTTCTGCACGAGCAGACCGCTAACTTTAGCTTTGGCTTCGATTGCTCTAACGGCCGCGCTTAGCTGATCTAGATCCGTCGCTTTCTGGCGGGCATGCTCTAGCTCGACTATTAGGCTTTCGACCGTGACCTTGGTTTCCTTGGCGACTTCTGTTTGCAGTTCAGCCAATCGAGCTTGGACTTTCTGGTCTGTTCTTAGTCGGGCGGCGTTACCGTCATCGCGCTTATAGCCCGCAAGCTCGTGCGCATCGGTGGCGCTTTTGCCTTCGAGCAGCAGCGCGACGAATTTCTCGTGGCGTGGATTCCGGAGAGGTCCAGTCATACTCAGCCTGCCTCGATCAATGTCATTGTGACGGTGCCTTGGCTCGCGCCTGCTGTCACATTCAGACGGATCGCACTCACCGGAAAAGCATAATCGCCGGTGATGTTCGCCGTGGCCCCGGAGATCGTGGAGTTCTGAAGCCACGTCGCATTCGAGGAAATGAACACGCTTGAGCCGGTGTAATCGAAAGTGTGCTCGACGTTGAAAGTTTGCGTCCCGGTCGAATTCACCACGCAGCCAATGCCGATATTAAACGGCCGGATCGCGTAGTCCGGCGCGTACATCGGATAGCCGCTGGTGCTGGACAGGCCGGTGAGGGTGACGCGGTAAGGATTAGTCGGCATCGTTCTGAGCGTGTTCTAATAACTTGATTTCAACTAGCTAAGTCTTGCCTGTTCACGTTTTGTACAATACAGTAGTTCCCGTGCAAAACCAAGTGGAGACGGGAGTAATGGCGAACCGCAAAACCACATCCATCGATGAGCTTTATTCGTATGGCCGGACGCACCCTTACGGCAGGACCCGCGACGAACACTCGCAGCAACGCATTCGGCATGAGCCATCGGAATATCACCGGCACGAAGAGGTTCAGCAGCCGCAAGCACCAGAAGATCAGCAGGATCACGCGGCGGGTTATCACAACGACGTTTCCGACGGCTGGCTGCGCGGCTCGGACGGTGACGGCATGAAGCCGACTTTCGATAAAGGCCATAGCTACCGGCGACCGAACAAAGGCGACAACTGGAAATCCGGCACGGACTACTTCAAGGCCAAGCTAAGGGGGTCGAAATGACCGATGATTTTTACAGCGGCAGCGCACGCCGCAGGCTCGAAATGATCGAGGCCGAGCGTGCGGCCGCGACCGCCGATTTGGCCGCCTTCAAGGCAAACGCTGATTACGACAGCGCCGGGCAGGCAATCCAACAGCTTGCGAACCTCGACGCCGAGCGCGCAAATCTAACAAACCTTTATCAACGCTACGTCGCGTCGCAGACACCGCCAGCGCAGCCGGAGCTAAGCCCCGAAGAGAAAGCCGCAAGGCCGTGGCACCACATGACGCCGCAGGATGCGCTCGATCTCGCCAAGACCAGCAAATACGGTAAGGACCTCGATTTCAACAATCCCGATGTGCGAGCCGGATGGAACGAAGTGGCGGCGCCGCGCATACGATTATCGAGGCCGGTGAGATCATGTTCGACAAAGACGATCCGCGCGATCTGGCGGCTACGCTGACCCAAATGCACAAGGTTGCCTTGGAGCGGAGCCGTTGGGATCAAAACGAGGCGAAAACGAAATTCCGAGAATTTCTCGGCAACGATCTCCGCTTCGCGGATTACGATCCTGACCGCCTGATAAGCCGGGTCATGGAATGCCGCAGCAACGGTGCCGTGCTCGATCTCGACGACCCGCGCCTTAAAGGCGGTGAGCCGCGACCGCTAGAGCGCAGATGGTGACCGGGCAAGGCTTGGTATTGCGGGGTTAAGCGTGGTGCTGGGTGTGATTGACCAGCACTTCAGCGGGGAATGTGAGGTTAAAATCGGCGAGGAAAGCATGGCCCTGGTCAAAACAGATTTAGTTGTCGGAATTACCGACGAAATTAATTCGACGCTCAAGATCGCCACCGCATTTACCGGCCTGAAGCCGTCGCAATACGGGCGCCTCGCAATTCTGGAAAAGCTGGTGCGCGACGGATACATGAAGCACCCCGGCGATATTCTTGTAGCGGAGACACTCAAGCAGGCGGCGGAATAAATAAATGGGCGTGAAATCCAAATATCGGGAGAAACCCGATCTCGCACCAAATAATATTCCCGAAATCAAAATCGACGGCATTAACGCCGAGCCCGCCGCCGCGATGATGACGACTGAGATTCCCGACGCAGCCAAGGCCGATGAAGCGGCGCTAGCACTGAAGCGGCAGATTGAGGCGTTGCGCCAATCCGAAGCCGTGCAGCGCCAAGCCGCACCACGCGAGCAACTCCTCCATAAATGGCGCAGTGAAGGCATGGGGCAGACCGAGGAGCACTTCCTCCGCGCCAATCCGGGCATGATCGATAACCCGCAGCTAACAGTTCTCGCGGCGAATGAGGCTGCGCAGCATCATCAACGCGGAACCGAGGCTCACAGGAACGCCACGCGAGAGATATTCCACAGGCATCTGACACCCGCAGCGCAGCCGACACCGGCATTTTTTGAACCACCGCCGCCGCCAGCGCCGCCAGTGCAAAGCGCCATGTATTCCGCTCCCGTCAGTCGCTCGGTGCCCAGCGGCGGTTATCGTGAGCCATCACCTTCATCGGTTCGGCTTACCCACGAAGAGCAGGAAACCGCAAGAATGAGTGGGATCAGCGATATTGAGTACGCCAAGAACAAATTGCGCATGGAGCGCGAAAAAGCGTCCGGCGAGCGTCAAGCATGAGCGCCGACGAAGAAGATTTCACCGACGACGAACTGCTCGCCATGCAGGCCGGGTCCGCCCTCATGGAAGCGCAGCAGGCCGTGCTCGATAGTGACGATGATGGCGACGAATACAAACGCGGCGGCGGGGTGTGGTACGAGCGTGTTCGCGGTGTAGCCGAGCCCGGTTCATTCCACATGCCGCGCCATGCCACCGAGGCGCTCGGCGGTGGCGACCTGAGAACTGCCGGTGCCGTTCTCGCGCGCCTCTTTCGTGTCGATCCTGAAAGCCCGACCGTCATTCCGGCCGCAGCCGTCAAACACATCGGCGGCGGCAACATGACCAACGGTCGCCGTGTGCTGCAAAGATTTATCAGCAAGCTACGTACACCACGCCACACGACGAGAGGTGCCGCATAATGGAATGTCGTAATCCCATGTCGTGGCGGCCCAATGGTCAATTGGATTGGTCCCGCTGGCGGACGTTGA
Organism: uncultured Alphaproteobacteria bacterium; assembly: GCA_963761185.1. Lineage (GTDB taxonomy): Bacteria > Pseudomonadota > Alphaproteobacteria > Rhizobiales > Xanthobacteraceae > BOG-931. Next base: position 18,857 of record CAVXFY010000001.1, read on the forward strand.
ATAAACACTTGAACACGGGCGCATTGAGCCGCGACGAGGTAATCGAAACCTTCTGCGAAATATACGGGCTTCCGCGACGGACCGTCGAAGCTAAGCTCGCCGCATATCGTCTCAATGCTCCTGACATGATGCAGTGATCGATGATGGCCACCGCCCCACTGCGCAAGGAATTGAGCCGCGCCGACATGGCGAAGGCGGTTTCGCGTGCGGTGCCGAGTGGGACCGATGCGAAAAAGATCGACGACAAGCAACGCGCGCGATGGGAAGCGTTGAACGAATTCATTCAAGAACGCGGCGGCTGGATCGTTACTCCCAAATATGCCTCGCCCATCCGGCTTGAGGTTCTGAAGGTATCGCGCCTGCCGCACGCTTTGCCCAAGCTCGAAGCCCGAGCCGCGCCTGTCACGGAAAACACGCTCCCGGCGAAGCTCGCCGAACTTGGCTATGTCCTACACCCGGTCGGGAGTGTGAGCCGTGTAACAGGCAGCGGCCTCGTCGATGCCGATGTGTTTGAGTTCGACTTGCCCCGGTGATGCGCGATGCTCGATCCGCACCGCGTAGAGGAGGCACATCGACAAGGCAGGCGACCACCAACGCCGCCGGTAACGCTACCGAAATTCAATCTCGCTGAGATCGACACCGAGCTTGAAGCGCGCGAAGCCCAAGCTCGCGTTGCCGAGCTTCGCCTGATCCGCGCCGGACGTGACGCGTGGGCGGCCATCGGCCGGGCGGAATCCTTCGAAGCCTGGAAACGCATCGGCGCCGCACTGGCAGTCGGGAAGGCCCATGCGCTTCGCATCACTGGCGCTAATCGGGCTTGGGGACGGAACTACAGCCGCGAGTTCGGTGACTGGATCACGCAGCACGGCTTTGACCGGATGTCGAAATCGGTGCGGAGCGTCGCCATCGAGCTTCACGAAAACGCGGCGGCCATCGAAACGTGGCGAGCGACGCTGCCGGACAAGCAACGGCAGCGGCTTGTTCATCCGCTCAGCAATGTGCGCCGCTGGCGAGCTTCTACAGCGCACGGCAAGGGTAGGAGCCCGCAAGACTTAAAGCAGGAGGCGGTAGCCGCGTGGCGTCGCTTTGTTAGTTGCGTGCAAGTATTACCGCCAGATCAGGCGACAGAATTTTGGCGTGAGGCGCATCAGCGAAGTACGTCGAATTTGCAACCATCCCAGAGCGCCTGAGCATTGTCTCTGTCGATCTTCTGCGAATTCGCGATTGAAAAGCTCTTGCCGTTCACCCAACAAAAAAGAGCCTCGATGATCGGAATTGAACTGTTTAGCAGCCAATGCCCGTCACTATTTTTCATAGGAGTAATCGGGCCATGCTTCTCCCGCCGGGTTTCCGTCAGCGAATGCGCGAGATGTTTATCACGAACGTTCATAACCGTTTTCAAACGCGGCGAGAATTTGATGATGCGGGCGACCGCTATAGCGTGCCGTAATTCATTCCTGGCCTTTGTCGCCTGTTGCTCACCGAAGCGATTGTTTATGGCTTTCAATTCCGCCCGTTCGATCTCTGCGAGTTCTGGATCAATAGCGGGATTAAGAACTGTTGCCGGCTGATTAGCCCAATGACCTTCTGTCTCCTCAGCAAGCGTTGCTATGATTTTCTCGTCATCGATCAATTCGATTACCGTGGTGATATTTTCCTTCTTCTCATCCACGCCGTCCCATAGCGCGCATAGTCGGACAATCTCGATCTGCAACATACCTCGCTGGAAGACATTGAAGGCATTGGCCGCGAAGGATTGGGGAATTTGTCGCGAAAGAGTAGGGGTATAGACTACGAACTGGTTGTTCGCGTGTAGTTCCAACACGTAGAGAAAATGATCTAAGACCCTTTCCATCTTCGCCTTGGCTAACTCGATGCGCGCGGCGTGCGCCATGTCTCCGAACATGGAGCGCCCATTTCTTTTCTTGGCACCCATTTTGGCACCCAATTGTTCAGGACAGGCTAGGATTAAGCAGTAGGGACAAGAGCGCCGATGGTTGAAAGGCCCAATAAAACCGGATGCAAAGCGAAAATCCAGGAAGAGGGCGGATAGTCAAAAGAGCATTTCAAGACCGGTGCCTTAAACCACTCGGCCACCCTTCCACTGTTGGAAAATCAACGGGTTACACATAGGCGACAGCGAACATCTTAGCAACTTTGGCACCCGTTGTGCCCAAGTTGTGCCCAATGCCCTCACTGCAGCGATCCCTTCAATAGCGAACCGATCATTTTGGCCGCGTCCGCGTCCGCTTTCCGTGTGCGCTTCGCGTAAGAGCGAAGCGACTGCGGGATCATGACCGCAGCGCGCGGCAACCTCATGGATCGGAATGCCGTTGTTGAGCAATATGGTTTCGTGCGATCCGCGCAGATCGTGCAGCCGCAGGCCGGGGAAGCCGAGCTTGCTGGCCTTGCGCACGAAATCTTTCGTGGTGCCGCGCGGGCTGCGATGCCTTGCGAATGAGAAGCTTTCACCCGGTGCTGGCGGACTAGGGAACATCAGCGCGTTAGCCGGAAGCTTCACAAGCGAAAGATCGACGCCGGCACCGTCAGGTATGCCGGCTGCAATGCGCAGGTGACGCTCACGCTGTGCCACCAATAAGCCGAGCAATTCGGGATCGATGGTTATGGTGCGCTTACCGCGTTCGGTCTTGGGCGGCTTGACACGAAGCCCGTGCGCTTTGGTTTCCTCGATTGCGCGCTCTATCCGAAGCGTACTTTTTTCGATGTCTAGATCATCCCAACGCAAGGCCAGAATTTCATTCCGGCGCGCGCCGGTGAATGCAGCTACAGCGACAATCGGGAACAGGGCTGAGCCCTTAAAGCTACGGACAAGAGCGAGCAGTTGTTCCTCTTCAAGCACCATGCCGTGATCGGCCTCGCCAGGCGATGGGACTTTGGAGAGTTCGATCATCGGATTGCGTACGATCTTGCGTGTACGCGCGGCCATGCCGAGACAGGCACCTAGCACCGTGTGAACGTGATGCGCAGTGCGCGGCGAGATTTTGTCCACAAGCTGCGTATAGAGCTTATCGATCTCAGTCGACTGCAATTGCTGCAACGGACGTTCGCCCAATGTCGGCACGACATGAACGCGCAATAATTCACCGTAGCGCTCGATCGTTCGTGGCCCGACCTCACGGCGCCGCTTGTTGCCGGGTGCGCCGATTGAAATCCAATGCTCTATCCATTCGCCGAGCCGCATCTTGTCCGGCGAAACGTGCTGCCCGTCGTCACACGATTTGAGCAGGGCGGTCAGCATCTTTCGGGCTTCCGATCTCGTCCCGTGGACCGTTTTTGCGAGACGCTGGCCGTTGACCCGATACCGGCAGAGCCACGTGTTTTCGCCTCGCTGCACGATTTGACCTTCGCCGTATCCGCGCCGCTTAGTCATGGCTCTTTCCCTTCGTGAAGTTTGCGCATCTCGTCGGTCGATTTCTCTAATGCCGCCTTGAATCCCTGATGGTGCCGCGCAATTGAGCGGCCGAGTGTTGCCGGATCGTCATCGCCCCACATAAGGTCTGATGCGCCCACTCCATCCCGTCTTTTTGGCTTGATGCCGGCCAGCCAGGCGTTAATGGCGCTCACTAATGTTTCGAAGGCTTTTTCATGTGAGTGCCACGCAAAGCCCTTCTCTCGATTTATCTGCTCGGCGAGTTGAGCAACATCCGCGGCAAGCGCTCGCGTCTGCGTATCGTGTGCATCCGCCTCGAGTGTCAGCGTGATCCGGCGCCGGATTTCTTCCGCGACGCTGTGACCTGACTTGAGAGCTGCCGCTTCCAACTCAGCCCGAACGTCTTCAGGCAGCGCAACGGGTAGCTGCCGCTGCTTCTTTTCCAGGGGAGGGCGACCCATCGGCTGATTTTCCTTGCAATTTGAAAAACAGTATATAGTAGATTGGAATACTGCGTCGCGTAACCTGGCGTGTCAAGCACAAACTGATACTCACTGGACAAGAGGCACCGATGCAAGACGGAAATCACAAGTCGGATCAAGGCGCTAAGCCAAAACTGCCCCCGGCGCGCAAAAGCTGTGGGGATTCGCTCTGCCAAACCGTATCGGTCGAGGAGGCGGGTCGCATCTTGGGAATTAGCCGCGGCGCGGCTTACACGCACGCGCGGGACGGATCGCTCCCCACAATTCGGCTCGGCAAGCGTCTGCTCGTGCCGAAAGCGGCGCTCGATAAAATGCTCATGTGTGCGTGAAAAGCCCCGGCTGCGGTACGTCCGCGCGAGCCGGGGCCAAGACAAGCTGCCGATGTGGGTCGACGCAGCCCTGATAGTCCCCGAGAGATAGCTCGCCAACGTACTCGCGGCCCCGAACATGGAGCCGCCAATGTCGATCGAATGCGCGTTCTTTGGATTTTTGCCGGCAGATGCTGAGCCGCGAGTATCTGCGGCCGGTAAAAGCTGGGCTCGTTTCCGCGTAGGCGTTGGAAAAGACGACGCCGTGCAGTGGGTTTCAGTCGCCGTATTCGGAAAGGCCGCCGACGCGGCCGGCAAGCTACAAAAGGGCGATCGCGTCTATATCGAAGGATCGATCAAGCTCGACTCGTGGCGCGGCCATGATGGCACAGAGCGGCACGGACTGAGTGTCGCCGCGTTCAAATGCGAAACGACGCATCGAATCGGCCGAAGCAAACCCAAACGCAAGCGCGCCGATGGCGAAGTCGGTCGGCCGCTGCAAATGGCTACAGATGCCGGCGCCTCCCTTGACGACGAAATTCCATTTTGAGCGCCGGGCGATGACAAACACCCAGCGCAAAAGGCTTCCAAACCGCCGCGAGCACGAGCTCATCAATTTCACTCATGGCGGCTTCTGCTACGTTGCCGGCATCGGTCGGTTCGACGACGGACGATTGGCCGAGGTATTTCTAAATGTCGCAAAGTCCGGCACTACGATTGAAACCCACGCTCGCGATGCCGCGATTGTCGCCTCGATAGCCTTGCAGCACGGCGCCAGCGCGGAAGTCATCCGACATGCGCTGACCTGCAATAGCAATGGTTCGGCATCCGGCGTGCTTGGTACGCTGCTCGATCTGCTCACAACCTCGCCGGTTCAGAAGCCATGAGCGAGGCGGTGCTCGATCTCAAGACATTGGCGCACGCGCTGGGCGGCAAGATCAGCAACGGCCAGGTGCTTGCACCAGGACCGGGCCACAGCAGCGGCGACAGAAGCCTGAGCGTCAAAGTCGATAGTGGCGCGCCGGAAGGTTTTATCGTGCACAGTTTCAGCAACAACGACCCGATCGCGTGCCGCGATCATGTTCGCCAAAAGCTTGGGTTGACGTCATTCAGGAGCAACGGCCACGGCCATCTAATCGGCAAGGCGGCAGACAAACCGAAAGGCCGGATTGTCGCCACCTACGACTACACCGACGCGAGCGGCGAGTTGCTGTATCAGGTCGTGAGATACGAGCCGAAGGACTTCCGGCAGCGCCGGCCGGATGTGCTTAGCGGCGGCTGGATACCAAATCGCGGTAAGCGGCAAGTGCTTTACCGCTGGCCTGAACTGGTGAAGTTTCCTGATGCCACCGTGTTTATCTGCGAAGGTGAGAAAGACGCTGACCGGGTTGCCTCACTCGACCTTTGTGCGACGACGCTGGCCGGCGGCTGCATATGGACTCCCGAATGTATCGAGGCGCTCGCCGGGCGAGATTGTATCATCCTGCAGGACAACGACGAGAAGGGCAGGGAACGATCGCTTGCGGCTGCGCAGGCATTGCACGGCACGGCCAAAACTGTGCGCATCGTGGCGTTGCCGGATCTGCCGGATAAGGGCGATGTGTCGGATTGGCTGGATACTGACACGCATCGGGCCAAATCGCTGGCCGATGTTTGCTTCAGTGTGCCGGTATGGACGCCGCTAGGTGGTGGCGAATATTCACCACCTGACAGTGGTCTGTCACCTGTTTCAGGTGAAGCACCTGAAAAAGCAGTGCCCCCGCCGGTGCGCCTGCTGTCAAAAACCGAATTCATCGGCGGCTATGTCGCGCCGGACTGGCTGATCGATGAAATCCTGCAGCGGCGCTTCGTCTATTCACTTACCGCGCGGACCGGCGACGGCAAGACCGCGGTTGCGCAGTTAATTACAAAGCTGGTCTCAATGCCAGATCGCCGTAGCGCTTTGCTCGGGCGGCACGCAGTCGACCAGGGCAACACCGTCTATTTTGCCGGTGAAAACCCGGATGATCTGCGAATGCGCATTATCGCAGATGACGCAAACGACGGCAGAAACGACATCGCCGACAATTGCAGTTTCATCGTAGGCACATTCACGATCGCGGCCATGTTCGCCGAATGCAAAGCCAAGGCAGCGGCGTTGCCGGGCGGCAAGATCGATCTGGTCATCGTCGACACGTCGGCGGCCTACTTTCTCGGCGAAGAAGAAAACAGCAATGCGCAAATGGGCGGCCATGCCAGGACATTGCGCACGCTCACCGAACTGCCGGGCCAGCCTTGTGTCCTCGTGCTCTGCCATCCCGTCAAGAACGCCGCAGATCAAACCCAATTGCTGCCCCGCGGTGGCGGCGCCTTCATCGCGGAAATGGACGGCAACCTGACCTTATGGCGAACCGATGAAGTAACCGAGCTCTGGCACACCGGAAAACTGCGCGGGCCCGGCTTCGAGCCGATGACGTTCCGGCTGGAAAAAATCACCTGCGACGCGCTGACGGATAAAAAGGGCAGGCAGATCCCAACCGTCAGGGCCGTCCCCATCTCCGAAAGCGATAAGGCCGACTTGGCACGCACGACGCGCAGTAACGAGGACCGGTTATTGGCCGCCATGCTCGAGCCAGGCCGTTCAGTCGAGGCACTCGCCACTGCATGCGGTTGGACGTCGAGCACCGGCGAGGCGCAAAAGTCCAAGGCACATCGCATCCTCAAAAGCCTGGAAAAGTCCGGCCTAGTCCGGCTGCATCGCGGCACCTATGAGCTGACCGACAAAGGCAGGACCAGCGCTGCCGCGGCAGCCAAGAGCGCCGCAGCATGACCACCAGCACCGCGCCAAAGCCGCCGCAGCCGATCGCTGTCTTGCGCAGTTACGACGACCTACGCCGCGCGCTGGCCGAGTGGTGCGCATCTATCGGCATGACCCGCGAACAGCTCGACGTCGATGCCGGCCTTGCCAATGGTCATGCAGGAAAGCTGTTGAGTCCGCGCGCCGTCAAGAAATTAGGCAACGTCACTCTCGGCCGCGTGTTGGCCGCCACGGGACTCGTGCTCGTGCTGGCGAAGGATGTCGACGCACAGCCCGTCGATGCTTGCGATGATGCTTGCGATGTAAAAGCACCGCGCCGGGGACAGCATTGGCGATCCGTGAAAGGCCGCGGCTGGGCGCGCAGGATGGCAGCACGTCGCGCGCTCAAACTCACCGCCGAGCAGCGCAGCGCGATAGCACGCAAAGCAGCCGAAACGCGATGGCAACGGCAGCCCTCAAAAACGCCGATCGAGTAGCGTCCAAAAGCCCAGTTTTGCCGTTCCACGCCTCTGGAACGCTCCGAGCCGATTTTGCACCAAACCGTTCCATGGAACGTTCCAAGCGTTCCACGAGGCAAAAAACGGCGGATTATGCTGTCAGTTCAAGCCGTTCCACTGGAACGTCCGGACCTCAAAAGAGACCGACTCTAAGTCTCTCTTTTGAGGCGTTCCGTTCCAGCTTCTACCCTATAGGGAACGCTCTCAAACCTTCACCACTTTCCCGACTTCGTGGAACCGCTCGACTTGTTGCGCCTTTCGCCCGTCTCAGTCCCCGCGCCAGCTCGCCTGCGTCCGCGCTTGTGGCGATCGTTCTGGGCGGTGCTTGGGCACACAAACGGGCACATCGCGCGACAACAAACAAACATAGCCGAGCAACCACGGCTACTTGCGCGGCTTGCGGCACCGGTTTGGCAATTCGGTATCAGCCCAACCGTCGCCGCCGCATCGACTTGCAAACCCGTTTACGCGACCCTGGATTCGTTCGCCACTCAGTCCGACATTCGGGGGCAGCCATCACGCAAATCGAATCCACGGTCACGCAGACTCGATTGCGAGGCATTTACGCGCGCGCAGCTAATGCCTAGAAGCTAGCTCAGGAATACGCACACGCGCTGCCGTGCGTGTATGCGCGACTAAGGCTCGACCATCCCGGCGCCGACGCCTTTTCGCCGCGATGCCTGGCGCGGGTTATTGCCGGCCTGGGCAGATCGGCCTGACCACCCTTTCAAAAAGGCATGCCGGCAGGGAAAATTCCGGCTCGATCGGTTTTTTCGCCGACGCCAATCCCTACAGCGCGCGGCGCACGGCAGAACTTGCAGGTGCCTGTCCGGTGCGGCGGCGGCCGTTCCAGAACTTTGCGTGTTGTGCGGGCTGTGCGATTTGCTAAGTTTGGCCTTGGAAAGCGCTAATGGCTTGGCGTTTTCTCTCAGGATGGCTCTCCTTGGCCTGCGGCCGCTCCTCGGTCGTGGGCCTTTTCTTTGCCCGCCCGTTCCAGAAATTTGCGGCGACCGATTTCTGAAAATCCTTGCTTGGTACTCGCGCGACTCAGCTACACTGCATGGAAATCGCTGTACTGGCGCGCGCTACCTCTCCTTGTCCCCTCGACGCCCGCGCCAGTTCAGGGCGGTACACCATCGGTGAGGCTCAGCCCTGGCATCTGCTGGGGCTGTTTTTTGCGGCGCGAACGTAACCGAAATTTAGGGGTATCCGCGAACAGGCAGCGGATATACAGCGAACGCAGCGGGAATGGCCGCGGCTGCAATTGATTCAGGTCAAAGCTGCATCGTGGCGGCGGCGCAATGTGCTGGCTTGGCTGCTCAACAACGCGGCCATGGCCGCTGGTTGCTCTCACTCCCGGCGGCCCAACTCAGCCCGTTGCATCCCAAGGAATTTCCCCCCAAAAGGTGCGGCGGGCTTTTTTGTTTACGACTGTTTTGCTGAAAGGCGAGGCCCCGGCAGAGTCGGACTGCGCAGGGCCCCCAGAAGGCCACCATTTCACCGGTCGTCGTCCCTTCCGTCCGGCCAACAATTGATACAGCAGCGCTGTTACTGCGCAGTTAAGCCGGCACGCTTTTAGTACGTTGCTCGACAGCCAATGTCCGCCGCACATTGCGCGGTATGAGACGAACAAAGCGAACCGAGCGCGTCACGATCAGGCTTGCCGTGCCGCTGCGGCATGAACTGGAAGCCGAAGCCGCGGAGGACGGCAGAGCGCTGTCCGACTACATCCGGCAGCTTCTCGTGAACGTTGCGGCGCAGCGCCTGGCCGAACGCGAGGGGCAGGCGGCATGAGGCGGCTGCTTCTGATCCTAAGCCTGTTGCTCGCATCACCCGCGGCGGCGCAGCAGGACGCGTGGTCGTATTCGAACATCACCACCGACACGACAACCACGATCAAATCGACGCGTGGCTACCTTCACACGGTGTGCATCAACACCCCCGCTGCCACCGGTACGGTCACGATTTACGACAATACGGCCGCAAGCGGGGCGAAAATCGGAACGATCACGAGCTTCGCAAGCACGCCGGGCTGCTTCACCTATGACGTTGCGTTCTGGACCGGGCTAACGGTCGTTACGGCGACCGCGGCGCCCGACGTGACAGTGAGTTTTCGATGACCCCGACAAACTGGAGAACGAGCAAATGGTGACCACCCCAGTCGATCCGATACGCGTACCGGCTATCACGCTGTCGCAATCCGAGATTGAAGAAATTGAGTCCCAAATTGCCGCAGAGCAATTGCCCGCAGATTTCTTGGAGCGGCACTTCGCGGCCGTTCAAGCAGCCGTTTTCGGCCACGACGTTAAGTTCGACGCGAAGGGCATCCCGATCGAGCAGGGCCGTGGTAGCGCGTTGAGCCAGACCCGCCAGAGCGTCGACGCGTATCGCAAGTGGGGCAAGGACGAGCCGGACTTTGAGCGCCACCTTGCCCAAATGGAAAAGCAACTCGCCGCGTCCGACGCTCGGCGCAAGGCGGAGGCGGAAGCCGCCGGCCGCAAGGGGATGTTCCGGCGATGAAGATTCCTTTCCGAACCGACCCCGACGCGGCTCTGCAGGCTGCGCAAACGGCCCTGCAGCAAGCCGAGGAGCGCATCGGGCAGCTTCAAGTCGAGCGCGCGGCGAAGATCGAACAAGCCGAGGGCGATGCCTACGTTGCCGATGTCGCAAACATCGACGCCGAGATTGGCCGTCTGCAGGCGAGCGTCACAGCGCACCACGATCGCATCGCGATCATGCAGCGTCGCCAGCGGGAGGTTGAGCAGGCCGGCCGCGAACAGCAGAAAGCTAATTGCGTCGCGGAAGTGAAGAAAGCAATCCCGCGCCAACTGGCTGCAGTCGAGCGGCTAGATGGCCTGTTGAAGCAGTTGGCCGAGGCTGTTGCCGCGCTCCAAATCGCGGACGAGGCAGTTTTCGCGAACTGGCCCGCGATCATGCCGCCTGCGCACCGGTTCACCTATCTGCGCGCAATGCGGCTCGAGCCGCTGTCGTCAATGCGTAAGCAGCGCATGGTGGCCGGTCTGCTCCGCGAATTGATCAGCCGTGGCCCGTACAATTTTGCGGCAGAGATTGAAAAGAACAGCCGCGAGCTGCTCGAGGAGCTCGAAAGCACGCCCGTGCCTGAGCTGCACGATGTAGGAGCAGCAGCTTGACCGAGGCAGCCACAGCAGCGCCGGCAGGCGTCACCACGACCGATCTGCTCAGCAGCAGCGCCGCGGCGGCAACGCTACCCGCGCCGTCGTTTATGCCGGCCGGATTCCCCGTCACACCGCCGGCGTTCAATGCGCCCGAGGCCGTGGCAGCGCGTGCGGAGATCGATACGCTCAAGTCCGACAAGGAATTTTATGCGGCCATGAAGGCCGAGCGTGAGCGTGGTCTCACCGGGCCGGCCAGCCAGCGCTGGAGTGATCTACACCGCAAAGGGTGGCCGAGCCCGGCTGCGATCACATCCCAAGCCGATGTTGAGAGCCAAGCGACGGCGCGAAATTCCGAGGAGTGGAACAAGTATTTTGGATGGCTCCGGCAGCAATTCCGGTTGACGCCAGAGAATGAGGCTGAGCTTCGCGCCGGTGTGATCCGAGCTGATTTACATCAGTGGGCCAAGGAGGAGAAGGACCGCTTGGTGAGGGATCAAGCGTGGCGCCGTCGCATGTTTGACGGTGGGAGAAAGGAGGTCGAGGAGTGGAGCAGGATCACATTGATGCTTTCCCTTCGACCGGTGAAACAGCAATGACGGGCTCCTTCTATGCCGCTGTCCGGCTCTTGCGCGCGCTGCCCGAGCAATACCGCGTCATGGCACTGCACGCGGCGATGTTCTGGTCAGAAGACCGATTGAATGCCGCGGAAATGAACGGCGACTTACCGGGCCAGCCCTGCGAACTCGCCGAACCAAGGCAGGCGCCTATCTTGAAACTCGTACCGAACGCCAAGGAGCATTTGCGATGATGAACACCCTCACACCCACAGCCCCGCCAGAATTGCCGCCCCCGCAAGAGATGAAGGCGTTATTCGGTTTACTTCAGATCATCGCCGACCCGGCCGGCGCCAAGAAGCGGCTCGAAGAAATTGCCGCGGCCACAGCGGCTGCGGGCAAGCAGATCGAGACGATGCGTTCCGCAAAGCTCGACGCGCTTAGAGCCGAGCACGCCGAGGCGCTGGCCGATGCTAAAGCCAAACACGACCGCGAAATTGCCGCAGATCAAGCTGAGCACGACGCCGCTGTCGCCAAACGCGAGCGCGAGATTGAGGCTGCAGAGAAGCGCGTCGCCGAGCTGTCCGCGCAGGCGACTTCGAACGCCCACAAGGTTGCCGAATTGAAGGCTACTTACGAGAAGCGCCTTTCCATGATGCGCATGGCTGCGGACGTGACCTGATCACTGCCGCGCTTGCAGTTATCTGTTGCTACCGCGGCGCCGGGCTGCATCCGCTTGCCCCGCGCATTTCAGGTGACCAGCTTATTTGGATTGGCAGATGGCCATACAACGATACTGACAACCCCCACCCGCATAGGTCATCCCGCTGCTACAGCGGCTGGCGCAAATAGCATTGCAGTCTTTGGCGAACGCAGGAAGCGATCCGGCAATCACACTGATTGCAGCAGCTATCAAAGTCGCCCGTAACATTTCACCCTCCCACAGTTGTTAAAGACCCCTACCACTAAATACAGTTGCCGTCATCACGGCTCGGCGCCCAACACCTTTCCTGTTTTCGGATCGACCAGATGCACTTGCCTGCACGCGGTGCAGGTCAAAGCCTCGAAAACTTCATGGCCATCTTTCTCGGTCGGATCGTCGGCGACCCAGCCTTGCACGTTCAGGCCCATTGCCGGGCAGCGATAAATGAATGGAGCCATATTTGTCCGTGCAAGCCCCGGTCGAGCACGGCCCCACTGTGATCCGCCATGCGCGCGATGTTCTTGATCCAAGTCAAGTCTAAGCATTGCGCCCGTTGCCAAAGTTACATGCTCGGTTTGCCAGCACGGGGGTGCAAGCGCCGAGTGGGCGACGCGGTAAAGTCCCCGTGCTTTGCCGTGTCGCCCGGTGCTTATCTTGGTCGGCACTCGACGTTTTCCAGGCTCAGCACCAATTGCAGCGCCACGGCGACGTCGACGGGATCAGCGCCGTTCGCGGCCTTGGTCAGCTCGGCTTCGACGTATTGCCACGTGTGAAATTGATGGCGCTCTTTCGGCAGATGCCCGAGCAGCGCCCGCACGTCGGCGAGCGTGACAAGATCCATGACAGTCGGGATTGTCAGTGGCCGGGGCAGGGGGCGCGACCAGTCCGGTTTGCGCGACACCCGCTTACACCTAAGCGGGTATGCTTTCGATTACCGTAAGGCGCCCATCCTTACTCTCGTGAAGCCGAAAAGCGATCGACTTATTCGTGCGCCACGCTTGTTGGACAATGCGCTCGACTGTGCGCAGCGTGACTTGGGTCAAACGGAGCGCCGGACAATCAACGATCATTAGGTTATATAGTCTCACGGCATCGCCTTTCAGTTCCAGCCGACACGGGGCAACGTTCGCCATTTGGATGTTATGGCATCCGGGTTGCCTTACACCGACTCCGAATCTGTTCGTCGTTTGTTACGATGCGACCTGCGTCGTCCTCGATCAGGAAATCGCCTTTGTCGCCGGCCATGAAATATTGAGCGGCCCTTATGACGGCCTCGGGCTCCGTTGCGAACAATTCTTTGCGAAACAATGGTAGATCTTTCGGGCCGAACCGATGGACAAGATGGTAGGTCATCGCGTTCTCCGCGTTTGAACAGCCCCGGCTAAAGGCGCCGGGGCTTTAGTTTTCAAGCTGCCCATGCGTCGATGACCGGGCCGGCCTGCTGTTTGATCTTCGTATAGATCAGCACGATCGGCGGCACAGCATAGTCCGGATCGGACGCCCAGGGATCCATGACGGTCATGTGGGCGATCATTGACGCATTATATTCGATGCCAGGAGCGCTTTCCTTGAGCATCTCGCAGACGAGCAGACGTAGCAGTTTTTCGACGTAGCCGCCCATAGGCTGGGCCTCCGACTCCCATCGAGACACAGTTTCGGGAGCGGTCCGGGCGTCCAGCTTGCGAGCGAGTTCGGCCAGCGTCATTTTCATGGTCTTGCGCATAGCCTTCATCTCCGCGCCGCGTAGGCGTATTGGCACGAGACACCGCATGACGGCGGCCGCGGCGAGTAGTTCGCGCAGCTTCGGAAGCTCCACAGTCACCTCACCGTTCTTATCTTGTGTCTCGATCGCCGCGTTCTTTACGAGTGTGTGCAGGCCGACGAGGGCCGTGGCGTCATACTCGTCAATATGGCGAGTGACAGCCTCCACGTGATCTTGGATTTCGACTTCGATTACTCGAAGTGGTGCCTTATGCCGCACCTTCGGCATCTTGTCGGCGGTGGTGGAGGTCATGACGCTGCGTCCTTCGCTGGGATGTTTGATTTTGGTTATTTGTTGCTTGTGTCGTTTTTCGTTTGGCGTTGTGGTTCTCGTTCTTCGGTTCATCGTTTGGCAATTTGCCTAAAAGGTGGTGATCACTTTGATCGCTATTGTCTCGTCGTAGAGCGCTACTTGTACCTGCAGTCTGTTTCCATCGAGATCTTTGCCATCAACTCGATATAGGATGTCTTCCTTAATTTCGTGGAAAAGAATATGACCGTTTGTCAAAGCTCCGATCACGTCTTCGGCAAGGATCTTCCTCGCCTCCATCTGCTCTAACGCATGCCTGGTCCAAATGATCCGGCAATCCGGATGGCACGCAAGCTTATGAAGCAGCGCTGTTTCAGTATCATATAGGGGTTGTTGAGGCATCTTTTAGACCTTTTTCTTGCGGTTCCCATCTGGCGCTTCTCCCCCGACGTCAGAGAGGCAAAGTAACACTATATTGATATTATGTCAAACTTGGATAATCGAGGAATAGTTTCCTTCCGGAACGATTGTGTCGCCACCGCGAGCCCTGGAACTCTCCGTGCAGAGCGGCCATTTGATGGTTCCACTATCGCCGCGCGGATGACGAAGCGGCTCATCAGGACTTTTTTATTTGGTTTCCCTGGCGACTAAATCGGCCAAAAAGAGAATCGGACACCTTTTTTCCGAAACGATCTTCAACGGATGTTTCGCCACCTTCCTTCCGAATTTTTTGAACCATGCCCAGCGTCTCCGTTGCGGTCTCGTGGCTTGTTTCAGAGGAGCTTCTATTCGGTAATTTCGCTTTGACGCGGTACATGGCATTTCTCCACAGGCCGCCTCAGTCGAATGAACACTATCCCTAGCGGCTGGGACCATCGGCCAGATCGTGCCAGCATCGGGCATGGGCTACAACAGGCGCAAAATGGACGACGAGCGCCGACACGAGGCCGAGAAGCAGGCCGCGGCGCAAGCGCGCGCTCGATCCCCAGGTGAGGGCCGACGCTCGCCGGCTGGTGACCGAATGGAATGAGCGCCAGGCTCAGCGGGCGCCGCTGCTGTTCTCGCCGACGATCGGCGCTGCCATCGCCGCTCAGCATTGGTTCCTATGGGTCCGCTGTCCCGGCTGCTGCACCACGCAGTCGGTCGACCTGCGCCGGCTCGATCGGCATCCCGATACGATGGTGACCGGCGCTCATTCCGGCGCTGTCATGCCGTGCGTGCCGGCCGCATGCGCCGTTCGCCGAATTGGTGAAGCTGTCGCCGACGAGCATCGCAGGCGAGCTACGCGAGGATTACCGGCGGCGCATTCTCGGGGACTAGGACCGCGGCGCCACGACGACGTCGTAACCGCCGCCGGAAACCGTTGTAGTCGAGGACGCCGTTAGCGGCCGCACTAATCCGAATGGCATCGGATTGTTGGGTGTGATCGGAGCCTCGTCCGGTACGATCATCGCCGGTGTTCGGCCGTGCTCGCAGATGTCTGCGGACGGTGTGGAATAACAAATCCGATCGACAGCGACGGCCTGCCCCCAGACGACAACGCCTAGAATGACCGGTCCAATGCCAGCAAAATAACCTTCGTTCACAAATGCTTATCCTATTTTGTTCGCACCTCCCTGGAGCATCTTAGCAGCGATTCGGCCCCCGGCATATCAGGTACGTTGCGCCGTCAGCCAATGTTGCCACGTTGGGCACATGGCAAAGCCCGCACTCAAGAAGCGGCTGGCGGTTCGCATCGCGCCGGCCCTGGTCAATAAGCTCAAAAGCTGCGCTCAGCGCGATGGCCGGCCACTGTCGAGCTACGTCCGCAAAGTCCTGTCCGACGCGGCGAAGCGGGCAAGCGCATGAAGCCCGTGGCGCCGCCTGCAGTGCCGCAAGAGAACTGGGGCGAGCTGGGTCCCGCAATGCAGGCACTCAACGAGAAGCAGCGTGATTTCGTGCGCTATCTCGTTACCGAGCCCGCGACGCGCGGCTATCTCACCCGGGCATACAAAAAGGCGGGCTACGGCAAGAACAGTAAGGCCGGTAGCGACCCTCACACGCTCAGCAAGGACGCTCATCGGCTGAGCCGGGACGAGCGGATCATTGCCGCCATCGCCGAGGAGAGCCGCAAGGTCATCCGCGTCGGTCATCCCGAGGCCGTCGCCGCGCTATTCGAGGTCATGCGGGAAAGAACCACCGGGACCGAACGCGCGCGATCGACGAATCCTAAACCGCGTCGACCCGCTGCAGACCAAGCATTCAGTCGACGTCACTCACCGGACGAGGATCCCGACCGCGCAGCGCTTGAGGAATTGCGCGCTCCGCAAGCTCGGCGCGCCACGCGAGAAGCTCCTCGAACTGTACGGCCCAAACGGGCTCGACCGCCTGGAGACATTGGAAGCTGTCGAAACTGCGCAGCGCGCCGCCCCGGCCAAGATCATCGAAGGCAAAGTCATCGAGCCCGAGACCATCAATGGATGACGACGCACCGGATCCGCAAAAGATCTTGCGCCTCGCCCGGCAGGCAATTCATCGTCGGAATACCGCAAGAAATTCCATCTGGCCGATTTCTGGGGCCTGAGCGAATGGTACGAGCCGCAGCAGAGGTTCTTTGCGGCCGGCAGGCAGCATCACCAGCGCTTGATCCGCGGCGGCAACCAGACCGGCAAAACGTTCTGCTGCGCGTATGAGGCCGGGCTGCATATGACCGGCGCATACCCGCGTTGGTGGACCGGCCGGCGCTTCACAAAGCCGACGCGCGGCTGGGTCATCGGTCCTGAGCGCACGCTGGTCCGCGACGGTCCACAACACAAAATGACAGCATGCAAGACGAGTTCGGCACCGGCACAATTCCGCTCGCGACCTTCGCCGGCAGGCCCATGATGGTCCCCGGCGGCACAGGCTCGATCGACACCGCCAGCGTGGTGCATGAAACGGACGGCGCCCGCGACGGCATTTCTACGGTGACGTTCAAGAGCTTCGAGCAGGGCTCGGAGAAGATGCAGGCCGAGTTGGTCGATTGGATCTGGGTCGACGAACGGTGCAGCGAAGAAATCTACAGCGAGTTGATCGCGCGCACGACCGCGACAGATGGTATGATATTCCTTAGTTACACTCCTTTGAAGGGAGGGGGTGAGCTCACCTATCGCTTCCTGAACGAATACTCGACCGATCGCATCGATATTAGGATCGACGCGCAAGATGCGAGGCACATCAGCGCAGAGCGGCGCGCGCAGCTCGAGGAAAGCTATCTGCCGCACGAGCGGGAAGCGCGCATCCACGGCATTCCCCAGCTCGGCATTGCGCGCGTGTTTCCATTCCCGATCGAAACCTGATGCGGCCATCAATCCCGACAAGGACATCAAATCCTGGGCGCGGTGGATCGTCGGCGTCGACTTCGGATATGGCCATCCGTTCGCTGCCGCGCTTTGCGCCTGGGTGAAGGAGACGGATGAGTTTTTTGTCGTCGACGGCTTCAAGATGGAGCGCGGCGAGGCCTTCACACATATCCGGCGCATCGCCGGCATGTGTCGCGGGTTGCGCATTCCGATCGCCTGGCCGCACGATGGGCTGCAGCATGAGAAGGGCAGCGGGCTTGCGCTCGCGGACGTTTATCGCCGGGTTGGAGGGCCGATGCTCTCCAAGCACGCCGAGAACAAGGGCGGCGGCTACCACGTCGAGCCGGCCGTCGAAGAGATGTGCGGCTTCATGCAGCGCGAGCAATTCTACATCGCCAGCCACATGAACGAGCTCGCCGAGGAGATGCTCAGCTATCACCGTGATGAGGATTACAAGATCGTGAGGCTACGCGATGACTGTTGAGCGCAACAGATACGCCTTCATGATCGAGGCTCCGGCAGGATGCTGGATCGGCTGGAAACCTACGGCCGGGCCCCCGGCGCCGATCGCGGGCAATACGATCCGCGGCCGGTGCGCAACAACGGTCCGCGTGAGCGCTATGCCCGGGCACGCCCAGCCATTCTGATGGAGATATCAATCCTTGGACGGGGCGGGCGGAGCAGTAAGACTTGTGCCCAAGTTTGTGCCCAAACTCTGCAAGCACACGTTGGACTGGTTGGAAACAGATAGACAAGCAGAGTGGCGAAAAGCCCGGATTGCTTGATGATTTGATACTCAAAGATATTGGCTCACACCAAGCTTGTCGACTTTCAAGACCGGTGCCTTAAACCACTCGGCCACCCTTCCGTGCCTGGAGCCCTGACGTTTTCCCCTGCTGCGCGGATCACTAACGGTTTTGCCGCCAGATGGCTACCCGCTTGATTTGGGAGGCGTTCTTCTGTTCAGCCTCGCGGGTGGCGTCAATCTTGGCCGCCCCGCATTGCGCCGTGCCTGCCGCGGCAAAACCGATTGCGTCATATTCGACTAATTTTACGCACTTAAATGAGCACAAATTTACGTCTGCCGGAGACATTGCATGGCGGTTAGTACCTCTACCATCACAACCGTCGGGTAATTCGGGTCCGGAAAATGTCTCTGCATGGCGCGGAATTGTATGTCCGTTTGGCGAAGAAACAGGTCTCGCAAGTCGACATCAATGCAAGTCTCTTAAAGGCGATCGATGAGCTTCTGCGCGAAGTGAAACATTTGAGCGAGGAAGTCCGGAAGGCGCGCCGGGATTTATGGTTCAGCCGGCACACCGGTTAAACCGGCAGCGGCGACCGGGCCGCTCCGGCGCAAACTCCACCTACAAGACTCTGAAAATCTGCGTCGCCGTCCTCGGGGCCGGTGGCTTCTGGCGTCCCCGCGTCAAGGAGATTGGGGGCTTTGGCAATGGTCTATTCACTATCGCTTGGCGTGCGCCCATTTTTGCCACAATCTCACCACGCTAGAATCCGATACCTTTGCGCCGGGATAGGGGACAATGCGGCGTCGGGTACGCTCGGCAGTACGGCATCTTGCGTCCATCGGCGCTTGCAGGCGGTTCGCCCCGGTTGCAGCCAGCGCCGTGCTCTGCCTATTTCTGGCCCATTGCGCCAACAGCAGCAAAGTCGACCCGCGTTACGGCGTCTCGCCGAGCGCACTCTTGGTCCAACCGGGCGACCCGGTGCCCAAAGGCGGCGGCGTCTACCGGGTCGGTTCGCCCTATTTAGTCGCCGGCCGCCTCTATGTTCCGGAGGCTGATCCGCACTACCGCGCCGAAGGTCTGGCGTCCTGGTACGGCGACGATTTCCACGGCCGCGCCACCGCCAATGGCGAGATTTTCGACCTCAACGCCATCTCCGCCGCCCATCCGACAATGCCGCTGCCGAGCTATGCGCGCGTCACCAATCTCAAGAAACGGCCGCTCGCTAATCGTGCGCGTCAACGACCGCGGTCCCTATGCCGCCAACCGCATAATCGATGTCTCCAAGCGCGCGGCCCAATTGCTCGGCTTTGTCGATCGCGGCACGACCATGGTCCGCGTCGAATATGTCGGGCCTGCGCAGATCGACGGCTCGGACGACCGGCTGCTCGAGGCGACGTTGCGGCAGGACGAACCGGCACCGGCGCCGGGCGCAGTCAAGCTTCGCGGCGGCGACGCGAATTGTTCCCGGTCGCGATGACGGTGCCATCCCGGGCCCGCGTCGCCAGCACAGGCTCTCATCGGCGGTGTAGCTCATTGTCCTATGCCGACGACGTCGTCGAATGACGACGATACGGTGCAAATCCTCAACGGCCGCGGCCTCTACTGATCTCAGGTGACATGCCCCCTATGCCGAGTGGCGCGGCATTTTCGCGCCGGCCGATGGTCGACACGTCGCCGCACTGTTTTCTGCGGTCCGTTTTTGCGAAAATGGCGCATTGAAACGCGCAAAGTGGAGGCGAGGGTGTCGAGAGCAGCGCGCAACTGGTAGGTGAAGGGAGGGGCTTGGCGCTCGGCGCGTTCGTCGCCGCGCTCGCCGTATCGGCTGCCACATTGGACATGCCGCCAGCAGCACATGCCGCTCCCGTCGCGGCCAAGAGCGAAGGGTTTCAAACATCGAGCCCGTCGGCTGCGCTCCTCGACCCCGGCAGCAACAGCTTCTTGTTCGAGAAAAACAGCGATCAGCCCTTCGCGCCGGCGTCGCTCGCCAAGCTGATGACGCTCGAATACGTGTTCAACGAAATCAAGCAAGGCCGCGTCAAACTCGACGACGAATACATCATCAGTGAAAACGCTTGGCGCAAAGGCGGCGCGCCGTCGCACGGCTCGACGATGTTCGCGGCGATCCATAGCCGAATCAAAGTCTCCGACCTGCATGCAAGGCATCATCGTCGATTCCGCCAATGACGCCTGTATCGCCATCGCCGAAGCGCTCGCCGGTAATGAGAGCGAGTTTCGGCGCGCTGCTGACCAAGCGGGCGCACGAAATCGGGCTGGAAAATTTGGTCTTCACCAATTCGACCGGGCTGGCCGATCCGAACATGCATGTGACGGCGCGCGA
The DNA here is from genome assembly GCA_963761185.1 of uncultured Alphaproteobacteria bacterium. Taxonomy (GTDB): domain Bacteria; phylum Pseudomonadota; class Alphaproteobacteria; order Rhizobiales; family Xanthobacteraceae; genus BOG-931. Next base: position 39,144 of record CAVXFY010000001.1, read on the forward strand.
CATGGCCGAACTCGCCCGTTACATCATGCAGACCTATCCGCAATTCTATCCTTATTTCGCCGCGCGCGATTTCACCTGGAACAATATCCGCCAGGAAAATCGCAATCCGCTGCTTGAGCATGGGCATCGGCGCCGATGGGCTGAAGACCGGCGAGAGCCGGATTCGGGCTACAGTCTGGTCGGATCGGCGCTGCAGGACAATCTGCGGCTGATCGTCGTGGTCTCCGGCGCCAAGAACGACAAGGAGCGCGGCGAGGAGGCCAAGAAGCTCCTCGATTTCGGCTTCCACGGCTTTGAAACCAAGATCCTGTTCGCCGAAGGCCAGACCATCGGCGCCGCCAAAGTGTTCGGCGGCGACAACAGTTACGTTCCGCTGGTCGGGCCCGGCACCGTCAGTCTGATGATGCCGCGCAACACCAACGACCGGCTCATCGCCCGCATCGTCTATAGTGGGCCGGTGCCGGCGCCGATTACCAAGGGCCAGGCCATCGGCAAGCTCGAAGTCTGGCGCGGCGACAATGTCGCGCTCGAAGTGCCGTTGCAGGCCGCCGACGATGTCGGCACCGGAACCATGTCGCAGCGGGCCATGGATGGCGCGACGGAATTGATGATCGGCCTGTTCCGCGCCGGCGTCGGCAAGCTGTGAGCCATCTATCTTTCTGGGTCGTTTGCGGGTGCGCCGCGGCGGATCCAGCCTATATTCGAGTTTAATTTCGTCTTGCCGAATCCTGCCTCAAGTTCTGTGTACGGATATTCCGGTAAGTCATTGATTTAGAAGGTCGGGCCGGCGGAGGCTGGCCGGAGTCCCGACAGAGCTTTGCCGATGCGCGGGAAGTTCATCACTTTCGAGGGCGGCGAGGGCACTGGGAAATCGACCCAGGCGGCCATGCTGGCGCTGCGCCTCGAGGCGCTCGGCCATCAGCGTGCAATTGACCCGCGAGCCCGGCGGTTCGCCCGGCGCCGAGATCATCCGCCACGTGCTGTTGTCGGGCGCGGCGAAGCCGCTCGGGCCGGATGTCGAAGCCATGCTGTTTGCGGCAGCGCGCGACGATCATGTCCAATGCACAATTCTGCCGGCGCTCGAATGCCGGCAAATGGGTGATCTGCGATCGCTTTGTCGATTCGACGCGGGTCTATCAGGGCATTCTCGGGCAAGTGGATCATCGCCTGATCCGCGGGCTCGAGCGCGTCGCTGTCGGCGACTATGCCCGATCTCACGCTCATGCTCGACATCCCGGTCGAAATCGGCATGGCGCGCGCCAGCAAGCGCCGCGGCGCGGCGGCGCCGGACCGGTTCGAAGGCGAAAACGTCGAATTCCACAAAAGGCTCCGGCAAGCCTATCTGGCGATCGCCGCCGAGGAACCGCAGCGCTGCGTCGTCGTCGATGCCAGCGCCGAACCGGGAAACCGTGGCGCGGCAGATCTGGAACATTGTCGGCGCCAAGCTCGATCCGGTCACAGCGCCGCTCGGCAGCAATGTCCGGCCCACGAGGTCGGCGCCTGAGATGAGCCCGCGCGCCAGAAGTCGACGATGACGAGGTCGACGACGCGCCGCATCCGCGCGCCACGACGGAATTGTTCGGCCATACCGCTGCCGAAGCGACTTTGCTCGCGGCTTATCGCTCCGGCCGCGTGCCGCATGCTTTCCTGATCGCGGGTCCGCAAGGCATCGGCAAGGCGACGCTGGCCTATCGCATGGCGCGGTTCGTGCTCGCGCATCCCGATCCATTGTCGCCGCGACGTGCAAGCGGCGACGTCGCTTGCGGTCGATGCCGACGATCCGGTCGCCCGGCATATGACCGCCCAGGCGCAGCCCGATCTGCTCATCCTCGAACGGACCTTCAACGACAAAGGCGTGCTGCATAAGCAGATCGCAGTCGACGATATCCGCAAGACGGTGGCGTTTTTCGGCTCGACCGCGGGCGAGGGCGGGTGGCGGGTCGCCATCGTCGATGCGGTCGATGAGCTCAATCGCGCCGGCGCCAATGCGCTGTTGAAAGTGCTGGAAGAGCCGCCGGAGCGCGCGCTCTTGCTTCTGGTCAGCCATTCGGCGGCGCGGGTCTTGCCGACATTGCGCTCGCGCTGCCGCATCCTGACGCTGCGGCCGCTCGCCGATGCCGAGGTCGCGCAAGCGGTTGCCGCGGCGATTGGACGCCGACGCGGACGATCCGCACATCGCCGCCGCTGCGGCCGCCGCCGAAGGCAGCGTCGCGCGTGCGCTGGCGCTGATGGACGAGGGCGCCTTGGTGCTGCGCCAGCAGGCGCTCGATCATGCTCGACCGGTTGCCGTCGCTCGACGCCAAGGCGTTGCACGCGCTCGGCGAGGCGCTGGCCGGAACCGATCCGCAGCCGCTCTCGGCCTTTGTCGACACCATCAATGCCTGGCTGTCGCGGCGGCTCAATGCCGGCGCCAACGACATCGGCCGGCTCGACCGGCTCGCCGAGGCCTGGCAGCGGGTCAATGCCGCCGCGCGCGATGCCGAAACCTACAATCTCGAGCGCAAGCCGCTGATTTTCAACGTTTTCGGCTTGCTTGCCGAGGCTACGCGGGGTTGATACCAACCGCGCCAGAGGTTGGATGCTCGATGCCCGGAAAGCCCTATTACATCACCACCGCGATCGCTTATCCCAATGGCGCGCCGCATATCGGCCACGCCTATGAGGTCATCGCTACCGACGCCATCGCCCGCTTCATGCGGCTCGACGGCAACGACGTCTATTTCCTCACCGGCACCGACGAGCACGGCATCAAGATGCTGCAGACGGCGGGCAAGGAGAAGCTGACGCCGCGCGAACTCGTCGAGCGCAACGTGCCGCGCTTTCAGGCTATGGTGAAGCGATTCAATTGTTCGAACGACGATTTCATCCGCACCACCGAACCGCGCCACTATGCGTCGTCGATCGCGATCTGGGAGAGGATGCAGGCGGCCGGCGATATCTATCTCGATAAATATGCCGGCTGGTACTCGGTGCGCGACGAGGCCTATTACGACGAGAGCGAGACGCGGCTTGACGAGAAGGGGGAGCGGCTCGGGCCCCAGGGCACGCCGGTCGAATGGGTGGAGGAGGAGAGCTATTTCTTCCGCCTTTCCGCTTTCACCGACCGGCTGCTCAAGCTCTATAGTGACGTGCCGGATTTCGTGCTGCCCAAAGAGCGCATGAACGAGGTCGCAAGCTTCGTGCGCGGCGGTCTGCAGGATCTGTCGATCTCGCGGACGACCTTCGACTGGGGTGTGCCGGTGCCCGGCAACCCCAAGCACGTGATGTATGTGTGGGTCGACGCGCTCACAAATTACATTACGGCTGTCGGCTATCCCGATACGGAATCGGAGAAATTCAAGAAGTTCTGGCCGGCCAATCTGCACGTCATCGGCAAGGATATCGTGCGTTTCCACGCGGTCTATTGGCCGGCCTTCCTGATGTCGGCCGGCATCGCTGTGCCGCGCCGCGTCTTCTCTCACGGCTTTCTCTTCAACCGGGGTGAGAAGATGTCGAAGTCGGTCGGCAATGTGATCGACCCATTCGCGCTGGCCGATGCCTATGGCGTCGACCCTCTGCGCTATTTCCTGTTGCGCGAAGTGCCGTTCGGCCAGGACGGCAATTACAGCCACGAAGGCATCGTCAACCGCATCAATGCCGATCTCTCAAACGATCTCGGCAATCTGGCGCAACGCTCGCTGACCATGGTCGGCAAGCAGTTCGGCGGCGTGTTGCCCAAGCCCGGCACGTTCAGCGAGAACGACTCAGCGATCCTCGCCGCGGCCGACGCCATGATCGGCAAGGCGCGCGAGGCGATGGCGACGCAGCAGCTGCATCACGTGCTCAGCGCCGTCTGGGCCGTGGTCGCGGAAGCCAACCGTTATTTCGCCGGCGAGGCGCCCTGGGCGCTCGCCAAGACCGATCCGGCGCGGCAGGGCACGGTGCTCTACCTGACCGCCGAAGTGTTGCGCCAGGTCGGCATTCTCGCGCTGCCGTTCATGCCGGCTTCGGCGGCAAAATTGCTCGATCTGTTGGCGATCCCTGAAAGCGAGCGGGTCTTTGCGTGTCTCGGCCGTGCGCATCGCATCGCGGCAGGCGCGGCGCTGCCGGCGCCGGCGCCGGTCTTTCCGCGCTATGTCGAGCCCGAGAAGCAAGCGGCGCAATGAAGCATAGATAGAAATCCATGCTCGTCGACAGCCATTGCCATCTCGATTTTCCCGACTTCTCAGCCGACCTCGACGGTGTGGTCGGCCGCGCACGTGCGGCCGGCATCGAGCGCCTGGTGACGATTTCGACGCGCGTGAAGCGTGTCGACGATCTCCTTGCGATCACCGAACGGTTTCCCGATGTCTATTGCTCGGTCGGCACCCATCCGCACAACGCGCATGAAGAGCTTGATGTGACGACGGCCGATCTCGTCGCGCTCACGCGTTCGGCAAAGGTCGTCGCGCTCGGCGAAGCGGGTCTCGACTATCACTACGACAATTCGCCGCGTGAGGCGCAGGAGCGCGGCTTTCGCGCCCATATCGCCGCCGCCCGCGAAACCGGATTGCCGCTGGTGATCCACACGCGCGAGGCCGACGCCGATACCGCGCGCATTCTGGAGGAAGAAACGGGGAAGGGCGCCTTCCCCGCCGTGCTGCATTGTTTCACCGGCGGCACCGATCTCGCCCGCCGCGCCATCGAGCTTGGCCTCTTCATCTCCTTCACCGGCATCCTGACGTTCAAGAATTCGGCGGCGCTGCGTGATATCGCGGCACATTTGCCGGCCGATCGCATCCTCGTCGAGACCGATGCGCCGTATCTCGCGCCCGGAAAATTCCGCGGCAAGCGCAACGAGCCGGCTTATGTGGTCGAGACCGCGAAAGTACTCGCCGAAACGCGCGGCGTCACGTTTGACGATATCGCGCAACAGACCAGCGCCAATTTCTTCTGCCTGTTCCCCAAAGTGCCCCGGCCCGCGGCAGCCGCCGCCTGAAAGCTGAAATGACGCTGAAAATCACCATCCTCGGCTGCGGATCATCCGGCGGCGTGCCCCGGCCGGCTTTGGGCTGGGGCGATTGCGATCCGAAGAATCCGAAGAACCGGCGGCGGCGGACGTCGATACTGGTCGAGCGGCAAAATAGCGAAAGTCATGGCAAGCACGGCGCGACCCGCGTTCTTGTCGATACGCCGCCGGATTTGCGCGAGCAGCTGCTGGATGCCGAGGTCGATTGGGTCGACGCCGTGTTCTATACGCACGAGCACGCCGACCACACCCACGGCATCGACGATCTGCGCGCGCTGTTTCTCAGCCGACACCGCCGCCTCGACGCCTATCTCGACGCCGCGACCAGCGCTTCGCTGAACAACAAGTTCGGCTATTGCTTCACGGCGCCGCCGGGCAGCGATTATCCGCCCATCATCTCCGAGCACCGGCTGATGCCTGGTACTCCTGTCACCATCGAGGGGGAGGGAGGACCGATCGAGGCCCTGCCGTTCGCCCAGGAGCACGGCGACATCGGCTCGCTGGGCTTTCGCTTCGGCAAGCTCGCCTATTCCTGCGACCTCAACGCGCTTCCGCCGGAAAGCGTCGCGGCCTTGGCCGATCTCGACGTGTGGATTGTCGATGCGCTGCGTTACAGGCAGCATCCCAGTCATTTCTCTCTGTCGGACGCTCTGAACTGGATCGAGCGGCTCAAGCCGCGCCGCGCCATCCTGACCAATCTGCACGCTGATCTCGACTACGAGGTGTTGCGTGGCAAATTGCCGGTCCATGTCGTGCCGGCCTTCGACGGCATGACGATCACCATCGGCGAAGCCCATTGATATGGATGTGGATGTTCCATAATATGTCTTATGCGAATCAGGGTAAGGCCCTCAGCCGCTTCGCCCAAGGGCTTGTCGTGTCTCACCAAATGCCCGGCAACAGCCGCCAGCGCACGCGTGCCGCATAGTCCCGATAGCCGGGCAAGTCGGCCTGCAGGATGCGGTCCTCGTTGATGGCGCGGCCCAGCAGAAACGGCAGGCTTGCGGCCGCCAGCACCGCCCAGGCTAGCCAGGAGCCGAGCGCAATGCCGCTTCCGACCATGAACAGGATTCCACCGACATAGCCGGGATGCCGGACAATGGCGTAAGGCCCGCGGTCGATGACATGCTGGCCGCGGTCGGACTGGATGCGGATGATCGACGAGAAGAACCGGTTTACCCGCATCGCCCAAAAGCACAGCGCATTGCCGGCAGCGACAACGAGCAAGCCAGTAGCTTGCAGCCAATCAGGAACCGTGTCGCTCCAATGGAAACGGCCACGGTCGAGTCCGGCGAGCAGCCAGTGCGCAAAGAACAAAAGCGCGAGCAGTTGCAATACACGTGGAGGTTTTTGGCCGCCCGGCCGCATGCGCTCGCTCAGCAGGTCCGGATCGAGCCCGACAAGCGAAGCGACCATGATCGCTGCTAAAATGACCAGATAGACCCAGAAGCTAGGGATATCGAGCGTGCCGGCCCCGCCGAAAAGTGCGGCGGCCGTAATGGCGAGAAAGACCGCGGATTGAACATAGGCTGAGATGGGCATTGACCAATTCCCATTTTAAATGGACAGAACCCACGCATCGACAGATGAGATAGGTCGTGCTGCCGGCGCTCGTCGGCAAGCCCGTCTCGGACATTTGCAGGAATCTACCATGACCCCTTCGCGCGAGATCAGCCGCCTGATCGAAATCATGGCGGCGTTGCGCACGCCGAAGACCGGCTGTCCATGGGATCTGGCGCAGAACTTCTCCACTATCGCGCCTTACACGGTCGAAGAGGCTTACGAGGTCGCCGACGCGATCGCGCGCGACGACATGGCCGATCTGAAGGAAGAGTTGGGCGACCTCCTCCTCCAAGTCGTCTATCACGCCCGCTTGGCCGAAGAGCGCGGTGCATTCGGTTTCGGCGATGTCGTGCAAGGCATCACCGAAAAGATGATCCGCCGCCATCCGCATGTGTTCGGCGAGATGGCGGGAGAATTTCACGCGCACGGGCCGCAGACCGTTGCCGGCCTGTGGGAGCGGATCAAGGCCGAGGAGAAACAGGAAAAGGCCGCGCGCCAAGTAGCGCAGCAGGGCGCGAAGGCGGAAAATGGTGCGTTGTCCGGCGTTCCGGTGACGCTCCCTGCCCTGACGCGCGCGCTGAAACTTCAAGCCAAGGCCAGCAAGGTCGGATTCGATTGGAACGATCCGCGCGCGGTGTTGCGCAAGATCCGCGAGGAAACCGATGAGATCGAAGCAGAGCTTGATAACGCGCCGGACGATGCCGCGGCCGAGGTCGGCGATTTGTTGTTTGCCGCCGTCAATCTGGCGCGCCACCTCGACGCCGATCCCGAGGTGGTGCTGCGCCGGACCAACTGCAAATTCGAGCGCCGCTTTGCCGCGATCGAGCAGGCACTGGCAGCGCTCGGCAAGGCGCCGCAGGACGCGACGCTCGCCGAGATGGACAGGCTCTGGGACGAGGTCAAAGCGCGCGAATGACCGGCATCCCTGCCCGGCTTGCCGCTACTTCAAGAGTCCGGCGGCGCGCGGCAGCCAGAGCGCAATATCAGGCAGGAACGTGACCGCGAGCACGTTCGCCAACATGACGACAATGAACGGCGGCACTTCGCGGAAAATATCGGCGAGCGGCGTTCGCGTCAGTCCGCTCATGACGAACAGCAAGAGCCCGTGCGGCGGCAGCGTCAGCCCGACCATCATATTGAGCACGACGACAATGCCGAAATGGATGAGATCGATGCCGAGCCCCTGCGCAATCGGCACCAGAAGCGGCACGATCACGAGCAGGATCGTGATCTCATCGAGAACGACGGCAAGGAGCAGCATCAGCACGTCGACGCAAAGCAGAAACGCCGTAGGCGACAAGTCCCATTTCACGAAGGTGGCGTGGATGAGCTGCGGCACGCCTTCATTAGCGACCGCATAGTTGAATACGAAGGCCCCCGACATGATCAGCGCGATCATGGCGGTAGCGCGGACCGTATCGGATATGACGGTCATCAGGTGCGGCAGGCTGAGCGTGCGATAAACGATGAGCGCGAGCAGGAGCGCGTAGCTCGCAGCGATCGAAGCTGCCTCGGTCGGCGTTGTGATGCCGGAATAGATCAGGCCGAGTAAAATGCCGGGCAGCGCGATCGGCAACAGCGCGCGGCCGAGCACCGGCAGAGTCTCCGTCCAGGTCAGGCGCTTCTCGCGGGGAAAGCCGCGCCGGCGCGAGATCACGGCAATGACAACCATCAGCGACAGCGCCATCAAACCGGCCGGCACGAGCCCGCCGAGAAACATCGCGCCGACCGAGGCATTGGCGATCAGCGCGTAAAAGATCATCGGGATCGAGGTCGGCATCAGCGGTCCGAGCGTCGCCGACACGACGGACGTGGCGGCGGCAAAACCCGGCGGATAGCGCCCCTCCTTCGCCATCATGCGCGCCAGGACGAGGCCGGGGCCGGACGCATCGGCAACGGCGCTGCCGCTCATGCCGGAGAAAATCAGATTGGTGACGACATTGACCTGCGCCAGGCCGCCCGGCAGGTGCCCGACCATGGCGCCGCCGAAGGCCAAGAGGCGCTCGATCACGCCGCTCGCGTTCATCACATTGGCGACGAAGATGAACATCGGTACGGCGATGAGGAGATAGCTGTTGTAGAGGCCGTTCATCGTCTGATCGACAATGAGGCCGGTGTCCTGATGGGTCGCGATCAGGTAGACATAACCGGCCGTGAGCATCGCGAGCCCGAGAGGCGCGCCGAGCACGGCGGCAAGCGTGAAGACGCCGAGCAGGACCCATAATCCCTCGGCCACGATGCGCCTCTTTCAGATATGGTCGCGCCAGCGCGCGCCGAGGAGTTGTCCGGCACCGAAGAAAGAGCGGACGACGACGGCGATGAGGAACAGGCCGAAGCAGGAATAGACGAGATCGAGCGGAAGGTTGAGCACCGGGGTGTGCTCGCGCCACAGAAAGCGGATATAACCCAGCGATCCCGGCAGCGCGACGAGAAAGACGCCGCCGACGAGGACATAGCGCGCGATCGCCGCAAAACGCTGCAGCGGCGCCGGCAACAGCCGATAGACCAGATCGAAGGTGATCTGGTCCTTATCGCGCACGACCAGGGCCTGCGCCCAGAAGATGATCCAGATGAAAAGGATCACCAACACTTCGTCGGCCCAGACCGCCTCGTCGTGCTCGAAATAACGCGTGAAGATCTTGTAGTTGAAGATCAGGAACACGGCGGCGAACATGGCGCTGGCGACCCCATCGGCGACCTGACGCAGCCGCGCCGCGGCGACGGCAAGCGTCGAACCGGACGGCGCGGTCGCTCGCGAGTGCTCGTCGGGCGCCGGCATGCGGCTTACGCTTTCTGGGCGCGTTGCAGGCCGGCTGTATCCCATTGTTTGGCAAGATCGGACTCGGCGTAGATCTTGTCCGCCGCGGCGCGGAACGGCGCCACATCGATCGCATCGACGGTAAGTCCCCGGCCCTTGAGCGCCTGCACGACGGCGGCTTCATCGGCAAGCCGTCCATCGTCGCCAGTCTTGGCCGCTTTGAGCGACGCATCGCCGAACGCCTTCTTCTGACCGGCATTGAGCCCGTCCCAAACTGGCTTGGCCATGGCGAAGAAGACCGGCTGGACCATATGCGCCGTCAGCACGATTTGTTCGGTGACTTCGTAGAATTTCGCGGCGTTGAGGATGGAGAGCGGATTCTCCTGCCCGTCAACCGTGCCGGTCTTCAAAGCAAGATAAACTTCGGGCATGCCGAGCGGCACCGGCGTGACGCCGAGCGTGCGGCCCAGCAAGAGCCATTCCGGACCGGCCGGCATCCGCATCTTGATGCCGGCGAGGTCGGCCGGACCTTTGACGTCGCGCTTCTGCCGCAGGTTGACTTGCCGGGTGCCGAGATAGTGTGTCGCCACGATCTCGATGCCCATTTTGTCCGTGACGACTTTGCGGAAATCGGCGCCGATCGGGCCGTCGAAAACACGGCGCATCTGGTCATAGTCGCGCAGCAGATAGGCGCGATTGAAATAGCCGAGCTCCGGGACCTGTTGCGCAACCTCGAAAGTCGTCATCGTGCTCATTTCGAGATTGCCGCGCTGCAGCGCCGGGACCTCGGTGCCTTGTTTGAACAGTGTCGAGGCCGGATGAACACTGATGTCGAGGCCGACGGCCGCCTTGTCGACGTCCGCTTTGAGCTGATCGAGCGCCTTGGTGAGGAAGTCGGACGGCGGCGCAGCCGTCGAGATGCGGATCTGCACCGGCGATTGCGCATAGGCGCGACCGGCCTTGCCGAGCACCGTACCCGCCAAGGCGCCAGCGATGAATGTCCTACGGGTGGTGACGATCCTATGAGTGCTCATGGCTTTTGTCTCCCCTCACTGTATCAACTGCGCTGCAAACTCCATACCGTTCCGAGCAGCCGGCCGCATTGCTCAAGCCTGTCTCGCGATCGTCACCGAGAGCGTGCCGATGCCGGCAATCTCGGCGTCGATCCGGTCGCCCACTTTGAGGAAGTGGCCGGTCGGCATACCGACGCCGGCCGGCGTGCCGGTCAAGAGCACGTCGCCCGGATCGAGCGTCATGATTTCGGAAGCGCGTGAAATCTGCTCGGCGACCGAGAAGATCATCTTATCGGTATTGCTGTTCTGTTTGATCTCGCCGTTGACGGCAAGCTCGAGCGGGACATTCTGCGGGTCGGGGATGGCGCTGGCGGGAACGATCCACGGGCCGAGCGGGCAACCGGTATCCGTTGCTTTTCCGGCTACCCAATCGAGTTTGTAGAACTGATCGGGCGCCTGATTGAAATCGCGCGCCGACAGATCGATACCGATCGTGTAGCCGGCGACGTGATCGAGCGCCTGCTGCGCCGTGACGTAGCGCGCGGTCTTGCCAATAACCGCCGCCAGTTCGATCTCCCAGTCGTATTTCTGCGTGCCGCGCGGCATGACGACCGTGGCGCCGGGGCCGACTACGGCATTGCGCGGCGGCTTGAAGAAAAAGAACAGTCGCTGCGTTTCCTTTTTCACGCCCGGGAAACCCATCTCCGCCATGTGGTCGTAGTAATTGGCGCCGGCGCACAGAACTTTGCCGGGATAGAGCAAGGGCGCGAGCAGTTCGGCGCCGTCCCTGCCAAGGATCGTGGGCTTGTGCTTTCCATCCGCGCAGGCTGCAGCGAGCTTGTCGAGGCGTCCCGCATAGGCCGGCCAGGCGCGGAACACGTCTACAGCCGTTTCCGGCAAGTAGGGATCGACCGCCGCCAGAGCAAAAAATTGGCCGTCGACCCGCAAACAAGGCACAGCCTTGCCGCCGAGCCTCACCGTCGCCACTGCCCACATTCGTTGCGGTTCCTCATTGCGCCTGGGCATCGTCCACCGCGAGAAGGCGTAGTGTCAAGGGATTTTGGAAAATCAAATCAAAGTTGGAAAAATTGACTCCTTTCCCAAATTCGCGGCACACTCAATCCATGATTACCCTTGACGCAGCGTGCCCTGTGAAAGCTGCCAAAACGCTGTCCGAACAGGTCTATGAGCGCATCAAAGCCGACCTTCTCATCGGCGCTCTCGCGCCAGGTGCGGCACTCCTGACGCGCGAATTGCTGGCGCGCTACGGCTGCGGCATCAGCCCGTTGCGCGAGGCGCTCGCACGCCTGATCGGCGAAGGTCTCCTCAGCTCGAGCAGACACCGCGGCGTGCGGGTGCCGCTGCCATCGGGCGCCGATCTCGACGATGTCTACCGCCTGCGTATTCTGCTCGAATCCGAGGCGCTGCGGCTCGCCATGCAACATGGCGACGACGCCTGGGAGGCGGCGGCGCTTGCCGCCTGTCACCGGCTCGAACGCGCGCCGCTACCCGGCGCGGGGCCGGAACAGGATCGCGCCGCCCGCGCGGTAGAATGGGAGGCGCGCCACCGCGCCTTCCATGCCGCGCTTGTGGCCGCCGCGCCGGCGCCGCGGCTGTTGCGCTTGGTCGAGCAGATGGTCGAGCAGACCGAGCGTTACCGCGCTTTGCGATTGCTGCAGAGCCCAACCGATTTATTGCTGCGTGATATCGCCGCCGAACATCGCGCTTTGCTCGACGCGACGCTGCAACGCACGTTGCAAGCGACCGAACTGCTGCGCGACCATCTGACCCGCACCTGGACTTTCGTTGCCGATCTGTTCGCGCGCGCCGGTGCGGCGTCCTAGACCTGATCCAATTCGATTGAATTGGATCAGGGTCTAGATCTTACGTTTGAGCCTGATCTTTTCCGAAAACCGGTTTCCACTTTTCGGGATCATGCTCTAGTTTTCCGATCGCACGTTCGGCTGCCGGCCGCGTTAGTGTACGGCGCGCGCGAACTTTGCTCGCACCGACGCCGCCCGGTCCGGGGCAGCGCGCACGGTCATGGCGATGCGGCCATTGTCGTCGACAGCCTTGCGGATCACTTCGGTGTGGCGATGCAGCCAGCTCACGCCCGCGCCGTCGGCCGGATCGAGATCGAGCTCGATCAGCACGCGGCTGGCGCCAAGCCGCGTCTCGATCGCGGCATTGAGGGCGCCGATCCCCTCCCCGGTAATTGCCGACACTAGCATCGGCCGTTCCGGTTGGCGCTCGGCGATATTTTGCAGCCGCAGGCGTTCGGCCGGATCGATCCGGTCGATCTTGTTCCAGACTTCGATCAGCACGCGCTTGTGCTCGGGGTTGTTGTGCGGATCGATGCCGAGCTGGCGCAAAATATTTTCGACGTCCGCCAGTTGCGCCTCGGCGTCTTCATGCGACACGTCGCGAACGTGCAGGATCACGTCGGCCTCGATCACCTCCTCGAGCGTAGCGCGGAACGCGGCGATCAGCATGGTCGGCAGGTCGGAAATGAAACCCACCGTGTCGGAGAGAATAACGCGCGCGCCGTGCGGCAGATCGACGGCGCGCAGCGTGGGGTCAAGCGTGGCGAACAGCATGTCGGCGGAGAGCACCGTCGCCCGGGTCATGCGATTGAACAGCGTCGATTTGCCAGCATTGGTATAGCCGACCAAAGCGACGATCGGATAGGGCACGCGGCGGCGGCTTTCGCGATGCAGTTCGCGCGTGCGTTTGACCTTGGCGAGTTCGTTCTCGATCTTGGCGAGCCGCTCTTCGATCATGCGGCGGTCGGCTTCGAGTTGCGTTTCGCCGGGGCCGCCGAGGAAGCCGAAGCCGCCGCGCTGGCGCTCGAGATGGGTCCAGGTGCGCACCAGCCGGCTTTTCTGATAGGTCAGATGCGCATGCTCGACCTGCAGCGCGCCTTCGCGCGTGCGCGCGCGCCGGCCGAAGATTTCGAGGATGAGGCTCGTGCGGTCGACGACCTTTGCGTTCCATTCTTTCTCGAGATTGCGCTGCTGCACCGGAGTGAGCGCGCAATCCATCACCACGATGCCGGTGTCGAAGCTTTTGACGAGGCCGGCAATCTCCTCGACCTTGCCTTTGCCGAGATAGGTCGAAGGCCGCAGCGAGCTCAGCATCACGATGCCGGAATGCGCGACGTCGAGATCGATGGCGCGGGCGAGACCGACCGCTTCGTCGAGCTTCGCCGTCGACGTGCGATCGGCGGCGGTGGCACGAGCCTCGGTGCGGCGCAGCACCGCTTCGATGACGAGCGCGCGCCCGGTGGCCGCGTGACCGCCGGTCGAATTACCCCCGCCTTTACCCTCCCCCGCACGCGGGTGAGGGCTGGGAGGGGGAAGCGTGTCGCGACGGCGCGGCTCCAATAAGCCCTATTCCCCAGCCGGCGGTTCTTCAGCACCTTCGAAAAGCTGGACCGGATGACCCGGCATGATGGTCGAAATCGCGTGCTTGTAGACGAGCTGCGAATGCCCGTCCCGACGCAACAGCACGCAGAAATTATCGAACCAAGTGACGACGCCCTGAAGCTTCACGCCGTTCACCAGAAAGATCGTGAGCGGAATTTTGGCTTTTCGGACGTGATTGAGGAAGGTGTCTTGTAAGTTTTGTGCGCGTTCGGCTGCCATTGCCGTTTTTTCCGTTCTTTGTACCGCGGACCCCTGTGCCGCGGGTCGTTTCTTTTGCCTTCGTCAGTCCTGTGTTTTCAGTCCAGTTTTTTCGGCCTCACACCACTAGTCGGGCCGGATGGACCCGAAGGACCGACTATTAGAGGGCGGCCCGGGGGCCGATGCAAGCCCAAGTTGGCGGCAGGTCGTAAAGGACGGTTGGCCAAAGGCAGTCCTAACTGGCTTCGGCAAAACGGTGAAATTCCCGCCGGAGCGCGGTCGCGAGCAGACCCGGTGCGCCGTTGCCGATCGGATGATCGTCGATGCGCACCACCGGAAGCACGATCTGGCTTGCCGACGTAATGAAAGCTTCGCGCGCGGCAAGGGCCTCTTTCACGGTAAAGGCGCGCTCTTCGAGCTTCAGGTCTTGCGCCTTGATGACGTCGAGCAGCACGGTGCGGGTAATGCCGCGCAGGATCGTGTTGTCGGCGGGCCGCGTCACCACAGTGCCGGCCGCGGTGACGATCCAGGCATTGGCGGACGCCGCCTCCGTCACCGATCCGTCATCGTCGACGAACCAAGCGTCGCGGGCGCCCTGCTCTATGGCGGCCTGCCGCGCCAGCACGTTCGGCAACAGACCAATGGTCTTGATGTCGACCCGGCCCCAGCGGTTGTCCGGTACGGTGATAACGGCGATGCCCCTCTCGGCGAGCGCCTCGTTGCGCGCCTTGTTCAACGCGCGCGCCGTGACGACGATACTCGGCTCGACCGGCGTGGTCGGAAAAGCGTGGTCGCGGCGCGCCACGCCGCGGGTGATTTGCAGATAGACGATGCCGTATCCGATGCGGTTTCGCGCAACCACTTCGTGGAAGACGACATCGAGTGCGCGCAGCGAAATCGGCAGGCGGATGTGTAACTCGCCGAGCGACCGCTGCAACCGTTCAAGATGGCGCCGCTCGTCGATCAAGCGCCCGTCCCTCACCTCGCACACTTCATAGACGCCGTCGCCGAACTGATAGCCGCGATCCTCGACATGGACTTTGGCATAGCTCAGCGGCAGATAACGGCCGTTGACGTAAGCGATGCGGGACATTTGCCGTCAGTCGATCCCCAGCGCCTTGAGCTTGCGGTGCAGCGCCGAGCGCTCCATGCCGACGAATTCGGCGGTGCGCGAAATGTTGCCGCCGAAGCGGTTGATCTGTGCCAGGAGGTATTCACGCTCGAAAACTTCGCGCGCCTCGCGCAACGCAAAACTCATCAGATGCTCGCCGCCATTGCCGTTCGGCATATTGGGAATCATCGAACCGACGTCCTGCGGCAGCATCGATGCAGTAATCACGGCCTCGGGCTCGCCGCCGGCGAGGATCATCAGCCGCTCGACATTGTTGCGCAGCTGCCGGACATTGCCCGGCCAATCGTGGGATTGCAGCACGGCGAGCGCGTCGGCGCCGACATTGCGCTTGGGTAGCCCCGTGGTCTGCGAGATCTGCGCCATGAAATATTCGACCAGTTCGGGAATGTCCTCGCGCCGTTCCGAGAGCCCGGGCACGCGGATCGGCACCACCGACAGGCGATGATAGAGGTCCTCTCGGAATTTGCCGGCGGCGATATCGGCCTCGATGTTGCGGCTGGTCGACGACACGATGCGCACGTCGACCGTCACTTTGGTGCTGCCGCCGACGCGCTGGAAGGTCTGGTCGACCAAGACGCGCAAAATCTTGTTTTGTGTTTCGCGCGGCATGTCGGCAATCTCGTCGATGAACAGCGTGCCGCCGTGGGCCTCTTCGAGCGCGCCGACCTTGCGGCTCGTGGTGCCGTTGCCGCCCTCGACGCCGAACAGCTCGACTTCCATGTAATCCGGCGTGATGGCGGCGGCGTTGATGACCACGAACGGTCCGTTGGCGCGCGCCGAATGGCCGTGAATGGTGCGCGCGGCAAGTTCCTTGCCGCTGCCGGAGGGGCCGACGATCAAGATACGGCTGTTGGTCGGCGCCACCTTTTCGATCGTCTGCCGGAGCTGATTGGCGGCGGGCGAGTGCCCGACCAAAGTGGTGGCGAGCGGTGCGAACTGCTTGAGCTCGCGCACTTCGCGCCGCAATCGCGAATTCTCCAGCGCCCGATCGGCAACCAAGAGCAAACGATCGGCCTTGAACGGTTTCTCGATGAAGTCGTAGGCGCCGCGTTTGATCGCCGAGACCGCGGTCTCGATATTGCCGTGGCCGGAAATCATCACGATCGGCAGTTCCGGATGCTCCTGCTTGAGGCCGTCCAGCAGTTGCAAGCCGTCGAGGCGGCTGCCTTGCAGCCAGATGTCGAGGAAAACGAGATTGGGCCGGCGCGCCACGACGGCGGCCAGCGCCTCATCGCTGTCGCGCGCGGTGCGGGTGCCGTGACCTTCGTCTTGCAGAATACCCGCGACCAATTCGCGGATATCCGTTTCATCGTCGACGATTAGGATATCGGATGCCATGCTCAAACCGTCGCCCTGTAACACTCTTGCCGATTATTCGGTCTTCGCTCAGTCGGTCGTATCGATCAGCGAGCTTATTGCCCAGCAAGTCTTTTTCGATCAGTCCCTTGACGTTAGTCACTCCGCCGCGGCGCGCGGTTCGATGGCCTCATCGGCCTCGGCCGTCTTCACCGGTTCGGCAACAAAGCGCAACTGCATCCACGCGCCGCGCGCGCCTGGCTTTTTTTCGGACGCGTCGCGCAACTCGAGCCGCCCGCCATGTTCTTCCAAGACACGATTGACGATCGCGAGACCGAGGCCGGTGCCTTTCTCGCGCGTGGTCACATAGGGCTCCAAGAGACGGGCCCGGTTTTCCTTCGGCAAGCCGATGCCGTTATCGATCACATCGACCACGACATCCTTGCCGTCGCGTTGCGCACTGACGACGATGCGGCCGCGGCCGAGTCCGGCCGGCGGTACGGCCGCGATGGCCTCGGTCGCGTTCTTGACGATGTTGGTGAGAGCTTGCGAAATCAGCCGGCGGTCGAAGCGCGCCGGCATCGCATCCGCGGGCAGTTCGACTTCGAAATCGATATCCGGGTGAGCCACCCGCAGCAGGAACACGACTTGCCGGACGGTCTCGGCAACGTCCTCGTCGGCGATCACCGCCTTGGGCATGCGCGCGAAGCGCGAGAATTCGTCGACCATGCGCTTGATATCGTCGACCTGACGCACAATCGTCTCGGTGCATTGCGCGAACACGGCCGGATCCTCGGTGATCGATTTGCCGTATTTGCGGCGCAGCCGTTCGGCCGACAACTGGATCGGGGTGAGCGGATTCTTCGATCTCGTGAGCGATACGGCGCGCGATGTCGGCCCAGGCCGATGTGCGCTGCGCCAGAACGAGCTCGGTAATGTCGTCGATGGTGATGACATAGCCGTGCTCGGCCTCGGTCGTCTGCTCGCTGGTGACGCGCACTGAATAGTTTCGCTCCTGGCCGTCGCGCGAGACGGTCACCTGACGCTGCACCAGGCGTTGATTGCCGTTGCGCGCGCTTTGGAAAATCTCGGCGAGTTCGGGGGCGACTTCCGCGAGCGGCAGCCCAAGCGCTTCGCTCTCCACACGTCCGACCAGCCGCTCCGCCGAGCGGTTGAGGATCGAGATCCGCCCGTCGCCGTTCACGCCGATGACGCCGGCGCTGGCGCCCGACAGCACGGCTTCAGTGAATCGGCGTCGGCTGTCGATGAGATCGCGAGCGCGCACGATGTCTTCGTGCTGCGTGCGGAGTTCGTGCGTCATCTTGTTAAAGGTCTCGCCGAGTCTCGCGAGGTCGCCTTCCGAACGGCGGACCGGCACCTGAATGTTGAGATTGCCCGTCGAAACCACGTTGGCGGCGCCGATCAGGCGGCGGATCGGCGCGACCAGCCGGTTGGCGAAATCGAGTCCGATCCAGGCCGAGGACAACAGCACGATCAGCGCGATGACGGCGAACATCAGCGCGAACGCTACCTGGATACCGAGCCGGCGCGCTTCAAGAAAGGCATATTCGCCGACGTTCTCCTGCGTGGCGCGCAATTGCTGCACCACGCGCGGATCGAGCAGACGAGCGACATAGAGATACATGTTATCGTAGCCGCGCAGCTTGACGACGGCGGCGACGTGATCGCCCTCCGGAATGAGGGCGACCTGGGGATCGGTTTCGGTAACCTCGCTCAAGAGCTGCGCCGACGGCAGGACGATTTTCTGATCCATCGTGACGTCGGCGCGGTCGACCGTGGAGCCGTCGGGCTTGATGATGATGGCGGCCGACAGATTGCGCCCGGTGGCCTGCGCGGTGAGGAATTTGCGGAATTGATCGCGATCCTGGTCGAAGACCGGCTTGGCGCGGCCGAGATCGTAGGCCATCGCCAAAATTTCGCCGCGGATCGCCTCGGCGTGTTCGTTCACATAGGCGTTGGCGACGATCAGCGATTGCTCGATCATGGCGCGCGTGCGCGTCGAGAAGAAACGATCGAGGCCGCGGTCGAGCGTCGTCGACGCCACTATGGCGGTGAGAATGGTCGGCACCGCGGCGATCACCGCGAACAGGCTTACGATCTGCACGTGCAGACGCGAGCCGGCGCGCTCGCGCCAGCGCGCTTGGATGACGACCCAGACTTCGCGCCCGATGATGGCGAGCAGGAGAACGCCGGTGACGGCGTTGCCAAGCAGCAGCTGCTTGACCACTTCGTCGACGGGCGCAATCCACGTCAGGCCGCCGAGCACCAGGAATGTGGCGGCAGCCCACAGCAGCGCAAGCCCGAGCGCGATCGCACCCAACAGCCGTGAGGACATCGGCATCGGTGCCAGCAGCAATAGAGTGTCCGTCACGATATTGCCGACGAGCAGCAAAACCAGGATCGCGGCCTGTATCAGCGCGGTCGGTGTCGCCGTAGGCACGGCGCCGCCGGGAATCAGCGACTGAAACACGTCGACCGCCGTGGCCAATGCATGGACCGGCGCGATCGGAGTTATCCCGGACAGGACCAGGAGTGTCAGCACCGTGGACAAGAGCGCCGCGCTATCGGCAATAGCGCCAATCAGCCGCGACGCGACCGGCATGGGCGTACTATCCGCCGGTTCCTGCGGGACGACTTGTTCGACAGTCGACATTTATACTTCCCGGAAACGCGCAGTCGTTTGAATTGCAAAGGAAATTGTGGGCGAGCGGAAACCAACCGTCCATCCCGAGTGATGCTTTTATACAACAATGTTGCCCGATTGCGACAATTACTGGGCGCCTCTTGTGAGGCGCCCACTCCCCTGGCCCCGGGATGCCTAGCCGCCGCTGGTCCGATAGACCTGGATGTCCAGATCGCGGATTTTCTTGCGTAACGTGTTGCGATTGACCCCAAGAAGATCGGCCGCGCGGATCTGGTTACCGCGGGTCGCCGTCAATGCCGCCGACAACAGAGGGCCCTCGACCTCCCGCAAGATGCGGTGGTAGAGGCCCGGCGGCGGCAGACCATCGTCGAAGCCCGAAAAGTAACGTGTCAGGTAGCGCTCAACCGAGCCCGACAGATTTTCGTCCCCGGCCTTGCTCTCGCCGGGCGCCACCAAAGCCGGTTGCGCCAGTTCGGCGTCGACCACGGCTGACGTAATCGTTTCCTGTGGATAAAGCGCGGCGAGCCGGCGGGCGAGATTTTCCAGTTCGCGCACATTGCCGGGCCAGCGGTGCCGCTTGAGGCGCTCCACTGCCGCCTGGTCGATCTGCTTCGGCGGCAATCCTTCACGCTCCACCAGCGTGAAGAAGTGCCGGATCAGATCGGGAATGTCCTCGGTGCGCTCGCGCAGCGGCGGCAGGCGCAGCGGCACGACATTGAGGCGGAAGAACAAGTCTTCGCGGAACAGGCCTTGCTGGATGAGTTGGCGCAGATCCTTATTGGTCGCGGCAATGATGCGCACATCGGCCTTGATCGGCGTGCGGCCGCCGACCGTAGTGTATTCGCCCTGCTGCAGCACGCGCAGAAGCCGCGTCTGCGCTTCCATCGGCATGTCGCCGATTTCGTCGAGAAACAGCGTGCCGCCTTCGGCCTGCTCGAAACGGCCGGAACTGCGCGTATTGGCGCCGGTGAAGGCGCCCTTCTCGTGGCCGAACAGCTCCGATTCAATAAGATCGCGCGGGATCGCGGCCATATTGATCGCAACGAAAGGTCCGGTGCGCCGCTTGCCGTAATCGTGCAAAGCCCGCGCCACCAATTCCTTGCCGGTGCCGGACTCGCCGGAAATCATGACCGTCAGGTCGGTCTGCATCAGCCGCGCCAGGACGCGGTAGATTTCCTGCATCGCCGGCGAACGGCCGACCAGCGGAATGGATTCAAAATCCTCGACCTTGACCGGCTGCCGCGCTTTTTCCTTCGGCTCCGACAGTGCGCGGCCGACGATCGCGATCAGTTCCTTCAGATCGAAGGGTTTGGGCAAATATTCGTAAGCACCGCGCTCGGACGCGCGAATGGCGGTCATGAACGTGTTCTGCGCGCTCATGATGATGATCGGCAGATCCGGCCGCGATTTCTTGATGCGCGGCAACAGATCGAACGCGCTCTCGTCCGGCAGCAACACGTCGCTGATGATGAGGTCGCCGTCGCCCTGACTGATCCAGCGCCACAGCGTCGCGGCATTGCCGGTCGAGCGCACTTCGTAACCGGCGCGCGAAAGGGCCTGATTCAGTACGGTCCGGATCGCCGAGTCGTCGTCGGCAACGAGAATGCTTCCCGCGGGCATCAATGATCCCCTTGTGATTTGGTGGCGCTGTCCGGTTCGGCGCCCTCACCGCTGTTGGTCGCGGTGAATTTCGGCATGAGTATGCGAAACATGGTTCGTCGCGGTTGCGACTCGCATTCGATAATGCCGCCATGGTCGCCGACGATTTTGGCGACCAGCGCCAAGCCCAGGCCCGATCCGGTCGGCTTGGTCGTGACGAACGGATCGAACAAATGCGGCATCAACTCATCGGGCACGCCCGGTCCGTTGTCGCGGACACCGAATTCGAGCGGCAGCGATATCCGCGCATTGGCGCCCGGCAGCGACAACCGGACGCCGGGACGAAACGCGGTGGTCAGAACGATTTCGCCGCCGGTCGTGTTTTCACCAATCGCTTCGGCCGCGTTCTTGATCAGATTGAGAAACACCTGGACGAGTTGATCGCGGTTCGCCAGCACCGACGGCAGCGACGGATCGTATTCCTCAATAAATTTAATGTGGCGCGCGAAGCCCGATTGCGCGAGCCGGCGGACGTGATCGAGCACGACGTGAATGTTGATCGGCTCGCGCTCGACCGGGCGCTCGTCGCTGAAGACTTCCATTCGGTCGACGAGTTTCACGATGCGATCGGCCTCGTCGCAGATCAGCCGCGTCAGGGTGCGGTCGTCGTCTTCGACCGATTGCTCGAGAAGTTGCGCGGCGCCGCGAATGCCGGACAACGGATTCTTGATCTCATGCGCCAGCATGGCGGCGAGCGCGATCACCGAACGCGCCGCGCCGCGATGGGTGAGCTGGCGATCCATCTTGTCGGCAATGGTGCGCTCCTGCAGCATCACCACGACCTGGTCCGGCTGCTCGGGCAATGGCGCGACATGAAGATCGACCAGGCGGTCGCCGGGATTGCGCGGCGTGCCGAGGTCGACTTTGTATTCGTTGACGGCAGCGCCGCGCCGGCGCACCTGCTCGATCAAGGTGATCAAGGGACTGCCAAACGGCACGAGGTCGCGCAACAGGTGCCGGCGCAACAGCGACACCGAGACCTCGAAAAACGACTCCGCGGCGACATTGGCGTCGACCACTTTCCCGTCAGATGACACAACGATGACGGGGTGCGGGAGGGCGTTCAGAACTGCATCGGCCGCCGAAGAGGTCAGCAATGGTTCCACCGCGCTCATGTCGCGGTCCTCGAAGGTTTGCTTCCGATGGCGCCATTGCCATTACGAAAGCTATGCAAAGTCAAATACTTAACCATCAAGAGCGGGAACCGATGTGGATCCTCTGGGTCTATGCACACGCAATAGGCACTATTTCGCTTCTGCATAGAGTTTAGCCAAATCATCGTGCAGCGCAAGTGCTGCACTGCAATATCCCTAACCTGTGAACATCCGAAGGGCGAGGCCTCCTAGCCCCTTTTTTGGCCGTCGAAATCGGCCGCGATGCGGTTCGCACATTGCCCCGACATGCGCTAAGGCATGCCCATGAGATTGACTGCGAATTGACTGCCTAAAACGGGATCAGAGTGTTTCATGACGGGTCTGGTGGCCGCCGTGATCGTTGCGGCGGGCCGCGGCGAGCGAGCCGGCGGCGGAGTGCCAAAGCAGTATCGCAACATCGCCGGTGAGCCGATGATCCGGCCGACCTTGCGTGCGTTTCTTCGACACACCGGAATTGGAGCGGTGCAGCCGGTCATCAACGGAGCCGATGAGGACGCCTTTCGTGCGGCGACGGCCGGCTTGGAAAAGCTCTCGCCGCCGGTTCCCGGCGGCACGACGCGCCAAGCTTCTGTGCGCGCCGGGCTCGAAGCGCTCGCCGTGCGGGGCCCTGCCCTCGTCCTCATCCACGATGCGGCGCGTCCGTTCTTGACCCATGCCTTGATCGACCGCGCCATCGCTGCCGGCCATGCGACCGGCGCCGCGGTGCCCGGCATTGTCGTTGCCGATACAGTGAAGCAGATCGATGCCGCGTCGATCGTGACCGAAACGCTCGACCGCAGCCGTTTGCGCATCGTGCAAACGCCGCAAGCCTTCGGCTTCGATCTCATCTTGAAGGCGCATCGGCGCGCGGCAGCCGCCAGCCTCGAGAGCTTCACCGACGATGCCGCGCTTGCCGAATGGGCCGGTCAGCGCGTCAGCGTGTTCGAAGGCGAAAGCGGGAATGTGAAAGTGACGACCAACGAAGATTTTGCACGGGCGGAACTGGCGCATCTTGCCGCTTTGGCCGACATCCGCACCGGCAACGGTTTTGACGTCCATGCATTCGCCGACGGCGATCATGTCATGCTCGGCGGCGTCCGTATCCCCTATTCGCGCGGCGTGACCGGACATTCCGACGCCGACGTCGTACTTCATGCGCTGGTCGATGCCATCCTCGGCGCGCTCGCCGACGGCGATATCGGTTCGCATTTTCCGCCGAGCGATCCACAGTGGAAAGGCGCGTCGTCCGACCGCTTTCTGGCCTTTGCCTGCGAACGCGTGCGGGCGCGCAAAGGCGTGATCGCGCATCTTGACGCCACGGTCGTGTGCGAAGCGCCGCGCGTGTCGCCGCATCGCGACGCCATGCGGGCGCGCATCGCCGAGATCGCCGGTATTCCTGCCGATCGCGTCGCCGTCAAAGCGACGACCAGCGAGAAGATGGGTTTTACCGGCCGCAGCGAAGGTATCGTCGCGATGGCGACGGCAACCGTCCGTTTGCCGTGGTCGGCCTGACATGAAGCGCGGGATGACCGCCGCAGAGCTGCGCCGCATGGCGCGGCGCGTCCTCGATCTTTGCCGCGCGCGCGGCTTGCGCGTGGCAACCGCGGAATCCTGCACTGGCGGTCTCGTCGCCGGAGCTCTAACCGAAATCGCCGGATCCTCCGATGTGGTCGACCGCGGCTTTGTCACTTATTCGAACGCGGCGAAACAGGCGATGCTCGGCGTGCCTGAGACAGTACTGAAGCGCCACGGCGCGGTCAGTCGCGAAACCGCGGCCGCCATGGCCAAGGGCGCGCTGAAGAATTCGCTCGCCGATATCGCCGTGTCGATTACCGGCATTGCCGGCCCGGGCGGCGGCTCGAAGGAGAAGCCGGTCGGGCTTGTTTACTTCGCCGCGGCTCGGCGCGGCGGCAAGCGCCTTGATGAGCGGAAGTTGTACGGCGCGATCGGGAGGAGCCGTGTGCGGGCGCTTTCGGTCGCGCAGGCGCTTTCGATGCTCGAAGCCTTGGCACGCGAAACCTTGACCAAAGACGTGCGCCAATAGACGACGCGCGGCCTATCTGCCCCAAACGCCTTCGGGGTGCGGCATCCAATATCTGTCGTCGCCAAAGCCCGGATATGCATACCACCGGCCCCGCGCCCAATAAGCAAAGGGCGCATCAAGCCCATAATAGCCGCCGTAGGCTTCAGACATCGCCCACCCATGCATGGCCGACCCATGAGCTCGCTCCCGATTTCGTGCTTCGCGCGAAGTCGTTTGATCGCCAGTTGTGCCTTGCGAGTTTGAGTTACGGCTGATCGCGCTCTGAGCGGGAGCAATCTTGTGAGCGCTGCCCAGAACGGATGGGGTCTTCATGTCCGGTCCGCGCCGTGCGTCATCGCCTTGGGCAAAGCCAAGACCGAGAAAGACGGCGGCAGCAACTGCGGACACTTGTCGCAAAAGCATCGGTGTTCGAGCCTAATCAGCGCAATTCGTGCGGGGCATTATCGCTGTTCGGGCGGATCTATTCGAGCCGCCGGCGCCGCCAAACAACTGGGATAGTTAAGGGGCAATAACGGTTAGGCCGCGCCGTAGACCTCGTCGGCGCGTCGCTCGAAAGCCGCGGAAAAGCGGCGGAAGGCAGTCTCGAACATCGCGCCCATCAACACGCCGAGCGTGCGGCTGCGAAACTCATAGGCAATAAAAAATTCAACTTCGCAGGAATCGTCGCCTATAGGCTGGAAATTCCAGCGATTGTTCATTTTCTGAAACGGCCCTTCGAGGTATTCGACCAAAATCTCGAACTTGTCGCGTTCGAGCGTCACCCGGCTGGTGAAGGTCTCGCGGATGAATTTGTAGGCGACCGTCATGTCGGCGACGATCACCTCTTTGCCCTCGCCTTCGCTGGTGCGCTTGCGCACGCGCAGCGATTGGCACAGCGGCACGAATTGCGGGTAGCGCTCGACGTCGGCAACCAGGTCGAACATCTCGGACGCGGAATGCCGCACGCGCCGCTTGGTCGAAAATTGCGGCATTCGATCAACGCGCCGTCCGCGACGCCTTCAGCCGGGCGAAATCCTCACCCGCGTGATGCGAGGAACGCGTCAACGGACTCGCCGAAACCAGCGAAAATCCCTTGGCATAAGCTATGGTCTCGAGCGACTTGAATTCATCCGGTGGCAGGAAACGCATCACCGGATGATGTTTGCGCGACGGCTGTAAATATTGCCCGATGGTAAGGAAGTCGACGTCGGCTGCGCGCAGGTCGTCCATGACCTGCAGGATCTCGTTGCGCTCCTCGCCAAGCCCAACCATGATGCCGGACTTGGTGAACATGTTCGGATCGATTTCTTTGACGCGCTGCAAGAGCCGGATGGAGCCGAAGTAACGCGCGCCCGGACGGACCGTGAGATATTTCGACGGCACGGTTTCTAGATTGTGGTTGAACACGTCGGGTTGCGCGGCAACGACCGTGTCCGCGGCGCCGTCCTTGCGCTGAAAATCCGGCGTCAGCACTTCGATCGTAGTTGTAGCGCAGCGCGCGCGAATGGCGCGTATAACGGCTGCGAAATGTGCCGCGCCGCCGTCGTCGAGATCGTCGCGGTCGACCGAGGTGATGACGATATGCGCGAGTCCGAGCTTTGCCGTCGCTTCCGCAACATGGTCCGGCTCGGCTGGATTGAGCGCGCCGGGAAGCCCGGTCTTGACGTTGCAGAAGGCACAGGCCCGCGTGCAGGTATCGCCCATGATCATGAAAGTGGCGTGTTTCTTGTCCCAGCACTCGCCGATATTGGGGCAGCCTGCCTCTTCGCAGACCGTGTGCAAACCGTTCGCCTTCACGATCTGCCGCGTCGCGTTATAGCCCGGCGAGACCGGCGCCTTGACGCGAATCCAGTCGGGCTTTTGCAGAATAGGCTGGTCCGGCCGGTGCGCCTTTTCGGGATGGCGCGGGCGTGCAGCAATGTCGGCAAGCGTATCGATGACAACGGTCATTGGTCGGTGAAACTCAATCTGGGCGGGCGCCGACCCGCCTCAGATACTTACGGCTCAGTTTGCTGCGCCGCAAGGTTCTGTCGATGAGGCGAGACACCGATGATTCACGCATGAACAAAAAGTTAGGTTTTATCGGGGTTTTTACCGTTTCCGAACGCAACTTTTGCCACAATAAAAACGCCTAGTGAGGCGCGTTCGCGATGCTCGCCATCGCGGGAGGATTTCAATGACCGCTCAAGCGGCAGCGCTCGCACTGCATCGATTTGGGTTCGGTCCGGTCGGCGATTCGATCACCGCAATCGCCAACGATCCCCGCGGCGCATTGCTGGCCGACCTTGATCGCCCCGGCGCCGGTCAGATCGCGGGCATCCTGCCGTCAAGCGCCGAGGCGGCGCGCGAAGTCTCCGATTTCCAGGCCGAGCGGCAAGCCCAACAAAAACTCGAGCAGCGCGCCAAGCAGGACGCCGCAGCCAACAACACGCCGATGACCAATGCGTCAATGTCCAACGCGTCGATGACCAGTGCATCGGCGAACATGTCGGACACCGCCGCCGCATCGGTCGCGCCGCCAAAGCCGGCCAATCAGCCGCCGCTGCCACAGCAACTCCTTCTGGCTGAGGCCAAAGCGCGCTTCGACGCCGCGGCAACGGCGGATATCGGATTTGTCGAGCGGCTAGTTTGGTTCTGGTCGAACCACTTCTGCATCTCCGCCGACAAGGTCATCGGCATGGCCGGTCCCTATGAGCGCGAAGCGATCCGCCCGCATGTGCTCGGCCGTTTCGCCGACTTGTTGCTCGCGGTCGAGAGCCACCCGGCAATGCTGTTTTATCTCGACAATGTCGAGTCGATGGGCCCCAATTCAGTTGCCGGCATCAACCGCGACAAAGGCCTTAACGAGAATCTCGCGCGCGAGACGCTCGAACTGCACACGCTCGGCGTTCGCAGCGGCTACACACAAACCGACGTCACGAGTTTCGCCAAGGTGCTCACCGGATGGTCGTGGATTCCGCCCTTCGAACCGGAACACGGCGGCGAGTTTGCGTTTGTGAAGCGGCTGCACGAGCCGGGCGCTCAGACGGTGCTCGGCAAGAGCTATACCGATACCGGCGTCGATCAGGGCCGCGCCGTGCTGGCGGATCTGGCGCGGCATCCGGCGGCCGCGCAACACATCGCCGAACAGCTGGCGAGTCACTTTGTCGCCGACAATCCGCCGCCGACGCTTACCGCCAAGCTTGCAAAGAGTTTTCGCGACAGCGACGGCAATCTCAAGGAAGTCGCTAAGGCCCTGATAACGGCGGACGAATCCTGGACGCTGCAGCGGCAAAAACTGAAGCCGCCAGCCGAGTGGATCGCCGGCGTCATTCGGCTGAGCGGCACGCAATCAATCATCCCGATCGGCCGCATCATGAATGCGCAAGCCGTGCTCGGAGCGCCGCTGTGGCGGCCGCCTGCCCCCAATGGCTATCCCGACACCGAAGCGGCTTGGATCGACGGCATAGCGCACCGCGTCGATATTGCGAGCGAATTCGCTGGTCGTGCCCAAGGCGTGGATCCGCTCACACTCCTCAATAGCGGGCTCGGTCCGCTAGCTTCGCAAGAGACACACGACACGGTTGCGCGCGCCGAGACTCGCGCGCAAGCGCTCGCGCTTCTGGTGATGGCGCCGGAATTCCTGCGGAGATGACCGTGGAGTGGAGACGATCATGAGACTGCATGCCCCCTCGCGTCGCGGAGTTTTGCTCGCTTCAGGCACATTGTTTGCCTGGGCGCATCTGCCGAAACTCGCTTACGCGCAAGGCCGCGATCCGCGCTTTCTCGCCATCATTCTGCGCGGCGCGCTCGATGGGCTTGCGACCGTCGCGCCGGTGGGCGATTCGGATTGGGCGACGTTGCGTGGCGACAACGCGCTCACTCTGCAAAGCAAGACCCCGGCGCTTAAGCTCAATGACTTCTTCGCGCTCAATCCGGCGATGCCCAACCTGCATCGCATGTTCCAGGCCAACGAGGCGATCATCGTCCATGCCTGCGCCACGCCCTATCGCGAACGCTCGCATTTCGACGGCCAGGATTTGCTCGAAAGCGGACTGCCGAAGCCAGCGCCGAGCGACAGCGGCTGGCTCAATCGGGCGCTCTCCGGTCTTGAGCCAGGCGGCAGGGTCGATCCGAAAGGCAGCAGAGTCTTCGCGGTTGGCCCAGTGACGCCGCTGGTGGCGCGCGGCCCGGCGCCGGTTCTGTCGTGGTCGCCGCAGCAGGTCATGCCGGCAAGCGATGACACGATCGCTCGCCTGCTCGATCTCTATCGCCATTCCGACGTCAAGCTCGCGAGCGTGCTCGAGGACAATTCGAAGCTGACGGCGATCGAGCATTCCGGCGACATGGCAATGAAACCGGGCGGCCCGGGCGCCGCGCAAGTGCGCGCCTATTTTTCCGCGGCCGCCGGCAATGCCGCCAAGTTTTTGGCGCAGCCCGACGGACCGCGCATCGGGGCGCTCGCGCTCGACGGCTGGGACACTCATGTCAATGAAGGCATCGCCACGGGCCGGTTGTCGCAATTGCTCGGCTCGCTTGACGATGCTTTGGCCGCGGTCAAGACCAATATGGGACCGGCATGGCAGGACACGGTCGTCATGCTCGCCACCGAGTTCGGCCGCACCGCGCATATCAACGGCACCGACGGCACCGATCACGGCACGGCGACGGTTGCGCTTCTGGCCGGCGGTGCGCTCAAGGGCGGCCGCGTCATCGCCGATTGGCCGGGCCTCAAGCCCGCCAATCTCTACGAGAACCGCGACCTCAAGCCGACCACCGACCTGCGCGCGGTGATCAAAGGCGTGCTCAAGGATCATCTGCGCGCCGACGATCGTGTGCTGGCGCAGAACGTTTTTCCCGGCAGCGACGGCGTGAAGCCGATGGCGGGATTGCTGAGCTAGTCTTGTGCTAGCCGGCGCTCGCCTGGACTTGGGCGGGTGCGCCGTGCTGATCAGCGGTGCCGGGCGCAATGACGAGATACCGGCGCTGCACCTTGTCTTCCGACCGCACCATCTGCCGAATTGGTCCGATGGCGTTGACGATGGCCGCTCCGGCCGGATTGGTTGTGAAGGCCGCGAGGCCTTCAAGCGCTCCGCTGCCATCCGGGCGGTTCGACAGAGCGAGGAGATAGGGCTGTTTCGGCTCGAGCCCGGTGACCGAGGCTTCGAGCACTTGCACCAATCCCTGATCGTAGAGCGATACACTCGTGGGCGCTTGTGACCCCACACCGGTCTTGCCGCCGGGGGGCGCCATCGTGAGATGTCCAGCCTGCCCGGCAACACCAAGCGGGACGAGGTTCTGCGTTCCGGCGCCATCGGGTACTGCATTCGGGACATAGACGACGGCCTGCGGCGCCTGGCCGATCGCGGCCGTGGCTATGACTTTGTTGGTCGACGTATCGATGGCGATCATTTGGTCGTCGGCTTCGAGACCGACATAGACTCGCGTCCCGTCGCCGGACGGCCAGATGCCGTGCGGCAGCGCGCCGACGGGGATGGTCGCGACTTGTTCGAAGGTATCGGTACGGAAGACCTTTACCTCGTTGAGCCCGCCCACCGTGACATAGGCGAACATACCTTTAGAGTTGCGCACGATATTGACGTGGTTCGTAATCGGTCCGGTGTCGAGGGTCTTGAGTAAAGCGAATGGCGGCTGCGCCGCGAAAACTTGAGTTTTGCCGGTGTCCTTCAAGGTGAACCAGACCTGCGAACCGTCCGGTGTCGCCGCGATGTTCGGGCAGAACGGGCTCGCCTGCGCGACTTTGCCGACAATCGTGTGATCGGCAACGGTGACGACGTCGATTTCGGGATTAAAGGACGAGCAGATATAGCCGTATTTGCCGTCCGGCGAGAAGATCTGCATCCCCGGACCGTTGGGCGTCACTATCCTGGTTTTCTCCTCATAGGTCGCGCTATCCAGCACCGAAACGTAGTTCTCGCCGCGGACAGTGACCCAGACTTCCTTGCCGTCGGGAGTAAAAAATGCCTCGTGCGGCGCGCGGCCGACATAAGTGACGTGCTTGACCGCGTTTGTCGCCGTATCGATGAAGCTCACGGAATTCGACCCAATCGAGACGACGGCGAGAGTGTGGTGATCGGGCGAAAAGCCCATGCCGTGCACCAGCACCTGTCCCTTGTAGAGCGGACTGAAATTCGTCGGCGACGGCTCGCCGAGCCGAATGACGCCGAGTAGCTTGTTATCGGCGGGATCGAGCACCGACACCGTGTTGGAAAATTGCTCCGCCGCATAGACGCGGTCGCGATGGCTTATGGGAATGTCCGGATCGGCTGCGGCTCCGGGTGCTTGTCCAGCCGGCGCCGGCACGTTGAAACTCAGCGTGGCGGCGCAAGCCAATGCAAGGCTTAAGAAGATCGCGCGTGCCATGTCACAACTCCTGCTGCACGAATGATTACCGAAGTTCGGATTTTGCATGATCACTTGTGGCCGAAAACTCCTGATCGGGCGCCGCTGCGGGCGGCGGCAGCTTTTCGCCGACGGCAAGCCGCATCGCGGCGATCTCCTGCTGCTGGGTCACGATGATCTCCTGGGCCATGCGCCTGAGCTGCTCATTGTGCCCATAGCGGAGTTCCGCCCGCGCCATATCGACGGCGCCCTGATGATGCGGCACCATCATCGCAACGAAATCGCGATCGATATCTCCGGACGGGTTGATGCCCATGTCGACCATCATCTTCGACATGGCGCTGACATTGTCGGCGAGAAAAGGGGCCTCCTCACGCGAGGCCGACCGAAAATGCGCCGCGCAGATCGACGCGATATAGTCGGCAAGTGACTGGGTTTTTTCGGAGCAGGCCGCGAGGACGATTACGGCGCTCAACGCGACGGCGCCAAGGAACGCGAGCTTGGAACGGACAAATTTGATCGGCAAGAACGGCATGACCGGCCGCCAAAGCTCAAGCTAAACTATCGCCCAGACAAGTCTAGGCCGACGAGAACATCGAGTCAGCCGAAATATTTGGCGTCCCTGACTGGGCTCATCTAGGTGCGAAATCGCCGGATATTATGGTTTCGCGAACCAGTCTTTCAAAATCGGCTGATGCTGGACCGGATTGAATTCCGTGATCCGGCTAAAGCGCATCTTCTTGGCTTTGGTAAAGGGCTCGTCCGCCAAAATCTCCTGCAGCTTCTCGCGAGACTCGGCGCGCGCGAGCAGAAAGCCGCCGCGCGCCGGGACTTGCGGGCCGGAACACAAGAAATGTCCGGCGTCATACCCTTTCTGCAAGAACTCCCGATGCTTTGGAACGAGGTCGGAGAACTCCTCGAATGGAACGAGATATTCGCCCTCCAACAGAAAATGTTTCACGACGCCGAATCCTTCGCGCTATCAAATATTCAGCACCCGCCCATAGGCATCGAGTACCGCTTCCTTCATCATTTCCGACAGCGTCGGATGCGGGAACACGGTGTGCATCAGCTCTTCTTCCGTGGTCTCGAAATTCATCGCCACCACATAGCCCTGAATGAGCTCGGTCACCTCGGCACCAACCATATGCGCGCCGAGCAGCTGGCCGGTCTTCTTGTCGAAGATCACTTTGACGAGACCCTGGTCCTCGCCGAGCGCGATCGCCTTGCCATTGCCGACAAAGGGGAAGCGGCCGACGCGGATATCGAGCTTCTTGTCCTTGGCGGCTTGCTCGGTGAGTCCGACGGAAGCGATTTGCGGCGTGCAATAGGTGCAGCCTGGGATCATCAGCTTATTCATCGGATGCGGATGCAGGCCCTTGATAGCCTCGACGCAGATGACACCCTCGTGCTCGGCTTTGTGCGCGAGTAGCGGCGGGCCGGCGACGTCGCCGATGGCGTAGATACCCGGCACGTTGGTCTTGCAGAGGCCGTCAATGACGATCGCGCCGCGCTCGGTTTTCACGCCGAGCTTTTCCAGACCGAGATTCTCGATGTTGCCGACGACGCCGACCGCGGCGATGACGCGATCCACCGTCAGCGTCTGCGCGCCGCCCTTGCCGTCGTCGATGGTCGCGGTGACGCTGTCGGCTTTCTTGTCGAGCTTGGTCACCTTGGCGCCGGTGAAGATTTTGATGCCTTGCTTCTCGAAGCTCTTCCGGGCGAAGGCCGCAATCTCGGCATCCTCGATCGGCAGGATTTGCGGCAGCACCTCGACCACCGTCACCTCGGAGCCGAGCGTTCGATAGAACGAGGCGAATTCGATGCCGATGGCGCCCGAACCGACGACCAGAAGCGACTTCGGCATCTTCTCCGGCACCATCGCCTCGAAATAGGTCCAGACGAGTTTCTTGTCGGGCTCAAGGCCCGGCAGCACGCGCGGCCGCGCGCCGGTGGCAATGATGATGTGCTTGCCCTGATAGGAACCGGCGCCGAGCGCGCCTTTCGGCCCCTCGTTGCGGCCGGCTTTCACCGTGATCTTGCCGGGCGCGTCGATCGCCGCCTCGCCCCAGATCACCGTGACCTTGTTCTTCTTCATGAGAAAGCCGACGCCGTCATTGAGGCGTTTCGACACCCCGCGCGAGCGCTTCACCACCGCGGCCGGATCGTAGGTCACCTCGCCTGCCGAGAGCCCGTAATCCTTGGCGTGCTGCATGTAGTGATAAATCTCCGCCGAGCGCAGCAGCGCCTTGGTCGGAATGCAGCCCCAGTTGAGGCAGATGCCGCCGAGATATTCGCGCTCGATGATGGCGGTCTTGAATCCGAGCTGCGCCGCGCGGATCGCGGTGACGTAACCGCCGGGGCCCGAACCGATAATGATGATGTCGAAATTCGTCTCAGCCATTCAACCCTCGTTATGCCGCGCGTCTTAGGACGGACCTTATCCGTCATGCCCGCGCTTGTCGCGGGCGTCCACGCCTTCAGGCCACAGTGATTTATAGACGTGGATGGCCGGAACAAGTCCGGCCATGACGGCGCTAATCGGGGATCGGCCGAAAAATTTCGTCCTCGTCAAGCCGTTCGAGGACGCCGGAGCGGATATCGAAAAAGCAGCCATGGAGGGTGAGGTGGCCGGCCTCCACTGCGTCCTTGATCCAGGGAAAGGTCATGAGGTTGTCGAGCGAGAGACGAACCGCTTCATGCTCGCATACGTCTTGCCGCTTCTCGGCCGGCGCCGTCATTGCGCGCTGCCGCGCCGGTTCGGCGATGCGGACCCATTGGCCGACGAAGTCCGACACTTCGTCGGGCGCGCCGTTGAGCAAGGCGTGGATACCGCCGCACATGGCGTGACCGAGCACCACGATCTCGCGTACCTGCAACGAACGCACGGCGAATTCGATCGCGGAACTCACCCCGTGCGGCTTATCGTCGGGGCCGTAGGGCGGCACGATATTCGCGACATTGCGCACGACGAACAGTTCGCCCGGCCGGGCGTTGAAAACCATTTGCGGGTCGGTGCGGCTGTCCGAACAGGCGATAATCAGCGCGCGCGGCCGCTGCCCGAGCCGGCTCAGCGCCTCGAAGCGGCTGCGCTCGGCCTGCCACGTGCCGGCGCGGAAACGGCGATAGCCCAAGATCAAATCGTCCATTCAAGCGGCCTTTACGCAGCCAAATGTCGCGAGCGCATTTCCTGCCTCCGAACGTCGAACGAAGCAAGAAAAATGCCCGCCGGTTGCGTCCGACCCGCGACTGTTGAACCGGGCCGGTGCGGGTGTACTGTCGGGCATTGCAAAAGCGCAACGGCTACTCGCACAGGCAAGTCTTATATGGCTGAACTCAAGGTCTACAGCACCATCGGCGTGCGCAGCGCGGCCGAGGCGCTGTTTTCTCAATTCGAGATGACCAGCGGCCATAGACTGAACGTCACCTGGGGCACCGCGCCGATGCTGGTGAAACGCATCGAGGGCGGAGAGACCGCCGACGTGCTGATCCTCAGCCGCGCGGGCCTCGATGCGCTGGCCAAGCAAGGCAAAGTTGTGGCGGGTTCCGAGGCGTCGCTTGCCAGTTCCGGCGTCGGCATTGCGGTGAAAGCCGGCGCGCAGAAGCCCGACATTTCGACGCCCGAGGCGCTCAAGAAAACGCTGCTCAATACGAAGTCGATCGCCTATAGCGAACCCTCGGCCGGCGGCGCCAGCGGCGTCTATTTCGAGAAATTGCTCGAGCGCATGGGCATCGCCGCGGAAATGCGGCCGAAGACGAAATATCCGCCAGCGGGTGGCTTCTCCGCGACACTGCTCACCTCCGGCGAGGCCGAACTCGCCGTTCAACAAAAGCCGGAATTGCTGCATGTCGCGGGCTGCGAGGTGATCGGCATGCTGCCCGGCGATCTCAATCTCATCACCGCATTCGCGGCAGGCCTGATGCCGGGCGGTCGAAACGCCGAGGCCGGAACGAACCTGATCGCATTCCTGCGCTCCCCGCCGGCCGCCGCGGCATTTCGTGCCAAAGGTCTCGATCCAGCCTGACGGGCGGCAATCAGACGTACTGCGCGATGCCGTTGCCGAACGACCAGTTCTCTTTGCCGACGTCGATGAGATTGATCATCACGTCCTGCGGCCGGATGCCGGGATTTTTGCCGAGCAATTCGACGATCCGGGCATAGAGCGCCTGCTTCTGCTCGACCGTGCGCGTATTGGTCACCGTAATTTGCAGGATGACGAAATCCGCGCCGTGTTCGATACCGAGATAGCTGGGTTCGTAGATGAAGTCTTCGTCGCCGCGATCCGATACGACCATGAAGCGATCGTTCTCCGGCACCGTGAATATCTCGCGCAGCGCCTGATAGACGCCGTCGCTGATCGCCTTCTTGTAAGCCGCCGATTTGCCGCGCCGCAGATCGATGCGAACGAGGGGCATCTATTACACCAGCATCATCACCGGGTTTTCGATCAGCGCCTTGAATGCGCCGATCAAGATCGCGCCGAGCGCGCCGTCGACGGCGCGATGGTCGCACGACATGGTCACGCTCATGATGTGAGCGGCCTCGATCTTGCCGTTGTGCACGACTGCTCTCTCCTCGCCAGTGCCGACGGCGAGGATCGTTGCATGCGGCGGATTGATCACGGCGGTGAAGTCCTTGATCCCGTACATGCCGAGATTGGACACTGCCGACGAGCCGCCCTGATATTCATGCGGCTTGAGTTTCCGCTCGCGTGCGCGCACCGCGAAGTCGCGCATCTCATTCGAGATTGTGGCGAGCGATTTGGTCTCGGCGGTGCGGATAATCGGGGTGATCAAGCCGTTCGGCATCGCGACCGCTACCCCAATATCGGAATACTTGTGCTTGAGCATGCCGCCTTCGGTCCAGCTGACATTGGCGTCCGGCACGCGCTGTAGCGCGATGGCCAGCGCCTTGATGACGAAGTCGTTGACCGAGAGCTTGTAGGCAGGCTTGCCGTCCTTGCCTTTCGGGGCGAGCGCATTGATCTCTTCGCGCGCGTCGAGCAGCTTGCCGATAACGCAATCGACCGTCAGGTAGAAATGCGGAATGGTCTGCACCGAGGCGGTGAGCCGCTGCGCGATGGTGCGGCGCATGCCGTCGTGCGGCACGATTTCGTAGCTGTCCTTGTCGTAGAGCGCGAGGATCTGCTGATCCGACATCGACGGCGCGATCATCGGTGCGGCGCCCGGCGCCGCAACAGGCGCCTTCAGTCCGCCGCCGGCTTTCGCGGACTCGACGTCGCGGGCAATGACCCGGCCATGCGGGCCGCTGCCCTGGATGCGGCCGATCTCGATGCCGGCGTCCTTCGCCAGTCGCCGCGCAAGGGGTGAAGAGAACACGCGACCGCCGGCGTGACCGTTGGTTGCGGGCGCTGCCGCTGCGGTCGCCGGTTTCGGCGCCGCTACCGGAGCAGGCGGCGCTTTCGCTTGCGGCGCGGGTGAGGCTGCGGCGGGTGCCGGCGATGGGGCTGCCGCGGGCGCGGCACCCTTCCCGGCCGACGACGCAGCGGCTTTCACGTCCTCGCCTTCCTGCGCCATCACGGCGATGAGCTGATTGACCGCGACGTCCTGGGTGCCTTCTGGCACCACGATCTTGGCCAGCGTGCCGTCATCGACGGCTTCGTATTCCATCGTCGCCTTGTCGGTCTCGATCTCGGCGATCACGTCGCCGGTCTTGACCGGGTCGCCCTCTTTCTTGAGCCATTTGGCAAGGTTGCCCTTCTCCATCGTGGGCGACAGTGCCGGCATGAGAATGTTGATGGGCATCGGACGGCAATCTCACAAAAATCGAATTCAGCGATAAGTGACGGTTTTCACCGCCTCGACGACTTCGGCCACGGACGGCAGCGCGAGCTTTTCCAGATTCGCCGCATACGGCATCGGCACGTCCTTGCCGCACACCCGCATTACCGGCGCATCTAGATAGTCGAACGCTTCCTCCATCAGAGAGGCGGCAATCTCGGAGCCGACGCCGGACTGCTTCCAACCTTCCTCGACCGTCACCACGCGGCCGGTCTTTTTCACCGACTCGACGATGGTGGCCGTGTCCATCGGCTTGAGCGTGCGCAGGTCGATCACCTCGGCGTCGATATTGTCCTTGGCCAATTCTTCCGCGGCCTCGAGCGCATAGCTCATGCCCATGGACCACGCGACGATGGTGACGTCACTGCCGGGGCGCACGATACGCGCGCGGCCGATCGGCAGCACATAATCGTCGAGCTTCGGCACCGGCGAGGAATGGCCGTAGAGAATTTCGTTCTCGAGAAAGACCACAGGATTGGGATCGCGGATCGCGGCCTTGAGAAGCCCTTTGGCGTCGGCCGCGGTCGACGGCGCGATCACTTTGAGGCCCGGAATATGCGAGTACCAGGCGGAATAATCCTGGCTGTGCTGCGCGGCGACGCGCGAGGCCGGCCCGTTCGGGCCGCGGAACACGATCGAGACCTTGACCTGCCCGCCCGACATATATTGCGTCTTTGCCGCCGAATTGATGAGCTGGTCCATCGCCTGCATGGCGAAATTGAACGTCATGAATTCGACGATGGGTTTTAGCCCGTCGAACGCCGCGCCGATGCCGACGCCGGCGAAACCGTGTTCGGTGATCGGCGTGTCGATGACGCGCCGCGCGCCGAATTCCTCCAGTAGGCCCTGCGTGACTTTGTAAGCGCCCTGATATTCGGCGACCTCTTCGCCCATGACGAAAACATCGGGATCGCGGCGCATTTCCTCGGCCATGGCGTCGCGCAAAGCTTCGCGCATAGTCATGGTGACGAGCTCGGTGCCTTCCGGCACTTCAGGCTCCGGCGTGGCTGCCGCTGTGGGCGGTTTGGCGGCCATAGCTGGCGTAGGCGCTTCTGCCGGTTTCGCGGGCGCGGCGGCTGGCGCAGCCTCAGCCTTTGGTGGCTTGGCCGGCGCCGGCTTGCCGCTTTTCAGCGCGGCGGCGTCTTCGCCGTCGGCGAGGATCATCGCGATCGGCGTATTGACCGCAACGTCGTTGGTGCCCGCGGGCACCAGGATTTTTCCGAGCGTGCCCTCGTCGACCGCCTCTACTTCCATCGTGGCTTTGTCGGTTTCGATCTCGGCGATCACGTCGCCGGATTTGACGGTGTCGCCCTCTTTCTTGAGCCACTTGGCGAGATTGCCCTTCTCCATCGTGGGCGACAGGGCGGGCATCAAAATCTCAGTCGGCATGACAGCTCACAAGGTCGCTCAAACAATTTTTCACGAGGTACTTCTGTTGGCATTTCTCTTGGCATTCACCCGGCGTTCACTGCGTCGCGGCGGTCGCGCCTCAGCGATAGACGTCGGTGTAAAGTTCTGAAGCTTCGGGCTCGGGATCGTGGGTGGCGAATTCGGAGGCTTCATTGACAACGGCGCGGACCGACGCGTCAATCTTTTTCAAGTCGTCTTCGCTGGCCCACTTCTTGTCGAGAAGCCGCTTGCGCACCTGCTCGATCGGATCGTGCTCGGTGCGCATTTTGTCGACTTCTTCCTTGGTCCGATATTTCGCCGGATCCGACATCGAGTGGCCGCGATAGCGGTAGGTCATCATTTCCAGAATGACCGGGCCCTTGCCGGCGCGGCACCAGGCCAGCGCCTCCTCGGAGGCGGCTTTCACCGCGCGCACATCCATACCGTCGACCTGGGAGCCCGGAATGTTGAACGACACGCCGCGCTTGGAGAAATCGGTCTGCGCCGACGAGCGCGTCACCGATGTTCCCATGGCGTAGCGATTGTTTTCGATGACATAGATGACCGGCAGTTTCCACAGCTCGGCCATGTTGAAGCTCTCGTAGACCTGGCCCTGGTTCGCCGCGCCGTCGCCGAAATAGGTCAGGCAGACGGAATCGTTGCCGCGATATTTGTTGGCGAAGGCGAGCCCGGTGCCGAGCGGCACCTGGGCGCCGACAATGCCGTGCCCGCCGTAGAACTTCTTCTCCAGCGAGAACATGTGCATGGAGCCGCCCTTGCCTTTGGAATAGCCGCCACGCCGGCCAGTCAGCTCGGCCATCACGCCCTTCGGATCCATATCGCAGGCCAGCATGTGGCCGTGATCGCGATAGCCGGTGATCATCTGATCACCCTCTTTGGTGGCGAGCTTCATGCCCACCACGACCGCTTCCTGGCCGATATAGAGGTGGCAGAACCCTCCGATCAGGCCCATGCCGTACATCTGCCCCGCCTTCTCCTCGAAACGGCGGATCAGGAGCATGTGGCGGAGCGCATTGAGCTCCTGCTCTTTGGAGAATTCGGCGATTTTGGCGGCGCCCGCAGGACCCGCGCCATTCCCGGCGCCTGGGGTTATTTTTTCAGCAATTTGCGTAGTTTGGGCGACGGCCATCAGTGTCCTCGAAAGATGACGAAGCAGTTGCGGAGGCGGGCTTACTCCAATAGCGGGTTTCGCTCATTTGCGGAAGTCAGAGCGTTGCCGGCCGGGGGATAGCTGCCATCGGCCAAATGCTTGTCGGAAAACCTAATTTCGTGGCGATGACCGGGCCGGTCAAGGGTGCGGTGCGGGAGTTGGAGTTCGGGCCGGACCTGGTTCCTGATTGGTCACTTGGTTCAGCGCTGGGCTTGGCACCGGCTGGAACATCATCGTCATGTCATTGGGGTCGACATAATCGAGGAGCGAGCGCGCCCTTTCGTCGAGCATATCGGGGTCAATGGCGTCCGACTTGAGCAAGGCGACACGGCGCGCCCATTGCGCATGTTCGAGCTTGAGCCGCGTCAGATCGGCGTTGAGCGACGCCATTTGCCGGTCGATGTCTTCCTTGGCTTTGAGCCCGCGATTGCCGCTATAGGCGTTGACCCCGAAATAGCCGATCAAGAGCGCCGCGAGCACGTAGAGCGCGAGCGCATTGAGAATTGTCCGGAGGCGTTTGCGGGTGACCATGCCGCCAGCATGCGAGCCTGCCGCTTAAGGCTGCATTAATGAGCGGAGAGACCCCTCTCCGCTCGTTTCCATGTAAGGCGGGATGGTCGGTTACGGCAGCCGGTTGCGGACTTCGCTGAGCACGAAGTTGCCGAAGCGTTTGCCGCGATTGCGCATGAAGCGGAGCATGCCGGCATCGACGAAATAGGTCAGAAGGATGCTGTCGCGGGTGCGCACTTCGGATCCGACGGCGTCTGCGGAGTGCCACGTATCGGTGCCGACGGCGAAGGCGTAACCGGTATTGGGCGCGAATTTCATCTGCTTCGTCTTCGGCAGCGAGCCGTCGGGCAGCTTTTCGTGAAAGATCGTGCCGATATGCGTCGTCGAAGCGTCACGCGGCAGATAAAGCTGCACCGTGATGCCCTTCCAGCGCGTGTCGGTATGGGGCGTGATGAGGTAGCCCGGAATATCGCGTGTGAGAATCGGGATCGGATACATGCCGGTCTTGGCGTAGCCACTGCCGAACCGGCGCTCGAGCGCGGGGGCGAGACGCCGCACGAAAGCTTCTTTGACCGGGCGCGAGCACAAAGCGCGGCCGACAAGGTCCCACACCGCACGCTTCTGCGGCGGCAGGTGGCGGATATATTCCGGAAACAGGTCGATCTTCACGCGCGTATGGGTGCCGTCGGCGAGATCGTGCCCTTTGCTGCGCCCGTGCATCGGCCGGTAGTCGTTCGCCTCCGGCATGTTGGCGAGCATCACCGCGTAAACCTCCTCGGGAAAAACCCGATCCAGCACGAGATGCGTGAATGGCGCATCGAACGCGCTTGCAGCATCGACCGACGCGGCGATGTAATCGCGCAGATTCTCCACCGCGAGCCGGCGATTTCCCGGCTTCAATTCAAGCGTCTGGTCCATCTATATTCGTCCCAAAGTCACACCCGTCCCCAGAGAAGCGTGAGGGTATCCCCGTTGTGGGCGCGGCTCAACAGGCGTGCCACGGTTGCGGAACTACCGGAGCGCCCGAAATGCGGTACGGCCGGCATAAACCGCTTGCGCACCGAGTTCCTCCTCGATGCGCAAGAGTTGATTGTATTTCGCGGTGCGGTCGGACCGCGCCAGCGAGCCGGTTTTGATCTGTCCGCAATTGGTGGCGACCGCGAGATCGGCAATGGTCGAATCCTCGGTCTCGCCCGAGCGATGCGACATCACAGCCGTATAGCCGGCCTTGTGCGCCATCTCGACGGCCGCCAGCGTCTCCGTCAGCGTGCCGATCTGGTTGACCTTGATCAGGATAGAATTTGCGTAGTGCTTGGCGATGCCGTCGCTGAGCCGCTTGACGTTGGTGACGAAGAGATCGTCGCCGACAAGCTGACATTTGCCGCCGATCGCCTCGGTCAGCATGGTCCAGCCCTCGATATCGTCCTCGGCCATGCCGTCCTCGATCGACACGATCGGATAGCGGCTGACAAGATCGGCGAGGTATTTCGTCTGCTCCTGGCGCGAGCGCTTCTTGCCCTCGCCTTCGTAGACGTAAGTTCCGTCCTTAAAGAATTCGGTCGACGCCGGGTCGAGCGCCAGCGCTACGTCCTTGCCGGGCTTATAACCCGCCTTCTCAATTGCCTTGGTAACGAAATCAAGCGCCGCGTCAGCGGACGCAAGGTTGGGCGCGAAGCCACCCTCGTCTCCGACATTGGTATTATGGCCGGCATCCTTCAGCGCGCCGCGCAACGTGTGGAAGATTTCGGAGCCGGCGCGCAACGCTTCGGAGAATGACGGCAATCCCAACGGCACGATCATGAATTCCTGAAAGTCGATCGGATTGTCGGCATGCGCGCCGCCATTGACGATGTTCATCATCGGCACCGGCAGGAGACGCGCCGAGGTGCCGCCGATATAGCGGTAGAGCGGCAAATTGTTCGCAACCGCCGCCGCTTTGGCGGCGGCGAGCGAGACGCCGAGAATGGCGTTGGCGCCGAGCCGGCCTTTGTTCGGCGTGCCGTCGAGCGCGATCATGGTCTCGTCGAGCTTGACCTGTGCCTCGGCGTCCATGCCACTCAGCGCATCGAAGATCTCGCCGTTGACGGCCTCGACCGCGTTGCGCACGCCCTTGCCGAGATAGCGCTTCTTGTCGCCGTCGCGCAGTTCTACCGCCTCATGGGCGCCTGTCGAAGCGCCCGACGGCACTCCGGCGCGGCCCAGCGAGCCGTCGGCGAGCACGACGTCGACCTCCACGGTCGGGTTGCCGCGGCTGTCGAGAATTTCCCGGCCGATGATGTCAACTATCGCGGTCATGCCTGCTCCCCGGCTGATCTCGGGGCGCTTCTACAGGATCGGGGAGCCCCTTGTCATGCCCTGCCAAAGCAAGGCATGCAGTCCCGCTATGGCAACAAAGCCGTCACAAAAGGCGCTCCAGCTTGGCCGCCTCTCACCGCTTCCGGCGTCGCCCGACAAAGCGGTGCTCGACCGCGTGTCAAATCCGCACCCGGATGCGAACTATATGGCGCGCTTTACGTTTCCCGAATTCACCGTGATGTGTCCGGTTACCGGGCAACCGGATTTCGCCACGCTGGTCATCGACTACGTGCCGAAAAGCTGGCTCGTCGAATCAAAGTCGCTGAAACTCTATCTCAACAGCTTCCGCAATCACGGCGCGTTCCACGAAGCTTGTACGGTCGATATCGGCAAGAAGCTTGTCGCGCTATTGAAGCCGAAATGGTTACGCATCGGCGGCTATTTCCATCCGCGCGGCGGCATGCCGATCGACGTATTCTGGCAGGCCGGCAAGCTTCCATCCGGCGTCTGGGTCCCCGATCAAGGCGTCGCCACCTACCGTGCAAGATAGCCGCGTGGTCAGTTCACGCCTTGGTGGCGAGCACGCCGTTGAGGGTCGCGATCAGCGCTTTGACCTCGGATGCAGGGTCGGCGGCGCGCATGACCCCGCCCATTACGGCAATGCCGGCACAGCCCGTCGCAATCACTTCGCCCACGCGCGCGGTATTGATGCCGCCGATGGCGAGCAGTGGCACGCGCGCCGCCTGCGCCATCTCGCGCAATCCCTTGCGCCCGATTTCCGCTGCGCTCGCCAAACTCGCCGGCGTCGACGGCGTGCATTTGCCGTCGGGCAGCGACGCTGCCGTGGCGCGCAAATTGCTGGGACCGGGAAAGCTCATCGGGCAGTCGATTCACACGGTTACCGAGGCCGCTTCGATCGATCCGAAGGCGGTGGACTATGCCGTTGCCGGTCCGGCTTTCGAGACGCCGAGCACGGCACCGGGCCTACCTGGCGCTGCATGGCGACGCTGCGTCATCGCCAAGAGCGCGCGCGCCAAAGGGACTTGCTCGTCCTCCGGCAAATCCTTTTCGCGCAGACTGACCCAGCGGCAGCCGGCCGCTAGCGCGGTAGCGACGATCTCGGCGAGCGGACGCCGCGCCTGATGGCGGTCGGTCACGAGCAGTAGTGGGGGAACGGGAAGCTTCATCGCGTACTGAGTTTCAGCGGCGCTGCTTCGAGCCAAGCGGCCAGTATGTGCCGTACCGCCGAAGAATTTTCTGATTAATGGCCGACCGCCGCGTAGCTCGTGACCGCGCTTGTCGCGACATTGGGCGCCGCCATCGGCATGAGATGGCGCGGTACGATGATGCGCTGGCCCTCATCGAGCGACGCGCGCGCCGAAATCGAATTGAGCTCGGCGAGCGACCACAAGGGGACGTGATAGGCGTCGGCGAACGTTTTGAGCGTATCGCCGGCATGCGCCGTCACCGGCTGGCCGGAATCCCACAATTCGATCGGGGCGTCGGCCGGAACTTCGAGGCGAATCGGAACCGCTTCGCCCTCGGCCGTGGCCGGCGTCGCCGCCAGCTCGGCCACTTTGGTGACCAGTTGCTCCTGGATGCGATCGGCCTTTTCGATATTGATATGAATGATTTCGCTGTGATCCTTGAGATTGTAGCTCGCGTAATGGCCGTGGAAACGCGAGCCCTGCACGACGTTGCCGCCGCCCAACATGTTCGAGGATTGGAAGATGTTGATGTAACGCTCGACGTTCGGCGGCACGTCTTCGGCGATGCGGCTCGGGTCGTAGGTGACGAGCAGGTTCACCGGAATGTTGGCGGCGTTGAGCATCTCGGCGAAGGCCAAAGCGGAATCGCCGCCCATCGAATGGCCGATAAGGATGATCGGCTGCGGGTCGCGCCGATAGTCGCGGATCGCCTGATCGGCAACCGGGCGCCACATCAAATAGGTGTCGACGCTCGCCGGGATGCCGACGCGCTGGATTCGTTCCGCGAGCTTGTCCATGCCTCGCGAATAGATGATACCGGCGATGCCGCGGAACAGATAGGCGCGTCCGTGGGGTTCAACCGCCACCTTCTCGGCCGCCGACGGCATGGACGGAGTTGCAGTTGCGCGCGCCTCGGCGACGACCACAGGCTTGGCGGCAGCGCTTGGAGCAGGCGCCGGCTGCGGCGTGTTGGCTTGGTTCTTCGAAGCGCGCGCGAACAGCGATGTGAGGGCGTCGGTATCGTTCTTGTCGGTTGCTGCCGTCGGCGTCGTCGCCGGCGTTGAGCCGGCGCTGTCGGAATCAGTATCGCTGGACGAATTCGCGGAGGCGTTTTTCCAGTCCGGTGATTTGCCCGATGTGTAGCCGGATGAGGTGAACGAGGACGTCGGATCGACCATCCCGTAGCCGCAGCCGGTCAGGCTCGCCGCGAGGAGCAGAATGCCGATCTGCTTCGATTGCGCCATGAAGGTCCATCGTTCGCGTTTAGCCAGTACACGAGACAACGCCCGGCTCAATAGCGAGTGCTGCGCCGAGCCACTAGGCGGCTCTTGATGGTGCGGTACGCTGAGAATCGCCACCCGCAAACTCGCCCCGTCCGAACAGACCGCGAAATCCTTAATTTCCCCCGAACGCGCATTGAGGATCGACCGGCGCAGCGGTTAAATCAGGGACTTAGCCCGGCTTTTT
Source organism: uncultured Alphaproteobacteria bacterium (assembly GCA_963761185.1). Taxonomy (GTDB): domain Bacteria; phylum Pseudomonadota; class Alphaproteobacteria; order Rhizobiales; family Xanthobacteraceae; genus BOG-931. The sequence goes on from CAVXFY010000001.1 coordinate 83,180, forward strand.
TATGGCGAAAAAGGGCTTTCGCCCGCCCTCCCGACTATTGAGCCGGAACCCGGCCGCCGTGCTATGAGCCTCCGCCATGACGCGCGCCACCAACCGCCCTGCCCGCATCTCCTTTGTTTCGCTTGGTTGCCCCAAGGCGCTCGTCAATTCCGAGCGCATCATCACCCGGTTGCGCGCGGAGGGCTACGAACTCGCGCGCGAGCACAAAGGCGCCGACCTAGCGATCGTCAATACCTGCGGGTTTCTCGACAGTGCCCAGGCGGAATCGCTGTCCGCGATCGGCACCGCGATGGCCGAAAACGGCAAGGTGATCGTCACCGGATGCATGGGCGCCGAGCCGGAAAAGATCACGGCCGTGCATCCGGGCGTGCTCGCGGTTTCGGGGCCGCAGCAATATGAAAGCGTGCTCGACGCGGTGCACCGCGCCGCCCCGCCGCAGCACGACCCATATGCCGACCTGATCCCGCCGGAAGGCATCAAGCTGACGCCGCGCCACTACGCTTATCTCAAAATTTCAGAGGGTTGCAATAATCGCTGCACATTTTGCATCATCCCAAAGCTGCGCGGCGATCTGGTGTCGCGTCTGGCCGCTGACGTGCTGCGCGAGGCGGAAAAGCTCGTCGCCGCCGGCGTCAAAGAGCTTCTCGTCATCTCGCAGGATACCTCCGCCTATGGCGTCGACCTCAAATACGCTGCCAGCGCCTGGAAGGATCGCGAGGTGCGGGCGAAATTCCTGGACCTCGCGCGAGAACTCGGCGAACTCGGCGTTTGGGTGCGGTTGCACTACGTCTATCCCTATCCGCACGTCGATGACGTCATTCCGCTGATGGCCGACGGCAAGGTGCTGCCCTATCTCGACATCCCGTTTCAGCACGCAAGCCCAACGGTTCTCAAACGCATGCGCCGGCCGGCGGCCCAGGAAGAAACCCTTGAGCGCATCGCGCGGTGGCGCGACATCTGCCCGAGCCTGACCATTCGCTCGACCTTCATCGTCGGCTTTCCCGGCGAGACCGACGAAGACTTCGCGCAACTGCTCGACTGGCTCAGCACAGCGCAGATCGATCGCGTCGGCTGCTTCCGCTACGAGCCGGTTGCCGGCGCCACGTCAAACGATCTTGCGGCGCCCGTGCCGAACGAAGTCAAAGAAGAGCGCTGGCATTGCCTGATGCAGCACCAGCAGGCGATCTCGCAAAAGCGGCTCAAGCGCAAAGTCGGCAACCGCGAACGCGTCATCATCGATGAGGTCGGGCCGGCCGTGGCGAAGGGTCGAAGCAAGGGCGATGCGCCGCAGATCGACGGTGCGGTCTATGTCGCCAGCCGCCGTCCGTTACGTGTCGGCGAAATCGCGACTGTTAAGATCGAACGGGCTGACGCCTATGATCTCCATGGTACGGTCGTGGGCTATTAGGATACGAGTGCCAACCGTATTGCTCGCATCTCAACAAGCCGAATTTCCAACCCTCCAACATCGCAGGTTAAGCCTTCATGCCGCTCTCCGACACAATCAAGACTCTGATCCGCAATGCCTGGGACGACGGTTATCCATGCCTGGTTGCGACCTCCGGGCCGGGCGGCCCGAATATCAGCCCCAAAGGCAGCATGATCGTGTTCGACGACGATCATCTGGCATATTGGGAGCGCTCCAAGCGCACGGCGCTGGAAAATCTCTCGCATGACAAGCGCATCTGCGTGATGTACGCCAATTTCAAAGCGCAGCGTGACGGCGTGCTCGAAAGCGGCTTTCTGCGCTTCTTCGGCAGCGTCGTTCTGCACGAGAGCGGGCCCATTCATGACGCGATATTTGCCAAGCTGTTGCCGCGCGAGCAGACCCATGTCGGCGCGGATACCGGGATCGGCGCGCTGGTCAAGATCGAGCGGGCGCTTGACGTCCGCGGCAAGCCGATCATGTAACCGCGTTGCGTACCGCGATCAGTGGTGCGCGGCGGCGACGCGGCAAATGGCTTTGATCAAGCGATCGAGATCGTCGTCGCCGATGGTGAAGGCTGGCGTGAGATAGGCGATATTGCCGAACGGCCTGATAAAAACGCCCTCCGTGATGAAACGCTGCCGTAACGCGTCGAGATTCTCGATGTGGTCGAACTCGACGACAGCGATAGCGCCCTTCACCCGCACGTCCTTGACGGTTGGCAATTTGCGGCAGGGCTCGAGACCTTGGCGGAGAGCCGCAGAAATCTTTGCCACTTGCTCGAGCCGGGGCTCGCGCTCGAACAGATCGAGCGAGGCGTTGGCGGCGGTGCAAGCAAGCGGGTTCGCCATGAAGGTCGGTCCGTGCATGAGCGCTTTTGACGGGTCGTCCGACCAGAACGCTTCGAAAACCTTGCGGCTGGCGATGGTGGCGGCGAGCGGCAGCGTGCCGCCGGTGAGCGCCTTGGACAGCGTGAGGATGTCGGGAATCACCCCGGCTTCCTGGAAGGCGAACATCAAGCCGGCGCGGCCAAAGCCGGTGAAGATTTCATCGAAGATCAGCAAAAGCTCATAACGATCTGCGGCTGCTCGTAAATTTTTGAGCACGCGGACGTCGTGGAAGCGCATGCCGCCGGCGCCTTGCACCAAGGGCTCGATGATGATCGCCGCCACCTCGTCGGCGCGGCGGGCGAGCATGGCCTCGAAGGCCGTCGTGCTCGCTTCGTCGGCCGGCAGATCGACCACGATCTGCACCGGCAGCAATCCGGCAAATGCCGCGTGAAAGCTGCCCTCCGGGTCGGACACCGCCATAGCGCCGGTCGTGTCGCCGTGATAGCCGCCGTTGAAGGCGACGATCCGGGTGCGGCCGCGGATTCCACGGTTGCGCCAATATTGCACCGCCATTTTCAGCGCCACCTCGACGGCGACCGACCCCGAATCGCTAAAAAATACCCGGTCGAGATTGCGTGTTGGATCGCTTCGCCGAAGCATCGCAGCGAGCCGCCGCGCTAGCTTCAATGCCGGTTCGTGCACCATCCCGCCGAACATGACGTGGGGCATTTGCGCCAATTGGCGTTCGACTGCGGCGCGGATACGCGGATGATTATAGCCGTGGCACGCCGTCCACCAGGAGGCGATGCCGTCGATCAATTCGCGCCCGTCGGCAAGCGTGATGCGGCTGCCGTGGGTAGCTGTCACCGCAAGCGGTGGCGGCGCGGTCTTCATCTGCGCATAGGGCAGCCAAATGTGCTCGAGGCCCGGCGCGTACCAGCCCGGCACGGCCCCTACACCATTGTTTTCGCTGGCTTTGCCCGACATTCGGCGCTTTCATGGAACTAACAGTCCACATTGTGCCTCTGCGTCATGCTGAGGTCACGCGGGTTCTAGGTCATTGCCAGAGTAAGGAGAGCGATGCGCTCGCTCGATGAATTTGCCGGTGAAAAGCTCGCGTCTCTAGACCGGGCCAATTTGCGCCGCACACCCGCAGTCACCACGCGTGCCGGCATCTGGGTCGAGCGCGACGGCCGACGGCTGCTGTCGTTCTCCTGCAACGACTATCTCAATCTCAGCCAGCATCCGAAAATCGTCGCGGCGGCGATTGAGGCGACAGAGCGCTACGGCGTCGGCGCCGGCGCCTCTCGGCTCGTCACTGGCAATCATCCGCTCTATGTTGCGCTCGAGGAGCGGCTGGCGCGGTTGAAAGGCGCCGATGCTGCTTGCGTCTTCGGCTCGGGCTATCTCGCCAATACCGGCATCATCCCGGCGCTTGTCGGAGCCGACGATCTCATTGTCCTCGATGAATTATCGCACGCCTGCATTCATGCCGGGGCCAAGCTCAGCGGGGCGGAGGTCAAGCTCTATCGCCACGCCGACACGGCCCATGCCGAGGCGATGTTGGCAAAGCACCGCGCCGGAAAGAAGCGCGCGTTGCTCGCCACCGACGGCGTGTTTTCCATGGATGGCGATCTGGCGCCGCTCGGCGAGCTTTCGCAAATTGCAAAGCGTTTCGACGCCTGGCTTCTGTCCGACGATGCGCACGGCCTCGGCGTATTAGGCGGCGGCCGCGGATCGACCTTCGCCAATGGCGGCGCACAAGTGCCCCACAAAGTGCCTCACGACGTGCCGTTGCAAATGGGCACGCTGTCGAAGGCCGTCGGCGCCTATGGCGGCTATTTGTGTGCCTCGCGGACGGTCATCGATTTCATGCGCACTCGCGCCCGCACTTTCATCTACTCGACAGGCCTGCCGCCGCCTGTTGTAGCGGCCGCCATCGCCTCCCTTGATGTGATCGAGACCGAACCCGCTTATGCCGCGGAGCCGCTGCGCAAGGCCCGGCTGTTCACACGCGCCCTCAATCTGCCGGAAGCCCAAAGCGCCATCGTGCCGGTGATCGTCGGCGACACCGACGCCGCGCTGACAGCCTCGGAACTGCTGCGCGACGAAGGCTTCCTCGTCGTTGCGATCCGGCCGCCGACGGTGCCGGTCGGCACGGCGCGGCTGCGCTTTGCCTTCACAGCGCAGCATCCGGAAGCCGACATCGAGCGGCTCGCCGATATCGTGCGACGGCGCGTGATAAGGCATTAGCGCGTGACGGCGATATTCATCACCGGGACTGGAACGGACGTCGGCAAGACCTTCGTCGCCGCCTCTCTTATTCGGCACCTGCGGCAGATGGGCCGGGTCGTGGATGCGTTAAAGCCCGTCGTCAGCGGGTTTGACCCGGCGACGCCCACATCAAGCGATCCGGGAATTCTCCTGAACGCGCTTGGTCTTCCGGTGACGGAACAAGACATCGATCGGGTCGCGCCGTGGCGCTATCGCGCGGCGCTGTCGCCCGATCTCGCCGCCAAGCGCGAGGGGCAAACCATCGATGTCGACGGCGTTATCGCCTTTTGCCGTAGCGCCATCGAGCAACGCCGCGACATTTTGCTGATCGAAGGCGTCGGCGGCATCATGGTGCCGCTCGACGACGAGCGCACCGTGCTCGATCTGATGATGGCGCTGCAATTGCCGCTCATCCTCGTGGCGGGCTCTTACCTCGGCACCATCAGTCATACGCTGACCGCGCTCGACGCGCTGTTTCGCCGCAACTTGAAGGTTTTGGCGACCATCGTCAGCGAGACGCCTAATTCTCCGGTGCCGCTTGCCGATACCGTGGCCGCGATTTCGCGTTTCTCCGCCCCTGTCATCGGCCTGCCGCGGCAAAGGTACGGCAGAACCGGCGGTTTGGGGACGCCGCCGGACGACAAATCGGGCCGTACCGTTGCCGCATTCGATCGTATCTTTGGCGGCTCAGGATCACGGTAGATCTTTCAACGCGGGATTAGGGCGGCTGAGATGCCAGTCGACAATAGCCGCCGCCCCGATAGAATTGTCGCCATGGCGAAACAAGTTCCATTGGTTCTCATGGGCGTCGCGACCGGAGCCGCGCTGACGCTGCTCGCCGCGCAGATTCCGATCGACGCCGCAGCGAAATCCTCAACCCACGCCGAAGAATATCGGGTGCTGGAGCTTTTCGACGATGCCTTCGAGCAGGTCCGGCAGAACTACGTCGAGAGACCCGACGACAAGAAGCTGATCGAAAATGCCATCAACGGCATGATGGCAGCGCTGGGCGATTCGTTTTATCTCGACGCCAAGTCGGCAAGCCACATGTCGGCATGCCCGGCGGGCAACTGCCCCGCCGCCGATGTCGGACTTCAACTCACCATCGCGGACGGTCTGCCCAGGGTCGTGACGGCGATCGACAATTCACCCGCCGCCAAGGCCGGTCTGCAGACCGGCGATGTGATCGCCACCATCGACGACCAGCCGCTCGACGACCTCACGGCCTATCAGGTCAACCAGATGTTGGATGGCGATGCCGGATCGACCGTTCGTCTCACCATCGCGCGCCCCGGCCAAGACAAGCCGATCGACGTCGCTTTGGTCCGCGATCGCATTACAGCCCGCTCCGTGCGCTCGCAGGTGCAAGGCGGCGATGTCGGCTATCTCCGCGTCGTGCAATTCAACGAGAATACCGGCGAGGAGCTGAAAAAGGCAATGGACGCCATTGCCGCGCAAATTCCCGCCGACAAGCTCAAGGGCTACGTCGTCGATCTACGCAACAATCCCGGCGGCATTTTGGACGGCGCAATCGCAACGAGCGATGTCTTCCTCGAAAACGGCGATATCGTCGAAATCGGCGGCCGCGGCGCTGCTGACGCCAAGCACATTCGCGCCACGGCCAGCAATCTCAGCAGCGGCAAGCCGGTTGTTGTCCTGATCAATGGAGGCTCGGCGTCAACCGCTGAAGTCGTCGCCGGCGCGTTGCAGGACAATCATCGCGCCACGCTGATCGGCACGCGCACCTATGGGGCGGGCTCGGTGCTGACCGAAATGCTGCTCGGCCACGGCCAGGGCGTGCTCCGCCTCGCCACCGAGCAATATTTTACGCCATCGGGGCACTCGATCGCGGCGAAAGGCATTTCGCCCGACATCGAAGTGGTGCAGGATTTGCCGGACAATCTGAAACCGAGCGCGCAATTTGTCAGCGGCAAGAAGCCGATCCTGCAGTCCTATATCCCGTCCGACCCCAATGCCGACAAAGCGCTCAACCGCGCCTATGCCGAGCTGCGGGGCACGCACGCCAACTAAGTAGTTTCCAGTCTATTTTGGCGAAGAAGCGGACTCATTTCGCAAAGAAGTGAACTTGCGCCACTGTTTCCATCGTGCCCTCGAGATTAAACAGCGCGTGCAAGACGAAGGTCAGCAATGTCGAGCCGCTGCGCCAGCGCATCCAGCCCAAGAACAGGCCGATGACGAAAATCTGCAGGATGCCGGTCCAATCGTATTGGACGTGCAAGCCTGCCCATACAAGAGATATGACGATGATCGCCGGCCACGCCGAACGTTCCGAGCGCGCCCAACCACGGAACAGAAATCCGCGGAACATGATCTCTTCGCCTGCCGGAGCGACGATGATGGCGCCGAAAAACATCGGCAAAAGCCAGCCTTCAGCGGCGGCCGTGGCGTAGGACTGCAGCTGGAAGGCGGTCACAAGCGTGCGGCCGCTCAGATAAAGGAGCGCGTCGCACAGCGCGATGAGCCCGACAAGGCAGACAAATCCCACCATGACGTCGCGGGTCCGCGGCCAGGTCAGGGCCAGATAGTCCGCTTGATTGGCGTGCGCGAACCAGACGGCGAGCATGATCACAGCGATCGTGATCGGATTCGATATCAGGACAAAGAGCGTCACCAGAATGCCGTCATACGGCGTTTCCAGGAGCGAATTCCAAGCTCCGGGGCGCAGCCATAGCAGCGCGCCGAAGCCAATAACTTGACTTGCCAGAAAGGCGAAAACCGCCCATCCCAGCGTTGCCCAATAACCCCAAATTTTCATCGCGTTATGTGACGATCCTTACGGCACCAAAATAATGGAGCCGGTGGTGGCGCGCCCTTCCAGATCGCGGTGTGCCTGCTGCGCATCGCGAAGGGCGTATTTGTGATTGGTCGGAACCTTGACCGCGCCTTTGCCGACGACATCGAACAGATCGTTGGCGATGGCGAGCAGATCCTCGCGCTTGGCGGCGTAGGTATTGAGCGTCGGCCGCGTCGCGAACAGCGAGCCCTTCTGCTGCAGGATGTTGATATTGAAGGCGTCGATCTGTCCCGACGAACTGCCGAAACTCGCAAACAGGCCGAGCGGTCGAATGCAATCGAGCGAGGCCGGGAAGGTGGTCTTGCCGACGCCGTCATAGACCACGTCGCACAGTTTGCCGCCGGTGATCTCTTTGACGCGCGCAACAAAGTCCTCTTCGCGATAGAGGATCGTGTGGTGGCAGCCATTGGCCTTGGCGAGCGCGGCCTTGTCCTTCGATCCGACGGTGCCGATCACATTGGCGCCGAGATAATTCGCCCATTGGCACAGGATGAGTCCGACGCCGCCCGCCGCGGCATGCATCAGGACGTTCATGCCCTTCTCGACCTTGAAGGTGCGGCGCAGAAGATATTCCGCCGTCATGCCCTTAAGCATCATCGCGGCGGCCTGCTCATAGCTGATATTCGCCGGCAGTTTGACGGCGCGGTCGGCCGGCGCCAGCCGTTCCGCGGCGTAGCAGCCGAGCGCGACAACATAGGCAACGCGATCGCCGACCTTGAGGTCGCTAACACCAGGCCCGACCGCTACCACTTCTCCGGCCGCTTCGTTACCGGCGATGAACGGCATGCCGCCCGGAGCGGGATACATTCCCATGCGGAAATAGGTGTCGATGAAATTGACGCCGCAGGCGTGTTGCTTGACCTTGATCTGGCCCGGTCCGGGCGCTCCGATTTCGACGTCCTCGTAAGTCAGAACTTCCGGCCCACCGGGCTTATGAACGCGTACAGCCGCAACCATTTTTCCTCTCCTTCGACAGGTTCGAATTGTCTTTGAAAAACTCGGCCGGGATCATAGGCAGCTAAGTGCCGAACACAAGGCGGCTGGTGTCCGGGTGGTTAGCGTGCGCCCGAGACGTTGAGCACAGCGCCGCTGACATAGGAAGCGGCATCGGAGAGCAGAAACAGGATGGCTTCGGCGATTTCGTCGGGCTCGCCGGGACGACCCATCGGCAACAGCGGCGTGATCCGTTCGAGCCGTCCGGGCTCGTGAATTTCGGTTTTGGTCGGGCCCGGCCGCAGCGCATTGACGCGGATGCCTTCCTTGGCGACTTCGCGCGCCAAGCCGTTGGTGAGCGCGTCAACGCCGCCTTTGGCTGCGGCGTAGAAAACATATTCGGTCGCGCCGCCCGTCACCGCAGCGATCGAGGACAAAAGCACGATCGATCCGCCCTTCCCGCCATGCGCCGTCGACATGCGCCGCACCGCCTCGCGTGCACAGATGATGGCGCCGAACAGGTTCACGTCGATCACGTCGCGGATGGTCGCCGAGCTCGCGACATCGAGTCGCGAGTTTTTGCCGCCGATCCCCGCACTATGCACAAAATGCGTGATCGGGCCGAGCGTCTGCGTCGCCTGATCGAAGACGCGCAGAATGTCGTCTTCCTTCGCCGTATCACCTTGCAGCGTGACCGCTCTGCCACCGGCCTGTTTCACGGCGTCGGCGACTTCCGCCGCAGCCTTGGCGTTTTGCACGTAGTTGATCGCCACGTCATAGCCGCGTGCGGCCCCAAGTTTTGCCGTCGCCGCGCCAATTCCACGGCTTCCTCCGGCAATAAGCAAAACGGGTCGCGCCATGGGAGGACTCCTTCAATGATGCGCGGAGAATAAACAATCCGAGCGGATGCCGATCAAGTGAGGAATGAGGAATGAAGTCACGGATGGTGCCGGCGCAGGAAGCCCACGGCGATGAAATAGATCGCGAGAAAGCACAAGCCCGCTTGGGTCCAGAAACCGGGATCGAGATTTGTCGCGACGGCGTAAGCCGCAAGCAGCGCCCAGAGGACGAGCGCCGATAGCGTGATCTCACGCAGATGCGCGATCCGCATCGGATGCACGACATGAAACGGCACGAAGGTGAAGAGCGCAAGCAGCGTGATCGATACGGTCGCCGGCAACGGTTGGGGTTTCAGGACGAAAAGATAGAACACGGCCACATTCCAGACTGCCGGAAAGCCGCGAAAGTAATAGTCGGAGGTTTTCATCGTGCGGTCGGCGAAATAGAGCGAGCCGGTGACGACAATCAGGATGCCGAGCGGGATGGCGACGACGGGCGGTACCAACCCGCTCGCCGCCACCGCATAGGCCGGGACGAAGACATAGTTGAGGATATCGACCACGAGGTCGAGCACGTCGCCCGACCAGCGCGGCAGTAGGTCGGCGACGCGCAATCGCCTGGCGAAAGTTCCATCTATTCCGTCGATGAACAGCGCGATGCCGAGCCAGATGAACATTTGCTGCCAATCGCTACGGACCGCGGCGATCAGGCCCAAAAGCGCACAGGCGGCGCCTGAGGCCGTAAAGACGTGAACCGCAAAGGCCGCCGTCGTTTGGGGCGAGCGCAATTGCGGATTGGGCTTCGCCGACGGCTCACTCGAATTCATGGCTCAAGCTTACACGTGAAATCGAAGGCGGTGCGCAATCTCTCTGTCATTGCTATGGTTTCGATCATAAATCATAAGGATCGCGGACCGGAGTTGCGAGAGTGGTTGAAGTGGGAAGCGCTTTCATATCCGAAATCGCGGTGGTCGGCGGCGGCCCGGCCGGGCTGGTCAGCGCCGTGGCGCTGGCGGCCGCAGGCGCCGAAACGCTCCTGATCGCGCCGCCGGCCGAGCCGGACCATCGGACGACCGCGCTCTTGGCAAGTTCGGTCAAGGCGCTGGAGATGCTGGGCGTCTGGCAAGCTTGTCGGCCGCATGCAGCCCCACTGCGGAAACTGCGCATCGTCGACGACACCCGGCGTCTGTTCCGTGCGCCCGAGACCTTCTTCGACGCGGCCGAAATCGGGCTCGATGCGTTCGGCCACAATATCGAGAACCGGCACTTGGTGGCAGCCCTTGAGGCGCGCGTGAGCGAGCTTGAGCTCTCGCGAGTTTCAGTTCCTGCGCTTGCGGTCAGAAGCGATGCTGCAGGCGTTACAATCCAACACGCGGATGGCGAGGCGCGGGTGCAGCTTGCGATCGGCGCCGACGGAGCGCATTCGCTTTGCCGTGCCGCCGCCGGCATTTCGACGCGGCGGCGGAGTTATCCGCAGACTGCGTTGACGCTCAATCTCTGTCACGCCCGCCCGCATGACGATACGTCCACGGAATTCCACACCGAAAGCGGCCCGTTCACGCTGGTTCCCCTGCCCGGCCAGCGCTCGAGCCTGGTTTGCGTCCTCGATCCGGACCATGCGGCCACGCTGTCCACCATGGACGATGCGGCGCTGTCCGACGAAATCGAACGCCGGGCGCACTCGCATCTCGGCAAGATGCGCGTTGAGCTCGGCCGCGGCGTTTTTCCGCTTGCCGTCGAGACGGCCAATGCCTTTGCCGATAAGCGCATCGCGCTCGTCGGCGAAGCGGCCCACATCGTGCCGCCGATCGGTGCGCAAGGGCTCAATCTCGGCCTGCGCGACGCTGCCACCATCGCCGAGATCGTCGCCGATGCGCGGCGCGACCGTCTCGATGTCGGCTCACCCGACGTGCTTGCCCGTTACGAGAGGCAGCGCCGGGCCGACGTCACGAGCCGCACCATCGCGGTCGATCTTTTGAACTGGAGCCTGCTGACGGACTTCGTCCCGGTGCATGGCGCACGTGGGCTGTCGCTCTACCTGGTCGACCGCATCGGGCCGTTACGCCGCGCCGTCATGCGCGAAGGCGTGACGCCTGCCACCTCGCAACCGCGGCTGATGCGCGGCGAGATGGTGTAGATGACGCCATTTTCTAGGCAAGTGGCGTCAAAAACGGCTTGGCGAGGTCCCGTCGTTCATCCTAGCCTTGGCTATCTTGGGCTGCGGGGACATCCCAATGAAATTACCGCGTAATTTCTTCAAGCCGCTGGCGATCGGCGCTCCGGCGCCATTGCGTGAATTGCCGCTGCGGCTCGAACGCATGATTCACTTTGTGCCGCCGCATATCGATAAAGTGCGTGCCAAAGTGCCGGAGCTGGTCGCTCAGGTCGACGTGGTGCTCGGCAATCTCGAGGACGCCATCCCCGCCGATGCCAAGGAAGCCGCGCGGTCCGGTTTTATCGCCATGGCGAAATCCTGCGACTTCGGCGAAACCGGATTATGGACGCGCATCAATGCGCTCAACTCGCCCTGGGTGCTCGACGACATTACCGAGATTGTCGCCGCGGTCGGGCAAAAACTCGACGTTATCATGCTCCCGAAAGTCGAAGGCTCCTGGGACATCCACTACCTCGATCAGCTTCTGGCTCAGCTTGAGGCCAAGAACGGTGTGAAGAAGCCGATCTTGATCCACGCCATTCTCGAAACCGCCGAGGGCGTCGACAATGTCGCCGATATCGCCGTCGCTTCGCCGCGCATGCACGGCATCAGCCTCGGCCCGGCCGACCTGGCCGCATCTCGCGCGATGAAGACGACGCGCGTCGGCGGCGGGCATCCCGACTACAAAGTGCTGGCCGACGCCACTGCCCCGGATGCGCCGCGTGCAAGCTTCCAGCAGGATCTGTGGCACTACACGATCGCCAAAATGGTCGACGCCTGTGCCTCCGCCGGCATTAAGGCCTTCTACGGCCCGTTCGGCGACTTTTCCGATGGCGCCGCCTGTGAGGCCCAGTTCCGCAATGCCTTCCTCATGGGTTGCGTCGGCGCCTGGACGCTGCATCCGAGCCAGGTTCCGATCGCCAAACGCGTCTTCTCGCCGGACCCGGCTGAAGTGGCTTTCGCCAAGAAGATCATCGCCGCGATGCCCGACGGCAGCGGCGCGGTGATGATCGACGGCAAGATGCAGGACGATGCGACCTGGAAACAGGCCAAGGTTTTGGTCGATTTGGCGGGTTTGGTCGCCGAAAAGGACCCGGAAATGGGTCGAAGATACGGATTATGAACAACTGTTCAATAGCCCTGTGCCAAGGCTGGCACAGCGTTTAAGGAGCACTTAGTCTACGATGGTATCGTTATTCCAAGCCCAGCGCAGGCTGTAACCTCAACGTTGGAATGAGCAAGATTCGGAACGCCAAGTATCAGATCGGCCAAGTTGTCCGGCACCGCCTCTATCCGTTCCGCGGCGTCGTCTTCGACATCGATCCGATATTCGACAATACCGACGAATGGTACGAGGCGATCCCCGCCGAGATCCGGCCGCACAAGGATCAGCCGTTCTACCATCTGTTCGCCGAGAACGACGAAACCGAATACGTGGCCTACGTGTCGGAGCAAAACCTCTTGCCCGACACGACCGGCGAGCCGGTGCGGCATCCTCAAGTCGCGGAAGTCTTCGTCAAGGACGGCAAAGGCGGTTATCGCCCGCGCGCCGCGACCGTTCACTAAGCCAACAACACCAAAAAGAAACGTTGCTTCGGCCGGATTTCGGCGACGCTTCGCGGTTGCGCGGCGTCGCCGATAAGATTGCCGGACTTACTGCTGCGGCGGCGCACCCGCGGCCGGCGGAGCATTCGAGGTTTGCGGGCTACCTTGTTGCTGCTCGAGCCGCTTGCGCGCTTCGTCGGCGCGGCGTTGCAGTTCTTCCTGCAACTTCTGCTGCTGTTCCTCGAGAACCTTGGGGTCGGTCGGGGGGCCGTCATAGGCTTTGGCGAAATCGGCGAGCGGCACCGGGAGCGTCAGCGGCTGGTGGTTCTGATTGATCGCCTGCACATTGAGAACCTGCCCCTTCTTCATCTTGGCGATCAAATCGGGCGTGGCGTCATAGTCGGCCATGCAGCCCCCTTCGATGCAGAGGAAGTAAGGCGCGGTCAAAGGCTGGTTGTTGTCGACGATAACGCGCGTGCCTTGCGGCAGAAGCATATGCAGCGGCAGGGTGACGCGAAGAATTTTCTTCTGCTCGCCCTCCTGTTCGATGACCACGGCCGCGACCACCGGCATTCCGGTCTCGATACGAGCGTCCTTGCCGGTGAAGCACATCTGCTTGGCATTGGGATCGTTGTTGGGCTTGAGGCAGAACTTCGTCCACGGCGAATAGATGAACTGGACTTGCTGCTGGTCGCCGCCCTGAGCCTGCTGCGGTTGCCCCTGGTCGGGCGCGGGCGCTGGAGGCGGAGCCTGCTGAGCTTCGGGCGCCGCGGGCTTCGCGGCCGGCGGCTTCGGCTTGGCGACCGGGGGTTTCGGCTTGGCAGCGGGTGCGGGCGCGGCCGGCGCCGGCGCCGGAGGCTGCTGGGCGAGCGCGATCGAAACAGATGCCGTCGCGAGTGCCACGGTCAGTATTGCGGTCTGGCTGATCGTCTTGGTGATGGCAGTGAGCGTCCGGCTCACCGGCCGCGCCGGCGCCGAAGCGGTCCGATAGTTCATGAGAATTCCTCTTTCGTGCTGCCACCCGGAAATCGACCCAGATCGAGGTGATTCCCTTGGTCAGATTGGCGTTTTCAGTGAATTGATGTCGGGGACGCCCGACATCGCTCGCCGCGCCGTTGTCCCCGAGCGACGGTCAATCGGCGCTTATTGAGGCAACAACGTGACACCGGTGAACCTCCGGCCCGGCCCAATAGCGCAAATGCGGCGCTGGATAAAGTCCGATCACGGAACGGCGCGAAGGCCGCGCCCAAGCGTGCAGCGCAACAGGCCCGTCCCAGGCTCCCCGTGCTACATTCGCGCGGGTCAACCAAATCGCGCCGAACTTGCGCCGCCGATGAACGCTTCGCGAACCGCTTTTGCCGGCTTTGGAGTGCGGGCCGCACTATATGGCGGGCTCGCGCTTTTGGCTTTCGTCCCGCAAGCCGCTGCCGAGGCGGCAGAATTCTCCCGCGATGCCGGCGATTGCGATGCACGGCGCGCCGGCTTTGCCCGACAATTTTGCTTCGCTCCCCTACGTCAATCCCGACGCACCGAAGGGCGGCACCATGATCGAGGGCGTGCTGGGCACCTTCGACAGCCTCAATCCGTTGATCGTGCAAGGTCTCGCTGTGCAGGCCATCCGCGGTTACGTCATCGAGAGCCTGTTGGCGCGCGACTACGGCGAGCCGTTTTCGCTCTACGGCTTGTTGGCGCGCACCGTCGAAACCGACAACGTACGCAGTTACGTCACGTTCTCTCTCGATCCCGCCGCGCGCTTTTCCGACGGCACTCCGGTGACCGCCGACGACGTCGTGTTCTCGTGGCAGCTCCTGCGCGATCACGGCAGACCGAACCATCGCACCTATTATTCCAAGGTCGCCAAGGCCGAAGTCCTCGATCCGCTCACCGTACGTTTCGATTTTGCCGCCGGCGGCGACCGCGAATTGCCGCTGATCCTCGGCCTGATGCCGGTGCTGCCGAAACACGCCATCGACGTCGCGAATTTCGAGAAATCGACATTGGCGAAACCGATCGGCAGCGGGCCCTATATTGTCGACAAAGTGGATGTCGGCAAAAGCGTCAGCTTGCGGCGCAACCCGAACTATTGGGGTCAAAAACTTCCGATCAATCGCGGCCTGTGGAATTTCGACGAGGTGCGGTTCGATTTCTATCGCGACGGCAACGCTTATTTCGAAGCGTTCAAGGCCGGTCTTTATGACGTGCGGAGCGAGACCGATCCGACCCGCTGGCAAACCGGCTACGACTTTCCCGCCGTCCGCGACGGTCGCGTGATCAAGGAAGCCATCCCAAACGGGCTTCCCAAATTCGCCTCCGACTATGTCTTCAACACGCGGCGGCCGATCTTTTCCGATATCCGCGTGCGGCAGGCGATCGTGCTTCTGTTCGATTTCCAGTGGGTCAATCGCAACTTCTTCTTCAATCTCTATAAGCGCAGCGCAAGCTTCTTCGACAATTCCGAATTGTCGGCGTATCGCCGTCCGGCGGACGAACGTGAACGCGCCTTGCTCGCGCCGTTTCCGGACGCGGTGCGGCCCGATGTGCTTGACGGCACCTGGTCGCCGCCGGTCACCGACGGCTCGGATCGCGACCGCGACACGCTGCGCCAGGCGCTGGAATTGCTCAAATCGGCCGGTTACGAGCTGCGAGGCACGAAATTGTGCGACCGCGCGACGGGACGTCCGTTCGCCTTCGAAATCATGGTGACCGATCGCGACGACGAGCGTCTCGCGCTGGCCTTCGCAAATCAGCTCGCGCGCGCCGGCATCACCGTCCAGGTGCGCCTTGTCGACGCCGTGCAATATGATCAGCGCCTCGGCTCGTTCGATTTCGACATGATCGAGTATCGCTGGGAGCAATCGCTTTCGCCCGGCAACGAGCAGGCCTTCTATTGGGGCTCCGCCGCCGCCGATCAGCAAGGCACGCGCAATTATATGGGCGTGCGCAGTCCCGCGGTTGATGCCATGATCGCGGCCATGCTGCGCGCGCGCCAGCGCCCCGATTTCGTCGCTGCCGTGCGGGCGCTCGATCGGGTGCTCATATCGGGGTCTTACGTCGTGCCGCTGTTTTATCTCCCCGATCAATGGGTGGCGCGCTGGAATACGATCGCGCATCCGGCGCGGACCTCGCTGTCGGGCTATTTGCCGGAAACCTGGTGGCACGAGCCTTCGCAGGCGGTGCAATGATCCCGGGCGATCTCACCGCCGCGGCCACCCCGCACCACGGCGGCCGCATTTCCATCGACGAGCTGTTTCGCCACGTCGCCGAGCGGCGGCCCGACGCGATCGCGCTCGTCGACGCGCCAAACCGCGAATTGTTCACTGACGGCCCGCCGCGGCGGCTGACTTTCGCCGAGGCCGATCGCATGGTGTCCGCGATCACCGGACGGCTGTGCCGCATGGGTCTGCCGATCGACAGCGTTGTCGGCGTCCAGTTGCCCAACATCGTCGAGAACGTTTTGACCATTCTCGGCATCTTGCGCGCCGGAATGATCGCGGCGCCGATGCCGCTGCTATGGCGGAGCGCCGACGCTGTGGCGGCCATGGCGCGGGTCGGCGCCAAGGCTTTGATCACCTGCGGGCGCGTCGGCAAGTTCGAACATTGCCGCCTCGCCACTCGCGTCGCCGCCGACGTCTTTTCCATCCGTTATGTGTGCGGATTTGGCGACTCTCTTGCCGACGGCGTCGTGCCGCTGCACGACCTTTTCACCGCGCAAAAGCTCGATCCGATCCCGCTGCTCGATCGCGAAGGCAATGCCGCGGCGCATCTTGCCGTCATCAATTTCGAGATCGGCGAAGATGGACCCGTTCCGGTCGCGCGCCGGCATCTGGAACTGCTGGCGGGTGGAATGTGCGTCTTGTCCGAAGGCCGCATTCAACAGCATGGCAGCGTGCATTCGACCATCGCGCCCGCCTCGTTTGCCGGCATTAGTCTGACGCTCGTGCCGTGGCTTCTCACCGGCGGCACACTTTTTCTGCATCACGCCTTCGATGCCGATCTGTTCGCGGCACAGCGGCGCGCCGATGGCTGCGACATCCTGATTTTGCCTGCTCCCGTGGTCTTCCGCTTCGCCGAGACCGACCTGTTCCAAGCCGACGACCCGGCGACGGTCGTCGCGGAATGGCGCGCGCCGGACCGGCTCGTCGGCAGCGCGCTGTGGCGACAGGAGAACGCGGCCCTTGTCGATGTGGCGGTATTCGGCGAGGCCGGTCTTGTTGCCGGCTGTCGCGGCGAAGACGGCCGGCCGGCACCGATACCACTCGGGCCCGCTTTCTCGCCGCGCGAGGGCGAAGGCGCGGCCGTATTCGCGGAGCTCAAGCCGACTGCGATGAATACGGTCGCGCTGCGCGGCCCGATGGTGCCGCATCATCACTTTCCGCCGCGAGTCGAGCGAACCGATCTGCCGCATTTTGCCATCGGCAAGGACGGCTATGTCGACACCGGATACGCCTGCCGCGTCGATCCGGTACGCCAGTCGCTTGTCGTGACCGGGCCGCCGTCCGGTTTCGTCACCGTCGGCGGCTATCGCTTCCCGCTGCGGCGGCTTCTCGACATCGTCGCGCGGATCGACGCCGACGCAACGCTGACCGCGGTGCCGGATCCGCTGACCGGCCACCGCCTCGTCGGCACCGCAAGCGATGGCGCCGCCATGCAGATCGCGCTCAGCGCGTTTGGCATCAATCCTCTTGTGGCCGCCGCCTTCGCCGAGCACGGCGAGCAGCAATTCCGCCAAGCCGCGGCCGCGGGCTGAAGCCGCGCGTTCGCCGCAAACTGCGCGGTGACGTTGACGCGGAATTAACAGCCCACTGGCATCTTGCGGGGCAAATCCGCCGCAGCTCGCACTGCCGACAAATCCACGGTCGTTTAGTTCACATGGCGCTGCAAGGCCCGTTTGCCGTTATTGCCGATAGCCCGGCGCCGGACGTCGTCGAGGCGCTGCGCACCGCTGGCGCCTATCCGGTTGTCGAGACCGGTTGGGCCGACGCGCCGGCAGCGCTGACTTCGATCGAGCCGGAAGCCGTGGTCGCGGCCGAGCCGTGTCCCGATCAGCCGCGCGGGGACGCCGTTGCCGCAGCGCTCGCTAGGCATCATGTCAAAGGCAGCGGCTTCTACATGCCCGTCTTCGCGAGGAGCCGCGACGACGGCGCTGCGCTCATTCCCGATACGCTGACGATCGCCGCCAATATGCCAGCCGAGCATATTGTCGGCCGGCTGAGCGCGGCGCTGCGCGTCCGCGCGTTGCACGGCACCGTCATGCGCCGTATCGCCACGCTGAAGTCGCGCGGCGAACAGATTCCCGAGCTACCCCCGAGCGATCCGCTCGACGAGGCGACCGTGCTCATCGCCGGGCGCGGCCGCACCTATCCGGCACTATCGGTCGCAGTCGGCGAGCGGGTCGGCCTGGTCGGCGCCCTGAGCGTCGAGAGCGCCGCGCGCGCGCTCAACGTGCGCGACATCGACGGCATGGTGATCGGCGATGGTTTCGCCCCGCGCATCGTCGAGGCGCTGCTGACTGTGCTGGCCGAGGATGTGCGCTTTCGCGATCTGCCGGTGATCGTGCTCGGCAGCCACCCCGCTGTGGTCGAGCCGTTTGCCGCTCAACTGCCCAATCTCGATCGCATCTCGGAGGGCCCGCAAAAGCTCGTCGAGCGCTTCCTGCCCTATGTGCGCCAGCACGCCTTCGGCGAGCGGCTCAAGCGCATGCTCAAATCGCTCGACGCCAAAGGCATGATCGACCCCGATACCGGCCTCCTCGGCCACGAAGCGTTCTGGCGCGATCTCAATCGTGCGGTCGGCGACGCGGAGAAACGCGGGGTCGGACTGACGATTGCGCGCTTTTCCTTCGGCGGCGGCGATCGCCGCTTGAGCCTCGACGCGGCGAGGCTGGTCGGCCGTCTGATGCGCCAGGTCGATTTCGCCTGTCGCGAAGCCGACAATTCCATTTTCGCGGTCTTCACCGAAACCGATCTGCGCGCCGCCCATGTTGTCGCCCGCAG
The DNA here is from genome assembly GCA_963761185.1 of uncultured Alphaproteobacteria bacterium. Taxonomy (GTDB): domain Bacteria; phylum Pseudomonadota; class Alphaproteobacteria; order Rhizobiales; family Xanthobacteraceae; genus BOG-931. The sequence continues at coordinate 101,990 of CAVXFY010000001.1, forward strand.
GATTGCCGGCATCCTCAAGAACACCATGCTCTCGCCGGACCACAAGCGCGGCAAGATCGAAGCCGCGGTCACGCTTGCGACCTTGAAGGCGACCGACAGCGTCAACTCGCTGATCGCGAGGGTCGTCGGCGAGGTTGCGGCCGGCTAGGCGGCACGCCACTTATACGTCTTGCCGGTATTGCCGGCAGTGGCGCGTGCGCCTTACGCTAAAGTGGAGCAACGCAGAATCAAGGGCTTGCCATGGAATCCTCAAGTGACACCCCGTCCGTGCATATCGATGTGGTTTCCGATGTGGTCTGCCCGTGGTGCTATATCGGCAAGCGCCGGCTCGAAGAGGCCATCGCGCTGACGCCGGGCGTAAGTGTGAACATCAATTGGCGCGCCTATTTCCTCAACCCCTGGATCCCACGCGAAGGCATCGACCGGCAGACCTATCTGGAAACGAAATTCGGTTCCGTCGAGCGCTATGCTGTGATCGCCGAACGCATCTCGTCCGCCGCCGCGCTCGAAGGCCTGGTCTATAAGCCTGACAAGATCAGCCGGCAGCCCAACACACTCGACTGCCACCGCCTCATCCTGTGGTCGCGTAGCGCCACCGATCCGGGGCGCATGAAACAGCGCCTGATGGACCTTTATTTTGCCGAAGGCGCCGATTTGAGCGACGCCAAAGTGCTGATTCAGGCCGCGATCGATTGCGGCATGGACGGCGATCTGGTGCGGCGGCTCTTGGCCAGCGACGCCGATGTCGACCGTATCGAAGGCGACGCTAACAGCGCCAAGGAAGCCGGCATCGACGGCGTGCCCTGCTTCATTTTCAACTCGAGCGTCATCGTCACCGGCGCGCAATCGCCGGAATATCTGGCCAGCGCGATTGAGCGCACCGCGGGACGGCAGGCAAAAATACGGGCCTAGCTGCTCGGTGCACTCATCGATTTATCGAGTTCGGGCAAGAGCACGATCCCATCTTGATCGCCGTCGGACCGCCATTCTTGGGCCGTTATGGCGGTGACAAAAAAGCTGCTCATGCGTCTCGGTGTGTGGTAGATAAAGCTCATTCATCAGGAGTTTACGAATGGCTACCGGTACTGTGAAATGGTTCAACTCACAAAAGGGCTATGGCTTCATTGCACCTCAGTCGGGCGGCAAGGACGTCTTCGTTCATATCTCGGCTGTCGAAAGAGCCGGGCTGAGCGGCCTCAATGAGGGGCAAATCGTCGAATACGAGGAAGTAGCGAACAAGGGCAAGACATCGGCAGAGAACCTCAAGGTTCAACGCTGATTTTGGCCGGGTCTGCGCCAGCCAACGACCGTTGCTTCGATGCGGTCGTTGCTATTCAGGCTGTGCCAGGCACCATCGCTCCATCGGCACAGGAACGGGATCACGTAGGTCCCGACGTGATCCTCGCACAGGAGCTCCAGCGGCTGATCTGCCGGCGGAGTTCCGTCATGCGTATAGGCATCAATGCGCTCTTGCCGGGTCGCCATAGCTAGGTTGCCTTCTCGTGAGCCGCGGCCGGTGTTCCCTGCCGGAGCATGATCCCGAAAAGCCTGCCGTCGGATCTGGTCCGAGGGAAACCGGTTTTCGGAAAAGGTCATGCGCACAGGAAAAATCTGGACCCTGATCCGATTCATTGAATTGGATCAGGGACTAGATCACGGCCCGTTAACCCCCGGCCTTCATTCTGCCGTTGGCTTGATTCGGGGGGTGACGTGTGAGTGCCAAAATAGTGAAGCTCAGCGACTATCGCGTGGACGATGGGGCTGATGACGAGATTGACCTGGTGACCGCTGTAGATGCCGCTATCCGGGATTTACGTGAAATTCTACTATGTTGGGGCTCTGAGATAGCACAGCAGCGCACACAGGAGTGCGAATCGATGTTACGCCGTGCCTATTCTGGATGTGTCCTTGGCCGGCCGGGTTCTCGAGCACCACAATGAAAACGACATCGTCTTTCGATCCCATCGAATACACCCTCGCTATCAAGAACAAAGGGCGTCCGCCCAAATCATGGCGATGGGAGATTTACGCGGCCGGCAAGAGCAAGGCAGTGCGGCAATCTGATTTTTTTGAAACGATGTCGGAGGCGACCCGCGCCGGCAAGGCCGCATTAGCGGAAATCCGGGCCAACCGCGCCGCCTGACCGGTGTTTTCGGCACAAAACGGACCGCCAGCGAAGCGGACAGGTCATCGAAGCCGGCGTGGCATAGCCATTCGCGATATTTTGCCGACAACCATTGAACCGCCGCCGCTCCCAGCGACCCTAATACGGGATTTAGTCCCAATCGCGGGGATCGCCTCTAGCCATGAAGATGCTTATGTTGCTGGCGGTCGCGGTCGGCGTCGCCTTTGCGACACTGATTGTGGTGATCGGCGTCTGGCTTGCTGCGGTGACCGTGCGGTCGGTGCTCAAGGCGCATCAAAAACACGATCCGGTGGAATATTACAGCGGCTGGGGCAGCTATCGCCATCCGATCGTGTTGCGGCACAAGATCACCAAGGAGGAAGCGGACGCGCTTGCAGCCGAGGGCTATGCCTATCTGATCGGTTATTTTGACGCCAACAGCAGACTGGTGCGCGTCGTGAAGATGCTACGCGGCGAGGTTTTTTCGAATATGCCTACACGTATTATCCCAACGGAAAACTCCAGAACGCCACGATGACCAGCAACGGCGGAGTCACCGTATTGGACTTCGACACGCGCGGCCGCGGAATCCGCCGGTAAGATGGCGTTCTGAGCCCGACGCGGTCAGCTCAATTTGTTCTGCACCGCATAGCGCAGCGACCGCCGCGACAAATGGGCGCCTCGCGGGCGGCCTTGAGCCACGCCACGTCTAGCTCATGCTCACACTTGAAGGCGCTGCTCTGATCGCGGAAGTCGTTGCCACGGCTTGGCTGATTATTGCGCTCGCCGGGTTTAGCATCCGCCGTACCACGCCCTGGCTGATCTGTTCGCTCGTTGCGGTCGCGACGCTATTGACGAGTGTTGCCGTCATTATCGATGCGTCCTCGACTTGACGCGATGGCGGCAGCGCGACATCCCTCACGCCGCCTTGGCGCCCTTCTCTGCAATCGCGACCAGCGCCCGCAATATTTCCGCGGCGCCTTTGATGCGCTCGTCGGCTGAGTCCCATTCGTCGAAGAACACGACCTTCATGTCGGGCCGCACCTTGGCGCCGACGGCGTGCTTGGCGATGTAGGAAATGAGGCCTTCAGGATTGGCGAAGGTGTTGTCGCGGAACGACAGCACGGCGCCCTTCGGGCCGACTTCGATCTTTTCCACGTTCGCCCGGCGGCACAGCGTTTTGATGGCGACGACTTGCAGCAGATATTTGACCTCTTCCGGCAGCGGGCCGAACCGGTCGACGAGTTCGGCGCCGAATGAATCGATGTCGCGGTCGTTCTCGATCTCGGACAGCCGGCGATAGAGCGCGAGCCGCACCGGCAGATCGGTGACGTAGTCCTCCGGGATCAGCACCGGCGTGCCGATGGTGATCTGCGGCGACCATTTGTCGGCGACCGGCGCGGAAATGCCGGCTTTCATCGACAGCACCGCCTCTTCCAGCATCTGTTGATAAAGCTCGTAGCCAACTTCCTTGATATGGCCGGACTGTTCGTCGCCGAGCAGATTGCCGGCGCCGCGGATATCGAGATCGTGCGAGGCGAGCTGGAAGCCGGCGCCCAATGTGTCGAGCGATTGCAGCACTTTGAGCCGGCGCTCGGCCTGCGGCGTGATCTTGCGCGCCGCCGGCAGCGTCAAAAGCGCATAGGCGCGCAGCTTGGCGCGGCCGACGCGGCCGCGCAGCTGATAGATCTGCGCCAGCCCGAACATGTCGGCGCGATGCACGATCAGCGTATTCGCGGTCGGAATATCGAGGCCGGATTCGACAATAGTAGTCGACAGCAGCACGTCGTATTTACCGTCGTAGAACGCCGCCATGATGTCTTCGAGAACGGCCGCCGGCATCTGGCCATGCGCTGTAGCGACGCGAACCTCCGGCACGTTCTTGTCCAGGAATGCTTTGGTCTCGGCGAGGTCCTCGATGCGCGGGCAGACATAGAACGCCTGGCCGCCGCGATAGCGCTCGCGCAGCAAAGCCTCGCGCACGACGACCGGATCGAACGGCGAAACGAAGGTGCGCACGGCGAGCCGGTCGACCGGCGGGGTGGCAATGATCGACATCTCGCGCACGCCGGACAGCGCCAACTGCAAGGTGCGCGGGATCGGCGTCGCGGTGAGCGTCAGCACATGCACTTCGGCGCGGAGCGTCTTGAGCTTCTCCTTATGCGAGACACCGAAATGTTGCTCCTCGTCGACGATGACGAGACCGAGATCCTTGAACTTGACGGTCTTGCCGAGGAGCGCGTGGGTGCCGACGACAATATCGATCGTGCCTTCGGCCAGGCCCTTCTTGGTTTCAGCAAGTTCTTTGGCGGTGACGAGCCGGGATGCCTGCCCGACGTGAATCGGATAGCCGCGCAGCCGGTCGGTAAAGGTCCGCATGTGTTGGCGCGCCAGCAATGTCGTCGGCACGACGACCGCGACCTGTTTGCCGTTCATCGCCGCGATGAAGGCGGCGCGCAACGCCACTTCGGTCTTGCCGAAACCGACGTCGCCGCAGATCAGCCGATCCATCGGCCGGCCGGAGCCCAGATCGTTGACCACGGCGGCGATGGCCGCCAATTGATCGTCGGTCTCGTCATAGGGAAACGCGGCGGCGAATTCGTCGTAGAGACCGGTGTCGACGGCAAGTCGCGGCGCTTCCTTGAGTTGCCGCTCGGCGGCGATCTTGATCAGTTCACCCGCGATCTCGCGGATGCGGTTCTTCATGCGCGCTTTGCGCGACTGCCAGGCCGTGCCGCCAAGCCGGTCGAGCTCGGCGCCCGCCTCCTCCGAGCCGTAGCGCGACAGGAGCTCGATGTTTTCGACCGGCAGGAACAGCTTGTCGCCGCCGGCATAGTGGATTTCGAGGCAGTCATGCGGCGCGCCGGCGGCTTCGATGGCGCGCAGGCCGATGAAGCGGCCGATGCCGTGATCGACGTGAACGACGAGGTCGCCGGCGGCGAGGCTCGTCACCTCGGCGATGAAATTCTCGGCGCGTTTCGAGGCGCGGCGCGCGCGCACCAGGCGCTCGCCCAAAATGTCTTGTTCGGTAATGACCGCGATGTCGGCGGTCTCGAAGCCGGACTCGATGCCGAGAATAGCGAGCGCGGTTTGATATTTCGGCAGCGCCAGCGCGTGTGGCCATGACGCGACCGGCGTGAGATTGACAAGCTTGTGCTCTGCGAGCACGTGCCCCATGCGCTCGCGCGAGCCCTCGCTCCACAGCGCGATGAGCACGCGCTTGCCGGCCGATTGCAGCGCGCCGACATGCTTGGTCACAGCCTCGAACACATTGCTGTTCGGTGTGCTGCGTTCCGCGGTGAAATTATACCCGGCATGGGCGCCGATCTCGACGACGTCAGCGGCGCTGTCCGGCGCGGAGAATTGCGTCAGCCGCGCCAGCGCGGATTGATCGAGCCGCGCGCGCCATTCGTTTTCGCCGAGATAGAGACGGTCAGGCGGCAGCGGCTTATATGGCGCGCCGCCGCCCGATTGATCGACGGCATCCTTGCGCGCCTGAAAGTAGTCGGCGATCTGGGCCAGACGCTCGTGGGCCGCTTCCTCGGCAAGCGGCTCGATCGCGACCGGCGTTCCCTCGATATAATCGAACAGCGTATCCATGCTCTTGTGGAACAGCGGCAGCCAATGCTCCATGCCGGCATAGCGGCGGCCTTCGCTCACCGCTTCGTAGAGCACGTCGTCGGGGGCGGCCGCGCCGAAAGCCGCGACATAGCCGGTGCGGAACAGCCGGATCGTCTCGGAGGTGAGCTGAAACTCGGCCATGGGCACGAGGTCGAGCGCGCGCAAATCGGCGCTCGTGCGCTGCGTCTCCGGGTCGAAGCTGCGGATCGATTCCAGCGTATCGCCGAAGAAATCGAGCCGCACCGGCTCGTCCATGCCGGGCGCGAACAGATCGACGATGCCGCCGCGCACGGCATAGTCGCCTGCCTCGCGCACCGTCGGCGTGCGATTAAAGCCGTTGAGGTCGAGCCATTGCGTAATCCCGGCCATGGGCAGCATGTTGCCGGGCGCGGCGGAGAGCGATTGCTTGCCGATGAGATCGTGCGTCGGCACGCGCTGCAGGACGGCATTGACGGTCGTCAGCAGGACTGCCGGATGTTCGCGGCCGCGCACACGGGCTAACCGCGCCAGCGTCATCATGCGCTGCGCGACGATGGCGGCGTGCGGCGACACCCGGTCGTAGGGCAGGCAGTCCCAGGCGGGAAATTGCAGAACTTCGATGTCGGGTGCGAAGAAGCCGAGCGCGCGCGCCAGCATGGCCATGCGCGCGTCATCGCGGCACACCACCGCGACGTTGATCGCAGGCGGCTTCGCGCCCGCCGCGATGGCGCGGGCCAAATCGGCGACAACCAGGCCCTCGGCGCCGTCGGCGATGCCGGCAAGCGTGACCGGCCGGCCCGGCTTAAGCCGTTCGGCGGGCGATCTGGCCAACGGCGAATTCCGCGCGGACGGCACGCTCAGCGCCCCTCCCCGGCAGATTTGGCACCGGTCTGCGCGTGAAACCCGATGAGCTGCCGCAACACGGCATTGTCGTGTTCCGCGGGCGCGCTTTCGTCGCCGGTGACCCAGGCATAGAGCTCGGCATTGGGCACTTCGATCAGCCGCTCGAAATCGTCGAGCCAAGGCTCGTCGAATTTGTCGATATAGACGTCGGCGAAGCGGCCGACGATCAGGTCCATTTCGCGCACGCCGCGGCGCCAGGCGCGGAACAGTAGCTTCCGGCGGCGCACATCCAGTCCTTCGCTCGATCGTTCCGTCATTGTGACCTCGACAGCCCTGGCGACCCCAAACGCCGAAAGCCCGGACGCGGCCGGGCGACGGGTATATAGAGAGCGGCGCAGAAAATGTCAGCGGGAATAGATGCGTCCGCCCGTCCTTAATCCGCTTTTCGCGCCGCTGTCGGCGCTGCCCGGGATCGGGCCGAAGCTCGAAAAGCTGTTCGGCCGCCTGGTCGGGCGCGAGGACGAGCCGCCGCGCGTCATCGATCTCTTGTTTCATCTGCCGACCGGTTTCGTCGACCGGCGACACCAGCCGAAACTGAGCGAGGTGAAGCCCGATACGGTCGTGACCGTGGCGGTGACGGTTGACAAGCACCGGCCGCCGCCGCCGAACCGGCCGCGCGCGCCTTACAATATCAATGCGAGCGACGACACCAACACGCTCACCATCACCTATTTCAATGCGAAGAAGGACTACCTGCAAAAGCTCTTGCCCGAAGGCGAGCTCCGTTACGTCTCCGGCACGGCCACCTTCTATGACGGCCACTTGCAGATGCTGCATCCCGATCGCGTCGTCGACGCCAAGGGCTTTGCCAGCCTGCCGCTGCTCGATCCGGTCTATCCGCTCACCGAGGGATTGGGTCCGAACCAAGTACGCAAGGCCATGGATCTTGCGCTGGGGCGCCTGCCGATGCTGCCGGAATGGCAGGATGCGGCTTGGCTTTCGCGCAACGAATACCCCAGATTCGACGACGCACTGCGCCTCATCCATCGGCCGCAATCCCCAGGCGATATCGAACCGGAAGGCACTGCGTGGTCGCGGCTCGCTTATGACGAGCTCCTGGCAAGCCAACTCGCGCTCGCATTGCTGCGCGCCCATATGCGCGTGCGCGCCGGGCGCGGCAGCTCAGCGGAGGGCCGGTTGCGCGCCCGGATTATTGCCGCGCTGCCTTACTCACTGACGCCATCGCAGGAACGCGCCGTCACCGACATCATCGCCGATCTGGCGCAGCCGCAACGCATGCTGCGACTTCTCCACGGCGATGTCGGTTCCGGCAAGACCGTGGTCGCGCTGACCGCGGCGGCGCATGTGATCGAGGCCGGACGCCAAGCGGCCTTCATGGCGCCGACGGAAATTCTGGCGCGTCAGCATTACGCCACCATCGCACGGCTTGCGGCCGCAGCCGGCATCCGGCTCGCCATTCTTACCGGACGTGAACGCGGGCGCGAGCGCGAGGATATTCTGACTGCGCTCGCCGCCGGCGACATCGATCTCATCGTCGGCACGCATGCGTTGTTTCAGGACAATGTCGCGTTCCGCGATCTGGCTTTGGCCATCGTCGACGAGCAGCATCGCTTCGGCGTGCATCAGCGGCTGGCGCTCACCCGCAAAGGCGACGCGGTCGATCTGCTCGTCCTCACCGCGACGCCGATCCCGCGCACTTTGGTGCTGACCTTCTTCGGCGATATGGATGTTTCCGAATTGCGGGAAAAACCGGCGGGCCGGCAAAAGATCGATACGCGGGCGGTGCCGCTGGAGCGGCTCAACGAAGTCGTCGACGGCGTCGCCCGCGCCATCGACGAAGGCCGCCGCGTCTATTGGGTCTGCCCGCTGGTCGAGGAATCCGAAAGCGTCGACCTCGCTGCTGCCGAGGAGCGGTACAAGGCTTTGCAAAAGCGTTTCGGCGCGCTGGTCGATGTCGTGCACGGCCGGATGCGCGGCGCGGACAAGGATCGCGCCATGGAGCGCTTCGCCTCAGGCGAGACGCGGCTCCTCGTTGCGACAACCGTGATCGAAGTCGGCGTCGACGTACCGGAAGCAAGCGTCATGGTCATCGAGCACGCCGAACGCTTCGGGCTTGCGCAATTGCATCAATTGCGCGGCCGTATCGGCCGCGGTGCCGAGAAATCGACCTGCCTCCTGCTCTATCGGGGCCCGCTCGGGCCGACCGCCAAGGCGCGGCTCGCGATCCTGCGCGAGACCGACGACGGCTTTCGCATCGCCGAGGAAGATTTGAAATTGCGCGGCGAAGGCGACGTCCTCGGCACCCGGCAGAGCGGCATGCCCGGCTTCCGCATCGCCCGCCTCGATGTGCACGGTAAGCTGCTTGCGACGGCGCGCGACGACGCCGCGCTGATATTGTCGCGCGATCCAAAGCTCAAAACGCCGCGCGGCGAAGCGCTGGTCAATCTGCTCTATTTGTTTGCACGCGAAGAAGCGATCGGCCTTGTTCGCGCAGGCTGATATTCAGGCCGACGCCCTTGCGCAGCGGATTGGGACCGAAGGGGCGATCGGCCTTGTTCGCGCAGGCTGATATTCAGGCCGACGCCCTTGCGCAGCGGATGGGACCGAAGGGTTATATCCGGGCGTGGCCTCGCTGTCGGACGCCCGCTAAATGGGCAGCAACTATGCCGCCAGCGGATCGGAGCCGTACTGATTGTTTCCGCTCGTACCTTTCATGCACCACCACACGATGAGCACGATGAGGCCGATCAGCGGCAGCAACAGCAGAAAGAGCCAAAAGCCCGAGCGGACGGTATCGTGCAGCCGGCGCGCTGCAACGGCGAAGCCGGGGAGAAATGTGGCGAGGCCCCAAAGCTCGCCGAGGAGCCCACTGCCGGAGCCAAGACCGTAGTCGACAATGTTGATGGCGATGCTGACCAGAGTCGTAAACAGCGCCCAATACCAGAATTCGGACCGGGCGGACCGACCGGGGAAATTAACGTAGTTGGAAAATCCGGACGTGATGGCCTGTGTGAAGTCATTGTTTCACCCCCGTAAGTGTTTTGTCGATTTATTGCCGACAGCATCAAGAAGATCAGGTTGCCGGCCGCACGACAAGATCGATTGCGAAAAGCCTATCGCACACCCATTGCGTAATTCGTAAATCCCGACGCGATTGCCTCCCTGAAAGCCCACGGGGGCACTCGCGCACGACGTTCAGCGGTAGCACTTAGTCGACAACCGGAGTGCTACAGTTCATCTGACCTTTCAGGCCGTCGGGCGCGCGACAAAGTTGCCGGTTTGAAAGGGATCTGGGCCGTACCCATTGGGGCCGTGCGTTCCTTTTTTGCAGGCCCAGTACAGCAGCAAGAAAACGCCGATGCCGGTTAGGGTGATGAGAACCCACCAGCCGGTGCGGTTGATGTCATGAAGGCGGCGGAAGCTGAGGGCGAGGCCCGGCAAGAAGATCAGCAAGTTGAAAACCCCGTTCAGCGGCGAAACCGGAGAGTGCGATGCAAAAACAGCGGAATCGACGATTTCGGTCGCGATCCCACCAAGCATAGCAAACAAAACCCAGTACCAATATTCGGAACGAATCGCGCGACCGGAAAACGTGACGTAATGCGAGAACCCGGACGAGATAGCTTGCCAGAAATCCATGGTCGCCTCCTCAGCGAAGTCATTATTGATTGAGAATAGTCGCCATTGATTGAGAATAGTCGCCGTAGAATAACCGCCGTGCGTCGGCAGTGATATTTGCCGCGATCTACTTCGCCGGCGTCGGCTCGGCAGTCTTATCAACAGTCTTGCGCGCCAATTGCGCGGTGCGGGCGGTTTCGGCGAGCGCGGCGAGCTTGCCTTGCGGATCGCTGCCCGGCTGCACGATACCGGCCGACATGATCACCGTCATCGCCTGCTCAACCGTGATGTCGAGATCGATCACGTCGCGCTTGGGCACATAAAAGAAAAAGCCCGTCGTCGGGTTCGGCGTACACGGCATGAAGGCCGACACATGCTCGACCGCCGGCAAGTGGGTGGAAATCTCCTCGGTCGGCGACTGCGTCAGGAAAACCAGCGACCACATGCCGGGTGAGGGAAACTCGACGAGCCCCACTTTACGGAAGCTCGATTCCGATTTGGAAAACAGCGTTTCGAAAATCTGCTTCGCCGTGCGGTAGATCGGCCGCACGATGGGCATCCGGCTCAACAGGCCCTCGCCGAAGTCGACGAGTTTGCGGCCGATGAAATTGGCGGCAAGGAAACCGAGCAGCGTCAACGTCACAAAGACGATGATCAACCCGAGCCCCGGAATGTTCACCGGCAGATAGGTTTCCGGCCGGTAGTCGACCGGGATGAGCGGCCGCACCAGATTGTCGACCCAGGTCACAAACCACCAGATCAGCCACAGCGTCACGGCCGCAGGACCGGCGACGACGAGGCCGGTCAGAAAATAAGTGCGGATGCGGCTGATGAAGCCCGGCGCCGCCTTTTCAACGCTGCCCGGCGGCCGCGCACTCTGATCATTTAGGTATGTCATCGATAACCCAAGCTCGCGATCCTTGCCCGCGCCCTGCCTGCAAGCCGCCAAATATATAAGGCTTCGCCGGCCGCAGTGCGGCAGCACTGAACGGCAGCACTAACACGGTACTGCCCGGCAAGGAAAAACGACGCCTATTCGACCGTCACCGACTTGGCAAGGTTGCGCGGCTGATCGACATCGGTGCCCATGATGACGGCGGTGTGATAGGCCAAAAGCTGCGCCGGCACGGCATAGACGAGCGGCGCTACCGCAGGATGCACCGTCGGCAGCGTCAGCGTTTCCGCCGATTGGCCGGCGGCGGCGCTGGCGCCTTTTGCATCCGTCATGAGGATGAGTCGGCCGCCGCGCGCGGCGACCTCTTGCATATTGGAGACGGTTTTTTCGAAAACCTTGTCGTGCGGCGCGATGACGATGACCGGCAGGTTTTCGTCGATCAGCGCGATCGGGCCGTGCTTGAGCTCGCCCGCGGCATAGCCCTCGGCGTGAATGTAGGAAATTTCCTTGAGCTTCAGCGCGCCTTCGAGCGCCAGCGGATAGCTTGTGCCGCGGCCGAGATAAAGCACGTCGCGGCACTTGGACAGGTCGCGCGCAATCAATTCGATCTGCGGTTCGAGCGCCAAGGCGTCATTGAGGTGACGCGGGACTTCGATCAGCGCGCGCACCAGCGTCTTCTCGTCGGCTTCGCTCAACACGCCGCGCGCGCGACCCGCCGCGATCGCGAGTGTCGCTAGCGCCGCCAGTTGGCAGGTGAAGGCTTTTGTCGACGCCACCCCGATCTCGGGTCCGGCAAGCGTCGGCATCACGACATCGCTCTCGCGTGCGATGCTCGATGTCGGCACGTTGACGACCGAGAGAACATGCTGCTTGTGCGCGTGCGCATAACGAAGCGACGCCAGCGTATCCGCGGTCTCGCCGGACTGCGACACGAAGATCGAAAGATTGCCGTCGCCGAGCGGCACGTCGCGGTAGCGGAACTCCGACGCGATATCGACCTCGACCGGCAGATGCGCGAAATTCTCGAACCAATAGCGCGCCACCATGCCGGCATAATAGGCGGTGCCGCAGGCGGCGATCGAAATACGCTCGAGCTTCTTGAAATCAAACGGCAGCTTCATCGGCAGCGCGACGCGCTCCGAGGCCATGTCGAGATAGTTCGCCAATGTGTGACCGACGACTTCCGGCTGCTCGTGAATTTCCTTCGCCATGAAATGGCGGTGATTGCCTTTGTCGATCAAAAGAACCGAGGCCTGCGATTTGAGCACGGCGCGTTGCACGATCTTGCCGTCGCTGTCGTGGATTTCGGCGCCTTTGCGGGTGACGACCACCCAGTCGCCGTCTTCGAGGTAACTGATCATGTCGGTGAACGGCGCGAGCGCGATCGCATCCGAGCCGACATACATCGCGCCGTCGCCGAAACCGACCGCGAGCGGCGAACCACGTCGGGCGCCGATCAACAAATTGTCTTCGCCCGCGAACAGGAACGCAAGTGCGAAAGCGCCGCGCAGCCGCGGCAACGCCGCCTTGACCGCCTCGACCGGCGAAGCGCCGCGTTTCATTTCTTCGGTGACGAGATGCGCAATCACCTCGGTGTCGGTTTCGGTCGTGAATTTAGCGCCCTTGCCTTCGAGCTCGCGGCGGAGCTCGCTGAAATTCTCGATGATGCCGTTGTGGACGACGGCGAGCCGCTCGGTGGCGTGCGGATGCGCGTTGTTTTCGGTCGGGCGGCCGTGCGTCGCCCACCGCGTATGGCCGATGCCGATCGTGCCGGCGAGCGGTTCGAGCTCGAGTTTCTTCTCGAGATTCCTGAGTTTGCCCTCGGCGCGCCGCCGCGTCAGCTTGCCGCCTTCGAGGGTAGCGACCCCCGCCGAATCGTAGCCGCGATATTCCAGGCGCTTGAGCGCATCGACGAGCTGCGGCGCCGCCGGTTCAGAGCCGATGATTCCGATGATGCCGCACATCCGATGCTTTCCTCAGAGGGTGCGGCGGCGAAAGCCGGCCATCCCGTTAACCCTTAAAGCGCAGGCTTCGCGAACACCGAAATCAAATAAGCTTTCGATCCGTGACACACTCGAGCCGCCGCAGCACGGCTTAATCGCGCGAATGGGTCTTCTTTTTGCCGAGCGATTTCAATCCGCGCAAGCGGGACGCCCAACCTTCCTTAATAACTTGCCGGCCTCGCCCCAGCGCCAAAGCGTCAGCCGGGACGTTTTCCGTGATCACCGAACCTGAGCCGATATAAGCGCCATCGCCGATCTCGACCGGCGCCACCAGCGCTGAATTCGATCCGATGAAAGCACCCCTGCCGATCCGCGTTTGATGCTTGTCGGCGCCGTCATAGTTGCAGGTGATAGTGCCGGCGCCGACATTGGTGTTGGCGCCGACAAAGGCGTCACCGATATAGCTCAAGTGATTGGCCTTGGCCCCGGCTTCGATCACGGCCGCTTTGATCTCGACGAAGTTGCCGATGTGAGCGCCCTCGCCGAGTTGTGCGCCGGGCCGCAGTCGCGCGAAGGGACCGACGGAAACGTCTTTGCCGACATGCGCGCCGGCGAGATGCGAGAACGAGTGGATGACCGCGCCGTCATCCACTGTCACCTTTTCGCCGAAGATCACATAGGGCTCGACCACGACGTCCTTGCCGAATTTGGTATCGGCGGAAAGAAACACCGTCTCCGGCGCAATCATGGTGACGCCTGCGCTCAGCGCCGCGTCACGCAGCCGTTTCTGCGCCACCGCTTCGGCTTCGGCAAGCTGGCCTTTGGTGTTGATACCGCGCACCTCATCCTCCTCGACTTCGACCGTCACCGCGCGAAGCTTCATGCCGCGTGCGATTTCGATCGCATCGGTTAGATAGAATTCATGTTTGCTGTTGCGGTCGCCGATGCGCTCCAGAATGGAGAGCGCGCTCTTGCCGGCGAACGCCATGATGCCGCCATTGCAGAGTGCGATCTTGCGTTCAGCGGCGCTCGCGTCGGCGTCCTCGCGGATGGCGATGAGTTCGTTGCCCGCCATGATCAGCCGGCCATAGCCGGCCGGATCGGCCGGACGAAATCCAAGGACGGCAATCGCCGCGCCTTGAGCGAGCGGCGCGCGCAGACTTGACAGCGTCGCCGGCCGGATAAGCGGCGTGTCGCCATAAACGATAAGAATGTCGTCGAATGTCTTTTCGAGCGCCGGTTTTGCGGCGAGCACGGCATGCGCGGTTCCACGCCGCTCGTGCTGCGTGAAGGTCGCGGCACTCGGCAGGATACGTGTCGCCTCGGCGGCGACCTGATCCTGCCCCGGACCGACAACGACAGCGGCTGAGGCGACACCTGCCTCGGCGACAGCCGCGAGAACATGGGCGAGCAGCGACCGGCCGGCGACCTCGTGCAGCACTTTGGGCTTTGACGTACGCATGCGGGCGCCCTCGCCCGCCGCGAGCACGATCGCAAGGCAGCTTCGAGCCGTCATCACAAGCCTCCGCGGCGCTCTCTTAGAGCATGATCCGCAAAAGTGGAAACCGGTCCTCCGACAGAATCATGCTCCTCGAACGGGCGCCGGACGCGGGCCAAAAGTCGCGGATCCGCGACGGCAACCGCCGATGCGGCAGACAAACGCGCCAATCAGCGGTTCCAGATCAGCGAATCTGATAGATTTTTCCAGGTGATTCGTCTGCAAGTTGCCGGAGTGCGCAATGCTGGATCTCGCGCAAGCCGTGAGAGAGCAGATCGTGAAGGAGACGCCGCTGCGAAAGACCGTCGCGGCGCCGAAGACGTTTACCTTGCGCAAAGTCCGCAGCTTCACCGTCTGGACTACGGCCGCTACAGCGGCCCTTGCGCTCGCCGTTTTGTCCGGCCGCAGCCAGGTCGGTTCGGAGCGCTTGTTGGCCATGTTCCATGGCGGCTTCCATGGCGGCGGCCGGGCCCAGCAGACCGCGGCCAAATTCGACTCGGAAGCCGTGACACGGCAACTCGCCGATGCGGTAAGAGTGCTGGCGTCGAACGATGAGCAACTGAGAAGCCGGGTCGCCGCGGTCGAACACGATCTCAACGATGTCACCGGATCGATCCGCCAAGTCGCAGCTGTCAGCGAAGCGCATCGCACCGAAGACGGCCCGACCGTATCGGCGGTCGCGGCGCTGACAACCTCCGCGCCCGCGACCCTCGACCACGCGCCGGCGCCGCCAGCCTTCGCACCCACCGAAAATACGACGCCGGCGGAACCGCCGCCGACCCAATATGGCGTCGATATCGGCAGCGGCCTGACCCTCCAGGCGTTGCGTGCGCGCTGGCAGACCCTGCGTGCGGCTCATCCGGCCCTTCTCGAGGGCATGCAGCCGATCGCCAGCATCAAGGAAACGCCGCACGGCAGCAAGATCGAGCTGCGGCTTGTGGTCGGACCGCTCTCCCAACCGGGCGCCGCGACCCAATTGTGCTCGGCGCTCACCATGTTCGGCATGTTCTGCCAGCCCGCCGTCTATGACGGTCAGCGTCTCGCGCAGCGGTGACAAAGCTGTAATTTCCTGGTTATGGATGCCGAAGCTGCGGAATTTCGCCGCGCCGGAGCTATGCGAGCCTACATGCATCGCCAACTCTTCCTGCCGACGGCCCGACAGACCAATTGGCTTCTGATCATCGCCTTCCTCGCGGTCGGCGAGGCGCTCTACATCCGCTACATGGCTATCGAGAATCTGAATACGGAATTGGCGTGCCAAGCCGGTTTGCGGACGTGGCTATGCACCACATTCCGGATATCGATCGTCTTCTTCAATCACGAGGTCTTTGGCTGGGTGGCGCTCGCCGCGGCCCTTCTCCATCTGCTGCGGCCTTCGCTTGTGCTGACGGCGCTTGCTGTGGCCGCGGCAGGCTTTGGCGTCGTGCTGCACAACGCGGATCTGTCCGCCCTTGCCGCCGGTGTGCTGATCCTCAGTCTGGCACGTCCCGCGTCCGCGCGAGCGTAACGGCGAGCCCGATCAGGCCCGCGCACAGCCAGATCGCCTGCCAATTGGCAAAAGTCTCGTTGATCGCAATGTAGATGGCCGAGACGGCCAGCACGGCGGCGGCCAGCATCTCCGCAGCCGGGCGTGGACCGCTCGATGGCGGGGCCGACATCATCAAAACCAAAAAGGCGTAGACGGCAGCGCTCTGCGGCGCGAATGGGATGTCACGGTAGCGCGGATCGAAGACGAGGCCGAGTGCCGTCTCCACGGAGAGCAATGTTAGGGCGATGAATGTTCCGCCAAGCGCGACGCAAAGACTATCGCACACACCATCGCGCCGGCCGAGCAAAGCGGCAAAGGTCGACCCTGACCGGCCCGCCGCGCAGGCGGCCGCGCAGACCACCGGCGCCAACGCCGCAGTGGCGGCCAGAGCGAGCATCCGCACCCAGCCGCCCAGGCCGATGCTGTCGACCGGGATGGTTTCGAGCGTCCAGCCGAACAGGACCGAGGGCAGGAACGCGATTGCCGCGATCTTCGGCCACAATCGGCGCGGCGCGCTTGTGCCGCTTCGGGCCACCCACGCACCGGCAAAGGCGAAAGCTGCAAGCAGAATTCCGGCGGCGGCCCGGGCCCGCCAATGCGGGTGATCGGACACCGAGCCGCCGAAACTGAATTTCGGCGCCTGCGTCGTACGATTGAAAATGCCCCAATAACGACCGGTTGAGCCTTCGAGCGCACGCTTCCACGGCTGGTCGAAGGCTTCGATGACATTAACATGGAAATTCTCGCGCTGCGCGAGTTCGAGCGTTTCCGAAATCACCCGCGCCTGGTTGGAGAGCGACGGCCGCGCCCCTTCGCGCATCCGCCCGGCGCTTGGCCAGCCGATTTCGCCGATGACGATGTCCTTGCCAGGGATCGCGGCGGCGACCTTCTTGCGGATGGCATCCACATGAGCGGCGGCGGCTGACGCCGGCAGCGGAAGGTCCTCCCAATACGGCAAGATATGAATGGTGACGAAATCGACGTCGTTTTGCAGGTCGCTGTAACGCAGCCAGAATTCCCAGACGTCGGCATAAGTGACCGGCATCGACACCTGCGACTTTACTTCGCGGATGATGGCGCCGAGATCGGTCGCCGACATTTCGCCGCGCAGCAGCACCTCATTGCCAACAACGACAGCGCGAATGACATCGGGGTACTTTTTCGCCAGATCGATCGCGGTCGCGATCTGCTGGCGGTTGAAAGGGGCGTTATTCGCGAGCCATAGCCCCATCAGCATCTTTAAGCCGTGGCGCTTAGCGATGGCGGGAATCTGGTCGAGGCCGTTGGCATTGGAATAGGTGCGGATGCAGTCGGTGTAGCGCGACAAAATGGCAAGGTCTTCGTCGATCTGCTCGGCGCTCACCACGGTTCCCGGAACCAGCGGATTCTGGCCGTCGCGAAACGGCGCGTACGAGATGCAATAGAGCTTGCCGCCGGAGGCGAGCGGCGACGGCGGCAATTGAACGGGCCGCCCCAGCCACCACCAGGCCAACGCAATTGCGAGCGCCGCTAGCGCGAAATGCGCGAGCGCCCAAGTCGCGGAGTTTCGGTCGGGAGAGCCAGCCACCCCGCCGCATTAGCCTTGTCGCCAAGCCGTGCCAAGCTTTGGCGCGCGCATCACGTTGCGTGCTGGACAAATCTCGGCCGTTGGGGTGTTGTCGGGCTTGGCTATTTTACGAGGAGACGCCGCAATAGCGGCTCAATTTGATGGCCAAAACCTAAGCAAGTTCAGGGGGTCGGAACCCGGCAGCCTGATCTCGCCGCGATAATCTCCTTAAGGGAAAAACGCCCGTCTCTCTCGGCTAAAGCCGTCAGCCCAACAGATCTAGGGAATCATGCCCCTTCGAATGTCCGGTATTGCCGCTCGATTGCTGACTTGTCTTCTCGCGGCGTCCGTCACTCTGGCGGTTCGTCCGGTTCTGGCACAGCAGACCGCCGACAAGCCGGCCCCGGCCGACCAGCAGCAGTCTGCGGCAAGCAAGGACCCGGCTGCCGCCAAAGTCGAAAAGCTCCTCGAAGCCCAACGCCGTCTCAATGGGCCGGCCGGCAATCCGGAATGCTATGAGCTCGGCACCAATGCCCTGTCTCGACTAAACCAGGACGACATCGATACCGCGTTCCGCCACCTCGACCTCTATGACCGGTTCGGTTGCCCGAGCGCTCATGTTCAGGCGGCCTATCGCTGCCTTCTCTTGCATCCGGTCACACCCGATCGGAAACCGGACGATCCCAAGGCCGCTGTCTTGGACGGAATGGTGCATGCCTGTTGGATCAATCCAGCTATGCCGGTGACGGCAGCGTCCGCTCCTGGTTCAGCCGAGCCCGCCGCAGCCACGCCTAATCCCGCTGCGCCGGCAGCTTCGCCCAGTCCGAACGCATCGCACTAAGCGATTTGTTTGCTATACCGCACAGCAGCAACGCCGGCGGCATTGCCGCTCTCAAGTTGTTGTCTTGAAATTGCCATTCCTTGAGACTAATTTTCCTTTGCCGTTCGCAAGGTTGCCTTCCCTTACGACCAACATCGAGCCTTGGGGACAGGTTCGGGCCCGTGTCGTTCGCCCCCGTGTGGTTAGAAGTCGATGCGCACCGTCGCTGCCGTGCTCGCGCTTGTAGCGTGCGTGCAAGCCGGCATTTGGCTTTTGCTGCGGCCTCAGGCGACCGCTCCGGATTTCACAGAGCGACTGGCCAGTGTCTCCTACACGCCATTTGCGAATTCCGACGATCCTAACTCCGGCGCCCGGCCCACGGCCGAGCAAATCCGCGCGGATCTAAAGACCATCGCGCCCCATACGCGGGCGATCCGCCTTTATACGGCCAGCAACGGCGCCGAACTCGTGCCGCCGATCGCGGCTGAGTTCGGCCTCAAAGTCACCGTCGGCGCCTGGATCGGGCCGGAAAAGGATAAAAAGGACCAAGCCCGCGATGACCAGGAGGTCGATGCGGCCGTCGAGCTCGCCCGTCGCTACAGCAACGTCAATGCCATCGTGGTTGGCAACGAGACCGTGCAACGCGACGACGTCAGCGAGGAACGCCTGATCCAGCTGATCCAAAGGGCGAAAAGATCAAGCCCGGTGCCGGTGACGACGGCGGAAAGCTGGGTCGACTGGCTACGCCACCCGAAACTGGTTTCGGCTGTCGATTTCATCTCGGCGCATATCCTGCCCTACTGGGACGGCTTGGACGCCTCGACCGCGGTCGACAATGCCATCGATTTCTACAGCCGCTTGCGTCAAGCCTATCCGGGCAAACGGATCGTGATCGCCGAATTCGGTTGGCCGAGCGCCGGCTATAACTTCCAAAGCGCCAATCCCGGCCGCATCGAACAGGCGATGATCGTCCGCGATTTCGCCAATTGGGCTCAGGCCTACGGTATCGACTATAATATCATCGAAGGCATCGATCAGCCTTGGAAGACCCGTGAAGGCGGCGTCGGGCCCTATTGGGGCCTATTCGACGCTTCCCGGAACCCGAAATTCGCCTGGACCGGTCCGATCACCGATCCCGATTACATGGAGCGGGCAGGCTTTGCAGTCCTGCTCGGCCTGCTCTTATCACTGCCGATTCTAGCGATTGCCGGCGTCACGCTACGCCAGGCGACGATGCTCGCCATCTCCGCCAATCTAATCGGTGCCTGGTTCACCGCGATCGTCGCCTTCTGGAAAGGGCACTACTTCGTCACCGGCGCAGCCTTCGCTCTGGGCCTCGGCATGCTGCTGCTGGTGCCCTTGGTCGCCATCGCACTGTCGCGGCTCGACGAGATCGCGGCTATCGCGTTTGGCCGGCCGCCGCGCCGGCTCGCCAACTCGCCGTCAATCGTTCCGGATGGCGCCGTGCCGAATGCGGAAACTTACGCGCCCAAAGTCTCAATTCACGTCCCGGCCTGCTGCGAGTCGCCGGACATGCTGAACTTGACGCTCGATTCCGTGGCGCGTCTCGACTACCCGAACTTCGAATGCGTGGTGGTGATCAATAATACCCCCGATCCGGCTCAGTGGCAGCCGGTCGAGGCGCACTGCCGCATGCTCGGCGACCGCTTCAAATTCGTGCAGATCAACAAACTGGTCGGCTACAAGGCCGGTGCCTTGCGGCTTGCGCTCGCGCATACGGCGCCTGACGCCGAAATCATCGCCTGCATTGACGCCGATTATGTGCTCGATGCGACCTGGCTGAAGGATCTCGTGCCGCTTTTCGCCGATCCGCGCGTGGGTTTCGTCCAGTCGCCGCAAGATCACCGTGACGGCGATACTTCGCTGATGCACTTTGCCATGAACTCGGAATATGCCGGCTTCTTCGATATCGGCATGGTTCAGCGCAACGAGGTCAATGCCATCATCATGCACGGCACGATGTGCCTGATCCGCCGCGCCGCGCTCGAAAGCGCCGGCGGCTGGTCGAGCGAAACCATCGTTGAAGATACCGATCTCGGCATCAGCATGCTCGAGCACGGCTGGGTAGCGCATTACACCAATCGCCGCTACGGCCACGGGCTCCTGCCCGATACGTTCGACGCCTATAAGCGCCAGCGCCACCGCTGGGCCTTCGGCGGCTTCCAATTGCTGCGCAAGCATTGGCGGTATCTCCTGCCGCAAACGGAGGGTTTCAGCCGCGAGCAGAAGCGCGAATTCGGCATCGGCTGGCTGAATTGGATGGGCTCGGACTCCATTGGCGTCGTGGTTTCGCTGTTGAACATCGTCTGGGTGCCGTTCGTTGTTTACACCAACAGCGGGATAGCAGTTTCCATCAACGCGTCGTGTCGCGCGTGGGGCCCGTATATTGGCGAACATTGGCAGCCGTACATCGGCAAATCCGCAGAGATGCTCGCCCAATACGTTGACTCTCTTTCCCAATTTGCCGACTGGCTCGCCCGTTTTGGCGCGGTGCCCGACCGCATCCTGACGCTGCCGATCCTCGCCGCCTTCGCCGTTTCAGTCGCCCATTTCATTTCGCTTTACCGCCTGCGGGTGCGTGCATCCTTCGGCGAAATGGCGGGCGCCGTGTTTGCGGCGATGTCGCTGCAATGGACCGTGGCGCGCGCGGTCGGCACCGGCGTACTCAAAGAGCATGTGCCGTTCCTGCGTACGGCCAAGGGCGGCGTGGCCCGCAAAGGTTCCGATTTCCCGGCCTTCTGGGAAGCCGTGATCTGCGGCCTGCTGCTGACCGGCGCGACGACGCTCGTTGCGACCAATTACAAACAGGTCCACGAGATCAACATCTTCGCGACTGTTCTTGTGGTGCAGAGCCTGCCGTTCCTGGCAGCCGTCGCGCTTGCTGGGATCGAAGGCACGCGCTTCAACAGCTTCGCCTTCTGGCGCGCCGTCGAGGCCAAGATCGCGGCCAAGGCGGCGTTCATCCTGCCGCAGTCCCAAAAAGTCATGACCAAGGTCATCGAGCCGGCGAAGCCTGCGGACCATGTCGAAACGGCGCAGTAGACGATCCGCCGACTGCTTGCCCCCCTTTTCCTGCGTCCACGGGAGCGGGCGGCATCCGGGCTTGTCACCCCGCTAGCGCGGTTTCCGTCAGCCGCACCCAATAGGACGTGCCGACCGGGATCACCTCATCGTTGAAATTGTAAGCCGGGTGATGCAATCCCGCGCTGTCGCCGTTGCCGACGAAGATGAAAGCACCCGGCCGCTCTTCCAGCATATAGGCGAAGTCTTCCGCACCCATCACCGGGGCGACGGCGGTATCCACCTTGGCGTCGCCGACGATTTCGCGCGCGACGTCGGCGGCAAAAGACGTCTCGCGCTCGTGATTGATGAGCACGGGATAGCCGCGATGATAGGAGACCTTCGCGGTCGCGCCGTAAAGCCGCGCCGTGCCTTCGACGACTTCGCCGATCCGCTTCTGCAACAAGTCCCGCACCTCCGGCGTCAGGCTACGCGCCGTGCCGCGCAATCGTGCATGTTGCGGAATGACGTTGTCGGTGTGCCCGGCCTGGAACATGCAGATCGACACCACTCCCGATTCCAGCGGGTCGACATTGCGCGACACGATCGACTGCAATTGGTTGACGATCTGCGCGCCGACGAGGACCGTGTCGATCGCCAGATGCGGGCGCGCCGCGTGGCCGCCTTTGCCTTCGATCGCGATTTCGATGTGGTCGGCCGCCGCCATCATGGAACCCGAGCGAATGGCGAATTCACCGACAGGAAGGCCCGGATAATTGTGCATGCCATAGACCTGCTCGATGCCGAAGCGGCTCATCAGGCCATCCTTGACCATAGCAAGCCCGCCGCCGCCGCCCTCCTCGGCCGGCTGAAAGATGACTACGGCGGTGCCGGCGAAATTGCGGGTCTCGGCAAGATATTTGGCGGCGCCGAGCAGCATCGCCGTGTGGCCATCATGGCCGCAGGCATGCATCTTTCCCGGCACCGTGGATTTGTACGGCAGGCCGGTTTCCTCCTCGAGCGGCAGCGCATCCATGTCGGCGCGCAGCCCGATGACCTTCTTGCCGGGCTTGCGGCCGCGAATGACGCCGACAACGCCGGTGCGGCCGACGCCGGGGACAACTTCGTCGCAGCCAAAATTTTTCAACAGATCGGCGACTGAGCCTGCGGTGCGGTGCACGTCGAATTGAAGCTCCGGATGGGCGTGAATATCCCGCCGCCAGCCGGCGATTTCGCTGTGCAGGTCGGCGACACGATTGACGATCGGCATCGGACTACGTCCTCGTTTGGGGGGTATCGGCCGTAAGCCGCAATCTAGCAAAATGCGATGGCGCTTGCCGAGACGTGTTGCGCGTTTGCCGGCAATGCGGGCTGCAGCCCGCGCCGCGTTCCCGCAGCGCAACGGCCCGCTCTTCCCGTGGAGCCGATGCTCCTATATACGCACCCCATCCAGCGCAGGGTGCAGGTACTGCACGACATATGCGCAAAGCTGGAAAACGCTGCCGGACTTGAGTAATTGATCCGTCAAGCGAGCCCGTAGCTCAGTTGGTAGAGCACGTGACTTTTAATCACGGGGTCGTGGGTTCGAGCCCCACCGGGCTCACCAATCCTATCGGCGCGGTATCGGTGGGGTCGGCGGGACGAGACTTTGCCACCAGGGAGAAGGGCTGACACGCAACCCTGAGATGCGCTAGGCTCGAGTTATGGTTGGGTTTGGGGGGTACTCACGTGTATTTTCGCTTGCGCGGGTGGGGCCGGCCACCGGCGGGTGTCAAAATGTCGGGCTGCGGATCGGCTCAACAGCCGCCGTGGCGCTGATCTCTGTAAAACGTCAAAGTGAGGCGGAGTCGGATATTTGATCGAGGCTTTATCACTGCTCTGCCGGACTGACGAGTGTAGCTTTTGCCCCAAGGCGACGGCGTGATCATTTAAATGGCGAAGATTCCCAATCCAACCGATAAGTATGTCGGCAGCCGCGTACGCATGCGCCGCATGATGCTTGGCCTGAGTCAAGAAAAACTCGCCGACGCGCTCGGCCTGACTTTCCAGCAGGTGCAGAAATACGAAAAAGGCACGAATCGTATTAGCGCCAGCCGGCTGCAGGCGATATCTCAGATTCTCGACACGCCGGTGCACTTCTTTTTCGACGGAGCACCGCAATCGGGAAAGGGCGAACAGGGATTGGCCGAGAGCCCGTCTCCCGCCTATGTCACCGATTTCCTGACGACATCCGATGGGCTCGCCCTTGTGCGAGCCTTCGTACGGATTAAGGATGCGAGCCTTCGTCGCTCGATCGTCCGCATGGTCGAGGCGATCACCGAAGGACAGGAATGAACCTGTCGCGACGTCCGCAAGCGGGCCCCCGGCTTCATCCTATCTCTTCGGCAATAAACTGGACCGCTGGACGCTTGGGACTATTTTTGCGCGGCGCGCGCCGACGCAAACAGAATGACATTCGTCGCTTCGAATTGCCCAGCTGTATTCTGCGAAAGAGTTGCTTCGGCTGGCGCTCGTTCCGCCGCCTCGTCTTGACGGCGCCCGCAGAGGCGCTCGGCTTCAAGACGCGCCATTTCCAAGATGCGCGCAAGATCGATATGATCCGCCCAAGCGGCCATCAGCGCGAGTTCGGCCGTCAGGTCCGAAATGTAATCGGCGACGGCTGTTTGATCGTCTTCTGATTTCACAGATCATGGTGTCGCTCCCCCCAACCTTCCCTGGTCAAGCATGGCGCAGGGCCAAGGTGTTGGGAAGCAAATAGAAATTCATGATCCATCAATATTTGTTTGGAGGCAATGCGGCCGGCCGTTTTTCACGATCGGCGCATGGGTTTTCTGGCGGCGGCACCGGGCGGACCGACTGCAGAAACGAACGCATCGACGAGCGCTCTGTGGCGCTTGACGTCGAATCCTTCCTTATGAAAAACCGCCGAGCACAGCTGAGGCAGTTTGGGTAAAATGCGCTCCTTCGCGGCCAGCAGCGATGCGGGAATAGCGCGCTTGGGCGCAACCATCACGCCAATGCCGGCTTCGACGGCCGCCGCAAGTGCCGTTAAGTCACCGGCGTTGAAAACGATCGTATATGGCACTTCGCGCTCGTCGAGCGATTCCATGACCTTGCGATCGATAAAGCCTTCCTCGCGTCCGACAAGCGGGATGGGCTCGTTCTCAACCACCGGAAACTGATCGTGCGCGCGCCCCCAGACGATCTGTTCGGTCCATTCCGCCACAACGTTGCGGCGCGATTCCGTCTGCGCGAGCATAAAGACCAAATCGACGTAGCCTGCTTTCAGCTTCTCCGCCAGGAACGGCGCGCTGCCGCAGATGAATCGGTAATGTCCCGCGCGCGGCACTTTGTTGACGACGTCGGCCAATACGGTCCGTGCGAATATGTTCTGGATTCCTAAGTGAACGGTCTCGTGTCGCGGCGCCTGTCCGGCCATTGCGATGATCTGGTCGTTGAGAGCCAAGATGCGCCGCGCGTAGCCTTCCACCATCGAGCCAAGCGTGGTGAGGCCCACGCCATGCGCTTTCTTGAAAAAGAGATCGCCGCCGACAATGCGCTGCAGCCGTTTGACCTGGGCGCTGATCGCCGGCTGCGTCAGGTTCAGCTCTTCAGCTGCCTTGGTGAAACTTCCATGTCCGCTTATCGAGATGAAGGAACGAAGCAGCACGACCGGAATGTTATGTCCGCGTCGAAGCAGCATTATCGAAATCGTCGGAGCCTTCGAGGCATTGTCCGACCTCCCCCCAGCGCATAGTGTCACAGCCACCTAGTCTAACACCAAACTTCCGATGAAATTGCAGTTTATGACACGCGATCTTGCGTGGTCACGCCTAGCGAACGGCAAATCCCAATTCTGTGTTGTGAAAAGTGAAGTTTTTAGATGGACGATAATTACGATGTCGTCGTCGTCGGGTTCGGTCTTGCGGGAGCGATCGCGGCCATCGAAGCGCATGATGCCGGCGCTAAGGTCCTTCTTATTGAGAAAGAACCCATTCCAGGGGGCATTTCCATTTGCGCCGGCGGCGGGGCCCGCATCGCGGACGATGCCGCGGAGGCATTTGCCTATCTCAAGGCGACATGCGCAGGCACGACGTCCGACCCTGTCCTGATGGCGCTCGCCCGCGGAGTTGTTAGACTTTCGGACTACGTCCGCGCCTTGGCCGAACCGCTCGGCGCCACCACGAGGATCGTGCCGGCCAAGGCGAACTACCCGCTGCCGGGCTACCAGACGTGGGGCCACATCGAAGTCGACCACGTTCCGGGATTTGATCCTGCCAGGGAATATCCGCACATCCGCGTCGAGGGGGACGTTAACGGAAAGAACTTGTTCAAAGTCGCACACGACCACATCGCTAGGCGCGGCATCGCCGTGCGCTTCGCGTCTCCGGTCGAACGGTTGCGGTACCAAAACGGCGAGATCACGGGCGTGATTTGTGGCGCTGAAGCGATCCCGGCGCGGCGCGCGGTTGTGCTCACTTGCGGCGGCTTCGAAGCATCAGCTGATTTGCAGCGTCAATTTTGGCCGATGCCGCCGATGCGGCCGGTGGCCACGCGCGGCAATACCGGCGACGGCATTCGCATGGCTCAAGAAGCGGGCGCCGGACTTTGGCATATGTGGCACCTGCACGGCGTCTATGGTTTTCATCACCCGGATCCCGATTTCAAGTTCAGCATTCGGGTTCGGCGCATGCGCAACTGGATTCCGGGAGTTTCGTCGGCCCGAGCCAGCCCGATGAGCTGGATTGTCGTCGATCAGCGCGGCAAGCGCTTCATGAATGAGTACGATCCCTACATGCAGGACACCAATTGCCGACCCATGGCCTGGTACGATCCTGTCACGCAAAGCTATCCGCGGATTCCGTCGGTCTTAGTGCTCGATGCCAAGGGGCGCGAGCTCTATACGGTTTGCGAGCCGAGTTACAACGACGCAGCGACCGCCGCGCGGTTCAATCGCCGCACGCTTGAAGAATTCGACGAACAGGTGCTCGTGACCCGCCAAGCCTGCAAGACATCGCGGCGGACTTCGATCTCGACGGCGAGGTTTTCGCCGCGACAATCGCGAAGTGGAATGCGGCCCGCACGGCCGGCGCCGATCATGCCTTCGGACGCCCCTCGGCGAGCATGCTGCCGATCGCTGAGCCGCCATTCTCCGCCGCGAAGGTCTGGCCGATCGTCTCCAACACCCAAGGTGGCTTGCCGCATGACGAGGAGCAGCGCGTGCTCAACGCCTTCGGCGAGCCGCTTCGCCGCCTCTATGTCGCCGGCGAGCTCGGCAGCGTGTTCGGCCATCTTTATTTTTCAGGCGCGAACTACTCGGAATGTCTGATCGGCGGCCAGATTGCCGGCATCAATGCCGCGCAGCTCGAGCCCACAGCTTGAATCCTACGGCTTGAACCATGCTTCGTCGCCGCGTATCGGTGATTCTACAAACTGCATTTGGGCAATGGGAATTGACCGATGACACGTTTGATACGGGAAGCGCTCGGCTTGGGCGGATGTCTGATCGCGGTCCTCATCCTCTTGCTGGGACCAAATAACGCCCACGCGGATGACTACCCGACCCGAGCAATCCGGATCATTGTGCCGTTTCCGGCCGGTGGCGGCATCGACTTGGTCGCGCGCATCTTCCAGCAAAAACTAGGCGATATCCTCGGCCAGCAGATTGTCATCGAAAACCGGTCCGGCGCGAGCGGCGCGATCGGCGCGCAGTATGTGGCGAAAGCGGATCCGGACGGCTACACGTTCTTGTTCTGCGCCGGCGACTTCATCACCATTCCTCAACTGATGCCGCAGATGACTTTCAGTCCAATGAAGGAACTGCTGCCGATCGCGATGGTGACCAGCAACCCCATGGTTCTGGTGGCCAGCGCCAATGCGCCGTTCAGCGACATCAAGGGATTTTTGGAGGCAGCCAAGGCGAGCCCGAACGGCCTAGCCTACGCGACTCCCGGCCAGGGGACGGTGAACAATGTCGTCGGGCAATGGATTGCCGTGACGGCTCACATAAAATTGCTGCAAATCGCCTACCGGGGCGGTCCGGCCGCGGTCGAAGGCATCGCCGGGGGAGACGTTCCGCTCGGCATCGTGCAACCTGCCGCCGTTTATCCGGGGCTCGTCAATGCGGGCAAGATCAAGGTCATCGCGCTGACCGGCGCACACCGGCCTGATTTCCTGCCGGCGACTTGGAAGACGTTGGCCGAGAATGGATTGCCGATCGACTCTACGATCTGGCTCGGCATGTTTGCCCCTCTGGGACTGCCGGACACCATCGTGACCCGGATGGATCAGGCCCTAAGCCAGATCGTGCGAGATGAGAGTATTCGAAAGCGCATGAAGGACTCCGGCGTAAGTCCGCAATACGTCGGTCCGGCCGCGTTCACCGAACAGATCCGCAGCGACGCTGCGCGCTACGACACGATTATCAAGCAGGCGGGGATGCACTTTGAATAGTGAAGCAGCTTTGACCGTCCTCACGGCCAAATTTAATATACTGTAGAACAATCGACCCGATCGGCCGAGCCGGAGAACAACGTCATGGGAATCTTCGATGACGGAGAAACGAATTTGATCCAGGATGCGGACCCTCGGGTTATCGTTCGGCGTGTATCTGAGGACCTGCGCGAGTCCGTGAAACGGAACAATATTGCCTTGGAAATCGATGGCACCAAGATCAAGCTATTGAGCCAAGGCCGGACGAGTCTGGAAATCACCTGCGATGCCACGAATGCATTTTGGGTGAAAGATGATCCAGGCAATCCTCCAAGCCGCTTCAACGCGCAGGCGAACGATGTCGCGCCGAAATCGAGTACAAGCAAGCGAGCCTGCACTCAACTCGAAATGACCACGCGCGTAAATACGTGGCTGCACGAGCAGCGCGACTTAGCCCACTAGTTCACCCCGTATCCGCATCGGCGCGTGAGTGCTCGAGTGCCGCAGTCACGACGGGAGGTTAATCGTGAGGATCATCTTGGTCGTGCTTTCAATTGTCGTGACGACAGGAATTGTCACCCGTGCCGAGGCGCAAAATTACCCATGGTGCTCGATTTATACGGGCTCCATGGGCGGCGCCAAGAATTGCGGGTTCTCGACCTATCAACAATGCATGGCCAATGTGAGCGGGATCGGCGGCTTCTGTCAGCTCAACGATACGTACCAGCCACCCTCTGGCGCGCCAGCGTCGCACAAGGCGCGTAAGCATTCCTAGTCAAACTTCCTATGCCGGCGGCAGTGACTGCACTCTGAGACTTCTTGGCGTAGCGGTGCCGGCTGCCGCTAATCCGATAAGTTTTACGTGACCGAGTTGGCATGCGATTGAGCGCCGCATGAATGTCCGAGCGTGGACTTCGCGGCCGAGGTCGCGCACATTGACGGCGACGAATTCACGCTGATCTCGAATTGGGGGGCAATGAAATATTTCACTGGTTTTGTCGCAGCTGCGCTATTGGCGTGCTGCACGCCCGCGGTCGCGGACGATATCGATCTCTCGACCTGGACCTGTCACAAGTTTCAGTCCGCCGACAAGGAGACGATCGGGATTATCCTGACCTGGCTCGATGGCTATTACAAAGATCAAGACGATTCGCCGGTGATTGAGACCGATAAATTCGTCGACAACGCCAAGAAGCTCGGCCAGTACTGCGCGGCGCATCCTGATATCGGCCTGATCACGGCGGCCGACAAGTTGTTCTCGTCGGACGACAAATAGCCTCCGTCAGGAACTCGTGACAATTAACTGTCACAAACAAAAACGGCCGCGTTTATGACGGTGGATTGGCCTGCCGTAAGCTGCCGCGTTTAATGCGAATCGGCCGCTCCTCAGCTAGGTTGCACCTCAACCTTCGCTGGGGTGCGGTCATGAATGTACTTGTCTTTGCATCCCGCAAAGGCGGTTCGGGCAAAAGTACGCTGGCCGCTCACCTTGCTGCGCATGTCCAGAAGCCCTCGCGGCCGTGTCTTCTCGTCGACGACGATCCGCAAGGCTCGTTGCGGCTTTGGAACACGTTGCGCAACTACGATGCCCTACCGCTCAAGACGGTCGAGCGTCACATTTCGGACGTGCTCAAAGCCGCCAAGCGCGACAAGATCGACTGGGTTTTCGTCGACACGCCGCCCAATGCGTCGCTGAGCGTCGCCGACGCGATCCAATCTGCAACACTGCTCATCATTCCCTGCCGTCCCGGCATTTTCGATCTCGACGCGGTGCAGGAAACGATTGCCTTTGCGCGGCAGGTCCGTACGCCCTTTGCCGTCGTCATCAATGGCGCGCCGCCAAAGCGCGGCAGCATGGAAGCATCAGCAGTCACGTCGGCGCGCGATTGCCTCGACAAGCTGCAAATTCCGGTCTGGGGCGGCCAGATCACGCAACGGGCGAACTACTCGCTTGCGCTCGCCGAAGGCGAAGGGGTCAGGGAATACGATGCCGGTGACGGCTCGGCGACTGAAATTGCGCGGCTATGGATCGCGATCGAAAAGTCGGTGAAGGCGATCCGCGGCGCTCGCGACGGTAGCGGGATGCACCGCGTCGCAGCCTGAACATGACGGCGAATTCACTCGACGCTCCGCCGGCCGCATGCTTCCAATGCGGGTGCAAGCTCGAGCTAAATACGAATAAATTGGGTGTATCTTACGACACCAAAAATATCCCATGGTTGCGGACAACGACGAGAACGGTAACCGGCGCGGGCCTCTGGTCGCCCTCGGTGTTGTAGTAGTGCTTTTCGCCGTCGGGTGGTTTCTGGCGCGCGAGCTTTATGCCAACGGCAAATTAGAAGATTGTCTGATGTCCGGCCGCACCAATTGCGCACCCGTCGATACGCAGTCGCGGTGACTTATGCGGCGCGGCGCGTGCTGTGGATGCTGTGGATTTCGCCACGAGAGTTTCACGCCCTCGTCGCGGTAGTGCCACAGACCGTAGCCAGTATCCGATCCGGCTGCGGTGAGGGCGTCGAGGAGGATCGACGATGACTGTCCAACCCGCCTATCTCGCTTTCTCGAGAGGTCGAGGAACCGAAAATTTCGGCCGGCCGAAATGCCCGCGTTGCGGCAGCGTTCTGCTCATCGCCGAGGAATCCCGGTTCAATGTCCGAGGCCGCATCGACCACGCCTGGTCCTGCGACGATTGCGGCAACGCGTTTGTGACCTCCATTCGGCTTCTGCCGCGCTAAAGGGTCGCGGGTGGCGTTCTCACCTGCGTGTTATCCTCCACAAACGCTATTTATCGCCCTAGCCGCGACTGCGACGGCGCGCAATAATCATGGCCTTGCGGTGTTTGTGTCGTTGCGGGCACGGAGCCAGCCTGAAGGAGGAACACATGCGTCAAAGCTCGGGTGAAAAGTCGGGTCAAACATACGATCGCCGTTCGATATTGGGTTATTGCGTCGGCGGCGCCGCCGGCGCGGTCCTGCTGGGGTCAGCAACGCCGTCTCGCGCGGCGACCGTCAATTTTAAGGCGACGATGAGCGGGACGACCGAAGTTCCGCCGAACCAATCTGCGGGCACCGGGACTGTCACGGCGACGTTCGATCCCGCGACCAAGCAATTGACCTGGTCGGGCACCTTTTCCGGCCTCTCCGGTCCTGCCACCGCCGCGCATTTCCATGGCCCGGCCGAGCCGGGCAAGAACGCCGGCGTCGCGATCTGGATTTCGGAAAAGGGCAAGACGCTAGACAGCCCGTTCAAGGGTTCGGCCACGCTGACGGATGCGCAGGCCTCCGATCTGCAGGCCGGCCTGATGTACGCCAATATTCACACTGCCGCGAATCCTGGCGGCGAGTTGCGCGGCCAGATGGTGAAAGCCTAAGGCGCACTGGGTCGTCGCGTCGTTACCAGTTGCGGCTCTACCAGGCTTCGATAGCCCGCCGGTTCAGCGCTCAGGAACCGGCGGGTTTATCTATTTTGGATGCCCATCGCTCTTTGATGTGAGCGCTGTAATCGGCGAAACCGCCCTTGGCGATCGCCGCACGCGCGCCGGCCATGAGATCCTGGTAGTAGATACAGGTTGACAATCGACAAGAGCGTGCCGCCGAGCGCCTCCCCGGCCTTGAACAAGTGATGCAAGTAAGCGCGCGAGAAATCGCGCGCAGCCGGGCAGCGGCTTTCCGGATCGAGCGGCCGCGGATCCTCGGCGTGATGTGCGTTCTTGATATTGATAGGTCCAAACCGCGTGAATGCGAGACCGTGGCGACCATTGCGCGTCGGCAATACGCAATCGAACATGTCGATGCCACGGGCGACAGCGCCAAGAATATCCGACGGCGTGCCGACACCCATGAGATAGCGTGGCCGATCGGCCGGCAGCACGGGCGTCGTGTCGCCGACGATCTTAAACATGACCTCCTGCGGTTCGCCGACCGCGAGCCCGCCGATCGCGTAACCGTCGAAATCCGATGCCGGTCAGCGCGCGCGCGCTCGCCTCGCGCAGGCTCTGATCGTCGCCGCCCTGGACGATGCCGAACAGCGCGCGCCCGGGTAGTGCCCGTTCGAAAGCGCGCTTGCAGCGCTCCGCCCAGCGCAGCGACAGCTGCATCGCTCGCTCGATCTCGGCGCGCTCGGCCGGCAGGCCGACCAATTCGTCGAGCTGCATGACGATGTCCGAGCCGAGCAGGATTTGGACTTCAATCGCGCGTTCCGGCGTCAGCTCGACCATGGCGCCATCGATATGCGAGCGGAAGGTGACGCCCTCCTCCGCCACTTTGCGCAAGGCCGACAAGAGACATCACCTGGTAGCCGCCGGAATCGGTCAGGATCGGCAGCGGCCAATGCATGAAGGCATGCAGCCCGCCGAGCGCCGCGACCCGTTCGGCCGACGGCCGCAGCATCAAATGATAGGTGTTGCCGAGCATGATATCGGCGCCGGAGGCGCGCACATCATCATGATGCACGCCCTTGATCGCCGCTTGCGTGCCGACCGGCATAAAGGCAGGCGTCCGCACCACGCCGTGAGCGGTGGCGATCTCGCCGGTTCGGGCTGTGCCGTCGGTTGCAATCAGGCGAAAAGAGAACGGGTGCATTGCGTCTTCGATCAGCGGAACAAGAGGCAGGCGTCGCCATAGGAATAGAAGCGATAGCCGGTTTCGATCGCATGTGCATAGGCGCGCCGCATCACGTCGAGCCCGCAAAAGGCCGAAACCAGCATGAACAGCGTCGAGCGCGGCAGATGGAAATTGGTCAGCATCACGTCGACGGCGCGGAAGCGATAACCGGGGGTGATGAACAAAGCGGTATCGCCGGAAAAGGCCGACAGCGTGCCGTCATCCGCCGCCGCGCTCTCGATCAAGCGCAGTGAAGTCGAGCCGACCGCGACAATGCGTCCACCGGCGCGCCGCGCAGCGTTGAGGGCGTCTGCCGTTTCGGCGCTGACGCTGCCCCACTCGGCGTGCATTTTGTGACCCGACGTATCGTCTGCTTTGACCGGAAGAAACGTGCCTGGACCGACATGCAGCGTCACACGATGCAGGCTGATGCCGCGTTCGCGCAGCTCGGCGACCATCGGCGCGGTGAAATGCAGCCCCGCCGTCGGCGCCGCGACAGATCCTTCCTCGTTCGCAAACATGGTCTGGTAGTCGCTGCGATCCTGCTCGTCGACGTCGCGCCGGCCCGCAATGTAAGGCGGCAACGGCATGTCGCCGCGCTCGGCGAGCGCCTGGTCCAGTACCGCGCCGTGGAACGAAAAGGCAAACTCACTTCGCCACCCTCCTCGCCCTCGCCTTTTTGCTCGACGCTCGCGTCAAGCTGGCCGAGGAAACAGACGCGGCCTTCGTTGCCGAACCGCACCACGTCGCCGATGGCGAGCCGCTTGGCCGGCTTGACCAAAGCACGCCAGCGCGAGCCGTCGAGCCGCTTGATGAGCGTCGCCGAGATCGCAGGCTCATGCTCGCCGCGGCCGATCCGGCGGCCATGAAGACTTGCGGGAAACACCTTCGTGTCGTTGACGACAATCGCGTCGCCGCGCCGCAGCAGGCCGGGCAGATCGCGCACCGCGCGGTCCTCGAAAGCGGCGCCCGGACGTACGACCAGGAGCTTCGCGGCGTCGCGCGGCGAAGCCGGCCGCAGCGCGATGCGGTCCTCGGGCAGTGCAAAATCGAACTGGTCCGTGCGCATCGAGAACTTTCCAACCGGTGCCCATCTGCATTACAAGGCGCATATCGCAACCTTTGGCGCGGCAATCAACGTGTCTTCGAACGCGGATATGCAAGTTGCCGTCATCCAGGTGAAACGCGGCATCGGCGACGTCATCTGGCACCTGCCGTTCATCCAGGCCATTGCCGCCGCTTCGCCCGGCGGCCAGGTCACGTTTCTGGCGCCGCCATCGAGCTGCGCCGAGGAATTGCTTGCCGCCGACCCAGGCGTCGCCGAGACGATCTATTTCGAGCACGACGGGTCCGAACTCAAACGCGCGGTCAATCTGCTCAAACTTGTGGCGCTGCTACGCTGGGAGCGCTTCGGCAAAGTGTGGATTCTCGACCGCACCTTGCGCCCGGCGCTTGCGACAAGGCTTGCCGGTATCCCCGAGCGGATCGGGCTTGGTCTCGGCGCACAAAAGCTCTTCATCACCAATCCGGGCATCGATCAGAGTCATTTCCACGATCAGCCGGTCGACTGGCTGGTCGCGCTGATGGCGGCTATGAAAGTGCCCTTCGCCTCGACCGAGCCCGATTTGCGCCTGCCGCCGCAGGCGGTTGCGGCGATCGGCGAGAAATTCGCGCATTTACCGCGGCCCTGGATTGCACTTGGGCTTGGCGCGTCGCATCCCGACAAGGATTGGCCGGATGCGCATTGGGCGGAATTCGTCGGCGCTCTCCGCCAGCGCAGCCAAAGCACGATATTTCTGGTCGGCGGCAGCATGAACAGCGCAAGAGCGGAAAGCTTCATTGCGCAAAGCTCAGGCGCGCCAGTCGTCAACGCTTGCGATCTTCGCCTGACGGACTCTGCGGCGCTTTTGCGCCTCGCCGACCTTTTCATCGGCCCGAGTTCCGCGCCGATGAATCTCGCAGTTGCCGGCGGCACCGACGCTTTCGGGCTTTTCGGCGCGACGCCGGTGCTGACATATTCAAAACGCGTCCACGCTATCGTGCCGCCGGGCGGCTCGTCGCCGGACGGGATGAGGCGGATCTTGCCGGTACAGGCGCTTGAACAGGTGGCGCCTTATCTCACGCGCGAAAAAGCCGGCGCTATTTGACGTCGGCGGCGACCTGCATTTTGAGGATCTTGTCGGGATTGGCCGGCGGTTCGCCGCGCTTGAGCTTGTCGACGACGTCCATCCCGCTGACCACCTCGCCGACCACGGTATATTGGCCGTTGAGGAACGAGCCCTCGTCGAACATGATGAAGAACTGGCTGTTCGCCGAGTGGGGATTGCTGGTGCGCGCCATGCCGACGGTGCCGCGGACATAGGGCACATCGGAGAACTCGGCCTTCAGGTCGGGATATTGCGAACCGCCGGTGCCGTTGCCGAATTCGCCGTCGCCGGTTTGCGCCATGAAGCCTTCGATGACGCGGTGAAACGGCACGTCGTCGTAGAATTGTTCGCGGGCCAGAAGCTTCATGCGTTCGGCGTGTCCCGGCGCGACGTCGTTGCGCAACTTGATGACGATCCGGCCGGGCGTGGTGTCGATCACCAGCGTGTTCTCGGGATCGACTCCGGGCGGCAATTTATGTTCGGCCATATTGCTTGTTCCTCTCTCGTCGCGTCCCGCTCGTGCGAACTACGGCGCTATGGTTGCTGACTTGATGTAATCGAGCTTGGGGAATGCTGTCGTCAGATAGGCATTGCCCTCGCCTTGGACGCGGCTTTGGTCGGGCCCGCCCCTGACGGGGCGCCTTCGCCATAGCCGCTGTACAGCGCGTCGACGACATTCATGCCGGATATGACCTGACCGAAGGGCGCAAAACCCTGTCGGTCGAGCGCGGAATTGTCGCCGTAATTGATGAAAACCTGGGTGGTGCGGGTGTTGGGTCCCGCCGTCGCGAATGTGATCAGGCCGCGCGCATTGCTCTGCTTGACCGGATCGTCGGCGATGCGGGCACCGCGCCATTGCGCGGAAATCGCCGGATTGGCGTTGATGCCGAATTGCACCATGAAGCCCGAGATCACGCGGAAGAAGCGACCGTTGTTGTAGAAGCCATTTTTCACAAGGTTATAGAACCGGTCGGCGCCGTTCGGCGCCCAGTCGCGATGAACTTCGACGACAAACGGCCCCTTGCTGGTGTCGAATGTGACCTTGTAGGTCGGTGGAGCTTGTTCGTGCAGCGAAGCGGGATTGGCGAGGCCAGGGCTGCCCTGGGCGAAGGCGGGAGCCGTAATCGTCAGTGCAAGCAGAATCGCAGCGAGGCGGATCATGATGTCTCCGGCAGTTCTGTAACTTGTTCGGGGCTTATTAGTTCTTGGTGATTTGGTTCTTCGCAAACAGTCTTCAACGTCTGGCAAATCTAGCTCTTGGCGAATTTCTTCTTCAGCCGCGCCGCGACTTGAGCGGGCACGAAAGCGGAGACGTCGCCGCCCATCGCGGCAATCTGGCGGACCAAGGTGGCGGTGATCGGGCGAACCGCAGGCGAGGCCGGCAGGAACACCGTCTGCACGCCCGGCGCCATGGTCCCGTTCATGCCGGCCATCTGCATTTCATAATCGAAGTCCGCAGAATCGCGCAGGCCGCGAATGAGCATGGTCGCCTTCTCGCGCCGCGCCACCGATACGACGAGATCGTCGAAGGTGACGCAGGCGATTTCGCAGCCGGCCTTGCTGGCCAGCGGGGCGCAAATCTCTTGCAGCATCGCCAGCCGTTCCTCGGCGGTGAAAATCGGCGTCTTGCCCGGATGCACACCCACTGCCAGGACCAGCCGGTCGGCGAGCCGGACCGCGCTCGCGACCACGTCGAAATGGCCGTTGGTGATGGGATCGAACGATCCTGCGAACAAAGCGGTGCGCGGCGTGGTGGCAGCCATAATGCAATCTTGCGGCGGTCTGTGCGGGAAATCTCGTATCGCAGGGAAATCTCAGTGTGGGCGGTCTAGCCCGCGCTTGGCTCATCCGCAAGCTGGCAGCCACAGACAACGATGAGCGATTCTCGTCCCACCCTGGCTGGGCCTTCAGCGCGAGATAAACCCAATTTAACACGAATTCCGCGCCAAACGCACAAATTAGCAAGTGTTTTCAGATACTTTGCTCAATCGTCGGAACTGTGATGCCGGTCACGGATGGTTTGCCGCGCGGATGGGAAACAGAACAAGAGAGAAGAGCAACCGGATTGTCGAGAACGCGTTGCGTTCTAAGCACGTCAAAGGTTGCGGAACGGGGACGGTGCCATGATCAAGATTTTCTACGCTATTGCTGTGTCCGCTGTTGCGGCCGCTTGTATCGTTGCTTTCCCGACTTTGTCCCAGCAAGTCCGTGCCAATCCGCCGATGCAGGCCGTCAAGGCCGACAGCATCGACTCGCGTCCGGCTGTCACGACTTGTGGCCAGAACGCTTGGCCGTATCTCGATGCGGCTTGCTTGCGCAATGCCGGCGGACCGCTCGTTCAGCCCCACGAGGTTCGGCTGGTGTCCGCGGATCGGTTTGTCAGTTCGACGGGCCGCTAATCCGGACTCACGCAGAGTTCTACCGGAGTTTGCCGTGCCGGTTCAGGCGGAAGGTGCTGTCCCACCTTCCGCCAATTTTTTTTTCGTGCATGATCCCGTCAATGATCGGTTCGACACGGATCGGACCGGCGCCACTTTGTGGAGGAGATCATGACGACCGGGTCGCTCGTCCGCCGCCGGTTACTGCCCATCGCCCATCTGTTGGCTTTCGCAATCGCCGCTTTGTCTTGTTCCGCGGCGATGGCGCAAAATGCTCCCGAGGCGGCCTATCCAAGCCGGCCGATCCGGCTGATCGTGCCGTACACGCCGGGAGGGCCATCGGACGTGATGGGCCGCTTGATGGCTCAGTCCCTGTCGACGTCGTTCGGTGAGCAAGTTTACGTCGACAACCGCCCCGGCGCCGGATCGACGCTCGGCGGCAAATTGGCCGCGACCGCCGATCCCGACGGCTACACCTTGCTCGTCGCCACCGCCGCCACGCTCGCGATCGGGCCGACGCTCTATCCCGACGCCGGTCTCGATCCCAAGGTCTTCGTCCCCGTCGCGGCGTTCGCCACGGTGCCGTTCGTGATGGTTGCAGGACCAAAGACGCCGGGCTCGACCGTGGCCGACGTCGTCGCCTATGCCAAGGCGCATCCGGGCAAGCTCACCATCGGCGTGCCCAACGGCGCTCCGCCCCACATGCTGGCGGCGTGGTTCAAAAGCCTGACCGGGACGGACATCGTGATCGTGACTTACAAAGGCGCCTCCGGCGATCTCACCGATCTGATCGGCGGACAGATCGATCTTGCCATCGAAACCACCTCCGTGGTGCTGCCGCATCTTGCCGACGGTTCGTTGCGTGCGCTGGCAACGGCGACCCCGGAGCGGCTGCCCGAAACGCCAAACGTGCCGACCATGATCGAAAGCGGGGTCCCCGGCTTCGTCGCGGTATCGTGGACCGGGTTAGCGGCGCCGCCCGGCACGCCAGAGCCGGTCGTCGACAAAGTCAACGCGGCGATCAATGCCGGCCTCGGCACCGCCGACCTTCAAGCCAAGCTGAAGGTGCTCGGCGCCAAGGGCAAACCGGGCACGCCCGCGGATTTTGCCGGCTATGTGGCGAGCGAAGTGCCAAAATGGACCGCGATGGCAAAACTCTCCGGCATTCACGGCGAATGAACAAGCGGGCGCTCTCGTCCGCTCAATGTCCCTCGAGCCCAAGCGACTTCACTAGCGGAGTCCATCGCGCCAGTTCAGTTTTCATCGTCTGCGTGAAATCCGCAGGCGTCCCGCCCAGCGGATCGACGGTGATCTTCGCCAGCGCGCCGCGCAATTCCGGCGACTTAAGACCCTGATTGATCGTGGTGTTGAGTTTATCGATGACGGCTTGCGGCGTGTGCGCGGGCGCCAGAAGGCCGGTCCACGCCACAGTGACGAAATCGGGATAGCCGCTCTCGATCATGGTCGGCACGTCCGGCAATTGCGGAATGCGTTTTGCGGTGGTGACGGCAAGCGGGCGCAGCTTGCCGGCCTGGATCAACGGCAGCAGCACGCTGGTCGCCTCGAACGTCATCTGCACATTTCCGGCCATTAGATCGGTGATGGAGGGGCCGCCCCCTTTGTACGGTACATGCACGATGTCGATGCCGGCCCGCGCCTTGAACAATTCGCCGATAAGGTGCGGCAGCACGCCAATGCCGCCGGACGAGAAGTTCACCTTGCCCGGATTGGCCTTGGCATAGGCAACGAGTTCTTGCACCGTTTTCGCCGGCACCGACGGATTGACCACAAGAATGCTGGAGCTGGCGCCGACAAGCGCAACCGGATCAAAGCTCTTCAGCGGGTCGTAGCCGGCATCGGGATGCAGGAGCGGCGCGATAATGAGACCGCTCGCCGCCGAGAAGAGGAGCGTGTAGCCGTCCGGCGCCGCTTCCGCTGCGTCCTTGGAGCCGATCGTATTGCCGGCGCCCGACCGGTTCTCGACGACAAAGGCCTGGCCGAGCGTCGTCTGCAAATAGTTCGCGGTGATACGTCCGACGACATCGACCGGACCGCCCGGCGGCGTCGGCACGATGACTTTGACCGGACGGCTCGGATAGTCCTGCGCGTGTGCGGAACCGAGAACACTCAAGACCGCACCGACGACAAAAATCCTTAATGCAGGCCGCAATACGCACCCCCAGACCATGACGTTTCCTCTTGGCTCGTTCTTTTTGGCAAACTGGTCTAATCTAGCCCGAAGCACTTAGAGTCGGTTTCGAAAGTCATGAAGGACGAGCGATCCGGCGCACGAGCAGCATGACGGATGCGGCGTAGAGGAAAGCGCGTGCGGAGTCGATTGTTGCCTCAAAGTCCTTTGCCAGCCGTCGATTGCGTCCGATCCATGCGAAGAAGCGCTCGACGACCCAGCGCCGCGGGTTAACGGCAAAGCCGACCTGATCGGGGTTTTTTCGCACGATCTCGACCGCGATCAACGTGGCCTTGGCGACCTTCTCACCGGCATATCCGCTGTCGGCGAAGACCCGCTGGATGAACGGGAAGATGCGGCGCGAAGCCCGCAAAAGCGGTCCGCCGCCGTCGCGATCCTGGATGCTCGCCGGATGCGGTTCGAGCATGAGGCCACGCCGTCCGTGTCGACAAGCGCATGGCGCTTGCGGCCGTTGATCTTCTTTCCAGCATCGTAACCGCGGGGTCCGCCGGCCTCGGTGGTCTTGACGCTCTGGCTGTCGATGATCGCACCCGTAGGGCTGGATTGGCGTCCGATCCGTTCGCGATCGAGCATGACCATAGCGTGATTGATCCTCTCGAAGCGGCCTTCGTCCCGGAACTTCGCAAACCATCGATAGATCGTGCTCCACGGCGGCAAATCGCTCGGCAGCAGGCGCCATGGGCAACCCGCCCGCATGACATAGAAGATGCCATTGATGATCTCGCGCATCGGCCAGGCACGTGGTCGTCCGGTGACATTCGTCCCAGGCAGCTGAGGCTCGATCACACGCCATTCCTCGTCGGTCACATCAGTTTGGTATCGGCTCGTCTTGCGAATATGCTGCTTGCGGGTGGTTGGGGTCCACATGGCAACTCCGGGGTTGGTGTCAGCAACCACCTGGAATCACGTCAACTCCACCCACTCAACCCCTTTCGAAACGGCCTCTTAGTCTAACTGGATGATTTTGGCCACTCTCCGCCGCTTTGTCCCTCGCTTGACCCTGCTTTGGCCCGCGTCTAAGAGCCGCGCGTGATGATTGTTCTGATCGACAACTATGACAGCTTCACCTTCAACCTGGTCCACTATTTCGGTGAACTGGGTGCGGAGGTTGTCGTGCATCGCAACGACAAGGTCACAAGCCGCACCGTCATGGCTGCCGAGCCCGACGCCATCGTGCTGTCGCCCGGTCCCTGCACGCCGAAAGAGGCCGGCATCTGCCTTGAACTGATCAAGGACGCCGCGCCGACCATTCCGATCCTCGGCGTCTGTCTCGGCCACCAGGCGATCGGCGACGCCTTCGGCGGCAAGGTGGTTCGCGCGCCGGTCCTGGTCCACGGCAAGCTGTCGGAGATCCGCCATCAGGGCCGAGGCATTTTCCGCGGCATCAACGGTCCGTTCAAGGCGACGCGCTATCATTCGCTCGTCGTCGAGCGCGCAAGCTTGCCGCACGAGCTGAGCGTCACCGCCGAAACCGGCGACGGCCTGATCATGGGGCTGTCGCATAGCCTGCTGCCGGTCCACGGCGTGCAATTTCATCCCGAAAGCATCGCGTCCGATCACGGCCATCTGATGCTGAAGAACTTCCTCGATATCGCCGCCGCATGGAACGCCTCGACCGGACGCCGGAACACCTCGCATCGCGCGCCGCCGATCTACTCTTTGGGCGCGCGGGCGCTGGCGGATTGAGGGCGCATGGATTTCAAGGGGCTTATCGGCAAAGTCGCAACCGGCGCCGCGTTGACGCGCGAGGAATCCGCCGGCGCCTTCGAACAGATGATGGCCGGCGAAGCGACGCCCTCGCAAATGGGCGCGCTGCTCATGGCGTTGCGCGTGCGCGGCGAGACGGTCGAAGAGATCACCGGCGCGGTCACGACGATGCGCGCCAAAATGCTGCGGGTGCATGCGCCGCCGGATGCGATCGACGTGGTCGGCACCGGCGGCGACGCTTCGGGCTCATACAACATTTCGACCTGCGCCGCGCTGATCGTCGCCGGCGCCGGCGTCCCCGTCGCCAAGCACGGCA
This sequence comes from uncultured Alphaproteobacteria bacterium, assembly GCA_963761185.1. Lineage (GTDB taxonomy): Bacteria > Pseudomonadota > Alphaproteobacteria > Rhizobiales > Xanthobacteraceae > BOG-931. The sequence goes on from CAVXFY010000001.1 coordinate 143,238, forward strand.
ATCGCGCGCTGTCGTCGCGTTCGGGCTCGGCCGACGTGCTCGCGGCGCTGGGCGTGAATATCGACCTTAATCCCGAGCAGATCGGCCACTGCATCCGCGAGGCCGGCATTGGCTTCATGTTCGCGCCGGCGCACCATCCGGCGATGAAAAACGTCGGCCCAACGCGAGCCGAGCTCGGCACCCGCACCATCTTCAATCTGCTCGGCCCGCTGTCCAACCCGGCGGGCGTGCGGCGGCAAATGGTCGGCGTATTTTCAAAGCATTGGACCGAACCGCTGGCCCAAGTTCTCAAGATCCTCGGCACCGAAAGCGTATGGGTGGTGCATGGCTCGGACGGTCTCGACGAGATCACGACATCGGGCCCGACCAGCGTCGCGGCGCTCGAATCCGGCGTGGTCCGCAGCTTTGATATTGCGCCCGAAGATGTCGGCCTGCCGAAGGTCAAGCCGGAGGCACTGCGCGGCGGCGACGCCGCGGCGAATGCTTCGGCGCTCCAGGACGTGCTCGAAGGCAAGAAAACGCCCTTCCGCGACGTCGCTTTGTTCAACGCCGCCGCGGCGCTGGTCGTCGCCGGCAAGGCCAAGAATCTCGCCGCCGGCCTCGATCTCGCCGCGCAATCGGTCGATTCTGGCGAGGCCGAAGGACGGCTTGACCGCCTGATCGTGGTTTCGAACGATGGCTGATATTTTGCAGAAAATCGCCGCCTATAAACGCGACGAGATCGCGGCTGCCAAACGCGATCGCCCGCTTAACGCGGTCGAGCGTGACGCGAAGGCCGAAAGCGCGCCGCGCGGCTTTGCCAAAGCCATCGCACGCCGGCTTGCGGGTGGCGATTATGCGCTCATCGCCGAAGTCAAAAAGGCAAGCCCGTCGAAAGGGCTGATCCGCGACGATTTCGATCCGGCGTCGCTTGCCGCGGCCTATCAGGCCGGCGGCGCGACCTGTCTTTCGGTCCTGACCGACGCGCCGTCGTTCCAGGGCAGTCTCGACTTCCTGCGCCAAGCCCGCGCGGCGGCCACGCTGCCCGCCCTGCGCAAGGACTTCATGTACGACACCTACCAGGTGATTGAGGCGCGCGCTTATGGCGCCGATTGCATCCTCATCATCATGGCCGCGGTCGATGACGGCTGTGCCGCGGAACTTGAAGCGGCAGCGACGGCGTACGGCATGGATGCGCTGGTCGAAGTTCACGATGAGCAGGAACTCGCGCGCGCGCTGTCGCCTCAAATCGAAGCTCATCGGCATCAATAATCGGAACTTGAAAACCTTCGAGACGACGCTCGCCACCTGCGAGCGTTTGGCGCCGCTTGTTCCGCGCGACCGCATCCTCGTCGGCGAGAGCGGCATCTTCGCGCCGGACGATCTGGCGCGGCTCGCCAAAGCCGGCATTTCGGCGTTCCTCGTCGGCGAAAGCCTGATGCGGCAGGATGACGTGGCCGCGGCAACGCGCGCCCTCCTCGCGCGCAAGCCCGCGTTCGCTCCCGCGCGGTAAGAGCTGTGGTGAGCGCAAAAAAACTCACCCATTTGAGCCGCAGCGGCGAAGCCCGCATGGTCGACGTCTCCGGAAAGGCCGCGACCGAGCGCGTCGCCGTGGCTGAAGGCTGCGTGATCATGCAGCAAAAGACGCTCGACATCGTCCGCAAGGGCGACGCGAAAAAGGGCGACGTGCTCGGCGCCGCCCGCGTCGCCGGCATCATGGCGGCCAAACGCACCCACGAATTGATCCCGCTCTGCCATCCGCTCGCGATCTCGCAAGTCGAGGTCGATGCGACAGCCGACGCCAAATTGCCCGGCGTTCGGATCACCGCGCGCGTCAAGGTCGCGGGACAGACCGGCGTCGAAATGGAAGCGCTGACCGCAGTATCGGTCGCCTGCCTCACCATCTATGACATGGTCAAAGCGGTCGATCGCGGCATGCGCATCGAAGGCATCAGGCTCGTCGAAAAGCGCGGCGGCCGCTCCGGCCATTATCGTGCCAAAGACTAATACGGGAGCGAGGTGTGGCGTCGATTTCGGTTCAAGAGGCGCTCGATCGCGTGCTCGCCGGCGCGGAGCGGCTACCGGCTGAAGAAAAACCGCTCGTCGAAGCCGACGGCTGCGTACTTGCCTACGACGTCAGAGCGCTGCGCACTCAGCCTCCGGCAGACCTTTCGGCGATGGACGGTTATGCCGTGCGCGCAGGCGATGTCGCCGACGCACCGGTGCGCCTGAAAGTCATCGGCGAGGTTGCGGCGGGCCGGCCTTTCGCAAAAACCGTTGGTTATGGCGAGGCGGCCCGCATCTTTACCGGCGGCGTGATGCCCGATGGCGCCGATACCGTCGTGATCCAGGAGCAGACCACACGCGCCGGCGACAGTGTTGAGATCCAAAAATCGACGGTCAAAGGCCGCAATGTGCGGACCAAAGGACTGGATTTCCGCGAAGGCGACACGCACCTTCCTGCCGGACATCGCCTGCGCGCGCGCGACCTCGCGCTCGCCGCGGGCATGAATCATCCTCTTCTGCCGGTCTATCGCCGGCCCAAAATGGCGTTGTTTGCAACCGGCGACGAGCTGGTGCCGCCGGGCGCGGAGCCCGGGCCCGGCCAGATCGTCTATTCGAACGGCTTTGCGCTCGCCGCGCTGGCGCGCGCGGAAGGCGCGGAGGTCTGCGATCTCGGTCTCGTCCGCGACAGTCTCGAGGAGACCATCGCCGCGATACGTGATGCGCGCGATAACGATGCCGACATTCTGGTGACGACCGGCGGCGCTTCCGTCGGCGAATACGATTTTGTGCAGAGGGCCTTTCTGGCGGAAGGCATGGCGCTGTCGTTCTGGAAGATCGCGATGCGCCCCGGCCGCCCGCTGATGCACGGCCAGCTCGGCAAAATGCATGTGCTCGGCCTGCCCGGCAATCCGGTGTCGTCCTATGTCTGCTCGTTCCTGTTTCTGGTGCCGCTCATCCGCCGCATGAGCGGACGCCGCGATCTCACAACACCAATCGAATCGGCGGTGCTCGGCTGCGACCTTCCCGCCAACGACGAACGCGCCGATTACCTGCGCGCAACGCTGAAGACTGCACCGGACGGACCGATCGCGACGCCCTTCCCGATCCAGGACAGTTCCATGATGGTGCCGCTGTCGCAGGCCGATTGTCTCGTCATCCGAGAGCCTTACGCGCCGCCCGCCAAGGCCGGCAGCCGCTGCGCGATCGTTAAGTTCGAGCGTTAATCGGCCGTTCGCCGAAGCCCTCGCTTTCTTCACTTCAAATTAAACGGTTGCGGAACACATATGGAACGGATAGTGTCCGTTCATGATTTGTTTCGGCAGCAAGCGATCCACATCCGGAACTTGCCGCCGGTTTACCGCCAGGGGGAGAGAGCGCCGATGTTGACTCGCAAGCAGGCTGAACTCTTGCGTTTTATCCATGAGCGCCTCAAGGAGGCCGGTGTTCCTCCCTCCTTCGACGAGATGAAGGACGCGCTCGATCTGCGCTCCAAGTCGGGCATCCATCGCCTTATTACCGCGCTGGAAGAACGCGGCTTCATTCGCCGCCTGCCCAACCGGGCGCGCGCCATCGAAGTCATCAAGCTGCCGGAATCGATATCGCATGGCGTCGCCGCAGCCCGCAGCCGCGGCTTCACCCCGAGCGTCATCGAGGGCAATCTCGGCCGCGTCCGCACTGCTTCGGAGGACGAAGGCGGCCGCCCGGTCGCGGTGCCGGTAATGGGCCGGATCGCCGCCGGCACGCCGATCGAGGCAATCCAAACCCGCAGCCATACCATCAACATGCCGCCCGATCTTCTCACTTCGGGCGAGCATTTCGCCTTGGAGGTGCGCGGCGATTCGATGATCGAGGCCGGCATTCTCGATGGCGACATGGTGCTGCTCAAGCGCATCGACTCCGCCGATACCGGCGATATCGTCGTTGCGCTGATCGACGATGAGGAAGCGACGCTCAAGCGCTTTCGCCGCCGCGGCGCTTCGATCGCGCTCGAGCCGGCCAATACGGCTTACGAAGTGCGGATCCTGCCGCCCAACCGGGTGCGCATTCAGGGCAAGCTGGTCGGGCTGTTCCGGCGCTATTAAGCCGCCACAGTCTGCGCATTCACCTTGCTCCCCGAGCCGCGATTGCGCCGGCACGATTTTATTTTATGGTGCGGCCGCAACCAGTTCGGGAGAAACCAATGACGCAGAGCGCCGGGCGGCGATATTTTGGGGACGGCAACCGTCCTGACGGCCTTCGTTGCGCTTGTCGGCGCTGCGGGCCCCCTATCGGCGCAGTACCCGCAACCGCGGCCTGCGGCGCCTGCCTATTCCACCGCTCCGAAAGCAGCGCCCCCGCCGGCATTCCCTGCCGCGCCGAGCGCAGCCGCCCCGGCCGGTCCGGCGGTTACCGAGATCAACGGATTTCGCACCGCCCGCTTCGGCATGAACGAGGCGCAGGTCCGCGCGGCCATCGAGAAAGACTTCAATCTGCGCGGCGAGGCGGTTTCGGAGCAGGAAAACAAGGCCGAGCAGACCCATGTGCTGATCATCCGCGCCGGCGACGTGCTGCCGGGCGGCGGTACGGCGAGTGTCTCCTACGTATTCGGCTACAAGTCGAAGACGCTGATCCAGGTCGGCCTGTCGTGGTCGAAGGCGACCGACGAGGCGATGACGCCCGAACAGCTGTTTTCCAACGCCAATGTCCTGCAATCGCATTTCATCAGCTCCGGCTACAAACCGGATACGGTCGCGACCAATATGCCGATTAACGGCGGTATTCTGATGTTCCGCGGCAGCGACGCGCTGCAGCACACGACGATGCTGATCCTGCAAGGCACGTTCACCCAGGGCGAGAACAACCAGCGCCAGATGACGCCGACGGCCTTGCTGTTGTTCTATATCGTCGACGCCAAGAGCCCCGACGTCTATCGGCTGCCGACGGGCTCCTTCTAAGCGGTATCATCTTCCCGAAAAACGGCTCGGTCTGTGGCTATTCTAGGACACGCCACAGACTAGCCATAATATTGCCTGTGGTTTGCCGCGCCTCCGTAATGTAGAGACGGAATATTACAAGTAGATTTCAGGAAACCGAGGCGATACCCAAAAGCAACACCTCGAAGAAAAAGTATTGCGCACTTTAGTTGCAACTGGGAGGACTGTATAAGTCATTCGCGAAACTGATAATTTTTTGTTAACCATGGCCAACTTCGCGTGCAGGTGCGGGGGCGCATGCATGGACCGGGTGCGGAACAGTAAGCTAGTGTTCGTCCACGGTTTTCGGGGACCGGAGGGTGGGAATTATTACCTCAGTAAGAGCGTGCCGGTCGTATGCTTGGTGTGGGGACGATCCGCTGCGTGTCGTGACGCGGCAGGGTTGTGCTCGCCGCGCCGCTGCGCGTTCGGGACCTGCTAGCTTTGCGCGACTGGTTGATCTGCATCGCCGCTGCTGTTCGCCGCGTCGCTCGCTGCGGGCTCTGCCCAAGCGCAGACCGCGACGTGGCTGGGCACGACGCAAGCGGCGATTGGAATACGGCACCAACTGGTCGAGGGGCACTCAACCCACCGCCACAGACAATGCGATCTTCGGAACATCGAACCAGACCGCAATTACTTTCAGTGCGCCGCCAAGACGTCGATCCAAACGATTACGATCAATACCGGACCGAACAGCTATTCGTTCGACTCTCGTCACGGACAACAGCTGACGCTAGGCTCGAGCGGCGGCATCGTCGATAGCTCTTCCGGCGTCGTCAGCTTTTCGGGCGGCCCGAGCACCGGCGGCCTTATCGGCTCAGGCGGCATTACCCAGAACGGCAGCGGCACGCTCATTCTCAACGGCATCGACACCTATACGGGTGCGACGACGGTCAATGGCGGCGGCACGCTGGAGGTCGACGGATCGATTGCGAGCGCGGTGCAGGTCAGTAGCGGCAAGCTGACCGGCGGCGGCACCGTGGGGCCGACCAACATCGGGCTTGCGACTTTGATGCCCGGGTCGGCCGGAAATCCGACCGGATCGCTCACCGTCAACGGCAATATGGTTCTCTCGGCGGTGTCGACCTATGTGGCCACCTTCAACGGCACCAGCAGCAGCACGACCAACGTTACCGGTGGCGCGGCGGTATCGGGAACCTTCGTTGCCGCCGCGGCGCCGGGCTCGGCAAACTCCTTTTCCTCAGGCGACCTCTACACAATCATCAACGCGAACTCGTTTGGCACGTCGACCTTCTCGCGTCTGAAAATGTCCGGCAGCTTCGGCAATCTGGTCCCCTATCTGGTTTACAACACGGGGGTCACCCAGCCGAACGTGCAGATGGGGCTGACGGCCGGCACCGGCTGGCTCGGCACGGTTGCCAACAATGATTGGGGCACCACGACGAATTGGGCCGGCGGCGCGGTGCCGGTCTATCCCGCCACGACCAACGAGCCGGCGACCGCCGTGGCCACCTTCGGTGGCACCGCGGGCACCACCAACGTTACCGTCAATTCGGCTGCGACCGCAGGCACCGTTCTGTTGTCGTCCAGCGCGACGGCGCCGTTCAATTTTTCCGTGGTCGGCGGCGGAACGCTCACACTGAGCACGTTCGGCATCGACAACAATTCCGCCTTCGCGCCGCAATTCACCGTCGGCACTTCGAGCCTTAGGCGCCGGCAGTTTGATATTCCTCAACGCGGCCACGGCGGGCAACGCTCAGATCACCACCGCCAGCGGCGGCACGGTCGGCTTCGGCTCCGCGGTGAGCGGGCTCGACACGGCGTCGGCGGGCACCGCAACGATCACAAATTTCTCGGACGGCCAGACGACATTCGCCGGCAACACCACCGGCGGTTCGGCCACCATCACCAACGCCAGTGGCGGCATCATCTCGTTTTTCGGCAACAGCACAGCCGGCAACGCCACGATCGTGAACGAGAACGGCGGCGTAACGACGTTCTATGGCAGCAGCACCGGCGGCAATGCCATCTTCAACACGCAGACCGGCGGCGAGGTCAATTTCGGCGATACCACCGGTCCCTACACTGCGGGAAGCTTGACCCCCACGCATATGGTCAGCGCCGGCGCGATCGAAGGCACCGGCGGCCTGGTCGAGCTCGGCGGCAATACGCTGACCATCACCAACGGCCAAGGAAGCTTTGCCGGCGTGATCGACGGCAGCGGCAGCGCCGGCCTGACCATTGCCGGCGGCACGACGACGCTCTCGGGTGCGAACACTTATGCGGGCGCGACCATTATTGGCCCCACTTCGGCAACCGGCACGGCAACGCTGGCCCTGGCGAGCGGCTCGATCGCAAGCACGAGCAGCGTCACCGTCAATTCCGGCGGCACTCTCTCGGGCACCGGCACCACGACGGGCGTGACGGTCAACGCGGGCGGCACGCTCGCGCCGGGCACCAACGGCGCCGGAACGCTGAAGATCAATGGCGGTCTGACACTCGGCTCCGGCGCCGATTACTCCGTCGGCATCAATGGCGGCACGAGCGGGACAACGACAGCCAGCGGCGCAGCCACTCTTGCCGGCACTTTCACCGCCGTTGCACTCGGCGGCACATACTCGTCGCCAAATCCTACACGGTCCTCACAGCAACCGGCGGGACCGGAATGAAATTTTCTGGCCTCACCATAACGGGCAGTTTCGGCAATCAGGTGCCGTATCTGAGCTACAACCGGCCCCAAGACTGTGTCGATGGGCCTGACCGCCGGTAACATCTGGACCGGCGGATCGTCGAACTGGAACAGTACGAGCAATTGGTCGACTGGCGGCAATCCCGACAGCGGACTTGCTACGTCCAAACAAGCACAGCGACGTTCAACGGCACCGAGCGCAACCGTGACGATCGATACAGGTGCGACGGCCGGCCATATGCTGTTCACGTCCGCCGCGACCGGGACTTACACATTCAGTATCAGCGGCAGTGGAAATTCGCTGACACTGAGCGGCATCGGCATTGTCGATAATTCGGGTACCCACGCGCCCATATTCGGTGTCGGCACTAGCGGCAGCGCTGAAATTTCACGAACGCCGCCACAGCCGGCGACGCAACTATCAACGACCGGACCGGCGGCACGACGAAGTTCTCAGGCAACAGCAACGGCGGCACCGCGAAGTTCAACACGACTGGCACTGGCGTCGTCGATTTCTCGGGCACCACCGGTCCGAGCGGCAATGACGCCATCACCGCCGGCGTCGATCGACGGGCACTGGCGCAAGTCATTTACTCGGCAGCAACACGCTGACGCTGAGCAAGGGCGGCACATTCGGGACGTCATTTCCGATTGCGGCTCGGCAGCCAATGCGCGGCAACGCCGGCGGCATCACCGTCGGCTCGCTGGTGCTAACGGCACCGGGCGACGCTCTGAAGTTACAGCTGGCGCAACACTACAAGGCTCGACGACGATCGATGCCGGCACGCTAGCGCTGTGCGGAACGGCTCGTTGCGGCGTCGAGTAAATGCGTTGGCGACCAACGCAACGTTCGACATCGTCCGGCACACGGCGGCGCCTCGGTCACGACCTTGGCCGACAGCGCCACAGGTCAGGCCGGCAACGTCGACTCGGGGCGAACAGACGCTCACGATCACCGGCGGCTCCACGACATTTTCGGGCGTGATCGAGCGGCAACGGCGGATCTGAACGTCAACGGCGGCGATCAGACTCTGGCGGGCGTCAACACCTATACCGGCGCGACGACGATCAACACCGGCGGGACGTTGACGCTCGCCGCCACAGACGCGATTGCAGATTCGAGCGCGTCACGATCAACACGGCGGCACACTCGGGCATCGGCAGTTACGCGCAGAACCTCGGCTCGCATTGCGCTGTCAACGGCGGCACGATCGAGGGCGGCCAACTTAATGGAACGATCAATCCGACCGGCGGCACGGTCAACAGCGTCGGCGGCGGCACCACCGCACGTTGCGGTGAACGCAACGGGCAGCACGACCACCTTCTCCGGCAACAACACCTATGCGGCACGACGAGCCGCGACCGGCACCGCCGTACTCGCCGGCGGCTCCGTCAACGGCTTCAGCGCCAACAGCGCGGTGAATCGCTCGGCGCCGGCACGACGCTCGATCTCGGCAGCGTCAATCAGACGATCGCTCACTGAACGGCTCCAGGAACAGTCACCAATCTGACCAATCCGACGGCGTAGCCGCTGGCACAGCTTCGCCGTGCTCACGATCGGCACTTGGGGAGCACGACCTGTGTTCGGTGGCGTGATTCCGACGGCAAGCGAGCACCCCGGCGTGGCACACAGCGGCCTGAACGTCATCGGCGGCACGCTGACACTGAGCGGCACGAACACCTACACCGGCGCGACCACGGTCAACGGCCGGCAACCTCTCTGTCATCGGCAAGATCAGCAGCTCCAGCGGCGTCACCGTCAATTCGGGCGGCACCCTGCCCGGTGGATCGCCCGTTCTGAGCGAGTTGTCCGGCACTGGCACCGTTTCCACTGTCACCGTCAATCCCGGCGGCACGCTGGAGAGCGGCACGGGGTCGGCGTCAGGCACGCTGACCGTAAAAGGGAGTCTCATGCTCAACTCCGGCGCTGATTATTTAGTGGCCGTAGCGAACACGACTGGCACCAACAGTGCAGTCGGCGCGACCACGACGGCCAATATTGCTGGCATCGTCTCGGTCGCTGCGGGCAGCGGCACTTATTCGGCCTCCAATACCTACAGCATTCTGACCGGCGACAACCGGATTGAGCGGAACGTTTTCCGGTCTCAACATCGTCAGCGGCAGCTTCGGCGACTGGTGCCTTACCTTAAGAATGTCGGCAACAGCGTGCAGCTCGATTTGACTGCAGGCACCGCGTGGACCGGGTCGACTTCAACCGGCGGCGCCTACGACTGGAGCACGAGCACCAATTGGTTTGGGAGCACGGTCCCGACGGCTAGTTCAAGTACTCCTGCTAACACCGTTGCGACGTTTGGAAGCGGCGTCGCCAACACAACGGTCACCATCAACAGCAGTGCGACTGCGGCCGCGCTTTTGTTCACCTCGGGCGCTCCCAGCTACGCCTTCAATATCAACGGCGGAGGGTCACTCACGCTCAGCGGCGTCGGCATCGACGTCAATACAGCTGGGGGTGCGGCCGCGCCGGTCTTCACTCTCGGCGGCGCCAACAACGGAACGCTCACCTTCCAAAACGCCGCAACCGCCGGCGATGCCAACATCAATATTGCCAGCGGCGGTCTGCTCCAGTTCCAGGGCAACAGCAGCGGCGGCACCTCTCAGTTGACTCGTCAGCGGCACCGGCGTCGCTGATTTCTCCGGCAGCCTGGGGCCAGGCAACAATGGCATCAACGGCGTTGCCACCATTAACGGCAGCAGCATCACCAGTTCGGTCTATCTTGGCGACACAACGCTCGTTGTTAGCGACGGTGGCACGTTCGCTGGCGCCATTTCCGACTGCGGTGCCAGCAGATGCGCCGGGAACGCCAATGGAACGACCGGCGGGTCGCTGGTCGTAGCCGGCGGCACCCTGACGCTCTCGGGCGACAACACCTATACCGGAGGCACGGCACTCAATAACGGCGGCACGCTGGTCGTCGGCGTAGACACGCAATATGTAACCCCCAGCACTCCGAGCAGCGGAATTCTGTCGTCGGCTATCGGCACTGGGACACTGATATTCAACGGCGGCACGCTCCAAGCGGGGGGCGCTTACACGATCGCCAATGCTGCGCAGATCACCGCAGGTAACTTAGGTGTCGGCGGAGCCATCGACGCCCACGGCAACATCTTCACCATCTCAGGTGCGATTAGCGACAACGCGACGTCGAAAGGCGGCACGCTAAATGTCCTCGACAGCACTGGCGGCGGCACCGTCATCTTTAGCGGCGCCAATACCTATTCAGGTGCGACGATAATCGGCGATGGCACACATACCGTGACATTGCAGGGCGGCGCGGCCAATGCGCTCAGCCCGAATTCGGCCGTCACCCTCAATGCCGCCGCCACGCTCGATCTCGGCGGCTTCAACCAGACGATCGCATCGCTGACCGACACGGGCACGGCCGGCACGGTCACCAATAGCGGCACATCCTCGCCCGCACTGTTGATCCTGGACGGCGGCACGGCCACTTCATTCTCCGGCAAGATCCAGGATGGCACCAGCACGACCGGGCTGGCGCTCAACGGCACAGGCACGAAGCTCACGTTGGGCTCGGCAACTACGACCTATACTGGCGCAACGGTTATCGGCAGTGGCTCCAATCTGACGCTGACCGGGACGACGAGTCTCGCGACGTCGAGCGGCGTCACCAATAACGGCACGTTCGACATCAGCGGTCTGGCCGGCAACAGCCAAATCGCTTCGCTCTCCGGCACGTCCAGCAGCGCCAATGTTGCGCTCGGTGGAAACACGCTGACCATCGCCGGCGGATCTGCGGCAAGCCCGTATGACGGCACGTTCACGGGCACGGGCGGAGTGACGATCGCGGCCGGCACGCAAGCCCTCGCCGGCAACAGCAGCACCTATACCGGGCAGGTCATCGTCGACACCGGCGCCACCGCTCAGGTCGGCAACAACAACGCGCTTGGGACCGGCCAACTGACGCTCCAGACCGGTACGCTGCAATCCGGCGCGGCGGGCCTGACGCTTGCCAACAACATATTCCTGAACACCGCCGGCACGTTCGACAGCAATGGCAACACGCTGACATTGACCGGCATTGTCAGCGGCGGAAACTTGACGGTCACAGACAGCAGCGCCGCCGGCGGCGGCATGACCGTCCTGGCCAATACCAACACCTATTCGGGTACGACAACGGTCAATGGCGGCAACCTCCAAATAGCCAGCACCGGCGTAATCGCGCGGAGGCCTCGTCACCGTCAACAGCGGGGGCACCCTGTCGGGCACTGGCACGGTTACGAGCGTCACGATCGCCAACGGCGGCACGCTGTCGCCGGGCTCGACCAGCAATCCAACCGGAATCCCCCTTACCCTCACCGGAAATCTGACGCTGAATTCCGGCGCGAACTATGTCGCCACTGTTACTGGTAGCAACGCTGCCGACGCCAGCCTGACACATATAGGCGGCACGGCCACGCTGGCTGGAACGCTGACGCTCGCCGGATCAGGCGGCACGACTTCTACAGATTACGAAATCATTAGTGCGACCGGCGGACGGTCGGGGACGTTCTCCGGTATCAATATTACCGGCAGCTTCGGTAACGACCTGCCATCGCTGATATACGGTGCAAACGAAGTTCAGCTGAGCTTGGTTGCGGGCATTGTGTGGCAGGGTACGAGCGGCGCAGGCGGGACAGACTGGAACACTAACACGAACTGGCAGGGCACTCCGCAGCTAGCTGCCGAGTTCAAACGGCATTGCGGCTTTCGATGATACTGCCCTGAGCAAATCCATCAGCGTCAGTGCGTCGACGCAAGTCGGCACGATGCTGTTCAATGCCAATGCGCCCGCCTTCACCTTCACAATCAACAGCACGGGCACGCTGACGCTCACCGCTAACGGCGTCGTCAATGAGTCAACTACCACTACGCCCACCTTCAATGTCGCCGGCAAACTGCTGTTCTCCGGCAACAGCACCGCCGCCAATGTGCAAGTCAACGTGCTGACTGGTGGCGTGGTCGATTTCTCTGGAAGCCTGGGTCAATCCGGTAACGGCTTGCTCTCGGTCGGCTCTATCGCCAACGTCGGAAGTGTTACTGGCGGATCAATCTACCTTGGCGCAAATCACGCTCAGTGTCGGCAGCAACAATCAGAGCACGACTTTTAACGGCGTCATTTCCGACTGCGGCACCGGCGCCCAATGTGCCGGCAACGGCACGACCGGCGGCTCGTTAAACAAAGTCGGCTCCGGCACACTGTCGCTCGCCGGCACCAACACCTATACGGGCGGCACGACGATCACTGCGGGCATCCTGCAGGCGGCAAGCGCCGGCGCGATCAGTTCCGGCGCGGTCACGCTCAACGGCGGCACGTTCCAGGCCGGCGCGGCCAACCTCGCCTTCAGCAACAATTTCAACGTCAACACCTTAGGCGGCACGATCGATACGCTTGGCAAGACGTTGACGCTGTCCGGCATCATCGGCAACGGCAATGGCACGACGGGCGCGCTCACGGTTGCGAGCAGCACCGGCAGCGGCACGCTCGATCTGACCGGCGCCAATACCTATAGCGGTCCGACCGTCGTTAATTCCGGCTCGCTTCTGATCGACGGATCCCTTGCGTCGTCGAGCATGGTGACCGTCAACGCCAGCGGCCTCCTCGGCGGCATCGGCAGCATCGGCACCGGTACCAGCGGCGTTGTAGATATCGGCGCGGGCGGCACCATTATGCCGGGCTCGATCTCCTCCCCGAACGGCACGCTTCACATAAACGGCAGCCTGACGCTTCAGTCCGCCTCGCTGTACATGGTCATGATCAATGGCCCGAGTGCTACAACAGCAGCTTCGCCACCGTGAGCGGCACGGCGAACTTGGACAACGCAGGCCTGGTCGCTGCAAGCAACTCAAGCGGCATTTCGCTGGGAACGTCCTACAAAGTGCTCACCGCTGGTACTGTGATACGGAAATTTCACGACGCCCGTGTTCAACGTGCAAAGCATCGGGTTGTTGCAAGCAACCAATGTGAATACCAGCGTGAGCACCGACGTCACCGCCCAATTCCAACGCGCCCAGCTGAACTCAGGCAGTCTGCCGTCGGGCTTCTCGTCCTTCGTCAGCGCCATCAACGCTTCGTCGGCGAACGGCACGCTGCCGGCCTCGTTCGCGAACCTGTTCAACCTGACGGGCAGCGCGCAGCAGACCGCGGTGCAGCAACTGTCCGGACAATCCAATACCGCCGGCGTGACCTCCGCCAATTCGATGCAGACATCGTTCGCGACGACATTGCTCAATCCGGGCGTCGACGGCCGTTCGAGCGGGTTTGGCGGCTTCGGCCCGGTGCTGGGCTATGCGCCGGAACCGCCGATGACGCCGCAGCAGCAGGATGCCTATGACGCGGTGACGCCGCATGACGCGCTCAACTCCATGGTGCGCTCGCTCAACCCGCAATACGACCACACCGTCTGGGCCTCGGCCTATGGCGGCTACGCCAGTCAGAGCGGGTCCGCGGCCAATCTCGGTTCGGCGACCGCGACCACCGGCGGCGGCGGCATCGCCTCGGGCATCGATTTCCGCTTCGGCACCGACACCGTCATCGGTTTCGCGCTCGGCGGCGGCGGCACCAGCTGGAACGTGTCGGAGGGCATCGGCGGCGGCAACAGCGAGATCGTCCAGGGCGGCATCTACGGCTCGCACAGCTTCGGCAGTGCCTATATCTCCGGCGCGCTCGCCTTCGCCTATGACTTCATGCATACCAATCGCACCGTCACCTCGCCCGGCGTCGCCAATCTGACCGCGAGCTTCAGCGCTCCGGGCGCCACCGGCCGGCTCGAGGGCGGCTACAATTTCGATTTCACGCAGTTCCAGATCACGCCCTATGTGGCCGGCGAATTCAGCGCGCTGCGCACGCCGGCCTATACCGAAAACGGCAACCCGGCCTTCGCGCTCGCTTATGCCGCGGAAACCCAGACCAACGAGCGGGCCGAGTTCGGCGTCTGGGCCAGCAAGCCGGTGGCACTGACGAACAGTAACGCCACGCTCTGGCTGCGCGGCCGGGTCGGCTATGCGCACGACTGGTTTAGCAACGACAATTTCACCTCGAACTTCGCCGATCTGCCGACGCAGAGCTTCACCATGACCGGCATCACGCCGCCGGCCAATATCGGCTTGGCGTCGCTTGTCGCCGAGGTGAAATATCCGAGCGGCATTTCGCTGAGCGGCCGTTTCGATATGGAATTGGCCAGCAGCTACTACAGTCTCGCCGGCACCGGGACGTTCCGCTATGCATGGTAGGCCGTATCCGGCCGTGTTGGGGTGAGTAGGGTTATGCCTCGTTTGATGTCTCGTTTCATGCCTCGTTTAACCGTGTGTGCCCTTGCCGCGTGTGGACTTGTGGCCGGCGCGTCGGCGGCGCGCGCCCAATTCAATTCGAACGACCAAATGCCGCCCGGCATGCAGGACGCGATCGATCAGAGCCGCCAGGCGATTTCCGATTGCCGCGACCGGCGGTTGCACGGCGAATTGACGAGCTACAAGGCCTCGGCGCAGTGCTCGGATCCCAAGATTTTCGCCGCCTGGCAGGCGATCCACTATCCGCACATGGACCTCATCACGCAGTGGCTGAACGCGCGCGAGGCGGCCTCGGACAAAGTGGATCAGCACCTGCTCACGCCGGAACAGTTCGAGCAGCAAATGGACGACCTCACGGTGCGGCTCACCGCCGAGGAACAGCGCCGGCGCACCGGCGTCGTCGGCGGCAACGATGCCGAGATGCAGTTGCAACTCCAGGCGCCGGGCCAGGTCGTCGGCGTCGCCACGCCGCCCGGACAAGATAAGCTCACGGAAAAAAAAAGCGCAGCGGCACGTCAACGCGCAGCCACTAGCACGCTGAACGCCGCGCCGCCCGGCATCGGCTCGCTCAGGGCGCTCGCTGGGCTCGACGGCCAGAGCGCAAGCGGCGTCGGCGGGCCTTTCGTGCCGGTCAATCCCAATAGCCCGGCGGCGCGCGCAGCCCTTGCCGCGGCCGCCCCGGGTGAAGGCAGCGACGGCATCTATGCGCACCTCGCCTCGCAGAGGAGCGTCGCGGAGGCGCGCGTGGCCTATCGTTCACTCGAGGGACGCTATGCGAGTTCTCTCGGCAACCGCGACGCCACCATCCGCCGCGTCGATGACGCCAATCAGGGGACATTCTACCGCGTCGAAGTCGGCCCGATGTCGCAAGACCAGGCCGAAACCTTGTGCGGCACCATCAAATCCGGTGGCGACCAATGCGTGCCACGCTACGAATAGTCTTTATTATACAGTCGCTTGAGTAGACTTCTTAATCCAGTAATCTAGGTCTTAGGCAGCGATCGTCTGCCGCGCTGCTGCGCTGCCACCCTCGATGCGGAAGAAGCCGACTTGGTTCGCCATGGCGGCGGCCTGGATTTCGAGTATCTTCGCGGCCGCAGCGCTTTCCTCGACCAGCGCCGAGTTCTGCTGATTGGCCTCGTCGATCTGCGACAGCGCGCTGCTGATCTGGGCCAGCCCGCCCGCCTGCTCGCTGCTCGCCTTGGCGATATCGGCAACGACGTCGGCGGCTTTCTTGATCGAAGCCACCACTTCGTCGAGCGCTGAGCCGGCCTGATTGGCGAGCGCGACGCCTTCCTCGACCTGGTTCGAGCTTTTCGTAATCAGCTCCTTGATGTCCTTGGCCGCTTGCGACGAACGCTGCGCCAGGCTGCGGACCTCGGCCGCCACCACGGCAAAGCCGCGGCCGACTTCGCCGGCGCGCGCGGCCTCGACCGCCGCATTGAGCGCCAAGAGATTGGTCTGGCGCGCGATCTCGTCAATGACGACGATGATATCGGCGATCTTGCGTGAGGATTTCTCGATATGCGACATCGATTTGATCGTCTTGCCGACCACGTCGTTGCCGCGATTGGCGACGTCGCGCGTCTCCGCCGTGATCTTGTTGGCGTGTTGTGCGTTCTCGGCGTTCTGCCGCACGGTTGAGGAAATCTCTTCCATCGAGGACGACGTCTTCTCCAGCACCGCGGATTGCAATTCGGTGCGCCGCGAGAGATCCGTCGTGCCGCTTGAAATCTCGGTCGACGCGCCGGAAACTTCGCGCGCCGCCTCGGCGATCGCCTCGATGGTTTCCTGCAGCCGTTCGGCCGCGAGGTTGAAATCGAGCCTGATCTGCTCGTAGGCGCCGTCAAAGACTTCGTCGATGCGGTGGGTGAGATTGCCCTCGGCGAGGGATTTAAGGCCCTCGGCAATGGATTCGACGATGCGCGCCTGTTCGACCGCGGCCTCAGTGCGTTCGGCCTCCGTCTTCGCTTGCGCCTCGGCTTCGAGACGGTGTTGCGCTTCGGCCTGCTGGCGCTGCAGTTCGGCCTGCTGGCGCTGTTCGATCCGCCCCTTTTCCAGGGCGGCGTCGCGGAGCGCAGTCACCGCGGCCGCCATTTCGCCGATCTCGTCGGCGCGATCAATGCCCGGCACGGTGAGGTCGAGGCTGCCTCCGGCAATCTGCATCATGCAATTGCGCAGGCCATAGAGCGGACGCAGCAAACTGTAGATGACGTAAAAGAAGCCAAAGGCGAGCGCCACCGCCGCGACAGCGGACAACCCGATGAGAATGTCTTGGTTGAGACGCTGGTACCGCGCGACCTCGCTCTCGGCCTCGATCGTGTGCTCCTTATAAGCATTGTCGAGAGCGACAAGCTTATCGTTGAGGGCGGAGCGAACAGTGCGGTTGGCGTCGTTATCGCCAAAGGTCCGGGCGCTGGCAGTGCTGTCGAACTGCGCGAGCCTGACCAGTTCCTTACGAAAGCTGATGAACTGGTCGATCGCGCGCGACAAATCGTCGATCCGGCCACGCTCGGATTCGACGATGTCTTGCTTCCACTCTTTGGTGACCGCATCGATCTCATCAAGGTCACGCAACAGGTTTTTCGCGAAAGGCGCGGCTTGTTTCCAATCGGCCGACATGTAGATGCCGCGCGATTCCATGACCACGGCATAAACGAGCCCATCGATGCGCGCGAGAGCTTGCGCCCCGCGCCAGGCCGTATCCATCTGCTGACCGGCCTGCCTGCTCGATGCAAGATTGTAGGAATGCAGCGCGACACCAAAAATCGGCGCAAATCCGAGAAGACCGATCACCAGAAGCAGTCTTGTCTTGAGGGAAAATCGCATTTTGGGGGGAAATCGCATCCGACGCTTTTCCGTTCGGCCAACCCGATGGCACGGTGAATTTCGGCATTCCGGCACTTCATGCGATTACAAGTTCATCCAGGACCGCGACGAGAGCCCCCCAAGGGCGTCGGTCAACTGGGTATTGCGGATGTTCCAGCTGACAGTTTGTGCAGTATTCGAGTTAAACTTTCGTTGTCATTGCTGGCAGCTGCCTAATTTCGCGGCGGCTGCGGGGCAATCTCGCGAGCCTTGGCAGCACTAAAGGTCGAGGAGCGCGAAGAGATTTCCCGTGGCATTGCGAGGGGCCGGTCGATCCGGCAGATTGCCCCGGGCCTCGGAAGCTTGAGGGCACCGTCACGTCTGCGCTGTCCCCCTCGTTCGGTCGCGATTTTTGTTCAATGAACCTTTGTCGGTTACCCGTTCTCGGAAATCGTCATAAGCCCAAAAGGTGATAAATCCTCCGGCTGTAATCACCAAAGGCCTCGGTAGTCTTGAGATCCAGCACGCGCGGCTCTGGCAAATCGATTTTGATATTATCAGCCATTCTGGCAGGACCTGCGGTCAGAACAACAACCCGCGTCCCGAGAAAGACTGCTTCTCCAATCCCATGGGTGACAAAGACAATGGTCTTACCACTTTTTTTCCATATATTTAAAAGCTCCAAATTCATCTTTTCACGTGTCAGCGCGTCAAGCGCCCCGAACGGCTCATCCATGAGGATAAGTTTTGGATCGTGAATGAGCGCTCGCGCGATTGCCGCTCGCTGTTGCATACCGCCGGACAGTTCGTAGGGATATTTGTCTTCGAAGCCCGAAAGCCCCACCATCGCCAAAAGTTCGCGCGCTCGGTCACGACTCTCAGCCATTGGCAACCCGAGGATCTCTGCCGGAAGCAGGACATTCTGGAGAATCCGCCGCCATTTCAATAATAAGGCCTGCTGGAAAACCATGCCAATATCGCGCGAAGGATCGAACGGATGTGATTTGGAGCCGATCCGCGCAACCCCAGAATCATAGTCTTGGAGCCCGGCCAGGATCTTGAGCAAAGTCGTCTTGCCGCAGCCAGATGGACCGACCAAAGCCACAAGTTCACCGACGGCAACGTCAAAAGTCGCCTCGGAGATAGCAAGGAACTGCTGATCACCCTTCCGATAACTTTTACGCAGGGCTTGAATATGAATGAATGGCTCGGCCACGGCACAGGTCATTGGATGCGAGCGTCCCTGACGATCAAGAGCCGCTCAAGCCCAATCACGAGGCCAAAGAGCACGATGCCGATCAGCGTGATTAAAATTACGGCCATAAACATTGCCGCCGTGTCGAGCGTGACCTGGACCTGCAACATGAGGTAACCGAGGCCACGCGAGGATCCCAGAAACTCCCCGACCACCGCACCTGCAACGGCCAAGATCGCGCCAATTTTCATGCCCGAGAAAATGTAAGGAAAAGCGCTCGGAAGCTGTATTTTCGTGAACGTCTGCCATTTCGAACTGCGCAAGGTACGTACGAGCTCAAGCAACTCGGGTTCGACCTCACGAAACCCCCGCGCGGTATTCAGCAGAATCGGGAAGAAGCTGATCGAAAATGCGATGATCGCATTAGGAAATATGCCGTATGAAAACCAGACAATGAACAGCGGCCCAAGAGCAACCTTGGGAATCATGTTCAAACTCACAAGGAGTGGCATGACGGCGTCTTCCGCAGTCCTCGACCAGGAAAACGCGATCGCGAGCAGCACACCGACGATTACAGCAAGAAGATATCCGATAAATATCTCGCTTGTGGTAACCAGCGTGTTTCCAATCCAATCGTAATTTTTGCCGCCAAGCGTCGCGATCGTGGCGACTGGTGACGGCATGACGAACGACGGCACGTGCCCGTACGTGACAAACAGATACCACGCGGCGATCAAGGCCGCGTGGGAGAGAACGGCAAAGAAGTATCGCCGTTTGCGTTCGGTCGAAACCTTCAAATCCACAATTGCGCTCAATGGTTCGACGCTCATGCCAACCACCGTTCTCGATTGGTTGCGACAAAATCGTCGTCACCAAGTTCGGGGTAAAGCTGCATCACGCGTTCGATCGCTGCGCCCTGTCCCGCGCTTAGGACCTCCTCCGGATCAAGGCACCAGATGCCGTCAAACAGCCCTTGGCGGCGCAAAACTTCATGGCAGCCCGCAATGCAGCCACGAAAGCCGTTGGCAACGTCGAAAAACGCCGCATTACAATCGGTGACCTTTGCAGCGAGCGCGAGGATGTTGGCGTCTATAAGATCCCGATCGACCGCCGTGCGAAGATGACCGAACATATCGACGGCACCCTTGGTCCAAACACTCCAGTGACCAAGCAGGCCGCCTTTGATGCGCACAGTCACTGCCGCGCCATTGCGGCGCAAGATGAAGGGCGCGACAAGATCGAGTACGATGTTGTCGTCATTTCCCGTATATAGCGCAATCCGGTCTTCGGCCCCGGCCGCTACGACTCCCTGAACGACATCCAAGGTCTTGTATCGGTCGAACGGTGCGATCTTGATCGCCACGACCTGCTCGATCTCGGCGAAGCGTTGCCAAAACTTTCTGGATAGCGCGATGCCGCCGACGGCGGGCTGTAAATAGAAACCTATAAGCGGAATGATAGAAGCGACCGATCGGCAATGCGCAATGAGGTCGTCTTCGCTTGCGCCTCGGAAGGCTGCGAGGCTTAGCAGGCCGGCATGATAGCCTAGATCCAAGGCCGCATGCGCCTCCCGCTCTGCCTGTTCGGTCCTACCCACTAGGCCCGCGATCAAGACCAGCGGGCGCCTCGTCCAGTTGCTGGCAGCAGCCGCGGCGGCCCGGAGTACCGGCTCGTACAGCCCGACTTCGCGGATCGCAAATTGGGTCGAGTGGACGCCGACTGCGAGCCCACCTGCACCAGCGTCAATGTAATAGCGCGTCAGCGCGCGCTGGCGGCGGTTATCCAAACGACGATTTGCATCGAGCGCCAACAAATGTGCCGGTATGACCGTCCCATTCTGAAGCGTACGCAAAATCTCACTGGGCCAGTCCGTCCAACTCAATGGCATTGCAGCAACTCCAAACTATTGAACGGCATTTATGCTCATCCCGCACTTCTGTTTGTCAGTTCATCTCACCGGCCTGAGAAAGCCCAAAACCACATTGACTACGTGGTTGCGGTGCCTGCGTCGCGCTGCCGTCGCGTTAAAATTACGAGCGAAGATGGTCGAGAGGGTGTGAACATTCGAGAAGTAAAAGAACGACAGCGCTGCAATGGTGATGTAAAGCTCAGCCGCATCCACGCCCCTACGAAAAACCCCGGTCTTTCGACCCCGCTCCAAAAGGTCCGTGATCACGTCCAAGAGCGACGTGTGCATCGCCCGCACTTTGCGAGAATGTCGCAAGTAACGCGCACGGTGTACGTTCTCGGTGAGTAGCAATGATATGAATTCGGGGTGGGACTGAACATAGTTGAGATTGAATTCGATCAGTCGCCGCATGCCAAACTTTGGCGCAAACCGGGTCACGTCGAGTTTCTGCTCATTGCTGCGAATGTTCAGATAGGCCTCCTCCAGCACCGCAAGCCAAAGAGCCTCCTTGTCCCCGAAGTAGTGATAAAGCATCCGCTTGTTGATACGGGCCCGCTTGGCGATTTCGTTCACTCGGCCACCAGCTAGCCCCTTAGCCGCGAATTCATCGGTTGCTGCATTGAGGATGCGGCGACGGGTTGCGTGGGGCCGGCGACGGCGCATTCGCGTGCTTGACCAACGGCTGCGCAGGTTGATAGCCTCTTTGTCGCTTTCGATCCGTCAGGTAACCACCCAGTTACAAGAATCTTTGCTCGTCCGCAATGATCCATGAGATGAGCTTCTTGGCGGCAAAGCGCGGGAGTACGATCATGAAGCTGTCTTCTGTATTCGCAATCGCACTACTGGGGTTCGCAAGCCCAGCGCAGGCCAACGAGTCCGTGAGTTTGCTCCTCAACTGGGTAGCGGGGGGCGATCATGCCCCGTACTACTATGCGCAAAAAATGGGCTGGTACAAAGACGCAGGTATCGACCTGACGCTGCTCCAAGGCAAGGGTTCGATGGTTGCCGCTCAGGCCGCCGGCGCCGGTGCCAACACGTTTGGCCTCGCCGATATGTCGACGATCCTGGTCGCGATCGGCAAAGGTGCCGACGAAGTCGCAGTGATGAACGTCTATGCCAATTACCCGGGTGGATTTTATTGGCTGAAAAGCTCCGGGATCAAATCCATCAAAGATCTCACGGGAAAGAAGATCGGAAACCCGCCTGGCGACGCCGCTCGCTCGCTCTGGCCAGCACTCGCCAAAGCTAATGGCGTCGATCCGAATTCGGTAACATGGGTGAATGTCGGGCCCGGCGCGAAACTCGCCGCTCTAAAGGCAAGCTCGGTCGACGCCGTGACCGAGTTCTACAACGAGCATCACACGTATAAGAACCAACTTGGCGATGATATGGGCTATCTTGCTTGGAAGGATGCGGGCGTTGACCCCTACGGCAATTCGATAGCCGTCAACGGCGCGTATCTCAAAGCGCATCGCGATACAGTCGCCGCCTTCGTCAAGGTGACGCAGAAGGCGTTCGCCGCTTGCGTCGCTGACGCAGACCCCTGCATCCGTGCGCTTATCGAAGCAAATTCAGGTCTTCAGTTTGACAGCCAGCTAGTCAATTGGCACGAGGTCGAGCAGCTTATGAGCGACAAAACCTCACAATCCGTCGCGCTCGGCTGGTTCGACCCTGACCGCATGCAACAGACTTACGATCTGGTCAAAACCTATGTCGGGCTCGAAAAGCCGTTTGACGTGACGACGGCCTACACCAATGGTTTCTTGGACAAGTCAATTAAGATGAAACCGGTAGCATCCACCGATTGATCGAATCGGGAGGACTTCCTGGCGACAGTCGGACTAACCAAGCTCCGGCCCCGCTATGGCGAACAGGCAGTCAGTGTCATCAAAACACGATGAGCTCTTATAAACCATTCTGGTTAGCGGGCGTTCGGGGGAGAATCCCCGCTCAGCGAGCCATCGGGTCAACGCAGTATGACGATCGGGCACGTCGATAGCGGCAGGTCCTGAAATAACGGACAAGGCCCTCGCCACCAGCGCAGTTGCTGCGTCATGGTCGGCAGCAGCTACAGGCCCAAGTTGGGTCATGACGCGGCCGTCACGGCCGAGCGAGAAACCAATGATCTGCCCCTGACGTATAGCGACGAGTGAGGCCCGCGGTAAGCGTTGTGCAAGAGATCGGAGCAGCACGCTACGATCAGCGCCGAAAACCTTTCGGTCAAAAGCCACAATCTCCGGCCAGTCGTTCTCTTCCAGCCGGCGAACACCAGTTTCCATCCAGCCGTCAGGCGCAAATTGATCGGCACGCCCCACCAGGCGGTGCATGCTCCAGGTATCCTTAAACCCAAGTCCCAAATAAACGGCGCGACCAGCCGGCGTTGCATCAAGGACAGGAACGAGGCCCCGGTCAACGAGTTCCTCCACGCAAAGGCGCAAGAGCCATCGCGCGAGACCCTGACGCCGTTCCGGCGCGGTAACGAGAACCATGCTGATCCAGGCAAACCGTGGCGCATAGGGCAAAGTTGCAGCGGTTGCTATCGGCGAACCGTTGCGCGTCAGGCAGACGACACTGCCCAGTTTGAAAAAAAGCTGCCAATCGGCGCTGGTCTGGTTCCATCGCGCTTCCGCCGAGAGCGCGACCGCCGCCTCTAGGTCTACCTCGGCGAGACGGCGTACCGACACGCCTGCAGGCAGCGTCCGATCAGAAGCTGCCATCTTGGCTGTCATAATGGGTTTCTTTGCCGAGGCTCCGCATACCGCGGCTTACCCAGTCGGCTATCCAATCGATCATGCGACCTAGCGGCACGGTTGGATAGCCGTACAAGCGAAGCGCCTCGCCCGGATTTGTTAGCCATCCCATGGTTGCCTCTGTCCCGATCACGCGCGGCACCTTGCCAAATCTCCTGCCGAACGCCTCCGCAAGCGCACGAATGCTGATCGTCTCGGGACCGGTCACGTTAAGCGGTTCAGTAGGGACCGTGCAATAACCGAGCGACTGCAGCACCATGCTGTTAGCATCACCTTGCCAAATCACATTGACATGTCCGGCCGTAACGTCGATCTCGCGGTCGTTTAGGATCTTTTGCGCTACGTCGTGCAGGACGCCGTAGCGCATGTCGATTGCATAATTGAGGCGGATCAATCTCCCCGGCGTGCCGTACTTGCGAGAAAAGTACTCGAACATCCGTTCGCGTCCCGACGCAGGAAATAGCGTAGGTGCCGCGTGGATCTGGCGCCATTGCCTCGGTCGCGCCGCCGTACAGAACATTCACGAACGGATAGACGTTGCCGGTGGAAAACGCGACGATGCGAGACTTCTGAAAAGCTTCCGCCACCATTGACGGAACCAACGCGTTCATCGCCCAGGTCAAATCCTCGCGGCCGGTGGAGCCGAATTTTCGCCCAGCCATGAACACGACATTCGACGCTTTTGGCAGACGCTCGATCGCGTCGCGTTCCAGCAAATCGGCGGCGATGCACTCAATTCCCCACAACTCAAGCTTTTCGCGCAGGCCGGATTCACTGAAGCGCGCCACGCCGATGATGCGGCGGTCCGGCGCCGCACGGCGCGCAAGACGCGCCAATGTCGGGCCCATTTTTCCACCGACGCCAAGGATCAAGATGTCGCCTGGGATGTCGCGCAAAGTCCCTGTCAATGCCGGCGACGGCACGGTCATGAAATCCTCGAGCTCGGCCTCGTCTGAAAAATGATTTGGCCAAACGGGCGTCGCCGCCGTGATAGGAATTTGAGACATGCTGGAATTCATCCATTTAGAAAGTTCACAGTGAAAAGGGATCAGCGTCGATTGACGTTGAAAGTAACCAGATGGATACTTAAGCGTCACACGATAATATCGTCGTGCGGTGACGGCATCAAGGCGCGATCAAAGCAGGCCGTTCGGAGAAAGTAATGGCGAAATCCCGCATAAAGACGACTGTAGTCGGCTCGTATCCGATCCCCGACTGGCTTGCAGTGCTGCCGTCTGAACAGGCGCTGATAGATGCAACTCGCACTGTTTTGCACATCCAGGAGCAGGCTGGCATCGATCTCGTCTGCGACGGCGAATTGTATCGCTTCGACCTCAATCATCCGGAAACCAACGGAATGATCGAGTACTTCGTTCGGCCTCTCGCCGGCGTTCGCACGGGCATAACTTTCGAGGAACTCGTCGAGTATAGGGCCCAACGCGGAATGGGGTTTCGCGCGCGACCGCCTGCTGTGGTTGATGGGCCTATCACAGCGGGATTGCTCGATCTGCCCGGAGCCTGCAGCCGCGCAAAGCGGCTTACCAGCCGGCCGTTCAAGTTCACTTTGACCGGCCCACACATGCTGGCCAAAACCCTTGTCGACAAGCACTACGGACGCACGCCTGATATGACTATGGCAATCGCGGGTGTGCTTGCCGAACAGGTCCGGCATCTTGACGCCGATGTCGTCCAAGTCGACGAGGCCAACCTGCCGGGCAGCCCGGACGAATGGTCATGGGCTGCCGAAGCAATCAACTGCGTACTCGACGCCGTCAAAACCGTGCCCGCAGTGCACCTCTGCTTCGGCAATTATGGGGGCCAATCGATCCAAAAGGGCGACTGGGCCCATCTGATGTCTTATCTGAACGCTCTCCACGTCGACCACGTCGTGTTGGAAACGGCACATCGGCCCCCTGAGGAGCTCGCTGTTTTTCGTGACCTGCGCCAGGAGATCGGCATTGGCCTGGGCGTTGTCGACATCAAATCGACGGAAATCGAATCCGCCGACGACATCGCGCGTTCGCTTGAGCGGGCAGAACGGGTATTGGGGCGCGGGCGGATCAAATATATCAATCCGGATTGCGGTTTCTGGATGCTTAAACGCTCGATTGCTGACGGCAAAATACGCGCGCTTGTCGCAGGGCGGAACCTCTACGAAGGCCAGAGTTCACTTGACCGGGCATGACATGGCAGATGATTTCGATTTTGTTGTGCTCGGTGCAGGCCATAACGGTCTCATCCTCCAGGCCTATCTGTGCAAGGCGGGCCTCAAAGTGCTGTCTCTCGATAGAGCAGCCACTGCGGGCGGAGGTCTGACAACGCTTGAAGATCCACGCTATCCCGGCTTTCTGCACAATACACATGCCTTCTTTCATCGCGCGATTACGGCGATGCCGTGGTACGCCGATCTCGAGCTTAAGCGCCATGGAGCGGTATATCTCGAGCCTGAGCTGAACGTCTTATTGCTCACCAAAGACGGCCGCACCTTGGAATGGTGGACCGATTTCGAGCGTACCGCCGCTTCGTTCGCGCAATTCAGCAAACGCGATGCAGCGACCTTGCGCCGGTGGTTCGAGGAATTCGCGCCAATCGTCACCAAGATCATACGTCCAGAAGCCACCTCCCCTCCTCTAGCACCAGCGCAGCGTCAAGAAATCCTTGGCCGCAGCGCGGCTGGTCGGCGTCTTCTCGAGGTGAGCGCGCTTTCCCCGCTAGAGTTCGTACAGAAAGAATTCGAGAACCCTACAATTCAGGCCGGCCTTCTCTTCTTTAACGGCCTGCGTGAGGTCGACCTTCGTGTTCGCGGCTTCGGTCACCATATTGCTGCGCTACTGGCGCAGCCATCCAAGGCCCAGATGCCGCTCGGTGGCTCTGCTTCCCTCGCACGCGCGCTTGAAGGCGCTGTTCGGGAAGCCGGAGGCAAGATCCGCACTATGACCACGCCCCAACGTATTGTGGTTGAGAACAACCGTGCCGTGGGAGTGGAAACGGTGACGGGTGAATTCATCCAAGCGAAGCGCGGTGTCGTCTCGTCGCTCAATCCGCAACAAACCTTTATTGATCTGCTAGATGGCGAACATCTTCCGAGGGAAATTCGCGATCGTGCGCAACGCTTTCAATATAATCTTCTTGCTCCGTTATTCGCGCTCAACCTCAATCTACGCGAGGCACCTCACTACACGATTGCCGATGCGCGGCCGGAGCTTGATCAAGGCTTCATGGTAGTGATGGGGCTTGATCACATCGACCAGTTTTTCGATGTGATCCGTCATCATGAGGCTGGAACCGTTCCGCCGACGATCATGTGGGGCGCCTGCCCGACCCGATTCGACCCGAGCCAAGCTCCCGCTCAACAGCACACCGGATTCATGTGGGAAAAGTTGCCCTATCGGCTCAACGGTGATCCGCTCAATTGGGATGGGGCAAGGAGCGAGCACGGGCGCGCGATGTTTGACCTGTGGTGTCGCCACGCACCGAATCTTGCCGATGCGGTGATCGATAGTTTTACGCGCTCCCCACTCGATGTGGAACGTTCGTTACCAAACATGCGGCAGGGCGATCTTTTGATTGGCGCTTTCACCCAGGACCAAATCGGCTATAACCGACCCTTCCCTGGCGCCGGGCATTACCGCGGTCATTTGTCGGGTCTTTACCTGTGCGGATCGAGTAGTCATCCGGGCGGTAACATTACGGGCTTGCCCGGCTACAATGCGGCTCAAATCGTTCTTGCCGATTTGGGTATTGCGGCTGACTGGTGCCCGCCGCCCATTCAAAATCAGCTCAGTGGCCTTTAGGGCGGTTATAGGTTGCGCCGTTGCGGACCATTCGCTTGTGTTGAGGAACCGAATACGAATTAATTACTTCCGATAAGTCCCTTATTCGGAGCCAATCAAACAAAGCGCCGTGGCCCTGATGTCGCTCATTCCGCCGCCTCTAGTTCACGCTCTTTGTTCGGCGCTAGCGCCTCAGCGAACAGTGCTTCAAGCAGGCGTCGGCGCCCCTTCGTCAGCGCTCGCGAGGCTCGCCTCTAGCCCGATACCCCACCGTAACTATCGTGATACAGTGGAAACAAATCTGTGAACATCGCCGTTGTAATGAATTCCGGCCTAGTTTTCCAACTATCGTAGGCAACCAGAATCAGGATGGACCGATATGTCGAAGCCCATGACGAAATCTGAACTAATCAATCAAATTGCCGAACGCTCGGAGTTGAAAAAGAGCGACGTTAAGGGCGTCATAGAGACGCTTGCGGTTGTCGGTTATAAGGAATTGAAGAAGAATGGAACCTTCCTTCTTCCGGGTTTCGCAAAGTTCGTCGTTATTAAGAAACCTGCGACCAAGGAGCGGAAGGGGATTAATCCCTTCACGAAAGAGCCGGCCGTATTCAAAGCCAGACCGGCCCGCAAGGTCGTTAGGGCTCGCCCGGTCAAGGCGGCTAAGGATGCGGTCTAAAAATCTCCTAGCAACCTATCTCGGCGATGCGCGCGGCCTTGTTGCGCAATAGCCGCCTCGTCCGCGTTATGGGTCAATCGCTACCTTTCCTGACAGACGGCGAGCGCGTCAGCTTTACCCCCATGTGTGGACGGCTCCGAGTTGGCAAGGACTGTTTTTCACGCTTGCAGCATTGGTCGGTGCGCCCATGTGTTCGGCCTTTGATCGGCGCCCCCATCTTTGGCACTCTCGTGCCGGTGGAGGAGGTCGCGGTAGGGACGGAGATTACTCTCCGCCCCCCGCACAGATCCCGGCGGGCGCTGCTAACGCACCGGGCTCCCACCTTGGATGGTGACGAGGAACCGCTTCTCTGGCCACGGATGCAGGATGCGTGGGAACGGCAGGTACCGGTCAGCGATCGTCTTCATTCTCGTCCACGTAAGTCGACGTCTGTGGCTTCGACGCACCAGCGCGCCATGCCAACGTTCGATCACGTGATGACGGAATGCTGAGATCGCTGAGCCGCTCATCGGCACAGCATAGTAGGCCATCCAGCCGCGCAGGACCTGAGCAAGCCATTTGCCCTGCCCATCGATCCCGTCGTGGCGGGTCACCATGAGCTGCTCCTTGATCTCCCGAAGTTTGGTTCGCATGCGCTTGGCCATCGGCTTCCTTCCGAGCACGAAGCCGCTGCCATCCCGCCGGGCCGTGCAATAATGCTTGAACCCCAGGAAGTCGAACGTCTCCGGCTTGCCGAGGCCTCGAGCGCGGCGGTTCGCAATCGCGTGCCGACCAAACTCGATGAGCCGCGTCTTATCGGGATGAAGATTCAGTCCAAAACGAGCGAGCCTCGCCTTGAGATCGGCAAGGAATTGCTCCGCTTCGTGCCGATGCTCGAAGCCAACGATAAAGTCGTCCGCGTAGCGCACGACAATCACGTCGCCAGTGGCGCATCGCTGCCGCCACTGGTGGACCCATTGATCATAGACATAATGGAGGTAAATGTTCGCCAAGAGCGGGCTGATGACCGCGCCCTGCGGCGTCCCGTCCTCCGTCTCGATCACGCGTCCATCTTCGAGCACGCCTGCCGTCAGCCATTTGGCAATCAACCGGGTGATTCGGCGGTCGCCAATCCGATGCTCGACGAAACGGATCAGCCAATCCCGGCTGACCTTGTCGAAAAAGGATTGTACGTCGCAGTCGAGCACCCAGTTGATGTGTCGCCTGCCGATCCCGAACGCGAGTGCATCCAACGCTTGATGCTGGTTGCGCTTCGGCCGGAACCCGTAGCTGAAGCCCAGGAACTCCGACTCATAGATCGGCGTCAGGATCGCCACCACCGCTGCCTGGACGATCTTGTCCTCTACGGCAGCGACGCCGAGCGGCCGCTGTCTGCCATCTGCCTTCGGAATGTAGGTCCGGCGCGATGGCAGCGCTCGATACGCTCCCGTTTGAACGCGAGAGTGGAGGTCCGAGAGGTTCTCCTCGAGGCCTTCCACGTATTCGCTCCACGTCACCTCGTCGACACCCGGCGCGGCGGACTTCTTCAGACCGAAGAAGCTCGCCCGCAAAACGTCAACGGTGAGGTGATGCAGGAGCGCCGTCAGCTTGTCCTGTCTGTTCCTGATGACGGCTTCTCGTATGCGGGCCTGCGCTTGTGACACGGCTGCCCGGCTCTGCGTCCGGACCGTGCTTTGCAGTTCCGCATTCTCCTTGGCCCCGCCCCTTCGCTCCACGAGCTCCGCCGCAGCCGAGGCCGCTTTGTTCGCTCGCTTCTTTGCTACTTCGGGCAGGTCCGACTTCTCCGTCGCGCTCATCGTCGGCTACAGCCTCCGGCCTTCCCGACAACGTCCCGGCCACGACTGGCGGGGGCGGCGATGGAGATCTCCCGGTTCCCGTGCAAAAGGCTTCTGCGCATGCCAGGGTCTACGACGACGCGGGGTCGGCGTGTGTCTTGCGATATCGACACCAGCCGTGTTGCCTTCTGTGGGACGGAAAACATCAGCACCCCGAACTTGTCTTACGCCGCTCAATACCTCGCCTGCGCCCTCCCCTGTGAACGCTTCACGTTTGTCCTCGCGGACAACCCGCGCATCACTCGGGGCCAGTGCGGTTCGCTACTCCTTCACCGTGACGGACTTCCACCGTCTACCTCTTGCCGGTCTCCCGGCGCACCCGTCCACAGCATCAGGAGCAGACATCCGGTTGCGTCGCTGTAAGCGCTGCTCCGGGCCATAAGCCGACATTCGCAAGTGCACAAAAATAAAAGAGCCGCCCTGCTGCGGCTCTTCCTGTTTCCTAATAATTGCGGCTGCTTGATCGCGGTGCTTACCGGCAGGGGTGGCACCCACAGAAGGTGCGGCCATAGGGACCCGTGCCGCAGTAGTAGGTCGAACCCGGGCCGCACCGAGCGCCATATCCCCCACAAGCAGCCTGCTCGATTATCGGCGTGGAGTTCTGAGCCTGCGCATGCAGGGCCGCCGCGCCAGGTCGCTGGGTTTGCGCACTGGCCGTCAACGCCATCATTCCCAGCGCGAGCGTTGCCATAGTCAACGTCAACGCGAGTTTTTTCATGAGAACCGTCCTCCTCGGTGCATTGGTCGGCTGAGCAAAACTGCAACTCAACAACTTTTACACTACACTGTTCCGCAGCCTCCGGGAAGGTGTTCGCGGCGACTTCGCATCACGGGTAAGCGCGCAGCGGCGACTATCGAACGAACGTCCAAGCATTTGTTGCAACGCAAATCGACGCCCACTGCGAAGACCGCTTTGGGTCTTGGTTGTGTAGAAACGCTTTGCCGGAAGTGTCGAAGCGCAGCAGTTTTGGTCGGAAGGCGTTGAGGAGCCTTTTTTCGGGTTTGGCTAGGCCCTCATCGCGGCCATGAGCGGCCGAATGCCCATGATGTTCATGACCCGGGTCAGATTGTAGGCCAGCACGTGCAGCGCCATCTCTGAGGCAACTCGTGGCAGGGTCTTCATCAGGAAGTGGGTAGCTCCCATCCTGGCCTTGATGGTGCCGAACGGATGCTCGACGGTCTCGCGCCGCTGGCGCATCTTCTCCGGATGCTCGTCGAGCCGGCGTTGAACGGCTTCAAGAATATGCTCGTGTTCCCATCGCGTGATCCGTCGTTCCTTGGCGGTAGTGCAACTGTGCTTGATAGCGCAGCTTTGGCAGGCGTTGGTCCAGTAGCGGTGCAGAACCAATCCTTTCTCCTCGATCGTGTAGTGGTAGGCGAGCTTCTCACCAGCAGGACATATGTAAACGTCCTCCGCAGCCACATAGCGGAAGTCCTGCTTGCCGAAGCGTCCTTCCGCCTTTGAGTTCGAGGTCATCGGCTTTGGCAGCGTAACCGTGATGCCAGCCTCTTCGCATGCTCTAGCAGGCTGCTGAAAAACCTCTCGACGGCAAGGCTGGATAGTGATTCGTTGTTTGGCGACGACGGGGTGATTTGACATGCGCGGCGAGGAACGAGAATCGGAAGGGCTTTTTTCGTACATTCGTCTGGAGGAGCGGATTGCAGCGGACCACGCGCTGCGCGCTATCCGGGTGTTGGTGAACGAAGCGTTGGCGGCACTGTCGGGTCGGTTCGAGGAGCTTTATTCACAGACTGGGCGCCCCTGGATCGCGCCGGAGTATCTGCTTCGGGCGACACTACTGCAGGCCTTCTTCACCGTGCGCTCGAGCGACAGCTAATGGAGCAGATCGATTACAATCTTCTGTTCCGGTGGTTTGTAGGGCTTTCGATTGACGATGCGGTTTGGGACGCCTCGAGCTTCTCGAAAAATCGAGACCGGCTGCTGGAGGCGGATGTGGCACGCGAGTTCCTGGCTACGTTGCTGTCGCTGCCCAAGGTCAAGCGGCTTTTGTCGAACGACCACTTCTCGGTGGACGGGACATTGTTGAAGGCTTGGGCCGGGATGAAGAGCTTCGGCCGAAGGATGGCTCAGGCGATCCACCCGCAGGAGGGCGCAACGGCGTGCGCAACTTCCACCGCGAGAAGCGCTCGAACAAGACGCATACGAGCACGACCGACCCGGATGCCAAGCTTTATCGCAAGGGCGACGGCTATGAGGGCCGTCTGTGCTACATGGGTCATGTGCTGATGGAGAACCGCAACGGGCTGGCGGTCGGTGGCGATGTCACGCGGGCGAGCGGCACGGCGGAACGCGACACCGCTCTCGACCTCATCGACAGCCACCGCTAGGGCCGGCGGCGGATCACCGTGGGCGGCGACAAAGGCTTCGATGTCGAGGGCTTTGTCTACGCCTTGCGCGAGCGCAAGATCACCCCGCACATCGCTATCGACGGTCATCTGTCCAAGACCGGCAAGCCGCGCAAGACCGCCGTCGACGAACGCACCTTCGTGATCCCGGCTACGCATCAGCCAATGTTGCCGCAAACGCATCGAGGAAGTGTTCGGCTGGATCAAGACGACGGGCGGCCTCGCCCAGCTCAAAGTTCGCGGCTTGGCCAAGGTGCAGGCCGTCTTCACCTTCGCTATCGTGGCCTATAACCTCGTGCGCATCCCCAAGCTTCTGGAGGCGACATGAGCCGCCGCGCAGCGAGCCCATTGATCGGCAAGTGGCGGATCATTGAGATGGCGCTCTGGGACAAGGATTATTTGGATATGGTCGAGCCCGCCTATATTCAGTTCAAAGCCAATGGGCTGGGCGAGTTCAAGTTCGGATGTGTCGTGGGCGCCCTCGATTGCACCCTCTATACCGACGCCGCCGAGTTCACCTGGGAAGGCAGCGACGAAATGGATCGCGTCTCCGCAGACGGATGGGCCGAACGCGACGACGACGGCACGATCCACGGCGAAATCAGCTTCCATCTCGGCGATGAACCAACCTTCAAAGCTGGAAATGGTGAGTTTTTCAACAGCCTGCTAATCTCTTCGCTGTTGAAGTAACCGCGGTCGGCGACGGCATCGAGCTTCTCCACGCCCAGCGCCGCCTTGGTCTCGTTGGCCACATGGGAGAGTTGCGATCGGTCAGTCCCGTCGTTGGTTACTTCATGCATGACGATCAGATGATGATTGGCCTCGACGGCAATCTGGACGTTGTCGCCGACGACGCCGGAACCACGGCCACTGGTCGCCATCGAGCGGGCATCGGGATCGGTCAGCGAGATCTGCTGGTCCGGGGTGGCGAGCATCTCCACCTCGAGACGCTCGAGACGACGCATCTGCTCCTTCAGCGTCTCGATCTTCTCTTTGAGGCGGCTCGTCTTGGTTTTGAGCGCCTCTGACGGTTCCTGCCGGTCGGCAGTGTCGAGCTGCTCAAGATAGCGCGCGACGCTCTCCTCGATCTGCGCCATGCGTCGCTCCATCTTGGCGCGCGTGAAGTTCTTGTCGCGGTTGTTCACCGCCTTGAACTTGCTGCCGTCAATCGCGACGCTGGCTTGCGTCAGCAGGCCCATCGCGCGGCACATTGCGATAAATTGAGCACACACTTTGCCGATGGCAGCGCCATTGTCCTTGCGGAAGTCGGCAATCGTCTTGTGATCGGGTACAAGCCGGCCCGTCAGCCACATCACCTCAACGTTGCGCCCGGCCTCATACTCGAGCCGCCGGCTCGACTGCACCCGATTGAGATAACCGTAGATGTAAAGCTTCAGCAGGGCCGACGGGTGATACGAGGGGCGGCCGGTTGCCTCAGGATCGACCCCTCCAAAACCAAGTTCGGCCAGATCGAGTTCTTCGACGAAGACATCGACAACGCGAACCGGATTGTCCTCGTCGATCCAGTCTTCCAGGCATTCCGGAAATAGCGTCGTCTGCTCACGATCGATCCCCTCAACGAAGCGCCGCATCCGATCCTCCCGCATATCGCACGAGAATCTTATCGCGGGAATCAAAGAAGGCGATGCGTTTTTACACAGGCTGGGTCAGAAGCGGACGCGGCGGCTCCAAGGTCCGATGTCCGTTGTTCCCCCAATAGCTGCCGCGCCGGGTGCCCGCCGGTTTGTCCGTTCAGGGCCAATAACAGCCACGCGGAAGGCCGGTGAGACCCATGTCGTTGCTGTGCACCAAGGCGCACGATTTGCCCTTAGAGGCCGTTTCGAAAGGGGTTGAGTGGGTGAAGTAGACGTGATTCCAGGTGGTTGCTGACACCAACCCCGGAGTTGCCATGTGGACCCCAACCACCCGCAAGCAGCATATTCGCAAGACGAGCCGATACCAAACTGATGTGACCGACGAGGAATGGCGTGTGATCGAGCCTCAGCTGCCTGGGACGAATGTCACCGGACGACCACGTGCCTGGCCGATGCGCGAGATCATCAATGGCATCTTCTATGTCATGCGGGCGGGTTGCCCATGGCGCCTGCTGCCGAGCGATTTGCCGCCGTGGAGCACGATCTATCGATGGTTTGCGAAGTTCCGGGACGAAGGCCGCTTCGAGAGGATCAATCACGCTATGGTCATGCTCGATCGCGAACGGATCGGACGCCAATCCAGCCCTACGGGTGCGATCATCGACAGCCAGAGCGTCAAGACCACGGAGGCCGGCGGACCCCGCGGTTACGATGCTGGAAAGAAGATCAACGGCCGCAAGCGCCATGCGCTTGTCGACACGGACGGGCGTGGCCTCATGCTCGAACCGCATCCGGCGAGCATCCAGGATCGCGACGGCGGCGGACCGCTGTTGCGGGCTTCGCGCCGCATCTTCCCGTTCATCCAGCGGGTCTTCGCCGACAGCGGATATGCCGGTGAGAAGGTCGCCAAGGCCACGTTGATCGCGGTCGAGATCGTGCGAAAAAACCCCGATCAGGTCGGCTTTGCCGTTAACCCGCGGCGCTGGGTCGTCGAGCGCTTCTTCGCATGGATCGGACGCAATCGACGGCTGGCAAAGGACTTTGAGGCAACAATCAACTCCGCACGCGCTTTCCTCTACGCCGCATCCGTCATGCTGCTCGTGCGCCGGATCGCTCGTCCTTCATGACTTTCGAAACCAACTCTTAGATGCCCACGACAGATGCCGGTCAGACCGACGCAGGAATAGAGTACGCGGTCCGTGCTGATCGAAACGATGGCGCCTGAGCCGCCTGAGCGGTGGCGCTCGAAATAAGCTTACGGGAAATTATAACTGACGGCGATCCTGACAATATTGTCGGTGAATGTGTGCGACGTCGTGGTTACAAAGATCGGCGTGGGATTGCCGCTGGTCAGCGCAACAGTTGACGTGCCGAGACCGGCGAGCTGCATGTAAAGATATTCAATCCGCCCGCTCCAATTGCCCCACAGTTTCGTCTCGACACCGCCGCCTGCCGTCCAGCCGAGTTGGACTCCCCTAGTCGAATTGCCTTGCGGGGTGCAAGCACCGGCGCCGGCCGGCGGCGAGTTGCAGAAGAGGAAGCTCGAATAGATGTAGTCATCGTCGCGCCGCAGCTCGCCATAGGCAAGGCCGCCGGTGCCGTAGAGGAGCACGCTCGGGGTCACGAGATAACCGAGCCGACCGCGCACTGTGCCGAACCATTGCAGCTGTTCGGTATAGGCGTCGTTTATGTTGCCGAAATCGCAAGCAAAGGGGTTATGACATACCAGCGGATTGTCGTCGCCTTGCTCATTGCTGCCCTGAAAATCGGCTTCGATGCCGGCGACGTAATTTTGCGAGAACTGATAATTGTAGCCGGCCTGTGCACCGACGATCATGCCGTTGATATTCACGGAGTCGGAAGTGGATTCGCTGCCGTTCGAGCTGGTCGTCGAGTAATCGCTGCGGCTGTGGCCAAAGCTGCCGCCAATATTCAGTCCGACATAAGCGCCGGTCCAGGACGGCATTGCCGGCGGCATCGGATGGGGCGGTTGGGCAAACGCCGCCGCGCTCACAGCAACCGCCAGCGTTGCCGCCAAAAGTAGAGTGACCCGCATGCGATACATGGTTGCCCCCACCAAATTCCCGCAATGACGTGTAATTATCGACCACAGGAAGTAGCCGTCTAGGACCTATAGGGAATTTCACTGGACCGTCACGTGGATTCCCGTGGCCCGTGTCGATTTGGCAACATCGCCGGAGCAGCGACGAAGGCATTACAATTGCTGATATATTTGGTGTCTTTGTGGCTCCGCGTTGAACGCAAAAGTCTGATCAAGAAAATTTGGTAACCCGTTATGTGGAGGTGGCGCTTGTCGCCTTTCTTGACCCAGTTGTGCATTTCAGTGGCGGTGCCATCCACGTCGCTTAAAGCTATCGTGACCGCTTCGGGTCACAAACAGACGCGGCGGCTTCCGGGTCTGATGTCCGTTGTTCCCCCCAGGAGCAGACGCCAGACCTTAGGCTCTCAATGTCTGTTACGGGCCAGTAACACGCATCGGATCTGTCGGCATCGTAAAGTCGCCTCCCAAAAACCCAGTATTTGTCTTTGTTTAGCGGATTGCATTTTGCTTTGTGACCTAAAAGCAACTAGGCCCGATATAACGCTATTATTCAAGTACTTACTCGCGCCTCAAG
Organism: uncultured Alphaproteobacteria bacterium; assembly: GCA_963761185.1. Taxonomy (GTDB): domain Bacteria; phylum Pseudomonadota; class Alphaproteobacteria; order Rhizobiales; family Xanthobacteraceae; genus BOG-931. The sequence goes on from CAVXFY010000001.1 coordinate 179,681, forward strand.
TTGCGGTTGGTTAGGGTGTTGCCTATGCTCACAAAAAATCGGCGGAGTTTTCCGACAGGATCGGGGCGGGTTGGTGAAACACAAGAAGACATTGTTGCTTTCGCCCTTGGCGCTCATTCCAGCGGGAGTGCATCCGGCAGCAGCCGCACCGCCGCATCCGGTTGCGGCCGCAGCCTGGATGCCTTCGTGGACGGGATTTTATATCGGTGCCAATCTGGGTGGGGTTTCCGAAAATTCCAGCCAGACCAGCTTCAGCCCGGTGCCAGGGTCAGGTAACAGCTACTGTTTTGGATCGTCATGCGGCACAAACTCGCAGACGGCGACGGGCGTCCTTGGTGGCTTCCAAATCGGGTATAATTTTCAGAGTGGCAACTGGATTTACGGCGTTGAAGCCGATTTCGATTTCTCGAACGCGCGCAAGCAGACGAGCGGGATCGCCAATCCCAGTTTTCTCGGCACCTGGACGGCAAAGACCGGTATTGACGATTTCGGCACCGCGCAACTCCGACTTGGCTATAACTTCAACAATTTCATGCCATACGTTACGGGCGGCCTGGCTTACGGCAATGTGGTCGACACTTTTCAGGGCGGCAGCGGTGGGTCCTTTCCTTACACATGGGCCGGGACCGGCTGGCGCGCGGGTTACGCGGTTGGTGGTGGATTGGAAGTCCTGGTGAGCAGGAACATCGCCATCAAAGGCGAGGCCTTGTATTATGATCTTGGCAGTGAAAATCACTTCCCCATACAGCAGTCCATACCGGTGAACGTATTTGGAGTGACCGATCGCATGACCGGCGTCGTAGGCCGCATCGGCATCAACTATTTGTTCCACTAGCCTGCGGCTCCCAAAAGAAGTTAGTGTGAACTCAGCATTCTGATGTTGGGCCATTTCTTTTGGGATCACGATGTCTGACGCCGGACCAGCATTATCCGAAAAATTTGGCTCTTTCATCGACGCGACCCTGTTTCACGCGAGAAAGGCGCCCAACGATCCGGCGATCGGTTTGGAATCAGGTGTGCTAACTTACGTGCAACTCGCTGATGCGATTTCGTCGACGACCGCGCGTTGCGAAAAGGTCGGCTTGCGCTTCGGTTCGATCGTCGGACTGATCATCGCCGATCCGGTCTGGCATATTTGCTTGATCGCCGCGCTCTATCGGCTCGGCATCGTAACGGTCTCACTCGCGGCCGAAGAAATCTCGGTCTTTCCCCGCGGCGTGCTCAGCGCGGTCCTGCATGACGCGAGCCTGCCAGCGCCTGTGGGCGGAGTGCTCGTCGAGCCGAACTGGTTCACGCAGCGCTCGGCCGCTGTGAGCAGCGAAAGCTTGTTTGCTGCACATGATTTGTGCCGCATCGCGCTATCGTCGGGCACGACCGGCCTGGCGAAACCGATCGCGCTCAGTCCGCAGATCATCTGGCATCGGCTGACCACTTATTCGTTTCGCGGCCGTTTTGCCTCAAGTGACCGCATTTTCTGCGGCCCGCAATTGCGCTCGCAATTCGGCTTTGCCATCACTTTTTCTGCATTGGCCTACGGCAAGATGGTCTGCTTCTCCAACAACGCCGCAGCGTCAATTCCGGTGATGTCCTATTACAAGACCGATCTCGCCATCCTGTCGGTTTACCAGCTCAGCGAAGTGGTCGAAGTTCTGGGGCGGGACTACGGCGGCCTCTCTGGCTTGCGCGAAATTCAAGCGGGCGGCGCGCTGATCTCGGACGTGTTATTGCAGCGTGCGCGCGCGCGGCTGTCGGCCGAGATCGTCAGCACCTATGCCTCGACCGAAGCTGGGACGGTTGCCTTCGCGCCGGTCGAGCAGCTGGGCGACGCACGCGGCGAAGGCGCGGTCGGGTTCGTCGTGCCCTGGGCTTCGGTCGAGGTTGTTGATGAAAATAATAAACGCGTACCGGTCGGCCGTGACGGCAATATCTGCGTTAACACGCTTGGCTTGGCGCCGGCTTTTGTTCCAGGCATGAGTCAGGTCGCAACCCCGGCGCCGTTTTTTCCCGGCGATTATGGCCGTCTGCTGAGCAATGGCATGCTGGTGATTGGCGGCCGCTCGACCGAGCTCATCAATATCGGCGGCAATAAAATATCGCCGGATCGCTTCGAGCATATCCTGATCCAGTGCGATGGCGTCGAAGACGCCGCTGTATTCACAGTTGACATCAACTCGGCGCTGCCGCAAGTCTGGGCTGCCATCGTCGCCGAGCCGTCGATCAACGTCGCGGACGTGATGAAGCGCTGTTTCGCGATTCCGATGATCGGGACACCGTCGGTGTTGCGGGTGGTGAAGGAGATTCCGCGCAACAGTTCGGGCAAAGTGCTGCGTGATCAATTGCGCCAGGAGCTGACGAAAACCGGCGCCTAGTGCTCATCCGTCTTAAATGTAGTGACGAGGGTTTTGGCCCGATCGATCTCGTGGGCGACAAAGGCCGTGAACTCATCGCGGCTCATGGACGACGGCGAAATGCCTTGCCGCTCCAGCGCCGCTCGCATGTCGTCCGACGCCATCGCGTGCACGATAGCTTGTTGCATCACTCGCAGCGGCTCCTCGGGAATATCCTTGCTGGCGAACACGCCGACCCAGAGGCGTATGTCGTAGCCCGGATAGCCGGATTCCGCGACTGTCGGAACATTTGGCAGCCAGTCGGTCCGTTCCGGCCCGGTGGAAGCCAAGGCTACGAGGCTACCGTTTCGGACCGCGCCGAGCACCGAGGGAATGGTGGCAAACCAGGCGTCGACCGTGCCGGCGAGCAAATCTTTCAACGCGTCGCCGCCGCCATGATAGCTGACGGGAAGCATTTTGGTGCCCGCTCGTAGGTCGAATTCGACGCCGGCAAGATGTGAGGACGAGCTGATGCCGACCGTAGCGTAGCTGATGGCGTCGGGCTTTTCGTGCGCGCGGTGCACAAACTCGGCGAGCGTGTGGACATCGAGAGAGGGACGCACGACCAGGACGTTTGCGGTTTCGCCGATGGCGGCAACGGCGACGAGGTCTTTACCGAATTTAACGGGAAAATCCGGAAATAAAAACTCGTTGACGGCAAGCGGATTGGCCGCGATCAAATAAGTATAGCCATCCGGCTCAGCTGTCGCCACCGCTTGGGTCGCGATATTGCCCGACGCGCCAGGCTCATTTTCGACAATCACGTTCTGTCTAAGATCTTTGGACAGCTCATCAGCGAGTGTGCGCGCAATTACGTCGGTCGGTCCCCCGGTGCCAAATCCGAGAATGAATTTAATCGGCCTTTCGGGAAATGTGCCTGAGGCAGTACAAGTCGCGCTCATCAGCGCGAAGGCAAATACTGATGCAGCGAGTCCGCGGAACAATTTCCCTTCTCGACCCTGCATTGTCATGTATTCGGGGATACCGTCCGGTGTGGCGAACAGTCAATAACTAAGCCTCCGGAGCCTGTCGAGGCGCCATGTCCGCTCCGGGGCCACAAGTTGCCGCGACGTCTGACGGCGGCCGTGTCCGTTTTAACCCCCGAAAGCTACCGCGACTATCGCCTGGCGCCGTGTCCGCTTCGGGCCAACCGCGGACATACCGGGAACTCCGGCGACGAGCGCGTTCCGATCTGCTTCAAGCTCGCGGCTCGGGCTGAGAGTACGACACGCCTTGATGAAATTTGCCCCTCAACAATCGCCGCAGGTGGCTTGATCGTGTGGCCTTTGGGTGACGGTATTTCGCTGCTTGGTACTGTAAGTTTGAAAAACGCAATGGAAGTCGGACGGAGTCCTTTTATAGCGCTGGTGCGAATTCCGCTTTCCGAGTGACCAGAGGACCAGAGGGGCTCTACCGATGGAAATGAATTTGCGATCAATTATTGCCGCCACAGTTTTATCGACTATGTCATTTGCTGCCGAAGCGGCTGATCTTCCAATGGCGCCAACATATCCGTCCGCTTCGGCGCCAGCGGTCGTCCAACAAGTCTACAATTGGACTGGATTTTATATAGGCGTAAATGGCGGATATGCCTGGGGTAGCCAGGACCCACTCAATATCATCACGGATCGTTTCGACAGATTTTCTCACAACATTTCCGGCGGAGCATTCGGTGGAACGGTCGGCGCCCAGATTCAAGCGGCCCACGTTGTGATGGGCCTCGAAGCAGACCTTGATTGGGCAAATATCACGGGCTCCTCGGTGACCACTGCGACAGTTGGAGGCGTATTGGTGGGCGGACCGTTCAACGCGAAGACCGAAGTCGACTGGGAGAGCACGGTAAGGGCGCGCGTTGGATACGCGAACGACAACTGGCTATTCTACGGTACCGGTGGTTTGGCGTTGCTTGGCGCCAAGACCACCCTCACGACTGCCGGCGGCGCGGCAGTCTGCGGAGCGGTTTTTCCAAACTGCACACCCACTAACCGTCAGGCTGGCCTAGTGCTCGGGGCGGGTGTCGAATACGGATTTACCCCCGCTCTAAGCGCGAAACTGGAATATCTCTATATCGCCGCCGCTTCGCTCGAAGTCTCAACTCACAGTGAAATACGAGCGGGAGTGAATTATCGTTTCGGCGGAATGTGACGGATCGTCCAGTCGGCGTCGTCTCTTAAATCAACAACGGCCATGCGGCTCAAAGGATAATCGAATGCGAATTTCTTTTGCTGCGTTGATGCTCGTACTCGCATTTGCAAGTTCCAGTGCACAGGCGGAGCCGGTAGGCCTCTCAGCTTATGCCGACGCCAACGGTTTTATCGATGTCCAAGCGCTGACCTGCGCACAGCTAGCAAATACCTACCAAGAAGATGCCGACATGCTCACGACTTGGTACAGCGGCTGGTACAACGGTCTCGCCAAGAAACATTATGCTCATATCACGAGAGGAAGAGAGCTAGAACACGAAGTGATCGTATATTGCAAAGCCAACCCGCAACTCCGGATCGTGGATGCTATTGCAGTGATATTTAAGGATGAAAAAGCAAGACGCGGCGTCGAATACTAGAACGAGGTTTTTACCTCAAACCAGGCCGCGGCATCCGCAATTATGCTGAAACCTGCCGCGATTTTAGCCGACCGGTGCGCCTGCCGTGGCATTAGCTGCCGCGGCGAGGCCAGATTGGATGTCTACTTTGCCCCCGGAAAGCTGCCGCCGCACGCGCTACGCTTTAGGATTTTTGGAGATCATGGCCGACTGGTGGAATGTCATCCGCCAGCGGCCATCGCAACTCACGAATATGTTGGTGCCATAGTTACGGCTACTGCTCACATTGCCCCTTGTATCGCGCCGGTGCGACGTCTCCATACCATGCACCCAGGCGACTGGCCCGCTAATATTAACCTTGGTCACTCGCATCGACACGCTGAACTGGTCGAATGTCGGCCAGTAGGCCTCCCAATTTCGCTTGATCGCGGCCCAACCTACGTGCGAATGCGGATTGGCCGGCGGCGCTATCAGGATGTTGTCAGTGGCGCAGGTCCACACTGCTTCCATTGCGCGCAAATCGCGTGCTGACAGCGCCTTGTAATACGCGAGGTTGACTGCCTTGACCCTGCTAGTTTCGGACGATGATTTGAAGGACGAACGCTTCGCCATGGCGCTCCCCGGCGGCGAATTATGCCGAAATTTGACCGAATGATCCCCGACCCAACACTAATAGTAGCGAAATCCCAGCTTGGCCAGCCGCTGTGTGCCAGCAGGTAGCGGCTCGTCGAACATCCGAGAGACCTCCGATTTAGTGCCGGGTCAAATAATCATAGCCGTTTGCGGCTCCGAAGCTTGCCTGAGCTAAAATGTTCCCATCACTTATGCGATGCCGACGAACACCCAAAGGGTTGCCCCAGCAAGCATTAGAATTTGAGGGGCGTCGTAGCTTCTCAAAATCCGCGCTAGCATGGGGACCCTCCCAGTCCCCCGACAGACCCGACCGAAAGCTATCTTCCGACTGAGAAAAAAATACGACGCCGACATCAAGGGCGCGTTTGTCACAGACCCGTGAACTGAATTGGGACGCTTATATCCGAAACTAGGCAAACCAGAACGGCTTAGCCGCCCGGAAATCTGTGTGTCGTCGAACGAGGCCGATATCCGCCAGGCCGCGATCGCTCAGGTCCTGCAGGTCGGTAGAGGCAACGCGGCAAGTACCAACAAACACCTGCTTCACAGCTTCACCGAAACTCATCGGGAACTTCAGGATCATCTTGTTCATGGCAACCTCCGCATCCGGCACCTAAAGGGTACACCCCGCCGTTCATAGCGATGTGATCGCAAACACAAGATCGCCGAATTTGCGGGGGCCGTCGAAAGGAAGGCCGGTCCTGGGACCGGGGCTCAGACAGAAAACCTCCGGGGATGTCAGTGTTCGCCTCAACACACCACGCTGACCACGCTTTAACTGCGCAGTAACGATGCTGCGGTATCGTTATTGCGCCGGGCGGAATGGACTACGATCGGCACATGGTGCACTTCTGGGGGCCCCGCGCAGTTTGGCCGCTGCCGGGGCCTCGCCTTTCAGCAAAATTGTTGTAGGCAAAAAAGCCCGCCGCACCGGGGTGTGAGAGCCGTCGCCGGTGGCCATGCCCGCCGTTGTCGAGCAGCCACGCCAGCACAGTGCGTCGTCGACCCAATGGACAGCTTTGACCTGGATTAAATGCAGCCGCCGCAATTCCCGCTGCGTTCACCGGCCATTCCCTAGCTGCTCCGTAACTGGGATAAGTGTCGGTTATACCAATCGCCTAACGCATGATTGACAACCGACCCGATTAGATTTTGATCGGCGCAATTTTTAAGGTTTCATTCAAGAGTTCTTGCGTATTTATCCTTATAGGAATTGCACTCTCAGCATTCCCAAAAACGCTTCGACAATTTTCTACTAGACCGCGGCGTTGGTGCCAGCAGGTCAGTCCGGACGGGATCATTTGATTCTCCTCGCGAATGAGGATGGGCATGCCTTCCGAGAATGCACAGACCACAAATGCCGGCAAATCAACAAGCGATGGCGTTGACGGGTCGCCGCGGGCATCCTCCACACCTAATAAGCCTCCAATAGAGCTAAATGACCAGCGCGGAAGCCCACGCAGAGAAATCACGCGCACCGTACATATGGGTACCGGACTGAGCCCGAGCATAGAATGCGAACTGAAAGACGTTTCACAAACCGGCGGGCGTCTCAGATTTATTGATCCAAACTGCGCACCGCAGGAGTTTTTGATCAGGCTAAACGATGGCGTGATGCGGTGGTGTCAAGTGATGTGGCGGTCCAAGACCGAAATTGGAGTTAGATTTATCAAAACGCCAAAGTCATTTGGGATGAAGGCAGTCGGATCAAATGTGCCGGCCGCGGAACATAATGCTCGGTCTGAGAAAAGTGCCGAGGATTCGACGGACAAAGGGCACTCTAAAGGTACACCCGATCCCGCGATCAAAAATTTAAATCTGCCGGGAGATAGGAGTGCAAGAAACCCGCGAGTTGAGCCTAATCGCTACGCTCTATTGTCCAGAGTACAAAACGGAGGCGAAGCTTTTTCTACAGCGCGTGCGCCGGTCCGAACTGCGACGACTGGTCGTGCAATACGCGAAAGGCGGTCTCGAAGGTCGCCCAGAGTTTGCCGCGACAGTACCAGCGGACTGGAGCAACCGAGATATCCTAGATTTTCTCGAGCGTCCCATGACGCCCGGCGGCAAATACCCCGCATGGGAAATTCCCGCGCGATTATTTTCCAGTCCGAGACTGTTTAAATGGTGGACCGCGCAAAGACCGAAGACTTCGATCGCCATGACTTACGTGGAAGCGCAAGCAATGAGAGGGTCAGGTGGACGAGCGGATTGAACCGTTTCTACACGAAGCCCTGACGCACGGCAGCCGTGAAAGCGTGAGCGTCTTGCTTGCAAATTACCGACGCGGATTTCCCGACATATCGTTGTCGTCTTGCCGACAGCGAGTTCCCGAGGAGATTGAGCGGGAGAAGGGAACTCCAGAGGAGCATCAATTGCGCCTCATACTCGAGATCATCGACAAGGGATAGGGTTGCACCGCCCAAACTATTCCCGCCCCCTGCCCCGGCCGCTGACAATCCCGACCATCATGGACCTGGTCACGTTCGCCGACGTGCGGCGCTGTTAGGTCGGACCCTTCACAACATACAGGATTTGCACGGCAAGCGTCGTCGCCAGCGGCCGTGGGGGCCGTTTGGTTTACGTCGAATTAATGGAACTCAGCCAACATCGCAAAATTGAGGGGATCTGATTATGTGGGGCTTCGACCTCCCGATCCGGACGAAGCTCGCACTGTGGGCAGCGCTCGGTGTGCTCCTCGTTGCCGGAATGCTCGCCGTGCAACAGGTCGGTGATCTTTGGGCATCACGTGAGAGATCGATCGCCGCCGCCAAGGAGCTTTCGGTCGTCGAGACACTGCGCGCCGCCAAAGATTTGGGCGACATGCGGCTCGAAAATCGAGAAATGCGGCTTGCGATTGCGCCGAGCGATGTCGCGCGAGCTCTTGAGAGGCTGCGTGCTGCCGCGATTTCTGCGGAAAATCACATCGCCAGCGCGCGCAGCCTCGCCGAAGATGCTACCGACAAGACCACGTTTGACGCACTCGATAAATTGACGAAAGATTGTGTCGCCGTCAGCACCGAACTCGCCGCCGCATTGACAGATTACGGCGACACCGTCGAAAAAGTGCGCCGCGCCGTCGCTATTGGCAATCAGATGACTGCGGTGGTCGATAAGTCCACTGCAGAAATGCTCGCTGCGGCAGATTTTGGTAACGAGCATGCGAACATCGAAAGTGCGCGGGTCGGCGTCATCAATCTCGGCATTGGTCTGTTTGTCGTCATTGTCCTGGCCGGCGTGACCGTGTTCGGCGCGGTGGCTATCAGTAGGCCGGTTCGTCGCATTGGGGATGTTCTGCGGGAATTAGCTCACGGCAATAGGGATGTGGTAGTGCCCTATACTGGGCGTGCCGATGAAGTCGGCGATACCGCCCGCGCAGCGCAAGCCTTCAAGGAGATGCTAGTCCGGGTCGAGCAATTGGAGCTTTCTGAAAAGCAGACGGCGCAGAAAATAAGTGAACAGCGGCGCGCGGGCATCCAGGAAGTAGCCGGCGCTTTCGAGACGACGGTGGCAAACGTCGTTCGTTCAGTCTCATCGTCATCGATAGAGCTCGAGGCTGCCGCGGAGGCGCTCGGCGCGATGGCGGTCGCGACCAGGGATTTATCGGGCAAGGTGCTCTCGGCGTCGACCCAAGCCGCAGACAATGTGCAATCGGTCTCGATCGCGACCGAGCAATTGATTGCCTCAGTCGGCGAAATCGGTCGGCAGGTGCGGGAATCGACCATTATGGCCGGTGAGGCAGTGACGCAAGCCGAGATGACGGATGGCCGCATTGTTGAATTGATCCAAGCCGCCGCCCGGATCGGCGACGTCGTCGAACTAATCACCGACATCGCCGAACAAACAAACCTGCTCGCCCTCAATGCAACCATCGAGGCGGCGCGCGCCGGCACGAGCGGTAAGGGTTTCGCGGTGGTGGCTCAGGAAGTCAAGGCACTGGCGGCGCAAACCGCCAAGGCTACCAACGAGATCGGCCAACAAATCGCCGCTGTACAGGCGGCAACGCATCATTCCGTTGGCAGCATTAGGGAAATCGGCGGCACTATCAACCGCATCGCTGAAATTTCCGCGACCATTACCGCGGCCGTGGAGTTGCAAGCTTTGGCGACCCGAGAAATCGCCAACAATGTCCAAGCCGCCACCGGCCGCGCGGCGCATGTCGCCGCCAACATCGGCGAGGTCAACAACAGCGCCGCCGATATGAATTCGGCCTCGTCGGAGATTCTCTCTTCAGCCAAGGCGCTCGCGCAGGACGCCAGCCGACTTTCCGTCGATATGGAAAGGCTCCTAACCGCTGTTCGAAGTGCCTGAAGTGCCGGCCGAAATAGGGGCCGCATGCGTCCTATTGCAGATAGAACGGCTTGATCGCTTCGAAATCGGTCCTCAGGCGAACAAGTCCGATGTCCTCTAAGGCCCTGTCGCTGAGGTTTTGCAGGTCGGGAGAGGCAACGCGAGGAGTACCGACAAAGACCTGCTTCACAGCTTCACCGAAATTAATCGGGAATTTCAGCATCATCTTGCTCATGGCAGCCTCCGCATCCGGCAACCTCACTCTATGCTCTCAAGTCCAGGCTGATGTGATCGCGAACACAAGATTCGCGAATACTTGGTCTGTCTTTTCCTGCCGGTAACCGCACGGTAACGGCAGGGCGGTAGGATTTGCTGCGGCTGGGAAATGGTGCTGCGTACTGGCGGCGCTTTGAGAGGCCTCGGGGATCTCCACACCGGGGCCTCTTTCGCATTGCGGGTTTGCGTCGGCCGCCGCGGCTAATACCAATCCTCAGATTGAGTGACCGACGACGGCCCAGTCGCGGCGTGCGATGGACATGATTTTCCAGGGCTGATCGATGAGGGTGTTCCACGCATAGCAGCAGTGATCGACGATGTCGTCGAAGGATTTGAAGATTCGGTTGGACAGCCAGTTCTGTCGCATGAACTGCCAGATATTTTCTTGTGGGTTGAGTTCGGGCGCACGCGGCGGCAGTGGCAGGAGCGATAGATTGCTGGGAATCTTGAGGTCTTTGGCGCCGTGCCAGCCGGCTTGATCGAGAATGAGGATCGCGTGAGCGCCGGCGGTTATTCTTGCAGCGATCTCGTCGAGATGAAGCTGCATGGCTTCGGGTGCGCTGCACGGTCATGGGCAATGGCCGACATGCTCGGACGCGAGCCCGTCCTGGCCCAGCGATAGGTGAGCTTGTTCTTCTGGCCGATCCGCATCTCGTCCTGGAACCAAACCTCTACCGGTGTGCCCGGTGCGAGCTTGGTACGGACTTCCGCCACGCGTATGGCAAAGTTTTTTTGAACGCCTCCATGGCGTCAGGATCCTGCTTGTAGGCCTTCGGCCGCGCGCTCACATGCGAGAAGCCCAAGTCCTTCAGGGCGCGATAGATCGTGTCATCCGACACCGAGAGGCCGAACTCCTCGCGCAGTCGCATGATCAGATCGCACGCCCGCCAGCGCACCACACCGTGCACCGCTGGGATCGGGCCCTCCTCCACGAGCCGGACCAGAAAGGCCCTGTGCCTTTTGCCGAGCTTGCGCGGCACGCCCGGTGAAGGAATGTTGATGAGACCGTCCGGCCCTTGCTCGTTGAACCGGAGCACCCAGTCCCGCAACGTCTGACGGTCCATGCCACCGACCTTGGCTGCATCTTCCCGCGAAGCGCCGTCGAGCACTGCTGCAATCGCCAGCAGTCGACGCGCCTGCCCGCCATCCTTCGCCCGCTTGGCAAACCGGCGGACCTCGCCCGCCGTATAGTCCGTCCGCACCGCAATCGCCTGGCCCATGGCAAACGACCCTCCGTTTGCCACCTTGAATCACTTCGCCGGCGATTTGTGAATCCCCCGCGAGAGTCAGGCACTCAGCGGGTTGGTATAAGCCCCCTCCACTGCTAGGTTCCATCAGTTCCATCGGCCCCTCCCGTGACATACGACACAGACGCAGAGGCATGATCCAGGTGATCGTCAACGCGCAATGTAGAAAAAGGAAACGCGCGAATGAAAAACCGACCGAGGACCCGCGAGCTTCAAGCACCGCCAAGGGCCAAGAGCCGCCATGTCCATGCTGCGAATGAATCGTGGCAGCGGCTTTATGCGACGGTCACTGATCCCGATCTGCAAGCGATCGTGGCATTCTGTCTGATCGGCCTTTTGCTGACCCTCAACGTCATGCTTCGCTTTCCTGACCTGGGCGCCATTATCGAACAGTGTAATCAGTTCTAAAAGTATGCCAGGCAAGTACAGACCGACCCGGCGAATGCTGTTGCGGTCGTCAATTCGTTGCGCCAGATTGCAAGAAAATGGGCTAGTGCCGGAGGCTAGTTCGATGACGCGCACGGCTAACATTTGGATTGCGGCCCTGTGCTGCACCATTCTGCTTGTATTGGTCGGCGGATGCGGAGCGACGAACAGCGACAATATCGTCTTCCTTGAAGCGCAGCTTAATTTTCAACAATCCACTTGCGGTCAGCGTTTAAGCTTTTACCGCATTGGCGGCGACGGCTCGATCGCTGGCCCCAAGGATGCGATGGGTAATTTCACGATCCCGAGCGGCCAATCGCTGATCGTGACGGACATTCACATTGCGATCACCAACACAACCGCAAACCCCATTCAACAGGGGGTAAGTTTCTACAACCTAAGCAACAACAACGGCGAAGTTGTCATTTGGTCCGCGGTGGCGAGCGCCGCTCCACAATCCGACGGCTACTACGATCGCTCGCTAACTACTGGCATTCGCATCCAGGCACCCGCGCAACTGTGCACCGCCATCAGCCAGCCGGCCTACTCACCGGCGATTTTCGTGACGGGATATTTGCAGACACCGTGAACCTGCAATTGGTAAAACAATACCCTGCCCCCACATGCACAAAAAAGCCCCGGCGAAATGGCAGCGCTGAGCAATCGAGCAGCGAGCTGCCGCCTTGAACTGACGCGGGGTCGAGCGGAGGGGGAAATGTTGCACCGGTACAGCGTGTTTGAGCAATACTTATCCAAGTCGTGATCATGCGCGTTGAAAATACACCGAGCAAGCGGTGCTCCGCGATGTACGTACGAATCGGATTACGGGCGGCACCACGATGAGGGTGTCGGGGGGCGCTTGGGGCTCGCAGCGCCGCCCGTTGCGGTCGCACTCACTCCTCAGCAATGAAATAATGCTGACGTAGGAAAGTAAGAAGCGAATCAAATGCTGAGTTGGACGGACGTACAAAAGAAGCCTCAGCCCACCACAAGCGAGGCTCCTTTTGTCCCGAACCACCTAACTAACGCGCGTGAGTGTCTGGGAAGGTCCTACTCGCGTTAGCACAGCGATTAATCAAAGCTTAGCTAAATCGTCATCAGCTCGCAGTCAAAATGCGCGAGGCATGCGAATGCCGCCCCGCGATGACGTAGGCGTTTAGGCTGCGCTATCGCTATCAATATTGGTACTACCGTGGCAACAGTTACAGCCGGGATCATTATCGAGCGGCGGCCAGACAAAAACACCGCCGAGGGGCGCCCCGGCGGGATTAGTACTTAACGAGCAGCCGCAGACAGGGCCATCACCATCCGAGACTGCATTTGATCTCCAATCCGTCTGTTTGTGGCGTCAAGCCATCGGGCGAGGCGCTACTTCGCAATGCTGCCGATCCGCCTTCCGCGACGAACCATATCTTTTTCTTCAATTTTCTTGGCTGTCAGCCATTGATGCTCTTTGATCCACTCGCTTGCTTCAAGTTTCGAAGCATACGCGCCAAGATAGCGCGCTGTGCCATTTGGCCAAGCAATGCAAACGGACCAATGTCCATTTCTCTCAACGGCGGTTAGTCGAGCGCGGTCCATCCCGGCAATATGCCAAATTCGCGATACAGATCTATTTCATATTAAAGCTGATCGTAGCCTAGCGCAAATCAACAAGAACAAATAACTTGTCCCTCCCTCGCTCGGATTGAGGTTTGCTTGACGACGAACGCGGCGCAATATTTGGACAACGCAGACGCGTGTGAACGCATGGCGAGTACTGTGGACGACGAGGAGGCCAAAGAAGCGTATCTGCGATGTGCCGATAGATGGCGTCAGATGGCGCTGGATAACGAAGCGCTGGAAAGCGCAAACAAGGCCTGGACTGAATTAGCGGGGTCGTTCGTGTTAAATGGCCCTTAGTTGCGGACCTTGCTGGCACTTGCACGAGCCAGCGGCGGTGGCTAGGTAATGCCGGCAGTACCTAGCAGTAAGCAAATAATAATGGCGCTGACAATGGAGAGCGCCAAAAATGCCTTTGCACTCGACCGATTTAGCCACCAAAATTGCTTATCCAGAAGTTCCTGATCACGGCGAGTCATGGAGACGGTCCTTCGTTTGCCCGCGCAATCATATCGCGAGACCATTGAGCGACCGTCCGGTCCTTATCTAACAATACGGAACGGCATTTAACGGATCATTAGTTGACTGCTCTATGACGACGGCGTGGCCGATGCGCGCGGTTTTGCCACCCTTGTCCGTTGAAGAAACGGCAGCCTGCTTTGTCGTGAGGGACGCAGGCGCCCAAGCGCTCAGCTTTTCAGACAAAACGTTTCGCTGAGCAGCAAGTCCAGATATTACAAAAGCGAACACAAGAGCCGAAGAATTTAACTCAAAGCATCGCGCAAGAAGCCATGCAGCCGGTCAAGAACGCGGCGGATCGATTCACAAAGACTGCGTAACGTCCGTCCGTGCGAGCATGAAAAAGCCGGCCCGGTGTTGCAAAGCCAGCTCGATGCCGAACCGAGCGCACGTCAACGCAGCCGATACCATTTGCGCTGATGGAATCACCTGAGCGGAGTCAGATTTCTCTAAAAGACAAGAATTGATTTTTTTGGAATAACCGCACAGCTTGCGCCCGTGTGGTCAACCGATTTTCGCTCGTCGATAAGAATCCGGTCACGCATTCTGAGCAATGGCTTAGCCGCGCGGCAAGGGCGTGCGGCGTTACAATGCGAAGGTTGTCGAGACGTATGCGGCCGAGTGCCGAGAAAGAGCTAAGCGGCTGAGCGAAGAGCGAGGGGCCCAGTCGCCGCGTAGGCGGGTCCGGACGAGTTCCGGCAAAGCGCTAATCTTTGCCTCGGGCGCTAGTGATTGGCGTTTCGTTTGTTCTCCGATCCAGGTCCGACCTGCGTTCGATATTCGACCGCCGCTCTCCTATCGTCCGTCGCCCCTCGTCGGATCTCGTATCCACTCCACTACGCCGATCGTTAGCTGATCGCCTTTCTCCACTTGATCGTTTTTCTTCTTTAGTCATCGCCGCCTCTCTACTGGTCACGCAGACAGCCGTTTAGATTATGACTGTTTGCTAAATGGTTCGTTAAGGCGACTCAGGTACTGGGCTGGCAATCGCATCGCCGGCCTGGTGCATGGTTGACGTACTTTAACGCGGCGCACCATTTCAACTTTGGCAATCGTTAGGTCGGCAATGCCAACCTCGACGCTATGTTCCGCGTGGTGGCGATATCTTTGGTCGCTATGGCGGCCTTCGATCTTGCGTTCCTAAACGGCCAACATATTCACGCCGTCGTCGATATCGCGCGTTTGCTGCTCAACTAGCGCCGCCCCGCACCGGAATGTCCGCTTTCCCAGTAGCTGCCGCGACTGTCACCAACCGGCGTCCGCAATGGGACAATAGCAGGCTCGTGCACTGCAAAATATCACTGTAACATCGTGCCCGGATCAATTAGCTCGGGGCGAGGCTAATGACGGTCGGCGTAGCTAGACGGCAATTCATATCCGCGCTCGGTGCAGCCATTGTATGCCCGCTCGCGGCACGCGCGCAGCAATTGGACGGGATGCGTGTCGTTGGCGCTCTCTTGGCCGGTCCGAGCGGAAACGATGCAGCTTCTCAAGCCCGGTTGGCCGCGTTCCGAAACGCCTTGGCGGAGTTGGGTTGGACGGAGGGCC
Source organism: uncultured Alphaproteobacteria bacterium (assembly GCA_963761185.1). Lineage (GTDB taxonomy): Bacteria > Pseudomonadota > Alphaproteobacteria > Rhizobiales > Xanthobacteraceae > BOG-931. Next base: position 195,148 of record CAVXFY010000001.1, read on the forward strand.
GCAACGTGCGGTTCGAAATTCGCTGGGCGGGCGGTGATATTGATCGCGCGCTCGACTTTGCTGGCGAATTGGTGAAGCTCACACCGGATGTCATTCTCGCCGGCGGGACGAGCGCTATTGCGACGCTCAAGCAGAAGACGGGCTCCATCCCGCTTGTCTTCGTCATCGTCAACGATCCGGTCGCTCAGGGGTTCGTTGCGAGCGTCGCGCATCCGGGTGGCAACATCACCGGCTTCAGCTACATAGACTTTTCGATGCTGGGCAAAGCGCTGCAATTGCTCAAGCAGGTGGCCCCAAGCATCAACCGTGTCGGCTTCATGTTCAATCCGGACACCTATCCCTATTACGAAGTTTATCTGGATTCGTTTCACGAGCAGCGGCAGGAACTCGGGCTCGAACTGACGGCATTGCGGGTGCGCTCGGAGGCAGAGATCAATACAGCAATCGAAACGTTGGCCGCGACGCCGGCCACCGGGTTGATGGCTCCACCTGAACCGTTCCTGGCCGCACATCACAAGCGTATCGTCGAATTGGCGGTGCAATATGGTCTGCCCGCGACCTATGGCTTGCGGGATTTCGTTGCCGATGGCGGCATGATGTCCTACGCGCCGGACCAAACCGACATCTTCCGTCGCTCTGCGTCTTATATCGATCGCATCCTCAGAGGGGCGGCCGCCGGTGAGCTTCCAGTACAGGCGCCGACCAAATTCGAGTTGGTCATAAATCTCATGACCGCCAAGGCGCTCGGCCTAACTGTACCGAACTCGCTGCTCGCCACTGCCGACGAGGTGATTGAATGAGCCTCTCGCAGTGCGGCAATTGAGGGTGGTCCGGTGCGGTCATGTGTCCGGCCTGTTTGTACGGCCGATATGGCCGCTGGACATAATGCTTTGCGCGGATCGGGTCCCAATCGTTAGCACGCACTTCGAAGTGCGATGACCCAAACGGGTTCTCCCGATCCCTGCGACGACCTTGTTTGCATTACGTCGTCATGTTCTCGCCAATTCCTCCAAAACTTCAGCCTCCTATCCTCTCTGCGCTGCCCTTGAACTTCTTTCGTTGCAACGCAACCACACTATAGCAGTTCGATGCCGTAGAGTGGCGGTCGCGGTAGGGACGGAGATTACTCTCCGCCCCCCGCACAGATCCCGGCGGGCGCTGCTAACGCACCGGGCTCCCACCTTGGATGGTGACGAGGAACCGCTTCTCTGGCCACGGATGCAGGATGCGTGGGAACGGCAGGTACCGGTCAGCGATCGTCTTCATTCTCGTCCACGTAAGTCGACGTCTGTGGCTTCGACGCACCAGCGCGCCATGCCAACGTTCGATCACGTGATGACGGAATGCTGAGATCGCTGAGCCGCTCATCGGCACAGCATAGTAGGCCATCCAGCCGCGCAGGACCTGAGCAAGCCATTTGCCCTGCCCATCGATCCCGTCGTGGCGGGTCACCATGAGCTGCTCCTTGATCTCCCGAAGTTTGGTTCGCATGCGCTTGGCCATCGGCTTCCTTCCGAGCACGAAGCCGCTGCCATCCCGCCGGGCCGCGCAATAATGCTTGAACCCCAGGAAGTCGAACGTCTCCGGCTTGCCGAGGCCTCGAGCGCGGCGGTTCGCAATCGCGTGCCGACCAAACTCGATGAGCCGCGTCTTATCGGGATGAAGATTTAGTCCAAAACGAGCGAGCCTCGCCTTGAGATCGGCAAGGAATTGCTCCGCTTCGTGCCGATGCTCGAAGCCAACGATAAAGTCGTCCGCGTAGCGCACGACAATCACGTCGCCGGTGGCGCATCGCTGCCGCCACTGGTGGACCCATTGATCATAGACATAATGGAGGTAAATGTTCGCCAAGAGCGGGCTGATGACCGCGCCCTGCGGCGTCCCGTCCTCCGTCTCGATCACGCGTCCATCTTCGAGCACGCCTGCCGTCAGCCATTTGGCAATCAACCGGGTGATTCGGCGGTCGCCAATCCGATGCTCGACGAAACGGATCAGCCAATCCCGGCTGACCTTGTCGAAAAAGGATTGTACGTCGCAGTCGAGCACCCAGTTGATGTGTCGCCTGCCGATCCCGAACGCGAGTGCATCCAACGCTTGATGCTGGTTGCGCTTCGGCCGGAACCCGTAGCTGAAGCCCAGGAACTCCAACTCATAGATCGGCGTCAGGATCGCCACCACCGCTGCCTGGACGATCTTGTCCTCTACGGCAGCGACGCCGAGCGGCCGCTGTCTGCCATCTGCCTTCGGAATGTAGGTCCGGCGCGATGGCAGCGCTCGATACGCTCCCGTTTGAACGCGAGAGTGGAGGCCCGAGAGGTTCTCTTCGAGGCCTTCCACGTACTCGCTCCACGTCACCTCGTCGACACCCGGCGCGGCGGACTTCTTCAGACCGAAGAAGCTCGCCCGCAAAACGTCAACGGTGAGGTGATGCAGGAGCGCCGTCAGCTTGTCCTGTCTGTTCCTGATGACGGCTTCTCGTATGCGGGCCTGCGCTTGTGACACGGCTGCCCGGCTCTGCGTCCGGACCGTGCTTTGCAGTTCCGCATTCTCCTTGGCCCCGCCCCTTCGCTCCACGAGCTCCGCCGCAGCCGAGGCCGCTTTGTTCGCTCGCTTCTTTGCTACTTCGGGCAGGTCCGACTTCTCCGTCGCGCTCATCGTCGGCTACAGCCTCCGGCCTTCCCGACAACGTCCCGGCCACGACTGGCGGGGGCGGCGATGGAGATCTCCCGGTTCCCGTGCAAAAGGCTTCTGCGCATGCCAGGGTCTACGACGACGCGGGGTCGGCGTGTGTCTTGCGATATCGACACCAGCCGTGTTGCCTTCTGTGGGACGGAAAACATCAGCACCCCGAACTTGTCTTACGCCGCTCAATACCTCGCCTGCGCCCTCCCCTGTGAACGCTTCACGTTTGTCCTCGCGGACAACCCGCGCATCACTCGGGGCCAGTGCGGTTCGCTACTCCTTCACCGTGACGGACTTCCACCGTCTACCTCTTGCCGGTCTCCCGGCGCACCCGTCCACAGCATGATTAGCTGCCGCGGCGTGCTTAAGTTGCGGTGTCGCTTTGCCCCCTGACAGCAGCCATCGAGCAGGAGCAGCACCCATCTGATTGCTTCCGGTAATGCCCCGCTATCAGATGTGATTTAGTCGACGATAGGCCGGCTTGGCTCGTTTGGCAGCACGGAAAGCTGTCCCCTGCCCCACGCAGGCCGCGTTAAGGTCAACTTCCACGGCGTAGCAGCCGGGCGGTGAAGACCGACGTGACCTTCGGCAGGAATCGTATTGCTTGATCGGGCTCATGGAACGCACCACACATTCGGACCCAGTGCCGCCGCTGACGGGTGACACTCGCCGAAACTGATGGCCCTCGGTTGAACCGAAATAGCAAGCGCTCAGCCCGGCACACTTGTTTCTTAATTTCGACACACTCAGCAATAGTTAATCGTTTGGGGATATCGTTTGTCAGGTAAATGGGTGGGGGCAATGCGGCGTTCTTCAGTAGTCTACATTGCGGCCGCCGTAGGCATCTTTGCGGGTGTGTCCCTTGTGATTTTCAGGGGTAACCCCGAGGTGCCGGTCGAGCCTGACAGCGCGCCGACGACCGAAGTTGTTGTTGCAAACAAATCAGATCGCCTCAAAGTCGTAGCTGACCTGCTCGCCACTAAAGTTGTTCGAATTGAAAGATATTTCGCACCACGTGATCCTTCATCTGACTTGGACGTAAGAAGGCAGATTTCTGATCTGGTCCACTTTTACGTTTATTCCGAATCTCCACCCGAGGTAAAGCCAGCGGATATCGCCCTGGCCGCTCTCGAAGACGTTCCAGTCGGCACACCTGTCGAAGAGATCGGGCAAGCCTCTCAGGCGTTCGGTTTGAACTTCAATTTTATGAAGGCAGTTGCGAAAATTGAATCCGACTTCGACCCAAAGCAGCGGACCGGCTCGTATATTGGGCTCTTTCAACTTAGCAATTTTGAGTTTGCCAAATACGGTTCCGGCGACATCCTCAATCCTCGCGATAATGCCATTGCGGCAGCATTCAAATTTGCAACCTCGGCCCTAATGTTCGAGTTGACGACACATAAGAAGCCGACGATCAGCGACCTCTATCTTATCCATCAACAAGGGACCCAGGGTGCAGAGGAACACGTCACGCATCCGGAACGGATCGCATGGAAGTCTATGTGCGCCACTGATGAAGGCAGAGAGAAAGGTGAGCAGTGGTGCAAACGAGCCGTCTGGGGCAACACGCTTCCAGAGGTTAAACAAGCCTGGAAGTCCGTAGACAACTTAACGTCAGGTGCATTCGTCAGAATGTGGGAAAACCAGATAGACGGGCTTTATGCTCGCTATTCGGAGGCTGCCACGAATTAATCACTGTCTGGCTTTCGGGCCGTCTTTCGAATAAGACCCTCGTCCTCAACTAGCTGACCGTCCGCCCCATATGGATCACGCCCGAGCAACGACACTTTGCCGCCGATCCTTATGCGCAGTGGGCTAAACGTTCGCAGTCGGCCGAGTTTGGTGTGCTAAGCAGCTTCGGCTGGTGATAGTGGTCGGCGGCCGCGAATGAGATCGGCGCCCTTCTCCGCCATCATCAACACACAGGCATTGATATGAGCGGAGACGAGATCCGGCATCGCTGAAGCATCACAGACACGCAAGCCTTCGATGCCGTGCACTTTGAGATCGGAATCCAGAACGCCGTCTCGACCGATCGCGCAGGTGCTTGCGGGATGATGGGCGGTGATGACGACCTTCTTGAGCCAGGAGTCGATCTCCACATCTGTCTTCACCGCAAGGCCCGGATTTATCTCCTCGTCGCGATAAGGATCCATCGCCTTCTGGAACGCGACCTCGCGCGCGCGTTTAAATCCTTCACGCAATGTAGGCAGATCGTTCGGCGCTGTGAAGAAACGATAGACGATGCGAGGGGGAGCCAGCGGATCGGCCGACCCGAGCAACAGCTCGCCGCGACTGTCGGGATGTAGCAATGTCGGTCGGATACCAAAGCCGTCGACAAAGGCGGAGCGAACCAACGGAAACCACAGATGCGGCTTGGCGGCCGTACCGCGGAACATGAATTCGATATCGGGCACCGCGAGTTCGGACCGCGTCTTGATGAACGCGTGCAGGCCTCCGGGCACGACGGTGCCCGGCCCGCTGCCGAACAAGTAGGCGCGGATCATGCTTACCGCCATCCGGTCAAACCGCATCTCGCGGTGGAATGCTCCCGGCTGTTTGCGGCGGTAGGTCATATAGGCGCCAAGGTGATCTTGCAGATTACGGCCGACCGGTAGGTTGGCGACGACGTTGATGCGAAATTCGCGCAAATGTGTCGCCGGACCGATTCCGGAAAGCATCAGGAGCTGCGGCGAGTTGAAAGTGCCCGCGGCAAGGATCACCTCGCGGGCCGCGTCGGCGTGCACAATTGCGCCATCCTGAACATATTCGACGCCTATGGCGCGCGTGCCCTTAAGCTTGATGCGTGTGGTATGGGCTTTCACCGCAACGATGAGATTTTTGCGTCCGCGCGCTGGTTTCAGAAAAGCGCTTGCGGATGACGAACGCCGCCCGTAACGGATGGTGTACTGGCTGCGGCCGAATCCTTCCTGTTGCTGGCCATTATAATCCGAGTTGAACGGATAGCCCGCTGCTTCTCCGGCCGCAATCCAAGCCTCGTATAGCGGGTCGCACGTCTTGGCGAATTCCGTGCCGAGCGGACCGCTGCCGCCTCGCCAAGTGTTGGCGCCCTTTTCGAATGTCTCGCAGCGCTGAAAATACGGCAGCACTTCGGCGTACGACCAGCCGCGTGCCCCCTTTTGCGCCCACCGGTCGTAGTCGCCGCGATTGCCGCGGGTATAGGCCATAACATTGATCGACGACGAGCCGCCCAATACCTTGCCTCGCATCGCTTCAATGCGGCGATTGTTGAGATTGGGTTCGGGATCGGTCTGGAAGCCCCAGTCGAACATGGCATCGTCGTGCATGCGTCCCATGCCGAGCGGGATGTGAATGTAAGGATGCCAATCGCGACCGCCAGCTTCGATGAGCAGCACGTTCGCGTCGCTGTCCTCGCTCAGCCGGTTTGCCAGCACGCAACCTGCCGAACCCGCACCGACAATGATGTAGTCGTAACCCTTCGCTGTCATTTCCATTACCTTGAAAGATATTTTCGGGGGCGCAAGGGAGCCAGGAACGACGCGAAGTGGTGCATTGTCGATCCGAGATCGTCGCAGGGTTGTCCCGCATCCTAGCCCGCAGGCTCGAAGGCGAAGGCTGCCCCCTTACGCCTCACATAGCCGAATCCAGGTGCGTTGACGTGGGCGCCGGCGATGGCGAGGTGCTCGGTCGCGGCCATGTCGAGAATGCGCTTGCGCGACCGGACCGCCTGTTCCTTGTCTAGATCGTAGATCATGCCGGCGTCAGGATGCGAGATCTGGATGGCGGACACATGCACCACGTCGCCCAGCGCCATGAAGCTGCCGCCGGGCGTTGACAGCACCCAGCAGGTATGGCCCGGCGTGTGGCCGGGCGCGATCACCGGCGCAAAGCCGAGATAGTCCTCGCTGCCACGCACGCGGTGGATGCGGTCGAGATAAGGCTTGAGGTTGATCCGGGTCCGGGCACGATTGGCCTTGACCTTATCAAGATCGTCTACGCGGTCCGGCGCCATCCAGAAATGGGCTTCCACCTCATGCACGACGATCTCGGCATTGGGGTAATGCGGATTCCCAGCATCGTCGACCAGGCCGTTGGCGTGATCGCCGTGCAGATGCGTAATGACGATATGCGTGACTGCCTGCGGATCAATGCCCGCGGTACGCAAATTGTCTGGCAGCCTGCCGAGTGTTGGATACATCGTGTTGCCGGCTCCGGCGTCGATCATGATTACCTTGTCGCCGCGCCGGATGACGAAATTGTTCACCGGGATGGGAAAGGTGCCGCTGCTGTCGGTCTCGCCGACCAGCTGCAGCGCCTGCGCGCGGCCCATGTCGACGATTTTGTCGAGCGAGGTCGGCAGCGTGCCATCGCTTAAGCCGTGCACCTGCACGCCGCCAACCGTCATGCTCGGCAAGTCCGCTGTCGCCACTTCCGATCTCGCCATGTCAAAATCCCTCCCTGGTGAGCGCGATCATGCAGCCGGCGGAGATCACGACGGCCACCGAGAGCACCGCGAACGGCGCGACAAAGCCACCGCCCGAATAGGCGAGGATGTAGCCGATCATCACCGGCGACAGCGCGCCCGTCATTTGCGTCAGCAGCGCGCGCACGCCCTGCGACTTGCCCATGTCGGCCGAACCGATGACGCTGTGCATCAGCATTTCGGCGCAAGATATGCCGACCTGCTGCGCGCACAACGCGCAGATCATCAGGATAACGCTCCACGTCGTGCTTGGCGCCAGCGCCGCGGCCATTAAGAGCACCGCGGCTGACGCCCAACCGAGGCCCGCGAATGGCGCGCGACGAAAGACGCGATCCGAGACGTGGCCGATAATCAGGATAGTCGCAACCGCGAAGCCATAGATCACGAAAGTCAGATAGCCGGACGTGCTGAACGCGAAATGCCGCGCCGTGCGCAGGTAGGTCGGCAGCCAGATCGACCATCCCCAGAAGAAGATCGCGTTACACGAGATGGCAAGCACGATCAGCCAGAAGCGATGATTGCGCCAGACGCTGCTGACGCCTTTGAAAAGACGGCCCGGCACGTCGTCGTTGTGCTCGATAGCGCCAGCGCGCACGAAGTCGAGCTCCGCGGTGTTCACCGCTGGGTGCTGTTCCGGCTTATCCCGTACCAGGAACCATATCATCGGCAGCGGTAGCGCGAGCGCGAGAATGCCCATGGCCCAGAACTGGCCGCGCCAGCCGACCGTCACGATCAGCCCGGTTACGATCAGTCCCGTAAGCATTGGTCCGATCATGGTGCCGATCCACCAAAAGGCCGTCGCCTTGCCGCGCTCGCGCAGCGCAAACCAATTCGCGACCAAAGCAAGCGTGACCGGATAACAGGCAGCTTCGCCGATACCCAATCCGATACGCGACGCGAGCAACATGCCGTAGCTCTGCGACAGCGCCGACCAGAAGCATGTCAGCGCCCAGATGGCGAGACTCGCCATAATAGCGTGGCGAGGCCCGTAGCGCGTCACCGCCCAGCCCCACAGCGGAGCTGCCAAGCTGTAAGAGATGAACATGCCGCCGGCCAGCCAGCCGAGCAGCTTAGTCTCGCCGCCAAGCTGCATCTCGTTGAGAAATTGCGGATCGGCGATCACAAGCGAAATGTTGCTCTTGTCCAACATGGACATGATCCAGAACATCAAGAGCGACGGGGCAACATAATTCCAACGCACGCGCGTCGGCACGGCCAATCGGACCACACCAGGACGCGTCAGATCCTGCGGAACTGAGATAGTCATGGAGCCCTCCCGGAATCGCTGCATTATTCTGTTTTATCGCGTAGCGCTGCGCGATCGCATCGTCCCGGCAAAAAGGTGACCGCTGCGCTGAAGCTTGTCAACAATGCCGAGCCGCGGCGACGCGATGGCAGGCATCCCGAACATTCAACCGTGTGCACTACGGTGTCGATAATGATTATCTTGAAAGCATGCCTCTAACCGCTGCCGCAGCACCCACCGTTGCCCGCCAGAAATAAGATGGGCTCAGCAGTCCCACGCGATCGCAGACATCGCGGAGATCGTCTCGCCATCGCAACATCGGCTCTGCCATTTCCCGGCCGGTGAATGATCGCGCCCCTACGAGTTGCTCGCGGCAGATGTAGTCCTGACGCTGAGCCGCCGGCATGAGCACAGTCGGATCGAGCTGCCATATGCGCGCGGTCCGGTCTATCGATGCGGTGACAACGCGTGAACCATCAGGACTAAACGCCGCGCTGACTACTTGATCACTATGCCCCGAAAGTTCCGCCAACGCCACGCCTGTTGCCGCGTCCCAGACTCTCGCAGTCTTGTCGGCGGATGCCGTGACGATTCGAGATCCGTCCGGACTGAATGCCGCGCTCAAGACCCTATCCGCGTGCCCCAGAAGCGCAGCAACAAGATCTCCGCTCTTGGCGTCCCAAACTCGCGCGCTATCATCAAACGACGCGGTGACGACGCGAGAACCGTCCGGACTGAATGTCGCACTATCCACCCAATCCTTGTGCCCAGAGAGCGTGGCGAGAGCCGCGCCGGTCCTTGCGTCCCAAATGCGCGCAGTCCTATCCGCCGATGCAGTAACGATGCGAGATCCGTCGGGACTGAACGCTGCGCTGAGCACCCGATCCGTATGCCCGGACAGTGTGGCGACCACCCTTCCCGTTTCTGCGTCCCACACTCGTCCAGTGCCATCAAACGATGCGGTGACGATGTGTGAGCCGTCAGGGCTGAAGGCCGCGCCATTCACCCAACCCGAATGCCCTGCAAGCGTGGCGAGGATGCCCCCTGTTCTCGCATCCCAAACTCGCGCTGTGTTGTCGAAGGATGCAGATACGACACGCGAGCCGTCCGGGCTGAATTCCGCGTCGACCACACGATCCTCGTCCACCGAAAGCATAGCCAGCGCCTTGCCGGTTCGCGCGTCCCATATGCGAGCGGTATCGTCGTCGGATGACGTAGCCACCCGGGAGCCGTCTCGGCTGAACACCGCACTGTTGACCGCCTTCGCGTGACCGGAAAGCGTAGCCAACAAGGCACCGGTCTTAGCGTCCCAAATGCGCGCCGTCTTGTCCTCGGATGCAGTGACTACACGCGAACCGTCCCGACTGAATGCCGCGCTGGTCTCGGCCTCCTCATGGCCGGACAATGTCGACCGCGGGGCACCTCTGCCGAGGTCCCACACCCGCACGGTACTATCAAAGGAAGCGGTGACGACCTGCAAACCATTCGCGCTGAAATTCGCCTTGAAGATTGCGCCAGTGTGTCCTGCAAGAGTAGCAATGCTCGCGCCTGTCGCCGCGTCCCAAACTCGTGCCGTTTGATCAGCAGAGGCTGTGACGATCCGTGCGCCGTCAGGACTGAACTTCGCCGTCCAAACCCAGCCTCGATGTCCCGAAAGCGCGGACAGCAAAGTCCCCGTTTCAGCGTTCCAAACACGCGCTGTGCCGTCAAACGATGCGGTGACAACACGGTCTCCGTCTGGGCTGAACTCGGCGTCTAGTACCGGCGCCTTATGCCCGGTGAGGGTCGCCACGACGGCACCGGTAGCTGCGTCCCACACCCGCGCCGTACTGTCGTCGGATGCTGTAACGATACGCGAGCCATCAGCGCTGAACCTCGCACTCCAGACCAATGAGCTGTGACCTGAAAGCGTTGCCAGTGTAGCGCCTGTAGGCGTGTCCCACAGGCGCGCGGTTCCGTCGAACGACGCCGTGACAATGCGAGAACCATCAGGGCTGAATACCGCACTGGTCACGGCCGCCGTGTGCCCGGAGAGGGTCGCGAGCAAAGCTCCCGTTTTGGCGTTCCACACGCGCGCGGTATCGTCGTTCGACGCCGTGACAATCCGAGAGCCGTCGGGATTGAATGACGCCGTGTTCACCGGATCGGTGTGGCCCAAGAGCGATGCGAGAACGGCTCCTGTTTTCGCATCCCACACTCGCGCCGTCTTGTCCCAGGAGGCGGTCACAATACGGTCGCCATCCGGGCTGAACACCGCACAGTTCACCCAACCGGTATGCCCAGACAGGATGGCGACATTAGCTCCTGTCTCCGCATCCCATACGCGCGCCGTTCCGTCCCAGGATGCCGTCACGATGCGAGAACCGTCCGCACTGAACCCCGCGCTGTCCACAAGACTTTTATGGCCGGCAAGGGCGAACTGAAAATAGCAATCGTGCTTGGACGCTAAAAACGAAAGATCGCCTTGCAACTCTGGCGAACGAAACGACAATGGCGACACGCCCGCGATAGGCGGCAAGCCCGCGATAGCCAATCTTAATGCGCGATCGCAAAAGCCGTGTTCGAAAGCAATCGCACTCAGACTCGCAAATATTGCTGCTTCACGTTGAGAGGTCCGATAGGACGCCCACATTGCGCTGCCCAAGGCCCCAATCGCTAAGAGGAGGGCAAAAGCCAGCGCTACTCTGCTTTGAATTTTTTGCATAGGGAAGCAGACCCGCAATCTACCATTGTCCGAATTTAGATAGAGATTTAGCCACCTTGACTGGGGTTGACCTGCCGCTGAGCTGTCATCAAGCGGCAGTTAGAGCCTTGGCCAATGTTACGCCCTTCGGCGCGATGAGTGTACCGGCATAGGCTGCCGGCGTTTTGTATCCGAGCAAGGAGTGCGGCCTCGCGGTATTGTAGTCGATGACCCAGGCGCCGATGAGTTGGCGGGCCTGATCGAGATCGATGAACAGGCCCTCATTGAGAAGCTCATCACGCATACGGCCGTTGGAGGATTCGATGTAGCCGTTCTGCATCGGCCTGCCCGGCGCGATATAGTGCCATTCCACCCGATGATCCTTTGCCCAGCTCAGGATTGCGTTCGAGGTGAACTCGGTGCCGTTGTCGGAAACGATCATTTGGGGCTTGCCGCGCGCATCGATGAGCATCGCAAGCTCGCGTGCAACCCGTTTGCCCGAAATTGGGGTGTCGGGGATTGCCGCCAGACATTCGCGCGTCACGTCATCCACAATGTTGAGGACGCGGAAGCGGCGGCCCAGGGCGAACTGATCGTGGACGAAGTCGAGCGACCAGCGCGCATTGACCTTAGCTTCCACCAGGATTGGTGCGCGTGTTCCGACCGCTCTCCGCCGGGCCTTGCGCTTGCGGACTGTCAGCCCTTCCTCCCGGTAGAGCCGATAGATGCGATTGACGCCTGACGGCTCGGCTTGTTCTCGCAGCAGGATGAAAAGCCGTCGGTAGCCAAACCGGCGTCGCTGATTGGCGAGATCGCGCAGACGGATTCGCAGCTCGGCATCGCCCGGCCGCCGTGAGCGATAGCGGATCATCTTGCGATCGGCGGCAACGAGAGTGCAGGCCCGACGCTCGCTCATTTGCAGGACATTGCGCAGATAAGAGACAGCTTCGCGCTTGGCGGCGGGCCCTACCATTTTTTTGTCAGAAGCTCCTTCAGCGCGGCCTGGTCCAGCATCGACTCCGCTAGGAGCTTCTTCAGCTTGCGGTTCTCGTCTTCCAGCGCGCGAAGACGCTTGGCGTCCGACACGTCTATGCCGCCGTACTTGGCCTTCCAGTTGTACAGTGTGGCTTCCGAGATGCCGTGCTTGCGCGCCAAATCGGCCGTCTTCGCGCCGGCTTTGGGGCGTGCCCACGCTTGGCCCGAAGCGACTTTTGCGTTGCAATTGGATGTTCGGTTTCGAGGGGCATAGCTACCGCGCCCGCCGTCTATTAGGAAGGTCGCGATTGACCCCAAGCCGGACGTTTTGATCCACCCCGCTGACCCACTTCCGCTGCACCGGTCTTACCGATTAGGATGGGTTTCTGCGCGTGGGGGGCTGATGCGACGCCGCGAATTTATCACGCTTTTGGGGGGCGTGGCGGGGGCTTGGCCGTTAACGGTTCGGGCGCAACCAGCGGGCCAAACCCGGCTGGTCGGCGTGCTCATGGCGTCAAGGCAGGATGATGCAGTCAGCGAGGCGCGCCTCACCGCGTTCCGCAACGGTCTTGCCGACTTGGGCTGGGTCGAAGGCCGTAATGCGCACTTCGAGATCCGCCACGGGGGCGGCGATCGCGACCGGGTGCGAGCAGGCGCGGCGGAGCTTGTGAAGCTCGCGCCGGATGTCATCCTCTCTTACGGGACCGCCTCAATCGCCGCGCTGAAAGCGGCCACGCAGTCGATCCCGATCGTGTTCGTCGTTGTTAACGACCCCGTCGCACAGGGTTACGTGCCGAATGTTGAGCGCCCCGGCGGCAATATCACTGGCTTCAGCTTCATCGATTATTCGATGATCGGTAAGGCGCTCGGCTTCTTCAAACAGATTGCGCCTGAGGTGGCGCAGATCGGTTTTCTTTTCAATCCCGACGACTATCCCTATTACGAGGTCTATCTGCGCTCGTTCAAGGAGCAGCGCGAGGCGCTTGCGCTCGACGTGATGGCCATACGCGTGCACAGCGACGCCGAAATTGACGCCGCGATCGCGCAGTTGGGAGCGGTGTCGAAGAGCGGCCTGATCGCCCCACCGAGCGCTTTCAACACTGTGCATCGCCACGAGATCGTCACACAGGCGCTGGTGCACCAGCTGCCAGCCGTCGTTCACTTTCGCGAGGCGGTCGCTGACGGTGGGCTGATGTGCTACGCACCGGACGAGACCGATATTTTTCGGCGTGCGGTGCCATATGTCGATCAAATTCTCAAAGGTGCGAAGCCCGGCGATCTGCCGGTGCAGGCTCCAACAAAGTTCGATTTCGTCATCAATCTCAAGACGGCAAAGCTGCTCGGCCTCAATGTGCCGCCTAACCTGCTTGCGATTGCCGACGAGGTGATCGAATGAGGCGGCGGGAATTTATCAAGGTCCTTCTTGGCGTCCCGATGACGGCTTCGCCGCTGGCAGTGCGCGGCCAGCAGGCGATCAAAACTCTGCGGGTGGGTTTCTTGTCGCAATCGGCGCGCACCCCGATGGGCGAGCCATTCCAGGCAGGCTTGCGCGAAGCAGGCTGGACCGATGGGAGTATTACCATCGAGTGGCGCTTCGCGGCCGGCGATCTGAATAAGCTCGCTCCACTCGCCGCCGACCTCGTGAGCGCCGATGTCGATGTCATTGTCACAACGGCAACGCCGGCCGCCAAAGCGGCGCAAAATGCGACGCGCACTATCCCGATTGTCGCCATTGATCCTGGCGATCCAGTCCAAGCCGGCTTGGTCGCGAAGTCTTGCTCAGCCGGGTGGCAACATCACCGCCGAATCGTCAATTGCGCCGGACCTGCAGGGCAAGCGATTGGAGCTTTTGAAGGAGATCGCACCCAAGATCTCTCGCGTGGCGATCTTTTCGAACGCCGCGATACCAGTGGCCGAAGTGGCCCTGCAGGAATTGCGGTCGGCGGCGAGTGCATTGAAAATCGACGTTCAGCCCGTCGAGGTAAGCAGTCCTCAAGATTTTGCGGCCGCTTTCGCGACGATCACGACCCAGCGCTTCGACGCGCTGCTCGTCTTTCCGGACCCGCTCACCTTCACCAATGCGCACTCGATTGTCGATCTCGGCAACAAGAATCTTGTGGCAACCATGTTCGGCGCGCGGGAATTTGTCGATATCGGCGGTTTGATGTCATATGGCCCGAATTATCCGAACATGTACCGGCGAGCGGGGATCTATGTCGGCCATATTTTGAAAGGGGTAAGACCGGCGGATCTTCCCGTGGAGCAGCCGACCAAATTCGAGTTTGTCTTGAACGCGAAAACGGCCCACGCGCTCGGTCTGGTGCTCCCGTCGACACTGCTTGCGACGGCCGATGACGTGATCGAATAACCGCGGCGATGTCTCTTCTTGGCCGATAGTGTTGAAAAATCCCCCGCTGCTTTGTGCTTGGCTCGTTATTGAGCACCTGTGGGGCGATATCGGTGTTATTGTTCACCCGCTTGCGGCGGACGCCACAGCCCTCATGCAATACAGGCGGCGGGCGCGTTCAGCATTGGCCGCCAGAGATGTTTCGCCAGCGTCTTGAGGTTCTGCACGATGGCGGCGAGGTGGAACTCGTCGCGCGCCCCGGAGAGGCCCCGCAGGCGCATGCGCTCGAAGCGGTGATGGGTTTTGAGGTGCGCAAAGCGCATCTCGACCTTCTTGCGCTCGTCGCGCGATTGCTCGAACTCCGGCGTACCGACGAAGCTGCGGGCATGATCGCGGGCATCCTCATGGACGTCGCGTGTGATCTTGCGCGAGGGCGTGTTCGGACTGCATTGCGGCTTGAGTGGACATGCGCGGCAGTCGCGCCGCGATGCACGATAGCGCACCTTGTGGTCGCCGCCCACGTTGCCGGTGGTCTTGAGCAGCTTGTCCGCGGGGCAGACATAGACGTTACGCTCACGGTCGAACGTGAAGTCGCTGCTTGAGAAGGTTCCGTCCTCACGATCGCTCTTGTCCCACACGGGAATGTGCGGCGTGATGCCGGTGCCGACGAGCCAGCCGAGGAACTTGCCGGTGCCATAGGCCGTGTCGGCCAAAAGCCGTTTGGGCTTCAAGCCATGCGTCTGTTCGGTACGCTTGATCATGGTCTTGGTCGCGGCCACCTCGTCGTAGGTGCGGGCCGGCGTGGCCTCCACATCGACGATGACCGCGTGCTCGATGTCGATCAGATAATTGAGCCCGTAGCCGAACTGAACGCGCTTGTTGGCTTTGGCGGTCCAGGCCGAGCACGGGTCCACCGGCGAGATCGCCTTTGGCACCTTGCGATCGGCGTCGGGATCTTCGTCATCAAGGGCGCCGAGAAACTCGGCAACCGCCCGGGTCTGACGTTCCGGCACCGACCAGTCGATCTCGTCGGGAGCCTTGGCATGATAACGGCTGGCGTCCGCTTCCATGACGCTGGCATCGACCGCAAAGGCTTCACCCTTGACCAGACCCGCGTTCATGCAGGCCCGCACTACCGCCTCGAATACCTGGCGGAACAGGTCGCTGTCGCGGAACCGGCCGTGGCGATTGACCGAGAAAGTCGAGTGATCGGGAACCTTGTCGTCGAGGTCGAGGCGGCAGAACCAGCGATAGGCGAGGTGAACTCGACCTCCTCGCACAGCCGCCGCTCAAAGCGAATGCCGTAGCAGTAGCCGACGATCAGCATCCGGATCATCAGCTCAGGGTCGATCGAAGGGCGGCCGATCTCGCTGTAGAAGGGCTCCAGCTTCTCGCGAAGCTCACCCAGTATCCGGGTCACAACCGGATTGATCCGGCGCAACAGATGGCCCGCTGGAATGCGCTTCTCGAGGTTGAAAAGGTAAAACAGCTGGCTCTGATCGCCGCTCTGCCGACCCATCATGATCCGACCCCGCCGCTGAAACCCTCAACGAAACGGAATCGATGATTCGCCGACTATCACGAGGACTTTTTCAACAGTATCGGCCCTTAGCTGCCGCCGCAATCGACGACAGTCGCGGCAGCTTTCGTTGGGTCATCGCACTTTGAAGTGCGTGCTTACGATTGGGACCCGATCCGCGCAAAGCATTATGGCCAGCGGCCATGTCGGCCGCACAAACAGGCCGGACACATGACCGCACCCGACCAATGCTGCAAAAACGTCAGAAAGTTCTTGCCAAGGCGGTCGCGGTAGGGACGGAGATTACTCTCCGCCCCCCGCACAGATCCCGGCGGGCGCTGCTAACGCACCGGGCTCCCACCTTGGATGGTGACGAGGAACCGCTTCTCTGGCCACGGATGCAGGATGCGTGGGAACGGCAGGTACCGGTCAGCGATCGTCTTCATTCTCGTCCACGTAAGTCGACGTCTGTGGCTTCGACGCACCAGCGCGCCATGCCAACGTTCGATCACGTGATGACGGAATGCTGAGATCGCTGAGCCGCTCATCGGCACAGCATAGTAGGCCATCCAGCCGCGCAGGACCTGAGCAAGCCATTTGCCCTGCCCATCGATCCCGTCGTGGCGGGTCACCATGAGCTGCTCCTTGATCTCCCGAAGTTTGGTTCGCATGCGCTTGGCCATCGGCTTCCTTCCGAGCACGAAGCCGCTGCCATCCCGCCGGGCCGCGCAATAATGCTTGAACCCCAGGAAGTCGAACGTCTCCGGCTTGCCGAGGCCTCGAGCGCGGCGGTTCGCAATCGCGTGCCGACCAAACTCGATGAGCCGCGTCTTATCGGGATGAAGATTCAGTCCAAAACGAGCGAGCCTCGCCTTGAGATCGGCAAGGAATTGCTCCGCTTCGTGCCGATGCTCGAAGCCAACGATAGAGTCGTCCGCGTAGCGCACAACAATCACGTCGCCAGTGGCGCATCGCTGCCGCCACTGGTGGACCCATTGATCATAGACATAATGGAGGTAAATGTTCGCCAAGAGCGGGCTGATGACCGCGCCCTGCGGCGTCCCGTCCTCCGTCTCGATCACGCGTCCATCTTCGAGCACGCCTGCCGTCAGCCATTTGGCAATCAACCGGGTGATTCGGCGGTCGCCAATCCGATGCTCGACGAAACGGATCAGCCAATCCCGTCGCCGTCGCCGTCGCCGTCGTCGTCCTCTTCGAGGTTTGCTGTATCGCACAACTCAGTCCCGCAGTCTCAGGTGGCGTGGTATGGTACGCGCGTCTGCCGAGGGGCGTTTCATGAGACGGCGCGAATTTATCACGCTGATGGCAGGCGCTGCGACGGTTCGGCCGCTCGCGGCGCGTGCTCAGCTGTCGGCCATACCGGTGATCGGATTTCTCAACAGCACATCGGCCCACGCCTTCGCGCCGTTTGTCGCAGCGTTTCGGGCCGGCCTAGGCGAGATCGGCTACGTCGAGGGCCAGAATCTCGCGATCGAATTTCGCTGGGCGGAAGGTCAATATGCGCAGCTGCCGATATTGGCGGCGGAGCTGGTGCGCCGTCAGGTGACCGTGCTTGCGTCCACTGGCGGCATCGCTTCGGCGCAGGCGGCGAAGGCCGCGACGACGAGCATTCCGATCGTCTTTACCAGTGGCTTTGATCCGGTGGCAATGGGTCTGGTTGCAAGTTTGAACAGACCCGGCGGCAACATCACCGGCGTGTCGTTCTTTGCTGCCCAACTGTCAGCAAAGCGATTGGAAATTTTGCGCGAATTGGTGCCATCCGCTGCAATTACTATGCTCGTGAATCCGGGCAATCCGAATTTCGCGCGGGAGCTTGAAGATGCCGAAAGCGCGGTAAGCGCTCTGGGGCAGCATATCCGTGTTCTCAAGGCCAGCAACGATCGCGAGTTTGATGCTATTTCGACGATGCTCGCCGAGGAGCGGCCGGACGCGCTCCTGGTCAGTAGCGATCCATTCTTTCTGGCGCGGCGCGATCAGGTCGTCGCGCTGGCAGCGCGCTATGCGATCCCGGCAATGTATAACGAACGTGAAAGTGTCAGCGCGGGAGGATTGATCAGCTACGGAGCCAGCATCGCCGATGGTTATCGCCAGGCCGGTACCTATGTGGGCAAGATTTTGCAAGGAGCCAGGCCCGGCGACCTGCCGATCATACAGCCGACCAAATTCGATTTGGCCATTAATCTCAAGACAGCAAAAGCTCTCGGCCTCACCGTACCGGACCGACTGCTTGCCCTTGCCGACGAGGTGATCGAATAGAAGCAAACCTTTGCTGCGGTGGACGAGGCCGCAATTGGCCCGAACCGGCGCTTACCGCAGCGCAGCGGCAAAGTCGCTAATGGGGCACAGCGGACGCGGCGGAGGGGCGGCCAAAGCGCCGTTTTTGACCCGAAGCGGTAATTCGGCCCTTTATTCGATCACCTCGTCGGCAATGGAAAGCACCGCCGCCGGCACGTCTATGCCGAGCGCCTTCGCCGTTTTCATGTTTAGGATAAACTCAAATTTGGTCGATTGCAGCACCGGTAGGTCGGCGGGCTTTGCGCCTTTGAGGATGTTGCCGGTGTAGACGCCGACTTGACGAAACGCGTCCGGCTGGTCGCCTCCGTAGCTCATCAGCCCACCGGCTGCCACATAATCACGCAGCGAATAAGTCGCCGGAATCCTGTCGCGCGCTGTCAGGGTGATCAATTGCACGGCGCGGCTGGTGAAGAATGCGTCGGGAGCGACGAGGAGAGCGTCCGTGCGCTCGCTCGCAAAACTGGCAAAGGCCGCATCAATCTCGCCGATCGTAGTGGCGTTGAGGATCCGGATTTGCAGCCCGAGGGTGGGGGCGGCTTCCTGCACGGCCCGCAATGTGGTTTCGGCCAACGCAGCATCAGCCGGATTGACGAGGACGGCAACTCGAACCGCCTTTGGTACCAGATCATGCAGGAGCCGCAGTCGCTTGACCGCCACCTCTGTGTTGAAAAAATTTATGCCAGTCGCGTTGCCGTCCGGCCGGGCGAGGCTGGCGACAAGACCAAGCTGTACCGGGTCTTCGCTGACGGCGAAGACGATCGGGATCGTCGCTGTTGCAGCTTTGGCAGCGAGCGCACCCGGCGTAAAACCGGGCGTCGCGATCACGGCTACTTGTCGGCGAACCAGATCGGCCATCAGTGCCGGCAAGCGATCGTAGTGGCCCTCCAGCCAGTGGTACTCGACCGTTATGTTCTGGCCTTCGATGTAGCCGGTTTCGCTGAGGCCTTTGCGGAATGCGGCCGCTTTATCCGCGGAGCCATCGGGCGAGCCGCCGTTGATAAACCCAACCACCCGCAGCGCTGGCTGCTGCGCTAGTGCCGCGAGCGGCCACGCGAACGCCGTGCCGCCAAGAGCGGCGATGAATTTCCGCCGTGCGATGTCGATCGCCATCGGACCCTCCGGTGGGGGGCACGCGCATTGCATCGACGCAAACGATAGCACGCCTCAGCACCGGGGTGTGTGACGCACTTCACGGGTGCTTGGAGCGGCCGGGGAACGTCTACTGTCGGAAAAGGGCGACGGGTTCCGCAACTCTTTTGTTGCAGTGCATGAGTCTGCTGATGGCCCGAAGCGGACAAATCGCTCGACGATTTTCGCGGCAGCTTTCGGGGGTAAAGCGGACGCCAATAATTAGTGCCGCCGGGTAGCCATTGGGGTCAAAGCGGATAATGACCCGATGAATGAATTTTTACTTAGAGTCGGTTTCGAAAGTCATGAAGGACGAGCGATCCGGCGCACGAGCAGCATGACGGATGCGGCGTAGAGGAAAGCGCGTGCGGAGTCGATTGTTGCCTCAAAGTCCTTTGCCAGCCGTCGATTGCGTCCGATCCATGCGAAGAAGCGCTCGACGACCCAGCGCCGCGGGTTAACGGCAAAGCCGACCTGATCGGGGTTTTTTCGCACGATCTCGACCGCGATCAACGTGGCCTTGGCGACCTTCTCACCGGCATATCCGCTGTCGGCGAAGACCCGCTGGATGAACGGGAAGATGCGGCGCGAAGCCCGCAACAGCGGTCCGCCGCCGTCGCGATCCTGGATGCTCGCCGGATGCGGTTCGAGCATGAGGCCACGCCCGTCCGTGTCGACAAGCGCATGGCGCTTGCGGCCGTTGATCTTCTTTCCAGCATCGTAACCGCGGGGTCCGCCGGCCTCGGTGGTCTTGACGCTCTGGCTGTCGATGATCGCACCCGTAGGGCTGGATTGGCGTCCGATCCGTTCGCGATCGAGCATGACCATAGCGTGATTGATCCTCTCGACGCGGCCTTCGTCCCGGAACTTCGCAAACCATCGATAGATCGTGCTCCACGGCGGCAAATCGCTCGGCAGCAGGCGCCATGGGCAACCCGCCCGCATGACATAGAAGATGCCATTGATGATCTCGCGCATCGGCCAGGCACGTGGTCGTCCGGTGACATTCGTCCCAGGCAGCTGAGGCTCGATCACACGCCATTCCTCGTCGGTCACATCAGTTTGGTATCGGCTCGTCTTGCGAATATGCTGCTTGCGGGTGGTTGGGGTCCACATGGCAACTCCGGGGTTGGTGTCAGCAACCACCTGGAATCACGTCGACTCCACCCACTCAACCCCTTTCGAAACGGCCTCTTAGAAAATGAGCGAAGTAAATAAGCGGCAAGTACAGCAACAAGCGCTCCCATCACGAGCAGTTTCAGTCCAAGCGGCAACGGCCTAGCCGGCCCAATCGTTTCTATGATGCTGCCGATCGTGCCAGACATCGGTCTTTGCACTCAATCTGCCGTGGCTACTTGGTGCAATCAGTCGCGCGGCCGCGCCGGCATTTCTCGGAATGTTTGATACAAGTCAAATCTGCATCGGTTCGGCGGCGCACTGTGCTGCGTGGCTGCCGACGACGCGGCCATGGCCGCTGGCGGCTCTCGCTCCCGGCGGCCCAAACTTAGCGCGTTGCATCCCCAAGGAGCTTTCCCCTAGGTGCGGCGGGCTTTTTTCGCTTATGACTATTTCGCTGAAAAGCGAGGCTCCGGCAGCTGCAACCCTGCCGGAGCCCTACACCGTACGACCAGGAGATGCCGCTCCCCTGAGCAGAATCGAACGTATCCCAGCGTGGTTACGGCGCGGTTAAGGCCCGCCTAACCAGCAGTTAATGGCTGCCCAATCAAAAATTTAATAGGTCTCAAACTAATGATGAGCGAAATGTGTCGGCATTCAGCCCGAGAAAATGAGCCCAAGAGGATTGGTCGGGTTTGAGGTATGTTAACGTTGCGTCGTTTGTTGAATCCCATCGCCATTGTCGGCGCCGCGATCATCGCCCTTTGCTGGAGCGAGGTCGCCTATCAGCTCCATAGCGACTACACCGAGACGATTGATCTCGCCATTGAGCGTGGCGACAGCATGGTCAAATTATTCGAGAAAGACACCATACGGCTGCTCAAAGGTATCGACACGACCCTGCTGCTGTTGCGGCAAGCCTACCAGAACGATCCGGATAACTTCGATCTAATCAAAACCGCTCGCCAGAGCGGGCTGGTCGGCGACGTCGCCACCGAATTCGGCCAGGTCACGGCCGACGGCTATCTCGTGCAGACAACATCGGGCGCGCTGGCGGCTCCGATCTACGTCGGCGACCGCAAGCACTTCATCGCATTACTGAATACCCTTAAAGACGAGCTGTTCATCGGCGATCCAGTCTACCTGCGATCGACAGGAAAATACTCCATCCCAGTCGCTCGCCGGTTGCGCGCGCCCGATGGGCGCTTCGCTGGCATCATCACCGGTCAAGTCGATCCGATGTTTGCCGATCAATTCTCGCAAACGCTCAAGCTCGGACGCGGCAGCAATATCAGCATTCGCGGGCTCGACGGAGTGCTGCGAGCTTCGTATGGCTTCGTCAAGCCGCCGGTCCAGTCGACCTCCGTCATGAAGGAGGCGCTGACGCATAGCCGTAATGGCCACTTTTGGGGCGGCGGCGCCGTCGATGGCGTTACCCGCCTTGTCACCTATCGGACGCTCTTAGATTTCCCACTGGTGATTACGATCGGTGAGACCGAGGATCACATTTTCGCCGACTTCCGTCATCATCGCCTGATCTACTTGTTGATCGCGACCGCCTTGACGCTGGTCACAGTTATGTTCGTGGTCATCATTCTGCAACGCCAGTCGGTGCTCGAGCGTACCAACGGCCGGCTAAAGACGGTGAATAGGCAGTTTGACACCGCGCTGAGTCACATTTCGCAGGGCATTACGATGTACGACAGCGACCACAAGTTGGTTGTCTGGAACGATCGGTTTAAGGAAATATATGGGTTCCCGCCCGAATTGATTACCATGGGACGGCCGTTTCGCGACCTCCTCGCCTATCAGGTCAAGATCGGCAACATCGATCGGGATCTCGATCGCTACATGGCGATGCGGACGGAGTGGCTGTCGAAGGATCACATTTATTCAACGCAGCATCTGCTTTCGAATGGTCGCACGGTTGCCGTCTTCAGCCACGGGCTGGAGAACGGCGGCTGGGTCTCATCCCATGAGGACATCACCGATCGCAAGAACTCAGAGACTCGGATTGAGCAATTGGCGCATTTCGACACACTTACCGGATTGGCCAACCGCAACTTGTTCAAGGAGCAGGTCGAGGAAACGCTGGCGCACTATCGGCAACACGGAGGAGAATTTGCGGTTCTCCTTCTCGATCTCGACAAGTTCAAGGGCGTCAACGACACGCTCGGCCACCAGGGCGGCGACCTGCTGCTCAGGGCCATTGCCCACCGGATCAAGACCGCAATCCGCGACGTCGATCTCGCCGCCCGCCTTGGCGGCGACGAGTTTGCGGTGATCGTGCAGCCGGGCAAGGGCGAACTGCGCGAGCGCTCGGAAGCGCTGGCGGCGCGCCTGATCAAAGCGGTTAGTACCCCTCACGCGATCGACGGCCATCCGGTCGTTGTGGGCTGTAGCATCGGCATTGCCCTCATTCCGCAGCACGGCGAACGCATCGACGAACTACTGCGCAATGCTGACCTCGCCCTCTACAAGTCGAAGAGCGCTGGGCGCAATTGCTTCCACGTCTATTCCACCAAAATGAAGGTGGAGGCCGATCAGCGGAGCGCGCTAGAAATCGATCTGCGTGAGGCAATCTGGGGCGATCAGCTCGATGTGCATTACCAGCCGATCGTTGAGCTCGATACTGGGCGCGTTGTGTCGGTCGAAGCTCTGGCGCGCTGGAACCACAAGACCAAGGGCTCGATCCCGCCATCCGAGTTCATCCATGTCGCCGAAGAGGCCGGAATGATTGTCGAGCTTGGCAATTGGATCATGTTGAAGGCCTGCCACGACGCCATGCGGATGCCGAAGGACATTAAGATCGCCGTCAATCTGTCGCCGGTTCAGTTTGCCAAATCCGACGTCATCGAAGCGGTGATATTCGCGACGGCCCAGTCCGGGCTTGCCGAGGGCCGCCTGGAGCTCGAGATTACAGAAGGCGTTCTACTCGAGGAGAGCGAGCAAAACCTCGCCACTCTGCGCCAATTGAAGGAGATCGGCGTATCGATCGCGCTCGATGACTTCGGCGTCGGATTTTCGTCGTTGGCCTATCTGACGGTATTCCCGTTTGACAAGGTCAAGATCGACAAGTCATTCATCGACCGGCTCGACCGACCGGAGACGAGCGCGGTGATCGCGTCGATCGTCCAGCTTACGACCTCGCTTAATCGATCGACCGTAGCCGAAGGCATCGAGACGCAAGACCAGCTTGACCGCGTTCGATCGCTCGGTCTCAAGTTCGGCCAAGGCTATCTATTCTCAAGGCCGGTGCCGGCAAGCGAACTGAAGTTTGAGCCAGTGAACAAAGCCGCCAAGAGCAATGCAGCCTGATCCTGAGGCGATAGCCGCGCTCGAGAGATCGAGACTCCGTGAACAGTGCGGATCGGCCTTCAGACCGGACCAACACTATGTGTGGCCAATGCTACACGGAGCTTCTGCGGGAGGCCGCTAATGGCCCGAGGCGGCGCTTACCGCATCGTAATCGAATGTCCGTTATCGGGGTGTGCGTTCAACCGGTCAGTGCAACACCGCTTGCAGTCTATCGGCTGGCGTTTCGAAGCCCAAGGTCTTTCGCGGACGTTGATTGAGCCGCAGAGCAATCGCGTTCAGATAACTCTGAGAGACGCGCGAGAAGTTGGTTCCTCGCGGGAAGTACTGACGCAGCAGGCCGGGCGAGGACGGCGGGGTCGGGCGTCAGGCCGGCGAAGGCCTGGTCGATGACCGCGCGCGAGACGCCCTGGCCCTGCGCGTCGCGCGCGATCCCGGCCAGGAAAGCGTTGAAGTCGCCGCCGCACGGCGCGGCGAGCGCGGGGGCGGCGAGGAGCAGCAGGACGACTGCAAGGAGGAGGCGGCAGGAGTTCGCCATCCGCGTATCCTAACCCGCAAAGACCGAACTAGTCACGCTGCTACCCAAAGCCGACGTGTGGATCTATCGGAATACATTTTGCTGCAGTGCATGCGCTTCTGGCCCTGAACGGACAAAGCGTACTGCGTCCGGTGCGGCAGCTATCGGGAGCAAAACGAACATGCCAGCTTACGACGGGCGCGGCCAAGTCTGACCCGAAGCCGGTACGTCGCAAATTTCGGCCGCAGATTGATGTTGATCAATAAATGTCTAAGTTCGATCTTTTATAAGTGCGGAGTTCCGTGGAAGCAAGGCAATGACGCCTGTCATAAAACGCTCAGTTGTGATCGCAGGTCATAGGACTAGCATCACTCTTGAGGACGCATTCTGGAACGCGCTTAAGCACATCGCGCGTATGCGGCGGTCCACACTTTCGGCCCTAGTTGCGTCCATTAATTCCCAGCGTCAGCACGGCAACCTATCGTCGGCGATCCGTTTGTTCATTCTCGACCACTATCAATCTCAGGCCGTCAAGCGCGTCGTTGGTGTCACACCGCCCGATAGATCAGAGGTATTGGGGCCATAACTGCAAACGACCTTCAAGAACAAAATCGTCGGCCGAGCGAAGTTCACGGCCAGCCGAGTGCGCCCCGTCCTTGGTCGGCAGCTTGTTGGTCTGCCGTGCAAGTTCTCGATAAGTAGGAAGCAGGCGCGGCGGTAGCATCAAAAAAGCCCCGATCTCGTGGCCCGGCGAGAACTGTTATGGCCGAATGTTCACCAGCAGCCGACACCCACGGCAATCGGTGGCCCGGTGCGTCGCAATCTCACCACGAGGCGCGACCGACTGTTTCAATGTCGAGGCACATTCGGTGAAAGATAGCCAACTGTGTCCATGGCCTCGCGCAATCCGTCTTCAGACAGAATTTCTCTGATCAGATGAGGCACTTCGTCGGTTCGATATTTGCCCGCCTCTAAATGCGCCTCAAGAATTGCTTGAATCTCGCTGAGCCGCTCGCATATCGCCCAAATTGGATTTTTCATGACGGTTCCACGACGCACCCGCACCCAGATACCTACTCGATAGATGTGCTTTGCTTGCTGCGGCTGAAATATGGCCGTTATCACGACAAACAGAAAAAGGGCCGGGCTACGCACAGCTTTCTGCGGCTGTGCCGCAAGTGGCAGCAGAGTTCCCAGCCACAACACTTGGTGGCCGTCGCGGACGCCGCAAATTCCTGTCACATGGCAGCACCTAGCAGCGATCGTTCAAATCGATCCGAATGACGACATCCTGCCGGTGCGCGCGAAATACGAGGAAGAGGCCAGGCCAAGATTGGCCTTAATCCGACGAAAGCACTTGGTCCTTTCACGTGAGCGAGAATTGGAGAGAATTGGAACTGAAAGAGTGACTAATGCCAATAGAAAAGTGAGTGATGATCGAGGACGGGCGCCTAAGCCGCCGAGCGCGCGCGTGAACAGCCGGTCAGCCTGCGGCCGTCGCGCGAACGGCGCACTTCGATTGTGGTGAGTGCAAGCGTAAAGCCGGGCGGCCATTCGAACCTGAAAGCATGGCGGCCGCTGCCCAGCCCGGCCTGTGCCAGATCTTCGCGATAAAGATTCGCCAGGGTCTGACCGAGGAGCTTGCCGTCGGCAGAGATATCGAGACAGACCGGCGCCTCGGGAGCCTCCTTATCCTGCGCCCAGCCTTCGATGCAGCGCGGGCCGATGGCGTCAACATAACCGCGCAGCGACGCCGCCCGGCGCGGATCGGCGGACGGCGTAAGCCCCGCCCGCAAGGCAATGCGCTGCCACACGGCAGCAACCTCATAACCGTCGTCCAAGCGTGGCGCACAATATTGCGCAACGCTTGCGGCTGCGTCCGGGTAGAGCGCTTGGTATTCGTGCGCATTGTGGAACATGGCGCGGCTGTCATCGTCGAGAAACGATTCGGACAAGGCGCCTTCGGCGAAGATCACATCGTGCGTTTCCAGCTCAATGTGAAAGTACTCGACCTTATCGACGCGCTCGGCCTGCACGATCGAGGAGCCGTTGACCAGATCCTTGGCTTCGATCAAGACGCCACCGTCTTCGCAGGGGAGGCGGCTTAAAAAACCGTCCGCGACGTGCCTGCCGTCGAAATACTTGCTTTCAAAATATATGGCATGATGCGGCGAAATCCATAGATCCCGCCGGGGCACATTCTCGTCTAGCGCACCGGCCTTGATGCAGATCGGCAGAATGTCCTTGCGGCCCATGACGAACCGTCCATCGAAGCTCCGCCGGCCGATCCATTTAATCGGACGCGTGACGCCTACTATCGTCATCGCGTGATCGCCGATCTTAATATCC
Organism: uncultured Alphaproteobacteria bacterium; assembly: GCA_963761185.1. GTDB lineage: Bacteria > Pseudomonadota > Alphaproteobacteria > Rhizobiales > Xanthobacteraceae > BOG-931. Next base: position 221,806 of record CAVXFY010000001.1, read on the forward strand.
TCGACGCGCTTCTGCCCGCGTTGAGTTTGGATCAATGTGCCGCGGCAATAGCACGGCGTGGTATTTTCGACGATGTCGGTGCCCGTCTCGGCAAAGTCCGACAACAAATGGAAAAAATCGCCGGTAAAATTCTGCGTCTTGTCGAGTTGCAGCGTGTAAGTGGTGCCGTTTTCTTTCACGGCGAGCACGTTATGGCCGACGAGATTGACGCTGCCGCTTGGATCGTCGGCAATGTCAGTCAGATCGATGATATCGGACGGCGCCAAGGCGTAAATCGTGCCGTCCATAGCCGCCGCATCGTCGAATGCCAGCGTGCTGCTGGTATCGGCGAAGGTGATAGCCTCGCCAGAAGTCACCGCGCCGTCGATCAAATAGGTGTAACCGTCCTCGAGCGTCAGCGGCCCCACGCCGCTCAGGTCGGACACGTCGATCTGCTGCGTGCCGATTGGACCAAGCCCGGCGACCTGCGCCGCCGTGAGCGCCTCGATATTCGCGGCCGTATCGGAGACGATCAATGTCTCAGCCGAGGGCAGTGCGACCACCGGCGTCACCGCCTCCTCCGCCACAGCCTCGGCGGCGGTGAGCACAGCAAGGAAGGGGGTGCCAGACAGCGCCGAAATTTGCTTGCTTTGCAGAAAAGCTAAATCGCCGTCGACGATGAATTCGCCGACGCCGATCGTCAAAGCTGCGGTGATCTCGGTCGGGAGCAGCAATTCGATATCGAAGGCACTATCGATGACGACATAAGAATCTCCCGCCGGCGGATCGACGCTTCCCGGATCTGTCTGATTGAGAGTCAGATAGGTCAGCAGTTGGCCTTCGGTGATCGTTATGTCCGTCGTCGGCAACGGGATCGGCGACGGCGTGGGATCGGCAAGGTCGTAACCCAGCACGTTCATCAAGGTGACGTCGGTCGACGTCAGCGGATTGACGGTGTCCGAGTTGCTGTTGTCGTTGTAGGCGTCCGGGGTGTGAACGACGCTGCCGCCAACCGTCGTCCCCGACCAATCGGCGAGATCTCCGCTATTGCCGGTCGTGTAATTGTTCCAATCGGCAAGATTGGTCACGCCATTGTCGATCGAGAAATAGGACGGATTGTCGAACGGCGACAGCGCGCGGGTGTCGGCTGCGCTGTAGCGATAAAGATCGGCAATCGAGTAATCGCCGGTCGCCAATTCAACTCCTGAGCTGGCCGACCCCAATTGCGAAAACCGGCCCATGACTTCAGAAATCTCGTGCTCGACCGTGCCCAGGAAATCGGTCTCGCCGACGACTGGAGTTTGATTCGGGTCGGCGCTGTAATTCCAATCCGCGGTAGCGCTAAACCCGATAGAACCATCGGGATTGGCGGCGGAACTCGTACCGGCATTGGCGAATCCCAGCACCTGGGCATCCGCCTTCGAGATTATCAGTTTCAGACCGCCGGTCGGATCGGTGCTCGGCAGAGTGGCCAGCGCCGCCTGCTGGGCCGGCGAGGTCGCGTCGCTGGTCAACTGCGACAAGAGTGTCGAATAGGTTTCCGATCGCAACACATACTCGCTCTCGCCGAGCTCGCCCTTCTTAAGCGCTACATCGTCGCGCTCGCCGAAGCCGACATTGTAATAAAGCGTGACGGACGAACTGTAAGTGTTGGCGTAATACTGAAAAGCCTCCTCGACGTCGGTCTTGAACGCCGCGGGCGCCGAGGCCACCGACGAATCCCACGTGATGTGGAATGTCATGCCGCTGCCGGACTGGCTGGTTATGGTCGTGGTGCCGTCGTTCTGGCCCGGATTGTTCGGCGGCGCGACGACAGCAATCCTGTCTTCGCCGATCGCACTCATATCGGCAGCGGTGAAGACCGGCAGCGTATTCTTCGCCGCGATCTGAGTGACCGCGCTGGTGCCGGTCGACACGCCGCCTGATGTCAGCGTATCGACGATCGTGCTGAGACCGGTCAACTGCGTGACGGTCAGCGCCTCGAGATGGGCGGCAGTATCGAGGACAATGACATGCTCGTCCGGCGGCACGAGGGCCGGCGTTCCGTTGCTGACGACTTGAGCTTCGAGCGTGACAGCCATCGAAGCCGTCATTTCGGCGGTGATAGTGACTTTTGCGCTGGCGAGCGCGGCCTGTTTGGCGCCGCCGGCCGCAAACTCGACCAAGCCGTCGGTCGCCGTCATCGACTTGATGCCGATCGTTGGCAGCGCCGAAATCTGCGCCGCGGTCAGGCTCTCGATATTTGCCGCGGTATCGACAATGTCGAGAATAGCGCCGGCAGGAATCTCAGAGGGATTTTCCTCGTAATTCAGCGCCTGCGCGACCGTGATCGTCGTGGGCATCGCACAAACCTTTTAGGATGGCCGCAAAAGTTAAAACTCGGCGTCGGCCCCGGCCGATTTTCGCAATTCGCCGATAGGACTGCAAGCGCGCTAGCCATGATGGTTACCACGCCCGGTGACAGGCTACCTCTAGCTTAAGGCCGCAACGTCTCGTCAGACGTCGACTTTCAGCACCGCAACAATCGTCTCTTGCGGGATGGCGACCTTGCCGAACTGCAGCATACACTTTTTGCCTTCCTTCTGCTGTTGCGCTCGAACGCGTTCGGTGGCTTTCCTGAACGCACATGCGAGGTGACAATTGCGATAGTCGCGACAGGCGCGCCCGGCCTTCAAGGACCGGGTGGAGAGCACCGCAAGCAACGAATAGAACCGCTTGTAGCCGCTTGTTCGCGTCAGCCGAAGGTGAACGCGTCGTGATAGGCGCCCTGGATGCTACCGCCGGGTACGGGACCGCCGCCGGGCACGTGCACCATGTTGCCGATCACCGCGACGGTGGCGCCATGCAACCCATGGCGTGGGATTGCCATGGGCGCGAGCGCCTCCCAGGTGTCGGTCTTCGGATCGTAGGCCTCGTTGGTACCGAATACCTTGCCGGTGGCCTCACCGCCAAACACCACGATCCTGCCATTGATGTAGACGCACGAAGGGCCGCTCCGCGCCGTCGGCAGTGGGGCGCGAAAGGTCCAGCCATCCGTCTTCGGATCGTAGACCGCATTGAGTGATGTGTTGAAATCGTAAGAGTCCATCCGACCGGCGATGGCGTGGATTTTTCCATCGACTACTGCGACACCCATGTGGTCGCGCTGACCGACGAACGGTTGCGTGCCGGTCGAACCGCGCATACCGTCGAGGATTGTGTATTTGTCAGTCGCGGGATCGTAAATCTCGTGCCACTCCACCGAGCGCACATCGCGTCCGCCGAGCAGATGAATTTTGCCGTCCAGCACAATGGCCGAGATCGCGCCGCGCGGACGCGATAATCCGGCGATCGGCGTCCACTGATCGGTCGTGGTATCATAGACAAAGCACTTGGAATGAGGGCAACGGTTCTGCTCGATGAAACCGCCGAAGGTGTAGATCTTCGTGCCGATCGAGACGCCCGCGACGTGATTGCACGGCAGCGGAAACGCCACTTTCAGCGACCACGTGCCCGTCTTAGAATCAAACACTTGATGGAAGCTGCCATCGACGCGATGCCGCGCATAGCCGGCGATAACGTGAATCTTGCCCTGGCACTCGATCACGGCGTGTTCACCGGTTGGGATCGGCAGCCGCGGCTGCTCAACCCATTTGCCTGGATTGGCTGCCTTAGGGGCAACGCTGGTCACGTAGCGTTGCTTCTCGACGGTTGCAGGGATGGCGGTGATCGAGCGGTCGTTCAGGCCGACGAAAAGCGGGTCGGTGATCGTTGCGTCTGACTGACTCATTGTTTGCCTCACATCACATAACTGGGAACAGCGTCATTGAGCAGCTTGCGCGTAAGCTCTACACCCTCGCGCGCAACGTCGTAGGGCGAGCGAGCCCATTGCTCGGGGTTGGGAGCTTCATAGCTCAAATAGCCGGTATAATTTTTCTCCGCTAGCAGTCCGAACATCTCGCGCCAATTAACGACGCCTTTGCCGGGCGGCAGGCGGTCGGTCGGTCGCTTAACGCCGGTTACCGGATTTGGCGAAAGGTCGCTGTACTGAAAGCAGAAGATCTGGTCGGCTGGTACGCTCTCGAAACCCCGCCCGCCGGCGCCGCTGCGCGTGAAATGATAAGCGTCAATCAGGTAGCCGCAATTCGGCTTGCCGGCGCCGGTGATCAGATCGGTCAGCACGGCGAGGCTGTTGAGCACATCATGCTGCGAATTGAACTCGATGGCGAGGCGCAGACCGTATTGGGCAGCGATGTCGCCGGCTTCGCGGAGATATTTGATCGCGTCTTTGATCGGACCGTTGACCGGTCCCGGCGCGCTCATGAGCATGTTGCAGCCGAGCGCTACCGCATTCTCGCATGACTCCCGGAACACGTTGAACAGCCGCTTGCTTTCATCGCCGGTGGCAAACAGCCAGCCATATTCAACGCCGAGCACGCCGACTGGAATGCCGCTCTTGCGGATGAGATTGAGCACCTGGTCGTTAGTCATGCCGGCATCAAAGCAACGCTTGAAGTCGGTGCGGCGCAGCTCGACCGCGTCATAGCCCGCGACATGCGCGGCATCGAGCGCGGTCGCAAGTGGCGTGGTGTCAATCGTCCACATATGTAGCGCCAGCTGTCCAAATTTTTCCGTCATGTCCCTGTGCTCCGTTACGATGATGACCTGCCGCCCACCGAGTTCGGACGCTCGATGCCTGGACAATTCAGCTGTCATTGGTCTTTGCATATTGCGATAAATTGGAGTGTAATACTGCCTCTTTATGCTCAGAGATCAAGGCAGGCACGGGGTGAGTTCCCTGGTGCTGTGCTTCGACGTCAATCGGCATACCGGCTGCTACGGCCAACCTGCCTGATGTCGCCTACCGGCCCTTGGCTGCAACGTCGCTTCGCGACAGGCGGCAGCTTTCGGGACAAAACGGACATGGACTCGCCGTGCTTAGCGTTCGCCGCCGATCATTCTAAGCGAACGGAAAATTACTCGGACGGTTATTCCTTGACCCGACCAAAAGTTGAGCGCGTTAGCCTAGCAGATCACGCAAGCCGGCTCGGCCTGAGTACTCCGCAAGGCCTCGAACTGCGAGCCAGGCACACAGTCCAATCAAAACGCTCTCGCGAGCAGACGGACAAAGCTGCTACAACTCACTTGTCGAATGCCGCTTCGTACGGATGAGGCCGCTCCGAGGGATCTGAGGCAAAGGCGGCTAGAGCATCAGCAAGGACCGGATGCGTCTCAAGCCACAAGGCTCGGGCAGCAGCGATCGGATCGATTGCGACTTTGCTCCACCACACACCTTCATCGCCGTGACGATGGAGTTCTCGATGATGCCCTCTACACATAGGTACGGTGAACTCGTCGCTGGCCTTGCGCCCAAACGCCCGGCTCTGCGCAAAACGGGGGTGATGAGCGTCGTAGGGTCGTCGACCGCATAAGAGACACGACTGCTGCGCGACGTGTCGCACGTGGTCGCGATCACGCACCCGCCGCGGCTCCGGGAACGACAAGGCGCTCTTGTCGATCGGCTTTGCTGGTCTCGGCTTCTTGATGCCCTTCCCGTTTGGTGGGACCACCGACCCACCCGACGTTGCACCGGTTGCGGTGTCCGTCCCCTCCGCATCATGAGCGGCAAAGCTTAAAAGCTTGGTGCGAAAGCATTGGTCGATGTGTTCGGCGTCCGCGGCGTTGAGCCTTGTCGTCTTGTCCGGATATCGTCGCTTCGCCCATCGAGCCGCGTCGTCACTTGTGCCAAGTTCGTTGAGTTCGGCAATCATTTGATCGCGCAGTCGTGCCGATAGCTGAGTATCCAGCACGACCGCCTCGCGAACCGGCGTCGTCTTTTGAGGCCGCTCGACAAGGATCTGGTGATCAACCCGCCGCTGGTCGGCGTTAAGCCGGGCGTTGGGTGCATGGGTCCGCCGTGTTCGATCCGAACCGGATGTCGTCGGCGCCACGAGATCTGGTGCATCGAGATCGTCTTCTCCAGCTATCCCGACCAGCGTGAACAACGCATAGCGTCGGGCATAGGTCAGCGCCGCCCCCATTCGATGCGGAGTTGCCGTCTCGCTGATTGGGCACACTGGCCAGTCCGACGAGATCCACTCCCCAGAGGCATGCGCCAGCACAGTTGTCAGATTGACGGTGCCGGCTGATTGATCGATCGCGGTCGTCTGCACCGTCGCGAATACTAAGCGGGCAACGGGCTGAATCTCCGGATCGGCCGCTCGCGATTTCGGCTCGACCTAAACGAAAGAGAGGACGCGCGACCGTCAATACCAGGGCGCGGTTCATAGCGGCTGGACCTGTCACAATTTATGCGAGTATTACCTACTATTTCAATCTATAGTAAGAATTTGGCAGAACGAACTCAACCCTTACTAAGGACCTCAAGTTTTGGATCGCTGAATCCCTCTGAAGGCAATCACCATTCCTGGGGCTGCATGGGCAGGAGGGGTGTGGAGGAAGGGTCTCAGACGCTACCCGAAACTTTGGCCCAGGTGTCGCGCAGGCCGACCGTGCGATTGAATACGGGCCGGTCGGGCGTCGAGCCCTTATCCCGGCAGAAATAGCCCTGACGTTCGAACTGAACCGGCTCGCTTGAATTGCTCGCCGCGAGAGCCGGCTCGACCCGCGCGTCCGAAATCACTTCCAGCGAGTTCGGATTAAGATCGTCGGCGAAGTCGGCGGCGTTCGGATCGGGCCGCGTGAACAGCTGATTGTAGATGCGCACTTCGGCCGGCACTGAATCCTTCGCCGAAACCCAGTGCATCGTCGCTTTGACCTTGCGGCCGTCAGGCGCATTGCCGCCTTTGGTCGCGGGATCGTAGCTGCAGCGCAGCTCGACGACTTCGCCCGCGGCGTTCTTCACGACGTCGCGGCAGGTGATGAAATAGGCGTAGCGCAGGCGGACTTCCGTCCCGGGCGACAGCCGGAAGAACTTCTTCGGCGGGTTCTCCATGAAGTCGTCGCGCTCGATGAAAAGCTCGCGGCCGAAACGGATGCGGCGCGTGCCGTCGGCCGGATCTTCGGGATGGTTGACGGCCTCAACCTCCTCGCCCGGCCCTTCCGGGTAATTTTCGATCATGACCTTCAGCGGGTGCAGCACCGCCATGCGCCGCTGCGCCGTCTTGTTGAGATGCTCGCGGATCGAGAACTCGAACATGCCGACATCGACAATGCTGTTGGCCTTGGCGACGCCGATGCGCTTGACGAAATCGCGCAAAGCCGCCGGCGGCACGCCGCGGCGGCGCAAGCCCGCGAGCGTCGGCATGCGCGGATCGTCCCAGCCGCTGACATGACCGCCGCGCACCAGCTCCGTGAGCACGCGCTTCGACAGCACCGTATAGGTGAGATTGAGCCGGGCAAACTCGTATTGATGCGGGTGCGACGGCACCGGCAGGTTGGCGAGGAACCAGTCGTACAGCGGCCGGTGATCCTCGAATTCGAGCGTGCAGATCGAATGCGTGATGCCCTCGATGGCGTCCGACTGGCCGTGAGCGAAATCGTAGCTCGGATAGATGCTCCAGGCCTTGCCGGTGCGCGGATGCTCGGCGTGCAGGATGCGGTAGAGCACCGGGTCGCGCAAATTGATGTTGCCGGAAGACATATCGATCTTGGCGCGCAGCACCCGCGCACCGTTCGGAAATTCGCCGGCGCGCATGCGGCGGAACAGATCGAGGTTTTCCTCCACGCCGCGATCGCGGAACGGGCTGTTCTTGCCCGGCTCGGTCAGCGTGCCGCGGTTGACGCGCATTTCCTCCTGGGTCTGGTCGTCGACATAGGCCTTGCCGGCGCGGATCAGATGCTCGGCCCATTCATAGAGCTGTTCGAAATAGTCGGACGCGTGATAGAGATTGCTTGCCCCAGTCGAAGCCGAGCCAGCGCACGTCGCGCTTGATGGCGTCGATATATTCCTGCTCTTCCTTGGTCGGATTGGTGTCGTCGAAGCGCAGGTTGCAGTGGCCGCCGAATTCCTCGGCGATGCCGAAATTCAGACAGATCGACTTGGCATGGCCGATATGCAGATAGCCGTTCGGCTCCGGCGGAAACCGGGTGACGACGGTCTTGTGCTTGCCCGATTGCAGATCGGCGCGCACGATATCGCGGATGAAGTCCTGACCCGCTTGGCCAGCTTCCCGTATTCCCGTTTCCGCAACCGACATCGTTTTCGCCAATCCCGTTAGATACTGCCGATTAATCCCGCCGCCGCGACGATTCCAAGGCACGGTAAACAAGGCACCGTAAAGCGGCCCCGGATTGAACAGTTTGGCAAGCCGGGTCAAGTCCGGTCGGGCACAAAGACTGGAAAATGCGCGGTGGTTTTGATCCTTTGGTAGTTATTTGTGCTAAACGGGCGCACACCCAAGTGCCCGCGGGGCCGGGGAGAGGACTGTCCAAAAGCTGCCAAAGTGCTGGTCACGAGTTTTTTGCCATGAGCCTTACCATCAGCTTTTGCCAAGACGGATTTGCGGTCTGACATGAGCGTCGTTACCCGTTTCGCCCCCTCGCCCACCGGCTTTCTGCATATCGGCGGCGCGCGCACCGCGCTGTTCAACTGGCTCTATGCCCGCGGCCGCGGCGGCAAGATGCTGCTGCGGATCGAGGACACCGATCGCGAGCGCTCGACGCAAGCGGCGATCGACGCCATCCTCGACGGCCTGAACTGGCTCGGCATCGACTGGGACGGCGACGTCGATCTACCAGTTCTCCCGCTCGGCGCGGCACCGCGAGGTGGCCGAAGCAGCTGCTCGCCGCCGGGCATGCCTATTACTGCTACGCGAGCCCGGACGAACTTGACGCAGATGCGCGAGGCGGCGCGGCGCGAAGGCCGCGCCAAGCTCTATGACGGGCGCTGGCGCGACCGCGATCCGAGCGAAGCGCCGCCCGACGTCAAGCCGACGATCCGGCTGAAAGCGCCGCTCACCGGCGAAACCGTGATCGAAGATCAGGTCCAGGGCCGCGTCGTCTGGCAGAACGAGAATCTCGACGACCTCGTTCTGCTGCGCTCCGACGGCACGCCGACCTACATGCTCGCCGTCGTGGTCGACGACCACGACATGGCGGTGACCCACATCATCCGCGGCGACGATCATCTGACCAACGCCGCGCGGCAGAAGCAGATCTACGACGCGCTCGGCTGGCCGGTGCCGGTGATGGCGCATATCCCGCTGATCCACGGTCCGGACGGCTCGAAACTCTCCAAGCGCCACGGCGCGCTCGGCGTCGATGCTTATCGCGCCATGGGCTACCTGCCGGTCGCGTTGCGCAATTATCTGGTTCGGCTCGGCTGGAGCCATGGCGACCAGGAGATTTTCTCGACCGAGGAAATGATCGCGGCTTTCGACCTGCCGCAGATCGGCCGCTCGCCGGCGCGGTTCGATTTCGCCAAGCTGGAAAGCCTCAACGGCCATTACATCCGGCAAAGCTCCGACGCCGATCTGCTCGCGGCAATCGAGGACCTGTTGCCGCATATCGCCGGCGGCGCGGAACTCGCCGCCAAGCTGACGCCGACGGCTGCGCAGGCAGTGGCTGGCGGCCATGCCGAGCCTCAAGGAGCGTGCCAAGACGCTTCTCGATCTCATTGATGGCGCAGCTTTCTTCTGTCGCGACCGGCCGATCGCGCTGGACGAAAAGGCGCGCGCTTTGCTGACGCCCGAGGCGCGGGATCTGCTGCCGGGCGCGGCCGCCGACCTGGCCCGGGTCGAACCTTGGACCAGCGAGGCGAACGGAGCAGGCCGTGCGTGCATTCGCCGAGCGCAGGGGCGCCAAGCTCGGCGCGGTGGCGCAGCCGCTGCGCGCGGCGCTGACCGGCCGCACCACCTCGCCCGGCATTTTCGAGGTGCTGGCCGTGCTCGGCAAGGAGGAGAGCCTGGCGCGCATCGCCGACCAGGCAAAGGCGACGAGCGCGGCGCAACAGAGCGCGGATTGACGCACTGGCAAGCCCCAATCGTTGCCGGATTGCCGACCGTAGCGGCCGTGTTCACGGGTTATTATCTTGCAGTGCACACTGCGTTGCGCTACGCCAAATGAAGCCGGGTTAGACTTGCCGCCCGCCACCAGCTTCGGCCATTCCGGCCGCATAGCGGCGTGTTGATCCCGTTGTCAAACATCGAGGTACGATCATGGACGCGAAGACCGGCGCCAACATCAAAACCGGCACGCTGACACTCGGCGACAAGAGCTATTCGTTCCCGATCTACGACGGAACGATCGGCCCCGAGGTGATGGACGTCAGCAAGCTCTACGCCGAGACCGGCATCTTCACCTACGACCCGGGCTTCACCTCGACCGCGAGCTGCGAATCCAAGATCACCTACATCGACGGCGACGAGGGCGTGCTGCTCTACCGCGGCTATCCGATCGACGATCTGGCCGAGCACGGCGACTTCCTCGAGACCTGCTATCTGCTGCTCTACGGCGAACTGCCGACCGCCGACGCAAAAGGCCGATTTCGACGACCGCGTCGTGCACCACACCATGGTGCACGAGCAGATGAGCCGCTTCTTCCAGGGCTTCCGCCGCGACGCGCATCCGATGGCGGTGATGGTCGGCTGCGTCGGCGCGCTGTCGGCCTTCTACCACGACTCCACCGACATCACCGATCCGACCCAGCGCATGATCGCCTCGATCCGCATGATCGCCAAAATGCCGACGCTGGCCGCGATGGCCTACAAATATTCGATCGGCCAGCCGTTCGTCTATCCGAAGAACGATCTCGATTACGCCTCGAACTTCCTGCGCATGTGCTTTGCGGTGCCGTGCGAGGAATACAAGGCCAATCCGGTGCTGGCGCGCGCCATGGACCGCATCTTCATCCTGCACGCCGACCACGAGCAGAACGCCTCGACCTCGACGGTGCGGCTGGCCGGCTCGACCGGCGCCAATCCGTTCGCCTGCATCGCCGCCGGCATCGCCTGCCTGTGGGGACCGGCGCATGGCGGCGCCAACGAAGCGGCGCTGAAAATGCTCGGCGAGATCGGCACCGTCGATCGCATTCCCGAATTCGTCAAGCGCGCCAAGGATCCCGAAGGATTCCTTCCGCCTGATGGGCTTCGGCCACCGGGTCTACAAGAACTACGATCCGCGCGCCAAGATCATGCAGAAGACCTGCCACGAGGTGCTGAACGAACTCGGCATCAAGGATCCGCTGCTCGACGTCGCCATGGAGCTCGAAAGAATCGCGCTGCACGACGAGTATTTCATCGAGAAGAAGCTCTATCCGAACGTCGACTTCTATTCGGGCATCACGCTGCGGGCGATGGGCTTCCCCACCACCATGTTCACCGTGCTGTTCGCGCTGGCGCGCACCGTCGGCTGGATCGCGCAGTGGAAGGAAATGATCGAGGACCCGCACCAGAAGCTCGGCCGCCCGCGCCAGCTCTATACCGGCTCGCCGCGGCGCGAATATCAGCCGATTTCGAAGCGGAAATAGATCATAGGAATACAAAGACTAGCGGCGGGCGGCGCGCTTCAGCGTTCGCCGCCCGTTTTATTTGCGCCAGCAATGGTCCGCTAACGGTCAGCGCGTGCTGTAGGCCCAGGTCAAATAGGCGCCGGCCCAGGTGAAGCCGCCGCCGAACGCCGCGAGGATCAGCCGGTCGCCGGCTTTGAGCTTGTCTTCGTAATCCCACAGGCAGAGCGGGATCGTCGCCGCGGTGGTGTTGCCGTATTTGTGGATCGTGATCATCACGCGTGAGGCGGGAAGCTTCATGCGTTCGGCGGTCGCCTCGATGATGCGCAGATTGGCCTGGTGCGGCACCAGCCAGTCGACCTTGTCGCTCGTGAGCTTGTTGCGCTTCATCAGATTGGTCGCGACTTCGGCCATGCGCGCGACGGCGAATTTATAGACCGCGGCGCCTTCCTGATGGACGTAATGCAGGCGCTTGGCCACGGTTTCCGCCGTCGGCGGCATGCGGCTGCCGCCGGCCTTCTGATGCAGATGCGGCATGCCGGCGCCATCGGAAAAAATCAGCGTGTCGATGATGCCGAATTTCCGGCTCGGCTCGAGCAGCACGGCGCCAGCGCCATCGCCGAACAGCACGCAGGTCGCGCGATCGGTGTAGTCGATGATCGCCGACATCTTGTCGGCGCCGACCACCACGATCTTCTTGTATTTGCCGGTCTCGATGAATTGCGACGCGATGGTGAGCGCATAGAGAAAGCCGGAACAGGCAGCCTGAACGTCGAAACTGCCGATCGAGCGGATGCCGCACATGTCGCAGATGAGATTGGCGCTCGAGGGGAACACGAAATCCGGCGTCGTGGTCGCGCAGATCAGAAGTTCGACGTCCTTCGGCGCGGTTCCGGTCTTGGCCAGGAGCCCTTTCACGGCCTCCGCGCCCATATGCGAAGTGCCAAGCCCTTTGCCCTTGAGGATGTGCCGTTCCTTGATGCCGGTGCGCTCGGTGATCCAGTCGTCGCTGGTCTCGACCATCTCGGCGAGCTCGGCATTGGTGAGCACGTCGGGCGGCACGTAGCCGAAAACCCCGGTAATCGCGGCACGGATCGGGGCCTTCCGGACCGTTCTTTTTGTTTTGCTCACGCGAATGGCTTCGGGGTTACGATTCTGAGCTGGTGGGATGGGTGCGGCTTAGCAGGATGATTGACGTATGGGTAGAGGCCGGGGGAACCCGTCGGCGAGTTCGTTAACACCTGTCGGCTGCCTCTCGGGTTGCCTCCGGCGCTATCACTCGGCCCGGGCCTTGTGGCAAATCCGGAGCCGGACTGCCGGCATTGCCCCCGGCGACGGCTCGGGCGACGTCAAGGACAATGGCCGCAGCCTTGGCGCTCGGGGCGGCGCCGCCGATACCCATAATCCGGTCGAGCCGCTCGAACGCCTCGACCTGCCGCGCCCGCTCCGGCGTGTCGGACAGAAGCGGCAGGAGCGCCTCGGCCAGCCGACGCGGCGTGCATTCCTCTTGAAGGAGTTCCGGAACGGCGATCTCGCCCAGCACCAGATTGGCCAGAATGACGCTCGGCAGGCGCGACTGGATGCGAATGATCCGCGCGATGATCGCCTCGACGAGGTGCAGCCGATAAGCCGCGACCGTCGGCACGCCTGACAGCGCGAGTTCGAGCGTCACCGTGCCGGAGGCCGCCAGCGCCGCGCGGGCGGAACGAAAGGCAGCCCATTTCTCGGCGGGATCGACCACGATGCGCGGTTTGACGGCCCAATCGGCCACGGCCTCGCGCACGCGGGCAACGAGATGCGGCACCGTCGGCAACACGACTTCAATTGCGCCGGCGCACATTGTCGGATGCATGGCGACTTGCGCCAGCGCCGCGCCGAAAATGTCGATATGGCGCCTGATCTCGGTCGAGCGGCTGCCGGGCAGCGCCAGAACGATGGGCACCCCGTTCCGGCGCCGCGCCGCCTCCTGCGCATTCGGGCGCAGTTCGGACAGACGTTCAATGAGGGGGTGGCCGACATAGGAGCACGGCGGCCCTTTGAGCCGCACATAAGCCGCCGGCTCGAACGGCAGGATCGCCAGCACGCGGTCGATATAGGCGAGCATGGCGCGGGCGCGGCCGGGCCGCCACGCCCAGACCGACGGCGAGACGTAGTCGAGGATAGGGATTAAGGGCGCACGCTGGCGCACGCGGCGGGCGACGCGGTGGGTGAAGTCCGGGCTATCGACGATGACCAAGGCGTCGGGGCGCGCGGCGATCACGGCTGCCGTCGCTTCCCGGATGTGCCGAAAGATTTTGGACAGTTTTTGCGGGATCGCGGTCAAACCGACGATCGCGAGATCGTCGATCGGAAACGGGCTCGCTATGCCGGCCGCCGCCATGGCGCGCCCGCCGATGCCGGCGAGCTTAAGCGTGCCGCCGGCCTGATCCGCGAGCGCGCGGGCGAGAGCCGCGCCGAGCGCATCGCCGGACTCCTCGCCGGCAATAATAAAGATCGACAGCGGCCGCGAGAGTTCCGTCATCGGGCCGTTTCCTCATCAGGTGTGTCCTCGCGCACCCCGACGAGGAAAATCCCGGCGCGGTCGGCCGCAGCGATCGCTTGATCGGCGTCGGCGATCATCGTCGAACCCGCGGCGACGGCGACGCCGGCGAGGCCGGCGCGGGCGATGTTTTCGATGGTGCGCGGGCCGATCGATGGCAGATCGAAGCGCCGGTCCTGGCCGGGTTTGGGCGCCTTCACCAGAACCCCGACGCCCGGCGGCGAGGTGACGCGCCCGAGCTTGCGCAATTCGGCAATGCGAACGAGCATGTTGTCGGTGCCTTCGGCGGCTTCGACCGCGAGCACGTGGTTGTTGGCGACGACGGCCGCCTGTCCGACGTCGAACGGCCCGAGCGCGCCGATGACCGTAAGGGCGCGCGCGATGTCAGCCTTGTCGCGCTCCGACGGCGCGTGACGTCCCATGACGCCCTCGGGCACGAATACTTCCGGTGCCACGTCCTTGACGCCGACGACGCGCATGCCGCCGCTTTCGGCGACGCCGGCCACGCCCGACAACAGCCTGTCGTCGCCACCGCGGAAAAACCGGATAACCCGCGGCATCAGCTTGATGGTCTGCCAGTCCAGCCGAAGCTGCGAGAGCGGCGGCCGCAATACCGTGCCGATGAACAGCACGTCGCGGCAATGCTCCGCGCGCGCCAGCCGGAAGAATCGCCCCGCTTGGCCGATCGAGATCCAGTGATGCGCATAGCGCTCGATCACTGCGGCGTCCGCCCAGCCCTTGATGCCGAACATCACCGGCCGGCGCCCCCGCCGTGCCACGGCATCGGCGACGGCAGCGGGAAAACTGCCGCCACCGCAGATGATCGCAAGCGGATCATCAAGCGAGTTTTGCGGCGGCTGCGCGTCGGCCATAGATCCACTCGAAATGGCGATACTCACCCAAAACTCATCCGGTCGCGTCATCCGAAGGTACATCGGCCTCGCGCTTGGCGCGCGGCCGCATCAGCGGCCGTTTGCCGCCGGCACGAATGAACGCGACCATTTTGCCGACCACCGGATCGTCGGTAAATTCCCGCGCCACCGCTTCGATCCGGTCGGCGATGCGGCCCTCGACGAAGAACAAGGACTTATAGGCGCGACGAATGCGATGCATCTCGGCTTTGGTGGCGCCGCGCCGGCGCAAGCCGACAATATTCAGGCCGACCAGTGCGCCAGTTTGGCCGAGCGCAAAGCCGAATGGAATGATGTCGTCGCGCGCCGCTGACATTCCTGCCATCATCACGCCTTCGCCGATGCGGACGAATTGATGAATGGCGACGTGGCCGCCGAGAAAAGTGAAATCGCCGACTTCGACATGGCCGCCGAGCACCGTGTTGTTGGCGAGCGTTACATTGTTGCCGACCTGGCAATCGTGGCCGACGTGCGACCCGACCATGAACGAACAGCGCTCGCCGATGCGGGTCACGCCACCGCCGTCCTCGGTTCCGGTGTTCATCGTCACGCCTTCGCGCAACTCGCAGCGCGCGCCGATCACGAGCTTGGTCGCGCCGCCGCGATAGCGCACCGATTGCGGCGGCGTGCCGAGCGAGGAGAACGGATAAACCACGGTTTCGTCGCCGATCGTCGTCACGCCGGTAATGTTGACGTGGCTGAGCAACCGCACGCCGCGACCAAGCTCGACCTGCGGCCCGATAATGCAATAGGGCCCGATCTCAGCGGACTCGCCAATGCGCGCGCCGTCGGCGACGCGCGCGGTCGGATCAATCGCCATTCATGCCCGCCCTTTATGCTTCGGTGACGACTGCGCCAACTTCGGCTTCGGCGATCAGCGCGCCGCCGACTTTGGCCTCCGCGCGGTACCACCACATATTGCGGCGGTGCGCGGTCTTGTTGACGTGATATTCGACGATGTCGCCGGGCACGGCCGGTTTGCGGAATTTGGCTTTGTCGATGGTGAGGAAATAGAAGATCGCGTTCTGGCGCGTCGCCTCATCCATCTGCCGCAAGCACAACACGCCCGCGGTCTGCGCCATGCCTTCGATCAGCAGCACGCCGGGCATCACCGGATTATCGGGAAAATGGCCGAGGAATTGCGGTTCGTTGAACGTGATGTTCTTGATGCCGATACCATGATCCTCGCCCTTGATGTCGATGATGCGATCGATCATCACGAAAGGATAGCGATGCGGCAGAAGTTTCAAGATCTCGCGGATGTCAGCGGCTTCGATGGTTTCGCTATTCATGTCTCGCCCCCGCCGTCTCCATCGCCGCCCAGAACCATTTTCCGCACGATCGCGACGCCTTTGAGCCACTCGCGCGCCGGGCGCGCCGGGAAACCGCCCCAACGCGCTTTCGCTGGCACGTTGGACATGACGCCGCTTTTGGCGCCGAGCACCGCAAAGGCGCCGATTTTCAGGTGGTCGGCCACGCCGACCTGCCCGGCCATCGTCACAAAGTCCTCCACGGTCACGCTGCCGGAAATGCCGGTTTGCGAGACGATCACGCAGTGCCGGCCAATGCGGGTGTTGTGTCCGATTTGGACGAGGTTGTCGATCTTGGTGCCCTCGCCGATGACGGTGTCGCGCGAGGCGCCGCGGTCGATCGTGGCATTGGCGCCGATTTCCACGTCGTCTTGGACGATGACGCGGCGCGTTTGCGGAATTTTTTGATAGCCTTTGGCGCTCGGCAGATAGCCGAAGCCGTCCTGACCGATGCGGGCGCCCGGGTGAATGATCACGCGATCGCCGATCAGAGCGCAGAGAATGGAAGCATTGGCACCGATCGCGCAATCGCGTCCGATATGCACATCCGGGCCGATAACGGCTCCCGGCCCGATCAGCGTGCCTGCCCCGATCTCGGCGCGCGGACCGATCACGGCAAGCGGGTCGATGGTCACGCCGGCTTCGAGCCGCGCCGTCGGATGCACCTGCGCGCTCGGCGCCCGGCCCTCGGCGCCGTAAAGCGATAGCGGCCGCAGCGCATCGGGGAACAGCTTGCGCGTCACCGCGACGAAAGCAGGATAGGGATGTGCCGTTTCCAAAACGGCGATGCCGGGCGGCATCGAACCGGCAAAGCGCGGCCCGACCAGACAAGCGCCGGCACGCGTTACTGCCGCGTCGCCGAGATATTTCGAATTATCGAGGAAGCTTAAGTCGGACGGCCCGGCGGTATCGAGCGGCGCGATGTTGTTGATGCGGCGATCGGCCGGGTCGCCGTCGCGCAACTTGGCGCGCGTCAGCGCGGCGATTTCGCCGGTCGTCAGTTCGCAGTTCGGTCTGACAAAGTCGGGCATCGAGCCGTCCGCAGCGAGGGCTCAGACCATGGTCCGCGAAACTGGATTCCGATTTTCCGCAAGGATCATGTCTAAGAAAGAACCGTCAGAATTTCGCACCGCCGCCGAAGGCAAACCATTGCGTGCGGTCGTAGGCGCCTTTGGTGATCGGATAAGCGAGATCGAAGCGCAGCGGACCGAACGGCGAATCCCAGATCAAGCTGGCCCCGACCGAACTGCGAATGACATTGCTGTCGTCGTAGATCATGCCGCACGTGCAGTTGAAACCCCCACCCGTACCGTTGACAAACCCGTTGACCTCTCCTGTCGGCGCGTATTGGGTTTCACCCCGATAGCCCCATACCGATCCGGCATCGGCAAAGACTGCGCCGCGGAAACCTGAATCCTTGGGCAGGAAGTAGAACGGATATTGAAATTCCAGGCTCGCGCCCCAGAACTTCGTGCCGCCGAGATTATCGTTGGTCGTGCCGTAAGTAATGTCGCGCGGGCCGATACCGGCCGGCTGGAAGCCGCGGACGAGATTCGGTCCCATCTTGAAATCGTCCAGCATGCGCACGTAGCCGTTGCTGCCGCCTTCGCACACGGAATTGGAAGGACATTGGTTGAAGCCCTCCATGTCGCCGGCTTGCAGGTGCAGGATGCCGACAAGATCGGAGGCGACCTCGTAATAGGTACGGATGTCCATCGTCGATTTCATGTAAGCGGTGTCGCCGCCGGCGCCGGCGAAGTCCTGGGCGAAATTGAAATAGATGCCGCTCGTCGGGTTTTTGTTGTTGTCGAGCGAATTGTAGACGATCCCATAGCCTGGCGCCGAAGTGAGCGTTTGCCCATTGGCGAGTTCGGCGCGGATCGGCAGCGATGCTTCGCCGTCGGCGAGACAGCTGGTTTGGGCACCAACGGTCGTGGGGAAGTTCGGCCAGAATGGCCCCACACCGCCGTTGGCGATGGTCGCGGTACCTATGGCCTCCGGAGTCGGAAACGTATTGGCGAAATCCGGGTTGATATTGTTGCAGTTGTCCAAAATGGCCGGCAATTGAATGTCCTGAACGTAGGCCGAATAGCGCAACTGGATAGCGAGATCCTCGCGCAGCGGCAGGCCCCATTTGAGGACGCCGCCGTAGGATTCCGTGCCGTAGGAAATGTAGCTGTTGGACAGCGTCTGTTTGGCGAACAGATCGACGCCCAGGCTGGCGCGGTAATCGAGGAAATAAGGCTCGGCGTAACTCAGCTCGACGCCTTTGACATATTGTCCATAGGTCACCGCCGCCCGCGCAAACCGTCCGGTGCCGAGCAGATTGCGTTCCTGCACCGAGACTTCGCCGAGCCAACCGTCCGCCGATGAATAGCCGCCCATGATCGAGAAGTCGCCGGTCGAGTTTTCCTCGACATCGACATTGATCACAACGCGGTCGGGCGCCGAGCCCGGCTCATTGGTGATCTTCACCGATTTAAAGAAGTTGAGGTTCTTGATGCGTCGCTCGGCGCGGTCGATCAGGGCGCGGTTATATGGATCGCCCTCGCCGATATCGAATTCGCGCCGGATCACATAATCGCGGGTGCGGAAATTGCCACGGATATTGATGCGCTCGATATAGGCGCGCTGGCCCTCGTCGACGACAAAGACGACGCCGATGGTACGAGCCTGCGGGTTGCGGTCGCCGCGCGGCCGCACCGTGCCGAATGGATAGCCGCGCCGGGCGAGCTCGATGGTAATCGCTTCGACCGTCTTCTCGATGGCCTCGCCGTTGTACATCTGCCCGCTATTCATGAGCAGATAGGGGCGCAGGCTTGCGGCGTCGACGGCGCGGACATTGGATTGAATGTCGACGGTGCCGAAATGGTAAAGCGCCCCCTCTTCAATCGTGAAAGTCAGGGTAAAACCCTTTTGCGACGGATCGTAAACGCCAGTCGCCGATACGACCTGAACATCCGCAAAACCATGCTTGAGATAGAAACGCCGGATCAGGTCGCGGTCGGCTTCGATGCGGTCGGGGTCATAGACGTCCGTCGTCTGCAGGAAGCTCAGGAAATTCGATTCCGCGGTCTTGATCACCTCTTTCAGGCGCCAGTCCGAATAGGCCGCGTTGCCGACGAAGACGATGTGCTTGATGCCGGTCTTCTCACCTTCGTTGATCTTGAAGACCAGATCGACGCGATTGTTCGGCCGCTCGATGATCTGCGGCACGACCGAGACGTCGAAGCGCCCGTTCCGCTGATAGATTTCGATGATGCGCTGAACGTCGGCCTGCACTGTCGGCTTCGACAGCGTGCCGCGCTCCTTCGATTGGATTTCTTGGGTGAGTTGTTCGTCCTTTAACCGGTGGTTGCCCTCATAAGCCACGCGATTGATGATCTGTCCCTCGACGACAGTGACGATGAGCTTGCCGCCCGATTGAGAAATATGGACGTCTTGAAACAGGCCGGTGGCGTAGAGGGCTTTCAGGGCGGCGTCGATGCTGTTGGCATCGAGCGTGCCGTTGGGGCCAGGCTTGAAATACGAGCGGACGGTGTCGGCTTCGACGCGGCGGTTGCCTTCAACGACGATGGCGCTGGGCGACACGCCCACGCCGGCGGGCGCCGCCAACGCGACGTCTGGCGACAGGGCAAGTGGCGACAAGCCAAACATCCCCAATCCGAGGAGCAAGCCGGCCACGACAAGCCCTCGTTTCACCCGCACACACATGTCCATGCGCAACGCGCCCTTTACCCTCGTGGCCGCCCCCAGTGGCGGGTTACCTCCAAAAATCTCCCTCAGTGCGCCTTGCTCAGTTTCCAAATTCTCTTGAGATTACTGCCACTTCTACCATCCCCGTAACGTTACCGCTACCTCGCAGCTCAACCGTCGCTGCAGCCCAAATCTGTCCCCGTCCGGGCCGTCGGATGAACCCCACATGCGCCAAGCTTAGGAGGTCGCCAGATGAACGATGTCATTGAAAGTTGCAAATATCATCAACATGACGACGATCGCGAGACCGATCCGAAACCCCACTTCCTGCGCCCGTTCCGACAGCGGACGACCCCTCATGGCCTCGATCGAATAGAACAAAAGGTGACCGCCATCGAGCAGCGGGATCGGGAACAGGTTGAGCAGCCCGATCGACACCGACAGCACGCCGGCGAGATGGATCAGCGCGACAAAGCCGATCGTCGCCACCTGACCGGAAATCTGGGCGATCCGGATCGGGCCGCCGAGCTGGTCGGCCGCTTCCCGCCCGACAATGACCCCGCCGATATAGCTCAGCGTCCGGTCGATCACGAACCAGGTCTCTTGTGCGCCCATCAAGACCGCTTGCGGCGGAGACACCGGCTGGAATTTCATGTCACTCGCATCCATCGACCGGGTGATGCCGAGAATTCCAATGCGATGGACGTTGCCGAAATTGTCCTTGATCTCTTTGAGCGCCGGCGTCGCCTTGAGCACGAGCGGCGCGCCCTTGCGATCCACCTTGATGTCGAGGGTGTCACCGGCGCTCTCGCTGACCACGCGCTGCATATCGGCGAAATCTTCGACAGGCTTGCCGTTGATCGCCAGGACGACATCGCCCGTCTGGAACCCGGCTGCTGCGGCGGCGCTGTCCGCCTGTACCGTGTCGACGCGCGCACTCATCGACTGCTTGCCGTAGATCATGAAGATCGCGGCGAAAATGACTATGGCCAGAACGAAATTCGCCATCGGGCCGGCCACCACGATGGCCGCGCGCTTGCGGACCGGCTGAAAGTGGAAGCTTTCGGCGCGGTCGCCTTCGCTCATGGCATTGAGCTGCTGCGTCTCTGGAACGCTCGCGGCATTTTCGTCGCCGAAGAACTTTACGTAACCGCCAAGCGGGATGGCGGAGATCTTCCAGCGTGTCCCGTGCCGGTCGTTAAAGCCCCCGAGCTCGGGACCAAAGCCGATGGAGAACACCAGAACGCGGACGCCGCACAGGCGCGCAATGATGAAGTGCCCGAATTCGTGGAAGAAGACCACGATGCTGAGCACGAAAATGAAAGGAATGAGGTAGCCGACAACACCACCCCCCAGCGCATGTAGATGCGACAGCAAATACGACCCCATACAATGTACCGACGCCCCCGCTCTTCCCCGTTCCCCGACCTTTAAGGCTAGGATGCCATTGCGGCAATTTCGGGCAAGAGGTCGGCCGCTAACCTTCTCGCATTATGGTCAACGGCGAGCGCTTCCTCGACGGTCTGCGGCTCCTGGGTTTGGCCGCGCCGTTCCATTGCATCCAGGGTTCCTTCGACGAGTGCGGGAATCCCGCTAAACCCCAGTCTCTTCGCAACAAATTCGCGCACCGCGATCTCGTTTGCGGCGTTCAAAATGGTCGGCGCTGAGCCCCCGGTTGCAAGCGCCCGTCGCGCCAGAGCGAGCGCCGGGAATCGCACCATGTCGGGCTCCTCGAACGACAGTGTCGAAACCTGGGCCAGATTGAGCCGTGCCGCGGGCGTCCCCATCCGCACCGGCCAGGCGAGGCAGTGCGAGATGGGGATTCGCATATCCGGCGAGCCAAGCTGCGCGATCACCGAACCATCGCGGAATTCGACCAGGCCATGGACGATGGATTGCGGGTGGACCACGACGTCGAGCTCTTCGGGCCGCAGCGCGAAAAGGTGATGCGCCTCAATGAGCTCCAGGCCCTTGTTCATCAGGGTTGCGGAATCGATGGTTACTTTCGGGCCCATCGACCAAGTCGGATGTTTGAGCGCCTGCTCCACCGTGACTTTGCGGATGGCCTCGGCCGTCCAGGTGCGGAACGGCCCGCCGGACGCGGTGAGCACGATACGGCGGACATCTTCGCGCCGGCCGGAGCCGAGCGCTTGGAAGATGGCGTTGTGCTCGGAATCGACCGGCAGAACATTGGCGCCCGCCGCAGCCGCCCGCCGCATGAAGAGCGCGCCGGCGCAAACCAGGCACTCCTTGTTGGCGAGCGCGACGGCGGCACCGCGTTCGGCCGCGGCAAGTGTCGGCGCGAGGCTCGCGGCGCCGGTAATCGCGGCCATGACCCATTCGGCGGGGCGAAGCGCTGCCTCGACCAAGGCCTCCGGCCCGGCCGCCACTTCGATGCCTGAGCCCGACAATTCGGCCTTGAGTTCGGCATAGGCCGTCTCTTCAGCGACGGCCGCAAAGCGGGCGTCAAGCTCGCGGGCCAGGCGCGCCAGTGCCGCCGCGTCGCGATTGGCGGTGACAGCCTCGACGGAATAGCTTTCCGGATCGCGGCGCAGGAGATCGGCGGTGCTCGACCCGATCGATCCGGTCGCGCCGAGGATCGTCACCGTCTTTGGAGCGGTCTTGGGCGAGGTCTTCGCCGCGGCGTGCGGCACGCGCGCCAGCTCCGCTTTCGCCAATGGACGCTTCTGCTTCATCGAACTCATCAAACAAATCCTACCACACCAGGAGGCCGCGGGCGGGAGCCGCCACGCCTTGGCGCAAAATGCCGATCAGGACGGCCGCAAGCGCTGCGACCAGAAAACCGTCGAGGCGATCCATCACGCCGCCATGACCCGGAATGAGGTGACTGGTGTCCTTGACGCCAAATCGCCGCTTGATGGCGCGACTCGAAGAGGTCGCCGCATTGCGCGACTATCGACAGCACCAAGGCCAGAACTCCCGCTATTGCGCCCCGGGTCCCCCCGCTCGCATAAGCGACCGCAATGCCGGCGGCAACCCCCCCGACCAAGCCGCCAACCGCCCCCGACCACGTCTTGTTGGGCGAGACCCGCGGCCAGAGCAGCGGACCGCCGACTGTCCGGCCGATCAGATAGGCGAAAATATCGGTCGCCCAAACGACGGCAAACAAGAAGAGCAGCGCCTGAAGCCCCAATTGCGGGTCATTTCTTAGCAAAGCGGGACTGAGCAGGACGACGCCGGCATAGATGACGCCGCCCGCCGCCCAGAATGGCGGCAGTTCGCAGCGCGGCCAGAAACCGACCAAACCGCCCGCGAGAAGCGCGCCGATCGCGACCGCGGCAATCGCCGCGACTGGCTCGGACGCGCCAAGAAGCCCGGTCGCAGCGGCCAGCGCCGCGAGACCCGGCGCAACAACGCGCGGTTCGGGCGTCTTCGCCACGAGCATCGTCCATTCCCACAGCACGGCGCCGGCCGCGAGCGCACACACCACGACAAAGGCCCAGCCGCCGAAATAAGCCGCCGCGATCGCGACCGGCGCCAATACCAGAGCGGACGCGACGCGGCGCTTGAAATTGCGCGCGGCGTCCGAAGGCGCAGCGGTCCCGCCGGCACTCCCGGCCTGGCCGCGATCCTGCTTGCTTGGCGTTGTCACGAGGCGGTCTGAGCGATCAGTCCGCCGAAGCGGCGCTCGCGCCGGCGATATTCGGCGATAGCGGTTTCGAGCACCGCGCGGTCGAAATCGGGCCAGTTGACCGGGACAAAAACCAATTCGCTATAGGCGGATTGCCAGAGCAGGAAATTCGACAGCCGCTGCTCGCCGCTGGTGCGGATGATCACGTCGGGATCCGGCACTTCCGGCGCATCGAGATGCTGCGTCAGAAGCTCGGGCGTAATTTCGTGGGCCTCAAGGCGCCCCTGCACCACCTCGGCGGCAAGCCGGCGCGCGGCGCGCGCGATCTCCTGCCGTGCGCCGTAGTTGAAGGCGACGACGAGAAGGAGTCCGTCATTGTGGCGCGTGAGATCTTCGGCTTCCTGAAGGAGGCTGCGGATATCCTTCGACAGATCGTCACGTTCGCCGATGACGCGGACGCGGACGTTGCTCTTGTGCAGGTCGGCGAGATCGTTGCGAATGAAACGGCGCAACAGCGACAACAGATCGCCGATTTCCGATTGCGGCCGCGACCAGTTTTCCGAGCTGAAGGCAAAGATTGTCAGGACTGAAATGCCGAGTTCGCTCGCCGCGCGCACGGTCTTACGCAGGGCCTCGACGCCGCGCCGGTGGCCCTCCACGCGCGGCAGGCTGCGCGCCGCCGCCCAGCGCCCATTGCCGTCCATGATGATGGCGACGTGCCGCGGCACGTCAAAACCGCCCTCTGTTGCGGTTCGCGGCTGCGTCGCCTTGCTGATTGAGGCCGCGTCGCTCAAACCGTCATGATCTCCTTTTCCTTGCCGGCGAGCATTTTCTCGACGTCGGCGATCGTCGCATCAGTCACTTTCTGCACTTCGCTGGCCTGATGTTTGTGCTCGTCCTCGCTGATCTGATGATCCTTCTCCATCTTCTTGAGGAGATCGAGGCCGTCGCGGCGGACATGGCGGACCGCCACGCGCGCGCCTTCGGCATATTTGTGGGCGACTTTGACCAGTTCGCGCCGGCGCTCCTCGTTCAGTTCGGGAATCCGCAAGCGTAGATTCTGGCCCTCGGTCGAAGGGCTCAATCCCAAATTGGCGGCCGAGATCGCCTTCTCGACCGCGTGCACCATCGAATGGTCCCAGACCTGCACGTTGAGGAGCCGCGGCTCCGGCACGCTGATCGTTGAGAGCTGACTGAGCGGCATGTGCGTGCCGTAGGCGTCGACCTGGATATTGTCGAGCAACGCCGTCGACGCCCGCCCGGTGCGCAAGCCCGAAAGCTCGTGCTTGAGCGAGCCAAGCGCGCCCTGCATACGGCGCTTGAGATCGTTCATGTCGAATGTGGCGGCTGCCATTTTGCGCTCTCCTGGCACTTTCCCAAGAAGACCTTGCCCAAAAATACTTTGGAAAACCGACCGATCGCATGAGCCGGGTGCGCGAACGCTAACCGACCGTGGTGAAGTGCCCTTTTCCGCACAAGACGTTCTCGATCGCGCGTTCTCCCCGGATCGAAAACACTATGATAGGCATCCGGTTTTCCTGGGCAAGCGCGAAAGCCGTCGCGTCCATGATCTTCAGCCGCCGATCCAAAGCCTCCTGATGGCCGAGCCGCTCGTAGCGGGTGGCCGCGGGATCCTTCTTCGGATCGGCCGTATAGATGCCGTCGACATCGGTCGCCTTGAGGACCGCGTTGCATTCCATCTCGGCGGCGCGCAGGACCGCGGTCGTATCGGTGGTAAAGAACGGATTGCCGGTGCCGCCGGCGAACACGATGATGCGGTCGTTCTCGAGATGCCGCAGCGCGCTCTGCCGCTCATAGGTTTCGCACACCTGCGGCATGATCAAAGCCGACATGGCACGCGCTTCGACGCCGGCGCGCTCGATGGCCGCGACCAGGACCAGCGCATTCATGACGGTCGCCAGCATGCCCATGGCGTCGGCGGTGGGGCGCGACAGGCCGTCCTCGGAAATCTGCGCGCCGCGCAGAACGTTGCCGCCGCCGACCACGACGCCGAGCGCGACGCCGAGCCTGTGGGCGGCGACGAGATCGGCCGCAAAACGATCGATGGTCGGCTGATGAATCCCGAACTTTTCAGGGCCGCTCAAGGCCTCGCCGGACAGCTTGACGACCACGCGCCGGTAGTTCGGTTTGTCCATCGGAAGCGCTCTAATGCGTGCCGGCCAGCGCCGCAACTTCGCCGCCGAAATCGCCTTCCGGCCGGTCGATAC
Source organism: uncultured Alphaproteobacteria bacterium (assembly GCA_963761185.1). GTDB lineage: Bacteria > Pseudomonadota > Alphaproteobacteria > Rhizobiales > Xanthobacteraceae > BOG-931. The sequence goes on from CAVXFY010000001.1 coordinate 247,447, forward strand.
CTTCACCAAGCGCGAAGCGCTTAAAGCCGGTGACCTTGATCGGGCCGCCGACTTTGCCTTCGGCTTCCTTGATGGCCTGCGCCACGCTCTTCTTGTCGTCGTGGATGAACGGCTGATCGAGCAGGCAGACCTCCTTGTAGAAAGTCTTCAGGCCGGACTCGACGATCTTTTCGATCATGTTCGCAGGCTTGCCCTGCGCCTTGAACTTGTCGGCGAGCACGTTCTTCTCGCGCTCGACGACGGCCGGGTCGAGGCCCGCCGGATCGACCGCCTGCGGGTTGGCCGCGGCGACATGCATCGCCACGAGCCGGCCGAACGCCTTGAGCTCGTCCGCTTTGCCGACCGATTCCAGCGCAACGATTACGCCGATGCGGCCGAGACCGTCGATCACCGAACTATGTACGTAGCTTGCAACCGCGCCTTTGCCGACCGACAGTTCGGCGGCGCGGCGCAGCGTCATGTTCTCGCCGACCTTGGCGATGGTATCGGCAATCGCGTCGGCAATGGTGATGCTGCCGGCGCGGGCTGCGAGAATCTTGTTCACATCCGACCCGGCGCCGAGCGCCGCGTCCGCGATCATCTTCACGAGACCCTGGAACAGGTCGTTGCGGGCCACGAAATCGGTCTCGGAATTGACCTCGACCACGATGCCCTTGTTCGCCGTGACGGCGACGCCGATCAGGCCTTCGGCGGCGACGCGCCCGGCCTTCTTGGCGGCCTTGGACAGGCCTTTCTTGCGCAGCCAATCGACTGCGACCTCGATATTGCCGCCGCTTTCATTAAGCGCCAACTTGCAATCCATCATGCCCGCGCCGGTCTGGTCGCGGAGCTCTTTGACCATGGATGCGCTGATATTCTCTGCCATTGAAATCAGTCCCTGATATCGGTCCTTATGCCCGCCCCGCCGCTTCCCAACGGGGCCACGCGACGTCAATGTAAGCGCGATCGGTACGCGAAACAGCCGCCGCGAAACGTGCGGCAGGCCCTACACTTCCTCGGCCGTCAGTTCCTTGGCCTTGGCGATCCAGCCTTCGACGCGGCCCGGAAGACCGACCTCTTCACCCACATTATGCGCCGCCGTCGGCGAGAGTTCGGCAATCTGCTGGTAGTGGAAAATGCCGAGATCGTTAAGTTTCTTTTCGATGGTCGGCGACACGCCGGTGAGCTTCTTGAGATCGTCGGCAACGCCGCGCGGTCCCGACAGCGGCTCAAAGCCGAGCGGATTCTCCGTCGGCAGTTCTTCGACGATCGGCTCGGCCTGGGCGCCGACATCGACGCCGTGCGAGCCTTGCGCGCGCGAAATGCCGTCGAGCGCCGCGCGGGCGACGAGATCGCAATAGAGCGTGATGGCGCGGCTCGCGTCATCATTGCCGGGCACGACAAAGGTAATGCCGTCCGGATCGCAATTGGTGTCGACGACGGCCGCGACCGGCACATTGAGGCGCCGCGCCTCTTTGATCGCGATGTCTTCCTTGTTGGTGTCGATCACGAAGACGAGGTCGGGAAGCCCGCCCATGTCCTTGATGCCGCCGAGCGCGCGGTCGAGCTTGTCGCGCTCGCGCTGCAAGGTCAGGCGCTCTTTCTTGGTGTAACCGCCCGCCTCGTTGGACGAGAGCATCTCCTCGAGCGCGCGCAGCCGCTTGATCGAATTCGACACCGTCTTCCAGTTGGTCAGCGTGCCGCCGAGCCAACGCGAATTGACGTAATATTGCGCCGACCGCTTGGCGGCTTCCGCAATGGCCTCTTGCGCCTGGCGCTTGGTGCCGACAAACAGGATGCGGCCGCCCTGCGCCACGGTATCGCTGACCGCCTGCAGGGCACGGTGCAACATCGGCACCGATTGCGTCAGGTCGACGATGTGGATATTATTCCGAGTGCCGAAGATGTACTCGGCCATCTTCGGATTCCAACGGTGGGCTTGATGCCCGAAATGCACGCCAGCTTCCAAAAGCTGGCGCATGCTGAAGTCTGGCAGCGACATGTCGTTCTCCGGTTGATCCGCCGCGGACCGAGAGCCCGGCCGGGATGGCCGGACACCGGACGGCATTAAGCCAAGGTCCGCGTGTGAGATAGCCGGGCTTATATAGGGACGGTCGGCGAGAAGCAACAACCTATGGGGTTATCGCGGAAAGCCCTCAATAGCCTCGGCGCCGCCGCTTCTTGGCGGCCTTCCGGGCGGCAAAACGGGCTTCCTGGGCCGCTTCCTGCCCGGCCGAGAGGACGGTTTCGGCGTCCCCGAGATCGACCGCGGCGGCGCGATGGTCGGCCGTTTGCGACGGCGCCCGGCCTCCGGCTTTGGCCCGCTCCAGGACCAAACGGGCATATTCTTCCATATCGCCCGGGAAAGGCTTGATCTCGCCATCGGCCGTGAGCCAGAGCCGGTCGGCGACCAGTTCGATCAGCGAGCGGTCATGGGTGATGAGGATGACGGCGCCTTCATAATTGTTGAGCGCGTCGAGCAGCGCACGCCGGCTGTCGATATCGAGATGGTTGGTCGGCTCGTCGAGGATGAGCAGATGCGGCGCCGCCATGGCGACGAGATTGAGCAGGAGCCGCGCGCGCTCGCCGCCGGAGAGATTGGCGATCGTCGTGTCCTGCTTGTCGAAGGACAGGCCGAATTGCGCGAGCCGCGAACGGCGCGACGATTCGCTGTCATCCGGCCGCTCGCGCCGCATGATGTCGAGCGGCGTATCGTCGGGGTCGAGCGCTTCGATCTGGTGCTGGTGAAACCAGCCGACCTTAATGCGGCTTTCCCGCTTCATCTCACCTGACAAGAGCGGCAGCGCGCCGGCGATCATCTTGGCGAAAGTCGACTTGCCGGCGCCGTTGACGCCGAGCAGTCCGATGCGGTCGTCGACGTCGAGCCGCAGATTGAGTTTGCGCAAAACCGGCTTGCCGTCATAGCCGACGGAGGCGCCTTCGAGCTGCAGGAGCGGCGGCGCCAAAGGCCGCGCCGGCGACGGCAAGGTGAACGGCGCGACACGCTCCTCGACCACTTCGGCGATCGGCTCGAGCTTCGCCAGCCTTTTGATGCGCGACTGCGCCTGGGCCGCCTTGCTGGCTTTGGCGCGGAAACGGTCGATGAATTTCTGCAAGTGCGCGCGCTCGGCGTCCTGCTTGGCCTTGGTGGCGACTTGCAGTCGCGTCTTTTCCGCGCGCCGCGTCTCGAAATCGTTGTAGCCGCCGGTATAGAGATCGAGCTTGCCTTCGCTCAAATGCAAAATGGCGTCGACCGAATTGTTGAGCAATTCGCGGTCGTGGCTGATGATCAAGGCGGTGTTGGGATATTTCTTCAATCGCGCTTCGAGCCACAGCGCGCCTTCGAGGTCGAGATAATTGGTCGGCTCGTCGAGCAGAAGCAGCTCCGGCTCGGCGAACAAGGCCGCCGCGAGCGCAACGCGCATCCGCCAGCCGCCGGAAAACTCCGCCATCGGCCGCGTCAGATCCTCGTTGGAAAAGCCCAGGCCGCTTAGAATTTCGGCCGCGCGGGCCGGCGCACGATCGGCATCGATGGCGCTCAAGCGCTGATAAATCTCGGCAAGCTCTTCGGGCTCGGCCGTCTCCAGTTGCGCATTGAGCGCTTCGCGCTGGGTATCCGCGGCAAGCACCGTATCGATGAGCGTCACCGGCGTCGCCGGATGCTCTTGATCGACCGATCCGATCCGCGCGGCCTCGGGCAGGACGATTTCGCCGCCCTGCGCCGCAAGCTCGCCCAGAATGAGCTTGAACAGCGTCGACTTGCCGACGCCGTTCCGCCCCACCAGACCGACTTTGGTGCCGACCGGTATGGTGACGCTCGCCTCGTTGAAAAACCGGCGGCCCCAGGCATTGAAAACGAGATTATCGATCCGAAGCATTTTTTCGGGTCCGAACGCCGGTCATGGTTGGGAGGTGACGCGGCCGTTCTTTATCGCGCGGCGCGCTTGAAGGCGAGTAGATAGTGAGGTTGCCGCGGGAAAGAAAGCCCGTCATTGCGAGGAGCCAACGGGTCCGCGCGAAACGCGGCCCGATGACAGGCTCCGCGACGAAGCAATCCAGTTCCCCGAGACCGAGCTGGATTGCTTCGCTCCGCTCGCAATGACGCGATGGCTTACAGCGCCTCGACCGTCACTACGCCGGTCACCGCCTTGATGGCGCCGGCGATCTGCGGCGAAACCTTGAAACGTCCGGGCAGCTTCACTTCGACCTCGCTGCCGTTTTGCAGCATCAGCACCACCGAAACTTCGCCGTCGCCGTTCTGCCCATTCTGCTCCGAGTCATTACGGCCGTTGCGGCCATTGCGCGTCGGCTCAAGCCGCTTGGCGACGCCGACGAGCGGTTCCTCGTCGCGCAGGAACACGCGAAGCCCACGCTGCATGCGGGCGGCGGCTTCGTCGAGCGGCTCGACCGACTGGATGCGCGCGCGCACCTCGTCGCCCTGCACTTCGGCGGTGAGGAACAGAAGCACGGCTTTGCCCGGCTCCAGGAGATCGCGGTATTGCGCCAAGCCTTCGGCGAACAGCACCGCCTCGTAATGGCCGGTGGGATCGGACAGCCCGATAATGCCCATCTTGCTGCCGGTCTTGGTGCGCCGCTCGGTGCGCGACACGACGGTGCCGGCGACGCGTCCCGCCCCTGCCCCGCCTTTCACCGCGCGCGAGAATTCCGACCAGGACTGCACGCGCAGCCGCTTGAGCGCTGCGCCATAATCGTCGAGCGGATGGCCGGTGAGGAAAAAGCCGACCGCCTCGTATTCGCGCTGCAAGCGTTCCGCCGGCAGCCAGGGTTCGAGCGCCGGCACGACGATCGGGGCGGCTGCGGCCGCGCCGCCGAACAGCTCGGACTGGCCCCGAGCCGCGTCGTCATGGGTGCGCTGCGCGGTGGCGAGAAGCGTGTCGCAAGCGGCGAAGGCACGGGCGCGATTGGGCTCTATCGTGTCGAAGGCGCCGGCTGCCGCGAGGCTTTCCAGCACGCGCTTATTGACGCTCTTCGGATTGATGCGGTGGCTGAAATCGGCCAGGCTTGCGAACGGCTTGTCGCCGCGCGCGGCAATGACGCTCTCGACCGCCTGGCGGCCGACGCCGCGCAGCGCCGCAAGCGCGTAGAAGATCGTATTGTCGGCGACTTCGAATTCCACCGCCGAGCGGTTGATCGACGGCGGCTCGACTTTGATGCCGAGCCGCTCGGCCTCGGCGCGGAATTCGGCGAGCTTGTCGGTGTTGCCCATATCGAGCGTCATCGACGCGGCGAGGAATTCGACCGGGTAATTCGCCTTCATATAGGCGGTCTGATAGGCGACCAGCGCGTAGGCCGCGGCATGGCTCTTGTTGAAGCCGTAATCGGCGAAACGCTCGAGCAATTCGAAAATCGCTTCAGCGTGGTTTCGCTCGACGCCCTGTTTGATGGCGCCGGAGACGAAACGGTCGCGCTGCGCCTTCATTTCCGAGCGGATCTTCTTGCCCATGGCGCGGCGGAGCAGATCGGCCTCGCCGAGCGTATAGCCCGACAGCATCTGCGCCGCCTGCATCACCTGCTCTTGATAGACGATGACGCCGTAGGTCTCGCGCAGGATTGGCTCGAGCTTCGGATGGATGTAGTCCGGCTGTTCGAGTCCGTGCTTGCGCACGCAATAAGTCGGGATATTCGCCATCGGGCCCGGCCGATAGAGCGCGACCAGCGCGATGATGTCCTCGAACCGGTCCGGCCGCATGTCGATCAGCGCGCGCCGCATGCCCGCGCTTTCCACCTGGAACACGCCGACCGTCTCGCCGCGCGCCATCATCTCGTAGGATTTCTTGTCGTCGAGCGGCAGGTTGGACAGATCGATATCGATGCCGCGCCGCTTGACGAGCTTCACCGCGAGTTCGAGCACGGTGAGCGTCTTTAGGCCGAGGAAGTCGAACTTCACGAGGCCCGCGGGCTCGACCCATTTCATGTTGAATTGCGTCACCGGCATCAGCGATTTCGGATCGCGATAGAGCGGCACAAGTTCGGACAGCGAGCGCTCGCCGATGACGATGCCGGCGGCGTGGGTCGAAGCGTGGCGATGCAGGCCTTCGAGCTTCTGCGCGATGTCGAAGGCGCGCGCCACCACGGGCTCGGCGTCGCGCGCGGCTTGCAACCGCGGCTCGCCGTCGATGGCGCTTTTGAGCGAGATCGGGCTGGTCGGGTTCTGCGGCACGAGCTTGCACAGCTTGTCGACCTGCCCGTAAGGCATTTGCAGCACGCGGCCGACATCGCGCAGCACGCCGCGCGCCTGCAAAGTGCCGAACGTGATGATCTGGGCAACCTGGTCGCGGCCGTATTTGTCCTGGACATATTGAATGACTTCGTCGCGCCGGTCCTGACAGAAATCGACGTCGAAGTCGGGCATCGACACGCGTTCGGGATTGAGGAAGCGCTCGAACAGGAGCCCGAAGCGGATCGGATCGAGATCGGTGATGGTGAGCGCGTAAGCGACGAGGGAACCTGCGCCCGAGCCGCGGCCCGGACCGACCGGAATGCCTTGCCCCTTCGCCCACTGAATGAAATCGGCGACGATGAGAAAGTAGCCGGCATATTTCATGCGCGCGATGACGCCGAGCTCGAAATCGAGGCGCTCGTTATATTCCTCTTCGGTGTGGCCATGCGCGATGCCGTAACGCGCAAGCCGCACCTTGAGACCGGCAAGCGCCGCCTCGCGCAGCGCCCGCGGCTCGTCGGTTTCCCCTGACGTAAAGCGCGGCAGGATCGGCGCCGTCGTGCGCGGCCGGTAGACGCAGCGCTCGGCGATCTCGACCGTCGAGGCGATCGCCTCCGGCAGATCGGCGAACAAGGCCGCCATTTCGGCGCGGCTCTTGAAGCGGTGTTCGGGGGTGAGCTGCTGGCGGTCGCTGTCGGCGACAAGCTTGCCCTCGGCGATGCACAAAAGCGCGTCGTGCGCCTCGTAATCTTCACGCGTCGCGAAGTAGGGTTCGTTGGCCGCCACAAGTGGAATGCCGCGCGCGTAAGCGAGATCGATCAGGGCGGCTTCCGCGGTGCGCTCGGCCGGCAGACCGTGACGCTGCAATTCGACATAGAGCCGGTCGCCGAACAGGCCTTGCAACACCTCGCAGCGCGACTGCGCCAGCGGGTTTTGCCCGCCGACAATGGCGACATCGAGCGGCCCCTTCGGACCGCCGGTCAGCGCGATCAAGCCTTTGGTTTCGCCCGCGAAGGCGGAGAGTTTCAGATGCGGCCGTTCCTGCGGCGACGTATCGAGATAAGCGCGCGAGCACAGCCGCATCAGGCTGCGATAGCCCTCCTCGGCCGCGGCGAGCAGCACGATGCGCGGCCAGGTCTGCTCCAGCGCCGGGTTGCGGTTTTCCTGATCACCGAAATCGACGCCGAGAGCGCAGCCGACAATGGGCTGAATGCCGTAACCGGCAAGTTTTTCGGAGAATTCCAGAGCACCGAACATGTTGTCGGTGTCGGTCAAAGCCAACGCCGGCTGGCGGTCCTTCTTGGCGAGTTCGGCAAGGCGCGCAATCGTCAGCGCGCCCTCGAGCAGCGAATAGGACGAATGAACATGCAGATGCACGAAGCCGGGCTTGGCCGCCATTGTTGCATTGGCCTTAACGGCGCTGGGTTGAAGGCACGCGCCTTAAGCGATTGGCTTACAGCCAATTCGCGATTCTCGGCTGGGCGCCAAGCCACTTTTCCCCAATATGCCCGCTGCCTCGAGCCCCAACCAACCCGAGCTAGATGACGCCGAGAACTTGGGCCCATACGGCGACCGTCGCCAGAAACAGGCCAATCGATGCCAAAGCGAGTGCCTCCTCGACCACCGAGCGAACCATGTATGATGTCTCCCCTTCTCCCTGACGCTCCTGAATTAGAACGAATAGAGAACATAGTTCACTTATTGTTCTTGAGTCAAGATGGGGCAGTGGGCTCCTTTCAATTGTGGCGGCGATAGTTAACCGCCATGATTGAGGTATGAGAATCATTCCTCAAATATCTGGTGGGCGAGGTGAAGGAGATCGCCCGCTTTCCCGTTGTGTATGCCGCTGCCGTTATAGTCGTGGGTATCGGCATCTGGGGTGCGATGGAATGGGGATACGGTCGCGTCATTGCCAATCTCAGGTCAGATTTGGAAATCGCGCGAGACCAGCGTGACGATTATAAGAACAAGCTAAGCGGTGCTACTCCCGAGCAAGTTCTTCAAAAGATTGCCGACCTTGAGCATCGCATTACGGAGCTAGAGCCGCACCCTCCCCGAGTTTTGACCGATGAGCAAAAACAAAAACTAGTTGATGCCCTAGCGCCGCTGGCGAAAGATATCGGAACGATTCAGGTGTATGCCAATTCATCGACAGAGCCGGTACATTTTTCCAGAGAGTTTATGGCTGTGTTTAGAAAGGCAGGCATCCTGCCGATTGGCCCCCAAGCATCCTTTTCCGACCCTTCGCAAAAGGGGGTTTTCGTTGGCTTGGTTGATCCTGACAACCCGTCTGATCTGGCAAAAAAATTCATTGAGGCGATCAAGTCTGGAATTGACGTGCAAACTACAAGGTGGGGCAGTGAAGATTGGAAGCCGCCAACATTGCCAGGGCATGATTTTGATTTATTTGTTAGCACCAATTGAACGTTGGCTATGAAGCCACGCGGCGCTTTCATTTCTAATCCATCGCGATGCCTCGCCTTCCGTCTTGAAAGTCTCAGTGATCCGTTTCGGTTCGCTGCTCGGCATCGTGACGGTCACATAGAAGCCTTCACCAATCCGCCACGGCTCAACATCGAAGACACTTTCGGCTACGCGCTTGCGCTTTGCTTCAAACGCATCAAGCACATCGACAACATCGACCATTTCCCAAAGGCGATCCGTCACGCCAGCGGCCATCGCGGGACTGACTTTAAGCGTTTGGTGAAGGCGAACAAAATTGTAGTACATCGAGTGCAGCGCCACGGCACACGCATGATTTTCAATTTTTTTGCTGAACGCATTTGTCAGCCTCGTGAAGCGGCGCATGTGCATCCGCATCGTGAGGTTCTGGCGCTCTACGTATGACGTGCTGATATGCTTCTCGTCTGGATTGCCAGTAATCCACGCTTTCTGTCGCGCCGATGCACTTGGCGGGGCTGTATCGCTTCTCGCCTTGCGGATCAGCACCGTAAATCTTTTGCCAGCATCGCATAGTCAACGTCATCGCCGAACACGGTATCAACGGCGGTCAGATACGGGCGATGACCGTCACTCGTTAGCTGCACTCGATTGGCAAGCCGCTCTTTCAGATCATCCATGAACATGACCGCGGAGTCGGTCGTGCGATCAGCGACAAGCCAACTCACGAGCAACTTGGTATCAGCGTCGATTGCAGTCCACGTCCAAACATCGCCTGCACCTTCGGGGGCAGCTTTGGCGTTCTTCACGTTGTCGTTTTTCGCGTAAACGAAATTCCAGATTTCATCGACCTGAATGCGCTTGCTGGTCAGATTCCGAAGGACACGATCCTGATATTCGGTGCAGGCGTGGCCGGCATCGACCACAAGCTTCATAACCGCTTTTTTGCTTACGCCGGTTAGCCGAGTAGCGGCGCGGATCGACTGTCCTTCGCAAAGCAAATGCAGGACACGGGCGCGGGTCTTCACGGTCGAGCTTGTTCATGCCCAACATGATAGTACCCTTTATGCTTAGCGTCAAGTATCAAGGTGTCATTTCGACCCCCTCTTCTCGATATGGATTGTTTCAGCTAAACCGTGTCCTTACGGTATGTAGCAACCATGAATCGCGAAATCGTGTTTGAGTGTGACTAAAGAGCACTAGTGGGGTAGGAAGTTTAGTTATATATTAACTGGACAACAACATGAAAGGGCAGAATAAGCCTTCCGCGGCCACCTTTCAAATTGTGCGTGATGGACCATATGCAACCGTCCGCCTCGCGCCCGAAGATTGCACGCTCAATACAGAGAACTCTTTGAAACAAATGACAATCTTTCGAAGAAACGTCGGCGGCACCTTGAGCGTTACTTTCAACGGTACTGCGAGATTGGGCCCCAGGCTCTCGATGAAGAAAAATTCAAATTTGAAGACAGTTTCCCTGATGGGAAGGGCCGCCAAGTGCACGTCTACGCATTCAAATCCTTCCAGTGGAGACTTTATGGAGGGATTCTCACCGTTGATGGGAGGCGATGCTTTGTTGGCGTTCGCATCGACCCATCGAAAAAGAAAGATAAGGCAGACCAACAACTTTTAAAATCAACGGCTAACGACATAGCCGATCTGCTTGAATACAGTGTGTAGAGGAGAAGCGACATGGGCCAGGATATTCTCGATTTTGTGGAAGCCGAAGAGGATCTCCTCATCGATTTTCAGTTCCTGGTGCACGACATCCTTACTTCGAAGGGTATCTCGAAGACCGAACTGGCTAAGCGCACCGGCATCAGCAAGGCGCGTTTGTCGCAAATCCTCAACGCCGAAGCAAATCCGAGCGTGAAGACCTTCGCTCGATTGTTTCATGCCCTCGGTGTGAAAGTAGAGCCGCGAAAATCGCCGCCCATCGCGGGGAAACGCCTATGAGCGTCCCCCTTCCGCCGGAAAGCAATTGGAAGCAGGTCCGGATGTCCGACGAGGTCAAAAAACCCGTACGGCAAGTCGCCCGCTCGCGGGGGAGCGAGTGGATGAGTGCATCGAACGACAACTATATGTCGGTCGACGGCGAAGCTACGCTGATATTAAAAGTGGCCTGATCCAAGGGCAAAATGGCAGAATTACAGAAAATCGAAACTTTGGCGCCCGCCCCGGCGCCAGTGCTTGATGAGGCTGTCAGTGAGAGAATCAGACAGTACAACAAAGCGGCCCGCCTCGCGCAGCTAAGTTCGATTTTACTCGAAAAGGTCGATTTCCGGATATCGCCGGCGGCACTTCGGAGCGACCCTTCGGACATAAAACGCGAATTGAGTGCGGAAACTGAGATTATCAATTATGAGGCGGACGTAGGAAATTGTATCGCCGCGATTAGATGGAGTATTGTTCTAAAATATAAAAGAAAAAATGTAGCGTCCTGCAAATCGAGCTACATCGTAGTGTACCGAGAGGTCAAAGGGTTTTCCGAGGACATCATCAAGATGTTCATCGATCACGTCGGCAAGACCGCCACGTACGCATATTTCCGCGCGCTATATGCTCATCTTGATTGGTCGGCAAATCTTCGATCGCCACCTCTTCCGGTCATGTCGTTCTTGCCAACTGCGAAGACAATGCGTTCGGAAGCACAGAAAGAGGAAGGCTAGTCCCACCACCGCGATTTTGCAGCTCGCGTTGCAATTTCTTTTCGCTTCTTAGCTGATAGGTTCTTGGCGCGGGCCAAGCCGCCTTTGCGTCCTAGGGACGCCGCCGCTGGGTCCTTACCCCGCTCCTCTGGCGTGGGCTCGCGATCCTCAACCTGCCCTGTAGCCACATCGATGACCAGCTTAGCCGCTTGGCTGAAGTCCCTAGGGCGTTTTGGATGCTTTGGGGCCATGACGCCGAATATGCCTCGTTCGGCCTAGTCCGCAAGCCCGAAAACCGGCTGCCTTATTCAAAGGAGCCCACTACCCAAGATGGGTGCTGTCCTAATTGGGCTCATTTAGGACACTCCCCGTTTTCACTTAGGACAGTCCGCCGTCGATCACCCGGAACTTGCGGCGACGCTCCGGGGCGGTTTCGGTCGGGTCCGGCGTAGCAACGGCCAAGGCCGCGTCGATCAGGTCGCCAAGCGACCAAACACGATCCGTGATCCCAAGCTGGATGGCTGGCGTGGTGCGCAGGCTTTCGTGAACCCGACACAGATTGTAATGCGCCACGTACAAGGCGACTGCCGAAAGGTGATTGTCTAGCTTCTTGCTGAAACCGTTCGTCAGCCGCGTGAACCGCCGTGTTGCCATGCGGATCGAAAGATTGCTGCGTTCGACATAGGACGTGCTGATTTCCTCCGGCTCGCCACGCACCGCCTCCCTCGCAACCGCGATAACTGCCGCTGGCGAATAGCGATGCTGCGCTTGATCCATGCGAGCCAAATGCGTGACGCTGAACGTTTTGTTGATGACGCCATGCGCGCTGTTCTGGAAAGCTTCGCGGATCGCAGGCTGATACGGCAGAAAGCCGTCCGTCGAGATTTCCGGCGCGCCAATCACGCGTCCCCGCAAATCCTGAACAAATTCGTCCGTCGTGTCGCCCTGCCGCTTGCCCGTGCGATAGCCGATGATCGCGCGGGATGACGAAGCCAAGGCAACGAACGTGTATTGGTCGCCCTTCTCCGTACTGTCGGTGCGCTTCAAATGGCGCTGTTTCTTGCCGACGAAGGCCCACAGTTCGTCCATTTCGATCCGGCCAACTCGCAAGCCGACCATGATCCGGTCGTGCAGTTCCGCGCAGCCACGACCGACGCGTGCCCCAAGGCGCATGATCGTATCCCGATGGATGCCAGTCAGCCGCTCGATTGCCCGAATGCTCATGCCTTCGGTGAGGCAACCGATGACTTGAATTTGCTGGTCCCGCGAAAGGAGGCTCATGACGCCCAACTCCCTGATATGGGAGTAACGTATCACATATGATATCATTGTAAACAGGAAAATATCGTATATGATATGATTGTTCAGATATGGGAGAAGCACGATGGCGACAAAACCCCCTTCATGGGAGGAACGGGCCAAGCGGCTTTTAAAGGCCGAATTGGCGCGGGCCGATGTCGGATACCGGGAGCTGGCCGAACGGTTGAAAAAACATGGTCTAAAAGAGACTGAGGCCAGCATTGCGAATAAGATCAGCCGGGGGACATTCTCCGCGACATTCTTGCTCGCATCGCTCAAAGCAATTGAACGAGAACAATTGAGCTTGGAAGGCATTTGAGGCGCGGAAGTTCCAAAAATTATGAGGGCTAAACCTTGGGCGCTGGCGAGGCAGGTGCAGAGAATGAAAAGGGCGAAGATCACCCAGTCATTCCACTGTTTCCTTGGCTTGCTTATCGCGTAAAACGCTATTTTCGTGAACGCGAAGCCCAAAAAAAGACAAAGAATACGAGCAGCGCTCGATAAGGGTAACTGCCGAAGCGACTGTCGTTATAGCCTTCGCCGCAATCGTTGCTTTTCTCATCTCGCTGTATGCGGCGATTATCGGCAATCGAACCCTGAGCGAAATGCAGACTGAGCAACGGCCATGGATCGGACTTAACGCTATTCAGTCGGCAACAGATGATGGGAAACCTTGATTCGGCTTTTAACCCCGTAACCGCCTATTACGTCAGTTTCAAAAATGGCGGACGCTCGCCGGCCTTCAATGCCGATATCGCGTTCAGCGGGACTATTGAAGTTTGCCCTCGAAATCAAAAACCGGCCACCGAACGATGTGTCGGTGACAAATGCGCATTCCACAATCTGGAAATGTTGCCCGACTTTGCCGTCACTCTGAGAGTCCCGCCGTTCGGGACGCCGCTTCCCCCAAGGTCCGATATCTGTGTTGTCGCTCTCATCGATTATCGGGACGCAGGGGGACCCCATAAAAAACACGCCGTGTGTCTGACTTTCGGCCCCTTCGGTGAGCGCACTTGTCTCAACTACGCCGATTAGCGCCAATCTGAGCCACTTAGGACAATTGCGCCCCGCACTTGGGACACTCGCCGCCTCTTGGGACAGTACCTCAAGATGGGGTAGTGGATCAGTTTGAATTGTGGCGGCCAGGGCTAGCCGGGGTCTTGGTCCTGATCGCGCTTACGTCTTTGCCACTGTTGGAAAGCCGTCACCGCTAAAGCCGAACGAAATTGTAATACATCGAGTGCAGCGCCACGGCGCACGCGTGATTTTCAATCTTTTTGCTGAACGCATTTATCAGCCGCGTGAAGCGGCGCATGTGCATCCGTAATAGCCACCGCCAATTCGCTAAGCCTTGGTCATTTCGCGTAGCCCTGCGATCTGAGCCAGTCGATGCGCCGGGGACCTTGCATCCAATCGTCAAAGTCCTCTTTGCTAACGAGGCCCTTGATGTACCGAATCTCCGCGCCGGGACAGTGGACCTCGATTTGCCAATCCCCCTCCGCGATGCGTTTCGGCTTGAAAATGACTTTGACTCGCGGGGATTTGCCCATGCGACGGAATATGGCCCGTCCGGCCAAGGTCGCAAGCCCTATTCGAGGCTGCCTTGTTCAAACGGACCCAGCGCTCAAAACTGGGTGGTTCTCCAGGCCCTCTGGGGCCGCTAGCCGCTCCGCTTCCAGCGCGACTTGACTGCCAGCGCGGAGCCGATGATGGCAACGCCGGCAAGTGCGTCGACGCGGATGGTGGTGCGAGCCACCCCCAGGCCGTCATGTGCAACGATGCCGAAAGTGACCGCCGCTATGACGGCTATCGCGAGGGCAAGAAGGAGAAAGACAGGCCGGGTCATCGGCGCAAGATAATCGCAGTTTGCGACCCGGCCTAGACCTGATTTTGGCCGCCTTATTTAGCCGGCCGCCGCTTGGGGAGCAGATCCGGGTGCTCCCTTGCTCAGGCTATTCATCCACCTCACCGGCGTTGGCCACGATCCAATCGAGCGCCTCCTTCTCGGAGGCGAAGCCGTCGATGCGGCGCTCGTGGCCTTCGTGATATCGCACGATCACGTGCCAGCCCGATCCCTCCTTATCGGCGAAGGGCAGCATCACCGGCTGTTCTTTCTCTTCGTCTGCCATAAGCCCAATCTACTCCATCGCTCTAGGCCACATTGCCTTCGATCGTAAGAGTGCTGGATACGCCGTGGCGCACCGTCCGGCAACGCAACGCATCCGCATAGCAAAGAGGCCGCCTTGTCAGACGGCCTCAATGCAAAATGTGGTCGCTGCAAAAAGTTTGCTTACCAGCAGCGCACGCAGCGGCAACAATGGCCGGAGCCGGCGCAGGCGCTGATCCAGCCGGGCGCACATCCGCACGCGCCGGTCCAGCCGTTGCAGGCCGCTTGATGGATCGGCGTTGCGTTCTGAATCTGTGCGTGAAGACCAGCGGCGCCCGGCGCTTGGTTCTGCGCGCTGGCGGACATCACCATGCCACCCAGCAGCAATGCTGCTGCCATGACTGTCAGGGTCAGCTTTCTCATTAGACCTTCCTCCGTTTTTGCAATGGGAGTGCCGAACCAAGAAAACGACGCCACTATAGACGATCTCACAGGCGCGGTGTGTTCTTTTTCCGCTGTCCACTGCCGCCACGGATCCGTACGCGCCGAGCCACGCGCAATGATTGGGTCTGCCGTGTCATGTTACCGACACCCCGTACGCGTGGCCCGCCGCGCTACCGCAGCGAAGGTATGCCGCGACCGCACAAGTCCCCTACTCGAACACCGATCCAGATCGCACGATGTGGCGTATACAAGCTGCCGGCCGGGCTGATTCCAGATCGGCGCTACGGAACTGAGCACTTCGCGCCCCGCGTTGTCGCTGCGCCGTAGCAATGTTCGTCTATTCGGATTTCCCGCAAACCGAGGAAGAGGATGTAATGCGAAAACTCACGATGACTCTGACCGCAGCCGCGCTGATGTTGGGCACGATGGCGATCGCCGCGAATGCGCAAACTCAATCGTCCGGCGCCGCGAGCTTTCACGCCCAAATCAAAAACGCGACCCCCCTCAAAGAGGCGGCCTGCCGTGGTTTCGGCCCCTATTGCCCGCCAGGCTTTACCCGGGTTTGCGGCCCGTACGGCTGCCGTTGCCGCCCCTGCTACTGAGCCCAGGTGTCACAGATCAACGCGCGAGGCCGCCGCATCCCGGCGGCCTCTTTTTTTGCGGGCTTGGGGAAAGCTTCGCGAGGCGCCGATGCAACAAACCAAGGCGGCTCGGGTTCATAAGGGTGACTCTGGAGGAGATGGATATGACGCCGTCACCGATCACGCGGACAATCCTTTGCTTTACGGCCGGTCTCTTCATCGTCGGACTGGCGACGGCCGGCCTTGCGACCCCAGTTCAAGCTCAGAATTATCCGTGGTGCCTGCTCTCTTCCGCCTATGAGGGCGGCGAGAATTGCAGCTTCACCAGCTTTGACCAATGCATGGCGACGCGGCTCGGCATCGGCGGCTTCTGCCAGACCAATACGCAATATCAGGCGGGCCGCTTGCCGATCACCTCGGCGCGAGCTGCCCGCAAAACCCATCCCGGCAAACAGTCCTGATTGCAACCAATCGTCCCGGCCGGAACTGGCAGTGAAAGCTATGACAACGAGACTTTGGCCTAGGCCCATGAAACGGCCATGAAACTCCCATGAAACACCTGTGGGCGCTTCTTGAACTCTTGATGCTGGCGTCGATCGCAACGTCCGCTGCCGCACAATCGAATTATCCGTGGTGCTCGCATTTCTCCGACGGCGCCGGCGTCAATTGCGGCTTCACCAGCTTCGAACAGTGCCTGGAGAATGTGCGCGGCATCGGCGGCTTCTGTCAGCAAAACGATTGGTATCATCCGGCCGCCGCGGCGCCGCAATATAGCGGCCGCAGGCACCGTCATTCGCAATCGTAAAGACTCTGTCAGTCGAGTTCGACCACCGCGCCATCGCGCAGCGTGACACGGCGGTCCATCTGCGCCGCGATGTCCATATTGTGGGTGGCGATGATGGCGGCGAGACCCGAAGCGCGCACCAGCTGGTTGAACGTGGCGAAAACGCGTTCGGCGGTGTGCACGTCGAGATTGCCGGTCGGCTCGTCGGCGAGAAGGATGCGCGGGGCATTGGCGACCGCGCGCGCGATGGCGACGCGCTGCTGCTCGCCGCCCGACAGTTCCGCCGGCCGATGCGTGAGCCGGTCCTTGAGCCCGAGATAGCTCAGCAATTCGGCAGCGCGCGCCATCGCTTCGCGCCGCGACAGGCCGCGGATCATCTGCGGCATGACCACGTTTTCGAGCGCCGAGAATTCCGGCAGCAGATGATGCGCCTGGTAGACAAAACCGATCTCGGTGCGCCGGATCCGGGTGCGTTGAATATCGCTGAGCTGCGAAGTTGCCGCTGCATCGATATAGACTTCGCCCGAGCTCGGATGTTCGAGGAGCCCTGCGATATGCAGGAGCGTCGACTTGCCGGAGCCCGACGGCGCGACCAGCGCCACCGACTGCCCGGCCCAGACCGCGAGCTCCGCGTCTTTGAGGATATCAAGCCGCGAGTCTCCCTGGCTGAAGTGACGGCTAATGCCGTGCAGGAAGAGAAGCGGCTGTTCCTCGTTGTTCGGGAGCGGCGTTCGAGCCTCGCCTATCGTGGTGGTGTCATCCATCGCGGCCCGATCACTCGTAGCGCAGCGCTTCGACGGGATCGAGCCGCGCCGCGCGCCATGACGGATAAAGCGTGGCCAGCAACGACAGCCCAAGCGCCATGATCAGGACGGCGATGGTCTCTCTGACGTCCATCTCGGCCGGAAGCTGGGACAAAAAATAGAGCTCAGGAGGAAACAGGTTGGTGTTGGTCAACCAGGACAAGAAGCGCCGGATCTCCTCGATATTGAGACAAACGACCAGACCGAGCAGGAAGCCGACAAAGGTGCCGACGACGCCGATCGCGGCGCCGGTGATGAGGAAGACGCGCATTATCGAGCCTTGCGTCGCGCCCATGGTGCGCAAGATGGCGATGTCGCTCGATTTGTCCTTCACCAGCATGATCAGTCCGGACACGATATTGAGCGCGGCGACGAGCACGATCAAGGTCAGGATCAGGAACATCACGTTGCGCTCGACCTGAAGCGCGTTGAAGAAAGTGGCGTTGCGCTGGCGCCAGTCGACCATGTAGATCGGCCGTGCTGCGGCCTCGGCCACGGCTTTGCGGAAACTGTCGATATTGTCGGGATTGTCGGTATAGACCTCGATCGCGGTGACGTCGCCCGCGCGGTTGAAATAAGCCTGCGCCTCGGTGAGCGGCATGAAGACGAAGGCCGAATCGTATTCCGACATACCGATCTCGAAGACGGCCGCGATTTTATAGGCCTTGATCCGCGGCGTCGTGCCCATCGGCGTCACCGCGCCGCGCGGCGCCACCAGCGTCAGATTGTCGCCGGCGCGCACCGACAGCTGCTCGGCGAGCCGGCTGCCGATGGCAATGCCCTGACCGTCGTCGAAGCCGTCGAGCGTGCCCTGTTTGATGTTCTTGGACACTTGCGTGAGCTTGGCGAGGTCGCCGCCGCGCATGCCGCGGACCACGACGCCGGAGGCGTTGAAGGGCGACGACGCCAGCGCCTGGCCCTCGACCAGGGGGGCGGCGAGATAGACGCCATCGACCTTGGAGACGCGGGCCGAGACGTCGGCGAAATCGGTCAGCGGCTGCTCGAGCGGCTGGATCAGAAGATGGCCGTTCAGTCCGAGGATTTTCGACAGCAGCTCCTGCCGGAAGCCGTTCATCACCGCCATGACGATGATCAAAGTCGCCACGCCGAGCATGATGCCGAGGAACGAGAAGCCGGCGATGACGGAAATGAATCCCTCTTTGCGCCGCGCGCGCAGGTAGCGCAGCGACAACATCCATTCGAATGCCGTGAAAGGATGGGTGCCGGTCGACTCGGCCATTTATGTCAGGTCCCCGTGATCACTCGGAGTTTCACACGATTCTGGCGGTTTCAAGCCTGGTCCATCGCGTCAAACCGCCGCCGCGCACAGGATCATGTGGAAACGCCTGCTGCCGCGGTGATCCTTACGACGGCATCGGCGGGCGACATCAGCTCACGCTGCCCATCGCCGCGGCGCTTCACCTCGACCTTGCCTTCGGCGAGGCTGCGCGGCCCGACCAGGATCTGCCAGGGCACGCCGATGAGGTCGGCAGTGGCGAATTTCGAACCGGGCCGCTCGTCGAGGTCGTGGTAGAGCGTATCGATGCCCTTGCCCTTGAGTTCCGCATAAAGCTTCTCGCAGGCCGGATCGGTATCGGCGCCGCCCTGCTTGAGATTGAGGATCATCGCGTCGAATGGGGCCACGGAGTCCGGCCATTTGATGCCGGCATCGTCGTGGGACGCCTCGATGATGGCGGCGACGAGCCGGCTCGGGCCGATGCCGTAGGAGCCGCCGTGGACCGGCCGGTCCGCGCCGTCGGGGCCGGCCACGACCGCCTTCATCGGCTCGGAATATTTGGTGCCGAAATAGAAAATATGGCCGACCTCGATGCCGCGCGCCGACAGGCCCTGACCCGCGCCGAGCTTAGCGAAGGCTGCGGCATCGTGCTTTTCCGATGTGGCCGCATAGAGCGAGGTCCACTTGTCCACAACGGCCTGCAACCGGCCGACATGGTTGAAATCGACGTCGGGCCCCGGAACTTCGAAGTTGAGATATTCGCGGTCGCAGAACACTTCGCTCTCGCCGGTGTCGGCGAGGATGATGAATTCGTGGGACAGATTGCCGCCGATCGGCCCGCTTTCCGCGACCATCGGGATCGAGCGCAGCCCCATGCGGGCGAAGGTGCGCAGGTAAGCGACGAACATGCGGTTATAGGAGTGCTTGGCGCCGGCGAAATCGAGGTCGAAGGAATAGGCGTCCTTCATCAGGAACTCGCGGCCGCGCATGACGCCGAAGCGTGGCCGCACCTCGTCGCGGAACTTCCATTGGATGTGATAGAGGTTCAGCGGCAGATCCTTGTAGGACCGCACATAGCTGCGGAAGATCTCGGTGATCATCTCCTCGTTGGTCGGCCCATAGAGCATGTCGCGCTCGTGCCGGTCCTTGATCCGCAGCATCTCCTTGCCATAGGCCTCGTAGCGGCCGCTCTCGCGCCACAGATCGGCCGGCTGGATGGTCGGCATCAGAAGCTCGATCGCGCCCGAGCGATCCTGTTCCTCGCGCACGATGCGGCAGACCTTGTCGAGAACCCGCAGCCCCAGCGGCAGGAAAGCGTAAATGCCGGCCGCTTCCTGCCGGATCATTCCGGCGCGCAGCATGAGCCGGTGGGAGGCGATTTCCGCCTCCTTCGGCGTCTCACGCAGGTTGGGCAGGAAGTACCGGGAAAGGCGCATGGAATCTCATGTGATGAAGATTGAAACACGGGTCGAATTGGGGGCCCAAAAGGCCGCAACCGCGGCGGAATTACAAGCCCCAGCAGAAGCCTAGGCCTAACCCCGGACTAAGCCTGATGCCCCGGCCTGGTCAGCACAGCCCCCAGAGGTAGGTTCGACGAGATTTTTTTTGCGACAGGGGTGGTACCATGATGACAAGCCCTTGAAATTCGACTACGAATAATCCGCAACCCTGAAGCCGCCTAAAACGCGGATAATTCGGGGCAGCGGTCCAAGTCTCGGGAGGATGACCCGCGAGCGGAAAGCGTCGCCAGCCACGTCTAAGCCGCACCTCAAGAATTGAAACGTGGGTTATGGGTCAGATGAGGATTTTACGGCAGGGCGTTTGCCCTGCTTTTCTTTTGGGGAATGCCGCAACCGAGCTTCAATTCAGTTGCGCGCAGACCCGCAGATCAAGCATCAGAATATTTATATAAGCTATTGATATTTATTAGTTTTTACATCAACGAACGGCGCCATGAGGCCGTCGATTGTGACCAGATGTTCGACATAAACCACATAGCAGACCGCATAGATCGCGCCTGAAACGAGCGTCGTCCACAACAATTTTTGGCCGAGCCTAAAATTTGTCGGCGCGCCCGGATCGGTACCGGGGGCCATGGGTGGGGTCCCGGCCCCGCTTTCATGCTGACTGCGTATCCCCCACGGCAGCACGGCGAACAGCACCACCCACCAGATCAGGACAAAGACCGCGAGTGCCGTGGTTATGCTCATCCCTGCTCAAGCTCGACCAAAGTGCCGGAAAAATCCTTCGGGTGCAGGAACAGGACCGGCTTGCCGTGGGCACCGATTTTCGGCTCGCCGTCGCCGAGCACGCGCGCGCCCGCGGCTTTGAGCGCATCGCGCGCGGCGCGGATATCGTCGACCTCGTAGCAGATGTGATGCATGCCGCCATCCGGATTGCGCTCGAGGAATTTCGCGATCGGCGACGTCTCGCCGAGCGGTTCCAAGAGTTCGATCTTGGTATTGGGCAGTGTGATGAACACTGTGGTCACACCGTGATCCGGTTGCGGCACCGCCGCGGAAACCTCGGCGCCGAGGACGTCGCGATAGACCGCGGTCGCCTTGCCGAGGTCGCGCACCGCAATGGCCACATGATTAAGCCTGCCGATCATTTGTCTTGCTCTCCCGCATCCCGGCAGGCGCATTATAGCGCGATGGTGCCGGAGCGTGAGCACACTAAACAGTCAGCACATGCACGTGGCAGATCGGCTTCTTCCTCCAGCGCTCCGCGATCGCTCCGCGCACCGCGCGCCGCACCGCCTCGGCGACGGCGTCGGGATCGCGGCGGCGCGGCTTGGGCAACGCGTCGAACGCGATTTCGACGGCGTCGCGGGCGATCTCGGTCATTGAGGCGCCGCCGGCGTCGGTCTCCGGCAGGCCGATCAGCTCGACCTCGGGATTGGCGGCGAGCACTCCCTTCTCGCTCAGCGCCAACGCGACCGAAACCACCCCGGCAAAGCTCAGCCGGCGCCGGGCCGCGACGGTGCGGGACTCGGCACTGACCAGGATCGAGCCGTCCTTGTAGAGGCGGCCTGAGGGGACCTCGTCGATGATTTCGGGGCCGTCCGAGCCAAGCCGCACCAGATCGCCGTTGCGGCACACCAGCACATGCGGCACGCCGGCCTTGCGGGCGAGTTCGGCGTGTTCGGCAAGATGCAGCGCCTCGCCATGGGCCGGAATGAGAATCTTCGGCCTGACCCAGCCGATCATTTCGCGCAGCTCCTCGCGCCGCGGATGGCCGGAGACGTGAACCAGATGGGTGCGGTCGGTGATGACCTCGACGCCCTGCTCCACCAGGCCGTTGATCACCCGCGAGATCGCCTTCTCGTTGCCGGGGATCGGCCGCGCCGAGAAAATCACCCGGTCACCGCGCGACAGCGTCACTTCCGGATGCTCATCGGCGGCAATGCGGGCAAGCGCCGCGCGCGGCTCGCCCTGGCTTCCGGTGCACAAAGCCAGCACCTTGTGCGGCGGCAGATAGCCGTAACTCTCTGCGCCGCGGAAATCCTGCACGCCTTGCAGATAACCGGTCTCGCGCGCGACCTGCGCCACACGCTCCATCGCGCGGCCGACGACGACGACCTCACGTTCGGCCGCGCGGGCCGCATCGGCAACGGAGCGCAACCGGCCGACATGGGAGGCAAAAGTCGTCACCGCGACGCGCCGCGGCGCGGTGCGGATGAGCTCCGCTAGGGTCTTCGCCACATCGGCTTCCGACGGCGACCTGCCCTCGCGGACCGCATTGGTGGAATCGCCGACGAGCGCGAGCACGCCGGCGTCCCCCAGCGCGGTGAGCTTTGCCGCGTCCGTCGGTCCGCCGACGATCGGCGTCGGATCGATCTTCCAATCGCCGGTATGCAGCACGGTGCCGGCCGGCGTGCGGATCGCGAGCGCATTCAACTCTGGGATCGAATGCGAAACATTGATGAAGTCGATTTCGAACGGCCCAAGCGACAGGTACCCACCGACCGGCACGACGTTGACCGGAATCTCCGGCGCGCCGGGCTCGGACGCACGCCGCGCCTCGAACAAAGCCGCCGAGAACGGCGTGGCGTAGAACGGCACTTTGAGCCGCGGCCACAAATCCATGATCGCGCCCATGTGATCTTCGTGGGCGTGCGTGAGCACCAAGCCTAAAATGTTTTTGCGCTCTTCGAGCAAGTAGGAAATGTCCGGCAGGATGAGATCGACGCCCGGCAAATGCTCTTCGGACGCGAACGACACGCCGCAATCGATCATGATCCATTGCCGCCGTCGGCGATCGCCAAAGCCGTAGATCGAGAGATTCATCCCGATCTCGCCGATGCCGCCGAGCGGCGCGAAGACGAGTTCATTTGGCATTAGTCAGCTTGCCCCTTTGGTCAGGCCTTATGCAGCAGGGTCACGACCGGCCCACGCTCAGCGACCGGGAAAACGTCGCCGGCGGTGATTGCCTGCTGCCTGCCGTCGGCGAGCCGCAGTATAAGGTGGCCGCTTTCATCCAGCCCCTCAAAATGGCCGCTGAGATCGCGGCCGTTTACCCGTACCGTGATTTCGCGACCGAGACCCGTGACGAAAGTCAGCCAATCGGTGCGGATCTGAGCGAAGCCCGCACCGCGGTTCCATTGATTGAGGCGGCGCATCATCGCGTGCGATACCGCAAAAAAAAGGCTCTCCGGCGTGACTTTCGCGCCGGCTTCGCCGAGATCGGTCGCAGGATATGACGTCTGCGACGGGTGGCGCACGCAATTCACGCCGATACCGATCGCAGCGGCAAGCTTTCCGGCTGCGATTTCACTCTCGATCAGGATGCCGGCGAGCTTCCGGTTGGCATAGAGCACGTCGTTCGGCCATTTGAGCGTGAGACCCTCGATCAGGTCACGGGCGCAACTGACGATGGCGTCGTGAACGGCAAGGCCCGCGACGAAGGCGAGTTGCGGCGCGGTTTCCGCCGGCGCTGGATCGAGCACGAGCAGCGTTGCGTAGAGATTTCCCGGCGCCGAAACCCATTCCCGGCCGCGCCGGCCGCGGCCCGCGGTCTGCTCGCGAGCGACCACCCATAGCGGGCCCTTTTCGCCGCGGCGCGATTGCGTCAACGCTTCGGCATTGGTCGATCCCAGGACATCGTGCACCGCCAGGCGAAAGCCCGCCGCGGCGACCGTGGGATCAAGCCGCATCAGAACAGAGAATGCGCGGCGGCGCTTGCCACGCCGACGAGCGGGCCCGGATAGACAAAGAACAGGACATTGAACAGGCCGCAGACGACCAGCACCGCGCGCAGCTCATACGGCATTTCGACGAAGGTCTCGGCCGGCTCGTCGAAATACATGGCCTTAATGATCGCCAGATAATAATAGGCGCCGATGACGCTCGCGAGCACGCCGATGACGGAGAGGATGTAGAGGCCGGCTTTGATGGCGGCAAGGAAGACGTAGAATTTTGCGAAGAAACCGGCGAGCGGCGGGATGCCGGCCATCGAGAACAACAGCATCGCCATGAAGAAGGCCGTTGCCGGATGGGTGCGCGCAAGGCCGGCCAGCTGGTCGGTCGTTTCCACCATACCGGTCGAGCGCCGCATCGACAGGATCACGGCGAACACGCCGAGCGTCATGGTGACATAGATCGCGACATAGACGAGCACGCCCTGCACGCCCTCCGACGTGCCGGCGGCGAGGCCGATCAACGCGAAGCCCATATGGCCGATCGACGAATAGGCCATCAGGCGTTTGATATTACGCTGGCCGATGGCCGCGAAGGAGCCGAGCGCCATCGAGGCAATGGAAACGAAGACGACGATTTGCTGCCACTGCGTCGTGATGCTCGGAAACGCCACGACGGCGACCCGCACGAACATGGCGATACCCGCCACTTTCGGAGCTGCGGCAAAGAAAGCCGTCACCGGCGTTGGCGCGCCTTCGTAGACGTCCGGCGTCCACATATGGAACGGCACCGCCGAAACCTTGAAGCAGAAGCCGGCAAACAGAAAGACGATGCCGAAGATCAGTCCGGTGCTGGCCGCGCCGCTCGCCTGCCCCGCCGCCTGCGCGATGCCGGAGAACGTCACGGTGCCGGTGAAGCCGTAAACCAGCGACGCGCCGTAGAGCAGCATGCCCGACGACAGCGCGCCGAGGACGAAATATTTCAGCCCCGCCTCGGTGGCGCGCAGCGAGTCGCGATAGCTCGCGGCGACGACGTAGAGCGGCAGGCTCATCAATTCGAGGCCGAGATAAAGCGCGATCAGGTCGGACGCCGAGATCAGCATCAGCATACCGAGCGTCGAGAGCAGGATCAGCACCGAATATTCGAAACGCTGCTGGCGTTCCTTCTCCGCATAGTCGATCGACATTAAAATCGCGGCAGCCGAGCCAAGCAGCGCCAGAATTTTCAGGAAGCGGGCGAAATCGTCGACCACGAAACTGCCGCCGAAGGTCGTCAGCTTGCCGGGCGGCAGCGTCACGAGAACGACGCCGGAGATCACGAGAAGCCCGATGGCGGCGATATCGACGGCGCGGCCGCCGGGTTCGCCGCGAAACACGCCCAGCATCAGCAGCGCCATGGCGCCGATGCCGAGGACAAACTCCGGCAGGAGCGGAACGAGGGTGGGAAGTTGCGCGGCGTACATTGCTTACCTTGCCCTCACCGTCCCAGCGCCGCGGTCTTGTCAGCCGTCTGCACGGCGCTCAGCGCATGCTGGTAATTGTCGATCAATTGCGTCACCGAAGCAGAGGAGAAGTCCAAGATCGGCTTCGGATAGACGCCGAAAAAGATAGTCAGGACAACGAGCGGCACGAAGATCGTAATTTCGCGCCAGCCGAGATCCTTGATGTTGAACAGAGCAGGCTTTTCGAGCTTACCGAGGATGACCTTGCGATAGAGCCACAGCGCGTAAGCCGCCGAGAGGATGGTGCCGATGGTCGCGAGTGTCGCCACCCAGGTATTGATCCGGAACGTGCCGATCAGCGACAGGAACTCGCCGACGAAGCCCGACGTGCCCGGCAGACCCACATTGGCCAGCGTGAACACCATGAACACGAAGGCATAGACCGGCATGCGGTTGACCAGGCCGCCATAGGCCGCGATCTCGCGCGTATGCATGCGGTCGTAGATGACGCCGACGCAAAGGAACAATGCGGCGGAGACGATGCCGTGCGACACCATCTGGAAAATGCCGCCGGCAATGCCCTGCGCCGTCACCGCGAAAATGCCCATGGTGACGAAGCCCATATGCGCCACCGAGGAATAAGCGATGAGTTTCTTGACGTCCTCCTGCACCAGCGCCACCAGCGAGGTGTAGATGATGGCGACCACCGAGAGGACATAGATCAACGTCGCGAAATGCTGCGAGGCTTCCGGGAACATCGGCAGCGAGAAGCGCAGGAAGCCGTAGCCGCCGAGCTTCAATAGGATCGCGGCGAGGATCACCGAGCCCGCGGTCGGCGCTTCGACATGCGCGTCGGGCAGCCAGGTGTGCACCGGCCACATCGGCATTTTGACCGCGAACGAGGCGAGGAAGGCGAACCACGCCCAGGTCTGCAGATTGCGCGGGAAGGCATGATGCAACAGGGTCGGAATATCGGTCGTGCCGGCGTCCCAATACATCGCCATGATGGCCAGCAGCATCAGCACCGAGCCGAGCAGCGTGTAGAGGAAGAACTTGAAGCTCGCATAGACCCGGCGCGGACCGCCCCAGACGCCGATGATGAGGAACATCGGAATAAGGCCGCCCTCGAAGAACAGATAGAACAGCACCAGATCGAGCGCGCAGAAGGTGCCGACCATCAGCGTCTCGAGGACGAGGAAGGCGATCATATATTCGCGCACGCGGCGCTGGATCGCGTCCCAAGAGGCCAGGATCGAGATCGGCATGATCGCGGTCGTGAGAATGACGAGCGGCAGCGAAATGCCGTCGACACCCATCGAATAGTTGATGGCGCCGCCGAGCCACGGCCGCTTTTCCACGAACTGGAAATCCGGGTTCGACGGATCGAAGCGCCAGATCAAAAGCAGCGAGATCGCTAAAGTGAAGAGCGTCGTCCACAGCGCCACCCAGCGGGCATTGCGCGCGCCTTCAAGGTCATCGCTCAGCGAAGCAATGACCAGCGCGCCCACGATCGGCAGGAAGGTGACGACGGACAGGATCGGCCAGCTTGTCATCAGTGCAGCCCCGCAAACATGAACCACGTGATGAGAGCTGCGACGCCAATCATCATGGCAAAGGCATAGTGATAGAGGTAGCCGGTCTGCAGCCGGACGACATTCTTGGTCACGTCGAGCACGCGCGCCGACACTCCGTCAGGCCCAAAGCCGTCGATGACGAAGCCGTCGCCGCCCTTCCACAGAAGACGGCCGAGCCGCATCGCCGGACGCACAAAGAGGAAATCGTACAGCTCGTCGAAATACCATTTGTTGAGCAGGAACTCGTAAAGCGGCTTCTGATCGCGCGCCAAGGCCGCCGGCAGATCCGGCCGCCGGATATAGAAGAGATAGGCGACCCCAAGGCCGACCATCATCATAAGCGTCGGCGCGAGGTCGATGGCAAGCGGCAAAGCTTCCATACGCGAGAAGATCGTATCGGCCGATTTCAGCGCGAGCAACTCGCGGAAGAAACCGTCCGCGCCTTCGCCAGTGAAGATGTGCAGGAACGGATAGCCGGCAAAAAGCGCGCCGAAAGCAAGCACTGCAAGCGGAATAAGCATCACTTTCGGGCTCTCGTGAGCCGCGTCGTAATGATGCTGGTCGTGCGGGGTTCCGTGGAAGGTCATAAAGATCAGTCGCCACGAATAGAACGAGGTCAGCCCTGCGGCGAGCACCGTCATGATGAAGCCGTAGCTCGCGGCAAAGCCCTGCACCGTGTCGTCGGCCTCGATGATCGCGTCCTTCGAGAAATAACCCGCGGTGAAGGGAAATCCGGTCAGCGCCAAGGTCCCGATGATCATCATGGCGTAGGTGAACGGAATTTTGCGCCACAAGCCGCCCATGTTGCGCATGTCCTGCTCGTGATGCATCGCGAGAATGACCGAGCCCGAGCCGAGAAACAGCAGCGCCTTGAAGAAGGCGTGCGTGAACAGATGGAACATGCCGATGGAATAGGCGCCGGAGCCCATGGCGACGAACATGTAGCCGAGCTGCGAACACGTCGAATAAGCGACGACACGCTTGATGTCGTTCTGAACGAGGCCGATCGTGGCGGCGAAGATCGCGGTCGTTGCGCCGATGAAAATGACAAATGACTTGGCGAAGGGCGCGAGCTCGAACAACGGCGACAGCCGCGCCACCATGAACACGCCTGCGGTCACCATGGTCGCGGCGTGAATCAAGGCGGACACCGGCGTCGGTCCTTCCA
Source organism: uncultured Alphaproteobacteria bacterium (assembly GCA_963761185.1). Taxonomy (GTDB): domain Bacteria; phylum Pseudomonadota; class Alphaproteobacteria; order Rhizobiales; family Xanthobacteraceae; genus BOG-931. Next base: position 275,231 of record CAVXFY010000001.1, read on the forward strand.
TGGCGTCGGGCAGCCAGGTGTGCAGCAGGAACTGCGCCGACTTGCCCATCGCGCCCATGAACAGGAGGAGGCACATCGTGGTCAGCGCATCGACGTCCCAGCTCAGAAAATGGAAGCTCTTGCCGACGAGGTCGGGCGCCTGCGCGAACACCGTATCGAAATCGATGGCGCCGGTGAGCAGGAAGGCGGTGAAAATACCGAGCGAGAAGCCGAAGTCGCCGACGCGGTTGACGATGAAGGCTTTGATTGCGGCCGCATTGGCTTCGGGCTTGTAATACCAGAAACCGATGAGGAGATAGCTCGCCAGCCCGACGCCCTCCCAGCCGAAAAACAGCTGCAGGAGATTGTCGGCCGTCACCAGCATCAGCATGGCGAAGGTGAAGAACGATAGGTACGAGAAGAACCGCGGCTTGTACGGGTCCTCTTCCATGTAGCCGATCGAATAAATATGGACGAGCGACGACACCGTCGTCACCACGACCAGCATCACCACCGTGAGCGGATCGATGCGCAGCGCCCAGTTCGAATGCAGATCGCCGAAGCTGATATAGGAGAACAATGTGACGCGGGCGTCGTGATGCAGGAAGCCGACATCGTAGAAGGCGTACCACGACAGCACGCAGGAGATCACGAGGAAGGTCGAGGTGAGCAGTTCGGCGCCGAGCGAGCCCGCGGCCGATGGCTCCTCCGCGCCGTGGTCGTCGCCATGCGCATCGCTGTGCGTGACGTGAGCGACGGCATGCACGGCGTCATGCGCGTCGGAAGCGAGCGGTGCGGCATGACCGTCATCGTGCGGCGGCGGCGGATTCTCGCCGGGGAAACGGTTGCGCGCGCCGACAAGCGACACCGCGCCTGCGATGATGGCACCGAGAAGCGGCAATAGGACGATGGCTTCGTACACGCCGCTTATCCTTTCATCAGATTAATGTCCTCAACCGCGATGGAGCCGCGGTTGCGGAAATAGGCGACGAGGATCGCAAGCCCGATCGCGGCTTCCGCCGCCGCGACCGTAAGCACGATCAGCGCATAGACCTGGCCGACGATGTCGCCCAGGAAGCTCGAAAAGGCGACGAGGTTGATGTTCACCGCGAGCAGAATGAGCTCGATCGACATCAGGATAACAATGACGTTCTTGCGGTTGAGGAAAATCCCCATGATGCCGAGCGTGAACAGGATCGCGCCGACCGCGAGATAGTGACCGAGCCCGATGATCATGACAGCCCCTGCCCCGACTTGACCTGGACTACCTCGATGGCGCTCGCTTTGTTGCGCGAAACCTGGCTGGCGATGCTTTGCCGTTTCACGTTCGGCTTGTGCTGCAGGGTCAGCACGATGGCGCCGATCATCGCCACCAGAAGAATGACGCCCGCGGCCTGGAAGAAATAGACGTAACGGGTATAGAGCACGAGGCCGAGCGCCTGGGTATTGCTGATCTGGTCGGCCGACGGAATCGGCGCCGTGATCGCCTTGGCGACGTCCGGCCCGATCGCATAGGCGGCGAGCACCGTCGCCAGTTCGACAAAGAGGATGATGCCGATGATCATGCCGATCGGCAGATAGTTGAGAAAGCCCTGGCGCAACTCGGCGAAATCGACGTCGAGCATCATGACGACGAACAGGAACAGCACGGCGACCGCGCCGACATAGACGATGATGAGAATGAAGGCCAGGAACTCGGCGCCGATCAGAACGAACAGTCCCGCCGCATTGACGAAAGCGAGAATGAGAAACAGCACCGAATGCACGGGATTGCGCGAGAAGATCACCATGGCGGCGGACGCCACGGTGATTGCCGCGAACAGATAAAAGAACAGCGCGTGGATAACCATAGCCGATCTCAACGGTAGGGCGCGTCGAGCGCGATGCTTCTTGCGATCTCGCGTTCCCAGCGATCGCCGTTCGCCAAGAGGCGTTCCTTGTCGTAGTACAATTCCTCGCGGGTTTCGGTGGCGAATTCGAAATTCGGGCCCTCGACGATGGCGTCGACCGGGCAGGCTTCCTGGCACAGCCCGCAATAAATGCACTTCACCATGTCGATATCGTAACGCGTGGTGCGGCGCGTGCCGTCGTTGCGCCGCGGGCCGGCTTCGATGGTGATGGCCTGCGCCGGGCAGATCGCCTCGCAGAGCTTGCAGGCGATACAGCGCTCCTCGCCGTTCGGATAGCGGCGCAGCGCGTGCTCGCCGCGGAAGCGCGGCGACAAACGGCCCTTCTCGAAGGGATAATTGAGCGTCGCCTTCGGCTTGAAGAAGTAGCGCATCGACAGGAAGAAGGCCTGTACGAATTCTCGCAAGAACAGCGAACGGGCAGCCAGATCCAAGCTCATATCAACCTCTCATGCCGCTGAACGCCACGCCGAGCCAATAGCCGGCGACGGCGAAAAGTGCGATGTCGGCCCCGAGAATAAGCCGCCGCATCACCGAAAGCTTGTCCTCGAACGCCTGGCGTTGTTCGAGCGTCATCGGACCGCTCTGCGCGCGCTGCTGCCGTTCGAACATGGCAATGCCCGGCACATAGATCGCGACCGCAATGATGATCCCGATCAGCGCGCCGATCCAGGCCGGCAGCGAAAAGTCCATGCTGTCCTCCCGTCATTTCGGCACCCAGCCGGTGATTTGCAGCACGGCGGCGACGATTGCGACCATGGCGAGCGAGATCGGCAGAAAAACCTTCCAGCCGAGTCGCATCAATTGGTCGTAGCGATAGCGCGGCACGAAGGCCTTCACCATCGCGAACATGAAGAACACGAAGAACGCCTTGAGCACGAACCAGATGATGCCGGGCACCCAGGTGAACGGCGCAATCGCTATCGGCGGCAGCCAGCCGCCCAGAAACATGATCGTCATCAGCGCGCACATGGTGCAGACCGCGACATACTCGCCGAGCATGAACATCATATACGGCGTGGAGCCGTATTCGACCATGAAGCCGGCGACGAGCTCCGACTCCGCCTCGATCAGATCGAACGGCGGCCGGTTGGTCTCGGCGAGCGCCGAGACGAAGAAGATCACCAGCATCGGCAACAGCGGCAGCCAGTACCAGTTCAGGATCGACAGCCAAGGCACGCCGAGCATGGTGGCGAGCCCGTGGTCGCGCTGCGCATCGACGATGGCGGACAGATTGAGCGAGCCGACGCAGAGCAGCACGGTGATGATGACGAAGCCGATCGAGACTTCGTAGGACACCATTTGCGCCGCCGAGCGCAGCGCTGCGAGGAAGGGATATTTTGAATTCGAGGCCCAGCCGGCCATGATGACGCCGTACACGCCGAGCGACGAGATGGCGAAGATATAGAGCACGCCGACATTTATGTTGGAGATCACCCAGCCGGTATTGACCGGAATGACCGCCCATCCGGCGAGCGCCAGCACGCAGGTGACGAGCGGCGCCAGCAGGAACACGCCCTTGTTGGCGCCGGCGGGAATGACCGGTTCCTTGAGGATGAACTTGAGCAGATCGGCAAAAGATTGAAACAGGCCCCACGGCCCGACCACGTTCGGGCCGCGCCGGATTTGCACCGCGGCCCAGATCTTGCGGTCGGCAAGCAGTATGTAGGCGACGGAAACCAGCAGCACGACGAGGAGCAGCAGGCTCTCCGCGACCATGATCACCAGAGGCCACAGATAGGTCCACCCGAAATCGGCGAGCGTCATCGCTAGGCCCTCTATTCCGCAGCCGTCATGGTGGAGCGCCCAAGCGCGATCGCCGAGCATTCCGCCATCACCGCCGAGCAGCGCGCGATGGCATTGGTGAAGTAATAGTCGTCGATAGCCGAGCTGAACGGCGCCTTGTCGACGGTGCCGCCGAGGCCCGCGAGTTTTTGAATATCGGCGGCATCGCCCGGCGCGATCTGGCCGACGCGCATCACGTGCGGGTGGGCCTTGTAGAGCGCCTGCCGCAGCGCGGGGAGCGAGTCATAGGGCAGCTTGTTTTTCAGAACGTCGGACAAAGCGCGCAGGATCGCCCAGTCTTCCTTGGCGTCGCCGGGCGGAAACGAGGCGCGCGTCGCCATCTGCACGCGGCCTTCGGTATTGACGTAGATCGACGACTTCTCCGGATAGGCCGCGCCCGGCAGCACGACGTCGGCACGCGAAGCGCCGCGGTCGCCGTGGGTGCCGATGTAGACAACGAACGCGCCTTGCGCGACATCGATCTCGTCGGCGCCGAGCAGGAACAGAAGATCGAGGGTTCCGAACGCCGCCATCTGCCGCGCACCCAATGCGCCCTGCCCCGGCACGAAGCCGACATCGAGCGCGCCGACGCGGGACGCCGCATTATGCAGCACGCAATAGCCGTTCCAGCCGTCCTTCACCGCGCCGAGATCGACCGCCGCCTTGGCGGCAAGCGAGGCGAGCGCCGCACCGTCGCCGCGCGTGAACGCGCCGGCACCGACGATCACCATCGGCCGCTCCGCCTTCTTCAGATTGTCGGCGAAAGAATGGCGCGTGATGTCGGCGAGCGTCTCCGGGCCGGCGCCGAGATAATCGTAGGTGTAGGAGAGGTCCGCTTTCGGCCCGATGACGCCAACCGCGAATTTGCCGGAGCGCCAGCGCTTGCGGACCCGCGCATTGAGCATGGCCCCCTCTTTGCGCGGGTTCGAGCCGACGATCAGGAGCGCATCCGCCATGTCGATGCCGGCGATGCTCGTATTGAACAGATAGCTTGCGCGGCCCCAAGCCGGATCGAGCGCCGAACCGTCCTGCCGGCAATCAAGATTGGCGACGCCAAGCCGCGTCATCAAATCCTTCAGCGCGAAAATCTCCTCGACGCCGGCGAGATCGCCGACGATCGCGCCCATGCGCTTGGGATTGGTCTGCGCCACTTTCGCGGCGATCGCCTTGAAGGCTTCGGACCACGTCGCCGGACGCAACTGCCCGTTATGACGCACATAGGGCTGATCGAGGCGCTGCGTGCGCAAGCCGTCGATGACATGCCGCGTCTTGTCGGAAATCCACTCTTCGTTGATGTCGTCATTGATGCGCGGCAGGATGCGCATGACTTCGCTGCCGCGCGTATCGATGCGGATGGCAGAGCCGAGCCCGTCCATCACGTCGATCGACTCGGTTTTGTTGAGCTCCCACGGCCGCGCCGCGAACGCATAAGGCTTCGAGGTCAACGCCCCCACCGGGCAGATGTCGACCACATTGCCCTGCAGCTCGGAATGCATCGCGGTTTCGAGATAGGTGGTGATCTCCATGTCCTCGCCGCGGCCGATGGCGCCGAGCTCGGGCACGCCGGCCACCTCGGTGATGAAGCGCACGCAGCGGGTACACTGGATGCAGCGGTTCATCGAGGTCTTGACCAGCGCGCCGAGATATTTGTCCTCGACGGCGCGCTTGTTCTCATGGAAGCGCGTCGAGTCGATGCCATAGGCCATCGACTGGTCCTGCAGATCGCATTCGCCGCCCTGGTCGCAGATCGGGCAATCGAGCGGATGATTGATCAGCAAGAATTCCATCACGCCTTCGCGCGCCTTGCGCACCATCGGCGAGCGCGTCGACAGCACTTTCGGCGAGCCGTCCTTGTTCGGCATCAGATCGCGCACCGCCATTGCGCACGACGCCTGCGGCTTCGGCACGCCAACAACCTCGATCAGACACATGCGGCAATTGCCGGCGATCGACAGCCGTTCGTGAAAGCAGAACCGCGGAATCTCGGCGCCTGCGGCCTCGCAGGCCTGCAGCAGCGTATATTCCGGCGGGACGTCGACCTCGTGGCCGTCGACGATAAGCTTGGTCATTGGTTTCTCACGCCGCTTGTTCGTCCGACGCGCATCGCGCCGTTTTCCACAATTGCGCGGCCGGCAGGCTTTGCCAGCCGAACGCGTAGTCGCTCGGGCCGTGCGCTGCGAGATGTTCGAGCCGCTCTTTCGCCTCGCTCAGCGTCGGCAGATGGCCTGCCGGAATCCACCACATCACGAAATGCGGGCCTTCCATCTTGTCGAACCATTCCGGCCGCCGGCCGTAGAAGCGCTTGTGAACGGTCTGCCAAACGAAGCGTTCGAGCGCCTCGACGCTTCCCCACACAGAGAGATTCACGGCCATGTTCGGATCGGGAAAAGGGCGGAAATTGGTGGCGTTGCCGCTCTCGTCCTTGAGCCGCCAGACGAAGCCCTGGCTGCGCTCGGCAAGCCCATTCACGAGATCGAGGTTGTTCATGAAATCGGCCATGCGCGGATCGTCGGTCGCATACCGGAAGCGGCCGATATTGAGCTGCGCCAGATGGCGATCCGAAGTCATGCGATCTACTCCGCGGCCATGGTGACCGGCTCGGGATGCGGGTTCGCCGTGTACTGGTCGATCCGCTTCTCGATCTCCGGACGGAAATGCCGCAATAACCCCTGCACCGGCCAGGCGGCGCCGTCGCCGAAGGCGCAGATGGTGTGGCCTTCGATCTGGGTGGTGACTTCCCACAGCATGTCGATCTCGCGCTTCTGCGCGCGGCCCTCGGCCATGCGGTTGAGCACCCGCCACATCCAGCCCATGCCTTCGCGGCACGGCGTGCACTGGCCGCAGCTCTCGTGCTTGTAGAAATAGGAAATGCGCGCCATCGCTTTGACGATGTCGTCGGACTTGTCCATGACGATCACGGCGGCAGTGCCGAGCGCCGATTTCTTGTCGCGGCAGCCGTCGAAATCCATCAACAGCGTGTCGGCCTGATCGGGGCCGGCGGGGACGAGCGGCATCGACGAGCCGCCGGGAATGACCGCCATCAGATTATCCCAGCCCCCGCGCACGCCGCCGGCGCGCCGCTCGATCAGTTCGCGCAGCGGAATGCCCATATTCTCTTCGACATTGCACGGCCGTTCGACATGGCCGGAAATGCAGTAGAGCTTGGTGCCGGTATTGTTGGCCCGGCCGATGCCGGCGAACCATGCCGCGCCGCGCCGCATGATGTCGGGTATCTGCGCGATGGTCTCGACATTATTGACGGTGGTCGGGCAGCCGTAGAGGCCCATATTTGCCGGGAACGGCGGCTTCAGCCGCGGCTGGCCCTTCTTGCCCTCGAGGCTTTCAAGGAGCGCCGTCTCTTCGCCGCAGATATAGGCGCCGGCGCCGTGATGCACGATGATATCGAAATCCCAGTCGTGGATATTGTTCTTGCCGATGAGCTTTGCCTCATAGGCCTCTTGCACCGCGACTTCGAGCCGCTCGCGCTCGCGGATGAATTCGCCGCGGATATAGATGAAGCAGTGGTTTGCCGCCATGGCGCAGCCGGCGATCAGGCAGCCCTCGATGAGAAGATGCGGATCGTGCCGCATCACCTCGCGGTCCTTGCAGGTGCCGGGCTCGGATTCGTCGGCATTGATGACGAGATAATGCGGCCGCCCGTCCGACTGCTTCGGCATGAACGACCATTTCAGGCCGGTGGCGAAGCCCGCGCCGCCGCGGCCGCGCTGCCCGGACGCCTTGACCTCGTTGATGATGCCGTCGCGGCCCTTGGCCAGGATCGCCTTGGTGCCGTCCCAGGCGCCGCGCGCGCGAGCGGCTTCGAGGTGGAAGCCATGGCGGCCATAGAGGTTTTTGAAAATGCGGTCCTTGTCGGCGAGCATCAGCCGCGCCCCTGTTCGGATGAATTGGTGGACGAAGAGGCGGGAGCTGGCTGTGCCTTCGGCTCGTAGATCGACGGGTCGGTCAGCGTCGTGGCCCCGCCGATCGGCGCGGAATTGACGCGATCGACCTGCGGACCCGGCTTCGGCGTTCGGCCGGCCGAGAAATCATTGATGATCCGCGTCAGCGTGTCGGGCGTCAGATCCTCGTAGAAATCCGCATTGATCTGGACCATCGGCGCATTCACACAGGCGCCGAGGCATTCGACCTCGACCCAAGAGAATGTGCCGTCGGCGGTCACGTCGTTCTCGTGACCGATCATGTGATGGCAGACTTTCTTCAGGTCCTCCGCGCCGCGCAGCATGCACGGCGTGGTGCCGCAGAGCTGCACGTGGAAGCGCCCGACCGGCGACAGATTGAACATCGTGTAGAAGGTCGCGACTTCGAGCACGCGGATCTTCGCCATGCCGAGAAGCTCGGCGGTCGCCTCGATCGCCTTCTGCGGCAGCCAGCCGCCGCATTGCTCCTGCGCCTTCCACAGGATCGGGATCACCGCGGATTGCTGACGGCCTTCCGGATATTGCGCGATCTTCGCCTTCGCCCATTGCAGATTTGCGGGCGTGAACGCGAAGCTCGGCGGCTGTTTTTCGGCGAGACGGCGGACGCTCATCGATCCACCTCACCGAACACAATGTCGATCGAGCCCAAAATCGCCGAAATGTCAGCGAGCATGTAGCCGCGGCAGAGGAAGTCCATCGCTTGCAGATGCGCAAAGCCCGGCGCGCGGATCTTGCACTTGTAGGGTTTGTTGCTGCCGTCGGCGACGAGATAGACGCCGAATTCGCCTTTCGGCGCCTCGACGGCGGCATAGACCTCACCGGCCGGCACTTTGAAGCCTTCGGTGTAGAGCTTGAAGTGATGGATCAAAGATTCCATCGAGCGCTTCATCTCCTCGCGCTTGGGCGGTGCGATCTTGTGATCGTCGACCGTCACGCGGCCCTGCCCGTCCGGCGCACGGAGCTTACTGATGCATTGTCTCATGATGCGGATCGATTGCCGCATCTCTTCCATGCGGATGCAGTAGCGATCGTAATTGTCGCAGTTCTTGCCGATCGGAATGTCGAATTCCATTTCGGCGTAGCATTCGTAGGGCTGCGACTTGCGCAAATCCCACGCCGCGCCGGAGCCGCGCACCATCACGCCGGAAAAGCCGCGCGCCCAGGCGTCTTCGAGAGTAACGATGCCGATATCGACATTGCGCTGCTTGAAGATGCGGTTGTCGGTGAGCAGCGTTTCGAGGTCATCGCAAATGACCAGGAACGGATCGCAGAACGCCTCGATGTCGTCGATCAGTTGCTGCGGCAGATCCTGATGCACGCCGCCGACACGGAAGTAGGCTGCGTGCATGCGCGAGCCCGAGGCGCGCTCGTAGAAGCCCATCAGTTTCTCGCGCTCTTCGAAGCCCCACAGCGGCGGCGTCAGTGCGCCGACATCCATCGCCTGCGTCGTGACATTGAGCAGATGCGACAAGAGGCGCCCGATCTCGCAATAGAGCACGCGGATAAGCTGGGCGCGCCGGGGCACATCGATGCCGAGGAGCTTTTCCGCCGCAATGCAGAACGCATGCTCCTGATTGATCGGCGCGACATAATCGAGCCGGTCGAAATACGGGATCGCCTGCAAATAGGTTTTCTGTTCGATCAGCTTCTCGGTGCCGCGATGCAGGAGGCCGATATGCGGATCGACGCGCTCGACCACTTCACCGTCGAGTTCGAGCACGAGGCGCAGCACGCCGTGCGCGGCGGGGTGCTGCGGGCCGAAATTGATGGTGAAATTTCTGGTGGCCGCGGTTTCCGGCATCACGCCACTTCCATCGTTTTGGCCGCAACCTTCGCCGCCTTGGCCGCGAGCCGCGTGTTGAACTTGTCCCAGGCGACGACGAAACGCTCGTGACGGCCTTCGCCGATCAGATCCACGCCGTCATGTGCCTTGACCGCAAACGTCACGCGCTGGCCGGTGATCTTCAGGCATTCGACATCGACCGTCACCGCCATTCCCGGCAGCGTCGCCGCCAGGTGGCTGACATCGACATGCACGCCGAGACTGCCCTCGCCCGGGTCGAGATGCGGCGCCAGAAGCTGCGTGCAGACCCATTCCATCAGCACGATCATGTTGCCGGTGGCGAACACTTTCGGCATTGCCGCGATCTCCGGCGCCTCCGGATAGGTATAGGGCACCGTCTTGTTTTCCGGCACCGTGTAAGTGAAACGGTGTGTCATGCCGGGTTTCAGGGTCTGTTTCACGTCACGACCTCACGACCCTTTGCCGCCGGTCTTCTCGTCACCCGGCAGCACATAATCAGTGCCCTCCCAGGGCGACAGAAAATCGAAATTGCGGAATTCCTGCGTGAGCCGCACCGGCTCGTAGACGACGCGCTTGAGCTCGTCGTCGTAACGCACTTCGACAAAGCCGGTCAGCGGAAAATCCTTGCGCAGCGGATGCCCCTCGAAGCCGTAATCGGTGAGGATGCGCCGCATGTCCGGATGGCCGGTGAAAACCACGCCATAAAGATCGTAAGTCTCGCGCTCGAACCAGTCGGACCCCGGGAACACGTCGATGATCGAGGGCACCGGCGTATCCTCGTCGGTCTCGGCCTTGACGCGGATGCGCAGGTTCAGCTTCGGCGACAACAGATGATAGACCACGTCGAAGCGCTGCTCGCGGCTCGGCCAATCGACCGCGGTGATGTCGATCAGATTGACGAACTGGCAGCGCACATCGTCGCGCAGGAAGCGCATCACCGCAACAATGTCGCTCGCCCGCGCCGCGACATTGAGCTCGTGGTAGGCGACCGCGTAGCCGGTCACCGAAGCCGGGAGCGCGGCAGCGATCGTCTTGCCGAGCGTGTCGAGCGTCTCATCCATGGTCAGCGCTCGATCGTGGCGGTGCGGCGGATTTTCTTCTGCAACAGCAGCACGCCATACAACAAGGCCTCCGCGGTCGGCGGGCAACCCGGCACATAGATGTCGACCGGCACGATGCGGTCGCAGCCGCGCACCACCGAATAGGAATAGTGATAGTAGCCGCCGCCATTGGCGCAGGAGCCCATCGAGATCACGTATCGCGGCTCGGGCATCTGGTCGTAGACCTTGCGCAGCGCCGGGGCCATTTTGTTGGTCAGCGTGCCGGCGACGATCATCACGTCGGATTGGCGCGGCGAGGCGCGCGGCGCGAAGCCGAAGCGCTCGACGTCGTAGCGCGGCATCGACACCTGCATCATTTCGACGGCGCAGCAGGCGAGCCCGAACGTCATCCACATCAGCGAGCCGGTGCGCGCCCAGGAGATCAGATCTTCGGCGGCGGCGACGAGGAAGCCCTTGTCGGCAAGCTCGCTGTTCACGTCGGTGAAAAACGCGTCATTGGCGCCGGCCGGCTTGCCCGTGCGCGGATCGAGGATCTGCGGCCGCGGGGCAATAATTGCGGGTTCGCTCAATCCCATTCGAGCGCTCCCTTCTTCCATTCGTAGATGAAGCCGATCGTCAGCACGCCGAGGAACAGCATCATCGACCAGAAGCCGAACACGCCGAGATGGCCGAATGCCGTGGCCCACGGAAACAGGAAGCTGACTTCGAGATCGAAAATAATGAACAGGATCGCGACCAAGTAGAAGCGAATGTCGAACTTCATCCGCGCGTCGTCGAAGGCGTTGAAGCCGCATTCGTAGGCGGAGAGTTTTTCCGGATCGGGTTGTTGGTAGGCGACGACGAAGGCAACGACCAAAAGCACGATCCCGATAAAGCCAGCAACGCCGATGAAGACGATGAGCGGCAGGTAGGCGTACAGCAATTGCGTCAGAGATTGGCTCATCAGAGGTCCTTCTGAGCGGCGGGCAAAGAGCGCACTCCCTGAATCGGAAGCGTGTCCTCAACGGCGCGGTTCCGGATGTGTCGGGAATGCGCCGATTTGGTCCAAAATCAAGCAGATTCGCGCCACAACAGGAACTTTGCGACCCTTAGCGCAGTGCACAAAAAGGTGCAAGACAAGCCTGTGTGTGACGCCCGCGTTGACGCCGCCGGTCGCGACGATGTTACGTCGCAGTGACAATTTTGCCGAGCACAGCCGGAAGGCATCGGTTCAAGCGGCCCTGTCGCGCGCAAAAACCGCAGGTCCGCCGCTTGGCGAGCCGCCAAATTCCTGGCAGGGGATCGTCGCGCCGCCGGCGGAGCCCCCGAATTTGCCGGCGCGACCAGGGAGTGACACGTACATGGTTCGCAGGGCTGTTGGCATGGCTGTTCGTACGGCTCGCATGGCCGGATATTCGCGCCGCACCGCACTGCTCACGCTGGCAGGCGCGCCCCTTGCCGGCGCAGTCGCCGGCATCCTCGCCGCCGCGACGGCCTCGATCGCGCGCGCCGACGATTATCCGTCGCGGCCGGTCAAAATCATTGCGCCGTTCGGCGCCGGGGGCCCGACCGACGTCTATACCCGCGATATCGCGGCCGAGCTGCAGCAGGCGCTGCATCAGGCCTTCATCATCGAAAACCGCCCCGGCGCCGGCACGACGATCGGCACCGAATTCGTCGCCAATGCAACGCCGGACGGCTACACGCTCTTGATGGTCTCGGGCACCCAGACGGTCAACGAGACCCTCTACCAGAAGAAATCGTATCAGCTGATGCGCGACCTCGTGCCGATCGCGCCGCTCATGGACAGCGACCTTGTGCTGGTGGTGCATCCGTCGGTGCCGGCGAAAAATCTCGCCGAACTTATCGCGCTCGCCAAGGCGAAGCCCGGCACGCTCAATTACGGCTCGTCCGGTCCGGGCTCGAACTACCACATGGCCGCCGAGCTTTTGCGCAACATCACCGGCATCGACATCGTGCACGTGCCTTACAAGGGCTCGAGCGGCATGCGCACCGACATCCTCAGCGGGCAGATTCAATTGCTGTTCGATTCCGTTCCGACCATGGCGCCGCTCATCAAGTCCGGCATGGTGCGGCCAATCGGCACCAGCGGCAAAACTCGCTCGCCGATCCTGCCCAACGTGCCGACGCTCGACGAAACGGGCGCGCCCGGTTTCCAGGCCACGCTCTGGGTCGGCTTCATGGCCCCCAAAGACACACCGCAGCCGATCGTCGATCTGCTCAGCCGCAGCATCGCTACGATCCTGCAACGGCCCGACATCAAGAAATCCTGGGCGGATCAGGGCGCGACTGCGCTGGTCATGAGCCAACCGGAATTCGCCGCCTTCATGCAGGCCGAGATCGCCAAATGGGCTGAGGTGATCAAGGCCAATCACATCACGCTTATCGACTAGAGCCCCGAACAGCGGCAGCGCCCATTTCCGTAAGTTTCAAGAACGCACAGGTGCACCATGAATGACATGACCACGATCTCCGCGGCCGCGATCAAGGGCGAGGAGCATTGGACCACCAAACCCGGCAACGTGAAGCTGTTCATGTTCGAAAAGTGCGCCGGCGATCCGAAACAGACCGCGGGCACGATCCTGTTCGTGCACGGCTCGTCGATGGCGTCGCAACCGACATTCGACCTTCACGTCGATGGCCGGCCCGATTCCTCCGTCATGGATTGGTTCGCCCGCCGCAGCTTCGACTGCTGGTGCGTCGACATGGAAGGCTATGGCCGCTCGGAAAAGAGCCGTGACAACAATGCCCCGATCGCGCAGGGCGCCGACGACTGCTTCGCCGCCGCGACCTATATCGAGAAGCTGCGCGGCAAGCGCCCTCTCCTCGTCTACGGCATTTCGTCAGGCGCGCTGCGCGCGGCGATGTTCGCGCAGCGTCATCCGGACATGGTCGCGAGACTTGCCCTCGACGCGATGGTCTGGACCGGCGACGGATCGCCGACCCTTGCCGAGCGCAAGAAGCGGCTGCCGGAGTTTCGCACCAAGAACCGGCGACCGATCGATAAGGCGTTCATTCATTCGATCTTCGACCGCGATCATCCCGGCACCGCCGAGGAGAAGGTCATCGACGCCTTCGCCGACGCCGTCACCGCGCTCGACGATTCAGTGCCGACCGGCACCTATGTCGACATGTGCAGCAACCTGCCCGTGGTCGATCCGGAAAAGATCACGGTTCCCACCCTGATCATGCGCGGCCAATGGGACGGTATCGCGAGCTTTGCGGACCTGGTGGCGTTCTTCGCCAAGCTGCCGAACCCGGACAAGCACTTTGCCGTGATGCCCGGCATCTCGCATGCAAGTTTCCAACAGAAGAATTTTGCCTTGGTTTACCACATTCTGTGGAGCTTCTTTGCCCAGCCGCAGCCGATTTACCGCGGCTGACGAACCGGCCGGGCTCGATGCACGGACGCGCCACGACCCGCTCCCATGGGCTTGCCCCAACGGCAATGAAACAGCTCATCCGAAATGTAGGAAATTTCGCTTAAGTCTTTGAAATGGCGGGAGCGACGGGACTCGAACCCGCGACCTTCGGCGTGACAGGCCGACGCTCTAACCAACTGAGCTACGCCCCCGCGGGCGAGGTGGGGAGTTAAGGCCCGAACGGCTCCAAGTCAAGGAATTTGGGCCTTTCCTCGGGCTTTCCTGCCCGTCATATCCTTGCCACAGAGCGCCCGCAGATAGCCCTTTGGTGCAGAAAACATCGGTGGAATTGGCAAAACAAGCGTGGTCAGCCGCAGCCGAATCGTTTAACTGCTTCGCCCTGAGCGGCGCTTTTTTCACGCAAACCGCTTCATTGAGGAGGGTCTAATGGCAAGTAAGGCAACCGCGACTACCGTTACATTGAAGCATCTCGCCGCGAGCCTCGCGGAGGACAACGAGCTTTCGAAGAAGCAAGCTGAAGCGATCCTCGGCGGCTTTGTCGGCAATATCGTCAAGCATTTGAAGAAGGGCGAGCGCATCCGCATCGGCGGCCTCGGCATCCTTCAGGTGCGCAAGCGCGCCGCGCGCATGGGACGTAATCCCGCGACCGGCCAACCGATTCAGATCAAGGCCAGCAAAAAAGTGGCCTTCCGCGCTTCCAAGGAACTCAAGGAAGCCGTCTGATTGCTCGCTGTCGGCGGATTCGCCACGCGGATCCTCCGTGCGCCACTCACCGCCCGCGCGCCATCGCGATCTTATAAATTGCGAGGCCGCGGGCGAGTTTTTTGGTTGTTCTGCTAGCTGTTTGGAAATTGAGCTTCGCACGCACCGACGTCGGCGTTACGACGGCACCGTGAATTCTCAACTGCGGACTAGGCGAATTGGCTTGCCGAGCCGTAGCAAGCGTGAGGGCCCGCCTGCGCCCAAGATGGCTTCGGCGCGGCAGCCTACGCGGCGTTGCGCTTGCGTAGGCTGGTGGGCGGTGACGGACTCGAACCGCCGACATTCTGCGTGTAAAGCAGACGCTCTACCAACTGAGCTAACCGCCCTTTCGGCGAGATGTATCGCCCCTGCCCGCGCGCGCGCAAGAGAGCGTGCAAGAAAGCGTACAAGAAGGCCCCCAATGGGCGCGGGGACCGGCCTTACTCCGAAGTGTGCCGGCAAACGTCCCAGTGAAGATTTAACGCGGGCATCACCGCGCGGTAGAACGGCGGTTTGTTGCACTGCGTTCGCGTTCAAAGAAATTCACACCCAGAGTATTCGGAAACCACTTTGCGCGCTTGGGAATCGCGACAGTCCGGATAAAGTGTGGGATAAAACGAAGTCACGGTGCGGGCATCGTGCCCGGAAGGGAGGACCATGTTGCGCAAATCGGCCCTGATCATAGCGTTTCTACTCGCCG
The DNA here is from genome assembly GCA_963761185.1 of uncultured Alphaproteobacteria bacterium. Classification (GTDB taxonomy): domain Bacteria; phylum Pseudomonadota; class Alphaproteobacteria; order Rhizobiales; family Xanthobacteraceae; genus BOG-931. The sequence goes on from CAVXFY010000001.1 coordinate 290,529, forward strand.
CCGGTGCGGCTGCTTCCGCTCAGAACCTGCCGCCGCAACCGCCCCCCGTGGCCGGCGGGATGGGGCAAGGCAACGAACAGGAACGCGCGGCCTGCCACCCGGACGTGACCAGGTATTGCCAGGTCCAATTGCAGGTCAATCCGAACGACGTGCTCGGTATCTTGGGCTGCCTGCAGGCCAATCGCCCCAAGATCAGCAAAGCGTGCCAGACCGTCCTCGCAAGCCACGGCCAGTAAAGGTCGGGCAAGCCCAGCGACGACAAGCAGTCGCAGCTGGCGGGCGCCTAGGAAGGTTTGGTGTCTTCCTCGGGCAGCAGATCTAAGTCCTCAAGCGCCACATCCGTCTCAATCCGCGAGACGTGTTCCGCGAGCTTGACCCATGACTGCGCCAAGGCGAGCCAGAGCGCCTTGTCGCTGGTATCGTCGGCCAGCCGCGCCATCGCGACGCATTGTTCCGCACTCCTGCGGTGATCCAGAGCGGTCCCCATGGGAAACTCCCCGACACAATCCTTGGACACGTCGGGATTGCAGACCGCAACTGCGGCGCATGAAGGATCAATGGCGGGCGGAACTCGGGCAAAGAACGCATCAAAGGCGGCGATTGGAACAATTTTTACCGTGTTTTAAGCCCCTGGACCGTCTCTCAGCAGCTTTGCTGTCGTGGATCCCTTCGTACCAATGCGTCACCAACATGACAAATGGCGTGTTTATTGACTTTCCTGACGTTCGCGACCGTATTTTACCACAAGTATTTAGAGATCGTTCCGAAGTACATGCGATATTCGCGTAGCTGCACTGCAGCAGACTTATTTTGCAATGCACCATCGACACTTATATTAGGCTCCGATTCTGGCGCCGGCTTCCATGAGCTGCCGCCGGAGACTGGAATAAAGGAACAAAAACATGTTGTTGTTGTCGTCCATCATCCACTTCTTCAAGTCCTGGAAGCGCTATGGCGTTGCTGTGGACGAGCTTTCCCACCTCAACGACCGAGAGCTTGCCGATATCGGCATCACCCGCGGTGACATCCCGCGGATCGCTTGGGAACAGGCAAAGCACTAATCTCGCCAGTACCCGCCCGCAGCTTGCGGTTGGTAAATCAGCGTCCGACTCCGGCCGGGCGCTGTTTTTTATGGGCCCGCACCCCTAGGACGACGCGGGCTCCATGCCCTTGGCCTTGATGATGGGCAAGGCGTGCGGACCGGTTAGAAACTCGACAAAACCCTTGGCAGCCGCGGCATCCTTGGCTGCCGCACCGACGCCAGCCGCGTAGACCGTGAAATTCTGGATATCCGCCGGCAGCGGACCGACGAACGTCACGCCGGCGACCGGCAGTATCTCGCTGATCTGGTGCACGCCGATCTCGGCCTCGCCACTGGCGACATGGTCGGCGACCGCCCCACCCTGCACCAGAACAGCCTTGGCATTGACCGCGTCGGCGATACCGAGCCGCTTCAGCAAGCCCGCGACATAGATGCCGCTTGAGCCGCCGGCCTTGGGATCGATATAGGCGACCGATTTCGCCGCGAGCAGCGCGCGCTTAAACGCGTCGTCCGTGCTGATATCCGGCTTTGGTGCGCCCGCCTTGACCACGACGCCGACGCCGACTTTGGCCAGATTGGCGCGCGTGCCCGGCGCCACCTTACCCTCCTTGGCGAGCCCGTCGATCGCTTCGGGGGTTAGGACGGCGACGTCGAATTCCTCCTTGCCGTCGCGGATCAGCGCCAGATGCTGGCCGACGGTCTGGTAGGTGACGTCGACCTTGTTGCCGCTCTCCTTTTCATATTGCGCGGCGAGCGCGGAGAGCACCTGTTTGAAGGCGCCGCCGCTGACGACCTTGATCTCGGCCGATTTGGCAATCTGCGACATCGCAAGCGTCAGCGCGGTGGCGAGAACGACTGGGGTGAATTGCATGCGAACTCCCGGGCGTGAAAATTCTTAAACCGCAAAGGCTTTGCCCTTTTCCGGCACGATCACTTTAGTGGGATCCCCTTTCATCTCGGCGACGAATTTGTCCGCGTTCGGCTCGATGATCGGGAACGAGCCGTAATGACAGGGGATGACGGTTTCGACCTGGAGGAAACGCCTGACCGCGAGCGCCGCCGTCATCGGACTCATGGTGAAGCGATCACCGATCGGCACCATGGCGACCTTCGGTTGATGGATTTCGGCGATCAGCGTCATGTCGGAAAAAATATCGGTATCGCCTAGATGATACACCGTCGGTTCGCCTTTGGCTTTGATGATGACGCCGCACGGATTGCCGAGATAGATCGGCGCGCCGTTCATCATGTCGCCGGAGGAATGATCGGCACGCACCAGCGTGACGGTGAAGCCGCCGAGATCGGTGGTGCCGCCGGTATTCATCGGGTTGAGCTTTTCCAGGCCCTTTGACATCAGCCACATGCCGAGATCGTAGGACGTGGTGACGGTGGCGCCGTTCGATTTCGCAATATCGAGCGTATCGCCGACATGGTCGCCGTGTCCGTGCGTAAGGACGATATGTGCCACGCCCTTGATCGCGGCCGCCTTGTCGGAGACGAAAGCGGGGTTGCCGGTGAAGAACGGATCGATCAGAACCGCAAGGCCGGCGAAATCGAGACGAAAAGCCGAGTGGCCATACCAGGTGATCTGCATGACGGACCTTATGCGTGACGGGAACGCCGGAGCCGGCCATAAGATACGCAGCGGCACGCGGATCGAAAAGGCTGCAACGCACGCACCTACAGGAAAGATCGCGGATGCCCGTTCTCGCGCTCATTGACGCCGCGGCGATCCTGCCCGAGCGCGGCGCACTGCTCGGTCTCGATCTCGGCACCAAGACGATCGGCGTCGCGGCGAGCGATCCGGATCGCCGTGTCGCCGCGCCGGTCGAAACCATCGCGCGGCAACGCTTCAATCTCGACGCCAAGCGCATTCTCGGACTTGCCGCCGAACGCAATGCCGCAGGCCTTGTACTCGGCCTGCCGATCAATATGGACGGCAGCGAAGGACCGCGCGCGCAGTCGACGCGCGCCTTTGCCCGCAATCTCGCGCAGCTCACCGAACTGCCGATTGCGCTCTGGGACGAGCGGCTGTCGACGGCGGCGGTCGAACGCGCCTTGATCGACGCCGATGCGAGCCGCGCCAAGCGCAAGGCGGTGATTGATCAGCACGCTGCCACTTTCATTCTACAAGGCGCGCTCGACCGTCTCGCGCGCGGACCGATCGGGGCGCCGTGAGCTTGCGCTCCGACGCCCCACACTTGCAGTCGATATTCGGGAAATGTCAGCAGTGGAATCCGCCGCAGCTTGCCGGATCGGGCGGACCGAAGGCGCCGGGGGCGACAACGGCCGGGTTGGTCCGGAGCCCGACTTGCCCGGCTGAATAGACCGACTGTGCCGGCGCTACGTCGTAATAGGTCTGCGCCGGCGTTGCGTTCTTTATGTTGTTGTGATGCGACGCGGCGAAAGCCGGAGCCGCGGCGGCGAGCGAGACTGCAACGGCAAGCGCAGTCGCAGCGGCAGCCTTGGAACCTCGGCCAGAGAGAATTTTGGACATATTTTGTTTCCTTGTTCGCGGAGGACAAAGCGCAGTCATTGCCGCACGCGTGAGATAATTTCCAAATCACGCGTGGCGAGTGAGGCCTGCGCATGGCACGTTTGCAAATGACTGATCGCGTGCTTGAAAATTTATTCCCGCGCGCTCGCAACGAACATTTGGCACGGCGATGCGCGTAAACGCTGAGCGTTATGCTTCCGGCAAGACGCGGTGGAGCAGAAGATCAACTGTTTGTAAATCGAGTTCCGCGGTGCCGTAAAGCACGCCGCGCATTTTTTCGACGCGGGTTCTTAAAAACGTGTCGGAGATCGCAGACGGTGCGCAGTCTTTGAGCGCAGCGCGGCTTGCCACAAGCGCAAGCCGCTGCATGGTGCGGCGGGCGTCGGCTTCATTGACCGATTGCAGATCTTGGGCGGATTGTGGATTTTCCGAGGCGGCGGCGAGACCTGATTCGCGCAACAGATCAACAAACAATTCGGCTTCCTCCTTGCCCTTCAACGCGCGCAATACGTCGAGGCACATCACGTTGCCGGAGCCTTCCCAGATCGCGTTGACCGGACCCTCGCGATAAAGCCGCGGCAGAATGCTTTCTTCGACATAGCCGTTGCCACCGAGCGATTCCATGGCCTCGAAGATGAACCCCGGCGCAAGCTTGCAGATCCAGAATTTGGCAGCCGGCGTCATCAGCCGCGCATAGGCGGCCTCGCCAGGATCGGTTGCGGCGCGATCGAGCGCGCGCGACAGCCGCATCGAGAGCGCCACCGCGGCTTCGACGTCGAGCGCCATGTCGGCAAGCACGGCGCGCATCATTGGCTGATCGGCCAGGCATTTTTGGAAGACGTTGCGATGGCGGCAATGATGCACCGCCTGCACGAGCGCCATGCGCATCAGGCCGGCGGAAGCAACGGCGCAATCGAGCCGCGTCAATTGCACCATCTGCAGAATGGTGCGAATGCCCGTGCCCTCCTCGCCGACGCGCCAGGCGAAGGCGTCGGTGAATTCCACTTCGCTCGACGCGTTGGAGCGGTTGCCGAGCTTGTCCTTGAGGCGCTGGAAGCGCAGCGCGTTGACTGAACCGTCAGGGCGAAAGCGCGGCATGAGAAAACAGGTCAGGCCCTTGGGCGCCTGCGCCAGCACCAGAAATGCGTCGCTCATCGGCGCCGAGAGGAACCATTTGTGGCCGACGATGGAATAGGCGCCGTCGCTCTGCGGCACAGCCGTCGTCGTATTGGCGCGCACATCGGTGCCGCCCTGCTTCTCGGTCATGCCCATGCCGAGCGTCATGCCGGATTTTTCCCACCACGGCCGGAACGCTGCGTCGTAGCTGCGCGACACCACTTTCGGAACAATCTTTGCGGCGAGCGTCGGCTCCGCGGCGAGCGGCGCCAGCGCGGCGCGCGTCATGGTCACCGGACACAGATGCCCGGTCTCGACTTGCGCGGCCATGTAGAAACGCGCGCTGCGCAAGACTTCTGTGGGCGGCGCGGCGCGTTGGCCGGTCTCGGTCCAGTTCGAAGCGTGCAGGCCGGCCGCAACGCTCGTCTGCATGAAATCGTGATAGGCCGGATGAAATTCGACGGTGTCGGAGCGATTGCCCTTGGCGTCGAAGGTGTGGAGTTTTGGCGGATTCTCATTGGCCTGCCGCGCCAGCGTAAAGCGCTCCGCCGTTCCCCAGGCGGTGCCGAACGCCGACAGCGCGGCCATGTCGCCCGCGCCGCCATTGGCCTTGACCGCTTCGACGAGCGGCGTGTCGCTTAAAAACAGATCGACATTGTCGTAGGGCGGCGACTGGTTGAACACCTCATGGGTGTCGAAGCGCGAAGGGATGGCCATGATCAAATGCCCCTTTTGGGCGATTTCGCGGTTCGCGATCCTAGCACGGCGGCGGTCGCTCCTGTTTCCGGTGCATCAATTCCGTTCACAGCCAAAGCGGACTTGCCCGAGTGCGCCAATTGGGCCTATACGACGGCTTTAATGACCAAAACCCAGCCGCCGACGCGCCACATTGTTTCGATCAACGACCTGACCAATAAGGAGGTCGAAACGATCTTCGAGGTCGCGCAAGGGTTTTTGAAGGAACTGGCCGACGACAACCTCTCCTACCGCGTCGCGCGCAGCACCAATCTCGCCTCCAAATTCATCCTCGCCAGCCTGTTCTACGAGCCTTCGACGCGCACGCGGCTGTCGTTCGAGAGCGCCATGCTGCGGCTCGGCGGCGCCAATATTACTAGCGCCGACCCGGCGGTGAGTTCCGCCGCCAAGGGCGAAAGCCTCGCCGACACCATTCGCGTCATTTCCAACTACGCCGACATCGTCGTCATCCGCCATCCGCGCGACGGCGCGGCGCGGCTTGCCGCCGAATATGCGCAAATTCCCGTCATCAATGGCGGCGATGGCGCGCATGAACACCCGACGCAGACGCTGTGCGATCTGTTCACCCTGCGCGCCAAGAACAAGAATCTCGGCAACATGAAGATCGCTATTTCCGGCGATCTCAAAGGCAGCCGCACCATCCATTCCTTTGTCTATGCGCTGGCGCGGTTCGGCGCGACCATCGATCCCCTGCCGGCGCCCGGAATGGAACTGCCGGCGCATGTCGACCGACGGCTGCGCGAGGAGTTCAACACCCGCATCGTGTCGAAGGACGTCACGGCCGAAGGCGTCCACGTCGACGCGCTCTATGTCACCGCCAACCAGCCACACCAGCTCTCGCTCTATGCCGAGCCGGACATCGACTACGGCGCGCTGATCGAGAAGAAGACCGACGCCGTCTACGTCACGCGCTTCCAGAAGGAACGCTGGACCGACAAGGCGACCGGCAAGGAACTGCCCTATCCGAAGATCGACGCCAAATTCCTCGGCGCGGCGAAATATTCCGACGCCAGCGTCATGCATCCGTTGCCGCGCGTCAACGAGCTCGCCGCAAGCTTCGACAGCGACCGCCGCGCCGTCTATTTCCAGCAGGCGGCCTACGGCGTGCCGGTGCGCATGGCGCTGATCTCGCTGATGCTGCACCTGCACAAGAACACTTCGCTGCACAGATTCGCCGGCGGCTTTGCCAAACCCGACCATCCGGTTTACGTGCAGCCTATTGGCACCGGCGTGCATTGCCACAACAAGAATTGCATCACCTGCGATCCCGCCGAAAGCCAATACGCCGCCAACAAGTTCTACGTGATCGACGCGCCCGCGGGTCACCGGCTGCGCTGCGTCTATTGCGAGGCCGACATCGACGAAGACGTGACTGAGCATTTCGTCACCGGCGACACGGTGCGAAAGACTTTCGCGCCGGGACTTTCGGCCGTCGCCCGCGCGGCTCCGGACAAGCTTCGCCATTTCGTCATCTATGCCAACGCGGCCGACGCCGCGGCGGCGGGCTTTGCGCCGCGCGAGGCTGGTGCGGGAAAGGTCCGCGCAGGTTAGCGTCGTGTTATCATCATCCTGAGGTGCGACCGAAGCGAGCCTCGAAGGATGACAGCCCCAGCGCCTCGGCCGTGTCCTTCGAGGGCCGCTGCGCGGCCACCTCAGGATGACGGAATGTAGGTGCGAGCCATGTCGCAACTCCCAGCTTTTCTCGCAGCTCTGGTGTTCGGCTATCTGTGCGGCTCCATTCCGTTCGGCATCATCTTCACGCGGTTAGCCGGCACACAAGATCTGCGCACGATCGGCTCCGGCAATATCGGCGCCACCAATGTGCTGCGCACCGGCAACAAGAAGCTCGCCGCGGCGACGCTTCTCGGCGACATGCTCAAGGGCACCGCGGCGGTCGCGCTCACCAATTGGGCGCTTGGCCGTGACGCCGCGATCTGCGCCGCGCTCGGCGCGTTTCTCGGCCATCTGTTTCCGGTCTGGCTCGGTTTCAAGGGCGGCAAAGGCGTCGCGACCTTCATCGGCCTGCTACTCGGCTTCGGCGCCTGGATCGCGCTCGTCGGGTTCTGCGTCATCTGGCTCGTGACAGCCTTTGCCTCGCGCTATTCCTCGCTCGCGGCCTTGCTCGCCAGTGCCGCGACACCCGCTATCTTATGGGCGCGCGGCGAGACGCATCTGGCGGCGTTGTTCCTGCCGCTTGCGGTCCTGCTCTGGATCATGCACCGCGCCAATATCGCGCGGCTCACCAACGGTACGGAAGGCAAGATCGGCCGCAAATCGGCGGCGGCTTAGCTATTCCGCCGCTTCCACCGTCACGCGCACGGGCGCGACCGGCGCGCCGTGGGTGTGCGGGATCTTGTCGGCGAAGACTTCGACGAAATGATCGGTCTCGCCGGTCCCGGTATGCGGTCGCAGCGCCTCGTCGAAATGCGTCTTCGCCGCCGGATCCTTCGCTACCTTGGCCATGATGCGGCGATAGCGCCAGATCAGCCGGCCCCATTGCGAACAGACTTTCAAGAAGTCGTACAGCCGCCACGGATAGAACATCAGCGGATTGAGTACCTTCTTGCCGGAGCGGCGCTGGGTGCGCAGCTTCCGCCGGAAGAATCCGAATTGCAGCGGATGCACGCCCTCGATGCGCGCCGCGCCGGAGAAGATGGTCAGCGAGTCGAGAACCTTGGTGCGATTGATGCCCGACACGACGGCGCGCCGCATGATCGTCTCGACATGTTCGTCGGTGTAGTAGCGCTTCCAGGCATCGGCATAGACCTGCGTCCAGGCCTCCTTGGACATGATCGGATGCGCGGTGCAGGCGTGTTCGAGATCGTATTTGTTCATGTCGGGGTCCATCGGGATCCCCTTCATGTACAGGTTCTTGTGATCCTCGGAACCCGGCAGCGGCGTCAGATAGAAGAATTCGAGAATATCGACCGGCAGCTCTTTCTTGATGATCTCGATGTCGCGCGCGATCGATTCCGGCGTGTCGGTCGGAAAGCCGAGAATATAGCCGGCGTAAGTCATCACGTGCTGCTTGCGCCAGGCGAGCAGCATGTCGCGATATTCCCAGATCTTGTTCTGGCGCTTCTTGGCGCCCATCAGCGATTCGGGATTGATGTTTTCCAGCCCCAAGAAGATCGCGGTGCAGCCGGCGCGCGCCGCCTTCTCGATGAAGTTCGGAATGCGGTGACACAGCGTGTCGACTTGAAGCAGAAGCTTGATGTTGAAGTTCTCGCGCTCGCGCAATTCGATCAGCCGGTCGAGGATCGGCTCCCAATTGCGGTTGCGGGCGAAATTGTCGTCGGTGACGAAGAACCGCGTAATGCCCTGCGCCGCATTGGCCCGCACGATCGACTCGACATCGTCCGGTGTGCGGTAGCGCGATTTTCGGCCTTGCACATTAATGATGGTGCAGAACGAGCACTGGAACGGACAGCCGCGGCCGGCGTCGAAGCTCGAATAATGCCCGGCGACGCGCGTCACCACCGAGCGCGGCAGGATCGGATAAACGGCGGCCGCCATCTCCGGCAGATCGTTGAGGTATTTGTAGATCGGCTTCGCCTGCCCGGAAGCGACATCGCGCAACACTTCAGCCATGCGGCCTTCGGCCTCGCCGGCGTACAGGTGAATGCCGAGATCGAGCGCCTCCTGCAGATCGGCCGGCAAGACCGGCAGCATCGAAATGCAGCCCGAGACATGGAAGCCGCCAATCATGACGGTCAGCCCGTGGGCGCGGAACCGCCGCCCGAGATCGAGCGCGCGCGGATATTGGTTCGATTGCACGCCGATCAAACCGACCATGCCGGCGCCGGCCGCGCGGATACGCTTCGCCACGGCTTCGACATCGACGACGGTGTTGCACTCGTCGCAAGCCTCGATCTCGATATCGACGTCGGGACCGAGCACGCGCTCATCCGCGCACTCCTTGATCAGCCCATAGACGCTGGCGAGGCTGTTCGACGGTAACGTCGAGCGCAGCCACTGGATGACATAGCCATCCGGATCGTAATGCGACGGTTTGATCAGAACGACGCGGAACGCGCGCTTGGCCGGGCTAGCGTCCAATGTTCACCCCTCCCCAACAGGGAAACCCCACATACCCCGGCAATCGAGAGGCAAGCCGGGGGCCAAGTCAGTACAAAGTCAGCACAAGTCGGCGCAATGTGCGTTTTTGGCGGCCGGTTTGCAACGGTTTTCGGTCCGACTGTGGGCTGCGGTTCCTAATCCGGCAAGTTCCGCCGCCTGTCCTGCTCGGTCATCACCGGGCTTGACCCGGTGGTCCTTACGACAATGACGACACAGCAAATCGTCCTCGTGGCGCCTACGCGTCCGAGCCTTACCAAGCAACGCTCGAACGAATCTCCCCGCAGAAAAGAAGGGAGGCGGAGCGCCGACAAGCGCGTCTCCTACCGGCCGCATCATCGGATGCGGCAGCGCGCCTTGCGCGGGCGCGCTCGCCTCTCGGCGCTCCACCGCGGCGCTTGTCGCAGCGACCGAACGCTGCGGCTCAATCCGGGCCGCGCTTCACGTGAGCGATCGGGCGTTAGCCGCTCAACCGCTCGCGCTTAAGCGAAGCACCTCGCGCGCCGGTCGTAATGCCGGCAGGGTCGATGCCCGGACCGCCCGGGAGCGGGGTTACAAGCCCCCGCCGCCCGACGGCGAATTGCGGGAAGACGAACCGTCCGCCGCCGCGCCGGACCCCGATGCGCGGGCGCGCATCGTCTCGCTGTTGAGCCCTACCCCGGTCTCGATCGACGACCTGGTCCGGCTGTCGCAAACTTCGCCGCGCGTGGTGCGGATGGTTTTATTGGAGCTTGAAATCGAGGGACGCCTGGAACGTCGCGGCGGCGGCTTGGTGTCGCTGATTTAGCCGCGTCCGGCGTGGACCCATTAACGCGCAGCCACAACCCGGTTGATGCGAGACGCCTGGTCCCGGTACTTGATGAACGGATATTTGAATGCGGTTTTTCCTTTATGAGATCGTCGCTCGCATCGTCGCAATCTATTTGTGCCTCGATTGCAGCCGCAAACTGTGGCATGGCCTTGCCGAGAGAAAAATCGCCTACTTCAATCCTGATCCTGTAAACTGGTTTCTAAACTCGTTTCTAGACTGGTCGTGGGTTGCTCATAGAGATGCCACGCCGGTTCGGTACTGGATACAAATCGGCATCCAGATAACTTTTTTGCTGTCATGCCTCTTTGTTGCGATATTTGGGTGGTGGCAGCCAAACACCTGAGCATCCGCTGATGCCCGTCTGCGACCTCCGCTATTGCGCCGCTATCAGCGGACAAGCGGGCATCACGCGTAGATTTATAAGTACACGGCCTTAGCGCATGATCCCGAAAAGTGGAAACCGGTTTTCGGAAAAGATCATGCTCAACTGAAAGACCTAGACCTTGGTCCGGTTCAGTTGAACTGGATCAAGGTCTAGCGCATGCTTTGCCAGGGATCGGGCTTCTTTTGGTTGGCGGCGGGTATGCGCTTGAGCGCATCCTTGTAAGCCTGCTCGTCCGCCTTCGGCGCCGTGCTTTTTCCCGCTCTCTGCTGGCTCAATGTCACTGGGTTTCCGCCCGGCGGCGACTGGGCGTGAGCCGGCGCCGCCAAGAGAGGAGCCACGAGAGCCATTGCCGCTGCTGTCATGAGAACACGCATTCCAATTCTCTCCGATCCGGAACGCCCCGTAAGTATATGCGCCCGTTTGAGCCTGCTTGCCAAAAAGTGTAGAATTAAATTCCTAACGTGTTCATATACGTTTACGCTCAGTCCATAAAATATATAATCTATAGTTGTATAAACGGATCGTACGGTTTGGAACTGTTTATTTGAGCCTCCGGCGTTAGCTCTGCGCTGCTTTTTACCGGGAACGATTTGACAGGCGGGCTGTCATTACCCATGTTCCCCGCGGCCGACCTGCCCTGTTACACGCGGTAAATTGGCAAAAAGGCCGTAAAATCATCGGGTTATGCATGCATCTGGTACTCGTGGAATCGCCTGCCAAGGCGAAGACAATCAATAAATATCTGGGTAAGGGCTATGAGGTCATGGCCTCGTTCGGCCATGTCCGCGACCTGCCGCCCAAGAGCGGTTCGGTCGATCCGGACCATGATTTTCGCATGCTCTGGGAGATCGATCCCAAGGCGGCGAAGCGGCTGAACGATATCGCCCGCGCCGTCAAAGATGCCGACAAGCTGATTCTCGCCACCGACCCTGACCGTGAAGGCGAAGCGATCTCCTGGCACGTCCTGCAAATCCTCAAGGAAAAGAAGGCGCTCAAGTCGCAGACTATCGAACGCGTCGTGTTCAACGCCATCACCAAACAGGCGGTGACGGAAGCGATGAAGCATCCGCGCGCCATCGACCAGGCTTTGGTCGACGCCTATCTGGCGCGCCGCGCGCTCGATTACCTGGTCGGCTTCACGCTGTCGCCGGTGCTGTGGCGCAAACTGCCGGGCGCGCGCTCGGCGGGGCGCGTGCAATCGGTGGCGCTGCGGCTGGTCGCCGACCGCGAACTGGAAATCGAGAAATTCGTCCGCCAGGAATATTGGTCGCTGGTGGCGACGCTGGCGACGCCGCGCAACGAGACTTTCGAAGCGCGGCTGGTCGGCGCCGACGGCAAAAAGCTGCAGCGCCTCGACATCGGCGCGGGCGCCGAGGCCGAAGCCTTCAGGCAGGCGCTCGAGACGGCGGCCTTCACGGTGGCCTCGGTCGAAGCCAAGCCCGTCAAGCGGCACCCCTATCCGCCGTTCACCACCTCGACCTTGCAGCAGGAAGCGAGCCGCAAGCTCGGCTTCGCGCCGGCGCATACGATGCGCGTGGCGCAGCGGCTCTATGAAGGCGTCGATATCGGCGGCGAGACCGTCGGTCTCATTACTTATATGCGAACCGACGGCGTGCAGATCGCCGACGAAGCGATCGTGTCGGTGCGCAGCTTGATCGAAAGCGATTACGGCAAGACCTACGTTCCGGGCGCGCCGCGCCGCTACGAGACCAAGGCGAAGAACGCGCAGGAAGCCCACGAAGCCATCCGCCCGACCGAGTTGACGCGCCGGCCGCGCGAGACCAAGAGCTTCCTCGATGCCGACCAGGCCAGGCTCTACGAGCTGATCTGGTTGCGCACGGTGGCAAGCCAGATGGAGTCGGCCGAGCTCGAGCGCACGACCGTCGATATCGAGGCCAAAGTCGCCAGCCGCATTCTTGACCTCCGCGCCACCGGAACGGTGGTGAAGTTCGACGGCTTCCTCACGCTCTATAATGAAGACCGCGACGAGGATGCCGAGGACGAGGAGTCGCGCCGCCTGCCGCAGATGAGCGGAGGCGAACGGCTTGCCAAGCGCGCGATCGCGGCGAACCAGCATTTCACCGAGCCGCCGCCGCGCTACTCGGAAGCGTCGCTGGTCAAGCGGCTCGAAGAGCTCGGCATCGGCCGGCCGTCGACTTATGCGTCGATCCTGCAAGTGCTCAAGGACCGCAAATATGTGCGGCTCGATAAAAGGCGCCTGGTGCCGGAAGATCGCGGCCGCATCGTCGTCGCATTTCTCGAAAGCTTCTTCTCCCGTTACGTCGAATACGATTTCACGGCAGGGCTCGAGGACAAGCTCGATCTGATCTCCAACAGCGAGATCGCCTGGCGCGACGTGCTGCGCGACTTCTGGCAGGATTTTATCGGCGCCATCGACGAGACCAAGGACCTGAAGATTTCCCAGGTCATCGACGCGCTCGACGCGCTGTTGTCGCAGCATCTCTATCCGGCGCGCGAGGACGGCGTCGATCCGAAAGTGTGCCCGACCTGCGGCACCGGCCGGCTGTCGCTGAAATTGTCGAAGTTCGGCGCCTTTATCGGCTGCTCGAATTATCCGGAGTGCCGTTACATCCGCTCGCTGTCGGCCTCGGCCGAGGGCGGCGATATCGGCGTGAAGAAGCTCGGCGAGGATCCGGAAACCGGCCTCGACATCACCGTACGCGGCGGCCGTTTCGGCCCCTATCTGCAGCTCGGCGAGACGACCAAAGACGGCGAGAAGCCCAAGCGCGCCGGCCTGCCGAAAGGCGTCGCGCCCGACGAAATCGATCTCAAGCGCGCGCTGCAGCTCCTTTCGCTGCCGCGCAACGTCGGCATGCATCCCGAAGACGGCGAGCCGATCAAAGCCGGCATCGGACGCTTTGGGCCTTACGTCCAGCACGGCAAGATCTATGCGAACCTGGAATTGCCCGAGGATGTCTTCACCATCGGGCTCAACCATGCGGTGACTTTGATCGCCGAGAAGAAGGCCAAGGGGCCGCGCAAGCGTTTTGGCGCGGATCCGGGCCGGTCGCTCGGCGACCATCCGACGCGCGGCGGGCCGATCGTGGCGAAGAAGGGCCGCTATGGGCCCTATGTCAGCCATGACGGCGTCAATGCCACGCTGCCGGCCGACAAGACGCCGGAGACCATCACGCTCGAAGAAGCCGCCGCCCTGGTCGACGCGCGCGCCGACCGCGGCCCGGCGCCGCACGCCCGCCCGCGCAAGGCGACCCGTGCCGCGGGCGGCGCCGCGCGCACCGGCAAACGACCTTCAAGCAAGGTCGCGGCGGCAAAAACCGCGGCGCCCAAAAAGCCGCCGGCATCCACAGCCAAGACCCGGAAGAAGACGCAAGCTGCCAAGTAGCTTTGCCGCGACACGTTCCTGGCTCAGAATGCGGCTCCTCGGTGGGGCCGTTCCTTGGCCCTCGGCATACCCATGAAACGCCCGTTGCAACGCCTGCCCACCCGCGATGAGCTTGTCACCTTCATCCGCGAGCGGAGCGGGCAAGTCTCACCGCGCGAGATCGCCAAGGCCTTCGGCGCCAAGAACGCCGACCGCGCGGCGCTCAACCGCATGCTGCGGGAACTCGCCGACGAAGGCAGCATCGACCGCCGCCGCAAGCGGCTGCATCATGCCGGCACCCTGCCTCCCGTGGTGCTCGCCGACATTACCGGCCGCGACAGCGACGGCGAATTTCTGGCGCGGCCGACCGAATGGGACGAGCAGGCGCACGGCGCGCCGCCCGTCATCCGCATCGTCACGCCGCGCCGCGCCCGGCCGGGCGAAGCCGGCGGCGTCGGCGACCGCGCGCTGATCCGCATCGAGCGCGCGAGCCCAGAGGAAACCACCGGCCGCGTCATCAAGCTGATCGACCGCGCCAAGCATCGCACGCTCGGCATTTTTCGCAGCCTGCCGTCGGGCGGCGGACGGCTGGTGCCGGTCGACAAGAAGCAGCTCGGCCGCGAGCTTGGCATTGCGCCCGGCGCGACGGCGGGCGCCACCGACGGCGACCTCGTCGCGGTCGACGTCCAGCGGCAGGGCAAGTTCGGCCTGCCTTCTGGTACCGTCGTCGAGCAACTCGGCTCGATCAAGAGCGAGCGCGCCGTCAGCCTGATCGCCATCCATTCCCACGACATCCCGCACGTGTTTTCACGCACTGTGCTCGATGAGTTGGAGTCGGCACGGGCGGCGACGATGGACGGCCGCGAAGATTGGCGCGACGTGCCCTTTGTCACCATCGATCCCCCCGACGCCAAGGATCACGACGACGCCGTGCACGGCATTCCCGATCCCGATCCGAAAAACGCCGGCGGCCATATCGTGACTGTCGCCATCGCCGACGTCGCCTGTTATGTGCGGCCCGGCACGCCGCTCGACCGCGAGGCGGTCAAGCGCGGCAATTCGGTGTATTTCCCGGACCGCGTCGTGCCGATGCTGCCGGAACGCATTTCCAACGATCTGTGCTCGCTGCGCCCGCACGAAGACCGCCCGGCACTCGCGGTGCGCATGGTGATCGGCGCGGACGGCCGCAAGCGCTCACACACGTTTCATCGCATGATGATCCGCTCCAAGGCGAAGCTCCACTACGAGCAGGCGCAGCTTGCGGTGTCGGGCCGTCCCGACGAGGATACCGAGGCGATCGCCGAACAGGTACTCGCGCCGCTCTATGCGGCCTACAGAACAGTGCTGCGCGCCCGCGAGGAGCGCAGTCCCCTCGACCTCGACCTGCCCGAACGCAAGATCGTGCTCAAATCCGACGGCACCGTCGATCGCGTGGTCATGCCGCAGCGGCTCGAATCGCATCGGCTGATCGAGGAATTCATGATCCTCGCCAATGTCGCGGCGGCTGAGACCTGCGAGAAGGCGCGCGTGCCGCTCATCTATCGCGTGCATGACGAGCCGTCGCCGGAGAAGCTCAATGCGCTGCGCGAATTCTTAACGACCATCGACATCAATTTGCCGAAGGGCGGCACGCTGCGGCCCGAAGGCTTCAACAAGATCCTCGCCCGCGTCAAAGGCCACGCCGTCGACCGGCTGGTCAACGAAGTGGTGCTGCGCAGCCAGGCGCAGGCCGAATATTCGACGGAGAACTTTGGCCATTTCGGTCTCAATCTGCGCCGCTATGCGCATTTCACCTCGCCGATCCGCCGCTACGCCGATCTTGTCGTGCACCGCGCCTTGATCCGCGCCGGCAAGCTCGGCCCCGACGGCCTTGCCGAAGACACCGACATCCGCACGCTCGCCGAAATCTCGGCCAACATTTCCGCAACCGAGCGCCGCGCCATGAAGGCCGAGCGCGAAACCGCCGACCGGCTCATCGCGCATCATTTGGCCGACCGGGTCGGCGCGACCTTCGACGGACATATTTCCGGGGTGACGCGCGCCGGTCTGTTCGTCGAGCTCGACGAGACCGGCGCCGACGGCTTCATCCCGGCGCGCTTTATCGGCGACGAATATTTCCGCTTCGATGAGCCCGGCCGCGCTTTCGTCGGCTCGGCGGTGAGCCATCGAACTCGGCGACGCGGTGACCGTCGAGCTTGTCGAAGCCGCCCCCGTCGCCGGCGCCTTGCGTTTCGCGCTTGTTGGCCATGAACGGGGCAATGCCGGCGCGACGCCGCAAAAGACTGGACATCCGCCGCGGCACCGGCCGAAATCAGGGCGGCGCGAGCAAAAGCCCAATCGGCGCGGCCGCAAGCGCTGAGAAGGCGCGACAGAAAGATCCGCAGTCATGGTGGACGACGACATTTCGAGCGTGCGAGCGGGGGGATCCGCGGCGGATCGCGCCGAGCGATTAAGCCGCGTCATTCGCGACTTGAATTATCCGACCGTCAAACCGCGCGATGCGGCGACCTTGATCTTGATCGATCGTTCGGAGTTGGTGCCCAAAGTGCTGCTCGGCCGCCGCCATGAAAAGCACCGCTTCATGCCGGGGAAATTCGTTTTTCCCGGCGGCCGCATCGAGCCGTCGGACAAGCAGATGGCGTTCGCTTCGCCGCTCGACGATAGCCATCTCCAACGTCTGATGCGGCAGGTCAAACGGCCGAGCCTTGCCAAGGCCGCCGCCTATGCGCTCGCCGCCGTGCGCGAGACGCACGAAGAGACCGGCATCATGCTCGGCGTGTCGACGGACAAGCCGGTCCGTGCGCCGTCCGAAACCTGGCAGCCGTTCGCCAAAGCCGGCATCGTGCCCGACCTGAGCAAAATCCACTTCATCGCGCGCGCCATCACGCCGCCGAAGCGGCCGTTGCGTTTCGACAGCCGCTTTTTCGCCGCCGAGGTGACCGCGATCGCGCGGCGCGACGACGGCTTTGTCGGCCCGGACAAGGAACTCGTGGAATTGGTCTGGATGCCGATTACGGAGGCGTCTCGTCTCGACATGCCGGGCATCACCGCGGTCGCGCTCGAAGAGCTGCAGGACCGCATCGCCTCGGGCATGAGTTTCGACCACCCCGCCCCGCTTTACCGCATGCACCATAGGAAGTTCGTGCGGGAGATTCTGTGACCTATGCAACGACTGCAACAAACCGGGGAATGAATGGCTGCGTCCAGATGGCGAATTTCGCGGGCCGCTCTCTATGGATTCGCGGCCGGCCTCTTGTTTAATGCTGCCGGCCTGTTTCCCGCGTCCCAGGAACCGCCGGGGATCATCGTCCATTGGGCCTATATTGCAGGCGTATGGGGCGGCTACGCGGCGGTCGTCGCGCTGATGTTTTCGGTCGTCGCCGTCATTCGCAACCTCATCTTCGTCCGCGCGCCTTGACGTGACGAACGGCGCGCAAATAAAGAATTATTAACCATTCACATCGACGCTCCATCTATCCGCAGATCGCGATTTTCGCGTGATTCCGTGCGGACAGGGCATCGGCACGTGAAGAAACGATCCATCGCGCTTGCTCTATCCTGCTTGCTCGTCTGCTCGCCGGCATCCGCCAAAACCAAGACCTTCGTCGGCGTATTGTGGCCGATGTTCGGTCCTTTTCTCGCTGTCGGTCTCGTCGAACTGGTCGCCGAGCTTAAACTAATGCCGGATGTCGAAGTCAGGACCTATCTGCACCAGAATTGGCCGGTTCTGGTCGACGATCTCAATCACCTGCCGGCGGGAATGCCCACGCTCGTTGTCGGCTACAGCCTGGGCGCCAACGCCACGGTCTTTGTGGCCAACAAGGTCGATCACATCGATTCCATCATCGCCCTGCAACCGTCCATGCTGAGCTGGAATCCCGACCTGACCGGAAAGGTCGGACGGTTCGTCGAAATCTATAACCCGAAGCCTGAGCAGACGCTGGGCGGAATGGGATCGAAAAAACTGGTTGGCGACAATATCGAATATATCGCCAACGACAATTCACATATGGGAACGCAATTCCGTGCGGACTTCCGCGATCTGGTCAAAAGCGAAATCGCGAGGCTGTCCACTGAAGACGATGGTGGCGGCGCAGCACAAGCGGCACTGCCGCAGCAGCCGGCCCCATCAAGCCAGATTCGAGAGCCAGATCCGGCCAAGCGGGCGATAGATCCTCAGAATGACGCAAATGCGGTCAACAGCGACAAGACCAAAAGTCAGCCGCATTGCGACATCGCTGCAAGCGGACAGCCTGCGCAGGCGAAGAAGCCCGACGAATTGACGCAGAAAATTATCGACGCCCAGCAGTTCGACCCTCGGCACTATGGCTCCAT
The DNA here is from genome assembly GCA_963761185.1 of uncultured Alphaproteobacteria bacterium. Taxonomy (GTDB): domain Bacteria; phylum Pseudomonadota; class Alphaproteobacteria; order Rhizobiales; family Xanthobacteraceae; genus BOG-931. Next base: position 308,891 of record CAVXFY010000001.1, read on the forward strand.
CGCGTGGCAAGCCGCCGCGACGCCGGAGAAGAAGCCCGATGAGCTGACCCAGAAAATTATCGACAGCACTTCGTGTTCGGATTAGCGGCGCCGCATACGATTTGTGCGAGAAATACTGTAGAGATACCGATTGGTGTCCTAATTTGACGGCGCAGCTTTGTTAGCAGGATCGGGCGGTGGTCTTTTGAAGCAAACGGCTTCGCCAAGACGGGTACAATACCAATCCGGGCTGAACCCCCAATTGAACCACAGCCTCAGGCCCAGCTGGGGATACTGAGTAAGGCGAACAGGAAGACAACGCCCAAAGCGGCGCACACGCTGACCGCTATGATTTCTCCACGACTAGAGCATTCCTCACTTAAGACGACGCATAACCTGCGTGTGCAAGATAGTTAGCGCATTCGCCTTGTGTGAAGGCGCCGAGAACGTCTGCGATTGCGTCCCAAAGCGAGTCTCTTGTTGGTGCGGCGGCCTTGCGGAGCAGGGTCTTGAGCTTGGCGAAGGCCATCTCGATGGGATTGAGGTCGGGAGAGTACGGCGGCAGGTAGAGGAGGAAGGCACCTCGGGCCTCGATCGCGGCGCGGACGCCCCCGACTTTGTGCGCGGGCAGATTGTCGATCACGACGATGTCGCCCTCCGACAGGCTTGGGGCCAGCACCGTCTCGACATAGACCAGGAAGGCTTCGCCGTTCATCGGTCCATCGAGAACGAAGGGTGCGACAAGCCCGTCGCGGCGCAGTCCGGCGGTGAAGGTGGTGGTTTTCCAATGTCCCCACGGCGCCTTGCCGATCAGGCGCTGGCCCCGGCGGCAGCGCCCGTGAGTGCGGACCATCTTGGTCGAGGTTCCGGTCTCGTCGACGAACACCAGGTGCTTGGCATCAAGGCTGGCCTGGCCGGCCTTCCAGCATTGCCGCGCCGCGGCTACGTCGGGGCGCTCCTGCTCGGCGGCGTGCAGAGTTTTTTTTGAAGGTCACACCGTGCCGCTTGAAGAACCGATCGACCGAGCTGTCCGTGGTGCGCACCCCGCGCTGCTGCCATAGCCGCTCGACAATCTCCGCCAGGGTCAGGTCCGATTCCTGCTCGACCAGTTCCAACAACCATGCCGCATGCGGCTCCAGCGGCGAACGGCTCTTGCCGCCGCGCCGCTGCGGGCTGACGCTTCCCGTCTCCTTGTGCAAACTCACCCACCGGATTGACGAGGACTCGCTTACCGCAAACCGCTTGGCCGCCGCTCGCCGTGAACATCCCTCGGCAACGGCCGCAACCACCCGACTGCGAAGATCATCCGAATACGGCTGTCGTCCGATGGCTTCCCTCCGAATCAGAACAGCCATGGACTCACAACCAAAACCAGCCGGGAATCCCAAGCCCGATCACAATCGATTCATCAGAACTGGGGAACGCTCTAGGGGGAAGCCACGGCCATCTCATCTCGTGTTCCATCGCTCCAATTAGGACATAACCGGATACCGGCTTTTCTTGACTTTTGGGCCTGCCTGACTAGGTTGCCGCCCAACAGCGAAAGGTTTTCTCAAATGGCCAAGAGTGTGACCATCAAGGTCAAGCTGGTTTCCAGCGCCGATACCGGCTTTTATTACGTGACGCGGAAGAATTCGCGCACCATGACGGACAAGCTAGTGAAGAAGAAATACGACCCCGTCGCCAAGAAGCACGTCGAATTCCGCGAAGCCAAGATTAAGTAAGACCGGTAAGACCCTGGATTTTCTGGCTATTCTGCCCTGCCCGGCCTCGCGCCGGGCTTTGGCGTTTTAAGCGCCTTTAAGGACCTAGGCTGCCTCGGGGACCACCCGGTTGCGCCCGTCGCGCTTGGCGCGATAGAGCGCCTCGTCGGCGCGTTTGAGGAGGTTTGCGGCGGTGTCTTCCTTGCCGCGGAGCCCCGCGATCCCGATCGAGATCGTCACCGGAATGTGCCGCGACCCCTGCGCGATGGCGAACGGGTCGGCGGCGATGCGCCGGCGCAGCCGCTCGGCGACCATGGCCGCCACCGCCATGTCGGTTTCCGGCATGATGATGACGAATTCCTCGCCGCCGTAGCGGCACGCCAGATCGATGCCGCGGATCGAGCGCTTGATGCGCAGCGCGAAGTCGCGCAGCACGTCGTCGCCGGCATCGTGGCCGTGGCTGTCGTTGATCGCCTTGAAATAATCGATGTCGAGCACCAGAGCCGCGAGCGACTTGCCGCGCGTCGTCGCCTGCTCGATCAGCGTCGACAGATGGCTTTCCATATAGCGGCGATTGGACAGGCCGGTCAGCGCATCGGTGATCGCCATCTCGATCGACATCTGGAAATTGTCGCGCAGCCGCTCGGTATAGCGCCGTTTGCGCACTTGCGTACGCACCCGCGCCAGCAATTCGTTCTTGTCGATCGGGCGCAACAGATAATCGTTCACGCCGATTTCGAGCCCGCGCACCATGCGCGCAGTATTGTCCGGCTCGGTGATGGCGAGAATGGGCAGGTTGCGCGTGCGGTCGAGCGAGCGCAACTGGCTGCACAGGCGCAGCGCATCGTAATTTTCGATACCGAGCGAAACGATGACCAGATCGTAATTGCCGTCGGCTGCGTGAAACAGCGCCTGGTTCGGATCGGGCTCGATGTCGACCTCGTGCTCGGTCTTAAGCGCTACAGCGATCCGCTCGTAAGACGCCGGCCGGTCGTCGACAATGAGTACGCGGCCGTTGCGGCCGGTATCCGCGACCGCATCGCGCTCCGGCGCTTGAATGCCGATTTCGCGCGAGGTCAAAGCCCGCAGCCGCAATTCGTCCGTGACCACTTTGAGGCGCGCGAGCGAGCGCACCCGCGGGATCAGCGCCAGTTCCGGAATGGGTTTTGTCAGAAAATCGTCGGCGCCGGCTTCAAGCCCGCGGACGCGGTCTGACGGCTGATCCAGCGCCGTGACCATCACCACCGGAATGTGCTGGGTCGCGGGATTGCTCTTCAGCCGCCGACAAACTTCAAAGCCGTCCATATCCGGCATCATTACGTCGAGCAGAACGAGATCGCATTCCGCGCGTTCGCAGACCGCGAGCGCCTCCTGGCCGCAGGTCGCGGTGACGACGTCGAAATATTCCGCCGTCAACCGCGCCTCGAGCAGGCGGACATTGGCGGGCACATCGTCGACGACAAGGACGCGGGCGGTCATGAAGCTTCCTGCGGACTGCCGAGGAAATGACGGATGGTCTCGATGAATTTCGCCACCGAGATCGGTTTGGAAAGGTAGGCCTCACAGCCGCCCTCGCGGATGCGTTCTTCATCGCCCTTCATGGCGAAGGCCGTGACGGCGACGACCGGAATTTTTTTCAGCTCCTGATCGTCCTTCAGCCACTTGGTGACTTCGAGGCCGGACACTTCCGGAAGCTGGATGTCCATCAGGATCAGATCGGGCCGGTGCTTGCGCGCCAGATCGAGCGCTTCGATGCCGTTGCGCGTGCCGACCGTGGCATAGCCGTGGGCTTCCAACAGATCGTGGAAGAGCTTCATATTGAGCTCGTTGTCCTCCACGATCAGGACGGTTTTAGCCATCCCCATTCCCTTCCCCAAATCTCACCCGGAATGTCCGGTGCCCGACGCAGGCGCGCGATTCACGAATGCCAAAGCGACAGAATCGCTCTACGCCGCCTGTGGGCAGCGTTCCGAAACCTAGTGCGGATATATTACGGAAAGGCAAATGGAACCCGATGAAAGCGCCCTCGGCACAGACCCGTGAAGCCGCGGAATCGCTTGCGATTTCAAGCGCTTGCCTTCATCGCCGAGGAGCCGGAGCGGCTCGGTGCGTTCCTTGCCGCGTCGGGAATCGGCCCTGACGCCATTCGCGACGCCGCGCGCGAGCCGGGCTTTCTTGCCGGCGTCCTCGACCATATGCTCGGCGACGAGAGTCTTTTGCTGGCGTTTGCCGACAGCGCCGGACTTAATCCCGCGAGCATCGCGCGGGCGCGTCGCGCACTCGGCGGCGGACAATGGGAACGCGATATCCCGTGAGCGAAACAGGCTTCTGCCGCGACTGCCTCACCGACGCCTCGCCGCAGAGCGCGCGTTGCGCTGCCTGCGGCTCGCCGCGCCTGCTGCGCCATGACGAGCTTGCGACGCTCGCCATCGCCCATGTCGATTGCGACGCCTTCTATGCCACGATCGAAAAACGCGACGATCCGTCTCTTGCGGCCGAACCGCTCATCGTCGGCGGCGGCAAACGCGGCGTCGTGGCGACGGCCTGCTATATCGCGCGCACCTATGGCGTGAAATCGGCGATGCCGATGTTCGAGGCGTTGCGGCTATGTCCGCGCGCCAAAGTCGTCCGGCCCAATATGGAGAAATATGCCAAGGCCGGGCGCGAGGTGCGGCAGATGATGCAGGCGCTTACCCCGCTCGTCGAACCGCTGTCGATCGACGAAGCGTTTCTCGATCTCTCCGGCACGGCCCGGCTGCACAACATGGCGCCGGCCAAGGTGCTGGCGCGTTTTGCCGGTGAGGTCGAGAAGAACCTTCGCATCACCGTGTCGATCGGGCTCTCTTGCAACAAATTCCTCGCCAAGGTCGCCTCCGATCTCGACAAGCCGCGCGGTTTTGCGGTGCTTGGCGGAAGCGAGGCGCCGGCTTTTCTGGCGCCAAAACCGGTGAGCTTCATCTACGGCGTCGGCAAAGTGAGCGCGGCCCGTTACGCACGCGACGGCTTTCATCGCATCGCCGATTTGCAACGCGCCGACGAGATCGATCTGATGCGCCGCTACGGCGACGAAGGCCGCCGCCTGTTCCGCCTCGCGCGCGGGCTCGACGCGCGCGAAGTCTGCCCCGACCGCGAAACCAAGAGCGTGTCGTCGGAAACGACATTCGAGCGCGATATTGCCGATTTCCGCGCGCTGGAGCTCATTCTCTGGAACCAGACGGAAGAGGTATCGGCGCGCTTGAAAGCCAAGGAACTCGCCGGCGCCACGGTGACGCTGAAACTGAAAACCGCCGATTTCAAGATCCGCACCCGCGCGCGTTCGCTCGACTCACCGACCCAGCTCGCGCAGCGCATTTTTGCCGCGGCGCGCAGCCTTCTCGAACACGAAACCGACGGAACAAAATTTCGTCTGCTCGGCGTCGGCGTGAGTGCGATCGACACCGCCGATCAGGCCGATCCCACCGACCTCGTCGACGGCCGCTCAGCGCTTGCCGAACACGCCGTCGACAGCGTGCGGGCGCGCTTTGGCGACGATGCGATGGTCAAGGGATTGGCATTCGAGCGGCGGGGAAAGAGCTAAAGCGAGCACCGCCGGCTGAAAAAGGGCGGCCGGTTGTGGGGCAAATACCCGATATGTGCGCCGGTCGCAGATGCTCGCTAACCCTACCCGGCAGGGTGAATCCAAACCGGTTTAGGTTAAAAGCAGTCGCTCATCACCTCTTGGATCGTCGCCCTATACTGGCAACAGCAGAAGGCCGACATGGAAGCCACTTTTAAGGAAAAGCGCCGCAGCCCACGTTCGCGCGTCTTCTTGGGAGGCGATCTTTGATCGGCTCGCAATTCCCCGCGATCGATTGTCACGTCAAGAACATTTCACGCGATGGCGCAAGTATCGTCGTGGAGGGCAGCGCACAATTGCCGAATCGTTTTGACTTGGTGATCAGAAAGACGAACGAACGGCATCATGCGGTGATAACGCGAAACAATGGGCGGCAACTCGGCATTGCTTATCTTTCGGTCGCAAACGCAGATCGAGAGTGGTCATCGCCGATTGGATTGCGGCAAACCTACATAGTTCGCGCGTAGATCACGCACGTCACGGGCAGGGCTTGGTGTCTTTGATTTCCAGCGACGTGAGCTTTCCGTTGACGATGAAATCGTTGTAGTCGAGCGTCAGCGCGCGTGAAATGCCGTTCTCGTAGAGCTCGAAGCCGATTGAATAGGCCGGCGTCTGCTCGCTGGCATTGACTTCGGTTTTCCTCTCGAAATAGCTGATCGTCACCGGCCAGCGCGGCACCGCGGCAAGCTTCGGTTCGGCGTCGGCCGCGTCATCGTGCTTGCGTTCGTCGGGCGCGATTTTCTTGCCGATCACGGTGAGCGTGTCGAACACTTTCTGGCCGGTCTCCGAGCCGTCATAGACCGGGAAATTGAGAATGTTCGTGCCGGCATGCGCGGCGTTGATCACGCGCACCATGTGCTCGGTCGGAAACACGACGCCGGCGGCCAGATCGAGCGTTTTCTGCTCGGGTTTTTCCAGCGCCACCGCGGTTTTGTCCGCATCGTGTTCGGCGTGACCGTCGACGGTTCCGGCCAGGCTTTCGTCGACGTAATTCTCCGAGGTGAATTTGAACTTCTTGGCGTCGGCGCCTTCCCAGGTGGTCGAGCGCAGATCGCTGGTCGAGGTCTTGCCCTCGCCGGTGTCGAGTTCGGAGACCTGACGGAATTCCAGCGAATAGCCATCGCAGGCATTGCCGTCGAAATCGTAGAGAATGCGGCCGCGGACGGCCGCGATCGACGAATTGCCGCGCACGTCGCCAAGCGACAGATCGTAGATGGCGCGGTGCGGAACGAGCGGGACCGGCGTTATCGGAGCGATCGGCGCGTCCTGCGACCGGGCAGCCGGCACGGCAAGGAGCAATCCGGAGGCGATGATAATGGCGGCAATGGCGGCGCGCGCTGCGAACGTGTCGTCCATAAACTTAAATCTCACTCCGTGCGCTCTGGAGATGGCTTCCCGCCTGCCCGATCCCCCCGCTTTGTGCATGGTCTTTGTTGTTCGAATTGCGGCGAAGATAGGCACGTTGCCGGTCGTGGGCAACAGCCGTCCGGCGCCCTGCCCGGCATTGGCCTCGATTGGCCCCGCTTGCATGCCTTTCACCGATCGGCGAAGAAGGCCGCTGTCAGACGCCACATGCAAAGCATTCGGAGGGGCCAATGGCTGGGACCGTGGAGAAAAAGCTGCAAGAGCTCGGCATCGTGCTCCAGGAGCCGCGGGCGCCGATGGCTAATTACGTGCCGTTTGTGCGCAGTGGTAACATGTTGACGGTTTCCGGCCAGGTTTGCATCGACGTCGAGGGCAAGATCGTCGCCAAGGGCCAACTCGGCGGCTCGGTCTCCATCGAGGACGGACAGAAGGCGGCGCGGGTTTGCGCCATCAATCTCCTGGCGCAGGTCAAGGCCGCGATCGGCGACCTCGACAAAGTCGTGCGCGTGGTGCGGCTTGGCGGCTTCGTCAATTCGGCCCCGCATTTTCCAGATGGGCCGAAAGTCATGAACGGCGCATCCGACGTGATGGTCGCTGTGTTCGGCGACAAGGGCAAACATGCGCGCTCCACGGTCGGGGTCGCGGCGCTGCCGTCGGACGCCGCCGTCGAGGTCGAGGGCGTGTTCGAAGTATCGTAAGACCGTGCCGCTCGATTGGCTCACGGCCCGCCCTGTCGCCCACCGCGGCCTGCATGATGCAGCCGCCGGCGTGGTCGAGAATACGGCCGGCGCTTTCCGCTTAGCCATCGAAGCCGGCTATGCCATCGAGACCGACGTGCAGATCAGCGCCGACGGCGAGGCCATGGTGCATCACGACGATGCGCTCGGCCGCCTGACCGAGGGCGAAGGCCGGCTCGACAGTTTCAGCGCGTCTGCGCTCAAGCGCGTGCCGTTTCGCGGCAGCGCCGAACACATGGTGACGCTCGGCGATATGTGCGACCTTGTCGCCGGGCGGGTCACGATGGTGGTCGAGCTCAAGGGCCGATTTGACGGCGACGATCGGCTCGCGGCGCGGGTCGCCGACGTGCTGTCGCATTATGGTGGGCCGGCGGCCGCCATGTCCTTCGACCTGCGCCAGGTGATGCAGCTTAAGCAAAAAGCGCCAGCCTTGGCGCGCGGCATGACCGCGGCCGAATACCGCCCGAATTCCTATCGAGACTTGCTGCCGGCCGACGCGCGGCGCGGCTTCGGCTATGTCCGCGCCGGGCTTTCCGCGCGGCCGCAATTCCTGGCTTACGCGGTCGGCGCGCTCCCGGGGCTGCTGCCGTTCTTCATGCGGCGCATTATGTGCATGCCGGTTCTGACATGGACGGTCCGCACCGAAGCCGAGCGGCAGGTCGCCGCGCGCTATGCGGACCAGATGATCTTTGAGGGTTTTCGGCCATGACCCAGAGCGGCGGTCCGGCGCACAAAGAGGCCAATGGCGCAGGCAAGGCGGCGGCGCCGGCGGGCGAGCCGGACCGCGCCCTCGAGCTGCGCTTAAGCGTCATTGACGCCATAAAACAGGTGAGCAAGGTCGACTGGGATGCCTGCGCCAATCCGGAATTCGCGCGCGACGCAGTTGCTGCCGCGGCTGTAGCTCAACCGGAGTTCTGAGCGCGGTTCGGTTCCCTGCCCGCCAGTGCAAGATTCCAGTCGTGAAACCTCATACAACCCGTTTGTTTCACACGACTTTCTCTCGGCTCTCGAGGAATTGAAATCGGTCGGCGGACGAACTGGGTGGCATGTTCAACATGTTCTGACCAAAACCTCTGACGGCACTTTAGTTGCTGCGGCGCCGGCCTACCTGAAGAGCCACTCGCGCGGCGAATACGTGTTCGATGCCGGCTGGGCGGAAGCCTACGCGCGTGCCGGCGGCAACTATTATCCCAAGCTCCAGGTCGCGGTGCCGTTCACGCCGGCGACCGGCCCGCGGCTTTTGGTGCGGAACGGCCTCCCCGCAGCGGCGGTGCGGCGCGCGCTTGCCCAAGGCATGACGCAATTCTGCGGTGTCGCCAGCGCGTCCGGCGTGCATGTGACATTTGCCACCGAGGCGGAATATCGCCTTCTCGGCGAGCTCGGTTATCTGCAGCGCACCGACCAGCAGTTTCATTGGGAGAACCAAGGTTTCGCGACGTTCGATGATTTTCTCGCCGCGCTGAGTTCGCGCAAGCGCAAGACCATCCGCCGCGAACGGCAGGACGCGCTTGCGAACGGCGTCACCGTGCACTGGCTCACCGGCAGCGATCTTACCGAGGCGGCGTGGGACGCGTTCTTCGAATTCTACATGGAGACCGGCTCGCGCAAATGGGGCCGGCCCTATCTCACCCGCGAATTCTATTCGCTGGTCGGCGAGACAATGCGCGACCGCATCTTGCTGGTGATGGCGAAACGCGCCGGGCGCTGGATCGCCGGCGCGATCAATTTCATCGGCTCGCACGCTTTGTTCGGCCGCCATTGGGGCGCCATCGAGCACCATCCGTTCCTGCATTTCGAATTGTGCTACTATCAAGCCATCGACTATGCGATCGCGCACAAAATGCCGCGCGTCGAGGCCGGCGCCCAGGGCGAGCACAAGATCTCGCGCGGCTATTTGCCGACCACGACCTTTTCGGCGCATTACATCGCCGATCCCGGTCTGCGCCGCGCCATCGCCGATTATCTGGTGCGCGAGCGCGCCTATGTGGCGGCGGCCGGGCGGGAGCTTTCGGCGCTGGCGCCGTTCCGCAAGGGCTTGGAAGCCGAAACGGAATGATGAGAATCAAAGGCATCCAAGAATCAAAGGCATGCAAGAATCAAAGGCATGCAAATTTCGAGCGGCGGAGAATGCGATGGCCAGCTACGACAGCAACAACGTCTTTGCCAAAATCCTGCGCGGCGAATTTCCGGCGCACAAAGTGTACGAGGACGACAAGGTGCTTGCCTTTCTCGACATCATGCCGCAAGCGCCGGGCCACACGCTCGTGGTGCCGAAAACCCCCGCGCGCAATGTTCTTGACGTTGCGCCGGACGATCTCGCCAATCTCATCAAGGTCACGCAAAAAATCGCCCAAACGGCGATGGCGGTCTTTGCCGCCGACGGTCTCAACATCTTTCAATTCAACGAACCGGCCGCGGGACAGACCGTGTTTCACCTGCACTTCCACGTCATCCCGCGCAAGGACGGCCTGTCACTAAGACCGCCCGCAAGCGTCAAGGAAGACCCCGCCGTCCTTGCCGATCAGGCGAAAAAATTCGCGGCGGCGCTGAAGACGTAATCGCCGTGCCGGTATGGTCTCCGCTCATTCCCGCGAAAGCGGGAATCCACAACGGGTGCTGAGGCCAACGGGTGTTGAGGCAATGAGCTGGATCCCCGCTTTTGCGGGGACGAACGGCACTCGTCAGCCGGGACGGCCGCGCGAGACGCGTTCGATTTCGGCGCGCACCATGCGTTCGACCATGCCGGGCAGATTGTCGTCGAGCCAGGTTTTCAGCATCGGGCGCAGCATTTCGCGGACCAGATCTTCAAGCGTACGGGCGTTCTGCGACAGCACGGTCTGCGCCAGCGCATTGAAGGCCGAATCGACGGCGACGCTGGTGGCGCCGGAAATGAGCCGGCCCTGCTCGTCATAGTCGTGGGCGCGGGGCGGCGCGGGCGGAAAGGGCGCCGGCGCAGGCGAAGGTTCGGTTTCCGGCGCTTCATCGAAGCCGACATCCGAACTGCCGTCGATGGTGCGGAACTGCGCCGTGGGCGCAGTCTCGGGCGCGGCCGCCGTCATCGATTCGGTAAGATCGAGAATGTCGGCGGCCTGATCCTCGACGGTTTCTTGTTGGAATGAAACGGGTTCCTCAACGACCGGCGGCGGTTCGGGTTCGATTCGCGGCGGCGGCGCAGCATAGGCTTGCTGAGACGGCGGTGCAGGAGGAGGAGGTGGTGCTGGTGGCGGCGGTGGTGCAGCATAGACTTGCTGCATCGGAGGCGGCGGCGCTTCGGCGCGCGGCGGTTCCGGCGGCCGCTGCGCCGTTTTCGTCGCATCGTCATCGGCGATAATGCGCCGAATGGAGGCGAGAATCTCCTCCATCGACGGTTCTTGCGCTCTCGCCGGCTGATTCATACGCGTCCTCGCCTACGTTCCCTATGCGCGCGACTGCCGTGAGCCTTCCCCAAGACGCGCCTAGGACGCCCCCTAGACCGCCCAAAACGGCGAATCACGCGAGGACAACTATGCAATGTTGCCGGCAAGTATGTCATGGCGAAAGTCGAACGCAAGGCGCGACAAAGCGCGGTCCTGTGGACACCGGCCGTGCCCGACATGGCTCTTGTCTCAAGATGGAACAAATAGAGTAGCGCCGGCCGTGCCCGCGCTACCTGCCGTCCGGCGTGCGCACCCCGACCCAGGCATCGCGAATTTGCTGATAATGGACCATCGGATCGTAAATCGTCACGTCTAGCCCGAGCCGCTGCATCGACAGCGCGCCGACGGCCGCCAGCAATGTGTAGGACGCCACCACGCGATCGTGCTGCGCGGTGACCAGCGCGACGCGCGCATTGACCAGTTCCTGCTGCGCGTTGAGGACGTCGAGCGTGGTGCGCTGGCCGACCCGCGCCTCTTCGCGCACGCCGTTGAGCGCGATCTCGGCGGCGTTGACTTGCGCGGTGGTCGCCTCGATTTGCGCCTTCGCGGCGTCGAGCTGGCCCCAGCTCTGCACCACGGTTTCGCGCGCCTGGTCGCGCGTGACGTCGAGCGTCAGGCGTTGCTGACCGAGTGTTTCCTTGCCTTGACGGATGGTCGAATATTCGGCGCCGCCCTGATAGAGCGGGATGGTCAAGGTGCCGAGGACGGCAGCCTGGGTCTGCTTATTGGTGGTGGCTGCCGGATCCCACGCCTTCTGCACGGAGGCTTGGACGCCGAGGTTCGGATAGAGCGCGCCTTCGCTGACCTTCACCTGCAGCTCGGCGACATCGACGCCATAGGCGGAGGCAAGCACCGACGGGCTTTGCGCCTCGCCTTGCGAAATTGCGCCGGGCAAAGTCGGCGGCGACAGCCGGTCCACTGGCGTGCCGGGCGCGAGCTTGCCGGGATCGACGCCGATGATGCGCCGGTATTGCGCCTGCGAGGTTACGAATTGCGATTGCGAGGCAAGCAATTGCGAGCGGCCGGCCGCGAGCCGCGATTCGGCCTGGGCGACGTCGGTGCGGGTGACTTCGCCGACATTGAACCGATCGCGGGTTTGTTTGAGCTGTTCGGTGAGCACTTCGACGTTGCTGCGCTGCAGGGCGAGCGTTGCTTCGTCGCGCAGCAGATCCATATAGGCGGTTGCTGCGTCGAGCAGCACCTGCTGCTCGGTGACGCGCAGCGTTTCGCGCGCCTGCATGACGCCGCTCTCGGCCTGGCGGGTTTTATTGGCGGTCTGATTGCCGTTGTAGAGCGTCTGCGACGCCGTGATGCCGATGCTGCGCGAAGCGAAATCGTCGGCGAGATTCGAATAGGTCACGGTGTTCGGAAACGCCGACTGCGAGACCTGATGCGACAGCGTGCTCGAATAATTGTAACCGGCGGTCGCCGTGGCGCTGACCTTCGGCCGGAAGCCGGACAAAGCCTGCGGCACGTTCTCATCGGTCGAGCGCAATGACGCGCGCTGCGCGTTGAGCGAGGGATTGTTCTGATAGGCCTGGACCAAGGCCCATTCGATGGTGTCGGCGAAAGCCGATGTGCATCCGCCGGTGAGGATGAATCCGGCCACGAGTCCGGCCATGATTCCGGCCGTGATTCCGGCCGTGGCGAGGCCGGCGGCGCCTCCAATGCACGCTCGCAGTCTTCGTCCACTCATGACGCAGACAGCTCCCACCCCTGCTCCACCCGCCCCCTGCGGTGGATGCTCAACCGACACACGCACTCACCCCCCGGCTAAGCGCGCCAAGCCGAGGACCCGGAACGATCAACTTAAGCTGCGGGCCGCGAAGGGGAAACCCTCCGCCTGGGGACGAAATGCAGAAATTCGGCCATTGGCACATAAGCGCCACAGGTACGATATCAGCCTGGATTTCCGGCACAAACTCGCAGGAAATCGCACCGGCACGGCCGTGCCGCGGCGAACTGACCTACCGCAGGTTGCCGATCCGGCTGCGGTCACGATGCCGGTCAGAAGACGAAGGCTGGAGGAGCGACGAATCCGGGCAGTACGGGAGCCGCGGCCTCGAAGATCGGACGGCCGACCAGGCGGCTTTCGACCAGGCGGTACAGCATCGCCTTGCCGGCCGGGCCGTCGTGATAAATACAGGCCAGCCGGCCCTGCGGCTTCAACTGGCCGGCATAGGATTGCGGCGTGAACTCGGTCGCGCCGTTGAGGAGAATGAAGTCGTAAGGTCCGGCGGCCGGCCAGCCCGCGGTCAAGGGGCCGGTCACCACCGCGACTTGCGCGGCGCCGACCGCCGACAGCGCCGGCCGCGCCAGCGCCGCGAGCGAAGCATCCTCTTCAAGCGCGACCACCGAACCGGCAAGCCGCGACAGGATCGCCGACGAATAGCCGGTGCCGCAGGCGACATCGAGCACGTGATCGTTCCTGCCGAGCTGCGCCGCCTGGATCAACTTGGCGAGCACCATCGGCTTGAGCAGAACGCGACCGTGGCCGATCGAGATATCGCTGTCGAGATAAGCGAGCTTGGCCTGCGCCGACGGCACGAAAAGCTCACGCGGCACATCGAGCATCGCCGCGATCAGGTCGAGATTGGTGACATCGGCGGTGCGGACCTGGCAGTCCACCATCATCCGGCGTGCCGCGGCGGCGTCGAACATGTCTTGAGACCCCAAATTATCGCGAAAATCCCCTCGCAGAGCGTTTTGCGACAGGGTCGGCCAAAACGCAAGCGCCGGACCGCGCCGGCAGAACCTTGTTTTTGGAGCCGTGTTTTGCCCCGCCCCGCGCGGCTCCAGGCGCGGCAAATCGGCCAACCGGGGGCCATGCTTATAGGCATTGCTTAATGGATTTGGTGCAGATACCCATGCCCGCGTAACTGACTAGGTAACTGCCCGGATGGCCACGTGGCGGAGTGGTTACGCAACGGTCTGCAAATCAGACAAGTTTGCCTGATAAATCAACGCGCGTTCTGAAAAAATCGCGAAATTCCACCTCTTTGCGATCAATGGCTTAGCGCGCGATTCAGAATGCGCCCCCCGGCTTCCGATCCTATCGGCCGGTTTTGATTTTTCGAATGTCCCTCTTTTCGTGAGATACTTGGCGCATGACCGCCAGAGACCGTTTCACCGAAAAGCTCAAGTGCCCAAAGTGCGGACTTGAAGGAGTTGCAAACCTCTCTCAGGAGGATGGCTGGTCTTACGCAAACGGCGATAGGTCAACCAGCATCGACCACCTGCCCGTGGGATTTAAATCGGTACGTGATAACTCGGCATATGGCTTCTCCATTCGCTGCATTAAATGTGACGTTGAAGCATGACGCTCACCACTCTTGTTCTGGGACCGCTCCGGCAATAAGCGGTTGAGCCATGGTCACGACAAACGGACACCATGACTTCCCGATCCCCTTAAAAAAGGCACGGCGGATGTTCGGGCTTAATCTGGATTCTTGGAACAATTTGAATTGGTATTTTCTGCTGGCAGGCCTCGTTGCTACAGCAATCGTCGTCGCCTCGCAGTACATCATAATCAGACTGCAACGACAGGAAGCTCGCGACGCAGTCGTCGAGATAGCCAACGCAAATGCTGTCGGCGAGTCGGCGAAAGCGGATGCGGCAAAGGCGAACCAACGCGCCGAGCAGCTACGCGCAGACAACCTTGCACTTCAAGCCGGGGCCAGACCGCGTCGTTTCTCCTTCATGGGATGGACCACTCACCCCGAAAGAGTTCAGAATATCTATGCCCCGCTGAAATCATTTTCGGGGACTTCGGTATTAATCCAGGCCGTCCCAGATTTTGAAGCTCAGATGTTCGCAAAAGACATCGCAGCGGTGCTCAGCGCTGCCAATTGGAATGTGAGATTCGTTACTGAGACGGAATCTCATATGCCTGACACGAGTTTTGCGGAGGGCCTTTATATCTTCACACTGTCGGATGGCAAGTCGCAGACGGAAGCCGGAACGGCGCTATGGACAGCAATGGGTGACGCCGCTCATCAAATGGGGGCGCAACCGTTTGAGGGGGCACCCAATCACGAAATCCTCGACAAACCAAAGCCGGGATACCCCTATTTTGACCCGCCTGTAACAGCCGTTTTCCTGCGCGTCGGGTTAAGGCAGCTTTCATCTCAGTTTCTCGAAATACAGCGCAGGGAGTTGGTCCGACAAAGTGAAGACTTTGACCATCATCTCAAAGACATAGTGAAGAGCGGACGGCAATTGTTGATGCAAGCGACAGATGGAACCATGGTCGCGGCGACAATAGGACCTGATGGCAAGTTGACGTCGTCGGACCCTAACAAGAAACTGATTGAGAAAGATGACACACCAACTTTGATTCTTCCGAATGGGATAATGCTTCGATCACGGCCGTTGCCAGGCCAGCCGTAAGCAGAACGCGATTTCCGCGTTATCCCCAGATCAAGATACGTATCGTTGGCGGATTTGATCCTCTCGCCGCAAAACGCCAGTCATTTCAAGATCGTTTGCCCCAGCCCCAATTCGTATCTTTTTTCGCGGGGCTCTCGGAACATTCGATGCCATCGGCATCTCCCCAAATACGGCCAACGAACAAACGCGCACGAATTAAAACAAAAAGCGCCGAACGTGAGCAAACGGCGGAGCGCGATCAGTCTGCGAAAAAATATTCGTCTTGCGCCGCGCAAATCGGTGCAATTCTGCAAAAGGTGGCTAAGGTCGCCACGGTATCGCCCGCACGAAGTCGCGCCAGTAAATCCAACCGGACTGCTTTCAGAGAGCCAACATGCCGATTAGTCCACAAAGAGCGATCACGCTCATTCCGTTCAACGCTGTTCGCCCAAGTCCGAGAGCGAACTATCTCGTAAAGGGTCTCATTCCCCGAACCGGTAGCACCCTGCTTTGGGGTCGGCCCAAATCAGGCAAGACGTTTTGGATTTTTGATCTGGCGGCACATATCGCGGCCACGCGGCCCTACCGTGGCCGCAAGGTCAATGGCGGTCCAGTTGTCTATTGTTGTTTTGAAGGCATTGAGGGCTACGGCCAGCGCGCTGAGGCGGTAAGGAACCAATACTTCCCTCATGCCAACGAGGCTGAGGTGGCAGGCGCGCTGCCGCTCTATCTCGTCAACGCCCGAATGAATTTTGCAGCCGATCACGCAGAACTTATCGCGGCGGTACGGGCAACCCTTGGCGACGTAAAGCCGGCAGCCGTCATACTGGACACGCTCAATCGCTCGCTTGCTGGCTCGGAGTTGAGCGACCATGACATGGCCGCGTACATCCAGGCCGCCGATGCGGTGAAGGACGCTTTCTCATGTAGCGTCATCATCGTCCACCATTCCGGTTACGACGCTTCGCACCCGCGCGGTCACTCATCACTCACCGGAGCCGTTGACGCCCAACTCTCAGTCAAGCGCGGCGTCGCCAACAACATCGTCGTGGAAGTCGAATTTATGCGGGATGGCCCGGAAGGCGAGCGCGTCATCAGCCGCCTTGAGCAAGTCGAAGTTGGCACTGACGCTGACGGCGACCCGATCACGTCATGCGTTGTGGTGCCGGTGGAAGGGCCGCAAACGGCCACGGACGCGCAAGGGCTGGATCAGCGTTGCAGGCTTGCCCTGGAAGCCTTGGAAGCCTGCGCCGGTCCTGACGGCTTCGCAGATGTCAAAGCATGGCGAGAAGAGCTATTCCAGCGCGCCGTACTCAACCGTGACGCTGCCAATCCGCGCTCAGCATTCAAGCGCATCCGCGACGCCTTGTCGGCGTCACGCTCAATCGTCGAGCAAGACGGCCGGGTGTGCCGAGCACACTAACCTGCGACGGCAAACGGAGAGTGGCGGCCCGGAAGTACCAGCGCCGCCACTTCCCCGGTTCGCACTCATTAATACTCCACCTTGAGGTCGAGCTTGACCGCTTCCACTTTGACGCCCGCGATTCTTGCGACGCGTTCTCTCGCCCAATCCATCACTTCGGCGATAGTGGTTGGCTGTACCTCGTCCTCTTCGAGCGGAGCATCAGGCTCGGCGTCGCCATCGGACCATGTTAGAGCCTTCGCCTCTGCCACAAGCGTTTCCATCGGGTACAGGCCCGCGCGCTCGTAGTTCTTGATGATGCCGGAGCCAACACGCGACGGTCCTGGGCGATGATCTGGATCGAGACTCAGCCACATTCCGTAGTTGTTGCGCACCACATGGCCGTCCTCGGTACGAGCGGCGTAGGAGTCATCGAAGCGTTTGCGCACGTCGCTCGCCGGGAAGATGTAGACCTCGACTTTTTTTGGATCCTTTTTTGAGTCCGTAGCAGCGACGATGACCAGATCGACATCGTCGAGTGTCTTCCATTTCTTGCCACCTTCAAGCGGCGGGAAGGCGATGTGACGGTCTCGTGTGGTCCGAATTGCTGCCACGTGAGTTTTTCCGTCCTTCTTGACCTCCCACACATTCGAGAGACCGCGACCCGGCAGACGGGACATGGTGTAGCCAGCGTCGGCCGCTCCTTTTTTTGCCGCGTGAACCAACACTCGCCACGTCCGAGCATATTCGGACAGCTCGTTCCAACTGTTTGACATATTCCACTCTCCCATTTGGTTTTGATAGCCATTTGGCCATCTTTCCAAACCAATATGGAACTATCCAGACCGTTTGTCAATTGGTTTGCGCACCAATTACATAACAATTGGACGGTTTGGACTAATGCCCTGTAGGGAAACGACTTTTGCGGTCACGCATGTCGCATACGCCGAGGCTATCAAATCCACGTCTCAGGGTGTCCCCTCCGTCCCCTCTATAAGAGGAGGGGACGGGACGGGACGCTTCACCCGCGTCGCAGGGACGGAATGGGACGGAGACGGGACGGCGGGACGTTAAAAGGCGAAGCCCCAAATCGAAAACTACGACCTACCGACCGGCGGCGCGTAGCGAAGCGGAGCGACGAGTTGCCGTAGGCGACCACGTTACCCGGTCCTGTGATGCTCAGCGGAGCCCTGGAAGGGGCCGACAGGAACGGCACGGACGGCTCGCCTGACTTTTCAGGTGTGCCCCTATGTCCCTGACATTGCTACATAACGCAAAACTGCGTCCTGGGGGGTAGCGCTGAGGCTGGCAAGACTAAGTCGTCTCTGTCCGACAACCCAGCTAAAGTGCGTCCATGTCCACTACTGGTCTTCCGGGTTTATCTGCTACCGGCGTCTTAGCCGGCCTGTCGCGCTGTCCGCACTGCGGCATCGCACACCCAAATATGGTTCGCACAGCCCTGACGAACGGTGTGGTTGCTTCAGCGATCGGACGACGCGGGTTTATATGGAACATCTATTCCTGCCAAAGCTGCGGCGGTGGAGTCTTAAGTTAGCACGGACGCAAACTTTCCGCAGACAGTCTGGCAAATCTTTCCTCACCAACAGGAAGCTCATCAGGACATCCCGGAGCCTGCAAGAAAATTTCTCCAACAAGCCATGGATACTCTCCACGCGCCTGACGCGGCGGCCGTGATGGCAGGTAGTTCGGTTGATGCAATGTTGAAACATTTAGGACTTAGCGAGGGATCGCTCTATTTAAGGATAGATCAAGCCGTGCAAGATCACATGATCACGAAAGCTATGGGTGATTGGGCACATGAGATTAGGCTTGGCTCAAATCGTCCTCGCCATGCGGACGCGGAAAATCCACACGTTTCCGCTGAACAGGCGAAGCAATCGGTCGAATTTGCTGAAGCGCTCGCCAACTTCCTGTTCGTGCTCACTGCGCGAATAAAACGCGGCACCGAGGCTGCAAAGAACGCTTCTGCCATATAGTCGCCACGACGCGCGCTCTTGCGCCAAGCGGCACTGCACAACCCGGCGGAGCCACCGGAAGACGTCGACAGGGATACTGGGCCGACAATCCAAATGTGGATTTGTCATATTCACGGCGTCTCCGTGACAGTGCGGACACGGGATACGACACCAACGCAAATTTTCGTTCTGGAGGCTAAGTGATTGAAATCCTCGGATAACTGAAAAGTCAGTTCTGGGGTGAGCCGTTGTGCCTGTTTGAGGGGTAAGCGAATCCTGCCCTTACCCAGCGAACCAACCCGACCATTCCGTAGACAATAAGCCAGACGATAGGGATAGGAATTGCAGTGTAGACAACTGCATACGTCCAGTGGTCTGCGACGGCGACGGGAAAATCCACGGCAAATTTTTTGCTACACGGACCCCAATCAGTATCTGCGGGCACGCTGCCGTCAGGCTGAATTGAGCGAGCACTGAGGCACGCACTATAATTCGCCGTGGCGGAGGCACCCAGATCGGCAATTACAAGGCTATTGATCCAAAGTCCGCCGATTACGAACCAACTGACCGACGCGATAACACCGATCCTCTGCCAACCGTTTAGGCGCATGATCCTCCCCGCAGAAACAATGCTGGCAATCATAGCACAACCATTCTGTCGCTCGCCCTCTCGCGCCATATCGACTCCCGCCGCCCTCCCCGACCTTTCTTGCTGGCGACCTATACGGAAAACCTCCGTGAAAGTGGCCTCGACAAACCGGCCGCTGACAGGGTGTCCGGCATCTCGTTCTGCCTATACGGTATAGACATCTTTTCCGTAGACCCCCTGCCCGCATTTCGGTATATTTGCCGTACAGGCGAGGGAGTCAGCCATGACGGCGGCCAACGGCAAACGGGTTGCGCTGTATCTGCGGGTAAGCACGGCCGGTCAAACGGTCGAAAACCAGCGCCGTGAATTGAAGGCTGTTGCCAAGCGCCACGGCTGGAAGATCATCACGGTATTCGCTGACGAAGGCGTGTCCGGCGCGCAAGGGCGAGAGGGCCGCCCAGGCTTTGACGCGCTCATGATGGCGGTTAGTCGGCGCGAAGTGGATATGGTCGCCGCATGGTCCGTAGACCGCCTGGGGCGCTCGCTGAAGCATCTTGTCGATTTCCTTGGCGAGATACACAGCAAAGGAATTGACCTGTACCTGCACCAACAGGGGCTCGACACGTCCACACCGGCGGGTCGCGCGCTCTTCGGCATGATGAGCGTGTTCGCTGAGTTTGAACGCTCCATCATCGTGGAGCGGGTCAAGTCCGGGCTGGCAAGAGCCAAGGCGGAGGGCAAGAAGCTTGGCCGCCGCCCGGTGAGCGCCGACAAGGAAGCCGCTGTGCGAGCGTGTCTGGGGCAAGGCTTTGGGCTGATTAAGACCGCGAAGACATGCGGTGTTGGTGTGAGCGTTGTTCAGCGCATTAAGGCATCGGTCTGTCTCATAGAGTTACGATAGACTTCGCAAAGAACGATTGACGCGCGTGTACCAGCGGGGGTATCTGTTTTTCCAGACTGAGAAATGCGCTCGGAGCTATCCAGCTTCCGGGCGCTTTGCGTTTGTGAGACCGTAACGACGCCCCGCACATCGCAAGCGTCGTCCTAACCTCGCATCATCATCTTGTACGCCCGGCCCGGAAATGGAGCCGGGCTTTTTATTGGCGCGGAGGCATTGCCATGGTTCAGCGAACTTACTCTCAGACCCTCGAAGATGATCCGTTTGCAGCTTTGCAAAAGCTCATTCTGTGCCTACGCGATGGCGATGTAATCGTCGTTTCTGACCTGGACGACTTCACGCCCAAGGGCGTTTTGCGCCAAGTCCTATTCGGCAAACTGATCGAACGAGGAATACGCCTTCGCGTGCGTCGTATTGCGCCCGAACATTCAGCCGAGTTTGCGACATACAGGACTGCGGCTCGCCGTGCGAGGTTTGACCGGGCCATAGGCAGAGAGGCTTACGCCAACTGCAAAGGCCGAACGCCGACCATAGACCCGCAGGCCGTTCGCAGACTGAAAGACGACGGCGTAATGCCCGGTGCCATCGCAGAGCGGCTTGGGATTGGCCGCGCAAGTGTGTACCGCGCGTTGGCCGCGTAGGTCTCAAATCGGAAGCACCAAGTGGGAGCCTTTGTTCTTCACGTTGCCGACAGCCTTGTCGACCGGCCAAATCTTCAACGCCTTATCCGGGCACGGCTTGAGCATCGCCAACAGTTCATCTTCGGTTGCTGGCTCTTCGCCAAGCCACTTCGGCCAATCGTTGTCCGTCAGGATGACCGGCATACGGTCGTGAAGCTCAGCCATCACATCGTTGGGGCCGCACGTCAGGATCGTGCAGCTTTGAATCTCGTCGCCTGACTTCGGGTCTTTCCACTTCGACCACAAGCCAGCCATTACCATTTGGCCGTCACCGGCCATGGCAATTGCGTAGGGTTGTTTCTCCTTCACTGTGAGTTTCTTCCATTCGTAAAATCCATCGGTGACAACGAGACACCGCTGGCCCCTCTTCCATGCGTCCCGGAACGCGGGCTTGGTCGTGAACTCTTCCGCCCTCGCATTGAATGTCGAATAGGCAATCTTCTCATCTTTCGCCCAGTGCGGCAGGAGTCCCCAGCGCATCATCTTGGGCACGCGCTTTCCGTCTTCTGATCGGATAGCGACCAGCATCGGCGCGGTTGGCGGCTTATTCCAATCGGCCTCAAAATTCGGTGCCGGTGCATTGAGGTCGAACTTCAGCTTGATCTTGATTTCGGAATAATCCGAAGACAGACGAACGCGACCGCACATCGTCACTCACCATCCGGCTTCAAAGGCTTCGGCCTGCACCAATCGTCCGCTGTCGGGGCGCCAAGATCGGACATCACGCCCCAACGTTTCGGAAGCGGTTCACTCAACTTCCACGGATCGTTCGGAAGATTCCGAAGCTCGTTAACTGCGGCTTCAGCGACATCTTCACGCTCGCCCACTGTCAATGTTGCCCGCAACCCGCGCACGATCCGCGCTGCCCCATGGAGCGCACGCGCAATCGCATATTTGAGTTCGTCTCCGCGATCCCTGAGCATTGGCGGCCCAAGAGAACAGAATGAGAACGAAAGTCAACGGGGCGAGATATAGACTATGGATTGGCGCTTCCCACACAAGATACCGTGGCCCATCTTGTGCTCCCGCTGAGGTTGTCGGATGATGCATTTACGACATCCGGGGGGATGGGGGAATTTATGCGTATCGCGTTCGTTTTTGCGCTCGCGGCTTTATGTAGCGGCTGCGCGTCGCATGAAATCGCCAATTTTCAACCGCAAGCCGGTCAGCAAGCGATCGTTCGCGACGGCCAACCGGCCTTAGTATCAAGAGCGAAAAACTCGATAGTGTTAATACGGCCTGCATCGCGGCAATTCGTATCGGGTGGCCGTCCGGTTTTCGTCGTCGGCATCTTTAACCTGAGCCCGGCACCCCTGGAGTTTCGGGTCGCCGACATCCAAGCGACGCAGACGGTCAATCAACAAGAAGTCCAGCTCAAGGTATTCACGTATGACGAGTTGGTTCAAGAGGAACGAAATCGTCAAGTTGTCGCGGCAATACTTACAGGTGTAGCCGCTGGCGCGAACGCATATTCCGCGGCGCACGCTGGCTACTACAATTCGACGAGTACGGTGTCTACACCGCACGGAATGTATCAGGTGAATACGGTTGGCTACAGCCCAACCGCCAATGCGATAGCTCAAGCAAACGCGAGCGCGCAAAATGAAGCGATGATTTCTGCGACAATCGAACAGGGGCAGCAAAATCTCGCAAATCTTGAGCAGGGCGTAATCAAGGACAACACCATGCTTCCAGGTGAATGGTATGGTGGCCAAGTACACCTGCAACCGCTCGCTTCGGGCGACTCTGGCGGGTCACCTAAAACATATTCAATTTCGCTCTTAGTCGGGCAAGATCGGCATGTGATTAATATCGTTCAAGCGCGGGTTCAATAGAAGCGATCATCCGTCGAATCTCTGGGGCACCATTATGCGAAAGAGATTGCTGTTCGCGATCTTTGTGGTGCTGCCTTCTCCCGCGTTTGGCTTCGATCAAACACCGACCGATCAGCAAATAACGGCTGCGATCATTCAAGAGAGTTGGCAGGCGTACTACGCCACAGGCCATCCCTGTGCGTGCCCGGAAGATCTGGCCCGCAACGGCAGTCGGTGCGGTGGCCGCAGTGCATACAGCCGCCCAGGCGGGGCCGAACCAAAGTGCTATCCCCAAGATGTGTCAAAGACTGAAATCGACGCCTATCGGGCTGCACACCGATAGAGAGAATCTGAAGCTAACCATCATCTACTCAATGTCAGGAACCCGGTGCCCACAACGGTCGCCGGGTTTTTCATTTCTCACACCCCGCAAGGACACACCCTCATGGTCGCCTCTCCTGCCCGCACACCTATCCGCGTTATCAAGACACGCACGCCAGCACGCACCGACCTATTCACATTAACCGAGCGTGTAGCTAAGGCCCGCGCCGACGCCACCGAAGTCCACAAGCCGTTTCAGCGAGCGCTCGATCAACTCGAAAATGCCAGGGCCGGGGTTCACAGTGCCGAAGCGGCGCTGGTCACCGTTGACGCACAGGAGGCCGCGCTGATCGGTACGTGGGACGCCGGTGGCTCAGTCTGGCCGCCACCAAGCCCTTCCGCCGAACTCAAAAAAGCCCGCGCTGACGCCGACGACGCGCTGGCAGTCGCGCGCCGCACGTTGAGCACCGTCGAGCGCAACGTAGAAGTCGCGCGCGCGCCCGCTGACCGAGCGGCGCAGCGGGCAGCCGAAATCTCAAAGGACACCGGCATAAAGGTCATCGACGTGGTGATGGAAGAGGCTCAGGCGGCCCTCGAACGCTTGGCTAACGCTCTCACCCAAGTAGCAGAGGCCGCAGGTGCGGTCAGGTCCATTTCTGAGGCTTTGGTTGTGAGCGGCAACCTCTCCGCCGCCGAGCACGTCCGTACCGCGCGCAGCCAGTTACGGACACCGGAGTTGTTCATCAAAGCCGCCCCGTATCTCGACCTTATCCGGCGGCTTGCGGACGACGCCGACGCCGTATTGGTGACCTGAACATGAACAAAAGTCCCTGGCGGCACGGCGGCCTGAGCGAAACCATCGTCAAGTTTGAAGACATGGGTGCCGGTCACATCGTGAGGACACTCTTAGTGGTGCGCGAAATTCTCGATTCGCTGGACGCCATCGAAGACGAAGACGCGCGCCGCACCGCAGCGCGCGAAGCAAGTACGAAATTTCAGAAGGCATTTTCAAATGGCAAGTAATTCAGGGGACGTAATTGAGTGCATCTCCGTCCGTGGCGTGGTCATTGACCTTGCCAATGTGTCTCACGCGCTCCGCCAAAATAATATCACGCAACAAGCGCCGCTGTCGCCCGGGCGACAAAGCGCGAGACAAGCTGAATGATATTGGCGAGGCCATTCTCGCTGAGAAAATGCCAAAACTCGCGATCAAATACGGCCGAAGTTTCGCGGCGCCCCACGCGTTAATCCAACACTTGCAGAGACATGCCTTCGCTAGGACGAGTTGAGAATCAGATTCAGTCACGACCCAAACGTCGAACGTCTATTCATCCGACATTCATTGCTGAGGTGTTGGTGGCTGCACTGCCGAACCCTGTGGGGAAACCGAGTTGGTTGGTACATTTGCCGCCTGCACAGGTTGCGGAACTGGTCTCAGTACGGGAATTGCAGCCGAATTCTGATTGGGGTCTCTGAATGTATAAACGTACAGTACGAATACGAGAAAAAAAGCGAAAGACATCGCCAAAATGCCAAGCCCAACGACGGACGACTTAAAGCTTGCTCCCTGTGGGCTATAGGAAATCTCAGCCCCGCCTGCCAATTCCCCTCGCCCAAGCGTAGCGAGTTTGTAGGATGCCAACAGCTGCAATCCCGCAAGCAGGACACCTACAAAGGTTATGAGGACAACCATGTAAAGCAAAACGACAGTCTCATTTCTTTGAAAGACATAATTATCTCTTTTTATCATCTCTTCATCCACCTGCAATTGATTCGCCGTATGGACAAAGCAAAATTGGTTCAGGTCGGCTAATTCTCGAACCTGAAGGGCTCCGGTTCCAGACGCGGGCCGGTACCATTGAGCAATACATTCGTTCATAGTGTGATTATCGACGCCACCCTGGTTGGTTTGCAATCTTGTACTTGCAAGAACCAGGTACAAAAAAACCGCGACTAAAACCACACCTGAAGAGATGCCTGCGTATGTGGCTAAACGAGCCATAGTCCGCTTTCCGAGCAGTAATTCACTGAGCTTGACCGTTCCACACCGTACCGTTTGAATCCTGACAAGAGCACGCAGAATTCATCGGTTGCCAAATCTGACAGACGCCCATTTGCGTAACGCAGGCCTGACTCATCGGCACGCTACCGCCCGATTGCCCAGCGTAGCCCTGTTGTGGCGCGTAGCCCTGTTGTGGCGCGTAGCCCTGTTGTGGCGCGTAGCCCTGTTGTGGCGCGTAGCCCTGTTGTGGCGCGTAGCCCTGTTGTGGCGCGTAGCCCTGTTGCCCACTTGGGATGCCCGTATAGTAGCCAGTGCCTCGCGGCTGATCCTGATATTTATGTGGGACGTAGCAACCGGGATAAGTGCACTCTGCACTCACACTATCGGCGATGGCGACTGTCAGCAGGGCAGCAAGCAAGGCCGTCAATTGTACTTTTCGCGTCCAAGAACAATATCGAATGTCATTGCTACGCATGGCGAGCCCCTCAGCTGGTGAGTCTCTTGTGACCGCCCCTCACGTTCAGAAACGCCCCCCGACCGGCGTCCGGCACGTTCAGGACGACTAACACGTAATAGTTGCATATAATTTGGTCGCCAGTAAATACCCTCGCCAACGATATTTCGCCTCAAATCTCATACTCGCGCGGCGCGAGCACAAGATCGGGCGTGTGTTGATGGCTCTCCGCGTCCGACCGTTTCACTTTTAAAAATGGTATCGCAAATGACATTTAAAAAAGCCCGAGCGCCGCTTGGCGGCGGCCCAACCGTACCCGGCAAAAACCGAACGCCTATCCGCGACCGCCCAGACCGCGCGTCAATCGAATTTGAACTTGCCAGCGGCGCGTCAGTGCGAGCGATTGCCCGCAAGTACGACGTTCACGAAGTGGCGCTTTATAAGCATCGCAAGAAATTACCGGCTCAACTCAAAGCCGCATTTATCGGCCGCCTGTTAAAGCCGGGAGTCGATTTAGAGAAGTTGAAAACTGAGGAGTCTGAAGGCTTGCTGCAATCGCTGGCACAACAGCGCGCACGTCTCTTGATCACGCAGGACACGGAAATGGAGGCTGGCAACGCTCAGGCAGTCGCGACCCTTGCGAACGCCATTCACCGGAATCTGGAATTGGTCGGGCGCTATCTCGGCGAGCTTCAGCAACATCACGTTCACACGACAATCTCGGTCTTGGTCACCAAGGAATATATGGAGCTTCGCACCGCCCTACTTCGTGCGCTGGGCCCCTTCCCTGACGCGCGCCGGTGCGTTGCCGAGACGCTGCACCGGCTTGAGGAAGGTGCGGCCCGCCGACCGCCGCCGCCGTTGATGATTGACGTGACTCCGACTGCCGTACAGCCGACATAACCGTGGAGCGCATCGCCGGTATTTCATTGGGCCGCGACTTTGCTCGCGCCCTTGACCCCGTATTGCTCGCCCGCGACTGCGAGATTTACCCTGACGACGTGCAATCGCGATTGCTGTCTTCGGTCTCTCGTAAAGTGCTTGTCTGTTGCTGCCGACAGTGGGGCAAGAGTACGACAACAGCCTTGGTCGCGCTTCATGAGGCGCTGTACGCCGCGCCCGCGATGATAATTCTGATTTCGCCGTCGCAACCGCAGTCAACGGAGCTATTCAAAAAAATCCATGGCTTTTGGGAAAGACTCCCCGGCGCGCCGGAAGCCAAGCCAAGAGTCGCTCACTCGAATGGAGTTGGGAAACGGGTCGCGCATCATCTCACTGCCCGGCAGCGAGAAGACCACACGCGGCTACTCGGCTGCGACCCTTGTTGTAATGGACGAAGCCAGCCGCGTCCCGGATGAGCTTCTGGCTTCCGTCCGCCCCATGCTGGCGACAACAAACGGCCGGTTCATTGCGCTTTCAACCCCGGCCGGTAAGCGCGGCTGGTTTCATGAGTTTTGGGTCAATGGCGACGGCTGGGAACGCATCTCCGTCAAAGGCGTCGATTGCCCGCGCATCTCCGCAGACTTCCTTGAAGAGGAACGGCAGGCGTTGGGGCCGATGCGCTTCAGCCAAGAATACGAGTGCGAATTTATCGACTCCGAAACGTCCGTTTTCAACAGCGATCTAATTCAAAAGGCGATGACTGATGACTTTGAAACCTTCTTCGGAATCGCCGCTTGAGAACTTCAACAAGAACTCTCAATTCAGTGAACGTTTCACCCTTGGATGCGATTTGGGTCAATCTCATGATCCGACCGCCATTGCCGTGGTCCGGCGTCTCGACAACTGGCCATCCAAGCCTGTCTTCCAGGTCGGGCACCTTGAACGCCTGCCGCTGGGAATCTCGTACCCCGCCGTTGTTTCGCATGTGACTCAAATGCTGGGCCGTCCGCAGGTCCGGGGCAAGATCGAACTTGTAATCGATTTCACCGGCGTCGGCCGCCCGGTCTTTGACATGTTCATAGGGCGCGGCGTTTCGCCGATTGGCGTCACGATAACGGCGGGAGAGACGACGAGTTACGAAGGTCTTGTTTGGCGTGTCTCCAAGATCATTTTGATTTCGCGCATCCAGGCTTTGCTCCACGACGGCAGATTGAAAATTCACAAGGACTTGCCGGAAGCCGCTGCGCTTGTCAGTGAACTGCAAGACTTCCGCGCGGACGTGACGGACTCTAGGTTACTGGAAATTCGGAGCCCGTGCCGGAAAGCATGATGATCTTGTGCTTGCGCTCGCCATTGCGCTCTGGCGCTCGCATAGGGACGATCAGAACACCGGCCTGCTTGAATACTATCAACACGCCGCAGCCGGTGGCGGATTTCTATCTGATCCTCCCGCCTCAACGAAGCGCCTTCCGATGAAAAGTCCTCATATCACCACGACCGTCACGACAATAACGGGGCGCTCCATCAACGTGGGTGAAGACGGTCTATTCGATCTGGAAGAGCCTGACGCCAGGGCGCTGATGGCGGCCGGTTGGGTTGAGGTCGCCGCGCCAGCACCCTGAGACTTCGCAGTATCTTCAAGGTTTGGACCAGCTCAAGTTTCGCGGGCACGGCTGGTTCTCCTATTGCGCCCGTTCATCTTCAATTCAGCACGAAGGAACAAACAAAATGACAACCACCAGAATGATCCCCATGGGCGTCGCGTCAGGTTGGGTCGGCTCGGCCGCCAATCCCAGCGGCCGCCGCTACTACAGTGCTGGCCCCGGTGGTTTCATTGATGCCACAGACGGCGACGCTGCGAGTTTCTCGGCAGCCAAGGCTTCGCAGCCATCGGCGACGGCAGCGGCCCGACGACGGCGCGACCGAACAGCATGTATCTGAAGCCCGGTTATTTGTTCGTCGATACGACGATCAGCACCATTGTCGCCTGGAACGGCAGCGGATGGATCAACCCCATCACCGGCGCGACGGCGTAACAATGAGAATCGCGGCAGCGTTTGAACATTGCGCTGTCGTGAAGTCGCACGGCTTGGTCACCGTTGCGCAAACCGGCGGTCTCTGGACGTGGGGATCGCCGGTCTTACGCCCATTGTAGCGCGACTTTTCTTCGTGCAACCTAAAGGTGGGGACAAGAAAAGGTTTGGAAACGGATCGAGCCAAAACGGAAATTAGTGATGGAACAAATCAATATTGATCGGCTGCTGGGAATTGGCGGCCTCGCCGTAGGAGTAATAGGCATTATCATCGCAATCGCGGTCCCTTTGTATTTTTACAGAAAGGGTCTGCGGCCAAAGTTGCTTTCTGTGGCGTACAACGGCCCATTTCGCCTCATGCTCTCTATACCTGGCGTAACAGTGAGTTATCTCGGTTCTCAACGGACGGCTCTTTCACGTACGAACATTCTGTTTTGGAATCGGGGAACATCTCCTATTGAGGAGGGCGATTTTATCGCGCCGATCGCTTTTACAGATGCAGAAATAATTACCGTCGAAGTCCTCCGTAAAGACCCGATGGCTATAGCGAGCATAGAAGGGCATACATTGAAAATTAGTCTGCTCCGACCCTCTGAGGCCATTGTCGTAAAGATCGAGATGGAAAGTTTCCACGGACCGAATCTTGTAATGCCGACAAAAACTAAAAACATGGTTGAAACGCTTAGAAGAATTCCAGGAATTGTCGGAATTGCGCCTGGGATCTTTTTGTTCGTCTTCGGCATAGGTTCATTCGTTGGAATGATAGTACTACTCCATCTTCTCAATGCCGATCCGCCGAACCACATCGTGTGGCCCCTGGTTTCATCAGTCGGCTGTTTTGCAATCTCGGTGGCGGCATATTTTGCGGGCGTCCGACTGATAAAAAAAGTGACACCGGACATTCCTTATCGTTTCTTGACCGCTGATTGGCATGACGTGAGCCGAGAAAGAGAAACGAAAGATAGAAGTTAATCTCGCCACGGAACGCCAACAGTTGGTGACAAATTAAACGTCGAGACATGGGCCGCAAAAAGATGGCTTCACTCGTTCTTATGATGAGATCAACTGGCTGGCCCATCGGCTCGCGCTCTTAGCTCCGCTCAAAGAGCGAACCTCCATTTAATCAAGCCTTCGCAAGCGTCATCTGCGGAGGCTTTTTGTTGCCGCTGCGAGGAAAGCTTCATGCGCCCCACCGTAAAGATCGACGCTTGGCCGCGAAGAATGTCGGCGGACCTTGCCGCGACCTATTGCGGAGAGTGCACGGTCCGTGCATTCCTACAAAGAGTTGGCGGTGAATATCCCCGACCGCGCGTTTCAGAGGGCCGCAGGCAACTATGGTTGCGGGACGATTTAGATCAGGCGAATTCTTCCGCCGGAATTGGCAAGACCTCGCGACCTCGCAGAGGATTTGTGACCATGACACTGCGGCTGCCGCGCTCGGTCATCGCCAAGCCGCTGGCCAATGGCACCGTGGGTTTCTATTTCAACATCCCGACGCGCTATCGCAAGCTTGGCTGTACGATCCCGAATGAGCCGCTGGGCACCGATTACGTGGCGGCCTGTGGCGCTGACGGCACCGGCGGTCGGGCCGCCGCTCTGAACGGTTTGTTCGACGAATGGGTCAAAATTAAAAATGGCGAGCCAATCGAGAGCATAGCCCGGTTCGGCACCGTTGATTGGCTGTTTCGCGAATACAAGGCGAGCAAGCGGTATCGCGAGCGCGTGTCTCCGCGCACGCGCCCCGACTACGACCGCTTGATGAACCTCGTTACCGGCATGCCAACGAAGCAAGGCGATTGCGTCGGACAGCGGCCCGTAAAATCCATCAGTCCGCTTGCGGCCGATAGGCTTTATGAGCGCATCTGCGATGGCCCGAATGGTCCGCGACCTCGCCAAGGCGAAAAAGTCATTGCGCTTTGCCGCAACGCTTGGCGCGTCGTCCACCGCCTGCACCCAGAGTGCTTCGACCGCGCCGTACCGAACCCCTGGGATGGCGTCACCAAGCAGCGCCGGACCATGGCGACCAAACCGGCCGCGACGCGCGAACAGGTCTACCAATTCGCCTGGGCGGCCATAGCGGCGGGCAGGCCCGAACCCGCCGCCGCCGCCGTGATCTGCTTTGAGTTTCTACAGCGCCCCGAGAACGTCCTTGCTGGCTATCTGGCGTGGCCGGACTATCGAGGCCAAGGCGCACCGAACGCTATCAAGGTCAATCACCACAAGACCGGCGGAGTAGTCTGGCACCCCCTCGAAGAAACGACCGATGAGGGCACGATCCAATTCTACAGCGACGCTGAGGCCGTACTGGCTCACTTGCCCCGTCGCGGTGTGTCCATGATCCTCAAAGCCCGGCGCGACGGCACAACCGAACCGTACACAGCCATGCAGATGGGTAAGATCGTGCGCAAGTTGCGTGACCGTTCAGGCTTGCCCAAATCGTTCACCCTCGACGCTTGCAGGCACGGCGGGATGACCGAGCTTGAGGAGGCGGAACTGACTGACGGGCAAGGCCGGGCGCTGTCTGGACACCGTACCCAAAGGGCTTATGAGGGCTACGCCAAGCGGACCCTGAAGCGCGCCCTGCCCGCGACCAGGAAGCGGTATGCCCATGCCCTTGCGAACGCACAGGGTACATCCGTTCAGAATGCGGCAATTTCTGGCGTTCAGAATGAACGCGGGGCCGATGACGTAGCCATTGCTTAATCTCTTGAGGCCATTTACGTTATCCGCCCCGGATGGCCACGTGGCGGAGTGGTTACGCAACGGTCTGCAAAACCGTGTACCCCGGTTCAATTCCGGGCGTGGCCTCCAGCCTTCGCTCGCGAAGCGAGTGAAGGCTGCCGCGCCGAAGCATAGCGAAGGCGGGCCGCGCTAGCCGCCGCGAGCTACGGCTCGGCGAGCCAGCAAAACCACCCCGGCAAAGGCACAGAACTAAGGCGGGCCGGCTGGATTTGGCGTGTTTGCCGTAGCGAGTGAAGGCTGCCGCGCCGAAGCATAGCGAAGGCGGGCCGCGCTAGCCGCCGCGAGCTACGGCTCGGCGAGCCAGCAAAACCACCCCGGCAAAGCCACAGAACTAAGAGTCGGTTTCGAAAGTCATGAAGGACGAGCGATCCGGCGCACGAGCAGCATGACGGATGCGGCGTAGAGGAAAGCGCGTGCGGAGTTGATTGTTGCCTCAAAGTCCTTTGCCAGCCGTCGATTGCGTCCGATCCATGCGAAGAAGCGCTCGACGACCCAGCGCCGCGGGTTAACGGCAAAGCCGACCTGATCGGGGTTTTTTCGCACGATCTCGACCGCGATCAACGTGGCCTTGGCGACCTTCTCACCGGCATATCCGCTGTCGGCGAAGACCCGCTGGATGAACGGGAAGATGCGGCGCGAAGCCCGCAAAAGCGGTCCGCCGCCGTCGCGATCCTGGATGCTCGCCGGATGCGGTTCGAGCATGAGGCCACGCCCGTCCGTGTCGACAAGCGCATGGCGCTTGCGGCCGTTGATCTTCTTTCCAGCATCGTAACCGCGGGGTCCGCCGGCCTCGGTGGTCTTGACGCTCTGGCTGTCGATGATCGCACCCGTAGGGCTGGATTGGCGTCCGATCCGTTCGCGATCGAGCATGACCATGGCGTGATTGATCCTCTCGAAGCGGCCTTCGTCCCGGAACTTCGCAAACCATCGATAGATCGTGCTCCACGGCGGCAAATCGCTCGGCAGCAGGCGCCATGGGCGACCCGCCCGCATGACATAGAAGATGCCATTGATGATCTCGCGCATCGGCCAGGCACGTGGTCGTCCGGTGACATTCGTCCCAGGCAGCTGAGGCTCGATCACACGCCATTCCTCGTCGGTCACATCAGTTTGGTATCGGCTCGTCTTGCGAATATGCTGCTTGCGGGTGGTTGGGGTCCACATGGCAACTCCGGGGTTGGTATCAGCAACCACCTGGAATCACGTGAATTCCACCCACTCAACCCCTTTCGAAACGGCCTCTAAGGCGGGCCGGCTGGATTTGGCGTGTTTGCCGCTTTCAATGCTGGACCGGCTTTGTTATACGCGCACCCACACGAGCTCTAAGGCTTTCCCCGGTAGCTCAGTGGTAGAGCAACCGGCTGTTAACCGGTTGGTCGCTGGTTCGAATCCGGCCCGGGGAGCCAAATAGCATTGATATTAAAAGGCTTTTAGCCGCTGTGGCGGGTTTACCCACAACCCTACCCCAAACCTAAACTTGAACGCATTTCGCGGACGCCTACTTAATCAGCGGCGAGTTGAGCCTGCCACTGTGGCATCCGGTCAATGGGCACTGGGGCGAGAATGCCGATCTCCTCGCCCGAGACAGTGGCAATGAGCATACCGCATGATCATCATTTCATTCCGGCGTTTTATCTTTGTCAGCGGGCGGTGACCGGTGACGAACTGGTTGAGTATTGCATTAAACACCACAAGCTCATCGCTAAGTCCGTAGGTCCCCGCGCAACAGGATACGTTCGGGACCTATACGCGTTTCCCGAACTTCCACCTGAAAACGCCCAACATCTCGAAGCGAAGTTTTTCAATTACGCCGACAACGTTGCAGCACAAGCCCTGTCCATGCACCTCAACGGCGAAAGAAACGCCGCGCTGTGGAGCAATGAGTTGGTCAGCGGCTGGTCTCGAATTCGTCATGGGGGTCCACCTGCGACATCCCGACGTGCTGCTTGAGCTCAAGGCCGGTGCGGGAACTGTTTGGGACAAGAGTGGAGACACTTATCAAAAGCATTATGAGCAAGTTCGAACGGCAGGGCATCCGCCGACGATGGACGAATGGATTGCAACCGTCGATCCGGTGACGCGGGCGAAAGTTCAGCTAAACGCGGTCATCAAAATGATCGATAATGAAGAAGTGGGGGCGTGCCTGAACAAGATGCGCCACGCCGTGGTTGACCTATCCGGGTCGCCGTTCCAATTGCTTACGTCGGATCGTCCAGTGCAACTTTATCGGATCAATCAGCCAGATGGTTTCGTCGCTATGCCAATCAGTCCCACCAAACTATTCGTTGGAGCGCATCGTCCAGCGACGTTCGAAAGGTTACGCGCTGCTAAGCCGAAAACACTTATTCAGGACTTCAACAAGTTCGTCGCATCTCGCGCACGTAAGTTCGTTTGGGCGAGCGACCATTCCCAGACTCATTTCGTAGAGAAGTATATGTCCAAAGCATTAGAGTCGCCGCCATTCTTCCCTACCTTGGGAAACTACCCAGGCGGAGAGACTGCGACGGCGTAAGCGTCGAGCCTATTTGCGTCCCGACCCGCCCTTCGGGTGTCAACGCGCGCCGCGACCAGGCTGGAGTGACGCGTCGAAATGAACGCGAAACCCCGGATCCGTCCACGCTCAAGAGTAGTTGTTGAAGCGGCGCCGAGAGAGAAATCCCCTTTGTCTTGGCGCAAGTGGCCCCCAGCTAGCAGTCCCCTTGATCCCCCTGGCTCGGGGCCACGCCGGGGGCAACGGTGACGCCGGTCGCGCACCTGCTGCCCCTTTGGTCCGTCAGCTCATCTTATTCGGCTTCATCCGAACCACGCAGCGTTCTAACCAAACCTGCGAAAAATTGTTGCGCAGATCCATCCAAGCAGGCCACCGATCAGCACAAATGCGGCCGCGGTCAAACCCACATGATTGTGACCGTGGATGTACGCCGCGGTGCGCAGCACAATCCAAACAATCGCGCCTAGAAGCAGTCCACCAAGGATCCACGCAAGTTGCCGACTGGTCATGTAGGTGTCCTTATTTATTTGCCGAGCACCCGCCGCCGGCGCTACTCGTGCCTCTCGCCGCCGATGCTCAGGCAACACCAGATATTAGGATTTTTGACGACTATTACTCTTGTCCTCTGAGATCCACGCCAGAGTGCCGGCGTTATGCGCGTACCATCCCTTGTCGTGATTTTGATGCTCGGCGCCTGCGCGAGACAGCCGGAGGCGACCATCCCGACCGCCTGGACGCGGGCAGATGGTCAACCAATGAACTCCGCATTACTAGATATCGACAGCATCAGTTGCCGCGACGACGTGCAGACTACGGACGGAGCGGCCCACGATAGCGCGGACAAAAAAAGCTACAGCCGAGCCATGGTCGACGATTTCATTAGCTGCATGAGAGCGCGCGGCTATGTGCAGATCAAAAGTTAGGACTTTACAATCGAATGTATGAAAACCTGCCGGCTCCGTGCGAGCACTGTCGCGCCTCGGGGCTTCGCCACGGGAGCGTATGCGACGAGTGCCAAGGGAAGGGCTATCGCTTGTTCATCAACCGCAGCCAGACACCGGAGCCGGTACAGCGACCTCCGCGCCAGTGGCGAGGGCCGCGGCCGCGCCAGGGCCAGCGGTGACGTGTTCTCCGTTCGCATGGACGGTGCTCGCAAAGCCCTGTCGACCATGCCTCGCATTCGTCCTACGGAATCGCTATGCCCCACCGTCGCCGCTTCCCCCTGCCCTGGTCGATCGTAGAAACGCCAGCCTGCTTCATCGTGAAGGACGGCGGCGGCCAAGCGCTCGGCTATTTCTATTTTGAGGATGAGCCCGGCCGGCGATCAGCCGCGAATCTGCTCACCAAGGACGAGGCGCGCCGGCTGGCGGCGAACTTCGCCAAGCTGCCGGACCTCATGATGGGCGGTGCGAAGGCGTGAAAGTGCAGCGGTGGCAAGTTATTGAAACATCGCAGTTCTACGGGGGGCAAAAAGGGCCAGCCCCGGTGACACGAGAAGCTAGGTGACGACAAGGCAGCGCTGGCCCCGCTTCCACGCGTCGCGAAATGCCGGCTTGGAGGGCGTCTGGCAGCGGCGATTTATTCTGCACCTTCTTCTCGTCTCGACCATGGCATACTGGGCAATGCTCTGTTTTCCACTGGCCAAACCCGTTGTATCAAGCCGTACATAAGGGCCGTGGTCAGTCCAATCAGTATTATCCCATTGAGAGCTTCCAGGGCGCCCATAAGCCGCCAACGCTCCGATAGAAAGATTTCCGAGTGACCATAGGTCGTGATCGCGCTCAGCGAATAAAGGATCGCGGATTTGCCATCTGGCAATGCTCCAAGAAGCCGATAGGCGACTGCCCAAATGCCAGCTTCGATTGCATGCAATAAAGTTGCCCAGATCGTGGTTGCCCCAATGCCGAGCGCAAATGCGAAGATGAAATGACGACTGCTTTTCACAGCAGTCAAGACTTGGACCATTTTCACATTGAACATGCCCAATCCCAATACATGAATGAGCACGGTGAGCACGATCAACGGTATGCTCCAGGCCCAGTTGCCGTTCCAAGCTGACGCACTATCCATGTTTAACTCATGCCTGAGCGCAATCGAACTTGCTCTGTCATAAATAGGCATGGGTCGCAAATCTCATGGGCGGCGGCGATCCTAGCCGCGGCCTGCTTGTCGGCCTCGCGGCGGCGCTCGTCCTCCATTTTGCGGCGGTTGAAGCCCATGGCGGGATCGTCGCCGAACGGGCGCGGGTGTCAATGTCTGCTTTGCGTCCGAAAGCTGCCGCGGAAGTCGCTGAGCCGCATGTCCGTTACGGGCCAATAGCGGCCTCGTGCGCCGCAAAATATCGCTGTAACGTGGTATCGGGCTTGGATCACCTTGGGGCGGGGGCGAATGACTTTCGGCGTAGGACGACGGCAAGTCATAGCAGCGCTTGGCGGTGCGCCGTTCGCTTGGCCCATCGCGGTTCGCGCGCAGCAGCCGACGATGCCGGTGATCGGATTCCTTTATGCCAGGGCCCCTGAAGACTTGTCGGCGCAGCTGGCGGCGTTCCATAAAGGGCTTGCCGAATACGGTTATGTCGATGGTCAAAACATCAAAATCGAATACCGATGGGCGCGCGGACAATACGATCTATTGCCGTCTTTCGCCGCTGATCTGGTGCGCCTGTCCCCGACATTAATCATGGCTGGCGCGGAACCGTCGGTGCTTGCCGCGAAAGCGGCGACATCGACGATCCCAATTGTTTTTGTGGTAGGCACGGATCCGGTCAAGCTTGGCGTTGTAGTGAGCTACAACCAGCCGGGTGGCAACGCCACGGGCGTGCATATTTTTACTACGGCTCTCGATGCAAAGCGTCTCAGCTTGCTGCGGGAGTTGATTCCGCGCGACGCGGTGATCGGCGTCCTGCTAAATCCAAAATTTCCCTTCGCGGAGGACCAGCTTGCTCAAATTCAGGATGCGGCGAACCAACTTGGTCAACGCATAAAGATTTTGCACGCCAGCAGCCCTGCTGAAATCGAAGAAGCTTTTGCAACAATTGCGCGCGATCACCTTGCGGCGTTGTCGATTACTGCCGATCCGTTCTTCGACACCCGCCGGGACCAGCTCGTGACGCTGGCCGCTCAACATGCCGTGCCGGTGATATATCAATTTCGCCAATATGCCGCTGCCGGCGGATTGATGAGCTACGGCGTCAATCTTCCAGATGCCTATCGCCAAGCCGGCGTCTATGTCGGCCGCATCCTTAAAGGCGAGAAGCCATCCGAGCTTCCGGTTCTGCAACCAAGCAAGTTCGAATTTGTCATCAATCTCAGAACTGCCAAGACGCTTGGTCTCAATATACCGTCAGGCGTCCTCGCCATCGCTGACGAGGTGATCGAATAGGCCCTTCGCAGCGCGGCAATTGAGGGTGACGAAGCGCCGCTATGGGTCACAAACGGACGCGGCGGCTACGGTGCAGCGTCAGGCA
Organism: uncultured Alphaproteobacteria bacterium; assembly: GCA_963761185.1. Classification (GTDB taxonomy): domain Bacteria; phylum Pseudomonadota; class Alphaproteobacteria; order Rhizobiales; family Xanthobacteraceae; genus BOG-931. Next base: position 345,825 of record CAVXFY010000001.1, read on the forward strand.
GCTCTGTTGTTCGGGCGTCTTGGTGGCGACGAACCGCATGTTTGGCCTGGCGACCGCTTCACAGATCGCCTCGGCATCAGTGGCATCATTCTTATGCCGCTTGACATAGGGCTTCACGTAAGCCGGCGGCATCAGACGCACGTCATGGCCCACTGCCTGCAGCTCGCGCGACCAATGGTGTGACGAAGCACAAGCCTCAATGCCGACTAAGCAGGGCGGCAGCTTCTCAAAGAACGCCAGGACGTAACGCCGTTTGAGCTGCTGGCGGATGACAACATTGCCGTCCGCATCGACGCCGTGAACCTGGAAAACAGACTTCGCAATGTCTAGACCGACTGTAGTAATCGCTTGCATGGGTAGCTCCTCCGAATCGTGGGAGCCTTATCGGCGGCCCCATCTTTGGCACTCTCGTGCCGGTGGAGGAGGTCGCGGTAGGGACGGAGATTACTCTCCGCCCCCCGCACAGATCCCGGCGGGCGCTGCTAACGCACCGGGCTCCCACCTTGGATGGTGACGAGGAACCGCTTCTCTGGCCACGGATGCAGGATGCGTGGGAACGGCAGGTACCGGTCAGCGATCGTCTTCATTCTCGTCCACGTAAGTCGACGTCTGTGGCTTCGACGCACCAGCGCGCCATGCCAACGTTCGATCACGTGATGACGGAATGCTGAGATCGCTGAGCCGCTCATCGGCACAGCATAGTAGGCCATCCAGCCGCGCAGGACCTGAGCAAGCCATTTGCCCTGCCCATCGATCCCGTCGTGGCGGGTCACCATGAGCTGCTCCTTGATCTCCCGAAGTTTGGTTCGCATGCGCTTGGCCATCGGCTTCCTTCCGAGCACGAAGCCGCTGCCATCCCGCCGGGCCGCGCAATAATGCTTGAACCCCAGGAAGTCGAACGTCTCCGGCTTGCCGAGGCCTCGAGCGCGGCGGTTCGCAATCGCGTGCCGACCAAACTCGATGAGCCGCGTCTTATCGGGATGAAGATTTAGTCCAAAACGAGCGAGCCTCGCCTTGAGATCGGCAAGGAATTGCTCCGCTTCGTGCCGATGCTCGAAGCCAACGATAGAGTTGTCCGCGTAGCGCACGACAATCACGTCGCCAGTGGCGCATCGCTGCCGCCACTGGTGGACCCATTGATCATCGACATAATGGAGGTAAATGTTCGCCAAGAGCGGGCTGATGACCGCGCCCTGCGGCGTCCCGTCCTCCGTCTCGATCACGCGTCCATCTTCGAGCACGCCTGCCGTCAGCCATTTGGCAATCAACCGGGTGATTTGGCGGTCGCCAATCCGATGCTCGACGAAACGGATCAGCCAATCCCGGCTGACCTTGTCGAAAAAGGATTGTACGTCGCAGTCGAGCACCCAGTTGATGTGTCGCCTGCCGATCCCGAACGCGAGTGCATCCAACGCTTGATGCTGGTTGCGCTTCGGCCGGAACCCGTAGCTGAAGCCCAGGAACTCCGACTCATAGATCGGCGTCAGGATCGCCACCACCGCTGCCTGGACGATCTTGTCCTCTACGGCAGCGATGCCGAGCGGCCGCTGTCTGCCATCTGCCTTCGGAATGCAGGTCCGGCGCGATGGCAGCGCTCGATACGCTCCCGTTTGAACGCGAGAGTGGAGGTCCGAGAGGTTCTCTTCGAGGCCTTCCACGTATTCGCTCCACGTCACCTCGTCGACACCCGGCGCGGCGGACTTCTTCAGACCGAAGAAGCTCGCCCGCAAAACGTCAACGGTGAGGTGATGCAGGAGCGCCGTCAGCTTGTCCTGTCTGTTCCTGATGACGGCTTCTCGTATGCGGGCCTGCGCTTGTGACACGGCTGCCCGGCTCTGCGTCCGGACCGTGCTTTGCAGTTCCGCATTCTCCTTGGCCCCGCCCCTTCGCTCCACGAGCTCCGCCGCAGCCGAGGCCGCTTTGTTCGCTCGCTTCTTTGCTACTTCGGGCAGGTCCGACTTCTCCGTCGCGCTCATCGTCGGCTACAGCCTCCGGCCTTCCCGACAACGTCCCGGCCACGACTGGCGGGGGCGGCGATGGAGATCTCCCGGTTCCCGTGCAAAAGGCTTCTGCGCATGCCAGGGTCTACGACGACGCGGGGTCGGCGTGTGTCTTGCGATATCGACACCAGCCGTGTTGCCTTCTGTGGGACGGAAAACATCAGCACCCCGAACTTGTCTTACGCCGCTCAATACCTCGCCTGCGCCCTCCCCTGTGAACGCTTCACGTTTGTCCTCGCGGACATCCGCGCATCACTCGGGGCCAGTGCGGTTCGCTACTCCTTCACCGTGACGGACTTCCACCGTCTACCTCTTGCCGGTCTCCCGGCGCACCCGTCCACAGCATCAATAGGCGACATCACTCGATTACTTCGTCGGCTCGGCCGAGCAGGGACAGTGGAACTGTGAGTTCCGAGCGCTTTGGCCGTTTTGAGGTTGATTATCAGTTCAACCTTTGTAGCCTGCTGTACTGGCAGGTCGGCAGCTTTATCGCCTTTGATAATTCGGCCCGCGTAATTACCGGCCAAGCGGAATGTGTCTGTTAGGCTGGCGCCGTAGCTGAATAAACCGCCAGCAGCGGCGAACTCGCGAAATTGATACGCCGCGGGAACCGCACGACGAAGCGCAAGGCCGGCTAGTTCCTGGAGGTGGCTCGTGAAAAACGCATCCGCGCCGATCGCGAGCGCGCCATCCTGCAACTGAGCGATGCGCTCGAATACTGCATCGAAATCCGAAATGGTGCTCGCTTGGAGGAGGTCCAATTGTACTCCAAGTCTGTCGGCGGAGGCCTGCATTACCTTTCTCGTGGATTCGGCAACTAGGGGGTTAGTCGGATTGACGAGCAAGGCTATTCGCCTCGCCTCAGGCAATATCCCGTGCAGAAGCTCCAATCGTTTCGGCTCTACCTCTGCATTGAGCGTTGTTACGCCCGTCACGTTGACTCCCGGTTGCGCAAGACTGGCGACAAGTCCAAGCTCGACGGGGTCGGCAGCGATCTCGAAGACGATCGGTATCGTCGTGGTCGCCGCCTTAGCGGCCAGGACCGCGGGTGTGCTGCCGACGGCAGCGATCACGTTCACTCGACGTTGGACGAGGTCGGCCGCAAGTCCTGGTAGTCGATCGTTACGTCCCTCGGCCCAGCGATACTCGATCGCCACGTTGCGGCCTTCGATGTAATCGGTTTCGCTCAAGCCTTGGCGGAATGCGCTTAAACGAGACGCCCAGAGATCAGGCGATGCACTGCCAAGAAATCCAATTACTGGCACGACAGGCTGTTGCGCCCGCGCCGCGAGCGGCCACGTAGCTGCCGAGCCGGCGATTAAGATTATGAACCCGCGCCGCTGCATGTCCTCCCCCCAAGCTCAGGAACGGCATCGTATCGGGTTACTTGCGGACTTTGATAGGGGCTGAAACCGGCATCAAATCCATCGCCGGCCAATGTCGCTGTTGGGTCAATCGCGACCTTCCTGCTGCCCGACCATCGCGGCAGCTATTCCCCAAATAACGACCTAGCCGCTGCGGTGCGGTAAGCGCCGCTAGGGGCCAAATCCGGAAGTAGCTTTCAATCGCTAACCTCCAAATTTCGGAAAGCCAACCTCACTCGCCGATACGTGAACCAGTGTGTCGTGTCGCCCCAGGGCAGTTCTTCCCGGCATTCCTCGCACCTAGGGATTTGAGCGGACGGCTGATCATGCCGCACGACCTCGTACACTGCGTTGCACTTGGGACAGGGAAATAGGAAATCCATGGTCGTACCGCAGCCAGTTCGACCGAAAGTCAGCAATCATCGACTACAAATTCATAGCCGCCGGTGACCCAGCTTTTGCGCTGCCTACGCACATTGCGATGGCTTTGGCTCGCGTCAACTCGGCCCGCCACCAATTCGCGACGAGCCGAGCCGAGCGAGCAGTCTTCAGGGCTAGGCTGCTTTCGTCTGTTCGATCCGTTGATTGTCGTTGGTCGTGCCGATCTCGATCCGCCGCGGCTTCATCGCCTCCGGCACCTCGCGCACCAGATCGATCTTCAAAAGACCGTTCTGGAAGGTTGCCGACGTGACTTGCACGTGGTCGGCGAGGTTGAAAATGCGGCGGAATGGCCGCGCCGAGATGCCCTGATAAAGGTACTGGTGCTCGGCCTTTTCGACCTTGCGGCCCTCGACGGTCAGCACGTTCTGTTCGGCGGTGATGGCGATGTCCTCGGCGGCGAAACCCGCCACCGCCAGCGCAATCTGGTACTGGTCCTCACCCGTCCGTTCGATGTTGTAAGGCGGGTAATTGTGCTCCTCGCCGGCCCAGCGGCTGGTGTCTTCGAGCAAGTTAAACAGGCGATCGAAGCCGACGGTCGAGCGCCAAAGTGGGGTCAGATCATAGGTTCTCATAGCCGATCCTCCATAGAGCAAAAGGGTACGAGAGACGCCAAGCACCATTGCCGGCGCCCACTCTCCGGGCCCCCGGAGGGCACCCGAAGCCGCGCCATCGCGCGACGCCGGATGAGGTAGAAAAGGCTCTGCGGATTTCAAGAGGAGCAAATAGGAGCCGACAAAAATTTTTGGCGCTTAGCGCGCCGCGGGACTTGACCGGTTCCGATCCCCCGCCTAAATCACCCGCCGCCAAAACGCTTATACGAGGTGGCCTGGGCCCCATCTCACCTGGGTCGCCTCCGCAAAGAGGAGGAGGACGATGAAGCGCGAGGCCGAGCAAAACATCCGGGACCAATCGCGGGATGCGGGCGACGGATGGGACCTTAACGACCTGTTGCATCCCGCGCAGGCATTCGAAAATCCGGCTGCCGTTGTTAACGATCCTGACCTGACAGTTAACGAGAAGCGTGCCATTCTTGCGTCTTGGGCTTCGGATGCTTGCGCCATAGAAGCCGCGCCCGATCTGCGTGCCGGGCCTCAGGGCTCAGCGGTACGCTTCGACGACATCATGGACGCTCTGCGGGCGCTCGATAAGCAGTCCAATGGCGACAAGTACCGCCGGGTTCTGCGCCGGAGGCGCATGTTTCGGTGGTCGCCCCGAGAGGGAGACAGCAACGGCGGCGCGCCGTTGCAGTGACGCATCGCCAAGCGTGAGGCTACCATGCTGACCTTGATCAACAACCGCGTCATCGGCCGAAAAGGCAACATCGTGCTGGTGGATTTCAGCCGAGAGCCGCATCCACCTGCGCCGCGTTTTCCCGGGGCAAGCGGTCTGCGCGAGCCAAGCTACGAGGACTGCAGCACGAGGTGTGAGCCACCCGCCGGCCGGAGCTCTCCTTCGGCAGGTTACGCCGCATCGGGCGCCTGCCGGTCGGGTTGAGCGGACAGCCCCGCAGCGAGCCTGCGGTTGATGCGGATCAGATTATCAAGATATTCGTCTTCACGTCCGCCTTGGGTCGATAGTGTTGAAAAATCCCCCGCTGCTTTGTGCTTGGCTCGTTATTGAGCACCTGTGGGGCGATATCGGTGTTATTGTTCACCCGCTTGCGGCGGACGCCACAGCCCTCATGCAATACAGGCGGCGGGCGCGTTCAGCACTGGCCGCCAGATATGTTTCGCCAGGGTCTTGAGGTTTTGCACGATGGCTGCGAGGTGGAACTCATCGCGCGCACTGGATAAGCCGCGCAGGCGCAATCGCTCGAAGCGGTGATGGGTTTTGAGGTGCGCAAAGCGCATCTCGACCTTCTTGCGCTCATTGCGTGATCGCTCGAACTCCGGCGTACCGACGAAGCTGCGCGCATGATCGCGGGCATCCTCATTGACGTCGCGTGTGATCTTGCGCGAGGGCGTGTTCGGACTGCATCGCGGCTTGACTGGACATGCGTGGCAGTCACGCCGCGATGCACGATAGCGCACCTTGTGGTCGCCGCCCACGTTGCCGGTGGTCTTGAGCAGCTTGTCCGCGGCGCAGACATAGACGTTACGCTTACGGTCGAACGTGAAGTCGTTGCTTGATAAGGTTCCGTCATCACGATCGCTCATGTCCTTCACCGGAATGTGCGGCGTGATGCCGGTGCCGACGAGCCAGCCGAGGAACTTGCCGGTGCCATAGGCCGTGTCGGCCAAAAGCCGTTTGGGCTTCAAGCCATGCGTCTGCTCGGTACGCTTGATCATGGTCTTGGTCGCGGCCACCTCGTCGTAGGTGCGGGCCGGAGTGGCCTCCACATCGACAATAACCGCGCGCTCGACGTCAATCAGATAATTGAGCCCATAGCCGAATTGAACGCGCTTGTTGGCTTTGGCGGTCCAAGCCGAGCACGGGTCCACCGGCGAGATCGCCTTTGGCACCTTGCGATCCGCGTCGTGATCTTCATCATCAAGGGCGCCGAGAAACTCGGCAACCGCCCGCGTCTGGCGTTCCGGCAACGACCAGTCGATCTCGTCGGGTGCCTTGGCATGATAACGGCTGGCGTCCGCCTCCATGACGCTGGCATCGACCGCAAAGGCTTCACCCTTGACCAAACCCGCATTCATGCAGGCCCGCACTACCGCCTCGAAAACCTGACGGAACAGGTCGCTGTCGCGGAACCGGCCGTGACGATTGACCGAGAAGGTCGAGTGGTCGGGAACCTTGTCCTCAAGGTCGAGGCGGCAGAACCAGCGGTAGGCAAGGTGTAACTCGACCTCCTCGCACAGCCGCCGCTCAAAACGAATGCCGTAGCAGTAGCCAATGATCAGCATCCGGATCATCAGCTCAGGGTCGATCGATGGGCGGCCGATCTCGCTGTAGAACGGCTCAAGCTTCTCGCGAAGGTCACCCAGTATCCGGGTCACAACCGGATTGATACGGCGCAACAGATGGCCCGCTGGAATGCGCTTCTCGAGGTTGAAAAGGTAAAACAACCGGCTCTGATCGCCGCTCTGCCGACCCATCATGATCCGACCCCGCCGCTGAAACCCTCAACGAAACGGAATCATGATTTGCCGACTATCTCGAGGACTTTTTCAACAGTATCGGTCACAAGCGGACATGTTGCAGACATGACGTGATATCCGCTCCTACCCCAAAAGCGGACACGGATCGCGTCGGCCGGTGTGTCCGCTTTGGGCCAACAGCGGACTCATGCACCGCAACAAAATCGGTTAGCTCAAATAGAAAGGCCGCCTCACGGCGGCCATTCCGTGCTTTCGTTATTGTTTGTTCAGGTGACCGCTTGCGCCTTCCGCTTCCTGCGCAATCCAATCAATTCGAGCGCGCCAATGCCGCTTGCGAATAGCGGCAACGATGCCGGCAATGGCGTCGCCGTTGGGACAATTTCCGGCGGGATCAATCAGGCTGATCGTAAACTGCCCATATAACGGCCGGCATCTGACCGCCAGTGCGCCGAACGATAAACAACCATTCTACAGTGGCCCAGCCTCCGGTGGTCTCCCTCGGAATGTCCGGCAAAGGCCCATTAGCGGACGTCCTTTCCCGGCGAATTCTTCTCGGAATGACCGCCTAAACCCTGGGTGTCGGCAACGTGAGCCAATGCCAATTCCTCGGGATATGGGAATGTCTTCGCGATGACACGGTCTAGCAAATCAAGCTCGAGCGGCAGGACTTCCGATCGGTGGGGCGGCAATGTCTGCATGAGATTTTCGATCATGGCCCGTAATCGCCGGACAACCTGCAGACTGTTGGCGCCGTAGGCACGCACTTCGCTGAAGGTGAGATGCACAAAGTCTTCCCAGTTGGGCGTGCGAAAGATCACGCGCAAATGACCCGCTTTGTCCAAAAGTTCGTCGGTGCGCAAATGGCGCGTTCCAACCAATCGCAGCATGCGATGGAGCTGATCGATCGCGAGCACCGCAGTCGTTGGATCATTGATTGCCGGCGACAAGGCCTTCAGCGCAATGTCAATAACAATGCGAAAGGCGAAAGTGGGATCTTGCTCCATGGTGCGTTCCGTTCCGAACGCTACAGCTGACTGCAGGACACTGTCTTCTACGAGCCCGTCGCCGTAGATGTTGAAAAGCGGCTCGTCGACCCCGACGAAGTCGCCAACCCGGGGTACAAACTCGATCACGCTATTGCGAAGCACGGCCTCTTGCATCAGCCTCTTCAACTCAACTGCGAGCACGATGCCAGAGGACCCGTGATGGAAAATCGTGCGTGCCGGAGAGCCAAGCTTGAGACGCCAGTCGTCTGAGGTGGCGGGTCCGTAGCTCTGCTCCGGATAGACGTCGCGAATGACCTTCAAGCCGCTGTTGCCGACGTATCTCAGAATGGTTATCGGCCGCAGCAATCTCGATGCGTGATCGATCAGGTAGAAAAAGCCCGCAAACGACAAGACACCAAGTACTCCGGCGGCGAGCAAGGGAAGCTGGTAGACCTTCGCATCGATGCGATTCTGAACGCCGTTCGCAAATAGCCATGTGAAGATGAAAAGGCCGACGGTGTTTCGCACAACTTTGTCTTGCAGCAGAGTTGGCGCGATGACTCTCGGGGTCAGGGTACCGCTCGCGACCTGGATGGCAATCAACAAGGAGCCGAATGTAAAAACCATGAATGAGAGGGTCGCAGTGATTATGGCTTGCAGCATTGCTTGCGCACCGGACACGCCGAAACCCAAAAAAGTCCATTCGAGCTTGGCATCGAGCCAGTGGAGTGCTCTTGTTGCGACCATGGCGAAGGGAATGGCGACAATTGGAATTGTCCAGAGCGAGGATCTTAAGCGGCTTCGCGTGCGATACCACAAACTCCAATACATATGGGTGAACCCTCCCTCGGCCGAACGTCAGCGACGGCGCCTTAAATATCGCGCTGAGGACTTCAGTCGCTACTTTCCGTCGACCTCCAGGGCGGCGTCAACTGTAACAGCAATCACTTGCTTCGGCCGTAAATCCTTCCGAGCGCACCACTTCGAGGGGGCGCGTTGGGGGCGCATCCGTCAAATGTCCGAGTTGGGAAATAAACGAGCCCTACGCCGGACGCCGCCAAGTGTCGGCGCGACAGCATTGACTGAGGTCGCACATGGGTCACAGGCTGCCGCGCCAATCTCAGGCAGCGATGTCCGCTCTGCACCCAATAACGGACTCTAAGCCTGAGGTTGGCGCGTCCGCTTCGGGCCACAAGCAGACATTGGTCGCTCTCATCGGCAAATCCGGGCCTGGCCAGTCTCGGAAACTAAGCTACTCTGCCGCCCTGGGATGGTGGCTGGCGCGGACGAGGAAGAGTGGATCATGAATGCAGAAATTCATTCAGCAATCGATTTTTACGACCGCCATCCAATTTCATCTGAAATTATCATGGCGAAACTCAGTGCGAGTCGAGGACATCTCAATGACGTTGCGCCTGAAGAATTATTTCCACATGACCAGGATCATTACGGAGGATTGGAAGCTAATGATGCGCTGGCTGCGCGTGCAGGTATCGGCAAAGGCACTCGCGTCGTTGATTTTTGTGCAGGCATAGGCGGACCGTCACGTTACTTGGCTCACCGCTACGGTGCCGATGTCACCGGCATTGAATTGACGCCGGTAAGAGTTAAAGGGGCACAAGAGCTAACGCGTCTGGTAGGACTGGAAAACGGCGTCCGCGTCATTGAAGGCGATGTAATGCAGGTCCCGCTGCCTGATGACAGCGTCGATGTCGTAATAAGCCAGGAAGCATTGCTTCACGTGCCCGATAAGGAGCGCGCACTGGCTGAGGCTTTTCGGATCTTGAAACCGGGAGGCCGTATCGCCTTCACGGACTGGGTTGCTCATCGTCTACTATCCGATGCCGACAAAAAGCTAATGTGGCAAGGGATGGCAGTCGCGGACTTATATAACTTGCAAACTTACGCCGATCTTATTCGCAGGGCCGGTTTTACGGTAAATTCGGTTGAAGATTTAACCGCCGATTGGGGCGTCATACTCAAGCAGCGGCTCGCTATGTACAGAAGGCTCCGCGAGGAGACACAGGCGGCCGGTACACCTGCCGGTCATGATGCGTTTTATGAGAGTTACGTGCGCTTTGTCGATTTGGTGAACGAGGCCGTACTTGGCGGGGGCCGTTTTGCAGGCGAGAAGCCAAGATGAATTGAGGCTCAGGGTCTTCGATGCCCGCTCTGGGTCCAGCCTGTGTAAAAACTCAACGCGGTATCGCAACACCTGGAATCTTGAGCCCTGTGGTCATGCGCAGAGCCGAAAAAAGTAAAAATTCGTCCTCCGCTCGGCGTTACGACCAAATCAGATTTCGTTTTCACACAGCCTAGGTCAGAACCTGCCGCGACCATTGCAAGCTGGTGCGTCCGCTTTGCCCCCAATAGCTGCCGCGCCGGCGGCCTCCATTTTGTCTGTTACGGGCCATAACCGGACATCGAGCCTGCGGTTCAAGATGACTCGGGGCTGTCAGTTGTTGCTATGCCGGTGCGGTACCCGTCGTCATGGAAGAGGCAAAACTCGACAGCACCATGCTCCAGTTATTTTGACGCTGAATCTTTTGACATCAGCGCGATAGCGTCCTGCACCGTCGTCATAAATTGTGCGGGAAAGATGATGGTTGAGTTCTTTTCGATTGAGATTTCCGCCATTGTCTGGAGGGTGCGAAGCTGAAGTGCGACCGGATGCGCTGTAATGATGTCGGCCGCTTCACCCAGCTTCACCGCAGCCTGGAATTCCCCTTCCGCCGCAACGATCTTTGCGCGACGCTCGCGTTCGGCCTCGGCTTCCTTCGCCATTGCGCGTTGCATGTTGTCGGGCAGAACAATGTCCTTGATCTCGACAGCTGTCACCTGCGTACCCCACGGTTCCGTGTGTTTGTCGATAACGTTCTTGATTTGCTCGTTGATGCCCGCCGTATCGGAAAGCAGCTGGTCGAGGCTAAAGCGGCCGACGACATTTCGCACAGTGGTCTGGCTGATCTGATTGATCGCATTGTAGACATTCTCGATCACGATCACCGCATTCTCGGGATAAGAAATATGATAATAGGCAACCGCCGCGATATCGATCGAGACATTGTCCTTGGTGATGATTTTCTGCGAGGGAATCTGCATCGTGACGGTGCGCAAGGAGACACGCACCATTTGCTGTAACGGAAAGAAGATGAGCGTGATCCCTGCTTCGCGGACGCCTTCGAATTTTCCGAGAAAAAATACTACCCCGCGTTCGTACTGCTTCAGCACGCGAATCGCGCCGATGAGATATAGAAGTACCGCAATGCCAAGAATGTAAATCAAATACATAGTGCTTCCCTTTGATTATTATTGCTGGCCAAATTCAAACGTCTCCCTGAGCGAATCGTCGGTGTCTTTCGCATTTGTCGCTCTTCGCAAGCGGTCGTGGATTTCTGGCGATCCAGTTCCTCGCTCACATTCCCAAGAAGACGACGATAGCGCAGAACGTTTTGGCACGGATGAACCGATCCGTGTTGACCTCTGTTCATGACGCCCCTCGCTCGCAGCGCTGTCTCACTCGGAGGAGGGAGTCTGAACAATTTAGACCACTCGGCGCCCACAATCGAGGCCCGCTCTGGGTCCAGGCTGTGTCAAAACTCAACGCGGTATCGCAACACCTGGAATCTTGAGCCCTGTGGTCATGCGCAGAGCCGAAAAACGTAAAAATTCGTCCTCCGCTCGGCGTTACGACCAAATCAGATTTCGCTTTCACACAGCCTAGGCCATGAGCGGACATCCCAGCTACGGTGAGGTGCGTTGCAGACCGCCGATTTGAGGCGTGATATTCTCCCCATTAGCAGCCCGCATGATCCCATTGGGGACGGGTCAAATGGCAATCGGCATCGGAAGGCGGCAATTATTATCCGCACTGGGCGGAGCGACTATCGCAGGGGCACTTCCCGCGCGCGCGCAGCAGGCGGCGATGCCGCTGGTTGGGTTTATCAATGGCGCGTCGCCCGATGGGTACGCACCCATGTTGGCGGCGTTCCGCCAGGGTCTCGAGGAAGCCGGCTTCATCGTTGGGCAAAATGTCACGATCGAATACCGCTGGGCGGAGGGCCGATATAAGAGATTGCCTGAATTGGCGAACGATCTAGTCAGCCGTCGCGCGGCGGTAATCGCTGCAACGGGTGGCCCTCCAGTCGCGCTCGCGGCCAAGGCGGCGACGAAGACAATTCCAATCGTCTTCGTGATTGCCGCGGATCCAATTAAACTTGGCCTTGTTTCGAGTTTCAATCAACCGGATGGCAACGCCACGGGCGTAAGCTTTCTAACAGCCGCTCTCGGGTCAAAGAGGCTTGAGCTAATTCTTGAACTGGTTCCTAAGCCAGTGAAGATTGCCGTACTCATGAATCCGAACAACCCGACGAGCCAGTCAGAACTGGTAGAGGTACAGGCCGCAGCAGCCGCGCTTGCACAAAATCTGCTTGTCTTAAAAGGCAACAGCGCACGCGATATCGATGACGCTTTCACAAGGCTCGAACAGGAGCGTGCCGATGCGTTGCTGGTTACCGCTGATCCTGTCCTCACCGGCCAACGCGCTCAAATCGTTGAATTAGCGGCTAGTCATAAGATTCCTGCGATCTACTCAGATCGAAATTACGCCGATGCCGGTGGACTGATGACCTATGGCACTAGTGTGGCAGATGCGTATCGTCAGGCCGGTGTTTACACCGGCCAAATTCTTAAGGGAGACAAACCGGCCAACCTACCGGTTATTCAGCCAACCAAGTTCGAGCTAGTCATCAACCTCAAGACCGCCAAGGGGCTTGGAATCGAGTTTCCGTCGAAAGTTCTCGCGCTCGCCGACGAGGTGATCGAATGAGCCGTTCGCAACAAAGGCGAATGTCCGCTCCGGATCACGAACGGCGCTTTGGCCGCCCTCAGCCGCGTCCGTTATGCCTCCATTAGCGACCTTGCCGCAGCGCAGCGTCAAGCGCCGCTTCGGGCCATGAACTGCCTCGTGCACCGCAGCGAAAGATCGCTACTCGATCACTTCGTCGGCGGTGGCGAGCAATGAGGGCGAGATAGTTATGCCGAGTGCCTTTGCCGTTTTCAAATTTACTCCAAGTTCGAATTTTGTAGGTTGCTCCACCGGAATTTCAGCTGGCTTCTCACCCATAATTATCTTTTGCACCAGGGCACCCGTCCGCCGACAGATCGCAACAAGATTGGGTCCATAAGACAGGAGTGCGCCGGCCTTGAGTGTATCAGACGACCATACGCAGGTCGCCAACCGATGCTCCAGCGCCAGCTGGGCTATTTGCCCTCGTCCTACAAAAAACAGACCCTCTTGATTGATCATCATAGCTTTGAGACCTGCGCCCGCGGCCGCCTTGAATGCTTCAGGCAGAAGATCGAGCGAACGCGCCTTGACGACCTCAATGCGCAGCCCAAGGCTTTCCCCGGCGGCCTGAGCTTCTTCGATATACAGCTGCGGAGATTCGCGCATCCGGGTTGACGAGTAGCGCGATCCCCGTTAGTGCGGGAATTGTCTGTTTGATGAGTTCCAGCCTTTTCCCTGTTAGCTCAGGCGCGATGGTGCTTAGGCCGGTGGCATTGCCTGCCGGCCGGGCGAGGCTTTGCACCAACTTGCTTCCGACAGGATCGGGGACTGAGCCACCCCCATTGAAGTGGTCCGACTTGAACGATGTGATTGGCATCAAGGAGGACCGATATGCCGAGGAAGAGATACAAGCCTGAAGAGATTGTCGCGAAGCTGCGGCAGGTAGATGTGCTGGTCTCACAAGGGACGAGCATGGCCGATGCGATCCGCCAGATCGGCGTGAGTGAGGTGACGTTTTATCGCTGGCGCCAGGAGTTCGGCGGGCTCAAGAGCGATCAGGTGAAGCGACTGAAAGAGCTGGAGCTTGAGAACAGCCGATTGCGCAAAGCCGTCTCTGATCTGACGCTGGACAAGCTGATCCTGACCGAGGCCGCCAGGGGAAACTTCTAAGCCCCGCGCGTCGTCGCGGCTGCATCGAGCACATTCGTGAGCACTTGCACGTCTCCGAGCGTCGCGCCTGTGCGGCGCTCGGGCAGCACCGCTCGACGCAGCGCAAGGTGCCGCGGGGCCGAGAAGATGCCGACCGTCTGACCGCTGACGTCGTCGAGCTCGCCCGCCAGTACGGCCGCTATGGCTATCGCAAGATCGCTGCCCTGCTGCGTCAGGCGGGCTGGTCGGTCAGCGACGGCCGGGTAGAGCGCGTCTGGCGGCGGGAGGGGCTGAAAGTGCCTTCCAAGCAGCCCAAACGCCGACGGCTGTGGCTGACCGCCGGCTCCTGCATCCGCCTGCGGCCCGAGCATCCCAACGACGTCTGGTCCTACGACTTCGTCGAGGACCGCACCCATGATGGCCGCAACTACCGCATGCTCAACGTGGTCGACGAGTTCACGCACGAGTGCCTGGCGATCCGCGTCAATCGCAAGCTCAAGGCGGTCGACGTGATCGACGTCTTGTCCGACCTGTTCATCCTTCGCGGCGTGCCTGGGCACATCCGGTCCGACAACGGACCCGAGTTCGTGGCCAAAGCGGTGCAGGAATGGATCGGCGCAGTTGGTGCAAAAACCGCCTACATCGAACCGGGCAGCCCCTGGGAGAACGGCTATGTCGAGAGCTTCAACGCGCGCCTGCCAGACGAACTGCTCAACGGCGAGATCTTCTACACGCTTCGGGAAGCCAAAATCGTCATCGAGAGCTGGCGACGGCACGACAACGCAATACGCCCGCACGCATCGCTCGGCTACAAACCACCCGCACCGGAGGTGTTCATGCCCGCATTCGCCGCGTGGCCGGCTTCGCTACGTCAGCCAGCTCCGCCGGCCACGCTGGCGCAACCGCCAGCGCTAAACTAACATTGGACCTGGACCACTCAATGTGGGCTGCTCAGTACGCTGAAAATGAGGATGGGCGCGACGCACTTCCTGATGAAGCGTCTGCCCAGGGTCGCCACCGAGATGGCGCTACACGTACTTGCCTACAATCTCACTCGGGTGATGAACATCATGGGCATCCGGCCGCTGATGGCCGCGATCCGAGCATAGTCAAAGCCCAAAAAAGCAGCCTGCGGCGCAACCCCGCCTACGCAAGCCTTGGCCGCAAAACGTTTTGACACGGCCAAGACCCATAACGGACATCGGCCTCTGGGATTTGCTGTAACGCACAACACAGCCCGCCTGGAATAATGTGGTAGGGTCCAGTGGTTGGCGTGGGGGCGACCCATGAGGCGGCGGGAATTCATAACACTGATAGGCGGAGCAGCGGCTTCGCGGCCACTGGTGGTACATGCGCAGCAGTCGAGTAAGCTGCCGCTCATCGGTTTCGCCGGCTCGGGCACGGCGTCGACCCAAGGTTACATGGCCACCCCTTTTTCGCAACGACTAGGCGAACTTGGCTGGATCGAAGGCCGCACTGTTGCGGTCGAGTACCGCTGGGCCGAAGGCCGCAATGAACGCGCCACGGAGATCGCAGCTGAATTTGTTAAACTCAAGGTCGACGTCATTGTCACAGTTGGGACTCCTCTGACGATGGCGGCAAAGCAGGCGACCTCCCTCATCCCGATTGTTTTCGCCGTCGTGGGAGATCCGGTGGGCAGTGGCGTGGTCACCAATCTGTCTCGACCAGGCGGAAACATCACCGGCTTGTCAAATCAAGCACCGGATATAGCCACCAAGAGGCTCGGACTGTTGCACGACGTTGTACCCAATCTTCGGCATCTGGGGATCATTGCCAATGTCGGAAATCCCTTGGTCGCCGTGCAGGAGCTGAAGGAAGTACAGGCCGCGGCCAGTACGCTTGGGCTCACGGTTGAAACTCCCGAAATTCGGAGCGCGGAGGATATTGCGCCGGCATTCGAGAAGCTTAAAGACCAGACCGACGCGCTATATGTTTGTACCGACGGGCTGACGATTAGCAATCGGGATCGCATCAATACCTTGGCGCTGGCCGCCCGTCTGCCGACCGTGCACTCCAATCCAGAGCAACTCCAAGGCGGGGGCCTGATATCGTATGGACCGAACGTCCCGGCCCAGTTTCGACGCGGCGCCGAGATTGTCGACAAGGTTCTTCGCGGGACCAATCCACGCGACATTCCCGTCGAGGAACCGACCAAGTACGAGTTGGTGATCAATTTGCAGGCGGCAAAGCGTCTCGGTCTTGTTGTTCCCTATTCAATGCAATTGCTGGCCGACAAGGTGATCGAATAGCGGCTATTTTTACAGCACCGCATGAGTCTGCTTTGGCCCATTTGATCTCGAAACCCCATATCACGGGTCGTAAATCTCTGCTGTAATTGTGCCATCGTAAGCCACAGTCGGACGCAGTCCTAAGCCTTGGCGAGCGGCAATGCGACGACGGGAATTCATCACCAGCGTTTTCAGTACGGCTATCCTCTCGCCCATCGTCGCGCGGGCGCAACAGCCTGCGCTGCCGGTGATCGGATTCCTCAATGGCGCTTCGCCTGATGGGTACAAACCCATGGTGGCCGCCTTCCGTCAGGGCCTGGAAGAATCCGGCTATGTCGAGGGGCGTAACGTGACAATCGAATACCACTGGGCAGAGGGCCGATATGACCGGCTGCCGGCAATGGCTGCCGACTTAATTCATCGCCAAGTTACCCTGCTTGCCGCCACCAGCACTCCTGCGGCACTCGTGGCAAAGGCGGCGACGAATACGATTCCCATCGTATTCACCACCAGCAGCAATCCAGTGCAAATCGGTCTCGTTGCCAGCCTGAGCCATCCAGGCGGCAACGTCACGGGCGCGACTCAATTGAGCCTAGAGGCAGGGCCGAAGCGGGTAGAACTCGCTCATGAGTTGGTCCCTGCGGCGACTAGCATTGCCCTGCTTGTCAATCCAGCCAATCCCGTTGCCGAGACCGTGACACGAGAACTCACAGGCTGCGGCCGAAACCCTCGGGCTGCAGCTTCATGTCCTGCAAGCAAGCACTGACCAGGACTTCGACACGGCTTTTTCGAGGTTGGCCCAACTACGCGCAGGTGCACTCGTGGTCGGCACCGATCCATTGTTTAGCAGCCACGCCGAAAAACTTGCCGCACTGGCGGCACGCCACGCGGTACCTGCGATCTACGAGTATCACGAGTTCGTGGCGGGAGGTGGGCTGGCGAGCTACGGCGGCAGTATTACAAACTCCTACCACTTGGCTGGCAGCTACGCGGGTCGCATCCTCAAGGGCGAGAAGCCGGCGGACCTGCCGGTCCAAGAGTCCACCAAGGTCGAGTTGATAATCAACCTCAAAACTGCGAAGGCGCTGGGTCTCACCGTCTCGACGTCGTTGCTTGGCCGCGCCGACGAGGTGATCGAATAGCACACAGTTTTTCTGCAGTGCATGAGTTTGCTGTTGGCCCGAAGCGGCGCTTACCGCAGCGCAATCGAATGTCCGCTCTTGGAGGTATAGCTGCCGCGACGGCCGGTGACTGGAAAGGTCGTGAATGACCCAAGGCGGACGTCGAGCAGCCGCACTTGCTGCGCCGCAATGAAGCCCTTCCGATAGACCGGTTTGACCGGCTACGATGGCTTGTCCGGAGCTAGGGCGAAGACGATGAAGCGGCACGCAAAAGTCGGGGCAAAGACCTTAAAGGCACGACGCCGCGCGGGGCGCGCGCGGCTGAAGCGCTCCAGTCCGCAGAGGGTCGGTTCCGATCGTCGATCTGCGAAGGATAAGGAAGCGAAGATTGCTCGGTTCGCACGCGAGCGCGACGAGGCGCTGGAGCGGGAGAAAGCTACGGCGGAGGTTCTGCGCGTTATCAGCTCGTCGCGTGGCGAGCTGAAAACCGTTTTCGACGTCATTCTGGAGAACGCCACTCGGCTTTGTGAGGCCCGTTTCGGAACGCTAAATCTTTATGATGAAGATGCGTACCGTACGGTTGCTAACCACAACGCGCCTGCGGCATTCACCCGGGCGCGTCTTGAGTGGTTCCATCCTCATCCGGAAAGCGGCCTCGGTTATGTAGCTATGACCAAAAAGGTTGCCCACATTGAAGACGTTAGAACTGAACGGCCTTATCTCGAAGGCAATCCAGCGGTTGTCGCCATGGCGGATATTGCTGGAGCGCGCTCCCTTCTGATTGTGCCAATGCTCAAGGACGATGATCTCATCGGTGCCATCGGCATATATCGCCAGGAGGTCCGTCCGTTCACGGATAGGCAGATTGCGCTAGTGACGAACTTCGCCGCCCAAGCCGTCATCGCCATCGAGAACACGCGGTTGCTCAACGAATTGCGGGATCGCACGAGTGACCTCACTGAGTCACTTGATCAGCAAACAGCAGCATCCGAAGTGCTACGGGTCATTTCCAGTTCGCCCGGCGAACTGAACCCGGTATTCCAGGCCATGCTGAAGAACGCAATGCGAATTTGCGAGGCGAACTTTGGAAATTTGTTGCTTTTTGACGAAGACGGAGAATGTTTTCGTCCGATGACGTTCCACAACGCGCCGGCTGCCTACATCGAACTGTACAATAAAGAACCATTGCGACCGGGTCCGCATACCGGCCTGGGCCGCGTCATCCGCACTAAGCGAGTCGTTCACATTGTTGATCTCATGGCCGACCCAGCCTATGCGAATCGCGATCCTCTTCGCGTAATGGCCGTAGAAGTCTTGAAGGCGCGCACGTTCCTAGCCGTGCCGATGCTGAAGGATGATGTGTTGGTCGGTGCTATCGTTATCTACCGACAGGAAGTTCGTCCATTCACCGACAAACAAGTCGAGCTACTGACGAACTTCGCTTCACAAGCCGTCATCGCCATCGAGAACACGCGGCTGCTCGGTGAATTGCGTAAATCGCTTCAACAGCAGACCGCTACCTCTGATGTACTCAAGGTTATCAGTCGCTCAACTTTCGATTTGAAATCTGTGCTTGATACACTGGTTGAATCGGTCGCTCGGCTTTGCGAGGCGGACATGGCGTCCATCCGTCGCCCTGAGGGAGCGAGCCTCTTTCACGTCGCGAGTTATGGCGCGCCGCGAGAATACACTGACTACATGCTAAATCGCCCTATCGTGCCGGAGCGCGGTACGGCCGCTGGAAGGGTTCTGCTTGAGGGCAAGCCCATCCAGATTCTCGATGTTCAGACCGATCCAGAATACGCGATGATCGGAGTCTCAAAAAGCGCCGGTTTTCATACCTTTCTCGGGGTGCCGCTGCTGCGGGAGGGCAGTCCGATTGGGGTTATTATCTTGGGCCGCAAAACTGTCCGGGCTTTTACTGACAAGCAGATCGAACTGGCCACGACGTTTGCCGATCAAGCTGTGATTGCCATTGAGAATGTGCGCCTGTTTGAAAGCGTGGAATCTCGCACGCGGGAGTTGGCAAGATCATTAGAGGATTTGCGCACAGCGCAGGACCGTCTGGTGCAGACGGAAAAGCTCGCCTCGCTCGGTCAACTGACCGCAGGCATCGCTCACGAAATCAAAAATCCACTCAATTTCGTCAACAATTTCTCATCCGTTTCGGTCGAACTGATTGACGAATTACGGGAGGCGCTCGGCAGCGCTCCCCTCGACAGTAAGCTGCGCACGGACATCAACGAGATCGCCGATATGTTGCAAAGCAATCTCGATAAGGTTGTGCAGCACGGCAAGCGCGCCAACTCCATCGTCAAGAACATGCTGCTGCATTCGCGCCAGGGCTCCGGCGAGCATCGCCCGGTCGATATCAACGCGCTCGTCGATGAAAGCCTTAATCTCGCCTATCACGGGGCGCGGGCCGAGAAACAAGACTTCAATGTCACGATTGAGCGGTCCTTCGACCCGGCTGCCGGAGAGGTCGAGCTTTTTCCACAGGAGATCACGCGGGTGTTGCTCAACCTGATCTCAAACGGGTTCTATGCGGCCAACAAACGAAGGGCTGAGGCGAATGGGGGCGATTATGAGCCCACCTTGACCGCCACGACTAATGATCTTGGTCACAGCGTTGAAATCAGGATTCGCGACAATGGCACTGGTATCCCACCTGAGGTTAAAGAGAAGATGTTCAACCCCTTCTTCACGACCAAGCCTGCCGGTGAAGGAACGGGGCTAGGCTTGTCCATCAGCCATGACATCATCGTGAAGCAACATAGCGGGACTATAGAGGTCGATACGCAGCCCGGCGCATTCACCGAATTTCGGATCGTGCTGCCGCGTGCCAAATCGGGGGAAGTCGCGTGAACCTGCTTATTCTCGTGGTCGATGATGAGCCCGATGTCGAAGTGCTTTTCCGGCAGCAGTTCCGGCGCGATCTGCGCTCTGGCCGCTTCACGATGGAATTTGCCCAATCGGCTCCTATGGCGCTGGAGCGCATCGCCGAAGCTGCCGATCAGGCTCTCATCCTCATCCTGTCCGACATCAACATGCCGGGCATGACCGGTCTTGAGCTATTGCCCAAGGCGAAAGCCATGCGGCCGGACGTGCCGATCATCATGATCACGGCCTATGGCGATGCAGACACCAAGCGCAAGGCGTTAGAGAACGGAGCCGAGGCTCTGCTGACCAAGCCTATAGACTTCGGGACGCTCCGCAGCGAAATCGACACGCGAGTTGAACGCGCCGCCTAGCAGAATTGCCCCTTTGAATATCCCCGAATTTGTTGCGGTGCGTGAGGCCGCTTATGGCCCAGGCTGTGTCAAAACTCAACGCGGTATCGCAACACCTGGAATCTTGAGCCCTGTGGTCATGCGCAGAGCCGAAAAACGTAAAAATTCGTCCTCCGCTCGGCGTTACGACCAAATCAGATTTCGTTTTCACACAGCCTAGGTCACTAGCGGACGCGGCGGCTGCAATTTGCTGCGTCCGCTTCACCCCCGAAAGCTGCCGCGAAAGTCGTCGACCGCCGTGTCCGCTTCGGGCCACAAGCGGACTCACGCGCTCCAACAAAAGCGCATACAGAAAGACCGCTTCGCGGCGGTCCTTCCGAAATCCGATCAGGTGTCTTGGTTAGGTTGCGAGAGCAGTGGCCCTCCGGAGCGGTCGCCTTCTATGCAACCCTAGCCTTTTCTGCCTCCGCTTCGCCCTCATCGGCAGACTGCGGTTGTTCGTTGCCCAAGCTAGCAGAGTCGGATTCACGCACGAGCGCCGTAAGCCGCCATTCCTCCATAAGTTCAAGAGTTGAACGACGTTCGGCGGGATCCGAAATTGACGTTTTGGGGCGCTGCCCCGCCGCATCTATGGCCGAAGCAAGCATAGTTGCATCTCGAGAATATGTTTCAGGCATCTCCGTAGACGCCGTAGCTTCGGTTGCAATTCCTGCTGGGGCCTTGCCAAGCGGCGCTGTGGCCACAATCGCGGGTACGGGTTGTTGCGCTTCGGCAGCGGCAGCCGGTTTGATCGCGGGGACTTCTTCCTTCGCAACCACTGTTTCCAAAGCGGCGGGCGTCATGTCGAAGTCTGTATCATTGCCCACAACATCAAGAATTTCAGAAAAGTCTTTGATCGCTTTGTCGACCGTGAGCAGAGCTTGGTATTCCCGCGTTGTCGTCAATCGGTCCAGAATTCTCTGCTTGGCCGTCTGTAAATGAGCGACAAGGTCGGGAATATCAGCGACTTCCGCCATGGGTTTTTCGATGGCCAGGAATGCTCGATACTCCGGCACCTTCGTCAACCGCTGCTTCACTCTGTCCCGAACGGCCTCAAGCGACTCGATGACATCGGGTGGTACGACTGTTTGTGACTGCGACATGACGACCCCCTACGCATTGATGATCAATTTCCGACAGTCACATGACTCGCTCAGATATTTGTCAAATTGAAGTCCGGGACTGCCACCGAATAACGCATGTCCGCTTCTCTAATCGGCCCATTGGGGTCAAGCACTTTCAGGCTATCCGCCGCTGCAGTGTCGATGTCACTCACGGGCTCGTGCTTCTCTTCGAAATCGGCACCAGGGCCCTTCCACCATGGGATTCGAGGACGAGGCGGGACAATCTTTAGGTCGGCCTTGCCGTCAGGGTGACGGCAGGTCCAAGCGGACATGCGAACTCACCTCATCCATCGTCCCGTGAGGGACATCATTCCACCGCGCGGTGGAGTTCGAGTTTCCTCCTATTGGATCTGATCTTGCACGGCTCTCATGCTGTTGCCGCGGCTTGTTCCCGGGTCCAGCGGAACTCGCTGCCGTCAACCCAGATGCGGTGCAGGATCACGGCCAACCGGCGTGCCAAAGCCACGATCGCCTTTTTCATCCCGCGGCGCCTGGCGATCTGCATCGCCCAGGCCTTGAGCCAGGACCACTTCTTCGACCGCAGCATGCTCTGAGCTGCTTCGTAGAGCATAGCCCGCATCATCTCATCTCCGCAGCGTGATATTCTGCCGCTCCAATCGATCTCGCCGGACTGATACTTGGAACACGTCAGCCCAAACACGGCCCCGACGGCCTTGGATTTACGGAACCGAGCGGGCACATCGACGGTGGCACGATAGGTCAGCGCCACCACGGGGCCGACACCGGGGGTCGTTATCAGGCGCCGGCACACCTCGTCATCTCGCACGATCGCCAGCAAACGACGATGCAGGATGACAAACTGCTCGCGAAGCACACGCCGGACGACCAGCAGCGGTTCGACCAATATAGCCAGGTCGGGCAAGTGCTCGACCAGCTCCTTGATGCGGGGCCTCGAACTTCGCTGTCCCCACCATGCCCACCTTGAGACCGAAGTTACGCAAAGTACCGCGCAGGTCGTTGTCGATGGCGATCGCCTTCGACTGCAGCAGCTTGCGATGGGTCAGCAGCATCCGCAGCTTCTGACTGCGCAGCGTCTTCACATGCACCGGACGGTAAAGCCCCACCCGCATCATCTGCGCGATGCCGCGAGCATCGTTGCGGTCTGTCTTGTTGATCTGCGCCTTCAATAACGCCTGCATGTGTCGCGTCTCAACACAGACCACCGGAAACTCCGCCTCGGCGAGAGCGCCGAACAGCCATTGCGACAACGGCCCGGCTTCCAATCCAATTCGCTTGAAGTGGTAGGCGGCGTTCCTCAGCACCGCTAACAACGCTGCAGGTTCGCTCGCTACCTTCACTTCGCGAACGATCTTGCCGGTGTCATCCACAATGCAGACGCTCGTCTCCTTGACCGAAACGTCCAATCCCGCAAAATAGTCCATGCTGCGCTTCTCCTTCTGATGCTTGAGGCCGTAACCACGGACCTCGTTGAACCATCAGCCTGAAGCGCAGCACCCAAAATCTTCAGCTATCCACAAGCCGCAGGCCGATTACCCCATCTTTGGGTCAGTTTCGACCGATTGAAGATGTCCGAGGCATGTCCGCTTTCCCTCCCAACGCTACCGAAATAATGATAAGTCGCTAGCGCGTCGTGAAGCCTCAGGGAGCGTCACGCCGACGCCAGCCTGCAATCCAGACTTTGCGGTATGATGGCCGAAGGCATTCCATCCAGTGAGGTGGATAATGCGTTGGTTCCGCGGCTTTGAGGCTCACCGCCGATCGATCTCCAAGTCCATCACATGGCGCATGCTGGCGTCATTGGACACCTTTCTAGTTAGCCTTCTCATCACCCATCAACTCGTCCTCGCGGGATCGATAGCCGGCGCAGAAATTTTGACGAAGATCGTTCTTTATTATCTGCACGAGAGAATCTGGGCAGCCGTTCCCTATGGGCTTCGGCGGGATGCGTGACGCCATTTCCAGCCCTCATTCCCGAAGGTGCATATAGCGGCGGCACTTCGACATCGTCGCGGGCCGCTGCGATGCACACTCCACTTCCGAGTTGGGTCAGTAACTGCCGCGCCGGTTTGACGCCAGCGGCATCCGCTTTACCCCCGATAACGGACATGAGGCCGCAAGCTCGGCGTGTCTGCTTCGGGCCAGGAAGCGACATATGCAGTGCGGCAAAATGCTCCCTATTCGATCACCTCGTCGGCGGTGGCGAGCAATGTTTGGGGCATGCTAAGTCCGAGGGCCTTGGCGGTTTTAAGATTGATCACCAAGCCGAATTTCGTTGGCTGCTGAACCGGCAAGTCGGTCGGCTTTTCATCCCGCAGGATACGATCGAATTTGCCGCCTGTCAGTACATCTCGGGTACATCAGTGCCGTAGGACATTAGCCCGCCGTCAGCGACAAAAAAGCGATATGATCGCAATATGGGGTTGGAAATTGAACGAAAGTTCTTGGTCGCCGACGACAGCTGGAGGGATTCAGCTATAAGACGCGTCCATATTTGCGATGGTCTTTTGTGTAAAGAAGATGATCGGAAGGTTAGAGTCAGAATTCGCGATAACTGCTCGGCAACCATCACCGTAAAGGGGCGTCGCGTCGGGTTGAGCCGCGATGAGTTCGAGTACGCTATTCCGCTATCTGATGCGGAGGAAATGCTGCGACCCTTGCGCTACGACCGCATCCTCGAAAAGTGGCGTTATCTCATCCCCTATGACGGTTTACATTGGGAGATAGACGTTTACGAAGGCATCCTCGCAGGCGTTGTTTTGGCTGAAGTAGAAATGACGACACCAAACCAAGCGCTAAAGATCCCTCCTTGGATCGGGCGGGAAGTGACCGGTGATCCTAAATACAAAAAGTTCAACATGGTTTCCGAAAGAACGAGCGGTGACCATAGACTAGCTGATCCGGCACTTTGAGCGGGAGAATATGAGGCCAGGCGGCCCGACACGCCGTAAGTGTGTTTGCCTCGGCTGATGTCGCTCATGGGTCACAAGCTGCCGCGACGCGATCAAGCTGGGATGTCCGCTTCTCTAATCGGCCGGCCGGGGTCAAGTGAGCCACCCCCATTGAAGTGGTCCGACTTGAACGATGTCGATTGGCATCAAGGAGGACCGATATGCCGAGGAAGAGATACAAGCCTGAAGAGATTGTCGCGAAGCTGCGGCAGGTCGATGTGCTGGTCTCACAAGGGACGAGCATGGCCGACGCGATCCGCCAGATCGGCGTGAGCGAGGTGACGTTATTATCGCTGGCGCCAGGAGTTCGGCGGGCTCAAGAGCGATCAGGTGAAGCGACTGAAGGAGCTGGAGCTGGAGAACAGCCGATCTGCGCAAAGCGGTCTCTGATCTGACGCTGGACAAGCTGATCCTGCCGAGGCCGCCAGGGGAAACTTCTAAGCCCCGCGCGTCGTCGCGGCTGCATCGAGCACATTCGTGAGCACTTGCACGTCTCCGAGCGTCGCGCCTGTGCGGCGCTCGGGCAGCACCGCTCGACGCAGCGCAAGGTGCCGCGGGGCCGAGAAGATGCCGAGCGGCTGACCGCCGACATCATCGAGCTCGCCCGCCAATACGGCCGCTATGGCTATCGCAAGATCGCTGCCCTGCTGCGTCAGGCGGGCTGGTCGGTCAGCGACAGGCCGGGTCGAGCGGATCTGGCGGCGCGAGGGGCTGAAGGTCCCCCCAAGCAGCCCAAACGCGGCCGGCTGTGGCTGGCCGACGGCTCCTGCATCCGCCTGCGGCCCGAGCATCCCAACCACGTCTGGTCCTACGACTTCGTCGAGGACCGCACCCATGATGGCCGGAAATACCGCATGCTCAACGTGGTCGACGAGTTCACGCACGAATGCCTGGCGATCCGCGTCAATCGCAAGCTCAAGGCGATCGACGTGATCGACGTCCTGTCCGATCTGTTCATCCTGCGCGGCGTGCCTGGGCACATCCGGTCCGACAACGGACCCGAGTTCGTGGCCAAAGCGGTGCAGGAATGGATCGGCGCAGTCGGTGCAAAGACCGCCTACATCGAGCCGGGCAGCCCCTGGGAGAACGGCTACGTCGAGAGCTTCAACGCGCGCCTGCGCAGACGAACTGCTCAATGGCGAGATCTTCTACACGCTTCGGGAAGCCAAGATCGTCATCGAGAGCTGGCGGCGGCACTACAACGCAATCACGGCCGCATGCATCGCTCGGCTACAAACCACCCGCACCGGAGGTGTTCGTGCCCGCATTCGCCGCGTGGCCGGCTTCGCTACGTCACCGGCTCCGCCGGCCACGCTGGCGCAACCGCCAGCGCTAAACTAACATTCCACCTGGACCACTCAATGTGGGCTGCTCAGAATGCGTCTCAGGTATTGGTCGCCTTGCTTCGAGATCGGCCCGAGTTTCTGTTTGCCACCGATCGAGTCTTCACGCGGCACGAGCCCAATCCAGGCCGCAAAGTCACGCCCCGATCGAAAAACCTTCGGATCCGAGACGGTGGCGGCGATAGCGGTCGCGCCCACAATGCCTATCCCAGGGATGGTCTCGAGCCGCTTGCTCACCTCGTTCGAGCGATGCTGAATAATGATCCGCCTCTCGATCGATCCGATCATCGTCTGCACCGCCTGAAGCCCCGCCGCCAACACCACTAGGCTGGTGTGAGCATCGACCGGCAAGCGCGCATCCTTCTCGCTCGCAATGATCCTCAGCAGTTCCTTGATCCCTTCGCGCCCTTGCGCAGCCACTATGCCGAGCTCGGCCATATGCGCGCGCAAGGCATTGATCAGTTGGGTCCGCTGCCGCATCAAAAGATCGCGTGTTCGATGCTGCATCAACTGGCCCTGTTGCTCGGCCGATTTAGCCTGCACGAAACGCATCGTCGGCCGCCGCACCGCTTCGCAGATCGCTTCGGCGTCGGCGGCATCGTTCTTGTTGCGCTTGACGTAGGCCTTCACGTCCTTCGCCGGCATCAGCCGTACCTCGTGGCCAAGCTTTGTGAGCTCACGCGCCCAATAATGAGCCGTGGCGCAAGCTTCCATGCCGATAAGGCACCGCGACAAGGCTTTGAAGAATACCAGTACCTGGCTGCGTCGGAGTTGCTTGCGAACGACGACCTTCTCGCTGGCGTCGATCCCGTGAACCTGGAACACGTTCTTTGCGATATCCAAGCCAATCGTGGTAACTTGCATGTGGACGGCTCCCCTCAATGTGGTGCGTTCGACGCAACCACCCTTTGGCACATCGATGCCGGGAGCGGGCGGTCGCGGTAGGGACGGAGATTACTCTCCGCCCCCCGCACAGATCCCGGCGGGCGCTGCTAACGCACCGGGCTCCCACCTTGGATGGTGACGAGGAACCGCTTCTCTGGCCACGGATGCAGGATGCGTGGGAACGGCAGGTACCGGTCAGCGATCGTCTTCATTCTCGTCCACGTAAGTCGACGTCTGTGGCTTCGACGCACCAGCGCGCCATGCCAACGTTCGATCACGTGATGACGGAATGCTGAGATCGCTGAGCCGCTCATCGGCACAGCATAGTAGGCCATCCAGCCGCGCAGGACCTGAGCAAGCCATTTGCCCTGCCCATCGATCCCGTCGTGGCGGGTCACCATGAGCTGCTCCTTGATCTCCCGAAGTTTGGTTCGCATGCGCTTGGCCATCGGCTTCCTTCCGAGCACGAAGCCGCTGCCATCCCGCCGGGCCGCGCAATAATGCTTGAACCCCAGGAAGTCGAACGTCTCCGGCTTGCCGAGGCCTCGAGCGCGGCGGTTCGCAATCGCGTGCCGACCAAACTCGATGAGCCGCGTCTTATCGGGATGAAGATTCAGTCCAAAACGAGCGAGCCTCGCCTTGAGATCGGCAAGGAATTGCTCCGCTTCGTGCCGATGCTCGAAGCCAACGATAGAGTCGTCCGCGTAGCGCACGACAATCACGTCGCCAGTGGCGCATCGCTGCCGCCACTGGTGGACCCATTGATCATAGACATAATGGAGGTAAATGTTCGCCAAGAGCGGGCTGATGACCGCGCCCTGCGGCGTCCCGTCCTCCGTCTCGATCACGCGTCCATCTTCGAGCACGCCTGCCGTCAGCCATTTGGCAATCAACCGGGTGATTCGGCGGTCGCCAATCCGATGCTCGACGAAACGGATCAGCCAATCCCGGCTGACCTTGTCGAAAAAGGATTGTACGTCGCAGTCGAGCACCCAGTTGATGTGTCGCCTGCCGATCCCGAACGCGAGTGCATCCAACGCTTGATGCTGGTTGCGCTTCGGCCGGAACCCGTAGCTGAAGCCCAGGAACTCCAACTCATAGATCGGCGTCAGGATCGCCACCACCGCTGCCTGGACGATCTTGTCCTCTACGGCAGCGATGCCGAGCGGCCGCTGTCTGCCATCTGCCTTCGGAATGTAGGTCCGGCGCGATGGCAGCGCTCGATACGCTCCCGTTTGAACGCGAGAGTGGAGGCCCGAGAGGTTTTCCTCGAGGCCTTCCACGTATTCGCTCCACGTCACCTCGTCGACACCCGGCGCGGCGGACTTCTTCAGACCGAAGAAGCTCGCCCGCAAAACGTCAACGGTGAGGTGATGCAGGAGCGCCGTCAGCTTGTCCTGTCTGTTCCTGATGACGGCTTCTCGTATGCGGGCCTGCGCTTGTGACACGGCTGCCCGGCTCTGCGTCCGGACCGTGCTTTGCAGTTCCGCATTCTCCTTGGCCCCGCCCCTTCGCTCCACGAGCTCCGCCGCAGCCGAGGCCGCTTTGTTCGCTCGCTTCTTTGCTACTTCGGGCAGGTCCGACTTCTCCGTCGCGCTCATCGTCGGCTACAGCCTCCGGCCTTCCCGACAACGTCCCGGCCACGACTGGCGGGGGCGGCGATGGAGATCTCCCGGTTCCCGTGCAAAAGGCTTCTGCGCATGCCAGGGTCTACGACGACGCGGGGTCGGCGTGTGTCTTGCGATATCGACACCAGCCGTGTTGCCTTCTGTGGGACGGAAAACATCAGCACCCCGAACTTGTCTTACGCCGCTCAATACCTCGCCTGCGCCCTCCCCTGTGAACGCTTCACGTTTGTCCTCGCGGACAACCCGCGCATCACTCGGGGCCAGTGCGGTTCGCTACTCCTTCACCGTGACGGACTTCCACCGTCTACCTCTTGCCGGTCTCCCGGCGCACCCGTCCACAACATCAGAACCGGCCTCGTGCATTGCAAAATATCGCTGTAACGTGGTGCGGGGTTAGTCACCTCGAGGCGGGGGCGAATGACTATTGGCGTCGGGCGACGGAAATTCATATCAGCGCTGGCCAGTGTGCCGTTGGCGTGGCCGCTCGCCGCGCGCGCGCAACAGGGCGAACGCGTGCGGCGCATCGGCGTTGTGGTCAACAATGACGAGATCGACGCTGACGGCCAGGCGCGTGTGGCCGGCTTCCGGGACGCGCTTACGGATTTAGGTTGGACAGAAGGTCGCAACGTCCACTTCGAATATCGCTGGGGTGCCGGCGATCCTGATCGCGCGCGGGTCGACATCGAGGAGCTCGTGGCGTTTGCTCCGGATGTGATCTTGGCCAACGGTACGATCGCTTTATCGGCGCTGCAGAAAGTTACGCATACCATTCCGGTGGTATTTGTCGTCGTAACCGATCCGGTTGGTGCGGGTTTCGTGCAAAGCTTGGCCCGGCCCGGAGGCAACGTCACCGGCTTTAGCACCTTTGAGCCGGAGATTGGCGGCAAGTGGCTCGAACTTTTGCATGAAGTCGCACCGGGCATCCGACGCGTGGCCGTCGTTTATGAGCCGGGCTTTCAGGGCTTCGCGGCGTTGCAGAAGGCGGTGGACGATCTGGCGCCGCAAAAGGGGATCACAACAACGGGGCTCGCGTTCCGGGACCCGGCGTCCGATATCGAGCCCGCCATTGCGGCTTTCGCCAAAGACGGAATGGGCGGATTGATCGTTCTGCCCTCGGGCACAAACACCATCGCGCGCAAAAAACTGTTTGCAGCGGCGCTGCGCTACCGCCTGCCCGCGATCTATCCGTTCCGGCAATACGCCGCAGATGGCGGCCTGATGGCCTATGGCTTTGAACCGCGCGACCTGTTTCGGCGCGGCGCTTCTTATGTCGATCGCATCCTGCGGGGCGAGAAACCGGCCGATCTGCCGGTGCAGGCGCCGACAAGGTACGAATTGGTGGTCAATCTGAAGACCGCCGAGGCGCTCGGCGTCACTTTCTCGCCCACCTTCCTCGCCACTGCCGACGAGGTGATCGAGTAACTTTTCGCAATACGTCAATTTGTGGAGGCGAATGTCGCAGTTGGGTCGATAGTGTTGAAAAATCCCCCGCTGCTTTGTGCTTGGCTCGTTATTGAGCACCTGTGGGGCGATATCGGTGTTATTGTTCACCCGCTTGCGGCGGACGCCACAGCCCTCATGCAATACAGGCGGCGGGCGCGTTCAGCACTGGCCGCCAGATATGTTTCGCCAGGGTCTTGAGGTTTTGCACGATGGCTGCGAGGTGGAACTCATCGCGCGCACTGGATAAGCCGCGCAGGCGCAATCGCTCGAAGCGGTGATGGGTTTTGAGGTGCGCAAAGCGCATCTCGACCTTCTTGCGCTCATTGCGTGATCGCTCGAACTCCGGCGTACCGACGAAGCTGCGCGCATGATCGCGGGCATCCTCATTGACGTCGCGTGTGATCTTGCGCGAGGGCGTGTTCGGACTGCATCGCGGCTTGACTGGACATGCGTGGCAGTCACGCCGCGATGCACGATAGCGGACCTTGTGGTCGCCGCCCACGTTGCCGGTGGTCTTGAGCAGCTTGTCCGCGGCGCAGACATAGACGTTACGCTTACGGTCGAACGTGAAGTCGTTGCTTGATAAGGTTCCGTCATCACGATCGCTCATGTCCTTCACCGGAATGTGCGGCGTGATGCCGGTGCCGACGAGCCAGCCGAGGAACTTGCCGGTGCCATAGGCCGTGTCGGCCAAAAGCCGTTTGGGCTTCAAGCCATGCGTCTGCTCGGTACGCTTGATCATGGTCTTGGTCGCGGCCACCTCGTCGTAGGTGCGGGCCGGAGTGGCCTCCACATCGACAATAACCGCGCGCTCGACGTCAATCAGATAATTGAGCCCATAGCCGAATTGAACGCGCTTGTTGGCTTTGGCGGTCCAAGCCGAGCACGGGTCCACCGGCGAGATCGCCTTTGGCACCTTGCGATCCGCGTCGTGATCTTCATCATCAAGGGCGCCGAGAAACTCGGCAACCGCCCGCGTCTGGCGTTCCGGCAACGACCAGTCGATCTCGTCGGGTGCCTTGGCATGATAACGGCTGGCGTCCGCCTCCATGACGCTGGCATCGACCGCAAAGGCTTCACCCTTGACCAAACCCGCATTCATGCAGGCCCGCACTACCGCCTCGAAAACCTGACGGAACAGGTCGCTGTCGCGGAACCGGCCGTGACGATTGACCGAGAAGGTCGAGTGGTCGGGAACCTTGTCCTCAAGGTCGAGGCGGCAGAACCAGCGGTAGGCAAGGTGTAACTCGACCTCCTCGCACAGCCGCCGCTCAAAACGAATGCCGTAGCAGTAGCCAATGATCAGCATCCGGATCATCAGCTCAGGGTCGATCGATGGGCGGCCGATCTCGCTGTAGAACGGCTCAAGCTTCTCGCGAAGGTCACCCAGTATCCGGGTCACAACCGGATTGATACGGCGCAACAGATGGCCCGCTGGAATGCGCTTCTCGAGGTTGAAAAGGTAAAACAACCGGCTCTGATCGCCGCTCTGCCGACCCATCATGATCCGACCCCGCCGCTGAAACCCTCAACGAAACGGAATGATGATTTGCCGACTATCTCGAGGACTTTTTCAACAGTATCGGTCATAAGCTGCCGCGACCGTCGTCCGCTGGCGTGTCCACTTTGCCGCCGAAGGCTGCCGCGCGGGTTACTTTTTCTGTTTGATAGCCACATTATTGTTCTGCCACAGGCGCCATCTGACAGGCTCAACATGCATTCGTATGTCGAGATCGACATTAAACCAGTCCCCGCGGTTATCTCGCCGGCATGGGAAAGGCAGAACGATCAGTTTGTTATTATCGATCACGCCGAGTTCCAAGCTCTGGTTGCAAGCCGCTGTCGTGATCGGATGCCAATGCGACAAATGATGATGTAGCAAGATGTCATGGAACTTCTTTTCCACCGATTTAAAATGCATGGCCGAAGCTCGCTTGCTCCTGGTTAAGAAGACTTTTGTCACGCTGTGCCACGCTGTCATTTAAGTGCGTCACGAAAATCGTAAATTGATCCAAGTCAAGGAGCTGTGGCCAGAAATTGGGCATACTTTAACTTTGTAATATGGTTCCGGCTTGTTGGTATGGGCGCAATCCAAAGAGCAGTGCTAATCCCTGGGCTAGCCGCAGCGGCCGTCTTTGCAGTGGTGCGTGTATCGGCGTGGGCACAAGACATTGATAAAGGTCGAACAGAATTTATGGCTAGTTGCGCACGCTGCCACGGCGCCGACGGCAAGGGGTCAGGTCCACACGCTGCCGACCTAAAAGTCAAACCCGCTGATCTCACAGTATTGGCCAAGCAGACCAACGGCATGTTCAATCCCGGTGCCGTTTATCAGATGATTGACGGCCGAAATGCTCGCTTCGCCCATCGCAGCGCCGACATGCCGATATGGGGCTGCCGTCATGCCAACGGATCGACGACGCCGGAGCCGGCAAAGCCGCCTGCGACCCGCAAGCATGGCCGCCCGCTTACGGCTCGGAGCGAGAACCATGAGCCACGGCTTGATTCTCTTCTTGACCTCCCATGTGACGCAGACGCGGTCATCCGAGACCGGATATTGTCCATTGTCGGATATCTAAGCTCAATTCAAGAGAAGTAATACCGCGATTAGTGTCGGCATGGTCAGATGGTTCGGTCACACTCGTCACGGCGAGCGAATTCAGTTTATTTGTTGTTGTGAAGCTGCACCGCTAGCCCCGTGTGTACACTGGGGGCGGTGGTGTGAGGTGGTCTCGGTTATCTGAACAGATTTTCCGCTTCGATAAGTGGAGTCCCTGCCAAGGTTAGGCTGCCAAGCGGAGCGGCAGCGGTGGTGGGCAGTAGGCTTGATCGGGTGTCATGCCGTCAAGGCTCGAATGTGGTCTGCGGCTGTTGTAGTAGTCGAAGTAGCGGCCGATCGAAGCACGCGCCTCGCTGACGCCGTCGTAGGCTCGCAGATAAACCTCCTCGTATTTGACGCTGCGCCACAGCCGTTCGACGAACACGTTATCGCGCCAGGCGCCTTTGCCGTCCATGCTGATGGCAATGCCGTTGCCAGCGAGCACACCGATGAAGGCCGTGCCGGTGAACTGCGAACCTTGGTCAGTGTTGAAGATGTCAGGTTTGCCGTGACGAGCCAAAGCATCCTCCAGCGTTTCAACGCAGAACGCCGCCTCCATCGTGATTGACAGCCGCCACGACAGCACGCGCCGGCTGAACCAGTCGAGCACCACAGCCAGATAGACGAAGCCGCGCGCCATCGGGATGTAGGTGATGTCCATCGCCCACACCTGGTTCGGTCGCGTGATCGAAAGCCCGCGCAGCAGATATGGGTAGACCTTGTGACCGGGCTCCGGTTTGGTCGTGCGTGGGCGCCGATAAAGTGCCTCTATCCCCATTCGCTGCATCAGCGTCTTCACATGCCGGCGTCCGATCTTGCACCCCTCGGCCACCAGCAGGCCGCGCAACATCCGCGAGCCGGCGAAGGGAAACTCCAGATGCAGCCGGTCGAGACGCCGCATGATCGCAAGGTCGGCCTCCGGCACCGGCCGCGGCAGGTAGTAGACGCTGCCGCGGCTGATGCGCAGAACCTCGGCCTGCTTGGCAATCGGCAGATCGTGCCCGCGGTCGATCATCGCTTTGCGCTCAGCAACCCCGCCTTGGTGAGCGCGCCCTCTAAAAAATCGTTCTCCAGCGCCAGTTCGCCGATCTTGGCGTGCAGCGACTTCACGTCGACCGCAGGCGCCGCCGCCTGGCCGCCGCCAGGACCGAACACATCGGCAGCTCCATTCTCAAGCTGCGCCTTCCACGAGGTAATCTGGTTGGGGTGAACGTCGAACTGCTCGGCAAGCTGCGCCAATGTCCGATCGCCCTTGATGGCGGCAACAGCCACCTTCGCCTTGAAAGCCGGTGTGTGGTTCCGGCGCGCTCGTCTCTGCATAGTCGCTCCTGATTCGCAGGCCATAGCGTCCCCGCTGTCAGGCAGAAACTCCACTTATCGACTTGTGCAGATTTCCGAGGCCGGCTCTAACAAAGCTAGCGGCGACGCCAGCACCGATGAGCACACGAGAAATGTGAATAAGGCTAGTATGTACCGCGATCGAAAATGCTCGATTACTTACTACCAGAGGAGCGAGCATTCCAATCCGCCGACTTACTATCGCTCTTGGCAGAATTAAACGTCACGCTGGAACTTCGTTAGTTCCGATACATCCCTTTATCGGAATGAAAGCGAACTGCGCCCTACTCTTCTGCTATCAAGCACCTTCTGTACCCCGAGATCGCTTCTCTCAATCGTTGGCTTTCGGACATGATACGCAAACCACAACGTTGGCCTCATTCCTCTCGAGCAGCGAGACTTTGTTGCGTTGTTGGATTTCTTGTGGTGGCGCGCCTAGCGCCCGCAGTCGGACAGGACATTCGCGGTCTAGAAGTTTGCACTGCCGAAAAGCAAATGGACCGCCGTACAGGATGTCTGCAGGCCAATGCCGAGTTCCTGCAACAGGCCGTCATTCGTCAGCTCATTGATACCGCGATCCAGGCGCCAAGCGCAGTCAATCAGCAACCGTGGTCGTTTTGCGTTGTGCGCGATCAGGCCGTGCTGGCGCGCATATCGGCAGAGTCAAAGGCGCATATGCTGAAGACGACTCCGGCCGGTCTTCTATCGCATCACTTTGGGCAGATATTGAACGATCAGGCCTTTGACATCTTCTATCACGCCCCGGTGCTGATCGTGATCTGCAGCGCCTCGATTCCCTGGGCGACCGAGGATTGCGCGCTGGCCGCCGAAAACCTGATGCTGGCCGCACAAGCGGCGGAGCTCGGCTCCTGCTGGATTGGTTTTGCCCAGGGCTGGCTTGGCACACCGGCAGGCAAGTTGCTTCTTCAACTTCCTGCTGAGATGATGCCCATGGCCCCTATCATCGTCGGCCACCCGAAATCGGTGCCGCCGCCCGTGGCGCGAAGAGAGCCCGAAATCCAATGGATCGGTTGAAATGCGATCCTGCCTCCATTTGATGCGAGAGTGCACATGACACTCAAGATCTTGGCCGCCTCCCTGGTGTTTGCCGCCGGTCTGGCTGGATTCAACACACCATCCAGCGCTGAAGACGGGAATGCCGCCAAAGCGGACTACGTAGCCAGTTGTGCCGCCTGTCACGGCAAAAGTGGCGAGGGAGACGGGCCCCTAGTCCCAGACCTCAAAACACAACCGCCGAATCTCACCCTGCTGGCCAAGAATAACGATGGCGTTTTCCCTACCGAGATTCTGTACCGGATCATCGACGGACGTAAAACCATCCGAGCCCACGGCACCTACGACATGCCGGTGTGGGGTTCTCTATTTCAAAGGGACGGCACGGAAGAGGCGGTCAAAAAGCGTATCTCGGGAATTATCGAGTATCTCAAAAGCATACAGGTCAAATAGCCCGTTAAATTGCATCGGCCGCCATTCAATGCGAGAGAAATGCGCAGCGAGGTGACCGTTTGAGAATGCTGTCGGTAAAGCCCCCGAATACCCGGCGCCGCCCAGAAATGAGAGGTTCAAATCAGAGATCTTTTTTCGCGTCGCTGCGCCGGAGATAATTAGGATCGACGCCGACAAAGTCGAGGCGATCTTCAAGAAGGGCGTGCTCACCGCCATTTTACCGAAGGCTGCAGAGGCGCAGAAGTCAGAACACAAGATCGCGGTCAAAGCCGCCTGGTCGTTTGGTCGACTTTCGCCGCGATATACAAGGTTCGGCGGCTAAGGCCGTTAATGCCGTTCCCGGATCCCTGCGAACCAAAGCGATCCGTCAATTGAAACGACCCCGGTGCGATTGGATCTTATGCAATTGGCTTTTCGGCCGAAGCAGGCTCGCTTCCCTCACCATTTCTTCGACCAGAACTTTTTGCAGCAGATCCCGTTTGACCGGGTCAATTTCCGTCATCAGTTGCTGTGTGTAGTGCACGATATTGAATTTATCCACGCCGCCTCCTCCTTTTCTCAAAGGGACGGGAGGCAGACTGCTGCCTCCTCAATAGTCGAGTCGACTTATATCCGGAAGCCAAGCAATACCCATGTTTCGGTGAGAGCGCATCTACTCGATTTTGACCAGCGGCGCAGGGATATTCGCGCTTGCAACGCAACGTCCACTGAAAGTTTTGGTTTTGACGAGCTGGCTGAATGCCGAACTCGCAACCGGCCGGAAATCGCTGGATGTCTGTGGCTGAACCAGTAGCGCCGACGCGGACATCGTTCTCGCCGAGCGTTCGTAGCATCATCGTCGCTAATGCGCCCCACCTGTCGTCAAATTGAACCCTCGCAAGCTGATCATCCTTGTCAGCGCCGTTGGTGTTCTCCGCTGCGGACGACAGATGCACCGGCAAGACGTTCAAATTTGTCAGGGCGGTGCCTATCAGGCTGGGGAAGTATGCCATCCATAGCACAATGATTGCACTCGCAAGCGCGTAAGCGACCATCATGGTCACTTTGTACTGGTCTTGCTCTTGCACTCGGGCCACAGCGCGAGCGTGGGGATATGGCTGGCGCAAGAAATGGAACTGTTGCTGGCTGCGCATTGGTTGTCTCGTAAGCACAATCCCCCAATACGGGCCGGCCGCACGTTCGAAAATTCAGATATTGCCCCTAAGGGGAAACCCTTAACAAAATCCGGCGACAACCGGGACTTGGTTGCTGGCCGGGCCGACCTCCGAATCGGCCCATTAGCTGCCGCACTATCCGATGGCGGCCGTGTCCGCTCTAAAGCTGCCGCGGCTGTCACCGATCAACGTGTCCGCTTGGGGACCAATCTGCGACATCGCCTGCGAGTTCAAGCGTATGGAGGTGTAGCCACGCCGATCTGCTCCATTGATTCAAACGGTGGTGCCGACCGCCACTCGAAAGCCATCTGCTTGATCCACATCAATGCAAGCAGAGCCACTTGCAGCGATGAAGAGGTAGACGGTTGCAATGGCGCGTTAGACACTCTTGCTGTGAGCGGTATGTTCCGCCGATGCAGACGATAGAAATGCAGACGACAGACATGAGCATCAGTTCGGATTTGTCCTCCTCTGACGGCCGCGGCAAGTTGCTCCGGTTCCCGGGCGCGCCCGAAACCGGTCGGAAGCGCCTGGGAACCAGTTGGTCGACGTTGAAAAAGCACGGATTTACAGCTGCTGCCATTGCGGCGCTCGTCGCCATTGGGTTCGCCGTCGCCTGGTGGAGTTTCGGCAGGACAAGCCGCGTGCAATACATAACGGTTCCGGCGGCGCATGGCGCCATTAGCCGTACCGTGACGGCCACGGGCACCGTCAACCCTGTGCTAACAATCATCGTTGGCAGCTACGTGTCCGGCGTGATCCAGAGCCTGTCCTGCGATTACAACACCGAAGTGAAAGCAGGCCAAATCTGCGCCAAGATCGACCCACGGCCATTTCAGGCCACGCTCGATCAATATGCCGGTCAGCTTGCGCGGGATCAGGCTATCTTAGATAAGGATCGCGAGGATCTCGAGCGATACCAGAAACTCGCGGCAGAAAATTCAATTGCCCGGCAGCAAGCCGAAGATCAGCTACACGTCGTCGAACAGGATGAAGGCACCGTCAAGCTTGATGCGGGTCTGGTCGAAGGCGCCAAACTCAATTTGATCTATACTGATATCATCTCGCCGGTGGACGGCACAGTGGTGTCGCGCAATGTCACGCAGGGTCAGACCGTTGCGTCGAGCTTTCAGACGCCGACGCTTTTTCTGATCGCCACCGATCTGAAGCAGATGCAGGTCGACACCAATACAAGCGAAGGCGACATTGGCGAGGTCAAGGATGGCGATAGTGCGACCTTTACGGTGGATGCTTTTCCCAAGCGGACCTTTCAAGGCGTCGTGAGCCAAGTGCGCCAATCGCCGCAGACCGTGCAAAACGTAGTCACCTATGATGCCGTGGTGAGCGTCGACAATAGCAATCTCGCACTCAAACCCGGCATGACCGCCTCCACCCAGATCGTCGTCGATCAAAGAACAGACGCGTTGCGTGTGCCGGATCAAGCGCTGCGCTTTGCGCCGAGTCTTTCTGACCCAAAAGCG
This sequence comes from uncultured Alphaproteobacteria bacterium, assembly GCA_963761185.1. Taxonomy (GTDB): domain Bacteria; phylum Pseudomonadota; class Alphaproteobacteria; order Rhizobiales; family Xanthobacteraceae; genus BOG-931. The sequence goes on from CAVXFY010000001.1 coordinate 383,635, forward strand.
GTCACTGCGCCAGCCGGCGGGCAGTCACGAGTTCTGGGTGCTTCGTGACGGCCGACCTGTCGCAGTGACAATCGTTACCGGACTTGACGACGGCAGTTTCACCGAAATCGTCGCGGGCGACGTCAAGCCGGGCGACAGTGTTATCACTGGCGAAGGGCGGTCCGACACCAGCATGCAGCAGGCTGGGTCTCAGCCGCTCCCCTAAGGTGGGTGTCGTGACGCCACCGAATACCGTAGAGCCCGTAATCCGAGTCGAGGGAGTTGATCGGACTTTCGTGGTCGGCGACGTCGAAGTTAAGGCCCTCAACAATATAGACCTCGTCATCCATCGCGGCGAGTTTGTTGCTATCGTGGGGTCGTCGGGCTCCGGCAAGTCGACGCTGATGAATATTCTTGGCTGCCTGGATCGGCCGACAGGCGGACGCTATTTGCTGCAGGGCGTCGACGTGGCGGCGCTGCATGAAGCGGATCTAGCAAGGATCCGCAGCGAGCGGCTTGGGTTCGTGTTCCAAAGCTTCAATCTCCTGCCCCGCACCAGCGCACTGGAGAACGTCGCCCTGCCCTTGTACTACGCGGCATCCGGACCGACCCAGCGCGCCGAGCGTATTGAGCGGGCACATGCGGCTTTGGATTTTGTTGGTCTTGGCCAACGCGAGCGCAACACGCCTGGGCAGCTGTCCGGCGGACAACAACAGCGTGTCGCCATCGCGCGGGCACTGATCAATTCACCGAGCCTGCTGCTCGCAGACGAGCCGACGGGCAACCTCGATACGCGAACGTCGCACGAAATTATGGATACGCTGGTTTCACTCAATCGCGATCAGAGCGTCACCATCGTACTTGTCACCCACGAGGCCGACATCGCCTCCTATGCCGATCGCGTCGTCACCATGCGCGACGGCCAAATCATATCGGATGAAAAGATCGTCAAGCCTGCGTTGCTGTCCGCCGCCGCCAACCACCTGGCGGCAAAGGTCCCATCTCAGCCACACGCGGCGACAAACTCGGCTGCCAGGATTCATCTTGCATTTGGGCTCATGGTGCTTGCTGCCGCGGCACAGGCAATCTGGCGTAACAAAATGCGCTCGGCGCTGACTATGCTCGGCGTATTCATCGGTGTCGCTGCTCTCATCACGATGGTCGCCATTGGGCAGGGCGCAAATGAGGCCGTTCGCAAACAGATCGAGAGCCTCGGCACCAATGTCGTCGTAATTGTGCCCGGCGCCTTAACATCAGGCGGCATCCGCGCGGGTTATGGCAGCGCCAGTACGTTGACGGTCGCCGACGCGCGCGCAATTCACCGCGAAGATTCAGCGGTGGCGCTAGTCGGCTATTTGATCCGCCAGCAGGGCCAAGTGCAATATGCAAATCAAAACTGGAACACAAGCATCCAAGGCGTCAGCGCAACCTACCCGCCGATTACAAATTGGCAGATTGCGGCTGGACGCGACCTCACCGCCGAGGACAACAACAAGAGCGCCTTGGTTGTGCTCATCGGACAAACAGTCTATCGTCAACTCTTTGGTGCCAACCAGAACCCGCTCGGCGCCTCTATCCAGGTTAAAAGCGTAGCACTTCAGGTTGTCGGCGTGCTGGCCGCCAAGGGACAATCGGCCTACGGCACCGATCAGGACGACATTGTCATGATGCCGTTCACTACCGCCGAACATAAAGTGCTTGGCGTCGCGGCCCCCACCCAGGAACAAACGCCGCTGAACTGGCCCTATCTGCCGCCGCCTAATCCTTACAATTTGCAGGCGCGTCTGACGGGCTTCGCCAACCAAATCTACATCCAGGCGGTGAGCCAGCCGCTGGTCCAAACCGCGATCAGACAGGTCAGCGACACGTTGATCCGTCGCCATCGCATCAAGCCCGGCGACGTCAATGACTTCAACGTACGTAATCTGAGCCAATTCGTCGAGACTGCCGAGGGCTCCAGCCGCATCATGGCCCTGCTGCTTGCCGCAGTCGCCTCGATCTCTCTGATTGTCGGCGGCATCGGCATTATGAATATCCTGCTCGTCTCGGTGACTGAACGAACCAGAGAAATCGGTCTGCGCATGGCGGTTGGCGCGCGTCGTCTGCACGTTCTATTGCAATTTCTCGCAGAGGCCGTCTTCCTCAGTGTCAGCGGCGGCATCGCCGGGATCGTGATGGGCGCAGCGGCTTCCCCCGTCATTTCCTTCGTGACCGGCTGGCTCGCACCCATATCTCTGCCGGCGGTTGCTGGCGGCTTTTTGTTCTCCGCCGCCGTCGGCATGTTCTTTGGCTATTATCCGGCGCGCAAAGCGGCTCATCTCGATCCGATCGAGGCACTGCGCTACGAGTAATCCGCGGACCGGCCGTTCACGAAAGGGACCAATACTTTGATCCAGACTCTCAGGAGAAGGCTATATCGAGCAGAGACGATGCGAATAGCATTGGTCTTATCGCAGTTCTTATCGACCGGCCTTTCTTCTGCGTCGGCGCAGCCCAATGCCGAAGATGATATCCAAAAGGGCCACCAGCTGGCCGCAACAATCTGCGCGATCTGTCATGTGGCAGCGCCAGATCAAGCCTATGCGCCGATCATAAAACCGCCGGCACCGTCATTTGAATCGATTGCTCAACGCAAAGATACGAATGCCGGTTCGCTCCGGCTCTTTATGACGAAAACGCACAGAGGCTTGGATGCGCCCAAGGGGATGCCTGATCCCGAACTGATGGATTATCAGGTAAGAGAAATCATTTCCTATATTCTAAGCTTACGAAAGTAATGCGGCGGGTTCTTTGACTGACCGGTCGTTTGACTGAGTCTCATATCAGCCACCTTTCTTCAAACTGAGAATATAGGCAACAAGATCGCTGATATCGCTGCCCTTGATGACCACGTTCGGCATCGTAGCATGCGACGTCCTCAGCGAAGTCGTCAGGGCCATATTGGTCATGCCAGGAATATTCGCGATGTGTTTAAAGCTGGGCGCAGGAGGAACCGGTGAGCGTCCTAATCCCCTCTCGACAAAGTGGCAGTCGGCGCATTGCAGTTGCGCCAGCCTGAAACCCTTCTGAGGGTCGCCAACCGACTGCGCCATAGCGGCGACGGCCATCGCCCATTCGAGGATCAGAACAGTCAGGCATCGTCGTAAACCGCACATAATCACTGCCCCCGCTCGCGCGTCAGTAGCCCACGTGACCATACATTTTAGCGGCAATCGCATTCAGGACCGCTGTGGTCGCGAATAGAATGCCAAAATCAAGCGGCAGCGCCGCTGCCGCTCTTCTTGCTGGATTGAAAGCCGTTCGCCACTGGCGCGAGGCGAGTGAGATTCAGCCTGATCCTCATTGGCCGTTAAGCCCAAATGTAATATCCTCTTCAACCTGAAGGGGAGCCATTCATGGTACTTAAAATCGATAGCGTTGGACTGAATATCTTTCCTGCGGTCGAGGCTGTTGATGCCCGAGATGCCGGTCGCGAAGTTGAGGTCGTCTTGCTGACGAGAGTTGAGGGCCAATCTGCGCCTGTGGTGGTGAAACTCAGCTACAAGCAAGCGGCCGATCTTTCCCAACAGCTATCAGTGTTTGGGAAATAGAGCTAGGTGACCTTGTGATGCGAGGACATATCAGAATTACCTTATGAGCTTTTGGACAAACTGCGAGCGTTTTATTCTCGACGGACTATCGCAACAAACATCTCACTGGTCTACTGTCCGAAGAAGCTACGAAAGACGACGGCGTGTTTAGGGTGGGTATACATCTCAGCGAGATTCCAAGTTCCCATCGTGCCTAATGCTGAATTGTGATGCAGCCCGGATCTGCTTTTCCGCTGAGAGCGGGAACCTGTTGTCCAGGGTGCTGTGGTTATTATCTAAAAATGATATACACAAAGCATCCGGACTGCCATTTTCGAGGCAATCCGGAGCTTTTACAGGGACGAACCTTACGCAGTCTTGACGTCGATCTTCTTCGCCCCCTTTAGCGCCTCGGGCTTCTTTGGAAGGGTTACGGTGAGTACGCCCTTCTTGAAGCTGGCGTCGATCTTGTCAGTGTCGACACCATCGGGCACCTGGAACGAACGCTCGAACGAGCCAAAATTGCGCTCGCGAAGGTAATAGTCTTTCTTTTTCTCTTCCTTGTCTTCCTGCTTCTCGCCCTTGATCGTAAGGACGCCGTTGGCGACCTTCACGTCAACGTTCTTTTCATCAATTCCCGGCAATTCGGCCGTAATCTCATAAGCCTTCTCGGTATCGGTAAAATCGACGGCTGGCGCCGCGAACCGAGTTCGATTCTCGTCCCCAGAAAGGAGCAAGGTCGAACACGGAACCGCGGGAACGCCGGAATCCGCCGTCGAAATCGTCGAAAAGACGATCGATCTCACGGCGCAGACTTTCAAACGGCCGCCACGTCGCCGGTGGCGCGGCGGTTTTCTCGGTTTTCACAGGCAGTTTGGTGGGTTCAGCCATGACACATTCTCCACAATGACTTGTAAGCTTCGCTACGTCAGTTAGCTCCGCATTGTCGCCGGCCATGTTGATCTGAATCAATCATCGCATTTGAATATGCTGGCCGGCACTCCGGTAGCGACACAGCACCACGGCATCGGACGGAAGTTCCATTTTCAAAATGTCGGATTTCGGCAGGCGCTTAACGCCATCGTCGACGCGTCTGCTTTCTTTGACTCAGATCAAGATGCGAAGAGCGCCTACGACTATGCTTTAATTTGGCGACGGAAGAATGATTATTCCAGGCGGAGGCCCGTCGTGCAGGGTGACTTATCGCGTCGCTCATTTCTTCGGGGCACCGCTGTAACGACAGGCGGAGCGACCATGCTCGACGCGACATTGCCGGCGCTTGCGCAACAAGGGTCCGAGAGCGTTGAGAAAAGGACCGTTGCGCCATCCGTCGGGCCGGATCCAATCTCCCTCACATTGCAGATCAATGGCACACCGCGCTCGCTACTGGCCGAGCCGCGTATGACGCTCGCCGAGGCGCTGCGCGGGCCTTTGGGCCTGACGGGGACCAAGATTGCCTGCAATCGCGGCGCCTGCTCCGCTTGCACCGTATGGCTCGACGGATTGCCGGTGTGTTCTTGCATGGTTCTCGCGATCGAAGTCGGACCGCGTCGAGTCACGACAATCGAAGGGCTGGCACAAGACAAAAAGTTACATTCAGTGCAGCAGGCCTTCATTGATCACGACGCACTGCAATGCGGCTATTGCACGCCGGGAATGATCATGAGTTGCGCTGCACTCCTTGAGCACACGGCGGCCCCAACCGCCGAGGATGTCCGCAGTGCGATCAGCGGGCACATTTGCCGCTGCGGGACTTATCCGCACGTCGTCGAGGCGACACTCGCCGCCGCCCAAGCACGCAAGGTGTAAAGATGGCAAGGGAGCAAAAGCTGCAGAGCGAGACTTTCCCTGCTGGCATTGCGAGCGCCGGTCTCGGCACAGTTGTTCGCCAGGTGCCCGCCGACGAGCCGCCGTCGTTGCCGCCAAACAGCGAACTTGCGGTGATCGGGAAATCGTTTCCCCGTCCAAACGGACGAGGCAAAGTCACTGGCGCGGTCCACTTCACGGTGGACATTGCTTTGCCCGGCATGTTGCATGCCCGCATTCTGCGCTCGCCGCTGCCGCATGCGCTGGTGCGCGCGATCGATACGTCGGTGGCGCAACACCATGCCGGCCTACGCGCAATTTTGCCGCTCGCCAAGCCGGACGACCCGTCGCGCGCGACGCTGCGCTACATCGGCGCGCCTGTTGTCGCGGTCGCTGCGATTTCTCAGGCGGCTGCCGAGCAAGCGCTCGATCTGATTAAGGTGAATTACCAAGCGCTGCCGTTCGTCGCCGATATGGATCAGGCGCGCAATCCGGCGGCGCCGCTCGTGCATGATGGCACGACAGCGCCTGCCGGGCATCCATCAGGCTTTCCCGCCGCCACCGATCTGCCGCTCAACGGCAATGTGCGCGGACCGGCGACTGTGACGCGAGGCGATGTGAACCAAGGTTTCGCACAGTCCGAGCTTGTCTTTGAAAACGACTACAGCACCCAAGTGCAGACCCATTGCTGCATGGAGCCGCATGCGATCGTCGCCGATTGGCGCGCGGATGGGCTCACGGTCTATATGTCCACGCAATTCACGGCCGGCGTTCGGCACGAACTCGCCGAGACTTTTGGCCTGCCGCTCAACCGCGTGCGCGTGGTCGTCGATGCCATGGGTGGCGGCTTTGGCTCGAAATCCTCGCTGGGCAATTACGGTCATATTGCTGTTGAGCTCTCACGCCGCGCTCAAGCGCCGGTAAAACTCTTCCTCGATCGGGAAGAGGAACAGATGGATGCCGGCAACCGTCCGGCAACCTGGCAACGGTTACGTATTGGCGCCAAGCGCGACGGCTCGCTGACTGCGCTTTCATACGTGAGTTACGGCACCGCCGGCGTCGGCCTCGGCGCCGGTGTCGGCAATATTGCCGAGGCGATGTATGCTTGCCCCAATTTCGCAGGCGCACAGCACGACGTCTTCATCAATGCCGGGCCGGGTTGCGCAATGCGCGCGCCGGGCAATGCGCCGGGCGCGTTCGGCCTCGAACAGGCGATTGACGAATTGGCTGACCGGCTTGGCATCGATCCACTCGTCTTGCGCGACCATATCGATCCAAGCCCCGTGCGCCGCGAAGAACGGCGCATCGGCGCCGAGCGGATTGGCTGGCAGAGCCGCCATGCGCCAGGCGCCGATCAAGGTCCGGTGAAGCGCGGTCTTGGCGCCGCGCAATCACTGTGGGGCGCTAATGTGCAGATCAATTCGGCCTGTGAAGTGCGCGTGATGCGCGACGGTTCGGTCGAGGTGCTTTCTAGCGTTCAGGATATCGGCACGGGCATCACGACGGTTTTAGCCCAGACCGTCGCCGAGGTGCTCGGATTGTGTCCCGACGACGTTACCGTGCGCATCGGCGACACCGAATTTCCAACGGGCCCTCCGTCTTACGGCAGCCGCACGACGGCCTCGATCACGCCGCCGGCGCGCACGGCCGCTTGGCGCGTCCAGCAGCAGCTGTTTCGTGAGACCGCGCTCGCGCTCAATGCCGCCCCGGACGAGCTTGTCGCGCGCAACGGAAAAATTCTTGTCAGCGCCGACCCGAGCCGCGGCATCGGTTTCCGCGAGGCCGCCGCCCGGCTGCGCACCGACCGCATCAGCGCCGTCGCCTCGCGCAGCGATGACTATCTCGGATTCCGCCGGCGAATGGGGGACGCGGCAATCGCGCAGCAGGATTTAGGCGGCGTCCAATTCGCCGAAGTGGCGGTCGATACCGAAACCGGCATTGTGCGCGTCGAGCGCGTCGTCGCGGTGCAAGACTGCGGCCGGCCAATGAATCCACGGCAGATCGAGAGCCAAGTGCAGGGCGGCGTGTTGATGGGGCTCTCTTATGCGCTGTTCGAGGACCGCATCCTCGACCTGCATACCGGGCGCATGGTCAATCCGAATTTGGAACAATACAAGGTCGCCGGTCCGCGCGAGACCCCGGACATCGACGTTATGGTCCTGGAAAATTATCAGGGGCAAAGCGCGACCGATGCTTACGGCATAGCCGAGCCGGCCAATATTGCAACAGCTCCTGCGATCGCCAACGCGATTTACAACGCCATCGGCGTGCGTCTTCACAGCCTGCCGATGACGCCTGCCGCCGTGCTCACTGCGCTGGGCAAAGTCCCACTGAGGAGTTGAGGCCGTGAACCGTTTTGCCTGGATCAACGCCAAGTCGATTGCCGAAGCCGCGACCGCGACGTCGACGACCGTAGCGAGCGCTATGACAATGCCTCCTGAAGCTATAGATCAGGGCGAAGCGGCGGTCGTGAAAGCGAACGGCATCGACCTTCTCGATCTATTGAAAGAGGGTCTTCTGAAGCCATCGAAAGTCGTCAGCCTGATCGGCGTACGCGGTCTTGATCAGGTTGTCGAAGAGGAAGCCGGCGGATTGCGGATCGGTCCAATGGTCACGCTTGCCGCGCTTGCCGATCATTCATTGGTGCAGGAACGCTATCCAGCGCTTGCCGACGCATTGCGCGGTTCGGCGAGCCCACAAATTCGCAATGTCGCGACGATAGGCGGCAATCTTCTGCAGCGTCCGCGCTGCTGGTATTTCCGCTCGCGGGCCTATCGCTGTCTGCGCAAAGGCGGCGGCCATTGCTTCGCCATTTCGGGCGAGAACCAATATCACGCGATCTTTAACAATATGCCTTGCGCGATCGTGCATCCTTCGACGGCGGCGACCGTTCTGGTCGCCTTAAGCGCCAAAGTCGAACTGACCAGCGCTTCCAGCGCGGTTCGCGAGCTTGCACTTGAAGATTTTTTTCTTCCACCGGAACGCGACCTCCAGCGCGAGAACGATTTACAGCCGCAGGAAATCTTGACCGCTATTCGCCTGCCCAAACTGGCAGCGAATGCGTGCATGGCGCATCTCAAGCAAGGCGAGAAGGATTCATTCGACTGGCCGCTCGCCGATGTGGCCGTCTGCCTGGCGGTCGATGCGGATGGCACCTGCAAACGCGCTGCGATCGTGCTTGGCGCAGCGGCGCCGGTGCCGCATCGGGCCGCGGCCGCGGAAGCAGCACTTGTCGGCAGGCGGATCGACCAGGACAGCGCCGCGGCCGCTGGCCGTGCGGCAATCGTTGGCGCCACGCCACTTACTAAGAATGCCTACAAACTGCCGCTATTCGAAACGCTTGTCCGGCGAGCGGTCATCAAAGCTGCGGGTGCCGACGTTCAATCCATCCATTGAGGAGTTACGCCGATGACCCATGGAGCCGTTGCCGAGAAATCTGATGTTCTCAAACTGCCGAGCCCGCGAAATAGTGGCGGCATGCCGCTCTTCGACGCGCTCAACGCGCGGCATTCCACCCGAGAATATTCGGCAAAGCCGATATCGATGCAGATACTGTCCGATCTGTTGTGGGCAGCGTTCGGAATCAATCGGCTGAACGGCGATCGCACCGCGCCGTACTGGCGGCATGTCATGGTGATCGATGTCTGGGTGGCGGCGAGTGATGGCGTCTGGGTTTACGACCCCAAGGCCCATGTCTTGATCCCCCGAACTCGCGGTGGACATCCGCGCCCAGACCGGCCTTCAAGATTTTGTAGCCAATGCGCCGCTCAACTTGATTTATGTCGCGCATGGCGATCGCATGGACGTATCGCAGGAAGAGCGGCGCCTTTATGCATCCGTCGACGCCGCGTTCATCGGCGAGAACGTCTATCTGTACTGCGCTTCGGAAGGCTTAGCGACCGTCTTTCGTGGGGCGGTCGATTGCCCCACACTTGGTAAAGTCTTACATCTCCAGAATGATGAGTTTGTCACGTTTGCACAAACCGTCGGGTACGCGCGGACGTAACTAAACCACGATAGACCGGCCCAATGATCACTTTCTCAACACATGGGCGCATGCATTGAACCGTCCATCGATGTCTAGCTTCTGAAATAGAGAGGAACCTTCTGCGCCGGATCAACTCCGGGCAAAGTCGCCGCCACCAAAGGGTCACCCATTTTGTGAAAGACGACGCAGCGCCTCTCCTCGTTGTTGGGCGCGCCGCTCTGTTTCTCAAGTCCCGCCACGATCCGTTCAATCGCATCATTGCAGTCGCTGAGTGCTAGTGCCGACACATTTGCGAGAACGGACACTCATACGTCGGCTTTGTGTGACCGTGGTCAGCGCCACATGCTCTTAAGGCGAGCACCGATGTCGACAGGCTTCACGACCCGTCCTTTGGCCGTGCCGACATCGCGCTTAACGGGTGGCCACACACATTGCTCAAAGTGTCTGGTAATCGAGCTAGGGATAAAGCGCGTCCGCACCGCGTACATGTGCCGGTCGCCATTGCTGCGCTGCTGATGAACGAAGAAACGATGCGGCACGACCAAATGCAGGTGGTCCTTGGCACGCGTCATTGCGACGTAAAGCAGACGGCGCTCTTCTTCGATCTCGGGGGTGCTCCCGACCCCCAGGTCAGACGGTATGCAGCCGTCTACACAGTTGAGGACAAAAACCGACTTCCATTCCTGTCCCTTGGCCGAATGAATGGTCGATAGGATCAGGTAGTCTTCGTCCAGCAGCGGTGCACCCGCTTCGTCACTGGTTGAGGACGGAGGATCCAGCGTAAGTTCGGTGAGGAACCGCCGGCGATTGGGATAAGTCGAAGCGATCTGAGACAGCTGCATGAGGTCGGCCTCGCGGACCTTGGCATCCTCATGCAGCCGCTCAAGGTGCGGCACATACCAACGAAGCGCCAGGTCGAATTCCGCTGGCCAGCCGGTGGCATTGCTGCGCAAGAGTCCCAGCGTTTCGATGAAGGCCGGCCAGTCTCCCGCGGATGCCGCCGGTGGCCGGAAATCGGCAAGCGATGTCGGGGAACTGGCGACACGATCAAGAAGGCGCGCGGCGGTAGCGGGCCCGGCGCCGGGAAGGATCTGGATGACGCGGAATCCGGATACGCGGTCTCGCAGGTTTTCGGCCCAGCGCAAGAACGCGAGTACGTCCTTGATGTGGGCCGCCTCTAGAAACTTGAGACCGCCGAACTTGACGAACGGGATATTGCGCCGGGTCAATTCGATTTCAAGCGGACCGCTGTGGTGTGAAGCGCGGAAGAGCACACTTTGTTGCTTCAGTGGGATCTGCGCCTCGCGGTGCTCAAGAACGCGTTCGGCTACATAGCGAGCTTGGTCGGCTTCGTCGCGCACCGACACCAGTTGTGGGTGTTCGCCTGCAAGCCGCTCGGAGCGAAGATCCTTCTTGTGCCGTTCGATGGCGAGATCCATGACCGCGTTGGCGGCCGCGAGGATCGGCTGTGTCGAGCGGTAGTTTCGGTCGAGGGTGATAATGTCCGCCGGCGGCGTGAAATGGTTCGGAAAATCCAGGATGTTGCGCACCGTTGCCGCGCGGAACGAATAGATCGATTGTGCATCGTCGCCGACGACTGTGAGTCCTTTGCCGTCTGGCTTGAGCGCCAGAAGTATGGAGGCCTGCAGGCGATTAGTGTCTTGGTACTCGTCAACCAGCACATGATCGAAACGTGACGACACATCGCACGCAACGTGCTCGACCTGCATCATTTGCGCCCAGTAGAGAAGCAGGTCGTCGTAATCGAGCACATGCTGCCGCTGTTTGGCCTCGACATAGGCGCTGAATAGCGCCTTGAGTTTAGCTTCCCAACTGGCACACCAGGGGAAATTTGACCCGAGTATCTCGTCTAATGGCGCTTCGGCATTGACCGCGCGGGAATAGATTGCAAGGCAGGTGTTCTTGGCTGGAAATCGCTCCTCGGTTTTGGAAAAGCCGAGGTCATGCCGGACCAAGTTCATCAGGTCGGCGGAATCCTCGCGGTCATGGATGGTGAAAGCGCGATCGAGCCCGATCTGTTCGGCGTATTCCCGCAGCAGTCGCGCACCAATCGCATGAAAAGTACCGGACCAGGTCAGGGCGTCCACGATCAACCGCGCTTGGTCGGGCAGAACATTTATTGCGATCCGCTCGACGCGGCGGCTCATCTCCGCTGCGGCCCGTCGCGAGAAGGTCAGCAGTAACATCCGGCGGGGGTCGACGCCCTGTACGATCAAATGGGCCACGCGATGCGCAAGAGTATTGGTCTTGCCGGACCCGGCGCCGGCGTTGATGAGGAGCGGCGACGAGTCGGTGACGCCATGCTCAACGGCGCGGCGCTGTTCGGGATTGAGCGTGGCGAGGTACGGCGCCGTCATTTGTGCTGCGAGGGCGAATCACCGATCCCACCAGCAAGCACGGCTTTCGTGGCCTCTGCAAATAAGGCAGCCGCGATTTCGCCTTCTGCTGACCCAGCCTCTCGGCGGGCCGCTGCACCATCTTCACCGGCGTCGCGTCAACATTTCTCGGCTTTCGAAAGCGGGATCGATCGGTACGCGATACCTGTAGGCGAGTCGGTCGGTCTTTCTTCGGCTTTTCCCAACACTTCGTGCTCGCAATCCCCCATAACTCGGTGGAAGGAACGGGCTTCAAAGGCTTGATCGATCGTCAGCGTAGTTATGACGCAGCAAGTAACTGAGCAATGCTAGCATGCGGCTGCCTATATACGATCACGGGAATGCTGCTATGAATAAGCACTTTGAGAGTTTCACTACCGAGCACGATCGCTGACATCCCGTGTCGGCCGTGCGAGGCCATGAGAATCACGTCGCAACCTCGATTCTGCGCCGTATCAATAATTGCTTGATAGGGATGTTCATGCTCGGCATGGACGAGGTTGCAGGGTACGCTGGCGGCGGCCGCAATCTTCTTCGCGGCGTCCAGATACTGTCCGGTGAGAGCACTTATGTGTTTCTCATACTGCTCAGGATCTACGGAAAGCATAGCCTCGCTGCCGAGCGCATGAAACGGAGTTGTTATCGTTACGACCGTGACTTGGGCGCCGAGAGCTTTCGCCAGTTCGACACCTGCCCGAAGGGCCATCTTTGACAACTCGGATCCATCCGTTGGAACCAGAATATGTGTATACATTGTGAGCTCCTTCGAGGCGCAAGACGGTTACCTTTGTACTCAGCCCATCAACGTGGATTCTGCTGTCAGGCGCTCTTGGTTTTTGGCGTCGCAATCGCGATCGTCGTCTTTGTGAGATCATTAGAGCCCGCGAGCGTCAAATTCAACAAGTTGGGATTCTCTTTCATTAACGACGCCTATGCTCAAGCGGGGGCGCAGCCAAGTCCATTCGATCCAAAGCCGATCGTGATGATGGCTATAATTGCGTCACTACTCGTGGTTCTCCTGGGAAGCGTGTGGACGATGCTTCGCTCTTCGAACGCCAGCACAATTCAAGCGGCTAGTGACCTTACTAAAGTCCTGGTAGGCTTTTTTGTTGGAGTGGCGACTAAATTTCTCGGCACGTGACACGATCCGATAACCCAATCGGCCTAGTGCTAAGCTCCGACCGAACGTAGCGTCACCGCGACATCGTCGCTCACGAGCACCGGAGTTGCCGCACAATATTTTGCCCAGGTGTCCATCAGCCTTCGCGTCCGGCGCGAACGAGGGTCAGCCCCGGTAAATCTCTTTGGTCTCGCGATCCGACGATTGCGAAAACGCCGCAGACTGCCGACGATGAACTATACAAGCCTGCGGCAGGTCCGTCGAATTGATCTATCCGATTAGGGCTAGGCTTCGCACCGTCACGCAAGGACACCTCAATGACGCATCATCGCTTGGACGCAGCGCCGGACACCGTTCACTGGGGCTATTTCGATGCGGCGCGCCAGCCGCTGTTGACGATCGACAACGGCGAGGTCGTGACCATCTCGACCGTCTCCGGCGTGCCGGCGCAGATGCCGCCGAAGGATTCGCCGTTCAAGATGCCGCAGGCGCTCGCCGATATTCATGCGACGCAGACGCAGCGGCTGCCGGGCCATATCTGCACCGGGCCGGTCGCGGTGCGCGGCGCCAAAGCCGGCATGACGCTCGAAGTGCAGATCCAGTCGATCGAACTCCACTACGACTGGGGTTACAACATGATCCGGCCGATGACCGGCGCGCTGCCGGACGATTTCGACGCGCCGCGCGTCATCCATATCCCGCTCGACCGTGAGCGCATGGTCGGACGGCTGCCGTGGGGCCTGGAAATTCCCTTGCGCCCGTTCTTCGGCGTCATGGCGGTCGCGCCGCCCGCCGGCTGGGGCATGGTCAGCACGATCCAGCCGCGCAAGAACGGCGGCAACATGGACAACAAGGAATTGGTGGCGGGAACCACGCTCTATCTGCCCATCCATATCGACGGCGCGATGTTCTCGGTCGGCGACGGCCACGGCGCGCAAGGCGACGGCGAAGTCAACGTCAACGCCATCGAGACCGGCCTCGTCGGCACCTTCCGCTTGAAGGTGCGCGACGACATGCCGCTCGAATGGCCGATGGCCGAGACGCCGACACATGTGATGACGATGGCGTTCCACCCCGACCTCGACGAAGCCGCCGTGATCGCGCTGCGCACCATGATTGCGCTCATCAGCCAACGCTGCGGGCTGTCGCGCGAAGATGCCTACACGCTCTGCAGCCTCGCTGCGGATCTGCGCGTCACGCAGATCGTCAATCAGTACAAAGGCATCCACATCATGCTGGACAAGAAATATCTCGCGGCGAAGGCGTAAAACTACGCCGGCTGGAAGTTGACGCTCGCCAGGAGCTTTCGCGCGCGCACGATCTCGCTTGAAATGAACGCCTTCGATTGATCGATGCTCTCGGTCACCGGCTCAAGCAGCGTCGATGTCAGCGATTTGATGACCGCCGGATCGCGCATGGTGTCCTGAATGAGATCATGCACGGTCATTTTTATTTCGTTGGGCGTGCCCTTGGGCGCCCAGATGCCGTACCAGGACTGAAACTCGAAGCCCGGCACGCCGGCTTCCGCCATGGTCGGAATGTCGGGTGCGAGAACGGAGCGCTTGGCGGCGGCGATGCCGAGCGCGCGCGCTTTGGTTCCGTCCTTCGCCGCCGGGATCAGCGCAAAGCTCGTATCGATGAGCAATTGCACGGCGCCCGCCATCAAATCGAGCAAAGCCGGCTGGGTGCCGCGATAGGCCACCATGGGAATGGCGGCGCCGGTCCGTTGCAGGAAATCGATGGTCGCGAGATGTCCGGCAGAGCCGGTCGCGGAGATGGCGAAATTCCAGTTGCCCGGATCGGCCTTGGCGGCGCTGACGACTTCGCTCACGGTCTTCTGCGGCCGGTCCGCCGTCATCACGCAGACGAGCGGCGCGATGCCGGTGCGGGCGATGACCTCGAGATCGGTCTCCGGATTGAAGTCGGCCGACTTGAGCACCAGCGGCATAACGGCGGTGTTAAACGCGCTGGCGAGAAATGTGTAGCCGTCGGGATCGGCGTCGATGACATATCGCGTGCCGATGAGGCCCGAACCGCCGGTGCGGTTCTCGACGATCGCCGCGACGCCGAATTTGTCCTGGATGCGCTGGGCGACGAGACGGCCCAGCGCGTCGTTGGCGGCGCCCGGCGGCCACGGCACGATGACCTTCACGGTCCTGCCCTTCGCCGGCCACGCGCCCTGCGCGATCGCGGGCTTGCTAATCGCCGCGCAGGCGGCGGCAGTCGCTGCACCTTTAATGAGTTCACGCCGGTTCATTGTCTCCTCCACTCGTTATTATTTCCGAAACACTCGGCTTTGGCCCGAGCAGTCGAATTTCAGATCAGGCAGCCAGCGCCCGCATTTCCGCGTAAAGGTCGCTCTTGCCCTCAAAACCGATGCCGGGAAGTTCCGGCATGGTGATATGGCCGTCGACGACCTTCACACTGTCGGGGAAGCCGCCGTAAGGCTGAAACAAATCCGGGTAGCTCTCGTTGCCGCCGAGCCCCAATCCGGCGGCGATATTGAGCGACATCTGATGGCCGCCATGGGGGATGCAGCGCTGCGGCGACCATCCCGCCGTGTCGAGCACTTTGAGCGTGCGCTCATATTCGACGAGGCCGTAGGACAGCGCGCAGTCGAATTGCAGCCAGTCGCGGTCCGGCCGCATGCCGCCGTAACGGATGAGATTGCGCACGTCCTGATGGCTGAACAGATTCTCGCCGGTCGCCATCGGGCCCGGATAATAGTCGGCAAGCGCCGCCTGGAGCGCAAAGTCGAGCGGGTCGCCGGCTTCTTCGTACCAGAACAGCGGATAGTCGCGCAGCATCTTGGCATAGGCGATCGCGGTGTCGAGGTCGAAGCGCCCGTTGGCGTCGACCGCCAATTGCGCGCGGCTGCCGATCTCTTGGAGCACCGCTTCGATGCGCTTGCGGTCCTCCTCGATCGGCGCGCCGCCGATTTTCATTTTGACGACGGTATAGCCGCGATCGAGATAGCCGCGCATTTCGGCGCGCAAAGCGGACAGATCCTTGCCGGGATAATAATAGCCGCCCGCGGCATAGACGAAGACGCGCGGATCGGCCTTGCGCTTGTGCCGCGCGGCGAGCAGCCGGAACAGCGGCAGGCCTGCGATCTTTGCGGTGGCGTCCCACACCGCCATGTCGATCGTGCCGACCGCGACCGAGCGTTCGCCGTGGCCGCCGGGCTTTTCGTTCGCCATCATCTTAGCCCAGATCCGATGCGGATCGAGATTGGTGCCGGCATCGTCGAGAAGACTTTTCGGCTCGGCCTCGAGAATGCGATTGGCGAAGCGCTCGCGGATCAGGCCGCCCTGGCCGTAGCGCCCGTTGGAATTAAAGCCATAGCCGACGACGCGGCGGCCGTCCTTCACCACGTCGGTGACGATGGCGACGAGGCTCGCCGTCATTTTTGAGAAGTCGATATAGGCGTTGCGGATCGGCGACGCGATCGGCTTGGTGACTTCGCGCAATTCCAGGATACGAACCGACATAGACCCTCCCCGGTTTTAGATGGAGTTGCCGCCGCAGATCACGATTTGCTGGCCGGTAATGGCACCGGCCTCGTCGCTGAGCAGAAACGCCGTGAGGGCTGCAACTTCCTCGGCGCGCACGTAACGGCCGATCGGCGGCTTTTTCGGCGGCGTCGCGGCCCGCGCCGGATCGCCAAGCATCGGCGTTTCGGTGGCGGCCGGCGCGACGACGTTGACGGTAATGCCGCGCGGCGCGAGTTCCGCCGCCCAGGATCGCGCCATGCCGGCTATCGCCGCCTTGGCCGCGGCATATTGGCTACGGCCCGGCGCGCCCGCGGCGGTGCGGCTGCCGATCAGAACGATGCGGCCGCCATCCGGCATTTGCGCGATGAGCGCGTCGGCGACGGCGGCGGCGGCGTCAACATGGATTCGCCACATCGCCGCGCCGTCATCGGCGTTGAGCGCGCCCAATGGCGCCGTGCGCATGAACCCTGCGGCATGGACGAGGGCATCGGCTTCGCCGATATCGGCGAGGGTTGTCGAGAGCGCATCGAAGTCGGTCAGGTCGACGGTGTAAGCGCGAAAAGCGGATTCTTCGGCGTGGGCCTTGTCGAGCCCGATGACACGCCATCCGTCGGCGCAAAGCCGCACAGCGATGGCTTTGCCGATGCCGGAAGAACTGCCGGTGACGACGGCGCAACGTCCGCCGTCGCGCCGGCCAACCTCGCTCCGTTCTGCAACTGCGTTCATCGTACGAACTCTCGAATGGACCGGCCTCAGGCCGCCGTGCGCTTGAGCAGACCCGCGTGCTGCAAGGCGTGGCGGATCGTTTCGAGTTCGGCGGCGTTCGGCGCCTGCGTCGGCGGGCGCACCGTGCCGTCGCGCAAGATGCCCGCCAGCGCCATGGCGGCTTTCATGCGGCCGTGGGCTTCGCCGGTCGGCTCGCCGGCGCCGTAGACCGCGTCCTTCAGCGGCATGATCAGCGCCTGCACCCGCATCGCCGCGTTGAGATCGCCGGCTTTGACCGCCTTGAGCAAATCGTGGATCAGGCCCGGAACGAGCGAAGCGAAACCGACCAAGGCCCCGTCGATGCCTTGCACCATCGAGGCCAGCAGATATTCGTCGTGACAGGTGAGCAGCGCCTTGCTCGCATCGGCCTCGCGAATGCCCTTGATGTCGCGGGCGTATTTGTTCATCTCGCGCTCGCCCATCTTGAAGGCGGCGACGTGCGGCAGCTTTGCCAGTTGCGCGAGCAGCGATGTCGAATAGGAGCCGCGCGTCCAGGCCGGATAGATGTGCACGATCAGCGGCAGATTGACCGCCTCGCCGATGGCGTTGAAATAGTCGAGGCAATGTTCGGGCATGAAGCCGAAGCGCAGCCAATGATGCGGCGGCATGATGTCGAGGCCTGAGGCGCCGGCCTCCTTCGCCCAATGCGCCTGCTCGACCGCATCCTTGATGCCTTCGCACACGACAGATGAAATAACCGGGCACCGGCCATTGACCGCGCTTGCCGTGATGCGCGTGACTTCGGCGCGTTCGCGCGGCGTCAATGAAAACACTTCGCCGGTATGACCGTTGGTCATCAGCGCCGTGATGCCGGGCTGGCCCGCAAGCCATTGCGAAAAGCGCCGCAGTTCCGGCTCGTCGATGCCAAAGTCGCGCGTGAACGGCACCGCGATGGCGGGAATGATTCCGTCGAAGTTGATGCTTGGCAAAACGACCTCCTGTCGCTCGTGATGCTCTACGCGGTTTGCTGGTGGATGAAGCCGCCGCTCGCCTGCAGCGCGCGCGACAGCGCGCTCGCTGCCTGCATGATCGGCCGCGCGCCGGCGACTTCGAAATCCTTCAGCGTTGTCTGAATGGCGGGAGCGGCGATGCTGATGCCGGCGAGCGGCACGCCGTCGCTGTCGAGGACGGGCGCGGCGAGAACATAGAGACCGGGCACCGTTTCCTGATTGGACACCGCATAGCCGCGCCGCTTGACCTGGGCGAGGCGCGCCAACAGCGCGTCGAGATTGGTCTGCGTCGTCGGCGTGAGCTGCGGGCGCGGTTGTCCCTGCAGCACCGAGATCTGCGCCGGCCGCGGCAGCCAGGCCAGCACGGCGTGACCGATGGCGGTGGCATAGGCGGGAACCCGGCTGCCGATGCGCATGTCGACGCCGAGCCGCGCAAGACCGGCCTGGATGCGTTCGACATAAAGAATGTTCGCGCCGTCGAGGACGCCGACGGATGCTGCCTCGTTGATCACACCGACCAGGTTGCGCAGGATCGGCCGGGCCTGCGTGCGCAGATCCGAGCGGGCGATCGCGTTAAAGCCGAGATCGAGCACCTTCGTCGTCAACCGAAACTGCTTGGCGTCGGGAACCCGCTCGACATAGCCGCTGCCGACCAGCGTGTTGAGGAAACGAAACGCCGTCGCGTTATCGACTTTGGCCTTTCGCGCCACTTCGGCCATCGTCAGTTCGGGCTGTTGGGCGGTGAAAGCCTCGAGAATGCGGAAGCCCTTGGCCAGCGAGTTGACGGTGTTTTTCGCTAAATCGGCCGCCCGCTTTGCTCCGCGCTTTGCCGCTGCTTTGGCCATGGCTCTCGATCGGTCGCTCGATCCGCCCTCGGGGTCGCATTCTTATAATTCGGATTGCGAACTTTAATTCGTATTTTTCAAATGCGTGCGCCTTTTTTATCCGGACGTCAAGCGGGTCAGTGGTCGCGCTATTTTGCGTCGCGCCGCCAGGCGGCAGACAGCGAGCTATCAAACGCTCGGCACTTCTGCTCCTGGCTCCGCTTCACTCCGGCATGATTTCCGGCTTGTTGCCCGGGAATTTGGCGATGACCGAAGGATCCATGTTGAGGTGCTGGGCGACCATAGCGCGCGGCGTTCGCGCCAGCCAATCCGAAAGTGAAACATCCTCGAAACGATCGCTACGAAAGATTTCCAGAAATTTCAAATCGGTAGTGCCGCTGTTCTTGATGTAGTGGCCAAGCGACTTCTTCACATAACCGACATCGCCGGGCTTGAAGTTTTGCGTCACCGCGCTCGGTCCGGCATTGAACACCGTCATCGTGCCCTCCCCGGCAATGTAATATTGCCACTCGTCCGCATTGGGATGCCGATGCATCTCGCGCAAACCGCCGGGGTGCACGATCACGAGCGCCGCGGCGATGGTCACCGACGCCTTGAAATTGCGGCTGTCGGCGATGCGCACTTCGCCGCCCGCGGTTTTGCGGGTCGGCGGCATGCTGGCAAGTGCGAAGGTCGACGGCTCGGGCATTTTGCCGACAGGTCCTTGCGCCTGCGCCTGCTCTTCCGCCAGCGGTCCAGGCATCTGCCCCGGAAAAATGTACAGCTGCCGCAGCGGAATTTTTGAAAACGTCTCGACCGGCAGATTGAAATTCAGCGCCAATATGTCGGGCGGCGTATGAGCGAGCCAATCGGTGAGCAAGAGCGTGCTGTATTCGGTCTGATGGCCGTCGTCGAAAGCAAGAATGAACTCGCCGCCGTCTTCGCCGATCCCCTGCAGCGAATGCGGCAGGCCGGAGGGGAAGTACCAAAGCCCGCCCTCGCCGACGTCTTCGACATTGGCGCGTCCGGACGTGTCGATGGTCGTGATGCGGACCGCGCCCTTGGTGACATAGGCCCATTCCGCGGCTTGATGCCAGTGCAGCTCGCGGATGCCGCCGCGGATCAGCCGCATATTGACGCCCGAAATTTCCTCCGCGATCTGGAAATCGGACTGCGTGACCTGCCGCGCCCAGCCGCCGTTCTGGATGCGGCGCGGCGCATTGTTGAACGAGGCCCAGAACATCGGCGAAGAGCCGACATCGGTCGGCGGCGGCGAGAAAGCGGACGGAAACTGCGCGGCTAGCGCCGGGTTTTGCGGTCCGGGATCGGTCACGCTTGCCGGATTGGCGGTCGTATTGATCTGGCCTTGCGGCGGCTCATCGGGATTGCCGAAGCTTGCGGCATTGGCGGCCGAAGCCGCGCTCGCGACCGAGCCCAGGGCGGCTGCGGCAAGCACACTGCGTCGAGACACGGAATCCATAAGTCTCTCCTTCCGGCAAGGGGATGGTTGGCAAGGGGCTGCGCTGACGAACTCGATCAGATTGGCAGAACGCGCGTGTGACCGGACCCGTCAACGATCCGGATCCGCGACATGCGTTCGATCGCATGACGCTACGAAATCCATGGATACTCAGGGACGCGGGAGAAACGCGGTACGACAGTACGAACGCGAGTTTATGCGACGCCCGCGCAATTCCAGCCACGGATGCGGTCGCCGTAGACTTCGCAGCCGGCCGGCGTGACCACCACGGTGTCTTCCAGCTTGATGAAGCCGCGCCGGGGATGTTTGAGCGTGGTTTCGACCGATACCACCATGCCGGTTTCGAGCGGACGGTCGGCATCGTAGGCGTCATACGGCACCGGGCCGGAACTGGTGAGGCGGGGCGCCTCATGGCTGACGAGCCCCATGCCGTGGGCGAGAAATTCGATGTGGTTGTGCAGCTTCGATTTCTGCAGCGGCGCGTTCGCCGCCGCATAGATCTCCTTGCCGGGCACGCCGGGCCGGACCGCCTTCATCGAGGCCTGTTGGACGGTTTCGATTTCGGCAAGTAGATCGACGAGTTCGGAGTCCGGCTCGCCGGCGACGCCCATGCGGCAGACATCGCCGATATAGCCGTGATAATTGCCGCCGGAATCCAGCGACAGCACGCCGCCTTTTTCCCAGCGCTCGTCGGAGGGCGCGCGGTTCAAACTCGAATTCACGGTGATCAGGCAATAGTCGAAGGTGAGGCCTCGCGTCGTCTCCTCGCGGCGCAATGCTTCCGTCATCTCCGCTTTGCTGGCGCCGGGGCCGTGGTTCTTGAACACGGCCGCCATGGAATCGATCACCGCGTCGGAGGCGATCTTGAGCATTTGCAGCTCGTGCGGCGTCTTGATCGCGCGCAGGCGTTCGAGCACGAACAGCGCATCCTTGATTTCGCTCCCCGGAAATGCCCGGCGCACCACCTCGTAGGAATCGACTGGGATAAACGCGAGCTCCACGCCGATGCGCTTTGGATTGGGCGTGAGCTTCTTCGCATAGGCTGTGGCCTTCTCCATGACGTCGACCGAGCCCGAGCTTTTTGCGTTCACTTCGGACACCCAGAACGGCGTGTTCTCGTTCTGAAAGTTTTCCATGCGGTGACCGAAAAAGCCTGACTTCTGCGGCTCGCCCTTGGCGTAAACAAAGACCGGCAGGTAGCGGCTCAAGCCCATCGCATCCATCGATTCGAAAAAGAACGCGCGATGGCCGCCAAGGAGGTACTGCACATTGTGTTTCGACGTCACCAAAAGGACGTCGAATCCCATGTCGTCCATCAGCCGGTCGAGGCGCGCGGTGTCGAATGGAGCGGTGCCGTGCTTCTTGGTGACATCGAGCATGTTGGTCTCCTCCAGAACGTCGTGCGGGGCTTTGACCACAACCTAGCAAATCCGCGGCGGCAATGTACCGGCCGGGTTGCCGCCCCACCCGGGCCAAATCCTGGCCCCACGGATCGGAGCCAATCGTGCAACCGAGGCTTGCCGCCACATCTTCTCCGTCGCGCGCGAGGACTTAGTTTATGCGAAATTTATGCGTTCAGCCGCTGCACAAATCCGCTGTCGGAAAGCCGTTCGCACTGTTAAGAATTACCCAGTATACTGGGCTAAATAACAGCGCGCCAAACGCGCAGCTAGAGGGAAGAAACTGGTGGAGACGAGGCCTGACGGCGCGGCGTGGAAGAACCGCCGTATAGTCGTAATTGCCGCTTGCATAGCGATCCTGGCAATTGCCGGAACGACCTATTGGTATCTGTCGCAGGGACCCGATGCCGCGCGCGCGCCGCGTTCGGCACGCGCCGTGCCGGTCACCGTCGCCACGGCGTCGCGTCAGGACGTGCCGATTTATCTGACCGGGCTCGGCACCGTGCAGGCGCTGTTTACGGTCGCCATCCATGCCCAGGTCGACGGCAAGCTTCAGGACGTGTTCTTCAAGGAAGGCCAGCGCGTCAAAAAGGGCGACGTGCTGGCGAAGATCGACCCCCGGCTCTATCAGGCAGCGCTCGATCAGGCCAAGGCGCGCAAGGCGCAGGACGACGCGCAGCTCATCGCCGCCGAGAAGGATCTGACCCGGTTCCAGACACTGGTCACCCGAAACGCCGAGACCCAGCAGAATGTCGATCTGCAACAGGCCAAGGTCGATCAGACCAAGGCGGCGATAGACGCCGACGTCGCCGCGATCGAAACCGCGCAAACCAATCTCGACTATACCAACATCACCGCGACCACCGACGGCCGCATGGGCGTGCGCATGGTCGATCCGGGCAATATCGTGCATGCCAGCGACCAGGGCGCGATCGCGATCCTGACCCAGACCGAGCCGGCCGTCGTCGTGTTCACGCTGCCGGCGCAGACGCTCGACGATGTCCGCGAAGCCATGAAGGAAGGCGACGTCGAAGTCGCCGCCTACGACCGCGACAATGTCCGGCTGTTGAGCACCGGCAAGCTGTCCACCATCGACAATCTGATCGATCAGACCACCGCCACCTATCGCCTCAAGGCTATCTTCGCCAACGAGGACGAGAGATTGTGGCCGGGCGAATTCGTCAATGCGCGGCTTCTGCTGCAGACCCGCAAGAACGTCGTCGTCATCCCACCGCTTGCCGTGCAGCGCGGCCCGCACGGCCTGTTCACCTGGGTGGTGAAAAAGGACAACACCGTCGAGCCACGGCCGATCCAGACCGGCGCTACGACCGCCAACAACACAATCGTGCTCTCTGGCGTCGAAGACGGCGACCGCGTCGTCATCGACGGGCAATACAAGCTCGAGGCCAATACGCCGGTGACCGTCGCCCCGCCGCGCACCGCGACCAGCGGGGACGCGACGTGAGCATTTCCGAACCGTTCATCCGGCGGCCGGTCGCGACCACGCTGTTGATGGCGGCGCTCGCCTTTGTCGGCATCGTCTCGTTCCCGTTCCTGCCGGTGGCGCCGCTGCCGCAGGTCGATTTTCCGACCATCCAGATCACGACGACCTGGTCCGGCGCCAGCGCCGAGACCATGGCGACCTCGGTCGCCGCCCCGCTCGAGCAGCAATTCGGCCAGATCGCCGGCATCACGCAGATGACGTCGCACGAGCTCGCTCGGCGCCTCGACCATCGTCATCCAGTTCGATCTCAACCGCAACATCGATTCCGCGGCGCAGGACGTGCAGGCGGCGATCACGGTCGCGAGCAAGACCCTGCCGCAGGCGCTGACGACGCCGCCGCGCTTATAAAAAGGTCAACCCTGCGGACATCGCCGGTGCTGTTGTTGTCGGTGCATTCCGACACCATGCCGCTGATCAATGTCGACGATTACGCCAATCTGTTTCTGGCGCAGCAATTGTCGCAAGTGAACGGCGTGGCGCAGGTCTCGGTGTTCGGCGACCGCGCGCCATCGATCCGCGTTCAGGTCGATCCGGCAAAGCTCGCCGCCAACGGTCTGACGCTCGAGGATATTCGCGGCCAGCTCGTCAGCGCAACGACCAATGCCGCCAAGGGCGTGATCAACGGCGACAAGATCACCTTCACCATCGCCGCCAACGACCAGATCACCGACGCCGACAAGTTCAACGATGTCGTGATCGCCTACAGGAACGGCGCGCCGATCCGGGTGCGCGATGTCGGCCAGGCGGTGGCCGAGCCGGTCGACCGCACCGTCGCCGCCTACCAGAACAACAAGGACGGCGTCATTCTCGCCGTCTTCAAGCAGCCGGGCGCCAACGTCATCGATATCGTCGACGCAGATTCAAGGACGAGCTGCCGCAGCTCACCGCGCGCATCCCGCCGGCGGTGAAGGTCGAGACCATTCTCGACCGCACCGTGACCATCCGCGCCTCGGTGCATGACGTCGAGTTCACGCTGCTCCTCACCATCTGCCTCGTGGTGATGGTGATCCTCCTGTTCCTGCGCAATTTCTGGGCGACGCTGATTCCGAGCATCACCGTGCCGCTGGCGCTCGCCGGCTCGTTCGCGGCGATGTATCTGATGAATTTCAGTCTCGACAATCTGTCGCTGATGGCGCTCACCATCGCCGTCGGCTTCGTCGTCGACGACGCCATCGTCGTGGTCGAGAATATCTATCGCCATGTCGAGCACGGCGAAGCGCCGTTCACCGCCGCGCTCAAGGGCTCGCGCGAGATCGGCTTCACCGTGCTGTCGATCTCCTGCTCGCTGATCGCGGTGTTCATTCCGCTCTTGCTGATGAGCGGCATTATCGGCCGCCTGTTCCGCGAATTCGCGCTGACGGTGACGGCGTCGATCGCGGTCTCGGCGCTGGTGTCGCTGACGCTGGCGCCGATGATGTGCTCGCGCTTCATGCATCGCGAGCCGGACACCCATGGCCGCGTCTATCGCTTCATCGAGAGCGGCTTCGACGCCATGATCTCGTTCTACCGGCGCACGCTCGACATCGTGCTGCGGCATCAGCCGATCACGCTCGGCGTGTTCTTCGCCACCATGGTGCTGACACTGGTGCTGGCCTATTTCAATTCCCAAGGGTTTCTTCCCGATCCAGGATACCGGGATGCTCCAGGGCTTCGCCGAGGCCGCGCAGGAGACTTCACCGAACGAGATGATGCGGCTGCTGCACAATGTCGGCGAGGTGCTGTTGCGCGACCCGGACGTCGAAGGCTTCGGCTCGTTCACCGGCTCCACCGGCGCCGCCAATTCCGCCAATACCGGCCGCTTCTTCATCGTGCTCAAGCCGCACGACCAGCGCTCGACTCAGCGCGTCGCAGATCATCGACCGGCTGCGGCCGCAACTCGCCAAGCTCGAAGGCGTCAATCTGTTCCTGCAGCCGACGCAGGACATCAATGTCGGCGCCCGCATCGCCCGCGGCAGCTTCCAATACACGCTGCAGGACACCAATATCGACGAGCTGAACGAGTGGTCGCAGAAGCTCTTGGAGAAGCTGCGCACGCTGCCGCAACTCGCCGACGTCACCTCCGACCTCGCGGCCAACGCGCCGAAGCTGCAGATCACGATCAATCGCGATCAGGCGGCGCGCTTCGGCATCTCGCCGCAGACGATCGACGATACGCTCAACGACGCCTTCGGCCAGCGCGAGATCACGCAATATTTCACGCAGCTGAAAACCTACTTCGTGGTTCTGGAAATCCTTCCCGATCTGCAGAAGGACCTGTCGACGCTCGACCGCCTCTACGTGAAATCGCCGCTCACCGGCGGCGCGGTGCCGCTGACGTCGCTGGTCACCATCGACAGCAATGACGTCGGGCCGCTCTTGATTTCGCACCAAGGGCAGTTTCCCGCCGTCACCATCACCTTCAACCTGGTGCCCGGCGTCTCGCTCGGCCAGGCGGTCGACGCGGTGAACGACGCCTCGCGCGAGATCGGCATGCCGTCCGCCGATCATCCCGACCTTCCAGGGCAATGCGCAGGCGTTCCAGACCTCGCTGCGCAGCGAGCCGGCTTTGATCGGCGCGGCGCTGATCGTCGTCTACATCATTCTCGGCATTCTCTACGAAAGCTTCATCCACCCGCTGACAATCCTGTCGACGCTGCCGTCGGCCGGCGTCGGCGCGCTGCTGGCGCTGATGCTCGGCCACATGGACCTGTCGGTGATCGGTATCATCGGCATCATTCTGTTGATCGGCATCGTCAAGAAGAACGGCATCATGCTGGTGGACTTCGCCATTGCCGCCGAGCGCGAACGGCACGCCGAGCCGCTCGACGCCATCCGCGAAGCCTGCCTGCTGCGCTTCCGCCCGATCCTGATGACGACGGCGGCGGCGATGCTTGCCGGCATTCCGCTTGCCATCGGCACCGGCGCCGGCTCCGAAATGCGCCAGCCGCTGGGCTACGCCATGGTCGGCGGGCTCGCGCTCAGCCAGGTGCTCACGCTCTACACGACGCCGGTCGTCTACCTCTATCTCGACCGACTGCAGACCTGGCTGTTCGGACCGCGCCGCGGGCCGATCGAGGAGGCAGAGGCCGAGGAGCCGGTTCGCGCGGTGGCGGCGGAATAGCCGCAGCTTTGGAAAAAAGCGCTAAGCCCATAATTCCTTGCTGGCGAGCTTTGCGCCCTTCGCCAGCGCGTCGAGCTTCGCCCACATGATGCTCGGGTGGACGCGGCGATAGAACGGGCCCTGCGCGAAGCCGCAATCGGTGCCGGCCAACAGGTTCTCGCGCCCGACGAGCCTGGCGATCCGCACGATCCGTTCGGCGACCAGTTCCGGATGCTCGACGACGTTGGTCGCGTGGCTGATGACGCCGGGAATAAGCACTTGGTCCTTGCGAAGCTTTGCGGTTTCCCACACCCGCCATTCGTGCTCGTGGCGCGGATTGGCGTTCTCGATGACCAAAGCGCCGACCTTCATGCCGAGGATGAGGTCGACGACGTCCTTCAGCGGCACGTCGGAGGTGTGCGGCCCCGGCCAGCTGCCCCAGCAGACATGATAGCGAATGCGGTCGGCCGGGAGACCGGCGATGGCTTCGTTGAGCACGTCGACCTGGAGCGCGAGCCATTTGCGATAATCGGCAAAGCTGCCCGGCGGCACCATGCGGTCATAGGTGACGGCGGCGCGCGCATCGTCGAGCTGCAATACGAAACCGGCGTCGATGATCATCTTATATTCGGTGCGCATCGCTGCCCCGATGGCGCGGATCAGCTCCTCGTCACTCTTGTAATATTCATTCTTGCGGTCGGGGATCACGCTTGCCGGCGCCGCGACCGGAAGGAAGGCTTCCTCGACTTTGACATGCTTGAGCGCCGCTTTGAAATTGTCGATGTCGCGCTGCAGTTCGGCTTGGCCGGTATAAGCGATCGGCCCGGCGCATACCGCCTCGGTCGTTGTCGCGACATGTTCGCGCGCATCGAGCTCAGCATAGAACTCGGCGAATTTTTCGCGGTCGACGCCGCGCATGAATGGATTGACGGCGCCGGCCTTGATCGGCCGCCGCTCAAAACCGCTCAAGCGCTCCAGCACATATTGCGACCAGCTGATCGATTTACCGAACTCGCCGTCGGAGATGACGTCGATGCCGATATCGGCCTGTTCGCGCACCACCTCGGCCACGGTCTGTTTCAGGCACGCCCGATAGGCGGCTTCGTCATAGGGCTTGCCGGCCTGCTTCAAGCGCAGGAATTCCTGCAGCTCGGGCGGGCGGATCAGGCTGCCGACATGGGTGGTGAGGATGCGATCGGTGCTGCGCTTCATTCCAACTCTCCGTGACGACTGGACATGATCCCGAAAAGTGGCCACCGGTTTTCGGAAAAGATCATGTCCCCAAGAAACTGCTGGAGGGTTTGACCATCATTTGGTGCGATTGCGCAAGCTGACGATCGCCCAATTCAAAACCGGGCGCGCGATGGGCGCACGCCCAACCGATGCGACCGTGATTTCCGGCAAGGCTCGGGCGTTACGCGGCGGTTCTGGCACCTCGCCTGATGCCGGCTGCGGCATCGGCGGCGCGTTTGGCGCGGTCGAGGATCAGTTCGATCGAGGCGAGCTCGACCCGGTTACGGCCGTTGTCCTTAGCGCGGTACAGCGCGTGGTCGGCTTGCGCCAACAGCGCCGAGACGTCGAGCACGGCGTCGTAGCTGATGACGATGCCGATGCTGACGGTCGCCGCCACCGGCCGGCCGTCGACCTCGTGCGTCGCCTCGGCGAAAGCGCGGCGGATCTCGTCGGCGACGCCGATGGCGCGATCGCGCGACGCGTCCACCAAGAGCGCTGCGAATTCCTCGCCGCCGAGCCGGCCGAACAGATCGTCCCGGTGCATGCAATTGCCCGCCACTTCGGCGAACACTTGCAATACGCGATCGCCGACGGCATGGCCGTAGCGATCGTTGATCGATTTGAAGTTATCGAGATCGAGCAGCATGACCGCCAGCGGACGCGGATCGGAAACCTGCCGCTTGATCTGCACTTCGCTGTCCTGCATGAACGCGCGGCGGTTGGAAATGCCGGTGAGCGGATCGACCAGAGCCGCCGTCTTGTGGCGATATTCGGTGCGCTCCTTCGCCATCGCCAACAGGATGAAGGCGATCGAGATCGTGAACAGCAGCGCCTCGAAGCTCAGCACGGTCAGCCACACGCTCTCGAACACGCCGTTGTTCGTCGGCGACGACGACAGGACCGCGCCGAACGGCGTACGCAACAGATAGAGCGCGCCGTGCGCGAACAGCATGAAGATCGCCGGCCAGCGCGACACCAAAGGCTCGCTGCGCCCGCGCCAGAATTCGTAAGCCGTGGCCCAGGTATAGGCGGTGATGATGCCCGAGCTCAGCAGCGCGCGCATTTCCCAGGCCGACGCGACGCTCGGCAGGCGACCGACGACGAGCCACAGTGCGGCGCCGCCGAACATCAAGATCGGCAGCGGCCGGCGATGATCGAACACCCGCGCGCCGGTCCAGGTCAGCGCGAAGGCGGTGAACAGCATCGCATTGGCGAGATCGATCGAGATCAGATCGGGCGCGGTGCCGTAGGTGCCGAACAGCGCGATCGAAGCGGCGCGCAGAAGGTCGGCAAATCCCCACCACGCCACGCCGTGGATCGAGGTGTTTTGCACCCAGGCAAACAGCAGCAGCAATCCGAGGATCGCTTCGACATAGATGGTGACAAGGAATAAAGTATTGACGTCGAGATTCATTGCATTTCGCCAAAGCTGCCCTGGAGGGGCAAAGCGTGCGGAGAACACCCTTCGCTGTTGGCTTAGCCCCGGCGCGGAAAAGAATGAGTGAATAGATCCCCGCGTGGAACCGTTTTGCAGCACTATGGTTTCGAGGGTGTTTCGTAAAATGGCGACATTTGACCGAGGCCTTCTTCGAAGTGGCCAAGGTTTTCTTCCAGGTAACCAAGCCTTGTTTCCAAGCCGTTGATTATCTAGGATTCTTCAGTTTCGCCGCGCTCCCGGGAAATCATAAAAATGCAGATACGCAACGGAATCATCGAGGCGATCGGCAACACGCCATTGATAAAACTCAAGCGTGTATCGGCCGACACCGGCTGCACGATCCTCGGCAAGGCCGAGTTCATGAATCCGGGCCAGTCGGTGAAGGACCGGGCCGCCCTCTTCATCATCGAGGAGGCGGTGAAGAAGGGTGAGTTGCGGCCCGGCGGCGTCGTCGTCGAGGGCACCGCCGGCAATACCGGCATCGGCCTCGCGCTGGTCGGCAATGCGATGGGTTATCGCGCGGTGATCGTGATCCCGGAAACGCAGAGCCAGGAAAAGAAGGACACGCTGCGGCTCTGCGGCGCCGAACTGATCGAAGTGCCGGCCGTGCCTTATTCCAATCCGAACAATTACGTAAAACTCTCCGACCGTCTCGCCGCACAGATGGCCAAGAGCGAAAAGAACGGCGCGATCTGGGCCAATCAATTCGACAACGTCGCCAACCGTAAAGCGCATATCGAGGGGACCGGACCCGAAATCTGGGATCAGACCGACGGCAAGGTCGACGGTTTTATCTGCGCGGTCGGCTCCGGCGGCACGCTCGGCGGGGTCGCCATCGCGCTCAAGGAGCGCAACAAGAATATCCGCATCGGCCTTGCCGATCCGATGGGGGCAGCGCTCTACAGCTACTACACGACCGGCGTGCTGAAGTCGGAAGGCTCCTCGATCACCGAGGGCATCGGCCAAGGCCGCATTACCAAAAATCTTGAAGGCGTGCCGATCGATGTCGCCTATCAAATTCCGGACGCCGAGGCCGTGCCGATCGTTTTCGATCTGCTCGAGCACGAGGGGCTTTGCCTCGGCGGCTCGACCGGCATCAACGTCGCGGGCGCCGTCCGGCTGGCCAGGGAGCTCGGACCCGGCCACACCATCGTGACCGTGCTCGCCGACTATGGCACGCGCTATCAATCGAAACTATTTAATCCGATATTCCTGCGCGAGAAGAAGCTGCCGGTGCCGGAATGGCTCGAGCGCAAGTCCAATATTCCGGTTCCTTACGAGAAGACTTGAATACATGAGGCCGCGAAAGTGAGACGATGGACGTAAGACGATGAGCGTCAGGCGATGAACGCCGGCAGTTGAACTTCCGATGAATTTCCAAACTTGGGCGGCGTTAGCCCTTTGAGGTCAATCATGTTGAGAATAGACAATACCCCCCCGCCCTCGCCGACAAGCCGTTGGCTCATCTCGACCGATTGGCTCGCCGAGCGATTGAACGATCCTTGTCTCATTCCCGTCGACGGATCTTATTTCCTGCCGACGCAGAAGCGCGATGCATTGGCCGAATATAACAGCGGACACATTCCCGGCGCCGTATTCTTCGACATCGAGGCGGTCAGCGATCATTCGACGGAATTGCCGCACATGCTGCCGGGGCCCACGCAATTCGGCGAGGCGGTCGGCGCGCTCGGCATCGGCGATGGCGACACGGTCGTCGTCTATGACTCGACCGGATTGTTCTCGGCGGCGCGTGTGTGGTGGACCTTTCGCCTATTCGGCGCCAAATCGGTCTACATTCTCGACGGCGGCTTGCCGAAATG
Organism: uncultured Alphaproteobacteria bacterium; assembly: GCA_963761185.1. GTDB lineage: Bacteria > Pseudomonadota > Alphaproteobacteria > Rhizobiales > Xanthobacteraceae > BOG-931. The sequence continues at coordinate 414,480 of CAVXFY010000001.1, forward strand.
GATCGCCGAAGGCCGCCCGGTGGAGAAGGGCGAGACCAAGCGGGCGGCGAAAAAATTCACCGCCGAAATGAATGTCGGCGCGGTTGCGACGCTCGATGAGGTGTACATGGCGCTGACTGACGGCAGCGCCCAGGTCGTCGATGCGCGTTCGGCAGAACGCTTTGCCGGCAAAGCGCCGGAGCCGCGGCCGGGCCTGCGCTCCGGCCACATGCCGGACTCCTTCAATGTGCCTTACGACAAGCTTCTCGAGAACGGCCGGCTCGCCTCGCGCGAGCAGGTCGCGGCCGCGTTTACCTCCGCCGGCGTCAATCTCGACAAGCCGATCATCACCAGCTGCGGCTCGGGCGTCACCGCGGCCATTCTGAGCTTTGCGCTGGAATCGCTCGGCAAGGCGCCGAAGGGACTTTACGACGGCTCCTGGGCCGAATGGGGCGCGCGGCCCGATCTGCCCGTCGAACGCGACCAATAAATGGCGGGTGCCAAATCCACCGCTCGTTCGTCGTCGACAGCGGTATGACGTGAAAGACGATCTATGACGAGTAGGTTCGGCCCGGCGCTTCGCCGCCAGCGCTCGCCATCGCTTTGCCCACGGCGCTTTGTGTAAGCAAAGCCGATCCGAACCAGCCCCAATAGATCCGGTGATGTTGAATGAGGCCGTCCGCGATCTGCATAACTTCGACGAGATCGACTTGATCGCCGTCCGGCGCTTGCCGCGGATATTCCCAAATCAGCTGCCGCTTTCCGTCGGTGAGCCACTCGCCCGTTCGATACCAGCGCACCAGATCGTTGGGCCGGCGTCGTGCGCCTTCCTCGAAAAACGGCTGTATCTCAGCATGGCCCCGCAATGTTCCGCTGGCCCGGCCATCAAGGATGGCCGACACGAGCGGGGATTCCAACACGGCTGCTTCCGCGTAGAGCGCGAGCAGACCGGACGTATCGCGCGCTTTGGCGCGCTCGTGCCACTCCCGATAAATGCGCTCGCAATCGGCCAAGAAATCGCGGTGACACTGTTCGTCTGTCATTGAGCTTCCCGGGGTTGAGATGATCTGCGGCAGTCTAACCGCTCGTCCGCTTTAATTGTTTCGGCGAAAATCGAAGTGTACTCCGCAATGCGCCCCGTGGAGAATAATCGAAGCTAGAATGAATAATTTCGCCTCATTTTATGCTATGGTCGTCAGATGATTTTCCGTCAGCTCTTCGACAGCACCTCCGGCACCTACACCTACCTCCTCGCCAGCCGCCAGGGCGGCGAGGCGCTGATCATCGATCCGGTTCTGGAAAAGGTCGACCGCTACCTGCAGCTCATTCGCGAGCTCGATCTCAAGCTGGTCAAGGCCGTCGACACCCACTTGCACGCCGATCACATTACCGGGCTCGGCGCGCTGCGCGACCGCACCCATTGCATCACCGTGATGGGCGAACAGACCCATGCCGATGTCGTCTCGATGCGGGTCGCCGAAGGCGATCGCATTGAGATCGAGGGCGTGCGGCTCGATGTGCTCTATACGCCGGGCCACACCGACGACAGCTATTCCTACCGCCTCGACGATCGGGTCTTCACCGGCGACACGCTGTTGATCCGCGGCACCGGGCGCACCGATTTCCAGAACGGCGATCCGCGTGCGCAATACGAATTCCATTTTCAACAAGCTGCTGAAGCTGCCGGACGCGACGCTCGTCTTTCCCGCGCACGACTATAAAGGCGATACGGTTTCCACCATCGGCGAAGAGAAGCTGTTCAATCCGCGGCTCAAAGTGAAGTCGCTCGACGAATATGTCGAGCTGATGAACAATTTGAAATTGCCGAACCCGAAGATGATGGATGTCGCGGTGCCGGCCAATATGCATGTCGGCCTGCACCAGGAAGAGGTGGCGCGGAAGGGCTGGGCGTTGTCGGCCGCGGACGCCATCGCGGCGCGAGGCCGCCCGGACGTCGCCATCGTCGATCTGCGCGAGAAGAGCGAGCGCGAGAAACACGGCGTCATTCCCGGCGCGCTGCACGCCCCCTACAAGGATTTGCAGGACGAGATCGGTGCCGGCGGCATGCTCCACGAGCTCGCAGCCGCCTCCGGAAAACGGATCGTCTTTCTATGCGCCTTCGGCGAGCGCTCGGCGATGGCGGTGCAAGCCGCGCAGGACGCCGGCCTCAAAAGCGCCTGCCATATTGCCGGCGGCATCGACGCCTGGAAGAAAGCGAACGGGCCAGTGACGCACGTCTAGAGTGAAATCCCGTGTGGTCGACCCCGCTCGTCCCTGCGAAGGCGGGGACCCAGTCGGTTGAGAGTCCATCCACCGCCGCCTCTGGATTCCCGCTTTCGCGGGAATGAGCGGACGGTGTGGAAAGATCACTCGACCTTGATGCCCGCCGCCTTCACCAGGGCAATGTTCTGCGCGACCTCTTTCTTGATCAGCGCATCGAATTCTGCGGGCGACAGCGGCATCGGTTCCATGCCTTGCGGTCTGAGCTTATCCACCACGGCTAAATCGGCCAGCGCCTTTTGCGTCTCCGCGCGCAGCCGCTGCAGGATGGCGCCGTCCGTCTTCGCCGGCACGAACATGCCCATCCAGAAGATGTAGTCGGAATCCGGGTAGCCGAGCTCGATCGTGGTCGGCACATTGGGCAGCGACGCGGTTCGTTTCTGCGTGCAGACGGCGAGCGCCAGGAGCTTGTTGTCGTTGATGAACGGCAGCGCCGAGGGCACGCCCATACAGGCGAAGTCGACACGCCCCGTCATCACCTCGGTAATGGCCTCGACGCCGCCTTTGAACGGCACATGAGTGGCGTTAAATCCGGCGCTGACGCTAAGCCGCTCGGCGGCGAGATGCGTCGCGCTGCCGACGCCCGCCGACGAGAAGGTCATGTTCCCGGCTTTCGCGGCGGCGACCATGTCTTTGAGCGTCTTGATGCCTTTCGACGGCGCGATGATTACGACGTTCGGAACGCTGCCGAACGGAATGACGCCGGAAAAGTCACGCGTGACATCATACGAAGCGCCCGGATAGATCGCGGGCGCCGAGGTGTGCGCCGATGCATTGACGAGGATGGTGTAGCCGTCCGGCGGCGATTGCGCGACGAAGGCACTGCCGATCGTGCCGCCCGCCCCGCCCCGGTTTTCGACGACGATCGGCTGGCCGAGCCGTTGCGACAATGGGTCGAGCACGATACGCCCGACGATATCGACGCTGCTGCCAGCCGAAAACGGAATGACGGCGCGGATCGGCCGCGACGGCCAATTCGTGTCGGCCAAGGCGAGCCTCGCCAGAGATGGGGTGCTGAGCGCAGCAACGGCGGCTTTTACAAATCCGCGGCGCGTCGTCATGAATTGCTTCCTCCTGCATTGCTTTTGTCGCGGTAGATCGCGCTATCTCCGCGGGCCGCAGCATCGGGGAAGCTTGGCGTGAAAGCAAGCGTAGGGCTCATCTGCCGCAAGGGGGACAATGAAAGCCGCAGCACCGGGTGCTGCGGCTTCGCTGCGTGCGTCCGCTGCAGGGAGGGGCAATTCAGCGGACGCCGGTAATTTCGATTCCGAAAGCTTTAGAGCCGCGAGCCCTGATCGCCGTCGTCGCCGGGAGCCTGCGTTCCGCTACCATTGTCGAGCATGCGGCCGCTGTGGCCGAAGCCGGGGCCGCCGAAGCCGCGGCCATAGCCTTCACCAAAGCGGCCTCCGAAGCCCGGACGATGCGGCCGCAGCATGCGCGCGAGCACGACAAAGCGGCTCTTCTGTGCGTCGTCGAGGCTCTGATAAAGCGGCGCGCCGGCGTCAGCGACTTTTTTCAACGCAGCGCTCCGCTTCGCCATGTTGTCGGCGCGGCGCGACAATCGATCGAACGGCGACATGCCCTGTTGTTGGGGCTGCTGAGCCTGTTGCTGATCTTGTTGCTGATTTTGCGCCTCGCGGGCTTTGATACGGTCGATGCGCAATTGCGCCATATCGCGCACGGCCTGTTCGAAGGCCGGCCAGTTCTTCGCCTGATCGGGCGTAAGCTCGAGCCCGGCTTTCAGGGCGGCGATGCGGGCATCGGTGAAGGCGGCGACATCGGCTGCACTCGGCCGGTGGCGGAACTCCATGCGCTGACTGTCGGCATAAGACCCGCGGCCGTCACGGTCGCCAAATCCCGGACCGCGGAAACCCTGCTGCGCGTAAACAAAACCCGAGCCGGCGATGGCAAGAAGCGCCGTCGCGGCGATGACCGGCTTTAACATGTGATCCTCCAAATTCTAAAAGACATTCGGACTTGCACCAAATAAATGATCGCCGCGACAACAACTCAAGTTAAACATTGGTCAGAAAGCACTGCCAAGATTACAACTTTGTAATCTCGCGCGTGGAACAACCGAGATTTTCGCGGTGTGCGATGCAACGATTAGCGCGACGCAGTACTTCAGCGCAGCACTTGCTGCAGGAACAACCGCGCGCGTTCGTGTTGCGGATGGTCGAAGAAATTCTTCGGCTCGTCGATTTCGACGATCTGGCCGTCATCCATGAAGATGATGCGGTCGGCGACCTGCCGCGCAAAACCCATTTCGTGCGACACGACGAGCATGGTGATGCCGTCATTGGCGAGGCCGACCATCGTATCGAGCACTTCCTTGACCATTTCCGGATCCAGCGCCGAGGTCGGCTCGTCGAACAGCATGATCTTCGGGTTCATGCACAAAGCGCGCGCGATGGCAACGCGCTGCTGCTGGCCGCCGGACAGTCGGCCCGGATATTTCTGCGCCTGTTCCGGAATCTTCACGCGCGTCAGAAAGCGCATCGCCAGTTCCTCGGCGTCCTTTTTCGGCATGTGGCGCACCCGGATCGGCGCCAGCGTGCAGTTTTCGAGCACGGTAAGATGCGGAAACAAATTGAATTGCTGAAACACCATGCCGACATCGCGGCGCACCGCGAGGATCTGCCTGGGATCGTCGTTGAGCTCGATGCCGTCGACGATGATGCGGCCGCGCTGCCAATCTTCCAGCCGATTGATGCAGCGCAAGAGCGTCGACTTCCCTCCCCCCGACGGCCCGCAAATGACGATACGTTCGCCGCGCGTCACGGTGACGTTGATGTCGCGCAACGCATGGAATTCGCCGTACCACTTGTGCAGGCCGATGACCTCGACGGCGAGTTCCGGGCCTGTCGAGCCGGTCTGCAATTGGTCGGAGCGGTTTTCCATCAAATTTCTCTTACCGCCTATGCGCGCGGGCGAGCCGCGCTTCGACGTTGCGGGCGTAGCGCGACATGCTGTAGCAGCACACGAAATAGAAGGCCGCGGCGAAGGCATAGCCGGTGACGCTGGTATTCGGCGTCGTCCAGTTCGGATCGACGCGCGCCGCCTCGATGGTGCGCATGAAATCGAAGATGCCGACGATGAAGACCAGCGACGTATCCTTGAACAGCGCGATAAAGGTACTGACGATATTGGGCAGCGTCACCCGCAGCGCCTGCGGCAAGATGACAAGTCCCATCATGCGCCAGAACGTCAGCCCGAGCGCTTGCGCCGCCTCGTACTGGCCGAGCGGCACCGAGGCAAGCCCGCCGCGCACGACTTCGGCCATATAGGCCGAGGCGAACAGCGCCACGCCGACCAGCGCGCGCACCAATTTATCCGGCGCGTAGCGCTCCGGGACGAACAGCGGCAGCATGACGCTTGCCATGAACAGCACGGTGATCAGCGGCACGCCGCGGACGAATTCGATCAGCGTGATCGAGAAGAACTTGACGACCGGAATATGCGAGCGGCGGCCGAGCGCGAGCAGAATGCCGAACGGCAGCGAGACGACGATGCCGACGGTGGCGACCACGATAGTGACGAGGATGCCGCCCCAGAGCGTGCTCGGCACGCTGACCAGCCCGAAAAGCGGCACGCCGCTCAGCAGAATGAACGACAGGATCGGCAGCACGACGAAGAAATAGATGGCGCCGATGTCGCGGCGCGGCGCCGACAGCCAGGCGAGCCAGGCGATGCCGAAGCCGAGCGCCGCAAAGAACAGATCGACGCGCCAGCGCTCGACGCGCGGATAGAAGCCATAGACGAAATAGGCCAGCCAGACGCGGATATAGGCCCAACAGGCGCCGGGATCGGGGTTGTCCGCCGACGCCAGGCACGCCTGCCGATTGTCGGCCGACCAGATCGCATCGAACACGAAGAAGCGCAGCAAAGGCGGAATCGCCCAGCCGAGGAACGCCACGCAGATCACCGTCAGCGCAATATTGAGCGGCGAGGACAACAGATTCGCCCGCAGCCAGCCGATGACGCCACGCCGCGTCGACGGCGGCGGCAGCCGCTCCGCCGGCGCCGTGCGCAGAAAAGTCTTGCCGGCAATATCCGACATCGCTCAGCGCTCCACGATGCCGACCGCGCGCCCATACCAATTCATGAGCAGCGAGGTGACAAGACTGATGACAAGATAGACCGCCATGGTGACGGCGACGATTTCGACGGCCTGCCCGGTAATGAACAGCACGCTGCCGGTGAAGACTTGAAACAGATCGGGATAGCCGATGGCGACGGCGAGCGAGGAATTCTTGATCAGATTGAGATATTGGCTGGTTAGCGGCGGCACGATGACGCGCATCGCCTGCGGAATGACGATGCGGCGCAGCGTCGTGCCGGGAGGCAGGCCGAGAGCTTGCGCCGCCTCGGTCTGGCCCTGCGGTACGGCGAGCAAGCCCGCGCGCACCACCTCGGCGATGAAAGCTGCCGTATAGATCGACAGCGCGAACAACAGCGCGGCAAATTCTGGCAGAATCTCGACCCCGCCTTGCACATTGAAGCGGCCAATACTGGGGAAACTGAAGGTGAGCGGCCGGCCGGTTGCGAAGAACGCCAGCATCGGCAGGCCGGCGATGAGACCGAGCGCGATCCAGCGAATATGGACGCGCTCTCCCGTCAGATCCTGCCGGCGGCGCGCCCACATATTGAGGACGAGCGTTGCGATGATGCCGACGAGAAGAGCGGCGAAGACGTAGCGGAAGTTTTCGGCGAATTGCGGCCGCGGCAGGAACAGCCCGCGATTGTTGAAATAAAGGCCGCCGCGAATGGTGAGGCTGTCCTGCAATTCCGGCAGCGATTTGAGCACCGCATTGTACCAGAACAGCAGCTGCAGCAGGAGCGGCACATTGCGGATCAATTCGACATAGCCGCCGGCGAGATGCGAGACGAGCCAATTGCGTGACAGCCGCGCGATGCCGATGGTGAAGCCGAGAACGGTCGCGAGCACGATGCTGATGCCGGCGACCAGAAGCGTGTTGAGAAGCCCGACCCAGAAGGCGCCGCCGAAGGTCGAGGTCGACGACGAATAGGCGATCAGCGTCTGGCTGATGTCGAAGCCCGCGACATTGTCCCAGAAGCCGAAGCCAGAAGCGATATGGGCCGCGGCGAGATTGCGCGCCGCATTGACGGCCGCGGCATAAAACAGCCCGACGACGACAACGACGAGTGCGACTTGAAGCGCAATGCTGCCGATACGACGCGCGCGGCGCGGTGTTGCGATCTCAGCCATGGCTAGGCCTGTAGACCGTCATTGCGAGGAGCCAACGGTCCGGGCCGAAGTGGCCGGCCCCTGCTTCGCTACGCTCGCAATGACGGACGTCGCGCAACGGCCGGCACGCACAACGCCTCAGCGGACCGGAATGCCGTACTGCAAGCCGCCCTTGGTCCATAGCGCGTTCAAGCCGCGCGCGACCTTCAACGGCGAGCCCTGGCCGACATTGGCCTCGAAGCTTTCGCCGTAATTGCCGACGGTCTTGATGATGCGCACCACCCAATCGTCGGTGAGGCCCATGCCGGAGCCGAATTTACCCTCGACGCCGAGCAAGCGGCGGATATCGGGATTGTCCGACTTCATCATGTCGTCGACATTCTTCTGCGTCACGCCGAGCTCTTCGGCATTGACCATGGCGTAGTGCGTCCAGCGCACGATGTCTTCCCAGTTGTCGTCGCCCTGGCGCACGGCGGGACTCAGCGGCTCCTTGGAGATGATTTCGGGCAGGATGATATTGTCCCCCGGATTGGTCAGCCGTAGCCGCTCGCCGTAGAGGCCCGACGAATCCGTGGTGTAGGAATCGCAGCGGCTGGTGTCATAGGCCTTCACCGCCTCGTCCGCCGTCGCAAAGGTCACGGTTTTCAGCGTCATATTGTTGGCGCGGAAATAGTCGGCGAGATTGAGCTCGGTGGTGGTGCCCTGCTGCACGCAGACCGAAGCATCGTTCAATTCCAGCGCCGAATTCACCTTCAGCGATTTGCGCACCATGAAGCCTTGGCCGTCATAGTAATTGACCGCGGCGAAATCGATGCCCAGCGTGGTGTCGCGCGACATGGTCCAGGTGGTGTTGCGCGAGAGCACGTCGATCTCGCCCGATTGCAGCGCCGTGATGCGGTCGGACGCCGTAAGCGGCACGAATTTGACCTTGGTCGGATCGTTGAAGATCGCGGCTGCGATGGCGCGGCAGAAGTCGACGTCGAAGCCGACCCAGTTGCCCTGCGGATCGGGCCGGCCGAAGCCGGCCAGCGTGCCGTTGGCGCCGCAAACCAGCTGGCTGCGATCCTGCACGGCCTTGAGCGTCGCCTGCGCCGACGCCGCGTGCGTGCCCAATAGCGTGCCGAAAACAAAAATGAATGCGAAGGTGAGTGCTGTAGCACCACGTTTCATGACATGACTCATAACTTTAGCCCTTCTGCATGAGGCGCGCGCTAGAGCCCCGTTCGCGGGGCGCGCATAAGGCGGGTGATCCGTCCCGAACGATAATGTGCCGATATACCGGCGAAATGACAGTAGCGGGCGGCATCTGAGAACGATCGCGCAGCAAGGTCAAGGGGTTGACGAAAAGCTTGTGGTGCCGAAGGTAGGGACGCGAACGAAAGGCGCACAACGGCCGCCGACAAGGGCCTCCTGGCGCCGGCAAATCGTACGCAGCCCAGGCATTAGACCCCACGCATTGGACCTCACCGAGATACCCCGGCATGAAAAAGAAGAGCGACGGCCAGAATTCCCACCGTGCGGCCACCAAGGTCGTGACCGCCGGGCGCGATCCCGCCTCCTACCACGGCTTCGTCAATCCGCCGGTCTATCACGCCTCGACCGTGCTCTATCCAAGCGCGGAGGATTTCGTCGCCCATCGCGCGCGCTACCAATATGGCCGCCGCGGCACGCCGACCACGGAGGCGCTGGAAACGGCTTTGCAGGAGCTTGAGGGGCCGCAATGCGCCGGCGTGTCGCTTTTACCATCGGGACTGGCGGCGATTTCCTCGGCGCTGTTGTCGGTCGTCCATTCCGGCGACCATATCCTCGTCACCGACTCTGCCTATCAGCCCACCCGCAATTACTGCGAACAGGTGCTCAAGCGGCTCGGCGTCACCACCACTTATTTCGATCCGCTGATCGGCGCCGGCATCGCCAGTCTGCTTCAGCCCAACACCAAGCTCGTCTATCTCGAATCGCCGGGCTCGCTGACGTTCGAGATGCAAGACACGTCCGCCATCGCCAAGGCCGCGCATGACAAAGGCGCGCTGGTGCTGATGGACAATACCTGGGCGACGCCGCTCTACTATCGTCCGCTCGATCACGGTGTCGATCTCGCCATCCAGGCCGGCACCAAATATATTGGCGGCCATTCCGACGTGATGCTCGGCACGGTGTCGGCGAATGCGGCGACGGTCGCGGCGCTCAAGACCAGCGTGCGGCTGAACGGTCTGTGCGAAGGCCCGGATGACGTCTATCTCGGCCTGCGCGGCTTGCGCACGCTCGCCGTCCGGCTCGACCGGCACTTTGAATCCGGCATCAAGGTCGCGCGCTGGCTCGAAGCCCGGCCAGAAGTGTTGCGCATGCTGCACCCAGCGCTCCCGAGCCATCCCGGCCACGCGATCTGGAAGCGCGATTTTTCCGGCGCGTCGGGGCTCTTCAGCATGGTGCTCAAGCCGGTGCCGCAAAAGGCGGTCTACGCCTTCCTCGACGAGCTCGAACTGTTCGGCATCGGCGCCTCCTGGGGCGGCTACGAAAGCCTCGCCATTCCGTTCGACTGCACACCGGTGCGCACGGCGACCAAGTGGGCGCCAGGCGGCCCGACAGTGCGGTTTCATATCGGGCTTGAGGCGGTGGAGGATCTCTGCGCCGATCTGGAGAGGGGATTTGCCGCGATGGCTCAGGCGGCGAAGGCGTGACTCTGCGCTAAATCGGGAGGCCGAGTTCCTTAGAGTCGGTTTCGAAAGTCATGAAGGACGAGCGATCCGGCGCACGAGCAGCATGACGGATGCGGCGTAGAGGAAAGCGCGTGCGGAGTTGATTGTTGCCTCAAAGTCCTTTGCCAGCCGTCGATTGCGTCCGATCCATGCGAAGAAGCGCTCGACGACCCAGCGCCGCGGGTTAACGGCAAAGCCGACCTGATCGGGGTTTTTTCGCACGATCTCGACCGCGATCAACGTGGCCTTGGCGACCTTCTCACCGGCATATCCGCTGTCGGCGAAGACCCGCTGGATGAACGGGAAGATGCGGCGCGAAGCCCGCAAAAGCGGTCCGCCGCCGTCGCGATCCTGGATGCTCGCCGGATGCGGTTCGAGCATGAGGCCACGCCCGTCCGTGTCGACAAGCGCATGGCGCTTGCGGCCGTTGATCTTCTTTCCAGCATCGTAACCGCGGGGTCCGCCGGCCTCGGTGGTCTTGACGCTCTGGCTGTCGATGATCGCACCCGTAGGGCTGGATTGGCGTCCGATCCGTTCGCGATCGAGCATGACCATAGCGTGATTGATCCTCTCGAAGCGGCCTTCGTCCCGGAACTTCGCAAACCATCGATAGATCGTGCTCCACGGCGGCAAATCGCTCGGCAGCAGGCGCCATGGGCAACCCGCCCGCATGACATAGAAGATGCCATTGATGATCTCGCGCATCGGCCAGGCACGTGGTCGTCCGGTGACATTCGTCCCAGGCAGCTGAGGCTCGATCACACGCCATTCCTCGTCGGTCACATCAGTTTGGTATCGGCTCGTCTTGCGAATATGCTGCTTGCGGGTGGTTGGGGTCCACATGGCAACTCCGGGGTTGGTGTCAGCAACCACCTGGAATCACGTCGACTCCACCCACTCAACCCCTTTCGAAACGGCCTCTTACGTAGTTCTCTGCGAAGCGCCATTGTTAGGTCTAAGGGCGCAAAACGGTGGGCGTCATTTCCATATTGGGACTCTAGAAGATCGGTTATCAGTTCGGTCCAAGATGGTCTCATTGCAGGTGGAAGCTCTGACGCATGCAAATCGGGCCATTTGCCTTGTGCGCGCGCATTAGCATATCGCTCCTCGCCTTCTAGTTCTCGATCCTTCAGTTTCTGCCAAAGCTCCGAGTCTCGCTTGGCGACAGCGACCAGCTCTTCAACTTGCTCAGCCGTCATAAAAACTGCACGTGCCATGTCAGGCTGCCTTTATCGCACTACGCCGCCGACGCCGCCGTTTTGCGATCGCGCATCACGAAATAGAGATTGCGCGCATAAACGAAGAACGAGAACGCCTGCCCAGCGATGAACACCGCGTCCTTGCGGTAGAGCGCATAGATCAGAAGCAGCGCGCCGCCCAAGATCGAGAAAATCCAGAACGCCGTCGGAATAATGCTGTGGCCGGCGCGTTCGCTCGCGATCCATTGCACGACAAAGCGCATGGTGAACATCAGCTGCGCGATGAAGCCGAGCAGCACCCACCAATCGAGCCGGGTGACGAAGACGTCGGAGAGATAGGCGCCGACCGCGTGCGAGAGATCAACGAGCAAGGGTTATCTCCTGTGATTGCGGAACGCGCTTCTTGCGCCGGATGAGCCACCAGACGCCGGCGAGATCGAGAATGCCGACCCAGAGCCGGTCGAAGAAGCCGTAATTCGAGACGCCGGAATGGCGCGGCCGGTCGACGACGTCGACATAGCCGATGTCAAAACCTTCGCGGCGCACCAGCGCGGGGAGAAAGCGATGCAGGGCGTCGAAGTAAGGCAGCGACAGGAACAGGTCGCGCCGGAACGCTTTGAGGCCGCAGCCGGTGTCGCGGGTGCCGTCCTTGAGCACCGCGCCGCGCACGGCATTGGCGATGCGCGATTGCAATTTCTTAAAACCCGTCGTCTTGCGGCCGACGCGCTGGCCGGCGACGAGGCCTACGCGAGGCGCCTCTCCTTCAAGCACCGCGATCAGTTTCGGAATGAAGGCCGGATCGTTCTGGCCGTCGCCGTCGATGGTGGCGACGATCGGCGCATGCGCCATGGTCACGCCGGTGCGGATCGCAGCCGACTGGCCGCAGGATTGCGCATGCTTGATCTGGCGCAGCCACGGCCGCTCCGCCATCAGGCGCAAAAGCTCCTGTTCGGTACCGTCGGTCGAGCCGTCATTGACATAGACGATCTCGAACGCGCGCCCTGGCAGCGCGCCTTGCAAGGCAGCCGCGATCTCGCCGATCAGCGGCGCGACATTGCCGGCCTCGTTGCGCACGGGGACGACGACCGATATTGCGGGACCATCGCGCCCGCTTGGCAACGTATTGATTTCGGACATGCCGGTAGCTTCTAAAGCGCATCCGGCTTGGGTTCAATCCGCCGAAACATTTAGCGAATTCATATAGTTAGGATGCCGCCCGGAAAACACTTCGTGCAAAGCCGCCTTGATCCGGCGCAACGACGGCCCGGGAAGGCTTCGCAAATCGCGCGGGCAGAACAACAGACGCCGCGCCGCGAACCAGCGCCGCAGCAAAAAAGCACCCACGGCACCCGTGAGCGCGCCGGCAATGACGTCGCTCGGATGATGGGCGACGACAAAGACACGGCTCGCCATGATGGTGATCGCATAGATCCACATCACCGCCCGCGTGCGCGGCCAGACCGCACCGATGGCGATGGCGGCGGCGACGGCCGTCGTCGCATGGCCCGACGGCATGCTGGCATATTCCGGCCGCCAGATGAACGGCCGGTAGTCGAACGGATGGTCGAAGACGCCGACATAGGGCCGCGCCCGGCCGATCAGGCGTTTGACGATGGTGACGAACAGCCCCGGCACGCCGATCGCCAGAAACAGAAAGCCGAAGCGCACGGCGAGCGCGGTGAGCACGCCGCGCGACATGAGCGACAGCGCGGGCGAGATCACGGCGGCAAGACCCAGCACGCCGCAGCCGAACGGAATGAGGAACCAGCCGGACAGGCCGAAATCGGTGATCTTCTCGAAAGCTTGGCGGAACCAGACCGGCTCGTTATTCGCCCAAGTGCTCGCCGCGGTGTCGAGCACGAACATCGATATCACGACGACGATGAGCGTTGCGACCGAAGCGGCGACCGCCGGCGTGTGCGGCCGCAACATGGCCCATGGCGGCGGCTTGGCGATCGCCAGCGTCCACGCCTCGAGGTTCTTCGCCGTATTGCGGAGAAGCGCCTGCCAGACATTCTCGGAGACGGTTCTCGGATCGCCGCCGTTCACGGCGTGCTCGCCGATTGGAAGACCGCGATGGTGATCGGCTTGCCGACGCTGATATTGTAGCCATCGATGCGCGGGCCGCGGTCGTAACGCAGTCCGATCGCCTCCGCGCGCAACGCGAAGGCGCGCTCCTGCCGGGCGTCGACGAAAGCGAAGCGGCAGCTGCCCTGGCGCAAGAAGTCCGCCGCGCCTTCCGCATCGGTGAAGCGCATCGTGGTGCCGGCAAGGAACACCAGACTCGGCTCTTCGTAGCCGGCGCTGGCGGCCATCGGATGCTCGCAGGGCGCCTCCTTCAGGACTTGCGCCAGCGCCACCGCAGGGAAGCCGCTCGAACCGAGCGACGGCACGACCACGCCATAGACGCCGAACGCCATCAGCACGGCGGCGGCCGCGGCGCGCAGGAAGGCGCGCTCGGCGCCGTCATCGTCGTAGAGTTGCCAGGCGAACAGGCCGCTCACGATCGCGACGGCGAAGAACGGCCAGGCGAACAGCGCAAGGTTATGACCGATCATGACCGCGCCGACGATCGCCAGCACGCTGACAATGCCCGGCACCAGGAACCACCAGATGATGCCGCGCACGAGCCAGATCCGGCGCGACAGCACGCGCGATTCCACCGCGCCCGCGATCAGGATGGCGATGGCCGGATAGAGCGGCAGCACGTAATGCGGCAGCTTGGTCACGACCAGTTCGAACACGATCCACGACGGCACGAGCCAGGCGAGCAGAAATTTCGCTGCCGGCTCCTTGCGTACCGCCCAGACCGCGGGCGCCGCGAGGCCGGCGAGGATCGAGGCGGGAAAGAAGGTTGCGAAAAACAAGACGAAATAGAGCCCGGGCGGCGCACCATGGGCTTCCTGCGAATTCGCCACCTTGGCCAGCATGTCCTCGCCGACCGACGCGACCAGAAATTCGCGGCCGACGCGCATATAGATCGCGATGAACCACGGCAGCACGATGAGAAGGAGCCACACCGGGCCCGTCAGCGGGCGGAGCGTCAACAACCAGCGCGCCGAGCGGTCGAGCGCCGACAGAGCCAGCGCCGCAAGGCCGACGACCATCAGAATCAGCGGACCTTTTATCAAGATACTGACGGCAAGCGCCGTCCAGAACACCGCGAGCAGTCCCCATCCCGGCTGCGCGGCGCCCGGCCGCCGTGACGCCAAATAGACCCGCGCCAGGACGGCCATCGCCATCACCACGGTGAACAGCAGCATGGCGTCGGTCTTGGCGAGGCGCGCCTCGACGCTCAGGATCGCCGAGGCCGACATCATCAGTCCGGCGAGCACCGCGCCGCGCCGGCTGACAAAGGCGAGCGCGCACCAATAGGTCGCCAGAACCGCGCCGACGGCGCCGATCAGCGACGGCACGCGATAGAGCCAGATCTTTTCGTGCGCATTGGGCACGCCGAGCGCGCTCGCGGTATTCACCGCGGCCGCCTGCAGCCAATAGATGCCGACGGGTTTGCGGTAGCGCACATCGTCCTGGTAGCGGATATCGACGTAATCGCCGGTCTCGATCATCTGCTTGGTGGCCTGGGCGAAATAGGCCTCGTCGCGATCGACCGGCGGGATTTGGAAAAAGCCCGGCAGGAAAGTGAGCAGCGATACGAACAGGAGCACGATCACGGCGCCCCGGTGCGACGCCGCGGCGAAGTTGAATACGGCCGAAAAGCCCTTCGATGGCCAGTAGGACGCCTCTGCCTCGGTACTGGTCGTGCTCATGTCGCTTCGGATTGATTGGCGCTAACTAGCGGTCGACCATAGTGAAAACGCGCTCGCCGGGGAAGCTCGAGCATGATCCCGAAAAGTGGAAGCCGGTTTTCGGAAAAGATCATGCTCCAAAGATGGCTAGTGCGTTGTAGTCCCCGCCTCTGGCGTGATGGCCCCTAGCGCAGTCGGGGTGCCGTCGTCCACCCGCACGACGACGCTAGCCGAAGCGCCGGTGCCGTCCATCACCGTGACCCGTGAGAAACCGGGACCGGCGGGATTGAAGAAAAGTGTACCTCGCTCTTCGCCCGAGACCGGCACGCCGTTGACCAGCACGGTCAGCGGCGCGACCGCGCCGGTGACTTTCAGCGCCACCGGATCGGCCTTGCCGTCGGTCTCGGACAGATCGAGACGAGCGCCGTCGGGCGGGAACATGATGCGAAGCGGTGGCGCAGACGTCGCGCCCGCCAAGCGTCCTGGCTGAAAGTGCCGCAGCGGCGGCGGTAGTCTTGCATTCGACGCGGAAACAACACCCGGCGGCGCATGCGGCAAAGGCGATGTCGATCCAAGACGCGCGAAAGCATCGAACAGGATCGGCGCCGCGGCCTCGCGGCCGACAAGCCCCGGCACCGGCGCGCCGTCGGGCCGGCCGACCCAGACCCCGATCGTGTGCTTGCCGTCGAAGCCGACCGACCAGGCGTCGCGATAGCCGTAGCTGGTGCCGGTCTTGAACGCGATGCGTCCGGCGACGCCGTTCTCGGGCGGCGGCGAGCCAAGAAGCACATTGCTCACATACCAAGCCGCAACCGGCTCCATGAGACGCCGCGCTTCCGGCGCGTTCGCCTCCATATTTGCTTCCTTGCGTTCGCTCAACGGCACCGCCAGGCCGAGACGCGCGATGCCGGAATAAAGCTTCACCAGATCGGCGAGCTTGATGCCGACGCCGCCGAGCCCCATCGCAAGACCGGGCGCCTGGCCCTCGGGTAATGTCAGCACGGCGCCGGCTTGCGTCAGCCGCGCCGCGAGCCGCGCCGGGCCGACGCGATCGAGCACGGCGACCGCCGGCACATTGAGCGAGAACTGCAGCGCTTCGCGCACGCTTACCGTACCCTTGAAGCCGAAATCGAAATCCTTGGGCGCATAGGCGCCGTAGCTGACCGGCCGATCCTCGATCAGTGTCTCGGGATGAATGAAGCCGTCTTCGAAGCCGAGGCCGTAGATGAAGGGTTTGAGCGTCGAGCCCGGCGAGCGCACCGCTTGCGTCATATCCACCTGGCCGGCGCGGCGCATATCGAAATAAGCCGGCGAGCCGACATGGGCAAGTACCTGCCCGGTCGCATTGTCGACGGCGAGAATGGCGAGCGAGATGTTGGGGCCGAGCGTTGCCGCGAGCGCACGCACCCGCTCGCGCGCGAGCTGTTCGAGATTGGTCTGGATGGCGGCGTCGATGGTGAGACGAAATTCGCGGGCCGATGGATCCTGTGCGGTCGCCTGATCGGCCGCATGTGGCGCCAGCATCGGCATCGGATGCCGCGCGGTGGGCACCGGCTCGGTTTTGGCGAGCGCGATCTCGTCCGCCGGCACTTTGCCGGTCGCGGCGAAGCGGTCGAGCACGCGATCGCGCGCCGCACGCGCCAGATCGGGTGCGCGGTCCGGCCGCCGCGGCTCAGGCGATTGCGGCAGCGCGACCAGCAGCGCGCATTCGGCAAGCGTCAGCCGCCGCGGCTCCTTGCCGAGATAGACCAGCGACGCGGCGCGGATGCCCTCGATGTTGCCGCCATAAGGCGCGAGCTCGAGATAGAGGTTAAGAATCTGATCCTTGGTCAGTGCGCGCTCCGTTTCGACGGCGCGGACCATTTGCTTGAGCTTGCCCGGCAGATCGCGCGGATGACGCCCCTCGACCAGCCGCGCCACCTGCATGGTCAGCGTCGAAGCGCCGGAGCGCAGGCGGCCGCTGGTTATGAACTGCAATCCGGCGCGCATCACCGCCAGCGGATCGACGCCGTGATGCGAGCGGAAGCGCTTGTCCTCATAAGCGAACAGTACGTCGAAGAAACGCGGATCGACGTCGGAGACTTTCGCCGGCAAGCGCCAGCGGCCGTCCGTCGTCGCATAAGCGCGCAACAGGTTGCCGTTGCGGTCGAGAACCTGCTTGGAGAATTCGATATCTTGGCCGAGCGGCGCCGGACCGAGCGAGGCGATCCACCACCAGGACGCGGCCAGCATTGCCGCGAACGCAAGCGACGCGGCGATCAGGGAGATGCGCAATTTGCTTCGCATCGCGGTTATTTGCCCGTCGTCACTTCCACGCTCTCGCTGTTGGTCCGCCCGAAGCGATCCGGACGGTACATGTCCTCGACGCTCGCCTGCGGGCGCACATATTTGCCGGGCGCGACCGCGCGCGCGATATAGGCCACGCTGAACACGGCGGGATCGCCGCTCTTGCGCTCGAACGCCGCCGTGAACCGGTCGTCGCGGAATTCGGTCGACACCGGATCCGCGGCATCGGTGAACCACGGCAGCGTGCCGGTATCGCCGGACGAGACGAGATGCGGATTGTCGATCTCGAACCCCGCCGGCAGGTAATCGGCGAGGATGACGCGGCCGAATTGCGGCTGCAACTCGGTGATTTTCAGCACCACGACAAAGCGCGTGTTCTGTTTCACCTTGGCGACGTCGATCGGATCGCCGTCGAGCGTGTAATTCTGCCGCTCGACCTTGAAGCCGTTCTCGGCGGCGGCTTCCGGCGTCACCGGCGCGCCGCTCACGGTCACCATCGCTTTCACCGGATCGTCACCGTTATTGGTGACGCGCAGCGGATCCTTCAGGTCGGCTGAGGCGATGGTGCGGTACAGCGGCTGCGTCAGCGCCTCGCCATTGACGTCGAGCGCCACTTTGCCGGCATTCTTTGCCATGGCACTGGCCGCGAGCAGAAGCCATGCATTCTCCTGCGTCGAGGTCGGCTGCAGATAGGCGCGCGCCGCCTCGACCCGCGCCACGGCGCCCTGCACGGTCGCGCTCGAAGCGCCGCCTTCGGAGGCGAGCGTCACCAGAGCCGCAGCATCGCGCAACGTCGAGCCGTAATCCTCACGGCTTGCGAGATCCTGCGGCGGGTTCGGCGCGATGTCACCGAGAGCTGCGGCAAAGACGCGTTCGGCGCGGGCGTGATCGCCGACCATGGCGAGCGCGGCGGCGACCTGCGCCTTGGCGATCGGCGTCGTCAGCATGTCGAGTTTGGCGTCGGCGAGATAGCGCAGATCGCCGATCGGCGCTGAGCCGTTGCGCGCCAGCACGTAGAGCGCATAAGCGAGGTCGGCGCCGTCGTTCTTGCTCGGATCGGTGAGATCGGCAACGGAATTGCGCAGGCGATCCAACGCAAGCTTGAACGCGTCGTCGGGCACCGCGAATTTGCGTTCGCGGGCGCGGGTGAGGAAGTCGGTGACGTAAAAGTCGAGCCACACGTCATCGCCGCCCGGGCTCCACAGGCCGAACGAGCCGTTGCTGCCCTGCCGCGTCGACAGCCCCTCGATGGTGTCGCGGATGCGCTGATCGGTATTGGCATCGAGCGCGACATGGGCTTCCTTCGCCAGATCGCTCATATAGAGGAGCGGCAGCGCGCGGCTTGTGATCTGCTCCGAACAGCGATACGGATAGCGGTCGAGCGCCGCGAGCAGCCCCGCGGCATCGAGTGCGGTCGACGAGCCGACCGAGACCGAAACGCTGCCGGTGCCAGGCACGAGATCGGCGAACATGTCGCTCGACAGTGTGAAGCTCTCGCCCTTGGCGATCTCTTTCACCGTGCGCCGCGCCAGGATTTGCGCCGGCGGCCGCACCTGCAACGTATAGCTGCGCTCGAGCGCATAGCCTCCGGGCCCGCTGACGGAGACCTTCACGGTGCCGCTGCCGGCTTTGTCCGCCGTGATCGGAACCTCAGCCGAGCCGCGCTCCTTGGCGCGCAAGGTGAGCTTCTGCGTCGCGGCGACCCCGGCGATCACCGCGTCGGACGAGGTCAGTGCGATCGTATAGTCGCCGGGCTGGCCTTCGACATTGTCGAGATCGAGATGCACGTTCGAGCGGTCGCCAGGCAACAGGAAGCGCGGCAGGGTCGCTGACAGCACGACCGGATCGCGCACCGTGACATCGGCCGTACCCTGCCCGACTTTGTCCTTGCTCCATGCTACCGCCATGACGCGCACGGTGCCGGCGAAATCGGGAATATCGAATGCGAGGTCGGCGGTGCCGTCCTTGCCGACGGTGACGAGGCCGGAATAGAGCGCGACCGGCGGCCCGGTCGGCGGGCTGCCGTGCAGCTGCGCGCCTTCGTCGCCGCCCGAGCGTATTTCGCCGCGCGTGCCCTGCATGCCGTCGATCAGTTGGCCGTAAAGATCGCGAATATCGGCGGAGAGCGCGCGCTGGCCGAGATAATAGTCGGTCGCCGACGGCGGCTTGTAATTCGTCAGATTGAGGATGCCGACATCGACGGCGGCGACCACGATCCGCGCCTCTTCGCCGGATGCAAGGCCTGAGATTTTCACCGGCACATGCAGCGTCGTGTTCGGCCGCAACAGGCTCGGCGCATTCAAATCGACGGTGAGCGTCTTGGCCGCCTTGTCGATCGAGAACCATTGCACGCCGATGGCGCGGCCCGGCATGCGCTGCACCGGCGCATCGAGCGGCCGGCGCAAAGTGGCAATGATATAGGCGCCCGCGCCCCAGTCGCGGCCGACCGGCACTTTCAGTTGCGTCATGCCCTCTTTGACCGGCGCCGTCTGCGTGGCGAGCAGATGATCGCCGATGACATTGAGCGTGACCTCACCGGCGTTGCGCGCGGTGACCGCAACCGTCATCGTATCGCCTGCGTGGTATTCCGGCTTGTCGAGCGCGACCTGCAGCATGTCCGGCGTGTCGGCATTGGCGTCGACATACCAGCCGGCATCGAAATTCACCGATGTGTCGGGGCCGTTCGGATCGGACGTGGCGACGTCGAGGCGATAGCGGCCGAAATTCACCGGCAGCGAAATCCGCCCCGGCTTGTCGGGCGCGACGTCGATCGTGCCGTCGGCGATGCGCGTCGTGATCTTGACCGGCTGGAAATTCCAGACGCCGTCGCGCTTGTAAAACTGATAATGCGTGTCGATGCGCAGAAGCTGGTAATGCAGCCCGCTTTGCGCCAGCGCCTTGCCGTCCGGCGACGCCAGGATCACATCGAAATTGGCGCTGGCGCCGTCGGCCAGCGACGTGCCTTGGAACAGCGGCTTGATGCCGATCATGTTGCCCGTGGGTGTGATCGGCAGCGTCAGCTTGTGCTCGACGGCGCGGCCGCCCGGCTCGTTCATGCGCAAGGTGACGTCGGCCTGCAGCGGATGCGTGGTCGACGGCAGCTTGTCGAGATTGACGTTGAACTTGGCGTTGCCGGCATCGTCGGTCGAAGGCAGATCGTCGAGCGTCTGTTTGGTCGGATCGACCTCATCGTCGGCCAAGCCGAACTGATAGCCGGTAAAGCCCGGACGGTCTTTCGCGGCCGAAATGGCGACGTCGCCATCGAGATCGAGATTGGAGGCAGGCGCCCCATAGAGGAAGCGGCCGGCGACATTCATCTCGGCGGACGTATTCTGCGACAGATGATCGGCCTTCGACGTCAGATCGAATTCGATCCGGTCCGGCACATAGTCCTCGACCAGGAACGTGGTTTCGCCGATGGCCGGAAGCTTCGGATCGGTGAAGGCGCGGACATGCCAGGTGCCGGTCGGCGCGCTGGCATTGATCGGCAGCGCCAGCGTATGTCCGCCGAGCCCTTGGTCCGCGATCTGCGTGCGCTTGAATTCGACGCCGTCGGGGCGCTCGACGACAAGCGTCAGCGGCGTATTCAGCGCCGCCGCGCCCTGCGGGTCGCGCAACAGCGCCGTCAGATAGACCGTCTCGCCGGAGCGATAGACGCCGCGCTCGGCATAGACAAAGGCATCGAGCCCGGTCGGCGCCGGTCTTCCGGCAACGCCGCGATCGGTCAGATCGAAAGCGGAGGCTTGCAAGTTGAGGAAGGCGTAATCGCCTTTCGGATCGGCGGCGGCAATCAGCGCGGGTGCTGCTGCACCCTCCCCGTTCGCCAGGCCCGGCTCGAACAGCGCATGGCCCACAGCGTCGGTCTGGCGCGTCGCCAAGACTTCATTGCCGCGCGAGAGCAGCTTGAGCTCGATGCCGTTCTTGGCGTCCGTCGTCGCCAGCGAATTGACGAAGACATGGATGCCGTCCTTGCCGGAGAAGGCGGTGAGCCCGAGATCGGAAACGATGAACCACTGGGTCGCCTGCGCTTCGTAATTGTTGTCGAGATCCTTCAGCTCCTTGGCCTGTGCCACCATGACATAGACGCCGGCTTTAAGATCGCCGATGGCCTGATCGACCGGAAACGCGGTCGTCACTTCGGCATTGAGCGCCGCATTGGCGTCGACTGCGAGCATGCCCTTCCACACCTGGACGCCGCGCGAATCCTGCAATTGCTGGATATCGGAGCGGCTCAAGCTGGTCTGGAAATCGCCGGCGCCGAAGCCCGTGGTCGAGATCGTATCCATCAGGTTGCGGTCGCTGATGCGATAGATCTCGACCGCCACCGATTTGGTGTTGACGCTGATGACCGGGATGCCTTGCTGGCCGGTGCGCGGCAGCACATAGGCCGAGGTCGAGAACCGCACCGACGGCTTGCGGTCGCGTACATAGATCGCGAAGTCCGAGGATTTCGACAGCGTCTCGTGCACGACCGACGGCAGGCCGGCGCGCAGCGTGACTTTATAAGTCTCGCCGTGGCTGAGGCCCTCGACGCAAAGCTGCTTCTCGGCGACCGACAAAGCCGGCTTGTCGCTGCCGGCCACGACGACGAAGGGTGAGAAATCGGTGCGCGCCGGGATGTCCTCGGAGAACTGGAAACAGGCGCGCGGCGAGGCGGTATCGGCGTCGACGGTGTAATCGAGCACGCGGAAGCCGTATTGATCGCGCAGCCGCTCATATTGGCCGCGCACGTCGGCTGTTTCGCGCCGTTCGAGCGAGAGCCGCAGCGCATCGAGCGCCGGCCGCCAGATCTGGCGCTGGCTCAACAGCGTGCCGAGGAACGCGAGGCTGTCGGCTTCCTGGTTGCGGTCGGTCGTGCGCTGATAGGCGATATAGGCCGCGCTCGAGGCGCGCTCGAGCAGCATGGCGCGCTCGTTGTCGTTGCCCGGGCGGATCTGCTGGATGGTGTGGGCGAGACGGAGCCACGTGCCGGCGTCGTTGGGCGCAGCAGCCACGATCTGGTCGAGCACCGTCATACCGGTGCGGAAATCGTTCTTGGCGAAGGCCGCGTCGGCATCGCGCTTGAGCGCATCGACCGGCTTGGTCGGCGTCCCGGCGTCGGACTTGATCTGGGCCTCGAGCTCGACGGCGCTGCTGGTCAGATCGTCGTTGGTGAAGGGCTTGTTCGCGGCAGTCGCAGAAATACAGGCAACGGCCAGGCAGGCTGCGGCAACCGCAGCCACGAGGCCGGCGCGCAAGTGCGAGAACATCGGAAACATCCTCCCAGGGCGGGCCAAGGGGAGCCAAGACGGATCGAGGCAAAATCCGGCCCGCTGTGAAATTTGAGGCAAAGATCGTGTCGAGGTCGTGGCCGAACCAAAGCCGCCGAACTTAACGTTTTGCAATAATCTTGCGGCAAGTTCTTTGGGGCAAGTTCTTTAGGGCAAGTTTCTTCGGCTCAAGTCAGGCAGCGAGTCCCGACATCGGACTTTGGTCGCCGGCGGCCGAAAACGCGTTCACGGCCGGCTTGCCGATGGTAAATCGGGTGCCATCCACAAGCCGCCGGCGCACCGCATTTACCCAGGCATTTACTGCGCGCATTCTATATAAGCTTGTCGCGGAACGGCCCCGTAGCTCAGGGGATAGAGCAACAGCCTTCTAAGCTGAAGGTCGCTGGTTCGAATCCAGCCGGGGTCGCCACTCAAATCGGGTCCGTTCCGGACACTTGGGTTACGGACACCAACATCTGACCGCTGATTTCGCTTGTCTGAACGCCGCAAAATCTTGATATGGGTGCTGACGAGGAAGGTACATATCCTTGCCTGTTCAAAACGGATCTTTGCGCAATCGCCGCGAGATGCACAACGCCAATGCGTTGAAGATCGGCTTCTTCGGGGCGAATTGCTCGTCGGCACGCACTGCGACGCTGGTGTCGGAGCGCTGGCTCGCGAGTTGGCCGGATTGCCTCAAGCTTGCGCGCCTGGCCGATGAGGCCGGCATTGATTTTCTATTGCCGATCGGCCGCTGGAAGGGCTATGGCGGCAGCAGCGACTTCCACGGCACGACACTCGAAACGGTGACCTGGGCTTGCGGCTTGCTCGCAGCTACGCAACGGATCACCGTCTTCGGGACTGTGCATGCGCCACTGTTCCACCCGCTTATCGCCGCCAAGGAATTCGTCACTGCCGACCACATCGGCGAAGGCCGCTTCGGACTGAACATCGTCGCCGGCTGGAACGAAGATGAATTCGCGATGTTCGGGGTTCAGCAGCGGGAGCATGGGGACCGCTACGAATTCGCTCAAGAGTGGATCGATGTGGCGAAACGGGCCTGGTCGGAGGATGAATTTGATTTCGACGGCAAATTCTTCAAGCTTGCCGGAGTGCGTGCCAAGCCGAAACCATTTGGCGGCACCCGCCCGGTGATCATGAACGCCGGGAGGTCTGGCGCCGGCCAGACCTTCGCATTGCGCAATTGCGACGCCTTCTTCACATCGACTGGCGCGCTGCGCCTTGCACTCGCCGGTACCGCCGACGACACAATCGATGTGACCGCATTCGATCGGATCGTGCAGCAAGTCCGTGGCATCAAGGACGAGGCGCGCGAATTCGGCCGGGAGATCGACGTCTATACTCAGGGACAGGTGATCTGTCGGCCCACGCAACGGGAGGCAGAGGACTACCACCACCACGCCAACGTCGAAAGCGCCGACTGGCCCGCCATCGAGCAGATGCTCGCGCTCAAAAACATCACGCCGCAAAATACCACTGCGAGCGAATATACTGCCAAACGCACGTTGCAGGCAGTGAGCGGGATCGGCGGCTATCCCTTCGTTGGAACGCCGGACCGGGTCGCCGAGGAGTTCGCCGCCATCAGCCGTGCCGGCGTGCGCGGGATCGCGATCTCCTTCGTGAATTACCTCAAAGAGGCGCCGTATTTCTGCGCCGAAGTGCTACCCCGCTTGGCTCGGATGGGACTTAGATCGAATTAGAAGCGGGTCTAGATTTCTCATTTGAGCATGATCTTTTCCGACCTTCCTTCGCCCGCCGAAGCGGGCTTCGCAAAGGCGGGAAACCGGTTTCCACTTTTCGGGATCATGCTCTAGACACGACATTGACGCCTTCTGTTCTATTCTGCTTTGGCTCCAGATGCGCGGATCACCTTGCCCCAGCGTTCGCGCTCCTGGTGAAGAAACACCGCCATTTCCGCAGGCGTATCGCCAACCCCATTGGCGCTCATGTCGACGAACCGCTTGGCCACGTCCGGTTGATGGATCGCTTCGGAAACAGCTGACGACAGTTGGCCGACGATCTCTGGTGGCGTTCCCGCCGGAGCGACCATCCCGAACCAGGTTGACGCCTGGAATCCCGGCAGCACCTCAGCCATTGCCGGTACGTCGGGCAGGAAGCGGTTGCGACTTTCGCTACCCACGGCGAGGGCACGCAGCTTCCCCGCTTTGATTTGGCCAATCACAGTGCTGAGCTCGATGAACATCATCTGGACTTGACCGCCGAGAAGGTCGGTGAGCGCAGGCGTGCTGCCCTTGTATGGGACGTGAACGATGTCGATCCCCGCCGTTGATTTGAACAGCTCGCCGGCCAGATGGCCGGTCGTGCCATAGCCCTGCGAGGCATAATTCAATTGGTTCGGATGCGTCTTGGCAAAGGCGATCAACTGCCGGACGTCAGACACTGCCAGAGTTGGGTTGACGACAAGCACAAGCGGCACGATGGCCACGAGCGAGATCGGAACGAAGCCGTCCGGATCATAAGAGAGCTTCGGATAAAGAGCCTTGTTCACGACCAGGGGTGCCGGATAGGAGAAAAGCAGAGTGTAGCCGTCGGCGGCAGATTTGCTTGCCTCCTCGGCTCCGATATTGCCGCCGGCACCGCCGCGGTCGTCGACGATCACCGGCTGGGTCCATTTGTCTTGAAGCTTCTCGGCAATAATGCGCGCCAAGATATCTGTCGTTGCACCGCCGGGCGACGGCACGATGATCTTGATCGGCTTGGCCGGATATGTCTGCGCCTGGCTGCAAACCGGAATGCTGAATGCGATCGCGGCCGTCATAAAGAGGCGTACGATCGTCTTCACGGGCCGCCTCACTGGCGACGCGGCGCCGACGCGCGCGGCGCAGCCGACATGGCTTGAAGGACGTAATTCACGGTCTGCGCCTGCAGCGACGGATTCTTGTCGATGCTCAGGTGATCGATGCCCGGATCGCTGCTGAGATCGACATTCGAGACGACGGCGGAAGAGCCGTAACCCGGCCCGATCATGAAATGCTTGGTGTAATTGATCGCCATGACGACGTTCGGCGGAATTTGGTGCTGGTCGGTGCCGTCGAACAGGACCAGAAGCGCGACCGGGATATTGTACCGCGCCAATGTGTCGGCGAGCTCGACAATGGCGTCGGCGCCGAGCGAATGACCGATCAGGACGATCGGCCCGTGGTCGCCGGAATTGTAAGCCGACAGGATCCGGCTGGCGACGAAATCGGAGTCGGCATGGTTCATGACCGTCGCCGCAATGCCGTCGGCCTGGAGCTTGGCGGCAAGATCGTCCATGCCGAGCGAAAACACGTTCATCAGGCCGCGCAGCAAATACACCTGGGGCGGGCCCTGCATTTGCGGCATTTGCGGATTCTTGCGCGGCGCCGGAGGCGCAATCCGAACCGGGTTATTTTGCGCGTGAAGCTGCGCGCTTTGAGCCGGGTGTTGAACTATCGCATGACCGTCGGAGGGACCTGATTGCAGCGGGCTTGCGGCGACCGCGGTCAACGGTGCAATCAGAACCCACGCCCCTGCAACGCAAGATGTCATTCTCAGCATTTCAGACTCCAATTGCGATGCCGGAGAAGGAGAACTCGCCTCTATCAAAACGCGCGCTTGAGGGCAAAGTCTATCCGGCGCGCCGGAGTGTCGCGATGAACCAAAACCATTCTTGTGCGTTGCACCAAGCCGGCGAAAAATGGCCTGGAGCAGCACGATGTCGTCATCTGACCGGATGCTGATACCTACCTGCCCCTGCGGCAGAGAACTGCAACTATCCCCGTCAAATCCGGCGTCCGGCGAGGACGTAACGCATGTGCGGGTCTATCGCTGCCGCGATTGCGGTCACGAGACACGGATCATCGTCTGGGGCGCCGACGTCCGGGAGAAAGCATGACCCGGAAGAAGCATGATTGCGGGCGCGAACGATAACCGGCGCGCCACGGCAGATCCCTTCAGCGGGCTTCAATCTTGAGACGGGGCTGCAGTTCGATCTTGGACGCGTCGATATAAGCCGGCTCGATGCCATCCGCGCAAAACTCGTCGCAGACAAACTCGTTGCCGGCGCGCCAGGCCAAAGACGCCGTAGGCCGTCACCACGAGCGGTTCGCCGCAATAGGCGCAACGCAATGCTTGACCGGACATCGCTGCCCTCCGCATGGAATCGGACATTTCCGGCCTTAACCCACGATCGCTTTGCGCGTTCCCGATCGCCAAGTCCAAAGAATAGGCAGCGCACATCATTCCGATGGCGATTTGCTTCAGGGAGCCCTACTCGGCCCTGATATTGGCCACCCGGATCACCTTGAGCCATTTTTCGGTCTCGGCGGCGACCAGCTTTTGGAAATCGGCCGGCGAAAGCAGCAGCGGCGTGTCGCCGAGGTCGGCGATCCGCTGCAGGATTTTCGGATCAACAAGCGCGGTATTGATGGCCCCATTGAGGGCGGTGACGATCTCGGCCGGCGTGCCGCGCGGCGCGGCGATGCCGACATAGATGCTCGCCTCATAGCCCGGCAGGAATTCGGCCAACGCCGGAACGTCGGGCAAGACCGCGGCGCGCGTCGCGCCGGTCACGGCCAAGGCCCGTAGCCTGCCCGCTCTGACATATTGGAGCACTGCCGCAAACGTGCCGAAATAGACCTGGACCTGGCCGCCGAGAAGGTCGACGACTGCCGGACCGCCGCCGCGATAGGGCACATGCACCATGTCGACCCCGGTCGTGCTGCGAAACAGTTCCCAGAACATATGCGGCGCGCTGCCGACACCGGCCGAGGCCACGGTGATCTTGCCCGGATTGCTCTTGGCGTCGGCTATCAGTTCAGGAACGGTTTTGTCCGGAAGCTGCGGGTTGACGACGAGCACGCCGGCGCCGCGCGACAGCGTCGCCACCGGGACGAAGTCGCGAACGATATTGAAACTGAGATTGTTATAGAGCGTCGAATTCCAGGCGTCGGCCGACGTGGTGAGAAGGAGCGTATAGCCCTCGGGCGTCGACCGCGCGACTTCCTGCGCGGCGAGATTGCCGCCGGCGCCCGGCAGATTCTCGACGATGAATTGTTGGCCGAAATGGTCCGACAGCCAGCCGCCGAAGAGGCGCGCATAGGTGTCGTTGATGCCGCCGGGCGGGAAACCGGAAATGATGCGGACCGGACGGGTCGGATAGGTTTGCGCCCGCGCGGCGCGGGAGATGGCGGAGCCTGCGGCGGCGGCCGCAAGATGCAGAAATCTGCGACGGGGAACTTGCATTGCGTGCTCCCGTGGTCGGGTCGCTAATACCTCTGAGTAAAAGGCCGCTTATCTCAGCACGCCGCTTGCGCGATTAGCAATCGCCTTGAAAAGAAATCACCCCGGCCGATTACCCGGCCGGGCACCGCTGGTAGGTCTTCAAATCCTCGAACGATCGCCCCATCAAAGCGTGGTCCTTGTCCTGCGGGCGGATCAGAATATTCACGATTTGCGTCTTGGGCGGGAGCGACGCGCTGGTGCACTTGGCGTGGACGGCGTAATTCGAACCCTTCGGCGCCGCCGTCTCCACGATCCATCCAACATCGCAGCTTCCGGCGCCGTCGCCGTATTTGGCCGGGTCAATATGGATGTTGGATTTGTCCTTGGCGTCGCACTGCTCGGCGGTCTGCGCCCAGCTCCCGATCAGATCGCTCGGAAAAACCGTGTGACGGATTTCGTCGGCGACGGCACTCTGCGACACCAACGCTGCAACGGCCCAAGATACGCCCAACGATGCGGTCAAGGCCAGAACGGTCGTGTTCTTCATTTTTCAGCCCCTCAAATTGGAACAAGAAAAGTTGGGTCAGGAATGCTAGTCCGAGCGCGAAACGGAAGCTTGATCCGCATCAAAGCTTCAACCCAGAGCGGAAGTTTGCCAATCAAGGAACAAATCGACTATCACACCGCCGCAATGGTTGTTATGACTCGCTCCACCTCGATTTTAGTCATTCTGTCGGGAAAGAACATGATGCGTTTTGCGTCTCGCGCCGCGGTCTTTTGCACTACCTTTTGTCTAATCGCGATCTTCGCTTGCCTCTACAGCCCATCGGCCTTTGCCGATGACGAATTGTCGGAGCAATGCCTGAAGTTCACCTGCGCGGAAAACTATTTGAAATGCACCGGCGGCGGACATATGTCGGGTACAATTGTCGAAGCCGATCCCGGCGTTCAAGGCTGCCCATCGCGCGCCACGGTTTCGTATGACGGCAACAAGACTTCGACGACGCCGTTTCACTATTACAGCTGCGGGTGCAGGCGCCCGGACATCACGAAAATCACGAAATAAATTGCGGGCCGACGGCGACGCGTGCCGCTAGGCGGCCGCCGCCACGGCGGACGCGCCGCGGCCAATCTCGCGAAACGAAACCAGGCGCTGCCGGCTCTCGTCCCAGAGCACAAGCCGCACGCAGCGAAAGCTCTGCCACAGCGTCAGCCGGCTCACGCCGCGAAGCTCGGGATGCTCTTGAAGCACCCGCGGCAGGCGGTAATAGGGAATGCGGCTGCACAGGTGGTGCACATGGTGGACGCCGATATTCGCCGTGAACCAGCGCAACACCGCAGGAAGGTCGTAATACGAACTGCCGTGCAGCGCCGCTTCTTCAAAGCTCCACTGGTCCTCATGCGCCCAGAATGTGCTCTCGAATTGATGCTGCACGTAGAACAGCCACACGCCCACCGAGCCCGCGAGGAGAGCTATAGGCAGGTGCACCAGCACGAAGGGCCAGACGCCGATGAGCCAGATCAGTGCGGCAACAATCGCGGCAATGGCGGCATTGGTCGCCATGGTGCTCAGCCAGGGCCGCCAGCCACTGAAGAGCAAACCGACCGGCAGCCGGTATTGCAGAAAGAAGAGATAAGCCGGCCCGATGCCGAACATCACGAGCGGGTGCCGATAGGCCCGATAGCGCAGACGGCCCCAGAACGAGAGCGACAGATATTCCCGCACCGTGAGCGTATCGACGTCGCCCATGCCGCGTCGCTCCAAGTGGCCGGAACTGGCGTGATGCACCGCGTGGGTGCGGCGCCAGAAGTCATAGGGCGTCAGCGTCAACACGCCGATCACCCGGCCGACCCAATCGTTGGCCAAGCGATGGCCGAAAAAAGCGCCGTGTCCGCAATCGTGCTGAATCATGAACAGCCGGACGAGAAAGCCCGCGGCCGGCACCGTCAGCAATAGCGCGAGCCACCAATAGCCGAAATGCAGCGCCGCCCAGGCCATCGCCCACAGCGATGCCAGCGGCACAAATGTGATCGCGACCTCGATTGTACTGCGAATGTCATTGGGTCCGCGGTAGCGCGCGAGGACGTTGGTCCATCTGCGCCCATCAGATACCAAAAGAGGAAGAGCCGCGGTTCGATTGTCCAATTGTGCCAGATGATTAGAGGATAGGGCGGCGAACCCTGTAGAAGGTGGAGAACGATTTGCCGGGCTGCCCCGTACCACCGAAAACTTGCTTACCGCAAGCAACTTATGTCGGAAACCGCATAATTCAACGGCTGCCGCGGAATAGTCCAAATTGGCGGCAGCCGCTTGCAATATTCCGCGTTCAGAAGCCGAAGAACTTCTCGCGCAGCGCATCTTCGTATTTTTTCTTCGCCGCTTTGACCTTGCTGCGAATATCGTCTTCGGCGAAGTGCGCCCCCTCCCACTTGTCAACCTCGGCGATCGTATGGTTGACCGACGCAAGCGCCTCTTCCTGCTTGATCGCCGCCAGCCATTCCTCGACCGCCGCCTTATAGGCGGCCTGCATCTGATCGAGCTCGGACGTATCAACTTGCGCTTCCGCTTGCATTTCCGCCTCCACGATGGCTGATCCAATCTTCCGCTGATGTGAAAAAGCGCCGACTTCGCGACGAACAATTCACCATCGCCAGTATTGATGAAGTAATTGCGACGGTGCCGCAAAGCAGAGAATGCGCGCGTCAGTGTCCCAGCGCAGAAGCCGCGCCCGGCCCCGGCACCGCCGCCCGCGGACATTTGCCGAGGATGATCATGCCGAGCACTTCGTCCTTGGTGACGTCGGCGACGCGCGCCGTGCCGACGACGGAGCCGTTCTTCATCACGCAGACCCGGTCGGCCAGATCGAAGACGTCGTGGATGTCGTGGCTGATGAGGAAAATGCCGATGCCTTCAGCCTTGAGCTGTTTGACGAACTCGCCGACCTGCGCCGTCTCCTGCGGACCGAGCGCCGCAGTGGGCTCATCCATAATCAGGATTTGCGCGTTGAACAGGATCGCGCGCGCGATGGCGACCGACTGGCGCTGGCCGCCGGACAAGGCTTTGACGGGATCCTTGAAGCGCGTGAAATACGGATTGAGGCGGCCCATCACTTCCCGCGCGCGCGCCTCCATGGCGATGTCGTCGAGCGTGCCCCAGCGCGTGCGCAATTCGCGGCCAAGAAATAGATTGGCGGCGGCGTCGACATTGTCGGCGAGCGCCAGCGTCTGGTAGATCGTTTCGATGCCGTAGCGCTTGGCGTCGCGCGGATTGGCGATGGTCGCCTGTTCGCCGCGAATGGCGATGGTTCCGGAATCGCGGCGATAAGCGCCTGAAAGAATCTTGATCAGCGTCGACTTGCCAGCGCCGTTATGGCCGACGAGCGCCATCACCTCGCCGGCGAAAAGATCGATCGACACTTTGTCGACGGCGTGAATGCCGCCGAACGAAAGCGAAATGTCGCGCATGTCGACGAGAGGGACGGCGTCCATCACGTCCTCCTGCGCCGGTAAACCGTGTCGAGCCACACCGCGAGCACCAGCACGGCACCGACGACGATGTTCTGCAACGGCGTATCGACGCCGAGCAGCACCATGCCCGACTGCAGCGACTGCATCAGAACGGCGCCGAGCATCGCGCCGGCCACGGTGCCTGTGCCGCCGGCGAGCGAGGTGCCGCCGATGACGGCGGCGGCGATGACCAGAAGCTCGGCGAGCGTGCCTTCCGAGTTCGTCGCCGCATCGAGGCGCGCGATCGATATGGCGGCGCCGACCGCGGCGAGCAGCCCCATCAGCATGAATGTCTTCATGATCACCCAGCGGGTATCGATGCCGGCAAGCTCGGCCGCTTCCGGATTGCCGCCGATGGCATAGACATAGCGGCCGAACCGGGTGCGCGTGGCGAGAAACGTCATAACGATGCCGACGGCGATCGAGATCAGCACCGGGATGGCAATGCCGTGCGCGATGAAAAGCCCGCCGTCGGGCAGTGCGATATGATTGGCTTGCGCGTAGCGGCGCACGCTGCCGACCGGCCACGGATAGGCGTTGGCGACGGCCACCGCGCCGAGGATGAGCGCACAGGCAACGCCACCGAGAAGGATTTCCGCCGCCATCGGCCGCAACGGAAAGTGAAATTTTTTGCGCCGGCTGCGGCCGTGCGCCAACAGTGCGACGACCGCCGCGCAGGCGATCAGGCCGACGGCCCAGCTCCAGGTCGCGCCGATCGCGCCTTCCGGTCCGCCGCCCATGAGCTTGAACGCGGTGTCGAGCGGCGCGACGGTTTGCCCGCTGGTGACCCACCACGCCGCGCCGCGCCAGACCAGGAGGCCACCGAGCGTGACGATGAAAGACGGAATGGCGAGATAGGCAATCAGGAAGCCTTGGAACGCGCCGAGAACGATGCCGAGGGCAAGCCCGGACCCGAGCGCGACAATCCACGTCGCGGGATGCTCGAAGCCAAGAAGCTTGGGCAAATAGTCCGTCTGGATGACACCCATGACCATGCCGATGAAGCCGAGCATCGAGCCGATCGACAGGTCGATATTGCGCGTGACGATCACGAGCACCATGCCGGTCGCCATGACCGCGACCGACGCGGATTGCACCGAGAGATTCCACAGATTGCGCGGCGTCAGAAAGAGCCCGCCCGACAATACGTGGAAGGCGATCCAGATCAGTGCGAGCGCGCCGGCCATGCCGAGCAGGCGCGTGTCGAGTTCGGCGGATTTGAGGAAGTGCGCGAGCACGTTCAATCGCAGACCTTCACCGTGCCGGGCTTTACGCCCTGACAGACTTCATCCTTCTTGATCCAGCCGGCATCGATGACGATGTCGAGATTGTCCTTGGTGATCGGGACCGGCGTCAGCAACAGCGCGTTCATCTCGATCTTTCTCGGGCCACCGGCAAATTTGACCACGCCCGGGACGTCCCCCATCTTCTTGCCGTCGGCGAGGAGAGTTGCGACCTCGACCGCCTTTTTGCCGAGCGCGCGCGAGTCCTTCCATACCGAGACGGTCTGCGTGCCACGCGCGATCCGGTTGAGCGCCGCATGATCGCCGTCCTGGCCCGAGACCGGCACGGCGCCGGCAAGTCCCTGCCCGGCGAGCGCCGCGATGACGCCGCCCGCCGTGCCGTCATTCGACGCCACGACTGCATCGACCTTGTTATCGGTCTTGGTGAGGATCTGCTCCATGTTCTTCTGCGCATTGGCCGGCAGCCATTGGTCGGTATAGGCCTCGCCGACATTCTTGATCTTGCCGGCGGCGATGGCGTCTTTGAGCACGTCCATCTGGCCGGCGAATAGGAAGTCCGCATTCGGATCGGCGGATGAGCCTTTGATGAAGGCATAATTGCCGTCCGGTTTCGCCGCGAACACCCCGCGCGCCTGCATCCGTCCGACTTCCTTGTTGTCGAAGGTGATGTAGAACGCGTCCGGATTTTCGATCAGGCGGTCATAACCGATCACCGGAATGCCCTCGTCGACGGCTTTCTGCACCGCGGGCACGATGGCCGAGGAATCCTGCGCCAGCACGATGAGCACATTGGCGTTCTGCGCGATCAGGCTTTCGATGTCGCCCAATTGCTTCTGCGCGGAAGATTGCGCGTCGGCGGAAATATATCTGTCGCCGGCCAGAGCGATCGCTGCCTTCATCGCGGCCTCGTCGATTTTGTAGCGCTCCTCCTGGAAATTCGACCAGGAGACGCCGATCACCTTGCCCTTGGCAAGCGCAGCGGCGGCGAAACTCAGCGACAAGACGGCGCCGGTCAGCACGGCGGCCGCAAGCCTTCTCATGGCGTCCCTCCCCGGTTCCGGCCAAACGAATGTGCACGATCCGGGCGGCCTTTTCACGTGGCCGATGCGCCGGTCAGTTCGCCCGCTTGAGAAACGCCGAAAAGATCTCGACGAGCCTGCCCTCCACGCTTTTCCATTCGTTCTGATCCCATTCGTCGAGCAGGTCGTTGTCGGGCCGCTTGGCCACCACGTCGTCATGGAATTCGGCACCGGGAATGAGGCTTGCCGCCTTCTTCGCCGCGACCGGGGTATGAACCTTGTCGTTGCCGCAAATGATGCAGACCGGGATTTTCACGCCGCGCAATTGCTCCTCGGTCGCACCGACCACAGGCAAGTTTGCCGCGGCCAAAAAATTCTCGCGCCAGGTATTCATCACCGCGATGAACTCCTCAGGCTTCATGGCCATGAGCTTGTCGCGATTGGACGGCCGCGCCTTGATGCAATCGCCGAAATGTTCCGAGGCGCAGACCGCTGCCATGCCGCCGGTCTTCGCCATATCCACGAACGCGCCGTAATATTGGTGCGCGAGCTTTTGTGCCGCGTGCTGACCGCCGGTGACGCGCCACAGCAATAGACCCTTCACCGATGACGGGTGACGCAACGCAAAGAGCAGTGCCAACCGCGCGCCGGCCGATGAACCGCCGGCATAGACCCGACCCGCGCCGATATGCTTGCACAATTCGTTGAGATCGTCGGCCCAGATTTCGTGTTCCGAGCCGCGCGCCTCGATGCCGACGTCGGAACGGCCGCAATTGCGGCGATCGTGCAGGAGAACGCGATAGCCCCGCGCCGCCAGAAGCTTGCCGAACGGGACAAGCTCGTCATAGGACCGCCGGCTGCCCGGCGTCAGCGCGATGACATCGCCGCGGTCGCCGATGATTTCGTAGTTCAGCGTGACGCCCCGGACGCGCGCTTCTGGCATGGCATTTCCTTCCCGACTTTTCTTATGTGAGTGCTATTTGTGAGAGTATCGGTTGAGCTAGCCGATCGCTTCGAGCGTCTTGCCGCCGGCGGCCACGGGCTTCGCTGCAACCAGGACGAAAGCAACGACCGCGACATCCTTGCTGCGGTTGACCCAATTGTGAATCGTGCCGCGCTGCACCAGCACATCGCCGGCTTTGAGCGTCACGGTCGTGCCGTCGAGCTCCATGTCGATCTCGCCGGATACAACCACGGCGTAATCGACGGAGTCGGTCCGATGCCGCCGCGGCGTCACCCCGGGCTCATAGCGGACGACGCGAAACACCGTGCCGTTTTCGAGCGTCGTGCCGCTGACTTTCTCGCTGCCGTCGTCGTCGCCTTCATTGATCACGGGAAACGTGTCGGTCGACCAGATCACCGTCGAAGCGGCACCAGGGCGCCGCGATGAGACATTCTTGGCGATCTCGTCGATCTTGACGACAGCACGACCCGACGCGTCGTGGCCGGTGACAACGCGGCGTACTTTCAGGCTCATGAACTTTTCCTAAGGCTTATTCGGATTGAAATGAGGCGCGCGCTTTGCGCCAAGCTGCGTGAACGATATAGCGCGGACGTGAGCGCTGCGAAAGCCGACGACCGCCTTGAGCCACCTTGCAGTCATGCGTTTTCGCGACCGCGTCCGGATTCAACAGCCTCACAATGGGGGTTCGATTCCGCCCTCATCGCGGGTACCTTCGGCCAACGCCCACAACCGGTTTTGGGAGGTTCATTGCAATGAAAGCTGCTTACTTCGAGCAATTTGGCGGGCCCGACGTGCTGCAATATGGCGACCTGCCGGATCCGGTGGCCGCACCCGGCGAGGTGGTCGTCGACGTTCACGCCGCCAGCGTCAACGCGGCCGACTGGAAATTCCGCTCCGGTGCTTACGAGCGGCATTCGACGAAGAAACCGCCCTTCATCCCGGGGCGCGATTTTTCCGGCGTAGTCGCTTCGCTCGGCCAAAGTGTCGCCGATCTCAAGGTCGGCGACGCGGTGTTCGGCGTTCTCGAAGCCGGCCGCGAGGGCACCTATTGCGAAAAGCTCGCCATCACGGCGGCGATCATCGCCAAGAAGCCGGACGCGCTGTCGCACGTGAACGCCGCGGCCTTGGCGCTCACCGGTCTCACGGCGATCGATGCCGTGGACGGCACGCTCAAGCTCAAGCGCGGCGAGACGATCCTCATTCAAGGCGGCGCCGGCGGCGTCGCCGGTTTCGCCATTCAGTTCGCCAAACATATCGGCGCGCACGTGATCACGACGACAAGCGCGGCGAACCGCGATTACGTGAAAAGCCTCGGCGCCGACGAGGTCATCGATTACACGACGCAGGATTTCACCAAACTCGTGTCCGGCTGCGACGCGGTGTTCGAAACGGTGGGCGGCGACGTCGCGCAAAAATCCTTCGCGGTGCTCAAGCCGGGCGGCCGCGCCGCCTTCATCGGTTCGGGCATGGAGGCGCCCAAGTCGCCGCGCAGCGACGTGACGTCGCTGCGCCCGCCGGTGGCGCGGGCGCGCGCCCCGCTCGAGCGGATCGCCAAGCTGTTCCTGGACGGCGCGATACGGCCGCCCGAAGTCAAGCTCTACGCGCTCGCCGAGGCGGCGGAGGCGCACCGGCTCAGCCAGTCGCGACACTTCCGCGGCAAGCTGATCTTCAAGGTGCGTTAAAGCATGATCCCGAAAATGCCTGCCCTCGGACTTGATCCGAGGGTGGAAACCGGTTTCCCGCCTTCGCGAAGCCCGCTTCGGCGGGCGAAGGAAGGTCGGAAAAGATCATGCTTAAATGAAGGACCTAGACCTTGATCCGATTCAGTTGAATCGGATCAAGGTCTAGGGAGCAGACGCGGTTTCGAGCGACTGTTCCTTCGTCTCGATCGTGAAGCCCGCGGCAACGGCCGCGCCGATCAAGGCGACGACACCAAAATAGGAAAAGACCGCGACCAAGCCCGATCCGGTCAGGAGATAGCCCACGACATTCGGCCCGGTCGCCGCGGCGATGCGCTGCCAAGCGCCGCCCACGGCGCTTCCGAACGCGCGGATGCGGGTCGGGTAGATTTCGGCGGTGTAGAGATTGAGCCCGATCGCCACAGCAGACATGAAGAAGCTCCCGATAGAGACGAAGATCAAGAGCATCGTAGCGCTCTCGGCGCCGAGCGCCGCGAGAAGAAGGAGCGTGACGCCGCCGCAGAAGAGCGCGCCGGCAAACCACCGGCGGCGGCCGATCTCGTCGATCGTGAATGCGCACAAAGCCGCGCCGACAATGCCACTGAGCTGCACGATCAGGCCGTAACTGAGCGCCTGCGACAGCGGCAGGTTGAAAGTGGTGCGAAAGAGCGTCGGCACCCAGATATTGAGGCCGTAGATCGTCGAGTAGCAGCAGAACCACATGGCCCACACGCCCAGGGTCCGGGGGCGATAGGCCTTATCGAGCATCTCCAACCAGCGGCGCGGCGGCGCGCCTTCCGGCGCCCGCGTGACGCGGACAGGCAATTGCACCGGCTGCAACTTTTTGCCGGACGCTTCGATCTGCTGCTCGATTTCCCCGACGATCTTTTCCGCCTCCGCCACCCTGCCCTGGCCCGCGAGCCAGCGCGGCGATTCCGGCAACAGGCGCGTCAGGACAAGGGCGAGGAGCGCCGGCACGGCGCCGAGATAGAACATCGATTGCCAGCCGAGGCTCGGCACCATGACCCTGCCGAGCAAAGCCGCCGCCACGAGGCCGACGACAAAGACCAGTTCGTAAAGAATATAGAAGCGGCCGCGGCCATGCTCGCGGGCGAGCTCGATAATGTAAGTCGTGGCGACTGGAACTTCGGCGCCGAGGCCGATGCCCTGAATGAAGCGGAATGCCGCGAGCGACTGCGCGTCCCAGGCGAAGGCGCAAGCCAAACTCATCACGCTGAAGATCGCGATTGCGATCACGACCGTGTGCAAGCGGCCGAACATTTCCGCCGCCCATCCGCCGATCAATGCGCCGACCAGTTGTCCGGCGAATGCGGCGGAGATGACCATGCCGACCTGCTGCGGCGACAGGTGCCAGGGCCCGACGATGGCCGGCACCGCAAAGCCGATCGCCAGGAGATCGACCGCGTCAAAGAAAGTGGCGATGCCGAGGATCAGCCGGACACGAATGTGCCAAGACGAAGCGGGCAGCCGGTCTAGCCGCGCCGCGATCAGCTCTGCCGCGGATACGGTTCCTTGAGCACGGACTTGATCCAATGCAGCATCCATTGCGGCGCCTCCCCCTCGATAATTCTTTTACATCCGCTCGCTTTTATAGCGGCGTTTTCAGATTATAGCCGGATCGGGGCCGCCGTCGAACTCGTCGCTGCAAAACGGCCCGCCCTGGTACCAATCGCCGATCGGGTCGGGAGGAAGGCCCTGCTGCGCGGCGAGCGCGGCCGCGGCATATTCCTCCGCACGCCCGATCGGACGATAGCCATAGGCAAACGCGGCGTCGTTGTCCCACCAGCTGCGCTCGTTGTCGGACGCGCCGAAGAAGATTTCATAGCGCAGGTCGGGATGTTCGAGCCCGATCCGGATCAGCTGCACCAAGTCCTCAGGCTTCAGCCAGATCGCGAGCCGCCTGCGGTCGGCCGGCGCGTCGGCGAAATTGCCGATGCGCAGGCAAGTGACGCGCAGGCCGTGCTTATGGGCGTAGAGCGCGCCGATGGCTTCGCCGAACGCCTTGCTGACGCCGTAGCGCGAATCCGGACGCACCGGATCGTCCGCCCGCACGCGGCGCCGCCGAGGATAAAAGCCCACGGCGTGGTTCGATGAAGCGAACACAACGCGCTCGACTTTCCTGCGCCGCGCCGCTTCGAACAGATTGTAGCAGCCGATGATGTTGGCGTTGAGAATGCGGTCCCAGGACTGCTCGACGGATTCGCCGCCGAGGTGAACGATGCCGTCGACGCCGTCGACGATTTTTTCCACCTGCGCCAGGTTGGCGAGATCGGCCTGCACGAAGGACGGATCGCCCGCTAGATCCGCCGGAGCGCGAATATCGCTGAAGCGCAGGCGCGGATAGACACTGGCGAGCAGCTTGCGCAGCCGCGTCCCGATCCCGCCCGCGGCGCCGGTTACCAAAACCGTCTGCATCTTCCCTCCCGGCTTCGAATTACAAGCGATCTAGCGAAACGCTGGCGGCATCGCCGAACTCGGCCGTCAGTTTTTGATAGCGCCGCCGGCTGCTCGAGAGATGGCGCCGCATCGCCGCGCGCGCCGCCGCCGGCGTGCCGGAACGAACGGCATCGAGGATGTCCAGATGCTCCTTCTGGATGCGCCGCAGATAAGCGCGCTGATCTTCCATGCGTGGCAGGCTTTGACGTATGCTCTGCCGCGGAATGATGAAGCGCCCGAGATATTCGAGGAAAAGCCTGAACTGCGAATTGCCGGTGGCTTCGGCGATGCTGCAATGAAACGAAAAATCCTCGTCCACCGCCGTTTCACCGCGCTCGATCGCGCTCTCGATCAGGTCATAGGCTGCGGCGATCTTAACGAACTGCGCCTGCTGGCCCCGCTCCGCCGCCAAACCGGCCGCTTCGATTTCGACGCCGGTGCGCAGTTCCATGATTTGCAGCGCCTGATGCAGCGAATGCAGATCGTCGATCTCGATGCGAAAGGGCCGGCGCGCATTGGCGGCCACGAAAGCGCCAACGCCGTGGCGCACAATAACAAGTCCGTCGGCGCGCAAGCAGGCCACCGCCTCGCGAACGACGGTGCGGCTGACACCGGTCGCCGACATCATTTCTTTCTCGGTCGGCAGCCGGGAGCCCGGAATCAGGCGGCCGCTGGTGATGTCGCCGGTGATCTGCGTGACGAGCTGCTGGGTCAGACCGCGCGGCGCCGACAGCGGCCGGAACGCCGAGATCTGCTCCTGGGAGGCTTTGTCCGACAACCTTGACACCTTTCGGTTATATGGTCATCGTATGACCTGATAACAGGCCGATGCATCCAGAGCAATGGCCGCCGTCGCGATCGCAACGCGGCGCCCAATAACGGTTCCTCGACAACCGAGCCGATGGGAGGAAACAGCCATGAAGCCACGCGTGAACCGTCATGCGACCAGCCTTCGCGCCAATGTCAGCCGCCGCACGCTTGTTGGTCTCGGTGGGGCCGCGGCACTCGGCGCGTTGTCACGAAATCTTCTGCCGACGCCGGTACGCGCGCAGCAGAAGATCGTGTTCAAAGCCTCCGACGTTCACCCGGAAGGATATCCGACGGTCGCCGCCGTCGAGAACCTCGGCAAGAAGCTCGAGACCGCGACCAACGGGCGCTTGAGCGTGCAGATGTATGCCGCGATGCAACTCGGCGGCGAGAAGGAAGCGATCGAACAGGCGCAGATCGGCGCCATTCAGATGGCCCGCGTCTCGGTCGGCACGCTCGGACCGGTGATCAACGATCTCAATGTGATCAATCTGCCGTTTTTGTTCCGCAACACCGCGCATATGGAGAAAATCATCGACGATGATATCGGCGCTGAGCTCCTCGACAAAGTCACCGGCGATCCCAAAGCCGGGCTTGTGGCTTTGTGCTGGATGGATGCCGGCGCGCGCAACCTCTACGACACGAAAAAGCCGATCCGGACCATTGCCGATCTCAAGGGCTTGAAAATCCGCGTCATCGGCAATCCGATGTTCGTCGACATGATGAACGCACTCGGCGGCAACGGCGTCGCCATG
Source organism: uncultured Alphaproteobacteria bacterium (assembly GCA_963761185.1). GTDB lineage: Bacteria > Pseudomonadota > Alphaproteobacteria > Rhizobiales > Xanthobacteraceae > BOG-931. The sequence continues at coordinate 454,785 of CAVXFY010000001.1, forward strand.
GGCTACGACCAGGTCTTCAGCGCGCTGCAAACCGGCGTGGTCGACGGTGCCGAGAACAACCTGCCGAGCTACGTCTTCGACAATCACTATACGGTCGCCAAATATTACACGCCTCACCGAGCACCTGATCGTGCCGGAGATGCTCGTGTTCTCGCGCAAAGCCTGGGACACGCTGTCGAAAGACGATCAGGATCTCTTGCGCAAGTTCGGCCGCGAAGCGCAACTCGACGAGCGCGATCTGTGGAACAAGTACGAAAATGCGGCGCTCGACAAGGCCAAGGCCGCCGGCAATCAGATCATCCCGATCGACGACAAGACGCCGTTCCAGGACGCGGTCAAGCCGGTCTGGGACAAATACGGGCCGAAATTCGCCGAAACGATCAAGCGCATCCAGGCGGTCCAGTGACCGCAATGACGCCGCTCTATCGCCGGCTGATGGATGCGCTCTATCTCGGCTGTGTCGGTCGTCGCCGGCACCGCTTTGGTACTGATCTCCGCCGTGATGCCGTGGGCGGTCTTCACCCGCTATGTCCTCAATAGCGCCGCATCCTGGCCGGAGCCGGCCGCGATCCTTCTCACCATCGTTCTCACCTTCATCGGCGCCGCGGCCTGCTATCGGCGGCGCGTCCACATGAACGTATCGTATTTCGTCCAACGGCTGCCCGCCCCGCTGCCGCATCACCGCCGAGTTCGCCGCCGAATTTCTGGTCGCGGTGATGGCGCTGTTCATGATGGTCTACGGCGCCAAGCTGGTCGAGGCGACCTGGTACAATACCATCGCCGATTTTCCAGCCCTCTCGGTCGGCGTGACCTATCTGCCGATCCCCATCGGCGGCGCGCTCCTGCTTCTGTTCGTCATCGAACGCTGTGATCCTGGGCGCGCCGGACGAGCCTGCCGACGTGCCCCTACACTGAGCGATCACGAGGGACCGCGCGCATGGATGTCGCAGTTCTCCTCGCCACGATGTTCTTCTGCATCGCCATCGGCGTGCCGATCGCCTATTCGCTGGCGCTCGCGGCCATCGCCGGCGCGTTGTGGATCGGCATTCCGCTCGAAGCGGTGATGCTGAAAATCTCCGACGGCGTCAGCAAGGTCGCGATGCTGACTATCCCGTTTTTCGTGCTCGCCGGCGCCATCATGGCCGAAGGCGGCATGGCGCGGCGCCTGGTCGCTTTCGCCGACGTGCTGGTCGGCTTCACGCGGCTCCGCGGCGGCCTGTCGGTGGTCAATGTGCTGGCGACGACGTTCCTGAGCGGCATTTCCGGCTCGGCCGTTGCCGACACCTCCGCCATCGGCTCAGTGATGATCCCGCAGATGGAACAGAGCGGCTACCCGCGCGTCTTCGCCACCAATGTCACGATCACCGCTTCGGTCCAGGCGCTTCTGGTCCCGCCGAGCCACAATGCCGTGATCTATTCGCTCGCGACCGGCGGCACGATCTCGATCATCAGCCTGTTCATGGCCGGCGTGGTGCCGGGCCTCTTGCTCGGCCTTTCAATCATCATTCTCTGCCTGGTGATCGCTTATCGCGACGGCCATCCGCGCGGCCAGACCGTGCCATTGCGTGAAGCGGTGAAGATCACGATCGACGCCGTTTGGGGCCTGATCACGCTCGTCATTATTCTTGGCGGCATCCTCGGCGGCGTCTTCACCGCGATCGAAGCCGGCGCGGTCGCCTGCGTCTGGGCGTTCTTCGTCACGATGTTCGTCTATCGCGACTACCGCTGGCGCGACCTGCCAGTGCTGGTGCACCGCACCTTGCGCACCGTCGCCATGGTGATGACGCTGATCGCCTGCGCTTCGAGCGTCGGCTACGTCATGGCGCTGACGCAAATGCCGGCGCGGATCACGGCGCTGTTTCTGGCGATCTCGAGCGACAAGAACGTGATCCTGCTTCTGATCAATGTCATGCTGCTCGTTCTCGGCTGTTTGGTCGACATGGCGCCGTCGATCCTGATCTGCACGCCGATCCTGTTGCCGGTCATGATCAATTTCGGCGTGAGCCCGGTCCAATTCGGCATCATCATGATGCTTAATCTCGGCATCGGGCTTTGCCATCCGCCGGTCGGGTCGATCCTGTTTGTTGGATGCGCCGTGGGCAAGGTCAGGATCGAACAGGTCATGCGCAAAATCTGGCCGTTCTACGCGGTGATGTTGGCGGTGCTGATGCTGGTCACTTACATCCCGGCGATTTCGCTCTGGCTGCCGCACCTGCTCGGATTATGATGAGGTATTCTCATTATTTTCAACGGCTTATGAAGGGAGCTCCGACTGAGGCGCAGGTTCAGTGAACGCCGCATGGACACCACGTCGCAGACATGTGTCCCGAATACCACCAAAGGCGCTCTAGCCGACTTCGCGCGATGAGAGTATGTTTTTTGCCAACGCCAAACCGAATTCAGAAAAAAATGGCGTACAATCGGAGGAAACGATGACAGAATCACGTCTGCTCGACTACGCACGTCCAAATCGGCGCAGCCTCCTTAAGAGCGCAGCGCTCGGTTCCGTCGCCGCCCTTGCCGCTCCCTACGTCAAAGACAGTTACGCCGCCGGCTCGCTCGCGCTCGGCGTGTGGGACCATTGGGTTCCCGGCGCCAACAACGCGCTGACCAAGCTCTGCAACGAATGGGGCGCCAAGAACAATTGCGAAGTGAAGATCGACTACATCACCTCGCAAGGCGAAAAGGACAAGTTGACCGCGGCCGCCGAAGCCCAAGCCGGCACCGGCCACGACATCATGTCGCATCGCGACTGGAATATCCGCATTCACCAGAACGTGCTGGAGCCGCTCGACGATGTGGTCGACGGCCTGATCAAGCAATACGGACCGATCAGCCCGGTTTCCGAATATCTGGCCAAGATCAAGGGCACTTGGCGCGGCGTGCCGACTACGGTCGGCAGCCAGGTCAAGCCGTGCTGCTCGCGCGTTCGATCTCTATCAAGCAGCACGCCGGCATCGATCTGCGCGAGATGTTCCCCGCCGACGAGTCGAAATACGACAAGGCCAAGATCGCCAATTGGAACTGGGACACCTATCTCGGACTCGGCGCAGAAACTCTACAAGGCCGGCTTCCCGGTCGGCCTGCCGATGGGCCAGACCAGCGACGCGGTCGACTGGGTCGGCGCGCTGTTCAACTCCTACGGCGTCGTGATGGTCGACGCCAAGGACAACATCAAGATCAATTCCGACGAAACCCGCGCCGCGCATGGAGATGCATGAAGAAGCTGATGGCGGTGAATCCGCCGGAGGTTTATGCCTGGGACGACGCCGGCAACAATCGCTGGCTCATTTCCGGCAAGGGCTCGGGCATCATGAATCCGCCGAGCGCCTGGGCGGTCGCCAAGCGCGACAACCCGACAAGTGGCGGCGAATTGCTGGACGCATCGCGATGCCGCGGGGTCCGAAGGGCCGCTTCGTCGGGCAACTGCCGCAATTCTACGGCTTGTGGAGCTTCTCCAAGAACAAGCCGGCGGCGAAGGACTTGCTGATCTACATCTCGCAGAAGCAATCCGGTCGCCCAACTGGTCGCGGCCTCGTTCGGCTACGACCTGCCGTCGTTCAAGACCATGTACGATCTCGATACCTGGAAGACGGTCGAGCCGCCGGTCGGCACCGTTTACAGCTATCCGCCGCGCGGCGACGAGCAGACCTCGATCGCCGGCGCGCCGGCGCGCTCCGAAGTCGGCGCGCAGATCTACAACCAGGCGATCAACACCGTGATGGTCGCCAAGTTCACGCAAGGCAACGAGAAGCTCGACGACGTGATCAAGTGGGCGTCGAACGAGCTCGAAGGAACCTTGCGCGCGTAAGCGCGGTTTTCAGCTTTGCCGCGACAATGCATGCCGGCCCGCTCGGCCGGCATGCCAAAGTGCTAAGCCAGTGCCAGAAAATTGGAATTCGGAATGAAACGCTAATTCCGGAGGCCGGTCCGAAAGATCGATAAGGGTGCGGCAAGGCAGAAATGGCAGATACCGTTCAGACATGGTCGCGATCGCCTCAAGTCGGCCCGCTGCAAGCCGGCCTGCAATCGCCCGCATTGCGCGGCTTTCGGCAATTCCTGCGCCGCCGCTCGACCATCGCCTTTCTGATGTGCCTGCCGCTGATCGTCATCATCGCGTCGCTGGTCATCTATCCGGCGTTCTATTCGATCTATCTGTCGATGCTGAACAAGGCGCAGACCCGCTTCATCGGGCTCGGCAATTTCAGCTTCCTGTTGTCGCGCGACGTGTTCTGGATGGTGATGGAGCAGACGGCGATCTTCGCGCTCAGCGCGGTGTTCTTCAAAGCGCTGATCGGGCTGATCACCGCGCACCTCATCAACAATCTGCCCGTCAAGGGCCAGCGCAAATGGCGCGGCATGCTGCTGGTGCCGTGGGTCATTCCGCTGGCGCTGTCGTCGCTCGGCTGGTGGTGGCTGTTCGATCCCACCCACTCCGCCTTCAATTATGTCCTCGTCCAGCCTGGGTTTCAGTGAAGTCGGATGGCTGAGCGATCCCTATTGGGCGCGCTTTTCCGTGATCCTCGTCAATGTCTGGTACGGCGCGCCGTTCTTTCTGATCATGTATCTCGCCGCGCTCAAATCGGTGCCGGAGCAGCTCTATGAGGCGGCCTCCATCGACGGCGCCAATGCCTGGCAGAAATTCGTCCACATCACGCTGCCGATGATGCGCAACATCATCGCCATCACCGTGCTGTTCTCGCTCATCGTCACCTTCGCCAATTTCGACATCGTGCAGATCATGACCGCGGGCGGGCCGCGCAACATGACGCACGTGTTCGCGACCTACGCCTTCATGCTCGGCATCCGCTCCGGCGATTTGCCGCTCGGCGCCGCGACCTCGTTGTTCATGTTCCCGATCCTCGGCGATCGCTGCGATCTTCATCCTGCGCGGGGTCCGTAAGCGCGGCAGGGAGATCGGATGAGGACGGCAGCACTCGCCCCTCGCGCTTCCCGCGCCGGCCAGGGCTTCAGCCTCCGCGCAAGCCTGAGCCGCAATCGGCGCTGGGCGCTGATCACGTCCTACGTGTTCCTCGTGATTTTCGCGATCTTCTTTCTGATCCCGCCCTATTACATGGTCGTCACCGCGCTCAAGAGCGACGCCGAGGTGGCGCGCATGGCGACCAATCCGTGGTTCATCGCCGACGGCGTCACGCTCGATCAGTTCAGGATCCTGCTGACGCAGACCGATTTCCTGATCTTCTTCAGGAATACCGTCATCGTGACGGTGTGCACGGTCGCCATCACAATGGTGGTCAGCGTGTTCGCCGCCTTCTCGCTCGGCCGGATGAGATTCTGGGGCTCGAGCATCCTGGCGACGGGAATCTTCCTGACCTATCTCGTGCCCGATACGCTGCTGTTCATCCCGCTGTTCCAGATCGTCAAGGCGCTCGGACTGCTCAATTCCTATTGGGGCATGGTGCTGGTCTATCCGACGCTGACCGTGCCGTTCTGCACCTGGATCATGATCGGCTATTTCCAGTCGATCCCGAAAGAGCTTGACGAAGCGGCGCTGATCGACGGCGCCGGCCACTTGCAGATGCTCACCAAAATCTTCATCCCGGTGGCGCTGCCCGGCATCATCGCGGCGATGATTTTCGCCTTCACGGTGTCGTGGGCGGCCTTCGTCTATCCGATGACGTTCCTTTATTCGGCGGACCAGCAGGTGCTCACCGTCGGCACGGTGACGAGCCTGATTCGCGGCGACGTCTACAAGTGGGGCATGCTGATGGCCGGCGCGCTGCTCGCCGCCGCGCCGCCGCTCGTCATCTACGCGTTTCTGATGGACTATTACATCGCCGGGCCTGACGGCCGGCGCCACCAAAGGCTGATCCGTAGCTCACAAGAGGTTTAGCAAATGGCGGAAGTTGCGTTGCGTAACGTGGTCAAGCGCTTCGACAACGTCGAGGCGGTGCGCAGCATCAATCTCGATATTCCCGACAACGAATTCGTCGTGCTGGTCGGCCCTTCGGGCTGCGGCAAGATCGACGACGCTGCGCATGATCGCGGGCCTCGAAGAGGTCTCGGCCGGCGACATCTATATCGGCGGCGAGGTCGTCAACGACCTGCCGCCGAAGGATCGCGACATCGCCATGGTGTTCCAGAACTACGCGCTCTATCCGCATATGAGCGTGTTCGAGAACATGTCGTTCGGCCTGAAGCTGCGCAAATTTCCCAAGGCCGAGATCAAGAAGCGCGTCGACAATGCCGCGCGCATCCTCGACATCACCGAACTTCTCGACCGCAAGCCGAAAGCGCTGTCCGGCGGCCAGCGCCAGCGCGTCGCGATGGGCCGCGCCATCGTGCGCAATCCGAAAGTCTTCCTGTTCGACGAGCCGCTGTCGAACCTCGACGCCAAGCTGCGCGTGCAGATGCGCACCGAGATCAAGCGCGTCCATCAGATGGTCAAGACCACGACCGTTTACGTCACGCACGATCAGGTCGAGGCGATGACGCTCGCCGACCGCGTCGTGGTCATGAATGGCGGCCTGATCGAGCAGATCGCCACGCCGCAGGATCTTTATCATCATCCGAAGACCCGCTTCGTCGCCGGCTTCATCGGCTCGCCGGCGATGAATTTCATCCGCTGCCGCATCGAACAGAACGGCGTCGGGCTGCGCGCGCGCCTGTCAGACCGGATCTCGCTCTGCCGATGCCTGCCGCACACACCTGCGCGTTTCCAGGGCTTGACCGGCAAGGAGCTGATCTTCGGGCTGCGCCCCGAGCACATCACCGAGCCGCGGCGCAGCGACTGCGATCAGAACTGCGAATTCGACGCCACGCTCGACGTCGTCGAGCCGATGGGCATGGAGACGATGGTCTATTTCACCATCGACGGCCAGGAAATCTGCGGCCGCGTCGATCCCGGCAGCGCCAAGGGCCCGAGCGAGCCGATGCGGCTTTACGCCGACATGGACCGCATGCACCTGATCGATCCGCAGAGCGGCGTGGTGCTTTAGCGCTTCAACTGCTTTGGCTCTTCAACGATGACGCCAATAAAAATCGCCGGGGCGTTGCCGCCCCGGCGATGCTGTTTGGACAGCCGTTGAGCCTATTCGGCGGCCACCGCGGGCGCGTCGTATTCGGCTGAAATATCCTGCCCGGTATAGTCCGGCATGAAAGCCGCCGAGACCAGGCTGATCACCGCGCAAGCCGCGATATAGATCGCGATCGCATAGCCGGTTTGATAGGCTGCAAACAGCGCCGTCGCGATGAGCGGCGCCGGACCGCCGGCGATGATCGAGGCGAGCTGATAGCCGAGCGAGGCTCCGCTATAGCGCAGCCGCGGCGTGAACGATTCCGCGATCAAAGCTGCCTGCGGCCCGTACTGCATGTCGTGCGGGATCAGCGACAGCACGATGGCGATGAACACCGCCGACGGGATCGCCGTATCCACCATGCCGAAATATAGGAACCCGAACAGCCCCATGGTCACGACGCCGATCAGGTACATGTTCTTGCGGCCGATCTTATCGGAGATGTGGCCAGCCAGTGGAATGGTGACGAAGGAGACGCAGGCCGCTGCCATCACGGCCCCGAGAATGAGGTTCCGCGACATGTGCAGCGTACCGACTGCGTATGCGAAAATGAACGCCGTGAAGACATAGAACGGCGCCTGTTCGGACATCCGCAGCAGAGCCGACAGCAAAATCTCTTTTGGCTGCTGCTTGATGACCTCGAGCACCGGGGTTTTCTCGATTTTCTGCTTGTCGAGAACTTCCTGGAACACCGGCGTTTCCATGATGCCGAGCCGGATCCACAAGCCGACGCCGACCAGGATGATCGACAGCGCGAACGGAACACGCCAGCCCCAGGTCAGGAATTCATCGCCCGCATAGGCGCTGAACACCAGCACCGCGAGGTTGGACAACAGCAAGCCACAGGGCACGCCGAATTGCGGCCAAGCGGCAACCAGACCGCGCTGGTTGTTCTTGCGCGACCACTCCATCGCCAAGAGCACCGACCCGCCCCATTCGCCGCCGACGCCGATGCCTTGGATCATGCGCAGCACGGTCAACAGTACGGCGCCCCAGATGCCGATCGAAGCGTAGGTCGGCACGAAGGCGATGGCGAAGGTCGCCAGCCCCATGCAGAGCAATGTCGCGATCAATGTTGCCTTGCGACCGATGCGGTCGCCGTAGTGACCGAAAATCGCCGCTCCGATGGGGCGGCCGACGAAGCCGATGAAATAAGTGCCGAAGGCGGCGAGCGTTCCGGCAAGCGGCGCCTCATTGGGAAAGAACAGCTTGCCGAAGACGAGCCCGGCCGCGGTGCCGTACAGGAAAAAGTCGTACCACTCGATTGCCGTGCCGATCGTCGATGCGATGACGGCTTTTCGCAGTTGCGCACTGTGTTCCGCTTCGGGCAATGCCCCAAGCGACGTTGCAGCCATGGCCATGGCGCCTCTCCCCATTTGCGTTTCCGACGGGACGAACTCTACCGGCTCGCCTCCTGAACCCACAATATACGCAGAGGCCGCGCGATGGCTATAGTCCTAATGTCGTGCCGTTAATAAGTGCGGCCGGGATTTTGATGCAGTGCAGCGCAAAATCGAGCGCGTTTCGGCGCGCTCGATTCGCAGCAAACAAGCAGGCCAAATCGCCGTTACTGGCTGGGTTTGTTGGACGCCATCACAGTGACGGGCGTGTCGCGATAATAGTCGGCAAACAGCCGCTTGAGGTTGTCCACCTTCGGCGCATCGTTGAAGACGATATAGGGGTAGTTCGGGTGCGTCACCGCGAAGTCCTGGTGATAATCCTCGGCCGGATAGAAACCCGTGAGCGGCTCGAGCTTGGTGACGATCGGCTCGCCGAACGCTTTGGTCTTGTTGAGTTGGTCGATATAGGCGCTCGCGACCTGCTTCTGCGAACCGTTGGCGTAGAAGATCGCCGAACGATATTGCGTCCCGGAATCCGGACCCTGATAATTCAGCTCGGTCGGATTGTGCGCGACGGAAAAATAGATCTGCAGGATTTTTCCGAGCGAGATCTGCTGCGGATCGAAGGTCACCTGTTCCGATTCGGCGTGCCCAGTGCGGCCGGAACCGACTTCTTCGTAATGCGCCGTCTCTTTCTTGCCGCCGGCATAGCCGGAGACCGCCACCGTCACGCCCTTGGTGTGCGCGAACACCGCCTGGATGCCCCAGAAACAGCCGCCGGCGAGAACTACGGTCTGCAATCCACTGCCGGGCGGCAGCATCTGGTCGAGCGCGGGCGGCGGGATTTCGACGGCCGGCTCGGCCGCACTTACCCGGCCCGTGGTGAAGCCGAAGAATGCGATCGACGTCAGCGCGCCGAGAAGCGACGCCGCGAGGATGCCAAAGTGGGTATTTGTCTTTGTCCGGGTCGCGTTCAACCTGCCCATCATCGTCCCCTCTCATCTTTGTTGCAAACTTGCTTGCGCAACAATATGTATTCGCCACTACCGCGATCCGCCATGATCCGGCGCATGGTCGCACGAGGGTTTTACGGCAGCCGGGCGCCGCCGCGCCAATCACAATGACCGCCACGGCGCTGCACTTGGCGCTCACGACATCGTGTTAGACGTTGAGGATCAGTTACTGCGGGCGGCGTTGTTCAGCAACGGGATGTCGCTCACCGCTTTCGGCGCCGGCAGCGACTGCAGGTAAGCGTAGATGTCGTCGAGTTCGTCGTCGCTCAGCACCGCCGCGCGAAACGGCGGCATCGCGCCATTGGTCGTGCGCACGAAGGACTTGAACCCGTCGAGCGGCAATTGGGTGCGGGCGATCACCCGGCCGTTGCTGGTCGCGACCGAGCCCTGGCCGGCGAAACCGTGACATTGCCAGCAGCCGTGCTGGGTGAACGCGATCTTGCCTTTCGCGGCGTCGGCCGCGGCTGCCGTGTTCATCGCCGCGACGCTTGCCGCCAGCACGAAGACCGCCGCTAAAACCGGCTTCATTCCCATCAAGCGCATATGTGTTCCCCTCACCGCGGCTGCGTCAGAACATTGACCAGCGCCGGCTGGCCGGTTTTCACCACGGCGACTGCTTCCTTGATCGCGGGTCCGAGATCGGCCGGATCGGTGATCGGTCCCTTCGCCCACCAGCCCATCGACTTCGCGAGCTCATGATACTGGATGTCGGGATTCATGATGCTGGTGCCGATCGGCGCCAGATCGTTGCCGATATTGGCGACGCGGTTGCGGAAGCTCGACATGCGCTGAATGTGCATGACCTCCTGGTGATAGCCGCGGTTGTTGTGCATCACCGCGAGCAGCGGAATCTTGTGGCGCGCCGCGGTCCACAGCACACCCGGCGCGTACATCAGATCGCCGTCGGACTGGATCGAGACCGAGAAGCGGCCCTGATCGCGATTGCCGAGCGCTGCACCGACCGAGGCCGGCGCGCCATAGCCGATGCCGTAACCGCCCGACCCGCCGAGCCACCGATAGTGCTTCTCCATCGGCCACAGCCGGTTGGCCCAGTTGCTGGTATTGCCGGAGGTCGACACCAGCGACCAGTCCTCGTCCTTGATCTGGCCGTAGAGCTCCATCAGCAAGCGCGCAGTCGAAATCGGCTGCGCATCCCAGGCAATAGCCGCCGCCTCTTTGGTGGCCGCAAGGCCCTTGGCATGGGCTTGGCGGACGCCATCGCCGCGCTTTGCGATCGCGTCCTTGCGATCGTTGCCGATGGCGGATTTCACCGCTTCGATCAGCGACGGCAAGGTGGCTTCCGCGTCGCCCGGCATCGAAATGTCGATGCTTTGGAATTGCTGGAAGTCCTGATAGTTCGATTTGGTGAGCAGATCGACGGAGCTGATGCTGATCAGCTTGGTGCCCGGCTTGATCTTGGTGATGACCTGGCCGAAGCCGTTATTGCCGTTGTCGATGACGCCGTTCACCGTTCCCCAATAGTCGGAGAGCTCCATGCCGATGATGACGTCGGCCTGCGGGATCACATTCGGCGGCCGGTTGAGATAATGCGTGTTGGGGAAGTTCATCCGAGTGCCCTGGTCGACGACCGGGGCCTGCAGCAGTTCGGCGAGTTCGACCAGAAGATCGACGCCGTTCTGCGTGCGCGCCGCGCGATCGACCACGATCACCAGGCGTTCGGCGCTGGCGAGCAGAAGCGCCGCTTCTTTCACCGCGGCGAGATCGCCCTGCGGCGGGGCAGCTGCGAAGAATTTCGGAATATAGAGCGGCTGGCCGAAATCGCGGACCGTCTCGGTCTGCAAGCCGCCGTCAAGCGACATCATCACCGGACCATAGGGCGGCGTGGTCGCGATCTTGTACATGCGGACGAAACTCTCCGCGAAATGCTGCGGCGAAACCGGCGTATCGTCCCACTTGGTGTAATCGCGCACGATGGCGTTGATATCCTGCGCCGAGTGGAACGTCGGCACGCCGGGCAGGCGATGCGCGGCGTCCAAATCGTTGCCGCCGAGAATGAGAACGGGAACGCGATCGCACCAGGCATTGTAGACCGCCATGGTGGCGTGCTGCAGACCGACGACGCCGTGGACGAGCGTCATCAGCGGCTTGCCGGTCGCCTTGAAGTAGCCGTGGCACATCGCGACGCTGGATTCCTCGTGCATGCAGGTGAGGAATTCCGGCATCGTGTTCTTGCCGTAATTGATCAGCGACTCGTGGATGCCGCGATAGCTCGACGCCGGATTGGCCGGCACGTATTTGATGTCGAGCGTCTTGATGACGTCGACCATGAAATCGGAACCGGGCGGGCCGCTCTCCGCCGACGGCGCCGGCGCTTGCGGCGCTCCGGTTTCAGCCGCAGCGACGCGGGCGTTCGGCGGCAGCGCGGATGGCAAGGCTTTCGGCAAGCGCGCTTCCGGTTGCGGCATGGCCGATGCTGCGGCCAATGCCGCCGTGGCGGGAGGCACGCTGCCGGCGGCGCCTGCGATCGCTGCAGTGGCGAGGAACTTGCGGCGATCGAGTTTTGGCGAGATCTTGTCGGTCGGCATCGTCGTCTCCCTGAAGTCTTTTTGCACGCGCGCCCGGCGAAGCGTCGAGGCTTCGATACCACTCCGGATGCAACCCTGAAACAGGCTCCGCCTATTAAAGTCATAGCTAGGGGGCGAGATCTCGGGTCCGCGCATGGATGCGCGTAACCGGCGCGTAAATTCGGCGGCCTGTCGAACAGGACTGCCGCGGGGAACGGCCCGCAACGGCGGATTAAGCATTTCCCCTCATGATGCGCCTGCCGTTCGTTGCACGGCGGGGAATCGGGGTCTCTTTAGTCATGTCGGCCAATTCCAGACTCATGGGCGCTCTCAACGGCGGACCTGTGAGCGTTGTTCCTGCGCGCGCACCGTCCGCCGACCTCGACGCGACGGGAAGCCGTGCGCCGATGCGCAGCCCGGCCCGGGGTCCCGCGCTCGGTCCGTCGCCGGCGCTTGGCACGCCGCCGGCCGTCGCTGCCGAACTGAGCAAGGGCGCCCGCACGCCGCTCTGCTTCGTCATCGACAGCGACGCCAGCCTGCGCCACTTCCTGTCGCTCATTTTGCAAGGCAGCGGCATCGACACCGAGGAATTCGCCGACAGCCATACGCTGCGCGACGTCCTGGTGCGGCGCCTGCCCGATATCGTCTTTCTCGACGTCGGGCCCGATACCGCCAGCGCCACCGACTGCGTCATGATGCTTAGCGCCGCGGGCTATCGCGGCCAGGTGCAGCTGACCAGCAATCGCGGCCAGACTGTGCTCGCGCAAGTCAAAACCATCGGCGAACAGCAACGCCTGCAAATGCTGCCGGTGTTGAGCAAGCCATTCGAAACGAGCGTCGTCGTGAAAGTATTGCAGGATCTCAAGCTCGGTCAGCGCCCGGCCCTCACCGGACGCGTCGATCTCGGCGAAGCTTTGGCCAAGCGCTGGATCGAGTTCTGGTATCAGCCGAAAATCGATCTGCGCAAGAAACAGCTTGTCGGCGTCGAAGCCTTCGCGCGGGCGCGCCATCCGGCGCACGGCGTGTTGACGCCCGACGCGTTCATCCCGGCGGCGACCGAAGCCAATCTGATCACTTTGTCCGAACTCGCTTTGGGCGAAGCGCTCAAGGCCAGCATCAATTTCGCCAAGCTCGGCGTCAATTTGCGCATGGCGGTCAACATGCCCGTCAACGCGCTGAAGAAAGCCGCCCTGGTCGATATCGTGAAAAGCCATCAGCCGCGCTTCGACAAATGGCCGGGCCTGCTTATCGACGTCACCGAAGAGCAAGTCGTCAACGATTTCGAATTGGCGCGCGACGTCGCGGAACGGCTCGAGCCGGTCAACGTCAAGCTCGCGATCGACGATTTCGGCCGCGACTATTCCGCGGTGATGCGGCTGACCGAGCTTCCCTTCGCCGAACTCAAGCTCGACCGCAGCTTCGTCACCGGCTGCGGCACCGACACTGCGAGCGCGCCGCTGTGCAAGGCCGCGATCGATCTGGCGCACAGTTTCGGCAGCGTCGCGGTCGGGGTCGGCATCGAGCGGGCGTCGGACGCGCTGGCGCTCGTCAGCATGGGCTGCGACTACGGCCAGGGCTTCCTGCTCGGCCAGCCGATGCCGGAAGAGCGCTTCATCGCGCTGTTGCGGCAGCGCGCCGCGACCGCACAAGCGAGACGGCTCGCTTAAATTTCGGACGGAGCATGATCCGGAAAAGTGGAAACCGGTTTCCCGAAAAGATCATGCTCCACTGAAAATCTAGTGCGTCCAGGCGCCGCGCCGCGTGTAAGCGAAATTATCCGAATACGACATGCGCGCGCGCTTTTGCGGCGGGCTTTCGAACACCTCGTAGGCGATGCCGTTGCGCTCGCAATAGGCGATGGCCTCTTCCTTGGTGTCGAAGTGCAGGTGCACTTGCTGCTTCATGTCGCCCGAACTGGTCCAGCCCATTAGCGGATCGATGACGCGGCGCTGTTCGGGCTCGAAGTCGAGCACCCATTCTTTGGTCTTGGCGGTACCCGATTGCATCGCGGTACGGGCGGGCTTGTAGATCCGGGCGGTCATGAAGCTCTCGGTTTGGGTGGCTGCGGTCTCGCGCCGCGGTCAGGTCGACACTATGCCGCAAACTGGCGTCAGAATCATTTCGATTTCTGGCTGATTTTGTCGGACTGGACGTGCTTAAAATCAAGAAGAATGGTCGGGGCAGCAGGATTTGAACCTGCGACCTGCTGCTCCCAAAGCAGCCGCGCTACCAGGCTGCGCCATACCCCGCCGGTCGCGGCTTGGGATACATCTTTCGGCCCTAAGCGGCAACCCGGCTGGCTCAGCCATATGAGATCGCCACCGAGGCAGATTTTTCCATTGATTGCACGTCCACATTTTGCCTGAGAGGAATTTGAACTCAAGGACGACCCGGAGGGTCGCCGCCCATTAGCGCGTTCACGCGCGTTCGCGCGATTGGGTGCGCTTCGCGCATCCTTGACTTCAAATTCCTCTCAGGCACCGCTTGGACGTGCAATCAATGGAGACTGCGCTATAGCCAGCGCCATCGCTGCCGAGCCTCACGTCCCCTTACCGAAGATCGAGCCGGTCACGCGGTCGCCGGCCTTGATGCCGAGCTTCCTGGCAGTGCCGGCGATGACTTCGAGGACGCCGCGAACGAGGCCGCCGGACGGGATCAACGTGTCGTTCATCGGCTTGGCGTTTTCGGCGATGCGGATGATCTTGCCGTCGGCGCCGATGAAGAACATGTCGAGCGAAATGTAGGTGTTGTGCATCCAGAACGCGACCGGTTGCGGATAGCCGAAGTCGAACAGCATGCCGTGCCCCTCGGGCAGCGACTTCCGGTACATCAGGCCGCGCTCGCGGTCGGCCTCATTGCTGGCAAGCTCGACGGAAAACGGATGCACGCCGTTGCTGCTGACGATCTCGATCGTGTCCGTTCCGGCCGCGCGTGCCGGCGTGAACAAACCGGCGACGCAGCAAGCGAGCAGCCCGATCGCCGCAAAACTCAAAGCCCGCGTCAACGGATGTGAGAGGTAGGCGAGGAACGCTAGTGCGAGGCCGGGCCGAGCGATCCGCCTTCGGGATGCACCTCGGCCGCCATCATGCCCTTCGGGCCCGGTCCAAAGCGCACCAGGACGAATTGCCCCGGCCGCAGCTCGGTCAGGCCGAAGCGGCGCAGCGTTTCCATATGAACGAAGATATCCGGCGTGCCCTCCCCGCGCGTGAGGAAGCCGAAGCCGCGAAGCCTGTTGAACCATTTGACCTGTGCCCGTTCGAGACCGCTCGTGGGCGCGACTGTAACATGGGTTCGCGGCGGCGGCATCTGTGCCGGATGGATCGCCGTCGATTCGTCCATGGAGACGACACGGAAGGCCTGCAGGCCCTTCGGCCCCGGCAGAACCTCGCAGACGACGCGCGCGCCCTCATAAGCGGTCTGATAGCCGTCGCGGCGCAGGCAGGTCACGTGCAGGAGCACGTCCGCCATGCCGCCGTCGGGCACGATGAAGCCGTAGCCCTTGGCGACATCGAACCATTTGATGACGCCCGAGATCTCGATGACGCGCGCTTCGTCGCCGACATGTGCACCAGGATGCGCACCATGTGCGACGTCGGGGCCCGTGCCCGCCTTGTTGGATTTTGCTTCGATCCCGTCCGACGCCATGACGCCGAGGCCGCCGCTGTCTGCTCGCACCCACTTCGGGCGCATCACGAATTTACGAATCTCTTGAATCGAAGATAACACCGGCCATTCAAGGCGAAAGGGCAAAAATGCAACAGGTCGATAAAAGCGTCATTACCTGTGCACAAAGTCGAATCGACAACGCGCTCAAAGGACCCAGTCAATGAACGATGAGCGGTTCGAGCACCGTGCCAATGTCTTGACGAACAACAAGATCGGCAATGGCGTCGAAGTCGGTCGCTTCGCGATTGATGATGACAAGGCGCGCGCCATGACGTTTGGCGGTCAAGGGAAATCCCGCCGCCGGCCAAACAAGCAGCGCCGAGCCGATCGCCAGAAACAGATCGCAGGTCTGTGACAGGTCCGCCGCTCGCTGCATCGCGGCATCGGGCATCGACTGGCCGAACGAGACGGTCGCGGTCTTGATAAAGCCGCCGCAGCCCGGGCAATCGGGCGCGCAGCCGTTGCTTGCGTCCATTCGCCCCTTCACCCATTCAAGCTCGTAGCGACGGTTGCAGTCGAGACAATGGGCAAACGTCGTGTTGCCGTGCAGTTCGATGACGTCTTGCGGGGCGATACCGGACGCCTGGTGCAGATTGTCGATGTTCTGGGTGACAACGCCCGGCACTTTGCCGGCGCGGTAGAGGCTTACGAGCGCCAAATGGCCGCGTCCCGGCCGGGCCGCGGCGAAATGCCCGTCCATGGCGAAGCGCCGGCGCCAGGATTCGTTCCGCGCCTCCTGGCTCGCCAGGAATTCATCGAAAGGGATCGGTTTGTTCTTGGTCCACAGCCCGCCCGGCGAGCGGAAGTCCGGGATGCCGCACTCGGTCGAGATGCCGGCGCCGGTGAACGGGACAATGGTGCCGGCCTCGTGGACCAGTTCGGTGAGGCTGGCGACGGCGGTATCGAGGTCAGGCGCGATCATCGGTCGAACCGGACTACTGAACGATCCAAACCGAATTGACCCGATCCGGATTCATTTGGGACGGTGCTGTCACAGCGCCAAGTTTCCATTGATTGCATGCCCACCATTTTGCCTGAGAGGAATTCGAACTCAAGGATGCGAAGCACCGCCAGAGGCGGCGACCCGATAGGACGCTCTGCGCCCTATCGGGTCGTCCTTGACTTCGAATTCCTCTCAGGCACGCTTCGGCCATGCAATCAATGGATAAATCTACCTCAGCGGCAATCAATACGGGCAAATCTCACTATGACCGTCCAAACCGGCTGTCACACTCGGGCTTCATACTCGACCGCCCCTATCATACATATTCACGGCCGGCTCGCGGAAGAAGACGAGCCCAAATCTGTCCGGCCAGCGGAGGTTCTCCCATGCGGTATCTGCACACAATGCTGCGCGTACGCGATCTCGATGCAGCGCTCGACTTTTATTGCAACAAGCTCGGGCTCAAGGAAGTCCGCCGCCGCGTCGACGACAAGAACAAGTATACGCTGGTCTTCCTCGGCGCGGCCGAAGACGATCCCATCATCGCCAAGGGGCCGGACGGCCGGGCGGCGCCGCTCATCGAGCTCACCTATAACTGGAACAGCGAGGACTACGGCGAGGCGCGCTATTTCGGCCACCTCGCCTACGAAGTCGACGACATCTACGCGCTGTGCGACCGGCTGATGAAGGCGGGCGTGACCATCAACCGCCCGCCGCGCGACGGCAACATGGCCTTCGTCCGCTCGCCCGATAAGCACTCCATCGAACTGTTGCAGAAAGGTTCCCCGTTACCACCGAAGGAACCTTGGGTTTCCATGCCCAATGTCGGGAAGTGGTGAGCTGCCGCATCGTCATGCCCGGCCTCGTGCCGGGCATCCACGTCTTGAGCGCCATCGAAAGCCAAAGACGTGGATGGCCGGGACAAGCCCGGCCAAGACGGATTCGGCGACTGAGAGCCTACCAACAGCCTCGCTTGCCGCTTCCGGCAAAGCTCTTTATATGTCGCGCGCCTTCGGGTACCGGACTCCAGCGCGCCTCGCGCGCCATTAGCGCCCTTCGTCTAGCGGTCCAGGACATCGCCCTTTCACGGCGGTAACACGGGTTCGAGTCCCGTAGGGCGCGCCAATGATTTTAATGCTTTAGGCAAAGGCTGGTCTCAATTGACCGGACACGAAAAGGCCGCGTGAGACAAAAAATCGCGGTGGCAAAATGGCTGACGCGGACATCAAGCCTGAGTGGCGTGCCGAGTTCGAGCGACTGGGAGAGTTCCTGGTCTACGAGAACGTCAAGCAAGGCGCTATTTACAATGACGAAGCGAAGCGCCAAGCCGCTTTCCGCTGGCTCAGTGGTGAAGCCGCGGCGCGTCGGAATCGCGAAGTTCGAACCTATAAATATGGTCGATGGACCTTCTTCGCAGCCGTCGCCGCAGTAGTCGTAGGCGTCCTAGGCGTTGTCGTGACATTGCTGCATTGATTTTATTCGCCAAACACTCGCCGACGGCGCTCCTCGCGTCTCTCTTCCGTGATGCTCTTCCTAACAGGACAATCGAATGGATGAAAAGCTGCCGGCCCCGTGCGAGCCTTGTCATGCCTCAGGGCTTCGCCACGGGAGCGTATGCGACGAATGCCAAGGAAAAGGCTATCGTTTGTTCATCAGCGGCAGCCAGACACCGGAGCGGCTAAAGCGACCTGCGCGCCAATGGCGAGGGCCGCGGCCACGCCAGGGCCAACGGTGACGTGCTGTCGAACTTATTGCTAGGCGGTGCAAAAGCGTGTTGACGATCCAGGCTTGCGGCCAACACGAGATATTAGGGATTTTGCTTTTACTTTTGCAGCATCTGATATCTGCGCCAGAGTGTCGGCGTTATGCGCCTGTCCTTATTCGTAGCGATCTTGTTGCTGGGCGCCTGCGCCAGACAGCCGGAGGCGGCCCTCCCGACGGCGTGGACGCGGGCCGATGGCCGACCAATGAACTCCGCATTATTGGATATCGACAGCATTAGTTGTCGCGACGACATGCAGACTGCCGACGGGACGGCCCACGATAGCGTGGACAAGAAAGGCTACAGCCGAGCCATGGTCGACGATTTCATTAGCTGCATGAGGGCGCGCGGCTATGTGCAGGTCAAAAGTTAAATAGCACGGCCAGCTGCGCCCCCTTGGCCGGCAAAAAGAGGTGACGCGCCTCTGTGTGGCGAGGGTTTGAATGCGCTGGCTTTCAGTGGCAAGAAGGCCGGCCGATGCCTACATAATAGTCCATCACCGACAGCGGCTCTGCAGCCAGGCGTCGGTGGCTGAGAGGAGTCCGGTAACGCTCCCCGCCTGTCTCAGGGAGCACGCTCATGACCACTCTCCCGTTTCCATTGCGTTCAGACGCGACGGCGTTCGACCCCGAAACCATTCAAATTCTAAGCGATGCCTTTGAGGATTCTTGGCAAGCCCTGCACACGAGCGGCTCCACGGATCATCTTGGCGGGCAGGAGCAGCAGACGAGCGAAATGCTCGCGCGCTGTATTGTCGAGCTGGCAAAGCTCGGCGAACGAGATCGTCATCGCCTGCGCGACGTGGCGCTCGCTCACCTTGCCGAGGCAAATGTCCGAAGAGGACGCGATTGAGTTGGGATAAGCTATGACCATCAAAGAAGAGGCGCCGCTTCCAGTCGTCGGTGTCTATTGGATCGACGAAGGGGACTATTCGGCGTTGCGAGAGGTTTTCGACGACGGCAACAAGATGCCGCACACCTGGAAGGAGTGGCTGAAAATGGCCGAGGAGATGAAGCGAGGGCTGGAATCCTACGGCCACGTCGTCATGCGCGTTCGCATCGATCCGCACACCTTTTCCGATTGGTGTACCATCCACGGCACGGGACCAAGCCGTGAGGCACGAAAGAGATTTGTTGCCGCAGCGGTTAAAGAGAGATACGGCGACCAAAACTGACGGTCGGCCAGGAGATGACAATGCCGCACAAATTCTCGCTCGCGGTCGCGCTTGCCGCTTCTCTATCGCTGCCAGCCGCGTCGTTCGCCGCCTCCCCGCATGCGAAGCACTATGTCATCCACCCCTGGCACGGCTACGGTTTCCTGCCCGGTTATCACCAGCCGCCCAACTTGTCGGTTCCCGACTACACACGAAAGCCCGCAGTTCGTGAATCCACGCCGAGCTACTGGTATGGCGGTTCGATCTATTATTTCGGCGAGCCGGGCTTTACCGACGGCCGCTGGAACGGCGGCAGTTTCGGTCCGTGCTGGACGCACACGCCGATCGGGCTGATGTGGAACTGCGGATGAGAGGCGATGCCGCTAAATCTAGGCAATCCTGACGGTCGGTAAATCCTCGTCGGCGGCGCAAACGACACAATTTCGGCCGTTATGCTTTGCTTCGTAGAGCGATTGATCGGCCTCCTGAAGCAGAGCCGGCCCTATATTGTCGCGCTCCATCCACATCCAGCTCACGCCGACACTGATCGTGACTAGACCTTTGCTCGAACCCGGATGCGGGATCGCTTGCGCCTCGACGGCGCGGCGAATGTTCTCGGCGACAAGGATGGCGCCAGCCTTGTCCGTATCCGGCAGAATGACGGCAAATTCCTCGCCGCCGTACCGTGCCAGGAGATCGCCGGGACGCTGAACGACTTCCGACATGGCTTGTGCCACGCGGCGAAGACACTCGTCGCCAGCCTGGTGGCCATAGCGATCATTGTAGCTCTTGAAATGATCGACGTCGGCGACGATGACCGCGACCGACTTCCTTGCGCGTTTGGCTCTACGGCACTCGCGGTCGAGAGCAATATCGAAACTGCGCCGATTTGGAATTCCCGTCAGCGCATCAGTCGCGGCGAGCCCCTTCAAGACGTTATTGAGCGATTGCATGACTTCTTCAGCGGCTTTGCGATCCGACACATCCCGGATCACTGCGACTATTCCGCTGGGAGCGCCATTCGCCGGATCGCGAGCCAACCGAAAGATGGTCTCCAGCCAAATGTCGTTGCCCTTCTTGTGACGGCTCCGATGGACCAAGGTCGCGGTCTCTTGTCCCCAACTCAATGCTTCCAAAATGGCTTTCAGCTCGGCCGCCTGATCGGGGTGAATAAGTTCGGTAATGCGGCGACCGGTAAGCTCCTTCGGCTCGTATCCCAGAACCTGCTTCATTGCCGGTGATACGTAGTGCCGCACGCCGTCGAAGCCGAGTTCTTACCACCACGTCACCGGAGCTTTCGGCGAGCAGCCGGTATTCCGCCTCGCTCTTCTGCAATGCACGCTCGGCCCGAGACCGCAAGCGAAATTGGATTATGATCAGAATCCCCATTGCGGCGAGCACGAGCGATAAGACGCCGACGACGAGAATGTCGGTCTTCGCCTCACCGCGCCAGGATGCGAGCATTTCGTCTTCGGCAAGCGATACGTTGACCACAAGCGGAAATCCCGCGACTTGCTCATACGCGATCCATTTGGTTTGGCCGTCGAACGGCGAATGGACGCGGTAGTAATCGGCCGGTGCCGTTCGCAGCCTTTCGAAGAGGGGAATCCCCGAATAGTCGCGACCGACTGTCGCCGCGTCGAACGGTCGACGCACGAGCAATATGCCATCCTCGCGGAACAGACCGATAGTGCCACCCGCGCCGATGGCGAAAGTGTTGTAAAACGTCTGAAAGAAGCCAAGATCGATCGCGGCCGCCGCGACGCCGGCGAAGCTGCCATCGGGATAGCTGATACGCCGCGTCAGCAATATCGTCCAACGGCCGGTGGCGCGCGATACAATCGGGGGGTTGATGCGAAGCTCTTGGTCCGCATGGGACTCGTGAAATTGGAAATAGTCCCGGTCGCTGTTGTTGTAGTTCTGTGCCGTACCAACCGAGGAAAACCTCCACCTGCCATCTTGGTCCAGAATGACCACTTCGCGCAGTTGCGGCAGTTCGTGCGCATATGCCGAGAGCAATTGATTGAAGTGATCGGCTTGCGGCGTATCGCCCTGACCAAAGCGACTGACGACGTCTGACAGAATAATTGCCGCGCTCTCGACGGTACGCGCCGTGTGCTGGGAGAGCGAGTGCGTGAGATTTTTGATATCGACCGCGCCGCGGGCCAGCCTGTCCTGCCGTTCTTGCCATTCTTTCCAAGCGACCAAGCCCCATAGACTGAGCAACGTGGCGCACAGAAGAGCGACCGCCAGTGCGGTGCGCGAGTGCATTGCCCGATGCAGAGGCTGAATAGTCACGACGAACATCTCCCCACGCGATCCACTGCCTGGAACGCGCTCCCCAATTCACATCTATCAGCGGGAGTTTACGGGAGCTTCTCGTCCGTCATGACGAATTGAGAAGATTTGTTTGCTATTGTTAAATTATCGTATGGCGCGCCAGCTTCCTTACCGTATTGCACCAAGAACGAGCGGTAGAAGCACAGCACAATCGCCGGCTACTTCGGCTCCTTCCCGGTATAGCGCAGGATGAAGAGCCCCCATTTGTCGTCGTTCATATAGATGTAGCCGCGCGCATCGACGGCGATCTCCTCGCTCCAATCGACCTTCGACGCATGCGCGCCGCTTTGGTCCGGAAGGCCGGGCCGCTCCGGCGGCATGAAATAGCCGACCTCTTTGGGCAGGCGCGGATCGCTGATGTCGAAGATGCGCACGCCGGCATTGAACCAGGCGACCGTCATCAGCTTGCCCGGCTTCTGGATCGCAGGATTGTGAATCTCCTGGCTGACATTGTGCGGGCCGAAGCGGCCGCCTTTGTCGCAGAAATCCTTATACGGCGCGTCCTTCGGCGGCACCGGAGTCGGGAAGATCGAGATCAGGCGCGGATGCGCGGGTTTAGAATTGTCGATAAAGCCGGCGAAGTTCAGGCCGTCGTCGGCGCAGTTCTCGTCGTGCGCTTCCGAACTGACATAAAGCAGGTTGCGGTCCCACAGCGGCAGCACGGTGTGCACCGATTGCGTGCCGACCGAGGCGAACGGTTCCGTGATGTGCAGGCGCCCGATCAGTTTCGGATTGGTCTGATCGCTGATATCGAGATTGACGACATCGGGAGTGTACGGCAGCGACGCCATCTTGCCATCAGGGCTGACATTGACCGGGCCGTGAAAACCCTCCGGATATTGCGACGGCGGCTCGCCGTCCTTCTGCCCGGGCTGCCACCACTTGCCGACGTCTTTCGGATGCGGCGGATCGCTGACGTCGAGGATCACCATGATGTGGTTCTTAAAACCCGGATAGCTCGTCGAGAGGTAGGCATACTTGCCGCCGGGATAGGAATTGCGGTGCGCGCCGGTGACGCCGCCCTGCCACGAGCCGACCTGCTTCGGATTCTCCGGATCGGAAATGTCCCACAACAGCACCGCCGGCAGCGGGTTCTTCTGCGGCGTAAAACTGTTGAGCGAGGTGAGCATCAGATTGTCGTGCAAGGTGACTTGCGCGGTGATGATGCTCTTGTCGTCGGTGACGTAGGGCATGAATTTCACATAGCGCGGGTTCGCCGGATCGGTGACGTCGACGATGCTCCAGCCCTGATTGAATGAGTGACCCGTGTAGAGATACCACCTGTCGTTCGCGGTATGCTTGATGGCGATCTTGAAGCCGCCGAATTTGCCGCCGAGCGACGAAAACCCGACCTGCTTGATGTTCTCCGCTTGCCCGCCGGCCGGGAACGGATCGGCAAGCGCGGCACGGGACGCCGTCGCCAGCAATGAAATCGCCGCGAACGCACAGAGACGCGATGTGGCTGTGAAGCTCATGAACCTTCCTCCCGACATTTTTTGCGGCGAACGGCTCTTGGTGGCGAACGGCGCGCGCGATTATTGGCAGATCGTATACATCGATACTAGACGGGCGACAGGGCGGAGACACGGAGATTTCGCGTAAACTGCCCCGTCCGAAAGACCCTTGCTCTCCGGCAATACGCCGACTATTTCACGCTCTCCTCAAGCGGAAAGCATAAAGAATGCCCGACGCCCTCAAACTTCTCGCCACCCGGCGATCCTTCAAGCCGGTCGCATTGACGGGCCCTGCCCCCTCGTCCGCCGAAGTCGACCAGCTGTTGACGATCGCCTCGAGGGTGCCCGACCACGGCAAGCTCGCGCCGTGGCGCTTCATCGTGTTCGAGGGCGAGGCGCGGCGCAAAGCCGGCGACGCCATCGCTGCTGCATTCCGCGTCAACTATCCGGACGCCAAGCCGGAGCAAGTGGATTTCGAGCGCGGCCGCCTGATGCGGGCGCCGCTCGTCGTCGCCGTGGTGAGCCGCGCCGGGCCGCACGTGAAAATCCCCGAATGGGAGCAAGTGCTCTCGTCCGGCGCCGCGACTATGAAATTTCGTGCTCGCCGCGCATGCGCTGGGTTATGGCGCGAGCTGGATCACCGAATGGTACGCCTACGATCGCGCCGTGCTCGATGCGCTGGGGCTTCTTCCGCACGAGCGCATCGCCGGCTTCGTTCACATCGGCCGGCCGCCTGGCCCGCCCGAAGACCGGCCGCGACCGCCGCTCGGCGAGATTGCCACGCGCTTTTCGGCTTAGTCTCAAACGAACTCGATCTTAGAAAGGCTAAGGGCGCCGATCCAAAGACCGTCGCCCTCGCCGTACAAGCCGCAACACGACAATTACTGAGTCACTCGGACCGGCATCAGTTGCCATTGTTGGCGTTGATTTCGGTCTGGATGGCCGCGGCTTGGGCCGCTTCGTTCTGCTGTTCCGCCGCCGCCATGGATGCATTCATCGCGTTGGTGTCGTTCATTTGCTGGATGGCCTGCACCTCGGCGTCGGACGCCGCCTGGGTGTCGGCGGCAGTCTGGGCGTTGGCAGCATCCGCAGCCGAATTGTCGTAGCTGGGCGAACTCGACCCAAGTCGTCGATTCATCCGGTGCGCCGCGCGAAGCCCTCACCGGAACGCCGCGGCCGCCGAACAGGCCCTGGAAGAATTGCGCGACGAAGTCGGGCTGTTGCGCCGGGACACGCTGCCGCACAGCATGCGTGACGGCATGTGCCGGGTGCTGTGCGGTCTTGGCCTGGGCGGCGGTTGCCGTCGCGCCCGTACACAAAGCGAGCGAAGCGATGACGAGGCCGTAGGGCACAATCGACTTCAGGAAGGGCTTGGGTGCTCTCACCGTCGCCAACACGATCTTCGGCGGCTGGGTCTTGAGCGAACTGGTCTTGAAAGATCTGATCTTGCGCAATCTGACGTCGAGATGTTTCGCAGCAAGCGGACCGGTTTTCAGCGTAGTCATTTTCAGCGTAGTCATGGCAACACTCCCTTTTTGATCGGCACAGAGCCGAGGAGAATCCCCTAACGCTGAGAGGCAAGGCTAAGGCGCGCCGGATTGAGGGCCGATGGCCGGCAAATTAATTCCCGTTCATTTGCGCGACGTGATTTGTCGACTAGGCTGCGATTGACCGCGCAGTTCGGCCGGTATGACCTACCCTGGTAGGTACCGGACGCGCCGGCGGCGGCGTCGCCGCGATTCAACGCCGGCAAAAAGTAGAATTGGGATGGGTGCGCTTATGGTGGACATGAAATCCGAGATTCGCGACGGCATGCAGATCGATTGGGACGCGCCGATCGAAATGGACGACGGCATTGTGTTGCGTGCCGATGTGTTTCGCCCCGTCGGCGACGGCAAATATCCCGTCATCCTGAGCTACGGTCCCTATGCCAAGGGCCTGTCGTTCCAGGAAGGCTACAACAGCAATTGGGCGCGACTTACTGAAGCGGCGCCGGAAGTGCTCAAGGGCTCGAGCAACAAATATCAGAACTGGGAGCTTGTCGATCCGGAGAAATGGGTGCCGGACGGCTATATCTGCCTGCGCATCGATTCACGCGGCGCCGGGCGTTCGCCGGGCGTGCTCGATGTCTGGTCGCCGCGCGAGACCATGGATCTCTATCAATGCGTCGAATGGGCGGGCGTGCAGCCGTGGAGCAACGGCAAAGTCGGCATCAACGGCATTTCCTATTACGCGATGAATCAATGGACCGTCGGCGCGCTCCGGCCGCCGCATCTTGCCGCTTTATGCATCTGGGAAGGCTCGTCGGATTATTACCGCGAGCTTGCCCGCCACGGCGGCATTCTGTGCGACTTTCTCAACAGCTGGCATCCGCGCCAGGTCGGCAGCGTGCAGCACGGCGTCGGCACGCGCGGCGCCAAGAGCGTGGTCACCGGAGACCTGGTCGCGGGCCCCGACACGCTGCCGGAAGCCGAACTCGCAAAACGCTGCGCCGACTCGCCCGGCGAAGCGAAGCGGCGCAAGCTCATCGACGATTATTACAAAAGCCGCACGGCGGATTTCGCGCAGATTGAAGCCCCGCTCCTTTCCGCCGGCAACTGGGGCGGCATGGGCCTGCACACCCGCGGCAATTTCGAAGGTTATTTGCGCTCAAGCGCCAAGCAGAAATGGCTCGAAGTGCATGGCGACACCCACTTCACCCATTTCTACAGCAATTACGGCGAAGGCTTGCAGAAGCGATTCTTTGGACACTTTCTCAAAGGCGAAGATACCGGCTGGGACAAGATGCCTCCGGTCTCGCTCAATATCCGCCATCCGAGCGAGGAATTCGTGCTGCGCGCCGAGAACGAATGGCCGCTTGAGCGCACGCAATGGACCAAATATTTCCTCAAAGCCGACGGGCTCGGTCTCTCGCCGCAGGCGTCCGGCGCGACCGCCGCGCTCGACTACGACACGACCGGCGACGGGCTCACTTTCTCCACGCTGCCGATGGAAAAACCTATCGAG
Organism: uncultured Alphaproteobacteria bacterium; assembly: GCA_963761185.1. Taxonomy (GTDB): domain Bacteria; phylum Pseudomonadota; class Alphaproteobacteria; order Rhizobiales; family Xanthobacteraceae; genus BOG-931. The sequence goes on from CAVXFY010000001.1 coordinate 481,024, forward strand.
ATCACCGGCCCCGTCGCGGCAAAGCTCTGGCTGTCGTCGCCGACCACAGATGCCGATCTCGTCCTCGTGTTGCGCGTCTACGATCCAAGCGGCAAGGAAGTCACCTTCATCGGCTCGAACGATCCGCGCGTGCCGGTCGGGCTCGGCTGGCTGCGCGCTTCGCAGCGCAAGCTCGACCCGCAAAAGTCGCTGCCCTATCGGCCGTGGCACAGCCATGACGAGGAATGGCCGCTCAAACCCGGCGAGCCGGTCGAACTCGACGTCGAGATCTGGCCGACATCGATCGTGGTGCCGAAAGGTTATCGGCTCGCGCTCACCGTGCGCGGCAAAGACTACGAAGTCGACGGCCGCGACATCCGTCCGCCGAACGCGCCCTATCCGATGAAAGGCGTCGGCCCGTTCCGGCACATCGATCCCGACGACCGGCCGGCGCAAATCTTCGCCACCCGCAACACGCTGCATTTCGCCGCAGGGCGCGAGCCTTATCTCCTGTTGCCGATAATTCCGGACGTGTAAGCTTTCGCAAAAGCACGACCGGACGACCATAAAAATAAGCCGACAGGGAGATAGTGTATGCTGAGGCATTTTTTTTCTAAAAGTCTTGATAAAAGTCTTGCGGCCGTCGCGATCGGCCTTTTTTTGGTCGCCGCCGTCTCAATTGTTATTTTTGCCGTGACTCCGGCCTCGGCGCAGGACTATCCGAACCGCACCGTCACCATCATCGTGCCCTATCCCGCCGGCGGCCCGGCCGACGAAAGCGCACGCACGCTCGCACAATTTCTTTCCAACAGACTGAAGCAGAGTTTCATCGTCGAGAACGTCGCCGGCGGCAACACGATCGTCGGCATGGAGAAAGTCGCGCGATCGACGGCGGACGGCACGATGCTCTTGTTTGCCAACCTGCAGATTTCCGCCAACGTCACGCTCTTTAAGAATCTTCCCTTCGACACGGTCAAAGACTTTACGCCGGTGATGCTGGTCAATCGCAATCCGCTGATTTTGGCCGGGCGCATCACGCTCGAGCCGAAGACGCTGCCGGACCTCGTCGCCTTGATGAAGAAGCAGCCATTGAAGGCGGCCATTCCCGGCTACGGCGCTACCGGGCATCTGACGACGGCATTGTTCGCGCAGGAAGCTGGCGCCAAGCTCGATCTGATCCCCTATCGCGGCGCGGCGCCTGCGATCACCGATCTGTTGGGCGGCCAAGTCGATCTGTTTTTCGGCACGCCGCAATCCTTCGTGCAGCAGGTGGCCACCGGCGCGCTCCGCGCCTATGGGCTCACCGCAAAGGACAAGCTGCCGGAATTCGCCGATGCCGAGAGCCTCTCCAAAATGCTCGGGCCGAAGCTCGACGTCGTCTACTGGCAGGCGATTTTCGCGCCGGCCGGAACGCCCGACGCTGCGATCAAGACGCTCAACGGCGCGCTGCAACAGGCGGTGTCGGATCCGGCGATCGTCAAGAACTGGGCGGCGCAGGACGTTACGGCTTTCCCGCCGGATCAGCGTTCGCCGGAAGCGGCCGCAGCCTTCCTCAAGAGCGAAATCGCGCGCTGGGGCCAGGTGATCCGCGACAACGACATTCACGTCGAGCAATAAGTGCTTGCACAGCCTTGCGACGATCAAGACTTGACGCCGGCGGCCGGCCGACGCACGCGCTTGACGGCTTCCGCCTCGAGCGGCCCGATCTCAGCCTCGAACAGCGCCGCCACCACGGCGCGACGTGTTGGCCTCCTCTCGGCGCGGCGAAGGCGGCTTCGCCAGTTCAAAAAAAGTGCAGTGCAAGAAGTGCAGTGCGGTGTAATCGACTGCAGCGCAGCACAAGATTCTTTGCGCATCTGCCGTCAAAATGCGCACTTCGTCACGCGGCTGCCACAGAGTCACCTTAGCATCGTCCGTGGTGGAGGGGGTAGTACAGGGAGAATCTGATGTCTCTGCACACCCAGACGGCAACACGGGCAAGCGTAGTCACCTACAAGAAAAACATTTGCCCTCAATGCGGCGAATGGCTCCTGGCCCCGGATTGGTCCGAATATTTAGACACGCGATGCGTGCGGCACACCTGGTCCTGTGAAGCCTGCGACTATCAGTTCGAGACGGCGGTGTTCTTCGCCGAAGCGGCTTAGTCGTTCGGAAATTTGTTCAGTAAAAAGTTTACGGCTTAGCGCCGTACGGGACGGGGTCAGCAGTTCCTAAAATTTTCTACTGCCGTGGCGGATAGACATGCCGCCGCCCCATGAAGTCTTCGACCTCTGCGCAATCGGCGTTCAGGTAGTTCGGCCCGATCGGCGATTTGCCGTGGCCGCCCGGAATATCAAGCACATAAGACGGTTGGCACAGGCCCGAATAACGGCCATACAAGAGGCGCATCAAGGCTTGGCCTGCCGCGATCGTCGTGCGGAAATGCGCCGTGCCGGGCGCCAGATCGGCGTGGTGCAGGTAGTACGGCTTGATGCGGCACTCGACCAAGCTCCGCATCAGCGCGCCGAGCGTTTCCACCTCGTCATTGACGCCGCGCAGCAAGACCGACTGCGCCAGCATCGGAATGCCGGCATCGATCAAGCGCGCGCAGGCGGCCCGGGCCGGTTCGCTCAGTTCGCGCGCGTGGTTGGCGTGAAGGACGACAAAAGTCGCCTTGTCGCTGCGCAGCGCTTTCACCATAGCCGGCGTCACCCGCTCCGGCGCCACCGTCGGCACGCGGGTGTGGATGCGGATCACTTTCACATGGCCGATCGCGGCAAGCCGCGCGATCACGTCCTTGAGACGGCGCGGCGACAGCACCAGAGGATCGCCGCCGGTCAGAATCACTTCCCAGATTTGCGGCGTGCGGGCGATGTAATCGAGCGCGGCCGAAAGGGCCTCCTGTGACAGCCCTCCCCGCCCCGGCCCGACCATCTCGCGCCGGAAGCAGAACCGGCAATAGACCGCGCAGGCATTGACGAGTTTCAGGAGCACGCGATCGGGATAGCGGTGCACCACGCCTTCGACCGGGCTGTGCACATCGTCGCCGATCGGGTCGCGGCTTTCTTCCGGCAACTGCTCGAGTTCCCTGGGATCGGGAACGAATTGCCGCGCTACCGGATCGAGCGGATCGCTCGGGTCCATCATGTCGGCGACGGCTGGCGTGATGGCGACGGCGTAGCGCGCGGCCACGTCTTGAAGGGCTGTGAGCCGGTCCGGATTGGCCGCTGGGACGCCGGCGGAATCGCTTGGGGCGCGCAAAGAATTCGTGCGCATCGCTTTGGCGGCGGTCATTCAAATGTCTCCTGCATCGGCGCCCATAGCACCTGATCGATCCGCGTCGCTCCGGTTGCCAGCATCACCAGCCGGTCGAGCCCGAGCGCCACGCCGCTTGCCTGCGGCATATAGGCCAAAGCGGCCATGAAATCCTCGTCGATCGGATAGCACTCGCCGTAGATGCGCGCCTTTTCCGCCATCTCGTGTTCGAGCCGCAGCCGTTGCGCCGCTGGGTCGGTGAGTTCGCCAAATCCGTTGGCGAGTTCGACGCCGCAGACATAAAGCTCGAACCGCTCGGCGACGCGTAGGTCGGGCGCCGGCCGCGCCAGCGCCGACAACGCCGCCGGATATTCATCGAGAATAGTGGCGCGGCCGACGCCGAGACGGCTCTCGATCCGCTCCACCAGCACCTTGCTGAAAATGTCGCCCCAATGATCGTTCTTGGCAACGCCGATACCGGCCGCCTGTGCGGCCCGCGCCAGACCGTTGCGATCCGGCGCCCCGCCCGGCAGCGTCGCCAGGAGATCGATGCCGGCAAAACGCGTGAACGCCTCCGCGACACTTAGCCGTTCGGGCGGGGCAAGCGGGTCGGCGACGCGGCCGCGAAAGGCGAACTGGCGGGCGCCCGCGATCTCCGCCGCTGTCCGCACCAGCGCAGCGCAGTCCGTCATCAAAGCCGAATACGGCTCGCCGGCGCGATACCATTCGACCATCGTGAATTCGGGATGGTGCAGCGCGCCGCGCTCGCGATTGCGAAAGACTTTGGCGAATTCAACAAGCCGCGGCTCGCCCGCCGCCAGCAATTTCTTGCAGGCGAATTCCGGCGAGGTGCGCAGATAAAGCGGCGACGAAGCACCGCCCGGCGTCTTCAGCACTGTCGCAAAGGCATGCAGATGCGTCTCGTTCCCCGGTGAGACTTGCAGCGCACCGGTTTCGACCTCGACAAAGCCGTTGCCGGCAAACCAGGCCCTGAGGCCTGCCACGATCCGGCTCCGCGCCAAGAGGATCGGCCGCCGGTCGGCGTAGGCATGGGGGGCCCAAAAGGGCGAGGAATCGGGCGATTTCTCGGGCATGGTCCTTGTCTATTAGCCTTTAAGAAAATAACTACCGGGTGCGGTGGATTTGCGCCTCGAAATCAGTATGTTGCGTCGCGAATCCGGGCCAAGGTCCTAAAGACGCGCTCGATACCTTAAATTTCCAAACACCCTCAGCACCCAAGGATTTCGTCCCGTGAAAGTCATCGCCAGCTCATTGCGAAAAGGCAATATCGTCGAGATCGACGGCAAGCTCGGGGTCATCATGGCCGTCGAGAATATCCATCCCGGCAAGGGCACGCCCGTCACCCAGATGGACGTCCGCCGCATCGCCGACGATGTGAAGCTCTCGCTGCGCTACAAGACCACCGATCAGGTCGAACGCGCCTTCGTCGAGGATCGCAAGTTCCAATACATGTATCAGGATAGCGACGGCTTCCACTTCATGAATATGGAAAGCTACGACCAGGTGGCGGTGCCGGAAGATATCATCGGCGATCTCAAGGCCTATTTGCATCCCGAGATGGAAGTGACGCTGAGCACGCACGAAGGCACCCCGGTCGCGATCCAGCTGCCGCCCAAAACCATTCTTGAAGTCGTCGAAACCGAACCGACCGTCAAAGGCCAGACCGCCTCCTCGTCCTATAAGCCGGCGCTGCTTTCCAATGGCGTGCGCACCATGGTTCCGCCCTTCGTCACCACCGGCACCAAGATCGTGGTGATGACCGAGGACGGCAGCTACGTCGAGCGCGCCAAAGACTGATCGCGCGCCGTCCCGCCATTTCTGCCCAGAATTCTGAACACCTGTTCATTCCAGCGCCGATTCTCGCGCCCGAACGCGCGTGGCACTGCTTGGCAGGATGCGCGTTGGTAGCGATAGTACAGCCTGTCCTGATTTCGGGATTTGTGGCGTGCGCGCATCGTTTGACGTTTGCACAAGACTGCTGGCGGCCGGGTTCGCGACCGGACTTTGCGGTGCGGCTTTCTTTGGCTCCGTGGGCACCGCCTTGGCGGAATGCAAGCCGAGCCATTTCCGACCGCCGTTTTTTATCAAAACGATGGGCGAGTGCGGGTTCGATTCCGAGACGCTGAGCTTTCGCGGCACGCCGCCGCAACAAGCCATGTGCCTCATGCGCGGCATGGACGCGACGAGGAATCTCGCTCCCACTCTGGAAGGCCTGCCGCCAGGGCTCGCCAAGCGCGTCGGCGAAACAGCGGGGCTGCCCGCGCGCGAGGCGCTCAGCACCTATTTGTCGAAGCTCGATCTGGAATGGAGCTTTGCCGCCTATCTGTGGCAGCCGATATCGCATGCGCGCGACAACGATCCCGATGCACCGGCGGCAAGGTATTTCGTGATCCACGATACCAGCGGGCCCTTTTACGGACATCGCGCATTTCCCGACGATATCAACGTCAATCCGAAGGTCAACAATCTGCAGAGCTTTGTTTGTTCCGATGAGTGGGGCAAGGCGCATGTCGTCATCAACCGCATGGGCGACATGCTGCTCAACCACGATTTCTCAATTCCGTGGCGTGAAACGAAGTTCGAGCAGGCAGCCGAGTTCGGCGGCCAGTTGAAGGGACTGTTCGTTCATACCGAGATGATCCAGCCGCGCCGCGCCGGCGCGGGCGGCGGCGACGGCCATTCGCCGGATCCCGCTTTCACGCCGGCGCAATATGATCGCCTGGCGCTCGTCTACACAATTGCAAGCGTCCGGGCCGGGCGATGGCTGGTCCCGGCGTTTCATGCCGCGCTTGATGCCGATATTCCCAACGGCCATGACGACCCGCTGAATTTCAAGGTCGACAGTTTTGCCGACAGCATCGACCGGCTCATCGAAAAGCTGCGCGAGCCGGAGCAGTTCGAGGCCTCCAATGCGGCGACGGCGACCGACGCGCCGTCGGATAATCCGACACCGGACGGCAGCGGATACTGGATAGACGCGCAATGGGAAAATCCGCACAAGCCGGCAATGCCCCCGGCGGATGCGGCAACGAATAATCCGCCGAAGCCGAACGTCACAGCTGCGGCGGACGGCCACCCGGCGCTGCCCCAAGACGGGAGTGCCGGAAATGGCGGGCAAGCAAATTCCGATGCCGTGGCAAATGCCGCCGCAGCGACGGGTGCAGCAGCGGCGGTGGCGGCAGAAAAGCCGCCGGCGAACGCCAAGCTTGCCGCGCGCGAGATCGAAACTCTGCCCGACCAAAAATCGGCGGCAAAATCAGCGCCAAAATCGGCCGATGCCGATGTCTGCACGACGCGCCGCGTCAAAGGCCGGCATCGGACCTGCGAGCCCGGCAATGCCGATGCCGCGCGGCATCACGGACGCGATTCACATCCGCGCCAGGCGCGGGGTTCGTCCCGGCATGGCCGGGGCTAGCGATAACCCACAACCAGCCCGAGTTTAGGCCGCCCGCCCGACAGGCGCGGGCCCTCCGGCATGCCCGCGCGCAGGCTTGTGAATTGGCCCATGATCCTGTTGGATGCGGCCCATCCCAACCGTCTTAAGTCTGCAAAGTGAGGAACGTTCATGACGCCGCCTAAATCCGCGACCGCCCAAGCCCATGTTGCCGCCGACCCGGCGGTCGCCGCCGTCGAGCGCCCGACGCCGGCCGGCGCCAATGCCCCCGGCTTCGGCTCGGACGTGATCGCCGACGCGCTGAGTTCGCTCGACATCCCCTATATCGCGCTGACGCCCGGCGCGAGCTATCGCGGCCTGCACGACAGCATCGTCAATTATCTCGGCAATGCGAAGCCGCAAATGCTGCTCTGCCTGCACGAGGAAGCCGCCGTCGCCATCGCCCACGGCTATGCCAAGGTCACCGGCAAGGCGATGGTCAGCGCGGTGCATTCCAATGTCGGGCTGATGCATGCGACCATGGCGATGTTCAACGCCTGGTGCGACCGCATGCCGATGGTGGTGCTCGGCGCCACCGGCCCGGTCGATGCCGCCAAGCGCCGGCCGTGGATCGACTGGATCCACACCGCGCGCGACCAGGGCGCGCTGGTCCGCGAATATACCAAATGGGACGACCAGCCGGCCTCGCCGGCCGCCGCGCGCGAAGCCATTCTGCGCGGCACCTGGATCGCCAACACCGTTCCGCACGGCCCGGTCTACATCAATCTCGACGCCGAAGTGCAGGAGGCGAAGATCACCGAGCAATTGCCGCCGATCGACGTCGCCCGTTACATGCCGCAGATCGCGACCGCGGCGCCGGCCGAGCTGATCAAGCAAGCGGCCGCCATGCTCAAGGGCGCCAAGCAGGTGCTGATCCTCGCCGGCCGCGCCTCGCGCGATCCGGAAGTCTGGAAGGCGCGCGTCGCGCTCGCCGAGGCGCTCAATGCGCGCGTGCTCAGCGACCTGAAGATCGGCGCGAGCTTTCCGACCGACCACCCGCTCTATTTCGGCTCGCCGCGCGGGGTGACGCCGGAAAGCGTCGAGGGGCTCAAAGACGTCGACGTCGTCCTGAGCCTCGACTGGGTCGATCTCGCCGGCGCGCTGCGCTGGTTCGGGCCGCAGCCCGCCGCCAAAGTGATCCAGATTTCGCTCGATCATCGCATCCACAACGGCTGGAGCATGGATCACCAGGGCCTTCCGCCGGTCGACCTCCTCCTCTCCGCCGATCCCGACCTTGTGGTGCCGGAACTGGTCAAGGAAATCGGCACCAGCACGAAACCGCACGCCGTACCGAGCCCGCGTAAAATCTCCGACAAGGAGCCGGCGGGTTTCACCAACGAGAATATCGCGCGCAGCTTACGCAAGGTGCTCGGCGACCGGCCGGTGAGCTACACGCATCTGCCGCTATCGTGGGACGACAGCTGGATGCCGTTCCGCCATCCGCTCGACTTTGTCGGCTCCGACGGCGGCGGCGGCGTCGGCGGCGGCCCGGGCATTTCGGTCGGCGCGGCGCTGGCGCTGAAAGGTTCGGGGCGGCTGCCGATCGCGATCTGCGGCGACGGCGATTTCCTCATGGGCGTCACCGCGGTGTGGACTGCCGTGCATTACAAGATCCCGCTGCTCTTCGTCATCGCCAACAATCGCTCGTTCTATAACGACGAGCTGCACCAGGAGCGGATGGCGCGGGCGCGCAACCGGCCGGTCGAGAACAAATGGATCGGCCAGCGCATGTCCGATCCCGATGTCGATATCGCCGCCATGGGCCGCGCCCAGGGCGCGGTCGGCTTCGGTCCCGTCACCAAGCCCGGCGATCTACCCGGCGTGCTGCAAAAGGCGATCGCCGCAGTCGAGGCCGGCGGCGTCGCCGTCGTCGATGTGCGGGTCGAACCCGGCTATACTGCCGTGATGACCGCCGCGATGACCCGCGCCGGCAATTAAAAGAAACGTCGAATGTCTGTTGCTGCGACGAGCGATCGCGTCGTTCCGGTCTCGCAAGCGGAGCCCACGATCCTCGTCGTCAGCGACCTTGTGATGCGCTTCGCCACCAGCGACGGCGGCATTACCGCGCTCGACCACGTCTCGTTCAACGTCAAGCCGGGCGAGTTCTTGGCGGTGATCGGGCCTTCGGGCTGCGGCAAGTCGACGTTGTTCAACGTCGTCGGCGGCTTGTTGAACGGCTACCAGGGCAAGGTCACGGTCGGCGGCGAGACTGTCTTCGGGCCGCACGCCTCGATCGGCATGGTGTTCCAGGAGGAATCGACCTTCCCCTGGCGCACTGTCGTCGACAATGTCGCCTTCCCGCTGGAAATCGCCGGCGTGCCGCGTCGCGAGCGCATCGAGCGCGCGCGGCACTTCATTTCCATGGTCGGCCTCGACGGCTTCGAGAAGCGCTATCCGTCGGAACTCTCCGGCGGCATGCGGCAGCGCGTGTCGATGGCGCGCACGCTCGCGTCGGAGCCGAAAATCCTGCTGATGGACGAGCCGTTCGCCGCGCTCGACGAGCAGACGCGGCTCCTGCTCGGCGACAAGGTGCTGCAGATCCAGCAGCAGCTCAAACAGACGACGCTGCTCATCACCCACAACATCACCGAAGCGGTGCAGCTCGCCGACCGCATTCTGGTGATGACCTACCGCCCCGGCCGGGTGAAGCGCATCGTCGATATCAAGCTGCCGCGCCCGCGCACATCCGAGATCGTGTCGAGCGAAGCTTTCGGCCGCTACGTCGCGCAGATCTGGAGCGATCTGCGCGAAGAAGCGAGCCGCGGCATGGTCGATGAGGAAACGCGCAAACTGCATGCGCACGAGCAGCGGTCATGAGCCGACAGTCATGAGCCAACGTCGTGAGCACAACCCGGCTCATCGCGCCGCGCTGGCTGCCGCCGGCAGTCGGAATAGGCTCCGGCGTGCTGTTTCTCGCCGCCGTCGAGCTTCTGGTCCGTACCGGCGCGATCAATCGCTTCATCGTGCCACTGCCCTCCGAGGTCATCGCGAGCTTCGCCCGTGTCATCACCGAAGAGGATATTTTCCATCGCGTCGTGCAGACGGCATGGGAATGCCTTGCCGCAAGTCTTCTGCTCACGGTCTTCGGCGTTGCGCTCGGCGCCTTGATGCATCGCGTGCAACTGATCCGGCTCGCCTGCGAAACCTGGGTCGCCGCCTTTGCCTCGGCGCCCCTGGTGCTGGCCTATCCGCTGTTCCTGGTGCTGTTCGGGCGCAGCACGCCGACCATCATCATGCTGGCATTCCTCGCCGGCCTGCCGCCGGTCATCCTCAAGACCGTCGAGGGGCTGGCGGCGACCCGCCGCGTGCTGATCAATGTCGGCAAGAGCTTCAAGCTCACGCCAGTGCAGCAATTCTGGAAAATCCTGTTTCCCTCGGCGCTGCCGACTATTTTCGTCGGCATCCGGCTCGGCATGATCTTCGCCCTGATCAATGTCGTCGCCGTCGAGTTCCTGATCAATTTCGGCGGGCTCGGCCAGCTCATCAACGAACTCGCCGAGCGCTACGATCTGCCGGGCACCTATGCGGCGATCTCGTTTGTCATTCTGGTCAGCATCGTGTTCTTCATCGTCACGGAAAGAGCCGAGCGATGGCTGAGATCGTCAACGCGGGCGCCCGAGGCGCAAACCCTGGTTCAGCGGGGTGACGCTGCTGCGCGTCGCCATCGTGCTTTTCGTGCTGTTTGCCTGGGAACTGATGGCGGATTCCGGCCTGTTCTATCGCGGCGTCGTGCCGTCGCTCGCGGCGATCGGCACGGCGCTCGCCAAGCTGCTTTCGACCAGCGACTTCTATTGGAATCTCGCGGTCACGGCGAAAGAGATCGCGATCGGACTTACCATCGGCGGCCTATGCGGCGTGGTGGCCGGCCTTGTCGTCGGCGCCAACCGCTTCATCGCCCAGGCTTTCGAACCCTATCTCTATTATCTCGGCCCGACGCCGAAGATCGTGTTCTTTCCGGTGATGATCATGTGGTTCGGCGTCGGCGGCGGTTCCAAAATCGCGATGGGCGCGGTGTCTTGCTTCTTTCCGATTGCGCTGAGCGTCGCCGCCGGCATGCGTCAGATCGACCGGTCTTGATCCGGGTCGGCAAAAGCTTTCGCGCCAATCCGTGGCAGATGACGACCAAGATCTACCTTCCGGCGATGCGCCACCCGATCATCAACGGCCTGCGGCTGGGGCTCGGCGTCGCGCTGATCGGCACGCTCTTGGCGGAAACCAAACTCTCCAATCAGGGCCTCGGCTTCCTGGTCATCCAGGCCTACAACAATTTCAATATGCCGCTGCTCTACGCCATGCTCGTCGTACTGTTCGTGTTGGCGATCGGCGTCAACACGGCGGTGGCGCGGTTCGCCCGTCTCGACGACATCAAACAGAAGTAGCAATCGCCGCGAAATTTCATGCAGGGAGAAAAACCATGAACACTGCAGTTCCCCCCAAATCGCTCAAGGCGCAACCGCTCAATCTGCCGCAGCATCGCGACGCCTTTTACGGCGGCAAGTGGCACAAGGCGAAGTCGAATGCTTATGCCGACGCGATCAATCCCGGCACCGGTGAATCGCTTGGCCCGGTGGCCGATTGCGGCGCAGCCGATATCGACGCCGCGGTCGCCTCGGCCAAGGCCGCCTTCCCGGCCTGGCGCGATACGCCGCCGCTCGAACGGGCGCGGCTCCTCAAGCGCATCGCCACGGTGCTGCGCGACCATGCCGAGGAACTGGCGCTGATCGACGCGGCCGATTGCGGCAATCCGTTCGCCGAGATGGTCAAGGATGCCACTATCGCTGCGGCGCAGATCGAGTTCTATGCCGGGCTTGTCACCGAAATGAAGGGCGCCTCGATCCCGATGGGGCCGGGCGTGGTGAACTTCTCGGTGCGTGAGCCCCGCGGCGTCGTCGGCCGCATTATTCCGTTCAATCACCCCTTCATGTTCTGTGCCGGCAAGGCCGCGGCTCCGCTGGCCGCCGGCAATACGGTGGTGATGAAGCCGCCGGAACAGGCGCCGCTGTCCTCGCTGCGGCTTGCCGAACTGATCGGCGACATCCTGCCGCCCGGCGTATTCAACCTCGTCCCCGGCGGCCGTGAAGCAGGCTCCTCGCTCGCCTCGCATCCCGACGTCGCCATGATCGCGCTGATCGGCTCGGTGCCGACCGGCCGCGCGGTCATGAAGGCCGCCGCCGACACGCTCAAAGCCGTCATGCTCGAACTCGGCGGCAAGAATGCGCTGATCGCCTTTCCCGATGCCGATCCCGAGGAGGTCGCCGACGGCGTCATCGGCGGCATGAACTTTACCTGGTGCGGCCAGTCCTGCGGCTCGACCAGCCGCGCCTTTGTCCATGAGAAGATCTATGAGGCCGTGCTTGCCAAGGTGAAGAGTAAGATCGGCCACTATAAGCCGGGCGTCGCTACCGATCCGGCCACCACCATGGGTTCGATCATCTCCAAGGTGCAGTACGAGCGCATTCTCGGCTTCATCGACAGCGCCAAAAAGGAAGGCGCCCGGCTCCTGACCGGCGGCGGGCGGCCGTCCGACCCAGCGCTTGCCAAAGGCTTCTTTATCGAACCGACTGTCTTTGCCGACGTGCAGTCGAATATGCGCATCGCGCGCGAAGAAATCTTCGGCCCCGTGCTTGCGATCTTCAAATGGAGCGACGAGCAAAAGATGCTGGCCGAGGTCAATGCGGTCGAATACGGCCTTACCGCCTCGATCTGGACCAACGACCTGTCGACCGCCCACTGCACCGCATCCGCGGTGCAATCGGGCTTCGTCTGGATCAACGACGTGTCGAAACACTTCCTCGGCGCGCCGTTCGGCGGCTTCAAGCAGTCCGGCATCGGCCGGGAGGAATGTTTCGAGGAACTGATCGCCTATACCCAGGAAAAGAATATTCACGTCCGGCTCAAGCCGGCCAAATAGCTACCGAAGTAGCCGACTGCGAAGCACCAAGAGCGCCGACAAAAAAACAGGCGCTCTCACATGGGAGGGACGTCATGCGCAAAAGAAAACGCAGCTTTGGCGCGTCCGCGCTCGAACAGGTCGCCGGCAACGGTCTCCTGCACCGCCGCGCGCTTCTTGGTGGCGGCATCGTCTTCGCCGGCGCGCTGGCGGCCGGCCCGGCGCTGACCGGCGCCGCGGCCGATCCGCTCGATGAGCCGGAATGGAGTCTGGCGCCGGGCGACGTTACGCCTGCGCTGCAGAAGCCGTCGCGTTTCGAGGCCAAAGTCGTGCGCACGCTGAGCAACCCGAAAGGCGATGCGCGCACGCAGCACGCCCGCGCGCCGCTGCAGATGCTCGAAGGCACCATCACGCCGAACCCGGTGCACTTCACCATTCTGCATTCGGGCATTCCCGATATCGATCCCGACAAGCATCTGCTCGTCATCCACGGCATGGTGAAGCAGCCGCTGGAATTCACCGTCGACGCGCTCTTGCGCTACCCGATGGTGACGCGCAAATATTTCGTCGAATGCGGCGGCAACAGCGCGCCGATGTTCTCGCCGGAGCCGATCCAGGCGACCGTTCAAGCGCTGCACGGGCTCAGTTCCTGCGCGGAATGGACCGGTGTGCCGCTCTCCACCCTGCTCGAAGAAGCCGGCGCCGATCAGAGCGCAAAATGGCTGATCGCCGAAGGCGCGGATTCGCTCGCGGTGTCGCGCAGCGTGCCGATGAAGAAAGCCTATGACGACGCCATGGTCGCGCTCTACCAGAACGGCGAGCGGCTGATGCCGGGCAACGGTTATCCGATGCGGCTGCTGTTGCCCGGCTACGAAGGCAATATGAACGTCAAATTCCTGCGCCGGCTCAAAGTCGTCGATCAGCCGGCGATGACCTATTACGAGTCGCGCAATTACTCGCCGCTGTTGCCCGACGGCAAGGCCTACAAGTTCTATTTCGTCAACGAAGTGAAATCCTTCATCACCCATCCGTCCTTCGGTTACAGCCTCAAAGGTCCGGGCTTCTACGAGATTTCCGGCATCGCCTATTCCGGCACCGGGCGCATCGAGAAAGTCCTGGTCTCCGCCGACGGCGGCAAAAGCTGGGGCGAAGCCGCGATCGACGGTCCGGTCGGCCCTAAAGCTTTCACGCGCTTCCGCATGCCGTGGCGCTGGGACGGCCAGCCGGCAACTCTGACCAGCCGGGCCTGGGATGACTCAGGCGCATCGCAACCGCTGCGCGCCGACTTCATCGCGGTGCGCGGCGAAGCGAAGAAAGTGCCAAACGTGCTCGGTTTTCCCAATCAGCACTACAACAGCCTGACCTCATGGGCGATCGACGGCGGCGGGGAGATCAAACATGTCTACGTTTAAGATCGTCGCCTGCGCAGCGCTCATCACACTTGCGACCGCGACAGCCGCGCATGCCGGCGACAGACCCGGCCTGGGCAAGCCGATTTCGGAAGCCGACATCAAGCCATGGGACATCTCCGTCATGCCGGACGGCACCAATCTGCCGCCGGGAAGCGGCACGGCGGCCCAGGGCGCCAAGCTCTATGTCGACAAGGGCTGCAACCTCTGTCACGGCGACAACGGCAAGGGCGGCCCGAGCAATGTGCTGGTCGGCAATCCGCCGCTGACGGCTGACGGCATCGCGTCGCTCAAAACCATCGCCAATTTCTGGGCCTGGCCGACGACCTTGTTCGACTATATCCGCCGCGCCATGCCGTGGCCGACGCCGCATACGCTTTCCGACGACGAGGTCTACGCGCTCTGCGCCTATCTGTTCGCGGCGAACAATCTCATTCCGCAGGACGAGGTGATGGACGCGCAGACCCTGCCGAAGGTGAAAATGCCGAACCACGACAATTTCATCATTCGCTTTCCGGATCGGATTTGAAGAAGCCGCACACGCGACATGGGACCTGTGTTCACCGTCATCCTGAGGTGCGAGCGAAGCGAGCCTCGAAGGATGCACAGCCCGGGCCGTCGCCCTTCGAGGGCCGCTTCGCGGCCACCTCAGGGTGACGGAACCTAGTTACAGTTTGAACGTCTCGTAAGTCGCCGGATGAAACAATTCATCGACCGCAACGCGGCGTGGTGACAGGCCCTCGGCGTGATGCTGGCCGAGGAAATAATCCAGAACCTTGCGGTTCGGCCCGACGCCGTAGGACCAGAAGTCGTGGCCCATCAGGTCCCGCGCTTCTTTCAATCGCTCCTCGACGAAGGGCAGCGTCACCTTGGTGGCGGACGTATCCGATAGTTTCTTCAGGCCGGCTTCCTTGGCCGCTTCGAACGCCTTGTAGACCGCGCCCGGCAGCCACGGATGCTTCTCCGCCAATTCGCGACGGATGCCGAGCACATGCATGATCGGGAAAAAGCCGGTGCGCTTGAAATAATCTTTCGCGACCGCGACCGGATCGGGGAACAGCCAGCCGATATGCGGATGGCCCTTCTCGACCAAGGTCGGCGGCCGCGGCGCGATGAAGCCGTCGATCTCGCCCTCTTCGAGCAGCTTTGAAATCGTCTTGCCTTCCGGCGCGTTGTCGAGCTTCACGCCGGCCGGCAGATTGACCGTGATCTTTTCCGGCCGCCCCGCCTCCTCGATACCGCCGCGGATCCAATGAATGTCCGAGCGCTTGACGCCGTAATCGTCTTCGAGAAACGAGCGCGCCCACACATTCGCCGTGAGCTGATATTCCGGCACGCCGACTTTGCGGCCTTTCAGATCCTGCGGCTTCTTGATGCGGTCGGTGCGCACATAGACCGAAGTGTGGCGGAAGGCGCGCGACACGAAAGCCGGCACCGCGATATAGGGGCAATTGCCCGCCGCGGTCTTCACCGTATAGCTCGACAGCGACAATTCGCAGATGTCGAATTCCGCGGCGCGAAAGGCGCGGAAGAAAATCTCCTCCGGCACGAGCGTCATATAGACCGGATCGACGCCGTCGATCTGGACGCTGCCGTCGATCAAGGCACGGGTGCGGTCGTAATCGCCGACGGCGACGGAGAGATTGAGCTTGGCCATTTCACTTCCCTGAATTGCAGTTCCAGCGGCATGTTGCGCCCCCAGATAGCCGCTCGGGATGGGGCATGCCAAGGTGGCCGGCGCGGCGGCCCAGAAATGCAGAATTGCGCTAGCGTCCGGCAAAGGGCTCTGCCGGCGCAACATCCGTGATTTTGAACTGCACGCGCTCCTCGCCCTGCCAGCGGTCGAGCGCGAACGAGCCCGCGGCATGGATTTGTCGGCCGCGGCTGTTGCGGAGCGCCGCGCCGAGTTTGCCGCCCGAGGCGCGGAAAGCGATGGCATTGATGCTCGTGCCGTCGGCGGATTTCAGCCGGGCGCGCACATGGGCCTGCCCGACCTCTTCGGCATAAGTCACCGTGTGCGAAGGCAGCGCGATCACCGGCTCTGGATTGCCGGCGCCGAACGGGCCGGCGCGGCCGATCATCGTCACCAGATCGGCATCGGCGGCGGCGGCCGTGACGGCGCCGTCGATGAGAAGCCCGCTCGAACGCCGCGCGATCTCGACATCGGCGCCGAGCGCCGCTTCGAGATAGGCGCGCCATTCCGCGAGCGCGCCTTTGCGCAGCGTCACACCGGCCGCCATGGCGTGGCCGCCGCCTTTGAGCAAAAGCCCCTCGGCCACCGCGCGGCGCACCGCGCGGCCGATATCGACGCCGGGCATGGAGCGGCCGGATCCCGTGCCGATGCCGCCCGGCTCAAGCGCAATGGCAAAGGCCGGGCGGTTGAATTTCTCCCGCAGGCGCGCTGCGACCAAGCCGACGACGCCGGGGTGCCAGCCTTCCGCCGCCGTGACCACCACCGCGCCCTTCTCCTCGATGCCGAGCGCGGCGCTCGCCTCGGCTTCGGCTTGCGCCAAGGTGTCCTGCTCGATGGCCTGACGCTCGCGGTTGAGCCGGTCGAGCTCGGCGGCAATCCTCGCCGCCTCGATCGGATCGTTCTCGATCAGAAGTTTCACGCCGAGATCGGCACGGCCGATGCGGCCGCCGGCATTGATGCGCGGCCCGAGCAGAAAGCCTAAGTGCCAGGCCTCGGGCGGCGAAGAGAGCCGCGCCACGTCCATCAGACTGACATGGCCCGGCCGCTCGCGGCGGCGCAGCGCGATCAGGCCCTTGGCGACAAAGGCGCGGTTAAGCCCGATCAGCGGCACCACGTCGGCCACGGTGCCGAGCGCGACATCGTCGACGAGCGTCAAGAGATCGGGCTCCGGCCGGTCGGCGCGCCAGAAGCCGCGCTCGCGCAATACGCGATTGATGGCGACGACGGTCATGAAAGTCAGCCCGACGGCGGCCAGATGGCCGAGGCCGGAAAGATCGTCCCGCCGGTTCGGATTGACGATTGCGGTCGCCGGCGGCAAGGCCTCGTCGGCCTGATGATGATCGACGACGACGACGTCGACGCCGAGTTTCTTTGCTTCTTCCAGGGGTTCGACGCTGGTGGTGCCGCAATCGACGCAGACCAGAAGCGTCGCGCCGCGCTCGGCGAGCGCGCGCACCGCCTCGACATTCGGGCCATAACCTTCGAACAGCCGGTCGGGAATGTGGATGATCGGCTCGATGCCGCAGTGGCGCAGATACCGCGCCAAGAGCGCCGACGACGTCGCACCGTCGACGTCGTAATCGCCGAATATGGCGATGCACTCTTCCCGCTCCACGGCATCGGCAATGCGCGCCGCGGCCTCTTTCATCGCGGTGAGCACATACGGATCTGGCATCGCCTGTTTGATCGTCGGATCGAGAAAGGCTTCGACCGCATCCACCTCGATATTGCGCCCGGCGATGATGCGCGCGAGGAGTTCCGGAAGATCGTGACGCTGGGCGATGGCGAGCGCGCGCGCGGAACCGCGTTCGCCGAGCCGGTCGCGCCACGCGCGTCCGGTCGCCGAATTCTCGACGCCGAGGAAGAGGCGAGTCTCAGCCATTTCTACGATTGTAGTGCGAATTGCGCCGCAACACTGTTGTCGGCGGCGCTACCCGCACAAATAAGGCGCTACCTGAATTTATCAAGCTTGTGGTGTTCGGCCCGGATCCAGCGCACGGTGCCGGTGGCCGAGCGCATGACGACCGTGTCGGTTTCGATCACACCCTTGCCGAAGCGCACGCCGGCGAGCATGCGGCCGTCGGTGACGCCGGTCGCGGCGAACAGGCAATCGCCGCTCACCATGTCCTCGATCTCGTATTTCTTGCGCGGGTCCTTGATGCCCATTTTGGCGACGCGTTCGCGTTTCTCGTCGGTGTCGACGATAAGTCGGGTCTGCATCTGGCCGCCGATGCATTTGAGCGCCGCCGCCGACAGCACGCCCTCCGGCGCGCCGCCGATGCCGAGATAGATGTCGATGCCGGTCTTGTCGGGATCGGCGGTGTGGATGACGCCGGCCACGTCGCCGTCGGTGATCAGGCTGACCGCGGCGCCGACCTTGCGCACCGCGGCGATGATATCGGCATGGCGCGGCCGATCGAGGATCATGGCGGTGATGTCTTCCGGCTTCACGCCTTTGGCCTTGGCGAGATTGAGGATGTTTTCGTCCGCCGGCGCGTCGAGATCGACGACGTTCTTAGGATAACCGGGCCCGATGCCGATCTTGTCCATGTAGATATCCGGCGCGTGCAACATCGTGCCGCCGGTGGCGACGGCCAGCGTCGCGATCGCGCCCGGCATGTTCTTGGCGCACAGCGTCGTGCCTTCCAGCGGATCGACGGCGATATCGATTTTGGGGCCCGATTTGTTGCCCACCTTTTCGCCGATATACAGCATCGGCGCTTCGTCCATTTCACCCTCACCGATCACCACCGTGCCGTCGATCGACAGCCTCCCCAATTCGCGGCGCATGGCGTCGACCGCAGCGCCATCTGATTTCTTCTCGAGCCCGCGCCCGCGCAGCCGCGCCGCGGCCACCGCCGCCAATTCGGTCACGCGCGCGATCTCGATCGTCATGATGCGCTCGATGCCGGGATGCGGACGGGCGGACTTTGTGGACATGAGAGCAATCTCCATGGACGGCTGAGCGCCGCGAACGAACCAGGCGGCTTAGTTTTTCTCGATACGGATGACTTGCGGCTTGCCGGAGACCACGCGGTCGCGGCGGACCGCGGCGAGCGCCTTGTGCACGGCATCTTCGCTGGTGGCATAGGTCGTCATGATGACAGGCACGGCCTCGCCGGAACGGCCCGGCGCCGCCGCGCCGGCCGATCCGACCGGATGGCGTTGCACGATGGATTCCAACGAGATTTTTTGTTGCGCGAGGCGATGCGCGATGGTTGCCGCCGTGCCCGGCCGGTCGCGCGCCAATAGCCGAATGTAATAGCCGCCTTCGTGGTGCTGCATCGGCGCCTTGCGGATCGGCGTCATGCGCGCCACCGGGCGGCCGAACGGCGCGCAGCAGATGCCGCGTGCGATATCGGCGAGATCGGAGACGATGGCCGAAGCCGTCGCCAGGCCGCCAGCGCCCGGGCCGACCAGCGTGATCGGCGCCAGCCCTTCGGCGTCGATGGTGACCGCGTTGGTGACGCCCATCACCTGCGCGATCGCTGAATCCTTCGGTACCATGGTCGGATGCACGCGCTGCTCGATGCCGGCTTCGGTTTTCACCGCGACGCCGAGAAGTTTGACGCGATAGCCGAGTTCGCCCGCGGCATCGAGATCGGCGAGCGTGATCGACGAAATGCCTTCGACATAGATCGCCTTGGGATCGATCTTGGTGCCGAATGACAGGCTCGCCAGGATCGCAAGCTTTTGCGCGGTGTCGTAGCCCTCGACGTCGAAAGTCGGATCGGCCTCGGCATAGCCGAGGCGCTGCGCATCGCGGAGGATTTCGTCGAACGGCAACCGGTCCTGCTCCATGCGCGACAGGATGTAATTGCAGGTGCCGTTGAGGATGCCGTAGATGCGCGTGAACGAGGCGCCGTTGAGGCCCTCGCGCAACGTCTTCACGATCGGAATGCCGCCGGCGACCGACGCCTCGAAATTGAGCGCGACGCCTTTGCGCTCGGCGAGAGCGGCGAGCTTTTGACCGTGCGCGGCAAGCAGTGCCTTGTTGGCCGTCACCACCGGCTTGCCGGCGGCAAGCGCGGTTTCGACCGCGGCTTTCGCCGGATCGCCGGCTCCGCCCATGACTTCGACAAACACATCAATCGACGGATCGCGCGCCAAGGCCACCGGGTCAGAGACCCAGCGAAACTTTTTCAGGTCAAAGCCGCGTTTCTTGCTGCGCGATCGCGCATTGAGCGCGACCACCTCGATGGGCCGGCCGCACCGAGCCAGGAGCTTATCGCGCCCCTCGTCGAGGAGATGCACCACGGCGCTGCCGACGGTACCAAGCCCGGCAAGACCGACTTTCAGCGGTTGCGCCATAACGCGTCGCCCGAATTGGGAGAAACGACGCTCGACTAACGCCGCGTCGCAAGGGGAACGACGTTGTGCAGCATTTCCGGCCCTGTTTCAAGAAAGCGCCGGATATTGCGCGCCGCCTGGCGGATGCGCTGCTCGTTCTCCACAAGAGCGATGCGCACATGGCCTTCGCCATGCTCGCCAAAGCCCTCGCCCGGCGACACGGCGACGGAGGCCTTTTCCACCAGAAGCGTGGAGAAATCGATCGTCGACAGCGTCCGGAACGGCTCGGGTATAGGCGCCCAGGCGAACATCGAGGCCTTCGGCGGCGGCACGTGCCATCCGGCCCGGCCGAACGAATCGACCAGCACATCGCGGCGGCGCCGATAGATCGCGCGCATCTCGCGGATGCAATCGTCCGGGCCGTTCAGCGCAGCCGTCGCCGCCACCTGGATCGGCGTGAACGCGCCGTAATCGAGATAGGATTTGACCCGGCTCAGCGCCGCGATCACGCGCTCATTGCCGACGGCAAACCCGATGCGCCAGCCCGGCATCGAATAGGTCTTGGACATCGAAGTGAATTCCACCGCGACATCCATCGCGCCGGGGACTTGCAACACCGACGGCGGCGGATCGTTGTCGAGATAGACCTCGGCATAAGCCAGATCCGACAGCACCAAGAGCGAGTGCTTTTTCGCGAACGCAATAAGCTCGCGGTAGAAGTCCAAGTTTGCCACGCAGGCCGTCGGATTGGACGGATAGCAAACCACCACAGCAATGGGCTTGGGGATCGAGTGCAGAACCGCGCGCTCGAGCGCGCCGAAAAACGCGTCGTTGGCTTCGACCGGCACCGAGCGGATCGCGCCGCCGGCCATCAGGAAGCCGAATACGTGAATCGGATAAGTCGGGTTCGGAACGATGATGATATCGCCCGGCGCTGTGATCGCCTGGGCGACATTGGCAAAGCCCTCTTTCGAGCCGAGCGTCGTGACGACCTGCGTCTCGGGATTGAGCTTCACGCCGAAGCGGCGCGCGTAATAGGCGACTTGGGCCTTGCGCAGCCCGGCAATCCCCTTGGAGGCCGAATAGCGATCGGTGCGCGACTTGCCGACGACCTCTTTGAGCTTGTCGACGACATGCGCCGGCGCCGGCAGGTCGGGATTGCCCATGCCGAGATCGATGATATCGGCGCCGCCGTTGCGAGCGGCCGCCTTGGCGCGGTTGACCGTCTCGAACACATAGGGCGGCAGCCGGCGAATACGATAAAATTCCTCCATGGGAGTCCCCGCGGATCGTCTTGTCGATTGAGAGCCAATTCTGGGCCCAATTCAGTGGTTTAAGGGCAGAATATCACGGCTTAGGGTCAGCACCAGCGGTTTGAGCGCTGGCGGTGGTAGCCGGGGGTGCGGCGCCCGCCTGTAGCGCCGTCATTTTATGGGCGGTTCTTTTCTTGACCGCCGGCGCCGCAGCCGCCGAATCTGCTGTCGCCGATGCCGCCGGATTGGTCGCGGCTTTGGCCTGCGCCGAGCTCGGTGGCGGCGTTTCGGCGTTCAGATGATCGCGCTGCGTGATGAGATCCTCGGTCGCTTTCTGCACCTGAAGCTGATCCATCGGCGCATCGGCCCGCGGCGGCGGGATGTCATGGACAGCCGGAAAGATCGAAGGATAGTCGGCCCCGGGCGAGCAACCGGCGACCAACAGGCACGCGACCGCGCCGAGCGCCAAGCGAAAAGGCGCGGCGCGCAAAAACGCAAACGGCGCAGGCAAAAAGCCCGCGCACATGCGCGTCCCGCTCCGTCGCAACCGCTGCACGCTCTAGTCTCCGATATGCCCTCAGTAGGCGTCCTGCTTCGGCCTGTTTGATCTTAGGATCCAGCCGCCAAGTTTCGCCTCGCCGCCCCTTAAATCTTCAAAAACCCCAAAGCTGCAATGTTTTAGAACAATCAACTCAGAGATCACACAAGCCGTTAAGCTAAGATGCTAATATGTCGAAACGAGGACCGCGCCGCAATCGACCTCCAAAGCGGCGCACCGGAATCCGCGCGCTGGCCGATGCGACACGAAGGCTGCAATAAGCGTTGTGTAATATGCGCGGGAGTTGATAAGCCCAGTTTCGCCGGAGGGAACGAACCCTCCCGCCCGTGAGGAACGCCGTGCGAGCTCCGTCGCAACAACCGGAAATACCCGTGGTGCAAGAACGGGTGCAAAACACGGTGCAAGACACGGTGGCGGCGCCGGTGCAACAACCGGTCGCGCAGGAGCCTGCAAAACTAGATCCCTCGCAGCAGAAGACTGCGAAAGAGATTCCGCGCGGTCCCGAGATCGGCCCGAAATTCGGCGCCACCGACGTGGAGCGGTTCTCGCGCAACCTGGCGCGACTCGTGGAGGAAGGCGGCCGCGCGCTCGCGGCTTATCTGCGGCCGCGCGAAGGCGGCCGCGTCACCGAAGAGGCGGCCCTCGAACTCGGTGACATCGTCAAGACGCTCGGTCACGTCGCCGAGTACTGGCTGGCCGATCCGCAACGCACCGTCGAATTGCAGAACCGGCTGGGCAAGGCCTATCTCGAGCTCTGGGCAGTCGCGGCGAAGCGGCTTGCCGGCGAGTCTGTTCCCGACATCGTCACGCCCGCGGCCGCAGACAAGCGTTTCAGCGACCCGGAATGGACGTCAAACCAGTTCTTCGATTTCCTCAAACAGCTTTATCTTCTCACCACGCAATGGGCCGACAAGCTCGTCGCCGACGCGGCTAATCTCGATCCGCACACCCGGCAAAAGGCGGAGTTTTACGTCCGCCAGATCTTAAATGCGATCGCGCCGACGAATTTCGTCCTGACCAATCCGGAACTGCTGCGCGAGACCTTCGCCTCGGGCGCCGAGAACCTCGTGCGCGGCATGCACATGCTGGCCGAGGATATCGAGGCCGGCGGCGGCGAGCTCAGAATCCGGCAGTCCGATTATTCGATGTTCGAAGTCGGACGCAATCTCGCGATCACGCCCGGCAAAGTCATCTTCCAGAACGAGATGATGCAGCTGATCCAATACACGCCGACGACCGAGACGGTGCTCAAGCGGCCGCTCCTCATCGTGCCGCCCTGGATCAACAAATATTACGTGCTCGATCTGACGCCGGAAAAGTCCTTCATCAAATGGTGCGTCGACCAGGGCATCACCGTTTTCTGCATCTCCTGGGTCAATCCGGATGCGCATCTCGCGCAAAAAACCTTCGAGGATTACGTCCGTCAGGGGCCGCTCGCGGCGCTCGACGCCATCAAGGAGGCGACCGGCGAGGAGAAGGTCCATTCCATCGGCTACTGCGTCGGCGGCACGCTGCTCGCGGTCACGCTGGCGGCCATGGCGGCGTGGCGTGACGAGCGGATCGTATCGGCGACTTTGTTCGCCGCCCAGGTCGACTTCACCTATGCCGGCGATCTCAAAGTGTTCGTCGACGAAGAGCAAGTCGCCAAGATCGAGGAGAAGATGGCCGAGCGCGGCTTTCTCGAACTCGAGCGCCATGGCAAGCGTCTTCAACCTGCTGCGCTCGAACGACCTGATATGGCCCTATGTCATCAACAATTACATGAAGGGCAAGGCGCCCTTCCCGTTCGATCTGTTGTACTGGAATTCCGACGCCACAAGGCTGCCGGCCGCCAATCACTCGTTCTATCTGCGCAATTGCTATCTCGACAACAAACTGTCGAAGGGCAAGATGGTGCTCGGCAATACGCTGATCGATCTCAAGGCGGTGACGGTGCCGATCTACAATCTCGCCACTCGCGAAGATCATATCGCGCCGGCGAAGTCGGTCATGGTCGGCTCAAAACTGTTCGGCGGCGATGTGCGCTTCGTCGTATCGGGCTCCGGCCATATCGCCGGCGTTATCAATCCGCCGGCCAAGCGGAAATACCAATACTGGACCGGGCCGAAACCTCGCAATGCCGACATCAATGGCTGGCTCGCCAAGGCCAAGGAGCATCCGGGCTCGTGGTGGCCGGATTGGCTGCTTTGGATCACGCGGCAGAGCCCGACCGAGGTGCCGGCGCGCATCCCCGGCGCCGGCGCGTTGAAGCCGATCGAGGATGCGCCGGGAAGTTACGTGAAGGTCCGCGGCTAAGCCTCAGGCATAATGTCGCTTAAGGAAACAGCGCGACCTGTTCGAGCCCGGTCGATTCCGGATAGCCGAGCATCACGTTCATGTTCTGCACCGCCTGGCCCGACGCGCCCTTGGTCAGGTTGTCGAGCGCCGAACCGACGATGGCGCGGCCCGGGATGCGATCTGCGGCGACACCGATGAATGTCATGTTCGAGCCGCGCACGTGGCGGGTCTGCGGCACGGTGCCGAACGGCAGCACATGGACGAACGGCTCGTTCGCGTAGGACTTTAAAAGTATCGCATGAAGATCCTGCGGCGACGCTTTCGCGTCGCGCACGTAGATCGTTGAAAGAATGCCCCTGTTCATCGGCACGAGGTGCGGCGTAAAGGTCACGACGACCTCGCGGCTGGCGGCCTTGGAAAATTCCTGATCGAGTTCGGCCATGTGGCGATGCTTGCCGACGCCATAGGCGTGGATGCCTTCGGACACTTCCGAGAACAGCATCTCTTCCTTCGCCGCCCGGCCCGCGCCGGTCATGCCGGACTTGGCGTCGATCACGATCTCGTCGGGATCGATCGCCTTCGCCTTAAGCAGCGGGATCAGCGCGAGTTCCGCGCAGGTCGTGTAGCAGCCCGGATTGGCGACGAGCCGCGCCGCTTTGACCTCGGACCGATAGACTTCGGTCAGACCATAGACCGCTTCCTTTTGCAGCTCCGGCGCGAAATGCTCGTGCCCATACCAGCGCGCATAAGCTGGCGGATCGGCCAGCCGGAAATCGGCCGAGAGGTCGACCACTTTGGTTGCCGGCGCGCGCGTCAAGAGATCCTCGATGACCTTTTGCGTCGTGCCGTGCGGCAGCGCGCAGAAGGCGAGATCGAGCTTAAGCGCCGTCCAATCCGCCTCTTCGATCGACGTCAGCGTCGGCAGCGCGAACGGCGCGAATTGCGGAAACACGTCCGCCATCGGCTTGCCGGCGCGGCGGTCCGCCGTGAGCAGAACGATCTCCGCGTGCGGATGCCGCAGCAACAGCCGCACCAGTTCGGCGCCGGTATAGCCGGAGGCGCCGAGCACGCCGATTTTGGCTTTCGCAGACATGATTGGACCTTTGCTCTTTTAAGATAAGGCGTCAGGCCGGAAACCGCGGAAGACTACCAGGAAGTAGAAAACTTTGAGATGACGGGAAACTTTAGGATGACGGCCGCGGAACCCGGCGGCACGAATATATTTACGCGCGAGCGCGCATCCGTGCCGTGTCAGTACGGCGGCGGCGCTTCGCGTCGGAAAAGCTGGCAAGCAGCATGCTCATGGGCGGGCATATAAGGCCCACGTTTTGCGCCGTCAATGCGCTCATTGAGACGCTCATTTCAGCGCTCATGGTTTTGCCGTCGCGGTGGCATAGTCCCATATCCAGCCGGAATTGATTCGGCCCGCCATTGCCCGTCCAGAGCGGCGGGCCATATGGGCCAGAGGCTGGGTGAAACTTCAGGACAAGAACTTCGGGACAAGCCGTGGGAAAAACTGCGAAATCCTCTAAACCTGCCAAGCCCGCGAAGCCGGCGGCCAAGATTGGGGCCAAGATCGCAGGCAAGACCGGCGACCTGTTCGCAGGCCTATCCGAAAATAAGCGCAGCGGCAGCGCTCGGCGCAGCGCCGCGGGCCCGGCGCGCGGCACGTCAGCCGAGGCCGGCTACACCGCCCGCCATATCGAGGTGCTGGAAGGGCTCGAACCGGTCCGCCGCCGCCCCGGCATGTATATCGGCGGCACCGACGAGAAGGCGCTGCATCACCTGTTCGCCGAAGTCATCGACAACGCCATGGACGAGGCGCTCGCCGGCCACGCCGACTGGATCGAGGTCGAGCTCGAGGCCGACGGCTTCTTCACCGTCACCGACAATGGCCGCGGCATCCCGGTCGACCCGCATCCGAAGTTTCAGAACAAGTCCGCGCTCGAAGTGATCATGTGCACGCTGCACGCCGGCGGCAAATTCAACTCCGAGGTCTATGAGACTTCGGGCGGCCTGCACGGCGTCGGCGTCTCGGTCGCCAACGCCCTGTCCGATCGCATGGAAGTCGAAGTCGCGCGCGGCCAAAAGCTCTATCGCATGGCGTTCGAGCGCGGCAAGCCGAAGGGCAAATTGCAGGACGCCGGCAAGGCGCCGAACCGCCGCGGCACCAAAGTGCGCTTCCATCCCGATCCGGAAATCTTCGGGGCGAAGGCGCATTTCAAGCCGGAACGCGTGTTCAAGATGACGCGCTCGAAGGCCTATCTGTTCGGCGGCGTCGAAATCCGCTGGTCCTGCGCGAAGGAGCTCTTGCACGGCGTCGAAGACGTGCCGGAGAAGGCGACGTTTCATTTCGCCGACGGCCTGAAGGATTATCTCGCGGAGACGCTCGCCGGTTCGACGCTGGTGCATCCCGAGATTTTCACCGGCACCGCGGAAAAACCGGCGCGCATGGCGCCGCGCAATGGGCGGTGGCCTGGACCGCCGACGCCGACGGTTTTCTCAACTCCTATTGCAACACCATTCCGACGCCCGACGGCGGCACCCACGAATCCGGCCTGCGCTCGGCGCTGACCCGCGGGCTCAAAGATCACGCCGAGCGCAACGGCCAAGGCAAGCGCGCCGCCGCGATCACATCGGACGACGTCATGGTCGGCGCCGGCGCCATGCTGTCGGTGTTCATCCGCGAGCCGGAATTCCAGGGCCAGACCAAGGACCGGCTCGCCACCGCGGAAGCGCAAAAAATCGTCGAACAGGCGATCAAGGACCCGTTCGACCATTGGCTCGCCGGCAATCCGCTGCAGGCCAACAAGCTCCTCGACTTCGTGGTCGAGCGCGCCGAGGAGCGCATCCGCCGCCGCCAGGAAAAGGACATCGCGCGCAAAAGCGCGGTGCGAAAGCTGCGGCTGCCGGGAAAACTCGCCGACTGCACCAACAGCGCCGCCGAAGGTTCCGAGATTTTCGTCGTCGAAGGCGACTCGGCCGGCGGCTCGGCGAAGCAGGCCCGCGACCGCGCCTCGCAGGCAATCCTGCCGCTGCGCGGCAAAATCCTCAACGTGGCGTCGGCCGGCAAGGACAAGCTCGCGCAGAACCAGCAGCTTGCCGACCTCGCGCAGGCGCTCGGCTGCGGCACCGGCGTGCACTACCGCGACGAGGATTTGCGCTACGGCCGCGTCATCATCATGACCGACGCCGACGTCGACGGCGCGCATATCGCTTCGCTCCTGATCACCTTCTTCTACCGCCAGATGCCGCAGCTCATCGATCACGGGCACCTCTATCTGGCGGTGCCGCCGCTCTACCGGCTCTCCCACGGCGGCAAGAATTTTTACGCCCGCAACGACAAGCACCGCGACGAGATTCTGAAAAAAGAATTTCACGCCAATGCCAAGGTGGAAGTCAGCCGCTTCAAGGGGCTCGGCGAGATGATGGCGGCGCAACTCAAGGAAACCACCATGGACCCGAAGAAGCGCACGCTGCTGCGCGTCATGCTGGTCGCCGACGACCGCAAGGACACGGAAAAATCCGTCGAGCGGCTGATGGGCACCAAGGCCGAAGCGCGCTTCGATTTCATCCAGGAACGCGCCGAGTTCGCCGACGAGGCGTCGCTCGACGTCTAATTTCATCTTCCTGTGCAAACGTTTTCAGGTGGCAGGATAAAACGGCGGACGTCCCTACGCGCGGTCAATCGGCCCGCTTTTGCATAAGTCGAACGGCATGCATTGGCGCGCCATGCGTTCCGGCGCGCCAATATTCGTTGGCGTTGCCGCGAGAATGTCGCCCCGCACGCGCCGCCAGCAGGAAAGCATTTAAGCGCCTTGGCATGGGCTAACGCTCACCTTGAAGATCAAACGTCCTCCAATCGCAAGTTGCTAGCTTCTACGGCTTTCAATGAAGCGAGCAAGAATGTTGCCGAGAACGTCCCCTGGCTGATCTTATTAGCGATGCTGGCCTCAGTCTCTTGCAATCCGTGTTTTTTCAACCGCTCCGCGAGTTCGCGGTATCCGACATCGGCACGCGCCAATTCGGCTTTTAACAACCGTTTGGCCCGTTCCTCCCATGGCCGTCGCTACGCCGGACCCCACCGAAACGGCCCCGGAGCGCCGCCGCAAGCTTCGCGTGATCCAAGGCGGACTGTCCTAAGTGAAAATGGGGAGTGTCTTAAATGAGCCCAATTAGGACAGCACCCAGAATTTGGTACTGGCCCCTTTCCATCCCTCTGGAAACTCAGTGGTCCCTTTTGAATTTGAGGGTGGTCCCTTTTGGTGCTGTCCTAATTCCGAGAAGTCCAGCAACGCCATCAGCAGGAAAAAACCGAAAAACGCCAACATGCCCATAAGTGCTTTTCGGTGATGCAACTGCGCCGATTTCGGAAGAGTTGACAGACGGTACGTGAGGGGAGTTTGCGCGCGCTGATCCGGCGACGTATCACGGTAGTAGCAAACTGCGATCATTACTGAATGATAGGCCATATAAAAGATGGCGCAACCCAGCGGGGCCACGATGGCAAGTGCAATCACAAGATCATCGTACATACGTTGCATAATTAGGCCACCTCAGTTGGCGGCCTCTTTGGTAATGTCTCGGTTTGAAATTTTAAGAGCGCCGATGATGATCAAGGCAACGAGGCCGTAGACAACTGCGTTCACGGCCCACCCAATGGCTGTGCCCAAAATGGGGGAATTGCCTACCGCTCCCCAGAACAAGTACGCCGCGCCCATGCCCGGAAGTTCTAAGAACGCCCAGTCGTAAGTGGATGGTATGGCCATAAAAACCGTCGAGATGAGAAACCCAATCCCCATTGCGATCATAAAACTTCTTTTCATGTCCGCGCGCCTCCCTTGCGAAGCTTACCGCTAAAGCATTCTAGGCCGCCTCAGTTGGCGGCCTCTTTCATTTTGGTGCTCGGCTGGGCCGGAATGATAAATTCAAACTCTTTTTGACCGCCGAACCTTTCTACGATCTTTCGTTCGTATCCAAAAGATATGAAGCACGAAAACAGGATGGCGCCGATGATTTTTGGTGCGTCGGGGATACCTCTCACCCGCCGCTTAGCCGCTGCGCCATCAGCACGATGGTCTTGCGGTAGACCTCGGAGTGATTCCACTCGCGCATCGCCACCTCGAAATTCGGCGTGCCCTCGGTAAACGGCGCGCCGGCCTGCCAGCCATTGGTCTTGAGCAGATTGGCGGTCGAGGCCAGCACATCCGGAACGGAATGGCGCAGATCGACATGGCCGTTGCCGTCGTAGTCGACGCCGTATTTGATGTATGACGACGGCAGAAACTGTGTCTGGCCGATCTCGCCGGCATAGGCGCCGATGAGATCGCGCAACGGCAGATCGCCGCGCTGGATGATCTGCAGGGCGGCGATAAGCTCGCGCTGGAACAGCTCGGTGCGGCGGCAGTCATGCGCCAGCGTCGCCACCGTGCGGATCACCGGCAGCTTGCCCATATCGCCGGTGCCGTTGTCGGTTTCCAGCGTCCAGACCGCCACGATCACCGTCGCCGGCACGCCGAATTGCTGCTCGATGCGCCCGAGCAGCGCGGCGTGCACCTGCATCAGTTTCCTGGCGCGGCTGATGCGGGCTGGGATGACCCGGGTGGCGGCGTATTCCTCGAAGCTCTTGGCGTGGAACATGCCGCGCTGGCGGCGGTCGAAGGCAAGGACGGTGGGATCTGGTGTCAGGCCGGCGAAGGCCTGGTCGATGACCGCGCGCGAGACGCCCTGGCCTTGCGCGTCGCGCGCGATCGCGGCCAGGAAAGCGTTGAAGTCGCCGCCGCATGGCGCAGCGAGCGCGGGCGCGGCGAAGAGCAGCAGGACGAGGGCAAGAAGGATGCGGCAGGACTTTCCCATCCGCGTATCCTAACCCGCAAAGACCTAACCAGTCACGCTGCCGGCCCAAAGCCGACGTGTGAATCCATCAGTATACTTTTTGCTGCAGTGTATGAGTCCGCTGGCCCTTAGCAGTTCATGCTTCGGACTTTCGTTGATGCTTCACCGGCGCTGTCTGCTATTGGCGCGTTCCCGACCTTAAGAAACATTCGCGTCGAGTCCGCAATGCACCGCAAAGCGGACGTCCGGGAACAATGGGCGGGCCCGGACAATGACGCGCCGAAAGATCATTCCTTCTGGAACAACTTATCCGTCGCGGTGATGAGCCCGATGTCGGGATGCGCGGCGCAATATTCGCCGAGCTTCTTGGCGTTATCGACGAACTTCGTGGTGTCGATCACCGGCGGGTCGTCCTCGTCTTTGTAGTAGCCGTCGAGCCAGGCCAGGATCACGCCGATATCGTCCTTGCTCGCCGAGACGAATTGCTGGCAGGTCCAGGTCGAAAGATCGATATCGTCGGCCCGGACTGGCGTCGCCGACGCCAGCAGCGTGGCGGCAAGAACGGCGGCGAGGACGGCCGCAAGAACTTTCATGGAATCCCTCCGAAACCGGCGCTCCGAATTTGCGCCGCCGGTCGGATGGAGTAAAGGCGCAGCGCGCTATTCCTCGAAGTGCAAATTCGCGGCTTTGACGATCGCGGTAAATTTGGTGATGTCGCTGTCGACGAGGCGCCGGAACTCATCGGGCGAGCCGCCGCCGGGATCGACCGCCATGGTCTTGAGCTTCGCCGACACACCGGGATCGCGGATCGCTTCGTTCAACCCTTTCTCGAGCTTGGCGACGACGTCAGGCGGCGTCGCCGCGGGCGCAAATATCCCGCTCCACAGATGAATGTCGACATCGGGATAACCTTCCTCGGCCATGCTCGGCGTATCGGGCAATTCGGCGCTGCGCGTGGAGCCGGTGACGGCAAGCGCCTTCACCTTGCCGGCTTTGACCTGCGGCACCGTCGGCGGGCCGTCGGCGATGGCGAAAGCGGTCTGGCCCTCCATGACGCTCAAGATCATCTCATTGCTGCTCTTGTACGGGATCATCACGCCGGGCATTCCCGCTTTCAATTTCAACTGCTCCGACGGCAGGATGAATGCCGGTGAGGTTGCCGGGTAGTTCATCTTATCGGGATGCTGCTTTGCCCATGCGGCGAATTCCTTCACGTTGTTCGCCGGATTGTCCTTGCCGATCACCATGATCAGCGGGAAACTCCCGATCATCGCCAGCGGCGTCAGCGTCTTGGTCGGGTGATATTTGAGATCGGGATAGATGGCGGCCGCGATCGACATGGCGCCGGAAGCGCCGACCAGGAGCGTGTAACCGTCGGCCGGCTGATTGGAGACATATTCGGCGGACAGCCGCCCGCCGGCGCCGGGCCGGTTCTCGACGACCACCGGCTGGCCGAGCAGAGTGGATGCCTTATCGGCAACCAGGCGCGCGAAAATGTCGTTGCCGCCGCCGGCGGCGAAACCGACGATCAGCCGGATCGGCCGGTTGGGAAAATCGCTGTCGGCGCGCGCGGGCGCGAGCGATGCAGCCAAACGGCCGAGACGGCGAGCACGGACATAACCGCCGCGCGCGCAAATTTATCAAAACTCATCGGACACTCCCTCCCTTACGCAGCCGTGTCCCGCGCCGCGGCGCGGGCAAAGCCTCTCGCGGCAATTGTTAGCACAGCTGAAAAGCTCGTGCTTCCCCCCTCAACGTCGCGCCGCAGCGGCCCAAGCCGCTCACCACTGCATCCACTCGACCAGCGCTTTGTTGACCGCCTCCGGTTGTTCCAGCGTCGACAAGTGGCCGCTGTCGGGAACGATGACGAGCCGCGCGCCGGGGATGCCGGCCGCGATCTCGCGCGCCAGCTCCGGCGGCGTCGCCTCGTCGCCCTCGCCCGACCAGCACCAGCGTCTTGCACGAGATCGCCGCCAGGCCGGGGCGTGAATCCGGCCGGCTGATGATGGCCTGCTGCTGGCGCAAATAGGCCTCGGGGCCGGTCTCCTCGGCCATCGCGCGCACGATGCTTTTCAGCGCCGCGTCGTTGTGGCGGTCGCGATGCACGTAGAGCGGATAAGCGAGTCGGGAATTTCGCGCGATAGCCGCCGGCCTTGGTCTTCGCCATCAGGATGCGGCGCCGCTCGGTCTGCTCGGCGGTGTCGGCGCGCGCGCCGGTGTCGAGCAATGCGAGTTTGGCCACACGCTCCGGCGCCTGGCGCATGATCTCAAAGGCGATATAGCCGCCCATCGACAGGCCCGGCGAGCGCGAAGCGCGGCGGCGCCGCAGCCAGAATCCGCCGCGCGATCGCCGCCATGCTGTCGTCGCGGCGGTGGTCGGCGATCGTCACCGGCCCGAACGGCCACAGCGCCGGAATTTGCTCGGCATAGAGCCGCGCCGTGCAGGTCAGGCCCGGGAACGAGAACGATCGGCAGGCTATCGGCAGGTCCAGCATTGTGTCATTCCTGTGACGGTTCGGGAACCGGCATTTCCAGAAAAAGTGAAGGAATCCGTTTAACTTAGTGCGTTGCAAAAGGCCATTTCAGGTTGACTTTCGCGCCGATCGACCCTATGTTCCGCGCAACTGCAAGTTAGGGCAGATTCGACCGCTTGGCGCGTTTTCCCTGCTTTACGCCGTGTTTGAACCAAATCACAGCTGCCGGCGGTCCCGATCGAGGGTTTATGTCGTTTTCCCATCTCGGCTTGTCCGAAAAAGTTATCGCCGCCGTTGCGGCGGCCGGTTACAAAACTCCCACCCCCATCCAAGATCAGGCCATCCCGCACGTGCTCGCCCGGCGCGACGTGCTCGGCATCGCGCAGACCGGCACCGGCAAGACGGCGGCCTTCACGCTGCCGATGCTGACCATGCTGGAAAAGGGCCGCGCCCGCGCCCGCATGCCGCGCACGCTCATTCTCGAGCCGACGCGCGAACTCGCGGCGCAGGTCGAGGAAAGCTTCGTCAAATACGGCGCCAACCACAAGCTCAACGTCGCGCTGATCATCGGCGGCGTCTCGTTCGACGATCAGGACGCCAAGCTGATGCGCGGCGTCGACGTGCTGATCGCGACGCCCGGCCGCCTGCTCGACCATTTCGAGCGCGGCCGGCTGCTGCTCAACGGCGTCGAGCTCCTGGTCATCGACGAAGCCGACCGCATGCTCGACATGGGCTTCATCCCCGACATCGAGCGCATCTGCAAACTCGTTCCGTTCACGCGCCAGACGCTGTTCTTCACCGCGACCATGCCGCCGGAAATCCGGCGCATCACCGAACAGTTCCTGCACAATCCGGTGCGCGTCGAAGTGGCCAAGCCGGCGACCACGCTCGCCACCACGACGCAGTTTCTGGCCAAGTCCGGGCGCGAGCCGCACGACAAGCGCGACACGCTGCGCCGCCTGATCCGCGCGGCCGAAGGCCTGAAGAACGCCATCATCTTCTGCAATCGCAAGCGCGACGTCGCGACGCTGCATCGCTCGCTGCTGCGTCACGGCTTTTCGGTGCAGGCGCTGCACGGCGACATGGACCAGTCGGCGCGCACGGCGGCGCTCGAGCAATTCCGCAAGGGCGAGGTCACGCTCCTGGTCGCCTCCGACGTCGCGGCGCGCGGCCTCGATATTCCCGACGTCAGCCACGTCTACAATTTCGACGTTCCGATCCATGCCGACGATTACGTGCACCGCATCGGCCGCACCGGCCGCGCCGGGCAGCAGCGGCACCGCGATCACCATCGTCGCCGGCAGCGAACGACGCCAAGGCGGTCGCGGCAATCGAGAAACTGATCGGACAGACCCATCCCCTGGATGGACAAAGTGCCTGGCGAGCCCGCGCCGTCCCGCGAAGAGCCGCGGCACGCCCCTCGGCAGCACGCAAATCGCCCGCGCAAGTCGTCGCGCCCGATCTCATGGGCGGCCGCATGACCATGGCAGCCATGACCACAGGACCATGGCCACCGCCACCAGTCGCATCGTCCTGCGGCGGCTCGCGATCGAGGACGCAAGACCGCGCCGCACCCCGCAGCCGGCGCGCCCGCAGCCGGACGAATCCGACACTTCTCACCTGCCCGCCTTTCTGCTACGCCCGGTGCCGGTTAAGGCTTAGAGTCTTCGACGTGCGGCAGTCGCGTTCGCTGCCGCAACGTTCGTTTACCGGTCCTTCACCGCTATCTCCTAGTTTCCGCGTATAAATCGGCGTCGCCGGCCACGTTGCCGCGATGCCGTTTTGGAATTCCCAGTGCGATTGGAGACGATCGATGGCCGTGCCCACAGACGAGCACGAAAGAACACTCGCCTTCGCCGAGATCGCGCTTGGACAAATCAAGGCGTTGGGCCAGCCCGCATCGCCGCGAAATTTCGAAATCTGGTATCAGTACGCCACCGGCTACAACCAGCAGCTCAACCAGCTGATCAACGAGACGCTGGCGCAAAAAGGCACGCTCAGCGAGACCGATCTCGAGCAGATCTACGACACCTATCTTTCCGCCACCCGCTTCGGCGAGCGCATCGATACCGTCGGCATCCGCATGCTCGACGAGATCAAGCAGGTCATGTCGACGATCGACGCCGCCGCCGGTTCGGCGACCACGCTATTCCGCGAGCCTCGACTGACGCGAGCGAGAAGCTCGCCGCAAGCCAAGGACGGCGAGGCGCTGCGCGCCGTCATCGAGCATCTGGTGCCAGGGCGCCAAGGAGATGGAGACGAGCAACAGAAAGCTCGAGGCGCGGCTTGCGGCGTCGCGCCAGGAGATCGAGCAGCTGCAGCAAAATCTCGAGGCCGTGCGCACCGAGAGCCTCACCGATCCGCTCACCACGCTCGCCAACCGCAAATATTTCGATGCCGAGCTCTGGCCCAGGGCATCGCCGAAGCCACGGCGAAGAACGAGCCGCTGTCGCTGCTGATGGCGCGACATCGACCACTTCAAGAGCCTTCAACGACAGATTCGGCCACCTCACCGGCGACCAGGTGCTGCGCCTCGTCGCGCTGTCGGTGAAGCAGAACGTCAAAGGCCAGGACATCGCCGCGCGCTACGGCGGCGAGGAATTCGTCATCGCGCTGCCGAATACGGCGCTGCGATCGGCGATGGCGATCGCCGACCACATCCGCCGCGCGGTCATGACCAAGGAACTGATGAAACGCTCGAGCGGCGAGCGGCTCGGCCGCGTGACGATTTCGATCGGCGTCGCGGTGCTGCGGCCGACCGACAATGCGCCGCTCGCTGATCGAGCGCGCCGACAAGTGCCTCTACGCCGCCAAGCGCAACGGCCGCAATCGCGTGATCTGCGAGACCGATCCCGAAGCCGCGGCGGAAATGACGACGCGCGTGCAGGTGGCCTAGCGCACACTGCTCGTGCCGCTCGTTCCCGCTTTCGCCGGAATCGAGGCCGCGAATTCGCCGATGCGTAAGCGCGGCTTAGGGCTACGGCTTGCGCGCCGCCGCTTCGCGCGCCGGCTCGATCTGCACCGATTCGCCGCAGCCGCAGGCCGAGGTCTGGTTCGGATTGTTGAAGACGAACTGCGCCGACAGCTTGTCGACCTTGTAGTCCATCTCGGTGCCGAGCAGGAACAGCACCGCCTTGGGATCGATCAGGATGCGCACGCCCTTGTCCTCGATCACCTCGTCGAGCGGATTGATCTTCTCGGCATATTCCATCGTGTAGGCCATGCCGGCGCAGCCGCCGTTCTTGACGCCGACGCGCACCGCCGCGATCGGCCGGTCGGCCTTCGCCATGACCGCCTTGATGCGCTCCGCGGCGGCTTCGGTGAGCCGCATCACTTGAGGTCTCGGCCGGGCAGCTGGCCATTTTCACGTTCCTCCGCGCATGTCCTCAGCTCGAGGCGAATGCGGCATGTTACGATCTAGAATAGTTCAAAAACGCTAACGACCTCACACCACTTGATGTAATGCGCCGACGCCTGCGCGCAACTCGGCGTCGCAACTCACCACATATTGAGCACCGCGCGGGCCTCGTCCGACATGCGGCTCGGATCCCACGGCGGATCCCAGACGATGTTGACCTTGGCCTCGCGCACGCCCGGCACGCCGGCGACGGCATTCTCCACCTGGCCGGCAATTCGGCCGCCGACGGGCAGTTCGGCGTCGTCAGCGTCATGTCGATGTTGACGACGCGGTCGTCGTCGACATCGACCTTGTAGATCAGGCCGAGCTCGTAGATGTCGGCCGGAATCTCGGGGTCGTAGACGGTCTTGAGCGCGCCGACGATCTCGTCGGTCAGCCGCGCCATTTCGTCCGGCGGAATCGCGGACGGCTCGTCCGCGGCCGGCTGTCCGGCGGCTGTCGGCGGTCTGGTCGTTCGTCGAGTTTCACGTCGTCGGTCATGTTCGGAATCCATCAGCTGAAGAAATCCTGCGCTTTGACGAGCGCCTGCGCCAGGCAGTCGATCTCCTCGCGCGTATTGTACATGGCGAACGAGGCGCGGCAGGTCGCCGTCACGCCGAAGCGCGCCAGCAGCGGCATGACGCAATGGGTGCCGGCGCGCACCGCGACGCCGGAGCGGTCGATGATGGTCGCGACATCGTGCGGATGCGCGCCCTTCATCTCGAACGAGACGATCGGCCCCTTGTCCTTGGCGTGTGCCGATGATGCGCAGCGAATTGATCTCGCGCAGCCGGTCGTGGGCGTAATGCACGAGCGCCTGCTTCGTGGGCGCGGATGCGCGCCTTGCCGACCGAGGCGACATAATCGATCGCGGCGCCGAGCCCGATCGCCTGCACGATCGACGGCGTGCCGGCCTCGAATTTGTGCGGCGGCTCGCCATAGGTGACGCGGTCCTCGAACACTTCGCGGATCATCTCGCCGCCGCCGTTGAACGGCGGCATGGCCTCGAGGTGCTGCGTATTTGCCGTAGAGCACGCCGATCCCGGTCGGGCCGTAGAGCTTGTGGCCGGTGAAGGCGTAGAAATCGCAATCGATGTCCTGCACGTCGACGTCGAGATGCACCGCGCCCTGCGCGCCGTCGACCAGCACCGGAATGCCGCGCGCATGCGCGATGCGCACCACCTCTTTCACCGGCACCAGCGGTGCCGAGCATGTTCGACATGTGGGTGATGGCGACCATCTTGGTGCGCGGCGTGAGCAGCTTCTCGAATTCGTCGATGAGGAAATTGCCCTCGTCGTCGACCGGCGCCCATTTGATCACCGCGCCCTGGCGCTCGCGCAGGAAATGCCACGGCACGATGTTGGAATGGTGCTCCATGATCGAGAGCACGATCTCGTCGCCCGGCTTGATGCGCTCGCGGCCGAACGTATAGGCGACGAGATTGATCGCCTCGGTGGCGTTGCGGGTGAAGATGATCTCTTCCTTGCGCCCGGCATTGAGGAACGCCGCGACCTTCTCGCGCGCGCCCTCGTAGGCCTCGGTCGCCTCGTTGGCGAGATAATGCAGGCCGCGATGCACGTTGGCGTATTGCGTCGTATAGGCCTGATGCAGCCGGTCGAGCACGGCTTGCGGCTTCTGCGCCGAGGCGGCGTTGTCGAGATAGACGAGCGGCTTGCCATAGACCTGCGTCGCCAGGATCGGAAAATCCGCGCGGATGCGGTTGACGTCGTAGGCGCCGTTGTCCGCGTATTGTCGCCATATTGGTCGTCATGTCGTTCATGACTTGCCCACGCGCCTTGAGCCAGGCCGCGACCGATTCCATCAGCGCCTCGCGCAGGCCGGCATGCTCGATGCCTTCGATCGCCTCGCCGAGGAACGCCTGGATCAGCAGCGCCTCGGCTTCCGCCGCCGGAATGCCGCGCGCCATCAGGTAGAATTTCAGCTCGTCGTCGAGCGCGCCGGCGGTCGCGCCGTGGCCGCATTGCACGTCGTCGGCGAAAATTTCCAGCTCCGGCTTGTTGTCGGCCTCGGCGCGCTCGGACAGCAGCAGCGCCCGCGTCATCATCTTGGCGTCGGTCTTCTGCGCGCCCTGGCGCACGACGATGCGGCCCTGGAACACGCCGTGGGCCTCGTCGTCGAGCACCGACTTGAACACTTCGCGGCTCTGGCAGCCGCGCGCGATGTGGTTGACGACCAGCGTCGTGTCGGCGTGCTGGCGGCCCTTGATCAGGGTCGCGCCGCGGATGCCGGCCACCGTCTCCTCGCCGTCGAATTTGCAGGAACAGCTGGTTGCGCACCACGGCGCCGCCGGCGGTGAAGGTGAAAGTGTTGAAGCGCGCCTTGGCGCCGATCGCCGCGGCCAGCGTCGAGACGTGCAGCGCGTCGGCGCCTTCGCCGATGATCTTGACGTGATCGACATGGGCGCCGTCGCCGACGAACATTTCGAGCGCGGCGTTGACCTGATAGTCGCTGCCGGCCGGGCCTTCGTGGCTTTCGATCAGCATGACGCGCGCGCCGCGGCTCGACGACGACCAGCGAGCGCACGAAGCTCGCCGCAGGCTTTTCCGACGACGACGAAGACGAGATGCAGCGGCCGCTCGATGGTCGCGCCGGCGGCGATGCGGATCACCGCGCCGTCGCCCATCAGCGCGGTATTGAGCGCGACCGCGACGTCGCTCGCCGGGCGCGAGCTTGCCGAGATGCGCGGCAAGCGCCGGATCGCCGCTCGGCAGCGCGTCGGCGAGCGAACCGACGCTCAAGCCGTGCTTCCAGTTTCGCGATGTCGGACAGTTCCGGCACGAAGGCGCCGTCGACAAAGACCAGCCGCCGCGCTTCGAGATCGCCGAGCAAGCGCGCCGGCCGTCTTGGCGCGCGCCTTGGCCGCCGCATCGGGCGGGCTCGCGAGCGGCTTGGCGTCGCGCATCAGCGCGCGCAGATCGGTATATTTCCATTCCTCGACGCGGCGGTGCGGCAGGCCGGCCTTGGCGAACACGTCGAACGCGGCCGCGCGCTGCGCGGCGATCGCCTCGCCGCCGGGCAAGCGGTCGCGCGCCTGCGCAGAAGGTCTGCGCCAGCGCGGTCTCGGCCGCGGTCTTGATCGTCGGTCAGACGTTCATCGTTTCGGCGACGTCACGCCGCAACCTCGTCCTGATATTCGGCATAGCCGCGCGCTTCGAGCTCGAGCGCCAGCTCCTTGCCGCCGGTCTTCACGATGCGGCCGCTTCGACAGCACGTGCACCACGTCGGGCACGATGTAGTTGAGCAGCCGCTGATAATGCGTGATGACGACGAATGAGCGGTCCGGTCCGCGCAGCCGGTTGACGCCGTCGGCGACGATCTTCAGCGCGTCGATATCGAGGCCGGAATCGGTCTCGTCGAGCACCGCAAGCCGCGGCTCGAGCAGCGCCATCTGCAGAATCTCGTTGCGCTTCTTCTCGCCGCCGGAGAAGCCGACATTGACGCCGCGGCGCAGCATGTCCTGATCGATGCTCGAGCTTGCTGGCGAGCGTCGCGCACGCGTCTTGAGGAATTCCGGCGTGGACAGCTCCGCCTCGCCGCGCTTCTTGCGCTGCGCGTTGAGCGCGGTGCGCAGGAACGTCATGGTGGCGACGCCGGGGATTTCCAGCGGATATTGGAAGGCCAGGAACAGCCCGGCGGCGGCGCGCTCGTCCGGCGCCATGTCGAACAGGTTCTTGCCGTTGAACAGCACCTCGCCTTGCGTCGGCTCGTAGTCGGCCTTGCCGGCCAGCACGTAGGCGAGCGTCGATTTGCCCGAGCCGTTCGGCCCCATGATCGCGTGCACCTCGCCGGCATTCACGGTGAGGTCGAGGCCTTTCAGAATTTCCTTGCCGTCGATCTCGACGTGCAGATTTTTGATTTCAAGCAGTGCCATTCAAACAAGCTCCAAATTCTTTATCCCTGCAGCTGGCGGCCGGAGGCCTCAGCGTTCGACCCCAGCGCCAGCGCCATTCGCCGTCGGTCTTGCGGCGGCTGACGATGACGAGCACAGCGATCGCGACCACGTCGATCACGATGGCGGACAAGGCCCACGCGGCGCCATTGGCGAGCGCGGGCACCAGCGACCGAGGACATCACGACGACGACCATGGTCGCGATCGTGATTGCCCAGCCCTGCCACGGTCACCGGCGTTGCGCCGTAGCCGTATTCGCCTGGGCTTGAACCAATAAGCGGACATGACGCTGATCCGATGACTGCCCGTTCAGCCGACGCTGCCTTCGAGCGAGACCGAGATCAGCTTCTGCGCCTCGACCGCGAATTCCATCGGCAATTGCTGCAGCACGTCCTTGACGAAGCCGTTGACGACGAGCGCCGTCGCCTCCTCCGCCGACAGCCCGCGCTGGCGGCAATAGAACAGCATCTCCTCGGAGATCTTCGAGGTGGTCGCCTCGTGCTCGAACACCGTCGAGGAGTTCTTCGCCTCGATATAGGGCACGGTGTGCGCGCCGCAGTTGTCGCCGATCAGAAGCGAATCGCAATTGGTGAAGTTGCGCGCGCCCGGTGGCGCGGCGATGCGCGGTGACGAGGCCGCGATAGGTGTTGTTGGAGTGCCCGGCGGCGATGCCCTTGGAGATGATGCGGCTCGTCGTGTTCTTGCCGAGATGCAGCATCTTGGTGCCGGAATCGACCTGCTGATAGCCGTTCGAGATCGCGATCGAATAGAACTCGCCGCGCGAATTGTCGCCGCGCAGGATGCAGCTCGGATATTTCCAGGTGATGGCCGAGCCGGTCTCCACCTGGGTCCAGGAAATCTTGGCGTTCTTGCCGCGGCAATCGCCGCGCTTGGTGACGAAATTGTAGATGCCGCCGCGGCCGTTGGCGTCGCCCGGATACCAGTTCTGGATGGTCGAATATTTGATCTCGGCGTCGTCGAGCGCGATCAGCTCGACGACCGCGGCGTGAAGCTGGTTCTCGTCGCGCATCGGCGCGGTGCAGCCTTCGAGATAGCTCACATAGGAGCCCTTGTCGGCGATGATCAGCGTGCGCTCGAACTGGCCGGTATTGCGCTCGTTGATGCGGAAATAGGTCGACAGTTCCATCGGGCAGCGCACGCCCGGCGGCACATAGACGAACGAGCCGTCGGAGAACACCGCCGAATTGAGCGTGGCGAAGAAATTGTCGCTGACCGGCACCACCGTGCCGAGATATTTCTTCACCAGCTCGGGATGCTCGTGGATCGCCTCCGAGATCGGCATGAACAGCACGCCGGCCTTGGCGAGCTCGGCCTTGAACGTGGTGGCGACCGAAACGGAATCGAACACCGCATCGACGGCGACGCGGCCATAGCCGTTGCCGTTCGCATCGCCGTTTTCCTGGCCCTCGCCGTCCAGTCCACATCTTCGGTTCTGGCCTTCCGGCTTCTGAATGCCGAGCAGCGCTTCGCGCTCGCGCAGCGGAATGCCGAGCTTTTCGTAGGTGCGCAGGATTTCCGGATCGATCTCGTCGAGCGACTTGCGGCGCCTTCTTCGGCGCGGAATAGTAATAGAGGTCCTGATAGTCGATCGGGCCGTATTCGACCTTGGCCCATTTCGGCTCGCGCATGGTCAGCCAGCGCTTATAGGCATCGAGCCGCCAGGCCAGCATCCATTCCGGCTCGTTCTTCTTCGCCGAGATGAAGCGGACGGTGTCTTCGGACAGGCCCTTCGGGGCCTTGTCCGATTCGATCAGCGTCTCGAAGCCATACTTGTACTGGTCAACGTCGATGCGCCGGACCTGGTCGACGGTCTCTTGCACTGCCGGCATTCGTCCCTCCGCTCACGGTTTCAAGGACCGCGGGTTGGATTAGTCGGTTATGGTCAGGTGTGCCTGGCTTTCGGTCACCCCTACTTGTGGTTGCGGCGCTTGAATCGTTCAAATCGCCGCGAAATCAGTCAGTCATCGCAGCCATTTAGGCCGCGATGCCACGCTGTCCCTTAGATAATGCAGTTGCGAGCTTTCTCCAAGCGTTCGAGAAGCCTTTCGACGTCGGCTTCGGTCGTTGTCCAAGCCCAGGCTGACGCGCACCGCGCCCGCGCAGCAGCGCCGGCGAAACCCCCATGGCGGCAAGGACATGGGAGGGCTGCACCTTGCCCGACGAGCAGGCCGCGCCCGACGACACCGCGATCCCTTCGAGGTCGAAGGCGATGACGGCGGTCTCGGCCTTCATGCCTTCGAGCGGCGAAAAGCGTCGTATTGGGCAGCCGCTCGGCCTCGTGCGCCGAAAATCACCGTCCGCGGCGCGATCGCCTTGCAGGCCGGCTTCGAGCCGGTTCCGCAGCGCCAGCATGCGCGGCCGCCTCGGCTTCAGCCGCCGCGCGCGCCGCGGCTGCGGCCGCCCCGAAGGCGGCAATGCCGGCGACATTTTCGGTGCCGGCGCGCAGCCCGCGCTCCTGCCCGCCGCCGCGGATGAGCGGATCGGCGAAATGGATATCGTCGCTCGCGCCGCACCAGGGCGCCGGCGCCCTTCGGCCCGCCGATCTTGTGCGCCGAGAGCGTCAGGAGATCGGCGCCGAGCGCCCCGATATCGCAAGGGATGCGGCCGGCCGCCTGCACGGCGTCGACATGGAGCAAGCCCGCCCGCCGCATGCACGATCGCGGCCGCCTCGGCGACCGGCTGAATGACGCCGGTCTCGTTATTGGCGAGCATCAGCGAAACCAGCGGCCGCGTTCGACTTTGCGCAACGGCCTCCGCCAGCGCGGCAAGGTTGACGCCGGCCATCGCGCGTCGACTGGGATGTCCTCGATCGGCCTCGCGGGGAAACCGGCCGCCGGCGCGCACCGAAGCGTGCTCGATCGCCGAGATCAGAAGCCGGTCGCGCGGGCGCTTGTCGCTCGCGGTCTCGATCGACCGGCGACAGCGCCAGCATGTTGGCTTCGGTGCCGCTCGAGGTGAAAAACACGTCGGCCGGCCCGCGCCCCGACCAGCGCCGCGACCTGCTCGCGCGCCTCCTCGACCAGCGCGGCGCGCCGCGCGGCCCTCGGCATGAACCGAGGACGGATTGCCGGAAAGCGCCAGCGCCGCCTGCAAAGGCATGCGCGCGCCTGCGCCCGCAGCGGCGCCGTGGCGTTCCAATCGAAATAGCTGCGCTCCGACATAAGTCGTGGCCTGAACCGTTGCTTCTTTAAAGTGCCGGGCCATTTGCCGGGTCATTGATCGGATCGTGGCGCCCGGTTCCCGCGCCCAACTACGGCGGGATCATATCGTAATGCTTGCTTTTTGCCCCCTGCCTCGTGCTAGAAGTCGCGACCCTTAGACTTTCGCCGCCAGAGCGCACGTCGCCAGTTCCAAAAAATCAGAAATGCTATTAGGTACTTACGTGCAGCTTGCTGAAGCCGTCAAGCAAGACTCGAATCGCCGCGCGCAATAGAGCGCCGGCCCTGATCGAGGTTTCCAAAATGCCCGAAGTCATCTTCACGGGGCCCGCCGGCCGCATCGAAGGCCGCTACCATCCGGCACGGCAGAAGAACGCGCCGATCGGCATCGTGCTGCATCCGCATCCGCAGTTCGGCGGCACGATGAACCATCAGATCGTCTACCAGATCTACTACGCCTTCGTGCACCGCGGCTTTTCCGCGCTGCGCTTCAACTTCCGCGGCGTCGGCCGCAGCCAAGGCGGCTTCGACCACGGCATCGGCGAATTGTCGGATGCGGCGTCGGCGCTCGACTGGGCGCAGTCGGTCAATCCCGAGGCGCGCAGCTGCTGGATCGCCGGCTTCTCGTTCGGCGCCTGGATCGGCATGCAGCTTCTGATGCGCCGGCCGGAGATCGAGGGTTTCATCTCGATCGCGCCGCCGGCGAACCTCTACGACTTCTCGTTCCTGGCGCCCTGCCCGTCGTCCGGCCTGATCATCCATGGCGACAAGGATGCGGTCGTGCCGCATCGCGACGTCACCACCCTGGTCGAGAAGCTCAAGACGCAAAAGGGCATCGTCATCGAGCAGAAGGTCATCCCCGGCGCCAACCATTTCTTCGACGGCAAGGTCGAGCCGCTGATGACCGCCGATCGGCGCCTATCTCGACAAGCGCCTCGGCAAGACCGGCAAGGCGACGACCGCGGCGTGATGCGGGGGCATAAGCCCCGAGCTTGCAATCTGCGCGCCTCCACCGTTCAATAGGCTTCAACAACAAGCCATAATGGACGAGTAAGGGAGAACGTCATGCGCGCCGCGCATTACATTGCCATTTGTCTGCCGATCGCCGCTACCGGATGGGCCTTGACCGCCGGCAGCGCCAACGCTCAAACCGCCCCACAAGACACCATCAAGATCGGCATCGTGATGCCGATGACCGGCGTTCAGGGCGCGGTCGGGCGCGAGATTTCCGACGCCGCCAAGCTCTATATGGCGCAGCACGGCGACACCGTCGCCGGCAAGAAGATCGAGTTGATCATGCGGGACGATCAAAGCGTGCCGGACAATGCCAAACGTCTGGCGCAGGAATTGATCGTCAACGACAAAGTGAGCTTTCTCG
Source organism: uncultured Alphaproteobacteria bacterium (assembly GCA_963761185.1). Lineage (GTDB taxonomy): Bacteria > Pseudomonadota > Alphaproteobacteria > Rhizobiales > Xanthobacteraceae > BOG-931. The sequence goes on from CAVXFY010000001.1 coordinate 525,237, forward strand.
GCGCCGGCCTGACGCCGAGCGCGATGTCGATGGCGCCGATCGCGACCGAAGCCAAGATCCCCACCGTGGTCATGGTGTCGGGCACGTCGGTCGTCACCGAGCGCTCGCCCTATTACGTGCGCACGAGTTTCACGCTCGGCCAGCAATCGGGCATCATCGCCGACTGGGCGATCAAGAACGGCAGCAAGAAAGCGGTGTCGATCCTGTCCGACTGGGCACCGGGCGCCGAAGCCGGAAAAGTCTTCGAGGCGAGCTTCACCAAAGGCGGCGGCCAGATTCTCGATACGCTCAAAGTGCCGCTCGCGAATCCCGATTTCTCGCCGTTCCTGCAACGCGCCCATGATCTCGCGCCGGACACGCTGTTCGTCTTCGTGCCCGCCGGTCAGGCCGGCACCTTTGCGCGACAATTCGCCGAGCGCGGCCTCGACAAATCGGGCATCAAGCTGATCGGTCCCGGCGACATCGTCGACGACGATGACCTGCCCTCGACCGGCGACGCGCTCCTGGGCGTCGTCACCGCGGGCATGTATTCCGCCGCGCACCCGTCCCAGATGAACAAGGATTATGCCGCGGCCTATCAGAAGGCCAGCGGCCACCGCGCCAATTTCATCTCGGTCGGCGGCTATGACGGCATGAATCTGATCTACGAGGCGCTCAAGAAGACCGGCGGCAATACCGATGCCGACGCGGTTATCGGCGCCATGAAGGGCATGACATGGGAAAGCCCGCGCGGCACCATCTCGATCGATCCGCGCACTCGCGACATCGTGCAGAACATCTACATCCGCAAAGTCCAGAAGGTCGACGGTCAGCCCTGGGCGATCGAATTCGAGACGTTCCCCGCGGTCAAGGATCCGCTCAAGGAAGCCGCGGCGAATTGAGCCTGGATTTTTCGTTCGGGCATGATCTTTTCGGAAAACCGGTTTCCACTTTTCCGGATCATGCTCACGGCTTCGCCAGCACGCCGCCGGTGAGCGGGCGCGGCACGCCGGTGGTGCCGGGAAAGGTGATCGGCAGGCCGCGCAGGCTGCGCACGGCGAGATAGGCGAAAGCCTGCGCCTCGAGCGAATCCACCGACCAGCCGGCCTCATCCGCCGTCTCGATGCGCGCCGGCGCAAGCCGCTCGGCGAGCATGCGCATCAGCGTCGGATTGCGCGCGCCGCCGCCGGCGACGATCCAGGTTTTCGGCGCGCGCGGCAGAAGCGGCACGATGCGCGCCACCGCTGCCGCGGTGAGCGCGGTCAGCGTCGCGGCGCCGTCCTCGACGCCGATGCCGTCGAGCGCATCAGCCGACCCAGCCGCGGAAATCGTTGCGGTCGAGCGATTTCGGCGGCGGCAGCGCAAAGAACGGATGCGTCGATCAGACGCGCGATCATCGCGTCGTCGACCGTGCCGGCGGCGCCATGACGTCCGTCAGTGTCGAGCGGCTTGCCGGTGCGCAGCGCGCAAGAAATCGTCGAGCAGCGCATTGCCTGGCCCGGTGTCGCAGGCGATCAGATGCGTCGCCGTCGATGAAGGTGACGTTGGCGACGCCGCCGACATTGAGCACCGCGACCGGCGGCTCGCGGCCGAGATCGCCGCGCCAGCGCCTGATGAAAGATCGGCGCGAGCGGCGCGCCCTGCCCGCCCGCCGCGACGTCGGCGGCGCGAAAGTCGTAGACGACGGGAATGCCGAGCCGGTCGGCCAGCACGCGTCCGTCGCCGATCTGCACCGTCAGCCCGCGCTCCGGCCGGTGCAGCACGCGTCTGGCCGTGAAAGCCCGACCGCGGCCACGATCGCCCGGCTGCAGACCGTTGGCGTCGAGGAACGATTGCACCGCTTCGGCATGCGCATCGTTCACCAGTGCCTCGGCCGTCGGCGATGATATCAGGCCGCGCATGTGCGCTCGGTGAGATTGACCGCGGCGGCGGTGGCGCGGCGCAGCAAGCGTGCGCTCGTCCTTGGTATAGGGCCGACAGGCGGTGGCGCCGAAATGCGAAATGTTCTCGCCGTCGGTATCGATCAAGGCGACGTCGACGCCGTCCTGCGAGGTGCCGCTCATCAGCCCGATCGCCAAAACCGAGGTGGCCGCCGAAGGCCTGGCGCTGGAGGGCAAATCGAGTGTCATTTGCTCAGACATTCGCGTCCTTTAAATCGGTTTCTTAAATAAGCCGTTTAAATATGGCTTTTGCTTATCCGGCCTTTTGCATACGACCCGAGACCTGATACACCACCCGCTCGCCAACCGCCCCCAATTACGCCAGATGTCGATGAGCGCCTACAAGTCCGATTTTCTCAACGTCCTCGCCGCGCGCGGCTTTATCCATCAGGTCTCGGAGCCCGACGCGCTCGACGCGCTGGCGCGTCGTCGACGATCACCGCCTATATCGGTTTCGACTGCACGGCGCCGTCGCTGCATGTCGGCTCGCTGCTGCCGATCATGCTGCTCTACTGGCTGCAGCAGACCGGCCACCGGCCGATCGCGCTGATGGGCGGCGGCACCACGCGCGTCGGCGATCCGTCCGGCAAGGACGAGAGCCGGCGGCTCCTCACCGACGCGATCATCGGCGACAACCTGAAAGGCATCCGCGCGATCTTCGTCAAGCTTCCTGAAATTCGAGAGATCCGGCGGCAACTCGCCGTCATGGCCAACAATGCCGACTGGCTCAACACGCTCAACTACATCGATTTCCTGCGCGACGTCGGCCGCCACTTCTCGATCAACCGCATGCTGGCCTTCAACTCGGTGAAGCTGCGGCTCGAGCGCCAGCAGGAACTGTCGTTCCTCGAATTCAACTACATGATCCTGCAGGCCTACGATTTCGTCGAGCTGTACAGGCGCTACGGCTGCGTGCTGCAGATGGGCGGCTCCGACCAGTGGGGCAATATCGTCAACGGCATCGATCTCGGCCGCCGCGTTGCACAACGCGCAACTCTTCGCGCTGACCTCGCCGCTGATCACCACGTCCTCGGGCGCCAAGATGGGCAAGACCGCGGCCGGCGCGGTGTGGCTCAATGCCGACCTGGTGAGCCCCTACGAATATTGGCAATACTGGCGCAACACCGAGGACGCCGATGTCGAGCCGCTTCCTGAAACTGTTCACCGTGCTGCCGCTCGACGAGATCGCGCGGCTCGCGGCGCTGCAAGGCGCAGGAGATCAACGAGGCGAAGAAGATGCTCGCCACCGAAGCGACCGCGCTGGTGCATGGCCGCGCCGCCGCCGACGAAGCGGCCGCGACCGCGCGCACGACCTTCGAGGAAGGCGGCGCTTGGCGCGAGCCTGCCGACGCGTCGACGTGCCGCGCGCTGAGTTCAAGGCCGGGCATCGGCGTGCTCGCGGCGTTCGTCAAAGCCGGCCTCGCCGCGTCGAACGGCGAAGCGCGCCGCGCCATCGCCAACAACGCCATCATGGTCAACGATGTGCGCGTCACCAGCGACAAGGCGACCATCGGCGAAGCCGACGTGACGGCGGACGGCGTGGTCAAGCTTTCGCTCGGCCGCAAGCGCCACGTCTTGCTCAAGCCGGTGTGACGGCGGAGCGTCGCGGCGGATCTTTAGTGACTGGCGTTGATGCCGTTAGCTCCGGCTTGCTGTTGTCGAAGGAGCTCGTGGCGTTGTCGTCGGCATCCGGCGGCGGGACATAGGGCGTGGTCGAGGGGAATTCGAACACCTTGCGCAACAGGCCCGGCGCCAGCGCCGAAATCGGATTGATGTGCAGGACCGGCGATGCCCGGCCTGCCGACCACCTCGTAGGTGACGCCGAACAGGCCTTCCTTGTCGCCGCCGAGGAACAGGCCGACCACCGGAATCTGGCCGAGCAGATTGTTGGGGCCGTAGAGCGGCACCAGCGTGCCGCGCAGATGCACTTCGTCGCGGCCGTAGTCGACCACGCCGTCGATGGTGCCGCCGAGCAGCGGTCCGCGCACCACGCCGTCGCGCAAAGTCAGCCGGCCCTGCGCGCGGGTGAATTCGACCCGCATGCTGGAGAAGTCGATGTTGTTATTGGTGCGTGGCGGCTGCGTCCCGCTTTGCACGACGGCGCTGTTCGAGCTGCGACTCGTCGTGCACGGCGAAATTGCGGACGTTGAGGGTGCCGAGCTGCGTCGGATTGCTCGCCGACGGCGCTTCCATCACCGTCGCCATCTGTCCGCCGTTCATGCGCGAATAGACGTCGGTGAAGCGAAAGAAGGCGCCGGCATCGCTGCTCTCGAGATCGACCACCTGCGCGTGCCGGTTGCGCCCCCGAACGCCCGCGGAGATCGCCGGTCAGCGTGCCGTCACGGCCGATCTTGGCGTTCAGGCCGAAGCTGCGAACTTCGCCGTCGCGGCGCGACATTTTCAGCTCGACGCCGCGCAGCGCCTCGCCGTTGAAGCCGACAACGGCGCCGAGCTTCATGTCGAGATCGACATCGGGCGCGGCGCTCTTTGCGGCTGCTGCGGATTAGCCTGCTGGGCGGACTGCGTACCGACTGGGGCCCAGTCATGGCCTTGACGAAGCCGCGGCCGTCATAGACGTCGCCGCGCATGACCACGCGCAGCGCGCCGTCGGGCGCCCGATCGACCTTGAGGCTGGCGCGGTCGCCGTCGGAAAATCCGTAGGACGGGAAATTGGCCGACTTGCACGTCGCCGGATCCGTCGAGTTCGATGGTGCCCTTGACGCCGCCGCCGGCGCCTTCGATCAACAAATCGTCGACGCGGATCGATTGCGGCTTGGTGGTGAGCGTGAAGGTCGCGCGCGCCGGCTTGCCCGATTGCTTGACCCAGCCCGGCAGGAAGCCGTCGATCTGCGCCGGCGTCAGATCGGCCTTGACGGAGAAGCGGCCGTCGCGGTCGCCGGTCGTTCCGACGCGGCCGACGAGATCGATCGGAATGGAGCCGCTGATCGTGCTCGCCGGATCGATCGCGAGATTGTTGCGCATGGTCTCGTCGAGCATGCCCTGAATGTGGACGTCGGCTAGGTCGTCGGCGCGCATTTTCTTGTATTCGAGGCTCGCCGGCGTGCCGCCGATCTTGACGTCGCCCTTGATCGGGAAGCCTTGCTTATTGGCGTTCGCTTTCAGCGCCGCGGCTTCGACCTTCTGCCCCATGATCATGCGTTCGGCGGAAAAGTTCGTGGCGTCGACGCTGATATTGTAATTCGTCGAGCCGGGCGGCAGATCGGCTTGAGCGGCATCCCGAGCGCGACCAGCGCGCTCATATTGCCGCGCGTCGTCGCCGGATCGAACGGCACGCCCGAGACGTCGCGCAACCGGTCCATGGCCAAAAGCTCGGCAGCAGCCGGCACCGGACCGTCGATCTTGAAATGGACATGGGCCGGCGGCTCGTGCGGCGCGGTGTCCGGCACTTCGAACAGGCCGGACGAGAGGACAAGCTTGCGTCCCGACGGCAGATCGGCCGTGGCCTTGCCGACCGAGATTTGGGCGTCGCGCCCGATGATATGCACGTTGAGATCGGCGTCATGGAGCGCCGGCAGGCCCTGGACCGGCGTAACCACGCAATTAGTGGCCAGCGCGTCGACGGTCAGACCGTCGTCGGGAAGCGGCGGGCCGCTGGCCTTGAGCGTATTGAGCGGAGCGTTCACGGCAATGACCAGACGCTCCAGCTTGCCGCTGGTGAGATGTTCGTCGAACCAGTCGCGCACCTTCGGCGAGATGAAAATCGGCCACAGCCGCTTCATGGAGTCGGCCGGCATACGCGTTCCGGCGACGCCGGCGGTGAGACGCAGGTCGCCGCTCGAATAATCGCCGGTGCCGGACATGGCGATGCCGAGGTCGTTATTGCCGAAGTCGCCGCCGTCGACAACGATGCGCTTCTTGAGCGGATCGAACTGGCCGCTCAGCGCGATGCGGTTGAGGATCAGCGGATTGGTCTGATCGCCGGACGAGTTCAGCACGATCGTGCCGCCGCCGATCTTGAACGTCCACGGGCCGGGCGATTGCGGCGGCGCCTGGACCTCGCCGATCAGCGTGATGCGATTGCCGCCCGATAAAATCTGGAACGGCACGGAGAGCAAGCGGCTTGCGGCATCCCAATTGATCTTGAATTCGGCGCGGTCGATGTCGATGCGGCCGTCGGAATCGTCGGAGTCGCCGATATAGCCGGCATCGGCGACGATCCGCCCGGCCAGCGTCTGCGGCACGCCGTCGGGGCCGATTTCTCCGCGCAGGCTTGCCGACAGCGGCAGGCTTGCCTGCAGCGACCCGTCGTCGATCCGGGTCGCGAGCAGCAGGTCGCTTGCCGCAACATTGCGCGCCTCGAAGGCGATGCTGCGATAGCCATCTCGGGTCGGCTTCATCGAAGCCGTCATGGCCCAGGGATGATCGGCGTTGTCGGAACTGGTGGTCACCACCATGCCGCCGCCGCGCGGCCGCTCGACGCTGAGCGTAATGTTCTGGAAGGTCCGGCGCTTGCCGGTGCGCCGGTCATCGACGGTCAGGCTGCCGTCCTTCAAGCCAAGCTCGCGCAGGTCGTGGCCGTCCAGGCCGGATTCGCCGATGCCGTCGATCCAGTTCAACAGCGCGGCAATGGTATCGCTGGCCGGACGCGGCGGAAGGATCCGCGCTTGGGGAACGGACTGGCTCGGCGCGGGCGCCGTAGCGCCGAGCTTGTCCTGCCGGGCGCTTTGGGTGACGGCAAGCGGCGCCGCGGCCATGGCAGCAGCAGTCATGGGAACCGCGGTCATAGGAACCGTCGCGGTTGCGAGCGGATGTTTGTCGCCGCCCGAGGCGAACACCGTGACCTCGCCGTTCTGCTCGATCCGCACCGAGAGTTCCGCGCCGACGAGATTGAGGCTCTCGGCGCGCAGTTGGCCGCTGAGCAGGCCTAAGCCCGAGACCCGGATTTCCGCTTTCGGCGCGCTCGCCACCACGGTGCCGTCGGGATCGCGCACGACGATATCGCGGACGCGGACGGCGGCGCCGCCGTTCTCGGTCCGCTCGATCTGGGTGCCGCCGACTTCGACGCGATCGCGGCTGCCGAAATTGTCGGCGATGGCGGCCGCGAGCCAAGGCGTGAAGGCATCGAGCTGGATCGGTCCGCTCGCCAGGCGCCACCACAATCCGCCGAGGCCAAGAATCAAGATGCTGGCGAGGATGCCCGACACGATCCCGACACGCCGGATCAGCCGGCGATGCCGCGCGAGAACCCGCCGATAGGCAGCCAGATACCGGCCATCGCCCGAACGCTCGCCGCGGTGAGCGGCCGTAAGGCTGCCCCGGCGTCGCGGATGAACAAGCGGCTCCCACCTGGGGGCGGCCGCGCTTTGCCTATCTTGGTTCGCCATGCCCCTCGGGCGTCCCCTCGTCCGTGCCGTCGTCACGAATATATAGCAGATCGGTGAACGACATTTCGGCCCGCAAGCGGTCGACTCCCCGGCTCGCGCGCGTATTCTGGCCCAGCACAATGCCCCTGGGAAAGCGTCGAAAGGAAGGCACATGGTTGATAGTACGGCCGAAACCCCGCGACCGGGCGACGAGGCGTTGGCCTTCACGCTCCCCCGCGACGGCGGCGGAACCGTCGCGCTGGAGGACTTCGCCGGGCAAAAGCTCGTGCTCTATTTCTATCCGCGCGCCGATACGCCGGGCTGCACCAAGGAAGCGATCGAATTCTCGAAACTGAAAGCGGCCTTCAGCCGTGCCGGCACGGAAATCCTCGGCGTCTCCGCCGATCCGGTTCCCGCCCAGGACAAATTCAAGGCCAAGCACAAACTTTCGATCGCACTGGCCTCCGACGAGAAGCACCAGATGCTCGGCGCCTATGGCGTGTGGCAGGAGAAGTCGATGTATGGCCGGAAATTTCTTGGCGTGGTGCGCGCGACTTTTCTGATCGGCGCGGATCAGCGCATCGCGCAAGTCTGGCCGAAAGTTTCGGTGTCCGGCCACGCCGAAGAAGTTTTGGCTGCGGCCAAGAACCTGTGAGCTGAGCCTGTAACGGTGGCCATCACCGTAGGCCGCTACCGTTTCCGCAACTCCGCCGCAATTCGTTACCCAAGTGTTTACTCAAGTCAGCAAAATAGCTCGCGAAATTTGCCGATTGTTAACCATAACAGGCTGAAATCCGCTCCCGACTTGGGTGGGAGCGTCAATGTCGCAGTGGACCGCGTCTCGGCTGCAGCAGGCCGCAAGGCCAAAGCACCTTTCGCAACATCATATTCCGCAGCACACGGTGCACCATCCGGTCGCGCACGCCGCGCAGCATCCGGCGCAACATCCCGCGCCGCCGCATAAGCCGCAGCCGCGCGACGGCGGCCATCGGAGCGAGCCGAGAGAGCGCATCGCAAGCCAAGCGACACGCCAAGCCGCAGGACGCTCCGGCTATACCTTCACCCATGCCGGGCGTCAGGTCCGGCTCGGCCCGGTCGCGTTCTGGATCTGCGTCGGTACGCTCGTGATCATGGCCGGCTGGTCGGTCACCGCGGCGACTTATCTCGCCTTCCGCGATGACGTGCTGCGTACCTTGATCGCGCATCAGGCCGAGCAGCAATTCGCCTACGAAGACCGCATCGCGGAATTGCGCGCCCAGATCGACCGCACCACGAGCCGCCAATTACTCGACCAGGAGCAATTCCAGCAGAAGCTCGACGACCTGACGCGGCGGCAGGCGACACTCGAGCAGCACGCCACCGCGATGGGCGCGATAACCGACCCCGTGACCACCGGCTCGATCAAGGGTACGACCGCGCCGCCGCGCAGCAACCGTCAGTCCAGCATCAGCGACAGCCTCGGCAAGGTCGAGGCATCGCTCGATCGGGTCGAGCAGCGGCAAACGCTGGCGCTGAACCAGATGGAGAACCGCTACGAGGGCAAGGCGCACCTCGTGCGTGGTGTGCTGAGCCAACTCGGGCTCAAGCTCGACACGCCGACCGCGATCGGCGGTCCGTTCGTACCGGTAAAACTTCCCGCCGGCGAAAGCTTCGAGCGCTCGGTGATGCGGGTCAATCTCGCGCGCGCGGACGCCGACCGCTTGAACGCCACCCTTGTCGCGGTGCCGGTGCACAAACCCGTGACCGGCGAGATCGATAAATCTTCGCCGTTCGGCATTCGTATGGACCCGTTCCTGCATGAAGCGGCCATGCATACCGGCATCGATTTCCGCGGCGAGATGGGCGAGCCGATCCACGCCACCGCCGCCGGCACCGTCACCATCGCCGGCTGGACCGGCGGCTACGGCAAGATGGTCGAGATCGACCACGGTAACGGGCTTGCGACCCGCTACGGTCATCTATCGGAGATCGACGTCAGCGCCGGCCAGAAAATCCGCATCGGCGAGGTGGTCGGCAAGCTCGGCTCGACCGGCCGCTCGACCGGGCCGCATCTGCACTACGAGACGCGCATCAACGGCGAGCCGGTCAATCCGCAAAAGTTTCTCGACGCCGGCGACAAGCTGTTCGGCGGGTAGCCGCCCTACTCCACATCCTCGACCTGCGCCGGTGCGGTGCCGAAAGCGCTTTGCGCCAGCGCGGCTTCCATGAATTGATCGATGTCGCCGTCGAGCACCCCGCCGGTGTCGGATGTCGCGACGCCGGTGCGCAGATCCTTCACCATCTGGTACGGCTGCAGCACATAAGAGCGGATCTGATGGCCCCAGCCGATATCGGTCTTGGCGGCCTGGTCGGCGGCGGCCTTCTCTTCGCGCTTCTTCAATTCGGCTTCGTAGAGCTTGGCGCGCAGCATCTGCCAGGCTTGGGCGCGGTTGCGATGCTGCGAGCGGTCGTTCTGGCAGACCACCACGATATTGGTCGGGATATGCGTCAGCCGGATCGCCGAACTCGGTCTTGTTGACGTGCTGGCCGCCGGCGCCGCCCGAACGCATCGTGTCGACGCGCACGTCGGCTTCCTTGATGTCGATTTTGATGCGGTCGTCGACGACCGGATAGACGTTGACGCTGGCGAACGAGGTGTGCCGCCGCGCATTGGAGTCGAACGGCGAGATGCGCACCAGGCGATGCACGCCGTTCTCGGTCTTAAGCCAGCCATAGGCGTTGCGGCCTTTGATCTCGATCGTGGCCGACTTGATGCCGGCTTCTTCGCCCTGGGTCTCTTCGATGAAATCGACCTTGAAGCCGTGCTGCTCGGCCCAGCGCACATACATGCGCAACAGCATCGTGGCCCAGTCCTGGCTCTCGGTGCCGCCGGCGCCGGCATGGACTTCGAGATAGGTATCGTTGGCGTCGGCCTCGCCGGACAGGAGCGCCTCGAGTTCGCGGCGCGCGACCTCGGTCTTGAGCCGGCGCAGCGCGTTCTCCGCCTCGGCGATGACAGTCTGATCGCCCTCGGCCTCGCCGAGCTCGATCAACGTCACCTGATCGTCGAGCTCCTGCTCGATGCGGGCGAGCGCCGTGAGCTGATCGTCGAGCGCGGTGCGCTCCTGCATCAGCCGGCTGGCGCGCTGGGGATCGTTCCAGAGATTGGGGTCTTCGGCTTGCTGGTTCAGCTCGGCGAGCCGGGCGCGCGCTTTGTCGACGTCAAAGATGCCTCCTCAGCAGCCCGACCGACTGCTTGATGTCTTCGACGATGGTCTTGATTTCCGCGCGCATGAATGCTCTGTTTCCACGAGGCGATGTAATGACTTATGCGGCGCACCGCAAGTTCCGCGCGCGGTCCGCCGAAAAGTCTCGACACCTATGAGTGAAAGGCCGCCTCAGTAAAGGCCGCCGGTGCCGGTGCGGACCACATTGCCGGCGTCGGGCGGCGTCTGTTGCGACACCGGCGCGCCGTTCGCGGTATCGGTGCCGATCACCGAGTAGCTGTCGGGCGGCGCGGTGCCGGGCTTGAAGGCTTCGAGGATGACCTTCGGATCGCCCGGTCCGGCGCGCATGCCGGTCTTGGCGTCGACGCGGATGAGCTTGATGCCCGGCGGCACACGGAACGGAATCGGCGGCTTGTCGGCGAGCGCGATCTTGAGGAAATCGCGCACGACCGGCGCGGCGAGATGGCCGCCGGTGGCGAGCCGCCCGATATGGCGCGGCTTGTCGTAGCCCATATAGACGCCGCACACGATGTCCGGCGAAAAGCCGACGAACCAGACGTCCTTCTCGTCGTTGGTGGTGCCGGTCTTGCCGGCGATCGGCTTGCCGACGTCGCGGACCACGGTCGCCGTGCCGCGCTGCACGACGCCTTCCATCATCGAGGTGATCTGATAGGCGGTCATCGGATCGATCACCTGCTCGCGGTGATCGACCAGCGTCGGCTCGGCTGATCTCCAATTCGTGGCATCGCAGCCGCGGCATTCGCGCTGGTCGTGCTTGTAGATCGTGTGGCCGTAGCGGTCCTGGATGCGGTCGATCAGCGTCGGGCTTCACGCGCCGCCCGCCATTGTCGAACATCGAATAGGCGGTGACCATGCGCATCACCGTGGTTTCGCCGGCGCCGAGCGCATAGGACAGATAGGGCGGCAAATCGTCATAGACGCCGAACCGCTTGGCGTATTCGGCGATCAGCGGCATGCCGATGTCCTGCGCGAGCCGCACCGTCATCACGTTGCGCGATTGCTTCGAGGCCGAAGCGCAGCGTCGAGGGGCCGAAGAACTTGCCGCCGTAATTTTCCGGCCGCCAGACGCCGCCGCCGGCGCCCATGTCGATCTCGATCGGCGCATCCATCACGATGGTCGAGGGCGTATAGCCGTTGTCGAGCGCCGCGGCATAGACGATCGGCTTGAACGACGAGCCCGGCTGGCGCAGCGCCTGCGTGGCGCGGTTGAACTGGCTCTGGTCGAAGGAGAAGCCGCCGACCATCGCCAGCACGCGGCCGGTATGGGGATCCATCACCACCATGGCGCCGGAGATTTCCGGCAACTGGCGCAGCCGGTATTGGCTCTGCTGCTCCAGCGGCTCGACATAGATCACGTCGCCGGGCGCGAGCACCTGGCTCACTTTCTCGATCGGCTTGCCGCTGCCGGGGCCGCTCGCCGGCTTCGCCCATTTGACGCCGTCGAGCGGAATGATGCCGATGTCGCGGTCCTTGACCACGGCCCCGCCGGGATCGCGCGCCGGCTGCAGCCCGATGCGCGCCGACTGATCGTTGACCTCGAGCACCACCGCCAGCCGCCACGGGGTGATATCGTCGAGCGACTTCACGTCGGCGAGCTTGACGCCCCAGTCGCCGCTGATGTCGATCTTGGTGACCGGCGCCGCGATAGCCCTTGCTCTCGTCGAAATTGACCAGCCCGTTGACCATGGTCTTGCGCGCCGGCACCTGGATCTTCGGATCGAGCGTGGTGCGCACCGACAGCCCGCCTTCGTAAAGCTTCTTCTCGCCGTAATTGTCGAAGAGGTAGCGCCGCACTTCTTCGGCGAAATATTCGGCGGCGAAAATGTGCGCGCCGGTCGGCCGCACGGTGACGTCGAGCGGCTCCTTCTTGGCCTTGTCGGCGGCGTCTGCGGTGATGTAGCCGTCCTCGGCCATGCGGTCGATCACGTAGTTGCGGCGCTCGATCGCCGCGTCGTGGCGGCGGAACGGATTGTAGTTGTTCGGCCCCTTGGGCAGCGCGGCGAGATAGGCGGCCTCGCGCGATCGTCAGCTCGTGCACCGATTTGTCGAAATAGAGCAGCGACGCCGCGGCGACGCCGTAGGCGCCGAAGCCGAGATAGATTTCGTTGAGATAGAGCTCGAGGATCTTGTCCTTCGAATAGGTGCGCTCGATGCGCAGCGCCAGCAGCGCTTCCTTGATCTTGCGCTCGAACGACACCTCGTTGGTCAGGAGGAAGTTCTTGGCGACCTGCTGGGTGATGGTCGAGGCGCCCTGCGGCGGCCGCCGCGGCCGTAATTTTCGACGTAGAGCAGGCCGGCGCGCGCGATGCCGTTGAATGTCGACGCCGGGATGCTGGTAGAAATTCTTGTCCTCGGCCGCGATGAAGGCGTTGGTGACGAGCTTCGGGATCGCCTGGATCGGCAGATAGAGCCGGCGCTCCTTGGCGTATTCGGCGAGCAGCGAGCCGTCGGCCGCATGCACCCGCGTCATCACCGGCGGTTCGTAATCCTGAAGCTGCGAGTAGTCCGGCAAGTCCTTGGAATAATGCCACAACAGGCCGGCGGTCCCGGCGATGCCGGCAATGAACAGGATGGTCCCCGCCGCGAACAGAAAGCCCAAGAAGCGCAGCAGTAATTTCACCGCGACACCGATTCCCCAGAGACCCGTTTCATCAAGATCAAGCGTTCCATCGAGATCAGGAATGCCCCGCCAAGTTCCAGCCGGCAAACGGCCAGAAGCCGGTTGGACCGGAACGACTCAAAGCTGCCCCGCGCGCAAGACCAGTGTGCCAGTATTGGCCCCCACCCGCCAGAGTCCCCACCTATCGCTGCGTTGGTCGCTTGGTTTTTTGTTCAAACTGAGGCCGTTGGGGCACATGAGGCGTGCATCAGGATACCGCGCGGAGCCTGGCCACCCGCCAGATGAGCCCAGGCGGCCCTGCGAGATAGGGCACCGCCAGTTTAGTTGGCCCCACCCGTGCGGGCTCCGGCGACGTGGGTCGCAAAATAGCCGTCGATGGCATGCGCCATGTCGTCCGCCGTACGGTTCCGCCAGGCGCTGGACAAGAGCGACTGCAGATCCTGCTTGTTCGACACATAGCCGAGTTCGACAAGGACCGAGGGCACGTCTGGCGCACGCAAAACGCGAAAGCCCGCCGACTTGAGGGGATTCTTGTGCAGCCGCGTCGTGTCCTTCATCTCGCCGACCAGCTTATGCGCGAATTGCACGGAAAAGGTCTTGGTCTCGCGCTGGGCAAGATCGATCAGGATGCCGGCCACGTCATCGGGCTCGGACTTGAGATCGACGCCGGCGATGACGTCGGCTCGGTTCTCCTCTTCGGCGAGCCGCGCGGCGTCCGGATCGGTTGCCGTCTCCGACAGCGTATAGACGGTCGCGCCCTGGGCATCGCCTTCTCTGCGCGGCAAGGAATCGGCGTGAATCGAGACGAACAGCGAGGCGCCGGCATTGCGCGCGATGCGCACGCGGTCGGCGAGCGGGATGAACGTGTCGTCGTCGCGCGTCATCAGCACGCGGTATTTGCCGGCCTTCTCGATGCGGTCGCGCAGGCGCTGGGCGACATCGAGGACGATGTCCTTCTCCGCCTCCCCGCTCGGCGCTTTGGTGCCGGTGTCGATGCCGCCATGGCCGGGATCGAGCACGACCAAGGGACGCGGATCGGCGGAATCCGACTGCGGCGCGTTCGCGGACGGCAGGCTTGCGGGAGGCAAATTCGTGGGAGGATTGTCGGCGCGGGCAAGCTTTTCATCGAGCGCGATCTTGCGCAGGAAGCTCTCGCGGTCGGTGGCGACAAGATCGAGCACCAGCCGCGCCGGAGCGCCGTCGGCGGCATCGACCGCGAAGGCCTTGTCGACGCGCACCGGCTTGGTGAGGTCGAGGACCACGCGCGAGCCGCCGGGCATCACCAGGCCGTAGCGAAACGCCTTGACCAGTCCGCGACCGTTTTCTCCGGTATTCGGCGGAAGTTGAAATCGGACTTGCGGAATATCGACGACGACGCGATAAGGATCGGCCAGCGTGAAGACGTGCAGATCGATCTTGCGGTCGAGATCCATGACGAATCGCGTCTGCAACTCATCGCCGCCGAGCCGCGCGTCGGTCGCCACGGGAAACGAGTCGGAGGTCGGCAAGTTCGCCGACAGGTTCGCCGGCAAGTTCCCCAGCCCGTCGGCCGCCATGGCAGCGCCGGTGAGAAACACACCGAGAAGCGCCCAGCCGGCGGCTCGGACAGCCATCGGTTTCCACCCCATTCTGCCCCCTTACTCCAATAGGCGCGCGTGGTTAACTCAAACTTAAGCCTGAGCCCGGAACCGGCGCCGGATACCGCCGCAATTCACCACCCTCGCGCCAAAGCCCACAGATGGCTTGCCAATTCCCCTTCGACGGCCTTAGAAAGAAGGTGCTGACGGTGAAAGGTTCCGGTTGTGTCGCGTTAGGGCATCCGGTTACGTCCGCCGAGATTGGCTCCCGGAGGAAGATGACCGGAGCAAGGCGGACGGCGGGTTTGGAACCGCTCCGGCGCAGTCGCTGCGACGGCCACTGGCTTGTTTGGCAAATGTCTCGATTGGCAAATGACCAAACCGGCCAATGGTTGCATCAAGCGACGGCGCCACGAAGGCGGAACGAACAGGCGACGCCGATACCCTCCGAATATTGAGGACAGCCGGAATCTTAAGCGTGGCGCATGTACCGGAGCCGAAACCACATCGTGGTGCAAAGCCACTTCGTTGTGCTCTTAGGATGGTTCTTGGGATGGCGTTACGCCGTTAGCGTCTACGGAATTGCGGCGGCGCCCGACGCTGTCGCCTCATCGCGGTTTGGAGTTCATGTCCGAGACGCAAGTCCAGGTCCGATCAACGTGGCGCGGTAGCTTTCAAACGCTCGCCGGCATGCGGACCTCTCCCGCTTCGCGGTCTTTCGATTTCCGATCCGTTCCTTTCACCGACAATTGGGCCCGTGCCCTCCTCCCACGCCAACTCCAACTCAATGGCGACGCGGAACGAGCAGGCATGCCGGCCCTCGTGAGATTTACCAATGGCCAACAAAATGCTCATCGACGCGACCCATCCCGAGGAGACCCGGGTGGTCGTTCTGCGCGGCAATCGCGTCGAAGAATTCGACTTTGAATCCGCGCACCGCAAGCAACTCCGGGGCAATATCTATCTGGCGAAAGTGACGCGCGTTGAGCCGTCGCTGCAGGCCGCTTTCGTCGATTACGGCGGCAACCGCCACGGCTTCCTGGCGTTCAGCGAAATTCATCCGGACTATTATCAAATCCCGGTCGCCGACCGCGAGGCCTTGATCGCCGAGGAAGAACGCGCGCAACGCGCCGCCGACGACGAAGTCGACCGGCGCTCGCGGCGGCACCGCCGCCAGCCGGCGCCGCATCGATCCGCGCGCCGCGACGAAACGGTGCAGGGCGAAATCACTGAAGCGCACGATGCCGCCGCCGAAGGCCATTTCGAGGAGGCGCATGGCGAACAGGCGCACGGCGAGAACGGCGAAGCAACGGACATCGAAGCGCGCGGCAGTGCCGCGGCCGAAGGCACGCCGCACCATCACGACGCGTCGGAACCCGTTGTCACACGGACCATCTCAGCCGATGCATTGAACGCCTCCGAAGACCACGCCGAGACCGACGACGAAGCTGACGAACCGCTCGAAGCCCTGGCGGAATCGGCAACCGAAGTGGCGGCGAACGACGTCTCCGAAAAGCACGCCGAAGACGGCGAGGCCGCGGACGATCACAACGGGCAGCCGGACGACCACGGCGACGAGACCGTCAGCACCGCGCCCGCTGAGAACGGCGACACTACGACCGTCACCGAAGTGCATGAGCACGACGAGGAAGGCGAAGCGCCGAGGAGATCGTCGAATCGGTCGGCGGTTCGGACGCGCTCGAAGAAGTACCGGACCGCGCCCCGCGCTACCGCCGCCAGTACAAAATCCAAGAGGTGATCAAGCGCCGGCAGGTCATGCTGGTGCAGGTGGTCAAGGAGGAACGCGGCACCAAGGGCGCGGCGCTGACGACTTATTTGTCGCTCGCCGGCCGCTATTCGGTGCTGATGCCCAATACCGCGCGCGGCGGCGGCATCAGCCGCAAGATCACCAGTTCCGAAGATCGGGCACGCCTCAAGGAGGCGGCCGCCGAGCTCGAAGTGCCGGAGGGCATGGGCGTGATCCTGCGCACCGCCGGCGCCAGCCGCACCAAGATCGAGATCAAGCGCGACTTCGAATATCTGTTGCGGATGTGGGAGACCGTCCGCGACCTGACGCTCAAATCCACCGCGCCGAAGCTCGTCTACGAGGAAGGCTCGCTGGTCAAGCGCTCGATCCGCGATCTCTACACCAAGGACATCGACGATGTGGTTGTCGCGGGACCTGAGGCCTATACCGAGGCCAAGGATTTCATGCGCATGCTCATGCCGAGCCATGCCAAGAACGTAAAACCCTATGTCGACACCCAGCCGCTATTGTCGCGCTACGGCGTCGAAAATCAGCTCGACGCCATGTTCTCGCCGACCGTGCAATTGCGCTCCGGCGGCTACATCGTGATCAACCAGGCCGAGGCGCTGGTCGCCATCGACGTCAATTCCGGCCGCGCCACGCGCGAGCATCACATCGAGGATACCGCGCTCAAGACCAATCTCGAGGCGTCCGACGAAATCTCGCGCCAGCTGCGGCTGCGCGACCTTGCCGGCCTGATCGTCATCGACTTCATCGACATGGACGAGAAGCGCAACAATCGCTCGGTCGAACGGCGCTTGAAGGAATGCCTCAAGCACGACCGCGCGCGCATCCAGGTCGGCCGCATCTCGCATTTCGGCCTGCTCGAAATGTCGCGCCAGCGCATCCGCACCAGCGTGCTCGAAAGCTCGACCGAGAAGTGCCCCTATTGCGGCGGCTCCGGCCATGTCCGTTCGGTGTCGTCGCTGGCGCTGCAGGTACTGCGCGCGCTCGAAGAGCAATTGATGAAGGGCGCCACGCATAATCTCATCGCCCGCACCCGACCCGATGTCGCGCTCTACGTCCTCAATCAGAAGCGCGCGCATCTGCGCGCGCTTGAAGAGCGCTTCGCCATCACGATCACGGTCTCGGCCGATGAATCGGTGACGGCGCCGCAGGCCTTCATTATCGATCGCGGCGAACAGGTGCATACGCTCGAGGCGGCGAAGGCGCTCGCCGAGCGCATGCAGGCCGATGCCGCGCCGCTCGAGGATGAGGACGATCTCGAAGATTTTGTTGCGACCGAGGACGAAGGCGCCGACGAGGCCGCCTCACCCGCGACCGTGCCCGAGCAAGGCGAAGCCGGCGTGCGGCGACGGCGGCGGCGGCGACGCGGCCGCGGCGGCCGCAACGGCGGCGATCAGGCTTACGGACAATCGCGTGACCAAGATCACGAGCCGGAACACGAGACTGGCCACGAGACGGAGCACGATCAAGGCTCCGATCAGGCCCACGAACACGGCCCCGAACATGTCGCGATCACCGGACCGGCCGACGATTTCGCGGAGGACGACGATCAGGACGCCGCGCAGGACGAGTCGGGCGAACAGCAAGGCGAGTTTGCCGCCCAAGGCCGCGGCGAGAACGGTGAGCCTGGCCGCGAAGGCGGCGAACGGCGGCGGCGGCGCGGACGCCGCGGCGGCCGACGCAACCGCCACCGCAACGGCGATGGCGGACAGGACCGCAACCGGCAAGATAACGGACTCGATACCAGGCAAAGTTTCGAGCACGGATCGGAAGAGACTTTCGCTCAAGCCGAGGAATTGATCGCTCAGCCTTCGACCGAGCCGGAACTCAGCAATGCCGTTGCCGATCTCGACGCCGCGCCGCCCGCACCCCGCGAGGCAATAATGCCGCGCGAGGAGCAAGGGCGCGCCGAAGCGCCAACGCCGCCCGCGCCGCCTGCCGAGCCGGAGGCCCCGCGGCGGCGTTCGACGGTGCGCGAGCGTGCGCCGGTCACAAGCGGCGAGGATGCGGCGGCTATTCCCGCGTCTCCGCCGTCGGCTCAACCCGCGCCGGCACCGGCCGTCACTGAAAACAACGGCACCGCGGAAGGCGATCAGCCGCGCCGCACCGGCTGGTGGTCCCGCCGCTTTGCCGGCGGTTGATGCGCGATGAAAAGCGGCTGGGTCGAGGGTGACGCCGAGGCCATCGTCGCGCACGGTGCGAAGTCGGGTATCGATCGCGATCTGGCGCTGCGCATCTATACGACTCGGCTGCTCGGCCGCGATCCGAAGCTCGTGCTGCATGGCGGCGGCAATACGTCGGCGAAGATGAAGATGCGCGACCTCTTCGGCGAAGGGGTCGAGGTGTTACGCGTCAAGTCCTCCGGATCCGACATGGCGGCGATCGAGCCCGACGACTTGGTCGCCGTGCGGCTTCATCCGATGCGCCAGCTGCGCGCGCTTGATGCGATTGAAGATGAGGAGTTGGTCGGCCTCGAACGCGCCAATCTGATCGATCCAGCCGCACCCAATCCGTCAGTCGAAATGATGCTGCACGCGTTTCTGCCGCACAAATTCGTCGACCATACGCACGCGACCGCCATCCTCAGCGTCATCGACCAACCGGACGGCGAGAAAAAATGCGTCGAGATTTTCGGCACTCGGCTGGCCTTTGTGCCTTATCTCATGCCGGGCTTCGGTCTGGCGAAGAAGGCGATTGAAGTCTTCGAGAGAGCAAAGCCGAGCGACGGCCTGATCTTGAGCAAGCACGGCATCGTCACCTTCGGCGAAACGGCGCGCGAAGCTTACGAGCGCATGATCGAGATGGTATCGCGTGCGGAGGCATTCATCGCGCGCAATCGCAAATCGGTCGACGCCGCTTCCTTGGCCGACACCGCCGCCGTTGCGCAAATCGCGGCGCAAATAGCGCCGATCGTTCGCGGTGCGTGCAGTGAAAGGGACGGCGCGGTCGAAGGCGCATGGCGTCGGCTTGTTCTCGAATTTCGTTCCGGCGGTGCCATTTTTAATTTCGTCAATGCCAAGGACTTGGACCGCGTCAGTCAGTCTGGCGTGATCACACCCGACCATACGATCCGCACCAAGAATTGGCCGCTGGTTCTGCCGGCAGTCGCGGCCGGCAGCCTCGACGACTTCACGCGCGAAACCCGCGCGCGCGCCGATAAATTCACCGCGCACTACCGGCAATATTTCGAGAGGCACAACAAACGTACGGGCGGCCACAAACACGAGCTCGATGCCCTGCCCCGCGTCGTGCTGGTGCCGGGTCTCGGCCTGTTCGGTCTCGGCCGCACCAAGAAGGACGCAATCATCGCCGCCGACATCGCCGAAGCCTGGGTCGAGGGCGTCAGCGACGCGCAAGCGATCGGCACATTCGAGTCGATTTCCGAAGCCGATATGTTCGATTGCGAATATTGGCCGCTCGAACAGGCCAAGCTCGGTAAGCGCATCGAACTGCCGCTCGCCGGCCAGGTCGCGGCGGTTACCGGAGCGGCCGGCGCGATCGGCGCTGCAACCGCGAAGGCTTTTGCCGCGGCGGGAGCGGAAGTCGCGCTGCTTGATGTGAATCTGTCAGCCGCGCGCGAAGAAGCCAAGGCGATCGGCTCGACCGCGCTGCCGGTCGAATGCGATGTCACCAAGACGGAGTCGGTAAAGGCCGCTTTCGACGCCATCGCCAAGAATTTCGGCGGCGTCGATATCGTCGTCTCCAATGCCGGCGCGGCGTGGCAGGGCCGCATCGGCGAGGTCGACGAAGACATTTTGCGCAAAAGTTTCGAGCTGAATTTCTACGGCCATCAGCGCATAGCGCAGGCCGCGGTGAAGATCATGCTGGCGCAGGGCGCCGGCGGCTGCCTTCTGTTCAACGTCTCCAAACAGGCGGTCAATCCCGGCCCGAATTTCGGCCCTTACGGATTACCCAAGGCGGCGCTGCTTGCCTTGATGCGCCAATACGCACTCGATTATGGCGCAGACGGCATCCGCGCGAACGGCGTGAATGCCGACCGCATCCGTTCGGGCCTCCTCACCGCCGAGATGATCGCCTCGCGCTCCAAGGCGCGCGGCCTCTCCGAAAAGGATTACATGAGCGGCAATTTGCTCGGCCGCGAAGTCACCGCCAACGACGTGGCGCAGGCATTCCTGCATCAGGCGCTGGCGCTGAAGACCACGGCCGACATCACCACTGTCGACGGCGGCAACATAGCCGCCGCGATGCGGTGAACGTCGCCGCTCAATCGGCCGACAAAATCACGTTCTTCAAAATCGGATAGATCTGCGTCTCCCACCGCTTGCCGGAGAACACGCCGTAATGGCCGACGCCGGCCTGCATGTGGTGACGCTTGAGATAGGGCCGCAGCTTGTTGCACAGATCGTGCGCGGCGACCGTCTGGCCGACGGCGCAGATGTCGTCGCGCTCGCCTTCGACCGTCAGCAGCATGGTCTTTCTGATCGCGCTCGGATCGACCTTCTGGCCGTGCCATTCGAGATTGCCGAGCGGCAGCGCGTATTCCTGGAAGATCAGCCGCACCGTTTCGAGATAAAACTCCGCGGTGAGATCGAGCACGGCGAAATATTCGTCATAGAACGCCTTGGTGACGGCGGCTTTTTCCAGTTCGCCATTGGCAAGATTTTCGTAAAGCTCCTTATGCGCCTTCACGTGCCGTTCGATGTTCATGCTCATGAAGGCGACGAGTTGCACGAAGCCCGGATAGACGCGTCGGAATGCGCCGGGATAGCGCAACGGCACCGACGCCGTCAGGGTGCGCTCGAACCAATCGATCGGCTTCTTCCTGGCCAACTCGTTGACCGTGGTCGGGTTGACGCGGGTGTCGATGGGGCCCGCCATCAGGGTCATCGAGCGCGGCTGCGCCGGATTGCCGGCCTGCGCCATCACCGAAGCCGCGGCAAGCACGGCAACGCAGGGCTGGCACACCGCCAGCACATGCGCGCCCTCGCCGATCGTTTCCAGGAATTTGATGATGTGATCGGTATATTCG
Source organism: uncultured Alphaproteobacteria bacterium (assembly GCA_963761185.1). Lineage (GTDB taxonomy): Bacteria > Pseudomonadota > Alphaproteobacteria > Rhizobiales > Xanthobacteraceae > BOG-931. The sequence continues at coordinate 546,668 of CAVXFY010000001.1, forward strand.
TCGACGCCGAACCGGCCGGCGGTGAGCGGCACATCGCGGGCATTGTGCCAGTCGGTGATATAGACGTCGTGGTCGGGCAGCATGGTGCGCACGGTGGCGCGCAACAAGGTCGCGAAATGTCCTGACAGCGGCGCCACCAAAAGCACGCGCGGCTGCACGGTGGCGACGTCTTTCTTGAAATGAAGCAGCGTGGCGAACGGCGTTGTCAGCGTCGCTTCTTCGCGCACTTCGACTTCGCGATTGCCGACGGTCACGGAATCGATGCCGAAGGGCGGCCGCGTATGGGTCAGGCCGGCGCGGGAGATCAGCTCATAAACCGCGGTGAGATTCCGCATCGCCGCATGGCCGTTGAGCAGCGGCGGGCCCCCGGCGTTGGCGGCCATGCTGGCCCAAGCCCGGACCGGCGTCATTATGTCGGATTGTAACTGGTAAGCGAGATACAGCATCCCGAGGTACAGTTGGTGTCCACGGGCGCCGTTTGCCCTTTGACCGGGACAACTCGACCCCCAACACGAGAAAGCTAGTGTATTTTTTGTTGCGCTGCGACAAGAATATGAACATCCTGCACAACGGGATGGGCGTTAAGGTTGCCGGAGACCGGGCCGGTACTGACGTTGCCATGGCAATGGCATTCGCTTACACGTTAAGTGTTTGATTAGGCTCGGAATTCAAAAGAGAACCACGGGATGTCCAAGGCCACTCTGACAATCGCCAGCAAAAATTATGGCTCCTGGTCGCTGCGGGGCTGGTTGCTATGCAAAATGGCCGGTCTCGATTTCGAAGAGAAAAGCGTCTCCACCGACGACCCCTCGACGCGCGCGGAATTGCTGCTGCTGTCGCCCTCGTTTCTCGTTCCCTGCCTGGTCCATGACGGCATGAAGGTCTGGGATACGCTGGCGATCGCCGAATATCTGCACGAGATCGCGCCGCAGGCCGGCCTATTGCCCGCCGATCAGGGCCAACGTGCGCATTGCCGCTCGATCTGCGGCGAGATGCATTCCGGATTCAGCAATTTGCGTTCGGCGCTGCCGATGAACATCAAGGCGCATTTCCCGGGCTTCAAATCCTGGGCCGGCGCCCGCGGCGATATCGAGCGCATCACCGCGATCTGGCGCGAATGCTTGAGCGAATACAAAGGCCCCTATCTGTTCGGCGCGGCGCCTTGCGCGGCGGATGCCATGTACGCGCCGGTCTGCTCGCGCTTCACCACTTATGACGTCGCGATTGACCCCCCATCGCAAAATTATTGCAACACCATCATGTCGCTGCCGCACATGCTGGAATGGATCGCCGCCGCCAAAGTCGAGCCGGACGAGCTTGAGGAACTCGACGTCGAGTTCTAACCGCCTGGTCTTAAGTCTTCAGTCCCAATCGATCGTGCCGGAATAGGCGAAATTGACGACGCGGCCGTCGGGCCGGGCGAGCGCGGCAATGGCGCGCATTTCCATATCGCTCAGCGAGAAATCGAAGATCGCGGCATTCTCGGTCAAGCGCTCGTGCTTGCTGGTGCGCGGAATGACGACGATGTTCTGCTGCACCAGATAACGCAGGCAGACTTGCGCCGCGGTCTTTTTGTGCGCGGCGCCGATACTCGCCAGCACCTTGTCGTTGCGCGCCGCACTGCCGCGCGCGATCGGGCTATAGGCGACGAGCGCCATACCATGCGACCGACAGGCCGCGAGCACTTTCGACTGATTGAGATAGGGATGGCATTCGACCTGGTCGCAGACCAGCGGCTCGGTTGAAATCCGCGTCGCCTCTTCGAGCATCGCCACGGTGAAATTCGAAACGCCGATATTGCGCGCCAGCCCGTCGCGCTTGACCTTGCACAGCGCGCCGAGCGTTTCCTCGAGCGGGATCTGCGGATTGGGCCAATGCAGCAACAGCAAATCGACTTCGCTCTGGCGCAGCCGCACCAGGCTGTCGCGGGCGGCGCGCTCGAGCGCGCGCGGCGCGAAGTGCGACGGCCAGACTTTCGTCGTCAGGAAGACTTCGCTGCGCTTGACGCCCGAAGTGTACAGACCCTCGCCCACGTCACGCTCGTTGTCGTAGATTTCCGCGGTATCGATGTGGCGGTAGCCGAGACGCAGCGCCTGTTCCACCACCCGGGCGCAGGACCGTCCGCGCAATTCCCAGGTCCCGAGGCCAACCAAGGGGATCTTCGTGCCCTTGGCATTGATAGTAGGTATCGGTCCGATCGTCGTCACGATTTCCAGCCCTCAGTCTGCAGTTAGTCCCATTGCGGCGCCTGCGGCGGGCTCACAATGCGTCCGTCGGGACGCTTGAGCTTGCCGATCTCCGCCATCTCGGCGTCGCCAAGCTTAAAATCGAGGCTGCCGAGGTTTTCCGCAAGCCGTTCGCGCTTCGACGTACGCGGGATCGGAATGATGTGTTCCTGCTCGAGAAAGCGCAGCGCGACCTGGGAAGCGGTCTTGCCGTGGGCGCGGCCGATCTTTTGCAACGTCGCGTCGCCCGGCACGTTGCCGCGCGCCAGCGGACAATAGCCGACGACGGCCATGCCGTGACGCCGCGCCGCGGCGATCACCTTCCCCTGATCGAGATAGGGATGGGCTTCGATCTGCAGGACCGCGATCGGCTCGCTGGCAAGCTTATTCGCTTCCTCGATCATGGCGATGTTGAAATTGGCAACGCCGATATTCTTGGCAAGCCCTGACTTCTTGACCTTGCACAAAGCCGCGATCGATCCGGCGAGCGGAATTTGCGCATTGGGCCAGTGGATCATCAACAGATCGACCCACGGCAAAGCGAGCTTCTCCAGGCTTTCGTCGACCGAACGCTCGAAATCGCCGGGCGCCAGCCGGTTGAACCAGACTTTGGTGGTGAGGAAAATATCCTCGCGCTTCAATCCGGAGCCGCGCAGGCCTGAGCCGACCTCGCGCTCATTGCCGTACATCTGCGCCGTATCGAGATGCCGATAGCCGAGCTGTAGCGCCGCGTCGACGAGTTCGACGCACAAATCCTCCTTGAGCGTCATGGTCCCAAAGCCCAGCGCCGGAATGCGCGCGCCATGAGCCTCAATGACCTGACTTTCAATGACTTCCATCCCCTGCTCCTGGCTTATCCTGGCTCACTCGCGCTTATATTTGCGCATGATCCGATCCGAAAACCGGTGACCACTTTTCGGGATCATGCGACGTGCGAGCATCCGCTATTGCACGCGGCAATTCCAGCCCAATGCAAGGGGGTGCATAGCTGTTCCGGCAAAGCGGCTCGCGAAAAATCAGCGCGCTTTGCCGAGCACCGCGAAGGCAGCTTCGGGGGCTTCTTCAATGACCCTGAGCAGCGCGCGCGCCGGGCCGCGCGGCGAGCGCTTGCCCTGCTCCCAATTGCGCACCGTCTCGACCGGAACGCCGATGCGCGCCGCGAAAGCCGCTTGCGTCAGTCCGGTCCGGCCGCGCACATTGCGCGCATAACTCGCGTCCTCGTGCCGGGTCGCCGAGGCCCGCGCACCGTTGCGGGCCGCGGTGCGGATGGCCTGCGGATCGGTGGGTATCGCGCGCTCGCTGCCGTCCGGCAGAATCTCGACCAATCGTCCGTCCGCTTTTAGACGTACGCGCAGCATGGCGTTCGCTCCGGCGGTTGCCCCAGCTTTGGGCCGCAAACACCATAACTGATTCGTCATGGATTCAATGAGTTAGTGAGCCAAAAGCATGCTAAAGACATAGGCCAATGAACTGAAATTCGTGCATTGGCTGAGTAAGCCAATGCACGACTTCGCTCCCGGACAACCCGCCGACTAAAGCTTCGCCCGTGCAGAACCTCCAAATCGACGCGCAGCGGCTGTGGGATTCGCTGATGCAGACCGCGCGCATCGGCGCGACGCCGAAAGGCGGCATTTGCCGCCTGACGCTGACCGATCTCGACCGGCAAGTGCGCGATTGGTTCAAGGCGCAATGCGAAGCCCTCGGCTGCAGCGTCGGCATCGACGAGGTCGGCAGCATGTTCGCGCGCCGGCCCGGCAAGAATCCGTCGCTGGCCCCGATCGCGATGGGCTCGCATCTCGACACCCAGCCGACCGGCGGCAAGTTCGACGGCGCGCTCGGGGTGCTGGCTGCGCTCGAAGCGCTGCGCACGCTGCACGATCTCGGCTACGAAACCAACGCACCGATCGAGATCGTCAACTGGACCAACGAGGAGGGCTCGCGCTTCGCGCCCGCCATGCTCGCCTCCGGCGTCTTCGCCGGCATTTTCTCCGCCGACTACGCCCATTCACGCACCGACCGCGACGGCAAGAGTTTCGGCGAGGAATTGCAGCGCATCGGCTACAAAGGCGGCGAAAAAGCCGGCAGCCGCAAATTTTCGGCGATGTTCGAATTGCACATCGAGCAAGGCCCGATCCTCGAAGACGAAGGTTCCATGATCGGCGTCGTGCAAGGCGTCCAAGGCATCCGCTGGTACGAAGTCACGATCGAAGGCCAGGCGGCGCATACCGGAACGACGCCGATGCCGCGGCGCAGGAATGCGCTCCTTGGCGCCTCGCGCGTCATCGACCGCATCGACGCCATCGCCTGCGCAAACCCGCCTTATGCAGTCGGCACCGTCGGGCTGATCGAGAACCGGCCGAACAGCCGCAATGTCATTCCCGACGAGGTGTTTTTCACCGTCGACTTCCGCCATCCCGAAGAGACAGTGCTTGACGCCATGGAGGCAAAACTCCGCGCAGCGCTCGCCGAAATCCTTACGCCGATGGGGCTCACCTACGAGGAGAGCCGGATCTGGTCATCGCCGCCGGTCAAATTCGCGCCCGAATTGATCGACTGCGTGCGGATCGGCGCGCAGAAAGCAGGCTTCCCATCGCGCGACATGATTTCCGGCGCCGGGCACGACGCCGCCTATGTCGCGCGCGTCGCGCCGACCACGATGATCTTCGTACCCTGCCGCGGCGGCATCTCGCACAACGAAGCGGAAGCGACGAGCTTCGCCGAATGTGCCGCCGGCGCCCAGGTCCTGCTCAACGCGGTGCTTGAATTCGACCGGCGGCTCGGCTGAGCGCGAAGCCGCGCTTGCGTCGCTACAGGGTGCTGAAGAACTGCAGCAGCACGGCGCGTCGCGCCGTCTCGCGAGCCTCGCAGGCGCTCGCCATGGATTGCGCCATCGTGCCCTGGATCTTGTCCCAGTAGAAATGGCAGGTGGTGTCGCGATAGGCGATCCAGGCGCGCTGCATGGCGCGAAGTTTTGCGATCTGGTCGTCGTCGAGCGTGGCGAGAAGTTTTTTGTAATTCTCGTTGAGGAGATCGTCCCAGATCGCCGTCTCGATGCGATAGCAATTGGCGGTGGCGGCGGCGGACTTGGTTTCGGGTCTGTTGGTGCAGGGCGTGGCGACCAGATTGAACAGACAAAGCTGCTCGATCTTGTCCAGATCGTCCTGGTTTTTCACCGCGCAAGCCCGGATCGCGGCGACTTCTTTATCGGTCGGCTTGGGTGTCTGGGCGAAAGCGGAGGCCGGCATGATCCATGCGACAAGGATTGCCAGGACGGCGACGATGCCAAGCTTCATTTCCGTCACCGCGTCTTCTCGAAAATCTCCCGTCCGATCAGCATGCGGCGGATTTCGCTGGTGCCGGCGCCGATCTCATAGAGCTTGGCGTCGCGCAACAGCCGGCCGGCCGGATAATCGTTGATATAGCCGTTGCCGCCGAGACACTGGATGGTTTCCAGCGCCATCCAGGTAGCGCGCTCGGCCACGTAAAGGATCGCGCCGGCGGCGTCTTCGCGCGTGGTCTCGCCGCGGTCGCAGGCCTTGGCTACGGCATAGACGTAGGCTTTCGACGCATTCAGCGTCACATACATGTCGGCGAGCTTGGCCTGCATGAGCTGGAAACGGCCGATCGGCTGGCCGAACTGAGTGCGCTGATGCAGATAAGGAATGACGATGTCGAGGCAGGACTGCATCACGCCGAGCGGCCCCGCCGCCAGCACGGTGCGCTCGTAGTCGAGGCCGGACATCAGGACATTGACGCCGTTGCCGACCACGCCGAGCACGTTCTCGGCCGGCACTTCGCAGTCCTCAAAGACGATCTCGCTGGTGTCGGAGCCGCGCATACCGAGCTTGTCGAGCTTCTTGCCGGTCGAGAAACCCTTAAAGCCGTTTTCGACGATGAAGGCGGTGATGCCGCGCGCGCCCGCGGTGCGATCGGTCTTGGCATAGATCACTAAAGTGTCGGCGACCGGCCCGTTGGTAATCCACATTTTCGTGCCGTTGAGGATGTAGCGGTCGCCCTTCTTATCGGCGCGCGTGCGCATCGAGACGACGTCGGAGCCGGCGCCCGGCTCCGACATCGCCAGCGCCCCGACATGATCGCCGGAAATCAATTTCGGCAGATAGCGGCGCTTCTGCTCGTCGCTGCCGTTCCTCCGCAGCTGGTTCACGCACAGGTTCGAATGCGCGCCATAGGACAGGCCGATGGCGGCCGAGCCGCGCGAAATCTCCTCCATCGCCACACAATGGGCGAGATAGCCGAGCCCTGCCCCGCCGAGCTCCTCCTCGACTGTGATGCCGAGCAGCCCGAGCGCCCCGAGCTGCGGCCACAATTCGCGCGGGAATTTGTTCGAGCGGTCGATCTCCTCGGCGATCGGCGCGATCTTGTCCTTGGTGAAATCGCGCACGGTCTCGCGCAGCATTTCGACGTCGCTGCCGAGGCCGAAGTCGAGGCCGGGTAAGCTGTTGGCCAGCATATGCGCGCTTCCTCCCGTGGTTGCGGGATTATGGTCTATAAACAGCTGCCGATGCTAGGTAGTCGAGCTCAGTGGATATACGTCGCCCCTCGCGGCAGCGTTATCCTTAGATTGCACGGCCGACCGCAGCGCAGAGAAAAATTGAAGTCAATGATGCGCGAAGCGCACCGCGTTCCGCGGCGGCCCTTCGGGCCGTCCTTGAGTTCAATTTTTCTCTGCGCTCAAATGCCACCGTGCAATGTAAGGATAGTTCGACGCCGCAGGGCGTGGTCTCCTAACGAATAGCGTGTCGTCACGTCTGTCAGGATACCGCCGACGATCCCTCTGCGCGCCGCCCGCCGGTGCGCGCAGCGGCCTGGCGCGAGCGGATCTTGTCGATCGCTTCCGCGGGGCAGGCTTTGGCGAACAGGTAGCCCTGCATCTCGTCGCAGCCGGCCAGGCGCAACAGCACGCGCTGCTCGTTGGTCTCGACGCCTTCCGCGAGCACCTTCATGCCGAGCGCGTGGCCGAGCGTGACGATCGATTGGATGATGGCGCCGGCATTGCCGGTAGTGCCGAGCGAGGCGACGAAGCTGCGATCGATCTTGAGCCGGTCGAACGGAAATTTTTGCAAATAGTTCAAGCTCGAATAGCCGGTGCCGAAATCATCGAGCGCAGTCCGCACGCCGAGCGCGCGCAATGCTTCGAGCTTTAGTTGCGTCTCTTCCGGATTGTCGATGAGGACGCCTTCCGTCACTTCGAGGACGACGCGCGGCGCCGGCATGCCGGTTTCGGCGAGCACGGTGCGCAGCAATTCGACGAGGCCGCGGCTGCGGATCTGCACCGGCGACAGATTGACGGAGACGAACAGATCGGGCCAGCGCACGCCGTCGGTGAGCGCGCGCCGCATCGCGATTTCGCCGAGCTCGACCATCAGGCCGCTTTCCTCGGCCAGCGGAATGAACATCGACGGCGCGATAGCGCCGCGCGTCGGATGGGTCCAGCGCAGCAAGGCCTCGACGCCGATGACGCCGCCGCCTTCCGCGGCGACGACCGGCTGATAATGAACCTCGAAGACCTCGTTGCGGATCGCCGCTTCGAGCTCGCGCAAGAAGAACCGGCGCTCGGAATGTTCTTCCTGAATCTGCGGCACGAAGCGCCGCACCGTGCCGCGCCCGGTGCGTTTGGCAGCGCGCAGCGCCAAAGCCGCGCGGCGGTTCAATTCGTCGCCGGTCGAGCCGTCGTCGGGCGCCTGCGCGATGCCGATGCTGGCGCTGATCTGCCACATCTGGTCCATGAAGATCGGCGCGGCGAGCGAGGCTGCAATCCGGTCGGCAAGCTCGGTCGCCGATTGCGCGCTCTCGCCGCTGACGACAATGGCGAATTCATCATCCTGAAAGCGCCCGAACAGCGCGCCGTCGGGGAGCCAGGCCTTGAAGCGCTCGGCGATGCTCACCAGCATGGTGTCGCCGCCGGCCCAGCCGAGCATGTCGTTGATGTCCTGGAAGCCGTCGATGTCGAGGAGAGCGAACACGACGATACCGTCGCCGCGCGCCGCCGTTATATCGTCGAGCCGCTCCAGCATGACCCGGCGGTTGGGCAGGCCGGTCAGCGGATCCTGCGTGGTGAGCTTGCGCACCGTGTCGCGGCTGCGGCCGAGCGACTTAGCGAGCCGCTGCGTTGCGCCCAATGCAATAGCCGCGGCGAGCGCGAGCAGGATTCCAGCGACGCCGGCGACGGTCCACAGCCGGTTCATGGTATGTGCAAGCGCGCGGTCGGGCATCCAGCTGAACCAGCCGACGATGCGGCCCTGTGCGTCGTGAAGCGACTGCGCCTCGCGGCTGTCGTCGGAGGTCAGATCGGTGTCGAATCGCAGGTCGTCGAGCCCGGCATGGCGCGCGATGAGGCTGAGCTCGCCTTGGTCGAAGTGATCGGCATCGCCGAAGACCGCGTGAGACTCGCCGAGTGCGGCTTCCAGCCCTTGGTGGCGCTCGGCGGCCTGCCACGCCTCATAACGCTGCGTGGCGCTCAACCCCGCCGCGGCGCAGGCGACCACCGCGAGAGCGAACATCAAGAGGAGGAAGGTGGTGACGCGCGCGATGTTCCGGCCAGGCACCGACGAACCAGCCTGCCCGCCCAATCGCCGCCGTGCCCATCCAATTCGGGCCCCTGGAGCGGCCGTCATTCCCACGCCCTCACACGCTACGCATTACGGGCGGGAGCTTAAGCGGTTGGGATTAACGGCGAGGAAAGGCCGGAAATGACGCTAATTTCTCCGGACCGTGGCGTTTTGGCACTAGTTATCAACACGATAAGCCCGCAAAGATGCGGCCGTTCACGGTCTGTTAACCAAGGTTACTGGTAATATCCGGGCGGGGACTTTGGATTTGGGTCGGCGGTCCTGGCGAAATCGCCGAGTTTGAGGGTGGGATGCGACGCTTTGGGGCAAGCCTTTTAGCCGCGGCTGTCGTTACCGTGGTCGGAGCTCCGCTCGCTGCCGTTTCGGCGCGGGCCGAAAACCGTATTGCGGCGCCCCTCCCCGCTCCTCCCCAGGCCAGCCTTCGCGTCGCCGTCCAGAGCAGCACGCCGGTGCCGACCAACAGCACGCCGGTGCCTGTTCAGGTCGGCGTGCCCACGCATTCCCAGGACGCCGCGAGCGCCAAAGCCCAAGACAATGCGCCCACGCATTCTCAAGATAGCGCCGCCGTGCACCCGCAAGATGCGGCTCCTGTCAGTTCGCCGGCAGCAAAGCAAGACGCCGCCCCCGCACACGACGCCGCGCCAACTCAATCTCAAGACACCGGCAAGGACGCCAGCAAAGACGACAAGCCGGACAACACGCCGGTTCAGGCGCAAACCGGCGCGCCGACGCCGGCCAGCGCGCAAAACTGTCCGGGAAATCCGAACGCGCTCGGCACCAGCCGCGTGCTCGCCATCGATCCCGCCGACTTCAGCCGGATCGGCCACATGCAATATCCGCAATCGCTGCCGCTGGCCGACAAAGAGGTGGTGATCACTTTCGACGACGGGCCGCTGCCGCCCTATTCCAAACAGGTCCTCGATATCCTCGCCTCCGAATGCGTGAAGGTGACCTATTTCCTGGTCGGCGAAATGGCGCGCACCTATCCCGCCATTGTCCGCCGGGAATACGAGGAAGGCCACACGATCGGCACGCACAGCGAAGACCATCCGCTGCATTTCGGCGAGTTGCCGATCGAGCGCATGCGGGAGGAGATCGATTTCGGCATCTCCGACGTGAGCGCGGCGCTCGGCGACACCAAATATCTCGCGCCGTTCTTCCGTATCCCCGGCCTCGATCGCTCCACCACGCTTGAGGACGAACTCGCCGCGCGCCATCTCATCGTTTTCTCGTCCGATACGGTGGCCGACGACTGGCGCCATGTTACGCCGGACCAGATCAAGTCGCTGGCCTTGAGCCGCTTGGCGAAGCTCGGCAAGGGCATTTTGCTGCTGCACGATATCCATGCGAAAACCGTGGCGGCGCTGCCCGGCATTTTGAAGGGCCTGAAGGATAACGGCTTCCGCATCGTGCAGGTGGTGCCGTCGGCGTCCTACACGATCGCGATGGCGAACAAGCCGAAAGCGCAGATGCTCGCCTCGGCGCTCCCCGACGAACTCACGATCACCGGCAGTATCGGCAATGTCGCCGCGCCGCCGGCCTGGCCGCAGCCCGCGGCGCCGTCGTCGGAAAATCTCAAGCCCGACGACATCGCGCTGCCGGCGCCAGACCCGTCGGCGTTCCAGCCCAATTCCGGCGTCGCCGACGACAGCTCAACCGTGCAATGGCCGGAGCAGCCCAAGCCCGTGGCGACGTCCGACGAGGACACGCACGGCGCCGAACATGGCGGACGTCGCGCAGAACATCGCGCAGAACATGGCACGCGACGCGGCGCCGAAAAGACCGCGGAACACGCGCGCCACAAAAAGCCCGATACCAATTCCGCCGACCGCGACGAGCATCATCGCCGCCACGAGCGCGCCCGCTCCGGCGGCGAAGGCCACCACGCCGATCTGGTCGGCAAGATCAAGGCGCTTGCCGGCATGCTCACGCCGGCGCATTGAGGCTTGAGGCTTTCGCCTATTTGCGCCGCACGCCGGCCATATCGAGGATCTGCGCGTAGATCGGCATGTCCTTGCGGATGCTGGCGACGGCCTGTTCCGGCGTGGTGCCGACCGATTGGATGCCGAGATTGGCGAAGGTCTTGATGACGTCCGGATCGGCGGCGATTTTTTGCAGCGCTTGCGCGAGCCTCGTCCTGATCTCCGCCGGCACGCCGCCGGTCGCGGCGTAACCGTTCCAGGCGACGTATTCGAAGCCCGGTATGGTCTCGCCGACCGTCGGCACATCGGGCAGTTGCGGCATGCGTTCGCGCGTCGACACCGCGAGCGCTTTGACGCTGCCGCTTTTCACCGGCTCGATCAGATCGGATGAATTACCGAAATGCATGTCGACCGATTTCGACAACACCGCCGTCAGCGCCGCCTGGCCGCCGGTGAACGGCACGTGCACCATGTCGAGGCCTTCCTTGCCGGCGAGATAGGCCGTCGACAGATGATTGTTGGTGGCGGTGCCGCCGCTCGAATAGGTCAGCTTGCCGGGATGTGCGCGCGCATCGGCGATGAAGTCCGACAGCGACGCGTAGGGCGCGTCCTTGGCGACGACGAGCACCATGCCGTTTGTTCCGGTAATGCTCACCGGCACGAGGTCCTTAAGCGGCACGTAGTCCACATTCTGCGCCAGCGGCAGGACGGTGAACAGCGTGCTGCCGACAAACAGCAGCGTGTAGCCGTCCTGCGGTGAATGGATCGCATAATCCACGCCGATGGCGCCGCCGGCGCCGGGCTTGTTCTCGACGATGAATGTCTGGTTGAAGATTTTGCCCAGCCGGTCCGCCGTGACGCGCGCCATCGTATCGGTCACGCCGCCGGCGCCGTAAGGCACGACGATCCGTACCGTGTGGTCGGGCCATTCGTTAGCCTGGCAAGCCTCAGCGAACGAAAAAAGCAAAAAGCTCGCGGCCGCCGCTGCGAGCCATTGTCGCAATTCCATTCCTGTCTCCCTCACGCGCCGCGATGTGCGGGTCCAGGTGGCACGCAAGATGCGGGCCAACGAGGTTTCCCTCAAAGGCGCGCTACGAGTTCATTCGCGACTATCTCGATATCAAATTGCGCCGCATTAAATGAAAGAGGCCGCCAACTGAAGCGCCCTTACATCTTAAGAATAAAGGCGAAGAGGATTACGAGCCCTATATCGACTGCCAAGGCACCCATAAATATCCGTAGGTATTTTCGATTGTATCTTTCAAAAAAGAACCGAAGAAAATCCAGCCAAGGCTGAGGCGTTCGCGATCGTTCAAAGCCACAACCAACATCATGATCATAGCCCACATGGCAACCAGCCACGGCACAAGAAAAAACCAAAGGGTTACGCGGTCGTCCATGATCGGCTCCGTATCGGCCGATAAAACTCTGCTTAGGACACTCCGAAATTCAAATTAGGACAAAGCCCTCGGAATTAGGACAGCACCCAATTTTGGCTGAAAACATTCCGACAATCGCGAACGATGAGCGAACTCGTATTCCCTCACCTTATGCAAGGGTGAGGGAATGATCGGCGAAAAGAGCCGGCCTCGGAAATCTGCACAAGTCGATAAGTGGAGTTTCTGCCTGACAGCGGGGACGCTATGGCCTGCGAATCAGGAGCGACTATGCAGAGACGAGCGCGCCGGAACCACACACCGGCTTTCAAGGCGAAGGTGGCTGTTGCCGCCATCAAGGGCGATCGGACATTGGCGCAGCTTGCCGAGCAGTTCGACGTTCACCCCAACCAGATTACCTCGTGGAAGGCGCAGCTTGAGAATGGAGCTGCCGATGTGTTCGGTCCTGGCGGCGGCCAGGCGGCGGCGCCTGCGGTCGACGTGAAGTCGCTGCACGCCAAGATCGGCGAACTGGCGCTGGAGAACGATTTTTTAGAGGGCGCGCTCACCAAGGCGGGGTTGCTGAGCGCAAAGCGATGATCGACCGCGGGCACGATCTGCCGATTGCCAAGCAGGCCGAGGTTCTGCGCATCAGCCGCGGCAGCGTCTACTACCTGCCGCGGCCGGTGCCGGAGGCCGACCTTGCGATCATGCGGCGTCTCGACCGGCTGCATCTGGAGTTTCCCTTCGCCGGCTCGCGGATGTTGCGCGGCCTGCTGGTGGCCGAGGGGTGCAAGATCGGACGCCGGCATGTGAAGACGCTGATGCAGCGAATGGGGATAGAGGCACTTTATCGGCGCCCACGCACGACCAAACCGGAGCCCGGTCACAAGGTCTACCCATATCTGCTGCGCGGGCTTTCGATCACGCGACCGAACCAGGTGTGGGCGATGGACATCACCTACATCCCGATGGCGCGCGGCTTCGTCTATCTGGCTGTGGTGCTCGACTGGTTCAGCCGGCGCGTGCTGTCGTGGCGGCTGTCAATCACGATGGAGGCGGCGTTCTGCGTTGAAACGCTGGAGGATGCTTTGGCTCGTCACGGCAAACCTGACATCTTCAACACTGACCAAGGTTCGCAGTTCACCGGCACGGCCTTCATCGGTGTGCTCGCTGGCAACGGCATTGCCATCAGCATGGACGGCAAAGGCGCCTGGCGCGATAACGTGTTCGTCGAACGGCTGTGGCGCAGCGTCAAATACGAGGAGGTTTATCTGCGAGCCTACGACGGCGTCAGCGAGGCGCGTGCTTCGATCGGCCGCTACTTCGACTTCTACAACAGCCGCAGACCACATTCGAGCCTTGACGGCATGACACCCGATCAAGCCTACTGCCCACCACCGCTGCCGCTCCGCTTGGCAGCCTAACCTTGGCAGGGACTCCACTTATCGAAGCGGAAAATCTGTTCAGATAACCGAGACCACCTCAACCCGGGCAAATCCGAACGAGCTGGCAAAAAGCCGTACCAGCGGCCATTTCCGGGCCGAAGCGGGGCCATACGGATCGTCGAATGGTTTTTTTGCAACGTGGGGCATTGATGGCGGGTTTAGCCTCACCGGCACACAGCTCACCCCCACTTAGCGTGTCGACCTGCTTGACCGCTTCCATGCCGGCCAGACGAGCAAGTTCTTGCGCGTCGCAATGTGCCATTCCGAAAGTCTATTTTTGCCAACAGGGCTCAGCGGTTTTGCAATTCTACCTCGGCTATCCCACTCCGTCCTCCGCAGTGGCGTTTTGTCCCGTTTTATTGGTGTTTTCGAGGTTCGCGTCTTCACCCCATGCCGCCTCATACCGGCCCATTATCGCCCGTCCGGTGGCAATTCCGGTGGCAATTTTGCGAGCGCAGCTTCTCGATATGCGAGACACTGGAGATGCAGATGACCGACGACGAAGCAAAATTCGAAGTCGAAGAAAAGCTACGGAAGCAGTGTGCCCATTAGAATTACTCCCGCCTAGGCAATGTGCGGGTTTAAGTCGCCTTTGTCTCGCGATTTACATATTTCAGTTTGGTAGCCCTTCTCGACTTTGTCACGTCATAGGCGCATCCTGCGTATTGTGACCCCCACCCCCCCGAGGGAGGCCTTCGCATGGAGAAGTTCATCGAGCGTCAAAAAATTGCGCATTACACGCAGCAACTGATGACCGAAACCGATCCGGTCAAACGGGACTTGCTGCAAAAGCTCCTGGCCGAAGAAGCGGTCAAACAGGCGAGCCACCCTCCGGTCAAGAAATGATCGACCGAAGGCCGCGTTCTCTCCCGAAACGGACATCGAAACAGCGCCGAAGAATATCCACATTGCAAATTGGAGACGCTAGGTCCGCTTCTAGCGAGCGCAGCAACACTAAACTCGCTATCGCTCTTGATAGTTCCCGGCTCTCGATCTTCGGTCGAAGCCGAAAAGAATCTATCGGATCCCGCGCCCTTGATACCATCGTGTAATCGTTAGTTATGAATACTCGAACTCACTGGTGGAAGAACGCAAAACTGTACGAACTTTACGTTGACGCGTTCGCGGGGACGTTTGCGGGACTTGCGGAACATCTGCCGTACTTCACCCAACTCGGCGTGAATTGTCTGCATATCCTCCCGCACTTCCCGTCTCCGATGATAGATGACGGGTATGATGTCGTTGATTATCGCGGCGTTCGTTCAGAACTCGGCACGATCGAAGACTGCATTCGATGTATCGAGGAGGCGCATCGGTGCGGCATCCGTGTAATTATCGATTTCGTGTTGAACCACACCTCTGATCAGCATCCGTGGTTCCTTGAGGCGCGCCGCAGCCGCGACAACCCCAAACGGGACTTCTATCTTTGGAGTGCGTCCGGAACAGGTCTCGCGGGAGCCGTCAACGCCTTCCCTGATATCAAATCACAAAACTGGATACCCAATTCCGCCAGCGGCGATTACTATTTCGCAACCTTTTACCCCCGGCAACCGGATCTCAACTGGGATACCCCTCAGCTTTTCGAGGAGATGCTTGCGAACATGGAGTTCTGGGCAGCACGCGGCGTCGATGGTTTCCGCCTCGACGCCGCCTCACATCTGATAAAGCGCGAAGGCACGACATCAAAAGGGTTGCCCGAAACGCATCATCTCCTTAAACGCATCCGCCGGCAACTCGAGACGAGGTATCCCGACGTGATCCTTCTCGCGGAAGCGGTGCAGGACATCGAGTCGTCGAAAGAATATTTCGGAGCGGGAGACGAGTGCCACATGGTCTACAACTTCCCGCTGACGGCTCACTTTTGGCTTTCGCTGTGCGACGGATCGCGGTCGTCGCTTGACGCGACGCTCGCACAATCTTCCGGCATACCCGAAAGCTGCCAGTGGGCGACATTCCTGGGCAACCATGACGCGATAACGCTCGGCACACTAGGCTCCGACGAACGGCACCGCGTTATTGATTTCCTCGATCCGAAGCACGAATATTTGTTCAACAAGGGCGAGGCGACTTCCATGCGCATCGCGAGCGCGTTGCGCGGCAACAGGGATCGCATCCTTGAAGCGATCGATCTTTTGTACGGCGTTCCCGGCGCGCCAATTATGTACTACGGCGACGAAATCGGGATGCAAAATATTGCCGTACGAAATCTGGAACTTGATACCAGACGCTGTGTGCGCGGTCCGTTCGATTGGAATATCGCAAATGCACAATTAAAAGACCCCGCCTCTTTCCTGAACCGGGTCTCTCAAATAATTAAAAGGGCCTGATGAAGGTACTCGTACTCTGCCGACAAAAAACACCCTCTGCGGAGGCGGCAGGAACCAAATCAGCATGGCCGCGCCTCTGATCAATCCTGCGCAGCGACCAATGGTTTTCGCGCCGGGGGCGCATTGATGTTGAAATTCTTGATGCGATCGCGCCCCGTGGAAGTGATTTTGACTCAATATTGCGATTGCATGATGCTATTCATCGAGACTGTACTCTCGCGTTGCGGGGAGCCGGACTTGCAGGCACTGATGAAGCCCCCGCCTGCAGCATGATCGCCTGACACGAGAATACCTCCTATGGCGCGTATCACTGTAGCGACCGACGGTTCCGCCAGCGCCAATCGCGCCGTTGATGCCGCAGCTCGGCTGGCAAAGGCTATCGGCGCCGAACTCATTATCCTGACCATCGGAGGCAACATGTCGGGAGGGGAGCTTAGACGGTTGGCAGATGCTGAAGGCGATCTCAGCGAGGCGCTCGAAACGACAGCGACTGAAATTCTTGATCGCGCCCGGAAGCGGGCACTGCGTTGCGGCGCCACGGATGTAAAGCTGCAAACTGGATGGGGCGACCCTGCCGAAGTCATCATTGATGCGGTTCGCCGACACAAGACCGACATTCTGGTTGTCGGCCGGCGCGGCCGCGGCCGTCTATCCGGCCTGCTGCTTGGGAGCGTATCCCAGAAGCTGACGAGCCTGGCACAGTGTAACGTGTTAGTCGTTCCCTAGCCCACCTCTAGTCGATTATAGCCTGTCACGTTCTAGCAGCAGAGTTGCAAGATGCGGTGCAGCAAATGCACGCAGAGTGCGCACGTCAGGCTAAGTTGGATGAGATACGGCCATTGGATAAGATACGGCCATGGACGTCGTTTCCCCTCCCACAATAGCCGCCGCCGACCGCAGGCGGCTTTTGGCTTCCTTTTGGCAGGCAACAATTCAAGCATGGCGAAAGAACAGAGCGCGCACAATCAGCCTTGCCATCCTTCTGGTCGCGATCGTGCTTTTGCAGTTACTCGTTCAGGTCCTGCTCAATCTCTGGAACCGCAATTTTTTCGACGCACTCGAGCAGAGGAATGCGCGCGCGCTTTTGAGCCAAATTCAACTCTTCTTTCCTCTCGCCGCCGCGAGCATTTTCCTTGCTGCCACCTCGGTATGGGGTCGCATGACAGCGCAACGCGGCTGGCGAGAAGCATTGTCGCGGCACATCATCGAAAAATGGCTCGTGCGGAATCGGCTTCATCACCTTGATTATTTGACAAAAGGAACGGAGAACCCGGAATATCGTATCGCCGTCGATGTCCGCGTGGCTACCGATGCTCCGGTCGACATGGCTCTTGCTGTTCTGTCGTCAGTCCTAACGGCACTGACGTTTTTCAGCGTCCTATGGACGACTGGCGGCGGCATCGATTTTGTCCTGTGGGGTTGGTCCGTGACAATTCCCGGATACCTGGTGTTGGGGGTTATTGTCTATTCCGGGACCATGTCAACCCTGATGGTCTTCTTTGGGCGTCATCTCACTAGCATCATAGAGCGGATGAACCAGGGCGAGGCGGAGTTCCGCGCTGCCCTCGACGCCTTTCGCGAGAGACCCGAACAATCGCAGTTACCACCGAGCGGCGTCCAAAAAGGGAATGCTTTATGGTTGAGGCTGCAAGCCGTGTTGCTCTGGTGGCGCGAATTCGCTTGGCAGCTTGTCAGCACCACGATTGTCTCTCATGGAAACTTTCTCTTTGCTCCCGTATTCGCCTGGATTCTTTGCGTCCCGAAATACCTCTCGGGAGCCATGTCGCTCGGAGAACTCACGCAATCCGCGGCTGCCTTCGTCGTCGTCCAGAGCGGATTCAATTGGCTTGTAGACAACTATCAACGGTTGGCCGAATGGCGCTCATCGGCTCATCGGGTCGCAACCTTGCTGCTGGCGCTCGATGAGATCGAGACCAAAGAGCGAATGGATGCGGCATCGCCCAAACCTCAATAAATTCAGATCTGCTCGATCCTTACCTGTTGGCTTAGCCGATAAACGTCGGTCGGCCTGCAAAGTTCGGTGCCTTCATTCAGCAGCGCCGCGGCGCCGGCCGCCACCGCCAGGCGAAAGGCGTCCGTAAGAGGAGCGCCGCCGGCCAGACTGAACACCAACGCGCCCAGAAAACTATCGCCAGCACCGACGGCACTGATCGGTCTAATCGGCAGCGCCTGCGCACGAAAAACCTGGTTCCGCGTGACCAGCAAGGCGCCGAGATGGCCGAGCGACAAGGCGATGATTTCGATCCTTTTCATCTCAATCATCGCGCGTGCAGCCGCCAACCAGTCATCTTGCGTGGCAAGCTCAGCGCCAGCGAGCTCGCTCATTTCACGGAGATTTGGCTTGATCAGGTACAGACTGTGCTCGATAGCAGCCGTCAACGGCGCGCCCGAGGTATCAAGGAAAAATTTTGCGCCAAGCCTCCGCGCGACCGCGGCAGCTTCCACATAGAAATCATTCGGCACTGCGGGTGGCAAGCTTCCGCTCGCCACCACAAACTCGGGTGACGGTTTGCTAGCCGCCAAGGCGGAAAGACATGCACGCCATTCCGTTTCGAGTAGTGGTTGACCGGGCAAGATAAAACGGTATTGCAGGTCTTTACTCAGTTCAGAGACGAAGAAGTCCTCACGGGTGTCCGCCTCCGCTTCGATAATCCGGTTCGGAATCCCCTCCTCGTCGATGAGCCGACGCAGAAGTTGACCGGTAATTCCACCGGCCGGCAGCACGGCCTCGACATCGCCGCCGAACCTCTTGACGACCCGCGCGACGTTCACGCCACCCCCGCCCGGATCGCGCCGCTGCGTCGTGCAACGCAGCTTAAGGGTCGGAACCACCCGATCGACCGATGTGCACAGATCAATCGCAGGATTCGGCGTCAAGGTGACAATTCTTGCCATGGCGTCCATTCCTATGATTCGGACAAAGCAAGCACCTGCAGGCCGAGAAACGCAGGATCATCGTGCAGTATGAGATAGACCGGGATCGTTTGCAGATACCGGCTCAACCGGCCCTTTGCTTCGAAGCGAGCGCGAAATTCAGACTTTGGAAGATAGTCGCGTATGTGGGAGACGATGCCGCCAGCTATATAAACGCCGCCTTGCGCCCCTAAGGTAAGTGCGAGATTACCGGCCATGCCGCCCAGGAATGCGCAAAAAGCATCAAGGGCGGCGCGACTTGTCGCGCAGCTGCCATCAATCCCCGCCTGAGTGATTTCCGCCGCACTGCGTTCCGGCACGGTCAAAGCCTCGAGTGAGGCGATGATATGATAGAGGTTTCTTAGGCCGTCTCCGGACAGCGCGCGCTCGGCGGAGGCATGTCCAAATTGCAGCCGCAGTCTCGCAATGATCGCGTCCTCACGCGGGGAAGCACTGGCCAGCGTGGAGTGCCCGCCTTCACTGCCCATCACTAGATTGCTGTGTTCGCCGCACACATAGGCAGCGACACCCAATCCCGTTCCGGGCCCCAGAACGACCATGGGCGCTCCCTTCTTTCCCGATTGTCCGCCGATCGTGCAAAGGTCGGCGGCAATAAGACGCGGCAACGACCAAGCAATCGCTTCGAAGTCATTGACGATACGAACACGCGCGAGTCTGAAGCGAGTGCAAAGTTCGTCTGCAGCCACGATCCAGCGATTGTTGGTCAGCGCGCAGCGCCCATGCTCGACAACCCCGGCTGCACCGAGGATCGCATAGCGGACGGAACCGTGGGCCGTGTGGCCCGCTAAGAAGGCTTCAAGCAAATCGCCGAATTGCGGGTAATCCGCGACCTTCAGATGGGCTATTGGTCCGAGAGCTCCATTATGAAAAATAGAAAAACGGACATTGGTGCCCCCAATATCCGCCAGCACAACCCTCTCCGTTGGGTCGCGTTTTCCCACCTCGTCCTCCGAATGGTTTTTCTTATCGATGGCGCGCCGCCTTGATCAGATTGCGGTACCATTCAAAGGACGCTTTGGGAATTCGCCGTTGCGTCTGATAGTCGACATAGGTCAAGCCGAATCTCATGGCGTAACCGGAATCCCACTCGAAATTGTCGAGCAGGGACCAGATGAAATATCCACGCACGTCCGCTCCGGCCGCAACGGCACTGTTCAAGGCGCCGACATAGTTGCGCAGATAGGCAATGCGGTCATTGTCGATAACGGCGCCCTTCGCATTGGGCGTCTCATAGCTGCCCATGCCGTTTTCGAGCACATAGATGGGCAAGCTGTAGCTTCTGGCCACACGCAGCAATGTGGCGTTGAACGCTTCAGGCATTATCGGCGCGCCAATCGGCGTCAGCGGGACATGGGCCGGCTTGTCGCCGAATCCAAAGCCGACGACGGAACTGTCGTCGGCTTTCACATAAACCGGGCTGTAGTGGTTCACTCCGAACCAATCCACCGGACGGTTAATCCGAACGAGGTCGCCAGCTTGCATATACGGCTCAATCCTCGCGCGGATGAACTCCGGATACCGGCCTAGACACTGGGGATCGGGATAGACTGCATTCCAATATGTATCGCAGCGTGCTGCGGCTGCCACGTCGGCCGGCCCGGAAGGTAAGCACGGTTGGCAGTTATGGATGGCGCCGATCGAGCAATTTGCTACGCGTTCGCGCAGGATATCGACGGCTGCGCCATGCGACAAATTGATATGATGGATCCCTCGATGCAGCACCTCGACATTCGAGGTAGCATGTTTGCCGCCAAATCCGAGACCAAATAACGTGAAGATCGATGGCTCATTGAAGGTTGCAAAGCGCTTGACCCGGTCGCCGTAGCGCGCGGCAACGAGAGCCGTGTAGTCCGCAAACCAGCCCACGCAGTCGCGCGATGTCCAACCGCCGAGATCGTCGAGCGCCTGCGGTAGATCCCAATGATAGAGGCAGAGCCAAGGCTCGATGCCGGCTGCAAGGATTGTGTCGATAAGCCTGTCGTAAAAGGCCAGACCCATCTCGTTCGGCTTCCCGCGCCCCAGTGGCAGCACGCGCGGCCAAGCAATGGAGAAGCGGTAGGCCTGGACGCCAAGCTGGCGCAGCAGGGCGATATCATCGCGATAGCGGTGATAGTGGTCGCAAGCAATATCGCCGGTGTCGTGGTTTGCGACTTTTCCGGTCTGGCAATAGCTATCCCACACACTTAGGCCGCGTCCGTCTTCTTTGCTCGCGCCCTCGATCTGAAAGCTCGAGGTTGAGACGCCCCAGACAAAGTCATTTCGCAATGCCGCAATCGCAGAATCATCCGACTCGGATAAAGGCCAGGATATTGCGGAGTCGCCGAGTTCGCCGCCTAGACGCACGATTCCTCCTTTTGTTATATGTGTTGTTATATGTGCCCGTCCAAGTAACCCAAGAAATCAAGGGCTCTATTGAGCCATGTCAAATAGATAGACGCTTGTTGTAGCAAACTTGGTTTGATTTGAGGTGTTGTTTCCTGGAGCGTCATGGCAGCTCAAGCAAGAACCAAGTGGGGCGGTCTTACTGACGGCCGATATCCAGCAAGCGGCTATTTCCGAACAGCTCAGGATGGAGCGATTTGTTGGCTTATCGACCCGGACGGCGGTCGCTTCTTGTCAAAAGGCATTAACACCGTTGATTTCGAGCAGGACCGAATTCAAAACTCCGATGAGATCCCTTACGCTGTGGCCTGCACGCGTAAATATGGCGGGCGGGAAGCGTGGCGTGCAGCTATAGCCCAAAGACTGTTGCGCTGGGGCTTTAATACGCTTGGTGCGTGGTCCGATGAAGCCGTCGCCAGCGCCGGCCTCATGCCATTGGCCATCACCCCTATCCTCGACCTCGGCGCATCATATGCGCAGCAAGCCGCTGCTGATGCGGGCGGCGGGACCAAGCAGCGATTTCCTGACGTATTCCATCAGGCTTTCGAAAGCCATGTTCATGATCGCGCCCGACATTTATGTGCAAAGCGAAGCGAGGATAAAAGTATCGTTGGCTGGTTCATCGACAATGAATTGTGTTGGGGACCCGATTGGCGCGGCCCCAATGAACTGCTGACGCTGTTTCTCAATATGCCGCCACAAAGCGCCGGACGCGCCGCGGCGCAATCCTGGCTCAGTGAACGCTATCCTGAATTCGATCGATTCAAGTCGATTTGGCGCACGCCTGCGCCGTCCTGGGATGCCTTTCATCACCTCGACCATATCCAGGCGCCTTATTGCCGAAAGCCGTCTTATGAGCGCCGCGCAGCCGATGAGCACGCCGCCGATCGCGCCGACCCTGCGCGCGCCATATTCTTTGATGACTGCGAGCGGTTTTGCGGGCTCGTTGCCGAGCGTTATTTTTTATTGACCTCGGCCGCGATCAGAACGGCCGACGCTCATCACCTGCTCCTTGGCTGCCGGTTCGCCTATGTTCCCCCATCAGCCGTTCTAGATGCGGCCAGCCAGTGCAACGAGGTCATCTCGTTCAATTGCTACGACTCTGACCCGACCTTAGTCATTGACCGCTATGCTGCTACCGGCAAGCCTTGCCTGATTGGCGAATTCTCGTCTCGTGCCGCCAATTCTGGACTTCCCAATACAAATGGCGCCGGGCCACTGGTTGCTACGCAGGCTGAACGCGCAGCTTGCTTTCGGCGCTACGTCGCCACAGCACTGCAGCGGGAAACGCTCGTCGGCTATCACTGGTTCGAGCATGCTGATCAACCTGCCGCCGGCCGCTTCGATGGTGAGAATTCCAATTTCGGAGCGGTGACGATCGATGACAGTGTCTATAAGGAATTGATCCATACGATGAAGCTTCTGAACGCGGAAGCCGAATGCCGGCATGCGGCTGCGGCACATCCTATCGCATAAGGTCGTCCGCCGACCCTAACGCCTAGATCAATGGTGAGCGCGACGTTCGGCTGCGTGGTAGGAGCATTCGTTTGCTCGGCGTCGCTGACGACCTGCATCGTATGCAGAATGCTCGACGGATTGACGCTGATGGAATCGATGCCAAGCTGCGTAAGATAACGCGCGATCTCAGGGTAATTGGCAGGCGCCTCGCCGCAGATCCCGATATGGCGACCGTTCCGCTTGGCGCCCGTAATAGCGAGCCTGAACATCTCCAGCATGCCTGGATCCCGCTCGTCGAAATCAAAGGCGACGATTTCGGAATCGCGGTCTACGCCTAACGTGAGTTGCGTCAGGTCGTTCGATCCGATCGAGAATCCATCAAACAGCTTGGCGAATGAATCAATCAAGATGACGTTGTTCGGGATCTCGCACATGACAAAGATTTCGAGCCCGTTTTCGCCGCGCTTAAGGCCATGCATTGCCATGGCGTCAATGACCCGTTGCGCCTCCTCCACGCGGCGACAGAACGGCACCATGATGCGAACATTCGTCAGTCCCATGTCCTCGCGCACCCGCCGCAATGCGGCGCATTCAAGCGCAAAGCCTGCGGCGTACGCGGGATGCGCATAGCGGGCCGCCCCGCGGAAGCCGAGCATTGGATTCTCTTCCTTCAGCTCGAAACCTTCGCCGCCCAAAAGCCGCGCATATTCGTTCGTCTTGAAATCGGACAAACGCACAATAACCGGCTTCGGATAGAACGCGGCTCCGATCATACCGATACCCTCGGAGAGCTTCTCAACAAAATAATCCGCAGGCTTTGCATAATTGTGCACGAGCCGCGCGATCTGCTCACGGACCGGCTCCGAGGTCACTCGCTCCGGGTTGACTAACGCCATTGGGTGAATCTTGATATGCTCGCTGATGATGAATTCCATCCGCGCCAGCCCGACGCCGTCGTTTGGCAGCATCGCAGTCTTGAACGCCAGCTCGGGATTGCCCAGATTCACCATGATCGCGGTCTTCGGACGCTTGAGGTCCGCCAGTGCGAGCCGCGTCGTCTTGATCGGAAGAGCGCCATCATAGACATGGCCGATCTCTCCTTCGGCGCATGACACCGTCACCGTCGCGCCAAGCTTTAGCGCCTGCTTCGCGCCTTGGACGCCAACCAGCGCCGGCACACCGAGTTCGCGCGCGACGATGGCGGCATGGCATGTGCGACCGCCGCGCTCCGTCACTATCGCGGCGGCGATCTTCATAACGGGCTCCCAATCAGGCGCAGTTGCCTCCGCAACCAGAACATCGCCGGCCTTGAAAGCGTTAAGCTGCTGAACGTTGTCGATGATCCTCACCATCCCGACTGCAATTTTCTCGCCAACCGCCTTGCCCTCTGCCAGTGTAATACCGGCCGCGCCGAGCGCGTAAGTCTCGAACGTGTCCGTCGCACGTTGCGATACGACAGTCTCCGGACGGGCCTGGATGATGTAAAGCTGTCCGTCATCGGCATCTTTGGCCCATTCGATGTCCATCGGCATCGGATGGCCGGAATTCGCCGAGTAGTGATCTTCGATGGTGATCGCATCATCTGTGAGCTTCAGCACTTCAGCATCGGTCAGGCAAAAGCGCTGGCGCTCCGCCGCAGGCAAAGCCACGTTCTTGGTACCGCTGCCCTGGTTCGTGTAGACCAAGCGCATCTGCTTGCCGCCAAGCGAGCGGCTCAGGACCGCGCGATGACCCGCCCTGAAGGTCGGCTTATGGACGTAAAATTCGTCGGGATCGACGGTGCCCTGCACGATGTTTTCGCCAAGGCCATAAACACCGGTAATAAAGACGACATCGCGGAAGCCGGATTCCGTATCAAGCGTAAAGATGACGCCGCTCGAAGCGCGGTCCGCCCGCACCATCTTCATGACGCCGACCGACAGCGCGACTTTGAAATGATCAAAGCCGTTGTCGATCCGATACGAAATCGCCCGGTCGGTGAAGATCGATGCAAAGCAGCGCCGGCAAGCCTCGATCAAATCGTCAACGCCACGGATATTGAGGAAACTTTCATGTTGACCGGCAAAACTTACATTGGGCAGGTCCTCGGCCGTCGCCGAACTGCGCACCGCAACGGCTAGGCTGCGGCCATATTGCCCCTCAAGTTGAGCATAGGCGCCGGCAATCGCATTACGAATATGATTGTTGCCAGTCGCCTCGTAGACGAGCGCGCGCGCTTTTGCGGCACGCTCGCTCAAGAGAGCGACATCCGTTTTGTCGACCTTTTCCAATAAAGCGCGGAGAGGGTCCCACGCCTTCGCGGCAGTCAATGCGTCGCGATAAGCCCGCGCTGTGATTGCAAAGCCGTTTGGCACTCTGACGTCACGCGCTGAAAGGCTCACATAGAGCTCGCCCAGCGACGCAGTCTTGCCGCCGACCAAGCCGATGTCCTTCAATCCGATGTCGCCGAACCAGCGCACATAGTCGGGTTCAGATACTGGCTCATGTTGCTGCATCGGGACCAACCCGGGCTTGGAAGCTTTTCAATTTAGCGAGCCCTGCGCATCAGCCTTTGATCTCCATCAACGGCCAGAGGCGGCGGAATCCGGCGACGGTCGCCCAGCACGGGCAATGCGACAATCAAACGATGGCACCGAGGAGGAGCTCCACTCGGCCGTTGCCCCAGGTCGGCAACAGAATGCGCCGATAACCTCTGCTGCGTACTTTACTGCGGGTCGGAGCGCTACTCACGTACAAAGTGGGAGCTCGCGCCTCCACGGTGGCACTCGCCTGGGCGATGAAATAGTCGAATGGGCTCTTATTCTCTAATTCGTCGGCGAATTTTCCGATGATGTTATCGTCAAGCTTACGAAGAATTTTTTCAGCCAAATGATTGAAGCGAAACCGTTGGGGGCCGGCGAACACATCAATCAGCATCAGGCCCGCAGAAGCTTTTGAAAACAAAGACAGATCAACATCGTCGGAAAACGGCATTTCATTTTCCGCGCGACTCAAATCCTTCCAAAGCCGTTGGATACGCACCAATGCGGGCGGCAGCTTTTTGGATAAAGGGAAAGGCTGGTTTGCTGTGGCCATAAATCGCTTCCATTCCTCAATTGTCGGCAAGGGTAGTCGAATAGTTGTTTATTTTAGGGTCGCCATCATCTTGCGCATTTGATTCACGTCAATGCTCGTGACGATGACAGAATTAACATTTTTCAATTGCGTTGCGCTGCAGCAATATCCGGTCGAGCTGTCATTCTTCTATTGAAGTTCAAGGCATTTCGTTTCCGCAGCTCCCGACTTCTCGCGCATCGATCGAACTATAGAAAGATCTTGAAATGCAACACATCCTGGTGGGAACAGACGGGTCCGATGGAGCGAATCGCGCAATTGACGTTGCTGCTGAGTTCGCAAAGGCTGCTAGCGGAACGCTAACCATTGTGACGGTCTGCAAAGCGTTGCGCGCCGAAGAGCGAGAACAAATCAGGCAATTCACTCAAATGGAGGGCGACGCAGCTGATCCGACAACAGTCCTAGCACAACAGGCGCTCTCCGAGGCCGAGGAACGGGCGCGACAAACCGGCCTTACGTCCATAAGAACAAAACTGCTCTGGGGCAATCCGACGCAGGCTCTCATCGACGCAATCCAGAGCGAAAAAGCCGACGCTATCGTTGTCGGGCGGCGTGGACATGGCCAAGTTGTCGGCCTCTTGCTCGGCAGCGTCTCACAAAAGCTCGTTAGCCTTGCACCTAGCATTGTGATCGTAGCACCCTAGACGTCATCGCGGTGGCTCTCTGATCATCGGCGCTTCAGCCTATCGGCGATGCCGGCACCTCAGGAATTATCCTTAAGAACATTTCCTGAATTCTCTTTTGAGATGCGCGTCTTAACGTGTTTGCAGAAGGAAACTTGGGGCATCGTTGCCATGAATAGCTCACAGCACGGCTTTGATCGGGCGACACACTGTAGAATCCTTGCTGTCGCGGTTTTTGCGGCTTTAACGATCGTCATTATTGGCAATACAGCTCAACTCGGTGGTAGCCTCCTTCAGATGCGTCAGGAGGTCTCGTCGGCGCCACGCCTCCCACTGCTGCAGCCCCCCTCCGTGCGAAAAGACTACCCGTTACCTCCAGTCATGCCTGTACGCGCGACTCGTCTAAGCATGGGCTAGGGCATCCGAGACCTCGCCGAGGGCGTGTTTGAATTGAGGAGGATCAATTAGTCGTCTGCCAAGATGCGCCATTCGTAGCGATGGTTTCACATTTGGGAACAGCTATGCCATTTATGAATCGGGCCGAAGCGGGTAAAAAATTGGCAGCAGCCCTCGCGGGTTATCGCGATCAGTGTCCCGTTATCCTCGCATTGCCGCGCGGAGGAGTCCCGGTTGCCGCGGAGATCGCGAAGGCGCTCGACGCGCCTCTTGATTTAATTTTAGTCCGCAAGATCGGGGTGCCATATCAACCGGAATTGGCCATGGGTGCCATTGTCGATGGCAATTCACCTCTGGTCGTGCGTAACGAGGACGTCATCCGCGCCGTCGCCATCGATGAAGCCGATTTTGTGGCCGTGTGCAAAACGGAGCTCGGGGAAATTGAGCGCCGCCGCGAACGCTATTTAGGCACACGCGAGCGCGTAGACGTTGCCGGTCGAACGGTGATCGTGGTCGACGACGGCATAGCCACCGGCGCTACGATGCGGGCGGCCTTGCGCGCAACGCGTATGCGCGGTCCCAAACGCCTCGTCCTTGCAGTACCCGTTGGTCCGAGCGAAAGCCTTGCTGAATTGCGGCGCGAGGCCGATGACGTGATTTGCCTCGAAGAGCCCGCAATATTTGACGCGATAGGCCTTTACTATCGCGATTTTCGTCAGGTCTCCGACGAAGAAGTCATCACCACCCTTAAAGAATTGCTCTCGCCCACCCGGCATCCCGTCGGCTGAGAGCTGCCCTCGCAGAGCACACACACCCGCTATCTGCAATCTCAGGCCGCTCGCGAAGAAAGCGGCCACAGAACTCTGACATCCGCCGGCAATTCATGGCGAACATGTTCGATCGCTCCAGCAGAGATTTTGGTAGACAGAAACTCGAACACTGTCGTGACCGCTTCAGGCGCAACAAGAACGCGACCGTTGCTAAAGCAGCGATCAATCCGGGCCATGAAGGCCTCCCTGTGCCGCTCCTTCACCGGCGTCGCAGCCGGCCGCCATTGCTCGTAATAAACACCGCGAAGAAGTTCAGGGAACTCCGCGCCGAAATTGGCTGCCTGGTTCACCGGAATCCAGTCGCGCAAGGCCTGCAGCACGCATCGAAGCAGGCCGTAAGAGCGGTGCTTGTCCACCCATCCAAGCCGTTCATCGAGCTCCTTGATCCAAAGGTGGGTCGTTTGAACGGTATGATCGATACTTTCGAGACCGACAGCGCTCATCGTCATCACTCCTCTGAGTTTGCCAAAAGACTGACACCTTCGCAGGCGCAAGCCTCGAGCTGGGATCAAAGACTCTCAACTCTTCAAACAGGCCGAGCTTGGAACTTCCTGAGCCAAGTCGGTTTTTCAAGCGCGCAATGCGTGCTTGCCGAGAATTCTTACTGTGCTTGCCTGCGCGCCTTTATCTCCAATTTCGTCAACAAAAGTCACTCGCGAACCGACCTGAAGGCGAGAAAATCCGTTGTCTAGAACGCTATTGCGATGGAAATAAACTTCCCGGCCGTCGGCAGTCTGCAGGAATCCAAACTCGCCCGACGGATCGAGCCGCGCCACCGCCCCTGTGGGCTGCTCCTCATGATGCTTTATTTGGCCCTGAGTGCGTCGTGCCTGATCCTGAAGCTGACGACGGGCATGCCGAAAGGCGTCGTCGATGGCAAAGGTCAGATCGGAATGACGTGCGTCCTCGGGCGGCGTCCTCCCTACATTGACTTCGCGGCCGTCCGGCAGCGCAAGACAAATGTGGACCTCATAAAGTCCGCCTTGGCGATGGTGCTGACCAGGCCCCTTCACCATGACCCGACACGCCGTTATGCGCCCCCAGCGCTCCTCAAGCTCGTCGATGTGCTTGGCGATGGCATCCTGAATCTGCGGCGTGCCCGAAGTGCCTTGAAAATCGATTTGCGGCGGGATTTGCATCTGGTTTTCTCCGCTCTGGCTTCTATCACATAGACTATTCCTGAACGGGGGCGAGCGGTCGTTGATGCAAATCAATTCCCTATCTGGCGCACGCGGCGTCATTTGGGTCTGACAATGACCGGCATGACCGAGATGCTTCGCAAGAATCCGGCAGCGCCGACGCACTGGAACCCATTCATAAAGAAAAATCTCCAAAGGCCGCCACATCGCGACCCATCCTATGACCAACATGCTTTCGCGCAGGATTTCGGCAGCCGAGCCGCTGCCGAGGGAAAATGCCAGTTGCCGCAACAGGACGCAGAAAAACAGGAATGCAAGCCCGCTTACCAGCGCGATGCGGCCGTCGCAAAACAGTAGACGAAGCCGCCGGCGTTCGTGAGCTTCGCGATAGGCGAAGTAGTTGTGAATCGCTTCGCCGAGATCGTGTGAGCCGCCTTGTGGCACTTGGTCCGCCGGGAGATGAATTATCAGGGTCAATGGCCGCTGCAGTCCAATTTCCTCCGCTGACTCCACAATATATTCCTCAGCATCTTGATCGAGGTCGCGCTCATGAAAAGGCGATGGATCGAGCGAGTTGAACAGCTGCGCTATTCGATTAAGGCTGATTTCTATCTTTCCCTCGGCCGGAGGTAGCGCGGGCTGAATGCGGGATTCGGCCATTAGCGCCCAACTTAAAAAGCGTAAGTATCTATATTTTTTCGACAATAGCGCGCCATCGAGACTGATCGTTTTGACCAAGATCAATCGATGGTGCGACGGCATTGTATATATTGGTTTCTATTCCCTGCGGCAGGATTTTGACAGCGTTGCGAGGAGCCGGATGAAATTCAAACTTGAAATAACCAAAGCCGGCAAACGCCTACATGAAGGCACTTACGAACTCGACGATATCGAGACTTTCAGCGCTGCATGGAAGGATGTGTGGGTCAAAGCTCGCGAACGCTGGATGGCCAAGACGACCAGCATCGGCGAATTGATGGATACAATACACGAGGGCGTGCTCGACGAACTAAATGGTGCGCAAATCAAGCTGCAAAAGCTTTGAAAGCGCCCGGATGCGCACGCAATTTATGACTTTAGTTTCATGCTCAACCAGAGATCTCTGACCAGCACGGCTCGGCTTGACGAGCCTTCGCTTGCCGCAAAAGTCGCATTTCTCAGCCGGGGCGATGCCTATCAGCCCTCGGTATCCGAGGTGCATCGCCGTGAGACCCACATGTCAGAGGTCTTTCTTGCCGGCGACAAAGCCTACAAGCTCAAAAAGCCGGTGCGTTTCCCTTATCTCGATTTCTCGACACTTGCCCGTCGCGAGGCGGCTTGCCGCGCTGAATTGTCGCTCAACCGACGCCTCGCGCCCGACGTCTACGAGGACGTCCAGCCGATCGTGCGCTCGAAATCAGGTCTCTCGATCGGGGGCGACGGCGAGGTTGTCGACTGGCTGGTGCTCATGAAGCGTCTGGACGAAAGCCAGATGCTGGACCGGCTCATTGAGGAGCGTCGCGTGCAGCGCTGGCAGCTCGATCGCCTTGTGGCAACGCTTGTCAATTTCTATCGCCGCGCACGCGCGGTCTTCATCTCACCCGCAGCTTATCGGACGCAGTTGCATCGCAGCCTTGCCTACAATCGACGGGTCTTGGCCGATCCTCGTTTCAACCTGCCGGCCGGGACAATTCGCTACGTCGATGCCGTCCAGAGGCGTTTCCTCGACAAACGTGCCGGGCTGCTGGCCGAGCGCGTACGGACGCGACATATCGTCGACGGGCATGGCGACTTACGCCCCGAGCATATTTGGATCGGCGATCCGGTCCGCATTATTGATTGCCTAGAATTCAATGCCGGATTGCGGATGGTCGACCCGTTCGACGAAATCGCTTTCCTTTGCTTGGAATGCGAGCGACTCGGCGCCGCCTGGGCCGGCGAATATTTGCGGCGTCGTCTCATTTATGCCCTGCACGACGGACATTCCACAGAGCTTTTCGTGTTTTATCGCTGCCATAGAGCAACGCTACGCGCGCGTCTCGCGATCGCCCATCTGCTCGAGGACCAGCCGCGCACACCGGAAAAATGGCCCATGCTGGCACGCACCTACCTGCGGCTCGCCGCCGCCGATGCGGTGCGGCTTGAAAGAACCCTCAGAAAACGAGCAAATCGGTGAGCGCCTCGCCGACATGAAGACGGCGTATCGTTTCTCCCAGCAGCGGAGCTACTGGCAGGATATCGACCTTCGACCGCAACTCCTGCGTCAATCGAAATGGCGGTACCGCATCCGTGACGACAAGCCGGTCGATCGCCGAATCCAGAATCGCGTCCTCAGCGCCGGGCATAAACAGACCATGCGTCACGAGGGCCACGACGCGTCTCGCGCCCGCCCGCCGCGCGGCGCGAGCCGCACGCACTAAAGTGCCGCCGGTACTGATGAGATCGTCGATGACCAGCGCGGTGGCTCCTTCCACGTCGCCCACGAATAGGTCGCCGGACACGACACCTGCGCTGCGGCGCTTCTCGGCGAAGCCTTTCCCGACAGGCCGCCCGAGTGCGGCCTCCAGCGCCTCGTGAAAGAGATCGGCGCGTTTTGTGCCGCCGGGATCGGGCGATATCACGCAAAACTTTTCTTCAACTCTGGCCAGTGTTTTGACATAGCCGACAAATAATGGCGCCGCCGTCAGCGCTACGGTCGGGCAATGAAAGGCATTTTCAAATGCTGCAGGATTGTGCACGTCAAGAGTGACGATGCCATCAGTGGCTACTGCTGCAAAAAGACTTGCCACATAGCGTGTCGTTACCGGATCATTCGGTTTCGTCCGGCGGTCTTTGCGCGCATAGCATAGATAAGGGACGATAGCGGTCACGCGCGCGGCGCCGGCGTCTTTCAACGCACCAATAAAGAACAGGAGCCGGCAGAGCTTATCATTGGGGCTTTGCTTGGGCCCGCTGTGCAGACCGTGCAGAACAAAGACGTCGACGCCCCGCACATTGTCGAGGGGGCGGATTTTGTGTTCCTGATCCTCGAATTCACGCTCCTCGTGAGCGGCAAGTGGCCGCCCAAGAACTGCCGCGACTCCGGCACCCAAATCACCGCTTTCATGCAGCGCGAACACGCAAAATTCCTGGTCTGCCATGAGCGAGCCCCTTTGACCGATCAGCCTGCCGCCGGCACTAAATCTTACGCAAAGTGAGCACTGGCTCCGCGCCTACGGAAGGTAAATTGCGGTCACCTCGTCACCATTAGTGATAATGGTGACAAACGTAAGGACCGACGACCAACTCGTAGTAGCACTTGACGTAGTAGTGCCGATGCCAGTAATGGGCTTTCTGCACTGTCGACGTAGAGGTTACGGCGGCATTTACGCCGGCAACGTCAACCGGAATGGCTCTCGCGCTTTGCGACAAAATACCGATGAGAGCGCCTGCCATAAGCAGAGCAGTTAGTTTCATTCGCATCTGTTTTCTCCCCCTTAGATACAAGTTTCATGATAGATTGGCTGAAATTCCCACATCTTGATGTGAATTAACAGCTCGCCACGACAAGGCTAAGTGCAGCGGAATCATGCTTGGCGCGCCACGATGTGCGCCTCGAGATAGTTCCAGGCCTCTACTGGGTCGCTGGCAAAGGCGAACAGGTCACGATCGCCTATTGTGATAGTCCCCTCGCGCAACATGTGCTCGAAATTTACAACTGATCGCCAGTAGGCTTCGTCGAACAATACGATCGGAATAGGCGCCGTCTTCTCGGTCTGTTTCAGCGTGAGGATCTCGAACATTTCGTCGAACGTGCCGAAGCCTCCCGGAAAAACGACAAGTGCATTGGCCCGTATCACCAGATGAAGCTTACGGATGGCAAAATATTGGAAGCGGAATGTCAGTTCAGGCGTCGAATAGGGATTCGGTGGCTGTTCGTCGGGGAGCGCGATATTGAAACCGATCGAGGGTGCACCTACATCGGCAGCGCCCCGGTTCGCCGCTTCCATGAGTTCCGGCCCGCCGCCAGTCGCGATGACGTTGTCGCGCATTCCGTCGCTGGCGGAAATTGCTCCGCCGCGCTCTGACGCGATTTGGGCGAATTGCCGAGCACGTTGATACCAAGCGCGATGATGAGGTGGCCCGTCTTCACGGACCAAGCCACCGCCGAATACGACGATGGTGGAACGCACGCCCCAGGCACGCAAGTTTTCTTCCACCTTAGCATATTCGAGTTGGAGCCGAACGCCCCGCATTGAGTCGCCAAGAATGAAATCACGGTCAAGCTCTGCAAGGCGGTAAGATGCAGCTTGCTGCTGCGCCGCGTTCGAGCCTATCGATTCTTCCGCACTCATGGTGCTACCATCGGCTGGCGCTACCAACACCTCTTGCCCGTTGTTACACCGCCATTTCGGCTTCGGACAGGCGCTCGCGCTTCTCTTCGGGAATTTCCGTCATGGTCGCCTCAGTGAGCAGCAACACGCCGGCGACGGAAACGGCGTTTTCCAGCGCGATGCGAACCACCTTGGTCGGGTCAATAATACCCGCTTCCACCAGATCGACATATTGCTTGCGGCCGGCGTCGAAGCCGTAGTTGCCTTTGCCTTCCAGCATACGCGCAACCACGACCCCTCCGTCAGTTGCGGAGTTCTCAGCGATCTGCCGGGTCGGCGCTTCTAAAGCGCGCTTGATGATCTGAACGCCGGTCCGCTCGTCGCCTTCACTTTTGGCCTCTTCCTGCGCGACCGCCTCGACACAGCGCAGCAGAGCCAAGCCACCTCCGGCTACAATGCCTTCGGCCACTGCGGCTTTGGTCGCACTGATCGCGTCATCGACGGCTTCTTTCTTCGACTTCATTTCCGATTCGGACGGCGCGCCGACACGGATGACGGCGACGCCACCCGAGAGTTTTGCTAGTCGCTCCTGCAATTTTTCCTTGTCGTAGTCGCTGGTCGTCTTGTCTATTTCGCGGCGAATCTGCTCAATACGGCCATCGATCTGTTTGCGCTCGCCGGCTCCGCCGATGATTGTCGTATTGTCTTTGTCGACGACGACTCGCTTTGACCGGCCAAGCTGCTCGAGCGTTGCGTGCTCGAGCTTTAGTCCCAATTCCTCGGAGATAACCTGGCCGCCGGTCAATGCGGCCATATCCTGCAACATGGCCTTGCGGCGATCGCCGAAGCCCGGAGCCTTGACGGCGCAACTCTTCAAGATGCCGCGAATCTGGTTGACGATCAGCGTCGCTAGGGCCTCGCCTTCGACCTCCTCGGCGACAACGAGAAGCGGCTTGCTGGCTTTGGCCACCTGTTCCAGGAGCGGAATCATGTCGCTCAGCGAGCTGATCTTGCGGTCGCACAAGAGAATGAAACAGTCTTCGAGGATTGCTTCCATCTTTTCGGATTCGGTCATGAAATACGGTGAGACATAGCCGCGATCGAACTGCATTCCCTCAACGACATCGAGCGTGGTCTCGGTGGTCTTGGATTCCTCAACTGTGATCACCCCTTCGCCGCCGACTTTGTCCATGGCGTCTGCGACCAGTTCTCCGATCGCCGGATCGTTGTGAGCAGAGATCGCCGCGACTTGCGACTTCTCCTTTCGGGTCGCTACCGGCCGCGACAGCGCACGTAACGCTTCTATGGCGCGCTTAGCCGCGCGATCCATCCCTCGCTTGATATCGATCGCGCTTGCCCCGGCTACGACGTTGCGAACGCCATCGGCAAAAATGGCATGAGCGAGAATTGTCGATGTGCTGGTGCCGTCGCCGACCATATCGCCGGTCTTCTCGGCGGCCTGACGCAGCATACGCGCGCCAAGATTTTCTTCCGGATCCTTGAGATCGAACTCTTTGGCGATCGTAACCCCATCGTTACAGACGATAGGCGCACCCCACTTCTTTTCGATCAATACGGATTTGGACCGCGGCCCGAGCGTCACGCGGACCGCGTCAGCAAGCTGTGCGGCGCCGCGCAAGATCTTCTCCCGTGCAGCCGAGCGAAACAGAATTTGCTTGTGAGACATGCGTACATCCTCGCCAAGAAAACACCTATTTAATTATCAGATGATCTGGACCCAGCCGTTGATCCAAGTCAAAGCACAAATGCGCAGCCGGTGCCCTAATTTCTATACTAGATTGGATGAGGCAGGTGACGAGGTAGGCTATGGACGTCAAAGAGGCCATCTACACTCGCCGGGCGGTACGTGAGTTCACCGATGCGCCGGTCGATCAAAGCGCCATTCGTCACCTCATTGACGCCGCGATCCAGGCGCCAAGCGCAGTCAATCAGCAACCGTGGTCGTTTTGCGTTGTGCGCGATCAGGCCGTGCTGGCGCGCATATCGGCAGAGTCAAAGGCGCATATGCTGAAGACGACTCCGGCCGGTCTTCTATCGCATCACTTTGGGCAGATATTGAACGATCAGGCCTTTGACATCTTCTATCACGCCCCGGTGCTGATCGTGATCTGCAGCGCCTCGATTCCCTGGGCGACCGAGGATTGCGCGCTGGCCGCCGAAAACCTGATGCTGGCCGCACAAGCGGCGGAGCTCGGCTCCTGCTGGATTGGTTTTGCCCAGGGCTGGCTTGGCACACCGGCAGGCAAGTTGCTTCTTCAACTTCCTGCTGAGATGATGCCCATGGCCCCTATCATCGTCGGCCACCCGAAATCGGTGCCGCCGCCCGTGGCGCGAAGAGAGCCCGAAATCCAATGGATCGGTTGAAATGCGATCCTGCCTCCATTTGATGCGAGAGTGCACATGACACTCAAGATCTTGGCCGCCTCCCTGGTGTTTGCCGCCGGTCTGGCTGGATTCAACACACCATCCAGCGCTGAAGACGGGAATGCCGCCAAAGCGGACTACGTATCCAGTTGTGCCGCCTGTCACGGCAAAAGTGGCGAGGGAGACGGGCCCCTAGTCCCAGACCTCAAAACACAACCGCCGAATCTCACCCTGCTGGCCAAGAATAACGATGGCGTTTTCCCTACCGAGATTCTGTACCGGATCATCGACGGACGTAAAACCATCCGAGCCCACGGCACCTACGACATGCCGGTGTGGGGTTCTCTATTTCAAAGGAACGGCACGGAAGAGGCGGTCAAAAAGCGTATCTCGGGAATTATCGAGTATCTCAAAAGCATACAGGTCAAATAGCCCGTTAAATTGCATCGGCCGCCATTCAATGCGAGAGAAATGCGCAGCGAGGTGACCGTTTGAGAATGCTGTCGGTAAAGCCCCCGAATACCCATTCACGCAGGCGTGTATGACCATAGGCGCCGGCCACCACGAAATCCGCACCGTAATCCCATAGCTTATCGAACGGATCGTTTCCTTCGGGGAAATCGAAGACGCGCGCGGATGCGGCAATGCCATGGCGGCCGAGCCAACGAACAACATCGTCAAGCCGCCCGTGCGCATCGGCTCGCTGAGATTCCTCCTCGATGATCTCAGCGACGATGACGTCCTGCACTTTTTGCAACAGAGGCAACGCATCGTTCACTGCGCGTCGAGCCTCTCGGGTGTCCTTCCAAGCGACTACCGCGCATTTTAGGTCGAAATGCTCAGCATCGGGCGGGACGACAAAAACCGGTCGACCTGCTCGCATGGCGAGATCACCAGGATCGATCTGCCCTACAAATGGATCGACCCAGACGCCATCACGTCTGGCGCTCATCACGATGATATCCGCGGCGCGCGCCTGATGTGCGATATAGTCCGAAGGCGCCGCTAGAGCCGACCGCCATTCGATCTGCTGTGCAGGCTGCGTCGCGGCGGCGCGAAAGCGCTCCTCGGCGCGCTTCAATCGTTTTTCAATATCGGACTGCAACAGCTCAATGACAGCGGGCGCGGGGGCCTTCTGTGCGTAGAAGGACCACGGCAAGTCTGCGGCGGCTATGCCGATCAGTTTGGCGCCAAATTGCGTCGCGAGATTGCTGGCGATACGCAATGTCGCGCTATTGGAAGGCTCAAGATCGACACCAACCATTATGCTCGAAAAGGTCATGATCAACTCCGGGCGATCACGCCGAATAACTGCGCATAAACGCCGATTTTTCTCGCGCGATCGTTCATCTTGCGGGCGCGTACGTCGATTATTCAGTAATATTATCGCGCATGGCGCGCAAACCAGGTTTGATCTTGGTCAACCGTGATGGGAAGCGCGTCGGCTATTTTTAGCCATGAACCTTGGCGCGGAGCAAAATCGAGTGCTGGAGGCCAGTTCCCAGACCGATTCCCAGGCCGCCAAACTCATCGCGCTGGTCGCCGATCTCGTCCGTGAGCTCCGCGGCACAGGTGCCTCCATCGCCAATATCTCGTTGTCCAGCCGGCTCGATCGCGATCTTGGCATCGACAGCCTTGGCCGCACCGAGCTGGTTCTGCGCATCGAGCGAGTGTTTCGGATACGCTTGCCCATCAGTGTCATGGGTGAAGCAGATACGGTTGGAGATCTCCTGACGGCTCTGGAGAAAGCCGCCCCGCAAGCGAGCACGCTGGAAACGCGCGTCACCGTCGTTGAAGCTCCTCCTGTTGCTGAGACCAGCGTCACGCCTGCCGCCGACGCCAAAACCCTGGTCGAGGCTCTCGAGTGGCACGTCGCGCGGAATCCTGATCGGCCTCATGTCACCGTTTTGCAGGACGAGAACATCACCCTCGCCACCCTGACTTATGCCGAACTGGCCAAGGCGGCGCGGGCCGTTGCCAGCGGACTGATCGCACGCGATGTCGTGCCCGGCGATCGGGTCGCGCTCATGCTGCCGACCGGAACAGAATTCTTCGCCGCGTTTTTCGGTATCCTTTATGCGGGCGGAGTGCCGGTGCCGATCTACCCGCCGATGCAATTGTCGCAACTTGAGGATTACCTACGCCGCCAAGCCAAGATTTTGCTTAATGCCGAGGCCAAAGTCCTCGTTACCGTTCACGAGGCTTTACGGCTCGGAACGCTGCTGCGTGGACTTGTCCCATCGTTGAGCGCGATCGAAAGTGCTTCCAATCTGATGGCCACGCCGACGCAAGCGGCGCTGCCAAAACTCGACGATCCGACCGCCACCGCCTTGATCCAATACACTTCGGGCAGCACTGGCGATCCCAAAGGGGTCGTGCTCAGCCATGCCAATCTCCTGGCCAATATCCGCGCCATGTTTGCAGCGATCGATGCGACACCGGCGGACGTGCTGATGAGCTGGCTGCCGCTCTATCACGACATGGGCTTGATCGGCGCTTGGCTTGCGCCGCTCTATGTCGGTGTCCGCTGCTATATTATGTCGCCGCTGAGCTTTCTCGCACATCCGCAAAGCTGGCTTTGGGCGTGTCACCGCTATCGCGCGACAATTTCGGCCGCGCCGAATTTCGCATTTGAATTGTGCCTCAAACAGATCGATGACGCTGACCTCGTCGGGCTCGATTTGGGTTCGCTGCGTTACGTCGCGAACGGGGCCGAGCCGGTCAGCATCCATACGCTTCGCCGGTTCATCGAGCGATTCAGCCGCTATGGGTTTCGCGGCGAAGCCATGGCCCCGGTCTATGGCCTCGCGGAATGCGCCGTTGCGCTTGCTCTGCCACCGCCCGGGCGTGGACCGCTCATCGACCGCGTCAATCGTGACGCGTTGACCCGCCGCGGCGTGGCTGAACCGGCAACAGCCGACGATACCAACGCCATCGAATTTACCGCCTGCGGTCGTCCCCTCCCCGGCCATGAAATTCGTATTGTCGATGATGCCGGCCGCGAAGTGGAGGAACGGCGCGAGGGCCGGCTTGAGTTTCGCGGCCCTTCTGCAACGTCCGGCTACTTCCACAATGAACCGAAAACGCGAGAACTGTTCCACAACGGCTGGCTCGACAGTGGCGATCGCGCCTATCTGGCCAAAGGCGACGTGTTCATCACCGGGCGCATCAAAGACATCATCATTCGTGCCGGCCAACACGTCTACCCGCACGAGCTCGAAGAGGCCGTGGGTGATATCGGCGGCTTTACCAAGGGCGCGGTGGCTGCATTTGGCGTTACGGATCCCGCATCCGGCACGGAGCGGATTGTCGTGCTCGCCGAAACCGGACAAGCCGATGCGGCGGAACGTGAAGCTCTGAAAGCTCGCGCACGCAATGTTGTCACGACCATTGTGGGCTGGCCTCCTGACGACATCGTGCTGGTAGATCCCGGAACAGTGCCGAAGACGTCAAGCGGTAAGATCCGCCGCGCTGCCGCCAAAGAGCACTACCTCGCGCAACAGCTCAACCTGCCACGGCGAGCACTGCGCTGGCAGATCATGCGCTTATGGCTGGCTGTTGTCGGCGGCCGATTGACACGAATGAATCGGGCGGCGCGACAACATCTCTATGCCGCGTGGTGGTGGACCGTTCTCGCCATTTGCATCGCGATAGGAGCACTCGCCATTGTGGCGCTGCCGCAGCTCAAGTGGCGCTGGGCGGTGGTGCGGAAGCTTGCGCGAGGCGCGCTTTTGGCAATGGGCATCCCTCTCTCCATCAAGGGTATAGAGCGGCTACCGAAAGACCATGCGATCGTCATTTTCAATCATTCCAGTTATGTCGACGCTATTGCCGTTGCTGCAGCCCTTCCCGGCGCGCCGGCCTACATGGTGAAAGGGGAGCTTGCCAGTGAGTTTTTTGCCGGCGTGCTGCTCCGGCGGCTCGGCGCGCTGTTCGTTGAGCGTTACGACCTCACCAGCGGCATTGCCGACACCGCGACTGCCACCGCGCTCGCCCGTGAGGGTCGGCTTTTGGTTGTATTTCCCGAGGGAACCTTTACCCGTCAACCGGGGCTTCTCGAATTTTTCACGGGAGCTTTCAAGATCGCGAGCGAAGCCAAAGTTCCGATCTATCCCGGAGTCCTGCGCGGGACGCGATCAATCTTGCGAAGCGACCAGTGGTTTCCGCGCTGGGGACGCATTGATGTTGAAATACTCGATCCCGTCACGCCTCGCGGAACTGATTTTGACTCAATAGTGGGACTACGTGATGCCGCCCGGCAGGCAGTACTGTCTCGTTGCGGCGAGCCGGATTTGCGGCAACTGGTGAAGCCCTCGCCCGCAGCATGATGCGAACCCCGCCTATGTGACATTCTTCCCGGCGGGAGCTGTCGCGGCAATCGTCGGAGGAATATATGGCGGCGCTCTGGCGCTGATCTGTCTGCCGTGTTTGCACATCTCATTGCGGTTCCCTTACAGGAGAATGCGGGTTGGCTCGGCCTGGCAGCATTTTTCTTGCGCTCAAAGCGGCTTATCTCGATCCGATCGAGGCACTGCGCTACGAGTAATCCGCGGACCTGCCGTTCACGAAAGGGAGCAATACTTTGATCCAAACTCTCAGGAGAAGGCTATATCGAGCAGAGACGATGCGAATAGCATTGGTCTTATCGCAGTTCTTATCGACCGGCCTTTCTTCTGCGTCGGCGCAGCCCAATGCCGAAGATGATATCCAAAAGGGCCACCAGCTGGCCGCAACAATCTGCGCGATCTGTCATGTGGCAGCGCCAGATCAAGCCTATGCGCCGATCATAAAACCGCCGGCACCGTCATTTGAATCGATTGCTCAACGCAAAGATACGAATGCCGGTTCGCTCCGGCTCTTTATGACGAAAACGCACAGAGGCTTGGATGCGCCCAAGGGGATGCCTGATCCCGAACTGATGGATTATCAGGCAAGAGAAATCATTTCCTATATTCTATAGACGCCCAGACGCAGGGCAGCACAACAAGGACGAACGATTTGGCAACTTCTATGCCCGCACCCGTCAGCAAGGTGCGGGCATCGGCGGCGAAAGACCAATAAAATCAGACCGATTTTTTCTCAATGGTGCGGCCGAGAGGACTCGAACCTCCACGGGTTGCCCCGCTAGCACCTCAAGCTAGTGCGTCTACCAATTCCGCCACGGCCGCATGTGGGGTGGACACGCGCCGGACCGACGCGCGACGGCGCCGGATGTAACAGTTAGGGGACGGCCGGACAAGGCCCGGCGGGAGGCCTGTGGGCTTCCGGCCGGCCGCCGGACAACGGCGAAAAGCCGCGCGCGATCAACCCGCTAGGCACCGTCGGGGGTTCGCGGCAGGAGGTGCAGGACCTCGACGGCGATCTTGTTGCCGGAGACCACGACCGTGCCCTTCGCCACCGGGAAGTTGTTGGCGAGAATGCGCACCGCGTCGTCCTCGGTGGCGTCGAGTTCGATGATGGCGCCGCGGCCGAGCCGCAGCACCTGGTGGATCGGCATCGAGCTCGTTCCCAACACCACCGCGATATCGATCGAAACATTATCGAGACTCGGCACTTTGCCCCCTATTAAACGCCTGTCATCGCGCCTTTGGCCCTTTTGGCCGCTGATTTCGGCCCTTATATCGGCTTTCAGGAATCGGCTTGGCGCTGCGCTGCCGATGTACCGGCAAGTGTCACCCCGCTATGGTTACAAGGTGGTTAATACGCGCGACGAGCTGACCATCGGTCTGCCACCCGCCGCCGGCTCGGCGCCGGTCGAATGGCGCGTGAGCGACGAACCGGTCGATTACGACACGGCGCTGGCCGCGATGACGGCGCGGGCCGAGGCCATCGCGCGCGGCGAGGCGCCCGAACTGGTCTGGCTGCTTGAGCACGCTTCTCTTTACACCGCCGGCACCTCGGCGCGGCCGTCCGAACTGATCGAGGCGCGCTTTCCGGTCCATATCGCGGGCCGCGGCGGACAGTTCACCTATCACGGGCCGGGCCAGCGGGTCGGCTATGTCATGCTCGATCTCAAGCGCCGCGCGCCGGACGTGCGCCGCTTCGTCGCCACGATCGAGGAATGGATCATCCGCACGCTCGCTTCGTTCAATGTGCGCGGCGAGCGCCGCGACGACCGGATCGGCGTCTGGGTGCCGCGGCCGGACAAAGGCGAAAACTTCGAGGATAAGATCACGGCCATCGGCATTCGCGTGCGGCAATGGGTGACGCTGCACGGCTTCGCGCTCAACGTCGAGCCGGAACTCGCGCATTTCTCCGGCATCGTGCCGTGCGGCGTCGCCGACCGGCGCTACGGCGTCACTTCCTTGGCCGATCTCGGCGTGCCGGTGACGATGCCGGAAGTGGACATGGCGCTGCGCGCGGCCTTCGAACCGTTGCTCGGCGCAACTCAAGCGTTGCCCAATCAAGCCGTGCCCAAGACCGAAAACAATTCGTCGCCCCGGCGCAGCCTGACTTCTCCCGGGCTTGCATCGCGGTGATCGACCGCCTCGACAAACGCACCGGCCGGCCCGGTGCGGCAAGCTTCGACCATGACTTCGACCGCGTCCTCCTCGCCGATGAAAACGGCCTCCACGGCACCGTCGCGGCGATTGCGCACCCAGCCTTTGAGGCCGTGGCTGAGCGCCGTGTATTCGGTCCAGGCGCGAAAACCTACGCCCTGAACACGGCCGCGGATAACGACATGGCGAAATGTGCTCAACCGAATTCTCCGAACTTCGGCCGCGCGGCATCAAGCGGCCCGCGCGGCAGCCATTCTGCCAAAGAGGCAATGTAATCCGCCGGCAGTTCCAGCGCGCGCGCCGCCTCGACGACGACCTCCATGTAGCCGGCCCGCGGCTGCCCCGTCGGACGGTCCCGCGCAATGTAGACCAGCGCCGGCAGGGACTGGCCGGCCTGATGAACCGGCAAGGTCTCGGCGCGATAGAGGCCGGCTGAAATATTCTCCCAGGCGTCGAGCGTGACGCGATCGCGCGGCGTGAGCCGCCACACCATGCCGTAGACCGTCTGTCCAAGTGACGGCACGACCGAGGCATAGCCGTCCGCGGTGATGACAAAACGGTGGCCGGCAAGAGCAGCGACGCCGACCGGTTCCGCCGCCGGCGCATGCTTGCGCATGATGGCGCGGTGCATGTTCGAGCCATAGGCGAAGTGCAGCATTACGTCTGTTCCGCGCTCGGCTTCCTGGCCACCCACAAGGAGAACACCAGCGCCGCGACGATCGGCACGAAGGCCATGAAGGTCAGGATCGCCACGATAACCCAGGCGAGATCGTATTGGCTCGACCCGGCGAGCGCGCTTGCGACGTAGAGAACCAGCAACAGCCCGAGCGCACCGGCCGCATTGGCGTCGCCGAGCGGCGCATTGGAGGTGGTGAGGAAGCCATCGGCGACGATCAAGAGCAGCACGACAGAGAGCAGATAAAGCAGGCCGATGCCCAGGGCCAGACCGCTCGACCGTCCGCTGTCGTGCAGGCGCTTTGAGTGCAGGCTGAACCATATCCAGGTCAAAAAAAGCTGCACGGCGATGAAAGGCAACAGACCGGCGCGCCGCAGCACGTCGGGCGTCGTGAGAAAGTGCGACGCAGCGCCGAACAGATAAACCGCGAGCGCGCCATAGATGAAGGGCTGCGGCTTGAGCCGCCCGCCCGGCGACAGAAGAAAGCGCATTGCCTGCATCGTATCCGTTCCCCGTCACCCTGAGGTGCGACCGCAGCGAGCCAATCAAGGCGGCTTTTGCCGACTTGGACAACTAAGCCTTCGAAATCGGCTAAAGCCGATTTCGCTGGGACGACGGGAGGATATCTTAGGCGAATTCCATTATCACGGCGTCAACGGCGACGCTGTCGCCTCTCTTGACCCGGATGGCCTTGATGGTGCCGTCGCGCTCGGCGCGCAGGATATTTTCCATCTTCATGGCCTCGACCACCGCCAGCGTTTCGCCGGCTTTGACCTCCTGGCCTTCGGCGACGGCCAGCGAGACCACGAGCCCCGGCATCGGGCAGCGCACCGCCTTCTCGCTGCCGGAGAGTTTCTTCAGCGGCATCAGGCGGGCATATTTCGCCTCGCGCTCGGTATAGACGTAGGTCTTCACCTCGATGCCGCGATAGGCGAGCTCGGCGCCGTTCGGGATGGCCCGCACATGCATCGCGACCGGCGCGCCGTCGATGGTGCCGCCCCACACCGGCATGCCGGGGAACCAGTTCGATACCAGAACATGCCGCGCGCCGTCCTCGAAGGTGACGATGACGGATTTGCCGTCATGCTCGACGTCGGCCTGGATTTCGTCCGAGCCGAGCCAGATCGCGCGCCGCCGCTCGCGGGTCAGCGTCGCGTTCAATTGTCCGGAGATTTTGCGTTTGCGTTCGCCGAGCACGTGATCGATGGCGGCCGCCACGGCGGCGATGTTGCGCGCCACGATACCGGTCGGCGGCACGCGCTCGAAGCCGCCGGGAAATTCCTCGGCGATGAAAGCCGTCGACAATTTGCCGGAGCGCCAGCGGTCCTTCTGCATGATGGCTGCGAGGAACGGAATGTTGTGGCGGATGCCTTCGATGGTGAAGGCGTCGAGGGCGACGGCCTGCGCATCGATTGCCTCGAGCCGCGTCTTGGCGTGGGTGACGAGCTTGGCGATCATCGGATCGTAATAGAGCGAAATCTCGCCGCCCTCGGTGACGCCGGTATCG
Organism: uncultured Alphaproteobacteria bacterium; assembly: GCA_963761185.1. Classification (GTDB taxonomy): domain Bacteria; phylum Pseudomonadota; class Alphaproteobacteria; order Rhizobiales; family Xanthobacteraceae; genus BOG-931. Next base: position 590,813 of record CAVXFY010000001.1, read on the forward strand.
TTGCGCACGGTGACGCCGTCATGGGTGCCTTCGGCCGGCGGGCGATAGCGCACCAGGCGGCCGATCGACGGCGCGAAATTGCGATACGGATCCTCGGCATAGATGCGGCTCTCGACCGCCCAGCCGTTAAGCTTGATGTCGCTCTGCTTGATCGAGAGCCGCTCGCCTGAGGCGACCCGGATCATCTGCTCGACGAGATCGATGCCGGTGACGAGCTCCGTCACCGGATGCTCGACCTGCAGCCGGGTGTTCATCTCGAGAAAGAAGAAGCTCTTGTCCTGGCCGGCGACGAACTCGACGGTGCCGGCACTGTCGTAACCCACCGCCTTGGCGAGCGCGACCGACTGCTCGCCCATCTTCCGCCGCGTCGCTTCGTCGAGCAGCGGGCTCGGCGATTCCTCGAGCACCTTCTGATTGCGGCGCTGGATCGAACATTCGCGCTCGCCGAGATAGATGACATTGCCGTGCTTGTCGCCCAGCACCTGGATTTCGATGTGGCGCGGATCGGTGATGAATTTTTCGATGAAGACGCGGTCGTCGCCGAAGCTCGATTTTGCTTCCGAACGGGCGCGGGCGAAATTCTCCGCGACCTCCGCTTTGGAGAAAGCGATACGCATGCCCTTGCCGCCGCCGCCGGCGGAGGCCTTGATCATGACCGGGTAGCCGATCTGATCGGCAATCGCGATTGCCTGGTTGTCGTCCTCGATGACGCCGAGATGGCCGGGCACGGTCGACACCTTCGCCGCGGCCGCGGCCTTCTTCGAACTCGATCTTGTCGCCCATCGCGGCGATGGCTTTAGGGTTCGGACCGATGAAGACAATGCCGGCCTCGGCAAGCGCTATGGGGAACGCTGCGCGCTCGGAGAGGAAGCCGTAGCCCGGATGCACGGCCTCGGCGCCCGTCGACTTGCAGGCAGCAACGATCTTGTCGATGACCAGATAGCTTTGCGCCGCCGGCGGCGGCCCGATCAGAACGGCGTCGTCGGCCATCTCGACATGAAGCGCATCACGATCAGCCTCGGAATAGACCGCGACGGTTGCGATCCCCATGCGCCGGGCGGTCTTGATGACGCGGCAGGCGATCTCGCCGCGATTGGCAATCAGGATTCGCTTGAACATCTGCGCCTATAGAATCCCGCGGACCGGCCTTCGCACTTTGCGGTGCCGCCTTGAAATGTCAATGCGCCGCCGCAACACCCATTCAATCGACGTGAACGTTAGCCTTCTCGATGATCACGCGGTAGACGGCAAGTTCGCGCTTGATCCTGGCGCTGAGCTCGGCCGGGCTCGAGGGAATGGTCGAGACGCCGCCGGCGGCGAACTTCGCCTTGACGTCGGGCGTGTTGAGAATTTCGACAACTTTCGCATTGAGCTTGTCGATGATCGGCTGCGGCACGCCCTTGGGCGCGAGCAGCGCCGTCCAGTTCGACGTATCGATGTCGCCACCACCCTGCTCCTTGAGCGTCGGCCATTCCGGATTGAGCGCCGATCGCGCAATCGAGCCGACGCCCACCACCCGGATCTGACCGGTCGGCACGTAAGGCGCCGCCGACGAGCTTGCCAAGATGCCGAGCGGAACGTCGCCGGCGACCAGCGCCTGCGCCGCGGGCGCGCCGCCCTTATACGGCACGTGGACGAATTTGGTGCCGGTATTGAGCGCGATCAATTCCAAAATCAGCTGGTTGATGGTGCCGTAGCCGGGCGTCGACACGCTCAGCGTCTCAGGCTTGGCCTTGGCGGCGGCGATGACGTCGGCGAGCGATTTGTACGGTGTTGAGCCGTTCGCCGCGAGCACCACCGGCGCGTCGCTGACCGCGGCAATCGGCGCGAGATCGCGATCGACGTCATAGGGCATGTCCTTGAACAGCGCCGGATTGATGGCGACGTCGCCGACGGTCACCATCACCAAAGTGTAACCGTCGGGCGCCGATTTCGCGGCGTCCGCCACCGCGATAAAACCGTTGCCGCCCGGCCGGTCCTCGACGATCACCTGCTGGCCCAACGCGTCCGTGAGCTTGCCGCCGACCAGCCGCGCGGCAATGTCGGAAATGCCGCCGGGCGCGTAGGGCACGAGAATGCGGATCGGCCGCGTCGGGTAATCCTGCGCGCGCGCCGGCGCCAGTGCGGGAACGAGAGCGATCAGCGCGACGGCCAAGCCAGCGATCCGCATCGTCAAACCTCGTGTTGCTTTCAAGCTCAGTGTTGCCGCCACAACAGAAATATCACGGCCAGCGCCAGGATCGCGGCTACCCCCTGCCAGATCTTGACCGGAGCCCGCTCGTAAAGCGTCAGCGGCCGCTGCAGGCCTTGGGGCGCGCGCGCCGGTCCAGCCTCCATCTCGACGGAAAATTCGGTGACGTCGCGAAACCGCTTGTCTGGATCGAGCGCGATCGCCCGGCCCAGAACTTCCTGCAACCAGGCCGGCAGATCCGGGCGCAGCTCGGCGAGCGGCGTCGGCCGGGTGCGGCGCGCGGGGCTCACCGCATCGAGATTGCCGTAGGGATATTCTCCGGCGAAGGCGCGGAACATGGTGACGCCGAGCGCGTAGATGTCGGTCTGTTCGTTGCCCTTCTCGCCGGCCAGCATTTCCGGCGCCATGTAAGCGAGCGTGCCCGGAATATCTTCGGCCGGGAAATCCTCGAGCCCCGGCACGCGCACGACGCCGAGATCGATCAGTTTGAGCGAACCTTCGGGTTCGACAATGACATTGTCCGGCTTGATGTCGCGATGGATGATGCCGGCGCGGTGCAGCGCCGCCACGCCGCGCGCCAGTTTGATGGCGATGTTGCGCCCCTCTTCGAGACCCACCTGGGGCCGGCGCGCGATCCGGTTCGACAACAGTTCGCCCTGGTAGAGCGGCATCACGGTATAAAGACAGGTCTGCCGGCCCGGCGGCAGTTCGATGACGCGGCCGACCCAGGGGCTGTTCACGCGCGCGCCGACCCAGGCTTCGCGGACGAAGGCGGCGTGATAGGTGGCGACCGCCGCGACCTGGGGTTTGGGGAATTTCAGCGCCACCTCGCCGCCCTCGACCTCGTCGAAAGCGCCGAACAGGCGGGTATAGCGGCCGTCCGACATCAGGACTTTGAGCACGAAGCCGTCGACCGTTTGCCCGTCGATCGGGGTCGGGATCAGCGGCAGTTGCATAATGTCGGCGCCGACATCGGCGGTTTCGGCGTTGGGCAGATCGACGACGTCGACGACCAGCGCCGTACAATTGTCGGTGCTGCCGCCGGACTGCAACGCGGCCGTCACCAGCGCGCGCGCGCTGTCGTCGGAGGCCGAGCGCTGGCGCAGAATGTCGGCGATGTGATCGGGCGTCAGATAGGCATGCACGCCGTCGCTGCAGAGCAGGAAACGGTCGTGCAAAGCCACCGGCTGGGCGGCGTAATCGAGCCGCAATTCCGCTTCCACGCCGAGCGCCCGGTTGAGAATATTCGACCGGCTGCCGCCGGTGCTCTCGCGCAGATGGTCGGTGGTCAATAGCGCGAGTCGATTGCCGCGCAACCGATAGGCACGCGAGTCGCCGACATGAACGATATGCGCGATCCGCCCGCGCAGGATGAGCGCGGTGAAGGTGCACCCCATTCCCGCGAGTTTGCTGTCACGCTTGGCGAGCGCGTAGATCCAGTTATTGAGCGAATTGAGAACGGTCGCCGCCGCGCGCCGCACTTCCATGGTCTCGGGAAGATCGCAAAAGCCGTCGAGGAAACCGCGCACCGCGGTCTCGGACGCGACCCGGCCGCCCCGCGCGCCGCCGATCCCGTCGGCCACCGCCGCGACGATGTCGCGGCGCGGCTTGGGCAGTTCATAGCCGAAGACGGCACCGCCGAAATCCTCATTGCGCTCGCGCGGACCGGTTTCCGACGCGAACCCAACCGTGGCCTTGACGGGAGAGAGCAGCCGCTCAGCCATTACCACCGCCATCACCAGCGCTATGACCGCAGCCGTGACTGCAGCCATGACCGCAGCCACAACTGCAACCATGCCCACCGCCGCCTAAGCTGCCGGGCGGTGGACGGCGCGATCTGCAAAGGAGTGACGTGGCGGCGCTTAGACCCGCACGTGCTGCTTCAATCGGCCAACTTGCAACGATCATACAGAAAGGAGCCGCCCGTGCTTGACGCCAGGACTACGGTAAGGTCTCCCGACTTGCGATCAAGCTTGAAGTATTGGCCATCCGCAGTGTGCCAGGAAATTTCGCCGGTGCTGATACTGGCGGGAATTGTATCCACTGTGCTCTGATCGTAGTCGATATTGATCTGCCAGCTCGCGCCGCTCGAATTATTGGTGCAGGTGACGGCCTTGACATCATGTTGTGCAAGGCTGGCCACGGGGGTGGCAATTATAAGGGCCAGCGCCCCAGCAATGACCGTCAGTGGCCTAGTTTCCGTTAACGCTCTGAACATTTTACTGCCTATTTTGTGATCACTGTGCAGAGTTTCTAGTCACAAACTGCCCCATCTGGCCCCAAGCCTCGCGGAAAATGTAGCCAGCTAGTGTTTGATTAACTGGCATAAGAATTGCGAACGATCAATCGTTCGCCCGTGTGCCATCGGCGCACTTAGGGCATTTTTGGGGGAAGGCACATGGCACTCGTTGCATCACCACAATGGCTAGATACCGGAGATAATGCTTGGCAGTTAGCTGCCGCGACGTTTGTCGCCTTGCAAAGCATTCCCGGCCTGACGGTTCTCTACGGAGGTATCGTCAAGAAGAAATGGGCGATCAATTCGGCGTTCATGTCGATCTACGCGTTTGCGTCAGTCATGGTTGTTTGGGTTCTGTTCGACTACAACTTGGCGTTCGGGCCTCAATGGTTTCCGTTCATCGGCACGCCTGGACTAGGGACATCGGCCGCATTCACGTTGCAGGAAGCAACAATTCCGGCTGCAGCTTCGGGTATGCCGGCGATCGGCTTCCCGATGGCGACGCTGATGTACTTCCAGTTCGTGTTCGCGGCGATCACCGTGATCATTCTCGCCGGCTCGCTTCTGGGCCGCATGAACTTTACGGCCTGGATGATCTTCTGCCCGGTGTGGATGACCTTGGTCTACACGGTGGGCGCGTTCAGCCTCTGGGGCGGCGGCTGGCTCGCTACCTTGGGCGTGGCCGACTTCTCCGGCGGCTACGTCATCCATCTCGCGGCAGCAACGTCCGGTTTCGTTGCCGCCGCCGTCATTGGTCCTCGCATTCAGGCGGACCGCGACCAATTCCCCCCGAACAGCCTGCTGATGACCCTCGTGGGCGCTGGCATCCTGTGGCTGGGCTGGAACGGCTTCAACGGCGGCGACCCGTACTTCGCCAATGCTGACGCCGGTGCTGCGGTTCTCAACACCAATACCGCGACCGCTGTTGCGCTCCTGGTTTGGACCCTGATGGACAAGATGGCCTACGGCAAGCCGTCGGTTCTCGGCGCCGTGAACGGCATGATTGCCGGTCTCGTCGCGATCACGCCCGCCGCCGGTTATGTGGATGGCGTCGGCGCGATCATCATCGGCGTCTGCGCGGGCATCATCCCGTGGCTCTCCATGAACAAGTTCCAGAAGCTTGGCTTCATGATGAAAGTCGACGACGTGCTCTCAGTGTTCTCGACGCACGGCGTGGCGGCGATCACCGGCGGTCTCTTGACCGGCGTACTGGCCAACCCCGATATGCTCGTCTACATCGGCACCGACAAAGACGCCCCCGGCGTCAGCGTCACCGGCCTGCTCTACGGCAATGCCTCTCAGCTCCTGCTTCAAGCTGAAGGCGCGGCGTTCATCATCGTCTACAACGCCATCGCTACCTTCATCATCCTCAAGGTCATCTCGATCTTCGTCAGCTTGCGCATGGACGAGGCGACCCTGAAGGTCGGCGACGACGCGGTGCACGGCGAAACCGCTTACGCGATCGGCACCGAAGGCGAATAATCGCCCCGGTCAATGCTTCGCTTGCGGGCTTTGATGGCCGCCCGCAAGTCCGGGTCCGCGCTACTACTCCTGTCGCGCGGACCCTTGGCGGCCCCACTCGGGCCGCCCTTTTTATTTGCGGCGGTCCGATCGGGCATTTTCTCCCCGCCCCGCGGTGAGAAGGCTTCGCCGGCAAAACAAAACCTGAGCACAGCAATTGCCGAAGCCTGCCGGAACCTGTCACCGTCAGGTCACATAAGACGGATTAGCCTCCGCGCGCGACTTTCCAGATTTTGCCAGATTTTGGGGGATTTCCATGCGCGAGACGCTGCTCTCGACCGTCGCGGCTACCGCGATCACGCTTATTGCCGCTCACAACCACGCCACGGCAGACTCGATCGCGCCAGACACCGCGGTCGCCAGCCCGAGCTCGCAGAATGCAGCCAAGACGGCGACGCCGATCAAGCATCTCGTGATTATTTTCAACGAGAACGTATCGTTCGACCACTACTTTGCCACCTACCCGAACGCCACCAATCCGCCCGGCGAACCGGCCTTCAAGGCCAAGTCCGGCACGCCGAAAGCAAGCAATCTGGCGAATGCCGGGCTCCTTACCGACAATCCCAATTTCACCAACAAGGCCAATGGCGCCGACGCGTCCGAGCCGTTCAGGCTGGACCGAACTCAGGCCTTCACGGCCGACCAGAACCACGCCTATACCGCTGAGCAGCAGGCCTATAATGACGGCAAAGCCGATTTATTTCCGAAATATACCGGCAAGGGCACCAGTGGCGGCGCCGGCGCCTTCGGTACTAAGGGTCAGGTGATGGGCTATTACGACGGCAACACCGTCACCGCGATGTGGAATTACGCCCAGCATTTCGCGATGAGCGACAGAGCCTTTACCGACACCTACGGCCCGTCGACGCTAGGCATGCTCAACATCAGCTCCGGTCAGAGCAACGGCATGACGATCGTAGCAACGACCAAGCAGCCATCCACGCTTGCCGCCGTGTCCTACTACATCAATGACGGTCAAGGCGGCTTGACCATGATCAACGACGTCGATCCGGGTTATGACGTGTGCTCGAACCCAAAAGATCAGGCGATGATGACGGGCAAAACAATCGGCGATCTGCTCAACGCCTCGGGCGTCACCTGGGGCTCGTTCATGGGCGGTTTCCGGCTCGACACAACCAACGCCAACGGCTCGACGGGCTGCAAGCGCACCACCCATTCGACCGTCGTCGGCAACGACGTGGCGGACTACATCCCGCACCACGCCTGGTTTCAGTACTATGCTTCCACCGCCAATCCGAAGCACGATCGGCTGAGTTCGCTCACCGCGGTCGGCTACAGCCTCGAACATGACGGAAGCACGCGCGATCCCGCCAATCACAATTACGACCTGTCGGATTTCTACGATGCCGTGAAGGCCGGCAATTTCCCCTCGGTGTCGTACATCAAGTTGCCGGCCTATCAGGACGGTCATGCCGCCTATTCGGATCCGCTGGACGAGCAGGAAGGCACCGTCGCACTGATCAACTTCCTCGAGCAGCAGGCGGACTGGAAGAATACCGCCGTCGTCATCACCTGGGACGATTCCGACGGATGGTATGACCACGTGTTTGCAAAGGTGACGAGCCCGTCCTTCGATGCCGAGGCCGATCAAGTCGACGGTCCCGGCAAATGCGGCACCGGCACGGCGCTGCCTGGCGTGGGCGGCAAGCCGGTCAACGGCCGCTGCGGCCCAGGCACGCGTTTGCCGTTCATGGTGATCTCGCCATGGGCCAAAGCGAACTTTGTCGGCCACAGCCAGGTCTCATTGGCCTCGGTCGTGCGCTTCATCGAAGACAACTGGCTGCAGGGCAAGCGAATTGGCGGAGGCTCGTTCGACGCCGCCGCCGGCTCCATCAACGGCCTGTTCAGTTTCGGCGGCGACGGCAAGAACGCCGCGCTCTATCTCGATCCCGCGAACGGCACACCGTTGTCCGCCCCGCCGGCTGCCGGCGGATCGCACTGAGACGGGATGCCGACCCGCAGGCGATGGCTTGTCGGCGCTGGCCTGCTCTGCGCGGCCAGCGCCGCCTGCGCCATCGCTGCGATCTTCAGTGACGACACGTTTGCCGAGTCCACGGCGCCGTCGGCAAGTTCTGTACTGGAGCAAGGCGAAAATCCCCATCCCATCCGCCTTGTGCGCCCGCCGCACGGCGCGCTGTCGGCGATGGCGCAATTGGGCCGGCTGGTGTTCTTCGACGCAAGCCTGTCGTCGTCGGGGCGATTGTCGTGCGCCTCATGCCACAGCCCCGATCACGCTTATGGACCGCCGGGCGATCTGCCGGTCATGCGCGGCGGGCCGCAGCTGTCGCGCCAGGGCGTCCGCGCCGTGCCGACACTGATGTATCTGGAGCGCCAGCCAAGCTTCGCGATCGGTCCCGATAACGAAGAGAACGAAGATGTCAGCCTAGCCCAGCAGGCGGTGTTGAGTAAGACGACGGCGCGCGTGCAGAAAAGCGCCGACCAGGCGAGCCAAGCCGCGGCCAATATGGTGCCGCAGGGCGGACTGTTCTGGGACGGCCGCGCCGACACGCTGCAGGACCAGGCCCTCTCGCCGCTCCTCGATCCGCGCGAGATGGACGGCGGCAGCGCGGAAACCGTCGCAGCCAGGCTGCGGCGATCGCCTTACGCGGCTCGTCTCGTGGAATTGTTCGGCAGTTCGGTCTGGAGCGACCCGCGCGTCGTCGTCAATGAAGCGCTGTTTGCCGTGGCGCGCTACCAGATCGAAGACCAGAGCTTTCACCCTTACAGCAGCAAATTCGATCATTGGCTCGAAGGCAAGGCGCGGTTCACGGCCAGCGAACTGCGCGGCTACGTCCTGTTCAACGATCCAGCCAAAGCCAATTGCGGCGGCTGTCACCTCGACCAGCCGGGCCGCGACGGCATGCCGCCGCTATTGACCGATCACCAGTTCGAAGCCTTGGGCGCGCCGCGCAACGCCGCTCTTTCGGTGAACAGCGATCCCAGCTTTTTCGATCTCGGGATATGCGGGCCCTATCGCACCGAAATGTCGAAACAGCCACAATATTGCGGCCTGTTCGCAACGCCGACCCTGCGCAATGTCGCGACGCGCCATGCCTTCTTCCACAACGGCGTATTCAGTTCGCTCAAGCAGGTGTTGGATTTTTACAATTTCCGCGATGTCGACCCGCGCAAGGTGTATCCCCTGCAGGCCGACGGCACCGTGCAGGCATTCAATGACGTGCCGCCGCGCTTTCGCGCCAATATCGACGTCGCGGATGCGCCGTTCAACCGCAAAGCGGAGGATCCCCCAGCGATGACGTCTCAGGATGAGGACGACATCATTGCATTCCTGGCGACGCTCACGGACGGCGCCGAGGAATAATCAAGCAAATAGCCGGGCAACGGCCAAGGAAAGGCAATGCAGAACAGCAATGGAAATCGGTTTTTGCGGGTCGTGTCCGCGCCAAGCTTGGCGCGTCAGGGCTAGATCCTGATCAGGGAGCGGCCGACGCGCCGCCCCTCGCCCGCGATCCAATCGAGGATGGCGACGTCAACGTCCTCGAAGCCACTTGGCAAAGGCTGGCGTGCCGCCGCTTGGGGCAGGCGCCGGCGGACCGACGCGCCGCGAACGACAATCGGCGAGCGCGCAATCGCCGCAGCCAGCGTCTCGATTTCCGGGCGTCGTTCGATCGTCGCCATTGGCCTTACGCCTCCAGTCCAATACCCAAAACCCGGAGATCCGGCACTGGTTCCACCTAAGTCGCGGGGAAGCACCGAGGGGTTCAAAGCAGTTTGAAGCTCCAATGCGAGGGTGGCTCGCAAAGGGCGGAGTTGGGGCAATCTAACGGCAGGCCGTTAATAGGCCGGTTAATTCCAGGCTATTGTTTCGGCACTTGGCCGTCCGGTGCGGAAAATCCGCGGAAATGGTTTTGAAAATGTTGTTCCCCGGAGCGGCGGGGGCGGCAGACGATTTTTCCGCCAGCTTCGCCGGTCGAGCGCGTTTGTTCTGTCGCATCAAGGCAATATTACCTGGCCGACCCTGGTTTGGCCGGCCCTGGCTTTGCCGGCCTGTTGCCCGTACATAAAGCGGGCAGACGCCTAGCCGAAACAGCCCGCGAACACATCAGCCCACTGTGATGGAGGTTTCCATGACGCTTCAGATTGGCGATACGGCCCCGGATTTCGAAGCCGAGACGACCGAAGGCAAGATCCGCTTTCACGACTGGATCGGCGACCATTGGGTCGTGCTGTTCTCGCACCCCAAGGATTTCACGCCGGTCTGCACCACCGAGCTCGGCACCATGGCGCGGCTGAAGCCCGAATTCGACAAGCGCGGCGTCAAGATCATCGGCCTGTCCGTCGACCCGGTCGACAACCACAAGAAGTGGGCGGGCGATATCAAGGACGTCGTCGGCTTTGCCCCCAATTACCCGATGATCGGCGACACCGACCTCAAAGTCTCGAAACTCTACGGCATGCTGCCGGCCTCGACGAGCGGAACATCGGAAGGCCGGACGCCTGCCGACAACCAGACCGTGCGCAATGTCTTCGTCATCGGGCCGGACAAGAAGGTCAAGCTGGTGCTGGTCTATCCGATGACGACCGGCCGCAACTTCGACGAAGTGATCCGCGTCATCGACTCGCTGCAGCTCAATGCCAAGCACCGCGTGGCGACGCCGGCGAACTGGAAACAGGGCGAGGACGTGATCCTCACCGGCGCGGTCAGCGACGACGAGGCGAAAAAACTCTATCCGCAGGGCTGGAAGACGCCGAAGCCCTATATCCGCGTCGTGCCGCAGCCGCGGTCGTAGTCTGCGAAATCATACCAATCTCGTCATGGCCGGGCTTGTCCCGGCCATCCACGTCTTTGCGACGCTCTGCTACGAAGTCGTGGATGCCCGCAACATAGGCGAGCGAAACGCCGCCGTTCTGCGAACGACTATGTGCGGGCATGACAACGAAAGTTACTTGTGAGCCAAAAATGAATCCCGACGCCGACCTGCAGCCGCCGTTCGCCGACTTCCTCGGCATCAAAATCGTGCACGTTTCACCCGACAAAGTCGTGGCCGAGCTTGTCGTGCGCGAGAACCTCGAGAACCGCAACGGCACCTTGCACGGCGGCGCGGTCATGGCGCTCGCCGACAATCTCGGCGGCACCGCGACGATGGCAAGCCTGCCCAAGGGCGGCCGCACCGCGACGATCGAGAGCAAGACCAACTTCTTCGCCGTCATTCCCGCCGGCGACACCGCGCGCGCCGAATGCACTCCGCTGCACAAAGGCCGCACCACGATGGTCTGGCAGACCCGCATCACCCGCGGCGACGGCAAGCTCTGCGCGCTGGTGACGCAGACGCAGATCGTGATTATGCCGGAGAAGGCGGAAGCGAACTAGACTCGCTCAAGCCCGCGGCTCGATCGGCCGCGCGACCAAGTCCGCCATTTCCAGATCGTCGCTCCGCCCGCGGCGGCCGAGACCTTCCACAACGCCATCTCGATCCGGCATCTCGCGGTTCTGACTCATTTTCCACTTGCCTTCGAGCCGCGTGATCGCGAAGCGAAAACCGACGATGCCGCGCAGCATGGCGTCGATATAGGCTGCGGGCGCATCCGACGTCGCCCATGGCTTGTCCTGGTGCCTCTCCTGCTGCGCGGTGAGTTCGCTGACATGGCGGCGCAGCCAGTCCGCGTCCTCCATCACTTCGGGACGTCCATAGGCATGGACGACTGCGTAGTTCCAGGTCGGAACGACCTTGCCGTGTTGCGCTTTGGAGGGATACCAATTCGGCGTGATGTACCCTTCGGGTCCGCCGAAAATCATCAGCGCCTCGCTGACATCGGCAAGATCCTTGCAATGCGGATTGGCGCGCGCGAGATGGCATTCGATGACGCCGCGCGGGTCTTCATCCTTGAGCACAGTCGGCAGATGACTGGCATAGAGCCCGGCCGCGCCCGCCGAGACGAGGGCGGCAAAAGGCCGGGCCCGCATCAGCGCCTGCATCTGCGGCACGTCCTCGACGCGAAAATGACTGGGCCGGTACATGAGAATCACCGTGGACTGGAATGAGGCGCGACTGGGAAAGCAAAACCGCTCGGGGGACGCAAGTCCCGCTTCGATACCGGCCGACAACGCCAGCCGTTACCCTTTGGCCTTTTCCACGCCCAGCATCGACTGCAGGATCTGATCGGAAATCTCGCGCACGGCGCCCGGCGAGTGCGACAGGAACAGCGTGTTGGTCTTGTCGCATCTCGCCGATCGACTTGAGCGTATCGAAATACTGCGTGACCAGAACGAGCTGCATGACTTCGGAGGTCGAGGCGCCGTCGACGCTTTCTGAAATTGCTCGATCGAGCCGCTGCAGTCCCTCGATGATTGCCTTTCTTTGGTTGGCGATGCCCTGCCCTTGCAGCGCCTTGCTCTCGGCTTCGGCCTCGGCCTTCTTGACCACCAGGATCTTTTCCGCCTCGCCGCGCGCAGTTGGCGGCCACCTGTTCGCGCTGCGCCGCGTTGATGTCGTTCATCGCCGACTTCACCTTGGCGTCGGGGACGATATCGGTGACCAGCACATTGACGATTTCATAGCCGAACGCCGCCATGTCGACATCGAGCTCCTGCTTCACGGCAGCGGCAATGCCGGACTGGCTGGCGAAGACTTCGTCGAGCGTCATGCCGGGAACGTGGCCGAGGATGACCTGCTCCACATAGGACTGGATCTGCGCGACAGGATCGGCGAGCTTGTAGAAGGCGTCGTACACTTTCTCGGGACGAACCGGTTCTGCACCGAAATCGGAATGGTGACGAAGACGTTGTCCTTGGTCTTCGTCTCCATGGTCAGAGTGATCTGATTGACGCGCAGGCTGACTATGCCGGCGACGGTATCGATGATACGGCCATTTCCAGTTCAAGCCGGGCTCGGCGACGCGCAGAAATTTGCCGAAGCGCGTGATCACCGCGACCTGCGCGGTCGAGACGGTGAAAAAGCTGCCGAGCACGAGCGAGAGCAGAATGAAGAGGAAAATCGTATAGAAGGTCCAGATCAGCACATCCATGGGATTTTCCTTGTTTGTTTTGCTCGCAGATTCTTGCGGACATTTTTGAACACGTTACGACTTTTTAGAGCGCGTCAACGTCTTGCCGACCGGAATTCGCGCGGCATGCGCCGCCCATTAGTCGGCGCTTTTGCCGAAAAGTTCAATCGGTTCGATAAAATTCGACTTTGACCAAAGCGGGCTCGCGATGGCCGGTGCATACGACAATATGCCTCGTCAGCCACGCATAGCGTTCCGCGCTCGTCTCGAAGAATGTCGCGCCGCGAAAATAATAGCTGCCGGGCGCGACGGTACGGCCGGCGGACAGTTCCGCCATGACGGGAGGCGGCCCGTGGCGCAGCGCCACGTTGCGGACATGGATCAGCGCGCCGTCATCGGTACGCAATGTGTAACGCGCTTCAAGCTCCGCGACACCGTCACTGCGGATGATCTGCCAATCCGCGCCGCCGTCGAGCACCGTGCCGCGCATGTCGGGCCCGGAAAATGCGCCGCCCGTGATGGGCACGATGCGGCGCTCGCCTTTGCCGACATCGCCCAGTTGCAGCGGCGCGCCGACCGTCACCTGCGCGCCGAAGATGAATGTCAGTTCCGGGCGCGCGAGCTGAGCCACTAGACCTTGAATCCGACGCGAAAGCCGCCCCAATGGCGGCCCTTGACGCAGATTGGCGCTGAGACATCTTTCATCAGCACGAATACGCCGCCGCCCATATCGCGGCGATAGGTTTGCAGCAGGAAGGCACGCTGGTTGCGGCCCGCCGCCAGCCCGGTCCGATCATTGAAGATCCTGCGGTTACGGCAATTGGCGGCGTTCCAGACCGGGTCCGGCCCCTGCGGTTTTGAATAGATCAGATTGTGCGTCGGCAGATAGCCGTTGCGGTCGACCGCGGCGCAGAACGTGATGCGCGGATCGGCCGACAAGAGGCTCTCCTGCAACGGGCGCAATTTGGCATCCGTCAGCGCCACGAACTTGGTCATCATCTGCTGCGGATTGGTGCGCGGAATTGGCAGGTATTTTTCGTCGAACAAGCCGCCGAGATCGATCTCGCGGCCATCGACGGCGCGCTCGAAAATCTCGGCAACCTCCCGAGCCGCTTTCTGGCACAATTCGATGATGGCGCTGTCGGCGCTCCTGATGCCGCTTTCGGCGATGAACAGCAGAAAATCTTCGCTGATGCCGAGGATGGACTCGGCTTTGCTGTGCGCACGCTCCAAATGCGCTGTTCCGGACTCGACCGCCTGGGTGAGGCCGTCGAGCTCCTGGCGCAGGACGGCATAGCTGCGGTTGTTTTCCTCAACCGACTGCGACATCGATTCGATGTCATGCATCAAATGGCCGATCGCCTCGACCAGCGTCCGAAATCTGGCGACGGTCTCGACGGACTGCCGGGATTTGCTCTCGGCGATTTGCGCGGTCTCGGAATTGTCGTGCGCGCGACGCGTCAGCGCCGCGAGCGTCTGTTCCAGCGTTTCCAGATGTTTCTGATTTTCCGTGGTGGCTTTGCGAATGTCCTCGGCAAGGATTTTCACGCCGTCGGCAATGACGGAAAAGCCGGCGCCCGCTTTGCCGGCATGCGCCGCTTCGATCTGCGCATTGATCGCGAGCAACTGGGTATCGTAGGCCAATCTTTGCACGTCGGCGCTGGCGTCGCGGACTGCAGCGATCGTCGTGCTAACGCTTTCGATCGATTCCCGCAGAGCGGTTGCGCCGCCACCGAGAATGCCGATCTTCTCCGCCGTATCGGTGATCGCGGCGCCGAACTCGTCGGCGCTGGCCGCCAGGCTCTCCTGCGTCTCGGACGCCGAGGCCTTCGCCACCCGCGTGCACTCGACCAACGCCTCATTGGCCTGCGCCATCTGCGCAACCGCCGCATCGGCCCCGCGCGAGCGGTCCTGCTGCGCTCGCCCGAGCTTGGCGAGGTCGCCGATGATGCCGGCGAGATCGGCGATTTCGACGCTGAGCAATCCGCTGCGCTCGCCGATATCGGCGCTCGAAGGCGCCACGTCGCGCGCGGACTTTTGCGTCTTGCGAATTGCGGTCGAACTCACGGCATGTTCATTTGAAATAGCGGGTATGAAAATTATAGCCGGATTTGGTAAGAAATCATTAAGAACGCGACCTGCCATCCCAAATCGCTCTCCCGACTTTCGTCGACTTTACAGAGGATTAACAATGGAAACCCGCGCCGCCGTGGCAACCGCCCCGGGCAAACCGCTCGAAGTGACGAATGTGCAGCTCGAAGGCCCGCGCGCAGGCGAGGTTCTGGTCGAGATCAAGGCGACCGGGATTTGCCACACCGACGAATTCACGCGCTCGGGCGCCGACCCGGAAGGCCTGTTTCCGGCGATCCTGGGGCACGAGGGCGCGGGCGTCATCGTCGATGTCGGGCCGGGCGTCAGTTCGGTGAAAAAGGGCGACCACGTCATCCCGCTCTACACGCCGGAATGCCGCGCCTGCCCGTCGTGTCTGTCGCGCAAGACCAATCTGTGCACCGCGATCCGCGCCACGCAGGGCCAGGGCGTGATGCCCGACGGCACGTCGCGCTTCTCGCTCGGCGGACAGAAGATCCACCATTACATGGGCTGCTCGACCTTCGCCAATTTCACCGTGCTGCCGGAAATCGCCGTGGCGAAAATTCGACCCGACGCGCCGTTCGACAAGGTCTGCTACATCGGCTGCGGCGTCACCACCGGCATCGGCGCCGTCATCAATACGGCGAAAGTCGAGCCCGGTGCGAAGTGCATCGTGTTCGGGCTCGGCGGCATCGGGCTCAATGTCATCCAGGGCCTGCGGCTGGTCGGCGCCGACATGATCATCGGGGTCGACCTGAACCCGGACAAGAAAGCCTGGGGCGAGCGCTTCGGCATGACGCATTTCGTCAACCCGGCCGAGGTCGAGGGCGATCTCGTCGCTCATCTCGTCAACATGACCAAGAGCGGCGGCGACCAGATCGGCGGCGCCGACTACACGTTCGAATGCGTCGGCAACGTCAAGCTGATGCGCATGGCGCTTGAAAGCTGCCATCGCGGCTGGGGGGAGAGCATCATCATCGGCGTCGCCGGCTCGGGCCAGGAGATCGCGACGCGGCCGTTCCAGCTCGTCACCGGGCGGGTGTGGCGCGGCAGCGCCTTCGGCGGCGCCCGCGGCCGCACCGACGTGCCGAAAATCGTCGACTGGTACATGGACGGCAAGATCGAGATCGATCCGATGATCACGCATAAGCTGCCGCTCGCCGACATCAACACGGCGTTCGATCTCATGCATGCCGGCACGAGCATCCGCAGCGTCGTGGTGTATTAAAGTGTTGTCTCGACAACATCGTGAAAGCTTGCGAGCCAGCGTCCCGCTTGGCCCTCCGAGATACGGCGCATACGGACATTAGCTACCGAGCAGCTCGCAGATTTTGGTGATCATCCGCCCTTGATGTTGGCCGCCTTGATGATCGGCCACCATTTGTCGGCTTCGGATTTCTGCAATGCGCCGAGCGCTTCCGGCGTTTGCTGATCGCGCAACGACACTTGCTGGCCGAGCTTGCCGAGCTTGGCCTTGAGGTCGGGATCGGCCAAAGCCGCGACCGTTGCCGCATTGAGCTTGCCGATAATGTCTTTCGGCGTGTCCTTCGGCGCCCACAGCCCGAACCAGATCGAGACGTAGAAGCCGGGCAGCCCTGCTTCGTCCACCGTCGGCACGTTCGGCATTCCCGGATGACGGGTCTTGGCGGTGACGGCAAGTGCATTGACCGTATTGGCCTGCACCTGCGCCACGAAATTCGACGACGGCTCGATCATCATGTCGATCTGTCCCCCGACGAGATCCTGCACGGCCGGTCCGTCGCCGCGATAGGGCACGAACTGGAAAGTGGTGCCGGTGGTCTTCTGGAACGACAGGTCGGCGAGATTTCCGGTCGAGCCGGCGCCGGGAATTCCCGCCGTCGCCTTGTCGGGATTGGCCTTGAGCCAGGCGATCATGTCTTTGAGATTCTTCACCGGCAGCGCGTTCTTCACCGCGATCAACAGCGGCTCGTAGCCAAGCTCGGCGATCGGGGCGAGATCGGCCAACAGATCGAATTGCAGCGGATAGAGCGCGCCGGACAGAACATGCGTGGTCAGGGTGCCGATGCTCAGCGTGTAGCCGTCCGGGGCGGCGTGAACGACACGCCCGACCCCGATGCTGCCGCCGGCGCCGGCGACATTCTCGATGATGACCGGCTGGCCGAGCGCGTTTTTCATCCCCTCGGACAATATACGCGCGAAAATATCGGTGCCGCCGCCGGCGGCGAACGGCACGACCATGGTGATGGGCCGTGACGGATAAGTGTCCGCGCGCGCCACCCGCGGCAGCGCGGGCAGCGCGACACTGCCGGCGGCCAGATGCAGAAACTCCCGGCGGCGAAGTTTTTGCGTCATTGCGCGTCTCACTCGGGCTTGAGGTTCGCGAACTTCACCACCTTGACCCACTTCTCGGTATCAGCGGCGATGAATTTGGCGAATTCGGCGGGCGTATTGGGCGGCATGACAAGCCCGCCGAGATCGATCAGGCGGCCCTTGACGGCCGGATCGGCCATCGCATCGTTGATGGTCTTGTTGAGGACGCCGATGATCGGCGCCGGCGTGTCCTTCGGCGCGCCGAAGCCGATCCAGCCGAACGCCTCGTAGCCCGGCAGAAATTCCGCAACCGCCGGCACGCCGGGCAGAAAGTCGACCCGCTCCGGCGTCGTCACCGCAAGCGGCTTGAGCTTGCCGGCTCTGATATGCGGCAGCGACGACGGCGTAACGTCGAACATCACCTGCACCTGCCCGGCAAGAAGATCGACGATCGCCGGCGTCGAGCCGTGATAGGGCACATGAACGAGATTGACGCCGGCCATGTATTTGAACAATTCGCCGGCGACATGTTGCGGGCCGCCGATGCCGCCGGACGCCATATTGATCTTGCCGGGATTGGCCTTGGCATAGGCGATGAATTCCGGAACGGTTTGCGCCGGAAATGTCGGCAGCACTTCCATCACCAGCGCGACACGATCTATGATCGCAATCGGCGCGATGTCGTGCATGAAGTCGAACGGCAGGTCGGGAAACATCGCCTGATTGATGGTGTTTTGCGAATTCACCAGCAGAATGGTGTAGCCGTCGGCCGCCGAATGAACGACGGCTTCGGTCGCGACGTTGCCGGTGGCGCCGGGGCGGATATCGACGACGAATTGCTGGCCGAGATGATCGCTCAGATATTGCGCGATCAGCCGCGCGGCGATGTCGGACGAACTACCCGCCGCCTGCCCGACCAGCATGTGCACCGGCCGGTTCGGATAATCGAGCGCCAGCGCACGGCGCGCCGCCAGCGGAAGAGCCGCGCCCGACAGCGCGAGTTTGAGAAAATCTCGGCGTTCCACGTAATCCCCCGATTTCTATTCCACTTATTGCCGCCTGTTGCCGGCGGATTGCTTTTGAGCTTAGCGCGCCTTTGCGGGCTTTCCGAGGGGGTAGCGTCTGCTGCCCTGTGGCGTGTTGACGCCATCCGAAACGGCGCTGGCCGCAGCGTCAAATATGCATCGATTGCACGCCCAAAGCGGTGCCTGAGAGGAATTCGAAGTCAAATGCTGGGCGAGCGATCAATGGATAAATCTGCCTGCGCAGCGGTCGCTCCGCTTCTGAAATCGCGCCGCCCTACCCGGCCCCTTCGCGGCGGGCGGCCGAGAGCGACTGCTGCAGGCGGGCTTCGCGCAAGAACAGAAACAAACCGGTGGCAACGACAATGCCCGAGCCGGCGAGAAGGCTCGCCGAAGGTACGTCGCCCCAGAGCACGAAACCGAAGATCAGCGCCCAGACCAGCATCAGATAATAGAACGGCGTCACCGCAGGCGCCGGCGCGAGCTGCAGCGATTTGGTCCAGAACCACTGCCCGACGGCATTGACGAAACCGGTGCCGAACAGCAGCACGGCATCGACGAGCGATGGCGTGCGCCAGCCGAACAACAGCAGAAAGCTGTGAAAGAACGCCAGCACCGACAGCATCCAGATGACCAGAGTGTTCGGCGATTCCGTCCGCGTCATGCCGCGCACCGCGACCGTCACCGTGCCGTACATGACGGCGTTAACCAGCGCGAAGCCTGCGCCGAGCGTCAGCGAATTGGCGCCGGGATTGGTCACGATCAAGACGCCGAGGAAGCCGATGAGGAGCGCGCCGCCGCGAACGAAACCCGCCGGCTCCTTCAGCCAGACGATCGACACCAGGGCGGCAAACAAAGGCGCCGAAAAATTGATGGCGACGGCGCCGGCGAGCGGCATCAGGCTGAAGGCGAGCAGCAGCGCCAGCTGCGAAATCGATTGCGACAGCCCGCGCAGGAGATGATCGCGCGGCCGCCGCGTGACATAGACCGAGAGGCCTGTGACCGGAAGGATCACCGCGGCGCCGCCGATCAATGACGAGAAGGAACGGAGAAACAGCACCTCGCCGACCGGATATTCGGCAACCAGCCATTTGCTGGCGGCGGACGCGCCGGCGAACAGCACGGTGGCGGCGATCATCATGAGAATGCCGGAGGGCACGTTATCGGCGCGGCCGGCTGTCCCTCTGGCCTGCCCGGGGATCGAACCGCCGGCGATGCCAGCCTGCTTGGTGACGTCGTCCATCCCCGCCCGCGCTTTGGATTACGCAACGTTTACGGCGGTCTAGGCCGCTTAAGCCGCAATTGCAATCGATTGTCAGCTTCGCGCCGCACGCATGGCGCGGTGGGCATGCCACGCCTGTTCGGAACATTTCGCCAAGGCCTGGGTTTGGGACATCAAGAGCAGTATCCGGCTCTCTTGCAGGAGGTCCCCTCCCATGTGCGATTACAGTCTGCATCTCATCGCTTCGCGGCCGGCGAAGGTCGCCGACAGGCTCGTGTCGACGGACTTTGCGACCTCGATCACGCGCGGCTTCTCCGCCGTCGGGCAACCGGACGTCGCCGTCTGCCTCTTGCCCGGCACCGAGATCGCCTTCGACGATGCCGTGCTTTACGATCGCGCTTTCAGCATGTTCGGCAAGGCGCGCGTCGAACACCGCGTCGCCCGCTTTCGCCAGGTCAATATGGACGATCCGCATGTCCATCACGACGCGCTGGAATTTCCCGGCGGTCAGATCGTGATGGTCACGCGGCTGTTGCCCGGCCAGACGGCGACGGTTCTGCAGCTGCCCGCATCGCCGCACGATCGCGGCAGCGCAGCGACCGCGGCGACCGACAGCGCCGGCCTGCAGGTCCGCGATCCCGCGCCGATCGCGTAGCAGCGGGACCTCGGCTGCAGACATTATCAACCTGGGCGGCGGGATCGTCTCCTGCCGCTCAGGTGCCGTCCATAGCCGGTCATGGCCGGTCATGGCCGGCTTTGCCGCGCCGCTATTTGTGTTGATGCCGCAGATATTCGTGCAGCGAGGCGCTGCCGGTTTCCTTGAGCAAATTCTTCAGCATCATATCCTTGCGGCGGCCCTTGGCGAAACTGTCCCCGTATTCCTTGCGCAGCGCCGCTACTTTGGTGTTGCCATGCTTGCGCTCGATTTTGCCGCTCTTGTCGCGGTGCCGATTATCGAGGCCGCGTTTCGACTTCGCCATCTTTCCCTCCTGCAAGAACTTTATCAAAATCGCCCGCGGCGCATTCTGCGACCGAGCTTGTTATGCAGTTTTGACGAAGTCATATGAGGGCGCAAGCGCGGGCTGCGACGTTTTTGGGTATAAATCCGGCCCCACAACCACTGAGCACGTCCGGCGCCGCCGGCTCAGACGAGTGACTTTTGCGGCGAAGCCATTATTGTGCAGCCGTCACTGTGCTTGGTTGGCGCTCGTAGCTCAGCTGGATAGAGCATCAGACTTCGAATTTGAGGGTCGGGAGTTCGAATCTCTCCGAGCGCGCCAGCCATCCTCGCTTTAGCCTAGCGCTAAGCGGCATCCTCGACGACGGCGCCGCGATAAGCCGCATTGAAATCGATTTCCTCCGCGGGAGCCGGGCGCTTGAACAGATAGCCCTGCAGCGAAGTCACGCCCGCCAACCGCAACAGCCGATACTGATCGGCGGTTTCGACACCCTCTGCGGTCGTCGCGATATTCAGGCTTTGCGCGAGCGTCAGCGTTGCGGAAATAATCGCCGCGCATTCGCTGCGCTTGGTCATGTTCTGCGTGAACGATTTATCGATCTTGATCTTGTCGAACGGGAACATGGCCAATTGACTGAGCGACGAGTATCCCGTCCCGAAGTCATCGAGCACGATCGTGATGCCGAGGCTCTTGAACTGCCGCAGGGCGGGCAGGCATTCGGCGGCGGATTCGATCAAAGCCGTCTCGGTAATTTCGAGTTCGAGCCGTTCCGGACCCAGTCCGCTCTCGACGAGCGCCAACATCACGACGTCGGCAAGGTTCGGCTTTTGGAACTGGATGACCGACAGGTTTACCGCCACCCTCACCTCGGCCGGCCACTTCGCGGCTTCCGCACAGGCCGCCCGCAGCACCCAGTCGCCGATCTGCGTGATCAATCCGGTTTCTTCGGCCAGCGGAATGAAGGAATCCGGATAGATGAGGCCCTTGGTCGGATGCCGCCACCGGATCAGGGCCTCCGCGCTGCAGATCTTGCCCGTTCTGGAATCGATGATCGGCTGATAATGAAGTTCGAACTCGTTCTGCGCAATTGCACGGCGCAGATCGCTTTCGATTTCCTGCCTGGCGGTCGCGACTGCGCTCATCTGCGGATCGAAGAAGCAGTAGCCGTTGCGGCCCGCCGATTTGGCGCGATAAAGCGCAAGATCCGCCATCTTGAGGAGCTCGTCATTGCCGCCTTCGTGATCGGAGGCGAGCGCGATGCCGATGCTTGTGCCGACCGTGATTTCCCCGCTGTCGAGAGCGAAGGGCTGACCGATACCCGCAATGATGCGGCTCGCCAGTAATTCCGCGGCCTCGCGCGGGTCGGCGTCGCCCGATTGAATGATGGCGAATTCGTCGCCGCCGAGCCGGGCCAGCACGTCGGTCTCGCGCAGATGAGCCTTGAGACGGCCGGCGACCTCGATCAGCAGCCTGTCGCCCGCCGGATGGCCCATGCTGTCGTTGACCTGCTTGAACCTGTCGAGATCGAGAAGCAGCACGCTGAAGGCCTCACCGCGCCCGCGCCATCGCGCGCCGGCCTCCTCGATCTTCTGCAACAGGGCGGTCCGGTTGGCCAATCCCGTCAGTCCGTCGTGATGGGCGAGATAGGCAATGCGGTGGTCGGTTTTCTTACGCTCGGTGATGTCGTCGATCACAGCGATGAGATATTTGGGCTCCCCTTTGTCGTCGCGGACAACGATGCGGCGCGTACCTTGGATGCGCAGGCCGCCTTTGGGCTTTTCGACTTCGTATTCCTTGTAATAGGTGTCGTTTCCGGCCTGCGTCGACTCGGTATCCGCGCGATTCATGAACGCAGCGTCTTCGGTCTTGAATATATCGAAAACGGTGCGGCCCAGAAGATCCCGCCGCGGCATTTCAATCATGCTTTCGAACGCCCGATTCACCAGAATATATTTGCGCGTCGCCGCATCCTTCACGACGACGGACACCGGAATATTTTCGATAATGGAATCGAGGAACTGCCTGGTCTCGTCCAACACCTTTTCGGCGCGGCGTTGCTCGGTGACATCGACATGCGTTCCGACCCAGCCTCCTTCCGGCATCGGCTGATGGCTTATGGCATATATTTTCCCGTTTCTGAGCTCGTTGTCGCTGCTATGAGAAGCACCGTCAGCCAGATCGGCGAGCCGCGTGCGAATGTAGTTGTCCGCATCCTCCGGCGACATGCCCGAGGCAACGCGCGCTTCGAGGATGGATTTGATGGCAGCGCCCGGTTTGGTCTGCTCGGGCGCGAGACCATACATCGCACCATAGCGCTCGTTGCAAATGACAAGCCGCCCATTCTTGTCGAACATGCACAAGCCATGCGTCATGTTCGCCAGTGCAGTATTCAAAAGATGGTTCGAGTGCTCGAGCGATTGCTTGGAGCTTTGCAGCTCGGCGGCTGTCGACAGCATTTGCGCCTGCCGGCGCGCCGCCATGATAACGACAAATAACACCGCGGCGGTCAGAACCGCGCCGATCAAGACATATTTCTCGAACGACGCGTCGGCCTGCTGAAAGATGGTCGCTTCCGGTCGCCCGACCACCGCGATCAGCGGAAGGCCGGCGACGGCACGGTAGGAAATGAGACGCCTGATGCCTTCGAACCGCACGCTGAGCGCGATCGTATTCCAATAGCTGCCCGACGGGCTCTGCTGCAGTTTGCCGAAAAACGGCGCATTGCTGATCTTCGTCCCGGTGAATTCTTTGCTTTCCGGAGCCGAGCCGCCACGGACGAGGACGACGCCGTCCGAGTGCACGAGCGATACAATCCCGGCGCTGCCCAAATCGAGTGAACTGAAGAAGTTTTCCAGTTCGGCGATGTTCAGCGAGGTTGCGACCGTGCCGACGAATGTCCCGGCGGCATCGTTGATCGGACGCGTGAACTGGATCGAACGCTCTTTGCTGACGCCGCCGACCACGGGATCGCTGATAAACAGCAGATCCGATTTTGCGAAATCCCGCTGAAACGTAAAAGGCGGCCGATCGCCGACATAGACGGGCGCCGACAAGTGCTTAAGGCTCGAGAGGATGACATAGCCTTTGGCATCGGTGATGCCGATATTGGCCGTCAGATTGTTATGGAATTGCGTATTCTTGGCCCAGCCAACGAGATCGAAATGTTGCGGATCCCTTTGATAGTCGCGCCGCAGCGCGAGAAGCACGTTATCGCACTGCAGAACGATCCGCTGAACATATTCTTCGAGAACCAATGTCAGGTTGCTGCCCTGACGCACGGCTTCGTCGTAGGCGCGCCGATGTTCCTGCGCGCCGAGCAGAAAGACGCCGGACCAGATAACCGCGATGACGGCAAGACCCAAATAGGTCGTCGCCTGTAAAATGGACTGAACCCATTTGGTCATGCCGCTTACTCTGGAAGTGTCGAACCAGCGACGATTTTCTGTTTGTGACAGATATTTGTTACTGCACGGTTTTTGTGCGGTGATCGGCGTTAAGGATCTGATAACAATCCCGGCAGCCAGCCACGCCCGCGCTTCGTCCTTGAGAGCTCCGGGGCACAAGCCGATCGTATATTTCGCGCTTTGTTCCCCAAGTGAGAACGTTGTCCGCTACTGGCGGCGATCATTCTGGGTGCCGGGGCACGCCGAGGCGACGAGGTTGAAGTGCCGATAAATGCGCGGAAATCAAGCTCAATGGCGTGGCGGTTGCCATGCGCGGCTGTGTAGAGCTAAATCTTCCGACGACTGATCTGCCGGTCGGGAGTTCCAATCGCCTGGAGCGCGCCAGCGCTCCAGAACTTCCCCGGCAAATTTGCGTTTTTCCCTCGGGAACGGAATTGGGACGCACGGATGGTTTCAATCGAATGGCATGCGCGCTTGCGGCGGTCGCCGCTGTCGAGCTGGGTGGTCGGGCTCAAGGACCGGGTCGATTATTTGCGCTGGCGGCGAGCAAAAAACGCGGGCGCGACCTGCCCGCTGCAAAAGCGCTACGCGCTCCTCGATTTGCTGCGTAGCCATCATTTGGATCTGGTCGTCGAGACCGGCACGTTCCTCGGCGACATGGCCATCTTTCTGTCGGAGCACGGCTACGAGGTCGTCACCATCGAGCTTGATGCAAAGCTCGCGGCGCTGGCCCGGCTGCGTTTCGGCGGCAACACGCGCATCCGGCTGGTCGAAGGCGACAGCGGCGCGCGCCTGCCGGCGGTCGTCGAAAAGCTTGACCGCCCCGCACTGTTTTTTCTTGACGCGCATTATTCCGGCCCGGGCACCGGCAAGGGCGACATTGAAACGCCAATCTCAGCGGAAATCGATCTCATTCTGTCGCGCGCGCCGCGCGGCAGCGTGGTGGCGATCGACGACGCGCGCTGCTTCGGCACCGCGCCCGATTATCCGCCGCTTGAGGAATTTATCGGCGCGTTGCGAGCGCGCGGCGTCACCGATGCCCGCGTGGCGGGCGACGCCATCATTTTCACCGTGCCGAAGGCGTCGTAGTCACCGCGCGTTTGCGACGCCGCAAAGAAGCTCAGCAATACGCGCCTAAATCCGGGCCGCTTCCGGCGCTATTTCCGACGCGGCGCGGCGAACGAAGCCGGTAAACCGGGCGCCGATCTCGCGGCCGAAGCGCCAAACGACCTGATAGTTGCACTCCTTGGCGACGCCGTCCCCGAACAGAACCAGGACGAAATCGTCGGGAACATCGAAGCCGTCGATCAGAAGCTTCACGCCGCCGGTCGAAATGTCGGCGATGAGGCAGTCGCGCAACGGTGCGCCGCGCTCGAGCTGGATTTTGGCCTCGCGATTGACCGAACGTCGCAGCGATTGGCGTCGGTCGTCGACATCCGGTGCATGCATAAGGATTGACCTGCGTTGCGGCCGCTCGCCGTCGCGGCCGTATGACGAAGGTCGTAGGTTGTATTGCGGACATTACGAGTGGACTAAGTAACAGTCGCAAACTTTCTGCGCACTCGACTAAAATGCGCGCGCTTCTTTGCGGCGCGCGCTCCGGTCCGCTCCGCACCCGCCGTGTCGTTACGCCGCGTTGCGCGCCCTGGTGCGCGCGGGCGCTCCGTGAGCCGTACCATGGCTGTCGAGCTTGAACGAGGCGATGCGCTCCTGCATGTCGTGCGATTGCTGCTCGAGGGTCTTGGCGGTGGCCGAGTTCTCCTCGACCAAAGCCGAGTTGCGCTGCGTCACCTCGTCCATTTCGTTCAGGGCGCGGTTGATCTGCTCTAGCCCGGTCGATTGCTCGGCGCTCGCCGCCGCGATGCCGGACACGATGTCGGCCACCTGCTTGATCGAGTCGACGATCTCGCTCAAAGCCGTGCCGGCCCGGTTGACCAGCCCCACGCCCTCTTGCACGCGGTCCGAGCTCTTGGCGATCAGGTCGGTGATGTTCTTGGCCGCCTCCGAGGAGCGCTGCGCCAGGCTGCGCACTTCCGACGCCACCACCGCAAAGCCCCGCCCGGCGTCCCCGGCGCGCGCAGCTTCGACCGCCGCGTTGAGCGCCAGAAGGTTGGTCTGCCGGGCGATCTCGTCGATCACCGTGATGATGTCGGAGATCTGGCGCGAGGACTCCTCGATCCGCGACATCGCGGTCACCGCTTCGGCCACCACCTTGCCGCCGCGGTCGGCGACGCCGCGGGTCGAGTTGGTCAGCGTGTTGGCCTGCTGGGCGTTCTGCGCATTGGTCTTCACGGTCGCGGAGATCTCCTCCATCGACGACGAGGTCTCGGCAAGGCTCGCCGCCTGCTCCTCCACCCGCTGCGACAGATCGGTGGTCGCCGTCGAGATTTCGTTTGCCGCATTGCCGACTTCGCGGGTCGAATCCGCGACCGCCTGGATGGTCTCGTGCAGGCGGCCGATGGCGAGATTGAAGTCGTCCTTGATCTGCTTGTAGGTGTCGGGAATATCGTCATCGAGGCGGATGGTGAAATCGCCGTCGGCGAGCCGGCCGAGCGCGTCGCCGAGCGTGCGGAAGGCGTGCGCCTGCTCCTCCGATGCCTTGGCGCGTTCCGCCGCCACTTTGGCCTGCGCATCGGCTTCGGCGCGTGCCGCCTGCGCCTGAAGCTCGGCCTCGGCCTGCTGGCGCTTCATCGCCTCGTCGGCCTCGCTGCGCGCCTTGTCGACGGCGAGCACCTTGAAGCGCTCGACGGCGTTGGCCACCGCGCCGATCTCGTCCTTGCGATCCAGTCCCGGCAGCACGACCTCGAAGTCGCCGCCGGCAAGCTTGAGCATCGCGCCGCGGATGGCGTTGAGCGGTCCGGTCACGCGCCGCGACACCAGAAGCATCATGCCGCCGGCGAGAACCAAGGCCACCACGAGCAGGCCGGACTGCAAAAGCAGATCGTTCCAGGCCAACGCGGACTGCGCCGCGGCCTGCGCCTTGGCGGCGTCAAGCGCCGCCGTCGCGACGCCGAGCGTGAGCGCAAGCTTGCTGACCGAACTCGGCGACCATTGTTCAACCGTCAGCCCGGTCGGCTCGCTGGCGATCAATTGCTTCAGCACTTTCAATCGCAGCTCGGGATAGCCGCTGCCGAAAAAGTCGGTTTTGACCTTGTCGATGGCGGCGGCGAGACCGGGAGTCGGCGGCAAGCGCAAAGCAATATCTTGCACCGCCGCCCAAGCGGTATCGAATGCAGCATCATTGCGGTTATAGCCGAGCAACGCATCGGGCGGCGGCGCGATGCCGCTGATGCCGTTGGAAACGACAAGCGACATGTTGCCGGCCGCATTGCGCATGGTCCAGGCGAGCTGCTTGATCTCCAACAGCTGATCCACAAGGGGATCCTGGAGCGATATGGATTTCACGAACCGCGTGCCCCACATGTCGAGCGCAGCTAGCAGGCCGTCGCCCTCTTTGCCGTAGGCATCCGCAAGCTCCGCCGGGCGCGCCGATTTCGGCTGCGCCATCGCGGCGGCGGTCTTTTCCTGCAAATCGGCGTAGCGCTTGATCCGGGCGCTGAAATCGGCGATGGCCTGGTCCCGATCCGGATAGTCCAAAGTCGGAAGCGCGGCCACGAGACCGTCCAATGCCTTCATTTCCGTTTCGCGCGGCCCTTTGATCAAGGGATCGAGGCCGGCGAATTGCCGGTCATTGACCAGATCGCGCACCGTGCTGAAGCGATCGACGCGCAGGCTGTTCAGCGCGGTGAACATATAGGCCGAGACATTGGCAACGCCGGAGATTCGATTGGCGGTGTCCAGCCGGGTCCAGGAGTCGCGGGCGCCGAGCGCCAGCATGATCACGACGGCGGCGCCGAGCGTGGCAATAACGGATTTCAGCAGAATACTGACTGACAGGCGATTGAACATGTGCTTCCCAGCCCCACGGAATAATAAAAGTAGTTGTAAATTCTACGTTATTTGTTGACGGTAAATTTGCCGTAAAGGCAGGCGCGGCCATATTGGCACACGCATCGGCCGCGCGACGACGTCACGCTCATCGCATGCGTCGTGAGCGCGCCGCTTAAGCGACGGCGGATGCCTTTGTCTGATCGGCGGCGATTAGCCTGCCGATTTCGGAGGCCGGCCGCGGTGGGCTGAACAGATAGCCCTGGACTTCGGTGCAGCCTTCCGCGCGCACGCGTTCGAGCTGCTCGGGCGTTTCGACGCCTTCCGCCGTGGTCGCGATGCCGAGACTGAGACCCAGCCCTGCGACCGCCCGGATGATGGCGACGCAATCCGGCCGCTGCGACAGTTCTTTGACGAACGAGCGGTCGATCTTGATCTTGTCGAACGGGAAGCTGCGCAGATAGCTCAGGCTCGAATAACCGGTGCCGAAATCGTCCATGGAGATGCGCACGCCGATGCCGCGCAATTGGTGCAAGGTGGCGAGGTTCGCCTCGGTTTCGCCGAGCAGCACCGATTCGGTGATTTCGAGTTCGAGGCGGCTCGCCGGCAGGCGCGAATAGGCCAGCGCCGTCATCACCGCTTTGACGACGCCACGGTTGCGGAATTGCGCCGGCGACAGATTGACCGCGACTTTGAGATCGGCCGGCCAGCGCATGGCTTCGGTGCAGGCCTGGCGCAACACCCATTCGCCGAGCGGCACGATCAATCCGATTTCCTCGGCGAGCGGGATGAATTCGGCCGGCGCGATCATGCCGCGCTCCGGATGGCGCCAGCGCAACAGCGCCTCGAAACCCGCCACCGCATTGGCCTGTAAATTGATGAGCGGCTGATAGAACAGTTCGAACTCGCTGTTGGCGAAAGCCTTGCGCAGATCGAGCTCGAGCATGCGCCGCGCCTGGATGCGGCGATCCATTTCCGGCTCGAAGAAGTGCGCGGTGCCCCGGCCCTCGGCCTTGGCCCGATAGAGCGCCATGTCGGCATTGCGCAACAACGCGTCGGTGGCATCGCCGTCGCCGCGCGCGAGCGCGAGCGCGATGCCGATCGAGGCGCCGACGACGAATTCGTGGCCGTGAACCTCGTAGGGCCTGCTCACGACGTCGATCAGCGCGGTGGCGAGCTCGCTGGCTTCGTTGGGGTCGCCGAGGGGAAACTGAATGACGGCGAATTCGTCGCCGCCGAGCCGCGCCACCATATCAGTGTCCCGTAGGCATTTTCTCAGCCGCCGCGCGACGGTCTTCAACAGCTCATCCCCGATCGGATGGCCGAGCGTGTCGTTGACGCTCTTGAAGTGATCGAGATCGAGACAATGCACCGCGAGACCCTCGCCGCGCCGGTGGACGCGCGTCAGCAATTCGCCGAGCCGCTCGTTGAACAAGACGCGGTTGGGCAGATCGGTCAGCGCGTCGTGATGCGCCATATAGGCGATGCGCGCCTCGGCCTGCTTGCGTTCGGTGACGTCGACGACCGCGACAAGAACCGCATGCGCACTGCCGAACGGAACGCGGCGCGCATAAGTGAGGACTTCGATCTCGCTGCCGTCGGCCTTGATGTGGCGCCAGGTGCGGTCGGATTGATAGGTGTCGCCGATGCTCTTGGCGATTTCGCGATGCACGTCCCATTCGTCGCGCGGCCACAGATCGAGCAGCGTCATGTTCTGCAGCAGCGCGCGGTCATAGCCGTAATGGGCGCGCGCCGAGTCGTTGACGTTGATGATGCGCAGATCGCTCGGATCGTAGAGCCACATCGGCACCGGATTGCCGTCGAACAAGAGGCGGAACGACGCTTCGCGCTGCTTGAGATCGCCGATATCGGTGAGCGTCAGCGACAACAGATCGCCGACCGAGGCCATGCCGACCTGTAGATGGGCCTCACGCCGATCGCCGCCGCCTTGGCCTACATCGGTCTTGCGCGTGAAGGCGAATTCGAACTGATTGAAATGACCGGAATCGATGCCGTCGATCAGGCGGTCGCGAATCGACTGCGCGGCCCGCCCGAGCGGCAGTTCCGACAGCCGGCTCAGGCGCAGATCGCTCTCGCCGATGCCGAGCAGTTGCGTGGCGCCGTCGTTGAACGCAACAACCTGAAAATCGATCACCGCGCCCATCGTATCGCGCATCGCGGCCAGCGCCATGATGCCTTCGTCGGTCGCGCGGAAGATCGTGTCGACAAGATTGTAGCGGTCGCCGGCTTCACCGATATAGACGCCGGCGAGCGGCGCACCCCAGCGGCACGCCATGGGGAATGCCAGCATCTCGTAGGTTTCGACCATGCCGTCGGCAACCCGATGCATGCGGTAGCGCACCGGTGCATTGGCCGCGATCGATTGCGTCAGCACGTCGCCGAGCGCGATGGCGCAATCGCGCGGCAGATCGGCAAGCGCCTTGTCGCGCAGATCGCCGCCGAGCCATTCGCGGATCTTGGCGCCGGCGCGCAGCACTTTGAATTCAGCGGCCGTCCCGCCCTCAAACAGCAGCAGATGGTCGCCGAGTCGGCCGAGGCTGCCCAGCACCACGTCTTCATATTGCGGCAGTGTCTTGCCCGGCTTGATCGAGCCCCGCCAAATACGTTCGATGATAGTCTTGTCGGACAGCAGCGGCGGACATTGGACATCGAATTTGCGAAGCGGAGTCATGACACTCGACACTCGGTACTGGCACTGAACGTTTTGTCTGACGATTTATTTTGACTCGCCACATGAGCTGGCGATTGTTCGGAGAGGCGAGCGGTCAACGCAATTGCGCATCCCACTCGCGTGTGAAATCGATAGGCGCAAACTGATAAAATCGCGTTAAGTGGTAAGCGGTTGCGCTGTGTGACTGTGATGTGACAGATTTGTTGCAGCACTTGTTTTCCGTGCCGACAGCGTTAGCGTTTTCAAAACAACAACCGGGGAAACACTCATGTCAAAGACGCCGGATTATTTTGCCGGAAAGACCATCATCATCACCGGCGCCGCGAGCGGCATCGGCCGCGCCACCGCGGAGATCTTTGCGCGCGAACATGCCAATGTCGTCTGCGCCGACATCAACGAGAGCGCGGTGCGCGACACCGCAGCCGCGGTGAACGCCGCCGGCAGTCAGGCGCTGGCGCTGAAAGCCGACGTCACCTCGCGCGCAGAGGTCGACGCCATGGTGCAGCGTGCGATCGACGCCTTCGGCAATGTGCACTTTCTGTTCAATTCGGCGGGCGCCGCAATCCGCCGCTCCAAATTCCTCGATATCGACGACGCGCTGTTGGAGAAAACCTTCAGCCTCAATGTCAACGGCACGCTCTACGCCATGCAGGCGGTGCTGCCGCACATGCTCAAGAACAAGCTCGGCGTCATCGTCAATATGGCGAGCATGGCGCACCGGCGCGGCGGCCCCGGCTCCTCGATCCACTATGCCGCGGCGAAGGGCGCGGTGGTGTCGATGACGCTCGGCGTGGCGCGCGAATTCGCCACTCAAGGCATCCGCGCTTTGTCGATTTCGCCCGGACCGATCGAGACGCCGTTCCAGGACGCGGCGGGCTCGTCGCCCGAACTCGTCGCGCGTTTTCTCGACGATGTGCCGATGAAGCGCTTCGGCAAGCCGGAGGAGATCGGCGAACTGGTGCTGTTCATGTGTTCGGACGCCTGCCCGTTCATGACGGCGGACACCGTCTATGTCAACGGCGGCGGCGGCTGGCGGTGAGCCGCTAGGCGCGCGCCTTCGGCTTCCAGTTCACCAAAAACACCCCGGCGACGCAGACCGCCATGCCGACGAGCGCGAGCGGCGCAAGCCGTTCGTCAAACAGAAGCCACGCCATCAGCGCCGTCACCGGCGGCGTGAGATAGAACAGACTCACCACTCGCGTCGCCGCGGCGCGGCGGATCAGATAGTACAACAGCCAGACCGCGCCGAACGACAGAACCAGAACCAGCCAGCCGATGGCGAAGATAAATTGCGGCGTCCAGTGCACGGTGCGGGTCTCGAACGCAAAAGCGCCGAGCGTGAACATGACGAGCGCCGCGCCATATTGAATGCACAGGCCGGGCCGCCAATCGATACCGCCGCCGAAGCGTTTCTGATAGAGCGTGCCGACGGTGATGCCGGAGAGCGCGACGACGCCCGACGCCCAGGCGAACGGCGTCGCGTTCCCGGTCGTCGCCTTGTCGCGCACGATCAGATAGACGCCGGCTAAGCCGAGCGCGAGGCCGAGCCATTGCAGCGCGCGCACCCGCTCGCCGAGCCAGCGATTGGCGAGCGTCGAGGTGAGCACCGGCTGCAGGCTGACGACGAGCGCGATCATTCCCGCCGACAGGCCGTTTTCGATCGCGACAAAGACGCCGCCAAGATAGCAGCCGTGCATCAGGGAGCCGGTGATGGCGCTGTGCACCACGCCCTGCGGATTCGGCCATTTCGGCCACGTGATGAGCGTGACCAGCCCGAGCAATGCCACGGCCGCCGCCATGCGCAGCGCCAGGAAGGTCAAAGGCTCGGCATAGGCCAGGCCCAATTTGGCGCCGACGAATCCGGACGCCCATAGCACGACGAACAGGCCGGGCGCCGCGAATACGGCCAGATCCTCCAAGGTGCGCGGTGTTTGTTCGCGCGGCAGTTCTTGGCGCGGCATGTTTTTTGGTCCCGGCAGAAGCGGCAAAAAGGGCCGCAGCACTAGCTGCCATGGTCACGGCCGTCCACCATCGGGTTGTGCAGACCAGCTTTGCGGTATATCCGCTCATTCCCGCGAAAGCGGGAATCCAGGAGGTTGCGCAAAGAACTGGGTCCCCGCTTTCGCGGGGACAAGCGGGAGAAGGTTGACGCCCTCCCCTACGCGCCGCGCTCCTCGACCATGCTGAGCATGTCGCGCGTGCGCGTGACGCCCGCCGGCCAGGCCTGGTCGAAGTCGGCGACGAGGCCCTTGAAACCGTCGGATTTGAGCGCCGCGTCAAGCCGCGCCATATCGGCGAACTGATAGACGGCGTAATGCACGCCGGCGTCGGCGACGCTCCAGAACCGCCAGCACTTCTCGCACCTGAATTCGGCGAGCGCCATCGGCAGATGATGCTCCGAATACCAGCGATCGAATTTCTGCCGCAGCGGCTCGACGACCACGGAGCGGACCATGAAGAAAGCTTTTGCGGGCTCGGGCATGATCATTGTCTCAATTTTTTGGCCTCAATATTCTGGCCTCAACCTTTTGGCCTCAACATTTGCCGGCCACCGTCTCGCGGCCGTCGTTCTCGACCTGGATGCGCAATGCCTTGGTGAGAAGACCGTTGGCGTAGTAACTGCCGACCGTATAGGTGATCTCGACGATTTCCTGCGTCGTGAAGAACTTTTGCAAGCCTGCGAAAGTCGGATCGTCGACGTCGCCGCCATGCGCCATCTGTTCGACATAGCGCAGCGTGGCGCGCTCCTGGTCGTCGAACAGGCTCGAAGCCTGCCAGGCCGGCAATGCGGCGATCTGGGCGTCGCTATAGCCGCACATTTTCATCAGCGGGATATGCTGATTGATCTCGTAAGTGGAGCCTACGATCTGCGCCGTGCGCATGATGATGAGTTCGAGCACGCGGCGCGGCGTCTTGGCATCGAAGCGGATCGTGAACGCCATGGCGCTCGCAGCGCGGGTGAATTTTGGCGCGTGCCCGGTGGCGAGCTGCAGATTGATGATGGCGCCGCCATGGGCGCGCCTCTTGTCGAACATCTCCTGCAGGATCGGATCGAGCGGCTGCGGCAGTGGCGGCAAGCGCGAGATCTGCTGGTGCTCGACCGGAGTTTTCGGCTCCGCGGCGCGCGGCGAAGTTGCGGCTGCAAGAGCCAAGACAGCCACGCCAAGCAAGATCAATTTTCGCATTGTGTATTCTCTTTTGTGTTCCGTCATCCTGAGGTGCGAGCGTAGCGAGCCTCGAAGGGCGACGGCCGGGGCGCCTCGGCCGTATCCTTCGAGGGCCGCTTCGCGGCCACCTCAGGATGGCGGCGGCGAGCCCGCTCCATCACTCTCCCCTGATGCCGGCGGCCTTGATGATCGGCCACCATTTGTCGATCTCGGCCTTGGTGAAGGCGGCAAGCGCGTCCGGCGTCTGCTGCGCCCGCGCGGCGACGTCGAGCCCGAGATTGGCGAAGCGCGCGCACACCGCGGGATCCGCCAGCGCCGCCACCATGGCTGCATTGAGCTTGCCGACGATATCGGCCGGCGTGCCCTTCGGCGCATAAAGCCCGAACCAGCCCGACACATAGAGCCCCGGCACGCCCGCCTCGTCAGCGGACGGAATATCCGGGATCGACGGCGAACGCTGCGGCGACAGGTTGACGATCGCCTTGAGTGCGCCGGCGCGCACCTGCGGCAAGGTCACCGCGCCCTGCGCGATCATCATGTCGACCTGCCCGCCGATCATATCGGTGATGCCGGGAGCGGCGCCGCGATAGGGCACGAGCAGCAATTGCGTGCCGGTCTTCTGCTGCAGCAACAGCCCGCCGATCTGGCCGCCGGCATTCTGATTGACGAGCTTTAAATCGCCGGGATGCGCCTTCATCCAGGCGACCAGCGATTTCAGATCGTCGGCCGGAAACGATTTGCGCGCGACCAGAAGCTGCGGGTTGAGCGAGACGAGACCGATGGGCGCAAAATCGGTCTGCAGATCGTAATTGAGATTATAGATGATGCTGCCGACATGGGTGTCCCACTGGCCGATATCGATGGTGTAGCCGTCAGGCAGCGCGCGCGCCAAACGCCCCACCCCGATCGAACCGCCGGCGCCGCCGACATTCTCGACGATCACCGGCTGGCCAAGCGCTGCCCCCATTTTGTCGGCGAGGATGCGGCCCGCCACATCGGTCGAGCCGCCCGGCGGATAAGGCACGATCAAGGTGATGGTGCGCGAGGGGAAGCTGTCGGCGTGCGCGTGGCCCAGCCATGCGAAGAGAGCAAGCGCGATCGCGGCGAAGAGCCTTCGCATGTTTCCACCCCTGCAAACGATTATCGTCGTTGGCCGCGATGATATCGGCGACGACACGGCCCGTGAAGGGGCCATCATCGTTCGTCAT
This sequence comes from uncultured Alphaproteobacteria bacterium, assembly GCA_963761185.1. Classification (GTDB taxonomy): domain Bacteria; phylum Pseudomonadota; class Alphaproteobacteria; order Rhizobiales; family Xanthobacteraceae; genus BOG-931. Next base: position 625,696 of record CAVXFY010000001.1, read on the forward strand.
GCCCGCACTTGTTGCGGGCATCCACGTCTTGCTTCTTCGCCGAAGCCAAAGACGTGGATGGCCGGGACGAGCCCGGCCATGACGAGAAATGTGTGCACTCAGTTCTTACTTGGCGGACACGCCCGATCCGGCAACCGTGAATCGCACACCGCGACCGAGCGCAGATATTTCATCCACTGTACCACCTGATCGTTCGACGGCGCGAATTTGAACGCCTTCTGCACGACATAGAAACTGTCGTTGCCCTGCACGATCTTGACCCACGTGATCTCCGGCTTCCCGGTCGCCGGGTTCTTCGGACAGTTCAGAAGCCACACCGCGGCCGGATAGCCGTTCTCCGGCCCGCTCGCGATCGACACGTTCTTTGCGCCCGGGCAGGCCGCGAGCCATCCGCTCGCCATCTTGGCCTCGAACGCATCCGGCGTCGTTTTCAGATTGTAGAAAATCTGCACCGTCACCATTTCCGTCCAGTCATTGACAGTTTCGCTCGTCGGCACCATCTCGTTCATCAGGCTGTTGGGCTTGTGCTCCTGGAAATCGATTTTGTAGCCGGAGGGGACGGTGACGAGGAGGTTTTCGTTGGTGAGTTGGGCGGAAGCCGCACGCGTGAGCGTCAACGCAAAAAACATTGAAAGCCAGAACGCGCGCCGCATCGCAAATTGAGTGAACTTGCCGCTCACAGCGTCACCCCCGTCACAATCCCAAGCCGCAGCCAGTCCTTGTTCGAAAGCCGCGTGGCGCGGCCGGTTATCGAATTGCGGTCGATGATGTCGACGATTTCCGGATTTACGCCCATCTGTTTCAGATAAAGCCGATACTGATCGCTGAAGTGCGTCAGCAATCCCAGCTGGCGTTCCTCGGAGACATTGGGGGCGAGCCGGCTGCGGACGCGCACCCCGCCGAGGGTGACCGACGCGTCGGCCGGAAGCGTGCGGTGCACGCCGCCCGCCAGTATCAGCACGCAAACGGTATCGCAGACATCGAACGACCGGTCGATCTTGGCATCGAGCGGCTGGCCTGAGCGCTTGAGCTCAAAGCATGCGGCGTCCGTCGCATGCTGGCATCCGGTGACGGCCGTCGCGCCGACGCTAACGTCGAGCCCGTGCTCGCGAATGATCTTGCCCAGCGTCATCGCGACATCGAGACTGCCATTGCCCCAGACGTTCAAGACGACGGGCATTTTGCGGTCGCTAAAACGCTCGAGAAACGCGAACAGCCGCTTGAACGTGTCCCATTCGACGGTGCCTTCGGCCGCGATCCAATCGGAGCAATTCGTCCCACAATCTCCGTCCTGGCCGTGCGCCAGATAGAAGATCATCGCGCCTTCCGGCGAGCTGACGCCGCCAACCGGCGGCAGCAAGTCGTTCTGCGAGCGCGCAGAAGTGGCGCATAAAGCCACAACAATGACAAGCGCGCCGAACAATCCCGATCGCGACATTCCTACACCGGCAAATTATCGTGCTTGCGTCCCGGCATTTCGACGGTCTTGCCGCGCAGCATGGCCAGCGCGCGGGCGATGCGCGGGCGCGTGGCGTGCGGCATGATCACGTCGTCGATATAGCCGCGCTCGGCGGCGATGAAGGGCGAGAGGAAGCGCTCCTCGTATTCCTTGGTGCGCGCGGCGATCTTGTCGGCGATCGCCGATATCGGCGCGGAAGATGATCTCGACCGCGCCCTTGGCGCCCATCACCGCGATCTGCGCCGTCGGCCAGGCGTAGTTGACGTCGCCGCCGATATGCTTTGACGCCATCACGTCATAGGCGCCGCCGAACGCCTTGCGCGTGATCACGGTGACGAGCGGCACCGTCGCCTGCGAATAGGCGAACAGGAGCTTGGCGCCGTGCTTGATCAGCCCGCCATATTCCTGCGCGGTGCCGGGCAAAAATCCCGGCACGTCGACAAAGGTGACGATCGGAATGTTGAAAGCGTCGCAGAAGCGCACGAAGCGCGCCGCCTTGCGGCTGGCGTCGCTGTCGAGCACGCCGGCGAGCACCATCGGCTGGTTGGCGACGAAGCCCACGGTGCGGCCGGCGATGCGGCCGAAGCCGATGACGATGTTGCGGGCGAAGGTTTCCGACAGCTCGAAGAAGTCGCCCTCGTCGACGACTTTGAGGATCAGCTCCTTGATGTCGTAGGGCTTGTTCGGATTGTCGGGCACGAGCGTGTCGAGCGACGGCTCGATGCGGTCGATGTCGTCGAAGCGACGGCCATTCCGGCGCGCCGGACGGAAAAATTCGCCGGCAGGAAGTCGAGCAGCCGGCGCATCTGCAACAGGCATCTCGACGTCGTTGTCGTAGGCGCCGTCGGCGATCGAGGATTTGGTGGCGTGCACCGAGGCGCCGCCGAGCTCTTCGGCGGTGACGATCTCGTTGGTCACGGTCTTCACCACGTCCGGCCCGGTGACGAACATGTAGCTCGTGTCGCGCACCATGAAGATGAAATCGGTCATGGCCGGCGAATAGACGTCGCCGCCGGCGCACGGCCCCATGATCACCGAAATCTGCGGAATGACGCCGGAGGCGATGACATTCCGCTTGAACACTTCGCCATAGCCGCCAAGCGCCGCCACGCCTTCCTGGATGCGGGCGCCGCCGGCATCGAACAGGCCGACGATCGGCGCGCGCGCCCGCATCGCCATGTCCTGGATCTTGATGATCTTCTGCGCGTGCGTCTCCGACAGCGAGCCGCCGAACACGGTGAAATCCTTGGCGAAGACGAAGATGGTGCGGCCGTTGACGGTGCCCCAGCCGGTGACCACGCCGTCGCCGGCGATCTTGGCTCTTCTCCATGCCGAAATCGTCGGAGCGGTGCTCGACGAACATGTCGAACTCCTCGAACGAGTTCGTTGTCCATGAGCAGCTCGATGCGCTCGCGCGCGGTCAGCTTGCCGCGCTTGTGCTGCGCCTCGATGCGCTGCTCGCCGCCGCCGCCGCGCGCGCTGTCGCGCCGCTCTTCGAGCTTGTCGAGAATGTCTTTCATGATCCGCTACTGGCCCGCTTCTGGCGGCCCCCGGCCGGCCGGATGGGTATGGGAGATTCATAGCAAGAGCCGCGCCAAGCGTCATCTCCCGACCTGGGACCGTCATCCTGAGGTGCGAGCGAAGCGAGCCTCGAAGGATGAACGGCCCGGGCCGTCGCCCCAACAAAATCGGCATTTGCCGATTTCGCACTTTAGCTAATCAAGTCGGCAAAAGCCGACTTGATTGGGCCGCTGCGCGGCCACCTCAGGGTGACGGGGCAACGGCGTCCGCTATGGCGCAGGCGCGTCGCAATTCCGACGTGATCGGGCCACTATATCATTATGGCACCGTCGCGTGAGAAAGCGTTCACCCCGTGTCGCAAGGGGACCGCTTTGGGTCGACGGCAAACATCCCGGCTTATTTCATTCGTGCCTGATAGCGGCCCATTCGCTGCTGATAGCGGCCAGTGCGCGCTCCCAACCCCCTAACCGAATTCGCCGCCGAAATCCGGCGCTAGCTCTCGCTCTCAAATTCAACGGCAGGAAAAGAAGAATACGATGGCTGATTCGCGGTTTTTCCGGCGCTTGGGTCCCTTTCGTCTTGGCGACATCGCGCAGGAAGTCGATGCTGAGCTGCTGGATCAGTCGACTAAGGACGTCATGATTTGCGATATCGCGTCGTTGGAGACGGCCGGCCCCGGCGAGCTCAGTTTCTTCAATCAGTCGCAATACCTGCATGCCTTTCGCGCGACGCAAGCGTCCGCTGTCGTCACAACCCGAGACCTGGCCCAAAACGCGCCTCGCGGGGTGTGTCTCATGAGCGCCGCCCAACCGCAGCTGGCTTTTGCCCAGATCGGCCTTCTGTATTATCCGTCCGGTCGGCTGGAGCCCAAGATATCCGCCGATGCGCGCATCGATCCGAGCGCCGTCATCGGCGCGGGCTCGCGCATTGATGCGGGAGCCATCATCGGCGAAGGCGTCGAAGTCGGGCCCGGTTGCCACATCGCTTGTCACGCCGTCATCGGCGACGGCGTCGTGCTTGGCAAAGACTGCGCAATCGGGGCCAACAGCTCCATCAGCCATGCCATCATTGGCGCTCGAGTTAAGATCGCGACCGGCGTCAGCATTGGTGGACAGGGTTTCGGCTTCGTGGCTACGGCGAAGGGGCGATTGCGCATTCCCCAGCTTGGCCGCGTCATGATCGAGGACGATGTCGAGATCGGCGCGAATTGCGCCATCGACCGCGGTTCGACCGGCGACACCGTCATCGGTGCCGGGACTGTTCTCGATAACCTCGTGCACATCGCGCACAATGTCCGTCTCGGACGGCACTGCGTAATTTGCGGCCAGGTCGGTATCGCAGGCAGTACTGTCGTCGGCGATGGCGTCATGATGGGGGGACAGGTCGGCATCAGCGACCATCTCCACATCGGCTCGGGCGCACGTATCGCCAGCAAGAGCGGGGTCATCCGCGACATCAAGGACGGCGAAGCGGTGGGCGGCTATCCGGCCATGCCGGTGCGCGAGTGGCACAAGCAGACGGCAGCCAGCTTCCGGCTTTCCCAGCGCCGACCGGGCGGCATTGCCTTGACTGGTAACGGAGCAACGAACGGCGGCGGGGCAAGGAAATAAAGAAGCCTCATTTCAGATGAGCCGCCAATTTGCTCGCGAACGAATAGCAGTCATATCGATAAAATTTTAATGAGAGCCATAAGGCAAAGTTCCAAAAGCTGATGTATGCAAGCCCCTGTGAATGGGAATTGGAATGGGGATTTTGAGGCGAAAATTGCGTGTCAAAAGGGGTGATTGCAATGCGGAAGGGTGTGCTGGTTGAAGGGGCCGAAATCCCCGGGAATGCAATTGAGTCAAGCCACGGCTTACGAAACTTGACGGCATCTGGCGACGATGCCCGCGCCTTTCTGGCGCTGTGTTTGGCGGCGTGTTTGCTGTCGGTTTATGTGGTCGCCTGTGCGACCGGAGCCGTGTCCATCTGAGAATCAGAGGCCAACCGAGGCTTCGCACGGCGCGCTCGCGTTAGCGCGCCGCCTTCATTGGTAAAGGCCGACGGCCGGGGCCCGTTCAGCGTCGTAAGCTGCACCGAGATCAAACGGCAGCGCTAGCCTTTCGCCACTTCCTCCACCGCAGCGACAATGCCGGCATAGCCGGTGCAGCGGCAGAGATGCCCGCTCAAGACCTCGCGAATTTCCTCCGTCGACGGCGTCGGATTGCGCGCCAGATAATCGGTGAACGACATCAGGATGCCCGGCGTGCAGAAGCCGCATTGCAAGGCGTGATTGTTGCAGAACGCCTGCTGCAACGGATTGAGCGTGCCGTCAGCGGCGGCAAGCGATTCCACCGTCGTCACCTCGCGGCCTTCGACCTGCACCGCGAGCGTCAGGCAGGAGCGCGCGGCGACGCCGTCGATCAGCACCGTGCAGCAGCCGCAGATGCCGTGCTCGCAGCCGACATGAGTGCCGGTCGCGCCGAGCGCATGGCGCAGGAAGTCGGTGAGCAGCATGCGCGGCTCGGCCTCGGCCGAGAGTTTTTGGCCGTTGAGCTTGAGCGTCACGCGCGCCTTTTCGTTGCGGTTCACGCGGCGCATCTTATCGCCTCCGCGATGACGTGGGGACCGAGCTTGCGGAACAGATCGCGCCGCAACGCCGCTGAGGCGTGCAGGTCGTCGTAGCCTTCGATCTCTTCCGCCCATTCTCCCACGAATGCGCTGATGGATTGCGACACGTCGCCGTCGATGTTGCGGACGCTCGGTCGGCCTGCCATGCCGCCGACGCCGACCCGGATTGCCTTGTCCTTGCCGACCGTGGCCGCCACCGCGACGATGGCGAAGTCGCCGTGGCGGCGCGCCACTTCGTGAAAGCCTATGCCCTGCCCCGCCATCACCGGAAAGCGCACGGCGGCGACCAGTTCGTCCGCTTCGCGCGCGGTCGTCAGCATGTCCTGCTGAAATTCGCCCGCCGGCAAGACGCGCGTGCCGCGCACCGAGCGCAGTACCACCTCGCCGCCGGACACCGCGAGCGCGAGCGGCAGTTCGGAGCTGGGATCGGCATGCGCGATCGAGCCGCACACCGTACCTTTGTTGCGGGTCTGGAAATGGCCGACCCAGGGCAAAGCCGCGGCGACCAGCGGCAGTTTCTGCTTTAGATGCGGCCAGACCAGGAGCTTATTCTGCGTGACCGCGGCGCCCACCTCGATTTTGTCGCCGAGATCGGAGATGACATCGAGTTCGGCGATCCGCGAAATGTCGATCAGCACCCCGGGATCGATCAGCCGCAGATTGAGCATCGCCAAGAGCGACTGGCCGCCGGCGAGGACACGCGCGTCGTCGCCGTGATCGGCGAGCAGCGCCACCGCCTCCCTCGCCGTATCCGGCTGCACATAATCGAAAGGTCTTGGTTTCATGCGCGCGGCTTCACGTCTGGTCTTCCATCATGTCGTGAATGCGCTGCGGCGTCGCCGGCAGCGGCACGTCGTCGACGCCAAGCGCATCCGCGATCGCATTAGCGATGCAGACCGGCGTCGACATGCAATTGCCTTCGGCAAGCCCCTTGGCGCCGAGCGCGGTGAGCGGCGACGGCGAAACGTAATGCAGGATTTCAAGCTGAGGGATTTCGCTCACCGTCGGCACCAGGTAGTCGGCGAAAGTGCCGGAGAGGAACGCGCCCTCTTCGTTATAGCAAAACTCCTCGTACAGGGCGGCGGCCACGCCTTGCGCGAAGGCGCCGCGGATCTGGCCCGTGGCGATCATCGGATTCATGATGCGGCCGGCATCGTGCATCGACACATAGCGGTCGACCTTGACCTGATAGCTCAGCGGATCGATTTCGACCCCGCACATGTCGAAGATGAAGCCGTAAGTCAGCGACGTGTTGATCTTGTCGTCATGGGTCGGTGCTTCGAGCTCGGGCGGCGTCCAGATGCCGGTCTCGCTCAAAGCCGGCGCCATGCCCTCCGGCAACAAAGTCGGCGCCCAGTTCGAGGTTGCAGCGACCCGGGAGAACGGCAGCGCGTTATCCGGGTTGGAACGGCTCCTGACTTTGCCGCCGCTTAGCTCGACGTCTTCGGGCAATACATTAAGCTGTTTCGCGGCGATGGCCTTGATCTTCTCACGCATCTGCCCGGCCGCCATGTGGGCCGCGACCGCGGTGCCGCCGGCAAAACGGCTCGAATACGTGCCGGCCGCGATCGACCACTGATCCTTTGCGGTATCCAGTTCGAGAACCACTTCGACGTCGTCGGTCGAAAGCCCCAACTCGTCGGCGACGATCTGCGCCAGCACGGTTTCGTGGCTCTGCCCCTGCACCGTGACGTCGGCGGTGACAGTGACGGCGCCGAGCGGATCGATGTTCACCGTCGCCATCGACACCGCGCCATTCTTCGGCCCCGCCTTCTCGCGCGTCTCCGGCGTCAGCAGCGTCGAGAGATAGCCCATATTCGACATTGCCGGCTCGACCACGACCGCAAAGCCGATGCCGTATTGGCGCCCCGCTGCCCGCGCGGCGTCGCGCTTTCGTTTGAGTTCATCGAGCCGCCCATGGCCGACGGCCTCTTCGATGGCGCGCGCATAATCGCCGGAATCGTAGAGCGCGCCGGCGGCGGTGCGGTACGGGAATTTTTCCGCCGGGATGAGGTTCTTGCGGATCACCTCGAGCGGATCGAGCTTGAGCTCCACTGCGATGCGCTGCATCAGCCGCTCGAGCGCGAGATAAAGCTGCGGCCCGCCGAAACCGCGAATGAGGCTTGCCGGCATTTTGTTGGTGAGGACGCAACGATTAATCACGTCGACATTGTCGATGTCATAGGCGCCGGTCACGGCACCATGCATGCGATAGAGCGGGCCCGGCATCGGCGCGCGCAAAAACGCGCCGTAATCCTCGAGCTGATCGAGCTTCAGCCCAAGAATGCGGCCGTCTTTGGTGACGGCGGCCTCGATCGCGGTGACGCGGTTGGGGCCGGAGCTTGCGGCGACCAAATGCTCGATACGGTCCTCGACCCATTTCACCGGGCGGCCGGTGATTTTCGCCGCGAGCGCCATGAGCACCACATAAGGAAACACCGAAAGTTTTATGCCGAAACTGCCGCCGGAATCCGGCGGAATGCGCAGCCGCAATTTCGGCCCGGACACGCGCAGCGCCCGCGCCATTACCGGATGCATCGAAAACGGCCCCTGGAAATTCGCCAGCACATCGTAGCTGCCCTTGGCCGCATTGTGCTGGGCGACGACGACGTAGCATTCGATCGGCGTGAAGGACTGGCGCGGAAACGTGACCGACATCGCGATGCGGTGGTCGGCGCGCGCAAATGCGGCTTTCGTGTCGCCATAGGCGAATTCGCGGACGTGCACTTCGTTGGTCCGGGCTTGCGGATGCAGCAGCGGCGCCGAACTGTCGCAAGCCGCCAGCGGATCGATCACGGCCTCCAGCGGCTCATAATCGACCTCGACCAGTTCGGCGGCGTCCTCGGCGATATAGCGGTCTTGCGCAACGACCAGCGCCACCGGCTCGCCGACATAGCGCACCCGCTCGACGGCGAGCGCCCATTGCTGGATCGGCGACTTCACCACCGCCATGAACGGATCGGAGAGCTTGCGCACGTCATCGCCAGTAATGACCGCCCAAACGCCCTCATGCGCGAGCGCCGCTGCGGCATCGATGCGGGTAATCTCGGCATGCGCATGCGGCGAGCGCACGACATGGGCATGCAAGGTTCCCGCCGGCACCGGCAGATCGTCGGCATAGCGGCCGCGGCCCGACAACAAAGCCGGGTCTTCCTTCCGCAGAATGGATTTGCCGAGGTGTGCCGCCATGGTCTTCGCGCCGGTTTTTGCGCCGATCTCCCTTTATACCTGTCTACATCCGCGGCCGGTTGATGTCAGCACATGCGGCTTCACGCGGCCATCTCGCCCGAGAGAACCTGACGGATGCGTCCCGCCACGGCACCGCGCTCCGCTTCGCTCATGCTGGGCGGGAGTTTTGTTTCAAAGGCAATATGCGCCGGCCGTTCGAACACCATGAGCCGTTCGCCGAGCTGCAATGCCTCTTCAATTGAGTGGGTAATGAAGATCGACGTGGCGCCGGTCTCGCGCAGCAGGTCGCGAAACTCCTGGCGCAGCGCATTGCCGGTATGCTCGTCGAGCGCGCTGAACGGCTCGTCGCACAGCAACAGGCCGGGTCTGCCGGCGAAGGCGCGCGCGATCGAGACGCGCTGGCGCATGCCGCCCGACAGAGCGTGCGGATAATCGTTTTCGTGGCCGGACAGCCCGAGCCGCTTGATCCAGGCCGCGGCAATGTCGCGCCGTTCGCGCTCCGGCACTTTGTTGAGCTCCATGCCGAGCGCGACATTGTCGAGCGCGGTGCGCCACGGCATCAGCCGGTCGTTCTGAAAGACGATGCCGATTTTGCCGCGGAACCAGTCGAACTCCCCGTAGGGATCGTGGCCCTGCACGGTGACGCGGCCGCGCGACGGGCGAATGAGGCCCGAGATCAGGCTGAACGTCGTCGACTTGCCGCAGCCGGTCTTGCCGAGGATCGCGACCAGTTCGCCGCGCGCGATGGTGAAGCTCAGATCGCGGATCGCCTCGAACGGCGCGCCACCGCCCGAGCGGGTGAATGTCTTGCCGACATGCGCGAACTGGATCTCCGGGATCGCGGTCACAACGCGTGCTCCGCGAACGCCCGATAGCGCAGCACATGTGACTCGATCAGCGAAATGGCGCCCTGCACGACGAGGACGAAGAGCACCAGCACCAAGGTCCAGGCGATCGCGCCCGCCATGTCGAACAATTGCTGCTGCTCGAGCAATTCATAGCCGACGCCGCCGGTCGCGCCAACCAGTTCGGCGACGACGACGACGCGCGCCGCATTGCCGAGATTGACCTTCCATGCGGTGAGGATGCCGGGCAACACTGTCGGCCAGATCAGCGTGCGGAACAGATCGCGCCGCGTCGGGCGGAACGCCAAGGTCATTTCGAACAGATCCTTCGACATGGCGCGGTAGGCGTCGAGCACCTGGAACGTAAAGGCCGGCAAGGTCGTCATCACCATGATGAAAAAGATGCGGAACTCGATGCCGCGGAACCAGATGATGGCGATCACGACCCAGGACAGCGCCGGGATGCCCTGGTTGAAATTCAACAGCGGATAGACGTAGCGCTCGAAGCTTTGCGATCGCGCCATCGGCAGCGCCAGCAGAGTGCCGAGCACGAAGGCGCCGCCGAGGCCGGCGAGAATGCGCGCGCTCGTCGCCAGCGCATCGCCAATCAATTTCCAGGATGAGAAGATGACGACCAGCCGCGTGGCGATTTCCGGCACCGAGGGGAACAGGAAATGCGGCACGAACAGCGACACGAACTGCCAGACGATGGCGAGACCGGTGAGAGCTATCACCGTCTCGTAGTGAAAGCCGAACACGGTTCTCGCAACGGGTCCGTCGTCATGCGCAACGTCGCCGTCGGACAGCGCCATCACTCCATCTCGCCGCTATAGATCGACGATTCCGGCGGCATGTCCTTGAACAGGCCGACATCGATGCCGGCCGTATAGGTCGCCGCGATCTGCTTCTTGATCTTGCCGGCGGGCTGCAGGTTCAGCGCGAGCCGCGAATTGTCCTTGATCAAGGCGATGATGGCGTCGCGCTCGGCATCGCTTTTGAGCGAAGCGATCATCGGCGCCGCGGCGGCCGGATTGGCCATGACCCAGGCGGCGGCCTGCTTGTAGGCGTGGTAGAGCGGCGCGACCTGATTGGGATGCGCATCGATCCATTCCTGATGCGCGGCAACGCCGAGATAGGGCAGCGTGCCGCCGCCGGAGAAATCGTTCCACACTTTCGCGATGTTGAGATCGATGCTGTGAATTTGCGGCATCACCGCCTTCACCAAGGTGTAGGCCGGCTCCCAGAGCTGCACGGCGTCGGCGCGCTCGGCGATGGCGTAGCCGACGAGCCCCGGCGTCGCCGTATTGACGACCTGAAACGAGTCCGGATCGACGCCCTGCCGCTTGGCGAGCCACGCGAACATCGTGTAATTGGTGGTGCCCTTGGCGGCGGCGAGCTGCTTGCCCTTGAGATCGGCGAGCGTCTTGATCTCGGGATGGCTCGTCACCACCGTGCCCCAATAGTCGAACAGGTTGAACAGATAGCTCGTCTTGATGCCGCGCGTAGCGCCGAGTCCGAGAATTAGGACCGAGGCGCTGCCCCCGACCTGGAATTCGCCGGAATTGAATTGCGCGGCATAAGCGTCCGGCGGCCGCTCGACGAAGGTGATGTCGATGCCGTTGGCGATATCGAACTTTTGCTGCTTGATGACGGAAGGAAACACCGCGCCAAGCGACGGCGGATTGAAGACGACGATGGTAATCGGCACCGGATCGGCGGCCCGCGCGCTTCGCTCGGCCCCCGCCAGTGCCGCAAGCACCGCGATCGCGGCAACAGCGAACTTTTTCATGTATCCTCCCGGCCGCCAGCCGCGCTTTGTCGTCAAAATGACGCCCGCGTTACAAGCCCATAGCGTTACAAGCGCATAGCGTTACAAGCTCATAGCGTTACAAGCTCATGGCGTTACAAGCTCATGGCATGGTGCTAGATAAGCCCGCCCCGTTCAAGCCGCCGGGCGGGACCGATTGTCTCGCCTGAGATATCGCCTCACAGGAGCCGACAAAACGGTGTTGTCCGCCGATCTGACTGGCCGCGATTTCCAACGGATCCTGCTGATCAAGCTGTCGGCTTTAGGCGACGTCGTGCACACGATTCCGCTGCTCAATAAGCTGCGGCAGCGCTACCCGGCGGCGCGAATCGACTGGCTGGTGACGCCCGCGATCGCCGAGCTTCTCGTGCCCGATCCGGCCATCAGCAATGTTATCGAGTTTCATCGCCAGGAATGGTCGGCGCCTTGGCGGCCTCAGCCGTTCGTCAGCGCGGCCCGGCTGATCGCCATGCTGCGCGCCGTGCAATACGATCTGGTGCTCGATTTGCAGGGCCAATTGCGCAGCGCCGTGTTCGCCTTCGCCTCCGGCGCGCCGGTGCGGATCGGCTTCGACCGGCCGCGCGCCGACCGGTGGAAGGCCTCGCCGCGCAAGATCCCCGACGACGCCCGCCGCCACGCCTGGCAGGGCGCGCGCGAGGGCAGCTTCCTCGCCTATACCCATTACGTCGAATTGCCGACGCTCGATATCCATCCGGTCAAGCGCTATTTGCGTTTCGGCGCGATGCTCGGCCTCGACGACAAGAGCGCGGATTTCGCGTTTCCGATCCCGCCCGAAGCCGCAACCCGCGTTGACGCGCTGTTGGACTATTACGAGATCGCCGGCGCGAAACTCATCGTCATGGCGCCGGGCACCAATTGGGAAACCAAGCAGTGGCGCAGCGACGCCTTCGCCGAAGTGGCGCGGCATTTCCTCCACAAGAAATTCGCCGTGGTCCTGATCGGATCGGACCGCGAACACGAGGTCTGCGCGCAAGTCGCAGCGCTGGCGCCGGGCGCCATCAATCTCGCCGGCGAAACCACGCTCCCCGAGCTTGCCGCGCTGCTGCGCCGCGGCGCGATCTCCATCAGCAACGATTCAGGCCCGATGCATATGGCCGCCGCGCTCGACCGGCCGGTCGTCGCCGTCTTCGGCCCGACCGATCCGATCTGGGCCGGGCCGTACCGGCGCGCGGACGCCGTGCTGCGCGCCGAACTGCCGTGCTCGCCCTGTTATCTGCGGCAGTTGAGTCGCTGCACGCATCACCATGACTGCATGAAAAATGTGCCGGCAAGCGCGGTGATCGAGCGCGCGGAGAAGATTCTCGCCGCCCAACCGGCGCGGCCGAAGCCGCCGTCACCGGGCCGGAACTAAATGCGCGGGCGCGCCTCGCGCTTGTTAATGCCGGTTCTCAAGCCGCCGCAATTTCGACCATCCGGCGCACATCCCGGTCCGATTGCGGCAGCATGAAGCCGTCGAAATATGTGGCGAGCTCCTTATATCCGTCGAGCGGCAGGACCTGTGCGACGTATTGATCCGGCCGCACCACGACCATGCAGCCGGCCTCCCGATCGATGCCGCGCAGCGCAAAGATATCGCTGCCGCTCTTCTTGTCGGCGCAGAACATCTTCTCGTAGTCGGTAAGGCCGTAACGTCCCTTCCGCGGCAAGAGCAGCGTCGGCATGGTCGCGATGATGGCTTCGATGGCGAGATCGCGATGCGCTTGCTGGAACACCGCGCGAACATCGATCACCGCGTCGATATCCTCGCCGCGGGGCGCATATTTTCGCAGTGGCGACTCGCGAGCCTCCGCGAGAAAATCGCACAAGCGGCGGATCGCGGAATTTGCCGCAGCCGGGTTGCCGGCGCCGGCAAAGGCGAAGATGCGAAAGCGTCCATCCGCTGCGGCGACGTGACCGAGGTGAACCGGCTTGGCGTCGGCGAGACGGATCACCGGCGCGGAATGAAAGCGCTTGCCGACAACGAAGCCTTCGGCCAAACGCTGGTGGGTGCTTTCGCCGGTGAGGAGCGAGGGACCATAATGCGTCGCGGTCCCCGCGGTGTAGCGCCCGCTGCGCACGAAATAATTCTGGGTCTTGGCCGGGTCGGCACCGTCGCCATGCGTCGAGGCGAGGAGTGCTGCCCATTCGCGATCGAAGTCGATCAGTTCCTTGGCGATGGCTCGCCGTTCGGCGGAGTAAGTGTGCAGCAGCGATGGCGGGCACCGCTTGCGCAGGACGGCAATGAGCTTCCATCCGAGATTGAACGCGTCCTGCATGGAGACGTTCATGCCTTGCCCCGCCTTCGGACTGTGGGTGTGGCAGGCGTCGCCGGCGATGAACACGCGCGGGCTGCCGCGTCGCGGTCTCTTTGTCCGGCACGTCGTCGAACTTGTCGGTCAGCCGCTGGCCGATCTCATAAACCGACCACCACGGGACCTCTTTCACGTCGAGCTGGTACGGATGAAGAATCCGCCGCGCTTTGGCGATGAGCTCATCGAGGGAGATATTGCGGTTCGCAACCCGTTCGCCGGCATCGAGTTTGGTGAGTTCGACATAGAGGCGGACGAGGTAACCGCCTTCCCGCGGGATGACGAGAATGGTGCCCTCATCGGCGGACTGGATCAGCGACTTGCAGCGAATGTCCGGAAAATCGGTAACCGCCAGCACATCCATGACGCCCCAGGCGCGGTTCGCTGAATCGCCGTGCAGCTCGCGCCCGATCGCGGCGCGGACGACGCTGCGCGCGCCGTCGCAGCCGACCACATAGTGGGCCTTGATCGTCTCGGTCTGTCCCTCATGCGGAGCGTCGAGGCGCTCGAGCGTGACGGTCACGCGCTCGCCCGCAGGGTCGCCGCCGCCCGCCGCGGGCGCAATGGCGACGACACGCCGCGCATAATACGGTTCGAGCTTAGTCGCCGATCTGCGCATGACGTCGAGATAGAAATCATGCACGCGCGCCTGATTGAGAACGACGTGCGGGAATTCCGACAAGCCGTCTTCGACGTCCTGGACCCGGCCGCTGCGGACGATGTTCGCGGGCCGCCTGTCGTCCGGCTTCCAGAACGTCGTCTCGTTGATCCAGCAGGCTTGCTTGAGAACCCGATCGCTGAAGCCGAAGGTCTGGAACATCTCCATCGTCCGGCAGGCGATGCCGTCGGCCTGGCCGTGCAACATTCGACCGGACTTCTGTTCGACGATGGCGGTCTTGATGTCGGGAAACGCCGACAATTGCGCCGCAAGCGTCAGCCCCGCGGGTCCGGAGCCGACGATGAGGACGTCGACCTCCTTAGGGATGGAACCTCGTGCGCCGGAGACCGGATAGCGCTCCGACGCGTCGAAGATCTCCGGGTCGCCAGGCTCGAATCCATTGAGGTGAAACTGCATGATCCTTCCCTGTCTTTTTTGGCCGCCAGCGCCGCCGGCACGAATTCGTCAGTATACTGATGATCAGTACACTGCTATTGCTCAGTATGCTGACTATCAGTATACTGGTCAAGTTCCGTTAGCCCCGAAGGGTCGAAAGACACCTATGACCGAAACGCATGACATGCCCGGACACCTGGCGCGCCGCTTCCAGCAGATCGCGGTGGCGGTGTTCCTGGCCGAAGTTGAAAACGCGGGTTCCGACCTCACCCCCGTTCAATACGCGGCGCTGAAGGCCGTCGGCGCCAATCCCGGGCTCGATCAGGTGACCCTTGCCGGATTGATCGCCTTCGACCGCACGACCATCACCGGGGTCGTCGACCGGCTGGTGCAGAAAGGGCTCATCGCGCGCCACGAAAGCAGCCGCGACCGGCGCGCCCGCGAATTGAAGATTACCGATGCGGGCCGACGGGTCCTGCGCGGCGTCACGCCCGCGGTCGAGGCGGCGCAGCGGACCATGGTGCGCGGCCTGACTGAAAAGGAAGCCAGGGAGCTTGTGCGCCTCCTCCAGAAGGCCATCGCTGCCGGTAACGAGCTGAGCCGGGCTCCGCTGCGCGACGGAGCAACTGTTTGACCCAGACACGGCCCAATTCATTTTCGGCTGCGCGTTTTGGCGCGCTGCGCCACCCACGCTTTCATGTAGCGATAATAGCTGCCCTCGGCATTAGCGACGGCGAGCAGGAAACCTTCTGCGCCGTCGAGAAAGCCGAGGCGGAGCACATAGGTCTTGAAGAAGGCAAAGAAACCGTGGGCGATGCCGGTGACGAAAGAGACTTTTCGTCCCGAGGCGACCAAAGCTTCGGCGCTCGCCGTCGAATAGCGGTCCATCCGCGACAGCGCATCTTCAAGTTGCAACACCGGATGATGGATCAAGGGCTTATCGAGCCTTTTGACAGTGCCGTCACAGATGACGCGCTCGTGCACCACGGCGTCGTCGAAGCGGCCTTTGCCGCGACGGAACAGCCGCAGCACGTAATCCGGAAACCAGCCCGCATGCCGCATCGGCCGGCCGCAAAAGCTCGAGATCCGCGGCAGTTCGAAACCATCGGCGCTTGTGTCGGCCATCGCCGCCGCGATCGCCTGCGCGAGTTCGTCTGTCACCCGCTCGTCGGCATCGATCGACAGCACCCAGTCGCCGGTCGCGAGCGACAGCGCAAAGTTCTTCTGCGGACCGAAACCGTTCCAGTCGTGATGTTCGACGCGCGCCACTTTGCCGCGCGCGATGTCGAGTGTGCCGTCGTCGCTGCCGCAATCGACCACGATGCGCTCGTCGCAGAAAGCGAGCGTATCGAGGCACGCGCCGATATTCGCCGCCTCATTGCGGGTGATGACGATGGCGGAAAGCTTGGGCATCGAAGACGGCGGGCTCAATTCCAATACGGCGGATAGCCGGAATTCTTCTGCTCCGCTGCGAGCAGCCGCAGCATCGCCGGCCATTCGAGCACGCCGTAGGGCCGCCGCGCGCCGGGCTGATAGAGATGCGCGGTATGCGCCAACACGTTCTCGCCGGGCATGGTCAGCTCGGTGCCGCCCGCCAGCGCATCGACCTGCGAGCGGCACGACAATTCGAGCTGATACATCGCGTTGAAGGCCTGCTGGATGGTGGCGCCGCAGGTCAGGAGCCCGTGATTGCGCATGATCATCGCGTCATGCGGGCCGAGATCGCGCACCAGCCGCTCGCGCTCGTCCATATCGATCGCCGGCCCCTCATAGTCGTGATAGCCGACATGGCCGACAAAGCGGATCGAGGTCTGCGACATCGGCAACAGCCCGCATTTCATCGCCGCCACCGCCATGCCAGCGCGGGTATGGGTGTGCAGCACGCAGGCGACGTCCGGCCGCGCCTTGTGGATGGCGCCGTGGATCACATAGCCCGAGACATTGATGCCGTAATCGGTGTCGGGCTTTGCGATGATCTTGCCCTCGACGTCGATCTTGATCAGGCTCGACGCCGTGATCTCCTTATAGAGGAGCCCGTAGAGATTGATCAGGAGATGCTCGGTGCCGGGGATGCGCGCCGTGATGTGATTGTAGATCAGGTCGGTCATGCCGTAAGCATCGACCAGACGATAGCAAGCGGCGAGATCGAGCCGCGCCTGCCACTCTTCTTCGGACACGTCGTTGCGGATCGACTTGAAGTCTGTGGCGTAATTCACGGTTCTTCCTCCCTCATTCCAAGAATAGCGCGCCAGGTGATCCTTGTCAGGAGACTCGTCTAGGCATCATCTCATCGGAAAACGCTCTGGCGGCGACACTTTCCCTTAAATTGCACGGCAGACGGCAGCGCAGAGAGAAATTGAAGTCAAGGACGGCCCGAAGGGCCGCCGCCACAATAGCGCGTCCACGCGCGTAAACGCGCTAATGGGCGGTGCTTCGCATCCTTGAGTTCAATTTCTCTCTGCGCTCCACTGTGGCCATGCAGTTTAAGGATAATTCCCCGCCATAGGCGGACGCCTTCGTTCAGGTGAAATGTCACGTGAGCCGCTAGCTAAGACATTGGTTGAGGAACAAGCTAGGACATCACTTTAAGCCGGGGATAGCCGATGCCGGGCCAAATCGAAGACATCCTGCGCAATCACGCCAAGGACAAGCTTGCGCGGGGCGAGGTCGTCGCCTCCATGATCGTGCGCCTCACCCGCGGCATCGAGATCGCCCAGATCGCCAAGACCGCGGGCTTCGACAGCCTTTATGTCGATCTCGAGCATGCGAGCTTCACGCTGGAAACCACCGGCCAGATCTGCATGGCGGCGCTCGCCGCCGGCATGACGCCGCTGGTGCGCGTGCCTGGCGTCAGCGAAGTGTCGCGCGTGCTCGATGCCGGCGCGCTCGGCGTGATCGCGCCGCATGTCCGTTCGGCTGCGGAAGCCCGCGCCTATGTGGTCGCGGCGAAATTCCCGCCGCTCGGCGAGCGCTCCGCCGCCGGACCCTTGCCCCATCTGCACTTTCGCCCGTTCCCGGTTGCGGAAGCCGATGCGGCAATGAACGCGGCGACGATGCTGGTCGTGCAGTTCGAGAGCGAGGAAGCGCTGACCAAGGCCGACGAAATCGTCGCCGTCGATGGCGTCGACATGGTGCTGATCGGCAGTAACGACATGCTCGCCGACTGGGGGCTTGCCGGCCAATATGAACACCCGAAGCTGCGCGCGGCTTACGCCAAAACCATCGAGGTCTGCCGCCGCCACGGCAAACATGTCGGCGTCGGCGGGCTGTCGTCGCGCCCGCAGCTTGCCGCCGACTTCGTCAAGATGGGCGCGCGCTACGTCTCGACCGGCACCGACTTGGGTTTTCTGCTCGCGGCCTGCACCGCAAGGGCCAAGGAAGTGCGCGAGATGCCGACGATCTAATTGTCATCCCTCACCCTGAGGTGCGAGCGAAGCGAGCCTCGAAGGGCGACGTCCTCAGCGCTCGGGCCGTATCCTTCGAGGGCTGCTTCGCGGCCACCTCAGGATGACGGATGACGATGGCTTGGCCGCAGCAACGTTGTTACCTGAATCAGCCGCACGGCGGGAACGCAGCGCATAAACGATCAGCGCCACCCCGGCGACAATCAGCGGCACCGACAGCACCATCCCCATCGTCAGCCCATGCGCGAGCTGCTCCAATTGCGGATCGGGCTCGCGGAAGAATTCGCAGACAATGCGCGCCACGGCGTAGCCGACGCAGAACACGCCCGCCGTCAGGCCAGGGCGTTTGAAGGCGCCGCCACGGACAAAGAGCGCGAGGATGACAAACAGAAGGAGCCCTTCCAGCGCGCCCTCGTAGAGCTGGCTCGGATGCCGCGGCAGATCGTCAACATCGGGAAACACCATGGCCCAAGGAACAGCTGTCGGATCGGCCGGGCGGCCCCACAATTCGGGCCGGATGAAATTGGCGATGCGGCCGAGAAAAATTCCGATCGGAGCGGCCGCCGCGCAAATGTCGCCGACGGTAAGAACCGGAACCTTGGCCTGCCGCGCCACGTACCAGATGGCGAGCGCGGCTGCGATCAGGCCGCCGTGAAACGACATGCCGCCGTTCCAGAGCTGAAAGATTTCAAGCGGATGCGCGGAGTAGTGACTCCATTCGTAGAAGATCACCTGGCCCAGCCGGCCGCCGATGACCACGGCGAGCGCCGTATAAAGCACGAGGTCGTCGATGGCGCCGAGCGTCGGCCGCGACGTGGTCCCCCACAGCTGGTCGCTCCGCACCAAGAGCCGCGCATAGAGCCAGCCGCCGGCAAGCCCGCCGATATAAGCGAGCGCATACCAGCGGATCGGAAACGGCCCGATATTCACCGCCACCGGATCGATTACGGGATAGGGAATGATCAAGAGGCTCATGAGCCATGAGATAAGCCCGCTATCATGACACAAAGACGAAGTGCTTTGCCTGACTAACTCCTCCGCTGCCTGTGGCGGCAAGTATCCATTGATTGCACGGCCAAGCGTGCCTGAGAGGAATTCGAACTCAAGGACGACCCATAGGGCGCAAAGCGCCCTATGGGTCGCCGCCAAAGGCGGTGCGCTTTGCGCATCCTTGAGTTCGAATTCCTCTCAGGCAAAATGGCGGGCGAACAATCAATGGGTAAATCTGCCTCCGTGACATGCGATATGTACTGAGCCAGATCCATCGTAAGATCGGGCACGAAACGGCCAGCGCCGGCAAAGGCGCGGCCGAATAAAACAGGTGGGAGGAACTGAATGACACGCGAAAATGCCGGCATTCTCGGGCGTCTCAAGATGGCTTGCGGCGTCCTGCCGGCGCTGACCTTGCTGGCCACCAGCTTGGCTGCCCCCCGCCCCGCCTCAGCCGACGATTATCCCTCCCGCTCCATCCGTCTGATCATTCCGTTCCCGCCGGGCGGCAGCAATGACGTGGTCGGCCGCATCATCGCCAATCAACTCGGCAAAAGTCTTGGCCAGCAGGTCTTCGTCGACAACCGCTCGGGCGCCGGCGGCGTCGTCGGCTCCGACCTCGCCGCCAAGGCCGCGCCGGACGGCTATACGCTCTTGGTGATCTCGATCGCGCATGCAGTCGATCCCTGGCTCTATAAGACGCCGTTCGATCCGGTGAAGGATTTCGCCCCGGTGAGCATTTTCGCTACCGGCACCAATGTGCTCACCGTCAATCCGAAACTGCCGGTGCACTCGGTCGCCGAACTCCTCGCTTACGCCAAGGCGAAACCGGGCGAGCTGAACTACGCCTCCGCCGGTATCGGCAGCTTCCAGCATCTGAGCGGCGAATTGTTCAAGCTCTTGTCGCATACCGACATTCAGCACGTGCCGTATAAAGGCGGCGGCCCGGCGATGCTCGCGGTGATCGCCGGCGAAGACCAGGTGATGTTCTCCTCCATCGTGCAGACGGTGCCGAGCATCCAGTCGGGCTCGCTGCGCGCGCTCGCAACCGGCGGCGAGACGAAGAGCCCGATCCTCCCCGATCTGCCGACCATCGGCAAGTCCGGCGTGCCGGGCTATGTCGCCACCAATTGGTGGGGCGTCGTCGCGCCCGCCGGCACGCCGCAGCCCATCGTTGACAAGCTGCACGACGCGGTCGCGGTGGTGCTCAAATCCGCCGACACGCAAAAATATCTCGCCAACGAGGGCGCGGCGCCGCTCGCCATGAGCTCGGCCGAGTTCGGCGCGTTCATCCAGGCCGAGATCGATAAGTGGGGGCCGGTGGTGAAGCAGGCCGGGATGAAGGCGGAATAAAAGCTTCGCTGACGTGGACGAAGCAATTCCATTCGAGCGGACCGTTCAACTATCATGGTTGAACTTCAGGCTGACCCGAAGCCGCGGAAGCGTTTGAGGGATGCGCAGCCCGCGCTAGTGTTTAAAGCGCGGTAGCCAAATCCACACATTCAGCGCCACGAGCGCAATCATAACCGCTAATGAGCCGGCAAACACGATTGCCACCTTGCAAGCTTCTTTTATTGCGGGGCTTGCTGCCTTGACGACCGTCGTGACAGCAGAGCGAAAAGCTCGCTCGCCGCGCATTTGCATCGGCGTCGCACGTCCAACAAAGCTTGTGGTCATCGGAGTCTTTCCTTTTCTTATTTTCGAGACCCGCTTGGTATTCCTCCGAAGATCAGCGTAAGCGGCAGCGCAGCTTCTCGCCGCGGCTCGCTAGGTTCATTTTTTGTGAGTCCGGTCGCGAGCTGTTAATGAACGAAGTGAAACAGATACGTGAGCGCCGAGACTTTGATCAGTATTCCGGTTAACAGAAGCAACACGACGCTCGACAACAGCGAATATGGGGACTTTGGTTCGTCTCTTTGAACGTGAGATTTCATGGCAGCACCCATAAATCCGTAGACTGCGATCCCTTCGCTGCGACACATGTGAAGCGAAAGCCATATAAATTCCAGACGGAAACTCCGACGATGTCATAAAAGAAAAATAAGTGCCCATCCGCGGCGGGATTCATCCCGCGGGCATTTCTCCGCCCTTGGCCGGCGGCTTCATCAGATTGTTTCTGAGCTCGCCGTAGCAGGCATTGCGCTGAGCGACGTCCCCCAGCGCGCTGCATTTCTCAAAACTCGGGCTGCTGATCATCCACAGGCTCGCGATGAGCAAGGCAACGCACAGGATCAGGAGCGAAAGATTGGCGCCAAAATGATCCGCCACATCTTCGGGCGTTTCAATGTTGGTCACGTCGTCTTCGCCGTCGTGCTGTGACTGATTCTCGAGATGCCATTCTTGGTCCCATTCTTGGTCCATGGCACACTCCGATCATGATGGGCTGTGACCTTTCAAATTAGCGTTTTCGCCATAAAAATTCGATGTGGATCTGAGCGCCACCGTATAGGAATCCCGTGAGGGCGGTGATCGCCCTATGCGCCGGTTTCGCGTTCACGGGCCAGGCGTCTTCTCGGACGATACAGGGTCAGATCGTTCCGGATTTTCTGGCTTGATCGGCCTCGGCTCTCTAGGATGCGCTTGGTGCGGATTTCGATCCGATCGCAAGCCATCGTGACCCGATGTTTGATACTACCCTTGTGCTGCTCGTCATCGCGGGCTTGCTGGTCGTGGTCGGGATAAGCCAACCGCTCGCCGTTCGGCTCAAATTGCCGACGTCGGTTCTGCTCGCGGCGATCGGCGTGGCGATCGGCGCCTTGCCGGTGGTCATGAGCCAATTGGGCCTGTCGGGCCCGGTCGACTTTGCCGCCGGGTTGTTTGCCAATCTGCCGGTCAGTTCGGCAACCTTCATCTACGTGTTTCTGCCCCTCCTCGTCTTCGAGGCCGGGATCGCCACAGACGTCAGGCGCACGATCGAGGACGCGACCGCGATCCTGTTTCTCGCCGTCATCGCCACGCTTATCACCACGGCCGTGATCGGCTTGGCGCTGTGGCCGTTCGCGCAAGTACCGCTGGTGGTCTGTTTGCTGCTCGGCGCCGTCGTCGCCACGACCGATCCGGCGGCCGTGATCGCCATCTTCCGCGAGGTCGGCGCACCGGCGCGGCTGACGCGGCTGGTCGAGGGCGAAGCGCTCCTCAACGACGCCGCGGCGATTTCGCTGTTCGTTGTCCTGCTCGCGATCATTCTGAGCGGGCACGATCCGAACACGATCGGCGGATTGAAGGATTTTGCCGTGTCGTTTTTCGGCGGCGGAGTGGTCGGCTTTTTTGCCGGCAAATTCCTGCTGTGGATCATTGCGCGGGTCGGCGACGATCGGCTGGCCGAGGCCACGCTGACATTGGCTTTTTCCTATCTGGCATTCATCGCCGCGGAGCGCCTGTTTCATGTCTCCGGCGTGGTTGCGGTGCTGGTGTCGGGCCTGACGCTGACCGCGCTCGGACCGTCCAGGATCGCGCCGGAAAATTGGTCGTTCCTCACAGAACTCTGGGAACAAATCGCGTTCTGGGCGCGCTCGTTGATCTTCATACTGGCCTCGATCCTGGTGCCGAGACTTCTTGGTCGATGTCGGGTCTCGGGACGTGGTCTTGCTGGCGGTGCTGATCGCGGCGGCGGTCGGAGCGCGGGTGTTCTCGTTATTCGTGCTGCTGCCGCCGCTCGAGCGGTTCGGACTGACCCAGCACATCGAAGCTTCCTACAAAGTCGCCATCATCTGGGGCGGTCTGCGCGGCGCATTGACCTTGGTCTTGGCGCTCGCGGTCACCGAGAATCCGGCGCTGCCGCAGCATATCCAGCGCTTTGTCGCCGTGCTCGCGACCGGCTTTGTGCTGTTCACGCTGTTCTTCAACGGCACCACGCTGCGTCTTTTGATTACGCTCCTCGGGCTCGACCGGCTTTCGCCCAAGGACGAGGCGCTGCGCGACCGCATCCTGGCGCTGTCCTACCGCGAAGCGCGCGAGACGGCGCGCCAGATCGCGCAGACCCACGCGCTGTCCGCACCGGCCGTCGCGCAAGTGATCGCATCCTATGAGACGAGGACCGCGGCGGGCAACGAGATCGGCAAGCAGAGCTTGAGCGAACGCGACGGCCTGGCGATCGCGCTTGTCGCTCTCGGCAATCAGGAGCGTGTCCTCGCGCTTGAAATGCTGAGCGACCGCATCGCGTCGCCGGCCGCCATGCAGGCGATGCTCGGCAGCGCCGACGCCATCAGCGAAGCCGCGCGGAGCGGAGGCCGTGAAGGCTACCGCAAGGCGAGCGAAGCCGCTTTGGCGTTTCCGATGAGTTTTAGCCTCGCCTATTTTCTCTATCGCCGGCTCGGCCTGGTGCGGCCGTTGGCCGGCCGGCTTGCCGATCGCGTCGAAGTGCTTTTGATCATGCGCTTTGTCATCGAGCGGCTGCGTCCTTTCAACGAACAGCAGATTGCCGCGATCTTCGGGGCGTCCATCGCGGGCTTCATCGGCGGCATCCTCGACGAGCGGCGCGACGCCGTGACGGGAGCGCTCGACGCGCTGCGCCGGCAATATCCCGATTATGCGGCCGAGCTCGAAGCGCGGTTTTTGCGGCAATCGACGCTGCGCCATGAAATGACGCGATACCAAAGCCTGTTCGAGGAGGGGCTGATCGCGCACGAGGTCTACGATGATTTAAAGCGCAACGTGCTCGGCGCGCGCGTCGCCCGGCAGCGCCCGCGCTTTGATATCGGGCTCGATACCCACCAACTGGTCAAGCGGCTCGACATATTGACGAGCCTCGATCAGCAACAGCTCGACCGCGTGTGCCGGTTGCTGCGGCCGAGATTCGCCGTGCCGAGCGACCGAATTCTCCGCAAAGGCGACCGCGGCGATGCGGTCTATTTCATTGCCTCAGGCGCGGTCGAAGTGATCATGCCGGAGCGCCGCATACGCTTGGGGAGCGGCGAGTTTTTCGGCGAGATGGCGCTTTTGTCGGGCCGGCCGCGGCAGGCCGACGTCGTTGCTTTGACCTATTGCCAGTTCCTGGTCTTGCGGCGATCCGATTTCGAACGCTTCATGGCGGCGAATCCGGACGCCAGGGCCGTGATCAAGCGGGTCGCCGATGCGCGGCTCGCGATCAATACTGCCGAGCGCGCAACGGCTCCGAATTCTTCGGTGTGACTTGCGAGCGGAGCAGACGTCGTGCGCGGAACGGGGCGCACTCTCGCTCACTCATATATGCCGCCATTATAACGGGCCGCGCCGTTTCCCCTCGAAATTATATGCCGCCGTAACGAAAATTACGGCGTTGACCTGCATGATCCATACGCGTGCCGGGATCATCTGAAGCACGCCCGGTTGGTCGGGAGGAGTACGATGCAAAGTCAGATGGATATGAGTACGGAAAGTCGAAATATCAACGATGCGATCGATCTGTCCGAGTTCACGAGCCTACCACTGCGCGCTCGACATTCTCGGCGACGATAAATTGAACGGCAATTTTCACGCCGACCTGCAAATTGTTCTCAAAGATCTCGGCGTGTTCGACAAGATCACCTACGAGATCGAAACCAAGACCCCGCTGTCGGACTGCCGGCATGTCGTCTTCCGGCCCAACGACAACGTTCACGCCGACCGATTCCGGGAAATCACGCGCTCGATCAAGGGCCGGATCGGATATGACGCCAAGCGGCCCTGGTGGGTGAGACTGTTTCATTAGCCATCGGGCGGAACGGCGGAGCGGAGCCCGACCCGTTGGCTCACGCGTGCTACGTGCTGCTTCTGCGATTGGCCCTTAGCCACGGCGGCGACGGTTCGCCTTCGCGTCCGTTGTTGCGGTGTGCGTTCAACCGGTCAGTGCAACACCGCTTGCAGTCTACGATGATGGCCAGAGGCGAACGATACAGGGAACCGGTCGCGCTCGCGGCTTGAACGAGGTCACACCGGGCATCCGGCGTGATGTGAAGGTTGGGAGGGCGAACAGCACGTAATGCAGAGCCGGTCGATCCGGCGATCAGGACAACCCACTTGGGCCAGAGCATCATCGAATGCGAGCTTTTGACCGGGACCTGATCCGCGGAGGGCATTATGGCCAGCGGTCATGTGAACCGCACTCAAAGGCCGAACACATGGCTGCTCCGACCAAGCCTGCAACGCGAAGATTCTCCTTGCCAACTGGGAGGTCGCGGTAGGGACGGAGATTACTCTCCGCCCCCCGCACAGATCCCGGCGGGCGCTGCTAACGCACCGGGCTCCCACCTTGGATGGTGACGAGGAACCGCTTCTCTGGCCACGGATGCAGGATGCGTGGGAACGGCAGGTACCGGTCAGCGATCGTCTTCATTCTCGTCCACGTAAGTCGACGTCTGTGGCTTCGACGCACCAGCGCGCCATGCCAACGTTCGATCACGTGATGACGGAATGCTGAGATCGCTGAGCCGCTCATCGGCACAGCATAGTAGGCCATCCAGCCGCGCAGGACCTGAGCAAGCCATTTGCCCTGCCCATCGATCCCGTCGTGGCGGGTCACCATGAGCTGCTCCTTGATCTCCCGAAGTTTGGTTCGCATGCGCTTGGCCATCGGCTTCCTTCCGAGCACGAAGCCGCTGCCATCCCGCCGGGCCGTGCAATAATGCTTGAACCCCAGGAAGTCGAACGTCTCCGGCTTGCCGAGGCCTCGAGCGCGGCGGTTCGCAATCGCGTGCCGACCAAACTCGATGAGCCGCGTCTTATCGGGATGAAGATTCAGTCCAAAACGAGCGAGCCTCGCCTTGAGATCGGCAAGGAATTGCTCCGCTTCGTGCCGATGCTCGAAGCCAACGATAAAGTCGTCCGCGTAGCGCACGACAATCACGTCGCCAGTGGCGCATCGCTGCCGCCACTGGTGGACCCATTGATCATAGACATAATGGAGGTAAATGTTCGCCAAGAGCGGGCTGATGACCGCGCCCTGCGGCGTCCCGTCCTCCGTCTCGATCACGCGTCCATCTTCGAGCACGCCTGCCGTCAGCCATTTGGCAATCAACCGGGTGATTCGGCGGTCGCCAATCCGATGCTCGACGAAACGGATCAGCCAATCCCGGCTGACCTTGTCGAAAAAGGATTGTACGTCGCAGTCGAGCACCCAGTTGATGTGTCGCCTGCCGATCCCGAACGCGAGTGCATCCAACGCTTGATGCTGGTTGCGCTTCGGCCGGAACCCGTAGCTGAAGCCCAGGAACTCCAACTCATAGATCGGCGTCAGGATCGCCACCACCGCTGCCTGGACGATCTTGTCCTCTACGGCAGCGACGCCGAGCGGCCGCTGTCTGCCATCTGCCTTCGGAATGTAGGTCCGGCGCGATGGCAGCGCTCGATACGCTCCCGTTTGAACGCGAGAGTGGAGGTCCGAGAGGTTCTCCTCGAGGCCTTCCACGTATTCGCTCCACGTCACCTCGTCGACACCCGGCGCGGCAGACTTCTTCAGACCGAAGAAGCTCGCCCGCAAAACGTCAACGGTGAGGTGATGCAGGAGCGCCGTCAGCTTGTCCTGTCTGTTCCTGATGACGGCTTCTCGTATGCGGGCCTGCGCTTGTGACACGGCTGCCCGGCTCTGCGTCCGGACCGTGCTTTGCAGTTCCGCATTCTCCTTGGCCCCGCCCCTTCGCTCCACGAGCTCCGCCGCAGCCGAGGCCGCTTTGTTCGCTCGCTTCTTTGCTACTTCGGGCAGGTCCGACTTCTCCGTCGCGCTCATCGTCGGCTACAGCCTCCGGCCTTCCCGACAACGTCCCGGCCACGACTGGCGGGGGCGGCGATGGAGATCTCCCGGTTCCCGTGCAAAAGGCTTCTGCGCATGCCAGGGTCTACGACGACGCGGGGTCGGCGTGTGTCTTGCGATATCGACACCAGCCGTGTTGCCTTCTGTGGGACGGAAAACATCAGCACCCCGAACTTGTCTTACGCCGCTCAATACCTCGCCTGCGTCCTCCCCTGTGAACGCTTCACGTTTGTCCTCGCGGACAACCCGCGCATCACTCGGGGCCAGTGCGGTTCGCTACTCCTTCACCGTGACGGACTTCCACCGTCTACCTCTTGCCGGTCTCCCGGCGCACCCGTCCACACATGGGTGAATAGCGGACGTCGAGCCTTGGAGCCGCCGCGTCCGTTTGTGACCCAGGCTGTGTCAAAACTCAACGCGGTATCGCAACACCTGGAATCTTGAGCCCTGTGGTCATGCGCAGAGCCGAAAAACGTAAAAATTCGTCCTCCGCTCGGCGTTACGACCAAATCAGATTTCGTTTTCACACAGCCTAGACCCAAAGATGGGGTAATCGGCCTGCGGCTTGTGGATAGCTGAAGATTTTGGGTGCTGCGCTTCAGGCTGATGGTTCAACGAGGTCCGTGGTTACGGCCTCAAGCATCAGAAGGAGAAGCGCAGCATGGACTATTTTGCGGGATTAGACGTTTCGGTCAAGGAGACGAGCGTCTGCATTGTGGATGACACCGGCAAGATCGTTCGCGAAGTGAAGGTAGCGAGCGAACCTGCAGCGTTGTTAGCGGTGCTGAGGAACGCCGCCTACCACTTCAAGCGAATTGGATTGGAAGCCGGGCCGTTGTCGCAATGGCTGTTCGGCGCTCTCGCCGAGGCGGAGTTTCCGGTGGTCTGTGTTGAGACGCGACACATGCAGGCGTTATTGAAGGCGCAGATCAACAAGACAGACCGCAACGATGCTCGCGGCATCGCGCAGATGATGCGGGTGGGGCTTTACCGTCCGGTGCATGTGAAGACGCTGCGCAGTCAGAAGCTGCGGATGCTGCTGACCCATCGCAAGCTGCTGCAGTCGAAGGCGATCGCCATCGACAACGACCTGCGCGGTACTTTGCGTAACTTCGGTCTCAAGGTGGGCATGGTGGGGACAGCGAAGTTCGAGGCCCGCATCAAGGAGCTGGTCGAGCACTTGCCCGACCTGGCTATATTGGTCGAACCGCTGCTGGTCGTCCGGCGTGTGCTTCGCGAGCAGTTTGTCATCCTGCATCGTCGTTTGCTGGCGATCGTGCGAGATGACGAGGTGTGCCGGCGCCTGATAACGACCCCCGGTGTCGGCCCCGTGGTGGCGCTGACCTATCGTGCCACCGTCGATGTGCCCGCTCGGTTCCGTAAATCCAAGGCCGTCGGGGCCGTGTTTGGGCTGACGTGTTCCAAGTATCAGTCCGGCGAGATCGATTGGAGCGGCAGAATATCACGCTGCGGAGATGAGATGATGCGGGCTATGCTCTACGAAGCAGCTCAGAGCATGCTGCGGTCGAAGAAGTGGTCCTGGCTCAAGGCCTGGGCGATGCAGATCGCCAGGCGCCGCGGGATGAAAAAGGCGATCGTGGCTTTGGCACGCCGGTTGGCCGTGATCCTGCACCGCATCTGGGTTGACGGCAGCGAGTTCCGCTGGACCCGGGAACAAGCCGCGGCAACAGCATGAGAGCCGTGCAAGATCAGATCCAATAGGAGGAAACTCGAACTCCACCGCGCGGTGGAATGATGTCCCTCACGGGACGATGGATGAGGTGAGTTCGCATGTCCGCTTGGACCTGCCGTCACCCTGACGGCAAGGCCGACCTGAAGATCGTCCCGCCTCGTCCTCGAATCCCATGGTGGAAGGGCCCTGGTGCCGATTCCGAAGAGAAGCACGAGCCCGTGAGTGACATCGACACTGCAGCGGCGGATAGCCTGAAAGTGCTTGACCCCAATGGGCCGATTAGAGAAGCGGACGTTGGTAAGCGCCAAGGCGTTGCGCGTTATTGGTAATCACTCTATCCATTCGGCCAACCTAACGAGCGACACGCGAGAGCCAACATGACTGACACACCTGAATACACGCCGCCGGAAGTTTGGGTGTGGGAGAAGGAGGACAGTCCCAATTGGCGCTATAGCAACACCAACCGCCCCGTCGCGGGCGCGACGCATGAGAAGGAGTTGGCGCGCGGAAAGCATCCGCTTCAACTCTATTCACTAGCGACGCCTAATGGCGTCAAGATTACAATCATGTTGGAGGAATTGCTGGCCGCTGGTCATAGTGGAGCGGAATATGACGCTTGGCTGATCCGGATCGGTGAGGGCGACCAGTTTGGTAGCGGATTTGTCGGGGTCAACCCGAATTCCAAAATCCCGGCGCTCATGGACTATAGCGAGCAGCCGCCACGACGCGTGTTCGAATCCGGCGCGATCCTGCTCTACCTGGCGGACAAATTCGGCGCCTTCCTACCGAAGGGTCGCGGAAAGCGCACTGAGGCGCTAAATTGGCTGTTTTGGCAGATGGGTTCAACGCCCTATCTCGGCGGCGGCTTCGGGCATTTCTACGCCTATGCTCCGGTGAAGATCAAATACGCCATTGACCGTTTTACAATGGAGGTGAAACGCCAGCTCGACGTTCTCGACCGGCAGCTTGCGGACAATCAATTCATCGCCGGCGACGAATATACGATCGCCGATATGGCGATCTGGCCATGGTACGGCAACGGCATGTTGAACGGCGCCTCTTACAACGACCCGCGCAAGTTCCTGCAGACGCACGAATATAAGAACCTGACGCGCTGGACGAGAGAGATCGGCGAGCGCCCGGCCGTCAAGCGCGGGCGAATGGTCAATCGCGCGAGCGGGTCGCCTGAAGAACAGCTGCGCGAGCGCCATGACGCCAGCGATTTCGAGACCAAAACGCAGGACAAGATAGACGCGCGCGGGTAGTCCCAAGGGAAGAGCCGCGGTGGAACGCCGATAGATGTGCGCATCCCGCTGGATGCGCGGCCGTGCCAGCAGCACGGCAGGTTGGACTTCGCGTCTGTCGGCGTTCCGCTTCCTTTTTCTTTCGTCATTGTGAGCAAAGCCAAGCAATCCAGTGCAGCGTCGAGGAATGGATTGCTTCGTCGCTCCGCTCATCGCAATGACGGGCTGGCGAAGTGGGCGTAGCGGATAGGCAAAAGCAGGCATCACCCCTTCTTTTTCTATCGCGCGACTTCTCTTCGCACTTCAACCGCGGCGACATTTGCAAAACTCGGGCGCGGATGCGTTGCGGGAATGCGCTGGCTTGCCTGTTCACCGTCATCCTGAGGCGGCCGCGTAGCGGCCCATTCAAGTCGGCTTTTGCCGACTTGAACAGCCAAAATGCGAAATCGACAAATGCCGATTTCGTTGGGGAGACGGCCGAGGCGCTGGGGCCGTGCATCCCAACGAAATCGGGCTTGCCCGATTTCGCATAGTTGATGATCAAGTCGGCAACAGCCGACTTGACTGGCTCGCGACGCTCGCACCTCAGGATGACGGGACATGCGCCGCCCGTGCCTCATGGTGACGCGCCGCAAACGACACGCTAGGAAAGGCCGATGACAAACCAATTCACCTACCACTCCGACCCGGTGCGCATCGTCTTCGGCCCGGGCTCCGCCTCCGCGCTCCGCGCCGAAGCCGATCTGCACAAAATGTCGCGGCTTCTGGTGCTGTGCTCGAAGACGCGGACCGAATTCACCCGCCGCGTGGTCGCGCCGATCGCGGAGCGCTGCTTGGGCTTCTGCGACACCGGCGGACAGACCATGCCGCGCGAAGCCTTCGAGCACATCCTCGCCGAGCTCAAGCGCGTCAACGCCGACGGCTTCATCGTGGTCGGCGGCGGCTCGCCGATCGGTCTCGCCAAGGCCGCGGCCGCGATGACCAAGCTTCGTTACATTGCCGTCGTCACCACCTATTCCGGCTCGGAAATGGCGGCGCGCTGGTATATCGGCGTCGCCGAAAACCGCATCTCCGGCAATGGCCCCGAGGCGCTGCCGGCAACCGCGATCTACGATCCGGAACTCACGCTCGATCTGCCGGTCAAGGTTTCGGCGGCAAGCGGCATGAACGCGATGGCGCACGCGGTGGAAACGCTCTACGGCGCCGACACCAATCCGGTGGTGCAGACGCTCGCCGAGGAAGGCATCAAGACTCCTTGGCGCAAACCTGCCGCGGCTCGTCGACAATCCGCGCGATCTTGGCGCGCGCACCGAGGTGCAATACGGCTCCTGGCTCGCGGCGAATTTCCGCGCCGAGGTCGGCCTCGAACACGCCATCGCGCAGCGCGTGCGGCAATGGTTCAAGCTCGAACACGCGCAGACCCACGCCATCGCCACGCCCTATGCGGTCGGCTTCAACGCGAGCGCAGCGCCGCAAGCGATGGAGCGCATCAAGCGCGCGCTCGGTGCGGCGGACGCCGCGCGCGGGCTCTACGATCTCAATGTCCGGATCGGCCTGCCGACCGGCCTGAAAGATGTCGGCATGCAGGAGAAGGATATCGAGAAGGCTGTCGAGGTCGTCGCGGCGGCAAAGATCACGCATCCGCGCCCGGTGTCGAAGGCGGACCTGACCAATATCATCACGCAGGCCTATGCCGGCGCACCGCCAAGCTTCTGATGCAAGCTTCTGATGCGAGCTTCTGATGCAAGCTTCTGATGCAAGCTTCTGATGAATGTGCGGGAGTTACGCCGGCCGTTCATTGGCAGACTTCAGCGCCAGGAACAGATACATGCCGAGCAGCGTCGCTTCGACCATGACGATGAAGAGGCTGCCGCCATAGACGTTCGGGAAAAACAGCTCGACCGCCGCCATCGAGACGACGGATGTGAGCCACACCACCGCGCCCCAGGCGGCCGCGAGCCAGAGCCCCACCGCAGCGACGAGATCGAGCACGGCAAAGAACACGGTCGCCGTCTGCCAGGCGATGGTGTGGGACTCGAAAGCCCGATCGGAGCGCGCGCCGATGCCGCAGACCTGCGACCAGTGGTAGAGGCCCTTGATCATCGACACGCCGGCCATGATGCGCAGAAACAAGACGAGATATTCGGTCCAAGTGCCTTGGGCGGCGCCTTTTCCGACCCGTACCGGTTCGAGCATATCGCTCGGCCGGGTCGGCCGGCGCTGGGATTGATCGCTCATGGCTGCTCACTCACGGCTTGGAGCGATAGAGGGGCGGTTGGTGGCCGTCAACGGCGGGGGCCGGCACGGACATCTGTGGCGGCCGAAGGGGCAGATTTATCCTTTGTTTGCATGGCCAAAGCGTGCCTGAAGGGAATTCGAAGTCAAGGACGGCCCGAAGGGCCGCCACCTTCGGTGACGACCCCACAGACCGTTGCTAGCAACGGTCTGTGGGGTCGTCCTTGAGTTCAAATTCCCCTCAGGCAAAATGGTCGGCATGCAAACAATGGAGACTTGGCGCTGTGGCCAGCGCCGCCGGCCGTGTCGGGCCCACCATTTCGGCAGGCAATCCCTGCGGTTACGGCAAGTGGCGGCTCAGCCGGAGAAGGAGTAAAATTATCGAAGCCATGACCTGGAGCTTTAGTATGGCCATTAAATTCGGCCGCCCGCTGGAAAAGACCCGGCTTGTGCCGGTGGAGACGGGAGCCCCCGCCGACAAGCTCGAGCTTCCGATCCGGCCGCGCCGCAACCGCCGCGCCGAATGGTCGCGGCGGCTGGTGCGCGAGAACGTGCTCACCGCGGACGATCTGATCTGGCCGCTGTTCCTGGTCGACGGCACCAAGGTCCGCGCGCCGGTCGCCTCCATGCCCGGTGTCGAACGGCTCTCGGTCGACGAAGCGGTGCGCGTCGGCCGAGCATGCGGCAAAGCTCGAAATCCCCTGCCTGGCGCTGTTTCCCTATACCGAGCCGGGGCTGCGCGACGACACCGGCTCGGAAGCGCTCAATGCCGATAATCTCGTCTGCCGTGCCATCCGTGCCATCAAAAAGGAAGTGCCGGAAATCGGCGTGCTCTGCGACGTGGCGCTCGATCCCTATACCAGCCACGGCCATGACGGCCTGATGCGCGACGGCGTCATTCTCAACGACGAAACCGTCGGCGTGCTGGTCAAGCAGGCACTGGTCGAGGCCGAAGCCGGCTGCGACATCATCGCGCCGTCCGACATGATGGACGGCCGCGTCGGCGCAATCCGCGCCGGCCTCGACGCTAAGGGCTTTCACGACGTCCAGATTATGGCCTATGCCGCCAAATATGCCTCGGCCTTCTACGGGCCGTTCCGCGACGCCGTCGGCTCGAGCGCGACGCTCACCGGCGACAAGCGCACCTATCAGATGGACCCAGCCAATACCGACGAGGCGCTGCGCGAGGTGGAACTCGACATCGCCGAGGGGGCCGACATGATCATGGTCAAGCCCGGCCTGCCTTATTTGGACATTCTGCAGCGGGTCAAAACCACCTTCGGCATGCCCACCTTTGCCTACCAAGTGTCCGGGGAATATGCGATGATCATGGCCGCCGCGGGGAATGGCTGGCTCGACGGCGAGAAGGCGATGACCGAAAGCCTGATCGCTTTCAAGCGTGCCGGAGCGGACGGCGTGCTAACCTACTTCGCACCGCGAGTCGCGGAGAAATTGAAGAAGGGCGGCGTTTAACAAGCATGATCCCGAACGGTGGGACCCCGTTTTCGGAA
Organism: uncultured Alphaproteobacteria bacterium; assembly: GCA_963761185.1. GTDB lineage: Bacteria > Pseudomonadota > Alphaproteobacteria > Rhizobiales > Xanthobacteraceae > BOG-931. The sequence continues at coordinate 659,272 of CAVXFY010000001.1, forward strand.
CAGATCATGCGCAACTAGTGCCGACCGCTGCCGCCCGGGAACAAGATCGAGGCGGATGTGATGCGTGATTACGACGACCATATTCGGCTGTACACGCCGATCTTGCAGCGGATCATCATCCTGGTGGCGGTGATCATCGCGGTGCCTGTTGTCCTTTGGACCATCACCGCCTTTGTCCGCGCTTACGTCGCCCCGCCGCAGCTGCCGATATTCCACCCCATGACTGCGACGGTGCCGCAAGCGCCCGCCCCGCAGGCGCAAGCGCCCGTTCAGGTCGCAGCCCAGGCGAGCAGCCGGGCCACCGCCACGACGACCGCAAGCGATGCTTCGCCGGCTCCCTCGCAAGCGTCCAATCCGCCGGCCCCGCCGCCTGCGGCGCAACAGATGGCGAGCGCTGCCGCATCGCCGCCGCCCGCGCCAGCGCCCGTGCTCATGTCCATGCCGAGCGTCGCTCCATCCGGACCCGCGATGGCCGCACCCGCTTCTCCGCCGCCCGCAGCGCCCGCCATGTCTACTCCCGCGATGTCCGCCAGCGTGCCGCCGCCGCCGTTTGCGGCGACGCGGAGCGTGCCGGTCACTACCGCCGCGCCGGCTAACGTGGCGCTGGCCAATGTCGCGCCGCCGCCACCGGCCCCTGCTGTCGCTTGGCCTAATCCGGCGACAGCGAGCGCGCCTGCGGATGCGAATTCGCCTCCCGCCGACGCCGCCGCGTCGCAAGAGCAGGCCGCAGCGAGCGACAGCGCCTCCGACGACCTGCCGCTAGGCGTGCCGCTGAAGGGCAAGATTCCCCTGCCCCGTGCGCGGCCCAGAATGGCGGCTTTGACCAATGTGGCGTCGCTTGCCGGCGCCCCCGTACCGAGCGTTGTGGCGTCGACCGCCATACCGCTGCCGCGGGCGCGGCCGGCTTCCGCTCCCGAGGCGGCGCCGGTCAGCGATACGCCGTACCAGGCCTATGACCCCTCGGAGATCCACTAGAGCCGCCTGATGGAGCACGATCGTTGGGGAGAACTGGAGTCCAGCTTTCCCGATCAGGCTCCGTCCGCACGCTCATTCGAGCGCGGCGCCGCCTTCCATGCGGACTGGCTGATAGCCGTCGTCGGCGAGCGCGCGAAAAATCGCGTCGGCATGCGCGCTGTCGCGCGTCTCCATGGTGACATCGAGCTTGGCGCCCTTGGCCGGCACATCGAGAAACAGGCGATGATGCTCGACGCCGAGAATATTGGCGCCGAGCTCGCCGAGCCGGCTCGCGATCTGTCCCAAAACACCCGGCCGGTCGGGAACGGCGAGGCGCAGCGAGACGATGCGGTTCTCGCGCTCCAATTCGCGCACCACGATGGACGCAAGAATGCGCGGATCGATATTGCCGCCGCACAGGATCAAGCCGACCTTGCGGCCGGCAAAGCGCTCCGGCTCGGCCATCATGGCGGCAAGACCGGCGGCGCCCGCGCCTTCGGCCATAGTCTTCTGCAAGGTCAGGAACGCATTGACGGCGCGCTCGATCAAAACCTCCTCGACCAGAACGATGTCGCTGACCAGTTCGCGCACGATCGGCGGCGTCAATCCAGAGGCTTTGCTCACCGCGATACCTTCGGCGAGCGTCGCGCCGCCGCATGGCCGATTCCCATCGTGGATCGCGTTCCACATCGAGGGATAGAGCACGGTTTCGACGCCGACGATCTCGATCGACGGTTTACGCGCACGCGCCGCGATGGCGCAGCCGGCGATCAGACCGCCGCCGCCGATCGGCACGATCAGCACGTCGAGGTCCGGCGCGTCGTCGAGCATTTCGAGCGCCAGCGTGCCTTGGCCGGCGATGATGTGCGGATCGTCATAGGGATGCACCCAGACCAAGTTCTGTTCGGCGGCAATCGCTTCGGCGCGGGCCTGCGCTTCCATCACCGTCTCGCCCGAGAGCACGACGCTGGCGCCGAGCGCTTCCGTCGGCTTCACCTTCACAAGGGCGTCGTCACCGGCATGACGATGGTGGCGCGGATCGAGAGCCGCCGCGCGTGATAGGCGACCGCCTGCGCGTGGTTGCCGGCCGACATCGCGATGACCCCGCGGCGGCGCTCGTCGTTACCGAGCGCCGTGAGCTTGACGCAGGCGCCGCGCTCCTTGAACGAATTGGTGACCTGCAAATTCTCGTATTTGACATAGACGTCGGCGCCGCGTGAGCGCGGACAAAGGCGGCGCCGGCAAGAGCGGCGTGCGCAGCACGTGACCGGCGATGGTGCGCCGGGCGGCTTCGATATCGGCAAGCGTGATCTTCAAATACTTTCTCCAGGCATACAGGCAAATCGATTTATGGAGTACCGAGACCTCTTGCTTTGGCGAAGACCGCTTGCCATCTGCGGGGGCATTATACAGGCAGGTTGAAGAGTGACAGGCTGAATACAGGCAGGCTGAGTACAGGCCGACAGGATACAGGCAGACTTGCGATGACAGACGCCGGCCCCTCCCTTGGAATGAGCTCCGGACGAATCGGCATCGGCATCGATGTGAAGCCGCATGCCTATGATCCGGCGGCCAATCCCGAACTGTTCGACGGCGTCTTGGCGCGCCGCTTCGTTGCCTTTGCCATCGACGTCATCATCCTGGCGCTGCCGCTGATCGTCGCCTGGGTGTTCATTTTCGTGCTCGGCATCGTGACCTTCGGGCTCGGCTGGGCGCTCTACGGGCTGATGTCGCCGATCGCGGTGATCTGGGCGCTGTTCTACTACGGCTATACGCTCGGCGGCCCGCACTCCGCCACGATCGGCATGCGCGCCATGGAAATCGAGATGCATACCTGGTACGGCGCGCCGACTTATTTCCTGCTCGGGGCGGTTCATGCCGTGGTCTATTGGATCAGCGTCAGCGTGCTGACGCCGCTCGTCCTCCTGGTCGGCTTCTTCAATGCGCGGGGCCGTCTCCTGCATGACATGCTGGTCGGCACCGTCGTCATCAATAATGCCGGCCGGGCAGCGGCGCTGCGCGCCCGCATGGTCCGCTAGGCGGCGTGGCAAATCCGCGCGCAGCCGGTGGAATTAGGCTTGGCAATCATGCGTCGGAATTGCCTTTGACCTTGGGCCGCTGTCGCGCAATTCTAAGCGGCGCCGGATTCGGTTGCCGGCGCTGTAACCCGTAACGCCTCGTGACCCAGCACCCGCGCGACACGCCGCAATTCTACCTGACCGCCCCCTCGCCCTGCCCCTATCTGGGCGGCAAGGAGGAGCGGAAGGTGTTTACGCATCTGGTCGGCGAGCGCGCGCCCGAGCTCAACAATATTCTGACCCAGGGCGGCTTCCGCCGCAGCCAGTCCATCGCCTACCGGCCCGCCTGCGAAGGCTGCCGTTCCTGCATCTCGGTACGCGTCGTCGCCAAGGATTTCCGCCCGACGCAGAGCATGCGCCGCATCACGCGCCGCAATGCCGACATCGGCAGCGAAATGCGGATCGCGGTGCCGACGTCGGAACAATACGCGATCTTCCGCGCTTACCTTGATTCGCGGCACCGCGACGGCGGCATGGCCGATATGACGGTGCTCGATTACGCCATGATGGTCGAGGACAGCCATATCGAGACGCGCATCATCGAATACCGGCGCCGCACCGGCGACACGGCGCAACGCTCAGGCGGCGAACTCGTCGCCATCGCGCTCACCGACGTGCTCGGCGACGGCCTGTCGATGGTCTATTCGTTTTTCGAGCCCGACGAAGCCGCCCGCTCGCTCGGCACCTTCATGGTGCTCGACCACATTGCGCGCGCGCAACGCATGGGGCTTTCTTACGTCTATCTCGGCTATTGGGTGCGCGGCTCGCGCAAGATGGACTATAAGAGCCGCTTCCTACCGCAAGAGCGCCTGATGCCTGACGGCTGGGCAAGAGTCGAATAAGCAGTTGAATAGTCGGTTCGACAAATGAATTGAGCGTTGTTGAGTAGAAGCTGGGGAGCTGATCATGCAATATCCGAACCGGGCGTGGCTCATTGCCGGCGCTCTCGTTTTCAGCGTGAGCGCCGCTTTGGCGCAGAGCGCGCCGGCGACCAGCGGCGATACGGCAAAGGGCAAGGCGCTCGTCAACGGCGACGGCATGACGCTTTACACCTTCGACAACGACAGCAAGGGCAAGTCGAATTGCAACGGCGCCTGCGCCAATGTGTGGCTGCCGCTGATCGCGACCGTGGACGCCAGCGCATCGGGCGATTTTTCGCTGATCACGCGCGGCGACGGCCGCAAGCAATGGGCCTATAAGAACAAGCCGCTTTACACCTGGAGCAAGGACACCAAACCCGGCGACGTGACCGGCGACGGCGTCAACAATGTCTGGCATGTCGCGACGCCGTGATTTTGCCACGCGCGATTGTGCCGCCTTGCTTTGCTACGCCGTGATTTTATTGACGTCGGCCCGAGAAGCCGCGATCGGCAACTCGGCGAGCGACTGCAGCGCGTAGAACTGCACCGACTCCGTTCGCCCTTTGACTGGAGCCTGATGCAGTTCGAGCCCATCGAGCTGCAGGCCCGCGGCCTCCGCCGCCTGGCGTGAGAGAATAATCGGACAGCCGTAATCCTTGCTCAGGCTTTCGAGGCGCGCGCAGGTGTTAACCGTATCGCCGATCGCGGTGATGATCTGCGAATGTGGCGGCCCCATCGCGCCGACAATGGCTTCGCTGAAGTGGATGCCGATACCGATCCGCAGCGGTTCGCGCAGATCGCTGCGAAGCGCCTCGTTGAGCGCGTCGAGGCGGCGCAGCATGGCATCCGCGCCGCGCAACGCGTCGGCGGCGCCGGTCATCGGGTCGCCGGCATCAAGGCCATAGAGCGCCATCAGCCCGTCGCCGGTGAATTGCGAATAGTGTCCGTTGGTTTCGACGAGCGCCCGCGTCATTTCGTAGAAGAACCGGTTGAGAATGAACAACACGTCGTAAGGCAGCCGCGCCTCGCCCAACGTGGTCGAGCCGCGCAAGTCGACGAAAACGACGGTGATCAACCGCTCGCTGCCTTCAAGCCCGCCGCGCGCCGCGCCGTCGGCGGCGCTGGCGTCGGCGGCCAAGAGCGGCATCACGGCAATGTCGGAGGTGGGACGAATCTGACAGGCAAGCCGCATCCCGGGCGACGCGCCGATACGCGATAACGCCTTTGCTTCCAGAGCCGACGGCTCCGGAAGCTCGTCGAGCCCCTTGGTGACCATGATCCGGCACGTCGTGCAACGCGCCCGGCCGCCGCAAACCGAGGCATGCGCGATGCCGTTGGCGCGTAGCGTTTCGAGTACCGTCGCCCCCGGCAGAACCGGCATGGCTCGGCCGTTGGCGTGCGCCAAGATGGGCGGGCTTTGGCTATGATGATACCAATTGCGCAGACCACGCCCGGCGAATGGCAAGAGCGGGAGCGTGAGCGAGAGAATCCAGCCGACAATCGCCATGCGCTTGATGTCCGCCATCGCGTCGTCGGTCACATTCGCATCGGTCAGCGACGAACTGACAAAATCGGGGTCCTTGGCTTCGCGCAGCACCTGATTGCCGCCCGTGACATAACCGGCGAGCGCCAGCGTCGGCAGCAACAAGGCGTATGTGAAAAGCAACGGCCGCCATTTCGGATACCACGTTCTGATGCGCAGCCAATAATGAATGCCGATGCAGGCATGGATCCACACTGTCACGACAGCCAGCATCTGCACTGCGGCGAGCCACGGCATGACCAGCCATTGGGCGATGAACACCGTGTTGTAATAGGTCGTGACATTGAGGAGGTGCTCGGCGATGCGCGTCGCTACGACATGAAAGGTCAACAGCACCGGGATACAGAGCCCGAGCAATACTTGCGTCCATTCCCAGCGGCTCAGCCGCAGCGAACGGCGCACATAAATCGACCACAGGGCATTGCTGTAGTGGATCAGAAACGCGGTCGACAAAACGATCGTCCCGGTCCAACCGCGCCATGGATACATCAGTATGCTGCGCGCGGCCTCGGCGTCCTCGAAGGAAATGAGCAGGAAGCAATGCGCCGTAAGGTGACAGATCACGAAGCTGAGCATGGTCAGCGCGCTGGCGAGCCGCAGCCAGGTTCGCCATTTCGACCATGCGCGAGCGCCTAATGTCATTCTCTTCGCCGCACGCTTTTGCACATCAAATCCGGCACGCTGTGATGATCTATCGATATTGCGAAAAATTCCCCGGAAAGAAACTCCGGGGGAGCAAGCCGAACGGGATTATAGACGGCTTTCCCGAGCGCACGAAACCGAAGTGGTATTCGGCGCGGGCGATTTCGCCGCTAGGAGATTGTTACCGGACTTGCCGCGCTATTCGTCGTCCTTATCCGCGCCGTTGGCGGCACGGCCGGATAGGCCCTCGAATTTGTTGGTCTTGGGAAAACCCTTAGGCGCAAAACGGCCGGCATCGGCGCGGTTGCCGCGCCAGTCGGACAGTTCCTTGAGCGTCAGCGAAAAGACACGGCCCGCGGAATCTGTCCAGCGCAGCCCGGTCTCGACCTCGAAGGTCTTGATGTCGGACAAGCCACCGTCTTTGTAGCGCTGCAAGCGCACGCCGCGGCCGCGCGTCATCTCCGGCACCTGATCGCGCGCGAAGATCACCATCTTGCGGTTCTCACCGATGCTGGCGACGAATTCGCCTTCGACCGGCGCCAGCGCGCGCGCCTCGTCCGGCGGCTTGACGTTGAGCACCTGTTTGCCCTTGCGCGTATTGCCGAGACACTCGTCTTCCGCGACGATGAAACCGGTGCCCTGTTTGCTGGCGACGATGAATTTGCGGCCGCCCTGATAGCGGAATACGGTGACGATATCCGCCTCCTGCTCCAAGTCCGCGAACAGCCGGACCGGCTCGCCATGGCCGCGGCCGCCAGGAAGTTTCGCCGCATCGATCGTGTAGAAGCGGCCGTTGGTGGCGAAGACAAGAAGCTTTGACGTGGTCTCGGCGAAGAAGGCGAGTTTCAATCCGTCGTCGGCCTTGAACGCGAGCGCCGATAAATCGGAGACCTGTCCGCGCAAGGCGCGGATCCAGCCTTTTTCCGACACCACGACGGTAATCGGCTCGCGCTCGACCAAAGCTTCCTCGATCGCCGCTTCGTCATGCGCCGGCGCCTTAGCGAAACCGGTGCGGCGTTTGCCGAGCGGCGTTTTCGGCCCGAAGGCGTCGCGCACTTCGCGAACCTGGTCGGCGATCCTCTTCCACTGCTGCGTCTCGGAACGCAGCAATTCCTCGATCAACTTCTTCTCGGCGCGCAGATCCTTGTCTTCCTTGCGGATCTCCATCTCCTCGAGCTTGCGCAAATTGCGCAGCCGCATATTGAGGATGGCTTCGGCCTGGACGTCGGTGAGCTTGAACGTCTTGATCAACACGGGCTTGGGCTCGTCTTCCATGCGGATGATCTTGATGACCTTGTCGAGGTTGAGATAGGCGACCAGATAGCCGCCCAAGACCTCGATCCGATGCTCGATCTGCGCCAGCCGATAGCGCGAGCGGCGCAACAGAACTTCGCGGCGATGGGCCAGCCATTCGCTGATCGCTTCGGCAAGCCCGATCACTTTCGGAATGCGGCCGCGCACCAGCACGTTCATATTGAGCGGCACGCGGCTCTCGAGCTCAGTGAGCTTGAACAGGCTTTCCATCAGCAGCGCCGGATCGACCGCGCGCGAGCGCGGCTCAAAGACGATGCGCACGTCTTCGGCGGATTCGTCGCGCATATCGGCCAGCAGCGGCAGCTTCTTTTCGTTCATCAGCTCGGCGATGCGCTCGATCAGCCGCATCTTCTGCACCTGCCACGGAATTTCGGTGACGATGATCTGATAGGTGCCGCGCCCGGTCTCTTCGGTCTTCCAGCGCGCGCGCAGCCGGAACGAGCCGCGGCCGGTCGCATAGGCTTCGGCGATGACCTCGGGCGGATCGACAACAAGGCCGCCGGTCGGAAAATCGGGGCCCGGCACGAATTTCAGCAAGGTCTTGGTGCGCGCGTTCGGCTGTTCGATCAGATGAAGCGCGGCGTCGCATAGTTCGGCGACATTGTGCGGCGGTATCGAAGTCGCCATGCCGACCGCGATGCCCTGCGCGCCGTTGGCGAGCAGATTGGGAAACGCCGCCGGCAGCACCACCGGCTCCTGCGACACGCCGTCGTAGTTCGGCCGGAAGTCGACGGCGTCCTCGTCGATGCCGTCGAGCAGAAGCCGCGCCACTTCGGTCAGGCGGGCTTCGGTGTAGCGGTAAGCGGCGGCGTTATCGCCGTCGATATTGCCGAAATTGCCCTGCCCGTCGACCAGCGGATAGCGCGACGAGAAATCCTGCGCGAGGCGCACCAAGGCGTCATAGATCGCCTGGTCGCCGTGCGGATGGAAATTGCCCATCACGTCGCCGACGATTTTCGCCGACTTCTTGAACGCCGCGCCGGGATCGAGCCGCAAGAGCCGCATGCCGTAGAGGATGCGCCGGTGCACGGGCTTGAGCCCGTCGCGCGCATCCGGCAGCGCACGATGCATGATGGTGGAGAGCGCGTAGGCGAGATAGCGCTCCTCAAGCGCTTCGCGCAGTGCGATCTCCTGCACGCCGCTCGGTTCGGGAGGATCAGATTTCTTGTTCATCGGCGAATTTCGTTTCTCAATTTCGGAGCGCGCACACGCGCAAAGCCCATTTGGACCGCGCACTCTGACGCGCATATCGGAATCATTTTGATACTAGCAAAATAACGAGTCGAAAGCGGCATGCGGCCCTTCAAATCTATCCGCACGCCCGACGCTTGCGGCGCTACCAGATTGCGGCATCTGAATGCGCAATGAACGAAAAGCGCCGCAACGTGAAACATAATTAATCCCGCAAGATCAACGACATCGCTATGATGATCGCGAGCACCGACGCACGCTCCCTCGGTTCGCGCCGGAACGTTACGGAGGACTAGCATGCGTAAGACTATCCTTGCCGCCGCTGCAGTAGCGGCGGTGTTGTCGATCGGAGCGACCGCCAATAAGGCCGCTGCGATGCCGACCGCGGCGCCAACTCAAATCGGCCTCGCGACGTCCAATGACGCCGGCCTCGTCCAGAAGGCCGCAATCGTCTGCGGCTATTACGGCTGCCGGCGGGTGTGGTGGGGCGGCCCTTACTGGGGTCACCCCTATTGGGGCTGGCACCGCCACTGGGGCTGGCGCCGCTGGTAATCGCGGTCTGTCAGCGAGCATGATCGCGGAGACAGCCAGCCTTCGGATTTGATGGCGGCTGTTTCCAAAAAGTCAGGCTTCGCCGCGTGCTGGAGCGCCATCGCCTCAACCTGAGGCGATGGCGCTCCAGACAAGTCACATTCGCCGCCGAATCGAATGCGGCCCTTTGACCGGAGGTACAATCCTGCGCCACGCGGGCTTTTTTCCCGGCGCAGCAAACCGGGCATGGACGGGATGCGCAGTCAGGGTAAGATGCGTGCGCAGTCTTATTCATCATCGCGTTCGTTCGGACTTAGAGTCGGTTTCGAAAGTCATGAAGGACGAGCGATCCGGCGCACGAGCAGCATGACGGATGCGGCGTAGAGGAAAGCGCGTGCGGAGTCGATTGTTGCCTCAAAGTCCTTTGCCAGCCGTCGATTGCGTCCGATCCATGCGAAGAAGCGCTCGACGACCCAGCGCCGCGGGTTAACGGCAAAGCCGACCTGATCGGGGTTTTTTCGCACGATCTCGACCGCGATCAACGTGGCCTTGGCGACCTTCTCACCGGCATATCCGCTGTCGGCGAAGACCCGCTGGATGAACGGGAAGATGCGGCGCGAAGCCCGCAACAGCGGTCCGCCGCCGTCGCGATCCTGGATGCTCGCCGGATGCGGTTCGAGCATGAGGCCACGCCCGTCCGTGTCGACAAGCGCATGGCGCTTGCGGCCGTTGATCTTCTTTCCAGCATCGTAACCGCGGGGTCCGCCGGCCTCGGTGGTCTTGACGCTCTGGCTGTCGATGATCGCACCCGTAGGGCTGGATTGGCGTCCGATCCGTTCGCGATCGAGCATGACCATAGCGTGATTGATCCTCTCGACGCGGCCTTCGTCCCGGAACTTCGCAAACCATCGATAGATCGTGCTCCACGGCGGCAAATCGCTCGGCAGCAGGCGCCATGGGCAACCCGCCCGCATGACATAGAAGATGCCATTGATGATCTCGCGCATCGGCCAGGCACGTGGTCGTCCGGTGACATTCGTCCCAGGCAGCTGAGGCTCGATCACACGCCATTCCTCGTCGGTCACATCAGTTTGGTATCGGCTCGTCTTGCGAATATGCTGCTTGCGGGTGGTTGGGGTCCACATGGCAACTCCGGGGTTGGTGTCAGCAACCACCTGGAATCACGTCGAACTCCACCCACTCAACCCCTTTCGAAACGGCCTCTTAGAGACTTCCAGGAGTTCACCGATGCGTAAAGCCTTCTTTGCGGCGTTCGCCGCGACGGCAATTCTCTTCCTTTACGCTCCGGCGGAGCGCGCCAGCGCGATGCCGATCGCCTCAGCTTCCGTCATCCGCCTCGCCGCTTCGGAATCCGGCGCGCCGCTGCAAGTGCATTATGTCGTGCGCCGTCATCGCTACGGGTGGTACCACCCCTACGAGAGACAATATATTTCCCACCGCTACGATTGTTGCGGCTTCCCCGACGGCTATGGCTACAACCCCGGGCCCTATTGGGGATTGGGCGGTTATCTGAACTCCTGGTACATGTGACGGCTGCGGACGGTTGCGCCGTCCGGACGTCGATCGGCGCTACTGCACGACACGTGCGAGCGCGGTTACAAAGTGCGCGCGCGCTTCCGGCAGCGGCAGGCCGCGCGGACCGAACGCGTGACGATCGAGAAAAAAACCGGTGAGCGAAAACGCATCCGCAAGATCGCGCGCCGACTCGGGTTCCACATCAGTGTGAAGAAAGGCGGGAAGCCGCAGCAGCCTGTCGCGATAGGCCTCGCCGGCGTCGCGCGAGACCGCGCGGCCCGATTTCGGCGACACATAAATGAGATCCGCGGTCGCGCCGGTCGCGGCGCATGACCCGAGATCGAGCCCGAAACCAAGTTCGGCGAGGAAGTCGAGTTCGAAACGCGCGATCATCGGCGCCACGATGTGCGGATCGCCGAGATGATCTAGGATCGTTTCGAGCGCGTCATAGATCGCGGCATGCGGCTCGCGTTCGGCGAGCAGGCGGCACAGGGCCGCGAGATGCGTCACGCCGTGCACGGCGTGCGCCGCCGAGAGAAAGGCCGCCGCGCGCAAATTGAGGCCCTCTACCGCGTAGTTGCCGAGATGCTCATCGAGCCGCGCCCGCCAGGTGGCGCGGAGCGCATTGCCCGGCTGCAGCACGCCGCGCTGGCGGTTGCCGGCGCCGCCGCGGACCAGGCCGAGATGGCGGCCGTGCCCATGCGTCATCAATTCGAGAATGACGCTCGTCTCGCCGTGACGTTTGACGCCGAGCACGATGCTTTCGTCGGTCCACTCCATGCAAAGTCCATCGAACGCTGATTATTCCTTCGGAAATTCCAATCCCATTTCGCGATAACGTTCCGGATCGTCGCCCCACCCTTCCCGCACCTTGACGAAAAGGAACAGGTGCACCGGCTGCTCGACGGCTTTGGCAATCTCGGCACGCGCCGCGGCTCCGATCGCCTTGATCGCCTGGCCGCCCTTGCCGAGCACGATTTTGCGCTGGCTTTCGCGCTCGACATAGATCGTCTGTTCGATGCGCACCGATCCGTCCCGCAATTCCTTCCAGACTTCGGTCTCGACCGTCGACTGATAGGGCAATTCCTGATGCAGCCTCAGATAGAGCTTCTCGCGCGTGATTTCGGCGGCAAGCTGGCGCATCGGCGCATCGGAAATCTGGTCCTCGGGATAGAGCCAAGGCCCGGGCGGCACATGCGCCGCAAACCAGCTTTTGAGATCGCCGACGCCGTCTCCGGACAGCGCCGAGATCATGAACGTCGCGGCGAATGTCGCGCGCTCGTTGAGTTTCTGCGTCAGCGTCAGCAGCGTGGGCTTGTCGACCAGATCGACCTTGTTGAGCACCAGCACTTTCGCCGCGCGAATATCGGCGAGCGTGCGCAGAATGGCGTCTTCGTCATTGGTGAGGCCTTTTCGGGCATCGATCAAGAGCGCGACCAGATCGGCATCCTGCGTCGAGCCCCAGGCGGTGCCGACCATGGCGCGGTCGAGCCGGCGCTTGGGCGAAAAAATGCCGGGCGTATCGACGAAGATCAGTTGCGCCGCGCCCTCGATGGCGATGCCGCGAATGAGCGCGCGCGTGGTCTGCACCTTCGGCGTGACGATCGAGATTTTGGTGCCGACCAGCGCATTGAGCAGCGTCGACTTGCCGGCGTTGGGCGCGCCGATCAGCGCCACGAAGCCGCAGCGCGTTGCTTGCTCCGGCGGCTCAGCCGTCTCTGCGGGGTCAACCATGGCGGCGCGTGCGTTCGACGCCTTCGCGGGCCATCATGGCGGCGGCGGCGGCCTGCTCGGCCGCGCGCTTGGAGCGTCCGAGACCTTCGGCCGGCGCGAAAGCCGGAAGCTGCACGGCGACGCGGAATTCCGGATCGTGATCGGGTCCGGAGCGCGCGACTTCGCGATAGGCCGGCGTCGGCAGACCGCGCGCCTGCGCCCATTCCTGCAATACGGTTTTCGGATCGCGCAGCGGCTGCGCCGTCGCCTGCATGCGCACTTGCCAGAGCCGCTCGACCAGCGCTTCCGCCGCCTTGTAGCCGCCGTCGAGATAGACCGCGCCGATCAGCGCCTCGCAGACATCGGCCAAAATCGCCGGCCGCGTGCGGGCGCCGGCATTGGCTTCCGACGAGCCGAGCCGGATCGCCGCGCCGAGATCGATCGTGCGCGCGATCTCGGCGCAGGTCTCCTTGCGCACCAGATCGGCGAGCCGGCGCGACAACTCGCCCTCGTCGGCTTTCGGAAAGGAGCGGAACAGCATGTCGGAAATCACCAGGCCGAGCACATGGTCGCCGAGGAATTCGAGCCGCTGATAGCTGCCGGCGCGGTTGCGCGCACCTTTGAGCGCCGAAATATGCGTGAGCGCGCATGTCGAGCAGCGCACCGTCGGTGAACCGATAGCCGATGCGCTCCTCGAGCGACGGTCGCCACGGCGCTGCGGCGGCGACTCTCTTTTGGCGGGCGGCGGCACTCGCCGCCGGCGTAGCGGCGAGTTCCGCGGCAGGCGGCTTCTTTGCGGCGCGACTACCGATTTGGCTTTCTTGCGGCCGCTCATCGCACCAGCGTGAACAGCCGGTCCCAGCGCACCGTCCAGGGCCAGCGCCAGACTTCCCAGGCGTGGGCGTCGTCCCGGATCGAGAAGAAGATGATTGCGCCCTGCCGATGATGTTCTCGTACGGCACATAGCCGACCTGCGCTGAGCACGCGGCTGTCGGTCGAATTGTCGCGATTGTCGCCCATCATGAAATAATGCTCGGGCGGCACCGTATAGACCTGCGTGTTGTCGTAGAAGCCGTTGTCGGTGAGATCGAGCGTATTGTAGCTCACGCCGTTCGGCAGCGTCTCGCGATATCGCTTGACGCGCTGTGCGACGCCGTCGTCGTCGGTGATGAAGTCGTCGATGCGCTCGCGCTTGACCGGCTGGCCGTTGATGTTGAGCACGCCGTCGATCATCTGGATGCTGGTCGCCCGGCAGACCCGATGACGCGCTTGATGTAGTCGGTCGAAGTCGTCCTTCGGCAGGCGGAACACGACGACGTCGCCGCGCTGCGGTCCGGCTGGCCGAGAATGCGGCCGGAAAAGATCGGCGGCGAGAACGGAAACGAGTAGTGGGTGTAGCCGTAGGAATATTTGGAGACGAACAGATAATCGCCGACCAGAAGCGTCGGAATCATCGAGCCGGAAGGGATATTGAACGGCTGAAACAGGAAGGTGCGGATGACCAGCGCGATGATGAGGGCATGGATGACCACCCGTACTGTCTCGGCAAATCCGCCTTCTTTCCGTTTTGATTCCGGTCTGCACGCTCATCGGCCTGTGGTCTCGCATCGTCTGCGACCCGCCCCGCGATCTTGTAGCCCCTGGGCCAACCGCACGCAATTGCACGCGGGATTTCGCCGCGGCCCGCGCAATCGTGCATTTACCTTAAAGATACCATGCGCTTACCGCCAGGCTTCGCGGCCCATTCATCGACCAATATGTCATCGCTCGGACGCTACAAATTTCGTGCGGTGACGGGCAACGGGAAGCGGGAAACGACAGCGACAGTAGTCCTACCTGGCCGATGGCGACGGCCGAGATGACGACAAAGGCATGGGCCATCGGTCCCTCGTCGGTCATGGTGAGGTCGATGCGCGCCTCGTAGCCCGCTGGGGTTATTGCCTCCAAGCGGCGTTTGGCGCCGCCGGTGAGTTCCAGCGTCGGCCGGCCCGACGGCAGATTGACGACGCCCATGTCGCGCCACCACACGCCTGCGCGCAGCCCGGTGCCGAGCGCCTTGGCGCAGGCTTCCTTGGCGGCGAAGCGCTTGGCATAGGTCTCGACGCGGTTTCGCCGCTTCTCGGCCTTGGCCCGTTCGGTCGGGGTGAACACGCGGTCGAGGAAGCGGTCGCCGTGGCGCTCGATCACCTTGGCGATGCGGCGCGCATCGGAGATGTCGGAGCCGATGCCGAGGATCATGACTTGTTTCCTATCATGATTTGGCGCCCATCACGATCGGCTCCGATCCGGTTCGGCCGCGATCCATCGCCGCGCGCATCGTGCGCACGACGGCGTCGAGCCCCTCAAAGATCGCCTCGCCGATCAGGAAATGGCCGATATTGAGTTCGGCGATCTCCGGCAACGTCGCGATCTTTTCGGCGGTGACGAAGTCGAGGCCGTGGCCGGCATGGACTTCAAGGCCGGCGCTCTTGGCCAGCGCCGCGCCGCGCTCGATGCGCTCGAACTCGGTCGCGGCCGCGGCGGCATGGCCCGCCGCCAGCGCGTCGCACCAGGCGCCGGTATGAATCTCGATGACCGGCGCGCCGATCGCGACGGCGGCCTCGATCTGCGCCGGCTCGGCGGCGATGAACAAGCGACACGCGAATGCCGGCGCCGGGCGAGTTCGCCGACCGCGGCGCGCAAGGCGTCGCGCTGACCGGCGGCATCGAGCCCGCCTTCGGTCGTGCGCTCCTGCCGCCGTTCGGGAACGATGCAGGCGGCGTGCGGCCTAAGCTTGCAGGCGATGCCGACCATCTCCGGCGTCGCCGCCATTTCGAGATTGAGCGGCTTTTTGATGCGTTCCTTGAGCCGCAGCACGTCGTCATCGACGATGTGGCGGCGATCCTCGCGCAAATGCGCGGTGATGCCGTCGGCGCCGGCCGCGATCGCGATCTCGGCCGCCTTGACGGGATCGGGATGGCGCCCGCCGCGCGCGTTGCGCACGGTCGCGACATGATCGACATTGACGCCGAGGCGGATGAGACGGAGCGGGCATGCTTACCCGTTCACCCGCTCGGCGTTGGCGACCACTTTCTTCGCCCGCAATTGCGAGATGATCGAGGTGAGGTGCTTGAGGTTATAGACTTCGAGATCGATGGTCAGTTCGGTGAAGTCCGGCGATTGCCGCGATCATGCGGATATTGTCGATATTGCCGTCGTGCTCGGCGATCACCTGGGCGATCTGCGCCAGCGACCCCGGCTCGTTGACCGATTGCACCGCAAGCCGCGCCGGAAACCGCTGCGGCGCCTGGTCGTCGACATCCCAGCGCACGTCGAGCCAGCGCTCCGGCTGGTCCTCGAATTGCTTCGAGCGCTTCGGACTGGATCGGATAGATGGTGATGCCCTCGCCCGGCGTCATGATGCCGACGATGCGGTCGCCGGGCACCGCGCCGCCTTGCGGCGCAAAGCGCACCGGCAGGTCGGTAT
The DNA here is from genome assembly GCA_963761185.1 of uncultured Alphaproteobacteria bacterium. GTDB lineage: Bacteria > Pseudomonadota > Alphaproteobacteria > Rhizobiales > Xanthobacteraceae > BOG-931. Next base: position 675,100 of record CAVXFY010000001.1, read on the forward strand.
TGATGCCGCGGATCGGGATCGCCGCGCCGTTCTCGCCCTCGTCCGGAACCTTGAACTTCACCGCCTTGGCGCATTTCAGCCCGAACCAGCCGCTCTCGGCCTTCGGCGCGATCGGCGTGACGCGCTCGTCCTTGTAGTCGGGATACATGGCGCGCACGACGTCGGACGCCTTCATCTCGCCGCGGCCGACCGCCGACATCACGTCGTCGATCGAGGCGCGCGCCAGCCGCGGCAAGGCGCCTTCGAGCTTCTCGTCGGAATAGTCGATCTTGGCGCGCTGGCAGAGCCGTTCGACGATGCGCCGGCCGAGCCCGGAATATTGGTTGCGCACGGCGGCGCGCGTCGCGCGCCGGATCGCGGCGCGCGCCTTGCCGGTCACGACGATGGATTCCCACGCCGCCGGCGGCGCCGTCTGCGCCTTCGAGGTCAGGATCTGCACCTCGTCGCCATTCTGCAGCGGCGAGATGAGAGCGGACCGATCTTGCCGTTGATCTTGGCGCCGATCGCCATGTTGCCGACGTCGGTGTGCACCGCATAGGCGAAATCGATCGGCGTCGCGCCGCGCGGCAGCGCGATCAGCTTGCCCTTCGGCGTGAAGCAGAACACCTGATCGTGGAACAGTTCGAGCTTGGTGTGCTCCAAGAACTCTTCCGGGTTGGAGCCTTCGGCGAGAAGCTCGATGGTGCGGCGGAGCCAGGCATAGGCGTTCGAATTCGCGCGACAGCATTTCGGTCGGCGAGCCGACGCCGTCCTTGTAGAGCGCGTGCGCGGCGATGCCGTATTCGGCGATCTGCTGCATCTCGCGGGTGCGGATCTGCAGTTCGACGCGCTGCTTGCCCGGGCCGATCACGGTGGTGTGGATCGAGCGGTAGTCGTTCTGCTTCGGCGTCGAGATGTAATCCTTGAAGCGCCCCGGCACGACCGGCCAGGTCGTGTGCACGATGCCGAGCGCCTGGTAACACTCGGCGAGGTCGCCGACGACGACGCGGAAGCCGAAAATGTCGGAAAGCTGCTCGAAGCCGACGGCCTTGCGCTCCATCTTGCGCCAGATCGAATAGGCGCGCTTGCGCCGGCCCGAGACCTCGGCGGCGATGCCGCGGTCGGCGAGCTTCTTGGCGAGCTGCTGCTCGATCTCGGTGATCCAGCCGCTTGCTGCGCGCGCCAGCGTCTCGAGCCGCTCGGTCGATGACCTTGTAGGCGTCGGGATTGAGCTCGCGGAACGACAGATCCTCGAGCTCCTCGCGCATCTCCTGCATGCCCATGCGGCCGGCGAGCGGCGCATAGATGTCGAGCGTCTCCTCGGCCGTGCGGCGGCGCGCCTCGGGCGGCCGGTATTCGAGCGTGCGCATGTTGTGCAGCCGGTCGGCGAGCTTGATCAGCAGCACCCGCACGTCGTCGGCGATGGCGAGAAGAAGCTTGCGCAGGTTCTCGGCCTGCTTGGCCTCCTTGGAGACGAGGTCGAGCTTTTTCAGCTTGGTCAGGCCCTCGACCAGCAGCGCCGATCTCGTGGCCGAACAGGCGGTCGATCTCGGCGCGGGTGGCGTCGGTATCCTCGATCGTGTCGTGCAGCAGCGCCGCCGCGATGGTGGCGTCGTCGAGCTTCAGGTCGGTGAGGATCGCGGCGACTTCGAGCGGATGCGAGAAATAGGGATCGCCCGAGGCCCGCTTCTGCTCGCCATGGGCCCTCATGGCATAGACATAGGCGCGGTTGAGCAGGTCTTCGTTGGCGGCGGGATTGTATTGTTTGACCCGGTCGATCAGGTCGTATTGCCGCATCATCGCGGCTTGCGCGACTTGGCGGCGGCGCTTCGACGTCCTGCGGCACGAGGCTCGGCGCGCGCGCCAACACGCACCCGGGGCCGGGGCTGGTTCTGCATCCGCGGCAGATCGATCGGCGAGCGCGCCATGATGCATTCCGTGGCGCGGCCGCTCCGGCTGTCCGCCGGATTCGGCCGAGACTGCTCACAAAGATATCATGGAGCACCGCGCGCGCCACAAGGCGCGCGAAACTTAGGCACACACTTGGCGCGCCGTCGCCTGCGGCGTTGCCGAAGCTTTGGTTAAAACTCGCCCAGAAGGGGGCCGCCGGGAAGGGTCTTACTCTTCCTCGTCGCCGACGTCCGGCTCGGGCTGGCTTTCCGGGGGCGTCAGACCCTCGAGGCCCTTGAGCAGCTCTTCCTCTGTCATGCGGTCGGTGGTGACTTCGGTATCGTCGGCATCGACGCCGGTGCCAGGCGCGCCGATCAGCGGCACGGCCTCGGGCTCAGGCTCGTCGACCTCGACGTATTTCTGCAGGGAATGGACGAGTTCCTCCTTGAGGTCCTCGGGCGAAACCGCCTGTTCGGCGATCTCGCGCAGCGCCACGACCGGGTTCTTGTCGTTGTCGCGATCGACGGCGATCTGCGAGCCGGACGAGATCATGCGCGCGCGGTGGCTCGCGAGCAGAACGAGATCGAAGCGGTTTTCGACCTTGTCGATGCAATCTTCGACGGTGACACGGGCCATTAACGAGTTCCTGTGGCTGTTAGCCTTAAGACGGGCCGCGTTAAGACAGGCTTTAGCCGGTCTATCGGCAAGGCTCCCACTTTAGGACAATGTCCTTAATGTGGCGCTTAGGTATCGTCCGCGGCCGGGATACGCAAGCCTGATTTCGAGGGACTCGCTCTTCGCGCAGCCCGCAGAAATGCCACGAATAGTTCCGAACTTTGCCATCGGAACGCTTCCGATAATTAACTTGGCGGCCGCAGCCGGCTCTGTTACCCAAAATTCGGGAACCGGTTCGCGGCGTTCCGAATCATACTTTCAGAGTCGCCGCGACGGCGTGCCGCAAAGAGTTGCATTCGCGCGAAGCTTGCCAACGGCACAATGTGGCGCTAGGACATTCTGCACGAACTACCGCTATCGTTGCGGAGTGCCATTTGCGCCGCCAAGCCATTCCGTTGGCGAGAAGCAGTTTTAAGAGCGCCGGAACGTCGAGTTCATTGCGGCTGATCCGGTTTCATCACCGAGAACCGACATTCATCGAGAGACACCATGTCGGCACAGATCGAAAAAATCGCGCTGTTCATTGACGGCGCCAACCTTTACGCCACCGCGAAGTCGCTCGGCTTCGATATCGACTACAAGCGGCTGCTGCGGGAGTTCCAATCGCGCGGCTATCTGGTGCGGGCGTTCTATTACACCGCCGTGATCGAGGATCAGGAATATTCCTCGATCCGCCCGCTGATCGATTGGCTCGATTACAACGGCTACACCGTCGTCACCAAGGCGACCAAGGAATTCGTCGACCAGACCGGCCGCCGCAAGGTCAAGGGCAACATGGACATCGAGCTTGCGGTCGACGCCATGGAGCTCGCGCCGCATATCGACCAGATGGTGCTGTTCTCCGGCGACGGCGACTTCCGCTCGCTGGTCGAGGCGGTGCAGCGGCGCGGCGTGCGCGTCATCGTGGTCTCGACCATCTCGACGCAGCCGCCGATGGTCGCCGACGAACTGCGCCGCCAGGCCGATCAGTTCGTCGACATCGTCGAGCTGCAGAGCAAGATCGGCCGCGATCCCGGCGAGCGGCCGGCGCGCGAGCCGCGAGAGATGCGCGCGCGGAGGCGCGCGAGCCGCGCCACACGCCGCAATTCCTGCAGCGCAGCACCGGCACCTCGCAGCGCACCGAAGTCGAGGTCGAGCGAAGACGAGTTCGACGAAGAATAAGCGCCCGAGCCGGGAGTGGCCGCAATGGCCGCCCGAGCGGCAAGCCCGGCCGCGATTGTCCGCGCTGTCCGCGGCTGGTCGCCTTTCGCGAGGCACTGGCGCAAGCGCGAACCCGGACTGGTTCAACGCGCCCGGTCGCCCTCGTTCGGGCCGCCCGACGCGCGGCTGCTCGATCGTCGGCCTCGCGCCGGGCCTGCGCGGCGCCAACCGCACCGGACGGCCGTTCACCGGCGACTATGCCGGCGACCTGCTCTACGCCACGCTGACGGAATTCGGCTTCGCGCGACGGGACTTACCAGGCGCGCCCCGACGACGGCCTCGAACTGATCGATTGCCGCATCACCAATGCGGTGCGGTGCGTGCCGCCGGAGAACAAGCCGACGCCGCAGGAGATCACGACCTGCCGCGATTTCCTTAGCGCCAACGATCGCGGAAATGACGAAGCTTCGCGCCATCGTCGCGCTCGGCCGCATCGCCCACGAGACTTTCGTCGCGGCGCAACGGCGCGCGCCGCTCAGCGATTATCCGTTCGCCCACGGCGGCGACGCACGCGATCGGCGCGCTCACGTTGTTCGACAGCTATCACTGCTCGCGCTACAACACCAATACCGGCGTGCTGACGCCGGAGATGTTCCGCGACGGTGTTCGCGCAGGTGCGGCAAAAGCTTCTGGACGCCTGATCGCCCAGGTTTGCCCTACGCGAAGATCGAGGCTTCGTATTTGCCGTGCCCATTTCGCTGCGCGGGAAAATGCCGTGCTGCTCGATCCACTCGAACGATTCCTCGAAGGTCTCTTTCGAGTACGGCTCGAACACCAGCCGCTCGCCCGGGCCCCAGCGCCGCGTATCCATCTGATCGTGGAAGCGCACCGGGAATTCCTTCTTGTAGTAGTGCGTGATAGAGCTCGGGCCGCAGATCGATATCGCGCTGCGCGCGGCGCAACGCACGGAAATATTTGCGCACGTCTTCGGGGTCCGGCGTGCCGGTGACCATCGACGCGATCATGAACGTCGTATCGATGATCTTTGCGGAAGCCGAGCTGTTCGACGAAATAATACGGTCCGCTGAACAGCGACGCCGCCGGCACCTTGCGGTCGATCAGCAGCTCCATGCGGCTGAACAACAGGCCGTCCTTGAACGACAGCTTGATGCTGTCGGGCTTGAGATACTGCTCGAGCCCCTGAATGGTGGCGTAGTGGCTGCCCGACTGATAGCCGACCGAAATCGGCACGCCGGCGAGATCGGCCGGCGTCTTCACCAGCGAATTCCGGCGGCACGAAAATGCCGCACGGCGAAACGGAATAGCATCGGCGTAGAGCTTGCCGTGGCCGTTCGAGGCCGCGACATTCACCGTCCAATGGCAGGCACCGCTGACATTGCAGGTGCGTCCGGCCTCGAATGTCTGGTAGGCGCCGACCTTGTTGCCGAGCTGGTGGCCGCTGCCGGAACTCGAATCCATGCGTCTCGCGGAACTCGTAGTCGAGACCCTCCGCGGCGAAATAGCCTTTCTCCTCGGCGACCCATTCCTGCAGCCGGAAGTGCGGAGCGACGACGAATTTCGACATGGTGGTTTCCGACATGTCTTTTCCTCCGAGAATGGCACCGTTGAACGGCGCTTGTTCCACCACCCTAGCGGCCGCAAAGGGTTTGATAATCCGGGCCGAGCGAAATAGATTGTCCACGATCTAATTGACAATTGTGGTCCAAATGGATCGTTTTGAAAACACGAGAGTTTTCGCCGCCGTGGTCGAGGCGGGCGGGTTCACGGCCGCCGCCGAACGGCTCGGTGCTGTCGCGCGCGGCCGCGAGCAAGCACGTCCTGCAGCTCGAGGAGCGACTGGGCGCCCGCCTCCTCAATCGCACCACGCGGCGGGTGAGCGTCACCGCCGCCGGGCGGACATTCTATGAACAGTGCCGGCGCATTCTCGCCGAGCTCGAGGAGGCGGAGCGCGTCGGCCGAGCGAACTGCACAACGAGCCGCGCGGCGAATTGCGCGTCATCGCACCGACCAATTTCGGTCTTGCCGAAATCGGAATGGCGATCGCCGACTTCATCGTCGCCTACCCGCTTTTGCGCATCAATCTGACTATGAACGATCGCCTCACCGATCCGATCGAAGGCGGCTACGACATCGCCATCAGCGTCGGCATGCCGCGCGGCACGTCGTCGAGCCTGGTTGCCCGCAAGCTCAATACCTCGCGGCGCATTCTTTGCGCCGCGCCGGACTATTTGCGCGGCGCGGCACGCCGCAATCGGCCGGAAGACCTCGCCCGGACACGATTGCCTGAGCTACAGCTATGTCGCCGTCCCGGACGAGTGGCATCTCATCGGCGCCGATGGCGAACGCGTGGTGAAGGTGAACGGCCCGATCGTCACCAGCCATCGGCAAGTGCTTCAAGACGCGGCAGCGTTGCGCGGCCTCGGCATCGCCTACGGCCCGATCGATATTTTTCCGCGACGATCTCGATGCCGGCCGGCTGGTGCGCGGTGCTGCCCGAACATCAGATTGCCGGAGGCGACGATCTACGCGGTCTATCCGGCGGGCAAGCAGCTCTCCGCCAAGGTGAAAGCCTTCAACGATTTCATGACGCGCTACTTTGCCACAGCCGATATTCCGGCCAAACGTGCAAGGAAAGCCGGTAGCGTCTAACCGCATATTCTTGACCAACGGCAAATAGTCGTGCCGCCATTAACCGAAAGGCGGGGAATATCCGAATAAGCGCGGCCGGTTATCCGCAATGAAGCTGGAAAGGTCACGGTACGATGGAGACAGAAGATGGATGCCTCTGAGCCGACAACCATTGTGGCCGCCGCGTGGTTCCGGCGTGAGGATTATCCGCGCATCCTCGAGATTGCGGAGGACGCCATGCCCCCGACATGTGACGAAGTCGAAATCAGGATCGACCGAAACGATCGAAAGAATCGGAGGCAAGGGGCATCAGTTTGGCGGCAAAGTGCTTGTCGATCCGGATGAGCTGCTGGCCTATCGCTCGGGCGAGCGGCGCCAAGATCGATACCAAGACGCGCAGTCAGTTCGCTGTCTTTCTTCTGATGCAGGAAAATAATCGCCCGAACAGGTAACAACGGCGCAAGCTTATGCGGCGTGCCGGCCTGTGGGCGCCGAGATCGACTGCGTTTTCCCCTCAGCAGACAACCGCTACCGAACGACGGACCAGCTTTTGATGATCCAGTTAGCCCGGTCGGTTGGCGGGGTCACCAGTAGAATCTCCGTAAGTCGGCAACGCCAAAATCAAAAGGCGGCAGTCGGCAACGCCGCCATTTTGGCTCGCTGAAAAATGATTCCACTGCAAACTCCATGAGGCCATCGCCGGTGGCGAAGTTGCTGGAGGGTGGCCGCGAAACGATCGGCGACGTCCGGCAAGGGGTGCCCGATGTAAGGATCGAGCAGCGTTGCCGTCTGGCCGGCGTTGCATCGACGAACGGCCGCCGACCGCAACACAAACCAACAGAGCGAGCAGATTAGGCACGACACCTAAGCTTACTTGGTCTTCTAATGGCCGCGCAGCCAGTCAACGACCTCCTCCGCGTTTTTGTCGGGCGGAAACACCGGATAGAACACTTTGACGATCATCGCCGTCGTCGATAACCAGCACCATGCGCTTGAGCAGCGTCATGCCGGAGGTCGTGAATGTCGGCAGCTTCAGCGCCTGCGCGAATTTCAAGATCGGCATCGGACAGGATCGGGAACGGCAGATGCAGCCGCTCGGCGGCTTCGCGCTGATAGTCGGTGTCCTGGGTCGACAGGCCGAAGAGATGCGCGACGCCGAGCGCTTTGAGATCGGCGAAATGGTCGCGAAAACCGCAGGATTGCGGCGTGCAGCCGCGCGCGCCGGGAATGTCGTCCCAGCCCGGCGGCAAGATCGACGCCGGGCACGCCGGTGCGCGGATAGATGTAAAGGACGGTGCGGCCCTTCGAGCATCGACGAGATTGACCGCCGGCCGCTCGTCGCCGGCAAGCGCGCAGATCGGGCAGCGTCATGCCGGTCAGATGCCGCGCGCCGCCGTCGTCCTGCGGCGCCGGAATGTCGGCCGGCAGGACGGTCGGATCGTGCCGTGCCGGGCGCCTCGGCCATTGCGACTGTTCTCCTGCGACTTGCGCGTAGGACATGAATTCCATCAGCGAGCCGTCGGGATCGCGGAAATAGACGCTGGTGCCCGCGCCCTTGGCGCCGAAGCGCTGCATCGGACCGCTCTCGATGGCGAATGCCGCAGCGATCGAGATGCTCGACGGCGTCGGCGATCGGCCCGATCCATTCGAAGCAGAGATCGCTGTTGCCGGGCGCGACCGGCAGCGCGCCACTTCGGCCGGCTTCACGCCCGGCCCATGGACGTTGAGCTGCTTGTCGCCGAAACGATAGGCAAAGCCGACCGGCCGCGCGACGAGCGTCGGCGCCCAGCACATTGGTATAGAACGCGTTCGAGCGCTCCCAGTCGGTGACATGAATGACGCAATGGTCGAGCTTCGTCGGCAACATCGCGTCTATCCCTTCTGCCGCATCAGCCGGCCGCGCTCGCGATCCCAGGAGCGCTTCTTTTCGGTGTCGCGCTTGTCGTAGAGCTTCTTGCCGCGCGCCAGAGCCAGCTCGATCTTGGCGCGGCCCTTCTCGTTGAAATAGAGCTTGAGCGGCACGAGCGTCATGCCCTCGCGCTCGACGGCGCCGATCAGCTTGTTGATCTGGCGGCTGTGCAGCAAGCAATTTGCGCGGCCGCTTCGGCGCATGGTTGAAGCGGTTGGCCTGCAGATATTCGGGAATATTGGAGTTGATCAGCCAGATCTCGCCGCCGCGCGCGTCGGCATAGGATTCGGCGATGGTCGCCTTGCCCTGAGCGCAGCGATTTCACTTCGGTGCCGGTGAGCGCGACGCCCGCCTCCATGGTCTCGTCGATGAAGTAGTTGAAGCGCGCTTTGCGGTTGTCGGCGACGACGCGCAGCTTCCGTTCAGTCTTTGCCGCCATCACGCCGCCCATGCCTGCCCTCAACCGCTCAGCTCTTCTTCAGCGCGTCGCGGATTTCGGTCAGCAACTGAACTTCCGGCGAAGGCCCGGGCGGCGCCGGCGGCGCGTCCGGCGCCTTGAGCCGATTGATGCCCTTGATGCAGAGAAACAGCACCCAGGCGATGATCAAGAAGTTGATGACGATGGTGAGGAAAGCTGCCCCAGGCCAAAACCGCGCCCTGCTTTTTGGCCTCGGCCAGAGACGCGCGCCGTCACTTTCGACGACAGCGGAAGGAAATAGTTGGAGAAATCGAGCCCGCCGGTGACCGCGCCGATGAGCGGCATGATGATGTCGGCGACCAGCGAATTGACGATCGCGCCGAACGCCGCGCCGATGATCACGCCGACGGCGAGATCGACGACATTGCCCCGCATCGCGAATTTCTTGAATTCTTCGAGCATGAAGTCCCATCCCCTGCTTATCGGAATATCGCTAGCGACATGCCGCTGGTCCCCGCCCGGCGAGGACCAATTTCAGTCGCTCGGCCATAAACTCACGAAATGGCCTCGCGAGAATCACGAGCCGAAATTGCACGGACGCTCCGTCAGTTGATCAGGCCGGCATGCACCATGGCTTCGCGCACCGCCGCCTGCGTCTTCTCGGCGACCGGCACCATGGGCAGCCGCACGGCTGTCGGCGCACTTGCCGATCAGCGACAGCGCGTATTTGACCGGCGCCGGGATTGGTCTCGACGAACAGATTGATGTGCAGCGGCGTCAGCTTGTCCTGCAGCTTGAGCGCGCTGGCGTAATCGCCCTTCAGGCAGGCCGCCTGGAATTCCGCGCACAGTCGCGGCGCCACGTTCGAGGTCACCGAGATGCAGCCGTGGCCGCCATGCGCCATGAAGCCGAGCGCGGTCATGTCCTCGCCCGAGAGCTGGTTGAAATCCTCGCCCATGGCGGCGCGCTGCTGCGATACCCGCGCCATGTTGGCGGTCGCGTCCTTGACGCCGGCGATGTTCTTCAGCTCGTAGAGCCGCTTCATGGTCTCGACCGACATGTCGATCACCGAGCGCGGCGGAATGTTGTAGATGATGATCGGGATGCCGATCGCGTCGTTGATCGCCTTGAAGTGCTGATAGAGCCCTTCCTGGGTCGGCTTGTTGTAATAGGGCGTGACGACCAGCACGGCGTCGGCGCCGGCCTTCTCGGCGTGCGGGCGAGATCGATCGCCTCCTTGGTCGAGTTCGAGCCCGCGCCCGCGACGACCGGCACCCGGCCGCGCGCCTGGTCGACGCACCATTCGACGACCTGGTGGTGCTCGTCGTGCGACAGCGTCGGGCTTTCGCCGGTGGTGCCGACCGGAACGAGCCCGTTGGTGCCCTCGGCGATCTGCCAATCGACCAGGTCGCGGAACGCTTTCTCGTCGACGGAACCGTTCTTGAACGGGGTGACCAGCGCGGTGAAGGAGCCTCGAAAGCTCGTCTTGGCGGTCATGATACGATCCCCGGCACGTCGTCCGCACCGCCGCAATGTCGCGGCGATGGGCGGGCCATCAGGCATAAATATCGCCTCGGGTGGGCCCTTGAAAGCCCCCTTCGCCAACCGGCCGCCGACAATACTGGGCGAGATAGCACTTTTGCTGTGCGTTTTGCGCAGAAATGGCGGCTGTGGGACCGCAGTAGGCGGCCATTTCGCAGACCGCCGTGTGCGGGGATGGCCCCCGGTCGCTTATCGCGCCCGAGCGGCGCCGATCACGTTCCAAGCGCGCTCATCCGCAGGGGCCTCATCATCGGGGAATTGGCGCAGATGCAGAAGTTCGAGTTGGTTACGGCTGAGCGTTACTTTGAGCTCTTCGGGGAAATAGTAGCGCATCACGTGTTCTTCCTGCCAGTGCTGCGTCTGGCCGTCGGCCGCGACACGCTCGAGATCGAACGACACCCGGCAGAGGTGACGCGAAATATCAAGGCTCGCGCTGGTCTTGCGCGTAATGCGCGTTGAGCGCTCGCTGACGCTGACCTCACGTTGTCGCGGCCGATCGGCAAGAACCGCAAGCCCGTTCCACACATCGAAGATGAACAGGCCGCCGAGTTCGAGATGCCGGCGCACCGCGGCAAGCGCCCCATCCACATCGGCATCCTCAACCTGATAGCCGAGCACGGTGAACATCATGAGCACCGCGTCGAAGCGCTGCCCAAGATCGAGTTCGCGAACATCGCCGTCGCGAAAAACTACTGACTGAGCGTGTGCGGCCCACGCTTTGACGCGCGCTTGCTCCAGCATCCCCGGCGAACGATCAACGCCGACGACGCTGTGGCCGCGTCGCGCTAACGGCAGAGCATGATTGCCGGTGCCGCAACCGAGGTCCAGCAGACGGCGCGGCCCGCCGAGACCATGGCGTGCCAGAATGCGTTCTATCAGGTCGACTTCGCCCTCGTAATCCTTCGCGCGATAGATCGCGTCGTAGGCGTCGGCATAGTCGCGCCCGAAGGGCTCGGTCACGACAGGCACTTTCGCAACGCCGCACAAACCGTGTCGATCTGCGCTTCGTCAAGACCGAGCCCGGAAGGAAGATAGAGTCCGCGGCGAGCCAGACGCTCGGTGACGGGATAGCTTTCGCCGGCGAACAGGTCACGTTCCAGCAGCACCGGCTGCTCGTGCATGCCGAGGAAAAACGGACGCGTGTCCACGCCCTGCGCCTTGAGGCGCATAGCGAGTGTCGCGGCATCCATCGGCACTTGGTCGTCTAAAACCAGGCCGTACATCCAATAGACATTCTTGACGCCGGGCCGTTCGACGGGAAGCACCAGACCGGGAATGCCGCGCAAGCGCTCGGTATAGCGCGCCGCCATCGTGCGCTTGCGGCGGACATGGTCTTCGATCTTGTCGATCTGCGCCACTCCGATCGCCGCCTGCAGATTGGTCATGCGAAAATTGTAGCCGAGCTCGGAATGCAAAAAGCGCTGCTCCCGCCGAAAGCAGAGATTGCGCAGGCTGCGCGCATGTTCCGCCAATTTGGCGTCGTCGGTTACGACCATTCCGCCTTCGCCGGTGGTCACGATCTTGTTAGCGTAGAAGCTGAAGCACGCCATCGTGCCGATGCTGCCGGCGCGCCGGCCGTGATATTCGGCGCCGTGGGCTTCGGCGGCGTCCTCGATAACGGCAAGCCCGAATTTGTCCGCCAAGGCCATGAGCGGATTCATGTCCGCCATGTGCCCGTAGATATGCACGGGCATGATTGCGCGCGTCCGATCGGTGATTTTGCTCTCGACTTCCGCCACATCGAGACACCAGGTGTCCGGCTCGCAATCGACCAGAACCGGGCGACAGCCGGTGCGCAGGATCGCCGCGACGCAGGAGATGATGGTGAAGCTCGGCAGGATGACTTCCGATCCCGGCGGCAGCGCCAGCGCCGCCATAGCGACCTCGATCGCGACGGTGCCGTTGCACACGGCAATGCCGTGCGAAACCCCGCAATATTGCGCCCAGCGGCGCTCGAACTCGGCGATATAACGCCCTTCCGAGGAGACCCAGCCGGAGCGCACGGCGTCCTCGACATTGGCGAGGGCGTGCTCGTCGAGGAGAGGTTCGGCAACCGGAATCACGATCGCGTCTTTATCGTGCCAGCGCAGGCTGTGGTGGCCTGCATTTCCGTCACCGCGATGCCGGGGAAGCGAGTTCTGTCCGCCTCGCCGACATATGGCCCTTGCTTGACTTCGATCATTTCCACTTCTTCAAGAACTTCGAATCCATGACCGCCGGCAGCGAGCAATATGACATCGCCCGCGCCGAGTTCACGGCTTTCGAGATAAGCACCCTCCGCCGTGTAGAAATCGACTCGCAGGCGGCCGCGGCGCAGGAACAGAACTTCGTTGGTGTAATGCACCGCGCGCGGCACCGGATTGTGCACGTGCGGTTCAATAACGTGACCGGCGGGATGATGCATGTAGCCGAGCTGCTGCGAAAAATCGCCGGGCGTGAAGAAATGGATGCCGCGCTCGCGAAAGCTGCTGCGCAGAATGATGGCGAATTCGACGCCATTGAATTCGACATGCTCGATCATGGCCGGCTTCCGAAGTATTTGGCGATTTCGGCGCCAAAGGCTCTATCCGCGATCGCCCGCTCCTCGGGCGTCAACAGCGTCTCGTAACTCTTGCGGTAGCCTTTGTTGATGAAACGATGTCCCTGAGCGTAGCCCGCGGAGAGGCTATTGCGGAAAAAAATGCCATCGACCCGTTTCTCGACTTCTTTCAATTCGAGCGCGGCCATGGACTTCATCGAGCTGCGGTCGATCGCCAAGCGCTGCCGTTCGGCCGGCACCCGCGCGCCCATGAAATCAAGGATGGATTTGAGCTCGCGATCGGGAGCGTCGACGAGATTTTCATAGGTGACGACGTGAACGGGGATCGCCGATTGACCGAGCCACGAACGAACGTGCAGAACCCAGGGACCGAATTCCGGAAACGTGCCGCCGCCCGTCGTCAGCCAGCGGTGGGACATAGGCACGAAACGCCGGAGATTGCGTGTCGCGATCGCCGCCGCGGATCAGATGATCGAAATCCCAGGCCGACATCATGACGTCGATCGGGTGCCGAATGAGATAGATCGCCTTGCTGGTCAGGCGGACCGCCGGGATGGCCGGATTATACGGGAAGTGAGATTTGATGAGACGCGGAGCCGTCGGATCGGCAAACGTGGCCTTGGGATAGGCGTGAATATCCAAAATGTAGTTCCTCTCCAAGTCGTGGATGTCACGGTCGTCGGAGAAAAAGTGTAGAACAATAAGAAGCTCAGATATGTCACGCCGGATTTTGGAAACGCGGACAGACTTGTTATGCCTTGCAAACCGAAACTCCACGTTTCACGAGCTGAAAGCGTGCCTCCCGCTCGGCCTATTTGTTCATTCTCTTGCAGAAGTGAGGCCTTGACGTCAACTTACAGCGACTATCGCAGCAATATCGATTATATCGGCAATCTGTCGTGCTTCAAGCACGGTGCACGGCCGCCTGCGCCGGATCGACCTCGGGAAAGCGCGGTGTACGGCCGGTGCGGACGCGCTCGCAAGCGTCCACCAGCACCGCCGTGACCGCCTCGACAAACGAGCTCCAGCTATAGGTCGCGAGCCGCTTTTTGCCGCGCGCAACGAGTTCGGCGCTGAAGGCCTCGTCGAGCCATATCTTCTTGATCGCCTCGGCCATCGCCTGCGGCGAACGCGGGTCCACGAGCAGGCTGGCGTCGCCGTTCTGCTCGCGCAAGCCGCGAATGTCGGACGTTATGACGGGACGCCCGAAATGCCAGGCTTCGAGCGGCGGGATATTGGTCGGACCAAAGAACGTCGGCATCACGAGGCCCGCCGACAAACTGTAGAGCGCCGCCATGTCTTCATCGGGCACGGACCCGACATAACGGACACGATCGGCGATGCCGAGCTGGCTCGCCATCTCCATCAGCTCCTTGAAATTCGTCGCCATGATGTAGGTCCAATAGGCGCCGCAAAAGACCACCGGCACCACCTCGCCGGTCTGATCGGCAATGAGCTTGACCGCCTGAAGGATCAATTTGTGATTCTTGTGCGGCCAGAATTGCGCCGGATAGAACAGATAACGCTGCGGCAGATTATACTTGTTTCGTACCCGCGCGAGTTCCTGCGCATCCGGCTGCGGCCTGCCTTCGATCGGCGGATAATAGGGCAGAATGCGAATTCGATCTTCGTCAATGAAATCGCCGTAGAAGCGAAGCACGTCCGCCTTTCCCATTTCCGAATCGACCAGCACCAGCGTCGCGAAACGGCAGGTATTGATGTAGAAATATTCGCGGCTGTTTGTTTCGCCGTAAGCGCTGACTTCGGGGAATTCCGGCTGCAGCCGGTGATTAAGATCGAAGATCGGAACAACAAACGGCACGCGAAAGCTGAACGGCTGCAGATTTCGGGCTTATCATCAGCAACAGATCGACGCCGTTCTTGCGAAGAGCTTCATTGCCGGCCGAATTGAACTTGACGAGATGCGGATCGAAAGGCAGAGGCGTCGGCGGCTTTTGTTTGAGAAACGCCTCGGGTGGCTGCTGTTGAAACGTGGGCTTGGAAAACGGCAGCACCGGGATGCCGCGATAGCTTAAGCCCCCGCCTGCGCTCGCGAGCGTCAACAGATCGGCCGGATTGTAGCAAAGATAGACCAGTTCTTCGGGAAATCGTGCCGCGATTTCGCCAAGGGCTTTGAGAAAAACGACCTCGTACTGGAAAACGCCCCCCGAGACACTGTCCGTAAGACTACGCGCGATACCTAATCGCATCCATTATCACCCCGGCCAGCCGCAAAAATCGATAATGCTCTGGCGTTTTGCGGCATGCAAGCTGGGCGGCGGCTTGCTTGACCTGTGGCGCAAATCAGTGAAAACACGATGCGGCGCCCGTTGCAGCCCCTTTGGATTGCGACAAGATGAATCCGGCCGCCGGCCCCGCTTTTGCCGTAAAACTATCAATTGTCGCGCGGTGGTTCATCGATTAGGGGTTTCTCAATCGAATCGGCCGAACAGCTAGCCGGAACATCACGACACAGCGGGAGGAAACGTGCTGGAATCTCGGCTCATTGTCCTGCTGACCGCCTTCGGCATCCTGGCGAGCGGTGCGCTGGTAACCCCGGTATCGGCAGCGTCATCGACGACCGCAACATCGTCTGGTGCGGTACCGCTGCCTACGGCGCGGCCGGGCGCAAAGACTTCAAATCAAGCGGCAAGGCGAGCGCCCAAAGGGACGGCAAATCGAGTTCCAAGTCAGAAGCTAAGGCCGACGCCAAGTCGGGTGCAAAGTCGAGCACCAAGGCGAGCTCGGCCCCCTCCGGCAAGCTTGCGAGCGAAAAGCCGGGCGCGCGCAAGTCGCCCGCAATCCGCGGAACCTTGACCACGGGCGCGATGCCGTTGGTTCCGGTTTCGGCCGCTCCGGGCAATATTCCGCTCCAGCCGCCCCCGCCCGTTCCGCAACAGGCCGTGCTGCCGCTGGCGACAGCGACGACATCGTCGACCGCGCCTATGGACATCACCGCCGTCAAACAGGCGATCGACCTCGTCGGTAAGAGCC
Organism: uncultured Alphaproteobacteria bacterium; assembly: GCA_963761185.1. Taxonomy (GTDB): domain Bacteria; phylum Pseudomonadota; class Alphaproteobacteria; order Rhizobiales; family Xanthobacteraceae; genus BOG-931. Next base: position 690,835 of record CAVXFY010000001.1, read on the forward strand.
GCGCCGACGACGCGACCAATGTCGAAGGCACGATTTCCGATCCGCTGGCCCGCAAGCTCGTGGAATGGGTGATCCTGCGCAGCGACAATGGCACGACCGGATTTCTCGCGCTACATCGATTTCATCGCCGCCAATCCGAGCTGGCCGAGCATCGCGACGTTGCGGCGGCGCGCCGAAGGCGTGCTGTGGGAGGAACGCGCCGACCCGCAGACGGTGATCGGCTTCTTCCGATTCGGAGCCGCCGCACACCGTCAAGGGACATTTCGCGCTGGCGCGCGCGCTGCTTGGCGCAAGGCGACAGTGCCGGCGCCGCAGCGACGCTGCGCGAGGCTTGGCGCAAGGACGGCTTCTCCGCGGATCTCGAAGCGCAAGGCGCGCGCCGCCTTCGCCGGCCTGATCACGCCGGCCGACGACGCGGCCCGCATGGACGCGCGCCTCTATGTCGAGGACGACGATGCCGGCTTGCGGGCGGCGCAGCATCTCGAACGCGGTCGCGCTCGCCATCGCCAAGGCGCGCGCCGCCGTCATCAACAAGTCCGGCAAGGCCAAGGCGCTGCTCGAAGCGGTGCCGGACGACGCGCCGCCACGATCCCGGCTACATGTTCAGCCGCATCCAATGGCTGCGCCGCGCCGACAAGATCGCCGAGGCGGCGCAATGGATGCTGGCGGCGCCGCACGATCCGGAACGGATCGGCGATCTCGATCAATGGTGGGTCGAGCGGCGGCTGATCGCGCGCAAGCTGCTCGATCTCGGCGATCTCAAATCGGCCTACGACGGTCGCCAACGGCGGCGGCGCCGCCGATCAACGAGAATTATCCGCGCCGAGCAGCAATTCACCGCCGGCTGGATCGCGCTGCGGTTCCTGCGCGAGCCGGCGCGTCGCGCTGGCGCATTTCGCCCGCATCGCCGACGGGCGCCACCAATCCGATCACGCTTGGCGCGCTCCTATTATTGGCAGGGCCGCGCCGCGGAAGCGCTCGGGCGCGAACAGGACGCGCGCGCGCTATTACGAAACGGCGGCGCGCTATCCGACCGCCTATTACGGCCAACTGGCCCGCGCGCGGCTTGGGCTCGACGAACCGTCACGCTGCGCGAGCTCGCCGGAGCCGACCGCCGAGCACTATCGAGCTCGAAGTCGCGCGCGCCTTCGAAATTCTCTACGCGATCGACGAGCGCGATATCGTCGCCATCATGGCGGCCGATCTCGGCGACAAGGCGACCGACGTCGGCGCGCTGGCGACGCTCGCCGAGATCGCCACGCGCCACAACGACGCGCGCGCGACGCTTCTGATCGGCAAGCCGGCGCTCGGCCGCGGCCTGCCGATGGAAGCCTACGCCTTTCCCGATTTCGGCGTGCCGAATTACCAGCAGATCGGGCCGCGAGGTCGAGCGCTGCGTCGTCTATTCGATCGTGCGCCAGGAAAGCGCCTTCAACCGCCGCGTGGTGTCCAGCGCCAACGCCATCGGCCTGATGCAGGTGACGCCGGCCGCCGGCCGCGACACCGCCAAGCGATTCAACGTCTCGTTCGATCAGCACCGGCTGATGGCCGACGTCGCCTACAACGCGCAGCTCGGCACGGCCGAACTCGGCAACGACATCGCCAGCTGGCGCGGCTCCTACATCCTCGCCTTCGTCGCCTACAATGCCGGGCCGCGCCGGGCCAAGGAATGGATCGAGCAATACGGCGATCCGCGCGATCCCAAGGTCGATCCGATCGACTGGATCGAGCGCATCCCGATCTCGGAAACGCGCAATTACGTCCAGCGCATGATCGAGAACATGCAGGTCTATCGCGCGCTGATCGAAAATAATCCCAAGCTCCTGATCGAAGCCGACTTGCGCCGCGGCGGCTAAACTCTGATCCAATTCAATTGAATCAGAGTCTAGATTTTTCGTTTCAGCATGATCTTTTCGGAAAACCGGCTTCCGCTCTTCCGGATCGTGCTCTAGAACCTGGCCTGAGCCTTTTCGTCGGCGGCGGGCTTTCGCACCCAGAACTGGTACATGCCGGCGAAAGTCTGCGGCTCTTCCACTTCAAACGCGTGCCAGCAATCGAGATCGGTCAAGGCCGCCGGATCCGGAAAGCGCATGACGAAGCGCCGCCGGGTGGGCGCGTCAAGAATGAACCCTGCGAATTGCGTCTCGTTCGCGACGAGGAACGACTTAATTTCCGGCAGCGTAACGCGATGCTCCTGGACGTGAAATAACAAGTCGCGGCATTCACTCATCGTATAGAAGTCCATCGACGCCGTCACTGACTTCAGCAGCGAACCGGCTTCTGCCGCCATCATCTCCTCGCGGCAGCGCCGGATGTCTTCTGCGATCGGCAGATAGCCGCGCGCGGCGATCATCGCGCGGGCCGCGACAATCCCGCGGCGTGCCAGTTCGCTGTAGAGACCGACTTGCATCGCGCCGCCCGGGCGCAATATGGCCAGCAAAACCCGCCAGCCCTGCCAAGGATCGGCGAGATGATGCAGAACACCCGATAACTCGATGAAGTCAAACGTGAGGCCGGAAGACCCGAGTTTCAAAATATCGGCCTGCGCAAAATCAATATTGGCAACATCGAAACGCTGCGCCATGCGCTTTGCGTAGCTTAGGCTCGCCAGGCTCAGATCGACGGCGAGAAAACGCGCCTGACGCGCCCGGCGCGCAAACTCGATCGCGAAGCGGCCGGTGCCGCAGCCGGCAATAAGGACGTCCCGAACCGGTTGCGGCTGACGCTCGATGATCGAGGGTTGCGCGGGTGGGCCAGCCTTGGTCCAACGCGGATAAGGGCTTTCCTCGTATTGCTGGCGAACCGCGCTCGACACGTCGCCGTCGATGCTGTGCAACGGCAATATGGTCTGGGCAATGCGGCACAACTCGGCCGGCTCGCCAAGCTGTTGCGAAATCAAAGCTGCGACGCCTTGCGACCATCCCCTGCCATGCAGCGCCGCCGCATTTTTCAAGCTGTGAAGCGGAAAATAGGCGCCGACTGCCACCGGCCATAACGCGGAGCAATTTTCACCCGCCGCCAGCGCTGCCTCAAGCGAAACCCGTAATCGCTGTGCCAGTTCGGCTTCGCTCTCGGTCGGCGTATAAATATATTCGTTGATGAAACACTGACGGGCCACGGCGCAGCAAAAGTTAAGCGCGCGCTCATCCAACGCGCTGTCGGCACTTGTCAGAATTGCATGACGCACATTGGTCAAGAGCCGCTCTAGGCCGATGTCGGTGACCGGCTCACGCTCCAGCAAGAGCGCGAGAAGTCCCTCCTCCGCCAAGGCCCCCATTCCCGACGCGTCAAATATTTCCGCGGCGGAAAGACGCGCCGGCCATGCCGCCTCGGCGCGCGTGACGCGGTCGGCGATCGCGGTATTGAGCTTGATTAGTCCGGTGCATATGCGCACAAGTTCGCGTGGCCGTGCCCAATCTTCCACGAGCGCGCGCGTCACCAAGCCACGAAAGCGCCGGCTGTTGTCTGTCGTCAGGTTCACGGAACTGATGCATTCTACAAAAACTTTCTTAGTCTGCTGCGTTTCCTCAAGCTCAAGGGCGCGGACGGCAGCTTCAATGGCCAGTTCCGGTTTACCGATCGCCAGCAAGGTAGCGCCGCGGCCAACCCATGCGTCGGCAAGATCCGGCGCGAGCGCGAGCGCTCGATCCAAGCCTTCGATCGCTTCGCCATAGCGGCCGAGGTCCGATAGAACCTTCGCACGCAGCAGGTGAGCCTGAGCGAATTGGGGTCGCGCCGCAACCGCGTGATCGAGGCTCGACACTGCCTCAGCGTTGCGGCCGGCGATATTGAGCGCCGCGGCACGATTGAAGCGATCTTCGATCGAATCCGGCGCCAGCGCGAGGGTCCGGTCGTAGCTTTCGATCGCCTCGGCGTTGCGTCCGAGCGCGTTCAGCGCGTCGGCCCGGTGGCTATGCGCTTCGGCCAAGTCGGGCGCGAGCATAATGGCGCGATCGAAACTCGCCAACGCCTCCTCGTGCTGCCCAAGCGCGCTCGACGCCCGTCCGAGCAAAACATGAGCCCGCGCGTGTCGCGGATCGGCAGCAAGCGATTTGCGCGCAAGTTCGGCGCCCACCGCGAAGCGGCCGCCCTGGCAGGAAATCATCGCCAGGTAATAATGCGCATCGGCGTTTGCCGGATCGGCGCGCAAGACCTCGCCATAGGCGGCCGTGGCGGCCTCGACTGCGCCTTCGCGGTGAAGCGTCAACGCCTTCTGCAACAATTCCGCCGGTGACGAAGTGGGCATGATGGACGGATGACCGCTGATCTTGCCGCAATCAAACAGAATTCGTCGTCTTCATCAAGGTATTGAAATAAATGGAGAAATCAGCTCTGTGCGGACGACCCGCCGCAATTGCGCCGCTGCGGGACGGCCGTTACATTAGTCCCGCTCAGATCGCGGCGCCGCTTGGCGCGCATCAATTTTTGGACAGCGGTTCTCATCATTTGCCAAAATTGGTGAGCTGCCGCGAATGCGACAACGGACATGCAGCCCAGCACGCAGAATGACTGCAGAAGCATTTTTGTCACCGCGCAGGACGGATTGCGGCTGCATGTGTGCGAATATGGTTTGCGCACCGCGCCGACGCTCCCGGTCGTCTGCTTGCCCGGCTTGGCACGCACCGTCGCCGATTTCGACAGTCTAGCTCCGTTTTTGGCAAACGACCGGCGCGGCCGCCGTGTCATTGCCATCGACTCGCGCGGACGCGGTCAATCCGACTACGACAAGAATCCGGAAAATTACAACGTGGCGACAGAGCTTGGCGATGTCGTCACGATTCTCGCAGCGCTCGGAATAGGTCAGGCGGTCTTCGTCGGCAGTTCGCGCGGCGGCCTGCTCACCATGCTGCTTGCCGTTTCCCATCCGACCGCGATCGCCGGCGCCGTGTTGCACGATATCGGTCCGGTGATCGAGCCCAAGGGCCTGGCGCGGATCAAGAGCTATGTCGGCAAGCTGCCGCAGCCGCGGAGCTTTGCCGAAGGGTCGGAAATCCTGCGCCGCTTGTTCAGCGCCCAGTTTCCGAAACTGACCGCGCAGGATTGGCTCACCGCCGCGAGACGCACCTGGAAAACAAGCAACGGCGAACTCGCGCCGACCTATGACATACGCTTGGCCCAGACGCTGAGCGAAATCGACATCGAGCGCCCGTTGCCGCCGATGTGGGCCGAGTTCGGCGCGCTCGCGCGCGTGCCGGTGCTCGTCATCCGCGGCGGCAATTCCGACATCCTATCGGCGGCAACGGTGGCGGCCATGAAAGAGCGCCATCAGGCCATGGACGTCATCGAAGTACCCGACCAAGGGCATGTTCCGGTGCTCGCCGGCACAGACCTCCTCGGCGGCATCGCCGCCTTCGTCGCCAAATGCGATGCGGCGGCGGACCGGATCGGACCAGACGCGAACAGTGCGGGATCCGATCCGCAAACAGCCCCGCTGCAACAATGGGGACAGCGTTGGCAGTGAGTTTTGCGGACAACGCAACCTTTCAGCGCGCCATGGGCGCGCTGAAAGCCGGGAACTTCAAAGACGCCGAACACCTGTTCAAGGACGTGTTGCGGGCACAGCCGAAACACGTCGCCGCGCTCAATCTGCTCGGCGTCGTTCTGACGCAACGCGGCAAATTTGCCGAGGCCGAGACCTATTTGCGGCTCGCCTTGCAGGAATATCCGAAATCCGATGCGACGCTTTACAATTATGGGATCATCCTCAAGGCGTTGAACAGACCTATTGAGGCTTTGGATCGGTTCAGCCAAGCGCTCGAGCTGGACCCCCGCGCCGTTGAAACCTGGAACAATCGCGGCATCATACTCAACGATCTCAAACGATATGACGAGGCGATTGCGGATTTCGACAAGGCGATCGCGCTCCAACCGCGCTACGCGGAAGCGCTGTGCAACAAGGGCAAGTCGCTCGATGCATTGAACCGGCCTACCGAAGCGCTCGCCGCTTTCGAGAGCGCTTCGGCGTTCAAGCCCGATCTCGCCGAAGCCTGGCTCGGCCGCGCTTATGGCTACACCAAACTCAAACGTTACAACGACGCCCTTGCCGCCTTCGAAAAAGCCTCGGTGCTCAAGCCCGATCTAGCCGAAGCTTGGCACGGTCGCGCTCGCGTCTCGGCCGCACTGCAGATGCACAACGAAACGGTCGCCGCGTGCGACCGAGCGCTAGCCTTGAAACCTAACTTCGCCGAGGCATGGGTGGAGCGGGGCGACGCGCTATTTTGGCTTCAGCGGTTCAAGGAGTCCCTTCTTGCCTACGAAAAAGCACTGCGGTTGAATCCAAACCTTGCCGAAGTATGGCGTGGCCGCGCCAAGATTTTCGCCCAGTTCGAACAGCACGAAGATGCCTGCAAGTCCGCCGACAAAGCGTTGAGCTTGAGACCCAATCTCGACTACATGGCAAGCATGCGCCTCCACGCAAAACTGTACATGTGCGACTGGACGAATTTTGCGGCGGAGGAAGCGCAGCTCCTTTCGGCGATGAGAGAGTTGAACGTAGCAAGTTTTCCTTTTGCCAACCTCTCCATAGCGTCGACACCCGCCGATCAGCTGGAGGCGGCGCGCCGCTACGTTTCCGCGTTGCCGCGGCATCCGTCCCTATGCGACGGTCGAGCGTATAGTCATGATCGCATACGGGTTGCCTATATGTCGTCGGACTTGCGCGATCACGCCGTCGGCTATCTGACAGTCGGACTATTCGAGCATCACGACAAATCCCGCTTCGAGGTGACGGCGATTTCGCTTGGCGCGGACCGCGATTTTGATTTTCGCCGCCGGATCAGGGCGGCGTTCGATCGAATCGTCGACATCGAATCGCAAAGCGATCATGAAATCGCCGATCGCATTCGGGAACTTGAAATCGACATCCTCGTCGACTTGAACGGTTTCACCCGAAATTGGCGGGTGGGCGTATTCGCCAGGCGGCCGGCGCCCATTCAGGTGAATTATCTCGGCTATGCCGGCACACTGGGTGCCGACTGCTTCGATTATATCCTTGCCGATTCGACCGTCATTCCAAGCGGGCATCTTGATTGCTACAGCGAAAAGCCGGTCTGGCTGCCGCACACTTTCTTCGTCAACGATGCCGCACGCGCCGTCGCCGACCGAACACCGTCGCGTGCCGAGCTCAATCTGCCGGATAACGGGTTTGTTTTCTGTTGCTTCAACCAGTCCTACAAGATCAATCCGTCTGTCTTCGACGTCTGGATGCGTCTTCTGCAAGCTGTCGACGGCAGCATGCTGTGGTTGAGGGACAACGACGCTGTATCAACGGGCAATCTCCACCTTGAAGCGGAGCGCCGCGGGGTAGCGCCGGAGCGCCTGATATTCGCGCCCCGCGCCCCGCTCGTCGCGGAACATCTGGCGCGGCTGCGGCAAGCCGATCTATTCCTCGATACCTTGCCCTATAACGCCCACACCACCGCGGCCGATGCGCTGTGGGTCGGCGTTCCAGTCGTGACCCGTATCGGTTCGACATTCGCCGGGCGCGTTGCGGCGAGCCTTTTGCGCGCGGTCGGTCTGCCTGAGCTGGTGACCGAATTGGTCCAGGACTATGAGGCGTTGGCGCTCAAGATCGCGCGCGAACCAGAGCTGCTGGCGTCGTTCAAGGCCAAACTGGCGCAGAATTGCGGGACATTCCCGTTGTTCAATACGGCACGCTTCGCGCGCAACGTCGAAGCTGCCTATACGGCCATGTGGCAACGCCATAAACGCGGCGAGCCGCCGACCCATTTTGCCGTGAAGGTCGACGAATAAACTGCTGATCCTACCGCTCTCGCACCTACTAGCAGGCTGTTGAAAAACTCACCATTTCCGAGCTTTGAAGGTTGATTCATCGCCGAGATGGAAGCTGATTTCGCCGTGGATCGTGCCGTCGTCGTCGCGTTCGGCCCATCCGTCTGCGGAGACGCGATCCATTTCGTCGCTGCCTTCCCAGGTGAACTCGGCGGCGTCGGTATAGAGGGTGCAATCGAGGGCGCCCACGACACATCCGAACTTGAACTCGCCCAGCCCATTGGCTTTGAACTGAATATAGGCGGGCTCGACCATATCCAAATAATCCTTGTCCCAGAGCGCCATCTCAATGATCCGCCACTTGCCGATCAATGGGCTCGCTGCGCGGCGGCTCATGTCGCCTCCAGAAGCTTGGGGATGCGCACGAGGTTATAGGCGAGGATGGCGAAGGTGAAGACGGCCTGCACCTTGGCCAAGCCGCGAACTTTGAGCTGGGCGAGGCCGCCCGTCGTCTTGATCCAGCCGAACACTTCCTCGATGCGTTTGCGGCAACATTGGCTGATGGCGTAGCCGGGATGACGAAGGGTGCGTTCGTCGACGGCGGTCTTGCGCGGCTTGCCGGTCTTGGACAGATGACCGTCGATGGCGATGTGCGGGGTGATCTTGCGCTCGCGCAAGGCGTAGACAAAGCCCTCGACATCGAAGCCTTTGTCGCCGCCCACGGTGATCCGCCGCCGGCCCTGGCGGTGGCTGTCGATGAGGTCGAGAGCGGTGTCGCGTTCCGCCGTGCCGCGCGCCCGCGTGACATCGCCACCGACCGCCAGCCCGTTGCGGTTCTCCATCAGCACATGACCCATGTAGCACAGACGGCCCTCATGGCCGTCGCCCTTGCGATAAAGCTTGGCATCCGGGTCGGTCGTGCTCGTATGCGTCTTGTTCGAGCGCTTCTCGCGGTGGAAGTTGCGCACGCCGTTGCGCCCTCCTGCGGGTGGATCGCCTGAGCCATCCTTCGGCCGGAAGCTCTTCATCCCGGCCCAAGCCTTCAACAATGTCCCGTCCACCGAGAAGTGGTCGTTCGACAAAAGCCGCTTGACCTTGGGCAGCGACAGCAACGTAGCCAGGAACTCGCGTGCCACATCCGCCTCCAGCAGCCGGTCTCGATTCTTCGAGAAGCTCGAGGCGTCCCAAACCGCATCGTCAATCGAAAGCCCTACAAACCACCGGAACAGAAGATTGTAATCGATCTGCTCCATTAGCTGTCGCTCGGAGCGCACGGTGAAGAAGGCCTGCAGTAGTGTCGCCCGAAGCAGATACTCCGGCGCGATCGAGGGGCGCCCAGTCTGGGAATAAAGCTCCTCGAACCGACCCGACAGTGCCGCCAACGCTTCGTTCACCAACACCCGGATGGCGCGCAGCGGGTGGTCCGCTGCAATCCGCTCCTCCAGACGAATGTACGAAAAAAGCCCTTCCGATTCTCGTTCCTCGCCGCGCATGTCAAATCACCCCGTCGTCGCCAAACAACGGAATCACTATCCAGCCTTGCCGTCGAGAGGGTTTTTCAGCAGCCTGCTAATGCGAAATTGCTTTAGATTGAATTGGTTGTCGCTCTAGCATCTTGATGAGCATGATCTTTTCGGAAAACCGGTTTCCACTTTTCCGGATCATGCTCTAAGCGGCGCGAACCGGGATCTCCCTGGCCGGCCACATCCCCGCAGCGCCCCCCGGACAACTTGGCTTCGTCAAAAAGCAAAACCCCCGGCGGATCGCTCCGCCGGGGGCTTCAGGAATTCAAATCTCGATCAGAAAATCAAGGCAGGAAGTCCTTGTGGGCACGGAAGCGAACGGCCCAGTCGTGCGATGAGCTCTCAAGGCCGTTGGCGTTGTTCATCGCAAAGCCACCGAGCGGGTTGGTACCGCCAGCACCGTTGGTCTGGCCGGGTGGCAGTTTGGCGCCATCCAGGACCTCATAGGTGACGTCCAGGCCCATATAGAACGTCTTTGACACGTTCCACTGGGTTCGCGAGCCGACAAACCAAGTCGACCAGTTCATGTCGCATCCTGCCGCCGCTTGAGCGGCATTGCCGATCGCGGAGGTGCTCGTACCGAACCCGCCGGCCTGGCACAGTTCGTTGGTGGCCTGCTGGTTGTACCTGACCGAAGCCCAGCCGCCGTAGGCAGATGTCTGCCACGCCGGGCTCCAGTGATGCTCGTAGGCGGCGTTGAAACCCCAGGCCGTCGTCAGATTACAGCCCGTATTCGTTCCAGCGCCGGCAGGAGCCGAGGCATTGATCAAGCCGCCATAGACGCAGTCGCTTAAGATGCCGAAAGATTGCGCCTGGTGATCGTCGACCTTGCCATAGTTCTGGTTCGGCGACATGAAGATGTAACGCAAAGCGCCTTCGGTGTAGTTGGCCTGGGCTTGGAAGTAGTCGCCCTGGCCGATCATCGGGAAGTTCAAGCGCAAGCCTGCGCCGGCAGCCCAGCCCCACTTGTCGCCCGGATGGCCGCCGCTTGCGACAGTCGGCGTACCGGTTGATGTCGAGCTGTAGTAGCTGGCGTTGTCGTCATGCAACGCGCCCATGAGTTGCGCGCCGCCCCAGGCCTGATCGAGCCGGAGATTGGCGACGATATCGCCCACTTGCTGGCCGCCGTAAGCACCGTTGCCGGGCAACAGCGAGCCGTTGCCGTTCACGAAGACGGTCGCCGGCGCTGCCGCCGCCGCAGACTCCGCGCCGGTCAGCGTATCGAAGTAGCCGCCTGGGGTGATCGTGCCGCCGGGCGTTGCGAAGAAGGCGCTGGACGCAGCCGGCGCGGTACCATTGACGGCGTTTTCGTCAATGATCTGCGTGGTGCGGCGTCCTTCCATCGACAGCGTGGCCGACAGTCCGTTGCCGAGCTGCGCGGTGTAACCGAACACCAGCCAGCCTGGATCGCCCGTATCAGATGCGGGGAAGAAGCCGTTATACGAGGTCGCCGGCACGCTATAGTAGTCATAGAACGACTGCGAGATACCGGCCGTGATTCCGGCAAACTGGATGAAGGCACGGTTCGCGCTGAAGGTATTAGCCGACGTGTCCAGACCGACCGTGGTGGTGCTCACACCAACCGCGATATAACCGCGGGCGGTACCATATGCCGTTTGTTCGCGTGCGTCGGCCGTGATGTAGCCGCGTGCACGGAAGATCAGGTTGTTAGTCGTCCGCTGATCGACGTTACCGGCGAACGGGCCCGTGGCGAAACTGCCGCCAAAACCCCAACCCGCCTCAGCGCGCACCCAGCCGCCGATCTTCAAGCAAAGATCGGTACCAGGCATATAATAGAATCCCGCCCCGTAAAGACTGCAGACCTTCACGTATTCGACCGGCTTGGCCTTAACGGGAAGATCAGCTGCCTGACCCGCTGTCACCGCAACTAAACCCGCTGCGGATCCGAGGAGGAGGCTTTTCACCATCTTCATTTTGAACCTCCAGTTGTTTGCCGTGGGAGGGTTCGCTCCGTCGGGTGGCATACACCCCTGGAAAGTCCCCTTTGGTCCCCAAACCACCCGGTCTTCTCACTTTGTCCCGAAAACACCGGACGGGTCGACTTGGGGTTCCCCCCTCCGTCGCACTCATCACATTAACCAACAGGTTCCCCTGTGCAACGAGGAACTGCCCAAGTCACAGTCCGATTTGACCGATTTCAGGGAGGTGTTGCGCAAAAAACACGCAGGAGGTGCTGTTTGGCTGTGCGACAGGAAGATGACGAAGGCTTTTAGCATAGAGAAAAATATTGTTTAATATCATACACTTATGTTGATGGAAAATGACATCGCCAAGTACGCCGTTGAAAATGGCGGCACGGCATCGACTGACGCTCCGTCTAGGAAAGAGCCGGCGGCGGGTCTGCAACGCAGGAGCCGCAATTTCAGCTTGCGCCGAATCCGGCGACTGTCGAGAGCCGATAGAGAATTGTATCCGAACCCCGAGATCGGCTCCCGCCCGCGCTAAATTCCTTGACCGCCGTTTGGCGTATTCGAGACGCTGACGTGAAAATGCTGAGTTTGTTTGCGACCCGCGGAGAAATTGACTTCCAATTCGAAATCATCCGTGCCGTTGAAATTTCGAGCGGCAGGATAGAAGGGCGACGAAAGCCGGCACATCCGTCGCCAAGCACTGTTTGAAGTTGGCGGCCTTGAGCGCGCCGCGCCTCATGGTGATCGTGCAGTGCGCCAGCGGTCTGACCAGCCGGATCACCGGAGGCGATGGCATTTGCGCGCGAGATTGCGCACAACACCAGAGACGCAGCGAAGCAAATTCTTACGCTTCTTCGATTCCTTTGCACGTAAGCAAAGCGCGTACGATGGCGGAGTTGCGCACAGCTTAGTCCAACATAGTGTCGCCGCAGAACTTCGCCGCCGCCGTCACATTTTTCGCGACGCCGCAAGCGCGACAAGACCGTGGCAATATTGCGTCCCCATGCACGCGATTTGAAGTTCTTTAATTGACGCATAAATGCCGAAACTATAAGCATTTCCGCGACCGGAGAGGTGGCCGAGTGGCTGAAGGCGGCGGTTTGCTAAACCGTTATACGGTCTAAAGCCGTATCAAGGGTTCGAATCCCTTCCTCTCCGCCAGATTTCACGACCATATTTGGCGACTAAGGTTTCGCGAACGCGTTTCATCAAGCTTCTGATCAGGACCAATGAACCGGGACCAACGGCGAGGCTCGGGGCCACCCGGCGCAGAATCACCTTTTGCGGCCGCGGCACATGTGGTGCCCGCGGCCACGATCGCCGACCAATTCAACGCGGCGGTAATGCATCATCAGCGCGGCGCGCTGGCCGAAGCGGCGCGCCGCTATCGACACATCTTGAATCAGGTCCCGACGCATGCGGACAGTCTGCACAATCTCGGGCTTATCGCGCTCCATTCAGGCGACGCGACGTCGGCTGTGGAACTGATCGAAAAGGCCATCGCCGCCGACAACGGCAAGGCCGAATATCACTACAATATCGCGCTGGCGTGGCGCGCGCAGAACCACCTCGATCGCGTGGCGGCGAATCTCGAGCGAGCGATCGAGATTCGCGGCGACTACGCGCTCGCCCATCTCAATCTCGGCAATGTCCGCCGCGAGCAGGGCCGATTGGCCGAAGCCATCGCCTGCTACGAACGCGCATTGGCGCTGGCGCCGAACTCGCCCGCGGCGCGGTTCAATCTCGCCAACATGCTCGCCGAGCAACGGCGTTGGGACGCGGCCGCCGCGAACTATCGGCAGGTTCTGGCGCTCGAGCCAAATCATGCTGAAGCCCATGTCAGGCTGGGCGCAGCGCTGTCGGCGGAGGGCCGTCCTCGCGAGGCGATTCCCCATATCGAGCGGGCGCTGTCTCTCCGACCGGATCTGGCGGGCGCCTACGAGGAACTCGCCAAAGCCCATATGTCGGCAGGCGATGTCCAGTCCGCCGTCCTCGCCGCCGTCCGCGCGCTCGAACTGAACGAGACGGCGGAAGGCAAAGCGCTGTTTGCGCAATGCATCACCTTTGCCAATTTCACAACCGATATCGACGGCCGATTTCGCAACCTGGTCCGCCGCGCGCTCGCGGAGGCCTGGTCAGTACCCCGCGAACTTTCCGGAGTTTGCATCAGCCTGATCAAGCTCGACAGCCGCGTGAGCGGGATGATCGCGCGCGCCGACACGGCCTGGCCGGCACGGCTGCCGGCCGAAGAGATTCTCGACACTCCCGAGCTGTCGGCATTAGCCGACGACGAGTTGCTGCACAGCTTGTTGGAATGCGATCCCGTAACGGATATCGGCCTCGAACGCCTCATCACGAATGTGCGTCACGCGCTCCTCGGCCGGGTCGCGTTGCAAGAAGCACAAGACGAGCGACCAGCTGAACGCCTGCTCGGGCTTTGCTGCGCCGTGGCACGGCAGTGCTTCGTCAATCAATACGTTTTCTCCCTGACCGAGGACGAGAACGAACGGGCAAAGCGTTTGCGCAGCGCGATCGAAAACGCATTGCGCGACGGCGGGAAAATATCTCCGCTCTGCCTTGCCGTCGTCGGCGCCTACTTCCCTCTTCACATTTTGGCCGGCGCCGAGCGCCTGCTCGAAAAGACGTGGCCGTCCCCGGTCGAGGACTTGATCGTCCAGCAGATCAAGGAGCCGGCCGAGGAACAGCGGATCAAGGCCAGCCTCCCTGCCCTCACCAGCGTCGATAACGAAGTCTCACAGGTTGTACGCGCGCAGTACGAAGAGAACCCCTATCCGCGCTGGATCAAAGGCGGGCCGCCGGTTCAGCCGGCAATCCTCAATGGCCGGCCTGAACCGGTCGCCGATGTCCTGATCGCGGGCTGCGGCACGGGGATTTTCACGACCGAGTTCGCAAGGAAGGCGCGCGGCGCCCGCTTTCTCGCGATCGATCTGAGCCTTGCCAGCCTCAGCTACGCCAAGCGCATGGCGCAGAATTTCGGCCTGACCAATGTCGAATTCGCCCAAGCCGATATCATGAAGCTTAATTCGCTCGGCCGGACCTTCGACTTCATCGACTTATCCGGCGTGCTGCATCACACCGCGGATCCTTGGGCGGCGTGGCGGGTTCTGTTGTCGCTGTTGCGCCCAGCCGGCATGATGCAGATCGGCCTCTATAGCGAGCTTGGACGGCGTAACGTCGTCGCGGCCCGCGCGCTGATCGCCGAGCGCGGCTTCCGGCCGGTGCCCGAGGACATCCGTCGCATTCGCGAAATCGTCGCCGCCGCCGAGGACAGCTCGCTTCTGAAATCGGTCAGTCAATGGAGCGACTTTTTCACCATCAGCGAGTGCCGCGACCTTCTGTTCCATCCGCAGGAACATCGGACGTCTCTACCCGAAATCAAATCGTTCCTCGCCGCGAACGGCCTGCAATTCGCTGGCTTCATCCTTGACGCATTAACGTCGGATGTTTTCGTCAGGCGATGGCCGGAAATCGCCGACCTGACCGGCAAAGCGCGCTTCGACGCATTCGCCGATCTCGACCGCTGGCACATATTCGAAACCGAACGGCCGCAGACATTTGCCGGCATGTACCGGTTCTGGGTGCACAAACCCGGCGCGCGCTCGTAACGCATGATCCCGAAAAGTGGAAACCGGTTTCCCGCCTTCGCGAAGCCCGCTTCGGCGGGCGAAGGAAGGTCGGAAAAGATCATGCGCAAAGAAAGATCGAGCGCGCCCGGATTGGTGATTGGCGTGAGGACTGCTTACGCCGCCAGTGCGGATGTTGCGGCCGCGGCTGCCGCCATGGCGGGCACCGCCGGCACTTCGTTGCTGCGCAGCCAATCGCGCGCCGCGCGTTGAGCGGCACCGATCTCGGCATCCGACATTTGGCCGGCGACTTCGCGCCGCAACCGGATCGCGTCGGCATTGCCCTTCATCGCCGCGAGATTGAACCACTTGTGCGCGGCGACAAGATCGACCGGCATGTCGCGGCCGATCGAATACATCATGCCGAGTTCGAAGAGCACGTCGCCTGCGGCGGGCCCTTCGCCGAGCGGCGCCATCGTGCTGTCGAGAATTTCAAACCGAGCCATAATACACTCCCCTGTTTACACCTCGAGACCCCAAAAGCGCTCTCGCGTGTTCATCGGCTTTTTCGCCCCAGCCGACATGCGAATAATCATCGGAAGATTTGAATGGTGGTTTAAGCAATGCGATGAATTGAATCTGAACCGCGGCGCGGCAGCGCTCGATTTTCGGCAACGCGCCATTAAGGAACGCGCCGCGCACTGGGGCGTTGGCGACGTGCCACAATTGCGGTTTCCCCGCGGTTTTATTGAACAAGTTTGCAATCTGTGCCGCGTCGTTTATGGTCCGCCGCGGCTGACACCGAACGATGAGGCAGCAATGAAAAATTACCGTAAAGCGGCGTTAGCACTTGGATTTGCGGTCTTTGGGTTTGCGATCATCGCGTATTGCGGCGGATCGCAATTGATCGGTCCGGCCTTCGCCGCCGATCCCTTGGGCACTTGGTACACCGGCGACAGAGACAGCCAGGTGCGCATCGTCAATTGTGGCGGTGCGTTGTGCGGTACATTGGTATGGCTGAAGGAGCCAAACGATCCGGCAACCGGCCGGCCGAAGACCGACAAGAACAATGCCGACGCCAGCAAGCAAAGCCGGCCGCTGCTCGGCGTGCCGATCATGCTCGGCATACGGCCGAGCGGTACGCCAAATCAATGGTCCGGCAATGTCTACAACGCCTCCGACGGCAAGACCTATAGCGGCTCCTTCACCCTGACCGACGCTAATACGGCGGAGCTGAAAGGTTGCGTGCTCAGCATATTGTGCAAGTCGCAGACCTGGACGCGGGCGAAATAGAGGCGCAAGCGAACGCGGCGCGCTACTGCGGATCGACAGCGAAATTTTGCGGCGCCTCGCCGCGCAGATGGCGCTCCCACATTGCGGTAAAGGCCGCCTCGACATTGCGCGTGAAACGCGCGGTGTCGAAGAGCGGAAAGCTGTTGCGATTGCGCGCAAGCTTTCCCTTGATCGCGCCGAGCAATTCCGGGTCCCGCGCGAGCTGCAGCGCCAGACGTTCATATTCAAGCCAAGAGTCCACCGCCATTTCCGGCAGTCCGATCGCGCGAACGAGGCTTGCCGCAACGCGACTGGGGAACGTCGAGCCGAGACACGTCAAAACCGGCAATCCACCCCACAGCGCATCGTTGGCCGTCGTGTGGGCATTATACGGAGACGTATCGATGAACAGATCGGCGCATCTCTGGCGCGCCAGATGATCGGCAACGTCCGGCGCCCGTTGGGCAAAGATCAAACGTTGTGCCGAGACGCCGCGAGACTCCGCTTCACGGCGCAGGTTTCCTTGTGCCGTCGCATTCAGATTGCTCAACCACAGTACGCTGCCGTCGACTTCTCGCAGCAGAGTCATCCATATGTTGAATACCTCCGGCGTCATCTTGTAGGCGTTATTGAAGCAACAGAAAACAAATGCCTCTTGAGGCAATCCGCACTCTTCCCGCGTCGGTGTATGTTCGGCGATCCGCCTTTTGTCGTCGGTCGCCATGAACGTGTCGGGCAACCAGGCGATGCTTTCGCCGTAGTAAGCCGCGTGTTCGGGGGGGATGACGGTCGGATCGGCAAGGATGTAGTCAATGTAGCGCGCCGGCATCGTACCGGCATAGCCGAGATAATTGACCTGGATGGGAGCGCCGCGCTGCGCCAACACGGCGGGCCGCGAATTTTCGGTAATTCCGCTCAAGTCGACCAGAATGTCGATCTCGAGATCACGGATAAGCTGCGCGATATCCTGGTCGGTCCGGGAGCGAACGTCGATGAAGCGGTCGAATGCGCCACGCAATCGCGCCTGCATATCGCCTCCGGCCGGACCGAAGGATATAGCGATCGTCTCGAAGCGCGACCGATCGTGAGCTTCGAACATGCCGGCGGTCAGGTAGGCGACCGCGTGATGACGAAGATCGGGCGACAGGTAGCCGATGCGAATGCGATCGTGGCCGTAGCGTTCGCCGCGCCACAATGGCTGCGAAGCCGCCGGATACCGGTCGGCGAGGTAGAGCTCGGCGCACTTCATCTGGTCGGCAGCGGACGTCGAAATCGCAAAGAAGCGGAACGGATCGGAACGTAGAGCGCCCTGCCTGATTTCCGCAACGAGATGCGCACGTTCGGCATCCAGGTCGCTCCAGTCGCAAATCGTCATCTTCGCCGACAGGCGCGTGCCTTCGGCATAGGGCAGGCTGGGATCGATGGCAAAGGCCCTGGCATAGGCTTCGTAGGCTTCCTGATCGCGCGGCAGCCGGGCCAAGGTCTGGCCGCGGCGAAGCCAAGCGTCGGCGTCATCCGGCTTTATCGCGATCGCCCTGTCGTAGGCGACAAGAGACTCGGGCATGCGCAGCAAATAATAGAGAACGCTGCCACGCCCCAACCAAACGCCGACATCATTGGGTTGGACGGCGAGCGCCCTGTCGTAGGCGGTCAGCGCCTCGTCATAGCGCTGCAGCCGCGCCAAGACGTTGCCGCGGCCCAGATGCGCTTCGCCGAGCGCCGGCTGCAGGGCCAGCGCGCGATCGTAACTTTCCAGCGCTTCGCCATACCGCTTGAGATCGAACAGGACATTGCCGCGGTTACTCCAGGCGTCGGCATAGTCGGGAACAATCTTGAGCGCCGCGTCGCAGTGGACGAGCGCTTCGTCGTTCTGCCCCCCCTTGCGCAGCAAGATGCTCAAATTGCTGTGCCCGAGCGCGGATTTCGGATCGGCTTTCAGCGCCTTCTTGTAGGTCGCGACCGCAGCCGCCCGATCGCCGAGTTCGTTCTGGATCCGCCCGAGATTGATCAGCGCCTCCGGCGCATTCGGCCGCGCGCGCAGCGCATCCTTGATGCGGATCAAGCCGGCCGCGAAATTGCCGCGCTGCGCCTCGATCAGGCCGAGCATATGCAGCGCATCGAATTGCTTCTTGTCGGCCTGCAGCACCAATTTGTAGAGGAACTCGGCCTGCGCGATATTGCCAGCCTGGTAGGCCGCGACGGCGCGCGCAAGTATCTGTTGCGATTGGGAAATCGAGCGCTGCATGGGAGGGCTGATGGGCGTCGGCAACTACGTTACCGCACCGCGCCGGCGAAAGAAATCGGTCTCATCTCGCGCGCTGACCGAACAGCACGCCGCGCACTTTCGCGCCACGCTTTGCCGCGAACGCGCAGCTGCACGGGCCTTGCCTGAGCTTGGCGCGGAGTGCGCGTCATTTCGAAGTGACCCGGCGTCTCATAAAAAAAGGCGCCACGGAATTGCTCCATAGCGCCGAAGAAAGTCTCAAGAGGATATCCGAGGGCGTCGGCGAGATGGTTGAAGGATTAAGTCTGCCGGCAGAGCCCCGGAGCGAGATCAGGCTTAGCCGTCTCTCGTCGTCACCATCGCGGAGAGTAGTTGCGATCGTGAAGCTTACGCCTCCGTCCCGCCGACGCCCCCTGTAGTTCACCGGAGCCGGCCAGCCCAGGAAGATCATTGCGACCCCCTCGACATCGGCCGGTCCGTGTGACCCGATCTTCGACTCATGAGAAATCGAAGACCGAAGACAGCGTCGACTACTTCTTCTTCCGAGCCGTCTTCTTTGCCTTCTTCGCTTTCGCTTTAGCTTTTCTCTTCTTCGCCATTGCTGCCCTCCTAGCCTGAGTGGGTGGCGATATCGGTACAGTGCAGTCGCGAATCGATCCGCACTGCATCCCGATTACTACAGCGAAAAAAAAATAACAGTGACTCCACTTAATTTTGTGTGTAAGCGCCGCGTCCCGCTGTTGCGCGCAACGCACAAGGCGGGCAGCGACTCAGCGCACGACGCGAAAAGATTTGTTGTTGGGAGAATTGCGCGCGAAATTTCTGCGACCTGAGAAAGTGCCGATGAAATGCGGCTTTTTGTGTTTACTGAATTCTAAATTCGCGCGGCGTCGGCAATTCATCGGTGCCATTTGCGTGTCTCTTTTCAGGTCCGGCAAAGCACCGACGCAGCCGTCTTCACGGCATGAAAAAAATTTATGCACCGGACGCTTTTCCGGGCGTGTTGACGGGTCGCGTCGGGCGCAAAACGCGCGAATCGGTGCAGATTCAATTCGCTGATTCGGTTTCCGGGACGGCGTTCGGAGATGCGTCAGCGGCTCCTGGCGCGTCTCATGCGCCTCCGATTCTCATCTCGCGGGGGACGAACCTGGTGGCGCGCGGCGGACACTCAGGCGAAATCAGGCGCCGATTTTCTTCTTCAGGAGATCGTTGACGGCTTGTGGGTTTGCCTTGCCGCCCGATGCCTTCATGACCTGACCGACGAACCAGCCGATCGCTTTCGGGT
Organism: uncultured Alphaproteobacteria bacterium; assembly: GCA_963761185.1. Classification (GTDB taxonomy): domain Bacteria; phylum Pseudomonadota; class Alphaproteobacteria; order Rhizobiales; family Xanthobacteraceae; genus BOG-931. The sequence continues at coordinate 710,385 of CAVXFY010000001.1, forward strand.
TGGTCTTGGCGTCGGCGACCTTGTCCGGGTTCTTGGCGACGATGTCGTCGACCACCCTCTCGATCGCCGCAACGTCGGTGACCTGCCTCAACCCGCGCGCTTCGACGACGGCGCGCGGGTCGCCGCCCTCGGTCCACACGATTTCGAACACGTCCTTGGCAATCTTGCCGGAGATCGTGCCGTCGCCGATCATGTCGAGAATAGTTCCGAGATCAGCGGCGGAGACGGGTGCCGCGGCAATGTCCTTGCCTTCGCGGTTGAGCCGGCCGGCGAGCTCGTTGATCACCCAATTGGCGGCAAGCTTGGGATCGCGCCGCGGCGCGACGCCGGAACCGCTGACAACCGCCTCAAAATACTCGGCGGTCTCGCGCTCGGCGACGAGCACATCGGCGTCGTAAGGCGGCAGGGCGTACTCGCGCACGAACTTGGATTTCTTGCCGTCGGGCAGTTCCGGAAGGCTCTTTTGCAAATCGGCGACAAGCGAAGGCGATAGTTCGAGCGGCAAGAGGTCGGGATCGGGAAAATAACGATAGTCGTGCGCCTCCTCCTTGGAGCGCATCGACCGCGTTTCGCCTTTGGCGGGATCGAACAGCCGCGTCTCCTGCTCGATCTTGCCGCCGTCCTCGATGATCTCGATCTGCCGGCGCGCCTCATATTCGATGGCCTGGCCGATGAAACGGATCGAGTTGACGTTCTTGATCTCGCAGCGCGTGCCGAGCGGCGCGCCGGGCTTGCGCACCGAGACATTGACGTCGGCGCGAAGATTGCCCTTCTCCATGTCGCCGTCGCAGGTACCGAGGTAGCGCACCACGCTGCGCACCTTCGCTACATAAGCCTTGGCCTCGTCGGCGGAGCGCAGGTCGGGCTTGCTGACGATCTCCATCAGCGCGACACCGGCGCGATTGAGGTCGACAAGCGACATCGTCGGATTCTGGTCGTGCAGGGATTTTCCGGCGTCCTGCTCGAGATGCAGCCGCTCGATGCCGATACGCACGGTCTCGCCGTCCGGCAGGGCGACGACCACCTCACCCTCGCCGACGATGGGTGATTTGTACTGGCTGATCTGGTAGCCCTGAGGCAGGTCCGGGTAGAAATAGTTCTTCCGGTCGAACACCGATTTCAGGTTGATCTTGGCGTTGAGCCCGAGCCCGGTGCGCACCGCCTGGCGGACGCATTCCTCGTTGATCGCCGGCAGCATGCCGGGCATGGCGGCATCCACCAGCGAGACGTGCGAATTCGCTTCGCCGCCGAACTCGGTCGAGGCGCCGGAAAACAGTTTGGCCTGGGAATTGACCTGGGCATGGACTTCCAGGCCGATGATCACTTCCCAGTCGCCGGTCGCGCCCTTGATCAGCTTCGATTTTGGTGCCGGTACGTCCATAGTATCCGTGCCGTTTCCGGTGCGGTTACGCGCTTCCTCGCGACACGGCAAGCCCCCGCTTCAACCGTGCGAACCGGCGGTTCCGTGAGCGATTGCGACGGTCTCAACCGCCGCATTTCGCGGCGCAGAAGGATCCGTAGCAGGGAACGACCTTGGTCAACGCCCCGTTCGTGCACATCTGCTGCGAACACCAATTCGTCGCGGAGTCGCAGTCAAACGAGCAGAACGCATAGTTGGCGATCGCCGACTTTTGGTAGGCGCAGCCGCCGGCGGGCACCGTAACCTTTGCCCCCTTCGCCGAAGCAGCCGAAAGGCTCATCGCGGCCATCGCGCCGGCCAATAATGTGACTTTCACAACAGACATCAAACGCATCTTTGTCCCCCGTTCCAATTTCGGTGCCCTAGCCCCCGGACGAGGTAATATTTTACATCACCGCAACGCCCGCGCAAGCTGGCGGAGCGAGACTCCGCCGGTTCCGGCGGATTTTCGCAACACGAGCGCCGGACGATGCGCGATATGCAGGCGCTCTACTTGCCCTCGCGCCAGATGCCGAGCGCTTCCTGCGCCGGACGATCGGAGATCGAGAACAGCACCGACTGTTTCGCCGCGTGATGCGAATAGCGCTTCCACGGCGGCACCACGAAGACGTCGTTTTTGCCCCATTCGAGCACCTTGCCGTCGACATTTGTCGTGCCTTCGCCTTCGACGCACACAAGGACCGTGCCGTCGGTTGAGCGATAGGGCTCGCCTGCAAAGCCCTTCGGCAACATAGCGAGGCAGGCGCTCATGGTCGGCAGCACCGGGCCGCCGGTCACCGGATTGGCGTAGCGCACCCGCGCGCCGTGGCGCTTGTCGATATCGCCGGACTGCATCATGCGCTCGATGATCGGGCGCGTGCGGGCATAGGTGTAGTTGATGACCGGGCTGCGGTTCATGGTCGGCGTGCCGTCGGGCAGCACGCCCGAGCCGTAGAACGACAGCGAGTCGCCGTCCTTGCGCGTCGTGGCCTGGGTGGCGTCGTCGAAATGTTCGGCGAAGGAGGCCTCGTAGAAATTGACCGCGGGGAAATCCAGCACGTCGAGCCACAGCATCGGCTTGTCGGACGGATTGCCGTGATCGTGCGGCGCCCAGTTCGCGGTGATGACGAAATCGCCCGGCGCCATGAACGCCTTCTCGCCCTCGACCGCGGTATAGGCGCCCTCGCCATCGAGAATGAAGCGGATCGCCGAAGAAACATGTCGGTGGGCCGGCGCGATCTCGCCGGGCATGATCATCTGAATGCCGGCGAACAGCGTATTGGTGATGCGGGATTCGCCGTGCATGCCCGGGTTTTCCAGGATCAGCACGCGGCGCTCGGCTTCCTCGGCAGTGATCAGGCCGCCGGATTCCATCACCAGCGATTTGACGTCGCCGTAGTGCCAGACATGCGGCTGGGTGCGCGTCACCGGCTCCTTGGTGACGACGTTCTTCATGACCTTCCACAGCGGCGCCATGTCCTTCTTGGCGATCCGCGCGTAAAAGGCCTCCCGCATCGCCTCGATATTGTGTTTCGGGCTCGGGTTACTCGTTTGAGTTGCGGCGGCGACCGCCATGGCGTCCTCCTGAAATCGGCAAATTGCTTGCCGCGAATATATCAGGGCGACCCGCTGCGGAAATAGCGCGTAAACGGAACAAACAGCGGGGCTGCCATGCGGGCAGCGGGGCCGCGGCGGCCTAAGTGTTAACGTTGCCGCCGTCGACCGCGATGGTCTGGCCGGTGACGAAGTCGCTGTCGGCGCTGGCGAGGAAGACGAGCGCGCCGAGGAGGTCCTGCGGCTGCTGGTCGCGCTTGAGCGCGCGCGACGCCACAGCACGCGCCCGCGCCGTCTCGACGTGCCGCGGGTTCTCGGCGATCACCGTTTCGCTCATGGTGAAGCCGGGCGCGAGCGTATTGACCCGGATACCGTGCTCGCCGAGTTCGCGCGACAAGGCCCGCGACATCGCCAGGATCCCGCCCTTGGAGGTGACGTAGTGCAGCATCCAGGGGATGCCACGGAACGCGGTGCCGGAGCCGATATTGATGATCTTGCCGTAGGCTTGCGCCTTCATGTGCGGCACGACGTGTTTGACCATCAGGAACGGCCCGCGCAGATTGATCGCCATGACGCGGTCCCACACCGCGGCGTCGATGTCGGTACAGCTCTGTTCGGCAAGCGGCGCGAACAGGGCCGCGTTATTGATCAGGACGTCGATCTTGCCGAAGCGGTCCATGGTGTCGGCGACCAGCGCCTTCACCGCTCCTTCGTCGCTCACATCGGTGACTCGGCTTGCCACCGAATTGGCGCCGTGCGCGCGCGCCAATTCCGCGGCGAGATCCTTGCCGTCGGCAATGTCGGCGATCATCAGGCGCGCGCCTTCGGCGGCGAGCTTGCGGGCATAATGCACGCCAATGCCCTTGGCGCCGCCGGTTAGGATCGCCACGCGGCCGTCGAGACGCGCCATTTCCCTCCCCTTTCGTTATGAATCTCATTCAGCGTTGGTTCAACTGGTGATTCAACTCTTGGCTCAGCTCTTGCCGCCATGCGCGACAATGAACTTGGCGAAGTTGGCCAGCTGCTGCTTGACCAAATCGATGGTCGGCTGGTCGGTCAGATCGAGGGTCTTTTCGTCGAACTTCTTGGCCGAGAAGTTGACGAAGACCTCGGGCTTGCCCAAGAGAAGCGCGTCGAGCGAGGTCAGCGTCATGCGCAACGCATATTGCATGCGCGCGCCGCCGAGCAGACCTCCCGAGCAGGACTGGAGCGCCATGGGCTTGTCCTTGAACGGAACGTCTTTGAGGCGCGAGGCCCAATCGATGGCGTTCTTCAGTCCGCCGGGGATACCCCAATTGTATTCAGGCGAGACGACGATGACGCCATCGGCGGCGCGAATGGCATCGGCCCAGACCTCGACCTCGGCGGGAATGCCCGTACTGTTTTGAATGTCGAAATTGTAGATCGGCAGCTTGTCCCATGCCGGCGCGGGCGTGATCGCCATGTGTGCCGGTGCGAGCGACGGCAATGCGCGCGCCAGCGCCGCATTATACGAGCCTTTGCGCAAACTGCCGCAAATGCTGACGACTTTGAGTGTATCGGCCATATATCCTTCTCTCGCTATCCGCTGCCTAGACCATGATCCAATTCGATTGAATCGGATCATGGTCTAGATTTTTCGTTTGAGCATGATCTTTTCGGAAAACCGGTTTCCACTTTTCCGGATCATGTTCTGGGCTCGCGCGCCTATCCCGGTCAGCCAAGATGGCCGATGGCCCGATTTGCCGCAATGTGGACGACGCCGTTTTTTGGGTCGTTAGTTATTGAGGATCGCAATATCCTTCGCCGAACCCCGACCCGGCAGCGATTGGACAAAGGCGTAGATGTCGGCGATGTCCTTGTCGGACAGAAGCGCGTCCGAGAACGCCGGCATATCGTTGACAGGATTGCGGATCTGTCCCTTGAAGCCGTCGAACGGCAACGCGGTCTTGGCCAGGATCGGCGCCGGGCCGTTATAGGCGCCCCCTTGTCCGGAGCGGCCGTGGCAGGTGAAGCAACCATCGGTGAGGAAGAGACGCTTGCCGTTGGCCGCATCGCCCGGCGGGGCGTCTTGCGCCTGAACCGCCATCGGGGCGCACACGCCCAATGCGGCAGCGGTCATTGCGGCAGCGATCACTGCGATACGCGCGATCTGTTGCATCGAATTCATTGCGGATACTCCTCAGCGCGGATCGGTGACAACGTCGACCACGGCCGGCTGGCCGCTTTTGACCGCGGCAATGGCGCGGGTGAGCGCCGGCGCGAGGTCTTTAGGATCGGTGATCGGCCCCTCGCCGTGGGCGCCCATGCCGCGCGCGACCGTGGCGTAATCGATATTCGGATCCTTCAGTGTGGTGCCGATGTCCATTTTCGACACGTCGCGTCCATGCCGCGCCGCCATCGCCACGAGGTACATGTATTCCTGATGATAGGCGCGGTTGTTGTGCACGATATAGAGGATCGGAATCTGATGGTGCGCGGCGGTCCACAAGGCGCCGGGATTGAACATGAAATCGCCATCGCCGCCGAAGGCGACGGTGAAGCGGCCATGCTTCTTGTTGGCAAGCGCCGCGCCGAGCGAGGCCGGCAGATTGTAGCCGACACCGGCGCCGCCGGAGACGCCGTTCCATTGGTGGGGCTTCTTGAAATCCCACAACCGGTGCGGCCAGGACAGCCGGATCGTGGTGCCGACCACCGACCAGTCCTCGTCCTTGATCTGGGCATAGACTTCGGCGCACATTCGCGCGGTCGTGATCGGGCTTGCATCCCAGCCGATGGTTGCGTCGCTCTTCGACTGCTCGATCATAGCGAGATGCGCCGCCGCGAGCTTCTTACCGCGCGCGTCGAACGCAGCTTTCCTGCCGTCGTCGGTCAGCCGCTTCACCGCTTCGGTCAGCGCCGGCAGCGAGGCCTCGGCGTCGCCGGCAATATCGAGATCGATATCCTGCCACCGGCCGAAATCCTGATAATTGGATTTCAGGTAGAGATCGCGCGTCCCGAGCGTGATGAGCTTCGCGCCGGGTTTGGTGCCCGGCGAAGAACGGCGCACGATGCGGTCGCTGAAATGCGTCAGCGTGCCCCACAGGTCGTTCATCTCCATTGCCAGGACGACGTCGGCCTGACCGATCATGGCCCGGCGGAAACTCTGGTTGAGCGGATGTCGCGACGGAAAGTTCATCCGGCCGGCATTGTCGATGACGCCGCATTGCAGCGTTTCGGCGAGCGCGACGAGGTTCGCCATGCCCGCCGGCGTGCGCGCCACGCGATCGCAGACGATGATCGGGTTCTGCGCCTCGACCAGCATCTTGGCCGCTTCCGCGATCGCGCCGGAATCGCCTTGCGGCGGGATTACCGGCACGAATTTCGGAATGCGCAACGCTTCCGGATCGCGGATCGGGTTTTCCTGCAGCTCGGCATCGAGCGCGATGAAGACCGGCCCCATCGGCGGCGTGGTCGCTATCTTGTAGGCGCGCACCGTCGACTCGGCAAAATGCGTCAATGAGACAGGCTGATCGTCCCATTTGGTGAATTCGCGAACGATTTGACCGATATCGACGCCGGCATGCAGCCATTCGGCGCCGGGGCCGCGCTTGTCGGCCTCCATGATATTGCCGCCGAAGACCAGCACCGGAACGCGGTCGCACCAGGCATTGTACATCGCCATGGTGGCGTGCTGCAGGCCGACGACGCCGTGGCAGGCCATCGCCATCGGCTTGCCTTCGATCTTGGCATAGCCCTGCGCCATGTGGACGGCGATGTCCTCGTGCACGCAGGTGATAATTTCCGGCTTGTTGTTGGCGTGATTGATGACGGCCTCGTGCAGGCCGCGATAGCTCGAAGCGCAATTGATCGCCATGTATTCGATGCCAAGCGAATTGAGCACATCCGCCATGAAGTCGCCGCCGCTCGAAGTCTGATTGACCGGATCGTTCGACGGCGCGAGCGTCTCGGCGGCAGTTTGAGTAGGCCCGGGGATCGCGGCCTTTAGTTCTTGCTGCGGCGCGGCAGGAACGGCATTGGCCGCGACCGGCGGCACAACCGCAGCGGCGGCGCCGACAAGGCCCGCGCTTTTGAGAAATGTACGGCGGCTGGAATCCGAAGATGGTCGGCGTTTCGACAAGGCGTCCTCCCGGCCGGCCAAAGCGGCCAGCGATTATTCGTTGCCGGAATCTTCGCTGTCGGATTCCCCAGCGTCAAGGCGTTCGGACCGGGGGCAGCTATGCGGATTTATTTTTCCGGCGCATCGGGGCTGGAACCGTCTGCCCAATTCTTCGGCTCCGCCACTAGTTACTCGGCGAATTCACCAACGCGGGCACAACGATGTCTCTAAAGCTTTGCGGCGCGGTTTTGAGTTCGCCCTGGCGGGCCATGAAATCGGCCATGGTCTTTATCCCGTAAACGGCGCTGCCGAATTCGTCCTTGATGTCCCTGATCACAGCTTCTACCGCGGCGGCATTCATCACGTCCGAAGGCTCATGGGTCAGATAGATTTGTGCGGCGCGGCGCGGATCGTCGTGGATGATACGCGCGGCGTCATCCATCGCCTTCTCGATGACGTCGGGAATTTGCGGTTGCGCGTCGATATAGGCCTTGGTTGCACCCAGAATCAAAAACGAGGATTTGCCGCCCATAACATCGGACGAGCTGAGCACCGCATGCACTTTGGTGTCACGTAACGCGAGCTCGGTATAGGGCGGCGAGGCGAAATAGGCCTTCAACTGCCCCGTGCCCTCGACCAGATCGTTGATCGCGTCCGCATGCGATAGCGCGACAACTTGGCTCTTCAGCCGGTCGTAGCGGCCGAAAGCTTTTTCCGACTGCAGCTCCAAAACGTACATTTGCGGCGAGGTCAGCGTCGGCATCGCGATCTGATCGGCTGGCTTGAGATCCGTCAAGGACTGCACGCTCGGCTGGTTGCTGAGCAACACGAGCGGCAACGACGTCATGCCGGACACGGCAATGACCTGCTCGGGCCTGTCCTTGCCCTTCTCCCAGGCCGCAAGAAGTGGCGCCGTGCCGAACGGCGCGATGTGGATCGCACCTGAGGCCAACGCATCCTGCGCTTCCGCCGCGCTCGTGAAGCGCTGAAAATCGGCCTTGACGTCGAGGTGAGCTTCCTTGGCGTGCTTCTCGACGAGTTTCAGATCTTCGCAGATATAAACCGGCAGAAACGCAAGTCCGTAGCCGATGCCGATCTTGATCTGATCTTGCGCGCGCGCCGGCGTGAACGCCGAGACAAGAGCAAGCGAGGCGACGAGACATTGCAGCGGCCTTTTGAGCCGCCGCGATAGTTCTCGCCGCCGCCAGCGCGACATGCCGTTCGCTCCGAAGTCCTATTCGTCGGCGATCGGATTTTTCAACGTGCCGACGCCCTGGATCTCCACCTCAACGGTGTCGCCGTTCTTCATCCAGACCGGATTGGGCTTGCGCGCATGGCCGACGCCCGACGGCGTGCCGGTGAAGATGACGTCGCCTGGCTCGAGCGTGATGCCCTGGGTGATGTAAACCAGCATCTCGACCACGGGGAACATCATGTTGTCGGTATTGTCCGACTGCATGACATTGCCGTTGAGGCGGCTTTCGATCTTGAGGCCCTTGGCGCCATCGGGCAATTCGTCGGCAGTGACGAGCCACGGGCCGAAGCCGCCGGTACGATCGAAGTTCTTGCCCATATCCCATTGCGTGGTTTTGCGCTGAAACTCGCGCACCGAGCCTTCGTTGCCGCAAGAATAGCCGGCGATGCAGGACGTCGCATTAGCCGGCGTCAGATGCTTGGCGCGCTTGCCGACGACCAGGATCAGTTCGGCTTCGTAGTCGAGCGTCTCCGAAACGTTTGGCCGGATGATCGGCTGGCCGTGCGGCACCATCGAGGTCAGACCGCGAAAGAAGATCGTCGGAAATTTCGGAATATTATCGCGCTGCGAGCCTTCCTTGACGTGTTCAAGATAATTCAAGCCGAGGCAAATGATCTTTCCGGGCTTGCCGACCGGCAGCGCGTATTTGATCCCGCTGAGCGGCTTACGTGCGCTTGTGGGCGCGCCCTTGGCGATGGCCGCAAGCTGTTTGGTGTCGCCGTTGTTCTTGGCCAGCCATTCCCCGAGATCGCTCGGGATCTTGCTGTCCACGGCCTGCAGGTCGATGACCTGATCGCCCTCGACAAGGCCAAGATGCGGGCCTCCCTGCCCTTCGAACGCAACAATTTTCATGCTTTGATTCCTTTAAGCCTACAGAAACGCCTCGCGGGCGCCGGGACTATATCGGGCCCAATCGCTGCAATCCACCGGCGCGTTGATCATCCGGCAGCGCCGAGAAAATGCTCCCGTAACCGCTCGCGCGCGGCCAACGCAGCGCGCAAATCGAAACCATTGACGATGGCAAGCCGAAAACCGCCGGGCGGCATGGCATGCCGCTCCGGCGCGCGGTCCTCGTGGAAGGTGATCTGCACGCTGGTGACGCCAGGAGTTCGTTCGACCTCCGCAACGAGCCCAGGCGGCGGATGGCGATAGCGCCGGCCGTTCGGCCCGAACAGGACGACGCTGTAGCCTTCGCTGCGGTCGTCGTCCTCGAAGTCCCATTCGTGCCGCTCATAGAGACCGACCAGCGCGTCGACCCAGCCCGGACCATAGAGGTCGGGCCATTGGTCGGCGAAACGCAGATGCGCTTCGATGATTTTTTCGCCGATGGTTTCGAGATTGAGCATCCCGGTATAGCCGCGCAAATACTTCCCGATCCATGCATTGCAATAAGTCTCGAGGCCAGAGTCCGGCTCGGCATGCACGATCCAGTAATCGAACGTCCCCTCGCCCGCGGGCTTGCCGGTGACGTGCCGCCACCAGCGCGGCTCGCCATCGACGACAGCGATGTCCGACGATACATGCCGCCCTTCGAGCAGCGTCATCCAGAAATGGCCAGGCGTATAATGGCGGTCGTAGTCCGCCTGCGATTGCAGCACGCGGCTGCCGACGCCCATGCCTCGAAGATTGATGAGCGGCTTGGAGAAGACCGGAAAATGCGGCGGTTGCGTGCCGTGCGGTCCGGCTTGGAGATCCTGGCTCAGCGCCACGGCGAGCTTGTCGTAGATCCAGCGCTGCGCTGGATACCACTGCCAGGCGTCGCAATCTTCCGTCGGGATTTTGGCGTCGGTCTTGACGTGCGCGAAATATTGCAGGCGCCAGGGATCGGCTTCGCAGATCGGCATGACCGCGCCCCCGACGGCTTACCTCGGGATTATTCGTGCGCCGGCTTGTCCGCTTGCGCGCCTTCGAATTTGAGCGCCAGCACACCGAACATTCCGTCGCTCCAAGATTTGAGCGGCGACCAGCCAGTGCCGCGCGCCAGCGCCGCAAACGACTCGATCGTATACTTGTAGCTGTTCTCGGTGTGGATCGTCTCGCCGGCGCGGAAGCTGATCGCCTTGCCGCTGACCTTCACCTTCTGCCGCTTGGTGCTGGCGAGGTGCATTTCGATCCGCTTCTGCTCGCCGTTATAGCAGGCGTGATGCTCGAAAGCGGAGAGATCGAAATTGGCGCCGAGCTCGCGATTAATGCGCGCCAAGAGATTGAGATTGAACTTCGCGGTCACGCCTTCGGCGTCGTTATAGGCCGGACAGAGAACCTTGATGTCCTTGATGAGATCGACGCCGATGACGAGAACGGCGCCGGTGCCGAGCGTGTCGGCGGCGTGGCGCAAAAACTTCGCCGCCTCATGCGGCTCGAAATTGCCGATGGTCGAACCCGGGAAGAAGCCGACGCGCGGCAGCCCAGAGATCGGCGCCGGAATTTCGAAAGCTTGCGTGAAATCGGCGACCACCGGATGCACGGCCAGATGGGGAAAATCCCGCCGCAGCTGCGCCGCGTCGTTCTGCAGGAAGTCTCCGGATATGTCGACCGGCACATAGGCTTCTACCGTCGCTGCTGCCCCGAGCAGGATGCGCGCCTTCTTGCTCGAGCCGGCGCCGAATTCGATCAGCGCGCAATTGGGCGGAAACAGCGAAGCGATCGCCGGCGCGTGTTCGCGCAGCAGTGCGATCTCGCAGCGCGTCGGATAATATTCCGGCAGCTGCGTGATGCGCTCGAACAGCGCCGAGCCCGCCAGATCGTAGAAATATTTCGGCGGCAGCCGTTTCGGCTTGGCGGTCAGGCCTTCGAGAACGTCGGTCGCGAACGGATCCGCCGTCTCGACGGACGGCGCCGCGCGGAGCGCGGTTTGCACTGCTGTGGCCATTTTCCAAGCTCTGTGGGGTTGTCTCAGTGTTGGTATTCCGCGAGCCGCAATCCGGAAAATTGCCAGCGCGCCGGCGGATAAAAGAAATTGCGATAGCTCGGCCGCGAATGACCGGCGGGCGTCGCGAGCGACGAGCCGCGCAACACCATCTGATTGACCATGAACTTGCCATTGTATTCGCCAAGCGCGCCGGGCGCCGCCTTGTAACCGGGATATGGTGAATAGGCGCTGCGCGTCCACTGCCAGACCACGCCGAAGGCATCGTTAAGCGCGTTGCTGTTGGCGGCGACTTCCCATTCGCTTTCGGTCGGCAGATCCTTGCCGGCCCAGCGCGCGAACGCGTCCGCTTCGTAATAACTGACATGGCATACCGGCTGTTCCGGCGCGACGCAGCGCAAGCCGCCGAGCGTCATCGAAAACCACGCGCCGTCGACCTTGCGCCAATAGCCGGGCGCGCTTCAGCCTTGCGCCTCGACCGTCGCCCAGCCGTCCGACAACCAGAGCGTCGGCGTCGTGTAGCCGCCGTCAGCCATGAATTCGAGCCATTCGCCATTGGTGACAAGCGATGGCGAAAGCCGCACCGGCTGCAGCAGGACCTGATGCGCCGGTTGCTCGTTGTCGAAACAGAAACCGCCGCCACTATGGCCGATCCTGTGAACGCCAGTGAGCAACGCGTCCATCGCGGCGCGACCGCTGATCTTCGGCCACTGCCAATCCGGATCGTAAGCGGGATGCGTCTCGTTGAAGGAAAATGCGTGCAGAATATCGGTGAGCAGCAATTCCTGGTGCTGTTGCTCGTGATTGAAGCCCGATCTCGATGATCGGCTTCAGCTCGTCGAAATTTTTCGCGGTTTCGATCAGGTCAGTAACCGCGTCATCGACATGCGCACGATAGGCCGCGACCTCGGCGACGGTCGGCCGCGTGATCAGGCCGCGTTGCGGGCGCGCTTGGCGCGGACCGGCGGAGACGTAATAGGAATTGTAGAGAAAGGCGAAGCGCTCGTCGAACGGCGGGATAGGCCTTTGCATGAGGCCGCAACAGGAATTGTTCGAAGAACCACGTCACATGCGCCCGATGCCACTTGGTCGGGCTGGCGTCGGGCATCGATTGAATGACTTGATCCTCAGCCGACAGGAGCGCCGCGCGGCGTTCGGTCTCGGCGCGCACCGCGCGGAAGGCTTTGAGCCAGTCTTGTCGCGGGTCGCCAGTGGCTTCGCCAACTGGGCATCCGGATTTGACGGCGTCATCGCCCGCGCCGGAATGGGCGGTGTCAGCGGACCGAACGCGCGTGGAAGCGGCCGATTGTGGCATGATGAAAGTCCGTCAAAGGACGGGATTAATGTAAGAATTTCAAAGGCTGGGAAGATAATCAGTCCCCGGCACGTTGGTTCCATAGATGAGCGGTCCGCCGCAAACTGCAATGCGAATCGAAGCCATCTAACGCGCTTGTGATCGCATAGCCAAGCCCGCCGGAAAACCGCGGAAAGGTTGTCCGAAGTCCGAAAGCCGACGTATGGTCTGGCCCGCATTTTGACAAGTGCCTGCCGGCGGACAGGGAATCGATGATTAAGCGTGTGACGAAGAAACGGAAAATCGGCTCGACGAAAACCATGCTGCCGCGCGAGCGCAGCGACTATTCGGCGATCGTCGATCGCCCGCCGCTCAAGCTTCCCGGCGGCGCGCGCATCGTCTTCTGGACCATCGTCAATCTCGAAGTCTGGGATATCGGCAAGCCGATGGCGCGCCAGGTGCTCGGCGCCCCCGACCGGCGAGACGCAACTTCCCGACGTGCCAAATTGGAGCTGGCACGAATACGGCATGCGGGTCGGCGTGTGGCGCTTCTTCGATCTGTTCAAGCGCCAGAAAATCCGCCCTACGCTCGCGATCAATGCGCGGGTCTGCGAGGATTACGCGCGCGTCGCACAGGAGGCGAAGAGCGACGCCTGGGAATTCATGGGCCACTCCTATCAGCAGGGCCCAATCCACAAGGAGCCGAATCAAAAAGCGATGATCGCGCGCTCGCTCGACGTGCTTGAGCGATTTTTGCGGCAAGCGGCCGGTCGGCTGGCTCGGCCCCGGCCTGACGGAGACGCTCGAAACGCCGGATCTGCTCGCGGGTGCCGGCATCAAATATATCGGCGACTGGGTCTATGACGACGAGCCGTCGACCATCCGTACCAACAACGGCCCGCTGGTGACGCTGCCCTACACGATGGAACTCAACGATATCCCGATGATGGCGGTGCAGCACCACGAGGCCGATTATCTGTTCAAGCGCGCCATCGATCAGTTCGACCGGCTTTATGCCGAGGGCGAGAAGCGCGCCAAGATCTTCTGCGCTCGCGATTCATCCGTATCTCAGCGGCCAGCCGCACCGCATCAAATATCTCGAAGCGATTTACGAATACGCGCGCAAATTCGACGGCGTTCTGTACTGGACCGGCGAAGAGATTTTGGACTGGTATTTGAGCAACCGATCATAGCGATCGCGAAATGTCTCCTGCGTCCGTGGCTGGCGACACTGGCGGGCGACATTGCTGCACAGGGCTCTGGTAGTTTCATAATGGCTTTGCCGTAGTGTGGACGCAAGCGATCGAAGCCGGGGGGCCAGCGCACGATCGCCGCTGCCGCGCCCTTTCTCACCTACGACCAGCGCATCGTGAATATCGACCACGGCCAGCGCGTTTTCACACAGACGTTTTTGGAGTTTTCCGACCGCATGGCGGCCGCCTATCGCATTCAGATGGGCGCGGCAAAGATCAAAACCTACGCGCAGGTGTTCGCACGCATCGACCAGCAATACGGCGTGCCGGCGCCGGTCATCGTCGCGTTCTGGGCGCTGGAAAGCGATTTCGGCGCCAATATGGGCAATTATCATTCGCTCAGCTCGATCGCTTCGCTCGCTTACGATTGCCGGCGCACGGACCGGTTTCGCGCGCAGTTGCTCGACGCCATGCGGCTGATCGAGCGCGGCGATCTGCAGCCCGAGTGAGATGATCGGCTCATGGGCGGGCGAACTCGGCCAGACCCAGATGATGCCGTCGGAATATTACAAATACGCCGTGGACTATGACGGCGACGGCAAGCGCAATCTGTTGCGTAGCGCGCCCGACGTGCTCGGCTCGACGGCGAATTATCTGTTCGGGCCTCGGCTGGCGCCGCGGCGAACCGTGGCTGACCGAGGTGCGCGTGCCGGCCAGTATGCCGTGGGACCAAGCCGACCTCGACATCCAGCTGCCGCGCTCGAAATGGGCGTCGTTCGGCGTCACGCTGGCCGACGGCAAGCCGCTGCCGGCGGACAATCTGCCGGCGTCGCCGCTGCTGCCGATGGGACGGCTCGGGCCCGCTTTCCTCGTCTATCAAAACTTCCAAGTCTATCTGCAGTGGAACAATTCGCTGGTCTACTCGACGACCGCTGCCTATCTCGCCACCCGCATTGCCGGCGCGCCGCCGCTGCGCCGCGGCAATCCCCCGCCGGCGCTGCCTTTCGCCGACGTCAAAACCATGCAGGGCATGCTGGCGCATGCGGGTTATGACGTCGGCGCGGTCGACGGCTTTCTCGGCCTGAAAACGCGGCAGGCGGTCAAGGCGATGCAGCTCAAATACGGCCTGCTCGCGGATTCCTATCCGACCGCCGAATTGCTTGCCCGCATGAGGGCGGGAAACTGACGCGCTTTGCCGCGGCCTCGGCGGCGTATTCGCCGACATGCCGACACAATGGCGTGCCGACATAATAATGTGCGGTGCACACGGGTTGTCGTGGACGAGCCGCTAGCCTTGGGTTACACGACGGCCGGTCGCGGCGGCCGAACCGGGGGCGGCATCCGGTTTCGGGGGCGAGAATCAAGGTGCTTTCCAGCTTCCTTATTGTAAGCGCTTGACCGCGCCGACCGCTGTAACGCAAGATACTGAAAAGACAGCAGTTTTTCTTTATTCTAAAGTAAAACAAGACGGCCGCACCGCACCTTTCCGCCCGAGGCGCCGCATGGTGAACTGTTATAATGTTACATTATAGGGACATATTTCCCCGACACTGTGGACGTCCGCGGCCTGGTGGGTGAGGCCGCGACAGCAAAAAGTGGGACGCGAATTGTGAAATACGAAATGCAGCACACCAACCGCGCGGGGCGTTCGAGCCGGCGCCGAATCCTCTGGCGCCTATGCCGCGTCGTTTCGGCCAAAGCCGCCTTCGCCTTTGTCCTGGCTTCGGCCGTTTTGATCGCGATCGCGCTGAGCCCTTCGGCGCGGGCGCAAGACAATTCCGCGCCCGCCGCAGCACCTGCGGCATCCGCTCCCGCAGCGTCCGCTCCTGCACCGTCCGGTCCCGCGGCGGCTCCTGCGGTCGTCCCGCCGGCCGCTGCGCCAGCGACGCCCGGAGCAAATCCGCCCGCCATAAGCGCGCCCAGTGCTGCGGCTCCGGAACAAGCCGCTCCGGCGCCCGCCACGATCGGCGGCCTCCAAGTGCCTGACGATCTTTCGCCCTGGGGCATGTTCCTCAACGCCGATATCATCGTGAAGATCGTCATGATCGGGCTCGCCGTCGCCTCGCTCGTGACCTGGACGGTCTGGCTCGCCAAGACTTTCGAGCTACGCAGCGCGCGCAGCGACGTTCGCCGCGACCTGCGCATCCTCAATGAATCGGCGACCATCGCTCAGGCTCACGAGCAATTGCGCGACGGCAACAGCGCGGTCGCCCTTCTCATGCAGTCGGCCGCACAAGAAATCCGCCTGTCGGCGAGCCTGCGCGCGGAAGGCTTGAAGGAGCGCATCGCGCTGCAGCTCGAGCGCATCGAGATGGCGGTGAGCCGAAAAATTTCACGCGGCACCGGCGTCCTCGCCACCATCGGCTCGACCGCGCCGTTCGTCGGCCTGTTCGGCACGGTGTGGGGCATCATGAACAGCTTCATCGGCATTTCCAACGCCCACACGACGAATCTCGCCGTGGTGGCGCCCGGCATCGCGCAGGCGCTGCTGGCCACCGCCTTCGGTCTCGTTGCCGCAATCCCGGCAGTCGTGATCTATAACGTGCTGGCGCGCCAGACCCAGCATTACCGCGCGTATCTCGGAGATGCTTCGGCGCAGGTGATGCGGCTGGTCAGCCGCGACCTCGATCGCGCCAAGCTGCCGCTGTCGCAGGCTGCCGAATAATCGAAGAGTTAGTCCCATGATTCGCCTCGATCACGGCACCGACGAGCTCACCGAAGTCCATGACATCAACGTCACGCCGTTTATCGACGTGATGCTGGTGCTGCTCATCATCTTCATGGTGGCGGCGCCGCTCGCCACCGTGGACGTGCCGGTCGATCTGCCGTCCTCGACAGCGCAACCGCAGCAGCGGCCGCCGAAGCCGGTCTACATCACGATCAAAGCCGACGGCAGCGTCGCAATCGGCGACAACTCGGTGCCGCGCGACGCGCTTCCCTCAGCGCTTGCGACCGCGACGCAGGGCGACAAGGAACAGCGGCTGTTCGTGCGCGGGGACAAGGCGGTTCCTTACGGCGACGTCATGCAGGTGATGAACGTGCTGCGCGACACAGGCTACCTCAAAGTCGCATTGGTCGGCATGGAATCGCGTGACGTAAAATGACCGCGCCGGCTTCGACATGGATCGAGGATGAGCACTCGGACGACATGCGGCGCTGGGCGATCGCTGCGGCCATCGTGATTTTCGTCCACCTCGCCGCCTTCGGCGCCTATGTCTACGTTCATCGGCCCGACGATATGGGCGACGACACGACGCCGATCGCCGTGGATCTGGCGCCGAGCGACGACACCGTCGACCAGACGCCGACCCCTGACCAGCCGCCGCCACCGCCGCAGGTCGAGCAGCCGCCGCCACCCCCTCCACCGCCGCCGGAACCGCAAGCCGTCGTCGCGCCCGAACCGCCGCCGCCGCAAAAAATCGAACAGCAGCCGCCGCCGACGCCGGCCATGCAGGCGCGCACCAAAGGCGGCATGGAGCGCGATGAGGCGTCGTGGCGGAGCCAATTGTCCAAGCATCTCCTGAAATTCAAACGCTACCCGAGCGAAGCCCAAGCGCATGGCGAAGAAGGTACCGTGACGCTGAGCTTCACGGTCGACCGCACCGGACACGTGCTGGCGCGGAAAATCGTGCAAAGTTCAGGCTACCCGCCGCTCGATGCCGAAGTCATGTCGATGATCGAGCGCGCTCAGCCGCTGCCGCCCTTCCCCGACAGCATGACGGACTCGCAGATCGATCTTATCGTTCCTGTCCAATTTTCCTTGCGCTAAGCTCGCGCATCCGCCTTACCGGAATACTCCAGGAATAATCATGCGCACCAAACAATGCCTCACTGCGGCTGACGTAAAAAAGATCCTCGCCGCCTGCGAGGCCGAAGCCGCAAAGAACAAATGGGCGGTCTCGATTTCGGTCGTCGACGACGGCGGATTCCTGCTCGGCTTCACGCGGATGGACGGCGCCGCCGCAATTACCGCCGAAGTCGCCACCGGCAAGGCCCGCACTTCGGCCATGACCAAACGGCCGAGCAAGTTCTTCGAGGATCGCGTCAAGGAACGTCCGGGCTTTGCCAGTTTTCCCGCCGGTATTCTGATCCAGGGCGGGCTGCCGATCGTTCACGAAAACGAATGCGTCGGCGCAATCGGCGTGTCGGGCGTGCAATCGCATGAGGACGAGCAGGTTGCGCAAGCCGGCACGAACGTGCTCGGATAGATTGCTGAACTGCCGGATTGGCGGCATTTCTGGGCCTCGTCCAGCCGGGGCGGCGGACGCGTGAGGGCAAGATGCTGCTGGGGGCGGCGACCGGGAGCGCTGCGGGCCGCCGCCGGGCGGTCCTCGCTTTCTGCCTTGCGTTGTTTGCGGTCGTTCCTATCGGCGCCCGCCGGAGCGCGGCGCAAGTCCAAGAGCAGGTGTCGCCGCCAGCGCAGCAGAACCCGCAAACACCCGCCGATCAGGCCATCCACCATCTCGACCTGCAAACCAAGCTTTTAGCCGACCAGGCGATCCACAAGCTCGATCTGCAGACCGAGTTGCGCCGCCAGAAAGAACCGCAGGAACCTTATCGACTGAACTTGCCGCCCGAAACCGTCTGGGTCGCAGTCGTTGTCGGCGTTATTGTGCTGCTCTACATATTTCGCGACATGATTCCGATCCTGCGTGCCGGACGCGGCGGCGCATGGGCCGAAGATGAAATAGCCGCGCTCGACACTGGCTCGCGCGCACCGGACGTCGTCCTCGAAGTGGCCGACGACCTCGCGGCCCAGGGGCGGTTCGTCGAAGCCATGCATGTGCTTCTGCTCCAGGCGCTCGCCGATATCCGCAGGCGCCTCCACGAGCAGTTCGCCAACTCCATGACCAGCCGTGAGATCCTGCGCAGCCGCCAGCTAGCGGACACTCTTCGCCGTCCTTTGCGCGAGGTGATCAGTCGTGTCGAGTGGACCTATTTCGGCGGGCATCCCGCCGCACGCGAGGATTACCTCGCCTGCCGCTCAAGCTTCGGCGCGCTGGCGCAGGCGTTGCAACGGGGCGCGGCGACATGATGGGCAGCTTGATCCTCTCACAGCGGCTGCTGATCGGCTGGATCGTAGCTGCCGTGCTGACGTTTTTGCTGTCGCTTTATTTGATGGGCAACAGCGACCAAAGCACCGAGACCGTCGGAGCCAGCGCCTATTCGCGCTCGGCCATAGGCTATGCCGGAATTGCCGACATGCTGCAGCGGCTCGACATGCCGGTGGTCAAGAGTCGCTATGACTCGCTCGGCAAGCTCGACCCCGGAAGTGTCCTGGTGATCGCCGAGCCGTTTCCCGGCGCCAAGACCGAAGAGATCATGCGAACGCTGCTCAAGGCCGATACCGTGTTGCTGATCCTGCCCAAGTGGATCGGTGAGCCGAGCAGCAGCAAATCCGGATGGATCAGCGAGGCATTCCCGGTGGAGCCGACCGTCGCCGGCTGGGCGCTTCATCTGGTCGCGCCGAAAGCGGACTTGATCGATGTCGACAAGGCGAACTGGACGACAAATACGCTCAATTTCGCGCCCAATGTCGAAGCGCCGATTCGCCTGATCCACGGCGATCGCCTGCAGCCGATTATCGGCAACAGTGACGGCATGCTGCTCGGCCAGATCAGAAACGGCAACCGCAAGATCTGGGTGCTATCGGATCCCGACGTCATTTCCAATTACGGCTTGGCCCAGGCCGGCAACGCGGCGCTCGCGGTCGCGATGATCGAGCGCCTGCGCATCGGCTCAGGCAGCGTCATATTCGATGAGACCATCCACGGCTTCATCGCCGAGCCCGCAAACCCGTTACTGCTGTTGTTCCACTTTCCCTTCGTGATGGCGACGATTCAGGGCGCGATCGCGGTCGCGCTCTTGCTCTGGGCGACGCTTGGGCGCTTCGGCACGCCGCAGCCGGCGCCGCCGCCGATGGGCGCCGGCCGGCAGGGCTTACTGGAGAACATCGCCAAGCTGGTCGATCTCAGCGGCCATCGCGAGGTGATGATCAAACGCTACGTGCTGGAAACGCTGCGCGACGTCGGCCGCCAGTTGCACGCGCCGCGCGGACTTTCAACCGCGGCGCTGATCGGATGGCTGCAACGAGTCGGCGCGGCGCGCGGCGTCGCGACCGATTGCGGCCCGCTGATCCAGGAAGCAGCGTCGCTCGGCGACAGCCGGATGCGCAATCCGGCGCCCCTGGTCCGGCTGGCAAGGGAAATTCATCGTTGGAAGGGAGGAGATTCTCGATGGACGTTTCGGACATCCGCGCAATAGCTGACGGCATTCGCGGCGAAATCCGCAAAGCCGTCGTCGGCCAGGACGACGTCATCGATCTGATGCTGACGAGCCTTCTGGCCGGCGGCCACATTCTGCTCGAAGGCGTGCCGGGAACCGCCAAGACGCTGATCACCCGCGCCTTTGCCGCCAGCTTGGCTCTGCAATTCGGTCGCATCCAGTTCACCCCCGATCTGATGCCGGGCGACGTGCTGGGCACGAACCTGTTCAATTTTCAGACCAACACTTTCATTCTCACCAAGGGACCGATCTTCACCCAGCTCTTGCTCGCCGACGAGATCAATCGCACCCCGCCGAAGACGCAGGCAGCGCTGCTGCAAGCCATGAATGAGCGCATCGTCACGATTGACGGAAAGGACTATGACCTCGGCGATGATTTCATGGTGGTGGCGACGCAAAATCCGATCGAGCAACAAGGCACCTATCCATTGCCTGAGGCGCAGCTCGACCGCTTTCTGTTCAAGATATCCATCGACCATCCGGACCGCGACGAGGAACGGGAAATCGTGCGCCGGCACGGGCATCGCTCGGCGATGCCGCGGCTCGAGGACTTCGGCCTCAAGCCGGTCGCCGACGGGGCGACGCTTGCGGTGGTGCGCGAGGCCGTAACCTATGTCCGGCTGTCCGATCCCCTGATCGACTACATCGTCGATGTGATCCGGGCGACCCGCGAACACGCCTCGCTCGAAGTCGGCGCCTCGACCCGCGCCGCCAACATGCTCGCATCCGCCGTCCGCGCCTTCGCGGTCCTGCAGGGCAGGAATTTCGTCATTCCCGACGACGTGAAGATTCTCGCTTTGCCCGTGCTGCGGCATCGCATCACCATGTCGCCAAGCGCCGAGATCGAGGGACTGACCACCGACCGCATCCTGCGCGAGGTCCTCGATCAGACACCGGCGCCGCGATGACCCGGCCGACGCTGCGCGCAGTTCTTATCTTTGCCGCCGGAGTTCCGCTGGCGCTGTTGATCGTCATCTACAGTCCGAAATTATGGCCGCTGTCGTTCAATTACGGCATTCTCGTCCTAATCGTCACCGCGAGCGATCTGGCGCTGGCTTTCCCGCCGCGTCTTCTCAATGTCAAGGTCGCGACGCCCGATCGGCTCTATATCGGCGAGCGCGGCGCGACGACGATAACGATTCCCGCCGCCGGCTTTCGGCGCGCGACCCGCTTCGAGGCGATCACCGAACAGCGCGGCGACATCGAACCGTCCGAAGTCGTTGCCGGCGAGCTTGCGGCGGGCGCGGAGGCCAAAATCGCGCTGCCGCTCGTGCCGCGCCGCCGCGGCCGCGTGACCATCGACCAGATCTGGCTGCGCTGGCGCGGCCCGCTGTCGCTTGTCGAATT
Organism: uncultured Alphaproteobacteria bacterium; assembly: GCA_963761185.1. Lineage (GTDB taxonomy): Bacteria > Pseudomonadota > Alphaproteobacteria > Rhizobiales > Xanthobacteraceae > BOG-931. Next base: position 731,656 of record CAVXFY010000001.1, read on the forward strand.
CACACGCCGCATTGCCGTGAACCGCACTGTCGACGTGCTGCCCAATGTGCGCGGCGTCCATGGCACGGCGCTGCAATTCTTCATTCAGGAAGCGGTCTACGGGATCAAGACCCAGGTTCAGAAGGGCGAAGGCACGGAGTTCGAGGCGTTGCGCGAATACACGCCCGGCCTCGACAGCCGCTTCATCGATTGGAAACATTCGGCGCGGCACAACAAGCTGGTGTGCAAGGAGTTCCGCACCGAGCGCAATCATCAGGTCGTCGTGGCCTTCGACACCGGCTATCTCATGCTCGAGCCGGTGGCAGGCATGGCGCGACTCGATCACGCCATCAATGCCGGGCTGCTGCTGGCCTGGGTTTCGCTGCAGGGCGGCGATCTCGTCGGCACCTACGGGTTCGACGCGCGGGTGCGGCAATATTTGGGACCGGTCCGCGGCATGTCGAGCTTCCCTCGCCTGCAGCGCGCCACCGCCGAGCTCGACTACCATCATAACGAGACCAACTTCACGCTCGGTCTCGCCGAACTCAACGCCCGGCTCAAGCGGCGCGCGCTGGTGATCCTGTTCACCGATTTCGTCGACACCATCACCGCCGAGCTTCTCATCGAAAGCATGCAGCGCGTCGCCAACCGGCATGTGGTCGTGTTCGTGACGCAGCGCGGTTCGGTGCTGCAGAACGCCGTCGACGCGCCGCCGCGCCAATTCACCGACGTGGCGCAGGCCGTGATCGCGCAAGATTTCCTGCGCGAGCGCAGCATCGTCTTCGAGCGGCTGGAACGCCTCGGCATCCATTGCCTCGACGTCCCGAGCCAAACCTTGCCGACCGCGCTCATCAATCGCTATCTCATGATCAAGCAGCGCGGGCTGATATGACGCCAACCGCTGACCTGATCGACGAGGCCAGAATCGCGCGGCGGGACGCAGCACAAGGCGCCGCCAAACCGGGGTTTGTTCTCAAGAGCCGCGAGTTTCGCAAAGGACGCGAGGAGGGCTGGCGCGAACTCGAAGATCTGGTGCAGCGCGTCGAGCGGCGCGGCGTGCGCTCGCTGTCGCTCGACGAACTGGAGCAGCTGCCGATCCTCTATCGCGCGGCGCTGTCGTCGCTGTCGGTCGCCCGCACCATCGCGCTCGACCGCAATCTTCTGCTCTATCTCGAAAACCTCGCGCTGCGCGCCTATCTCGCGGTATACGGCCCGCGTGTCGACCCGATCGAAGGACTGAAGAAATTCTTCGTCTACGATCTGCCGGCAGCGGTGCGGGCGGCGCGCTGGCACATTCTCATCGTCACGCTCGCTCTGCTCGCCGGCGTCGCCGCCGGCTTTATCTTGACGGTGCAGGACGAGGCTTGGTTCACCACATTCATGCCGGCCGACATGGCAAGCGGCCGCGGTCCCGCCTCGACGGCTGCGTCGCTGAGCGACAAGGAACTGTTCGCGCCGTGGCCGGGGCCGGTCGAAGCCTTCGGCATATTCGCCAATGTCCTGTTCAGTCACAACACCGCGGTCGGCCTGTTGTGCTTCGGCCTCGGGCTCGCGGCGGGCATTCCGACCCTGCTGCTCGTCGTCTATCAGGGGCTCAGTCTCGGCGCCTTCGTCGCGCTGCATTACGATCGCGGCCTGACGGTCGACTGCTTGGGCTGGCTGTCCATCCACGGCACGTCGGAACTGGGCGCGCTGATCCTGCTGGCAGCCGGCGGGCTCGTCATCGCCGACAAGATTCTCTTCCCCGGCCGCTATTCCCGCATCGAAAATCTGGCGCTGCACGGCCGGCAGGCCGCGCAAATGGCGGTCGGCGGCATCCTCATGCTGTTTGTCGCCGGCATTTTCGAAGGCGGCTTCCGTCAACTGGTACAAAGCACGCCGCTGCGCTTTGCCATTGGGCTCACCGTCGGTGCGCTGTGGCTCGTTTATTACAGCCGTTGCGGCAAACGAGCGGACCAGGGAATGCGACAATGACGACGGCTCCGACGTCTTCAAGCGATACCTCCTTGCTGGCGCACGAACGGACTTCGCAATTCCTCGAAGGCGGCAAAAAACTTCGGCGTCAGATCATCACGCCCGAAGGCGTGCCGGTGCCGATCGAAATCGCCAATTACGGCGAACGCCTCACCGCCTTCGTGATCGATCTCACGATCTGGATCCTGCTCACGCTCGCGATCTATATCCCGCTCGGTTCGCTGATCGGGCGAACCGGCGGCAGCCTGATCGCGATCTCGGTTGCGCTGTTCATCGGCTTCCTCATCCGCAATCTCTATTTCATCTATTTCGAACTGGCGTGGCGCGGCGCCACTCCCGGCAAGCGCATCGTCGGCCTGCGCGTCATCGACCGCAGCGGCGGGCCGCTGGTGGCGTCAGCAGTGATCGCGCGCAATCTCACGCGCGAAGTCGAGATGTTCATTCCGCTCGGCATCTTGCTGCGGTCCGGCAACGTCGCCGATTGGCACGAGCTCCTCATTGTCGCCTGGGTCATGTTCTGTCTCGCCATACCCGCTCTCAATCGCGACCGGATGCGCGGTGGCGACCTGATCGCCGGCACCATCGTCATCTCGCTGCCCAAAGTGACGCTGCTCAGCGATCTGGTCGAGCGCGCGCTGCAGTTCAGCTTCACGCCTGCGCAATTGCAGGCCTATGGCGCATTCGAGCTGCAGGTGCTCGAGGAACTGTTGCGCCGCCCGCAAAGCCGAGAAAGCACGCAAGTTCTCGAAGAGGCCTGCACCAAAATCTGCCACAAAATCGGCTGGACGGAGCCGGTGCCGCGCGGTCGCGTCACCGTGTTTCTAAGCGACTTCTATACCGCCGAGCGCGCCTTCCTCGAACGCGAGCAGCTTTACGGCAAGGCGCGGGCCGACAAATATTCCGGACCGGCAAAGTCCTGACCGTCAGTCGAACACGGCCGCGATCTGGTCGGTATCGACGCCTTCCTTGGCGACGCGCAGATCGTGATAGGTCACAACCGCGAGCACCGCGCTGAAGGCACCGTAAACGGCGCTCCAAATCACCAGGAGCGGGGTCCCGAGAAATGAACCGCCGCCGGCCGCGGCCAATCCGGTCAGCACCGATTGCACGATGCCCTCGACCAAGAGCGTCGCGAACCAGAGGCCGAAGACTTTCCAGCGATGGCCCTTGGTCAGACGCGCGCTGCGTCCCATGCTTTTGATGGGGCCGAGCCGCTCGACAACACACACTGGCGCCGCGACGAACAGCATCGTGAATACCATGAGGCCGGGAAACACCAGAGCGAGCGCCGCAATCGCGGCGAGGATCGGCACGCAGATCGCCACGCCAAGGACGGGGAAAAAACGGCGCAGACCGATCTTGAGCAATTCCTTCATGTCGACCGGCCGGCCGCGCATGTCGTCGAAAGCGGCATAAACGATCACGGCCTGGCTGAGCGTATTGAGCACCATCGCGGAGATGACGCCGACACCCGACCAGGCGCTGGTGTCACTGGAGGCGGCAGCGCCGACTTGCGGCGCATAGACCGGAATATTCGGCAGGTTGGCGACGAGACTGACCAGACAGAACGGCAGGAAGTTACGCGAAAACACCGCGAAGGCGCGATTGAACACCTCGCCGGCACGGAAATCGCGCTCGGCGAAACGCGCCGACGGAAGGGGTTGATCCGTCATAATTTTTCCAATTGGCGCAAGCGGGCGACGCTTAAATCTAACACGGCCCGATCAAGGTTCAAGGCACGCGGTTCCGCGCACACCTTGTGACGGTACGCTATTAAATTTCCTGCAATGCCGTATGACAACGACGCGCGCGCCGCGCTCGTTGAACCGACTGGCGAAGCTCGCTTCGCCAGTCGGCAGCACGCTCTACTCCGCCGCCACCGCCATCTCTTGCTCGACATTCGCCCGCGCCGCGGAATTCGGAATTCGCAGTCCGAGCGCCGCGACAATCGCCGACACCGCCGAGAAACAGGCGAGCGCGTAAAGGCCGCCGGCAAAACTGCCGGTATAGGTTTTGGCCCAGCCCACCGCCGTCGGCCCGAAGAAACCGCCGAGATTACCGACGGCGTTGATCCAGGCAATGCCGGAGGCCGCTGCGCTGCCGGTCAGGATCATCGACGGCATGGTCCAGAACGGCCCCTTCGAGCCATAGAAGCCGATCGCGGCAATCGACATGCCGACCAGCGCCCAGACCGTGCCGACGGTTGCGCCGGCAATCACAAGGCCTATGGTCGCGACCACGCAGGCCCAGAACAAATTCCAGCGCCGCTCGCCGATACGGTCGGAGTACCAGCCCCAGACCAGCATCGCCACCGCGCCGCAGATATAGGGGATCATGCTGACCCAGCCGACTTGCATCGTGGTGAGGCCGAGCTGCTTGACGATCTGCGGCAGGAACAACAGCATGCCGATGCTGGCGCCGACAATGCCGAAATAGTTGAGCGTCAAGAGCAGGACCTTCGGATCCCAGAACGACTGCCAGATGCTGACCTTGCGCTTGGCCTCGACCAGGCTGCGCTCGGTTTCGAGCGTTGAGATCAGCCAGCTGCGCTCGTCCGCGCTCAGCCAGTCCGCGAGATGCGGCCGATCGGTGACGAAGAGCAGAATAACGAAGCCGATGAGAACCGTCGGGATCGCCTCGGCAATGAACATCCATTTCCAGCCGGCGAGCCCCAACACGCCGTTGAAACCTTCAAGGATGCCGGTCGAGACCGGCGCGCCGGCTGCGACCGCGACTGGCAGCGCGATCATGAATCCCGAGACGATGCGGGCGCGGTGCCAATCCGGGAACCAGTACGTAAAGAACAGGATCATGCCCGGGAACAGACCAGCTTCGGCGAGCCCGAGCAGAAAGCGCATGGCGAGGAAGCTCCACGGCCCGGTGCAGAACGCGGTGGCGCCGGATATCAGGCCCCAGCTCACCATGATGCGGGCGATCCAGATGCGCGCGCCGACCTTTTCCAGAATGAGGTTGCTCGGCACCTCGAACAAGAAATAACCCCAGAAGAAAGCGCCGGCGGCCATGCCGTAGACCGCGGCATCGAGGCCGAGATCCTTGTTCATCGTCAGCGCCGCAAATCCCACATTGATGCGGTCGAGATAGGCAAGGAAGTAAGCCAGGATCGCCAGCGGCAACAGCCGCCAATACACTTTGCGCATCGTTATTTGTTCGAGCGCCTGAGCCTGCACCGCCATTATTTCCTCCCAGGATGTTTTGTTCGCTTCATTCCCCTTTTCTATTTTGCCGTCAGCATACGCCCGCTATTGCCACAAGCAACGGCAGAAACCGGCGTGGACAAGCCGACGCCGCGTTGCAGCATTCGCAAGAGCGCTAATTCGTTGGACCGGCCGCCTCAGTCTAAACCGCTGGCCCGCGCCTGATCCTTGGCCATCACCGCCCAGTCGTGCTCGGCTTCGCCGTGGGCGACGGCGCCGACCAGGCGGTCGCGCCAGACATTGCCGCTGGGAAGTGGCACGCCGACCGCGCCGCCGGCTTCGAGCGCAAGATTGGCATCTTTCAATCCGAGAATGGCGCGCTGGCCGGCAGGCAGATAACGTTCATCGGCAATAAGCTTGCCGTAGATCTTGTAGGCCGAGCAGGCGAACAACCCGTCGGTCATCACGTCATAGAACACGTCGGGCACGACATCGTATTTGCGCGTCAGCGCAAAGCCCTCGCCCATCGCTTCGATGGCGCAGCCGAGCACGAAATTATTGGCGATCTTGATGGCCGCGGCAGCGACCGGGTCGGCGCCGGCCTCGAAGGTGCGCCGCGCAATGGCGTCGAACAGCGGCCGGCAGCGGTCGAGGCTTTCCTTGGCTCCGCCCAGCACCATGCCGGCCTGCGCCGAAGCGACGACTTCGGGCCGGCCGAGCATCGGGGTTGCGATCAAGATCTGCCCCGCCTCGGCGTGCAGTTCCTTGAGCTCCGCGATGCAGGCGACGCTATGCGTGCCGGCGCAGATGTGAATTCCGCCTTTCGGCAGCGACGCCGATAAGCCCCCGGCCTTACCGACGACGTCGATCACCGCGGCATCGTCGGCGAGCATGGTGAAAACCGCCTCGCCGTAATTGGCCGCCGCCTTGATCGAGTCGACCGGCTTCCCGCCGGGATCGATCAGCGGCTTGAGTTTTTCGGCGGTGCGATTGTAGACGCCGACGTCGTGCCCGGCTTCGATCAAGCGGCGCGCCATGGCCTGGCCCATGCGGCCAAGCCCGATAAATCCGACTTTCATGCGTATCTCCTTGCTAAGGTACCGTCACCCTGAGGTGCTCGGCGCGTAGCGCCGAGCCTCGAAGGGCGACGGCCCCAACGCCTCGGCCGTTCATCCTTCGAGGCTCGCTGCGCTCGCACCTCAGGATGACGGATCGCGATCTCCATCACACCAACTGCCCCTGTACCCACTCGAGCTCGCGGCAGACATAATCGACGATGTCGCCGGTCTTGAGGTTGTCCGGCAGCATGTCCCAGGTATAGGTCTCGATTTCGAGCTGGCGCGACAGCGGCTTCTTCTTGTGGAAGCGCAGCGCGTCCTCGATGGCAAAGCGCGTGGTGCGGAACGGGCCGAGATCGTCGAGGAATACCGGGACGTGGAAATGGGTGCGCCATTCGCGCGGCCCCGGATTTTTCTCCCAGGCGGCAAACGCATCTTCGAGATTGAGGAAGCGCGTGAGCTTGCCGTCCCTCTTCTCCACCGTCTGCGTGAGATAGATGGTCTTCGCATAGCGCTTGAGCGTATCGACGATCGATTGCGTCACCTCCGGCATGTGCAGCGCGGCGGCCTCCTGCAGCTTGAAGATCGGAATGCCGGCATCGACCAGCTTCTGCAGAGACTCCGAAATGTTCTCGTATTCGACCGCCTGATGGCAGATATCGAATACGACGCCGAGATGCCGGCGCAGGGCGACATGCGCTTCGGAAATCGGAATATGCGCAAGCTTGGCGACTTTTTCCGCGGCCTTGCCCGAATAGAGGTGATGCGTGAAATAGTTCGACCGCCTCGTCGGTGGTTTCGAGGAAGCAATAGGGCTCGGGCTCGAGCGCCAGCGTCACGGTGCGGCCGGTGCGCTGTTCGAGCCCGACGAGATGCGCCACGACGCGCATGACGTGGTCGGTATAGCTGTCGACGATGGCGTCGCCGGTGACGCGCGGCTTGAAGCCGAGCGGCGCGCTCTGGATCGACGGCGAGATGTCCGTCGGGCACACATCGGCCAGCACGTCGGCGACGTTCATGGTGTAGCGGGTGCGTTCCTCGGAGCGCCAATCCGGCTCGTAGACCTGCTCCTTCACCACCGTGCCCTTGAACGCGCCGTAGGGAAAGGCGTTGACGGTGTAGAGATACATGTCGTTGTCGCCGAGAAATTTTTTCAGCTTCTCGCGCTCGGCCTTGCTGTTGACGAGGGTGTGCGCCGAATTCGCCGACAGCCGCAGCGACACGCCGAACGACTTGTTTCCGGCAAAGCGGGCTTTTACTTTCGGCAGGTAAGTGTTGATCGACGCCCACATCTGCTCCCAATTGTCGCCTGGATGCACGAGCGTCGAATAAGTCAAATGGCCGAGGCCGTTACCGAGATCCATTGTGTTTCCTGCCTTTTATCAATCCGTCACCCTAAGCCGCGGGGGCGAGCCAGCTTGGTCGGCCGACTTAGATAGCCAAAATTCAAACTCGGCAAGTCGGTTTCGGTTGGGCGGCGCTCCCTGCCCCCACGCCGTCACCACCGAGATTAATCCGACAGTGACGAAAAGGAGGATTGTTCTCGCGACGCATCCGCATCCGAGTTTTGCAATTGCCGCCACGATGAAGTGCGAAGAAGAGTCGCGCGATGGAAAAAGAAGGGGTGGTGCCTGCCTTTACCTGCCCGCTACACCTCGTTCGCCAAGCAAAAGAAAAAGGAAGCGGAACGCCGACAGACGCGAAGTCCAACCTGCCGTGCTGCTGGTACGGCCGCGCATCCAGCGGGATGCGCACATCTATCGGCGTTCCACCGCGGCTCTTCCCTTGGGACTATGCATCGCCAAGGTGCAGCTTCAGGCCATGCTTCCGGGGACTTTGCGGAGCGCCGATCCTGTAGTCATCCCCCGTCAGGGGCAGAACCGAAGCAGTTTGTGCGGGCGTTACCCGCCCCAACCTGTCCCTTTATCGTCCAGCGAGCACCTCGCGTCCCAGTCCGTAGTGCTGGGCGGCTGATGCCCGAAGCTGCCCGGGACAAAGGATAAAGACATCATGTTCAACTTTATCATTATATTACAATGATATAATCTCGACAAATATTCTCTCCTCCTAACAGGAATAATATAGGTAACATTGTCTAGCCTCAGCTGGCGGCCTCTTTCATATCATGTCGACTTGTTCGTCACCCGCACGCCTCCGAAGCGCTCCCAAAAAGCGTCAGCAATCGCTCGCTCCGAAAAACACCAGCGACAAAAGCTCTGATTAGATCGGGTTATTGATCGGCCAAAGCGCTGTCGAATCTCACGAGAGCGATGGAAGGTCGCTATTTCGCTACTCAAGCGAGGATTGAGGCCGCGCACCGGCAGCGCAATCTCGACAATATGTGGGAAGGCGCGCTCGTTCGCGAGTGCTTTCTGCCTGCGGGGCGACAATGATTTTTGGTCGGACTGGACCGCCAATCTTTCTTGGCTTCGTTTGGTGGTCGTATCCGGTGCAAGATTGGTTCAGCCAATTCAATGCGCGCTGGCTTGCCAGGTTCGCCTCCAATGGGTCCGGCGCGCCGTGAGCCATCCACGCGCTGAGGGCTGCGACATCCGTTTGCGGCAGTGCTGGCAACCCGTACGGCATGCCAAGCTCGGCTGTGCTGGACGAGAGCAGCGAAGCCTTGTCGACGTCGACCGGACAGAAGTTGCTTTCGCTGACCAACTTTTTCGGCTGCACGGTCGGATGGAGGACCCTGAGTTTCACCATGTGCATCAGGAGGCTGCGGGCAGGCTCAGTGCCGCCCACGACGTTATAGAAACCCCTGGCGCGCCGATCCGAAACGCTCTGGGCGTCGATGCCGAGCCGGGAGGGAGCAACGCTCTCCAATCGGGAACGATCGTAGACGTTGAGCTTAGTTGCGCCGCGCGCCAAGCCCGAATAGCTCTGCAGGTTCAGCTGGCTAGGAGCGTTGTAGCAGCTATGACAGGCGATGCAGCGGTCGTTGAAGATTGGCTCGATGTGGGTGGCGTATTGCGCTCGACGAGCGTGGCGATGTGCGTGTCGTTCGCTCCGGTAAGAAGGTCTCCTTCCCAATGCCCCGGCACGGCGCGATCCTCAATCTCAGCGGGCCGCTCGCGGATGGAGACCATATCGAGGATATGCCCCTGTCCACTCTTCGCGTTGTGGCTCTTGGGGCGACGCATCCGCCGCGCAGTGCGCAACTGGGCCGTCAGCTCCTTCTTCAGCACGCCGCGGGTCTGGATGAAGAGGCTGCGATAGATCGCTTCGTGAGATATCTGCATGTCTTGGTGAGTTGGGGAACTCCTGCTTCAGCCAGCCGGAGATCTGCTCCGGCGACCATTGCAGCGCAAGCTTCTGCGCCACGCGCCATCGTAGCTCTCTATGCAGCGCCAAACGACAAGGCTTGGGGCGCAACGCCCACTCCCAGGCACGCCAATCAGCCCGGTTTGCACGATAGGCCTGACTGCCGCCGTTGCGCCTGATCTCCCGGCTTACTGTCGATGGCGCCCGTCCGAGACCCTGGGCGATCTGCCGGATCGACCGGCCCACCGCAATGCCGCGGGAAATCTCTTCGCGCTCCTCAAGCCTTAGTGCCGCCAAGGCTCTCCGGCGCGGCACCGGCACCAGTCCTCCATGGCGTACCACGATCCGCTCAACGCCGGTCTTGTTCTTCCTTTCCAGCGCCCGCGAGATGGCCGCGGCACTCTGCCCGTTCTTCCATCGCTCCCAAAGCTCGGCTTTCTGCGCTGCCGTGAACCAAATCCGTGATGTCACCATGGCGCACCTCCCATCTCGTAAGATTAGAAAGTGTTGCGCCGATCCGTTGAATCCGCCCCCCAATAACGGACACGAAGCCGCACAAGCCCGGCGCGACCGCTGAGCGAACCACACGCCGTCAGGATGCGAACAAGGCCTCTTCGAGATCAGGTGGATCGTCAATGATGATGGCTGCCGATCCGGTGAATGCGCCGGCCGAGGTTGACCGGATAGGGATGCGCAAGAGGATTGAGAACGGTGTTGGACAGCGTAATCGGCTGCAGGCAAAAGTCATCGATACCGTGGATCCCATATGAAAAGATCACCATGGGAGCAGCCGGTCCAAGCGTAACCGTGAATGGCGTTGCCAGCGAGTTGGGAAATACAACAAAAAAAGGTGGAAAGCCCGACGACAGGCCGAGGTTGAAACTGATGTGATTACCTGTACTGCCGCCCAAGTCGCTGATGGCCGTACTCCAACCATTTGGTTGGGTCGTCAAAGACGAAGTAACGCGTGAAGCGGTTCCTGCGTTAAGAAGCAGCGTTTTCGCATTGATCGTCAGCGTCGCGTCGAGAAGATGGGACGGGCTGCTGTAGAAGAAGTTGGCCGTAAACGAGCGGCCGACCAAGGACTGGTCACCGGGTCCGGTGCTCGGCGGGCCAAACAGGCCGTCAATATCGCCGTTGGTTTTATTGCAATAGGGAATGATGCCCGTCCAACTCACAATATACTCATTGGCTCTGGCCGGCGCTGCCGCCAATACGGCGGCGCCCAGGAGAAGGCTTGCGATTTTCAACATCGGATTAACTCCTCGCAGAGCTTGATGGTCTGGGCACCGCTGCGCCAGCGCGACAGTGAATCCCAACCCGGCTGAATATTCGCGTTTTTCCGGCCGTGCCGCAAGAACTCGCCGCCCGGCGCATTCGTCCCTTGTCCGAACAGGAATAATGTGCCGAAATGACCCCAGATCGGTGCGAGTCCGGAGAAACCTCTCGTGAATGTCTTACGCTTGAGCTTGGTGTCGCTCTTCGCAATTTTCGCGGCCGCAAATGCGTCGGCGCAGATCGTCGACGTCGCGAAAATCTCATGCAAACAATATTTGATCGGCAATATCGTGCGACAAGACTATTTGACGCTTTGGCTGAGCGGATACGTCAATGGAACGCGCAACGATACGGTCATCGGCACGAGCACCGTGCAAGGGATTGCGGATAAAGTCGGAACATATTGCCGGTCCAATCTCGACACCGGTCTCATGGACGCGGTCCAAAATGTCCTCGGTGTAGTGAAATAAGTTACGGCCTGCGCCCGAATAGACCGCGCAGCGCACGGCAATATCTTGCGAAATCATCCGGGGCGTGGATGTCATCTGGGGCGCAGCTCATGAAAATAACGAATATCGCCGTCGGCATGCTGTTGACGCTTGCGGCATGTCCCGCGCAGGCGCAAACGACAATCGACGTTGCCAAGATCTCGTGCCGCCAATTCATATTCGACGACATTGCGCTGTCGAAATCTATCGCGGTCTGGCTCAGCGGCTACTATAACGGCGTGCAGCACAATACCGTGGTGGATATGGGTCAAATGGAACACAACATCGATAAAGTGCAAGATTTTTGCCGGATGAATTTGGAAATGATGGTGATGGACGCGACGAAGAAAGCGTTGGGTGCAAGCAAATAGAATATGCTGCCGGGTGCGCGCACGCTCAATCCGTCTTGACGTCGGCTTTGCGCACCACCTTGCCCCATTTGTCGGTTTCGGCGGCGATGAATTTGCCGAATTCGGCCGGCGTGCCGGGGAACGGCTGACCGCCGAGCTGGGCGAGCTTCGCCTTGAAATCGGGATCGGCCAGCGCCGCATTGATTTCGCGATTGAGCCTGTCAATGATTTCGGCCGGCATATTGCTCGGCGCACAGATGCCCTGCCAGCCGCCCGCTTCGTAGCCCGGCACGAATTCGCCGACCGTCGGCACGCCGGGCAGCACCTCCTGCGGCGTCGCCGTGGTGACCGCCAGCGCCCGCAGCTGGCCGGACTTGATATAAGAGATCGAGGAGGCGACAACGTCGAACATGACCTGGTCGCGGCCGGCGATCAGATCGGTGATCGCCGGACCGGCGCCGTGATAGTGCACCGGCACCATATCAATCCCGGTCATCATCTTGAAATATTCGCCATAGAGATGCTGGGCGCTGCCGGGCCCCACCGTCGCCATGTTGATCTTGCCCGGATTGGCCTTGGCATAGGCGATGAATTCCGGAACGGTCTTGACCGGAAGATCGACATTGACCTCCATCACCACCGGCGTGCGCACGACGCCTCCGACCGGCACGAGATCGCGCAGAATGTCGTAGCTCAGCTTGCCCGCATAGAGCGTCGCATTGATGGCGATCGCCGTCGACGCATAGAGCAGCGTGTAGCCGTCCGGCGGCGCCCGCACGACGAACTCGTTGGCGATATTGCTGCCGGCGCCGACGCGATTGTCGATGACGAACTGCTGACCGAGCCGCTCCGACAGCCACTGGCCGATAAGACGTCCGCCAATGTCGGATGCCGATCCGGCCGAGAAGCCGACGACGAGATGCACCGGCCGTGTCGGATAAGTGTCGGCGGATGCGATGCGCGGTGCCGCGGGAAGCGCGGCAGCTCCGGCGGCGAGTTGCAGAAATCGGCGGCGGGGAATGTTCATTGCGTTCCTATGGCGTTTCCAATGGTTGTTATTGGTAGAACCTAACTTGTCTCCGACACCGTGTGTAGCGGAGCTTTGTCGCATCAGCCGTGTCGCGGATTAGGTCCGCATCCCGGCCACCGCCTTCGATCGTGGATGAGAAGACGCGCTGGATGGTGCTCAGAGCGTCATCGCGCCGCCGCCGTCGACATACCACGCGGTGCCGACGACATAGCTCGATCGCTCCGAGGCCATGAAGGCGACGACTGCTCCGACCTCGTCCGGGCGGCCCATGCGGCCGACCGGGAGTCTCGAGACGCGCTGCTTGCGAACCTCCGCCTCGGTCTGGCCGGTCATCTGCGCCCATTCCCGCATCGTCTCGTCTTGCCGCTCGGTGTCGATGATGTAAGGCACCACGGCATTGACCAGGATATCGTCCTTGGCGAGCTCGGTGGCGAGCGCCTTGGTCAAGTTGAGCATGGCGGAATTGTTCAGCGCTGCCGGCACGACGGTGAAATGCGGCTGCCGCCCGGCAAGTCCCGAGACATTGATGATGCGGCCCCATTTTCGTTGGCGCATATGTGGGACGGCGTGGCGGATACAGCGGGCGGCCGGATTGAATTTCTGGTCGAGGAGAGTTCCCAGTTCGTCATCGGCCATCTTGAAGAAGTCCTGCGGGATGACGGTCGCCGCCGAGTTGACGAGAATATCGATGCGGCCGTAGCGCTCAGCCACCTCCGCGGTCATCTGAGCGATCGCCTTGTCGTCGGTGACATCCGTCGGCACGCCGAACACATGGTCGGGATGAAGCTTGCCGAGCTCGCGGACGGCTGTGGCGTTGATCTCGGGATTCTTGCTGACGAGAACGACGACAGCGCCTTCGGCCAGCAACTCCTTGGCGCAAGCTTTGCCGATACCGCGGCTGCCGCCGGTAATAATCGCAACTCTGTCTTTGAGACCGAGATCCAATTCATCCTCCTTCGAAGAAATTCGCGTGTTCTAGAGCATGATCCGGAAAAGTGGACACCGGCTTTCCAAAAAGATCATGCTCAAACGAAAAATCTAGACCATGACCCGATTCAATCGAATTGGATCATGGTCTAGGCGGTTGGGGAAACCGCCCACGGCCGCGATGGAGCGGCGCAGCCAAATCTGATCGGATAGCGAGGGGCGAACGTCAAGGGCGTTCGGCGCGGTCTATAGCGGGGGCACGGCCTCGTTAGCGTGTCGACGCCCGAGCTCCGTCAATGCGCTCACTTGCGCGCCGCGGAGAACTGATCGGCCAGCCCATCGAGCAATCGAAACACCGCCTCGACTCCATAGCCGGCCAGGAAGGCCAGCGCCGGCGCCCCGAGCGCGCTCACCGGAGCGGCGACTGTCTGCTCGGAACTCTGTCCGCTGGCGCTGGTGAAAAAGCCGATCGCCACGCCAAAGACCGTGCCGAGGACGAGACGCACCACGTATTCGCGCAAATCCCGCGGGGTCAGAAGGCGCTCGCCGATACTACGCAGATAGCGCCGCAGCACGTAAGTCATCGAGCCGAGAAGTCCCATGAGCACCGGCAGCACATAGCCGGAGACGACAGCGAGCTCAGCGGGCAAGGCGCGATCGTCGCGCGGGAACCAGGGCGACAGACCGTCGTAAGCCAATTGTTCCTTGCGGCGCAGATCGCTCAGCCTGGCGCAGAGTTGCAACTGCGCGACGGTGTGGAAACGCTTCACCATCTCCGTGGGATTGGTTGGGCTTTGCACCGACTCGACATCGTCGCAGTAGTATGAGACGGCGTCGTTCGCGGGAACCGCGGACTGTTCGCGAAATATCTCCTCATCGAGCGCTTTGGATTGCGCATTGATATCGGCAAGATTTGCGAGCTTGGCGTTGCCGACATAGATGTAGGCGGCAAGCGCGGCGATGGCCAAAGTGATGACGACCGCCAGGCATAACAGCCCCATCATGGTGCGGCTGAGCGCACGAGCCATCGGCACCCATTCGGGATAAGCGCGCTCGGCGTCCGCCTTGCCTTTGCGCGCTTCCGGCGATTTGCGGATCACAAGCGTGGTGAATGCTACCGAGGCGCCGGTGGCGGGCTCGGCCCGGCCATTGAGGAAGTCGCGCAGTTCGAGCAAAAACTGCAGGTCGGCCGGCGGCAGGTTCTCGCCGCGCCGCACTTTATCGTCGATCGGGAAATAGCGCGACAGCGCCTCATCGTAGGTCGCACAGCCCGCCGGCAGGTGGCCGAGCGGCCGGCCGGTCAGGACTCGTTCGGGCAGACCGGACAGATAATCCAACAACAGGCTGATTTCTGCGGTCAGCAGATCGGGATCGAGCGCGGTCGAACGAGAATCGTCCTGCATGATCGGCTGCAGCAGCATGGGCGTTTCACCCAATAAGGCTTGCGGCGAAAGTCTTTGATCGTATCAATAATGCCGGTCTTTCGCGACGGAGCGCATCACTGCAGTCGCGATAGCACCTTCATACATCGGACCAACTTGGACTAGCTGTGCCGCGCGTCACAGCAAAATGATGCCCCCGCCCGATCAGAGCCGTCGTCGCGACAACCCTCACTCGATCTTCACGTTCGCCGCCTTGATGACCTCTTCCCATTTGGCCGAGTCCGTACGGAGAAATTCGGCAAAGGCGTCGAGCGGCCCCGGCACCGGCTGCACTGCGAAGCGCTCAAGATACTTCTTCCGGAATTCGGGATCGCCGACGATCTTTTGCACATCGGCGTTGACCTTCTTGATGATGTCGGCAGGCGTGCCCGCCGCGGCAAACAGCCCGAACGATACGCTCGCCTCGTATCCCGGAACGGTCTCGGCGACGGTCGGCACGTCGGGGAACTGCGGCACCCGCTTCTCGCTGCCGAAAGCGAGCATCTTGAGCTTTCCGGCGCTCACGGAACTCAGCGCCACTGATGGGCCCATAATGACCGAGTTGATGTGTCCGGCTATCACATCGGTCAGCGCCGGCGCCGCGCCGCGATAGTGCACCGCCGTCATGTCGATGCCGGCGAGACTGTCCAGCTCGAGCCCGGCGATATGGAGCGCGGTGCCGACGCCGGCCGTGCCGAAGGTCAAGGCGCCGGGCTTCTTCTTGGCGAGCGCGATCAGGTCGCCCACCGAATTCACCGGCAGCGACGGATTCACCAAGAGCGCCGTCGGAATGGTCCCGTAGCCGGCGACCGGGACGAAGTCCTTCTCCGCATCGTAACCGAGCCGGTTTTTGCCATAGAGATGCGGTTGGGTCGTGTAGAAGCCGATTTCGGAGGCGAGCAGCGTGTGACCGTCATGCTCGGCCCGCATCACATACTCAGCCGCGATCGTGTATCCGGCGCCGCCCCGGTTCTCGACGATCACGCTCTGTTTCCACATCTCCGACAGACGCTGCGCAATGGCGCGGGTGAGCGTGTCGGTGAAGGCGCCCGGCGCCGAGGTCACCACGATGGTGACGTTGCGGTCGGGGTAGGTCTGTGCCACGGCGGCGGGGCTCGCGACCAGGCAGGCGAGCATGGCGGTGATCGCTCCCGCCGCAATGAATAGAGCAATGCGATGCATTGCCGGTCCTCCCTTATCCCGCGCGAGCGCGCATCGGTACGCCCGCCACACTCTTATTGACGCCGCGAAATATCATGCACAAAATTATATTATGCGCGCGCGAGACGCAGGCATAGTCCAAGATGCGCGGCCGCGGGCAGAGCGCGATCTGGCGTTGCCGGTGAAGGGTCGAAGCGGATGATCAATGTGAGGCGCTTGGGCTACGCTACACTGTCGACGCCGGATCTTCAGCGACAGATCGATTACTGGACCGGCATCGTCGGGCTCCGTGTCGTGGACCGCGATGCCAAGTGCGCGGTTCTGGCGACCATGCTCGGCCAAGAAGCCGTGGTCCTGGAAAGCGGCGATCATGCCGACCTGTCCCGCATCGCCTTCCAAGTCGCGCCCGATAGCGATTTCGACGGCATGGGCGCCGCGCTGAAGGACGCCGGACTGCATTACGAGCTGCGTTCGGATCTGACGCCGGCTGTGAAGAAGGCGCTTGTCTTCACCGACCCGAAAGGAACGGTGGTTGAACTGTTTGCCGAGTGCGGATTTCACCCTGTCGGCGCCGCCGGAGGCGGGGTCAATCCGCTCAAGCTCGGGCATGTCGCGTCGCGCGTTGTGGATGTCGAGAAAGTCGCGAAATTCTATCAGGAGGTTTTGGGCTTTCGCGTCTCCGATTGGGTCGGCGACCATTTCGTCTTCATGCGCTGCGGCGTCGACCACCACACCGTGAATTTCGTGCGCTACGATACGCCGCGCCTGCATCACGTCGCCTTCGAGGTGAAGGATTGGACCGAGATCCAGCGCTCGGTCGAAATTCTCGCCCGCAACAAGATCCCGCTGGTGTGGGGCCCGCTCCGCCACATCGTCGGCCACAACATCGCCGCCTATCACCGCAACAGCGACGATCTGCGCGTCGAGTTCTATTGCGAAATGGATCTGATGTATGACGAGGCGCTGGGCTACTGGCAGCCGCGCCCGTGGCACGAGGAAATGCCGCTGTACCCAAAACGCTGGCCGAAGGACACGTGGCGAAGCGCCTGGGGTTTCGGCTCATTTGGCACGTTCCCGGGCTATCCTTGAGCAGTAGCCCGGGTGGAGCGCAGCGTAATCCGGGAACGATGGAGAGGCCTGATCGCCGCTCCCCGGATTTCACTTCGTTCCATCCGAGCTACATTTCTGAAATGCTGCCCCAGACATCGCTTCGTTCATCTGAGCCACGCTATTTCTGCACGAAGAAGAAATCCTCGTGGCCCGGCAATGAGCCATAGGTGTAGGGCTCCTGTCGGCCGGCGGTGGCTTCCCAGACGTCGTCGCGCACCAGCCGGAACAGCTTGTTGATCTCGACATTGGGCGTGGCGATGCGCTGGACCAGAGCGACCGCAAAAGGACTGTCGTTGCCCTGCCCGTCGAGCGCGGTCTGGCCGTGCTTGGTCGCATAGACGACCAGCGTCCCGCCCGGCACCTGGATCTCGCCAAGCCCGTGGTCGACCCCGCGCGCGGCATACGCATTTTCCCTATTCGACGCTTGCGTCACGCCCACGTCGAGCGCCGCTGTGCGGCGCATCTGCGCCAGGAACGGATTGGTGCGGCAGGCGTCGAGCAGCACGAGCTTGAGCTTCTTGGCGCCGTCGACGGACGCCATCACCTGATCGAGCGACACGGTTTCGGCGAAGACGTCGTGGCCGGTCGCGAGCTTGGCATCGACGGGAATGAGAAAATTGATGCCGAAGGCCTCCATGCCGTGGCCGGAATAATAGACCAAAGCCCAGTCGGCTTTTGCCGAGTCGGCGGCGAAGGCGCGCAACGCGCCGATCATCTTGTCGCGCGTAGCGTCCTCGACGAGCGTCACCTGATCGAAGCCGACGGCGCGTAACGAGGCGGCGATCACCTCGGCATCGTGTTCCGGGTTCGTCAACACGTTGGCGTTTTGGTACTGCGCGTTGCCGATGACCAGCGCGATACGGCGACCCTGCCCGGCCGCCTCCGGAACCGGTGCCGGCGCGGCCACGGCGGGCGTTGGAATGGAGTCCGGCGAGGTGACGCGTGCCGGCGCCGCCGGAATGACCGGTTGCGGCGCGCCGGATTCAAAGGCCGCCAGCCGTGCGCGGGCGGTCTCGATGGCGGATGCCGCATTGTCGCCGCGAAACTGGCTCGGCGAGTTGAGGGCCTTTTCATATTCGGCGCTGGCGCGGCCGATGTCGCCTGCCTTCTCATATGTCAGACCGCGACCGACAATGGCCGGGATATAGTCGGGCATCAGCCGCAGCGCCTGGTCGTAATCGGCGAGCGCGCGATCCAATTCACCCCGGTAACGATGAGTGTCGCCGCGCGCCGCATATGGCAGCGGACTTTGCGAATCGAGCCGGATCGCCTCGTCCTGATCGGCGAGCGCATGATCGAGGTCGCCCTTCATGCGCCAGATTTCGCCGCGGGCGGAATAGACCTGCGCGTTTTTCGGGTCGCGGCGCAATGCCTCGTTGGCATCGTCAAGCGCACGATCGAACTCGCCCTTGTCGCGCCAGACGAATGCGCGGTTGCTGTAGGGCGCGGCCAAGGTCGGGGCGAGACGGATCACGTCGCTGTAATCGCTGATGGCGCGATCGAGGTAGCCCTTGTCGTAAAAGGCGGATGCCCGGCCGTTATAGGGAAAGGCAAAGTTCGGATCGAGCCGGATCGCTTCGTTGTAGTCGGCGATGGCGATGTCGAGCTCGCCCTTGGCGCGCCAGGCATTACCGCGGCTATTATACGCCCGCGTGTTCGCGGGATCCGCCTGCAGCGCCGCATTGAACTCGACGATGGCGTCGTCGGGCTTGTTCTGCAGCAGGAATCCAAGGCCGCGATGATAATGGCCGAAGGCCTCGATATCCTTGGTCAGATTTCCGCCGCTGAGCACGCGTGTGCAGGCGGCGACTTTCAGCGCCGGAGCGGTCGACTGTTCGCAATCGCTCTTGTCCTTGTCGGTCAGCGCGGCTGCGGGGCCGATGGAGAGCGCCAGCACCAAGGCCATGGCGGAGTTGCGGGCGACGGCAGATTTTTGCGAAGAATCCATCGCCGATCTCTCACAGCGTGTCAGTGAATGTCGGGATCGATCGTTTTGGCGGCGGCGATGTCGGCCTCGCCGCCGGTCAAGTCCCCGCTCCTCGCCTCGACGGTGCCGCGCAGGTAAAGCGCCCGGGCGTCCTTCGGATCGAGTTTCAGCGCCATGGTGAGGTCCGCTATGGCTTTCGCGGCGTCGCCTGTGTTGAGATAGAGCGTGCCGCGATAGACGTAAGCACGCTCGAGGTCGGGCTGCCGGCCGATCGCGGTATTCAAATCGGCGAGTGCTGCCGCAGTTTTGTGTGTGTTGATATAAGCCGCGGCGCGGCTGACATAGGCATCGATGTCGGACGGATCGAGCTTGATGGCCGTGGTGAAGTCGTCGATCGCTTTGTCCTGCTGGTTCTTGTCGTCGCTCTCGATGGTGCCGCGGTTGAAATAGGCATCGGCGTAGGTGCGGTCGAGCTTGATCGCCTGCGTGAAATCCGCGATCGCCCGGTCCGGCTGTTTGAGATCGCCATAGACATTGCCGCGGCTGTTGTAAGCCCCGGCGTAGTTGGCATCGAGCTTGATCGCCGCATCGAAGTCGGCGAGCGCTTGCGCCGAATTGCCCTCTTGCCGGTAGGTGATGCCGCGCGAATTGTGCAGGTCCGCATCGTCGGGCTTGAGCGCGAGCGCAGAATCGAAATCGTGCAGCGACAGATCGTAGTTCTGCGCGTTGCGATAGGCGATGCCGCGTCCGCTGAGCGCCGGCACCAGCGTCGGCACGAGCGTCAGCGCCTGGCTGTAATCGGCGACGGCCGCTTTCATATCGCCGCCGGCGCGGGCGGCGTCGGCGCGGAAATTATAGGACACTGCGCGATCGAGCGCCGTCGAATCCGGGGCCTCGATGATCCGGGTGCAGGCGGCGACGACATCGGCATTGGCCGGCAGTTTGGCGCAGGCCTTCTGGTCGGCCGTCGGGACAAAGCCCGCGGCGGCCGGAGCCGCCAAAGCGCTCGTAAGAGCGAAAATAAGGGCAAAGCGGAGCATGGCCAATCCTCAGCTGGCTCGACAATCCGCCCTTGTGTCGCAGCGAAAGCACCGCCGGTTCATTCACCCGGCTTGCACGTTACTTTATGTATTCGACGTTTCCCGACGAGGCCGAACGGACAATGGCTTCCGTCACCGCGACGCCGTGAACCATTTGATCGTAGGGGATCGGAAAGGCAGGCCCGCCCTCGGCCGCTTTGGCAAAAACCTCCAGCGCGGCCCGCGAAATATCCATGGTCTCGGCTTGCCAGGTCTTGGCCTCGCCCTTCACCGGCTGGAATTTGCAGGCGCCGAACAGCCGGGTACGGCGCTCGTCCGACGAGGCGCCGGCGACATGGGTGACGCCTTCAAGCCGCAGCCAGCCTTTTGAGCCAAAGACCTGGAACGAGAACCCTGGCCCGGTCGTGGTCATGGTGCCGAGATAGCCCGACATGCCTTCTTTCATACGAAACAAGATCGAGGTGGTGTCGTCGGCGTCGATCGCCGCCGCCCGGCGGAAGCTCTGGGTGAAGACGTGGTCGATCGGCCCGCACAGATCGATCATGGCGTCGACCGCATGCACGCCCATCGGCATCAACCCGCCGCACGGCGTTTCGGCCTTGTCGGCACGCCAATGGTTCGGATTGATGAACAGCACGTTGGGAAACGTCATGGTCGCTTCGACATGCAGGATGGTGCCGAGATCGCCGTTCCTGATCATGTCGCGCAGCTTGATCATTTCGGGATGAATGCGGCGGTTGTAACCGAGCGCCAGCGTGACGCCTGCCTTCTGCACGGCGGCGACGGCGTCCTCGGCTTCCTTCTTGGTCAGCGTGAACGGCTTCTCGCAATAAATGTGCTTCTTGGCTGCCGCGGCGGCGCTCACCTGCGCGCCATGCATGGAATGCGGCGTCGCCAGAACCACCGCATCGATATCCGGATCCGCGAGCACGGCCTCGTAATTCGCCGCGAGCTTAAAGCCGCTCTTCTTGGCGAAGCCTTCGATGTCCGGCGTCACCGTGCGCGTGGCGCCGGAGATGAAGCGGATGACGTCGCTCTTCTCGGCCGCCTCGACCAGCGTCTTGCCCCACCAACCGAGACCGACAATGGCTGCATTGATCATGTGCGGCTCCTACCAGATCACCATGTCGGCGCGATAATGCATCGCGACGACGAGGCAGCAGATCGCCCAGAACAGGCAATATTCGCAGCCGCCGATATTCCACAGCCATTTACCTTCGGTCACTTTGTGCACCTGATAGCCGGCAAAGAGCAGATGAAAGCAACCGATGACGGCGGCGTAGAACGGCAGGATCGCGAAGATTAGCCCGATGGCGAGGAAGCTCTCGATCACGCAAGCCGTATACATCCATACCGCCGGCGGATTGAGCTTGGCCGCTTTGAAAAAACCGAGCGCCTCGGGCACGAAGAATTTGGCGTAGATATGCGGAATGAAAAACAGCCCGCAGATCAGACGCAGGATGTTGAATTCGTTGGTGAGGTCGAAGTTTTGCGCCCAATAGGTCATTGTATTTTTAAACCCCCGCGTTTCCCGCTTCCTCTTAGCCCGATCGCCGCAAGATTGCTATCGGCGGGGCCGCGCCCACTTTTCCGGATCGTGCTTCACGCTGACCGCAGGTCAAAGGGGAGATGTACCACAAGCTGCGGCCTTGATCGCGAGCCTCCCTGCCGAGGTGGTTATGGCCGATACAGCCTATGATGCCGATCACTTGCGCCAAGCCATCGCAGCCAAGGGCGCGCTTGCCGTCATCCCCAACAATCCGTCACGGGCGCACAAATATCCGCTCGACAAGCATCTGTATGCCCAGCGCCATCTCGTGGAATGCTGCTTCAGCAGGCTCAAGCAGTTCCGTCGCGTCGCAACCCGCTTCGAAAAGACCGCCCGAAATTACCGAGCCGTCGTCACTCTCGCAGCCATCATCTTATGGATGCGATAAGTGTCCACACCCCTAGGCATCGAGATCCTTGAAATAACGGTAGATGCCCCATTGGCTGAACGGAATGCGCCGCTTCGAGGCGAGATAGGCCTTGATGCGCGGGCGCAGCCCCACCCGGTCGTGCAGCGCAACGAGGCCCGGAATCTTCTTCTCAAAACGCTTCATGCGCTTGGGGAAGGCGTAACGCAGGCCCTCGACGATCTGGAACAATGACAGATCGACGTAACTGAGCTTGCGCCCGACCGTGTATTTGCCGCCGTTTTTTTGCAGCACGCGCTCGAAATAGCCGAGCATTTTCGGCACCTGATAGCGCCAGAAGTCCTTCGTGCGCCGCAGCGCCGCGGGCTTCTGCTCCTCGTAATAGAGCCAGCCGGACACCGGATGGTGGGTGTCGTGAATGCGCACGACGAGATCGGTGATGGTGAGCTGCAATTGGTGCGCCCATAACCGTCCGGCTTCGTCGCGCGGCGCGAGATTAAGCCGCGGCCCGAGATAGAACAGAATCTCCGCGGTCTGCGCGATGACGAGCTTGCCGGCCTTGAGGAACGGCGGCGCGAAAGGCGGATGCGCCGTGCCCTTGCCTTCGAGAAGCCTCATCATCGCCGGCACGCCGCGTTTGCCCGGCCGCCGCGCCGCGTCGACATAATCGGCGCCGGCTTCTTCGAGCGCAAGCCGGACGAATTCGCCGCGGCCCTGAATGCTCGGCCAATAATAGAGTTCGTAGCGCATCGCTCTTCTAGATCTTTCGTTGAAGCATGATCTTATCTGACCTTCCTTCGCCCGCCGAAGCGGGCTTCGCGAAGGCGGGAAACCGATTCCCACTTTTCGGGATCATGCCCTAGCCCACCGGCGCTTTGTATTGGTCGTCGGTCACGTGTTCCATCCAATCGACATGCTTGCCGTCGAGCGATTCCTGCATGGCGACATGAACCATGGTCGTGCCCGGCGCAGCGCCGTGCCAATGCTTCTCGTGCGGCGGGATCCAGACCACGTCGCCGGCGCGGATTTCGCGCACCTTGCCGCCCCACGTCTGCACCCGCCCCGCGCCGGACACGACGAACAAGGTCTGCCCGAGCGGATGGGTATGCCACGCCGTGCGCGCGCCGGGCTCAAAGCGCACCAGACCCGAGCGTATGCGTGCCGGCGCCGGCGCCTCGACGATGGGCTCCTGCCAGACGGTGCCGGTGAAGCTGTCGGCCGGCCCGCGGCGCGACGGCCTCGAGCCGCAAGCGTGAATATCCATGTTCGTCTCCTCCTGATCGCGACCTTCATGATAGGGGGCGGTCGGCGGCCGGTAAGATAGTGGAAATTCCGGCGCGATACTCTGGCAATCGGCGGTGCAATGGGCCTCGCGGCTCTCAGGGAGGCGCGATACTATCGGCGAAACCGGCGAGCGGGATTATGTCGAGAATAGCGTCCCACATTACGCTCCGTAGTCCCCGCCTGTTGTGGCGGCGAACCGCGCGGGCCGTGGCCGCGATCTGCGTTGTCGTCGCTTATGGTTTTATGCTCGGCGGCTGCTCAAAGTGCGACGTGCCGAATTTGACGCCCAACCAAACAGCACCGCGCGCATGCCATGACGGGCCCGCGCCGCAATAGAGCAACGTCGGACGGTCGTCCGCGGGAATTGTTCTAGTCCGATTTGTCGAAGGCGCCTTTTGCCGCCTCGCCCAGGCTCGCGTCGACGCGCGCGTCGATATCGGGCACGGCTTCGTTGCGCAAACGGCCGTAGGCATCGGCCAGCTGCCGCGGCGACATTTCGGCGAAGGCCGCGGAGCGATCGGCGCGCCACCAGGTCCAAAACAGCCGGGCCAGCATCAAAATGAGCGTGACCTGAAAGATCAGTCCGAGGAAAGACGCCGCGCCGGTCAGTTCGCCAGTCATGCCGTGGCCGAACACCAGCCCAAGCAGGCCGGCACCGAGGAAGCCCGCGGAAAAGCCGCCGACAATGCCTGGCCGGTTGAACAATCCGCCAAGCGAGCCTCCGGTCGGCTGCGCCGCCGACGGCTGATCCGAATTGCCGGTATTCGACACGTCGCCGGCAATGTCATCGCCGATAAAATCGGTTCCGAGAATGGCCGTGCCGAACGGCAACGACATGAAGCGCGCCAGGCTGCCGCCGAACTTCAACTCGCTTTTCAAGCGCGCATCGGCGCCCTCGGCCGAAATAAACAGGCTCATCGTCAACGCCAGAAACATTGCCAAGGACCGGAACCACGGGACCCGGAGCGATGACGCCAATGACGCTGTGGCCGTATGGTCGCAAACCGAACAGTTCACTTGCAGTCGCCCCTTCTTTTATGCGGCGTTTATGCGATGCCTCTGGCGAGCGCCCGCGCCGTATCCGATTATCTATGCCGATGATCGCGCCGGCAGGTCTGTCGCAAAGCGTCGCACGCGTTCGTGTCGCACCTTACGGTTATATACGGGCGAGACGCAAAGCCGGTTTAGTGCGGAGCAGACCTGCGAGTTCCACCACCCACCCGGCCATAACCCTTAAGGTTTTGCCGGGTTCCATATCGGTCGCGATATTAGTCCTCGCCTTGGCGCTTCAGCTGGTCCGGCCCATGCCGCTCAGGCCGCCAGCGTTTCTTTCACCGCATTGACAAGCTGTTTGAGCGTGAAGGGCTTTGCCAGGAACGCAAACTGCCCATCCGCGGGCAGGTGCTTCTGGAACGCATCCTCGGCATAGCCCGACACAAAAATGATCTTCAAAGTCGGGTCGCGCGTGCGCAATTCGCGCAACAGCGTCGGCCCATCCATCTCCGGCATGACCACGTCGGAGACGACGAGGTCGACTTGCCCGAACTTCTCCAGGACGTCGATCGCCTCGACGCCGTTGCCGGCTTCAAGCACGGTGTAGCCGCGCGAGGCGAGGCCCCGCGCATTGAGCTGGCGCAGGCCCTCCTCGTCTTCGACGAGCAGGATCGTCCCCTCGCCCGTAAGATCGGCGTTCGCCGCGCGTTTGCCCTGGTCCGAAGCCGCAACCGCGCCGCCGGCCAACGCCGGCGCCGAAGTTTCGGCGGAGCGTTCCACCGCGATCCCCGTGCGCCCCCCTGCACATTGTCTTGCTGCAATTTCCTGAGCGGTCGCGACATGGCGCGGCAGGAAAATGCGGAAAGTGGCGCCCTGGTTTTCGACGGAATTGACATAGACGAAGCCGCCGGTCTGCTTGATGATGCCGTAGACTGTGGAGAGCCCAAGCCCGGTGCCCTTGCCCACTTCCTTAGTGGAGAAGAACGGCTCGAAAATCTTGTCGACGATCTTGGCCGGGATGCCGGTGCCGGTATCGGCCGACCTCGACCAGCACGTAATCCGCGGCCGGCATGCCTTTGGCCGCGGTAGCGTTCGCATCCTCTTTGGTCACGTTAGAGGTGCGCACCTGCAAGCCGGCCGCCGCCCGGCATGGCGTCGCGCGCATTGACCGCGAGATTGACGATCACCTGTTCGAATTGCGAAATATCGACCTTGACCGGCCACAGATCGCGGCCGTGCACGACGTCGAGCGCGACCTTTTCGCCGATCAGCCGCCGCAGCAGCATGGTGAGGTCGCTCAAAACCTCGCCGAGATCGAGCACTTGCGGGCGCAGCGTCTGCTTGCGCGAGAAAGCGAGCAGATGCCGCACCAGGCTCGCCGCCCGGTTGGCATTCTGCTTGATCTGCATGATGTCCGGCGAACGACGGATCGGTCGGCTTGTGCGCGTTGAGCAGGAAGTCGGTCGCCATCATGATGGCGGAGAGCACATTGTTGAAATCGTGCGCGATGCCGCCGGCAAGCTGGCCGACCAGCTCCATCTTCTGCTGCTGCGTGACTTTATTTTCGAGTTCGCGCTGCGCCGTGGTTTCGAGCGCATAGACGATGGCCGCTTCCTGGTCGCGCTCCTCTTCCTCGACCGCGGTGACATAGAAACGGCCGAACCGTTCGCTGTCGCCCGCGAGCGTCGCATCGACCGGTGCGATGTCGCTGTTGCCAAGCGCGGCTTGCGCGATCGCCGCGGCGAGCGCCTCGCGGTCGCGTTCGACGACCGTGGCGAGGATCGAGCGGTCCTCCCCCTCGCCGCCGCGCGCGCCGTGGAACAGGCGCGCGAACAGCGGATTGGTGCGCACCACGCCGCCATGCTTGTCGATGGTCGCGATCGCCATCGGCGTGTGATGGAAGAACCGCATGAAGCGGATTTCGGCGGCGCGCTGCGGATCGGTGCCGTCGTCGCGGGCGCGGTTGAGCACCAGCGTGCGCGACGCGCCGGGCGTGCCGTCGGCGCCATAGGCGAGCTTATGAAACACTCGCACCGGCAGCGTGCGTCCGCTGCGGGTGCGCAGATCGAGGTCGAGCACCTCAGTCTTGACCTCGCCGGGCGCCGCCCGCAGCGTCGTCAGCAAAGCCGCGCCGTCGCCGGCGACCAGATCGGCGATCTTCAAGCCCGCCCGAGCCGACCTGGGCGAGATCCTGATCGAGCCAATTGGCGAGCGTGGCGTTGAGATAGACGATGTCGCCTTTGTCGTCGACCGAGAAAAATCCGGCCGGCGCGTGATCGAGATAGTCGATGGCGTGCTGCAATTCCTGAAAGACGTTCTCCTGATGCGCACGCTCGCGCGTCACGTCGGACAAGCGACCAGACCGTCAGCCGCCCGTCGCGGCGGCCAGAGCCGAGCGGTCGGATCCGAAAGCGCAGCCAGCGCGCCGGCCGGCCTTTGGTCCCGGCGACGCGGACCTCTTCCTGCAGGCGCTTGCCGTCTCTTGCCGCTTTCAGCAGCCGGTAGATCGCCTCCGACGCGTCGGCGTCGCCGATAAAGGCGCGCTCGACCGGCCGCATGTCATTGGCAGTCGGACGCGTCGGTGAGATCGAGATAAGCGGCATTGGCATAGACGACGTGGCCGTCGCTGCCGGTGACGACGATGCCGTCGCAGGCATTGTCGACCACCGCCTTGATCACCGGATGGCCGCGCCCGGCCGCGGACACCCGCAAAATGCCGCAGGCCAGCGCGAACAGCGAGAACACGCCGACGGTGGCGAGCACCGCCAAAAACCCGAGGATATAAGGCTCGGCATCGCGGCCGCCGACCATCACGATGCCGGTCGCCGCGGCAACCAGCGTCACCGCCACCAAAAGCACCAGCACGACGCTGCCACTGCGGGCGCCATTGCCGCCACTGCGGTCGACCGATTGGCGCGCGGTGACGGCAACCGACGCCTCGACAAGCGGCGCCCAACAGCCTTCGTATCGGCACTGCCGGACGCCGTCATGGTCTAGTGTGCCCTGCTTTCAGCACTTTGTTCCGTGTCTTTTCAGTGACTTTTTCTGTGCCTTGCGTCGCTGAATCGCGCAAGCGATTTTGGCGAAAAGACGCAAAATCATGCCTCAATGTCTCTGACCCCCGGCCGGCTAAGCTTCATTCCGGCTAACTTCATTTGCGGAAGGCCCCGCGCAGCCGCATGACGTAGCCGATGATTTCGGCGACGGCGCGGTAATGTTCCTGCGGAATCTCTTGGTCGATCTCGACGGTCGCATGCAACGCGCGGGCCAAGGGCGGGTTCTCCATGATCGGGATATCGTGTTCCTCGGCAACCTCGCGGATTTTGCGGGCGATCAGGTCGGCGCCCTTGGCGACGCAGACCGGCGCATTCATGCCGCGCTCGTATTGCAGCGCGACGGCAAAGTGGGTCGGGTTGGTGATCACCACCGAGGCTTTCGGCACCTGGGCCATCATGCGCTTCTTGGCGCGGGCCTGGCGCAACTGCCGGATCTTGCCTTTAACGGCGGGATCGCCTTCGGTCTGGCGGAACTCCTCCTTCATCTCCCGCACCGACATTTTATGCCGGTCGTACCATTGCCGGTACTGGAACAGGTAATCGGCCGCCGCGACGACCGCCAGAATAGCGACCACCGTACCGAGCATCTTCATGCACAGCGACCGGGCGATCGGCAGGATCAGCGCGGGGTCGACATCGATGAGCCCGGCCAGGCGGTAGCGCTGCGGCCACAACAGCGCGGCGATGACCGTGCCGAACAGCGTAAGCTTGGCGAAGCCCTTAACGAAATTGGCCAGCGCGGCCTTGGAGAACAGCCGTTTGAAGCCGGCGATCGGCGAGATTTTCGATAGTTCCGGCGTCAGCGGCTCGAACGAGAAGATGATGCGGTGCTGAATGATCGTGCCGGCGAAGGCCGCTAAGGTGAGCAGCAGGAGCGGAATGCCGAGCGCCGCCAAGAGCGATTCGCCAAGCGAGCGGGTGAGATCGACGAGCGACGGCCCGTCGGTCGGAATTTGCCAGGAATGCGCCAACAGGCCCTGCATCACCGTCTGCAGGGTCATCACCGTGGGGCCCGCGAAAATCATCAGCGCGAGCGTGGCACCGCCGATCATGAACCAGGTGCTGACCTCGACGCTCTTGACGACGTCGCCGCGCTGGATGGCTTGTTCGAGCCGTCGCGGTGTCGGGTCTTCTGTTTGTTCTGCGTTGTCTTGGTCTTCGGCCATGGCAATGAATCAGCGCGATGGATCAGGCGTGAGGAGCGATGTCGTGCAGCACGCCGCCGGCATAATCGAGAAACATCCCCATCATCGAGCCGAGCACCAAGAGGAGAAACAGGAACCCGATCAGGATCGATGCCGGCAGCGCGAGAAAGTAGACCTGCATCGCCGGCATCAGCCGCGACAGCACGCCGAGCCCGAGATTGAACAAGAGCCCGAAAACCAAAAATGGCGCGGACAGTTGAATGCCGATGCGGAAAGCGCCGGCCACCGTTTTCGTCACCAGCGCGGCAACGTCCCCGGTCGCGGGCACTTCGCCCGGTTCGAACAGCGTGTAGCTGTCGTTGAGCGCGGCAAGGACAAGGTGGTGCATGTCCGTCGCGAAGAACAAAGTGATCGCGAGCATGGTCAGGAAATTGCTCATGATCATGCCCTGCTCGCCTTGGCTCGGATCGACCGCGGTCACGAAACCCAAGCCGAGTTGCTGGGCGATCACCGAGCCCGCGACTTCGAGCGCCGAGATGGTGAGACGTGCGGTGAGCCCGAGCACCGCGCCGATCAAGATCTCCTGGAAGACCAGGACGATATCCGGCCCGAGCGCGGCGGTATCGAAGTGATAGGAATTGCGGTGCAGCGGCACCAGCACCGCGGCGAGAATGAGCGCGATGGTGAGCCGCATGCGCGGCGAGATACCCTGCTCGCCGATGCCCGGCAGCAGCATGATCATCGTCCCGGTGCGCGCGAAGACCAGGAGGAAGGTGGCTCCGAGCGCCGGGAGAAACGACACATCGATGTTCACGATGACGCCCTGCTCAGCCGTTGATGATATGCGCCACGATCTGGATGAAATTTGCGTGCAACTTGTCTGCCATGAACGGCAGCGCGATCAGCATCGAGAGAAAGATCGCGATGATCTTCGGCACGAAGACGAGCGTTGTCTCCTGGATCTGCGTCAGCGCCTGCAACAGCGAGATGATGACGCCGACGACCAGCCCCACCAGCATCAGCGGCGCGGACACCAGCAACAGCGTGACGATCGCGCTGCGCGCTACGTCCAAGACTTCAGGCCCCGTCATCTTTGTTACTCTTTCCCCTGCCCCGTCACGCCATTGCCAAGCCGCCCCGGAAACGACTTCAGATCTGCATCTTCAAGATGTCTTCATAGGCCGCGATCACTTTGTCGCGCACAGAGACCAATGTCTGCACGGCGGTTTCGGTTTCGGCGACCGCGGTCACGACGTCGACCATATTGGCCTTGCCGTTGGCCACAGCCTGCGCCTGCAGGTCCGACTTGTGCGCCGCGTCCGAGACGTTATCGATGACGTTTTTGAGAACGGCGCTGAAATTCGGCCCCGAGTTCCTGCGCCGCGCCAAGACCCGAACCGAGGCCGTTTGCGATATTGGCGGTGTCGTTGCCCATGCGCGCGAGGGCGGCATAGGCATTGGCGGCGGCAGCTGTCGGTATGGCCATGACTTGTTCCTAATGGTTCAATCGGGACGAACTAGCTCTTGATCATGTCGATGGTGCGCTGGAGCATGCGGCGCGTGGCCGTGATGACGTTGAGATTGGCTTCATAGGACCGTTGCGCGTCGCGCAGGTCGGTCATTTCGATAAGCGGATTGACGTTGGGATATTTGACGTCGCCCGCGGCATTCGCGGCCGGATTGCCCGGCTCATGGCGGACCAGAAAATCGGAAGTGTCGGGCTGGATCGGGCCGAGCTCGACGACGTGAGCGCCGAGCTGGCGGTCGAGCACGGTGTTGAAGGTGACGATGCGGCGCCGATACGGATCGCCGCCGGGCGTGGTCGCCACCGAGTTGGAATTAGCGATGTTCTCCGAGATGACTCGCATGCGGCCCATCTGCGCCCGCAAGCCGGTTGCGGCGACGGAAAGCGATTTAATGAAGTCCATGAATTTGGCTCATGACTTAGTTTCTCCGCAGGTCCGCCCCAGATTCGCCCCCTGTCAGAAGGTCGTGCGCTAGCTTCGATCGATCGCGATTTTGATGAGCCCGAGGCTGTGCGTGTACATCGACGTTACCGCCTCGTACTCCATCTGGTTGGACGCCACTTTCATCATTTCATCTTCATGGCTGACGGAATTGCCGCGCGGCCGGATCTCGTAGCGAGCGTCCTTGTCGGTGGCGAACGGCGAGTCGCTCGACGGCTGGCCGCCAATATGACCGGGATCGGTGCGCGCCAGCCCGATCGAAGAGGCGGCCGACAATTCGCGGCTGAAATCCGGGGCCACGAGGTCGCGCGCCTTATAATTGGGCGTATCGGCGTTGGCGACGTTCTCGGCCAACACCTCCTGGCGTGCCTGGTGCCATTGCATGCGCGTGCGCAGCATCGAGAGAATCGGGATGTCGGAAATCGGCATTGGGCGGCGTCCCCATTGGTCGACAAGACCGGGCCAGAAAACGAGATTGGCGCTGGGCAGACTTTGCCGGGTGTATGGTTAATGCCTGGTTAAGGCCCGCTTTGAGGCGGTTTTGCCATTAAACCGCCGTTTACCATGAGAATGCTTCATCCATCGGCTTTGGCCAGAAAATCGGCTATTAATTTTAATTGTTTGTTAGTAATCACGGCGGCAAATGTTTCCGGCGCTGTTAACCTTTGGGGACCTCAATAGAGCGCCGCGGCGAAACGGGGAGTTAGTTCGATGGACAATCTGTTGGGCGCCGAGACGCCGCTCGCCGTAAAATTCTTCATCGCATTCGTCGTTGTGCTGGGCCTGATCGGCGCCATCGCATGGGCGTTGCGGCGGTTCGGCGCCGGCCGCTTCCGCGACAACGCCCGGGGGCGCCAGCCGCGGCTTGCCGTCATCGATCACGCGAGCGTGGACGGCCGCCGCCGGCTGATCCTGGTCCGCCGCGACAATGTCGAGCATCTCTTGATGATCGGCGGCCCGACCGACATTGTCGTGGAACCCAATATCGTGCGCGCGGTCGCCGCGCCCCGCGACGTGCCGGGCAGCCGTCCTGCCGCCGGCATCGAGGCGCTGCCGCGCGCCATTCCGCTTCCGGAGAACGGCGGATCGTGGCCGTTGCAGCCGGAACCGGCCGGTGGCCTGCGGCCGCCGCTGAAGTCCGAGTCGCCAAGATTTGAGTCACCAAGACTTGAGACATCCAGACTTGAGTTACCCAGACTTGAACCGCTGCCCGAAGAACCGCACGCGCGGCCATTGCAACCCGCCGAGCCGCCGCCGCGCCCACAGCGCGACACGCTCGCGGCGCTGGCCGACGAGCTCGGGTCCCGCCCGGCGCCGCCGCGCCGCTCGACATTCGCGCGACCGCAGCCGGCAGAACCGCGCCTGGAAGCCAAGGCGGAACCGCAAGTCGACATCCAGGCCGAACCGCAAATCATGCCACCTCAAGCGCCGGCGATGACGCCGCCGCCACCGCCGCCTGCTGCGTCTCCGCCCACCCCGCCTGCCGCCCCCGTCGCGGCGGAAACCGATCAAAGTCTTGCCGATATGGCGAGCCGCCTCGAAGCCGCGCTGCGCAAGCCGAGTGCTCCCGCGGAGCCGCGGCGGCCGATCACACCGCCGCGCGCAGCGCCTTCGCCCGAGCCGCCGCACCCGACCGACACATTGCCGCCGTTGCCGCAGCGCGCGCCGCACGCCGCCGAGTTCAAGACCCGCCGAGCCGAAACCGGCCCGCAACGAGACCAAGCCGAACCAGGGCAACAAGACCGCCCTTTACGATAGCCTCGAACAGGAGATGGCGAGTTTGTTGGGCCGTCCGACCAAGACCTGATGCTCGCAACACGAGGCCGCCGCGTTCGGTGTATCACCGTAGCGGCCTCTGTAGCGGCTCTTTTGTTCATGGCGACGCCGCTCGCCGCGCAGGATATCAGCATTAATTTCGGTCAGGGCGCTGGCGGTAGCGGCGGACTGAACGAGCGCGTCATTCAGCTGATCGCGCTGTTGACGGTGCTGTCGCTGGCGCCGTCCATTCTCATCATGATGACGTCGTTCACGCGGATCGTCGTCGTGCTGTCGCTGTTGCGCACCGCGCTCGGCACGGCGACGGCGCCGCCGAACTCCGTCGTCATCTCGCTCGCTTTGTTCCTCACCGCCTTCGTGATGGGGCCGGTCCTGACCAATGTTTACAATGTCGGCGTCAAGCCGCTCGTCAACAACGAGATCAGCGTCAATGAGGCCTTTGATCGCGCGAGCGTGCCGCTGCGCGCCTTCATGGAGAAGAACGTCCGCGAGAAGGACCTGCAATTGTTCGTGGACATGTCGGGCGAGAAGGCGCCGGACAAGCCGGAAGACCTGTCGATGCGTATCCTCGTCCCGGCCTTCATGATCTCCGAGCTGCGGCGCGCTTTCGAGATCGGTTTCCTGTTGTTCTTGCCGTTCCTCATTATAGATCTCGTGGTCGCGTCGGTGCTGATGTCGATGGGCATGATGATGCTGCCACCGGTCGTGGTGTCGCTGCCGTTCAAGCTGATCTTTTTCGTACTTGTCGATGGCTGGACGCTGGTCGCCGGCTCGCTCATCCAGAGCTACGGGACGTGATTTTCCAGTGCCGCGGTGGTGAAGCCGTGTCCTGACCGGGCCTTCGCGGACTGCGCCTTCTTGTCAGGCGGCTGGCCGGCTCGGGGTTTCGTCACATTCTGCGCGCTGCTGCCGCTGGGCTTCTTCGTCGGCAGGGCCGGCGCCGCCGGCTGACCGCCGGGCTGCTGCGAGGGCGCCTGAGGCGGCGTGGCGGCGGACGATGTCGCGCCCGCCGGCGGCGAAGTCATGGGGGCTGAATTGTACAGGCGCCGCGCCGGCCGTCTCCGGATAGCGCGCCTTCATCTCGCGCAAGAAACCTTCGAGCGTGTCGATGGAGGTTGCGGCATGCGCGATGGCGGCGAATTGGTCGCCGCTCGAGCCGAGCGGCGCCGACACGATTTCGAAGACGCGCGCGTCCGGCGTGTCCGCCATCTTCGCCGCGTATTTCTCGCGAAAGCGGCCGAGCCCGAGCGTGTCGCTCGACAGTGCATAGCCGATTTCCGCCCGCAAAATGTCCTGCTGTTCGACGTCGCTCAAAGGCGTGAAGTCCTTATAGCGGTCGCCGTACATGAGCTCGATCTGCTCGGCCAACTCGTCCCAGCGATTGGCCGACCATAGAATATCCGAGCGCAGCCGCGTCACTTCGCGGCCGTCGAGATTGGCGATCACTTCGAGCGCGAGATCGGGCCGGCCGGTATCGGACAACGCCCGGCCTTCGAGCAACAGGCGCTGATTGCGCAACTCGTTGGAGACGTCCGCCGTGCGCGTCCCACGCAACACCGCGAGCGCTCGATCGGCCTTCTTGTTCATTAGATAGATTACCGCGAGCCGCGTCGCGATTTGTGCGCGCGCCGCGCCTTGCAGGCGATGATCGACCTGATACTGCAAGAGATCGGCCGCCTGATCGAGCAGATCGACCGAAACCAGGCGGTCGGCGAGCCGCCGGATCATTTCGTCGCCGCGGCTGCCGACTGGAGTCAATTCGCGAAAGTCGTAGAACAGCGCCAGCGCGTCGATGGGCGGCATCGAGTCGCCCTTGCCGGCCAGGAACAGCGATTCGAATGTCGCTGCCGCCTCGTCCTGGATCTGGCGCGTCATCTCGGAATTGGGATGCGCCGCCATGGCGCTTCGCATTACGTAGAAAGCATCGCGATAGCGGCCCTCCTCGGTATAGAGGTGAGCCAGAACCTTCAGTGCCTCGATTTCGGTCTCGTCGCCGCGCCAAACCGTGGTGAGCGATTCAAGCTGCGAAATGACGTCGTCGCGCTTCATATCGCCGATGGAAAACCGCAGCAGCGTTTCGCGCAGCCGGGCCTGGGCCGCGGCCGGACGGTCCCATGAATCCGCCGCCGTCCGATAGGCCTGCAGCGCGTCCTCGGAACGCCCCATGCCCTCGTCGAGCCGGCCCATCAGCACGGCGACGGCCGGCTGCATGTTTCGCGGCACGCCGATGGTCTGGAAATCGTTGAGGTCGGACGCGGCGCCGTCGAAATCGCCCACTTCGACGGCGGAGCGCATCTCGTCCTTCAGCGCGACGCGCTGCAGTTCGATCGGCAGCGTCGCGACAGCCGCCTCCACGCCCTTGAATCCCTGGCGCGCCCTCGCCCACTGACCCTGTTGCGCAAATGCCAGCGACCGCCACAGCGGCGCGTCGTGCTGGTCGCCGACCGCCGGATCGGACAGATCCTTGAGCGCGTCGTCGGGCCGGTCCATCATCACCTCGGTGATGGCGCGCAACACGATGGCCGACACGTCTTCCCGGGCCGGCTTGTCGGCCGACAATGCGACGTCGAGCACGCCCTTGGCTTCCGAATACATGTCGCGGGCGAGATAGAAGCGCGCCAGATCGAGCCGCGGCGTCATGCGCTTATTCTCCGGCGCCTGCGCGGCCGCATAGATCAGATTAGCCTGCCGCTCGATGTAAGAGCCTTCGCGGTCGGAGCCCCAGATTTGCGAATCGAATGTCGTCGGCCGCGAACCGCGGCCGCGCAGCAATGTCTGCAGCGCGGGCGACAGGGTCAAACCGGAGGGACGATCGATCACGACTTTGTCGGCGGCGAGATCGACCGAGAGATCGTCGGATATCGGCTCGATCACGATGCCCTGCGTCGAGGCGAGCACGCGGAATTCGATGAATTCCAGCGGGTTGATGAAGCCGCGCTCGGGCGCATAGCCGGTGACGACAAGGAGCTTGTCGCCGACTTCCGGGTCGGTCAGGCGATGCAGGTGTTGCGGCTCTTCAAAACCGATCGAGACGCTCGACCGATTGGGGCCGACCATGTTGCGGGTGATTTCAAGCGCGTGCGGCGGCTCCAGCACGGAATCGCCGATCTCGAGCGTCCACACCGCGCCGTCGGCGCCGACGCTGGCAAGGTGCGGACGGTCGAGCTTCAGCCGCACGATGGCGGCGTCGTCGGTGCGGGTGAAATTGTAGCCGCGAATTGTCCGAGTCGGCTCGTTGTCGAGCGCGCTCAAGTCGATATTGGCGTTTGAATCGATCACGACCCAGAGCATGTCGGCGCGACGGAAGACCGCGGTCGGTACTGCGGCTTTGAACGGGAACGACAGTTTCAGATTTGCACCGTCGCGCGAAAGCTCGACGGCGATTGTTCCGGGCGGCAAATTGCGCGGCACTGCTGTGGCGGCCGGCGCAACGGCCGATGCCGCGGGCAGTGGGGCTGATTGAGGCGCCGGCGCGGGAACGGTTTCTGCCACCGGCGGCAGGACGGGCTGTAGCGCAGGCGCGGCGGCTTGTGGCGCGGGAGCGGCCGGTGTGACAGGCGGCGGCACGGCAGCTTGCGGTGCGGGAGCGGCCGGTGTGACAGGTGGTGCGGCGGCTGGCGCGAGTGGCGGCACCGCAGCGGCTGGCGCGACAGGCGATGCCGATTGCGTCATCGGCGCCGAAGCTGGCGGCGCAACGGAAAGCGGCGCGGATTGTTGTGGCAACGCGGGTGCGGCTGGCACGACCGGCGGCGGCGCGGACTGCGGTGCCGACACGGGCGCTGGAGCCGGTGCTACGATTTGGGCGGCTGGCGCGGCGGGCGACAACGGCGCGGGTTGCGCGATCGGCGCGAGCGCTTGGGCAAAATGCTGGGGCGCAGAGCGAAACGCCGCCGCTGGTGCCGCTTGCGCGACGGGAGGCGTCACGGGATTCGGCATGGCGGGATTCGGCATGGCGCTCGACTGACCGCTGCGCCCCGGCGCGGGCGGCTCAACCGGCGGAAGCTGTGGCGCGACATTATTCTGCGGCGGAGAAGCGCCTGACGCTGCCGCATGGATCGCCGCCGCTGCCGCTTCGGGGCTCGGCGTGCCTTCGTTGCCCGATTTCGCCAGCGGCACCGATGCCGGCGCCGCGCTTTGTGCCGCCGTGCCATCGGGCTTCACGATATCGACGACGTAGCCCTTCTCGTCGCGGAAGGTGCGCAGGTCGAGGCCGGCGCCGAAGACAAAGCGCACCAGCGAGGAGTCCTTTTCCAGTTCGCTGTTGATCGCCTGCACGCCGTTCGGCAGCGCCGACTGGGCGTCGGCAAGGTCGAACGTCAAGGGCGCGTCGAAGTTCAAAACCAGCCGGTCCTTGGAGCGGTCGGCGGAAACCGCGGTCTGGCCGGTCACGTCGAACACATAGCGTGTGAAGGTCGGCTGGCTCGCGACATGAACGCGGATCGGCGCCACGAACTTCGCCTGCGTCAGCTGGCGCTCGCGCTGCAATTGCTGCTCGGCTTCGCGGGCGCGGCGCGTGAGCTCGGTGACGACGTCTTGCGGCAGGCCGGGCGGTGGGCCGGTCCAGGACGTCGGCAAGAGGTCGACGAACAGCTTTTCGCCGGCGCCCATCAAATTGACGGTCACGTCCTGCGACAGCGCCATGCGGATGGCCAAGCCGTCGGGATCGCGCCGGGCAGCGCCGACATAATCGGGCGCCTGCTCCGGCACCCGATCGACCGAAACATCGATCGGCTGCTTGAAGGTGATGATCAATACGTGACCCGAAAGCTTGGTGGTCGCGTCGATAAACTCGCTGGCGCTGAAAACGAGTCTGGCATAGCCGTCGCTCGCCGTGACGGCGAGCGTGGCCCGAAGCGGCGGCGGCGCGGGCGCGGCGGCAACAGGCACAGCTAGTGTAGCAATCAGGAGCGCGAGAGTTCGCGCCAAGCGGACGCGGCGCCGCACATACCGAGACAGGCAAAAGCCAACGTTCCGGATGGTGCGACCGCACGCCATGGGGGACTCAAACTCACTCAACACAACTCAACCAGCACAAAACGCCAAACGGAACGGGGGAAAGCGCCCCGACGTCAGCCCGCCCCTCACCATAGGCGGGCGTGCTTAATGGCGGCTTAATTCAATTATTTCAGATGCTTAAGTACTCACCCCGATCCCCAGCCGGAACCTGTTGCGAAAAGCGCCGGCCAACGCGGATGCAGCCCCTGCGTCGTTCCCGCCGTGGCGCCATGCTATTGCGGTGGCGCTGGAGTCACGGCCCAATCGCAAAAAGGGTTCCATGCTGCGCACTTTCCCCCTCAATCACGCCATAACGGCGCTGTCGCGTTGCACGTGGGTCGATCTGATCGATCCGAGCGACGAAGAACGATCGACCGTCGAAAGGACCTTCGGCTTGCGCGTGCCGACACGCGAGGAGCTTGGCGAGATCGAAGCAACCAGCCGGCTGCAGATCGAGGACGGCACGCTCTACATGACGGCGCCTTTGATCCTCGCCTCGGGCGGCGAGCCGTGGATTCCGGTTCCGACCGGTTTTGTGCTGGCCAAACACGTCTTGCTCACCGTGCGCTTTACGCCGTCGCAATTCTTCGACACCGTGGTCAAGGAGATTACCGGCCATCAGTCATTCGATCCCGCCTTTGCCTTCGTCCGCATTCTCGAAGAATTGGTCGATCACCTGGCGGATCTGCTCGAAACGAGCGGCAACGAACTCGACGAGGCGTCGCATGTCATCTTCCGGCCGGGCAAGCGCCCAAAACTGTCGCACGAGACCACGCTGTTGCGCCAACTCATGATCCGTACCGGCCGCACCAGCGAACGCATGGCGCGCATTCACTACACGCTGGTGTGCCTCGATCGTATGGCCAAGTTCACCCAGGAGCGCGGCCGCGAATGGATCGCGCAGAATCTTTGCGTCGAGCTGCAATCGGTGTCGTCGGACATCAATTCGCTGGTGCAGTTCTCTGAAGGATTGGTCAGCCGCGTGCAGCTGCTTCAGGATGCCGCGACCGGCATCATCAATATCGACCAGAACGACGTGATGAAGGTTTTGACCATCGCGTCGGTGGTCGGCATCCCGCCAGTGCTCGTCGTCGGCGTCTACGGCATGAATTTCAAGAACATGCCGGAATACGATTGGAGCTGGGGCTATCCCTACGCCTTGGCGCTGATAGTCGTCACGGCGCTCCTGCCGCTGATCTGGTTCAAGTGGAAGGACTGGATCTAGGGCGTGCCAAAGACGCGGCGCTATGGCGCCGCCGACTGGCCGTCGATCTTCGGCAGATCGGCCGGGCTCGCGCCGGCCTGCGGTGACTGCTGCGCCCTGCTGGCGAGTTCGACCGTGAGGCGCTGCGCGACGTCCGGCTGCATCAGCGCGAGAATTTCCGCCATTGTCCGCGGGTTGATCTTCGAAGCGACTTCGACGAGCACGCCGTCCTCG
This sequence comes from uncultured Alphaproteobacteria bacterium, assembly GCA_963761185.1. Lineage (GTDB taxonomy): Bacteria > Pseudomonadota > Alphaproteobacteria > Rhizobiales > Xanthobacteraceae > BOG-931. Next base: position 770,391 of record CAVXFY010000001.1, read on the forward strand.
AGACCGTTGAAAATCTTGGCGGCGTCGCGCGGCTTCATGTTCTCATACATCGTGATGAGACCCTTCAGCCGCGCATTCTCGGCCTCGCTCTTCTGCTGGGTTTCGACTTTGATGCGCGCCTCGGTATCCTTGACCTCGGTGAGCTGCGAATCCATGCGCTTCTCGGCGCTCTGAATCGAACTCTCGCGCATATCAAGCTCGCGGGCGCGGGTGTCGAGTTCCTCGCGGCGCTGTTGCAGGCGTTCGAGAATGGCGCGTTCGGCGCCGGTCGGAACCGGCTGGCCATCGTTCATGATGACCGTGCCGCTCGGCGGCGCCGCCGGCGTTGCGTCCTTGCCCGGCGGACCGGGTGGCGCACTCGCTGCGCCGCCGGGTTTCGCACCCGGCTTGGCGTCACCAGACTTGGCGTCACCCGGCTTGGCATCACCCGGCTTGGCGCCGCTTGCCGGCGGCTCGGGAACAGAGCCGGTAATATCCGGATTGTCTCTGTCGGTGCTTATTCGATTGTCGCTCCGCCGCGCCACGATCTGCGGCAGGTTCTGTCCCGGCGCTGCGGCCTTGCCGTCGGGGAAATTGAACATCTGCTTCGCCCAGGAATCAGGCGATCCCGCCGACACGATTGTGCCGGGGCCCGCGTGCACGATCGAGACATCGCTGTCACCGGCGTTACTGTCATTGCTGGCGAAAATATAAGGGCTGTTGAGAACGAGATCGGCGGTCTTGAGCGCGAGCAGGCAGGCACTCGCGATCAGCGCAATCGGAATGAGCCGTAGATCGCGAAGGAATCGCATCATGCCGCCAGACCATGCACCTTCGTCCGCAGCCGCTCGGCAAAGGCCTGCGCCGCCGCGGCAACTGCCCTGGGATCGATCTTGGGAACCGCCCTGCTTTCGGATTTGGCGTCGCCCTTTTTGTCGCTCTTGCTTTCGCTTTTGCCGTTCGCCTTGGCCTCGCCGCGCCGCGCCTCTCCGATTGCGACGCCCTCATCGGCCCGCCGCCCCGCGCTGACGATCTGCGTCAGCCGGCTCATGAGATCCTTGCCGGACACCACGGCGCGGTCGATCTCGCCAGCGAGACGTTCGGCCTTTCGCAGCCGTTCGCCGAGTCCCATGTCGCATTCGTGGACGGTGATCTTCAATCCGCCGATGGCGCGCTCGGCAATTTCGGTCGCGGTGACCAGTTCCGATATCGTGGCGCGCAACGACTGTTCGTCGGCTTTGAGCAGCTTGAGCCGGCGGTTGAGCATCATGCAATACCCGATTGTCAGCACAAGCAGGATCGCGACGATGCAATCGATGATCATTCCGATGCCTTAACTCATGGTGTCTCCATCCGATTGCTCGACCCGCCCGATGCTTCGAACATGGCGAAGGTCATGTTTGGCGTGCGCAGAGGCTTTCCGACGCGCACCGCGACACGGTCGCCGACGCGCCCCATGCGGCCCTCGGTCAAGGTGACGTCGCCGCAGCGGACGATGACCGGCGCATCCGATTTGAGCTCGAGCATCAAGGTATCGCCGACATCAAGCTTCATAATCTGGTGGAGCGGTAATTGCGCCTCGTAAAGCACTGCAGCGACAGAAATTTCGGCCTGGCCCAATTCGGTCGCGAGATGGCCTTCCCAGGTCGGATCGCGGCCGAATTTTTCACCCATGAACATCTGCAACAGAACGTCGCGGATGGGTTCGATGGTCGCATAGGGCAGCAAGAGCTCGATCGTGCCGCCGCGATCCTCCATGTCGATGCGCAGCCGCACCAGGATCGCCGCATTGGCCGGCCTGGAAATAGCGGCGAAGCGCGGATTGGTCTCCAACCGGTCGATATTGAATTTCACCGGCGACAGCGGCCGGAACGCAAGCTCGGCGTCGGCCAGCACGACCTCGATCATGCGTTTGACGAGGTTGGTCTCGATCGTGGTGTAGGGTCGGCCCTCGATGCGGATCGTGGTCTGGCCGCGGCGTCCGCCCAACAACACGTCGATGATCGAATAGATCAGGCTCGAATTGACGGTGGCGAGGCCGAAATTCTCCCACTCCTCCGCCTTGAACACCGCGAGTATCGCCGGCAGCGGGATCGAGTTGAGATAGTCGCCGAAGCGCACCGAGGTGATGCGGTCGAGCGAAACTTCGACGTTGTCGGAGGTGAAATTGCGCAGCGACGTCGTCATCAGCCGGACCAACCGGTCGAAGACGATTTCCAGCATCGGCAAGCGCTCGTAGGAGACCATCGCCGAGTCGATGATCGCGCGGATGCCGGAATTGTCGTTGAGCGAAATGTCGGTGAGGCTGAAGCCGAGCAGCGAGTCGATTTCTTCTTGCGTCAGAACGCGTTCGGCGCCGCCTTTATTGGCCTGCATGAACTGGCTGTCGTCCGCCATGGCGCCCCATTGCGAGGCCGTCGCGTCGACGCTATCGGCAGCTGCCGTTTCGGGTATCACATCCGGCTTCTTGCTGGCCGGGTTTTGTTCGGCCTCAAGCGCAACGCCCCATTCGGCGGCGAGCGCATCGTGGTCGATCTGATCCTTCTCAGCCATTTTCGTAAATTCTCAAACCAAGCCCGTCACTGGACGACGATTTCCTTGAACAGAACGGCGTTGATGCGGCTCGGCGCGATCGCGGCATTGACGCGCCGCGTCAACTCCTCCTTGAGCCGGTAAAGTCCGGCCGAGCCGTCGAGATCGGTGGGGCGCAATTCCCGCAAATAGGTTTGGAACGTATCCATCAGACGCGGCATGACGGGCTGGATTTGCGCCGCCATTTCCTGGTCCGGCAGTTCGAGCACCACCTTCACTTTCAGATATTGGGTGCGCTCGGAGCCGCCCGAGGTCGACAGGTTGACGAGAACTTCCGGCATATCGAGGAACGCCGGCGGCTTGATCAGAGCCGCGGCCGGCGCGGCCTGCTCGCTCCTGCCGGCGAACAGGAAATGATAACCGCCCCAGCCGACAACGCCGAGAACGACAAGCCCGCCGGCGGCCATAATAATGAGCTTGAGCGGAAGCTTGCGTTTTCCGGTTGCCTTGCCGTCTTCGTCTTCGTCGATGTCGGTCTCAGTCTGAGCTTCGTTCGTTGCCATTACCGCTCCCCGCTCGCGTGGAGAGCGCACGCAGCCGGTCGGATCAAACGCAATACAAAGTTGCGGGCGCTACCTGACGCCAGCGGATGTGGCGCCGTTGGGTTCCAAGCTAGGCAGGAATGGTTAACGGATACTTGCCGTCGCCGTCGCGGGCGGAATTTTTTGCCGGGTGCAACGCCAAAACCGGTCCTTTCTGCCGGTTTCCCAAAACAGGCCCTTACGGGCAAGTATTTGATTTATCTTAATTTTTATCGTTTGGTCGCCGTGGCACGGCTTCTGCAATTAACCATATGCTCCGCTGGCTTGGGAGAGCCAAAGGAATGCAACGGAGGACGCCGACGCCCGGCTCCTTCGCCACCAAGGGGAGAATCTTACGATGGAGAATGCACTTCTCGTCGGCCTATCGCGGCAGATGTCGCTCGGCAACGAGCTCGACACCATCGCCAACAACATCGCCAATATCGACACCACCGGCTACAAGTCCGACAACACGGTGTTCAGCGAATTCCTGATGCCGGGCGCCAGCGATCAGAGTTTCAACGGCCGCGACCGCCGGGTCAGCTTCGTTCAGGATCGCGCGACCTTCATCGATATGGCGCCGGGTGCGCTGCAACGCACCGGTGGCCCGCTCGACGTCGCCATCGACGGCAACGCCTATTTCACAGTGCAGACCCAGCGCGGACAGCGCTACACGCGCAACGGCGCGTTTCAGATCAACGGCGCGGGCCAACTGGTCACCAGCAACGGCGATCAGGTGGTCGGCAGCAACGGCCCGATCACCTTTCAAAACACCGACCACGACATCGTCATCAGCTCGAGCGGCATCATCACCGTGCGCGAGGGCAATGCCACCATCGATTCGCAGCGCGGCACCCTGCAGCTGGCGAGCTTCGCCAATCCGCAGGCCCTGCAGAAGGATGGCGCGTCCACGTTCATGGCCCCGCAGGGCGTGGTTGCCAACCCCGCGTCGGCCGACACGCGCGTCGTGCAGGGCGCGATCGAGAAGTCGAACGTGAACGGCGTGATGGAAATGGCGCGCATGATCCGGATCACGCGCAGCTACACCGACGTCGCCAACATCCTGTCGCAGGAAAGCGACCTGCGCAAAAACGCGCTGCAACAGCTGTCGCAGGCGCCGGCCTCGTCGTAGCGCCAAGTTTTGCCGCGTAGCGTTTCGTCGCGTTCAATTTTTGGGGCTTTGAGTCTGAGGGGACAGTAAAAAAATGCGTGCTCTCGATACCGCAGCGACCGGCATGGCGGCCATGGACCTTCAGGTCCAGGTCATCGCCGGCAATATCGCCAATATGAGCACGACCGGCTTCAAGAGCCAGCGCGCCGAGTTTCAGGACCTGATCTACGAACACGTGCAGCGCATCGGCGCGCAGGCGTCCGATCAAGGCAACATTCTGCCGGTCGGCATCGAGCTTGGTTCCGGCGTCAAGACCGTCGGTACGCCGCGCTTGATGACGCAAGGTGCGCTGGCGCAGACCGGCAACCAGCTCGACGTCGCGATCCAAGGCGACGGCTGGTTTAAGATCCAGATGCCGGACGGCACATTCAGCTATACCCGCGACGGCTCGTTTCAGCAGGACTCGCAGGGCCGCATCGTCACCGCCGAAGGCAATGTCGTTCAGCCGACCATCACCATTCCGCAAAACGCGACGGGGCTCACCATCAACAATCAGGGCCAGGTTTCGGTGATACTGCCGGGATCGACGACGTCTTCGATCCTCGGCCAGTTCACAATCACACGCTTCACCAACAATGCCGGCCTGCAAGGGCAAGGCAGCAACTTGTTCACAGCAACGACAGCTTCAGGCACGCCGCAGGACACGCTCGCGGGAACCGACGGCGCCGGCACCTTGCAGCAAGGCTTCCTCGAACAATCTAATGTCGAGGCGGTGACCGAAATCTCCAACCTGATTCAAGCCCAACGCGCCTACGAAATGAATTCAAAGGTCATCACCGCGGCCGACGAAATGTTGCAGACGACCGCCCAACTGATGCGCTGAGAAGGGTTCACGCCATGATCCGCAAAATGATCTGCAGAACCAGCGAGACGGTCCGCCAGATAATCGCAACGCTCGCGCTCTTCCTCGCTCTCGGCGGCGCCGCCGCGGCGCAAAGCGCACCACCGCCGCCGGCGCTGCGGGCAAGCGTCACCGTGACCAGCGACGTCGTGCGCATCGGCGACCTCGTGGACAACGCCGGCCCGGTCGCCGATATCCCGATCTTCCGCTCGCCCGATCTCGGCACCACCGGCGCCGTCGCCACCGATCGCATCGTCGACGCGATCCGGCCGCACCAATTGATCGGCATCGACACCCGCGGGCTTTCCGAAGTCGTCGTCACCCACGCCAGCCGCGCCATTACCGAGCAGGAAATTTCCGGCCGCATCGCGCAGGCGCTGTCGGGACAATACGGCTTCGGCGACGCCCACAACATTCAGGTCAATTTCGACCGCGACGTGCGCACGCTGCAAGTCGAATCGAACGTCATCGGCGAATTGCAAGTGCTCAGCATGTCCTACGATCTGCGCACCGCGCATTTCGACGTCACCTTCGCCCTGCCGTCCAGCATGGAAATGCGCCGGCAATCCACGCACTATACCGGCAACGCAATGGCGACGATCGACGCGCTCGCCGTCGATCATCCGATCGAACGCGGCCAAGTGATCAAGGCCGCCGACCTCACCGTATTGCGGCGGCCAAAGACGGATATCTCAGCCGTGACCGATATGAAGGCGGTGGTCGGGCTCGCGGCGCGGCATCAATTGCAGCCGAACCAGCCGCTCAGCACCGCCGATCTGATGAAGCCGGAAATCGTTCAGCGCAACAATTCCGTGACCATCGTCTACCAGGCGCCCGGCGTGACGCTGACGCTGCGCGGGCAGGCTCAGGAATCCGGCGCGCTCGGCGACACGATCAGCGTGCTCAACGCCAATTCCAAGCGTGTCGTCCAGGCCGTGGTGTCCGGGCCGGATCGCGTCAGTGTCGGCGCCATCACGACGCGCCTCGTCGACAATATGGTGGTGCAGCCGGAGTAGGTCGCGAAGTGAGTGCGAAGGTGAGTTGCGAAGGTGAAAGGGTGTACGATGTCTAAGAGCGTTTTGTCTCGGAGCGTTTTGCTGCGTTGTGCCCTGTTGTCATCGGTCGCCGTCTTCAACGCGAACTGTTCGGCAATCGATAAATTGGCGTTGATCGGCCAAGAGCCGCCGCTGTCGGCGATCGAGAATCCGACGACGAAACCGGCCTACAAGCCGGTGCAAATGCCGATGCCGGTTCCGCAACCCGTCACTTACAATCCCAATTCGCTGTGGCGGAACGGATCGCGGGCGTTCTTCAAGGATCAGCGCGCTCACCAGGTCGGCGACATCATGACGGTGAAAGTCAACATCAACGACACCGCGCAATTTCAGGATCAGACGCAGGTCACGCGAACGACCACGCAAGACAACGAAATCTCCAACTTCCTCGGCGCCAACCGAATCAACAATCCCGCCAAGGCCATTTTGCCGGGCTCCATCATCACCGCGGACAGTAATTCGCAGAGCAATGCCAACGGCTCGATCAACCGGACCGATCAATTGGTGACCAATGTCGCCGCCGTCGTAACGCAGCTTCTGCCGAACGGCAACATGGTGATCGAAGGCAAACAGGAAATCCGGCTCAACTCGGAAATGCGCGTGCTGATCGTCGCCGGCGTGGTGCGTCCGGAGGATATCGAAAGCGACAACACGATCGATCTGCCCAAAATCGCCGAGGCGCGCGTCGCCTATGGCGGCAAGGGCACGCTGTCGAATATCCAACAGCCGCCGTGGGGCCAGCAGGCGCTCGATGTTATTTTGCCGTTCTAGAGCGTGATCCCGAAAAGTGGAATCCGGCTTTCAGAACAGATCATGCTCAAATACAGGGCTCCCCGGGCCCGACGCCGCGCGACGTCGGTCTCGAACGAAGCGGCCTCCGGCAGCTCCCGCCGGAGGCCGCAACTTTTTGCAAAGTCTTCCGTCGTTCCAGTGATGTCAAATTCAGGCCGACAGTTTGCGCGCGGCGGCGGAAAATTTCGCGCGTAGCTCTTGCGCCAGCCTCTCGATCACGCTGTCCCAGTCGGCGAATTGCGGTTGCCGGAACAATTGCGCGGTCGGATACCATGGAGTGTCCGGCCGCTCGCGCAGCCAGCGGAAATCGGCGCCGAACGGCAGCAGCAGAAATAGCTCCTTGCCCATCGCGCCCGCCAGATGCGCCACCGCACTGTCGATCGAAATCACCGCATCCAGGCTTGCAATAACGGCAGCCGTATCGGCGAAATCGCGAAAACCCCGATCGAGCTGCAACAGATTGGGAAAATCCTGAAGAGCGCCGCGATCCTCATCGCGCATCTGGTGTTGAAGGCTGACGAAATCGATATCCGCTGCGGCGAACACAGGCGCAAGCGTCTTCAAGCTTATCGATCGGTTGGCATCGTTATCGTGCACGGGGTCGCCGGACCACACCACGCCGATGCGGGGTCGCCGCTGCGGCAGAAGCTCGCGCCAGCGGCGAATATCGTCGTCGGCCGCGCCGATATAAGGCACCGGCGCCGGAATCGTCGCCAGCTCCGTCGCAAACGCGAGCGGCAGGCTGATCAGCGGGCAATGCAGGTCGAACGGCGGCAGCAGCGTGCCGCGCCCGATCACGGCATCGACGCCCTTCATGCCAGTCAGCAGCCGCACCAGTTCGCGCTGAACTTCGATGACGACTTTGGCGCCCTGCGCCGCCACAAGCGGCGCATAGCGCACGAATTGCATGGTGTCGCCGAACCCCTGTTCGGCATGCAGCAGAACGGTCTTGCCAGCGAGCGAACCGCCGCCGAGCCATAGCGGCGCAATGAAATCCCGTCGCTGCGGCGACAGGTTTCTGGTCTGCCACCGCGATTCGTAACCGCGCCAGCCGGCGCGAAAATCGCCCAAGGTCAGGCGGACAAGGCTCTCGGTGAATCGCGCCTGGGTAAAATCCGGTTTGCTCACCAGCGCGCGGCTGACGCTCATCAGCGCTTCGTGCGGCCGATCGAGCTTGCACAGCGCGATGGCGCGATTGGTCAAGAGTTCGGCGCTTTCCGGTTTGATCGTCAGCGCCCGGTCATAGACAGCAAGCGCCTCGGCAGGACGATTGAGCCGGAACAGCGCATTGCCGTAATTGGCCTGCGCATCGAAGAAGGCTGGATCGGCGAGGAGCGCGCGCGCAAAACTCTCAAGCGCCTCGCCGGCGCGGGCGAGCTCGAGTAAGGCCACGCCCCGCAGATTAAGAAGCTCGGCATTGGCCGGCGCGATGCGAAGGCCGTCGTCGAAACTTGTCAGCGCATCCTTGAGCTGGCGCAGATAATAGAAGGCCAGACCGAGGCTCGCGAAACCGTCGGCGCGCTTGGGATCCGCCCGCAGCGCCGTCCGAATGAGCACCAGCGCCGTGTCGAAGCGGCGGCATTGGCAATGCAACTGGCCGAGACCGTGAAGCGCGTCGAAGTTTTCCGGCTCGTGTTGCAGCACCGCGGCATAAAGCCGGTCGGCAGCGGCAAGATCGCCGGCCTCGTGAGCGTCGAGCGCACGCCGCAGCAGACGCGACGTATTGCGCGATGAATTCAACGGTGAAAGTTGGGACGAGCCGCTTGGCATGACCGCGTGCAGCAACCAGTTTGCGGGCGCGGCAAGAACCCTTCCTGTCCGGCCCGTTCCTTAACGGTCGGTAAAGGAGTTCGGTAAACAAAGGCTTAAAGGGCATCGCCCCGAAGGGGTGCCGCGCGAAAGGCGCGCAGCCCCAGCAGGACGACGGCCGAAAATCCTATTCGTCGCGATAAACGCGCTCGCGCCGTTCATGGCGCTCCTGCGCCTCGATCGACAAAGTCGCGATCGGCCGAGCCTCGAGCCGCTTGAGCGTGATCGGCTCGCCGGTCTCCTCGCAATAGCCGTAGGTGCCGTCTTCGATGCGCTGCAACGCGGCATCGATCTTGGCGATCAGCTTGCGCTGGCGGTCCCGGGCCCGCAGTTCGATCGCCCGGTCGGTTTCCGACGAGGCGCGGTCCGCGAGGTCGGGGTGATTCTGATTCTCGTCCTGGAGATGCTGCAGCGTCTCCTTGGCCTCTTTCAGAATGTCTTCCCGCCAATCCAGCAATTTCTGCCGGAAATACTCACGTTGTCGCTCATTCATGAAGGGTTCTTTGTCAGTGGGCCGGTACCCGTCGGCGCGGCCGTTCGGCGCGTCGGTTTTACCGTTCTTATGTGGCGTATCGGCAGTCCGACCGTTCTTGCCCTTAAGCAATTGCATCCGTGTCTACTCCCACCCACGCTCGCGAGGTCCCCCTCGCGCGGCGGCTTATATCCAAGGTCAATGACAGAGACAACAAGGATCATAAAACCGCGCGAAAGCGGGATTTCCGCCTCGATTCGAGGCGCTTAGGCAATTCCGGCCGGGAATAAAGGTTTCGCCCCGGGGACCGGGTTCCACCCGACCCTGTCCGGCGGGCGGAATCAGCAAAAATGCTCGGATCCGGGCAACTCCCGCCCGTTAAGGAACGCCCGCCTTGGCCAGTTCAACCGCGACCCGCAGATCGATCTCCGCCATGACCTGGTCGAGCCGGTTGTCGCCTGTCGGGTCGTGGAGGTCGGCGGCGACCGATTTGAGCCGCAGCATGGTGGCCTGATCGAGGGTGCCGGCGAGCAGACCAAGCTTGAGCTCATCGAGCGCATCGAGCGCCCGGCGGCCGAATTTGACCGCGCGGCGCCGGCGTTCCACCGGATCTTCGACGCCCTGAAGCGCGAGCAGCGCATCAATTCCGCCCAACGTCCGCAGCGCCAAAGCGGCGCTCTGGGCTTGCGGCGCTTCCGTCCCGCCGAGCGAAAACGTGCCGCCCGACGTCGAGCGCGCGGCATTCGGAGCGGCGGCGAGCGAGGTGCGGTTCGAGGCGGAGACGCGCATACATATAAAGTGTGCCTCTTATGGTTAACGGCTGGTAAAACGCGGCAAGAATTGCCGGATACCGGCAAGGGCTGCTGGCCGAAACCGCCCCAAGGCGGCCTCCAGACCGCCCACTCAAAATAAAAGTCTAGCTATTTCAATGCCTTATCTGTCTCGATCGCGATGGCACACAACTCGCATTACTAGACCCGTCCGACCTCTTGGGGAGCAAGAGCCGTCGGACCTCTTGGGGAGCAAGAGATGGGAAGTACGTTTCGAACAGCGCTCGCCGCGCTGCTGGCTCTGGGCTGCGCCGCATCGCCGGCGGCGGCCACGTCGCGCATTAAAGACCTCGCCAGTATCGAGGGTGTGCGGCAGAACCAGCTTATCGGCTATGGCTTGGTCGTCGGCCTCAACGGCACCGGCGACACGCTCAACAATACGCCTTTCACCAAGCAGTCCTTGCAGGCCATGCTGGAACGGCTCGGCGTGAATACCCGAGGCCAGACCATCCGCACCGGCAACGTCGCCGCCGTCATGGTGACGGCCAATCTGCCGCCATTCGCCACCCAAGGCACGCGCATCGACGTCACCGCCTCCGCCATGGGCGACGCCAAGAGCCTTGAAGGCGGCACGCTTCTGGTCACCCCGCTGCTCGGCGCCGACGGCAACGTCTATGCGGTGGCGCAAGGCTCGCTGTCGGTCGGCGGCTTTCAAGCCCAGGGCGCCGCCGCGAGCATCACGCGCGGCGTGCCGACGGTCGGGCGGCTGCCCAACGGCGCCATCATCGAACGTGAGATCGAATTCGCGCTCAACAGCGTCGGCCAGTTGCGGCTGGCTTTGCGCAATGCCGACTTTACGACGGCAAAGCGCATCGCGGTCGCGGTCAACGACTATATCGGCGCGCCGGTCGCCGAACCGCTCGATCCTTCCACGGTGCAGCTCACGCTGCCGAAGAAGTTTCCGCAGAACGTCGTCGCCATGCTCACCGAAATCGAGCAGTTGCAGGTCGAGCCCGACGAGGCGGCCAAGATCGTCATCGACGAGCGCTCCGGCGTCATCGTCATCGGCCGCGACGTGCGGGTCTCCACGGTCGCGGTCGCACAAGGCAATCTCACGGTGACGATCTCGGAAACGCCGCAGGTCAGCCAGCCGGCGCCGTTCTCGCGCGGCCGCACGGTCGTCGTGCCGCGCACCAGTGTGGGCGTGCAGGAGGAAGGCAAAGGCCTCGCCGTGGTTCCGGCCGGCGTGTCGCTGCAACAGGTGGTCGACGGCCTCAATGCGCTCGGCATCGGGCCGCGCGACCTGATCACCATCCTGCAGGCGATCAAGGCCGCCGGCGCCATCCAAGCCGATATCGAGGTGATGTGATGTCCGGCATCGGCCCCGTCGATTTCAACGCCTCGCTCAATTCGATCGGCAGCGCGAGCGCCGCGCATGCCGAAGCGTCTCTGAAAGTGACAGGCAAAGCCAAGGAAGCCGCGATGAACTTCGAGTCGATGTTTCTGAGTAACATGTTCCAGCAGATGTTCACCAATATCGACGGCGACGGGCCGTTCGGCGGCAGCGGCGCGCTGAAAATCTGGCGCTCGTTCATGACCGATCAATATGCCAAGTCATTCGCCAAGGCCGGCGGTATCGGGCTGGCGCCGCACATCTACGAGGCGCTGCTCAAGCGTCAGGGACTTTCCGCATCATGACGCCGATCACGACGCAAGCCGACGCCGAACGGGCGATCGCCGACCTGACCTCGCTGATTGAAAAGCTGAACGGCATCGTCGAGCAGGAAACGGCTCTGGTGCGCGCCGGTCAGCTGCGCAACGCGTTCGCGCTCGAGCCGACGAAGGCGCAGCTCGCGGGCCAATTATATGTGGTCGGCGAGCGGCTGAGGACCAATGCGAGCTTTTTCCGCAAAGCAATGCCGGCGGGCTGCGCCGCGCTCGCCAAGATGCAAGATGACTTCCGGGCCGTGCTGCAGAAGAACATGGTCGTATTGGCGACGGCGCACGCCGTCTCCGAAGGCATCATGCGCCGCCTGTCGAGTGATCTCGCACGCAAAGCGGCACCGCAGATATATGGCGCAAGCGGGCGCGCAGCGGCGCCCAACCCGCGGCACGGCCGACCGCTCGCCGTCAGCCGAACGCTGTAGCTTGCCGACTAGCCGTTTGGCGAGCGCGCCGTCTTGCGACTCGCGACGGCGCCGAGCTCCCGATATAGCCGCTCGAACGGGCCATGCCAGTCGCCGGTTGCGGTTTGCCGAAACAACCGCATGGTCGGGTACCAGGGACTGTCGGTGCGATCGAGCAGCCATCTCCATTCGGCTGGAAAAGGCAACAGCAGCGCAACAGCCTTGCCCATTGCACCGGCAAGATGGGCGACGGAAGTATCGACGGAAATCAGCAGGTCGAGCTGCGCGACAACCGCGGCAGTGTCGGCGAAATTCTCGAACTCCTGGCCGAGCTGAACGACATGATGCCGGTGCAAGATTGCCGCCTGTGGCGCATCAACCTCTTTTTGCACGCAGATAAAATCGAGATTCGGCAGCGAAAAGATCTGGGCGAAGCGTTCGAGCGCTATCGAACGGTTATGGTCGTTCAAATGCGCGTTGCTGCCCGCCCAGCACAAGCCAATGCGCAGGCGATCGTTCTGCGGCAGCCTGTCACGCCACTTTGCGACGCGCTTCTCGGATGACCGGATATACGGGATGTTCGCCGGTATCGTCTCGATCTCGGTCTGAAAGGCCAGCGGCAAGCTCAGCAACGGACAATAGCAGTCGACAGGCGGCACCGGCTCGCCGTCGTCCAGCGCGAACGAAACACCGGGAACGCTCGCTGCGATCTCTTTCAACGGCGACGGCACGTCAAGGATCACGGTGGCGCCGAGGGCGGCGACAGCAGACGCGTAGCGGACGAAATTTATGGTATCGCCGAAGCCCTGCTCGGCGAGCAGCAATATGGTTTTGCCTTGAAGCGACTGTTCGCCAAGCCATAGCGGTGCGGCGACGTCCCGCCTCTTTTGCGTCCCCCGGGTCCGCCATCGCCACTCGTAGTCGCGCCAGCCGCGCTTGAATTCGCCGAGCCGCAAGCGGATGAGGCTCGCTCTGTGATGGGCTTCGGCGCATTCCGGATCTATCGCAGCCGCGGCAGCAAAGCTTTGCAACGCTTCCTCAAACCGGTTTGAGGCGACCAGCGCACCGCCCTTGTTGACGTGCAACTCCACCTCCCGTGGAGCGACGGCGAGCGCCCTGTCGTAACAAGCAACGGCCGCGCCGGGCCGTCCGAGCCGCACATGAAGGCCGCCGCATTCGTTCAACGCGCCGATGTCGTCGGGATTTGCGGCTAGGATCGATTCATAGGCGGCGAGCGCCGCTTCGCCGCGCCCGAGCGACTTGAGGCAGGCGGCACGATTTTTCAGCGCGTTGAGATAGCCCGCATCATTGCCGAGCGCGTTCTCGAAACATGCGAGCGCCTCTTCGTGACGAGCGAGCGCCGTCAGCACGAGCCCGCAATTATTGAGTAGCTCGGCAGAGCATGGCGCGCGCTTGAGCAGCGCGCCGATGAGCCGCAGCGCCTCGGCATTGCGTCCCTGCTGATAGCGCAACAAGCCGAGGAGATGCAGTGCGTCGAACTGCTCGGGCTCGGCGGTGAGGATGGCGCTGCAGATCGCTTCGGCGTCAACGAGCCGCTCCTCCTGAAAATAGGCGAAGGCCCGCGCAATGCTTGTCGCCGGCGGCGGATCGGCTTGTGCCGTTCTCATCCCCGCGCCGCGCGGCGCTGCGCGGCATCTGTAAGCTCCTGCCGCAGCTGATCGAGCGGAGGATCCCAATCGCCGATTGTGGGCTGCCGGAACAGCCGCATGCTCGGATACCAGGGCGTATCGGTGCGGTGCAGGAGCCAGCGCCAATCCGGCGCAAACGGCAGCAAAAGCGCGACCGCCTTGCCCATCGCGCCGGCGACATGCGCAACCGACGTATCGACGGTGATGAGAAGATCGAGCATCGCGACGACGGCGGCGGTGTCGGCGAAATCCTCGAATTGCCGGCCGAGCTCGAGCACGCCGTGCTTGGCGAGGATATCGGCCTGCCCGCTGCTGACATCTTTCTGCACGCTGACGAAATCGATGCCCGGCACTGACAGCACAGCGGCGAAGCGCTCGAGCGGAATCGAACGGTGATGATCGTTCAAATGCGATGAATTACCCGACCACACGATCCCGACGCGCATCCGGCCGTTTTGCGGCAGTCTCACGCGCCATTTCTCGATCCGCTCGCGATAGGGCAACAGATAGGGAATGTTCGCCGGTATGGTCGCAAGCTCGGTCGCAAAGGCGCCGGGCAAGCCGAGCAGCGGACAATGCAGATCGAAATCAGGAAGCGGCTCGCCATCGGTAAGCACACCCGAAATGCCGGGCACGGTGGCGGCAAGTTCTTTTAGCGGCTTCTGGACGCCGAGAATGACCTTGGCGCCGCGGGCCGCGATGAGCGGCGCGTAGCGGACAAAGTTGAGGGTGTCGCCCAGGCCCTGTTCGGCAAGTAGCAGCACGGTCTTGCCGCGCAGGTCCTCCTCGCCGCGCCATATCGGTTGCTTGAACTCCCACGGCTGCCACGCAATGCCCTTCCTCTTCCAGCGATATTCGTACTGTTTCCAGCCTTCGCGGAAATCGCCCGTACAAAGCCGAGTGACGGCAGCGTTGAAATTCGCTTCGACATGATCCGGCGCGAGCGCAAGCGCTTTATCGTAGCTGACAAGCGCTTCCTCCATGCGCGTCATACCCTCCAGAGTATTGCCGCGATTAATGTGGGCAGCGACCAATTCCGGGTCGATGCGAAGTGCCTGCTCATGGCAGACGAGCGCTTCCTCATGACGATCCAAAAGGGTCAGCGCGACGCCACGGGATGTCAACGCAACGGAACGATCGGGATCGAGCGCCACCGCCCTGTCGTATTTTTCGAACGCCTCGGCAGGCCGTTTGAGCTTGATCAAAACAGTCCCGCAATTGATCAAGGCGTCGACACTGTCAGGATCGCGGGCAAGGACAGATTCGAAGCTTGCGAGCGCTTCGTTAAGCCGATCGAGCTCGATCAGTGCGGTTCCGCGATTGGTTTCGATGTCGGCACGGCCCGGCGCCATTGCAAGCGCTCTGTCGTAGCTTTCCAGCGCTTCCTGGTAGCGCTTGAGCTTGCCGAGAATGACACCGCGCGTATTGAGCGTCTCGACGTGGTCTGCGTCGAGCGTCAGGACCCTGTCGCAGGCGGCAAGCGCCTCGTCATAAGACTTGTGTCCCAACAATGCGTTGGCACGGTTGTGCAGCGCTTGCAGGTGGTTCGGATCGAGCGCGAGAAGGCGATCGAAACTCGCGATCGCCCCGGCGTGTTTCTTTTGCGCAAACAGAACGAGGCCGAGATTGTTCCAGGCGTCGAGGCGCTGCGGCTCGAGCGCCAGCGCCGCTTCGTAGCTTTGGTTCGCTTCCTCAAGCCGCATCTGCGCCATTAAAACATTGCCGCGATTGAAAAGCGCGTCGGCATAGTTCGGCCGCGCCTCGAGTGCGCGTTCGCAACTGTCCAGCGCCGCATCGGGCCGATCCAGCTTCAGGAGCGTCACACTGCGGTTGCTGAGCAACTCGGCATTGGCCGGCTCGACGGCGAGGCCCGCGTCATAAGCGGCGAGCGCCGCCTCGTACTGTTGTAGCGCCGCCAGAGTGTTGCCACGGCGATTGTGCGCTTGCGCGTGACGCGGCCGCAGTTTCAAGACTTTGTCGTAGTCGGCAAGCGCGTCTTCGTGCCGTTCCAGCGCCGATAGCGTATTACCGTGATCGTAAAGCGCATCGACATGGCCTGGCGCAAGCGCCAGCGCCTGTTCGTAGCTTGCGAGCGCCTCGACATGACGGCCGAGATTCTTCAAGGCCTTGCCACGATTGTAGTGGACGGCGGCGTCCTTGCCGCGCACGGCCAGGATTTTGTCGAAGGCGGCCAGCGCCTCCTCGTGCCGTTCGAGCGCGTCGAGGATGACGCCGTAATTGGTCAGCGCATCGGCCGATCCAGGCTGCGCCTTCAGCGCGGCTCCGACCAGGCGCAGCGCTTCGGCCGACCGGCCCTGCTGATGCCGCAGCACACCACCCAGATGCAGCGCGTCGAAGTCGCGGGGATCGGCGGCGAGAACGGATTCGTAGATTTGCCCCGCCTCTTCGAGGCGGCCCTGCCGATGCAGCGCCAGCGCCTCTTGAATGGACTGCGCCGTCTGCGGGCGCCGCGTCTTCGCGGGATTGCTCATGGCTGGCGTCACCGGAAGGCAAAAGGGACAAGATCACGGGCAAAATCGCAAGCAAGACCGCGGCAACACGACCGTCGTTTGCGCGGCGATCATCCCCGTCAAACCGCCAGCCGTTATCGCGCGGGAACAAGGTCGGCCAAGATGGTTAATCAAACGTAACCGGCCCGATGGAAACCGAACGTTAACCGCGCCGGGTGCATGAGAGATAGCTGTGGGAATCGGTTGGCTGTAGCCGGCAGGGCTTTTGGTCGAATGAGTACTATCGGCGGCACGCAATCATTCTGGCAGCAGGACCAGTCCTACTGGAGCAACCAGAGCGGCTGGTCGTCGTCGATCGCGGCCACCAACGCGGTCAACAATGCCCTGTTCTCAGCAACAACGACGCTCGGCAAGGGCGAGGCCGCGATCGCCAACGGCGAGGCGCTGACCCGCACCAATAACCAGATCAAATCCGGCATCCAGGATTACATCAAAGCCGTGTCCGGGTCTTCGTCCGGGTCGACCGCGACCGCGGCTGCCCCCGCAACCGCGACGTCAACGCAGGCGGTTTCGGTCTCAACCACCCTTTCGTCACTCGGCATTCTGCAGAACGGCTCGGTCTATGTGACCGCCGGGAAGAATACGACGGCCTATACCTCGACCGGCAGCGATACGATCGGCGATCTGATCAGTGCGCTCAATACCAACCTGCCCGCCAATGCGCAGGTGACGGCCTCGATCAACAGCCAGGGCCGGCTGGTCATCACCAGCAAGAACACCACCGACCAGATCAGCATCAGCGGCGTCTTTGCCTCGAAATCTCGGCTTTGCCGTCGGCAATCAGAGCTTCAAGCCGACCCAAGCCACCGCGCCCGCCGCCTCGACTACGAGTTCCTCGAGCACGAGCAGCGCGAGCACGAGCACATCGAGCTCCAGCAAAAGCAGCACGGCGGGTGTAACAAGCGCGTTCACCGAGAGCGCCACCAGCGCCGCGACCCTCTTGGCATCGTCCGGCGCGAGCGGCAGCCTGGTCAATCTGCTCGCCTGATCGGACTTTCGCGCAGCCGAATTTTCTTGAGGCTTTAGGCCGGGACGAATTGCGACGCTAGTTCGCCGCTGAAGGTCAGCGGGCCGACATGCGCAAGCTTGCTGTCGAGATCGGCCCAGATCTCGCCGCCCATATCGGTCCAGCGTTTGCAGAACGCGAAATCCTCGCTCAAATAAGTGCCGTCCTCGGCGATCATGCATTCGAACAAGGCGAAGCGGTTGTCGCTTCGGGTCGCGGCATCGAGCGAATGGTCGCGCTTGAAGCGAAGCTGTGCATAGCGCGCGCACATACGCTCCAGCGCCTCGCGCCGGATCATGAAGAAACCGGTGCCGGCGTAGCGGACTTTGATGAATCCGGCCTTCTCCGTCACGGCGGCCGGATCGTCGACTTCGTAGACGTATTGCAGCGCGGCCGCGGCCGGATTGGGACGATCGGTCTCGATCGTGTGTTTCACCCTGCCCCAGTCCAAGCGCTTGATCGGATAGACCGCCGCGCACATGTCGGCGCCGCACTCGATCAGACGCAGAACCTGCTGCGGCTCAAAGCCGATATCGGCGTCTATGAAGAGCAGATGCGTCGCGCTCGGATCATCGAGAAATTGCGCGACCAGGCTCGCCCGCGCCCGCGTGATCAGCGCATCGCCGTCCTTGAACAGGATCTTGAGGTTGAAGTCGCTGTAGGAGCGGACGAGCTTTTGCAGCTTGAGCAGCGACGCCGCATAGAGGACGGAAATCTGTCCGCCGAAGCATGGAGTCGCGACGACAAGATTGACGCTCGGCGGCGCCGGCTGGAGCGACGGCGAAAGTTCGCCGCCGAACGGTTGCAGCCTGCCGGATTCCGATCTGGTTGGCATCGTCAAAATCCCCTGCCCTGTCCGGCCTCGCCGGGCCCAACCTAGCGCCGCCTGCTTTGCGCGAGCCGCGCGACACTCTCGATTTATGGTTAATCAATTACAACCAAAGAATGGATAACGATCTGTTAACGCGCCCGCTCTGCGCCGCTTAATGCGCGAAAACCCTTTAGTCAGGCGGCTTCATCCGGCGCCGACGCAATCTGGATTAAGTCCTTTGGTTGCGCTGCACAATTTGCCGACGAGCAGAAACTGCCCGGCTTTACGCGTCCTTAAATGAAATGGGGCAAACCTTTGGTCGCCGATCAGTCTGATCGGACACCGCGCTCGCGCCTACAGAAGTAGCGCGCCAGCGCGCGCCAGTACGGCCTGTAACCAGAAGGGTAGTAACACTATGTCTGACGTCACCTTAACCGCGGGCATTCGGTCGAACCTGCTTGCTCTCCAGCAGACCTCCAATGACCTGACCACCACCCAGGAAGCTCTCGCCACCGGCAAGAAGGTCAATTCCGCCGCCGACAATCCGAGTTCCTATTTCACCTCGCAGAACTTGACCCAGACCGCCAATAATCTCAGCGCGCTGCTCGACCAGATCGGCCAGGGCTCGCAGACCATCAACGAGGCCAGCAACGGCCTGACCAGCCTCACCAGCCTGCTGCAGCAGGGGCTGTCGACGGTGCAACAGGCGCAGTCCTCGAACTGGACGACGGCAGCGACGGAGACCGGCTCGGTCAGCCTGGCCGCGACCGCCAACGTATCGCTTGCCGCCGGCACGCTGGCCATCGACGTCGGTTCGTCGACCTACAGCGTCGCCATCGCCGCCAGCGCCACGCTGAGCCAAATCGAGGCAGACATCAACGGCACGACCGGCCTCGGCAGCACGGGATCCGTGACAGCGACGGACGACGGCTCGGGCCACCTGATCCTGACCTCCAACAACGCGCCGATCGGCTTCACCGTTGCGGGCAACGCCACCTCGCTGGCGCTCGGTCTCACGGCCAGCAGCACCGCCAACAATATCGCGATCGGATCGAGCTCGACGCGGACCACGCTGCAGAGCAACTTCAACACGTTGCTGACGCAGATCAATCAGCTCGCCTCCGACTCCGGCTATAATGGGGTGAACTTGCTCTCCGGCGACAGCCTGACCATCAACTTCAACCCGACCGGCACCAGCGCGCTGACCATTACCGGCGTGACCTTCAATTCCGCCGGCCTTGGCCTCAACGCAGTCGCCGGCTCGGGAGCCACATCCTTCCAGTCGGACGACCAGCTCGCCAGCCTGGTGTCGTCGATCAACACTGCGCTTTCGAGCGTGCAAAGCCAGGCCGAGACGTTCGGCACCAACGCCTCGACCATCACCACCCGGTCGACCTTCGAAACAGCGACAATCAACACGCTGCAGAGCGGCGCCGCCAACCTGGTCGTAGCCGACCAGAACGTGGAAAGCGCCAACCTGCTCACCGAGCAGACCTCGCAGCAGCTGGAAATCTCGGCGCTCTCGATCGCCAACCAGGCCAACCAGTCGGTGCTCAAGCTGTTCGGCTAAACCGATCTGATACGGGCCTTCACGTGCTGGTGGCGGGGCGAAAGCCCCGCCACTTTTCTTTTTATGACTTCCTGGCGGGGCAAAGCCCCGCTTTTTTCTTTTATAGACAATACCTTAGCCGCGCCGTCCGGTTTCGGTTCAATATCTGCGGCCTAATTAGTTCTCCATTAACCATACTGAGTAACCATGTCGTCCGCGGCAGGGATTTGCCGGAGCTCTCGGAGCCCGGACTTCAAGCCGATGAAAGTTTGGTGCTCGGCAGTCAGTACGGCCTGTAACCAGAAGGTAGAACGATGTCTGATATTACTCTCACCAGTGGCATTCGGCAGAACCTGCTGTCATTGCAGCAAACCTCCACCGACCTGACCACCACCCAGGAAGCGCTGGCGACGGGCAAGAAGGTCAACTCCGCCGCCGATAATCCAAGCTCCTATTTCACGTCGCAGAGTTTGACCCAGACCGCCAATTCGTTGAGCGCGTTGCTCGACCAGATCGGCCAGGGCTCGCAGACCATCAACGAAGCCACCAACGGACTGACCGGCATCACCAGCCTGCTGCAGCAGGCGCTGTCGACGGCGCAACAGGCGCAGTCCGCCAGCTGGACGGTGGCCGGCGCGACGACCGGCTCGGTCAGCCTGGCCGCAACCCCCAACGTGACGCTTGCCGCCGGCACGCTGGCCATCGACGTCGGTACGTCGACCTACAGCGTCACCATCGCCGCTAGCGCCACGCTGGCCCAAGTCGAGGCAGACATCAACGGCACGACCGGCCTCGGCAGCAACGGCGTCGTGACCGCGACCGACGACGGCTCGGGTCACCTGATCCTCACCTCCAACGAGGCGCCGCTCGGCTTCACCGTTGGGGCCAATACCCTGTCGGGAGCACTCGGTCTCACGACCAGCACCACCACGAACAACGTCGTCATTGGATCGAGCTCGACGCGGGGCACGCTGCAGAACAACTTCAACAGCCTGCTGACGCAGATCAATCAGCTCGCCTCCGACTCCGGCTATAATGGTGTTAACCTGCTCTCTGGCGACAGCTTGACCATCGACTTCAATCCGACCGGCACCAGCACGCTGACCATCGCCGGCGTGACCTTCAATTCCGCGGGCCTTGGCCTGTCGCAACTTGCCGGCTCGGGAGCCACGTCCTTCCAGTCGGACAACCAGCTCGCGAGCGTGGTCTCGAGTATCAACGCCGCGCTCGCGACGGTGCAAAGCCAGACCGAGACATTCGGTACTAACGCCTCGACCATCACCACCCGGCAGACCTTCGAAACAGCGGCGATCAATACGCTACAGACCGGCGCCGCCAACCTTGTCGTCGCGGACCAGAATCAGGAAAGCGCCGATCTCTTGACCGAGCAGACCCAGCAGCAGCTTGAAATCTCGGCGCTGTCAATTGCCAACGACGCCAACCAGTCGGTCCTCAAGTTGTTCGGCTAAGTCAATCTGATACAGGCCTTTAGGTGACGGCGGCGGGGGCAAACACCCCGCCGCTTTTTTGCGCTTTGAGCTGGGCGCAAAGCGCCGGCGCCGACCGGTTAGATAACCATTAACCATGTTGCGCAACGATGCGTTCGCGCAGCGAGGATTCGCGGCGAGGACTCACCTGTGGCCCTGAAACTCGAACTCAAGCCGAACGAGAGGATCCTGCTCGGCGACTGCGTCGTCACCAATACCGGCCAGCGCACGCGGCTGCGGATCGAGGGACAGGTCCGTATCCTGCGCGAAAAGGACATCATGACGCTGAGCCGCGCCGACAGCCTGGCGAAGCTCATCTATCTCGCCGTCCAGTTCATCTATACGGCTAAGAACCCGCAAGAGCACCACGCGCTGTATTTCCGGCTGGCCGACCAATTTCTCAAGGCCGCGCCCAGCGCGAAGCCCTTTATTGAAAGCATCAACAACCTAATTTTAAGAGGCGAGCCATATAAAGCGTTAAGGGAAGCGCGCAAGCTTATTGCGTACGAAAAGGAGCATTTAAAGATGCGTCACGCCGTCAACGCCTATGCGAAGACCGCGGTGGAAACGGCCTCTCCGCGGGCGCTTGAGGCGAGCCTGCTGTTACAGGCTGCGGCGAAATTGCAGGCCGTTCACGATTCCTGGTCCGATAAGCCGCGGGGCCTCGATGAGGCGCTCCTCTACAATCGCCGGCTTTGGACGATCTTTGTCGACGCCGTGATGCGCGACACCAACCAGCTGCCGAAGGAAGTTTGCGAGAATATCCGGCGGCTTGGCGTCTACGTCATGGCGGAAACATTCACGCTGATGACCAAGCCGAAGCCGGAACATCTGAAATCGATCATCAAGATCAATCGCGGTCTTGCCGCCGGCCTGCGCGAGAAGAACTAAAGAGCTTCGCCGGGCATCGAAGCTACAGAGCCGCCCCTCACTCTGCATTTTCAGGTCGCGGATTTCTCCGCCGCAAACTCACCACGTCACACATCTCGGACGCAGGCGGCCCCAGCGCGTCGCGCGGTATCGACGATCAGGCGGCCCGCGGCACGTCGAGGCGCAGCCGGCCGCGAAGATGCGGAATGCGATTCACATCCATCCCGGCGGCGAGATTGCGGATATAGAACAGCTCTTCTTTGCTGGCGATGCCGAACGCGGCGAATTGGCGCCGCCCATCGTGGAAATCGCTGTCCGACACCGCCTCTTCGAACAGATCGAGCCATCCCGATCGTTCGACCCCGCCGTCGGCGCCCTCGTTGAAGAGCATTTTTTCTCGATCTCTGATGCAGATTGGCAGCTGCGAAGGATAGAGATCGTACAGCGCCCGCAGCGGCGCTTTGCCGACGGGAGCCGCACTACCGGAGCGCTTCACCAGGGCCGATCTATCGAGCGCGGCCGCATAGCTGACGACCGTTTGATCCAGGAACGGCTCGCGGATTTCGAGCTGAAATCTCATCGAGCAGCGATCAACTCTCTGCAGGTTCGCCCGATGCATCATGCCTAGACATTGCGCCTGCATATTGCGACCCAAGCCGTTCGTTTGCAGAAAAGCGTGCTCTAGCGGCGAGTAACCCGCGAATAATTCATCGGCGCCTTCGCCGCACAACGCGACGCGAAAGCCGTCCTGATGGATGCGCTGCGACAGCAGATAGGTGTGAAGGCTTGGACGAATGACCGCAGGCTCAAAAGTCTCCACGGCATCGACCACCGTGGCAATGAGAGGAAGCGTTTCGGCGCCATGCGCCTCAATGGCCACCTCGCGCAGATCGAGGCCGGTCTCCTCGGCATAGTGCTTGGCAAACAGATAATCGGTCGAACCGCTGCCGACGGCGACATAGCCCGGAATTTCAGGGCGGAAGCGCCGCGCATAGTGCATGACGAGCGCGCTGTCGATACCGCCGCTGAAAAGCGCTGCGATTGGCAAGTCGGGCGGCACGCGAACGCGGACGGCTTCGGCAAGAATGCGATCCAGATCCTCGGGCGAGGCGGAACTCGTCGATACCGGCGACGGCAGATTGTAATAGCGCCCGCAAAAATCGCGCGTCAGCGCATAGCCCGGCGGCAGCAGCATGACATCGCCGCCTTCGGTCGCCTGCAACAGCGGCTTGATTTCCGAGCAGAACAAGAAGCCCTTGCGCGACTGAACCTCTGGCGCCTGGATCACATAGAGCGGTTTGACGCCGAACGGATCGCGCGCGGCGAGGAATTCGCCGGTCACGGCGTCGATTGCGACAAAGGCATACATGCCGGAAAGCCGCTTGATCCCGGCCGGGCCGAAAACCCGCAGCACATTGGCGACCACTTCGGTGTCGCAGCCGCTGTGAAATGTAATGCCGCGCGCCTCGAGCTCACGGCGCAATTCGACGTGATTGTAGATTTCGCCGTTGAAAGCGACGAGGAAGCGGTCGTCGAAAGACGCCTTCGGCTGCATGCCGTTCTGCGCATCGACGATGCGCAGGCGGCGCGTACACATGGCGGTGTTCGGGGCGACGGTGATCAGGGGATCGGTGACGTCGCCACGATGCAGCAGCCCCGCGATCAGACGCTGGACCGTCCCTTCAGCGCCATCCCAATGGATGGCCACCGCAATGCCGCACATATCGCCCCCCAGAGCCCCAAGATGTTGAAAACCAACGTAGATCGCGATGGTTAACGGTTCGTTTGCAGCGGCGCTTCGTAAGCATTTTGTTTACCATGACTTTCTAAGGTCGGCGGCGTCATGACGGACGCGGTCGATCTGATCTCAGGCGACGAGTTGAAAGCTGCCGCCCTGCAATTCACCGGCGAAATGCAGGCCAAGGTCGCGCGGGACCAGCATGGCCTGCACAGCATTTTCGACAGCTGGTTCACCCGCGTGCTCACCCAGCTCGTCAGTTTCGACCCGGCGCAGGCCTGGGAGGACAGCGTCCGCGAAAATGCCGCGCGCGAGCCCGCACGATTCCAGGGCCTGCTCTGGGATTTGCAACGCCTGCGGCTGTTCCTCGACCGTTACCGGGAGGGCCGCTTTGTCGCATTTGCCCGGCGCGAGCGGTCGGGGGCGCACTACCATCCGCGATTTGGCACCGAATTCGGCGCCGACGTGCTGCTCACCTGCCAGGGCGCGCCTTCGCTCATGCGCTGGCGCGGCGTGCCGCTGATGAAGAACGTTTTCGATTTTGCGATGTATCCGGCGTTGCTTGCGGAATTACGTCCGCGGACCGTCTTCGAAATCGGTTCGGGCCTCGGCGCGAGCGCCGCATGGTTCGCCGATCATCTGGCGATGGACGGCGTCGATGGCCGCGTTCATTCGGTCGACCGGGTCAAGGTCGAGGCGGAATATCCGCATGTCAGCTTCTATCAGGGCGATTGCGCGTCGCCGCAAACTCTGTTTGCGGCCGAATTGCTGCAGTCGGCGCCGCACCCGTGGCTCGTGGTCGAGGACGCGCACCACAATGTGGCGGCGGTGATCGAGCACTTGCACCGATATCTGACGCCCGGCGACTACCTCGTGGTCGAGGACAGCGATGTCAAGCGCGAGGCGCTGCGCGCATTCCTCGGCGGCCATCCCGGCGACTACCTCGTCGACACGCGATTTACCGATAATTTCGGCCGCAATGCGACCTGCGCCGCTGACTCGATATTCGTCAGGACGGACAACGGACAAGTGCGATAAGCGGCAACAGCAAGACGTCCCGAAGCGTTGCGGCAGACAATGCACGAAGCAGTCCAGAACCGCCGCGCCGGACCGGATCGCTTGCCTTTGCGCAGGGCCGCGAGAAAGCTCTTATCCCGAAACCGGCGCGAGAAAATTGACCAGGCTAAGCCCCGCCAGCCGCGCCGAGACTTCCATCGACGCCGATAAGCTGTTCTGCAGCGTCATGATTTGCTCGCCGACCTGGCTCTGATTGACACCATCGATATTGTTCAAAATATCGCTCACGGTGGTCTGTGTTTGCGTATTCTCTGTCGTAGCATTGGTCACGGTCGTCTGCGCGTTGGCGATATCGGCTTCGATGTCTTGGATCGATTGCGTACCCGACGGCGTATTGAGATTGACTTCCACCTTTGTCGCCAGCGCCTCATAGGTCGACTGCGCGTTGGCATTGCTCGGCGAAAATGTGGTTGCCGCCAGCACGGCGACATTCTTGACCAGATTGGTCAGAGCCTGTTCGTTGGCGCGCATGCCGTAATCGATGGTCGTCGAGGGGGCGACCAGCGCGGTTTGGGTCTGCCGCGCCGACGTCGCGCTGTTTTCGCCGGTGTACCAGATCACCGTGTTTGCTGCCGTGCCGTTGGTAAGCGACATGCCCGTCGCATAATTGTTGCCCGCACCGGGAACGACGATTTGCGGCGGGTCCGCGAAGAAGTTATTGCCTGCCGCAATCGCGGACGCGGCCGGAAGCGTCGTCTGCGCGAGATTGGTGATGGCGCTGGTCAGAGCATTTTGCAGGTTAGTTGCGGTGGCAGCTGGCGTGGCACCGATGCTGAACTGGTCAGTGCCGGGAGTGGCGGACGATGTCGCCTGCAGCGAAATCTGTTGGGTCGTGCCGTCGGGCAGCGTCAGCTGAAACGCGACTGTGTCGCCGTCATTGGGGTTCGAACCGAGAGCGACCGAGATCGTGGGCGGCGAGCCGGACGGGCCGGTGGCGGTCGCGCCATTCAAGCTGGAATTTACTCCCGTGAGCTGAAATCCGAACGGCGAACCGTCCTGACTCAATGTGACGTTGCTGCCGGTGGCCGCCACGCTCAGACGGCCCATGTTGCCGGTTCCGAGATCGGCCTGCTCGCGCTGTGAAATGATCTGCGTAAGACCCGCCTGGGCGCCGTTGCCGTTGAGTATGTCGCTGGTGCTGGCCACCGAGGGCTGGTTCACCGCGCTGCCCGAGAAAATGTAATTGCTGCCGACCTGGGTGTTGAGCAGCGAGAGAATCTGGTCGAGCTGACTTTCCGCGGCGACCTGGACCGTGGTCTGCCCAGTGCTGTTGAGACTGAAGCCAGGCCTATCGGTGACCTCTTGCTGGACCGTGTCGGCGGTGTTGCCAAGCTCCGTCAATGTCGATTGCGCGATATTCAGCGTCGTGTTCACGGTCGAGGTCGTGTTGGTATAGCCGTTGATCGCTGAAAGCTGCGCATTGAGCGACAGCACCAGGCCGGCTTGCGATTGCAAGTCGGAATAGGTTTGCGCCGCCTGACCGGTGCCGAGCTCTGTTGCAAGCGTATTGAGTTGGTTCATCATATTGGTCTGCGCCGTGACATTGGCAGCGGTAATCGAGCCGGGTCCGGTAATACTCATGATCAGCCTATTTGCAGCAGTGTTTGCATCAGCTGCTGGATGGTCGTCATCACCCGCGCATTGGCACCATAGGCATTCTGCAGGGCGATGAGGTTGGACATTTCAGTGTCGATGTTGACGCCGGATTGGCTGTTGAAACGTTGCTGCAGCGCGGTCAGGACGGTGTCCTGCCCTTGCTGCAAATTGGTTGCGGCATTCGCCGCTTGCGCTTGGATGGTAACGACTTGGCTGAGGTACTGCGGCAGCGTGCCACTGAACGGCGCCTGCGCCGTTCCGATCCCGGTGGTGGGAGAATAGTTGAGCGACGCCGTCGTCATCTGGCTCAACATGAAATTCGGCCGCGTCGCGTCGCCGGCCGTTGTCATTGCGGAATAGGCGACCAGATTCTGAGGCGAATTGACGAGCGCGGAATTCACACTGATCCGGCCGGCCAGTCCCGTGGTTTGCGAGCCGCCGGTCGAGGTCAAAGCGCCGGTAATCGGCTGGTTGCCATCGACAAACAATTGCAGCTGCGGGCTGCCGCTGGTGAGCGAAGTCAAAGTCGACGTCGCCGATAATGCGTTGACCACGCTGCCGCTGCCATTGGTGTTGACTGCTTGAAGCAGGCTGCCAGAGGGGTTCGAGAATTGCACGTTCGAGCCGAACGCCAGGTTCAGTTGAGCCACGACCGAGCTCATGCCGGCGGAAAAGTTTATCCCGATCGTCGAGTTATTGGGATTTGAGGCTGACGTCTGCTGCGGCAGCGAGGTCCCCGGCGGCAGATCCACGACGGTGATCGTGTGCTGAGTATTGCTGCTGTCGGTATAGGTGAACTGAGCCGTGTTGCCCGGCGACAGGTTGCCGACGTCGACGCTAAAGCCGTTCAGACCGCCGGAAGTGACCGCCGTTCCGTTGACGGTCTGGTTCGACAGCGCCTGCGACACTTGATTGGCGAACTCGTCGAGCTGAGTTTGCGCCTGCGGCAGAATGGTGTCGCGCATCTGCAGATAGGCGCCGATCTGGCCCGATTGAATAGCGCCGTCGGAAATCATGTCGGTGGTGGCGCCGCCGGGCGCCGTGAGCGTGATCGTGCCGGCGCCGTCTTGGCTCGGATCGGCGCTCCATGACGACGTCGCCGACAGCGTGCCCGCATCACCGAACGATATCTGCGAGGCTTGACCTGCGCTCACGAGCTGCAGCCCAGTACCAGTGTATACCGATAGTTGATTGTTAGCACCGTGCGCCACGTTGACATTCATCAACGTGGTGAGCTGGGTAATGTCTTGGTCGCGCTGATCCTCGAGCGCCGCCGCGGTACCGTCAGGATTGGAACCGGTGCCTTCAAGCTTGGTATTGATCTGCGCGATATTCTGCAGCAGGCCATTTGCGGTCTGCACGTCATTGGCGATACCAGCCTCCGCCTGCGTGCGCAGCTGCTGGATGCTCGTCGTCATAGAATTGAGATCGTGCGCGAGCGCCTGCGCCGTGCCTATGACGGCAGTCTGATTGGAATAAGCGCTCGGGTTCGTCGACAGGGATTGCAGCGCGGTCGTGAAATTGTTGTAATTCGAGTCGAACGATGACGACGATCCCGGCGTGCCGTACACGCCTTGCAGCTGCTGATAGAGCTGCGCCACCGTGTCGGCGTAGGAACCGCCCGACGTCTCGGTCCATAACTGATTCTGCAACAGCGCGTTGAGATTGCGGTTGATGCCGTCACTTTCGACGCTGCTTCCAGGCGTTCCGGCGGTGCCGAGCTCGGACTGATTGACGCTCTCCTCGACATAGCCGGCAGTATTTGCATTGGAGACATTGCCAGCGATGACCGAGATGGCCTGCTGGGTGATGCCGATGCCCGACAATGCGGCGGACAGCGCCTGATTAATGCCCATGGTTGCGGCCGTTCACGCGGCTTGCCGCTGCAGCGACGGCAGCAGCCGCATCATTATTGGATAACCGTGAGCAAGCTCTGGATCATCTGGTTGGCGGTCGTCATGACGCGGGCATTCGCCGAATAGGCCTGCTGCGCCACGATGAGCTGGCTGAACTGTGTGGCGATGTCGACGTTCGAGGATTCCAGCGAACTGCCTTCGATGCTGCCGGTCGCCGAGTAGTTCGGCGGTCCCGATTCCGGCGTTGCAGCATAGGCGCCGCCGTTGAGCGCCTGCAGGGAGTCGGCGCCGTTGAAGGCCGCGAGCGTGACCTCCGCCAGCGGAATGGTCTGGCCGTTGGTGAAATTGCCGACCACGCGGTTCTGGCTGTCGACCGAGACCGATTGCAGGGAGCCGGCCGCATAGCCGTTCTGCTGCAGATTATTGACCTGTACCGTGCCGCTGGTGCTGGCGAACTGTGTCAGCCCATCGGTGCCGATCTGCAGCTGAACGTCGCCGAGATTGTCGCCATTCACTGTCAGGCTGGGTATCGTCAAGCTCGTGATCTGTGGCGACATTTCGCCGCTCGAGTTGAATGAAAACGTGGTCCCAACATTCGTCCAAGCGGCGTTGGTGCCGGTGGCGGCCGAGTTGTTCTGGTAGAACAATTGCCATGTGCTGGCAGCGGACGAGCTCGACACCTGGGCCCAGCGGAATTGCACGTTGACCGGGTTGCCGACCGAGTCATAGGAAGTGATGGAGCCGCCGTCGACCGATTCAGAATCGAAAGTGGAGTTGTCAGCTGCAGCCACGGTGCCGGTCGCCGGCAGAGCGGTCAGATTCAGGATGCCGAATTTCGCTGCGGACGCCGTACCCCCGACCTGCATGCTGTCGTTTGGGTTGGTCGCCGTCAACGAAATGTCGCCATTGGATGTATTCACAGTTGCGCTGAATAATCCGCTGGTGGTGCCCAGGCCGACAAGTGTGGTCTGCAATTGGCCCAATGTCGCGACCTGACCGACGCCGGTGCCGAAGGTGAGCGTCTCCGTCGTACCGCCGGTGGCGGGAACAGTGACGGTGAGAGTTTGCCCCTGCGCGACCTCGCTCTGGGTCAAGAGATTTGTCGGCTGAAACGAATTCAGTCCAGCGCCGAAGCCAAGATTGGCGGCGTCGGTTCCGGTCCCGGACACTGTGATGCTGGCGATGTCGTTATTGCCGGTGAGAACGAGGTTGCCGCCCGAGAGCGAAGCGGTGATCGCCGCCGTGCCACCGTTGATAGCGGTGATCAGATTGCCAATGGTGGCCCCGCCCGGAACTGTATACGATGTCGTATTGGTGCCATCGTTGAAAGAAAGAACGTCGCTCGTACTGATGCCGAGGCTCGACAGCGTCGTGGCGTTTGTGAGTGAGCCTACGGTGCCGGTACCCTTTGCCGCGGCGTCCGGTAGGATGGTCGCGCCGCTGCCGGTGATCTGCGCAGCGACCGGCGCACCGGCGAGCGGATTAGCTTCAAAATTATTCGGATTGATAATCCCCGACTTGGGCGTCGCCGGCAGGTTTGCCTGGTAATTGATGGACGTCGTCGCCACCGCCGGAATGAAATTATTATTGAACTGCAGAACCTGCGGCACGCTGCCCAAAGGATTCCCGGTGGTCGGATCGACCGGAATGCCCTGAAGATAGTAGCCGGCGCTGTTGACCAGATTACCGTTGGCGTTCATCGTGAAATCGCCGGCGCGCGTGTAGTCGTTGATGCCGGAGAAGGTCGGCTGGTTATCGACGAAACCTGTTGGCTTGGCGACCACGAAAAAGCCGTTGCCGTTGACGGCCATATCGGTCGAAACCGAGGTGCTGGTGATCGAGCCTTGCACCGTGTTGGTGGCAACCGAGCTCGCGGTAACACCGTCCGTGGTCTGCAAGTTGATCGCAGCCTGGCTGACGAGATCCTGAAAGGCGGTGTTGGTCTCTTTGTAACCGGTGGTCTGGGAGTTGGCGATGTTGCCGGAAATGTTCTGCAACGCGAATGACTGCGCCTGTAGACCAGCCACTGCGGTGGTCAATGCATCGAAGATACCCATGACTTGTCTCCAACTCGATCTCAACGCGACGGCGGCAGGCCAGGCGTGACTACGACAGGCAGCCGCATTCCCACGCCGGAGTGCAGCAAGCCGCGTGCCATTAAAATAATACATATATTTCAATAGCTTACCGTAAAACGACGATTTGCGCCGAGGCTAGATGTGCCGGTCTGCGGGCAAAATTTGCCGGGACGCGGACCGATTCATGCCGCGTCGTGAAGCTCCATCACGCCATGACAGAGACCGCGCCTTGTGATGTCCGACTTCGCCATGATCTAATCGCGCCCAACATCAAAAACGGAAAGAATGTTCATGCGCTTTGAAGGTACCAGCGCCTATGTCGCGACTGACGATCTCAAGATCGCGGTCAATGCCGCGATCGCGCTCGAGCGGCCGCTCCTCGTCAAGGGCGAGCCCGGCACCGGCAAGACCGTGCTCGCGATCGAGATCGCCAAAGCGCTGTCCGCTCCGCTGATCGAGTGGCACATCAAGTCGACCACCAAGGCGCAGCAAGGGCTCTATGAATATGACGCGGTGACGCGGCTGCGCGACAGCCAATTGGGCGATGCGCGCGTCAAGGATATCCGCAACTACATCAAGCGCGGCAAGCTATGGGAAGGTTTTGTCGCCGACGAGCGTCCGGTTCTACTGATCGACGAAATCGACAAGGCCGACATCGAATTCCCGAACGATCTCCTTTTGGAGCTCGATCGCATGGAGTTCTTCGTCTACGAAACCGGCGAAACGATCCAGGCTCGTCGCCGCCCGATCGTCGTCATCACGTCAAATAATGAGAAGGAACTGCCGGACGCGTTTCTGCGCCGCTGCTTCTTTCACTATATTCGCTTTCCCGATCCCGACACGATGCGCGCCATCGTCGAGGTGCACTTCCCCGGCATCAAACAGCGCCTGGTCGCAGAAGCGCTCAAGCTGTTCTACGAGATCCGCGACGTGCCGGGCATGAAGAAGAAGCCGTCGACGTCCGAGCTTCTGGATTGGCTGAAGCTTCTGATGGTCGAAGACATTTCAGTGGAAACGCTGCGCGAACGCGACCCCAAAAAGCTCATCCCCCCGCTGCACGGGGCGCTGCTCAAAAACGAGCAAGACGTGCACCTGTTTGAACGGCTCGCATTCATGGCACGCCGCGAAGGGCGTTAAGCTCCTTCGTCTGGCTTCGAACCGACGGCGGAAATGCCGAGCAGCACATCAGGCAGCACTGCGAAGGTAATCGCGCAACGCCGCGCTCACGCGCGCGATCACCGCCTCCCATCGCCGACTCTCGTCTTGTCGGAACAAGCGGGCAGTCGGATACCAGGGGCTATCGTCGCGATGCAAGAGCCAGCGCCAGTCGGGATTGAAGGGTAAGAGCACCCAGACGGGCTTTGCCAGCGCGCCGGCGAGATGGGCAACGCTTGTATCTACCGCAACGACGAGATCGAGATTTGCGATCAGTGCCGCCGTGTCGGAGAAGTCATTCAATTCGTCGCCAAAATGAATGATATCGCCGCGCTTGCGCAGCACAACCGCGTCGGCCGCGCGCACGTCGCGTTGCACGCTGACAAAAGTCGCGTTCAACCCGGCCAAGATGTGCAAGAAGACGGCAAGGTCAATCGACCGGTTGTGATCGTTCTTATGTGTCGGACGACCCGACCAGGCCAGTCCAATTCTTGGGCGGTCTCTAACGCCCAGCCGCCGTTTCCAACTCGCTACCGCCTCCGCCGATGCCTCCAAATAGGGCGTCGCGTTGGGCACGGTCTCGAGCCGCGTGGCAAAAGCGCTTGGCAGGCTGAGCAAGGGACAATGCATATCGAATTCCGGCAGCGTCTCGCCCCGCGATACGATCTGCGCCATGCCGGGCAGCGTGGCCATGAGGGCGCGCAACGGCTCTTGCACCTCGAGCACCACCCGTGCCGCGCGCGCCGCAAGCTGCGGCGCGTAGCGGCAGAACTGGATCGTGTCGCCAAAACCCTGCTCGGCGTGCAGCAAAACGGTCTTTCCGGCGACGTCATCCGCGCCAGTCCACAGCGGTTGCAGGAAATCCCGCTTGGCGCTGCGATGCTGCTCGGTCTCCCATCGCCATTCGTGCTTATCGAAGCCGCGCACGAGGTCGCCGAGCAGCAAGCGGCACAACGCCTCGTTATAATGAGCGTCGGCAAAATCCGGCCGTATGGCGCGCACGCGTTCGTAACAGGAAAGCGCCTGATCGAAGCGCCTCAAATCATGCAAAGTAACACCGCGATTGGCGAGCGCCTCGACATAATCCGGCCGCAGCCCGAGCGCATGGTCGTAGCTTGCGAGCGCATCATCAAATCGCTTGAGCGTGTGCAGCGTATTGCCGCGGTTGTAATGCGTCTCGGCGCGGTTCGGCATCAGCGCCAGCGCGCGATCATAGTCCGCAAGCGCGTCGTCGAGCCGCTTCAAGGCATGCAACGCACCGCCGCGATTGACGCGCGCGTCGGCAAAATCCGGCCGCAGCGCGAGCGCGCGGTCGTAGCTCGCCAGCGCCTCCTCGAACCGCCCCAGCGCCTGAAGCACATTGCCGCGGTTGGAATGCGCCTCGGCGAAATCGGGTCGCAGCACGAGCGCGCGATCACAGCTCGCAAGCGCCAACTCGAACTGCTTCAACTCCAATAACACAACGGCGCGGTTGGACAGCGCCTCGACATAATCGGACCGCACGGCGAGCGCCCGATCATAGCTTTGCAGCGCAGCCGCAAACCGCTCCAGGTCCTTGAGCGCATTGCCCCTGTTCAAGAGCGCTTCGGCATGGTTTGGCCGCACGGCAAGCGCGCGATCGCAGCTTGCCAGCGCCTCTTCGAGGCGCCCGAGCGCGTTCAACACGTTGCCCCGGTTCGACAGCGCCTCGGCATAATCCGGCCGCAGCATGAGCGCGCGATCGTAGTTCTCGAGAGCTTCCGCAAAGCGCTGGAGCCCTTGCAGGGTATTGCCGCGATTGAGCAACGCTTCGACATAGTCCGGCCGCAGAATGAGCGCGCGGTCGTAGCTCGCAAAGGCCTCTTCGAACCGCTGCAGCGCATTGAGCACGATACCGCGATTGTTCAGGGCGAAAACATTGTCGGGACTGATCGCAAGAGCGGTTTCGATTTGCCGCAGCGCCTGCGCATAATGGCCGCACTGATAGAAAACAACGCCGAGCAAATGCAGGCTGTCAAAATGATCGGGCTTGACCGTAAGTATCCGCCGATAAATTGTCGCCGCAGCGTCCAATCGGCCGGCTTCATGCAGCGCCAGCGCTTCGGCCAGCAGCGATCCAACGTCAAACGGTGGCGCGCGTTGCGCCCGCGTCACATCGTTCGGCGCAAGCTGGGAGGGGGTATCCACTATCTGCTTCATGGAATCGGCGCGATTTCGAGCTTGTCATTAACGCGCGGCACGCGACGATTCGTCAATTGCACGTATCCATGGCGGGACCGCCGCATAAGGCAGACGCCTGTCGCGGGACGGCGGTTTTGCTACCATTCCGCACTTTGTTCGCTGGCGCTGCAGTGCGGAACTGCATCATTTTGCAGGACACGCACAAAGTTCGCGGGATAGGCGCGAAATCGCGGTGTGACGGCGCGCGTTAACGAAAAATTAGGGTGAACGGGATCTTAATAGGTGGATCATGCCGCTTTCCGCCATGCGACCAGTATCGACGGCGACGCAGCCGTGCAAAATCTGCGGTGGCGACACCGCGCTTGGCGGGGTCGTTGACTTCAACAAATCATGCCACGAACAGCACGGCTTGCGGTTACCGGTTGCCGGCGTGCCGGTCTATTATCGGCGTTGTGCCGCTTGCGGTTTTCTATTCACCGATGCGTTCGACGACTGGAGGATCGAGGATTTCCGGGCGCACATCTACAATGGCGATTATCACGTCGTCGATCCGGACTATCTGGGCGAACGGCCGCGCTCGAATGCCGCTGTGGTGGCGAACTACTGGGGCGAGTTGAAGACCGACATACGAGTGCTTGATTTCGGCGGCGGCAATGACGCCTTTTGCGCCGCGCTTCGCGCCCAGGGATTTGCGGCGACGGCGACCTACGATCCGATGGTGCCGGCCTACGCGCGCCGTCCGGACGGCAAGTTCGATCTGGTCACCTGCTTTGAAACGCTCGAACATCTGCCAGACCCGGCAGCCGGCATTGCTTCGATGCTGGAATGCGTCGCCGAGCCGGGGCTGATCTTCTATTCGACGCTGCTCCCGCCGACCGACACCTGCGACGTCGCCTGGTGGTACGTTGCCCCCCGCAACGGCCATGTTTCGATTTTCACCAGAAGCGCGCTCGCCGCGGCCTGGGGTCGATACGGCTACAAAACCGTCTCTTTCAATAACGGCACCCATTTCGCCTTTCGCACCCTGCCGGCCTATCTCGCGCCATTGCAGAACCAGGCCGATAATTATGGGCGCACAGACGGTTCCGTCGCGGCTTAATGGGCCGACACCGATGACTTGTGTCGCCATCGACTATTCCACCGCGATCATCGCTCGCAGCAATTCAATTGCTCCGACGAGGCGTTATGATTGATAGCCTCAGGCCCCTCTCCGTGGCGCCGATACCTTGCAAGATCTGCGGCGCTGCGGCCGCGCTCTACGGCGTCGTCGATTTCCACAAATCCTGCGCCGAGCCGAATGGCGTGCGGCTGCCGCTCTCGGGCGTACCGATCTACTACCGCCGCTGCGCGACCTGTGATTTTGTTTTCACAGAGGCGTTTGATGACTGGGACCACGAACAATTCAAAGCGCACATTTACAATGATGGCTACCAAACTGTCGATCCCGATTATAAAAGTGCCCGACCGCGTGCGAATGCGGAGGTTGTGGCGCGCATATGGGGCCCATATAAGAAAGAAACGCGGGTGCTCGATTACGGTGGCGGCAACGATGAGTTTTGCGCGGCGCTACGCGTAAGCGGCTTTCCGATGGCGGTGACGTATGATCCGATGTCGCCGGACTATGCGCGCCGCCCGGATGGCAAGTTCGAGCTTGTAACGTGTTTTGAGACGCTCGAGCACTTGCCTGATCCAGCCGCTGGAATTGCTTCGATCCTCGAATGCGCGGCGGAACCGGGACTTATCTTTTTCACGACATACGCGCAACCAATCGATTTCAACAATTACGGCCTGCACTGGTGGTACGTCGGCCCGCGCAATGGTCACGTCTCAATTTTCAGCAAACAAGCGTTGACGCGGGCCTTTGGCCATTACGGCTACAAACTTGCGTCTTTCAGCGATAACATCCATGCTGCATTTAAAACGCTGCCGTCATTCTTCGCCCAGGCACCGTGGGCTGCTGAGCGTGGGATACGAGTGGCCTGATCGCCGCCACCACTCACCACAGCGGGTGCATGACGAACGAATAAGTCGCGCCGAGCCCGTAGGTCCATTGGTTGTCCGAGCCGCGTTGCGTCACCAACGGCGAATTGGCGGCGGAATCGGCGAGTCGCTCGTATTCGATAAAGCTGTGCGCCGCCCATTGATCGTTGATGAAGTATTCGAGCTGGGTGCCGGCGCCGTAAGAATAGAGACTGCCGCCGGCGTGATAGACCGGCAATTGCGGCAGGCCCGCCTGCACCGAACCGATCGATTGCGCGATGGTGATGCCGAAATACGGATTGATCGCGGGCGCCGATTTCAGCGTCACGCGCGGTCCGGCGGACCAGCGGAACTGCCCGAACGGAACGATGGCGTCCAAGAACGCGTCGCCGGTCGTGCCGCCCTCGCCGCCAAAGCCCTGGCGCACTTCGGTGCGCAGACGCAGCCATTGCACTGGCCAGTATTCGGCATAGCCGCCCACCTGGAGCGTATAGTCGACGTTGCCGAGACCGACGGTCGCGGCGTAGTTGTCGGCCTTGCGGTTTTGCTCGATCTTGAAGGCAGGCCCAAACTTGAACTGGCCGAGATCGAGGACATCGAAGCCGAAACTGTCGCGCGGCCCGAAAAAGGGCGGCGGCTCGCCGGCATGCCGGAAGCCGATCAGTGGCCCAAAGGTCAATTGGTATTTGCTGTCGGCACCCGGAAAGGCCGGAATGACGCGGCTCTCGATGCCGACGGTGACGATCCAGTCCGGGACCGGCGGCGCGTAGGCGACCGGCGCGGGCACCGGCGCCGGCTGAGGAAGATCAGCGGCTGCTGCGAGACCCGGGGCGATGACACTTAAAGCGGCAACCACAAATCGCAATCCCGCCGCCATTCCCACCGCTCCCAAATCCCAATTCCAAGTCCAGATTGCAAGCCTAGATTCCGAGGCAGGACGAACATACAGGAGGAACAAGGGGGGCGCGAACCGTTGGTCGCTGCACCGCGATTTTCCTGCACGCCTGTTGCCAATTTGCCAGCGCGCCGGAATTAAGTCCTTTGACCGTGGTTTTCGCCGCCCGCCGCCGGTTCGAGCTGGGGGGGCTCGGCCGTCTCGGCGACCGTTGCCGGCGAAACAATCGCGGCGGTGGCAGAAACGTGCTGGGCTTCGGCCGCCTGAGTCGCCACGATCTGCGCTTCCCGCTCACTTTCGCGCCGCGCTCCCGCGTCGTTTCGCGTCTTTTGGCGCGGCGCTCGCCGATGGCAGCCTGCAGGCGCTTCGTCCAACTGCGCGCTTGGGCGGCGGCGCGCCTCAGCATTCCCCCTGCCCAAACCAGTTCGAACGGCGTGAACTGCCGCCAGGTCTGGTCGCCATCGATCATCGCACGCGCGATGATATTGCCGGCCATGGCCGTGGTGTTCAGCCCGTGACCGCCAAACCCTGAGGCGAGCCAGACGCCCGGACCGAGTTCGCCGATCTGCGGCATGCGGTGGATGGTCAGGCCCAATGTACCGGACCACGCGTAATCGACGGCGACGTCGCCGAGCTGCGGATAGGTTTTCTTGAGATCGCGGGTCAGCGCTTTGACATAACGGTGCGGATTTCGCACCCATGCCGTGGCGCAGCCCGACAGCATCAAGCGATCGCTGTCGACGATGCGATAATGATTGTCGGCATTATCGCCGTCGCTAATGCCGCCGCGATAGCCGACCGTCTGTCCGAGCTTTTCGCCGAGCGGCGCGGTCGTAATCACATAGGTCGTCATCGGCACGAGCGTCGCTGCAACGCGCGGCATCAATTCGCCGAGTTGCACATTGCCGCACAGCACGACGTGATTCGCGCGCAGCCGCGCGCCGGGCGTGACAATGCGTTTGCGCACGCCGGTCGGATCGATCGACAGCGCCGGGGTGTTCTCGAAAATGCGCGCGCCGTCGCGCTCGGCCGCGGCGGCGAGCTTGAGCGCGTAGTTCAATGGGTGAATCGTAAAGGCGCGCGGATAATTGATGGCGTAGAAGTAGCGCTCGCTGCGTAAGATGCCGCGCACGCGATCGGTCTGCCAGGCCTCGATCTCGCAACCCAGTTCGCCGAGCAGCTGGACCTCGCTGACGAATTCATCGCTGTTGTCTCTTTTGGAGACATGAAGCCAGCCGTCTTGCGGATCGATGCCGGTCACGCCGTTGGCGCGGACGGCGTCGCGCACATAGTCGAGGCCGGCCTGGGACAATGCCCAAAGATCTTTGGTGCGTTCAAAGCCGACCCGCGCGACAAGCTTGTCGGCATCGGCGCCAAAGCCCGGCAGCACGAAGCCGGTATTGCGCCCCGACGCGTTGGCGGCGAGCCTGCCCGCCTCCAGCACGACGACGGACCAGCCGCTGCGCGCCACTTCGCGGGCGGCCGTAAGTCCGGCAAGCCCGCCGCCGATCACGCAGACATCGACGTCGAGATCGAACGACAATTGCGGCCGCTCCGGCGCGTCGAGCTTTGTCGCGGCGTACCAACTATTGCCGTAAGCCGCGGTGAGATTGTCGTCGCTCATCAAGACGGTATCCGACTGTGGCAGCCGGACCGCCGCCAACCCGGCAGCCGGCACAGCCGCCGCTATGTAAGGACTTTCCGGCAGGCGTACTAGACACTTTCGGGCTGGGAAGCGACATTAGCGACATGCGCCGATTGATGCTCTTGCGCCATGCCAAGACCGAACGCGCCGAGCCCGGCGGACGCGATCGCGACCGCAAGCTGATGAAACGCGGCCGCAACGACGCACCGATCATCGGCGCTTACATGGCGCGTCATAAATTCGTTCCCGATCTTGCGCTGGTGTCGCCGGCCGTGCGCGCGCAAGAAACCTGGACGCTCATCGCGCCCTGTTTCGCCAAAGCGCCGAAAATGGCGACAGACGATCGTATTTATAACGCCAGTACCGGCCAGCTCGCGGATGTCATCCGCGAGACCCGCGCGGCCAAATCGCTGCTTCTGGTCGGTCACAATCCGGGCTTTCACGAACTCGCCGTGCAATTGGTCGCCTCCGGCGACGTCGAGCTCCGTGAACACCTCAACGAAGGCCTGCCGACATTGGGCCTCGTCGTCATCGATCTGCCGATCGATGATTGGTCGCTCTTGCATCCACATGCCGGGCGGCTCGAGCGCTTCGTAACGCCGCGTCTGCTCGCGGCCGCGACGGAGTGACGTCAGCGCCGTGCCGTTACATGGGCTCAGCCGGCGAGCGCCGCGATAATCCGCGCCCAGCTGCGGATACCTTTGTGAAAACACCGCAGATCGAACTTTTCATTCGGCGAATGCACGCGATCGTCGTCGAGCGCAAAGCCGACCATCAGCGTGTCCATGCCGAGCACGCTCTTGAAATCGCCGACGATCGGAATCGATCCGCCGGCGCCGACCGTGACCGCCTTCTTGCCCCATTCCTCCGCAAGCGCCGCACGCGCCTTGTTCAGCGCCGGATTGTCGAAGGCGACTTCGATGGCCGGATTGCAGCCGAAATTGCCGAATTCGACGCCGCAATCGGCCGGCAGCCGCGCCCGCACGAAGTCGCGGAAGGCGGAGCGGATTTTTTCCGGATCCTGCGCACCGACCAGACGGAACGAGACCTTGGCGCTCGCTTTGCCGGGGATCACGGTCTTGGCGCCCTCCCCGGTATAGCCGCCAATGATGCCGTTGACCTCTGCCGTCGGCCGCGTCGAGATTTGCTCGATCAGCATGCGGCCCTTCTCGCCCGCCGGAATTTTCAAGCCGACAGGATTCAAAAACTTCTCCGGCGTAAGCCCGAGACCCGAGAGATCGGCTTTGATGTCGTCCGGCAGTTCGTGAACGCCGTCATAAAAGCCAGAGATCGCGACCGAACCGTCCGGCTTGTGCAGCGCCGAGAGAATGTCGGCCAGCACGTGGATGGGATTGCGCGCCGCGCCGCCGAACAGGCCGGAATGCAGATCGCGATCGGCGCAGGTGAGTTTCACCTCTTCGTAGACCAGCCCGCGCAGCGAGGTCGTGATCGACGGCGTCTGCGCGTCCCACATGCCGGTGTCGCAGACCAGCGCGAGGTCGCGCTTGAGCTCAGCGGCATTGTCGCGCACGAAGCCGAACAGATGTTTCGAGCCGCATTCCTCCTCGCCCTCGATCATCATGGTGATATCGAGCGGGATCTTGCCGGACACCGCCTTGAACGCGCGGCAGGCCTCGATGAAGGTCATCGCCTGGCCCTTATCGTCGCAAGCCCCGCGCCCGACGATGATCTTGCGCCCGCCGTCAAGCGTCTCGATTTTGGGTTCGAACGGCGGCGACGTCCACAGATCGAGCGGATCGACCGGCTGCACGTCGTAATGCCCATAAAACAGGACGCGCGGCGTTTTGTCGTTTCCTGCGCCATTGCCGCTCTTTTCGGTGCTTTTGGCGACGACGACGGGATGGCCTTCGGTCGGACGCACGCTCGCCTCGAAGCCGAGGCCTGTCAGGTCGGAGGCGACGAATTCCGCCGCCTTGCGGCACTGCGGCGCATAAGCCGGATCGGTCGACACCGATTGAATGCGCAACAGCGAAAACAATCGATCGAGGCTGGCGTCGAGGTCGCGGTCGACGCGATCGAGCACTGCCGGCAGAATTTCTGATGCTGTCATTATTGTCACCGTTTCAATACGCCGCCGGGCGCGCCGCGCACGACAGCCTTGCCGATCGTTCCCGCGGTCTTGCCACCGGTGGCGCCGGGGACGCCGTCTCCGGGTCGCCGGCGGATGATTTTTATAGTCCGCGCCCGCCGCCGTTTCCACCAGCGTCTTCGGCAGGCTCATGCGTTGCAGCTTTGCAACGCTCGCCGACGTTTCGATGCGTGCACGCGCGCGGAAGGTCGCGGGACATCGACATAGCCTTGTCACCCGTTGTTTGAATCTTCATTATGGCAAGAACCCGCCGCGAGTGTGGGGCCGAGGGGATAATGGACGAACTGATCGCGCGTCTCGTCGCCGATATCGGGATCGATCGCGCTGCTGCGGAAAAGGCTGTCGGCATCATTCTCGACTTCCTGGTTAAGGAAGGACCCGCCGACAAGGTGCAGCCGCTCTTGGCCAAGCTTCCTGGAGCTGAAGCTTTGATTGTGAAAACCGCGAGCGACGGCGGCGGCGGACTTATGGCTGGAATGGGTGGGGTGATGGGTGCCGGCATGCGCATGATGTCGGCGGGGCTGAGCATGGGCCAGGTTCAAGATGTCGGGCGGTCCGTGCTGGCTTATGCGCGCGAAAAGGCGGGCGACAAGGTGGTCGGCGAGATCGGCACGGCAATTCCCGGGCTCTCGCAGTTTGTTTGAGTAGTTGCGTTAGGCAGGACGACGATATTGCGCTGAGGCTGCGGGGGCTGTTGATGGGGTATCCCATTACCGATATCCAGGGGATCGGGACGGACATTGCCGCGATCCTCAAATCGGATGGGATTCGCACCACCATTGGCTTGCTGCGGTTGGCCAAGACGCCGAAGCAGCGGCTCAAGATCGCGACCAAGATCGGCGCGCCGGAAAAATGCGTGCTCGATTGGGTGACCGCGGCCGATCGCATGCGGGTCAAAGGTGTCGGCTGGGAATACTCCGAATTGCTGCGCGCCGCCGGCGTACGCACCGCCAACGAGCTTCGCTTCCGCAATCCGCAAAGGCTTGCCAACGCCATGGCGGAGATCAACGGCAAGCGAAATCTGGTGCGCGTTCTGCCGTCGGTGAACACCGTGACGCGCTGGATCGAAAGCGCCAAGCGACTGCCGCCGCTCATTTGCTATTGAGCGCAGCGCCTTTCCGCATTGCAGAAGCCCGCCGCTTGACTCCCTGCCATTGACCGCGCAAAGCGACGGCCAAAAGAACGGCCGTCGGAGCGGCCGGCGGGGTCAGCCCCACAAAGGCTTCAAGGAAAGTTTCAAAGATGGCCAATCCAGCGGCCACAGGCGCATTCCATCGCGCTGCTTCTGCACCGAGCGCCGCGGCCGGCGACGGCCTGCTGACGCAGCTTTTGGCCAAAGTGCGCCCTCAGGGGCGTCCATTGATCATGGGCGTTCTCAATGTCACGCCGGATTCCTTCTCCGACGGCGGACAGTTTCTCGAGCCGGCAGCCGCCATCGAGCAGGCGCGGCGTCTTGCCGCCGAGGGCTCAGACATCATCGATATCGGGGCGGAATCGACCCGCCCCTATGGCGGCATGCGCCCGGTATCCGCCGAGGAAGAGCGCGAGCGCCTTGATCCGATCCTGCCGGCCGCGGCCACGATCGGCATTCCGATCTCGATCGACACCATGAAAGCGTCCGTCGCGGCCTGGGCGCTCGAAGCCGGCGCCAGCATCGTCAACGACGTCTGGGGTCTGCAGCGCGACCCGGACATGGCGCGCGTCGTCGCCGAGCACGGCGTGCCGGTCATTATCATGCACAATCGCGACACCGCCGATCCCGCGATCGACATTATTACCGACGTGTCGGAGTTTTTCTCGCGCTCGCTTGAAATCGCCTGGAGCGCCGGCGTCGCCCATGACCGCATCGTGCTCGACCCCGGCATCGGCTTCGGCAAGACACCGGAACAGAGTCTTCTCTGTATCGCCCGGCTCGACGTATGGCGCGGTTTCGACGCGCCGCTCCTGGTCGGCGCCTCGCGCAAGCGTTTCATCAGTTCGATCGTGCCGTCCGAGCCGATGGAGCGGCTCGGCGGATCGCTCGCCGCGCATCTGCTGGCGGCTGAAAACGGCGCAGCCATCATCCGAGCGCATGATGTTGCCCCGACCTTGCAGGCTTTCGCGGTCGCTGCCGCCATCAGGCAGGCACGATGAGCGACGCGATCTTCGTCAATGG
This sequence comes from uncultured Alphaproteobacteria bacterium, assembly GCA_963761185.1. Lineage (GTDB taxonomy): Bacteria > Pseudomonadota > Alphaproteobacteria > Rhizobiales > Xanthobacteraceae > BOG-931. The sequence continues at coordinate 812,867 of CAVXFY010000001.1, forward strand.
CCTCGCCTTGCACGCCTATCACGGCGTGATGCCGCATGAGGGCAAGGTCGGGCAGACGTTCAAGCTTGATCTTGTTCTCACCATTGACCTTGCCGCAGCCTCGCGCAGCGACAAGCTCAAGGACACAGTGTCGTACGATCTGGTGGTGAAAACGGCGAGCGAGGCGTTTTGCAGCCGCCGCTATCGGCTGGTCGAGGCCGCCGCCGGCGCCGTCGCCGAGGCGGTCCTCGCCCGCTGCCCGAAAGTCCGCAGCGTTCGCGTCACCGTGCACAAGCCGCACGCACCCATTGCCGCAACCTTCGATGACGTGGGCGTGATCATCGAGCGCGTGCGTACCCGCAAAAATGCCTGATACGGCTCCAGTTGAAGCGCTGATTGCGCTCGGCGGCAATGTCGGCGACGTCCGAGATACGTTCAACCGAGCAATCGCCACGTTGTGCGACGGCCAATATGTTTGGCTCAAGAAACGTTCGTCGGATTACCTGACCCCGCCCTGGGGCGTCGAAGATCAACCGCCTTTCGTGAATGCCGCGATTAGCGTTGCGACGACGCTGTCGCCTCAGGACCTGCTCGGGCGCATGAAGGAAGTCGAGTGGCATTTTGGCCGTAACCGGGCTTTCGAGCGGCGTTGGGGGCCGCGTGTGATCGATCTGGATCTGCTTGCCTACGATGACCTCGTCCTCAATGAGGCCAGGTTAACCCTGCCACATCCGCGCCTGTTCGAACGCGCCTTTGTCCTGGTGCCGTTGGCAGAGATTGCGCCCGATTGGGTGATCGGCGGCATCCGCGTTGGCGACGCGCTGGCCAAGGTCGAAACCGGCGGCATCGAACGCTTGCCGCTCTAAGCCTCCTCCCGCGGACAGCTGCGGCACGCCAATTGCCTGTTTTGGCATAGTGGTTATTCGGATCACCCGCATATTGGCCCGCCGAGGCCGGCGTGGCAGTTTATGACCAACACGGCTTATGACCATGACAACGACCACTGACACCCTTTCGCTGGCCGGCGACTTTGCGCCGGCGACGCGCGCCGATTGGCGCAAGCTGGTCGATGCCGTGCTCAAGGGCGCGCCCTTCGAGCGGCTTGAAAGCAAAACCTATGACGGGCTGGCCATCGAGCCGCTCTATGAGCGCGATGCGTCGGCACATGTTGTCGGCGGCCGCGCCCCGGGCGCCGCTTGGACGATTCTGCAGCGCGTCGATCATCCCGATCCGGTAGCGGCCAACGCGCAGGCGCTCGACGATCTCGAAAACGGCTCAACCGGCCTGAACCTGATTTTTGCCGAGTCGATCAGCGCCAACGGCTATGGTCTTGAGCCCTCGCCGGCAGCGCTCGCCCGCGTCCTCGACGGCGTCGATCTTGATGCCGGCGTCGCGATCGATCTCAATCTCAGCCCCTCATCCCGCCACGTCGTGCACGACCTCGCCGCTCTGGTGAAGAGCCGCGGCACGGCGCCCGCATCGACCGACATCCGTTTCAGCATCAATCCGATCGGCGGCTTTGCCGCCTGCGGCACCAGCCCACGGCGCTGGAAGGATCTCGCGCCCTATTTCGCCGAAATGATCCGCAAGCTCGCCGACGACGGATTTCGCGGCCCATTCGCCGTCGCCGACGGCCGGGTCATCCACAATGCCGGCGGTTCGGACGCCCAGGAACTGGCTTTCGCGCTCGGAAGCGCCGTCACCTATCTGCGCGCGCTCGAAGCCGGCGGCATGACGCTCGATAGAGCGCGGAACGCGATCTATTTCCGGCTGTCGGCCGACCCCGATCAGTTCTTCACTATGGCGAAGTTCCGCGCGGTGCGAAAACTCTGGGCGCGCATCGAGGCTGCCTGCGGGCTCGCGCCGAAGTCGGTCATGGTCACCGCGGAAACCGCGTGGCGGATGATGACGCGGCGCGATGCTTACGTGAACATGCTGCGCAACGCCGTGGCGGTGACCGCCGCGGGGCTCGGTGGCGCCGATGCGATCACCATGCTGCCGCATACGGCACCGCTCGGATTGCCCGACGCCTTCGCCCGCCGCGCCGCGCGCAATACGCAGCTTTTGTTGCTGGAAGAATCCAACCTGGCGCGTGTCGGCGATCCTGCCGCGGGCTCGGGCGCGCTCGAGACGATCACGCGGCAGCTTTGCACAGCCGCATGGTCGCTGTTTCAGGACATGGAAAAAGGCGGCGCCTGGGCGGCGCTGGAAAGCGGATCAGTGCAGAAGAGCGCGGCCGCCGTGCTAGCGGAGCGCCAGAAGGCCGCGGCGCGCGGCAAAGACATCCTCACCGGCACCAATGCCTATCCGGACATCCATGAGACGACCCCGACAGTTCTGAATGTCGCGCCATTGCCGTCGAAGAAGAATGGCGCAGCGACTGCGAGCGCGGTTTCGGCTGAGCCTTTGCCGCGCATCCGGCTCGCCGAACCCTTCGAACTTCTGCGTGATCGCTCCGACGCCATCCTCGCCAAGAGCGGCGCGCGGCCCAAAGTATTCCTCGCCAATCTCGGGCAGCTCAGCGAATTCACCGCGCGCGCGAGCTTTGCCAAGAGCTTCTTCGAGGCCGGCGGCATCGAGGCCGTGACCAACGACGGCTTCGCCAGTCTTGAGGAGATGGTGGCGGCGTTCAAATCCTCGAGCGCGGCACTCGCCTGCCTGTGCTCGTCGGACGAGGTTTACGCACGCGGTGCGGTCGCGGCGGCGAAAGCTCTCGCACCCATGACGAAACGTCTCTATCTCGCCGGCCGGCCTGCCGAAGCGGACGCCCTGAAGGGAGCCGGCGTCGCTACCTTCATCTATGCCGGGTCCGACATGGTCGTGCCGCTGCAGGCGGCGTATCAGATGCTCGCCGGCTGAACCGCGCCGCGCCGCACGTGCTGCTCAAGTTCCTGCGGCCGGTTCACGACCGCCACCAGCGCGTAGCTGATCAACAACAAGAGATACCAAGAGCCGAGCTTGCCGAGCGAAACCCATTGCGCCAGCTGGTGCGGATAGAGCCAGGTCTTCGTTCCGGTGCCGACGTTCTCGGCGATCCAGATGAAGAACGCTACCAGGAACAGGCCGAGCGGGAACGGCATGCGGCGATAGGCGTGGTGGATGCGGTAATAGATCCAGGTTCGGCCGAACAACAGCGCCATGGCCGCGAACAGCACGATGCGAAGGTCGGGCATGTAGTGGTGCGCGTAGAAATTAACGTAGATCGCAAGTGCCAGGAAATAGACCGACCATAACGGCGGATGCTGCGTGAAGCGGATATCGAACAAGCGCCAGCTGCGGGCGATATAGCTGCCGATCGAGGCATACATGAAGCCCGAAAACAGCGGCACGCCGGCAATATGGAAAATACTGGGCTCCGGATAGATCCATGAGCCGACGCCGGTCTTGAACACTTCCATGAGCGTGCCGACGACATGATAGATGAAGATGACCTTGGCCTCGTCGAAAGTCTCGAGCTTGAAGAACAGCATGCCGGCCTGGATGGCGAGCGCCATCAGGAACAAAAAGTCGTAGCGCGCGAGAACGGCGCCGCGCGGATACCAAAGATGCGTGCCGATGATCAGCGCCACCATGGCGCCGCCGAACAGGCAGGCCCAGGCCTGCTTCACCCCGAAGCGAACGAACTCATAGGCGAAGGCCGTCGCCGGGCGCTGCACCGCCCAGCGGGCGAGGCGCGCTTCGCCGGCAATGAAGGGAGCGATCGCCGACCATTGGGCCGCGGCGCTGGCGGTCGGTCGAAGAGGCCGGGGATCGTGCAAGGTGGTGGGACCGGGGGCGAGAAAGCATCCAGCATGGCGAGAAACATGGCAAAAAAACATGGTCGACAATGGCCCGACTGCGGCCGGGAGAGAGCTTTGCCAAGAACCTTCCCAAGAACCGTCCAATGTCCCCGTGCGTTATGCTGCGCTGCGTGATAAGCTTGCGCCGTCGGATCAGGTGATGAGATGAGCCAAATCCCGGACTTCACGCAGGTGGCCTTCGCCGATACTCCGGTCGCGCCGTCAGGCAGCAGCGCGCCGTGGCAGACGCCGGAAGCCATTGCGGTCAAAGGCAATTACGCGGCCGCCGATCTGAAAGGCGTCGAGGCGCTCGACAGCTATCCCGGCATCGCGCCCTATCTGCGCGGCCCCTACCCGACCATGTATGTCACCCAGCCCTGGACCATCCGGCAATATGCCGGCTTCTCCACGGCGGAAGATTCCAACGCCTTCTACCGGCGCAATCTCGCCGCCGGCCAGAAGGGCCTCTCGATCGCCTTCGATCTCGCCACGCACCGCGGCTACGATTCAGATCACCCGCGCGTCTCCGGCGACGTCGGCATGGCGGGCGTCGCCATCGATTCGATCTACGACATGCGCACGCTGTTCGCCGGCATTCCGCTCGATCAGATGTCGGTGTCGATGACGATGAACGGCGCGGTGCTGCCGGTGCTCGCGCTCTATATCGTCGCCGCCGAGGAGCAAGGCGTGCCGCCGGAAAAGCTCGCCGGCACGATCCAAAACGACATCCTCAAAGAATTCATGGTGCGCAACACCTATATCTATCCGCCGAAACCGTCGCTACGCATCATCTCCGACATTTTCTCCTACGCGTCGGCGCATATGCCGAAATTCAATTCGATCTCGATCTCCGGCTATCACATGCAGGAGGCGGGAGCGACGGCGGATCTGGAGCTCGCCTATACGCTCGCCGACGGCGTCGAATATGTCCGGGCCGGCATGGCGGCCAATCTCGCGGTCGACCGTTTCGCGCCGCGGCTGTCGTTCTTCTTCGGCATCGGCATGAATTATTTCATGGAGATCGCCAAGCTCCGCGCCGCGCGGGTGTTATGGGCGAAGCTGATGAAGCAGTTCGACCCGAAAGACAGCCGCTCGCTGTCGCTCCGCACCCATTGCCAAACCTCGGGCTGGTCGCTCACCGCGCAGGATGTGTTCAACAATGTCACGCGCACCGCCATCGAAGCCATGGCGGCGACGCAAGGCGCCACCCAATCGCTGCATACCAATGCGCTCGACGAGGCGCTTGCTTTGCCGACCGATTTCTCCGCCCGCATCGCGCGCAACACCCAGATCGTGCTGCAGCGCGAGAGCGGCACGACCCGCATGATCGATCCGTGGGGCGGCTCGTTCTATGTCGAACGGCTGACCCACGATCTCGCGGCGAAGTCATGGGGCCATATCCAGGAGGTCGAAGGTCTCGGCGGCATGACGCGCGCCATCGAGGCCGGCCTGCCGAAGCTGCGCATCGAGGAAGCCGCGGCGCGCACGCAAGCGCGCATCGATGCCGGTGTGCAAGCCGTAATCGGCGTCAACAAATACCGGCCGCGCGAGGAAGCGCCGATCGACGTACTCAAGGTCGACAACGCCGCGGTGCGGCAATTGCAGATCGATAAGCTCTCTCGCCTCAAGCACGAGCGCGATCCCAAGGCGCTTGCCGACGCGCTCGATTCGCTAACGCGCAATGCCGAAGGCGGCAACGGCAATCTTCTGGCGCTCGCCATCGACGCCGCGCGCGCCAAGGCCACCGTCGGCGAGATTTCATTGGCGCTGGAAAAGGTGTTCGGACGCCATCAGGCGGAGATCAAGGCCATCTCCGGCATCTATAAGCAGGAGGTCGGCATGACCGACGCCGTCGAACGGGTGCAGAAGCTCGTCGCCGAGTTCGAAGACAATGAAGGGCGCCGCCCGCGCATCCTGGTCGCCAAGATCGGCCAGGACGGCCATGACCGCGGCCAGAAGGTGATCGCAAGCGCCTTTGCCGATCTCGGCTTCGACGTCGATATCGGCGCGCTGTTCGCGACGCCTGCGGAAGCCGCGCGCCAGGCGGTCGAGAACGACGTGCATATTCTCGGCGTGTCGTCGCTTGCGGCGGCGCATCTGACATCGGTGCCGGAGCTCAAGGCCGAACTCGCCAAACAGGGCCGCGGCGATATCATGATCGTCGTTGGCGGCGTCGTGCCGCCGCAGGATTATGAGGCGCTCAAAGCAGCCGGAGCCGAAGCGATCTTCCCGCCCGGCACGGTGATCGCCGATGCCGCCGAGGGGCTGCTAATGACACTTAACCGCCGCCTCGGATATCATGAAGTCGCCGCTGAATAGTCGCCTACCCTCATTCAATTGAGAACATCTCAATGTTCGCCCCTTGGAGATGGATATCGTTAGGTATTGGCGAAAAATCAATCATCAGCGAACGCGCGGCAATTTTCAGCAATGACGCGCTCCCAGGGGTAAAGGAGATAAAATTTATATATACCATGTTGGGCTACATCGATTGCGATTTGACGGTATTGTCTTAGCGGTACTTGCGATTGTCGCGCGCTCGGGAATGTCGATTATTGTAGCCTCGGTTTTGGCACTCGTTGCATTTCTCGTTTTTCTCTCGATTGCGTGCTGTATCTTTGTGATCGATATTAGCTGGCCGTTTTTAGGGATTGCCGTCTCTGTAGATAACGTACAGAATTTT
>CAVXFY010000002.1:0-543011 GCA_963761185.1 uncultured Alphaproteobacteria bacterium
GCAGCCGTTCGCGTGAGCTCGAAGTCTTTGGTTTCGCCGCCGGCCGTTTTGTCGCGCGCGAGCATATCGGCGAGCAGATCGAGATAGTCCTTGCCATAGGCGAAGTCCTGAAAATCGACCACGCGCTGCAATCCGGCGGCGATCATGTCATGGGTCGTAGCGGGAAATTCCACGCGCGCGCGCGCGACCAGTGCGTCATAGCCCCGGTGACCCAAAGGCGCGAGCGTCGGAAACCGCTTTGCGGCGTCGGGCGCGGGTGCGGCCGGAGCTTTTGCCGCCGCCAATTCGGCCGCCGCCCGATCGAAGCCAAGCGCGAAGGCGCGGAGACTCGGCTCCACCCCGACGCCCGCCGAACGGATCGTCGCCTCGAAGGCCGAGCGCTCGAACGGCAGCGTCTTGGTCGCGGCCAGCGCGCCGAACAGGACCGCCGAGATCACGCTGCCGGATTTCTCGGCCAGCGCCGCCATGTCGAAAGCGACGAAGCGTTTGGCGGCCGCGAGCGCTGCGTCATAAACCGCAGCAGCCGAGCCGATGCCGTCGCCGGGCGTCTGTTTCTCGACCACCGCATAGGCGCGGTGCGACGACGCGATCAGGGTGGTGCGGTCGGGCGTGACCAGACCGCGCTGGATGGCGCGGCCGGCTTCCATCAATTCCGCCCCGACCACGATGTCGACCTCGCCCGGCACCGCCATCAGCGACAGCACCGGCCTGAGGCCTGCGGGTGCGCCCGGCGGCCGCGGCAGCGCCTCGATGAAATAGACGGTGGCGCCGGTGCGTTGCGCGACGCCGGGAACCGAAGTCGATTGCGCCACCCAATTCTGCGTCTCGCACAATTCGACGATCCAATCGACCAGCACGCCGCCGCCTTGGCCGCCCATCGCCAGCACCGCGATCGACAGCGGCTTGGTGGTGTCAAGAACCGGGCGGCCGGAGGGAGCGGTGTTCATCTTCAGGATTCCGCGGGTCAGGCGAAGCTGATGCGGCGGCGGTCGCGGCGGCGCTGCAGGAAGCCGATCACCGCCGCGCGCATCTTGGCGAGGAAGCGATCGATGCCGGTCGGATTGTGGATGATGTCGGCGCGATAGAATGACGGGCAAAGCACGGCGGCTTCCGAGACTTCGCCGCAATTGCCGCAGCCGACGCAGGTATTGTCGATCGCGGCGACCGGATCGTCCTTGAGCGGATCGTCGGTGCGCTTGACCGAGAGCGACGGGACAGCCGGACAGCCGGATGCAGGCGTGATCGCCGGTGCAGACGTCCTCGTCGACGCCGAAGCGCTCGCGCACCACGCGCTCGCCGCTCGCGCACCGCCTTGTTGAACAGTGGCTTGATCCGCCGCTGCTTGTTGAGCATGCATTCCGAGGAGGCGACGATCACCTTCGGCCCGGGCGACTTGGTGGTGAGCGCCTCGCGTCAAGCGTGTCGCGCATCTTGGCGACGTCGTAGGTGCGGTCGATCTGGCGCACCCAGGTGACGCCGACGCCTTCGACCGCCTTGGCGATCGGATGCTTGGTCGAGCGCGATTGATTGTCGGCGCGCGACGACAGGATGTCCTGGCCGCCGGTCGCGGCGGAATAGAAGTTGTCGACGACGATGATGACGCCGTCATGCTTGATTGAAGACGGCGTTGCCGATGCTGGTGGTGAGGCCGTTATGCCAGAAGCCGCCGTCGCCGATCACGGCGATCGACTTCTTGTCGGCCTTGACGTTGAAGGCGGCCGCCGAAGCCGGGCCGAGGCCGTAGCCCATGGTGGTGGCGCCGATATTGAACGGCGGCAGGATCGAGAACAGATGGCAGCCGATATCGGCGGCGACGTGGTGCGGCCCGAGCTCCTTCTCGACGAGCTTCATGGCGGCGAAGATCGGCCGCTCCGGGCAGCCGGTGCAGAAGCCGGGCGGCCGCGGCGGCACGGCATTGGCGAGCGCCTTGATCCGCGGATCGTCATCGATGTTCGGCTCGTTCGGCGCGCGCGTGCCTGGTCGGTAATGACGCCGGGCGCGGCACCGGCGAGGAATGCGCGCACGCCCTTGAGCGCGACATCGGCGGTGTATTCGCCGGCCATCGGCAGCACGTCCTTGCCGAAGATCTTGGTGTTGACGTCGCGTCGGCGCAGGATGGTGGCGATCGCCTGCTCGATAAATTCGGGCTGGCCTTCCTCGACGATCAGCACCGCGTTCTTGCCGGCGCAGAAGTCGACGATTTCGTCGTCGATCAGCGGATAGGTGACGTTCATCACGTAGAGCGGCACCCGGGTCGCGCCCCAGACGTCGGCGAGGCCGAGCCGCTGCAGCGCGCGCATGACGCCATTGTACATGCCGCCCTGCATGACGATGCCGACCTCGGCCAGATCGCCGGCGAAGGTCTCGTTGAGCTTGCGCTCCTTGATGAAGTTCGACGGCCGCGGGCCAGCGGTGTTCGATCTTCTCTTTCTCGTGCATGAAGGAGGCCGGCGGCAGCACGATCCGGCTGGTGTCGCGATCGCGGGCTCTCGAGCGCCTGTCTCAGCGTGAACGGCGGCGGCTTGTTGTCCTTGGCGATGAAGCTGCCGTGAACGTGGCAGGCGCGGATGCGCACTTCCAGCATCACCGGCGTGTTGCGAGGCTTCGGACAGCTCGAAGCCGTCCTCCACCGCCTTGACGATCGATTGCAGGTTGGGCCGCGGGTCGAGCAGCCAGATCTGCGATTTCATCGCGAAGGCGTGCGAGCGCTCCTGCATGATCGAGGAGCCTTCGCCGTAATCCTCGCCGATGATGATCAGCGCGCCGCCGTTGACGCCGCCGGAGGCGAGATTGGCCAGGGCGTCGGAGGCGACATTGGTGCCGACGGTGGACTTGAAGGTGACCGCGCCGCGGATCGGATACATGACCGACGCCGCGAGCGAGGCCGCGGCCGCCGCTTCCGAGGCCGATGCCGAAAATGCACGCCGAGCTCGGCGAGCATGTCCTGCGCGTCGGCCAGCACATCCATCAGATGGGAGATCGGCGCGCCCTGGTAGCCGCCGACATAGCCGACGCCCGACTGCAGCAGCGCCTTGGTGATGGCGAGGATGCCTTCGCCGCGGAATTCCTCCCCGGCGCCGAGCTCCAGATCCCGTACTTCTTTTGCAAAGGACCTCTCTGCCATGACCCGCTCCGCTCGGTTCGATCTGCCGGCAAAAGCCAGATGCTCCGCAAGAGAACCGGCGTATGCCCGATGCTCGCCGTTACCTCGGCGAATACTTTCATCGTAAAGGGGTGCGCTGTCGATGCCGTCAGCGACAACCTTTTACGTCCCAGCGATTGACACTATGGCCCCCCCGGATAGTATATTTCAAGTCTAAAGTAATTCCGCGACCTGCGCGTCGGGCGTGGCAGCGGTGATATTTTGGCGGGAACGCTCAATCCAAAACCGACGGAGTTGGATCATGTCTGCGACACTCTTGACGCAATTGGCTGCGGCGCTCGCCAATAATACGGTCCGTGTTGTCGATCTCACGCAGACCTTGCGGCCGTCGACGCCGGTCATTCAATTGCCGCCGGAATTTGCGCCGTCGAACCCGTTCACGATCTCGGAGATATCCCATTACGACAGCCGCGGACCGGGCTGGTACTGGAACAATATCTCCATGGGCGAGCATACCGGCACGCATTTCGATGCCCCGGTCCATTGGGTCACCGGGCAGCATTACGCCGATGGCTTCACCGACACCATTCCGGCGCAACGCTTCGTGGCGCCGGCCTGCGTCATCGACTGCACCAAGGACGTCGCGGCCGATGAGAAATTCGTGCTGGAAGTGCCGCATATCGAGGCCTTCGAGAAGCAGCATGGCAAGATTCCGGCCGGCGCCTGGGTGTTGATGCGCACCGGCTGGTCGACGCGCGGCGATTCGCCGGCGTTCCTGAACATGAAGGCGGACGGGCCGCATTCGCCGGGTCCGAGCGCTAAGGCGATCACGTTCCTGGTCAAGGAGCGCGACGTCAACGGCTGGGGCGTCGAGGCGGTCGGCACCGACCACGGCCAGGCCTTCGCCTTCGAGCCAGCCTTTCCGGCGCACAATCTGATGCACGGGGCCAAGAAATTCGGCTTGGCGAGCCTCTGCAATCTCGATCAGTTGCCGCCGACCGGCGCGCTCTTGATCACGCCGCCGCTGAAGATCGCCAAGGGCTCCGGCTCGCCGCTGCGGGTGCTGGCACTGGTCGCGGCCTGACGGGACGTGAAGTCCGCAGGTCTCACTGCGGAACCAGATTCGCCGCTTTGGCGACGTCGCTCATCTCGGCCACCTTAGCCTTCACATAGGCGGCGAATTGATCCGGCGTCCCGCCGATCAACTCGACGCCAATGAATCCATCTGCGTTTTCACCGCCGGATCGGCCAAGGCCTTGTTGATGGCTAGGTTGATCTTGTCGACGACGGCGCGGGGCGTGTTGGCAGGCGCCAGCAGTCCGAACCATGAGCTCGCTTCGTAGCCGGGCACGGTCTCGCCGATTGTCGCCAGTCCCGGCAATATGGCCGAAGGCTTCGCCGTGCCGACGGCAACCGCTTTCAACTCGCCGCTTTTGACCTGGCCGAGAATGGTCGGCACGTTCTCGAATTGCAGATCGAGACGTCCCGCCATCAGATCGAGAATGGCAGGACCGGCGCCGTGATAGGGCACGTGGACGAGATTGATGCCGGCCATCGACGCGAACAGCGCCGTACTCAAATGCGTGATCGATCCGATGCCGGCGCTGCCATAGCGAAGCTCGCCGGGCTTCGCCTTGGCCTGATCGATAAGGTCGCGGACCGACGCGATTTTCGATTCCTTCGGGACCACCAGCACAAGCGGGCTCGAGGCCGCGAGCACGATCGGTTCGAAATCTTTGATCGGATCGTAAGCAATGTCCTTCTGGATGTGCGGATTGATCGTGAGCGACGGCGTCGCCGTCACCAGCGTGTAGCCGTCCGGCGTGGCCTTGGCCGCCTGGTTGAGGCCGACCGTGCCGCCGGCGCCGCCGACGTTCACGACGGCAACCGGTTGGCCGAGCTCATGGCCGACGAATTCGGCGATGACGCGGGCTTGCGCATCAGTGCTGCCGCCCGGAGCAAACGGCACGATCAGCCGGATGGGGTGGGTCGGGTAGTCGGTTTGCGCCGCGGCGGCGCCGATCATGCAGAACGTCGCCGCAACCGTCGTCAGTGCGATCTTGAGCATCATTCCCCCCACGCTCGTCCGTTGGCGCCGCGTCTTGATGCCGGCGCTCTGGATGGCCTTGGCGCAATGACTTTGGCGCATGTCGACATATCCGCCTTGACGCGCGCCGCCAATAGCGGCCGGCGTGTCGCCGCTGCGGATTCGATGGCGACCGAAGCTCAAAGCTTCCAGCCGCCGTCGACATGGATCGCGTCGCCGGACCGCAACTGCGCACCGCACCGAATTGTAGTTCATGGGCTCTTTGCCGAGATGCCTGCCGCGTGGAATAGTCTCGGCACATTGGAATGTCGGGGCATTGACGATGGCACACAATCTGGATCGCGCTTACGACGGCATCATCATCGGGGCCGGGCACCATGGCATGGTGCTGGGGTCTTATTTGGCGAAGTGCGGTCTCGACGTGCTGCTCGTCGAGCGGCGCTTGGACTATGGCGGCGGCTTGAGCACCAAGGAAGTCACCAAGCCGGGCTTCTATCACAACCTGCATTCGATCAATCACTTCCACATCAGCCATACGCCGTGGTTCGCCGATCTCGGCCTGGCCGACAAGGTGACCTACATCACGCCGCGCTACGAGTTCGGCCAGGCGCATCGCGACGGCAGCGCGCTCGTCTTCGGGCGCGAGCTCGAGGAAACGGTCGCCAATGTCGCGCGCTTCTCCGAAAAAGATGCCGCGACGTTTCGCGAATGGAACCGAAAGGCCGAGGAGATAACCCGGAGCGTTTTGCTGCCCGAGCGCTATGCCGAGCCGCTGCCGCAGGAGGAGCGCGAGCGGCTATTGTCGCGCACGGCGGTGGGCCGCGACTTTCTGGACGTGACGCGGCGCCAGCCGCTCGACGTGGTCGACGAACTGTTCGAGAACGAGCACGTCAAGCTGTTGTTTCTGTTCAAAGTGTCGTTGTTCGGCACCTGGCTGACCGACACGATGTCGAAGACGAGCCCGATGGGTTCGGTCATTCGCGCCTTCGATCTTGAGAGCGGCTATCAGCTCTGTCAGGGCGGCTCGTTCAATCTGGCGCGCGGGCTGATGGAAACCTTCATCAGGAGCGGCGGGACTTTCCAGCCGCAGGTCGATGTCGAGCGCATCGTCGTCGAAAACGGCCGCGCCACCGGCATCGCGTTGCGCGACGGCCGCACGGTGCGTGCCAGGCAATTCGTCGCTAGCGCCATCGACGTGCATCAGACCTTCGAGACGCTCATCGGCCGCGCGCAAATGCCCAAACCCTTGCTCGATCGCCTCGACAAGTTCCAATATACCGGCTGGACGCTGTTCGGCCTGCACCTCGCTTTGCACGAAAGCCCGCGCTTCGCCGCGGAAAAATTCGATCCCAATATCAACCGCACGCTGAAATGGAGCATCGGCGCAGAAACGATGCACGATCTTTCGTCCGCTTTCGAAGACGTCAAAGCGGGCCGCGTGCCGCGCGTCGTTCAATTCGGCTCCGGGCCACTGAGCGTGATCGACCCGACGCAGGCGCCGCCCGGCAAGCACACGAGTTATGCCTGGCACGTGATGCCGCGCCATCCCGATCTCGGGGGACGCGCGCACGACGCGTTCAAGGAGGAATTCGCCGACGCGATCCTAGAAACCTGGGCGCGCTATTGCCCCAACATGACGAAGAAGAATGTCATCGCGAAATATGTCTACACGGCCGACGAATACACCGCCGAATTCCCGAACATGAGGAACGGCGACATTTTCATGGGCGCGTTCAACGCCGAGCAGGTCATGTACAATCACTTCGGCTATCGGACGCCGATCGCGAATCTCTATCTTGCCGGTTCCTCCGGCCATCCGGGCGGCGCGATATCGGGCGGCGCGGGTTACATCACGGCGGGCATCATCGCGCGCGATCTTGGCGCGAAACTGTGGTGGAAGCCGTGGGATGCCGGACAAGCCTTATCGACGCTGTCCGAAGCGGCCTAGCGGCTCTCTCGCACGCCCGGCTGCCGTTCGAACGTCTTCAACGTGACCAGCGCGATCTGACGCAAGTCCTCGCGGGTGGCGCCGGAGGAGGCCAGCACGCCCATGCCGCCGATCACGGCGGACAGGTAGCGCGAAAGCGCTATCGGGTCGGCGTCGGCGGTGAGATCGCCCTCCGCTTTGGCGCGGACGAAACGGTCGCGCAGTTGGATTTCGGCCTCGGCACGGCGGGCGGCGAGTTCGAACGGAACATTTTCGGCGCCGACGCCGCAGGCAAGACCGCCGGCCACCAGGAGGCAGCCGGGCGGGTTTTCGGGATCGGTTTGCATATCGGCGAGTTTCAACAGCACGCGTTCGACCACGGCGCGGGCCGTCGGCAAAGCCAGCGCTTCGGCCATGAACTCGGCGCGCTTTTTGGCATAGCGGTCCAGCGCCGCTTTCAAGAGCCCTTCCTTGCTGCCGAAAGCGGCGTAGAGGCTTGGCGGGTTGATGCCCATGGCGCCTGTCAATTCGGTAATGGTGGCGCCCTCGTAGCCGTGGCGCCAGAACACCTCCATGGCCTCGTCCAAGGCCTTTTCGGTGTCGAATTCCCGGGGCCGGCCCATTGTCACATGGCCCAGTGTCGCGGGACTGCCGGCGTGGCCCCTGGTCATAGCTGACCCCCCGTCATTGCTGGCCCCTGGTCATTGCACGCGCCTCTCGAATTTTTTATTTTGCACTGCACAAGTCCTTGACGGGCTCTGGTCGCTCCCTACATCTGTAGCGCTAGCTACATATGTGGAGCGCTCCCGTGGGTCAAGGATCCGTCCCTTCCAATCCGACGCGGCCACGCCGGTTTTTGCCGATTTTCTTGGTGGCGGCCGCCATTGCCGTCACTGGCCTCGCCGCCCTGGTCACCACGAGATACACCCGCGACGCCCGAGCGAGCCTGCCGCCGGCCGCAGCCGCTGGCGTGCCCGTATCGGTTGGTCTCATCAAGCCGCAAATCGTTCATCCGTTCGCGGAATTTTCCGGCCGCATCACAGCGGTCGATTACGCGGAGATCAAGCCGCAAGTTACCGGCCGCATCACCGAGATCCGTTTTCACGACGGCCAGCGCGTCAATGCCGGCGACGTCTTGTTCGTGATCGATCCGCGGCCCTATCAGGCGGCGGTCGACAAGGCGCAGGCGGACCTGCAAACCGCGATCAACAACGCCAAATTCGCCAAGGCCGAGCGCGACCGCGGCAGCCAATTGGTCAAGACCAGCGCGCTGTCGCAGGAGACCTACGACCAGCGCGCCAATGCCGATGAAGTCGCGCAGGCCGCGATTGCCTCCGCCCAGGCCGTCTTGGCGTCGGCGCAGATCAATCTCGATTACGCCTATGTCAAAGCGCCGATCTCGGGCCGCATCAGCCGCGCCGAAATCACGCTCGGCAATCTGGTCGGCTCGACGACCGTTGCGCCGCAGCTTCTCGCCTCCATCGTGTCGGATAACGGCGTCTATGCCGATTTCGAAGTCGACGAGCAGACCTATCTCAATGCCGTGCGCAATTACGGCCCGACGCAGGAACAGGAACAAAAAATTCCGGTCGACGTCGTGGTCAGGGGCGACGACGGGCATGTCACGCACGGTCACATCGAAAGCTTCGACAACCGGATCGATACCGGTTCGGGCACGATCCGCGCCCGCGCCCGTTTCGCCAATACCGACGGCAGCCTGATTCCCGGCATGTATGTCTCGGTGCGTATGGGCGACGGCATGCTCGACGACGCGCTGTTGGTGCCGGAAAGCGCCATCGGCAACGACCAGAGCAAGCGCTTCGTCTTCGTTGTCGGCGACGGTGACAAGGCCGAATACCGCGCCGTGCAGCTCGGCCCGCAGATCGACGGCAACCGCGTGGTCCTGACCGGCATCAAGTCGGGCGACCGCGTCATCCTCGATCATCTGCAGCGGCTGGCGCCTGGCGCCGCCGTCGTGCCGCAAGCGGATAACCGCACCGCGAGCAATTAACCGCAAACACCGCCGCGCCGGCGGGAGACGAAAAACAGCCATGTTGTCGAGATTCTTCATCGACCGGCCGATCTTTGCCGGTGTCATTTCGGTCGCCATTTTTCTGGCCGGCCTGATCGCGATGACGCGGCTGCCGATTTCGGAATATCCCGAAGTCGTGCCACCGTCGGTTCAGGTGACCGCGCAATTCCCCGGCGCCAATCCCGAAACCGTTGCCGACACGGTGGCGACGCCGCTTGAAGAGCAGATCAACGGCGTCGAGAATATGCTCTATATGCAGTCGCAGGCCGCAAGCGACGGCACGTTGACGCTCACCGTCACCTTCAAGCTCGGCACCGATCCCAATCTGGCGACTCAACTGGTGCAGAACCGCGTCAACCAGGCGCTGCCGCGGCTGCCGGACGTGACGCGCAATCTCGGTGTCACCACGGTCAAGAGCTCGCCCGACCTCACCATGGTCGTGCACCTTCTTTCGCCCGACGACCGCTACGATATGCTTTATCTACGCAATTACGCCACCCTCAACGTTAAGGATCAGCTCGCCAAGATCGAGGGCATCGGCAGCGTGCAGCTGTTTGGTTCGGGCGATTACGCGATGCGGATCTGGCTCAATCCGCAGAAGATCGCCGAGCTCGGCCTGAGCGCCGACGACGTCGTCAATGCGGTGCGGCGGCAGAACGTGCAGGTCGCCGCCGGCGTCGTTAACGGCCCGCCCTATAGCGACAAGGGTCAATTACAGCTGCCGATCAATGTCGAGGGCCGGCTGTCGGATCCCGAGCAATTCGGCGAGATCGTCATCAAGAATCAGAACGGTGTGGTGACGCGGCTCGCCGACGTCGCGCGGGTCGAGATCGACGCGTCGCAATATAGCCTGCGCTCGCTCCTCGATAACCGCCAAGCGGTGGCAATCCCGATCTTCCAGGCGCCCGGCTCGAACGCGATCGAAATCTCCAATCGCGTGCGCGCAACGATGGAGGACTTGAAGAAGAATTTCCCGGCCGGGCTCGATTACAGCATCGTCTATGACCCGACCGTCTTCGTGCGCGATTCCATCAAGGCGGTGGTGCATACGCTGCTCGAAGCGGTGGCGCTGGTCGTCCTCGTCGTCATTCTGTTCCTGCAGACCTGGCGGGCGTCGATCATTCCGCTGTTGGCGGTGCCGACCTCGATCATCGGCACCTTTGCCGTCATGTATCTGTTCGGCTTTTCGATCAACGCGCTGTCTTTGTTCGGTCTGGTGCTCGCCATCGGCATCGTGGTCGACGACGCCATCGTCGTGGTCGAGAACGTCGAACGCAATATCGAGGCGGGTCTGCATCCGCGCGAGGCGACCATGCAGGCGATGAGCGAGGTCACCGGCCCCATCATCGCCATCGCGCTCGTGCTTTGCGCCGTGTTCGTGCCGATCGCCTTCATTTCGGGCCTGACCGGCGAGTTCTATCGCCAGTTCGCGCTCACCATCGCGTTCTCGACCGTCATCTCGGCATTTAATTCGCTGACGCTGTCGCCGGCTTTGTCGGCGCTCCTGCTCAAGGGCCACGATGCACCGAAAGACGCTTTAGCCCGCGGCATGGACAAGGTGCTCGGCCCGTTCTTCCGCCGCTTCAACAGCGTGTTCCAGGCCGGTTCGAGCGGCTATAGCCGCGGCGTCCGCAACATCCTTTCGCACAGGGCGATCGCCGTCGGCATTTACACGGTGCTGCTTGCGGCGACGGTCTTTGTGTTCCGCGCCGTGCCGCCGGGTTTCGTGCCGCTGCAGGACAAGCAATATCTGGTGAGCTTCGCGCAATTGCCGCAGGGCGCAACGCTGGAGCGCACCGAGAAGGTGATCCGTGACATGTCCGATATCGCGATGCGCGAGCCGGGTGTGCAGAGCGCCGTCGCCTTTCCGGGGCTGTCGATCAACGGCTTCATCAACAGTCCTTCGGCCGGCATCGTCTTCGTGACCTTAAAGCCGTTCGAGGAGCGCACCACGCCCGACCTGTCCGGCTTCGCCATTTCGCAGAAATTGCAGGCGAAATATGCCGGCATCCGCGACGCCACGATCGCCATCTTCCCGCCGCCGCCGGTCAATGGGCTCGGCCAAATCGCAGGCTTCAAGCTGCAGGTCGAGGATCGCACCGATCAGGGCGATGCGGTGCTCGCCCGGGTCATGGGCGAGATCCAGGGCAAGGCCGCGAAAACGCCGGGGCTGTTCGCAGTCTTCTCCAACTTCAATATCGGCGTGCCGCAGCTTTATGCCCATGTCGATCGCACCAAGGCCATGCAACTGGGTGTCGAGGTGCAAGATATTTTCGACACCATGCAGACCTATCTCGGCTCGATCTATGTCAACGACTTCAACCGGTTCGGCCGCACCTACGAAGTCATCGCGCAAGCCGACACGCCGTTTCGCGCCAAGGTCGACGATATTCTGCGGCTGCAGGTTCGCAATGCGTCGGGCCAGATGGTGCCGCTCGGCGCCGTCGTCAACATCGAGCAGACCACGGGCCCGGACAGTTCGGTACGCTACAACGGCTTCCGCAGCGCCGATCTCAACGGCGCGCCTGCGCCCGGTTATTCGTCGGGCCAGGCCCAGGCGGCGATCACCAAGATTCTCGACGACACGCTGCCCAAGGGCATGCAATACGAATGGACCGATCTGACCTATCAGGAGATTCTCGCCGGCAACACGGCGATCCTGGTGTTTCCGATCTGCGTGCTGCTCGTCTTCCTCGTGCTCGCCGCGCAATACGAGAGCCTGTTCCTGCCGCTCGCCATTATTCTGATCGTGCCGATGTGTCTGTTCTCGGCGATCACCGGCGTGTGGCTCACCGGCGGCGACAATAATGTCTTCACCCAGATCGGCCTGTTCGTCCTGATCGGCCTGGCGTGCAAGAACGCCATTCTGATCGTCGAATTCGCGCGCGAATTGGAAATGCAGGGCCGGCGGCCCTTGGAAGCCGCGATCGAAGCGGCGCGGTTACGGCTGCGCCCGATCTTGATGACGAGCTTTGCCTTCATCATGGGCGTGGTGCCGCTAGTCCTGTCCTCCGGCGCCGGCGCGGAGATGCGTCATGCGATGGGTGTCGCCGTGTTCTTCGGTATGCTCGGCGTGACCTTCTTCGGCCTGTTCCTCACGCCGGTCTTCTATCTCCTGCTGCGGGCGCTCAGCGGCATGAAGCCGATCAAGCAGCACGGCGAGAAGGCGCCGATCGTGCCGGAAATGCATTCGGTTTGACGGCGCGCGGAACGTCGGGCAAATCTTTGCGCACGCGTCAGCTTGCGGCGAAGTAAATGACCGAGTCCGCCATCAAGTCGTCCGTCCCCAGGCCGTCCGCCGCCAAGCTGGCAGCCATTGCGCCCGCCTGGTTCCGTCCGGTCATTTTCTCCGTCAACTGCTACATCGCCACCATTCTGACCATGTTCATCGCGTTCAGCCTGGACCTGAAGAGTCCGGGCTGGGCGATGACCACGGTCTATCTCACCAGCCAGCCGATCTCCGGCGTGATGCGAGCGAAGGCGATCTATCGCGTCATCGGCACGTTTGTCGGCGGTGCGGCCATGGTCGCCATCGTCCCCAATCTGGTCAACGCGCCCGAACTGACGACACTGGCGATCATCCTTTGGGTGACGTTTTGTCTCTATGTCGCGCTGCATGACCGCACGCCGCGGTCCTATATGTTCGTGTTGTCCGGCTACACCGCGGCCCTGATCGGCTTTCCGAGCGTGCTGGCGCCGGGCACGGTCTTCGATACCGCCGTCTCCCGCGTCGAAGAGATCACCGTCGGCGTGGTCTGCGCGGCTTTGGTGCATAGCCTGATCTTTCCAAAGAGCGCGCTGTCGGCGTTCGAAGCCAAGCTGCAATCGGCGCTGGCCGATGCCCGCATTTGGATCGCCGACGGGCTGACCAAAGAGCCGACGCCGGAGGTCGAGATGGGACGGCGCCGGATCGCCGGCGAGATTACCGACCTCTATATCCTTGGCACGAGCCTGCGCTACGACACCTCGCCGCAACATCCGGACATCGGCACCATCCGCGCCTTCGACCGCAAGATCGTCACATTGCTGCCGCTGCTCACCGCGATCGAGGATCGGCTCAGCGTGCTGCGGAGCCTGGGGCCGCTGCCTGACAAGCTGGCCATCCTCATATCGGATGTTCACGACTGGGTGCAGTCGGGGGCACCGAGCAATGCCGCCCGCGCCGAGGAACTGCGGCAGGATTGCCTCGCAACCACGCCGGCGGTCGGCGAGCGACCGACCTGGGCCGATCTCGTTACCGTCAATCTCACCGAACGCCTGGCTGAGTTGATCGGCTCCTGGCAGGCAAGCCGCGATCTTGCCGCCTATCTTGCCGATCCGTCGCTTAAGCCGAGCGCCGAGATCCGCGCGCTCGCGGCGCAGATCGGCGAGAAACCACTGCACACCGATCCGGGCATCGCCCTGTTGTCGGCGCTTGCCGCGACATTGGCGATGGGAATCTGCGCCTTTTTCTGGATCGTCACGGCGTGGCCGGAAGGCGCCAATGCCATCGCCATTGCCGCCGTCTCCTGCGCTTTGTTCGCGGCGCTGGACGATCCGACGCAAACGCAACGGCCGTTCACGATCGTGCTCGCTTTGTGCATCCCTGTCGTCATCGTCTATCAATTTTTTATATTGCCGGCGGTCAGCGGATTTGAGCTTTTGAGCCTTTCCTTGGCCTTCGTGTTGATCCCGGCCGGCATCATGATGGCAATTCCGGCCTATGCCTTGATCGGTCTGGCGCTGGCGCTGGGGTTTTGTGTCGAAATGAGTCTGCAGACGAATTACACCGCGGACCTTGCGCAGATTGTGAATTCCAACAGCGCCTTCGTCGTCGGCGCCCTGGCCGCGCTCATCGTGACGCGGCTGATGCGTGTCATCGGTGTGCAAACCGCCGCGCGCCGGCTGCTGCGGGCGACCTGGCGCGATCTTGCCGGGCTGGCTGACGGCAGCGCGCCGATGACGCGCGACGCCTGGGCGAGCCGGATGCTCGATCGCGTCGGCTTGCTGCTATTCCGCCGTCCGCGGTTCGAACCGGGCCCGACCCACGAATTCGCCGACGCGCTCGGGGATCTGCGCATCGGCGTCAACATCATCGAGACGCGGGCGATGGCGTCGCAAGTCAGCGCCGAGCGGCGGGCAAAGATGGCGGGAATGTTCAAAGGGCTTGCCGCTCATTTCCGCGCGCTGGCGCATGGCCGCGTGCAACCGCTTGGCGGGGAACTGCTGGCGGAGATCGATGCGGCGATCGGCGAAGTTCTCGATTGCGGCTCAGCCACCCATGCCTGCGTGGCCGCGATTGTCGGCTTGCGCCGGACGCTTTACCCTGATGCCGAACCCTATAAGGCTGAGCGATGAGGACGGCCCCGTGATCGGCGAGTTCGACATTTATGGCGTCTACTTTCCGGCCTTCATCGTCTTTGCCGGCGTCGCCTTCTTGCTTCAGCTTGCCGTCAAGCGGTTGTTCAATTCCTACGGCGTCTATCGCTTCGTCTGGCATCGTCCGCTGTTCGATCTTGCGATTTATGTCATCCTGCTCGGCGTCGTCACGGCGGCGGGCGCGAGCCTTCTTCCTTTGTCATGAAGCGTCAGTGATGGATCGGTGAACAATATGTCCTCTATCGGCCGTGTCCTGGTCACTTTGGTCGTGGTGCTGGTGGCGATCGTCGTCGGCTGGCAGCTCTGGAGCTATTACATACTGGAGCCGTGGACGCGCGACGGTCGCGTGCGCGCCGACGTGGTCACGGTTGCCGCCGACGTGTCCGGCCTGGTCAGCGATGTCCTGGTTCACGACAACGAGAAGGTGACCAAGGGCCAGCCGCTATTCCGCATCGATCAGCGGCGCTTCCAATATGCGCTCGAACAGGCCAAAGCCAGCCTCGACAGCCGCCAGGTGACGCTCGACCAGGCCAAGCGTGATCTGACGCGAAGCAAGAATTTGACCAGCATCGCCATCACTGTGCAGCAGGTCGAGCAGAGCCAGCAGGCCGTCGATGTGGCCCAAGCAAACCTCGACGACGCCAATGCCGCGCTCGATACCGCCAAGCTCAATCTCGAGCGCTCGACGGTGCTCGCGCCGGTCAACGGCATCGTCACCAATTTCGACTTGCTGCCGGGACGCTACGTCAACGCCGGCGCCGGTGTCTTCGCACTTATCGATTCCGATAGCTTCCGTATCGAGGGCTATTTCGAGGAGACCAAGCTCCGCCGCATCCATATCGGCGACAGCGCGACCGTGAAGCTGATCGGCGATCCGCATGAGCTTACCGGACACGTCGAAAGCATCGCCTCGGGCATCGAGGACCAGAACCGCAGCACCAGCAGCGACCTTCTGGCGTCGGTCAATCCGACCTTCAGTTGGGTCAGGCTGGCGCAGCGCATCCCCGTGCGCATCAAGCTCGACAACGTGCCGGCGCAGCTGCTGCTCGTCTCGGGCCGCACCGCGACGGTTTCGATCGGCAAGATCAGCTGGTGGTAACGCGCATCGCTGCGGCAATCGAAATCATGACGCCATATTGACAATCGGGCGACGGATTCGGCCGGGAACCCAAACGCTTGGCACCGGCAAACCGCCATGATAGCCTTTTCTGGTTCATCCAGATCGCGCCAATTCAGCCGTTCGCCTCAGCGCGTTCGGAGGCCGCCCCCGGGAGAGAGGATCCGCTATGGCAACGAAACCGACTGCGTCCGCGAGCCCAGAAAAAGACGAAGCCGTCGCGGCGACGAGTACCACTGCCGAGCCCGAAAGCCGCGGTGAAGTGGCGGGCAAGCTGGTCGACCGTTTTGCGATCTGGTCGGGCGTCGCCGGCCTTGTGCCGATCCCCGTTGTCGACTTGCTCGCCGTCGGCGGGCTTCAGGTTCAGATGCTGCGCCGCCTGTCGCAGATTTACGACGTCGAGTTTTCCGAGAATCGCGGCAAGGCGGTGATCGCGGCGCTGGCCGGTACCATGATCCCGGCGACCAGCGGCATGGGCGCGGCGAGCGCGCTCAAGGCCGTGCCGATCCTCGGCATGCTGGCGTCCGGTTTCGTCATGCCGGCGCTCTCGGCGGGCGCCACCTTCGCCATCGGCAAAGCCTTCATCCAGCACTTTGAATCGGGCGGCACGCTGCTCGATTTCAACCCGCCGGACTATCGCGACTTCGTCAAGGCGCAGAAGCAGATGTGGGAATCGCGGTCGACCAAGTCGCAGTCGACACCGGCCTCCAGTTCTTGATTCCAGCCGGCGCAGCGCGAGCGCGTCCGGACGTGACGTGCTTTCAGGCGTTATCGTGTACAAGAGCGTGACACTCATCGACCAACGCGGCATCAACCAACGCGACTTCAACCAACGCGACTGGGACCTCTTCGAGCTCCAATGGCCGTAGCCATTCTCGCCTACATAACCGTGTGTCTGCTCACGGCATTTTGTGGCACCCATCGCCGCATGGGCTATTGGGGGACATTTTTCTTCGCCCTATTGACTACTCCGCTGGTGACATTGCCGGTGCTGTTTCTCACCGGCCCATCGCGGCACGTCGAATGGCGCCCCCGAGAGTAGCGCGATTTTACTCCTCGGGTCCGGCAAGCGCGTTTCTCGCTCCGCCGGCTGGCGTGCTGTGTTGCAGGTCGTCCGGTTGACCCTGCGTTGTTGAATTGTAGGTCGACGGCGTCACATGTCCTTTATCCAGCTTATTCGCCGCGAAATGCACGGCTCGATGCCGAAGCTCTTGTTCATGTCGGGCTTGGGCGGCGTCAGCAATGCATCGATCCTTGCCGCCATCAATTCCGGCGTGCAGGACGCCGGCAACGGACAGAAGCCGGGGCTGTGGGCAGCGTCGCTGTTTCTGGTCGCGTTGTTTCTGTTCATGAAGACGCAGGAATTCGTGACCATCACGGCCACGGCCGAGATCGAAGCCATTATTCACAAGCTGCGCGTGCGGATCATGGACATGATCCGCCGCTCGGAGCTTTTGGAAGTGGAGAAGATCGGCCGCGCCCGTATCGTCGCCGCGGTCACCAGCGACGCCGCGGTGCTGACGCAAGCGAGCAATATGCTCTGCTTCACTATCCAGGGCGCGGTGCTGATCTTCTTCGTCGGGCTTTATGTCGCCTATCTGTCGGTCGTGGCCTTTGTTCTGACCGTCGTCATCGTGGTCGGCGCTGGGACGATATTTCACTACAAGAACAAGCGCCTCGCCGAACAGAAGAGCAAGTCGGCGGCCTGGGAGCGCCGGCTGTACGACCGGCTGACCGACTTCCTCAACGGGTTCAAGGAAGTGCGGCTGAACAAGGCGCGCAGCGACGACCTTTATGCCGACGCCTCGGAAGTGTCGATGACGGCGGCCAACATCAAGATCCGCACCCAGGCCGAAACCTTCAAGATGATCGTGACATCGCAGATCTCGATGTACGTTCTGCTCGGCGCGGTAGTGTTCGTGGCGCCGAATTTGAGCGACTCGCTCGGCGGCTCCTCGATCGCCAAGGCGACGACGGCTTTATTGTTCATCGTCGGCGCCTGTTTCGGCCTCGTGCAGGCGATCCCGATCCTGCTCAATGCCAATTCCGCCGCGGACCGCATCGCGCGCCTTGAAGGAGCGCTGGAAACCGCTCTCTCCGCGGTCGAGCCGCACGAGATCACGGTGCGCAAGCGTTTCGACAGGATCGAGATGCAGAACATCGTGTTCCGCTACACCGACCGCTTCTCGGATACGGTGTTCAAGATCGGCCCGATCGACTTCACCCTGAACGCGGGCGAGCTCGTCTTCATTACCGGCGGCAACGGCTCGGGCAAATCGACCTTCTTGCGGGTGCTGGCGGGGCTCTATCCGCCGGATTCCGGCGAAATCTATATCGACGGGGTCCGCATCAACGACAATACGCGCGACGATTATCGTGCGCTGATGTCGGCGATCTTCTTCGACTATCACCTGTTTCAGCGGCTTTACGGCATCGACGATCCCGATCCGGCCGAGCTCGACCGTTTGT
Source organism: uncultured Alphaproteobacteria bacterium (assembly GCA_963761185.1). GTDB lineage: Bacteria > Pseudomonadota > Alphaproteobacteria > Rhizobiales > Xanthobacteraceae > BOG-931. Next base: position 18,054 of record CAVXFY010000002.1, read on the forward strand.
TCCGGAAATTCAGGCTGGAAGACAAGACCGGGCTCGTGAACGGCGAATTCCGCACCCTCGACCTGTCCGGCGGCCAGCGCCGCCGCCTTGCCTTGATCGTCAGCATGCTGGAAAAGCGGCCGATTATGCTGCTCGACGAGTGGACCGCCGAGCAAGATCCCGAATATCGCCGCAAATTCTATGACGAACTCTTGCCGGAAATGCTGCAGGCCGGCGCCACCATCATCGTCATTACGCATGATGACCGCTATCTCGACGAGTTGCATCTGCCGGCCCGCAGGATCCGCATGGATGAGGGTCGTATTGTCGAACAGCACACAATAGGCGGATGATAGGGTCCTGGAGAGCGGTTGATGGCGAAATACCCATCCATTGACGATCTGCCGCCGGTGCCGCGCCGCCGCGGCGTGATGCGCAGGCTATGGCGCCACGTGCCGGGCATTTCCGTTATGGTGATGTCGGCGCTGCTCGTCACCGTGGTGCTGTGGCCCTATGTGGTGATCACCATTCCGAGCGGCCGCGTCGGCGTGCTGTGGAAGCGGTTCAACGGCATCGACATCTATTGCTGGTGCTGGGTCGGCCGCGGCACCGTGCTCGATCCCCGCGAAATCCGCGAAGAAGGCCTGCACCTCGTCTGGCCGTGGGACAAATTGTTCCTCTACGATCTGCGCCTGCAGTCCTCGACGCAGACCTATAACGCCATTTCCAAGGACGGCGTCAGCGTGCATGCGCAGATCTCTACGCGCTATCAATTGCTGCACAATTCGGTCGCAGTGCTGCACAAATTCATCGGCCCGGATTATTTGAACTCGGTGGTCAATCCCGAGATCGGCAGCCAGGCGCGCGAAGTCATGTCGCAATACACGGCGCAAGAAATCTATACGTCGCGCGACGCGATCCAAAAACAAATTCGCGACAACGCGCAAAAGTCGCTATCCGCCAATCTCAATAAATTGGTGCAGCCGGAGGCGATGGAGCAGCCCGATCCCAGGCACTACAACAGCTTCCTGCAGGATTCGATTCAGATTCTCGATACGCTTGTGCTCTCGATCGAGTTGCCGCCCGACATCGTTTCGGCGATCAATCGGCAGACCGAGCAATATTACATGATTCAGGAATACAAATTCCGCGTGCAGCGCGAGGCCGAGGAGTCCAAGCGCAAGCAGATCGAGGCTGACGGCATTGCCGCCTTCCAGAAGACCGTGAGCCAGGGAATTTCGCCGTCCTATTTGCGTTGGCGCGGCATCGAGGCGACGCTTGAACTGGCGCGATCGCCGAACGCGAAAATCGTGGTGATCGGGAGCGGCAAGGACGGTCTGCCGATCATCCTCAATACCGGCGACAATCCGCTCGGCGCTTCGCCAGGCGCCGCGGGAACGGGACCGAATCCGCAGTCGGCGCCGGGCAGTGCGGACCAAGACAACGCAGCGCCCGAAGCGCCTGCGGCTTCGCAAGGACAGCCCGGCGCGCCAAATCCTTCATCGCCGCCGGGAGCGGTGACGCCCGGCGCCTCGCCGCCGGGAGGTGCCGGAAACAAGCCGCCGGGGCGCTCGTCGGGCGGCGCGACGCAGAATGACTCCGATCAAAATGCGAACGCGACCACGCCGAATCCGGCGGCGGAGGAGCCTAATGTCGCACGTGCGGCCGGACCGCTCGATATCCCCGGCGTGAACTCCATTCTGTCGCGAATTTCGGGCGTCCTGCAGGCGGGCGCGCAAATGACGGCGCCTGCGCCACCCTCGGCGAAGCCCGGAAAATAAGCGGAGGATAATTGTGGCCGACAGCACGCAACGTCCCGGTCCCGGCCTCTTTGACGACAGCCGCTTCGTCTCGGTCGCCGCCTGCATCGTCGCGGTCGTGGTCATTCTGGTCGGCGGCCATCTCTATGGACGGTACTTGGCCGACAAGGACTTGGGCGGCCGCGACAATGTGATCGCGCAATTGCAGGTGGAAAATCAGCAAGTGAAGCGCAATATCGACCAGAAGAGCGCGCAGCTGTCTCAACTGCAGGCCAAGCTGGACAAACTCAAGCCCAGCTTGAGTCGATCATGCCGACCAAGAACACCTATAACATCATGCCGAACCAGACATTGATCGTGGCCGACGGCCGCGTGACCGTCGGCCTTGTCGGTTCGCCCGGCAATGAAAGCGTCACGCTCAACATCAACGGCAAGGAGCAGGCTATGGCGGCGGGACAGGTGATGACCGTCGGCTCCGCTTCGTCGGCCAATTGTCAGGTCGGGGTGCAATCCTTCGACATGTTCAAGGCGGTGCTGACCGCCTCGTGCGCGGACGCGAAGGGGCAGTAAGAGCTCGAACATATCCGTGCGGTGCACTTCCAGCAGGCGTCCTACGCCGGCACGCGGCCTTTCACGGCATTGGCGCGCCCGCTGCAGGTGATGCGCCCCGCACTGTCCGCCGGCAGCCGCGCCCGCGCGCGTTCTTTGAATTGACTGACCTCTTCCGGGCTCATCGCGGCAAGTGTCGGACCGAGGCTCGGGCCGAGCAGGCTCGTGGTCCAGAAATCCGCGAAATCGGCGAATGTCCGCTGCACCGTGATCTCGCGCGTTTCGACCGCGTCGAGGCCGGCGCCGCGCCACAGGTCGCGCATCGCGTCCATGCGGGAGGCTTCGACGCTCGGCGGATTCGTGGGTTCGATCCCCATCGCGCGCAATTCGTTCCGCAGCGTTTCCTGAGGAAATCCGCCGCCCAAAATGTCCCATGCATAGGCCGCGACCGTGCCGCCGGGGCGCACGACCCGCACCATTTCGGCGACGCCCTTGGCCGGTTCCGGCACGAAGAAGATCACCAGCGCCATAGTGGCGGCATCGAAAGTCTCGTCCGGGAACGGAAGCGCCATGGCGTTGCCGATATTGAACTTGGCGAGGCGCGCCGCTGGACGTTTGCGCGCGTAGTCGATTTGGCCTTGCGACGGATCGATGCCCTGGACCTCCGCCGGCGCGCAACGTTCGACCAGCACTTCGCTGAATGCGCCATTGCCGCAGCCGACATCGACCCACTTCAGGCCCGGCGCCGGCTTGAGCCAATCGATAAAAATGGCGCCCGCGAGCCCGCTCCAGGTTCCCATCATCCGCTCATAGGCGGCCCCGTCGTCGAAGCGGATTTGAGTCTCGGTCATTGGTGCTCCGTTCAAATCAATGTCGGTGAATGATGATTGTGGCTGCCGCATGCCTATTCCCAAATGAGCACATTGGGCAATGGGGCCCCGGCGTCCGCGACTGCGGCCTGCCGCAACAGCGTGTAGCCGACGCCAGCGAGGCCGCGGAACAGACCTAAATTGAACTGCCGCTTGCCGGTGTTCCAGCGGTAGTCGCCGGTGGCTGCGGCGCGTTGGAGAACCGCCACCAGCCGCCGTGACGCGTCCTCACGCAGATCGTCGCGCTGCAGCGTCGAACCGGCGTCGCAGAGAAACGCGATGCCGCCGAGCGTGCCGCAGCACAGCGTATCGACCGGCGTGCCCGCGCTTTGCCGCACGCCCGCGACGGCATTTTGAATATCGGCAAGCTCGGCCTTGATGCCACGGCGCTTGCTCATGCCGAGTCGTGCCAGACCTATGCGTGACAGCCCAATGCCGGTCGCGCCATGGCACCACTGGCACGGCCAATGCGTCTCGCCGGCGCGCAGATCCGGCCAGTTGTGGCGCGCGGTGTCGTAAGTCGAATCTTCAAACGCCACGCATTCGGCCGCGGCCTGCGCGAAGTCCTCGCGGCCAGCGGCCGCCGCAAGCGACGCGAGCGCATAGGCAAAACCCGCCGCGCCATGCGACATGCCATTTAACGATTTGCCATTGTGCTCCTTGCCCGGCATCGGCCACGACCGGCGCCCCTCGAGCCCGGACCTGGGCTGCGCCAGCAAATGCTCGCCGCAGGCGACGGCGCGGGCCAGAACGTCATCGGCGCCTGTGTCGCGATAAAGGCGAAGCAGCCCGAGAATTGCTCCGGCGCTGCCGCTCATGACGTCGAGCTGTTTATCTGCGGCGATCAGTTCGTCGGTGAAAAGTCTTGCGGCGCCGGTTGCGTCAGCGAGCAGTTCGCGATTGCCGAGACACTTCGCGATAGTGGCGAAGGCGTAGACGATCGAGCCCAACCCGGTCGCGGCGCCGATGCCGAGCGCGCGGGCGAGACGCGCCGTGTTGCGGCTTTGCAAATTCTTGCGCAGATGCGCGACGGCGGCGAGCGCGAGTTCGGCCGAGGGTTCATGGCCCGTCGCCGCGGCGTGCGCGGCGAGGAAAACGGCGATGCCGCAGGCGCCGTTATAGAGGTCGGGACCGAGGCAGACGACCTGGCAGACTTCGGAATCGCCGAGCCAGTCGAGGCCGATCCAGGCCGCGCTCGGCCCGCGGCGAATTGCGCGGTCGGATATTTCCGCGGCGATCCGGTCGGCCTCGGCGATGAACAGATCCTTTGCCGAAGCGGCCGGCGTGTCGGCGTGTGCGTTTTTGACGTCTACCGTTGCAGCCGGCGATGCCGATGGCGAAACGGAATTCGTGTTCTCACGAATAATCTCGGTCTGCCACGCGATTTCTCGTTCGTCGAAATTCTGCGCGCGCGTGACGGCGCGTGTCAGGCCAGGCGTCGCTGCGGTCCGTACGCGGGCGCCGGTCACGTCGCGGATCTCCGTGCCGTCGGCCGGGGTCACGAAATGCGGCACGTTCAACGCCAGAAGCGCCGTCCGTTCGGCGCGGAGGAGTGGCCACAGCGGGTCGGTTTCTTTGTCCCATGGCGAAAGCCGGGCGATGAAATCGGCTTGCGCCGACCAGGTCACGCCGTCATCCATCGGCTGGTGGTTTCGCAGCCGTTGCAGCAGCATGTAATAGAACCGCGTCGGGCGCACGACCTTGCGCACCGGAAGTCCGGCAAAGCCGTCGAACAAAGCGGCCGGCTTCGCCGCGTATTCCCGCCGAAGGAATCCGGCGTAATCGGCAAAACCCGCGACGAAGTCATCGATGTGGTCGCCGAATTTGGCGGTGCGTCCCCCGACATGCGGCAGATTGGTGTTGGTCGTGCCGGCTTGCGTTTCCTTCGCCGGCCGCATCGCGTCGGAATTGATGTCGTTCCACTTGATGACGATTCTGGCGCCCCAGTCGGCCGTCATGCCGCCCATGGCAAAGACATTGTTGTCGACGGAGCGCCCATAAGCGGGCAGGAGGCCGACGGTCATGACCGAATTGCCGACGATCTCCATCGCGGCGTCGAAGGCTTCGCTTTCCGGCTCCCCGACTTTGTGCTCTTCGGCGCTCGGCTGCAAAATCGTTTCCAGATCGATCGGCACCGGATGATCGCCGAAAGCGATCATGTTCTCCTGATGCATGTCGGTCGCGGCGAAGACATGAAACAGCGCAAGCCAGGCGCCGGCGCGGCGGAAGAAACGTACGATGCCGTCCTCACCTCCGCACCCGGTATGCGCGACGAATTCGGTCCAGCCATAGTTGTCGCGTGCAATGGCGCGGTGAGCTTTCAGCGCGACCGGCGGATCGGCACGGTTCAGCCGCTCGATCAAACCGTGCCAGACGATGTCGAGCCGCAGATCCTTCGGCTTGTAGACGACCCGCGCGCCGTCTTCGAACGTCACGATCTGGACCGAATGGCCGAAATTGTGCGGGTCGGATAACTCACCTTCGATCTTGGCGATTTTTCTCGCGACATCCGCATGCAGGAGATCGCGCCGGATCGCCGGCAGATCGGCATCGAGCCGCAGCACGAATTCGCGCGACGTGGCAATCCATTGCCGCGTCATCGTCGCCATCAGGCGCAGCAGCACCGGCTTGGCTGCGAACAGGCGGCGAAAGCCGCCGGCTTTCATGCCGGCGACGAAGCGATCGTAGAGCGATGTGCCGCTCTGAAGGGGCTCCGCGGCCTCTTTGCGCGCCTTGCTGAAGCGCTCGTAGAGGGCTGCGGTGCAGAGGCCGGACAGGTCGTGCAGCAGGACGCGGCGCAGATCGGTCAGCGCGGTTTCGCAGAGATTGTCGAACACGCGCTCGCCGGTACCGGAGCGCAACCGCGCGTCGGCCGCTTCGAGCACGGGCAGGAAGAGCTGTTCGAATGCGCAAGGTTCGGCGCTGCCGGGTGTCCACAGCTGGAGGCCATCGGTGCGGCTTTGCAGCGCAGCCTCGATCCACACGGCATCGGCAAGCCAGGCCGGGGCGGGGCCCCTGCGGCGGACCGTGCCGAATCGCGCCGTGACCTCGGCGAGCGAGCGTCCGTCGCGCGCCAGACGGCGCTCAAACAGCGCCTGATCGCCGCCGGTGCTGGCCCGCAGCCATGCCGCGAGGCGGCGGGCCGCCAAGCCGGTATCGCCATACGGCCCGTCTACCGGCGCGAAGTCGTCCGACAAACGCTCGTCGATCGTCGCCGCGCCAAGGATCAGACTTTCGTAGAAAGGATCGGCCGCAATGTCCCGCTCGAACTGCGCCATCGACGGCGCATGGGACGAATCATTTTCACCTTGCATTTGCGCCGCAGCAGCGTGGCCGACGCCCTCGGATTGGGCTTTGCCGGAGCCAGTTTTTTCGCCCGAAACAGTTGTGAAAATCGAGCGTTTTATCTTCATAAATCAGCCATATGTCGCAAAGCGGGACAGACTTTACACTATCCGCAGCCGATGATTTAATGGGCATCTGGCGGGGGGGTCTTAAAGCAATTTCTCGTCCTGCCTTATGACTACTGCCGGCGCCGCTGGCGAACAAAGGGAACATCGCTATGACTCACACCATCGAGCAGACCGAAGAAGAAATCCTCACCTTTCAAGTTTCCGACGAGGCGCTGGAAGCCGCGGCGGGTTCGGTGAAGGAAAATGCTGGCGCTTTCACGCTTGCTTTCTGCTCCGGTCTCGACACCTGCCCCGCGTAATCGGGTTTGATTTCGGTGAACCGAGACTAGTCTTGCGACCGGTCTCGGCTTCGAAATTTTATTCCTGAATTGTCGGACTGACGCAGTTTCCGACGAGGCGCCAGAAGCTCGGCGCCTCGTTTTTTATGGGCCGTTATCGGGCCGCTATTCGAACGCTTATTCGGCGATCTATTCGATCGCGTCTTCGGTTAGTCCCGCGGACTACCCGCCCTGCTCTTGAGCGATGAAGGGCCTGATGCTCTCGTCCTTGAGCAATTTCTCGAAATAATCGATCGTTCGCGTCAGCCCCTCGCGCAGCGGGGTCTGCGGCGTCCAGCCGAGCGCTTCGCCGGCTTTGGAAATGTCCGGGCGGCGCTGCCGCGGATCGTCCTGCGGCAACGGCCGGTGCACGATGCGGGACCGCGATCCGGTGAGCTCGATAACCTCTGCGGCAAGCTCGAGCATCGTGAATTCCTTGGGATTGCCGATATTGATCGGCCCGGTCACCTTGTCCGGCGAATTCATCAGGCGGATGAGGCCGTCGATCAGATCGTCGACGTAACAGAACGAGCGTGTCTGCAAGCCGTCGCCGAAAACGGTGATGTCGCGGCCGAGCAGCGCCTGCACGATGAAGTTGGATACCACGCGGCCGTCATTGGGGTGCATGCGCGGGCCATAGGTATTGAAGATCCGCGCCACCTTGATGCGCAATTTGTGCTGCCGCCAGTAATCGAAGAACAGCGTTTCGGCGCAGCGCTTGCCTTCGTCGTAGCAGGAGCGCGGGCCGATCGGATTGACGTGGCCCCAATAATCCTCGGTCTGCGGGTGAACGTTGGGATCGCCGTACACTTCCGACGTCGAGGCCTGAAGGATCTTCGCCCGCAGCCGCTTGGCGAGGCCGAGCATATTGATGGCGCCGTGAACGCTGGTCTTGGTCGTCTGCACCGGATCGTGCTGGTAATGAACAGGCGAAGCGGGGCAGGCGAGATTGTAGATCTGATCCACTTCGACATAGAGCGGAAACGTGACGTCGTGCCGAATCAGCTCGAAGCGGTGATGGTCGAGCATGGCGTCGATATTGCGCCGCGTGCCGGTGAAATAATTATCCGCGCAGATGACGATGGCGCCCTGCGCCAAGAGCCGCTCGCACAGATGCGAACCGAGAAATCCGGCTCCTCCGGTCACCAGCACACGGGTTTCAAGGTGCATGACGTCGCACTCCCGGGGGAAAATTCACCCGATATCGCAATGGTATCGCGCGGCCGATATCACGCAACCCGCTTAAAGCAAAGGGCGCGGCCGCCGGGCCGCGCCCCTTTATTGATAATACGATCTATTTTAAGTGCCCCGCTGCCGCCCTCGGCGGCCGCGCGTCAGAAATTGAACTTATAGTTGATGCCCGCGCGCACGATGCTTTCGGTCAGGTTGACGTTGAACGGGACGATGGGACCGCCCGAAATGGCGATACAAGCCGCTGTCGTGCAATTGCTATTGAACGTGCCGAGGTCGACATAAAAGTATTCGATCTTGGCCGTCCTGTTGTCGGCAAAGGCAGCTTCGACGCCCGCGCCAACGGTCCAGCCGAGTTGCGTAGTACTGCTATCGACCCCGTTGAAGGTCGTTTGGATATTGGCAGCTGCGTCGCTGGCGATGGCGTAGAACAGCACGCGGTCAGCTGCAAAACCGGCACGGCCGCGGAATGTTGCCAGCCAGTTGCTGCCGGTCCGGCAGGTTCCGGTCGTATTGCACACGGTCGCGGTGCTGCCGGTATTAATGCCGGAATAGTCCCACTCGTCCTCGGTGCCGGACACGAAGGCGCCGATCTGTAAGTTCACATATGCCGCCGGCAACCCGCCGTGATCATTAATTGTGCTCAACGTGTGAAAAAGCACCCGCCTCCCTGGCGCACTAGCGTTTTATTTGGAGCTTCCTCAGCCAAATCCACCGTCGATGCTGGCCCGCACCGGCGGAACTCCCGAACCCAAGGGAAACACGAATCCGACCGGTAAGCCGCGCGACTGAGGGTTCATTAGCCTTTCTGAGTTGCAGATCAGTTCGCGAAGTTGAACAGGTAATTGACTCCGACTGTCACCATTTGAATGTTGCGATTGTTGGTCGAGACAACGTCGCCAGCCACAGCTGCGGGGAAACCAGCTGGCACGGTAAACGACGTATTGCTGAGCCCTACGTAGTCATACTCAAATCTTGCTGTCCAATTAGGCGCGAACATCCATTCGACGCCGGCACCGGCGGTCCAGCCGCTGTTGGTGTTGCTATTTCCGAGGGAAACCGAGCCGCCGGTTGTCAAATTGGTCAAGGTCAGATTGTTGCTACCGACCCAAGCTCCGCCGGCTTTTCCATAGAACAACACGCGGTCCCAACCCACGACGCCGAGACGACCAGTCAGTGTGGTTAGCCACCGGCCGTTATTGCTGCCCTGCACTGTGGCGACACCGATAGAGGTGCCCCCACCCGAATTGTTGTTGTTCGCGAACCAATCAAAGTCACCTTCGATTCCGACAACGACATTGCTGATTTGGTAGTTGGCTCCAATTTGGCCGCCACCAACAAAGGTCGCGCTGTTGTCAACTCCCCAGGCGAAAGCGCCGAAACTGTCAGAGACATTGCCGTGATTCCAACCTGCGCCGAGATTGCCGCCGAGATAAAATCCAGTCCAAAGAGGTGGAGGCGGTGGCACAAACACCGGCGCCTGAGGGGGCGGTGGAGGAGGAGCCGGAAGGTCTGCGGCGTATGTACTGCCTCCGGCAATGATTGAAAACATCGCCGCGATTATGATTCGTTTCATGAGTCACTCCTGGTCGGATTTTCGATGGATCCCGACCTCTATCGTTCGACCGCCCTTCGCTGCTGGAATATTAGCCGTCGGATGGGTCATAAAGCGTGGCACAGAAGGCACAGTCACAAACAATCGTCATCATCCGGCCGGTACCGTCAGTTAAAACATTGATTACAAATCATTGTCTACAGAGAGATCGATCTATTAACCAAGGTGCTATTGGGATAAGTTGCCTAGACTTTTGAGCATCACGGATTGCGAAAGAGACTTAGGCCGCTGCTGCCAAGTATGGGAACAATGTTCGGCCTTTTGAATCCCCACTTTTGAAACCGAGCGTTCCGCAAAGCGATCTTGGCTTGGAGCGATCGAACATCGGGTCCACGAAAGGCCAAGACGGGGTGGTGCAGATTGCGAATCGCAATCGCAAATCGGTGCGCAAGTTCCGGATGCGGCTCGATTGATTGCACAATGTCGGAATCCTCGAAGACGGCGATGCCGTTCGTGTCTCCGAGCCAGAGGCCCGCCGCTTTTGCCATCGCCGAAATAAGCGACGTGCCGCTATGCGGTGGACCGGAGATTATGACGGTGCAATCAGGCCGGACGTCGCCTGGTTCGGAATTTAGAAGAATAATTCCTGGACGCTACAACTCTACGATCCGCGCTGTTGATACCTTGGCCGGGATCACCCGCGATAGTTATCGTTTTCAATCGCGTACGCCGGACGTGGTGCTGCGTTATGTCGTCGTCGTTCGCACCTCGCATTCGTCGCTTAGAACGGCCGTGGGATTCTTATCGCCTTTTCTTCTTTGCCAATCTAAGAGGCCGTTTCGAAAGGGGTTGAGTGGGTGGAGTCGACGTGATTCCAGGTGGTTGCTGACACCAACCCCGGAGTTGCCATGTGGACCCCAACCACCCGCAAGCAGCATATTCGCAAGACGAGCCGATACCAAACTGATGTGACCGACGAGGAATGGCGTGTGATCGAGCCTCAGCTGCCTGGGACGAATGTCACCGGACGACCACGTGCCTGGCCGATGCGCGAGATCATCAATGGCATCTTCTATGTCATGCGGGCGGGTTGCCCATGGCGCCTGCTGCCGAGCGATTTGCCGCCGTGGAGCACGATCTATCGATGGTTTGCGAAGTTCCGGGACGAAGGCCGCTTCGAGAGGATCAATCACGCTATGGTCATGCTCGATCGCGAACGGATCGGACGCCAATCCAGCCCTACGGGTGCGATCATCGACAGCCAGAGCGTCAAGACCACCGAGGCCGGCGGACCCCGCGGTTACGATGCTGGAAAGAAGATCAACGGCCGCAAGCGCCATGCGCTTGTCGACACGGACGGGCGTGGCCTCATGCTCGAACCGCATCCGGCGAGCATCCAGGATCGCGACGGCGGCGGACCGCTTTTGCGGGCTTCGCGCCGCATCTTCCCGTTCATCCAGCGGGTCTTCGCCGACAGCGGATATGCCGGTGAGAAGGTCGCCAAGGCCACGTTGATCGCGGTCGAGATCGTGCGAAAAAACCCCGATCAGGTCGGCTTTGCCGTTAACCCGCGGCGCTGGGTCGTCGAGCGCTTCTTCGCATGGATCGGACGCAATCGACGGCTGGCAAAGGACTTTGAGGCAACAATCAATTCCGCACGCGCTTTCCTCTACGCCGCATCCGTCATGCTGCTCGTGCGCCGGATCGCTCGTCCTTCATGACTTTCGAAACCGACTCTAAGGCCAAAGCCTCCCATCTCATCGGCATTAATGAATGAAATTCCGGCTTTTTCAAATGCAGTCTGGATCCGCACTAACGTCGAAACGTAGCCAGTTGTGGGTTGTTCAGCTTTTTCAATTCGTTAAATCGTAGCTGTCCCTACCCCTGATGCCTTCGCCAAATCCTCCTGTCTCCAGTCCAGGAGAGCACGCGCGGCGCGGATTTGTGCCAATTCAAGCATTTCCTAAATCTCCCCGATTCCCTCCCCACTTGACAAGTGGCCGATGATTGAAAAACGATCGTACATGATGGAATAACGATTAACTGATTGAGAATGGCAGCAACGGTATCCGGATGTCGTTATGCAAGACGCTGAGGCGAACCGCTCTAGGTCGCTGAAATTCACGAAGGCAAACCGCCGCCATTTTATCGGCGGCTCGGATGCCCGGATCATCATGGGGACGGATGAGGCAGCCTTAGTCAGGCTATGGCAGGAAAAGCGCGGCGAAATCGAGCCTATCGACCTCTCGGGCAAACACGCGATCTATTCCAATCTCACCCTGCTCCCGGGAGAAAGTCAGGTCGACTTCGATGAGCTCCATGGCCGACTGATTCTTGAATTCATGCCGAACGGAGTGTCCGAACTGACTATTGTCAACGAGTTGGCTCGGCTGATTTGGCGCAAGCGCAATTTTCGCGTTTATCAAATTGCAAACCACGCAAAGCAGAAATCGGCGGCCATTCGTGAAGCTCTTTTGCCGCCGCCTGAAAAGGTTCTTGCCGTGACTTTTGATGGCGAGAAATCGAAGCTGACCCCGGAGGAAGGCGCCGTGCTCAACAAAGCGATAGCGGAGCGGGAGGATAAGGAGCTCGGATGGACCACTCAGCTTGTGGAGCTAGGTGATGTCGTCACCCCGCAATATTTGATGATGGAGTTAAGCCTCCAGGAACGTCTGGATAAAATGATCGATGGATGCGTGAAGCGGTTGCTTTTCATCAGAGGGTTCAAGTCGGTCGCGGCCGAAACACCCGAGTCACAACGCAGGAAATGGATCTGACAAGAAGGGTCTGATAGGACGGAGGAGCAAAGCCTCGCGCAGGTGGCCAACGACTGGCCGAGCCCTGCAAAAAACGGATTGGGTTGTCAGTCATAACCAACGCGGACCCTCAACCAGTGATTGACCTCTGTTCTCAAGTGACTCTGTTCACCAGAGGGGTTGACGTCCATTTCAGAGAACGGCGCGCACCGTGAGCAAACGCATCGCAAACTGAAAAACGGCTCCGATCCAGGCAGGGAGGGAGGTGCCAGATCGGAGCCGCTGTACAATTGTCGAGGTCAGACGTTGTCCCGACGCCGCATTGATAGCGAAAATTTCTTTCAATATTACGCTGTCGATCGCAGACTTACTGAAGCGTCCATTAGGGAATTGCAAGGTTCTTGGCTGATCGAGGAGCGCAGAGACGGTTCGATCGGGCGTCAGCGATCCGTGGTCCGTCATTTTCGGGCTATTCTCTGGCTCCCGCGTTGGCGTTAATTTGCACAGGCGAACGCCGGGTCTGCCACCCTTTCTTTGTGATGAATTTGATCCCAGTTTTTCCAGCGCTGTTTGGAATTTTCGCGGCCGGTCTCATTATGGCATCCCGAAAGACCGTCGCCTGCTAAAGGCTGGACTTTTCCGCCAACGCGCCACTGTTGCTTTTCTCGAATAGCCGGAGCGTGCGCTCTAACGCATCCTTCGCACTTTCCGCGTCATAGCCGCGGGCGCGATCCGAGCAATTAAAGCCGTGATCGGCGACATAGAGGAACGTCGGCACCTCCGGATGTTTTTTCGAAAAATCATGAACGGTCGATACCGGTGTGAAATGGTCGCGCTCGGCGAAATGCATAACCACCGGGCAGCGCGGCTGTTCGTCCATCTGCTTGGCGATGTCGGAGGGATAATAACAAGAAGCTGCGTCGATCTGCAATCGGCAGGCCGCAAGCCATGCCGCTGATCCACCGACGCAATAGCCAACTACGAAGACACTTCCTCGGTCGCGCAAGCTCGCCGCCGCGGCATCGACATCCAGTAGCACCTTGTCGTAATCGAGCCCGCGGCGAAAAACCCTCGCCTCGGCCAAGGCCGCCTCGTCATAGCCGAAGGCCGCGCCGCGTCGCTGCCGGTCGTATAAGGCCGGTGCAATTGCGTGATAGCCGTGCGCCGCATAAGCGTCGCAAACGCTGCGGATATGCGCGTTGACACCAAAAGCCTCCTGCAGCACTACAACCCCGCCTTTGATGGGCGCCGCCGCGTCGACGGCATAGGCGTCCATCCGGTGGCCGTCAGCCGCATGTAACCGTTTGGTCTGTCCCACGAGTCCTCTTTCAAATCACGCCGATTTGCCGCAAGCGCGCAATATCATCTTTGGAATACCCGAATTCGGCAAGGATGCCATCGATATGCTCGCCGTATTCTGGCGCACTGCTGACAAGTCGGCTCGGCGTTCGGCTCAACGTGAAAGGTTGACCAAGCAGCGTAATCTCGCCGAGTGCGGCAGATCTGACGGTTTGAGCAATGCCGAGATGACGAACCTGCGGATCGGCGAAGGTTTGATCGATGCTGTAGATCGGGCCGCAAGGAATTCCGGCGCCGTTGAGCTTCTCGACGATCGCAGAACTCGTCATCGTCGCTGTGATCTCCCCGATGATGACATTGAGTGCGTCGCGATGGCGACGACGGTCCTTCGGGGTTGCGTAGTCAGGATGATCGATAAGGTCCTCGCGTCCGATGGCGTTGCAAAACCGCTTCCACATCACGGGCGTGGGCGCGATATTGACATACCCATCCTGCGTCTTGAAGACCCCGGTGGGCGCGCCGGTAGGATGGTTGTTTCCGGCCTGTCCAGCGATCTCCCCCGACATCAAATAGCGCGCGGCTTGGAAGTCCAGCATGAAGATCTGTGCTTGCAACAAGGATGTCTTTATCCATTGCCCAAGGCCAGAGCGCTCGCGTTCGTAGAGCGCGACCAAAATTCCCATCGCGGCGAATATGCCCGCCGACAAATCGGCAAGCGCAGTGCCGACCCGCATCGGACCGCGGCCGGGCTCGCCGGTGACGGACATCAACCCCGACATGCCTTGGGCAATCTGATCAACCCCTGGCCGATCTCGATAGGGCCCATCCTCACCAAAGCCGGAGATGCTGGCATAGATCAGCCGAGGGTTGATTTTGCTTAAGGCTGCATAATCGATGCCTAGCCGATGCTTCACGTCGGGGCGATAATTCTCGACCACGACGTCAACTTTCGCGGCCATGCGTTGCAGCACGGCGATGCCTTCCGGACTCTTGAGATTGAGCGTCATGCCACGCTTGTTGCGATGTAGATTTTGGAAATCAGCCTCGTGCCGCGCTGCGAAGTCGGTCTGGGTCGCACCTGCCCCTTCTTCCGGCATTTCGATCTTAATGACTTGGGCGCCCCAATCGGCAAGCTGACGTACGCAGGTTGGCCCGGCCCGCACCCGGGTAAGATCAAGCACGGTGAGTGTTTCAAGCGCTGTGGATGCACGCATCAAAGCCTCGCTCCATCTAGAATGGCGATTGGGGGCTTATAGGCAACGTTAATTTCTCAATCAGCGTGTGCACGGCAGCATCGCCGAAACATCGTGTCGCCTATGCACTGGGAAGATTGACGGGCAGGGCACGATACCTTTAGGCTTTTTTCGGACCACAAATCAACGCCACCACCTCGGCACAGACTTCGCGAATGCCGGGCTCTCAGTGAAGGCATGGCGGCTATGGATTTCGAACTGCCGTCTGATCTCGTTCTGCTGAAGGAGACCGTTCGTCGATTTGTCGACACCGAATTGATCCCGATCGAAATGCAGGCGATGGAAGGGCCCGATCTCAAGCCGGAAATCCGTGCGCGCCTGGAAGCAAAAACGCGTGAACTCGGACTATGGCTTTTGGAGGTCCCCGCTGAATTCGGTGGCCAGGATTTGAGCCAGCTTGCTCTGACGATCATTAATGAAGAGCTGGCGCGTACGGTCGCGCTGCCCGCGCGAGGGCCAGGAATATTTGGGCCGGAAGTTCGCTCAATTCTTCTCGCGCTTTCCGACGAACAGAAGGAACGCTACCTCCACCCGGTGCTACGCGGACAGAAATCAACGGCCTTCGCGCAGACCGAACCCGACGCAGGGGCCGATCCCGGCGGCATGCGCACCACCGCTGTCCGCAACGGCAATCATTACATTGTAAATGGCTACAAGCGGTTCATCGCGCATGCAAAAGGCGCCGATTTTCTGCAACTTGTTGCGGCGACCGATCGCAGCAAGGGCTCGCGGGGTGGCCTTACGGTTTTTCTCGTCGATATGGACACGCCGGGCGTCTCAATCGTCGGCAAAACCGTGCACATGATGGGCGACGTTACTTACGAGATAGCCTTTGATGATGTGAAGGTTCCCGTCGAGAACCGTATCGGAAATGAAGGCGACGGTATGAAAGCTGCGCAGACATGGATCAACGCTAACCGCGTCAACCAGGCAGCGCGTGGGCTCGGCGTTGCAGCGCGTTGTCTGGAAATGATTGCGAGTTATGCCAAGCAACGGGCGACATTCGGTCGTACGCTCGATACGCGTCAAGCTGTTCAGTTCGCCGTCGCTGATCTCTACACTAAGCTCCAAGCCGGCCAGCTTCTGACTTATCGCACCGCTTGGAAATTCGACACTGGAAAGCTGCAGCGACACGACACATTTATGATCAAGATTTTCTGCACGGAGCTGGGTTTTGAAGCGACCGATCGCTGCATGCAGTTTCACGGCGGTCTGGGTACCGCGACTGAAATGCCGATCGAGCGCATGTGGCGTCAATCGCGTAGCTTTATGATTACCGGCGGCCCGGTGGAGATCATGCGCGCCTCGCTCGCGCGGGAGGTGTTCGCTCTCTACCAATGACGATAATGGAGGCCGAACGCGGCGACGCGTCAGGCAGGGCTGGCTGCGGCAAATCAATAACGAGTTGGGGGAAAGATGCGTATCGCTGTTACAATACTCAGTGCGATTTTGCCGCTGGCGTTTTTGAGCGACGCTGTTTTGGCGCAGAGCCATTATCCCAGTCAGACCGTCAGGATCATCGTTCCGACATCGCCTGGCGCGGTGACTGACGTTCTCGCCCGTGCGATTGGTCAAGCCTTATCCGAGTCCTGGGCGCAGCCGGTCATCATCGACAATCGTCCGGGGGCGGACGAGATGATTGGCGATGAGATCGTGGCCAAGTCGGTGCCCGACGGCTACACGCTCGGTGTCGTCAGTAACGGCGGAATCACGGCTTCGCCGCAGTTGCACCGTGAAGTCCGCTATGACCCACAAACAGACTTCACGCCCATTTTCATGCTCGGCCAAGTGACGCCTGTTATGATCGTGCCAGGCAACTCACCGGTACACACGGTGCAGGAGCTCATAGCGCTCGCGAAGTCAAAACCCGGCGAGCTGAACTTTGGTTCGTTCGGCAATGGGTCTTATGCACATGTTGCCATGGAAGATTTCAAGCAGCGCACCGGAATTCAGATGACGCACATTCCGTATCGCGGTGCGGCTCCGGCCTACACGGGCCTCATCCGCGGGGATGTCGCAGTCATGATCGCCAATCTGAGTGGTGCTGTAAGCCAGGCGGAAGCAGGCAACGTCAGGATCATTGCCGCGGCAGGCCCACAACGCTCCAAGGTGCGTCCAGATCTTCCGACCATTGCGGAGTCCGGCGTTCCAGGATTCTCGACAGGCGCATGGTGGGGCATGTTCGGACCGAGCAAACTACCAAGCGCGATCGTCGACAAGATCAGAATGGATCTGTCGCGCATCCTGAACACCCCGGAGATGCAGAAAATCTACGAAACGAATACGCTTGAACGCGATGACATGACGCCGGATCAATTCGTTCAGTTCATTCGCAGCGACACGGAAAACTGGGCGCGACAGATCAAGGCTGCCGGCATCCAGCCTGATTGATCTCTGACAGTGTGGTCAGTACCGCTCTAGTTTCAGAAAGCCGTTCGTTCCACAAATCATGCGAGGCGCAACTATGGACCTTAACCTGAAGGGCCGCACGGCTCTTATTACCGGCGCTTCGCGCGGCATCGGCGAGTCAATCGCCAAAGTGCTGGCAAGCGAAGGTGCCAATCTCATTCTCACAGCGACCGACACGACAAAGCTAGGACAGCTCGCGGCCGATCTAAAGAAGGCCTATGGCGTCCAGATCGAGACGCACGGTTTCGACCTCTCAAAGCATGAAAACGTCAAAGCGCTCGCGGATGCAGCGGGTCATTGCGACATCTTGGTCAACAATGCCGGCGCCATACCGAGGGGTTCACTCTATGAAGTCACCCCCGAAGCGTGGCGTCGCGGATGGGACCTGAAGGTATTCGGTTATATCGACCTCACTCGATACATCTTGCCTCGAATGACCGAGCGCAAGAACGGGGTGATCATTAATATCATCGGCATGGCGGCCGAACGGGCTGAGCCGAAATATATAGCGACCTGTTGCGGGAATGCCGCCTTAGTGATGTTCACACAGTGCATCGGCGGCGAAAGTATGCGTGATGGAGTTCGCGTCGTGGGCATCAATCCGGGGCCGATCATGTCCGACCGTCATCGCCGCGGAGCCGAGCGGGTTGCAGAACTCGAACTTGGCAGCAAGGATCGCTGGCCGGATTTGTACAAGCGGTTCCCGATAGGACGTCCCGGTCGCGTGGAAGAGGTTGCTGATGTGGTTGCATTTCTGGCTTCCGATCACGCGTCGTATATAAGTGGCGAAATCATTCGCATCGACGCCGGCCTTAAGGTTCGCGATCCAGTTTATTGATCAGCAATCGGACGAAGTGTCTCTTTCAATCTCATCAATGCGGAAGTTATGGAGCTATTCATTGGGCATGCAAACTTTGGTCGAGGGTAGAGTGCGAGCATCGAGCCGTGGTGAACTTAAGTCCCGGTAGGTTTATGTGCCGAGCCGTTGCGACAGGTTCTGCGCTGTTCTTGCTAACACATTTTGAATTGGTTTGAGGTCACGTTTTTTGAGCCGATCGGCGGGGCCGAAGCAGGATAAAATTCCAACGATGTTATGCGCAGCGTCCAAAACCGGGACGGCCACGGCATTCGCGCTGGCAACCCATTCGCCCTGATTTACCGCAAAGCCATCCGCCCGAATGGCCGACAGCGCAGAGAGTTGCGTGTTGATATAGGATTGGCCTTTTCCAAGCTGCTCCCGAACCTTTTGCAGCACGGTGCGGGCTTCGGCTTTTGGGCGGTGCGCGAGTGCCATGAGCTGCAGTGCAGTCAATCCTTTGCCCATCATGACAACCCGATCAATCGGGAAAGACTGGCCGATAGAGAAGAAGACCACCCGGACGGGATTTTGCGTCTGCGCCTGATCGATGACAATCAAGTCGTCGTGCTCGACGACGACAAACACGACGCTTTCGCCGGTCTCTTGCACGAGATCCCGCAATACCGGGCCAACCAAGCGCCGCAGCGCGTCAAACGGTCGAGCGCGACGCGACACTTGCCAGAGCTTCGAGGACAGAAGGTAACGCTCGGTGCTGGGCTCGCGCATCACGTAGCCGCACCGCAGCAGCGTTTGCAACAACCGGTGGACATTGCTCTTGGTGAGCGAGAGCTCATGGGCCAATTCTGATATGCCACGCGACCTTTCGTACTTCGATAAGGCTTCCAAGAGCTGAAGACCCTTTGTAAGGGTCTTATCGACGGGTGCGGACGCTTGCGGCGATTGCCGCACGCTGTCTCTCGGGCGGTTGCCCTCAACCTGGCGCCTGGCCAGGGGCTGGGATTTTAAAGTCCGCAACGCCAAGTCAATTCTCCCGATCGTCAAGTCTTGGTCTCGGTCTTTCTGACGCCCATTATTCGCGTTGGGACAAGGGAAAGGGTGAATTCATCGGGCGCTCACCAAACCGGAAATCGAGTCTTCGCGCTTCGGCGCGGCGTCAAGAAGAACGACGGCGAGCCGGCATGGTTTGTCGCTCCGGTTAGCCCAGGCGTGATAGGTCCCGCGCTGAATGAGCACGTCGCCGGCGCGAAGCGTTATGAACTGCGTGTCGTCGAGGAACATGTCGATTTCGCCTGAGATGCAGATGACATAATCGACGGTGTCCGTTTGATGCAGTCCCGCCTCATTGCCGGGCAAAAATTCCATCATCGTGAAGCGGCTGCCGTTTGGCGGTGGAGCCGAGCCCAGGATGCGTGCGCCTTCGTCCTGGTCGCCGAAAATCTGTGTTGGGGTGGCATCCGTCGACCACATCAGCGTCGAGGAGATTTTGGCGTTCGGGAACTTGTGGTTGGTGGCATCGCCGTCGATCCAGATGACGGGCTTGCCGGCCGCGTCGTGACCGGTGACGACACGTCGAAAATGTGGCGCGGTCCGACCTCCGTGATCTGCCATCAGCATACCCTCTGCAAATCACGCGAGAATTTGTGCAAGCTTCGCGCACCGGTGTCGGTGATCACCACTGTGTCGGCGAAGACCGCACCCGTCTCGCCGCCGCGCCATTTCGGATCGAACAGGTCGATATTGAAGGCAAACACCATCCCGGCCTTGAACTCGTCGCCGATGATGGACAGGGCTGCTTGATCTGCCTTCAGCGCGTGGAACCGATAACGCGGATATTCGAGGGACGCGAGCCCATGGCCGTGGATGCCGGTTTCGCAGATGCCGAGCTTGGCCTCGTCGATGACGCGCTTGACCTCGTTCATGCAGGACACGATGGACTTGCCCGGTCCGAACAATTCCATGCCGCGGTCGAAGGCGGCAACGCAGCCGTCATAGATGCGCTGCAGTTGCGGATCGGGTTCACCGAGACAGAAGGTGCGTTCGACGTGGGTGAAATAGCCGCCAGTTTTGGGATGGATCTCGCAGGTGATGATATCGCGCGCTTCCATGGGGCGTGTTGTCGGCAGCCGAAACGGATGCGGGAACGGATAGCGGTCGCAGGCCCAGAGGAAGAGCGTCGGCTCTTCGCCGCCGTCGGCGAGCATCGCCTCCATCATGTGGCCATAGACCTCGGATTCGCGCACGCCCGGCCGCGCGCGGCTTTTGCACGCCTGCAGCATCTTGTCGCCGAGGCCGGCCGCCTTTTCCAGCATCGTGAGTTCCTCGGCGCTCTTGACCGATCGCGTGGTCTCCAAAAGGTCGCCGAGGTCGACGAAGCGAACATTCGGCAGCGCGGCCCTGAGCGCTTCGACAACGCTGTATGGCACCCAGCCATCCGGATCGAGCGGTCCGGCAAGACCATCCATGCCGATCGTCGCATTCTCGAGCTTTAATTCTTTCAGCCGTGAAACCACGGTTTCCGCCCATGTGCCGCGGCGGCAGCGAACGTCGCCGACCCAGTCTTGGGCGCGTTTCCAATATTCGACAAATGTCGGCATAAACACGAACGAGGTCGGCTCGCCCTGTAGCGGAAAGATGAGCGTATTGTTCTCGGCGTTGCCGCCGATCGGCGACAGGTAGCGGGCATTGGCCGTGCAGAAATCCCAGGTCGCCGGCCAGCCCCAAAGCACCAGGCAATCGATGCCGCGCTCGCGCATCTGTTGGCGCGTTGTCGCCCAGCGCCTGTCGCGCTCGGCAATGGACATGCGGGGTAGCTCGAGACGATCGCGCATGGTCGTTTCCTTCGCGTCTTGTGAGCTAGGCAGCGGATTCCGAATGCTCTCGCTGCTTCGGCGCGGCCGGACGCACCGTTGAACGTTCAACGTGCGGCGTCGATGGTCGCGAGGAGAGGAGACCTTCGAGGTCAGCCTTGATCAAAAGCGCGGTGTACTGTGAATAAGCACGCGCGCCCGGAATCCCGCCGCCGGCGACATAGAGACCTTGCTGAGCGGTCCGCGCATACATATTGCGCAGTTCCCCGTCGTTCCCAAGCCCCCAAATCGGCCCGACACGGTCGGCAACTTCATCGCCGAACATCGCCCGCACCGCTTCCTGCAGCGGTTGATAGCCGGTTGCGAGCACGACGATATCTGCGTCTAGCGCAGTGCCGTCCGACAAGATGACCTTTTTCGGCTCAAGCCGCGCGATACCGACTCCCGCCTTCAATTTGATCTTTCCCTCGATAATGAGATCTGACGCCCCGACGTTCAAATAATAGCCGGCCTGATGGCGCAGCAATTTGAGGAAATAGCCGGTGTCGTCCTCGCCATTGTCGAGAAGAAAGCCGACTTTGCGCAGCCCGTCGAGGAGATCCTTGTCCTCTTCGGCCATCTGGTGGCTGAGAGGCTTATGCAGTCGCGCCAAGAGATCGTAGGGTACGGACGCCGCCATAAGATCGATGTCGGCGATTGGCCGCACTCCGTCATTTTGGCGATAGAGCTCATAGGGCCGGACTGAGCTCGGCTCCAAACTGACAACGGTTATCGATGAGCGTTGCAGCATGGTCACGTTGGCGCCGCGTGCGTGGAGGTCTTGCGCGATATCGTGGGCGCTCGTCCCGGCGCCGACGACAAGAACCGATTTGTTTTTTACCGGAAGGTCATCGATGCGCCCGCTCGAGTGAACGATTTGTCCCCCGAAATTGTCCTCTCCCTCGAGCTTGGGCAGGCTCGGTAGGCCGCTGACGCCCACGGCCATGACAATGTGGCTTGGCCGCATGACACGAATGGTGCCATCGGTTGTGCGCAGCCGTGCCGTCCAGCGCTTGTGCAATGCGTCATATTCGGCGCCGAGGAAGGTCGTCTTAGTCCAGACGTTGACTTCCATGCTTTCGGCGTAGAATTCGAGCCAGTTCGCAAGCTTGTCCTTGGGAATGTATACGGGCCATGTGTCGGGAAACGGCATATAGGCGAAATGATTCATGCAGATTTCGTTGTGCAGTTTCAGCGACCGATAGCGGTTGCGCCAGACATCACCGATCCGCTCGGTTCGTTCGACGACAAGCGTGCTGACGTTGAGTTGGCCAAGCCGAGCGGCGAGCATCAAGCCGGATTGGCCACCGCCGATAATGATCACTTCCGGATCGCTCTGGCTGAATTCGCCGGCGCGCTTTCGTTCTTCCAGCCAAGTCTGCGACGAGGTCGTGCGCATGTCGTCGCGCGGGCGTCTTCGGCCCCTGGGCTCGGGAAATGCCTTAAGCTCCCGCATTGTCGTCAGGACAGTGAAGGCCTTGAGCCGGTCCGGCGCATCCGGATCTTGGACAAGTCTGACGAAGCCGCGGCCAAGGGCGATTTCGGTTTCGAACGTGAAGAAAAACTGCAATGCGGTATTGTGCTCGCCGATCGCGCCGATGGCCGGATCGTCTTCCACGCAAAAATTTTTTGCGGTGTGCGACGGGAGGGCTTCGGACAGCCACACTTTGATGGCGTCAATGCCGTGCACGTTCTTGAATATCCAGCCGAAGGTCAGCAAGTCACGCCAGTAGCCGTCTGGATGCATCATCGCGGCGACGCGTGCGTAATTGTGCCGCTGCAGTGTCGCTTCAAGTTCGGTCAACCAGGATTGCGCGATCCGTCGCCTGTCTTCGGGGGATGCGCCCTGCAATTTTCCCAAGTCGTTCCTCCATCGTCGCGGCAACCCGGCTGGTGCCGTTGGGCAGCCAAAGGCAATAGGTGGCGTCGAACGCGAGCAGGGTGGTTGAATGGCGGGGATTTGCCGATGACTGACGTGCCGCCCTGCCGCGTTTCCACTCCCGTCCTTCGTTCCATTTTCCGGAATTTGGTTCCAAAATCGCACCGGAGGCCTGACGTGTCAATATCGCTGCAGGCGCTTAAATCCCGAGATAGCGGGCCTTTGTCTCCGCGTCGGCAGCGAGTTCGGCGGGCGTGCATCGATGCACGATGCGTCCTTTGCTCATGATGAAGACGACGTCGGCGTAGCGCAGCGCGAACGCAAGCTGCTGCTCGATCAGAAGGATCGACGTGCCCGCCTGCTTGAGCGATTGGATGGTGCGCCCGAGATCTCGAACCATCAGGGGCGCCAGTCCCTCGGTCGGCTCATCCATGACCAGCAACGCCGGATTGCCAACAAGCGCTCGCGCCGCTGCCAGCATCTGCTGCTCGCCGCCGCTGAGCCTGCCGGCGAAACTGCGCAGCCGCGCCCGCAGATTTGGAAACAACTCGACGATCCGTTCGTAGGTCCACCGGCCCTGCCCGCGCGCGGTCACCTGCAAATGTTCCTTTACAGTGAGCGACCTGAACACGTGCCGGCCCTGCGGCACGAGACCGATACCCATGCGCGCAATACGGTGTGCCGGCATCCGGGTGATATCGACGTCCTTGAAGAGAATCGTGCCGCGTTTTGGCGGGGTCAGGCCCATGATGGAGCGCGCCAGCGTGGTCTTGCCGACGCCGTTTCGACCAAGCAGTGCGACCACCTGTCCAGACTTAAGTTCGAGCGTCACGCCCTGCAGGATATAGCTGTCCCGATAGTAGGTCTGAATATCCTGAACGTTCAGCATTGCCGTTTATTCCGGCTCGTCCGCGCCCAGATAAATCTCTGTGACCTGCGGATCGTTACGAATAGCCGCTACGTCGCCTTCGGCGATGAGGCGGCCTTGATGCAGCACCGTGATACGGTCGGCCAGGCTGAAAGCGACGTCCATGTCATGCTCGATCATGAGGATCGTCATGTCATTCGGCAGGTCTCGGATCATCCCGACGACACGAACGACTTCGGCGGCGGACAATCCTGCGGTCGGCTCATCGAGCAATAGCACCTTTGGCGCCAAGGCCATGGCAAGAATGAGGTCGATCTGCCGCTGCTCGCCGTAGGAAATGTCCTTCGTGAGCCGCCCGGCAATCGCTTTGAGGTTCCATTCCTGCAGCAGCGCATCGGCGCGCTCATAGAGCACGCAATTGGCGCGCATGCGGTGGAACAACGAGGCCGCGGCTTTGTCGTTGGCCTGCAGTGCGAGAAGAATGTTGTCGAGAACCGTCAGGCGGGGGAAAAGATTGGTGATCTGGAACGTGCGCGATAATCCCATGCGCGCCCGTGCGAATGCAGGAAGATCGGTGATATCACGACCGAACAGAGTGACAGTGCCTCCTGAGACTGGAAACGCGCCCGACAACATGTTGAACAATGTCGTCTTGCCCGCGCCGTTGGGACCGATGATCAGCCGCCGCTCGCCGGGTTCCACCTCGAAGGAGATGTTCGACAGCGCGACGACGCCGCCGAAGTTCCGGGACACATCGCAGACGGCGAGCGCGCTCACGGCTCGGCTCGCTTGGCCCAAAGCTCGCGGACCAACCCGGCGATGCCGCGCGGTGCGAACAGGGCGACGAGAATGTAAATAACGCCAAGTACGACAAGCCAGCGTTCGGTATAGGCGCTGACGACATTTTCCAGCAATACGATCAGCGCCGCTCCGAAGGCCGGACCGATCAACGTGCCGGCGCCGCCGAGAATGACCATGAGCAGCACTTCGGCCGAACGAACCACTTGCAAATAGTCGGGGCTGACAAAACGATTGTAGTAGACGTAGAGGCAGCCGGCGAGGCCGGCGAATGTGCCCGCGATCACGAAGGCGGCAAGCCTATAGTGCCGGACGCTGTAACCTAACGCCACCATCCGCGTCTCGCTTTCGCGAATGCCCCGCAAGGCATAGCCGAACGGTGATGCGACGATGCGCGCGAGGAACAGCGCCCCAAGCCCAACCAAGATGAGGACGAAGTAATAGAAAGCGGTCGAGTCGGTGAGAGTTAAGCCGAAGCCCAAATTTGGCCGCGGCACATCCGGCAGGCCGTCATCTCCGCCGGTCAAGGTGCGCCAGCCAAATGCAATGCCCCAGACCACTTGTGACAGCGCAAGCGTGATCATGAGAAAATAGCTGCCGCGGGTTCGCAGTGCCAACATGCCAAACAGCGCTGCGGCCAGGGCGGCAGCCAAAAGTCCCGCGGGGAGGGCGAGCCAGACCAGCCAATTCAGTTTCAGGGCCAACAATCCGGTCGCGTAGGCCGCAATCCCAAAATAAGCGGCATGTCCGAGCGAGGCCATTCCGGTATAGCCAATAAGCAAATCAAGGCTCATCGCGAACAGCGCGAAGATCATCATCTGGATGACCAGTTCCAGATAATAGGGCGAAAGAAAGTAGGGAAGCGAGAGCATCGCCAAGGCCGCGACGACAAAGAATAAGATCTCCGTCCGGCGCGGCCTGGGAACCGATGCGTTGGACTGCGCTGTCATTCTCGCCCGAACAGCCCAGCCGGCCGCAATGCGAGGATCAGCACCATTGGCGCGAATATTGTAAACAATGCCAGTTCGGGAAACAGCACCTTTCCGAAGTTGTCGAGCAGCCCGACAATGATTTCGCCAACCAAGGCGCCCTTTAAGCTTCCCAGCCCGCCGATAATGACCACGACGAAACCCAACAGCAGCACCTCGAAATCAGCGCCCGGATAGACGCCGACAATCGGTCCGCCCATGACCCCGCCAAGCGCGGCAAGAAAGGCGCCGAGCGCGAAAACAAGGGTGAACAGCAGCGACACGTTGATGCCGAGCGCGCGGGCAACCTCTTCATCGTCAACGCTGGCGCGCACCATTGCGCCGATGCGGGTTCCATCTTGCAGCCACCACAGCAGCCCCGCGACGACAAGCCCGAATCCGATGATGAACAGGCGATAAGCCGGATAGAAAAACGAGCCGATATGTACGGAGCTACTGAACATCTCCGGCTTGGGCATGGTCTGCGGATTGCCTCCCCAAATCAATGTTGCAAGATCGGAGAAAATGAAGAGAAAGCCGAAGGTCACGAGCACTTGCGGAAGTTCCTGCAGATGAAAGCGCCGCAAGAACAATCGCTCGATGACCACGCCGAGAAGGGCGATCGCCAGGCTTGCGATGACGACGGCGAGAATGAAACTTCCGGTGCGATGGACGACGACCAACCCCAGATAGCCACCGAGCAAATAAAACGACCCGTGGGTCAAGTTGAGGATCTTCATCAACCCGAAGATCAGCGACAGTCCTGCGGCCAGCAAAAACAGCAGCATCCCGAATGAAATGCCATTGAGCATTTGCACCAGCGAGAATGTCATTGTGATGAAGGCTGACGATCGGCGTCAGCAGCTCGCTTGCGTGTTAAGATCAGACTCGACTGCATCGCAGGACCACTGATAAGCCGGCAGTTTCGAGGTTCGATTCGGCTTAAGGGAACAGGTCGTAGGGATCTTTCACTTGGGCGATGCGCTCACCGCAATGATTTTGCAGCTTCCCGTCAGGCCCCTTCTCTATGGTGAGTTGGTAAAAGTCGGCCACCATCCCGTGATGCTCGTCAAAACTTGTCATACCCATGGGGCCTTTGATCTGTACTTTGCTGAGGGCGTCGATGAATGCAGTTCTGTCCTCCGCCTGTCCTTTGATGTCCTTGAGCGCCTGGATCACCATCTTCGCCGCCATGTAGCCCATATAGGAATAGGCCCCGGGCACGTCATTGTAGCGCGCTTTGAAACCGTCAACGAATTTCTTGTTCTCGGGCGTATCGAACGTACCGCAATAGGTGTAGGCACTCTGAACGCCGACGGCCTGCGGCGGCATCGTTTGTAAAAGCTCCTCGCTGGTGAATGATGCAATGCCGAACATCGGCAATTTCTTGTCCAGGCCGTATTCCGCATATTGCTGGACGACCCGGGGCGCATCGGCACCCCACATCGCGGTGAGCAACCCGTCGGCCTTGCTCGCATCCATCGCCGTGAGGTAGGGCGCGTAGTCGGCCGTGCCGACATTGGGGAATTGCGCATCGATCACATTGTCCGCGCCGTAGAGCTTTTTCACCACTTCCGCCGAGTTGCGGCTTGGCGGCGCGTTCCAGCCAATAAAATAGACCTTCTTCCAGCCTAGTTTCTGAGTGAACCGCGCGGCGACGCTTGCATATTGGTAGGACGACGGGACGAAACGGAAGATGTACGGGCTTTTCTGCGCGCGGGTGAGGCTTGAAAGCGCCACCGTGCTCACCCACGGGATCTTCTGCTCGTCAACATAGGGCGCCATCGCGGCACCGACAGAACTCACCAACTCGGACAACAGCAAATCGACTTTGTCGCGCTCAACCAGAGCCTTGGTCTTTGTCAGTCCGGTATCCGGACGTCCGGTGCTGTCTTCATAGAGCAATTCGACCTTGCGCCCGGCGATGGTGTTGTTTTCTTCCTCAAAGGCTTGCTTAATCGCGTCGCGCTCCGGTCCGCCCTGGGCCGAGATCGGGCCGGTATACGGAAACATCACGCCGATTTTGATCGGCTCTTGGCTCATTGCTGGCTCGATCAAAAAGCCAATAACGGCAAATCCCATCATCGCCGCTACGCTGCGTTGGCGCATGTATATCCTCCCCTTTTCACCACAGGTTAGTTGGTTCATCGAGGGTTCGCAACTCAACGCGCCGTAGCTCGGTAAGCAGTAAGGTCTTAGATTGCGCCGCGCGGCGATTTTTCGATCTAATGCGCCACGCGAGGCATGGGCCAGGGAACGTCAGCCGGAGTTGTGAATATGGATTTCGAACTGCCCGAAGAGCTGCGATTACTCAAAGACACCGTACGCACGTTTGTGGATCGTGAGCTCATACCGGTTGAAATGACCGCGATGGACGGTGCGACCATGCGTCCGGAGGTGCGCGCGCCGCTCGAGACAAAGGCCCAGAATTCTTGGGCTATGGAATCTCGATGTCCCTCAGGAATATGGCGGGCAGGGTCTTGGTCTGCTCGGGATGGTCGTGGTGTGGGAAGAGATCGCGCGCACGATTGCGATGCCACCGCGCGGTCCGAGCGTATTCGGACCGGATATCCGACCGGTCCTGTTCACGCTCAATCCGGCGCAGAAGGAAAAGTATCTGTTTCCGGTCTTGCGCGGCGAGAAAAAGACGGCCTTCGCGCAGTCCGAGCCGGATGCTGGTTCGGATCCCGGTGCAATGCGGACCACCGCATTGCGCCGCGGCGACCGCTACGTCATCAACGGCTATAAACGCTGGATCACCGGCGCTGCTGATGCCGATTTCTTTCAGCTCGTCGCGGCGACCGACCGCGCTAAAGGCAGCCGCGGCGGCCTCAGCATGTTCCTGGTCGATGCCGACACGCCGGGCGTCAAGGTGGTGCGCAAGACGCCGACGATGATGGGGGATGAACCCTGCGAGATCACCTTTGATGACGTCGAGGTCCCGACCGAGAACATCATCGGGCAGGAGGGCGAAGGCATGCGGGCTGCCCAGTCGTGGATCACGGCCGGGCGGCTTTATCAGGCCTGTCGCGGCCTTGGTGTGGCCAAGCGCTGCATCGACCTCATGATGAGCTATGCCAAGCAGCGCGTCACCTTCGGCGTACCGCTTTCTGAACGTCAGGCCGTCCAGTTTATGATCGCCGACAGCTTTACCGAGCATCGCATGACGCAGCTCTTTGTCTATCAGCTCGCTGCGCGCACCGACGCAGGCGCCGCAGCACGACACGAAAGCTTCATGGTCAAGATCGCAGGCACTGAGCTTGGCTTTCGCGTCGCCGACCGCTGCATGCAGATCCACGGCGGCGTGGGCCTTGCGACCGAGTTGCCGATCTCCAAAATGTGGCGCGACGCGCGCAGCTTCATGATCACTGAAGGGCCGGTTGAGGTGATGCGGATGGTTTTGGCGCGCGAGATATTGCGCAGCAGCAATTAAATTCCGTCGGCGTTTTCAATGTCTGCGCGGCCAATAGCGACACTTTGGCTCCGCGGCATGGATTTGCTGTCGTGCCGTCCGCGTGCGATATCGGCAGTCCCACAGCAATCGGGGTGAGCCATGTCCGAATCCAACACCGTCACCGTCGAAATCAAAAACGCGGTCGCAATCGTTACACTCAACAGGCCGGCCAAGCGCAATGCCATGAGCCCGACCCTGCATATCGAAATGGCTGACATCCTCGAGAAGCTGCGTTACGACACGTCTTCACGCGTCCTGGTCATCACCGGGGCAGGGGAGTCTTTCTGCGCCGGCATGGACCTGAAGCAGTTCTTCGTGGAACTGAAGGACAATCCACCCGAATTCGATCGGATTTTCCGTATCGCCACGGAGTGGCGCTCTCGCACGCTGCGGCATTATCCGAAACCCACCATTGCCATGGTCAATGGCTATTGCTTCGGCGGCGCTTTTTCGATCGTGGAAGGCTGCGATCTTGCATTTGCCGGGAAGGAGGCAACGTTCGGCCTTTCCGAAATCAATTTCAAGCATTACCCCGGCGGAAGCGTCAGCAAATCGCTCGCTAATCTGCTGCGGCCTCGTGACGCGCTATTTTACGCCATGACGGGCCGCACTTTCGGCGGCAGCCGCGCCGCCGAAATCGGCTTCGTCAACGCCGCTTATCCCTTGAGTGATCTTAAAAACGAGACGATGGCGATTGCCGAGGAGCTTGCCCAAAAAGATCCCGATGCCCTAACTGCTTGCAAGGACGGCTATCGGTTTTCTCTGGAGATGAGCGCAGACGCCGCGCTCAACTTCGCGGCCGCCAAGTCCGACCAACTTTCGCTGCGGCAGAAGGATTCCTGGCGCAGCGAAGGTATCGGCGATTTCCTAGAAGGGAAATACCGGCCGGGGCTCGCCGGACATCGGAAGGCGGAAAACTAAGCCCTCGAAGCCGCGCCGGCCCGCTGTTTTGCGCTCCGCGCCGGTTTGACTGAAGCATCGGCGAGATTACGCCGCATGCGGTGGAGCATGCTCTTGAGGACACGTTGCTCGGCGGCGCTGAATTCGAAAGAGCATGGCGCGGTTGGTCACGTCGATATCCGGCATGACCACGTCGAAGAGCTGCCGACCCTTTGGTGTCAGGAGAACCCGAATCTTGCGGCGGTCATGACTATCGGCAAGTCGATGGACAAAACCGCGCCGCTCCAACTCATGGAGCGCCCCGGCCGCGGAAGCGCCCCGCATCCGCGTGCGCTCGGCGAGTTCGGCCTGCGTGAGACCTTCCTCTTCCCACAGCACGCGAAGGAATTGAAATATCCCCATGCCAACGCCGTGTCTTGCAATCCGCGCCGCAAAGGTACGCGTCATCGTCCGCACGGTGTCGGACAGCAGAAAGCCCACGGTTTCCTCGAGCCGCAAATGGGCGTAGCGCCCTTTATCCGCGCGTGCGGCTTTCCCATTTGCTCGCCGCATGGCCAATCTTCGCTCCAAGTTTTGTAGCCAGCTTGTTACAATGCCGCTGCCGGGCGCCATTGACAACTAGAAGATATGATAGGAACCTAACGATCAAGCAGCCGGCAAAGGTTGCATTAAAAGCGCCGCAACGGCGGCGCCAATCAGCTAGGGAGAGCACGTTGCAGCATAGCGAAATCGATGTTCGCGGATGTAAGCTCAATGTGCGCCGCGGCGGCCACGGCGAGCCCCTCCTATTCCTGCATGGCGCGCAAGGCCTCAATGGTAACGAGCCGGGTCTTGAGGCTCTCACCAAACATTTCGATGTTATCGCGCCGGATCATCCGGGCTTCGGAAAATCGGACCTTGCAGTCGTCGTTGATGATATTAGCGACCTGGCATTGTTCTATCTCGACCTGCTGGACAAGCTCGCCTTGGATAAGGTCCATGTGGTCGGTCAATGCATTGGCGGCTGGCTCGCTCTCGAAATCGCCATCAGGAATACCCGTCGCATCAAATCGCTTGTTCTGGTCAATAGCGCGGGCATTCGCGTGAAAGGCGTTCCACGCGCCGACATGTTCGTCTGCTCAGAAGACGATCTCTTAAAGCTTCTATTTGCCAAGGGCGGAAAAGAGTGGCTGCAGTCGTGGCGCGCGACCCCCGATATGGAAGACATCTACGACCGTAACCGCGCTGCTGCGGCGCGTTATTCCTGGTCGCCACGGCTTTGCAATCCGAAGCTCGATCGCTGGCTGCACCGGATCGATGTGCCGACGCATATCGTATGGGGCAGTGAAGACCATCTGATCCCCCGGGCCTATGCGACTGCGCTCAAAGATCACATCACCGGCGCCACGCTCGCGACGATTCCAGACTGTGCGCATATGCTGCATGTCGAGCAACCGCAGGCGTTCGCCGGAGAAATATCACAGTTCATCCGGAGCGCGGCGCAATGAAGATCTTTATTTTCCATCTGATGCCCTATGCCGATCTCGACATGGGCTATGCCGAGAAGTATCGCGCGGCCTGGGTGGTACTGCCCAACACCTATTTCGATCCGAAGAAAGGTCACGAGCTTTACAATCGCTATTTGGACGAGCTCGAGCTTGCCGCCGAACTTGGTTTCGACGGCATTTCCGTCAATGAGCATCACCAGAATGCCTATGGGTTGATGCCGTCGCCTGTCGTTACGGCCTCGGCGCTTTCGCGGCGCACCAAGAACGCCCGTATCGCCATTCTCGGCAACGCCTTCTGCCTGCGCGAGCATCCGCTTACGCTCGCCGAAGAGCACGCGATGATCGACTGCATCACCGGCGGACGTCTGATCACCGGAATGGTTCGCGGCATCGGTGCGGAATATTTCTCACTCGGCGCCAATCCGGCCTATTCTCACGCTCGCTTCCAGGAAGCGCATGATCTTGTGGTCGAGGCATGGACCAAGCCTGGCCCGTTTTCGTTCGAGGGCAAATTCTACCACTTCGATTATGTGAATTTGTGGCCGAGACCCTATCAACAGCCGCATCCGCCGATCTGGGCTCCGTCGACCGGGAGCACCGAGACGATCGAATGGGCGGCGCATCCGTTGCGCAAATATGTCTACTTGCAGGCCTATAGCCCGACGCAGTCGGTGGCGCGATACCTCAATTACTACCGCGAATGTGCGCAGCGCATGTTCGGCTATTCCGCAAGCTCGGACCAGATCGGCTGGTCGACGCCGGTCTATGTCTCCGACACCGACGAGAAGGCCCGGCAGGAAGCCAAGCCGCACATCGAAATCCTGTTCAATAAGTTGCTCCGGCTGCCGTTCGAGATGCTGTTTCCACCCGGCTATCTGTCGACAAAGTCGCTCAAGAACATGCGTAGCCACAAGCGCAGCGTCAGCGGTCAGGAGCATACAATCGATACGCTGATCGAGCAGGGCATCATTGTGTGCGGCAGCCCGGATACGGTCCGAAAGCAGTTCATGGATACACACCGGCTGCTCGGGTTCCAGAACCTTTTGTGTCTGCTGCAATTCGGCACGCTGCCGCGCGATCTCACCGAGAAGAACATCCGCCTCTTCGCGCGGGAGGTGATGCCGACTTTGCAAGCTCTCACCGACAAGGAATATGCAGGGATACAGGTCCAAGCGGCGGAATGACGGCGCGCCGGTATCGCTCTTGATCGGGAGAACGTGTGCTCAAAGAGCTGAAATTCAACGGCGAGGTCGTCGTCGTCACCGGAGCCGGTAGCGGCATCGGGCGTTCGATTGCGGAAGCCGTCGCCGAACTTGGCGCCACAACTGTCGTCGTGGCGCGCACGCAGAGCAAGATCGACGAGACTCGGGCTCTCATCGAGAGGAGCGGCGGCAAGGCTGAGGCCTTCGCGGCCGATGTCGCAAATGAGGGTGACGTGCGGAGCCTGCGCGATTTCGTCAAAGACAGGTGGGGCCGCGCCAAGGCGATCGTCAATAATGCCGGCAACAACTTCATCTCGCCTGTGACCGACCTGGCGACTGAAAAGTGGCGCGAGCTGATCGCAGTCGATCTCGACAGCGTCTATTTCATGTGCCGAGATTTCATCCCGTTACTGCTGCAGTCTGAAAAGCCTTCGATCTTGAACGTGGCCTCGACTTTCGCGCATATCGGTAACGCATACATGCCGGTCTATTGCGCCGCTAAAGGGGGCGTCGTGTCTTTGACGCGGCAGTTGGCGGTTGATTACGGTCCAAAGGGGCTGCGGGTGAATTCGATCTGTCCAGGTCCGACGCTATCGCCGCGGGTCAAAGGCTATTTCGACAGTGGGCGCGCGGACTCCAAGGGCACCTTGCAGAAGGTGATGCTGGGCCGTTTCGCGGAATGCAACGAAATCGGCAATGTCGCCGCGTTTCTGGTCTCCGATGCAGCAAGCTTTGTTCACGGGGCATCGATCTTGGTCGACGGAGGCCAGACCATCAACTAGCGGGAGCCGCGGCTGTGACGGAGGTGCTCAAGGGCGTCCGGGTGGTTGAACTGGGGACCATGATCACCGCTCCGCTCGCCGGCATGATGCTGGCCGATCTCGGCGCGGACGTCGTCAAGGTCGAGCATCCCGATGGCGGTGATCCGTTTCGCAGTTTCCGCGGCGGGTTCTACAGCCCGCATTTTGTCGCCTACAACGGCGGCAAACGCAGCGTAAAGCTCGACCTGCGCAGCGATACGGGCCGGGAAGTCTTTTCGCGCCTCTTGTCGCGAGCGGACATTTTGATCGAGAACTACCGCGCCGGCGTCATGGATCGCTTGGGCCTTGGCGCGGCGTCGCTAAGCGCGGCGAATGCCAGGTTGGTTCATTGCTCGATCACGGGCTTCGGCGCGTCGGGCCCCTATAGCGGGCGGCTAGCCTATGATGCGGTCGGCTTGGCACTCAGCGGCATCGCCAGTTTGTTGCTTGACCCGGAAAATCCGCAGCCCAGCGGCCCTACCATTCCTGACAACGCCACTGGCATGTTTGCCTGTTACGGCATTCTCGGCGCGCTTTATGATCGCGAACGCACTGGGCGCGGCCGACGGGTCGAGGTCAATATGCTCGAAGCCGCG
Source organism: uncultured Alphaproteobacteria bacterium (assembly GCA_963761185.1). Lineage (GTDB taxonomy): Bacteria > Pseudomonadota > Alphaproteobacteria > Rhizobiales > Xanthobacteraceae > BOG-931. Next base: position 52,022 of record CAVXFY010000002.1, read on the forward strand.
ATCTCCTTCATTCCCGATCCGTTCGCGAACTACACCCAGATGGGTATCAAGAATGATCCGTGGACGCGCGTCGCCAGCTCCCACTCATTTGCTTTCCGTTGTTCCGACGACAAGCTGCTTGCGGTTCATTTGTCATCGCAATCGAAATTTTGGGAAGGTTTGCTGACCGCGATTGCGCGTCCCGATTTTGCGAACGACCCCCGATTCGTAAACCGCGAACAGCGCATCAAGAACTTTGTGTTGCTCACGCATACCTTGGGTGAAGTGCTGATAAAGAGGACGCGTGCCGAGTGGATGACATTGCTTGAGGCGAATGATGTGCCGTTCGCGCCGGTGCACAAAATCGAGGACGTGCTCGATGATGTGCAGGTCAAGCATCTTAAGACTTTCCGCACGCTCCACCATCCGACCGAAGGCGCGCACACCGCGATCCGTTGCCCCGTCCATATTGACGGCGGGCGCGACGGCTCCGACTTGCCTGCGCCAACGATCGGCGAACACACTGATCAGGTTCTCCAAGAACTCGGTTACGATGAGGCCGCAACCGCGCAATTGCGCAAATTGAAGGTGATATAGCCATGGCCCAGGCAAATCGCGAAGTCGGCAAGCCGCTCGACGTTTTCGCTCGGTGCTCTCATTCAGCATGCCGACCGCAGCACCGCATCGGCAGTAAAATGCTTGGCGTCTTCATTGTCGTCGTCCTCTCGTTTGCTGCGAGCCTCTCAGTCGTGGTCGCCGATACTTTTCCCTCCGCACCGGTCAAGCTGATCGTCACCACCGGCGCGGGTGGCGCTCCGGACGTGATCGCGCGGATGGTGGCCGAGGGACTGTCGCAACGCTGGAATCAGCAGGTTTTTGTGACCAACCATCCCGGCGCGGCCGGTTCGATCGGCATGAAAGTGGCCGGCACGGCGCCGCCCGACGGCTACACGCTCTTGTTTGCGCTGTCGTCGACGTTCGTCGCGCTGCCGGAGATTGCCAAGGACTTTCCGTATGATCTGACGCGCGACTTTGTTCCCATTGGTTTTGTCTGCGAACAGCCGATGGCGATTGCCGTGCCGTCGTCTCTCGGCATCAATACGCTCGGCGAGCTGATCGACTACGCGAAGAAGCGGCCAGGTCAGGTCAATGTCGCGGTGCTCAGTCGCGGCGGCATCCCGCATTTGACCTCTGAATGGATCAAGCTCGCCTCGGGCCTGGATTGGACTTCGGTCAATTATCCCGGGACGCCAGCGGGCTTGAGCGACGTCATGGGAGGGCGCGTCCAGGTGATTATTGACGGGCTGCCAAGCCTCGCGGGCGCGATCAATGGCGGCCAGCTCAAGCTTCTCGCCGTCGGCTCCACCAAGCGCCTGCAAAACCGGCCGGATACTCCTACCATTGCCGAAACCCTGCCAGCCATTCCGCGCGCCCTCGGCTTCTTCGCGCTGATGGCGCCGCCCGGCACGCCTCAATCAATTGCCAGCAAGATCAGCGACGACCTGCGCGCGGTGCTTGACGATCCAGTGATGAAGCAAAGGTTCGAAGACATCGCGAGTTACATTAACCCGATGACGCCTCCGGAACTGAAAGCCTTCGTTCAATCAGAGCAGGTGCTGTGGAAGCCGGTCATTGACCAAATCAGCACGTTCAAAAGCTCGCCCAAATAAGTCTTTACTGAGAACGCTTGACCGACGACCGTACGACGGAACTGGCGGCGTAGCATCGTTGCCCAGTCGTAATGTGTCCTCTCGCGACGGGCTAAGTCTGCGTTCAAGTGGTACGGGACTCTCGTTTTCGCGTTCGCTTGCGTAAAGGCGACGATCAAGTTGAGGCTGCCTAAGCTTCGCTTGACCTGCCGTAAACGGTGAAAAGCGGCTCCGATCCAGGCAGGGAGGGAGGTGCCAGATCGGAGCCGCGGTGCAATTGTCGAGGTTAGATATTGTCCCGACGCCGCATTGATGGCAAAAAATTCTTTCAATATGTCGCTGTCGATCGCAGACTTACTGATGGCGTCGCGCACATTGCCCGCGGTCCCCGCCGGCGCCAGCAATGCCGTACCATGACGTCACATCGATGCCATTGACGCCGGCTTCGCCCAGGGTCGGGACATCCGGTACCAAGGGGCTGCGTTGCGGTGGTCGAGCGATGAGTTCGAGAATGGCGTGACGCACGGCGGGCAAAGTGGGTTGCGGCGGTGGGCCGTTGTTTCTTTTTTTTCCGCCGCGCCTTGGCAAGGCGGCGATGCTGGAGCAAGGCGTAAGCGATCATTGTCATCAGCGCATGACGGTGAAGGCCTTGCCAGGATCGGCCCTCGAAGTGATCGAGGCCGAGTTCTTCTTTGAGCTGCTGATGCGCCTGCTCGCAAACCCATCGCGCCTTGATGGTAGCCGCCAAGACGAGCAGGTCGGTCTTCGCCGGCAGGTTGGCGAGATCGTATTTTTTCTCTCCCGACATCCTGTGTTCGCCGATCAGCCAAGCCTCATCCCCCGGCAAATGTTGCTGACCCTTATCCCCGATCCGCTGCGGTGGTCCGTCGGCGACCCGCACGCGGACAGCTGCAAAACGAGCCTTGAGCTTGCCTTTCGTGCCGGTGCGCCAGCTGATGGTGTGCCATTTGGCATTGGCCAGCATATCTTCGGCGGCTACCGATAGAATGTCTGGGACGTGCCGCTTCCGGGGACGGCCGCGCCCGGCAATCGGCCAGATCATCCGCACATCGACGGGGTACACCTTGAGGTGCCGCGGAATCCCGACCGCCCAGGTCAGCTTGCGAGCCGTGAGCCCCTGGCGGAACGGCGCGCTCGGCCCATAACCGGCATCCGCCAACACGCAGCCGAAGCGCACACCGGCCGCGATGACACGATCGATCTCGATCAAGGCCATCTCCGGCTTCGTCCGGGCCGTTCGATAGTCCGCCGGGACACCCGCTCGCTGCAGCCGAGCCCGCTTGCTCGTCCAACTCTCGGGAAGAAACAACCGCAACGCCAGCATGACCGGGACTTCGCCCCGCGCCAGCGTCAGCGACACCAGGGTCTGGCAGTTGGCGGTCTTGCCCAGAGCCGAAGCATATTGCGGAGCGACGCCCACCGAATGCGTGCCTTTCTTGGGTATCGCAGTGTCGTCAATTACCAGTACGGCATCGCTGCCCCCGACGAGCTTATCCGCTTGAACAAGCAGTTCTGTCTCCACCGGCTGCGCGTCCCAGACCCCGGCGGCCACGAAGTGGTGCAATTGATCATAGTCGCCAAGTGCAAGCCGCTCCGCCATCGCTGCAATGCTCTTGCGAGCGCCAGGGCCGATCAACCCCGATACGTAAAGCGGACACATTTGCCGCCGCGCCTTATGACCCAAGCGGTCCAGAAACGGCTTGAGCCAGCGGCCAAGCTCTTCTCTCCAGTCCGAAGTTCTGCCAGCCATGGTCGGCCCCTCCAAAAGCCGACCACCCATGAATCATCGAAAAACTGATTTGGGAATCCCATCCCCCTCAAAATCTGCCAAACTAGTGCTAGTATCAACGCACAACGTCGCGTATCAGAGTATGTTGCGCCAATGCCTGATGTGACGCCCAGATTGCACGCTCGCCGTTACTGCCCCGCTTCGGTCGATAGCAAGTGACGTGGCGGCACAGGCCGATCTGATGAAAATGCGCGATAGCTTGCACGGTGCGGTGCTGCTGTTCTTGCAGGGAGATGCAATAGATCGCGTCGAGCGGTTTCGGCAGTGGTGGCACCGCGCTTTGCCCGCTGCAATAGGAGCAGGTTTTATCAAGGGGAATGGACTCGGAATAAGGCTGCATCTACCGCGATAAATCACGAATAAGCGCCTCAAGATAGCGGCCGACAAAGGCTTAGCAATTGCACGCGGATGGTTTCGGACTGTAGCTAGGAGATTCGGCCTGCGTCCGCTGCCCGGTTAATCCATTATTAACCATAACGGGGGCAACCTCCCGGCGGGCATTAGGGCGGCTTGCAGTTCATGGCACTCACCGCGACCTCACTGCAGCGGGACGGCTGGCAGGATCAAGCCAGGCCTTGGGGCTTTATCCCTGAGCTCGGGGCGGATGAGGAACTGGTCGAGCTCCAGCATCAGATCTCAGTAAAGACGATCGCCGCAAAAATGCTCAACGAGCGCATTCGTAAGCTCGTGGCTGAATTGGCGGCCAAAGACAAATGCCTAGTTGAGCTTGAACAAGATCTGGGCCAGATACGCGAGGACCTTGTTCATCGCGACAACGAAAGCCGTTCGCTCCAGACTTCACTTGAGCTCGTCACTGCCGAGAACGCGCTTCTTACCGCGCGACTGAATGAGCAGATAGTCGATAATGAGGCCCAAAGCGCGCAACTCGAAAATTCAAAGGCAGATTTGGTCGCAGCGGAAAATGAACGCGATCGATTGGCCATCGCGCTCCGCGAGGCAAACGAATTGCACCGCATCGAATCCGATTCGCTCAACGACCGCCTTGAGGCGATGACGTCGCGCACCGCCGCGGCGGAGTGCTTGCTTTTGGATGTGCAGAATAGCCTCCAGGTGTGCACCGACGAGAATGTCGCGATGGCACGCAAAGCGGCTGAAGCAATCCTCGCTCGAGACGCCGCCAACGAGGCGCTGGGGCAACTTCAATGTTCACTGCAAGTCAAAGAAAATGAACTTCGCGGACTCGAACAATCGCGCGCGATGCTGCTTGCGGGGGCGGGCATCCTGCTGGAAGCTTTTCAGGCGCGCGTCGCCGCGCTCGGCGACGCCGAGGACAGGGCGAACTGCTTCGCTGGACGGGTCACGGATGCCGAGGCCAAGGCGGCCTCGGCATATGGACAAATCGAAAGCCTGACTTTGAAATTGCAAAGACAGCAGGCCGGCCTCGACGAAGCGGTGGAGGCAATTGAGGCGCTCGTCAAACGGGCCGCCACGGCCGAGACAAATGCGAGTGCCGCGCAAGATGAAATTCAAAGTCTGAATTTGAGATTGCAAAGCCGGCAGGCCGGCCTCGACGAGGCGGCGGAGGCAATTGAGGCGCTCGTCAAACGGGCCGCCACGGCTGAGGCAAATACGAGTGCCGCGCAAGATCAAATTCAAAGTCTGAATTTGAGATTGCAAGGCCGGCAGGCCGATCTCGACGAAACCGTGGACGCGATACGGTCGCTCGTGACACGGGTCGCCGCGGCCGAGGCGAATGCGAGCGCGGCGCAAGACGAGATTCAAGGCCTGAATTTGCAATTGCAGGATGAGCAGGCGAGCCGCGCCGCCGCCGCAGCCGCTCTTGGGAAAGCGCAGAGCGATTACAACCGGCTGCGCGGCCTCATCGATAGCGAGCAAGCAAAGCCAAAGCAGGCGGAACAACAGCCGGCGCAGCCAAAGTGGGCACCACAGTCCCCCGCCACATCCTTGCTTGCCACGACAATCTCGTTCTGAAAGGACCGCCTTCGCTGGGCGCCAGCAATCGCGCCGGCCGTTCTTGGAACGGCGCGGCGCTGATGCTTTTCCGATCAGTTCGCCGGTGAGATCGCGGCCGCCTCCGCGTCGTTGACGACATCGTAGTCGTAGAGCTGCCTCCGGAATTCGGCATGCGCCGCGATCTCGGAGTCCCGCACGGCGAGGTCGGCGCAGATGGAATCATACCGCAGGCCGTTCTTGCGGGCGCCGGACTGAACCTGGGCCACCCGTTCGCGCCGGAGCCGTTCATAGGTCATCAAGGCCGCGGGCGCGCTGTCACGGTCGACGCGCGCCAGCACCGTCGCAAGCGTGATGCCGTCCTCGATCGATTGATTGGCGCCCTGTCCGAGATGCGGCAGCATCGCGTGCGCCGCGTCGCCGAGCAGCGTCAGCCGTCCCTCGGTCCAGCACGGCAGCGGGTCGCGGTCATAGAGCGCCCAGCGGAAGGTCGCGGGAACATGGCGCAGCAGCCCTTCGACGCGCGGATCCCATCCGGCGAATTCCTGGCGCAGAAGATCGGGGTCGCCCGGGGCCGACCAGGATTCCTTGATCGTTTGGTCGGCCGGCGTGAAACCGACGAAATTGATGAGCTTGCCGGCGCGCACCGGGAAGACCAGGAAATGCTTCTTCTCGCCGAGCCACATCAGCCAGCGGTCGGTCGGCCAGTCGGGGACCCGCTCATGCGGAACGGTGCCGCGATAGGCGGCGGAGCCGGAGAACACCGGGCGCGAAGGCGGCGCAACATATTTTCGCAGTTCCGAATGCATGCCGTCGGCGGCAATCACGATGTCGGCTTCGATCGTCGCGCCGTTGGCAAACCGGACCTGCGCTTTGGCGCCGTCCTGCTGAAAGCCCGTACAGCGATGGCCGGTACGAATGACGTCCTTGGGTAGCGAACTCGCCAGGATGTCGATCAGGTCGGCTCGGTGCATGCCAAAGATCGCGTTCCAGCCCGCAGAGTCCGTCACCTGGACCGAAGCAATGGGCGTTCCGTCGTGCCGGAAATATTGCGATCCCGGCCCAATCCGCGCGCCCCACTTTTCGACCAGGCTTTCCAGCCCGACGCGCCGCATATGGCGCGCGCTATTGGGCGTGATGAGGACGCCGGCTCCGACTTCGCCCAAAGCCGGCGCTTGCTCATAGACCGATACCGGAAAGCCCTCCGCGATCAGCGCATTGGCCGTGAACAGTCCGCCGATGCCGCCGCCGATAATCGCGACCTTAGACTTCGTCATGATATTCCTTTTCGAAAGGACGTGTTCAAACCCGCGCCACTTTAAAGAAGTGCGGCACGGTATTTAAAGCACAAACCGCAGCCTTCATTTACAAAGCGTACCAGCCATGCATTTCAAGAAGTTTGATCCAGATCAACGCTGTGGCCGCGGCCTGGCGGGTGGGCTGACAAGGGGCGACGTTGCTGCCCGCTATGCGCTGGCAAAGACCGGTCTTAACGCGGCGCTTACCGTCAACCCGTATCCTCATTGTTGACGAAATCGCGCGGCATCCAGAATCGAACGGAAGCCGCCGATTCGTGACGGCCGGAGCTTTCCGTTCCGCCGCGAACGCGAGAGACGCCGATGCAAAACGAAGCCGGCTATCGGCCTTCACCGGATTGCCCAAGCTGCGGCTTGCCGATGCGGTATATTCGGTCATTCGCACAGCACGACCGCGGGCACGAATTGCAGACGTTCGAGTGCAGTTTGTGCAGCGTGGCTTTCACCGACGCGATCGAAGCCAAACATCCCGAAACGGCGGCGCAAGCCGTTGTCGCCTAGCGCGCTTAATCTGCGCCCGCGAAATCGGGGCGCGACGGCCTTTAATTCGCTAACTCGGCTTCCTGGCGCGAATTCAGCAAATTCGGCAGATCGATCAGCGCGATCATGACGTCGTCGACCGTGACGAGGCCGGAGAGGAATTCGATGCGCGCGGTCTGGGCGATTTTCGGCACCGGCTGAATTTGCGAAGCGTCCTGTGCAACAATGTCGAGAACCCGGTCCGCCAGCAAACCGACTTGGCGCGCGCCGATTTGAACGATGATCACGATGTGCAATGGTGTCGCCTCGGTCAGGCCTTGGCCGAACCGACAGCGCAGATCGATGATCGGCACGATGACGCCGCGCAGATTCAGCACGCCGCGCACGTAATCGGGCTGCTTCGGCAAATGCGTGATCGCCGACCAGCCCTTGATCTCCCGCACCGCCATGATGTCGACGCCATATTGATCGTCACCGATGGCGAAGCTGATGAACTCCGTCGATTTGCCGGAGTCTGCAGCCGTCGCCCCCTGCATTTGACCGAATTTGCCGCCTTCGCCGGCTCCCGCCGCGATATCGACATTCATGGTTCAATCTCCACTCGATAGGGATCGTTCGCTGGGATCGACCGCGCGCGAGCGGCGCCGGCCAATCGGTATCGTGCTCTAGAACTCTTCCCATTCCGGGCCGTCTTTGATTGCGGCGGCAAGCGCGGACTGCATGCGTCCGACCGGCCCGCCGCCATTCATGCCGGCCGCAGCCTTGGGCTTGACCGCCGGTTTAGCCGCGGCCTTGGGTGCGGCCTGGGGTGCGGCCTGGGGTGCAGGCTTGGGCGCAGACGTTGTGGCGCGTGCCGGAGCCTTGGCCGCCGGCGCGGATGGCCGTTTGGCAATGGCCGTCGCGCCGTCCTGGGCGCCGCCATCGATGCGGAACACCGAGACCTGTTCAGTCATGGCGACGGCTTGGTTTTCCAGCGTCTTCGCGGTCGCCGCGTTTTCTTCCACCAGCGCCGAATTCTGCTGGGTCACCTCGTCCATCTGGTTCAGCGCCCGGTTGACCTGTTCGAGGCCGGTGGCCTGCTCGGCGCTGGCGGACGCGATTTCCGCGACGATCTCGGCCACGCTCTTGATCGAGGTGACGATTTCGGTGAGTGCCGTGCCCGCTTTGTTGACGAGATCAACGCCGTCTTTCACCTGGCTTGAGCTATTGGTGATGAGGTCCTTGATGTCTTTCGCCGCTTGCGAGGAGCGCTGCGCGAGGCTGCGCACTTCGGACGCCACCACCGCGAAGCCGCGGCCGGCCTCGCCGGCGCGCGCGGCTTCGACCGCGGCGTTGAGCGCCAGCAGATTGGTCTGCCGCGCGATCTCGTCGATGACGCCGATGATGTCGGCGATCTTGCGCGAGGAATCCTCGATCTGCGCCATGGCTTCGACCGCCTGCGCCACCACCTGGCCGCCGCGATCGGCGACTTCGCGGGTGGTGCTCGCGGATTGGCTGGCGTGCTGGGCGTTCTCGGCATTCTTCTTCACGGTGGCCGCGATCTCTTCCATCGAGGCCGAGGTTTCTTCGAGACTCGCGGCCTGCTCCTCGGTGCGCTGCGACAAATCGGTGGTGCTGGTCGAGATCTCCGCCGACGCATTGGTCACTTCCCGCGTCGACGATACGATGGCGCTGATGGTCTCCTGCAAATGGCCGATGGCGCCGTTGAAGTCGTCGCGAATCTTGATGTATTCGGCGGTGAATTCGTCGCGCAGCCGATAGCTGAGATCGCCTTTCGCCATGCGTTCGAGGCCGGCGCCGAGAAAGGCGACGACGCGGGCGACCTGCTCGGCGGCTTCCGCGCGCGCCTGTTCGTTGCGCCGCCGTTCTTCGTCGGCCGCGCGCCGCTGGTCGTCCGCCGCGCGCTGCTGCTCGGCGGATTTCGCCTCGGCCTCCTTAAACGCGAGGGCATTGTCTTTGAAGACCTGAACGGCCTTGGCCATGATGCCGACTTCGTCGCCGCGGTCTTGGCCTTTGATGTCGGTGGCCAGATCGCCTTCGGCCAGGACCTTCATATTGTCGCAGAGGCCGACCAGAGGCTTGGTGATCTTGGCAAGCGCGATCCACAAGCCGAGCGCGACGCAGACGCAGAGGCCGATGAGGCCGATCGCCGAAGTCATAATGATCGTGCCGCTGGCGCTGGCGGAAGCGGCCGCCGTTCCGGCTTTAGCCTTCTCGATCTGGCCGCCGGCGAACTTGAACGCGGTCGAGGTGAACGCGTCAATGAGCGCGTCGCATTTGACCATGGCCTTGGTGGCCTCGCCGTTCTGATCCTTCAAGCCCAGCGCGAAAACCGGCGCCACGCAGGCATTGATGGCCCGCGCCCTGGTCAAGAGATCCTCGAAGAAGTCTTTGTTTTCTGGATTGAGCTGTTCGGCCTCGGTCAGCAAATTGATTACAAGGGTGGAGTCCGATTCCACGGATTTCCTTGCGGCGGTGGCTTCTTGCGAGGCGCCGGGATAAGCGATGGCGCGATAGGTTGCATAGCCGACGATGGCGACGGAGCGGGTACCGCGCGCGAGCGCGAGAACGGCCGGCTCTTCCTTCGCGGCAAGTTGCCAATAGGTTTGGTCGACGCTGTGCAGCGAGAAAGCGCCCAGAATGACGACAAGCGCCGTCACCGCGCTCAGCAATCCGATGACGGAAAGAATCTTCACCGAGATCTTCAGATTGTCGAGAGAGCGCATGTCGGGGATTTCCTTTCCCGGGGCCGCAAGCGGCGGCCCGGAGTGTTGCTGGCCCCGCGTCGGATGCCGCGGAAATTGGGCGGCAGTGTCGGTGGTAGGATGCGGAACGGACGCTCAAGTGCGCCCCTCGTCCGCGTCCCTTGCCGCACCCGCCAAAGGTGTAAAAAATTGGTTGGGATTTGATTAAAATGAGGGGAAGGGCCCGCACGAATTGCTTAACTGCGGGCGAGCCCCGACGCGCCTGGGACCGGCGGCGCGAACCTTCCCTCTGGCCAATCAAGGCCAATGAGTCGCGGCTGTTTTTCCGCGAGACCCCAGTTACAATGAGGTCCGAAACCGGCCGGTCGCGCCGGGAATGACAGGGGGACTGGGACGCCGTGTTCAGGAAGCTTAATGGGGCGGCGATTGCCGCCGCACTGGTGGTTTGTGGCTTTGCCGCGGGGCCGCTTTTCGCCGAGGATTATCCGTCGCGGCCGATCACCGATATCGTGGCGTCGACGCCCGGCGGCGGCACCGACATTGTTTCCCGTATCGTCGGTGAGCAACTTTCCAAACAGCTCGGCCAGCCGTTCGTGGTCGAGAACCTTGCCGGCGCCGGGTCACTGACCGGGACTGTCGCCGCCGCGCGGGCCGCGCCGGACGGCTATACGCTGCAGACCGGCCTCACCGCCAGCATGGCGGTGAATCCCTCGTTGTTTGCGCACTTGCCCTACGATCCGGTCACCGACTTCGAACCGGTCGGCATGCTGGCACAATTCCCGTTCGTTCTCGTGGTCAGCAACAATTTCCCGGCGCATTCGGTCAAAGAGCTCATCGCGCTCGCCAAGGCGAAGCCCGGCGAGATCAATTATGCATCGGCCGGCAACGGCACCGGGCAGCATTTGTCGATGGAATTGTTCAAGATGATGGCCGGCATCAATTTGGCGCATGTGCCCTATCGCGGCGCGGCGCCGGCTTATGCCGACGTCATGTCCGGACAGGTGCCGGTATTCTTCGACAATCTCGCCAGCGCTTTGGGCCAGATCAAAGGCGGCACCGTGCGGGCGCTCGCGGTCACCGGCACCAAACGCTCGCCGCTCTTGCCCGACGTGCCGACGGTCGAGGAGGCCGGTGTGCCGGGCTACAAGAATTACGTCTGGTTCGGCCTGTGGGCGCCGAAAGGTACGCCGCAGCCGATCATCGACAAACTCCACGCCGAAGTGACCAAGGCCGTCGCCGATCCGGGCGTGACGGCAAAGATCAATGCGGCCGCCGGCGAGACACTGGATATGCCGCTCGCCGACATCAAGCCGTTCCTCCAAACCGAAATCGCCAAGTGGGGGGACGTGGTCAAGCGCGCCGGGATCGTTGTGCAGTAGGCGCGGCGAAGACTAAACTCTGATCCAATTCGATTGAATCGGATCAGAAGTCTAGATTTTAAAGTTTGAGCATGATCGTTTCCGAAAACCGGTTTCCACTTTTCGGGATCATGCTCTAAGTTTGAACAGTTCGCCGGCGGATTTCCTCGATGACGATGCTGTTGTCGAGGTCGGCTTCGCCGTGATCGACGCAGGCCTGCAAAACGTCGGCATTGGTCTCGAGCAGCGGTAATGTCTGGCCGAGCTTGTTCGCCTGATCGAGCATCAGGTGCACGTCCTTGAGCGTCTGGCGCACGCGGCCTTCCGGCTTGAAATCGCCGGAGATCATTTTCGGGCCCTTGGTGCCCATCACCTGCGACTCGGCCGCCGACGCGCGCGCGACTTTGAGAAACGCCGCCGGATCGAGGCCAAGGCGGCCGGCGAACACAAGTCCTTCGGCAAGCGCCAAGCGGTGCAGCCCGAGGATCAGATTGATTGCGAGCTTTGCGCGCCCACCGTCGCCGAACTTGCCGATGTGAAACCGCCTTGGAAATAGCGCGTCGAGCACCGCCGCTGCGTCTTCCGCGGTGCGCGCATCGCCGCCGATCAGGCCTAATCCGTCGCCCTGGCGCACCTGCTGGCTGGTGCCTGAGACCGGCACTTCAAGAAAGCGCAATTGTCCCGAAATCCGCGCGCCAAGCGCGGCGATTCGGTCCGGATCGCAAGTCGAGGTGCAGATCACGATCTTGCCCAAAGCGGCCGGCAGCAGTGCGCGCGCGACCACATCCTCGACCTGATCGGTCGAGAACACCGCGAGCACGATCGGATCGCAGTTGCGGGCGATATCGGTAAGCGATGCTGAGCGGACGCCGATTTTCGCCATGCGTTCGGTCTTCGCCTGATCGACATCGTAAGCGGTGACGGAAAATCCGGCTGCGATAAGACGGGCGGCATAGACTTCGCCCATCAAGCCGAAGCCGATGACGCCGACCGACGTTTTGGACATCGCGTTCTCCTATTTCCTATTGCAGCAGCGCGATGTTGAGATCGCGCGCCACCGCGTCGAGGCTTTCGCGCAGCGCCTTCGGCATCGGCACGCCATGCGCGCGGCGATCCAGGAGCTTGGTATGGCTCTGCTCGCCGGGCAGCCAGATGCGCTCGACGCCGGGCAGCTTTTGCGAATTGCGGATGTCGCGGATCACGCGATCGACCGTGCGCTTGAAGTCGCCGGCCGGCATGAACGTCTCGACCGACAAGGCCGCGATGGCCTGTCCGGTATTGGTCGCTTGCCCGGTATTCTTGACGAAATCGATCACGTCGCGGCCGAGTGCCGCGCCGTTAAGCGCGCCGGCAAGCAGACCGATGATCAGGCTCAGCCCGTAACCCTTGTAGTCGCCGATCGGCAGAAGGTGGCCTTCATCGGCGCGTTTGGGGTCGGTCAGCGGCTTGCCCTCGCGGTCGATCATCCAGCCGACCGGCATCTGTTCGCCGCGCTGGGCTTTCAATCGCACCTTGCCGTAAGCGGCAACCGTCGGCGCCATGTCGAGCACGATCGGCGGCTCGTCGAGTGCCGGCACCGCGACCGCCATCGGATTGGTGCCAAGGAGGCTTTCGCCGCCACCCCACGGCGGCAAATGATTGTTGCTGCCGACGGCGAAATAGAGCCCGATCATGTCGTGCTTAAGCGGCATCGTGACATAGAGTGACGCCGGACCTGCGTGATTGCTCATGCGGGCGCCGACCCAGCCGATGCCGGTGAACTTGGCTTTCTCGATCGCGAGGTCAGCGGCGCGTTTCATCACCAGATGGCCCATGCCGTTGTCGCCGTCGATCAGCGCCGCCGACGGCCGATCGCTCAGGACGCGGATATTCGGCTTGGCATTGACGCCGCCGGCACGGATACGGCGCACATAGAGCGGCAGCCGGATCACGCCATGGGTATCGCTGCCGCGTAGATCCGCTTTGACCATGAGGTGAGCGAGAGTTTCGGCATCGGCGCCGGGCAGGCCCGCCGCGACAAAAGCGCCGGCGATAAAACGCTCGATCCGCTCCGCCGGAATGCGGTCACTGGTTTCTTGCGGCATAGTTTGCGGCATAGTTTGCGGCATGGGTGTCATGTTCCGTCGCGACTGAGGAGGACTGGCTTAACGCGCGGCCGGATCATAAGATCATTTCAATTCGGCAGGCAATTTCGGGAGGCAAGCCTAGATGAGCACGATCACGGCCGAAAAAGTCAAAGCCCTGGATGGCTGTTTCGGCAATTATCCGCAGACCCAGGCGCTCAAAAGCGGCGCCATCACCTCCGACCGCGTCGCGCTCCGCCTCACCGAAGTCAATCCGATCTACAAATCCTTCTTCATGATGGTGCGCGAGCAGAAATTCGACGTCTGCGAGATGGCGCTCGTCACCTATCTGCAAGCCAAGGCCTTCGGCAAGCCGCTCACTTTGATGCCGGCGACCATGATGGGGCGCTTTCAGCACGGCACCTTGCTGTACAATTCCGAGCGCGGCGCGGTGACGCCGGGCAATCTCGCCGGCCGGCGCGTCGGCGTGCGCTCCTTTGCGCAGACCACCGGCTGCTGGATCCGCGGCATTTTGTGGAAGGATTACGGCGTCGATCTCGCCAAGGTGAAATGGGTGACCTTCGAGGACGCCCATATCGCCGAATTCCGCGATCCGCCCGGCGTCGAGCGCGCCACCGACGGCAAGGATATGACCAAGATGGTGCTCGACGGCGAACTTGACGCCGCGATCTTCGGCACCGTCATTCCCGGTGACCCGCGGCTGCAGAGCGTCATCCCCGATCCCGACGCCGCGGCGCAGGTATGGTACAAAAAGTACGGCACCGTGCCGCTCAATCACATGGTCGTGGTCAAGAATTCGCTGTCGCAATCCGATCCCGGCGCGGTGCGCGAAGTTTTTCGCATGCTCCATGACAGCAAGAAGGCCGCCGGCCTGCCCAAGCCCGGCACGATCGACGCGCTGCCGTTCGGCTTTAACGCCGTGAAGCCGGCGCTCGACTTGATGTCGGCCTATGCGCTGGAGATGAAGATCATTCCGCGCCGCTATTCGGTCGAGGAATTGTTCGACGACACGACGCGCGCATTGCAAGCCTAGCTTTTACCGTTCCTCAATTTCGATTTGCCCGCGACCGGCGTCTTGGGTTGACCAGGCATGCAATTCCATGCGCTCAAATCCGCGCGCTTTTGATCCAGATCAAAAAATCTCCGCCCCGGTGCGGAATGTTGCTCCCGACAGCAACAAACGGCCAGCGGGGGCGCGGAAATGCTCAGAAGAGAACAGAACGACTTGGTGACGCAGACGGGGCCGGGTACGCCGATGGGCCGGCTGTTTCGCTCCTATTGGATGCCCGTTCTTTTGGCCGAGGAGCTTCCCGCAAACGATTGCCCGCCGGTGCGGGTGAAGGTGCTGTCCGAGCGCCTTGTCGCCTTTCGCGACAGTAAAGGCCGCTATGGCTTGATCGATGAGTTCTGCGCCCATCGCGGCGTGTCATTGTGGTTCGGCCGCAACGAGGATTGCGGTCTGCGCTGTCCCTATCACGGCTGGAAATTCGACTTTGCCGGGCAATGCATCGAGGTGCCGTCGGAGCCGGAAGAAAGCGGCTTTGCCAAGAAAATCAAGCTGCAATCCTATCCGCTGGTCGAGCGCGGCGGCGTGCTGTGGACCTATATGGGGCCGCCGGAGCAGAAGCCGCCACTGCCGGAATGGGAATTTGCGCTCGTTCCGCCGGCGCAGCGTTTTGTGTCCAAGCGTTTGCAGGAGAGCAACTGGCTGCAGGCCATGGAAGGCGGCATCGATTCCAGCCATGTCTCGTTCCTGCACCGCGGCAATATCGGCTCCGATCCGCTGTTCAAGGGCGCCAAGGGCAACCAGTACAATCTCAACGACGCTCGTCCGGTATTCGAGGTCGTCGAAAGCGCGGGCGGCCTTTATATCGGCGCTCGGCGCAATGCCGAGAACGGCAATTACTACTGGCGCATCACGCAATATGTGCTGCCGTCATTCACGATGATCGCGCCGCGCGGCGGCCACACCGTGCACGGTCATTTCTGGATACCGATCGACGACGAGAATTGTTGGGCCTGGAGTTACGACTATCATCCGATGCGCGACATCACCGACGCCGAACGCACGGCGATGCAGGCTGGCAAGGGCATCCACTGCAAATACGTGCCCGGAACATTCCGGCCGCTCGCCAACCAGGACAACGATTATTTGATGGACCGCGAGTCGCAGCGGCGCGGCGACAGCTATAGCGGCATCGACGGCATCGCCATCCAGGACAGTTCGCTGCAGGAGAGCATGGGGCCGGTCGTCGACCGGACCAAGGAAAATCTGGTCTCGACCGACAACGGCATCATCATGGCGCGGCATCGGCTGATGCGCGCCGCCAAGGAATTGGCGGAGAAGGGCATCGTGCCGCCAGGCGTCGACGTGGCGCATCACAAAGTGCGTTCGGCCTCGGTGATCCTGCCGCCCGATCAGCCGTTCAAGGACGCCGCCAAGGAGGCATTGACCGTGCGCGCAGGCGTCGCGCCGGCGACGGTCTGACCGGCCAAAGAAAATCGCCGTTGCGCAAAAAATCGGAGGAAAAAATGGCCTTGGCAATGATCGACAAGCCGACGAACAGCAAAACCATGGCGGAATGGCCGAAACAGATCAGTGAGGAATTCGCGCGCGAGGCAAAGCATCCAAACCCTTGTGTCGGCCAGGAGCTCCTATCGGAAACCGACCAGGTGCGGGTGTGGCGGATTCATCTCAAGCCGGGCGAGCGCGTCGGCTTTCACCGTCACGTCCTCGATTATTTCTGGTCGGCCGCGACATCCGGGCGCGGGCGGCAGCACTTCAACGACGGCGAGACGCGTGAATACAGCTATAGCGCCGGCGAAACCCGCCATGAGACCTACGGGCCGGGCGAATATAAGGTCCACGATCTGGAAAATATCGGCGATACCGACCTGACCTTCGTCACCGTCGAATTCCTACATAGCGCCAACAAGCCGATGGCTCTCCCGCCCGCGAACCTGCGCTGAGAATTTGAGCGCTGTGCCGTCGAGAGCGCGGCGAATATCTACCGCGTTCGCGGCCAAGGCCGTTCCGGCCGGCGCGGTAAAGACAAAGCTGTGGCGGCCGCTGCCGAGGCCGGCCGCTTCGAGATCCTTCCGATACCGGTTGGCGAGAACCTGACCGATCAAGCGCCCGCCCGCATAAATATCGAGGCACACCGGCGCGTCGGGATGCTCAATATTCTGCGCCCAGCCCTCAATGCGGCGCGGGCCGACAGCGTCGACATAGCCGCGCAGCGGACCGATCCGCGGCCCGTCGGCGGCGCGCAGAAGATGCGCCCGGCGCGCGATGCGCCGGCGCGCTTCCTCGACCTCGTAGCCGTGGTCCAAGCGCGGCGCGCAAAATTGCGCCGCTCCGGCCGCCGCCTCCGGATAGAGCGACCGGTATTCGTGCGCGTTGCGGAACAGGCCGCGGCTGTCGTCGTCGATGAAGCTCTCCGACAGCGCGCCTTCGGCGACGAGCACGTCGTGGCTTTCCAGCTCGATATGGAAATATTCGACCTTCTCGATGCGCTCGGCCTGCACGATCGACACGCCGTTGATCAGGTCCTTGGCCTCGATCAGCACGCCGTCAAAAAACATCGCATGATGCGGCGAGATCCAAAGGTCGCGCCGCGGCACGTTATCGTCCAAAGCGCCGGCCCTGATGCAGATCGGCAGGATTTCTTTTTGCCCCATGATGAAGCGGCCGCCATAGCTGCGCCGTCCGATCCATTTGATCGGACGGGTCACGCCGGCCTTGGTCATCACCCGGTCGCCGATCTTGAGATTTTCCACCCGCGTCTGGCCGCGCCGCGTCTGGATCAAGGTGCCGCGGCAATAGCAGGGCGTGCTTTCGGTGATCTCGGTACCGGCCCCACTCTCATCCTGGAAGGCCGTGAATGTTGTCTGCGAATAGTCCTGATTTGGGTCGAGTTGCAGACCATACGTTATTCCGCCCTCCGTGAATTCGAGAAGGTTTTGCTGAATACCGTTACTGATGAGGACAGGCTGCGGGGCGGACGGATCAAACGGGACGGCGCTCAGATCGAATGGGCCAACAAGCGAATAACCGCTCCGGTTGGCTGCGTATGACGGTGATCAAATTGCCGCTCCGTGTTGTCAATTTTGACGACGCCAAAATTGGCGGCCGTCACTCGAGCCTGATCTCGGCGGAAGAAACCATCTTGGCCCATTGTTGCGCCTCTTCAGCCATGAACTTCACCAAATCTTGCGGCGAGCGAATCCTCGGCTCGGTTCCGAGTTTGGCCAACTGCGCCTGTATGTCAGGCGACTTCAATCCATCGTTGATTGCCGCATTGAGCTTGTCGATGACCGCGGCTGGCGTTCTGGCGGGCGCGAGCACCAGGAACCATTGATAGGCGGGGAAATTCGCAAAGCCGCACTCGCGCATTGTCGGCACATCTGGGAGCTCCGTCCAACGCACGTCGCTGGTCACCGCGAGCGGACGCAGCTTGCCGGACTGGATATAAGGCAGGAAAAAGGACTTGGCGCCGAACGTCATTTGTATCTGACCGTTCAGCAAATCGGGGAGGAGTGCAGGGCCGCCCTTGTAGGGCACGAACACCATATTGGTGCCGGTAACGACCTTGAAGTATTCGACCATGACATGGGGCGCGATGCCGAGAACCGCGCCACTGGTCAACCTGCCGGGGTTGGCTTTCAGATAGATGACAAAATCCTGAAGTGTCTTTGCCGGTATTGATGGCGAAATCACCAGCGCCGAGGAATCGGTCGCGATGGATGCGATCGGCGTGAAATCTCGAATGGCGTCGTAATTGAGATTCCTGTAGATCGCCGCGTTGATCGCGTTCGTATTGGTGCCTCCCAACAGCAACGTATAGCCATCGGCATTTGCATGAGCGACATCCTGCGATCCGATCGTGCCGCCGGCGCCCGGCCGATTCTCGACCACGACATTCTGACCGAGAGCGGACGCGACCAGTTGTCCGGCGATGCGGCCCATAATATCGGTCGGTCCGCCTGCCGGAAAAGGCACGACAAGCTTGATCGTTCTATCGGGATAGGATTGCTCCTGCGCGAAACCGACGCGATCGAAACCAAAGGCTAGAGCGGATGCCGAGAGAACGCATCGTCTGGTGAACATGCGTTACTCCTTTTTGCCAAGAGCCGTGCTCGGAAGCCTGACAGATGCCCCTTCATTTTTGTCGGGTCTCGATTGGTTGAGACGCCGCTTGCGCCGGCCGGCTCCGGGGCGGGCATAGGCCGTGTTCTGCTTGATGACGCGGATCAGCATGTCGAACAAAAGCTTGCGCTCCTTCGCAGTCAGCGGGTCAAGAACGCGCGCGTTGGCGGCGGCATTTTTTTTGCGAAGCCGATCAAATACCCCATCGCCCTTTGACGTAAGCCGCAAAATCCGGGCGCGTCGATCGGCGCCGTTTACGCGCCGTTCGACAAGACCTCTTTTGCCAAGCTCCTCGACCAGCAGGCTGACATGGGATCGTTCAACGCCGAGTTGCGCGGCAAGGCCGTTTTGATCTATTCTGGGCTCACCGTTTCTCTTGTTGAGACAGGCCAAAACGGCAAACTGCAGCGGTGTCAGGTCGGCTGCGGCGACCGAGTTGGCACTCAGCGTCACACATATCTGGTAGAAGCGCCGCGCCAACGCCGTCGCAACCCGACGCACCGGCGGAATGCCAGGACCAAGCTCAACCACGATCGACTGACCGGCGCGGAGCGGGCCACTGTCGGGCGGGCGCGTCACCATATTTCAAGCTCAATTGTTTATAAGTTCAATAGTTGAATATTCACCTATATGGCCGGAGTCAAGAGCCTGGCGGTATCGTCATAAATTTTGATGATGCCAGGAATTTGGTTTCCTGCTGATTTTATTCTGTTTGCTGCGAGTCCGCGGCCGCCACGGAGTGGTGGTATTCAGGGGCGAAATATCCCGCAGCGTGTATTTTCTTAAACCAATGGGCAACGACGGCGCGGCGTGATATTTTGAGATCGTCAGCTTTATGGATTGCAATTCATGGCCCAAGTGGCCGAAGGCGATCGCATCATCGCGGCGATTTCTCGTATCCACGCCGCGGGCCTCGATTCCACACTTTGGCCGGAGGCGCTGTCGCTCGTCACCGACTTGATCGGCGGGCAGGGCGCCTCGCTGGAGTTCATGCAAAGACCCTCACTTCGCCATAGCGGGATGTATTCGCATGGGCTCCCGGACGTGGGCGCATACATGGAATACTACGCGCCGAAGTCGCCGCGATATCCTCATCTCTCACGTCAGGCGACCGGCTCGGTGCAATACGACACGCTTTACTACGACGAAGCCGCGATGGATGCGCATCCCTTTTACATGGAGTTCCTCGCCGACTTCGGCATGTGCTATTTCCTTGGCGGCGTCGTTGCGAAGTCGCCCGACGACCTCGCGGCCTTCGCCGTTCAGATCTCACCCAAACAAGGACATCCCAGCGCCGCGAACATCAAGACGATGGCGCTGCTTTTGCCGCACATACAACAAGCGACCGACGTCATGCGCCGGCTCGGTAACCTCGCGAACCTGCAGCGCTCGTTCGAAGACGTCTTGAACTGGCTTGCCGACGGCGTGCTCAAGCTGTCGGCCGACGGCAGCATCCGCTACGCCAACCTTGCCGCGCAAAAAATATTCGGCCGCAATGACGGGATCGCCATGCGCCACGGCGCTGTCCAGTTCGTGTCGGCGGCGGCGGGCGCGAAACTCGCCGGCGCTTTGCAGGCGGTTGCCAAGCTGCGCGATGCCGACGTGACCGAGATGAAAGACGCGGACTTCATCGCCGAGACCCGCTCCGGGGCGCCGCCGTTTTCGATTTCGATCCGGCCGGCGTCGGCGGCGAAGAACTCAAGCGACGACATTCTGGCACTGATGTTCATCCACGATCCGCTGACCCGCGACGCCGCCATGGTGGAATTGCTCGGCCAAGCCTTCGGATTGACGCCGGCGGAAGCGGACGTGGCGAACGGGCTGCGCTGCGGGCTATCGGCGGACGATTATGCGCGCAGCCGCAAGATCAGCCCCAACACCGTCTACACTCATATCCGGCGCATCAAGGGCAAGGTCGGCTGCACGCGCATGGCCGAACTGATCCGCAAGCTCGACGATATCAGGTCACGGTGATGCATAAGCGCTGAGGCGGCGATGGCTGGCGCTTGGCGCGCCGTCGGCGCTTGCGGCTTGGAAACGCAACCTTCCGTAAACCTTTGTGGCAACTAATTCCAATAAATCCTTAGTTTTCGACACAATCGGTCACGGTCCCGCCCAGGCCATAGGCTTCTCTGTTGCCGGTCGGTGGGGAGTCCTTTGGTCATGCGTTGGCGGGTCGTTGCTCTCGCCGCATTTCTTGCGGTTGCGGCCGCCTGTGCAGCCGTCTCGGCTGCCGCGGCCGACCCGAACGATTCCTCGATCACGGTGATCGGCAATCGCCATGTCGGCGCCGATATGGTCCGTTCGTTTTTCCATGCCGGGCCGGGCGGCAAGTTCGATACGCAAGCGACCGACGATGCGATCAAGCGTCTCTACGCCACCGGCCTGTTCAGCAATGTGAAGATCTCGCGCGCCGGCGACCGCATCCTCGTCGTGGTCGTCGAGAATCCGACCATCGGGCGTCTCGCCGTCGAGGGCAACCACAAGCTCAAGGACGAGGATCTCAAGAAGGATTTGCAGTCGAAGCCCGGCGGCCCGCTGTCGCGCGCCAACATCCAGAGTGATGTCGTGCGCATGATGGACGCCTACAAGCAGCACGGCTATTTCAACGTGCAGATCGTGCCGAAGACCATCGAGCCGAAAGCTGGCAGCAACAATACCAGCGTCGATCTCGTCTTCGAGATCAAGGAAGGCGAGAAGCTCGCCGTGCGGCAGGTCGTGTTCGCGGGCAACAGGGCGTTTTCCGAGACCAAGCTGCGCGGCGTGATCAAGACCGGCGTCACCAATGTCGTGAGCTTTCTCCTGAACAACGACACCTACGACGCCGACAAGATCGAGAACGATCGCGATCTGCTGCGGCAATTCTATCGCGACCACGGCTATGCCGATGTGCGGGTGTCGTCGTCTGGCAATTACGACGCCGCGACCAAATCTGTCGTCGTCACGTTCACGCTCGATGAAGGCCCGCAATACCGCTTCGGCAAAGTGGCGCTCGACTCAAATATCAAGACCGTGGACGCGACCGCGCTGACGCCTGTGCTGCGCACCCAGTCGGGCGATATTTACGACGCCGATACCGTCGATAAAACGGTCGAGGATCTGACGATCCAGCTGGCGAAGAACGGCGAGCCCTTCGCCAATGTCGTGCCCCACACCGAGCGCAAGCCCGGCCGGCAATTGATCGATCTCGTCTATACGGTGCAAGGCGGCAAGCGCCTCTATATCGAGCGCATCGATATCCACGGCAACAACAAGACCCGCGACGAGGTGATCCGCCGCGAATTCGATTTCGGCGAGGGCGATGCCTATAATCGCGCGCTGGTCGATCGCGGCGAAAAGCATCTCAAGGCGCTCGGCTATTTCAAGACCGTGAAGATCACCGTGGATCAGGGCTCGGCGCCGGACCGCGTGGTGCTCAAGGTCGCGGTCGAGGAACAGCAGACCGGGAGTTTCTTCGTCTCCGGCGGCTATTCCAGTTCCGACGGCTGGCTCGGCTCGGTCAGCATCAGCGATACGAATTTCCTCGGCACCGGCGATATCGCCAAGGCTTCCGTGACCTATGGCCAATATGCCCGGGGCTTTGACGTTTCATTCACCGATCCGTGGTTTCTCAACCAGCGGCTTTCCGCCGGCGTCGGCCTGTTCGGCAAGCAGACCTTCGCCAACACCAATCAGAATTTCAACACCGAGCTCTACGGCGGTAAGGTCGTTCTCGGCACGCCGATCAACGAGAATCTGAGCGTGAGTACCAATTACTCGCTCTACAAACAAGGCCTGTCGCTCGATCCGTCGTTCGGCACGGCGTCGCTGCCGATCCAGCAGGCGGCGCAGGCCGGTTCCTATTGGGTGTCCTCGATTGGCAATGGCGTCACGTTTTCGACGCTCGACAATCCGAAAGACCCGACCGAAGGCGTGCGCGCGCAGGTCAACAATGACTTCGCCGGTCTCGGCGGCGCCGCCAAATTCGCCCGCACCACGCAAGACGTGCGCTATTATCACGAGCTCGGCGGCGACGTGGTCGGCATGGTGCGCGCGCAGGGCGGCTATGTCGCGCCGTGGGGCGGCCAGCAATTGCCGCTGCTTGACGGCTTCTTCGGCGGGCCGCAGCTGGTGCGCGGCTTCGCGCCGAACGGCTTCGGCCCGCGCGACATCACGCCCGGCACGACAATGGATAATGTCGGCGGCAATGCCTATTGGACCACCTCCGCCGAACTGCAGGCGCCGGTGCCGTTCATTCCGCAGGATGCCGGACTGAAAGTCGCGGCCTTCTCCGACGTCGGCAGCCTGTGGGCGACGAGCGGATCGACAGCGACGACCCTGTCGCCGTCGCAGCAGATCGCCAATTCGCGCGCCATCCGCTCCTCGGTCGGCGCCGGCCTGATCTGGGACTCGATGTTCGGGCCGGTCCGCGTCGACTATGCCTATCCGCTCACCAAGCAGCCCTACGACGTCACCCAGCGCTTCCAGTTCAGCGCCGGGGGCTTCTGACGCTTGCTTACTTCATCCGTTCCTTGACCGGATCCTTGACGTTCTCGAATTTGGCGATTTCCACATTCTGGACTTTGCCGTTCACCTTTTCGACGCGGCGAATGTAGACCGTGTTGATGATGTCGCGGGTGTCGGGATCGATCGAAACTGGACCGCGCGGGCTCTCCCATTTCATGCCCTTGGCGGCGGCGACCAGGCTATCGGCATCGGTCTTGCCGCCGGTCGCTTTCAGCGCCTCGTAGATGACACGCATGCCGTCATAGCCGCCGACCGAGAACAGATCCGGGTTGCGTTTGTACTCGGCATTGTAATCGGCAACGAACTTTCGATTGAGCGCCGAATCGTGGGCATGGTCGTAATGAAAGGCCGTGACGATGCCGATCGCCGAGTCGCCCATGGCGTTGAGCGCGCTGTCGTCGGTCAGTTCGCCTTGCCCCATGATCTTGACCTTGCTCGGATCCATGCCGCGTTCGACCAGGGCCTTCGCCAGCGCCGCCGGCTGTGAGCCGCCGGGAATGAAGACGAAAATGCCGTCTGCTCCGGAGTCCTTGGCGCGCTGAACGAAAGCCGAGAAATCGGGATTCGCCATCGGCACATGCGCGGCTTCCACGATCGTGCCGCCCGCGGCGGTGAAGGTTCTCTGGAATGCCGCTTCGGCGTCGTGGCCCGGCGCGTAGTCCGAGACCAAGATGAAGACCTTCTTGACCCCGTTCTTATAGGCCCAGGTGCCGAGCGCCTCGCAGTTCTGCGGGATGGTCAAGGACGTGCGCACCATATAGGGCGATTTTGTCGTGATGATCGAAGTCGCCGCGTTCATCACCACCATGAATTTTTTGGCCTGCGCGGACAGGTCGGCGACCGTCATCGCCTCCGGCGTGATGACAAAGCCGGCCAGGATATCGACATTGTCATTGACGATGAGATCTTGCGCGAGGCGCTTGGCGGCATCGGGAGCGCCGGCGTCGTCTTTGCGAATGATCTCGATTTTCCGGCCGGCGACGGTGTCGCCATGCTGCTTCATGTAGAGCTTGATGCCATTGTCCATTTGCGCGGCGGCATCGGTGAATTGGCCGGTATAGGTCATGATCAAGCCGATTTTGACCGGCTCCTGCGCCCAGGCCGATAGCGCAAACAACTGCAACGCGACAAGGCAGCAAAAGCCGAGAAGAATTGACTTCTTCATGATGGTCCTCCCCCACATACATTTTCTCGCTTATGGCCATCTTGCCACAAACGCCGTCGAGGGGAACCACGCAGTCTGCGATTTTTACCAGCGGCAAAAGAGCCTTGGCCCTAAAAGGGTCTTGGCCAGCGTGGGCAATGTCCCACGCGGGGTGTCTTGCGGTCGGGCGCTTACGTCTTCCCGTCCAACAGCCAGCCGAACTTCTCCCGGGCTTTGCGCGCGACTTCGGGGCTTGGCGTGTTGGTCGCCGGGAATTTGTCGCGCCAGTGATAGGGCCGGCAGGCGTCGATCACGGCGACGGAATGCGTCATGTCGCCGGCGGCCCGCCGCCACGGCGGCAGCGCCGGATCGGCCGGCGAGTCCCACGAGCCGTTGATGAACTGGATCGATTGCGACGGGTCGGTGCGCGACAGCATGGCCCAGAGCAGATGGTCGAGATTGGTGACGTCGACGTCGTCGTCGACCACGACGATATATTTCGACGCATAGGCCGAGGCGCCGCACTGCGCCGCGATATGGCCCGCCTGCACTGCGTGGCCGGGATAACGCTGCGTGATCGACACACCGTGAAACAGCCGCGCGCCGCCGATCTCGTGGCACCACACCTGCCGCACGCCGGGAACGCCGGCATTGGTCATGTTCTGCTTGATCGTCGCCGAGCGCAGCACCGCGCGGTACCGCGCCATCTCGTCGGGCCCGGCCCCCATCGGCGGTACGCCGAGCAGGATCGGATCGTTGCGGTGATAGATCGCCTTGATATCGAGAACGGAGGCGGGCTTGGCGCCGCCGGCATAGTGGCCGGTCCATTCGCCGAACGGACCTTCGACTTCGTTGCGCCCCTGCGTCACATAGCCCTCGAGCACGATCTCGGCGCCGGCCGGAAACGGCAGGCCGGTCACCTTGCCGCGCACCATCTGGATCGGCCGTCCGCGCAGGCCGCCGACCACGTCGATCTCGAAGACGCCATAGGGCACTTCGATGCCGCCGTAGAAAAACGTCAGCGGATCGCCGCCGAGCACCATGGCGACCGGCATCGGCTCGCCGCGCTTGAAATATTTCTCGCGGTGGATGTCGCCGTGATGTCCGGCCGCAATGAGAATGCCGACCGAGTTGCGGTCGTGCACCTGCGCGCGGTAGGCGCCGGCATTGAGCCAGTTCTCCTCCGGATCGCGGGTGATGCTATAGGTGCCGGTGCCGATATAGCGGCCGCCGTCCTTCTCGTGCCAGATCGGCGCCGGAAATTTGGTGACGTCGATATCGTCGCCCATCAGCACGTTTTCGAGAATAGGCCCGTCCTCGACGATCTCGTGCGTAATGATCTTCTGGTCCTCGAGATAGGCCTCGCGATAGGCGTCGCTCAATTCCCACTTGGAGAGGTGACCGGGAAAGCCGAGCGTCATGTTGCGCCGCGTGCCGGCGAACATGTTGAGCAACACGCGAAACCCCTTGGGGCAACCCGGGATATCGTCAAACACGACGCAGGGCCCGTTCTCGGCACGCAGCACGGCTTCGGCGGCGAGCCCGATATCCTCCTGCCAGCTTGCGCCACTGACGTTACGCACCTCGCCGAGCTGCTCCGCATGCGCGAGCCATTGGCGCAGGTCGTCATAGGCGATATCGGCCTTGACGTTGCTGGGTTTCATTTTCGGCTCCTGCGGCGGCGTATGCTGGATTATAGGGGCGGGCGTGCAGAATGGCCGCTGTGCCGGCCTTATCAGTCACGACCGTCACGTCAAGCGGTTGGTCGACGCATTTCCTCTTGTCAGGCTAACCCTGACAAGATGTGTGATGATGTCAGGCTAATCCTGACATGACGCGTGATCAACCCTTTACGTTTCGCGTTAATGCAATGATGTCTTCACGAGCCCGGCGCTAGTTGAGCGACACCTGCGGTTATTGGACAAAGCTTTAATTGATGATGATGCGTGACAAGAAGGAGGACGCGGAACTTAATTCGAGGAGAAATTTGCAATGTCCTGGCTTGGTCGGAATCAGGTTCAGAAGAAAGTGAGCAGCCACAAGGCACAGCGCCAATATAAATTAGACGACATTCTCGGCGACGTGGTCAATCAAGTCACGGTTGCCGTTATGATGGTGGACCGGGACTTCGTCGTCAGATTCGTCAATGAGCCCACCAAACAATTGTTAAAGACAAACCTTACGGCGTTTCGCGCGCTGTGGCCGAATTTCGATCCCGATCAGATCATCGGAATGTGCATCGATACCTTCCACAAGAATCCGGCGCACCAGCGCAACATGCTGTCGGATCCGAGCAAACTCCCTTTCAAGACCGAAATCACGGTCGGCGATCTTAAATTTGCACTTCTGGTCAACGCAAGTTTTGACCGCGCCGGCAATTATGTCGGCAACGTCCTGGAATGGAACGACGTAACCGTCACCCGCGTCAACGAGGGCATGCTCGTGGCGCTCAACAAGTCGCAGGCGGTGATCGAATTCACGATTGACGGCAAGGTTTTGCATGCCAACGAGAATTTTCTGACTGCGCTGGGCTACACGCTCGACGAAATCCGAGGACAGCATCACAGCATGTTCGTCGAGCCTGCCTATCGCCAGAGCCCCGACTACCGCATGTTCTGGGAAAAGCTCGCGCGGGGCGAATTCGACGCCAACCAGTACAAGCGTATCGGCAAAGGCGGCAAGGAAGTCTGGATTCAGGCGAGCTACAATCCGATTGTCGACGCCAAAGGCAAGGCGTTCAAGGTGGTCAAATTCGCCACCGACATCACTGCGCAGGTGCTCGCCAATCAGGTCCTCCAGCTCGCCGTTGCACAGACCCGGGAAGTCGTGGCAGCTGCCCAGCAGAACGACCTGACGCAGCGGATTCCGCTCGACGGCAAGTCCGGCGAAATCGCAACTCTTTGCGGCGGCATCAATGGACTGCTCGACACCTTGCGGCAGATCATCGTCGAAATCAAAGGCACCGCGCGCGAGGTCGCTAACGCGTCGGCCGAGATATCGACCAGCACGACCGACCTGTCGCAGCGCACTGAGGAACAGGCGGCGAGCTTGGAGGAAACCTCGGCCTCGATGGAGGAAATGGCCGCCACCGTGAACAAGAACGCGGAAAGCGCCCAGGAAGCGTATCGCTCGGCCACCGCCATGCGCACTGTGGTCGATCGCGGCAGCGAGGTGGTTTCCAAAGCGGTCGAGGCGATGTCGCAGATCGACGGTTCCTCGCGCAAGATTTCCGACATTATCGGAGTCATCGACGAGATCGCACGGCAAACCAACCTGCTGGCGCTCAATGCGGCCGTCGAGGCGGCTCGTGCCGGCGAAGCCGGCCGCGGCTTTGCGGTAGTCGCGTCCGAAGTGCGAAGCCTCGCTCAGCGCTCGTCACAGGCCGCCAAGGACATCAAGGAACTGATCACTAACAGCAACAGTCAGGTGCAGTCGGGGGTCGAACTCGTCAACAAAGCTGGTACGGCGCTTGCGGAGATCTTGGGTTCGATCACGGAAGTAGCAGGCCGTATCGGGGAAATCGCCTCGGCCAGCAAGGAACAGTCCTCCGGCATCGAGCAGATCAACAAGGCGCTCAACCAGATGGACGAAGTGACCCAGCAGAACTCAGCGCTGGCGGAGGAGAATGCCGCGTCCGCCAAGACGCTTGAGCAACAATCGAAGGCGATGACAGACAGGGTCGACGTATTCGTCGTCGATGGCGCAGCGCCGCCCGCTCAACCACCATCCGAAATGCCGAAGCCCCCCGCCGTGCGCCCCGTTCCCGCAGCGCTGAAACGCCCCGCTGCGGCTGCGCCGCGCCAGGCCGCCGGTGGGGCACGTTCGGTGCAGACCGCCCTCGCCACGGCCATAAAGGGCGAGGCAGGTTGGCAGGAATTCTAAGCGCAGCCCTGCTACCCGGCGCATCGCGTTTCCGCTCCATTGCGTAAGCGTATTTTTCCAATTCGCGGGTAGCCGTGCGGTGGCTCGAATAGCTTCCAGTTTGGGGAATGTCATTCATGACGGCGGTCAGCCAGCCGGAGACACGGCCGATCGAGACTGAAGTTACGCAAAGCAAATCGCGTTCGGCGGCCCGCCAGCAATCGCGTATCGCCTTGACCTCGCCGAACAGGACTTTCGAGCAAACGATCCCGCATGCGCTGATGGCGATCGAGCAGATCGGCGCATTGCGGGCGCCGGCCGACCCGCCGAGCTTTCATCTTTGGTACACCTACGCGACCCGTGCCTTGCCACAGCTCAATCAAACCATTGATGAACTGCTGCTCGGCGGCAACGCGGACATTGCGCTCGACGAGTTCGACCGGCTTTACGATCGCTATCTCTCAACATCCGCCGTTGCTGGTCAGATCGAAGACATCAGTGTTGAGATCAAGACTGAAGTGTCCCAGCTTGCCGCCGATCTCGACGCCGCCTGGGGATTAGGCACTGATTGCGCTACCGAACTCTCTACGGCTGCCGAGCAGCTCGGTAACTCCGATAGTCGAGAGGGACTAGGGGACCTGGTCGAGAGGTTCGTTCGAGTGGCCCGCAAAATGGACGAGCAAAATCAGTCGATGCAAAACTCGCTGGCTTCATTCATAAGCGAAATTGGCCAACTGCAAGCCAAGCTGGCTTTGATCTGCCAGGAGGACCTCACCGATCCGCTCACATCGCTTGCCGATCGCAGAAAATTCAATCGAGAGATGGGGTTTGCCGTAGCCGAAGCCCGACATCCAGGACAGCTGCTCTCGTTGCTGATGTGCGACATCGATAATTTCAAGAAATTCAACGATAGTTACGGTCACGTCGTCGGCGACCAAGTTTTGCGTCTGATCGCGTCGACCATAAAACGAGCGGTCAGCGGCCAAGACACCGCGGCGCGCTACGGCGGCGAAGAATTTGCGGTGATTCTGCCAGACACCGCTCTTCAACAAGCTGCCGTCGTCGCCGAAGGAATTCGCAAAGCCATTGTCGGCCGAAAAGTTGTTAGGCGCTCGACGGGCGACGTGTCGGGGCAAATCACGATTTCAATCGGGGTTGCTCGTTACAAGCCGGGCGACAGCGTGCAAACACTGACTGAGCGGGCGGACGCTTGCCTCTACGCGGCCAAGCACTGCGGGCGTAATCGTGTGGTTACTGAGGTCGGCAATGTGACGCTCCGAGACGCGGACGACTAGCCAAATCGGCACGCCGAGAACTGGGTACGCTAGCGCCCTATAAAGTCCGATCACGGTAAGACCTGCGAGAACTGGCGTGTGTCAAGAAGGGATCAAAGAAAAATGTCGTCAAGCAAATTCTCACACAACGTAGTCGACGCTCCACTCGAAGGAGCGGACGCCCTGCAACTTTATGTATCAAGATTAGTAGTCAACGTGAGGGCGCTTAGCAAACAAGGCGCGTTATTGGAAGAAGCCATTGCGGATAGGGACAACCTACTGCGTGAGTTGAATCCGGACGTCCAGCAACAATAGCCGGGCACACGTTATGTATGCATTTCGTAGACGTAGACCCGTTGATCGTGCATAAGGAGCGCGTGCGAATCATAAGGCTCTACGGGTAGAATAATCTTGCCGTATCCACGAGTGTAGAATCCCTTTTCAGAAATTTTACGTTTACGTTGGCTATCTTCCAATTTGCTCAGCTGCAACAGGGACGATGCAAACACCTTATCTCGATCGGTATCCTGTTCTTCGCACGGCGGATCCGGAGGAGGCGCGAAACGCGCTGCGAGCTTTCGGCGTGCTCGACTTTGATCTTTTGGCCGGCGCCGATGGATTTTTCGCCGCCACCAATTTTCTAAAATTGTCGAGCATCGGGTTCAGTTATTGCTCATATCAGAGCAGCGTCCAGACTCGATTTTCCGAGGCCGATTACGTGCGCCAACAATTTGGCTTGCGCGGCTTGGGCTCGGCCGTCATCGGTGGAAACACGATCGATTTACACCCCGAGCGATCGTGCATCTTACCCAACGCTCAGGGATGCACGATCAATTTTGGCGCGCTCTATCAACAGCTAGTTATCAGGATCGATACGCGGGTTCTGTTGAGGAAGCTCGCGGGTTTGACTGGGTCGGTTCCTTCCGGCAGCATCGAATTCGAGACGTTGACGCGGCTCGATACCGAGCCAGGGCAGAGTCTCCAGCGTCTCGTCTTGATGTACGCCGGTCTTTTCAGTTCAGCCAGCGGCGCGGCCATGCCACAATTGGTTTTGGACGAGCTGGAGCAAACCCTTGCGATCGCGTTTCTGTGCTGCAACCGGCATAATTTCAGCGGCTTGCTTGACGCGGACCCGAGCGACTCCGCACCCTGGCACGTCAAGCGTGCCGAAGATTATATTGAAACGCACTGGGACAGCCCGATTACGGTCGAAAAATTGGCCGAAGTCACGAACACTAGCGCAAGGAGCTTGTTCAGGGCTTTCAAGACCAGCAGAGGCTACTCTCCTATGGCCTTCGCCAAGCAGTTCAGGCTGAAACGCGCGCGGGCCATGCTGCAGCTTCCGCAAGCGGATACCTCGGTTAGCGGCGTCGCGTTTGCTTGCGGTTTCAGCAACCTTGGCCATTTCGCAAAGGATTATCGCGCGGCCTTCCGGGAGCTGCCGTCTGCTACTCTCAGACGAGGCAAGGCACACACGGGTCTGTGACGAACCGCTGCCTTGGCCACCACGTAGCGTCGAACGCTCTGAAATCTCAATCCGTCGGGTCGCCGCCCAAGGTCGGCGCCCAAGGCCCCCGCCTGTTAACCCGCTTCGAGCTGCGCCTCCGCGCGCGCCCGCAACCGATAGAAGTGCATCGCCGACACGGCCGTCTTCTGCTGTAGTTTGGCGAAGCTCAAGCCGTTTGACTCCATCTCGGTGGCGCTCACGGATTTGGCCGGCCCCCGCATCTGCAAGATGGCGCGCGTGGTTTCCCAGGAAAGACCGATGGCTTTGGCGAGAACCATCAGGTGATCGGCGCGATGATGGACGATGGCGCGTTCGACATGCCCCACCGGCAAGTCGCACAGGAGCGACAAGGCGATCGTCACTTCGTCGAATTTTTCGGCTTTGGCGAAACTTGCGAGGCTTTCTCCGTTCAGGCCGCCGGCGCGGTGCAGCGCTTCGACCTGCGGACGCGCCTGCGCATAGCTCGAGGAATTTTCGCGCATCGTGGTCTGGATCTGACTCTTGGCTTGCGCGACGAGGTAGCGATAGAGCTGGACCTTCTGCCGATCGGCGGTCTCGAGCTGCCTTTGCACGTCCTCGGAAGCGGCTGCGAACAGGCTCAACAGATGCTGTCGCGGAATATCGGACCGCGACCACACCCGAAGCGCGAGCTCGCCGTCCTCGCGCGAGCGCGTCACCAGCGTGGTATGGCCGAAATCCGAGAATTTCGCGCCGGGATTCTTGGCCGTGCTGCGCACCACTTCCGTGCCGCCGCGTTCCAACAGGACGTCGGTGACCGCTTCGCCGATCGTGTCGCGCAGCGAGATCGCGTAGAGATGGTCCTGGCTCTTGGTCTTTGCGCCCTCGATCAAGGTGGCTTCGTCGATCGCCTTGGAGTGCGACAGGATCGGCCCGGCGACTCTGATCTCGTCGTCGAGCGCCAGAATGCGCGAGGTCTTCGCCGGCGCATTCGGGTTCGTCGCCAACAGATCGCCGAATTCGGCGCGCGCGGAGCTGTCGATCGCGGCGACAAGGCGGCTCATGACCTCGTCGAACATCGCGATATGCTCTTCGGAGAAGGCCGCGCCGTTCATGATGAAGAGGTCGGTCAGCCGCCGCATGACGGCGGCGCGGTGACGCAAATCGGTGTGGGCGATGGCGTCTTCGAGGTCGTCGATCAAGGATTTCGACGCCGCGGCGGCCGCATTCGGCGGCGCGCCGAATGCACTTTGCGCGGTGCTTTCCTTCACATTCGGAATTGCCGACGGCGCATCGTTATGCGGCATCTTCAACGGCTCCCGAGACCTGATACCCGTCGAAGTTCAGTTGCGATGCCGAACACGGCTTTTGAATCAGATAGCCCTGGACGGTCGACACCCCGGCCATCCGCAGAATGCGCAGCTGATCCTGGCTCTCGACGCCCTCCGCCGTGGTCTCGATATCGAGGCTGTGCGCCAGCGCGAGCACGGCGGAAATGATCGCCGCGCAATCGGCGCGATTGGTCATGTTCCGCGTGAACGACTTGTCGATCTTGATCTTGTCGAACGGGAACATCGTCAATTGATTGAGCGATGAATAGCCGGTGCCGAAATCGTCGAGCGCCACCGTGATGCCGAGGTTCTTCAGCTTGCGTAGGAGCGCGATGCAATCGGCGCCGTGCTCGATCAAAGCGGTTTCAGTGACTTCAAGCTCGAGCCGTTCCGGCGGCAAGCCGGATTCGACGAGCACGCACATCACGTAGTCCAACAGGCTCGAACTGCGCAGCTGCACCGCGGAGAGATTGACCGCCACCTTCACCGACGACGGCCATTTCACGGCTTCGTTGCATGCAGCCGCGATGACCCATTCACCGATCTGCAGGATCGTGCCGGATTCCTCGGCGAGCGGAATGAACTGGTCCGGAGGAATCAAGCCCCTCTCGGGATGGCGCCAGCGTATGAGGGCCTCCGCGCTGCGCATCTTGAGCGTATGGGAGTCGACGATGGGCTGGAAGTGGACTTCGAATTCCTTTCGGGCCAGCGCGCGGCGCAACTCGTTTTCGAGCGTATGCTTCTCGACCGCGGCCTGCCCGAGCGCGGATTCGAAGATCGCATAACGGTTTCTGCCCGTTGATTTGGCGTGATAGAGTGCGAGATCGGCCTTCTTCAGAAGATCGTCGGCATGCGTGCCGTGTTCCGGCGCCAGCGCAATGCCGATGCTGGCGCCGATACCGACGTCGGCTCCGCCGATGGCGAACGGCTCGGCGACAAGCGCGATGATCTCGGCGGCAAGAACCTCCGCGGCCTCGGTCTGTTTTGAGTCGTCGAACTGGATGATGGCGAATTCGTCGCCGCCGAGTCGCGCCAGGACGTCGGTCTCGCGCAGTGCGCCCTTGAGCCGATCGGCAACCTGCTTGAGCAATTCGTCGCCGGAGGGATGGCCGAAGGTGTCGTTGACCTGCTTGAAGCGGTCGAGGTCCACCATGAGGACATTGAATTCCTCGCCCCGCCAGCGATAGCGCGAGCACGCATCCTCAATCTTGTCGACCAAAGAGGGACGGTTGGCCAGCCCCGTCAGCGCGTCGTGGTGCGCCAGATAGGCGACGCGGGTTTCGGTGCGCCAGCGTTCGGTGATGTCTTCATGGGTCGTGAGCCAGCAGCCGTCGGCCATCGCGTGGCGCAAGAGCATGATGACGCGGCCGTTGCCGAGCTTCTCGATATCGGTCGAATTGCGGAACTGGGCCGCGATATATTCCACCGGGTCGGTGCCGGTGAAATTGCCGCTGCTGAGGCGGTATTCGACGATCTGGCCGAGCGTCGTGCCGGGCTTCACCAGGTCTTCGGGCAAGTTGTAGATCTGCCGAAAACGCTCGTTGGCGACGAGAATGCGCTGCTCGGCATCGAGCATGCAGAGACCCTGCGACATGTTCTGCAGGGCGGTGGCGAACCGCGCATTGGATTTTTTCAGCGCCTCGGTGCTCTCGACGAGTGCGCGCTCAGTTTTCTTTTGTTCGGTGATGTCCTGATGAATGGCGACCCATCCGCCATTGGCCATGGGCTCGAAGGTCACGGCAACTACGTGGTCGTTGCGCAGCTTGTTCTCTACATTGCGGATTGTTCCAGCGACGACGTTTTCCAGCCGATCGCGGATAAACTGCTCGGCATCCTCTGGCGGCAGACCGGAGGAGACCCGCGCTTCCAGGATCGCACGCAGCGACGTGCCCGGCTTTGTCATCTCGGGGTCGAGATTGTACATCTCCGCGTAGCGATCGTTGCACATAACGAGGCGGAGGTCCCGGTCGAACATCGACAAGCCATGCGCCATGTTGGTGAGCGCCGTGTGCAGCAAGAGATTGCTTTGTTCGAGCGATTGCGCGGAGCGTTGCAACTCGGCGGTGGTCGAAAGTACGCGCGCCCGGCCGGCGGCGCCGAGTACCATGACGACGAGTACGATCGCCGTCAGCACGGTGCCCGCAACGACGTAGTGCCGCAATGTCGCGTCGGCCTGCTGGAATATTTCGTCCTTGGATATTCCGATGATGGCGACGAACGGAAGTCCGGTGACCGCCCGATACGACATCAGCCGGATTATGTTGTCGAACTTGGCGCTGCTGCTGGTGGTGTTCCAATAATGGCCGTCCGGCGCTTGGCGGAGCGCGGCGAAGACCGGCGAGTGAATGACCGAAAGGCCGGCAAAGTTCTGAGAATTTGGAGTGCTGCCGCCGCGCGCGCGCACGATGCCGTCGAGACCGACGAGCGACACCGCACCGCCGCGGCCGATGTCGAGGGAGCTGAAAAAATCCTCGAGTTGGTGCACATCCACCGAAGTCACGACCACGCCGCCGAAAATGCCGTCCGGTTTGTTTAAACGCCGCGAGAATTGAATCGCCTGCTTTTGGCTGATGCGTCCGACAATCGGGGCGCTGATATAAAGCTGGTCCCGGGGGTGTTCGACCTGGAATTGGAAATGGAGACGATCGCCGACATAGATCGGGGTCGTGACGGGTCCCTGCGTCGACTGCTTAATAAGACCGTCGGGGCCGGCAATGCCGAATTGCACGGTCAGGTCGGCGTGCGGCTGAGTAGTTTTTGCCCAAGCCGTGATGTCGAAGTTTTCCGGATCGCTCTGATAAGCACGCCGGAGTGCCAGCAGCGAGCTGTCCGATTCGCGGATGACGCGCCGGATATATTCTTCCAGGACTCGGGTGAGGTTGCTGCCCTGACGCACGGCGTCCTGATAGGCCCGCTCATGCTCCTTGCTGGAGAGCAAACAGATCCCGCCCCAGACAATGGCGATGACCGCGACGCCCAGATAGGTCGTCGTTTGCCGAAATGCACGGAGTCGCTTTGCCATTCCGGGTAACTCTTGGACGTCGGGCCGTTCGCATGCTGTGTGACAGGTATTTGTTACTTCGCGGTTGTACGCGTTGTTACCGACAGGGAAATGGTGCGGTAACCTTTAAGCTGCCCTACCGGCCGCCTCTGTTTTTCTTCTGCCACGGGCCGCGCCAGGTCGAGCGCGAACTCCGAATTGGACGAAGGGCGCGGCATGGTTTCCGATCCGTTAGCGGTTGCAATTTATAGGTGTATCTGATTCCATTTCATCTGAGTTGAGGGCGTTTTTCGCTGACCAAACGGAAAAACCACAGCCTTGGCACCGGCCCGATGAACAAGCCGCCTGTCTTGAGGGAAATTTTCGGTCGGCCCGGCCGCTTACGCGCAGGGCAGTCCCGACAGAGCCGGGCTTGTCGCGTTGCATGCGGCAATGTAGCAAACGCTTGCGCGTGACTCGCATGCGCCAAGCAAAGACCCGGAGCAAGGGGAGGGGATATGACCGCGACGACAATCTCGCTGGGTGCGGTCCCGCGGCGCTCGTTTCGTGAAGTCTGGGTGATCAGCGTCGGCCACGCGCTGACCCATTGGTATCCGGCGACGTTTTATATTCTCCTGCCCTTCATCGGCAAGGAACTCGGTCTCAATTACAGCGAGATCGGATCGATCCTGACCTGCCAATACGCCGCCGGCGCCATTGCCAATGTGCCGGGCGGCATCTTCGTCGACACGGTGGGCCGCAAGGGCCTGCTGATGGCGATTTCGCTGTGCTGGATCGGCTTTCCCTATCTCATCATGGGCGCGTCGCACACCTATTGGATGATTCTCGTCTGCGCGATGCTGGTCGGGATCGGCAATAATATCTGGCATCCGACCGCGATCCCCTGGCTCGGCGACCGTTTCCCCGATCGCAAGGGACTGGTCATGTCGTTTCACGGCATGGGCGCCAATGTCGGCGACGCTACGGCCCCGCTCGTCATCGGCTGGCTGTTGCAATTCTACAATTGGCGTTCCGTCGTCGTCATGAATGTCATCCCCGGCATCGTCGTCGCCGGCATTATTCTGTTCTATGTCGGGCGCCTGCAGATGGCCGATGCCCGCGCCGGCATTGCCAAGCCGAAGCCGGAGAGGTTAGGCGGCGCCGTGCGGCTGCGCATGCTGGGCGAGCTCTTGAAGAACCGCGCGCTGGTGACGCTGTCGATCGGCTCGACGTTCCGTTCCATGACGCAGGGCGCGCTGCTGACGTTCCTGCCGGTTTACCTCGCGGACGTCATGAAATATCCGTCGACCTGGATCGGCGGCTCTCTGTTCGCTTTGCAGGCCGCGGGCTTTATTGCTGCGCCGATCGCCGGACACCTGTCCGACAAAGTCGGGCGGCGGCAAGTCATCATGTCGAGCATGGCGATGACCGGCGTCATCATTCTGGCCATGACCTTCGCCGGCGGCACGAGCTGGTTCGTGTTCCTGGTCGCCGTGCTGGGATTTTTCCTGTTCGCAGTGCGCGCGGTGCTGCAAGCATGGCTGTTGGACGCGACGCCGCCCGGCATGGGCGGCAGCGCTATCGGCGTGCTGTTCGGCATGCAGGCGCTCGGCATGGCGCTCGGTCCGGTAAGCGCGGGCATCATTGCCGACCACTACGGCATCATGGCTGCATTCTATTTCCTCGCCGGCACTATCGTCGTCGCTAACCTCTTGGTCTTCGTCACGCCTTCCGGACTGATCAAGGAACGCAATCCGATAGGTGCGGGGGCATAGTTTTCGGCTGAAATCCCGGTTAAATAGCCCAACAAACATTCCAGGGAGCGTCGCGCCATGAACCGCCCGCAGCAGGCCCTTCCGCCCATTCGCGATCAGCGCGGCGAGCCGCATGTGCGGCGCTTCAACGAGCAGCGCTGGGTCATCGACAATATCATCCGCGCCAACGGCATCGATTGGGACCAGCCGCGGTCGCTGTATATCCATGCGCCGTGCGGGATCGAGGCCAATGCCGATTTTGCCGGCATCCGCGAACGGGTGAAAAAGATGGCCGATATCGGCCCGGCTTTCGCCGCAGTCGCTCGCCGCCGCGAAGCCAAAGCCAATGCCGCAGCGCTTGCGGATCGCAAAGTCACCGCGCGCGATAATTTCTTCATGGCCGCGGTGCACTGGGGCGCGGCGCAATGGCCCTACGACGAGAACGACGAAACCAATATTTCCTACAACAACAAGAAGCGCGAATGTTACGCGAAATACGCCGCCCTTGCCGACCATCACGTCGAGGCGGTGTGGGTGCCGTTTCAGGACAAGGCGATCCCGGCCTGGCTGCATCTGCCGCCGAACCACACCGGCGGCAAGCTGCCCATCGTGATCGCGGTGCCCGGCATGGACAGCTACAAGGAAATCCAGGTCGCGCTTTACGGCGACAAATATCTCAATCGCGGCATGGCGGTGCTGGCGATCGACGGGCCCGGCCAATACGAAGCGCCGATGATCGGGCTTCACTTCACCATGGAAAACTGGATGGCGGCGGGTCCCGCGCTGGTCGACTGGATCTCGGCGCGGCCGGAGCTCGATCCGGCGCGCATCGGCGTCTCCGGCACGAGCTTCGGCTCGCTGTTCGGCACCGTGCTGACCGGCAATGAGCCGCGCATCAAGGCTTGCGCGGTGATGTCGGTATGCCACGAGCCGGGCTGCCACACGATCTTTCAGGAAGCGTCGCCGACGTTCAAGAAGCGTTTCATGTATATGTCGGGCATCACCGATGAAAGCGAGTTCGACGCGTTTCGCCAGAAGATCACCTGGGAAGGCCATGCCGAGAAGATCAAAGTGCCTTATCTCTGCGTCGCCGGCGAAGCCGAGGAATTAAGCCCGCTCGAACATTCGGAACGCCTGATGGCGGCGCTCGGCGGCCCGAAGCAGATGATCGTGTATCAGGAATCGCGCCATTCCGTCGGCAACGTGCCTGCCGCCAATCTTGGCCCGTTCCCGCCGGTCCTGGTCGCCGATTGGCTGGCCGACCGTCTTTCTGGCAAGCCGTTGGTCAGCGAACGCTGGTATGTCGCGGGCTCGGGCGAGATCAGCAAGACGGCTTATTGACCACCCTCGCGCCGGGAGAAAGTGGCAAAGGTCAATCACCATGACGCTTGCCCGCCGGTACTTTCTCCAACTCGCAGCGGGCGTCGCAGGCCTCGCCGCGACGCGAAGGGCCAGGGCAGCCTCTTATCCCGATCATCCGGCACGACTCGTTGTCGGCTTTCCGCCCGGACAATCGGCCGACATCAGCGCGCGTCTGCTCTGTCAGTGGCTCTCGGATCGGCTCGGCCAGCCTTTTGTCGTCGACAATCGTCCGGGCGCGAGCAACACCGTCGCTACCGGTCTCGTCGTCCACGCGCCGCCCGACGGCTACACGCTGCTCTGGGTGAACACGAGCAATTACATCAACGCGACGCTGCAAACGCTGCCGTACAATTTCATCCGCGACATCGAGCCGATCGCCGCCAATACGCGCGGGCCGCTGGTCATGGAAGTGAATCCGGAGGTGCCGGTCAAAACCGTTCCCGAGTTCATCGCTTACTGCAAAGCCAATCCGGGCAAGGTCAACATGGCCTCGGCCGGCATCGGCAATTCGACGCATATGGCCGGCGAACTGTTCAAGATGATGACCGGCGCCGACATGACTCACGTGCCGCATCGCGGCTCGGCGCCGGCGCTCACCGATCTCATCGCCGGCCGCGTCCAGGTCATGTTCGACCTGATGCCGTCCTCGATCGGATATATCAGAGGCGGCAAGCTTAAGCCGCTCGCGGTGACGACGCTGGCGCGCTCCGACGCATTGCCCGACGTGTCGAGCGTGGCGGATTTCGTGCCGGGCTACGAGGCAAGCGCGGTCGGCGGCTTCGGCGCGCCCAAAGGCACGCCGCAGGAGATCGTCGACAGGCTCAATGCCGAGATCAATGCGGCGCTGGCCAATCCCACCATCAAGGCGCGTCTCGCCAATCTCGGCGGCACGCCGCTTCCCGGCACGCCGGCCGATTTCAAGAAACTGATCGCCGGCGAAACTGAGAAATGGGCCAGAGTGATCCGCGCCGAGAACATCAAACCGGAATAGCCCGCCGCGGCTTCGCGTCTCCAAGCGTGGTTAATTATCCCACTATAAGTGAATCGCCGGCGATTGCGCCGAATCCCAAATTTCCTGCACGCAGCGGTAATTTCTATCGTTACAGATAAGCGGCTCGCGCCTTGCGGTTGCCGACGCGGGTATGACGCTTTTACGATGAATTTTGGATTTGCCCGTAAGCTTCCCACAACATCCATCGGCCGCGTCACCGACCAAATGAGAGGGCCCGCCAGCGTCGAGCGAATGGCGTCAGCACTTAATTAGAAACCGGACAGGGAAAAATCTCCAATGGCATTGGCTCATCAGGCACTCGCGCTGCTTCCCGATCCGCAGTCGCAGCGCGAATTCGACTTTTCCGACGCCGATTTCCGCGCGCTGTCGAAGATCGCCTATGACCATGCCGGAATAACGCTGCCCGAGGCGAAGAAGAACCTGCTCTACGGCCGGCTGTCGCGCCGGCTGCGCGCGCTCGGCCTGCCGTCGTTCGAGGAATACCGCCAATATCTGCAAGAGAATTCCGGCGAGGAGCTTCAGCTCTTCATCAACGCGCTGTCGACGAACCACACCAAATTCTTCCGCGAGCAGCACCACTTCGAGCATTTCGTGTCGGCGGTGGTGGCGCCGTTTCTCGCCGCTCATCCGTCCGGCGGCCGGTTGCGCATCTGGTCGGCCGGCTGCTCGTCCGGCGAAGAGCCGCACACCATCGCGCTGATCCTGCAAGCCGAGATCAAGGATCTGGCGTCGCGCGACGTGCGCATCCTCGCCACCGATATCGATACCGACGTGCTGCGCAAGGCGTCGCTCGGCGTGTTCTCCGCCGAGTCGGTTGCCGCGGTGCCGGCGAAATATCGCGGCCCGATTTCAAAAGCCGACGAGCGCGACAACGTCACCATCGATCGCAAAGTCTGCTCCCTGATCTCGTTTGGCCATTTGAACTTCATGGACGAGAAGTGGCCGATGCGCGGTCCGTTCGAAGCCATCTTCTGCAGAAACGTCATGATCTATTTCGACGGGCCGACCAAGACCGAGCTGGTCGACCGCTTTACCGACCTGCTGCGGGTGGGGAGCTG
Organism: uncultured Alphaproteobacteria bacterium; assembly: GCA_963761185.1. Lineage (GTDB taxonomy): Bacteria > Pseudomonadota > Alphaproteobacteria > Rhizobiales > Xanthobacteraceae > BOG-931. The sequence continues at coordinate 92,231 of CAVXFY010000002.1, forward strand.
GCTCTATATCGGCCATTCGGAATCGCTTCTCGGCACGCATCCCCGGCTGAAGCTCGCCGGCCGCACGATCTATCGGAGGACAGCGTGATCTGGTCGTTCGCGGTGGGAAGAAAAGCCAACTGCGCCACAACACTGGGGACGCGCGGCGTCTCCGCAAACATTGAGCTGCTCAGATGAATACATCGAACCAGAAAGTCCGCGTTCTGATCGTTGACGATTCCGCATTGATGCGGAAGCTCCTGACCTCCGTGCTCTCCGCCGACGAGGGCATCGAAGTCGTCGGCGCCGCGCCGGATCCGTTCGCCGCGCGCGGGCAGATCAAGGCGCTCAATCCGGACGTCGTCACGCTCGACATCGAGATGCCACACATGAACGGCCTCGACTTCCTGCGCAAGATCATGGAATTGCGGCCGACGCCGGTGGTCATGATCTCGACGCTGACGCAAGCCGGCGCCGATACCACGCTCGAGGCGCTCGAAATCGGCGCCGTCGATTTCGTCGCCAAACCGGCGGATACCAACGCCGTGCTGCAGCTCGGCGGCGAACTGATCCCGAAAATCAAGGCCGCGGCGCATACGCGCCTGCGCCGCCGCATGCCGGTGCCGCAACGGACCCGCAGAGCTGTCGGCGGCGCCTCTAGCACGAGCGACAAGCTCATCGCCATCGGCGCCTCGACCGGCGGCGTCGAGGCTTTGAAGGCGGTGCTGATGCTGTTCCCGGAAGACACGCCGCCGGTCGTGATCGCGCAGCACATGCCGGAGCGCTTTACCGCCGCTTTCGCGCGCCGGCTCGACAGCGAATGCCGGATGCGGGTCCATGAAGCGGCGCACGATCAGCCGATCGAGCGCGGTCATGTCTATATCGCGCCCGGCGGACATCATCTCGAAGTGGCGCGGCGCGGCAACGGCCTCGTCTGCGCGCTCAACGACGGTCCGCTGGTGTCGGGTCACCGGCCGTCGGTCGACGCGCTGTTCAACTCGGTGGCGCGCGTCGTCGCGCCCCGCGCGGTCGGCGCCATTCTCACCGGCATGGGACGCGACGGCGCCAGCGGGCTTTTGGCGATGCGCAAGGCCGGATGCATCACGCTCGGCCAGGACGAAGGCACGGCGCTGATCTACGGCATGCCGCGCGTCGCCTTCGAGATCGGCGCGGTCGAGCATCAACACGGCCTGTTCGACATATCCGAAGCCATTCTCAATGCCTGCGCCGGGAAGCCGGCGCTCGCGGCGGCGGATCACTGATAACGAGGTTCGTTCATGACGCAGGTCACCGACACGATCGTGTTCGACCTTCCGCCCGCGGTTGATGCCGCGGGCGCGGTCGCGCTGATCGCCGACATGATCAAGCTGCCGCAGGCGAACGAGATCAATCTCAATGCCGCGGCGGTGTCTTCGGTATCGCTGGGCTATCTCCAGATTCTCGTCTCGGCGTTCAAGACCTTTCCGAATTTGACGGTATCCGCCGCGTCGGCGGAATTCGCCGAAGCTTTCGGCGGCTACGGCATCGACTATCCGTTCGCGGTGCAGGCGGCCGAGGATATGGCCGCGCCGCCGGTCAGCGCTCCCGAGCCTGTCGAGATCGAGCCGGCTGCGGCCGAAGTCGCGCCGCCGGCTCAAGTCGAGCACCCGGCAGCACCTATCGTCGCTGTCGAGGCCGCGCCTCCGCTCGTGCCGGCGGCGCCGGATCCCGTTCCGGCGCAGAATCCCGCACCGGTCCAGGACCCCGCTGCGGCGGTTCAGGCCGACAGCGCTCCGCCGGAAAGCGCCGTCGCCGGGCGAACTATTTTGACCATCGACAACTCGCGCACCATGCGCGACATGCTGCGGCTGGCGCTCGGCGGCGCCGGTTTCACCGTGGTACAGGCGGTCGACGGACAGGACGGTCTCAAAGTCCTGCCGCAGCAGCCGGTCGATGTGATCATCACCGACATCAACATGCCGAAGCTTGACGGCTATGGCGTCATCCGCGCCGTCCGCGGCGATCCGGCCTATGACGACACGCCGATCCTGGTTCTGTCGACCGAGGCGGAGCAGGGCAGCAAGGACATCGCCAACGAAGCCGGCGCCAATGGCTGGATCGTCAAACCGTTCGATCCCGACGGTCTGGTCAAGCTCGTCAGCACATTCTGCGAATGAACCCCCCGGAAAACACGGGCAAGTAAGGTACCCAATGCCGAATGCAGCAGCACTCAAGGTTCTTATCGTGGATGATCAGGCGAGCGTCCGCCAGATGACACGGATGGCGCTGGAGAAACTCGGCATCCGCATGATTCATGAAGCCACAAACGGCCAGGAGGCGCTGACGAGGGCGATAGCTCGGCCGGTCGATGTCATCATCTCCGATTACAATATGCCGGAAATGGACGGCGTCGGGTTGTTGCGCGCCGTGCGCGGGCATCTCTCCATTCGCAAAGTGCCGTTCATCCTGGTGACGGGACGCGGCGATCGCGAGCTCGTCGTCAAGGCGGCACAGGCCGGCGTCAACAATTATATCGTCAAGCCGTTCGATGACGCGACTTTGCGCACGAAGCTCGAAGCCGTGCTCGGCAGGATTCACTAGGCACCCGCGATTCCGGAAGTCCTTCTCATGCACGAAATCACGAATCTCGGATCGAACGAACTGCAGAGCCTGCTGCGCGCTATCGCGACGATGAGCTGCGAAGTCGCCGAGCAACTCGAGCAGAACAGCAGCGGCATCGGGCAAGATCTGATGAGGTGCGAGGCGCTGAGCAAAGACGTCATGATGAAATTGCAGGCTTTCGACCGCATGCATCAGGAACTCGACGTCATCAGCAATGTGGTGCAGCACTGCTCGGAGCTGATGTCGCGGGCCAATGTCGGCGCGCGCGAGGTCGAGACGATCGTGTCGCAGATCACGCTCGCGCAATTCCGGCACCGGCTGCAGAGCGCGCTTGCCAGCTGCAGTCCGGCATTTGTCGGCGCCGGCGCCGACGTCCAGCCGGAGCAGGTCTTTTAGAACCGTCTCGCCGCGCGGCGCTGTTCAGGCCGCGATCGCCTCGAGCCGGCGCTTTGTAACGGCGGGTCCAAAGCCGGCAATCACCACGAAGACGACGAGCATGGCGCCGGCAATGAAGCCGAACACGCCGTTGGTGCCGTAATTGCCGAGGAAGAACGCGATGATGAAGCCGGAGAAGATCGCGGAAAACCGGCTCCACGAATAAACGAAGCCGACCGCCTGCGCACGAATGCGCGTCGGATAAAGCTCGGCCTGATAGGCGTGGAACGAGAACGACATCCAATTGTTGCACAGCGTGATCAGGACACCGAATACGATGACGCCGACCGCAGTCGTCTGCTGCGCGAACAAAAGGCCGAAGGCGGCGATGCCGAGCGCGGCCAGGGCGATCTGCCATTTGCGCTCGAACCGGTCGGCGAAGATGATGCCGACCAAGGGCCCGATCGGCGCGGCGATGGCGATGACGAATGTATAGGCGAGCGACTTCGTCACCTCGATGCCCTGCGACACCAGAAGCTGCGGCACCCAGCTCGAGAAGCCGTAATAGCCGACGGTCTGGAACAGATTGTAGATCACCAGCATGATGGTGCGGGAGCGATAGGTCTCGTTCCAGATTTCCATCCACGAGCCCGACTTGCGCTCGGCTTCGCCGCTGACGGCTTCCGGCGGCGGCAAGGGCTGTCCGGTATCGGCTTCTATCTTCTTTTCCAGACCGGCGACGATGGCGTCCGCCTCGGCGAGGCGGCCGTGCTGCTCGAGCCAGCGCGGCGATTCCGGCAGCTGCCTGCGGATCCACCAGATCACCGCGGCGCCGACCGAGCCGATCAGCACCACCCAGCGCCAGCCGTCCAGCCCGAGGATGGTCTGCGGCACCAGCTGCCAGGCGAGGAAGGCGACCACCGGCAGCGCCGTGAACATGACGAACTGATTGTAGGCGAAGGCCGGCCCGCGTTGCGATTTCGGCACCAGTTCCGACAGATAGGTGTCGACATTCACCAGTTCGACGCCGAGCCCGATGCTGGCGATGAACCGCCACAGGTCAATGCTGTGCGGCGAGGTCTGAAACGCCATGATGAAGGCGCCGGCCGAATACCACAACAGCGCGAAGGTGAAGATCGAGCGGCGGCCGAACCGGTCGGACAGCCAGCTGAACGCCAGCGTGCCGACGAACAGGCCGAGAAACAAAGCGGCGACGAAACTGGCAAAGCCCTGCAGGTCGAACAGGCCGGCCGTGGTCGGCTTGAACAATCCGGCCTTGAACAGGCCGATGGCAATATAGGCGGTGAAGAACAGATCGTAGAATTCGAACCAGCCGCCGAGCGACAACAGCGTGACCAGTCTGCGCGTGTGGCGCGAGGGCGGCAGCCGGTCGAGCCGTGCCGCTACCGTAACCGTTGCGTTCGCCGCCGCGTATTGCTGCGCCATGTGTCTCCCCCCGGCATGGTTTCTTGTCCGCAAGCGTAGCAGACGGCGCGCCGGCGGCACACCCCAACCGACGACGCTTAAAACTTACTCTTGGAATTGCCGCGCACCGCCACTTTTCGGGATCATGCACTAGCGCACCACCTCGCTCGGTTGTGCGGGTCTGTCGCCGCCATCCGGCCGCAGCGCCTTGGCGGCAGCGATATCGGCCTCGCCGCCCGCAATATCGCCGGCCTTGATCTTGGCCTCGCCGCGCGAATAGAGCGGGCCGGCGTCGTTGGGATTGAGCTTGATGGCCTCGCCGAAATCGGCGATGGCGGCGGCATAGTCGCTTTTCTTCGCGGCGACGATGCCGCGGTGCGCATAGGCGATCTCGTCCTTCGGATCGACGGCGATGGCCTTGGTGAATTGCGCACCGGCCGCATCGTAATCGCCCTTGGCGTCGTAGATCAGGCCGAGATTGATATAGGGCGTCGATTTTTGCGCATTTGGCGTAATCGACTGCAGCGCGATCGCTTGATTGAAATCGGCGATGGCGAGATCGTAATCGTGCCTGGCGAGAAAAACGGTGCCGCGATTGTTGTAGGCGTCGGCATATTTCGGATCGAGCGCGATCGCCTGGTTGTAGTCGGCGAGCGCGCGGTCGAGATCGCCCTTCAATTTATAGGCCGCGGCGCGGTCGTCATAGGCGGCGGTGTTTTGCGGATCGAACTTGATGACCGTGCTGAAATCGGCCGCGGCGTGGTCGAAGTCGCGCTTGTTGAGATAGGCGAAGCCGCGGTCGTGAAAGCCGGTGGCGTCGATCGGATCGCCGCGAAAAGCGCCGTCGCCGTCGCAGCCGTTGCGCTGCACCGCGCAAGCCTTGCTGTGCGCCGCGCCCGCCATCTTGCGGCATTGATCGAGCGCCAGCGCGTCGGCGGTCTTCCTGTCCTCGGCGAGCGACAGGCCGACGCCGTGCGGCTGAAGCTTTGCGTCCTGCGCCAGCGAAAAGCAGCGGTCGTGAAATGTGCCGATGATCTTGCAGGCATCGTGCGCGGCCGCGGACGCGGCCGACGATCGGCACTCCGCGATCGATTGGCCGACGATGCGATAGGGATCGAAATCGTTGTAATGCGCGCCGAAGGCCAGGCCGTCGGCGCCGACCGTGTCGGTCTGGCCCATGGCGATGGCGCCTTCGGCGTGGCCCGGACCCGGATGCAGGACCGCGGTGCAGAGCGCCGCGGCGACGATAAACACCGGCCCGCCTGACCTGGTCGAGCGCATCTGTCACTCCCCCGATTTCCTCCGCGGCATTAGTCGCCGGACGCGCGATTTCGGTTCTAGCATGAGGCCATGACAGCCCGGCGGTATTCGCCTTTTTCCGCCGATGCGATATGACCGACCCATAAGAAAATCTGGGGTGGTCGCGATCATGGACGTATTCGAAGCCGTCGATTCCCGTATTTCCTGCCGCTGGTTTCTCGACAAGCCGGTCGAAGCCGCAATCGTGCGCGACCTGATCGCGCGCGCCGCCCGCGCCGCCTCGGGCGGCAATCTCCAGCCCTGGCAGGTCTATGCGCTCACTGGCGCGCCGCTCGCCGATCTCAAGCGGCAGGTCGCCGAACGTATCGCCGGCCGCGATCCGCGCCACGAGGACGCCGAATATCCGATCTATCCGCAGACCATGTGGGAGCCGTACAAGGCGCGCCGCGAGGAACATGGCGTGCAGCTTTACGGCGCGCTCGGCATCGACCGCTCCGACGCTGCGGCGCGGCTCAAGCAATACAGCCGCAATCTGGAATTTTTCAACGCGCCGGTGGCGCTGTTCATCGGCATCGACCGCAATCTCGGGCCCGGCCAATGGGCCGATCTCGGCGGCTTCATTCATGCCTTGATGTTTCTCGCCCGCGGCTGCGGCCTCGACAGCTGCGCCCAGGAATCCTGGGCCCGCTTGCATCGCGTCGTGCGGCCGTTCGTCGCCATGCCGCCGGAACAGATGCTGTTCTGCGCCGTGGCCATCGGCTATGGCGACCATAAGCATCCGGCCAATAGCTTTCGTTCGCCGCGCGCCGAGGCGGAGGAGTTTTGCAGGTTTTTTGGTTTTGATTGACATCGTCTTTTTCCTGCCCCGCGAAAGCGGGGAAGGGGGACCACCCGAAGGGTGGTGGAAGGGGCGTTGGACTCAACGCAACTTCTTTTGTCGACGGTGCAATGATGAGTCAGACGCCCCCTCCACCATGCTTCGCATGGTCCCCCTCCCCCGCCCGCTTGCGGGGGAGGGTGGGGAGGGGGCGCGGCCGCGCGCCTTTGCGCAGGCGCGCTCGCCTCTCGGCGCTCCACTGCGGCGCTCGTCGCAGCGATCGAACGCTGCGGCTCAATCCAGGCCGCGCGTCGCGCGAGCGAGAGGATGCAGGCGTTACCCGCGCCGTCGCTCGCGCTTAAGCGAAGCACCTCGCGCGCCGGCCGTAGTGCCGGCGGGGACGATGCCCGGACCGCAAGCCCCGCCCGCAGGAACCGTACTCGCCCCATCAGTCGGCTGTCACCGGTGACGCCCCTCGGGAGCGAGATAAGTAAGGTGTAACTGAAATAGTGACAAGAGTCAATATAAAAGTGACTGCCGTGGCCGTATACGGCAATATCCCTCTTCCTGGGATTAGCCCCTTTTGTCCTGTTCTGCGTGACTAGGGCCTATTTTCGGTTGCGTCCGCTTCACAGGGCACAGGCATGAAAGGGGGCGGCTTTGAAGCCACCAGCATGCTCACTGTGAAGGGCGGCGGAGGGTTTACACCAGTAATCAGCGCGTTTGCCATAGACGGGAAATCCAACGGCCAGGAGCCAAGATGGGCGATACCAAATGCCCGATGGACGGCTTTTACGTCGTCATTGTTATCGCCGTTGGGAATGTACACGCCAAATGGGGCCGCCCCAGGAAAGCCGACGGCTCTAACGTCCACGTTCCAGTCGGCTTGCACAAACAGTCTTTGGAATTGTCCACCAAACGTCAGTGATTCAGGGTCAAACATGATATACCAGAGCTGCACGTTATGGTGCGGCAGCTTTGCAAATTCATCGTGGAGTATCTTGGCTTCTTCCGGCTTCAAAAACCTCCAAGCCGCCGCTTGCTCAATGCAAGCGGTCCTCCTTTGCTCAACTGACAAGTCGGACTTTTGTTTTAAGCTTATCCCTTCATCGAATTGGAATAGAATTCTTGTGGCGGCGGCCTCCATTATCACGCCGAAAAATACACAGGCAGTCGGGAGTGCCCATAAATGGCCGTCGCGCCAAGCCTCCCAAATAATTCCAATTCCGACTAACAATCCGCCTATAACAGCCGCCAAAATCAACCACAAATGCGGCATCGATGGATCGACGCCACCAGAAAAAAAGCCGGTCGATGTACGCCGAGATTGCCGCCACGTTCATTCTCATTCTGTTCGGCGTTGCAACGCTAATACCGTCGTCCACCGCGGAACGCCGTGGATCGAAAAAGCCGCAGCCACTTAATGGTTGCTACGCTTGCTATTCAATGACCTCGTCAGCTCGGCCGCTCAATGCGAGCGGAACGGTGATGCCGAGCGCTTTGGCGGTCTTGAGATTGAGGAGCAACTCAACTTTCGTGGCCTCCTGGACCGGAAGATCGGCGGGCTTGTCGCCCTTGAGAACTCGGCCCGTATAGACTCCGGCCATGCGATAGGAGTCTATGATGTTGCCTCCGTAGCTGGCCAGGCCTCCCCCCGCGACAAATTCCCGAGTTTCAAAGATTGCCGGAACTAAATGGCGCATCGTGAGTGCACCGAGTTGCTCGGCATGGCCGTTGAAAAACGCATCGGCGGTAATCACAAGTCCGCCGGCGCGTAATTGACTCATGTTCAGGAAGACCTCATCGAAGTCACGCGCGGTACTGGCATTCAAGACAGTGAGCTGCAATCCGAGAGCATGGGCCGCCGAGAGCAGTGCCCGCGAAGACAACTCGGCAAGAACTGGATCGGCCGGATTGACGAGCGCGGCCACGACACTCGCCGAGGGAAGTAGGTCGTGCAGCAGTTCCAGCCGCTTCGGCACGACCTCCGCGTTCAATTGGGTTACGCCCGTCGCGTTGCCTCCCGGCCTGTTAAGGCTGGTGACGAGGCCAAGCTTGATTGGGTCTTCGCCGATTTCGAAAACGATCGGGGTGGTCGTGGTCGCGGCCTTCGCGGCAAGTGCTGCTGGTGTGGTCGTCGCGGCAATTACGGCCACGTCGCGCCGAGCGAGATCGGCTGCCATCGCTGGCAGTCGATCATTTTGGCCTTCCGCCCAGTGATATTCAATGTGCACGTTCTGGCCGTCAACGTAGCCGGTTTGGACCAGCCCACTAATGAAGGCAGTCAATGGTCCAACATGATCCTGAGCGGAAGCGGCATTGAGAAATCCCACTACTGGGGTGGCGGTCTGCTGGGCGCGCGCGGTAAGCGAGCACATAGCGGCCGCAGCTCCAGCCAACCTCACGAAATCGCGCCGTCTCATTGCCGCCCCCGTGCTCAGGACAAGGCACCGCAGCACGACAAAGTAACACACCCGAAGGCGCAGGATGAAATATCAAGCTAGCTCTTTGGGCGGCGCGCCAGTCCATATTCCCCAGTTCATAAGCACAATTCACGTCAGTGCGGCCACGGCATGATCGGAACGCTGCTGATCGCATTCGCCGGTGAGCCATTGACTATCTTGGTGCTGATGGCGAGGTACACGATCGTGTTCCGAGGTTTGTCGACCATGCGATAAATACGAGTCGTCTTGAAAAAGATGCTCGTTTTCTCACTAAAGACCTCTTCATTTTTCCTCAGCTTTGATAGGTCAACGTCGATCGGACCAATTTGTCTGCACGACACCGAAAAATTGGAAGGATCTTCGTTTAAGCCGAGCGGCTGGCCCCACCCGCCTTTTCTGGCCTGCGAAATGTGGCACACGATGCCGGGCACTTGCGGATCTTCAAAGACGCTCACGCACACTTTGTCGTTCGGAGATAGTGCGTTGAACGTGGTGCTGACGCAGTCCAAGTCCGTGGCGTGTGCAGGATGGACAGACATCACGGCGAGTACGGCCGCCACAAAAAGCCACTTCATTTTTTAATCCCTGCATTGGTTGCTACGCTTGCTTCGGGTTCGATTGACGCGATCTTTCTTCCCTTCGCGCTCCCGCGGAAACGGATGAGCGATCAGGCCTTGTCGTAGCCGAAGGTGACTTCTTTGTAGAACTGACCGAACAACTGCAAGGTCATGGTGACTTCGGCATTGCCGTCATAGGTGACGCCGGCTTTCGAGGTTCCCGCGGTCTTGAAGTTGCCCCACGGATTGCGCAGCGTGATCTGGCTCGCCCGCAGGTCGCAGGCCATTACCGTCCATTCGTGCCCGGATACCAGCGCGCCTTCGTCATCGTTGGCGCAAAAGGCGACGATCGGCTGGCCGTTGCCGAGCGCCTTTGCGATTTTATCGCCGATCTTTGATGACGCGGCCACATCCTTGGATGCCGGGCTCCCCGTCAAAAGGTGCAGCGCATATTGGGCCGGCGTCGGCCGCGCGCCATCGGCTGCGCCGGTCGCATCGGGGGGCGGATGCGAGCCGTTGGCGAAATTCGGATCCGAGATGATCATCGCGGCCTCCAGAACGTCCGCCCAGGTGGCGCTGTCGTGGACGCGGGTGGTTTTCAGATCGGTCTGCGTCACCTTGAGGGGGTGTTGCGGCGCGCCAGGAAAGGTGACGGTGAAGCTGCCGTCGGCATTCTGCATGATGGCCTGGGAGATCGCCTGTTGTCCTCGTGCGGTGGTCGCCACGGCCGCCACCGAGGCCTCGAAGACGCAATCGTTATACTTGCCTTGATCGATGCCGCCGGCGCCCGACAAGCCCGAAGTGGCAATCATCTGTGGTGAGAAGGGATGCGAGTTCGGCACAATCGCCGCAGGCACCGGGCTCGGCGCGTTCGCCGCGTTGGACAGATTCGCGACGTTCGCCCATGTCGTGCCGTCAAACGACGCGCAGCTGAGTCCGATGTCGGCGCCCGAACCGAGCCACAGCGCGTAGAGCTTGTTATCGAACACGGACAGTGCGGGAGCGCTGCTCGTCGCAGCGCCTGGGATTTGCGCCTGCGGCGACCATTGCGAGCCATCGAAGGCGGCGTACCAGATACGCTGGTCGGCGGCCCGGCCTTTCCACGCGGCGTAAAGTTTGCTGCCGAAGACGGCGAGCGACGGCGCCGTGCTGGCTGCCACTCTCGGGATCCGCGCCGGCGCCGACCACTTCCCGCCGTCGAACGACGCGTACCACAGCCCGCTATCGGTGCCGGCATCGCGCCACACGGTGTAGAGCTTGCCGTTGAACGCGGCAGTCGCAGGGCCGAAGCCGCTCGCCGCATCGGGGACTTGTGTCTGCGCCTCGGCGGTTGCTCCCTGCAGCAGGCCGGCGGCGAGGCTTGCACCGGCAGTCATGAGCACGTTGCGTCGCAGGATCGCATTACTGGAATTCATGGCATCCTCCCAATCCGTGCGGACGCGATCGAACTGCCGCCAATGATTGATCTCAATCCAGCCTGATGTCGGTCGTGTGAATGACCTTGGCCCATTTGTCGTTTTCGCTTTGGATGAATTTGGCGAATTGCGCAGGCGTCATCGGCATCGGCTCGACGCCGAGTTCGGCAAGCCGCGCCTTGGCCGCGGGTTCGACGAGCGCTGCGGTCAGCGCTGTGTTGAGCGTGGCGATGATGGGGGCGGGCGTATCCTTGGGCGCGCCGATGCCGTACCAGCCGACCGCTTCGTAGCCCGGCACGAATTCGGCCACGGGCGGCAGGTCCGGCAGGATCGCGAGTCGGGCCGGCGTGGTGACCGCGAGCGCCCGCACTTTGCCGGCTTTGACGAATTCCATCGACTGCGGAATCGGATTGACGACGAATTGCACCTGGCCGCTGATCAGGTCGGTCATGTAATTGGTGCGATAGGGCACATGCACCAGATTGACGTCGGCCATCATCATGAACAGCGCGCCGAACAGATGCGACGAGGTGCCGATGCCGCCGGATGCCATATTGATCTTTCCCGGATTGGCCTTGGCATAGGCGATGAACTCGGGAATCGTCGTCGCCGGCACCGCGTTCGTCACCAGTACGACATAAGGCGCATTGGCGACGGTCGTCACCGGCGCGATGTCGCGCATGAAATTGAAACTGAGATTTTGATAGAGCGAAGTGTTGAGCACGTTGGTCAGAACGTCGGCGAGAATCGTGTAGCCGTCGGGATCCGCCCGCACCACCGCCTCGGTGCCGATATTGCTGCCCGCACCCGGCCGATTATCGACGACGAATTGCTGACCGAGCCGTTCCGACAGCCATTGCCCCGCAAGCCGCGCCATGATGTCGGGCGCGCTGCCGGGCGGAAAGCCGACGATCATGTGCACCGGCCGCGACGGATAGGTGTCTGCGCGCGCGCGCCCGCGCAGGGCCGGAAGCGCGGCGGCGCCCGCCGCCAATTGCAGAAAGTTTCGACGCAAAAGCTTCAAGGCGTCCTCCCGGGTTTTTTGGAAATCTACCAGAGGTCCCGCGCTGCGAACAATGCGGTTCCCAAGCCGCCGGCAACAATGCTACGAATCCTCGCAAGACCGGGTGAGCACGCAGGCGCGGCCTCATGGGAATGATGCGCGGATTTCTTTGCCTGATCTTCGGCGCCGCAGCGGCGGGCTTCATCGCTGCCGCGGATCCTGCGCAGGCGCAATCCGGCGCTTCCGTCCGGATCATCGTTCCATTTCCTCCGGGCGGCACCGCCGACATTCTCGCGCGCCTGCTTAGCCAGCAGATCGGACAATCCACCCAGCAGAACATGATCGTCGACAACCGGCCCGGCGCCGGCGCCTCGATCGCTTACGAACTAACCGCGCGCGCCGAACCGGACGGCAACACCGTCGTCGTTGCCGCCAATTCCGTTGTCATCAATCCGCTGCTGCGAAAGGTCAATTTCGACCCGGTGAAAAGCTTCGCGCCGATCTGCAACCTGGTCACGTCGCCGCTGATCTTCGTCGTCAATACCGCCTCGCCCTACACGACGATCGCCGATCTGATCGGCGCGGCGCAGGCCAAGCCCGGCGTCATCACGGTTGCGGCACTCGGCCCGGCGACGACGCAGCATATCGCCTTTGAAAGTTTCAAACGCGCCACCAAGACCAATATGATTTTCGTGCCTTACCCGGGCGGCGCCCCCGCGATGAATGCCTTGCTCGGGCAACAGGTCGATGCGGCGCTGGTCAATTACTCGGAGGCCGTTGAACAGATTAAGGCCGGCAAGGTGCGCGCGCTGGCGACCGCGTCCGCCAGCCGTCTCAAGGCGGCGCCCGAAGTGCCGACGGTGGCCGAGAGCGGCTATCCCGGCTACGCGGCGGAAGTCTGGCTCGGGCTGCTCGCGCCGGCAGCGACCCCCGGCAGCAAGATCAAGCAGCTCATCGACTGGTTCACAACAGCCATGGCGTCGTCCGACGTCGATGCAAAACTGGAAAACGTGGGTCTTTATCCGGCCGTGCGCTGCGGCGAGGACTTTGCGCATTTCATCGACGCGCAAGCCGCCGACTATGCCCGGATCATTGCGGACGCGAATATCAAGGTGGAATGATCGCTTCAGCGCAGCCGCGGCCGCAATCAAAGGCCGGTGCGAAAGCGCGTCATGACGACGATGATCGCGACCTGCATCATGGCTTGCACGGCGACCACGTAAAAGTAGCGCTGCATCCAGGTGCTGACTTTTTTCAGATCGGGTTCGCGCTTGCGCAGTTCAAGGCAGACCATCACGTTGACCGGGGTCAGGAAGCCAAGCCCCTGGATCGTCATCAGCGCGACGAGAACAAGGGCTGCGGCGACCCAGCCGTAGGCGGGCCAATCCAGCGCCGTATAGCCAAGCTTGACGGCAAGAAACCAGCCGGTCGTGCCGGAAATGATCGATACCGTGGGCATCAGGAACAGCGTGCGCGGCGTCAGCCGCTGCGCGATGTCCCGGCGTACGGTGAGGCTTGCGCGCCGCAGAACAGGACCCAGCACAAATCCCATGAACAGGTCGATGCCGGTCCACAACAAACTCGAAAAGACGTGAACGAAATCCAGGAACCAGATATCCCCGATCGCGATGGCGGCGACCATGACGAAGACCGCCGCCAATGCAAAGCACGCATAGTCCCAGTGGATAAGGCGCTCCGGAGCCGCTATGAAGGTGGTCGTCATATTCGCACCAGGGTATCAGGCCGCACGTTCCTGCTTGAGGTTTCGACGTGATGGCAATGCGAGCAATAAAAGACATAAATGTCAGGCATGCCGCTCAGGTCGATATGGCGGATAAGCGGCATCGCACCTTGACAGTGCGGGCACTTCTGAGTGGCGGCGTGAGTCGGGTCGGAAGCCATGCTTTTTCATTCTGACGCGCCGCGTCGTCAGCGTCTTGCGATAGATCAAAAAGGATGGGGAGCACGCCGATGATGCCCACGCTTCGCATGATTGCTGCCATCGGGGCCGCGGCGGTCGCAGGCGCCCAGACTCAGGTTCAGGCCCAGGAACTCGGGAACGTTCAGCAAGGCCTCCGGCTTGCCCGCGCGGAGTGCTCCGAATGTCATCTCGTGGAAAAAGTGGCGGGGCGCTCGACCAATATCGGTGCGCCGACTTTCGCGCATATCGCCAATGTCACCGGCATGACCAGCACCGCGCTGACGGCCGCGCTGCGCACGTCGCACGAGACCATGCCGAATGTCATCATCAAGGGCAGCGATGTCGGCGATCTCGTCGCCTACATCCTGAGCTTAAAGGATTGAGCTTGCGGGGTGACTGAGCGCAAAGCAAATTGGCGCCGAATATTAGGGAGGTATTCTGACTATGCCTGGAGAATATCGATCAGCTTCGTTCCGTTTCGCCGCACTGGCCGCAGCGATTGCCGCGGCCACGCCCGCATTCGGCGCGGACGCCAGCAATGGCGAACGGCTTGCGCTCCGATGGTGTGCAGCCTGCCATGTCGTTTCAGCGACGCAGCGCCAAACAACGACCGACCAGGCGCCGCCATTCGCGACCATTGCGAAGACCCCGGGCTTCGATGCCGCCAAGGTCGCGCTGTTCCTCCTCGATCCGCATCCGAAGATGCCGGACATGGCGCTGTCCCGCAAAGAAGCCGCCGATCTCGCGGCTTATATCGCGACGCTCAAATAGCTGCCATCGCAAAGCGCAGGTGATCATTGCCGCCGCATATGCTATAAAAAAGCCGAGGAGAAACTGCGATGAACCTGAACGCGCTCGGTTATGTCGGCATCCGTACCAAGAGCCTGGACGATTGGGCCGATTACGGCACGCGCTTTCTCGGCATGCAGCTTGTCGACAAGAGCCGCGGCACCTTGGTGCTGCGCATGGACGACAAGAAGCAGCGCGTCATTATTCACAGCGACGAGGATGAAGGCCCGTCGTTCTACGGCTGGGAGATAGCCGACGCGGCGGCGCTCGATAAGCTCGCGGCGCATCTGGAAAAATCCGGCGTGAAGGTGGCGCGCGGCTCGCGCGCGCTCGCGGACGAGCGCCGGGTCAAGGATCTGATCGTGTTCGCCGACCCGATCGGCAACCGGCTCGAAGTCTTTCACGGCGCCGAGATCGCGAGCGAGCCGTTCAAGCCCGGCCGCGCGATCTCGGGCTTCCGCACCGGACCGCTCGGCATGGGGCACGCCGTGCTCACCGCGGAGCGGCTCGACGACGTCGTGCCGTTCTACACCGAGATCCTCAATTTCAAGCCGAGCGATTATATCTTGCGGCCGTTCAAGGCCTATTTCTTTCACCTCAATGCCCGCCACCACAGTCTCGCCTTCATCGACACCGGCAAGAACGGCATTCATCACATGATGTTCGAGGTCTGCTATCTCGACGATGTCGGGCAGGCCTACGATCTGGCGCTGCGCCAGCCGGAAATGATCGGCACCACGCTTGGCCGCCACGTCAACGATCACATGACCTCGTTCTATTCGCATTCGCCGTCGCAGTTTCTGGTCGAATACGGCTGGGGCGGCCGCAGCATCGATCCGGCGACCTGGACGCCGCACGAGCGCACCGAGGGTCCGAGCCTGTGGGGCCACGACCGCACCTGGCTCACGCCCGAGGGCCGCGAGGAAGCGCGGACCTTGCGCATGGCGAGCGCCGCCGCCGGCGCCCGCGAGCCGGTCAATGTGATGGACGGCAATTATCTGCGCGCGGCCGACGTCTGCCCGTGGTGGAACGCCAACGTGCCGGCGCGGAAGATCGGGTAGGGCGGATCAGTTCGACGCCCGCCGCATCGCGCTCCAGGTGCCGTAGCAGGTGTTGCCGCCGGCGCTCCAGCGGCCGCCGCCGCTCGAGCCGTGCAGCTTGCCGTAGCCGGTGGCGCTCTGGCCACCTTTGCTCACGGTGACGGCGATGCCGCCGCTTCCCAACACGGCGCCGGAAATCTGATAGCTGAAATCGTTGTCGGCCTGGCGAATGAGGCCGCCGACGATACGCGCCGGATACCGATAGGCCGGATCGCAGGGGCCCGCTTGGGTGCGGATCGAGACGCTCCACAGCCCGTCATAAGCGCTCGACCGCCCGCGCTTCGCCGCCTGCGACGGCGTACCCGCCATAGCAACAATCACACCGGCCACCGCGACTGCCGTCAGAACGCCAAGCTTTTTCATTTGCTCGCTCCCGGATCGGTTGATGTGGATTTATCGCTCGTATTCGGTTGAATTACGGAACGGCCAGGAAAAGGCGGCGGCTCATTGGCGAAGGCCGTGCCGCTCTTGCCCAGCGCAAAGCCCGTTTGAAACAACGCCTTCATGTAATCGGGATCGAAGGCGCCGCGGCTCGGCGCGCTGAAGTCCGGCGGAATGCTGGCGGCATTGAAACCGATGCCGCTGTTCTTGGCCGCGACGAAGGTGCGGTCGAGCATCAGCCGGATGTCGGCCTTCACCGCCATGCCGACCGATTGCGCAAGAATCGATGGCGTCGAGCGCTGGACGACCTGAAAGTCCGGCTGCAATCCGCTATTGACGACGACATAAAGCTGCGTCGCCGGAATCTTGTAGCCGCTATTGCTTTCCATCAAAGCCGGCGGCGCGACAAAGAACTGTCCGCCGACGCCGCCGTCGACATGCATTTCGGAAAAGTGCTTGCCGTTGCCCTCGACGTCGATCTGCACCGGCGGGAAGGCGCCGGGAATGCTGCCGGAGGCGAGCAGCACGCTGCGGAAAAGATTGAGCGCGGCGCCGCCGTCGTCCTTGCCGGGATCGGTGGCATGGACGGCAATGGCGCCCATGTTCCAGACCACCGAGCGCTCGGCATCGAGATCGGTGGTGACGACGAACAGGCGCCGGCCGCTCTTATAAGCTGCGGCGATATCGGCCAGAAGCTCCGGCGTGATCTGCTTCTTGATCAGATCGCGCAACGGCCAGGTGTCGAGAAAGCTCTCGCCGGTCGAGCCGACTTCGAAAATATCCGCAGCCGACGTCTGCGTATAAAGCGCCTGCAACGTCGCGTCGTATTTCGGGCCGGCAAACATGAACGGCGCCATCAGCGCGCCGGCACTGACGCCGGTGACGACGGAATAATCCGGCCGCTGTCCGCCGGCGCTGAGCCCGGTCACAACGCCCGCGCCGAACGCGCCGTCGGCGCCGCCGGTCGTGAGAATGAGCCATGGGCCGGGCTGCACCGGCAAAGCCTTGGTGAAGTCGGTTGTCGAATCCGCAAAGAAGCGCGCGTCCGGCATGCCGGGAATTGCGGCAACGGCATCGTCGGCGGCGGTAAATTGCGTGCGCGGCGGAAATTTTCCCGCTTGTCCCGACGCGGGCGCCTGCGGCGTGCCTTGTGACGCCCCCGGCGCCGGCTTCGCATGCGCGCCCGGCTTTGGTTTCGCCTTTGCGCTCTGCGCATAGGCGGCAGAGCCGGCAAAAGGCGCGGCCGGCGGCAACGTCAAGAACGCCGCGAAGAGCGCTGTGCTGCACGCGAGAATTGTCCGGCCTCGAGGCTTGCTCATTGTCTCGTTCATCTTTGAGTGAGTGTCCCGAAGTCGCTGGAAGGTTCGGAATAGGTACGCGTTCGCAACGCACAAAAGCGAAAGACGTGAGGCCGGCATCGGGCAGGAAATAGGACCGGCCGTGACGAACTTCAATCGGGCTGAATTCAAAGCGAAACGCCGCCCCAAAATCGCCCTTAACGCATCAATTCCCAATCTTCTCGTTTCTCATGCGCTTGTTACGGCGCTACGACGTAACGGCTCGGCCGTCAGTCAAAAGACGTAACGCAGGTACAAGACGCCAAGTACGGCAGATGGTACGGGACGAAACGGTATCGGGATCACGCGCGCCGGTCGGCGACGAATCGCGCGCCCTCGATAAGTATCGCCGCGCTGGGGCCAAATGTCGCGAGGGCATTTTCGGCTTCCGTGACGAGCTGCGCCAGCCGGGCCTTGGCGCCAGGCAGGCCGAGCACGCTGACGAAGGTCGCCTTGCCGGCGGCGGCGTCCTTGCCGGTCTGTTTGCCGACCAAAGCCGAATCGCCTTCGACGTCGAGAAGATCGTCGGCGATCTGGAAGGCTTCGCCGACGGCCGAGCCGTAGCGTTCGAGCGCGTCGCGCTGCACCGCAGTGGCGCCGGCGAGAATGCCGCCGGCCTCGCAGCCGAAGCGAAGCAGCGCGCCGGTCTTCATCGCCTGCAACATGCGCACGTCGGTTGCACCGTGCTTCTGCACGCCGAAGCGGCCCTCGGCGGCGAGATCGAGCATCTGGCCGCCCGCCATGCCGCCGATGCCCGAGGCGCGCGCCAGAGCGCGGACGAGCTCGATACGCACCGCCGGATCGGCATGCGTTTGCGGACGCGACAGGATATCGAAGGCAAACGTCAGAAGGCTGTCGCCGGCAAGGATCGCGGTCGCCTCGTCGAATTTGCGGTGCGCCGTCGGCTGGCCGCGGCGCAATGCGTCATTATCCATGGCCGGCAGATCGTCATGCACCAGCGAATAGCAGTGCACGCATTCGAGCGCCGCGCCCGCCATCAGCGCGTTCTGCCGCGGCACGGCGAACAAGGCGGCGGTTTCGACGACCAGGAACGGCCGGAAGCGTTTACCGCCGCCGAGGCTCGAATAGCGCATGGCTTCGAGCAGCCGGGCCGGGCGGGCGGTCTCGCCGTCGATGGGCTTGGCCGCCAGAAGCTCATTGAGAAGGGTCTCCGTATCCGCCGCAACGGCGTCGAGGTGGGCAAGAAAAGGGCTATTTTTGGCATCCATTTGGGGGTGTTACCCGGCGTTTAATCGTCGCTGCGGGGTCCTATATCAGGTCCTGCATTTAGGGGATAAGGGGCTGCCGGCCCGGTTTAAACCGCTATTGGGTTAACCGAGCGCAAAGGCTGGCAAGGGCCGGTATCTGCCCTCAATGAAGGGACTATCTGTGGTCATTGGCGTTATAGCGTCAATAGTATTGGCGATCTGGCTCTATCTCATCGCCGCCCGCGGCGGATTCTGGCGCGCGGCCGACCGCGACGACTTAAGCCCCATCGGCGGCATTGTGCCCGGCGGCTGGCCGTCGGTGGCTGCCGTCATTCCGGCCCGCGACGAGGCCGAATGCGTCGGCCAGACGGTCGCCTCGCTGTTGCGGCAGAACTATCCGGGCGAGTTCAATGTCGTCCTGGTCGACGACCAGAGCCGCGACGCCACGGCCCAGGTCGCCCGCGATGCGGCGGCCGGTTTGGGCGCGGGGAACCGTCTCACCGTGCTGTCGGGCCGCGCTCTGCCGTCCGGCTGGACCGGAAAATTATGGGCGCAGCAGCAGGGCGTCGAAGCGTGCGAAAATGCGGCCCGGCCGCCGGACTACATCCTCTTCACCGACGCCGACATCGTCTACGCGCCGGACGCGCTGCAAGTGCTGGCCGCGCGCGCCAATGCCGACGGTCTCGTTCTCACCTCGCTGATGGCGAAACTGCGCTGCAAGAGCTTTGCCGAGCGCATGTTCGTGCCGGCCTTCATCTTCTTCTTTCAGATGCTGTACCCGTTCGCCTGGGCGAACGACCCGAAGCGCTCTACGGCCGCGGCGGCGGGCGGCTGCATGCTGGTGCGGCGCGAGACTTTGCATGCGGCCGGCGGCCTTGCCGCGATCCGCGACGCCTTGATCGACGATTGCACGCTGGCAAAGCTCCTCAAACGGCATGGCCCGATCTCGCTGACGCTGACCGATCGCGTGCACTCGATCCGCGCCTATCCCGTGATCGGCGATATCCGCCGCATGGTGTCGCGCACCGCCTATGCGCAGCTGCGCTATTCGCCGCTTGTGCTCGCCGGCACCGTTCTCGGCCTGGCGCTGACCTATCTGGCGCCGGTGGCGCTTGCGCTCTTCGCCGACGGCGTGCCGCAGTTCATCGGTATTTTCGTCTGGCTTTTGATGGCTTTGGCGTTCCGGCCGATGCTTAAATTCTACCGGCTGTCGACGTTCTGGGCCCCGGCATTGCCGGCGATTGCCGCCATGTATATGGCGTTCACGCTTGATTCCGCCTATCAGCATGCCCGCGGCCGCGGCGGCATGTGGAAGGGCCGGGCGCAAGCCAAAGTTTCGGAAACCAGATGAACGACGCGACGACACACGGCGCTGACGCCAGCGCCACGGATTGGCGCTCCGGCAAGGGGCATCGGGACGAGAATTTCCCGGTGGCGTCCTTCCTGATTCATCCGCGCCATCGCCCCGCGATTCTGGCGTTCTACAATTTCGTCCGCACCGCCGACGACATCGCCGATCACGCGACGCTTACGCCGCCGGAAAAACTTGCGCTGCTCGATCGCCTCGAAGCAGGCCTGCTCGGCAGCAATGCCGAGGATCCGGTCGCGGTGCGGCTGCGTGCGGCGCTTGCCGAGCGGAGCCTTTCGCCGAAACACGCGCAGGATCTCATCGCCGCGTTCAAGCTCGACGTCACCAAGCTGCGCTACAAGGACTGGGACGATCTGATCGCTTATTGCTCGCTCTCCGCCATGCCGGTCGGCCGTTTCGTCTGCGACGTCCACGGCGAGAGCCGTTCGGTGTGGCCGGCCAACGACGCGCTGTGCGCGGCGCTGCAGATCATCAATCACCTGCAGGATTGCAAGGAAGATTATCAGAACCTCGACCGCGTCTATGTTCCCCAAGATGCGCTCGCGGCGAGCGGCGCCAATGTCGAGGCGATCGGCGCGCCGGCAGCGACCCCGCAACTGCTCGATTGCCTGCACAGGCTCGCGCAGCGGACCGAGCGCCTGCTCGGTGAGAGCGACGATTTCGCCGCCGCGATCAACGACATGCGGCTGAGCCTTGAAGTCTCCGTCATCAATACTTTGGCGCATCGCCTGACGCGCATGCTGATGAGCCGCGACCCGCTGCGCGAGCGCGTTCATCTCGGCGCGCCGTCCGTCGCCGGTCTGACTTTGCTCGGTGTTTTGCGCGGAACCTCGCGCCGGCTCGGCCGCCGATTTTCCGCCGCGTCCGAAAAGCCGCGAGGGGCTTAAGTGAGCAGTTCCTCTCAGGCCGCCGAGCGCGCATCGGGCTCTTCGTTCTATTCCGGGATGCGGATTCTGCCGCCGGCGCAGCGCGAGGCGATGTACGAAATCTATTCGTTCTGCCGTGCCGTCGACGACATCGCCGACGATCCGGGCCCGCGCGAGGGTCGCCGCGCCGCGCTCGACAAGTGGCGGGCCGATCTTGCCGCGCTTTATGCCGGTTCGCCGCCGCCGCAGCTCGCCGGTCTGGCGCAGGCGGTGCGCGCCTTTGCTCTCGAGCATGGCGACTTTCTCGCCGTTATCGCCGGCATGGAAATGGATGTCGTCGCCGATATCCGCGCGCCGGACCGCACCACTCTCGATCTCTATTGCGACCGCGTCGCCTGCGCCGTCGGGCGGCTCTCGGTGCGGGTGTTCGGCATGGAGCGTGAGGCGGGACTCGCGCTCGCCCATCATCTCGGCCGGGCGCTGCAGCTCACCAATATCCTGCGCGATCTCGACGAGGACGCCGGCCTCGGCCGGCTCTATCTGCCGCGCGAGACGCTCCGCGACGTCGGCATCATCTCGAGCGATCCGGCGGCGGTCGTTGCCAATCCGATGATCGGCGAAGCCTGCATCGTCATTGTCGCATTGGCGCAGCAGGAATTCGCGAGCGCACGTGCGATCATGGCGCAAGCGCCGCGCAAACAGGTCCGCGCCCCGCGCATCATGGGTGAGGCCTATTATCTGATCCTCAGAGGGCTGATCGCGCGCGGCTTCGCGCCGCCGCGTGAGCGCGTGCGCCTGCCGAAGGCGAAATTCCTGTTCATCGTTCTCCGTAATTTCTTTTGATGCGAATTTAAAATGACGCGCACGGTGCACATTATCGGTGCCGGCCTTGCCGGCCTGTCGGCGGCGGTCAAGCTGTCCGGGCGCGGGGTCGGGGTTGTCGTGCATGAGGCGACGGCCTTCGCCGGCGGCCGCTGCCGCTCCTATCATGACGCGTCGCTCGACATGACCATCGACAACGGCAATCATCTCTTGCTGTCGGGCAATCGGGCCGCGCTCGCCTATCTGCGCGAGATCGGCGGCAGCGATCGCCTGGCTGGCCCCGATCACGCCGAATTTCCGTTCATCGATCTCAAGAGCGGCGAGCGCTGGACCTTGCGCTTCGATGACGGCCGCCTGCCGTTCTGGATTTTCGACAAGAACTGCCGCGTGCCGGGAACGAAGGCGCTCGATTATCTGTCGTTGGCGCGGCTGCTTTTTGCCGCACCCGAACAGCCGGTCGGCAAGGTCATCGCCTGCGAGGGCGTGCTCTATAAGCGGCTCGTCGAACCGCTTCTGCTCGCGGCGCTGAATATCGATCCGCCGCTCGGCTCGGCAAAGCTTGCGAGCGCGATCATCCGCGAGACGCTCGCGGCCGGCGGGCTCTCCTGCCGGCCTTTGATCGCGCGCGAAGGTTTAGGAGAGACGCTGATCGCGCCGGCGCTGGCCACCTTGCAACAGCGCGGCGTTAGCGTGAAGTTCGAGCATCAGCTGCGCGCCATCACGTTCGGCAGCGACCGCATCGAGGCGCTCGAATTCGCCGGCGAGACGACTACGCTTCCTCCCGACGACGCCGTTATTCTCGCCGTGCCGCCCTATATCGCGTCGGCGCTGGTGCGCGGGCTCGACGTGCCGACGGAATTCCGCGCCATCGTCAATGCGCATTTCCGCGTCGCGCCGCCCGCCGGCCAGCCGCGGATCATCGGCACGCTCAATGCAACGACGGAATGGATCTTCGCTTTTCCCGGCCGGCTGTCGGTGACGGTCAGCGCCGGCGACCGTCTGATCCATGCGCCGCGCGAGGATCTGGCGAAAAAGATCTGGGCCGAAGTCGCGACCGTGGCTGGGCTGCCGCTCGACCCGCTGCCGCCGTGGCAGATCGTGCGCGAGCGCCGCGCCACCTTTGCTGCGACCCCTGAGCAGGACGCAAAGCGGCCCGGCGCTGCAACTTCGTGGCGGAATCTTGTCCTCGCCGGCGATTGGACAAATACCGGCTTGCCCGCGACGATTGAAGGTGCCATCCGATCCGGGAATCGGGCGGCGGAGGTTGTTGGCGGCTTGAAGTGAACGTCCATCTGCGGCCGTCTTACCACTGAGGCAGATTTACCCATTGATTGCACGCCCACAGCCTGCGCGAGAGAAATTCGAAGTCAAGGACGGCCCGAAAGGCCGCCGCCTTCGGCGGTGCCAAAGGCATCCTTGAGTTCGAATTTCTCTCGCGCAAAATGGTGGGCGAGCAATCAATGGGGACTTAGCGCTGCGGCCAGCGCGGGTTCAAATTCAGACGAGGACACGAACGTTACATGAGCAAAACGCAAATGAGCGACGTGAGCGAATTGCAAAAGTCCGAGTCGCCAAGCCTCGACCGCCATATCGACGCCGCGCGCGACGCGCTGCTCGCCTGCCAGCGTCCCGACGGCCATTGGCTGTTCGAGCTCGAAGCCGACGCCACCATTCCGGCCGAATATGTCTTGCTGCGGCACTATTTGGGCGAACCGGTCGATGCCGAGCTCGAATCAAAGATCGGCAATTATCTGCGCCGCATCCAGGGCAAGCACGACGGCTGGCCGCTGTTCGCCGACGGCGCTTTCGACATGAGCGCGACGGTGAAAGCCTATTTCGCGCTGAAGATGATCGGCGACCCGACGCAGGCCGATCACATGCGCCGCGCACGCGAGGCGATCCGCGCCCGCGGCGGCGCCGAAACCAGCAACGTGTTCACGCGCTGCCTACTCGCGCTCTATGGCATCGTGCCGTGGCGCGCGGTGCCGGTGATGCCGGTCGAGATCATGCTGTTGCCGAAATGGTTCCCGTTCCATCTCGACAAGATCTCGTATTGGAGCCGCACCGTGATCGTGCCGCTGCTCGTGCTGATGGCGAAGAAGCCGCGCGCGCGCAATGCCAAAGGCATCAAGATCGACGAATTGTTTCTCGATCCGCCGCTCATGCTCGGGCCGACACCGAAAGCGCCGCAGCAGAAGGCGGCGTGGTTCTGGTTCTTCCGCGCCGTCGACAATGTGCTGCGCGCGGCTGAGCCGTTCTTTCCGAAAGGCGCACGACAGCGCGCCGTGGATCAGGCGGTGGCCTGGGTCAGCGAGCGGCTCAACGGCGAAGACGGGCTCGGCGCGATTTTTCCGGCCATGGCCAACAGCGTGATGATGTACGACACGCTCGGGTATCCGGAAGATCATCCGCAGCGCGCCATCGCGCGCAAATCGATCGAGAAGCTGCTCGTGGTTGCCGACCACGAGGCCTATTGCCAGCCTTGCGTGTCGCCGATCTGGGACACCGGACTTGCCGCCCATGCGCTGTTGGAAGCCGGCGGCGAGCGCGCCGTCGCGCAGGTCAAGCGCGGCCTCGATTGGCTCGTGCCGATGCAGGTGCTCAATGTGCGCGGCGACTGGATCGCGCGCCGTCCCGATCTGCGGCCGGGCGGCTGGGCCTTCCAATACGCCAATCCGCATTATCCCGACGTTGACGACACCGCCGTCGTCGCCATGGCGATGGAGCGGATGCAGAACCTCGTCAATGTCGATTATCAGAGCCAGATCGATCGCGCGCGCGAATGGATCGTCGGCATGCAGAGCAGTAACGGCGCCTGGGGCGCCTTCGACGCCGACAACGAATATCATTATCTCAACAATATTCCATTCGCCGATCACGGCGCGCTGCTCGACCCGCCGACCGAGGATGTGAGCGCGCGGTGCCTGTCGATGCTCGGCCAGTTCGGCGACACGACGAGCGACACAGTCAAGCGCGGCGTCGACTATCTGCGCCGCACGCAACTTGCCGACGGTTCATGGTACGGCCGCTGGGGCATGAATTACATCTACGGCACCTGGTCGGTCTTAAGTGCGCTCAACGCGGTCGGCATCGCCGGCGACGACGCGCCGGAAATACGCAAGGCCGTGGATTGGCTCGCCGCCATCCAGAACACGGACGGCGGCTGGGGCGAGGACGGTTCGAGCTACAAGCTCGATTATCGCGGCTACGAGCCGGCGCCGTCGACGGCGTCGCAGACCGCCTGGGCGCTGCTCGGCTTCATGGCCGCCGGTGAGGTCGATCATCCCGCCGTCGCGCGCGGCGCGAAGTATCTCGCCGACACCCAAGGCGAGGACGGTTTCTGGAACGAGCCGCGCTACACCGCGACGGGTTTTCCGCGCGTGTTCTATCTGCGCTACCACGGCTATTCGAAATTCTTTCCGCTGTGGGCGCTGGCGCGCTATCGGAATCTCAAGAACGGTAATGCCAAGCGGGTGGCGTTCGGGATGTAGTTCTTCGTAGCGGGATTATGCGGGGGAGGATCAGAGCCAATGCCGAAATATGTCCCCTTCCAAATCGGCGCCGAGATTCAGGCCAGTTTGAGCGATATGATCGTGCTCCATTGGCAGAAGAACGGCATCGTTGCCGACTTCATCATCCCACGCGACGAACTAAATGTTATTCGCGTGCAATTCGATGAAGTGCACGTCGTCCGAATTTTGGACGAAATGCCACTCAGCACCGAGGCTGAGCCGACGCCGAATGAAGGAACGGTGCCGGAGCACTTCGCCTACCGAGTCGAAGGGGCACTATTTTGGCAATCACAGTCCGACGCAATGAAGATTGTCCATAAGCTGGCCCAGCACTATCGGTTCATTACAGGCCGGACGTGTCTTGATGTGATTGCGAGCGTTCCCCCAGCTATTGTCGTGGTTCCATCCGAGACGGCGCGTAACCGAAATTCAAACTGAGACACTACCGACCACTGCTTCAAAGCAGTGAACTACCCTTACATTGCGCGGCCGCATTGGAGCGCAGAGAAAAATTGAACTCAAGGATGCCTTTGGCACCGCCGGAAGCGGCGGCCCTTCGGGCCGTCCTTGACTTCAATTTTCCGCTGCGCTGCGGTTGAGCGTGCAATGTAAGGAAAAATGCCGCCCCGAGGGGCGGCATATCGATCGACGCGGCCCGAGAGCCGATGCAATTTGTCCTACGCCGCGCTCGCGGACGCCTGCACCGACGGCTTCGCGTCTTTAGCCGCCTTCTCGCGCGCTTCGTTGGCGCGCATGTCCGACAGCGTCAGCTGCACATTGCTGTCGAAGACGTATTTGGCCGGGCGCTGGTTGTCCATGTTGATTTCCGGCGCCATCTCGCCTTCGGTCTTCACGCCGCGGATCGCGATCGCCATGGCTTCGAGCGGATGCTTCATCATGACGTCGGCGGCGGTCGCCTCGTAGCCGCAATGCGCCATGCAGTTCGCGCACTTCTCGTAGCGGCCGGTGCCGTAGGAATCCCAGTCGGTGGTTTCCATCAGCTCCGTAAACGTCTTGGCATAGCCTTCGCCGAGCAGATAGCAGGGCTTCTGCCAGCCAAAGATGTTGCGCGTCGGCATGCCCCACGGCGTGCAGTGGAATTCCTGATTGCCGGCGAGGAAGTCGAGGAACATGCTCGAATGCGACAGGTTCCAGTTCTTACCCTTGCCGCGGGCGAAGACCTGGCGGAACAGTTCCTTGGTCTTCTTGCGGTTGAGGAAGTGCTCCTGGTCGGGCGCGCGCTCGTAGGCGTAGCCGGGCGAGATCGAAACGCCGACGCCCATTTCCGCGGTGAGGTCGAGGAACTTGGCGATGTCCTCGGCCGGATGGCCGTCATAGACCGTGCAGTTGACGTTGACGTTGAAACCCTTGGCTTGCGCCGCCTTGATCGCCGCTACCGCTTTCTCGAAGCCGCCTTCCATGCACACCGACTTGTCGTGATGCGCCTTGAGGCCGTCGAGATGGACGGAGAAGAACAGATAGGGCGACGGCGTGAACAGATTGAGCTTCTTTTCCAGAAGCAGCGCGTTGGTGCACAGCGAGACGAATTTCTTGCGCGCGATGATGCCGGCGACGATCTCGCCGATCTCCTTGTGAATGAGCGGCTCGCCGCCGGGAATGGCGACCATCGGCGCGCCGCATTCGTCGACCGCGTCGAGGCATTCCTTGACCGACAGGCGCTTGTTGAGGATGGCGTCCGGATAATCGATCTTGCCGCAGCCGAAGCAAGCGAGATTGCAGCGGAACAACGGCTCGAGCATCAACACGAGCGGATAGCGCTTACGCCCAGCCAAACGCTGACGCAGCACATAGGCACCGACGACGGCCTGCTGTCGCAGAGATACACCCAAAACTTGACCCTCTTTAATGCGTTTCCATTGATCGCCGCTTGCGGCGAAAGATTAGACCTTTGCCGTGACGCGGCCGGCGGTCAGACCGTCGGTCAGTTCGGGCGGCAGGCGGAATTCGATGGTTTCGTGCCGGCCATGGAGCTGGCTGACATCGACCGGATTGAGCCTCCGCAGCGCGTCGATCACGTCTTCCACCAGCACTTCCGGCGCCGACGCGCCGGCGGTGATGCCGACGGTTTTGGCATTGCTGAACCAGATAGGATCGAGCTCGCTGCCGTCGGCGATCAGATAGCTCGGCTTGCCGGCCTCTTCGCCGATCTCGCGCAAGCGATTTGAATTGGAGCTGTTCTTGGCGCCGACCACGAGGATAACGTCGACCAAGGTCGAAAGTTCGCGCACCGCGGTCTGCCGGTTCTGCGTCGCGTAGCAGATGTCGCGCGTCTCCGGTCCCACGATATCGGTGAAGCGCTTGTGCAAAGCGGCGATGATGCCGCGGGTGTCGTCCACGGACAGCGTGGTCTGCGTGACATAAGCGACCGGCGTGTCGGCCGGAATGTCGAGCTTGGCGACATCGGCCTCGGTCTGCACCAAGGTCACCGGCTGCGAAATCTGGCCCATCGTGCCTTCGACTTCCGGATGGCCGGCATGGCCGATGAGAATGAGCTGGCGGCCCTGGCCGACATAGCGCTTGCCCTGATTGTGCACCTTGGTGACCAGCGGGCAGGTGGCGTTGAGCACCGGAAGCTTCCGCGAGGCCGCTTCCTCTTCGATGCTTTTGGCGACGCCGTGGGCGCTGAAAATGGTGACCGCGTTCGGCGGCACTTCGGAGAGGTCCTCGACGAAGCGCGCGCCTTTGGCTTTGAGGCTCTCCACCACATGCTTATTGTGCACGATCTCGTGGCGCACATAGACGGGCGGGCCGTATTTCTCCAGGGCCCGTTCGACGATTTCGATCGCGCGGACGACGCCGGCGCAGAAACCGCGAGGCTGGGCAAGTATCACTTTCATCAAGATCTCCAGAACCTATTCCGGCCAACTCACTTACGATGACGTTCGACATCCCGGTTTCGTTCATATCCCGGCTGCGTTCATGTCCCGGTTGCGTTCAATGACGCTTGGACGCCACCGGGGTTGCGGCCTTTGCTGCGGCTTTGCGACGCAACGAAGGCAGCCTTGTCAGTTTATGTCGCGTTTATTTGGCAGTTTCGTAATCAGATATCCGTTACTCAAACCGCGCCCCTAAACCGCGACTGACCCCCGACCTTAGCCTCGACTTTGACCCCAGAACTTTCCCGCGGCTTCATTGCTACTTGGCTGCGAAACCGCGTCAATCAAGCCCTGATCTGTTTTTGGGGGCGGCCGTCCGGAAACCTCGCCAGTCGGTCGCGAAGCCCGGTATCGAGGCCGATAACCCCCCAACAGCCATCATTGAGCGGAAATACCGCTTCTTGTCCAGTACGATGGCCGCATTGGGGCGCACTTTTACATTGGACCAAATGGTAAATCGGCACCGATTGAACCGGGAACGGGGTTTTGCCGTCAAACGGCAACGCGTTTTTGCTGCAACCGGTCGAGGGGCCTGTTCATTAGTGTCCGAAACGTCCGCGCCGGAAAGCCCCGAAATTAATGGTATTGGCCGAAGAAACTGGCTGCAAAGACGGGATTCCGAGAAGTGTTTCGCACTGTCCGCTCGGGGTGGCGGCGGCGCGAACAGTGTAGGAAAATATCCATGATTTCACTTTTGCGCCAAATCAGGGCATCTAAGCGCGCCGACGCGGCTTTCGCCCGGTCTGCCTCCTTTTCGCCGTTGTCTTAACGCCTTCAAACGCCGGTCCGTTATTCCCCCCAACCCACTGACGAACCAATTCCATTGACCCACTCCCTCATGAAATCGATTACCGCCGCCGTCGTCCGCGCCATCGGCTTTTGCGCGAAAAATGCGTGGCCGGTGATCGGTCTGTCGCTCCTGCTCACTGTGCTGTCGACCTGGTACGCGGCGACGCATTTCTCGATGACGACGGACATCAACCAGCTCATTTCGCCGAACATCGATTGGCGGCAGCGCGAAGCGCGATTTGAGAAGGCGTTTCCGCAATTTGAACTGATCGTCGCGGTGGTCGATGCGCCGACGCCCGAACTTGTCGACCAGGCGACGAACGCGCTGGTGCAAAAGCTCGAGCCGCAGAAGGATCTGTTTCATTCCATCGAGCAGCCCAAGGGCGGGCCGTTCTTCGCCAAGAATGGCTTGTTGTTCGAGCCGGTCAAGGATCTCGAGCCGCAGATGAAAGTGCTGGCGCAGGCGCAGCGCCTGGTCCAGGTGCTGGCCGGCGATCCGACGCTGCGCGGCATCATCCAGACATTCCAGCTCAGCCTGCTCGGCGTGCAGGGCGGCCAGATCACGCTCGACAATATGCAATGGCCGATGACGCTCGCTTCGAATGCGATCGAGAACGTCACCGCCGGCAAGCCGGCGAGCTTCTCCTGGCACGAAATGGTCGAAGGCCATGCCGCGACGTCGAACGAGCGGCTGCGGTTCCTCGAAATCCAGGCGACGCTGAATTACGCCGAGCTCGAGCCCGGCCAGCGCGCGACCGACGCCATCCGCAAGGCGGCCGCCGATCTCGATATCGGGGGGAAATACCAGGCGCGGTTGCGGCTCACCGGCCCGGTGCCGATGGCCGACGAGGAATTCTCCACGGTCAGGGAAAATGCCGGGCTCAACGCCACCGTGACGATCGTGATCGTGCTCGTGATCCTGTGGCTGGCGCTGCGCTGGATCCGCATCATCTTCGCGGTGTTCGCCTGCCTCGTCATCGGCCTCGCCATCACCGCGGCGCTTGGCATGATGATGGTCGGCACGCTCAACCTGATCTCGGTCTATTTCGCGGTCTTGTTCGTCGGGCTGGGCGTCGACTTCGGACTGCAATTCAGCGTGCGCTATCGCGCCGAGCGCAACAATGTCGACGATCTGCGCATGGCGCTATTGGAAGCGGGTAGTCGCGCGGGCGCGCCGCTGACGCTCGCCGCTCTGGCGACCGCCGCCGGCTTTCTGTCGTTCCTGCCGACGGTCTACAAGGGCGTGTCCGAGCTCGGCCTGATCGCCGGCGTCGGCATGCTGATCGCATTCGCCACCAGCATCACCACGCTGCCGGCCTTGCTCGCCGTGCTCAAGCCGCCGTACGAGCCGAAGCCGCTCGGCTATGCTTTTCTCGCGCCGGTCGACGAATTCCTGGCGCGGCACCGCATGGCGATCCTCATCATGACCGGCGTCATCGTCGCCGGCGGATTGCCGCTGTTGCATTGGCTGCGGTTCGACTTCAATCCGATCAATCTGCGCAGCCCGAAGACCGAAGCGGTCGCGACCTATCTCGAGCTGAAGAACGATCCGGATTCCGGCACCAACGACATTCAGGTGCTGATGCCGTCGCTCACCGCGGCTGATGAGATGGCGGCCAAGCTCAAGGCACTGTCGCAGGTGTCGCGCGTGCTCACTTTGTCGAGCTTCATTCCGCTCGACCAGGACAAGAAGCTGCCGCTGATCCAGGCTGCGGCGAAGACGCTGTTGCCGGCGCTCAATCCGGCGGCGCCGAGCGCGCCGCCGACCGACGCGCAGAATGTCAGCATGATGAATTCGACTGTCGACGCGCTCAACCGGCTGGCCGGCAACGGCACGGGGCCCGGCGCCGTCGCTGCGCGCCGGCTTGCGACCGACATGGCGGCGCTCGTCAAGGCCGATCCCGCGGTGCGCCAGCGCGTCGAGACCGTGTTCGTGGAGCCGTTGAAGGTCGCGCTCAACGATCTGCGGAATCTGTTCTCGGTTTCGGAAGTGACGCGCGCCAATCTGCCGGCGTCGCTGGCGAGCCAGTGGGTCACGGCCGACGGCCAGGCACGCATCGACGTCGCGCCGAGCGGCGATCCCAACAACAACGCCAACTTGCAGGCCTTCGCCCGCGCCGTTCAGTCGGTCGCGCCGGAAGCGACCGAAGGGCCGATCTCGATCCTCGAAGCGCGCCGCGCCATCGTCGGCGCGTTCATCGAAGCGGGCATCTGCGCGCTCCTGTCCATCGGCATCATTCTCTGGATCACGCTGCGCCGGATCGGCGACGTGCTGTTGACGCTGGTGCCGCTCTTGCTCGCCGGCGTCGTCACGCTCGAGATTTGCGTTCTGATCGACCTGCCGCTGAACTTCGCCAATATCATCGCACTGCCCTTGCTGTTGGGCGTCGGCGTCGCGTTCAAGATCTATTACATCATGGCGTGGCGCGAGGGGCAGACCAATCTCTTGCAATCGGTGCTGACGCGGGCGGTGACGTTTTCCGCCTGCACCACGGCGACGGCTTTCGGCAGCCTGTGGTTTTCGAGCCATCCCGGCACGTCCAGCATGGGCAAACTCCTGGCGATTTCGCTCCTCACCACGATGATGGCGGCGGCGTTTTTCCAGCCGGTGCTGATGGGCAAGCCGCGCGAACAAAAGCCCGCGCCGGAAAGAGCCTGACAATCCGTTGACGATAGTTGGATGATTACTGCCCCGCCGAATTCAGCGAGCCGCGCAATTCCGACTTGTGCTGGACCGGCGCCATTATCATCGCCGGCGGACGCTTCGCCGTGTTGGGATTGATCGACGGATCGAGCATACTGTAGGCGGAATCCGGCAGGCGCGTCCAATAGGTGTTCTTGCCGAGCAATTCGATGCCGAGAAAGCCGCGCACCACCAGCGTCTGGCCGTCCGGCGTCACTTTCAGCGTCGCCTTGTAGACCTTGCCGTCGCGCGGATCGAGGATGGTGCCGCCGCCGTATTTATCGGCCTCTTCCTGCTGCATGCCGCGGATGATCTCGAGCCCCAGCCAGGGATGATTGAAGCGGTCGTCCTTGCACTGGTCGCACACTACACTCGGGCTCTCGCCGGGCTTGAGGAACATCTTGGCGATAATGCCGGAATAGACGCCGTCGTGATTGCTGATCAGGAACCAGCCGGTGGGCTGCTTGGTGTCGTCGTCGACGGCCTGCCACAGCCCGACCGGCGTCACATCGGCGCTGGCTGCGGGGCCTGCGGCAACGACCGGGGCGATCAGCGGCAACAGCGCCGCAAGGGCCATCACGAATCTCACGCGCATCGTGCGAAACTCCAGAAGCTAAGTAACCCGCGGCTACGTGAACCGCGCCGGCGACCGAAATCGCGCCCATACGAATTGCGCCCTCGACATAAACGCCGGATCGGCCGCACGCAATGCCCTATCGCGGTCCCGCGCAATGCATTTGACAGCGGTCATGACCGCGGCGGAAAGTTGATCTAATTGCGGACGAATAATATGACGGCTGGTAACATCGTGCCGCAAGCGCGCCAAGTCGTCGAGAAGCCATCGAAAAGCCGAGCGGGGACCAACGTGAAAATCAAGGTCATCGAGCCCATCGCCGTCAGCCTGCCGATGAAAAAGCCGGTGCAGATGGCCGGCGAAACCGTGACGCGGGCCGACAATGTGCTGGTGCGCATCGAGGCCGACAACGGCACGGTGGGTTGGGGCGAGGCGGCCTCGGCCCCGACCATGACCGGCGAAACCTTGGCCAGCATGATGGCGGCGGTGGCGCATATGACGCCCGTGCTGCTCAAGCGCGCCGCCGACGATTTTGCCGGCGCCTCCGCCGCCATGGACGCATCGATGTACGGCAATAGCGGCGCCAAGGCCGCCATCGAGATCGCGCTGCACGATCTCGTCGGCCGCGCCACCAGCCGCCCGCTCCATGCGCTGTTCGGCGCGCAACAGCGTCAGCGCATGCCGGTGCTGGCGGTCGTCGGCTCGGACGACGCGGCGGCGGATTTGCGCGAGGCGCAAGCGCGCTACGCCGCGGGCTATCGCGCCTTCAAGATCAAGGTCGGGCTCGCTTCGCCGCAGGCCGATGCCGAGCGCACGCGCATCGTCTGCAGTGCGCTCAAGGCGCAGAGCAAACAACATGGCGAGGAATGTCTCGTCTCGTCCGATGCCAACCAGGGCTACGGCACCGACGCCGCGCTGCGCTACGTGCAAGCGGTCGCCGATTGCCGGCTCGATTTCTTCGAGCAGCCGGTCGAGGCGCACGATCTTGACGGCATGGCGTGCATTGCCGCAGCCGCCCCCGGAATCTGGATCGGCGCCGACGAAGGCATTCATTCCTCAGCCGACATCGCGCGGCATCATGAGAAGAATGCCGCACGCGGTGCGAGCCTCAAGGCGATCAAGCTCGGCGGCCTGCGTGCGCTGTTCGAAGCGGGTTCCCTGTGCGAGCGGCTCGGCATGCGCATCAACATTTCCTGCAAGACCGGCGAATCGAGCGTCGCCTCGGCGGCCGCGACGCATATCGCCTCCGTCGTGCCCGCGCTCGCCTGGGGGCTGACTGTGACCAATCCAGGCCTCGCCGAGGACGTCGTCGTCGCGCCGCTTGCCGTCGATAACGGCCACGTCGCGGTGCCGGACGGCCCCGGTCTCGGCATCGAGGTCGACGAGCGCCGGGTCCGACGCTGTCAGCAGGATTTTAGGCGCGTGGCCTGAGTGAGTATGACCGCGCCAATTCTGGCCCTCGACAAGATCTCAAAGCGCTTCGGCGCGATCGTCATTGCCGACGGCGTTGATCTCGCGCTCGGCGACGGCGAAGCGCTCGGCATTATCGGCCCGAATGGCGCCGGCAAGACCACATTGTTCGGCATCATCAGCGGCACGGTGGCGCCGGATTCCGGCCGCGTACTCTATGCCGGCCGTGACATCACGCAGATGCCGCCGGCGCGGCGTTGCGCGCTCGGTATCGGTAACGCAGAGAAAAAGTCCGGCATCGGCCGCTCGTTTCAGATTCCGCTGCCGTTTTCCGGCATGAGCGTGTTCGAGAATCTTGTGGTGGCCGCGGCGTTCGGCGGGAAACGCCGCGAGCATGACGCCTATCAGATCTGCATGGACATTCTCGAACGCTGCGGGCTTGCCGACAAAGCCAACCGGCCGGCCGGCAGCCTGACGCTGCTCGACCGCAAACGGCTCGAGCTCGCGCGTGCGCTCGCGACCGATCCGGCGGTGCTCTTGCTCGATGAAGTCGCCGGCGGCCTCACCGAGCACGAATGCGCCGAGTTGATCGATCTCATCCGCGACGTGCGGCGCGGCGGCGTCTCGATCATTTGGATCGAGCATGTCGTGCACGCCTTGATCGCCAGCATCGATCGCCTGCTGGTGCTGCACAACGGCGGCTTCATCGCGCAAGGCGATCCGGCGACGGTGATCAAGAGCCCGCAAGTGTCCGAGATCTATCTGGGGATCGAGGCCGATGCCTGATCCCGCTCAAATAGCCGCGGCGCCGCTTCTTGCCGTGCGCGATCTCGACGCGTTCTACGGCGACATCCAGGCTTTGTTCGGCGTCTCCATCGACGTCGCGCATGGCGAAGCGGTCGCCGTGATCGGCGCCAACGGCGCCGGCAAGAGCGCGCTGCTCAAAAGCATCGCCGGCGTCTTGCGGGCGCGACCCGATGCGATCGTGTTCGACGGCGCGCCGATCGCCGGGCTGCCGGCCTATGCGGTCGCCGCGCGCGGCATCGCGCTGGTGCCGGAGGGCAGGGGGCTGTTTCCCTCGCTGAGCGTCGAGGAAAATCTTCTGATCGGCGGCCAGCTCAAGCGTGTGGGGCCGTGGAGTTTGCAACGCGTCTTCGAATTGTTTCCGATCCTTGCCGAGCGCCGCAAATTGCCGAGCACCGCGTTGTCCGGCGGCCAGCAGCAGATGGTCGCCATCGGCCGCGCGCTGATGTCGAATCCGAAATTGCTGTTGTGCGACGAGATCAGTCTGGGACTGGCGCCGATCGTGGTGCGCGACATCTATGCGCGATTGCCAGCGATCCTCGCGTCAGGCACCTCGATCGTGCTGGTCGAGCAGGACATCGTGCAGGCGCTCAAAGCGGCGCAGCGCGTCTATTGCCTGCAGGAGGGCCGTGTCGCGCTGGCGGGCGCGGCGAGCACACTCACGCGCGAAGCGATCGCCGCGGCTTATTTCGGGGTGTGAGGAATTAAACATGCCGGACGCCAAGAAATTGTTCCGTCATCCTGAGGTGACCGCGAAGCGGCCCTCGAAGGACGACGGCCCGAGCGCCTCGGCCGGCATCCTTCGAGGCTCGCTGCGCTCGCACCTCAGGATGACGGGCCGCAATCGGATTACCTAATGGATTGGATCAACGTCATCCTGCAAGGCGTACTGGTCGGCGGGCTCTACGCCATGTTCGCCGCCGGGCTGTCGCTGATCTTCGGCGTCATGCGGCTCGTCAATATTGCCCATGGCGATCTGATCGTGCTTGCCGCCTATGTCGCGCTCGTCACTACGCAGGCGCTCGGCATCGGGCCGCTGACGTCGCTCATTATCGTGGTGCCGGCGATGGCGCTGATCGGCTACCTCTTGCAATGGTTCGTGCTCAACCGCACGCTCGGCGACGATCTGTTGCCGCCGCTCCTGGTGACCTTCGGGCTCTCGGTGATCATCCAGAACGGCTTGCTGACGCTGTTCACGGCCGATAGCGTCAAATTGCAGGCCGGCGCCATCGAAGTGGCGACGATAAGGCTCACCGACGGCATCTATATTGGCGTGCTGCCGCTTCTGCAATTCGCCGTCGCGGTCGCGGTGATCGCCGGCCTGCAATTCATCTTTTATCGCACCGCGCTCGGCCGCGCCTTCCGCGCCACCGCCGACAATCCCGAAGTGGCGCAGCTGATGGGGCTCGACAACCGCCGCGTCTTCGCGCTCGCGATGGCGCTGTCGCTTGCGGTCGTCGCCATCGCCGGCGTGTTTCTCGCGGTACGCGCCAATTTCGATCCGTCGCAGGGACCGGCGCGACTGATCTTCGGCTTTGAGGCGGTGATCATCGGCGGGCTCGGCAGCCTGTGGGGCACGCTTGCCGGTGGACTCATCCTCGGCGTGGCGCAGGCGGTAGGTGCCGAACTCAATCCGGGCTGGCAGATTCTCGCCGGCCACATCGCCTTTCTCATTGTGCTCGCGGTGCGGCCGCAGGGCTTGTTTCCCAAGGTGCGGACATGAATGCGGGTGCAAGGGTGCGCGTCGTGTTCGGCAGCCGTGCGAGCCATATCGGCCTGGGGCTCGGCGCGCTCTGCGTTGCCGTGCTCGCCGCTGCGCCGCTCTGGGCCGGCCGTGATGATTTGCAACTCCTGTCGGAAATCTTCGCTTACGTGGCGCTGGCGAGCTTGTGGAATTTGCTCGCCGGCTATGCCGGTCTCGTCTCGGTCGGCCAGCAGGCCTATGTCGGGCTCGGCGCCTATCTGCTGTTTGCTTTCGCCATTCTCGGCGGGATTTCGCCGCTCTGGGCGATCCCGCTCGCCGGCATCATCGCAAGCGTCGTGTCGATCCCGGTCGCCGGCTTGGTGTTCCGGCTGCGCGGGCATTACTTCGCTATCGGCACCTGGATCGTCGCCGAGGTGTTTCGCCTCACCGCGTCGCAAGTGTCGCTGCTCGGCGGCGGCTCGGGCACGAGCCTGCCGGCGTCCATGGTCATTGCCATTGCGCCGACGCGGCAGCTGCGCGATTTCACCGAATACTGGATCGCGCTTGTGCTCGTGCTCATAATCCTCGCCGCCATCGTACTGCTGCTGCGCTCGCGCTACGGGCTCGCGCTCAAGGCGATCCGCGACAGCGAAGTGGCGGCGCGCTGCAGCGGCATCGACGTCACCCGCGTCAAGCTCCTGGTCTATATCGTTACCGCCTTCGGCACGGCGATGGTCGGCGCGCTGATCTTTTTGCAGAAGCTCCGCATCTCGCCCGACGCTGCGTTTAGCGTCAACGACTGGACCGCCTTCGTCATCTTCATCACCGTGATCGGCGGCATCGGCCGGATCGAGGGGCCGATCGTCGGCACCATCGTCTTCTTTCTCCTGCGCCAGACGCTCGCCGATCTCGGCACGCTCTATCTCATGATGCTCGGCCTGGTGGCGATTGTGGTCATGCTCGCGGCGCCGAAGGGTCTATGGGGCCTCATTGTCAGCCGTTTCGGCTTCTCGGTTTTTCCGCTTGAACGCCGGGTGGTATTTGAGGAACTTACCCCCGCGCGGGAGTAAACCGCCCCGCGGGCAAGCCGGACCAGGGAGAAGACGGACCAATGGCCAACAAGATCATCATCAGCTGCGCGATCACCGGCTCGATCCACACCCCGACCATGTCGGACGCGCTGCCGATCACGCCGGACCAGATCGCCGAGCAGGCGATCGACGCCGCCAAGGCGGGCGCCGCGATTCTGCATCTGCACGCGCGCGATCCCAAGGACGGCCGGCCGTCGTCCGACGCCAATGTGTTCATGCAGTTTCTGCCGCGCATCAAGCAGGCGACCGACGCGGTGGTGAACATCACGACAGGCGGCGCCGTGACCATGACGGTCGACCAGCGCATCTCGGCGGCCAATACGCTGTCGCCGGAAATGTGCTCGATGAATATGGGCTCGATGAATTTCGCGCTCTACCCGATGGCGAAGCGCTACAAGAACTGGAAATACGATTGGGAGGAGAGCTATCTGCTCAATTCT
This sequence comes from uncultured Alphaproteobacteria bacterium, assembly GCA_963761185.1. Taxonomy (GTDB): domain Bacteria; phylum Pseudomonadota; class Alphaproteobacteria; order Rhizobiales; family Xanthobacteraceae; genus BOG-931. The sequence continues at coordinate 129,784 of CAVXFY010000002.1, forward strand.
GACGCCTATATCTTCCCCAACACGTTTCGCGATATCGAGAAGGTTTATAAGACGCTGGGCGAAGGCCACGGCGTGAAGTTCGAGCACGAATGCTACGACGTCGGGCACCTCTATAATCTGGCGCATCTCGTCGACCGCGGCATGTTCAAGCCGCCGGTATTCCTGCAGCTCATTTTCGGCATTCTCGGCGGCATCGGCGCCGATCTGGAAAATCTGCAATTCATGAAGCGCACCGCCGACAAGCTGTTCGGCAAGGACTATCAATGGTCGGTGCTCGCCGGCGGCCGGCATCAGATGAATTTCTGCACCGCGGCCGTGATGATGGGCGGCAATGTGCGCGTCGGGCTGGAGGACTCGCTCTATATCGGCCCCGGCAAGCTCGCCAAGAGCAATGCCGAACAGGTGGCGAAAATCCGCCGCATCGCCGAGGATCTCGGTTACGAGATCGCGACGCCGGCCGAAGCGCGCGCGACGCTTGGCCTTAAAGGTGGCGACCGGGTGAAGTTCTAGACAAAGCTGACGGCCGCCCAAATGAACGTCATCGATCTGAAAAATCGTACGGCGATCGTGACGGGCGGGGCGCGCGGCATCGGCTTTGCCATCGCGCAAAGACTGCTGGCGTCGGGCGCGGCGGTGGCGTTGTGGGACATGGACGCGGCGGCGCTCGACCAAGCCGCCGCGGCGTTGAAAGGCGGCCGCGTTGCCACCGCAGCCTTCGACGTGACCGACGAAACGTCGATTACGCGTGCCCGCGATGCACTCGTTCGCGACGCCGGCAAGATCGACATCCTCGTCAACAATGCCGGCATCACCGGCGGCAATGCGCCGACCTGGGAGCTTGCCCCCGATGTCTGGCGGCGCGTGGTCGAGGTCAATCTGGTCGCGCCTTATCTGACGTGCCGCGCCGTCGTCCCGCACATGATCGCGCAAGGCTATGGGCGCATCGTCAATATCGCCTCGATTGCGGGCAAGGAGGGCAATCCGAACGCCTCGCACTATTCGGCGTCGAAAGCGGGCCTGATCGGCCTGACCAAGTCGCTCGCCAAGGAGCTCGCCACCAAGGGCGTGCTGGTGAACTGCGTCACGCCGGCCGCCGCCAAGACCGATCTGTTCGATCAGATGACGCAGGCACAGATCGACTACATGCTGTCGAAAATCCCGATGAACCGTTTTGTCACGGTCGACGAAATCGCGGCGCTCGTCGCATGGCTGGCGTCGGAAGAATGTTCGTTCTCGACCGGCGCGGTGTTCGATATTTCCGGCGGACGGGCGGTGTATTGAGGCTGTGTGCACACATGAAAATCCTCCCGCCAATTCTGGCGGGCGGCAACAAGAAGAGCGAAGCGAGCGGTCGGCTCAGTTGTACCAAGCCTTGCACCAGCCGTGCTTCATCGCCCAGCTGCCTTTCGACTGGGCGGCGTCCCAGGACGGCGTCGAGACCCACAAAACCTGAGAAGCTCCCCAGGGTTTGGCCGTATGGTCGTACCAGGCGGGGCAGGCGCCGGTGTCCTTGAACTTGATCACGGCAAAATCCGCGCGAGCCGGGGTTGTTGCGGCCAAACCAAGCGCCAGAGCGCCGATCGCAAATGCGATGTGCTTCATCGTAGATCCCTCGTAAACGTCATTGTTGGAATGTCGCGATAGTGCACGCCCGACCTTGAGGTGAAGTGCCCCAAAAATCGCGCTTTAGCTTGGTCATCGCATGCTCGTACCATTCAAAATCGAACATGTTTTTTCCTTTGGGGCGCGGGGGCGGTGTGGCGCTCAGTTGATCGATCAGAAGCCCCATCGAGTAGAGCCGCGCTCGCGCGCGCTTCACCAGGCGTCATGGGAGGCGGCCGTCCGGATCATCCTTCTTTTCTATGAAGTACGCGCGTGGTGGCCGAAACTGTTCGGTGTCGGCGCGTTCTGTTTCCGCCTTGCGATCTGCCCAAAGCGCAGCAACGAACGGCGCCGCGACAATAGCGAGCGGTCCGAGAAAAGGAGCCAACGCAAAGCCGGCCGCGACGCCTGCACCAATGCGTAGCTTCGTCTTGTCAGCGATATTCTTCTCGAGGGCGGCGTCGATCAACTCTTTATTGGCGTTGTGTTCGGCAATTTCTTGCTCAATATCCTCACGACCGCGCCTCGTGGCGGTGACCAGATCGCTGTATTGCTGCTTTAGCAGGCTGTTGAAAAACTCACCATTTCCGAGCTTTGAAGGTTGGTTCATCGCCGAGATGGAAGCTGATTTCGCCGTGGATCGTGCCGTCGTCGTCGCGTTCGGCCCATCCGTCTGCGGAGACGCGATCCATTTCGTCGCTGCCTTCCCAGGTGAACTCGGCGGCGTCGGTATAGAGGGTGCAATCGAGGGCGCCCACGACACATCCGAACTTGAACTCGCCCAGCCCATTGGCTTTGAACTGAATATAGGCGGGCTCGACCATATCCAAATAATCCTTGTCCTAGAGCGCCATCTCAATGATCCGCCACTTGCCGATCAATGGGCTCGCTGCGCGGCGGCTCATGTCGCCTCCAGAAGCTTGGGGATGCGCACGAGGTTATAGGCGAGGATGGCGAAGGTGAAGACGGCCTGCACCTTGGCCAAGCCGCGAACTTTGAGCTGGGCGAGGCCGCCCGTCGTCTTGATCCAGCCGAACACTTCCTCGATGCGTTTGCGGCAACATTGGCTGATGGCGTAGCCGGGATGACGAAGGGTGCGTTCGTCGACGGCGGTCTTGCGCGGCTTGCCGGTCTTGGACAGATGACCGTCGATGGCGATGTGCGGGGTGATCTTGCGCTCGCGCAAGGCGTAGACAAAGCCCTCGACATCGAAGCCTTTGTCGCCGCCCACGGTGATCCGCCGCCGGCCCTGGCGGTGGCTGTCGATGAGGTCGAGAGCGGTGTCGCGTTCCGCCGTGCCGCTCGCCCGCGTGACATCGCCACCGACCGCCAGCCCGTTGCGGTTCTCCATCAGCACATGACCCATGTAGCACAGACGGCCCTCATGGCCGTCGCCCTTGCGATAAAGCTTGGCATCCGGGTCGGTCGTGCTCGTATGCGTCTTGTTCGAGCGCTTCTCGCGGTGGAAGTTGCGCACGCCGTTGCGCCCTCCTGCGGGTGGATCGCCTGAGCCATCCTTCGGCCGGAAGCTCTTCATCCCGGCCCAAGCCTTCAACAATGTCCCGTCCACCGAGAAGTGGTCGTTCGACAAAAGCCGCTTGACCTTGGGCAGCGACAGCAACGTAGCCAGGAACTCGCGTGCCACATCCGCCTCCAGCAGCCGGTCTCGATTCTTCGAGAAGCTCGAGGCGTCCCAAACCGCATCGTCAATCGAAAGCCCTACAAACCACCGGAACAGAAGATTGTAATCGATCTGCTCCATTAGCTGTCGCTCGGAGCGCACGGTGAAGAAGGCCTGCAGTAGTGTCGCCCGAAGCAGATACTCCGGCGCGATCGAGGGGCGCCCAGTCTGGGAATAAAGCTCCTCGAACCGACCCGACAGTGCCGCCAACGCTTCGTTCACCAACACCCGGATGGCGCGCAGCGGGTGGTCCGCTGCAATCCGCTCCTCCAGACGAATGTACGAAAAAAGCCCTTCCGATTCTCGTTCCTCGCCGCGCATGTCAAATCACCCCGTCGTCGCCAAACAACGGAATCACTATCCAGCCTTGCCGTCGAGAGGGTTTTTCAGCAGCCTGCTAGTGTCTGTTTCAGAGCCGAACAGTCGTCAACTGCTTCCCCCACGCTTCCCTAGAAAGCGTTCAGCGAAGCCATCTTTGAGCTCTTACGCAAGATATTGATTTTTATAGAGAACTGGTGGGCGGTACAGGGATCGAACCTGTGACCCCTTCCATGTCAAGGAAGTGCTCTTCCGCTGAGCTAACCGCCCGGTCCAAGACGATCATAAGCCCGGGGCGCACGGGTTTACAGGCGCGCCGCCCGCGGGGTCAAGCCCGCGGGCGGCACGTCGATCGCGAGACTGCCGAATAGCTTAAGAGTTTCGGTGACTTAGAGCATGATCCGGAAAAGTGGAAACCGGTTTTCCGAAAAGATCATGCTCCGTCAATCCGATGCCCTGGCTTCGGGCTTAGCTCTTCTTGGGAGCCGCTTTCGGGGCCGCAGGAGGCACCACGTCCGAAACGCACTTCTTGGTGAAGCTCGCGGCGGCGGCACCATGAAGCTTCGCGGCGGCGGCGGCGTCCTTGCAGCATTTCGTGGCCGAGCTCTTCAGCGCCGCGCCATGGAGGTTCTTCGGGCCGATCGTGGTCTGGCAGGTGGCGCCGGCGGTATCGGCCGGACCGGCAGCGGCGGCGGGTGCGGCAGCAGGCGCCGGAGCGGCAGCCGGCGCCGCCGGGGCGGGCGGAGTTGCGGTTTGCGCGATGGCTGTTTGAGTAATGGCTGCGCTCGCGATGAAAAGGGAGGCAGTGATGATTGCGATCGTCTTCATGTCTCGCTCCAAGGAATGATGATTGAGGTCCAAAAGGTCGTGCGGGGTCTCACGCTTTAGCGGTTACAGTAAGTTTACGCCCCCGGCAGTGGATGTAGGACGCAGCCTTACGTGCGGTGCGATTGCAGCGTGCCGTTCGGGCTCGCCTTGTCGACAAGCTCAGGCAAATACTGCGCCAATATCTTCAGTACGGCATCGACCGGCAGGCCGAACTGCCGCGCCAAATCCTGCAGCTGCGAATTGCCGAGGATGGCTTTGAGCTGATCCTCGGTGATCGGCATATTGGCGCCGTTGCCGAGCCAGGATTGCACCTGCGGCCCGAGCCCGCCCTTTTCCAGCGCGGCGACCAGCCCGTTGATGTCGTGATACTGGGTCTTTTCCAGAACGGCATTGATCAGCGCCGGCATGGCGGCCGATTGCAGCGAGCCCAGGACGCCCGACAGCGTGTCGCCTAAATTGAGATTGCTGAACAAACCCATGCAATGCCTCTCCGTATAATGAAATCAACGCCGCCCCCGGCGTCTCAATAGACGCCAGGGCAGCCTAATCGAACCTTGCCGGCGGCACCAGAGGTGCGGACCGGATGATCGCTTTAAGTCAGAGTTATTTGTGCAGCAGATCGGCGGGGACCTTGCCGCCGTTTTCCGCAAGCTTCTGCATCACCTGCGCATGCAGCCAGATATTCATCGCCGCCGAATTGTTGGTGTCGCCGGTATAGTGCAGCTCTTGCGCCAGCGCCTTGCGCGCCGTGAGGCTCGAGTCGAGGTTCAACAGCTTCATCAGATCGACGATCGAGGTCTTCCAGTCGAGATGCTCTTTATTCGCGGCCGCGAGCTTGGTGAGAACGGCGTTGACGTCGACCGAGCCCGCGGGCGCCGACGGTATCCCGGCCGACGGCGCGGAAGACGATGGCGAAGCCGACGAGGGCGAAGCCGGCGCGGCCTGCGCCGAGGTCGTGACGCCGGCGTGATGGAAAATCGCCGACACGATGCTACCGAGTATGCTCATTGACGCCTCCTCTACGGCTGTCCGGACGCGCCGGTATTATTTTCCGGCGCGCGGAACAGCCTGGTTCCAATCGCAGGTTACCAATCGAACGACGAAAGAGCGGTGACAGCGCAATCATGATGGCTGCCTTGAAGCAGGTTACGATGCTTTTGCCGCGGGCTCGCGCGCCAACAGGCCATAGCCGGCGAAAGCGACCAGCGCGAGCGAGATCAAGACATTATAGCCCGCGAGCGAGATGCCGAGAAAGCGCCACGCCGCCTCGTCGCAGCGCGGCACATGGATCGTCTGCAACTGGCTCAGCAGACCGCCGCCGCTTTTGAAATCGGTCGCCGGTCCGGTGCAATCGGGGGGGCCGGCCCACCAGCGCCATTCGATGCCGGCGTGATAGGTCGACAGCACGACGTTGAACAGGACCGCGGCGATGATGGCGACGAAGCCGACCATGACCAGCTTGCGCGGCGCGCCGACAAAGGCCGCGATCGCCACCAGCAGCGAAAGCGGGATGACGACGTGATAGGGGATGCGCTCTTCGAGGCAGAGCGGGCAGGGCTGGTACTTCAGCACATATTCGAAGAACCAGGCGCCGGCGAGCGTGGCAAGGCCGACCACGAAGACCGCGAGCGCCGCGGCGGCGGTCGGCTGGTCGGAAAGCCGATCGATCCAATTTTGCTTCATCGCTGTTTTCCCGGAGCCCATGAGATGTCGATGCAGGGCCTTCGCTGCGCTGGCCGTTGAAAACCGTCGGCCGCGCAAGGTCAGGTGCAATTGCCGTCGCCGCCGGCAGCAATGTGCCGATCCTTGGGGCGGAAGCAAGGCCGGGGACAGTCGGGTGCGCCTGGGCTCACACAGACGTGAGGCGGCACTGGATGGACCGCGACATCGGATAGACGCGGGCCGCGGCCGAATATATAGAGTGCGGCCGTGGCCCGTGTGGCGGAACTGGTAGACGCACACGACTCAAAATCGTGCGCCGCAAGGCATGGGGGTTCGATTCCCTCCACGGGCACCAGCCTTCGCGGCTTCGCCGCTACGGCTGGCAAGCCAGCCTCGGGGACAACGGCGAAGCCGCGAAGGCTGCCCGTCGTAGCCCGGAGGGCGAAGACGGGCTGGCGTCAATGAAATACGTCTACTTGCTTCAAAGCATCAATTTTCCAAGTGAAACCTATGTAGGTCTCACCGACGACTTACGCGCCAGACTCGACGCGCATAACAAGGGTCGCTCGCCTCACACGGACAAGTACAAGCCGTGGCGCTTGGTGACGTATCTCGCGTTTTCCGATCGCCAAAAGACGATTGAGTTTGAGCGCTACCTAAAGTCTGCCTCCGGCAGAGCATTTGCCAACAAGCGACTGCGTTAGGGGTAATACGAAGTGCGAAGCGACAACTTCCAAGAATAAAACGAGCGGCATTCGTGCCGCCATTCCATCACGCGATAAAATTAGCAATTGCTCCGAACACCGCCGCTGCTGGATCAGGGTCAAGATCTTACGTTTGAGCATGATCTTCTCCGACCTTCCTTCGCCCGCCGAAGCGGGCTTCGCGAAGGCGGGAAACCGGTTTCCACTTTTCGGGATCATGCTCTAGCGGCAGCGGTCGTCGAGCAGGCGGTCGAGCGTCTGGAATTTATCAAGGCCGCCGACTTTTACATCCATGCCGTCAGCCCGCAGCAGATCGCGCACCGACCCGTGTGCGCCGACGATTCGCAATGCCGAGCTGCGAGCAGAAAGTTTGCTGTACAATTCATCGAGCATGCGCGCGCCCGCCAGATCGATATGGGGAGATGCCGAGAGATCGCACACCACCAAGTCGATCTTTGACTCTTTATCAGCGTGAAGGCGCTGCAAGACCGCTTCCAGGACAGCATCGGCATTCAGGTAGATCAAAGATGCTTCGGGACGGAAGGCGATCGCGCCGGACAACGCCTCGTTGTTGGGATGGCGGGCGACGTCGGAGTAGCTACTGGTACCTGGAATGCGGCCGAGAAACGCCACATGCGGCCGCGACATGTTGGCCAGCAGCATCAATAACGACGCCAAGCCTGCAAGCAGAATGCCTTGCAAAATGCCAAGAAGCAGCACCGCGCAAAGCGCGATTATCGCGGCGTAGAAATCCATCCGGCTCACTCGATACATCCGGATCAGTCCGGGAAAATCCAGCAGGCCGGACACCGCAGTCAGCACCACGGCGGCCAGTACGGCCTTTGGAAGATTTTCCAGGAAGTCAGCGAGAAAAAGCAGACACAGCGCCAGCGTCATTGAAGCGAAGACCAAAGCGAGCGGGGTACGCGCACCTGCTTTGTCGTTCACTGCCGACTGCGACAGCCCGCCGGCGACGGGGTATCCATGCCCCAGCGCTGTCGCGAGATTTGCCGCGCCGATGCCAAGGAGCTCCTGCCGGGGGTCGAGGTGATATCCATGCTTTGCAGCAAAGGCGCGGCCCGCGGAAACGCTTTCGATATAGGCGAGAAGCAGACATCCGGCGGCCAACGGGACGATCCCTTCGACGTCACGCAGTCGCAGTGCCGGTCCGGCCAGGGTGGGTAGCCCATCCGGGATATTTCCCGTGATCGGTACGCCAAGCGCGGAAAATCCAAACAACGAAGCAACGAAGATAGACAAGACGACAACGACGAGGGCGACAGGCCGCCCGGGCAGCAATCGCTCCCCGAACAACAGCAGCATGATCGCAACGGCACCGGTCGCGAGCACGAGCGGGCGTATTTGGCCGAGTTGCTCCGTCAGCAGCACGGCCCGCTCGAGAAAATTGTGTCCGCCGCCAGCCACGCCGAACAGACTTGGAAGCTGGGTCATCGCAATCGTTAAGCCGGCGCCGGCTTTGAAGCCAACCAGGATACTGTCGCTGATCAATTTTACAAGAACACTCAGACGCAACAGCCAAGCGATCAGGCAAAGACCTGCCACGGTGAAGCCTGTGAGACTGGCGATTTGCGCATAATGTTTCAGGTCCCCACCGGCCATCTCTCCCACGGAGCCGGCAATCATCAGAGAAATGGCGGAGGTCGGTCCAATCGCCAGCTGACGCGACGAGCCGAACAAAGCGTAACCGAGTCCGCCCAGCAAATAACCGTAAACGCCGACTTGCGGAGACAGGCCGGCCAGTACCGCATAGGCGAGGGATACTGGAATAGCGTAAGCCGCCAACGTGATGCCGGCGACGATGTCGGCGCCGAGCCATGCGGCGCGGTATTCCGCCAGCCATTGTGTCGGCGGTAATACGCCGGTGATTCTTGTCCATCCCTTCATCGGGAAGGTCCATTTTCACGTTGAGCGGGTTTGGTCGAGTCAGATGTGCCTTTTGTGCCATATTGCCATCGTCTCTCGCAGGCGTTCGCTGGCAAGGCGTCGGCAACATCGTCTGAATGATCAGAGGCTTGCATTTCGTGACGGAGGCGGCCCAGTATTCAGCGATCGAGAGGCTGCGCGATGGACGCCGCCTCGAAATCCGCGCGCGTCGCTAACATCAATATCGCTCAGCAACGAAGTGCCGGCCCTTGAGCGAGGCCTGGTCGTCGTATTTGTTCTTGTCGACGCGCTTGGGCAGCTTCACCTTGTCGCGCCGGATTTTCTTGTACGGAAAGCGCGACAAGATGTGGGCGATGCAGTTCAATCTGCCGCGGCGCTTGTCGTCGGTCCGCACGATGTGCCAGGGCGCGTGCTTGCTGTCGGTCGCCTTCAGCATAAGGTCGCGCGCTTTCGAATAGTCATACCAATGACTGTACGACTCCAGGTCCATCGGGCTCAATTTCCATTGCCGCATCGGGTCGTTGATGCGCGCCAGAAAACGCCGCTCCTGCTCTTCCATCCCGACCTCGAGCCAGACTTTGATCAATGTGATGCCGGCGTCGATGATATAGCCTTCGAATTCCGGGCAGATCTGCAAAAAGCGCCGGTGCTGCTCCTTGGTCGCAAAATCCATGACGTATTCGACACCGGCGCGGTTGTACCAGCTGCGATCGAAAATCACGACTTCGCCGGCGGCCGGAAAGTGCGCCGCGTAGCGCTGCATATACATCTGGCTCTTTTCGCGGTCGCTCGGCGCCGGTAGCGCGACGACGCGGAAGACGCGCGGGCTGACCCGCTCGGTCATCGCCTTGATCGTCCCGCCCTTTCCGGCGGCATCGCGTCCCTCGAACACGATGATCGCTCTTGCGCCCTCCGCCTTGACCCAATCTTGCAAGCGGCAAAGCTCGACCTGCAGCTTGCGCAGCTCCTTTTCATAAGCTTTGCGCTTCATTTTCGCGGCTGTATTTGACTTTGCGGCCTTCATGGATTTGCGAGCCATCGCAACGCCCTCTTTCAAAAAAAACGAAAGTGCGCTTCCGATCCAACTTTTCTTGAACGAGAAGTCCTATTTTAGTGGGCCATAAGACGCTATAATTTGTCGCAGATCAAACACGACCAGACCGGTCGGCTGTAATTGTTCGGTTCCGAGGGAGGTTTGCTATGGCTCAAATGGCGACAAGCGGTCCCGATCCACTGTCGATCCTGCCGACTGCCAAAGACATTATGAAGCAGATTGCGCTCAAGGAAGCGGAGAAGGCCTCCGCGGCCATGCGCGAAATGTCGGTGGCGGATGCCGAGAAGAAGGCGCTGATGGAAAAATTCTCCAAGGCGTCGGGCGTTTCCGACGACGAGCGGATGGCGCGCGCCGCGGCGATCATCAAACGCGCCGCGGATAACGGCTTGACCGAGGTGTTCGTTTTCCGGTTTCCCAACGAGTTGTGCACCGATCGCGGCCGGGCCATCAATCAAAACGAGTCCGGCTGGGAGAAAACGCTCACCGGACTGCCGAAAGAGCTGTTCGAGTTTTTCGAAAAATTTCTCAAGCCCCGCGGCTACAGGATCGCCTATCAGATCGTCGACTTTCCGGGCGGCATGCCGGGCGACATCGGCGTCACCCTGAAATGGGGTTAAACGACGCGACGGGCGCCTCCCGGACCTAGTCCATGATGTGATAGCCGCCGTCGATATAGAGCGTTTCGCCGGTGATCAGGCGGGCTGCATCGTGAGCCAGAAAGGCGGTCGCTGCGCCGACATCGTCGATGCTGACAAGGCTGCGGGCGGGCGCTTTGGATTTGGCTTTGTCGAGCAGGGCGTCGAATTCCGGAATTCCCGATGCCGCCCGTGTCGCCAGCGGGCCTGGTGAAATGGCATGGACGCGAATTCCCTTGGGGCCCAATTCCGCGGCGATATAGCGTACCGCGCTTTCCAGCGCCGCCTTGGCAACGCCCATGATGTTGTAGTTTTTTACCACCATCTGGCTACCGTAATAGGTCATCGTGAACAGCGTGCCGCCTTTGCGCATCAGCGGCTCGGCGAGATGCGCCATGCGAATGAAAGTCCAGCACGAGACATCGAGCGTGGTGAGAAAGCCGTCACGCGACACGTCGACGACGCGCCCCTGCAGGGCTTCCTTCGGCGAGAAGGCAATGGAATGCACCACGAAATCGAGGTGCCCCCACGTCTTGGCGATGCCCTCGAAAACCGCCTCCATCTGGCCGGGCTCGCGCACATCGAGCGGCAATACGATCGGCGCTTCGAGTTCGCGCGCCAGCGGCTCGACGTATTTCTTGGCCTTGTCGTTGAGATAGGTGACGGCAAGCTCGGCGCCGAAGGCGCGGAACGCCTTGGCGCAGCCCCAGGCGATCGACTGGTCGTTGGCGATGCCGACAATGAGGCCCTTCTTGCCTTCGAGAAGCTTGGCTTTGACGGCGGGGATCATGTGAGCGACCCTGTTGCTGTCGCGGGCAATGCCGCATACCTTAGCAATTACTCAGTTATTTGATTGGTGCGCGTAAGCAGCGCCGGAAAATGGCACCGAATTTATCGATACATATTCGATAGATACAACGTCCAATCTTTACAGTAGTATTATATAGGCCTTGATGTACGTCAAAGTGCCGTCGCTTTGTCGTGTTAAGTTGATTGGTGAAAGTTCCATCTGCCGCAAGTGCCGTTAGAGCATTTCGACAGTCCGCTGTCTGTTGCTGGCCCGGAAGAAGGAACATATCCATGACGGAACATCAGCAGATCAGCTCGCCGCAGCCTGGTAATGCTGCCAATGGCATCAGCGGCGCTGTGTCGCCATTCGGTTTATTTGCACCCGCCGCCGAATATGCCGTCGACGCTGCGCAGCGCTGCATCCTGTTCTGGGACGTGATGCGCCAGCGCGGCAATCAGTATCGCGAGCATATGGCCGAAGCCGCGCCGCATGTTCTCAGCTATGCCGCTGAATTGATCATCGACGGCCGCCGGCTAGCACGGCCGGTGAATTATGCGCTGGTGCGCATCATCCCACCCAAGGGCGTCGAGATTGACCCCGAGAAGCGGCCTTTCGTCGTGGTCGATCCGCGCGCCGGCCACGGCCCCGGCATCGGCGGCTTCAAGGCAGACAGCGAGATCGGCGTCGCGCTCGAGGCCGGCCATCCGAGCTATTTCATAGGCTTCCTGCCGGATCCGATGCCGGGCCAGACCATCGAGGATATCGCCCGCGCCGAGGCGGTTTTCCTCGACAAAGTCGCCGCACTGCATCCGCATGCCGATGGCAAGCCCTGCGTCATCGGCAATTGCCAAGCCGGCTGGGCGGTGATGATGCTGGCCGCCATTCGCCCCGAATTGTTCGGCCCGATCATCATCGCCGGCTCACCGCTGTCTTATTGGCAGGGCGTCCACGGCAAGAACCCGATGCGCTATTCCGGCGGCCTGCTTGGCGGCAGCTGGCTCACTGCCTTTGCCAGCGATCTCGGCGCCGGCAAATTCGACGGCGCGTGGCTCGTGCAGAATTTCGAGAATCAAAACCCGGCGAACACGCTGTGGAGCAAGCAGTATAATCTCTATTCGAAGATCGATACCGAAGCCCCGCGCTATCTCGGCTTCGAGCGCTGGTGGGGCGGCCACGTCAATCTCAACGCCGAGGAGATTCAGTTCATCGTCGACGAGTTGTTCGTCGGCAATCGTCTCGCCGCGGGCGAGATCAAGACCTCGGACGGCGTAGCCGTCGATCTGCGCAATATCCGCTCGTCGATCGTGGTGTTCTGCTCCAAGGGCGACAACGTCACGCCGCCGCAGCAGGCGCTGGGATGGATTCTCGATCTCTACGAAGACGTCGACGAGATCCGCGGCTACGGCCAGACCATCGTCTATACCATTCACGAAACCATCGGCCATCTCGGCATCTTTGTGTCCGGCGGCGTGGCGCGCAAGCAGCATGGCGAGTTTTCCAGCAACATCGACCTCATCGATACGCTGCCGCCCGGCCTCTACGAAGCCGTGTTCGAGAAGAGGACCGAAGACACGGTCAATGCCGATCTCGCTCAGGGTGATTGGGTGATGCGCTGCGAGGCAAGAACGCTTGACGACATCCGCGCGCTCGGCGGCAATGACATCGCCGACGAGCATCGTTTCGCCGCTGCCGATCGGCGTGTCGCAGACCAATCTCGCACTCTACCGCACCTTCATGCAGCCCTTCGTGCGCGCCTTTGTCACACCGCAAGTGTCGGATCTGATCCGACAGTTCCATCCGTTGCGCCTGCAATACGAGATGTTCTCCAACGCCAATCCGATGACGGCGCCGCTTGCAGCCATGGCCGAAGAGGTGCGCAAGAATCGGAAGCCCGCGGTCGAGGGCAATCCGTTCATCGCGCTGCAAGAGACCATGTCGCGGCAGATCGTCGCCGCGCTCGACGCCTGGCGCGACGCCGGCGAGGCTTTGGCCGAACGTGTGTTCACCAATGTCTACGGCTCACCCGTGTTGCAGGCGGCCGTGGGCGTCGATCCGGCGGCGACATTGCCGTTGCGCAAGGCGGCCAAGAGCCCGCTGCATCGCGAGCTCATGGCCAAGCGGATCGCGGAACTGAAATCGAAGATTGCAGCGGGCGGATTGCGCGAAGCCGTTATCCGCGGCCTGCTGTTCGCCGGCATGGGCCGCAACGCCGTCGACGAGCGTGGTTTTGAGGCGGTGCGCCGCTTTCGCGAAACGCAAAGCGACGTGCCGCTGTCGCAATTCAAGGCAACCATCCGCGAGCAGTTCTATATGCTCTTGATCGATGCCGAAGCGGCGCTACAGGCAATCCCAGCGATGCTTCCGGATGACCCGCAGATGCGGCAGAAGGCCTTCGATCTGATTATGCAGATCTTGGGCGCGCGCGGCGAATATTCCGCCGGCGACCATGAACGCACGGCGCGAATCGCCGGATTGTTCGGCGCCGAGGCGCAATTGGCCGCGGCGCCAAATCTTGCGCTCGCCGCCGCGAACGAAAATCAGGCCAAAGCATCCTGAGAATCTGGACGACCTGACTGAAGTTTGGTGAAAACGGGCGTCCTGAAAAATCTCATTCTTTTCCGGCCTTCGCCGGTCAATCGTCGCCGCTCTCCTCGCGCATCCAGGCCTGCACCAGTTCCCAGGCGATGGCCAGCACGATCGGCCCGACGAAGAGCCCGATCAGGCCGTGAACGAGCAGGCCGCCGATGACACCCATGAGGATCACAAGCATCGGCGTTTTCAGTCCGTGGGCGAGAACGATCGGCCGCAGAATATTGTCGAGGAAGCTCACCGGCACCATGTAGACGGTGAACAGCAAAGCGGCATGCGTCGGCATTGTCAGCCAGCTCCAGATGATGAGCGGGACGATGACGATCGACGCGCCGATCTGCACAATGCCCAGCACCAATGCGAGGAAGCTGAACAGACCGGCGCCGGGAACGCCGGCAACGATGAGGCCGAGACCCGCCAGGAGCGCTTGCAGCAGCGAGATGCCGATCACGCCGCGCGCCAGGTTGCGGATGGTCGCGCCCGCCAGGTCGACGAATTCCGCGCCGCGCTTGGTGGCGATGCGGTCCGAGACCGTCTTGAAAAAATCCACCAAGGCCGGACCCGGCACGAACAGGAAACCCGATATCGCCACCGCGGCAAGAAACTGCAACGTGTTGATGCCGGCGCTGCCGGCGACGCTCAAGAGGCTCGAACCCAGCGGTTTCAATTGCGGGCTGAGTTCCGCGAATGCGGCGCGCATGTTGGTCGACGCCAGATCCCAGAAATCGAAAACCCCGTCGCCGATCAGCGGCCAGGTCTTGATCGATTCGGGCGGCGGGGGAATGGATAGAGCGCCGGTATTGAGCTGGTCGACAATGAAGCCGATGCTGGCAATCAGACTTACGCCGAGCCATGTCGCCGGCCCAAGCACGATCGCGAGGCTCAATATCGTGATCAGCGCCGCAGCGACCGCGCGATGCAGCCGCAACCGCGACACCACCCATCTGAAAATGGGATAAAGCGCGACCGAAAGAATGATGCTCCAGACGATAATCGTCAGAAACGGCTGGATCAGAAGCAACGACCAATAGACCAGAAGCGCAAGGCAGCCGATTTTGATCGCCCAATCGACGAATGTCGGATTGAATGGCTTCTGCTCTTTGCTCACCGTCGGTATCCTCAGGACCAGGGTTCTGCAACCAGGCGGAGCCGCCTCGCAGGGGTGAATAGCGTTGTAGATGAAAACCCATTGTGGAGGAAAGCAAACATGCCATCGATCATCCAACTCATCGCGATCGGTGCCGTCATCGGCTTTGTTGCAAAATTATTGACCCCGGGGCCGAAAGAGCCGTCCGGGTTCATCCTGACAACGGCGCTTGGAATAGGCGGAGCTTATCTGGCGACACTCGTCGGTCGGGCGCTGGGCTGGCTCGAATCGAATGAAATCGCCGGAATCATCGAAATGATCGTCGGCGCGATCGTCACGACCTTCATTTGGAATAGGCTCGTCGCCTATCGGTCATCTCAACAACACAAGTAACCGTTCGCCCGCCCCGCCGTTTCTAAGTCGGTCGCGCGGCTCTTTCCGGCAGTCAGTGCGCAATCCGAACCGTGGCCGGAATTTGCGCCCCCGATCGGATCCAGGCGTCGTAGGTCTGAAACGTCAGCCCGAGCTTTTGATAGTTCACCCGGAGATACCCGTCGCGATCGGCAAAAACCGCCTGCGGCATCACGGACTGCACGTCCTGCGCCATGACGCCGACATAGGCCCGGTCGCTGCCGTTGTAGCTGAAGCGATAGAAGCCGAGGCCGTCGTCAAGCCGGCCGAGATAGACGATGTCGTGCTTGAGCCGAATATCGGATCGCCGGCCGCCGCCACGACCGCCGCCGCCACGGCCTCCTCCGCCGCCCCGACCGCCGCCGCCGCCTCGGAAGCCGCCACCACCGCGACCGCCGCCGCCATGCGCACGCAATCCGCCGCCGCCGCCACGATGGATCCCGCCGCCTCCGCCGAGGCGAGCGCCACCGCCGCGGCTTGGACGGGCCGCCGCCCGCGCGCCGCGATTTCTTGTCGCCGCGTGATGCCGCTGGCCGCCGCCGCGCGCGGGTCGCGCCGCCGCGTGCTGCCGGCCGCCGCGATTGCCGAAGTTCGGTTGTTGACCGGGCCGATGCCGCTCACCGAGATTGGTGCGGCCGCCGCCGGGATTCACAACCCGCTGACCGTTGCTGCCGCGGAAATTCAGGCCCTGCTCACGCCCGCCGCGATTGCCGAGTCGGTGCTCGACATGGGCGCCGCGGTTCCAATTGCCGCCGCCGCCGCCCGGCCGATTGATGGTGATGTTGCTGTTGCCCCAATTGACGTTGCCGCCCCAATAGCCGCCTGAGGCCCATCGTCCGAGTGCATAGCCGGCGCCGAAGGCGATGCCGGCGCCGATAATTCCGGCGGCGATATAGCCGGGCGCCGGCCAGTAATACGGCGGATAATCAGGATAGGGCCAATCGCCATAGACGACGCCCGGATCGTAATACGGCACATAGACGGTATCGGGGTCGGTCGGCGCGATGGCGATGACCTGCCGGCCCTGGTTCTGCGTAACGGTGACCTTCTGTTGCGGGGTCGATTGCAATTTGTTGTTGGCTTGTGCCTTGGCGCGCAGGCGCTGGATCGCATCCATGACGTCGGCCTGTTGCGCGATGACCGCATCGCCGAGCTTCTGTGTCCAATCGAGCTTGGTGCTCATCATGTCGAGCACGGAGGGCGTCGCCACCAGAGATTTGATGCTGTCGTCCCAATCCTGCTTGCCGACGGCCGTTTTCAGCTCATCGCCCTTCAGGTTCTTGTTGGCATTTACCCAGCGCTCCGCTTCCACGACTTCGAGCGGATAGGTCGCGGCCATCAGGACTTCGGACAGCAGCGTGTCCGGATAGAGCGCGATCGGCGCGACGAGCTGATCGAGTTCCGCAGGCTGCAATCGATGCGAATTTGCCGGCGTGGCCGGCGGCGGCGCCGTTTGTGCCGCCGCCGGGAGCGGCGCGAGAACGGCAATTGCAAATAACAGCTTTCTAACGAGCCGCGGTGCGTTCATTGCGTCCTCCCGGTTCTTATTCGCACGAAAGGGCCCTAACCGACCGGCCTTACTGCCAATTCCGAAAGTCGAATACCCGAACGCGAAAATCTGAGACTTAAGCTGCTTATTTGCTGTAAAATTGTGCGGCGAGCCTTGATCAATGTCAAATCACGGCAATGGTCGTTTTTGACCGAGGCGCTGATTGATGTGAAGTTCCCGTCCGTGTTTGCGGATATTGAGAGATTTAAAGGACTTGTCGCAGACATATTGATGACGTCATAAAGGTCGAAGATAGTATGATTGGCGGTAGTATAGCATAGAATGAGTTTGGACTGCTCCCCTCTTCGCAAAATGGAGCTGCAATGCCAAACGAAACAGAAAGTGCAATCGGCGCCGCCGGCTCGACGGCCGCTTCCAAATACGACCGCTTGATTGCGAAAGCCAAGACAGTGGCCGCCGCGAGCACCGTCGTGGTTCATCCCTGCGACGAGACCTCGCTGCGCGGCGCCGTAGAGGCAGCCGAGCTTGGCATCATCGATCCGATCCTGGTCGGGCCGCTCGCCAAGATCAGAGACGTTGCCCGCGAGCACTGTCTCGCCATCGATAAATACGAACTTGTCGATGTGGCGCACAGCGATGCCGCCGCCGTACGGGGCGTCGAGCTGGTGCGCGAGGGCAAGGGCGAAATGCTGATGAAAGGCAGCCTGCATACCGACGAGCTGATGCGGGCCGTGACCGCATCGGCCACCGGCCTGCGCACGGCGCGGCGCATCAGCCATATCTTCATCATGGATGTGCCGTCGCATGCTGAAACGTTGTTCATCACCGATGCCGCGATCAACATTTTCCCCGATCTCGACGCCAAGCACGACATCATTCAGAACGCTATCGATCTGTTCACCCAGGTCGGCCTGGGCACGCCGCGGGTCGCCATTCTCTCCGCTGTCGAGACGGTCACGTCCAAGATTCCTTCGACCATCGACGCGGCGGCGCTCTGCAAAATGGCCGACCGCGGCCAGATCACCGGCGGCATCCTCGACGGGCCTCTGGCATTCGACAACGCCGTCGATGCGGAGGCGGCGAAAATCAAAGGGATCAATTCGCCGGTCGCTGGCCGCGCCCAAATCCTTGTCGTGCCGGATCTCGAAGCCGGCAATATGCTCGCCAAGAATCTCATCTTCCTGTCGAAGGCCGATTCCGCGGGCCTGGTTCTCGGGGCCCGGGTCCCGATCGTGCTGACGTCGCGTGCGGACTCGGTGCGCAGCCGTATGGCGTCCTGTGCGGCGGCCGTGTTGTACGCCGCGGCACGCCGGACCAGCGCCAACCTGGTCGCGGCCTGATCGCCATGGACACCGTCCTCGTCGTCAATGCCGGATCATCCAGCGTCAAATTCGAAATTTTCGAAGTCACGACGTCTGGCGGCCCGCAGCGGCGCCTCAAAGGTCAGGTGGACGGAATCGGGACACGGCCGCGCTTGCGTGCAAAAGCCCGCGACGGTTCGCCCCTGATCGACAAATCTTACCAGTCCGGCGAGATCGCCGATGTCCCCGCGGCAATTGCAGCGGCGGCGGAATGGCTGCGTGCAACGCAGCCCTTCGACTTGATCGCGGTCGGCCATCGCGTGGTGCACGGCGGTCCGCACTACGACCGGCCGGTTGTTGTCGATCAATCGGTATTGTCACGTTTGGAGCAGTATAATTCGCTGGCGCCGCTGCATCAGCCCAACAATCTTGCGCCGATTAGGCTCCTGCTCGGGCGCCGTCCGGAACTGGTTCAAGTGGCGTGCTTCGACACCGCCTTTCATCGCACCCACAGCGCCGTTGCCGATCATTTCGCCATCCCAGAGCATTATTATGCCGAGGGAGTCCGCCGCTATGGATTCCACGGGCTCTCGTACGAGTTTATTGCCGGGCGCCTGCGCGAAATCGCGCCCGGTGTCGCCAAGGGGCGCGTGATCGTAGCGCATCTTGGCAGCGGCGCCTCGATGTGTGCACTGGCCGACGGCAAGAGCATCGAGAGCACCATGGGATTCACCGCGCTCGACGGCTTGCCGATGGGCACGCGGCCGGGGCAAATCGATCCGGGCGTGTTGCTTTATCTCTTGGCTGAAAAGGGCATGACGCCTGACGCGGTGCAGAATTTGCTCTATCGCGAGAGCGGGCTCAAAGGCCTTTCCGGCATCAGTAACGATATGAGAGAGCTCGAATCGAGTGCCGCCCCCAGTGCCGCCCTCGCTATCGACTATTTCGTCTACAGGATAAGCTTGAATGCGGGAATGTTGGCGGCGGCGCTTGGCGGACTCGATGCGTTCGTCTTTACAGCCGGGATCGGCGAGAACTCGGCGACGATCCGCGCACGCGTGGCAGAAAAAATCAGCTGGCTCGGAATAGCGCTTGACGCCGAGGCCAACGCTGCAAGCAGGCCGCTGATCTCCCGGCCGGCGAGCAAGGTCCAGCTTCATGTTGTACCCACGGATGAGGAACTCATGATCGCCAAACATACGCTCGCGCTCCTGTCGACGACGCGCGAGCGCGTGCGGAACTTTTGCTGATCACGCTCGTTGTCTATGTCATAGCGATGCGGCCGCTGAGCCCGCTCATCGGCTATTTCCGAAAATTGCTACGAAAATGACGTTCTGGAAAAGCGTGAGTGCACGTGCTTCTGGATCGGCGCTGGGTTCAAGCAGACATTCCATCGTTCCGGTCCCTTTTGGATGAACTGATCTGCATCAAGGAGAAGGAGACCATCATAGCGTTCAATGTTTCAAGACAACCTTGCATCAAGGGAGGACATCATGTCGAAATTCTACAAGAAAGTCGCCCTTATCTGCGTAGCGGCCGCAGCCGGTGCGGTGCTTTGCGCAGTGCCTGTATCGGTCGAAAGATCGGCAATATCAGGCATTGTATTGTCTGTTGACCAGGCACAAGCGCGCGTTGGTCATCCGGGCAGTGCGGTGAGTGTCGCAGGAGTCAATCGGCGCAATCGGCGTGCGACACGGCGCTGCGCGGCGGGCGTTACCTGCTAGCTGTCAGCGGATCGTAAGATCGCGATCTTGAGCGACGCCGGAGGCCGCTTCGATGGGCGGCCTCCCTGAGCGCTATATTTTCGCATAGCCAGCGTGTTGCCGCATCTCACTGTGACGATCCGATGTCCGAGTTGGGCAATGAACTGCCGCGCCTAGTATTGGCAGCTGATGCCCCGAAGCGGGCATTCCGGCGCGCGGCTATCGACCGCCTTTTGATCTGGATTTTCGCGCGGCATAGCGGGCGTCCCTCGCCGTCTTTTGTTCAACTTGCAAGGCCAGCTGAAGTTTAGCCTTTTCGATCAAGCTGCGTTCCGCCTGCAAGGTGGCCTCGCGCTTGGCCTCCATCGCAACGGCAGCATCGCGAGCTTTGCTCTCGGCCTTTGCCTTTTCACGGCTCTTCTTGGCTTCGGCGCGACCGGCCGCGCCCGCCGTCCGCGCCTTCTGGCGTTCGGCGAAGGCCGGATCGGCCGCGGCAGCGCGAAACTTCTCCAGCGCTGCCTTTTTTGCGTTCGCCGCCGCATTACGCCGTTCGACGAAATTCAGATCCTTAAACTCAGCCATCTATTTCTGCCTCGTAAAGCCTTTGTCCGGCCGACCACTCGGTCTACGCGCCTGCGGCTCCCTTCTATCACAGCGGCTCGAATAATATCGCCGATCTCTGGATTTTCCCGCTCCCGACCGTTCATCGGCTAGCCTGGCATCAAATGGCGAACATACGGATCCATGCCTATATAAAAAGAGTGGCTTTGCACCAGGCGCCGAGAGCATGGGAGTATGCGGATGACCGAAAAGGGCGATCTCAGCTGGGAAGCTCAAGAAGTTCTTGAAAAGATCAGATCATTCAACCGGTCGCCCGGCATTGGTATTCCGTTGATTCAGCTGAATATGAGAGTTGGCAGCGCCAAGACCGTTAAGAAGGGCATTCCTGAATTAAAGTCAGCCGGGCTCATCGCCGACACCGCCTCGGGCGAGCCGACGCTGACTAATAAAGGCTACAAGACGCTAATGTGAGTTGCGCCACGGTTAATCTGTGCCACTTTCGGCGGCACAGACTTGGCTCAAGCGGGTTAATGCAAGCGGACGTGGACTCAAGCAGACTTGGACTCAAGCATGGCGCTTAATTTTCCAAATCAAAGCCGCTCGTTTGATGCAACGCGATGCGGTGTCCGGTTTTGGGGGCACGACAGCGCGATGGAGGCGTCGTTTTTCGTGACTGAAGACGCCTTGAGGCGAATCGCTCCCGGGATGCGGTTCGACGAGGATGGACTTCTCAGCACTTTCGATTTGAACCGCAAAAAGATTTATGCAATTGCCGCAAAGGTATATGGCCGCGGCCGCAAGGGGTATTACGAGTTGGTCGCCGCAGACTTTTGACCCTCGGTGCCGGCTCCGTGCAACATCGCCGCTCAAGACGGTGGGACAACGCAAAAAATAAACTTTGGAATTCAATGGAGCGTTGAGCAAGTGTGGGACACGATAAGCGTTTGAATGTGTTAGATTGCGGTTGCCCCTCGATGGGCACCAGCCTTCACTGCTTCGCAGCTGCCGCCGGCAGGCTAGCAAACCAACCAAGCAACCAATATGAAGCGGCGAAGGCTGCTCGCGAAATGCTCATCCCATGAAATTCGCGCCATGATGTCCTCCCCATGAAGTTCGCACCATGAAATTCGCCCACTTCTCCCATATCTGGGCCAAGCCCGGAATGACGCCGCATCAGCGCTATGAGCAGCTCTGGCGCGAATTGCAATTGTGCGACGAACTCGGCTTCGATCATTCGTTCTGCGTCGAGCATCATTTCCGACCCGACGAAAGCTGGATGTCGTCGCCGAGCCTCTATGCGGTGGGCGCCGGCGCGCGCACCGAGCGCATTCGCATCGGGCCGATGGGCTATATCGTGCCGCTCTATCACCCGCTGCGGCTTGCCGAGGAGATCGCGCTGGTCGATCAGATGCTCGGCGGCCGCATGGAGCTTGGGCTCGTGCCCGGCATCAATCCGGATTATTTCCGCCCCTTCGGTCTGGATTACGGCCAGCGCAAATCGCCGACGCTCGAATTCGTCGATTATCTGCGCGCGGCTTTCGGCGACACGCAGCCGTTCTCGTTTCACGGCCACGATTTTCATACCGATAACGCGCTGATTTCGGTTCAGCCGCTGCAGCGACCGCATCCGCCGCTGTGGATGATGAGCCGCGATCCGCAGACGCTCGAATTTTGCGCGCTAAACGGCATCAATCCCGGCTATTTTCTGGTTTATCCGCGCGCCGACGCGGCGCCGCGCTATCGAAAATTCCTCGGCGACTGGAATGCGGCCGGCCACGCGAAGAAGCCGAACATCGCCTATTGCACGGTGGTCTATGTCGACGAGACCGACGAGAAGGCGATCGCCAACGCGCTGTTTCGCGCAAGCCGCGCCTATGAAGGCTTCCTGCAGCCGCCCAAACCCGGCGAGACTTTCGAGGAACGCGCCCGCGAGCACGCCAAAATGTTCATCGGCCGCGGCGAGCCCGGCGCCTCGGAAATCATGCAGCATCTGTTCGATGCCGATTATCTCCACAAGAACGATCTCGTCTTCATCGGCTCGCCGGAAACCGTCGCGGCGAAGATCCGCGCCGCGGCGGGAGCGGGCTTGTTCAATGTGTTCCTGGGCGAGTTCAATTTCGCCGATCTGCCGGAGGAGGCGCTGCTGCGCTCGATCCGGCTGTTCGGCGAGAAGGTGATTCCGGCGCTAAGGGGCTATGAGCCGTTTTGATGTTCGTCACCCTGAGGTGCTCGGCGCATAGCGCCGAGCCTCGAAGGGCGACAGCCCGTGCGCTTCGGCCGGCATCCTTCGAGGCTCGCTTCGCTCGCACCTCAGGATGACGGAGAACAGAGCGGCGCCCCGTAACTACTGCGCCTTGGCCAATTCCGGCCGCGCCCGCACCCGCGCCGCGTTGAGCA
Source organism: uncultured Alphaproteobacteria bacterium (assembly GCA_963761185.1). GTDB lineage: Bacteria > Pseudomonadota > Alphaproteobacteria > Rhizobiales > Xanthobacteraceae > BOG-931. The sequence goes on from CAVXFY010000002.1 coordinate 152,522, forward strand.
GATAGATGATGAACGTCACCACCGCGCCGGCGGCGAACGGCAGCGACGACCAGGCATAAAGCTGCTCGACGGGTAGGCCGACGAACAGCGCCCCCAGGAATGGGCCGATGATCGCGCCGATGCGGCCGATGCCGAGCTGCCAGCCGGAGCCGTTGGCACGCAGCGAGGTCGGATAGATCAGCGCACCGACGACATTGATGCCGGACTGGATGCCGAGCACCAGCGCGCCGGCAAAGAATGTCGCCGTCAGCAAGGCCGTGGTCGAAGTGAGGCCCGCATAGCCGATCGAGGCCACGATTGGCACGGCGATCAAGAACAATATCGCGATGGCAAGGAAGCGGTGCCGCTGCAGCCACCAGCACAGAACCAGCGCGCCGACGGTGCCGCCGACTTGAAGGGCTGCTCCCGATAAAGCCGCGACCTGCGGCGTCGCGTGCGCGGCCGTCATCAGCGTCGGCGTCCAGCTGATGAGGAAGAAATAGCCCATCAGATTGAGCGCGAACATCAGCCAGGTCAGCGGCGTGATCAGCGCGAGCCCGTTGCCGAACAGATGGATCGGATTGGAACTCGGCGATTGCTGCTCGTCCTCAATGACGAAGCGCGCGTTGGGCGGCACGGTGTAGCCGGGGCGGATCGCCTTGATCAGCGCTTCCATTTTGCCGCGCTGGTTCTCGTGCAGCGCCATATATTTGATCGATTCCGGCAGGCCCAAGATCGCGGCCAGCGCAGCGACGATCGGTATGATGCCGCCGATATAGAACAAAATCTGCCAGCCGTGGGCCGGCACCAAAGCGGCGCTGACAAAGCCCGCCACCGCGCCGCCGATGGGAACCGTGCCGGCGGCGATGATGGCGAGCGTCGCGCGCATATTGCGCGGCGCCGACTCGGCGTTGATCGCGACGATATTTGGGATGACGCCCCCGATGCCGAGCCCCGCGATCAGGCGCAGCCAGGTCATTTCGGTCAGGTTGGTGGAATAGGCGGCGATGAAGGTGAACACGCCAAACAGGACGTTGCACAAGATGAGGGCTGTCTTGCGGCCGTAGCGGTCGCCGACCCAGCCGAAAATCTGCGAGCCGAACAAGACGCCGATATTGCTGGCGCTCAGCACCAGGCCGAGCTCTTTCGGCGCGACGTGCCATTCCGCGATCAGACGCGGCGCGGCAAAGGCGACGGCGCCGATATCGTAGCCGTCGATCATCGCAATGATGATCGTCCAGGCGATCAGCTTGATCTGGAACGCGCCGACGCCGTGCTCGTCGAGAAATTGCGAAACCTGAACTTCGCCATCGGTCGTGGCCGCCATCGTTCCCTCCCAGAGACTTTCGCTATGGCGCACTGCCGGCGCCTTTGCTGGCGAAAGCGTAAGTCAGCGCTTGTCCAAAGGAAAGTGGCATTGCGGCGCAGGCGGCGCGGGCACATGCCCATTCAACGCGGCATCGGCGGGCCTTTAGCCGCCGTTCGGGGTCGACCGGCTCTTCATGTTGCCGTAGATCCGGCGCAGGCAGCTTTTGAGCACGTCCAGCTCTTCGCGCGACAGTCCGGTGATGGCGGCAGCCTCGTATTGGCGGGCGATCGGGATCAATTGGGCGACCAGCGCCTGTCCCTTCGCCGAGAGCTCGATCGCGACCTCGCGGTTGCTTTTCGCCGAGCGGCTGCGCGTGACCAGCCGCATGCGCACGAGCCGCGTCACCAGCCGCGACAGCGTCGAGGAATCGATGCTGGTCAGATCGGCCAGATCGATTTGCCGCAGACTGCCGGCGGCCGCCAATGCCGCGATGACACGCCACATCGCGATGCTAAGATCGTGCGGCTTAAGAGCCTCGCCGCCGAACTGATCGGCGATGATGCTGCCGACGCGGTTGACGAGATAAGGCAGATAATCGCCGAGATCGAGCGTGGTGGGGCGCTTCACGTGACGGGTGATCCCAAGGATCGAGGTTGTGGCAAGTGGGTCCATCTAATTGAATCCCCGATTTCGGTCAAAGGCTTGCCGGCGTTGCTGCGCGGGCCATCCAGCGGCGCCAATTAATGCATTTACAACAGATGCATTTTCAATCATTATGCAGACAAGCACGGCCCAAAACAAGACCGCGCAGGCTTAAGATGGCCGCAAAAGGCCTCAGGTGACATCGAAGGAGGAAACAATGGACTTCGGCTATTTCACGCTGAGCGACAATCACTACGAGAACAATTCGCGTTCGTCGAACCAGTTCGTCGCCGATATCACCGCCGAGGCGCTTTTGGCCGACAAGCTCGGCATGCATTCGGCCTGGATCGGCGAGCATCACTTCAATTCGCTCGGCGTATTGTCCTGCCCGGACATGGTGCTCACTTATGTCGCTGCCAAGACCACGCGCATCCGGCTCGCTCCCGCGGTCACGGTGCTACCGCTGCATCATCCGATCCGCGTCGCCGAGCAATGGGCGACGCTCGATCTTCTCTCCAACGGCCGCGTCGATTTCGCCTGCGGCCGCGGCTACGACAAGCGCGAATATGATCCGTTCCACGTCTCGTTCGAGGACAACCAGAGCATTTTCGAGGAAGGCCTCGAACTGGTGCGGCGGCTGTGGGCCGCCGACGGCCGCATCTCGCATCACGGCAAGCATTATTCGTTCGACGACGTGCGCATCACGCCGAAACCGGTGCAGCGCCCGCTGCCGACCTATGTCGGGTCGTTCTCGAAGCCCTCGATCGAGCTCGCCGCGCGGCTCGGCTGCGGGCTGATCGTGGCGCCGTTCGCGGCCGCCATGAGCTATGGCGGCTTGAAGCAGGTCGCCGATCTCTATCGCGAGACCTGCGCCAAATACGGCACCAAGCCCGGCCGCATGATGTGCAGCTACTTCACCCATTTCGCCGACAGCAAGGCGCAGGAAGACGCGCAGCGCGCCCGCCAGATCCGCTATTACAAGGAATGCGTGATCCCGGCCTTCCCGAGCGATCCGAAAACCGCGCCGCCGAGCTACCGCTATTTCATCGACATGGTGGAGCGCCTGCACAAGGTGAAGCCGGAAGATCTTACCGAGAATTCGGTGCTGCTCGGCTCGCAGGAGCGCATCACCGACATCCTGAAAAAGGTCGAGGCCGCCGGCTACGACGAAGTGATCCTTTATTTCAATGTCGGCATGAAGCCGCACGAGCAGGTCAAGGACGAGATGGCGCGCTTCATGTCGGAGGTCGCTCCGAACTTCTCCGGCGTGCACAAGGTCGCCGCGGCGTAAGCGTTACGGCAGCTTCGTTTTCACTGATGCTTTAGCGCGGCGGCAAGTCCCGGTGCGTCGTCGGTGCCGATACGGCGGACCTCGCCGTTCTTGAGCTGCAGCTCGACGGCGTCCAAACCGGACACATTGTAGAGCCGGAAGCCGGGCCCCATGCGGATGCCGAAGCCGTTGACCCAGCTGTTGCGCACGGCGCGTGCGGCCGCGATATCGGCAAGCGGCATCCGGTAGGTCCAGGCGCCTGGTCCGAAATACCAGTGCACTTCGCTGTCGTCGACGCGCACGGTCAGCGACGAGAACAGCCATGCCAGGATCGCCATGCCGAGCGCCGCTGCAGAACTGATCCAGCGGGTGGAGCCGGTATTTGCATAGGCTATGGCCGCGATGGCCAGCGCGCTGATCAGCAGCGTCACGATCATCAGCGTGCCGCGTTGCGTGTGTTCGTAATGGATCGACATGCTCGCCTCCATTGTGTCGCGAGGGATGGCAGCTTTGAACCTGCATCGGGTTAGATCGCGGACCGGTCGAAAGGTTCAAATGTGCCGAACGGCAATCCCGATCTCGGCGCCGTCTCACTCGCTCGCGATCGTCACTGTTTCGCTTGTTCGCTGACGTCCTTGGCGCCCGGCGCATTGCGGTCGAGCCAGGTGACGGCGCGATAGGCATTCACCAGGCCGGCGCCGAAATCCGAATCCGGCATCGGCGGCCCGGGCGGCTTGGCTGTCGCGATCAGCACCGCGCGAATATCGGCGGGCGTCAGCGACGGCTTGCGCTCGAGCAGGAGCGCCGCGATGCCGCTGACATGGGCGGCGGCGATCGAGGTGCCCGTGGTGAGCTGATAGGCGCCGCCCGGCGCCAGCGCCAGGATATCGACGCCGGGCGCCGCGACCGCGATATAGCGGCCGCGATTGGCCATCTTGAAGATGTGATCGTCGCTGTCGGTCGCGGTCACGGCGATGACATTGGGATCGGCGGCCGGGTAGAGCGGCTCCGATTGCGGTCCGCCATTGCCGGCGGCCGCGATCAGCACGATGCCTTTGTCGTAGGCCGCGGCCATGAGCCGCCGCAGCGTCGGATCCGCCGGGCCGGCGAAGCTCATATTGATGATGCGCGCCCCATTGTCCGCGGCCCATTGCAGGCCCTTATAGATGGCGAACGAGTTGCCCTTGGCGATGCCGGGAGTGTCGTCGAAGGCATGCGCCGCCAGCACTTGCGCGCCCGAGGCGATACCGATGAGTTTCCCGTGCGCGGCGATGGCGCCGGCGATTTCGGTGCCGTGCAGGTGCGGCGCCGCGTCGCCGCCGAGCGCGTCGAAGCTTTTTGCGATCGCGCCGTCGAGATCGGGATGCTTGGCGTCGATTTCCGAATCGATCACGGCAACCAGAACGTTTCTGCCGATCGCGATCCGATGCGCCTGCTCGATTTGCAGTTCGGCGAGGACATATTGCGCCGGATCGCCCTGCGCGCCGGCAGGGGCCGTTGCCGCCTGTTGCAGCGTGAAAATGTAGTTCGGCTGCACGCTCGAGACGATATTTTCTGAACCGAGCGCATCGATCACGCTTCCGACCGAGCGGCCGCCGCCGATCCGCCAGCGATAAAGGCTGGTGCCGATCAAGGGAAAGCCTTGCGTCTCGATTTGCGTCAAACCGTTCCGGCGCGCCATCTGATCGATGGCTTGCGGCGTTGCATCCGGCGTCAGCGCAGTGATGATTTCGTCGGCAACGAACGGCTGATCGCTTTGCGCGACCGGCGTCGCGCCGCCGCTATTGTTATTGTTGTTGCCGCGGCTATTGGCGTTGTGGTTGCCGCCGCCGCTGGCACCGCTGCCGACATTGCCGCCGCCGATCGTGCCGCCGCCAACCGCGCCGCCGCCCCCGCCAACGATCGGTGGCACGTGCCGCAGCGGCGGGCCGCCCCAGCCGGGAGGCCGGCCCGGATAGCCGCCGCCGAGACGTGGCGGCGGCAGCCGCAACACTGGTGGCCCCATCGGTCTGGCGAAGCCGGCCGCGCGACCGAAACCGAACGCGGCCGCCGAACCCGATCCGCCGATGCAAGTGGCCGCCACCAGCAAGCCGCACAGCAAGAACATCAGAACCGGCCGCGCGCTCTTCGAGTTGATTCGCATAGCAGGCTCCCGATTTGTGATCAGTCCGCCGATCAATTCGTTGATTAGTCGGTCATGGTTCAGTCATGGCGATGAAGCCGATGACCTTGTCGTCCTGCAGCTTTTTGACGATGTCGATGAGTTCCGGCTTGGCGAGCTTTGTCGGAGCGACGCGCACCCGGTAAAGCTCACCGCCGGTCGGTCCTTCGACAATGCTCAGCCTGTTCGCCGCAAGGAAGCTCGCGATATCGGCGGCACTCGCCTGCGGCTGGAAGCGGATCAGCACATAGGCGCCGTCGTTCGGCGTCGTGGTCGGCGCCGAGGCCGTTTCATAGCCGCCCGGCGACTTTGCCTTGAACATGATGCCTCCGATCACGCCCGCCTGCAGTACGATGGCGAGTGCCGCGGCGGCGGCGGACCAGGCGAGCGTGCGCGGCGACAGCGCGGCAAAGAACTCGGCGATGCGATCGGCGAAACCGGTCGTTGCTGCTGCGGCCGCTGTGCGCCGCGCCGGCAGAGCGTCGATCTTGGCGAACAGCGCCTTGACGTCGTTCTCCGGCGGCGAGGCCGCTTCTTCATTGATATAGATCTCTTGTGCGAATTCCGCGCGCACCCATTCGAGGCGGCGGGCGAGCTCGGGATCGTTGGCGAGCGCCGCTTCCACTTCCGCCGCCTCGCGGCGGTTCAGCGTGCCCGCGGCATACCACGGCAAGAGGAGCTCGATCTCGCTCGGTTCTTTGTTCGCCGCATTGTTGTTTACCGGATTCATGGCCAACCTCGCTCGATGCCGCGCTCGGCAAGCAGCTCGGATAATTTCTTGCGCGCGTAGAACATCCGCGTCTTCACGGTCGCCTCCGGGATGCCGACGATTGCAGAAACTTCCTCCACCGATTTATGCTGATAATAGACCAGGTTGACGATCTCCCGATGCTCCGCCGAGAGTTCATCAAGGCATTGCCGCAGCACGGCGGCTTTGTCCTTCTTGGCGAGCGCTGTTTCAGGGTCATCGGCGTCATCCTCAATTGCGTCCGCGCGTTCGTCATCGAGTTCCTCTTCCGACCGGCGCTGCAGGGCGTTCAGCGTCTTGAAACGCGCGATACTGAAAATCCACGTGGAGACCGCCGAACGGCCCTCGAAAGTTCCGGCTTGCCGCCAGACATCGAGGAATACATCGCTGTTCAGCTCCTCCGCGATCGCCTCGTTACGCACCATGCGCAGCACAAATTTGAAGACCCGGATGCGATAGCGCGCGAACAAAGCCTCCATGGCGGGCCGATCGCCCTTGGCGATCTTTGCGATCAGAATCTCGTCCGCAATCGTCTGCATCGCCGGATGATCGGCCTCATCAGGTTAGGCAGCCGGCCTGGGCGCAGGTTCAAAAGAAACCGAAAAAGATTTGCGCGGGCGATCCGGGAACAGGCGGCTTGCCGTAAGTGTCTGCTTTTGGGCGTGTTTGGGCAAGGCGCGGTCCGTTTGCCAAGTTCCGAAACGTGGTTCCGCAAAGCGTCATCCCGTCAAGCCTGGTTCCGCGGGGCTTAATTTGGGGCGCTTTGGCTGGATTTCGTCGGGTCCTTATTAACGGTCGAAATCGCACTGATTTCGCGGCCCAAAATTCTGTTCGAACCTTTCTCCGGCGTGGCTGTCCCACTGTTTAGTGGAACCCAAAACCCACTACGCGTGGAACCCCAACACGGAGAACGACCATGTCACGGAAAATGCTCATCAGTCTCGCTGCTGCGGCGATTGCCGTGGCATCCTTTGCTTCTCAATCGGCCGACGCGCGCGGTTTCGGCGGCTTCGGTGGCGGCGGTATGGGCCGCGTCGGCGGCTTTGGCGGCGGCGGCATCAGCCGCATTGGCGGCGGCGGCTTCGGCGGCGGCCGGTTCGCCAGCTTCACCGGCCACGGCGGCCGCATCGTCCCGATCCTCCCGGGCCCGCCCCCCGGCCATCGTCCCCCCTTCGTCCCGATCATTCCAATTCACCTTCCCGATCCAGGTCCGGGACCAGGCCCGGGACCGTTTCCGGGACCGCATCCGATCTTCCCGCCCGACCACCACCATCATCATCACTGGGTGTTCCGCGGCGGCGTCTGGGTCGTGATCGACGACGTGACCGAAGAAGTGGTGCCCGCCGATGTCGACGACGGCCCCGCGCCCGGCCCGTGCACCTGCCTGACCAAGACCTATACGCCGTCCGGCCTCGTGGTGTTCGCCGATGTCTGCACCAAGGAATCCGCCAGCGCTTCGGTCGACGCTTCCTACAGTGCCGAGGCGACGCAGGTCCCGACGACGCCGGTCGCGGCCACTGCCGTGCCGATGTCGGTGGTGCCGACAACTCCCGATTACGCCGGCCGCACTTACGAGGACTATCTCGCGGCCAATCGGCAGCTCGCGCAGCCGCAGGCTTCGGCTCCGCAGGCCGCGGCCCCGCAGAAAAACTGAACAAGCTCGCGAATAATCAAGCAAACAAACTGAAGCCGCCTGTGGCAACACCACAGGCGGCTTTTCTCGTGCGTATTGTTGGCGAGGTGTCCGACCGCGCGCTTACGGATCGAGCTCGGTGTCCCAGTAGAGATAATCGAGCCAGCTGTCGTGCAGATAGTTCGGCGGGAACAGCCGGCCGTTGCGGTGCAGATGCTGCACCGTCGGCTGGAACGGCCGCTGCGAGGGCCACATCTTGCACTCTTCCGGCGTCAGATTGCCCTTGCGCAGATTGCACGGCGAGCAGGCGGCGACCACGTTGCCCCAGGTCGTGTGCCCGCCGCGCGAGCGCGGCAGCAAGTGATCGAAGGTCAGGTCGTCGCGGGCGCCGCAATATTGGCAGACGAAGCGGTCGCGCAGGAAGACGTTGAACCGCGTGAAGGCCGGATGCGTCGAGGGTTTTACATAAGTCTTCAGCGACACCACGCTCGGCAGCTTCATCTCGAAGCTCGGCGAGTGCACGGCGCGGTCGTAATTGGCGACGATATTTACGCGTTCGAGAAAGACGGCCTTGATGGCGTCCTGCCATGACCACAGCGACAGTGGGTAATAGCTCAGGGGCCGAAAGTCCGCGTTGAGAACCAGCGCGGGCCAACCCGATGGCGAAACATGAGCGTTCAAGACGACCGCTCCCACCTCGAACTCAATACCGCAGTGCGGCGATGGCCGGTAGTTTATAGGGGGGCGTGACAGGATTGTGAAGCCTGTTCCAGGGGTTATGCGACACGCGGTTTTATCGGGCTTTTGTTGGCGGACTTTGCGGCGCGACAGCGCCGCGGCGGGAGAGACGGCCGGTCACTGCCGCGACAATTCCGTGGCGCCGGCAATTCGCACAGCTTCCAGCGGCTGGCGGCCCCGGATCAGATCGGCGGCCTTTTCCGCGATCATGATGATCGGGGCGTTGATATTGGCGCCGACCAGATCCGGCATCACCGAACCGTCGACGACGCGAAGGCCGTCGACGCCAAGCACTTTCAGCTCGGGATCGACCACCGCGAACGGATCGGACGGCAGGCCCATTTTGCAGGTGCCGAGCGGGTGGTGAACGGTAATCGAATTGGCGCGGATATGGGCGTCGAGACCGACGTCGTCGGTTGCGCTGTCGCCCGGCGCGATTTCGCGATCCATGAAGGGTTGCAGCGGCGCCTGCCGGCAGACGTCGCGGGCGATGCGAAGGCCTGAGCGCAGCGTCTTCCAGTCGTTGTCGGTTGCGAGAAAATTCTGCCGGATGCGGACCGGCTGTTTCGGATCGGCCGAGGCAAGCTCGACTTTGCCGCGGCTTTCCGGCCGCAGCACCACGGCGCGGCACGAATAACCGTCGGCATAGGCCCTGCGGAACGGCCAGAAATAAGGATGCGCCGTCATCGGCGCGGCATTGAAGATCAACTGCACATCGGGCAGGAGCGAATCCTGACGACTCTTGAGAAACGCCATGATGCCGCCGGGCAGGTCGCTGGCGATGCCTTCGCCGCGGTAATAGGCGCGCGCCAAAGCCGGCACGATGCGATCGAACCGCATGGCGCGGTGGAACGGCCCCGGCGTCTTGCGCGCATAAGCGATGCTCGCCGAGATGTGATCCTGCAAATTCTTGCCGACGCCGGGCAGCGCCACTTTCACGGCGATGTCGTGCGCGGCAAGTTCGTCGGGATCGCCGATGCCCGAGAGCATCAGAAGCTGCGGCGAGTTGATGACGCCGCCGCAAAGAATGACTTCGCGCGCGGCCTGCGCGGTGATGGTCTCGTTGTTCTTGATGTATTCGACGCCGGACGCGCGGCGGCCCTCGAAAATGATCCTGGTGGTGAGCGCGCCGGTCTCGACGGTGAGGTTCTTGCGCTCGAGCGCCGGGCGCAGATAGGCGTCGGCGGCGCTGCAGCGGCGGCCGTGCTTCGAGGTCATCTGCCAGACGCCAAAACCTTCCTGCTGCGCGCCATTGTAATCCGGCGTCGCTTTGTAGCCCGCAGCGCGGCCGGACGCGGCATAGGCATCGACCAGCGGATCGGAGAAGGCGGTCATCCGGGTCGTCAGCGGTCCGTCGCCGCCGCGATAGAAGCTCGGCCCGCCTTTCCAGGATTCCTGGCGGCGGAAATAGGGCAGCACATGGGCATAAGACCAGCTCTTCAGCCCGGCCGCCGCCCAGCGCTCGTAGTCGCCCTGGTTCCCGCGCACATAGGCCATGGCATTGATCGAGGATGAGCCGCCGATGATGCGGCCGCGCGCGCATTCGAGCCTGCGCCCGCCGGTCGTCGCTTCCGGTTCGGCGAAATACATCCAGTCGTGCTTGCGGTTGAGCAGAATATGCGGCCAGCCAAGCGGAATCTTGATCCAGGGATCGTCGTCCCAGCCGCCGGCCTCCAGAAGCAGCACGTGGCGGCCTTTGTCTTCGGACAGGCGTCCGGCCAGCGCGCAGCCGGCGGAACCGGCTCCGATAATGATGATGTCGTAGGCGCGATTGTTCGGCTGGTTGTTCGGCATTTGCTTGGCGTGTCGCGGCTGCGGGCGCAAACCTTAGCCAGTGCGACGCGGCGCTGTCCATCGCGAAAAATGCAATGCAGCCGGGGAGGTGGACCCGATGCGGTGCGGCGTTTACGCTGCGGTTCCCGCCAAAGCCGGAGCCGGATGTGCGCTACGACGACAACCTGACCACCGAACGAAAGACTTTCGTCACCCACCTCGAATGTTCCGCGACCGGCGAGCGCTACGCCGCCGACGAGATCCACAATCTGTCGCGCGCCGGCAAGCCGCTTTTGGTCCGTTACGATCTCGACGGCGTGAAACAGGCGCTGAGCAAGGATGCGCTGGCGCAGCGCCCGCCGGATCTGTGGCGCTATCGCGAGTTGCTGCCGGTGCGGCGCAAGGACGACATCGTCAGCCTCGGCGAAGCGATGACGCCGCTTGTTGCCGCTGCCGAAGCTTGGCGCGAAACTCGGCGGCGGCGAGATTCTGGTGAAGGACGAAGGCCGGCTGCCGACCGGCTCGTTCAAGGCGCGCGGCCTCGTCATGGCGGTGTCGATGGCCAAGGCGCTCGGCATCAAGCACATGGCGATGCCGACCAACGGCAATGCCGGCGCGGCGCTGGCGGCCTATGCCAGCCATGCCGGCATCAAGACCACGATCTTCTGTCCGGAGGATACGCCGGAAGTGAATGTCAGCGAGATCGGCCTGCAAGGCGCCGCCGTCTATCGCGTCAACGGCCTGATCGACGATTGCGGCAAGATCGTCGGCGAGGGCAAGGCCAAAGTCGGCTGGTTCGATGCCTCGACGCTCAAGGAGCCCTATCGGATCGAAGGCAAGAAGACGATGGGGCTCGAGCTTGCCGAACAGCTCGGCTGGCAGGTGCCGGACGTCATCTTCTATCCGACCGGCGGCGGCACCGGCCTGATCGGCATGTGGAAGGCGTTCGCCGAGCTCGAGGCCATCGGCTTCATCGGCAGCAAGCGCCCGCGCATGGTCGCGGTGCAGGCAGCCGGCTGCGCGCCGATGGTGCGCGCCTACGAGGCCGGCGTCGAGCACGCGCCGCGCTGGGAGAACGCGCACACCATCGCGTCGGGCATTCGCGTGCCGCAGGCGATCGGCGATTTTCTGATCCTGCGCGCGGTGCGCGAAAGCAACGGCTTTGCCATCGCGGTGTCCGGACGACGCGATTACGGCGGCGCTCGACGAAGTGGCGCGCGAGGAGGGCTTCCTGATGTGCCCGGAAGGCGCGGCGACCTACGCCGCCTATAAGCAGAGCCTCGCCGACGGGCGCGTCAGAAAGAGCGAGCAGGCGGTGCTGTTCAATTGCGCGACCGGGTCTGAAATATCCGCTGCCGCCGATTCACCGCACGCTCGATCGCCATAAGCCGATCGATTTCGCCGCGTTGTGACGGCGGATGTTTCCGCCGCTACGTCGCTCGACGGCACGCGGTAACGTTAAGGAAGCGTTGCGGCGCGTGGACAGCGCCTGATTTATTCTTTTCACGCAACCAATAATCAATGTGTTTCAACTATCAGCGGATGTTGCGCGTTCTGACTTTGCTGCGCACAGACCGACTGTCGATTGGGCACGCCAAATATGTTTCGAAAGCGCATGTTGCGAAAGCTCGGGAGACTTCTCCGGCGCAATGCCGGCCGTTTCCGTGACGCCCGACAGGGCGCGACGGTTGTGGAATTCGCCTTGATCGCGCCGGCCTTCATCGGGCTGCTCATCGCCATTTTCGAAACCACGCTGTTTCTGTTTGCGCAGGCGAATTTGCAATCCGCGTCCATGGAGGCGGGCCGGCTGTTCATGACCGGGCAGGCTCAGAACAGCAGCATGACCCAGAGCCAGTTCATCAGCGCCGTCTGCCCGATGCTTGGGCCGATGTTCAACTGCAATAATCTGATCGTGGTCGCGCAAAACTACTCATCGTTCGCCGCCGCCAACACATCGGCGCCGCAATTGTACAACGCCCAAGGGCAGGCCAATTCCCAATCCAGCTTTGCCTTTAGCCCCGGCAATCCGGGCGACGTCATGATCGTGCAACTGGTCTATCCCTGGCCGGTCGTCGGCGGTCCCTTGGGCTTTACGCTAGCCAATCTGCCGAATAATGCCGCCGAGATGATGGGTGTTACCGCGTTTCGGGTGGAGCCTTATTGATCATGTCCGCAACGGGAAACCTTGGACGCCGGTTTGCCGAATCGACCCGCGGGGTCGCGGCGATCAATTCGCCATGGTCCTGCCGGTTCTTGCCGTCATGTTCCTTGCCTCGTTCGACGGCGGACAGGGCGATCGCAGTCTATATGAAGGTGCGCGCCGCGACTTACACGGTGGACGCGATCACCAATCAATATCAAACGATCCACGATACCGACATGCAGGCGATTCTCGGGGCGACAGCCGCGGTGCTCGCTCCATATCCAAGCGGGACGACCGCCGTCACGGTCACCCAGATCGCCATCGATGCCAGCGGCAACGCCACTGTGAGTTGGAGCGACACGCAAGGCGGCACAGCCCACACCAAGGGGGCGCCGATATCCGTGCCGTCGACCCTTATAGTCAAGAGCTCTTATCTGATCTTCGGCGAAGTAAGCTACAAATACACGCCGATGTTCGGCTATTTCGGCAATGGCAGCGCGGTCAATCTGTCGGACAATCTGTACGTGATGCCGCGAAGCGTCGCTTCGATCACCCGGATATCGCCCTGAAGATCTGTTGACGCCGCGCCGACAATTTATAGGCCACCTGCAAAAACCGAAGCGATGGAAGGCATGAGCCAAAGCACATGAGCCAAAGCTTATGAGCCGAGGCACATGCCGGTTCGTGCGGGACAAGCCGCGCGGCGAAGCTCGCAGCCGATTACCTCCGTCTTCGAACTCGCTTCCATCGGAACTATGGCTGCGCTGATGCTCCCTTACCCACTGACCTGGCTCAGACACATGTGAGACGGCGCTGGCCCAGCGGCACGCCTCCATTAATTCCTCTCACGCAGCCTGTAGCCAAGCCATCAATGGGATAAATCTGCCTCGGTGGCAGTCTCATATGTGGTGAATTAGCACACGCGGACGCGCTGATGGCGGCGACCGCTGTGGGGTCGTCCCTTAAGTCCGAATTCCTCGCCGGCAAAATAGCGGGCGTGCAATCAATGGAGACCTAGCTCTGCGGTCAGCGCTGGCTCACAATGTGTCTGAGCCAGGTCAGGGACCGAACACTTAGTTCGTAATATGCGCGGTGCTGATCGCCTGCTCAAACATCTCGTTGAGCGCGTTATTGATGTCCGCCGGCGTGCTTGCCGTATAGTAGAAATTCGGCGAGGCACAGGACTGCAGCGAGGCGGGAATATTCGGAATGTTCCAGTTAGCGTAATCGTCTTCGTCGTTGGCAAAGCTCGAATTGACTGGGCTGACCGCCACATAGGGAATGTAGAGCACCGCGACGGTTATACCGCGATTCTTCATCGTCGTGCAGATCGAGGTGTTGAGGGTGGTCGCGTGATTGCTGCCCGACCAATTGCCGTTCCAATAACTCTGAGGGTCCTCCGAACCGTCGGTGACAATAAACACGTAGGGCAGTGTATTGGTCGAGCTGCTGCCGGTGCCGACCGACGTAATGAGGGCATTGATGTCGCCTAACGAGGTGTCGATATGGGTGCCGCCTGATCCGAGCGAGGAGTTTTTGCCGGTATCCAACAGCGTCGCAAGCTGCGAGGCGGCTGCGCTGAGCGAGCCTGAGCCGGTCGAGGTGAGGTTCGTGGTCAGCGGGAAATACGCGTACAAATCCTCGATGAAAGGATAGAGCCCGACGCGGTACTGGTTGCTGATTCCCGTCGCCGCCTCCGTATTGGCGGCCGTCGTCAGCAATTGGCTCACGGCATAACCGACCGCATCGAGCCGTAATTGGATGCACGAGCTGGTGCCGGCTGTCGAGCAGGCGCTCACCCCCGGATTGGCGCCCCAATTGACCACTGTGTACGACTTGCCGCTGATCGTCTTCGTCGTCGTGCCCAGACGCGAAATGGTGTAGCCTTGGCAATAACCGCCGGGATTTGGGTTTGGAATATACGAACCGGACATCTTCTGGCCCGGCGGCGGATTGTTGACCGTGTTGGCCGGGGAGGTTTGGCCTTGATTCGACTGGCCGCAGGCACCCTGCGCCCCAAAGTGACAGGCAAAGGTGCAGCCGCTCGGATAATTACCGAAATTATCCGGATTGACTGCCATCAGCCTTGATTGCTCGGATGACGTCGACGGCATGCCCATCGAGCCGGAAACGTCGAGCGCCATGTAGAAATCGATATAGGTCGACAGCGTATAACTCGCCGTGGAAGTGCCGGACACGGTGACGTTTTTGTAGCCCGCGATGCCCATGAACGTCGTCGGCACTTGCGCGGTGAAGGACACGGTCGCGGTCAGGATCATCCCGTTCTTGGTGACGGTCGCCGTCGGCGTCACGCTCGAATAGCCGGTATTCTCAGGAGATGTGCTGAGATTTGAGTTGAAGAAATTCGTTGCATAGGTCGAACCTCCGGAAACGGCGCCGTTGCCAGTCATGTTCTTGGCTGTGGTGATGACGGAAGAGCTGATTGAGACAGTGGCGAGGCTTGCAGCATCCGCGGCCGCCTGCAGCTTGGTCTTGATCATCGACGCCGTCGTATAGTCGACGACGCAGCCGACGGCGGCCACCAGCGGCAAAGTTGCCAGCGCGGTGATGACCGCGACATTCCCGCGCGTGTTGCAGCGGAAACTCGTGGCAGTCCGGACGAATTTGTTCAAAATTGCAGCAAACATGGCGCGTGCTCCAGCACTGCGCTTCTAGGCTGAATTTGCTAGGAAATGGTTACAGGATACAAAGGCTTAGAGTTAATTCGCCCTATCCTAATTTGGTCTGGATCTTTGGCTTGAGCATGATCTATTCGGAAAACCTGTATCCACCCCGGAGCGTATCCGGGGCATGCTTTTCGGGATCATGCTCTAAATCGCCGCGCCAGGAACTCGCCGCCATGGCGCAACCCTTCGGCGTCGATGCCGTGGCCGATGCCGGGGGAGACGTGCCATTCGACCGGAACTTCGAGGGCGGCGAGCGTCTGGGTGGCCTGGAACAGGGCCTGGACCGGGATCAGATCGTCGCGGTCGCCGTGGACCAGAAGGACCGGCGGCCGCGCCTTGATCTCGGCCGCGAAGGCTTCGAGGTTGCCGTCCGGCGGCTCCACCAGAAGGCCGGAATAGCCGACGATCGCCGCCGGCGCCGTGGCGCGGCGCAGCCCGACATGCAGCGCCATCATCGTGCCCTGGCTGAAGCCGACCAGCGCCAGCGCCGCGGGCGGCAGCTTGTGGCGGCGAAAGCTCGGCATCGAGGAACGCATTGAGCAGCGGCGCCGCCTGGTTGACGCCGGTCCAGCGTTCGTTCGGATCGCGAAAGGTCAGCGCAAACCATTGCCGGCCGACCGGCGCTTGCCCGCACGGCTCCGGCGCGTGCGGCGAGACGAAAGCGGCTTGCGGCAAGAATTGCTGCCAGGCGCGGCCGATATCGATCAGGTCGTTGCCGTCGGCGCCATAGCCGTGCAGGAACACCACGAGCTGTTGGGCGGGGCCGGAGCGCGGCGCAAGCCGCGGACCGTCGAGTTCAGCGGGCATGTTTTTTCTCGCGATGTTTGTTGGCGATTTTCGTGTTCGATGATTTCGTTTTCAGTGATTTGGCGGCGGCGGGCTTTTTTGATGCCGCGGATTTCTTCGGCGCCACCGCAGCTTTCGGCACGTTCGGCGCGCCGTCGCGGCCTTTGACGGCGCGATAATAGGTCCATAGCACGCGCGCCGCCACGGCGCGATGCGGCCGCCAGGCTTCGGCGAGCGGCAGCATGTCCTTGGTCGTGGGCCGCGCCTGCAAGTCCGAAGGCAAGCCGCGCCGCCTCCTGCAAAGCGAGATCGCCGGCCGGCCAGGCGTCGGCATGGCCGAGACAGGACAAGAGATAAATGTCCGCGGTCCACGGGCCGATGCCGTGGACCGCGGTCAGCGCCGCATGCGCGTCTTCGGCGGCGAGGTCGGCGAGCGTCGTCAGGTCGGGCTCGCCGCGCATGACGGCGCGCGCGATTTCCTTGAGCGCCCTGATCTTCGGTTTCGACAGGCCGAGCCGCGCCAGTTTTTCCGGGCGCGCCTTGATGATGGCGCCCGGCTCGAACGGGTCGAAAGCCGCGGCGAGCCGCGCCCAGATCGCGCCGGCGCTTGCGGTGGAAAGCTGCTGCGACACAACCGTTGCCGCCAGTCCGGCATAGCCGTCGGCCCGGCGCCGCAGCGGCGGCCGTCCCGCTTTGGCGATGACCGGGGCAAAGCGCGGATCGGCTTCCGTCAGCGC
This sequence comes from uncultured Alphaproteobacteria bacterium, assembly GCA_963761185.1. GTDB lineage: Bacteria > Pseudomonadota > Alphaproteobacteria > Rhizobiales > Xanthobacteraceae > BOG-931. The sequence goes on from CAVXFY010000002.1 coordinate 169,128, forward strand.
CGCCAAAGCCGCGTCGAGATCGGCTTCGGTGCGGATGTGGTGATCCTTGTCATATCAATGCTGACTCGAGGCATGAGGTTTGAAAGCATCGGGTTTGAATGCATGAGACTTGAAGTGGGATTTGAAGTTCCCGAAGCGGGCGACACATTCGCATATAATTTGCACATATAATTGCTCTGTGAAGCGTGCCGGTGTCGAGAAGCGTCGCGTCGATGTACAGCCGCATTTTTCGTTTTGCACCGACCCCGAACGGCCACCTCCATCTGGGCCATGCCTATTCTGCATTGCTCAATCACGACATGGCGCGCGAACACGGCGGGCGGTTCCTGCTGCGCATCGAGGACATCGACACCGCGCGTTGCCGGCCGGACTACGAAGAAGCGATCTACGAGGATCTGCGCTGGCTCGGCATTTCATGGCAGGAGCCGGTGCGGCGGCAGAGCGAGCATTTTGCCGATTACGAAGCTGCGGTGGCACAAGCTCGAAGGGCAGGGGCTGCATCTATCCGAGCTTCGAAAGCCGCGCCGAGATCGCGGCCTTGGTCGAAGATCTCGACCGCCACGGTGGCTGGCCGCGCGATCCGGACGGCGTGCCGATTTATCCGGGGCGCGCGCGCAAGCTCTCGGCCGCCGAGCGCAAACGCCGCCGGGACGCCGGCGAACCGTTCGCTCTGCGGCTTGCCATGGATGCCGCGGTGGCGCGCGCCGGCGTGTTGAACTGGAGCGAGACCGGCTCCGGGCCCCATGGCCAGACCGGTCTCGTCACCGCCGCGCCGCAGCGCTGGGGCGACGTGGTGCTGGCGCGCAAGGACATGCCGACGAGCTATCACATCTCGGCCGTGCTCGATGACGCGCTCCAAGGCGTGACCGACGTGGTGCGCGGGCAAGACCTGTTCTGGTCGACCAGCATTCATCGTCTGCTGCAGGCGCTGCTCGGCCTACCGGAACCGGTCTATCATCACCACAAGCTCATCCTCGACGAGGAAGGCCGCAAACTTGCGAAATCGACGCAATCGACGGGCCTGCGCGAATTGCGCGCGGGCGGCGCGACGCCTGCGCGATATCAGGCGCATGGTCGGGCTTGGCCGCTGATCCGGCTCGGACATGTGAAACGGGGCTGGCCCAGCGCCACGTCCCCATTGATTGCTCGGCTACCATTTTGCGCGAGAGGAATTTGCACTCAAGGACGGCCCGAAGGGCCGCCGCCAGAGGCGGTGCGCTTTGCGCATCCTTGAGTTCAAATTCCTCTCGCGCAGCCTGTAGCCAAGCAATCAATCGCTAAATCTGGCTCGGTGGCGGTCTCATATGTGATGAACCAGCACGGCCGCTGGGAATCGCCAGGAATTTCCGCGAAATTCGGGTGTTGAAGGCTGTATATTGAGCTTGTTTTGTTCTGTCGGTTGCCGTGTCATGGGTCGGGCGCCGGGGGGCGGCCACCATGGCGCGATCGAAAATCAAGCAAAAGTCTGCAAAATCTGCGGCGCGCCGGCAACGGCCCAAAGCGCATGCAAAGAAGCGGTCAAGCGCACGGCAGCAGCCGAAAGCCGCCAGAGCAAACGAAGCGGCGCTTGCGGTCTTCGCCCATGACATCCGCACCACGCTGACCGGCATCCTCGCGCTCGGCGAATTGCTGTCGAGCTCCAATCTCGAGGAGCGCGAGCGGCGCTGGGCCATCGGCATCAAAGCTTCAGCCGAGCATCTCGCGTCGCTGACCACGCTCGTCATCGACGCAGCCAAGGCCGGCGCCGGATCGCTGACCTTGCAGCAGGACAGTTTTCGCCCCCGCCGCGTCGTCCAGGCACTCGTCGAATCGCTTGCGGCGCGCGCGCAATCCAAAGGCTTGCAGGTGGAGACGTCGGTCGCCGAGGACTTGCCCGAGACGCTGATCGGCGATCCGGTGCGGCTGCGCGCGGCGCTGGAAAATCTCATCGACAATGCGGTGAAGTTCACCGACAAGGGCCGCGTGCGGCTCGATGTGCAAGCAAAGCGCGCCGCGCACGGCCGCGCCGAACTGATATTCTCCGTCACCGATAGCGGCATCGGGCTCAAGCCCGATGAGATCAAGCGGCTGTTCCGGCCGTTCTCGCAAGCCAGCGCCGAGATCGCGCGCCGCTATGGCGGCGCCGGCCTCGGCCTCTCCGTCGTCAAACTTATCGCCAAGTTGATGGGCGGCGATCTGACGGTGACCTCAACGCCGGGCCGCGGCTCGCGCTTTTCCTTCTCGGCCTTGCTGCCGATCGCGCGCGCGGCGGCGGAAACGGCACCCGCGAGCGAAGGCACGGCGCCGGTACGGGGCCTGAAAATTCTCTGCGCGGAGGACAATCCTTACGGCCGCGTCATCCTCAACACCATCCTCACCGAACTCGGCCATCACGCCGACTTTGCCGCCTCCGGCGAGGAAGCGGTCGGTGCCGCGGCGCGCGGCTATGATGTGGTGCTGATGGACGTCACGCTGCCGGGCATCGACGGCCTTGAGACGACGCGGCGCATCAGGGCGCTGTCCGGCGCCGCCGCGCGCACGCCGATCATCGGCATCTCCGGCCGCAGCGAATCCGGCGACGAAGCCTCAGCGCGTGGCGCCGGCATGAATTTTTATCTGCGCAAGCCGTTGAGCCCGAGCGCGCTGAGCAAAGCGCTTGCGGCGGTGGTCGCGAAGTGAGCGACCGTAAGCCGTCATCCTGAGGTGCGAGCGCAGCGAGCCTCGAATGGTGAGCAGCTGAGGCGTTGGGGCCGTCGCCCTTCGAGGCTCGGCGCTGTGCGCCGAGCACCTCAGGGTGACGGAACTTACTCCGCGGCGTCCGCCGGCTCTTTGGCCTCGGCGGAATGTTCGACGATCCGCACCAGATCGCTCATGATGCGGTTCAATTCGAAGTCCTTCGGCGTGTAGACTTCGGCGACGCCGGCATCCTTCAAGGCGCTTGCGTCCTGCGGCGGGATGATGCCGCCGACGACGACCGGCACGTCGTCGAGGCCGGCGGCCTTCATGCGCGCGACCACGTCGTGGACGAGCGGCATGTGCGAGCCGGACAGGATCGACAGACCGACGACATGCACGTTGCCTTTGGCCGCAGCTTCGACGATCGCCTCGGGCGTCAGGCGGATACCCTCATAGACGACGTCCATGCCGGCATCGCGCGCGCGCACCGCGATCTGCTCGGCGCCATTGGAATGGCCGTCGAGGCCGGGCTTGCCGACCAGGAATTTCAGGCGGCGCCCGAGCTTCTTCGACACCCGATCGACCTCGGCGCGGATGTCGTCGAGCCCGGTCGTGTCGTTTCGCGCGGCGCGGCCGACGCCGGTCGGCGCACGGTATTCGCCGAACGCCGAGCGCAGCGCAAAGCCCCATTCGCCGGTGGTGACGCCCGCTTTGGCGCAGACGATCGATGGCGGCATGATATTGCGCCCGTCGCGCGCGGCGGCGCGCAAATCCTCGAGCGCCGCTGCGACTGCCTTGCCGTCGCGCTCGGCGCGCCAGGCGTTGAGCCGCGCGATCTGTTCGGCCTCGACCTCGTGCGGCACGGTCATGATCGTGTTTTCGCCCGTGGTCAGCGGCGAAGGTTCGGTCTCGATGTAGCGGTTGACGCCGACGACGACCTGCTCGTTGCGTTCGATGGCTTCGAGCCGCTCGGTGTTGCTCGAGACGAGCTGGCCTTTCATATAGCCCATCTCGACCGCGGCGATGGCGCCGCCCAGTTTCTCGATGTGGTCGAGCTCTTCGAGCGCCGCGCGCTTGAGCTCCTCGACCTTGCTTTCGATCTCGGCCGAGCCGTCGAAGATGTCGCCGTAGTCGAGCAGGTCGGTTTCGTAAGCCAGGATCTGCTGCATGCGCAGCGACCATTGCTGGTCGAAGGAGCGCGGCAGGCCGAGCGCTTCGTTCCAGGCCGGCAGCTGCACGGCGCGGGCGCGCGCTTTCTTCGACAGCGTCACCGCCAGCATCGAGAGCAGGATGCGATAGACGTTGTTTTCCGGCTGCTGTTCGGTCAGCCCGAGCGAATTGACCTGCACGCCATAGCGGAACAGCCGCTGTTTGGCATCGGTCACGCCGTAGCGCTCGCGCGTGATCTTGTCCCACAATTCGCCGAACGCGCGCATCTTGCACATTTCGGCGACAAAGCGCGTCGACGCATTGACGAAGAACGAGATGCGCCCGACCACTTCGCCGAAATCGCCGACCGCGCCGGCCGCCTTGACGGTGTCGAGCACCGCGACCGCCGTCGCCAGCGCGAAGGCGAGTTCCTGCTGCGGCGTCGCGCCTGCTTCCTGCAGATGATAGGAGCAGACATTCATCGGATTCCATTTCGGCATTTCGCGCGTCGTGAACAGGATCGTGTCCTTGATCAGCCGCATCGACGGCGCCGGCGGAAACACGTAAGTGCCGCGCGACAGATATTCCTTGATGATGTCGTTTTGCGTCGTGCCTTGCAGCTTGCCCCGCAGCACGCCTTGCTCGTCGGCGACCGCGATGTAGAGCGCGAGCAGCCAGGCCGCCGTCGCATTGATCGTCATCGACGTGTTCATGGCGTCGAGCGGAATCGAATCGAACAAAGCGCGCATGTCGCCGAGATGTGAGATCGGCACGCCGACCTTGCCGACTTCGCCCTTGGCTTGCGGATGATCGCTGTCGTAGCCGGTCTGCGTCGGCAGATCGAAGGCGACCGAAAGCCCGGTCTGCCCTTTGCTCAGGTTCTTGCGATATAGCTCGTTGGAGGCGGTGGCGGTCGAATGCCCCGCATAGGTCCGGAAAATCCAGGGTTTGTCGCGCACTGGTTTGTCGCGTACTGGTTTATCGCGAACTGGCTTATCGCGGTGCGGCTCTTCGCCCATCGGTGTTCCCCGCATTCCGGCGTCACTAATGTGACGCGGATTTTGTTGCGACGCAACATGCGCGTTGCACAACCAACGCTAAAATAATCAGTGCGGCGGCAAGCCCGACCTGGGTCTTCACGTAGGGAAAAGCGAGGATCAGCGCGCCGGCCAGCGCGAAACCAACGACCTCGCTGACGAAAAAGCCGCGCGCGAAGGCCTAGCGCAGCAAAAAGGCGAAGGCGACCGCAAGCGCTGCGAGATCATACATATAAAGGTACGGCGTCGCGAGCAGTGCACCGGCGGCGAGCGCTGCGGCCTTGAGATCGAACGCCGCGCGGCTTCGCCACAGCCAGACAGTTCCGGCGGCGAGCGCGAACGGTCCAGGCCAAGGACTCGCTGCCGCCATGGGCGCGGATCAAGCCGAACACGCTTTTGCAGCCTGTTGAAATCGGCATGACCTTCGCCGAGCACGATATGGCTCGTGATCGGCATCCAATGCGCAAACGCGGTCCAGCTCGCGGTTCCGAACGCGAGCCATGACAATGCGGCAAGCCCGATCGCGACCGCGGCGGCAACCGCAATGGTCAGCCAGCGACGGTCCGCGATCAGGACGAGAGGAAACAACAAACCGAATTGCGGCTTGTAGGTCAGAAGCCCCAAACAAATTCCGGCAAAGACCGGATGCCGCTCCAGGAGGCCCAGCGTCCCGCCGATCAGGGCTGCGGTGAGAAATCGGTTTTGCCCGGCCGTCACGTTCCACAGCCCGGCGGGAAAGCCGAGCGCGACGAGGGCGCCGGTGCGGCGGCCGAATGTGTCGCCAAGGATGCCGATCATCGCCGCGACGTAAGCGGCAAGGCTTGTCACAAGCCAGGCGATCGCGGCGGCGAGATAAGGCAGTGTCGCAAATGCCGCGGCCACAAACAGAAAAGTCGGCGGGTAGTGCCAACCGTAATAGTTGTCGAAGTCGTGACCGATGGCGCGGACTTCGGCCTCTTTGAGCAGCGGCCAGTCGTAGGCGGAGGCCGCCTTGCCCTCGAGTGCGAGCCGTCCGGCGGCAACGACATTGACGAAGTCGTTGGCGATCGGCCGGCCTTCCTTGTCGGTCAGGAAGTCGCCTTTGAGATAGGTTCCGCCGAGAACGACCAAATAAGCAAGCGCGAGCGTCAGGCTCACCACATAGATGGCGCGCGCCGCCGAAAACTGCGGCGCTGAGTGGTTCGGTTCGCTGAGGGTCTTGTCGGCGAAAGCCATCAATCAGCGGTCAAAGGATGCGCGGTCAAAGCGTCGGCGCGGCGGCTTTATGCCCGCGCGCCTCAAGCCTTACCGCGCATTCCTTTCCGCCGTCTTAGCGTTTGATCAGGCGCGTTTGATCAGCCGCAGAATGATCAGCAAAATCACGGCGCCGATAAAGGCGTCGATGATGGCGCCGACAATGCCGGAGCCAATGACGATGCCGAGCTGCGGCAACAGAAAGCCGGCGATCACGGCGCCGACAATGCCGACGATGATATCGCCGATGAGCCCAAAGCCGCCGCCTTTGACGACCATTCCGGCAAGCCAGCCGGCAACCGCGCCGACGACCAGCCAAACAATAATGCCGTGTGCGTCCATGGTATCCCCCTTCATTCCTGTCCCGGCAAGGGCGAAGCCACTTCTTGCAAGGCCCCTGAGCGCATTCCTCTCCGCGCCGTCCAAAGCTTAGGACTTTGCTCGGGAGCTGTCAGCAAAGCCGCCGACGGAGTGCGCCCCGCATCCACTAAATCATGCCAACTATTTGTTGCGCTGCAACATTAGCTGCGGCAGACTACGGTCTTGCGACCATGCCGATCGGACGTGGCGTCTGTCAGACGTGGCGTCTTTCGGATGGCATCGCGATCCCGGTGCAGCCTGGAGCCTGTTATGGCCGTTGCGCAGATAAAACCGTCCGCAGCCCCTCTGAAAGACCTCTATGAGATCGGCGAAATCCCGCCGCTCGGGCATGTTCCGGGAAAAATGTATGCCTGGGCGATCCGCAGGGAGCGGCACGGTCCGCCGGAAAAGGCGATGCAGTGCGAGGTGGTTCCGACCTGGCCGATCGCCGAGGACGAAGTGCTGGTCTATGTCATGGCCGGCGGCGTCAATTACAACGGCGTCTGGGCGGGATTGGGCATTCCGGTCTCGCCGTTCGACGGCCACAAGCACCCGTTCCATGTCGCCGGTTCCGACGCCTCGGGCATCGTCTGGGCGGTCGGCTCCAAGGTGAAGCGCTGGAAGGTCGGCGACGAAGTCATCGTCCATTGCAATCAGGACGACGGCGACGACGAGGAATGTAACGGCGGCGATCCGCTGTTGTCGCCATCGCAGCGCATTTGGGGCTACGAGACCCCCGACGGTTCCTTCGCCCAATTCTGCCGCGTGCAGTCGCGCCAGCTCATGAAGAAGCCGCCGCATCTCACCTGGGAAGAATCGGCCTGCTACACCCTGACCTTGGCGACCGCCTATCGCATGCTGTTCGGCCATTCGCCGCACACCTTGAAGCCCGGCGACAATGTGCTGGTCTGGGGCGCCTCGGGCGGGCTCGGCGTGTTCGGCGTGCAGCTCGTCGCTGCGTCCGGCGCCAATGCCATCGGCATCGTGTCCGATCCGACCAAAGTCCAATATGTCATGGATCTCGGCGCCAAGGGCGTCATCAACCGCAGCGATTTCAAGTGCTGGGGCCAGATGCCGAAAGTCAGCACGCCCGAATATGACGCCTGGGTGAAAGAAGCGCGTCGCTTCGGCAAGGCGATCTGGGACATTACCGGCAAGCGCGACGTCGATATCGTGTTCGAGCATCCGGGCGAGTCGACGTTTCCGGTGTCGTGCCTGGTCGTCAAGCGCGGCGGCATGGTCGTGTTCTGCGCCGGCACCACCGGCTACAACATCACCTTCGACGCCCGCTATGTCTGGATGCGGCAGAAGCGGGTGCAGGGCTCGCACTTCGCCCATCTCAAACAAGCCAGCGCCGCCAATCAGTTCGTCATCGATCGCCGCGTCGATCCGTGCATGAGCGACGTGTTCCCGTGGGACAAGATCCCCTATGCGCATGAGCTGATGCGCACCAACCGGCACAAGCCCGGCAATATGGCGGTGCTGGTCAATGCGCCGAAGCCGGGGCTGCGGAACTTCGAGGACGTGATCGAGGCAGTCGGCTCCTAGCGGGTTCCTGATAAGTTCGCGCGGAACCGCGCACTTCAGCGCATCCCCTTGCCGTTGCCGGGGAGGTGACTTCCGTTCCTAATCAGATACAGTCCTGCCGTCGGGTACGGGGTGGGGCAATGTTACCTGAACAGCTCAGCGAAACAGACGCCGCACGCAAATTCCGCGTCGTGCTGGTGAAGCCGTCGCATTACGACGACGACGGCTATGTCATCCGCTGGTTCCGCTCGCCGATGCCGGCGAACTCCTTGGCCAGCGTCTACGGCCTGCTCGACGACTGCGCCCAGCGCAAAATCCTGGGTCCCGATATCGAGATCGACATCGTCGCCATCGACGAGACCAATACGCGCGTGCGCGTCGACCGCATCATCGCGGAAATGCGCGCCAACAATAATTTCGGTTTCGTCGGCCTGGTCGGCGTGCAATCCAACCAATATCCGCGCGCGCTGCATATCGCGAAGCCCCTTGCGCTCAGCCGGCATCCCGGTCATTATCGGCGGCTTTCATGTTTCCGGCATGCTGGCGATGTTCGATTCCATCGGGCCGGACTTGCAGCAGGCGCTGGACATGGGCGTCACGCTGTTCGCCGGCGAAGCCGAAGGCCGCATGGACGAAGTGGTGCGCGACGCCGCGGCGGGCACGCTCAAACCGGTCTACAATTACATCGACGATCTGCCGGCGCTCGAAGACGCGATCACGCCGTTTCTGCCGGGCAATTCGGTGCGCAAGACCATCGGCAATGTGACGACCTTCGACGCCGGCCGCGGCTGCCCGTTCCAATGCTCGTTCTGCACCATCATCAACGTGCAGGGCCGCAAGTCGCGCCGCCGCAGCCCCGACGACGTCGAGCGCATTCTGCGCAAGAATTTCGCGCACGGCATCGACCGCTTCTTCATCACCGACGACAATTTCGCCCGCAACAAGGATTGGGAACCGATCTTCGACCGCATCATCAAGCTGCGCGAGGAAGACGGCATGGACGTGCGTTTCCTGATCCAGGTCGACACGCTGTGCCACAAGATCCCGAATTTCGTCGCCAAGGCGAAGCGTGCCGGCGTCACCCGCATCTTCATCGGGCTGGAAAACATCAACCCGGACAATCTGCTCGCGGCGAAGAAGCGACAGAACAAGATCACTGAATATCGCAACATGATCTTGGCCTGGAAGGCGGTCGGCATCTGGACCTATGCCGGCTACATTTTGGGCTTCCCCAACGACACGCCGGAATCGGCGCGGCGCGATATCGAGATCATCAAGAAGGAAATGCCGCTCGACGTCCTGGAATTCTTCTTCCTGACGCCGTTGCCGGGCTCCGAGGATCACAAGGTGCTGCGGGGGAAGGGCGTGGCGCTCGATCCGGATCTCAACAAGTACGATCTCGAACACGCGCTCGTGCCGCATGCGCATATGAGCAAGGCCGAATGGGAAAAGCTCTACCGCGACGCCTGGTCGATCTATTACACGCCCGAGCATATCGAGACGATTTTGCGGCGTGCGCAGGCCTACGGCATTAATATCCTGCGCCTGGCGCAGATCATTCTCTGGTTCGCGCAATCGCTGGCGATCGAAAGAGTGCATCCGCTGCAGGGCGGCTTCGTCCGCCTCAAAACCCGGCACGAACGCCGCCCGGAACTGCCGCTCGAACCGGTGTGGACATTCTATCCGTCGCTCGCTGTGGAATTCCTGGTCAAACACGCGCGCGTCGCGGCGGCGGCCTTCGGCATTTTCCGCATCTATCGCCGCGTCGCCAAGAGCAAGGACATTCCTTACATGGACCAGGCGATGACGCCGGTGTCCGACGACGATACGCAGACGCTCGAATTGTTCACGCACAATCAGTCGGCGCGGGAAGCCGTCGACCACGCGCGCAAGGTCAAGACGCTGACGACGGCGAGCGCGCCTGCGGAAACCGCGGCTTAGATCTCATCTTTAGCGCTATGGGCCGCCATCCGGCTGCGGCTCGGCCGCCATCGCCCGATCCGAGGTTTTCGCGCGGTGCCGCGGAAAGGCGCGCGCGATCGCGGCATTGAGCTCGCCGCCATAGATGAAAATCCAGGCGGTGAAATAGAGAAACACCAAGGCGGTCATCGCCGAGGCGAGGCCCGCGTAATAATGCACATAGGCATAGGAGAAGTCGGACAGATAGCGGCCGAAGATGAAGCCGCAGGCGAGCCAGAGCACGAGCGTCGCGATGATGCCCGGCCAGACCTCCTCGATCTGCCGCCGACCGGCCGGCAGCCACATGTGCAGGATCATCAGCGAGATCGTCAGAACGAACGCCGCTACGCTGAAGCGGCCGACATCGTAATGCCGTTCCAGCGGCGCGAGCCACGGCGCATAAGCGAGCGCGGCGCGGAACACCAGCGGGCCGAGCACGATCAGAAACGCCAGCGCCAACAGTCCCACTGCGCTGACGATGACATAGCCGATCAATTCCATCCGCAAGAGCCACCACGGCCGATTCTCGATCAGCCCATAGGCGCGGTTGAGCCCGATCCGCAGGCTCTCGACGCCGCTCGACGAGAAATAGATCGCGAACAGGGCGCCGACGGTGAGAATGCCGCCGCGAGCCGTGGTCAAGACGCTGTGGATTTCGCCGGCGATGCCGCCCGATACTTCATGCGGCCACGCCGCGATGATGATCTTCGCCACCTCATCGGCGAGATCCTTCGAGCCGATGAAACCGGCGATCGCCGTCACCAGGATCAGAAACGGAAACATCGACATCAGGACGGACAGCGCAATATGGCTCGCGATCGCCCAGCCGTCGTCGGCGTTGAAGCGATAGAACGCGTCCATGGCGATGCGGTAGCAGATGCGGATCGTGTGCAACAGGGAAGGGCCTCCGCGGCGCGCGCAGCTCTATCGGCAAATCCATTCATAGCAGGAAACGGGTCGCCTTCGCAGGCCCGCAATCGTCATATCCGGCGCGTCAATGCAAGGAGCGAATATGGCCAGCGCCTATTACAGTACCGTCTTCACGCAATCCGCCGATGAGATCTGGAACGTCATCCGCGATTTCAACAATTATCCAGTTTGGGTCGACGGCTCGGGCGAGAGCGAGATCGAAGGCGGCAAAACGGGCGATGCGGTCGGCGCCGTGCGCAACGTGCTCTATCAAGGCAAGCGCATCCGGCAGACGCTGTTGGCGCTGTCGGATATCGACCGCGCCCAGACCTACGCGTTTTGCGGCGAGGCGCCGATGCCGGTGCGCGACTATCGGGCGACGCTACGTTCGATTGCCCGCCGGAGCGGCAGGCCGAGTGGGTCCTGTTCTTCGCCGATGCGTTCGGGCGCCGGCTGGAATCGCTGCAGCGCCATCTCGACGGCCGAAGCAAATAAACCGGGCAATCCCGGTGGATCCAATCAACGGCTCACGCCACGATCCCGCTGCGGCGTTTCCCCGCCAGTTCCCTGGCGGGTTATTTGGTCCACCCGCGATTTATTTGGCCCGCCATAAGGTTTATTTGTTTGCTGCGCGGTGCCCTGGCCCCGGCTATCGCCTTATAAACACAAGAGAAATTCGCTCGGTCCTGCCGGATTGATCAAGTGTTACGTAAGTTCGCTCAACCGGGTTTACGGAAAGGAAGAAATTATCAACGGCCGGCAGGTATTATTGCGGATAGATAAGTGGCTGCTCTTGGAGCCGCGGCCATGCCGCTCGCAACTGCCAAAAGTGATGAGGTTGTTATTGTCGATCGCCGGCAACAAAACAGCCGTATCATCATGAGCGTTCCGGGATCCTATATACTGGCGGATCACCGCAACGCGCGCGGCGAGCGCCGCACCTTTCCCTGCCGCGCCGTCAATATTTCGCCGGAATCGATCGCGCTGGCCGCGCCGGTGAGCGGACAACTCGGCGAGCGCGCTTTCGTCTCCGTCGAGCACCTCGGCAAGTTCAAGGGCTCGGTCGTCCGTCTGCTCGATGGCGGATTTGTCATGAGCATCGTCGCCAGCGACGAAGAGCGCGTCAGACTCGCCGCCAAGATCGACTGGTTCGATCAGTTGAAGAATTTCGATGTCGCCGATCAGCGCGCCGACCAGCGTTTCGTACCGACCAATCCGCGGTCCCGCATCGTCTTTGCCGACGCCACGTCGGAGGAATGTTTCGTGCTCGATCTGTCGGCGTCCGGCGCCGCCCTATCGGCGCAGACCATACCCCAGGTCGGGATCGTTCTGGCGCTCGCCACGATCGTGGCGCGCGTGGTGCGTCACTTCGAGGGCGGCTTTGCCGTACTGTTCATCGAGCGGCAAGACGTGCAGCATGTCGAAGCGCGGGTGAATCTCGACTCGGTGTCGGGCTACGGCCTGGACTAGATTTCCTGTCGCGTCGGCCTGAACAGAATTTCGTTGATGTCCACGTCTTCCGGCTGGCCGATCGCGAAGGCGACGGCCCGCGCGAACGAGTCGGCGGGGATCGCGAACTCCTCGTAAAACTTGTGAAAGCTGTCGGCGACGTCGCGCTCGCTGATGCTGTCAGGCAGTTCGGTGGCGACCGCGCCCGGTGAGATCACCGTGGTGCGGATATTGTACGGCTTCACCTCCTGGCGCAGCCCTTCGGAAAGGGCCAGCACGGCATGCTTGGTCGCCGCATAGACGGCGCCGCCGGCGCGGACCTTGTGACCGGCCACAGAGGAAACATTGATGATATGCCCGGCTTTCTGCTGCCTCATATATGGCAGCGCCGCGGCGATGCCGTACAACACGCCCTTGATGTTGACGTCGATCATCCGGTCCCACTCGTCGATCTTGAGGCGCTCGAGCGGCGACTGCGGCATCAGTCCGGCATTGTTGATGATCACGTCGATCCGCCCGCAGGCCGCCACCGCCGCGTCGACTAATTTTTTGACCTGGTCGCGGTGGGTGACATCCGTCGTCACCGCGATTGCCTTGCCGCCGCTCGCCGTAAGCTCTCCCGCCAATGCCCGGATGCGATCCTGCCGCCGCGCCCCGAGAACGACGCTCGCGCCCTGTGCGGAGAGAAGCCGGTTGATTTGGTCGCGTGCGCGGCGATTTCGCTGATCGAAACCGCGAGTTCTTCGATCGAACTGGCGACCGTTGTGACATTGACGGAGGCGGCGCCGACCGAATTCTCGGCGGTCTTGGCTTCCGACGACACCGCGTCGGCGGCGATGTTCAGCCCGCTCGATGCGCCCTCCAGCCGTCCGGAAGCCTGCCGCAGCCGGTTGAGCGCCTGCTCGATCGAGGCGCGGAACCGGCCGATCGAAGCGGCGATCGCCTCGCCGCGCTGCTCGCGCGCCGCATTGTTCTCGTGCTGGACCGCCGCCAGCCGCTCGCGCTCGATCATGTTGTCGCGAAACACCACCACGGTGCGCGCCATGGCGCCGATCTCGTCGCGCGCATAGCTCGCGGGAAGCTGCGCCGAGGTGTCGCCGTCGGCGAGACGCTTCATGGCGCCGGCGAGTTTTTCCAGCGGATTGGTGATCGAGCGCCCGATGCGCCAGCTGAAGCCCAGCACGATCAGGATCACCGCGAGGTCGACCCAGATGATGAATTGCCGGGTGCGCGCCCGCGACGCGGCCAGAGCCGTCGCCGCGGCGCTGGCGTCCGCCCGCGCGGCGGCGATGATCTTGTCGGCCTCGGGCAGCACGTTCTCGGTATCATGGCTGATGAGCGAGACGAGCGGGGCGATATTGTCCATGCTCGCGACCCATTGCGCGAAGGCATAACTGTAATTCTGCACTTCTTGATTGAGCTTTTCTTTCATCGACGGGGCGCCGTCGACCGAATCGAAAAGCTGGTTGAAGTGCTTGATCTCGTCGAGGAAGTGGCGTTCCGCGACGTGGTTGCGGGTGAGCCGGTATTCGATCTCGTAGCGGCGCATGGTGAGCAGCGACGACAACAGCTTGGCGCTGTCGATCTCGGCGACCCAGGTCAAATCGTCTTGGATGATCTTCTCGATCGCGTCGCTCGCCGCAATCAGATTGCCGGTGACACCCTCGGCATCGGTGAAGCCGAGCGACTTTTGCTCGTTGACGAGGCTGCCGAAACTGGTCTTGAGGTCGCGCACGGTAATGCGCAGCGGCGTGATCGTGTCTTGCTCCGACGAGTTCAGCGTCGACTGGATACGGTCGAGACTGCGGATGGCCATGTCCTGGCCTTCGTCGAAATCCTTGACCTCGGCATCGGAGGGATGCGCGACGATTTCGATCGTCGACGCGCGCATCATCAGCAGGCCGGTCTTGAGGTCGCGGCTGGCGTCGGACACCACGGTATTGCGATGCACGCTGTCGAAGGCGTTGCCGACTTCGGCATCGCCGCTGACGAAGGCGATGCCATTGGCAAGAAAGCCGATCACCGGAATGACGCCCAGCACGATAATGCGGGCGCGGACCGACAGCTTGGAGAAAATCCGAGCGAACTGCATCGTGGCCCCGACGGGAAAGCGCGATCAGCGGCGCCGCGGCGCGCCGCCGCGCTCGTTGCCTCCAGGACACCGCAAAATGGCTAAGATTTGGCAAGAATGAGCGCAATTGGCTGTAGAACGGCGCGAGAGCAACCCTGAGCAATTTAGGGCAACCCTGGGCAGCCTTTGGGCGTTGACCTTCGCACCAAGTTTTTTCCGCCAAGTTTCGGGCAGGGCGGATGCTGTGCCCAGCTGAAATCGCGCTCCTCGAGAGTCATTGCTTTTGTGCACCGCACGCGTAAGCTTCGACAGCCAGGCCGGGGCCCTTTATTGCAGCTCACCGGAGCCGATCATGCCGCTTGCCGCCTCCCAGCTATCCGCGGGCCACGATGTCATCGCAACGCTCGATGACGCGGTTTCGGCCGTCGAATCCCTGTTCGCCGATGCTCGCCGCACCGTCGGCGAGCGGGTGACGATCGAGGGGCGCACGGTTTCGCGCGTCTTCGACCGCGAGCAGCGGGCCACCCACGGCCTGGCCTGGCTCGCAACCTATGTCGAGGCGCTCCGCCAGCTCGCGGCCTATGCGCAGCGCATGGCGGAAATGGGCAGTTTCGGCGAGACCGAAGAACTCCTGGTGCGCATCGGCGCCGGCGAATTTCTCGCGCAGATCTTCGGCGGCATTCCGATGAGCCAGGGCGAGATCGTGCGGCTGTCCGACCTCGGGCTCAGCGCGGCCGCGGTGGCGGCGCGGATCACGCCCGCCGTCGAGCATCTGATCGCGACCGGCAACACGGCGCCGCGCCGCGCGCGCCTCGTCGAATTGATCCGGCAGCACCACGACGCCACGGTCGGCGCCTGCGGGCTCGACGACACGCTCGAACTCGATCCGCGAGGAGATGCGCAAATTCGCCGACGGATCGCGTGGTGCCTTTCGCGCAGCAATGGCATTTGAAGAACAATTACATCCCGCTCGACGTCATAACCCAGATGTCCGAGCTCGGCGTGTTCAGCCTCACCATCCCCGAGGATTACGGCGGCATGGGGCTCGGCAAGGAATCGATGTGCGTCGTCTCCGAGGAATTGTCGCGCGGCTATATCGGCGTCGGCTCGCTCGGCACGCGCTCGGAGATCGCGGCCGAGCTGATCCTGGGCTGCGGCACCGAGGATCAGAAGCGCAAATGGCTGCCGAAAATCGCCTCCGGCGAAGTGCTGCCGACGGCGGTGTTCACCGAGCCCAATACCGGCTCCGATCTCGCCTCGCTGAAGACGCGCGCGGTGCGCCAGGGCGACGTCTACAAAGTCTACGGCAACAAGACCTGGATCACGCATCCGGTGCGCGCCGATCTGATGACGCTGCTGGTGCGCACCAATCCGGCCGAGACCGGCTATCGCGGCCTCTCCATGCTGCTCGCCGAGAAGCCGCGCGGCGATGACGGCAATCCGTTTCCGGCCGCCGGCATGACCGGCACCGAGATCGAGGTGCTGGGCTATCGCGGCATGAAGGAATACGAGATCGCCTTCGATGGCTTTGTCGTGAAAGCGGAGAATCTGCTCGGCGGCGTCGAGGGCTTGGGCTTCAAGCAACTGATGGCGACGTTCGAGGCGGCGCGCATCCAGACCGCCGCGCGCGCCATCGGCGTGGCGCAGGCCGCCATGGAACAGGCGCTGACCTACACCACCCAGCGCATCCAGTTCGGCGAGCCGATCGCCAATTTTCCCCGCGTCTCCGACAAGATCGCGATGATGGCGGTCGAGATCATGATCGCGCGCCAGCTCACTTATTACGCCGCGCGGCAGAAAGATTCCGGCCGCCGCTGCGATCTCGAAGCCGGCATGGCGAAACTCTTGGCGGCGCGCGTCGCCTGGGCGGCTGCCGACAATGCCGTGCAGGTCCACGGCGGCAACGGCTTCGCGCTCGAATTTCCGATCTCGCGCATCCTGTGCGACGCGCGCATCCTGAATATTTTCGAAGGCGCAGCCGAGATCCAGGCGCAGGTCATCGCGCGGCGGCTGCTCGACGGGTCGAACTGACGGCAAACTCGCCGCTCCGATATTGCTGCTCGAGTCAGATCGCCGAGCACAGCGTTCTCGACCGCGCGGTTTGGTCCATATTCACCGAACAGACCGGTCTCCCCGGGGTATCGCTCGCGCTCCGGGCGGGTTACATATACCCTCATGTCCGGTTTCATGTCCCACGTCGCCGTGCCGATCGCCATTATCGCGGTCGCCATCGTGCTTTTGCTCGGTCTCATCAATATGATGATGGGCGGGTCGGGCAACACCTCGCAGAAGCTGATGCGGCTGCGCGTCCTGCTGCAGGCCATCGCCATCGGCGTGATCATGCTTGCGCTGTGGATCATGGGGAAGTGATGTGCTTGCTCGCCACATATAAGACGGCGACGACCGGAGCAGACTTCTTCATTGATTGCTTGCCCACCATTTTGCCTGAGAGGAATTCGAACTCAAGGACGACCCCGTAGGGTCGCCGCGGGACGCGGTGCGCTTCGCGCACCCTTGACTTCGAATTCCTCTCAGGCACCGTTTGGGCACGGAATCAATGGAGACTTGGCGCTGCGGGCAGCGTTATTGTGTCTTAACTAGGACAGTAGGCCATGGTCGTCCTCAACAAGATCTATACCCGCACCGGTGACGACGGCACCACTGCGCTCGGCACCGGCGAGCGGCGCAAGAAATACGATCTGCGCATCGCGGCCTACGGCACGATCGACGAGACCAATGCCGCGATCGGCGTGGCACGGCTGCATACCGGCGGCGATGCCACGCTCGATGCCGCGCTGTCGCGCATTCAGAACGATCTGTTCGACGTCGGCGCCGATCTGTGCACGCCGGTGAAAGAGGGCGGGAAAGGTCCCGGTGGCGCGCGGCTCACCGTCACCGACAAGCAAGTGACCTGGCTCGAGGCCGAGATCGACCGGCTCAACGAAGGTTTGAGTCCGCTCCGGTCCTTCGTTCTGCCGGGGGGCAGCGCTGCGGCGGCCTATCTGCATCTCGCCCGCACCATCTGCCGGCGCGCCGAACGGCTGATCGCCGAACTTGGCGAACAGCCCGGCGAAACGGTCACGCAAGAGGTCCTCAAATACGTCAATCGGCTCTCCGATTTCCTTTTCGTTGCAAGCCGTTATACGAACGGCAAGGGCTCAGGCGACGTGCTCTGGAAGCCTGGGCAGAACCGGTAAGCGGCGTTGACCGAACCGGCCTTGGCCGGTAGGTTTCTCGCACCGCAGCATCGGTGTCCTAACAACGGCTTCGCGGTAAGGCAGACTTGGTGCGGCAAGGAAGACTTGGCGCGGTAAACAAGATCCGGCGCGGTAAAGAAGCTCCGGCGCGGTAAAGAACAACTCCGACAGAGTAGCCAGTTAGACCATCATGAAGATCCTCGTGCCCGTGAAGCGGGCGGTCGACAAGGATGTGAAAATCCGGGTCAAGTCGGACGGCTCCGGCGTCGAGCTCGCCAACGTCAAGATGTCGATGAATCCCGTTCGACGAGATCGCCGTCGAGGAGGCGCATCCGGCTCAAGGAAGCCGGCAAGGCGACCGAGATCATCGCCGTCTCGATCGGGCCGCCGCAGGCGGCCGAAACGATCCGCACCGCGCTCGCCATGGGCGCCGACCGCGGCATGCTGGTGAAGACCGACGGCGCTGCCGTCGAGCCGCTCGCGGTCGCGAAGATTCTCAAAGCCATCGCCGACGCGGAACAGCCCGGTCTGATCATCATCGGCAAGCAGGCGATCGACGACGATTGCAATCAGACCGGCCAGATGCTCGCGGCGCTGCTCGGCTGGCCGCAGGGCACCTTCGCCTCCAAGGTGGAGATCGACGGCGACGCTGTCATGGTCACCCGCGAGGTCGACGGCGGCTTGCAGACGGTGAAGCTGAAAATGCCGGCGATCGTCACCACCGATCTGCGGCTGAACGAGCCGCGCTACGCGTCGCTGCCGAACATCATGAAGGCGAAGAAGAAGCCGATCGACGAAAAGACCGCCGCCGATTACGGCGTCGACATCAAGCCGCGGCTTGAAGTCGTCAAGACCTCCGAGCCGCCGGTGCGCAAGGCCGGCGTCAAGGTCAAGACGGTCGCCGAACTCGTCGACAAGCTCAAGAACGAGGCGGGGGCGATCTGATGCCGACGCTTCTTCTCGCCGAGCACGACAACAAATCGCTCAAGGACGCGACCAGCCAAGGCGCTGACCGCGGCCAAGGCGCTCGGCGCCGACGTGCACATTCTGGTCGCCGGGCATAACTGCAAGGCGGTCGCCGACGCCGCGGCCAAGCTCGACGGCGTCAAGAAAGTGCTGCTCGCCGACGCGCCCGCCTACGAGCACATGCTGGCCGAGCCCACCGCGGCGCTGATCGTCTCGCTCGCGCGGCCCCTACGAGACCATCATGGCGCCGGCGACCACGACCGGAAAGAACATCATGCCGCGGGTCGCGGCGCTGCTCGACGTGATGCAGATTTCCGAAATCAGCAAGGTCGTGGCGCCGGACACGTTCGAGCGGCCGATCTATGCCGGCAACGCCATCCAGACCGTGCGCTCGCTCGATGCCAAGAAGGTCATCACCGTGCGCACCGCGGCGTTCCAGGCGACCGGCAGCGGCGGCGGTTCGGCGCCGATCGAGCCGGCGGCCGCGGCGGCCGATCCGGGCATCTCCGGCTTCGTCGGCGAGGAATTGTCGAAGTCGGAGCGGCCGGAACTGACCTCGGCCAAGATCATCATTTCCGGCGGCCGGGCGATGCAAAGCCGCGAGAACTTCACCAAATATATCGAGCCGGTTGCCGACAAGCTCGGCGCCGCGGTCGGCGCGTCGCGCGCCGCGGTCGACGCCGGCTATGCGCCGAACGACTGGCAGGTCGGCCAGACCGGCAAGGTCGTGGCGCCGGACCTCTATATCGCCGTCGGCATTTCCGGTGCTATCCAGCATCTCGCCGGCATGAAGGATTCGAAAGTCATCGTCGCGATCAACAAGGATGAGGAAGCCCCGATCTTCCAGGTCGCCGACTATGGGTTGGTGGCGGACCTCTATCAGGCCCTGCCGGAGCTGGCGGCCGAGCTCGACAAGGTGAAGCATTGACCGGAACTGGCGCGTCAGCCTGGATCGTCGTAGAAGGATAAGCGAGATGGTCGAGGTGAAGGAGCGGCCGAAGACACAATCTCGCGGCCATGAGGCGGGCAGCATGGCGCATGCCATCCGCAAAGTCGGCGTTGTCGGCGCCGGCCAGATGGGCAACGGCATCGCGCATGTCTGCGCGCTGTCCGGCTATCACGTCCTGCTCAACGACATCGCCGTCGAGCGCATTTCCGAAGGGCTCGCCACCATCAGCGGCAATCTGGCGCGTCAGGTCAGCCGCCAGCGCATCAGCGACGAGGAGCGCGCAGGCCGCGATCAAGCGCATCGCGCCGGCCAATACGCTCGAACGATCTCGGCGATTGCGATCTCGTGATCGAGGCGGCGACCGAGAAGGAAGAGATCAAGCGCAAGATCTTCTCCGCGCTCTGTCCGTCGCTGAAGCCCGAGGCCATCGTCGGCACCAATACGTCGTCGATCTCGATCACGCGGCTTGCCGCCGCGACCGACCGGCCGGAGCGCTTCATCGGCATTCATTTCATGAATCCGGTGCCGCTGATGGAACTGGTCGAGATGATCCGCGGCATCGCCACCGACGACGCGACCTTCGAAGCGACCAAGCAATTCATCACCAAGCTCGGCAAGCAGATCGCGGTGTCGGAGGATTTCCCGGCCTTCATCGTCAACCGCATCCTGCTGCCGATGATCAACGAGGCGATCTACACGCTCTATGAAGGCGTCGGCAATGTCGAGGCGATCGACACCGCGATGCGGCTCGGCGCGCATCATCCGATGGGGCCGCTGGAACTGGCCGATTTCATCGGGCTCGATACCTGCCTCTCGGTGATGCAGGTGCTGCACGAGGGGCTCGCGGATTCGAAATACCGGCCGTGCCCGCTGCTGGTGAAATATGTCGAGGCCGGCTGGCTTGGCCGCAAGACCCAGCGCGGCTTCTACGATTATCGCGGCGAGAAGCCGGTGCCGACGCGCTAGCGTCTCACCATTGTCATTGCTGAAAACGAAATGGCCGGGACAAGCCCGGCCATGACGTTGTGTGTGCGGATCGCAGCAGAAGCTCAGCGATCACAAGCCCCAGCCGGAACCCCACGCGCCGAGCTCGAAGTTGAGGCCGACCTTGACGGTGTGAACGGTGGTCTTCTCGCTGAGCGAGAACGGCACGCCGCCAGAGACCCCGTTTGCAAGGGTCGCGCTGCCGAGGTTGACGAACAGATACTCGGTCTTGAACGAAACCCGCGGGTTGAGCGCATATTCGAGCCCGGCGCCCGCGGTCCAGCCGCTGGTCTGGGTGGTGCCGACCGAGGCACCAGCCCCAAGGCCGCCAGCCGAGATAGACGCGCTGCTGGTCTCGTGGCCATAGGCCCAGCCGCCGGTGCCATAGAGCAGGGTCGTGGGCGTGACCAGATAGCCGACGCGGCCGCGTACGGTACCGAACCAATCGAGTCTCGTGCCGATGCTCGACACGAGCCCCGACGCCGATGTCGACGCGATGCCTTGAATATCGGCGTCATCGAAGTCGGCTTCGACGCCCGCGACCCAAGCCGGCGCGAATTGCCAGTTGTAACCGGCCTGGCCGCCGCCGAAGAAGCCGCTCGAATTGAGGTTCGATGTGCCGGAAATGCCGCCGACCGTAAACGGATATTGATTGCGGTCGCCGCCGAAGCCGCCATTGATACCGACATAGAAACCAGTCCAGGTCGGAGCCGGCGGCGGTGGTGGCGGCATATACGCCTTCGCGGCCATATCGGCTGCGTGCACGGCCGTGCTGATCACAGCGATGGCAGCGGTCGTCGCTAACAAACAAAGAATGCGTTTCATGACAGGCCCCCGGATTTTTTTGCCCGCGCAAAAGACGCATGGGAGCCGGTAAAGACGGGTTAAGGCGGGGGCAGCGGAGCGCTGTCAGATCATTATGTTCGTACGTGTGGCGGCGAAGTCACACGACACACGCGCGAGCGGACCCGGAATCACTAAGCATTAACGATGTGCGGGCGTTTAAGTGAGTTCAGCAATGGCACAGCCGTGGCCGAGATAGAGGCGAGCGTAGCGACGCCGTTCTTCGATCGCCTTATGCCCGGCCACGACTTTGACCTGCCGCGTTAGGCCGCCGCCGGCATTTGCGGCGCGGTCTCGCCCCAGCACGGCAGCGACGACACCCGCTCGAACCAGGCGCGCACATTGGCATAGGGCGCGACCGGCATGCCCGCGCCCTGGGCGTGGAACAGCGGCGCCGCGACGGTGAAGTCGGCGATCGTCAGTTCGTCGGCGACCAGATGCTTGTGCTTGCTCAAATGCGCATCGAGCACCTTGGCCTCTTTGTTGAAAGCTTCCGTCGCCTTGGCGACCGCGGTCTGGTCGGGCGCGCCGAGATTGACGAACTTCTTCACCAGATTTTCGAAGGTCAGCGGGCCGCAGGCCTGGGCGCCCCAATGCGCGAGTTCCCAGCACTGCCACCGGGTGATGTCGGCGCGCGTGCGCATGTCGTTCGGGTACAGCGGTGTGGCATTCTTGGTGGCGATATATTGCAGGATGGCATTGGATTCCCACAGCGTGAAATCGCCGTCGACCAAGGTCGGCGTGCGGCCGGTGGGATTGAGCGCCAGATAAGCGGGCGTGTATTGCACGCCCTTGGTCAGATCGACGAATTCGAATTCCAGCGGCAGTTTCAAATAAGCGGCCAGCGCCCGCACCTTCCAGGTGTTCGGCGAGGCGGGAAAGCCATAAAGCTTCATGATCTGCTCCTACGCTTGGGGGTGACGATCTCCCTCTCCCCGCACGCGGGGAGAGCCGTTTGCTACTCGCAGCATGAGGCGGATTTCGGTTCCTGGTATGACGCTTTTGTATCGACCGCGGCGCCGTCATACTTGTCGTGGTGGCGGACCCAGGCCATGGAAAAGGCTAGGCCGTCTTCGTCGCGGCCCTTCGGCGCCAGATCGAGAAAATGATAGGCGCCGATCAACATATCGAGGCCGCGCCCGTAGGTCGAATAGGTGTGGAAGATCTCGCCCGCGGCGTTTTTGTAGAACACGCTGGCGCCGGGCCGCTCGTCGCTCGGGAAAGTCGTTTCCTCGTAATTATAATAGACTTTGCCGGCCGCCTTCTCGTCTGACGACACCGAGACCTGATAATCGTGGTTGAAGTCGCTGTGAAACGACGACACCCATTTGAACTTCCAGCCCATGCGGCGCTGGAATTTCTCGATTTCCGATAGCGGCGCGCGCGAAATGACGACAAATGACACGTCGCGTTGGGCAAGATGGATGGCTGCGCCGTCGAAATGATCGGCGAGATAGGAGCAACTCGAACAGCCTGCTTCCCAGCCGGGGCCGAGCATGAAGTGATAAATGATCAGCTGGCTCTTGCCGCCGAACAGACCGGCTAATGTCTGTCTGCCGTTTGGTGTGTCGAAGACGTAGTTCTTTTCAACTTTCTCCCACGGCAATTCGCGGCGCTTTCTGCTCAGCGCGTCGCGCGCCTTGGAAAATGCCTTCTCGTCGAGGAGATGCGCCTTGCGCGCGGCGATCCATTCGTCGTGGGATACGACTTTGTGCGGTTGCATGTTCGCTTCCATGTTCAGTTCCATGTGATGCTCCTCACTCAGCGGAGTGAATAACCCACAGCAGATCGACACGGCTCGATACTCCTTGTCAGAACCCCGACGATCGCTGCTTCATCCAGGCGAACGGAAGTCAGGACGCCGGCGTGATCCAGCCGATGCCGGCGCCGCCCGGCTCCATCAGGATCACGATGCGGCCGACGCCAGGCACGTCGAAGGCGGGCTTCATCACCCGCGCGCCGGCGGCGACCGCTTTCTTGACCCGCGCATCGACGTCGTCGACCGCGATGTAAGGCATCCAGCCGTCGGGAACGCTTTTGTAATCGGGGCCAGAGATGTCGAAAACGCCGCCGACCGGCTGGTCGCCGATCTTGGCGACCCAGTAGGTGCCGCCGCCGGGCATCGGCATGGCGTCGAAGCTCCAGCCGATCGTATCGGCGTAAAACTTCTTGGCGGCCGCGACGTCGCGCGCCATCAGTTCGTTCCAGTGAAACGTGCCGTGCGATCTGCTCATTTGAAGCTACTCCACAATTTCTATTGAGGATGCGCGATTGTTTTGCGGTTTTGTGGCGCTTACGTGAACATCTTCTCCATCTTATCGAGCGCGCCGGTCCAGCCATGCTGATGGCGGTCGCGGGCATCCTCGTCGAAGAACTGCTCATGCGTCAGCGTCAACAGCGAGCCGTCGCCGTCGGGCTTGATCAGCACCGTGACCAGCGTTTCGCGCTCGGGCGTCGATTTCCAGGCCCAGGTGAAGACAAGCTTCTCGTTGGGAACGACTCCGCGAAAGACGCCGCTGACGTCGTGCACCTCGCCGGCCGTGTTTTGCATGACCCAGTTGAAACGGCCCCCGGTCCGCGGATCGCAGGCGACCGAGAGCACTTTGACTTCGTCCGGACCCATCCAGTGCTTTACTTTTTCCGGGTCGGTCCACGCCGCGAAGACTTTGGCGGGCGGCGCTTTGAGCCGCCGCTTGAGGGTGAGGCTTGGTTTGGTGGCTGTTTGGGTGGACATGACGCTTCCTCTTCTAAAAACGCGGCCAGACTTGACAGCCGCTCGGACCAGAACTGTTCGTAACGATTGAGCCACTCGAACGCCTCGCGCATCGGCTCGGCCTCGAGACGGCAGGCGACGGTGCGCCCGGTCTTGTTGCGCTCGACCAAGCCGGCATCCGACAGGACGTCGAGATGCTTCATGATCGCCGGCAGCGACATGTGAAACGGCGCCGCCAATTCGCTGACCGAGAGGTCTGGCTCCGCGGCGAGACGCATCACCAGCGCCCGCCGAGTTGGGTCGGACAAAGCCGCGAATGTGCGGTCGAGCGGTTCGGTATAAAGCTTAACCATATGGTTAAGTATAGGCTGGCAGATAGGCCTGTCAACAGGAATGTTGAAGGGGCAATCTGTCGCGCGTCGTTGCGGTCGAACGGCTCGCCGGTCGAAGTGCAGGTTAATGCCGCCGTTCACATGTTCTTAAATTCGTAAGCATAATATCGCGGCCATGAGTGTTGCAGGTCTTGCCGCCGCAATCATGAGCAGTCAGTCCGGGCTGAAGCAGATTTAACTCGCGGCGAGCTTCGAACGCATGAACGCCGATCACGGCGCCTCGATCGCGAATTTGGTCGACGGCGCGCAGCAGAACATGAAGTCCCTCGCCCATCTCGGGACGGGGATCGGCGGCAACGTCGATATCAGCGCCTAGACCATGACCAAATTCGATTGAATCGGATCATGGTCTAGATTTTTCGTTTGAGCATGATCTTTTCGGAAAACCGGTTTCCACTTTTCCGGATCATGCTCTAGCATATCCGCCGGTCAGCCGGCGTCGCTATTGGAAAATCCCAGCACGCGTTTTTGATTGGCGAGCAAGATGACAAGCCCGATAACGGCCGTCGCCGCCATCACCGTGTAAATCGGCAAGCCGCTCGATGCGTGCAAAAGGCCGACGCCTGTCGAGGCGAGGGCGCCTACTCCCATCTGGATGAAACCGAGCAGCGCCGATGCGCTGCCGACATTCCTGGTGAACGGCGCCAGCGCCATGGCTGCGGCATTGGGGAAAGCCGGGCCGCAGAACGCGAGATAAAGGAGCAACAACACGATATTGGCCGCAAGCCCATACCAGCCGAGAGCGGAGCCGACGAAGGTCACCGCCATGACCAGCGTCTGGCCGATCAGGGCAACGCGAAAGATCGCGCCTCCCGCAAAGCGTCGTGTCAACCAGATGTTCAGCTGACTGGCGCCGATGCAGCCCGCGGCGAGACCGGCAAAGATCAGTCCGTAAGTGCGCGGATCGACATGAAACGTATCGAGGAAAATGATCGGCGAGCCGGTCACATAAACAAACAGCCCGGCAAATGAAAACGCACCGGCAAACGCGTAGGTATAGAAACGCGGTTCGCCGATCACTTCGGCAAAGCCGCGGAGCATGGCGGCGGGCCGCAGCGAGATTGTCGGATCGGGCTTGTGGCCTGGCGGCAAAAGCGCGGTGAGCGCGATGACGAAGAGAGCGAAGGCTGCGAGGATGAGGAAAATCCCCGGCCAGCCGACGCTGGTCGTGACAAAACCGCCGACGGTTGGCGCGAACAGCGGCGAGACGCTCAGGACCAGGATCAGGAGCGAGATGATTTTTGCGCTCTCTTCAACCGGAAAGTAATCGCGAACCATCGCGGTCGAGCCGACCTGCGCGGCGCAGCCGCCGAGCGCCTGCAGGAGCCGCATGCCGATAAAGAATTTCGGCGAGCGCGCGGCGAGGCAGCCGAGCGAGGCGAGGATGAAGAGGACGAGCCCGGCATAGAGCGGAAGCTTGCGGCCGAAACGGTCGAGCAGGGGGCCATAGAACAGCTGTCCCGCCGCAAGCCCGATGAAATAGCCCGCGACCGAGAGTGAGATTTCCGCCGGCGTCGTGCCGAGGTCATGCGCGATCTGCGGAAAAGCCGGCAGATACATGTCGATCGAAAACGGGCTCACCGTCGAAAGTGCGCCGAGAATGAGAATGATGCGGAGATCGCGGGCAGGGCTACGTATCATGGGAAGTAATTTTGCAGGGCGGATTGGCGAAAGCGTAATCCGCCAATTTTTGTGATTGTGTGAAGTGCTGGGTTACGCCTTCGGCTAACCCACCCTATGGTGTCGCGGCGGCTGCACTGACGAGCTTCACCCCATCGTCGCTCGCCCATTCCGCAGGGCCCGCCATATTGCCGATCTCGCAGCCTGCGCGATCGACGATCAAGGTCGTCGGCATGCCGAAAGCCTTGCCGGCGGTTTTCAGATCCTCGAAGACATGCGCGCTGTCGTCGGAATAAAAAGCAAGGTGGGTGATGTTCTCGTCTTTGAGGAATTTGAGCGGCTTTTGCGCATCGCGGGTGTCGATATTGACCGCGACCACTTCGAAATCGGGGCCGCCGAGCTTTGCTTGCAACGCGTCGAGCGCCGGCATTTCGCGCGCGGCAGGGCACGCACCAGGTGGCCCAGAGGTTGAGCAGCACGGTGCGGCCGCGCCAGTCGGCGAGCGTCCTGTCGTGGCCGTCGGCGTCCTTGAACGCCACATTGGGTACGCGGAACGGCTTCCGCGCGACCGACAATGCCGCGACTTCGCCATGCGCGAGCGGCGCGATCCGGCTCGCGATATTCACCGCCGGCTGGCAGACCGCGTCAGCCGGATTGCTTCGCAGACGGCCAATCCCGTATACCCCCGCCAGCACGGCCAGCGCGCCGACCAGCGCCAAGACGACGCGGGCGGTCATCCCGCGGCGGCGGAGCTTGTAAGCGGTCTCGGTCGGTAATTCGGTCATCAACGCAACCTCGGCGGATCAGGCAACCTGGGACTCGATATGAGCAACAAAATGTGGGGCGGACGTTTCCGCTCCGGACCCGATCCGATCATGGAGGACATCAACGTCTCGATCGATTTCGACCGGCACCTTTACCGGCAGGACATTGCCGCCAGCAAGGCCCATGCGGCGATGCTCGCCAAACAAGGCATCATCACGGCGCAAGATGCGAAGCGGATCGCTCACGGTCTAGACACGATCCTGTCAGAGATCGAAAGCGGCAAATTCGCCTTCAAGCGGGCGCTGGAAGACATCCATATGAATGTCGAGAGCCGGCTCGCCGAATTGGTCGGCCCGGCGGCCGGACGGCTGCATACCGCGCGCTCGCGCAACGATCAGGTCGCGACCGATTTCCGGCTCTGGGTGCGCGATGCCATCGACAGGATCGATGCGGCGCTCGCCGCCTATCAGCGGGCGCTCGTGCGAGAAGGCGCTGGACCATGCCGCAACCGTGATGCCGGGTTTTACGCATTTGCAGACGGCGCAGCCGGTGACCTTCGGCCATCATCTGCTCGCTTATGTCGAGATGGCGGCGCGCGACCGCGGCCGCTTCGCCGACGCGCGCGCGCGGCTCAACGAAAGTCCGCTCGGCTCCGGCGCGCTCGCCGGCACCTCGTTTCCGATCGATCGCGTCGATGACGGCGAAGGCGCTCGGTTTCGAGCGGCCGATGGCGAATTCGCTCGACGCGGTCGCCGACCGCGATTTCGTGCTGGAGACCTTGTCGGCTTGTGCGATTGCGGCGGTGCATCTGTCGCGCTTCGCCGAGGAGATCGTGATCTGGTCGTCGCCGCTCACCGGCCTGATCAATCTGTCGGACAAATTCACCACCGGCTCCTCGATGATGCCGCAGAAGCGCAATCCCGATGCGGCCGAGCTCGTGCGCGCCAAGACCGGCCGCATCGTCGGCGCGCTGACCGGGCTGGTGACGGTGATGAAGGGTCTGCCGCTCGCCTATCAAAAGGATCATGCAGGAGGACAAGGAAGGCGCGATCGACGCGATCGGCGCGCTCGCCATGTCGCTGACGGCGATGACCGGCATGGTGCGCGACATGGAGCCCGATGTCGCGCGGATGAAGGAGGCGGCGGGCGAGGGCTATTCGACCGCGACCGATCTTGCCGATTGGCTGGTGCGGACGCTGAAACTGCCGTTCCGCGAGGCGCATCACGTCACCGGCCGGATCGTCGCCAAGGCGGCGGAGGCCGGCGTGCCGCTCGACAAGCTGCCGCTGCCGCTGATGCAGGAGATCGAGCCGCGAATCACCAAGGCGGTGTTCGGCGTGCTGTCGGTCGGCAATTCGGTGAAGAGCCGGCGGGCCTTTGGCGGCACCGCGCCGAACAATGTCCGCAGCGAAGCCAAACGCTGGCTCAAACGGCTGAAAAACAAGCCGTAAACGGCCTGGAAAGGCGGTGCGGACACAATGTCGCCGCGCCGCTGCGGTGTGCTAGTGTTGATTGTTCAGGCTTTTTGGGGCGCCGGGGGAGTTCGTCTTGGTCCGATTTTGTCCGCGTCTTGCGCTGCGCCTTGGCCGGCATCGCCGTTATGGCGCTGGCCGGCTGCGGCCGCAATGGACCGCTGGAACTGCCGCCGGGACCGGCCACAGGAACGCCGACCGCGAGCACGCAATTGACGACGCCGGACGGCAAACCCGTGCCCGGCTCGTCGGAAGATACCGCGATGAAAACCGGCTTCGACACACAGGGCCGTCCCGTCGCCACGCAGGGTCAGAAAAAATCGTTCATCCTCGATCCGCTGCTGCAGTAGCGGCACCGCTGTAGCGAACCGCGTCATTCTCACGCTAAAGACCTGTCATGCATCACTTTGATTATCGCAACGGCGTGCTGCACGCCGAAGCGGTCGATCTTACGCGTTGGCGGATGCCGTCGGCACGCCGTTCTATTGCTATTCGACGCGCGACGCTCGAGCGGCACTACAGGTCTTCGCCGGAGCCTTCGCCGACGTCGACGCGCTCGTCTGCTACGCCATGAAGGCGAATTCCAATCAGGCGGTGATCGCGACGCTTGGCGAAGCTCGGCGCCGGCGCCGACGTCGTGTCCGACGGCGAGCTGTTGCGCGCCCGCGCCGCCGGCATGCCGCCGGAGAAGATCATGTTCTCCGGCGTCGGCAAGACCGCGCGACGAGCTGGCGCTCGCGGTCGACGAAGGCATTCTCTGCGTCAACGTCGAATCCGAGCCGGAGCTCGAACTCCTCGCCGCGATCGCCGCGGCCAAAGGCCGCGCCGCCGACATTTCGATCCGCGTCAATCCCGACATCGATCCGAAGACCCACGCCAAGATCGCGACCGGCAAGGCGGAAAACAAATTCGGCATTCCGATCAGCCGCGCGCGCGACGTCTATGCCCATGCCGCCAAGCTCAAGGGCGTGCGCGATCACCGGCGTCGACATGCATATCGGCAGCCAGATCATCGAGCTCGATCCGTTCGGCGACGCGTTCGCGCTGCTCGCGGATTTCGTCGCGAGCTGCGCGCCGACGGCCACACCATCTCGCATGTCGATCTCGGCGGCGGCTTGGGCATTCCCTATCGCGAGGACAACGAGCCGCCGCCCGATCCGGACGCCTATGCCGCGGTCGTCAAGCGCGCCACGCAGCGATCTCGACTGCCAGCTGATTTTCGAGCCGGGCCGCCTGATCGTCGGCAATGCCGGAATTCTGGTCACGCGCGTGCTCTATCGTGAAGCGCGGCGAAGGCAAGACCTTCGTCATCGTCGATGCCGGCATGAACGATCTGGTGCGCCCGACGCTCTACGACGCGCATCACGATATCCGCGCCGGTCAAGCAGGCGCCGCCGGGCGCGCCGCGGATCATCGCCGACGTGGTCGGGCCGGTCTGCGAATCCGGCGACTTTCTCGCGCTCGACCGCGTCCATGGTCGAGCCGCAAGCCGGCGACCTCCTCGCCGTCATGACGGCCGGCGCCTATGGCGCGGTGCAGGCCGGCACCTATAATACCCGCGCCGCTGGTGCCCGAAGTCCTTGTGCGCAAAGGCGAATGGGCGCTGGTCCGGCCGCGGCTCGGGGCTGAGGAACTGATCGCGCTCGACCGCCTGCCGCAATGGTTATGAGCCGATTTTGAGCTGGCTTTGATTTTGCATCAATTCATTTTGCGCAAGGTTCGGGCCCGGATATGTGCCTTGAAGCGGCCCTCATGTTACTGTTGGAATGTCACCTTCTTGAGATGCGCAGAATGCCGCCGCAGTGCTGCGATTAATGGATGGGCAATGACGGGCAGAACACGGAAGCCGGCGTGACGGAACTCGATCACCCGCAGCCCCGAATCGCCCCGCGGAGCCCGCGGCGCAACCGGCGCTGGCGGCCGCGCTGTGGCGCGCGCGGCTGACGATTTTCTGGGAACGGCTGTGGCCGGCGCTGGCGCGGCTCGCGACCGCGTCGGACTGTTCCTCGCGGTGTCCTGGCTCGGCATGTGGCTGTGGCTGCCGCCGCTCGGCCGCGCGGTCGGCGCTGTCGGTGTTTGCGGTCCTCGTCCGTCGCCGCGATGGTGCCGCTCGGCTATCTGCGCATGCCCGCCGCCGCCGACGGCGCTGCGCCGGCTCGATCGCGGCAGCGGCGTGCGGCATCGCCCGGCGACGGCGATCGCCGACGAGCTCGCCGTCACGCCCAAGGATCCCTATTCGCTCGCGCTGTGGCACGCCCATGTCGAGCGCGCGCTCTTGGCGGCGCGCGCGCTCAAGGCCGGCTGGCCGTCGCCGCGGCTGGCGCTGCGCGATCCTTATGCGCTGCGCGGCGCTGGTGCTGATCGCCTGCGTCGCCACCTTCATCGCCGCCGGCGGCGAGCGCTGGAAGCGCATCGCCGCGGCGTTCGACTGGCAGGGCGTGGTGCTGCCGGCGAATTTCCGCGTCGACGCCTGGGTCACGCCGCCGGCCTATACCGGCAGGCCGCCGGTCATTCTGGCCGGCATTCATCCGGGCGAAGCGCGACCGCGACGGCGCAGCATGAAGGCCCGGTGTCCGTGCCGGTCGGCTCGACGCTGGTCGTGCGCGCGACCGGCAAGCTCAATCTCGATGTCGCCGGCAACGGCGGCGTGACGTCGCCGATGCCGACGAGGTGCATGCGCCGGCCGGCACCGAGGAATATCGCTTCAAGATCGCGGCGACCGGCACGGCGACGCTGCGCGGCGCCGGCGACGATCTGACCTGGGCGTTCAACGCCATTCCCGACAAGCCGCCGACGATTTCGCTCGCCAAGGATCCCGAGCAGCAGGCGCGCGGCTCGCTGCTTTTGTCCTACCGGCTCGAGGACGATTACGGCGTGACCGAAGCGCGAAGCGACGTTTGCGCGCAAGGCCGATGCGCCGACGCGCGCAAAGGCGACCAGGCCGCGCGCATCCGCTGTTCGGGCCGCCCGATTTCGCGCTGGTCCTGCCGCAGGCGCGCACCAGGAACGGCGTCGGCGCAGACCATCAAGGATCTGACCGACCATCCCTGGGCCGGCGCCGAAGTGGTGATGACGCTGGTCGCGCGCGACGAAGCCGGCAACGAGGGCAAGAGCGAGCCGTTCGCGTTCCGCCTGC
This sequence comes from uncultured Alphaproteobacteria bacterium, assembly GCA_963761185.1. Classification (GTDB taxonomy): domain Bacteria; phylum Pseudomonadota; class Alphaproteobacteria; order Rhizobiales; family Xanthobacteraceae; genus BOG-931. The sequence continues at coordinate 200,514 of CAVXFY010000002.1, forward strand.
CCGAGCGCGTCTTCACCAAGCCGCTGGCGCGCGCGCTTGGTCGAGCAGCGGCGCAATCTCGCGCTCGATGCCGGCGCGCGGCCGCTGGTCATCACCGCGCTCGATGCGCTGACGCTCGCGCCGGAAAAATTCACGCCCGACGCCGGCATCTATCTCGGCCTGCGCTCGATCTTCTGGTCGCTGGTCCGCGCCAAGAGCGACGACGATCTGCGCGAAGTGGTCGGCGCGGCTGTGGCAGATGGCGGTCGGCATCGAGGACGGCAACATTTCCGACGCGCAGGCCGAGCTTGCGCAACGCCGAGGAGGCGCTGCGGCAGGCGCTCGAACGCGGCGCCAGCGACGCAGGAGATCAAGAAGCTGATGGATCAGTTGCGCGCGGCGATGGACCGCTTCATGCAGGCGATGCAGCGAGCAAATGCGGAACAATCCAGCAGCTCGCGCGCCCGCTCGATCCGCAATTCGCGCAGTGCTGAGCCAGCGCGATCTCAAGAGCATGCTCGACCGGCTGGAGAATCTGGCGCGCAACGGCGCCAAGGACGCGGCGCGCCAGCTGCTGCAGCAGCTGCAGCAGATGATGGAAAACCTGCAGATGGCGTCGCCGGATGCCGAACGGCGACGACGAGCGACGACATGATGTCGGAGCTCGACGAGCTCGGCGACATGATCCGCAAGCAGCAGGAATTGCGCGACCGCACCTTCCGGCAGGGCCAGGATCAGCGCAGGCCGCGAGGCAACGGGTCAGCAACGCGGCCAGCAGGGCAAGCAGGCAGCAGCAGCAGGGCAATACGATGGGCGACCTGCAGCAGAACCAGCAGGCGCTGCGCGACCGGCTCAACAAGCTGCTCGAAGAGCTCAAGAACCGCGGCCTCGGCCAGAACGAGCAGGGCCAGCAGGGCGAGCAAGGGCAGAGCGGCGACGGGCCAGAACGGCAGATGGATCAGCTCGGCCAGGCCGGCGACGCCATGGGCGAGGCCGAGGGCGAACTCGGCGAGGGCAATGCCGACAGCGCGGTCGACTCGCAAGGCCGCGCGCTCGATGCGCTGCGCAAGGGCGCGCAGGGTCTGGCGCAATCGATGCAGCAGCAGATGGGGCAAGGGCCCGGGCCCGGGCCAGACCGGCCGGCTCGGCCAGCCGCGCGCGCCAGCAGGACACCGATCCGCTCGGCCGGCCGCTGCGCGGCCGCGAATACGGCGACGATTTCACCGTCAAGGTGCCGGGCGAGATCGACGTGCAGCGCGCCCGCCGCATCATCGAGGAACTGCGCAAGCGCTTCGGCGACATGCTGCCGCCCGCAGGAAGAGCTCGATTACATCGAGCGGCTGCTGAAGGATTATTGAGGGCGTATTTCCTCCCCCGCTTTCGCAGGGGAGGATAGCTGCTTCCCCGCGTTGACACACAGCGTAGGCGGCCTAAATTAGCAGGTGTTCCGAGGGGTGCCCGGAAACGGGCTGAGATAAACCCTTTGAACCTGATCCGGGTCATGCCGGCGAAGGGACGGAAACCTTACCCCAATCCCGCCCCAGTCCGTCTGTGCCCCGGATGCTCGCAAGAGCATGATCCCGAAAAGTGGAAACCGGTTTTCGGAAAAGATCATGCTCAAAATGCAAAAGCTGGACCGTGATCCCATTCAATTGAATTGGATCCGGGTCCGGGCGACCGCGCAAGGAGCGACCGATGAACAAGCCTCTCTCTGAATCCGATCTCGCAACGCCGACGGTGACGACCGGCCCGATCGCAGGTTCCCGCAAGATCTATTCGGTGCCGGAAGCGGCGCCCGATCTGCGCGTGCCGCTGCGCGAGATTCCGCTCACGGAGGGCTCCGGCGAGGCGCCGGTGTGGATCTACGATCCGTCCGGCGTCTATACCGACAACGATGTCGCGATCGACGTCGAGAAGGGCCTCAAGCGCGCCCGCATCGAATGGGTGAAGGAGCGCGGCGGCGTCGAGGAATATGACGGCCGCCCGATCAAGCCGGTCGACAACGGCAATGTCACCGGCAAGCACCTGGCGCGCAATTTCCCCAACACGCCGTGGCCGCTGCGCGCGTTTGCCCCCACCCAACCCTCCCCCGCAAGCGGGGGAGGGCTAGGGAGGGGGATTACGCAATTCGAATGGGCGCGTGCGGGAATCATCACCAAGGAAATGATCTACGTCGCCGAGCGCGAAAATCTCGGCCGCAAGAAAATGCTCGATGTGGCGCAGGCCGCCCATGACGACGGCGAAAGTTTCGGCGCCGCGGTGCCGCTCTTCGTCACGCCGGAATTCGTGCGCGATGAAGTGGCGCGCGGCCGCGCCATCATCCCCTCGAACATCAATCACGCCGAGCTCGAGCCGATGGCGATCGGGCGGAACTTTCTGACCAAGATCAATGCCAATATCGGCAATTCCGCCGTCACGTCTTCGGTCGAAGAGGAAGTGGAGAAGATGGTGTGGGCGATCCGCTGGGGCGCCGACACGGTGATGGATCTCTCCACCGGCCGCAACATCCACAACACGCGCGAATGGATTCTGCGCAATTCGCCGGTGCCGATCGGCACCGTGCCGATCTATCAGGCGCTGGAGAAGGTGAACGGCGATCCGGTCAAGCTCGACTGGGAATGCTACAAGGACACGCTGATCGAGCAGTGCGAGCAGGGCGTCGATTACTTCACCATCCATGCCGGCGTGCGGCTCGGCTATATCCACCTAACCGCTAATCGCGTGACCGGCATCGTCTCGCGCGGCGGCTCGATCATGGCCAAGTGGTGCCTGGCGCATCACAAGGAGAGCTTCCTCTACGAGCGCTTCGACGAGATTTGCGACCTGATGCGCAAATACGACGTGTCGTTCTCGCTCGGCGACGGTCTGCGCCCGGGCTCGATCCGCGACGCCAACGACCGCGCGCAATTCGCCGAACTGGAAACGCTCGGCGAACTGACCAAGGTGGCCTGGGCCAAGGGCTGCCAGGTGATGATCGAAGGCCCCGGCCACGTGCCGCTGCACAAGATCAAGATCAATGTCGACAAGCAGCTCAAGGAATGCGGCGAGGCGCCGTTCTATACGCTGGGCCCGCTCGTCACCGACATCGCGCCGGGCTACGACCACATCACGTCAGCGATCGGCGCCGCCATGATCGGCTGGTTCGGCACCGCCATGCTCTGCTACGTCACGCCGAAGGAGCATCTCGGGCTGCCGGACCGGAACGACGTCAAGGACGGCGTCATCGCCTACAAGATCGCGGCCCATGCCGCCGACCTGGCCAAGGGCCATCCGGCGGCGCAGATCGCGACGACGCGCTCTCGCCGCGCCCGCTTCGACTTCCGCTGGATCGACCAGTTCCACCTCTCGCTCGATCCCGACACCGCGCTCAAATATCACGACGAGACGCTGCCCAAGGACGCGCACAAAGTGGCGCATTTCTGCTCGATGTGCGGGCCGAAATTCTGCTCGATGAAGATCACGCAGGACGTGCGCGATTACGCGGCGACGCTGAATGATAAGGAGCAGGGCATGGCCGACATGTCGAAGAAGTTCATCGACATGGGGGCGCAGGTTTATGTCGAGGCGGATAAGGTGAAGGGGAGTAACAAGGCTCTGTGAACCCGAATGGCTAAATTGATATGGTGAAGACCAATCCCCGAAAAATTGAGGGCGCTTGGCAATAAGGCTATGCGCTGGACCAGCATACTGTAAAGAGCGTGTACTTAGGTGAGGATGAATAGACATCGAAATTGCGAAGCGTCTAAATATCCCCTTTGATAGCGAGATTGTTACGAGACGAGTAGCGCTCCCAGAACTTAAGAATATCAGCCGAGATGAACGGAGGGCTCTTCTAAAGGGAGCCCATGATGTTCAAAAAGACAAAATACGCGGACGGCAAATTTTATTGTTCGACGACCTGTTCCAGTCTGGCTCGACGATAAACGCCATATGTGATGCGTTACTGGAAGCTGGGGCCAAAGGAGTTTCGGCACTCACTCTGACCAAGGCTCAATGATGGCTAAGATTTTCATTGGCGGATCGAGAAGAATCAGTCGCCTGAATGCTGATGTAAATCGGCGACTTGATCGCATTTGCGAAACGCAGCTTTGTGTCATGATTGGTGACGCGAATGGGGCTGATAAGGCTGCTCAGGCGAACTTCAAAAACAAGAACTATAATTTTGTGGAGGTTTTTTGTGCCGGCAAAGTATGCCGGAACAACGTCGGCCACTGGCCCACTCGGATGATTTCGGCCGGTAGTCTGAAGGGCTTCGATTTCTATGCGGCGAAAGATCGTGTCATGGCCGATGAGGCTGCATACGGCCTTATGATTTGGGATGGAGAGAGCATTGGCACTCTCATGAACGTGGTGCGTTTAATCAGAAATAGAAAGCCTGTTGCCATATTCGTCAGGCCGGCTAATCAATTTGTTGATCTACATAACGTTGAGGAGTTTCAACGATTTCTCGTCGAACATGGTTCAGAAGTAAGAACGAAATTAGAATCGCAGGCCGAGTTGGAATTGCGGTTGATGCGAAGTCAGTCTCAGATGAGCTTGCTATGACCCACACGTCGCTGCGTTCAAGCAAACTGCTTACCAGGTGAAATAAATCGATCTTATTTAATCAGGCTTCGAAATCAAATTGATCAATGCTGCCGAAATATTTGCGAAGCCAGGCCTTCACAAACCCCTTCGCAATATCGATCCCAACCTTGACGCCTACAACCTTGCATCAACCGGCTTGTTGGTCCTTCGCCTGGCGGCCCTTCCGCCAATCCGACAACGACACGGCCGAAGCTACGGCAGGGCGCTTTTCTTCTTGCCGGCCTTCTTCTTCACCGGTGCCGGCGGCGGCGCTGCGAGCAGGGCTGCGTCTCGCGCCAACCGAAGCGCCTTCAGGCGTACGATCTTGGCCGACACTGCGTCGGCACGGACTTCGTATTCCGTCGGGCCGTTGTTGCCGTCCCCCTTCCCCGCTAACGCGGGGCAGGACGGATTTCGCTACTTCAGCGACAACGCCAGTCCGCTCAAATCCAGGCTGACGATCAGGCCGTTCTGCTCGCCGGTGAGCGTCAACACGGCGCCGTTCTGGTTGGCGAGGACGACGGCCTGCGCGCCCCTGATGGCGGCTGCGCCGGCGCCGCCCTGGGCGTAGACGCCGTTGACGTCGGATGGGCGGCGGATATTGCTGACGGTGCCGTGGAAGTGCGTCTCCGAAGCGCCGAAGGTGAAGCCGTAACTCAATCCCCCGATTGACAGCGGATAGCTGCGGCCCTGGAACGTCAGCACGCCGCTGCCGGCCGAGCCCCCGATGACGAAACCGGCCTTGAAGATGCTGATGCTGATCGTGCCGTCGTCAGCGTTTGCAACCGACGCAGCGCCGACGAACGCCGCGATGGCGAGGAGGCCGGCTCTCAATCCCGACAAGACTTGCATCTTAAACAAGACTTGCATCGTAAGTTCTCCATCACATCAAAAGCGCCGCGGTGCATGAGCGATTCGCCCATGAACGATTCGCTACTGTACTCCGGCGCCATTGTGGGCACCATGGCGGACACCATGACGCGCGGAATGCCCGCGTTCGCCAAGCGCGGTTGGATGGGTTTATCGCTTGCGAAACTCATCACTTATCCTCGTCGCCCTGTGAGGGGTAGCGCTTTGCTCCACCTATCCTGCGTGCTTGCCCTTCAGTCGAGCCACTCCAACAGCGCCGTCGGAAACCCGCTGATACGTCGACAGCCGCTTTTGCAACGGCCCGCATTCTTCATGCTACACTGGCCGCGAAATCGAGGAGAGCCGGATTATGAGCGAGCGTGCGTTGGCCTTTGTCGAAGAATGGGTTTCCGAACATGTCACCGCCGCGGACCATGCGGCAGCCGACGACACTGCGCGGGCGAAGGCGCTCGCCAGCCGGTGCCTGGCCGATGCGAGCCTTGCCGGCATCCCCGCCAGCGAGATCGGCGAGGCGATCGACGATCTGCCGGCCTTCATCGGCGGCGCCATCGAAGAGGCGGGCGAACGTGACGCGCACGCCAAGGAATTCGAGACCGACGAGGAAATCGGGGTGCTGGTCAATCCGGACGGTTTCGAGAACGCAGCGGAAGATGCCGCCGAGGATGACGACGACAAGGGTCAGAAGGGCGGCGGTTAGGGTCCTATCGCATCACCCGGCTTGCCGGCCCTTCGCCTGGCGGCCCTTCCGCCAATCCGACAACGACACGGCCGGGGATGGGGCAGGGCGCTTTTTCTTCTTGCCGGACTTCTTCACCGGCGCCGGCGGCGGGGCGGCGAGGACGGCCGCGTCTCGCGCCAGGCGAAGCGCTTTGAGGCGCGCGATCTTGGTCGAGAGTGCGTCGGCGCGGACTTCGTATTCGCTCGGGCCCTTGTCGCCGTCCTCGACCCGCGTCAGCTTTTTGAATTGATCGTTGGCCCGCTTGTTGATCGCAATGCTCGAAATATTCGACATGTCAGCTCCTTTGTAACCTCTTCGGCTTTGCAGCAACGAGAGCCCCGCCCGCGGCGCGGGCGAGGCTTGATTATCTGCGCTCCGTAACTTGTACTCAGTTGCCCGCAGAAATTACTGGCAAAAGTGGCGATAGCCGTCGTCGCCCAGGAAGGTTCCCGACGCCGGATCGAAGGAGTGGTAGCGCGCGATGCAATAACTCAAACGCGCGCTTTGCGTTTCCGAAGGCTGCGCCGCCGCCACCGGTGTCACGGCCACGTCCATCAGTCCGCGCGGCGCATAGGTGGTGTTATATTGGGTGGCATTATTTTGCGCGGCATTATATTGGCCGGCATCGTACTGGCTGTCGCCATATGTGCTGCCATAGCCATTGTTGTAGCCATAGCTGTTGCCCAAGGCGACGGTGCCGCCGTTATAGGAGTATCCGGCGACCCCAGGCGTATAGGCCGGAGCCGCCGAATAGGCCGGCGCGACCGAATAAGCCGGCGCTGCGGAATAAACCGGAGCGGAATTCACGACATATTGCCGCGACGTGAATGCCGCGGTGCTGGTGCCGTCGCGAAAGCCGCGGAGATAGGCAGCGCTGGCCGCTCGCGCGCTGCCGTGCGCAACGCCTGCGTCGTAGATGGCGGCGGCGCTCATATAGAGCTTCTTGTTGCTGTGGCTCTGCCACGTTTTAATTTGGCTCGCCGGCGTTGTCTGGTCGCGAGCCTCGGCCTGCACGGCAAAGCACGCCGTGCCGGCAAGGAGCGCAACTGCCGTTGCGCAGACTGTTGCTGTCATTGTCATGATAAAGGGACCTTTGTTGGCCCCGTGCCCGTTTATTCTTAGCACATGGCCGCCACCGTGCGTGTACTAAAGTGATCACAATTGCGAAGGAGCCGAAATAAATAGATCGCCCTGAGAGGCTTTCTTCATGGAACTTTTTGCGAATCCGTGGTGGTAGGATGCAAAGCGGAGCCCGGATGAGCGGAACAAAATCCGGGTACACGGGTTGGGAGGAGCCAAAGCCATGTCCAAGCAAACCATGTCGAAGCAAACCATGTCGAAGCCGCGGACACTCTATTTGATTGTTGCATTCTGCGCCTTCGCAACTGCGGCCATGTCTGCAGCTATGGCGGCGGAAGTCGCGCCGCCCGACGTGCGCGGCACCTGGAAGGGCAACAGCGAATCGATCGTCTTGGGCGCCGGCAATCTGCATCATGGCGCGACCGCGACCAAGGCTACGCCCGAGTTTCGCAGCGTTCCCTTCACCATGGTGATCGACAAGCAGGATGGCCGCCGCTTCTCCGGCACGTTCGCGTCGCCGCGCAAGAGCGAAAAGATCCTCGCCGTGATATCGCGCACCGGCGCGATCTACATGGTCACCGACGACGTCGGCTATACCGTCGGCTCGATCCTCGCGCCGGACCGCATCGAGCTGTGCTACATGCATGTGGCGGTGAACTCGCACATTTCGTCCTGCACCGAGATGACGAAGCAACCGTAAGGTTGCCGGTATCGAGCGCCGTGACGCCTTTGCCCAGCGATGGATGTACCGCGCTTGCTGAGTGACCTCCGTCACAGTCCATCAAGCGTCTCGTTCGTAGCCTCTCGACGCCCGAGTTCTTGTCAGCAGGGGGTCACGATGGATAAGGAGCTTCTCCAATATCTCCGCGATATGGCACTCGAACTGTCGGCATTGGCCGAGGAGGGTGACCTCGAGTCGCTTTCTCGCCTCTTCGGCATGGCGGCGCTCGAAGCCAGTCAGCGTCTCGGCCCTGCAATTGCCTATTCCCGAGAAGCGCCCCAGACGGACGGCTTTCTTCCGGCCAAAGACGATCTAGGCCGTGCGGATTTGAAGCCGGGATCTGCGAATTAGCCAGGACGCGCAACTGCGGCCGAAGCGGGCAATGACGAACTAAAAACCCTCGATTTCGCCGACGCTTGATCCGGGCTACGCTCCCGCAAAATCCAAAGGGGGAGAACACCAATGCCCGCACTCCTGCACAACCACATCGCCGTCGTCACCGGCGCCGGTTCCGGTATCGGCCGCGCGATTGCGCTTGGCTTCGCCAAAGAGGGCGCCCACGTCGCGGTGCTCGACATCGACAGCGAGGCGGCGGAGAAGACCGCCCTTGATATCCGCGCGGCCGGCGGCAAGGCGCAGGCCTTCACGCTCGATGTCACCGATCGTCTGGCGTGCCGCGACGTTGCGGCGAAGGTCGCGCGCGAGGTCGGTTCCGTCTCGATCCTCGTCAACAATGCCGGCATCAACCGGCGCAATGCCTTTGCCGGCGATCCCGACGCCGTGGTCAAGGATTGGCAGGATATCATGGCGATCAACCTCAATGGCCCGTTCAACGTGACACACGCCTTTCTCGGGGCGCTGCGCGCGGCCAAGGGGCGCATCGTCAATATTGCATCGATCCAGTCCTTCGTGCATGTGCGCACGCCGAACTCGCCCGCCTACACCACATCGAAGCACGGCGTGCTCGGTTTTACCCGCGCGCTCGCGGCCGAGCTCGGCAAGGACGGCGTGCGCGTCAACGCCATCGGCCCCGGCCTGATCGAGACGCCGCTTAACGCCGCGGTGCGCGCCAACAATCCGGAACTGGTCAAGGTCTTTCTCGACCACACGCCGCTCGGCCGCGCCGGACAGCCGGAGGATATCGTCGGGCCCGCGATCTTTCTCGCTTCGGATCTGTCGGCCTATGTCACCGGCGCCATCGTCATGGCCGACGGCGGTTATCGGGTGATTTGATCGAGCCAGTCGAGCAGAGCGTCACGGAAGCCGTTCATGTGCCGATAGTCGAGGACAGCGTGCGGCATCGAGCGGATGACGGCGGCGAGATCGCACGCGCTCTTTGCGCTGCGGATCGCCTCGCCGAGCGGCGCGAGATGCGTCCTGATGGTGAAGAGCACGGCGCGGCTCTCCGGAAGTCTGCGCAAGGTCTGCCGCTCGACGCGAAACCATAATGTCTCGCCGGCATTGGCGCCAGTGACCGTCGCCGAAGGCGGCGTGTGGCCGACTTTGAACAATTTCGGATTGTCGTGGATCAGCCAATTGGCGCGCGCCGTCAGCGCGCCGGCCGGCAGGTTCCAGAAAAATCGGTCGACCGGATTTTCAAGTTTCTCGGCATAGCCCGGAACCGGGCCGTGCACGTCGGCCAATCGCTGGCCGATCTTGTCGGCGAGCCGCCAGTTCGACGGAAAGCACACCGCGCCCGCCGTCAGCCGATAATGTTCGCCGTCGGGCTGCAGGATGCAAAAATCCTCCTGCACGAGCCGGCCGGCCTGTTCGAGCGGATGCAGATGCGAATGTTTGAGGTCCCAGCATTCGCCGGTTTCGACGTTGCGGAGCTGCGCGCCCTCGAAAGCGAAGCGATCGGCATGGTGCTGGCGCAGGTGCTGCAGCAGGAGCCGCAGCGTCTCCTCAGCCGCAAGCTTCGCCTCCGGCAGCGCCTGAAAAACGTCGCCGTGGCGCGCCTCGAACAGAGCGCGCTTGGCGGACATTTGCGCGGCGAAGGCGGCGTCGATCTCGATCCACTGCTCAATGGGGAGCGGCTGCAGACCCATCCGCATCTGATAGGGGCCGTCGCCGAACGGCAGGTATTTGAACTGACCGGTCTTTAGCATCGGCGCGCAATATCAAATGCGACAGGCGCCGTCACGCTGCCTTCGCCGGAATCTGCTGTCTTCGTGCTAGAACATGATCCCGAAAAGTGGAAACCGGTTTCCCGCCTTCGCGAAACCCGCTTCGGCGGGCGAAGGAAGGTCGGAAAAGATCATGCGCAAACGTAAAATCTAGCGCGCGCTTTATTGTCCGACCGGCAGCGGCGGACGCGGGATGTCGTTCGGCGGCGGTGGCGGCGAGGTATCGGTGCGCAGGAATTTTGAGAAGGCGGCGAACGGGTTCGAGCTCTTGTCGTCGTTCTTGGCCTGCGCTTGCGTGTCCGCGGGAGCCGGAATTGCCGAAGCGTCGACGCCGGCGACCGGCTCCGACTTGATCTCGACCGGCGCGGCCGGCGCGATCTGCAGCGGCGCTTGCGGCACCGAAGCTTGCTGCATCGGGTTTTGCGGCACTGGGCTTTGCTGCATCGGGCTTTGCTGAGGCGGCGCTTGCGGCTTTAGCGGCTGCGGCGCGATGTCGGCCGTGCGCGGCGGCGCGGCGACGGCGTCGCGCATCACCGGATTTACGACCGGATTTATGGCTGCGTTTTCTTGCGGCCGCGGCGGCGCGTTGACGACAGGCGCTGCTGCTGCGGGTGCCATCATCGGATGCGCCTCGGCCGGCTGTGCTTGCCGATGGGCGTCGGCATTGGCAAGCGCTGCGCGCACCTGCGCCTCGATCGAGTCCGGCTTGGCATCGGACTTGGCGTCGGGTTTCGCTTCGAGCCTGGCCTCGGCCGGGCCGTTCTCGGCTTTCGGCTGCTCGGTTTTGGCTTGCTCGACTTTCACCGGCTTGCGCGTGGGCTCGGCGGGCGCGGTATTTACCGTCGCCCGCAGCGGCGGCAGCGTCGCCGTTGCGGCGGGAGCGCCGGCGCCGCCGGTCGGTGCGGGCTGCAATGATGCGGGCTGCAAAGATGTCGGCTGCAAAGGCGCCGGTTGAACAGGCGCGGGTGCCGTCATCGCCGGGGGCGGCATCACAGCAGGCCGCATCGCCGCAGGCGCCGGAGCCGACGCGTAACCGGCGAGATGCGCGAGCACGAAGCCCGACACGGCGGTGGCGACGCCGGCAGCCGAAATCTCCACGAACTTCACCGTGAATCGCGAGAGGTAAGAATCTCCAGCCGCCACGAAAATCTCCCCGCAAATCGTCCCGTATCGGCCGCTTATAAACGGCCGTTATTGGGCGAAAGTGAGATCATCGGGGTAGAGAATTATCCTCAACAATTCTTGAATGCCAGCCTGTTCCGCTGCCGCGATTGCGGCGCTTTCCTCCGTCGCTGCCGCTTCGGCAGGAAAAAGAGCCGCGCGCGCCGCGACTACTTCGTCTTGAGCTGTTCTGCCGATTTCAACACGATCTCGGGCCTGCCCTGGTAGAGCTGCACCGGGCCGCTGACCGTCACGGTCTTGCCTTCGAGCGCGCTGGCATTGGGAAATTTCGCGGCGTCGCTGGCGAAGATCACGGCGACGAAATTATTGTCGGGATAGCGGCCGCCCATGTCGATGAAGATGGCGCGCGAGCGGGCGGTATGGACATCGCTGATGGCGGCTTCGACCGTCACCGGTTGCCCGACATGGGCCTTGGTCTCTGCCGGCCCGATCGTCTGCGCATGCGCAGGGAGCGACGCCGACACTACGACGGCAACAACAAGCGTTCGCACTTTCGTTCCTCCGTTCCCGCTTGGGGGTTTAGAAGAACATAACAGGAACATATAATGGCGGCAACGTCAAGGTTGTGAGAGCGTCCTATGGCTGGGCAGGCGATTTGGACAGCTTGAGCGGTGCGGAGCTTGCGCGAGTCTATGTCGACCTCAAGCCTGTGAAGACAATGTCCAGGCTTGCGAGGCGATCACGCGCGTCTTTGCTTTTCGCGGCGCGTGCCGAAAGCGGCGCTGTTTGTTTTTTGCGGTGCGCGATTCCGGATCTTGCGATGTGGCCTTCGGACGCAGTCTCTTTGTTAGCTGCGGCGGCCTTCTTTAGCTTCTGTGTCGAGCCAGTCGGCGAGGTTGCCGGTTTTGCCCTTCTTTTTGCCGGCGGCGGATTTGCGTTTCGGCGCGGCCGGCGTCTTCGGCGGCGCGGCGGCGTCTCTCGCCAGGCGGAGCGCCTTCAGCCGTTCGGTCTTCAACCGTACCGCCGCCGCCGCGACTTCATATTCCGCGGTGGCCTGTTTGGCGTCGTTCGCCCGCTGCGTCTTGGCGAATTGGGCATTCGCCACATTTTTTTTGGAACTATCGGCCATTTTAGTCGTCCTTAACTAGGGAATCGCCTTGATTAGGTACTTGCATACAGGGCGCAGGCCATATTGGCGAGGCATAAGCGGCGGCGTGGTTACGGGGACTACCTACTCTGACACCATGCTGGCCGGGTGGCGGCGGAAGGACTTATGCGTTTGAGATCAATGGCTTTGCCGGCAGCCATCTTAAGTTTGGCGTTGGTTTTGGCGGCAGGCGCGCCGGCTTTTGCTGCCGGCAAACCGGGGGTCGCCGCGATCTGCACGCAGTCAGGCGGCATGACCGCGAGCGGCGAGCGGTTTGCGCCGGAACGGCTCACCGCGGCGCACCGTACCTTGCCGTTCGGTACGATGGTCCGCGTCACCAATCTCCACAACGGCCGCACCGTCATCGTGCGCATCAACGACCGCGGGCCGTTCAACAAAGGCCGGCTCATCGACGTCTCGCCGGCGGCGGCAAAACTTCTGCAGTTTTCCGGGCTGACGCTGGTGACGCTCGACGTGGTCACGAACAAACAATGATGCGTGCAAGCCGGCAGGCGTTATTTGCCGGCGGCTTTCCGCAGCGCCTCGTTGATGCGGTCCTGCCAGCCGGGGCCGTCTTCCTGAAAGAAGTCGAGCACGTCGCGGTCGATGCGGATCGAGACCAGTTCCTTGACGCCGGGGATCGCTGGCGGCGGTTTCGGCGGACCTTCGATGGGTTTCGCGGTCGCCGCCTTGAAGGCCTGTTCGGCCGCACTGCGCGGATCGGTCGGACGTCGTGCCATCTCTCTATCCTCGTTGCGTTAATTCAGCTTGGCGCCAGCGACGAGTATGCCCGCTGATTTTTATGCGCTTGATAGCATGCGCTTTCGAATTCAGAAATCGGGTGTTCTTGCGCCTCCGTTTGTCCCATCTGTTGCAAAGGACAATATGGAGGATTCGAAGTCATGCACTTTTGCATTCAAGGCTTGCCGGCCGACCAATTCGCGCTGCTGTTCGCGCTCTCGGACGCCGAACTCGCGCAGCGCGGCGCGGTGCGGCGGATCGCCGACGGGCCGCGGCCGTGCCGTATCAGTCTCACCGACGCGAAGGCGGGCGACGAACTGATCCTCGTCAACTACGAGCACCACGCCGTCGCGTCGCCGTACCGGATGCGCTTTGCCATCTATGTGCGTCGCGACGAGCGGACATTCGACGCGGTCGACACCGTGCCGGAGCAGTTGCGCAAGCGCACGCTCGCCGTGCGCGGCTTCGATGCCGAGGCCATGATGACCGGCTGGGAGCTCGTCGAAGGCGCGCAACTCGAACAGGCGATCGAGAGATTGTTCGCCGAGCCGCGCACCGACTATCTCCATGTTCACTTCGCCGCGCCCGGCTGCTACGCCGCGCGCATCGAACGGGTTTAGCCGCCGATCCCTTCGAACAGCGCCGTCGACAGGTAGCGCTCGGCGAAGTCCGGCACGATGACGACGATATTCTTGCCGGCGAATTCCGGCCGCGCGCCGACCGTCAGCGCCGCGGCGACCGCGGCGCCGGAAGAAATGCCGCACGGGATGCCTTCGAGGCGCGCCAGCGCGCGCGACGTGTCGATCGCGCTTTGATTGCTCACCTTTACGACTTCGTCGATGACGGAGCGGTCGAGGATCTCGGGCACGAAGCCAGCGCCGATGCCTTGAATCTTGTGTGGCCCGGGCTTGCCGCCGGACAGAACCGGACTGTCTTCCGGCTCCACGGCGAAAATGCGCAGCGACGGCCGGCGCGGCTTGAGCACTTGCCCGACGCCGGTAATGGTGCCGCCGGTGCCGACGCCGGCGACGAAGGCATCGATCGCGCCGCCGGTATCGGCCCAGATTTCCTCGGCCGTGGTGCGGCGATGGATCTCGGGATTGGCGGGATTGCGAAATTGCTGCGGGATGATCGCGTTTTGCGTTTCGCCGGCGAGTTCCTCGGCGCGCTTGATCGCGCCGTTCATGCCTTGCGCCGCCGGCGTCAGCACCAGTTCGGCACCAAGGAAGGCCAGCATCTTGCGGCGCTCGATCGACATCGAGTCGGGCATGACCAGGATCAGCCGATAGCCGCGCGCCGCGGCGACGAAAGCGAGCGCGATGCCGGTATTGCCCGATGTCGGCTCGATCAGCACCGCGCCCGGCTTGATCTTGCCCTGCGCCTCGAGCGCATCGATCATCGACACGCCGATGCGATCTTTCACGCTCGAGATCGGATTGAAGAATTCAAGCTTGGCCAGAATGTTCGCTTTGACGCTGCGTTCTTTCGGCAGGCGATTGAGCCGGACGATCGGCGTTGCGCCGATCGTGTCGGTGATCGAAATCGTAAAGACGTCCATGCACGCGGACTTGGTTCTGGGTCTGCGCCGGAGCGGATTTCAATGCGGCTGCTTCAGACATGGTGGCCTTCTCCCGGCTGATAGTGCCTTTCTGCCTTGGCGTGAGGCTCGCTCGTCGAGGCTTTCGATTACCGGAGTTTTTGGCCGGAAATGCAAGGCCCTGCCGGCGGGAAAAGCGTGCCGGCGAGATTGGATCTGCCTGATCTATTTCGCGATCTACTTGACGGTTTGGCTGCCGGCCGCGTCGTGAATGGCGCGCAGCAGCGCCAGCAGCGCGCGGTTGATCGGCGTTGCAATGCCGTGGCGTTCGCCGGCGGCGACGATAGCGCCGGTCAGCGCCTCGACCTCGAGCTGCCGCCCGGCCAGCCGATCGAAATACATCGACGTGCCAAGCTCGCCGGAAAAGGTCATGAGTGCCGCGATGGTTCGCGACGCCTCGTCTTCGGCAAGCCGCGCACCCTCGGCGCGCGCCACCGCCACGGCCTCGTCGAGCACCGCGCGGCAGAGCTCCTGAATGTCCGGCCGGCGCAGCACGGCCTGCCGCTGCAAGGCCAATGCGGTGATCGGATTGGCGATCGCATTGATCAAAAGCTTGCGCCATTGCAGCGTAGCGAAATCGTCACTCTGCAGGACGCGGATGCCGGTACCATCGAGAAGTTGCGCGAAAGCACGCCCGGTCTCGTCATCCGCCACCACGAGATCGGATTTGCCGGCGCGGCGCATGCGCACGCGGTCGGGCGCGAGCCGCTCGCCGTTGTAGTAAACAATGACCGGCAGCACGGTCGCGCCGTTGGCGAATGGCGCGATGCGGGCAACGTGCCCGATCCCGTTCTGCAATACTGCGACGCGCGTTGCCGGCGTGCAAAGTCTTCGCAGCCACGCCCCCGCGGAATCCGTCTGATGCGCCTTGGTGCACAACAGCACCCAGTCGACCGGCTCGGCGCCGGATGGATCGGCGAGACTGCGCAACGGCACGTCGACCGTGCCCATGGTCGTGCCCTCTGGCCGTTCCAAGGTGAGGCGTTCGATCGGTTGTCGCATACAGGCGATAACGTCGTGCCGCTTGGCGTCGGCGAGGCAGCCGGCGGCGACGCCGCCGATGCTGCCGAGGCCAACGACGGCGACGGTCGAACGCTCTTGGCCGTGCGGCGAGACAGACATGAAGATCCTTGCGAGACGGCCGCAGCCTCGGTTCACTCTCGGCTTGATAGTTGACAAAGTCAAGTATTTTCCGCGCAGCCTTGCAACGGGGCCCGGTGGGACAAAAGAATGAGGCAAAGCCTGCGCGATGTTATGCCCGATTATACAAAAACCGCCCGTTGAAGAAATTTTACCTCCGCACAAAGCTTTGCTAATACGACCGAGTCGGCGGCGAAAGCGCACCAAGATCTTCCGCTACTTTACCTTGTAAGATATCTTATCGCTCCTCTAAAAATTGCAGCGAGGCCAGCGGCTTGCTGAACCTCGTGCCGGAGTCGGAACCCAGTGAAATGACTCATGAAATTGCCGGACCGGATGACGGCCGGCCGGACGGAAATCTGTTGAAGCGCGGCGCGCAACAGCAACGTAGCCGGAAGCGTCTCGCGACAACTCTCCTCAATCTGTCGATCATTGCTCTACTGACGGTGGCGCTGATTCCGGCGCATAGCTTCGTGCCGGCGGTCGCGATACTCGTCGCCTATTTCATCCCGGTTCTGGCGGCGACGCTGTTGTGGAATTTCGAGCAGGGGATGATCGCGGCTTTCGCCAGCGCGCTTGCCGCGCAGTTCTTCATATTCGAGCCGCTCTTCAGTTTCAGCATTTCCGACCGGCGCGATATCATGGCGCTCTTGATCTTTCTGGCGGCGGCGCTGCTCGCCGTGTATCTGGCAGATGAAATTCGCCGCTTGCGCCGCACCGCTTGGAGTTCGTCGCCGCCCGCCAATTCCACGGCGCACAGCACCGAGCGGCCCGCGCTTAATTTCAGTAGCGCGACACGGACCGTGCCGGAGCGGATCGCGGAATTTCTCGTCGGTCACGAGCAGGCGATGTATTGCGACCAGTGCATCCAGGACCGGCTCGGCCTGAAGTGGCGTCAGCAGGTGCAGCTCGTGACCGCCACACTCGCTGTGACGAATTTATTCCAGCGTGACTCCGGACAGTGCCAGACCTGCGGCCAGTTGAAACAGGTCATCAAGCACGTCAAACCGCTGTAGTGCGGCGCTCGCGACGGCGGAGCCACGACGAACGGACCCCCGGCTGACTGAAAGCCGGATAGCCGGTCGGCCACGCTCATATTCGCTCGGACTAGCGGACTGCCCTGATCGTCGAACTGGGACTCGGCTGTCGCACGCTGTTGCCGGATTCGTCGTCAGCGCCGTACCAATAGCCCGGCGCGAAGTCGTAATAAGCTCCGGTGTAGGCGGGTACATAGTCGTAGACGTAACCCTGGTAAGAGCGGCCGACATAGACCGACGGCGCACCGCCGTCATAAACGTAGCCTTGCGCCAGCGCCGCTGAAGTTCCGGCGATAACGAGCGCGGCCGCGATAACTAGCTTTTTCATGGTTCAAATCTCCAAGATCTCAGTCCATCGGGAATGAACCTCCGCCGCTGCAATCGGTTCGTTCACAAGATTTTCATCGCTTTGAGGAAATAACGGCTTTTGACGTGTATCAAGAGTTCAAATTCCATTCGGTGTTAAGCGAAAAAGTCGATTCATGTACATCTGACTTCGCAGACAAGAGCGGTTTCACCCCGGTTCTGATTTCATGGATGATCCGCGCCAGCACACCAAAGGCCATATCTCTGCGCAATCTGCCGCCGTGAAATCCGCAGGTGGGCAATCCAAGCGGGCCGTGATATCGCACGCGCCGCGGGGCGGATTTGTCGGACTGACGCTCGGCGCCCTGGGCATCGTCTACGGCGATATCGGCACCTCTCCGCTCTACGCCATGGACCAGTTGTTCTTCGGCCGTGGCGGCGGCGCGCAGACGCCGGCCGATGTGCTCGGCGGCGTATCGCTGGTGATCTGGACACTCACCATCATCGTCGCATTCAAATATGCGATCCTCGTTCTGCGCGCGCAGAATGACGGCGAGGGCGGCGTATTCGCGCTGTACGGTCTCTTGCACGAGCATAAGCGGCGCGGCACGACGTTCTTATTGTGGTCGCTGATGCTGGGTGCGGGGCTCTTGTTCGGCGACGGTATCATTACGCCCTCGATCAGCGTACTTTCGGCAGTCGAGGGCCTGCAGGCTGCAACTCCGGATTTGGGCCATACCATCATCCCGATCACGATCGGACTGTTGACCGGGCTGTTCGCAATTCAGTTCAAGGGCACGTCGGGGATCGGAATCGTCTTCGGGCCGATCCTCGTGATCTGGTTTGCCGCGATCGCCGTGCTCGGCATTGTCCAAATCGAACAACACCCGGACATTATGGCCGCGTTCAATCCCGTCTATGGACTGAAATATTTGCGCCAAGCCGGCTTCTTCGACGCCCTGCTCATTCTCGGCGCGTTGATGCTGGTCGTGACCGGCGGCGAGGCGATGTATGCCGATGTCGGCCATTTCGGCACGAAGCCGATCCGCACGAGCTGGTTCGCGATCGTCTTTCCGGCGCTCATTCTCAACTATCTCGGCCAAGGCGCCTTTGTATTGAGCGGCGCGCCGCTCGCAGGCGGCAAGCTGTTCTACAGTCTGGTGCCGCCGCCGCTGATCCTTCCGATGGTTCTGCTCGCGACCGTCGCCACCGTCATCGCGTCGCAGGCGCTGATCTCCGGGGCGTTTTCGCTGGTCGCGCAGGCGGTCCGGCTCGGACTCTTCCCGCGGCTTGCGCTGCTGCACACCCATGAGCGGCATGCCGGTCAGATCTATGTCCCTTTCATCAATTGGGCGCTGTTTGTAGGCTGCGTCGTTCTCGTCCTGACATTCGGCTCGAGCTCGGCGCTGGCGGCGGCCTATGGGCTCGCGGTGTCAGGGGTGATGGTCATCACCTCGCTGGCGATGGTTCCGATCGCTCGCTATTACTGGAAGTGGACGGCGCTCAGCACGGCCCTGGTCTGGGGCTTCCTAACGGCGGTCAACGCCTCGTTCCTAGCCGCGAGCACGCTCAAATTTCTCGAAGGCGGTTTCGTGCCGCTCTCGGTTGGCATCGCCATCTTTGTCGTGATGACGACGTGGCGGTGGGGACGCAAGGCGACCTTTGCCGCCTATTCCGCGAAATCGACGATGACGATGGCGGAATTGGTCGGTCTCCATCGCGGCTGCAAGATCTTCATGGAGCGCAACGCGGTCGTGATGTCGCCGAAACCGGTGCGCCTGCACGGCGATCGCGCGCCTGCGCTCGTGCAAATGCTGTGGGAACGGCACGGCATCCTGCCGCGGAACTTGATCCTGGTCGAAGTGGCCCATCGCAAAGTACCCTACATCAGGGATAACCGCTACCGAGTGACCGTCTTCGATCGCGCGCAGGACCGTGGCAGCATTATCGCCGTCGAGCTGAGTTTCGGTTTCATGGAAGAGCCGAACGTCGAACGGCTTCTGGAAGACATGGCGCGGCACAAGGAAATCGATTTGCCCGTCGATCGCCGCCAATGGATCGTGCATGTCTCGCAGGAGAATCTGCTACCGGTGAGGCGGATGAGTCTCTTCAAGCGGCTGCGCTTTCGGCTGTTCACCTTTCTGCGCTTGATTTCGCAGCCCGCCTATTACTATTACGGCCTCGGCGACGAGGTTCTGCTCTCGGTCGAGATCATTCCCGTCCGTGTCGCCTAACCGCGGAATGCAATGAATCCCTTCGACGCCGTCGTCACCGCCGTCATGGTTGTCGCCGTTGCGATAGGCTTCATGTCGGGCCTGCTGCGAAGCCTGGCCGCCATTCTCGCCTATTTGATCGCAGCGCCCATGGCGGTTGCGGTGACGCCGCGGCTGACCGCTTTCGTGGCGGGCCAATTCACGCTACCGCCGGAGCAGAGCTGGATCGCGCTGTTTGTGGTGTTTGTCGCGCTTGGCCTTGTCATCAGCGCGCTGTTGCGCAGTCTTGTCGATGAACTCGCCGGCGAAGATATCGGGCTCGGCGACCGGGTCGGCGGCGCCGCGCTCGGCGTCGTGCGCATCTTTCTTGTCGCGGTGCTGATCGTCGTCGCGTTCGACCGCCTGATTCCGGCGGATCGGGAGCCGGCCTTCTTGGCCGGTTCGAAGCTGCGGCCATATCTCTCCGCCGCCGGACAAAAAGGCCTGCAGACACTGCCGCCCGAGATCGAGGACTACATCGACCGCGTCAAACGCGATCGTGGCTTGTGAGGCGAGGGCTTGTGAGACTAGGGCTTGTGAGATTGGGGCTTTCGAAAGTCGGCCTGCATTCACTTGAAAGCTTCAAGCCGTAGCGGCAGCACCGCGCCGAACCAGGCCGCATGGGCGGTATGGTCGGTCAGATCGTCGCCGGTCTCGGGATGAAGCAGCACGGTCAAACCGTCGCGGCTGAGCATCAGCCACGGTACGAAGGCAGCCAGCATCTCCGTCGGAAACGCGATCTGATACATCGATTGCGTGTGCGGTCCGACCAGTTCGTCGTGCCAGCGTCCGAGCTTTGCCGAGGGAAACAATTCGGCGACGCGCTGCCGCAAACGCTCGGCCCGATCCCGGCTCGTCGCGGGATCGTAATAAATGTGGGCGTGATAGTCCTTGATATCGCTCGGATTGGGCATCGCGGGCAGCCTCTGTCTTTCGTATCCGTATCTTTGTCCGTTATCTTGCAAGGCGCGGCCTGACAATCCATTGTCGCGGCGGCCCGTGACAATCGAGAGTGCGCCATGTTGACGCTTTACTCCTATCCCGAATTGTTCGGCGTGGCAGACAACAACGGCTACGGGCTGAAAGTGTTCGCATTTTTGCGATTGTGCAACGTGCCTTTCCGTCACGAACACATTGTCGATGCCTCGGCAGCGCCGCGCGGGCAGCTTCCCTATATCAGCGACGACGGCGAGAGGGTGGGCGATAGCGATACGATCATCGCCTTTCTCACCCGCAAATATCGCCTGACCATCGACGCGGCGCTGACCGCGGGGCAGCGCGACACCGATCATTTGATCACGCGCATGTTCGACGATCTCTATTGGGTCATGTCCTATTCGCGCTGGAAGGACGATCGCTATTGGCCGGCGTTTCGCGACGCGCTATTGGCGCAGCACCCGAGCCTCACAGAGGCGGCGTTGCAGAAGGCGCGCGAGTTCAACGCGCACCATTTCCAGGGCATCGGCCGCTATGCGCCCGATGCCGCTTTCGCGCGCGGGCTTGCCGATTTGCAGGTATTGGCGCATCTTATTCCGGCGTCCGGCTTCTGCACGGGCTAAAGCCCACCAGCATCGACGCCGGTATCTACGGCTTCATCGCCAATATCTATTTCTACACGATCGATACGCCGCTCAAGCAATTCGTCGTGGCGCACGACAATATCGTGCGGCATTGTCAGGCGGTGCATGCCCTGGTGATGGCTGCGTAAGATCCGTAGGGCGTGTCGGGCCCCTATCCCGGCTGCATCTCGCGTGGGTGGGGAAAAAGGCAGGCGATGAGGACCGCGAGAATGCCGGTCAAGAATATGCCGTCGAACGTGCCGGCGCCGCCGATCGAGGCAACCGGCGCGCCCAGCCCGCGCAGTTTGTCGAGGTTCGACAGATCGGCGCCGATCAAGGTGCCGAGACTGCCGGCGATATAAGCGAGCGGCGCCGCGTCTCTGCGGGTCAGCAGCAGTGCGGCCGCTGCCGTCGTCACCACCGGCACGAAAACCGGCACGGCGATGCCAAGGCCGGGCACCGGATCGGCCAGCATGTGCAGAACCACCGCGACGATTGCGGTTGCGATCAGGCCCTTGGTCCACAAGTCGCGCTTGACGAGGAGATAGACCGACATCAGCGTCGGGATCACGGCGCCGCCGACATTGACCGCGATCACCGTGCCGGCGAAATGGCTGACCATCGGCACTTCATATTGCATACCGAAGAAGTTGATGACCTGATCGGACATCACCCGCTCCGGCGGCAATTCGGCGACCGGAATGTTGAAAATGCTGCCGATCAGCGAGGCGAATAACAGCCACATGGCGGCGCCCGAGCTGATGCCCAGGCTCTCATAGGCGAAGCGCACCGAGCGCAGCACCAATACGATGAAGAACAGGCCGACCAGGATGGCGAAAAAGCCCGGCGCGAGCGGCAGGTAGTGATATTGGCTCATTTGCATCGGTGCGCGCTCCAGATCCTTAACCGGCTTCGACGCTCTTAACGCTCAAAACCCCTTAACCAAATGACTGGTGACATCATCATAGCCGCCTTGTAACGCCAAGGCGTGGGCCTATAATCCAGCGCTTCCTTCGCGCAGGGGATCTTCGCGTGGCGTCGCCGGAAGCGAAATCAGTCGACACTAAATCAGTCGCCATTATCATGGGGAGCCAGTCCGACTGGGCGACCATGAAGCACGCCGCCGATACGCTCGATGCGCTCGGCGTGACCTTTGACGCGCGCATCGTGTCCGCGCACCGCACGCCCGAGCGGCTTTATGCCTTTGCCAAGGGGGCGAAAGCGGAAGGCTTCAAGGTCATCATTGCCGGGGCGGGGGGCGCTGCGCATTTGCCGGGAATGACGGCGGCGCTGACAAGCCTTCCGGTCTTCGGCGTGCCGGTCGAATCCAAGGCGCTGTCGGGACAGGACTCGCTTTACTCCATCGTACAGATGCCGCCCGGCATTCCGGTCGGCACGCTCGCCATCGGCCAAGCCGGCGCCATCAATGCCGCGTTGCTCGCCGCGAGCGTTTTGGCGTTGAGCGATGCGGCGCTTGGCACCCGCCTCGAAGCCTGGCGCGCGCGCCAGACGTCTTCCGTCGCCGAAAGACCCAAGAACGAACTCAAGAGCGAACCCAAGGACGGGGCGTGAGCCAATCTGCTTCGGCAAGGGTTGTACCCTCTGCGCTGCAGGCCGAGGCCACGATCGGCATTCTCGGCGGCGGTCAGCTTGGCCGCATGCTGGCGCTCGCCGCCGCGCGGCTCGGCTTCAAGTGTCATGTGTTTTCGCCGAGCCCGGACTCGCCGGCTTTCGACGTCGTGCATCGCGTCACCTGCGCGGACTATGCCGATACCGAGGCGCTCGACCGCTTCGCCGCCGATGTCGATGTCGTCACCTATGAGTTCGAGAACGTGCCGGCGGAAACCGCGACGTTTCTTGCCGCGCGCGTGGCGGTTCTGCCCGATCCGAAAATTCTGGCGACGACGCAGGACCGGCTCGCCGAAAAAGAGTTTGTTGCAGGGCTGGGCATCGGCACGGCGCCGTTCGCCGATGTCGGTGAGCCCGCGGCGTTGAAGGCTGCGATCGAACGGATCGGCCGGCCGGCGGTGCTGAAAACGCGGCGCTTCGGTTATGACGGCAAGGGGCAGACGACGATCAAGAACGGCACCGATCCGGAAACCGCCTGGCGCGAAGTCGGCGGCCAGCGCTGCATCCTCGAGGCCTTCGTGCCGTTCGAGCGTGAGGTCTCGGTCGTCGCCGCGCGCGCTCAGGACGGCGCCGTCGCCTGTTACGACGTGACCGAGAACGAGCATCGCGATCACATCTTGAAAGTGTCGCGCGTCCCGGCGGCGGTCTCGGAGGAGGGCGCGCGAGAAGCACTGTGGATCGCCGAAACCATCGCGCACAAATTCGATTATGTCGGCGTGCTTGCCGTCGAAATGTTCGTGCTGCGCGACGGCGGCATCCTGGTCAACGAAATCGCGCCGCGGGTGCACAATTCCGGGCACTGGACGCTCGACGGCGCCTCGATCTCGCAATTCGAGCAGCATATCAGGGCGGTCGCCGGCTGGGCCTTGGGCAAGCCCGTCCGGCACGGCCGGGTGGAAATGATCAATCTGATCGGCGCCGAGGTCGAGGATTACAAGAAATGGCTCGCGGTGCCCGGTGCTGCGGTGCACCTTTACGGCAAGGCCGCTGTCCGCCCGGGCCGCAAAATGGGCCACGTCACTCGGGTCTTTTGATCACCCCGGGGGTCTCTTGCCCCGGATGTTTGGGCCTCGGTTGCGGGCTCAAAGGTGCGGCAATATGGACTTTCCGGCCATATTCTGCTACAGGCCCGCGCCAAGGTGGCCGGGGCGTTGCGCCCCACCCCCGCCAAGCAATCCCACGAACCGACTGCAAAAGGAGCAAGCGTGCAGGTTCTCGTCCGTGACAACAATGTCGACCAAGCCCTCAAGGCGCTGAAGAAAAAGATGCAGCGCGAGGGCATTTTCCGCGAGATGAAGCTCCGCGGCCATTACGAAAAACCCTCGGAAAAGAAGGCTCGGGAAAAGGCGGAAGCGATCCGCCGCGCCCGCAAGCTTGCGCGCAAAAAGTTGCAGCGCGAGGGCCTGTTGCCGATGAAGCCGAAGCCGACGCCGGGTGGTCCGGGCGCCGAACGCGGCCGGTCCGCCGCCGGTCCGGCGCGAACGCCCCGTTTCGGCTGATCATAAAGTCAGTGATCTTTGCCGGCGCGGCCAGGGCCTGATGGGTTCTGATACGATCAGAACCGATCAGGCCCTGGTTTTTTGTGCATGATCTTATCCGAAAACCGGCAGCACCCACGGATCAGTCCGAGGGCAAGCTTTTCGGGATCATGCAATCGGCCCGCGCCGTTTTTTTGGCGCTCTGGTGTACTATTGATCTTTATTGCGGGCAGGATGATGAGCGCGGGGCCTGATGCCACGGGGCATCGAATGACACGATCAGCTCTCGCGGGTGCCGAAAGCGTAATCGCCCGGAGTGCGTCCGGAATGCCGGCAGGCTTGTTCGCGGCGGGATTGGCTTTCGCTCTCGCGGCTCTGGCGCTTGCCGGTTGCACGACGCTCGGCAACCCGCCGGCCTCCGATAATGACACGCCGCTCTATGCGACGTCGCAATCGAATCTGGCGTCGCTCAGCGAGGTCATCGAAAAGCATCCTGAGGATCCGCAGGCCTATAATATGCGGGGCTCGGTCCTCGGCGAGGCCGGCCGCAACGATCAGGCGCTCGCCGATTTCAGCAAAGCCATCAGCCTCGATCCCAATTACGCGCAGGCCTATGCCAATCGCGCGCTGATCTACCGCAAGACCAATCGGCTCGATCTCGCACTCGCCGACGACAACAAGGCGTTGGCCATCGACGCGTCGTACACGCCGGCCTATCTCGGCCGCGGCATCGTCTATCGCGAGCAAGGCAAGTCGAGCCAGGCGCTCGGCGATTTCAACAAAGCGATCGCGCTCAAACCGGACAACGCGGAGGCCTATTACAATCGCGGTCTGCTCTATCAGAGCCAAAGTCAGCACGCGTTTGCGATCGACGATTTCTCCACCGCCATTACCTTATCCAGCCAGAACGCCGGGCCCTTTGTCGCGCGTGGCCTCAGCTATCTCGCCACCGGCGACAACAAGTCGGCGGCGGACGATCTCGACCAGGCGGTGCAGCTTAATCCTTCGGACTTGCGCGCTTGGACCAGCCGCGGCCTCGCTTATGAGCGCCTCGGCGTCAAGGACAAGGCAGCCGGCTCCTATGCCAAGGCGCTCAACATCAACAATAAATATGAGCCGGCGCAGTCCGGCTTTGCTCGCGTCGGCGGCAGGGTCGGCCAGACCTATCCGACGTTCTGACCGTTGGAATTCCTAATCCAGATCGCCGGCGAGGAACCGCGCCACCGCGTCGAGCGCGCCGTGGGAATCGAGATCCTCGTGACCGCCGTCGAGGAAGCGCACGATATGCTTGGGCTTGTTGGCGAGTTCGAACATGCGCTCGCCCATGGCGTAAGGTACGGTCTGGTCTTGCACGCCATGCATGATCATCAGCGGCGCCGTCACTTTGCCGATGCGCTCGTCGGAATGAAACTGATCCTTCATCAGGAAGCGCACCGGCAGATACCAGTAGTGCCGCGCGCCGACGGCTTCCGTCGAGGTGAACGGCGCTTCCAGGATCACCCGGCCGACGGGTTTTTCCGCAGTCAGCGCCACCGCGACGCCGGAGCCGAGCGACTCGCCCCAGACCACGATCTGCGGCACCGGATATCGGGCGATCGCGAAGGCGTAACCGGCTTTCGCATCCTCGATCAGGCCGTCTTCGCTCGGCGTGCCGCCCGAACCGCCATAGCCGCGATATTCGACGCCGACGAGGCCGATGCCGTCCCGGATGAGCCGGCGAAAACGATCGACGCGGCCGGGCAGCGACCCGCCGTTACCGTGGAGATAAATGATGACCGGTTTGTTGTCGCGCGGCGCGACATGCCAGATGTGAATCTGTGTGCCGTCGGCCGACGTCAGCGGCACCTCTTCGGCTTCCGGCAATCCGGCCGCCGCCGGTGAGACGTGGGCGGTGTCCGGAAAATACATCAGCGAACGCTGCGCGACATAAACGCTCGCCGTCAGCGCGGCATAAAGAACGAGCGCGATGATCGCGATCCAGCCGAGTACGGTCATGGTCCGTCGTCGGCGCGATTGCGTCCGCGACGTGGCGAAGGCGGCGCCCGACGCGACGGCGCGAAGCACGGCGCGTGCCCGATCGGTGAGGCTTCGCATCGCCGCCGCATTGGCCGGCACCGCATCTTGCACGACATCCCTTGGCATCTCTGCTGTCATCGCCCAATGAACAAGCCGAACACGTAACTGCATGCTGCTATATGGCGGGATCGCCGAACATCCGTGAAGCCCCTAAAAAACAAACCGGCCGGCTTGGTGAGGCCGACCGGTTGAATTCGGGCTGGTCACGGACGCAGTGCGACCCGCGGTCTTGCGACCGACAAAGCGACTACGGACAGACTTGCACCGTCCGCCAGCGATAGCCGGCGCCTTCGACCCACACTTTGCGTTGGCCCCAATAACAGCCGGGCGCGGCTTGCGCATAGCCCGGGCCGGGCGGCGGTCCGTAGGCTCCCGGAGGTGGCGGTCCGTAGGCACCCGGAGGCGGCGGGTAATAAGGTGGCGGCGGACCATAAGCCGGCGGCGGGGGCGGGCTGTTGGCAATGGCGCTGCCGATGATGGCGCCCGCGGCGATACCGCCGATGACTCCCGCACCCACGGCGCAACCGTAGCAGCCCGCATTCGCAGGCGCCGGCCCAGCCAAAGTGGCAAGCCCGACGGCGGTCGCCGCGGCGAGCCCTAAGAGCGACTTGTGCATGTGCTTCCTCATGTGATCGGCCGGGGTGCCGATCCGAAACGTGGATGGACGGGAAGTCCCCGTAAACCCCCGACATTATGTGTCAGACCCGATGCGACTTAAGCCCGACTATTTGGCGGAAGTGAGGTGCCGAAAACGCATTCCGCCCGTTAAACTAAGAACTTACAGCGACTCCCACGGCTCACCGCATGGTGCACCGCACGAAGATACCGTCAGTACCGGGGATCCGCCCCGCGTCCGCTCTTCGCCGCTTCAGATGCAGGCGCGAACCCAGGCGTAGCCGTTCCATACACTCCGCCACGCGCAGGTCGGAGCATAATAGGGATACGGCGCCGCATAGCCGTAATAACCGTACGGATAGTAACCGCCGTAATACGGCGCCGCCAACGCGCTACCGACCAGCGCGCCGGCCGCGAAACCGAGTGCCGGAGCGCCCCAGCCCCAGCCGCCGCCATGCCAGCCACCCCAGCCGCCGCGC
The DNA here is from genome assembly GCA_963761185.1 of uncultured Alphaproteobacteria bacterium. GTDB lineage: Bacteria > Pseudomonadota > Alphaproteobacteria > Rhizobiales > Xanthobacteraceae > BOG-931. The sequence goes on from CAVXFY010000002.1 coordinate 227,752, forward strand.
CACGCCAGCGCCGGACCGGACGTTGCCACGGTAGCGACGGCGAGACTTCCCGCCACCGCAAGAGCAGTCAGAATCTTTCTCATGACATCACCTCGACAATGGGTGTTCCTACGCGAAACCCAACCGCCCCTCTGGCGGTAAAGTTCCCATTTATTGGTGAATACAGACTGAACGAACATGCCTGAATCCGGCCATCATTAGAAACCGCCGGAGCAACGCCAGGCCAATTCGTCCCAATTGCAATCTTTCAATTTTTAGGCATCCACAAGAGGCGCTGAACGATCGAACGGCGCGGGCTATGCTCGCACGGCGATTCGCGCGGCAGGGACGGCCCTTCATGAAAAACAGCAAAGCGGCGAAGTCCGGCCGCAAGCCGATCGCGTCCGGTCGGCTGCTACCGAAATTGCGCGGTGCACAATCGCGCAAAGGCAGCGACATCGGAAGGGCGAACCTTCTTGGGGCGAAGCCGCTGAAACCGCCGGCCCGCGCCCAGTCGCGCTCGACGGCTATGCGGCTTGCGGCGGAGGTCGATGCGCTCGCGGCGCAGCTCGAAGCCTCGCGCGCGCGCATCAACGAACTCGAAGCGCGCATCGACATCGACCCGCTAACCGAGATCCGCAATCGGCGCGGCTTCGAGCGCGAATTGAAGCGCTCGCTCGCTTACGTCAAACGCTACGGCACGAGCGCAGCCCTCGTCTATGTCGATCTCGACAGCTTCAAGCCGGTGAACGACCGGCACGGCCACGCCGCGGGCGACGCCGTCTTGAAGGCGGTCGCGGCGGCGCTGCTGCAACACATCAGAACCTCCGATATTCTCGCGCGCGTCGGCGGCGACGAATTCGCCGTGCTGTTGTGGAACGTCAACGGCGCCGCGGCGGCGGCGAAGGCTCAGGCGCTCGAAGCCGCCGTCTATGCGACGCCGGTGCGCTGGAATAATTCGACGCTCGTGGTCGGCGCGTCCGCCGGTGTGGCGCTGCTCGGCGCGCTCGATGCGCCCGCCGAAGTTCTGGAGCGGGCCGACGCGGCGATGTATGCGCGCAAGGCGGAGCGCCAAGGCGCGGCTTCGCCGCGCGCCGTCAGGCAATGATATCCGGCGTCAGCTGGTCTTCGATGAAGGTGATGCGGTCGCGCAGTTGCAGCTTGCGCTTCTTCAACCGCTGTACCTGAATGAGGTCGGAGCCGGGCGAATCCTGCAGCGCAGCAATCGCGGCGTCGAGGTCGCGATGCTCCTGATTGAGGCGCCCAAGTTGAGCCCGCAGCTCGTTTTCTTCCTCTTGGGTCATTGCCACCTTGATCGCGACTGGGCCAGCGCAGCAGCCCCTCGCCCCGTACCGCGCGCGGCCGGAACCGAAGGGCTTCCGGGCGGTTGAATCGCCGGTAAGCTGCTCTCGATTATCGCGTTTTGGTTAAACACCACAAGCCCAGGCGGCCTTTTTGACGCGCGGTGCAGAACGGGGATTTCCGTAAGGATAAAAGCGTACTAAGCTTGCGCTTTGTCGCCGGGAGTAGGATCATCAGAATTGAAATAACTGACGCAAGGAGGCAGGAGACATGGCGATTGAATCGCATCTTGCGGAACTTGAGAAACGTCACGAAGCGCTCAAAGAGGAAATCTACGAAGCGCTCACCCACCCCTCCATCGACGACCTCCAACTTGTGGAATTGAAACGGAAGAAATTGCTGGTGAAGGACGAGATCGCTCGCCTTCGGCAAGACGTCCTGGTCCACTGATCTAGTCCCAGCTGTTGCACGGCGAGTTTCCTCACTCGCTCCCCGCCAAGTGCATCTCCGCGCAAGCGGAGAGCGGGGGCGGAGGGGATTTTTATTTTCACCTCTGCCATCGAGGCCGGCGCATAACCGCTCGAAGAACGGCGTCGCTTGGCTTGCCCCGCAGTGCGGCGCTCACATTCCCTTCGCCATCTCGCGCAGCTTGAATTTCTGAATCTTGCCGGTCGAGGTCTTGGGAATTTCCGCGAATACGACGTGGCGCGGGCATTTGTAGGCGGCGAGATGAGTGCGGCACCAGGCGATGAGTTCTTCGGCGCTGGCCTCGGCGCCCGGTTTTAGCTCCACGAACACGCACGGCGTTTCGCCCCATTTGTCGTCGGGCTTCGCTACCACCGCGACCACTTCGACGGCGTGGTGCTTGTAGAGCGCATCCTCGACTTCGATCGAGGAAATGTTCTCGCCGCCGGAAATGATGATGTCCTTGGAGCGGTCTTTCAGCTGGATATAGCCGTCCGGATAGATCACGCCGAGATCGCCGGAATGAAACCAGCCGCCGGCGAAGGCCTTTTCGGTGGAGGCTGGGTTCTTCAGATAGCCCTTCATCACCACATTGCCGCGGAACATGACTTCGCCGAGCGTTTGGCCGTCGCGCGGCACAGGCCGCATGGTGTCGGGATCGAGCACGTCGAGCGCTTCGAGCACCGGATAGCGCACACCCTGGCGCGCCTTCTTCGCCGCCTGCTCGGTCGGATCGAGTGCATCCCATTCAGTGTGCCAATCGTTGACGCTCGCCGGGCCGTAGGTTTCGGTCAGGCCATAGACATGCGTGACGTTGAAACCCGCAGCCTTCATTTCGGCGAGCACCTGCTCGGGCGGCGGTGCGGCTGCGGTGACGAACTCGATTTGATGGGGCAAGGGCTTCCGCTCATGGTCCGGCGCGTTGAGCAGCGTCGACATCACAATCGGCGCGCCGCACAGATGCGTGACCTTGTGTTTGGCGATCGAGTCGAAGATCGGCGCGGCGCGAACGGAGCGCAGGCAGACATGGGTGCCGGCGACCACCGACAGCGTCCAGGGAAAGCACCAGCCGTTGCAGTGGAACATCGGCAAGGTCCACAGATAGACCGGGTGCTTACCCATGCCGCAGGTGATGACATTGGCCATGGCGAGCAGATAGGCGCCGCGGTGGTGATAGACGACGCCTTTCGGATCGCCGGTAGTGCCGGACGTGTAGTTGAGCGCGATGGCGTCCCATTCGTCGCGCGGCATCAGCCAGGCGAAGTCGGCGTCGCCTTCGCTGAGAAACTCCTCGTAGTCGAGATTGCCCAGCCGTTCGCCCGGGCCCGCGAATTCCGGATCGTCATAGTCGATGATCAGCGGCTTTGCCTTGCACAGCGCAAGCGCCGCTTTCACCGTCTTGGAATATTCGCGGTCGGTGATCAGCACCTTCGCTTCGCCGTGGTCGAAGGTGAAGCCGACGATCGTCGAGTCGAGCCGCGTGTTGATGGAATTGAGCACCGCGCCGGCCATCGCCACGCCGTAATGCGCTTCGAGCATCGCCGGCACATTGGGCAGCACCACCGCGACGGTGTCGCCGCGCTTGATGCCGCGCTGGACGAGCGCCGACGCCAATTTCTTCGCGCGTGCAAAGAACTCGCGGTAGGTCCAGGACCGCGCGCCGTGAATGATCGCGGTCCGGTCCGGATAGACTTCGGCGGCGCGGGCCAGAAACGACAGCGGCGTCAGCGGCTGAAAATTCGCCGCATTGCGCTCGAGGCCGGTATCGTAGGGCGTCGCCATTCCCTGCCTTGGTTTGCCCTGCCTTGGTCTTACTTCTTTTGCGACTAGCTAGCCACGCTTGCGGCAGCTAATCAATCGAAATTAGATCGACGGAGATACGGCAAATTCTTGACGAAACTTCTTTTGCAGATGAGCGAGAAACCGGTTGCCGTAAGCCGATTTCGCCTGCCATTCGCCACTCGCTATTTCGCCTACCGGCCGAGCCCGCGCCAGCCCTGCCACAGCAAGGCGACCGAGATCAGAAACATCAACAGGTAGGAGATTTGATAGAACCGCTCCTGCGGCGTCTTGCGCACCAGCCATATCCCTAAGAAATTGGCGGCAATGGCGAGCGGCAACAGCGCCAGCGACGTCGCGAAATTGCGCGGCGAGAATTGGCCGAGCGCGAAATAGGGCAGGACCTTCATCCAGTTGACGACGGCGAAGAAGATCACGCTGGTGCCGACTAGCGTCAGCTTGTCGAGCCGTTGCGGCAGGATATGGATCTGAAACGGCGGCGCGCCGACCTGAATCAACAGCGACATGAAGCCGGACATGGCGCCCCACAGGACGCCAAGCGCGACGTGCGGGCGCCGCGGTTCATCGGCGCCGGTTCCGAGCTTGGTGAGGAGCCGCGGTCCGAGCCAAGTATAGGCCACAAAGCCAAGCCCGATCGCGCCGATGGTCACTTCGATCCCGGCATTGGAAACGGAACTGGCAAACACGGCCGCAGCACTGGTGCCGAGCACGGCGCCGGGCAAAAGCACTTTCAAATTCCACGCGCTCCAGGCGCGCCGATAAGTCCATATCGAAATGATGTCCTGGCACATCAGGATCGGCAGCAAAATGGCCGCGCCCTCCAGTGGCGGCACGGCGAGCGCCAAGAGGGGCGTCGCGATCATGCCGATGCCGACGAATCCGCCTTTGCCGAGGCCGAGCACGGTCACGGCGGGGATCGCCAGGAGATAGAACTGTGGATCGGTGATCACGGGCCGATTGAACGGAAACGAGGCGGGTCGGATGTGACTTAAATCAAAGCGCAGAGCTTCCGCCAGGGTAGAGATGCATAGCGGAGCCGCCCGCGCGGCACGGCTTGCAAAGGCGCGACCGCGGTTCAGAATGCCGAAGCCTGCGATCCGTCATCCTGAGGTGCGAGCAAAGCGAGCCTCGAAGGATGAACGGCCCGGGCCCAGACCCTTCGAAGGCCGCGCTATGCGCGGCCACCTCAGGGTGACGAAAGAGTTACGGGAGGCAGCGTATGGACGCTCTAACCAGCCGATATCACGAGATCTATGCGCGCTGGCAGCGCGATCCGCAGGCGTTTTGGGGTGAGGCGGCCGCCGATGTCGATTGGATCGAAATGCCCAAAACCGTGTTCGACCCGAACGCGGGCGTCTACGGCCGCTGGTTTCCCGACGGTGTCTGCAACACCTGCTTCAACGCCGTCGACCGCCACGTCGATGCCGGACGCGGCGAGCAGGCGGCGATCATCTACGATTCGCCGCTCGCGGGTTTAAAGCAGACCATCACCTATCACCGGCTTTTGACCGAGACGCAGGTGCTCGGCGGGATGTTGCGCGATCTCGGCGTCGAAAAGGGCGATCGCGTTCTGCTCTATATGCCGATGGTGCCGGAGGCGGTGGTGGCGATGCTCGCCTGCGCCCGCATCGGCGCCGTTCATTCCGTCGTGTTCGGCGGCTTCGCGGCGCGCGAACTGGCGACGCGGATCGACGACGCGACGCCGAAAGTGATCCTGTCGGCGAGTTGCGGCCTCGAGCCGGGCCGCATCGTGCATTACAAGCCGCTGCTCGACGAAGCGATCGTGCTGTCGAAGCACAAGCCGGACTCCTGCCTGATCCTGCAGCGCCCGCAATCGGAAGCGGCGCTCATCGAAACCCGCGACCGCGACTGGGCCAAGATGCGCGATCACGCGCTCATTCACGCTCGCTCGGCGTGGGATTGCGTGCCGGTCAAGGCGACCGATCCGCTCTACATCCTCTACACGTCGGGCACGACCGGGCGGCCGAAAGGCGTGATGCGCGACAACGGCGGTCACATGGTCGCGTTGAAATGGTCGATGAAAAATCTCTATGGCATTGCGCCGGGCGAGGTGTGGTGGACGGCGTCCGACATCGGCTGGGTGGTCGGCCACTCCTACATCGTCTATGCGCCGCTCTTGCATGGCGCGACGAGCATCCTCTACGAGGGCAAGCCGGTCGGCACGCCGGATGCCGGCGCGTTCTGGCGCGTCATCGCCGAGCATGGCGCGGTGGCTTTGTTCACCGCGCCGACCGCGTTCCGCGCCATCAAGAAAGAAGACCCGCACGGCAAGCTGTTCGCACAGCACGATCTGAAAAAATTTCGCACGCTGTTTCTCGCCGGCGAGCGCGCCGATCCGCCGACGCTCGAATGGGCGGAAGCGCTTCTCAAAGTGCCGGTGATCGATCACTGGTGGCAGACCGAGACCGGCTGGTGCATCGTCGGCAATCCGGTGGGCTTAGGCCAATTGCCGATCAAGCACGGCTCGCCGACGGTGGCGATGCCGGGCTACGACATCCGCGTCGTCGACGAAGGCTGCCACGAAGTGGCGCCCAACAAGATGGGCTCGATCGTCGTCAAACTGCCGCTGCCGCCCGGCTGCCTGCCGACGCTGTGGCATGCCGATGCGCGTATGCGCGAAAGCTATCTTGAGGAATTTCCCGGCTACTACAAAACCGCCGATGCCGGCTTCAAGGACGAGGACGGCTATATCTTCGTCATGGGCCGTACCGACGACATCATCAATGTCGCCGGCCACCGGCTTTCGACCGGCGGCATGGAGGAGGTGCTGGCCTCGCACAAAGACGTCGCCGAATGCGCCGTGCTCGGCATCAAGGACGAGCTCAAGGGCGAAGTGCCGTGCGGCTTCATCGTGCTCAAATCCGGCGTCGATCGCTCGCCGGCCGAGATCGAGAAGGAATGCATAGCGCTCATTCGCGACAAGATCGGGCCGGTGGCGGCGTTCAAGCTCGCCATCACCGTCGGCCGGCTGCCGAAAACGCGCTCGGGCAAAATCCTGCGCGGCACCATCAAGAAGATCGCTGACGGCGACGCTTGGCAAATGCCGGCGACCATCGACGATCCGGCGATTTTGGACGAGATCGGAACGGCGTTGAAGGGGAAGGGAATAAGGTCATAATCGGCGTGTAGCTGTGCGATAGCGGCACCCTCCGTAATTTCCAACGTTAGAGTGCATGACGCGCGTTGCCGGACGATTGCTCGTATGCGCGGTGATAATGCTGAGCGCGCCTGTGAACGCTCAGGCGCCCGCGACTCCGCCCGCCACTCAGGATATGTCGCCACAGCAAGCTCCGCAGGCGCCGAGCCCGCTGGCGGCGCCGAACGCACCCGCACCAAACGATAAGCCCGCCGCGACAGCGCCCGCCAATCAATCCACCGCGCAAGCTCCCGCGGCGCCTTTCACGCCGCATAATCCGCCGACGTCCGACGACATCTGCCGCGCTATCGAACAGGACGCAGCGGAAAACCAATTGCCGGTCGAATTCTTCGCCCGCGTGATCTGGCAGGAGAGCCGGTTCAACGCGCAGGCGGTGAGCTCCAAGGGCGCGCAGGGTATTGCGCAATTCATGCCGTCGACGGCGGATTATCGAGGACTGGTCGATCCGTTCGATCCGATCGAGGCGCTGAAAAAGTCGGCGAGCTATCTGCGCGATCTGAAAACGCAGTTCGGCAATCTCGGTCTGGCCGCGGCCGCTTACAATGCCGGACCGGGGCGGGTGGCTGCCTTCGTCGCCGGCCGCCGCGGACTGCCGAGCGAGACCCGCAACTATGTTGCCATCATCACCGGCTGGACCGCCGACGACTGGGCGTCGGCAAAACCGCCCGAGACGTCGGAGACCACGATCCCGCAGGGCATCCCGTGCACGCGGCTTGCCAATCTCATTCTGGCGCCGAAAGCCGAGGCGCAGCGCATCGCCGCCTATGTGCCGCGCTGGGGCATGCAGCTCACCGCCAATTGGTCGGAGAGCAAGGCGTGGGCCATCTATCGGATGATCCAGAAGCAATATGCCGCGCTGATCGGCGATCGCGAGCCGATCGTGATCAGGAGCCGCGGCATCGGACTGGGCTTCGCCACGCGCTACAACATCCGCATCGGCGACGACGACCGTTCGTATCTGCAGAAATTCTGCAACAAGCTTATGGCCGCCGGCGGCGCCTGCGTCGTGCTGCGCAACGACCGGGGGTGACGTAGTTTTCCGCCCCCGCTATCACGGGGGCGGAAAGATAGCTACTCCCCCTTGCCGCCGATCTGCTTGAGCTTGGCGAACACGGCCTCGACATTGAGATCCTCGCCTTGCTTGGCGGTGGCGGCGGCCGGCTCGGGCTCGGGTTCTTCCTTCGGCGCGGTGGTGACGGATGCCGGCAGGAGCGTCGCGCCCTGCGCTTCGATCGGAACGGGCTTCTCTTTCGCCGCCCGCTGCACTTCGAGATCGAGATCGATCTGCGAGCACAGGCCGAGCGTCACCGGATCGAGCGGCGTGAGGTTCGCGGAATTCCAGTGGGTGCGCTCGCGGATCGCCTGGATGGTCGACTTGGTGGTGCCGACGAGCCGCATGATCTGACTGTCTTTCAGTTCGGGATGATTGCGCACCAGCCACAGGATGGCGTTCGGCCGGTCCTGACGGCGCGACACCGGCGTATAGCGCGGGCCCTTTTTCGGCTTAGCTTCCGGCAGCCGCACTTTGGGGTCGGCGATGTGCAGCTTGTAGTTCGGATCGGCCTCGGCGGCGGCGATCTCCTCGCGCGTCAATTGCCCGGTGAGGATCGGATCGAGCCCCTTGATGCCCTGCGCCGCGTCGCCGTCGGCGATCGCTTTCACTTCCAGCGGATGCAGGTTGCAGAGCTGGGCGATCTGGTCGAACGACAGCGACGTATTCTCGACCAGCCATACGGCTGTCGCCTTCGGCATGAGGGGCGCGGTTGCCATAGATAAATCTCCTCTGTGCTCCGCCCGCCCGGCGGGGCGAAGCCACTAACGTCATCGGGGATGACTGGAAAGCGCCCGGAATATAGGCGGGCGGCGGGTCGCGCGCAACCGGAGAAGGGTGGAACTTCGGCTTCGCGCCTGGGTCGAAAAGGGCTACAAAGCCCCATAAAATCGAGACTTTTGCCGTCGGATTGACCATGGATCAGAATCAAACGGACCTCCGTGAAATTGCAGCCGTCCGCGCCCTTTTGGGCGCAAAACCCCGGCCGGTTGGGTGGGGGGAGCGCCGGGGGGCGGATCGATGAGGTCGGCTCCGTCTGGCCGGTCGCAGGCGACGTTCAACTCACGCCGGCAGACGCCGGAGGGGTGCCGGCGGAATGGTCGATCGTTCCGGGCAGCGACCCGTCCCGCGTGCTGATGTTTTTCCACGGCGGCGGTTACTGCTCGGGCTCGATCGTCAGTCATCGCCGCATGGTCACCGAAGCCGGCCGCGCCGCAAAAATACGCAAGCTGGCCGTCGCCTACCGGCTGGCGCCCGAATATCCGTTTCCGGCGGCGCTCGACGATGCGCTTGCGGCGTGGCGCTTCCTGCGTGCTCAAGGAATTGCCGCAGCGCATATCGCGGTCGGCGGCGACAGCGCGGGCGGCGGGCTCACGGTTGCGCTGATCAATCGGCTGCGTGAAGCCCGCGCAGAGCTGCCGGCTTGCGCCTGGCTCTGTTCGCCGTGGACCGATCTGACCATGTCGGGCGCAACGCTCGCGACCAAGGATGCCGTCGATCCGCTGATCCACAAAGGCTACTTGGAGGAATTGGCGGCGGCCTATGTTCCGGCCGGCATCGGTCGGAAAGATCCGCGCGTCTCGCCGCTCTTTGTCGACCTCAAGGGATTGCCGCCGGCGCTCATCCAAGTCGGTTCTGCGGAAACGCTGCTGGCGGACGCGACGCGCTTTGCCGCCGCCGCGGGCGCGGCCGACGTCGCCACAACTTTAGAAATTTGGCCGCATATGACGCATGCGTGGCATATGTGGAACGCACATCTCGATGCCGGACGGCGCGCACTGGCCAGTGCGGGCGCTTTCGCCCACCGTCACTTATATCAGTATTAAATCTGATCTCGCCGCGACACGGCGAAAGGGCTAAAAGCCGTCGCCTGTGAAGGGTCGGGGGACTGTCACAATGGGTGGAACGCTCGACGGAAAGGTCGCGATCGTCACCGGGGCCGGACGCGGGCTCGGCCGTGTCATGACGCTTGGATTGCTCGCGGCGGGCGCCTGCGTGGCCGGTGTCGAACTTGACGGACCGGTTCTCGATGAGACGCAGGATGCCGCCGAGGACAGCGGCGCCGGCGAGCGCTTCCTCGGCATCGTCGCCGACGTGACCTGGAACGACAGCGGACCGAAGATCGTGCGCGCCTGCGCCGAGCGCTTCAGCCGGCTCGATATTGTGATCAACAATGCTGGCATCAGCACCGGCGTCTTGCGCGGCGACAGCCGGCCGGTCGGGACATTGTGGGAAGCCACGCCGGAAGAATTTCGCCGCGTCATCGACGTCAACGTCATCGCTCCGTTTCTGATGGCGCGCGCCGCGCTGCCGACGCTGATCGCGCAGCATTGGGGCCGCATCATCAATGTGACGACGAGCCTCGATACGATGTGGCGGAGCTTCATGCAGCCTTACGGCGGCTCCAAAGCCGCGAACGAAGCGCATCTGCTTGCCATGGCGCAGGAGCTCGACGGCACCGGCGTCACCGCCAATGTCCTGGTGCCCGGCGGCGCCGCCGACACACGGCTCGTTCCGCGCGCCAAGGTGCCGGATCGTTCGCAGCTGATTTCACCCGCTGTGATGGTGGCGCCGCTGCTCTGGCTGTGCTCGAACGCCTCCGACGGCGTCACCGGCCAACGCTTCGTCGGTGCCAGCTGGGACGACAACCTCCCGCCCGTCGAGGCGGCGAAGAAAGCCGGCGCGCCGATGGCCTGGCAGCAGCTCGGCCGCCAGGCGGTCATGCCGGACGGCCTGCGGTAACAGCTACTGCTGCGGCGGACAGGCAGTTTGGGGTGGCTTTCCCTCCGCGCCGTGAGCGGCTAAGTGCTTCCCAGGCGAGATCAACAAGTCTCGCGCCGAAAAAAGGGATAGTGCGATGAAGTCCGGGGAAACGCCTGCCGAGAAGGTCTTTGACGTCGGCATCGACGAGCATCTGTCTTACGATCAGCTTTTCATTTTGGGCCTGCAGAACATTTTCGGCATGACCGGGATGTTCGTGTTTCCGGGAATTCTCGGACGATCTTTCAATCTCGCGCCGGAGCAGATCGCCTATCTCTACGGCATGACGTTTTTGGTCTGCGGCTTCGTCACCATCCTGCAGTCGACCTTGCTGCTGCGGCTGCCGATCATCCAAGGACCCTATGCCGGAAGCTTCGCCAGCCTGCTGGCCGTCGGCCATGTGCCGGGCGCCGGCCTCGGCGCGGCCTATGGCTCGTTCTTCGTCGCGGCCCTGATCTGGTGCGTGCTGACCGTTCCGGTGATGGGCTATAGCGTCATCGGCCTCTTCTCGCGCTTTCTGCGCGCGCCGATCATCGCCGGGATGATTGTCATCTTCATCATGATCCAGGTCTCCAACGTGGCGCTGCCGGGCTGGATCGGACGGGTGGAGAGCCCGGGTTTTCCGGCGGTCAATTTTCTCACCGGCGCGCTCGCCGTTGCGGTGATCGTGGCCGTCAGCCTGTGGGGCGGCAAATTCCGCCGCGCCGCGATCCTCATCGGACTGGCGATTGGCACGATCTGCTATGCGCTGTTCCGTCCGGTATCGCTCGCAGCCGTCATGAACGCGCCGCTTCTGGTCGCGCCGCAGATCTTTCCGTTCGGCTTTGCGGTGCAGACCGATCTCGTGATCGTCTTTCTCCTGGTGCTGTTGCCGGCGAGCATCGGCTCGATGGCGCTATATCAGATGGTCGGCACCTGGGGCGGCCAGAAGGTCTCGTCGGCGCGCATGTCGCAGGGCATCTTCGCCATCGGGCTCGGCGGCGTCATCGCCGGTCTCGTCGGCGGCTTTTCCACCATCGTCTATCCGGACAATATCGGCATGCTGCGCACCACGCGCGTCGGCTCGCGCTATGCGACGCTTGCCGCCGGCGTATTGCTGATCGTGCTCGGCGCTTCGATCAAGTTCGACCTTCTGCTCGTGGTCGTGCCGCTGCCGATCCTCGCCGCCGCGGCGACGCTGTTGTTCGGCATCGTGCTGATGCACGGCGTGCACCTTTTGGCCAAGGTCGATTGGGACGATCGCAAATATATCGTTGCGGGGCTGGCGATGCTGGTCGCGCTCGGCGGCATGTTCATCGCGCCGGAGGTGCAGGCGCAGATGCCGCTTCTGGTCCGGCTGATCGTCACCCAGCCGGTGATCTCCGGCGGCCTGACGCTTGTCGTGTTGCACGCGCTCTTGTGCGGCACGTCGCCGAAGGACGCGTAGCGGCCAAGAGACTACTCCGCCGCCGCCATCTTCCCTTTGTGGGCGTTGATCGCCGCCCAGACTTTGGCGGGCGTCGCCGGCATATCGATGTGCTCGATGCCGTAAGGCTTGAGTGCATCGAGAATGGCGCTGATGATCGCGGGCGGTGCGCCGGTGGCGCCGGCTTCGCCCGCGCCTTTGACGCCGAGCGGGTTGGTCGTCGCCGGCACTTCGGCAATCTCCGAGGCAAGGTCAGGAAAGTCCTCGGCGCGCGGCATGGCATAGTCCTGGAAACTGCCGGTGACGAGCTGGCCGTCGGCATCGAAAACGATGGCTTCCATCAGCGCCTGGCCAGCGCCTTGCGCGACGCCGCCGTGGACCTGGCCCTCGCACAACAGCCGGTTCATGACCCGGCCGACATCGTCGACCGCGGCATAGCGGGCGAGCGTCACGGCGCCGGTTTCCGGATCGATCTCGACTTCGCACAAGTGGCAGCCGTTCGGATAATTCGGCGGCTCGGCGGCGAATGTGCCCGACGCTTCGAGCCCGACGTCGAATTGCGGCGGCAACATTGCCGGGCGGTAGAAGCCTTTGGCGACGGCGGTCAGCGGCAGCGCGCGGTCGGTGCCGACGATGCGGAACGCGCCGTCCTTGAACTCGATGTCGCCGGCCGAAGCTTCCAGCATCAGCGCCGCCATGGGCTTGGCTTTCTCGATGATGCTGTCGGCTGCGCGTTTGAGCGCATTGCCGCCGACCTGCATGCTGCGCGAGCCATAGGTGCCGCGGCCGAACGGCACCGCGTCGGTGTCGCCCTGCACAAAGCGGATATTCTCGAACGGCACGCCGAGCCATTCCGAGACCATCTGCGCGTAGACGGTTTCGTGGCCCTGGCCGTGCGAATGGGTGCCGGCGAGAATGGTGAGCATGCCGCTCGGATCGAAGCGCAGCACCATGCGGTCGTTGAACACCGCGGCTTCTTCGAGAAAATAACCGATCCCGCGGCCGCGCAACTTGCCGTTCTTCTTTGACTCAGCTGAACGCTTGGCGAAGCCGTTCCAGTCGGCGAGCTTCAAACACTCGTCCATCACATGGGCGAAGTCGCCGCTGTCATAGGTGATGCCGGTTTGGATCTTGTGCGGCATGGCCGAGGCCGGAATGAAATTGCGCCGCCTGATCTCGATCGGATCGAGGCCGAGCACGCGGCCGGCGCGGTCGAGCAACTGCTCGATGAGAAAAGCGGCCTCCGGCCGTCCGGCGCCGCGATAGGGCGAGATCGGAATGGTGTTGGTGAGGACGGCATGTGCGACCGCGTGCACCGCCGGGATCTGATAGACGCCGGGCGCAAGCCTGATCGCAAACAGCGGCACCACCATCGCCGCGCCGAACACATGCGAGCCCATCGCATGCAGCGCATTGACGCGCAGTCCCAGTATCTTTCCCTTGTCGTCGAGCGCGAGTTCTCCGGTGACGACCTGATCGCGGCCGTGCGAGTCGCCGAGCAGCGCCTCGGACCGAGTCGATATCCATTTCACCGGCCGGCCGCCGACGCGGCGCGACGCCCAGGCGACCAGCGCGTCCTCGGGATAGCCGCCGTGCTTCATGCCAAAGCCGCCGCCGACATCCGGTGAGATGACGCGCAGTTTTGTCTCGGCGACTTTCAGCACCTGGCCGGCAACCGAAGATCGGGTGCCGTGCGGGTTCTGCGTGGTCGAATAGAGCGTATAGCTGTCGCTGTCGGGATGATATTGGCCGATCGCGGCGCGCGGCTCGATCGAATTGGCGCTGATGCGCGAATTGTTGAGCTTGAGTTTGACGATATGCTTGGCATTGGCGAAGGCTAAATCGGTCGCCTCCTTGTTGCCCATCATCAGCGTGAACGAGATGTTGTTTGGCGCCTCGTCCCACAGGACCGGCGCGCCCGGATTCACAGCGTCCTCGACGCCGATCACCGCCGGCAGCGGCTCGTAGTCGATCTCGATCAGTTCCGCGGCGCTCCGCGCCTGATCGATCGTCTCGGCGACGACGAAAGCGACGCGCTCGCCGACCGCGCGCACTCTCGTTCCTTCGAGGATCGGGCGAAGCGTGCGGAAGCCCTTCGGTCCGCCCATGTCCTGCGGCATCGGCGGCGCCAGCGGACCGAGCCCATCGGCTACGACGTCGGCGCCGGTGAACACGGCCAAGACGCCGTCGGCGGCCTTGGCCTTGGTCGTGTCGACCCGCCTGATCAGCGCATGCGCATGCGGCGACATGACCACGACGCCGTAGCATTGATGCGGCAGGTCAAAGTCATCCACATAGCGGCCGCGGCCAGTGATGAAGCGCGGATCCTCGACCCGCGGTACGGGCTGACCGATGCCGAATTTTTGCACGCGTTCCTCCTCGCCAAGCGAACGCCTCCCCCGCTTACGGCGGGGGAGGAGAATTGCCTCGACTTATACTTGCGATTTGTGGCGATGAAAATGCGGCGGCACCGGCCGATAGCCGGTGCCGCGATCAGGTCAAAAAGGACGGAGGGTGCGGGCGTCAGGTCCCTTTGCGCCAAGGTACCAGCATGGAGACGCGGTCCTTGTAACGGCGATAGTCGTCGCCGAAGAGGTCGACCAGGTCGCGTTCCTCCAGCGTCGCGCCGATCACAATGTATGCCGTTGTCACGGCTGCAAACAGCAGGTGCCCGACCGTCATCGTCGGCGCCGCCCAAAACGCGATGATGAAGCCGAGATAGATCGGATGGCGCACGAACTGGTAAAAGAACGGCGTGCGGAAGCGCGGTGTCGGCATGGACCGGCCGGCGAGATTGTTCGCCACCTGATGCAGGCCGAACAGTTCGAAATGATTGATCAGAAATGTTCCCGTCAACACGATCAGCCAGCCGAGAAACGAGAGGCTGGTGATCGCGACGGCGATTTGCGGATTGCCGACTTGCCATACCAGAGTGGGCATCGGCCGCCATTGCCAGAACAGCAGCACGAGCGCGAGGCTTGCGAGCAAGACGTAGGTGGTGCGCTCGACCGAAGGAGGGACGAATTGCGTCCACCAGCGCTTGAATTCCGGGCGCGCCATCACGCTGTGCTGAATCGCGAAGACCGACATGAGCAGAAGGTTGACTATCAATGCTTCCGCCATCGGCGCCACGGCGCCGCTGTCAATGGTTTTCGGCACAAACAGGTCGGCGACGAAACCGACCGCGTAGAGGAATGTAACGAAGAAAATCGCGTAGGCTGCGATCCCGTAGAGGAATGCGATGAAACTGCCAAAAAAGCTGCCGTGGTGAACGACATCTCGTGCCGTTGGTTGGCCGGTTGCCTGGATCTGGCTCATATTTTTCTCCGATCCGTTGCGGCTGCGAAAATCGCAGTCTTGCCAGGACAATGCCGCGCCCGCGGGCGGAAGGCTTTGCCCCGTCCTTGATTTGTCCGTGAGATGAGATTGAGTATTCCTTGAGAGCGGCGTCGCGAGTCCGCTTGCGGGCGACAACGTGCAATTTACCTTTGAGAATCATACGCTTGACGTCGAGCGGCGCGAGCTGCGCCGCGGCGCCAAATCCGTCGCGGTCGAGCCGCAGGTGTTCGACCTCTTGGTCTACCTGGTGCGAAACCGCGACCATGTCGTCAGTAAGGACGATCTTATCGGCTCCGTTTGGGGCGGCCGGATCGTGTCGGACTCGACCCTGACGAGCCGTATCAATGCCGCACGAAGGGCAATTGGCGACAGCGGCGAGGACCAAAAGCTCATTCGCACTGTCCCGCGCAAGGGTTTGCGTTTTGTCGGCGAAGTGGGAGACGACAGCTTAGCCAGCGTCGCTGCGCCCGCTAACAAGAGTGGCCACGAGCCGCGATCCGCGCTCCCGTTGCCGGATCGTCCCGCCATTGCCGTCCTTCCGTTCACCAATATGACCGGCGATCCGGCGCAGGAATATTTCTCCGACGGCATCAGCGAAGATATCATTACCGCTTTGTCGAAGCTGCGCTGGTTCTTCGTGATCGCGCGCAATTCGTCGTTCATGTACAAAGATAGGGCCGTGCACATGAAGCAGATCGCCGAAGAGCTCGGCGTCGGCTATGTCGTCGAGGGCAGCGTGCGCAAGGTCGGCGACCGCGTGCGCATTACGGCGCAGCTCAACGACGTTGCTACCGGAAGCCACATTTGGGCGGAGCGCTATGACCGCGAACTCGCCGATGTATTTGCGGTGCAGGACGAGATTACCGAAGCCATTGTCGCGGCGATCGAGCCACAGCTTTACGCCGCCGAGAATTTTCACGCCAAGCGCAAACCGCCGGAAAGTTTGGACGCGTGGGATTTGGTGATGCGGGCGTTGTCGCATTACTGGCGGGTGACGCGGCAAGACAATGTGGTCGCGCAGGCGCTGCTCGAGAAGGCGACCGCGATCGATCCCAATTACGGCCAGGCCTTCGGCGTGCTGGCGACCGCGCATACGTTCAGCGCCCATATGGGCTGGGCGGAAATGGCGGAAGTGGCGCCGGTTGCGGAGCGCGCCGCATTGGCGGCGATCCACGCCGATGACGAAGACCCTTGGGCGCATTATGCGCTCGGCTGCGTCCATTTATTCGCGCGGCGGTTCGACGATTCGCTCGCCGAGTTCGAGACGGCACTGCGGCTCAATCCGAACTTTTCCCTCGCCCAAGGCTATTACGGGCTCGTTCTCGCTTATTGCGGGCGCAGCGACGAGGCCGATTTGGCGGCACGGCGGGCGCTACGCCTAAGCCCGCGCGATCCGCTTGCGGCGATCTATTGCGGCATCGCCTCCTATGCGCAATTCGTGGCGCGGAACTACGAGGAAGCAATGCGGCTTGCGCGCGAGGGCATCCGGCAGCGCGGCGATTTCGTCGGCGCGCATCGTGTGCTCGTAGCGGCGGCGGCCCTGGCTGGTCACGCCGATGTCGCCAAGACCGCATTGCACGAGCTTTGCCGCACGCAGCCCAATATTTCGCTGGCCTGGATCGCCAAGGAAATGCCGATCCAGCACGACGTGGAGCGGGATCACTATCTGGAGGGTTTCCGCAGCGCCGGCTTGGAGTGACGCGTGAATGGCGCTTATTGCAGCCGCTTCGCCGCCTCCTCGACGATGCTCAGATCGGTATGCTTGGCGATATCGATCGAGCCGCTGAAGAAGCCGAGATCCTTGGTCATTTCCACGTTCTTCTTCAGCGCATCGAGGTCGGGCTTGCCGTCCGGATCGCGATAATAATCCTGTTTGGAGAACAGCCAGTCGAGCCGCTCCGGCGGCACTTTCAGAAGCCGCGCGGCGATGGCCGCGACTTCGGCGTGGTTCTTCGGATCGAGATACCAGCGCTCGATGCGCAGCACGTCCTCCATGAAATCGACCATGGCGGCGCAATTCTTGTCGAGAAAGGACTTGCGCGCCGTCCAGATAATCATCTGGGTGCGGCCGACGCCTTCTTTTTGCGTGAACAGCACATTGCTCGTTTCGCGCAAGCCCGGATTGAGCGAGAACGGCAATACGCCGGGCACCAGATCGACCTTTTTCTCCGCCAGCATCGCCGCCATGGCGGGGAACGGCGCCTCGATCGTCGTGTAATCGCGTTTGTCGTCGAGCCCGTGCTTGTGCAGCATCGCCTTCATGGCGATGTCGATGCCGCTGCCGGTGGCGTTGGTGGCAATGACCTTGCCTTTCAGATCCTCGATCTTGGCGATGCCGGAGTCCTTGCGCACGAAGAACTCGTCGGAATAGTAGCCCGGCGCGCCGTCCTGAAACTCGTCGCTGATGACTTCAAGATCGTCGAGGCCAGCATTCTGGATGGCAAGCCCGAGCGTCGAATAAGCGAGATCGGCGATTTCCAGTTCGTTGACCGCGAGCGCCGTGATCATCGGCGGCGTGCCCTGATAGCGGACCGCCTCGAAGTCGTAAGAGGTGCCCCAATGCTTGGCGAGGTCCTTCTTCTCCGCCAAAAGCGAGGCCCAGTTCGCCACCGGCACGGCATAAGCGCCCCTGATCTTGATCGGGTCGGCGTGCACCGCGCAGACGCCGGCCAGCAGGACGGCGCAGGCGCCCAAAACGAATTTGAATGTCCGCATGATTGTCATCCCCCTCGATCCTCTCATCATAATCTTCTTATCGGCCGCACTCGGCATTAAGCCACATCGGCGATAGTAGCATGGATACGGAGCAGTTCCGGAATCGTCGCGGGATCCCGCCGGCCGAAGCCGCATTCGGTCGCGACGGAGAAATTAGCCGCATGGCGCTTGGCGGTTTCGAGTCGCCGCTTGGTGCCCGCGACGCCGTCGGTATGGTGGACGAGGCCGAGGCACAATTCGGTTTCGGGTGGAAGCTTAAGCCGATGCAGCGGCGCGAAATAGGCGTCATCCGCGCGATTGCGCGGCACCGGCATGTGGATGAGTTGTACCGGCCGCTTGATCTTTTGCGCCACGCGGTTGGCGAAGTCGACCATGTCGCTCATGTCGGTCGGCTCGACCACGTGTTTGTGAGCGGAATCGCCATAGCAGAGGTGATACAGCAGATCGATGTCGTCCGGTACGCGGTTGCCGAGTTCGACCAGGATATTGCCGAAGATCTCCTGCATCTCCGCCTTGGTGCGGCCGTAGCTTGACGCCTCGTTGCGTTCAAGGCGTGCGAACACGGCGGACGCGACGTCGAACTGGATTGCCAATTCGTCGTGCGGAATGGCGGCGGCGATCTTGTCGATCTCGCGCTTGAGCGCGTCGTTGTAGATCGGATCGATCGGCGCATGCAGCGAATCGACCAGGAACAGCCAGATCACGGAATGCGCCGGCACCAGATCGACCTGGAATTTCGTGCCGGCGGGAATCTTTCCAGCATCTTTGAGCCGTCTGAATTCGGCATAGGATTGCTTGGCGATATCGGCATAGAACAGATTGTCGAAGTGCACATCCTGCGGCTTGATGCCGGGCTTGAGTGCATAGCGCTCGCGCCCCGTGCCGGTCGCGTGCACACGGAAGAACTCGCCGGATTTCGCAAACGCCGGATGCTCCGAGAAAACCGGCTCGAGCCAGCTGATCCAGTCGCCGCGTTCACCGGTTTCGCCGTCGGGCAGCCGCTTGATGCGGGTGCCGAGGGCTGCGCTGACCTTTTCGAAGACTTCCCCGGCGCTTGCCATTGGCACGCTGCCGACGAGGTGCACATTGCGGGACATTCATCTCTCCGGCGTTCTAATTGCAGCACTCGGCGTGGATTTTCAGAAGTGTGCGCACCGTCTCCTCCGAGCGGGCGCGCGCCATGCCGCATTCGGTGGCGATGCCGAACGGCGGCGCGTAACGGCGCGCCGCGGCGATGCGGGCTTTGGTGCCTTCGGCGCCGTCCTTGGCGTGCACGACGCCGAGGAAGAGCGCGGTGCCTTCGGCGAGCTTGAGATCGCGAAACGGCCGGTGAAAGGCGTCGTCGCTGCGATCCACCGGCACCGGCATGTGAATGTAAGCGAGTCTGTGCGAAATGGATTTCGCCAGCGCATTGGCGAAGTCGACCATCGCCGCGGCGTCTTTCGGCTCGACGAAATGCTTGCCGGCGAAGTCGCCGTAGCACAGATGCAGGCCGAGCTCGACGTCGTCGGGGATCGCGGCACACAGCCGCTGCATGCGCGCGATGATCTTGTCGCGCGGCTCGTCGCCATAAGGCACGGCATCGGTCTCTTGGCCGTCCCAGACCACCATCTCGTTGCACAGATCCCATTGGATGCAGAGATCGCGATGCGGGATGTGCCGGCACAGCGCGGCCACTTCGGTGATCATCGCTTTCTCGTAGGCGGCTTCGACAGCGGCCAAGGCCTCCGGCACGACGACCGAACCGACCACCGCGAACGGCGTCGGCAGACAGACCTGAAAGCGGATGTCCTTCGGCAATTCGCCGTTGTCGCGCGCGGCGATGAAGTCGAGATAGGAGGCGCGTGCCTCGCGCGCATAGCCGATCTCGCCGAAATGCACGTCCGCGGGAGCCGTGCCCTCGGCGAGCGTCAGCAGCGAGAAACGATTGGTCGGACGGACCTTGCCGGACGGATCGGGACGCAAGAAGGTGTTGGCGCGGAGCAGCGGATATTGCCAGCTGATCCAGAGCTTGCGGCCCCCGACTTCGCCGTCCGGGATGCGCTTGAGATGCGGGCCGAGCTCCTTGCCGACGGTGCGAAAGACATCTTCGACCGTGTCGAGACCGATGCTGCCGACGAGATGGACGTTCATCGCGCGCTCCCCGCTGCTTATGCTTCTTGTCGCTGTGCCGCTGATCGTTGGGAGGCATCCCACCGAGGCGATGTAATAATTGCAATTGCAACAAAATCACGCGCCGCAGCCCTCGGCAAGTGGTGATGCGCCGCCGCAGGTGTGCCGCAGCGTGAATTTCTGCGCTATCCTGCTCCCAGGGGAGAATGCCGGGTCATGACAACAAACGCTGCGCATTTCGATTACATCATCGTCGGCGCCGGTTCCGCCGGCTGCGTATTGGCCAATCGCCTGACCGCATCGGGGCGGCATCGCGTGCTGCTCTTGGAAGCGGGCGGACGCGACAGCAATATCTGGATTCATATTCCACTCGGCTATGGCAAGCTGTTCGACAATGCCAAGGTCAATTGGCTCTACAAGACCGAGCCAGAGCCCGAGCTGAACAATCGCCGCGTCATCCAGCCGCGCGGCAAGGTCTTGGGCGGATCGAGCTCGATCAACGGTCTTCTTTATATCCGCGGCCAGCACGAGGATTACGATCACTGGAGGCAGCTCGGCAATGCAGGCTGGTCGTTCAAGGACGTGCTGCCTTATTTCCGGCGCGCTGAGGATCAAGAGCGCGGCGCCGACGATCTGCACGGCGCCGGCGGTCCGCTCGCGGTGTCGGACGTGCGCGAGCCGCACCCGCTCTGCGAGGCTTTCATCGCGGCGGCGGAACAGGCCGGCTATCCGCGCAACGACGATTTCAACGGGCCTCAACAGGAAGGCGCCGGCTATTTCCAGCTGACGACCAAGAACGGGCGGCGCTGGTCGACGGCGGTCGGCTATCTGCGTCCGGCGCAGAAGCGGCCCAATCTCGCCATCGTTTCCGACGCGCTGGCGACCCGCGTGTTGCTTTCAGGGCGCCGCGCCATCGGCGTCGAATATCGGCAGGGCGAAACCACGCGCACCGCCTATGCCGACGGCGAGGTCATCCTCTCGGGCGGCGCGTTCAATTCGCCGCAAATGTTGCAGCTTTCCGGCGTCGGGCCGGCGAAGCTCCTGCGCGATCTCGGCATCGAGGTGGTCGCCGACATGCCGGGCGTCGGCGCCGACCTGCAGGATCATTTGCAGATCCGCATGCAATATCGCTGCACCGAGCCGATCACCATGAACGACGTGATCAACAATTGGCGCTATCGCTATAGCGAGGGACTGCGTTACTTGTTGACGCGCAAAGGCCTCTTGACCATCGGCGCCGGTTACGCCGCGGCTTTCCTCCGCACCCGGCCCGAATTGGCGACACCCGACGTGCAGATTCATTTTCTTATCTTCAGCGCCGACGCGGCCGGCGCCGCGCTGCATCCGTTCCCGGGCTTCATGGCTTCGGTGTGCCAGTTGCGGCCGGACAGCCGCGGCTTCGTGCGCATCAAATCCGCAGATCCGCGGGTGCCGCCGGCGATCCAGCCGCATTATCTCACCGCGCAGACCGATCGCAACACCATTGTCGAAGGCCTGAAGGCGTTGCGGCGGATCATGAATCAGCCGGTGATGCGCAAATATATCGCCGAGGAACTGGCGCCAGGCGAAGCTTGCGTCAGCGACGCGGATTTCCTGGCCTTCGCCCGCGACACCGCGACGACGGTCTATCATCCGACTTCGACCTGCCGGATGGGCTCCGATCCGAATGCGGTCGTCGATGCGCGTTTGCGCGTGCACGGCTTCGAGCGCCTGCGCGTCGTCGACGCCTCGATCATGCCGACAGTCGCTTCGGGGAATACCAACGCGCCCGCGGTGATGATCGGCGAGAAGGCTTCAGACATGATTTTAGAGGATGCCGCGAGCGCGCCGGTCGCGATGTCGGCGTAAAAGCCGATCAGGCGACGTTCAGCGCACGCGGTACCGGTTGCGCCGGGCGTTCCTTGCGCACCCGCTTTACGGCCGGGCGCAAGATTGCCATCGGCACGAGGTCGATCCATTCACCGCCAATAAAGGCCGCTTTGCGCAACACGCCTTCCTTCTTGAATCCCGCCGCCTTGTAGGCGCGCACCGCGCGATCATTGTGCTTGAACACGACGAGCTGAACGCGATTGAGGTTGAGGTGGTCCCAGCAGAAATCGACGGCCAAGCGCAGCGCTTCCTTGCCGAAGCCCTGGCCGCGGTCGCTGTCGCTGCCGATCCGAATGCCGATCTCGGCGGAACGGTGCGTGCTGTTGATGCCGCTAATCAGCACATAGCCGATAATGATCGGCCGATCGATCTTGCGGATCGCGAACACGACTCTGGTGGGGTCCTTGCCGAGACTGTCCCACCATTGCTGATGCGCCATCATGTCGATCGGCCGGTAGGCAAAGTCGAGGCGCGCGGCGGTCGCGTCATTGGCCCAGCAGAACAGCGCTGCGAAATCCTCGGGGACCAACGGGCCGATCGAGATGTGTTTTGCTAGCAGCATGGGCGCGACCGAAAGAAACGTGTGACGCGGCGCGAGCGCATCATATGCGGCTCAGCCGTGGCCGAGCCAAATCAGCTTGCGTTGTTTGGTCGATTTGGTTTGAACGACGCCGCAGCCGTTACTGCCGCAGACGATCGCGGCCTCGCGGATCGGCGCGGTCGCGGCAGTGAGGTTGTCTGCCGGCGTTGCGGAGGTCGTTGCCGCGGCGCGGCTTGCCAGAAGGCCAGCCGACAGAATCGTCGTTACGGCAAGAGCGGAGAGAAAAGTTTTGCGCATGCATAGCCTCCTTGTCGGCAAGCGTAGCGGCGCCCCTCTTCGTCAGTAGGAGATTATGGTGAATGAAGCGTTAATGCCGCTTCGATCCTTGTTCAGCGCTTGCTCAGTCCTTGCGGTCCGGCAGGGCTTGGATGTCCTTGATCTGTGCCAGCCAATAGGTCTTTTCCGAAGTGAACTTCTGCGCGATTTCGGCGCTGACAGGGCCCGGCTTCCACCGCCAATTCTTGCCGTCCCCGCTTGAGCTCAGCCCGACAGTGATCGCGCGCAAGCCCTCGTCGGCGCCGATCAAATAGCCATAGCCGATGTGATCGTCGTGATCGGTGATGACAATGTCGGTGCCGTCCGCCTGCTGCAGCACGTTCAACGAGGTCTGCCATCCGGCCGGCAGACCGAATTTTTGGCTTTCCGCGGCATCGATCGTGGCGTTGAGCTGAAAGGCCTTGCAGGCGCCGCCGATGTGCAAGCGATCGCACACTTGACCGAGGCTGATATTCTTGAAGCCCTTTTTGATCGTCAGTTGCGCGAGTTGCGCCAGCGACGCGGCGTCTTCGGCGAAAGCGCTTCGCGGCGAGACCGCCCGCGGTTCGATATCGAACAGCAATGCGCCGGCGAACGCTAGTCCGCATAACAAGCAGCGCAGCTTTAGCCCGCGACCGGCAGTTTTCCACATCATCTGATTAGTCCCGGACCATCTGGTGTCCTGCCCAAAAATGGCGCATCGGTTTCTATGCCGCCCGATCCGACATTGGCAATCTAAATCGCCGCTCATTGGAAGGCGGTCCACCCTCAGCGAGCTGGATTCTTTCCGCCTTCGGCGGTCCGGATTCTGCCGTCAACCGGCCGTTGCGCGCCAATAAATCCGGGTGCATCATCCTGTGGTCGCAAGCCAGGAGCGGCTTCCATGCACGATACGGTTATTCGCGGCGGCACCATCGTCGATGGCACCGGCAAGGCATCTTTCACGGGCGACGTAGCGATCTCGGGCGGCCGTATCGCCGCGGTCGGCGGCAAGCAGGGTCCCGGCCGTCGTGAAATCGATGCCACCGGCCTTCTGGTCACGCCCGGCTGGGTCGACGTGCACACGCATTATGACGGCCAGGCGATGTGGGATCCGCTGTTGGCGCCGTCGTGCTGGCATGGCGTCACTACGGTTCTGTTCGGCAATTGCGGCGTCGGTTTCGCGCCGGTGAAGAAACATCATCGCGGCGCGCTGATGGATCTGATGGAGGGCGTCGAGGAAATTCCCAATCCGGTGCTCGCCGCGGGGCTGACCTGGGAGTGGGAGACCTTCCCCGAATTCATGAATGCGCTCGAGCGCCGGCCGCGCGCCATCGATATCGCGGCGCAGGCTGCCCATCTGCCGCTGCGCGTCTACGTCATGGGCGATCGGGCGGTGCGGCGCGAAGCGGCGACGCCCGACGACATCGCCGAGATGCGCCGTCTCACCATCGAAGCCATGAAGTCCGGCGCCTTCGGTTTCACCACCTCGCGCACGGATTCGCACAAGACGCCGGACGGCGAACTCGTGGCGTCGCGCGACGCGGATGCCGACGAGCTGGTCGGCATCGGCTCCGCTCTCGGCGCCGTCGGCATGGGCGCCTTCGGCATGAACAGCGATTTCGACGACGAGGATTACGAGCTCGCCTGGATGACCAGGCTCGCGCGGCAGACCGGACGTCCGGTCTGGTACCTGCTCACCGACCGTTACGAGGATCCCGAGCGCTGGAAGCGCTTGTTGAAGGCCACGCATGCGGCGCGCGCCGAAGGCCTGTCGTTCACGGCGCAGATCGCCGGCCGGCCGATCGGCGTGATGATGGGTATCGGCACCGCGCTCAATCCGTTCACGGTGCGGCCGAGCTATAAGAAGCTCGAAAGCCTGCCGATCGAGGAACAGCGCAGGCGGCTGCGCGATCCGCAAATGCGGCGGCAGATTCTCGCGGAAAAGCCGTCCGACGCCGAAGTGGCGAAGCTCGCGCAATTCCGTCAGGCCGTCACCTCGAAGTGGGAGCGCTTCTACACCATGGGCAATCCGCCGGATTATGAGCCGGCGCCGGAGAAGAGCGTCGCGGCGATCGCCGCCCGCACCGGACGGCCGCCCGACGAGGTCGCCTACGACTACATCACCGGAGCCGACGGCCAATATCTCTATTTCCCGGTGGTGAACTATGTCGTCGGCGATCACGCGCCGATCTACGAGATGCTCAACGATCCGGCCTGCTTGTTGGGCCTGAGCGACGGCGGCGCGCATTGCACCTCGATCGTCGATGCCGGCGTGCCGACCTTCATGCTGATGCACTGGGGCCGCGACCGCAGCCGCGGGCCGCGCCTGCCGCTCGAACATCTGGTCAAGCGGCAGACCAGCGAGACCGCCGATTTCTTCGGCTTCGCCGATCGCGGACGCCTCGCGCCGGGGCTGCGCGCCGACGTCAACTTGATCGACTTCGACGGCCTGCAGGTGCAGAAGCCCGAACTCGTTCACGACATGCCGGCGTCCGGCCGGCGCTTCGTGCAGCGCGTGACCGGCTACGAAACAACCTTCGTCGCCGGCGAGCCGATCTTCGAGCGCGGCGAACATACCGGCGCGATGCCCGGCCGGCTGGTGCGCGCCGGCCGCGACGGCGCGACGCTCGCTGCGGCGGAGTGAGGATCAGCCGACTTTCGGCGAGGCTTCCGGGTCTTCGAGGCGCTGCATTTCGTCGGCGTCTTCGCGCCCGCGCATGGCCTCGCTCATGAGATCGCTCAGCGTCGGGCGGGGCAGCGCCGCAAACGGCAACGGCCGCACCACGTCGATCGCGGCGAGGCCCAGGCGGGCGGTGAGAAGCCCGTTGAGCAGGCCTTCGCCGAGCCGCGCCGATAGTTTTGCCGCGATGCCGTGGCCGAGGATTTGCTGAATCAAGCTGTCGCTCGTCGCCAATCCGCCGGTCAGCACCAGATGCGAAATCACATGCCGCAGCAGGCGCACCATGCCGAGCGTGCCCGGCCGCACGCCGTAGAGATATGACAGCTTGCGCAGCAGATTGAGAAACGTGACGAGGACGAACAGCATGTCGATCGAGGCGCGCGAGCTCACCGCGGTGACGACCGACACGCGCATGACCGACGCCGTAATCAGGCCGCGCGCCTCCTGATCGAGCGGCATCATCAATTCGCGTTCGGCGAGCCGCACCAGATCGGCGCCGTCGATAATGTCGCTCAGATGGCCTTGCAGATTCGCCCGCGCCCGTGCCAGACGCGGCATCTTATGCGTCAACGCGATCAGGTCCTTCACCAGCGCGCCGCCGTCGTCGCGATCGTCTGAGGCGATGACGTCTTCAGCACGCTGATGCAGGTGCTCGACATTGGCGAGGCGAAGCAGGCCCGCCGTCTCGCGAAAGCCGATGACGGCGAGCGACAGAGCGGCCAAGGCCGTGAGCGCGAGACCAAGCCAGCCGAGTTCGGCGTTGCGCGCGAAAAAATCCCTGATGAGATCGTAGATCCCAAGCGCTATGGCGAGCAGAACGAGACTGCCGGCGGCGCACCAGAACAGCGTGCCCCAGCGGAAGCCGCGGCGCGGCGCCGCGCGGGTGTCTTGCATGGGGACGGGAAGGGCGGCGGAGTCCGGTTCCGGCACGACTTTGATCGCCGCGCCGATGTCGCGTTGCGCCTCGCGGACGGGACTGACCGTGACGCGACCGTCATCGAGCCGGAACGCGGCGGGCCTTCGGCGGCGCTTATGCTCGCTCATTGGAGGCGATCTCCGATAAGAAATTGCAGCGCGCGGTCGAGGCGGATATGCGGCAGCGCCAGGATGCCGCTCTCGGTCAATTCGAGGACCGGCGGCCGCACGCGCAGAAACCGGAAATCAGCCTCTTGCGGCGAGCTTGAGGTCAGCCCGCGAAATGCGCGGGTGCCGTTGTGAAACAGGTCTTTGGGGTCGGCCGGCAGATCGCCGGGAAACAGCGCAACCTCGGTCTCGCCATCGAAGATTTCGCCGCCCACGACTTCTCCGGCGACCGGCGTGCCGATGACGCAGGGCAGCCGCTCGCCGCCGCGTTCAACCGTCGCCTCGCGCGTCGCCCGCACCGCGGCGAGCGCGACGACGTCGACTTGCGCGCCGGCGAGATCGGCTTTCGTCAATGCAGGCTCGGTCAACATTTTCAGGATCGCCTCGAGCCGGTCGTGACTGGTGTGATGCAAATGATCGGCCTTGGTCGCGGCCAAGAGAATTCGATCGATCTGCGGCCTAAACAACGCGCCCCAGAATGTCTTGCGTCCGGTGCGGAAACAATCGAGCACGGCCGCCAGCGCACCTTCCAGGTCGCGCACCGCTTCCGGCCCGGCATTGATCGCGGCCATGGCGTCCACCAGCACGATCTGGCGATCGAGCCGGGCGAAATGATCGCGAAAAAATGGCCGAACCACGATGTCTATATAGGCATCGTAGCGCCGCCGCATCATGGCCCAGAGCGAGCCGGGCGGCGGCAGGCCTTCGCCCGGCAGATCGAGCGGCGCAAATGTCAGCGCCGGCGAGCCCGCCAATTCGCCCGGCATCAAAAAACGGCCGGGCGGCAGCAGGCTCATGCCGAAGTTCACGTCACGGCAGGCGTGCAGATACTCGGTGAAAAGCCGCGACGCGGTAAGCGCCGCCTGCTCGTCGGCCGTGCTCTCCGGCTTCAGTGTCGCAAGATAGGAATGCCAATTCGCGGCGGCGCGATCGCGCGGCGGATTGCGCGAGAGCCGCAGGCTCTCGGCCGACCACGCCTCGTAGCTTTTTCCAGAAGCGGCAGATCGAGCAGCCACTCGCCCGGATAATCGACGATGTCGAGCGTGAGCCTGTTCTGGTAGCCGCTCTGCGACTGGTATTCGATGGCGATGCGCAACTCGCTGATTTGCCGCGTCGAGTCCGGCCAGTTGCGCTTGTTCACCAGCGCCTCGACATGGCCTTCGTAATCGAAGCGCGGCACGGCGTCGTCGGGCTGCGGCGTGAGCTGTGCGCGCGCGATGCGGCCGGTGGCGAACGCCTCGAAGATGGGAAGACGCCCACCGCGCGTCAGCGCGTGGATCAGAGCGGTGATGAACACGGTCTTGCCGGCGCGCGACAATCCGGTAACGCCGAGCCGGATCGTCGGCTCGAACAGCGAAGTGCTGAACTCGGCGAAAGCCCGGCCAGCGAGCCGGATTTGCTCAAAAAACTCGAACACGGTGGGCTCCGGCCCTTTCATTTGCGCATGATCCCTTTTCAATTTTCGGGATCATGCGCCAGCGGTCTGCGTTGCGGCCGGCTTGGCTGCGGCTATATCATCGCCGGCGAAAAGCAAAGAAGGCCGGGGTTCATTCGCAATGCAGCGTAGCATATCCAAGATTTTGACAACTCATGTCGGCAGCCTCCCGTTCTTGTCGCTCGATAAAGGCGTCGCGGCCGGCGACGACACGCATCTGACGGAAGACGTCGCCGCGATCGTCGCGCAACAGCGTACGATCGGCATCGACGTGATCAACGAGGGCGAATATGCCAAGGGCGGCGACTGGCTGCGCTATATGCAGAAGCGCTTCGGCGGCTTCACCGATATCGAGGCGCCGGAAGGCAAGCCGCTGATCGAGCAAGGCAAGGATCGCGAGGAGTTCGCCGACTTCTATAAATACGCAAGCGAACGCGGCACTTTATTCTACACGCCCGGTGCACAGATTGCGAAGAAGCGCCCGGTGCAGGCTTGCACCGGCCCGGTCACCTATGTCGGGCAGGCCGAACTGCAGAAAGAGATCGATGTCACCGTCGCGGTCGCCGGCACAGAGAATGTCTTTCTGACCTCGACCGCACCGGCGAGCCTCGAAGTCTACCGCCGCAACCGCTACTACAAGAACGATGAGGACTACGTGTTCGCCATCGCCGAGGCGATGCGCGTCGAATATGAGGCGATTGCCGCCTCGGGCCTCCTCCTGCAGGTTGACGATGCCTGGCTGCCGGCGCTGTGGGACCGCATCGGCATGGCCATGGGGCTCGATGCGTTCCGCGCCCGCAGCGAAATGCGCATCGAGGCGCTCAACCATGCGCTGCGCAACATTCCCGAAGATCGCGTGCGCTATCACCTGTGCTGGGGCAGCTGGCACGGCCCGCATGCTTACGATCTCGAATTCGAGCGCATCGCAGACCTGGTGCTGAAGGTGAAGGCGCAAGCCTTCCTCATCGAAGGCGCCAATGCGCGGCACGAGCACGAATATGCGGTATGGGAAAAGCTGAAACTGCCCGCCGGCAAGATTCTTGTTCCGGGCGTCGTCACCCATTCGACCGACGTCGTGGAGCATCCGGAACTCGTGTCGCAACGCATTCAGCGCTACGCGCGGCTCGTCGGCAAGGAGAATGTCATCGCCGGGACCGATTGCGGCTTCGGCGGGCGCTCGCATCCGCAGATCGCCTGGGCGAAACTGCGCGCCATGGTCGAGGGCGCGGCGCTGGCGAGCAAGGCGTTGGGATTCAAGTGAGCGTCGGCAAGCTCGAATTAAGCGCCGCGCTGCATTGCGAGATGAGATGGAGTAGCCGACGCCTTGTGCACCGAAGCCTTGTGTACCGAAGCCTTGCGCAATTGTCCGGTACGACGTAATCGAAGACACGAATGAAAAGAGTTCGACCTGCTACGGGCTCGCAAAACGGGGGGAGAACACCATGGCCGCAACCAAGGTCGACGTCATCGATCTCATCGACCAGCACCGGGTCACCGGCTTTCAGATCGGCGTGCTGATCCTGTGCATGCTGGTCGCGGCGCTCGACGGCTTCGACACCCAGGCCATCGGCTATACTGCGCCCGCGATCGCCGCGTCGATCCACCTGCCCATGCCGCAGTTCGGGCAGGTCGGTTCGGCAGGTCTCCTCGGCGCCGCCATCGGCGCGCTGTCGTTCGGACCGCTGGCCGATCTGTTCGGCCGCAAGTGGTTCATGATTATCGCCATGGTGGTGTTTGCGATCTTCAGTTATTTCACGGCGCAATCGGGCTCGCTCAACGAGCTCTTGGCCTATCGTTTCTTTGCCGGTCTCGGTCTCGGCGGCGTCACGCCGGCGTTCCTGGCCATGGGCGCCGAGCTTGCGCCGAAGCGGCTACGCTCCGTTTTTGTCACCGTACTGTTCGCTTCGTTTCCGGGCGGCGGACTGATCGGCTCGCTGATCGCGTCCTGGGTCATTCCGGCTTTTGGCTGGCAGTCGCTGTTCTATATCGGCGCGGTCGCGCCGCTGGTCATCGCGGTTGTGCTCGCTATCTGGCTGCCCGAATCCATTCGCTTTCTGCTGGCGCGCAATATCGGCCAGGATCGCGTACGACGCACGCTGGAGCGGATCATGCCGGGCGAAGTGCCGGCCGATGCCGAGCTTGTGGCGCCGCCTGATCCGGCGCGCGAAGGCGTTCCGGTGACGCATCTGTTCACGGAAGGGCGGGCGATCCCGACGGTGCTGCTCTGGGTGCCGTTCTTCATGGTGTTCATGGTTCTGGTCACCGTCACATTCTGGACGCCGGCCGTGCTGAACTCCGTCGGCTTCTCGCTGTCGTCGGCGGCCTTGATCATCGGCCTGAACAATCTCGGCAGCGCCATCGCCAGCGCGCTGTCGGGCTGGCTCGTGCATCGCCGCGGCGCGTTCGCCGTGCTTGTTCCGGGCTTCATTCTCGGCGGCCTGTCGCTGGCTGCTTTCGGCCAGGCGACGACCTCGGTCGTGATGCTGGGCGCAGCCTCGTTCCTTGCCGGCTTCTTTGTCGGCGGCACCGGAACAGGCCTGATCGCGGTGGCGGCGGGCATGTATCCGACGTCGATCCGCTCGACCGGGATTGGCTGGGCCATGGGCATGGGCCGAGTTGGGCAGGTCTTTGGGCCGGTTTTGACCGGGCTCTTGGTCGCGGCGGGCTACAAGGTCGGCGGCATATTCTACGCCGCCGCGGTGCCGTGCTTCATCGGTGCGCTGTTCTTGATCTTCTTGAAATTCGCGCGCCCGGTGCTGGAAGCGGACGATGCGTCGGCTAGCGCCGCAGTGGATCCGGCGCGGCCGGGTCCAAAGGCCGCTTCAGCAGCTTGAAGCGGTTGGGATCGAGCGCCCCAGATTGTGATTGGGGTTGCGATTGGGGTTGCGGCTGCGCCTGAGGCTGCAACTGTGGCGCTTCGGCCGGGGCCAGCGCTGGCTGTCTCATTTCCTCAGCCGGCTTGTCGAACGCCGATCGCGGCTTTGCGACGCGGCCGCGCCAGCGCTCGACGACGGCGGCGAGCGAATGATTGTCACTCGCGGCGGTGCTTTCGCCGGGCGTGACGGTCTCGCTTTTCGGCAGAAGCTGTGCCGGCAATTGCCGGAACTTCATTCGCGTCGGCAGCGCGACGCCTTCGCCGAAGGCAAAGGCTTCGCCGGTGCCGAGCGACGGCAGGAAGGCGAGAAAGTTTGCCGCGGTGTCGGCCACCGCCGAGCGCAGGAGCCCCTGATCGCGGTCGTTGGTCATGCGCATCGCGAACAGCGTTGAGCATTGCGACAGGATCGTTGAATCGAGTTCGGCCGGCCGCTGCGTCACCAGGCCGAGGAAGACGCCGTATTTGCGGCCTTCCTTGGCGATGCGCGAAATCGCGCGGCGGGTCGGCGCGAAACCGACGCTGTGATCAGCTGCCATATAGCGATGCGCCTCTTCGCACACGACCAGAAGCGGGTCGGCGCCGTCGCTCCACAGCCCGAGATCGAATGCCATCCGGCAGGTGACCGACACGACCGCGTCGACGACTTCGGACGGGAAGCCTGCCAATTGCATGATCGTCATCGGTACGCCTTTCGGCGGCAGCCGGAACAGCGTCGACAAGATCTCCACCATCGTGTCGCCGCCGACATTGGCGTTCTCGAACATAAAGGCGTAGCGCGGATCGTCGTAGATCGTCTCGATGCGCGTGATCAGCTTGTGATAGACCATGCGTGACGAGCGGTTTTCGAGCTTGCCCATCCGCGCGTCGAGCAGTGCCAACAGATCGGCGATGCGGTAGGGCACCGGCACGTCGAGCGTGTAGCGCGCCGCCGCGGCGTCGGTCTTGAGCGCGAGCCGCCCGGCCGACGAGGCCTGCGCGTAAGCGGCCTTGGCGAGCGGGATGACCTCGGACAGGATGTCGACCTCTTCTTCCAGGCCTGGCCGGCCGCCGAAGAACACGTCGACGATCTCGTCGAAATTGTAGAGCCAGAACGGCAGCTTGATATTGCTCGGGTTGAGCACCTGCGCCTTGGTGCCGAAGCACCGGCTGTATTCGTTGTGCACGTCCAGCAGCAGCACCCGCAGATCGGGGCGCGCGGCCAGGATCTGGTGCAACAACAGCGTGACGGCGCTCGATTTGCCGACGCCGGTAGTGCCCAGAACGGCGAAATGCTTGCTCAGCATTTCATCGACGTCGAGGCGGGCTGGGATCGTCGAATCCTGCTGCAACTGCCCGACTTCGATCATGCGCGAGCCGGGATTTTGAAAGATCGAGCCGGAGCTCGCGCGAGCCGATGACGCTGACCGGATCGCCGATCGCGGGATAGATCGAGACGCCGCGCTGGAAGTGCGCCGAAGCGGTCTCGTTGTCGCGGATTTCGCCGATCAGGTCGACCTGCGCGACGGCGACTTGCTCCTGGTTGCGCAACAGCGGCTCGGCGCGCAGCGAGACGTCGGCGATCAGCCCGACCAGGAGCGACTTTCCGGCGCGCACGCCGAGGAATTTGCCGACCGTAGCGCGGGCCTCTTCGGGAGATTGCGGCGACGCCGAAGGCAAGCCGACGCTCGCCTGCGAACCGCGAACCGAAATGACGCGGCCTAGAAGCTGTGCGTTCGGTGTCGGCACAGGGGCAGCCTGGGGATCATTGACCGGCAAGACCGTCTCCACTCACGCGCTTGAAAATTTGCTCTTGGAATTTTGCGCTTAGCTTTGCCAATCATGCCTGGCGCGGACTGGAAATTCCGTTAACCCGGCTGTGGAATGGCTCCGCTACGGTTAATCGCGAATTAGTCAAATCGCGGCGCTGCCGGGGCCTGCCTAAAAGATGGCCGGACCTCAGGAGGACTTGGCTAGCGGCGCGTTAACGCCCTGTCGCGCGCCCGCCCGCGCGTGTCATGGATCGCCCGCGCGGGGTGGCGAAGCTCCGCAAATCCGTCACCCCGCTTTTTGCCGGCGTCAGGTCTTCCATGAATATCGGCTTCGAATAATAGAAGCCTTGCGCGTAGCGGATCCGGGTTTCGGCCTGCAGATAGGCCGCTTCCTCTGCCGTCTCGACGCCTTCGGCGATCACGGTCATGCCCAGACTCTCGCTCAGTGCTTCGATGGCCTTGAGGATGCTTTGGCTGCGCGTGCGCTGGTGGATGTCGGTGATGAACGAGCGGTCGATCTTCAATTCGTCGGCGGTGATGTCGGCGAGCTGGGCGAGCGACGAATAACCGGTGCCGAAATCGTCGATCGACACGCGCAAGCGCGCCTCGCGCAGCATCGGCAGGACGTGAGTCTGAAAGCGGTTTTTGGCGACGAACGCGTCTTCGGTGACCTCGACGATGAAGCGCTCGGCATAGGCGGTGGAGCCGAGCTCCTGGCAAAAGCCGCGCATGAATTCGAGATCGCCGGCGCGCTGCGCGGCGACATTGATGCTGACGGTGGCCTGCGGCCCGAACGCCTCGTCGATCAGGTCCATCGATTTGAGAATTTGTCCCAGCGCCAGATAGGTCATTTCGTCGATCAGGCCGAGCTCGGCCGCCAGTCCGATGAACTCGCCGGGGGCCTGGATCAAGCCGTCCTCGTCGCGCAGGCGAATGAGCGCTTCGACCCCGGCAACTTCCTGCGTGTGCATGTCGACCTTGGGCTGGAAGGCGCAACAGAAACGGCCGTCGCGCACCGCGAGCCGCAGCCTTTGCTCCTGCGCCATGCGCACCGTCATGTCGCGGCCCATATCGGTATCGAACAAAGCGGCGCCGCCCTTGGCGCCGCCTTTGATGCGGTACATAGCGGTGTCGGCGGCGCGCCGCAGCATCTCGTAATTCAGTCCGTGGTCGGGATAGACGCTGACGCCGATCGATGCCGAAGTCAGGATCTCGTAGCCTTCGATCAGGAACGGCTCTTTCAGCTCCTGGAGAATTCTGTCGATGATGGCACCAAGATCCTGGTCGCTCTCGATGGGCTCGAGGACGAGGAGAAATTCGTCGCCGCTGATGCGGCCGACGACGTCCGACGGCCTGACATGCGCGGCGATCCGCTGCGCAACTTTTATCAGGAGCGCGTCGCCGATGGCGTGGGTATAGTAGTCGTTGATGTGCTTGAAATTGTCGATGTCGATGAAGGCCAACGCGAAACGAGGCTTGCTCTCCGAGCGCGCGAGCAGTTGCTCGACATGGTCCTGGATCAAGGTGCGGTTCGGCAAACCGGTCAGGTCGTCGAAATAAGCGCGCTTCGACAGCTCGGCCTCGACCTGCTTGCGCTTGGTGAAGTCGATCGACGCCGAAAGAACCAGATCGCGGTCGAGAATCTTGGCCGGCCGGCAGGATTTCAGGAATATGCGTTCGCCGTCGGGGCCGGTGACGCAATCTTCCACCATGGTCGCGTCGGGTTTGACGTCTTCGGATTTGCGGTCCTCGCTTTCGGCTGTTGCAGAACCGGTCGCGCCGAAGAACTGTCCCGCCGTGCCATTGGTGAAGAGCGTCGTGCCGTCGTCCGACTGCACGGTCAGGCCGACTGGCAATTCATCGATGATGGTGACGAGAAGATTGAGCGCGCGGCGCGCCTCTTGCTCACGCTGCTGCGTTTCTTCAAGCAGACGCTGCAGTTCTGGCGTCTGTGCCGGCGGCGCCGGCGACGGCGCGAGCGGCGTTTCTTCGCACTCGGGCAGTGACGCGGCAGTATCGACGTCGATGACTTCGTTCGCCATGCACCGTGCTCAAAGGAATTCGAAAATGACGTCGGGCCGCCCTGTGCGCCGCCCGGTGCATCCGGGAGTTCCGCAGGGCGGAATCGTCCCGGACACTAAGAGCACGCCAAGAAGAAAGGCTTAAAGGAGGGAACCTTCGAACATGACATGCTTGCCGGTGCGCTTAAGGGAGCGTTAACGGCACGACTATGGGGTTGCACGTATCGCGAATGCTACTTCACCGACACATTCGCTTGCGTGGCGACGGCCTTCCACACCGCGATGTCCTGCTTGATGAACGCGGCAAAGTGCCCGGGCGTGTCGCCGACGGTTTGCATCGCCTGCGCTTCGAGAAGCGCCTTGGTCGGCGGATCCTTGAGCGCGGCGACGATTTGGTCGTGCAGCTTGGCGATGATCGGCGCCGGCGTGTTCGCTGGCGCCAAGATACCGTGCCAGGCAATGGCGTCGAAATCCGGATAGCCGCTCTCGGCGATGGTCGGCACATCGGGCGCGACCGATGAGCGCGCCGTGCTGCTTACCGCCAGCGCCCGCAGCGCGCCCGACTGCATGTGCGGCAGCGCCGAGACCGGGTCGGCGAACACCATGGTGACTTGTCCGGCGAGGAGGTCAGTCACCGCGAGCGCTGTGCCGCGATAGGGCACATGCGTCATCTTCAGGCCGGCTTTGCTCGAAAACAGTTCGGTGACAAGGTGATTGGCGGCGCCGACACCGGTGGTGCCGTAATTGAATTCGCCGGGCTTTGCCTTCACCATCGCGACGAAGTCCTGCAGCGATGTCACCGGCAGCTTGGAATTGACCACGAGAATGTACGGATAGGCCGTGGTCATGGTGATCGGCGCGAAATCCTTTTCCGGGTCGTAGGGCAATTCCTTGTAGACGGCGGGATTGATCGAGATCGGTCCGGATTGGCCGAGCAAGAGCGTGTAGCCGTCGGGATCGGCTTTGTGCACGTCCTCGGTGCCGATGATCGAGCCGGCGCCGCCGCGGTTCTCGATCACGATGGGCTGGCCGATCGTCTCACTGACGCGCTTGCCGACAATGCGCGCCACGGCATCGGCGCCGCCGCCGGGCGCGTAGGGCACAATCAGTTTGATCGGGTGGGAAGGATAATCTTCGGCGCGTGCCGTCGTCGCAGCAAACGCCAGCGCAAAGACCAACGCGCAACGCTTCCGCGCCCCATACTTCCAAGACGGCGTCATGATCCTCCCCGTGACTTTTTCGTGCCGCGCTATCGGCGGCATTACCGGTATCCTTGCACTTTTGCTCCTGCTGGTCGATGCTTGGCGCCAACGCGCGAGGACATCCATGCTGCAAGCACCAGGCGTCACGGAGCGGTTGGCCCGCTTTGTCGTGGACACCCAGTGGGGCGATCTCAAGCCTCAGGTCGCGCAGCAGGCCAAGCGCTCGCTGATGAATTTCTTCGCCGTCGCGCTGACCGGCTGCCGCGACCAGACCATCGAGATCGCGCTGCAAACGTTCGCCGCGTTCTCCGGCGGCAAGCAAGCGACGATTATCGGTCGCGCCGAGCGCGTCGACGCGCTAAGTGCCGCGTTCCTCAACGCCGCCGGCGCCAATGTGCTGGACTTCTGCGACACCCATGTGCCGACCGCGATCCACCCGACCGCGCCGGTCGTGCCGGCGCTCTTGGCGCTTGCCGAGATGATGCCGGTCGGCGGCCGCGTTTTCCTTCTAGCTTTGGTGCTCGGGCACGAGGTGGAATGCCGGATCGGCGTCGCCATGTCGCCCAGTCACTACAAGAAAGGCTGGCACATCACTTCGACCTGCGGCGTGTTCGGTGCCGCCGCCGGCGCCGGCAAGCTGTTGGGCCTCAACGCCCAGCAGATGGTGTGGGCGCTCGGCACCGCGGCGACGCAATCCGGCGGCTTGTGCGAGTGCCTCGGCACGCCGGCCAAAAGCGTCAGCGTCGGCAATGCTGCGCGCAACGGCCTGTTGTCGGCGCTGCTCGCGGCGAAAAATTTCGAGGGGCCGCTCGAGCCGCTCACCGGCGTGCAGGGCTATTACCATGCAATGAACGAAACGCCCGATCTGTCCTGGCTCACGCAGAATCTCGGCGAGACCTGGGAAATCCTGGGCACGGCTTACAAGCCTTATCCGTGCGGCTTCGTCATTCATCCGGTGCTCGACTGCATTTTGGATTGGCGGCGCGCCAATCCCACCGCCGTGGTGGAAAGGGTGATCGTGACCGGAAATCCGCTCCTTGCCGCGCGCACTGACCGGCCGAACATTTCGACCGGCCGCGAGGCGCAGGTGTCGACGCAGCACGCGGTCGCCGCCGCCTTGGTCACGGGCAAAGCCGGCGTCGAGCAATTCACCGATGCCTGCGTCAACGACGCGGAGGTCCTGGCGCTGCGCGGCAAGGTCAGCGTGGTGCGCGACGAGGGCTTTCCAACCACATCGGCGGCGGTCGAGATCACGACCGCCGATGGCAAGGCGCATCAGGTTTCGCAAGCCGCGGCGTGCGGCAGCGAGGCAAATCCGATGAGCGACAAGGATCTCGAAGACAAGCTGCGCTTGGCGGCCGCGGACGCGATCCCGGGCAACGACATTGCACCCCTGATCCGGGCCATCTGGCAATTGGACGAGAGCGAGGATATTTCAGGGCTGGCGTCACTCACTGTGCCGCGCGATTGACCGGGACAGGCCGGCATTTAAAGGCGCAAAACGAGGCGAATGGCTCCTCCGCTTCTCCAGCTCAAAGACATTGCACTCACCTTCGGCGGAACCCCGCTTCTCACCAGCGCGGAACTTTCGGTTTCGCCCGGGGAGCGCGTATCACTGGTCGGGCGCAACGGGTCGGGCAAATCGACGCTGCTGAAGATCGCGGCCGGGCTCGTCGAGCCGGATCGCGGCTCCGTTTTCGTGCAGCCCGGCGCGCTGGTGCGCTACCTGCCGCAGGAGCCGGATTTCGGCGGCTTCACCTCGACGCTCGCTTATGTCGAGGCCGGGCTGCGGCACGATGACGATCCGCACGCGGCGCGCTACCTGCTCGAGCAACTCGGCCTCACCGGGCGCGAGGATCCGGCGCATCTCTCCGGCGGCGGGGCGCGCCGCGCCGCGCTCGCGCGCGTACTCGCACCTAGGCCTGACGTGCTTCTCCTCGACGAGCCGACCAATCACCTCGATCTGACGACGATCGAGTGGCTTGAGCGCGACATCGATTCGCGCCGTACCGCGCTTGTCATCATCAGCCATGACCGGCGCTTTCTGTCGACGCTGTCGCGCGTCACGGTCTGGCTCGATCGCGGGACGACGCGGCGTCTCGAGCGCGGCTTTGCCCATTTCGAGGAATGGCGCGACGCGGTGCTGGCGGAAGAGGAGCGCGATCAGCACAAGCTCGATCGCAAGATCGTCGCCGAAGAGCATTGGATGCGCTACGGCGTCACCGGCCGGCGCAAGCGCAACATGCGCCGGGTCGGACAATTGCAGGCGCTGCGCAAACAGCGCCGCACGTATCGAGCCACTACCGGCAACGCCACCATCACCGCAAGCGCGTCGGCGCCGTCCGGCGCGCTGGTCATCGAAGCCAAGGGCATCGGCAAGAGCTATGGCGGCCGTCCGATCGTCAGCGATTTCTCGATCCGCATCCAGCGCGGCGACCGCATCGGCATTGTCGGGCCGAACGGCAGCGGCAAGACCACGCTGATCAGCATGCTGACGGGCGTGTTGCCGCCGGATTCCGGCTCGGTACGGCTCGGCTCGACGCTCGAAATCGCGGCGCTCGATCAGCATCGCGACAGTCTCGATCCGAATGTCACCGTCGCCGAGGCTTTAACCGGCGGTCACGGCGACACCGTCATGGTCAATGGCAGCGCCAAGCATGTCATCGGCTATATGAAGGACTTCTTGTTCACCAGCGAGCAGGCGCGCACCCCGCTGAGCAAGCTCTCCGGCGGCGAACGTGGTCGTCTCATGCTGGCGCAGGTGCTCGCCAAGCCGTCGAACCTTCTGGTCCTCGACGAGCCGACCAACGATCTCGATATGGAAACGCTGGACGTGCTCGAGGATATGCTGGCCGAATATCCCGGGACCGTGCTCTTCATCAGCCACGATCGCGATTTTCTCGATCGGCTGGTGAGCGGGGTGATCGTGCCGGAAGGCGACGGCCGCTGGGTCGAATATGCCGGCGGCTATAGCGACATGCTGGCGCAGCGCGGCGCCGACCTGACCCGGCAAAGCCTCAAAGAAGAGCCGCGGAAAGCTGGCAAGCAAGAAGAGCCGGCCGCCGCCAAGCCGTCGTCGGGGAAACGCCGGCTGATGTTCAAGGACAAGCACGCGTTGGAAACTCTGCCGAAGACCATCGCCATTCTGCAAGGCGAGATGAAGACCTTGCAGTCAAAGCTTGACGATCCGAGTTTCTATGCGCGCGACCGCTCGGGCTTCGAGAAAGTCACCGCCTCGCTCGGCGAGTTGCAGCAGAAAATCGCGGCCGCCGAAGAGCAGTGGCTGGAGCTTGAAATTCTTCGCGAAGAAATAGCCAGCGGCTAGAGTTTGATCCGTTTATATTGGAGCATATCCTGCGTTCCTGAAGGAGTTGACGCACTCCTGCGCGGTGAAGGTACCGAGCAGCTCGCCGATGCGTCGCCAAGTGGCGTCGATGGTGCGCTCGGCCGCCTTGCGCAGGAGCGTTTTGAGTTTGGCGAAGACCTGCTCGATGGGATTGAGATCGGGGCTATAGGGCGGCAAGAAGAAGAGCTTGGCACCCGCGGCGCGCATGGCACGGCGCACCGCTTTGCTCTTATGGCTGCCGAGATTATCGATGATGACGATGTCGCCGGCTTTGAGCGTCGGCACGAGCATTTGCTCGACATAGGCCAGGAAGCTCTCGCCATTGATCGGGCCATCAATGACGCAAGGCGCGTCAATCCGATTTTGACGCAAGGCGGCCAGGAAGGTCAGCGTTCGCCAATGTCCCTGAGGCATCTTGGCCAGCAGCTGGTGCCCGCGCGGCGCCCAGCCGCGCAACCGCGTCATGTTGGTCTTGGCCCAAGTCTCATCGATGAAGATCAGCCGTGCCGGATCAAGCCGGTCTTGATACGCCTGCCACCGCCGACGCCTTCGCGCCACGTCGGGACGATCCTGCTCGGTGGCGAACAGAGTTTTTTTGAAGCTGATGCCAGCATGGTGGACCGTGCGCCAGACCGCACCGTAGCTCGTCACCACGCCGCGCTCGCCAAGCTCCACCACCAAGGCCCGCAAGGTCAGGTCTGGAACCGCGGCAAGGCGCGCCAAAAGCCAGTCCCGCTCGCCAGCCAGCGAACGCGGCCGATTGCCACCCATCCGCTTGGCCCCAGCGCTGCCGGTCGCACGGAACCGCTGCGACCACTTCACAACGCTCGCCACGCTCACTCGGTAAGTGGCTGCAACCTTGCGGCAGCTCTCGCCAGCTGCAACCGCCGCAATCACGCGCTCACGTAAATCGAGAGAATAAGGTCGTGCCATCAGATGCTGGCCTCCGATCCAGCCAGCATCTTGAATCAGAACCGCCCCGATTTGGCATTCCCAAATCGATTCAATCCCGAGGAATCAAACTTTAAAGCGTGCCGGCGCTGTGCTCGAGGCGTGCGATCGCCGCCTGGATCGGAGCGAACGGCCCGTATTTGTGCTGGCGCTCGCTGAAATGATCGGCGTAAGGCCCGTAAGGCGTGTCCACCGGCTTCTTCAGCAGATCGGGAAAATCGTGCGCAATGCCGGCAAGGCTCGGCCGCGGATGCGACAGAACATAGGCGGCGATATCCCAGGCCTGGTCGACGCTGAGCTGCGGATCGAAATAGTCCGTGCCGTGCGGCATGTTGAAATGGATGAAATTCGCCAAGGTGATGAGACGCGCCATTCCCGCGCCGTCATTGAAGGTGTCGGGTCCCCACAACGGCGGCACCAGATAGCCGAGATCCGAGCCCGGAATGCTGTTGCGAATGCCCGACCCGTCGGGACCGTGGCAAGAGGCGCAGTCGTGCGCAAAAAGCGGCTGACCGCGGCTCGGATCGGCGGCGCGATTGAGTTCCGGCATATGGCCGGTGCCGAGCCCGGGCAATCGCTGGTCCGGCGCAACGCCGGTGCTGAGGAATTTTATGTAGGCAACCACGGCCTGCATCTCCGCTGAATCGACCGGCAGCGGACGGCCGTTCATGCTCCGCGTCATGCAGGAATTGACGCGATCCTCGATGCTGATCTCAGCACCGGTGCGCGCGCTATATTGCGGAAAATCGCCATACAGACCGAACAACGGCAATCCGAATTTCTTGGTGCCGGCCTCAAGATGGCAGTTGGTACAGGCGAGGTTGTTGCCCGCGTAACGCTTCGACGCATCGGTCACGTTCGGTCCGATATAGGCGTAGGTGGCGGTGATGAGGTCGCGGCCGTCGCGGACTTGCAGACCATGGGCGTCGTGCGGCAGCGCGCCGACTTCGGGTATGGTCCAGATCGGATGGACTTGTGCGCGTGGTTCTGCTGCCGAGGCGGCGGTCGCGAACAGTAAAACAATTGCCGCGTTGGCGAGCCACCGTGTCATGAGGCCTCAGAATCGGGAACATGCCCTGCGGGCATCCTATACCATCGTGCGGCTCAGCCGGCAGGCTTGCGCTTATGAATATCCTTCACATCGGTGAAGATCATGCCGGGATTATGCTCGCCGGTATAGTCGAGATCGAAGGCGTTGCGCGCCATGAAGACGAGCGCGCCGTCGAAATCCTCGGCGATCGAGGAGGGGTGGCTTCTAACGAATTCATCGAACACCTTGCGGTCGTCCGCCGCAATCCAGCGCGCGAGCGCGAACTCCGACTGGCTCCAATCGACCTCGAGCCCGTATTCGGCGGCGAGCCTGGCGCGGAGTACGTCGAGCTGCAGCGGGCCGACGACGCCGACCAAAGCCGGCGAGCCGTCGTTGGGCCGGAACACCTGGGCGACGCCTTCCTCGGCCAATTGCCCCAGCGCCTCTTTGAGTTTCTTTGCCTTCATCGCATCGGGCAGGCGAACGCGCCGCAGGATTTCCGGTGCGAAATTGGGCACGCCGCTGAAATTCAAATCCTCGCCGTCGGTCAGGCTGTCGCCGATGCGCAGCGTACCGTGATTGGGAATGCCGACCACGTCGCCGGCATAGGCTTCCTCGGCGAGCGCCCGGTTCTGGGCGAAGAAGAACTGCGGCGCGTTGAGCGTGATGGTCTTTCCCGAGCGCACCTGTTTGACCTTCATGCCGCGCACGAGCTTTCCCGAACATAGCCGCACGAAGGCGATGCGGTCGCGGTGATTGGGATCCATGTTCGCCTGAATTTTGAAGACAAAGGCGGACAGGCCGGACTCGGTCGCCGCCACCACGCGCTTGTCGGCGGCCTGCGCCCGCGGCGGCGGCGCCATCGCGGCGAGCGCATCGAGCAGGTCGCCGACGCCGAAATTCTTCAGCGCGCTGCCGAAGAAGACCGGCGTGAGGTGACCCTCGGCAAAGGCCTTCGGCTCGAAGCGCTTGCAGGCATGGCGGACGAGATCGAGTTCGCTTGAGATGGCGGCAGCGTCGAGCCGGCGATTGAGGGCGGCGAGTTCGGCAATCGTCATTTCACGCAAAGTGCCGGCGGTGCCCGCGTCGCCCTCAACGAGACGCACGCCGCCGGATTCGACGTCGATGGTGCCTGTGAAATCGCGGCCGCGGCCGACCGGCCATGTCACCGGCGCGGTATCGAGCGCGAGCGTCTTCTCGATCTCGTCGAGCAATTCGAACGGGTCGCGGCTTTCGCGATCCATCTTGTTGATGAAGGTGATGATCGGGATGTCGCGGAGCCGGCACACTTCGAACAGTTTTCGCGTGCGCGGCTCGATGCCCTTGGCGGCGTCGATGACCATCACGGCGGAATCGACCGCTGTCAGCGTGCGATAGGTATCTTCGGAAAAGTCCTCGTGGCCCGGCGTGTCGAGCAAGTTGAACATGCGGCCGGCATATTCGAAGGTCATCACCGAGGTGACGACGGAGATGCCGCGGTCGCGCTCGATGGCGAGCCAGTCGGATCGGGTCGACCGCCGGTCGCGCTTGGCCTTGACCTGGCCGGCCAGCTGGATCGCTCCGCCGAACAGCAGCAGCTTTTCCGTCAGCGTGGTCTTGCCGGCGTCCGGATGCGAGATGATCGCAAAGGTGCGGCGCCGCTCCACCTCGGTGGCGAAGGGCGTCTGGGCCGGTGTCCCTGCTGGAGCGCCTTCCTGGGCGCGAATTGACATATTCATGGCGGAATGGATGTGGCAGTTCCGGGTGGCGCTCGCAAGAGCGGCTCGATGACAATTCCATGATTTGTTTAAAGAATTTGCTCAAACCCGCCGTTGCCGGAGGCAATGATCTCGGCTGTAATGCGATTTTTCCGGGGATGGAAGCGATGAATAATGCCGTCAACAGTAAGCGCGTGTTCTGCGTCAAGCCGCACCGGCCGATCGGCTATGGCGAAATGCTCGGCAAGCGCGGCGACGTGCGGCTCGATATGCTCGGGCAGGAGAGCCCGGACCAGGCCGCGATGGACGTGCTTTCCGCGGCCCATGCCTATCAGATCAGCGCGGCGCGCGATGAGCTGGCGCCGCATTATCACGTCACTGGCGACTTGCTGGCGAAGACGCCGAACCTCCTCATCGTCTCGACCAACGGCGCCGGTTACGACACCGTCACCGTCAAGGATTGCACCGAGCGCGGCGTTCTGGTCGTCAATCAAGCGGGCGGCAACGCGGAATCGGTCGCCGAGCACGTGCTCGGCATGATGCTCTGCCTGGTGAAACGGATCGGCGAATGCGATCGCGCGCTGCGCACGGGCACGCTCGGCGACCGCAATAACTACACCGGCAACGAAATGTTCGGCAGAACCGTCGGCATTATCGGACTCGGCAATGTCGGGCGGCGGATCGCGCAATTGTGCGGCGGATTGTTTCGGATGCCGGTGTTGGCCTACGACCCATATCTCAGCGTCGAAGAGATTCGCGCCCGCGGCGCGACCAAGGTCGAGCTCGACGAATTGCTGCACCGCGCCGGTTTCGTTTCGGTCAATTGCCCGCTGACGGACGAGACGCGGAAAATGATTTCGGCGCGCGAATATGCGCTGATGCAGCCGCATGCCTTCTTCATCACCACGGCGCGCGGCTTCATTCACGACGAAGTAGCCTTGGAGAAGGCGCTGCGCGACAAGAAGATCGCCGGCGCCGGTCTCGACGTCTGGGCCAAGGAACCGCCGCCGGCCGATCATCCGCTGATGAAATTCGACAATGTGTTTGTCACTGCTCATACCGCTGGCGTGACGAGGGAGGCGCGCGTCAATATGGGCAAGATCGCCGCCGAGCAGATCCTCGACGCGCTCGACGGCAAGCCGGTGCCGCGCATCGTCAATCCGCAAGTCTGGCCGGACTATGCGAAACGGTTCGAGAAGACGTTTGGGTTTGCACCGCAGCGGTAGGAGAAGTTTACCCCGTATATTCCAAAATATGCATGCCCTGGCCCCAGCGGTCGATCAGATAGAGCCGGCCCTCGTCATCGCTGCCGATGTCGTTTGACTGAATGCCGGGCGAGCCTTCCGGCGTTTCCGGCACGTAGCAGCCGATCTCTTTCGGATGCAGCGGATCCGAGACGTCGACGGCGCGGAGCCCGGCGTTGAAATAAGTCAGGAACACGACGTCTTTCCACGGCCCATCGGCGGGAAGGTCTTCCAGAATATTGTGCGCGCCGAAGCGGCCGGGGCGGTCGTAATATTTCTCGCGCTCGGGCATGAAGGTCGCAATCGGCAGCGGATTGGTTTCGTCGCGCGCGTCGATGATCCACATGAATTGCGCGTCCCAGTATTTCTGCTTGGCGCGCGCCTCGTCGGTGACGACGAGATAGGGCCGGTCGCCGATCGGCCAGCAGGTATGCGTCGAGCCCGGAAACGGCGGCGACCATTTGATGTGGCCGACGAGCTTCATGTCGGAGAGATCGCTGCAGTCGATGATCGACATGCCGCCGCCCCACCAGGCGCAATACATGCGGTTGCCGCGGATCATCGGCGGGCCGTGCAAGGTCGCCGCCTCTTCAT
Source organism: uncultured Alphaproteobacteria bacterium (assembly GCA_963761185.1). GTDB lineage: Bacteria > Pseudomonadota > Alphaproteobacteria > Rhizobiales > Xanthobacteraceae > BOG-931. The sequence continues at coordinate 272,471 of CAVXFY010000002.1, forward strand.
GCGGATGCGGATCGTTGCCGACGTCGTCGCTTTCGGTCTTCATCCAGGGCAGGCCCCAGATGCTGACGACTTCGGGCTTCAGCGGATTCTTGATGTCGAGCGTCCAGATCACGCGCTTATCCCAGCCCGGCGCATCGTTGGGCATGAAGGCGAGCCCGCGTTTCAGGTCGACGCCGAAACGGTGCGGGCCGGAGCCGGGCATGTCGTAAAAGCCGACGGGCTTGGGTGCCGACGGCGTCGAAATATCGAAAATGAAAAAGCCGGCGCGCGCGTTCTTGCCCTTGTCGCCGGCGAGCCGCTCCGAATTCACGTAAAGCAGATCGTCGCCGACGATGCGCAGCTTGTGGCAGTGCACGCCCGGCGGGGCGCGGAATTCGCCGACCTTTTTCGGTTTCGTCGGATCGCGCACGTCGTGAACGGTAAAACCTTCCGGGCCGTTGAAGCTCGAGCCGCCGACCGCGCCGACATAGGCATGGCCTTTGTGAATCTGCACCAGGCTGCCGCCGCCCCAGGCCGCCGTGGCGTCGTGGCCGAGCAGGCGAAAATTCTTGGCTTCTTCGGGAAACGTGGCGGGCATAAGCGCTCCTTGGATCTTGATTATTCTTGCACCAGCTTCATGGCGCGATCGTAGTAGGACAGATCGATGTAATGTTGCGGGTCGGCGGGCGTTCCGCCTTCGGTCTCGGCGCGCAGCTCAAGCACGTTCTTGAAACCATTCAGATCGAACGCCGCATCGCGGGCGAAGCCGAAGCCGGGCTCGGCCATCAGGTCGAGGCTTTTCTCCGCCATGTCCGGCGGCAGTTTGAGCTTGTCGACAAGAATAGCGACGGCCGCGGCGCGATTTTTCGGGTCAAGTGACCAGCGCAGCGATTCGACGAACGCCGCTAGATATTGCTCGAGCGCCGCCGCATTGGCGCGCGCCCAATCGCGCCGCACGAAAGCGCCGCCCGCCTGATAGGGTCCGAGTATATCGGTGGTGCGGCCGAGGCTGCGCAGACCCTTGGCCGCGGCTTGCAGCGAGAAGGGCAGGTTGAGGATCGCGCCGGCATTGGTCTTGTCGGTCAATAGAGCCTGCAGCCGGTGCACGCCGTTGCCGACCGGATTGAGCGTGTAATCGGCGCCGTCCTTGAGGCCGTGCTGCAGCAGGATTTTCTTCGCCTGCAAGGCGTAGGCGGTATTGGTCGCGTCGACGACGATCGCGTGGCCGCGAATGTCGGCAAAATCCTTGATGTCGTCCTGGACGTAGAATTCGTTGGTGCCGCTATCGCCGCCGGAGGCGATCACGATGTCGAGCTTGGCGACGTCGATCATGGCGACCGCGTTGTCGACGGCGGAATGGACGATATCGACCCTGCCGTCGGCAAGACCAGCCCGCTGCCGCTCCGAGCTTTCGGTGAATTCGAGCGCGACGTTGAGGCCATGCTTGGCGAAGAAGCCCTGTTCGACGCCTGCGTAAAACGGCAGCGAGCGGGCGGTGGGGAACGTATTGACATGGAGCAGGATCGGTCCGGCGGCGGGAACGGTCGCTGTAAGCGCCCACGCGCTTCCTATGACGGCCATAATCGGGAAGACGGCACGGCACAGCCGCATGAAACGAAACCGACACGCCACGGGTTAGCGTCCTAGCTTTCGGCCGCTCTTATTGTCATCATCGCCGGCGGCCGGCGAACCAGTAACCACCAGCGGCAGCGCGACGCAAGCGTCAGAACACCCGTGGCTGAAACCATCGATGTCTTGCCGGACACAGCCGGCGCCGGGAGCGCGGATCTGTTCGGCCATCCGCGCGGGCTCACCTTCCTGTTCACGACCGAGATGTGGGAGCGCTTCTCCTATTACGGGATGCGCTCGCTGCTCGTTCTTTACATGACGAAATACTTGCTGCTTCCGGACCATGCCGGCAGCGTCGCCGGCCTGCTCACGGTCAAGCACGGGCTCGAAACCGTCTTCGGTCCGCTCGACGTGCAGCCCTTGTCGTCGCAGATCTGGGGTCTCTATACCGGGCTCGTCTATTTCACGCCGATCTTCGGCGGATTATTGGCGGATAAGGTGCTCGGCCAGCGCCGCACCGTCGTCGTCGGCGCGGTCCTGATGGCGATCGGCCATTTCATGATGGCGATCGAGCAGCTGTTCGTCTTCGCGCTGTTGGCGCTGATCCTCGGCAACGGCTGCTTCAAGCCGAATATTTCCACCCAAGTCGGCGGGCTTTACGCGCCGGGCGATCACCGCCGTGATCGCGCCTATTCAATCTTCTATGTCGGCATCAATCTCGGCGCGTTCCTGGCGCCGCTGGTGTGCGGTACGCTCGGTGAAAAGGCCGGCTGGCATTATGGCTTTGCCGCGGCCGGCGTCGGCATGTGCATCGGACTGTGCATTTATCTCTATGCGCTGCCGGCACTGCCGGCGGATCGCTTGCAGACATCGGTCACGACCGAGCCCCGTTCGCTCAGCCGCGAGGAATGGCGCGCCGTGGGCGCGCTGCTTGTGCTGTTTCTACCCAATACGTTGTTCTGGGCGACATATGAGCAGATGGGCAATACCACGATCCTGTGGATTGACACCAAGGTCGATCGCACCATCGATTTATTTGGGTGGATTGCGCAAATCCCGACGACCTGGTTCCTCGCCTTCAACCCGTTCATGATTTTTGCCTTCACGCCTTTCGTCGTGGCACTGTGGGCGCGGCAGGCCACGCGCCGCACCGAACCGTCGACCCTCACCAAAATGGCGCTCGGATGTTTCGGCGTCACGGCGGCCAATCTGATCAAAGCCTTCGCGGCGTTCCACGCCGGAGGAGGCCAGGCGAGCTGGCTGTGGGTGCTCGGCTCTATCGCCATCATCACCGTCGGCGAACTTTATCTCTCGCCGGTCGGGCTGTCGCTTGTGACCAAAGTGGCGCCGGCGCGCATTCTCTCGATGATGATGGGGATCTGGCTGGCGACGAGTTTCACCGGCGGCTTTCTTGCAGGCTATATCGGCAGCTTCTGGAGCCGGATGGAAAAGCCGGAATTCTTCCTTATGGTCGCGGCAATTTCAGCGCTGGCCGGTGTGATGATTTTCGCCTGCCGCTGGCCGCTGCGGGGAATGTTGCGGGAGTAGTCTCCTATCTTTCCTATCTTTCCTATCTTCTAGCTCGGATTTTCAGGTTAGAAGAGCCAGAACCGAACGCATCACCTGCATGACGGATATTCATGAAAAAGATCGGCTTCCTGTCATTCGGCCATTGGACCGCTTCCTCCCAGTCGCAGACGCGATCGGCTTCCGACGCCCTCTTGCAATCGATTGAGCTCGCCGTCGCAGCCGAAGAGCTCGGCGCGGATGGGGCTTACTTCCGTGTGCATCACTTCGCCCGTCAGCTCGGCTCGCCGTTCCCGCTGCTGGCTGCTGTCGGCGCGAAGACCGAGCGGATTGAGATCGGCACGGCGGTCATCGACATGCGGTATGAGAATCCGCTGTACATGGCGGAGGACGCAGGTTCAGCCGACATTATCGCCGGCGGGCGCCTGCAACTGGGCATCAGCCGCGGTTCGCCCGAGCAGGTGATCGACGGATGGCGCTACTTCGGTTACGCCCCACCCGAGGGCAAGACCGATGCCGACATGGCCCGGCGCCACACCGAGGTCTTGCTCGACGTGCTGCGCGGCGAGGGCTTCGCGCAGCCGAGCCCGCATCCGATGTTCCCGAACCCTCCCGGTCTCCTGCGCGTCGAACCCTACGCAAAGGGTCTGCGCGATCGAATCTGGTGGGGCGCCGGATCGAATGCCACCGCAAGCTGGGCGGCCAAGCTCGGGATGAATCTGCAAAGTTCAACTCTCAAAAATGACGAGGGCGGACGGCCGCTTCACGTCCAGCAGGCGGAACAGATCCGGATATTCCGTGAGGCATGGAAGGCGGCAGGCCATGCGCGCGAGCCGCGGGCGTCAGTCAGCCGCAGCATCTTCGCGCTGATCGACGACCGCGACCGCGCCTATTTCGGACGTGGCAACGACAACGAGGACACGATCGGCTTTCTGGGCGACAACACCCGCGCCATTTTCGGCCGCAGCTACGCCGCCGAGCCTGACGTTCTCATCGAGCAACTCGCGAAAGATGAGGCCATCGCCGCGGCCGACACGCTGCTCTTGACCGTGCCTAACCAGCTCGGTGTCGATTACAACGCCCATGTTATCGAGGCTATTCTCAAACACGTCGCCCCGGGCCTCGGCTGGCGCTGAGGACGTATTTCCGCCGCTGTGGTTGGCGGGCTTCGCAAAAGCTGTGCTGCTTCGTGCTCGCGTAAACGCAAATGCCCGGCGCAGAGGCCGGGCATCGCGATTGCGTATCGATGTGAAAGAAGCTTAGTGCGCCGCCATCGAGGCCGCCGTTTCAGGGGCTTCCATATGAGCGATGTTTGACTTCACCGCCTTCTGGACCTTCTCGAAAGCGCGCACTTCGATCTGGCGCACGCGCTCGCGCGACACGCCGAACTCTTCCGCGAGTTCTTCGAGCGTGATCGGCTCGTCGGCGAGCCGGCGCGCCTCGAAGATGCGGCGTTCGCGGTCGTTGAGCACGGTGAGCGCCTGGCCGAGCGCCTGATGGCGGTTCTCCGATTGCTCGGATTCCGCCAGCCGGCTTTCCTGGCTGGCGCTGTCGTCGACCAGCCAATCCTGCCACTCGCCGGAATCGCCTTCCTCGCGGATCGGCGCATTGAGCGAGGCATCGCCGCCGAGCCGGCGGTTCATGTCGATGACGTCCTGCTCGGTCACGCCAAGCCGCTTGGCGATCAGCTTGACCTGATCCGGCCGCATGTCGCCTTCGTCGAGCGCGGAGATGCGGCTCTTCGCTTTGCGCAGATTGAAGAACAGCTTCTTTTGATTGGCGGTGGTGCCCATTTTCACGAGCGACCACGAGCGCAGGATGTATTCCTGGATCGCGGCCTTGATCCACCACATCGCGTAAGTCGCGAGCCGGAAACCCTTGTCGGGCTCGAAGCGCTTCACCGCCTGCATCAGGCCGACATTGCCTTCGGAAATCACTTCCGAGATCGGCAGGCCGTAGCCGCGGTAACCCATGGCGATCTTAGCCACGAGCCGCAAATGGCTGGTGACAAGTCTATGCGCGGCGTCGCGGTCGCCGTGCTCGCGCCAACGCTTCGCCAGCATGAATTCTTCCTGCGGTTCCAGCATTGGGAACCGGCGGATCTCTTCCAGATACCGGGTGAGACCGGTTTCGCCTGATAAGATCGGCAGTGCTGCAGTCTGGGCCATGTTAGCGCCCTCCGTTTTCATGCCCCCCGCGGTGCGGCGGGGCCATTGGTGCCATCGCTCTCCGAGCCGACGGTACCGAGTTCCATTACTTCGCACCCGCAACATACACGGTCAAACCGGTCGGACGAAGTGAACTCGGCGTCACATTGGCGCGACGCCACCGTGAACCTCAATCCGATCCGCTTCTAAACCGTTGATATCGTTAAACCTTTAGTTGCTGCCTTTGCTCGGCTTGCGTTGAGACAGGGGCTGGGTATCAGCCAGCGCATTACGCAAACGGGCAAGATCAGGCGGCAGTTCCGACCGGAACTGGAGAAATTCGCCGCTCGATGGATGTTTCACCGACAGCATATGGGCATGCAGGGCCTGTCTCGCAAGGGACGCGAGCGTGGCCTGGGCTTTTGCCGGCAAAAGGCGCGCTTTGGTGCGGAAACCGCCGCCATAGACATTATCCCCCATGATCGGATGGCCGATCGAGGCCAAATGGACCCGGATCTGATGGGTCCGTCCGGTTTCCAGCCGGCAGAGGAGCAGGCTCGCGACCGGTTCGTCGGGGCGCCGGGTTTTGCCCCCGGTTTTGCCCCCGGACTTGCCCCGGGCCTTGCCGGATTGGCCGGTCGCGGCTTGGTATCTCTCGAGCACCTGCCAATGGGTGACGGCGTCGCGGCCGCCCTCCCGGATCGCCATGCGCTCGCGGGATTTCGGGTGGCGATCGATCGGCCGGTCGATGACCCCTTGCGGGCGCTCGGGCGCGCCCCAGACCAAAGCGAGATAGCAGCGTTCGAACGGCTCGCCGCTTTTGCCGTGGTCGGCGAACTGGGCCGCCAATGCCCGGTGGGCGCGGTCGTTCTTGGCGACTACCATGACCCCGGTCGTGTCCTTGTCGAGCCGATGCACGATACCCGGCCGCCGCTCGCCGCCGATGCCGGAAAGGCTCGCGCCGCAATGCGCGATGAGCGCGTTGACCAGCGTGCCGGTCCAATGGCCGGTGGCGGGATGAACCACAAGATTACGGGGTTTATCGATGACGATCATGTCGTCGTCTTCGTAAACGACCCGGAGCGGGATCGGCTCGGCTTCCGGCTTGGCCGGCACCGGCGGCGGCACGTCAACCAAGATGGCAGAGCCGGAATTGACGTTGTGGTTCGGATCGCGGATCGTCTGGCCGTCGACCGCGACGGCGCCAGCCTCGATCAGGAGTTTGAGGCGGGAGCGCGAGAGTTCGGTAACGTGACGGGCCAGCACGCGGTCGAGCCGATCGCCGGTCTCGTCCGCGCCGACGACGACCGAAGTCTGCGTGACCGCTATTGGCGTGGAAGTGGGGGACGTCATGAACAATGTATCCGGCAAGGCCCGGAGCAATCTAACAGCGGTGGGCGACCGCGCCGAGTCCGAGACGGACCGCCTGGTCGCGCGCGCCCGCACCATGATGATGATATCGGGTCTCACTACCGTGCTGGCGATCGCAGCCGTGGTCACCGTCATCGGCTACCGGATGTATGGCGCCGCCGGCGGTTCGCCAATCGAGGACGCCATTGCGCTGCCCAAGGGCGCGCGGATCGTGTCGATGGCGGGTTCCGGAGGCCGCGTCGCCGTGATGATCGATAACGGCGGCGTCAGTGAAATGCGCGTCTTCGATCTCAAGACCATGAAGGAAACGGGGCATTTGCGGTTCAACAACGAGCCCTGATCCCACGTTAAGACCTGCAAACGCGCTTGCACCGACACTGCATCGCGGTTATTTCGAGGACAGGCTCCCTTCGTCTAGCGGTCTAGGACGCGGCCCTCTCAAGGCTGAAACACCGGTTCAATTCCGGTAGGGAGCGCCATGTGGCGCGGCGTGCCTTATATCCCGAAAAAGAACTCGGGATCGCCTGGCGGCGCGTGCCGCCACCGCACAATTCGGATGAACCCCGTAAGGGTCAGCACGTATTTCGCGCGGACGTAACGTCCGCGCGATCGCTTCGCAGCTGCGCGGCTAGGCCTTGCCCGGCTTGAGTTTCAACAACGCGTCGGCATTGCCGTGGGCGAGCTTCTCCTTTTCCGCCGGCGGCAGCGCGACATTGTCGAGGAACTTTCGTCCCGCTGCGTCGGGCGCGAACGGATAGTCGACCGAGAACAGGATGCGATCGATGCCGAAAATCTGCAGCGCGCAGAGAAAGGGCGGCTGGTCGAAAATGCCGCTGGTCGTGATCCAGACCTGATCGAGAATGGTTTGCGAGACCGAGCGCTTGAGGTGCGCGATGTCGTGCTGGAACACCTTGTCGAAGCGCGCCATCATCATCGGAATCATCTCGCCCATATGGCCGATGATGATTTTCAGCTTCGGATGACGGTCGAACGTTCCGGCGAGGACCAGGCGCAAAACGTGCACCGCGGTTTCCGAATGCCAGCCCCAGCCCGCGGTCTCGAGCGCGCGCGCCGCGCCTTCGGGAAGCTCGGAGAAATAGGCGGTGCGCACCGGCTCCGGCGGAATGTGCGGATGGATGTAGATCGGCACGTCGAGTTCGACGGCGGCGGCGAGCAGCCCGTCATAGCTCGGATGATCAAGGAAGCGGCCTTCGGTGGTGCCGTTGACCATGGCACCGAGAAAGCCGAGCTCCTTCACCGCGCGCTTGAATTCGACCGGGCACGCATCGGGGCTTTGCAGCGGCAGCGCCGCGAAGCCCGAGAAGCGATCGGGATGGCGCGAGATTTCTTTCGCCAGATGGTCGTTGACGTCGCGCGCGGCCGCGATGCCGTCGGGGCCGGGAATGAGATCAGGACCGGGGCCGGCGTTCGACAGCACCTGCACGCTGATGCCGGCGGCATCCATCGACTTCAGCCGCTTTTCGGCGAATTCCGGCAACAGCTCCATCGGATTTGGCGCGCCCGGGGTGAGGTTTCTCGGCCGGAAGCCGCGGCGGTGCACCACCTCCTTCGGAATGCGGCTCGCCACCGCCGGTACCGAAAAATGTTCTTCGAGCGCAATTATCCGCATGGGCGAATTCCTCCGTTCTTTGCTGCCGACAATGACGTGCCAGGTTTGTTGCATTGAGGCCGTCGTCCGGCAAGCCCTAGAAGCAAGTCCCCGAAGCAAGATCCTGAAGCAAGTGCCGGCGCGAGGGTCAGGCTCCGGCTCCGCCGCGTAATAAATGTGGTATGATGGATGATGGCTCGGATTTCTCTCTTCAATCGCGGCGGCAATCGGTTCAGCGCCCCTTGGAACACTTGTGACGCGCAATGATCCGAGCGGCAATTGTCGGTCTGGGACGTTGGGGACGTTCGCTGGTCAATGCGGTGACCGGCAAGGCGGGCAGCGGCGATCTGCGCTTCGTTCTCGGCACCACGCGGACACGGTCGAGCGCCGAAGCCTTCTGCCGCGACAAGGGGATCAAGCTCGTCGACAGCTATGACGACATCCTGCGCGATCCCGACATCGACGCCGTCGTTGTGGCGACGCCGCACAGCGCGCATCAAGCGCAGGCGCTCGCCGCGATTGCCGCAAAGAAGCACGTCTTCGTCGAAAAGCCGCTGACGCTCGATCAGGCAAGCGCGCGCGCCGTCGCCGATGCCGCGCACAAATCCGGGCTCATCCTCGCGGTCGGCTTCACCCGGCGCTTTCATCCGAGCCTCGGCGAATTGCGCGCGCGCGTCCTCGACGGCCGGCTCGGCAATGTCATTGCGCTCGTGGCTCAGCACACCACTTCGACGGCACAATTCATCGCGCCGGACAATTGGCGCGCGTCGCCGCAAGAGGCGCCGGGCGGCGCTTTCACTGCCGTCGGCGTGCACGCGCTCGATCACATGATCGAATTCGCCGGCCGCGTGCGCGACGTGCGTTGCGTCACGGCGCGCAACTATCCGGGTCCGTCCGACGACACGACGACCGTCATGCTGCGGTTTGCGGGCGGAGCGACCGGGCTGATTTTCTGCTCGGTCGCGACCGCGACGAATTTTGCGTTCACGGCTTACGGCACCAAAGGTCTCGCCGAAATCACGCGCGCCGATCTGTCGCATTTCCGTTTCGCACCCGCTTCGACCGCGGCGCCGATCGGACAGGTCACGGCGCCTCCCGACGAGATTGTCGAATTCTCCGGCTTCGACATGTTGCACGAAGAGATGACGGCATTCGCGCGCGCCATCCGCGATGGAAATTCCTATCCGGTGCCGATCGCCGACGTGCTGCATGGTATGGCGGTATTCGAGGCCATCGTGGAATCCGCAAAACGCTCCGGCGATGCGATCGCGGTTACCGAATAATTTCCGGACGTCACGCGTTTTGATTTCATTTTTGCTCTCACGTATCCGTCACAATCGCGCCGGCACCGTCTTGCGAAGATTAGGCGTTGCGGTTAAAAAGATCGCATCGAGTTTTCGGCCGGAATGACTTCGGCAGGAATGACTTCGGCAATGACTTGGCCTTGCAGCGAACTGATAAGCGCGCCTGACTGACGATCTTTCACCAAAATCTCGAGCGAACCGAGCCGAGCACAATCGCGCGGCTCACACTGTCATGGCTATGAACTAAGGCTATGAACTAACATATCGATGAGGAGAGACCCGTGAGTGACGGTACCGTGAAGTGGTTCAACGCGCAGAAGGGTTACGGATTCATTCAACCCGAGGGCGGTGGCAAGGACGTGTTCGTCCATATCAGCGCTGTCGAACGCGCCGGCCTCCGCGAACTGAGAGAAGGTCAACGCGTAGCCTTCGAAGTCGTGGTGGACCGCAAGACCGGCAAGTCGGCCGCAGAAAATCTGAAGACCCTATAAGTTGTGTCGCGGTACGAAAGTACCGCGATCTGAAAGTCGATCGAGCAAATAACCCGGATTGCCCGTTTGCAATCCGGGAGCGGGTTCGGCTTTCCTAAAAACTCTCAACAATCAAAACGACATTGAGGACAAGCACGACGCCCGTGGCGAACACCGCCGCGGCGCGCGTCAGAGCGCTATTGACGAAGGCGCCCATGATGTCGGCCTTGCTGGTGAAAATGATCAGGGAAATCATCGGCAGCGGCAACGCGATACTGAGCACCACCTGGCTGACCACCAGCGCCTGCGTCGCGTTGACGCCGAGCGCGACGACGACGAAGGCCGGGGCCATGGTGATCAGCCGGCGCAGCCAGATCGGAATGCGGAAGCCGACGAAGCCCTGCATGATCATCTGCCCGGCCATGGTGCCGACGGTCGAGGCCGAAATCCCCGAGGCGATCAGCGACAACAGGAAAATTCCCGCCGCAGCGCCGCCGAGCAGCGGCGTCAGCGTGTGATAGGCGGTCTCGATCTCGGCGACATCGGGATGGCCGGCATGAAAGGCCCCCGACGCCATCATCACCATCGCCATGTTGACGACGCCGGCAACGCTCAGCGCAATGACGACTTCCCGGTTGGAGAAGCGCAGCACCTTGCGCCGGTCATCGTCATGGCGGGTCGGCACGCGCGCCTGCATCAGGCCGGAATGCAGATAGATCGCGTGCGGCATCACGGTCGCGCCGATAATGCCGACGGCGAGCAACAATGCCTCGGCGTCGACGAGCTGCGGCGTGACGGTATGGTAGGCCGCAGCCGCCCAGTCGACCGGCGCGATGAACATCTCGGCGAGATAGCAAAGACAGATCACGCCGACGATCGCACCGATGATCAGTTCGAGCGGCCGGAAGCCGTAGGCGTCGAACATCAACAGCCCGTAGGTTACGATCGCGGTCACGACCATGCCGCCGAACAGCGGCATGTGAAACAGCAACGACAGCCCGATGGCGCCGCCGAGGAATTCGGCGAGATCGGTCGCCATGGCGGCGATCTCGGAGGCGATCCACATCGCCCAAACGACCGGCTGCGGAAAGTGGTCGCGGCAGTGCTCGGCGAGGTTCTTGCCGGTGACGATGCCGAGCTTGGCCGACAGGCCCTGGAACAGCATGGCGATGACATTGGCGAGCAGCACCACCCAGAGCAGCCCATAGCCGTATTTGGCGCCGGCCTGGATATTGGTGGCGAAATTGCCGGGATCCATATAGGCGATCGAGGCGACGATGGCGGGACCGGCGAAAGCCAGTATTGCGGCGGGCCCGCGGCGCTCGCCGGCCAGCACCCGATGCGCGGCGGCGACGGTGCGCTCGGTCATCGACAGCGGCGGCAAAATCGCCTGGTTCGCTATGGCCTGGCTCGTTCTTGCCTCGCTCATCTCCGGCGGCCTCAGCTCCAGCGGTTTCATGCAGCAGTCGCACCAAAATGTAGCATCGGTTACAGTATAAGTATGACGGCTCCCGGCGTCAACGGCTGCACTATGTAGCTAAGGCTACATTTTGACACGGCAAGAAAAATATGTTCTCCAAGCCCCGGTGACGCCGCCACCCCCCGCCACTCAGGTCGTTATGGGCAAGCTTCCCGCGGAAGGAACCCAGGCCCGCCGCTTCGGCAAGACGCGGTCGGCGCAGTCGACGGCGCTGCTCGAAGACTACGTCGAACTGATCGCGGATCTGCTGGAAAGCGAAGGCGAGGCCCGGCCGACCGATATCGCCCGCCGGCTCGGCGTCTCCCACGCCACCGCGATCAAGACCATCGCCCGCGTCAAACGCGCCGGGCTCGCCACCGCGCGGCCCTATCGCGGCGTCTTCCTCACCGAGAAGGGCCATGCGCTCGCCAACCGGGTGCGCGTGCGCCACCGCCTCGTCGTCGATCTGTTGCGGGCGCTCGGCGTGCCTGTGGAATCGGCGGAGGCCGACGCCGAAGGCATCGAGCACTATGTGTCGGAAACGACGCTGAAGGCCTTCGCGCAGTTCCTCAAATCGCACGGCTGAAATTATCTGCCTCCGATGCCGGACCGTTCTCGCTGTCATTGCGAGGAGCGAAGCGACGAAGCAATCCAGCTCCCCGCTACAGACTGAATTTCCTCGCTCGGGCTCCCTCCTGGATTGCTTCGCTTCGCTCGCAATGACGGGCATCCTCGCGACGCATGCGCTTCTTTCCTCCCCCGTGAAAACGGGGGAGGGGGGACCACCCGAAGGGGTGGTGGAGGGGGTGCGAGCCTCAACGGTATTTCTTTCGACGACAGCGAAGCGACGAGTCGGACGCCCCCTCCACCGCGCAAGGGCGCGGTCCCCCTCCCCCGCTAGCGCGGGGGCGGATGTGCAAATACCGCTACGGTGGAAGGGCGAAGGAGAGGGCGCTCCGGAAAAGAAGGGGTGGTGCCTTCGTCTCGCTGTGCCTTGTCTCACTTCGCCAGCCCGTCATTGCGTCATTGCGAGGAGCGAAGCGACGAAGCAATCCAGTTCCTCGACGCTGCACTGGATTGCTTCGTTTTGCTCGCAATGACGAAATAATAAAGGAAGCGGAACGCCGACAGACGCAGTCTCTAACCTTGCCGTGTTGCTGACACGGCCGCCGCCCCCAACGGGAGGCAGCACATCTATCGGCGTTCCACCACGGCTCTCGCCAGAGGGAGATCTCCTCCCAAAGGCTCTGCTCCAGGCCATGTTTCCTGGGACGCGGCGGAGCGTGATCCTGTAGTCGTCCCCCGTCAGGGGGCAGAACCGATGCATTTTAAGCGGGTGTTACCCGCCCCAACCTGTCCCAGCCCGGCGAGCACCTCGCACTCCGGTCGTTAGTGCCGGAAGATTGATGCCCGGAGCCGCCCGGGAGCGGTTTGCAACACCGCCCGCGGGCACCGCCCTCGCTCCCATGCCCCGGCTTGCCTCCGGGGCAGGTCCTTTATGAGCGAGGAGTGTAACTGATACAGTGACAATTGTCAATATAAAAGTGACGCACCTTCGGCCGTCATGCCCGGCCTTGTGCCGGGCATCCACGACTTGCGCGCAGTCGCAAGGCAAAGACGTGGATGGCCGGGACAAGCCCGGCCATGACGGGGCCGCGTGCATCCCCGCGGCGCAGCGCAACCCCCTTAGTCCGGCGCATTTTGGCTTATTCGTACAAGTACCGCTGAAATCCGATAAACGTATCGCGGATTGCGGGTACCCATCACTGCTTTTCACCGATAAGCACATGGACCGCATCATCATTACTAGTATGGGTGTTGAATCCGACCAGTTTGGCCGCGATCCCAGCGTCATTCAGGGCCGAAATTAATGCCGATGCCGCAGGAAGTAATTTATCGCGATATTCTGGATGCAAATGGATTTCGACATTTTGCGCCGCCACCGATCCAGATACAGGACGAGTGCCACGGAACAATGCTTGTCCTCCAACTCCGACGCGATTGAAGCCCCATGGAATTTCGATCCAGCCCGCGTTTAGTCGGTCCTCTGGCGGCGGTAGACTTGTCAATCCCATTTCAAGTCGCCACAAAAAATCCGCCTATTCACCGCTATTAGCGGCAAGTCCCGTATCAAATTTGGTATCTGCAAATGGTTTTAATTTTTCTGCGATGGCGTTGAGCGCGGCATCTGTAAGCAATGCTGCGCGTGGTGTTTGGAGCTTGCCGAGCGAAAGCTGCGCTTCGGCTGCTTCCTTTTCCAATTTGGCGGATCGTTCTTGGATTTTGGCGGTTTCCAAATGAAGCCGCGCCATTTCCTCATCATGACGCTGATTGGTGGCTGTTTGTTGCTGCTCTGTCAGGTCATCTTTCCGATGACCGTATTTGTAGGACACAATTTCAGCGATCACGAGGAACGCTACAGCGAAGATCCCGGCCATTTCCGCCCAATTATGGTACCGCGTGACTGTGGGGAGTGAGTCCCAACCGGGCAAATCAGGGATCATGATTTAACTCCACTGATTATCGCGTGGCTCGCGTCGCCCGCCGGAACTAAGTAAGCAAGAATCGCCGAGTCACCCTTTGTAACGGTATTCGTTGTGCCACTTTAAGGCTGATCGATCGGGCCATTGCCTGGTATCATCTGGCAACTGAATGTCCGCGCCGTGCAATGAATAATAGTGACGGCCATTTTCATACTCTTCCCGGATCTTCTTGCTGACCTCGAATTTCAAATCAGGTGAAATCGTCACATATCCCAAATCAAACAAACTATGAATGTCGCGGCGCATTAAAACGCCGTTCGATATTTTGTGGGGTCCGCCGTCGGCAAACGGACGAATGTGCGCAGCGTCTAGCGCGGGTAGTGTCCGCTCGCCGGAAATTGCGCATCGCCGCCGATAGGTATCTGTAACCAGAATTCGGAATGCGCCTTGTCCGAGACGTGGGCGCACTAATATTGGCTCCCCATATCTCGACTGATCCTTTTCACTAATTTCCGAAAATGGATCGATGATTTCCGACGCCTCCCTTTCGGACGTAGGTAACTTTCCTGCCACGGCCTCCCACAACCACCGGCCGTCGGCTTCCTCGACGGAATAAGTTTTGAATGTGACCGTCGTAAGAGCGAAGCTTTTCGGGACTGGCAACCATTGTGTTCGATCAAGAAAGAATGGCTATGTAAGAATGCGGCAGCCGACAACGAAATCCTCGCGCTCATCTGGCTTTATTTTTCGGTATTTCGCTATTCGCGTCCGCATTTGTGCGAGTGAAGCCGCGCCGTTTAACTCCTTAAAAGCTTCCCACGCCAGCGAGCATGGCATTGAATTAGCATGAGCAAATACACCGCCACCAACTATAAAATTGTTTGGAGAGTGTAGTTTGAACAGAAAAAGCTCTCCTGGCTGAAGAGCGCGGAAATTTGAGTCCGAAGGAGACCAAAAGTTGGCCTCAGTCAAATTCGGTATTTGACGAAGCTGATCAAACCAGTCGCCGTCCGTCACTGCCACAATAAGTCGGATCGACATCGCGGCCCCAGAGTTCCGCATCAGGCTAGTTGTCAGACTTCAATGCTGCAAGGAAAACGACGGCCTTCACGCGCCATTTTTTGAGGCGCCGCGTGAATTTTCCTTCCGTATTTCGCTTCGCTCAATCCAGGCCCCGGGAGGCCGACCACCCCACCCCTCGCACCTTTGGTGCGCGACCCTCCCCCTGCAGGGGAGGGTGACTTACCGCGCCGAGGGGCGGTTTGTGATATGCTGCCTTGTAGCGCGAAAGGCCGTGGATACGGAGAATCCGATGCTGCCGTTGATTGCAGAGTGCCGGTCAGAGATTGCCGCGCTGTGCCGCCGTTTCGGCGTTCGGCGGCTGGCTGTCTTCGGCTCGGCGGCGCGCGGCGCGGATTTCGATCCGCAGCGGTCCGACGTCGATTTCCTCGTCGAATTTGACTCCCTGGAGCCCGGCGCGATGCGTAATCCTTATTTGAAGGCGAATATCGAGCGCTCGCGGGAGCCTGTCTTTGAAGCGTGATCCGCGCGGGCGCGCACGTATTTGAAATTTGAAACTGCCCCCGAGGCAGATTTATCCGTTGACTTCAAATTCCTCTCAGGCACGCTGTGGACGTGCAGTCAATGGAGACTTGGCGCTGCGGCCAGCGTCCGTCTCAGATGAGTCTGAGAATAGGGAGCTACGCCGCCGTGGCTTTGGCGCGGACTTCGAGATGCACGCCGGTCTTCTTCTGCAGCACGCCGATGACGCCGAACAGATTGGCGGCCGTCGGATTGCCGTTCGGCCCGAACATGCGCATCAGGCTCTTGGGCGGCGTTCCCGTCGCCTTCGCCAGTGCCGCAAAGCCGACTGTCGCATTGATGTAGTCGCGCAATACGGTGCGCGCCGTGTCGACATCTCCCGAGATCAACGTCTGCACCGCTTCCTGAAACAGCGTCTGGCGGAATTCCGGATCGGATTCGATTTTCGTCTTGATGAAGTCTTTGAAACCGCGGGTCAGAACCATTTGCTGCCTACCGTGTGCCGTCTACTATGTGCCGCCTCATCCGCGGCCGAGCGTCTTGCGCTCTTTATATTCGGCCCAGCGCACCTTGGCCGTCGCGATATCCTCGTTCTGGCGCTTCTTGGTGCCGCCGGCGAGCAGGATGACGAGCGTCTGCCCATCCTGTCCGAAATAAATCCGGTAGCCCGGTCCGAAGTCCAGTTTCAGTTCGGCCACGCCGCCGCCCAGCCCCTTCACTTGCGAGCGATTGCCCAGCGCTAGCCGCGACAGCGCGATGTTGACCTTCGCCTGAGCCTGCACATCGAGCGTGGCGAACCAGATCTGAAAAGGGACGCGGCCAGAGCGCTCAACAAATGACCTGATCTGAATCTCATCCATAAAGTATCATATACGTTACCTTTAGGCAACGTGCTTATGTCCCTGGGACTGCATGGCAACACCCATAAGAAGGTGTTGCCCTTCGTTTGTGAACTCAGGGAATGCAGTTGCTTCTGAAACGCGGCCTGGGTCCCCGCTTTCGCGGGGACGAGCGGGTTGTGGATGTTACGCCGCGTGCGCGGCGAGCACTTCGGCGATGCCGTCGACGACTTCCTCGACCATGGTCTTGTCGTCGCCTTCGCCCATGATGCGGATCACGGGCTCGGTGCCCGATGGGCGGATGACCAGGCGGCCGTGGCCGTTGAGGCGGCTTTCGCCGTCGGCGATTGCCGTTTGCACCTGCATATGTTCGAGCGGCTTGCCGCTCCGGTAGCGCACGTTGCGCAGCACCTGCGGCAGCGGCTCGAAGCGGTGGCAGACTTCGGAGACCGGCTTGTTCTTCTTCTTCACCACGGCGAGGAGCTGCAGCGCGGCGATGAAGCCGTCGCCGGTCGTGGTGTAGTTGGAGAGAATAATGTGGCCCGACTGCTCGCCGCCGACATTATAGCCGTGCTCGCGCATGTGCTCGAGCACATAGCGGTCGCCGACCGGCGTGCGCACCAGCGTGAGCTTGAGCGATTGCAGATGCCGCTCGAGGCCGAGATTGGTCATGACCGTGCCGACGATGCCGGGCTTGGTCAGGAGCCGATCCTCGGCCCAGCTTTCCGCGATCACGGCGAGCAGCTGGTCGCCGTCGATCAGGTGGCCGTGCTCGTCGGCGATGACGACGCGGTCGGCGTCGCCGTCGAGCGCGATGCCGATATCGGCGCGCATTTCGCGCACCTTGCGGCACAGCGTGTCGGGCGCGGTCGAGCCGCATTCGCGGTTGATGTTAAAGCCGTCCGGTTCGACGCCGATCGAGACCACGTCGGCGCCGAGCTCCCACAAAGCTTCGGGCGCCACGCGATAGGCGGCGCCGTTGGCGCAATCGATGACGACGCGCAGCCCGTCGAGCGAGAGATTGCGCGGCATGGTGCGCTTGGCGAATTCGATATAGCGGTCGTGGACGCCGTCGATGCGACGCGCCCGGCCGAGCTCGGCGCTCTTGGCCAGTTGCTTGTCCTTGTCGGCGTCGATCAGCGTTTCGATCCTGCCTTCGACCTCGTCGGACAGCTTGTAGCCGTCGGGGCCGAACAGTTTGATGCCGTTATCGTCGTAGGGGTTGTGCGAAGCCGAAATCATGACGCCGAGGTCGGCGCGCATCGAGCGCGTCAGCATGGCGACCGCGGGCGTCGGAATGGGGCCGAGCAAGAGCACGTCCATGCCCACCGAGGTGAAGCCGGCGACCAGCGCCGTTTCGATCATGTAGCCGGAGAGCCGCGTGTCCTTGCCGACGACGACGCGATGGCGATGCTCGCCGCGGCGGAACACGAGGCCTGTGGCCTGGCCGACGCGCAACGCCAATTCCGGCGTGATCACGCTATTGGCGAGGCCACGGATGCCGTCCGTCCCAAAATATTTGCGAACCATAGCCTTCGGCCCCACGACTACCACTCCGGTCGGCGATACTAGCCCGTTATCGGTCTTAACCGCTTCAAAAAATATTGGGTAATCTTACGCTTTCGCGTAACGGTCCGTTCAGCATAAGCGCCCGTGAAATCAACGGTCTAACGCTATCGAGGTGGGCCGTCCGCGGTTTTCAGCGGGCGAAACGGTCGTAGGGGCTGGGCGGCGGCTGGGTGACGGAAACCGGGTCGGAGCCAGGAAAACTTTCCTCAAGCCCCAGTTCCAGCGCCTCGTCGAGCACGGCGAGCCGTTTGGCTTCTTTGGCTTGTTTCTGTTCCTTGTCCCGGCGCCTTGCCTGCAATTGGGTTTCGCTCGCGTCCTGGGCGCCACGCTCGAACCCGGCATAAGCCACCTGGGGGCGCCGCTGTTTGTTCCACTGGTCCATATCCGCCTTCCTGATTAGGCCTTCCTAGAAGTCGCAACCGGTGCCGGCTGGGGAACAGCCCCACCGCCCGGCACCGCAAAACCTTTGAAATAACGCCGGGGTGACGCCGAAGTTCCCGCAGTCTTGGCCCGGCACATGCGACGGCCAAGGAGCAGACTTCTTCATTGATTGCACGCCCAAACGGTGCCTGAGAGGAATTCGAAGTCAAGGACGACCGCAAAGCGGTCGCCGCCTTTAGGCGGTGCTTCGCATCCTTGAGTTCGAATTCCTCTCAGGCAAAACGGTGGGCGAGCAATTAATGCGGACTTGGCGCTGTGGCCAGCGCCGTCTCAAATGAATCCGGACCAGAACACCGCGCCGGATTTGCGGCAACTTGCGTCGCGTGTGCTAAGAACCAAGCCGAGAGCCGGGACACTTACCATGCGACAGATGACCTGTATCGAGGACCTGCGGCAGTTAGCCCACCGCAAGGTGCCGCGCGCCTTCATCGACTATGCCGAAGCGGGCTCCTATGCCGAGCAGACGCTTGCCGCCAACCGCGCCGATCTCGAGCGCATCAAGCTGCGCCAGCGCATTCTGTTCGATGTCTCAAACCGCAGCACCAAGACGACGATCCTCGGCGAGCCGGCGTCGCTGCCGCTCGCCCTGGCGCCGGTCGGGCTTTGCGGCATGCAGCATGGCGACGGCGAGATCCTGGCGTGCCGGGCAGCGCTTGCGGCGGGGATTCCATTCACGCTGTCGACGATGTCGATCTGTTCGATCGAGGACGTTGCCGCGGCGGTCGACAAGCCGTTCTGGTTCCAGCTCTACGTCATGAAGGATCGCGGCTTCATCCGCGCGCTCATCGAGCGCGCCATCGCCGCGAAATGCAGCGCGCTCGTGCTGACCGTCGATCTTCAGGTCATCGGTCAGCGCCACAACGACATTCGGAACGGCATGAGCGTGCCGCCGCAGATCCGATTGAAGAACGTCATCGACATTGCCGGGAAGCCCGCTTGGGCGCTCGGCATATTGCGCGGCAAGCGCAAGACCTTCGGCAATATCGCCGGACACTATCCCGGCATGGACAGCGTCACCGTGCTGTCGAAATGGATTGCCGAACAATTCGACGCGACGCTGAACTGGAAAGACGTCGACTGGATCAGGAGCATCTGGCCGGGCAAGCTCATCCTCAAGGGCATTCTCGATGCCGAGGATGCGCGCATCGCGGCGAAGACCGGCGCCGCGGCCATCGTCGTCTCCAATCACGGCGGCCGTCAGCTCGACGGCGCGTCGTCGTCGATTTCGGTGCTGCCGCCGATCGTCGAGGCGGTCGGCGGCGAGATCGAAGTCATGTTCGACGGCGGCATTCGCTCCGGCCAGGACATTGCGCGCGCGCTTGCGCTCGGCGCCCGGTCCTGCATGAGCGGCCGCGCCTATGTCTATGGGCTCGGCGCCGGCGGGCAGGCGGGCGTGGCGCGCGCCATCGAGATCATGCGCAACGAGCTCGACATCACCATGGCGCTGATGGGGATAACCAACGTTGCCGACATCGACCGTCGCGTAATTGCCGCGATGTAGGCACAGGAATACCTACTTCGGGGCCGGCGGGGTAGCTCTCCGTCAACCTTATGAAAAGGTGTCGCGTGTTACTGAAATTTTCATGTCGACGGTGCTTGAGCCTGCGCCGCGAAGGGTTGAAGGAGTAGCATATGCGTCAGCTCTTTTTGGCGACGGCGATCTTCGCCGGCGCGATGGCGGCTTCGAGCGCCCGGGCCGATATGGTCGGCGCGGTGGCCGGCGCCGGAACCGGTCTCCTTGTCGCGGGCCCTCCCGGCGCCGTCGTCGGCGGCGTGGTCGGCGCGGTGTGGGGCAAGCCGTTCTGGGGGCCCTCGATCAGCAAGGGTCATTGCTGGACCGACAGCGATTTCCGCCGGCACTGCGATCGGCATTGGAATTAAGCCGATATCCCGACCGGATTATTGCGGCACGACGCCGTTGCGGCCGACATTGACGCGCGCCGTCGACAACGTGCCGTCGGCCGCCTTGTCGGCGCGCACGATGGCGATATGGGCGCCGGGCTTGAGTTCGCTCGTGTCGCCGATGACATAGGCGCGGATCGTTGCATCCGGTCCGATCGTGATCTTCTGCTCGCCGTCCTTGTATTTGACCGTCAGCGTCTGACCGCTGACGCCGGCAACGGTGGTATCCACCGTGCCGTTGGTCATGGTCGAGCCGGGGCGGTCCCAGGGGCGAAAGCCTTCGCCGGTTCCGCGCTGGGTTTCGGCGAAGATCATCACCTGGATCGCCTTCTGCGTGCCGTCGGGCTGCGGCATGGCGCCAACGCCGACATAGTTGCCGGCTTTCACGTCAGCAAGCGTCGCGGGCACGACGCCGAAGACCTGGACATTGTCGGCGAGCTTTACGGTGACGTCCGGGCCATCAGGCGGCTTGACGGTGATCGACCCGGCATCAGCGCTTTCGATCGTGCCGCGGACGCGCTGCGATTGCTGCGCCAGCGCCGGCACCGCAGCAAACGCTGCGATGACGGCGATGCCGGCCAACAGATGTCTGGTTCTCATGTGATGCTCCCGGGTTCGCCTTCAGATTATGCTTTTCACCCGGAAGAATTATTCGCATCTCCCAATGACATCATCCTCAATGCGCCCAATCGGCGCGGGAGCGGTTCTTACATGGGCGGGTTCACGCCGTTGCGGCTCACGGTAATGTTCGGTGCGGTCAACGTGCCGTCGGGCTGTTTCGCCGCGGCGGCGATGAAAACTTTTTCGCTGGGCTTGAGATCGGCCGCGGTCGCCGGCGCATAAGCGACGATGGCGGTATCCGGCGACACGATGAAGGTCTTGTCGCCGTCCTTGTATTTCAGGACGAGTTTCTGGCCGTCGCTGACGGCGACTTCGCTGTCGACCGCGCCATTCGTCATGGTGCTGTTGGGCGCGAGATCCCACGGGCGATGGCCTTCTCCGGTGCCGCGCAACGCTTCCGGAAAGATGTGGATCTCGAGCGCCTTCTGCGTTCCGTCAGGCTGGGGCATCCCGGTCACGCCGACATAGCCGCCCGGCTTCACGTCGGCGAGCGACGCTTTGACGACGGCGCGCACCGGCGCGTTGTCGGCGAGTTTCACCGTCAGCGTCGCGCCGTCGCGCGACTTCACGGCGAGCGTCTGTCCCGCGACGCTTTCGATCGTGCCGCGCACGCGCACCGGCGACGTCTGCGCGAGCGCAATCGATGTGGCGAAAAGCAAGGCAAGTCCACTGCCGGCAATCAACGTGCGAGTCGTCATTGTCGTTCTCCCGACCTTATCCATGTGTGCGACGCCCCCGGGTGGAGTTTGAACCCCGAGGTTGTGCGGCTTATTCCTGCACTTTTGCGATTTAGGCGCGCAGGTCGGCTTCCACCAACGCCCGCAGTTCCGCTGTAACTTCAGGCTTTTGCCCGAACCATAAGGAAAAGCCGCGCACCGCCTGGTGCAAGAGCATGCCAAGCCCGTCGGCGGTGCGCAGCTTCTGGGCCGTTGCCACCCGCAGGAGCGGCGTCACGAGCGGTACATAAACAAGGTCGCTCACGATGGCGTGAGCGGGCAGGCGGTCCACCGCGAGCGCGAGTTCCGGCTGGCCGGGCATGCCGAGGGTCGTCGTGTTGACGAGGAGGCCGGCGTCGCTCAGCGCGGCGTCACGTTCCTGCCAAGGCAGCGTGCGGATGCCTGCGTCAAGCCGCTGGCGAAGTGCTTCGGCACGCTCCCCGCTGCGATTGATCACGACGATGTGGCCGATGCCGCGCTGAATGAGTGCGTAAACCACCGCGCGCGCCGCGCCGCCCGAGCCGAGCACGACGGCTTTGTTCAGGTCCCGGTTCCAGTCCGGCGCGCAGGCGTCGAGATTGCCCAAGAAACCTTCGACGTCGGTATTGGTCGAGCGCAACGCGCCGCCGTCGAGCCATAATGTGTTGGCGGCGCCGACCGCCTTGGCGCGGTCGTCGGCCTGCGAACAGGCAAGCGCCGCTTCCTTGTGCGGCACGGTCACGTTGGCGCCGACATAGCCGCGCGCCGCGAGCGACTGCACGAATTCGCCAAAGCGCTCCGGCGGCACCGCCTCGCTGCGATACGCGCCGGCGATGCGATAAGCTTTCAGCCAATAATTATGGATGAGCGGCGAACGCGAATGCCCGATCGGCCAGCCGATGACGCAAGCCGCGCGGATGGCCGTGGTCACGCCTCGGCTGCCACACTGTTGCGCAGCGTGCCGACTTCCGGGCACTCGACTTCGATCACATCGCCCGGCTTGAGCCACACCGGGGGATCGGACTTGGTCTTCTTCACCGGCGTGCCGGTGCAGATCACGTCGCCGGCCTTGAGCGTCATGAACGTCGTCGCATAAGCGATGATGTCGCTGAACGAGAAGATCATGTTCGCTGTGGTGTCTTCCTGGGTCACTTCGCCGTTCTTGCGCGCCAAGAGATGCAGCGGTTTGGAAAGATCGACGCCGGTCACGATCCACGGCCCGATGCCGCCGGAGGCGTCGAAATTCTTGCCCTGCGTGACGTTGAACTGGCCGTGGCGCGTCCAGTCGCGGATCGTGCCTTCGTTGCACAAAGTAATGCCGGCGATCACGTCGAGCGCGCGCTCCTTCGGCACGTGCTTGCAGTCGCGTCCGATGACGATGGCGATCTCGCCCTCGTAATCGAGCTGCTCGGAGATTTTTGGCACGATCAGATGCTGCCCCGAGCCGACCAGCGAATTCGGCGCGCGGTAGAACATGCTCGGATATTTCGGATTGTTGGTGACATTATAATCCGCGCCGCGATTGGCATAATTGATGCCGATGCAGAGGATCTTCTCCGGCGCCGACAGCGGCGGCAACAGCTCGACCTCCGAAAGCGGCACGTCGGGGCGCACCCCGGCAGAGACGGCCTTCGCCTCGTCGAGGGCCTGCGCCCGGAACACTTCCACGAGGCTGTGGAACTTATGCAGCCGCGGCCGCAAATCCACGATGCCGTCGCCGCTCACCACGCCGAAACTCGGCCGGCCACGCAGCGCGTAGCTTGCAAGGCGCATATCCAATCCTCTCAAAACAAAGACGGCCGCCAAGCCGCCTTCCGCGATCCGGACGATGTGTTAGAAGTCGGCGCTCGTACCGTCAACGGTTACCCCCATGAAATCGCTCTTCATCGACTGCAACGACCAGCTCGCGCCGGTATGGGACAGCGTCATGCGCCCGGGCGACCCGCCGATCGACGTCAACCGCAGGCCCTATGCGCTCGCGGAACTGCCGGCCGTGCTCAAGGGCTACGACATCTGCGTCGACGATCATTCCTATCTGCCGACCGATCTGGTCGAGAAGTGCGATGCGCTCAAGCACGTGGTCTTTCTCGGCACGGGGCCGGCAAGCTACATGAATCTCGCCGAGCTCGCCGAACGCGGCATCGAGGTCCACACCATCCGCAATTACGGCGATACGGCGGTGGCCGAGCACACCATTGCACTGATGTTCGCCGCCTGTCGTGATGTCGCGCGCATGGATCGCGAGGTGCGCTCGGGAACCTGGGTGCCGCACGGCGGCGTGCAGCTTCTCGGCAAGACACTCGGCGTCATCGGGCTCGGCGGCATCGGGGCCGAGGTTTTGCGGATGGGGCGGGGGCTCGGCATGGACGTGATCGCCTGGAACCGCTCGCCGCGGCCCGGTGCGCCGCTTGTTCCGCTCGACGAGTTATTGGCGCGTTCCGACGTGGTCTCGATGAATCTGACGCTCGGCGACGAGACCCGCGGTTTTCTCGGGCCCACGCAATTCGCCCGCATGAAGCCGGGCGTCACCTTCGTCAACACCGCGCGCGCCGCTCTGGTCGACGAGGAGGCCTTCATCGCGGCCTTGCGCAGTGGCCATATTCGCCACGCCGGGCTCGACGTCTTTCATGCCGAACCGCTCAAGCCCGACCATCCGCTGGCCCAGATGGACAATGTCACGCTGACGGCCCATGCCGCCTTCCGCACGCTCGAAGCCTCGCAGACGCTGTTGCGCCGCGCCATCGACATCGTGCGCGATATCGTGGGCCATACGCCCGCTTAATCCCCGTCATTGCGAGGAGCGATAGCGACGAAGCAATCCAGCTCCCCGGTACAGGTTCAATAGCCGTGCTCGGGCTCCCACTGGATTGCTTCGCTTCGCTCGCAATGACGAATTGAGGAGCCGGTGGCATCGCCACCGCTTCGGTGATATGAGACTTCCAAACAAATGAAGCCTGGAAGGGTTATGGGAGAGCGCCAGCTTGACGTCTCTATCCGCGTCAACGGCGAGGCCGTGCGCGAGCGCGTCGAAGCGCGCAAGACGCTGGTCGATTTTCTCCGCGAGGATCTGGGACTGACCGGCAGCCATATCGGCTGCGAGCAGGGCGCGTGCGGCGCCTGCACCGTGCTGGTCGACGGCGAGGTGGTGCGCGGCTGCCTGGTGCTGGCGGTGCAATGCGACGGCGCCGAAGTCGAAACCATCGAAGGCATTTCGGATTCCGGTCTCATTGCCGATCTGCAGGAGGCGTTCCAAAGGCGCAATGCGCTGCAATGCGGCTTCTGCACACCCGGCATGTTGATCGGTGCAAAAGAGCTTTTGTCGCGCGGCGGCCTGCCCTCCCGTGATACCATCCGCGAACATCTTTCCGGCAATTACTGCCGCTGTACCGGGTACCAGGCGATCGTGGATGCGATCGAATCCGTAGCCCTGACGAGGGCGGAAAAGGCAGGTGCTTTATGAACGAACATCAAAAGCCCGAGTCGCTTAAGTCCGAGTCACTTAAGTCCGAGTCACTTAAGTCCGAGTCACTTAAGTCAATGACGCTGTCGGAGCGCGCCGACGAGCTTGAAGAAAAGATGATGAACGATCTGAACGAGCGGATCGCGACCAAGTCCTCGTTGTTTTATTTGGCCGACGGCAAAATCGAAATGCAGTCGGGTCCGGCGCTGAAGGCGGCCAACCCGGACAAATATTTTCTGATGGGCGCCGATCCGCGGCTGCCGAAGCTGCCGGACAAGCCGACGCTGATCGATTTCATGAAGCTTCGCTTCGCCTCCACCAACCACTTGTTGCAGAGCGCGACGCTTGCCTTGAAGAACGGTCACGGCGAGAAGGTCGTGCTCTCCTGCCTGCTGCACGACATCGGCGTCGTCGGCTTCATCCGCTGCGATCACGGCTACTGGGGCGCGCAGATGATCGAGCCTTACGTCGACGAAGAGGTGAGCTGGGCGATCCGCATGCATCAGGCGCTGCGGTTCTTTCCCGATCCGTCGGTCGGCTACGAATATCCGCAAATGTACATCAATAATTTCGGCACCGACTATCGGCCCGAGCCCTATATCGTCGCCGAATACGAACGCGCGCGAAACCACAAATGGTACATGACCTCGCGCCTGATCACGGTGAACGACGTCTATTCGTTCGACCCGAATGCCAAGGTCAATCTCGACGATTTCGTCGACATCATCGGCCGCAACTTCCGGCAGCCGAAGGAAGGCCTCGGCTTCGACAATTCGCCGTCGGCGCATATGTGGCGCACGCTGAATTGGCCGACACGGTATTTGTAAGGGGCTTGCGGCGGCGGCATGAAAATCTCCGCTGACCAGCCGTCCGGCCTCACCGCGCTCGATCGCCCAAATTCCTATATCGGCCGTTCGGTGCCGCGGCCGAATCTTGCGCGGCTGACGCAGGGGCGCGGACAATATGTCAGTGACATCGTGCTGCCGCGCATGGCGCATGTTGCCTTCGTGCGCTCGCCGCATGCGCATGCGCGCATCACGGCCATCGCGACGGCGGACGCCAAAAAATCGCCGGGCGTGATTGCCGTCGTCACCGGTCCCGAGCTTGCCAAAGTGATCACGCCCTGGGTCGGCGTGTTGACGCATCTCAAGGGCATCAAGTCGGCGCCGCAATATGCGATTGCCGTCGATCGCGCCTGCTGGCAGGGCGAAGCCGTTTGTGCCGTGGTCGCGCGCTCGCGCGCCGAAGCCGAAGACGCCTGCGCGCTCATTGGTGTCGATTACGAGGTGCTCGCCGCGGTCACTGACGCGGAAACGGCGCTCGACGCAAAGACGCCAGTGATTCACCCCGAGCTCGGCGACAATCTCACCTTCGAGCGCGTTCTCGACGCCGGCTCTGTCGACAAGGGCTTCGCCGATGCCGATGCGGTGGTCGAGACGACATTCATCTTCGGCCGCCATACCGGCGTCACCAACGAGCCGCGCGCCATCGTCGCCGATTGGAATGCCGGCGAAGAGCGTCTGACCGTGTACCAGGGCACGCAGGCGCCGCACATGACGCAGAACATCTTCGCCAAGCATCTCGCGCTCGAAGAGCACCAGGTGCGCGTGCTGACCAAAGACGTCGGCGGCTCCTTCGGCATCAAGGTGCATATCTATGCCGACGAGATGGCGACGGCGGCTTTGTCAAAACTCTTGAAGCGGCCGGTCAAATTCGTCGCCGATCGGCTGGAAAGTTTCGTCACCGACATCCACGCCCGCGACCATCGCGTCAAAGGCAAGATCGGCGTCAAGAAAGATGGCACCATCACCGCCTTCGAGATCGACGATCTGACCGGCATCGGGCCCTATTCGGTCTATCCGCGCACCAGCGGCATCGAAGCCAACCAGGTCGTCAATCTCACCGGCGGTCCTTATACCTGTCCGAACTATCGGGCCCGCGCCCGCGTCGTCTTTCAGAACAAGAATGTCATGTGCCAGTACCGCGCCGTCGGTCATCCGATCGCGACAGCGGTGACCGAGGGCCTCGTCGAGCAGGCCGCGATTAGGATCGGCATGGATCCGGCCGAACTGCGGCGGCGCAATCTCTTCGCCGACAATGCCTATCCGGCGACGAGCGCGTCGGGCCTGAAATTCGAAGGCCTGTCGCATCACGCCTCGCTCGACAAGATCCTCAAGATGATGGACTACCCGGCGCTGCGCGCCGAACAGGCGCGAATGCGCGCGCGCGGCGTGCATCGCGGCATCGGTTTTGCGTCCTTTATCGAAGTCACCAATCCGTCCGCGGCCTTTTACGGCGTCGGCGGTGCGCGCATCTCGTCGCAGGACGGCGCGACCTTGAAGCTCGACGCGACGGGCGCGGTGATCTGCCAGTCCGGCGTCACCGAGCAAGGGCAGGGCACCGAATCCGTTCTGGCGCAGATCGTCGCCTCGTCATTTGGTGTGGACATCGAGCGGGTGCGCGTCATCACCGGCGACACCGACAATACGCCCTATGGCGGCGGCACCTGGGCGTCGCGCGCCGCCGGCATCGGCGGCGAAGCGGCCTGGCAGGCCGGCAAGGCGCTGCGCGAGAATGTTCTCAAAGCCGCCGCCTCGATCCTGCAAGCCGATGCGAAGAAGCTCGACATCCAAAGCGGTGTCGTCGTCGATGCCGATACGCGGCGTGAGCGCATGGGTCTCGATGAGGTGGCGCGCGTCGTCTATTTCCGGCCCGACACGTTGCCGCCGGATTTTCAAGCCGAGTTCATGGTGACGCGGCACTACGTGCCGCGAAAATGGCCTTTCGCCTTCACCAATGGCATCCAGACCTCCTATGTCGAAATCGATATCCGCACCGGCGAGGTCAAGCTCTTGAAGCACTGGTGCGTCGAGGATTGCGGCACCGTGATCAATCCGCAGCTTGTCGACGAGCAGATCCGCGGCGGCATCGTCCAGGGCATCGGCGGGGTGCTGTACGAGAACTGCCTTTACGATGCCGACGGACAAATGCTCAACGCCACGA
This sequence comes from uncultured Alphaproteobacteria bacterium, assembly GCA_963761185.1. GTDB lineage: Bacteria > Pseudomonadota > Alphaproteobacteria > Rhizobiales > Xanthobacteraceae > BOG-931. The sequence goes on from CAVXFY010000002.1 coordinate 300,461, forward strand.
TGATGGACTATCTCGTGCCGATGGCAGGCGAGATGCCGGACATCGAGATCGGCCACGTGGTGACGCCGACGGCCAACTCCGAGATCGGCGCCAAAGGCGCCGGCGAGGCGGGCACCGCGGGCGCGCCGGCCTGCATCATGAACGCGATCAACGATGCGCTACGGCCGCTCGGCGCCGCGCCGCTCACGCAGATGCCAATCACGCCCGAGCGCGTGCTTGCAGCACTGGGGCGGGGGTAATCTCCGGTCCGTCATCCTGAGGTGCGAGCGGAGCGAGCCTCGAAGGATGCACGGCCGAGGCGCTGGGGCCGTCGTCCTTCGAGGCTCGGCGCTTCGCACCGAGCACCTCATGATGACGGTGAACGATGGCAGCGCTAAAGTGCCTACACAGGAAACGTTACAGTGAGTGAGCAATGAGCAATTGGAAGAACGAACAGGTCCTGATCGTCGGCGGCGGCATCGGCGGGCTGACGGCGGCTTTGGCGCTGGAGCGGCAAGGCATCCCGTCGCAGGTCATCGAGCAGGCGGCCGAGTTCAAGGAAATCGGCGCCGGCATCCAGCTTGGGCCCAACGTGTTCTGGATGCTCGACCGGCTCGGCCTGATCGCGCCGATCAGTGCGCTCGCGGTGTTTCCCAACAACCTCATCATGCGCGACTCGATGACCGGCGAGGAGGTCACGCGCATTTCGCTCGGCGACGCCTTCCGCGAGCGATTCCATCATCCCTACGCGCTCATTCACCGCGCCGATCTGCACAATGTGCTGCTCGAGTACTGCCGCAAGTCCAATCTCATTCGTCTCGACGCGTCGCAGAAAGTCGTCGATGTCGAGGAGACAAGCGGCGGCGTCGCGGTGAAGACCGCGAGCGGCAGGGATTATCGCGGCGCGGCTTTGATCGGCGCCGATGGTCTATGGTCGACGATCCGGCAAATCGTCGTCGGCGACGGCAAGCCGAAACCGGCCGGCCATATCACTTATCGCGCCGTGCTGCCGACCTCCGAAGTGCCGGAGGAATATCGCTGGCAGGACATGGCGTTCTGGGCCGGCGAAAAAGTGCATCTCGTGCTCTATCCGCTGCGCACCGGCGAATTGTTCAATCTGGTCGCGGTGTTTCACTCCGACCGCTACGAAGAAGGCTGGGACAGTTTCGGCGATCCGGCGGAGCTGCACGAGCGCTTTGCCGGCAAATGCGCGCCGGTGCGGGTCCTGCTCAACAAGATCGAAAGCTGGCGCATGTGGGTGTTATGCGACCGGCCGCCGATCAAGGAATGGAGCAAGGGCCGCATCACGCTCCTCGGCGACGCGGCGCATCCGATGCTGCAATATCTGGCGCAGGGGGCAGGCATGTCGATCGAGGATGCGGTGTGCCTTGCCGACAAGGTTGTAGCCGCCAACGGCGACTACGCGTCGGCCTTCCGCGCCTATCAGGAGGCGCGCTATCTGCGCACCGGCCGAGTGCAGATTATGGCGCGCATCTACGGCGAGTTCTATCACGCCGGCGGGGTCGCCAAGGAATTGCGCAACATGATGCTCGGCTCGCGGACGCAAGACGACGCGATGGCCGGGATGGAGTGGCTCTACGGGCGGCAGCCGGAGCTGACGCGGGCGGCGGCGGCGTGATCGCGCAGAGTCGTCATTGCGAGAAGCGGAACGACGAAGCAATCCAGGGCGGCGCCACCGGGCTGGATTGCTTCGCTGCGCTCGCAATGACGAGGATTGGTTACCGGCCCTGGGGCAGATTTGTCTATTGATTGCACGCCCAAACGCTGCCCGAGAGGAATTCGAAGTCAAGGACGGCCCGAAGGGCCGCCGCTCATTAGCGCGTTCACGCGCGTAAACGCGCGACTGGGCGGTGCTGCGCATCCTTGAGTTCGAATTCCTCTCAGGCAAAATGGTGGGCGAGCAATCAATGGAGACTTGGCGCTGCGGACAGCGCTGTAGCTGACGCTACCTCTCAGAAGCTGGGCGCACGAGTGCCAAGACCTGCACTAGCACGGCGTCAACCAAACTTACCTCGAATCAGTGCTGCGCCGGCTGCGCCGCCACGGCATCGCGCCCGCGGTGGAAATCCGGCGTCGGCGGCGGGCCCCAGATGCTGGTCTTGCCGGCGTCCCAGGTCTTCGGCCGTTGCGGCGTGTCCCGATGCCAGGGCCGCGGTTCGAAATAGCCGAGCTCCTCGTCCACCATCTTGTCGAGTTCGCAAAAGAATTCGATGACCTGATCGTCCGGATTGCGGTGATAGGTGGCGATGTTGTGGCCCGGCCCGTGGCGCAGCGGTCCCCAGATGATCGGAATCTGCTTCTGCCCGAACAGGTCGCAGGAATTCTGTAAATGGATGAAGTCTTTCAGCTCGAAGGCCATGTGATGCATCTTGGCCGCCGTGCCGCGGATGAAATTCACGGTGTGATGATCGGTATTGCAGCGCATGAAGACGAAGAAGTCGCTGATCCAATCCGACACCCGGAAACCCATCACCTTGCTGTAGAACTCCGCGGTCTTCGCCGGATCCTCGACCACCCAGGCGATGTGGCCGAGCTTGAGCGGTCCGACGCCGTGATGCGCCAGATGCTTGCCGAGATAGCTCCATTCCTTGAACAGCGCGATGGTCGTGCCTTTGTTGTCTTTGAACGTCAGCACCTGGCCGATGCCGGGGATCGAATCGTTGCGCAGCTCGCTCTTGATGCCGTCCTTTTCGAGCTCGCGGGCGAGCTGGCTGAAGTCGGAATTGGGCGCCACCTCGAACGACAACGTGGTGCCGCGCTCGGCGTCGGCCTTGTTGAGCTGGATGGCGAGCAAACCGACCTGGGTGGTGAGAAAGGCGCGGTCCTTTTCGCGCTCGGCGACGACGAGGCCCAAAACCTCGGTGTAGTAGTCGATCATACGGTCGAGATCGGGAGTTCTCGAAGGTCGCGTGTCCGATGCGGTGCGGCTTGATCATGATGTTGCTCTGGCTGCCCTGCGTTTCCAATTAGTGTTTCCCTGGGTAGCGGGAATCAACCACCGGGCTCATGTGAACTCAAGGCCTGAACTCAAGGCCCGAGCAACATGGGCTATGCGCAAAAACATTGCTGGGCTTGCCAAGCGCGCGGGATCGCGGTTTGCTCCCCGGCTCAAAATTGTAAGGGAATAGTAAGGGAGCCAACGATTATGGCTGGGGCAAAGTCGGGATCCGGGTCGAAACTTGCGGGCTACAAGCTCGCCACCTATCGGTCGAGCGAGGGGCCGCGCTCGGGCCTCATTATCGGCGCGGACGTGTTCGATGCCGCTAAACTCACCGGCAAGCCGGCCTATTCGAGCGTCGTCGGCATCCTCGACGACTGGAAGACCGCCGAAAGGGCGCTGAAGAAAGCCGCTGCCGGCGCCGCCAAAAGCCGGGCCAAGCGCCAGCCGCTGAAAAAGACCAAGCTGCTCGCCCCGGTGCGCTTTCCCTCGACGATCTTTTGCGCTGGCGCCAATTACGCCGACCACGCCGCCGAAATGGCGGCGCGCGAAGGCCGCCCGGCGCCGCCCGATCCGCATACTTTGGGGCTTAAGGCCTGGCACTTCCTCAAAGCGTCGCGCGCCGTGACCGACCCGGGGGTGCCGGTCAAGATCTCCGACTATGCCAAGCAGATGGATTGGGAAGTCGAGCTTGTCGCCGTCATCGGCAAGGTGGCCAAGCATGTGCCGCTTTCGAAGGCGCTCTCCTATGTCGCCGGCTATACGATCGGCAACGATCTGTCCGCGCGTGACCGCGGCCGCCGGCCGAACGTGCCGGAACTCCTCGCCGTTCAAATGGGATTGGACCAAGCACAAGAGTTTCGACGGGTCCTGCCCGCTCGGGCCGTGGATCGTGCCGGCCTCCGATATCGGCGATCCGCAGAAGCTCGGCCTGAAACTGTGGGTTAATGGCGTGATCAAACAGGATTCCAACACGTCCGGCATGATTTTCACGCTGGCCGAGCAGATCGCGGAGCTCTCGGCCGGCATGACCCTCTATCCAGGCGATCTCATCATGACCGGCACGCCGGCGGGCGTCGGCGCCGGCCGGGGTGAATTCCTCAAAGCCGGCGATGTGGTCAAGCTGTGGATCGAAAAGATCGGAGAGATCGAGAACCGGATGACCTGATCGCGGACGCGAACGGCGGAGGGCAGGGGACGCGGCTGGGCGCGTCCCGCCCGTCGACGGCAGCCGGACGGCATACCGGGGCATAGAGTTATGCGCGTCGCGCGGGGCAGCGATTCATGTTAGGATTGAATAAATCGAAGATCGCCTGTGAAATGCGTAGCCGAGGGTGATCGGTAAAAACGAAAACCAGGGTGAAATGCGAGGGGCGTAGATGGCCGAGAAATTCGTCGCGAAAACTTCCGAATTCAACAATGGCGAGCGCCGCATCATCTTTGTCGGCGACAACGAGATCGGCGTGTTCCGGCACGATGGCGAGTTCTTCGCCTACAGCAATTTCTGCCTCCATCAGGGTGGACCGGCCTGCGAAGGGCTGACCATTGCCAAGGTCGAGGAACGGCTGCGCCCGGACAAGACCTCGATGGGCCTGTTCTTCTCCGAAGACGAGATGCACTTCGTCTGCCCCTGGCACGGCATGGAATACGACATGAAGACCGGCGAGTGCGTGTCGGACCGCAAGATGAAGCTGAAGAAATACAAGGTCGTGCAAAAAGGAGAGGACGTTTATGTCGTCGCCTAAGCGCGCGGCCAAAACGCTATCCAAGACGGCCTCGAAAGCGGTTTCAAAGACCATTGCTGCCAAGGTCATCGCTGCCAAGACCGTCGCGAAGTCGGCGGTCCGCCGCGCGGTGGCGGTGCGGCCAGGCAAGCCGGTTGTCGCGGTGGCGAACGGTGCGTCGGCGGAAGCCAAACACCTTGCGGCTGCGCTCGATCGCATCCTCGCCGATGGCAATCTTGACGCCATATCGGCGGAAGCCTTGCAGGCGCTGATCGCGTCGGCTTGCCGGCTCTATCGGGCCCGCCGCGAGGCCGGCGAGGAATTCGCGCCGGTGCCGAAGAATTCGCTATCCGCAACCGACGTCATGGTGACGGCGGGTGGACTGCTCAAGGCCGCCGATCTTGCCGTGTTCGAGCTCGGCATGTGGCAAAACTGGACGGGACGCTAGCTCTTTTGGAACTCAACGCGCATGATTCCAAAAAGTGGGTACCGGTTTTCGGATAAGATCATGCGCAAAACATACAGGCGCCGTAAACGCCAGGAGGAAAACCATGGATCTCATCGCTGATCGCGGCCGCCGCGTCACCATCGACGAGCTCAACACTACCCGCCTTTTGGCGCATGCGCGCAAACAGGCGCACCAGCGCAATTTCGACGACGTCATGATCGTCGATGTCGACGCCCATCACTACGAGGGCGAAAATATGGACGAATTCATCCCGTACATGGAAAACGACGTGCTGCGGCAGTTGACGATGTCGAACTCGCGCCAAAGGCGGATCGCGCGGCGCCGTGATGGTGCAGGGCATCGGCTATCAGGACATGGGCGGCCGGGTGACGCGCTATCCGCTGCGCTCGTCGGAGAAAACCGACAAGGGATCGCTGCGCGACATCCAGCTCGGCCACCGCTGGATGGACGCGATGAGCGTCGATTATTCCTGCCTGTTCCCGACCGGCATGCTGAGCATCGGCTTGCATCCGCAGAAGGAAATGGAGGTCGAACTGTGCTGGGCCTATAACCGCTGGCTCACCGAGAAAGTGATGCCGGAGGCGGGCGGCCGTTTCTTCTCGATGCTGTGCCTGCCGTTTTCCGATCCGGAAGCGGCGCTGCGCCACGTCGAGACATTCGGCGACCGCAAGCATGTCGGCGGCTTCATGGTGACCACCGTGCGCAACAATCTGGCGGTCTACGACAACGCCTATATGAAACTCTATCGCGCGATGGAAGAGCGCGGCCTGGTGCTGTCGTTCCATTCCGGCCCGAACTGGGGCGGCGAGCCGATTTACCGCAGCTGCAACCGCTTCCTCTCCGCGCATGCGCTCGGCTTCACCTGGTACAATGTGCTGCATTGCACGAACTGGGTGATCAACGGCATGGGCGAGCGCTTCCCGAAGCTCCCGGTGGTCTGGATCGAATCCGGGCTGGCCTGGGTGCCGTTCCTGATGCAGCGCCTCGACCACGAATACATGTTGCGGCCGTCGGAGGCTCCGCTCCTGAAGAAGAAGCCGTCCGACTATATGCGCGACATGTTCTATTCATCGCAGCCGATGGAAATCCAGGATTACGGCGCGATGGAATGCACGTTCCGCATGATGAATGCCGAGACCCAGTTGCTCTATTCGTCCGACTATCCGCACTGGGATTTCGATCTGCCGTCGACGATCTGGGACCTGCCGTTCCTGTCGGAGAAGGGCAAGCACAACATCCTCGGCGGCACCGCGGCCCGGCTGTTCAAGCTGCCGCCGCGCAACGACAAGCAGAAAGAAAACCTCAAGCGCTTCGGCAATCTGACGGCCGCGGCCTGACAGCGGCCTGATCGATTTTGCAAATCTGCGCCGCCCTGCGGCCGCGGAAGCCGGCCTTTCACTGAGCAATTGCGGCATAAACCGGGCAATAGTGCTGACCTGTCAAACGCCAGTTTGACAGATACGCTATTAATTTCAGATATTTACGATTAATTTTGCGCCGCACCAAAAAACTGGCTTTTACCGTCGCAAAACGGTAAAAAAACCCTTCCATCTGACATTTTGAGGGACGACCGAGGATGAAGCTTCTCATAGCTGCCTGTATTTTTTTGGGCCTTTCGGCCACCGCCGCCAACGCCATTGATCTCGCCGAGCTCGCGCCGTGCCGTCCGGCCGCCGCCAAGCTGTGCGACCGCTCCGGCGGCATGTCTTTCAGCAATCTTTTGCGCTGCGGTGCAACGCTCGCCGCCCATAGCTGGCGCGTGAACAACGAATGCCGCGCCGTGCTGCGCAAATACGGACAGCTCTAATCGGTCCGGCCGGAACGATTTTTGTAGCGTAGTCGCGTAAAGTACAAAACCCCGGTGCTTTCCAGCGCCGGGGTTTTGCTTTGTCGGCCAGAGAGTGGGCTTGTCGCGCTTAGAACAGGTGCGAGAAGATGAAGTAGAGCGTGCCGGAAAGGATCATCGCCGCCGGCAAGGTCAGCACCCAGGCCATGCAGATATTGCGAATGGTCGACCATTGCAGACCTGAGCCGTTCGCCGCCATCGTGCCGGCAATGCCGGACGACAAGACGTGCGTGGTGGAAACCGGCAGGCCGTAACCGTCGGCGGCGGCGATGGTCGCGGCGGCGGTGATTTCGGCGCAGGCGCCCTGCGCGTAGGTCAGGTGTGTCTTGCCGATCTTTTCACCGACCGTCACCACGATGCGCTTCCAGCCCACCATGGTGCCAAGCCCGAGGGCGATGGCGACGACGATCTTGACCCAGCCGGGGATGAACTTGGTCGCGTTGTCCAGCGACTTCTTATAGTTGTTCAGCGTGGCGATATCCTGCGCGCTGAGGTCGCTTTCCTTGTCCTTCATGAGAAAGCGGATCGCCTCCGACGCGAGATACATGTCGTTGCGGGTATTGCCGACCTGGTCCATCGGCATCTTGGCGATCGAGCCATATTGCGTGACCTGCTCGGAGATGTTCTTCACCAGGACCGCCAGCGACGGAAAGGTGCCTTCGTTGATCTTACGTTCGGCGACATAGAGCGTGACGGCGGGACGCGGATCGCCGATCACGTTGTAGCCCGCCGCTTTGGAGTTGATGACCGCGCTCGCCGCTTGCGAGTTCGCCTCGAACTGGGCGATTTGGCTGGCCGGCATCGAACGGTTGAGCGCATAGGCCGTCGGCACCGTGCCGATCAGGATCAGCATGATCAGGCCCATGCCTTTTTGCCCGTCGTTGGAGCCGTGGAAGAAGCTCACCAGGGTGCAGGTGAGAACTAGGATGCCGCGGATCCAGGTCGGCGGCGGCTGGTCGCCCTTCGGCTCGGCAAACAGCTCTTTGCTGGGGATGACATACTTCACCACCATCAAAAGGATCGCCGCGAGGCCGAAGCCGAACAGCGGCGAGAGCAGCAGCGCCTTACCGATCGAGGTGGCTTGGTCCCAATCGACGCCCGACGTGCCGCTGCGGCCATGCAGCAGCGCGTTGGTGATGCCGACGCCGATGACCGATCCGATCAGCGTATGCGAGCTCGACGCGGGAAGGCCGAGATACCAGGTGCCGAGGTTCCACACGATCGCCGCAATGAGGAGTGCGAAGACCATGGCAAAACCGGCGCTTGAGCCAACCTGGAGGATCAATTCGACCGGCAGCAAGGAGACAATGCCGAAGGCGACCGCGCCGGACGACCACATCACGCCCGCCAGGTTCCACATCCCCGACCACACCACGGCGAAGTTTGCCGGCAATGCCCGCGTGTAAATCACGGTCGCCACCGCATTTGAGGTGTCGTGGAAGCCGTTGACGAATTCAAAGCCGAGCGCGATGAGCAGCGCGACAAACAGCAGGATGAACGGCAGATAATTGCTGACCTTCGTGCCGGTAGCATCGATGTCGACGTAGATGCTGTAAGCCACGAACAGGATGCCGGCGGCGATGACGCCCAAGAAAAGGATCGCCATCAGCGGATTGAAGCCCCGGTCGAGATTGGGTCCTCGTGCAGGCTCGATTGAGCCCGGTAACGCCATATCACTCATTGATGTCTCCCTCGGCCAAGTCTGTCGGGCCAACAGTCTGTCAGGCGAACTGTCAGCCAAGCCCCTCAGCTAATTCCCTCAGCCAGGGCCTTAATTTGGCGGCGCTCCATGAAACGTGGATGACGACCGGCGCTCCCGGTGGGTAAGTCGGCAGCGCTCCATGCCGGGGCGGTAAGCCGATGCGGCCTAACTAAGCGCTATCCGCCTTTGTTGTAGTCGTAGAGCACGTGGCCGTAGGGCAGCGTCAGGTCGGCGAGAAAATGATGCGCCGCAATGATCTTGCGCACCGGGAAGTCCGCCACCGGCGCATTGACGTGGGGCACGAGATGCAGCCGCCCCGGCCCGATCCAGGAGCCTTTGACGACGATGTCGGTCAGATTATAGGCGACGAGCTGACACACTTCGGCATGGCCGGTGACGCCCGGGATCAGCTTGAGATTGACCTGCGTCTTGGCAAGCGTCGCCGTGGTGCGCTCGCCGTTGCCGGCCATGCTCTCGTGCTTGTAGCCCATGGTGCCCATGGCGACGAGCTGGCCGCCATATTCCAAGGTGCCCGTCAGCGTGTCTTTGACGATTTCCAGTTTTGGATGGGCATATTTTTTGGGAAACCCCCAGATCTCGCGTCCCGCGGCAATCGGCGGATCGTCGTCGAGATACATCTGCGCGACGAAATTGACGTCCTCGCCGCGATAATGGCACGGGATCACCATGCCGGATTCCGTGTAGGCGCCGAAACCCGAACTGTCCGGCATCTTGATCCACTCGTAATGAATGAGCGGCTGCTCGATCGCCTCGAGCGGCTCGGGCAATTGCACGTGAATGACGTCCGGATCGGTCTCGTAGGTGATGACCATATATTCGCGATCGATGAAGCGGTACGGCCCGGCCGGATAACTCGGACCGGCGGCGGGCATCGACGGCAGTTTCAGCACATCTTCTTTGCGCACGGGCGGCTCATTTTCTTTCTGATGGGTGAAGCAATAAAAAATGCGGCGGGTTCGCTTCTCCTACAGTCGAGGCGGATGCTGACACTTCGATGACGCGGCGAAGGATTCGTGGGCCGGCGCCGTGCCGCTCCCGACAGCCGCTACGTCATGACGTTGTCATGCACATTGTCGAGCATCGCTGGACTATTTCCGCCCCGATCCCGCGGGGCCTTCACGCACCATGAGTTGCGTCATGAACGAGATTCCGCCGGATTTCCGTGTCGAGGCAGCGAGGCCTCTGAAGCTTGTGCCGGTGCCGGACAGCAAGGCCGCAGATAAAGCGCCATGGCGGCCGGAACGCTGCGATCGCGTCGCGCTGGTGCTGCAAGGCGGCGGGGCGCTCGGCGCCTACCAAGCCGGCGTCTATCAGGCGATGCACGAGGCGGGGCTCGAGCCGGACTGGGTGTCGGGTGTCTCGATCGGCGCCATCAATTCGGCGATCATCGCCGGCAATCCGCGTGGCCGAAGATTGCGGCAGCTGCGTACGTTCTGGGAGCAGATCACCGATCGCAAGATATGGCCGTTCACGCCCGACGGCGACGTGTTCCGCAAAGCGCGCAATGCGACGAGCTCCTGGCTCACCATGGTCCAAGGGCAGCCGGGATTTTTCGCGCCCCGCTTCCCCAATCCCTGGATGAGCCTCACCGGTGCCCAGAGCGCCACCAGCTATTACGACACTGCGCCGTTGCGGGAAACGCTGACCGAGCTCGTGGATTTTTCTCTCATCAACGAACGCTCAACGCGCTTTTCGGTCGGAGCGGTCAATGTTCTCACCGGCAATTTTGTTTATTTCGACAATGCGGTGGAGCAGATCGAGCCTGAGCACATCATGGCCAGCGGGGCGCTGCCGCCGGCTTTGCCGATGGTGAAGATCGGCACCGACCATTATTGGGACGGCGGTATCGTCTCGAATACGCCATTGCAGCATCTGCTCGAGCAGGAAGACAATTTCAATACGATGGTCTTTCAGGTCGACCTGTTCAGCGCGCGCGGCGTTCTGCCCCGCGATATCGAAGACGTGATGGGGCGCCACAAGGACATCATGTATTCCTCGCGCACCCGCTATAACACCGACGTCTTTCGCCGCCTGCACAATTTGAAGGTCGCTCTCTATCAGGCGCTGATCCGGATCCCGGAGGAAAGCCGTACCGATCATGAGCGGGAGCAAATAGAGCGGCTTTCGAAACTTTCCGACATCGCCATTCTGCACATCATCTATCAGCAGAAAGCCTATGAGGGGCACGCCAAGGATCATGAATTCTCCGGCACCTCGATGCGGGAACATTGGCAAAGCGGTTACGAAGACACCAAGCGCACGCTCAAGCACCAGAAATGGCTCAAAATGCCGGCGACGGGCGCGGGCATCGTGGTGCACGACGTTCACCGCGAAGAGGAATGACGCTGTCGGCCATCCAGGGTGTCCCGCAAGTTGTCCCGCGACCTTTTGCCGGGGCCGGAGCGAGGCCCTTCCCACTCCGGCGCGACCTCGCGTAGTCTATTCATAGACAAGAAAATCCTTGAGCCCGGTGCTGCCCAGTCGGGATCGCGCTGCAGGGATCACCGAGGGTGGGATCATTCGGGGCGGGAATGAGCGGCGATATCCACGAGGTCTATGCGATCCGCTATGGCCACCATTCGCGCCGTTCGCCGGTCAATTACATCGACGGCGATCCGCACGATGTCCTGCAGCCACTCGACTTCTATGTCTGGGCCATCGTCGGGCCTTCGGGCACCATTATCGTCGATACCGGCTTCGACGAAGCGATGGGCAAGAAACGCCAGCGCGAGACGACCAAGCCGGTGCGCGAAGGACTTGCCGCGCTCGGCATTGCAACCGATTCCGTCAAGACCGTCATTCTCAGCCATCTGCACTATGACCATTGCGGCAATTACGACCTGTTTCCGCAAGCGCGCTATCACCTGCAGGACCGCGAAATGGCCTATGCGACCGGGCGCTGCATGTGCCACCAGGCCCTGCGCGCGCCGTTCGAGGTCGAAGACGTCGTCGCCATGGTGCGCAAGGTCTTTGCCGGCCGCGCCGCTTTCCATGACGGTGAAGACGAGATCGTGTCCGGCGTCACCGTGCATCACATCGGCGGCCATTCGAAGGGCTTGCAGAGCGTGCGGGTGAAGACGCGGCTTGGCTATGTCGTGCTCGCCGCCGACGCCACGCATCTCTACACGCATATCAACGGCGGCCGCGTGTTTCCGCTGACCTACAATATCGAGGAAGTGGTCGAGGGCTACGAGCGGCTGAAGAAGCTGGCGAGCGCGCCGCGCCATGTCGTGCCCGGCCACGACCCGCTAGTGCTTACGCGCTACCCCGCGGCGAAGCCCGGCCTCGAAGGCTGGATCGCGCGGCTCGATGCCGAACCGAAAGACGCGTGATCGTCCGGAGGAACCGGACGGGGACACGGGCATGCTGATTTTGGGGGGACGACCTCATGACGCTTCCGCGTCGCGACTTTCTGCGTCTTGCGGCCGGCACTGCTGCGTTTCAGCTGATGACGTCCGCCGCGTGCGCGGATGTCTACCCATCCCGGCCGGTTCATTTGATTGTCGGCTTCGGCCCCGGCGGATCGCCCGAAATCATCGCGCGGCTCGTCGGGCAATCGCTGTCGGAGCGGCTTCACCAGCAATTCGTCATCGAGAACCGGCCCGGCGCCGGCACCACTATCGCGACCGAGGAGGTGGTGCGGTCAAGTCCCGACGGCTATACGCTTTTGCTCATCACGCTGCCGAACCTCACCAGCGGGATGATCTACGAGCGGCTGCCGTTCGATTTCATGGCCGACATCGAACCGATCGCCAGCATCGATCTGTTGCCGCAGGTCATGGTGGTCAATCAGAATTTTCCGGCCAAAACCGTTCCCGAATTCATTGCGCATGCCAAAGCCAATCCCGGCAAAGTGAAGATGGCCTCGACCGGCTCCGGCAATCTCAGTCACCTGTCGATCGAGCTTTTCAAGATCCTGGCCGATGTCGACATCGTTCACGCGCCGTATCGGGGCGCGGGAGCTGCGCAAACCGACCTTCTCGGTGGCCGCGTCGACGGCATGTTCGACACCATCCCGGCTTTGATCGAACTCGTGCGCGCCGGGCGTTTGCGCGGGCTTGCGGTCACGACGAAAAACCGCCTGGGGGCGCTGCCCGACCTGCCGCCGGTCGGCGACTTCGTGCCGGGCTTCGAGGTCAACGGGCTGATCGGCGTCGGCGCGCCTAAGGGAATACCGGCCGAGATCGTCGGCAAATTGAACCGCGAGATCAATGCCGCGGTTGCCGATCCAAAATTGCAGGCGCGCTTTGCCGATCTCGGCGCCGTCACATTCACCGGCTCGCCGGCGGAATTTGCGAAGTTTCTGGCGCAGGAATCAGACAAATGGGGCAGGGTTATCCGCGCCGCCCATATCAAAGCCGACTGAAAAGCTCTGGGCATTATGCGTGCGGTGCGGCACGATAGCGGCGCGCTATCGAATGCGGAGCCGGCAACCCTCATTAAACTGACAAATATTCTTCATAGAACTCGCGGCGGCGCGGGCGAGTGGCTAGAGCGCAATCGCTTCATACTGAATCGATTGACGCTCTCGCTTCTTGACGGAGCATGATCTTGTCGGAAGACTGGTTTCCACTTTTCCGGATCATGCTTTAGGCTCGCGCGAATTTTCGAGTCGATTTCGACCGGGGAGGATTTCATGCGGGCATTCTCATTGCCGCTGCAACCGCGCTTCATCGTTTTCACGGCTGTGGTGCTGTTGAGCGCGCTTCTCTTGTTCGACGAGCTGGACGGCTATCCGTCGATTTACGTGGTTATTTTGCTTGTCCTGTTCGGCGCGCTTGCGCTCATCGGCATCATCGACCTGCTGCAAACCCGCCACGCGGTGCTGCGCAATTATCCGCTCACCGCGCACATCCGTTTCATTCTCGAGGAAATACGGCCGGAGATCCGGCAATATTTTCTGGAAAGCGAAAAGGACGGCACGCCGTTCTCGCGCGACAAGCGTGCGCTGGTCTACCAGCGCGCCAAGCAGGCGCTGGATAAGCGGCCGTTCGGAACGCAGAACGACGTCTATGCGTCGGGCTTCGAATGGCTCGATCATTCGATCGCGCCGAAGACGGTCGTCAGGGAGCCGTTCCGTATTGTCATCGGCGGGCCGGATTGCGCGAAGCCTTATTCGGCGTCCATTTTCAACATCTCGGCGATGAGCTTCGGCGCGCTGAGCGCCAACGCCATCCGCGCGCTCAATGGCGGGGCCAAGCGCGGCGACTTCGCCCACGACACCGGCGAGGGCGGCTATAGCCCCTATCACCGCGAAAACGGCGGCGACATTATTTGGGAGATCGGGTCCGGCTATTTCAGCTGCCGCAATTCCGACGGCACATTCTGCGCCGAAAAATTCGCCGCCAACGCGCAGAGCGACCAGATCAAGATGGTCGAGCTCAAGCTCAGCCAGGGCGCCAAGCCCGGGCACGGCGGCGTGCTGCCGGCCGCCAAAGTCAGCGCCGAAATCGCGCAGACGCGCGGCGTGCCGATGGGGGCCGATTGCATTTCGCCGTCGGCGCATTCAGCGTTCGAAACCCCGATCGGGATGATGCAATTCATCGCCAAGATGCGGGAGCTTTCCGGCGGCAAGCCGGCGGGCTTCAAGCTCTGCATCGGCCATCCGTGGGAGTTCCTGGCGATCTGCAAGGCGATGCTTGAAACCGGCATCTATCCTGACTTCATCGTCGTCGACGGCAAGGAAGGCGGGACCGGTGCTGCGCCGCTCGAATTCGCCGACCATCTCGGCATGCCGCTGCGCGAAGGACTGAGCTTCGTGCACAATGCGCTGATCGGCATCAATGCCCGCGACCGCGTCAAGCTCGGCGCCGCCGGCAAGATCATCTCAGCCTTCGACATCGCCCGCGTCATGGCGCTCGGCGCCGACTGGTGCAATTGCGCGCGCGGTTTCATGTTCGCGCTCGGCTGCATCCAGTCGCAATCCTGCCATACCGACCGCTGTCCGACCGGCGTCTCGACTCAGGACCGCGCGCGGCAGCGCGCGCTCGTGGTGCCGGACAAGACCGAGCGCGTCTACAATTTTCATCGTGCGACGCTGGAATCGCTGGCTGAACTCGTCGCTGCGGCCGGGCTCGATCATCCGAGCCAATTGGCGCCGGCGCATATCTCGCGGCGCGTTTCGCCGCACGAGGTGAAGAACTTCGCCGAGCTCTATCCGTGCCTGCAGCCGGGCGAGCTTATTGCCGGCACCGGCGATAAGCGGTTCGAAATCGCCTGGGCCATGGCGAGCGCCAAGGAATTCCGCGCCGTGCCGCGTGCGGCCTGAGCGCGTCGCAACCTACTTGCGGTGGTGCTCTTAAGGCGCAACACTCGGCGCACGGGCGTTAAGACCCGAACAAATATGCCGGGAGGATCCATGCGCTTTCAGCACACGATGCTGGGGCTCGTCACCATTGTAGGTGCCGTGCTTGGCACGACTGCCGCGCGAGCGGCTCCATTCATGATCGTCGGCAACGACGAGAAGGTTCTGTGGGACGCCGACGGCAAGACGGTCTTGTCGCCGGACGGAAAGGATTCGGTGTTGATCGTCGATCTCGCCGACCCGCTCAATCCGAAGATCGTCGCCAATCTTCCACTCAAGAACTCGGTCGTCGGGCCGCCTGTCAATCTCGCTATCGATCCGACGGATTCGGTCGCGATCGTCGCCAACTCGATGAACGTCATCAAGGACGGTGATGCCTTGAAGCAAGTCCCCGACAACAAGATTTACGTCATCGATCTCAAGGCCAAGCCGGCCCAGCTCGCGGCGACGATCACCGGCGCCATGCAGCCGTCGGGCTTGAGCATCAATCCGGTGGGCAACCTCGCGCTCGTCGCCAACCGCGCCGACAAATCGCTCACCGAATTGTCGGTCAACGGCACCGACGTGAAGGTGATCGACACCATCCCCATGGGCGACGAAGTCTCGCAAGTCGTCTTCACGCCGGACGGCAAGCACGCGCTGGCGAGCAAGAGCGCCGCGAACAAAGTCGCGCTGCTC
This sequence comes from uncultured Alphaproteobacteria bacterium, assembly GCA_963761185.1. Classification (GTDB taxonomy): domain Bacteria; phylum Pseudomonadota; class Alphaproteobacteria; order Rhizobiales; family Xanthobacteraceae; genus BOG-931. The sequence continues at coordinate 316,143 of CAVXFY010000002.1, forward strand.
GACGTCGATGGCGACAAGGTCACTTACACCAAGCGCGACCTTCTGGTCGGGCTGTTTCCTTATAATCTTGTCGTCGCGCCGAACGGCTCGATCGCATTGACGGCCGATAACGGCAATAACGGCACATCGGACGGCAATGTCGATACGGTGAGCGTGATCGATCTGACGGCCCAGCCGCCGCGCGTGATCGATCACGTGACGGTGCCGGACAGTCCGGAAGGACTGGCGTTCAGTCCGAAGGGCAACGTCGCGGTGACCGCGGTGGCGCTCGGCTCGAACCACGGCAAGCAGGACTTTTACTATCACCCGCACGGCGCGGTAACGGTCCTGCAAGTCGACGGCAAAAAGGTCACCAGGCTCAACGATATCGAGGTCGGCGGCTTGCCCGAAGCGGTGTGCTTTACGCCCGACGGCCGGTACATTTTTGTAGGCAATTACATCGACCAGGATTTTTCGATCCTGCGCGTCGACGGAACGAAAGTCACGGATACCGGCAAGCGCTTCAAAGTGCCGGGTCATCCCGGCTCGGCACGGATGAGTCCGCGCTGAGATCGCGTTCACGACAGTCACGGCGGCGCCCGGTTTGGCAACAACCGGCCGGGCGCGCCATCGTGCCGCCCTTCTCACCGGCCTTCGGGCGCGATAGCGTTGCCATGAGCTGCCAGCGGAGCGTGCCGGTGTTCTGCGAACAAGCGGCAGCGGGAAGGTCCGCGGCGGGCGGTCCAACCAAATATAAATAACCCGTCTGGGAGGGAAGGCCATGATGCTGCCGCGCAGGCAGTTTCTCCAATTGGCCGTTGGCGCGGCAGGTATGTCGAGCGTGTCGCGGCCGGCCGCCGCGCTCGATTATCCGACGCGGCCGGTGCGCATTATCGAAGGTCTCGGCGCCGGCAGCACGCCCGATCTGGTGCAGCGCCTGATCGGCCAATGGCTCTTCGAACATCTCGGGCAGCCGTTTGTAGTCGAGAACCGCTCGGGGGCCGGCGGCAATGTCGCGACCCAGGCTGTGGTCGCGGCGGCGCCGGACGGTTACACGCTGCTCGCCGTCACGACGGCGAATGCCATCAATGCCTCGCTCTATGAGAAGCTCGATTTCAATTTCCTCCGCGATATCGCGCCGATTGCCGGCATTCTGCGGTTCCCGATGGTTCTTCTGGTCAATCCGTCGTTTCCGGCGAACTCGTTTCCCGAGTTCATCGCTTACGCCAAGGCCAATCCGGGCAAGGTCAATATCGCCTCGCCCGGGGTCGGGACGCCGATGCATGTCTCCATCGAATTGCTCAAACTGATGGCCGGCATCGACATCGTCCACGTGCCGTATCGCGGACCGTCGCCGGCGATGAGCGATCTGATGGCCGAGCGGGTTCAGGCTTTCATCATCACCGTTTCGACCGCGTCGGGGTTCATCAAAGCCGGCAAAGTGCGGCCACTGGCGGTGACAGTTTCGCGGCGGACCGAAATCTTGCCGGACGTTCCGAGCATCAGCGACACTTTGCCGGGCTTCGACGCATCCGCGTGGAACGGCTCGGGCGCGCCCAAGGGCACGCCCGCAGCCGTCATCGACACGCTCAGCAGCAACATCACGGCGGCGCTCGCCGATCCGCAAATCAAGGCGCGGATCAGAGATCTCGGCGGCGAGACCGTGCCGATGCCGGCCAAGGAGTTCACCATGTTCATCGCCGATGAAACAGATAAATGGGCCAAGGTCGTCAAATTCGCCGGCGCCAAAGCCGACTAGAGCATGATCCCGAAAAGTCGAAACCGGTTTCCCGCCTTCGCGAAGCCCGCTTCGGCGGGCGAAGGAAGGTCGGGAAAAATCATGCTCAAATGTAAAATCTAGTTTGGCAAAACGATTGAGCGCAACGACGCTCGTTTCTGGGGGAGGAAAAGCTAATGATTCGACGCAGGGAATTGCTCCGTCTTGCAACGGGCGCCGCCGCGCTTCCGCTCGTTTCGGGGCGGGCGCGCGCGGCGCTTTATCCGGATCATCCGGTGCGGCTCGTGCTGCCGTTTCCGCCCGGCGGCGTGTTCGACATCGTCGGCCGGCCGTGGGCGGACAGGGTAAAGACGACGCTCGGCACGGTGTTCGTCGACAATCAGCCGGGCGCCGGCGGCTCGATCGCGGCGCAATTGGTCGCGCACGCGACGCCCGACGGCTACACGATTTTCCTCGGCGCCTCTTCGATCCACCTCGCCGAGATGGTCTTGCGCGAGCATCCGCTGCTCGACCCGATGAAAGATCTGGTGCCGATTTCGATGGTCGCCTTCACCGGCTTCGGCATTACGGTCCACCCATCGGTGCCGGCGCATAATCTCAAGGAGCTCATCGATTATGTCGATGCGAACCCCGGCAAGCTCTCCTACGGAACGCCGGGCGCGGGGACCATGAACCACCTCTCTGGCGAAATGCTCAAATCGCTGGCCGAGATCAAAGATCTGCCGCACGTGCCGTATCGCGGCGCCGGGCCCGGCATGGTTGACCTCATTGCCGGCCAGATTCCGGTCTTCATCCCGGCGATGACCAGTCAGGTGCTCGCATTTCATCGCACCGGCAAATTGCGACTGCTCGCAATCACCAATCCGAGCCGTCTGCCGATCGCGCCCGACATACCGACGGCGTCGGAATCCGGAGTTCCGGGCTTGGTTACGCAGCAACTGCTCGCATTGTTTGTACCGACCGGAACGCCGAAGCCGAATATCGACAAGGTCGCCGAAGCCAATCGCCTCGCCATGGCGGATGCCTCCTATCGGCAATCGCTGGTCGACGCCGCCGTCATCCCGGTGACCGATTGGCCGGCCGAGAAGTTCAACACGTTCATGAAAGACGAAGTGGCGCGCTGGACGCCGCTCGTCAAATCGATCGGGATCAGGCTCGATTGAGCATCAGAGCATGATCCGGAAAAGTGGAAACCGGTTTTCCGAAAAGATCATGCTCCATCAAAAAGCTAGAGCGCGAATTGATTCAAATGAAGCGATTTCGCGCTCTAGGAATGCTCACGCCCGCGCATATTTGCCGCGATTGAAGAAACGATCCTTCTGATCGTCGGTCGCGGTGTCGCGGTTGGATTTGATCTGGCTGATCTTGGCCATCGCCGCTTGCACCGCCGGGCGCGCCGCGACGGTGTCGATGTAGCGCTTCACATTCGGCCGATTGGAGATGTCGATGTCGAGCAGCGCACTATTGCGCAGCCACGGGAAGGTGGCGATGTCGGCGATCGTGTACTCATCGCCGCCGATATAAGGCCGCGCCGCCAGCCGCTGCTCGATCAGCTCGTAGAGCCGCTGTACCTCGGTGCCGTACCGGGTGACGGCGTAGTCGTTCCCCGGCGGGGCGAAGCGACGGAAATGCACGCGCTGGCCGAACATCGGGCCGATGCCGGTGAGCTGGATCATCAGCCATTGCAGCACATCGTATTTCTTCACCGGGTCCTTGGGCAGGAACTGTCCGGTCTTCTCGGCGAGATAGAGCAGGATCGCGCCCGACTCGAATACTGTATAGGGCTTGCCGCCGGGGCCGTCGTGGTCGACGATCGCCGGAATTTTCGAGTTCGGATTGATCTTGATGAAATCGGGAGCGTATTGCTCGCCCTTCCACACATCGACGAAGTGCTCTTTGTACGGCAGCTTGGTCTCTTCGAGCATGATGTAGACTTTTTGCACGTTGGGGCTGGTCAACGCATAAAGATCGATCATTGCAATATCCCTCGGGTTTCCTCACGCAGGCATTCCGCGGCAAAATTATCGGCCGCGCCCGCGGCCAGCAAGTGCGCTCCCGTCACGCCGCGGTCCGCATGGATCACTTGTGCGAGATCACCGATGCCGCGTAGGCTAAGGCAGTCAGACCAATGAGAATTGGGACTAATAAAAACATTCGACAGGGGGAGTGGGATGCAGCGCTTGGTCCAGTGGCTTGTTGCGGTCGCTTTTGCAGGTGCGTTTGTAACAGCGGGTGCGGGGACGGCACGTGCCGAGGACGATTATCCGAACCATACCGTGCGCTGGCTGGTCGGCTATCCGCCCGGCGGTGCGACCGACATCTGCGCCCGGTTGATCGGGCAATATCTGTCCGAACATCTGCATCAGCAATTCGCGGTCGATAACCGGGCGGGCGCCGGCAACAATCTCGCGACCGAAATGGCCGCCCATTCGCCGCCGGACGGTTATACGGTCTTCCTGGTCAATCCGGCCAATGCCATCAACGCCACGCTGTACAAGAATCTCACTTTCAACTTCATCCAGGATATGGCGCCGGTCGCCGGCTTCATCCGCGTGCCGAATATCATGGAAGTGAATCCCAACGTGCCGGCAAAGACGGTCGCCGAGTTCATCGCCTACGCCAAAGCCAATTCCGGCAAGGTCAACATGGCCTCGTCCGGCATCGGTACCTCGGTGCATCTGTCGGGCGCGCTGTTCATGATGATGACCGGCGTCAATATGGTGCACGTGCCCTATCGCGGCGCTTCGCCGGCGCTCGTCGATCTGCTGGCCGGTCAGGTGCAGGTGATGTTCGACAATATGCCGTCGTCGATCGGGCATATCCGGGCCGGGCGGCTGCGGGCACTGGCCGTGACCACGGCGGTCCGCGAGAAGACATTGCCGGACGTGCCGACCATTGCCGAGACCGTGCCGGGCTACGAAGCCAGCGCCTGGTTCGGCATGGCCGTGCCGAAGGGGACGCCGCGCCCGATTATCGACAAGCTGAACAAGACCGTCAACGAAGCGCTCGCCGACCCGGGAGTGCAGGCGAAGCTTGCCGAGCTCGGCGGCACGCTGATCCCCGGCACGCCGGAGGATTTCGGCAAAATCATCGCCGCGGAAACGGACAAATGGGCCAAGGTCGTGAAGGCCACCGGCGCCACGGCGGAGTAGTGCCGGTGATACGATTTCTTCTTGCGCTGTGCCTTGCTGCGCCCTGTTCATTGGCGGTGGCGCAGGACTATCCGACGCGGCCGATCCGGGCGCTGACGGCGACCAGCGCCGGCGGCACGAGCGACGTGTTCATGCGCGTTCTCGGCGAGGAAGTGCGCAAGCGCTGGGGCCAGCCGATCGTCGTGGAAAACCGTCCCGGCGGCGCCATGAATGTCGGCGGCCGCGCCTGCGCGGAAGCGGCCAATGACGGTTACACGATCTGTATCCTGCCGTCCGAGACGCTTGCCTATAACCAGTACCTGTTCAAGGAAATCCCCTACGATCCGGAGAAGGATTTCGCCCCAGTCACCAATCCGTTCTTTTCGACCCAGGTCCTGGTGGCGAACGCGTCCTTGAACGTGCACTCGCTCGCCGACCTCGCCGCGCTGTCGAAGGCGAAGCCGGGGACGCTGAGTTACACCGCTGCCTCGATCCCGCTGATCGCTTTCATGGACAAATGGAGCAAGGCAACCGGCAGCGACATCGTCAAAGTGCCGTTCCGCGGCGGTGCCGAAGCGGTCAACAATGTGATGGGCGGCTCGACGCCGATTGCCTTTTTCGGCCTTGCCAACTGGCTGTCCTTGATCCGCAACGGCAGCGTCACCGCGATCGCCGTCGACGGCAAGAACCGCTCGCCGCTGCTGCCCGACGTTCCCTCCCTGACCGAGCTTGGCTATGGCGACAATCTCACCCGGCTTTATTTCGGCATCGTCGCGCCGGCGGGAACGCCACAAGAGATCATTCACAAGCTGCGCGACGCTTTCGCTTCGATCGGCGGCGATCCGGAATTCCGGAAGAAGCGGCTGATCGACATGGGCCTCGAACCCGTGTTCGATACGCCGGAAGAGTTCGCGCGCTTCCTGAAAGAGGATCGTGCCAATTCGGCCCGCCTCGTCCGTGAGACCGGCATGGAGCCGCAATAATCCAACTTCAGCAATCCCAGCCAGCCCCGCAGGGGCGGGGAAATTCGGACCGCAAATGATCATCGAATGGCACACCCACGTCTATCCGCCGGAAGAAGCGGCCGTCGATGCGCTCGCCTGGGACGGCAAGAGCGGCCCGACCTGGGCCGGACGATGCCCGATGACGCTCGAAAACGTGCTCGATGCGCATCAGCGGTGCAATATTGACGTCACCGTGTTCAGCAATGCGGCGCATTATATGCGCGGCAAAGCCGAGGCCGACGAGCTCAAGGCGATCCAGCGCTGGTCGGATTACGCCGCCGAGATTCAGAGCGCGCACAAAGGCAAGCTCTATGGCTTTGCCACCATGCTGCCTTGCGGCGGGCCGGCATTCATTAAGGAGACCGAGCGCGCCATCCGCCAGCTCGGCTTGAAGGGAATCCTCATCCACTCAAATCACAAGGGTCATTATCCCGACGATGACGAAGCCCGGCCGTTCTGGGAACTGGTGCAGGATCTCGACGTGCCGGTGTTCATTCATCCGCCGCATGTCGGCTTCGGCGAAGAGCGGGTGAAAGAGTATCGGCTGGCTTCGAGCGTCGGCCGGCCGGCGGATCTTTGTCTGGCGCTGTCGCGGTTGATCGTGCGTGGCATTCTGGAAGACTTTCCGCGCGCAACGATCGTGGCTTCCCACGGCGGGGGCGGTCTTTGGGAAGTGATCGGGCGCCTGAACTACGCCTATGAACTTCAGGAAGAATGTTATTTCTTCGGGTCCTATGCCCCGATCAAGATCAAACATGAGCCGGGCTTCTACGCCAAGCGCATGTATTTCGACACCGTGACTTATCATTCGCCGGCGGCCCAACTCGTCGTCGATTCGGCGGGGGTCGATCATGTGCTCTACGGCAGCGATGCGCCGCCGCTGACCTCGCTCAAGCCGCGGGCGATCAAGGTCGTCGAAGGCCTGAAAGTGGGCGATGACGAGCGCGAGAAGATCTTCTGGCGCAATGCCGCGAAGCTTCTGAAGCTCGATTTGCCGAACACCGCTGGAGTAGGATCGTAACGATGGAACACAACAAGAAGCCCGAGGATCTGCGTAGCTACCGCTGGCTCGGCAAGAACGATCTGCGCTCGTTCGGCCACCGCTCGCGGCTGCGCCAATTCGGCTATGACCGCGACGATTGGGTCGGCAAGCCGGTGATCGGCATCATCAATACCTGGAGCGAGATCAACGCCTGCCACGGCCATCTGCGCGACCGCGCCGAGGACGTCAAACGCGGCGTGTTCCAGGCCGGCGGCTTTCCCATCGAACTGCCGGCGATGTCACTCGCCGAGCCGTTCGTGAAACCTTCGACCATGCTCTATCGCAATTTCCTCGCCATGGAATGCGAGGAACTGTTGCGCAGCCATCCGATCGACGGCGCGGTGCTGATGGGCGGCTGCGATAAGACGACGCCCGGCCTGATCATGGGCGCGATCAGCATGGGGATCCCGGCGATTTATGTGCCGGCAGGCCCGATGCTGCGCGGCAATTGGCGCGGCCATGTCCTCGGCTCGGGTTCGGACGCCTGGAAATATTGGGACGAGAAGCGCGCCGGCCGTATCGGCGACGCCGAGTGGAACGAGATCGAGGGCGGCATTTCGCGCTCGTTCGGCACCTGCATGGTGATGGGCACCGCCGCCACCATGATGTCGATTACGGAGGCGCTCGGGCTTGCGCTGCCGGGCGCGTCGTCGATCCCGGCGCCGGACGCCAACCATCCGCGCATGTGCGCCGCAGCCGGCCGCCGCGCCGTCGATATGGTGTGGGAGGATATGACGCCGGACAAGATTTTGACGCTGGCCGCCTTCGACAATGCCATTCGCGTGCACATGGCGCTCGGCGGCTCGACCAATGCCATCATCCATGTCATCGCCATGGCGCGCCGCGCCGGCGTGCCGCTCGACATGGCGAAGTTCGACGCCATCTCGCGGCAGGTGCCGGTGATCGCCAATATCACGCCGTCCGGCAAATATCTGATGGAGGACTTTTTCTATGCCGGCGGCCTGCGTGCGCTGATGGGGCAGATGCGGGACCTCTTGGATCTGTCCTGCATCACCGTGAGCGGTAGGACTGTCGGCGAGACGCTCGCCGGCACTCAAGTCCATCTCCCCGACGTCATCCACTCGCTGCAGGAGCCGCTTTATCCGGAAGGCGCGACGGCGGTGCTCACCGGCAATCTCGCGCCGCGCGGTTGCGTGATGAAGCCGGCCGCGGCCGAGCAGCGGTTTCTCAAGCATCGCGGCAAGGCGCTGGCGTTCGAGAATTACGACGAGATGGCGCGCGCGGTCGATCGCGACGATCTCGATGTCACGCCCGATCACGTGCTGGTGCTCAAGAACGGCGGTCCGAAAGGCGGGCCCGGCATGCCGGAATGGGGCCAATTGCCGATACCGAAAAAGCTCCTTAAGGCCGGCGTGCGCGACATGTTGCGCATTTCCGATGCGCGCATGAGCGGCACGAGCTATGGCGCCTGCATCCTCCATGTCGCGCCGGAAAGCTTTGTCGGCGGGCCGCTCGCTTTCGTGACAGACCGGCGACGAGATCGAAATCGACGTCGCCGCGCGCAGCATCCATCTGCATGTCGGCGAGGAGGAATTGTCGCGCCGCCGCGCCGCCTGGAAAGCGCCGCCACCGCACTATCTGCGCGGCTATGGCGCGATGTTTTCGCAACATATCGGCCAGGCCGACGAAGGCTGCGACTTCGATTTTCTGCAGGGGCAGGCGCCGATCGCCGAGCCGGAGATTCACTGAGGCCGCGCGGCAAGTGCAAAGCGAGGGGAACCCGATGAAAGTCCGTTTCGGATGGCGGCATGCGCTCATTGTGCTCGGAGCGATGGTCGCCGCTACGCTATCCGCCCAGGCGCAAAGCCCGGCGTTTCGCGTCGATCCGTATTGGCCAAAGCCCCTGCCCAACAACTGGATCCTCGGCCAGGTCGGCGGCATGACGGTCGATGCGCAAGACAATATCTGGGTGTTTCAGCGGCCGCGCTCGCTCACCGACGACGAGAAGGGTGCGGCGCTCAATCCGCCGCGCTCGAAATGCTGCGTGCCGGCACCGTCGGTGCTGGTGTTCGATCAGGCCGGCAATGTCGTGAAATCGTGGGGCGGGCCGGGTGACAATCAGGGCTACGATTGGCCGCTGCAGGAGCACGCCATCCTCGTCGACAACAAGGGCTTTGTCTGGTTGAGCGGCAACGGCCAGGGCGACGCCATGGTGCTGAAATTCACCAGTGACGGAAAATTCGTCAAACAGATCGGCAAGCGCGGCCCGCCGACCTCGAGCACCGATCTGAGCCAGTTCGATAGAGTGGCCGATCTCAAGCTCGACGCCAAGGCGAACGAAATCTACGCCGCCGACGGCTACGGCAATCATCGCGTCGCGGTGCTCGACGCCGACAGCGGCGACATCAAGCGGATCTGGGGCGCTTACGGCAAGCCGCCGACCGACGACAATCTGCCGAACTACAATCCCAACTCGCCGCAATTCGCCAATCCGGTGCATTGCATCGCGCTGTCCAAGGACGGACTCGTCTATGTCTGCGACCGCAGCAACAATCGCGTGCAGGTGTTCCAGAAGGACGGCACCTTCGTGCGGCAATACGTCTTCGACGCCAATACCAAAGGCTCGGGCTCGGCCTGGAGCCTTGCTTTCTCGCCGCTCGACAAGAAGCAGAAATATTTCGTGCTGCTTGACGGCACCAACAACGCGATGGATGTGGTGCGTGTCAGCGACGGTGTGGTGGTCAGCACATTCGGCGGTCCGGGACGCGAACGCCGGCCAATTTCATTGGCTGCATGCCGGCGCTTTCGATTCCCGCGGCAATTTTTATACCGGCGAGGTCGACACCGGAAAGCGCCTGCAGAAATGGGCGCCGGTGGAGTAGGGGCGCCATATGCTGCTCGCATCATGCACTAAGCCGGCTGCTTTTCCGTCTTGGCGCGGATGGCGTCGTAATGCGCGACAAAGTCGGCATACATGTGCTGCAGGCCTTCGCGCAGCGGTATTTTCGCACGCCAGCCCAGCGCGTTGATGCGCGAGACGTCGAGCAGCTTGCGCGGCGCGCCGTCGGGCCGTGACGGGTCGAAATCGATCTTGCCGCGGAAGCCGACGATGTCGGCGATGAGCTTGGCAAATTCGGCAATCGACACGTCTTCGCCGGTGCCGACATTGAGAAACTGCAGGTCCGAATAGCTCTTCATGACGAACACGCAGGCGTCGGCGAGATCGTCGACGGCGAGGAATTCGCGCTGCGGCGCGCCGGTGCCCCAGACCAGAACGCTTTCCGCGCCTTTGATCTTGGCCTCGTGAAAGCGCCGCAGCAAGGCCGCCGGAACGTGGCTGTCTTCCGGGTGATAATTGTCGCCCGGCCCGTAGACATTGGTCGGCATCACGGACACGAAATCCGCGCCGTATTGCGTGCGGTAAGCCTCGCACAACTTGATGCCGGCGATCTTGGCGACGGCGTACCACTGATTGGTCGGTTCGAGCGGCCCCGTCAGCAGCGCCTCGGGCGCCATCGGCTGCCGCGCATCCCGCGGATAGATGCAGGACGAGCCGAGATAGACGAGCTTCTTCACGCCATGCCGATGCGCCGAGCGGATCGAATTGAGCGCGATGGCGAGATTGTCGGCGATGAATTCGGCCGGATAGGTGCTGTTGGCGCGGATGCCGCCGACTTTTCCGGCGGCGACGAAGATCGCGTCCGGTTTGGCCTGCGCCATGAAGCGATCGACGTCCTCCGCATTGCGCAAATCGAGTTCGCGGCGCGGCACGTAGATGATGTCGCAGTTTTCGCGTTGCAGCCGCCGCATGATCGCGGAGCCGGCCATGCCGGCGTGGCCGGTCACGAAAACGCGCTTGCCGTTTAAGTCGAATATGACCGGCGCTTCGCTCACGGGACCGCCTTAGTCATGCACGTTGCGATGCGCGCCATCGCGGCGCATTTCTTCGAGATCGGTCTCGACCATTTCGCGGACCAGTTCGTCGAACGATACTTTGTGCTTCCAGCCGAGCTTTTGCCGCGCTTTGCTCGGATCGCCGAGCAGCGCGTCCGTTTCCGTCGGCCGGAAATAGCGCGGATCGATTTCGATCAAAGCGCGGCCGTCGCGTCCATCGACGCCTTTCTCGGCGACGCCCGAGCCGCGCCATTCGATTTTCTTTCCGATATAGCCAAACGCCTTCTCGACGAATTCGCGGACCGAGTGCTCTTCGCCGGTTGCCAGCACATAATCGTCGGGCTCGGGTTGCTGCAGCATCAGCCACATGCCTTCGACATAATCGCGCGCGTGGCCCCAGTCGCGCCGCGCCGAGAGATTGCCGAGGAACAGTTTGTGCTGCAATCCAAGCTCGATGGCGGCGACCGCGCGGCTGATCTTGCGGGTGACGAAAGTCTCGCCGCGCGTCGGCCCTTCGTGATTGAACAGAATGCCGTTCGAGGCGTGCATCTTGTAGGCCTCGCGATAATTGACCGTGATCCAATAGGCGTAAAGCTTCGCCACCGCGTAGGGCGAGCGCGGATAAAACGGCGTCGTCTCGCGCTGCGGCACCTCTTGCGCCATGCCGTAGAGTTCCGATGTCGAAGCCTGATAGAACCGCACTTTGTCCTCGAGGTGCAGAATCCGGATCGCTTCGAGAAGCCGTAAGGTGCCGAGCGCGTCGGCATTGGCGGTGTATTCCGGCGTTTCGAACGAGACGCGGACGTGGCTCTGCGCCGCGAGATTGTAGATCTCGGTCGGCTGCACCTCTTGAATGATGCGGATCAGATTGGTCGAATCCGTCATGTCGCCATAGTGCAGGAAGAACCGCACGCCCGCGCCGTGCGGGTCCTGATACAGATGGTCGACGCGGGCGGTATTGAAAGAGGACGAGCGCCGTTTGATGCCGTGCACGACATAGCCCTTGTGCAGCAGAAACTCGGCCAAATAGGCGCCGTCTTGACCGGTCGCCCCGGTAATCAATGCAACAGGATTTGCCATGAAGTCACACCCGGCTGGATTTTGACGCTCTTTGAAATGACTTAGCCTTTAAAACCACCGCACTCGTCAAGTCAGGAGGGCGAGGCGCCGCCCAGGCGCTGCATTTCGCGCACCTGCTGCTGGTTTTCCTTCATGCGCCGCTGGCCTTCGGCGTCGATGGCGCGCTTAAGGTCGGGGTGGTTCGCGGTCAAAGTGCGGAAATCGGCGAGGTCGAGAATGAGCAACGTCGACGGCATGGTGGTTGTAACATTGGCGCTGCGCACGGAATCGCCGAGCAGGGCGAGTTCGCCGAAGAATGTCCCGGCGCCGAGGCGGACCGGCGTCGGCTTCACATCCACCTGCACTTCGCCGGCGGCGATGAAATACATGCAATCGCCGACCTTGCCACGGCGGATGATGGCGGTCCGTTCGGGCACCTCCAGGCGCCGCAGCATGTGGGTGATCTCGGTGATCGCCGACGGATCGAGCGATTGGAAGAACGGCACCTTGCTGACGAGGTCCCAGGTCTGGATGAAGTTGCGCCGCCGGGTTTCGGCGGCAAAGCCGGTCGCCAAAATGCCGGTGCACAGACCGAACGTGGCGATGCCGCCGATCATCACCACCCCGCCGAGGAGACGCCCCAATTGCGTAATCGGCACTTCGTCGCCATAGCCGGTCGTCGTCAGCGTCACCACCGCCCACCACAGCGCCTGCGGCATGGTACCAAAAGCGTTGGGCTGCCGGCCGCGCTCGGCGATAAGCATGAGCGCCGAGGCCAGGACAAGGATGATCAGAAACAGCGCGAACACGCTGGCAAGCGGCTTGGCTTCGAGCACGAACACGCGGCCGAGCTCGGCGAAGCCGGGCGAGAGCTGCGCGAGCTTGAGGATCCACAGCGAAGCCAACAGCCACGCCGTCGGCGCGTCGACGCCGCACATAAGCGCGACGGGAACGGCAATCACGCTGATCAGGTCGATGAAGCCGGATGCGGAGAGAAGGTAGTTGCGCGCCGTTCCGGCTTGCATGGCTGTGCGAGCGCGGACGCCGGAGTCGATGGCGAAATAGCCGAGACAGGACCACAGGCACGCCGTCAGCCAGCGGCCGGCCGAAATCTGCAAATCCGGCATGGTATAGGCCGTCATCGCCGACAGGCCGATAACGAGGACGACGAAGCGAGCGAAGTTCGATGCGCCGAGACGGCGTAACGGCGCGGTGAAATGCGCAATGTTCGCGAGAGCGGTCGTGACTATGACGCGGTCTCCGTAGGGGGTAAATCTGGTTGGGAGCCGTTCGCTCCTTGAACCAAATTACGCCGTCAAGGCCGAAATCGGCCAGCCGAAATTACGCCTCACCCCGCTGGGCCGCAGCCTTGCGGGCATTACAGTAAACGACGCGCATTACAGTAAATCTCGGGCATTAAAGTATATGACCGGCGTCACAGTAGATGCTGATTTGGTCCGGTATCGGACGACCAAATTCGAGCAAGACGACAGATCGGCGCAGGCAGGCTCAGCGCGGGCCAGCGCGGCGCGGGACGGCCCAAGACCGAATGTCGTTCCCTTAAAATCGATAACACTTTAAATTCCGGACCGCTCACCGCGTTGTCACAATCGCGGCGCAAGTGGGCGCGCAAGTGAGCGCGGCTGAGATCGGCAACGTTAAGCTGCAAGCGCAGGATGTGCGTGGCAAGGACCGAAGGTGGAGGCGACGGATGCATTGGGAAAATCTGTTAAACAGCGTCGGGTCGCTGATGATCGTGGCCACCGCCTCGACCAAGACCATGGTGCCGCTGCGTATCCTCGCCATTGTCGCCAATTGCGTGCTGATCGCGTTTTATGCCGCCTCCCACGAATGGGTTCCTTTGGGCCTGCAGACCGTCGCTCTGCCGCTCAATGGCTATCGCCTTTATCAGATGATGGTTCTGATCAAGAACGTGCGCAACGCCATCCGCGGCTCGACGACGATGGACTGGCTCAAGCCGTTCATGGCGCGTCGGCTGTTCCGCAAGGGCGACATTCTGTTCGCCAAGGGCGAGGAAGCCCATGAGATGTTCTGCATCGTCACCGGCCGGTTTCTGCTGCACGAACTCGACATCGAACTCAAGCCGGGTCAGGTCGTCGGCGAGCTTGCGATGCTGGCGCCGGACAATCGCCGCACCGCGACGCTCGAATGCATCGCCGACGGCGAAGCGCTTTCGATCACCTACGAGCAGGTCCAGGAGCTGTACTATCAGAACCCGACCTTCGGCTTCTATTTTCTGCGGCTGGCCACGGAGCGGCTGTTCGACAATATCAATCGCCTTCAATCGGACCTTGAGAGCCGAAAGCCGGCCGAGGCTTGAATCGGCCGGCGGTCGGCACTTACCATCAGCCAAAAGTTGTCGGCACAACGCCGAAATTCCCTCAAAGCTGCATTGCACTTACGCTTAAATTCGCGTCTGGATGCCGTTAGAATTAGCTGCTCACTCATGTCGCGGCTTTGCGCCGTCACGCCGGGAAATTCATGCCGCAACAGCAGATCTCACGCTTCGAACTTGCCCGCTATCTGCTTTCGCCGTCGCTGTTCGTGATGGTGACCCTGATGGTGGTGGAGGCGATGCTGGCTGCGGCGACGACCTGGCTCGTCATCAATGCCGGACGCCGCGTCGCGGTCGGCGAGTTTCTGCTGACCGACCTGATCTGGATTCTGTCGGCCCAATCGGCCTCTTATGTGGTCGGCGTCATCAGCTGGGTCTTTGCCGAGCGCGCCGGCTACCGCGGCTTCGGCAAATATATGCTGCGCTTTGCGCGCGAAAATCGCGGCAAGGTCAAGCTGCTCAACGACAAGTCCGCGCGCGAGCAGATCGAGCCGTTTCTGACCGGCGAGACTTTTCAGTGCTTCTTCAACGTCATGTATGAGCTCGAATTCGCGCTCAAGCTTTTTCTCGGTCTGGTCTTCAATGCGCTCGTGCTCGGCGCCGAGATCGATCCGAGCCTGCCGTTCGCTTATGTCGGCGCGTTCGGCGCGCTGCTCTTGATGCAATGGGTGTTGCAGACGCCGATCGCGCACGCCTATCTCGAAAACCAGCGCATGAACAACCGCGTCACCGCGCAGGGTTATACGGCGTGGGACAATATCCTCGCCGGCAATCGCTACAATCTGAGACTCTGGCTGTTCGGCTTCAAGGGCCGGCTGCGCGAGGGCCTCACCGCGCAGGTCCGCGCCATCGTGGCGCGCGAGGGCATGAGCGCGATGAGCGGCATCGTCAGTCTCGCCATCGTGTTCTCCACCATAACGGTGGTCGCCTTGCACAATGTCGGCAACATGGCCTTGCTGGTCGGGCTGGCGACGACGCTGCCGCGGCAGATCGAGATGACCTACGAGCTGCATCTGTTGGCGACCGGCTGGAACGATTTCATCGCCATCTGGACGCGCTTCGGCGGCGTCGCCGCCAATATGCGGCCGCAGCCCGATCCGGATTTCGATCGGCGCATTAAATTCGACAGGCTGGTGCTGCGCGAGGGCGACGACGCGCATGTTGTGTCCTCGCTCGGCGACGCGTTGCGCATCGCGCTGGCGCGGCCGACCGGACGCATCAATGTGCGCGGCGGCAACGGCGCCGGCAAATCCTCGCTGCTGGCAAGTCTCAAGACCGAGATGAAACGGCGCGCCTATTACTGGCCGACCACGGACCGGCTGGTGTTCCAGTTCAGCTCTGGCGTCGATCCGGTCGGCGTCGAGGGCGATGACGAGGACGACGTCGTGGTGGTTGCCGAATCGATGGACAAGAGGCTCGGCTTCTCGTCCGGCGAGCGGCAGCTCAAATCGCTGCAGGAAATCGTCGACTGCACGGATGCGGAGGTCTATCTGCTCGACGAATGGGACGCCAATCTCGACAGCGCCAACAAGACCAAGGCCGATGCGCTGGTCGACGAACTCGCGGCTCGCGCCCGCGTTATCGAGATTTCCCACCGCGACCGCCCGAATTGAGCGTCAGACGGGACAAATTAGCGCAATGATTTCCGTTTTCCGGTGTTATCTCCGGCACAGTTGCCGTTGCGGGATGTGCTAGGCTTATCCGCGAGGCTTGCGGGCTCAACCGGGAGCGCTGCCATGAAAAGACGTGAATTCATCGCCTTGCTCGGCGGTATGGCGATTGCCGCGCCGCGCGTGACCGTGGCTCAGACCTCGAAAATCTATCGCATCGGTACGCTGACTGTCGGGCCGCCGATTCCTCCAACGGCAGGCACCGGAGCCATGCTCGTCGGCGGGCTGGCGCAGCGCGGCTTCAACCTCGGGAAAAACTTGGCCTACGAGGCGCGCGGTGCGTCGGGCAATGTGAGCCAGGCACCAAATCTGATGCAGGAACTGAAAGCCGCCAATGTCGATGTGGTCGTGACCATCGGCTATCCCTCCGCGGCGGCGGCCAAGGCATCGGGCGTGCCCACGGTGATCGTCACCGGCTCCGGCGATCCGGTGAAGACAGGCCTGGTCGCGAGCTTGGCCCATCCGGGCGGCAACGTGACGGGAATATCCGACGACGCCGCGGCGCTCTCCACCAAGCGCCTTGGCTATCTGAAGGAAATGTCGCCGCAGCTTCGCAAGGTCGCCATGCTGTGGAATAAGGATGACCTCGGCATGTCGCAGCGTTATGACGCTTCCGCCAAAGCCGCCCAGGAAATTGGTGTCACGGTGCTGCCGCTCGGCGTGCGTGAGCCCGACGATTTCAACGAGGCTTTCGCGGCGATGGATAGCAACCCGCCCGACGCCATCCTGATGGTCACCGACGCGCTCACTCTCCTCAACCGCAAGCGCGTTTTCGATTACGCGGCCGCGCACCGGCTGCCGGCAATCTATGAGCAGGACTTCATGGCCCACGACGGCGGCCTGATGTCTTACGGCGCCGATCCGAAAGAATCCTTCGATCGCGCCGCAGCCCTGGTCGCCCAAATTTTCCAGGGCGCGAAACCCGCCGACCTGCCGTTCGAGCTGCCGACGCGTTATCTTTTCGTCATCAATATGAAAACCGCCAAAGCGATGAATCTCGCGGTGCCGCCGACGGTGCTCGCGCTCGCCGACGAAGTCATCGAATGAAGCGGCAAAAGCCCTCGTGGTAATGCTAAGATTAGGGTCATGAAGGCCGATGTGGAGCAAAAAGGCGGTGCGCTTGCGCCGGGGCCAAGCCGCCCCGACGCTGCCGCTGCGGTGTCCAGCGCATCGATCCTGCGCAGCCGGCTGTTCGTCAAATATGTCGCGCTGCTCGTCACCGTCGTGGTCCTGGCGCTGGTCGCCAACGGCATCTTCGAGGTGTGGTTTTCCTATCGCGAGCACAAGTCGGCGCTGATCGACATCCAGCACCAGCAGGCGCAGGCCGCCGCCGACAAGATCGAGGAATTCATCACCCAGATCGACAGTCAGGTCGGCTGGACCACGCAATTGCCGTGGACCGACGGCACGCTCGATCAGCGGCGCTTCGACGCGTTGCGGCTCTTGCGCCAAGTGCCCGCCATTACCGAACTGGCGCAGGTCGACGCCACCGGCCACGAACAGCTCAAAGTCTCGCGGCTCACCATGGACGTGGTCGGCAGCGGCATCGACTATTCGGATAAGCCGGAATTCACCAAAGCCGTCGCCAACAAGGTCTATTACGGGCCGGTTTATTTCCGCCGCGAGTCCGAACCCTATATGACGATCGCGCTCGCCGGCGCGCGCCGCGACTCTGGCGTGAGCGTCGCCCAGGTTAATCTCAAACTGATCTGGGACGTGGTGTCGAAGATCAAAGTCGGCACCAACGGCCGCGCCTATGTGGTGGATGGCGACGGCCGCCTCATCGCCCATCCCGATATCAGCCTGGTGCTGCGCAACACCGACATGTCGCGGCTCGCCCAGGTGAGTAGCGCGCGATCCGGTTCCACCGCCGATGCGGTCCAGGAGGCCGAGGACGTCGCCGGCCATAAGGTGCTTACGGCCTATGCGCCGGTCAATCCGCTCGGCTGGTTCGTCTTCGTCGAAACGCCGATCGAGGAGGCCTATGCGCCGCTCTATGCCTCGATCCAGCGCGCCGGCTATGTCCTGTTCGGCGCGCTGGCGCTCGCCTTCGTCGCCGGCATGTTCCTCGCCCGCCGCATGGTGGTGCCGATCCAGGCCTTGCGCGCCGGCGCCGCCCGCATCGGCGCGGGCGATCTCGGTCAGCGCATTCGCATCAAGACCGGCGACGAAGTCGAGGCGCTGGCCAACCAGTTCAACGACATGGCCGGCAAGCTGCAGGAATCCTATGCCGACCTGGAACATAAGGTCGAGCAGCGCACCTCCGAATTGAGCGAGTCGCTCGAGCAGCAGACGGCGACTTCGGAGGTCCTGCGCGTGATCTCAAGCTCCCCAGGCGCGCTTGAGCCCGTTTTCCACGCCATACTGACGAACGCCACGCGGCTGTGCGCGGCTAATTTCGGCATATTGCAACTTCAGGAAGGCGCAATGACCCGCATCGCCGCGATGCACAATGTGCCGGCTGCATTTGCCGAACACCGCCAACGCAGACCGCTGCTTAATCCGAGCCCGGGGAGCGCGCTTGGACGAGCGATTGCGACGAAGAAGCTGGTCAACATTCAGGACTATGCAGCTGACGCTGCCTACCAACAGCGCAATCCCGATGCCGTCAATCTGGTTGAACTTGCCCGTGCTCGAAGTCTCGTGATTACTCCGATGCTCAAAGATGACGAGCTGATCGGCACCATAAGCATTTACCGCCAGGAAGATCGGCCGTTCACCGATAAACAGATTAAGCTTGTAGAGAATTTTGCCGCGCAGGCAGTCATCGCCATCGAGAACACGCGGCTGCTCAACGAGCTCAAACAATCGCTGGAGCAGCAGACGGCGACGGCAGATGTGCTGCGCGTGATCAGCTCGTCGCCAGGCGACCTTGAGCCCGTCTTCCAATCCATGTTGGAGAATGCGACGCGCATCTGCGAGGCCGAATATGGCTTCCTGTGGCTTGCTGAAGACGGCGGATTCCGCGCTGTTGCGATGCACGGCATACCCCAGCAACTTGCCGAGGAACGAGGCCGCAATCCGATCATGCGACCGGGTCCGCTGGTGCCGCTTAGACAAATCGCGGCTACCAAGCAGGTGCTCCATATCACCGATGTCAAGGAACAAGAGGCTTACAAAACGGGCGATCCCGATTTTGTGAAGTTTGTCGACCTTGCCGGGGCAAGAATTCATCTCCTGGTACCGATGTTGAAGGACGACGAATTCATCGGCGCCATCATAATTTACCGTAAGGAAATCAGACCCTTTGCCGGCAAGCAGGTAGATCTCCTTGTGAATTTCGCCGCGCAGGCCGTTATCGCCATCGAGAACGCGCGGCTGCTCAGTGAATTGCGGCAGTCGCTGGAACAGCAGACCGCCACGGCCGACGTATTGCGAGTCATCAGCTCCTCGCCGGGCGAGCTTAAGCCGGTTTTCCAGAGCCTGTTGGAGAAGGCCACCCAAATCTGTGGTGCCGGCTTCGGTAATCTGTTCCTCTACGAGGATGGCGCGTTCCGCGCTGCAGCGATGCACAATGCGCCGCCAGCCTATGCGTTTGCTCGGACCCAGGCACCGATCCGCCCGCGTCCGGATACGGCTCTTGGTCGTCTCGCCTCCACCGGGCAGGCGGTACAGACCCCAGACTTGATGGCGGAGCCGGGTTACATCGCGCGCGATCCATTTTTTGTGACCGCCGTGGATATCGCCGGTATCCGAACGCTGCTTGCCGTGCCGATGCGCAAAGAGAACAAACTGATCGGTGCCATCGTCATCTACCGCCAGGAAGTCCGGCCGTTCACCGACAAGCAAAGCGAATTGGTGCAGAACTTCGCCGCCCAGGCCGTCATCGCGATCGAGAACACACGGCTGCTGAGCGAATTGCGCAAATCTCTCGAGCAACAGACGGCGATCAGCGAGATCCTGCGCGTCATCTCAAATTCGCCCGACGACGTGCAGCCCGTACTCGAACTCGGTCGCCGAACACGCCGCCAGTATCTGCAAGGCACAAGTCGTCGATGTCATTCTCGTCGAAGGGAATATGTTGCGCAGCGGCGCCATTTTCGGCGAGCTGAGCCGCGACATCGGCGAGGTGCCGCTCGATCGCTCGACGGTCATGGGGCGCGCCATTTGCGACATGGTGCCCGTGCAACTCGAGGACCAGCAGACCGCCGGCGACGATTTCGCCCGCGGCCGCGAATTCGCGCTCAAATTCGGTCATCGCACCATCCTTGCCGTCCCGCTGGTTCGCGAAGGACGCGCGCTGGGCTGCATTCTGGTGCGCCGGACCGAAGTGAAGCCGTTCGCGCAGAAGGACATCGCGCTGCTCACGACCTTCGCCGATCAGGCGGCGATCGCAATCGAGAATGTGCGGCTGTTCAAGGCCGAGCAGCAGCGCACGCGCGAGCTTTCGGAAGCGCTGCAGCAGCAAACCGCCACCGCCGATGTGCTGAAAATCATCAGTCGTTCGACCTTCGATCTGCAAACGGTGCTCGATACGCTTGTGGAGTCGGCGGCGCAGCTTTGCGAAGCCGAGAAGGCATCGATCAATCGCGCCGAGGACGGCGGCTACCGGGCGGTCGCCATGTACGGCTTCTCGCCCGAATTCAGGCAATTTGCCGCCGGGCACCTTATTCCCACAGGACGAGGGTCGGTTGTCGGCCGCACCGTTGCCGGCGGGACCACGGTTCAGATTCCCGATGTGATGGCCGATCCAGACTACCAAAACACGGAATTCACCAAGTTCGGCAACGTGCGCACGTTGCTGGGTGTACCGATGCTGCGCGAAGGCGCGTCGACCGGCGTGATCGTGATGATGCGCAGCGAGGTCAAGCCGTTCACCGACAAGCAGATCGAGCTGGCACAAACTTTCGCCGACCAGGCGGTGATCGCCATCGAGAACGTGCGGCTGTTCGAGGACGTGCAGAAGCGCACTGAGGAATTGAGCGCGTCTTTGCACGAACTGCGCACCGCCCAGGATCGCCTCGTTCAGACCGAAAAGCTCGCTTCGCTCGGCCAACTGACCGCGGGCATCGCCCACGAGATCAAGAACCCGCTCAATTTCGTCAACAATTTCTCCGGTGTCTCAACCGAGCTGATCGACGAGCTGAACGAGATTCTCGCGACCGTGAAAACGGACGACAAGACCCGTGCCGATATTACGGAATTGGCGGACACCCTGCGCGGCAATCTCGAAAAGATCGTCCAGCACGGCAAGCGCGCCGACTCGATCGTCAAGAACATGCTGTTGCATTCGCGCGAAGGCTCGGGCGAACATCGGCCGGTCGACATCAATGCCATCGTCGAGGAAAGCCTCAATCTCGCCTATCACGGGGCGCGGGCGGAAAAGCAGGGATTCAACATCACGCTCGAGCGGTCGTTCGATCCGAGTGCCGGCGAGGTCGATCTTTTTCCGCAGGAAGTCACCCGGGTTCTGCTCAATTTGATTTCAAACGGCTTCTACGCGGCAATCAAACGCAAAGGCCAGGCTGGCAATGAGGGCTTCGAGCCTATCCTCGCGGCGGCGACCAAAAATCTCGGCGACCGCGTCGAGATCAGAATTCGCGACAATGGCGCCGGCATACCACCGGACGTGAAGGCCAAGATGTTCAATCCGTTCTTCACCACAAAGCCCGCCGGTGAGGGCACCGGGCTTGGGCTCTCCATCAGTCATGACATCATCGTGAAACAACATGCGGGCTCAATCGCGGTCGATACCGCACCCGGCCAGTTCACCGAGTTCAAGATTGTTTTGCCGCGCAGCGCAGCAGCCATAGCCAAGTCAGGAGGGCAAGCGTGAGTCTTCTCATTCTCGTTGTCGACGATGAGCCCGACGTCGAAATACTGTTCCGCCAGCAGTTCCGGCGCGATCTGCGCGCCAGCCGGTTCACGATGGAATTCGCCCAGTCGGCTCCGGCGGCGCTGGAAACCATGAGCGCTGCGGCAAATGCCTCGCTCATTCTGATCCTCTCCGACATCAATATGCCGGGGATGAGCGGGCTTGAGCTTCTGCCCAAGGCGAAGGCTGTCCGCCCCGACGTGCCGATCATCATGATCACGGCCTATGGCGACGCGGAAACCAAGCGGAAGGCGCTTGGAAGGCGGCGCCGAGGCGCTGCTCACCAAACCGATAGACTTTGGCGCGCTGCGCAGCCGAAATAGAAACGCGGGTCGAAAAAGCTGCATGACCGCACGTATTCTATTCGTCGACGACGAGCCGGATCTGGAAGCGCTCGTCCTGCAGAAATTCCGCCGCCAGATTCGCGACGGGAGCATCAGTTTTTTGTTTGCCCATGACGGCGTCGAAGCCTTGGCGGCGCTCAAGACCAATGCCGATGTCGATCTCGTCGTCACCGATATCAATATGCCGAGGATGGACGGCCTGTCGCTGCTGCAAAAGCTGCAGGAGAGCGAGGAACGGCTATCGGCCATCATGGTGTCGGCCTATGGCGACATGGCGAATATCCGCACCGCGATGAATCGCGGCGCCTTCGATTTCGTGACCAAGCCGATCGATTTCGGCGATCTCGAAACCACCATCGCCAAGACCATACGGCACATCCAATTTCTGCGCGATGCGCGCGAGCGCCAGGCCGAGGCGGAACGGGCGCATGCGTCGCTGTCGCGTTACTTCTCGCCCAATCTCGCGCAACGGCTTGCCGGCGACGGCGCGGCAATCGAGCTTGCCGGCCAGCGCCGCGACATCGCGACATTGTTCACCGACATCGCGAATTTCACGGCGCTCGTGGAGACGCTGGAGCCGAGTGTGCTCGGAACGCTGCTCAACGAATACGTTTCCGGCATGACCGATATCGTGTTCGCCCACGACGGCACTGTGGCGAAGATCGTCGGCGATGCCTTGCACGTGCTGTTCGGCGCTCCGGGCGAGCAGCCGGACCATGCCGCCCGCGCCGTTGCCTGTGCGCTCGATCTGGATCAATACGCGCAACAATTCCGCGACCGCTGGCAGAAAAAGAGAATCCCGCTGGGGGTCACCCGGATCGGCGTCCATGCCGGATCGGCGATCGTCGGCAATTTCGGCGGCGATCGCTTCTTCGATTACACGGCCTATGGCGATACCATCAATGTCGCGGCGCGGCTGGAAGCCGCCAATAAGCAGCTCGGCACCCGCATCTGCGTCAGCGCGACGCTGGCCGACAAAGTCGACGGCTTTCGCGGCCGGCCGGTCGGCGACCTTGTGCTGCGCGGCAAATCCGAGGCGCTGCGCGCCTTCGAGCCGCTGCGCGCCGAACAGTACAAGGATCCGGCGACGCAGATCTACCTGGATGCCTTTGCCAAACTGGAGGCCAACGATCCCGGCGCGATCGCGGCATTTGCCTCCCATGTCGGCAAAGAGCCGCAGGATCACCTCGCGAGCTTTCATCTCAAGCGGCTTTTGAACGGCGCAACCGGCGTCAAGATCGCCATGGAATAGATCGCCATGGAATAGATCGTCATGGATAGGTCGCCATGGAATAGACCGCGATGGACCGGCGGTGGCGGGTCGCCCGTTTCACTGCCTTGATATGCGCGAGTTGACGGCGTAGCAATTTTGCCGAAATTTGACGCCGCCATTGACTACGAAGCAGCGATGAATCAGGGGGAAGTTGTGGCCGATAAGTTAAACGACATCATTGAGGAACTCGCACTCGCCAACCGCATTCTCGCCCATGAAGGCGTGCTCGACGCTTTCGGCCATGTCAGCGTGCGCCATCCGACCGATCCGGGCCGGTATCTCTTGTCGCGCTCGCGCTCGCCGCTGCTCATCGAGCCGGACGACATCCTGGAATACACGCTGGATTCGCAGCCGGTGCGGCAGCCGAAAGTGCAGCTCTACGCCGAACGCGTGATCCACGGCTGCATCTTTGCGGCGCGCAGCGACGTCATGGCGGTGGTCCACCACCACGCGCCGGCAATCATGCCGTTCGCCATCGCCGGCAAGCCGGTCATACCGGTGTTTCATCTCGGAGGCACGATGGGCTGGAGGCTCCGTTCTGGGATCAGCACGACGAGTTCGGCGATACCAATCTCCTGGTCGTGAAGCCGGAGGAGGGCCAATCGCTGGCGCGGGCGCTCGGCAAGCACTCGGCAGTCATGATGAACCGGCACGGCGCGACCGTGGTCGGCGGCAGCTTGAAAGAGATGGTGTCGCGCGCGATCTTCATGTGCCAGAACGCCGACTATCAGTTGCGTGCGATGGCGCTGGGCAAACCGCAACCGCTTTATCCCGGCGAGGTCAAGCTGGCCGGCTCGCTGAGCCTCTTGCCGAATGTCGTAACGCGGACGTGGGAATACTGGAGCATGCGGCTGGCCGCGAGCGGCGCCATGCCGCCGCGCAAGAGCGGCGCGAAAGCGGCGCGCCGGCCGGTGCCCAAGACCTCCCGGGTCACTCCGCGCGAGCGCCGGAAAGGCCGCCGGCGGTGATGTCGCGAGTATGATCCCGAAAGCGGAAACCGGTTTTCGGAAGAGATCGTGCTGCAACGAAGATCTGGCGGGCGGGAATAAATTTCCGCACGCGCCGCTGTGAATGATTGAAACGCCATTAGAGCATGATCCCGAAAAGTGGAACCCGGTTTTGGGAAAAGATCATGCTCAAGCAAAGGATCTAGACCCTGATCCGATTCATTTGAATCGGATCAGGGTCTAGGGAATCAATGCTGACAGTTTCACGCCGGCGCCTGCTGGCAGCCTCCTGTGGCCCTTTCCTGCCGAATTTGCTGCGGTCAGGCCCGGCAATCGCGGACGAGATCATGTTTCCGGAAAATTTCGTGTGGGGCGCCTCGACCTCGAGCTATCAGATCGAGGGTGCGGTCGAGGCGGATGGGCGCGGCAAAAGCATCTGGGATGTCTTTTCGCATTCGCCGGGGCGAATAAAGGGCGGCGATACCGGCGACATCGCCTGCGATCACTATCACCGCTGGCCCGAAGACATCGAACTCCTCTCCCGCTGCGGTTTCACCGATTATCGTTTTTCGGTCGCCTGGCCGCGCATTCTCCCGAACGGCGCTGGCGTCATCGAGCAGCGCGGCCTCGACTTTTACGATCGGCTGGTCGACGGGCTCACGGCGCGCGCCATCACGCCATGGCTATGTCTCTATCACTGGGACCTGCCGCAGGCGCTCGAGGACAAAGGCGGCTGGCTCAAGCGCGATACCGCGCAGAAATTCGCCGACTATGCCGGCATCGTCGCCAAACGCCTCGGCGATCGCGTCAAGCATTGGATGACGTTCAACGAGCCCAACATTCATGCACTGTTCGGCTACGGCACCGGCGACAACGCGCCGGGCGTGAAGGGACTGCCGAATATGCTGGCGGCGATGCACAACCAGAATCTGGCGCACGGCCGGGCGGTGCAGGCGCTGCGCGCCGAACGGACGGATTTTCGCATCGGCACGATCGTGTCGCTGCAACGGGCGCGGCCGGCGTCCGATCGCGACGAGGACCGCCGCGCCACCGAGCGGTTCGAGGCGATGTGGAACGGCGCCTGTCTCGATCCGCAAATGCTCGGCCGCTATGCGGCGCCGGTCGCCGGCGATTTCGCGCCGCTCGTGATCGGCGACGATCTCGCAACGATCCACCAGCCGCTCGATTTCATCGGCATGAACACTTACGCGCCGATGTATGTCGAGGATGCGCCCGACAGCCTGTTCGGCGCCTGGTTCGGCGCCTTGCCACCCGGCACGCCGGTCACGGCGATGGGCTGGCCGGTCGATGCCTCAAGCCTCACCGACGAGTTGATCCGGGTCAGCGCGCGCTACAACAAGCCCGAGATCTACATTACCGAGAACGGCGCCTGCTACGATGATATCGTCGCCGCCGACGGCGTTGTTCATGACGCCGAGCGGATCGCCTATCTGCACGATCATCTGGCCGCGGCGCAGCGCGCCGTCGCGGCCGGCGTCAATCTGCGCGGCTATTTCGTCTGGTCGCTGCTCGACAATTTCGAATGGGCGCAAGGCTACAGCCGGCGCTTCGGCATCATCCGCGTGGATTTTGCCAAGCCCGAGCTACGGCGTACGCCGAAAGCGTCGTATCAATGGTTCATGGAATTCATCGGTCAGCAGAAGCGGCGATAGTAATCTGTCCTGCCTCAGCACATTTGAGACCGCCGCCGAGGCAGATCTTCCCATTGATTGCACGCCCGCCATTTTGCCTGAGAGGAATTCGAACTCAAGGACGACCCGAAGGGTCGCCGTCGGAGGCGGTGCGCTTCGCGCATCCTTGACTTCGAATTTCTCTCAGGCACCCGTTCGGGCATGCGATCAATGGAGACTTGGCGCCGTAGTTGGCGCCATCTCGAATGTCTCTTTCTAATGCCGGTCGCGCGCCGCCGCGCTGATGGCGTTGAGCATGACCTTGCGGTCCTTGTCGAACACGCCGCGCACCGATTGCTGCTTGCCGATCTGGCCCATTTCGCGCTGGCGCTTGACGGTCGCACTCGCCATCAGCGGCTCGACGCCGAGTTCGCGCAGCGTGTCGGCGACTTCTTCCATCTCCGCGGCGCGGCGCTCGCCGTGGCTCGCCATGCGCTCGATATTGTAGGGCACGACCTTAGCCCAATCGAGACCGGGATAATTGTTCTTCATCGAGGCCGCGACTTCGTCGATCACGCCGGCGCGGGCCGCTGCAATAAAGCACTCCATCGTCAGCGCTTCGATGCCCTTGATCATGACGCTGCGCACCATCTTGATCGCGGCGGCGGCGCCGACTTCGGGCCCGGAAATGCTCGCGCGCATGCCGAGCGCGGCAAGGATGGGAGCGACGGTTTCGGCGTGCGGTCCCGCCAGCAGCATCGGTGTCTGGTGCCGCGCCGGATAAATCGGCGCAAGCACCGCGACGTCAACGTACTGCGCGGTATCGCCCAAAAGCTTCGCCGTTTCCTGCTTGCGGCCCGGCGACACCGAGTTGATGTCGAGGAAGAACGGCTGCCCGGCCAGGTGCGATTTGACGGATTTCGCCGCATCGACGCTCGACGCCGCGGTGACCGCGGCGATGACCATGTCGGCCTCGCGCACCGCGTCGGCTGCCGAACCGGCCTGGCGTACGCCGATGGCCGCTGCAGCCTGCACAAGCTTTTCGCCTTCGCGCTGCGGGAACAGAATGTCCCATGCCGCCATCCGCCCGACGACGCCTGCTTCCTTCAGGCCCGCGGCAATCGCCTGGCCCGCTTCGCCAAAGCCAATGAAACACAGTTCAGGCTTGCCGTTTGGCATGATTCCCATTCCCTCAATTACGCCCGATCGCGTTCGATTGCGTCGATGTCGTTCGCGCTGCTAAGGACGGGTATATATTCCAGATTAAAGCATGCCGCGAGTGCCCTGATGGACCGTCCCTCCAGCCGCGACCGACTCGAACAGGCGCTGTCGCGCATCGCCGACCCGAAAGGCGAGGGCGCGCGGGCCTGCCTTACCGTCTATGCCGACAAGGCCCGCGCCGCGGCCGATGCGGCGGACGCGCGCGCCGCGCGCGGCGCGAGCCTCGGTCCGCTCGACGGCACGATCGTCAGCATCAAGGACCTGTTCGATGTCGCGGGCGAACCGACCCGCGCCGGCTCGAAGATCCTCGCCGAAGAGGCTCTTCCCGCCACGGCCGACGCGGTTGCGGTGCAGCGGCTGCGCGCCGCGGGCGCGGTGATCATCGCCAAGACCAATATGACCGAATTCGCGTTTTCCGGTATCGGCGCCAATCCGCATTTCGGCACGCCGGGCAATCCGCGCGACCGCAAGCGCGTGCCCGGCGGCTCGTCCGCGGGCGCGCCGATCACGGTCGCCGACGGCATGAGCAAGATCGCGATCGGCACGGATACCGGCGGCTCGGTGCGGGTGCCGGCGGGTTTGTGCGGCCTCATCGGCTTCAAGCCGAGCCGGCAGCGGGTCCCGACCGTCGGCGCGTTTCCGCTGAGCAAAACGCTGGATTCGATCGGCCCGATCGCGCGCAGCGTTGCCGATTGCGCCAAAGCCGACGCAATCATGGCCGGAGAGGCTTTTGCGCCGCTCGAGCCCATCGGGCTCGCCGGCCTTAAGTTCGGTATTGCCGAGGGACTGCCGCTCGAACGTTTGGACGAGATCACCGCGGAAGCATTCGCGGCGGCGCTGGCGCGGCTCGATGCGGATGGCGTGCGGGTCACGCATGAAAAAGTTTCCCTGTTCGATGACATGATGGCGGTCAATGCCAAAGGCGGCGTCGTGCCGCCGGAGGCGTGCGCTTTGCATCGCGATCGGTTGAAGCGCCGCGCCGACGACATCGATCCGAATGTCCGCGTCCGCATCGAGCGCGGCTGCGCCGTGACGAAAACGGAGCACGCGGAGATCTTCCGCGAATGGGGCAGGCTCGTGCGCGAAATGGATGTGCGGCTTGCAGCGCTCGATGTCATCGTGATGCCGACGACGTCGATCGTCGCGCCCACCCTCGCCGAGGTTGCCGACCCGGCGGTGTTTTCCGCCCGCAACGCTGCCGTGCTGCGCAACACCTCCATCATCAACTTCTTCGACCTGTGCGCGATCTCGCTGCCGCTGCCGGACACGGCGCTCCCAGTCGGGCTCATGCTGGTGATGCGTAACGGGCATGATCGACGGCTGTTGCGGATTGCGAGCTCGGTTATGCAGCTTTTCTAGTTTTTTGATGGAGCATGATCTTTTCGAAAAACCGGTTTCCACTTTTCCGGATCATGCTCTAAATCAGTGCTTGCCGCAGGCGCTGCGGTTGCCTAGCATTTTGACCGAGAACCAAGAAAAGCCTTCCGGGGAGGATGTCTATGATGCGTTTCCGCCTATTGCCCAATCGCCGCCATTTGCTCGCCGGCGCCGCAGCCACGGCCGCTACCCTTGCGGCTCCCTCGATCCTGCGCGCCCAAAGTGTGCCGTTGAAGGTCGGTGTCCTGTTGCCGCGTTCGGGTTTCGAGGCGGGAATAGGTCAGGACTGCCAGCGCGGGGTCGACGTCGCGCCGGCGATCCTGAAATCGCTCGGGCTGCCCGACCTCACCATCATGGATGCTGATACCGAATCCAATGTCGATACGGCGCGCGCCCGCGCCGAGAAGCTCATCAGTGACGGCGCGCAGCTTCTGACGGGTGCGTTCGATTCCGGCCAGACCGCCGCCATCGCGCAGGTCGCCGAGCAGAAAGGCATTCCGTTCGTCATCAACATTGCCGCCGCGCCCGACATCACCGAGCAGGGCTACAAATTCGTCTTCCGCAATTTTCCGACCGCGCCGATGATTCTGGGAAGCGCCTTTGCCAATCAGATCGAGTTGTTCGGCATCGTCGGCTCAGCGCCGAAGACCGTGGTCTTCATGCACGTCAACGATACGTTCGGCACCGCGATGTCGAAGGGCATCGGCGTCGTCATGCCGAAATTCAACATGCCGTACACGATCGCCGACGAAATTGCCTACGATCCGACGGCGCGCGATCTGTCGGTCGAAGTGGCGAAGGCCAAAGCGGCCAATGCCGACGCGCTGCTCGTCGTGAGCCGCCTCAACGACGCGATGCTGCTGACGCGCGAACTGGTCAAGCAGCGCTGGACGCCGCAGGCGATCATGAGCATGGGGCCGGGGTGGTACGAGGATCAGTATCTCAAGACGCTGGGCAAGCTGTCCGACGGACCGATCAGCTTCGATCCGTTCCAGGATCCGAACAAGAAACTCGCCAAGGTGCTCGAAGCGGCTCTGGCGAAGAGCAGCCCCGGCGTCAATCTTTCCACCAATCACGTCTATACGTTCGAGGCGCTGTTGGTCGCCGCCGACGCCTATAAGCGTGCAGGTTCCGCCGATCCCAAGGCGCTGGCCGACGCCATCCGCGCCACCAATATCACCGACAATGTCAGCATCGGCCCGGGCATCGCCTTCAACGCCAAAGGCCAGAACGACAAGCTCAAATGCGGCGTCATCCAGAACCGCGGCGGCAAGCTCTTGGCGCTGGCGCCGAAAGAGGCCGCGCAAGCCAAGCCGGAATGGCCGATGACGCCCTATCAGAGCCGTAGCTGAAGGCGTCGCGGTGTCGTTCGACGTCTACTTGAATGTCGCCGTCGGCGGGATTTTGACCGGTCTGGTCTATGGCCTGATGGCACTCGGGCTGTCGGTCATTTTCGGGGTGGTGCGGGTCGTCAATTTCGCCCACGGCGAGATGATGACGATAGCGATGTATCTCGCGGTCGTGCTGTTCTCGCAGTTTCATCTCGATCCGCTCTTGATGCTCCTGCCGATCGCGGCGGTGCTGTTCGTCTGCGGCTACGCCTTGCAGGCGGGCCTCATCAATCCCTTCATCACCCGGCCCGAGCACAGCCAGTTCCTGTTGCTGGTGGCGTTGGGGCTCATCATCGTCAATGTGCTGCTGATCATTTTCGGGCCCGACGCCCGCAGCGTGCAGACGTCCTACGCCTATGACAGTTTCCAGATCGGGCCGCTGATCGTCGATGCCTCGAAGCTCTATGCCGGCGCCGCCGCTATCGCGCTCGCGGCGCTGTTGTTCGCGTTCTTCCGCCTGACCCGCATCGGCACCGCGATCCGCGCCTGCGCCGATAATTACACCGGCGCGCTGGTGGTCGGCCTCGACGTCAAGCACCTTTATGCGCTGACATTTGCCATTGGCGCGGCGTGTGTCGGCGCGGCGGGCGCGATTATGACGATCATCATCGACGTGACGCCGATGCTCGGTCCCACCTATACGCTGTTGGCCTTCATCATCGTCGTGACCGGAGGGCTCGGCTCGATGCCGGGTGCGCTTTTCGGCGGCGTGTTGATCGGGCTCACCGAAGCCTTTGCCGGCTTGCTGTTCACGCCGTCGGCCAAAAGCATGTTCGCCTTCGCTATCCTCGTCTTGGTGCTGTTGTTCCGGCCGCAAGGCCTTCTCGGCAAGAGCTCAGCGTGATCGCGCGCCTGTCCGGCGGCCTCACGAGGCGCGCATTGTTTCTCCTCGCCGCGCTCGGCGTGGCGCTGCTCTCGGCACCGCTCTTCGCCAACGATTATCTGCTCACCGTCCTCATCCTCATTCTGTACTTTGCCTATGCCGGGCAGGCCTGGAACATCATGATGGGTTTTGCCGGGCAGCTTTCGCTCGGCCATGCCATCTATGTCGGTCTCGGCGCCTATGTCGCCGCGTTCTTGTTCACGCGTTACGGCGTGGCGCCATGGCTCGGGCTCTTGGCGGCCATACCGGTCACTGTCGCATGCGGCGCTGTGATCGGCTTTCTTGCCTTTCGTTTCGGCGTCGCCGGAGTCTATTTCGCCATCCTCACCATCGCCTTCGCCGAGTTTGCGCGCATCGGCTTCGATCATCTCGACGTCGTCAATGCCTCGGCCGGATTGTTTCTGCCGGTGGCGCAATATGCCCATAACGATCTGTGGCGGCTGCGCGGCGATCCGGCGATGTTCTATTATGTGATCCTCGCGGCGACGGCGCTCGCTTTCATTCTCAGCCGCTTATTGATGACGAGCCGGATCGGCTATTTTTGGCTCGCCATCCGCGAAGACGAAATCGCGGCGCGCGCCGCCGGCGTCGATACGTTTCGCTACAAAATGTACGCGGTGATGATCTCGGCTGCGGTGACGGCTTTTGCCGGCGTCTTCTACGCCTTCTTCTACAACAATCTCTTCCCCGAACAGGTGTTCAACATTTCGCGCTCCATCGAAATCATTCTCGGTCCGATCATTGGCGGCGTCGGCACGCTGTTCGGACCGATCCTCGGCGCGTTTGTCATCACCGGTCTCGCCGAAGCGCTGAACGTCGCGATGCTTCATTTCGGGCTCGATCTGCCGGGCGCCAAGCAGGTGTTCTATGGGGTCTGCCTGCTCATTGTGGTCCTGGTGGCGCCGGGCGGAATTTGGCCGTGGCTCGCGCGCCGTCTCGGCATTGCGGAGGGATCGCAATGACGGCGCTCCTTTCGCTGCAATCGGTCAGCAAGCGCTTTCGCGGTTTGGTCGCCGTCGATCAGGTCAGCTTCGACGTGCCCGAAGGCGCGATCTTCGCGGTGATCGGTCCAAACGGTGCCGGCAAGACCACGCTTTTCAATCTGATCGCCGGCGCGATGGCGCCCAATGACGGCTCGATCGCATTTGCCGGGTCCCGGATCGACGGCATGACGGCGGACGCGGTGTGCCGCCGCGGGCTGGCGCGCACGTTTCAGCTGGTGCGGCCGTTTTTGGGTCTCAGCGTCGAAGACAATGTCATTGTCGGCGCCTTGCACCAGCACTGCAGCGTGGCGGCGGCACGCGATCACGCCCTGACTTTGCTGCAGCGCCTCGATTTGTTCGACAAACGCCGGCAGCTTGCCGCGACGCTGACTTTGCCGGACCGCAAGCGCCTTGAAGTGGCCCGCGCGCTTGCCACCGGGCCAAGACTTCTTCTGCTCGACGAAGTCATGGCCGGGCTGCGGCCGACCGAGACCGACCGCATGGTGGCGACGTTGCGGGCGCTCAACCGCGACGGCGGCCTGACCATCGTCCTGATCGAGCACGTCATGCGCGCGGTGATGGCATTGGCGTCACGCGTTCTGGTGCTCGATCACGGAACTTCTATCGCGGAAGGCGCGCCGGAGGCCGTCGTGCGCGATCCCGCGGTGGTGCAGTCCTATCTCGGGCAATCTGATCTCGAAACCGGGGCGGTGTGATGCTGCGCGTCGAAGAACTCGACGTATTTTACGGCGACGCGCAGGCGCTCGACGGAATCTCGCTCGACATCGCGCAGGGCGCCATCGTCGCCATCGTCGGCGCCAACGGCGCCGGCAAGACGACGCTCATCCGCACTATTGCCGGAATGCTTGCGCCGGCGCGCGGGCAAATATTGTTTCGTGGCGCCGACATCACCGGCTGGCCGAGCCACCGCATTTGCAATCTCGGCATCGGGCAGGTCGCCGAGGGCCGCCAGGTCTTTCCGAGCCTGTCCGTCGACGAAAACCTCGACATGGGTGCGATGTTGCCGCGGGCGCGCGCCGCGCGCGCGCAGAACCGAGAACGGGCCTTTGCCGTTTTCCCGCGGCTCGCCGAGCGCGCGCAGCAGCCGGCCGGCACCTTGTCGGGCGGCGAGCAGCAAATGCTCGCCATTGCGCGCTGCCTGATGAGCATGCCGGACCTCATCATGTTCGACGAGCCGTCGCTCGGTCTGGCGCCGGCCATCGCGCACGGCGTGCTCGACGTGATCCGCGACCTCAACCGCGACGGCATGACCTGTCTTTTGGTCGAGCAGAACGTCGCGCTGTCGCTGAAGCTCGCAAGCCGCGCCTATGTTCTGGAGAATGGGCACATCACGCTCACCGGCAGTGGCGCCGAACTCTTGTCCAACGACCGCGTGCGCGCCGCCTATCTCGGGCTTTGATAAGGTTATTGGGCCGGCCTGCGGAGTTTCTCCATCAGGGCGGCGAGCGCGCCGACACGCACGCTGAGCGGCGTCAGCGGAAAGGCTTGCCGCAGCCGTTTATAGACGTCGGAGGCCGACGGGGCTTCGACGTCGGAGAGCGCGGCGGCGATGGCGCGCGCCATTTCGGCTTCGGGCCGCCCGCTGATGGGGGCAGGCACCATGGTGACGTCGCCAAAAGGAATAGGTGATTGTATCTGCAATGTGACACGCCGGGCGACCATGGCTGGCTCCAATCAATTCTGACCCCCTCCTAACGCGCTACGCCTCATCGGGTTCCGGCGATACCCGGCGCGGGAGGCGGATGCCTTTATGCGGGTTCCGGTGCCGGGCAGTATTGATCTCGCGCAAACGGCAAAATGAAGCGGCCCCGGATTGCATGCACGCAATCCGGGGCCCGATATGCGGCGGATTTTGCTCAGAGCATGATCCGGAAAAGTGGAAACCGGTTTTCCGAAAAGATCATGCTCAAACGAAAAGTCCAGAAAGTTATTTCAACGGCGGCCCGATAGTGACATCGAGCTTGCCGACGCCCTCGACTTCGCACTCGATCTTGTCGCCGGCGACGGTGGCAGCGACGCCCGACGGGGTGCCTGTCATGATGATGTCGCCGGCCGCGAGCTCGACCATCTCCGACAGTTTCGAGATGATTTCGGGCACGTTCCAGATCATCTGATTGAGGTCGCCGTCCTGGCGCATCTTGCCGTTGACCTTGAGCGTGATGCGGCCCTTCGCCGGATGCCCGATTTCGGAGGCCGGCTTGAGCGCGCCGCAGGGCGCGGAGTGGTCGAACGCCTTGCCGACTTCCCACGGCCGCTTGATATCGCGCGAGGCGATCTGCAGATCGCGGCGGGTGAGGTCGATGCCCACGCCGTAGCCGTAGACGCAGTCAAGCGCCTTCTCGGTCGGGATGTTGCGGCCGCCGCTCTTGAGCGCGACCACGAGCTCAACCTCGTGATGCATGTCCTTGGTCAGCGACGGATAGGGCGAGGTGCCGCCGTCCGGCACGACGGCGTCGGCCGGTTTGGCGAAGAAGAACGGCGGCTCGCGCACGTCGTTGCCCATCTCCTTGATGTGCTCGACGTAATTGCGGCCGACGCACCACAAGCGGCGGACCGGGAAATATTTGTTGGTTCCGGCAACGGCAATCGCCGCCTGCGGCGGCTGCGGGATGACATAGCTTTTAGCGTCGGTGCTCATGGTAGCTTTTTCGGGTTGGAGGGATAGAGAACGTCGTAACTTATTCCAACAGCTCGTACCGCATTCAAACTGACGGGGCGATTTCGGGAACCGGCGCGGGCTCGACGATCTTATCCTGCGCCGGCGCGGATTGTTCCCGGAGCTGCAGGCGATAGAAGCTCGCATAGCGGCCGTTCTTGCGCAGCAATTCGTCGTGCCGGCCGCTTTCGACGACCTGCCCGTTCTCGACAACGAGAATCGTATCCGCGTGCATGATGGTCGACAGCCGGTGCGCGATGACGAGCGTGGTGCGGCCTTTGCACAATTCGGCGATGGCTTCCTGCACGTGACGCTCGGATTCCGAATTCGAGCGACGCGGTCGCCTCGTCGAGCAGGATGATCGGCGCGTTCTTGATCAGGGCGCGGGCGATCGAGATGCGCTGGCGCTGGCCGCCGGAGAGCTGCATGCCGTGCTCGCCGACTTGGGTGTCGTAGCCTGACGGGAAGCCCATGATGAAATCGTGCGCATGCGCGGCTTTGGCGGCGGCAACGATCTCGGCGTCGCTGGCGCCGAGCTTGCCGAGCGCGATGTTCTCGCGGATCGTGCCGCGGAACAGGTGAACGATCTGGCCGACATAGGCGGCCTGGTGGCGCAACGAGCCGCGCGACACCGCGGCGATATTCTGGCCGTCGATCAGAACGCGGCCGGCGCCGACCTCGTAGAAACGCAACAGCAGATTGAGCACGGTCGACTTGCCGCCGCCCGACGGGCCGACCAGCGCAGTGACCTGACCCGGCTGGGCGACAAAGCTCATGTCTTGCAGCACCGGCGCATCGGCGCGGTAGGCGAAATTCACGTGGTCGAACTCGACGCGCGATTCCGTGAGCTTCAGCGCCGGCATGTTGTCGTCGTTGGGTTCGCCCGCAGGAGTGTCAATGATCTCGTAGAGGACGCGGACGCCGACCAGATTGTTGTTGAGGTCGATATTGAGGCGGGCAAGCCGCTTGGCGGGCTCATAGGCCAGCAGGAATGCCGCCATGAAGGAGACGAATTCGCCCGGCGTCGCGCCGGTTTCGATCACCCGATAGCCGCCGTAGATCGACGCCAGCGCCACGGTGAAGCCGCCGAGCATTTCCATGATCGGGCTGGCACGATTGGCGACGCGCGCCATCTTGTTCGACTCGTGCTGGACCGCGGTCACGCTTTCATTGAGGCGCCGCCGCATCTCGTCCTCGAGGCTGAACGCCTTGACCATACGCATGCCTTGCAGCGCTTCCTGCATGGTCTCGATGATGCGCGTGCCGCCGGTAAATTGCATGCGGGCGATGCCGCGGACGCGGCGGATGACCTTGCGCAAGAAGTAGAAGGCCGGCGGTGCCCCGATGAAGCCGATCAGCGACATCGCCGGATCCTGGATCACCATCACGACGCAAAGGCCGATCAGCGACATCAGATCGCGGCCGATGGCGGTGATGAGCAGGTTGATGACGCCGCTGACCGCGGCGGCGCCCGTAGTCAGCCGGGCGATGAATTCGGACGAATGACGATCGGCAAAGAAGCCGATGTCTTCCCGCAAGAGCTTGTCGAACAAACGGCGCTGATTGTCGGCAATAATGCTGTTGCCGATCCACGACAGCGTGACGGTCGAGCCGTAAGTGGCAAATCCTTTGACGGCGAAAATCACCATGGCGATCACGCCGACAGTGACGATGCCGCGATAATTGTGGTTGACGTAGGCCTCGTTGGTCATGGTGCCGAGGAGATAGGCGGTCAGCGCCGTGCCGGCGGCGGCGATCGCCATCAGCGCGAAGGCGAAAGCGTAGCGCGGCCAATGTTCGAGCGCCTCATCGACCAGCAGGCGGCGCACCAGGGTCAAAGTCGAATAATCGTCCGCGGGACTGGCTATGTCAGGCTTCGTGGCAGGTTTCATGCGTGAACTGTTTGCCCGCATCGGCCGCGAAGGGCAATGGCCGCGGCGGCGCGTTCTTGCCCACGTGGCAGGCAAGATTCAAGTAAATTCAGCGCTTGACGTTGATTCAGCAGGAATTTCCGCTCGCTCGGAGCGAAGCTCAGCCATTCCGCGCACCGCGATGGGCCGATCCCGGTCCGTGCAGAGGGGGCTTTCGCTTATTCCGCGATCAGAAGCGGGGACCGCGCGGCGGACCGCCTCTGCCGGCTGCCGCGCCGGGAACGGGCCGCGGCTTCATCGGCAGGAGGCCCTCGCGCTGCAACTTTTTGCGTGCCAGCTTGCGGGCGCGCCGGATCGCTTCCGCCTTTTCCCGCACTTTCCGCTCCGAGGGCTTTTCGTAATGGCCGCGGAGCTTCATCTCGCGGAAGACGCCTTCGCGCTGCATCTTCTTCTTCAGCACTTTGAGGGCTTGATCCACATTATTGTCTCGGACGAGAACCTGCACGCGGCGTTCCTCTTCAATCGAGCGGATAAAGGATTCGATGGCCACGGCGCTCGGACCGATGGCGCATATATGCCGAGGTCGGATGATCAACGGCGCCCGCAACGGGAGCCTCAATCGAAATTCGATAACGTCGTTATTACCCGCCGACAGGCAACACGGCTGCCGTTTCGAAGAGCGCGGAGACTTCTAAATCGCCGTGTTTTGGCCAGCTCTTCGCACAAGGCGGTATCTGTCTGCGCTTGGCTATATAGATATCGGGGGATTTGTCAAAGGCGGCCGGGCCGGGAGCGCTCGGCGGTATTTCCCCGAAGGAACAAAAATAGGACGGAAAATCTGCCAAAGGACAACGGGGATCATTCCCGCCGGCGCATTGCATTCATCGCCGCAATCGCTGCACGGTAGCGAATTGAAGCCGGGGACATCGAATGTCGGTATATGCGAACGATGATTTCGTTGCCGGTTTTCCCGGCGCAACCCAAGTGGTCCGGATTGCAAGCCTGCACGACGCTAAGGTCTTTGCGCGCCGGTGGGTGATCAGAGACAAAGATCCGGCCCTCAAATCGCTGCTTCGGCACATCGAAAAGGCGAACAGTTCCGCGACCGCGGACGTTGCGATTCAGCAGCTGAAACAAGCGCTATCGCGCCGGGGACTATTGGTCACCGCCACGTCTTCATAATCGCTAAAATATATCTTTTGGCCGAACTGACATCGGCATCGTGTGCTACATATATGAAGCCTGCCTTTGCCGGCGGTTTCGCAGATCTTATTTTGATCGTTTTTGGAGATAATCGAATGACCAAGGCCCTTCCTAGCGCCCCTGCGCAAGATGCGCAGGCGACACAGCGCGAAGCGCGGACGGCCGAATTCGACTACGGCGCCGCCGCTGAACTGTTCCCGACGCGCCGGCGCGTTCCAAGGCGGCAACCGCTCGGGTACAAGCGGTTCGCGCACGCATCGCAGGCCATCCGCTTTGCCATCGAGGAACTCGCGCCCGAGCTTCTTGTCGGCGCCTACCTGGAAGTCGACGAGCGCCGATACAGCAGCGACGATATTCGCCGTTTGTACGAGGCGGCCGGCTATCCGTTAACTCGGCGCGGCCCGCAGTCGTGACCGATAAAACTATCGACCTCGATCGGCGTCGCGGGATGGCGGCGCAGAAAGCTACCGAACTTCGCCGGCTTCTGACGAACGTGGAAGCCAATGAAAAGGAATTACGCCTTCGGCAAGACGAATTGGAATCGCATTTGATCGCGGCGCCGGCGGCAAATTGGCACGACGCTGCCGATAAAGCGCGTTATCTTCTCAATTGCTTCGCGGCAACGCCCGCTGCGCAGGATCCGCGGCGGCAGAGGTTGATCGCTGCCGTTCTCGCCGACTTCACACGCCTCGAGGTCGAGAGCTAGCGCTCTGCATTCGACCGGGCGCAATCACGGTTAGATTTAAAGCTTCGGCGGCAGCACCAGATCGCTTTCCGAAACGACCCGCTCGTGGGACTCGCTCTTGCTCTTAATTCGATACCGCGTGCTTCCGTCTTCCGCCGGCCGCAGACTTACGATCTGGTAAGAGCCACTCGCCGCCGACCGGAAAGTCGATGGGATAAGATCGACCGTTTGCCCGACCTTGAATTTGTAGGTCTGATCCGTCATCGCGAATTCTCCTGCAGCAGCATCCGCCAGTCGGTTCCCGAAACTTGATCGTTTCAAGCACGGGTCACGGGCCGTCGATCACAGGCTGTCGATCGCAGTCTGTCGATCATTTGCCGGCCCTGACGCATTCGCCTTGCGCCGGCTGATCCCTGCATATCACGGTCTGTGGGTCGCCGTCTGCGGATATCGAGAGCGTTTCGGTAAGGCGGCAGGTGCGGTCTTTCCCGGGACGCAGACGGCGCTTCGTCCGGATTTCCGAGAAACGGCTATTCATCCGCCGTGAAACCGCTGATGGTCCTGCTATGGCGAATCATGTTCGGCTGCATTCCGTCGAGATTGTCTTCTATTCAGCCGCGTCGTTTCTGGTGGCTGCCGGAATGCTTTGGCTTTTTCTCAAATAGAAGCGGGCGAATTCAGGCGCGGGCCGCGCGTTCGCTCGCCGGTCGCGGTTCGGAGCGCCGCCGTATGAGTTCGCGTTCCCAGGCTAGCGCGTGGGTGACGATGGTCGACAGATCGTCGAAACGCGGATGCCAGGCGAGCGTCGCACGCGCCTTCTCGCTCGCCGCCACGATCTGCGCCGGATCGCCCTCGCGCCGCGGCGCCATCTCCACTTTGAAGTCGACGCCTGAGATGTGTTTGATCATCTTGATGACTTCAAGAACCGAGAAGCCGTGGCCGTATCCGCAATTGAGCGTCAGCGACGGTGCGCCCGAGCGCAAGTGGCGCAGTGCGTCGGAATGCGCGCACACGAGATCGCTGACATGGATGTAGTCGCGGATGCAGGTGCCGTCCGGCGTCGGATAGTCGGTGCCGAAGACTTGCAGCTTCGGCCGCAGCCCGAGCGCTGTTTCGGCGGCGACCTTGATCAAATGCGTGGCCGCCGGGCTCGATTGGCCGGTGCGGTTCTGCGGATCGGCGCCGGCGACGTTGAAGTAGCGCAAGATCACATGCGTGAGGCCATAAGCGCGGCTGGCGTCGCCGAGCATGATTTCGGTCATCAGTTTCGACCAGCCGTAAGGCGAGATCGGCTGCGTCGGCGCTTCTTCGGGAACCGGAATCGTCGCCGGATTGCCGTAAACCGCGGCCGTCGAGGAAAAGATGAAATGGCGCACGCCGGTTTTGACCGCGCACTCGATCAGCGCCCGCGAATTGGCGGTGTTGTTGCGGTAATAGCCGAGCGGATCGCGCACCGAGTCCGGGACGATGATCGAGGCGGCGAAGTGAATGATTTCGCCGACGCCGTGCTCGCGGATCAGCTTGCTGACGAGCGGCTGATCGCCGGTCTCGCCGACGACGAGCGGCACGCCGTCGGGAATGGCCCAGCGGTGTCCGGTCGAAAGATTGTCGAGCACGACGACGCGCTCGCCGGCATCGCGCAATTCGTTCACCATCTGGCTGCCGATATAGCCTGCGCCGCCGGTGACCAGGACCGTCATGCGACCGTTCTCATGGAACCGCTCTCCAAAAGCCCCTTGGCACTACACCAATTCGTTGAACAGGTCGTTAGAGCATGAGCCCGAAAAGTGGAAACCGGTTTTCGGAAAAGATCATACTCAAACGAAAGATCTGGGCCCTGATCCAATTCAATTGAATTGGATCAGGGTCTAGGCCGGTTGTCCCGCGTTTGCCGGCCCCGGCCGGACTGCCGCCAGGGTCCTTTGGACGGCCGCGATGATCTCTTCCGGGGCGATATCGCGCATGCAGCGATGGTGGACGAGGCGGCAGACCGGCTTGTGGCAGGGCCGGCAATCGAGCTTGGTCGCCGTTTCTATCGTTCCGGCAAGCGGATTGAGCGGCGCCCAATGCCAGGGGCTGGTCGGACCGAAAATCCCGATCGCTGGCGTGCCGAGCGCGGCTGCGACATGCAACAGGCCGGAATCGTTCGACACCGCGGCACCCGCATGGGCGAGCGCGAGGATGGCATCACGCAGATTGTTGCCGGTGAGGTCGCGGGCCTGCGTATCGCCGACGATATCCGCCGCCAAGGTCTTCTCGCCTGGACCGCCGAGGACCCAGACCGCGAAGCCGTCGGCCAGGAGCTTTCGCGCCACGGCCGCGTAATAGTCCTTGGGCCAGCGCTTGGCGGGACCCACGGCGCCCGGCGCCAGCGCTACGACCGGACGGTCGTCCCGGTCGAGGCCGCGCTTGCCGCGCCAAGCCGCCGTTTCCTCGCTTGCGACCTTGAGTTCCGGCAAAGGCCAGTCTGCCGGTATTGTTGCATCCGGCGCGAGCGCCAGTGCGCCGCAGCGATCGACCATGCGCGGCAGCTGTTTCTCGCCGTAGCGCATGTCGTTGAGCAGGAAAAACCGTGCCTCGCCGACAAAGCCGGTGCGTACGGGGATGCCGGCGAAATAGGGGGCCAGCGCCGCCTTCCACGTGCGCGGCATGATCAGCGCGCTGCCATAGCCTTCGTTCTTGAGGCGCTCCGCCAGAGCCTTCTGCTGCCCGAGGGCGAGGCGGCGGCGCGGCAGGTCGACAATCACGGCCTTGCGCACGCCCGGCATGTAATCGGTCAACGGCGCGCAGAGCGTCGACGCCAGCATGTCGACGGGCCGGTCGGGAAAGCGCTGCCGCAACAGCTTTACGACCGAATGGCAGCGGACGAAGTCGCCGATCCAAAGATAGGGCACGATAAGAATAGGCGCGCTGTCGCCTGATTTCTCAGCGCTCCCCGCACGCGAGCTATGATATGAATCGTTATTCATATCTTATAATATGAACCCAAATTCACTTGTTCTGATGACTATCGCTTGGGCTACCTTGCTTGGGTCGCAGTGTCCAGTGTTGCACGCGGGCGGAGACTGGAGGCAAATGAAGAAACGTTCGTTCAGTGCGCGCAGTGGGCGAACGCGTTGTCGAGGATTGAGCCGATGCGGACTCTGGTTTTGCGGCCGCTCGCGGAAGCGGAGCGCTCATCGTGAGCCGCACTGAGCTCGTCTCCGTCATCGTCACGACCTATAACCGCGAGGACGCGCTGGACGCGGCCTTGCGCGCGCTGTCGTGTCAATCGGACCGGAATTTCGAGATCGTCATCGCCGACGACGGCTCGCGGCCGGAAACGGCTGAGCTCATCGCGAGCTGGCGTGCGCGCCTGCCGATGCCGCTCAAGCACGTTCGCCACGAGCATCGCGGCTTCCGCGGCGGCGAGATCCGCAATCGCGGAATCATCGCGAGCGACGGCGCGCTGTGCATCTTTCTCGACGGCGATTGCCTGGCGCGCGCCGATTTCATCGCCGCGCATCGCCGGCTTGCCGAGCCAGGCTGGTTTGTCACCGGCAATCGCATCCTGTTATCCCGCGAATTGACCGAGGCCGTGCTCGCCGCAGGCGCGGCGGCGGAGCAATGGAATTTCACCGCATTGCTGCGAAAGCGGCTGCGCGGCGGCATCAATCGGCTCGTGCCGACGCTGCGCCTGCCGCTCGGGCCGCTGCGCAAGCTCAACCGCGACAACTGGGAAGGCGCGCAAACCTGCAATCTGGCTGTGGCGCGCAGCGACCTCGACCGTATCGACGGTTTCGACTGCAGCTATGCCGGCTGGGGTCTCGAGGATTCCGATCTCGTGGTGCGCCTCCTGCACGCCGGCGTGCGGCGCAAGGACGGCCGGTTCGCGACCGGGGTGCTGCATCTGTGGCATCCTCACAATGATCGCTCGCAATTGCCGGCTAATCAGCAGCGGCTCGATGAGGTCATGAGCGGAAATCGCGTGTGTGCGATGCGCGGCATGTCGGCGCTCGGCGCCGAACATGACACGCTGGCTCCGCAAAGCCCTGCGATGGCGCGACGATGACGCCCGTTCGGCTGCCCAGCACACCGCGGATTCTTGTCGTCGCTTTGCGCCGCCTCGGCGATGTGCTCTTGACGACGCCGCTCATTCGCAGCGTGAAGCGCGCCTTTCCCACAGCGCGCATCGACGCCTTGGTGTTCGCGGGCACGCAAGGCGTATTGGCGGGCAATCCCGATCTCGCGGATGTCCTTGCGATTCCGCCCCGCCTCAATCTCGCCGAAACCCTCTCGCTGCTGCAGCGGATCGGCAGGCGCTACGACCTTGCGCTGTCGACGCAGACCGGCGACCGGCCGGCGACTTTGGCATGGATTGCCGGACGGCAAAGCGCGGGCTTGCTCGAAGCCGACGGGCTCGCCAGCGCGGCCAAGCGTTTTCTGCTCAGCCGCTCCTGCGCGACCGATCGCGAACAGCACCGCGTTCTCGACATTCTGCGGCTGACCGAACTGCTTGGCATTCCCGCTCACACCGAAGTCGTCTGTCCATCCGGCGCGGCGCGCCCCGCGC
Organism: uncultured Alphaproteobacteria bacterium; assembly: GCA_963761185.1. Lineage (GTDB taxonomy): Bacteria > Pseudomonadota > Alphaproteobacteria > Rhizobiales > Xanthobacteraceae > BOG-931. The sequence goes on from CAVXFY010000002.1 coordinate 358,830, forward strand.
TCGCGCCATCGCAGTCCTATGCCGTCGTGCATGCGGCGCCGATGTTCACCTACAAGCGCTGGACCGCCGACGGGTGGCGCAATCTTGCAGCCGCATTGCGCGAACGCGGCCTCGGCACGGTCGTCACCGGCGCCGCTTCGGATCGGGTCTACCTCGACGAGGTCTGGCAGGACAGCGACGTCGTGCGTCTCGACGGCAAGCTCGAATGGCCGGAACTTTCAGCTTTGATCGGTGCGGCGCGGGCCTATATCGGTCCCGATACCGCGATCACGCATCTCGCGGCGGCCACCGGAGCGCCGACGGTGGCGCTTTATGGGCCGACCGATCCGCGCATTTGGGGACCGTGGCCGCGCGGTGGCCTCGATCGCCCTTGGGCGCCGTCCGGCACGATCCAGCGGCGCGACAATGTGTGGCTCGTGCAGAATCCACTGCTGTGCGTGCCGTGCCAGCAGGAAGGATGCGATCGCCGCCTCGACAGCCGCAGCCAGTGTCTCGACGAATTGACCGTCAATCAGGTCGTATCTGCGGTCGATCAGGCGCTGACGGTGCGGCAGGCGGCGTGACACGGCGCAAGGCGGCGCCGGAATCCTGCGTCAGCCTGGCAAGGCCGGTTCGCGTGTCGTACAGCGGGTGCCAGCCGGCCGCGATCAGCTTTCCCGGATTGACGCGCAAGTTGCCGCAATAACGATCCCACAAATTGCCAAGCCGCATCATGCGCAGCGGCATCTCGGCATACTGAACCTGCGACGGCAACAGCAGCGCACGGCGGCCCTCGGCGTGCCGTATCGCCGTGATCAGGTCGGCCATGTTCGGAGGGATTCCCGGATCGGCGACCAAATAAACTTCTCCGCTTGCCGCGGGCGCCGCGACGACGAAGCGCAGCGCCGACAGAAAATTGTCGATACCGAGATAAGACCGCCGGTTGGTGAAATCGCGGACCGGCAGCGGAACCGGCGACACCGCTGCGCGCAACAAGAATGCCAGACCGCCGGTCATGCCGGGGCCGTAAACGGGGACCGGCCGCAGGATCGTGAACGGCACGCCCGACGCGCGCACGGCGTTCTCGGCAGCGAGCTTCGAGCGGCCCTGCGCATCGATGGGCGCTGCGGCATCGCGTTCGGTCAGCGCATGATCGGCGGCGGGACCGTTCTGTGCCGAGAGCGAAGACACGTAAATAAAATGACGAATACCGGCCTGCGCCGCGGCGTTCGCGAGCCGGGCCGTCGCCTGATGATTGATCAGATCGTAGAGCGCTGGCCGAATTCCACGGCTACGCTCGATGCCGGCAAGATGGATCACCGTATCCACGCCATCGAGCAGCGGGCGCCAATCGAAGGACCCCGCAAGATCCGGATGTTGGATCGCCTCGACGCCGTCGCCGAACGGCGGAACCGGCGCGCGCCGGACAGCGGCGCGCACAATTTGGCCGTCACCGGCAAACGCCGCGACCACGGGGCGGCCAAGAAAGCCGGTCGCGCCGGTGACCAGCACGCGCCGCGCCGCGCCTTGGGGCTCGCGGCTCATGTCGTGATCTGTGTCGTGGCCCGCGTCGCGGCGCATATCTTGATTCACGGCCTGATTCATGGCGTGCCTCGCGCGAATGCCAAGATCATCGAATCAATTGCGGCGGCAAGATAAGAAGCGGGCATGACACTTGATATAGCGGCTGGATGTTTCATTTGAGCATGATCTTGTCCGACCTTCCTTCGCCCGCCGGAGCGGGCTTCGCGAAGGCGGGAAACCCGTCCCCACTTTTCGGCATCATGCTCTAATAGAGCGGCGGCTGCACCGGAGCGGTCGGCCGCCCGAGTTCACCCGATATCAGATCGAATTGCGTGTAGGTTTGAGCTTCGCAGGCGTCGGTTTCGACCGCATAGCGTCCGTCGCTCACGGCATCGTCTTGAATGAAAATCGCATAGATGCGCGGGTGCCCGTGGTCGTCGAAGCGCACGCAGGCGAGCCAGCTCCAGCCCTTGACCGTGCTGACCCAGCGCAGGCCCGAAATCTCGAAGCCGTCGTAGGACCGGACGTCCTTCAACGCGGATTGCACATATTTGGCGGCAAGCGAGACATAGGGCGGTTGTGCGCCGGGCGGCGCCGCGCTGTTCGACAGCGCGACTTCGCTGCATCCCGGCAGCGCGGCCAGTGTCGCAATGAGCGTGGCGCGCCGCAGAGCTTTCAGCAAACCGGGCCGGATATCGCGGGTCAGGCGTCCAGACCACAGTCCCGCCACGAAAACTGTCCATTTGGAGCCGGACTTAGCCGATTGAAAACGCGAATGCCCGTATTCTAGAACGGAACGCCGCGAGCGGAGTGTCGCAAGGCGACGAGTTGGCATGACGACACCGCTAATGACCGGCTACGGGATCGGACAAAATGGTTAACGGCGCTCGATTCATTCGCCGAACAGGCCCAGCAGGCTGGCGGCCGCGATGACTGTCAAACGGCTCGTTGCCGCAGGCACGTTGCTCTGGCTCGGCACGGCGCTCGGCGCGTGCAGTCCATTTGCCGGCTATATGGCGGATCATGTGCCGCATTGGGCTGGCGGACTGCCGCCCGATGCGCCGCCACGGCCCGGCGCTCCAGGCTATGACGAGTTTATCGCTCACGGTGAAGCGCAACCGGCCGCGGCAAACTCCGCCGGCACGACGGGCGCGGCGCCGGCCGCCAGTACCGCAACGGCGAGCGCACCGCTGGCAAAGGCCCAACCCGGCAAGGTTCACATCGGACGCGTCCAATCGGTCCCCGCGCCGGCGCGCGTCCAGCCTGGTAACGCCGAGAGCGAAGCGCCGGCGCAAGCCGAGCCTTCTGATAATCCGTCTGCCGAGGATACCAGCGTCGTGAAGGGCGGGCTCTACTAGAGCACGATCGCTTCGGATCGAACTCGGAGCGCTCGCTCGCGGCATCACGCCAAGCCGGCACGCAGCAAATCGTGAAAGTGGACGATGCCGACCGGCCGGTCCGAGTCCACGACCATAAGCGCCGTGATCTTCGACGAATTGAGGATTTGCAGCGCCTCGCTCGCCAATTGATCGGGGCGGATGGTTTTCGGCGACGCCGTCATGACCGCGTCGACCGAAGCTTGCAACAAGTCGGCGCGCATATGGCGGCGTAAATCGCCGTCGGTGATCACGCCGGCAAGCTTGCCGTCCTTGTCGGTGACCGCCACGCAGCCGAAGCCTTTCGCCGACATTTCGACGATCGCTTCCGACATCGGCGCGCCGCGTTTGATCAACGGCACGGCGTCGCCGGGATGCATGACGTCGCGAACGAATTTCAGGGCGGCGCCGAGCTTGCCGCCGGGATGAAACACGCCGAAGTCGAGCGCGGTAAAGCCTCTCGTCTCGAGCAACGCCATCGCCAAGGCGTCGCCGAGCGCGAGCTGCATCAAGGATGACGTCGTGGGCGCGAGATTGTGCGGGCAGGCCTCGCTTGCCGCCGGCAGCGTCAAGACGATATCCGCGGCCTCGCCGAGCGTGCTTTCGGCGTTCACCGTGATGGCGATGAGCGCGATGCGGAAGCGGCGGGAATAAGTGATCAGGTCTTTCAGCTCTTCGGTTTCGCCCGACCAGGACAGTGCCAGCATCACGTCGTCCGACGTGATCATGCCGAGATCGCCGTGGCTGGCGTCGGCGGCGTGAACGAAGAAAGCCGGCGTGCCGGTCGAGGCCAGCGTGGCCGCGATCTTGCGCGCGACGTGACCGGACTTGCCCATGCCGGTGACGATCACGCGGCCGCGCGCCTCGCGAATAGTCTCGACCGCTGAGGCGAAGGGAGCGCCGAGTCCGTCCGACATCGCCGCCACCAGCGCGGCCATGCCGTCGGATTCGGTCGCCAGCGTGCGCAGCGCCGAGGCGATGTGGGGTCTAGCGGCCGGGCCCGGCTTATTCATCTTCGCGCGTGACCTCACTCGAAACTCCAATCTGAGACTCCACATTTGAGCATGATCTTATCCGAAAACCGGTCTCCACTTTTCGGGATCATGCTCCAGCAGCCGCGGCAAGGCCGAGCGGCTCAACGATCCGAGTTTAGTTGCCCCAGGCCGCAAAGGCATCAGCGAAAGCGCGATCGCCGGGTGGGCCCTTTTCCAGCGCCAGAATGGCGCGGCCGCCATTGTTATAGACGATCGGAATGTCGAACCACGGCCGCTGTTTGAGCAGCTGAATATTGCGCTGCAAGTCGGCATCGACCGCGGAAAGGCCGATCAGGAAGAATCCGTTCGTGACTTTCACGGCAAGCCCGGCGAGCGGAACGCCGCGCGCCTGCTCGGATTCCTTCATCAGAACGCCGGGCACATTGGCGACGCCGCCGCCCGGAAAGTCGGGCGGCAGGTTGAACATGATTTCGATCGTGTGACTTGCCGGAAGGGCCTGGTCGGTATTGCGGCGCAGTGTCCAGGTCACGGTCATGTGCTGCTCCGGGATTTCGATGTCCGCGCGCACTTCGAGTTCAGGCGCGAGCCCGGTGCCAGGCGACACGGTATCGGTGCGCCAGACCGCGGAACCGACAAATTGCTTACCCTGAGGATTGTTCGGATCTTCCTGGTAGAGCACGACGCGTTGCGCGACTGCGGGGCCGGCTTGATTGGTCGGCGCTCCCGCACCGGGTTGCCCGGCGCCCTGGTCCTGCGGCACCCGTCCGGGGAATTTCGGCTCCGCCGTCGGCGTCTGCGCCGTCTGCGTTTGCCGCGACCGCAGATGGGAGAAGAACTGATAGGCCAAGGTGATGTTGGACCACTGCCACGAGATCGTGGCGGCGAGGCCGCCGAGAATGATCGCGACGATCGCAAGCCGGATGAGGCCGCGATAGGACCGCGGCGGGCGCGGCTCTTCGTAATGATCTTCCGCAATTCTCCGTGCGCCGGGCGGCGGGAACGCCGTGTCTTCGTCCATCTCGTAGGACGGTTCGAGCGGGCGCATCTGCGGTGCATCGTCGAGGATGTCGGAGTCGTCGTCGGCAAAATGCGGCTCGACCCGGCCGCGCACCGGCGGCAGTGCGTCGTCGTCATCATAATGCTGCGGCGGCGGGCTGGCATAGGAGTCGCGCGTATCGCGCGCCGACTTGGCTGCCTTGGCGGAAGCCGAACCGAGATCGTCGACTTCGTCGACGACGTTGCGGAAACCCCGAAGCCCATCGCGCGGCACCGGCGAGGTGCGCGCGTTCAACAGGCGGCTGCGCGCGCTCGATTGAGGGGGCTGGGTCGCCGCCTCGTCCGGCACGAAATCGCCGGGCGCCCGCATCGTCGGCGGCTCGGGCCGCTGCATCTCCGGACGCGGCGCCGGCTGGGCGTCACCGAAGGGTGGACTGACGCGGTCGCGGCGCGGCGGCGGCGCAGGCTGAGCTTGCGGTGGCGGCGGCGGAGAAGGGGGCGGCGCCTGCGGTCGTGGCGCGGGCGGATTTGGCCGCAACGGCGCCGGACGCGGCTCGGCGCGCGATCTGCGCACGGCCTCGGCTTCGACCCTGCGGATGGCGTCTTCGAGCGCCAGCCGCTCCCGCGTGATGTCCGCCTCCGACAGCGGCGGATCGATGCCCCGCAGCTGCGACACCAAAGCCGCGCGCGCCCGCTCGTAGAGCGCCCGGCGAGCTTCGCCGGAACCGGCGCCAAGGCCTTCGACAGCGCGGGCGATGAGCGGGTGATAGTCTGCCATGTTACGAGTTTACGCTGATTACCGGTTTTCGGCTCACGGGAGTTCCATCTCAGGCTTCGAACGGATTCTGCATGAGGATCGTGTCCTCGCGTTCCGGGCTCGTCGACAGGACGGCCGCGGAACAGCCGACCAGTTCTTCGACCCGGCGCACATATTTGATCGCCTGCGCCGGCAGATCGGCCCACGAACGGGCATGCGCAGTCTTTTCCCCCAGCCGGCGATGGTCTCATAGATCGGCTCGACCTTGGCCTGGGCGTGCTCGCTCGCGGGAAGATAGTCGATCTCGCGGCCGTCGAGTCTATAGCCGGTGCAGACTTTGATTTCATCGAAGCCGTCGAGGATGTCGAGTTTGGTCAGGGCCAGGCCGTTGATGCCGCTGGTGCGCACGGTCTGGCGCACCAAAACGGCGTCGAACCATCCGCAGCGCCGCGGCCGACCGGTCACGACGCCGAACTCCTTGCCGCGTTCACCCAGCATTCGGCCGATCTCGTTCTTCTGTTCCGTGGGGAATGGGCCCTCGCCAACACGCGTCGTATAGGCCTTGCAAATGCCGAGCACATATCCGATCGCGCCTGGTCCGAGCCCCGATCCTGTCGCCGCCTGCGCCGCTACCGTATTCGAGGACGTGACAAATGGATAGGTGCCATGGTCGACATCGAGCAGTGCGCCTTGCGCGCCTTCAAATAAGATGCGCTTGCCCTCGCGCCGCTTCTGGTCGAGCAACTGCCATACCGAGTCCATAAAGGGCAATACGAGCGGCGCCACGCTCATCAGATCCTTGTGCAGGGCCGTGGGGTCGACCGGCTCGAGCCCAAGCCCTCTGCGCAGCGCGTTATGATGCGTCAAAAGGCGATCGATCTTGCGATCAAGGGTCGCACCGTCGGCGAGATCCATCAGGCGAATGGCGCGGCGGCCGACTTTATCCTCATAAGCCGGGCCGATGCCGCGGCGCGTGGTGCCGATGCGCAACGCCACATTCGCGGATTCGCGAATGCCGTCGAGCTCGCGATGCAGCGGCAGAATCAGCGCGGTATTTTCTGCGATGCGCAGATTGTCGGGCGTGACGGTGACGCCTTGTTTCTTGAGATTGCCGATCTCGTCCAGCAAGGCATGGGGATCGAGAACGACGCCGTTGCCGATCACCGACAGCTTGCCGGGCCGCACCACGCCCGAGGGCAGGAGCGACAATTTGTAGGTGATGCCGCCGATGACGAGCGTATGGCCGGCATTATGGCCGCCCTGGAAGCGGACGACGATATCGGCCTGCTCGGACAGCCAATCGACGATCTTGCCTTTGCCTTCGTCTCCCCACTGGGAGCCGACCACAACAACATTTGCCATGAGGAAGTGTCCCCAAAGGGCCGATAAGCGTTAAGGATTATAGGATGTCGGCCGTAGCCGACTGTTTCGGATAATGGATGCCGCCGCCGGAAGCAAGAAAAAGTGCCTCCGGGGGCGCCCGCAGCCGGCCATCCAAGTTATTGGTTTTGACGCCTAATTCGGCGTCGGCCGTATCGGCTGAGAAACCCTCGGCCGGGGGCTTTCCAGGGGCCTAGTGCGGTCCGGCGCGCCAATGATCAAGAGCCCTGGCAGCGGCGATAAGCGATCACGGACCGGTCTTTCCTCGCCTGTCTTGGCTGTGGATAACATGGGACTTAGCGGTCGGGCGGAGGGCCGCAGCGGTACCCGCGGGCGGCCCAGCCCGTTCGAGGCCCGCTACGGAAACAATCAGAAACGCAGCGGCTTCACCTGCTGCACGTTCGGAATCTTCTGCACTTGCGCCAGCACTTCGGGCGGCACCGTGCCGTCCACCTCGACGAGCGCGATGGCGTTGCCGCCGGCGGATTCGCGGCCGAGATGGAAGGTCGCGATATTGATGCCGGCGCCGCCGAGCACGGTTGCGAAGCTGCCGACAAAACCCGGCTTGTCCTGATTGGTGACGTAGAGCATCGACGGACCGAACTCGGCATCCATGCGGATGCCTTTGATGTCGATGATGCGCGGGCGCCCGTCGGCATAGACGGTACCGGAGACCGAACGCGTTTGCCGGTCGGTAACGAGCGTCACGGTGATCAGGCTTTCGTAATCGCTCTGCGCTTCGCGCCGCGTCTCCTCGACGGCGATGCCGCGCTCCTTGGCGACGACCGGCGCCGACACGACATTGACGTCTTGGAGCATCGGGCGAAGCAGGCCGGCAATCGCGGCCGACGTCAGCGCCTTGGTGTTCATCTGGGAGACGGCGCCCTCAAACGCGATCTGGACCTGTTTGATTCCGGTCTCGGTGAGCTGTCCGGCGAACGAGCCGAGCTTTTCGGCAAGCGCCACGAACGGTTTCAGCTTCGGCGCCTCCTCGGCGCTGATCGACGGGAAGTTGACGGCGTTGGTGATGGCGCCGCGCAGCAGATAATCCGACATCTGCTCGGCGACCTGAAGCGCGACGTTCTCCTGCGCTTCGGTCGTCGAAGCGCCGAGATGCGGCGTGCACACCACGTTGGGTAGTTCGAACAGCGGGCTCGGCGGCGGCGGCTCCTCGCGGAACACGTCGAGCGCAACACCTGAGACGTGGCCCGATTTGAGCGCCTCGATCAAGGCTTGCTCTTCGATCAGTTCGCCGCGGGCGCAATTGATCAGCCGCACGCCTTTTTTGGTATGGCCGAGCGTCTGCGCATTGACGATGTTGCGGGTCTTGTCGGTGAGCGGCGTATGCAGGGTGATGAAATCGGCGCGCCGCCACAATTCGTCGAGCTCGACTTTCTCGACGCCGAGATCGAGCGCGCGTTCGGCAGAGAGAAACGGATCGTAGGCGATCACCTTCATCTTCAGCCCGATGGCGCGGTCGGCGACGATCGAGCCGATATTGCCGCAGCCGATGATGCCGAGCGTCTTGCCGAAGATTTCCACGCCGAGAAATTTGTTCTTCTCCCATTTGCCGGCGCGCGTCGAAGCGTCGGCCTCGGGGATTTGCCGCGCCAGCGACAGCATCAGCGTGATCGCGTGTTCGGCGGTGGTGATCGAATTGCCGAACGGCGTGTTCATGACGATGATGCCGCGCGCGGTGGCCGCCGGAATGTCGACATTGTCGACGCCGATGCCGGCGCGGCCGATCACTTTCAGGCTCTTCGCTTTCTCCAGGATTTTCGGCGTGACCTTGGTCGCGGAGCGGATCGCGAGCCCGTCGAAGCCGTTGATCGCTTCGGCGAGCTTGTCTTTGTCTTTGCCGAGATTGGGTTGGAAATCGACGTCGAGGCCGCGATCCTTGAAAATCGCGACGGCGGCGGGCGAAAGCGCATCTGAGATGAGGACTTTGGGCGTCATGTTTTCAGAGTCCGGAAATATTGAAATGGGGAAGCCAACCCTCCCCCTCGGGGGAGGGCGCATGCAACTACGCAGCCTTGGCGAGCGCGTCCTTGGCCTTGGCGTAAGCCCAGTCGAGCCACAGCGTCAGCGCCTCGACGTCGGCGCGTTCGACGGTCGAACCGCACCAGATGCGCAGTCCCGGCGGCGCGTCGCGATAGGCATCGATGTCGTAGGCGACGCCTTCCTTGTCGAGCGCGGCCGCGATGTTCTTCACGAAGGCGGCCTGGGCATCGGCCGGCAGACGGCCGACATGCGGATCGACGACTTTCAGGCAGACCGAGGTGTTGGAGCGCAGCTTCGGGTCGGCCGCCAGGAAGTCGATCCAGTCGGTGCGCTCAACCCAATCCGAGATGGTCTTGGCATTGGCATCGGCGCGCGCTTGTAGCGCTTTGAGACCGCCGGCCGCTTTCGCCCAGTCGAGCGCGTCGAGATAATCCTCGACGCACAGCATCGACGGCGTGTTGATGGTTTCGCCGACAAAGATGCCTTCGTTGAGCTTGCCGCCTTTGGTCATGCGGAAGATCTTCGGCATCGGCCAGGCCGGCTCGTGGCTTTCGAGACGCGCGACGGCGCGCGGCGATAGAATGAGCATGCCGTGCGCGGCTTCGCCGCCGAGCGCCTTCTGCCAGGAGAAGGTGACGACATCGAGCTTTGGCCAATCGAGCGGCTGCGCGAAGGCGGCCGAGGTGGCATCGCAGATCGTAAGGCCTTGGCGACCGGCGGCGATCCAATCGCCGTTGGGAACCCGCACGCCGGACGTGGTGCCGTTCCAGGTGAAGACAATGTCGCTTGCTGGATCGGCCTTGCTGAGATCGGGCAATTCGCCGTAGCCCGCCTTCAGCACGGTGACATTCTTGAGCTTGAGCTCTTTGACGACGTCGCTGACCCAGCCTTCGCCAAAGGATTCCCAGCTCAGCATCGTCACCGGGCGCGGGCCCAAGAGCGACCACAGCGACATCTCGATCGCCCCGGTATCGGACGCCGGCACGATGCCGATGCGATAGTCGGCAGGCACCTGCAAGACCTGGCGGGTGAGATCGATGGCGCGCTTGAGCTTGGCTTTGCCCGGCTTCGAGCGATGCGAGCGGCCGAGCAGCGCGTCTTTGAGATTTTGGGAGGTCCAGCCGGGGCGCTTGGCGCAGGGGCCGGACGAAAAATGCGGCACAGCCGGCCGCACGGAGGGCGTCTTTAGCGTCATGAGCTATCCTTCCAGATAGTCGCCCCTCGTTGGGGAGGGGTGTCCCGCCGCCGGAATTAAGGATTTGCGGCCGCGCCGTCAAGCGGGACGCGCAAAAATAGCGGGGGCGCCGTCACAGAACGTGCGGCTTCGCTTAAATCTGCTCGCTAAAACTTGAAGCCGGCGCCCACGCGCGCGCTGGAAATCTTGGCCGTGATATTTGCCACCGGCGCGAATTGCACGAATTCGTATTCGGCGCGCAAAAAGATGTTTTGCGTGAGCGCCATGTCGAAGCCGCCGCCCACGGAAAAGCCGTAGAGCAGCGTCGAAGCTTTGCCGACAGAGTTGGGATAGTCGTAATCAATGCAGGTCGTGCCATTTTCGGTGCACGGCACGCCGCCGGCCGAATTCTGCTGGCCGGACACGTCCGAGGTGATGCTGTAACTGCCTCGCCCGAGCGCAAAACCGGCAAAACCATAGGGCAGAAAATTTCCAAAGACGTAGCCTGCGCGCGCCCGCAGGGAACCGAAGTCGGTGACTCCGAACTGCCCTGTGGCGGTGAGGTTGACGGAGTAAGCGTTTCCTCCGGCCGACGTGACGCGACTGAGCGGAGCGGTGCTGGCCACGATCGTAACGGGGGAGTGCGTATAGTCGCCCTCGATTCCCAAGATCAGGTCCTGCCATTGCGTATTGTAGCCGGCGAATCCGCCCCAACCCGTCGCGGTTGAGTTGTTGTTGCTGCCGAGCACCGGCCACTCGTCGGGGCGGGCAACGTTCAGGAGCGCCGTCTGAGTGAGGCTGGCGGAGACCAGCGGTTAAGTCGCCTTCGAGAAATCGGCATTGGCGCTCGAATAGGTGAAGTGGCCGCCGGCGTAGAATCCGCTCCAACGCGTAAACGTCGCCGGCCCGACGGTTTGCGAGCCGCGCAGAATGTCGAGATCGTCTGCGAATGCGCTTGGCGCGAGCGCCAGCACAAATACAGCACAGATGACCCAACGCATCAGCCGCGCCCTTTCATCGTCACGGGCGCGATCATCAGGCATTAACCTTAATGGAGCGTTAGCTCGAACTTAACGGAGTGTTAGTGCGGCACGGGGGGGTGGAAAGAATGCTGGTGCAGCAGATCGCGGATGCCGGACCAAGGTCGTTGTCGTCGCCGGAGCGGACCTCGAAGTGATTCGCCGGGGACGCCAAAAAACAAAAACGGCGCGGTCGCCCGCGCCGTTCGTGTTTTTTCGCGATTTCCTGAAGATCGATCAGCCGCGGGTGCTGAGCGGATATTGCGGCGGCGGCATCGGCGCGGGCGGCGGCGGCTGGTACATCACCGGCGCTGGCGCCACGATTGCCGTCTCGACCGGGAACCGCCAACGCATGCCGAGCATGACATCGTTCGAGCTCAGATTATGCAACTTGTAGGAGTCCGGATTGCAGCCGCCGATGCAATTGATGCTGTCGGTGACCGAGCCGTAATTGAGATAGCGGTAGGCAAGCTCGACGCTGAAGTTCTGCGTCACGGCATAAGAGAGACCGGCATGCAGCGCCCAGGCGAAGTTGAAATTCGAGCTGTTCTCGCCGACGCCGGCACCGGCGCCGCCGGAGAATGTCGCGATTGAGGTGTCGCTTAAATCGGCAAATTTGTTCCACGCTCCGCCGACGCCGACGCCGACAAACGGCGTCAGGCAGTTCCAGGTGCCGAGATCGACGTAAGCATTGGCGAGGAAGACTGCGGATTGCAGAAACCCCTGATATTGATCGCCAAACGTCCCGCCGGCTTGGTTATAGAGACCGAAAAAATTGACTGGCGCCTTGGAGCGATATTCGGCGGTGACATCAAAGCGCAGCCAATTGTTCAGTTCGTAGCCGACGCCGACCATGAAGAAGGGGGTGTCGCCGATCGCCGCGTGTTGAATCGCGAAATTGCTCGAATTGAGGTGATTTTGCTCGAAGGCGACGTCGGCTTCGCTGATGATGCCGATGCCCACATCGCCGCGCAAATACCAGCCGCCTGCACAGCAAGGTTCGGCGACGGGCTGATAGACCGGTTGCGGCATCGGCATATCCGCCGCGAAGGCCGTGGAGCTGAGCATCGCCGCCGCGGCGGCGCCGATGAGAAATTTGACGCTAAACATGGCTTCGTCCTTTCTTCGACGAGGCGCGCATGGGGCAGCGCACCGTCGTTGAGACTGGGCGAAGTAAGGCAGGAAATGTTTAAGCCGGTCTTAACCTTAACTTTTAACCACGGGCATTAACGTTGCGCGCCGTCGGGATGGCGCGCGACGTGCCGTGCGCGCCACACCCAAGGCGCGTGCTGTTTAGGATTTGGCAACGAGTGTGACAGGACCGGGTGCGACGGCCGTCCGCCGGTCAGTCTTTGTCTTCTTCGAGTTCGCCGATGTGATGCTGGGCATAGAGCTCGAGGCCGAGCTTGGCGACGAGGTCGAGCTGGGTTTCGAGGAAGTCGATGTGCTCTTCTTCGTCATGCATCAGCTTCTCGAACAGATCGCGCGAAACGTAGTCGCGCACGCCGTGGCAATGCGTGGCGGCTTCCTCGTAAAGCGCGCGCGCCGACATTTCGGCGGCGAGATCGCAGTCGAGCACTTCCTTCACGGTCTGGCCGATATGGAGCGGATCGAGCACCTGCATGTTGGGAAAGCCGTCGAGGAAGATGATGCGGTCGACCAGCTTGTCGGCATGCTCCATCTCTTCGATGGACTCTTTGCGCCACTGCTTGGCGAGAGTCTTGTAACCCCAATTGGCCAGCAGCCGGTAATGCAGCCAGTATTGATTGATCGCCGTCAACTCGTGCCGGAGCGCCTTGTTGAGGTAATCGACGACGCCAGGCTCGCCCTTCATAATTCGTGCTCCCGCGGTTGACGATGATTGCCGAACCGAGTTCGGCCGGCGCGATGATTATAGCCCCTGGGATGAATGCGCAAAGACGACCGCGCGAGACGGCGGTAAGCCGCCTCAAGTAAGTCGTCAGGACGGTATAAGTACGGTGTAAGATTAGGACTCGGAACGCGCTTGCCGGCAGCACGCCGTTTCGGTGGCGCCCAGCGCTTCGTTCATGATGCGGCGGATGGTGCGGGCGCAACGGCCGCATTGCACGCTGCAACCGAGGCACTGATACACTTGGCCCGTCGTGCGCGGGGCATCTGAACTGTCCGACAACGTGGAGCGCACGTCATGGTCGGTCAGCACGTTACAGGAGCAAACAATCATTTTACGGAGAGTCCGCCAGCGCTTTGGTTTCGATCTGGACTGGTCAGTAGCTTACGCAGAATAGGTTTGCAAAGAGAAAAACCTGTTTATAGCTGTTCTAATCTTTGAATACGAAATCAATGCTTAGGTAATTCCCGGTAAATCTCAAAGTGGAACCAGACAAACAACAATATCCGTACTTGATATTGGCCAAAGACTTAAGATCAACTTGGTGAAAGAGCCGAAAATCCTCAAGAAAAAAGATGTGGATGTCGGCATCGCGGGTCCTGCCGACACGGCGTCATCGCAATTCCCGGCGTCTCCGCAGCAAAAGGCGGGAGTCTGTACTTGGGAGTTGGAGACCGGGGGCGGCGATTACGCAGCCGCGACTTCCTCGGAATCGTCGTCCGCGCGCCGGCGCCGGCGGGGCCGCAGCCGGCATAGCCGTTCCGGCACGCGCAACAAATCCTCGAACAGCCCGGCAAAGCGCTGGCCGCGGCTGAGCGCCCGGTCGAGCGCCGCCATGGTGCGCGCCAAGCCCGGATCGTCGTCGTTCACCCAAGTCCGCAGCACTGAACCGAACAGGAGAGCGAGCCCCTGGGCGCGGACCATGCCGCGCGGACCGGCGGCGCCGACGCCTGCGGCAGTGAGCATCCATTGCTGGGACCGCACGGCGAGGCCGTTGAAGGCCATGGCGAGCGGCGGATTGCGCGACACCGAACGCAACAGCGAACGGATCGCTTCACGATGCGGCTGAAGGATTTCGAGGCGCCGCATCGAGACGTCGAACAGGCGCTCGCGCGGCGGCTCGTCCGCCATGTCGCTAAAATCCGCCGCAAGCACGGCGCGGTCGGTGTCCTTGATATGCGCGGCGAGGATCGCAAGCGGCGAGGCGAACTCGCCGCGGAATTGTGCGAGCGACACGCCCGCCGCCTCGGCGATCTCGGCAAGGCCGATTTGCTCAAACCGTTTCTCGGCGAGGAGGCTAAGGAACGCCGCGATGATTCTGTCGCGGTTGCTTGCATGCGGCGGGATTGGCGAGGCGGCCTTCGCTGCGGATGCGCCCTGGGCGCTTTTGGGGGCCGATTTGCGAGCGGGGCGGCGGGCCATGAATAAGCTCCTCGTACTTTAAGTGGCGCGGGAATTCTCGGGAAATCCAATTCCTGATCGGATCGGGGCTGGTCTATTCCGGCTCCCACACCACGCAGGACCGGTAGCCTCAATCTAGGGCTGCCGTTTGTCGGTTCCAAGGCTCGGCGAAGACCGGCCGGATCACGGCTTAAACGACAAGTGAAGGCAGGAGGGGTTAGCCGGCAAGCTCGCGCGAGCGTGCCGTCGCTGCCGCGACCGCTTTTTCCATCAGCTGAGCCAGGCCACCTTGGCCCATCAAGACCGCAAGCGCGGCGGCGGTGGTGCCGCCGGGAGAGGTCACGTTTTCGCGCAGCACCGCGGCATCGAGCGCCGACCGGTGCAGCAGTTCGCCGGCGCCGGCGACGGTTTCGCGCGCGAGCTTTGCCGCAAGCTCCGGCGGCAGTCCCGCAGCGATCCCCGCTTGCGTCAACGCTTCGGCGAGCAGGAAGACGTAAGCCGGTCCCGAACCGGACACCGCGGTCACAGCGTCCATCAGGGTTTCGTCGTCGGTCCACTCGACCATGCCGGTCGCCGACAGCAAACGGTCGGCGAGCGCGCGTTGCGCGTCATTGGCATGAAGCGGCACCGCGACGGTAATGCCGCGGCCGATCGCGGCCGGCGTATTGGGCATCGCGCGCACCATGGCGCAGGACTTGGGCAGCGCGTCGGCAAGAAATTTCAGCGTGCGGCCGGCCATGATCGACACGACGACGGTGGCCGACGACACCAACGGCGCAAGCGGCGGGATCGCCTGTGGCGCCACCTGCGGTTTCACCGCCAGCACGATCGCCGCGACCTTTTTCAGCGTTTGTGGGTTTGGATTGAGTTGCAAGCCGTGCTGCGCCAGGACCGTGATGTGCGCGGGCACTTGTGGCTCGATCACCGCGACATTCTTCGGATCGAGTCCAAGCCGCAGCCAGCCTTCGAGCAAGGCTGAACCCATCTTGCCGGCGCCGACCAGGACGAGCAGGCCGGAAAAACCGCGCAGGGAATCTTCAGCCGCCGTCACGCCTCGCCCGCGGTCTCGAACATGGCGGCGTCGATCGCCTCGCGCGCCGTTTTGCCGGCCCAGATCGCGAACTGGAAGGCCGGGAAATAGCGCTCGCAGGAATCGAGCGCGGTGCCGAGCACCGCCTCGCATTGCCGGCCGGACGCGGTGACGCCGCCGGCGAGCACGAGCGCATGACGGAACATCACCATGCCGTTCGCCATCCAGACGTCGAAATGCCCGATCCACAATTGTTCGTTGATCATGGCGATGAGCTGCTGGACGTGAGGCAGGCGCGGCTCGGGAACCTTCATGTCGAAGGCGCAGGCCAGATGCAGCGCCTCGATGTCGCTCATCCACGTGAACGAGACCTGGTAATTCGTCCAGCGCCCGGTGACGGCGAGCCCGATCTCGTCCTCGCCGGCGCGCTCGAACGGCCAGTTATTGCCGGCGGCCATGTGCTCGACCACGTCGAGGGGATTGTGAGCTTGGTCGTCGTTAACGATTTCGATCAGGGACATGCCGCCTCCACAGGTGCCGGTTGAAGTGGAAATGCGCACGCCACAGGAACTTCGAAAGCGGTCAAGCCACGCCGGGCTGCGAAACGACGCAGGGAGAAAGCCGCCGCAGCGCGGAACGATTTGACGCAGGAACAACTTTTTCCGCGAATTGACTCAACGCCGCGAATCAGTAGCGCCACCGACTATAATCGGCTTGTTTCCTTCCGCCAAAGTCTGTGCAAGAGCTTCAACCAGCACCGATACCGGCACTCATGAAGTGATTTGGCCGCCCCGCACAATGCTCGATTTATGACCGTCCACAGTCGTGACTGCGACAAGTTGACTCAATGGAGCGTTTTGCACGGAAAGCGCCTTCGCCGACACGGAACGCGCCTTTAGCGGCGACGACAGCGGCTGGGCTGGGGCATGATCCCGAAAAGTGGAAGCCGGTTTTCGGAAAAGATCATGCCCAAATGAAAGGTCTAGTCGAACAAGCTCGAGACCGACTCTTCGGCGGCGGTGCGGTTGATCGCCTCACCGATCAGCTTGGCGATGGTCAAGACGCGGATGTTCTTTGACTCGTTCACCGCCTGGCTGGGCATGATCGAGTCGGTGATGACCAATTCCTTGAGACGCGAATTGCCGACGCGTGCGATGGCGCCGCCTGACAGCACGCCATGCGTAATGTAGGCGTAAACTTCGCGGGCGCCTTTTTCGAGCAAGGCGTCGGCGGCATTCACCAAGGTGCCGCCGGAATCCACGATGTCGTCGACGAGAATGCAGATGCCGCCGTTGACCGTGCCGATGACATTGGCGACTTCTGACTCGCCCGGCCGCTCGCGCCTTTTGTCGACGATGGCGAGCGGCGCATCGATGCGCTTGGCGAGCCCGCGCGCGCGCACCACGCCGCCGACATCCGGCGACACGACGATCACCTTGGCGAGATCGAAGCGCTCCTTGATGTCCCGCATGATGACCGGCGCAGCGAACAGATTGTCGGTCGGGATATCGAAGAAGCCCTGAATCTGTCCGGCATGCAGATCGAGCGTGAGCACGCGGTCGACGCCGGCATTGGTGATCAGATTAGCGACGAGCTTCGCCGAAATCGGCGTGCGCGGCCCGACTTTGCGGTCCTGCCGGGCGTAGCCAAAATAAGGGATCACCGCCGTGATGCGCCGCGCCGAGGCACGCCGCAACGCATCAATAATGATCAGCAATTCCATCAAATGGTCGTTGGCGGGAAACGACGTGGATTGGATGACGAAAACATCGGCGCCGCGCACATTTTCCTGAATCTCGACAAACACTTCCATGTCCGCGAAGCGGCGGACGACCGCTTTGGTCAAAGGGTTGCCGAGGTAATCGCCGATCGCTTTGGCGAGCGTTGGATTGGAGTTGCCGGAGACGAGCTTGATTGCTCCGTTATTGCCCGCCATTCGCAACTCTCCTCGCGCGCCTACGCTTAGCGGACCTGATACAAGCCGCTTTCCGGGCTGGCAATACAATTCAAAGACTTTCCCCGCAGCTTTTTCCGCTGCAACTCCAATGGTTTCCGTGCATCAGGGTTAATCACTTGCGCAAATCGCGGGCGGCAGGGAGCAAATAGAGTGGAGAACGCTATTCGCCGGTGAGAACGATGGCGTTGACGTGCCTGCCGTAATCCGGCTCGGCGCGATGGGTGGTGCGGCGGTAGCTGAAGAATCGGTCCGGATCGGCATAGGTGCACAGGCCGAGATCCTCGACCTGGCTCACGCCTGCCCGCGCCAGGCGGGCCGTCACATAGCCGCCGAGGTCGAACAATGCGTGGCCGTCACGTGCGGCGGGGGCGAAAAACCTGCTGCTGGCGCGGTCCTCGGCCTCAAACCGCGTGATCAGGTCGGCGCCGACTTCGTAATTGGCCTGCCGGATCATCGGCCCGATGACGGCGCGGATCCGGCCGCGCGCGGCGCCGAGCCGCTCCATTGCGGCGACCGTCGCCTCGATGACGCCGCCGAGCGCTCCCCGCCAGCCGGCATGCGCGGCGCCGATCACGCGCGCCTGCGGCTCGGTGAAGAGAATGGGACCGCAATCCGCGGTGGTGACGCCGATGGCGAGCGCGCGCATGCGGGTGACAATGGCGTCGGCGCGGGGCCGCTCCTCCGCCGTCCATGGCGCTTGCGCGACCACGACGTTCGGCGAGTGGATTTGGTAGAGGGTGAGGAAGCGGTGCGGCTCGACGCCGAGCGCGCCGGCCATGCGCGCGCGGTTTTCCGCAACGCTCGCCGCATCGTCTTTCGAGCCGGTGCCGCCGTTGAGACTGGCATAAAGTCCGCCGGACACGCCGCCCGACCGTGTGAAGAACGCGTGGCGGATGCCGGTCAGCTGAAGCGATTGCGCTTCGATCTTCATGACGCCTCCCCAAATCCCGGAAGCGGGCCCAGTTGTGGAGCGGCGATGGCGATCGCTTTGAACAATTCGCCCATGCCGCGCGCGCCGTCCGCGATCAGCCGCGAGAACGCGATCTCGATCTCGGCGGCCTTGTCGCGCGGCGCATTCGCCTTCAGCGCCGCCGCGCGCTGCTCGATGCCGAGCCGCAAAAATAGCTCGCGCTGGCGGATCGGTCCATGAATCCGCGCGCCCATGCTTTCGGCGCATTGCCCGAGCGCCTCGAAATCGACGTGGGCGGTCAAGTCGGCTTTGCCCGGCGCGCGCAGCGGATCGGTGAAAGAATGTCCGGCAACGGCTTGCAGCGTGTCGCCCAGTCCGAAATGGGCATGACCGTAGTCGATGATCAAGGCCGCTCCGTCGTCGCGCAAGCGCCGTCCGAGTTCGAGCGCAATGCCGTCGGCGCGCCATTCGAAGATTGCGCCTTCGGGCGCCTGGCGCAATCCGCGCGGCATCGACGCCTCGAAATGCGGCAAGGGGTCACGCGCCGCGCCGATCGTCAGATGGCCGTCGGGCGCGATCTCGACGACGCGCTCGTGCCAGCCGTCGGCTTGTTTGACGGCCTGGTGCACCGGCAGCGCGTCGATGAATTCATTGGCGACGATGATGCTCGGACCGGCGGGAACCTCTTCGAGCGCGCCATGCCACAGCACCGGCAAGTCGAGTTCCTCGAGCGTGCGCTGCTGCACCTGCTGCAGTGCCGGACTGATTTCGACCAGATGCACCACCAGCGCTTCGCGAAAACCGCCGATGATTTTCGCCGCGCGGAGCGCATCGTGCATCATCGTGCCGCGTCCCGGGCCGAGCTCGATGAGGCGCACGTTTTCCGGCGCGCCCATCTGCTGCCAGACCGAGCCCATCCATAATCCGATGAGCTCGCCGAACATCTGACTGATCTCGGGCGAGGTGACGAAATCGCCGCCGGCACCGAGCGGATCGCGATTGACGTAATAGCCGTATTGCGGATGCGTCAGGCACAGCCGCATATAATCGGCAATCGGCATCGGTCCGGCGACGCCGATGAGCCGGCGGATTTCATCATCGAGCGGCGTGCGCTGCTCAGCCATCTTTCGCGATCGGCTTCCGGCTTATGACAGTCTTGCTGCGCAGGACGAAGGCGAGCAGCACGATGCCGGCCAGGATCAGCGGAATACAGAGCAGCATTCCCATGGTGAGCCATCCCGAGCCCCAGAGAAACCCGAGCTGCACGTCCGGCTCGCGAAAGAATTCGCAGGTCGTGCGTGCGACGCCGTAGCCGATGAAGAAGATCGCGGTCACGACGCCCGGCCGCTTCAATGCGCCCGCCCGCACCAGCAAACCGAGCAGAATGAAGAGCCCGACGCCCTCGAGCGAGGCTTCGTAAAGCTGGCTCGGATGCCGCGGCTGCGGACCGCCGTAGGGAAAGATCATGGCCCAGGGCACGTCGGTCGGCCGGCCCCACAATTCGCCGTTGATGAAATTGGCGAGGCGGCCGAGAAACAAACCGATCGGCGCCACCGCGCATGTCACGTCGCCGAGCGACAGCGTCGGGATGCGGCGGCGCAAGGCAAACAAAACGACCGCGACGATGCAGCCGGCGACGCCGCCGTGGAACGACATGCCGCCGGTCCAGATCTGAAAAATCTCGGCCGGATGCGCCGCGAAATGCGGCAGATTGTAGAACAGCACATAACCGGTGCGGCCGCCGAGAATGATGCCGAGCGTGATCCAAACCACGAAATCGTCGAAGTCGATAACCGTGAACGGCGCCGCGCCGCCCCACAATCGCTCGGACTTGATGATGGCACGCGCATAGAACCAGCCGGCGATGATGCCGACGATATAGGCGAGGGCATACCAGCGTATGGCCAATGGCCCGATCGAGACGAGGATCGGGTTGATGGCGGGGTAGGGAATGACCGGCAGAACGAACATGGACGGGCTCTCTGATCGCGTATCGAATCTGACTTCAGTCCGCCGATCTTTTAATCATGGCGTCGCTTTGCGGCGGTAGAGTTGCGGTCGAGCCCCTTGCGGCCGCGGCGCACCATCGCCATTGTCATTCCGGATGGCAAGCGGGCTGGCGCGGCGGTTTATCCTCGAGAGGCGGTCATGGTGCAGACGACGAATCGGTTTTTCGACGAGGTTGCGCGCCTAATGAATGACGCAGCGGGTGTCGCGCAAGGCGTGCGGCGCGAGTTCGAGACGCTGTTCCGGACGCAAGCGGAGCGCTGGCTGCGCGATCTCGATCTGGTCAAGCGCGAGGAATTCGAGGCGGTCAAGGACATGGCGCGCATCGCGCGCGAGGAGAACGAGGCGCTCAAGACCAGGGTCGCCGCGCTTGAAGCGGCGCTGGCGGCAGGCAACGGCGCCGCCTCGCAGCCGCAGAGCGGCCTTAATCCGGGCCCTAACTAAAGCGCGGTCCGCCGCTGCCATTTCCTTGTTTTTCAAGATTTGCGCCGCTATAAGCGCCGCTTCCGCGGCTGCTACAGCACCCCTGGAGGCTGCGCGCGGAATTTCCCTTGAATATACAAGGTTTTAGATAAGGAACATCCTATGGCTCCCGTCTCTACGATCAAGGCGGCGCCGCGTTCGCGGGCAGGCAAGGGGGCCGCCCGGGCCGAACGTCGTGCCGGCCGTGTACCCGGAATCATCTACGGCGACGGCAAGGCGCCGCTGCCGATCTCGCTCGAATATGACGATCTGCGCCAGCGCATCTATGCCGGCCACTTTCTGACCACCATCCACGACATCGAGATCGACGGCGCCAAGCATCGCGTCATCCCCCGCGACTTCCAGCTCGATGCGGTGCGCGATCTGCCGCTGCATGTCGACTTCATGCGGCTCGGCGAGGGCGCGACTATCCGCGTCAACATCCCGATCATCGTCAAGAATGCCGACCAGTCGCCGGGCGTGAAGCGCGGCGGCACGGTTTCGATCGTCGCCCACACCGTCGAGGTGCGCTGCCTCGCCGAAGCGATCCCGACCGGCATCGAGGTCGATGTCGGTTCGCTCGACATCAATCACTCCAGGCACTTGAGCGACATCAAGCTGCCGGAAGGCGTGCGCTCGGTGGCCAACCGCGACGTGACGTTGGTCACCGTGGTGCCGCCGTCGGGTTATGCGGAAGAATTGAAGGCCGCTGCCGAAGCCGCTGCCGCTGCAGCCGCCGCTGCTGCCGCCGCCGCCGCTGCTCCCGCCGCCGCGACCGGCGCGCCGGGTGCTCCCGGCTCAGCGCCTGCCGCAGCCGGTGGTGCGGCTGCCGCCGCGCCTGCCGGTGGTGCCGAGAAGAAGTGAGGTTCCTGACTTTAGGAATTTCGCGGCCCTAGGGCGCCAATCGCTTCAGATTGAATCGGTTGGCGCTCTGGTATTTTGATTGCGCATGATTTTCTCGGAAAGCCGGCTTCCACCTGGGATCAAGTCCGGGGCAGGCTTTTTCCGGATCATGCTCTAACGCGGGACGACGCTGATGCTGCTCCTGGTCGGACTTGGCAATCCGGGAGAGCGTTATGTCGGCAACCGGCACAATATCGGCTTCATGGCGCTGCAAGAAATCGCCAAGCGCCACGGCATCGGACCGTGGCGCCGGCGCTTTCAAGGTGTCGCCTGTGAGGGGCCGATCGGCGGCGAGCGCGCGCTGTTGCTGTTGCCCGGCACGTTCATGAACGAGTCCGGGCGCGCGGTCGCGGAAGCCGCGCATTTCTACAAGCTGCCGCTCGACGCCGTCACGGTCTTTCATGACGAGATCGATCTGCCGCCCGCCAAGGTCAGAGTGAAGACCGGCGGCGGCATTGCCGGCCATAACGGCTTGCGCTCGATCTCCGAGCATATCGGCAACGACTATCGGCGGGTGCGCATCGGCGTCGGTCATCCCGGCAACAAGGATATGGTGCAGCATTATGTGCTGAGCGATTTCGCCAAGAGCGAGAAGGGCTGGGTCGAGGCGCTGATTGGTATTCTCGCCGACAATGCCGATCTCATCGCCCGCGGCGAGGACGCGACGTTTGCGAACAAGGTCCATCTCGCCATGGTGGCGAAAGGATTTGGCGACCAGCAAGACAACGGCCAAAACGACGGCCAAAAGCAAAACGACGGCCAAAAGAATGGCAATGACGCGGTGTGAACCGCGAACAAGCCAAGAATTTCAGGATTATGAGATGGGCTTTAAATGCGGCATCGTCGGCCTGCCGAATGTCGGCAAGTCGACTCTCTTCAATGCACTGACCGAAACCGCGGCGGCGCAAGCGGCGAATTACCCGTTCTGCACCATCGAGCCGAATGTCGGCGAGGTCGCGGTGCCGGACAAGCGGCTCGATACGCTCGCCGAGCTGGCAAAGTCGGCGATCATCGTGCCGACGCGGCTCACTTTCGTCGATATCGCGGGCCTAGTGCGTGGCGCGTCGAAAGGCGAGGGGCTCGGCAATCAGTTTCTCGCCAATATCCGCGAAGTCGACGCCATCGCGCATGTCGTGCGCTGCTTCGAGGACACCGACGTGACTCACGTCGAAGGCCGCATCGATCCGGTCGCCGATATCGAGACCATCGAGACCGAGCTGATGCTCGCCGATCTCGACAGTCTGGAACGCCGCGTCGACGCCTTGAGCAAAAAAGCCAAAGGCAACGACAAGGAGGCCAAGGAGACGCTCGATCTCGTCAATCGCGCACTCGTGCTGTTGCGCGACGGCAAGCCGGCTCGGCTCACCGAGCGCAAGCCCGAGGAAGAGAAGATCTTTCACGGGCTCGGGCTCTTGACGTCGCTGCCCGTGCTTTATGTGTGCAATGTCGACGAAGCGTCCGCCGCAATCGGCAATGCGTTTTCGCGCAAGGTCGAGGAGCGGGCCAAGGCGGAGGGCGCGGCCTCGGTCGTCATTTCCGCCAAGATCGAAGCCGAGATCGCGGTGCTGTCGCGCGAGGAACGCGCCGACTATCTGGAAGCCGTTGGGCTCAAGGAAGCGGGCCTCGATCGCCTCATTCGCGCCGGCTATGCGCTGCTTCACCTCGTGACCTATTTCACCGCCGGGCCCAAAGAGACGCGCGCCTGGACGATCACGGAAGGCACCAAGGCGCCGGCGGCCGCCGGCGTCATTCATACCGATTTCGAGGCGGGCTTCATCCGCGCCGAGACGATCGGCTATGACGACTATGTCGCCTGTCACGGCGAGGCCGGCTCGCGCGACGCCGGCAAGATGCGGCTCGAAGGCAAGGACTATGTCGTGGCCGACGGCGACGTCATGCACTTCCGCTTTGCCAATTAGAGCATGATCGCGAAAAGTGGAAACCGGTTTTCGGAAAAGATCATGCTCAAACGAAAAATCCAGGGAATAATTTCAGGCCGCCAAAAGGCGTCCGGCCGCTAGCCCCTCAGGCCGTTGCCCTGATTCCTGATCGCACCGAGATGCTCGTTGATGCGGAAGACGATGAGTACGAACTCGGCAATGATGCGCGCCATGACCACGCCCATGAAAGCGCCAACGACGCTGGCGATCAAAAAGATAATGCCGACAAAGGGGTTGTAGGCCATGGTCGTCAACGAACTCACGACGCCGGCGAAACCGAGCAGGATCGAGAGCAGGACGGCGAGCCAATAAAAAACCTTGATCACGGTGGGCGTTACGAACCGCTCCCACTGGAACAGATCGCCCAAGCCAAACATGACACGACCCCCAACCAAAGCCGGCGTGGTGATTCCCGCGCCGGGCCGCAGACTGCACTTCGCGTTTACAGCGGTCAATCAAGACTGCAGCCGCCTTGAAACGGGCGGCAAGCGGCGCGGCAGGGCGCAAGCGCGTCAAATTTGCGGCACAGGAAGAAGCACGGCGCCAAGCCGCAATGCAGCTTTTCCATTTCGTACGCGCGGCGCCTCTTGGCGCGCTCCGGTTCCACCATTATGGTTCCGTCGCGCGGGAATGTTATATTGGACGCGAAAGCGACGGAGCACGGTAATGATACTTCCCCCGGCGATTATCCTTGGCGCGCACTTGATGATGCCGGTCGCCGACAGCATTCCGACCCTGAACGTGGACCAGGTTTGCCAGGGCATCGCGCAGCAAGGCGGGGTGACTTTCCACGATTCCGCTACCGGGGAAGAGAAGCAAAATTGCCTGGACAGCGAGAAGGCCATTCGCGACCAGCTCGTCAAGGAATGGTCGAGCTTTGCGCCGGCCGACAAGACCGCCTGCACCAACGAATCGAGAACGGGCGGCGAGTTCGAGCTACACCGAGCTCCTGACCTGCCTGGAAATGGCGCGCGACGTCCGGGCGATGAACAGCAACGAGAAGGGCGGCAGCACCGAGATTCCGCCGGTGCCGACCAAGCCCAAACCGTAGCCGTTCAATAGCCGATCAGAATTTCGCTGACGGTCGGCTTGATCGCGCGCATCGCGGGATCAGACGAACTGTATTCCTTGTCGGCGGGCAGCGCAGTCACCGCGTCCGGTGCGGCCTTCGGATCGGCCTGCAGGCTGAGCCCCGATTTGCAACCGCCGGCGAGCGACGCGAGCAGGCCGCCATCCCAGTCGCTGACCGTTGCTGTGCCGTCTTTGTCGAATCCCTTGAGCTTGAATGGCTTGTGATTGAGTTTTTCCAGCTGCGCCAAGGTCAGGCCGAGCTTCATGCCGCCGGGCGCCGTCCAGGTCGATTTGCCGTTGATCACGATGAGATAAGTCTGATTGCGGGCCGCCGCGTTGGCCCACCAGACTTCGAGGCGCCGCTTCGGGTCGGTCGGGAACAAGACGGAAGCCGGAACCTTGGAGCCGGTGCTGGAATCGACGTCGGTATAGGTGACGTTCTTGGTGTCGAATGTCATCGCCAGCCGGAGATGGCTCGAATCCTTTGAAAAGGCACCGCTGCAGGCAATCACGCGCGCATTGGCGATCGCGGCGCCGGCTTTTGGTCCCACGGCAGGGGCGGCCCCAGGCACTGTGCCTTGTGCTGTGCCCGTCGCCTGTCGTGTCGGCTTTACCGGGGCGCTGCTCGGCTGGGCGACGGCCGCCGGCATCTGCTGCTGCATCTGCGACGGCGCCAGCTGGTCATTGCTGTCGAGATCGGGATTGGTGGGGGTGGTGAGCTTGGAACTCTTGCGATGCGGCTTGGCCACGGGAGGAGCCGGCGCTGTTTGATCCGGCGCGTCGGGGTCCGCAGACTGCGTTTGGACGATTTGCTGCTGCGCCGCGGCCGGACTTGCGATGGCGAGACTTGCGATGGCGAAACCTGCGACCAAGACGGTCGCCGCCCCAATCCCGACGACCAATGCCGCACGCATAGATACTCTCCGCATACCCCTCTCCGTTTGCGCACCCCCGTCACATTACCATGACAATGGCAGCAGCAAACAAATATGGCGTCGGTTTTGCCGGCTCGGGGCCGGACTGGTCGGGTAGCCGGGCTTTCGCCAATATCGCGGATGTCACGCGGGAGAAGCCGCAAGATTTGCTGCTTAAGACTTACTTCTTGAGGCTTGCGCCCAATGAATTCCGGTTGTCGACGAGGTTTCGGCGGAGGGTGGTGGAGCCAGGCGGGATCGAACCGCCGACCTCCTGCATGCCATGCAGGCGCTCTCCCAGCTGAGCTATGGCCCCAATCACGGAACCGGAATTAGCCCTTGTGCGATCGGAGATCCGGGTCGTGTCCGATCACAGAATACGGCTGGCCAACTCCTGATTATCCTTCCTCTTCGTTCTCGATGTCGCCGCCGATAATGTCGGTGACATCGGCATCCTCTTCTTCCTGTTCCTCGATGAAGGTGTCGTCGTCGTCATCGAGGGCCTCCTCGATCTCGACCTCATCGTCGGCGACGTCGGCCTCGGTGGCCGCGGGCTTCTTGGCCCCGGACGCCTCGGCGTCGGCCTCCTCGAGCGAAACGGTCTCGACCTCTTGCGGCTCCGGCACCACGACCTCTTCAGCCGGGGCGGGCCGGACGACGGCCGCGGCGGCATCGGGCCGCCCGCCACGCGTCACGACCGGCGCGACCTCATAGACCGTACCGCACTTCGGACAGTGAATCGGATCTTTGCTCAGGTCGTAGAATTTGGCGCCGCAATTGGCGCAGAGCCTTTTCGTACCCAGTTCGGGTTTGGCCACGGGTCCGGATCCTTCGAGTAATTCGGGTGCTTCACTTGGCTAGTCGAAACGCGGCTGTCAATAGTCGATTGGCGCCGATCCCCGGCCGGACGGGTGCGGAAAACCACGGGATGACGGGGCGCTCCGGCCCGTGATAGACGGCGGTCACAAAGCCGGTATTACCTCTCCGGCTGGATCCCAATCATGCCATCCGACCCCGCGTCCGCCCCGCTGACTGCCCGCCGCAACGGCCCTTTGGCCGGCCGCGTGCGCGTGCCGGGCGACAAATCGATCTCGATCCGGGCCCTTATTCTCGGCGCGCTCACGGTCGGGGAGACCAAGGTCTCAGGGCATGCTCGAGGGCGAGGATGTCCTCAATACCGCCAAGGCCTTGCAGGCGCTTGGCGCCCGTATCGCGCGGACCGGCGAGCGGGCCTGGTCGATCCACGGCGCGGGCGTCGGCGGTTTCGCCGAGCCTGTGGGCGCGCTTGATTTCGGCAATTCCGGAACCGGCTGCCGGCTTACGCTCGGCGCCGTCGCCGGCTGCCCGATTACCGCGACCTTTGACGGCGATGCCTCGCTGCGCAGCCGGCCGATGCGGCGCATTCTTGATCCGCTTGAGCGCATCGGCGCCCGCGCCACGGTCTCGGCCAATGGCCGATTGCCGCTGACGCTCAAGGGGGCGCGCGATCCGATGCCGATCGTGTTCGAACCGCCGGTTCCATCGGCGCAATTGAAGTCGGCGACGCTGTTGGCCGGCCTTGCCGCGCCCGGCGAAACCGTCGTGATCGAAGCCGAGGCGACGCGCGATCACACTGAAAAGATGCTCTCCCATTTCGGCGCACAAGTCCGGGTCGAGGCGACGGACACGGGCGGCCGTCGCATCACGCTCACCGGCCAGCCGGAACTCGTGCCGCGGCCGATCATGGTTCCGGCCGACCCGTCCTCAGCGGCGTTTCCGTTGATTGCGGCGCTGATCGTGCCCGGTTCGGACGTGATCCTTCAAGGCGTGATGATGAATCCGCTGCGTACCGGCCTGCTCACGACACTCATGCGACATGGGTGCTGCCATCGAGCGGCTCGAGGAGCGCAACGAGGGCGGCGAGGATGTCGCCGATCTGCGCGTTCGCTCGGGCGCGCTGCGCGGCGTCGACGTGCCGGCCGCGCGCGCGCCGTCGATGATCGACGAATATCCGGTCCTTGCTGCGGCGGCGGCCTTTGCCGAGGGCACGACCCGGATGCGCGGCCTCAAGGAATTGCGCGTGAAGGAATCCGACCGCCTGGCCGCAACTGCGGCTCTGTTGCGCGTCAACGGCGTCGCGGTGCGACATTGATGGCGACGATCTGATCGTGCGAGGCAACGGCCGTGCCGCGGGCGGCGGCGTCGTCACGACGCATATGGATCATCGCATCGCGATGTCGGCTGTCGTTCTCGGTCTCGGGGCCGAGCGGCCGGTGCAGATCGATGACGGCACCTTCATCGCCACGAGCTTTCCGGGATTTCGTCGAGTTGATGCAGGGTTTGGGCGCGGATTTGTCATGATTATTGCGATCGACGGACCGGCCGCGTCAGGCAAGGGAACAATCGCCAGGCAAATCGCGGCCGTCTACGGGCTGCATTACCTTGACACCGGCCTGCTCTATCGGGCGGTCGCCAAGGCGGTGCTCGACGCCGGGTATTCGCCGGACGACGCAAGATGTGCGACCGAAGCTGCGGTCATGCTCGATCCGACAAAATTCGAGGACAATGCGCTGAAATTGCAGGTCATCACCGAGGCCGCCTCGGTCGTTGCCGCCATCCCGCAGGTCCGCCAGGCCCTGATCAATTATCAGCGCGGTTTCGCCACCAAACCCCCCGGAGCGGTGCTCGACGGCCGCGATATCGGCACGGTTATCGCCCCCGGCGCCGATGTTAAGCTATTCGTCGTTGCCTCGCCCGAGGTGCGGGCCAGCCGGCGGACGCTCGAATTGCGGGCGCGGGGCGAACCGGCCGAGGAGGCCGACGTTCTGGCCGACCTGCTCCGCCGCGACGAGCGCGATTCCCGCCGCACCGCGGCCCCCCTGAAGGCGGCGCCCGACGCGCACTTGCTCGATACCACGCATTTAGGTATAGACGCCGCGTTCCGGGCCGCCGTCGATATCATCGAGGCCGTTCGAGCGGGCCGAAAGCGCCGTTAACCTGCGCTTTCGTCATTGGAGGTAAGCCCGCTCACCGTCTCGTCCGCATGATCTCGTCTACATGGCGAAAACGTCCGGAGCGCAAAGCT
The DNA here is from genome assembly GCA_963761185.1 of uncultured Alphaproteobacteria bacterium. Lineage (GTDB taxonomy): Bacteria > Pseudomonadota > Alphaproteobacteria > Rhizobiales > Xanthobacteraceae > BOG-931. Next base: position 387,560 of record CAVXFY010000002.1, read on the forward strand.
TCGTCCTGAACCTATGGCCTTGGCCCCACCCGCCGGTCGAACCGGCGGCTGCCGCATGTTCGGGATCATTTTCATTCGCGGGGTCGGGAGTTTTTTATGGCTCAAGCTGCGGCTCAAACTAGCGCTGGCGCGCCCTCGCGCGAGGACTTCGCCAAGCTGATCGATGAATCCTTCAACGACGGGCACGTCCAGGAAGGCGCCGTCGTCAAAGGCACGGTGGTCGCGATCGAACGCGATTTGGCCGTCATCGATGTCGGTCTCAAGACCGAAGGCCGCGTGGCGATGCGCGAGTTCCAGGGGCCCGGCCGCCAGAACGAGATCAAGGTCGGCGACACCGTCGAGGTCTATCTCGAGAGAATTGAAAATGCGCTCGGCGAAGCCGTGCTGTCGCGCGACAAGGCGCGCCGCGAGGAAAGCTGGGGCAAGCTCGAAAAGGCGTTCCAGAACAACGAAAAGGTCCAGGGCGTCATCTTCAATCAGGTCAAGGGCGGCTTCACCGTCGATCTCGACGGCGCGGTGGCCTTCCTGCCGCGCTCGCAGGTCGATATCCGCCCGATCCGCGACGTGTCGCCGCTGATGAACAATTCGCAGCCGTTCCAGATCCTCAAAATGGATCGCCGGCGCGGCAATATCGTCGTCTCCCGCCGCACCGTGCTCGAAGAGACCCGCGCCGAGCAGCGCCAGGAACTGGTGCAGAACCTCGAAGAGGGTCAGGTCATCGACGGCGTCGTCAAGAACATTACCGATTACGGCGCCTTCGTCGATCTGGGCGGCATCGACGGACTATTGCATGTCACCGATATCGCCTGGCGGCGCGTCAATCACCCGTCCGAGGTGCTCAATATCGGCCAGCAGGTGAAGGTCAAGATCATCAAGATCAACCACGAGACCCACCGCATCTCGCTCGGCATGAAGCAATTGCTCGACGACCCGTGGCAGGGCATCGAGGCGAAATATCCGGTCGGCGCCCGCTTCAAGGGCCGTGTCACCAACATCACCGACTACGGTGCCTTCGTCGAGCTCGAGCCCGGCATCGAAGGCCTGATCCACGTTTCGGAAATGTCGTGGACCAAGAAGAACGTGCATCCGGGCAAGATCGTTTCGACGTCTCAGGAAGTCGAAGTGCAGGTGCTCGAAGTCGATCCGGTCAAGCGCCGCATTTCGCTCGGTCTCAAGCAGACCATGCGCAATCCGTGGGAGCTGTTCGTCGAGAAGCATCCGGTCGGCTCGACCGTCGAAGGCGAAGTCAAGAACAAGACCGAATTCGGACTGTTCCTCGGTCTCGACGGCGATGTCGACGGCATGGTGCATCTGTCCGATCTCGACTGGAAACGGCCGGGCGAACAGGTCATCGAAGAATACAAGAAGGGCGACAAGGTCGAGGCCCAGGTGCTCGACGTCGACGTCGAGAAAGAGCGCATTTCGCTCGGCATCAAGCAGCTGTCCGGCGCGGGTGCGGGCGCTGGTGCCGCCGGCGAGGAATCGGCGGCCGGCGAGCTGAAGAAGGGCGACGTCGTCACCTGCGAAGTGGTCGAGGTGAAGGAAGGCGGCATCGACGTGAAGCTCGTCGGTACCGACTACGTTTCCTTCGTCAAGCGCTCCGAACTGGCGCGTGATCGTTCCGAGCAGCGCCCGGATCGCTTCGCCGTCGGCCAGAAGGTCGACGCGCGCGTCACCCAGTTCGACCGCCGTTCGCGCCGTGTCACCGTCTCCATCAAGGCGCTCGAAGTCGCCGAGGAGAAGGAGGCGATCGCGCAATACGGCTCCTCCGATTCCGGCGCCACGCTCGGCGACATTCTCGGCCATGCGCTCAAGCGCAAGGGCGAGGAGAGCGAGGATGTCGAAAAGGAAGAGGCTGAAGACTGAAGATTCTAAAGATGCGTCATTCCGGAGCGCCGCGTTGGCGGCCCCGGAACGACCGCAAGAACGTTCGCATGACGGGGCGGGAGCGGAATTAAAGGACCACAACCATGTCGCTTGATGCCGACCTGATCGCCGACCGCCGCCGCATCCGGCGTAAACTGACCTTCTGGCGCGTCACCGCCATTGCTCTGATCGTTCTCGGCATTGCCGCGGTCGGGGTGGCGACCAGCAGTCGCATGGGCCTGGTTGGCGTTCGCCCCTATATCGCGCGCGTCACCATCTCCGGGCTGATTCGTGGCGATCGCGACCGCGTCGAGCGGCTGGATCGGCTTGGCCGTTCGCCGACCGCCCGCGCCGTCATCGTCCATGTCGACAGCCCCGGCGGCACCACGGCCGGCTCCGAGCAGCTGTTCGACTCGCTCTCGCGCCTGCGGGCGCAAAAGCCGCTGGTCATCGTCGTCGACAGCATGGCGGCCTCCGGCGGCTACATCACCGCGCTTGCCGGCGATCACATCGTGGCGCAGCAGACCTCCCTGGTCGGCTCGATCGGCGTGCTGTTCCAATACCCGAACTTCTCCGACCTCCTCGGCAAGATCGGCGTCAAGATGGAGGCGGTGAAGTCGACGCCGTTGAAGGCGGCGCCGGACGGCTTTGAGCCGACCAGCCCCGAGGCGACCGCGGCGCTGAACTCGATCATTCAGGACTCTATGCCTGGTTTAAAGGCATCGTGAAGGACCGGCGTCATCTGACCGACGCCGAACTGGCGACCGCGGCCGACGGCCGGGTGTTCACCGGCCATCAGGCCATCGATCTCAAGCTCATCGACGAACTCGGCGACGAGCGGACGGCGCTGGCCTGGCTCGCCAAGGACAAAGACGTCGACACCAAGCTGCCGGTGCGCGACTACGAGCTGCGCAGCCGGTTCGGCGATCTGCCATTCCTGCACGCTGCGGCGGTCGCCGGGCTCGATGCGATGGGTCTCGACGCGTTGGCGCGCCGCCTCGACGAGTGGGGCGCGATTGGGGCCGTCGAGCGTTTCAATCTTGACGGTCTATTGGCCCTTTGGCACCCTGCCGGTACGAACTGACCAGCGAAGCTTTTTGCTTCGATCCGATTTGCTTCGGACCCGATGTGATCCCGGGCGGACGTTCGCGGGCGACCCGATCACTCGGCTACTAGTGGCGGCGAACATGATCAAGTCTGAGTTGGTTCAGCGGATTTCGGCGCAGAACCCGCATTTATATCAGCGCGACGTCGAAAACATCGTCAACGCCATCCTCGGCGAGGTCATTGCGGCCATGGCCCGCGGCGATCGGGTGGAATTGCGCGGTTTCGGCGCCTTCTCGGTGAAGAAGCGTCCGGCGCGCACCGGCCGCAACCCGCGTACCGGGGCGCATGTCTCGGTCGATCAGAAATGCGTGCCGTTCTTCAAGACCGGCAAGGAAATGCGCGAACGGCTCAATCGGCCGTCGTCCGAAGGTTGACCAACGCTCCGCAATCGGCCGGCAGCACGCTGCGAAAGGTCGTGGCGGCGGTCATTCTCATTCCTCTCGCCATCGTCATCATCGCCTTTGCGGTGGCCAACCGGCAGGCGGTGACGGTTTCGCTCGACCCGTTCAACCCGGATGTGCCGGCGGCGTCGATGACCAAGCCGCTGTTCGTGGTGCTCATCGCCGTGCTGATCCTCGGCGTCATCGTCGGCGGCATTGCCGCCTGGATCCGCCAGACCAAATGGCGGCGGACCGCGCGCCGGCTGGAGCGCGAGGTCGCCGATCTGCGTGCGGAGATCGACACGCTCAAGCGTGCGAGCGTCCCCATCAGCATTCCCCAGGCGGTCGAGCCGGCCGAGCGGCTGCAGCTGCGGCCGCCGGTGCGCTAGAGCATTCCCCACTTAAGACGACGCATAACCTGCGTGTGCAAGATAGTTAGCGCATTCGCCTTGTGTGAAGGCGCCGAGAACGTCTGCGATTGCGTCCCAAAGCGAGTCTCTTGTTGGTGCGGCGGCCTTGCGGAGCAGGGTCTTGAGCTTGGCGAAGGCCATCTCGATGGGATTGAGGTCGGGAGAGTACGGCGGCAGGTAGAGGAGGAAGGCACCTCGGGCCTCGATCGCGGCGCGGACGCCCCCGACTTTGTCCGCGGGCAGATTGTCGATCACGACGATGTCGCCCTCCGACAGGCTTGGGGCCAGCACCGTCTCGACATAGACCAGGAAGGCTTCGCCGTTCATCGGTCCATCGAGAACGAAGGGTGCGACAAGCCCGTCGCGGCGCAGTCCGGCGGTGAAGGTGGTGGTTTTCCAATGTCCCCACGGCGCCTTGCCGATCAGGCGCTGGCCCCGGCGGCAGCGCCCGTGAGTGCGGACCATCTTGGTCGAGGTTCCGGTCTCGTCGACGAACACCAGGTGCTTGGCATCAAGGCTGGCCTGGCCGGCCTTCCAGCATTGCCGCGCCGCGGCTACGTCGGGGCGCTCCTGCTCGGCGGCGTGCAGAGTTTTTTTTGAAGGTCACACCGTGCCGCTTGAAGAACCGATCGACCGAGCTGTCCGTGGTGCGCACCCCGCGCTGCTGCCATAGCCGCTCGACAATCTCCGCCAGGGTCAGGTCCAATTCCTGCTCGACCAGTTCCAACAACCATGCCGCATGCGGCTCCAGCGGCGAACGGCTCTTGCCGCCGCGCCGCTGCGGGCTGACGCTTCCCGTCTCCTTGTGCAAACTCACCCACCGGATTGACGAGGACTCGCTTACCGCAAACCGCTTGGCCGCCGCTCGCCGTGAACATCCCTCGGCAACGGCCGCAACCACCCGACTGCGAAGATCATCCGAATACGGCTGTCGTCCCATGGCTTCCCTCCGAATCAGAACAGCCATGAACTCACAACCAAAACCAGCCGGGAATCCCAAGCCCGATCACAATCAATTCATCAGAACTGGGGAACGCGCTAGTGCATGATCCGGAAAAGTGGAAACCGGTTTTCGGACAAGATCATGCAACGAAAAATCTAGACCCTGATCCAATTCAGTCGACTGGATCAGGGTCTGAGAAAGCGCTCAAGACAAAGCCGCCCCGGCGCTGTAGAAGGGCGCCAGCTTAAAGCCATTAATTCCTAACGAGGCAGGGCCAGGCCCACGCGTACAATGTCGCTGATCGTTAAAATATGCGGCCTCTCGACGCCCGAGGCACTCGATGTCGCGCTCGACGCAGGCGCCGACACGGTCGGCTTCGTGTTCTTCCCGCCGTCGCCGCGTCATCTTTCTTATGACGCCGGGCGTGCGCTCGGCCGGCACGTGCGCGGACGGGCGGAGAAGGTGGCGCTCACGGTCGACGCCGACGATGCGACTTTCGAGGCGCTGGTCGAGGCGCTGCGGCCGGATATGTTGCAGCTTCACGGCAAGGAAACCCCGGCGCGGGTCTCAGCCCTCAAGACGCGCTTCGGCCTGCCGGTAATGAAGGCGATTGCGGTAGAGGCAAAAGGCGACCTGGCTGCGGTTGCGCCCTATGCCGGCATCGCCGATCGTCTGTTGTTCGACGCGCGCGCGCCGCGCGAGGCGACGCGGCCGGGCGGGCTCGGCAAGACTTTTGATTGGCATCTTCTGGAAAATCTGGATCCCGGCATGCCGTTCATGCTGTCGGGCGGGCTCGACGCCGGCAATGTCGCGGAGGCCTTGCGGATCACGCGCGCGCCAGGCGTCGATGTCTCTTCGGGCGTCGAGCGGGCGCCGGGCGAGAAGGACCCTGATAAGATACGCGCCTTCATCCGCGCGGCGCGCGACGCCGCGGCCAAACAAATCGATCGTGTCGCGTAAGAAAGTTTGACGATGACCGCGCAGCAACTCAATTCCTTCCGCACGGGGCCCGACGAGCACGGCCACTTCGGCATCTATGGCGGCCGCTTTGTCGCCGAGACGCTGATGCCGCTCATTCTCGAACTGGAAAAGGCCTATGCCGCGGCCAAGGCCGATCCCGCCTACCGCAAGGATATGGACGGCTACCTCGCGCATTATGTCGGCCGCCCGTCGCCGCTCTATTTCGCCGAACGCCTGACCGAGCATTGTGGCGGCGCCAAGATCTATCTCAAGCGCGAAGAGCTCAATCACACCGGCGCGCATAAAGTGAACAACGTGCTCGGCCAGATTCTTTTGGCGCGGCGCATGGGCAAGAAGCGCATCATCGCCGAGACCGGCGCTGGCATGCACGGCGTGGCGACAGCGACGCTCTGCGCCCGCTTCGGACTTGAATGCATCGTCTATATGGGCGCGGTCGACGTCGAGCGGCAGAAGGCGAACGTGTTCCGCATGAATATGCTCGGCGCCAAGGTCGTGCCGGTGGAGTCCGGGGCGAAGACGCTCAAGGATGCGATGAACGAAGCGCTGCGCGACTGGGTCACCAATGTCGGCTCGACATTCTATTGCATCGGCACCGTTGCCGGCCCGCATCCTTATCCGATGATGGTGCGCGATTTTCAGTCGATCATCGGCAACGAGACGCGCGAGCAGATGCAGAAAGCCGAAGGCCGCTTGCCGGACTCGCTCATCGCCTGCATCGGCGGCGGCTCGAACGCCATGGGCCTGTTCCATCCGTTCCTCGACGACAAGGACATCGAGATCTACGGCGTCGAAGCGGCGGGTCACGGTCTCGGCTCAGGCATGCACGCCGCCTCAATCGCCGGCGGTCGGCCGGGCGTGCTGCATGGCAACCGCACCTATCTGCTGATGGACGATGACGGCCAGATCACCGAAGCCCATTCGATCTCGGCCGGCCTCGACTATCCGGGCATCGGCCCGGAGCATGCCTGGCTCAACGATGTCGGCCGCGTGAAGTTTCTCTCGGCGACTGACGACGAGGCTCTCAATGCGTTTCAGCTGCTGTCGAAGCTCGAAGGCATCATTCCGGCGCTCGAGCCGGCGCATGCCATCGCCAAGGTGCTCGAACTCGCGCCGAAGAAGCCGAAAGATCACCTGATGGTGGTCAATCTCTCCGGCCGCGGCGACAAGGATCTTGATTCGGTGGCGCAGCACTTGCGAAATAAAGCGCGATGACAACACGTATCGATCGGCGCTTTGCTGCGCTCCAGAAAGACGGCCGCGCGGCGCTCGTCACCTTCACCATGGCAGGCGATCCGGATTACGAGACGTCCGTCGCGATCCTCAAGGCGCTGCCGAAGGCCGGCGCCGACGTGATCGAGCTCGGCATGCCGTTCACCGATCCGATGGCGGACGGGCCGGCGATTCAAGCCGCGGGACTGCGCGCGCTCAAGGCCGGCCAGAATATGAAGAAGACGCTCGCCGCCGTGGGCGAATTCCGCGCCGGCGACGATGCGACGCCGATCGTGCTTATGGGCTACTACAATCCGATCTATATCTATGGTGTCGAGCGCTTTTTGGCGGATGCCAAAGCGGCCGGTGTCGATGGCCTCATCGTTGTCGATCTGCCGCCAGAGGAAGATTCGGAATTGTGCCTGCCGGCGATGCAGGCGGGTTTCAATTTCATTCGCCTGGCGACGCCGACGACCGACGACAAGCGGCTGCCGGTCGTGCTCACCAACACGTCGGGCTTTGTCTATTACGTTTCGATCACGGGCATTACCGGCGCCGCGGCGCCGGATCCGGGCAAAGTCGCCGCCGCGGTCACGCGCATCAAGCGGCACACCAAGCTTCCGGTCTGCGTCGGCTTCGGCGTGCGCACCGGCGAACAGGCGCGCGCGCTCGCGCAAGGCGCCGACGGCGTCGTTGTCGGTTCCGCGCTGGTGGACGTCGTGCGCAAGAGTCTTGGGCCCGACGGCAAGCCGACGTCGACAACTGTTGTTGTGGTTACCGATCTCGTACGCGCGTTGGCCGACGGTTTGCGGAGCGCGCGTCGCGTGACTGCGGATCGCGCGAGTTAGCCACAGTTCCGCCACAGGCGTTGCCGCCGCAGCGCATTTTTTGCATGACTCCAACAAAGATCGATGCGGCGCCGGTTTGCCGCAATGATGCCGTTTACAGCCGCTTAAGATTGCTCCCTGCATTGTAGTCGCTTCGGGGGACGTAAAGCGGGTGGGGAGTATGCGTGGGACAAATTCCATATCTATTGAGCGATCGGCATCTGTTGGCGCGCGATATCGGCTGCGCCGGCCTGCATCGGCTTCAATCTAGATAAACCTAATCCAAGCAGCGTGTATGATGACGTATTCGACCGCGACGGTCGCTGACGTCACGGCATTTCGCGGCCGTGATTTTGCGTTGGGCGAATTTCGCCGCGCGGTCTTTGGCACGTTCTTCATTGGTGTCGGATCGGTCACCGCCATCGGCGCGATGACTATCAGCCTCGCCGTCGCCGCGGCATGGATTGTCGCGGGACTGCATTCCGACAATTCCGATTTTCAGGTGCGGCGGCCGTTCGCGCTGGGCGCTGCCGCCTTGACGAGGCTGGAAACAACAGCCTTCGAGAAAACCTATCGGGGCGTGACAGGCGCCATCGAGGTGTCCACCGCCGCCCGCGACCTGATTCCGGCGGCGCCCGTGAACACCGTGAAGCTCTTGATCTTTAGGGCTCCGCCGGCGCAGCCGGCCGCGGCCGCGGCCGCGCCGCGCGTCGCTGCGCTGCAAAGCCCCGATCGAATAAATGCGATGCCGGCGCCCGCGATACCGGTGCCAGCGCAGCGCCCGGCTGCGGCGCCGCAGATTCAGGCGACGCGTGAAATCGTGCGCGCACCATCAGGTCAGGCCACGCCGGAAATCACCGGCTCCATTCCTCCGCAAACCGCGTCGCTCCCCGGCAGTCCGTTGCAGCGGCTCGTTGCGCCGCAAGCGGCGCACGCCGAGTCGCCGCTCCTTGCCAGCGTCGACAACCGCACGGCGATCTACGACATCGAAGCGCATGTCGTCTATCTGCCGAACGGCGACCGGATGGAGGCGCATTCCGGCCTCGGCCAATGGTTGGACGATCCGCACCACGTCAACATCAAGGATCGCGGCGCGACGCCGCCGAATGTCTACGACCTCGTGATGCGCGACGGACTGTTTCACGGCGTCGAGGCGCTCCGCCTCAATCCGGTCGGCGACACCAGCATGTATGGCCGCGACGGCATCCTCGCGCATCCCTACATGCTCGGGCCGAGCGGCCAGTCGTTCGGCTGCGTATCGTTTCGAGATTACGAGCAATTCCTCCGCGCCTTCAAAAGGGGCGAGGTCGACCGCATCGTCGTCGTGCCGCATCTTGATGCGAAGCCGCCGGCCACGGTCCGCGCCAGCCGTGACGGCGCCAATAAATTCGCTTTCAATTAATCGTCAGCGGCCGCACGACATTACCCTATATTGAGTTTGAACCTGTCGCCGCGTTGCCGGCGACAAAGGCGACGTCCAGTGCTGTCTTATTGACTGGTCTTATTCCATTGAAACGAGCTTCATGAAATGAATTCGGCGATGCCCAAGCACTGGCGGGCGACATATGCAGCGGTGTTTTCGTTGGCGCTATTAGCCATGACGGCTTCTGCCGCGCCGGCGCTGACGGACGCGTTTAAGGACGCAAGATGCACCGGCGAACCCGACATTCCCTGGAACGAACAGATCGACGCCTGCACCACTGCGATCGAGTCGGGAAAATTCGCCGGCAAGGATCTCGCAGCCCTCATGACCAATCGCGGCACCGCCTACGCCTATAGCAGGGATTTTGACCGCGCCGTTGCCGATTACACCAAGGCGATCGCGACCGATCCCGGCGCTGGCAAAGCCTTCAACGACCGCGGCAGCTTGTTCGAAGCGGCAGGCGATCTCGACAAGGCGATGGCAGACTATGCCCAAGCGGTGCAACTCAATCCCAATGACGCTAACGCTCTGAGCAATCGCGCCCGTATCTATGCCAGCCGGAACGACTACGATCACGCCATCACCGACTATTCCAAGGCGATCGAGATCAATCCGAACTATGTCGTGGCATTGACCGGCCGCGGCGATGCCTACAAGGAAAGGGGCGATCTCGACTCCGCACTGGCGGATTTCGACAAGGCTATCGCGCTCAATCCCAAATTCTTCCTCGCCTATTTCGGCCGTGGCTTTGTCGAGCGCGCCAAGAGCAATTTCAGCGCGGCGATCGACGACTACACCGCGGCGGCGGCGCTCGATCCGCGATTTTCCTACACGTTCAGCGACCGCGGCTACGTCTATTGGCTCACGGGCGAATTCGACAAGGCGCTCGCCGACTTCAACAAGGCGATCGAACTCGATCCGAAGAATATCTCGGCTTATGCCGATCGCGGCGACGTCTATTTCCGCAAGCGGAACCTCGATGCGGCAATCGCCGACTACAGCACGGCGATTACGCTCGATCCAACTTATGCCGGCAACTACGGCAACCGCGGCATCATGTATAAAGTGAAGGGCGATTTCGATCTGGCGCTTGCCGATCTCAATAAAGCCATCGACCTCGATCCGAAATTCGCCTCCGCCTATAACGACCGCGGCTTCGTCTATCTGGCCAAGGGCGATTTCGACCATGCCATTGCCGACTATGACAGGGCCGTCGAGTTCGATCCGCTCAACGCGGACGCCTATCTCGATCGCGGTCTGGCAAAGCTGTTCTCGGGCCAGGTCTTGAAAGCGAGGGTCGACGTCAACCGGGCGAGCGAGCTTGCCGTCAACGATGCTTACAAGGCGCTGTGGCTTGACGTCATCGACCGGCGGGCCGGCCGCCAAAGCCGCCTGACGCTTGCGCCGATCGACACGTCGCGCTGGCCGGGCGCCGTGGTCCGCATGTTCCTCGGCGAAATGACGCCGGATGCCATGTTTGCCGCGGCGACTGATCCCGACCCGGAACTGAAAGGCGAGAAGGTCTGTTCGGCCAATGTTTTCAGCGGCGAGTTCGCCCTCCAAGAGGGCAAGAAGGACGAGGCAATTCGCCGGTTTCGGACCGCCGTGGCCGGGTGCCCCGAATCTCTGGTCGAATGGCCGGTGGCGAATGCCGAGCTCAAGGCGCTTGGCGCGACGCAGTAGCGCCCGCGCCGGCCCGATACAGGCCGTTGAAGACGAGGTTTAGCCGCATCAGACCGGGTGGCGTCCCGTATCCTCGTGGGCTGCCGTTTGGGCTGCCGTTGAATTTCGTTCCATCCGGCCACACATATCCAGACCAAACTGGAGGGGCGTCTTGTCGCCTGTGAACCGATGGCCCGTGATGTGGCTCGCGATTGGATGTGGTCGGAAGCGTGCGAGATGATCGCACGGGCTGAGCGTATGCACCGCGAGCTGTTTCGCCCTGCGGGCACGCAGTCAAGGCAGCCGGCAGGCTCGCTCGCTTGGGAGCCGCCGGTCGATATTTTGGAAACCGAGTTCGAGGTTCTGGTGCTGGTCGCGCTGCCCGGCGTCGATGTGGACGGCGCCCAGGTTGCGATCGAGGGCGGCGATCTGGTGATCGCCGGAACGCGCGTCCTGCCGCCGGAATTGCGGACCGCAACGATCCACCGGCTCGAACTGCCGCAGGGGCAGTTCTACCGCCGACTGCGGCTGCCGGCCGGGCGCTATAACGGCGTCCGCCGAACCGCCGCCGCAGGCTACCTGGTGATTACGTTGCAGAAAGCAGGGTCTAATCGTGGTTGAAGAATTGCAGTTGAAAGCTTCGCCGGGTGAGGGCGGCGGGTCGCCGCCCTTGCCTCCCGATGCATTGATCATCGTGCCGGTGCGCAACACCGTCCTGTTTCCGGGACTGGTGCTGCCGATCACGCTCGCCCGCCCGAAATCGGTCGCGGCCGCGCAGCAAGCCGTGCGCGATCAGCGCCAAGTCGGCATCCTGTTGCAACGCGCCGCCGATGTCGACGATCCGACCGGGGTCGACATGCATCGCATGGGCACGGTCGCCAATATCGTGCGCTACATCACGGCGCCTGACGGCACCAACCATCTGGTGTGCCAGGGTGAGCAGCGCTTCCAGATCGTCGAATATCTGAGCGGCTGGCCGTTCCTGGTCGCGCGCGTGCTGCGCATTCCCGAGCCCGACGCGAAAACGTCCGAGATCGAGGCGCGGTTCGTCAATCTGAAGGGCCAGGCGATCGAAGCGATCCAATTGCTGCCGCAGGTGCCGCAGGATCTGCTCGCCGCCATCCAGTCGATCGACACGCCGTCGGCGCTCGCAGATCTGTCCACCGCCTACATGGACATCAAGCCGGACGAGAAGCAGGAGATTCTCGAGACCGTCGACATCACCGCGCGCATGGACAAGGTCTCGCGCCAGCTGTCGCATCGCATCGAGGTGTTGCGGCTGTCGCAGGAGATCGGCAAGCAGACCAAGGCTGCGCTCGACGAGCGGCAGCGCGAAGTGCTGCTGCGCGAGCAGATGGCGGCGATTCAGCGCCAGCTCGGCGAAGGCGAGGAGGGCAAGGCGGCTGAAATCGCCGAGCTCGATGCCGCCATTACCAAGGCCGGCATGCCGAAAGAGGTCGAAGACCAGGCGCGCAAGGAATTGCGCCGCCTGCAAAAGATGCCCGAGGCCGCCGGCGAATACGGCATGGTGCGCACCTACCTCGATTGGCTGATCGAACTGCCTTGGGCGCTGCCCGAGGAGAAGCCGATCGACATCAATGAGGCGCGCCGCATTCTCGACGAGGACCATTTCGGCCTCGACAAGATCAAGAAGCGCATCATCGAATATCTCGCGGTGCGCAAGCTCGCGCCGCAGGGCAAGGCGCCGATCCTGTGCTTCGTCGGTCCGCCCGGCGTCGGCAAGACGTCGCTCGGCCAGTCGATCGCGCGCGCCATGGACCGCAAGTTCGTGCGCGTCAGCCTCGGCGGCGTGCACGACGAAGCCGAGATCCGCGGCCACCGGCGCACCTATATCGGCGCACTTCCAGGCAACATCATCCAGGCCATCCGCAAGGCCGGCTCGCGCAATTGCGTCATGATGCTCGACGAGATCGACAAGCTCGGCGCCGGCATTCAGGGCGATCCGGGCGCGGCGCTGCTCGAAGTGCTCGATCCGGAGCAGAACAACACGTTCCGCGACAATTACCTCGCGGTGTCGTTCGATCTGAGCCGGGTGGTGTTCCTCACCACCGCCAACATGCTCGACACCATCCCAGGTCCCCTGCGCGACCGCATGGAGATCATCAGCCTGTCCGGCTACACGGCGGACGAGAAGCTGCAGATCGCCAAGCGTTACCTGGTGAAGCGACAGCTCGAAGCGAACGGGCTCAAGCCGGATCAGATCGAGATCGGCGAGGACGTGCTGCGCGACATCATCCAGAACTACACCCGTGAAGCGGGCGTGCGTGGGCTCGAGCGTCAGATCGGCCAAGTACTGCGCAATGCCGCGGTGCGCATTGCCGAGGGCGGTGCGGGACCGATCCGTGTCACGCGCGAGGCGGTCGTCGAGATTCTCGGGCCGCCGCGGTTCGAGAACGAGGTGGCGATGCGGGTTAGCGTGCCCGGCGTCGCGACCGGGCTCGCCTGGACGCCGGTCGGTGGCGACATCCTCTTCATCGAGGCGACGCGGATTCCAGGTTCCGGCAAGCTGATCCTGACCGGGCAGCTCGGCGACGTGATGAAGGAAAGCGCACAGGCCGCGCTCTCCATCGTCAAGAACCGCGCCGCGGCGCTCGGCGTCGATGCCGGCCGCTTCGAGAAGAGCGACATTCACATCCACGTGCCGGCAGGCGCGACGCCCAAGGACGGGCCGAGCGCGGGCGTGGCGATGTTCATGGCGCTGGTCTCGCTGATGACGGATCGCACCATCCGCAGCGATACCGCGATGACCGGCGAGATCAGCCTGCGCGGCCTGGTGCTGCCGGTCGGCGGCATCAAGGAGAAGGTGGTCGCCGCGCACTCGGCCGGGATCAAGCGCGTCATGCTGCCGGCGCGCAACAAGCGGGATTACGAAGATATTCCCGAGATCGCGCGCAAGGAGATGGAGTTCATCTGGCTTGAGCGCGTCGAGGAAGCCGTCGCCAGTGCCTTGGAGCCGAAATCATCGGCCGACAAGGCTCAGGCGGCAGCGCCGCAGCTTGTGGGGGCGGAGGCTTGATCGCTAGAGCATGATCCGGAAAAGTGGAGACCGGTTTTCCGAAAAGATCATGCTCCGTCAAGAAGCTAGAGCGTTCCCCACTTAAGACGACGCATAACCTGCGTGTGCAAGATAGTTAGCGCATTCGCCTTGTGTGAAGGCGCCGAGAACGTCTGCGATTGCGTCCCAAAGCGAGTCTCTGTTCGTGCGGCGGCCTTGCGGAGCAGGGTCTTGAGCTTGGCGAAGGCCATCTCGATGGGATTGAGGTCGGGAGAGTACGGCGGCAGGTAGAGGAGGAAGGCACCTCGGGCCTCGATCGCGGCGCGGACGCCCCCGACTTTGTGCGCGGGCAGATTGTCGATCACGACGATGTCGCCCTCCGACAGGCTTGGGGCCAGCACCGTCTCGACATAGACCAGGAAGGCTTCGCCGTTCATCGGTCCATCGAGAACGAAGGGTGCGACAAGCCCGTCGCGGCGCAGTCCGGCGGTGAAGGTGGTGGTTTTCCAATGTCCCCACGGCGCCTTGCCGATCAGGCGCTGGCCCCGGCGGCAGCGCCCGTGAGTGCGGACCATCTTGGTCGAGGTTCCGGTCTCGTCGACGAACACCAGGTGCTTGGCATCAAGGCTGGCCTGGCCGGCCTTCCAGCATTGCCGCGCCGCGGCTACGTCGGGGCGCTCCTGCTCGGCGGCGTGCAGAGTTTTTTTTGAAGGTCACACCGTGCCGCTTGAAGAACCGATCGACCGAGCTGTCCGTGGTGCGCACCCCGCGCTGCTGCCATAGCCGCTCGACAATCTCCGCCAGGGTCAGGTCCAATTCCTGCTCGACCAGTTCCAACAACCATGCCGCATGCGGCTCCAGCGGCGAACGGCTCTTGCCGCCGCGCCGCTGCGGGCTGACGCTTCCCGTCTCCTTGTGCAAACTCACCCACCGGATTGACGAGGACTCGCTTACCGCAAACCGCTTGGCCGCCGCTCGCCGTGAACATCCCTCGGCAACGGCCGCAACCACCCGACTGCGAAGATCATCCGAATACGGCTGTCGTCCCATGGCTTCCCTCCGAATCAGAACAGCCATGGACTCACAACCAAAACCAGCCGGGAATCCCAAGCCCGATCACAATCGATTCATCAGAACTGGGGAACGCGCTAGAGCGTCAATCGATTCAGTATGAAGCGATTGCGCTCTAGAGCATTCCCCACTTAAGATGACGCATAACCTGCGTGTGCAAGATAGTTAGCGCATTCGCCTTGTGTGAAGGCGCCGAGAACGTCTGCGATTGCGTCCCAAAGCGAGTCTCTTGTTGGTGCGGCGGCCTTGCGGAGCAGGGTCTTGAGCTTGGCGAAGGCCATCTCGATGGGATTGAGGTCGGGAGAGTACGGCGGCAGGTAGAGGAGGAAGGCACCTCGGGCCTCGATCGCGGCGCGGACGCCCCCGACTTTGTCCGCGGGCAGATTGTCGATCACGACGATGTCGCCCTCCGACAGGCTTGGGGCCAGCACCGTCTCGACATAGACCAGGAAGGCTTCGCCGTTCATCGGTCCATCGAGAACGAAGGGTGCGACAAGCCCGTCGCGGCGCAGTCCGGCGGTGAAGGTGGTGGTTTTCCAATGTCCCCACGGCGCCTTGCCGATCAGGCGCTGCCCCCGGCGGCAGCGCCCGTGAGTGCGGACCATCTTGGTCGAGGTTCCGGTCTCGTCGACGAACACCAGGTGCTTGGCATCAAGGCTGGCCTGGCCGGCCTTCCAGCATTGCCGCGCCGCGGCTACGTCGGGGCGCTCCTGCTCGGCGGCGTGCAGAGTTTTTTTTGAAGGTCACACCGTGCCGCTTGAAGAACCGATCGACCGAGCTGTCCGTGGTGCGCACCCCGCGCTGCTGCCATAGCCGCTCGACAATCTCCGCCAGGGTCAGGTCCAATTCCTGCTCGACCAGTTCCAACAACCATGCCGCATGCGGCTCCAGCGGCGAACGGCTCTTGCCGCCGCGCCGCTGCGGGCTGACGCTTCCCGTCTCCTTGTGCAAACTCACCCACCGGATTGACGAGGACTCGCTTACCGCAAACCGCTTGGCCGCCGCTCGCCGTGAACATCCCTCGGCAACGGCCGCAACCACCCGACTGCGAAGATCATCCGAATACGGCTGTCGTCCCATGGCTTCCCTCCGAATCAGAACAGCCATGGACTCACAACCAAAACCAGCCGGGAATCCCAAGCCCGATCACAATCGATTCATCAGAACTGGGGAACGCGCTAGTCGATCGGCGGCAAATTGAGCGCCCGATCGACCAGTGCGCCGGCGCGCTTGAAATCGAAATTGCGGTAGAGGTTCTGCTTTGCCGCAAACGACGGGCCGCCGTAAAATTTTTCGTATTGCTGGTGGCGGCTGCCGAATTCGGAACCGAGGAAATCCCAAATCAGCCGCATCAGTTTGATGCGGCTCTTCGCGTCCGACGTCCCTGAGCACATATAGCGTTCGAGGTCGGCTGCGATTTCCGGACTGGCGAAATCGGCGTCCGACGACGGCAAGGTGATGAAGGCAGAGCCCGCCATTTCACGGATGATTTCGAGCATCCGGCCGTTGAACTCCGACTGCATGGCGCTCGCGGCATAATAGGCGGTGCGCGACGGCCAGAACACGCCGTCCTCGATCGTTCCCATCGTCTCGTGCGCGTGCAGCATCGCCTCGTAGATTGAAACGAAGGCGACGAGCTCGCCCATCATGCCGACGACGGCGGGGTTGGCGATATTGCCGGTCATTTCGTTCATGCGCTGCGCGAGGCCCGCCATGAAGCGCAGCTTCGTCACATAGCGCGTCTGCGCCTGATGATTGCCGAGCAGATGCGACGGCGTCTTGCGCCACTGATCGCGCGACAATTCGACATTGCGATAGATGAAGACGCGCTCCCACGGCACGAAGACATTGTCGAAAACGACGTAGCTGTCGGATTCGTCGAAGCGGCTCGACAGCGGATAATCGGCGGCGCGGCCGGCGCCGGAGAACGGATGCCGCGGGTAAAGCTTGAGCCCTTCAGCCGAGACCGGAACGGCGAGGCAATTGGCATAATTCTCATCGCCCGGCGCCAACGGCTGGATGCAGCTCAACTGGATGTAGTCGGAAATCGCGCCGCCGGTCGCCAATTGCTGCGCGCCGGAAATGACGATGCCGTCGTCGCGCTCCTTGACCACGCCGGCATAGAGCGTCGGATCGCTCTGCTTATGCGCCGGCTTCGAGCGATCGATCTGCGGCGGCACGATGGCGTAGCTGCAATAGACGTGGTTGTCGCGCATGAATTCGTAGAACGCGACGAGATTGTCGGCGAATTGCTTTTGCCCGGCGCTGGCGAAAAATTGCGAGTTCGCCGCATAGCCGGAGAAGAAGCCGGCGACGTGGTCGGGCGCGCGGCCCATCAGGCCGAACGTCGCCTCGGCCCAGGTTTCCGAGAACAGGCGGCGCGCCCGCAGGTCGGCATGATTCTGCGGGATCTGCCAGCCGCGCTGCACCGGCGCGCCGGTCTTGGGCGAAGTAAACGTCATGCGCTCGCGCAAGTCCGGCTGCGCCGCGACGTCGTACAGCATGGCGATCGAACGCGCCGCCTGGCGGAAGGCCGGATGTGCGGTCACGTCCGTGACCGCCTCGCCATCGACAAAGACCCGCCGCCCATCTTTGAGCGAGCGGAGATAGTCGTCACCCGTGCGCATCGGCGCGTCTCCACATATCCGGCTGACGCCAGTATTAGCCCGGCCCCGGCGAGGGTGTCATTGGCCAAACTGCCTACCTGCTAACCGCTTGCCTACGCTTGCCAAAGCGGTTCGGCACGGCTTTAACGTCCGGGCCGCAGGGCGACGTGCGAATGCTAAGAAAGACTTGGGAATGCTGAGAAGACTGATCTGTGCCGGAGTTCGGATTGCTCGCGCTTTTTTGCGCGATGGACCCGGCCTTGGCCGATTTCCCGGAGCGGCCGGTGACCATCCTGGTCGGCTTTCCGCCGGGCGGCCCAAGCGATGTGCTGGCGCGCATCATGGCCAAGAAGCTCGGCGAATTGCTCGGCCAGCCCTTTGTCGTCGACAATCGCCCTGGTGCTGGCGGCAATGTGGCGGGCGAAGTCGCAGCGCATGCCGAGCCCGATGGTTATACGCTGTTAATGGGCAACAATTCGATCCTCGCCACCAATGCGAGCCTCTACGCGAAAATCGACTTCGATCCGGAAAAGGATTTTGAGCCGATCAGCCTGATCGGCTCGCAGGCCAATATCCTCGTGGTCAATCCGAACGTTCACGCCGACACGATGGCCGAACTCATCGATCTCGCCAAGGCCAATCCCGGCAAGCTCAACTTCGCGTCGTCCGGTTACGGCGCGGCGGCGCATCTCGCCGGCGAACTGTTCAAGACAAAAGCGAATATCGACATCGTGCACGTGCCCTATAAGGGCGCGGGGCCGGCCTTGCAGGACGTCATTTCAGGGCAAGATCAGATGATGTTTGCGACCGCGGCCTCCGTCGTCGGCATGATCAAGAGCGGGCAGGTAAGGGCGCTCGCCGTGACCACGCTCAAGCGCACCGCGATCCTGCCGGACATTCCGACCGTCGACGAGCTTGGCATCAAGGGTTTTGAAGCGACGACGTGGCATGGCTTGGTCGCGCCTGCGGGAACGCCGAAGGACATCATCGCCACATTGTATCGCGCCGTGATCGCGGCGCTTAACGATCCGGACGTGCGGCAAGAGCTCACGACGCTCGGCGTCGATATTTCCGGCGATACGCCCGAGGAATTCTCCGCCTATATCCACGCCGAGATTCCGAAATGGGCGGAGGTGATCAGGGCATCAGGCGCCAAAGCGCAGTGAAGCTGCCACAATGAAGCTCGCGCAATAGCGCTCATTTCACGGCGACGGCTCTTTCGGCCTGCCAATTCTTGCCGAGTCCGGCGCCGGTCGGGAACACCAGCGATTTGATCACCACCGGCACCGCGCCCGACGTATCGAGCATGGCGCCGATATCGATGTAGTCGAATTCTTTCAGCTCAAGACCGTCGATCGAGACGATCGGGTTCTTGAGCTTCATTTCCTCGCGGTAGTGAATGCCGATCAGTCCGCCGACATCGCCATCGCCGGCGAGCACGATCGGATGGCCGCGCGCCAGTACGGCGTCCAAGCCGGCGGCTACTCCCTTGCAGAAATTATCGAGGCGCCGAAACGTCGCCGAGCCGCGCCACGGCACGAACACGGCAACTGGGCTTTCGCCGCTGCCGAGATCGAGGCGCTTGAGGGCTGATTTGATCGCGGCGGCAAGCGCCGTGGGGTCGATGTCATCGTCGAGCGGCAGCGTCGGCGCGATCACCGGCACGTTGCGCAGCGGCAAGGTGTCCAGCGGCGAGACGAAGATCGTCGAGCCGGACACCTGCATCGTATATTGCGAGGCGCCGATCACGGTGGCGCGGATGCGGGCATCCGGCCGCGCCAATTGCAGCCCGTCCGTGAGGCGTGCGCGCAATTGCGCGGCAAGCTCTTGGCCGAGATCGCCGAACGCCTTGCTGTCGCCGCCGTAAATGTATTCGGACACGCCGCCGGAGAAACTCACGTCGGAGAGTTCGCCGCGATAGCCGAGCGGATCGAGGCGCAGCAGATCGGCGCCGCCGGCACGCGGCGTGCCGCCTTTGACGGCTTCGAACAGACGATCGGCCATGCATGCCGCAAGCGCGCGGGTCTGGTCTTCGTCGACAACGACGCCGGGTGCGAGGCTCAATCCAAGCTCGGCGCCGAAGCGGCGGCCGGCTTCTTCGATCCGCACGATACGGCGCGCATCGTCGAGCACAATGAGGCGAGCGCCGACATCGAGCGCGGTGACGTCGATCACCTTGCCTTCGGCGCAGACGGCGATTTTCGCGGTGCCGCCGCCGACATCGACATTGAGCACCGGCGCATTGTTGCGGATCGAGCGGGCTGCGGCGCCGGAGCCATAGGCGGCCATCACCGATTCCAGACTGTCGCCGGCACTCACCGCGACCATGCGGCCGGCCTGGCGAGCGAACAATTCGCCGATGCGCCGGGCATTGCGCCGCCGCACCGCGACGCCGGTCAGGATCAGCGCGCCGGTGTCGATCTCGTCCGGATCGACCTTGCCGTCCTTATATTGGCGTTCGATGAAGGCGCCGAGCGCTCCCGCATCGATCTCGTCTTCGCCCGCGTAAGGCGTCAGCAGAATGTCGGACTGATAAAAGCTCTCGCGCTCGGTGACGACATAGCGGCTGTCGAGCCGTTCCAGCACGATGCGCGAGAAGACGAGGTGCGAAGTCGATGAGCCGATATCGACGCCGACCGAGAGCACGCACAATTCGTCTTCTTCGCCGAAGGTCCGCCCGGTACTCGAGAAAAAGATGCGGCCGCCGATTTCCTCGCTCATGCGCCGCCATCACTCCTTCGGCAGCAATCCGCGATAATCCCGCTCGTAATATTCCGGACGCATGCGGTTCTCGGCGCCTTCACGCTGGAGCCGCTCGGTATATTCCTGCCGCAGGAACGGATCCTCCATGTAATAGGGGATCGCGGTGCCGCCCTCGGGAATATCCATCGCGGTATAATCGGTGTGCTTCTCGCCGGGCGGGCCGGGCTCGCGGCCGGGATTATGCGGGCCGAACCAAGCGGTGAGCCGGAACGGATCTTTCGACGCGCCGAAATGCTGATGATACCAGCGCGCGCCGCCGGGCGCCGCCGACACCATGCCGACCGGCTCGTAGTCGACGCGTTTGACCTGATCGCCTTTGCCGTCTTTCCACGGCGTCAGGCCGAGATGCTCCGGCCAGGTATAGGTATAGCCCTTGCCCTTCAGGCAGATCAGCACGGCCGCCGAGGTGTGCGCGTGCGCCTTGGAGTAATGGCCATTCTCGTGCTGGGCGATCCACAGATAGAACGTGTTGCCGGTCATCAACGGCTCGACGCGGCGATAGCCGGGCGAGCGGCGGTTATCGAGCGGCAGATCGCAATTGACGATGTCGGGAATGAAATTGGTGCGCCGCATGGCGAGCCCGCGCACCGGATCGGGCTCGATATCGTCCTTGTATTTGTAGAAATCGTCGGCGCCGGAGAAACGATCGCGGAATTGGTAGGGGCAATCGTAGATCGCGCCGACATCGTTGATGAGGTTCATCAGATTGGGCGCGGTGGTGCCGCCGAGCAGCAGCGCCGGCGCCGAACTGGCATTGACGATACGGTGCATGGCGTTCACGGGAATCGAGAACAGCGAGCCCTTCTGCCACTCGAAAATGTGCCGCTTGCTGTCGCCCTCGAGCCAGACCTCGGTCGAGCCGCGGCCTTCGACGACCAGATAGATTTCCTCGTAGAGATGCTTTTCCGGATTGAGCGCGCCGGCGCCCGGCACCTCGACGACATAGGAGCCCCATTTGCCCTCGGTGCCGTGAAGCTGAATGTAGCTGCCAGCGCCCGCCCATCCGCGCCCACGGCTTCAGCGGCAGGTTCTGCACTTTGCTGATGCCGATATCGCGAAAGATCGGAATCTCTTCCGACTCCATGAACAGATCGTATGGCGTCTTCGGGCGGTTGAACTTGCCGAAGCCCGCGCGCTTGAAGCCGGACGGCTCGTGCCAATGAACCTGGCCGGTGATTTCGTGCATGAAGGCGTCCTCTGATGCTCGCGGCGGCTCGCGACTGTGGTGGCGCGGAACGCTGCCATCCATCGCGAGCATGACTGTCGCTCGATTGCTAAGGCTTTCAACCCATGTACAATGCGTGCCATACCATTGCAACGGGCGCGGTTTTTGCCCGTTTACGGCGTAGTTATTTGGTGGAGGTCCCGTGCCGGCGGCTGGTGTTGCGCTTGTTTTTCACGACAAATCGGGGTCCGCCCGGCGTACCGTTCAGATCGATCACCTTGTGGTTGCCGGATGGACCGGGCGCGACAAGGCGGCGGTGGAAAAGCACATCGCCGAACTCGAAGCCATCGGCGTCAAGCGGCCGGCGACTACGCCGATTTTCTATCGGGCCTCGGCCGTGCGGGTGACGACGGATGACGCAATCGAGGCGCTCGGCACGGCGTCGAGCGGGGAGGCGGAGTTCGTGCTGTTGCAGCATGACGGCCGTTTATGGGTCGGCACCGGCTCCGATCACACCGACCGCGAAGTTGAGAAGTACGGCGTCTCGGTTTCCAAGCAGATGTGCGACAAGCCGATCGCCAAGGATTTCTGGACCTATGACGATATCGCGCCGCATTGGGACAAGCTGATCCTGCGCGCGCATATTGCGGAAGGCGGCACGCGCAAGCTTTATCAGCAGGGGCCGGTGACGGCGATGCTCGATCCGCTGACGCTGATCGCGCAATTCGCCGGCAAGAGCGGCCTTGCCGAAGGAACGCTGATGTTCTGCGGCACGCTCGCCGCGCATGGCGGCGTGCGGTCTGCGGAGATTTTCGAATTCGAGCTCGAGGACCCGGTGCTGGCGCGCAAGATCTCGCACCACTATCGCACGCAGGTTCTGCCGGTGCTCGGCTGAATTAAGAAGACAGCATCATGCCCAGGAACAAGTCATGCCTATGAACAAGCCGCATCTCGAATTTCATAAGCTTGATATGGACAAGGGCTGGGTGACGCCGCCAGGCTATCCGGCCGGCATTCAGCAGAAAATCCTGGCGAGCGATATCGACGAGACCAAAAAAATGGGCGGCCGCACCCGGCTGCTGCGTTTCGCGCCCGGCGTCTATACCACGGCGCCCTTCGTGCACGATCACTGGGAAGAGGTTTATCTCGTCTCCGGAGATCTGATCGTCGGCAATGACGACAAGGGCCAAGGCGGTGAGCCGTTCGTGGCGCCGACCTATGCGTGCCGTCCGCCGGGTGTCTATCACGGGCCGTTCAAGTCCGAGCACGGCTGCCTGCTGTACGAGATTCACTACTACGACGAGACCAAGAAATAGCTTTTTGGGGTGGGACGGCACTGGGAGGTCGGCATCGGCACCAGCCGGTGTACGTAACTCTGACCAGTTGACGATTTTGCCCACATCACGAAAGGCGCCAATGCCACCGACTGAGCAAACAAAGCCCATCATGCGGCCGTATCTCGCCGCGGCGAAGAATTTTGCCTCGGGCGCGGAAACGCCGCGGCGGTTCCTCGAACGCTCGCTCGAATTGTTCGATCTCTGGGAGCCGCGGATCGGCGCCTTTGTCTGCACCAATCTTCCGGCGGCGCGTGC
The DNA here is from genome assembly GCA_963761185.1 of uncultured Alphaproteobacteria bacterium. Taxonomy (GTDB): domain Bacteria; phylum Pseudomonadota; class Alphaproteobacteria; order Rhizobiales; family Xanthobacteraceae; genus BOG-931. Next base: position 410,581 of record CAVXFY010000002.1, read on the forward strand.
GGCAGCGGAGAAATCGACCGAGCGCTGGCGGGCGGGCAAGCCTAAGTCGCCGATCGACGGTATGCCGATCGGCATCAAGGACATCATCGAGACGTTCGACATGCCGACCGAAATGGGTTCGCCGCTCTTTTCCGGCTGGCGTTCGGAGAAGGATGCGGCGAACGTGCGCGCGCTGCGCGACGCCGGCGCGGTCATTCTCGGCAAGACCGTGACGACGGAATTTGCCGCGTCCGAGCCGCGCGGCACGCGCAATCCCTGGAACACAGGGCATACGCCAGGCGGGTCGTCGAGCGGATCAGCGGCGTCGGTCGCCGCGGGTATCGCCAGCGCCGCGCTCGGCACGCAGGTGATCGGCTCGACCATCCGTCCGGCAAGCTTCTGCGGCTGTTTCGGTTTCAAGCCGAGCGTGAACGCACTCAACCGCGAAGGCTGTCACGATTTTCAGAGCCAGAGCTGCACCGGCATTCTCGCCGCCTCGCTCGAAGACGTGTGGCAGGTCGCGCATGAGATCGTCGCTCGCGTCGGCGGCGATGCGGGCACACAAGGCCTGCAAGGTCCCGATGTTCTGCCGGTGGCGCAGAAGCCGCGCCGCCTCGCCGTGCTCGAAACCGCCGGATGGGAGGGCGCCTCGGCAGCCGCCAAGGGGCATCTCGAGGAGGCCGTGGCACGGTTGAACTCCGAGGGTATCGAAATCCGCAGCCGGCATAACGACGATAAAGTCGCCGCGCTGGAAACCGCTCTGCTCAACGCCGCTGAGCTGTCGCATCGTTGCAATGGCTGGGAGACGCGCTGGTTCCTGCATTCAATGCGCGACCGCGACGCCGGCAAGCTCAGCCGGGCCATTATGGACCGTGCGCAGAGATATGAGGACATGACGCTTGCCGACCACCGCGCCGACCTTAGGGAACGGGCGCGGGTGCGCGCCGTGCATGCCGAGCTTGCCGGCACCTGTGACGCCTGCATCACGCTTGCAGCGCCTGGCGGCGCGCCGGAAGGGCTTACCTCGACCGGTAACGGCGAGCTCGCCGTGCCGGCGTCGCTTCTCGGCGTGCCCGCGCTGTCGCTGCCGCTGTTTGAAGTGAACGGCATGCCGCTCGGTTTGCAGGTTATCGGTTATTTCGACCGCGACGCCGAGGCATTTGCCATGGCGACGTGGATCGTTTCTTCGCTTGCGCAGATGCGCTGAACGAGATGGCGGAGCACGACGAGAACTTGCCGGCCTCGCTTGAACGCTACCGCGAGCCGCATCCGGATCGCGGCTACCCCGATCTGCACGATCATGTGCTGGCGCTGCAGCGCGCCGGGCGTCTGGTCGTGGTCGACGAGCCGATCGACAAAGACAACGAAATGCATCCGCTGGTGCGCTGGCAGTATCGCGGCGGCATTCCGGAGGCCGACCGCAAGGCGTTCCTGTTCACGCAGCCGACCGACGGCAAGGGTGCGCATTACGATATTTCCGTGCTGGTGGCGGGGCTCGCCGCCAATCCCGAAGTCTATCGCATCGGCTTCGGCCGGCCTCTTGCCGAGATCGGCGATGCCTGGGTGAAAGCGCTCGCCGCGCCGCTTGCGCCGCGCGTCGTCACGCAGGCGCTGTGCCAGGAGATCTGCATCACCGGCTCCGATCTCGACAAACCGGGCAACGGCCTCGATGGCCTCCCGGTGCCGATCTCGACGCCCGGTTTCGACAATGCGCCGTATCTGTCCGCCGGACATTACATCACCAAGGATCCGGACACCGGCTTGCAGAATGTCGGCAATTATCGCGGTCAGATCAAAGCACCGCGCCGGCTCGGCATGAACCCGTCGGTCGAGCTGCGCGCCGGCATCTACGCGCATTGGCTCAAATACAAGGAGCGCGGCGAGCCGATGCCGTGTGCGGTCGTGGTCGGCGCGCCGCCGCTCATCTCCTACGCGTCGGTGCAGAAAATGCCGGAGACGCTCGACGAGATCTGGGTCGCCGGCGCGCTGGCCGGTGCGCCGATCAATGTGGTGCGAGCAAAGACGGTCGATCTGTTAGTGCCGGCCGAGGCCGAAATCGTAATCGAGGGATTTATCGACACCGAGTTTTTGGAGCCGGAGGCGCCGTTCGGCGAGTCGCACGGCTACGTCAATTTGCAGGAATATAACGCCTTCATGAACGTCACCGCGATCACGCGGCGAAAGAATGCGATCCTCACCTCGTTCATCAGCCAGGTGACGCCGAGCGAGTCGAGCGTGATCCGCCGCGTCGCCATGGAGCCGGTGTTCCTGCATCACCTGCAATCGGTGCTCGCCGTCAAATCTGTCAGGCGCGTCGCCATGCACGAGCCGCTGACCGGCCTCTATGCGGTGATCGGCATCCAGTTCGCGCGTGGCGCCCCGGAGACGGAGATCTGGCGCGCGCTCGACGGCGCCTCGACCTTGCACCGTTTCGCCGGCAAATGGGTCATCGCCGTCGACGAGGACATCGATCCGCACAATGCCGATGCGCTGTTCTGGGCGATGTCCTATCGCTGCCAGCCGCAGCACGATCTCTTGGTCGTGCCGCACAAGCATCCCGGTCACGGCCCGCGCGGGCCGCGCGACGACGGCGAGACCGCGAGCGTCCTGATCAATGCGACGCTGAAGGGCACTTTCGCGCCGGTGGCGCTGCCGCAGCGCGAATTCATGGAGCGCGCCAAGCTGATCTGGGAAAAACTCGGCCTGCCGGCGCTCAAGCCGGAGAGCCCGTGGCACGGCTATGACCTCGGCTACTGGCCGCAGGAGCTGGACCGCCAGGCGCGCATGGCTGCGGCAAGCGATTACTTCGCACTCGGCCGCGAAATGGGTAATCAAAGACGCAGAGACGTCGCCATGAATACGCCGGTGGAGAGGGAGGAGGATAGAGAGCGCAACGGAGACCCGTAATGCGGATGCTGCCTCGTATCTTTCACTGCGTATTTCTTACCGCGCTTGCCGCGGTTTTTTCGTTTCCTCTGTCGTCGTCTGCGCCGGCGCAAGACGCCAAGCCCGATCTGAAACCCTGGCGTGACGGCATCGTCGAAGCCAAAAGCGATGCCGGTTTTGTCTTCATGGCAAGCAAAGGCGGCTTTGCCGAAAAAGAGGGACTGGATCTCAACATGATTCAGTTCAAGGGCGACGCGCTGGCGCTGCGCGGCATGCTGGCCGGCGAGCTCGAGACCTATGAAGGCAACCCCGGCGCGCCGCTGATCGCGGCCTCTCGCGGGGCCGATATCAAGATCGTCGGCTGCTATTGGCCGGTGCTGACCAACGGCATTTTCGTCCACGGCAACATCGCCTCGGTCGCCGATCTCAAGGGCAAGGTCTTTGCGATTTCCAGTCCCGGCGCGCTGCCGGATTTGTTCGCGCGCGTGGTGCTTGCGCAAAATGGCCTCACCGACAGCGACGTGAAATTTGCCGTCATGGGCAGCGATCCCGATCGCTTCCGCGCGCTCAGTGCCGGGATTGCCGATGCCGCGGTGATCTCGACCGAGTTCGAGCCGGTCGCGGCGCAGCAGGGCATCAAGCTCCTGGTCCATCCGCATGATGCGGCGCCGAACTATCTGCGCTTTTGCATCTATACGACGAGCGCCATCCTGAAACAGCGCAACGACGATGTGGTGCGCTTCCTCGCCGCCGAGATGAAAGCGTTGCATTATGCGCTCGCCAACCGCGACAAGGTTTTGGATCTGACACGTCAGATCACCGACGCCAAGCCGGACGATCCGCGGCCGGGTTATATTTTCGACGAAGTGATGAAATATTCGGCGATCGATCCGACGATGCCCATTCCGCTCGACAAGCTTGATTGGTTGCAGGACCTTCTGGTGAAGACCGGAAATCTCAGCACAAAGATCGACGTGAAGACCATTGTCGATGACGGCCCGCGCCAGAAGGCTTTGGCGGAAGTCGGAAAGTAGATGTCGTAAAGCGGATATTTCCCCTCCCCACAAGGGGAAGGGAAGGACAAAAAGGGGAGGACACACGTGCGCTATATCGACGCCTTCAATCATTTTTTCCCGAGACGGTATTACGACGCATTCCTCGAAACGCCGGCGGGCTCGAAGGATATCGGCAAGCGTATGCGCGGCATTCCGGCGCTGCACGACGTCGATTTGCGCAAGCGCATCGTCAAGTCGTTCGACAATTACACGCAAGTCTTGTCGCACGGCTTGCCGCCGATGGAGCGGCTGTGGGGACCCGACAAATCGCCGGATATGGCGAAGATCGCCAATGACGGTCTCGCCGAGGTCGTTGCGAGAAATCCGAAGCATTTCGTCGGCTGGTCGGCGCTGTTGCCGATGAACGCGCCGGAGGCCGCGGCCAAAGAGGCCGAGCGCGCGCTGAACAACGGCGCCAATGCCGTGCAGCTCTGCACCAATGCCAACGGCATTCCGCTCGACGAGCCGCAATTTCTGCCGGTCTTCGAAGCGATCGCCAAGGCGGGCAGGCCGATCTTGCTGCATCCGGCGCGCACGCGCGAGATGCCGGACTACCCGACCGAGAAGGTCTCGAAATACGAGATTTGCAGCGTGCTCGGCTGGCCCTACGAGACCGGCGTGACGCTGGCGCGGCTGATCTTCTCCGGCATCATGGACCGCTTTCCGGATTTGAAGGTGATCGCACATCATCTCGGCGGCGTCGTGCCCTATCTCGAAGGCCGTGTCGGCCACTCGTTCGATCAGCTCGGCGTGCGCACATCGGACGAGGATTATGGCGCGATCCTGAAGTCCCTGAAGAAGCGGCCGTTCGACTATTTCAAGGATTACTACGGCGACACCGCGATGGAAGGCGCGCGCGCGGCGACCGTTTGCGGCATCGATTTCTTCACCCCCGATCACGTCGTATTCGCGTCCGATTGCCCGTTCGATAAGGAGAAGGGGCCTGGCTATATCCGCGATGCGTTGAAGGTCCTCAACGCGATCGACCTGTCGGACGCCGATCGGGAGAAGATCTGTTGCCGCAATGCGGAGAAGCTGTTCGGGCTGGCGCCGGCGAGTTGAGCGCTCAGCGCCGTTCGTCGGTGATGCGCGCGCGGAGCGTGCCGATGCCGCTGATTTCAACTTCCAGCATGTCGCCGGGTTTCATCCATAGCGGCGGCTTGCGGCTGTGGCCGACGCCTTCCGGGGTGCCGGTCGCGATCACGTCGCCCGGCGACAGCGCGGTGAAGTCCGAGCAGAACGCGACGATCTGGGGAATCGAATAGATCAGAAGATCGGTCGGCGAGTGCTGCACCTGTGCGCCGTTGAGCCGCGTCGTCAGCGTGAGCCGGCTCGGATCGGGAATTTCGTCGGTGGTGACCAGCCACGGCCCGAGCGGGCCGGTGCCGGGAAAATTCTTGCCGGAAGTCACGGAGAATTTCTGATAATCGCGCACGCTGCCGTCGACGAAGCAGGTGTAGCCGGCGACGTGGTCGAGCGCCTGTTCGGCCTTGATGTGGCGCGCCGGCTTGCCGATGACGACGGCAAGCTCACCTTCGAAATCGAAATTGTCGGACACCGTCGGCCGGATCAGCTCGCCGTCATGGCCGACCAGCGTATCGGTGAAGCGGATGAACATGCTCGGCTGTTTCGGCAATTCGCGCCCGGTCTCGGCGGCGTGCGAGCGGTAATTGATTCCGGCGCAGAGAATTTTGTTCGGGCTCGGGATCACCGGCAGGAACTTGATCTCGCCGAGCTTGCGGTCGGGCTTGGCGTCCTTCGCCGCCCGGTGTATCGCCGCCAGGGCGCCGGCGGCGAGCGCCGCGCGCAGGTCAGGCTGCCCGATCTTGTCGTTGAGCGTGGTGACGCCGTCGCCGCTCGCGGCGCCGAAATAGTCCTTGCCGTCTGCGGTAAAACTCAGAAGCTTCATCTGACAGCTCGATATTGTCCGCGGATTTGAATTCGCGATGGGCGCGTGACGCCCATCGCCTTGGCGTGTCCGGCATTCAATACCGGAAATGCGGCACCGATCAAAACTTGATCATATCGGCCTTAGTCAGCGTCGACTTCGCCGACAGCAAAGGCGCGTTGAGAAGAGTATATGCAGTCGAAAGATCGGCATAGGGGTCGACAGCCGACATGCCATCGACCGGCACGATGACGTTCATGCCGCGGAACGCCGCTCCTGCGGCGGTAAAGAGCACGGCCCCGTTCGATGCGGTCCCGGTGACGATGACGGTCTGAATGCCCTTGTCCTTGAGGATTTTCGTAAGCTCGGTATTGACGAACTTGTCGGGTCCCGATTGCACCCAGGGCTCATCCGGCAATGGCGCAACGTCCGGCATGACGTCGGCAGTTGTCGTGTTTGAGATGATGCTATAGACGACCGGCACTTTCGCAGCACGCGCGTCGGCGAGAAGCTCCTTCATGGTAGGCAGGCTCGCGACACAAGCCGGCCGTTTCCCGCAATTCTGGTTCATGAAGTCGAGCATCAGAAGCGCCGTGGTCTTCGGGTCGACGGTCACCGCCTTCAATGTGGGTGGCGGCGGTGGCGCAACCGACGCCCATTTATCGACGATGGTTTCCGCCCCAGCAGGCAGGATGGATGACGCCGTCAACGACGCCGTGATGACGAGCGTCGCAGCGACGGCGGTAAAGATGCGGCCTTTTGACATAGTCTTTTCCTCTTTCATTTCGCCCGCTTGTCAAAGTTGCAATAACCTAAAATTATTCCGCGCACGATGTGAAATATTTGTGCCAGACTGACGATGCACCCGGCGGCCCGGGAGCCGCTGCAAAATAATGTGTGAGACACCAGGGAAGGAACGATGGATATCAAGGTCGATAGCAAGGCGATCGCCGAGGCGTCGAAGAAGCTCAGGAACTGGGGCCGCTGGGGCAAGGACGACCAGATCGGCACGCTCAATCAGGTCACGCCGCAGGACATCGTCAAGGCGGCGAGCCTGATCCGCACCGGCAAGGTGTTCGCGCTCGGCATTCCGCTCGACGCCAAGGGCCCGCAGAACGGCCTGTTCGGCGGCCGCTTCAATCCGATCCACCAGATGCTGGCGACCGGCACCGACGCCATCGCCGAACGGCAGGACTGGAACAAGATCCGCTATGCCGACGACACGCTGATGTTGTGCGTGCAGGGCGCCACCCATTGGGACGCGCTCGGCCACGTGTTCTACGAGGACAAGGCCTATAACGGCCACGACGCCAAGCTGATCGACTCCAAGGGCCTCAACGTGCTCGGCATCGAGCATTCCAAGAACAAGATGGTCGGCCGCGGCGTGCTGCTCGACATCGCGCGCTTTCGCGGCGTGAAATGGATGCAGGACGGCGAGAGCATCTCCAACGACGAGCTCGACAAATGCGCCAAGGAGCAGAACGTCTCAATCGGCCGCGGCGATTTCGTCATCATCCGCACCGGGCAGATGGAGCGCTGCCTGACGGAAGGCGAATGGGGCGGCTATGCCGGCGGCGACGCGCCCGGCGTCAAGTTCGAGAACTGCTACTGGTGCCAGGACAAGGAGATCGCCGCGATCTGCACCGACACCTGGGGCGTCGAGGTGCGGCCGAACGAGACCACCGAGGCCAACCAGCCGTGGCACTGGGTGGTGATCCCGGCCATGGGCCTGTGCATGGGCGAGATCTTCTATCTCAAGGAGCTGGCCGAGGATTGCGCCGAGGACGGCGTCTACGAATTCTTCTTCTGCGGCCCGCCGCTGATCATCACCGGCGGCACCGGCTCGCCGATCAATCCGCAGGCGATCAAATAAATCGGACCCTCCCCTTCAGGGGGAGGGTGGCGAGCGCAGCGAAGCCGGGTGGGGCCGTGCGACGCTGCAATCCCCACCGCGGCGCATTGCGCCACCGTCCTCCCGACAAGGGAGGGTTGAACAGGAGTAACCGCATGGCCCGCTAGCTCAAGCGCGGAATGGACGCGGGCGCGATCAAGGCAGCCGACGCCAAGGTGCGCGAGACGGTCGAGAGCATCCTCGCCGACATCGACGCGCGCAAGGATCGCGCGGTGACGCGACCTGTCGAAGAAATTCGACAAATGGTCGCCCGCCGATCTTCAAGCTGAGCGCCGGCCGAGATCGAACGCGCCATCGCCCAGGTGACGAAGCGCGACCTCGACGACATCAAATTCGCCCAGGCGCAGGTGCGCAATTTCGCGCAGAAGCAGAAGGAGACGATGCACGATCTCGAGGTCGAGACGCTGCCCGGCGTCGTGCTCGGCCACCGCCACATCCCGGTGAACTCGATCGGCTGCTACGTGCCGGGCGGGCGCTATCCGATGGTCGCCTCCGCGCATATGTCGATCGTCACCGCGCAAGCGTCGCCGGCGTGAAGCACATCATCGCCTGCGCGCCGCCGTTCAAGGGCGGGCCGCATCCGGCGATCGTTGCCGCCATGCATTTCGGCGGCGCCGACGAGATCTTCGTGCTCGGCGGCGTGCAGGCGGTCGCCGCCATGGCGCTCGGCACCGAGAGCATCAAGCCGGTCGACATGATCGTCGGCCCCGGCAACGCCTATGTGGCCGAGGCCAAGCGCCAACTGTTCGGCCGCGTCGGCATCGATCTGCTGGCCGGTCCGACCGAGACCTTGATCATCGCCGACGACAGCGTCGACGGCGAAATCTGCGCCACCGATCTGCTCGGCCAGGCCGAGCACGGCCCGACCTCGCCCGCCGTGATGATCACCAATTCGGAAAAGCTTGCGCGCGACACCATGGCGCGAAATCGAGCGGCTGCTGAAAATCCTGCCTACCGCCGACACCGCCGGCCAGGCCTGGACGGATCTATGGCGAGGTCATCGTCTGCGACGACGAGGCCGAGATGGTGCGCGAGGCCGACCGTGTCGCGTCCGAGCACGTGCAGGTGATGACGCGCGATCCCGGATTATTTCCTCAGCCATATGAAGAACTACGGCTCGCTGTTTCTTGGCCCGCGCACCAATGTCGCCTATGGCGACAAGGTGATCGGCACCAATCACACGCTGCCGACCAAGAAGGCGGCGCGCTATACCGGCGGGCTGTGGGTCGGAAAATTCATGAAGACCTGCACCTATCAGAAGGTGCTCACCGACGAGGCGAGCGCCATGATCGGCGAATATTGCTCGCGGCTGTGCATGCTCGAAGGCTTTGTCGCGCATGCCGAGCAGGCCAATATCCGCGTGCGCCGCTACGGCGGCCGCAACGTGCCCTACGGCGAGGCGGCGGAGTGACGTGATTGATCTCGCCAAAACTCCCTCGTTCCGCCTCGATGGCAAGCGCGCTTTAGTTACCGGCGGCGGCCGCGGCATCGGGCTTGCCGCGGCGTCGGCGCTGGCGGAGGCCGGCGCGCATGTGACGATCGCGGCGCGGACCAGGGCTGAGATCGAGGAAGCCGCGGCAGCAATCCGCGCGCGGGGCGAGAAGGCCGGCGCCCTCGTTCTCGACGTCACCGACGTCGATGCGGCGCGGAGGACCGTCGCCGCGGCAGAGCCGTTTCAAATCCTGGTCAACAATGCCGGCATGAACCGGCCGGCTTATCTGCCGGACGTCAAGGTCGAGGATTTCGACGCCATCTTTGCGCTCAACGTGCGCGCCGCTTTTTTCATGGCGCAGGCGGTGGCTTTGCGGCTGGTCGAAGCCAAGCTGCCCGGCTCGATCATCAACATCTCCTCGCAGATGGGCCATGTCGGCGCCGCGCGCCGCACCGTCTATTGCGCTTCCAAGCACGCCATGGAGGGCTTCACCAAGGCCATGGCGATCGAGCTCGCGCCGCATAACATCCGCGTCAATACGTCTCGGTCCGACCTTCCTCGAGACGCCGATGACGCGGCCGTTCTTCGAAAACAAGGCGTTCCGCGACGAAGTGCTGTCGAAGATCAAGCTCGGCCGGCTCGGCCAGCTCGATGAGATCACCGGCGCCATCGTGTTTCTTGCCTCCGACGCCTCATCGCTGATGACCGGATCGGCGCTGGTGCTCGACGGCGGCTGGACCGCGGAGTGAATGGGAGCGAGAGAAAAACTGGTACTTAAAATTTTCACGGGCATTCTCTAGCATCGGGAACTATTGGAACCCGCGCCGCATTGGTTAGCGCGCATTACCTTTCGAAGTCATTGTGAGACAACGGCCATGTACCTTTCCAATCAAAGCCTTCTCGTCATTCTTGTCGTCGGAATTGTTGCCGGATACCTGGCCGGCCGCGTCATGGCAGGCGGCGGCTTCGGCCTGATCGGCGACTTGGTTGTCGGCCTGATCGGTGCTTTTATCGGCGATTGGCTGATGCCGCGCCTTGGCATCCACCTCGGCGAGGGCATTGTTACGCTTATCATAAATGCCTTTATCGGCGCCGTAGTGCTCTTGCTCATTCTCCGTCTCGTCGGCGGCTGGCGTCCCGGGGCGCGCTGGGGCAGGCGCTGGTAGATGCCGAGGACCGGTCCAGGCACCGCCGGATGAAATCGCCAGACCTCCGTTGCGAAACGGGAGGTTGAATTTGAGCGGCATTGTTTCAATATACGATCGAGGGGCATCCGGCGGGGTCTCTGTGAGCGGCGGCTCACGGCGGCAACTGTGAGTGGAGACTCGCATGACAACTCTCACCATCAACGGTCGAAGTGTGACCTTCGACGCCCCCGACGACATGCCACTGCTGTGGGTCCTGCGCGACGTGCTCGGAATGACCGGCACGAAATTCGGCTGCGGGATCGCGCAATGCGGCGCCTGCACGGTGCATATCGACGGCAATCCGGTGCGCTCCTGCTTGCTGCCGGTCGGCTCGATAGGCAGTAAAGCCGTCACCACGATCGAAGGCGTCGGCGCAACGCGATGCCGGCGCCAAAGTGCAAAAGGCGTGGCTCGATCTCGAAGTGATCCAGTGCGGCTATTGCCAGTCCGGCCAGATCATGTCGGCGTCGGCCTTGCTCGCGACCACGCCGCAACCCGATGACGCCGATATCGACGCCGCGATGGCTGGGAATATCTGCCGCTGCGGCACTTATGTACGCATCCGCGAGGCGATCAAGCGCGCCGCGGGCGAAGTCTAGGGAGGCGGCGATGTATGGAATCGAAAACATCACACGCACGCCGTCACGCCGCGCGCTTCTCAAGGGCGGCGTAGTTGTGGGGTTCACGCTTGCTTTCCATTGGCCGGTGCGCGCGGCGAACGAGCCGGAACAGGCGCCGGACACGACCGACGGCCAATTCGCGCCGAATGCCTTCATTCGCATCGATCACACTGGCAAGACCACTTTGGTCATGCCGCAAGTCGAGATGGGGCAGGGCGTCTATACGGCGGTGGCGATGATTCTCGCTGAAGAACTCGACGCCGATTATTCCAAGGTGGAGCTCAAGCACGCACCGCCCAATGACAAGCTCTACGCCAATCCGATTTTTGGCATTCAGGTCACCGGCAATTCCAATTCGATCCGCGCGTTCTGGAAGCCGTTACGCCAGGCCGGCGCCGCGGCGCGGGCGATGCTGGTGCAAGCCGCCGCGCAGCAATGGCAGGTCGATCCGGCAAGCTGCTCGGCGTCGAACGGAATCGTGATGCACGCGGCGAGCGGGCGTTCGCTCGCTTATGACGATCTCGCCGACGCGGCCGGCACCGTTCCGGTGCCGCAAGATCCGCCGCTGAAGGATCCGAAAGACTTCAAGCTGATCGGCAAGCCGCTCAAGCGGTTCGACACGCCGAGCAAAGTCAACGGCTCCGCCATCTACGGCATCGATGCGATGCTCCCCGGCATGAAGTTCGCGACCATTGCCGCGTGCCCTGTTTTTGGCGGCAAGGTTGGAAAAGTCGACGATAGCGCGGCCAAGGCCGTCCCGGGCGTGCGGCAGGTCGTCGTTCTCGACGATCTTGTTGCCGTTGTCGGCGATCACATGTGGGCCGCAAAGAAAGGTCTCGACGCGCTTAAGATCACCTGGGACGAAGGACCGAACGCAAAGATCAGTTCGGCGGACATCTGGGAGGATCTGCGCGCCGCCAGCAAGAAGGATGGCGTCGTCGCGAAATCGGTCGGCGACATCGCCAAGGGATTGGCGCAGGGCGAGCGGTTCGACGGCGAATACGAAATGCCGTTCCTGGCGCATGCGACGATGGAGCCGATGAACTGCGTGACTCGGATGACGCCGGACTCGTGCGAAATCTGGATCGGCACGCAGGTCCTCACGCGCGTGCAGGAGACGGCGGCCAAGGCCGCGGGTCTCCCGATCGAGAAAGTGACTGTCCACAATCATCTGCTCGGCGGCGGTTTTGGCCGGCGGCTCGAGCCGGACATGGCCGAGAGCGCGGTGCGTATCGCCAAGCACGTCGACGGGCCGCTGAAATTGGTCTGGACACGCGAAGAGGATATCCAGCACGACATCTATCGTCCGGTTTATCGCGACGTCATTTCCGCGACTTTGTCGGACGGCAAGATCGCGGCCTGGAAATATCGCATTTCCGGTTCGTCGATCATGGCGCGCTGGGCTCCATCGATATTCCTAAATGGCATCGATATCGACGCGGTCGATAGTGCGGTCGACATGCCCTACGACATCCCCAACCGCCAGGTCGAATATGTGCGTGCCGAACCGCCCGCCGTGCCGACCGGCTTTTGGCGCGGCGTCGGGCCGAACAACAACGTCTTCGCTACCGAATGTTTCATGGACGAATTGGCGCGCAAGGTGGGCAAGGATCCGGTCGAATTCCGCCGCAGCATGCTCAACGGCAATCCACGCCTCAAAGCAGCGCTCGATCTCGTCGCGGAAAAATCCGGCTGGGGAGGGCCGTTGCCGGCGCGCGTTGGGCGCGGCGTCAGCGTGCAGCCGTCGTTCGGCAGTTTCATCGCCACTGTGGTCGAGGCCGAGGTGGATGAGCATGGCGAAGTGCACCTGCGCCGCGTCAACTCGGCGGTCGACACCGGCATCGCCGTCAATCCCGATACGATCGTCGCACAACTTCAGGGCGGACTGATCTTCGGTCTTACCGCGGCTTTGTTCGGCGAGATCACCATCGCGAACGGACGCGTGCAGCAGTCGAACTTCAACAATTACCGCATGCTGCGCATCGACGAAGTGCCGAAGATCGACGTGCATGTCATCAAGAGCGGCGAGGACCCGGGCGGCATCGGCGAGACCGGCGTCACCGCGGGCCCGCCGGCACTGCGCAATGCCATCTATGCCGCGACCGGGATTGCGCTGCGGCGTTTGCCGATCGACCGCAAGGCGCTCGCGGTTGCGAACAAGGCGTGAGTGTCATGCGCAGAACACGCTTCATTATTTTGCTGGTTTTGATCGCCGCTGGCGTTTTCGCCTGGCGGCAATTCAATCCGGGACCGGTGGCCTTTGCCGGCGGCTCCACAATCGCCTTGTCCGACTACAAAGATGCCAATCCAACCGGCGTCCCCGCAACGCTTACGAATGCGGACGTGGTGAAGCGCGGCGAATATCTGGCGCGGGCCGCCGATTGCATGGTTTGCCACACCGAGCCCGGCGGGGAGGCCTATGCCGGCGGGCTTGCCATCCCGCTGCCGTTCGGAACGCTGTATACGACGAACATCACGCCCGACAAGGACACCGGGATCGGCGGTTACAGTGACCAGGATTTCCTCAATGCGGTGCAGCGTGGCATCCGCAAGGACGGCACGCGGCTTTATCCGGCCATGCCCTATCCGTCCTACACCTATATGACCGATGCCGATGCGTTGGCGATCAAGGCCTATTTGTTCAGTCTGCCGCCCGCGCATGCGGTCAATCGCGAGAACACGCTGACATTTCCGTATAATCAGCGTTGGGCGATGGCGGTGTGGTCGTTATTCTTCAACGCCGACGCCCGCTTTGCACCCAATACGTCGCAGAGCCCGCAGTGGAACCGAGGTGCTTATATTGCCGAGGCGCTGGCGCATTGCGGTGAATGCCACACGCCGCGCAATTTTGCCTTCGCGCTCGATAACCGCAAGAAGTTTGCCGGTGCGGTAACGGCGGGCTGGCGTGCCTACAACATCACCTCCGACAAGGATACCGGCATCGGCGCCTGGAGCGACGACGAAATGTTCGCGTATCTTTCGCGCGGACACGCTTTGCGCCGCGGCACTGCCTCAGGTCCCATGGGCGAGGCCGTGGACGAGAGCTTCAGCCGGATGACGCCGGACGACATCCACGCGCTTGTCAGCTTCGTGCGCAGCGTGCCATCGGTCTCCTCGCCGGATCTGCCGGCAACGCTCGCGCCGCCGGCTCCGGCGTCGCCCAAGGACGGCACTAAGGACGGTGCCGTCGCCGCGAATGCGCTCGGCAAGAAAATATTCGAAGGCGCTTGCGTCAGTTGCCATAACTGGACGGGCGTGAGCGCCATTACGCCCTTTGCCACCATCAACGGCGCGCGCGCGGTCAACGATCCGACGGCGACGAATGTCGCGCAGATCGTGATCTCCGGCACGCGGCGGCAGGAACCGGCCGGCGTCGTCTCGATGCCGGCTTTCGGCAGCATCTATTCCGATACGGAAATTGCCGCGGTGGCGAATTATGTCACGGCGCGCTTTGGCAGCGCGAAATCCGCGGTCACGGAGAACGACGTCGCCGCGCTGCGCCAGCAGACCTCGCGCTGACTCCGTTACTGACTCCCCAAGGCGGATTTCACCGCCTTTTCAAAGTCCGCGTCGGTGAACGGCTTTTGCAGATAAGCGCTGGCGCCGGCAAGCCACGACGTGCCACGTGTCGTCGTGCCGGTGATCATGATGATCGGCATTTTCCTGCATTTCGGGTCTTGGCGAACCGTCTTCAAAAATTCCTCGCCGCTCATATTCGGCATTTCCCAATCCGAGATGAGCAGTCCGTATTGCTTTTGACGGATGCAATCGAGCGCCAAGTTGCCGTCTTCCGCCTCATCGACGTCGGTGAAGCCGAGGCTATTGAGACGTTTGACGACAATATTTCTGATGGTCAGAGAATTGTCGACCACAAGAACGGGAGTCGGCGTGATCATAGGGCGAGCCCGTGCTGGACGGCCCAACTTTATAACACCGCTGGGACATAAATAACATTGTTGCGTAGAGTACCGTCGGACGTTTGCCTTTTGGCGACTTCAAAATTTAACCGAATTATTTCAATCGAGTTCGCAAAGCGCGTCGCACGAAGTACCCGAATTGCGCATGCCCTAGGCGCTGATTGGGTAAACTGCCTTCTCGCCCGACAGTACGCGTGCCACGTCGCTCGCGCATTTGCTCTGCAATTCCTCGAGCGCCTCGACCGAGTAAAAGCCGGTATGCGGGGTGAGGATCACATTGTCGCGGCCGATGAGCGGGGAATCCTTGGCCGGCGGCTCGGTCGCCACGACGTCGAGCGCCGCGCCGCCGAGATGGCCGGAATCGAGCGCGGCAATTAGCGCCGTCTCGTCGACCAAAGGGCCGCGTGCGGTGTTGATCAGGAACGCACCCTTTTTCATTTTGGCGAAGGCTTTTGCGTTCATTAGTCCGCGCGTCGCCGGCTGCAACGGCGCATGCACCGAGATGAAATCGGAACGCGCGAGCAAATCGTCAAAGTTCACGCTTTCGACGCCGGCCGCGTCGGCGGCCTCTTTCACGATATAGGGGTCGAAAGTAATGACGTGCAGGCCGAACGCCTTGGCCTTCGGCGCCAGCGCGCGCGGAATGTTTCCGAATCCGACAAGGCCCAGCACCTGGCCTTCGAGCCGCCGCAGCGGCACGATCGGCGGCACTTCCCAGCGGCCGGATTGCACGAGCTTGTTGGAAAAAGTCACCTTGCGTGCGAGCGCAAGAAGGAGGGTCATGGCGTGGTCGGAGACCTCGCGCAGGCAATAATCCGGCACATAATTGACAGCGATGCCGCATTCTTTGGCCGTCGGCAGGTCGATATTGTCGACGCCAAGGCCGAAACGGCCGATCGCCTTGCAGTTTTTCAACTGCCGCAACAGTTCGCCGTTCAGCTTGGCATAGGTCACAAGCACCGCATCGGCATCGCGCGCGACGGCGAGGATGTCTTCGGCCGATGCGCTCTTTGCCATGCGGTATTCGGGATCGAGCCGCGCCAGCGCCTTTTTGGCGGGATCGAGGGAGGGGAATGGACTGTCGGTAACGGCGATCACTGGCCTGGGCATCGATCAACTCCGATGACGCATGACGGTCAAAGCTCACAAGGCGAATATCTGCGGATTGACACAGTTGGGCAATTTCTTTCCTTCCAAAAAGGCAAGAATATTGTCGACCACGATATTTGCCATGTGCTCGCGCACCTGCGGGGTGGCGCTGCCAAGATGCGGGGTGAGCACGACATTGGGCATCTTCTTCAATGCCGCATCGACCTTGGGCTCGTGCTCGAACACGTCGAGGCCGGCGCCGGCGATCTGTTTTTTCGCCAGCGCGCGCACCAGCGCGGCCTCGTCGATGATGGCGCCGCGCGCGGTGTTGATGATGAATGCGCTTTTTTTCATCAGGCCGAGCTCGCGCGGGCCGATCTGATGCCGCGTTTCCTTGGTCAGCGGCGAATGGATCGAGACGAAATCGGACTCGCGCAGCAATTGATCGAGCGGCACATATGTAAGCCCAGCCTCGCGCTCCTCGTGCTCCGATTTCCGTCGCGGCGTCCAATAAAGAACGCGCATGGAAAAGCCGTGCGCTCGGCGCGCCACGGCCTTGCCGATCAAGCCGCCGCCGCCGATGAGGCCCAAGGTCTTGCCCCAGACGAGAGCGCCCATCAGGTGCGCCGATTGACCGCCGGGGAATTTCCCGGCCCGCGTTACGCGGTCGCCTTCCACCATTCGCCGCGCCACCGCGAGCATCAGGCCGAAATTCAGATCAGCAGTCGCTTCGGTAGTGATCGGCGCCGTCACGGTCACCGGAATGCGCCGCGCCGTCGCCGTGGCAACGTCGATATTGGACGGCGTGATCGACTGCGCCGCAATCATGCGCAGCTTCGGATTGGCCATGACCACGGCATGATCGATCTTGTCATGCAGTAGGCAAAACAAGATATCCGCCTTGCGTACGGCGGATATGAGCTTGTTTTTGGGAATGATTTTGCTCGTATCCGGAAAAATTTCGACGCTCGCCACCTCGCGCAGGCGGTTGAGCGCCTGATCGGATACTGGTTGGGTCACGAAAATGCGCGGCCGCGCAGCGGCCCGATATTTTTTTTGTGCTTTTGCCGGCATCAGGTGAGCCACCGCACCACGCCGGCGACGCCGTCAACGGCAACTTGTGCGCCGTCTGGTATCCGCCGCGTCGCATCGTTGACGCCGAGCACCATCGGAATGCCGCGCTCGCGCGCCAGCGAAGCGAGATGCGAGGTCGAGCCGCCGAGTTCGGCGACCACGCCGGCAACGCGCGGCAAAATATGGCTGAGCGCCGGCCCGGCGACGCGGGTGACCAGAATGTCGCCCGGCGCGACGCGGGCCAATTCGCATTCGCAATTCACCACCACGGCGCGGCCTGTGCCCCAGCCGATACCGGCCGGGTGGCCGTTGAGGCCGGGATGTTTGAGCCAGATCTCGTCGGGTACATGCGCGGGCTGCGACATGGAGCGGCCGCGCCTGCAGAAGTTTGAAGCCATTATCGTCGAGCGCCCATTCGATCTCGACCGGCATGCCCAGTGCATCCTCGGCCTTGCGCATGAGACGCCCGAGCGTGGTGGCTTGGCCGGCTTTGAGGCAAGGCGCGCGCACCATGGATTCCGGCACACGCTGCGCCATCAAGCCGTCGCCATGCCCGCAGGTTTCACGATGGTCCTTCCGGCCCGCCTCGTTGCTGCGGACAAAGCCTTGTCGGCTGAGCATGATGCGGTCCGGCACGACCTCGCCTTGGGCAATGGCGGAACCGAGGCCCCAAGTGGCGCTAAGGAGCATGTGGCCGTCGGCGGTTTCGCTCAAGCCCCCGCCCGACGCGCGCGCGGCGACCAGCGGCTGCACCAGCACCGCCATCGCGGTATCGGCGGGATCGAGATCGTGCTGCGCCATGGAGCGCCGTGCGGTGGTCGTCCACAAGCGCCGCCCAGCAGGCGCGCAAGGCAGTGAGGAATTCGGCATCGTCGGCGACGCCGAGAAAGCTCTCGAACTGGCCGGCAAAACTCGAATCGGCGCGATCTTCGACCAGCGACGAGGAGCGCACCGCCGCGGGTTTCGGCTCGGCCCACCATGCTGTGAGTACGGCGGCGAGAACGTCCGGTGCAAGATCGCTCTGATAAAGTTTCAGCCTGATCTCGACCGCGAGCCGACGCTGCGTAGCCGTGTCGGCGGTCGGATAGACGCTGATCGCGTCGAGCAGGTCGAGGTGGTGGATCTGGCGCCGATAGGCATCGGCGCTGATGCAGAAGCCGCCGGGCGTCGGCAGGCCCGCCTGCGCCAGTGCCGCCAGATTCGCCGCCTTCGGACCGACGCGGCGGGGATCGGTCGCGACGGGCGAGGCGAGGGGGATGATGAACGCACTCATTGCAACGGCTTCCAGCTCCGTACCGTCATGGCCGGACTTGTCCCGGCCATCCCGCTTCAGTTGGGCACAACATGCGCGTCGAGATCGCCGGGACTTGATGCCGCGCACCGCCCCGGTGATGACGTCGAGCAACGCTCGACGTCACTTCACATGATCGCCATAGCCGGGCAGCGGATCGACGACGGTGATCTGCTTGACCGGGAAATTGGAGACGATCTCGATCCCGTCGTTCTTGACGATCAGCATTTCCTCGATGCGCACGCCGTAACGGAATTTCTTGCCATGCTGCGTCTCGAGCGCAAACGTCATGCCCTCTTTGATCTCGACCGGATGATCGAGCGACCAGATGCGCGAAATCACCGGCGGATCGTATTGCGCAAGCCCGAGTCCGTGGCCCCACAGATTGGCGGCGGCCTGGTCCTCGTCCTCGTAGCCCCAGGTTTCCATCGCCGATGGCCATTTCAGCGCGATGTCGCGCGTGGTGGCGCCGACCTTCACCGCGCCGATCGAGTCGTAGAGCCACTTCAGCGCGGTGTCGTAGGTGTCTTTCTGCTCCTGGCTCGGCTCCTTGCCGACGCAATAGGTGCGGTAATAGCAGGATTTGTAGCCGTTCCAGGTCAGCGCCGCCAAATCCATGAACACGATGTCGCCGGGCTGGATGATGCGGTCGGAGAAGTTGCGCCAGTTCGGCCAGGTATTCGGGCCGGACGATACGATGACGTCCTCGACGTCCTCCATGCCGGGAATGTTGTAGAGATATTGCATCAGATGCGCGGTCACCTGGTTCTCGGTGACGCCGGGGCGCAGGAATTTCATGCATTCCCAATGCGTCGCGTCGCCGATGGCGCCGACGATGCGAAAGCATTCCTGCTCGTCCTCGCTCTTGACGGCGCGCGCATCCATCATGGCGCTCATGCCGTCGGTCCAGTTGATGTTGTTCTCCTTGAAAATGTTGATCATGTTGATGTCGATGAAGTCGACGCCGAGCTTCTGGCCGGCGACGCCGTGTTCCTTCATCGCCTGCAACACGGCCTTGGTGAACTTGTTGACCTGCTGGGTCGAGGCCGGTCCGGCGGCGCCTTTGATCCAGGCGAACGAGTGGCGCACGTTCTCTTTCGGAATCCACGGCGAATGCCGCTCGATCTGGAAGCCGAGATCGCCCTGCTCGAACAGGATCGGCGCGCCGTCGCCGCACAGCATGGCGTAGCGCAGGCCGGGCTTGAGCCGGTTCCAGCCCGGCGTGAGCGTGCCGGTCAGGTAGCGTACGTTTTCGTCATACATACAGAGCATGGCGCCCAGGCCGTGCTTTTTCATCATTTCACGGGCCCGCTCGGTCCGGTATTTGCGCAGCCGGTCCCAATTGACCCGCTGCTGCCAGTCCAAGCCTGCGATGCCGAAATTCGCTCCCATGCATTCCTCCCCGGCCGACCACTCACGATTTGCGCCGGCAGTTACGTGTTGCGGCAATCTTATTCGGATGGCTGGCATGAAAGAAATGATATAATTTGTCAGTCCCCATTAAGTTTTCTAATATCGCCGCATGCGTGATATCCCCTTGCGTCAGGTCCGAGCCGTTATCGCCGTCTGCGAGGAGGGTTCGTTCACGCGCGCGGCGGAGCGGGAAAACGCCACCCAGTCGGGAATCTCCCAGCACGTCGCGGCGGTCGAGCGGAAGCTCGGCGTGAGGCTGTTCGAGCGCGCGTCGGGCCGCGTTATGCCGACGCCGGCAGGACTGCGCTACTACAAAAGCTGCGTCGGAGCCGTCGGCGCACTCGAAAAAGCGGTCGAGCAGGCCCGTGCGGTTGCCGGCCAGGTTACCGGCGAACTTCGCATCGGTCTTATGCCGACCTTCACCCGTGCCGTGCTGGCGCCAGTGCTCGAGGATTTCGTGCCGCGCTGTCCGGAAGTGCGCTTGCACATCGTGGAGGGCTATAGCGGGCTTCTGACCAAAATGGTGCTCGACCACGAGCTCGATTTCGCAGTGGTGCCCGCCTTCGAGGGCACGATCGGACTGAAATCACGGCTGTTAGTGCGGGACCGCGAAATGCTGCTGTCCGGCCCGCGCGCCGGGTTTAAGCCGCTGTCGCCGCTGCGGCTCGCCGATTGCAAACCGATCAAAATCGTACTGCCGGGACCCGACAATATCCGCCGCCGCAATCTCGAGACTTATTTTCAAGCACAAGGGGTGGAAGTCGAAACCAAGTTGGAGATGGACGCCATGATCGCCACGCTGGAGTTTGTCGCGCGCTCCGACTGGGTGACGATCCTACCGAGCGTGATCTCGGTCAATGATATCGGCCGCGGCGAATTGATCGTCAATCCGCTGGTTGCGCCGGAATTGCACGCTGAATTCGTCGTGATCGAGCCGACGCGGCGAATCTTGTCCACGCAGGCGCATATCTTCCTGCAGCGCTTCGAGCAGGAGGTCGCGCACATTCACCAAGTTTGGGAGACGGCGATTGCGGGACCCTCATCGCGCAATTTACGCGCCGCTCGCGGAGGCGGCTGAGCCGATGAGTAAGCTTATTAGGATTACGCGACGCAATTTCGCCGGCACGGGAGCGCTCGGCTTGCTCGGTGCCGCAGCGACGCCCGCGGCACCCGCCCTGGCGCAATCGGATAAGCGCCGCTGGCGCATGGTGACGTCGTGGCCGAAACGGCTGCCGGGGCCCGGCATGTCGGCGGAGCGCGTTGCCGAGCGCATCGGCATGCTGTCTGGCGGCCGCATCGAGATCACGGTGTCGGCCGCGGGCGAGGTGGTGCCGGCTTTCGAAGTGCTCGATGCCGTCGGCTCGGGCGTCGCCGAAATGGGACACACCGCTGCGTTCTATTGGCAGGGCAAGGAGCCGGCCACGGCCTTCTTCACCACGGTGCCGTTCGGGCTCACGCCGAACGAGCATGTCGCCTGGATCGATGCCGGCGGCGGTCAGGAATTATGGGACGCGCTTTACGCGCCGTTCGGCGCAAAGCCGTTCATGGCGGGCAATACCGGCGTCTGCATGGGCGGCTGGTTCCGCCGCGAGATCAGGGACCGCGACGACGTGCGCGGCTTGAAGGTCCGCTCGCTCGGCCTCGGCGGCGAGGTTTATCGCCGGCTCGGCGCCATTCCGCAGACCACATCGCCCGGTGAAATTCTGGTCGCCCTGCAATCGGGCGTGATCGACGGAGCCGAATTCGTCGGGCCCGGCTCCGATATCGCGCTCGGCCTGTATCGCTTCGCCACGCTCTATTACGGCCCCGGCTTCAACAAGCCGAACGGCACCGGCGAGTGCCTCGTTTCGCTCAAGGCCTGGGCGAGCCTCGATGCCGAACTGCAAGCGATCGTGGCCACGGCCTGCGCCCGGGAAGCATCCTACGCGCTCGCCGAGATGGAGCGCCTCAATCTCGAGGCGCTGGCGACGCTCACCACGCGTGACAATGTGCAGTTGCGCACCTTCCCCGAAGACCTCGTCGCCGCGGCGCGGGCGCAATCAACCGACGTGCTCGGCGATCTCGCCGGCAAGAGCCCGGGCGCACAGAAAGTGCACGACGCCTATACGGCGTTCCGCGACAAAATCTCCGGCTGGTCGCGCATCTCGCTGCAGGCGGTGCTGGAGGCGCGGTCGGGGTGATAAGGCCGGCGCTACAGCAGCTCCATCTCGAGCCTGCGGACTTTCGGGCGTTCGGACGCTTGCGTTAGGCGGCGGTTTGCGCCGCCCAACGTTTATCGCTGCCCTGTTACTTGAACTTCACCACCTTCTGCCGCTGCTCGCCGAGCCCGGTAATGCCGAGTGTCACGACGTCGCCGGCTTTGAGGAATTTCGGCTCGGGCTTCATGCCGAGTCCGACGCCCGGCGGCGTGCCGGTGATGATGACGTCGCCTGGCTCGAGCGCGAAATATTGCGAGCAGGTCCACACGATCTCCTTACAATTGAAGATCATCGTCGAGGTATTGCCGCGCTGGCGCTTCTCGCCGTTGACGTCGAGCCACATGTCGAGCTTTTGCGGATCCTTGATCTCGTCCTTGGTGACGAGCCACGGTCCGAGCGGGCCGAAGGTCTCGCAGCCCTTGCCCTTGGTCCATTGCCCGGCGCGCTCGATCTGAAACACGCGCTCGGACACGTCATTGGCGAGGCAGTAGCCGGCGACCACGTCGAGCGCCTTTTCCTTGCTCAGATAGCGCGCATGCTGGCCGATGACGATGCCCAGTTCGACTTCCCAATCGAGCTTGGTCGAGCCTTTCGGGGTCATGGTGTCGTCGTTCGGGCCGCAGATGCAGGACGGCGCCTTGTTGAAGATGATCGGTTCCTTCGGGATCGGCATGCCGGCTTCGGCGGCGTGATCGGAATAGTTCAGGCCGATGGCGATGAAATTGCCGACATGGCCGACGCAAGCGCCGATGCGCGGATTGCCGCGCACCGGCGGCAGCTTCTCCGGCTTCACTTTGCGCAGCTTGTTGAGGCCCTTCGGCGACAGCGCATCGCCAGCGATGTCGGGAACGATCTTCGACAGGTCGCGCAGCTTGCCGTCCTTGTCGATCATGCCGGGCTTTTCGCGGCCCGGAGCGCCGTAACGAACGAGTTTCATGGCTCTCTCCTGTGATCGGTGTTTGGCGGAAATTTCCTTCGTCAGAACGCGCCCGGGAAGACGCCGCCGTCGATGAGAATATTTTGTCCGGTGATGTAGCCGGCCTGCGCCGAACAGAGAAACGCACAGGTCGCGCCGAATTCGTCCGGCTGGCCGATGCGCTTGGCAGGTACGCTATTAATGCGCTCGGCGAATGCTTCGCCGTAGTCGATATTCCTCTTCTTTGCGTTCGCTTCGACGTTCGAACGGAAACGGTCGGTCTCGAAGATGCCCGGCAGGACGAAATTGATGGTGACGTTCGCCGCGGCGACGCTGCGCGCCACGCCGGCGAGAAAGGCGGTCAGCCCGGCGCGCGCGCCGGACGACAAATCGAGGCCGGCGATCGGCATTTTGACGGATCCGGACGTGATGTTGATGATACGGCCGAATTTCTTCGCGGTCATCGTGTCGATTGTCTTCTGAATAAGCTCGATGGCAACGACCATGTTGGCGATGACGCCGTCGAGCATTTTCTGCCGGTCGAGCTCGCGGAAATCGCGAAACGGCGGTCCGGCATTGTTGTTGATCAGGATATCCGGCTCGGGACAGGCGGCGAACAGCGCCCTCTGCCCCTCGGGTGAGGCGACGTCGGCCGGGACCGGGATGATCTTGGCGCCGGTCCCCTTGTGCAGTTCCGCAGCGATGGCGGCAACCCTTTCCGGATCGCGGCCGTTGATCACGACCTCGCAGCCGGCCTCGGCCAGCGCCTTGGCGCAGGCATAGCCAAGCCCGCGGCTCGAAGCGCAGACGATCGCCTTGCGGCCGGCAATTCCAAGGTCCATGCCTGTGCTCCCGGGCATTTTACTTTTCGTCAAGCGACAGTTCTCGTAACTGGGCGCTCTCAAGTCAACGGCTTAATCCGCGCTTGTCGCTCATCCCGCATACGCAATTCTTCGCCGATGTGACGTTCCTTCAGCTCGTCCTCATTGTGGCTTTGGCTGCATTCTCGGCGATTGCCGGCGGCGTTTCGGGCTACGGCACCGGCGCTCTGATGCCGCTGATCCTGGTGCCGATGGTCGGCGCCGCCCCGGTCGTGCCGATCATTGCCATTTCGGCGATGTTCAGTAATACCGCGCGCGTCACAGCGTTCCGCCGTTTCGTCGACCTGCGCCGCGTCTTCATCGCGCTTGCCGTCGCGCTGCCAGCCTGCGTGCTTGGCGCCTGGCTTTACACCTTGCTGACGGGCCGGGGCGCCGCAATCGTGATCGGCACGACCTTGATCGCGACGGTGCCGTTACGCCGTCTTCTCAAGCGCCGCGGTCATCAGCTCGGCGCAAAGGGATTTTTTGCCGGTGCCGCGGCATGGGGCTTTTTGATGGGCGGCACAACCGGCTCGGGCGTTATCTTTCTGTCGCTGCTCATGGCGGCCGGCCTCGAAGGCTCAGCCGTGATCGCGACCGATGCCACGGTTTCGGTCGTCACTGGAACGATGAAGCTCGCAGTGTTCGGCGCCGCCGGCGTTCTGACCCCGCAGGTGATCGTGATCGCCTGCCTGATCGGCGTCGTGGCGTTTCCCTGCACGTTTCTGGCGAAGCTCATCGTTCAGCACCTGCCGGTGCATTTTCACACGGTGCTGCTCGACGTCGTGGTCGTCATCGGCGGGGTGGTGATGATCGCCGGCACGTTCCGCGGATAAATCGAACGGAGGCGAGGGGACCTACGGCCACTTCGCCACCGGCGGCATCGACGACAAAATCGAATTCGACATTGCCGCCGGTGCGCAGGCCGAAAATCGTGCCGCGATCGTAGAGCAGATTGAATTCCACATAGCGGCTGCGGCGCACCAGCTGCTCTTCGCGCTCGGCTTCGCTCCACGGCTTGGCGAAATTCTTCCGCACCAGATCGGGATAGACCGCCAAGAACGCGCGGCCGACGTCTTGGGTGAAGGCGAAATCGGCTTCGAAATCGCCGCTGTCGAGCCAATCGTAAAAAATCCCGCCGATGCCGCGCATCTCGCCGCGGTGCTTGAGGAAAAAGTATTCGTCGCACCATTTTTTGTATTTGTCGTAATTCGCGGCGCCGGCATGGGCGTCACACGCCGATTTCATCGCGGCGTGGAACGCGATGGTGTCGGGATCGTCCTGGCTGCGCCTTCGCTCGAGCACCGGCGTCAGATCGGCGCCGCCGCCGAACCAGGATTTGGTCGTGACGACGTAGCGGGTATTCATATGCACGGCTGGCACGTGGGGATTGTGCATATGCGCGATCAAGGAAATGCCGGTGGCGTAGAACCGAGGATCATCGGCGGCGCCTGGAATCTCCTTGCGGAATTCGGGCGCGAATTCGCCGAACACGGCCGAGACATGCACGCCGACCTTCTCGAAGACGCGGCCCTTCATCATCGCCATGACGCCGCCTCCACCTGGGCCGGCGCCTGCCGGCCCAGCATTTACATCGCCGATCTCGGGTAAACCCGAGATCGGTTGAGCGCCGGTGTGATCGGTGCGGTTCCACGGCGTGCGCAGGAAACGGCCGGGTGGGCGATCGGCGAGCGGGGCGCCCGCGGGTAGGGCGTCCTCCAACGACTCGAAAGCTTGGATAATTTGGTCGCGCAAAGACTCGAACCAAGTCTTCGCCCGTGCTTTGCGCTGTTCGATCGTGTCGCTGTTCATGATGCGCCGGAAGTTTAGCCGTTACGGTGTGCGTGAGCGAGGGTGTGTTGGCGCGGTAATGTCATGCAGATGCGTGCCATCTCCGACGCCTACGACCCCAAGGCGGACATTTCGACTTTGAAAGCCTACGCTGTCGAGAGCGGCCGCCCCGGCGTGGTTGAGGCCTGACTCATCGCGCCCGTCTGCCGCAGCGCCTCGCCCGCCACCATGGCGGCAGCGAGGGCGACGTTGAGCGAGCGCAGGCCGGGGCGCAATGGGATGACGAGCCGCGCGTCAGCCGCTTCATGCACCTCGTCCGGCACGCCCGCGGATTCGCGGCCGAACAGCAGAACGTCGTCCGTCTCAAAGCTGTAATCGAGATAGGAGAGGGTCGACTTCGTCGTGAACAGCACGAGGCGACAGTGCCGGTTCCGCCGCCAAGTCTCGAAGTCGCGCCAGGAGGCGTGCCGTACGATGTCGACCGCATCGAGATAGTCCATTCCGGCGCGGCGGAAGGCCCGGTCGGAGGTCGGAAAACCTGCCGGCTCGACAATGTGCGCTTGCATGCCGAGGCAGGCGCACAAACGCAGCACGGTCCCGGTATTTTGGGGGATATCGGGCTGATAGAGGGCGAGGCGGAGGGGCATTAGTCGGGGCTGCATCGTGATTAGAGTTCCGCAGATCGGGCCCGCGTGGGCTGATGCGGCATTGTGGGTGTCATCGAGGCTACCCTTGCACTCTCCCGGCAGGGGTGCCAATAAAACCCATCCGGAATGCATCGCTTCTGACCTTCCCCAGGCCGGATGCGAACAGCCCTTCTGCCGCGACACGACGCAAAATCGTGGGCGAAGCGCAGAGCGGGGTGGAATAACCGCAAGACGGGCGAGGGTGGAAGAAAGTGACAGCGATCTCATCGGCGGAGCCAACGCGCCGCGACTTCCTGTACATCGCGACCGCGACCGTCGGCGCCGTAGGCGCAGCAGCCACCTTGGTGCCGCTGATCGGGCAGATGAACCCCGATGCCTCCACCATCGCAGCCGGCGCGCCGGTCGAAGTCGACCTGTCCCCGATCCAATCCGGTCAGATCATCCAGGTGTTCTGGCGATCAAAGCCGATCTTCATTTTCAATCGCACGCCAAACGACGTGAAGCTCGCGCAAGATGTCGATTGGCAGACGCTGCGCGATCCGCAGCCCGATTCGGCGCGCGTCCAGGCCGGCCATGAGCAATGGCTGGTCTTGATCGGTATTTGTACGCATCTCGGCTGCATTCCGCTGCCGCATCAGGGCAATTTCGACGGTTGGTTCTGCCCGTGCCACGGTTCGCAATACAATTCGTCAGGGCGGATCCGCCAAGGGCCGGCGCCGCTCAATCTTCCGCTGCCGCCCTATCAATTCATCTCCGCCACTAAAATCCGGATCGGCGAAACCAGTCAGGCATAAGGTTCGATATGAGCGGACACTCGACATACCAGCCGCAGAGCCCATTCATGCAATGGCTGGAGCGGCGATTGCCAATCGGCAACCTCGTCCATTCCTCCTTTATTGTTTATCCGACGCCGCGCAATTTGAACTATTGGTGGACGTTCGGCGGCATCCTCACCTTCATGCTCGGCGTGCAGATCATCACCGGCATCGTGCTGGCGATGCATTACACGCCGCAGGTCGATTTCGCCTTTGATTCCGTCGAAGGCATCATGCGCGACGTCAATTACGGCTGGTTGTTGCGCTACATCCACGCCAACGGCGCCTCGTTTTTCTTCCTCGCCGTCTACGCCCATATGGCGCGCGGCATGTATTACGGCTCCTACAAGGATCCGCGCGAGGTGTTGTGGATCCTCGGCGTCATCCTCTTTCTGCTCATGGTCGCCACCGGCTTCATGGGCTACGTGCTGCCGTGGGGCCAGATGAGCTTCTGGGCGGCGACCGTCATCACCAATCTGTTCTCGGCGATCCCCGGCGTCGGCGATCCGATCGTCACCTGGCTCTGGGGCGGCTTTGCGGTCGGCAATCCGACGCTCAACCGGTTCTACTCGCTGCACTACCTGTTGCCGTTCGTCATCGTCGGCGTCGTCGTGCTGCACGTCTGGGCGCTGCATGTGGTCGGCCAGAACAATCCGACCGGCGTCGAGGCCAACAGCGAAAAGGATACGGTCGCGTTCACGCCCTATGCGACGATCAAGGATTCCTTCTGCATCGGACTGTTCTGCGTTCTGTTCGCGTTCTTCATCTTCTACATCCCGAACTATCTCGGCCATTCCGACAACTACATCCCGGCCAATCCGGGTCAGACGCCGACCCATATCGTGCCGGAATGGTATTATCTGCCGTTCTACGCGATCCTGCGCGCGATCCCGAACAAGCTCATCGGCGTCAGCGCGCTTGGGCTTGCGATCGTGTCGCTCGCCTTCCTGCCGTGGCTCGATACGTCGCGCGTGCGCTCGGCGAATTACCGGCCGCTGTTCCGGCAGTTTCTGTTTGTCTTCTTCGCGGCGGTCATCGGGCTCGGCTATCTCGGCTCGCAGGAGCCATCCGGCGGTTACGTGATCGCGGCGCGAATTCTGACCATCTACTATTTCGGCTTCATCTGGGTCATCCTGCCGATCCTGGGATTGGTCGAAACCACGAAGCCGCTGCCGAATTCAATCTCTGAATCGGTGCTGAGCAAAGGCGCTCCGCTTGGAGCGTCGGCGCCGAAGTCGGGCGCTTGAGGGGAGGCCCGGCCAATCATGTGCAACATTCCGAAATTCCATCGCAGCTTGTTCAAGTTCGCCGCCGCGGCCGCGCTGACGGTTCTCGGCGCCTGGTCGGCCTCCGCGCAGGACGCCGACGCCCCGCCGCGGCAGACCTGGTCGTTCCACGGGCCGTTCGGGGTCTACAACCCAGCGCAGCTGCAGCGCGGCTTCAAGATCTATCGTGAGGTCTGTTCGACCTGCCACAGCATCAAGCTCTTGTCGTTCCGCAATCTTGCCGAGCCGGGCGGGCCGGACTTCACCGAGGCGCAGGCGAGCGCGATCGCGGCGACCTTCCAGGTCACCGCGGGCCCGAACGACGAAGGCCAGATGTTCCAGCGGCCGGGGCAGATTTCCGATACGTTCCCGCCGCCCTTTGCTAACGATCAGGCGGCGCGCGCCGCGCTCGGCGGCAAGCTGCCGCCGGATATGTCGGTGCTCGCCAAGGCGCGCAGCTACGAAGCCGGTTTCCCGTATTTCATCTTCGACGCGTTCACGATGTATCAGGAGGACGGCCCCGATTACATCCACGCGATCATCACCGGCTATGAGGATCCGCCCGCGGGCTTCACGTTGCCGCCCGGCGGCCAGTACAACAAATATTTCCCGGGTCACGCCATCGGCATGCCGAAGCCCTTGAGCGACGGTCAGGTCGAATATACCGACGGTACGCCGATGACCGTCGATCAATACGGCCGCGACGTCGCCGCCTTCCTGATGTGGGCGGCGGAGCCGACGCTCGATGCGCGCCATCGTCTCGGCTTCCAGGTGATGATCTTCCTGATCGTCTTCACGGGTCTGCTCTATTTGACCAAGAAGAAGCTCTGGCACGGCATCCTGCACGATCCGGAGCTGGAAAAGCCCCGGACGTCGGTCTGATATCGGCCTCGCTCTAGCTTTCACTCCATCGAAACGGCGCAGCGGCAAGCTGCCGGTGCGCCGCTCCTGTTGCCTTGCCCGCCGCGGTTCGCCACAGTGGGGCGGGGCTTACGATCCTCCCTGCAATTCTGTGCGCCGCAGACGTCTCACGGGAGGCTTTGTGGGGGATTTTTGAGCGCTATTTTTTGAGCGCTATTGGGGGTTTTCGAAAATGGCTGGTGCCGCGTTGGAGAGCGATCTGAAGGCTGCGATCCGGACCATCCCGGACTATCCCAAACCGGGCATTATGTTCCGCGACATCACCACGCTTCTAGGTAACGCGCGCGCCTTCCGCCGCGCCGTCGACGAACTGGTGCAGCCCTGGGCCGGCAGCAAGATTGACAAGGTGGCTGGCATCGAAGCGCGCGGCTTCATCATCGGCGGCGCGCTGGCGCATCAGGTTTCATGCGGCTTCATTCCGATCCGCAAGAAGGGCAAGCTGCCGTTCAAGCGGGTCAGCATCGGCTATTCGCTGGAATACGGCATCGACGAAATGGAAATGCACGCGGATGCCTTGGAGAAGGGTGAGCGCGTGATCCTGGTCGACGACTTGATCGCCACCGGCGGCACCGCGGAGGCCGCCGTGAAGCTCCTGCAGCAGGTCGGCGCCGAAGTCGTCGCCGCCTGCTTCATCATCGACCTGCCGGATCTCGGCGGCGCCGCCAAGATCAAGAAGCTCGGCGTGCCGGTGCGCACGCTGATTGCCTTTGAGGGGCACTAAGTCTCGCGCTTTGACGGTGGCGGGTTCGCGCTATCGCGCCTGGCTGGCCGATTGCCTGGCGTAACCGCGCAGCGAGGATTCCAGCTCGCCGATCAAGAGCCGCAATTCGAGCTCGCGAAATTCCGAAAAGATGGTGTCGATCCACGTATGCACTTCGGTCGGCCCGCCGGGCCGTTTGCCGAGATAGGTCGAGAACGAGAATCCGGGCCGGTCGATAACGCCGCGCACGATCGGCGACAGCCGCGGTATCCGGATAACGCCGCATTCCGGCCGCGTCGGCGGAAAATCCTGCGGAATGAACATGAAGGACGTCGCTTCGTTGTGCACCGGCACGAACACGGTCCGCTGCAGACGCTCGCGCAGCTCGGCATAGCGGCGCGCCGTCGTCGGCGCCGAGTTGGTAATGAACAGCATGATCGGCACGATACCGCGCCGCGCCGCCTCCTGCTCGAAGCCGATTTCCGGCATGACCGTGAAGAACTGGTCGAACAGGCCATAGCCGATATCGAGGACGGTGGTGCGCCAATCGTCGGCGACCAGCCGGTCGAACAGCGCCATTTGGCCGCGGGTGTCGGCAATATCGACCGGCCAGACGAAGCTCGGAAAATGGGCGGCCAGCGCCGGTTCGCGGGGATCGAGGTCGTAGCCGACGATCGGCCGGCCGTTGAGGCGGAAATATTCGATCAAAAGGCGCGCAACCAGCGTTTTGCCGACACGCGGGTGCTGCGAGGCGATGATGTAGAGCGGTGTGTTCTGCGCCATCCCCGCTATTTGTCCAATCCGATTCAGGCGGACGTCAGGTTATGACGAAATCACGTAGGTCTCTAGTGATTTGCGGCAGCCGAAACTTTTCCACAGGCCGGTGCGACCTGTGGATATCTTACCTCGGCAATTCCGGGGCTTTTGACTACGACCGGTTGGCGGCACCGCCGCCGGCGGCGGCCTGCGGACGCGCCGGAACGTTGGTCGACGCGTCGAAGATGTCCAGAAGCTTGACCCGGTCGTATTCGGCCCAGACGTTGCCGAGCCAGTGCCGCACATAGCCGCGCAGCACGAACGAGTAATTGGCCGCTTCGCCCTTCTGATTCTTGTTGGCGACGAAGGTGAGGAAGGGGACGGAAGCCAATTCCACCTGCTCGTAGGCCATTTCGTTGAGCTTCGGAATAGTGATGGCCACCGCGTCTTTCAGCTTCTTGAAATAAGAAGCATGAGTGGCCTGATCCCATTCGAAGAAGCTCGCAGTGTTGATGAAGTTCTTGACCAGGAAATATTTGGCGTCGGTGACGAAAGGCGCGGTTTCCTCGATTTCGTTCAACGAGGCGATCGAGGAGCCGAGGATATGGAACACAACGAAGGTGATCTGCCCCTTCTTGACCGCGTCGAGGAAGCCGATATCGCGTAGCGAGCGCAGCGTCGGCGAAAGCAGGCCGGCGCGCACGTCGACGACCGTCACGGTCGAGTCGGTGGTCGAGAGCGTATCGATGATTCGCATCTGATCGGACACCGAGGTGGCGTCGACGATGTCGGCCACGTCGCCGTGAAAGCGCTTCAAGGTGCCGCGCGGCGATTCGGAGTCGAAAGCGCGCGTCGGCACGTGATGCGCCGTAAAGTAATCAAGCAGCGTGCGGGCAACGGTGGTTTTTCCCACGCCGCCTTTATCCGCGCCGACCAAGATCAATGCTGGCTTAGCCATATCGAACCCTCACTGACGTTTTAACGTCACTGGACCGATTCCAACCGGCTTCGCAATCTCGCAAGAAGACTGCCGCCAAGTCGAGCAGGTCGCGTCCTCCATCCACTAATTTCGCTTCTACACATCCGCGGCGAGGTTTGGAAGCCTCATCGGCTGTTGCGCACCGCTGAACGCTGTCCTGGGCCTATTTGTAACTTATTATGGTTAATTGCGGCGCTTGGCGATCAATTGCTGCGGTGCGGTCCCCAAGGTCCAGATACTGGCCCGGATGCCGGGCCCGAGGGCTCGGACGCGGGGCTCGGCCCGACCGAAGGCTGCGACCAAGGGCCGGCAGGGGCATTGTCGGCTGTCCCAGACGGAGACAGTTCGGGGACAGCGGGGTTGTCGCCGATCTGCGCTCGACCCCACGGACCGGGCGTCGCCTCTTGAGATTGGGCGTCTTGTTCGGATGGCTCATCGCTCGGCGGCGGCAGCGCGATCGGGCCGGTATCGTGGCCGCCGGCGAATTTGACCAAGGCCGCGACACGGCTTTCGACGCTCGGATGCGTGTCGAACAATTCGCCAAAACCCTCGCGCGGATTGTCGACGCACAATTCCATCACCGAGGAGGTCGCGCCCGGCAATTCGCCGCGGCCTTCGATCTTGCGCAGCGCCGAGATCATGGCGTCGGGATTCTTGGTGAGCTCCACCGAGCCGGCATCGGCAAGAAATTCGCGCGAGCGCGACAGAGCCAGCCGGATGACGAAGGACAGAATATAGGCCACCACCAGGAGGCCGATGGCGATCAGGATCGCCGCGCCGGCGCCGCCGCCGCGGCGTTCGCTGTCGCGTGAACCGCGGAAGCTGAAGCCGTTGTAGAACCACAGTCGGAAGATCATCTCGACGAAGAAAGATACGACGCCGGCGATGACGACGGCGATAACCATCATGCGGACGTCGCCGTTGCGGATATGCGTGAGCTCGTGGCCGAGCACGGCTTCGATCTCGGCGTCGTTGAGCCTGCTGAGCAGACCCGTCGTCACCGTGATCGAATACTGCTTGTCGTTCATGCCGGTGGCGAAGGCGTTGAGCGCGTCGGAATCGATGATCTTGAGCTTCGGCGTGGTGATACCGCGCGAGATGCAGAGATTCTCCAGGATATTGTGGAGCCGCGGCTCGTCCGTGCGCGTCACCTCGCGCCCGCCGGTGATCGCGTCGATCATGTTCTGGTGAAAGTAATAGGCGATGACGATCCAAAGGAGCGTGCCGATGGTCGCGAACGGCGCCGCCTTGAGCAGATCGATCCAGGCGATCTGCATCAGAGTCGGCAGATCGGCATTGAACGACAGGCTGGCCGCCACCAGCGCGCCGGCGTAAACCAGCACATAGACCAGGAAGAACAATCCGATGAGCAGCGCTATCGACCGCCGCCGGTTCGACTGGATATGCGTGTAGAGCCCGTAAGCGGCCATCGCTCGATATTCCGCTTATTTGGGATCCATCGAACGGCCTTAGAACTTCACTGCCGGCGCTTCGCCGACGCTTGAGCGCTGGTCGCCGAGGTCGAAGAAATCCTTCGGCGCGAAGCCGAACGATGACGCAAACAAAGCGGCCGGGAAGCGCTGGATGCCGGAATTGTATTCCTGCACCGCACTGTTGAAGAAGCGCCGCGCCGCCGCGATCTTGTTTTCGAGGTCGGTGAGCTGCGCCTGCAATTGCTGGAAATTGGCGTTGGCCTTGAGGTCCGGATAGGCCTCCGAAAGTGCGAAAAGTTGCCGCAGCGCGCCGGAGAGCATGTTCTCGGCTGCCGCCTGCTGCGCCGGGCCTTGCGCCGTCACCGCCGCGTTGCGCGCTTTGACCACCTCGTCGAGCGTGCCGCGCTCATGCGCGGCGTAGCCTTTTACCGTTTCGACCAGATTGGGAACGAGATCGTGCCGCTGCTTGAGCTGCACATCGATGTCGGCGAAGGCCTGATTGACCCGCTGCCGCATCGAAACGAGGCCGTTGTAAACGGAGATCGCCCATACGACCGCAACGACGATCAGGGCAAGGACGATCAAGGTCGAGGACATCGGAAGCTCCTTTTAGGGTCGTCGGGCGCGGCCTGACGGCGCCACCACAAGATAATGGCAATATATGACGATCGCGAGCCGCCGAAGGTTCAAACGAACGGCGCCGGCGTCTGCCTGGCAGATAGGAACGCTAACGGCGCGCATTAAGGTTAGCCATTAAAGTTAGCTCTGGATCAAGATCGCACGGCCGGACGGCGTCGGTTAAGAATCGCCGGCAACAAACAGGTGTCTGAAATGTCCGAGCAAGATCTCGGCGCCCCGCCGTCCAATCGTCGGGACGAAGCCATTTTGATCGAACCCCACGATCTCGAATCCGCCCGGCATGCGCTGGCCCGCTACAATGGCGGCGGCGCGCTGGCGCAGTTCGAGCGCGATCAGCTGGCGCGCGACATTGCCGATATCGAGAGTGCCACGGCCGCGCTGCGCCGGGCGGAGCCGGCGCTCGAAATCCTGGACCAGGCCACAGACGCCGGCCGTGACCAAGTCGCGGCCGTTGTGGCTCTTGATCGGTTTGCTGTGGGTGTCGACCGCCATACTGACGGTCGGCGCGGCCTACGCCATCGCCACGCTCGCCGGCTGAATGGATTTCAGTAGGCATTGCGGTACGCCGTCGGCGACAGCACCGTGCGCGCGATGATCTTCAAATCGAGCCACATCGACCAGTTGTCGATGTAAAACAGATCGTATTCGACGCGCTTGGCGAGCTTTTCTTCGTTGTCGATTTCGCCGCGAAAGCCGTTGATCTGCGCCCAGCCGGTAATGCCGGGCTTGACGTTGTGGCGGCGGGCGTAAAGCGAAATGCGCTGTTCGAATTCGTGGTCGTGCGACAGCGCATGCGGCCGCGGGCCGACGAGCGACATGTCGCCGGTAAGCACGTTGAAGAGCTGCGGGATCTCGTCGATGTTCCAGCGCCGCAGCCAGCCGCCGATCCTGGTCAGGCGCGGATCGTCGCGGGTTGCCTGCTCGACAACGCCGCCGTCTTCCAGCGCGCGCATGGTGCGGAATTTGATGATGCGGAACGGCTGCTGATTGAAGCCGTAGCGGCGCTGCACGAAAAAGACCGGACCAGGGCTGTCGAGCTTGATGAGTATGGCGACGAGAATGAACAGCGGCGTCAGCGCGATCAGGCCGAACGCGGCGCAGACTAGATCGAACAACCGCTTCTGGATCACTTCGGCGCGCGACAGCGGCAGCCGGGTCAGTTGCAGGCTTGCCAGCGGCCCCACTTTGGCCAGTTCGACTTCATCGAATTTGTGCAGGATCTGCTCAGGTCCGAGATGAATTTCGACCGGCAGCGCCAGAAAAGTCTCGGCGCAGCGGTGGATGATCTCGGTCGCCGACCACGGCAGCAAGAGGTAGATCGCGTCGGGCTCGAGCGCGCGGACGGTCGCAACCGCTTCGGCAAGGTCGCGGTCGAGTACCGCGCGCCGCGTTTCGGCTGACGCCGTCAGCGCCACCGGCGTGAGAAAACGGCAGCCGACGATGTTGAGGCCGAGCGTCCACGGCTCGTAGTGCTGCACGAAGGCGCCGATATGCGCGCCGGTGCCGATCAGGCAGATGCGTTGTGCCGAAATCAGGCCCGCGGCGCGCGCCAGTGCGGTGATGCGCACGATGGCGAAGCGTAGCACGATCAGCGCCGCAAGCGTCGCCAGATAGAATGCCACGATCCAGCCGCGCGAATAATTGACCGTGGTCTGCGCCAGGAAGCCGAGCATCAGCAGACAGATCAGCGTGACATTCCACAATTGGATGGTGCGGCGGCCATGCGGCTTGAAGGCGAAGAAATTCGGCAGCCGGTATTCGCCGCGGAATACGTTGGAGACGGCGAAAATGCTGGCTGCGAGCACGCCGACCTGCAGATAGGAAGAAATGATGCCGACGTCGCCGTAGACGATGAGGTAGTACAATACGCCGGTGATGAACGACATCGCGACAATCACGGCGACATCGATCAGGAAGATGGCGATCGAAAACGTACCGCGCGACAGCTGCGCCCAGCCGCGCAGCAGCCGGCCGGTCGGCGCCGGGGACGCCAGAGTGTAGCTGGGTTGTACGTTCATCAGCGCGGCCGCTTCGCTGTTCATTGCAGTTACGTGCCGGCCCGAAATGGGACAGCGCGCGACGTCACCCAGCTACATCGCCAGAAGCATGCCAGGGCCACGCCCCGAGAAGGGATTCGGGGACATTGCGCCGTCGCGCGCCGTGTTAAGATTAATGCGCCTGTGGTCCGCAGCGGCCGCGGCCGGCTTAAGGGAGCCACCATGCAGGGTAAGATTGCGCTCGAAGAGCATTTCGCGATTCCGGAAACATTGCAGGATTCGCGCGGCTATTTCCCGGACCGGGTCTGGGAGGAGGTCAAAAGCCGCGTCATGGATATTCAGGACCGACGGCTACGCGAGATGGACGCGCAGGGCATCGAGATGATGTTGTTGTCGCTGAACGCGCCTGCGGCGCAGGCCATTTTCGATACGGCGCACGCCAGCGAGATCGCGCGCAAGTCCAACGATTATCTCGCCGAACAGGTCGCCAAACGGCCGGACCGGTTTTGCGGCCTCGCGGCGCTGGCGATGCAGGATCCCGACGGGGCGGCGCGCGAGCTCGAACGCTGCGTGAAACAGCTCGGCTTTCGCGGCGCGCTGGTCAACGGCTTCTCGCAAGTCGGCAATGCCGAGACATCGGTCTATTACGACTTGCCGCAATACCGGCCGTTCTGGGCCGTGGCCGAGCGCCTCGACGTGCCGTTTTATCTGCATCCGCGCAATCCGCTGCCGCGCGACGCCAAAATCTACGACGGCCATCCATGGCTGATGGGTCCGGTCTGGGCGTTCGGCCAGGAAACGGCGGTACATGCGCTCCGTCTGATGGGCTCGGGTCTGTTCGACGCCCATCCGCGTCTGCAAATCATTCTCGGCCATATGGGTGAGAATCTTCCGTTCGCGCTGTGGCGCGTCGACAATGCCAATGCCTGGATCCCGAACCGGCACAATTATCCGGCCAAGAAACGGATGCGCGAATATTTCAGCGCCAATTTCTACGTCACGACCTCGGGCAATTTCCACACCCCGGCGCTGCTCAACGCCATATCCGAAATCGGCAGCGACCGGGTGATGTTCTCGACCGACTGGCCGTTCGAGAATATCGATCACGCCTCGCTTTGGTTCGATGCCTGCCCGATCAGCGAAAACGACCGGATCAAGATCGGCCGCACCAATGCGCGGCGCCTGTTCAAGCTCGGCAACGACTGAGAGCGCGATCCCGCCGCGACGGTCTCATTCCGGCTTGATGTTCGCCGTGCGGATGACCTTGACCCATTTCTCGGTATCGGCGGCGAGGAACGCGCCGAATTCGGCCGGTGTCGTGAAGCTGCAACACACCTCGTTGCATTCCTGCCTCGCCGCTGATTTCTAGAGCCGCATTGATCATCGTTTTTTCTCGCAGGAGTCTTCATGGCTGCATTCGCCGCGCCGACGCACATTATGGTGACGCACGGCGATGCGCGCCTCGAAGTTCTGACGCAGGGCGCCGGTCCGCCGATTGTGCTGCTGCCGTCGCTCGGCCGCGGCGCGCATGATTTCGACGCCATCGCGCCAAAGCTCGCCGGCGCCGGCTATCGCGTCTTGCGGCCCCAGCCGCGCGGCATCGGCGAGAGCAGGGGTCCGTGGGACGGCGTGAAACTCGAAGATCTGGCGGCCGACATCGCTGCCGTCATCGAGAACGAGGGCAACGGTCCGGCCTTCGTCGTCGGACACGCCTTCGGCAATCGCGTCGCGCGGACCTTGGCGACGCTCCGTCCGGAGGTGGTTTGCGCCACAGGCCTTGTCGCCGCCAATGTCGGGCACAATCCGAGCCCGCCCGATGTGCGCGCCGCGATCCGTCTTAGCGCCGATGTCGCGGCGCCGGACGACGCACGCATCAAGGCGATGCAGTTCGTGTTCTTCGCGCCGGGCAACGACGCCAGCGTTTGGCTCGACGGCTGGTACCCGGACGTGCTCGCCGCACAGCGCATCGCCGGCGATCTCACGCCGCGGACGCTCGATTACGCTGCCGGCCGCGCGCCGGTGGTCTATATCCAGCCGAGCCACGATCCGCTCGCCCATGTCGAAGATGCGGAGGCCTATAAGAAGGCGCTCGGCGACCGTGTCACTGTCGTAGTCATTCCGAACTCGGCGCACGCGGTGATCGTCGAGCAGCCGGACGCCGTGAGCGACGCCCTGATCGCCTATGCGCGCCGGCTGTGGCCCGCGCGCTAGCGGCTAGCTCGCTTCGCGCAGCTTCACCGCGCCTTCGAGATCCACCGAGACCAGTTGCGACACGCCGCGCTCGGCCATGGTGACGCCGTAGAGGCGCTTCATGCGCGCCATGGTGATCGGATTGTGCGTGATGATGATGAAGCGCGTTTCGGTCGAGCGCGTCATCTCGTCGAGCAGGTCGCAGAAGCGCTCGACATTGTAGTCGTCGAGCGGCGCGTCGACTTCGTCGAGCACGCAGATCGGCGCCGGATTGGTGAGGAACACCGCGAAGATCAGAGCCAGCGCGGTGAGCGCCTGCTCGCCGCCGGACAATAGCGACAGCGTCGCCGGCTTCTTGCCGGGCGGCTTGGCCATGATTTCGAGGCCGGCTTCGAGCGGATCATCGCTCTCGATCAGCTGCAATTCGGCGGTGCCGCCGCCGAACAATTCGGCGAACAGCTTCTTGAAGTTCTCGTTGACGGTCTGGAACGACGTCAGCAGCCGCTCGCGCGCTTCGCTGGTTGAGGCTGTGGATGCCCTGACGCAGCCGGCGGATCGCTTCGACGAGATCGTCGCGTTCGGCGGTCAGCTTGGTGTGCTGAGCCTCGACCTCCTGCAGTTCCTGCTCGGCGAGGAGGTTCACCGAACCGAGCCGCTCGCGCTCGCTGCTTGATGCGTTCGATCTTGGCCTCGACCTCGGCGATCGACGGCTGCGGCGTATCCGGCTTGATCTCGGCGACCTCGGCGGCCGCGGCCGGCTCGACCGCGAGCAGTTCGCGGATCTCATGCTCGATATCGGCGAGACGGCGCTTGGCGGCGTCGTAGCGTTCCTCGCCGCGTGCCGCTTCGGCGCGCGCTTCGCCGACGGCTTCGAGCGCGATGCGCGCCGCCTTGTCGGCTTCGGCAAGGGCTGCCTCCGCCTCGGCGAGCCGGTCGGCGGCGGCGCGGCGCTCGGCCCGTCGCGCGTCTCGATCTCGCCGATCAGCGCCTGGCGCTGGCTTTCGAATTTCTGCGGCGCGTTTTCGAGTTCGGTGCGCTCGTTCGACAGCCTCGCCGTTGCGCTGGCCGATAGTGTCGATCTGCGCGGCGGCATTGTCCTTGCGCTCGTTCCACGCCGCGCGTTCGGCGACGATGGCTTGCAGCCGGCGATTGGCAAGCTCGACCTCGCGCGTGATCGCCTGCGCTTCGACCCGCACCTCGGCGCAGACATTGCGCTCGGTTGCGATCACATCGTTGATTGCCGCAAGCCTGTCTTCGATCTCGGCGGCCGACGGCAGCGCGGCAAAGGCGGTGTCCGCTTCGCTGCGCGCGGCGCTGGTCTCGTCGCGCGACGCGATGGTGCGCTGCCGCGCTTCCTGGAGCGCCGAGATGCGCGCCGCGTTGCGGCTGATCTCGCGTTCGGCGGCGGCATGTTCTTCGCGCGCGGCATCGGTCAAGCGCTGCGCCTCGCGCCAGCGCGCGCGGGCCTCGGTTTCGGCAGCCGCCGCGGCGGCGACTGCGGCTTCCGCGGCTTCGACGCGTGCGGCGCTTGTGCTTCGACATCGCTGCGCGCGGCCGCGAGTTCGCCTTCGATCGCCTGCAGCCGGCCGCGTTCGGCGAGCCGCCGCGCCGCGCCGGTCGGCGCATGCGCGGCGACGGCAAAGCCGTCCCAGCGCCACAAATCGCCTTCGCGCGAGACCAGCCGCTGGCCGGGCTTGAGCATAGCCGGCGAGGCGCGATCCGTCGGCGCGCTCGACGACGCCGAT
The DNA here is from genome assembly GCA_963761185.1 of uncultured Alphaproteobacteria bacterium. GTDB lineage: Bacteria > Pseudomonadota > Alphaproteobacteria > Rhizobiales > Xanthobacteraceae > BOG-931. The sequence goes on from CAVXFY010000002.1 coordinate 450,176, forward strand.
CTGGGCGAGGCGGCGCGCCAGTTCGGGCGGCGCCTTCACATATTGCGACAAGGCGGTTGACGCCTTCCGGCAGTGCTCGGATCGGAGGGATCGGCGGCCGCGCCGGCCCAGCGCATCGGCGCCGATTGATCGACCGGCGCGTCGAGATCGTCGCCGAGCGCGGCGCCGAGCGCCTTCTCGTAGCCCTCGCTCACGGTGAGCGCGTCCATCACCGGCGGCCAGAGGTTTTTGCTCTCGACCGCGAGAAGCTTGCCGATGGTCTTGGCTTCGGTTTCAAGCCGCTGCACGCCGCGCTCGGCGGCGGCGAGCGGTGCGCGCGCGGCATCGATCTCGTCGCGCGGCTTGCGTGTGCGCGGCTTCGGCGGCACGCGCGGCCTGTTCCGCTTCGGCGAGCGCTGCTTGCGCGCTCGCGAGCGCCGCTGCCAGGGCGGCGAGATCGGGCGCGCCGCTGCCGGTCGCGGCAAGGCCGGCGTCGATATTGGCGAGCTCGGCCTCGAGCCGCGCGGCGCGCTGCTCGTGATCGGCGAGCGTCGCCTGAAGCTGATTGCGCCGCGCCGTCAGATCGGCGAGCGCGCCGGTCAATTCGGCAAACGATTTTTCCGATACCGCAAGCGCTGCGTCTGCTGCCGTCACGCGCTGGTTGACGCCGGCCAGCCGCGCGTCGCTTTCCTGCGCCGCGGCCTTGAGCGCCGTTTCCTCGGCGTCGAGCCGGGCCAGCGCGGCTTGCGCATCGGCAGCCAGCGTCCGCTCGCGGCCGAGGTCGGCAGCGAATTGCGCGAGCCGGCGGTCGAGTTCGCCGATGCGCTCCTTGGCGCGCGCCTCCTCGCGCTCGAGCGTTTCGCGCGCGATCAGGAGACGCTGCAGCGCCGCGGCGGCCTTGGCTTCGGCCTCGCGCAAGCCGGGCAGCACGGCGGCAACCTCGGCTTGGCGGGTCGAGGCTTGCAATTGCTCGCTGGTGCGCTCGGCGACGACGCGAACCGCCTCGTCCTTGGCGCGCTCGGCTTCGGCGACTTCGGCCTCGGCGCCGATCCAGCGCAGATGGAACAACAGCGCTTCGGTGCGGCGCACCTGGCCGGAAATATTGCGATAGCGCACCGCCTGCCGCGCCTGCGTCTTCAGCGCATGCGATCTGCGCGGCAAGTTGGCCGATGACGTCCTCGGCGCGCGCCAGATTGTGCTCGGCGGCCTTGAGCCGCAGCTCCGCCTCGTGGCGGCGCGCATGCAGCCCGGAAATGCCGGCGGCTTCTTCGAGCACGCGGCGGCGCTGCTCGGGCCGCGCCTGGATGATCTCGCCGATGCGGCCTTGATGCACCAGAGCCGGCGACCGCGAGCCGGTCGAGGCGTCGGCGAACAGCATGGTGACGTCGCGCGCGCGCACTTCGCTGCCGTTGACGCGGAAGGTCGAGCCGTGCTCGCGCATGATGCGGCGCGAGACTTCGAGCGTATCGAATTCGTTGAAGGCCGCCGGCGCCGTGCGGTCGCTGTTGTCGATCGAGACGCTGACTTCGGCGTGATTGCGCGCCGGACGGCCGGTGTTGCCGGAGAAGATGACGTCGTCCATCTCGCCGGCGCGCATCGCCTTGTAGGAGGTCTCGCCCATGACCCAGCGCACGGCCTCGACCAGGTTGGACTTGCCGCAGCCGTTCGGACCGACCACGCCGGTCAGGCCGGGTTCGATCTCGAAGTCGGTCGGTTCGACGAAGGATTTGAAGCCGATCAGGCGCAGCCGCGTGAGCTTCATATCATTGGCGGGTCCATTGCCCTTGCTGCGGCGGCGAAGGGAATCATGAAAACCTCACGCCGAGAGCCTTTTTGCCGTTCGGCGCGGGAGTAGGTGCCGCATCGGCGCGGAGAATGAATCGTCGCGGAGTCCGAGCGCAACCAGCGGCCGCCGCGTTATCCAGACATTCCGGGGTCCGACGGCAGGCCAGGACGCGAAAAGCGCGTCGTCGCCCGGTGCAGGCCGAGAGCGAAAAACCCTTATCCTTCCTTGAGATAGGGGTCGATCTCCTTGGCCATCTGGTCCGATCGAAAGGTCGCCGATGAACTTCTTGCCGTTGATGAAGAAGGTCGGCGTCGAGTTCACGCCGAGCTTGTCGACGGCGTGGTCGCGCACCGCCTGGATGCCGTCGAGCACCTTCTGATTCGCCAGGCAGGCGTTGAAACTGTCCTCGGTGAAGCCGAACTGCTTGGCGATTTCCTTCAGCGGCGGCAGCGGCTCCTTGACCATCCAATCGCGCTGTTTGGCGAACAGGGTCTCCACCACCGGCATGTATTTGTCGTTGCCGGCGCAGCGCGCCAGCATGAAGCCGGCCGCGGCCAGCGCATCGAGCGGGAATTCGCGGAAGATGAAGCGGACCTTGCCGGTGTCGATGTAGCGCTTCTTCAGTTCCGGGAATGTGTTCTCGCCGAAAAATGCGCGCAATGCGGGCAGGTCATCGAGGCATATTCGATGATGGTCACCGGCGCCTTGTCCGAGCCGAGCATGATGTCGCCGTCGGGGCCGGCATCGGCCAGGTCGGCGGCCGAAGGCTGAGCGTCATCCGCCAGAGCCGGACTGATCAAGGCCGGGCCGATCAGCGAAGGCGCGAAGCCGGCCGCCGGCGAGGGTGAAAGCCGCAGTGGCCGAAAGCAGTTGGCGGCGGGTGGGCGACAAGGTCAGCTCCTGATTCTGAGGACGCAAATTGTTGCAGCGCGAATGTGGCATTAGCACGCCGATACGCCAAGTGCTCTTGCGGCCGCTCGCGTCGCTCGGGCCGCTAGCTTCACGAGCTCGCTTGATCGCCGCCCCGAGCCGCGCCAGCGCGTCCTTGAGGTCGTCGTCGCCGATCTCCGGCAGGCTCGCGGCGATCCGCGCCGCGGCGGCGGGATCGGCGGCGCGGGTCCGTCTTGCGCTCGCCGCGGCGGAGCGGCGCCTGGCGCAGCGCGAGGCGACCGACGGCGCGCCAGCCGAGGAACGGTTGACGCGTTCGCAGATCAGATTGGCGAGGTGCTGGATCTCGATCGCGGCCGGGCCCTCGACGCGCAGGATCAGCGTGCCGGGTTCGGCGGTTCTCGCCGGCAACCGCCGCGCTGCCATTGGATCTTGAGCGGTTCGCTGCAGGCGGCGATCTCGGCGCCGGCGATTTCGGTCCAGCGCGTCACCAGTTCGGCGCTGGCAAAACCCTGCCGCCGGAAGCTTTCGCCGACGATCTTGCCGGCGACGTCGCGCAACGGCTTGGCGGACGGGGCAGGCGGGCTTGTTCATGGAGCGGGGCTCTGTCATCCCTCGGCCGGTGCGCAAGGTGGTCTTGAATGGCGGCAAGCACGCTAGCAGCGAAGAGGAGCGGGCAACAGCACGCCAAGCACCGCGGGGCGAATTCAGTCACCGCAACCCACCGACTCGGTCGCGATTGCTCAGCCTGGTACGACCGCCATCGCCGCGTGCTGCCGTGGCGGGCGCAGCCCGGCCGAGCGCGCCGATCCTTATCGCGTCTGGCTCTCCGAAATCATGCTGCAACAGACGACGGTCAAGGCCGTCGCGCCCTATTACGCGCGATTCCTGGAGCGCTGGCCCGAACGTGCCCGCGCTCGCCGCGGCGCCGCTCGACGATGTGCTCAAGGCCTGGGCCGGGCTCGGCTATTACGCCCGCGCCCGCAATCTGCATGCCTGCGCGCGCGCCGTCGTCGAACGGCATGGCGGAAAAATTCCGCCGACCGAAGCCGTGCTGCGCGAGCTTCCCGGCATCGGCGCCTATACGGCCGCCGCGATCGCCGCGATCGCCTTCGATGCGCCGGCGAGCCCGGTCGACGGCAATATCGAGCGCGTCATCGCGCGGCTCTTTGCGCGTCGACGTGCCGCTGCCGGCCGCCAAGCCGGAAATCTGCGACAGCTCGCGCGCGCGCTGACGCCGGCAGAACGCGCCGGCGATTTCGCCCAGGCCATGATGGATCTCGGCGCCACCATCTGCACGCCGAAGAAGCCGGCCTGCGCTCTGTGTCCGTGGAACGAAAGCTGTGCCGCTTATGCGCGCGGCGACGCCGAGACATTTCCGCGGCGTGTCGCCGAAACGCGAAGGCGAGTTGCGCCGCGGCGCGGCTTTTGTTGCGCGGCGCGCGGACGGCTGTGTGCTGGTGCGGACGCGGCCGGCCAAGGGCTTGCTTGGCGGCATGACGGAAGTGCCGACGACGGAATGGTCGAAGGATTTCGATGCGAGCAAGGCGCGCGGACGGTGCGCCGCGTTTTGCGCTCAGCGACGGAAAGCGATGGCGTGGCGACGAACTGCCCGGCATCGTGCGGCATGTCTTCACGCATTTCCCGCTCGAACTCAGCGTTTATGTCGCTGAGCATTCCGGCGCGGACGCGCAGCGCCACAGGGCACGCGCTGGGTCAAGATTTCCGCAGCTCGGCGGCGAAGCGTTGCCGAGCCTGATGCGCAAGGTCATAGGACATGCGCTGCCATCAGATCTGATGCGTTAAAAACTGAAGTTTGGAACCGGGAAAGGAATCACGATGTCGATCGAACGTCACGAAGCTGGCCCACGCATGAGCAAGGCCGTGGTCCACGGCAACACCGTCTATCTGGCCGGCATTGTCGCCGACGCGCCCAAGGGCAAGAGCACCACCGAGCAAACCAAAAGCATTCTCGCGCAGATCGACGGCTTTCTCGCTAAGGCCGGAACCGACAAAAGCAAATTACTGTCCGCCAATATCTGGATTACCGATATGGCGAATTTCGCCGAGATGAACGCGGTGTGGGACGCCTGGGTGTCGCCGGGCAATACGCCGGCGCGCGCCACCGTCGAGGCGAAGCTCGCGACGCCGGATTACAAAGTCGAGATCATGGTGGTGGCGGCGAAATAGAACGCCGGATTAGGCCGCGCCCATCTCGGCGCGCACTTGCGCGCGCAGCGTGTCGATCACGGTCAGGCCCTTCGGCGTTTCGACATGCCAGAAGGTCCAGCCGTTGCAGGCTTCGAGCCCTTGCGCCAAGCGCGCCGATGCGGTGGATCGAGCCGACGCTGTCGCCGAGCGACAGCGCGCCGTCGGCGCGCACCAGCGCCTTGATGCCGGCGCTTGGCGTCGACGAGCTTGATGCCCGGCGAAACCAGGCCGCGTTCGATCAGGGCGCTGAACGGCACCCGCGGCGCCTCGCGCGCGGTCATGAAAGACGCGAGCGCGGGTTCCGGCATCGGCTCGACGGCGGCGATCCGCTCGCGGGCGGCTGCGGCATATTCCGAACTGCGCTCGATGCCGATGAAGCGCCGGCGCAGCCGGCGCGCCACCGCGCCGGTCGTGCCGGTGCCGGAGAACGGGTCGAGCACCAGATCGTCGGGCCGCGACGCCGCAAGGATGACGCGCGCCAAGCAGCGCCTCCGGCTTCTGCGTCGGATGCAGCTTCTTGCCGTCGCTGCCTTTGAGCCGTTCCTCGCCGGTGCACAGCGGAATGAACCAATCGGAGCGCATCTGGACGTCGTCATTGCCCGCTTTGAGCGCCTCGTAATTGAACGTATAATTGTGCTTGGCGGCGTCGCGCGCGGCCCAGATCAGGGTTTCGTGCGCATTGGTGAAGCGGCGGCCGCGGAAATTCGGCATCGGGTTGGATTTGCGCCAGACGATGTCGTTGAGGATCCAGAAGCCGAGATCCTGGAGGATCGCGCCGACGCGGAAAATGTTGTGATAGGAGCCGATGACCCACAAGCGTGGCGCTCGGCTTCATCACCCGGCGGCAGGCGATGAGCCAGGCGCGCGTGAAATCGTCATAAGCGGAGAAGCTCGAGAATTTGTCCCAGTCATCGTCGACGGCGTCGACGCGAGAATCGTCGGGACGCTTGAGGTCGCCTTGGAGCTGCAAATTGTACGGCGGATCGGCGAAGACGAGATCGACGGAGGCGGCCGGGAGCTTCGTCATCTCGGCAACGCAATCGCCGACGACAATATTGCCGAACGCGGCGCCTCGACTGCGCCGCTTCGAACTCAAAACTCACGCGGGGCGTCCTTGCGGACGCCCCGCGACGCGACACAACCATGACTCAGAACTCTGACTCAGGCGACGCGAGTCGGCGACGCGGGACCTACAACCGACGAAGCGGATATGCCGCGCCAAGGTAAAAAATCGGCTTAACTCAAATCGTCGTGCACTAGGCAATAAATGCCGGGAAACACTTGGTTAATTGCTAACGCGCGGCTCGTGATTTCGCATCGGAAATGACGCTGCCGCAAAGACTTTGAAGGCGGATTTGCACGCCGGGATTGGATAAGGAGAAGGACACATGCGTTGGGATGATTTCCGCCGCAGCAGCAATGTCGAGGACGAGCGCGCGGATTCCGGCGGCGGCGGGTTCGACATGCCTGGCGGCGCCGGCGGGCTCGGCATCGGCACCATCGTGATTCTCGGGCTGATCGGCTGGGCTTTCGGCATCGATCCGAGCGTGCTGCATCAACGGCGCGCAGATTCTCACCGGCGGCGGCGCGAACCGTCACGCAGCAATCCGGCGGCGCCGGTTCAAACGAGCCCGCAGGACCAGCAGACCGGCGAATTCGTCGCCGCGGTGCTCGGCGACACCGAGGACCGCTGGACCGAAATCTTCCAGGCGGGCGGCCGCACCTACCACGCGCCGAAGCTGCGTGCTGTTCTCCGGGGCGATCCAGGGCGGTTGCGGGTTGGCGCCGATCGGCGATGGGCCCGTTCTACTGCCCGCAAGCGACCAGCGCGTCTATCTCGACACGTCGTTCTTCCAGGACATGCAGCGCAAGTTCGGCGCCTGCTCGGACGACAACGCCTGCAAGTTCTCGGAAGCCTATGTGATCGCGCACGAGGTCGGCCATCACGTGCAGGACGAACTCGGCATCCTGCCGCGGGTGACGCAGGCGCAGCAGGCGGCCTCAAGCCAGGCCGAGCGTCAACGCGCTCCAGGTGCGCGTCGAATTGCAGGCCGATTGCCTCGCCGGCGTGTGGGCGAACCATGCGCAGCAGAAGCACAACTTCCTCGATGCCGGCGACGTCGATCAGGCTCTGCAGACCGCGTCCGCGATCGGCGACGACCGCCTGCAGAAGGAGACGCAGGGCTATGTGGTGCCGGATTCCTTCACCCACGGCACTTCGGCCCAGCGCAAGCGCTGGTTCATGAACGGTTTCAATTCCGGCGATCTCAATTCCTGCAACACGCTGACGGCGGATTCGCTGTAGCGCGGGCTTTGGGCTAGTATGATCTGCCCGTTGCCGCGCAATCGCGGAATGAGCGGATCGTGGTGTAGCGTAAGAGTGTACCCATGCCTGGAATCGACGAGACCAAGACAATTCGTGCCGCTCAAGATCGCGGTGCTGACGGTCTCCGATACGCGCACGCTGAAGGACGACAAGTCGGGCGCGCTGCTCGTGCAGCGCATCGTCGCGGCCGGCCATTTCGTCGCCGAGCGGAGCCTCGTGCCCGACGACATCAAGGCCATTCGCGGCCGCGTCAAGAATTGGATCGCCGATCCGATGATCGACGTCATCATCACCACCGGCGGCACCGGCTTCACCGGCCGCGACGTGACGCCGGAGGCGGTCGAGCCGTCTGTTCGAGAAGAAGATGGACGGCTTCTCGGCGCTGTTCCTGGTCGTGAGCTTTCCGAAGATCGGCACGTCGGCGATCCAGTCGCGCGCCACCGCGGGCGTCGCCGGCTCGACCTATATCTTCTGCCTGCCGGGCTCGCCCGGCGCCTGCAAGGACGCCTGGGACGAAATCCTGATGCACCAGCTCGATTATCGCTACGGGCCGTGCAATTTCGTCGAGATCATGCCGCGGCTCGACGAGCATCTGCGCCGGCCGAAAGCCGGCGGCGCGTCGATATAGCGACGCCTTACAATTCCAGATCCCAGTATTCGCTGACCACGGGCTGGCCCCAGCTCTTGTGCTTCTCGCTCCGCATCAGCTTGAAGCCGGCATTCTGATAGATGTGCCGCGCCGCTTTGAGCACGCTGTGTGTCCATAGCGTGATCTTTTTGTAGCCGGCCGCGCGGGCGAAGCGGACGGCCTTCTCGGTCAGCCGCGCGCCGAGCCCCAGGCCGCGCGCTTTCGGGTCGACCAGTAGCAGCCGGATGCGGGCGACTTCTTCGGAATCCTTGGCGACGAATATCGCAGCCGACATTCTCGCCGTCCATCTCGGCGATCCAGCAGCGCTCGCGTTTGCCGTCGAATTTGTTGGCGAAGTCGGCGACGATCTGCGCGCACACGCCTTCGAACGGCTCGTTCCAGCCGTATTCCTGCGCGTAGAGCTCGGCGTGGCGCTTGACGATCCAGCCGAAATCGCCCGGCATCGGCTCGCGCAGCTTATAGCTGCGGCCCTCCGGCGCTTTTGTTTCGCGCGGGCGCTTCGAGCAGCGTTTCGATCGTGCTCATTGCCGCGATCAGTCGCGATTGATCCGGCAGGCGAAAGCTTGTCGAGCATCGCGCCGATGTCGCGCTGCGAGCAGGTCGTCCAGTGGCGTGAACGCCTTGCGGCCGCGCGGCGACAGCGCCAGATGGCTTTGCCGCGCATCTCTGGCGGAGACTTTGCGCTCGATCAGGCCGCGCTTTTCGAAATTGCGCAGCACGCGGCTCAGATAGCCGGCATCGAGATCGAGCGCGCGGCCGATATCGCTTGCCGTCGGCAATGTGTCGCTCGCGATTTCGTAGATCACCCGCGCTTCGCCGAGCGAATAGGGGCTGTCGAGAAAGTTTTTGCGCAGCACGCCGATCTGCCGCGTGTAGAAGCGGTTGAAGCGGCGCACGGCGGCGATGCGCTGATCGCGGTCCCGGTTGGCCATTTGCCGATCTGCCATGTGCCGATCTGAGATGCGCCCGAGGGTTGGCCACATACTTGACAAAGTCAAGTATTATTCGCGAGCCTCCGCGCAAAAGCTGTGAGCGGTTCTGCGCGCTACCGCGAATGAAAGGCAGTGGCGGCGAGCGTGACGATGCGGCGGCGGCCGATGCGGCGGATGAGATTCGGCCTCCGGATCGGCGGCGCTTTCGGAATGGCCGCCGAGCTCGTCATAAAGCGGCTTGGCGATGATGAGGCCTTGCTCGGGCCGCGGCCCGTCCGAACGCCGTGATCAGGAACGACAAGGCTTCGCGCAGCGCGGTCTGCGGGCCGGCGCCGCGCCGGAAAACCGCTACCATGTTGCGTGGGCCGGGCTGCTCGACAAAGCGCGTGGCGTCGTCGGTCCACGGTGCATCGAGGACGGTTCCGGGCTGCAGGAACATCAGCCACGGCGCCCGCGCCTTTGCCGCAGCGACTTTGAGCCTACGGCCGAGCGGTTCCTCGAGCGCGAGGAAATCGCAGCCGGCGACGTCGGCGACCACCGCGGTGTCGTCCTGCGAGCCGCCGTCGGCCACCAGCACCTCGCTGATCAGGCCGGCTGTGGCCCCCGACACCAGCGCTGCCAGCGTCGGCACCAGCGCCCGCTCGGAATTGCGGGTCGGGATGATGACGCTGAGCATGAACGAGGCGCGGCCGGTTCCATTGGTCCGACGCTCCTTAGGGCCTGATGCCAGCGGCACCAAGCCCCTTCGCATTTTCCGGTTTACGGCCTGGTACAGGCATGCGTTCATGGATTTTTGTTCTTGTTTTGTTCACATCGCTGCACTAGCTTTAGGCCACGAGTTTGGAACCCCGAGTTGCTCGCATCAGTCGTCGCCAGCATCAGTCGGTGTCTCATGAGTCGATCGTCAGCTTTGAAACGCCCGCCGGCACCGCTGCCCTCCGCGCCGGCGGGCGAGCCCGCGGCGACTGCCGTCGAGCGCGAGCGCCGTCGCGGCCGCGGCACGGAGTCGAATGCGTCGGGCCGCTATGAGCCGCTCGCGCGCGTCGCTTTCGATGACGGCTGGCAGGGGCTCGAGGACTTGCCGCCGTTCAAGACCACAGTGACGGTCGACACGACGCGCAAGATCATCACCAAGCAACGACTCGCCCGACATTTCCTTCGACCGCTCGATCAATCCCTATCGCGGCTGCGAGCACGGCTGCGTCTATTGTTTCGCGCGGCCGACGCACGCTTATCTCGGCCTGTCGCCGGGTCTCGATTTCGAATCCAAGCTGTTCATGAAGCCGAACGCGCCGGAATTGCTGGAGCGCGAATTGGCGGCGCCAGGCTATGTGCCGAAGATCATCGCCATCGGCACCAATACCGATCCCTATCAGCCGATCGAGCGGCGGCATCAGATCATGCGCCGCATTCTCGAAGTGCTGGAGCGCGCCGGCCATCCGGTCGGCATCGTGACCAAATCGGCGCTGGTGCTGCGCGATCTCGACATCCTCGCGCGCATGGCCAAGCGCGATCTGGTCAAAGTGGCGATCTCGGTGACGACGCTCGATGCGAAACTGGCGCGCACCATGGAGCCGCGCGCCTCGACGCCGCCGCGCCGGCTCGAAGCGCTGCGAGCAATTGGTGAGTGCCGGCGTTCCGGCCTCGGCGATGGTGGCGCCGATCATCCCGGCGCTCAACGACGCCGAGATCGAGCGCATCCTCGATGCCGTCGCCGAGACCGGCGTGCGCAATGCCGGCTATGTGCTGCTTCGCCTGCCGCTCGAACTGCGCGATCTGTTCCGCGAATGGCTGATCGAGAATTTTCCCGACCGCTATCGCCATGTCATTTCAAGCTGATCCGCGACACGCGCGGCGGCAAGGATTATGATGCCACTTTCGGCAAGCGCATGACCGGCTCCGGGCCTATTGCCTGGATGATCGGCCGCCGTTTCGAACTCGCCTGCGAGCGGCTCGGCTTCAACGTGACGAGTGCGCGGACGACGACGGAGCATTTCAACGTCCGCGGCCGGCCTCGGAACAGCTGGATTTGTTTTAGGCCGAGCTTCATCCCCGTAATCCCCCGACGACAATAACGTGCGTTGCGGAGGCGGCGGCGGCGTGGGCATCATGCCGGCATGAGTCGCCAAGCCGCCCTTCGAAGTGGAACCGCCAAAGCCGTACGCCTGCCGCTCGACGAAGAGATCGTGCGGCCGACGTTCCGCCGCGAGCGCTTAGCGCTCAAGCGCGGCGTGTGGCCGATCGCGGGCTGTGACGAAGCGGGCAGGGGGCCGCTCGCAGGTCCTGTGGTTGCGGCTGCCGTCATCCTCGATCCGGATAATATTCCGCGCGGCCTCGACGATTCGAAACGGCTCACGCCGGAACGGCGCGAGGTTCTCTACGAGCGCATCTGCGCGCGGGCGCAGGTCGCGGTCGCCATGGCGCCGCCGTCGCGCATCGACCGCGACAATATCTTGCGGGCATCGCTGTGGGCGCTGGCGCGCGCCGTCGCAGCGCTGCCGGTGAAACCGCGGCTGGTCTTTGTCGACGGCCGCGACCGCATCGACGCCGGCTGCGACTGCGAAGCCGTCGTCGGCGGCGACGGTCTGGTGGCGTCGATCGCGGCAGCCTCGATCGTCGCCAAAGTCACGCGCGACCGGCTGATGGCCTGCCTCGGCGCCGCCCATCCCGGCTACGGCTTCGAGCGGCATATGGGCTACAGCGTGCCGGAGCATTTCGCCGCGCTGGACCGGCTCGGTCCGACCATCCACCACCGCCGCTCGTTCGCGCCGGTGGCGATCGCGCTCGGACTTATCTGCCGGCGCGGCCGACGACAGCAATACCTCCATATTGCCGCTCTAGCTTGCCTCCCCAGCTTTGCCGCCGTATAGGGCAGCGCCAAACTGTCGCGTGAATTTTTCATTTGGCGATGAAGCATCCGGTGCGCGCTAAATCCGGTTCTTTTGCATATGTTTTTTGTCCCGATTTACATCGAAGCGATCCGCGCCCGGCCGCTCCTGATATTCTGGGCGGCGGCGCTGGCGCAGGCCGCGGTCTGGATCGCGGTGCCGATGCTATTTTATTCGGCGCCGCCGAGCGATCTGGCGCAGCTTCTCGCCATCGGCCACGAGCTTCGCTTCGATGCCGGCGTCGGCCCCCCGCTCGCTTATTGGCTCGCCGAGATTGCGTTTCGCATCTGCCGGCCTGTTCGGCGTTTATGTGCTGGCGCAGGTCTGCGTGGTGACGACCTATTGGTGCGTGTTTGCGCTTGCCCGCGCCATTGTCGGCGCTTCGCACGCGGTCATGGCGGTGCTGCTGATGGTCGGCATCGCGCTGTTCACGGTGCCGTCGCCGGATTTCGGGCCGCCGATCCTGGCCATGGCGCTGTGGGCCGTCGTGTTGCTGCACTATTGGCGAGCCGTCGTTGCGGGCCGCCAGCGCTCCTGGTACGCGCTCGGCTGCGCCGCGGCGCTGCTGCTGATGTCGAGCGATGCAGCGCTGCTGTTGTTGGGCGCGCTCGTCGTGTTCACGGCGGTGACGGCGCGCGGCCGCAAGACGCTCGAAGCGACCGAGCCATGGATCGTCGGCATCGCGCTGGTCGCTTTTCTGTTTTTGCACCTGATCTGGCTGCAAGGCCTGTGGCTGCAAAGCTCCGCCGATGATTTGCAGCCGCTTGTCGCGCGATTGCGGCAAGCGCAAAGCGCCGGGCTCAACACGTCGGCCTGGCTGCGGCTCCTCGCGGCGCTCGTTCTGGCACATGCCGGACTCGCGATCCTCTTGGTGCTGGCCGTCGGCTGGCCGCGCGTTAGCACGGCGCCGGCGCCGCCGATCGCGCGGCCGCATGCCGATCCTTTCGCGGTGACGTTCGTCAAGATATTCGCGCTCGTGCCGGCATTGCTGGCGACGATTTGCGCCGTCCTGGTCGGACAAAGGCTGCCGGTCGGCGGCGCCGCGCCGCTGGTTGTCCTTTCCGGCCTCGGCATCGTGCTTGCCGCAGGCGACAGCATCGCGCTTTACCATCAGCGCGTTCTCGGCTTCGCCTGGTCCGGTCTGCTGCTGGTGCCGGCGGTGTTCGTTCCGCTCCTGATCGTGCTGTTGCCCTGGACTGTCGGCACCGATCTGAAAATCGCTCAGCCGGCCAACGCCATGGGCGAATTTTTCGCCGATAGCTTCCAGCGCCGGACCGGACAGAAGCTCGCCATCGTCACCGGCGATCCGCGCACCGCCGCTCTGATCGCGCTCGCCGCGCCGAGCCGCCCGAGCGTGTTTTCCGACGCCGATCCCTCGCGCACGCCCTGGGTCACCGCCGACGATATCCGCAACAAAGGCGCCATCGTCGTCTGGCTCGCCGCCGATACGTCGCCCGCGCCGCCGCCCGACATCAAAATCTATTTTCCCGATCTCGTCCCCGAAGTGCCGCGCACGTTCGACCGGCCGGTGCAGGGCCGGCTGCCGCTGCTGCGGGTCGGCTGGGCCGTCATCAGGCCGGGGAGCGTCGCGCCGGCGCAGAAGTAGGGGCCTAACATTTTGCCGCTCGCGCGGCGCGTGGAGGGGGAGGAAGGTATGGACAGCACCTCCAGCATGCAGAAGCCGCAATCCGCCCTCGATCGTGTCTTTGGCCTCGGCCAATCAGGCAGCAATTTGCGCACGGAATTTGTCGCCGGCCTGACCACCTTCCTGACCATGGTCTACATCGTCTTCGTCAATCCGCAGATTCTCGGCAGTGCCGGGATGGACAAGGGCGCAGTCTTCGTCGCGACCTGCATAGCGGCCGCCGTATCGACACTGGTGATGGCGTTCTACGCCAATTATCCGATTGCGCTCGCGCCCGGCATGGGGCTCAACGCTTTCTTCGCCTTCACTGTCGTCCTGACGATGAAATTCACCTGGCAGCAGGCACTCGCCGCCGTGTTCTGCTCGGGTGTTATCTTCTTTCTGATCTCGGTCCTTCGTATTCGCGAATACATCGTCAATTCGATCCCGAAGAACTTGAAGCTCGCGATCTCCGCCGGCGTCGGTCTGTTTCTCGGCATCATTGCGCTCGAAGAATCAAAGATCGTGGTGGCTAGTCCGGCGACGCTGGTTACGCTCGGCGATTTGCGCAGCCCGGTCGCCATTCTGTGCCTGCTCGGGCTCGTGCTGATCACCGCGCTGAACTCCCGGAAGATCGTCGGCGGCACGCTGATCGGCATTCTCATCGTCACGGTGATCGGCATTCCGCTCGGGCTCGCGAGCTACAGCGGCATTGCCGCGTTGCCGCCGTCGCTCAAGCCGACGCTGCTGCAGCTCGACTTTTCGCGTGCAACTGACATCTCGTTCGTGATCGTCGTATTCAGCTTCCTGTTCGTCGATGTCTTCGACAATGCCGGCACGCTGATCGGCGTCACCCACCGCGCCGGACTGGAGGACGCCAACGGCAACCTGCCGCGGATGCGGCAGGCGCTGATCGCCGACAGTTTCGCCGCGATGTTCGGCGCATTGATCGGCACCTCGACGACGACAAGCTATATCGAGAGCGCGGCCGGCGTCGCCGCTGGCGGCCGCACCGGCTTGACGGCGTTCTTCGTCGCTTTGCTCTTCCTCGCCGTCTTATTCTTTGCCCCGCTTGCCGGCATGGTGCCCGCCTATGCGTCGTCGGCAGCTCTGCTTTACGTGGCCTGCATCATGGCCCGGGGACTGGCCGAGATCGAATGGGACGATATCACCGAAGCGGCCCCCGCCGTGATTACGGCCATTTCAATGCCATTGACCTATTCGATCGCCACCGGCATCGGCCTGGGGTTCATTACGTACGCGGTGACGAAGCTTATCGCCGGCAGATTTGCCGACGCCAAGCCTGCGGTGCTGGTTCTGGCATTGATCTTCGCCCTCAAATTCGCGATCGGTTAGCCCTTCCGGAGGAAGCGATGAATGCGAGCGCTTGGTCATCTTGGCAAGTGTGGGCGGTGCTATCGGCGGTATTCGCGGCGCTGACCGCGATCTTCGCCAAAGTCGGCGTCGAGAACGTCAATTCCGATCTCGCGACCTTCATCCGCACCATTATCGTCGTCTGCGTTCTGGGGCTGATCGTCTACGCGACAAAGCAATTTCAGAATCCCACGGATATCTCCGGCCGTACCTATCTGTTCCTCTTGTTGTCGGGCCTCGGCACCGGCGCATCGTGGCTATGCTATTTCCGCGCGCTCAAGCTCGGCAATGCGGCGCAAGTCGCGCCGATCGACAAATTGAGCGTCGTGCTCGTCGCCATATTCGGCGTGATCTTTCTCGGCGAAAGACTTGCGGCGATAAATTGGCTCGGCGTGGCGCTGGTCGCCGCGGGCGCGATTTTAGTGGCGGTGCGGTGACGCTAAGCGCCGCCGGCGAGCGCCTTCTTCAGCGCCAGGAAATCGCGCCAGGCGAAGCGCTTCTGTAACGGGCTGCGCAGCAGGAACGCCGGGTGGAAAGTCGCCAGTGCCCTGATCTCGCGGGTGCCGGTGTCGTAGGGAAACCAGCGCCCGCGGCTCCGGGTAATGCCCTCCTTGATGCTGAGCAGCGTTTGCATCGCCGGTCCCCCAAGGCAGACCAGGATGTCCGGATTGGCAAGTTCGATCTGGCGGCGGACGAAGGGCAAACAGATCGCGGTTTCCTGCGGCGTCGGCGTGCGGTTGCCCGGCGGCCGCCACGGCACGACATTGGCGATATAGGCGTTGCTGCGGTCGAGGCCGATCGCCGCCATCATCAGGTCGAGCAGCTTGCCGGATCGGCCGACAAACGGCTTGCCGGAAATGTCTTCGTCATAGCCGGGCGCTTCGCCGACGAACATGACGCGGCTCTGCGGCGTGCCATCGGCGAAGACCAATCGGGTCGCGGTCGCGCGCAGCGTGCAGCCTTCGAATTTGTCGAGCAGCGCGTGCAGCTCTTCCAGCGTCCCGGCGTTCTTGGCCGCCTCGCGCGCCGCCATGACGGCGGCCTCCGGTGAGGCGGGGGCCGCCGGCTGAAAGAAGCTTCGGCCCTCGGCCGGCGCCGCCACCTTGCGAGTGAGAGTTTCGGCGATGGCGTCGCGCCTGACCGGAGGGCGGGGAGGTGCAGCCGGGACCACAGGAGCGTCGTCCGCCATGCGGTCGACCGGCTCCTCGCCAAGAAGCGCGTCGGCGCCGGCGTCGAGATAGAAGGCGATCAATTGGCGCGCTTCTTTATGGCTGGGTGCGTCCATGAACCAATCCAATACGGAAATATTCATGAGCGAAGGCAACCCGCGCCGCAAGGCGGCGATTGTCAGCGGAGCAAATTCGTGAACAATCGTCGCCGAACAGCCGGGATACGGAGCGGATCATGACCACAGCGGAGCTTCCGGCCCGGGAGGCAATGGAATTCGATGTTGTCGTCGTCGGCGCGGGTCCGGCCGGCCTTGCCGCCGCGATCAGGCTCAAGCAGCTCGCGCCGGACTGCTCCGTCGTCGTCGTGGAAAAGGGTTCCGAAGTCGGCGCCCATATCCTTTCCGGCGCGGTGATCGATCCGATCGGGCTCGACAGCCTCATTCCGGAATGGCGCGGCGAGGATACCCCGATCAAGACCGCCGTGAAATCCGATCGCTTCTATGCGCTCGGCTCATCCGGCGCATTGCGGCTGCCGGTTTCCTTGATGCCGCCGCTGATGAGCAATCACGGCAATTTCATCGTCTCGCTCGGCGAAGTCTGCCGCTATCTCGCGCGCAAGGCGGAAGCGCTCGGCGTCGAAATCTATCCGGGTTTCGCGGCTGCGGAGGTCTTGTTCGAGAAAAATGCCGTGGCCGGCATCGCGACCGGCGATATGGGCATCGGCAAGGATGGCCATCACAAAGCAGGCTTCGCCCGCGGCATGGAGCTGCGCGGCAAATACACGCTGTTCGCCGAAGGCGCGCGCGGCAGCCTGTCGAAAATGCTGATCGAGCGTTTCGGGCTCGGCGCAGGATCGCCAGCCGCAGAAATTCGGCATCGGCCTCAAAGAGCTGTGGCAGGTCGCGCCGGATAAGCATGAGAGCGGCCTGGTGCAGCACACATTCGGCTGGCCGCTCGGCAATGCCACCGGCGGCGGTTCGTTCCTCTATCACTTCGACGACAATCTGGTCACGGTCGGATTTGTCGTTCATCTCAACTACAAGAATCCCTATCTGTCGCCGTTCGAGGAGTTTCAGCGTTTCAAGACGCATCCGCTCGTTCGCAACACTTTCGCGGGCGGCAGGCGGATCTGTTATGGCGCCCGCGCCATCAGCGAAGGCGGCTATCAATCGGTGCCGAAACTTGTGTTCCCCGGCGGCGCGCTGCTTGGCTGCGCCGCGGGTTTCGTCAATGTGCCGCGAATCAAAGGCAGCCACAACGCCATGCTGTCCGGCATGTTCGCGGCCGAGCATGCGGCGGCCGCGCTTAAAGAGGGCCGCGCCAATGACGAACTGTCGACTTACGAGGAGGCTTGGCGCGCGTCGCCGATCGGGCGCGATCTGTGGCGGGTGCGCAACGCCAAGCCGCTCTGGTCGAAGCTCGGCACCCTCGCTGGCGTCGCGCTCGGCGGGCTCGATATGTGGACCAACACGCTCGGCTTCTCGCTGTTCGGCACGCTCAAGCACGGCAAGCCGGATTTCGCGACGCTCGAACCCGCCGCCAAATGCAAGCGCATCGTCTATCAAAAGCCCGACGGCAAACTCACCTTCGATCGGTTGTCCTCGGTCTATCTGTCCAACACCAATCACGAAGAAGATCAGCCGGTGCATCTAATCGTGCGCGACGCCGCTCTGCAGAAATCGTCGGAGCATGACGTCTTTGCTGGGCCGTCGTCGCGTTATTGCCCGGCCGGCGTCTATGAATGGGTCGAGGAGGGCGGTCAGCCGCGCTATGTCATCAACGCGCAGAACTGCGTGCATTGTAAAACCTGCGATATCAAAGACCCTAACCAGAACATCACCTGGGTGCCGCCCGAGGGCGGCGGCGGGCCGAACTATCCGAATATGTGATTGGCCGGCGATATGTAATTCCGCTGCCGCGATTTCGCCGCCGTTCGGGCCTAAACAACCGCCCTCGTGCTGGCGGCACGAGGGGGCGGCGTTCGGCCCGCATCGGTCGGCATCCTTGCGGCGGCGCGGCAAAAAGGCCATTCTCGCGCAACCAGATATTCGGCGCTTGTTGAGAGTCCGCCGACTCGATTCGCTGCCGACCCAATTCGCCAATGGAGATATCGTGATTCACTCGCTGCTGCCCCGGCACGCCGCTATTCTTGGCGCTGCCTTAGCTTTCGGTTTTCCATCGGTGCTCGTCGCCCAGGCGGCGACCGTCCAGACGCCGGCGCAAGCGGAACTTTCGCCCGAGAACGCCGCCGGCAGCTATCTGGCCGCGCGCCATGCCGGCGCCGAGCGCGATGCCGCCGCTGCCGCAACCTATTACATGGACGTGCTGAAGCTCGATCCGCGCAATCCGGATCTGCTGAGCCGCACCTTCCTGTCGGTGCTGACCGACGGCGATATCGACCAGGCCAGCAAGCTTGCCGAGCGCATGCTCGACGTCGATCACACCGACAAGATCTCGCAACTGGTGATCGGCATTCGCGAGCTCAAGCTGAAACATTACGGCGCCGCCAAACAGCACTTCGCGCAATCGGTGCGCGGGCCGGTGACCGACCTCACGGCAGCGCTGTTGACGGCGTGGGCGCAGGAAGGCGCCGGCGACGCCCATGCCGCGGTCGACACTATGGACAAGCTGTCGGGGCCCGACTGGTACGGCATCTTCAAGGACCTGCACGCCGGATTCATCCTCGACCTCGGCGGCGACAAGAAGGGCGCGCAGAAGCGCTATGAGAGCGCCTACAAGACCGACCCGACGGCGCTGCGCACGGTGCAGGCCTATGGCCGTTTTCTGTCCCGCAACGGCAGCAAGGACGATGCGCTGAAAATCTATCAGGACTTCGCCAAGGTCCTGCCGGACCACCCGCTGATCAATGAAGAGATGAAGGCGATTTCCGACGGTCAGAAACTGCCGTCGCTCGTCGATTCGCCGCAGGCCGGCGCGGCCGAGGCGTTGTACGGTCTTGGCGCCTCGATCGGGCGACGCGGCGGTGAGGATCTGGCGCTGATCTATCTGCAGCTTGCGCTTTATTTGCAGCCGTCGCATGCGATGGCGTTGTTGTCGCTTGGCGATCTCTATGAAGATCTGAAAAAGCCCGACCTCGCGATCAAGGCCTATGAGCGCGTGCCAGCGAATTCGCCGTTGTCGCGCAATGCCGAAATTCAGATGGCGGTCGATCTCGATGCGCTCGATCGCACCGACGAGGCCAAGCAGAAGCTTGAGCACGTCATCTCGCAGCGCCCCAAGGACACCGAAGCGATCATCGAGCTCGGCAATATCCAGCGTGCGCGCAAGGATTTCGCGAGCTGCGCCGGCACCTACAGCAAGGCCATCGATACGGTGGCGACGCCCGAGAAGTCGAACTGGGTCGTGTTCTACTTCCGCGGCATTTGCTACGAGCGCTCGCATCAATGGCCGGCGGCCGAAGCCGACATGAAGAAGGCGCTGGAATTGTTCCCGGAACAGCCGCTGGTGTTGAACTATCTCGGCTATTCCTGGGTCGATCAGGGCACGCATCTCGATCAGGGCATGGACATGATCCGCCGCGCCGTCGAGCAGCGGCCGGATGACGGCTATATCGTCAACTCGCTGGGCTGGGCCTATTTCCGCACCGGCAACTACGACGAGGCGGTCAAGAACCTGGAACGCGCCGTCGAGCTGAAGCCGGAAGATCCGACCATCAACGACCATCTCGGTGACGCCTATTGGCGTGTCGGCCGTTTCCTGGAAGCGCATTTCCAGTGGTCGCATGCCAAGGATTTGAAGCCGGAACCGGAAGACCTGCCCAAGATCGAGGCCAAGCTGCAAAACGGCCTGCCGCCCGATACGTCGGCGGCAGCCGATGCCAGCAAGCCCGCGGCGCCGGCCGATGCCGACAAGGGCAATGCCGGCTCGGATGCGAAGAAGACCGGCAACGGCGGCTGAGTCCCTTCCTTGCCCCTTCCGCTCGCTGAGAACGCGCCGGCGAAGGTGAACCTGTCGCTGCGGGTGCTGGCGTGCCGCGCCGACGGCTATCATGAGATCGAAAGCCTGGTGGTGTTCGCCGATTGCGGCGACCGGCTGACCTTTGTGCCGGGCGGCGCGCTGTCGCTTAAGCTCAGCGGCGCGACGGCGGCGCAGGTCGGCAGCGATGCCGATAATCTCGTGCTCAAGGCGGCGCGGGCGCTGGCCGCGCGGATTCCGAGCGTCACTCTGGGCGCGTTCCATCTCGAAAAGAACCTCCCGATCGCAGCGGGGCTCGGCGGCGGCTCGTCCGACGCGGCGGCGGCGCTTCGCCTCATCATGCGGGCGAATGGGCTTTCGCCCAACGCGCCGCAACTCTATGACGCCGCGCGCGCGACCGGCGCCGACGTGCCGGTGTGTCTCAATCCGCGCTCGCGGCTGATGCGCGGAATTGGCGAAAAACTCTCCGAGCCGCTGGCGCTGCCGCAGCTCCCTGCGGTGCTGGTCAATCCCGGCGTCGCGCTCGCGACCAAGGACGTATTCGCCGGATGGAAGCCGGGCGCCGAGGCGGTGGCACCCCTCGATCTCGCCGCGATGGCGAGATTGGAGAGCCGCGAGCAGTTGCTGCAGGTTCTGCACACTCAGCCGAACGATCTCGAAGCGCCGGCGATCGCGCTTCAGCCGGTGATCGCGGAGGTGCTGACGGCATTACGCGGCTTTGCCGGCTGTCAGCTGGCGCGCATGTCAGGCTCCGGCGCGACATGTTTCGGGTTATTTCCGTCGGCCGCCGAAGCGCAGCTCGCAGCAAAAATCCTGCGCGCCAAATATGAACACTGGTGGGTGCAGGCCTGCACGCTCAGTTAGCAGGCTGCTGAAAAACCCTCTCGACGGCAAGGCTGGATAGTGATTCCGTTGTTTGGCGACGACGGGGTGATTTGACATGCGCGGCGAGGAACGAGAATCGGAAGGGCTTTTTTCGTACATTCGTCTGGAGGAGCGGATTGCAGCGGACCACCCGCTGCGCGCCATCCGGGTGTTGGTGAACGAAGCGTTGGCGGCACTGTCGGGTCGGTTCGAGGAGCTTTATTCCCAGACTGGGCGCCCCTCGATCGCGCCGGAGTATCTGCTTCGGGCGACACTACTGCAGGCCTTCTTCACCGTGCGCTCCGAGCGACAGCTAATGGAGCAGATCGATTACAATCTTCTGTTCCGGTGGTTTGTAGGGCTTTCGATTGACGATGCGGTTTGGGACGCCTCGAGCTTCTCGAAGAATCGAGACCGGCTGCTGGAGGCGGATGTGGCACGCGAGTTCCTGGCTACGTTGCTGTCGCTGCCCAAGGTCAAGCGGCTTTTGTCGAACGACCACTTCTCGGTGGACGGGACATTGTTGAAGGCTTGGGCCGGGATGAAGAGCTTCCGGCCGAAGGATGGCTCAGGCGATCCACCCGCAGGAGGGCGCAACGGCGTGCGCAACTTCCACCGCGAGAAGCGCTCGAACAAGACGCATACGAGCACGACCGACCCGGATGCCAAGCTTTATCGCAAGGGCGACGGCCATGAGGGCCGTCTGTGCTACATGGGTCATGTGCTGATGGAGAACCGCAACGGGCTGGCGGTCGGTGGCGATGTCACGCGGGCGAGCGGCACGGCGGAACGCGACACCGCTCTCGACCTCATCGACAGCCACCGCCAGGGCCGGCGGCGGATCACCGTGGGCGGCGACAAAGGCTTCGATGTCGAGGGCTTTGTCTACGCCTTGCGCGAGCGCAAGATCACCCCGCACATCGCCATCGACGGTCATCTGTCCAAGACCGGCAAGCCGCGCAAGACCGCCGTCGACGAACGCACCCTTCGTCATCCCGGCTACGCCATCAGCCAATGTTGCCGCAAACGCATCGAGGAAGTGTTCGGCTGGATCAAGACGACGGGCGGCCTCGCCCAGCTCAAAGTTCGCGGCTTGGCCAAGGTGCAGGCCGTCTTCACCTTCGCCATCCTCGCCTATAACCTCGTGCGCATCCCCAAGCTTCTGGAGGCGACATGAGCCGCCGCGCAGCGAGCCCATTGATCGGCAAGTGGCGGATCATTGAGATGGCGCTCTGGGACAAGGATTATTTGGATATGGTCGAGCCCGCCTATATTCAGTTCAAAGCCAATGGGCTGGGCGAGTTCAAGTTCGGATGTGTCGTGGGCGCCCTCGATTGCACCCTCTATACCGACGCCGCCGAGTTCACCTGGGAAGGCAGCGACGAAATGGATCGCGTCTCCGCAGACGGATGGGCCGAACGCGACGACGACGGCACGATCCACGGCGAAATCAGCTTCCATCTCGGCGATGAATCAACCTTCAAAGCTCGGAAATGGTGAGTTTTTCAACAGCCTGCTAGTGCGTGCGCGCGATGCAAAAGTCCACGGTTTCGACCAAAGCCGCCTTCATCGGCGAATCCGGAAACAGCGCGAGCGCGTCGCGGGCGATGGCGCCGTAATGATGCGCGCGGCCGATCGTGTCTTCGAGCGCACGGTGCCGCACCATGAGCCCGATGGCGTGATCAAGGTCGGCGTCGGTGGTCTCGCCGCGCTCGAGCGTCCGCCGCCAGAATTCGCGCTCGGCGTCGGTGCCGCGACGGAAAGCGAGCACCACCGGCAGCGTGATCTTGCCTTCGCGGAAATCGTCGCCGACATTCTTGCCGAGATGGGCTGCTGCGCCGCCGTAATCGAGCACGTCGTCGACGAGCTGGAAGGTGATGCCGAGATTCATGCCGAACGAACGGCTCGCGGCCTGTTCGGCCTTCTGCCGCGCCGATAAAGCCGGGCCGACTTCACAGGCGGCGGCGAACAGTTCGGCGGTCTTGCCGCGGATCACGGCGATATATTCATCTTCCGTCGTCGCCGTGTTCTTGGCGACCGCGATCTGCATGACCTCGCCTTCGGCGATGACGGAGGCGGCCGAGGAGAGGATTTCGAGCGCTTTGAGGCTGCCGACCTCGACCATCATCTTGAACGCCTGGCCGAGCAGGAAATCGCCGACCAAAACGCTCGCCTCGTTGCCCCACAGCATCCGCGCCGCCATGCGGCCGCGCCGCAATTCGCTCTCATCGACCACGTCGTCGTGCAAGAGCGTCGCGGTATGCATGAACTCGACCGCGGCGGCGAGCTTGATATGGCCTTCGCCCGTGTAACCGGCGAGCCGCGACAGCGCCAGTGTCAGCATCGGCCGCAGCCGCTTGCCGCCGGAACTGATGAGGTGATTGGCCACCTCCGGGATCATCGTCACCTCGGAACCGGTGCGTGAGATGATTGTGGCGTTGACGCGTTCCATGTCGACTGAAACAAGCTCGACCAAAGGCTCGATCGAGGGTGTATTCGGGCCTTCAAACGGGACGACAACTGCCACTTGAGCTTTCTCCACAGGAGGGACCCGGAAGCATAGAAACGCTATGGTGGCGCGGCAAGTCCGCAGGCAAATATAACACGCGCTCGCATACCGGACGGCCGGGCCCGCCGGCGCCGATCACGCCACTTCGAGTGGCGGCGGAGAGGGGGAATGTCAAGCAACGACCTTGCTGCCGCGGAACGCGTGGCTCAAAGCCGCCTCGATGTGTCCTGCTACAATGAGGAGCCCGCAATCGGCAAAGTGGTTGCCGACTTCCGCGCGGCACTGCCGGGGGCGAGCGTTTATGTTTATGACAATAATTCCACCGACGGTACGGCCGCGGCCGCAAAACAGGCTGGCGCGGTGGTCCGCCGCGAAACCATCAGGGCAAGGGACACGTCGTGCGGCGCATGTTCAATGATATTGAAGCCGACATTTACGTGCTGGTCGACGGCGACGCAACCTATGACGCAGCGATCGCGCAGACCATGATCGACGCGCTGCTGACGGACCGGCTCGATATGGTGGTCGCGACCCGCGTCGATCGCGAGGAGGCCGCCTATCGGCCCGGCCACCGCACCGGCAATCGGCTGCTGACCGCAATCGTTGCCAACATTTTCGGCCACGCCTTTTCGGATATTCTCTCTGGCTACCGCGTGTTCTCGCGGCGCTTCGTCAAATCGTTCCCTATACTTTCCGGCGGCTTCGAGATCGAGACCGAATTGACCGTGCATGCGCTCGAACTCGAATTGCCGGTGGGCGAGGTGGCGACGCCGTATTATTCGCGGCCGAGCGGATCGGCTTCGAAGCTCAACACCTGGCAGGACGGCTTTCGCATCCTGTGGACGGTGCTGAAGCTTTATCGCGCCGAGCGGCCATTGTCGCTGTTCGGCTCGCTTGGCATCGCGCTTGTCATTATGGCGCTCGGTCTCGCCATCCCGATCTTCATCACTTATGTGCAGGAAGGCTTGGTGCCGCGTCTGCCGACCGCGGTGCTGTCCACCGGCTTGATGGTGCTCGCCTGCCTGTCGGTTGCCGTCGGCCTTATCCTCGACACGGTAACGCGGGGGCGGCGCGAGGCGAAGCTGATCGCCTATCTGGCGCTGCGCGCGCCCGGCGAAGAACGGCGGCGAGGCTGACCATGCGCGAACTCGTCCGCACCAACGACGCTGTGTTGATTACCGCCATCGAGGCGCTGCTCAACGGCGCGGATATCGATCATATGGTCGTCGATCAGAACATGAGCGTACTGGAAGGCTCGATCGGCATTTTTCCACGCCGCATCCTGGTCGACGAGAGTGAGATCGACACCGCCCGGCGGCTTCTGGAGGACGCCGGCTTCGGCAATGAGCTCCGCCCAGATGTCCGCTGACATCGGCCGGGTTGGCGAACAGGTGAGCGAGGACACCGTTCTCGGCGGCATGCTCGTGCTGCGCCAGCCGTTGCGCGGCCACCGTTTCGGCCATGATGCGATCCTCTTGGCCGCGGCAATTGCGGCACGCAGCGGCGAAAGGGCGGTCGAATTTGGGGCGGGCGTGGGCGCGGCGGGCCTGGCGCTGGCGCGCCGCGTCGAAGGCCTCGATGTGACGCTCGTTGAGATCGATCCCGCGCTGGCGGCGCTCGCCGCCGAAAATGCAGCGCGCAACGGCCTCTCCGCGCGCGTCCGCGCCGTCAATCTCGACGTCACGGCGCCGGCCGCGGCTTTCGCCGCATCAGGGCTTGCGCCGGGATCGGTCGACCATGTGCTGATGAACCCGCCGTTTAACGCCGCACAAAATCCCTCGCCCGATCGCGCCCGCCGCCTGGCGCATGTTGCCTCGGATGGGACGCTTGAACATTGGCTGAGTATGGCCGCGCGATTAATCCGGCCAGCGGGCGACGTCACGCTGATCTGGCGCGCGGATGGGCTCGGCGATGTGCTCGCGGCGCTTGCGCCGGGCTTCGGCGCGATCGCCGTGCTGCCGATCCACGGCAAACCCGGCGCGCCAGCCATCCGCGTCGTCGTGCGCGCAGTGAAGGACCGCAACGGCCCACTCGCCTTGCTGCCGGGCTTGGTGCTTGCGGATGCCGACGGCAAACCGACAGTTGCGGCTGAAACCGTGTTGCGCGACGGTGTTGCGCTATCTCTTACTCAAAGCTGATGCTGAGCGGGAACTTGCAGCCAAGTGCTTGATGCCAGCCAAGTGCTCGCAGCGACGTCACACTGAGATGTGATACTGAGATACCAGGACTAACAAACGGTATTGCGCAATCCTTAAATCATACGGGTACTGAAACGCAGAGTTGCTCAGGCGTTGTGCATCACGCTGGCAAAGAATCAGGCCGCGCCGCGACTTTTTTGCTTCGCCTCGGTCCGGATGGGCATATAGGAAAGCCCGATAAACACGCTGATGAGCATCAAGAGGAAGTAGATCTTCATTGCTTTGCGGCCTCCGCCGTTATTTTGCACAACAGCACGAAGCAAGAAGCGTTCCAAAGATTAAGAAACGGTTAGTTGAGCGTTAATGCGACCGATCATATTTGAGCTGTCATGATGGAACCGAGTATGGGTCAGGGCGACCAGGTTGCCAGCCAAATTGCGGGCAACGGCATTGCCAGCCGCGCGCTCAGCGTGCTCCGGCCGATCATTCCCAAGCGGTTTCGCCGCGACAAACCGGTGGTTCCGGTGGTGCGGCTGACCGGCGTCATCGGTTTTTCGACGCCGCTCAAGCCGGGCCTGAGCCTTGCCGGGATTGCGCGTACGCTCGACAAAGCCTTCGCCACCAAGAATGCCTCCGCCGTCGCGCTCGCCATCAATTCGCCGGGCGGCTCGCCGGTACAATCGCACCTGATCTTCTGCCGCATTCGTGAGCTTGCGGCCGAGCATAAGCGCCACGTCATTGCCTTCGTCGAAGACGCCGGCGCCTCGGGCGGCTACATGATCGCCTGCGCCGGCGACGAGATCATCGCCGATCCGCATTCCATCGTCGGTTCGATCGGGGTCGTCGGCGGCTCGTTCGGCTTCGACAAGCTCATCGCCAAGATAGGCGTCGAGCGGCGGCTTTATACGTCCGGCGAGCACAAAGCTTCGCTCGACCCGTTCCTGCCGGAAGACCCGGGCGACGTCGAGCGCCTGAAAAAATTGCAGCGCGCCATTCACGACGATTTCATTGAGCTCGTGAAATCGCGGCGCGGCGCCAAGCTCAACGGCCCGGAAAGCGACTTATTTTCCGGTGAGTACTGGACCGGGCGACGGGCGCTGGAACTCGGTTTGGTGGATGCTATCGGCGATTTGCGCGGGACCCTGCGCGAACGATTCGGTGACAAGGTCGTTACCCCTCTCGTGACCGCCGAGCGCGGCTTTTTCGGCCGCCGGGTGCTAGGCGTCGGCGGCGGCGATATGCTGGCGCGGGCGGGTTTTTCAGGAGGTTTCGCCGAGGACCTGATTTCGGCGCTGGAAGCGCGTGCGATGTGGGCGCGTTTCGGGCTATAACTTCTCGAGGAGGCGCACATGCCGCCGGTCATTGTCTTCGCATTGGGAATGGTGGGCGCGGCCGCCTTGGTGCGCTGGTGGTCCAAAGAAACGCATCGGGTCAATTCCGAGCTCGACGACGTTCGCGCTCGCTCCGCCGTCGAGCCGCTCGACCGTAACGCCTTGCCGACTTTGAAACCCGATCCGAAAACCGGGGAATATCGGCCAGGGTAGACGCTTTCCGCTCATTCCCGCGCAGGCGGGAATCCAGGGGCGATGCGATCGGAGAGACTGGGTCCCCGCCTGCGCGGGGACGAGCGGAGTGAATGCCTTCCTACTGCGTGTCCTTGATGCCGCGCTCTTTGACCACACGGCCCCATTTTTCGTATTCCGCTTTCATGAATGTGCCGAAACTGTCCGGCGTGCCGCCGACCGGCGTCGCGCCGGCTTGAACGAGCTTGTCGTGGGTCGCCGGATCGTTCAGCGCGGCGTTGACGGCATTGTTGATCTTCTGGATCACGGCGGCGGGTGTCTTTGCCGGCGCCAGCAGGCCGTACCAGTTCGATGCGTCGGTGTTGGGATAGCCTTGCTCGGCAAGCGTCGGCACATCCGGCAAAATAGCGTCGCGCTTTTCGCCTGCCGCGCCGATCGGCACCACGGTGCCGGCCCGAATTTGCGCGATCAGCACCGGTACGTCGGCGGAGAGCACTTGCACCTGGCCGGCGAGCAGATCGGTCAAGGCCGGCGCCGCGCCGCGATACGGCACGTGCAGGAATTTGACGCCTGCGGACGCACTCGAGCAGTTCCTGCGCCAGATGCGGCGGCGAGCCGATGCCGGTCGAGGCGAAGGTAATTGTGCCGGGTTTGTCCTTGGCGAGCGCGACGAGTTCTTTGACGGTCTTGATGCCGGACCTCGGATTGACGACCAGCACCTCGGTGACCTTGGTGACGAGCGCGACAGGCGCGAAATCGCGCAGCGCATCGTAATGGATATCGGCCATGATATGCGGCGACACCGTCACCGCGCCGGCCGTCGTCAGGAACAGCGTGTAGCCGTCGGGGTCGGACTTGGCGACGAATTCGCCGCCCAGCGTGCCGTTGGCGCCAGGCTTGTTGTCGATGACGACGGTTTGGCCGAGCGTGTCTTTCATCTTCTCGGCGATAACGCGGCCGACGAAATCGGTCGGGCCGCCGGGCGGAAACGCGATCACGACATGGACCGGCCGGCTTGGAAAGTCATCGGCTTGCGCGTTTTGTGGCACGATCGACAGCAGCGCGGCCAAAGACAGCGCTCCGGCTCCGGCGATCAGCATGGCTGCAATTTTGCGCACAATTCCCCCCTATATTCAGGCGAATCAGGTATCGGCAAATATCGGCAGGTATCGGACTCGGCTATCGCTCTTGTCTCCGTCCCGGCCGCGGATTTCCGATACCAGCATAAAGGGCGCAAGGCTATGCGTCATCGCGGCCCGCGGGTTGACGTGAAGGCTTGACCTGCACGCGCGCCATCCACCAACAACGCCCCATGACCGAAGCCGCAACCGGACCATCCATCGCAAGCCCAGCCGCCGCGGCGGCCGATTTGCCGCCCTATATGCGCCCGGAACGCTCGTTTCAGGGTCTGATCCTGGCGTTGCAGCGCTATTGGGCGGATTGGGGCTGCGTCATTCTGCAGCCCTATGACATGGAGGTCGGCGCCGGCACCTTTCATCCGGCGACGACGCTGCGCGCGCTCGGGCCGAAATCGTGGAACGCCGCCTATGTGCAGCCGTCGCGCCGGCCCAAGGACGGCCGCTACGGCGAAAATCCGAACCGGCTGCAGCACTACTATCAGTTTCAGGTGATCCTGAAGCCGTCGCCCGACGACTTGCAGGATCTTTATCTGAAATCGCTCTACGCCATCGGCATCGATCCGAAGATCCACGACATCCGCTTCGTCGAGGACGATTGGGAAAGCCCGACGCTCGGCGCCTGGGGGCTCGGCTGGGAATGCTGGTGCGACGGCATGGAAGTTTCGCAGTTCACTTATTTCCAGCAGGTCGCGGGTTTCGAATGCGCGCCGGTCGCCGGCGAACTGACCTACGGGCTCGAGCGGCTGGCAATGTATGTGCAGGGCGTCGAGAACGTCTACGAGCTCAATTTCAACGGCCGCGACGGCGCGCAGAGGGTGAGCTACGGCGACGTGTTCCTGCAGGCCGAGCAGGAATATTCGCGGCACAATTTCGAATTTGCCGACACCGAAATGCTGTTCGAGCAGTTCCGCATGGCGGAAGCGGCGTGCAAGAAATATCTCGAGGACGGCTGGGGTGCGGCGACGCGGATCAACCAATCGCGGCCAACATCTGATGGCGCTGCCGGCCTACGATCAGTGCATCAAGGCGAGCCACGTGTTCAATCTGCTCGATGCGCGCGGCGTCATCTCGGTGACCGAGCGGCAGAGCTACATCTTGCGGGTGCGCGAATTGGCGAAAGCCTGCGGCGAGGCGTGGCTGGCAACGGAAGGCGGAGGGAAAAGCTGATGAGCGGAGCGGAGGAACGAAAATGAGTGAAGTCCCTGAAATCGGCGGACGCAAACCGATTCCGGTCAAGGTCGAAGCCGGCAAGAGCTATTGGTGGTGCGCCTGCGGGCGCTCGAAGACGCAGCCGTTCTGCGACGGCTCGCACAAGGGCACGCCGTTCCAGCCGCAGGAATGGAAGCGCCACGAAAGACGAGGAGGCCTGGTTCTGCGCCTGCAAGCGCTCGCAGCACCAGCCGCTCTGCGACGGCAGCCACAAGCAATTGACCTGATGCCCGACCTTCTCCTCGAACTGTTCTCCGAAGAAATCCCGGCCCGCATGCAGGCGCGGGCGGCGGAGGATTTGAGGAAGGCCGTCACCGACCGGCTGGTCGAGGCCGGCCTCGTCTATGAGGGCGCCAAGGCTTTCGTGACGCCGCGGCGGCTGACGCTTGCCGTGCACGGCGTGCCGGTGCGCCAGCCGGATCTGCGCGAGGAGAAGAAGGGCCCGCGCGTCGGCGCGCCGGAGAATGCTATCGCCGGTTTTCTCAAGGCCGCCGGGCTGAAATCGATCGAGTGAAGCGAAAGTGCAGCCGGACAAGAAGGGCGACTTCTATGTCGCGGTGATCGAGAAGCCTGGCCGTGCCGCGCTCGACGTCATCGGCGAGATACTGCCCGAGGTGATCAAAAGCTTCCCCTGGCCGAAATCGATGCGCTGGGGCGCGCGAGTCGAAAGAGCCCGGCGCGTTGACCTGGGTGCGGCCGCTGCACTCCATCGTCGCCACGTTCGGGCCGGAGACCGAGGAGCCGGACATCGTGCCGTTTTCGGTCGGCGGCATCGCTGCCGGCAACGAGACGCGCGGCCACCGCTTCCTCGCGCCGCAAGACATTCACCGTGCGCCGGCTCGACGATTATCAGCAAAAGCTCGACAAGGCCAAGGTCGTGCTCGATGCCGAGCGGCGCAAAAGCATCATCCGCACCGAGGCAAAGCAGCTGGCCTTCGCGCAGGGGCTTGAACTCGTCGAGGACGAAGGCCTGCTCGCCGAAGTCGCCGGCCTCGTCGAATGGCCGGTGGTGCTGATGGGTTCGTTCGACGAGCAGTTCCTGCGCATTCCGGAAGAAGTGATCCGTGCCACCATCCGTAACAACCAGAAATGTTTCGTGCTGCGCGACGCTGCGCATGCCAAGCTCGTCAACAAGTTCCTATTGGTGTCCAATCTCGAAGCCGAAGATGGCGGCAAAGCCATCGTCGCCGGCAACGAGCGCGTCATCCGCGCCCGGCTGTCGGATGCGAAGTTCTTCTATGAGACCGACCTGAAGACGCGGCTGGAAGATCGGCTGCCGAAATTCAGAAACATTGTTTTTCATCAGAAACTAGGTTCGCAGTTGGACCGTATTCAGCGCATCGAACAACTCGCTGGAGAGCTTGCGCCTCTTGTCGGTGCAGATGTGGACAAAGCAAAACGCGCGGCGCAGATTGTGTAAAGCCGATCTGCTTACTGAGGTTGTTGGGGAATTTCCCGAGCTACAAGGAACGATGGGTAAGTACTACGCCGAAGCGCAAGGCGAGGACGAGGCCGTCGCCCACGCCTGCGAAGATCACTACAAGCCGAAAGGGCCGGACGATCTTGTGCCCTCCGATCCTGTCTCTATTGCGGTTGCGCTTGCGGACAAGCTCGATACGCTTGTCGGATTTTGGGCGGTCGACGAAAAACCGACAGGCAACAAGGACCCATATGGACTGCGAAGAGCTGAATTAGGGGTCATAAGACTAATCGTTGAAAACAGATTGCGTTTAAATTTTTCAAAGATGACCGAGCTTGCCTACAATCTCCTCGTAACAAACCAAATTGCATCAACCGAGAAGGCGCTTATCGGTTTTCTGCGTCAGAAGCCGCCCAGCGAACGTGAGGCAGTTATCAAGATTGCAGATCAGTTGAAACAGAAAGTGCCGGCGGCCGAAATTCTGATTGAAGCTAAAATTGGAAGATTGCGCCCAGATATAATTTTGAAGGGCGAAGATTATGACCTTGTAGTCGAAGTTAAGCGGACCGCAAGTCGGCTAACGGATGTAATGACTCAAGCAAGGAGATACTGGAGAGCCTACGGACGACAGATTGGTGCTAAAGCGGACCGTATCACCCTAGCGCGCGCCGACGAAGATTTCGCGATCGCCATTGCGTCCTTCGTATCTGACCGAAAGCATTTCGACGCCGAGCGCTTAAAGGCTCAATTTCGAGAGCGAGGTGCTCGTCACGATCTTGTGGACGCGGTCTTTGCCGTTGAAGGCCAGGACGACCTGTTTCTTATCGTCCGTCGGGTCGAGGCATTGGGTAAATTCCTTGACACGGAAGACGGCAAAAATCTGCTCGCGGGCTACAAGCGCGCGGCCAATATCATTCGCATTGAAGAGAAGAAGGACGGTCGCGAGTATACCGGTTCGCCCGATCGGAGACTTTACAAAAGTGCCGAAGAGGAGACGTTGGCCTATGAGATCGATCGAGCCAAGATCGGGATGGCGCGTGCTGTTGAGGCCGAAGACTTCGAGGGTGCGATGACCCACCTCGCAAGACTGCGGCCCGCGGTCGACGCTTTTTTCGACAAGGTGACGGTGAATGTCGAGGATAAGGCGCAGCGAGAGAACAGGCTCAAGCTGCTCAACGAAATCCGCGCCGCCACCCGCGCCGTGGCGGATTTTTCCAGGATAGAGGGCTAGCAGGCTGCTGAAAAACCCTCTCGACGGCAAGGCTGGATAGTGATTCCGTTGTTTGGCGACGACGGGGTGATTTGACATGCGCGGCGAGGAACGAGAATCGGAAGGGCTTTTTTCGTACATTCGTCTGGAGGAGCGGATTGCAGCGGACCACCCGCTGCGCGCCATCCGGGTGTTGGTGAACGAAGCGTTGGCGGCACTGTCGGGTCGGTTCGAGGAGCTTTATTCCCAGACTGGGCGCCCCTCGATCGCGCCGGAGTATCTGCTTCGGGCGACACTACTGCAGGCCTTCTTCACCGTGCGCTCCGAGCGACAGCTAATGGAGCAGATCGATTACAATCTTCTGTTCCGGTGGTTTGTAGGGCTTTCGATTGACGATGCGGTTTGGGACGCCTCGAGCTTCTCGAAGAATTGAGACCGGCTGCTGGAGGCGGATGTGGCACGCGAGTTCCTGGCTACGTTGCTGTCGCTGCCCAAGGTCAAGCGGCTTTTGTCGAACGACCACTTCTCGGTGGACGGGACATTGTTGAAGGCTTGGGCCGGGATGAAGAGCTTCCGGCCGAAGGATGGCTCAGGCGATCCACCCGCAGGAGGGCGCAACGGCGTGCGCAACTTCCACCGCGAGAAGCGCTCGAACAAGACGCATACGAGCACGACCGACCCGGATGCCAAGCTTTATCGCAAGGGCGACGGCCATGAGGGCCGTCTGTGCTACATGGGTCATGTGCTGATGGAGAACCGCAACGGGCTGGCGGTCGGTGGCGATGTCACGCGGGCGAGCGGCACGGCGGAACGCGACACCGCTCTCGACCTCATCGACAGCCACCGCCAGGGCCGGCGGCGGATCACCGTGGGCGGCGACAAAGGCTTCGATGTCGAGGGCTTTGTCTACGCCTTGCGCGAGCGCAAGATCACCCCGCACATCGCCATCGACGGTCATCTGTCCAAGACCGGCAAGCCGCGCAAGACCGCCGTCGACGAACGCACCCTTCGTCATCCCGGCTACGCCATCAGCCAATGTTGCCGCAAACGCATCGAGGAAGTGTTCGGCTGGATCAAGACGACGGGCGGCCTCGCCCAGCTCAAAGTTCGCGGCTTGGCCAAGGTGCAGGCCGTCTTCACCTTCGCCATCCTCGCCTATAACCTCGTGCGCATCCCCAAGCTTCTGGAGGCGACATGAGCCGCCGCGCAGCGAGCCCATTGATCGGCAAGTGGCGGATCATTGAGATGGCGCTCTGGGACAAGGATTATTTGGATATGGTCGAGCCCGCCTATATTCAGTTCAAAGCCAATGGGCTGGGCGAGTTCAAGTTCGGATGTGTCGTGGGCGCCCTCGATTGCACCCTCTATACCGACGCCGCCGAGTTCACCTGGGAAGGCAGCGACGAAATGGATCGCGTCTCCGCAGACGGATGGGCCGAACGCGACGACGACGGCACGATCCACGGCGAAATCAGCTTCCATCTCGGCGATGAACCAACCTTCAAAGCTCGGAAATGGTGAGTTTTTCAACAGCCTGCTAGCTGATACTCGGCCGTCATGCCCGGCCTCGTGCCGGGCATCCACGTCTTCGCGTCGGCCAAAGTCGTGGATGGCCGGGACAGGCCAGGCCATGACGCGTTCCTAATCTTACCGCGCGTGCTAGAAACCGAACCGCGGCTCGCGCGTTAAATGTCTGTCGATTTCCAGCCGCACCTTCAAATTGCACTCAAGCCCAAAGCCTCCAGCCCAAAGCCCCTAAAGAGGACATCATGGTCATCACCGCCGCCCATATCACGCCGCTTGTCGCCTTGATCGCCGGTATTCTCATCCTGGTCATGCCGCGGCTGTTGAACTTCATCGTCGCGATCTATCTCATTATCGTCGGTTTGATGGGGCTCAATGGCATCTATCATTTCATCCACTAGGATTTGCATGGCTGAGAGTTGCGCCTGACAGGAATTGCGATCTAAAAGCCCGTCCAAACCCACCCATCGTCCAACGCGTCGGCACCGAACGCACCATGGCCAAATCCCACTCCAAAGCAGCCCGCAAACCCGCGAAAAAATCCAAGGCCAGCGCCGCAAGCACGCGCAAGCCGATGAAGTCTGCGGGCAAGTCATCGTCCGCCGGCAAGGGCAAATGGGTCTATGCGTTCGGCGGCGGCAAGGCCGCGGGCCGTTCGTCGATGCGCAATCTGCTCGGCGGCAAGGGCGCGGGGCTTGCCGAAATGGCGCATCTCGGCCTGCCGGTGCCGCCGGGCTTCACCATCACCACCGAGGTCTGCACCTATTTCTACGAGCACGGCAAAACCTACCCGAAGGATTTGAAGGCGCAGGTCGAAGCGGCCTTGGCCGCGGTCGGCCGCATCACCGGCAAGAAATTCGGCGACGAGAAGAATCCGCTCCTCGTCTCGGTGCGCTCCGGCGCCCGCGCCTCGATGCCGGGCATGATGGACACCGTGCTCAATCTCGGGCTCAACGACCTAACGGTCGCGGCGCTTGCGGAAAAATCCGGTGACCGGCGCTTCGCCTTGGACAGCTACCGGCGCTTCATCACCATGTATTCCGACGTGGTGCTCGGCATCGAGCATCAGAATTTCGAGGAAATCCTCGACGAGCATAAAGAGAAGAACGGCTATACGCTCGACACCGAACTTGACGCCGACGATCTGAAGGCACTGGTCGAGCGCTATAAGGAGCGGGTGGAGCACGAATTGGGCAAGCCGTTCCCGCAAGATGCGCATGCGCAATTGTGGGGCGCCATCGGCGCCGTGTTCAGTTCGTGGATGAACCAGCGCGCTATCACCTATCGCCGTCTGCACGCTATCCCCGAAAGCTGGGGCACCGCCGTCAATGTGCAGGCTATGGTGTTCGGCAATATGGGCGAGACCTCGGCAACCGGCGTCGCGTTCACGCGCAATCCGTCGACCGGCGAGAAAAAGCTCTACGGCGAATTCCTGATCAATGCCCAGGGCGAAGACGTCGTTGCCGGCATCCGCACGCCGCAGGAAATCACCGAAGCCGCGCGCAAGGAATCCGGTTCCGACAAGCCGTCGCTGGAAGGCGACGCTGCCCAAGGCCTTCGGCGAGCTCAAGCGCATCCACGGCGTGCTCGAGCGGCACTATCGCGACATGCAGGATCTCGAATTCACCATCGAGCAGGGCAAGCTGTGGATGCTGCAGACCCGCAACGGCAAGCGCACCGCGCAGGCGGCGCTGCGCATCGCGGTCGAGCTCGCGCAGGAAAAGCTGATCACCAAGGAAGAAGCGGTGGCGCGGATCGATCCCGCAGCGCTCGATCAATTGCTGCATCCGACCATCGATCCCAATGCCGAGCGCAAAGTAATCGCCAACGGCTTGCCGGCCTCGCCCGGCGCCGCGTCCGGCGAAATCGTGTTCTCGTCCGAGGAAGCTGAGTTGCTCAAAAGCCAGGGCCGCAAAGTCATCCTGGTCCGCGTCGAAACTTCGCCGGAAGACATTCACGGCATGCACGCCGCCGAAGGCATTCTGACGACACGCGGCGGCATGACGTCGCACGCCGCTGTCGTTGCGCGCGGCATGGGCAAGCCATGCGTCTCCGGCGCCGGCACCGTGCGCGTCGATTATCGCGCGCAGACCATGACCGCCGGCAGCGTCACCATGAAGAAGGGCGACACGCTGACTATCGACGGCTCGACTGGCCAGGTGCTCGCCGGCAAAGTCCCGATGATCGAGCCGGCTTTGGCCGGCGAATTCGCCACCGTGATGAAATGGGCCGACGCGGTGCGCAAGCTCAAGGTGCGCGCCAATGCTGATACGCCTGCCGACGCCCGCACCGCCCTCAAATTCGGCGCCGAGGGCATCGGGCTGTGCCGCACCGAGCACATGTTCTTCGAGGACGAGCGCATCCGCGCCGTGCGCGAGATGATCCTCGCCGGCGACGAGACCGCACGCCGCGCCGCGCTGGCAAAGCTCCTGCCGATGCAGCGCGCCGATTTCGTCGATCTGTTCAAGATCATGGGCGGTCTGCCGGTGACGATCCGGCTGCTCGATCCGCCGCTCCACGAATTCTTGCCGCACAGCGACAAGGAAATCGCTGAAGTGGCGGCAGCCATGGGCGCCGATCCGCAAAAGCTCGCCGACCGCGCGCGCGAATTGCACGAGTTCAATCCGATGCTCGGCTTCCGCGGCTGCCGGCTCGCCATCGCTTATCCTGAAATCGCCGAGATGCAGGCGCGCGCCATCTTCGAGGCCGCGGTCGAAGCCGGCCGCGCCACCGGCAAACCGGTGGTGCCGGAAATCATGGTGCCGCTGATCGCCGGCAAGGCCGAGCTCGATCTCGTCAAGGAGCGCATCGACGCCATGGCGAAAAAGGTCGCCGCAGAGCAAAAGACCAAGCTCAATTACCAGGTCGGCACGATGATCGAACTGCCGCGCGCGGCGCTCAAGGCCGGGGAGATCGCCGAGACGGCGGAGTTCTTTTCGTTCGGCACCAACGATCTGACGCAGACCGCCTTCGGCATCAGCCGCGACGATGCCGCAAGCTTCCTCGGGATCTATACCTCGAAGGGAATCCTGCCGTGCGATCCGTTCGTGTCGATCGACCGCGAGGGCGTCGGCGAATTGATCCGCATCGCGACCGAACGCGGCCGCAAGGTGCGGCAGAAATTGAAGCTCGGCATTTGCGGCGAGCATGGCGGCGATCCGGCGTCCGTCGCGTTCTGCCACGAAGTCGGACTCGACTATGTGTCGTGCTCGCCGTTCCGCGTGCCGATCGCGCGGCTTGCCGCGGCGCAAGCCGCGCTCGGCAAAGGAGTGAGCAGCACCGCGTAATCTCCTGCCTCAGCACATAATAGACGCCGATGAGGCAAATTCTTTCATTGATTGCACGGGCAACGGTGCCTGAGAGGAATTCGAAGTCAAGGGCGACCCATAGGGCGCAGAGCGCCCTATGGGGTCGCCGCCGAAGGCGGTGCGCTTCGCGCATCCTTGAGTTCGAATTCCTCTCAGGCAAAATGGTAGCCGAGCAATCAATGGAGACTTGGCGCTGCAGTCAGCACGGTCTCGCACTCACATGAAGCGAATGCTGGGTTCCCTGCGCAGTTGCCTACACTCGCGCGCGAACGCGTATCGTTTCGTGGTGAATGAAACGTAACCGCGGAACTCCATCATCGTACCAGCGGAACCGCGGGCCGCACGCGATTTCCCCCGATTTGATTTGGGTTTCTGTCGCTGCGCGCGCAGCGCGGTTCCACGCCAGCGATCGCTGCACATTAAACTGCAGAAGCGCTTGATCTATGTGCAGTTCCATGGGCGCGGGCGATTAACACCTTCGCAACGTTAACTCGACAATAAATCGTCGCGCCGCATTCGCGCCACTGCGGTGGCGTTTGATTTACCGAGTACGCGTTGCGTTGCGTGGTGGGGTTTTGGGGTAATGGTGGCGTCGCGTGTTCGGGTGTTGCGCGCTTCTAACTCGGCGCGCTTCTGGCTCAGCGCGTTCTGTATCGCGTTGATGCCGACCTCAGTCGGATATCAGGATCTGGCCGCGCTGATCGCGCATCGTCCCAGCATGTCCGCAAGCTGGGGCGGCGAGCACCTCATTGCGTCGCCGTTCGGCACCATCGAGCGCGCCACCTTCAACTTCACGCGTCCGATCGGAACGGTCATTCCCGAACCGCTGGATTTTCAGAACGTCAATTTCGATCCGCGGTCGCTCGATGCTTATGCGTGGAAGGTCGACGAAACGATGACCGGGCGGGCCACACGTCAGGTTGAATATCCGACGATCAACCGGACCAACAAGGGCGACCGGCTGCCTCCAACGACGCCGGCCGCGGTCGATCCGAAAACCTTGCCGCAACTACAGCCGATCGATGCGCCGACGGCTGCGCAACCGGCAATTCCAGCGGTGACGCAGCCTGCGGCGCCCGCAGCCGCGCCACAGCCCGTGAACGCCGATGTCCACGCCGAAGACAAGGCCGCTGCGCCTGTCGTCCAGATGGACGCGGCCAATGCCGCTTCCGCCCCGCACGGCGCGAGCGCTGCCGCCGCCGACGCCGCCAACCCCGCGACCACGGTGCGCACGCCCTCCGGTCCACGCTTGGACGAAGCCGGCAACACCATCGCGCAGCGATCCATGGCGTCCGCCGACCGTAGTAATGTGAGTAGCGGCGGCGACGATGCCGTCGAGATTGCCGACAAGCCGCCGGAAATTCCACCGCCCGGCGAGATGACGATGGTACGGTCGAGCTTCGACGACGCGTCTTTCATCGACGGCTCGTCGGTCGATCGCAGCGCGCAGATCTATTTCGGCACCAGCACCATGGGTATGAACACCGGCTTGCAAAGCTGGGCGCCCGGCGCCGAGCCGATCCTGGTGGCGCCGCCCGATACCGGCATCAAGTTGTCGTCGCTCGAAGGCAACGACGATTACGGCGGCGAGGAAACCATGACGGGCAAGGACGAGAGCCGCGTGCTCAGCCCGGCGCAGCGCCTTGGCCTCGTCGGCAAGCCGCGCGCCGAGGCGCAGAAGTGTCTTGCCGACGCCATCTATTTCGAAGCGCGCGGCGAAGTGATGAAGGGCCAAGAAGCCGTCGCCCAAGTGGTGATGAACCGCGTGTTCTCGGGCTATTACCCGCACGACGTCTGCGGCGTGGTCTATCAGAACGCCAACCGGCATCTCGCCTGCCAGTTCACCTTCGCCTGCGAAGGCAAGGACCTCAACAAGATCGACGAGCCCGACATGTGGGAGCAGGCGAAGCAGATCGCGCGCGACATGCTTGATGGCAAGATCTGGCTCGCCGAAGTCGGCCACGCCACGCATTACCACGCCTATTGGGTGCATCCGAGCTGGATCCACGAGATGACGCGGCTCTACAGATTGGGCGTCCACACCTTCTACCGGCCGCGCAATTGGGGCGACGGCGACGACGCGCCGGTATTCGGACCCAATGCGCCGGAGACGACTGCCAGCATCGATCCGGCGAACCTCGCCGCATTCCTGCGGCCCGATCCCGAAGTGCTGTCGGAAAATCCCGTGCCTAATCCGGCGGCGCCGGAGGCGAGCATGAAAGGCCCCGAAGCTGCGGCGTCGCCGGCGCCGGACAAGACCGAGCCGACGGCGAAGCTGTGAGCTTCGTCGCTACATCTCGATATCCAGCCCGACGTCGAGATTCTGCACCGAATGGGTGAGTGCGCCTGACGACAAATAGTCGACGCCGGTCTCGGCGATCGCCGCCGCACTCTCGAGCGTGATGCCGCCCGAGGCTTCGATGACGAGGCGGCCCGCGACCATGGCGACAGCCTTGCGCATCGACTCAAGATCAAAATTGTCGATCATCACCACGTCGGCGATGCCGACATCGAGCACTTCGTGGAGCTGATCGAGCGAATCGACTTCGATCTCGATCTTGACCAGATGCCCAGCGACCTGTTGGGCGCGCATCAGCACCGCTTTGATGCCGCCGGCGACCGCGACATGATTGTCCTTGATCAGGATTGCATCGTCGAGACCGAAGCGGTGATTGAAGCCGCCGCCGCAACGCACCGCGTATTTTTCCAGCGCCCGAAGCCCCGGCGTCGTCTTGCGCGTGCAGACGACGCGCGCCTTGGTATGCGCGATGCGCTCCACGAATGTCGCGGTTGCGGTGGCGATGCCGGAAAGGTGGCCGAGATAATTCAGCCCGACGCGCTCGGCGCCGAGAATGGCGCGGGCATTGCCGGAAATCGTCATCAGCTTGGTGCCGGCCTGGATCGCCATGCCGTCGCAGGCATGCGGGACGATCCCGATGCCCGGCGCGAGCTTGCGGAATGCCGCGTCGACAAGCGCCAGACCGGCGATGACACCGGATTTGCGCGCGGCGAGCACGGCGCGGCCTTGCGTGTCCTCTGGCACCGTCGCGATCGAGGTGATGTCGCCGGCGCGGCCAAGGTCCTCCTCGAGCGCGCGCGTCACCGCGGCTTCGATCTCAAGCGGGGAAAGAAAGGCGTCGGCGCGGAGGAGAGACATCGGCATCGTCACACAGCCTAATCGGTGAAAAAGGACCGCAAATCCTTAGTCGCTGACGGACGATATGGCAAACCGAATGCGCTGATCTGCCATGCACGGGACGCTGACGAGGTCACAATTTTCGTTTGGGCGATTTGGTGGCAGGCCCTATGCTACGCGACTTTTTGAATCTCTCTTGTTCGG
Organism: uncultured Alphaproteobacteria bacterium; assembly: GCA_963761185.1. Lineage (GTDB taxonomy): Bacteria > Pseudomonadota > Alphaproteobacteria > Rhizobiales > Xanthobacteraceae > BOG-931. The sequence continues at coordinate 490,122 of CAVXFY010000002.1, forward strand.
GGCGATATGGACGACGTCACAAGAATTCACGACGGTACCTCGCGCGCGCGAGTCAGTCGGCGCGAACTGGCGCTCGCCGGCGCTGGTCATCGGCTTCGGCAGCCTGATCGCGCTCATTGCGTTCGGGCCGCGCTCGACGCTCGGCTTCTTCCTCACGCCGCTGTCGAGCGCCAATCACTGGGGCCGCGACGTCTTCGCCTTCGCGCTCGCGCTGCAGAATTTGCTCTGGGGCATCGGCCAGCCGCTCGGCGGCATCATCGCCGATCGCTTCGGTACGGTGCGGGTGCTCTGCGGCGGCGCGCTGCTTTACGCTGCGGGTTTGGCGCTGATGTCGCACGCGACGAGTGCGCCGCTGCTCGATGCGTCCGCCGGCGTGCTGGTCGGCTTCGGCCTGGCCGGCTGCTCGTTTCCGGTTGTGCTCGCGGCGCTCGGCAAACTCGTGCCGCCGCAATCGCGGTCGCTTGCCTTCGGCTTCGGCACCGCGGCGGGCTCGTTCGGCCAGTTCCTCTATTCTCCGGTCGCGGTTGCGCTGATGGATAGGTTCGGCTGGCAGCAGACGTTGCTGATCTTCGCCGTGAGCATGCTCGCGGTGCTGCCGTTGTCACTGGCGCTGGCGACGCCGCCATCCGAAGCCGGGCATCACGCGCAATCGCAGTCGCTGACGCAGGCTTTGCGCGAGGCTTTCGCGCATCGCTCTTATGTTCTGCTTGTGCTCGGCTTCTTCACCTGCGGCTTCCAGCTTCAGTTCATCACCGTGCATATGCCGTCTTATCTCGTCGATCGCGGCCTATCGGCGGAAATCGGCGGCTGGACGATCGCCACCATAGGTTTGTTCAATATCGTCGGTTCGGTGACGACTGGCTGGCTCGGCAATCGCGTGCCGAAGCGCTACATCTTGTCCGCTCTCTATTTCACCCGCGCTGCCGCGATCCTGACTTTCATTTCGTTCCCGGTCACGGCAGTCACTTGTATCGCCTTCGGCGCGATCATGGGTCTGACCTGGCTCTCGACCGTGCCGCCGACCAACGGCATTATTACAGTCATGTTCGGCACGCGCTGGTTGGCGACGCTCGCTGGCTTTGCGTTTTTCAGCCATCAGGTCGGCGGCTTCCTCGGTGTCTGGCTCGGCGGCGTTGTGTTCGACCGCACCGGGTCCTACGACGCTGTGTGGTATCTCGCGATCCTGTTCGGCGTGCTGTCCGGGCTGATCAATCTGCCGATCGTGGAAGAGCCGGTGCCACGCATGGCCGCGGCAGCGGCTTAGGATCATGGCCGCGGCAGCGGCCTGGAGGCGTTGCCCGGCGACGGCTATAACCTCGTGAGCACGCGAGGGTGTTAGCAATGTCGAGTATCAAAGCCATCGTTGTCGACAAATCGGAAGCCGGGCAAACCGTGCAGCTCACCGATTTCGATGAGAAGAATTTGATGGACGGCGACGTTACCGTCCGTGTCGAATATTCGACGGTGAATTACAAAGACGGCCTCGCCGTCACCGGCAAAGCGCCGGTGGTGCGCCGTTTCCCGATGATCGCGGGCGTCGATTTCGCGGGTACTGTGGAATCCTCGTCGCATCCGGCCTGGAGGGCGGGCGACAAAGTCATTCTCAACGGCTGGGGTCTGGGCGAGACCCATCTCGGCGCCTATGCGCAGAAAACGCGTGTCAAGGGCGACTGGCTGGTGCGGCTGCCGTCCGGCATGAGCGCACGCGACGCCATGGCGATCGGCACGGCCGGCTATACCGCAATGCTCGCGGTCATGGCGCTGGAGCGCGCCGGGCTTGATCCCAAACGCGGCCCGATCGTCGTGACCGGCGCCGCGGGCGGCGTCGGTTCGGTCGCCATCGCGCTCCTTGCCAAGCTTGGCTATGCGGTCGCGGCGTCAACCGGGCGGCCGGAGGAGGCGGATTACCTCAAGGGCCTGGGTGCGGCGGAGATCATCGAGCGCAAGGAACTGACCAGGCCGGCGCGGCCGCTCGGCAAGGAACGCTGGGCCGGCGGCATCGACGCCGTGGGTTCGACCACGCTCGCCAATGTGCTGTCGATGACGCGGTATGGCGGTGCGGTCGCCGCTTGTGGACTGGCGGGGGGAATGGACTTGCCGACCTCGGTGGCGCCGTTCATTCTACGCGGCGTCTCGCTCCTTGGCATCAACTCCGTCATGTGTCCGCTGCCGCTACGCCGAGAGGCTTGGCAGCGTCTGGAGACGGATCTCGACCGGTCAAAGATCGCGGCCATGGTGAGCGAAATCGGGCTCGCCGATGTCATTGCGGCAGGCCGCCGCATCGTCGAGGGCCAGGTCCGCGGGCGGATCGTGGTAAAAATAGGGTGACCGGTTCAGGATTTGGCTACCACTTTCAGCGACTATGCGAGGGCGCTATGGTAAGGGGACGGTTAAGAAGTTTTGTTAACGTAGCACAACTGTCCGCCAAGACAGTGCGTAGTCAGACACTGCGTAGCCAGCCAGTGCCGGGTAGTAAGGCAGTGCCGAGTAACAGAGCGTCGAGAGTGGAGTTGTCGATGTTGGGTCGCGTAGCCATGGTCCGCGTAGCTATTGTCAGTGCGTGCGTATTGGGCGCCGGTCTGTTCGGCGCCGGCATAGTCGGTGCGAGTGTGGCGACCGCGGAAGAACTGGGACCGGAACAGGCCCGCGCCTTCGTGGTCGGCAAGCTGTTCTCCTATACCTGCTTCGAAGGCACCGCCGGCCAAGGCCGCATTTTCGCCGACGGCTCGGTGGTCGGCACCATCCGCATGCACGGCTCCGGGGAGCCTCGTTTTGCGGTGCTGCCCGCCGGCACCATCCGCGTCGAGGGCGCCTCGATGTGCGCGCATCTGCCGGGCCTGCCGATCACGCCTTGCTTTCGCGTGCAGAAAATCGATTACCGCAGTTTCCGCGGCTCGCTGTCCGGCATGGGCTTCGCCTATTGTGATTTCTACCAGCGCAATCCGCGCTCGCAGCTGATCAGTGGCGTGGCCGAAACGCCGGCCGCGACCCCGATCTCGACGACGCGCCCGACGCTGCGTCCGTCGCTCGACCAGTAAGCTTCCTTCTTCCGACAGATTATTCGAGGTCGAGCCGAAACGGCTCGGCTTCCGTTGTCATGACGCCGCGGCCGATGGTTTCGATCGCCGCGACCATGCGGCCGTTGCGGCCGAGAAGCTTGTCGGCAAGCGACACGATGCGGATGTTCGGCGTCGCGGTCGGGGAGGCGTGGCGCAGCGCCTGCGCGATGCTGGTTTCATCGCGGCCAGGATTGAGCGCGCAGACGCTGGCGAAGGCGCTCGCGGTCGAGCGGCTGATGCCCATATAGCAGTGCACCACCAGCGGCGCCTTGCGGTCCCAGTCGCGCACGAAATTCAAGAGTTCGGCGACGTGCGGCTCGCCCGGCATGATGTAGCCGTCAAGCGGCGACGAAATATCGTGCAGGCACAGCCACAGATGATTTTCCGGCGCAACGCCGGGCGGCCGTTGCAGCCGCGCCTCGTCGCCGATCAGCGACACGACATGGCGCGCGCCGGTATCCTCGACGGTTTCTTGCAGGCGCGACAGCGAGCAGACGTGGATCATGGTTTCTTCTTTTTCCTTGGTCTTCCGAGGGCCGCCTTTCAGCCGCCTGACCGGAACGGGATAATGGAAATCGCAGGCGGCGCAAGTGTGGCCAACTGGTATGGCCAGCGGGTGTTCTATTCGCCGATCAGCTTTTTGATGCGTTCGGCGAAACGCGCCTCCGCGGTTTCGGCGGGCCAGGGTTTCAAGTAATCGCGTTCCATCGCCGCCGAAAAGACCGGCGGCCGGCCGAAGAATTTTCGCGCTTCGGCCGCCGCGAAGCCGGCCAAGCGCGTCGCTTCGAGATAGGCTGCCTGCCGGTCGGCGGCTTTGGTCAGCGCCTCGATTTCCGGCGCCGATTTTGCTGGCAGTCCAAAGCGCAGATGGATTGCCGTCAGCAAGCGCCGTTCGGTGGCTTTATAGGCATCGCCGATCACCGCTTTGAACGGCGAGATCATGTCGCCGATGACATATTCCGGTGCGTCGTGAAGGAGCACGGTGAGGCGGCGGCTGTCATCGAGCCGCGGCGCGCGTGCGCGCGCCAAAGCCTCGACGAGCAAGCAATGCTGCGCGACGGAAAAAATGTGTGCGCCGCTCGTCTGCCCATTCCAGCGCGCTACGCGCGCCAGCCCATGCGCGATGTCTTCGATTTCGATATCCAGCGGGGAGGGGTCGAGCAGATCGAGCCGCCGCCCCGACAGCATGCGCTGCCAGGCACGCTGACCTGCGCGCTGCCCTGCGCGCTGCCCCGACGCGGATCGCGGCTTCACCGGCCGCGCCATATCAGTGCGGGCCGCTTTTTCAGTCACGGCCCTTTTGTCCGAGCTTTTGGCAGGCCTCGTGCCGATGGCAGGCCACAAGATGATCGTTGACCATGCCGACCGCCTGCATGAAGGCGTAGACAATGATCGGCCCGCAGAACTTGAAGCCGCGCTGCGCCAGGTCTTTCGACATTGCCTGCGATATCTTGGTCTCGGCCGGCACCCGACCCTTGGTGCGAAAGTGGTTCACCTTCGGCCGGCCGTCGACGAAATCCCACAAATATTTGGAAAAGCCCGGGCCCTTGTCCATGATTTCGAGCCAAGCGCGCGCCGAGAGCACCGAGCCCTCGATCTTTGAGCGATTGCGCACGATGCCGGCATCCTGCATCAGCCGCTCGATCTTCGCCGGGCGGTAGCGCGCGATCTTTTCCGGCGTGAAATTATCGAACGTGCGGCGAAAATTTTCGCGCTTCCGCAGGATCGTGATCCACGACAGCCCGGCCTGAAAGCCGTCGAGCACAAGTTTCTCGTAGAGGGCGCGGTCGTCATATTCGGGCACGCCCCATTCCTGGTCGTGATAGGCGACGTAAAGCGCGTCCTCTCCGGGCCACGGACAGCGTTTGAGGCCGAGATCCGTCATTCTGCGGCTTTCGTGACAGCTTCTTTGGGTTCGCCGGGGAAGGGGAAGTGCGCCCAGTCCGGCTTCACGAGATGGATCGGCACGGCGCCGGCCGAAATCGTGCCGCCCTCGGAGAGGGCTTCGTCGACACGGTCGAGGCGAAGCAACGCCACGCCATGTCCACCGCTCGCGGAGCCCATGGTGCCGAGCGCGCGATCGCCGGCCGTGATCGGTGCGCCAATTTCAGGGGGAGCACCGTCATAACGCACCGGCACCGCACGGCTGCGCGCGGTGCCGCGATGTTGCATGCGCGACACGACCTCCTGGCCGACATAGCAGCCTTTACCGAAATCGATCCCGCCAAGCTGATCCATGTCGGTCTCGTGCGGAAAGGCGTCGCCATAGGCAAAGTCGACACCGCCGCGCGGGATGCCGAGCGCGATGCGGTGAGCGTCATAGGCGCTTGCATCGACGAGTTTTGCGCCAAGCTCGGCTGCCGCTTCGGCGGCGCGGTGCGGTGGAATCACGGCGCGCCGGCCGAGTGCCGGCAGGCGCGGATCGGCATAGCAAGTGCCGAGCTTTGTGAAGAAATTTCGCGCCTTATCCTGCTCGTCCCAGGCCGCGAGCACGCCGAGCGTTGCCGACAAATCCTCGATCAGAACCTTGGCACGCAATTTGTAGAGGTTGAGCTTCGCCACTAGCGTAGCGCTAAGCGCGCGCGGAATGTCGAGAAAAAAATCATCGTCTTTGCCGCCGCCTTGCGTCGCCGCGGCTTCGGCGACGAAGAAATCGGCAATGATCTTACCCTGCGGCGTCAGCAAGGCGCAGAACCGCGCCGCCCCAGGCGTGAGCTTGAGGATATCGGCGGTGACAAGGCCGTGGAGAAAATTCCGTGCGCCGTCGCCGGCGACCTTGACCACACCGCGGTCAGGGAGAAGGGCAGCCTTCATGCGATGAATGGGTAAGCCTCCAGCCGAATAACCGCAAGGTCTATCTCAGGCTTTTTGAAAACCGGCGGCCGGGCCTTATTGTCGGGACGATTAGGCCGCCTGCGGTGTTCTTGGCCGATGGCTTAGTACCCGCGCCGTTCTGGCCGCGGTTTTAGAAAACAATCATCGGACGTCAGGCTTTTCCGGTCTCAGGGCTCGCTGCGGGCATCGGGGTTTCTATGATCGAGGATCTGTTGTCGTTACGTGCGATGGTCGTGTCGCACGAGGACGGGCTCCGCGATCTGTTCCGGCGCGCAGCTTCGGCCTCGGTGCTGCCGACCGAAATCGTCGATGGCGACGATGGTGCGGCTTCGTCCGACGGCGGCGCCGATCTTGTCTATCTCGACGGCGCGCTGCCGCCGGAGCACGCGGCGCGCTTGGTCGGGGAACTGCGGGCCGCGCCCAAGCCGCCGTTTATCGCGGTCCTGGCCACGGGCGCCGCAACACCGCCGTTTGCGGCCCAATTCGAGGCGGACGGGCTTGCCGGCAAGCCGTCGCGCGTCGAAGAGGCCACGTGGCTGCTTGACCGCTCGCTTCGGGTGCGGCTGACGACCCGCGTCCTGGTGATCGACGATTCCGCGACCATACGTTCAATCGTGAGAAAAACGCTCTTGGCGACGCGGTTTCCGCTCGAAGTCGGCGAGGCGTCCGACGGTCTCGCCGCGCTCAATCGCGTCCGCGACGACAATTTCGATGTGATCTTCATCGATCAGAGTATGCCGGACGTCAGCGGTCTGGAGGCGCTGGCCAAGATCAAGCAAGTGAAGCCGGAAGTGACCGCCGTCATCATGACATCGATGAGCAATAACGAATTGGCGGCCGGCGCCCGCGCGCTTGGCGCGGCGTTCCTCAAAAAGCCGTTCTTCCCCGCCGATATCGAAAACGTCTTGTGTGACTTTTACGGGCTGCGCGCGCTCAATCCGAAACGCCGTTGAAGCGTCATTCAGAAAAACTGATAACGATTTTCAGAAAGCATCGTGCTCGAACGGGAAGCTTCCCGGCCCGCGCTTACTGCCGTGACATTTTGATGGAAAACTCGCCGTTGCGGACCTTGGCGGGCAGGTTTTCCGAGAATTTTGCGGTCGCCTCTTCGCCATAGGTCGAAACCAGTTCAGCCAAAGCGAGGAACAGCGAGGTCTGCGCCAGACAATCAGCGTCGACGCCTTCGTGGAACGCCTCCGCCCAGGCGTCTTGAAGATGGATAAGCGCCAAGCGCTTTTGTTCAAGCTCGGATGTTTCGCGAGACGCAGGATTCTGCGTCGCTGTATTGGTATTCATTGCTGACACTTGTCACCGCGGTTTGGCGGCGTCCCTACCCACCAAAGTGTTAGCACGGTTGAGGGCATTTGAGAGCGAACCTTTAGGCACGGTTAACGCGCGAAATTTGGCCGTCCTGCGGGCTAATTTGCGTAGCGGGCAGTAATGTCGCGTGCCAATTTTGTGCCTTCTTCGAGGTATCGGCGAATGACAATGTCGGCTGCGGGCGTGCAGGTCCGGTAGCTCTGCTGAAAGCCGCGATAGCCGCGATTGAAGCTCGCAACCATCTGATCGTGACGGTCCCCGGTCGGCGCTTCGGCGTCGATCAGGGTCTGCGCCTCGTCGCGCCATTTCTGGCCTTCATTGGTTCCGCAGATTCCGCGCAGAAAATGCAGCGCGCCGAGAATTTCCGACAGCCGTTGCAAATCGTGGTCATAGGGCGCCGGCTGGTCCTGCACCGGGGGTGTCGTTGGGCCGGTGGTCGTGGGCGCAAGCTTCGGCAGTGCGGGCCCCTGCGGCTGCTGCGGCCTTGGCGCCGGCCGCGATGGCTGCGAACCGAACGGCATCCAGAATTGCGCATGCACCGGGGCGGCGGCGAGCAACAGGATCAGCAAAATGGCGATTGGCCATAGGGCGAGAAGCTTTGGCGAGATCTTTGGCATCGCGACGAACATAGTGGCCGGACCCGCCGGCCGGCAAGGAGGCTCAAGCCGGTGAATGGGAACCGGTATGACCGAGGGTTTAAGCCCCGGCATCATCGTAACGCGGCGAGCCGCGCCCCGGCCGCGGCCACGACTTCGGCCAAGCCCTCGGTCGTCTTCAATTCGGAAACCGACGAGGGATCGCGCCAATCTGCCTCCGACAGTTCCTCATTGAGCGAAATCTCGCCGGCGACATAGCGCGCCGCAAACGGCAAAATGACGAAATGCCGCTCGACGCGGCCCGCCGCGTCGCGTGCGATGGCCTGGCGGAAACCGACCAGTTCGACCGGCTCGATGTCGAGCGCGGTCTCCTCGCGGATTTCGCGAATGACGGCCTGTTCGAGCGTTTCGCCAAGTTCGACGCCGCCGCCGGGCAGCGTGTAGAGGCCCTTGGCCGGCGCCCGCCCGCGCCGCACAATCAAGACCCGGCCATTGCGGAAGATCGCGGCACTGACCGCGAGATAAGGCCGCGTGGGATAAGTCCGCCCGTCGGTCGCGTCGGTCATTAAAGTCTGGTCCAATTCGGCCTATATCGATGCAGAGCGCGATCCGGAAAAGTCGAGACCGGCTTTTCGTAAAGATCATGCTCTGCTGCAATGCTAGAGCACCTCTATGATTCCATCTAAAGCAATTTCGCTCTAGTCATGTGCGGACGTTATGTCATCATCTCGACGCCCGAAGCGATCCGAAAACTGTTCGGTTATAGCGAACAGCCGAATTTTCCGCCGCGCTATAATGTGGCGCCGACGCAGCCGGTCCCCATTGTGCGCCTCGCCGACGGCAAGCGCTCGTTTTCGCTCATGCGCTGGGGCTTGTTGCCGTCCTGGGTGAAGGACCCGAAGACCTTCCCGCTTCTCATCAATGCCCGCGGCGAATCCGTGCTGGAAAAGCCGGCTTTCCGCAACGCCATGCGGCGGCGCCGCTGCCTGATCCCAACCGACGGGTTTTATGAATGGCAGGCGGTGGATAAAGTGGGCGGCCCAAAGCGTCCCTACTTCATTCGCGCCAAACGCGACGCCGCCGGCCGTGCGCCGGTGCTTGCTTTCGCCGGCCTTTGGGAAACCTGGACAGGTCCGAATGGCAAGGAACTCGATACCGCCGCTATCGTCACGACGACGGCAAATCGGACGCTATCCGCGCTCCACGATCGCATGCCGGTGTTCGTTCCGCCGGATGCATTCGACATATGGCTCGACTGCGCCAATGTCGAAGCCGACATCGCCGCGGCGCTGATGCGACCTGCCGACGACGGCTTGCTCGAAGCCTGTCCGGTTTCGACAGCGGTCAATCGCGTGGCGAATGATTCCGAAATGCTCATCGCGCCGGTTCCGACTGAACCCGCCCTGCAAGCCGCGCCTGCGCCGCCGAAAGCAAAGCCAAAGAAGGCGAAGGAGCCGGACGGTCAGGCGTCACTGTTTTGATGGGCAGGACGGAACGCCGTGTGTTTCCGACGCGGACATAGTGCGTGCGATCTCGATCAGAAACGGTAGTTGGCGCCAAGCCGAACGACGCTGAAGTCGTTGTGCATGGCGGTGCAGCTCTGCGCGGCGCAAAGATGCGCTGTGTCGTAAAACAGATTGCCGAGCTGGAAGTAAAGATATTCGAGTTTGACCGACCAGTGGTTCATCGGCAAAGCGTATTCGACGCCGCCGCCCAGGGTCCAGCCGGTCTCGGCGCCTGACGCCGACAGGCCGGACGGGGGAACGGACGAGCCGAGGCCCGCCTTAAGTCCGCCATAAGCGAATCCGCCTGTGACGTAGGGAAGCCAGCTACCGTAAGTCGGCCCAAAGCGAGCGCGCACGGTGCCGAACCAATTCAGATTGGTGTAGCACGTTTGCGGAAAGCCGCAGCCGAACGCCACAGTCGACGGCGTGGTGCCCCTTGCAACGGCGCCGGAAAAATCTGTCTCGAGTCCGGCCACCCAGTTACTTCCTTGCCAATTGTAGCCGAGCGTTCCGCCACCGGCGAAGCCGTCGACGTTAAAGCGGCTCGTGCAGGCAGCGACGGTGTCGCAATGTTGGCTGATGCCGAAAGCGTAACCCGCGGTGCCGCCGATATATGGTCCCGCCCAATTGTAGGGTACGAATGGTCCGATCACGGTGGCGGCAGGCGGCATTGCCATGTCGGCAGCAAGTGCGGCCACGGTCAGTGCGGCCGTTGAGACGACCCACGCCAAGAGAATCCGCGTCAAGAGAACCCGCGTCAAGAGACATCCAAGTAGAGCTGCCGACAGACGCGAAGTGTGGCGCATGGCTCGATACGTAAATTCCGACGGCATCTACGTTAGATGCCTATTGTGATCAGCAGTAGAAATAGCCGATCCTCTGCGCGCAATCCTCTCATTCGCTCCAAGCTTATGCAATTCCACGGCGATCTGTGGCAATTTGGCCACGCACCGGCAGCGAGGCGCGATATGTTAAGGTCGCTAGGAGACACATGGATTCCTTGTCCCGCATTCTCACCCGCGTGACCTATGGCATGAGCCAACTGCCGCGTGTCGGTTGGTATGTCGGGCACAGTCTCGCCCTGCGCCGGCTGTCGCGGGCCGTGCAACAAGGCGAGACTCCCAAGGCGCGTCGCCGCGTCAAGACCGCCGCGCCGGTGCCGGATCGCAATCGGATCTACGCCGACATGGCTGCGCTCTTCGTGCAGGACCTCGCCAATGTGGAGGCTGGAATTTATCCGGTCCCCGCCGATCATGACGGGTCTTTGGCGACCTTAGTCCGTCGCTCGCGGCTTTTCTTCGCCGATCTCCCCGAGATTCATGAACGCCGCCAGCGCCGCGCGCACAGCGAAGTCCTCAACGAGGAAACGCGCGGCAAGCGGCCGCGCTATTATCTGCAGAATTTCCATTTCCAGTCGGGCGGCTGGATGACGGAGGAATCCGCCGAGAGATACGACACGCAGGTCGAGGTGCTGTTCAATGGGACGGCCAATGCGACACGGCGGCAGGCATTGCCGCCGCTCCACGAGGTCTTTGCCGGGCGCGATCAGCGCAAGTTACGGCTTCTCGATATCGGCTGCGGCACCGGCCGATTTCTGGATTTTGTGAAGCAGACCTGGCCGCGGCTGCGGGTTCACGGCTTGGATATGTCGGAGGCTTATATCCGGCACGCCAAACGGCATCTGCAGGGCAGATCGCAAACCAGCTTCGCCGTCGGCAAGGCCGAAGCGCTTCCCGTGCCGGACGACAGCCAGGATGCGCTCACCAGTATTTTCCTGTTTCACGAATTGCCGCCGAAGGTGCGGCGTCAAGTCTTGAGCGAATGCGCCCGCGTACTCAAGCGGGGTGGCCGCCTGGTGATTTTGGATTCGCTCCAGCGCAGCGATCATCCGGATTATGAAGGACTCTTGGAACTCTTTCCGCAAAATTATCACGAGCCGTATTATTTGAGCTATCTCGGCGAAGAGTTTTCCGCGCTCGCTGCAGATTGCGGCCTCAATCACGTCCGCGACGTCAAGGCATTTGTTTCCAAGGTCATGGTATTCGACAAGCCGCAGGCCGGCGGTCGCTGAAAATTCCAGGCGTCACTCGACGACCAAGTCAGGCGGCGGCTTCGATCTTGCCGCCGCCGTCATAGACCTTGTCGAAATCGATCTCGGAAACGGGCCCTGGGCGCTTGAACAAATAGCCCTGAAGTGAGGTCACGCCGGCGAGTAGCAGGATGCGACATTGGTCGACGGTTTCGACGCCCTCGGCGGTCGTTGCGATGTTGAGGTTCTGGGCAAGCGTCAAAGTCGCAGAGATGATCGCGGCGCACTCGCTACGCTTGGTCAGATTTTGCGTGAACGATTTGTCGATCTTGATCTTGTCGAACGGGAACATCGCCAATTGGCTAAGCGACGAATATCCGGTGCCGAAGTCGTCAAGCACGATGGTGATGCCGATATGCTTGAAATGACGCAGCGCCGGCAGACATTCCGCCGCGGATTCAATAAGCGCCGTTTCGGTGATTTCAAGCTCCAGCCGTTCCGGTGCAAGGCCCGAAGCTTCGAGACTGCGCATGACGGTTCCGGACAGATCCGCCTTGCGGAACTGCACGAGCGATAGATTGACCGCGACTTTGATATCCCCCGGCCATTTCGTCGCCTCGGCGCATGCGGTGTGCAGTACCCACTCGCCGATTTGGGTGATGAGGCCGGTTTCCTCGGCCAGCGGGATGAACTTGTCGGGGAAGATCAAGCCCTTGGTCGGATGCCGCCAGCGCACCAGCGCTTCCGCGCCGCAGATCCTGCGCGTCTTGGTGTCGATGATCGGCTGGTAGTGCAGCTCCAGCTCGTTTTGCTGGATCGCGCGGCGCAATTCGATTTCGGTCTCGTGCCGCGCGCTCGCCAATTCGCTCATCTCGGGATCGAAGAAGCGGTAGCCGTTGCGGCCACCGGACTTCGCACGATAGAGTGCGAGATCGGCCATTTTCAGAAGGCTGTCGGAACACGCGCCATGCTCGGGCGCAAGCGCGATGCCGATGCTGGCTCCGATAGGGATATCGCCGCCCTCGATATCGAATGGTTTGCCGAGCGCCTCGATGATGCGGTTCGCAAGCCCCGACGCGGCTTCGCGTTGATTGGCCTCGCCGGTCTGAATAATGGCGAATTCGTCGCCGCCGAGCCGCGCCAGCGAGTCGGTTTCGCGCAGCAGCACATTGAGGCGGGAGGCCACTTCGGTCAGCAATGTGTCGCCGGCCGGGTGGCCGAGCGTATCGTTGACCTGCTTGAAACGATCGAGATCGAGCAGCAACACGCTGAACGGTTCACCGCGGCGGCGTTGCCGGGCGGCCGCTTCTTCGATCTTCTGCGTCAAGGCGGCACGATTGGCGAGACCCGTCAGCGCGTCGTGATGCGCCAGGAAGGCGATGCGCTGATCCGTCTTCCGGCGTTCGGTCACGTCGTCGATGACGGCGATCAGACATTTCGGATTGCCGGCGGAGTTGCGGATGACCATGCGGCTGATGGCCTGTACGCGGAGGCCGCGCTTTGGCGATTCGATTTCCTGCTCCTTGACGACAACGCCGTCCGGTGCATTGAGCGCTTCGATGTCGTAATTGTTGATACGGACGGCATCGCCGTGTTTGAAGATGTCGAACACGGTGCGGTCGAGCAACTCGGAGCGCGGCATGTCATGCATCGCTTCGAAGGCCCGATTGACCAGGATATATTTGAACGTCTTGACGTCCTTGACGACCACCGAGATCGGAACGTTCTCGACGATCGAATTGAGGAATTTCTTGGTCTCGTCCAATTCCCGGGCCGCGCGCTGCTGCTCGGTGATGTCGTCGTGGGTCGAGACCCAGCCGCCGGTCCGCAGCAGCCGCCGCGTGATGCGAACCAGCCGGCCGTCGGAATATTCGTCGATCCGGGTCATTTCCGGAGTTTTGAAGATTTCCGCGAGTGTGAGAATCTGGCAGTCCGTTTTAACGAGCTTAGTCTCGAGACGATGCGCGATGATGTCGCTGTAAAGGGATCCGGGCCGGACCAGATCCGCCGGCAATTTGTACATCTTGACGTAAATGTCGTTGCAAACGACGAGCCGGCCGTCCTTGTCGAACATGCACAGACCCTGCGTCATGTTCTCGACGGCGGCGTTCAAGCGCATGCTCTGCTCGGCCAAGTCGCGCTGCCGGTTGAGCTCGGCTTCGGCCAACGCGCGCGTCTTTTCCGATTCGATGATTTCGGCGCGTGCCGCGTCGAGGCGGTCCTGTTGCTTCCACGACCGGGCGATCAGGTACACCGCAACGACGATGAGGTGTTCATCGCCAGCGTGACGAGCCCCATCGTCAGCGCCGCTCTCCGCCATGCGGCGAAGGCCGCGGCATCGGTTTGGGTCACGACGACGGCCACGGGATAATCGGCAAGCCGGTGCGCCGCGGCGATGCGCGCTTGGTGATCGACCGGACTGACGGAGCGCGAAAGCCCCGAATTCGTGTCGGCAATTCTCTCGAGGACCGAGGCGGGCACGACGGTGCCGATAACGCCGGCTCTGGGATACCGCACCAACAATGTTCCGTCGCGGCGCAGCAACGTGACGGCATATCCGTCGCCGAGCGAGGTGGCGCGGAACATGTTCTCGAAATAGGCCATATCCGTCGAGGCGAACACGACGCCGAGAAAGCGGCCATCCTTCGCGACGACCGGGCGGGCGATGACCACCACCCATGTCCCGGTCGCGAAGCTGGCGATGGATTCGCCGATGAACGACTTGATGTTCGGATTGGCGCTCAGCGCCGCGAAGTATTCGCGGGTCGAAAGATCGACCTCTTCGACCGGCCAGCTGCGCGATTGGCTGAGCCGCATGCCGTCAGGGCCCAAGGCGCCGATCGTGTCGATTTGCGGCAGTTCGGATTTCTTTTCGGCGATAAACGCATGGAATTCTTGCGACTTGATACCGCGCATGTCGCGCCCACGACACATCCGAACTTGAACTCGCCCAGCCCATTGGCTTTGAACTGAATATAGGCGGGCTCGACCATATCCAAATAATCCTTGTCCCAGAGCGCCATCTCAATGATCCGCCACTTGCCGATCAATGGGCTCGCTGCGCGGCGGCTCATGTCGCCTCCAGAAGCTTGGGGATGCGCACGAGGTTATAGGCGAGGATGGCGAAGGTGAAGACGGCCTGCACCTTGGCCAAGCCGCGAACTTTGAGCTGGGCGAGGCCGCCCGTCGTCTTGATCCAGCCGAACACTTCCTCGATGCGTTTGCGGCAACATTGGCTGATGGCGTAGCCGGGATGACGAAGGGTGCGTTCGTCGACGGCGGTCTTGCGCGGCTTGCCGGTCTTGGACAGATGACCGTCGATGGCGATGTGCGGGGTGATCTTGCGCTCGCGCAAGGCGTAGACAAAGCCCTCGACATCGAAGCCTTTGTCGCCGCCCACGGTGATCCGCCGCCGGCCCTGGCGGTGGCTGTCGATGAGGTCGAGAGCGGTGTCGCGTTCCGCCGTGCCGCTCGCCCGCGTGACATCGCCACCGACCGCCAGCCCGTTGCGGTTCTCCATCAGCACATGACCCATGTAGCACAGACGGCCCTCATGGCCGTCGCCCTTGCGATAAAGCTTGGCATCCGGGTCGGTCGTGCTCGTATGCGTCTTGTTCGAGCGCTTCTCGCGGTGGAAGTTGCGCACGCCGTTGCGCCCTCCTGCGGGTGGATCGCCTGAGCCATCCTTCGGCCGGAAGCTCTTCATCCCGGCCCAAGCCTTCAACAATGTCCCGTCCACCGAGAAGTGGTCGTTCGACAAAAGCCGCTTGACCTTGGGCAGCGACAGCAACGTAGCCAGGAACTCGCGTGCCACATCCGCCTCCAGCAGCCGGTCTCGATTCTTCGAGAAGCTCGAGGCGTCCCAAACCGCATCGTCAATCGAAAGCCCTACAAACCACCGGAACAGAAGATTGTAATCGATCTGCTCCATTAGCTGTCGCTCGGAGCGCACGGTGAAGAAGGCCTGCAGTAGTGTCGCCCGAAGCAGATACTCCGGCGCGATCGAGGGGCGCCCAGTCTGGGAATAAAGCTCCTCGAACCGACCCGACAGTGCCGCCAACGCTTCGTTCACCAACACCCGGATGGCGCGCAGCGGGTGGTCCGCTGCAATCCGCTCCTCCAGACGAATGTACGAAAAAAGCCCTTCCGATTCTCGTTCCTCGCCGCGCATGTCAAATCACCCCGTCGTCGCCAAACAACGGAATCACTATCCAGCCTTGCCGTCGAGAGGGTTTTTCAGCAGCCTGCTAGAGCATTCCCCACTTAAGACGACGCATAACCTGCGTGTGCAAGATAGTTAGCGCATTCGCCTTGTGTGAAGGCGCCGAGAACGTCTGCGATTGCGTCCCAAAGCGAGTCTCTTGTTCGTGCGGCGGCCTTGCGGAGCAGGGTCTTGAGCTTGGCGAAGGCCATCTCGATGGGATTGAGGTCGGGAGAGTACGGCGGCAGGTGGAGGAGGAAGGCACCTCGGGCCTCGATCGCGGCGCGGACGCCCCCGACTTTGTGCGCGGGCAGATTGTCGATCACGACGATGTCGCCCTCCGACAGGCTTGGGGCCAGCACCGTCTCGACATAGACCAGGAAGGCTTCGCCGTTCATCGGTCCATCGAGAACGAAGGGTGCGACAAGCCCGTCGCGGCGCAGTCCGGCGGTGAAGGTGGTGGTTTTCCAATGTCCCCACGGCGCCTTGCCGATCAGGCGCTGGCCCCGGCGGCAGCGCCCGTGAGTGCGGACCATCTTGGTCGAGGTTCCGGTCTCGTCGACGAACACCAGGTGCTTGGCATCAAGGCTGGCCTGGCCGGCCTTCCAGCATTGCCGCGCCGCGGCTACGTCGGGGCGCTCCTGCTCGGCGGCGTGCAGAGTTTTTTTTGAAGGTCACACCGTGCCGCTTGAAGAACCGATCGACCGAGCTGTCCGTGGTGCGCACCCCGCGCTGCTGCCATAGCCGCTCGACAATCTCCGCCAGGGTCAGGTCCGATTCCTGCTCGACCAGTTCCAACAACCATGCCGCATGCGGCTCCAGCGGCGAACGGCTCTTGCCGCCGCGCCGCTGCGGGCTGACGCTTCCCGTCTCCTTGTGCAAACTCACCCACCGGATTGACGAGGACTCGCTTACCGCAAACCGCTTGGCCGCCGCTCGCCGTGAACATCCCTCGGCAACGGCCGCAACCACCCGACTGCGAAGATCATCCGAATACGGCTGTCGTCCCATGGCTTCCCTCCGAATCAGAACAGCCATGGACTCACAACCAAAACCAGCCGGGAATCCCAAGCCCGATCACAATCGATTCATCAGAACTGGGGAACGCGCTAGCAGGCTGCTGAAAAACCCTCTCGACGGCAAGGCTGGATAGTGATTCCGTTGTTTGGCGACGACGGGGTGATTTGACATGCGCGGCGAGGAACGAGAATCGGAAGGGCTTTTTTCGTACATTCGTCTGGAGGAGCGGATTGCAGCGGACCACCCGCTGCGCGCCATCCGGGTGTTGGTGAACGAAGCGTTGGCGGCACTGTCGGGTCGGTTCGAGGAGCTTTATTCCCAGACTGGGCGCCCCTCGATCGCGCCGGAGTATCTGCTTCGGGCGACACTACTGCAGGCCTTCTTCACCGTGCGCTCCGAGCGACAGCTAATGGAGCAGATCGATTACAATCTTCTGTTCCGGTGGTTTGTAGGGCTTTCGATTGACGATGCGGTTTGGGACGCCTCGAGCTTCTCGAAGAATTGAGACCGGCTGCTGGAGGCGGATGTGGCACGCGAGTTCCTGGCTACGTTGCTGTCGCTGCCCAAGGTCAAGCGGCTTTTGTCGAACGACCACTTCTCGGTGGACGGGACATTGTTGAAGGCTTGGGCCGGGATGAAGAGCTTCCGGCCGAAGGATGGCTCAGGCGATCCACCCGCAGGAGGGCGCAACGGCGTGCGCAACTTCCACCGCGAGAAGCGCTCGAACAAGACGCATACGAGCACGACCGACCCGGATGCCAAGCTTTATCGCAAGGGCGACGGCCATGAGGGCCGTCTGTGCTACATGGGTCATGTGCTGATGGAGAACCGCAACGGGCTGGCGGTCGGTGGCGATGTCACGCGGGCGAGCGGCACGGCGGAACGCGACACCGCTCTCGACCTCATCGACAGCCACCGCCAGGGCCGGCGGCGGATCACCGTGGGCGGCGACAAAGGCTTCGATGTCGAGGGCTTTGTCTACGCCTTGCGCGAGCGCAAGATCACCCCGCACATCGCCATCGACGGTCATCTGTCCAAGACCGGCAAGCCGCGCAAGACCGCCGTCGACGAACGCACCCTTCGTCATCCCGGCTACGCCATCAGCCAATGTTGCCGCAAACGCATCGAGGAAGTGTTCGGCTGGATCAAGACGACGGGCGGCCTCGCCCAGCTCAAAGTTCGCGGCTTGGCCAAGGTGCAGGCCGTCTTCACCTTCGCCATCCTCGCCTATAACCTCGTGCGCATCCCCAAGCTTCTGGAGGCGACATGAGCCGCCGCGCAGCGAGCCCATTGATCGGCAAGTGGCGGATCATTGAGATGGCGCTCTGGGACAAGGATTATTTGGATATGGTCGAGCCCGCCTATATTCAGTTCAAAGCCAATGGGCTGGGCGAGTTCAAGTTCGGATGTGTCGTGGGCGCCCTCGATTGCACCCTCTATACCGACGCCGCCGAGTTCACCTGGGAAGGCAGCGACGAAATGGATCGCGTCTCCGCAGACGGATGGGCCGAACGCGACGACGACGGCACGATCCACGGCGAAATCAGCTTCCATCTCGGCGATGAACCAACCTTCAAAGCTCGGAAATGGTGAGTTTTTCAACAGCCTGCTAGCGCTTGGTGGCCGAATCAAATCTGATTAGGATGTGGGTCGAGCCGGTTACAACCGGGTTGCGCGATGCGGGACAAGCGGGCTTGTGCCGGCCGGCGCCGTTTCGGCAACACTGCGTCAACCACATCGGGAGAGCGGGCCAGGGTTCCCGAGGACGGATTTCCGGGCGAAGCGATTACCCCGCCGCCTCGGCTTCCTTCTTTTCGCTCGCGGCGGCCTCGGATGTGACAGCCATGATGAGCGCGGCAATCACATTGCCGGCGGCGCTGACCAGGATCGGCACCGTATAGCTGTGGCTGAGGTCGAAGGCGAAGCCAGCGGCGGTCGGGCCGACGAGCGTGCCGATGCCGGCGCTGGTGTAGAGCACGCCGATGATGCCGGAGACATTGCGGCCGCCGAAATAATCCATGACAACGGACGGCAGCAGCGCGACCCAGCCGCCATAGGCGACGCCAAAGACGAAGGCGAAGACGGCGAGCGGCCAGAATGCCGTCGAGATCGCCCAGATCGGCAAGCTTGCCGCCATGCCGACGAACATCGCCATCAGCGAAAGCCGCCGGCCCAGCCGGTCGGCGATGCCGCCGAGAAAGAAGCGTCCCGCCGTGCTGCCGACGCCGATCACGCTCACCAGAAGCACGGCGGAGGATTTCGCCATGCCGTGATCGATCGCATAGGGCGTGAGATGAACGAAGGGGACGAACACACCGAACGCACAGAACAGACACGCGGCATAGAGACCGAGGAAGCGTTTCGATCTGATCGCCTCGGCGATCGAAAGCCCGGCCGCCGGCGCCGATGCCGGCTCCGGCCGTGAGACATCGACATTGATGTTGCCGTCCGGATGAAGCCCGCGAGTGCGCGGATCGTTCTCGATCAGGAGCGCCGCACCGACGCCGACGATCGTTGAGAGCATGCCGAGCACGAGATAGGCTTCGCGCCATCCCAATTGCAAAATGAAAAGCGCCGCCAGCGGCGGCACGACCAGCGTGCCCGCGCCGATGCCGCTCGAGGCGAGGCCGGAGGCAAAGCCGCGATGTTTGATGAACCATCGCTGCACCGCGCCCATCGCCGGCACATAGGAGCAGCCGACGCCCAATCCGACGCCAAGCCCATAGGCGGCGTAAACCTGCGCGAGGTTTTGCGCCATGCTGGCAAGCGCAAGGCCCACGCCGATCAGGATCATGCCGATCGCGGCGACCCGCCGCGAGCCCCAGCGGTCGGCGAGCGGCCCGCTCACGGTGCCCAGGGCGAAATACAGAAAGCCCGCGAGCGAGAATACGAGCGACACCGAGCCGCGGGATGCGCCGAAATCCTGCTGCAGGGAATCGATGAAGGCGCTGAACGAATAGACGCAACCGAAGCCGACGAAGGTGACGCCGAAGCCGCCAGCCACGACCAGCCAGCCGTAGAACAGCCCTTGATTATTCAGGTTTGGAGATTTTTTCACCAGTGCCCGGTCCTTGAAGTTCACGGCCGCCTCCATTTTCTTCGAGATTGATGGCCGCGGCGCTGCTCGCCACCCGAAAACACTTCGGCCGTGAACGAAACATCGATGGTGGCAAAGAGCCCCCGCCCGGCACATAATTCCATTATGTCGAATGCGCCACAAATCGCCGAAGTTGCGGCCCTGGTTGGAGATCCGGCCCGCGCCAATATGCTGTGCGCCTTGCTCGGCGGCCGTGCGCTCACCGCGACCGAACTGTCTTACGCGGCCGGCGTCTCGCCGCAAACCACGAGCGGCCATCTCGGCAAACTGTCGGGCGCGCGCCTTGTCGTGCCCATGAAGCAGGGTCGTCACCGCTATTATCGCCTCGCCGGACCGCAGGTCGCGCGGATGCTGGAGAGCATCATGAATGTCGCCGTCGATTCGGCGCCGCGGTTCCAGCCGAAGTCGCGGCTCGACGACGAGATGCGCCATGCGCGCACCTGCTACGATCACTTCGCCGGCGTGCTTGGTGTCGGCATCGCCGACGCGATGATTGCACGCGAATTCGTCGTGCTGGGCGACGAAGCCGGTGAGGTCACGGCGTCCGGCATGGAATTCCTGTCAAAGCTCGGTGTCGATCTTTCGGGGGCGCGCGCGAAACGCCGGGTGTTTTGCCGGCCGTGCCTTGATTGGACCGAACGCCGCGCGCATATCGGCGGCGCGGTCGGTGCTGCTTTCGCGCAGCGCTGCTTCGATCTGAAATGGATCGAACGCATTCGCGACACCCGCGCGCTCGCCGTAACCGCGGTCGGCCGGCGTGGACTCAACGAGGTCTTGTCGCTTTCGATCTAGCGCATTGTCGCACGCTCTTCCGATGCCGTTTCGCCTCGGCTTTGCCGGTGCTAAATTGCGGCAAAAGCCGGCGAGGGAGTGAGCGCGAATGGCCAGGGCCAAGATCAACACCAATCTGACACGGCGCGCGTTGCTGGCGGCGATGGCGGCCGCGCCATTGGCGGGCCGCGGGAATGCGCAGACGCCATGGCCGGATCGGCCGGTGCGCGTCATCGTGCCCTATCCGCCGGCCGGTGGCGCCGACACCACCGCGCGCATCCTCTACGCCAAGCTGGGCGAGGATCTCGGCCAATCGTTTGCCATCGAGAACCGCGGCGGTGCCGGTGGCACGATCGGCGAGGAGGTCGTCGCCAAATCCGCGCCCGACGGTTACACGATCTTGCACGACGCCACGGCGTTCTCGGTAAATGCCTCGCTCTATCCGAGTTTGCCGTTCGACTACCGCAAGGATTTCGACCCGGTGGTCCTGGTCGGCGAGGTGGCGAATATTCTCGTCGTCACGCCGTCGCTGCCGGTGACGAGTGTGGCCGACGTCATTGCCTATGCCAAAGCCGCGCCGGACGGCATCAACATGGCATCCTCCGGCAACGGCACGCTGCAGCACCTTTTGCTGGAACTGTTCAAGGAAAGAGCCGGCATCAAGATCAATCATGTGCCGTATCGCGGCGGTGGGCTGGCGCTGACCGACGTCATGGCGGGCCAGGTGCAATTCTTCTTCGCCAACGGCTCGTCCGCGGTCGGTTTGATCAAGGGCGGCAAGGTCAAGGCGATCGCGCATACCGGCAAAGGCAGGCTCGCGAGCCTGCCGGATCTTCCGGCGTTCTCCGACACCCTGCCGGGATTTGAAGGCTATGACTGGAACGGGGTCTTCGTTCCGCACGGCACGCCGGCGGCCATCGTTCAGAAACTCAATGCCGCCGCCAACAAGGCGCTCGTTTCGCCGCAGGTGACCGCGCGCTTCGCCGAACTCAACGTCGAATCGCACCCGAACACGCCGGACGAATTCCGTGTCTACATCGAGAATCAGATGAAGCTGTGGAGCGGCGTCGTCAAAGAAGCGAATATCAAGCTCGGCTGATGGATATCGAACCGCCGCGCATCGCCGGGCCGGTGGCGCGGCCAAAACGTCCGCGCACTCCGCCGCCGCCCGGCGCTTGGGATTCGCATTTCCACATTTTCGGGCCGGCGGACAAATTTCCCTACACGCCCGGGCGCGGCTACACGCCGCCGGACGCGCCGGTCGAGAAACTGATCGCGCTTCTCGACCATCTCGGCTTCGACAACGGACTTATCGTGCAGGGCAATGCGCACGGCTACGACAACCGCGTCGTTCTCGACGCGCTTGAACGGTTTCCCCAACGCCTGCGCGGTGTCGCCATCACCGACACCCGCATCAAGCCGGAGACGCTGCGCGACTGGCACCGGCTCGGCATGCGGGGCTTGCGCTTTCATCTGTTCCCGCAACAGCCGAATTACGTGCGCGGCGTCGGCCTCGACGTCTTCGAGGTGTTTCGCAGGACCATGGCTGATCTTGGCTGGGTCGCACAATTTTTCTGCGACTATCGCATGCTGGCGCCACAGGCCGCAGCGCTGCGCGATATTTCGCGCGATATGAATGTCATCATCGATCATCTCGGCATGGTTCCGGCGCTTGCCAGTGTGGCCGATCCGAACTTCCAGGCGCTATTAAGGCTCGTCGGCGACGGACAAGCCTATGTGAAGCTCTCGGCGGTGTATCGCTGCTCAGAGCAATATCCGGATTATGCCGACGCGAGGCTGTTGCACGAGGCGCTCGTTCGCGCCAATCCTGAGCGCATGCTCTGGGGCACCGATTGGCCGCATCCCTCGATCCCCGCAGCCGTGATGCCGGACGACGGTCATTTGCTCGATCTGTTCCACGACTGGACGCCGGACGCGGAAACGCGGCGCCGCATTCTGGTCGAGACACCGACCCGCTTGTTTGCGACATGATGCGAATGGCCGCTTCCCCGGGATGCACTAGCCCGTATGCGGCAACTCACATAAGATCGGTGGAACAACCGTGTCATGACGCCGTCACGGGAAACAATCCATTTTCGCCCAAGGGGATCGCCGGTGAGGGGAGCCGGATCGGCAAAGTTGATAGGCTCGCAATCGATCATGATCCCAAATGACCTCGGCCACTGACGAAATTCACGAACCGGTCGTTCCCCACGTCGCCCGCACCGGCCTGGCGCTGAGCGGGCTCGCGGCGCTCGGCATCGTGTTCGGCGATATAGGTACGAGCCCGCTCTATACGCTCAAGACGGCGTTCGATTTCCTGCATGGCGACCCGACGCCGGATCGCATCCTCGGTATCCTGTCGCTTTTGATCTGGACGCTGTTCATGATCACGACGGTGAAATACGTCGCGGTCGCGATGAGCATCGACAATGACGGTGAGGGCGGCATCCTAGCTTTGATGTCGCTGCTCGGCGTGCAGCGGCATCGCCGTCCGCTGATCGTCATCGCGGGACTGCTCGGCGCGGCGCTGATCTATGGCGACGGCGCGATCACGCCGGCGATTTCCGTGCTGTCGGCGCTCGAAGGCCTCAACATCGCGGCGCCGAGTTTCGAGCAATATGTACTGCCGTGCGCGATCGTCGTCCTTGCGGGGCTGTTTGCGGTGCAGCCGCTCGGCACCGCGCGCATCGGCTCGGCCTTCGGGCCGATCATGGCAGTCTGGTTCCTCACTATCGGCGTGCTCGGCCTATGGGGCATCGCCAAGGAGCCGTCGGTGCTGCTCGCGCTCAATCCGCTCTACGGCGTGCGGCTCCTTGCCAGTAATGGCTATGGCGGCTTCCTGGTGCTCGGCGGCATCTTTCTCTGCGTCACCGGCGCCGAGGCGCTCTATGCCGATATGGGGCATTTCGGCAAACAGCCGATCCGCGCCGCGTGGTCGTGGATCGTGTTTCCTTGCCTGCTGCTCAATTATGCCGGCCAGTGCGCGATCGCGCTTAAGGGCGCCTCGATCGCCGACAATATCTTTTACCGGCTGTGCCCGGAGCCGCTGCTCATGCCGCTCGTTGGGCTTGCGACGGTGGCGACGATCATCGCCAGCCAATCCATCGTTACCGGTGCGTTCTCGATGACGCGGCAGGCGATCCAGCTCGGCTGGCTGCCGCGGCTGCATATCAAACAAACCTCGGAAAAAGGCTACGGCCAGATCTATGTCGGCGTCGTCAACTGGCTGCTCATGATCGTCACCATCGCGCTGACGCTGTTGTTCCGCAAGTCCGACAATCTCGCCGCCGCCTACGGCATCGCCGTCTCACTGACCATGCTGATGACGTCGTTCCTGTTGTTCATCGCCATGCGCGAGATTTTGCAATGGCGGCTTTGGGCCAGCGCCGCGCTCGCCGCCGTGTTCATATTTATCGACGCCGGGTTCTTCGCCGCCAATTCGCTAAAGATCGCCGAGGGCGGCTACGTGCCGCTCTTGCTCGCCGCTCTGGTCTACGGCGCCATGCTGGTCTGGCATCGCGGCTCGGTCGCGGTCGCCAACAGCCTGGAACAGACGCCGGTGCCGGTCGCGAAGTTTCTCGACGATCTCAAGGCGCGCAACGTTCCGCGCGTGCCGGGCACCGCCGTCTTCCTGACGCGCACCTCGAACGGCGTGCCGCCGGTGATGTTGTGGCATATCAAGCAGAACCGCGCGCTGCACGAGCATGTCATGGTGCTGCGCGTCTTGACCGAATCGCGGCCGCGGGTGAGCTGGCCCGAATTAATGACGATTGCCAAGGAAGGCGAGAATTTCTGGCGCGTGACGACGCATTTCGGCTTCATGCAGCGGCCGGATATTCCGCGCCTCATGCATCAAGCCGCGCAAAAAGGCTGCGAGATCGGGCTCGACGATGTCACCTATTACGTCGGCCACGAGATCATCCTGCACAAGGAGCACGGCCCAGCGCTGCCGCAGTGGCAGGAGGCGCTGTTCGCCACCATGCTGCGCAACGCCTCGCACGTCACCGACTATTTCCGCCTGCCGAGCGAACAGGTCGTCGAGATCGGTCGGCAGATCTCGATCTGAGAGCACACTCAAGAAAAGTTCCATTGCCTTTCTTTTGTCTCATTGCGGGATAGTGTCCACAGTTCTTGTTGCTCGGCGGCAACAAGCGCCCCCAATCTTGACTGCAACTGGCGCGCCGAAGGCGAAGCTTCTTGTAACGGCGCAGCGCGCGTGGTCGCATTTCCGCTCTAGCCGCATAACGGGTCGGGAACCGTTGGGGGGCGGGAGGGCATGAAGACTTTTCAGTTTGCATGCGTCGTCATCGCGGTCGTGACAATCGCGTATCCGTTTTCGGAGCGTGAGCCCGCGCTCTTGCCGCAATTGCCCGCGTCTCCGTTGCTCCTGCCTCAACAAACAACGGCCGCAAATATTCCAGAAAAAGACCAAGCAATGCTGCAGGCGGATGACATCCCGGTCGAGGACAATTACCCGGATTCGATGCCGGTGAAGCCGGATCTCTCGTATCTGGCCTATTACGCCTATTCAGAAGTGCCGCCCGACACCAAGCCGGCCGATACCGTTTTAGACGCGCTGAAGGACATTCCGCCGGGAACGCCCATCGACGAGGTCAGGCTCGCGGCCGATGTCTTGGGCTTGGACGTCGGCTTCATGAAGGCGGTCGCCAAGATCGAATCCGGTTTCGATCCCAAGCAGCGTACCGGATCGTATATCGGTCTCTTCCAACTCAGCAATTACGAGTTCGACAAATTCGGATCGGGCGATATCACCGATTCGCGCGACAATGCCGTCGCCGCCGCCTACAAATTCACGACCGCGGCGATTCTGTTCGAACTGACCACGCACAAGAAGCCGACATTGAGCGATCTCTACCTGATCCACCAGCAGGGAACGCAAGGCGCTGCCGAGCACGTCAGCCATCCGGAACGGATCGCTTGGAAGTCGATGTGCGCCACCGATGAGGGTCGCGTGAAAGGCGAAAAGTGGTGCAAGCGCGCGGTTTGGCAGAACACGCTTCCTGCGATCAAGCAAATCTGGAAATCGGTCGATAATCTGACGTCGGGTGCATTCGTCGACATGTGGCGGGAGCGCGTCGCGCTTTTCTATGCCCGTTATTCCGAGGCGGTCGCGGCAAAATAGGCGCGCACCGCGACCGCTGTCAAAAGCACATCATGGTTCGCCTATCAGGTCGCGCCGGGGCCTAACTCCGGCCGCCTTCTCACGTCCATGTAAGAGCCCAAAGCGATTGTAGCCAATGTGGTGGCGCATGTGCGTCCGCCCGAATCGGGCATTGCCGCCCTCGGAAAGTCAACGAATCCATGTGTTGAGCGCCACATACTGTGCCTAGCACCACGCTGTACGTCAGCACCATGGCAAGTGACAACAGGGCCGGCCCAACGCCGAGCCCGACCGAAATGGCAAACGGGCCGAGACCGATCAACGGAAAGAAAATGAGCCCCATGAACGTCCATCCGATGAGGCCGAACGCCAGTCCTTTGGATGCGCCGTTTCGTCCTGGCAGAAGTTGATTAATGCGACCGAACAAAAATCCGAGAATGGTCATGCCGTTCAGGAATGAAAGCGCCCACGGCACAATCGCGGGAACGCTGGCGCCGACCCAATGACTAAGTTCGCTGCGAAAGCTTTGGTACGGCTGAAACGACGGCAGCAGGCCGGTTCGCGATTTGAAGAACATGAACAAAAAATGCACGACTGTGCCGCATGAACCCGCGATAACCGATTTCAA
This sequence comes from uncultured Alphaproteobacteria bacterium, assembly GCA_963761185.1. GTDB lineage: Bacteria > Pseudomonadota > Alphaproteobacteria > Rhizobiales > Xanthobacteraceae > BOG-931. The sequence continues at coordinate 516,308 of CAVXFY010000002.1, forward strand.
CATCCAGCTCTTTAGGGTCATCTGTTCGCTTTGGTGCCACCCAGAATGCTGGACGCATGGCGTGTGGTCTTGAGTTAGATCAAAACAGTCCCGCGCAGGCTGAGCTATTTATATCCAAAATGGAGGAGGTTATGTGGAACGCTCTTGTCGAGGGTATTTCCCCGCATCTCGTCGCCGGCACCATCATGGTGGCGGTGATGGCTGTCATGTTTGCTGTTCACAAGTGGTATGGAGGAAAGCATAAACCGCAGGGCGCGCTAGAAATATTGAAGGAGCGCTTCGCACGCGGTGAGATCGGCGCCGAGGAATATGAACAACGACGTAAAGTGCTGGGCGCGTGAATGATCTTGGACATTGGAGAGTTGTCATGACGCTGTTACACAAAGGTGGCCTTGCGGCGGTTCCCACTCTGCTCGCGTTGTCCGCCAGCAGATTCTTGCTACGCACAATCGTCGCAGCCGGCGGGGCACGCAGCGGCCGCGGGCGTGGCCGCTCCGGGGTCTACACAAAGCTCGCCCTATATCGGTCAAGAAAAGCGCACGATCAAATCGCTGTCGGACCAGGAGATCGTGGCAGGGCGCGGAGTGGGCTTTGCCCGTCCCGCAGAACTTAATCACTATCCAGGTCCGTTGCACGTCTTGCGGTTCAAAGAGCAACTCGAACTGACCGCAGATCAGGCTGAGAAAGTTCAAGCCATTTTTGATCGGATGAGCCGCGATGCAAAAGCGCTCGGCAAGGAATGGGTTGACCGGGAGCGCGCGCTTGAGAGCAGCTTCTCTGGATATACCATTACGACCGATCAAGTTTCCGCCGAGACAGTCGCGATCGGCGAGCTACAGGGAAGATTGCGCGCCGTACACCTGACTGCCCATATCGCGACGAGAGCGGTGCTGACACCAGACCAGATTGCCAAATACGACGTGCTGCGTGGCTACCAGGCGACGGTGGCCCGCTAGGGCGTGGTCAAATTTTCGCGAAAGTGATCCTACACTCTCGGTGGCTCACGCTGCGGCAGCATCAGCACGTATGCATTGGAGATGGCTAGAAACATAAACACCACGTAGGCCGCCGTGACGAGATACATGCCGCCCCCCGAACCAACGATCAAACTTGTTCCTCCTGCTGCCGCAAGGAAATAGAGGAATACCGCCAGCACCGGCGCGTAAAGGGCTACCCCGACCCGGTTAAGCAGCTGGTAGAGCGCGAGCCTTCCTGGAAGCAAGGCTGCGCAGACGAGATTGAGGACAATCAGTTCAGCGCCAAGCGCAAACCGATCTTGCGGCAAGAGAACAAGTATGGACGCGACCGTGATGCTGATCATGGCGAGGGTCGAATTTTGAGCGCGCAACCGCCAATGCGGCGTCCCCATGATCTGGTCGGCACGCACCGATGCCGCGACCATGATAAGGCCAACCAGCGCCGCGGTGGCGCCACCAAGCACTATGTAGGCTTGCTGCCAAAGTTCCGGCTGATACGTGCTTTGCAATGCGGAGAAATCCTTGAGAGGAATTCGCGTCCGGGAAAGTCCGCCGCATCCGTTCTACCAAAAACCTCGCTACCGTCCGCTCGATAGAATGGCGGCTTTCTTTTCGGTGTACTCATCCTTCTGAATTTCGCCTCGCGCGAACCGTTCGTTCAAGATTTGGATCGTCGAATAGCCCGAATCGCCCCACGACCGGTCCATCATATGCGATGGCGGTCCCCAGTGGCGGAACCCATGTCCGCAAAAACCACGTGCGAGAAAAAAGATGACGGCGAAGGCGATCACCATGAACAGCATCATCATTGGAAACATCCACCAGAAGTGCCAACCGTAACCACCGCCCCACATATGGTCCCAAGGGCCATACCGATAATAATCAGGGGCGGCTGCGGAACGGACGACGGCTGTGTCTGTTGGGCAAACGCGGACAGTGGATTGGTAACCGCGAAGAAGCACAAAATGAGAGATGCCGAGAATTTCTGCCACATGGGAAACCTCACTGATTTGCGGCGGCCATTTCACTCACATAGTTGTACTCGGCCGTGATGCGGGTCTCGGGGTGGAAGCTTGCTTTGATCGGGCACCGTCCGGCCGCCTTTTCCAGCGCTTCACGTTCAATTGGGGTGTAGTCACGCGGCATTTTGAAGACCAACGTGATACTGTTCATGTGTGGGAAGGGCTTGTCCGTCATCGTGAATGCCACATCCACGACGGTGCCCTTGATGTCTAATTTATCGTGTCTAGCCTGCACGCCCATCGAGAACAGCATACAACCCGCGACGCCGGTTGCGACCAAATCTCCTGCCGACATATCCTCGATCTCAGGGCCATGATAAGTGCAACCAAGTGCGACGCTGTTATGACCAGGCTCTTTCACCGCGACGCCGTGCCTATCAGCATCATGATGAATCTGCAGGTTCACGCCGTTGATGCATTGATTTGCATCAAACGCGATTAACACGGTGCAAGCATTCAGCTTTGCCAGAGCCAGCGGCCAAGAAAGACCGCCGCAAGCATCCCGAGGAGCTGCGCCGCGATGAAGGCTGCGACTCCGCTCGGCTCAATGCCGGCAAAAGTGTCCGACAATGAGCGCGCAATGGTCACCGCCGGGTTGGCGAATGACGTGGACGCCGTGAACCAGTAGGCCGAGGTGATGTAAAGCCCGACGGCATAGGGCACCGCCGCGGGTGCGCGCGCCACGCAGCCGAGGATGGTGAGTAACAACCCGAAAGTGGCGACGCCTTCGGCGAACCATTGGCCCGGGCCCGTTCGCACAGTCGCGGACAATTGCCACAGCGGCAGTTCGAACATCAGGTGCGCCGCCCACACGCCCGCTACGGCGCCCAAAATCTGCGCGGCGATGTAAAACACCGCCGTCGACCACGGCAACTCGCGGCGCAACGCGAATGCGAGACTGACGGCCGGGTTGAAATGCGCGCCCGACAGCGGTCCGAATATCAAGATCAGAACGACCAGGATCGCGCCGGTCGGAATGGTGTTGCACAACAAAGCCAGCGCGCCGTTACCGCCGGCGAGCCTTTGCGCCATGATGCCCGAACCGACCACGGCGGCGAGCAGAAACGCTGTTCCGAGTGCTTCCGAGACAAGATGCACTGAAACAGAAGCAGGCGCCTCACTCACTCAGCCACCCTTTGCAGAATAGGTGTCGTCGTCGTCTTGCCGATGGCGTCCAGCTGCTTTTGCAATGATAATTGATCGAGCGACTTGATCGGCAGACTGACGAAAATATTGATGCGATTGGTAAGCATCCGCATGGTGTCGGCGAAGGCGAGCCGGATCTCCGCTTCGGTGCCCGTCGCGGCAGCCGAATCCGGCAATCCCCAATGCGCCGTCATTGGCTGCCCCGGCCATACCGGACAGGTCTCGGCCGCAGCGGTGTCGCAAAGCGTAAAGGCAAAATCGAGCTTAAGCGCATTTGGGCCGGTGAACTCCTGCCAGCTTTTCGACCGTAGCCCGCTGACGTCGTAATGTGATCGCTTCAGCAATTCGAGAGCGTAGGGGTGTATCTGCCCCTTGGGCTGGCTGCCCGCCGAGAAGGCGCGAAAGTGCCCAGTCCCGGCACGATTGAGAATAGCCTCCGCCATGATCGATCGCGCCGAATTTCCCGTACAGATAAACAGCACGTTGAATACTTTGGTCTCGACGACTTCAATCATATCGACCTCCCTGGACAAATCTAAGAACTTGGTTTGTCACGGCGCTTTATTTGCAACACGCCAACTCGGTCACCGGCGCAACCGATGCGGACGGCACACAGCAAGCCCTGGCGTGGGCCACGCGGGCATCATTCTCGCCGCTGCCGTCTCCGTAGGTGGTGTTCTCGCCCGTCGTGTGGAACGTCTCCCAGGCGATGCCGGCGGGATCATTAATCCAGGATTTTTCCGACTTGGCGTAGCAGCAGGCCGTTTCGCCTTGCTCAATGACGCTGCCGCCCGCCTTATCCAGCCGGGCATAGACTTCGTGCAATTCCGTCTTGTCTTCCACTTGAATGCCAAGGTGATCGAGGCCAGGCGCGCGGCCGCGTGTCGAAATTGCGAAGTTCACGCGCGGATCGTCGAGCATCCATTTTGCATAGTCCGGTTTCACCACGGCGGGTTCCGCAGCAAACAAGGCCGAATAAAAGCCGATAGAACGTTGAAGATCAGCGACTGAGACGTGAACGTGCATGCGCTTCATGGCAGGTGCTCCTCAAACTACAGGCAACGGTTGGTATCCGATGAGGTCCATCATCGATTCAAAGTAATCCCTGACCTTCCGCGGCAATCGCAGCCCTTTGACGATGGCAGCGGAGCGAAGCAGGGGGAGTAGGCGAATATCGTCGCGTGACAATTTGCCGTTGACCGCCAACGGGCTTTCGATCAGCCGATCAAGCGCTTCAAGATCGGGCATAAGCGCGTCGACGTGACGACGCGTGTTCGCCCGCAGCTCGACGAAGTCACCGAAGGCTTTGCGCTTGCGCAGATTGTAGTGGTCGAGCGCAGCGATCGTGCCGAACTCGGGCAAGCCGAGCAGCGGATAGCGCGGCATGGTTAGTGGTGCGGTCTTGGAGACAACTTTGTCGGCCCAGGTGGCGACTTCGCTGCGTTGCGGTCCGGTCAAGACGGGCTCGCCGATGCCTTCAACGTACTCGACCATATCCATGCTTTCGAGCATGGGCTGGCCGCCATCCTTCACAAGGATTGGGATAACCCGTTTGCCGACGAGACGGATCATCGTGTTGGAATCGTCATCAAGAACAACGGTTTCCTGCAATGCAGGCGCTTGAGCGCGGCAATCATCCGCACGCGAAAGCAGAGTGAGCAGTGCTCAAATATATAGAGCCTCAAGCTGTCTTCTCCCTTCGTAGTTTCGGGCGTGCCGGTTTGCAGGTTGCCGCCGGCGCGCAAGATTCCGACGCGCCTTGGCAGCAATTTTCGGTCAGGTAGCCGAGCAGGCCGTTCATGGTGTCGAACTGCGCCGCATAGATCATCGAACGGCCATTGCGGCGCACGGTGACAAGGCCTGCGTCACGCAAGCGATCGAAGTGGAAGGTGAGCGTGTTCGGGGCGAGACCGAGCTCTTCCGCAACGCGGCCGGCCGGCATCCCCTCCGGACCCGCCTGCACCAGGAGGCGAAAGATATCGAGCCGATTGTCTTGCGCGAGCGCGGACAAGGCGGCCAGAGCATGATCTCGTTTCATATTTCAATAGGTACTGAAATATGGATCGGGCGTCAAGAATTATTTCGATACCTGCTGAAATAATCAGCTATTCCAATCGACCGATCACCAGCGGCTATGAGGCGTCAACACGCTTTGTCTATTCGTCCGCGCCCGCTAGAACTCCGGCATGAATGATTTCAGCGAAGCGCTGGGCACGGCGGCGCGGTTGATCGGCTCCGCCGACGCCGAGTTGCGCGCGATCGTTGTCCTGTCGCTCGGCGTCAGCCTTGGCGCCAGCTTTTGCGCCTTCGCGATCGGGGCGCCGCTCGGCACGGCGCTGGCCGTCTGTCGCTTTCGCGGCAAGAGCGCGCTGATTGTCGGCGCCAATGCGCTGCTCGGCCTGCCGCCTGTGGTGGTCGGGCTCGCGGTCTATCTGCTTTTGTCCCGCTCCGGGCCGTTGGGATCGTTCGGCCTGTTGTTTACGCCGACCGCAATGATCATTGCCCAGGCCGTTCTCGGCACCCCGATCGTCGTTGCGCTCGTGCACCGGATGATGGTGGATGTCTGGTCAGCCTATGGCGACAGCCTCCTGATCGACGGCGCTTCGCGTTTGCGGGCTATAGCGCCGATCATGCGCATGGGACGCGAAGGGCTCTTGACCGCGTTTCTGGCCGCCTTCGGCCGGGCCATTGCGGAGGTCGGCGCGATCATCATCGTCGGCGGCAATATCCGCGGCTACACGCGCACGATGACGACGGCCATCGCGCTGGAAACAAGCAAGGGCGCGTTGAGCTTCGCCCTTGCGCTCGGCATCATCCTCATCATTCTGTCGATGACCGTGAGCGCTTTGAGTTTGTTCTTCGGACGCGCTTTGGTGGGCCGCTGACTTTGACCTGGAGACTGTATCATGCCGAGGAGTTTGTTCATGAGCCGATGGTCTTTCTTGCCGAAGATATGCTTGGTCGCGGCCATAGCTGCGACGATGCCACTATCCTGCACGCAGGCGTTCGCGCAAGACAGGTCGATCGTCGTCGCATCGACGACCTCGACGCAGGATTCCGGCCTGTTCGGCTACCTGTTGCCGATCGTCAAACAGAAGCTCGGCATCGACGTCAAAGTATTGGCGCAAGGCACCGGCCAGGCGCTCGACACCGCGCGCCGCGGCGACGCCGATGTCGTGTTCGTTCACGCCAAATCGGCCGAGGAAAAATTCCTGGCCGAGGGTTTCGGCGTCAAACGCTATCCGGTGATGTACAACGACTTCGTGCTGATCGGCCCGCAAAGCGACCCGGCCGGGATCAAAGGCAAGGACGTGTTGACCGCGCTGCAGACCATCAAGGCCAAGGCCGCGCCCTTCATCTCGCGCGGTGACCGCTCCGGCACCAATATCGCCGAACTCGCGCTATGGAAGGCCGCCGGCATCGACATCGCGCAGGACAACGGACAGGACAGAGGCCCTTGGTACAAGGAAATCGGGCAGGGCATGGGCGCGGCGCTGAACATGGCGTCGGCCTCGAATGCTTATGTGCTGTCCGATCGCGGCACCTGGCTTGCGTTTTTGAACCGCGGCCACCTTGCCGTCCTGGTCGAAGGCGACAAACGCCTGTTCAATCAATACGGCGTCATGCTGGTGAACCCGGCCAAATATCCGAGCGTGAAAAAGGAGCTCGGCCAGCAATTCATCGATTGGCTGATCTCGCCGGAAGGGCAGAAGATCATTGCCGGTTACAAGATCAACGGGCAACAGCTGTTCTATCCAAATGCCAGCGATCCGAACGCATGAGACGGTGGCTATCCGTGGCGCGTTGGCCCAACGGCCCCCTCTGCGCCCCGGTGCGTAACCGCAAATCCCTGATGACATCGCGCGAATTTGCTGCATATTCGCGCCGATGCCCAGACGCTCATTTCGCATCGGCCGTTCGACGACCGGCCTTGGGATGTACGCAGTTAAGCCGATCAAGCGGCGAACTCACATCGCCGCCTATCGCGGGCCGCTTCTGACCAATGAGGAAGCGGAGCGCTACGAGGCGCGCGACTCGCGCTACCTGTTCACGCTCAACAGTAAATGGACCATCGACGGTTCGCCGCGCTGGAATTTGGCGCGCTATATCAATCATTCCTGCCGTCCGAACGCCGAGCCGATAACGCGCAATGGCGGCATCGTGATCGTGGCGATGCGGCGCATCGAGCCTGAGGAAGAAATCACCTATGACTATGGCACGGACTATCGCGCCTATTTCTTCAAGGGCCGCCGCCGCTGTCTCTGCCAGCCGTGCCGCGAGCGCCGCCGGCGCAAAAAGTCGGCAAGCAGGAAGGCGAAAAGGCTGAAAAGCAAGCGAGCTGCGAGCAGGAATACGGCCAAGAGGAAAACGGCCAAGAGGAAAACGGCAAACAGGAAGGCGGCAAAGCGGCGATCGCGATAGGGCCTAAAATCTCAGGGCAATAAGCCGATCTCCCGGGCCTTGATCTGCAAGGCGAGATATTTCGAATAGATGCGGCACTGCGCAAAACTGCCGGCGATGAACCACAGGCCCGGCTGCGCGGTGCGCGCAAACATGTTGCGCAGTTCCTGGTTTTCGCCGAATCCCCAGATCGGGCCGATGCGGTCGGCGACGCCGTCGCCGAATAATTTGCGCACCAGATAATTCTGATCCTTATAGCCGGTCGCAAGAACGACAAGGTCGGCGGCAATCGTTTCGCCGCTGCGCAGGCGCGCGCCTTCCGCGGCAAAGCCGGCTATATCCGAGAACTGCACGAGACCGATCTCGCCTTTGACGATAAGATCGGAGCAGCCGACGTTGAAATAATAGCCGCCGCCACGGGTCAGATATTTGAACTGCCAGCCCGTTCCGTCCTCGCCGAAATCGAGCTTGAAACCCTGGCGCGCAAGGCCGTCGAGTAATTCCCGGTCGATCTGTTTTGCCTTCTCGGTGAGAAGCTTGTGGCTCTTCTTGGCGAGCGGCAGCGGCACCGACATTGTGATCAGGTCGCAATCTTCGAGCGGCGGTCCCTCGTCGTAGAGCGCATAAGGCAGTTGCGCGCTCGGCTCGACATTGACGACCATGGTCGAACTGCGCTGCACCAGCGTGACCTTGGCGCCGCTGGCGTACAGATCCTGCGCGATGTCGTGGCCGCTATTGCCCGAACCGATCACAAGAACGGTCTTGCCCTGCCACTTGTCGCCTTCATCGTATTGGCTGGAATGCAGAACCGGGCCGGCGAATTTGCTCAAGGTCGGAATGTCGCGAATGCTCGGCGCGCCGCTCAAGCCCGTGGCCATGACTATGTGGCGCGGGTGCATCTGCCGCACCGTGCCGTCCGCTTTGCGCAGCACGACGGACCATTGCCCGCTGTTTTCGTCGTAAGCGCCGCGTTCGAATGTGGTGGACGGCCAGTAGTTGAGCTCCATGCTTTCCACGTAGGCCTCGAACCAGCCGGCGATCTTGTCCTTGGGAATGTAGGCCGGCCAGTTCGGCGGAAAGCGCATGTACGGCAGGTGATTGACGTGCATCTGGTTGTGCAGCACGAGCGCGTGATAGCGCTTGCGCCAATTGTCGCCGATGCGCGGTTCACGATCGACGATCAGTGTGTCGACGCCTAATTGACCGAGACACGCGGCGGCCGAAAGGCCGGCTTGCCCGCCGCCGACAATGAGCACGGCGGGATCGCGATCGGCATAGGCGGCGGTAGCGTTCCGGACGTCGAGCCAATTGGGCCCGCGAAAATCCCGCGAATAAGCTTTGCCTCCCGGTTGCGACCGTTTCTCTTCGTGTCCTTTGAGTTCTTCGAGCGTCGTGAGCAGCGTCCAGCCTTTCAGCTTTCCGCCATCGCGGGCGTCCGGCGTCAGCCGCAGCACGCCGCTGCCGCGGCCCGCCTGGGTCTCGAACTTGAAGATCGCTTCGATCGCGTCCGTGCCCGCGCGCATGACCCAGCGCGGCGCGGTGCGATCCTGATCGATCGTGAATGCGCAGGGCTTTGCGTCGCCGGCCCGCGCGGAGAGTTCGCCGGCGATAGCGTCGGCGCCGCCGATCGTGGTGATGCGCCACGTCAGCGCCAGCACGTCGCGCCAATAGCTGTCGGCATGAAACAGCGATTTGAGGCTTGTCCGGTCATCCGCGGCGAGCGCCTGCTGCAACCGTGCCAGCCACATCTGCACAGCCGTCTCGGGCGTTTGTGTTTTTGTCAGCATGGTTCCACCCATACGTCAATGAACGCTTCTCCCGAACGCTTCAATACATCCATCGCGGCGACAGATCGAGGGATGCCTTTTGCCGTGCCGCATAGCGCCGGGATTGGCGCTGCAGCCGCCCGCTGCCCTCGCTAACACCCTCAAGCCAGACGCGTTTTCCTGAAGGCCGAACCGGCATGCGTATTGCATGGAATGGGGCCAACAAGGGGTTCCTCCTATGGCTCCGGCTCCGGTGCAACTTTGCGTCCGCAATATTCACAAATCCTTCGCCAGCAAGGGCTCCGAGGTGCGCGTCCTCGACGGGCTGAGCTTCGATATCCATGAGCAGGACTTCGTCAGCATTATCGGACCGAGCGGCTGCGGCAAGACCACGATCTTCAACATCATTGCCGGCCTGATCGAACCGGATGAGGGCCACATCGTCTATCGCGGCGAGGAAATTCCGAGCCTGCGCGGACGGGTCGGCTACATGATGCAGAAGGATTTGCTGTTTCCCTGGCGCACGGTGCTTGGCAACGTGCTGCTCGGGCTCGAGATGCGTGGTATCAGCCACCGCGCCGCCGTCGAGCGCGCGCGCGAGCATCTCCATGCGTTCGGCCTGTCCGGCTTCGAGAATGCCTATCCGAAGACATTGTCCGGTGGCATGCGCCAGCGCGTCGCGCTGATCCGTACATTGATCATGGATCCCGGTATTCTTCTCCTCGACGAGCCGTTCTCGGCACTCGACTATCAGACCCGGCTCTATCTCGAGGGCGTGCTGAAGCAGGCGGTGGAGAAATTCCACAAGACGGTCGTCTTGGTCACGCACGATATCGACGAAGCGGTCGCGCTGTCCAAGCGCGTCGTCGTGCTCAGCGGCCGGCCGGCGCGCGTCAAGGCCGTCCATGACATCGACATCGCCGAACATTCGCCGATCGCCGCGCGGAGTGACCAGCGCTTCGCCGGCTATTTTCGAACCTTGTGCGGCGAACTCGACATCCAGACCGAAGCGCCACGACCGGAAGCACTTGCGTCATGAGCGTCATCACCGCCGAAAAACCCGCGGGCGTCGAACCGCACAGTGCCGCGCTGCGGAAACGTTCGCCGTTCAACACCGTGATCGGCCGCGCCGTGCTGCAAGCGGCGGCCGTCGCTGCGCTCTTGCTGCTGTGGCAATTGGGCGTGCGGATCGGCTTCATCTCCGACTTTCTGTTCGGGGCGCCGTCGGGCATCTATTCGATGTTTATCCGGATGGCGGGCAGCGGCGAATTGCTCTCCGACACCGGCTACACGTTGTTCGAAGCGATCCTGGGCTTCGTCATCGGCACGATCTTCGGCTCGGTCGCGGGGCTGGCGCTGTGGTATTCGATCTTCGTCGCGCGGCTCGTCGAGCCGTTCATCGTCGCCATCAATAGTGTGCCGAAGATCGCGCTGGCGCCGATCATCATTCTGTGGTTCGGCACCGGACTGGTGTCGAAAGTCGCGCTCGCGGTGTCGCTTACCGCGCTTGTCGCGCTGATCGCGGCCTACCAGGCCGCCAAGGATGCCGATACCGACCTGCAGGCGCTGCTCATTTCCATGGGCGCGACCAAGCATCAGATTTTCTACAAGGCGGTCGTGCCGTCGACCATTCCGCCGATCATCGCCACCTTCCGCATCAATATCGGCTTCGGCCTGGTCGGCGCGGTGGTCGGCGAGTTCATCTCGTCGCAGCACGGGCTCGGCCATCTGATCTACACGGCGTCGAGCTACTACGACCTCAACACGGTGTGGGTCGGCCTGTTCGTGCTCATGCTGGTGGGCTTTGCCCTCTACTACGTCATCGATCTGATCGAGCACCTGCTCATTCCTTGGAAAACGTCGAGCAGCTCTCACCAGATTCAAGTCTGAAAGCGCAGATGTGACTGTCAGCCACCTAACACGGAGATTTTGAGATGCGTATCTTTCGCGGTGCCATTGCCGCCGGCCTGATTTGTGCGGCTTTCGTTTCCTCCGCGCCCGTCTTCGCCGAGGGCAAGAAGGCGGTGATCTCGCAAGCCTTCCAATCGATGCTCTATCTGCCGCTCTATGTCGCGATCGATCAGGGTTTCTTTACCCAGCAGGGCCTCGACCTCGAGAAGCAGACTGCGGGATCGCCGACCGTGGCGCTCAATGCGGTGATCTCGAAGAGCGCTGATTTCTCCTTGCACGGGCCGGAATGGGCGGCGATCGCTGCCAGCAAGGGCGCGCCGGTCCATATCATCGCCAATGTCGTCAACGGCGCCGCCGTTTGGATCGCCGCGGCTCCCGATTTTAACTTCACGAGCGTCAAGGACCTCAAAGGCGAGAACATCGTCACCGGAACCATGCCGACGACTTCGACCTCGCTCTTCATCAAGCTCTTGAAGGAAAACGGCATGGATGCGAGCAAAGACGTCAATATGATCCAGGTGCCGATCGGCACCGAACCCGGCCCGTTCATGGCGAAGCAAGCGAAAGTCGCGGTCATGTATGAGCCGGGCCTCGATCAGGTGGTCGCCAAGGGCATGAAGGTGGTGCTCGGATTTCCGAAGCTCTACGGCCCCTATGCGTTCTCTGCCATCGCCACCCGCACCAACGTCGATCCCGACAGCGCGCAGCGTCTGGTCAAGGGATTGGAAATGGCCATGCAATTCATGACCGGGAACGAGGCGCGCACGATCGAGGTCGCCAAGTCCGAATTCCCGAACCTCGATCCGGCCGTGGTCGAAGCCGCGGTCAAGCGGATGATCGCCGACAGCGTCTATCCCAAGAGTGTGGATATCAGCGCCGACGCGCTGAAAATCGCGATGAACACGCAGATCGCGCTCGGCAATCTGTCGGCGCAGCCCGACTACGCGACATTTGTCGACAAGACCTTCATCAGCCCCGCGGTGGCGATGAAGTAAGTCGTTGCGCTGGGTGTTGGGCGATCTGCGGTTCTTGCTCAGCCTTTCGTGCGACGCAGGCTTGCGATCTGTCTTTTACGAAAAGCGGCAGATCTCGAGTAATGCGGCCAAGCCTTGAACGCTCAAGGTGGCGTGTCAGGTTTATCCTGACACGGATCGTTGCTCAGCATCGCGTGGTATTGGCTCGGAATTAATTTGCTCAGATTTCAATATAGAGGCTTCGGATCGGCCGTGGCGTCTTCCGTCGCCGCGAAAAAAGATTCACGGACATATTGGGACGATTTTAGAATGACAAATTCTTCGCGATTTTCCGAGAAGGAAGTATGCAAGCGTCACAGGGCCGACACGGTGGAAGGCAACATCGTTCCGTTTCAGCCAAGATCGTGGCTCGATGACCATCACAAGCTGTTCAAGATGGCCGAGTCGTTACTGACCAGCTTGCAGCGGCAATTGGCGATGATCGCAAAGTCGTCGGAGTTTGCCGGCAAGGAAGATATCGAGCGATACGCCAAGGTCGCGCTGGCTCTCTCCGCCAAGATCCAGGTCGAGTTGCAAGGTGAAGCGGTCAGCAGTTTTCCAAATAGTACTGTCTGAAAAAGGCTTACGAGAGCGCAGACATGGCGGAGTGTTTTGAGTGCTCTGTGCGGCCGCACGATAACGGCGGATGGGTCGCCAAGACCCAGGCTGGAATCACCGGGCCTTATATGAGCCTCGACTTCGCTCTGCGCGTTGCCGTCACCGACGCGCTGATAATTCGCGGCACCGGAGGCGCGGCGCGCGTCACTGTTCTCGACGCAAATTCGGCTCCTCGCGCCGAGCAGTGCATCGGGACTGTCTGCACCTGCAAGAGCTCCATTGCCTAGCCGGCATTCGGTTACGCCGGGACAATGTCTGAGCTTCGGTGTAAGGCAAGAGATCCCGGTCTATTGTCGGAGTTTCCCGTCAATAAGGGTAGCCCCGAATAGCTTTTCCGCTTGTTTCCAGCGAGACTTCACGCCCTGATTCGCCGGCTGCGTAAGCAAACAAATTGTTCCTCTCGGTGAACGGGTGATGGATGTACTTCACAACCGAAGTGTCGGATAGCGGCGGACCGCGATCATCTTGGTGAGACTGATTCCTCGAATTGCATTGTCGTTGCCTGGCCGGCGTTCGGCTCGCGCCTATGCGATATCGATCGTGCTCGCCATCTTGACGCCGGCACTGATCCTGGCCGTCGTACTGGCGGTCCGTCTGGCGCGGTCCGAGCGCGCCCATCTTGAGCAGTCAACGCAGGATCAGACCCGAGAAGCGACGGCGGCGATCGAACGCGAAATTATTGCGACTAAAAATGTGCTGTTGACATTGGCCGGGTCGCCGTCCTTGCAGTCGGAGGATTTGAGGGGCTTTTACGGTGAGGCGGCGCGTGTTGAGCATCTCGCAAATGTGACGTTTCTTCTGCGCGATGCTCAAAGCGGTGATCTGCTTTTGAACTCGCAACTGCCTTGGGGCACGCCTCTGGCTGACAAAGCACGAAATCCGATTTCGGAGGTTCAGAGAGAGACATTACGTTCAGGCAAGCCGATCGTCACCGGCGTATTCTATGGCGCTCTCCTGAGGGAATTTTTTGTCGCGGTCGTCGTTCCGGTGTTCCGAGATGGTGATCTGCGATTTTATCTGTCGGCCGGCATTCCGGTGAAGAGGTTCAATGAAATCCTCGGCAGCTTGAACATTCGTCCCAATCAGATCGTTAATGTCGTCGATGGGAACGGAATCTTTGTTACCCGCTCGGTCAAGCACGACGAATATGCCGGGACGCATTTGGCGGATTGGATCCCCGTGCAGATGCCAAGTGTCGTTAGTGGAGTCGGCCGGGAGGGCGTGGCGTTTCACGCTTTTAGCCGCCGCTCCATCCTGCTGGGCTGGACCGTATCCACCAGTATGCGTGATAGCGTCCTCAATTTGCCGATGTACCAGGCGGTATGGATACTTGCCGTTGGCGGCACGCTTCTGCTGTTCGTTGCCATTGCACTCGTACATTTCCTGGAGCGCCGCATTTCGCAATTGATCGGCACGCTCGGGATCGATCGGCAGCCGACCATCGAGGAATTCGAGATTCTGTTCAATTCTGCGCCGAACGGAGTGATGGTCGTGGACGATCGCGGCCGTATCGTGCTGTTGAACGCGAGAATGGAGAGAAAGTTTGGCTACGCGCACGGCGAATTGATCGGACAGCCCGTTGAAATCCTCGTACCGGAGCGATTGCGCGGCGCGCACCGGGGTCTGAGAGAGACTTTCGCGCGCGATCCGCAGTCCCGGCCGATGGGAGCCGGGCGCGACCTTTACGGCCAGCGCAAAGACGGCAGCGAGTTTCCGGTGGAGATCGGGCTCAATCCGATCAAGTCCGGCAGCGAGAGCATGGTTATGATTACCGTGGTCGACATCTCGGCGCGAAAGCTCGCCACCAAGCAGCTGAACGCAACGCGAAGCGAGCGCGACAATCTGCGGCGGCGCTTCATCCAGGCGCAGGAACAAGAGCGCCTTCGCCTGGCCCACGAATTGCACGATCAGACCGGCCAGAATTCTCACGGCCGTCATGCTTGAAATCAAGAACATCGAAGGAGCGGTTGATGAGCAGATGCGAACCAGATTTCGTTTGCTCCGTTTGCTGCTCGAGCAGATGGGCCGGACGCTCCATCATGTCGCCTGGGAACTGCGCCCGGCATCAATCGACGAACTCGGCCTGTCAAGCGCGCTCGCGACCTACATTTCAGAATGGGGCGAAAAATCCGGCATCGCAACCGACTTTCACTGTGACGAGGCGGATAGGCTATCGGATGAAGTCTGCACCGTCATTTACCGCGTCGTGCAGGAGGCGCTGACCAACATTGTCAAGCATGCGCGGGGAGCGACGAGCGTGAGCGTCGTCATCAAGCGCGTCAATGCGCAATTGCGGGTAACGGTGGAAGATAATGGATGCGGGTTCGATGCGGCGGGTTTATCGGAGTCCGGAGCCACGCGCAGCAGCGGGCTTGGGATAGCCGGTATGCGCGAACGCCTCACGCTGATCGGCGCCGAGCTTGTGATCGAATCGTCCATCGGATCCGGAACCACGATCTTCGCACGCATCCCGGTTAAATCCGCGAGGGCCGTAGCGTGAGCGCGAGATATCGCATCGTTCTGGCCGACGATCATCCGATTGTGCTGGACGGTCTGCGCGGTCTGATCAAAGCGCAGAACGACCTCGATCTTGTCGGCGAGGCGACGAGCGGCCTTGCGGCATTGCGACTTATCAAGGAGCAGAAGCCGGACCTGGCGGTCATCGATATTTCGATGCCGGAGCTGAACGGGATTTCTCTCGGCCGCCGTTTGGCCGACGAAATGCCGTCGGTGAAGCTTCTCGTCCTCACGCTGCATGAGGACCGGGCCTATTTGAAGCAAGCCTTGGATGCCGGCATCCGGGGTTACATTCTCAAGCGCTCGGCCGCCGAGAACCTCATTCAAGCCATTTGCGCTGTTCTTGTCGGTGGCCTTTATGTCGACCCAGCGATCGCGGGCCGGGTCTTTCAGTCGAGTCCAAGGCGTGTCGGCCGCGCCAATACCGATATAGCGAGCTTGGAATTGACCGAGCGCGAAGCGGAAGTCCTTAAGCTCGTAGCGCTTGGGTTCACCAATAAAGAAATTTCGCGCCGGCTCGATGTCGGCGTCAAGTCGATCGAGACCTATCGGGCGCGGGGCTCGGAGAAGCTTGATATCAAGACGCGCGCCGAGCTCGTTCGCTACGCCGCCGCGCAAGGATGGCTCGCCGACGTTTGACGTTGCGCCGTCACGAAAGCAAATTCACGAGCTCGGAAAGCGGCAAAAAGGAAACACGCCGCTCAACCAAGCGCTGCTTGTCTAAGTACTATTACGTAGTTGGTTTGCGCCGTGCGCCGACGAAAATGAAGATGGTGTTTATGTGTCAGGATTACCCTGACACAAGAATTCGGTTTCTATGACCGAAGCTTGAAACGCGATTAAGTAAGACCTCGTATGAATTCGTCAAATTGATGCGGCTTTGCACAAGGACGACGATCATGCGGCTTAAAATCAGCAGTCTAATCAATTCATTCGGCTTGATTGTCGCGATCGCAACTCTGGCGGTGGCGTTGTTCGCTGCGGCGATGACAAGTCAGATCCGCATCGGCGGCGCCCTCTACGATAAGATCAACCAGGGAAAAGATCTCGTCGCCGACATTTTGCCACCGCCCGAATACGTGATTGAGGCCTATCTCGAAGCAACGCTCGCATTGGACAAAAGCAAGCCGCTTGCGGAGAGCAAAGCCAAACTCGAACAACTGCACAAGGATTATGACGAGCGCCGCGAGGTCTGGCAAAAATCCGATCTGCCGAGCGCCTTGATCGAAAAACTGACGAAGAAGTCGGACGGTCAGGTGCAATTGTTCTGGAATAGCGTCGAACGCCAATTGCTGCCCGCGCTGGAGCGAGGCGATCATGCGGCTGCCGATAGCGCATATAAAAGCGCGTCGCAGGCCTATGTCGTCCACCGGGCGGTCATCGATGAAGTTGTTTCCGACGCCAACGATCTTAATACAGCGATCGAATCAGAGGCCGAGGCGCGGGGCAAAACGGTGCTCATCGCGACCTCCTCGGTCGTGGGCGGCTTGTTGTTGTTCGTGGTATGCGGCGTGATTTTCATCAACGGCCGCGCCGTCAAGCCGATCACGAGGATAACGCGGGTCATGTCCGAGATTTCGTCCGGTAAGGTCGACGTCGACGTGCCGGGGGCCGATCGTCGCGACGAAATCGGCGAAATGGCGAAGTCGGTGCTGGTGTTCCGCGACAATCTGGCGCGCGTCAAAATCATGGAGGCGGAGCGGGCGGAAGCGCGCGGCCGCCGAACGCGAAGCGGCCATGCAAAAGGTCGCGTACGAATTCGAACAGGCCGTCGGCGGACTCGTGCAAGCAGCCATCGCCGGCGATTTTTCGAAACGGGTCGACCTGGAAGGCAAGGCCGGGATGGTGCTCAATGTAGGCACCGCGCTCAACTTGCTCTGCGAGAATGTCGCCCGCGCTCTCGGCGACCTCATGACGATGCTCAACGCGCTCGCCGCGGGAGATCTGACCCAGCGCATCACCGGCACATATAGCGGAAACTTCGCGGTGCTCAAAGAGAATGCCAATATGACGGCCACCCAGATCGGCGCGACCATTGCCGAGATTAAATCCTCGGCGCGCGAATTGACCAATGCGTCCGTTGAGATTGCCGGCAGTACCCGGCGCGGCCCTCACCGAGATCGGCGAGTCGATCAAAGCGGTCGCCGCGATCGTCGCCGACATCGCCCAGGCAAGCGCCGAACAGGCGGACGGCATCGAGCAGATCAACAAGGCGCTGACGCAAATGGACGACCTGACGCAGCAGAACTCGGCGCTGGTAGAGGAGAACGCGGCGACGGCCAAGACGGTTGAGCACCAGGTCAAGGCCATGGACGAGCGCGTCGCCTTCTTCACGCTGGATGCGGCGCAGGAGTCCGGCACGGCGCTAAAGCCCGCCGAGGCTTCGAACCGCCGACAGGCCGCTTAGCGGCGTTCGACGTCCCGCAGCGGCCGGCTTCTGCACCGGCCGTTGTACGTGCGGTGCGGACCTAAAGCACCTTGCCGGGATTGAGGATGCCTTTGGGATCGAGCAGGTGCTTGATGCTGCGCATCAAGTCGAGGGCGACCG
Source organism: uncultured Alphaproteobacteria bacterium (assembly GCA_963761185.1). GTDB lineage: Bacteria > Pseudomonadota > Alphaproteobacteria > Rhizobiales > Xanthobacteraceae > BOG-931. Next base: position 534,227 of record CAVXFY010000002.1, read on the forward strand.
GGTCCTTCACCGAGGGCAAGAGGTCGCGCTTCATCACGCCGATGCCGTGCTCGGCCGAGATCGAGCCGCCGAATTTCTTCACCACCGCAAAGACCACGGCGTTCACGTCATTCCAGCGCTTGAGATACTCGGCTTTGTCGGCGCCCTCGGGCTGGGTCACATTATAATGGATGTTGCCGTCGCCGAGATGGCCGAAGGGCAGTGGACGGACGCCGGGAATAAGCTTGGTCACTGCCGCATTGGCCTCCGCGATGAAGGCCGGCACGGCCGCGACCGGCACCGAGACGTCGTGCTTGATCGAGCCGCCGGCGTGGCGCTGCACCTCGCCGAACATTTCGCGGATGCGCCAGAAAGCCTTGGCCTGTTCAAGACTGTCGGCGACGGTCGCGTCGGCGATGAGGCCGTGTTCCAGCCCTTGTTCAAGAATTTCCTCAAGAACGAGCCGCGTGCCTTCGCTCTGCTGCGAAGACAGCTCGATCAAGACGTACCAGTCGTGCGGCGCGGCTAGCGGATCGCGGCTGCCGGAGTCGTTTTCGAGCACGAGCTCGATGCCGCGCCGGGTCATGATCTCGAAGCTCGTGACATCGTTGCCGGCGCGTTCGTGCGCGAGGCCGAGAAGCTCAAGCGCTGCTTCCGGTGACTTAACGCCTGCGAAAGCGGTCTCGATCGCGCGCGGGCGCGGCACCAACCGCAGCACGGCCGCGGTGATGACGCCAAGCGTGCCTTCGGCGCCGATGAATAGGTTTTTCAGATCGTAACCGGTATTGTCTTTTTTCAGCTTGTTGAGATTGTTGAGGACGCGGCCGTCGGCCAGCACCACTTCAAGCCCGAGCGCATGCGAACGCGCAATGCCGTGCGCCAGCGCCGCCGTGCCGCCGGCATTGGTGGAGAGATTGCCGCCGATGGTGCAGGTGCCTTCCGACGGCAGCAATTGCGGATAGAGCCGGTCGACCTCGGCCGCCGCCTCGCGGGTGCGCTGCAAGGTGACGCCGGATTCCACCGTGATCGTGTTCGATGTCGGGTCGACCTCGCGGATGCGGTCGAGCCGGTTGACCGAAAGCACGATTTCATTGTGGTGCGGAATCTGGCCGCCGACGAGGCCGGTATTGCCGCCCTGCGGCACGATCGGTGTGCCCGTCTCGTTGGCAAGCTTGAGGATCGCCGAAACCTCGGCGACCGATCCCGGCCGCAACACCACCGGCGTGTGGCCGCGGAACAGATCGCGCATTTCGACAAGATAGGGCGTCTGCGACTGCGGATCGGTGATGGCGAATTTCTCGCCGACGATCGCGGCGAAGCGGGCGAGCAGTTCGGCGCTTATGGTCTGTTCTGGTCTATTGTCCGGCTTATCGAGCATTGGGCGCTTCCATTGCGATGACGCCGCTAAGATACTCGATCAATTCGCCTTCAGGAAGGCGACATAGTCCGCGTCGGCGCGGTCGAGCGCCTGCTTGCTGTTGCCGGTCATCACCACGTCGAGCACGAATTCGTTGCCGTCTTCGTCGTTATCCACCCCGAACGCGCCGACCTCGTAGGACTGCTGGTTCCGGCTCGGATTGTTGAAGGCAAAGCGCAGGAAACCTTGCTTGCCGTTTGCGCGCGGCACCGCCGGCAATTCGGAGATCTTGGCGTTCGGGTTGAGGGCGAGCCAGCGCTCGTTGCTGACGCGCGCGAAATCATCGAGCGATTGCTGCTTATTGGCATGATAAAATACTTGCACGTAGATGAGCGGCTCTGCGGTGGCGAAGGTCTTGTCCTTCGGCACGAGCATCTGGACCTTGTTCTTGGCGGTCGCATCCTGGTCGAGCACCCAGCCGTCGGGCGGGGTGAGCACGAGCTGGTAGGACGCGCACAGCTGCTGGCCGCCACACGGATTGAGGAATTTTTGCACTTCGGCGCGCACGAAGTCGCCGCACAGGACCAGCGCGGCGAAGGAAGTCGCGTACAATAAATGAAGCGGCTTCATGTCGCCCCTCGGCATATTCCTTAGCGCGGCGCGGCGGCGCGTTGCAGGCGGTCGTTGATCGCTTCGCCGAGCCCCTCATGCGGCAGCGGCATCACCGCGATCATTCTGGCGCTGGCCGCGTCGAGCGCCCGCAAATGCGAGAACAGATTGGCCGCCGCCTCTATGAGGTCGCCGCGCGCCGAAAGGTTCAATGTCTTCGCCGCCTTTTCCACGCCTTTTGCCAGGACGGGACCGAAGGCCAGCAGCGCTTCGCCCGGTTCGATGCCTTGCGCGTCGAGCCGCAACCGCGTGCGCGGCGCGTAGTGCGAGGCGAGCATGCCCGGCGCGAGCGGTGCATCTTCCACGGCAAGCCCGGGCGGCGGCTCGGCGAGCGGACGTCCGAGTGCGCGTTCGATGTCTTCGCGTGGCACGCCGCCGGGCCGCAGCAGCGCCGGTTCGCCGAGACAGGCAACAATGGTGGACTCGACGCCGACCGGCGTCGAACCGCCATCGACAATGAGGTCGATCCTGCCGCCGAGATCGGCCAGCACATGCGCCGCTGTAGTCGGCGACACATGCCCGGAGCGGTTCGCCGACGGCGCCACCACCGGCCGGCCGAACGCCGCGAGCAGCTCCTGCGCCACCGCATGATGCGGCACGCGCACCGCAATGCTGTTGAGGCCGGCGGTCGCCAATTCGCTGACCGTGCAGCCGGCAGCCTTCGGTAGCACCAGTGTCAGCGGCCCCGGCCAAAACGCCGCGGCAAGCCGCGCCGCGTCGGCGTCGAACTGCGCGAGCGTCCGCGCCGCTGCCATGTCGGTCACATGCGCAATCAGCGGATTGAAGGCCGGCCGGCCCTTGGCTTCATAAAGCCGGGCTACCGCACCGCCATTTGTGGCGTCGGCGCCGAGTCCATAGACGGTCTCGGTCGGGAAGGCGACGAGCCCCCGGCGGCGAGGATCCGCGCCGCATCGCCTGTAGCGGCGGCATTCGCCTGCAAGACGCGCGTTATGAGAGGGGCTGTCATGGCGCCGACAGAGTGCCTAAATAGCGAGGGCGCGCAAGCGTCTAGGGCATGATCCCGAAAAGTGGCTTGCGGTTTTCGGCCAAGATCATGCCCCGCTAACAAGGCGTTACCCGGCACCTTGCGGGGTTGGGGAGGCGACTGTATAAGCCGCCTTCATACCCTTATCGCGGTATTGGCGGAGTGTGGCTCAGCCTGGTAGAGCACCTCGTTCGGGACGAGGGGGTCGTAGGTTCAAATCCTATCACTCCGACCAAAACTTCTTCTAACAGATCAAGATCTTTACGCGCAGTCACGCGGCCCACTGGTCACGGGGCGGGACAGTTATTGGGACAGAAACGACGATCCAGAGTATCGCCTCTGCCCAATTCTGAAGATGAAGGCCCTAACACTCAGCGCCGCCCCGCGATCCCGAACAAGAACAAGGAGAGCAGCACGGCGCTCGCGCGCTGACGAACGCATTCTCTCGCGTTGGTCGGCCCTCGAGCCCGCGATGGCGGGTTTGCTCGGAGGTTCCCGCTGCCATCACGTTCCCTGGTCGACCCTCGCGATCCGCGCGATGGGTCTTCTCCTGATCTTCATCCCGTCGCGGGCCACGTTGATGGCCGCAATGAATGATCGCCTGGGCGCCGGTCCCTCATACCCGGCAGCTTGCGACAACGCTGACGGGCATCCGTGAGGACACCCCGATGTCGAACAAAAGAGCGGGCACCGTGACCCATAGGACCCGCGACCATACGGTGTCGGGCAACCCCCGGAACGGTCGAGAGGCGTTGTGTGTCGTCAATGGGATGACAACCCAGATCGGTACATGACGTGAGGACGCCGAAAAAAGTTCTCAGGAGACGACATGGGGACAACGTGTCGGAGAAAAGGGCACCTAGTACTCGGGTCATCGTCGATGACCTCCCTCTAGTCAGGGGCTTTCGGTAAAGGCCTCATGGCCATACCGGAGGGAGGAAAGGGTTCTTCTATGGAGAGATCGCTCCATCGCTCTCTCTAAACTAGATGGTTCGATGAAAATGGCACTTGGCCGCAAAACTGGTGGAAGACGCAAAGGAGCGCGCAACCGCGCGACCGAGGAAGCTCGCGCTGCCGCCAAAGCAACGGGCATTACGCCGCTCGATTACATGCTTTCGGTAATGCGCGACCCCAAGGCCGATAACAGGCGACGCGACGCGATGGCTATGGCAGCAGCGCCTTACATTCATCCAAAACTGAATTCGGTCGAACCAAAGCCCATCGTGGATCCCGACAGGCCGAAAACTGAGATGATCAAAGTCGTATTTGTTCGGCCGAGGCCTCAACCAGACGACGATGACGAAGTCTAGGCCGTTGGTTCGGCACCGCGACGCTGGCGCGCCGCGCTGTGCCAGGCGGCACGCGGGATCGCTCGAAGATTACCCAAAAACCTTTTTGTGAAAATATTTGTAGACAATGTCGCAGTCATTTTGAACTTTTATTACGCCCGCCCGGCTGAAAACGTCCACCCCTTGATAGGTCACGTTCTTTTCGGCCATGTACCGTCGGCGATTATGGGGAAACAGGCTGTGCGCGAGCGCATTTCGCAGATCATTGATGCGTTTGATGCTTTTCGAAACATCGGTCGGCACTTTTTTGATAGCCTCAACCATCGAAAGCTTTTTTAGCAGATACGTTTCATCCATTAGGTAGTGCACAAACACTTTAAAGCGTTTAGTCCGCCAAAGGCGAGCGTAACTGACCGATTTTTTGGGTCGCTTAAAATAATAGTCACAGATCACGTCTGTCAGATATTCGTCAATCAACGTGTACGAGTAGATCACTTCGGCCCGAACTAACTTGTCCCTCATCAATTGCAGCGCGGCCTCGCGGTACCCTCGCTTGTAGTGTTCTTCGACGGCCCAAAAGTCTAAGTTGGCGAGAAGAGCGATATCCTTGACCTCCGCCTGCAATCTTCGTTCAGCACGAGTTAAACTCATTGCTGTCCCCCGTTAGTTCCATGACCCGCCAAGTTCGGTCAATCCGACAAAGTCGCGTCACCTGATGTTCCCGCTCCATCGTCAGCTATGTTGTTACTGACGGGCCCACTACGTTCACCGCCCGACGAGACATGCCGCCCCACAAATTTGGGAATTTGTTTCCGGCATTTCCATTAGAGGGGCCTACTTTCCACCGACCCTGCTTTTCCTTACCTCGTCTACTATCCCGACTGCTTGCTTGAACTCATCCAGTTTAACATCGGGATCGTTAGGTGAGAGATGGAAGGCCCTTTCCGACGCGAGGATTTCGACGCTGCATACGTCCAACACCTGTTGCGCAACTGTGGCGATCTTAGAGCGACCGTCGTCATAGCGCGCGGCGGCGGCGCGTTCGCAGTCGATCATCGGTTGGACGTCGGCGAGTGCGTTCCCGGCGGTCATCGTTTGAGGCGCGCCTCCCTGTTGAGATGTGCCACAACCTGAGACGAGGCTGCTGAGGGCAAGGCTGAAAGCGAAAGACTTTCGCATTATTAATCCATGGCGGGATGTCGAACTCTGCCTCGGCGACCGCCGCGAGCCACGACCGCATGTTAGTTATCACCGTCTGAGGTCTCCTGGGTCGCCAAGTGAGCGTCAGGAACTAGTCGCTCGACCACAGTGATATCAAGGTCATTTTTCGGTTTTGCCTCCCCGCTGTCAGTTATAACTTCCAGCAGGACGGGATAGTGGCCGGGCTTTTTTGTTTGGACGATAAACTCAAGTGCTTGCGTATTTGGAGGCGAGCGGTCCACAGTTGTTACAATGTGATAGTGATTATCGTTGTCGATATAGTGGTTTGGAGTAGTGTCGGGGTCTTGCTTACGGTTCATTCCCTTCTTGATGAACCGATTTAGCACCTGCAACGGGACTGGGCGCGTTACTGGATCACCATTAAATCCAAAGACAATTTCTGTTTGTCGGTATTGCATCCGCGGTCTAATCCGAACTTGGACCATCACCTTTGAGTGAGCCGGGACATGCAGGTCCCAATATTCGTAGGGATCACTCGGTCCATATGTCAAAAATGCATTGAACGGTCGCTTTAATTTTATTGCTCTAACCCTGTGCTGCCCCCAGTTGAACCATACGATTGCCCCAAGGGCTAAGAGAGAGACCACAAAGGCGCAAAAGGAAATCAATGGTGCAAGCCACCAATATTGTTGCGCGTCGGTCACAGACATAACGCCCCATGTGCTGCCGCCATCTTATCGCGGAGGTGGAGGCCGAGGAAGCTTAGGACACACAATTCTTGCGAGCTAGCCGCAAGCTTTGGTCAAATCCGCGCTCGTTGAAACCGTACATACTGAACAGGTCTGCCGCCGTTCCCGTCGTTTGGCCAAAGAGGCTAAATATTGATCGGCTTTCAGGCTTTACCTCGATCCCGATCCAATCGCCTGCGATAACGATGCCGCCCTTTACATTGGAAATCTTGAAATTTGGCTTAGCAATTCTAATCCCCGCAATTTCGATCTCATCTGGATCGCCAATTGATGTAACAAAGTCTGTTGCGTATGCGCCGCCACTCGCGGTCAGCTGGAATTTCATTCGCGACGCCGAACAAAAAAGGGTGAGCTGTCGACGTCCATCCACAGATTTTGTAAATGCTACTAGCCCCGCCTTGGAAGGCTCCACTGCCCAATCGCCAAACACCTTCGGATCATAAACGATTTTGGTGGATGCCAAATCGTTATCAGATAGCCACTTTATCTCCCCGGGAGTTTTGCTCGCTATCATCGTCGCAATGATGGGGTCAACGCCCATTTCGGTGAAATAAGAAAATGCGAGATTGGGGTCGATCGAGATTTGGTTAGCTCCTACCCGCGAGCCGTCGGCAACGGACCTCTCAACGCCGCCCGCGAGCGCGAACACACATGCACTTGCACACTCCCCTGGCACCATGGACGAAATCGAAACGTGGCCCTCCATGATTGATTTATCACTCCGTACGGTCCGCGCGACGGCGGTTAGAAACTGTCGTTCTCGGATGATCTTGCCAAGCCTCATGGAGGCCACGACAGAACCACCCGGCGAATTGATTACGATTACCTGTCTCGGGAAGATAAGTGCGTCCTGCAAAAACGTCACAAAGGCTGTCGGCGTGTCTGCTGTAATTTCACCTTCAGCCGAAATCCAAGAACTATATCCGTCAATACGCATCGCGCCATTCTCATGCTCCGCGAATTCCATTGGGCGGCCGGCGGGAACGTCGGTGTGCAATTCGACTGTTTCTTGCTGCTTTTTAATTTCGACCTGCTTGTGTTCCTCAGGCTCTCTTGGGCCAGCCAGCAGGAAATAAGCTACGATCCCCAGGGCCACCAAGATGGCTACCGCAACTCGAAATGAGGGAAATGCTACGAGCAACCAAATAAAGCCAAGAACGATCGCAAGAGGGACGAGGATGTAAGCCATTAATTCAGCGCTCTCTCGCGCACACACCGTAAATTGACGAGCCTTTTAGGCATCTGTTTCCAGGAGCGCAATCCGTATCAAATGAACAGGTGTTCCTGACAGCCTTGTTCGGTCGAGCGGGATCATACACTGGCTTCCGGCCGTTGCTGTTGCCAGGAAAGGGGCCGCCAGCACAAATGTCATAGGAGGCCTGGTGGGTGCATCCGGTTCAAGGCGGCTGCGACTGGCATCCGCTACGGCCTCGGGCGTGGCAGGTCCGTGCGGCGATCCGGCTGCGGCGGCTTTGCGGGCGGCGATAGCCGTCTCGAACATGTACGCTGTCTCATTAGGCCGACGCTGAGCAGTTTTTTGTCGTGATGGCTGTCCCAGACCCTGCCAGACCGAACGGCTGATCGGTGATCCGACCACGGACGCTGGCGACGGTCCAACCGGTCGAGGGCTCGGGCCGCACTCTGAGGATTGCTGCCGGTGGCGCACCACCTCCTCAGCTTTCCCCTATAAATATCTTGCGCAAATCCAATACGAGTGTATAGTCTTTGCTCGGACAGCGGAGCGAGGACGATGGGGCAGATCGTAAGCTACATCCGGGTATCGACAGGCAAGCAGGGCAAGAGCGGTCTGGGGATCGAAGCCCAACGGAGGCCATCGCCCGGTTTGCCGCCGCCGAGGGGCGTGAGGTCCTTGCCGAGTTCGTAGAGGTCGAGACCGGCAAGGGTAGCCGATGCCCTGGACCGCCGGCCGAAGCTCGCCGAGGCGCTGGCAAAGGCCCGAAAGGTCAAGGCCCCGGTCGTGGTGGCCAAGCTGTGCCGCCTGTCTCGCGACGTGGCGTTCATTTCCGGCCTGATGGACAAGCGGGTGCCGTTCATCGTGACCGAGCTTGGCGCCGACGCGGACCCGTTCATGCTGCACCTATACGCCGCTCTGGCGCAGAAGGAGCGGGCATTGATCGCCGAGCGGACCAAGGCGGCGCTGGCGCAGAAGAAGGCGCAGGGTGCCGTGCTGGGAAACCGCACCAACCTGCCCGACGCGCAGGCCAAGGGCGTAGCGGCGAACCGGGCGGCAGCGGAAGCCTTCGCCGCGAACGTGCTGCCGATCGTGCGCCAGATACAGGCGGCGGGTGCGACCACGTCCCGGGCTATCGCCAAGGCATTGAATGACCGGGGCGTGCGCACGGCGCGGGGCGGCGCTTGGCATGACAGCACGGTGCGCAATCTGTTAGCGCGAGCGCGCTGAAGGAATGTCCGCTCTCGGGCTAACAGCCGACATCGCATCGTGTCTGGGCCACGTCCGCTTGTGACCCTGGCTGTGTGAAAACGCACCTGATTATTTTACCAAATTCGGGCGAATGGCGCCCCGGTGTGGAATTACTCGCCTGTCAACACCTCCTTTGACTTGAACAGCCAGGCG
>CAVXFY010000003.1:0-121633 GCA_963761185.1 uncultured Alphaproteobacteria bacterium
GTGCGGATCGGAGTTGCGAAATCGGCCCACAATGTCTCGACGTCTTGCGCTCCAGCTTGCGTCATAGATGGCATCACTCGGCCTCCGCCCAGATCTTACCTGATGAGTTCACTCACCTGCTGAGTTCACGCCTTGATCAATTCGCGCAGCTTGTAACGGATGATCTTGCCCGATCCGGTGCGCGGAATCTCGGCGATCAGATGCACGCTGTGCGGCACCTTGTACGCCGATAGATGGTCCGGCAATGGGCCAAGCAAAGCCTCGTTCGCGAATGCTCTTGCCCGGGCGCGGCACGACGAAAAGCGCCGGAACTTCGCCGAGATGCTCATGCGGTACGCCGACCACCGCGCAGTCGAGCACCGCCTCGAACGTGTTCACGACTTCCTCGATCTCGGCCGGCGCGATGTTCTGGCCGCCGCGAATGATCAGTTCCTTGAGCCGTCCGGTGATGGTCAGAAAACCGTTGGCGTCGCGACTTGGCGAGATCGCCGGTGTGATACCAGCCGTTGCGCAGCGCGTTGCGGTTTCCTCCGGCTTGTTGTGATAGCCGGGCATGACGTTCGGGCCGTGGACGATCAGTTCGCCCTCCTGCCCGCCGCGACGTCCTCGCCGTTCAGATCGACGATCCGCACGGCGAGCCCCGGCACCGGAATGCCGCAGGATCCCATGACGCGGCGCCGGTCGGCCAGTTCATCGTCACCATGGTCGAGGTTTCGGTGATGCCGTAGCCGTCGAGCAACGGGCACGCCGAGATGGCTCTTCGAACTCGCGGTTGAGCGTCGCCGGCATGATGGCGCCGGCCGACACGCACAGCCGCAGATTGGGAAATGTCGACGTCCTGCTCGCCGCGCGTCGCCTGCAACAGGTAATGAAACATCGTCGGCACGCCGGGAAAGTAGGTGAACTCCCCGGTCTTCAGAAGCCGCACCGCCTCGCTGCGTGCGAAAATTTCTCCATGATGTATTCGCTGGCGCCGGTCGCAAGAATGCTCAACACCGAGAGATTGAGCGCGTAGGAATGAAACAGCGGCAGCGGCGACAGCACGGTGTCGCGGTCGGTCAAGCCGGTGATCGGCGCCCAGCAGGCGGCCGTGACCCACAACATCCCGTGCACCGTGAGCTGCACGCCTTTGGCGCGGCCGGTGGTGCCGGAGGTGTAGAGAATGAACGAGGTCTCATGTAGCGACGCGGGATCGCGCGGCGGCGATTTCGGCTGGGTGCCGATGAGCAGGTCCGCATAGCGCAGCGCCGCGCGCTGCAGGTCCCGCGATCGGTCACGATGATCGTCTTGAGATCGGCGCACGCAGGTTTTCAGGCGCGCGAACAGATCGCCGCGCTCGGCAGCTGGTGATGACAAGCCTTGCAATCGGCGTCGGCGAGCCGGTAGCGGATTTCGGCTTCGGTCGCATCGTAACTGATCGGAACGCTGATGGCGCCGGCGCGCGCGATGGCAAAGCAGCTTTCCACCCAGGGCACAGAGTTCGGCAGCATGATCGCGACCGTGTCGCCGGGCGCGATGCCGTTGTCGGCGAGATGGCCGGCAAGCTTGCCGGTGCGGTCGAAGCAGTTCGGCATAGGTCACCGATGATCTGCGCGTCGCGAAAGGCGCATTTGGCGCCGCGCGCGGCGGCATGCCGGCGCAACAATTCGGGAACGGGAGCAATCAGATCCGTGTGCAGCATGGCAATCCCCCATCAGACCATGCTGTAGCCGCCGCTGATGCTCAGCACCTGGCCGGTGATCCAGCCGCCATGCGGCGAGGCGAGCAACGTCACCATCGGCGCGACGTCGCCGGGCAGGCCGAGCCGGCGCAGCGGATAGAGCTTGACCAGCTTTTCGCGGTTGGCGTCGACCCAGTCCTTGTCGTGCGCGGTCTCGACCAGGCCGAGCGACACGGTATTCGCGGTGGTGCCGGAGCGGCCGAATTCGCGCGCCAGCGATTTCATCAGGCCGATGACGCCGGCGCGGGCGGCGGCGACGATCGCAAGTCCGGATTCGCCGACGCGCGAGGAATCGCCGATGATGCTGACGATGCGGCCGTTCTTGGCGGCTTCGAGATGCGGCGCGGCGGCGTGACAGCAATGGATCGCGCCATAGAGCCAGGCGTCGATCTGGCGCTGCCAATCCTCGGGCGTCGTTTCGATGAAGCGCTGGCGTATGGCGAGGCCGGCATTGTTGATCAGGATGTTCAGGCCGCCGAAATCCTTGACGATGGCGTCGATCATCGCCTTCACCGCGGCAAAATCGGCGACGTCGGCCTGATAGGCCTTGGCGCTTGCCGCCTTTCGCTGTGATCTCGCCGGCGATGGCCTCGGCCTCCTCGCCGGAGCTGCGGTAATTGACGGCGACGCTTGGCGCCTTCGGCTGCGAGGCTCAGCGCGATTTCGCGGCCGACGCCGCTCGCGGCGCCGGTCACCAAGCGCGATCTTGCCTTTCAGTCCCAAATCCATGGTCCTCTTCCCTGGTTAAATCTCGTTCAAGTCTTGGCTTTCGCCGCGCGCCGCCTCGATCAGGCGGAACAGGCGCTCCGGCGTGATCGGCAGCTCGTTGATCTCGATGCCAAGCGGCGACAGCGCATCGGCGACGGCGTTGGCGATCGCCGCCGGTGCGCCGATGGTGCCGCCTTCGCCCATGCCGCGGAAACCGCCGAGCGTCGTCGGCGAATAGCTTTCAAGATGAACCAGCTTGCATCGTCGGGATCTCGCAGGCCGACGGCACCAGATAATCGACCAGGCTTGCGGTCTGATCTGGCCCTGCTCGTCGTAGACGACTTCCTCGTAAAGCGCGGCGCCGATGCCTTGCGCGACGCCGCCGTGGACTTGGCCGTCGACGATCAGCGGATTGACGAGTCTTGCCGCAATCCTCGGCCACCGCGTAATAAGCTCGATGCGGATCTCGTAGGTTTCCGGATCGATCTCGACCGCGGCGATATGCGTCGCCGCAAGTCGTGGTGCCGAACACCGGATCGTAGGTCTTGGTCGCGGCGAGCTCGTCGCGCGCCTCCGGCGGCAATCGCCCGATCTCCGAATAGACGGCGCGCGCCACGTCGCGGAACGTGATCGACGCGGTCGGTGCCGGCGACGGAGATTTTGCCCTCTTCGGCGACAAGATCGGCAGCAGCGGCTTCGAGCAGGTGCGAGGCGGCGTTGAGCACTTTCTCGCGCACGGCTTGCGCGGCGAGCGTCGCCGCGCCGCCCGCAAGCACCATGCTGCGGCTGGCATAGGTGCCGGTGCCGCCGGCGACGGCGGCGCTGTCGCCATGCACGATGCGGATATCCTCGAAGCGGACGCCGAGATGTTCGGCAACGATCTGCGCCAGTGTCGTTTCAAGCCCTTGGCCGTGCGAGGCGATGCCGAAGGCGGCGGTCACCGCGCCTGTCGAATCGATGCGGACGATTGCCGTCTCGGTGCCGGTATTGATCGGCATGCCCGGCGCGACTGAAATGCGCGAGCCGATGCCGGTCAATTCCGCATAAGACGCGATGCCGATGCCGACTGAGGCGGCCGGCGGCCCGCGCGCGCTTCTGCGTCGGCGCGCAGATCGTCGTAACGGATCGCATCGCAGGCGGCGTTGAGGCATTCCTGAAAGCCGGATTTGTCCCAGACGATGCCGGACGCGACCTTGTAGGGAAGCTCGTCGGCGCTGATGAGATTACGCAGCCTCATGTCGCGCGCGTCGACGCCAAGCTTCGCTGCGGCCATGTCGATCAGTCGTTCCATGACGAAGGTCGAGATCGGCCGGCCGACGCCGCGATAAGGGCCCGAGTCGGCGCTTTCGATGTCGCCACGCCGCGCACGCGGCCGCGGTAATTGGCGATGCGATAGGGGCCGGGAAGAAAGCTGACGACCTGGATCGGTTCGAGCGCCGCGGTCCACGGATAGATCGAATAGGCGCCGACGTCGCCGATAACGTCGGCACGTAGCGCTAAGATGCGGCCTTCGCCGTCGAGCGCGATTTCCGCATCGACGATCTCGTCAAAGCCCTGGCTGTTGGCGAGTAGGTCTTCCATGCGGTCGCGGTCCATTTGACCGCGCGCGACAGGCGGCGCGCCGCAGCGCAAACGAAAATCTCCTCCGGATAGAGCGAGCCTTTGCCGCCGAAACCGCCGCCGACATCTGGCGCGACGACGCGGATGCTGATGACCCGGAATATCGAGCGCGGTCGCGAGAGCGTCGCGCACGATGCCCGGCACTTGCGTCGCCGAGTAAAGCGTCAGCGCTTCGCGCCCGGCGTCATATTCGGCGACACAGGCGCGCGGCTCGATCGCGACCGGCGTCTTCCTGTGCATGCGGAAACGGCCGACGACGCGGACAGGCGCCGTTGCGAAGGCTGACATCGACATCGCCGCGCTTGAATTCGCGGCTCACCAGCACGTTGGTGCCGGCCTCGTCGTGCAAGCAGCGGCGCGCTGTCCTTGACCGCCTGCTTCCGGGTCGATCACGACCGGCAGCGGCTCGTAGTCGATGGAGATGAGTTCGAGCGCGTCCTCGGCCTGATAGCGATTTTGCGCGACAATGCCGACGACCGGCTCGCCGACATAGCGCACCTTGCCGTGCGCCAGCGGGAGGATCGGCGTCGCGTGATAATTCTTCATGCGCGAGGTCGCGAAGAGCGGCTTGACCTGATCGGCCAAATCGTCGGCGGTGAACACGGCGATCACGCCCGGCGCTGCGCGCGCGGCCGTCGAGCAATCGATCCGACCGGATGCGCGCATGCGACTGATCGCTGCGGCGGAACGCGACATGCAGAACGCGCGTCACCTGGCGATCGTCGGTATAGGCGCCGAGCCCGGTCAATAGCCGCGGATCCTCGGTGCGCTTGATGCGCGCGCCGATGATTTTCGGCCGGGCGTGGATTTCGGGCGCGTCATTCATAAGCGTCTGCGCCCTTCCGCAAGGTCGCCCATTGCGCGTCGTCATGGCCGCAGAGAACTTTGGCGCCGCCGGCCTCGATGCGCCTGATTTCGGCGAGCGACTTCACGAGCGCATCGGCGTTCCAGGTGTTCTTCGGCACAATGCCGGTATCGAGCGTTGAGCGCAGCGAGACCGTATCGGATGCCAGCAGAAACGCGCCCGAGCGTTCGAGCGTAACCAGCGCGCCGGTCGTGCCCGGCGTATGGCCCGGCAGCGGAACGAGCACGATGCGGCCGTCGCCGAAGAGTCGCGCTCGCCGTCGATGATGTCGGTCGGCGCTGCTTGCTCCCACTCGGCGGCGAGATAGCCTGCGCTTGCGCACCCGGCGCTCGCGCGGCTTCGACCTCCTTGGCATGCATGATGAACGTCGCGCGTTTGAAGAAAGTGTTGCAGCCGCAATGGTCGGGATGCAGATGCGAGCAGACGACGACGTCGATGTCGTCGCAGGTGCAGCCCGATGCCGCCGAGCGCGTTGACGACATTGTCGCCAGGCTGCATGATCGGCGTCATCAGCTGCGCCAGCCCGCCCCAGCGCGCCTCCGGCTGTTCCGCCACCGACGGATGGCAGCCGGTATCGAACAGCACATTGCCTTGGCGGATGGCGCAGGAGCGCGCAACACACCGACAATTCCATCGTTTCGCTCTTGTCGGCGTCGGGCGCGAAAATGCTCTTGCGCATGCGCAGGCGGCCGCCGGAGAGAAGATGCATCTTCATCGCGCCGCTCCCGTTTTGCCGACAACGGCGCGGATTGCTTTGACGATATGCTCGTAGCCGGTGCAGCGGCAGAGATTGCCCGATATGCCCTTCGCGGATGTCGTCGTCGGTGGCGAGCGGATATTTCCGCAACAGATCGGTCGCGGTCATCAGCATGCCGGGCGTGCAGAAGCCGCACTGCAACGCATGATGCTCGTGAAACGATTCCTGTAGATGCGTTCATCTGTCCGATCCGGCCGAGGCTTTCGACGGTCTCGATGATGCGGCCGTCGGCCTGCACCGCGAGCATCAGGCAGGCGCGCGCGCTGTCGCCGTCGACCAGCACCGTGCAGGCGCCGCAGACGCCGTGCTCGCAGCCGACATGGGTGCCGGTGAGACCGAGCGTATGGCGCAGGAAATCGGCAAGTAGCAGCCGCGGTTCGACAGCCGCCGCATAGGCCGTGCCGTTGACGGTCACTGTGATATGGCGCGTCTTGGCTTCATGCCGCAGCCTCGGTGGCGCGCCGCCATGCCGCGGCGAGCGCGCGGCCGGTGAGCACGCCGGCAAGATGACGCCGGTAATCGGCCGAGGCATGCAAGATCGGTCTCGGGCGTGATGGCGTCGCGCACGGCATCGATCGCGCGCTGGTCAGGCCGTCTCGAGCGCGTGGCCGGCTAACAATGCTTCCGCTTCGGCGGCGCGCAACGCGGTCGGGCCGACGCCGGTCAAGGCAATGCGGGCTTGCGCGATCTTGCCGTCGGCCACCGTCAGCGTCGCCGCCACCGCGGCAAGCGCGAAATCGCCATGTCGCCGTGCGACTTCCTCGAATCCCCAGCCGGTGCGCGGCGGCAGTTTCGGCAGCGACGATCTCGGTGACGAAGCTCCGCACCGTCGAGAGCGATCCGTCATCGTATCGAGAAAAAAATCGCGCGCGGCGATGACGCGGCGTGCCGGACGCCGAGGCGACGTGAAGCTTCGGCGTCGAGCAACAGCGCCATCATCGGCAATTCGGCGGCCGGGTCGGCATGCGACAGGCTGCCGCCGATGGTGCCGCGGTTGCGGATCGCCAGATGCGCCACATGGGTCATCGCGCACGACAGAACCGGCAAGTGCCGCGCAACGAGCGGCGAGGTTTCGAGCGCAAAGTGGCGCGTCAGCGCGCCGATGCGGATGACGTCCGCGCGTCTCTGCGATGAAGCCGAAGCCCGGAATGCGGTTGATATCGACGAGGATGCGACGGGCGCAGCAGGCGGAAATTGAGCATCGGCATCAGGCTCTGCCCGCCGGCGAGAATCTTGGCCTCGCCGCCCGCCTCGGCCAAGGCCGCGACCGCCATGTCGATACTGGTCGCGGCGATATAGTCGAAGACGGGCGGCTTCATCGCTTACCGTCCCTTAAAGACAGGCCGGCGCTTCTGCACGAAGGCGAGCCGGCCTTCTTTGTAGTCTTCGCTAGCCGAAGCGCGGTCGATGATTGCCTGGATCGCGACAGGATCGATGTCACTCGCCGCGAGACCGTTGAGAATGAATTTCGCACCCTCGATCGACAGCGGCGCGTTGTCGGCGAGCGTCTCAGCGATCCGGTCCGCAATGGCCATCGGATCGTCGGAGCATGCATCGGCCATGCCGATGCGGACGGCTTCGGCTGCATCAAAACGCTCGCCAAGAAAGAGAATGCGCTTGGCGTGCGTCAGTCCGACCAGCGCCAGAAGCCGCTGCGTGCTGCGAAAGCCATAGACGATGGAGAGCCGCGCGGCGGGAATGCCGAATGCCGCGTCGTTCTTGGCGAAACGGAAATCACAAGCCATGGCGAGATGGCAGCCGCCGCCGAGACAGAAACCGTCGACCACGGCGATCGTCGGCTTGGCGACGCCGGCGATCGCTTCCGTTGCCGCATCGACCGCAACCTCATACTCGGCGCTCAAGTCGATGTCGTCGCGGACGCTTTCAAATTCCGAAATATCGGCGCCGACGCTGAAATTGCCGCCGGCGCCGGTCAACACGATGGTGCGCACGGCCTCCTCGCCGCCGAGTTCACAGAACAGGCGCGCGATATCCTGCCACATCCGCAGCATTATGGCGTTGCGTTTGGACGGCCGGTTGAGCGTCACCACCGCGGTCGCGCCCCGCTGCGTCAGTTCGATATCGGCCACGCGTTTCGCTCCCGCTCGTTCCGTGGCGTCTTATGACCGCCGGCCGGGATGAAGCCAGCGGGCGGCGTGCTTATGTTACTTGCATAACTAGACATAATTGGTGGCAATTGGCAACCTCGGCCGTCACTGACTTCCCGTGTTCCGCCAAAGTCACTTGTATAAATAGACTAATCTTGCGCGACCCCGTGGAGAGAACGCACATCACGCCTTGACGCGAAGCGCCGCCACGCGGTCACTAATCTCCGGCGCGCCGAAGTCGCGCGGATCGTAATTCATGCGGTACCGCATGGCATGGGCCTCGATGGGCTTGCGGCAATGGTTGCAGATGACGGTCGGCGTAAAATCATTGCCGCAATCGCGATGCGTCAAGATGATCGGCGGCCCGCCGCGCGAAAGCCAGCGGTCGCCCCAAGCCAGCATCACGATTAGCGCGCCGTAGAGATCCATGCCCATCTCGGTAAGCCGGTATTCGTAGCGGTCGGGTTGCGATTGATATTTGCGCCGTTCGAATATCCCGGTGCCGACCAGCCGGGTCAGCCGGTCGGTCAGTATATTGGAGGCGATATTAAGCTCCGCCATGAGCCGGTCGAACCGGCGCGCGCCCAAGAATGCCTCGCGAATGATCAGGAAGCTCCAGCGGTCGCCGATGATCTCAAGCGTCCGCGACACCGAACTCGGACGGCCGCGCGAATATTGCGAAGCGTCCGACGAGCGCCGTGCACGATGCACCGGCTGCGCCAGGCGATAACCGGCGCCCGGCCCGTTGCGATAAGTCACCCGCACCGCCTCCACTTTCTTCAGGCAGGCCGAACAGGCGACCACCGGCTGGCAATCGCAGCCGCAAGTCTCATGGACGAGCTGCAGCGGCGCGCCTTTGCCGCGGGAGAGCCAGCGGTCGCCGAACTGCATCATCGCCATGAAGCTCGGATAAAGCTCCAAACCGGCCTTGGTCAGGCGATAGTCGACGCGATACGAGGTCTGTGAATAGCGGACCTGACGAAATATGCCCTGCTGCGTCAGCCGCTTCAGCCGCTCGGTCAGAGTGGCGCGCGGCAGCCCGAGCGCGGCGCGGAAACTCTCGAAGCGCCGCGCGCCGAAGAAAGCTTCCCGGATGATCAGGAAAGCCCACGCATCCGACAGGATGCTCACGACGCGCGCCATCGAACAATTCCGCTCGCGCAGTTGCGGTAGCGTGCGGGATTCTATCTTGGCCGCATAGGGACGCCGGCTGGCCTTAAGCAACGCGTCCATTGTTATATTGATCCGTCAATGATCGGCTTATGGTCGGTTCAGTGGAGACTGAACCGAAAATATAGAATTGTCGAGAGGTCTTTTTGACTTCGCAACAACAAGTCGGGAGACGGACTATGAAGCGCATTCTCATTACCGGCGCGGCCGGCCAGATCGGTGTCGCATTGCGCCGCGGGTTGCGAGGCAGCTATCCGCTCATTCGCCTCGCCGACACCGCAGCGCTCGGCGCGGCTGAAGCGGGCGAGCAGCTCTGTCAGACCGACATCCGCGACGTCGGCGCCGTGGAAAAGGCCATGGCCGGCATCGATTGCGTCGTGCATCTCGCCGGTCAGTCCACGGAAGGCTCGTGGGAAAACGTCTTGGCGCTCAATATCGAAGGCTGTTTCAACGTCTTCGAGGCCGCGCATCGCCAAGGCGTCAAGCGCGTGATTTTTGCCAGCTCCAATCACGCCATCGGTTTTCACCGCCGCGAGCGCTTTCTCGACAATACGGTCGAGGTCAGGCCGGATTCACGTTACGGCGTGTCCAAAGTCTTCGGCGAGGCTTTGGGCCGGCTCTATGCCGACAAGCACGGCGTGAGCGTCGCGTGCTTACGCATCGGCACGTTCCGCACACCGGACCGGCCAATCGACGCGCGCGGCCTGCTCACCTGGATCAGCCACCGCGACATGGTGCAGCTTGTGCGGCGCTGCATCGATTATCCGAACTATCACTTTATTATTGCCTACGGTGTGTCAAAAAACCTGCGCAGCCGCTGGGACAATACCAATGTGAAATTCCTCGGCTATGAGCCGCACGACGATTCGGAAGTGTTCGCAGCAGAGATATTCGCTGAAGGCAAAAAGGAAAACGAGACCTCGGCGCTCTTCCACGGCGCGCATTATTGCCCGATGGAATTCGACGGCGATACTTCGCTCATCGATTAGGGCACACTTTACCCCGCCAGCAGCGCCGACTTCGCCGAATTGGCGACGTTCTGCAGGGCGGCCTTGCGCGCGGCTGCGACGTCGCGGCGGGCGATGGCGGCAAGGAGAATGTCGACTTCCTTGATGCTTTGTTGCTGGCGCTGCGACCGCGTCAGCGAGCGCCGCCGCAGTCCCGATGTGCGCAGAACGAGGCGATTGATAATGTCGAACGCGATTGTGTTCTGCGCGCCGGAGCAAATGCGGTCGTAGAAGGCGCGCTTGGCGACCAGCATCCGGTCGACGTCGCCGGACCGATATGCGGTCTTGAGGCGATCGCCCTCCTCGATCAGGGCGGCAAACTCTTCCTCGCCCGCCTTCTCGATGAACTGTTCGACGATGAGCGCTTCGAGCGTCCCCCTGATGCGGTAGGCATTTTCGGCTTCCGCAGGCGAGATGACGGTGACCGAGAGGCGACGGGTCGGCGAATAAGTCAGAATACCTTCGGCCTGCAATTCGCCGAGCGCCTCGCGCAGCGAGGTCCGGCTCACTTTCAGCTGCTCGCACAATTCGCGTTCGACGAGCCGCGCGCCCGGCGCCAGCACGCCGGTCTCGATGGCATGGCGCAGCGCGTCGATGATACGACTGCGCAGCGAGACTGACGGCTCCTGAAGCGCGGCGAGGCGGCCGCCGTTATCCGGCTTTGCTTCGCGAACTGCTTTATCCACGGTCTTTATCCACGGTCCTGCACTTTCGCTTTAACCGCGTTGCTATTTGTACGAACACGCCTCGCCAAGGCGCTCCAAGGCGCGTCGCGCCATGACCAGAACGAGATTGGCGCGATATTCGGAGGACCCGGCGAGATCTTCCATCATCTGGCCGGGATCGACTTTGCAGCGCGCCACGGCCGCCGGACCGAAATCCTTCACCAGCGCTTCTTCAAGGTCACGCAGTCGAAACACACCGGCCGATCCGGCTCCCGTCACTGCCGCGCGCGCGCCCGATCCGAACTTCGCGACAAACACGGCGGCGACCGCGTAACGCGAAGCGGCGCTGCGGAAACTGGCATAGCCGGCCCGATCGGGAACGGGGAAATCGATGCGGGTCACGATCTCGCCCGGTTCGAGCGCGGTTTCGTAAAGCGCGACGAAGAAATCGTCGGCCGCAATGCTGCGGCGGTCGGTGACGATTGTCGCGCCGAGGCCGAGAACGGCGGAGGGGTAATCCGCCGCAGGATCGTTATTGGCGACGGAGCCGCCGATGGTACCGCGATGGCGCACATGACGATCACCGATCGTACCGACCGTGCCTGCCAATGCGGGAATGGCTTTGCGTACGACCGGCGAAGCCGCCACTTCGGCATGCGTCGTCGTGGCGCCGATCGACAGAACGTTCTTGTCCAGTTTGATGCCGCGCAGGCCCGGCAGAACCGCAAGATCGATCAGGTCCGACGGGCGCGCCAGCCGCTGCTTGAGCGCCGGCAATAGCGTATGTCCGCCGGAAAGATAGGAAGCTTCCTCGTTGTCGGCGTGAAGTTTCAGCGCCTCTTGGAGGCTCTTCGGCCGGTGATAGCGCGTCGGATACATCACCATGACGTCTACTCCACGCCGGCCAGCGCGGGCTTCTTGTGCGCGGCTTTGGCCGCGGCGACGGCCAGGATCGCCTTGACGATATTGTGGTAGCCGGTGCAGCGGCAGAGATTGCCCTCCATCTCCTCGCGCACGATTTCCTCGGTCAGCGGTTCGGGATAGGTGTCGACCAGATCGACCGCCGCCATGATCATGCCCGGCGTGCAGTAGCCGCACTGCAAGGCATGCAGGCGATGAAACGCCTCCTGCATCGGATGCAGCGTGCCGTCTTTCTGCGCGAGCCCTTCGATCGTCGTCACCTCGCCGTCCTGCGCCTGCACCGCGAGCACGGTGCAAGATTTGACGGACTTGCCGTTGAGATGGACGACGCAGCAGCCGCATTGCGTGGTGTCGCAGCCGACATGGGTGCCGGTGAGTTTGAGATATTCGCGCAGAAACACCGCCAGCAGCGTCTCGTCCTCGACGTCGCGCGAGACCTTGGTGCCGTTTACGGTAAGAGTAATGTGCTGCATCGGCGTTACGCGGCCTTCTGACGCTTTTTGTAGTCTTGTATAGCGTTCCAGATCTTGGCCGGCGTCGCCGGCATTTCGATCTGCGGATTGCCGTAGTCCGACAGCGCGTCGTCCACTGCGCTCATGATGACGGCCGGCGCCGGCGTCGTGCCGCCCTCGCCGCCGGCTTTGACGCCGAACGGATTGGTCGGCGACAGAACCTCGACGATCTCGGTCTGAAACGACGGCATGTTGTCAAAGCGCGGCATGCCGTAATCCATGAACGAACCCATCAGCGGCTGCCCGGACGCCGGGTCGATGGCGCATTGTTCCCACAACGCCTGACCGACGCCTTGCGCGATGCCGCCATGGGTCTGGCCGTGCACGATCAGCGGATTGATGCAGCGCCCAACGTCGTCCACGGTTGCATAGCGCTTGATGTCGACAGATCCTGTTTCCGGATCGATCTCGATCTCGCACAGGCAGGCGCCGTTGGGGAATACCGGCGTATGCATCTCGTTATCGCGGCGGATACGCAGCCCGCCCTGCAATTCGACCGGCAATCCGTCCTGCTCGGCGAGCGGCGCCAGCTCGAACCAGCTCAGCGCGCGATTGCTCGACGCCACACGGAAGAACCCATCTTCGAACTGCACGGTGTCGATCGGCACATCTTCAAGATGTGCCATCAAGGCCTTGCCCTTGTCGATGAGATCGACGGAGCCGAGCGCGATGACCGCGCTGGCGTGGCGCATTGAACGGCCGGAATGGGTGCCGCCGCCGGCGCTGACGATATCGGTATCGCCGAGTGTGATCTTGACCTGTTCGAACGGCACACCGAGGAGATCGGCCGTGACCTGGGCAAAGCTCGTCTCGTGCCCCTGCCCGGCCGGCTGGGTGCCGATCACGACTTCGATGATGTTCGACCGCACGATGAGGTCGGCGCGCTCCTTCGGCGAGCCGATCGAGGACTCGACGTAATTGGCGAAACCAAGCCCGAGAAGCTTGCCGCGCGACTTCGCCTCCGCGCGCCGCGCCGGAAAACCTTGCCAATCAGCGAGCGCCAGCGCGCGGTCCATGTTCTTTTCATATTCGCCGCTGTCGTAGATCGAACCGACGGCGTTGGTGTAGGGCATCTGCTCCGGCCGCACGAGGTTGCGCCGGCGCAGTTCGAGACGATCGATGCCGACCTCGCGCGCCGCCTTGTCGATCAGCCGCTCGATCGCAAACGTCACTTCCGGACGGCCGGAACTGCGATAGGCTTGCGTCGGCATGGTGTTGGAGAAAACGGCACGCGCGTGCAGCGTCGCCAACGGAATATTGTAGGACCCGGTGATGAGACCCGAGCCTTTGCTCAGCGGCGACAGCGACACGCAGCGTGCGCCGACATTGCTGAGATTGGACGCGCGCATGGCGAGGAAGCGGCCGTCCTTGTCGACGGCGAGCGACACTTCGGTGACGAGGTCGCGTCCCTGATAGTCGGTCAGGAATGCTTCCGACCGCTCGGCGCGGAATTTCACCGGTCGGCCGAGCTTGCGCGAGGCCCACAACACCAGCCCGAATTCGACAAAGGTGCGATTGCGCGTGCCGAAATTGCCGCCGACGTCGAACGACAACACGCGGACGCTTTGCGGGTCGATGCCGAGAACCGCCGCCAGTTCCTGCTTCTGCCGGACGGCGCCGCCTGAGCCGGCATAGATCGTGTAGCGCTGCGTCGCCGGATCGAAATGGCCGAGCGCGGCGCGCGGCTCGAGCGGCACGCCGGTGACGCGGCCGATATGCGTCTTCATGGTCACGACGTGAGCGGCGGAGCCGAAGACAGCCTCGGTCGCCGCGGCATCGCCGAAAAACGTGTCGACCAGAATGTTGTTCGGCAACTCGTCCCACAGCCGCGGCGCGCCGAGCGCCGTCGCCGCCTCCGAATCGGCGACCCAGGGCAGCACGTCGTAATCGATCGCGACTTGCTCGGCGCCGCTTTGCGCCTGCTCGAGCGTTTCGGCGACGACCATCGCCAAGGCCTCGCCGACATGACGCGCCTTGTCGGCGGGCAAGAGGACATTGGGCCCGGCGAACACGTCCGTATCGCCCGGACCGCGGAGCTTCATGTCGTATTTGGTCGACGGCACCGGATTGTGCGGAATGGCTTTCAGCCCATCCTTGCGGCACTCCTCGCCGGTATAGACCGCGAGCACACCGGGCATTTGCAGCGCCGCGGACGTGTCGATCGAAACGATGCGCGCATGCGGATGCGGCGAGCGGACCATCGCGGCCCAGACCTGCCCGGGCAGGCTGAAATCGTCGGAAAACCGGCCTTTGCCGGTGATCAGGCGCTGGTCCTCGTTTCTCGGGACCGGCTTCCCCACCGCTTTGAATATGCGCTCCACCAGCATGGAAGAGTTCACTTCCTAAATGGTCAGATGTATTATGTAATACAAATTACTTCCGAGGCGCAGCGGGGTCAACTCCCCAGCTCTTTGGCATCAATGATTTAGCGGCAAAGCGCAGCCCGCACTTTCCGGCGATCAGTCTTTCCCCAGGATCGCGGAGACCGTGCCGACGGCAACCGGGACGGCAAGACTCCAAAAGCCGGTCCAATAGTAGAGCACGGCGGCGAAGCCGCAGCCGCCTGCAAACCAGGCAATGCTGCGAACGGTTCGCCCGAAACGCGCGCGCGTCGACGTCAGCTGATCGCTGTCGCCGCCGCCGCCCTGCAACAGATCGACGGCATCGAGCGCCGCCTGCGTCGTATTGCCCGTCATCAACGTGGTCGGCGGCAGGCTGCCATAGTGCACGCGCTGCACGGCGTTCTGCACCGCCATTCCGGCAATGCCGGCGAAGCCGGTCAACAGCGCGGTGGGCGCGTCACTATTGGGAAACGGTCCGAGCGTGACGGCGAGGACGAAGAAGGCAAGAAGAAACAGAACCTTTGCGACCAAGAGCAAGCGCAAGGCGGGCATGCCTCGCGCTCTCATGGCAGCTCCTGCGAGCCGCGCCAAGACGATGACCACGACGAATTCCGGCAGCGCCAGGAGCTTGGCGATCACGCCATGCGTGCCGGAGACCAAAGTGGCCGCGAGCGTGACGAAATTTCCGGTGACATGCGCCGTAAAGAGGCCCTGAAGCCCAAGAAATCCGATCGTGTCGACGAAGCCGCCGTTGAAACTCAGCAGAGCCGGGATACCGAGTTTTTTCATGCTCTGCGAATCTTACCTGATCGTCGATCCTCGCGGCATCCGCTTCGGCGCGACTACGTTATCACGCAAGCCCATCGGCGGATCCAGGGGGCCACTATAGCCGTTCACATAATAATGGCGCTCGCCTTGACTGCCGAAAATGAAAGGCAGAACGCAGCCCTCCCAGGCGCGCGCCTGCGCGAAGGCAGGTGATGGGCCGCACGCGGCCGCTATCGCAACGATAGCAATGAATTTCGATTTATGAACCACAGACGTCCGCCTTCCTCCGGGGCCTATTGTCGAGCGTAAATGACAGCAATGAGCACAAAACCTCCGATGAGGCCCAGATGCTCAAAGAAAGTGTTCGCCTGAGTCAGGCGTTCGTCGTCCGACTTTGTCCAGAAATTGTCAGCCCGAAGCATGGCGATCGCCGTGAGGCAGCCCAACGCACCAGCGCCCAGCCAGACGACATAGCCCGACAACACCAGCGCCGAACCGCCGAGCTCGATCAATATCGTCACGGCCGCGCAGAGCCAGGCGGGACGCATGCCGAAGCGCTCTTGTTCGGCGATTGCCGCCGAAAAATTAAGGAGCTTGGTCATGCCACCCAGCAGATAAGCGCTTGTCAGCGCTAGACGTGCCGCAACCAAAAGCCACTGCCAACGTAGAATCTCGTTGACCCAGACTGGATCCTGATCGAGCCACGCCAACATCACACTGCCCAGCAGGCGCAGCCGAGCACGCCCCAGAACGATTGCAGGTCGGCGATCGGCAACCGGCTCGACCATGCAGCGGCGTGGTTATGGCCGTGGACGTTGCAGGCATTGGCGCAACCACAGCTCATCGCGAGCTTTTTTAGCGCGGACTTGCCAGCATTTTTAGAATCGCCCCAGGCGGCATAGCCGCCGTAAGTGCGGACTGGCGACCAATCCGGCATCGCCGGCGGCGGCCCGCCTTTATCGAGAGAAGCAAAGTCGCCGGCGCCATAGACGATTTTGCCGCCGACCATGGTCAGAACCGAAGCGGTATCGGCGATCTCATCCTCGGCGCAGGCGAAATAATCGCGGTCCGGCACCATCAAGTCCGCCAATTGGCCGGCTTGGATGCGGCCCTTCTTGCCCTCCTCGTTGGAGAACCACGTGACGTTCTCGGTCCACATCCGCAATGCCGTCTCGCGATCGAGGCAATTGCGCTGCGGATAGATCCGCAAGCCTGCGACCGTCTTCCCCGTCACCAGCCAGGCGAGCGACACCCACGGATTGTACGAGGCAACCCGCGTCGCGTCCGTTCCCGCCGAGATTTTGACGCCGGCTTTCATCATGCGGCCGATCGGCGGCGTCTCTTCGGCGGCGCCGTGGCCGTAGCGCTCGACGAAATATTCGCCCTGATAGGCCATGCGGTGTTGAACCGCGATGCCGCCGCCGAGCGCGGCGATGCGGTCGATCGACTGATCCGAGATCGTCTCGGCATGGTCGAAGAACCAATTCAGGCCCTCGAGCGGAATGTCCTGATCGACCCGCTCGAACACATCGAGCGCGCGCGAGATCGTCTCGTCGTAAGTCGCGTGCAGCCGCCACGGCCAACGGTTCTGCGCCAGGATGCGCACGACCTCGTCGAGCTCGCCCTCCATTTCGGGAGGCATATCCGGCCGCGGCTGGCGGAAATCCTCGAAGTCGGCTGCGGAAAACACCAGCATTTCGCCGGCGCCGTTGTGGCGGAAATAGTCGTCGCCCTGCTTGTATGTCGACGTCTTGGTCCAGTTCAAAAAGTCCGCCTTTTCGCCCTTCGGCTTCTGCGTGAACAGATTATAGGCAAGACGCACCGTGAGCTGGTTATCCTGGGCGAGCTTCTCGACGACGGCATAGTCCTCCGGATAGTTCTGAAATCCGCCGCCGGCGTCGATGGCGCCGGTGAGGCCGAGCCGATTGAGCTCGCGCATGAAGTGGCGCGTCGAATTGACCTGATAGTCGAACGGCAGCTTCGGTCCCTTGGCGAGCGTCGCGTAGAGGATTGCGGCATTTGGCTTGGCGAGAAGAAGCCCGGTTGGATTGCCGTGCGCGTCGCTCACGATCTCGCCGGCCGGCGGCTCCGGCGTGTCCTTGGTGTAGCCGACCGCGCGTAACGCTGCGCCGTTGAGAATGGCGCGATCGTAGAGATGGAGAAGAAAGACCGGCGTATCCGGCGCTACCGCATTCAACTCGTCGATCGTTGGCAAACGCTTCTCTACGAACTGGTGCTCGGTGAAGCCGCCGACCACCCGCACCCATTGCGGCGGCGGGGTGATCGCCACCTGGCGCCTAAGCATCGCCATGGCGTCGGCGAGGCTCGTCACGCCGTCCCAGCGCAGCTCCATGTTGAAGTTCAAGCCGCCGCGGATGATGTGCAGGTGATTGTCGATCAGCCCCGGCAAAACGCGGCGGCCCTTCATGTCGATCACCTGCGTATTGGGTCCCGCGTCCTGCATGACGTCATGATCGCGCCCCACCGCGGTGAAAACACCGCCTTCGATCGCGACCGCCGTGGCCGTGGGGTTTCCACGATCAAGCGTCGTGAACAGGCCGTTCTTAAGAATAAGATCAGCGCTCATATTCGACCCTTTCCTCGCATGTCGTCCGGCCGACGAAGCTAGCCGCCTTCACCGCCGTGCGGGCCAAGCATGGTGCCGGCATAGATGATGCCGAGCCCATAGGCGCCACCGAACATCCGCGCCACGCCGGTCGTGGCCTGGTAGGTCTCGCTGCGCGCCCAATCGCGCTGCAACTCCAGCAGATATTGCAGCGACGTCATCGGCCGGGCGCCGGCTTGCACCATCCGCTCGACCGCACGCTCATGGGCTTCGGTCGAGACATCGCCGCAGGCGTCCGTGATCATATAAACTTCAAAGCCCTGGTCGAGAGCCGACAAAGCCGGGCCGACGATGCAGACCGAGGTCCACAAGCCGGCAAGCACGATCCGGCTCTTGCCGATCCGGTTAACCTCGCCGATGACAGCTGCGTCCTCCCAGGTGTTCATCGAAGTGCGGTCGAAGAATTTCGCGCTCTTGAACACCGATTTGATCTCGTCGAACATCGGGCCGGAAAAGGTCTTCTCCGCCACCGTGGTCGGGATCGTCGTGACGTTGAAAACTTTGGCGGCGTTGGCGACCAAAGCCGCATTGTTGCGCAGTAAAACCGGATCGATCGACTTGGTGGCGAAAGCCATTTGCGACTGAAAGTCGATCAGGATCAGGGTATGATCCGACGGCGATAGTAACGTACGGCCGGGTTTTGCAACTGCTTGTGCCATTGGGCTATCCTTTCTGTGGGCAACGTCGCTGTCGGCTACTTAGAGTCGGTTTCGAAAGTCATGAAGGACGAGCGATCCGGCGCACGAGCAGCATGACGGATGCGGCGTAGAGGAAAGCGCGTGCGGAGTCGATTGTTGCCTCAAAGTCCTTTGCCAGCCGTCGATTGCGTCCGATCCATGCGAAGAAGCGCTCGACGACCCAGCGCCGCGGGTTAACGGCAAAGCCGACCTGATCGGGGTTTTTTCGCACGATCTCGACCGCGATCAACGTGGCCTTGGCGACCTTCTCACCGGCATATCCGCTGTCGGCGAAGACCCGCTGGATGAACGGGAAGATGCGGCGCGAAGCCCGCAAAAGCGGTCCGCCGCCGTCGCGATCCTGGATGCTCGCCGGATGCGGTTCGAGCATGAGGCCACGCCCGTCCGTGTCGACAAGCGCATGGCGCTTGCGGCCGTTGATCTTCTTTCCAGCATCGTAACCGCGGGGTCCGCCGGCCTCGGTGGTCTTGACGCTCTGGCTGTCGATGATCGCACCCGTAGGGCTGGATTGGCGTCCGATCCGTTCGCGATCGAGCATGACCATAGCGTGATTGATCCTCTCGAAGCGGCCTTCGTCCCGGAACTTCGCAAACCATCGATAGATCGTGCTCCACGGCGGCAAATCGCTCGGCAGCAGGCGCCATGGGCAACCCGCCCGCATGACATAGAAGATGCCATTGATGATCTCGCGCATCGGCCAGGCACGTGGTCGTCCGGTGACATTCGTCCCAGGCAGCTGAGGCTCGATCACACGCCATTCCTCGTCGGTCACATCAGTTTGGTATCGGCTCGTCTTGCGAATATGCTGCTTGCGGGTGGTTGGGGTCCACATGGCAACTCCGGGGTTGGTGTCAGCAACCACCTGGAATCACGTCGAACTCCACCCACTCAACCCCTTTCGAAACGGCCTCTTAGGCGAGGCGGCGCCGGATGAACAGAAGTTACCTTGGAGTAACGGTGCGATGGCCGATAATGGAAACACTGGCGCGCATGCGGGCCTTTCTGGCTGCCCGCTCGATCCGGTACTGAGTTTGCTTGCGCAAAAGTGGCTCGTGCACATCGTCTGGCTCCTTGGCCACAACGAAAGCCTACGCTTTGCCGAGTTGCAGCGGCAATTGCCCGGCGACATCTCCGCCAAAGTGCTGTCCGCGCGTCTCAAACAACTCGAAACGCTCGACATGATTACTCGCGACGACAAAGGCACGAGCCCGCCGCACGTCGAATATCAACTCACATCCTATGGCCGGTCAATCGACGGCTTGCTCGAAAGCCTCGAACTCAGCGCGCGCGGCCTGGCTTTACCGGCTTTGTCCTCAGCGTCATTGACCGAGGACGTTATCGGATCATAAGACGCAGGCAGTGAAAAGCAAATGACGCGCGACCGCGCCGGCTGGCGGCGCGGCGTTATCTGAAGCGGGACAACGTCGCCTTAGTCCCGCGTCGTTGTTGCCGCGCCCCTATTCCCGCGCCATCGGCGCGACGACATCGTCGTAGGGATAGGCCTGCGGCATGATCTTCATGTCGACCGAGATTTTCTGCGTCTGATCGACATTGGCGCGGGTGAATTTGCCATTGGGCGAGTACCATTTGCTCAGGCGATCATAGGCGGCCGCGAGCACGGCCGGATCGGCATTGGTAAAGGTCTTCTTTGCGACATCGAGCGTGCCGGACGGATTGGAATGGATATAGGCGAGTGCTTCGGCGAGTGCGTCGAACACGCCCTGCGCATCTTTGCCCGATTTCTCGATAAAGGCCTTGCTGGTCGACAGCGGCGACGAAGAGAACGCATCGAGCTTCTCGGGCACATCGACCAACATCGTCGCAAAGCCCTGCTGAATAGCGATGGTCACAAACGGCTCGAACAGCATCGCCGCATCGGCCTTGCCGCTCTTAAGGGCGCCCAAGATTTCGCCGCCGCCGCCGACCGAGACCAGGCTCACGTCCTTATCGGGGTCGAGCCCCGCTTCCTTGACGAAGTAGCGCGCCAGGTTCGCCGTGAGCGAGCCGGGAGACGTCACCGCGATCGTCTTGCCTTTGAGATCGGCGACGGATTTCAAATTTTCATCCTTGCGCCCGATCATGCCGAACGGCACGCGCGAGGTTTGCGCGAAGAACAGTTCGACGTCGACATTGTGCGCCCGCATCAGGCCGACTTCGGGAAAGCCGGTGGCGACGATCTGCACGTCGCCCGAGATGTAAGCCTTCATCGCCTCGCCGCCGCCGCGGCTGGTGATGACGTCGACATCGACATTGCGCTTCTTGAACAAGCCGTTCGCCTGCGCGATGTAGATCGGCAGCGATTCGAGCGAAGCCACCGGCAGCGCAATTTTTACGCTGTCGGCAAGAGCGGCGTGGCTGGCAAAAGAGGCGAATATTGCCGCCGCCACGGCGCCCACGAACCTCATCCAATGTCGCATTGAAGTCTCTCCCTCTATTGTCGTCCCCTTTATCGTGCGGCTGTGTTCACTTCTCGTCCGAAAATCGATAGCGCACCAGCACGGGACCGAGCGCGTCGATGGCAAAGCTCAGGACAGCCGCGAACAGCGCGAGCGTGATGATGCCGAGGTAAAGCGTCGGCGTATCGAGCGTACCGGACGCATAGAGAATCATGTGGCCGAGCCCCGAACGCGATGCGACGAATTCGCCGATCACCGCGCCGATCAGCGCCAGCCCGGAACCGATCTTCAGCCCGGTATAGACGCTCGGCAGTGCCGACGGCACGATGACCTTCCAGAAGATCTGGCTGCGGCTCGCGCCCATGACGCGCAACGCATCGACGAATGTCGTGTCGAGCCGCAGCGACGCCGTATAGACCGGGATGAACATCGCGAAGAACACGATATAGACGCTGATGCCGATCTTGGAGAGGATGCCGAGGCCGAGCCAGAGGATGAACAGCGGTGCGATCACGATGACCGGAATGCCGTTGAAAACCATCAGAAACGGCTCGAACACATTCGACAGGAGCCGAAGCTGCGGCAAGATCAATCCCACGGCCATGCCTAGCAGCGAGCCGGAGACCAGGCCGAGCAATGTCTCGAACACGGTGATGCCGGCATCCTGCAAGAAGCTCCCGTTCGACCATTGCGTCAGCAGCGCCTCGAAAATCTGGCTCGGACTCGAGAAGAACAGCTGGCTGAGCACACCCGAGCGGACGCCGACCTCGGCGCCGCCAAGGATCACCGCCAGCACCGCGAACCGGCCGAGAACAACGAGAAGGCGATGCGAGAGCGTCATGCCGCCGAGCTCATGCCGGTGACGCTGATGTCGAGCGCATCCCAGATCCGCTTAAAGAACTGCGTGAATTCCGGCATGCTTTGCACATCGGCGACGCTTCCCGCTTCGCGGCTGAGCGGAATCTCATAGACTTCTTTCACCATCGCCGGGCGGCGGCTCAACACCACGACACGGTCCGCCATCGAAATGGCTTCCGCGATATCGTGGGTGACGAGGATCATGCTGCGCTTGCCGGCACGGCAGATTTTCACGACGTCGTTTTCGATGACGACGCGGGTTTGCGCATCGAGCGCGGCAAACGGCTCGTCGAGCAAAAGCACGGTCGGCTCGACGGCGAGCGTCTGCGCCAGCGCGGCACGCTTCTGCATGCCGCCCGACAGCGCGTGCGGATATTTGCGCTCGAAACCGCCGAGCCCGTACTGACTCATCAGCGCCAGCGCGCGCTGCCGCCGCTGCTGCTTCGGCTCGCCCCTTATCTCCAGACCCAGTTCGACATTTTCCAGAACCGAACGCCACGGCAGCAATGTCGTCTGCTGAAACAGCATGCCGAGCCGCCGGTCCGTCCCCTTCGCCGGGCGTCCATCGACCAGCACTTCGCCCGACGTCGGCTTGCGCAAGCCGATAGCGAGACTGAGCAAGGTGGACTTGCCGCAACCGCTCGGTCCCACCACGGCGACGATCTCGTCCTCCTTGCAGGCGAACGAAACGTCGCGCAGCACCTCGACTGGGCCGCGGCGGCCCGGGAAAGAGAAGCTGATATTGCGGAACTCGAGCATCTTAGAGTTTTCGTTTGAGCATGATCTTTTCCGACCTTCCTTCGCCCGCCGTAGCGGGCTTCGCGAAGGCGGGAAACCGGTTTCCACTTTTCGGGATCATGCTCTGAGCTTTTAGCGGGCGTTGGCAGTTCCCAGGACCGGCTTGCCGATGCCGAGCGGTTCGGCATCGATCAGGACGAAAGCAACGCGGGCGCGGGCGTTGCTGCGATTGGCCCAGGCGTGGTTGGTGCCCCGCTGCACCATGACGTCGCCCGCTTTCAGCTTCACCGTGGAATCGTCCATGTCCATCTCGATCTCGCCTTCGAGAACGAGGACATAGTCAACGGTTTCGGTGCGGTGCATGTGCGGCTTGTTGCCGGGCGGGAAATCAATCACGGCGAAACGCGTGCCGCTTACCGGCGGCGCGGTGCCGAGGATGCGCGCGCCCATATCCTCGAAGTCTTTGCCCACGGGCATCGCGGCCGGCGTTTTGTCGGTAGACCAGATCAACGTCGATACGTTGCCGGACCCAGGAAATTTGGCGTTGGTCGCGGGCGCGTCGATCATGACTTTCGCCACTTCGCCCTCGTGCCCCGTGATGACGCGGCGGATCGGCGGATAATTCGGTTTGGTCTCGTTCACTTCCACGCTCCCGGCGTTACGCGGCGATGGTCTGAAAATTCATCGGATAGGAATGCATGCGCTTGGCGCCGGTCTCGGTGATCACCACCGTCTCGGCAAAGACGCAGCCCGTCTTGCCCTCGTAAAATTTGGGATCGAACAGGTCGATATTGAACGCGAACACCATGCCCGGGCGGAATTCGTCGCCGAGCTTCTTCAGCGCCCCCTGATCGGCAGCGATGGCGTGGTGGCGATAGCGCGGATATTCGAGCGAAGCGAGGCCATGGCCGTGAATGCCGGTCTCGCACATGCCGAGCCCCTGCGCGTGGATCACGTCGCGCACTTTGTCCATGGCGACCGAGATCGGCCGACCCGGACCGAAATTCTTCATGCCCTCCTCATAGGCCGCGATACAGCCGTCATAAATGCGCCGCTGCTCGGGCTTTCCCTCGCCGAGGCAGAATGTCCGCTCGACATGGGTGTAGTAGCCGCCGATCTTGGGATGGATTTCGCAAATGATGAGATCGCCGCGCGCGATCTGCCGCGTCGTCGGCAAACGGAACGGATGCGGATAGGGCAGCGCATCGCAGGCCCACAGGAACAGCGTCGGCTCCTCGCCGCCATTGGCGATCATCGCTTCCATCATGCCGCCGTAAACTTCCGACTCTCTTACGCCCGGCTTCGCCGTGTCGCGGCAGGTCGCCAGCATCAGATCCCCCAACTGTGCGGCGCGGGCGAGGATTTGCAGCTCCTCGTCGCTTTTCACCGTGCGCAGCATTTCCATCATATCTTCGAGATTGACGAATTCGGCCTGCGGCAAAAGCTCCCGCAGCCAGGTGTAGACGCTGTGCGGCAGCCAGCCGTCCGGATCGAGCGGACCGGCAAGGCCGTCCATGCCGATGCGCGCCTTGGTGAGGCCGAGTTCAGCGAGCCGCTCGACGACCGAGTCCGCCCAGGTCTTGCGCCGCGGCCGCACGTCGGAAATCCAGTCCTGCGCCGCGCGCCAGCCTTCAATAAAGGTCGGCATCATCACATAGGATGTCGGCTCGCCTTTCAGCGGAAATACCAGCACGTTGAATTCGGCATTGCCGCCGATCGGCGAGAGGTAGCGCGCATTGGCGGTGCAAAAATCCCACACCGCGGGCCAGCCCCACAGCACGAGACAATCGAGGCCGCGTTCCTCCATTTGCTTGCGCGTCACCGCCCAGCGGCGATCGCGTTCCGCAAGCGACAATCGCGGCAATTCCAATCTATCGCGCATCGTGAACTCCGTTTTCGGACGTCAGTAGCAGTGCCGGCCGTCAGTAGCCTTGCGCCCGCATGCGCTCGAGGCTTTTCACATAATCGGCGACGGCGACGTCGAAGTCGTATTCCGGCTTGAAGCCGAGCTCCTTGCGCGCACGGCTGACGTCGTAAACCCCGTGCGGTGGATAGGGCATGCCGAGAAAATTATCGCCCGGACCGATCGCGATATCGGCGCTGGGGATGCGTTTGCGGATGGCGGCCGCCATATCGTTCAAGGTCAACCCCTCGCCGCTGCCGATATTGTAGACGCGGCTCGGCACCTTGTCGGCGACGGTCGCCAGATAAACGCCGAGCGCGGAATCCTTGTTGTAGATGAAATCGTCCTTGGCTTCGGCGCCGTAAGGATGGTGAAACGGCTCGCCGTTGAACGGCGCTTCGACGATCTGGCTGGTGACGCCCATCTTGCCGTGACGCGCGGTCTTGCCGGGACCGTATGTCGTCGCAAAGCGCAGGATCGCGACGTCGAGGCCGAAATTATTCGCGTAGTAGAGCGCGGTCTGCTCGCTCATCAGCTTGGCGCTGTCATAGATGCGCTGCGGATTCTTCGGCATGTCCTCCGGCATCGGCTTGTAATGCGGCGGGCCGTAATCGCCGAGCACCGGTCCGTAGATGCCCTTGGCGCTGGTATAGACGATGCGTTTGACGTCGAAGAGGCGCGCACCTTCGAGCACGTTCACCGTGCCCATGACGTTGACCTGGATGCTGAGCGCCGGGTTTGCCGCCGACACCGCGCCGACGAAGGCCGCAGCATGAACGATATGCGTGACCCGGTAACGCTTGATGACGTCGAGGAGGCGCGGCATGTCGAGAATGTCGCCAGCCTCGAAATCGATCTTGTCGGCGATGTCGCCGACCAGCCTGCCGTCGTAATGGCGGGCATAGACGACCGGCCGGTGCCCTTCATGCACGAATTTGCGGCTGGCCTCCGCCCCGATGACGCCCATTCCCCCGGTGATGAGGACCCTCATGCGTTTCCTTCCCAATACCCGACTTTTTGGCCCAATTTTCCGGGCTTTCGCTGCGCTAATTAACTCATGAGTGAGTTAAATGTTTAGCCGGAAGCCTGTCAAGTTTCCCGTCTGCCGCTCCTGCCGCTGACTTTCACGGCTTCAGATAGGCCTTGATCATATCGACAACGAGCGCCTTGCGGCGGCGCAGCGCCGCGGCTCCCGTGACATCGGTGTTGAAGATCACGCCGAGCGTGTGGCGATTGGAGAATACGAAGAAGCCAAGCGCGCAGATCGAGAGATAAAGATCGAGCGGATCGACGCCTTTGCGCAATACGCCCGTGGCCTCGCCGCGCTCCAGCACGCGCTTGATGACGGAAATCAGCGGCGCGCGCATTTCCGCGATCCGCCGCGAGGTCTTCAAATGCCGCGCGCGATAGAGGTTCTCCATCTTCACGAATTCGATGTAGTGCGGATATTTGACGTAGTGCTCGAACTTCGCCGACACCAGCGCGGCGATCGCCTCGATCGGTCCGAGCGCATCGACGTCAATTCGCTCCTCGACCTCGACGAGTTCGAAATAGGCGGCCTCGAGCGCCGCGAGATAGAGCCCTTCCTTGCTGCCGAAATAGTAATAGGTCATGCGGCGGTTGGCGCCGGCGAGGTCGGCGATATCCTCGATGCGGGTCGCGTCGAGCCCCTTGGCGGCGAACTCCTGCATCGCCGCCTGCAGGATCCGCGCGCGGGTCGCAGCCGCATCGCGCCGCTTGATCGGGCGCGGGCGGCCGCGCGTCGGCCGTACCGCCGCCGCCCGATGATCTACTTTCGCAAGTCGTGATTGGGTGGTCGTGCTCATCGGCGAAACTTACCTCAATCACACTCCGGATTGTTAGTGGTCAAATCTGCGCCGCAGCACACGGCGGCCGCCGGCTGTGCTCAGAAGCGGCCTCCCCGGCCCCGCGCAGATGCATAGCTGCGCCGGAGATGTGCTCATGCCGCCCGTGACTCGCTTTGCGCGATTATCTATTTTGCCCAGTGGAGGACGCCAATGGCTGCTGTGCAAAAGAAGATGAGACTGGGCGCGTTTTTCAACCCGACGGGGCACCATGTCGCGTCATGGCGGCACGAGGAATCCCAAGCCGACGCCGGGATCAATATCGCGCACTATCGCGAGCTGGCGCAGACCGCCGAGCGTGCCAAGTTCGACATGGTCTTCCTCGCCGACAATGTCTGCGTGCGAAAGGCGCATATTGACGCGTTGAGCCGCTCGGCGCAATACATCGCCAATTTCGAGCCGATCACCCTGCTTTCGGCGCTGTCCGGCTCGACGAGCCATATCGGGCTCGTCGCCACCGCGACCACGAGCTACAACGAGCCGTATCACGTGGCGCGCAAGTTCGCCTCCCTCGACCATATCAGCGGCGGCCGCGCCGGCTGGAACCTGGTCACGTCGGGCCAGCAGGAAGAAGCGCAGAATTTCGGCCGCGATGAGCACTTCGAGCACGGCGAGCGCTACGAACGCGCCCGCGAATTCGCCCATATCGTCACCGCGCTGTGGGACAGCTGGGACGACGACGCCTTCATCCGCGACAAGGCCAGCGGGCAGTTTTTCAATCCGCAAGGGCTGCATACGCTCGATCACAAAGGCAAGTTCTTCTCGGTGCGCGGGCCGCTCAATGTGCCGCGGACCCCGCAGGGACGGCCGGTCATCGTGCAGGCGGGCGGCTCCGAGGACATGATCAATGTCGCCGCCGAGTTCGCCGAGGTGATCTTTTGTGCACCGCTGACGGTCGAAGCCGGCAAGAAGCTCTACGGCGATCTCAAGCAGGCGATGGCGCGGCACGGGCGCGGTCCCGACGACATGAAGATCATGCCGGGGCTGAGCACGATCATCGGCGAGAGCGAAAGCGAGGCGAACGAAAAGTACGAGCAGCTACAGTCGTTAATTCATCCGATCGTCGCCCGCGAAATCCTCGGCACCGTTCTCGGCGGCATCGATCTATCGCCGTACCCCTTCGACGGGCCGCTCCCGGACAGCCTGACGATCACCAATGCCAGCCAATACGCATTCCAGTCCGCCGTCGATCTCGCCAAGCGCGAGAATCTCACCATTCGCCAGCTCGCCATGCGCATGGCCGGCGCGCGCGGCAAGGCTGTCGTGAAGGGTACGCCGAAGCAAATCGCCGACATGATGGAAGAATGGTTCACCGCCGGCGCGGCCGACGGCTTCAATATCATGCCGCCCTATTTGCCGGGCGGGTTGAACGATTTCGTCAAACACATCGTCCCCGAATTGCAGCGGCGCGGCCTGTTCCGCACCGAATACGAGGGTTCGACGCTGCGCGAAAATCTCGGACTGCGGCGGCCGCAGAGCCGCTACCGCGCCGCGTGACAAGAGCGCTCAGCCGGCGGTGACGTCCACCGCCACCTCGCCGTCGAGCACGCGCTTTGCTGTCGACATGTCGACCTCATGTTCCCATGCGCCGATGACGACGGTGGCGACGCAATTGCCGATCAGATTGCCGACGGCGCGGGCGATGCCGATGAACCAATCGACCGAGAGCACGAGAACCAGGCCGATGACCGGAATGGTCGGCACGGCATTGAGCGTCGCCAGGAGGATGACGATCGCCGATCCCGGCACGCCATGCGCGCCTTTGGAGGTCACCAGCGACACCGCCAGCACCAGGAGCAGATCGCCGAGCGACAGCGGCGTGTTGGTCGCTTGCGCGATGAACACCACCGCAAGCGTCAGATAGATCGAAAAGGCATCGAGGTTGAACGAATAGCCGGTCGGAATGACGAGACCGACAACGGACTGCTTCACCCCCATTTTCTCGAGCTTGCGCATGATCTGCGGCAGCACCGCATCCGAGGACGCGGTCGCGAAGACGATGGTCAATTCCTCGCGGAAATAGGCGAGGAACTTGAAGATATTCAAACCGAGCACACGCAAAATGCTGCCGAGCACGACGGTGACGAATATCGCGACCGACACGTAGAAGATCAGAACCAGCGAGAGGAGCTGTTTAAGCGAGCCGACGCCGTATTTGCCGACCGTATAGGCGACCGCGCCGAGAACGCCGAGCGGCGCGACGCGCACCAGGA
Organism: uncultured Alphaproteobacteria bacterium; assembly: GCA_963761185.1. Taxonomy (GTDB): domain Bacteria; phylum Pseudomonadota; class Alphaproteobacteria; order Rhizobiales; family Xanthobacteraceae; genus BOG-931. The sequence continues at coordinate 28,461 of CAVXFY010000003.1, forward strand.
GGCCCATGACCTTGAACAGAACCTTGGAAGCCGCCTCAACGAAGGAGGTGACCTGCGCCGCCGGCTCGCCGACCAAAGCGAGCGCGATGCCGAACAGGATCGCGAAGAACAGAACCTGCAGCACGTCGTTGCGCGCCAGCGCATCGATCGAGGTCGTCGGGATGATATTGAGAATGAAACTGCCGACGCCCGCGCCTTGCAGCTTGTGCGCGTTTTCGGCGTAGTTGCTGAGCGCTTTGCCGTCGAGCGTCGTCGGATCGATATTCATGCCGTGGCCGGGCGCGAACAGAAACGCCAGGATAAGCCCGAGCGTGAGCGCGACCGTGGTCATGACCTCGAAATAGATCAGCGCCTTGAGTCCGACGCGGCCGACCTTTTTCAGATCGCCGGCGCCGGCAATGCCGTGCACGACCACGCAGAACACGATCGGCGCCACGATCATGGAAATCAGCTTGAGAAAGCCGTCGCTGAGAATTTTCAGCGATATGGCGAAATCGGGCGTCGCCATCCCGAGAATGACGCCGAGAACGAGCGCAGCCAGAACCTGGACGAACAGCGAGCTGTAAATCGGTGAGCGGGCGGTCAGCGGCGGCGGCGCGGCGATTGCTGTAGTAGACATTCCACACTCCCCCAAAGAACGATAAATCTGCCTGTTTTATAAGCAAGACCCATGCCATGATGATCGCGGAACCCAGGACCCCCGACAGCTAAATCGCTTCAAACAAAATATCCTGGGCGCCGCGCCACAGCACGAATTCGCCCAGCGGCCGCACCTGATCGCGGCCTTCAACGATCGTCAGAAAATGATTGCCCGCGAGCTGGCCGACCTTGCTGGCAAAGCAGACGTTGCCATAGGCGAGCAGGATCTCGGTTTCGCTGATGCCGCCGGGATAAAGAATGATCTCGCCCGGCGCCGGATAGCTGGTGTGGTTCTCATAGCTCAACCCAAGATCGAGATCGCCAAGCGGAATCCAGCAGCCTTCGCCGCTCCAGCGGACGTGAATGATCCTTTCGTTATACGGCAGCATACTGCGAAATTTCGCACAGGTTTTCGGCGCGCGCGCCAATTCAAATTGCCCGATGAATTGGAATTTCCCTGCTGTGATGCGGATACGTTCCATGCTTCGGCTCCTATTCCCGGCTAAGGCAAATTCGTGATCACGTCGAGCAGCACGCGGACGGCGATATCGGCGTCGCCCGCAGTGACAGTTTCGAGTGGATTATGGCTGATGCCGCCATTGCCGCAGCGCACGAACAGCATGCCGATATCGGTGACGCCGGCAAATTGCTCGGCGTCATGGCCGGCACCGCTCGCGAGATAAAACGGCTCGACGCCGGCGCGGGCAACGGCTTGCGCAAAAGCCAGTTGCATGGCCGGTGCGCACGGCACCGCGGGATGGCGCGCGATCTCGGCAATCGTGGCGGCGACGCCGCGACGCTGGGCGATCTCATCGATCTTGGTGCGGATATCGGCGATTGCAGCATCGCGTGTCGCGTCGTCGGTGGCGCGGACGTCGAGCGACAATTCGCAGCGGCCGGGGATGACATTGATCAGCCCGCGCGGAACTTCGATCTGGCCGACGGTGCCGACCAGGCCTTGATCTGCGGCGCAGCGCCGTTCGACGGCGAGCACGATTTCGGCGGCGGCGGCGGCGGCGTCGTGCCGGAGCGCCATCGGCACGGTGCCGGCATGACCGGCGACGCCCTCGATCGCAATACGACATCGCACCACGCCGGCGATCGAGGTGACAACGCCGAGCGGCAGATCGCGCTCAAGCAGCTGCGGTCCCTGTTCGATGTGAACTTCGAGATAACCCCGCAGCGCTTGCGGACGCTGCGCCAGCCGCTCGATCGCGGTGAGATCGACGCTGTGTTCGTGGAGGACTGCGCCGAGGCTTAAGCCATCGCTATCGCTGCGCTGCAACAGCGCTGCGTTAAAGCGCCCGGCGATGGCGCTGCTGCCGATATAAGGCGCCGAGAAGCGAACGCCCTCCTCCTCGGCAAAGCCGATCACGTCGAGATGAAACGGCAGCGGCCGCCTCGTGCGCGCAAGCTGCTCCGCGACAACGAGCGCCGTCAATATGCCGAGACGGCCGTCGTAGCGGCCGGCATTGGCGACCGTGTCGTAATGCGAGCCGACGATGAGCGTGCGCGCCGAAGGCGCGGCGCTTGGATAGCGTCCGACGACATTGCCGACGGCGTCGATCTCCGCCTCGAGGCCTGCCGAACGCATCCACGCGCGCAGCTCTTGCGCGACAGCCTTATGTGCCGGCGAGAAATAAGTGCAGGTCAGCCCGCCTTGCATTTCCGACCATTGCGCGAGCCGATCCGCCATATCGAGGATCCGCGCGCCGTATGTTTCGGGCGATGCCGACACGACAGGATGTCCGTTATCGCCGGCTAAACATGGGACAGGCCACCGGACGTCTCGATGAAGCGCACGATGGTCGGCAAACCCTCGCCTTGGCGGAGATTGGTCATGACGAACGGCCGCGTCGCCGCGCATGCGCTTGGCGTCCGTTTCCATCTTCGCCAATGAGGCGCCGACATAAGGCGCGAGGTCGATCTTGTTGATGACCAGAAGATCCGAGCGGGTAATGCCCGGCCCGCCTTTGGAGGGGATTTTGTCGCCCGCCGCGACGTCGATGACGTAGATCGTCAGATCGGCCAATTCCGGCGAGAATGTCGCGGCCAGATTATCGCCGCCGGATTCGATCAGCACCAGATCGAGGTTGGGAAATTTCCGCCGCATGTCGGCGACGGCAGCGAGATTCATCGACGCGTCCTCGCGGATCGCGGTGTGCGGGCAGCCGCCGGTCTCGACGCCGGTGATGCGTTCGGGGGCAAGCGAGCCGGAGCGCACCAGAAATTCGGCGTCCCATTTGGTGTAGATGTCGTTGGTGATGGCGGCGATGTCGTAGGTCCCGCGCATCGCTTTGCACAGCGCGTCCATCAATGCGGTCTTGCCGGAGCCGACGGGCCCGCCGATGCCGACGCGGAGCGGGCCGTTTGGACTTATGCGTCATCTCATCCTCGAGCCGTCAGCTGCGGAACAGCCGCGTATATTGGGTTTCGTGCTTGATGCCGGCGAGATCGGCGCGGAACGTCGCGCTGCCGAGATCGTCGAGGCTCGCCGCAGCGCACGATGCGCGGTCGCGGCGACGAGCGGCTCCAGCGTTTTGCAGCAGACGCTGGCTGTCGGTGTGGCCGAGCGGGATCAGGCGAACGCCCGCCGATATCCAGTTCGCCACCACCGCGGTGAGAAATGCATGCAGCGCAGGCGCGAGCGGCACGCCATGTCCGGCGCAGGCCGCGGCGACCGCAACCGGATAAGCGATCGCGCCCGGCCATATCTCTTGCAGCCGCATGAGCGCAGCGACACGGCCACGCCGCCTGGGTCACCTCGACGAAGGCGCGGCCGAGCTTTGTCGTTTCGTCGTAGCGCTCGCGCGACGGCACAAAGGCCGCCGCAAGTTCGGCGATTTCGGCCGCGCCGGCGTCGTCGCCGCAGCCCATCGCGCGATGCATGTGCGCAAAGAGGATGCCGTCATTGAAGCCCTGCGCCCGCGCGTCAAGATGCTTTCGAGCCACGCCCGCAGCGTTTCGGCATCCTCGATATCGCCGGCTTCGACCGCCCATTCGATGCCGCTTGAATAGGCAAAGGCGCCGACCGGATAGGCCGGCGACAGCCAGATCATCAGCCGGTAGAGCGCGTCCTGCTGAGAGCAGCTCTCACTGATCCGCTGATTCCGGCGTCCGCCGCGGTCGCCGCTCTCGCGAGCGGCGATCCTCACCGGTCATGGCCGTGCTCGCCAGTGATGGTAATGCACGTGGTGATCGATGCACGATCGTCGCCGTCGCTGATGATGGTGCCGGCCGGCGCGGCATAGGCGCCGCCTTCGGGATCGAACGGCGCCGCGATCTCGATAACTTCGGCGCCAAGCTGCCGCGCCATGTCCGCAATGACATGATCGCGGCGGATGCGCAGCGCCTGCGGCAAGAGCTGCGTCGGCAAATGCCGATTGCCCAAATGCCAGGCAACGCGCGCCAGATGCAGCGGGTCGGTGCAGCGGATTTCCAACAGCGGCTCGGGCGCGGCCACCACCTCGATCAGGCGGCCGTCTTCCAGCACCAGCGCATCGCCGCCGCGCAATTCCGCGGCCGCGGGCAGATCGAGAAGAAAGGACGTTCCCTTTGTTCCCGTCATTGTCATGCGCCGGCGATGCCGGTCGTCGTAATCGAGCACGACGCGGTCGGCCGCCTCGCCTGACCACGCCGCAGCCGATTTGAGCGAGATCGCGCGCATAGCAGACTAGAACAGAAAATAGCGCTGCGCCATCGGCAGCACATCGGCCGGTGCGCAGGTGAGAAGCTCGCCGTCGGCGCGCACTTCGTAGGTTTCCGGATCGACCTCGATCTGCGGCGTCGCGTCGTTGTGGATCATGCTCTTCTTGGAGATTTTTCCGCGCGTGTTCTGCACGGCGACAAGCTCTTTCTGGATGCCGAGCTTCTTGCCGAGACCGAGCCTTCACCGCCGCCTTCGACGCAAACACGACGGAGGACGCCGTGCGGGCGCGGCCGAAGGCGCCGAACATCGGCCGGTAATGCACCGGCTGCGGCGTGGGGATCGAGGCATTGGGATCGCCCATCGGCGCTGCGACGATCGAGCCGCCTTTGATGATGCAGTCGGGCTTGACGCCGAAAAACGCCGGCGACCACAGAACAAGATCGGCGAGCTTGCCCTTCTCCACCGAGCCGATGAGTTTCGATACGCCATGCGCGATGGCCGGATTGATGGTGTATTTGGCGACGTAGCGCTTCACCCGCATATTGTCGTTGTCGCCTTTTTCCTGCGGCAGGCGGCCGCGCTGTTTCTTCATCTTGTCGGCGGTCTGCCAAGTGCGGATGATGACCTCGCCGAGCCGGCCCATGGCCTGGCTGTCCGACGACATCATCGAGAGCGCGCCGATATCGTGCAGAATATCCTCGGCTGCGATGGTCTCCTTGCGGATGCGGCTTTCGGCGAAGGCGAGGTCTTCGGCGATCGACGGATCGAGATGGTGGCACACCATCAGCATATCGAGATGCTCGTCGATGGTATTCTTCGTATAGGGCCGCGTCGGATTGGTCGAGGACGGCAGTACGTTCTTCAGGCCCGCCACTTTGATAATGTCAGGCGCATGGCCGCCGCCCGCGCCTTCAGTGTGGAAGGCGTGAATGGTGCGGCCCTTGAAGGCCTTGATGGTGTCCTCGACGAAACCGGATTCGTTGAGCGTGTCGGTATGGATCATCACCTGCACGTCGTAATCGTCGGCGACCGACAGGCAGCAATCGATCGCCGCCGGCGTCGTGCCCCAATCCTCGTGCAGCTTCAGCGCGCAGGCGCCGGCTTTGATCATTTCTTCTAAAGCCGCAGGCCGTGAGGCGTTGCCCTTCCCGGCGAAACCGAGATTGACGGGAAAGTCATCCGCCGCCTGGATCATGCGCGCGATATGAAACGGCCCGGGCGTGCAGGTCGTCGCAAACGTGCCGTGCGCCGGGCCGGTGCCGCCGCCGAGCATCGAGGTCACCCCCGACATCAACGCTTCGTCGACCTGCTGCGGGCAGATGAAGTGGATATGCGTGTCGAAGCCGCCGGCGGTGAGAATTTTGCCTTCGCCGGCGATAACCTCGGTGCCCGGGCCGATGACGATGGTGACGTTCGGCTGAATGTCCGGATTGCCGGCTTTGCCGATGGCGAAGATATTGCCGTCCTTGATGCCGACATCGGCTTTGACGATCCCCCAATGATCGAGGATGAGCGCATTGGTGATGACGGTATCGACGGCGCCCTGCCGGTTGCTGATCTGCGATTGCCCCATGCCGTCGCGGATCACCTTGCCGCCGCCGAATTTCACCTCCTCGCCGTAGACGGTGAAATCCTTCTCCACCTCGATAATCAGATCGGTATCGGCGAGCCGCACGCGATCCCCGGTCGTCGGGCCGAACATGTCGGCATAGACGGTGCGGCTGATTTTCCCCGGCATGGCGGCGCCCTAAAGCTTTCCCATAACGTCTTGGCGGAAACCGTAGATCGTGCGCTTGCCGGCGAGCGCCACCAGATGGACTTCGCGCGTCTGCCCCGGCTCGAAGCGGATCGCCGTGCCCGCGGCGATATCGAGCCGCATGCCGCGCGCTTTCTTGCGGTCGAATTTCAGCGCCGGATTGGTTTCGAAGAAATGATAATGCGAGCCGACCTGGATCGGCCGGTCACCGGTATTGGCGACGGTCAGCGTCACGGTCTTGCGGCCCTTGTTGAGCTCGATCTCGCCCGCCTTGATGAACATTTCGCCGGGAATCATTTAGGCCTCATCTGATCGGCTCATGCACGGTGACGAGCTTGGTGCCGTCGGGAAAGGTCGCTTCGACCTGAATCTCCGGGATCATTTCGGCGATGCCGTCCATCACCTGCGCGCGGGTCAGCACATGGGCACCCTTCTCCATCAGTTCGGCGACGGTGCGGCCATCGCGCGCGCCCTCGACGATGAAATCGGATATCAGGGCGACTGCTTCCGGATGATTGAGCTTGACGCCGCGTTCGAGACGGCGCCGCGCCACCATCGCAGCCATGGCGATCAACAGCTTGTCCTTCTCGCGCGGCGTGAGATGCATGTCGCCTCAATTCAACCAGAGCCGCGGCAGCGGCGTCTGATTCAGCGCGGTCAGCACCGCCATCAGATCGCGGCGCAGCACGTCACCGCTTGGCGCGATCAGTCGCGCGATGGAGTGGCCGTTCCAGGCGGACACACCGACCTCGCCGCGAAAATTGTCAGCGACGGCGCGAACCGCGGCAACATCTTCTTCGCCACCGGGGATTTTCAGCACGCTTGCAACGGCGACGCCGCCCGAGGTCACGGCCCTCTGCGCGAGGCTATTTGCGATTGCCCCATCGAGACGGATGGTCTCGGCAAAAACCAAAGCCCCGCCGACGCGCACGTGCCAGCGATCCCTTAGCTTGCCCTTGATCACGGCTTCGCCCATGGCGGAACGGCCAAAAATGATCAATTCGGCAAGCAGCAAACTACCGCCCGGATCGAGATTGACGTCGATCGAGCGCCGCAACCGGACCTGGTCGAAGACGATTGTCTCTTGCGGCAACCATGCCAGCCTACCGCCACAGCCGACGTCGAGCTTCACGACAATTTCGGTATCCGGCGCGAGCGAGCGATAGACTTTTTCCGCAGCCGCGGTGGTCACGGTCAGCCCGGCGCCGGCGCCGACTTCGATGCCGATATTGAAACTGTCGCCGCCGGTCATGCCTCCCGCGGTATTGACAATGACGGCATCGAGATTGCCCAACTCGTCGTGGTTCGGGAAACGCACGCGCAACGACCCGGCCTCGTGCACTCTTTGGCGGCGCGTCGGACCGCGCGCAGCATCGACGGCAAGCGCGATGCGCCCGACGGCGCGATTGCCGGCAAAGGTCTCGTTCGATAACGGCACGCTCGCGCTCATCGCCCAGTCTTCAGATCTCTATTAAGTCGCCATCCTAAATCGTCATCATTAAATGGCCATTCCTAGATTGCCATCCTTAGATCGCCATGGCCCGTTTCAACGCCCCTTCGTCGATGTCGTCGCGCGTGCAGGAATAGACGACAGCGCCACGGTCCATGACGATGAAATGGTCGCCGAGTTCGCGGGCAAAGTCGAGATATTGTTCGACCAGAACGATGGCGATCTTGCCGAGCGACCGCAGATAGGTGATGGCGCGGCCGATGTCCTTGATGATCGACGGCTGAATGCCTTCGGTCGGCTCGTCGAGGAGAAGGAGCCGCGGCCGCATCACCAGCGCCCGGCCGATGGCGAGCTGCTGCTGCTGGCCGCCGGAGAGATCGCCGCCACGCCGGCGCAGCATGCTTTCCAGCACCGGGAATAGCGAGAACACATCGTCGGGAATGCTGCATTGGTCACGCTTAAGCGGCGCGAAGCCGGTCTTGAGATTTTCTTCGACCGTCAGCAACGGAAAAATCTCGCGCCCCTGGGGCACATAGGCGACGCCGCGCCGGGCGCGGTCGGCAGGCCGCAACCCGGTAATGTCGTTGCCTTCCCAAGTGATCGTGCCGCGCGTCACCGGATGCTGGCCGGCCAGCGCATCGAGCAGGCTCGTCTTGCCGACCCCGTTGCGGCCGAGCACGCAGGTCACCTTGCCGGGTTCGGCCTTCAATGAGACCGCACGCAGCACTTGCGCGGCACCGTAATGGAGGTCGATTGCGTTTGCGACGAGCATCGCTCAGCGTCCCAAATACACTTCGACCACGCGCTCGTTCTCCGAGACTTGATCGATGGTGCCTTCGGCGAGCACCGAGCCCTCGTGCAAACAGATGACTTTTACGCCGAGCTCGCGCACGAAAGTCATGTCGTGCTCGACCACGACGATGGTGTGTTCGCGATTGATCTCTTTCAGAAGCTCGGCGGTCTGGTGGGTCTCGACGTCGGTCATGCCCGCCACCGGCTCGTCGACCAAAAGCAGCTTCGGGTCCTGCGCCAGCAGCATGCCGATTTCGAGCCATTGTTTCTGGCCGTGCGACAGGCTGCCGGCCAGGCAATTCTGCACTGATGTGAGGCGGATGGTCTCGAGAATTTCGTCGATGCGCCGGTGCTCGGCGAGCGTCTCCCGCCACCACAGCGTGGTGCTGGCGCGGCGGTTGCCTTTGAGCGCGAGTTCGAGATTATCGAATACGGTGTGACTGTTGAACACCGTCGGCTTCTGGAATTTACGGCCGATGCCGAGCTCGGCGATCTCGGATTCGTCGAGCTTGGTGAGATTGTAGGCGCCGCCGAACACGACATCGCCGGAATCCGGCCGGGTCTTGCCGGTGACCACGTCCATCATCGTGGTCTTGCCGGCGCCGTTGGGGCCGATAATGGCGCGCATCTCGCCCGGCTCGATCGTAAACGACAGCTTGTTGAGCGCACGAAAGCCATCGAACGAAACGGTGACCCCGTCGAGGTAGAGCAGCGCGCTGGTAAGCGGTTCCATCACAGCCTCATTCCGCCGCAAGCGGCTCTGCCGGCGGCTGCGTCACGCCGTCTTCCGCAGCGGCCGAAATCCTGTCCCGCCGCAGCGCCGTCCAGTGGTGCAGCGAACCGATGATGCCGCGCGGCAGCAACAGCGTGACGCCGATGAACAGGCTGCCGAGCATGAACAGCCAATACGGCGCGAGCACGCCCGAGGTGAAGTAGGTCTTGGCGTAATTGACGAGGATCGCGCCGAGGGCTGCGCCGGTGAGCGTGCCGCGGCCGCCGACCGCCACCCAGATCACCGCCTCGATCGAATTGCCCGGCGCGAATTCGCTCGGATTGATGATCCCGACCTGCGGCACGTAGAGTGCGCCGGCAATGCCGGCCATGCAGGCAGATAGCGTGAAGACGAAGAGTTTGTAGGACTCCACGCGGTAGCCGAGAAAACGGGTGCGCGACTCGGCGTCGCGGATCGCGATCAGAACCTTGCCGAATTTCGAAGTGACGACAGCGCGGCACACCAGAAATCCAAGCATCAAGGCGACGCACGACAACGCGAACATGACATTGCGGGTCGCCTCCGACTGCACGTTGAAGCCGAGAATGTCTTTGAAATCGGTGAGACCGTTATTGCCGCCGAAGCCGAAATTATTGCGGAAGAAACCGAGCATCAGCGCATAGGTCATCGCTTGCGTAATGATCGACAGATAGACGCCGGTGACGCGGCTGCGGAACGCAAACCAGCCGAACACGAAAGCCAGCGTGCCGGGCACCAGAACGACCATCAGGGCGCCATAGGCGAAATGCTGAAAGCCGTACCAGGCGATCGGCAAGTCCTTCCAGTTCAGGAACACCATGAAGTCCGGCAGGATCGGATTGGCATAGACGCCGCGCGTGCCGATCTGCCGCATCAAATACATGCCCATGGCATAGCCGCCGAGCGCGAAGAACGCGCCGTGGCCGAGCGAGAGGATGCCGCCGTAGCCCCAGATAAGATCGATCGAAAGCGCCAAGATCGCGTAACAAAGATATTTGCCGAACAATGCCACCAAATAGGTCGGCACGTGGAACGCGGACGATTGCGGCACCGCCAAATTGAGCACGGGCACCATGATCGCGATCGCGGCGACCACGATGAGAAAAATCGCTGCGGAGCGATCGATGGTGCGGATGAGGAAATGGCTGCTCATGCGCGCCTCATGCCTCGACCGCCCTGCCCTTGAGCGCGAACATGCCGCGTGGCCGTTTCTGAATGAACAGAATGATGAGGACGAGGATGGCGATCTTGCCGAGCACGGCGCCGGCGAAGGGCTCGAGGAACTTGTTGGCAAGGCCGAGCATGAATGAGCCGACGAACGTGCCCCACAAATTGCCGACGCCGCCAAACACCACGACCATGAAGCTGTCGATGATATAGGTTTGGCCGAGATTGGGGCTGACATTGTCGATTTGCGACAGCGCCACGCCGGCGATGCCGGCAATGCCCGAGCCCAATCCGAAGGTAAGCGCGTCGACACGGCTGGTGCGAATGCCCATCGACGCCGCCATGGTGCGGTTCTGCGTCACCGCACGCATTTCGAGCCCGAAACGGGTGTAGCGCAACAGCGCAAGGAGCGCCGCGAATACGGCGAGCGCAAAGCAGATGATCCAGAGCCGGTTGTAGGTAATGGTGATGCCGCCCAGATCGAACGCCCCGCTCATAAAGGAAGGATTGCCGACCTCGCGATTGTTGGGCCCGAAGATCGTGCGCACAGCCTGCTGCAGGATCAGCGACAGGCCCCAGGTGGCGAGCAGCGTTTCCAACGGCCGCCCGTAGAGAAAGCGGATGATGCAGCGCTCGATCAGGATGCCGATCAGGCCGGCGACCACAAAGGCCAGCGGGATGGCGATGGCGAGCGAATAATCGAACAGGCCGGGCGCGTGGTTGCGGATCGCGTCCTGCACCACGAAGGTCACATAGGCGCCGATCATCACCATTTCGCCATGCGCCATGTTGATGACGCCCATGACGCCGAAAGTGATGGCAAGCCCGATCGCGGCGAGCAGAAGTACGGAGCTGAGCGACAGCCCGTACCAGGCATTTTGCACCATATCCCAGAGCTGCAGACGCTTCTGGATGGCGGCGACGCCGGCATTGGCGGCAGCCAAAACGGGCGCGGCAGTGCCGGCCGGCAGGCTCGACAACAGCGCCAGCGCATCCTGGTCGCCGCGTTCGCGAATATTGTCGACGGCGGCGAGCTTATCGGCGTCGCTGGCATCGGCGGAGTTGAGCACGATGGCGGCGCGAGCCTGCATCAGGACGCGCTTGATGCGGCCGTCCTGCTCCTTGACGATCGCGCTTTCGAGCGTCGGCAGCACGCTCGCCTGACGCGATTTGAAGACCGCTTCAGCGGCGTCGAGCCGTTTGGCCGGATCGCCGGAGAGCAGCGTGAGGCCGCCGAGCGCTGCGTCGATCGCCCCGCGCAGCCGGTTGTTGATATTTACCGTGTCGAGATCGGCCGGCGGATCGCCGGGGACCGGCTGCCCGGTCGCGGTGTCGAACAGCTTGCCGGCATCGTCCTGAATATAAACCGCCTTCTTCTCGGCGCTGAACATCAGCGTGCCGTTCTGCAAGGCTTGCAGAATGGTCGCCGCGCGCGGGCTGCCGCTCGCGACGACCTCGTTGATGCCGGCAATGGTCTCATCGAAGTCGCCGGCGGCGAAATGCGCGACGGCGTCGTCGAGGCCCGCGGCGCGCGCCGCCGTGCCGCCAATCGCTAGACCGAGCGTCAGGCCGAAGGCCAACAGCAAAATGACGAGACAGGCTCGGCCGTAACGCATGGCGGTATTCCCGGCGCTGTTGTTTTTCGGGGAGGCGGAGTTGCCGCCTCCCGTCATCGTCGGACTGATAGCTCGGCCACAACGACGGCCACTAAGACCCGCCGCAGGATTTCGTCACGGTGTTGTAGTTACCGCAATTGAGCTTCACCCAATCCGCCACCAGGTCTTTCGACCCGGGCAGATAGGGCGACCACGCGGCGCCGGGCACCAGGTCCTTGGTCTTCCAGACCACGTTAAACTGACCGTCGGGTTTGATCTCGCCGATAAAGACGGGCTTGGTGATGTAGTGGTTGGGCAGCATTTCGGAGACGCCGCCGGTCAAGTTCGCCTGTTTGATGCCCGGCAGCGCCGCGATCACCTTGTCCGGATCGGTCGTGCCGGCTTTCTCTACCGCCTTCACCCACATGTTGAAGCCGATGTAATGCGCTTCCATCGGATCGTTGGTGGTGCGCTTGGGATTGCCGATGAAGTCGTGCCACTCCTTGATGAAAGCGGCATTGGCCGGCGTCTTGATCGAACTCAAAGTAGTTCCACGCGGCGAGGTGGCCGACCAGCGGTTTGGTGTCGAGACCGGCGAGTTCTTCCTCACCGACCGAGAACGCCACCACCGGAATATCGGTCGCCTTGATGCCTTGGTTGCCGAGCTCCTTGTAGAACGGCACGTTGGCGTCGCCGTTGACGGTGGAAACCACCGCGGTCTTCTTGCCGGCCGAGCCGAAGGCCTTGATCTTGGACACTTCGGTCTGCCAGTCCGAGAAGCCGAACGGCGTGTAGTTGATCATGATGTCCTCGTCCTTCACCCCCTTCTGCTTGAGGTAGGCTTCGAGGATCTTGTTGGTGGTGCGCGGATAGACGTAGTCGGTTCCTTCGAGCACCCAGCGCTTCACGGAACCGCCGTCGGCGCTCATCAGATAGTCGACGGCCGGGATCGCCTGCTGGTTCGGCGCGGCGCCGGTATAGAAGACGTTGCGCTCGCCCTCTTCGCCTTCGAACTGGACCGGATAGAACAGGACGCTGTTGAGCTCCTTGAACACCGGCAGCACCGACTTGCGCGACACCGACGTCCAGCAGCCGAATACGACCGAGACGTGATCCTTGCTGATCAGCTCGCGCGCCTTTTCCGCGAACAGCGGCCAGTTCGAAGCCGGATCGACGACGACGGCCTCGAGCTTCTTGCCGAGAAGCCCACCTTTCTTGTTTTGCTGATCTATCAACATCAGCATCACGTCCTTCAGCGTCGTCTCGCTGATGGCCATGGTGCCGGACAGCGAATGCAGAATGCCGACCTTGATCGTGTCGTCGGCGCGCGCTGGCGCTGTGGCGAGACCGAGCGCAACGGCTGCGGCGGCAACGAGGCCGCGGAATTTCATGTGATTAAATTTCAATATCCCGAGATCGAACATGGGATGCCTCCCGTTTCTTGTGGCGGGCAGGCGCAGGGGCACCCACCTTTGAGGCAGCTTCGCAAAGCACGTGCCAAGTTTACGGCTGGACTAACGTTCTGATATTGTTGCACTAGCCGCATTCGGTTCGCTTTGGACTAAATTTTCGGCAGCGCATTTGCCCGCTTTATGGGCAGACGCTTGGCGCTTTGCGAAAAGCGGAAGCAGCTTCGATGGCTCTACGCTTGCCATCGGCAAATCCGGCCTCGGATGGGCACCGACGCGGCGATCCAACGCGGATCGGCGAAATTGTCGCACGAAGTCGGATGAACGGCTCCGGAAGCTTCGGCACAACCTTATGAGTGGCGGGTTGGTTCGCAGTCGCTATCGCGCATGCCGCGACTATCTATCTGTCGGACATCCTCGACGTCGCTTTTCTCATCCCGAAAAGCGCGATGCGTCCCCTCAATGTGCCCCTTGGATAATGAAGCCCAGATCCTATATTTAACGGTCGTTAGCCGGCCCGGCACTATCGTTTTCGCCATTGTTTCCGTCATTGTTTTCGTTCTGGGAACCGGTATAATTCCTAATAGCGAGCCCAAAGAGGCTGCACGATTTAACTGAGATGGTTGTGATGCGGCTCGTCTTCGTGGCGGGCCGTAGACCTTTTGGATTCGACGATCATGAGTCTGCCAACATGAGCCTGCCAAATCGGACCGAACATATCCGGCTCACGTCGCACCCGGAGCCCGGCGCAAAACTGCGCTTTCCGATCACATGGGGCGCGCCGACGGCGCGCGAGCGCGGGCCGATCATCGGCACGGTATCGCAGCCGCAGGACCGCAACGTCATCGGCAGCCATGGCGGCTCCTATTCGGTGTACCGGGCGCTCGCCGTTTCGTCGGGCGCGCTCGATCCGATCCGCCGTCCGGATCTGACCAATACCTATCCGGCGGCGAATATCGGGCCGTTCGAACAATGGACAGAGCCCAAGCGCATCGTATCGCTCGACCCTTGGGGCCATCTCGTCGCCGAGAATTTCAAGACCGAGATCGCGGAAGGCGTTGATATCCGTCCGACGATAGCGATCACGCGCGCGCGCCTCGATCTTCCGGAAATGCACGCGGCGCTGAAGGCCAAGCGCCTTAAGAACGACGGTGACGTCGTCCACGACAACGGCAGCATTTCGGTGGTCAAGATCGCCATAGATCCGGTGTGGTACCTGCCCGGCATCGCCGAACGCTTCGGCACATCGGAGAACACGCTGCGCCGCGTGCTGTTCGAGCAGACGGCCGGCATGTTTCCGGAACTGGTCACGCGGCCCGATCTGCAGGTTTTCCTGCCGCCGATCGGCGGGGCGACGATTTATTTGTTCGGCGACGTCGCCAAATTGGCCAATCCGCGCACTCAGATCACCTGCCGCGTGCACGACGAGTGTAACGGTTCGGACGTTTTCGGCTCCGACATCTGCACCTGCCGCCCCTATCTGATTCACGGCATCGAAGAATGTGCCCGCACCGCGCAGAACGGCGGCCTCGGCGTCATCATCTATAACCGCAAAGAGGGCCGCGCGCTCGGCGAGGTCACGAAGTTCCTCGTCTATAACGCACGCAAGCGCCAGGAGGGCGGCGACGCCGCGTCCGCCTATTTCGAACGCACCGAATGCGTCGCCGGCGTTCAGGATGCCCGCTTCCAGCAATTGATGCCGGATTGCGTGCATTGGCTCGGCCTCAAGCGCATCGACCGGTTCGTGTCGATGAGCGATATGAAACATGACGCGCTGGTGTCGCAGGGCGTGGATATTGTCGAACGCATTGCCATTCCCGACGACATGGTTCCCGCCGACGCCCATGTCGAACTCGCCGCCAAGAAGGCGGCGGGCTATTACACACCCGAGCCGCCGAAGCCGCAGGATCTCACCAATTCCGTCGGCCGCTCTCTCGATAAGTACTGAGCTTGCATTCCCTGGCTTCGAGCTCCGAGACGGCCGCCGCGTTGTCACTGTTGGGCGCGGGGGCCGTTCGCGAGCGCGCGCACCGGATGCTTGCGATCGGGCTTGACGACAAGCTCCCGCATTTTCGCGTCGATCTCTCCCGTTTGCCGAAAGCCGTCGATCTGGTGCTCGAAATCACGCGGACGAATTATCCCTCGCTCAATGTCCCGTTCCACTCGCGCTGGCGCCACTTCGTTTGCAATGGCGAGGACCGCTGGGCCTCGATCGACCGAAAAGCCGATTGGCCCGACGCCGCTGCGCGCGGTCGCGCGGCTTTCGATCTCGCGATCGTCAGCGTCTTGCTCGACGCCGGAGCCGGGCCGCAATGGCAGTATCGCGATCCGGCGACCGGGCAGAGCATCGGCCGGTCGGAAGGCCTGGCGCTCGCCAGCCTTGCGATGTTCGCGCAAGGCGCCTTCTCGTCCGATCCTGAGGAACCGCTCCGGGTCGACGCCGAAAGCCTGATGAAGCTTCCAGATGCGGCTCTGGTGAGCGGCTTTCAGATCAGCGAAACCAATCTGCTCGTCGGCGTCGAAGGCCGCGCCGATTTGCTGCGCCGGCTCGGTGCTTTGGTAGCGGCCAAGCCCGATATTTTCAGCCGGAACGGCACGCCGCGCCCGGGCGGTCTGTTCGATCATTTCGCGGCATTGGCGGCCGCAGGCGATATTGCGGCCCCGATCATTCTTGCCGAGCTCCTCCGTCATCTCGGTTCGATCTGGCCGTCGCGGCTGATGCTCGGCGGCGTGCCGCTCGGCGATTGCTGGCGTCACCCGTCGCTGACGACTGCCGACGCAACAAACGGCTTGGTGCCGCTGCACAAGTTGTCGCAGTGGCTGTCTTATTCCCTCATCGAGCCGCTGCAATGGTGCGGCATCGCGGTTTCGGACATCGACGGCCTGACCGGCCTGTCGGAATATCGCAACGGCGGCCTGTTCGTCGATTGCGGCGTCTTGCAGCTTCGCGATCCGGCCGACGCCGCGCGCGCGCACGAGGTCGCCTCGACCTTGGTGGTTGAATGGCGCGCGCTGACGGTCGCCCTTCTCGATAGACTGGCCAACGACATGCGCCGCCGACTGAATATGGACGAAAAAGCCCTGCCGCTCGCCAAGGTTCTGGAGGGCGGCACCTGGGCGGCCGGCCGCGTCATCGCCCGCCGATTGCGCGCCGACGGTTCACCGCCGCTCAAGGTCATCAGCGACGGCACGGTATTCTGAAGAGTTTCGGGAGAGAGTCATGGACGGCGTCACGATCGTCAAACATCCCTTGGTTCAGCACAAGCTCACGCTGATCCGCGACAAGAACCTCTCGACCAAATCGTTCCGGCAACTCCTCAAAGAGATCGGGATGCTGCTCTGCTACGAGGTCACCCGAGACCTGCCGCTGACCGATGTCGAAATCGAAACGCCGATGGCGCGCATGATGTCGCCGAAGATCGCCGGCAAGAAGCTCGTCTTCGCGCCGATCCTGCGTGCCGGCGTCACCTTCGTCGACGGCATGCTCGATCTGGTGCCGGCCGCGCGCGTAGCGCATATCGGGCTTTATCGCGAGCCGGAATCCTTCGTCGCCGTCGAATACTTCTTCAAGGCGCCGTCAGATCTCAACGAACGGCTCGTGATCGTCGTTGCGCCGGTCATCGCGACGGCGAATACGGCCGCGGCCGCGGTGCTTCGGCTCAAAGAGCGGGGCGCCAAGGACATCAGATTCGTCTGTCTCCTGGCCTCACCCGAGGGCGTGGACAGATTGCGCGGCCTGCATCCCGACGTGTCGATATGGACAGCCGCAGTCGATGAGGGTCTCAATGACGAAGGCTTCATCCTCCCGGGCCTCGGAGACGCCGGCGACCGCGCTTACGGCACGAAATAGCGGAAAGCGCCGCAAGCTTCCGGTATTCCTCCGACGTATTGGCGGTCCGCACAAATGCGTGTGAACTTCCGATAGTCTATGGCATATGCTCCGGCGCATTTTTGGGAGTTGCCCATGCAGGAAACCCTCGCCTCGTTCGTCCAGCCGGCTCGTGTGCATCGGCGCATTTATTCGGACCCGGCCATTTTCGAGCTTGAGCTGCAGCGCATTTTCGGTACGGCCTGGATCTATGTCGGCCACGAAAGCCAGGTGAAGAATCCGGGCGACTATTTCTCGACCTTCATCGGCAAGAAGCCGGTCGTGCTGGTGCGCGACACAGACGGCGAGATACGCGTCATCCACAATCAATGCGCTCATCGCGGCTCGCTCGTCGTCGCCAACGACAAAGGCAATGCCGACGAATTTCAGTGCTGTTATCACGGCTGGACCTATCATCTCGACGGCCGGCTCAAAGCCGTGCCGTTGCAGAACGGCTATCCGCGCGACTTCGATCCGAAAGATCCGAAGACCGCGATGACGCGGGTGCCGCGCGTGAAGAGCTATCGCGGCTTTGTCTTCGCCAGCGAAGCCGAGGACGGGCCGAGCCTGGAAGATTTTCTCGGCTATATGACGACGTCATTCGACGACATGCTCGACCGCGCGCCAGGCGGCGAGATCGAGATTGCCGGCGGCGTCTTCAAGCACGCCTATGACGGCAACTGGAAAATCTACCTGGAGAATCTGTGCGACGCGGCGCACCCGATCTTCACCCACCGCTCGTCGATCGACGCCGCGCAGCAGCAATCGGACGAGGTCTATTCGGACGGCTCGGGCGAGATCGCCATCCGCCAGATGCGCCAGAACGGCGCGCCCTATAGTTTCTGGGAGACGCAAGTCGGCATCTGGACCTATCCCAACGGCCATTCCTATCTCGGCGACTATCACGACGACGCCAAATTGGTGGCCGCGCTGCAGGATCCGGTGTTCCGCGACTACATCGCGGCGCTGGAAAA
Organism: uncultured Alphaproteobacteria bacterium; assembly: GCA_963761185.1. GTDB lineage: Bacteria > Pseudomonadota > Alphaproteobacteria > Rhizobiales > Xanthobacteraceae > BOG-931. The sequence continues at coordinate 46,511 of CAVXFY010000003.1, forward strand.
GAGCAAAGGCAAGGACGAGACCAGGCGCATCCTCGAAGTGCGGCGCTGGAACAGCAACGTCTATCCGAACCTGTCGTTCATGAGCCAGTTCCAGCAGCTTCGGGTGGTGCATCCGATCTCGGTCAATCGCACCGTCGTCCACACCTATAATTTCCGCCTCAAGGGCGCGCCGGAGCAAATGTTCCGCAACACCATCAGCTTCGCCAATATCGTCAACGGCACGGGTTCGCTGGTACTCACCGACGACCTCGAAATCTACAATCGCATCCGACTTGGCCTCTCGAGCGAAGGCGCGGAATGGATCGAGATCGGCCGCGGACTGCAAAGCGACGTGCCGGACGCGCATGGCGGCCGGCGCGGGCAGAATTCGACGAGCGAAGTCTATATCCGCAACATGCTGCAGGCGTGGCTGTATTACATGACCAACGGCCACGCCGAGATGCGCGCGGCATCCTGATCGAGATTCAATTCGCAGATGGCCAAAGCAAGAAACAAGACAAGAAAGCGCAAGCGCAAGACCGCTGCGGCGCCGCGCCGGCAAATCGTCGGCTCGGGCCGGATCACACGGCTTCCGGCGCGTCAGGTGCTCGATCTTCGCAACTGCGAGCTGTTTCTGTTGCGCGAGGCGCGGCTTCTCGATGACGGCAAGTTCGACGATTGGCTCGCCCTGTTCGCGCCGGACGCGTGGTACTGGGTGCCGAGCGAGCCGAACCAGGCCGACCGGTTCGAAACCGTCTCGCTGATCAATGACGACCGGCGCCTTCTTGAAACCCGCGTGCGCCGGCTCGCCAGTCCGCGCATGTATTCGCAGGAGCCGCGCTCGCGAACGAGCCGCATCGTCGCCAATGTCAGCATCGAAGAGGCCGCGACGAATTCCTGCACCGTGCGATCGAAGTTCCTGATGATCGAGTATAGGCGCGAGCAGCATCGCCTGTTCGGCGGCACCGCGCTTCACGGCCTCCTGCGCGCCGGCGGCGGCATCATGATCGCCTGGAAACGCGTCGATCTCGTCAATTGCGACGCTCCGCTTGACGGCATCACCATTCCGTTTTGACTAAACCCTTACGTCCCGGTCGGCCGATGCAACGCGGTGCGGGTGCGCTGCCGCACCAGCCATTTCGAGCGGCCGGCAATGCCAAGCGCCGCGGCGCGCAGCGCCGGCGGCCAAGTCGTCGGCAGGCCGAGAAAATACGAGATGCGCTGCGTGTGCTCGGTGAGCGGGCGCTCGTTGCGCTCCCACAGCGCGAGCGCCGACCCGACGTCGTTTTCGCGATCGAGATAGACCGCAAGCGACAACGCATTCATCATCGCGCAGCCACCGCCTTGCCCGATATTCGGCGGCAAGGCATGCGCGGCGTCGCCGATAAATGCTACCCGACCGGCCGACCAGCGTTTCAGCTTGATCAGATCGAAACGGTCATACCGGCCCTGCTCGCCGATGCGATCGATCAAAGCTTCGAGATGCGGAAAAGCGCGCTTCCATTCATCCTTGCGCACCGGCACCGCTTTGGCGGTGGCGTCGCTGTCGAGCATAGTGAGCGCGATATAAATGTCGTTCTCGCTGCACGGCGTATAGAGCAAACGGCGGGTACCCGACCAATATTCAACGGTCTTGGCGCCATCGGTCATGCCGCGCTCCGCCGCGGTCTTGTCCATCAGCAGGCGGGTGCAGCCGTCGACCAGATATTTGCGCTTTGCCAGGAGGCCGAGCGAATCGCGCAGCCGCGAATTGCTGCCGTCAGCGCCGACAATAAGGTCCGCCTTCTGCTTTTGCCTGTCCGCCAGCGTCAGCTCGCCGTCGGCTGTGGTGCTCACGGCGGCCGAGTTCGTGACAATGTCAACGCCGGCGCGCCGCGCCGAATCCGCGAGCGCATTGATGACGTTCTGCCGCACGATGCTGAAGACGCGGCTGCCGGCCCAGCGATGCACCGAGATCAGCCGGTCATTGCCGTCGCGGACTTCGCGGGTATGCGCGAACGGCGCGCCCTTGACCGCGGCGTCATAGGCCCCGACCGCTTCAAGGACGCGCAAGCCGTTCTCGTAGATATAGATGCCAGCTCCGGTGGTGCGCAGCCGGTCGCCGCGCTCGTGCACGCGCACGCTCCAGCCGCGCTGCGCCAGCGCGCAAGCCGCCGTGAGCCCGGCAAATCCGGCGCCGACGATCTCGGCGTGTCGCTTGCTCATTGCCTCGTCACCATGGCCTCATCAGACCAGAATCGGCGTACCGCCGCGGCCGCGCAAAAGGGGTAGCCCTTTCATACTCCGTGCGTATGATAAGCGCGAACGCGTATCGCTTCTAAACAATGGAGGCTCTTCATGGCCCGCCTGCGCCACTTCGCCGTCTGCGTCAACGACCTCGACAAGGCCGCGAAGTTCTACGAGACCGTCTTTGATCTCAAACGCATCGACCGCGAGGATCTGGAAATCGGTTCGGCGATCTATATGAGCGACGGCGTCATCAACCTTGCTTTGCTGAACTTCACCGGCGCGGCCGGCAGCAAGGCGTCCGACATCAAGAATCCGAACGGCTTCGTCGGCGCCCATCATTTCGGCTTCCAGGTCGACGACGTCGCCGAGACGCAGAAGCGCATCGAGGCAAATGGCGGCAAATTCTTCTTCGACCTCGGCGACGAACGTCACGGCAATTTCGAGCGCAAGTTCAAGGATCCGGACGGCGTCATTTTCGATATTTCCAAGAACGGCTGGCAAGGCACGGACAGCTACAAGAAGTAAGGCAGTCGCTGCGGCCGCTCGCCTATTGCACGAACTGGTTGGTGTAGAGGTCGTCGACCGGCGACTTCTTCTGGATGATGCCCTTGGCGAGATAGAAATCCTGCAGCTTGGACAGCCGATCCGGATCGATCGCGCCGAGAACCTTTTGACCGGGATAGACCAGCTTGTCGTAGTAGTCGAAGGCTTCCTTGACCTGGCCTTCCTTGCCGGTCCACTCCGGCACGAATTTGACGAAGTCGGTCGCCGCCGCCGCCGGATCGTCCATGATATCCTTCATACCGTGCAATGCAGCCTTGACGAAGGCGCGCACCATCTCCGGCTTGTCCTTGATGATCTGGTCGGACGCCGCGATCGCCTGCGCCATATGCGGGAAGAACTCGTCGGTCGGCAGCACCTTCACGGCGACGCCCGCGGCCTCGACCGGCGGAATCCAATCCGGCACGCCGGCCATGCCGACCGATTTTCCGGTGGCCACCATCTGCCAGACGCCGACCGGCCCCACCGCTTGAATGTCGACATCGTCCTTGGTCAACCCGGCGCTCGCCAGCAGACCGAGCAGCGCATAGAAGGTCGTGTCCTGATACGACATGACGGTAATGGTCTTGCCTTTCAGATCGGACGGCTTGGTGATGCCGGAATCCGCGCGCACGACGAGCTGCATGAATCCCTTGCCGCCGAAGACCGCGACCATTTTCACCGGCACGCCGTTTTGCCGCACGATGATCGGCGCGTCCGCGACGATGCCGCCGATCGGCACATTGCCGGCGCCGACCTCCTTGGCGACGTCGACGCCGCCGCGCCCGACCGCAAAGGTCACGTCGAGACCGGCCTGCGAGAAATAGCCCTTGCCCTTGGCAAGCTGGATCGGCCCGAAGGCCGGCAACAAAGGCGGCGCCGGGAAGAGATAAGTGATCTTTTCATCCGCCCGCGCCGGCGACGCGGCGCTCAGGATCGCGCCACAGACTAGCCCAATCAACAGCGCGATACCGACAGATTGCACGCGGCCCGAACACAGCTTGCGCACGAACATCATCGTTGGTCCCCTCGTGGAAGGCCGCGGCGACGGAGAGAGTTGCCGCAGCGTCCTCTAGACTATCGGCGATCCCGGCATTTGCCACTATACTTGACATAACTGGGCGGAGATAAGCGTGCAATCGGCCCAAACGCAAAATGGTCGATTGGCTCATGGCTCCTGTCGCTCCCCCTGTCGTCCGCCTTGAATACCGCAGCGTCACGATGCGGTTTGCCGACAAAAGCGGGCGCGCGGCGCTGACCGCCATCCGTAATGTCAGTTTTTCGGTTCGCGACGGCGAAGTCGTCTCCCTCATCGGGCCGAGCGGATGCGGCAAAAGCACCCTCCTCAATATCGGTTCCGGCCTCACCGCGCCGAGCGAAGGCTCAGCCTTTGTCGACGGCGAGCGCGTTGCCGGACCCAACGCCCACGTCGCCTTCATGCTGCAGAAAGATCTCCTCTTGCCGTGGCGCACGATCCTCGAAAACGTCATGTTCGGCGTCGAAATTCAGGGCGTGCCGCTTGCCGAACGGCGGCGGCGCGCGGAACGCCTGCTGGCGAGTTTCAATCTCGCCGAGTTCTCCGGCCACTACCCGCATCAATTGTCCGGCGGCATGCGCCAGCGCGTGGCGCTGGCGCGGACGCTCGCCGTCGATCCGCATGTCCTTCTGCTCGACGAGCCGTTTTCGGCGGTCGATGCGCAGACCCGCATGGTCCTGCAGCGCGATCTGGCGCGGACGCTCAAGCAATCCGGCAAGACCGCGCTGCTCATCACCCATGATCTCGCCGAAGCGGTGACGCTGTCCGACCGCGTCCTGGTCATGAGTCAGCGGCCCGGCACCATCATCGACGAAATCGTCATCGACTTGCCGCAGCGCGACGACCCGATCGCGCGGCGTCGCGAGCTCAAGCTCAACGATTATGTGGCGCGGCTCATGGACCGTCTCGATATCGGCCATGCCAATATCGAGCCGCAAACGGCGGGAGGCGCGGCATGAGCGGCGTTCCTTCTTCGGCCGCCTCCTCGGCAATGCGCAAGGGCACGTTCGCCAGCGTCGCCTTGCTCATCGTCTTTCTGGCGGCCTGGCAATGGGGACCCGGTCTTCTCGGCATTCCGACTTTCATCGTCCCGCCATTGTCCATGGTCGCGCACGAATTCGTCCACGCCTGGCAATTCGATCATCTGCTTTTCCACACCGGCGTGACCGTCGGCGAAGTCCTGGCGGGATTCATTCTCGGCAGCCTGCTCGGCGCGCTCATCGGCTATCTGCTCGGCATGTCGCCTGTCGCGGAATTCGCGCTGTCGCCCTACATTCTCGCCTTGCAGATCGCGCCAAAGGTCGCGTTCGCGCCGCTGTTCATCCTGTGGATGGGTTTTACGGTCTATCCGAAAATCCTGGTCGCGATCCTGATCGTGTTCTTCCCGGTCATGGTCAACGTGCTGACCTCAGTCCAAAGCGTCGACCCCGATTTGATCAATCTCGCGCGCTCTTTCAAGGCGACGCGGGCGCAGATTTTCTGGAAGATCGAGTTTCCAACCTCGATGCCGCCGATGTTCGCTGGGCTGCGCATCGGCTCGACGCTCGCCGTCGTCGGCGTCGTAGTCGGCGAGCTTGTCGGCGGCAATCAGGGATTAGGCTATTTGCTGTCGTTCGGTGAAGGCCAGGCCGACACGCCGATGGTGTTCGTCTCGATCGTCATGCTCACGCTCGTCGGCGGCATCGCCTATCTCGGCGTTATCATCGCCGAGCGGCAGGTGCTGCATTATCTGCCGAAGCGAACGGTCGGCCAGAGCGTTTAAAGCTCAAACGAAAAATCTAATGCGTGTCCTTGGGAAAGTGCTCGGCGTGCCAGTCGGCTTCGAGCGCCGGATTGATCTTGCCGTCGATGACAAACACGCCCTCCGCCCCTTCCGCGACCCAGGCTTTGACCGGATCGAGGTCGCCGAGTGTCCGCACCGTCGCGCCGCGCGCGCCATAGCCGCGGGCGATCGCGGCAAAATCGGTCTCGGGAAAGCGGACGATGTCGGTCGAAAAACCCTGCCGGCCGAAATAATGCACCTCGGCCGCGTAGGAACTGTCGTTATAGACAAGGATGCAGAGGCGCAGCTTGAGCCGGACCGCCGTCTCGAAATCGGCCATCGACATCATGAAACCGCCGTCGCCGGCGCCGAGCACCGCTAGTTTCCCCGGATTGGCGATGGCAAGCCCGATGGCCGACGGCAAACCCAAGCCGACCGACTGGAAGGAATGGCTGAGGCACGAGGCCCGCGCATTGGGCACCTGCAGGTAACGCGGAACCCAGCCGCAGAAATGCCCGGAATCCGAGGCCACCACACGGTCGGCCGGAAGGAGTGCATCGACGGCTTTGCTCAAAGTGCGCGGATCGATGAATTGCGCGTTCGATTCATCTGGATGCGGGAAATGATGATTATCGCCGGCGCGGATGCGCGCGCGCATCGTATCGCTGCGCCGGCCGGGACGAGGCGCCGCCAAGCCGCAGCAGTCGAGTTCCGCCAGTAGCGCTTGCGCCGTGGTTCGCGCGTCGCCCTGCACCGCGTGCTGCACCGGCATCTGATAGCCGAGTTTGGTCGGCTCGATATCGACCTGGGCGACGACGGCGCCGGGCGCGATCAGCTTGCCCTTCTTGGTGGTCCACTGCGTGAAGCTCGCGCCGAAGCCGAGGATGAAATCGCTCTCCGAAATCAATTCGTCCGCAACCGGCGACGAGAAGCCGCCGCTGATGCCGACCGACCACGGGCTCTGCGCGAACAGACCATGGCCGCACACCGAGGTCGCGAGCAGCGCGCCGAGGCGATCGGCGAGCGCGAGCAATGCCGGCTCGGCGTCGGAAATGACGGCGCCGCGGCCGCCGAGAATCAGCGGCCGCTTGGCCTGTGCGAGCGCATCGGCCAGTTCCCTGATCGCCTGCGGATCGGGATGCAGACGGCCGGGCGCCGGCGGCAATTCGAGCGGCGGCAGGTTGGTCGCAAGCTGCGCATTCTGCACGTCGAGCGGCATGCGAGAGCACGACGGTCTGGCGGTCGCGCAAGGCGCGCGTGACCGCGCGCAATGCGTCGTCGCGCGCCGAATTGGCGGTGTGCAACCGCTCCGACACCGCGCCGACGGCGCGCACCATTTCCGCCTGTTCGATATAAAAATTGTTCTTCACCGCACCGGTCGGCACGTCGCCGGCCAGCACGACGAGCGGCGTTCGGCTTTTGGCCGCCTCGCCGATTCCCGTCAGCGCATTGGTCAGTCCCGGACCGGAATGCACGCTGACCAGGGTCAATTCGCCGGTCGCCTTGGCATAGGCATCGGCCATGCTGGCGGCGTTGCATTCGTGACGCGCCGAAATCAGTTCGACGCCGTTCTCGACCAGCGCATGCGAGACCTTGAAATTCGCAGTGCCGAGAAGGCCGAAGCAGCGCCGCGCGCCATAGCCGGCCAGATCGCGCCCGATGACGGCCGCGACCGTGGAATTGTTGCTCATCTGCCTTGTTTTCCTCCCCCACGGAAGCCAAAAGCTTAAATATTACAATGCCATGATGGCACAGCCCCCGATCGCTTGGAAGCCATGCTTGTCGCAGTCTGGCTTCAGTGGCGAAAGCTTCAAACTTAAATGTTTAAGCTTGAAATACTTTCGCGGCGATGCGATGCTTGCCGAATCTTTCGATCTGGAAGGCAGCGGCGCATGAAGATTGCTTGCCTCGGCGGCGGCCCGGCGGGTCTTTATTTCGCGATCAGCATGAAGTTGCGCGACGCCGGCCACGACGTCACGGTGTTCGAGCGCAACCGGGCTGACGATACGTTCGGCTGGGGCGTGGTGTTCTCCGACGAGACCTTCGACAACATCACCGCCAACGATCCGGTGAGCGCCGCGGCGATCCGCGCCCATTTCGCCTATTGGGACGACATCGCCGTGCATTATCGCGGCCAGCGGATCGTCTCGAGCGGCCACGGCTTTTCCGGCATCGGGCGAATGAAGCTGCTCATGCTGTTGCAGGAGCGGGCGCGGCAACTCGGCGTCGACCTGCGCTTCCAGACCGAGATTGCGAGTGCGAGCGAGCTTGCCAACGGCTACGACGTGGTCATCGCCGCCGACGGACTGAATTCAAAGACGCGCGCGGAATTCGCGGACTATTTCAAGCCCGCCATCGACACCCGCAAGAACAAATTCGTCTGGCTCGGCACCCAGCAGAAATTCGACGACGCCTTCACCTTCATCTTCGAGGAAACCGAGCACGGCTGGATCTGGGCGCACGCCTATCAGTTCGACGCCGATACCGCGACCTTCATCGTCGAGTGCTCCGAGGCGACCTGGGAGAAATTCGGCTTCGGCAGCGATGAGCCAGGACGGACAATTGCCGCGCCTGCGAGCGCATCTTCGCCAAATATCTCGGCGGCCATCGCTTGATGTCGAATGCGGCGCACCTGCGCGGCTCGGCATGGCTGAATTTTCCCCGCGTGCTGTGCGAGAAATGGTCGCATCGCAACATCGTGCTGATGGGCGATGCCGCGGCTACGGCGCATTTCTCCATCGGCTCGGGCACCAAGCTTGCCATGGAAAGCGCGGTCGCCATGGCGAATTATCTCAACACCGAACCGACGCTTGCGGCGGCGTTTGCGAAATACGAGGACGCCCGCCGCACCGAAGTGTTGCGCCTGCAATCGGCGGCGCGAAATTCGCTGGAATGGTTCGAGGATGTCGAGCGCTATCTGCGTCTCGATCCGGTGCAGTTCAATTATTCGCTGCTGACCCGCTCGCAGCGCATCAGCCACGAGAATTTGCGGCTGCGCGACAAGAACTGGCTCGAGGGCGCGGAAGCGTGGTTCCAGCGGCTCGCCGGCGCCGGCGAAAATACCGTGCGGCGGCCGATGTTCGCGCCGTTCAAGCTGCGCGGCATGAAACTGAAAAATCGCGTCGTCGTCTCGCCGATGGCGCAATACAAGGCGGTCGACGGCTGCCCGACCGACTGGCATCTCGTGCATTACGGCGAACGCGCCAAGGGCGGCGCCGGTCTCGTCTGCATCGAAATGACCTGCGTCAGCGCGGAAGGCCGCATCACGCCCGGCTGCACCGGCCTCTATGCGCCTGCGCACGAGGCTGCGTGGAAGCGCATCGTCGATTTCGTCCATGCCGAGACGGAAGCAAAAATCTGCTGCCAGCTCGGCCATTCCGGCGCCAAGGGCTCGACCCAGCTCGGCTGGGAGGAGATGGACGCGCCGCTCTCCGACGGCAACTGGCCGCTGCATGTCGGCTTCGGCAACAGCGTGGTCGGAGCGCAATCCACGCGCCCGCGCCATGGACCGCGCCGACATGGATCGTGTTCGCGACCAGTTCGTCGCCGCAGCGAAGATGGCGGAGCGCGCCGGCTTCGACATGCTCGAAATCCACTGCGCGCACGGTTATCTCCTGTCCTCCTTCATCACGCCGCTGACCAATTTGCGCACCGACGAATATGGCGGCGCGCTGGAAAACCGCATGCGCTATCCGCTGGAAATCTTTCATGCGGTGCGCGCGGCGTGGCCGAAAGACAAACCGATCTCGGTGCGCATCTCCGCCAACGACTGGGTCGGCCCGGACGGCATCGAGCCGCACGACGCCGTCGCCATCGGCCGCATGCTGCAGGAAGCCGGCGTCGATATTTGCGACGTGTCGGCGGGCCAGACGTCGATCCGTGCGCGGCCGGTCTATGGCCGCATGTTCCAGACGCCGTTCTCCGATCGCATCCGCAACGAGACCGGCATGGCGACCATGGCCGTCGGCAACATTTTTGAGCCGGACCACGTCAACTCGATCCTGATGGCCGGCCGCGCCGATCTTGTTTGCCTGGCGCGGCCGCATCTGGCCGATCCGTATTGGACTCTGCATGCCGCGGCGAAGTTCGGGGACCGCGGCGAAGTGTGGCCACTGCCTTACCATCCCGGACGCGACCAGCTTTATCGGATCTCCGGAAGCGGCGAGCCGACGGCCAACACGGTGTGACGATGACGAATCTCAGCGGCAAACATGCACTGGTCACCGGCGGCGGCTCTGGCATCGGCGCCGCAATTGCATTCGCGCTCGCCAATGCGGGCGCGAGCGTCACGATCTGCGGCCGACGCTTGCCGGATCTTGAATTCACCGCCGAGCGCCACCCCAACATCCATCCGCGTCGCGCCGACGTGACCGACGAGACTTCGATCAAAAAGCTCTATCAGCACGCGCAAAAGGCGCACGGCAAATTCAACATCGTCGTCGCCAATGCCGGAACGGCGGAGAGCGCGCCGGCCGAGGCTGTATCGTCGAAGCTTTGGAAGAAAATCATCGAAGTCAATCTCACCGGCGCCTTCTTCTCGGTGAAGCCGGCTCTCGCCGAGATGCGCGAGCACAAATGGGGGCGCATCGTCTTTGTGGCTTCGACCGCCGGCTTGAAGGGCTATCCCTATGTTTCGCCTTATGTCGCCGCCAAACACGGCGTCATCGGATTGACGCGCGCCTTGGCACTCGAAACCGCGAAAGCCGGCATCACCGTGAATGCGGTCTGTCCGGGATTCAGCGAAACCTCGCTCCTCGACCAGGCCGTCAATCACGTCGCATCGAAAACCAAGCGCAGCGAAACTGAAGTGCGCAAGATGCTCGAAGCCAACAGTCCGCAGGGACGATTCTTTCAGCCGCAGGAAACGGCGGATGCGGTGCTGTGGCTCTGCGACGATGCCAGCGCCGGCATCACCGGCCAGGCGATTTCGATCTCCGGAGGCGAGACGTGGTGAGCGCGCCGCTCTCCGTTCGCCGGCCGGAGGCCGACAGCAAGGCGCGGCTTCGCCTGTGGATCAGGCTGCTGCGGGCAAGCCGCCGGATCGAAAGCGTGGCGCGCGAGCGCCTCAAATCGCAATTCAACGCGACATTGCCGCGTTTCGACGTGATGGCGGCGCTGTTTCGGCAGCCCGAGGGCATGCTGATGAGCGAAATCTCGCGCTTCCTCATGGTCTCGAACGGCAACGTCACCGGCATCGTCGACCGCCTGGTCTCCGACGGATTCGCCGTCCGCTCGCAGCGCAACGGCGACCGCCGCACCTCGTTCATCAGCCTCACCCGCAAAGGCCGTTCGGTTTTCGCGGAGATGGCGGCCGCACACGAAAGATGGGTCGACGAACTGCTCAGTGGCATCTCCGTGCGCGACGCCGACCAGCTTTCGACCAAACTCAAATCGTTTCGGAGCGAATGGGAGAGCGGCGCATGACCGCAATGGCCGCCTTGAAACCTCGACATTTTCTCTGGCGCATGGACGGCGCGGTCGCCGTCATTCAGCTGGACCGGCCTGAGCGCAAAAATCCGCTCACTTTCGAATCCTACGCCGAGTTGCGCGATACCTTCCGCGACCTCGCTTATGCCGACGACGTCAACGCCGTGGTCTTCCTGCCGAATGGCGGCAATTTCTGTTCCGGCGGCGACGTCCACGACATTATCGGCCCGCTCGTCGCGATGGATATGAAAGATCTGCTCGCCTTCACGCGCATGACCGGCGATCTCGTCAAGGCGATGCTCCATTGCGGCAAGCCGATCATCGCCGCGATCGACGGCATCGCGGCCGGCGCCGGCGCGATCATCGCCATGGCCTCGGATTTGCGCATCGCAACGCCGCAAGCCAAGACCGCATTCCTGTTCAACCGCGTCGGGCTCGCCGGCTGCGACATGGGCGCCTGCGCAATCCTGCCGCGCATCATCGGCCAGGGCCGCGCCGCCGAGCTCCTTTACACCGGACGCGCAATGACGGCGCAGGAGGGCGAGCGCTGGGGCTTCTTCAACAAGCTCGTCGCTGCGGACGCACTCGAACATGAAGCGCTGGCGCTGGCCCGCCTGATCGCTCAAGGCCCGACTTTCGCCAACGGCATCACCAAGACGCAGCTCAATCAGGAATGGTCGATGAGCCTCGATCAGGCCATCGAGGCGGAGGCGCAGGCGCAAGCGATCTGCATGCAGGGCAAGGATTTCGAACGCGCCTATCGGGCATTTGTCGCCAAGCAGAAACCGGTATTCGAGGGCAATTAGTGGCCGACACGACGTTCCTTACCTGGCCGTTTTTCGCCGACCGTCATCGCGCACTCGCCGATGGGATCGAACGCTGGAGCGCGACCAATTTGCCGGTCGGCCATGGTGACGTGGATTCCGCCTGCCGCGAACTGGTCAAGCGCCTTGGCCGTGACGGCTGGCTCGCGCATACCGCGCCCGAACCCGAGGCGCCCGCTCCGCTCGACGTCCGCACGCTGTGCCTCATGCGTGAAACGCTGGCGCGTCACGACGGGCTTGCCGATTTCGCTTTCGCCATGCAGGGCCTGGGCGCCGGTCCGGTCAGCCTTTTCGGCAGCGCCGAACAACGGACCTGGCTCAAGCGCACGCGCGCCGGAACCGCAATTGCCGCGTTCGCGCTCACTGAGCAAAAGTCTGGCTCCGACGTCGCGCGCATCGCAATGACGGCCGAGCGCGACGGCAACGGCTATGTGCTCGACGGCGAGAAAACCTGGATTTCCAACGGCGGCATCGCCGACATCTACGTCGTCTTCGCGCGGACCGGAGAAGGCCCCGGTGCGAAAGGTCTCTCCGCCTTTCTCGTGCCTGGCGACATTACCGGTCTGAGCGTCGTCGAACGGCTCGACGTGATCGCGCCGCATCCGCTGGCGCGATTGAAGTTCGATCGCGTGCGCGTGCCGGCCTCGGCGATGATCGGCGCGCCGGGCGAAGGTTTTAAGATCGCCATGGCGACGCTCGATGTTTTTCGCTCGACCGTCGGCGCCGCCGCGCTCGGCTTGGCGCGCCGGGCGCTCGATGAGACCATCGCGCGATCGCGGACGCGGGAGCTTTTCGGCGGGCCGCTTGCCGATTTGCAGATGGTGCAAGGTTACATCGCCGACATGGCGGTCGATGTCGATGCCGCGGCGCTGCTCGTCTATCGCGCCGCCTGGGCCAAGGACAACGGCGCGCCGCGCGTGACCCGCGAGGCGTCGATGGCCAAGCTCTTTGCCACCGACCGCGCGCAGCGGGTTATCGACAAGGCGGTGCAGATTCACGGCGGCGACGGTGTGCGCCACGGCCATATCGTCGAGCGGCTCTATCGCGAAATCCGGGCGTTGCGCATCTACGAGGGCGCATCAGAAGTGCAAAAGGTCGTCATCGCACGGCAAACGCTTGCAGGAGCATGATCATGGTTGGGTCCCCACTCGATCACCCGCTTGGCCGCACGGCGCACACCGATACGTTCACCCGCGACAATCTTCCGCCGACGCAGCAATGGCCGCATATCTCGCTCGATGGCTTCGACTATCCCGAGGAACTCAATGCCGCGGTCGAACTGACCGACCGCATGGTGACGCGCGGCTTCGGCGACCATGTCGCGCTGATCGGCAACGGCCGCCGCCGCACCTACAAGGAACTGTCGGATTGGACCAATCGGATCGCCCACGCGCTGGTCGAGGATTTCGGCATCAAGCCCGGCAACCGCATTCTTATCCGCGCGGCGAACAATCCGGCTCTGGTCGCGTGCTGGCTCGCGGCGACCAAGGCCGGTGCCGTCGTCGTCAATACCATGCCGATGCTGCGCGCCGGCGAGCTTGGCCAGATCGTCGACAAGGCCGAAGTATCGCTCGCGCTCTGCGATACGCGGCTGATGGACGAGCTCGTCACCTGCGCCAAAACCAGCAAGCACCTCAAACAGGTCGTCGGCTTCGACGGCACCGCCAATCACGACGCCGAGCTTGACCGCATCGCGCTCAGCAAGTCCGTGACCTTCGACGCGGTAAAGACCGGACGCGATGATGTCGCGCTGTTGGGTTTCACCTCGGGCACCACCGGCGAGCCCAAGGCGACCATGCATTTCCATCGCGATCTTCTGATCATCGCCGACGGCTATGCCAAGGAGGTCCTCGGCGTCACCCCCGACGATATATTCGTCGGCTCGCCGCCTCTGGCGTTTACTTTCGGGCTCGGCGGGCTCGCGATATTTCCGCTGCGTTTCGGCGCCACCGCAACGCTTCTGGAAACCGCTTCGCCTGCCAATATGATCGAAATCATCCAGACCTATAAGGCGACGATCTCGTTCACCGCGCCGACCGCCTATCGCGCGATGCTGGCGGCGATGGATCGGGGCGCCGATCTGTCGTCGCTGCGCGCTGCCGTCTCGGCCGGCGAAACGCTGCCGGCGCCGGTCTTCAAGGATTGGGTGGCAAAGACCGGCAAGCCGATCCTCGACGGCATCGGCTCCACCGAGATGCTGCACATTTTCATTTCCAACCGCTTCGGCGACGCGGCGCCGGCCACCACCGGCAAGCCGGTCGGCGGCTACGAGGCCAAGATCGTCGACGACGATATGAAGGAGAAGCCGCGCGGCGAAGTCGGCAAGCTCGCCGTGCGCGGCCCGACCGGCTGCCGCTATCTCGCCGACAAGCGCCAGGCCGCCTATGTCCGCGAGGGCTGGAACCTGACCGGCGACGCCTTCTCGCAAGACGAGAACGGCTATTTCCATTTCGCCGCACGAAACGACGACATGATCATCTCCTCCGGCTACAACATCGCCGGCCCGGAGGTGGAGGCGGCGCTGCTGTCGCATCCCGACGTCAAGGAATGCGCCGTGATCGGCGTGCCGGACGACGATCGCGGCCAGATCGTGCAAGGCGCATGTCGTGCTCAAAGACGGCACGCTGCCGAGCCTGGAAACCGTCAAGCGATTGCAGGATCACGTCAAGGCGACCATCGCGCCCTTCAAATATCCGCGCTCGGTGAAATTCACTGAAGCTCTGCCGAAGACCCAAACTGGAAAAATCCAACGCTTTCGTCTGCGGCCGACGGCGTCATGAGCGAGACGGCGGACATGACGCACAAACTGCTGCACCCGCGCGGCTGGAAGGAAGCCAAGGGCTTTGCCAACGGCGTCGTTGCCGAGGGCCGCGTGGTCTTTCTGGCCGGTCAGATCGGCTGGAACGCCGCGCAGAAATTCGAAAGCCTGGACTTTGTCGCTCAAGCCCGCCAAGCGCTGGAAAATATCGTCACGCTCGTTGCGGAAGCCGGCGGCGGGGCGGAGCACATTACGCGCCTGACCTGGTTCGTCGCCGACAAGAAAGAGTACATGTCGCGGCTCAACGATCTCGGGGAGGCTTATCGCGCGGTCATGGGAAAGCATTTTCCGGCCATGACGCTCGTGCAGGTGACGGCTTTGGTCGAGGACGACGCCAAGGTTGAGATCGAGGCGACGGCCGTGCTGCCGGTGCCAAAGTAGAGCCCATCGATTTCGACCGCCTAAGATCACAGGCGGTCGGCGGCTGCCTAATAAATGTGCGGTCGCTGCCCCGGATACTCCGAAGCCAGATCAAGAGCGCGGCAGCCCTCCAAGCAATCTCATGGATTCAATGGCTTACGCTGCGGCAATCGCGGCGCGCCAAGTGGCACGCGCCTTGCGGAAGGATTGCCAAGCGGACCACTTTTTCATCCGCCCAAGCGCCAGCCCTGGGAGGCCTCAATGAAGCGCCGCGACTTTCTCAAATCCGTGACAGCGCTCACTGCCGCGGCCGCCGTGCCGGCGCCCGCGGTCTGGTCTCCGGCCAAAGCACAATCGCGCCAGGAGACGTTGCTCATCGTCTCCGAAAGCGGCCCGAACAATCTCGACATCCACGGGGTCGGCACCAATGTGCCCGGCTACGAAGTATCGTGGAATTGTTACGACCGGCTGATCAGCCACGAGATGAAGACCAACGACCAGGGCACGCCGTATTACGACAAGACCAAATTCAAGCCCGAACTCGCCGAGGACATGAATATCGGCGACATGTCGGCGACGTTCAAAATCCGCAAGGACGCCACCTTCCAGGACGGCACGCCGGTGACCGCGAAGGACGTCAAATGGTCGTTCGACCGCGCCGTGACCGTCGGCGGCTTTCCGACCTTCCAGATGAGCGCCGGCTCGCTGAGCAAGCCCGAACAATTCGTCGTCGTCGACGACAATACGTTCCGCGTCGATTTCATGAAGAAGGACCGGCTCACCGTTCCCGATCTCGCGGTCATCGTGCCGTGCGTGCTCAATTCCGAACTGGTGAAGAAGAACGCCACCGCGCAAGATCCTTGGGGCCTCGAATATACCAAGCTCAATACCTGCGGCAGCGGCGCCTATAAAGTGACGAACTGGACCGCGGGTTCGCAGGTCGTTCTCGAGCGCAACGACAATTGGAAGGGCGGCCCGCTGCCGAAGATGAAGCGCATCATCTGGCGCATGGTGCCGGACGCCGGCAACCGGCGCGCGCTGTTGGAGCGCGGCGATGCCGACGTGTCCTATGATCTGCCGAACAAGGACTTCTCCGAACTGAAGTCCGACGGCAAACTGACGATCATTTCCACACCATATTCGAACGGTATCCAATATATCGGCATGAACGTGGCGCATCCGCCCTTCGACAATGTGAAGGTGCGTTACGCGATCGCTTACGCCATCCCGTACCAGAAAATCATGGATGCGGTCATGTACAACTTGGCCAAGCCGATGTTCGGCGCGGCGGCCGAAGCGTCGACCCAAGTCGCCTGGCCGCAACCGCATAAATTCAATACCGATCTCGCCAAGGCGAGGCAGCTTCTCGCCGAAGCCGGCTATCCCAACGGCCTTCCCGATCCGATCACGATGTCGTTCGATCTGGGCTTCGCCGGCGTTAACGAGCCGACCTGCGTGCTGACGCAGGAAAGCCTGGCACAGATCGGCATCCAGACGACGATCAACAAAGTGCCGGGCGCCAACTGGCGCACGGAACTGACCAAAAAGACCATGCCGCTGTTCACCAACGTGTTCTCGGGCTGGCTGGATTATCCGGAATACTTCTTCTACTGGTGCTACCACTCCGGCAAATCGATCTTCAACACGATGGACTATCAGTCGCCGGCGATGGACACGTTCATCGACGGCGCGCGGTCCGCGGCCGCAACCGGCGACATCGACAGCTACGACAAGGACGTGAAGGGCTTTGTCGACCTCGCCTATACCGACATGCCGCGCATTCCGCTCTACCAGCCCTACGTCAACGTCGCGATGCAGAAGAACATCACCGGCTATCAATATTGGTTCCACCGCCGCCTCGATTACCGGACCTTCGCGAAGGGTTGAGATTTCACCAGGCAAAGAGGACGTAGCTCAATGCTCACGATGATCCTCAAGCGACTGGCGATGGCGATCCCGAGCCTGATCGGCGTCGTGGTCGTCACCTTCCTGTTGACGCGCGCGCTGCCGGGCGATCCGGCGGCATATTTCGCCGGCCCCGCGGCGACGCCGCAGGCGATCGAGGAAATCCGCGTCAAGCTCGGCCTCGACAAGCCGCTGATCGTGCAATTCGGCCATTATGTCGTCGATCTCGCCCACGGCAATCTCGGCAACTCGCTCACCACCGGCCAGCCGGTTGCGACCGAGTTGCGCAATCGGCTGCCGGCGTCCGCCGAACTGACGCTGCTCGGGCTGATCGTCTCGATCATCATCGCGGTGCCGCTCGGCATTCTCGCCGCGACCAAGCCGAATTCGCTGCTCGATCACGCCTGCCGCATCGTATCGACCGCCGGCGTATCGCTGCCGGTGTTCTTCACCGGCCTGATCCTGGTTTACGTCTTCTACTATCAGCTCGGCTGGGCGCCGGCGCCGCTCGGACGGCTCGACGTATTCTTCACCGAGCCGCCGCACGTCACCGGCTTCTATCTGATCGACAGCCTGATCGCGCGCGATCCCGAGACTTTCATGGCAGCGCTGAAACAGCTCATCCTGCCGGCGCTGACGCTTGCCATTTTCTCGCTGGCGCCGATCGCCCGCATGACGCGCGCCTCGATGCTGGCGGTGCTGTCCTCGGACTTCGTGCGCACCGCGCGCGCCAGCGGGCTGTCCGGCTACACCGTGATCATCACCTACGCGTTCCGCAACGCCATGCTGCCGGTCATCACCACGCTCGGCATGGTGTTCTCGTTCCTGCTCGGCGCCAATGTGCTGGTCGAGAAGGTGTTCGCCTGGCCCGGCATCGGCTCCTACGCGGTCGAAGCGCTGCTCGCCTCCGACTTCGCGCCGGTGCAGGGCTTCGTGCTGACCATGGCGGTGATGTATGTCGCGCTCAACCTGATGATCGACGTGCTCTACGGCGTGATCGATCCGCGCGTGAGGCTCGATGCGTAAAGACGATATGAGGCAGCCATGACCGATATCGCAGCTTCCCCACCGCGCGAAAGCAGCCTCACCGCGCTGTTCAAACATGCGCGCTACGTCCTCGGCGAGAACCCGGTCACCGGCTTTGCTTTCGCGCTGTTCGTGCTGATCGTGCTCGCCGCCGTGTTCGGCCCGCATATCGTGCCTTACGATCCGCTGGCGAGCGACACCACCCAGGCGCTGAAGCCGCCGAACATGCATCACTGGTTCGGCACCGACCAGCTCGGCCGCGACGTGTTCAGCCGCGTCGTCGTGGCGACCCGGCTCGATTTCTTCATCGCCGTCGCCTCGGTCGCGCTGGTGTTTCTGATGGGCGGCCTGGCCGGCGTCGCCGCCGGCTTCTTCGGCGGCTGGACCGACCGCATCGTCGGCCGCATCGCCGACACCATCATGGCGTTTCCGCTGTTCGTGCTGGCGATGGGCATCGTCGCGGCGCTCGGCAATACGGTGCAGAACATCGTGCTGGCGACCGCGATCGTGAACTTTCCGCTTTATGCGCGCATCGCCCGCGCCGAGGCCAATATCCGGCGCGATGCCGGCTTCGTCGAAGCGGCGCGGCTGTCCGGCAATTCCGACTGGCGCATTCTGGCGTTTCAGATCCTGCCGAATGTGTTTCCGATCCTGGTCGTGCAGATGTCGCTGACCATGGGCTACGCCATCCTCAATGCCGCGGGCCTGTCGTTCATCGGGCTCGGCGTGCGGCCGCCGACGCCGGAATGGGGCATCATGGTGGCGGAGGGCGCGGCCTTCATGGTGTCCGGCGAATGGTGGAACGCGATCGTTCCCCGGCGCGGCGCTGATGGTCGCGGTGTTCTGCTTCAATCTGCTCGGCGACGGATTGCGCGACATGGTCGATCCCAGGAGACGGACATGACCGCTGCGGATACGACCATATCGCAAATGAACCAGGCGCCCGCGCTTTCCGTCGAAGGCCTGTGTGTCGAATTCCGCACCCGCTCCGGCATCGTGCGCGCGCTCGACAATGTCGAGCTTCAGCGTCGACAAGGGCGAGACCATCGCGCTGGTCGGCGAATCCGGCTCCGGCAAATCGGTCACCGCTTATGCGGTGATGGGCATTCTCGATCCCGCCGGCCGCGTCACCGGCCGGACGAGCCATGCTCGGCGGGCTCGATCTTCTCGCACGCCACGCCGAGCCAGCTTGCCGAAGTGCGCGGGCGCGACATCGCGATGATCTTTCAGAACCCGCGCACCGCGCTCAATCCGATCCGCCCGGTCGGCCGCCAGATCGCCGACGTGCTGATCCGCCACGGCAATGTGCCGCGCCGCGAGGCGCCCGAGCAGGCGGTCGAAATGCTGCGCGCAGTCGGCATCACCGATCCGGCGCGGCGCGCCAAGGCCTATCCGTTCGAAATGTCGGGCGGCATGTGCCAGCGCGTCATGATCGCCATCGCGCTCGCGGCGAAGCCCTCGCTGCTGATCGCCGACGAGCCGACCACCGGCCTCGACGTCACCACGCAGGCCGTGATCATGGATCTGATCAACGATCTCGCCGAGCAAGATGGGCATGGCGACGATCTTCATCACCCACGATCTGGCGCTCGCCGGCCAGCGCTCGGCGCGCATCGTCGTCATGCATGCCGGCCACGTCGTCGAGAACGCGCCGACCAAGGAACTGTTCGCGCATCCGCGCCATCCCTATACGGCCGAACTCATCGCCGCGACGCCGGATTCCGCGGCGAGCCTCGATGAGCTTGCCTCCATTCCCGGCTCGCTGCCCGATCTGCGCCGCGCCGATCTGCCGCCCTGCCGCTATTCCGAGCGCTGCCCGCGCAAGATCGACGCCTGCGCGCAGCCGCTGCCGCAAGCCGACACCCGGCGCCACGCATATCGTCGCCTGCTGGAATCCGCTTCCCGCTCCGGCGCTCGGCGCGCCGATCCTGGTTGCGTCGAGGGAGAGCGCAGCATGACCGTCCTGCTCGACGTCGCCGAATTTTCCAAACTGTTTCCCGTCAGCGGCGGCCCGGGGCCATGGCGCGGCTGAAGCGGCGCTTCCAGGGCGGCCCGGAAAAGCTTCCCAAAGTGCATGCCGTCGACGACGTCAGCTTCGTCATCGACAAGGGCGAGACGGTCGGCCTCGTCGGCGAATCCGGCTGCGGCAAGTCGACCTTGGTGCGCGCGCTCACCCGCCTGATCGACGCCAGCGACGGCAGCGTCAAGCTCGGCGCGCGCGAACTGACGTTGACGCCGGCGCGCGAATTCGCCCGCGATCCCGATCGCGCCCGCATCCAGATGGTGTTTCAGGACGCCGGCGAAAGCGTCAATCCGCGCTTCACCGCGTTCGACGCCATCGCCGATCCGCTGCGCCGCCTGCGCAAATTGCGCGGCAAGGCGCTGCGGCGAACGCGTCGAGACCGTGGCGACGCCAATGCGGCCTGCCGCTGCAGCTCCTGACGCGCTTTCCGCATCAGCTTTCCGGCGGCCAGCGCGCCCGCGTCGGCATTGCCCGCGCCATCGCGGTCGAGCCCGATCTTCTGGTGCTCGACGAGCCGACCGCGGCGCTCGACGTCTCGGTGCAGGTGGTCATCCTTCAGCTCCTGCAGCGGCTGAAGAAAGAGTTCGGCATGAGCTATCTGTTCGTGTCGCACGATCTTTCCGTGGTGCAAGCTGCTGTGCGACCGCGTGCTGGTGATGTATCTCGGCAAGATCGTCGAATCCGGACCGGCCATGGAAGTGTTCGAACATCCGCTGCATCCCTATACCCAGGCGCTGGTCGCCGCCGTGCCGCGCATCGGCGAGGACGGCGATGCGCGGCTGCGGCTGAGCCGGCGAGCCGCGCAGCCCGATCGATCCCGATCCGAATGTGTGCCGCTTCTACGGCCGCTGCCCGCGCGGCACCGATGCCTGCAAGACGGCGATGCCGGCACTGCGCCGCTTCGGCGACCGCCAGGTCGCCTGCCATTTCGCCGAGGAGTTCTTGCCGCAGCCCAGCCCACATCCGTGTCACAGCCGCGTCATGAAGCGCAAAGACGAAACGCAAGGCGAAGTCCGCGCGCGCGACGAAAAGCGCGGCGAAAACGCGCGCCAAGATGCACGCTGCTAAAGCCCTGGCCAAGAAGCCGGGTAAAGCGCCGAGGCTGGATCCGTCGACGCGATGATTGCCGCGAGCGCGCAGGCGCTCGGCTTGACGCTCGATCCGGCCTGGCACGCCGGCGTCAAATTCAATCTGCAGCTTGATCCTGCGTCACGCGGCGCTGGTCGACGAATTTGCTCTGCCTGACGACGCCGAACCGGCGCCGGTCTTCCATGCTTGATTCGCCGAATGCGCCTGCTCGGCGACAGCGGCTGAAATCGCGCGCGCCGTGGCGTCCGGCCGCGTCAGCGCGCAGGCGGTGGTCGAGGCGGCGCTGGCGCGCATCCGCGAGCGCGACCCGGTGCTCAATTCCTTCACCGCCGTGACCGAGCATCGCGCGCGGCTCGCGCGCCCAGGCGATCGACGACACCCGCGCCCGCGGCGAGCCGCTCGGTCCGCTCGCCGGCGTGCCGTTCGCGGTGAAGAACCTGTTCGATGTCGCCGGCCTGCCGACGCTGGCCGGCTCGAAGATCAATCGCGAGGATCCGCCGGCTAACCGCGACGCGGCCTTGATCGAGCGGCTCGAAGACGCCGGCGCCGTCCTCGTCGGCGCGCTGAACATGGGCGAATACGCCTACGACTTCACCGGCGAGAACATCCACGACGGCCCCTCGCGCAATCCGCACGATATCGAGCGCATGACCGGCGGCTCGTCCGGCGGCTCGGGCGGCGCGGTCGGCGGCGCGCTGGTGCCGCTGGCGCTCGGCTCCGATACCAACGGCTCGATCCGCGTGCCGTCTTCGCTCTGCGGCATGTTCGGATTGAAGCCGACCTATGGCCGGCTCAGCCGCGCGCGCACGTTTCCCTTCGTCGCGAGCCTCGACCATCTCGGACCGTTCGCGCGCACGGCGCGCGATCTCGCGCTGGCCTATGACGCCATGCAGGGTTTCGATGCCGACGATCCGGCCTGCGCCGACCGCCCGGTCGAGCCGGTCGACGCCGCTTTTGGAGCGTGGCGCAGACGGCCTGCGCGTCGCCGTCGCCGCCGGTTACTTCAAATGCAAGAGCGCGGAAGCCTGTTACGCCATCGACCGCGTCGCGTCTGCGCTCGGCGCCAATCGCGACATCGAGATTCCGCAGGCCGAGCGCGCCCGATCCGCAGCCTTCATCATCACCGCGAGCGAAGGTGCGAGCCTGCATCTGCACCGGCTGCGCAGCCGCGCCAAGGATTTCGACCCGGCCATGCGCGACCGGCTTCTCGCCGGCGCAATGGCGCCGGCGCCGCTGGTCGATCAAGGCGCAAAAATTCCGCCGCTGGTATCGCGACGAGGTTTTGAAGCTGTTCAAAGACGTCGACGCGATCCTCGCGCCGGCGACCCCGATGCACCGCGCCGCTGATCGGGCAGAAGACGTTCATGTTTGGTGACGTCGAATTGCCGGTGCGCGCCAATCTCGGACTCTACACGCAGCCGATTTCCTTCATCGGCCTGCCGGTCGTCGCCGTGCCGGTGCCGCTTGTCCCGCTGCCGATCGCTGTGCAGATCATCGCGGCGCCTTGGCGCGAGGACGTGGGCTTACGGCTAGCGCATGCGCTCGAAGCCAAAAGCGTCGTCGCGGCGATGCGGCCGCCGCTCTAAATAGATCCAAGGAGAATATCATGGAGATCGACCTGCCGGAGGTCGTCGCCGAAGTCAGAGCCGCGTTCGATTGCTACGAAAAGGCGCTAGTGTCGAACGATGTCGCGGCCCTCGATGCGCTGTTTCATGACGACGATCGCACGATCCGCTACGGCAGCGGGGAAAATCTCTACGGCTATGCCGAGATAAAATCGTTCCGCGCCGCGCGCTCGCCGGCCGGCTTGGCGCGCACGCTGTCAAAGACCGTCATCAGCACCTATGGCCGCGACTTCGCCGTCGCCTCGACGCTGTTTCGCCGCGCGGCCTCACACGGCAAAGTCGGCCGCCAGATGCAAACCTGGGTGCGTTTTCCACAAGGCTGGCGAGTCGTCGCCGCGCATGTGAGTGTTATCGACGGATAGCATTAGCCGCCGCAATCCGCCGTCGGCGCAGATCCGGTTGGTCGAGAACATGCCGCGCATTTTTCTGATTGTCTGCATTCTGCTCACCGGCATGGGTATTGCCAAGGCCGACAGCCCTTTTGTCCTCCAGCCCTTGCGCATTCTTCTCGGCGGCGATTTGGGCGTGCTCGAAGCCTTGTTCGTTCGCCCGAGCGAACCCGGCCGCTATCCGCTGGCGCTACTGGCGCACGGCTCGCCGCGCTCTGCGGCCAGTCGCGTGAATATGACGCCGCTCGGGATGCTGCCCCAGGCGTTGGAATTTGCCCGCCGCGGCTGGGCGGTGGTGATCGTGATGCGTCGGGGTTATGGCGGCTCGGACGGCGGCTGGGCCGAGAGCTTCGGCAGTTGCGATAATCCGAATTACATCGCCGCGGGCAACGCCGCGGCCGCCGACCTCAAAACTACGCTCGAATTCGTGTCGCACCGGCCCGACGTCGATCCAAACCGGATGATTGCGGTGGGAGTATCCGCCGGCGGCTTTGCCACTGTGGCATTGACCGCCGATCCGCCGCCGGGTCTCGTCGCTGCGATCAGCTTTGCCGGCGGCCGTGGATCTCCGGAGAGCGACAAGGTCTGTCACCCGGAGCGGCTGATCGACGCCTTTCGCACCTTCGGCCAGCGCTCGCGCGTTCCGATGCTCTGGGTCTATGCCGCCAACGATCATTTCTTCGCGCCGGCCTTGGCGCAGCAACTCAAAGCCGCGTTCACGAGCGGCGGCAGCAGCGTCGATTTCGTTGCCGCTCCCGCGTTCGGTGAGGACGGCCACTATTTGTTTTCGCCGGCCGGCATTCCGGATTGGACGCCGGACGTCGACGACCTTCCTGCAACGGCAGAATTTGACCCTGCGGGCAACGCCGCTGCCGTTGCCGCCTCCTGCCATCGCCGCACCGCGAGAGTTGGGAGCCAACGGGCAGAAAGCCTTCGCCACATTTCTCATCGACGCGCCGCACAAGGCCTTCGCACTGGCGTCGGGCGGCTCGTTCGGTTGGAAGAGCGGAATGAGAACCGTCGAAGCGGCGCGCGCCGCCGCGCTTAAATCTTGTCAACAGAACGCGAAAGACTGCCGGGTGATGTTCGTCGACGATGCCGCCACGGCGCCCTGACGCAGCTACGACGCGACGAATTTACGCCAACCGCCGAAACTTGAAATATCGCGCGCGCCCGCGACCGCCTCGGCCTCGACCAGGAAGCCTTTGACGGTCCGCCCGTCGGCAAGCTCAAGCGTGCCGATGGAGAGCGGCGGCGGGATATTGGCAACGAAGCGGCCAAAGGCGGCGTCCGACAGGGCCCACACTTCAAGCTCGATCGCTGTGCCCTCACCGCTCTTGACGTGAAGCAGTCCCGGTTTCGGCGTCTTGGTGCCGGCGAGCGCGAACAGGCGGTAATGCGGCGCGGTCGCCGTGCTTTCGAGCAGGCGTCCGCCGGCCGAGCCCAGTTCGCCATTGAGCGGCATGCCTGACAAATGTGCGCCAACCACGGCGATGGCGATCTCATCTGCGCCAGCGACAGAAGCGGATTCTTGCAGCGGCGGCTGCAGAACCTTGAGCGCGCCGAGCGGCAAACCGGTGGCGTGATGGAATTGCCGCCCGATTGCCGCGAGGCCTGAGTCCTCGCCTCCGGGCGCCAGCAAGGTGACGCCGAACGGAAGACCGTTCGCGCCGATCGAGGACGGCACCGCGAGCCCGCACAGATCGAGCAGATTGACGAAATTCGTGTAGGTGCCGAGCCGGCTGTTGAGCGTGACCGGATCGGCTTTCACCGCATCGAGGCTATAGATCGTCGGCGCCGTCGGCAGCACGAGCGCGTCGACTTTACGGAAAGTCTCGTCGCGGATGCGGCGGAAGGCTTCGAGCTTGTAGAAAGCCGCGAAGGCGTCGGCGGCGGTCACCTTTTCGCCGGGGGCAATGATCTGCCGCGTTATCGGCAGAATCGCATCGGGCGACGTCGCGAGAAGATCTTTGGCGGTGAGATAGCGCTCGGCCACCCACGGTCCCTCGTAGAGCAGCCGCGCTGTGGCATAGAACGGCTCGAGATCGACCTCCACGATTTTTGCGCCGAGAGCGGCGAAACGCGCGAGCGCTTCGTCGTAAGCGGCGGCAAAAACCGTGTCGCCGAAGAACTGGCGCTGCGGCGGCAATGGCACGCCGAGTCGCAGCCCTTCCGGCATCGGGCCGATGGAGTGCAGCGGACGCGAGCGCGAAAACGGATCGGCGGCATCGGGTGCGCCGATCGCTGCGAGCGCCGTCATTGCATCGTCGACCGTGAGCGCAAAGACCGAGACGCAATCGAGCGACCGGCAGGCCGGAACAACGCCCGTGGTCGAGACCAGACCCAGGCTCGGCTTGAGCCCGACGATATTATTGAACATCGCCGGCACGCGGCCCGATCCGGCCGTATCGGTGCCGAGCGCGAGCGGCACGATGCCTGAGCCGACCGCGACGCCGGAGCCCGAGCTCGATCCACCAGGAACGAGCTTAGCATCGAACAGGTTGCGTGGCACGCCGTAGGGTGAGCGCACGCCGACCAGCCCGGTCGCGAATTGATCGAGATTGGTCTTGCCGAGAATGAGCGCACCGGCGGCGCGCAGCCGCGCGACCGAAGTGGCGTCTTTCTCCGCCTGATACGAATAGGCCGGACAAGCCGCGGTGGTCGGCATACCGCCGACATCGATATTGTCCTTGACTGCGACCGGGATGCCGTAGAGCGGCAGCGATCCATCGCTGTCGTGCATCAGCGCCCGTGCCTCGGCGAGGACATCTTCCTCGTTACGCAAAGCGATGAAGATGGCGGGATCGTTCAGCGCGCGAAGCCGCGCATAGCTGCGCGCCAAGATGTCCGCAGGCGTCGCGGCGCCACTGCGATAAGCGGCCAGGATTTCGGCAACCGTCTCGGTCACGTCAGGCTTCCCAAAGCTACGCTGTGATGTACCGGCCCGGCGACCGCAAGTAACGGCCAATTCCTAAATCGCCTCGGCGCCGGGCGCAATCGCTCGCGCCTTCCCTCTGCCTGCGGTTGCGCTCGCCGGACGGCGGCCCCCGCGAAAAGCTCAAGCCGGCCAATGAGTCTTGACAGGCTTGAAGCGGCTGACCACACTCATTTGTATACAAACGATATTGCGGCTCGCCGGGTCCGGTCAATCGTCTAAGATAGTGCGGACCGAAAGGGTCTCCGTAAGGAATAAAGACCATGGCTGAACAGCAGACAGCGGCGGCCGGAAGCGACGACAAGCTCGTCATCAAGAATATCGGGCTCCTGCTCAGCGGCGATCTCCATCGCCCTATTCTCGACGGCGACAGCATCGTTGCGGTTGGCGGCAAGATCAAAGCGGTTGGCCGCTTCGCGGAGCTGGATACGGACGGCGCCAAGACCGTCGTCAACGCGGAGGGAACCGTGCTCGCCCCCGGCCTGATCGACAGCCACGTTCATCCGGTCGCCGGCGACTGGACGCCGCGGCAGAATCAACTGGGCTGGATCGACTCGACCATGCATGGCGGCGTCACCACCATGATCTCGGCCGGCGAGGTGCACACGCCGGGACGCCCCCGCGACATTGTCGGACTCAAAGCGATGGCGGTCTATGCGCAACGGACATTCGACGCTTTTCGTCCCAACGGCGTGAAGATTCATGCCGGCGCGCCTGTCCTCGAGCCGGGCATGACCGAGCTCGACTTCAAGGAGCTCGCGGCGTCCGGCGTGAAGCTCCTGGGCGAAGTCGGCCTCGGCGGCGTCAAGGACGGCGTCACGGCCAAGCAAATGGTCGTCTGGGCGCGCAAATACGGCATTCAATCGACCATCCATACCGGCGGACCGTCAATTCCGGGCTCGGGTTTGATCGGCGCCGACGTCGTTCTCGAAGCCGACACCGATGTCGTCGGGCATATCAATGGCGGGCACACTGCCCTCCCCGACGAGGAGATCCGTTGCATCTGCGAAGGATGCCGCCGCGGCTTGGAACTCGTTCACAATGGCAACGAACGCGCCGCGCTCTACACTCTGCGCGTAGCGAAGGAGATAGGCCAACTCGATCGGGTCATTCTCGGCACCGATGGACCGGCGGGATCAGGCGTGCAGCCGCTCGGCATCGTGCGCATGGTCGCAATGCTGGCGTCTTTGGGCGAGGTGCCGGCGGAGATCGCCTTCTGTTTTGCGACCGGCAACACCGCCCGCATGCGCAATCTTGACTGCGGCTTGATCGAACCGGGACGAAGCCGCGGACTTTGTGTTCATGGACAAGGCGCAGCATTCGGCAGGCAAGGGATTTCTCGACAGCATCGAACTCGGCGACCTGCCGGGCATCGGCATGATCGTCATCGACGGCATTGTTCGCAGCGGACGCAGCCGCAACACGCCGCCGGCAGAAAAGATTCCCGTCGTCCTCAAATGACTCGCGCAGGCTGACACGGATGCGAACGGCAACTGCTTACACGTTGCGCGTTAACGGCAAGCAGCATGTCGTCACCGGCGAAGGCAACACGCCGCTCATCTATTTCCTGCGCAACGATCTGGCGTTGAACAGCCCCAAATTCGGCTGCGGGCTCGGCGAATGCGGCGCGTGCACGGTCATCGTCGACGGCGAGGCGGCGCGGAGCTGCGCACTGCCGCTCCGGTTGGCCACGGGACGCGACATTCTCACGCTCGAGGGACTGGGCGACACCGATACGCCGCATCCGATCCAGCAAGCTTTCGT
This sequence comes from uncultured Alphaproteobacteria bacterium, assembly GCA_963761185.1. Taxonomy (GTDB): domain Bacteria; phylum Pseudomonadota; class Alphaproteobacteria; order Rhizobiales; family Xanthobacteraceae; genus BOG-931. Next base: position 74,242 of record CAVXFY010000003.1, read on the forward strand.
CGACGCGCAAGCCGCGCAATGCGGCTATTGCATCAGCGGCATGATCATGACGGCAAAAGCATTTCTCGACGTCCATCCCGCGCCTGACGAAGCGGCGATACGCGAAGCGCTGCGGTTCAATCTCTGCCGCTGCGGCACGCATATCGAAGATCGTGAAAGCCATCAAACTCGCCGCGGCGCGCGGCTGGCGGAAAGACGCGCAAGGGGACGCGAACGGGGGCCGGCGGGTGACATCGGAACCGATATCACCGCCGTCGCGCCGTGAGCTCCTCAAACGAAGCGGAATTCTCGCTGTCGTTGCGCCGCGGAACGGGAACGTGCCAAGCGACGCGTCCCCTGAAGACGCGCTGGATATATATGTCTGCGTTACCGCCGAGGGCCGCATCGTCGCCTTTTGCGGCCATGTCGATCTCGGCACCGGCATCCGCACGGCGCTTACGCAAATCATCGCCGAAGAGCTGGACTTTCCTGTTGCCGCCATCGAACTGGTGCTGGGCAACACGTCGGAGACCCCCAACCAGGGACCGACCATCGCCAGCGAAACCATTCAAGTCACTGCCCGACCGCTTCGTATTGCGGCGGCGCAAGCGCGGCAGCATCTGGTGGCGCTCGCAGCCGAGGCCCTGCAATGCTCCGCCGCGGACCTGAACGTAACGGACGGCAATCTTTATCGGCACGGCGATGACGCACCCGCCATCGCTCTTGAAGTGCTGCTCGGCAACCGCCGCATCCTGCTGCCGCTCGCCGCAGATATCGCGCTCAAGCCGGTCGATCGGCATCGCATCGTCGGTCAGTCCATCAACCGTATCGATATTCCGGCGAAGGTCACCGGACAATTCGCTTATGTGCACGATGTCCGCTTGCCCGGAATGCTGCATGGCCGCGTGGTGCGTCCACCCTATGCCGGTATCGACAACGGCGAATTCATCGGCCGCAGCTTGGAAGCGGTCGACCGCAGCTCGCTCGACGGAATTCCGGGCATCCGCGCCGTGGTGGTCGAGGGCGATTTCGTCGGCATCGTCGCCGAACGCGAAGAGCACGCCGTCGAGGCGGCGGCCAAGCTCAAAGTGCGATGGAAAGCCTGGAAAGCATCGTCGGATCTCGGCGATATCAATACGGCGCTTCGCGCGCATCCAGCGCAGATGCGGCGTCTGCTCGACCAAGGCGATGTCGACAGCGCGCTCAAGACGGCCGAGACGCGGCTCGATTGCAGCTATGTCTGGCCCTACCAGATGCACGGCTCGATCGGCCCGTCCTGCGCCGTCGCCGACGCGAGTGACGAGCGAATTACCGTGTGGTCCGGCACGCAAAATCCGCACACGCTGCGCGCCGATATCGCGCTATTGACCAGCCTGCCGCAGGAGCGGATCGACGTCATCCGCCTCGAAGCGGCCGGCTGCTATGGCCGAAATTGCGCGGACGACGTCTCGGCCGATGCCGTTCTGTTGTCGCGCGCGGTCGGCGCTCCGGTGCGCGTTCAGCTGTCGCGCGAACAGGAACATCTCTGGGAGCCCAAAGGCGCGGCGCAGGTCATGGATGTGTCCGGCGCGCTCGGGCCGAACGGCGCGCTTGCGGCCTATGATTTCCAGACGCGCTACCCGTCCAATGCCGCTCCGACTTTGGCGCTGTTGTTGACGGGCCGGGTGACGCCGCAACCCGCGACCCTGCAAATGGGTGATCGCACGGCGATCCCTGCCTACGATTACGAAAACATCCGCATTACCGCCTACGACATGCCGCCGATCGTGCGCGCGGCGTGGCTGCGCGGCGTTTCGGCGCTGCCTAATGTCTTCGCGCATGAAAGCTTCATCGACGAGCTCGCACATCGGGCCGGCGAAGATCCGGTCGCGTTCCGGCTGCGCCATCTCAACGACAAGCGCGCGGCTGACCTCGTGAAAGCAACGGCCGAGCGCGCCGGCTGGGAACCGCATGTCGGGCCGATAGCTCAAGATCAGAATTCGGCAGAGATCGTGCGCGGCCGCGGCTTCGCGCAAGCGCGCTATGTGCACGGCGATTGGCCTGGCGTCGGCGCGGCCTGGTCGGCCTGGGTTGCCGATGTCGCGGTCAACCGCGCGACCGGCGAGGTCAGCGTGACGCGCGTGGTCGTCGGCCAGGACACCGGCATGATGATCAATCCGGCCGGCGTCGCGCATCAAATTCACGGCAATGTCGTGCAGTCGACAAGCCGCGCGCTCAAGGAAGAGGTGAGTTTTTCCGAAACGACCGCCGTCGCGAGCCGGGAATGGGGCGGTTATCCGATCCTCACCTTCCCCGAATTTCCCGCAATCGACGTGCTGTTGATGGATCGGCAGCGCGAGGCGCCGCTTGGCGCCGGTGAATCGGCGTCGGTGCCGAGCGCCGCCGCGATCGTCAACGCCGTCTACGATGCGACCGGCGTGCGCTTTCGCGAATTGCCGCTCACTGCCGGAGCGGGTCTTGGCCGGCCTCGGCCGGCCGCTGCCATCCCCGCGCCAACCCGCGCCCGGCAAAACGCTGGGCGTTCTGGGCCGGTCTCGGCAGTCTGTTTGTCGGACTCGCAACATTCGCGTCCGTTGCGCTACCGATCAAGCTCGCGATAGCGCCGATCGACCGGCCCGATCCTGCGACTTATTCGGCTTCGACCATCGAGAAAGGACGGCGCCTTGCCGCGCTCGGCGGCTGCGCGCTCTGCCACACCGCGAAAGACGGCCTCGCCTATGCCGGCGGGCTGCCGTTGCACACGCCGTTCGGTATCGTGATGACGACCAACATCACGCCGGATCCGCAAACCGGCATCGGCAATTGGTCCTATCCCAGCATTCGAACGCGCCATGCGCGAAGGTATTCATCGCGACGGCCGTCACCTTTATCCGGCTTTTCCCTATCCGAATTTTGCTGCGGCGACGGAAGCCGATCTGCAGGCGCTCTACGCTTTCCTCATGACGCAGCCGGCCGTCAGCCAGAGCAACAAACCGAGCCGTCTGGTCTTTCCCTTCAACCTCCGGCCGCTGCTTGCGGTCTGGAATTTGCTGTTCAACCGGCAGACCAATATCTCGACCGAGCCGGCTCGTTCGGTGTTGTGGAATCGCGGCCGTTATCTCGTCGACACACTCGGTCATTGCAGCGCCTGTCACTCGCCGCGCAACGCGCTGGGCGCCGAGCGCGCCGGCATCGCGTATCTCTCGGGCGGCACGGCCGAAGGCTGGGATGCGCCGGCGCTGACAAAAGTTTCAACCGCGCCGATCCCGTGGAGCGAAGACGGATTTCTTCGCCTATCTGCGGACCGGAACATCGGCGCATCACGGCACCGCGTCCGGTCCCATGGCGCCAGTGATCGAAGAGCTCAAGCATTTGCCGGATGACGATATCCGCGCCATGGCAAATTATCTCGCCTCGCTCAACGACGGCCCTGCCCGAGGCCGAGGCGAACAGGTCTGCCGAACACATTATAATGTCGACGGCGCGTGCCGCGAGCATGCGAACAGCGCCACCGCGCGACTTTATGAAGGCGCGTGCGCGGTCTGCCATGAACCCGGCGCCGCGCTTGTCAATCGCGGCCCCGCTTTGGGATTGAGCTCGAAACTGCACGCCGCCGGTCCGACCAATGCCCTCCGTCTGCTGCTCGACGGCGGCGGTCATGCATCGGGCTCGATGCCGGGCTTCGCCGCCGCCTTGGACGACCGTCAGCTCGTAGACCTGACCCGTTACCTGCGCGGCCGCTTCGCGCCCGGATCAGCCCGAATGGCGCGGGATCGACGCAACGTTGAACACCGTTCGGGTGTTATCTGCTCAGTGAAAGCGCAGGACAAATCCGATGCGGCGAACACCGGCAGATATCTTGACACCCGCAGGATCGGCGCTCATTATCGTTTGTATACAAACGATAATGGCTGCCGATAGGCGTGCGCAATGAGCTCGATGGGGTTGTGCTAACGCATGCGCGTTATCGTCGGCAAGGACCGCGCCATGAACGTCACAGAGAGCGAAGCGACCGCGGGCGACAAGATACGCTGCGACGCCTGCCCGGTGATGTGCTACATCAAGCCCGGAGCGCTCGGCGCCTGCGATCGCTATGCCAATGTCGAGGGCAACCTCGTTCGGGTCGATCCCCACGTCATGCTCAATCGGGCGATCGCCAAAGGCGGCGAGGTTGTCCCATTCGCCGAAGCGCCAGAATGGGACGGCGGCATTCGCCATCAGGGCGAAACATTCGTCACGGCGATCGGCGCCGGAACGACTTATCCCGATTACAAGCCCGCGCCGTTTATCGTGTCGGCCGAAGTCGACGGCGTCGACATGGTGACCGTCGTCACTGAGGGCATTTTCAGCTATTGCGGCGTCAAGGTGAAGATCGACACCGACCGTTTCCTCGGCCCAGAAACCCATGCGGTGCGGGTCGAAGGCGAGACCGTCGGCCACGTCACCACCGCGGAATACGGCTCGCAGATGCTGTCGCTCGGCGGCGTCGCGCATCTCACCGGCGGATCGAAAAAAGAGGGCCGCGTCACCTGCGATACGCTGTTGTCGCTGTGCAACGGCAAGGCCGTGGAGATGTCGATCGACGGCGGTCAGACCCTGATCGTCCAGGCCGGCAAGCCGCCGATCGTCAACGGCATCACCGAAGAGCGCATGCGGGTGGGCTGCGGTTCGGCGACGATCGGGATCTTCGCCAAACAATGGCAAGACAAAGTCGACGATGTCGTGGTCGTCGACGATCACATCACCGGCGTGTTGTCGGAGCACCAGGCTGGCAAGTTTCTCGGCATTCCGGCGACCGGCATCAAGATCAAGGGACGCCGATCGACACCCGGCCGCTATTTTCAGGTCGCAGAACCCGGCACCGGATGGGGCGGCACGAATATCGAGGATCCGCTCACCATTCTCGGGCCGTTCGACCCGAAAACAGCGCATCCCGGTTTGCGCCTGCTCATGGTGTCCACCACCGGCGAACACGCGGCGTATTACGAATTGGATGAAAAGTTGCGGCCGGTACAGAAGGACATGCCCGCCTCGCTGGTCGAACCCGTCGAACGCATCGCGGAAAACTGCGAGCCCGCTCTATCAACCGTTCTGTTTGTCGGCGGCGCCGGAGGCTCGTTGCGTGCCGGCGTCACCGAAAATCCGGTTCGTCTGACACGCTCGGTCAAGGATGCGCTGACTTATGTGACCTGCGGCGGCGCGCCGGTCTATGTATGGCCGGGCGGCGGCATCACCTTCATGGTCGACGTGACGCGGCTGCCGGAGAATGCCTTCGGCTATGTGCCGACGCCGGCGATCGTCGCGCCACTCGAATTCACGTTGCGGCTCTCCGATTATCGAGGACTCGGCGGTCATATGGACTCTATCCAGCCGCTGTCAAGCTTGACCGGCGCCACGCGTCGGAGCCTGCCCCATCGTCAGGACAATCCTTGGCCGTTTGCGCCGGGCCGGGCGCCGCGATCACACGGATAAAGGCGATGTTCGACAAGCGCACCGCGAGGTTTCTGCCCGACGGGAAGAGGCTCCTTCTGCAGCACGGGCCGATCGATCTGGTCGTGCAGGCCTTCGGCGACGACGCGGCGATCCGCGCCGCTTACCAAGCGGCAATGCGCCGTTTTGACGGCCTCTTGACCGAGCTTTGCCAGGAACTCGATGTGCTGCGGTCTCCCGCCGGCGACACAAGTGCGATGACGCATGGGCCGGTCGCCCGCCGCATGGTCGCGGCCGTATCTCCCTTCGCATCGCGGATTTTCATCACGCCGATGGCGGCTGTGGCCGGCGCCGTCGCGGAGGAGATCATCAACGCGATGACGGCCGCGGCGCCGCTGAAGCGCGCTTACGTCAATAATGGCGGCGACATCGCGCTCTATCTGACCGACCGGGAGCGTTTCAAAATCGGCCTTGTCGATCGGCCCGATTGTCCGAGCCTGTTCGGAACGACTGAGATCCGCGAAGAGGATAATATTCGCGGCATCGCAACGAGCGGCTATCTCGGCCGCAGTTTCTCTCTCGGCATCGCCGAAGCGGTCACGGTTCTCGCACCGACCGCGCCAATGGCGGACGCGGCCGCGACTGTGATCGCCAATGCAGTCGACCTGCCGGATCATCCCGCCATTCAACGCCTGCCCGCTCATTCGCTGCAGCCGGATAGCGATCTCGGCGCCATTCCGGTGACGCGCGCGGTCGGCTATTTGACCTCTGCGGAAATCGAAACCGCCTTGACCCGTGGATTGCGTGAGGCGGACGTACTGCGGCAGCAAGGACTGATCACGGCCGCGGCGCTGCACCTCAAAGGAACGAGCCGAGCGCTTGGTCCGCTTCCCCTTGTTGCGCGGGGAGAACCGGAGCTTGCGCATGCCAATGAATCCCTGAATCTGGCAAAGTAACAGATGGAACGGCCCGCGATGAAAGCCAAGATCCGAAAGCTTCTCACTGTGCTCGAAGAAACCCGGCTCGAAATGGATCAGACGATCGAGCCGCCGACACGGCGCGCCGCTGCGATCGCGGTGATCGAAAATCCGTTCGCCGGACGTTACGTCGAAGATCTGTCGCAACTGATCGATATCGGCGAAGAGCTCGGCGAGTTGCTGGCAAACCGCGCGGTCGCGGCGCTCGGCATCGAGGGAGCACGCGCGGAGAGCTACGGCAAGGCGGCTGCCGTCGGCGAGAACGGCGAACTCGAACATGCGGCTGCAATCTTGCACCCAAAGCTCGGCGCGCCGGTCCGCAAGGTTCTCGGCACCGGCGCGGCTCTGATCCCGTCATCGAAGAAACGCGGCGGACCGGGCGTCGCGCTGGATATTCCGCTCGGCCATAAGGATGCGGCCTTCGTCCGCAGCCATTTCGACGGCATGGAAGTGCGCATTGCCGACGCGCCGCGCGCCAACGAGATCATGGTTGCAGTCGCCGTCACCGATTCCGGGAGACCCCTGCCCCGCGTCGGCGGCCTGAAGAAAAACGAGATCAAAGGCGTCGACGGACTTCGCTAGCTAGTGCGGATAACGCCGTGATACTCGGCGAACGGCGTCTGTGCGACGCTTATCGGGCGCTGTGAGCCTTCATCCGAGTTTCTTGAGCAAGCGCAACAGCGTCTCTTGTTCTTTCTCGGACAATGGCTCAAGCGTCTTTTGCGTTATTTTCGCTGCCGAGGGAACCGCCGCTTCGACCAGCCGCCGGCCAGCGGGGGTGAGCGCGATCACGTGCCGGCGGGCGTCGCGCGGATCGTCCTTCGAGGTGACGAGACCGCGGGTTCGTAGCCGTCCAACAACCCCCTTGATCGTCGCCACGTCGAGATAGATGAGCCGGCCAAGATGGTTCTGAGACAGTGGCCCCACTTGCATGAGCTTGACGAGGGCTGAGAATTGCGGCGCCGTCAGGTTCCCGACGATTTGCATCGTGAAAATGTTGGAGTGGCGCTGCATCGCGATCCGCAGCAGGAACCCGACCTGATCCTCCAGCAAATAAGCCGCCGTCGGTCCATTCTTCGGACGTTGATCGAGCGTGGCGCGGGACATCAGGCGCTGAAATCCGTTCTGGCAATCGCAACGACGGAACCTTGCGGAGAATCGCAAGAATCTCCGATACTATTGAGATCAATCGTCAAGTTGCAATGCAAGCAGCCAAGATTTCAACGGGCGGCCGTTGGCGACCGCCCGAGAAGGGCAATGTCTATTGGCCCTTAGCGCCGTCCAGGCGCGCTGAGGCGGCCGTAATGCTCGATTTCACTCTTCCTTGTAGCCATAGGCCTGCGCATTACCGATCGCGCCGTAATACTTGTACGGCAGGAATTTTCCGGACATCGCGAGCCTGACGCGATCCCCCTTCGGATCGGGCTGGCGTTCCATGGTCATGTCGAAGTCGATCGCCGACATGATGCCGTCGCCGAATTCCTCTTCGATCAGCACTTTCAGCGCCGGGCCGTTGACCATGACGAGCTCATAGAACCGATAGATCAGCGGATCGGTCGGCGGCATCGCCGAGCCGCGGCTCGGCACCTCGTTGAGCAGCGCCTCCTCGCTCTTGCTCAGCCCGAACATTTCGGCGGCCTTCGCGGCCTGCGGCTTGGTCATCTTCATCTGGCCGAGCACGGCGCCGGTGATCAGCACCGGCGACATGCCGCCGATTTCGGTGCAGATGTGTTTCCAGGTCCAGCCCTTCGCCCGCTTGATGTCGAGCAGTTTCTCGGTAAGTTCGGAACGTGTCATTGCTGCCTCCTTCTGCCTCTGAGAATCCCGATTGTCTGAGAATCATTCCTCGCGAGCCCAGCTCGCGCGACGGATCGCCTGTTCGCAAAGGTAATCGAGCGTGAACCCGATAATGCCGATGATGACGACGGTGGCGGCCAGGCGGTCGTATTCAAGCGCGTCGCGCGCATCGTTGATGGAATAGCCGAGGCCGGAGGTCACGCCGAGATACTCGGCCGGCACTAGCACCACCCAGGCGACGCCGACCGCCAGACGAATGCCGGTCAGCGCGTCCTGGGCAATGGCTGGAAGAATAATAATGAACAGCATATGCCAGGGCCGCGCCCCCAGATTGCGCGCGACCTTGAACCAAGCCGGATCGATACGGCGAAAGCCATGCGCGGTGGAAAACAGGATCGGCCAGACCGCGGCGACGGCGACGAGAAACACGATGGCCCGGTCCCAGGTCGAGAACGCCATCACTGCGATCGGCATCCAAGCGAGCGGCGAAATCATGCGCAGGAATTGAAACGGCACCGAACTGGCGTCGCGCGCCATGCGGAAGCGGCCGATGACGATGCCGAGCGGCACGCCGAATACGATGGCCCAGAACAGCCCACCGCCGATGCGGCCGAGGCTCGGCATTATCATGCGCAGCGCTTGACCGTCCATGACCATCAGCCACAGCCGCTTGAACGTGGGCGCGGGAGCGAAGCCCGCGAAGTTCACGGTTGCGGGATTGGACGCCACGACCCAGCCGCCGATCCACCACAGGATCAGCATCACGCCAATTCCAAGAAGCACTGACGCCACCCGGCGCGCCGCGCCGCCGAGCCTTGCCGCCGCCGCGTTCTTGGGACGCGAGATCGCCGCTCCGTCGTCGATGGTTAGATCGAGGCTCACAGCACCAGCACCTCGGTGCGGTTGAATGGATCGGTCGGATTGACGCTCGGATCGGTCTTCCATTCCGGATACTTGTTCATGGCCCTGCGCACGAAATCGTAATTCACCAGATCCTTGGCGACAAATTCGGGATCGAGGCTTTTGAGGAAGGTCGCATCGCCGCCGACGATCGTTTCGTTCATCGCCTTGACGATAAGCTTGGTCGCCGACGGATACGGCCAGGGCTGGAAGTCGATACGGCCGATTTTCCAATCGGGGTGGATGATCGCCTTGGACGGGCCGTAGAACTTGGTGTCGTAATAGGTCATGGCGCGGTCGATGATCGGATTGGGCAGCGGCAAATAGGCCTTGCCGTCGGTGGAGAGAAATTTCGCGACCTCTTCCTTATGCCCGGATGCATAGATCTCCGCCCGCACCAGCGCGTTCATGACCTTTTGCGTCCATTCGGGCTTTTTCGTCACCACGTCTTCGTGCATGCACAAGACGCAGCACGGGTGATTCTTCCAGATGTCGCCGGTGAAGCGCAGCATGCGGCCGCCGGCCTTGGTCTCGCCCAGCGCGTTGAACGGTTCGGCGACGATGTAGCCGTGGATCTTCTTTGCGGCTAATGCCGCCGGCATGTCAGGCGGTCCCATGACCTGCAAATTGCACTCGTTTGCCGCCAGGGTCTGGTCTTGCGACTTGATGACCGGCGTTATTCCAGATTGGCGTAACGCATATTGCAGCACGATATTGTGCATCGAATACCAGAACGGAACGGCGATCTGCTTGCCGCCGAGATCGGCGAAACTCGCAACACCGGAATCATTGCCGACAACGACGCCGGAGCCGTTGGTGTGCGCCCAAGCCATGATCTTGACCGGAAAGTGGTTGTTGTAACGCATCCACACCGGGATCGGCTTAAGCAGGTGCACCAGATTGAATTTGCCCGCGGCAAATGCCTCGACGAGCGGCGACCAGCCGCGCAGCAATGTCGGCGGCTCGGCCGTCAGCCCTTCATCCTGGAAAAAGCCCATGCCGTGGGCGACGAGAAGCGCGGTTGCATCCGTGATCGGCAGATAACCGATACGGACGACATCGTCGTCAGCGGCACGCGCAGCCGAGCTAAAGCCGCCGACGAGCGAGCCGAACATGGCCGCCAAGCCGCCGGCGGCGAGCATGTCGAGCGTCCGGCGCCGGCTCACGGGCAGCGCCATGGGAGACGACGTGGGATCGTCGGCGCACCAGACGTCTTCGCCCTCGCAACCACGGCCACAGCAGCACATTGGGATCTCCCTTTTCATCGGTCAGCGGTGTCCGGCAGCGACGATTTTGAGATTGTCCGGGCGCCCGCGCGGCGGCGGCTCGGTGGTGCGGCCGGAGGAGCGCTCGAACGCGGCTTGCAGCTTTGCCTGCACCGCCTGAGCACCTGGGCCGCGGCGTTCGCGATCCTGCGGGTCGATGTCGATCGCCACAATCTCGGCAATCCGACCGGGATCCGGCTTCATCACGATGGCGCGGTCGGCCGTCAGAACCGCTTCCGCAATGTCGTGCGTGACGATGACAAGAGTGATGCCGATTTCAATGGCGATGCGGCGCACGTCGCGCTGCAGCGCGCGCCGCGTCACCGTATCGAGCGCCGAGAACGGTTCGTCGAGCAGCAGCACTTCGGGCTGCACCACCAGCGAACGAGCGAGAGCGACGCGCTGCTGCTCGCCGCCCGACAGCTCTTGAACATTGCGATCGGCGTAACCCGAAAGCTCCACCAGTTCGAGCAATTCGTGCACGCGGGCCTTGATTTCACGCCGCGGCCGGCCGGCGAATCTCAGCCCGAGCCCGGCATTCTGTTCGACCGTCATCCACGGATAGAGATGCGGTTGCTGGAACATCAGCGTCCACAGCGGCGACGGCCCCTCGACCAGCGCTCCGTCAACGCGGACTTCCCCCGCGCTTGGCCTGATCAGTCCCGACATGATGTGCAGCAAGGTCGATTTGCCGCAACCGGAGCGCCCGACCAGCGCGACCGCCTCACAGGGCTGTATCTCGAAGCTGACATTGTGCAGCGTCTCGGCGGAAGAACGGCGATAGTGATGACGCACGCCGGTGATGGCGACATGTGCGCCGGGCCGCCGTCTTCCGGATTGCAGCGCTGGCGTCGTCATGTTGCTCCTTCAAGCAGCGGTCCGCTGCCCGCTGCCGTTTCCTCGGCGATCCGCCGCCGCGCCAGCATATGGGCGCGCGCGTCGTTGACGGCGTCGACCGCGATCAGCCGGCCGTTGCGGCGGTATTCGACCGAGAACCGCCCACTCGCCGCATCGCCGATTTCCGCGACGTCGTCGTAGCCGTCGAAGAGACCTGCGATCTGCAGCTTGAACTCGTATTGATCCGACCAGAACCACGGCACCGGGTCGTAGCTTCCCGGCGTGCCGAGGATGGCTGCTGCGGCCGCCTTGGCCTGATCGATGGCGTTCTGCACGCATTCAAGCCGCAACTGCCGCCCGTAACGGATGCTTGGAAAGCGCGCGCAGTCGCCGATGGCGAACACATTCTCGACGCCGGTGCGGCCTATGGCGTCGATGAGGATCCCTTCGCTGCAAGCAAGACCCGCGGCCTGCGCCAATTCGTCATTGGCCTTGGCACCGGCGGCAAGCAGGATCACGTCGGCGGCAATATCGGCGCCGTCGGTCAGGCGCAGCGCCGAGGCGCGGCCCTCGCCGCCGATCCCGGCAACGCGCGCGCCGACGCGGATATCAACGCCGCGCTCGCGGTGCACGCGATCGAAGAATTTGGCGACCGGCGGCGCGGTGACGCGCTTGAGCACGCGGTCTTCGGCTTCGACGACGGTCGCGTCGCGATTTTCGCCGCGCATCACGGCCGCGGTCTCCAGCCCGATATAGCCACCGCCGAGAATGGCGACGCGGCGCGCCGCGTCGAGCGCCGGGCGCAGCCGCTGCACGTCGCCAATCGAGCGCAGCGAGAATACGCCTTCAAGATCGATACCCGGAAGCGGCAAACGCCGCGCGCAGGTGCCGGTAGCAAAGACCAGCGTGTGGAACGGGATCTCGCGGCCATCGGCCAGCGTGACGGCGCGGCCTCGCAAATCGACCTTTGCCGCGGCAACGCCGAGCATGAATTGCACATCGCGTTCCGACCAGAATTGCGCCGGCCGCAAATAAAGCGAGTCCGGCGCCGGCCGTTCGGACAGGAATTTCTTCGACAGCGGCGGCCGCTGATAAGGCAGAAACGGCTCGTCGCCGATGACGGCAATCGGCCGGGCGAAGCTGCCGCCGCGCAAGCTGACGACGAGCTGGGCCGCTGCCTGCCCGGCGCCCACGATGACAACACCTTTTCCTGCCGCCGCATCATTTGTCATTCCGCCATCTCCAGGTGCGCGATGCCGGCTCCCGGCGCCGGCACCGCGTACCTTATGAGATGTCTCAAGCCGCCACTACGGCCGGCGACGACGGCGGATAGGGCAAGCCGGTCTCGATCGGCAGCACGGGATCGCGCGACCACTCGTTCCACGAGCCGAAATAGAGCGTGACGTCCTTGATGCCGGCTTCCTTCAACGCCACGAGCGTATTGGACGCGCGCGCCCCCTTGAAGCAATAGAGCACCACCGGCGTGTCTGGGGTGACGCCGACGGTCGCGCACTCGGCGAGGATCTCTTCGCGCGACTTGAACATCGGGCCTGCCGCGGACGGCTTCATCATCCGGTACCACTCGATCCAGACCGCGCCGGGGATGCGGCCCTTGCGCGGGCAATAATCCTTGCCATAGGGCGAGGAGCTGTCGGCAATCCATTCGTCGACGTCGCGGGTGTCGAGCTTGACGATGTTCTTGTCGGCCACCTTGGCTTTCATCGATTGCAGATCGACCAGGATTCCCATCTCGGACGACGACAGCGGGAACGTGGCCGCGCTCGGCGCCGGAACTTCCTTTGTCGCCGGCAGCCCGGCCGCGGCCCAGGCCGCGTAACCGCCGTGCATGATCTTGACCTTGGGATAGCCGAGATAGCGCAGCAACACGTAGCCGCGGCACGATTGGCCAAAGCCAGAGTCCATCGACTGCTCGTAGACGACCGCGGTCTCGTTGCCCGACAGTCCGGCGGCGCCGAATATGGTCGCGAATTTGTCGCGCATCGCGGCGACGCCTTCGGGCGTCGAGGTGGCGAGATAAGTGAAGATATCGTGGACGTTGACGGCGCCCGGCACGTGTCCGGCGGCATAGGCGGCAGGATTGCGCGTGTCGATGACGACGACCGGCTCGCTCTGCATCATGCTCGATAGCTCCGCCGGGGTAACGAGGACCTTCTCACTCATTTTCGGCTCCTGTGTTCCAGTGTTGACGTTTGTCGACCTAGATTTCCCGGCATGAAGTCGCGCGGGCGCTTTGCCCGTCGTTGTCAATGCGCCATATCGGCGAGCATCTTTTTCAGTTGCTTGGTGGCTGGCGTAACGATGGCGACGAAATAGGCTTCGCGTAGCCGGCGTTGCGCAGTGGCCGTCGCCACGTAACCGCGCGCGCCGCAGTGCATCATGGCGGCGTGTGCCGCCATGATGGAGAGATCGCTGGCCTCGATTCTCGCCTCGATGACCGCGCGCCAATAGGCAGGGTCGGTCTCGAACGGATTGGCAGCGAGTTGCGCGACAGTCTTTTCCATCGCATCGAGACGTCCGGCGAGGTCTTCGGGCTGAATTTCGAGATATTTGTTGACGTGACCCAGCGGGCCTTTCGTTCGTTCCGCGAGACAGATGCAATCGCGGATCAGGCCGATCGCCATCCCCGCTTGCAACAGCACGAAGCCCGCCCGGATGTGCTTGATGTAGTCGCTGACCGGATCGGCGATGACATAGGCGTCCGGGATGTACACGTCACGCATCTGCACCGCGAAAGTGCGGGTGCCGTCGAGCGCAACGAATTTGGTATTGGCGGCGAGCGTCAGGCCTGCAGAGGCGCAGGGAACGATTGCCATGACATAGCGTTTCGGCTTGTCGACTTCGAACACTGCGCCGAAGTAATGGTCGTCGCCGAGATTCGAGACGAAGGGAAGCAGTCCCTTCACCACATAGCCGCCCTCGACGCGCTCGCCTTTCAAGCGGATCGCCTCGATCCCGAAAAAAGTTTTCATCGGGTTGGAGAGCGCCGTGCCGCCGAGCACTTCGCCGGAAGCGACGCGCGGGCCGAGACTTGCTTTGAGCGTCTCGTTTTCCGATGTGTAGATGTACCAGCCGAGTGCGTCCTGGCACCAGATGCAGAACGACGTCGATAGGCAATGCTGGCCCACCGCCGCCATTGCGGCGATGGCGTCGCCGAGATCGAGGCTTGAGCCTGCTTTACCCGGCAGATGCTGGGCGTAGGCGCCGGCGCGTCCGAGCGCGCGCATCACTTGCTCGGGGTAATGACCTTCGGCGTCGATCTTTTGCACCAGCGACGGCAGTTCGCGCCCGGCGACGACGCGAACGGCGCTCACAACATTTGTTTCGGCGGGGGCGGCCGGCTTGGCGGCAACTACGGTTCGGGCATCGAGCATTGCAAAACCTCAAAAGTCGTACCTGCGAGAAACCGGCGGGCGGCTGTTTCTGCCGCCCGGCCGATGTCGATCAGGCCAAAGTGACGTCGAGCTTGACCGGACGGCTGAACGTGTTGGCGACCGGCGACCATGCGCGCGCATGGGCCACGAGCTCATCGAGTTCCTCACGCGGACGGTCGGCCTCGAACTTCACCTTGGCGCGCACATCGGTGAAGCCGACCGGTTTGTCGGAGAGATCTCCGGTGCCCCATACCGCGGTGATGTTCAGATCGCCTTCGAGTTCGATCTCGAGTTTGTAGACAGTAATGCCGCGGGCGACGGCGTTGGCATGGATGCCGACCGCGAGGCAGGAACCGAGAGCGGCGAGCGAAGCTTCGGACGGGTTCGGCGCGGTGTCGTCGCCGAGCAGGCCCGGCGGCTCGTCCACGATGTAGGGCGGCAGGGTGCGGATGAAATTGAGATGGCGGAAGCGGCCTTCTGCCACGGTCTTGCACTTAAGTGTCTTGATGACCTTCGGATCGGCTTTGCCCTTGGCAATCAGGTCGGCAAGTCCCTGGCCGTCGATGGGGGCCAGACAGCCGGTTACGGCAGTCGGCGGCACCGTGGCTTTGGCGAGCGGTTGGCTCATGGACGTCTCCTTTTCCGGCATTGAGAAAACAGAACGGTCTGTTTTATGCAGAAGGCGTGCCAACTTCGCAGAAGGCGGAAAGCACCATTGAATTAATGGAGATCGCTTTTTCGCGGTCCGAGCCGGACTGATCTGCCGCTTAAGGTTTCGCCAACTGCCGCCGAATTGACCGGCAGGACAGACCGTTCGGTATGGTGTTGCGAGTCAGAACGCCGCAGGCTAAGGATCGCTCATGGACTCCGCTCAACCGCTGCAAGAGTCAGTAGCCGAGACTACCTCGGCGGCGCTCCCCTCGCCGCGCGAACGCCTGATCGAAGCGGCAACCCGGATGTTTTGCCGTTACGGCGTCAACTCGGTGGGCGTCGACGCTATTATCGAGGCGGCCGGCACCGCGAAGACGACGCTCTACAAGCTTTTCGGCTCGAAGGACGGCCTGGTCGAGGCCGTGCTTCAGCGCGAAGGCGAAGCTTGGCGCAGCTGGTTTCTCGCCGAGATCGACGGTCCCGGCGGCTCGGCGCGCGACCGGCTGGCGCGGATCGGCCCGACGTTGAAAGCGTGGTTCGGCCGCGAGGATTATTTCGGTTGCCCGTTCATCAACGCGGTGGCGGAAAGCGACAAGGCCGACGACCGTATGCGCACCCTTGCCATCGCGCACAAGCGCGTCGTGCTCAAAAGACTTTCGGAATTATGCGCGGAAGCCGGGCTGCAGGATCCGGGTGAGACCGCGCATACGATCGGTCTCGTCATCGACGGCGCTATTGTCGCGGCGCTGGTCACGCGCGATCCGAAAGTCGCCGATACCGCGGGTCGCGGCTGCGCCGCCATTTTGTCGCTGGGTTACGCCGGCGCCTGACGGCGATCTAGCGATGCTCGCTCTTTGTGGCCCGCGTCTTGCGATCGCCCGACGCCAGTTCGGCCAACACCTCCGATGTGTGTTCGCCGAGCGTCGGCGGCGGCCGCGGCGCGATATCGCGATTGCCGTCGATCAAAACCGGCCGTCGCAGCAGCGTCAAAGGCCCTTCCGTCGGGTGAACCTGCCGATGGAAGGTTCCCAGATGCCTGATCTGCGGGTCTTCCAGCACCTCCGCGACGGTCTGCACCGGAGCAAAGGGAACGTCGGCGTGTTCGAGCTTCGTCATCCAATGCAGACGGTCTTTGCGCGCGAAGACCTCCGCCAATTCATTTTCAAGCGCGGTATAATTGCGCACCCGGGCATCGCGGGTGGCAAAGCGTGCATCATCCTTCAGGTCGGGACGTTCGATCGCGTCTACCAGACTCTCCCAGAACTTTTGCGGCGATGACAGATGCAACGCCAAAAGCTTGCCGTCTCCGCAACGGAACGCATAGGACTGCGAACTGGCAACACGGGTGCGCGGCCGGTTGTCGATTTGCATCTGCGTGAAGTTGGAAAAAGCGTCTGGAACAAAGGCAACCGCGGCCTCCAGCATGTTGACTTCGATCCGACGGCCGCGACCGGTCCGCTCACGCTCGTAGAGCGCGCCGAGGACACCATAGGCTGCATACATTCCCGTGACGTTGTCGGCGATCGTCGGACCGCTCGCCGCGGGCTTTTCGGGATCGAGCGTCGAGACTCGCCAGGCCCGACAAAGCGCCGGCGACGGCGTCATAGGCCGGCCGATCGGCATAGGGGCCGTCGGCGCCGAATCCGGTGATCGAGCACCAGATCAGTTTCGGATATTCGGTCCGAAGAAACTCGGCCGAAAAGCCGAGCCGATCCATCACGCCGGACCGGTAATTGTCGAGCAGCACATCGGCGTCACGCAGCAATGCGCGCAGCGATGCCTTGCCGGGTTCCGATTGCAGATCGAGCGCAACGCTGCGCTTGTTGCGGTTGAACGCAACGAAGTGCGGGCTGTAAAGCCCGCCCCGGAAGCTGCGGAACGGATCGCCGCCGTCGGGCCGCTCGACCTTGACGACGTCAGCGCCGAGGTCCGCGAGCATCATGCCCGTGAGCGGCGCCGTAATCATGGTGCCGAGCTCGACGACGCGCACGCCCTTAAGAACTTCAGTCAAAACCTAACCCTCCAGACGTCAGCCGGTCACTGCGACTTCTCAGCTGTGAGCGGCATGATCTTCTTGAATTTGGCGTAGTTCGCGGCGAGAAAATTGCCGAATTCCTGTGGCGTGCCGCCGACGATGCCGGCGCCGGTCTTCTCGAATTGCGCGCGCACCTCCGGCATTTCGAAAATGCGATTGATTTCCTTGTTGAGCCGGTCGACGATTTCGGGCGGCGTGCCTTTTGGCGCGGCGAGGCCGTAGAACGTCACAAAGTCATAATCCGGATAGCCTTGCTCCGCGATAGTGGGCACGTCGGGCGCACTCGGCAGACGCTTCGGGCTGGTTACGCCGAGCGCGTGTAAGGTGCCCTGTTGGATGTAACCGTCGGCCACCGATACGCCGACGAACATGCCTTTGACTTGACCGGCCACCACGTCCTGCAGCGCGGGCGCAATCCCTTTATACGGCACCACGAGGGCGTCCATTTTCGACAGCGCCTTGAACCAGAGAAAGCCGATCTCGTGCGGGCTACCGGGGCCGAGCGATCCGAAGGTGAACCAGCCCGGATGGCTCTTCGAATAGGCCACAAGCTCGGGCAGCGTCTTCATCGGCACCCCCTGTGAGTTCACGGTGAAGACCAGCGGCACATTGGCGAGCTTGATGATAGGGACGAAATCCGTCTGCGGATTGTACGACGTGCTCACCCCGAGCGAGGCGTTGATCGCAAGCGAATCGAACACCATGCCGATCGTGTAGCCGTCCGGATCCGCGCTCGCGAGCACAGCCGTTCCCGTGACCGTCGACCCGCCGGGCCGGTTGTCGATGACGATCGGTTGCCCTAGCGCTTTTTCGAGTTGCGCGCCGATCACACGCGCCACGAGATCGGTGCCGCCGCCCGGCGGATAGGGCACGATCCAATGAATTGGCCGGGTCGGCCAAGATGCGGCGTTGGCCGCGTTCACCGCCGTCGTGAGTGACGCTAAGAACAGCGCCAGGAGAATTTTCCAAGTCTTCATCGTTTCCACCCTCTTTTGATCAGAGCCTGATATCCTTGTTGTCGTAGATTTCGGCTTCGGCCCGTTCGTAGATTTCACGTGCCAGCGGATTTCGCATTTCCTCGGCAAGATGGCCGACAAGACCCACAGCGCGGGAAATCACTACGATCCCGCGACAGATCCGCCAGGGAAAACCGAGCTCGCACAGCACCGCGCCGATGGCGCCGGTGGCATTGATCGGAAGCGAGCGTTGCAGGCGGCGTTCAGCTTGCGCGCTGATGGCTTCCAACAAGGCGACATAGCGGCCGCGGAAACCGTTGCGTTCGGCGATGGCAAACAGCACCGGCGTGCGCGGGTCGATCGGCTTGTGTACCGGATGCCCGATGCCGGGAATTACAGCCTTGCGCGACGCGTAATCTTCGACGATCGCGGCCGCGATCACGTCGAGCCCGTCGCCACCGGGACGATCCTTGAGCGCCTCCTGCAGGATCTTCGCCGTCGCCTCCGATCCGCCGGCAAACACGCTACCGACGCCGCACAGCCCGGCGGCGACCGCCGCTTGCAGCGCCTCCGGCGCGGCCAAATTGACGAGACGCGTCGCGATCGCTTGCGGCGTCATGCCGTGCTCGACCAAAGTGACAAGAAGTGCGTTGAGCATGTCGGCTTCTTGCGCCGTCGGGCGGCGGCCCATGATTTCGAGAAACGCCATGCCGCCGAGATCGATGTGCCCGATCAACTCACCCGGAAGATCGTGGCCGCGCACGACAATACGATCAGGGGTGCTCCAGCCCATTTCGGACTGCAACGGCTTGCGCGCTTTCATGACTTCGCTCCACGCAGAATGAGTTTCGCCAAGGCAGTGCGCAGCACTTCCGTCGGCCCTTCAGTGATCATGAAGCTGCGCTGATCGCGCCAGAGCTTCTCCAGCGGCAGTTCGGTGGTGAGCCCGATGCCGCCGTGCAGTTGCAGGCAACGATCGGCGACGCGAAATCCCATTTCATCGCCGTAGACCTTCACCATGAAGGTTTCCGCCCGGGCATCTTCGCCTGCATCCAATTTGGCGGCGGCGTCCCGCACCATGAGCTTGGTGGCGTGCAGTTCGGTGAAGCAGTCCGCCAGGATCCATTGCACGCCCTGCCGCTCCGCCAGCGGCTCGCCGAAGGTTTTGCGCTGTTTGACGTAATCGAGCGCCATGTCGAGGCAGCGCTCGGCGACGCCGCAAGCGCGTGCGCCATGCCGCAACCGGCCTTCGCTGAGCCAGCGTTGCGCGGTGGCAAAGCCCTGTCCCTCTTCGCCGACGCGATTTTCGGCTGAGACGCGGACATTGTCGAAAACGATTTCACAGGGCGCGTCCCCCATCATGGTCTGGTGCCTGGCGGAAATCCGCACGCCGGACGTGTCCATATCGACGAGAAAGCAGGAAACGCCGCCGTGGGCGCCTTTCGCCGGATCGGTCACCGCCATCAGCTGGGCGAAGTCGGCCTTGTCGGCATGCGTGATGAAGCGCTTCACACCGTTGATCACGTAATCCGTTCCATCGCGCTCGGCCCGCGTTCGCATCGACGCCGGATCCGCGCCCGCATCCGGCTCGGTCTGGGCAAAGCATGTTGCTTTCTCACCTTTGAGCACGGGGTCGAGATAGCGCTCCTTCTGCGCGCCTTTCAGCGACAGCAGAATCGGCCCGGGCACCGGCCCGAACAGTGAATGATCGCGCGCCGGCACCGCGGTCGTGCGCGAGATCTCCTGCCAGAACATCACCATGCCGGAGAGCCCCAAGCCTTGACCGCCGAGATGTTCCGGCACGTCCATCAGCCAATAGCCGGCATCCTTGGCCTTACGCTGGATCGCCGTGCGCTCGGCGTCGCTCATGACGCGGCGCTCGAACGGCATCAGCTCGCGTTCGACGAAACGGCGCAGGCTGCGCCGGAATTCTTCCAGTTCCGGAGCCGACATCGGTGCGGCATCATGCTGACTTAAAGGCGTCATCATCGCTTCGATCCCGCTTCAAGACACCTGCCGGTCTTGCGCCCGCCAATAGGGCGCGCGCAAAGCCTTCTTGTCGATTTTTCCGTTGAACAGGCGCGGCAGACTGTCGACGAAATCGACGCTGCGCGGCTTCTTGTAGCTTGCAATCTTGCTGCGCGCGTAATCGATCAGCTCGAGCTCGGTCGCCGTGCGCCCCGGCCGCATTTGCACGCATGCCTTGACCGATTCACCCCACACCGCGTCGGGCACGGCAATGACCGCTACTTCCGCGACGTCCGGATGCGCTCGTAATGCCTCTTCGACTTCCCAAGAGTAAATATTCTCGCCGCCAGAAATGATCATGTCCTTCTTGCGGTCGACGACATAGACGAAATTGCCGGCATCGACGAAGCCCAGATCTTGCGTGTGCAGCCAACCATCGCGAAGAATTTCCGAGGTCAGGACGTTCTTGTTCCAGTAGCCGTTCATGGTGGTGGGCGATCGGAACAGAATTTCACCGATCTCGCCCGTCTCACACGCCGTACCGTCGTCGCGTACGATCTTGACCTCGTTGCCGAGGAACGGCTGGCCGGCGGACTTGAGACACTGTCGCTCTTCCTCGGAGCCTTCGGCGAGGTGATGGTGTGGCTTGAGGATCGTGCCGGAGATGCACTCGGTCATGCCGTAGACCTGCGCAAAGATCGGGCCCATCCGGGCCAGCGCGCGGCGCAGGAGCGGAACCGGCATCGGCGCCGAAGCGTAGTGCACGCAGCGCAGCGCGCTCAGGTCGTAAGATCTGGTGTCGAGCACGTCGAGCATGCGCTGGATCATCAGCGGCGCGAAATGCGCGGCCGCCACCTTTTCATTTTCCAGCGTGTCGAGAATGTCCTGCGGATCGAACGCCGCCTTGAGCACGACCGCAGCGCCCATCAGGTTGAACGCCATCTGCTCGATTTTGCCGCCCAGATGAAACAGCGGCATCACGATCAGCGCCTTGTCGATGGATGCGAGCCCGCCCTCGTGCGACAGCATCCCCGTCGCCTCGGCCATCGCATGATGACTGATCATGACGCCTTTGGCGCCGCCGGTCGTTCCGCTCGTATACATCAGATAAGCAATGTCATCGGCGGCGGGCTTTGTTGCCGGCTCGTCACCGCTCGCTTCAGCGATGATCTGCTCGTAGCTCGCCACTTCGGCATCCCCGGCATCGATTCCGACCCGTACGCGGATGCTCGACACTTGGGCCGCGAGAGCCTGCGCATGCGCGGCAAAGTCCTTGGCGTGGATCAGCACGCTCGGCTGGCAGTCCTGGCAGATGGCGCCGAGCTCGGCCTCGGAAAGCCTGCTGTTCAGATTGATCGCGACAAATCCCGCGACCTCGCAGGCCCCGAAGATCTCGACATATTCGCTGCAATTGCGCGCCAGCACGGCGACGCGCTGCTGCTTGGCGATGCCCTTGGCGAGAAGCGCATTGCCGAGCCGGAACATTCTCGCGGCTTGCTCGGCGAAGCTGAATCGTTTGCCTTCATAGATGAGCGCCGTCTGCTGCCCATAGAGCGCACGGCCGCGCTTGATCAAGTCTCCGCAGGTCACTGACATAAGATCGTTTCTTCCCTCTTTGGCGTTCTTATCGCGCGATCCAGCCGGTCGGTACCGCGCCCGACGACAATCTGAGCTCGATTTGCTTTGCAGCCTCCCGCAACGGGCCGAGATAGCGTTTGATTTCGGTGGTCTTGATGGAATGCACCGAAATCCAATTCACATTCACCACCGCGGCGACAGATCCGTCCTTGCCGCGAACCGGAACGGCGACGCCGACGATCCCGGTGTTGAGCTCACCGCGGTTGATGGCGTAGCCCGCCTTACGCGCCATCACTATTTCGCGGCGCAGCGCTGTTGCATTGACCAATGTCTCGGTGGTGTGGGCGACGCGGCGAACCGACCCCAAATAGTTGTCGAGCTCTTTGTCGGTCAGGCCGGACAACAGCACCTTGCCCATCGACCCGGCATAGGCGGGGTGCCGGGCGCCAATGGCGATGAAGAAGCCGAACATTTTCGACGAGAATACGGAGCCGAGACATAGCGTCTCGTTTTTGTCGAGCACGGCGAAATGCGCGGCAGCGCCGGTCTGATCGGACAGCGTCTTGAGGACGGGCTCGACAAATTCCTCGAGCCGCGCGGACGAGATGAAGCTGTAGCCGAGTTCGAGGATCCGCGGCATCGGATAGAACCAATCGCCGTCCGCGCCGAGATAGCCGAGCTCCTTCAGCGTGAGCAGATAACGCCGCGCCGCGGCGCGCGTCAGGCCGGTTTTCGCCGCGACGTCAATGCTGCGCATCCTCGGCGACTCGCGATCGAACGCGCGCGCGACGACGAGGCCCCGCGCCAGCGATTGCGAAAACCAGGCCGCTTGTCCAGCCACGTATTGCCTCCCAAACCGACGTTGACAAGACCACGATCAAAGCTCAAAATCAATAACAGCACATATGGGCGATTATCGCACAAGACGGAGGACGCCTCTTCTATGAAACTCGACACGATTCTCGTCGACGTCGCGGACGGCATCGCCACGATCACGCTCAATCGCCCGCACAAGAAGAACGCAATGAACCCCGCGCTGCATCGCGACATGACTACGGTTCTCGACCGCCTGCGCTACGACGCAGCGGCGCGCGTCCTGCTCATCACCGGAGCCGGCGATGCGTTCTGCGGCGGCATGGATCTGAAAGAGTTCTTTTCGGATCTGAAGGACGACCCCGCCGAATACGACCGCATCTACCGGATGGCGACCGAATGGCGCGGCCGGACGCTGCGCTACTATCCCAAGCCTACGATCGCGATGGTCAACGGCTATTGCTTCGGCGGCGCCTTCTCGATCGTCGAGGGCTGCGATCTCGCGATCGCCGCGGAGGAAGCGACCTTCGGGCTCTCCGAAATCAATTTCAAGCTGTTTCCCGGCGGCTCGGTCAGCAAGTCGCTCGCCAATCTGCTGCGCCCACGCGACGCGCTCTGGTACGGCATGACCGGCCAGCCGTTCAACGGCACCGTCGCCGCGCAGATCGGTTTCGTCAACAAGGCCGTGCCGCTCGCCAAGCTCGGCGAAGCCGCCCGCGAGGTTGCGCTCCAGATCGCGCAGAAGGATCCCTGGGCGCTGAAGGCGACCAAGGACGGCTATCGCAATTCCCTGGACATGGGCTGGGACGCCGCCATCGACTATGCCAGCGCCAAGGAAATGGAACTGGTGCTCCGCCAGGGCGACGCATTCCGCAAACAAGGTATCGGCGACTTCCTCAAAGGCGAGTACCGGCCGGGTTTGGAAAGTCACGGCGCTTCCCGATAGCGGGGAGGCAGGGGGTTCCCGGTGTTCTTTCACGAGTTGGCCGTCGGCAGCGAGTTCATCGGCCCCGGGCGCACATTGACCGAAGCCGACCTGTCGATCGCGTGCATGGTCAGCGGCGATTGGCACCCAATCCATTCGAACGAGGACTACGCCAAAGAACGCGGCCTGCCGGGCCGGCTGTTTCAAGGTTCGTTCGGAATCCTGATTGCCACCGGCATGGCGACACAGCTGCCGCACTTCAGTGATGAGATCGTCGGCGCGACCGGAATCCGCGAATGGACCTATCGGGCGCCGATCTTCGTCGGCAATACGGTTCATGTCCGATCGGTCATTCTCAACAAACGAGTAACGTCCGACGGCCGCCGCGCGATCATCGAAAGAACGCTGTCGCTGATCAACCAAAAATCGGCCGTGGTTCAGGAAGGCATCGCCGGCGCCATGGTTCGACTAAGCGGCTGAGCGTCGGCCGCTAACATAAGCAAACAAAAGCACCGAGAGAGGAAAACATGAAACGAGGACCGATCTTCTGGATTTTCGCCGCACTCTTGCTGATGCCGGGCCTCTCCCATGCGCAGCAAGCCGCCGGATCTTATCCGAGCCGACAAGTCCGGATCGTGGTGCCCTATCCAGCCGGCGGCCCGACCGACCTGATCGCGCGGATTTTGGCGCAAAAACTCGGCGAACGGCTCGGCAAATCCTTTTATGTCGAGAATATCGCGGGCGCGAGCGGCGCCGTTGGCGCCGGGCAAGTCGCCCAGGCGGCGCCGGACGGCCACGCTTTGCTGGTGGTAACGAACGATTTCGCTGTCGCCTCGGTAACCAATTCTAATTTGCCCTATGATCCGATCAAGAACTTCACGCCGGTCACCATCGTCGCCGCATCACCGCAAGTGGTCGCCGTGAATCCCTCTTTCCCGGCCAAGACGATGAAAGAGCTGATCGATGTCCTGAGCGCCGCACCGGACAAATACAGCTACGCGTCGCTCGGCATTGGCTTTGGCCAATTGTCGGCGGAGCGGCTGTTCAAGCTCGGCCTCAAGCTCGACAAGGTGGTCCGCGTTCCGTTCAACGGCGCGGCACCCGCGGTCAATTCGACGCTAGCCGGCGACACCCAGGTCCTCTTTCTCGGCCTGCCTCCGGTAGCGCCGCATCTGAAATCGGACAAGCTGCGCGCCATTGCGGTCACGAGCCGCACGCGATCCGAGCAGTTTCCGGACGTCCCTACCTTGCAAGAGGCCGGCATTCCCAACCAGGAATCCGATTTGCTGATCGGGCTTGTCGCACCTGCGGGAACGCCGGCGAGCATTGTCACGACGCTTCACGACCAGATCGGCGAGATCGTCCGTCTGCCCGACGTTAAATCGACGCTCGACACCGTCAGCTTCCATCCGGTGGCAAGCTCGCCGTCCGAATATGCCGCGCAAATCAAGGATGACATCGCCGTCTGGGGCAAAGTCATGAAGGACGCGAACATTCCGGTCAATTGACCGTTCATTGTCGGGCGCGGAGGGGAGACGATGAGAGTACGATACATATTCTTTCTGCTGTGCTGGGCGCTCACCTCCGCGCCCGCGCTTGCCGACGATTGGCCGTCGCGGCCGATCCAGATCGTCGTGCTGTTCGGCGCCGGCGGCGCCGCCGACATCATCACGCGGCTGATCGGCGACAAGCTCGCTACCGCTTTGGGGCAACCGGTCGTCATCGAAGACAAGCCGGGCGCAGGCGGAAATATCGGCGCCGCTGCCGTGGCGAGGGCAAACCCCGACGGCTACACGCTCCTCATGAGCGGCAGCCCGACACATTCCGTCGGTCCTATCTTTACAAGGATTTGAGCTACGATCCGATGCGCGACGTGCCGCCGGTCGCGATGCTCGCGGTCGCGCCGAATCTCCTGGTCGTCAATTCGTCGCTGCCGGTCAAAACGGTCGCCGACCTTGTGGCGCTGGCGCGAGACAAGCCGCACACGGTGACCTATTCGTCCGCGGGCGTCGGAACCTCGGGCTATTTGGCGGCGGAATTGCTCAAAGCCAATGCCAAACTCGACATCTCGCATGTCCCCTATAAGAGCGGCCCCGAGGCGGTGGCGGGAGTCCTTTCCGGCAATGTCACCTTCATGTTCTTCACCTTGCCTTCTTTGCTGCCCCAAGTCGAAGCTGGCCAATTGCGCGCGCTCGCCATTGCCAGCGCCGAACGCAGCCCACTGGTGCCGAACGTGCCGACCATCGCCGAGGCGGGCTATCCGGGCTTCGACGTGATCGCCTGGTATGCGCTGTTCGCGCCGCGCGGCACGCCGGCGCCGGTGGTCGCGCGGCTGAGCGCGGAGGTCGAGAAGGCGCTTAACCTCGGCGATGTGCGAGCCGAAATGGCCAAGCTCGGAGCCGAGCCGCGCTACTTGTCGCCGCAAGCGCTCACCGATTTCGTCGCGGCCGAATCGCCGAAATGGGGGCCGCTCTTGCAGAACATCAAAAGCCCCGCCAATTGATGCAACCGCTGACGACGATGCGGCTTGGCGACCATCGGCTTTACGCCTATCGGCTGCGCTACGCCCGGCCGGTGCGGTGGAGCGACATTGTCGAAGAGGCGGCGCCTTTCGTGCTGCTGCGGCTGACCTCGGACTGCGGCGCGCAAGGCGCGGCGGAGATCACCGTCAAGCCGACCTGGTGCGGCGTCACGGCCCGCAGCCTGATCGCGGCGGTCGAAGACATTTTCATGCCTATACTCAAGACATTGGACTTGAGCGATCCCGTCAAAGTGCGCGCCGCGCTCGATAGTGTTCCGGAAAATCACGCGGCGAAGACCCTGATCGACAATGCCTGCTGGGATCTGTACGCGGCGCGCAAGGGCCGACCGTTGTGGCAGATCTGGAACGGCGCGCCGGCAGTCGAACTGTCCTGGGCGGTGACGCGGCAAGAGCCGCGCGCGATGGCGGCAGAGGCCGCGCAGATGGTCGGCCGTTACGGCTTTCGCACGCTCAAGGTCAAAGGCGGCCAGGGCATCACAAAAGATATCGCCAGCATTCACGAGATACGCGCTGCTGTCGGTGAGGCGGTGCACTTCTATGTGGATGCCAACGGCGCTTATCCGACGGACCAGGCTTTGGATTATGCGCGCGCGATCGCGGATAGCGGAGCGGTCTTGCTGGAAGACCCCTGTCCGCTCGCGCCCGACGCGCGTTTTCGCAAGCTCCGGCAAGACAGCCCGATTCCAATCCTTGTCGATTTCGGCTGCGCGTCGCTGCGCGATGCGCATCTGTTTATCGAGCAGGGCGCGCAAGCGCTCAGCATCAAGCCCGGCAAATTCGGCCTGACGCATTCGCGCGCGATGCTGGACATGACGCGGCAAAGCGGCGGCGACGCGGTTGCGGGCCTCATGGGTGAAAGCGCGGCCGGCACGCTCGCCGGCTTGCAATTCGTCGCCGCGCTCGGCCGGCTGATTTTACCGGCGGAACTGACGTGGTTCCTGGCGATGACCGATCAAATCGTCACCGAGGTCCCGGACATCCGCGATGGAACGATGAGACTGCCGGACAGCCCGTCTCTCGCCGCGATGATTGCCTGGGACCTCGTGGAAAAGCATCAATAAAAAAATTACGAAATTTGGCTGCTGCTTTCAGAAGCCGCACGCGGCGTGACCTTCTTCCTTCCGAGTTCTGCGCTGGCGCGCTCGTCGATGGTGCCGGCTGCAGTTACGACGACGCCATGCCGGCTCTTCGCGAATTCCGACGTGATCTTGCCGTTTTGCACATCGTCCAGAACCAATTGCGGCGGGCGTTCAAGCGGATCGCCAAAACCGCCGGCGCCGGCCTGCTCATGCACGATGAGCGCTCCTTGCGGCACCGTCATCGTGACTTTCGCAGCGATTGGGGTCACGACTCCGTCGACCTCGATCATATTACGCGATGCGCCACCCTCGCCGCCGCCGTCGAGGCCATATGGCCGGAACGCAACGCGGTCGGAGCGCAGTTGCAATAATGCCTCCGGCGCAAGGACGCGATAGCTGCGCCGGATGCCAACGCCGCCGCGCCAACGGCCGGCGCCGCAACTGTCGGGAACGAACGCATAATCTTCGACGCGCACCGGATGCTCCGCCTCGAGGACCTCCACCGGCAGGTTGGACAGATTTTGCGATGCATTGGTGATCGCCTCGACGCCGTCTTTGTCGGGCCGGCCGCCCCAGGCGCCGCACAGCATATCGACAATAATGAACGGCTTGCGGTTCGGCCGCAGGCCGCTGATGCAAATGACGCTGTTGCCGCCCTCGCCGGCCGCCGGAACTTTATCCGGCACGATCTGCGCGAGCGCGCCAAGCATGGCGTCGAGCACACGATAGCCCGTGAGCGCGCGGGCGGCGCAGGCCGCAGGCATCTGCGGATTGAGAACCGAGGCCTCCGGCGCCTTGATTTTGATGCATCGAAACAAGCCGACATTGTTCGGGATATCGCGGGCCAGAACGCACCGCACGCTCAAATAGGTCAGTGAATGCGTAAAACTGAGAGTCGAATTGAGCGCGCCCTTCACTTGCGGCGACGACCCGGAATAGTCGACGAACAGCGTTCCATCCTGCCGGACCGTGATCGCCACCATGATCGGTATAGGCGTGTCGGAGAACCCGTCGCTGTCGACATAATCGGTGAACCGATAGGTGCCGACCGGCCATGACTTGATCTCCTCGCGCGTGCGCCGTTCGGCATAGTCGAGCAATTCCTGCATATAGGATTCGACCACGGCGACGCCGTACCGCTGGAACAACCGGGCCAGTCCTTTCTTACCGACTTGCGAGGCCGCAAATTGCGCCGAGAGGTCGCCCCACACACGGTCGGGGACGCGAACGTTGATCTTGATTAGCGTCTCGAGCGTGGTGTTCAATTCGCCGCGGCTGTAAAGCTTTAGCGGCGGAATTCTCAAGCCCTCCTGATAGACTTCCGTCGAGTTCGCAAGCATTCGAGCCCGGCACGCGTCCACCGACATCGGTGTGATGGCAGATGACCACCGCGAATGCGCACCGCCGGCCATCCGCGAAAATCGGCACGAACATGAATATGTCGGGCAGATGCATCCCGCCGTGATAGGGATCGTTCATGATGACGACATCGCCGTCGTGCAAATCGCCGCCGAATTTTGAAAGAACCGCCTCCATGGCCTCGGGCACGGCGCCGAGATGCTGGGCGATCGTCTTGGCCTGCGCCACCATTTGTCCGTCGGCGGCGCACAGCGCCGCCGAGAAGTCCATCACATCCTTGACGATTTCCGAGCGCGCGATCCGGATGACGGTATAGGCCATGTCATCGGCGATCGAATCGAGACCGCTCTTGATGACTGCAAACGTGATCGGATCGACCTTCATGCATCGTCTCCCAAATCGATCACGACGTTTCCTATCGCGTCGCGGTGCACCTTGGCGTCGCCCGGCACGACAATCGTCGCGTCAAATTCCTCGATCACAAGCGGCCCTGCCGCCGGAGTCTGCGACAAATTCGAGCGGCTCACCACCGCAACCGTCACCGGCGGCTCGCCGCGGTCAAACGATATTGCACGGCTCTTGGCGCCGGCCGCCGCCTGCCGCACTTCGATCTGGATTTTATCGAAATCGAGCCGATGTTCGCGCAAGCCGCGCGCCGTGAGCCGAATTTTGACGAGCTCGATGGCACTCTCGTCGCGATAGCCGTAGGTCTTGAGATACTCGGCGACAAAGCCCTCCTTCATCGCCGCAACGATGTCGCCGTCGGCCGCGAACGGGATCGAAAGCTCGCTGGCTTGGCTCTCGTGCCGGAGGTCGGCTTCCCAGTCGAGCGCAATGCGGGACCGCGGATAGCCGTCAGCCTCCAGCATTGCAATCAGCTCATCCGCCAGCTCGTCCATGATGGCGCGGAGAGATTGCACGTTCATCTCCGCCAAGGGTCGAAGCAAAGTGCGCAGTCCCGAATGTGAGAGATCGCTCGCCAACATGCCGACGGCGCTGAACACGCCGGATAGAACCGGAATGACGACCCGCTTGATGCCAAGCTGACGCGCCACATCAAGCGCGTGAATGCCGCCATTGCCACCCATGGCGACAATGGTGAAATCGCGCGGGTCGAGACCGCGCTCGACGCTGACGGCGCGAATGGCGCGCGCCATCGTCGCATTGGCCACGGCGCGGATTCCGTGGGCGGCATCTTCCAGCGATATGCGAAGCGGCCGAGCGACGTCATCGCGGACGGCTTGTTCGCTGAGTTTCCTTTGAATCGCCAGCCGGCCGCCGGCCAAGGCGTTCGGATTGATGAATCCAAGCACGACGTTGGCGTCGGTCACCGTGGGACTGGTATTACCGAGCCCATAGCACGCCGGCCCAGGATCGGCGCCGGCGGATTGCGGTCCGACGGTCAGAAGTCCGCCGGCGTCAACGGAAGCCAGAGATCCGCCGCCCGCGCCGACTTCGGCGAGATCAATCGCCGGCACTCTGAGCATATATCCGCCTGCCTTGATGAAACGGCTCGACGTCGACATGCCGTCGCGGAATTCGTATTCCGACGTCATGCTGGGACGGCCGTTGTCGACGATGACGGCCTTGGCAGTGGTGCCGCCCATATCAAAGACGATGACATTGGGTAGTTTGAGGCTCTGTCCTAGCCTGACGCCTCCGACCACGCCGCCGGCGGGTCCCGAGGCCACGACCATGACGGGCTTCTGCGCCGCCGATCGCGCCGCCAGCATGCCGCCGTTCGACGTCATGACGAGGATCGGCGCCGTCACGCCGATCTCGCGAAGCCCGGAACTCGAGACGATCGAGATAGTTTTGCATCACCTTCAACAAGTAGGCGTTCACCACCGTGGTGCTGGTGCGCTCGTACTCTTTCATTTCCGGCAGCACGGCGTAGGACGCCGATACCGGCACGCCGGGATGGCGGCTCTTGATGAGCAACTCCGCCAGGCGCTCATAAATCGAATTGCGGTAGCTGTTGATGAAACACAGCGCGACCGCCTCGATCCCCTCGGACATCAACTGTTCGACGGCCCGGAGCAGGCTTCGCTCGTCCAGCGGACGCACAATGGTGCCGTCAGCCGCGATACGCTCATCGACCTCGACGCGATAGCGGCGCGGAACCAGCGGCACGGGTTTTGTCCAAGTCAGATCGAACATTTCGGGCATGCGAATGCGCCCGATCTCCAACACGTCGCGGAAGCCGCGCGTCGTCACCAAGCCGGTCTTGGCGCCGCGACGCTGCAGAATTGTGTTTGATCCGACCGTCGTGCCGTGGAGGACTTCGGCGACCTCTCCCGGCCGGATATCGAGCTCCCGCAAGAGAGCGAGCACGCCGTCGATGACCGCGCGGCTCGGATCGTCGGGCGTCGTCGACACCTTGCTCTCGGACAGAACGCCGTCGGATTTCATCACGACGATATCGGTGAACGTACCTCCGATATCGACCGCGACCCGCACGCCCCCGTCCGAATTCATGCGAGCCCTTTATTCAGCATCCGCGCATGCGGATCGACCTCAAGAGATCGTAGATGGCGGCCACGAAGACCGTCAAGCTGAAGGCAAAATTGGACTCGTGCTGGGCTGGCGATGCTCGCTCAAGCCGGACGTCCCGGACGGCCATAGCCGCCGCCGCCCGGTGTTTCGAGGATTACCTCGTCGTTCGGCTGCATGACCATTTTGCGCGCCTCGGTGACGGGTTTGCCGTTGATCAGAAATCGGCCGGCCGCGCCGGGCGCACCACCGGCGAGCCCTTCCGGCGCAAGATTGGTGCGGCTTGCGACCGTATTGAGCAGCCATGGGCTGTTGGTGCGCATGCGCCAGCCGATGGTTTGCCCATCGCCGCCGCGGGACGCGCCGGCGCCGCCGGAGCCGATGCGCAGTTCCTTTTTGTTGAACACAATCGGCATCGATGCTTCTAGAACCTCAACCGGCACCGCGGCAACGCCGGTCGGATAACAGGTCGCCGAAGGTCCGTCCTTGGTTTGCCGCGCGCCCATGCCGCCGGAATAGTTGAACATCGAGCTCGTGAACGGCGAGTCGTCGGCGTTCTTGCCTTGGATCTGGATCGTCCACACCGCGCCAGAACCTTCGGCCAGTACCCGGTCCGGCATGACGTGATAAAGCGCCTTGAGGATCGGCATCGGCACATACATGCCGACGACGTGACGCGCATTGACCGGCGCCGGATATTTGCAGTTGACGATCCAGCCTTCCGGCGCGGTCACCTTGATCGGCGCGAGACTGCCGAAATTGTTCGGCAGTTCGGGATCGAGGCAGGAGCGGATGGCGAAGGTGCTGTAGGCATGGGTGTAGTTCATCACCACATTGATGCCATAGGGGCTCTGCTCGGAACTGCCGGCGAAATCGATATGAATCTCGCCGGCCTTGGGGTCGATCGTCACCGCAGTCTTGAGCGTGATGACGTCGCCACCCGGCACGTCGAATTGGCTTTCGCCGTGAAATGTGCCGGACTTGAGCTTGCGGATCGACTGCCGCGTCGATTGCTCGGAGCGCAAAATGACCTCTTCCGAGATTTCGTCGATGTCGTCGTAGCCTTGCCGATCGAGCAAAGCCGAGAGCCGCTTGCAAGCCAGCCTCGCGCTCGACACTTGCGCCGCGAGATCGCCGAAGACGTGATCGGGCGTGCGGACATTGCGCCGGATCATTTCATGCAAGACTTTGTTCGGCTCACCCGCCTCATAAAGCTTGAGCATCGGGATCCAGAGGCCTTCTTCGTGCACGTCGCGAGCGCCGGCGCCGACGCCATAGCCGCCGATATCGGTGTGGTGGATGGTCGAGCCGAAAAAGCCGATCAGCCGGTTCTTGTGAAACGCAGGCAACATTACGGTAATGTCGAAGAAATGACCGGCTGACAGCCACGGATCGTTGGTGATCAGGACGTCGCCGGGATTGAGCGTCTGCGTCGGAAAGGCTTCGACAAAGTGCTTGCCCGCGGCCGCCAGCGAATTGATATGGCCGGGCGTGCCGGTCACGGCCTGCGCCACCATGCGGCCGCGCCGGTCGAACAGCGCATTGGCGAGATCGCCGGCTTCGCGGACGATCGGGCTGAACGCGATACGCCGCAGCGCCTTGGCCTGCTCGCTGACGATGCTGATCAGATTGCTCCAGACGATTTCGAGCTCGATACCGTCCATGTTTATTGCTCCTTGGACGCCATGATGCATCCGGTGCGATCAACATTAGCCTGCCAGCCGGGAAGAATGATGATCGTGGTCTCGCGCTCTTCGATGATCGCCGGACCCGGCACGATTTGCTCGCAGGCCAGATCGGCGCGCGCATAGACCGGTGCGTCGACGTCCTTGCCACCGAAGCGCGCCTTGCGTTTGCCGCGCGGTTTTCCCGGCGTGGCGGCGAGCGCCGGCACGCTGTCGCGCGACGCCGCGGGACCGGTCGCGACTATGCGCCAGCTGACGATCTCGATATCCACCTCCGGCAGGCGCAAGCTGTAGAGCCGTTCATAGCCCTGCTCGAAGACTTCGCGCAGCCAGGCCGGATCGTGCTTGCGCCGCGGATCGCTTTCGAACCACGCCGTGACTTCGTTCTGCTGGCCGAAATAACGCATGTCGGCACCGAAGCGGTAGGTGATATCGCTTGGCGCGCAGCCGGCGCTAGCGAGCCCCTTGCGCGCGTCATCCACCAGCTGGGTGATAATGTCGTCGGCGCGCTGCCAATCGAGCGCGGACAGCCGCGCCAGCGCGCCGCGCGAGAGATCGAGCCGCGGCGGCGTGACCAGCGTGCCGAAGGCGGAGAGCACGCTCGCAAGCGGCGGATAAATGACGACGGGACTGTCCAGCAAATCGGCCACGTAACAGGCGTGAACGGGGCCGGCGCCGCCGAAGGCGAATAACGGCAAACCGCGATAATCGATGCCGCGGTCGACGGCATGCGCACGTGCCGCGGCCGTCATCGAATTCACCGACGACGCGGTAGATTCCGGCCGCGGCCTCGAGCGTGGTCGTACCGAGCGATTCAGCGAGCTTGCCGAGTTGCTTTTCGGCGCCGGCGCGATCGAGCTTCATGTCGCCGCCGAGAAAATTGTCGGCGCTGAGATAACCGAGCACGAGGTCGGCATCGGTGACGGTCGGCTTCTGCCCGCCACGTCCGTAAGCAACCGGCCCGGGCGTAGAGCCGGCGCTCTGCGGCCCGACTTTGAGCAGCCCGAGATCGCTGACGGAAGCAATGCTGCCGCCGCCGGCGCCGATCTCGATCATGTCGACGGACGGGATCAGGATCGGCAGGCCGCTGCCGGATTTGAAACGATAGATGCGGTCGACTTCGAAATCGCCGACCACGAGCGGCTGACGATCCTCGATGATGCAGGCTTTGGCGGTCGTACCACCCATGTCGAAGGACAGCAGCCGGTCGAGCCCGAGCACATCGGCGAAATAGGCCGCGGCAAGCGCACCCGCCGCCGGGCCGGATTCGACCATGCGCACGGGAAACCGGCTCGCGATGTCAATGCCGATGACGCCGCCATTGCTGAGCATGATGAGCGGATCGTTGGCGAAACCGCGCTGTTTCAATCCAGCGCGCAGGGCTTCGAGATAAGGCTCGGTGATCGGCGCCGTATAGGCATTCATCGCCACCGTCGAAGTGCGCGGATATTCGCGGATTTGCGGCGCGACGTCGGACGAGATCGACACATACATGCCGGGCGCATGTTTGACGATGAGGTCGCGCATCGCCCGCTCGTTCGCGGGATTGATATAGGCGTTGAGGAACGAGACGGCGACCGAGACCACGCCCTGGCGCTTGAGCTCGCCGACGGCGGCGATGGCCTTAGCCTCATCAAGCGGCGTAAGCACCTCACCCGTAGCCAGGACGCGTTCGGTGATGCCGAATGTCAGCTCGCGCGGAACCAGCGGCTCGGGAAACTCGATCTGCGGATCGAACATCTCGTAGCGATGCTCGTCGCGGATGGTCAAAATGTCGCGGAAGCCTTCGGTGACCAGAAGCGCCGTCTTCGGCCCTTTGCGTTCGATGACCGCATTGGTCACGACGGTGGTGGCGTGAACGATGACGTCGGTCACCTCCGTGGACGCGACACCTGCTTTCTTCAAGACCGAGTCGACAGCGCGAAAAAAGCCGATGTCGAGGCTCTCCGGCGTCGTGAGGGTCTTGTCGACGACGGTTTGGCCCGACGCGCTACGCAAAACGACGTCGGTGAAGGTGCCGCCAATATCGACAGCGAGCGCGTAACGCAACATTCCGTTGGCTTCCTATCTTGCGATACTATGTATCTTGTTACGATACTTAGTATCCTCCATACACGAGAAAGCAGCCTTAATCAAACGTCCATGCACATTGACGCCAGGCATATTTGCGGATAGGTGTTCCGTGAATAAGAAGTATGTCTCTCACAGCGATACAAGTTTCTGAGGCGACCGGAAACGCTTTTAAGATGTCGGATGTGCTTGAAGCGACGGATGATGACGAACGGGCCCAAGGCTCGGGCGTCATTCAATCCGTGGTCACCGCCGCACAGGTCATCGAGGCTTTGGCTGCTGCCGCCCAGCCGGTACGGCTGACGGCACTTGCCCATTCGCTCGGCGAGCCGAAGGCGAAAATCCACCGGCATCTGTCGACGCTGAAATTTCTCGGCTTTGTCGATCAGGACGCGCAGACCGAATGCTATCGGCTGGCGCCGAAGCTTGCGCATATCGGTCAGGCGGCAGCCGATCAGCTCGATCTGCGGCGGCTGGCGGAGCCGTATATGATGCGGCTGCGCGATCTCACGCGCCAAACCGTGGTCTTGAGCCTGCCGGCAAGCGGCGACGCCATCGCCAATGCCGTGTTCGACAGCCCCAATCTTGTGACCATTTCGGTGCGGCTCGGCTACCGGCTGCCGTCCTATGCGTCGGCGCAAGGCCGGGTCACGCTTGCTTTCGCGCCGCCCGAACTGCAGCAGCGCATTCTCGCGCGCAAGCTGCAACCGCTGACCCCGCGCACCATCGTCGATCCGGCGCAATTGCGCCAAAGACTGACGCGCATCCGCGAACAGCTCTACGACGTCGCCATGGATGAAACCGTGCTCGGCATATCCGCGGTCGCGGCTCCGATCCTCGATTTCGGCAACAAGCTGGTCGCCGCCATCGCCGTCGTCGGCACCACACAGCATGTCCACGATCCGGTGGACCCGGATCAGCTTCAGCTGCTGCGCGCCTGCACCAAGGCCATCTCGCTTAAATTGAACTCGACCGCCTATGAGGGGCTGAAAGTTCCCAACATGCGGGAATTCATCTTCGACTAGCCGACGAGACCAACACGAAGACTGCGCATAAACGCGGTCGAAACACCAAGAGTAGAGGGAGGAGTAATGTCCAAGTCGCAAATGTCTCACAACGCTTTTCGCGTGATCGCGAACTGCTCCATCGCGGCGCTCGGGCTTTCTTTGCTCGCCGCGGGTACGGCGCAGGCCGAGGACGTCTATAAGATCGGCATGTCCGCCGGCCTCACCGGCTACGCGGCGACCGTCGATCGCGCCTGGCGCGACGGCGTCGAGGTCGCGGTCGATGCGCTCAATGCCAAAGGTGGCATTTTGGGCCGCAAGGTTCAGGTCATCGTTGAGGACAACCGCTCCGAACCGCAGGAGGCGGTCACCGTCTATCGCAAGATGATCAGCTCCGACAATGTCAACGTGTTCGCGAGCGGCTGCGTGTCGGCGGGCAATTTCGCCGCGGCACCACTGGTGATGAAGGCCGAAACGCCCATGGTGCTGTGCTCCATCCTGCCGCAGCAGCCGGACCAGGTGGCTTGGGCGTTCACCACCATTCCGCCCCCCCGTTTCGAAGTCGAGACGCGGCTCGCTTATCTCAAGAACAAAACCACGATCAAAAAGATCGGCGTCCTGCACGACCCCTCGCCTTACGCCAATGCGCAGAGCGCAGCGGCGGAAAAGGAAGCGGCAGATTACGGCCTCGAAATCGTCGGCAATGAACAATACAAGACCGACGACGCCGATTTGAGCGTGCAGATCCAGAAGATGTATGCCGCAGGCGCGCGCGCGATCATCAAGATCGGGCTCGGCGGCACGACGCTGACCGCGGCGAAGAATATCAAGCAGCTCGGTCTCGACATGATCATGTTGACGAGCCTCGAGGACATCGCCGTGTTCCGGCCGGTGGCCGAGGTGCTCGGCGACAAGTTCTTCTTCGTGGCCTCGCCGGCGCAGGTCTATGGCGCGCTTCCCGCCGGCGCGCTGAAGGCCGAAATCGCAAAATTCCTCGAACCATGGCGCGCGAAATACGGCGACCGCGATCCGAACTGGGCCGGCCGCGGCTGGGACGCCGTCACGCTGATTTCGGCTGCGACCGCGAAGGCCAAATCGCCCGATGGTCCGAAGGTGCGCGATGCGCTCGAAAGCATCGACGGCTTCCAGGGCACGACCGGGGTCTATCACTTCTCCCCGACCAATCATCAGGGCATCACCGAAAATCCGCTGCTGCTCGCGACGATCGTCGACGGCCAAGTCAAAGTGGTGAAGTGACGGTCGACGATGGCGCCCATGCTCGAAGTCGAAGGGCTCTCGGCGTGGTATGGCCACGTCGAGGCCCTGCGACTGGTCGACCTTCATGTCGACGAGGGCGAGCTCGTCGCCGTGCTCGGCCCGAACGGCGCCGGGAAGTCGACATTGATGCGCGCGCTTTTAGGGCTCGTTCCGACCCGAGGGCGCGTTCGCTTTCGCGGCGCCGACGTGCCGCGCCGCAATCCGGTGGCGGCTGCGGCCTGCGGACTCGTGCTGGTGCCCGAGGGCCGCGGCATTTTCGGGCCGATGACGGTTGCGGAAAATCTCGAGCTTGGCGCTTATCTCTTGAAGCGTAATCGTGTGGAATTGGCGCGGCGGCATGACCGCGTGCTGGCGCTGTTCCCGCGCCTGAAGGAACGCTTGTCGCAAGTTTCCGGCTCATTGTCCGGCGGCGAGCAGCAGATGCTGGCGATCGGACGGGCGTTGATGGCGGAGCCGAAGATTCTCCTGCTCGACGAGCCGTCGCTCGGCCTTGCGCCCCGGGTCATCGAAGAAATTCTGGAAAAACTCGGCGAGCTCAACCGCAACGGCCTTCCGATCGTGCTTGTCGAGCAAAAGGCGCCGCTGGCGCTCAAGCTCGCGCGCCGCGCTTATTTGATGGCCGTTGGCAGCATCGCCGCCGAAATCGATCCTCGCACCGTCAAGTCGCACGATGAACTCGCTCATTTCTATCTGGGCTAAGCGCGGCTCGATCTGGGCCAGGCGCGGCAGCAATCCGGCGCTGCTCGCGGTGTGGGGGCTCGCGGCGGCACTCGTCATTTATGTGCTGATCCGCGGCGGCTATCTGATGACCGTGATGCAGATCGCGGCGATCTACACGATCTTCGTCATCGGCTTGAACATCTTTATGGGCTATGCCGGTCAGGTTTCCTTCGGCCACAGTGCTTTCGCCGCGGTGAGCGGCTACACATCGGCGGTGTTGACGGCGACCTACGGCTGGGGGCCGCTTCCCGCGGCCATGCTCGGGCTCGCTGGCGTGCTGGTCTGCGCCTTGATCATCGGCTACCCGACTTTGCGCTTGCGCGGCCACTATCTCGCGATGGCGACGCTGGCGATCGGCCTGATCGCCTATGACGTCGCGGTGGAATGGGGATCGGTGACGCAAGGCTATATGGGAATTTCCGGCATCCCGCCGCTCGGCATCGGACGCTGGACCGTCACGTCCGATCGCGGCGTTTTGGTTCTGCTCATCGTCATCGCCGCGCTTGGCGCACTTGCCGCGGCCAGCATTCGCCACTCTCGGCTCGGACGCGCCTTCGTCGCCATTGCCGGCAGCGAGAACGCCGCGCGCGCTCTCGGCATCGACGTCGCACATTACAAGCTCGCGGCGTTCATGATCTCGGCGTTTTACGCAGGCATTGCCGGGTCCTTGTTCGTGCATGCCGTCGGCTTTGTCAGCCCGGAAGTATTCGGGCTGCACATGGTCGTGCTCGCCTTCACCATGCTCTATATCGGCGGCATCGGCACTTTTACCGGTCCGGCGCTCGGCGCGCTGATCGTCACGCTGCTGCCAGAGACATTTCGCAAATTCAACGAATATCAGGATCTCGCCTATGGCGCGGTTCTGATCCTGATCCTGATCTATGCGCCCGGCGGCATCGCGTCGCTGCCGAAACTCCTGTCGTCGTTTACGCACAAAAAACCCCTATGAGCATCCTGCGGCTCGACAATGTCACGCGCCGGTTCGGCGGCCTCGTCGCCCTCGAAAACGTCTCGCTTGAGGTTTCCCTGCGCGGCATCACTGCGATCATCGGCCCGAACGGCGCCGGCAAGACCACGCTGTTCAATATCATCTCGGGTTTCAATACGCCGACCACCGGCAGCGTCTTTTTCGACGGCGAGAACATTACGGGCGTCGCGCCCGAGCAGATTGCCAAACGCGGGCTCGTTCGCACATTCCAACTCGTCCAATTGTTCGATGATCTGACGGTGCTGGAGAACGTCAAAGTCGGGCGACACCTTCACACCCGCGGCGGCCTCCTCACCGCGCTGCTTCCGAACCTCGCGGTGCGTCAGGAAGCGGCGGTGGAATTGGCCGCACGCGCCCTTCTGCAGCAAACGGGACTCGCCGACTGCGCCGACATCCTCGCCTCCGCCCTGCCCTACGGACAAAAGCGCCTCCTCGAAATCGCGCGCGCGCGCGCAGCCGAGCCCAAATTGCTGCTGCTCGACGAGCCGGCCGCCGGTCTCAATCGCGAGGAGACGCAGCGGCTGGCGAACCTGCTCCGGCAGATCGCCACCTCTGGAACGGCGGTCCTGCTTATCGAACACGACATGAGTTTGGTCATGAATGTGGCCGAGCGGATCGCGGTGCTGGATTTCGGCCGGGTCATCGCCAGCGGAACGCCGGCCGAGGTGCGCCAGAACCGCGACGTCATCGCCGCCTATCTCGGACAAGCGGAGGCCGTCCTTGCTTGACCTCGTCATGCAATCGATCGCAAGCGGCGTCGCGATAGGCTGCGTTTACGGCCTGATCGGCATCGGTTTCTGCGTCATCTATAACGCCAGCGGCATCGTGAATTTTGCTCAGGGCGCCTTCGTGATGCTCGGCGGAATGGTGGCGAGCGCGGCGCTCAAGAGCTACGGCGTTCCCCTGCCGCTTGCCGGACTTCTCGCCATTGTCATCTGCGCCGGGCTCGGCGTCGTCCTCGAACGCATTGTCGTGCGCCCCTTGTGGGACCGCCAATCGGCGACCTTCGTCATGATCCTTGCCACGCTCGCGGCGCAAATCGTCATCGAGCGCCTGACCTTGATCGTTGCCGGCGATCAGCCGAAAAGCCTGCCGATGTTCACCGATCGGCCGCCCTTGCACGTCGGCGCGCTCGCCATCAGCTATCAGTTTCTCTGGATCGTCGGCGGTTCGGCGCTGGTCATCGCGCTCTTGGCGCTGTTTTTCTCCTCGACCAAGACCGGCAAGGCGATGCGGGCCTGCGCGATCGATCGCGATGCAGCGGCGCTCCAAGGCATTCCGGTATCGCGCATGCTGGCGCTGGCCTTCGGGCTCAGCGCCGCGCTCGGCGCTTTCGCCGGCGTGCTGATCACGCCGACGCAATATACCGCCTTCAATCTCGGCGTTCCCTTCGCCATCAGCGGCTTCATCGCGGCAATCGTCGGCGGCTTCGGCCGGCCGCTCGGTGCGCTTGCCGGCGGCATCTTTCTCGGCGTCATCCAGGCGCTGGCCATCGTCTATCTCGGCTCGGCATTCAAGAACATCGCCGCGCTGTCTATACTTCTCTTGTTTTTGTTCTTCCGGCCGACCGGCCTGCTGGGCTCCGCAAAATAGATCGGCACTGCAAAATAACAATGGAGAAAACCGACATGGATATCCACAAAATCGATTGGAGCGCGATGGAATGGAAGGAGATCCGCAAGGGCGTCGAGCAAAAGGCGTTCTCCGGAAGCGCAGCTACCGTCGCCTTGCACCGTCTGATGCCGGGGCATGAGCCGCGGCCGCACAGCCATCCGCACGAACAGATCGCCTATATCGTCTCCGGCACGCTGCGCTTTCACATCGGCGACCAGGTTCATGACATCGGCCCGGGCGGACTCGTCGTTATCCCGTCGAATGTCACGCACTGGGGCGAAGTCGTCGGCGACGAACCGGTCATCAACCTCGATGTGTTCACGCCGAAGCGACCGGAATACGCTCCCTAGATTTCGCTGCGGCAAGACGATGAGATGGCGAATAGATTAAATTTTGAAGTCCCTGCCGAACCGACATGCCGTTGATCGCTTCATAGCCGCGGTTCCGTCGTGACGGGCTTGCGAAAGTGATCTATCATCGCGCTCGCCTTTACGATTGCGCAATGCAGGCGGAGCGAGGGGCATGTGCAACGCGGCTAGCCTTAAGTTTCGTCGACGTCAGGTCCAAACTCATCGTCGCGGCACGGAGCCCATCTCATGGATCGGGACCCGATACTGATCGACCTTGCGCTGCAAGGCGGCGGTTCCCACGGGGCGTTTACCTGGGGCGTGCTGGACCGCCTGCTCGAGGAATCGCATCTCCACATCGCGGCGATCTCCGGCACCTCGGCCGGCGCAATGAATGCCGCGGTACTCGCAGATGGCTGGGCGGCAGGAGGAGCGCAAGGCGCGCGCAAAGCGCTTGACGAGTATTGGCGGCGCGTATCGCGCGCCGCGGCTTTCAGCCCGTTGCAGCGCTCGCCTATGGATCGCCTGATGGGCCGCTGGAGCCTCGACACCTCGCCCGCCTACATCGTCATGGATCTCATGTCGCGGCTGGTGTCGCCTTACGCGCTCAATCCGCTGGCGCTCAATCCGCTGCGCGACATTCTTGCGCAGAGCGTCGATTTCACGCGTCTCGCCGGCTCGCCGATCAAGCTGTTTATTACCGCGACGAATGTGCAAACCGGTCGCGGCCGCATCTTCCGCAACGCGGAAATCACGGCCGATGTATTGCTCGCCTCGGCCTGTCTGCCGACAATGTTCCAGGCGATCGAAATCGACGGCGTGCCGTATTGGGACGGCGGCTATGCCGGCAATCCCACCATCACGCCGTTGATCCGCGAAAGCGATGCACACGACACTATCTTGGTGCAAATCAATCCGCGCGAACGGCTCGACACGCCGCGGACGGCTGCAGAAATTCTCAATCGGCTCAACGAGATTTCCTTCAATTCACCGCTGATGAAGGAACTGCGGATGATCGCTCTGTTGCGGCAGGTGGCCGATCCGGGAACCGGGGAAGGCGCGCGCTGGGCGCAGATGCGCACGCACCGGATCCTGACCGATTTGTTGACCAAGCTCGGCGCCTCTTCGAAGCTCAATGCCGAGTGGGATTTCGTCGTGATGCTCAAAGCTGAGGGTCGCCGAGCCGCAAGCGAATTCCTCCAAGCCAACGGCGACGACCTCGGCAAACGTTCGACAGCCGATCTCGATGTGCTGCTGGCGGAGTGCTGAATATGGGCCTCCTCGGTATCCTCGTTGGGCTTGGTTTGCTCATCGGGCTCGCGTTTCGCGGCTGGAGCGTGTTGCTGCTCGCGCCCGCCGCCGCCCTGGTCGCCGCGCTGTTCGGCGGCGAACCGCTGCTCGCCAATTGGACGCAGGTGTTCATGGGCAGCGCCGCTCGCTTCCTGGCCCAGTTCTTTCCGCTGTTCCTGCTCGGTGCGGTGTTCGGCAAGCTCATGGAAGACAGCGGCGCGGTGTCGTCCGTTGCCGACTTTATGACGAAGCGTCTCGGCGAACGCCGCGTCATGCTGGCGGTCGTGCTCGCGGGAGCTTTCGTCACTTACGGCGGCGTCAGCCTGTTCGTTGCGTTCTTCGTGCTTGCGCCCATGGCACAGACGCTGTTCCGCGCCGCGGCGATCCCACGGCGACTGATGCCGGCGGCGATCGTGCTCGGCACCTCGACCTTCACGATGTCGGCATTGCCCGGCACGCCGTCGATCCAGAACGCCATCCCGATGCCGTTCTTCGGCACCACGCCGTTTGCCGCGCCGGGGCTCGGCATCATCGCCTCGATCATCATGCTTGGCTTCGGCCTATGGTGGCTGAGCCGAGCGACGACCGCG
The DNA here is from genome assembly GCA_963761185.1 of uncultured Alphaproteobacteria bacterium. GTDB lineage: Bacteria > Pseudomonadota > Alphaproteobacteria > Rhizobiales > Xanthobacteraceae > BOG-931. Next base: position 116,783 of record CAVXFY010000003.1, read on the forward strand.
GCGAGCCGCGCGGGCGAAGGTTATGGCGCCGACACGCCGGTTTCCGTCGATGCCGCGGCCGACGATGAGATGGTGCGCGAGCGCGCCACAACGGCGCGCGAATTCGATCCAGCCGAGATTCTCCACGGACACAGGAGCGACACCGCTCCGTCTATCGGTGCCGCGGCCTTGCCGCTCATCGTTGTCGTCGCGGTCAATCTCGCAATGTCACTCGTCATTCTGCCGCGGCTCGAACTCTTCATATTTGGCCGAAGACCGCTGGGGCGGCACGTCGATGACCGCGGTGGCCGGCGTATGGTCGGTGGTGGTCGCGCTCGCCGCCGCGATCGCAGCCGTTATCCTGTTGAACTGGAACCGCCTCCCCGCATTGCGCCAAAGCATGGATGCCGGCGCCAATGCGTCGGTCCTCCCCGCGCTCAGCGTGTCGAGCCTCGTCGGCTTCGGCGCCGTGATCGCGGCACTGCCGGCTTTTGTCCTGGTGCGCGATTGGGTGCTAGCGATCGAGGGCGGCCCGCTGGTCTCGCTCGCGGTTGCGACGAATGTGCTGGCGGCTCTCACCGGCTCGGCGTCCGGCGGGTTGACGATTGCGCTCGACGCGCTGGGGCAAACCTACATGACCATCGCGTCGCAAACCGGCCTCAATCCCGCGCTGATGCACCGTGTCGCCGTGATCGGCTCGGGAACGCTCGACATCCTGCCACACAATGGCGCGGTCGTGACTTTGCTCGCCATCTGCGGCACGACGCACCGCGAGAGCTATTTCGACATTGTGATGGTCGGGATCGTCGGCGCCATCCTCGCGCTGGTCGCGGTCATCGTCCTCGGCACAGCATTTGGATCGTTCTGAGCGTCACCTGCAAAATTCGTTCCGGCTCCAATTCAGTTGGGCTCGTTCTCGCCGGCAATCTCGACGCGTTCCGGCACCAGCAAGGAGAGTTGCCCGTCCGCGCCGGACGTCAGGGTGTGGATATGAAAATACGTCACCGCATCGTTCTTCGCACCCATCACTGGGGACGGCGCCGAGATGATTTTCAATTTGCCGCAGGTGCCGATCCAGTCGATGTGGCGGTGGCCATGCATGACGACCGTGCGTGCGGCGATGGTTTCGAGGCTGCGGACGAACCAGCTGCCGTTGATCAATGCGGTGCCGATACGCTCGGAGAACGCCGCGACCGACATCGGATATTCCACGAGATGATGATGCATCGCGACGACCCACCGCGCTTGCGGATATTGGCTGATCGCCGCGCCAAGCCTTCGCGCCTGTTCGGCGGAAACCATTCCAAGCGCGTTGGTGAAGGAGAAATGCGTCTCGGCATTGGAGTTGAGGATGGCGACGGCGATACCCTCCGCCGTCGCCGGCGGCAGGATCATGGGAAACTGATCGTCCCAAAGCCGTCCCAGTCCGGCGGACAAACGCAAGCTGCCGGAATCGGCGAAGGCGGCGATCCGTTGCCGGTGGGGCGCGAGCGACTGGGCCAGCGTGCTTGCAAGCTTTCCCGAACGAGAGTCGACCACGCGCACCCGATCGCCCTGCACCGCCGCCATCGCCGACAAGGCCCGCATTTGCCGCAACCGCTTTCCCGGGCTGAACGGCAGGTCGAGCCGGGCCGGGTTGAGGCGATCGACGATATTGAGGTCGTGATTTCCGGGCAGGATGATCATCCGTTGGGCGAGCGACGGATGCTGCGTCACCGCATCGATGAATTCCGCCCATTCGCTCGCCCGGCCGGCATCGGTCATGTCACCGCTGACCAGAACGAGATCGAGCGGCCGCTCGCCGTGGATCGCTTCGAGGCGCGCCATGATGCGCGCGACGCGGCCGTTGCCGCGCGGCCCGCCGCGCCCGCTTTCGATGCGGAAGCCATAATGCTCGCCGACGATGTGGAGGTCCGAGAGATGCGCGACGCGCCAGGCTGGGCTCATGGGCGCGGTGGCGAATGCAGCGAGGTCGACCGGCTGGTCCATGCTTGCGTCGGCAACGCCCCAGACCAGCGAAGCGATCGCGAGATATGCGAAGATGACGACAACTGCGTTGGCGAGCGCCGAAAGGGCAAGACTGTGCACCGCCAGCAAATCCGCCAGCGTCCCGGCCCAATGCGTGGCCGGCCAGGCAAGCATCGCGATCGCCAGGCCGCACAGGCAGAGAATCATGGCAGCGCCGGCGGCGCTGATCGCGCGCAGACGCCCCCGCGCGGCAAGGCCGGACGTTCCGCCGAACATATGCTCGGCCAGATGCCGCAACGCTTCGCGGCAGAACGTGTAGCCGGGCTGGACCGCGAGCGCATTGAGCGACCAGAAGCTCATTTCGGCGATCCGCCACAGCGGCCGCCAGCCGATCCATCCCAATGCGACGATGGCGATGAGCATCAATACCGTGCCGAGCTCCGTCAGCTCGACAACGGTGCGCGAGGCCTTGGCGAACCAGATCGTCGCGACAAGCGGCGCCGATCCAAGCAGCACCGCCGGCAACAGGATCGAAAAGGTCCAGGCCAATACCAGCTTCGGCAGGCTGATCTCGGCGAGCAGGCTGCCCGCGATCGCGAGCAGCGACCGCTGCTTGGGGCTTGAACCGTCGTCCTCGGCGTCGCCCTGCCGCGGATCGAACAACATCGTGCCGATGTCAGCCCCCTGTTGCGGCAAAGACGACACAGCGTGTCGCGTGGCAGCGCGATTGTACAGCCCCGCGCAATACCGACGGGTGCCGCGCGGGCTCCCGCCGCGCTTTGTTATGCGGTTTGTTATTGAGCGCCGGCGGCGCGCTCTACTAGGCGCGGCTTTTCAATCCGGAGCCAATGAGGATCCAGCCGATTCCGGCGAAGGCGAGGTCGATGCCCAGGAAGATACCGAGAACATAGAGGCTCGACACCGGCCAATGCGCCAGGACCACGACGCCGAGAAAGAGTGTTATCAGGCCGGAGAAGACGACCCAGACCCAGGGCACGCTTCCTCTCATGCTGAAGGCAAGAACGATCCGCATGATGCCGGAGGCGACGAGCGCAAAGCCGAGCATCAAAGTCAGCAAGGCCGCGGCGAGCAGCGGGTTCTCGAACGTCACGAAGCCGGCGATGATGTACAAGATGCCGAGCGCGAGCCAGAGCAGGAAGTTGCCCCAGGACTTCAATGCAAATGCATTGATGACCTCCGCCACGCCGGCGATCAGCATCATGACGCCGACCACGAATACACTGGCGACCGTCGCGAGAACGACGCTGGACAGCGCGATAAGCCCGGCGATCAGATAGACGACGCCGAGGGCTACGATCCAACCGCACTTGGCCCGCAGCGGCTGGACATCGGAGCGATCGAGCGTCGGGGTATGGGATGCGATGCTCATTGCAGCTACTCCCGGAAAGAAAATAGCCACCCACGCCTGCTCACCCCCCAACTTCCAAGTTACCACGCGGCGGAAACCCCTACAAGACAGACGGAAATCCTTTCGGATTGCAGTGGCGCCGAAGCCGTGGGCTCTGCTGATATTGCGTGACGCCGGCTGCTGGGCTGGCCTTGAAGATCGCATTTGGCTATCTCCGAACGAATTCAAGGCAGCCGCGAACAGCAAAGGGATCATACGATGATCGAACGTCGCGTTTTCATTGCGGGGGCAGGCCCGGTTGGCCTTTTCGCTGCGGCGCGTTTGGTCATGGCGGACATTCCCGTCACGGTGTTCGAAGCCGGCGCCGAGCTCAGCCGCGAGTCACGCGCTTCGACCTTTCATCCGTCAAGCCTCGACATGCTGGCGGACATCTGCGTGACCAAACCGCTCATCGACGCAGGACTGATCGCGCCCTTTGTGCAATATCGATCGCGCGGCGAAGGACTTCTCGGCCGGTTCGACTTTGGCGAGATTGCCGACATCACCCGCCATCCCTATCGCCTGCAATGCGAACAATGGCATCTGACGCGGTTGATCCACGACAAGCTCTCCGGCAATCCGAATTACGAGATATGCTTCTCGTCCCCAATCAAGTCGGTGACGCAAGATGCCGGCGGCGTAGCGGTCACCGTCGGTACGGCGAGAGGCGAAATCACCCGCCGTGCGCCTTGGCTGATCGGCGCGGACGGAGCGAGTTCGGCGGTGCGCCAGTCGCTCGATATCGAATTCGAAGGTTTCACTTGGCCGGAGAAATTCCTGGTACTGACGACGCCGCACGACATAACGGCCGCGATCCCGGATTTGGACTCCGTATCCTACGTTACCGATCCCGTGCAGTGGAATTTCTACCTGCGCATCCCCAAAGTGTGGCGCGTGATGTTTCCGACGCCATCGGGGATGAGCGACGACGAGGCGCTTGATCCAACGTACGCGCGGCGGCTTTTCGAGCGGGTTCTGCCCGACGGCGGCACCGTCGAGATAGAACACCGCACCCTCTATCGGGTGCACCAGCGCGTGGCGCGAACCTTTCGCAAACATCGCGCTTTCTTGGTCGGCGATGCCGCTCATATCAACAATCCGCTCGGCGGTATGGGAATGAACGGCGGCCTGCACGATGCCCAAAATCTGACGCGGCGGTTGAGCGCTGTCTGGCGTGGCGAGACGAAGGACGAGGATCTGGACCGCTTTGACCTGCAGCGCCGGCGCGTGACGCTCGAACATGTTCAATCGCAGACGATCCAGAACAAGCGCGATCTCGAGGCCGCGACCGAGGAAGACCGCCGCAACTTTCGCGAGACCATGCAAGCGCGCATGCAAGACCCGACCGCACGGCGTGCATTCCTGATGCGACTGGCCATGTTCAGCGCCCTCAAGCGCGCCGAGGAACTGGGCTGATCGCCGGGGCTGGCTGACGTGGCAGTCCGTATCGAACCAGTCTTCGGCCCAAATTCCCTGCTAACAGGGAATTAAACAGG
>CAVXFY010000004.1:0-270707 GCA_963761185.1 uncultured Alphaproteobacteria bacterium
GCTGCGTGAAATCGTTGGTGTTTATGTTGGCGCTGCCTTTGAGGTTCAGTTGCGTATTGCTAGATCAGCACGGCCCAGCCGAGCGCCGCCGCGGCCGGAAACATCACGCTGCCCTTGACCACGAACAGGATGGTCAGGAACAGCGCCAGCAAGCCGGCAATGCCGATGACGATGCCTTGATAGAGCGTGAGCGAATTGACTTTGTCTTTGTAGGCGTCGGGCTCCCACAGATAGATTTGCGGCAGGTTATCCGTGCGCAGTTCCGCGACGAAGGTGATCACAGTGCCGGGGTCGAGCGTGACACGGAAAATATCAGCGTTGGGATTATCCTGGCGATCGGGCGGATCGCCCGACGACGGTGTGATGGAAACGATGCGCGAGATGCCGAGGTCGGGCCAGATCAGGCCGGACCCGACCATCCGGTAATGCGGCACGACGATGAGCCGGTCGATCTGCTCTTCGCCGTTATTGGCGAGAGCGAAGACGGCCCAGTTCCGTCCCGCCTCGCGCGCGCGCACTTCGATGCGACGAATGATGCCGTCGGCACCCGGCGCCGTTGAAACTTGGATGCGGCCGGTGTCGGTGTGCTGGAATTCGACCGCGTCGGTGAGGTCGATGGCGGCGGCGTCGGTGCGCACATTGACGGCGTCGACAGCGTAAGCCTTCGATGCGCCGAACAGCGCCGCAACGGCAACAACCAACATCGCGCAGAGATACGCGGTGCTTGAGCCAGCGGCGCGCAAAAATGCCAAAAGACGACCTCCGAGGCCGGCAGCCGGCGCCGTTTGCGCCGCAAACACGGAACCCCCCGACCGACTACCAAACATGCTTTGCGCCGAATTCGCGACCGCCCGTCACACGGGCGCGCAATCCTGCCAAGGTCAGGTGCGTCATGAGGCGAAACTAGTAGCGGCTGCGGTGCCGCAGGGCAAGAATATTCCCGTTTACTTTCAAAGGGTCAGGACTGTTTCTATGGACGTAGTTGCTGCATCGCCTACGCGGCCGCGCGGCCTTGGTCAGCGGTAAGGGGGGCGCAATGTCGCGGCGGCCCTATGACAATTCCCGTCACGGTCGTTAAAATTACCGCGCCAGGAGAAGCAGATATGCCGCTTGCCGAAGATGAAGACGCGCCGAAGAAGAAGCTTGCGCATGAAATCGGCCAGGATCTCACACTGCTCTCCGCCGGCGAGATCGCGGACCGAATTGCTTTATTGAAGGACGAGATCGCGCGGCTAGAGGCCGACATAGCGAAGAAACGCGCGGTGAAGTCTGCCGCCGATATGTTCTTCAAGAAATAAGCGATTTCAAGAATTTAGCCTTTGGCCGTTTCAGTGCTCGTGCTACACGTGAAAAAGATTTGCCAAGTTTTTGAGAAACCTTAACCTTTCGTTAAGCTTTCTCGTTCATTACAAACCATGTCCATCTTCTGGACATTGAGTGGCTCCTGTCCACTCTGTTTGACGCCTCCCTGTTATCACCTTGAGCCGCCGGCAACGGCGGCTCTTTTTTGTTATTCGCTCTATCCTAATCGTTACGTCACGCGTCTTCGCTAAGGCTGGGGCCCCGCCGGCAACTATGTCGGTAGCTTCATTGCCATTGACGCTGGACAGTGCGCGCGTCTCGCGCGATGCTGACGGTGGTGTGTGAGGCGTAAATGTCCGACAAGCGTGCATTGGAAGTTGGGGCGGTCTCTTTCAGCGAGCGGCTGGCGAGTTCCCAGGTCTTCGCGACCCTTTTTCGCGATGGAATGGCGCTTGTTGAGGAAACCGCGAGCTATCTCGACGGTTCGGGCCGCTCGGAATCCAAGAAACTCGAGCGCAGCGCCGGTCTTGTTTACGCCACCGAGAGCATGCGGCTGACGACGCGGCTGATGCAGCTTGCCTCATGGCTCCTGCTGCACCGTGCGGTGAAAGAGGGCGAAATGACGCTCGCCCAGGCCAACAAGGAAAAGAGCAAGGTGCGGCTCGCCGCCTGCGACCCGGGCGACGCCCAATCGCTCGCGCTTTTGCCGGAAAAGCTTCAGGAACTGATCGCGCGATCCATCAAGCTGCAAGCCGAAGTGCGGCGGCTGGATGCGACGATGCACACGCCGCCCGACCTCAAGGTCACGGTCGACAATCCTGTCGAACGGCAATTGGGTCTGCTGAAGGCGGCGTTCGAATCCGAGGCCTAAAGCGCTCGGAACTACTTCTTCAAGAAGCCTTCGAACTTCTTCTGGAACCGCGACAAACGGCCGCCGCGATCCAACAGGTGCTGCTGACCGCCGGTCCAGGCCGGGTGCGACTTCGGATCGATATCGAGATGCAGCGTATCGCCGGGCTTGCCCCAGGTCGTGCGCGTGGTGAACTCGGTACCGTCGGTCATGACCACTTTGACCGTGTGGTAATCGGGATGCGTATCGGGCTTCATGGCGTTTTCGGCGTCTTTCCGGCGCTTTGCAAAGGCTAAGACTTTGAGGAAATTTGGCGGCTGTATAACGCGCCCAGGACGCCGCGACAAGGCGTCCCCCGACAAGACGCACCGACAGGCCGATGCTGCGGTGATTTGCGTGGCGGACCCGGATTGCCAAGGAGGGTGCTCGCGGGGCATTGTCCGGCCCCAAGAGCCGGGGGCGCAGAAATATCGATGAATTTGCGTGCTTAGATGAATTTGCGCGCCCAAAATGATGCGCCGGAGCCGGTTTTGGCGGCACCTGTCGAGATCACGACAGGGTCCTTGACGCCGGCGGGAACGCCCGAGCGGTCGGCAGCCGCCGGAACCGCGGCGCCTGACGGACGCCGGCCTAACCTTCGGCCGCTTGCCTCGCTCCTTCCCTATATCGGCCGCTACCGGGGCGGGCGCTTGCCGCGCTCGGCGCCTTGGTGCTTGCGGCATTAACCACGCTCGTCGTGCCGCTCGCGGTTCGGCGCATGATCGATTTCGGTTTTACCGAGCGCGGCCTGAACCTGATCAACAGCTACTTTCTGGTCATGATCGGCATCGCGGCCGTGCTCGCCTTCGCCAGCGCGTCCCGCTACTACCTCGTCACCACGCTCGGCGAGCGCATCGTCGCCGATTTGCGCAGCGACGTGTTCGCGCATCTGACCGCGTTGTCGGCGGCCTTCTTCGACGAGGCGAGAACCGGCGAGATGATCTCGCGGCTCACCGCCGACACGACCCAGATCAAGGCCAGCGTCGGCTCCTCGATTTCGGTCGCGTTGCGCAATTGCGTTCTGTTCCTTGGCGCCAGCGTCATGATGGTGGTGACAAGCCCGAAACTGTCCGCCTTCGTGCTCGCTGCGATCCCGATCATCGTCTTGCCGCTTTACGCGTTCGGCCGCGCGGTGCGCCGCCGTTCGCGCTTCGCCCAGGATACGCTCGCCGACGCCTCGGCCTACGCCGCCGAATTGATCGGAGCGATCCGGGTCCTTCAGGCCTTTACCAACGAGCGGCTCGGCATCGCGCGGTTTCGCGGCGCGGTCGAGCAGGCCTTCTTCGCCGCGCGCGACTCGATCCGGTCGCGTGCGCTGCTCACCGGTCTGGCGATCTTTCTTGTCTCGTCCAGCGTCGTCGTCGTGCTCTGGATCGGCGCGCAGGAGGTGCTTTCGCAGCAGATCACGCCGGGGCGTCTCGGCCAATTCATTCTCTATGCCGTCTTGGCGTCGAGCGCTTTCGGATCGCTGTCGGAGATCGGCGGCGAGATCGCCGCGGCCTCGGGCGCCGCGGAGCGGCTTTTTGAGATCCTCGCGATCAAGCCCGCGATCTTTCGCCCCGCGCAGCCGCTGCTGCTGCCGTGCCAACGCGCGGCGAGGCGGTTTTCGAGGACGTGCGTTTTTCATATCCGACGCGCCAGAATGCTCCTGCTCTCAACGGCGTATCGTTTCGCGTGCGGCAGGGTGAGAAGCTCGCGATCGTCGGCCCCTCGGGTGCCGGCAAGAGCACGATCTTTCATCTGCTGCTGCGCTTTTATGACCCCACATCGGGGCGCATTGCCTTCGACGGCGTGCGGCTTGCCGATCTCGATCCGGCGGATTTGCGCGCCCGCATCGCGCTCGTGCCGCAGGACAGCGTGATGTTTGCAACTTCGGTGCGCGACAATATCGGCTTCGGCCGTCCCGACGCCTCCGATGCCGAGGTCGCGCGCGCGGCCGAGCACGCCAATGCCGCGGGCTTCATCGCGGCGCTGCCGCAAGGTCTCGATACACCGGTCGGCGAGCGCGGCATCACGCTGTCGGGCGGCCAGCGTCAGCGCATCGCGATCGCGCGCGCCATCTTGCGCAACGCGCCGCTGTTGCTGCTCGACGAAGCTACCTCGTCGCTCGATGCCGAAAGCGAGACGCAAGTGGCAGCGGCGCTCGCCGATCTGATGCGCGAGCGCACCACGATCGTGATCGCGCATCGGCTCGCCACGGTGCAGTCCTGCGACAGAATTCTGGTGATGAACGAAGGCCGCATCGTCGAGGAGGGCACGCACCAGACCCTGGCCTCAGGCGGCGGTCTTTACGCGCGGCTGGCGAAGCTGCAGTTCCAGGATTAGTGATCAACGACCGCGATTGCTTCTGCGGATGCGCGTGTAAAATTTTATGTATCCAATTAACGAGTTCGCAGCGTGCTGCAACGCAATATGCGATCGCAGTACATTTAAGAAACTTAGAGCCAGAACTGGGATCCATGAATATCGCGCCAGACAGCAATACCCGCGTACTTGTCTTTCCTGTCGTGACGAATTTCGAAACCATGGCGCGCCGTCCGGGCGGTCCGCCGCGCGACCAGGCCTTGCTCAATGCCAGGATAAGAGTGCAAAGGCTTTCCGGCCGCAGCACTCGGCCCATCGCCAAAGCGGCGCCGTTGCGGCGCGCACCGTGGTTGTCGAGCAGATGGGGCGTGGCATTTTTTTGAGGCGACGTTCCTTCGCGCCGGCGAAGCGAAGCCTACGGCCGCCAACTCATGTGGTGGATGGGACGGCCGGTTATCGGATTTTTTCCGTCGCCGGTGACGACAAATCCGCATTTGACGTAGAACGCGATGGCGCGCGCATTGTCGACATTGACGTCGAGATCGAGCCCCGACGGCGAGAGGCGCCGCGCTTCATTGATCAGCGCCAGGCCGACGCCCGAGCCCCAATGTTCCGGCGCGACCACGAGTTGGTCGAGATATAGCGTGCCGGCGTCGATCGTGACGAAGCCGATCATGCTGCCGCCTGCTTCCGCGACCACGACCTCGGCAACCGGCAAAAGCTCACCGCGCCAACGCTCGCGCCACCAGTCGAGCCGCGCCGCGAAATCCACTTGCGGATAAGTCGCTCGCCAGGTGCGCAGCCACAATGCCACGGAGGCGTCTTCATCGTCCGCTTGATACGCCCGCAGCGAAATGCCGGGCGGACGGGTCACGGCGTCAGGCTTTCCTTATTGGCTGCCTTGTCAGCCTCCTTGCCGGCCTCTTTGAGAAGCTTCAGCAATTCGCGATGCATGGTGTCGTTGCCGGCAACAATTTGACCTTTGGCAAAAATGGCGTCGTGACCCTCAAGGTCGGTGACGAAGCCGCCCGCTTCGCGCACCAGGATAATGCCCGCGGCCATGTCCCACGGCGACAGGTCGCGCTCCCAATAAGCATCGAAGCGCCCGGCCGCGATCCAGGCCAGATCGAGAGCGGCGGCGCCGAAACGGCGCAAGCCGGCGAAGTGCTGCTGTGCGGCGGCGATTTCTTGGCGCCCGAGCGCGAGATCGCCGCGCCCATAATGCGGCAACCCGCAGGCAACAACGGCCTCGGCAAGCCGCTGTCGTCCGGCGACGCGGATGCGCTGGTCGTTGAGAAAAGCGCCCTTGCCGCGTTCGGCGACGAACAGATCGTCGTTTGCGGGATTGTAGACCAGCCCCGCGACGATGGTGCCGTTGCGTTCGAGCGCGATCGAGATCGCGAAATGCGGAATGCCGTGCAGAAAGTTGGTCGTGCCGTCGAGCGGGTCGACGATCCAGCGATGGGTCTTGTCGGAGCCCTCATGCGCGCCGCCTTCTTCGCCGAGGAAGCCGTAATCGGGCCGCGCCTTGGCGAGTTCTTCGCGCACGATCTCCTCGGCGCGCTTGTCGGCCGCGGTGACGAAGTTGCGCGGCCCCTTCAGCGACACCTGCAACTGCTCGACCTCGCCGAGATCGCGCTTGAGGCTGCGGCCGGCGCGGTGTGCGGCTTTGATCATCACGTTGAGAGTGGCGGAATGAAGCATGTTCGATCGGGCGATTATCTGGTGGGTCGCTTCGCGTAGCCCTGACGGCGTTTCAGTGCAAGCGGAAAGCGCCGGCGGTCGAGTTACTGCGGCGGTTGCGCCGCTTTTTGCGCGTCGAGCCAGATTTTTGCCGCTTTCTCGCCAGCGGCGCGCGTTTGAGGATCGAGCCTGTCGACGAACCCGTCGAGCTCGAGATCGGTCTCGCCATTGGCACGGGAGATCAGATGCCACTTTGTGGCGTTGATCGGACTGAGCGGTGCGCCGCGGCCGGTGGAGAGAATGAGCGCCAGCCGGTCCTGCGCGATTGCGCTGTTGTGCAACGCCGCTTGGTGAAAGATCAACGCCGCGGCCGCCTCGTTCCGATCGACACCGTCGCCGTTGTAAAGCGCGATGGCGTATTCGACCTGCGCATCGGTATTGTCGGCAAGCGCGGCCTGCCCCCAGAGCCTGACTGCCTCGTGCATGTCCTTCGGTACGCCGCGGCCCTCCTTGTAGAAAGTGCCGAGCGCGTATTGCGCGTCCGGGCTGCCGGCGTCGGCCGCGGTGCGCAGCAATTCGGCGGCACGAGTGAAATCCTGCGGGAACAACTGGCCCTCGATATAGAGAAGCGCGAGATCGTAGGCGGCTTGGGCATGACCGAGCTTGGCCGCGGAGGCGAGCCATTTGGCGCTGGCTTGGCGGTCGCGCGGCCCCGCCCGGCCGGCGAGACTGAATATCGCCAGCGCAAACATGGCGTTGCTGTCGCCGCGCGCGGCGGCAAGCTTGTACCAGTCGGCGGCCTTGGCGTCGTCTTTCGGCTACGCCGAGCCCGTTGGCGTAAAGCTCGCCGAGTAACGTCATCGACTTCGGGTCTTTGTCCTGCTCGACGCGTTGCTCCGCCAGTTGGAAGGCGGTGAGGAAATAGCCGCGTTGAAACGCCCCATAGGCCGGATCGAAAATAGCCTTGCTGGCGGGAGCCGTCGCGGGCGCGGAAGGTGCGGCGCCTTTTGCGGCGCCGTTCGGTGCGGCTGCGGCTTGGTCGCCGGCTTGACGGCAGGCTTAACTGCGGCCTTGGCGACAGGCAGCGGAGGATCGCTCTGCGCGTAGGCAAGTTGCGGAGAAAGAGCCGCGAGACCGGCGGCAAGAACGGCCACGCAGCCGAATGTCCCGTTATGTATGAGTTTCATCGCGGAGCCGACGCGCCGAGATTTTCCGCCGCCGCCGCGATTGCGGCCGCGACGCCTTGTGGCTCCGTCCATATCCACTCACCGAGTGCGACGAAATCGGCCCCCGTGCGCGCCAGCGCCGCGACCTCGTCGGGGCGATCGGCATAGCCGACACAGGGGATTTCGAGGAGATCCGCCCACCATAACAAACGCTCTTCCAGTTCATCGAACGGCAGCCGTCGGCCGCGGCGGTCGGGCTCGCCGAACATCACGTAATCGGCGCCCGATTCGCCGGCGAGCATGGCATCATGGCGGCTGAGCAATCCGCCGGCGCCGGCGATGCGGTCGGGCTTCAACAGCGGCAGCGCGGCGACAAAGGCCTCGATTCCGCTGATATGCGCGCCATCGGCGCCTGCGCGCACGGCAATCTCGGCATGGCCGTCGATGAGCAGTGCGACATCACGACGCTGCACGGCGGCGGCGATTGCTTTGACGCGCGCGATCTGCGTGCGGTCGTCGCCGTCGGCGAGCCGCAGCAACACCGCGGCGACATCGCCGGCGGTCAAAGCAAGATCGACTTCACGGGCAAACGACGTCGGATCTTCGACGCGGGGCGTAACGAGATAGAGCCGCTGACGCGGGGCCTCGCCGCGCGTCACGCGGCCTTCCGTTCGAGATCGGCTTTCCATTGCCCAAGCGAGGCAAGGCCGTTCATCATGGCGCGATGGCCGAACGCGCGTTGCGCGGCGGCGACATTTTCAGATTTGCCGGACCAGGTTTTCTGCGGCGCCGCCTGCAAGGCGCGGCCGTAGGAAAAGGACACCCGCCAAGGGAGGGGACCCATTTTGTTCATGGCGTCGAGATGCGCGGTCGCTTGCTCGTCGGATTGGCCGCCGGAGAGGAAAGCGATGCCGGGAACGGAGGCCGGCACGCAGGCCTTGAGAACCTTCAGAGTTTTCTCGGCCACTTCCTCGAACGAGGCGCGTTTTGCCGACTTCTTGCCCGGCACGATCATGTTCGGCTTGAGCACCATGCCTTCGAGCGCGACGCGCTGATAGTAAAGCTGCTCGAACACCGTCTTGAGCACCCACTCGGTGATCATGGCGCAGCGATCGGCATCGTGATCGCCGTCCATCAGTACTTCCGGCTCGACGATCGGCACGATGCCTTCCTGCTGGCACAGCGCGGCGTAGCGGCCGAGCGCATGGGCATTGGTCATGATGCAGTCGTAGCTCGGCATATTGGCGCCGATATCGATCACCGCGCGCCATTTGGCGAATTTGGCGCCGAGCCCGCGATATTCGGCGAGACGCTCGCCAAGGCCGTCGAGTCCTTCGGTGATCAGTTCGCCTTCACAGAACGGCAGCGGCTTGGTGCCCTTGTCGACTTTGATGCCGGGGAACGCGCCGGCCTTTTCGATGACCTTGACCAAGGGCGTGCCGTCCTTGGCGTTCTGTCTGATCGTCTCGTCGTAAAGAATGACGCCGGAAATGTATTTCGACATCGCCTCGGAGCTGCGGAACAGCATCTCGCGGTAATCGCGCCGGCTGTCGGCGGTCGATTCCACGCCGAGCGAGTCGAAGCGTTTTTTGATGGTACCGGTCGATTTCGTCGGCGGCCAGGATGCCGCGCCCGGGGGCGACCATCGCTGTCGCGACTTTGTTCAATTCGCTGAGATTCATAGCGTTCTCCTCAACGTTCGGCGCCGGCGGTCCGGCGAATGCGCGCTGTCTATAAACTAATCAGATGACGACGGAGATACCATGAGGACCTTAACGCCCGGCAGCGTTTTCCCCTCCAAGGATTCGAGGAACGCGCCGCCGGCGGTCGAGACATGGGTCAATCGGTCCCGCACCGAGGCGGCGTTAAGCGCCGCGACCGTATCGCCGCCGCCGGCAAAACTGACAAGCCTTTTTGCAGTCGTCAGTTCGGCGACCGCTTCGGCCACGGCCAAGGTGCCGTTATCGAACGGTTCGAGCTCGAAGGCGCCGAACGGCCCGTTCCACACCAGCGTCTTGGTGCGGCCGAGCACGGAAATGACGTGCTCGACACTCTTTGGCCCGATGTCGAGGATCATGTCGTTGGCGCCGACCGCGTCTACCGCGACGACGCGCGAAGGCGCGTGCGCGGCGAATTTTTCCGCAACGACCGCGTCGACCGGCAGGACGATCTCGCGCTTCATCGCCTTGGCCTTGGCCATGATCTCTTTGGCGTTGGGAATGAGATCGTTCTCGCACAGCGACTTGCCGATCGCCTTGCCTTGCGCGGCGAGGAAGGTGTTGGCCATGCCGCCGCCGATGATCAGCGTCTCGACCTTTTGCAGCAGGTGACCGAGCAGATCGAGCTTGGTCGAGATTTTGGCGCCGCCGACGATAGCCGCCACCGGATGTTCGGGTGTCTCGAAAGCCTTGTGCAGCGCCTCAAGCTCGGCCTGCATGGCGCGGCCGGGATAGGCGGGGAGATTGGAGACGGTCACGATCGCAGAGTTCGCCGCATGTTCGCGATGCGCGGCCGAGAACGCGTCGTCGACGAAGATGTCGCCCAGCGCGGCGAGCTTCCGGGCGAAATCCTTGTCGTTCTTTTCCTCGCCGGGATGGAAGCGGGTGTTTTCCAAACAAAGAATGTCGCCGTCTTTCATCGCAGCGATGGCTGCCTCGGCCTTCGGGCCGATGCAGTCTTCAGCGAAGGCGACGGAGCGTTTGACGATGCGCGCCACGTCGGCGGCGACCGGGCGCAGCGAGTCCTTCGGGTTCGGCCCCTTGGGGCGGCCGAGATGCGAGAGCAAAATCACCTTGCCGCCTTTGTCGGCGAGCTCGGCGATGGTCGGCGCGATCTCCTCGATGCGGGTCGAGTCGGTGATCCTGCCGTCCTGCATCGGGACGTTGAGGTCGACGCGCAACAGCACGCGTTTGCCCTTGACGTCGGCATTATCGAGACTGCGAAAGGTGGCGTTTCATCAATACGCCAACACTGGAACTCATAGCGCTCACTGTCACCCCAGTTTGCCCATCGCCACCGCAGTGTCGATCATGCGGTTGGAGAAACCCCATTCGTTGTCGTACCAGGACATCACGCGCACCAGCGTACCGTCCATCACCTTGGTCTGGTCCATGTGGAAGATCGAGGAATGGGGATCGTGGTTGAAATCGCTCGAGACGTTCGGCTCATCGGTATAGTCGAGGATGCCCTTGAGCTGCTGCTCGGCGGCGCGCTTCACCGCGCCGTTGATCTCCTCGACCGTAGTCGCACGCTTGGCGACGAACTTGAAGTCGATCACCGAGACATTGGGCGTCGGCACCCGAATGGACACGCCGTCGAGGCGGCCGGCGAGCTCCGGCAAAACCAAGCCGACGGCCTTTGCCGCGCCGGTCGACGTCGGAATGATATTGAGCGCGGCGGCGCGCGCCCGGTACAGATCCTTGTGCATCTGATCGAGCGAGGGCTGATCGTTGGTATAGGAGTGCACCGTCGTCATGAAGCCCTTGTCGATGCCGACCGCGTCGTTGAGCACTTTGGCGACCGGGGCCAGGCAATTGGTCGTGCACGATGCGTTGGAGACGACGAAATGCGACTTCATGAGCTTGTCGTGATTGACGCCGTAGACGACGGTCAGGTCGACGCCGTCGGCCGGCGCCGACACCAGCACGCGCTTGGCGCCGGCTTCGAGATGCGCGGACGCCGTCTTCTTCGAGGTGAAGATGCCGGTGCATTCGAGCGCGATGTCGATACCGAGTTCCTTCCACGGCAGTTGCGCCGGGTCCTTGACCGCCGTCACTTTGATCGCGCCGTTGCCGCAGTTGATCGTGTCGCCCTTAACCGTCACTTCGCCGGGGAAGCGGCCGTGCACGCTGTCGTAGCGGAGCAGGTGGGCGTTGGTCTCGACCGGGCCGAGATCGTTGATGGCGACAACTTCGATGTCGTCGCGCTCAGCCTCGACTGAGGCGCGCAGGACGTTTCGGCCGATCCGGCCAAAACCGTTAATTGCAACACGTACAGACATCCCCGGTCTCCTTAGGCGCCGCCCCTAAAGATGGCCGATGGGACGGCAAACGTATTTATTCACGCCTTCATAATCGAGCCAATGCCGCTTCGGCCACCTTTTCGGCCGTCAGCCCGAAATGTTGGTAAAGATCCTTATAGGGGGCGCTGGCGCCAAACCCGGTCATGCCGACAAAGGCTCCGGCGGAGCCGATGATGGCATCCCAGCCCTGGCGGATGCCGGCTTCCACGGCGACGTTAACTTTGGCCTTGCCGATGATCGCCGCGCGCTTGGCTTCCGGCAGAGCAAGCAGAAGCTCGAAGCAGGGCACCGAGACCACGCGCGCCGAGATCTTGCGGGCGGCAAGAAGCTTCTTGGCCTCGGCCGCGATGGCGATCTCCGAGCCGGTCGCAAACAGCGAAACGACCGCCGCATCGTCGTCCGCGGCGATCAGCTCGTAACCGCCCGCGGAAGAGCGGTTGTGCTCGTCAAAGCCGAGACGCAGTTGCGGCAGGTTCTGCCGCGTCAAAGCAAGCACGCTCGGGCCGTCCGTCGATTGCAGCGCAAGCTGCCAGCATTCGACGGTCTCGACCGTGTCGGAGGGCCGGAACACTTTCAGGTTCGGGATGGCGCGCAGCGCCGCGAGATGCTCGACCGGCTGGTGCGTCGGACCGTCTTCGCCGAGCCCGATGGAGTCGTGCGTCATCACTAGAATGACGCGCTGACCCATCAGCGCGGCAAGGCGAATGGCCGGCCGGCAATAGTCCGAGAAAACCAGGAACGTGCCGGAATAGGGAACGATGCCACCGTGCAGCGCCATGCCGTTCATGGCGGCGGCCATGCCGTGCTCGCGGACGCCGTAATGGATGTAGCGGCCGGAATAGTCCGCGGCGCTCAGCGGCTTCGTGCTCTTGGTGCGTGTATTGTTCGAGCCGGTGAGGTCGGCCGAGCCGCCGATCATTTCCGGCAGTGCCGCGGTCAAGGTCTCGAGCGCGAATTCCGACGCTATGCGTGTCGCGATCTCTTTCGGGGTCTCCGCGAGCTTTTGCTTCACGCTATTGACCGAAGCCGCGAGCTTGTCCTGAAAATCACCGCGCAGGCGGCGCTCGAATTCGGCGCGCTTGCCGGCGTCGAGCGCGGCGAGCCGTTGCTGCCAGGCAGCGCGCGCCGGTTTGCCGCGGGCGCCGGCGGTGCGCCATGGCTCGAGAATGTTCGCCGGAATTTCGAACGGCGGCGACGTCCAGCCGAGCTTCTGCCGCGCCGCGGCGATCTCGTCGGCGCCGAGCGCGGAGCCATGGGCTTTTTCGGTGCCGCCTTTGGTCGGGGCGCCGAAGCCGATCGTGGTCCGGCAGGCGATCATCGTCGGCTTGTCGTTACGTTGCGCAGCTTCGATCGCAGCCGCGATCGCCGCCGGATCGTGGCCGTCGATGCGGCTTGCCGCCCAGCCGGCGGATTCGAAACGCTTCACCTGATCGACGGAATCCGAAAGCGAGGTCGGCCCGTCGATCGAGATGCCGTTGTCGTCGAACAGCACGATCAGCTTTTTCAGCTTCAGATGGCCGGCGAGCGCAATCGCTTCCTGGCTGATGCCTTCCATCAGATCGCCATCGGAGGCGAGCACATAGGTCGTGTGATCGACGATCTCGCCGCCGAACAGAGCGGCGAGGTGACGCTCGGCGATCGCCATGCCGACGGCATTGGCGAGCCCCTGGCCGAGCGGTCCGGTGGTGGTTTCCACACCGGGCGTCCGGCCATGCTCGGGATGGCCGGGCGTAAGCGAGCCGAGCTGGCGGAAGCGCTTGAGCTCCGCGATCGTCATCTTCTCGTAGCCGAGCAGATAAAACACGGCATAGAGCAGCATCGAGCCGTGACCGGCCGACAACACGAAGCGGTCGCGATCGGGCCATGCCGGATCGGCCGGGTCGAATTTCAGAAAGCGGGTGAACAGAACGGTCGCGATATCGGCCGCGCCCATCGGCAGGCCGGGATGGCCCGACTTGGCCTGCTCGACTGCATCCATGGCGAGCGCGCGGATCGCGTTCGCCATGCGGTCGTGCTCCGTTCGGGAGGCAGGACCGGCGCCGACACTTGCACCGGAAGCGGGAAAATTCTGAGCCGGGGCGAGACTTTGGCCCGCCGCGGCAGCTCGGTCCGGCATCGTCATCGAACAGGCCTAATTGGGACAGGCCGAAATTGGACAGGCCTAACGCGGCGTGAATCGTGACGGCCGCGGGGATGGAAACAGGCCGGGACAGATAGCATGCGAGGCCCCTATGTCAAATGTCTGCGGCCGCCGCACGAAGTCATGCACAGGCAGCTCCGGGAAAAACCCCCTGATCGTTGACGCGTTCCCTCGATACGACGTAAAGTTCTTGCGATAAACGATTGCTGTCGCACAATTTTCGCGTTCAGTGTGACGGCGGGGATGGCCGCGGTGAATGGCCAGATGAGTGACGCCGATTCAATCGAGGCTGCGACGCGGCGCCTTGCGCTCGCACTCGATGCTTTGGAGGCGGCGGCGGAGCGGCGGTCCGAGGCCGACCGCGGCGAGGAATTGCTCGCCGATCAGGTTCAGGCGCTCGGAACCGATCGCGCGCGGCTTGCAAGCGAGCTCGATGAGGTGACCGCGCGCGTGCGCACGCTCGAAACCGCCAACCGCGAGGTCGCGGCGCGCATCGATCAGGCGATCGAAACAATTCGCGATGTGTTGGCGACGGAAGAGTGATCTTGCTGCGGGATGGCAGCGTAACAGCCTAAGCAACGGAGCGTGAAGCTTTAGCGAAATGGCTCAAGTCAACGTCACCATCAACGGCCGGCAGTTCCGGATGGCGTGCGAGGATGGCCAGGAGGGTCATCTGATTGAGCTCGCGCGCGATCTCGATCTGCGCATCAGCGGCCTGCGCGGCAAATTCGGCGAGATCGGCGATACGCGGCTTACGGTGATGGCGGCGCTCACGGTGGCCGACGAGCTCGCCGAAGCGGGACAGCGGGTGAAGCGCCTGGAAGAGGAACTCGCCGCGCTGCAGGATGCCCGCGTATTGACGTCCGATCGTAACAAAAACGCCCAGGCCCAGATTGCTGCGGCGCTGGGCGCCGCGGCCGAGCGCATCGAAAACATCACCAAGAACTCAATCAGACCATCGGCAATGGCGGCGGCGTCGCGCTCGGCTAGAGCATGATCCCGAAAAGCATGCCCTTGGACTTGATCCGAGGATGGAAGCCGGTTTTCGGAAAAGATCATGCTCAAACAAAAGATTTAGTTCGCCGCCGGCAGCTTTTGGAACGCCGCTTCAAGATCGACAGTTACGGGAACCGCAACATCCGTCTGTCCGGGTTGCTTCCACGTACTCGCCACCACCGTGTGCGGTCCGGAAAAGTGGAATTGGTCCGACACCGTCGGGTTGCCGCCGATCATGTCGCTGAAATTCGCGACCAAATTCTTTTTCAGCGAATAAACTTTCATCGGATAGGACCACGGCGAATGGCCGCCGGAAGAGATCAAGCTGAAAACAAAGTATTGCGAGTCAGGCGACCAAAGCGCGGACGCGACGTAATAGCCGTTGGTGCCGCGCGGCGACGAATAGTCTTGCGAGGTTAAAGTGTCGCCGGAGCTTGACCGGAATACGATGCGGCTTTCCATGTCGGGCGTCGCGTAGAGGTTGACATCCGCCGGAAGAATTTGCGCATGCGTCGCCTTGTCGGGCGAGACGAGGATCTGCGCTTTGAAAGTCTGGCAGCTTGTCTCCGGCCGCGGCTTCGACAGCAGCTGGTGTCCGTCGCATTGTGGCCCATCGGCCAGAACTTGTCCGGCGAGCACCGGTATCGCGGCCAAAATCGCTGCCGCGAGGCAGCGCAGCGATCTGGTGTGGAAATCCATGACACGCCTCGGGGCTCGGCCTCGCCGCCGAGCACTATAGCGCTGTCCGGCGCGCCGGCCGAGGTATCGCAGAACGGCAGATTGGCGCTCGCACCGTTTGCGCACTACATTGCCGATGCGGGGCTGCCTGGTGCGTAGGAGACAATTCTCCGGGGCCTTACGATCCTGAAGGGAGCTGTCCCTGGCCGGACCCCTGGGTTCGGTCACATGGCGCCCACCTACTTATGTAGGTTCCCGGGATCAGAGCTCTTACGGCCGGTGCGGCTCCGCACTTAATTTGGGTATGACGCCATCAGTGATTTCATCGACCAGCATCGAGGAATCTAAGTCAGCGCTTCGCCGTGAAGCGATGGCGCAGCGCGATGCGTTGGCGGCGGACGCACGCCAGGCCGCGGCCGAAGCCATTGCCGCGCGAAAGTTTCCGCTCGCGATGCCGCCCGGTACGATCGTCTCCGGCTTCATGCCGATGAAGACCGAAATCAGTCCGCTGCCGCTGATGCGCAAGCTTGCCGAAGCGGGCGCGACTTTGGCGCTGCCGGTGGTCGAAGGCCGCGGCAAGCCGCTTCTCATGAGGGGCTGGCAGTGGGGCGAGCCGCTCGGTTCCGGCGTCTGGGGCATCCGCGAACCGAAGCCGGAAGCGCCGCTGGTTGATCCCGATATTTTGCTGGTGCCGCTTCTCGCCTTCGATCGCGCCGGCTATCGGCTCGGTTACGGCGGCGGCTATTACGATCTGACCATTGCCGTGTCTGCGCGCGCGAAAACCGGTAACGGCCGTCGGGATTGCTTTCGCCGCGCAAGAGGTTCCGCGCGTGCCGACGACACCCCGCGACGCGCAGCTCGATCTCGTGCTAACCGAGCGCGACGTGATCGACCTGCGAGGCCGCTGAGCATGCGCATTCTTTTCATCGGCGACGTTGTCGGCCGCAGCGGCCGCACGATTGTCTACGAGCGATTGCCGAAACTCGTGCGCGACTGGAAGCTCGACCTGGTCGTGGTCAATGGCGAAAATGCCGCTGGCGGTTTCGGCATCACCGAAACGATCTATCGCGAGCTTCTTGAAGCCGGCGCCGATGCCGTCACGCTCGGCAATCATGCCTGGGATCAGAAGGAAGCGCTGGTGTTCATCGAGCGCGCGCCGCGCTTGGTTCGCCCGATCAATTATCCAGCCGGCACGCCAGGCCGCGGTTCGGCCGTCGTCGAGGCCAAGAATGGCGCGCGCGTCCTGATCGTCAACGCCATGGGGCGTGTGTTCATGGATCCGCTCGACGATCCGTTCTCCGCGGTCGAGCACGAGCTCATGGCCTGCCCGCTGCAAAAAAGCGCCGACGCCATCATCGTCGACTTTCACGGCGAGGCGACGAGCGAGAAACAGGCGATGGGCTTGTTCTGCGACGGCCGGGCGAGCCTCGTGGTCGGCACCCATACCCATGTTCCGACGGCGGATCTTCGCGTGCTGCCGGGCGGCACCGCCTATATGAGCGATGTCGGCATGACCGGCGACTTCAATTCCGTGATCGGCATGGCGAAGGACGAGCCGCTGCAGCGCTTCATCCGGCGGGTGTCGTCGGCACGGTTCGAGCCGGCGTCGGGGCCTGCGACTTTGTGCGGCGTCGCGGTCGAGACCGATCCGGCAACCGGGCTAGCCACCCGCGTCGGCGCGGTACGGCTCGGCGGCAGTCTGGAGCAGGCAAAGCCAGGCTTCTGGGCCTGAGCCTGTAAGAGCCTCATCTTTATTTTCGTAATGCGCCGCCGTATAAGGCGGGCCGCATCAATACATCCGCATTTTGCGTGCGCGCGAGAGCGCAAAAAGAGCCTTACGAAGCAGCGATCAAGAGCAGGTCATGGCCGGACATTCACAATTCAAGAACATCATGCACCGCAAGGGCCGGCAGGACGCGGTGAAGTCGAAACTCTTCGGCAAGCTGGCGCGCGAAATCACGGTGTCGGCGAAGCTCGGCACCCCCGATCCGGCGATGAATGCGCGACTGCGCGCGGCGATCATCGCGGCCCGCGCCGAGAACATGCCCAAGGACAATATCGAGCGCGCCATCAAGAAGGCGGCCGGCAATGACGGCGAGAATTTCGAGCAGATCAGGTATGAAGGCTATGGGCCGGGCGGCGTTGCGGTGATCGTCGAAGTGCTCACCGACAACCGCAACCGCACCGCCGGCGAAGTGCGCGCCTCTTTCACCAAGAGCGGTGGAAATCTCGCCGAGACCGGCGCGGTCTCCTTCATGTTCGATCATGTCGGCGTCATCGAATACGACGCCAAAGTGGCGGGCGCGGAGGCGATGTTCGAAGCGGCGCTCGAGGCCGGCGCCGACGACGTCGTTTCAAGCGACAGCACGCACGAGGTTTACGCCGGCCAGGCTAATTTCGGTTCGGTCGCCAAGGCCCTCGAAGCCAAGTTCGGCGAGCCGCGCAAGGCGTCGCTGGTCTGGCGGCCGCAGAACTCCGTGGCGGTCGACGATGAGCAGGGCGAAAAGCTGCTCAAGCTCATCGATAATCTCAACGAGCACGACGACGTGCAGAACGTCTATGCTAATTTCGAGATATCCGACGCGCTGGTGCAGAAGATGAGTGCGTAGGGGCGATCCGAAAATATCCGACCGACTGAGCGCTAATCTCAGCTGATCGCGAACAGCGCCAGCGCCATGACGGCGATGGCAAGCCCGGCATATTTTTTCGCATCCAGGCGTTCGTGAAAGATCGCGGCGCCCAACAGCGCGGTGAACACAAAGCTCATCTGCGCCACCGGCACGAGCACGCTCGCCGGCCCAAGCGCAAGCCCGTGCAGCAGGGCGACGAAGGCGCCGAACAGCGCCAATGCGGCAAGCGCGGCATAAGGCCAGACGCCGCGCGGAATATGCAGCCCGCCGTTGCCGAACACGCCGAAAATGGTCGCCAGCGAACAGAACACCCAGGCTTGCGCCGCGACTATCGTTTCCGGGACCGCGCCGTGCTGCAGGCCGACCTTGTAGAACAGATTGGTCAGCGCCATCGCCGCGGTCGCGATTAGCACGCGAACAAGCGACGGCAAGCTCGCTTTGCCGCGTTGCTCGCGTGATTCCGCGAGCAATAGCCACACGGCGACAAGCGCGCCAAGAAGCGCAAGGGCTTTGGCTATGTTCAGCGGCTCACCCAGCACCAGGATCGCCAGCGCCGCCGTGATCGTGAAATTCAAGCGGAAGATCGGCGCATTGGTGCTGACCGCGCCGCCTTGAAGGCTCTGGGTAAAATTGAACAAAGCGATGAAGAGAAAAAGTCCCGCCAGCCCGCCCCAGAGTGCCGAGGCGTGCGGGTGAAGCGTGCCGGTCAGCCAGGCGTAAAGCGTCACGCCCGGGCAGAAGATCCAGGCCTGCGACATCAGGAATTCGCCGGCGGTAAAGCCCGCCGCGGCGCCGCGCTTATAGATGAGGTCGCTCAAGCCGAAGAAGAGCATGGCGCCAAGCGCGAAGCCGATACCGGGTGTCATGCTCTTCCGCTCGCTGGATTTTCGGGCCGTAAGTCTTTGATCCGCGTTCCTTATCAGCCTGTGTGCAGCGGGGCGAGCCGGGCCCAAGCACTGCGGCCATTCTCGAACCAAAATGCTATCTACGGACTTATGGTGACCCGCCCGATTCGCATCCTCGGCATCGATCCCGGCCTCCGCCGCACCGGCTGGGGCATGGTTGCGATTGACGGCAACCGGCTCTCTTTTATCGGCTGCGGGTCGGTGACGACGAATGATCGTGACGCGCTCGCCGCGCGGCTTCTCGTCATCCACGATGGCCTGATGAAAATTCTCGAGGAATTTCGGCCGGACGAGGCCGCGGTCGAGGCGACCTTCGTGAACAAGGACGCCCAGGCGACGCTCAAGCTCGGCCAGGCGCGCGGCATCGCCATGGTGGTGCCGGCCAAAGCCGGCGTGCCGGTCGCCGAATATGCGCCCAATTTGGTCAAGAAAAGCATCGTCGGCTCGGGTCACGGCGACAAGACACAGGTGCGGATGATGATTGGCGTGCTGCTGCCCAAGGCCGACCCGGCATCGCACGACGCCGCCGACGCACTCGCCATCGCGGTGACGCATGCGCATCACCGGCGCAGCATAGTGCTCCACGCGGCATTGCAGGCGGCGGCGCTAAAGGTTGCGGCACGATGATCGGCAAGCTCAGAGGGGTGATCGACAGCTATAGCGAGGACTCCGTAATCCTCGACGTCAACGGCGTCGGCTATCTGGTGCATTGCTCGGCGCGCACCTTGCAGGAACTGCCGCGCGCCGGCGAGTCCGCGACACTGTCGATCGAGACGCATGTACGCGAGGACCAGATCCGGCTGTTCGGTTTCACGAGCGACGTCGAGCGCGAATGGTTCAAGCTTCTGCAAACCGTGCAGGGCGTCGGCACCAAGGTCGCGCTCGCCGTGCTTAGCACGCTCAAGCCCGCCGACCTCGCCTCGGCCATCGCCATGCGCGACAAGGCGATGGTGGCGCGCACGCCGGGCGTCGGGCCGAAAGTCGCCGAACGCATCGTCACCGAACTGAAAGACAAGGCGCCGGCCTTTACCGATGTCGATCCGGCTTTGGTGCGGCTCTCCGGTGCGCTTGACGAGAAACGCGCGCCGCGCCCGGTGGCGGATGCGGTTTCAGCCCTGATCAATCTTGGCTATGCACAGCCGCAAGCCGCCGCCGCCATTGCCACCGCCTTCCGCAGCGCCGGCGAGGGCGCCGAGACGACGACTTTGATCCGGCTGGGCTTGAAGGAATTGGCGAAGTGAAGCGCGGCAAAACGACCGACAGGAAACCAGAAAGGAAACTCGGCAAAGCCGAGAAAGACCTGATTGCCGCCGCGGTCGCGGCGATCAAGGAGCGCTATCGCGACGACTGGCAGGAAGTCGGTGCGGCTTTGCGCACGCGCTCGGGGACGATCTTCACCGGCGTCAATCTCGACGCCTATCTCGGCCGCATGGCGGTCTGCGCCGAGGCGGTCGCGCTCGGGCGCGCGATCGTCGATCTGGGCGATGCCGGCATCGATACGATTGTCGCCGTTCGCCACCCGCCGCCCGGCGAGAAGGACCAGACGATCAAGGTGGTGTCGCCCTGCGGCGCCTGCCGGGAATTGATTTTCGACTACGATCGCAACGCGCGGGTGATCGTGCCGAACGGCAAGACGCCGTCCGTGGTACCGATCGCCGATCTTCTGCCCAACAAATACAGCCGGGGGCCGGAACGGTGAGCACAGCCCCGACCAATCTTGGCCGCAAGCTCGTGACGCCGGAGCGCCGCGAGGAAGATGCGGCGGAAGCGTCGCTGCGCCCGCAGCGGCTTGCCGACTTTGTCGGGCAGGAGCAGGCGCGAAGGAATCTCTCAGTGTTCATTGAGGCGGCGCGCGCCCGGAACGAGGCGCTCGATCACGTCTTGTTTGTCGGTCCGCCTGGGCTTGGCAAGACCACGCTGGCGCAGATCGTGGCGCGCGAGCTTGGCGTCAATTTCCGCGCCACGTCGGGACCGGTGATCGGCAAGGCCGGCGATCTCGCGGCGCTTCTCACCAATCTCGAAGAGCGCGATGTGCTCTTTATCGACGAAATCCATCGGCTCAATCCGGCGGTCGAGGAGGTGCTCTATCCGGCAATGGAGGATTTTCAGCTCGACCTCATCATCGGCGAGGGACCGGCGGCGCGCTCGGTCAAGCTTGATCTGCAAAAATTCACGCTCGTCGGTGCGACGACGCGGGCCGGGCTTCTCACCAATCCGCTGCGCGACCGCTTCGGCATTCCGGTGCGGCTCAATTTCTATTCGGTGGCGGAGCTCGAACAGATCGTCAATCGCGGCGCGCGTGTGCTCGGCATGAAGGTTACTGCCGACGGTGCGAACGAGATCGCCCGCCGCGCCCGCGGCACGCCGCGGATCTCCGGCCGGCTGCTGCGCCGCGTGCGCGATTTCGCCTCGGTCGCCGGCGCCGCCGCCGTGGATCGCGCGGTGGCCGACAAGGCGCTCGCCGCGCTTGAAGTCGATGCGGCCGGTCTCGACGCCATGGACCGCCGCTATCTTTCGACCATTGCGGTCAGTTATGGCGGCGGCCCAGTCGGCGTCGACACGATGGCGGCTGCCCTTTCCGAACCGCGCGACGCCATCGAAGACATCATCGAGCCATATCTGATCCAATGCGGCTTCCTGCAGCGCACGCCGCGCGGGCGGTTGATCACAAGCCACGCCTTCAGGCATTTGGGCTTGGCGGAGCCGGCGCGTGATCCGGCGCAGTTCGGACTGTTCGGCGCGGACGATGAGTGAGTCAATGACACAGGTCTACGAAGGCGGCTGCCATTGCGGGCGCGTGCGCTTTCGCGTCACGGCCGATTTGTCGCGCGTCACCGAATGCAATTGCTCGATCTGCAACAAGAAGGGCTTCCTGCATCTCATCGTACCGCCCGAGGCGTTCGAGCTTTTATGCGGCAAGGACGCGCTGACGACCTACCGCTTCAACACCGGCACGGCGCAGCATACGTTCTGCGCGACCTGCGGCATTCATCCGTTCTATGTGCCGCGCTCCGACCCCGATAAGATCGACGTCAACGTCCGTTGCCTTGACGGTGTCGATGTCGCAACCCTCGACATCAAGCGTTTCGACGGCCAGAACTGGGAACACGCCATGACCGAACGGGTGCCGTGGAGATAGTGGTATGAGTCATGTTCATCTCGACGGCGAAATCTGCGACGGCCGGCACGTGCTCACCGTGCGGGTCTATTACGAAGACACCGATTTCACCGGCATCGTCTATCACGCCAATTATCTGCGCTATATGGAGCGCGGGCGAACCAATTATCTCCGCCTCATCGGCGCCGACCATCGCGCGCTGTTCGAGGAGACCGAAAAGGAAGCGCCGGGTTTTGCTTTTGTCGTCCGCTCGATGAATATCGACTTCTTCAAGCCGGCGCGCATGGACGACGTGCTTGAAATTGTCACTGAGCCGGAAGTGGTGAAGGGCGCCTCGACGACGGTGCGCCAGCGCGTCATGCGCGGCGACGAGCTTCTGGTCGAGGCGCATGTGCGCGTCGCCTTCATCAGCGGCGGCCGGGCGCGGCCGATCCCGAAGCCCCTGCGGATCGCCATGAAGGCCGATCAGGATGCGATCCAACCTTGACCGCAATCTGTGCTGGCTCAAGCACATGTGAGACGGAGCCGGCCCGGCGCCACGTCTCCATTGATTGCTCGGCTACCATTTTGCGCGAGAGGAATTTGAACTCAAGGACGGCCCGAAGGGCCGCCGCCAGAGGCGGTGGGCTTCGCGCATCCTTGAGTTCAAATTCCTCTCGCGCAGTCTGTAGCCAAGCAATCAATGGGTAAGTCTAGCTCGGTGGCAGTCTATGTGCTGAACCGGCACATATCCGACAAATCGGATGGCGAAATGCCTATGGCGAACCTTATATTTGATCCATGACCGACTCTCATTACGGCTTTGCTTTGTTTGACACGGCGATCGGTGAGTGCTGCGTCGTCTGGAACAAGCGCGGCATCGTCCGCACCCGACTTCCGGAAGGCGGCGCGCGTGCCGCTAGAGACCAAATTGCGCGCCGCTATCCGGCGGCGCGCGAAACTGCGCCGCCTGACGAAATAAAGCGGGCGATCGACGACATGATCGCGCTGCTCGGCGGCGAGCCGAAAGATTTGACGGGCGTGAAGATCGATACCACCGACGTGCCGGACTTCAACCGCCAAGTCTACAACATCGCGCGCACGATTCCGGCGGGGGCGACAATGACCTATGGCCAGATCGCCGAACGGCTCGGCGATCGTCGTCTGTCGCGCGATGTCGGTCAGGCGCTCGGGCAAAATCCGTTTCCGATCATTGTGCCGTGTCACCGCGTGCTGGCGGCGGGCGGCAAGACCGGTGGCTTTTCCGCGCCGGGCGGGGTCAGCACGAAAATGCGCATGCTGACCATCGAAGGCGCGCAACCCAGCGCGCGATCTGGCGGCGACATGTCGTTCGACCAATTGCCTCTGTTCGATCGATTGCCGTTGGCGGCACAAGCTCATTCACCACGCCGCCGGCCGGGCTAAAGCCGCGCATCGACGCCAGCTGGCGCTTGATGTAAAGCTCATTTACATGAACTGGTCCAAGGACGAGCGCGCCGAACCGCGTGGCTATCATCACGGCAATCTGAAAGAGGCGCTCATCCGCGCCGCGCTTGAGCTTATTGCGCAAAAAGGACCTGCTGGATTCACCTTCGCGGAAGCTGCGCGTTGGGCCGGCGTCAGTCCCGCGGCACCCTATCGCCACTTTCGCGACCGCGACGCGCTGATGGCCAATGTCGCGCTGCGCGGTTTCGAGAAATTCGAACTGCTGCTGACGCACGCCTGGGACGATGGCCGTCCCGACGTCTTCGTGGCGCTCCACCGGCTCGGCAAGGCCTATCTCGAATTCGCGCGCACCGAGCCCGCCTATTATTCGGCGATGTTCGAGGCCGGCATCCCGCCATCGATCAGTCCCGAACTGCGCGAGGCCGGCGACCGCGCCTTTGCCGTGCTGCGCGGCGCAGCGGAAAAACTCTGCGCCCAATTGCCGGGGCAGGGCCGTCCGCCTGCACTGATGGTCGCACTCCATATCTGGGCGATGTCGCACGGCATCGCCTCGCTGTTCGGGCGCGGGGACGCGGCGCGCCGCACGCTGCCGATGTCGGCCGACGAACTTTTGGAGGCCGAGGTTCTTGTCTATTTGCGCGGCCTTGGATTGGCGGCTGGCAAAAGCGATAGCCTTGCTTAGATGCCGGCCATCTCAGCCAAAATGCCGCACGCAGGGCTACCCCAGCCGAGCCCTTGACACTTCCAAAAGTGAATGTAAATGTAATTTACATTCACACGCGAGGTAATATGCCATGCCTATCGCAGCCAAGCTTGATGAGTTCGGAAAACCCGCCTGGATCGTTCTGATGATCCTGGGCTTCTTTGCCTGGTGGCCACTGGGTCTGGTGATCCTCGCTTTCATGATTGGGAGCGGACGAATGGGTTGCTGGAATCATCACGGCATGAGCCGCTGGCAGAACAAGATGGATCGCATGCAAGCGAAAATGGACCGCATGCGGAGCTTTTCCGGCGGCGATTGGTGGGGCCCGCAGTCGAGCGGCAACCGCGCCTTCGACGACTATCGCAGTGAGACGCTGCAGCGGCTCGAAGAGGAACAGCGCGAATTCAAGGACTTCCTGCAGCGCCTGCGCTTTGCCAAAGACCGTCAAGAATTCGATCAGTTCATGACTGAGCGCCGCAACCGTCCGCCGCAGGAGACGCCGCCGCCTCCGCAGAATTGAGCTTCAAGGTCCCAGCACCTCTTGGCTTGGTTACAAGTCTTGGTAGGTTACAAGTCCGGGCCGTCCATCTCGCGGAGATGGGCGGCCCGCTTCGCTTTAGGCCGCCGCACCCGTTTCGCCGCCGGTCTTAACGCCCCGTTAAGCATAGTCGGGCTTCGTTAGGCTGAAACGACCGGGATTGCGCCCTAGTTTGGTCAAATTTCGCGAATGATTACGGGCCGTCGGTAACGGGTCGGCCCGGGGTCCTCGCGAAAATTGGGGTTTTGGTCGGTGCGCGCGAAGCGGCGGCCTGTCATGACCCTTTGGTATCGCCAATGCGCCGCCCCGGTCATGGTCTCGCTTATGGCCTTGCTTGGCCTCGCTTTCGACCCTTCCGGTCGGATCGCCGAAAGGACGTTCCATGAACCCAACCGACGTCGCGCAGTCGGTCGCGCCTCTGACATCGGCCAATCTCTCGCTTTTCCACCTGTTCTTGCATGCCCATTGGGTCGTCGAGTCGGTGATGGCGGGGCTATTGGTGTGCTCGGTTTGGGTGTGGGCCATCGCCATCGACAAGACCCTTTTGTTCGCGCGTTTGCGCCGCTCCGGCGACCATTTCGAGGAGGCGTTCTGGTCCGGCCAGTCGCTCGAGGAGCTTTACAAATCGCTCGCCGCCGATCCGGGGCATTCGACCGGGGCCCTGTTCGTCGTCGCCATGCGCGAGTGGAAGCGCAGCCTCGAAGGGCACGCCCGCTCCTTCGCCGGCTTGCAGATGCGCATCGAGAAGGTGATGAGCGTCGCCATCGCGCGCGAGGTCGAGAACATGGAACGGCGGCTTCTGGTTCTGGCGACGGTTGGCTCGGCCGGCCCCTTCATCGGCCTGTTCGGGACCGTGGTCGGCATCATGACGAGCTTTCAGTCGATCGCGGCCTCGCAGAACACTTCCCTGGCGGTGGTGGCGCCCGGCATCGCGGAATCGCTGTTTGCGACCGCAATCGGCCTCGTTGCCGCCATTCCGGCGACGATTTTCTATAATAAATTCATCAGCGAGGTGAACCGGGAGGCCCAGCGGCTGGAGGGCTTTGCCGACGAGTTTACCGCGATCCTGTCGCGACAGATCGACGAGCGCGGGTAAGGACGGGGGTCCTACGGGACGGTGAGGACGGGGACATGGCGGCAGGCAATATGAGCGTTGCCCCGGCCGGGGGGCGCGGCCGGCGCGGCCGGCGCCGCGCGGTCATGAGCGACATCAACGTGACGCCGTTCGTGGACGTCATGCTGGTGCTGCTGATCGTGTTCATGGTCTCGGCGCCGCTTCTGACGGTGGGTGTGCCGCTTGATCTGCCGCAGAGCCAGGCCAAGGCGCTGCAGCCGAATAACGAGCCGCTGATTGTCGAGGTGAACGGTGACGGCCAAATTTTTCTGCAGAAAAGCCAGCTCCAGCTTGACGACCTAATCACCAAGCTTAAGGCGATCATCGAGGCACGCGGCGGCAATCCCGACGAAACCATCTATGTCCGCGGCGACAAGAAAGTGGACTACGGCACGATGGCACGTATTTTGGGTCGCATATCCGGGGCCGGCTATCACAAAGTGTCGCTGATTACCGACGTCGAGCAGGGCGGCTAATGAAGCCTGGCATGACCATATCGTGCATCGCCCATGCCGTGGCGCTCGGCTTCGCGGTGGTTGCGATCTCGGCGCAGCCGATGAACTCGCCGCCGGTGGAGACATTGGCGACCCAGATCATTTCCGAGAAGGACTTTTCGCAGATGACCAAGGGCGTCAAAAACGCCCCCCAGCTGAAAATCCCGGATTTGAAGCCGCTCGCCGACAAAGTGGGGGAGGAAAAGTCGGTGGACCAACTCGCGCCCAAGGTCGCGGACAAGGCGGCGATCACCACGGATTCCGCGAAATCCAATCCAAAGCCGGATCCGCCCAAGCCCGACCCCAAGACGGCTGCCAAGGCGGATCCCAAGCCGCCTGATCCCAAGCCCGATCCGAAGCCTGACCCAAAGGCCGATCAGAAGCAGGCCGAGAAGCCGAAGACGCCGGATTACAAGCCCGATCAGATCGCCAATCTGTTGAAGAAGGACGCGGCCAAGGACGCTGCCAAACCGAACGACAATTCGGCGCAGCAGAAACAGAACTCGCCGAAATTCGACGCCAATCAGGTGGCGCAACTTCTCGACAAGCGCGATCCGCAGCGTCAGCTTGCCTCAGCCCAATCGGTCAACGATACCGCTACCCTCGGCGCCCCGACCGGAGCGCAGGCAGCCCAGTTGTCGCAGAACGAGACCGATGCGTTTATTTCGCGGCTTATGGATTGTTGGAATGTGCCGCCCAGTGTCGACCCCAACTCAAAGGTTATCGTTACTTTCAGAGTGCTGCTGAAAATAGACGGTTCGCTGGCGGCTCCACCCGCTCTGGTGGGGGGCTCGCCCTCGCCGCTTGGTCCGGTGCTGGCGGAAAGCGCCAAGCGTGCTCTGCTTCAGTGTCAGCCTTTCACCATGCTCAAGCCTGAACATTACGAGCAATGGAAAGATCTAACGCTCGACTTCGATCCGCGAATGAAGAGTGGCGGCTAAGGACAATTCAATCACCATGACGAATTCGTTTATTCCTCGATTTTCCCCGTCCGGAATAATCCAATCGGCGATTCACAAGCCCGGCTTTGCCGTTACGCGGCGCCGCGCGCTCGCACTCGGCGCGATCGGGCTCACGCTGTCGGCGCGCTACGCAGCAGCGCAGACCCACCTCATCGTTCCAGGCGAAAATTCTCAGCCGCTGCCGATCGCGATTCCGAAATTCATCGCCGGGACCGCCGGCGACGACGATACGGCGAACGGCGTCACCCAGATCATCACCGCCAATCTGCAGCGCAGCGGGCTCTTCCTGCCGATCGATTCCGCCGCCTATACCGAAACGATCTCAAGCGTCGACAGCGTGCCGACATTTCAAAGCTGGCGCGTCATCAATGCGCAGGCCCTCGTCACCGGCGCCATCGCGCGTCAGAACGACGGACGGCTGAAAGCGGAATTTCGGCTCTGGGACGTGCTCGCCGGCCAGCAATTGGACGGCAAGCAATATCTGACGACACCTGACAATTGGCGGCGCATCGCTCACATCATCTCGGACGCGATCTACGAGCGGCTCACCGGCGCCGGCGGTTATTTCGACAGCCGTGTCGTGTTCGTCGACGAGACCGGTCCTGGCGACCGGCGCATCAAGCGGCTCGCCATCATGGATCAGGACGGCGCCAATGTGCGCTACCTCACCCGCGGCGACGAGCTCGTGCTGACCCCGCGGTTTTCGCCCTCGACCCAGGAAATCACCTACATGGCCTATGGCCAGGGCGATCCGCGCGTCTATCTCTACAATATCGAGACCGGCCAGCGCGAAGTCGTCGGCAACTTCCCGGGCATGAGCTTTTCGCCGCGGTTCTCGCCGGACGGTCAGCGCGTCATCCTGAGCCTGCAACAGGGCGCCAATTCCAACATCTTTGTTATGGATCTGCGCTCGAAGGCGACGACACGATTGACCGACACCCAGGCGATCGACACGGCGCCTTCCTATTCGCCCGACGGCAACCAGATTTGCTTTGAATCCGATCGCGGCGGCAAGCAGCAGATCTATGTCATGCCTTCGACGGGCGGGCAGGCGCAGCGCGTCAGTTTCGGCGACGGCAGCTATTCGACGCCGGTGTGGTCGCCGACGGGCGAGTATATCGCCTTCACCAAGCAGACATCCGACGCCTTCGCCATCGGCGTGATGAAGCCGGACGGCAGTGGCGAGCGCATTCTGACGTCCGGGTTCCACAATGAGGGTCCGACGTTCTGTCCCAACGGGCGCGTCATCATGTTTTTCCGCGATCCGGGCGGAACTTCGGGACCGTCGCTCTACTCGATCGACATTTCGGGGCGCGCCGACCAGCGCATTCCGACGCCGAACTACGGGTCCGATCCGGCGTGGTCGCCGCTCTTGTCATAAAGTGGTTGTGGTTCCATAAGGTCGCCGTATTGAGGCCTCATTAACCATTGCAAAAGCTTTCCGGGGAATCCGCGGGATCGAGGCTTTTTTGCAAGGTCGCATCAAGGTTGACGGAACCTTCGCTTAACGAAGGCGCTGCTAGACCCGTTCAAAGACCAACTAAGTCTCTAAAGTCCAGCATGTCCGGCCACAACGCAAGTTTGGTAAGTATGGAGGCACCGGAATGAACATGGCGAGTATCTTCCGCGGCGCCAAGTTCGCCGCCGTTATCGCGGCGGCTCTCGCGATGGCGGCTTGCGCCAAGAATGCCGATCAAAATGGCCTGAATGGCGGAGCCGCGACGCCCGGCAGCCAGCAGGACTTCGTCGTCAATGTCGGAGACCGCGTGTTCTTCGAAACCGATTCCTCGGAATTGACGGATCAGGCCCGCGCCACGCTCGACAAGCAGGCGCAGTGGCTCAACAACTACAATCGCTACTCGTTCACGATCGAGGGCCACGCCGACGAGCGCGGCACGCGCGAATATAACATCGCGCTCGGCGCCCGCCGCGCCGAGACCGTGCGCCAGTATCTGGTTTCGCGCGGCATCGGGGCGCAGCGTATGCGCACGATCTCCTACGGCAAGGAGCGGCCGGTCGCCTTGTGTAACGACATATCCTGTTGGTCGCAGAATCGGCGCGCGGTGACCGTGCTCGATCAGAGCTCGTAGCGCGGCATCCGACGCCACGCAGAATAGGCTTCAACCGGCGCGTGAGGCGCCGGTTATTTTTTGCGCTGTCGATTTGCGCGGAACATGCCGCGCATCCCGGACCTGCCGCGGATTAGCGCCGCCGATTGCAACAATCGCGACGGATTTGATTTGACTCAATCTGAGGCGTGCGGTCGGCTGCGAGGGTCAACCGAAGAGTTCCGCAAGGTGATTGCCCAAGCTTCCCGACCCTCATAAGATGGGGTTGCTCGCGACCGCCTACATTCAAATCAGACCACAGGTGCCTGCCATGCAATTTGACAGTCATCGAGGTTCGGTCGTCCGCGGCAATCGCCGCAACTTACAGACATTCAAGACGCCCGGTATTTCGTCCGCGCGATTAGCCTGCGCCGCGGCTGTTGCCCTGACGCTGGCGTCGGCAATCGCCGCGCAGGCGCAGCAGCAATCGACCGTGCCGGTCGGCACTGTCTATGCCGAGAAACGGCCGATTGCACAGACGCGCGATTTCGTCGGGCGCGTCGAAGCGACCGATCGCGTCGAGGTCAGAGCGCGGGTCAAGGGTTATCTGGACGAGGTCCTTTTCAAGGAAGGCGACAAGGTCAAGAAGGGCGATCCGCTCTACCGCATCGAGAAGGGATTGTTCGAGGCCGACGTCGAGCAGGCCAAGGGCAATTTGGAGCGAACCAAATCGGCCAAGGTGCTCACCGCGATCCAGCTGCAGCGCGCGCAGGATCTGCTCGACAAGAATGCCGGCACTGTCGTCGCCCGCGATCAGGCGCTTGCCGCGGACCAGCAGGCCGAGGGCGCCATCATGTCCGATCAGGCCAATCTGGACACGTCGAACATCAATCTCGGCTATACCGATATCACGTCGCCGATCAACGGCAAGGTCAGCAAAACCAATGTCACGGCCGGCAACGTCGTCGGCCCTGACAGCGGCGTGCTCACGACCATCGTCAGCCAGGATCCGATGTATGTGTCGTTTCCGGTCAGCCAGCGCGAATTGCTGCAAGCGCAGCTGTCCGGAAAACTCGGCAACACCGATGGCGTCAAGATCAAGATCCGTTTTGCCGACGGGTCGACCTACAAACAGGAAGGCACGGTCAATTTCATCGACGTATCGGTCGATCGCGCCACCGACACGGTGCTGGTCCGCGCCACGATGCCCAATCCGGACGGCGTCTTGATCGACGGCCAATTGGTCAGCGTGTCTGTCGTAGGCCGGCACGCCGCAAGAGAAGGTCGTGGTGCCGCAGGCGGCGCTGATCGCCGATCAGCAAGGCGTCTATGTCTTCGTCGTCGACGACGGCAAGGCCGCGATCAGGCGGATCAAGCCTGCCGGCGAACTCGGTCCGAATATCATCGTCGACAGCGGGCTAAACGGCGGCGAGCAGGTCATCGTCGAGGGTATCCAGAGCGTGCGTCCGGGTCAGCCGGTCCAGGCGGCGCCAATGCCGGCAACCCTGCAAGGGGGGTAAGGCCATGCTCTCGGCCATCTTCGTCGATCGGCCGCGGCTCGCGATCGTCATCGCCATCGTCACGACGATCGCCGGCCTGCTCGCGCTCGCCACGATTCCGATCGCGCAATATCCCGACATCGTGCCGCCGCAGGTCTCGGTGACGACGACCTATCCGGGCGCCAATTCCGCCGTCGTCGAATGCCACCGTCGCGCAAGTCATCGAGGCGCAGGTCGTCGGCGTCGACAAGATGATCTACATGAAGAGCGACCAGCGGCGATGACGGCAGCTATACGCTGACCGTCTCGTTCGAACTCGGCACCGATCCCGACATCAACACCGTCAACGTCAATAACCGCGTGCAGATCGCGGTCGCGCAACCTGCCGCCGGAGGTGCAGCGCCAGGGCATCTCGGTGAAGAAGAAATCGTCGGCGCTGCTCGGCGTGATCGCACGTCTATTCGCCCAAGCACAGCCACGATCCGCTGTTTCTGTCCAACTACGTCACGATCAATCTGCTCGATCGGATCAAGAGCACGCCGGGTGTCGGCGACGCCTCGCTCTGGGGTCCGCAGGACTACGCCATGCGCGCCTGGGTGCGCACCGACCGGCTGACCGGCCTGAACCTCACGACCGGCGACATCATCAACGCCATTCAGTCGCAAAACGTGCAGGCCGCCGTCGGCCGCATCGGCGCCCGGCCGATTTCCAACGACCAGCAGCTGCAGCTCAATATCCAGACCAAGGGCCGCCTCAGCACGGTCGAGGAATTCGCCAATATCGTCATCCGCACCAATCCGGACGGCTCGGTGTTGCGCCTTGGCGATGTCGCGCGACTAGAACTCGGCGCCGCCAATCTCGATCGCGACACGAGGTTCAACGGCGGGCCGGCGGCGGCGATCGCGATCTACCAGGCGCCCGGTGCGCAACGCCATCAATGCTCTCAAGGCGGTCAAAGATGTTATCGGCGAAGCCGAGAAGCGGTTTCCCGAGGATCTCGCTTGGAAGGTGACTTACGACCCCACGGTCTTCGTCACCGACACGATCCATGAAGTGCAGAAGACACTGATCGAGGCGTTCATCCTGGTCGTGATCGTGGTCTATCTCTTCCTCGGCAGCATTCGCGCTACATTGATACCGACGCTCGCCGTGCCGGTCAGCCTGATCGGCTCCTTTGTCGCGCTGCTCGCCGTCGGCTATTCGGCGAATACCGTGTCGCTGTTGGCGGTCGTGCTAGCGATCGGCATCGTGGTCGACGACGCCATCGTCGTGGTGGAAAATGTCGAGCGGGTGATGGAGGAGCATCCCGAGCTCACGCCGGGGGAAGCCACCAAGCGGGCGATGGCCGAGATCACTGCGCCGATCATTGCGATCACGCTGGTGCTGTTGTCGGTCTTCGTGCCGGTCGCCTTCATCCCCGGCATTTCCGGCGAATTGTTCCGGCAATTCGCGGTAACGGTTGCGGTGGCGATGTTCCTGTCGGCGATCAACGCTCTGACTTTGTCGCCGGCGCTGTGCGCCGTCTTGCTGCGGCCGCATCATGGACCGCGACGGGGCGTGATGGGCTACGTGATGCGGTCCATCGATAAGGTACGCGACCAATACGGCGTCGGCCGTCGCGCGCATCGTGCGGCTATCGGCGATCGGCATCGTGATGGTCGCTGTCGCCGCGATCGGCATCGTCAGCTTGGCCAAGGTAACGCCCACGGGATTTTTGCCGGAGGACGATCAGGGTGCGCTGTTCGTGGTCGTGCAATTGCCCGGCGGCTCGTCGGTCGCGCGCACCCAGGACGTCGTCGCGCGCACCGAGGCCATTCTGAAACAGGAAGAGGCGGTCGAGGATTTCACCTCCGTGATCGGGTTGAACTTCATCGACAATTATTCCCAGTCGAATTCCGCGCTTTATCGTCGTAACACTCAAGCCGTTCGAGGAGCGCAAGGATAAATCGCTCGGCGTGTCGGCGCTCATCGCGCGGCTCAACGAAAAATTCCGCCAGATTCCCGGACGGCACCGTGTTGCCGCTGGCGCCGCCGCCGATCATCGGGCTCGGCACCGGCGGCGGCTTTACCTACGTCCTGGAAGATCTGCGCGGCGGCGATCCCAAGGCCATGGCGCAGGCGTTGCGCGGCCTGACTGTCGCCGCCAACCAGAATCCGCAGTTGAGCCGCGTGTTCAGCACGTTCTCGGCGACCAATCCTTCGATCTATCTCGACATCGATCGTGACAAGGTGCAGATCGTCGGCGTGTCGCTGAGCGCCGTGTTTCAGGCGCTGCAGGCGTCGCTCGGCGGCTACTTCGTCAATAATATGAATTTGTTCGGCCGCACCTGGCAGGTGCAGGTGCAGGCCGAAGCGTCCGACCGGGCGAGGGTCGACGATATCTACCGGATCAATGTGCGCAGCAGCGAAGGCAAGATGATCCCGCTGCGCAGTCTTGCCGAAGTGCGCATCGCCGTCGGGCCGCCGGCCTTGATCCGCTACAACAATCTCCGCGCGGTCACGGTGCAGGGCAGTCCCGCGCCCGGCGTCTCATCGGGCCAGGCGTTGAAGGCGATGGAGACCGTTGCCGCGAGCACCTTGCCGCAAGGTTATGCCGGCGAGTGGACCGACACCGCATTCCAGGAGAAGCGCGCGGAAGGCAAGACGCCGATGATTCTCGGCTTCGCCGTGCTTTTTGCCTATCTGTTCCTGGTCGGACTTTACGAGAGCTGGACCATTCCGGTACCGGTTCTGCTTTCGGTGTCGGTCGGCGTATTGGGCTCGTTCCTCGCCATCGTCGTCGGCGGCCTCACGCTCGATCTCTACGGACAGATCGGCATGGTAGTGCTGATCGGCCTCGCCGCCAAGAACGGCATTCTGATCGTCGAATTCGCCAAAGAGCAGCGGGACAGGGGCGTGCCGCTGCTCGAGGCGGCGACCGAAGGCGCGCGGCTGCGTTTCCGCCCGGTGATGATGACTTCCTTTGCCTTCATCCTCGGACTCTATCCGCTGGTCGTCGCGGTCGGCGCGTCGCAACTCGCCCGGCGTCACGTCGGTACGCCGGTGTTCGGCGGCATGATCCTCGCGTCATTCATCGGCATCTTCGCGATACCGCCGCTTTACGTGATGTTCCAGGCGATCCGCGAGCGCTTGCGGCTGTCGTCGCGACCGCAGAAGACCGCACCTGACACCCACGTCGACGCTGATGCAAAGCCGCCCACGACCGCGTGAGGTTCTTTCGCGCATGTCGAATGTTAGGCATGATCGGCGCGAGCAGCCGCTAATAAAGGCGGGCGGGAAACGCTCTGCGCGAGGCTGCCATGCTTGATTGGCTCACTTGGCCCGCAGACTTGCTGTTGAACGCCGGCGCTGCCGTGGCCGGTGTGTTCTTCGGCAAAGACGAGCCTAATTTTGTGGTCGTACAGATGATGGTCGCAACGCTGATACTGGCGGCCGTCGTGTCGCTGATGGTATTTTGGCGATCGCTGGCGGGAATGTGGCGTTCGCGTTAACGGTGCGAATGCCTGTCCTCACCTCCGCGCTGTGGCAGCAGTGTCATTTGCCGCGTGCTAGTTTCTCGCTCGCCCCACCACGATTCGTCGACAATCCGATCTGGCATATCGTCCGCACTTACAGGCACCGTCATGATCCATCGCGCGTTCGCGACCACGACGCTCGCACTCTCTCTGGCGGGTTCCCTTGCCGCCTGCGGCAACAACAACACCTATTCGCCGCCGCCGCCGCCCAAGGTCACAGTCGCGCCGCCGCTCCAACGGGACATCGCGCGCTATTTCGACGCCACCGGCAACTCCGCCGCGGTCAATTTGGTCGATCTCGTCGCCCGCGTGCAGGGCTTCGTGCAGGCGATCAGCTATACCGACGGCCAATTCGTGAAGAAGGGCACGTCGCTGTTCACGATAGAACCGGAGCCGTACAAGCTCAAAGTGGATGCGGCGAAAGCTTCCGTCACCAGCGCGCAGGCCACTCTGTTGGTTAAGCAGCAGGACTATGCGCGTCAGGCCGATCTCCTGCAGAGACAGGTCTCCGCGCAAGTGAGCTATGACCAGGCGCTGGCAGCGCGTGATTCCGCGCAAGCCGACCTGCAATCGGCGCAAGCCGACGAGCGACAGGCCGAGATCAATTTCGGCTACACCGACGTCACCGCGCCGTTCGACGGCGTTGTCACCGCGCGCCAGGTATCGATAGGCCAGCTCGTCGGCGCCAACTCGGCGACGACATTGTCCACCATCGTCCAGCTCGATCCGATCTGGGTGAATTTCAACGTCAGCGAGCGCGATGTGCTCGAGGTGCGTGAGTTCCTTGCCAAGGAAGGCCGGACCACGGCGACCCTGTTGGGCACGCCGGTTGAAATCGGATTGCAGAACGAGGAGGGCTATCCGCATGCCGGCAAGCTCGATTACGTGGCGCCCGACGTCGACCCTTCGACGGGGACGCTGGCTGCCCGTGCCATCCTGGACAATGCCAACCGCGTTTTGTTGCCGGGATTTTTCGTGCGCATCCGCATTCCCGGCAAGCCGCGTCCGGCGCTCTTGGTGCCGGACGTCGCGATCGGCAGCGACCAGGGCGGCCGTTATGTCCTCGTCGTCAACAAAGACAATATTGTCGAGCAGCGCAAAGTGGAGCCGGGACAATCGATCGGCGATCTGCGCGTGATCGATCAGGGCCTCACCAAGGACGACCGCGTGGTCGTCGGCGGCATCATGCAGGCCATCCCGGGTCAGAAGGTCGATACCGAGCCAAGCTCGGCGCCGGCCGCGAAATAGCGGAGCGATCCGCGATGATCTCGAAATTCTTCATCGAGCGCCCGGTTCTCGCGAACGTCCTCGCCATCCTGATGATTCTGATCGGCGCGGTCGCGGTCTACGACCTGCCGATCGCGCAATATCCCGACGTCGTGCCGCCGACCGTGCAAGTGACGACGCGCTATCCCGGCGCCAGCGCCCGCACGCTGATGGATACGGTGGCGCTGCCGATCGAGCAGCAGGTCAACGGCGTCGAGAACATGATCTACATGCAATCGATGAGCGCCAGCGACGGCAGTTATACGCTCACCGTGACCTTCAAGATCGGCACCGATCTCGATGCCGCGCAGATCCTGGTGCAGAATCGCGTGTCGGCTGCGATCTCCTCGTTGCCGCAGGCGGTGCAGGCGCAGGGCGTGACGGTGCAGAAACGTTCCACCGCGATCCTGCTCTTCGTCACTCTGACCTCGCCGGACAATCGCTACGACAGCCTCTATCTCGCCAATTACGCCACCATCAATCTGCGCGACGAGCTGTCGCGGCTGCCCGGCGTGGGCAACGTCAACGTGTTCGGCGCCGGCCAATATTCGATGCGAATCTGGCTCGATCCGGAAAAGCTCAAGGCGCGCAGCTTGAATGCGCAGGATGTCGTCCTGGCGCTGCAGCAGCAGAGCCAGGAAGTGACGGCAGGGCAGATCGGCATGCCGCCGACGCCGCCGGGCGTCAATTTTCAATACACCATCGATCTGGAAGGCCGGCTGACCGACGTCGATCAATTCGCCAACGTCATCGTCAAGACCGGCGACAACGGCCAGATCACGCGCGTGCGCGATGTCGGACGCGTCGATCTCGGCGCGCAAACCTATAGTCAGACTTTCACGCTGAGCGGCCAGCAGGCCGCCGGCATCGGCATCTACCAATTGCCGGGAGCCAACGCGCTCGACGTCGAGCAGGCAGTCAAGGCTAAAATGACCGAGCTGGCGCGCGCTTTCCCGCAGGGGCTCGAATATTCCATTCCGTTCGACACGACGGTGTTCGTCAAGGCCTCGATCCACGAAGTCTACAAGACGCTGATCGAGGCGGCCGTGCTGGTTCTGATCGTGATCCTGGTCTTCCTTCAGGACTGGCGCGCCATGCTGGTGCCGGCGACCACCGTGCCGGTGACGATCATCGGCGCTTTCGCCATGATGTGGGCGCTCGGCTTCACCGTGAACTTTTCGACTTTGTTTGCGATCGTGCTGTCGATCGGCATCGTGGTCGACGACGCCATCGTCGTGGTCGAGGGCGCCGCGCACAATATCGAGCGCGGCATGAGCGGGCATGACGCGGCGATCCGCGCCATGAACGAATTGCTAGGGCCGATCATCGGCATCACGCTGGTGTTGATGTCGGTGTTCATGCCGGCGGCGTTCTTGCCGGGTCTCACCGGGCGGATGTACGCGCAATTCGCCCTGGTGATCGCAGCGACGGCGCTGCTTTCCGCCATCAACGCGATAACGCTCAAACCGACGCAGTCGGCGATGTGGCTGCGGACTCCCGTCCCGCCGGAACAGCGCAACGCCATCTATCGCGGCTTCAATGCGATCTACGGGCGCATGGAAAATCGCTATGCCGCCCTGATCGGCCATATGGCGGTCCATGCCGGTCTGATGGCGTTGATTGCTTTTGCCATCATGTCAGTCGCCTTCTACGGGCTGTCGCGCGTGCCGACCGGCTTTCTGCCGATCGAGGACCAGGGCTATGTGCTGGTCAGCGTCCAGCTGCCCGACGCTGCTTCGCTCGATCGCACGAGCAAGGCGATGGCCCAGGTTTCAACAATTGCCGGCAAGGATCCAAGCGTCGCCCGCGTTATCGCGATTTCCGGCATTTCCGTTCTCGACAACAGTGCGCCCTTGGCCAATGCCGGCGTTGCCTATGTGGTGCTCAAGGACTGGAGCGAGCGCGACGATTTGCGCACGATCTTCGCCCGTCTCACGCCTGCGCTCAGTGCGGTCGACGGGCGCGTCAACGTGCTGCCGCCGCCGCCGATTCAGGGCATCGGCAATGCCGGCGGTTTTTCCTTTCAGATCGAACTGCGCGACGGCTCGACCGATTTCCAAAAGCTGCAGAGCATGACCAATGCCGTCGTCGCCAATGCGCAATCGCAGAGCGCACTGCAGCGCGTTGCGACCTCGTTCCGCGCCGTGGCGCCGCAATTGCGCATCGATGTCGATCGGGTCAAGGCCGAAACGGTGCACGTGCCGGTCGATCAGGTATTTTCGACGCTCGCGACTTATTTGGGCTCGTCCTATGTCGGGCAGTTCAACAAATTCGGCCGCGTGTTCCAGATCTATGCGCAAGCCGACGCGCAGTTCCGCCTGCGGCCGCGCGATATCGAGAATCTCTCGGTGCGCAACCAGCAAGGCAATATGATCCCGCTGGGCACGCTGGTGAAGGTCACGCCGGTCGTCGGCACGCCGCTGATCAGCCTCTACAATCTCTATCCGTCGTCGACCGTCATCGGCTTGCCGGCGGCGGGCTTCTCGTCGGGCCAGGCGATTCATTTGATGGAGGAGAATGCGGCGAAGACCCTGCCGCCAGGTTCGGGCAGCGAATGGACCGCGATGTCGTATCAAGAGAAAATCGTCGGCAATCAAATGTATTTCGTGTTCGCGATGGCGATGCTTCTCGTCTATCTGGTGCTCGCCGGACAATATGAGAGCTGGTACGCGCCGCTCGCGGTCATCCTGTCGGTCCCGCTGGCGCTGACCGGGCCGGTGCTGGTGCTCGAAGGGCTGCGCATCGACAACAATCTCTACACGCAGATCGGTTTGATCCTGCTCATTGCGCTCTCGGCCAAGAACGCCATTCTGATCGTCGAGGTCGCGCGCGAGCACCGCGTTCGCGACGGCAAGCCCATTGTCGAAGCGGCGGTGGATGCCGCCCGCGCGCGCTTCCGCCCGATCCTGATGACGTCGTTCGCCTTCATCCTCGGCGTCGCCCCGTTGGTGATTGCAAGCGGTGCCGGCGCCAGCGCCCGGAAATCGATCGGCATCACCGTGTTCAGCGGCATGATTGCCTCGACATGCCTCGCCGTTCTATTCGTTCCGTCG
This sequence comes from uncultured Alphaproteobacteria bacterium, assembly GCA_963761185.1. Lineage (GTDB taxonomy): Bacteria > Pseudomonadota > Alphaproteobacteria > Rhizobiales > Xanthobacteraceae > BOG-931. The sequence continues at coordinate 38,450 of CAVXFY010000004.1, forward strand.
CTGTTCGTGGTGATTCAGCGCTTCGAGGAATGGCGCGCCTCCCACAGGAGCCCGCGCATTCAGCCGGCCGAATGAGTGAGGCGGCGGACGGTCACGGCCACAATCACGGCCATACGCGGCCGCGATGAGGCCACAGTCACAATTTGGACGCAGGGCGCAGTATGTTAGCGGCCGGGACAACAGCGAAAATGCCGAAAGCGATGATCCGCTCTCTTCCTTTGCTCGCGCTCGCGGGTACGTTATGGGCCAGCGCCGCCCAGGCCCAGATGTCGGAATCCGATTTGCTCATGCAGATCGATCATCTCCAGGCCCAGGTCCGCGATCTCACCGGCACTGTCGAGCAATTGCAGCATCGCAATCAGGAGCTCGAGCAACAATTGCAGCAGGCGCAGGCTGCGGCGCCGAACGCGGCGCAGGCACGGCCGAACCCGCAATACGCTCCGCCGCCGCAGGCGCAACAATATTCGCCGCCGCCTGCAGGCCCGCAATATTCGCAAGCCCCTACCGCGCAATACTCGCCGCCTGGCCAGTATTCGCCGCCGCCTCCCGGCCAATATTCGCCGCCGCCGCAATATACGCCGCCACCACCGCCGGCGACCGCGGCGGTCGTCTCAGCGGCGCCAAGGGACACGGGTTCATATCCGCCGCGCCAAGGCGATGCCTTCGATCCCTCGCGCGATCCCAATGCACCGGGTGTGCCGCGCCAGCTTGGCGCTCCGGGCGTCGCCGCCGCGGAGCCGCCGCCGCCGGTCTCGGATACGGCCGCGCCACGGCAAATCGGAGCCCCGCTCGATCTCTCGTCGCCGTCCAGCGACGTTGGGCAGGGCGGTCCATTGCCGCCGCCGCCGCCGCAAATCAATCCGAACTCGACCGGCGCCATGCAGGCATCACTGCCGCCGGGGAATACGCCGAAGGATGAATTCGATCTCGGCTATGGCTACGTGCTGCATAAGGACTATGGACTAGCGGAACAGACCTTGCGCGATTTTCTGCAAAAATATCCAAGCGACCGGCTGACGCCCGAGGCGCAATATTGGCTCGGCGAGGCTTTCTTCCAGGACAAGCATTATCGCGACGCCGCCGAATCCTTCCTTGCGGTGTCGACGAAATACGAGACCACCGCGCGCGCGCCGGACGCGCTGATGCGGCTCGGCCAGTCGCTCGCCGCTCTCGGCGAAAAGGAAGCCGCTTGCGCGTCGCTCGGCGAAGTGTTGCGCAAATATCCAAAAGCCTCGCCGGCGGTGAAGCAGAACGTGGATCGGGAACAAAAGCGTGTCCACTGTTGAACGAGCCGTTCGCGACGACGAGGCGAACGATTTGTTCTCTGGCCTAGAAGGCGCGCGTGGACTGATCCTTGCAGTTTCCGGCGGTCCGGATTCGAACGGCACTCCTCGTTCTCGCGGCGCGCTGGGCGAAACGGCTTAAGCGCGCGCCGAAGCTTGTGGCGGTCACTGTCGATCATGGATTGCGCGCCGAAGCGCCGCGCGAGGCGGCCGCGGTCAAGCGTCTGGCGAAACGCCTCGGCGTTCCGCATCGGACACTGCGCTGGCGCGGCTTAAAGCCGAAGTCCGGCTTGCAGGAAGCCGCCCGTATCGCGCGCTATCGCTTGCTCGCCGACACGGCATCGCGCGCCGGATACGTTCATATTCTGACTGCGCACACGCTCGACGATCAGGCGGAGACGATCCTGTTCCGCCTTGCGCGCGGCAGCGGGCTTGTCGGGCTCGCCGGCATGGCGCACGCTTCGCCGCTTCCGGTCGACGGGCGGCACGCTCTTTTTCTGGTGCGGCCGCTGCTTCGCCTGCCGAAGGCACGCCTTCTCGCGACGCTTGCGGCAGCGCGTGTCGGTTACAGCGAAGATCCAAGCAACCGCGATCCGCGCTTCACGCGGACGCGGCTGCGCAGCTTGATGCGGGAACTCGCGCGTGAGGGTCTCGATGCGCGCGGCCTGGCGCGGCTCGCGGTGCGGGTGCGCCGCGCCGAGGCCACGATCGAGTTCGCGGTCGCGGCGGCGCGCACGGCGCTGGCGCCGGGCCCCTGGCGCGAGCGCGGGCCGATCATGTTTGCGACTGCGCAATTTGCCGATCTGCCGGCGGAAGTGGCGCTGCGGCTTCTCGGCCGCGCTGTTTCGCATGCGGGCGATGAGGGCCCGGTGGAGCTGGCCAAGCTCGAGGCACTCTACGATGCGCTCCGGCAGTCTCATTCTCGCCTGCGCCGGACGCTCGCCGGGGCCCAGATCACCCTGGACCGAGACCGGCTGACCGTCGAACGGGCGCCGGCCCGGCGTAGCCCAGTCCGGAACGCCGGCGGCAAGAGCGGCATCAAGAGGGGCTTTACGAAATAACGATATATTGCGCAGCCACGGCGAGGGTTCCCTTGGCAGTGGGCGGCCTGACGCCTACATTGCCTTAATCGGGGACGTGAAGCGGCCACGATTTGCAGGCACGCATTTCCCGCCGGACTCGCTCGGACGGGGGGTCAAGGACACCAGATGAACGCCAATCTGCGCAATTTCGCCCTGTGGGTCATAATTGTCCTGCTGCTTTTGGCTTTGTTCACCCTGTTCCAGAACCCGGGGCAACGTACGACCTCGCAGGATATTTCGTTCTCGCAACTGTTGACCGAGGTCGACCAGCAGCATGTGCGCGATGTGCTCATCCAGGGCCCCGAGATTCACGGCACCTTCACCGACGGCCGCACCTTCCAGACCTATGCACCGAGCGATCCGTCGCTGGTGCAACGCCTCTATAATAAGAACGTCTCGATCACCGCGCGGCCGCAGACCGACAACGTGCCGTGGTTCGTGTCGCTCCTGATTTCGTGGCTGCCCTTCGTGGCGCTGATCGGCGTGTGGATATTCCTGTCGCGGCAGATGCAGGGCGCCGGCGGCAAGGCGCTCGGTTTCGGCAAGTCGCGCGCAAAACTTCTGACCGAGGCGCATGGCCGCGTCACCTTTGAGGACGTCGCCGGCGTCGATGAGGCTAAGCAAGACCTGCAGGAGATCGTCGAGTTCCTGCGCGACCCGGCCAAGTTCCAGCGGCTCGGCGGACGCATTCCGCGCGGCGTGCTGCTCGTCGGCCCGCCCGGCACCGGCAAGACGCTGATCGCGCGCGCCGTCGCCGGCGAAGCGAATGTGCCGTTCTTCACCATTTCCGGTTCCGACTTCGTCGAGATGTTCGTCGGCGTCGGCGCGAGCCGCGTGCGCGACATGTTCGAACAGGCGAAAAAGAACGCGCCCTGCATCATCTTCATCGACGAAATCGACGCGGTCGGCCGCCATCGCGGCGCCGGCCTCGGCGGCGGTAACGACGAGCGCGAACAGACGCTCAACCAGTTGCTCGTCGAGATGGACGGCTTCGAGGCCAATGAAGGCATCATCCTGATCGCCGCGACCAACCGGCCCGACGTGCTCGATCCGGCGCTGCTGCGTCCGGGCCGTTTCGACCGCCAGGTCGTGGTGCCGAATCCGGACGTCGTCGGCCGCGAGCAGATCTTGAAAGTGCATGTGCGCAAGGTGCCGCTGGCGCCGGATGTGAATCTGAAGACCATCGCGCGCGGCACGCCGGGCTTCTCCGGCGCCGATCTGATGAATCTCGTCAACGAGGCGGCCCTGATGGCGGCGCGGCGCAACAAGCGCATGGTCACGCAGGTCGAGTTCGAGGACGCTAAGGACAAAGTGATGATGGGCGCCGAGCGCAAGTCGCTGGTGATGACGGAAGAGGAGAAGCTTCTCACCGCCTATCACGAGGGCGGCCACGCCATCGTCGCGATCAACGTCAAGGCGACCGATCCGGTGCACAAGGCGACAATCATTCCGCGCGGCCGTGCGCTCGGCATGGTCATGCAATTGCCGGAACGCGATAAGTTGTCGATGTCGCTCGAACAGATGACGTCGCGCCTCGCCATCATGATGGGCGGCCGCGTCGCCGAGGAATTGGTGTTCGGCCGCGAGCGCGTGACCTCGGGCGCCGCCTCCGACATCGAGCAAGCGACCAAGCTTGCGCGCATGATGGTGACGCGTTGGGGCCTGTCGGAATCGCTCGGCACGGTCGCTTACGGCGAGAACCAGGAAGAAGTGTTCCTCGGTTATTCCGTGGCGCGCCAGCAGAACATTTCCGAAGAAACTGCGCGTAAGATCGACGGCGAGATTAGGCGGCTGGTCGAAGCCGGCTATAACGAGGCGCAGACGATCCTCACCGAGAAGCGCGGCGACCTCGAGACGCTCGCCAAGGGGCTGCTTGAATTCGAAACGCTGACGGGCGACGAGATCAAAGACTTGATCATGGGCAAGAAGCCGAATCGCGAGTTGGTGATCGAGCCGGCGGGGTCGCGCACGCCAACCGTCCCGACCGCCGGCGCCGGCCGCAATCGGCCGCCGCGCGCCGAGGGTCCGATGGAGCCGCAACCGCAGGCCTGAGCCGAACGTCGCGGGCAGCCGCAGTGTTGCGGTGCGGCAATACCAGCCCCGCCTTCTTCTCTTGTCCATTTGCGTCGTTGCAGCGTGCTAGATGCGCCGATGCTTGTCTGTCGTGCTGGAATTCGAACCGGTGCGGCCGTGAAAGCGACAAAGAATTAAGCAGAATCTGCTCGGAAGCTGCTGCAGTACTTTTGCTGGGAGAGGGGGCGGCCGATGCGGACCATTCTTGTCGCAGGCACCGTTTTCACGATCATGATGGGTCCGGTGCTGGCGCAGGTCGGCGGCCAGCCGGCGATGCGTCCGCCGCAGGCCGTGCCCGGCAAGCCGCAACCTGTCCCCGGCAAGCCCGGCTCCCCGACAAAGCCCGCGGCGCAATCGGCCAAGCCAGCGCCGGCCGTAGCTTCCACGCCGGAATCGCGTTCGGCTGCGGAACTCGCTTTGTCGTCGGACCCCGTCTTTGACGACGGCACCTATCTGCGCATCAAGCAAACACTGCTCAGCTATTCGGACATTCAGGTGCGCGGCGGCTGGCCGACGCTGCCGGCCGACGCCAAGCTTGCGCCCGGCGCGAGCGGCCCGGACGTCTCGCTGCTGCGCAAGCGCCTTGTCATCACCGATGATATGCCCGCGAGCGCGGAGGCGGGCGACAGCTACGACACGGTCGTCGTCGCGGGCGTCAAGAAATTTCAATTGCGCCATGGGCTCGACGCCAGCGGAACGGTCGGCGCGCAGACCTTGAAGGCGATGAATGTCCCGGTCGGCGACCGCATCAAGCAGCTCGAAGCTTCGCTGGAACGACTCCTCGGCATGGATTTCCTGTTCGCCGAGCGCTACGTCGTGGTGAACATTCCCGCCGCTTTCGTCGAGGCCGTCGCCAACGGCAAGGTCGAGCGCCGCTACCGCGTCATCGTCGGCAAGATCGACAAGCCGTCGCCGACGCTCACCGCCTACATCACCGCGGTCGATCTCAATCCGACCTGGACTGTGCCGCTCTCGATCACCAAGACCGAGATCGCGCGGCACATGCGAACGGATCCGAGCTATCTCAGCCGCATGCATATGCGCCTCCTCGGCGCCCATGACGAGGAAATCAATCCGGGCAGCGTCGACTGGTCGATCGAACCGTTCGCCCAATTTCACGGTGCGCCAGGACGCCGGCAATTGGAACGCGCTCGGCAATCTCAAGATCGATATGCCGAACCCGTATTCGGTCTATATGCACGACACCGATACGCGAAAATTGTTCAGCGACGACTATCGCTTCGATTCGCACGGCTGCAGCCGCGTCGACAATGTGCGCGACCTTGCCGCTTGGGTTCTGCAGGATGGCCCCCCCGGCTGGGATCGCGCTTCGATCGATGCCGGCATCGCCACCGGCCAGACCAAGATCATCAATCTGCCGCACAAGATCCCGGTGGCGTGGGTCTATCTCACCGGCTGGGTGACGCGCGACGGCACGGTCGAGTTCCGCGACGACGTCTATAAGCACGACGAGGCGCTCGACCGCAACGCGCTCGCCGATGCCGCAGCCGGCGGCTTCGTCGCGCCGGTACCGAACGCACCGTTGCCGACAAACGTCACGCAGGCATCCAATCTCGACAGCCGTTGACGCGCTCCCACGCCGGCCCGTCTCTTGTGCCCGGTGGCTTCGCCGGTCCGGCCAAGCCATAATGCCCCGAGCCTAACCTTCCCCGGCTGGCGGGAGGGACGGGTGGGGGAAGCTTGGGCACGCCGATGCGCCAGATCATCATGGTCGGGTTCCTGCAGGCGCAGAACTGCACGAACCTCGCAAGCTCCTGGCGTCATCCACAATCAAGGACCGATAGCTGGTCGGCGGATTTCTACCGGCACATCGGCCGCGTGCTGGAAGAAGGCAAGTTTCACTTGGGTTTCTTCGACGACCGCCTGTCGATGCCGGACATGTATGGCCGCGATCACGGTCACACCGTCGCCCACGGCATTCGCTGCGTGAAGCTCGATGCCGTGACCGTGCTCACGGTGATGGGCATGGCGACCGAGCGGCTCGGTCTCGGCGCGACCTATTCCACCAGCTACTACGAGCCGTTCCACGTCGCGCGCGTCTTCGCGACGCTCGATTTGATGACGCAGGGGCGCGCGGCCTGGAACGTCGTCACGTCGCTTAACGACGGCGAAGCGCAGAATATGGGCCGCGACGAAGTGCTCGGCCACGATCTGCGCTACGACCGCGCCGACGAATTCATGGAGGTCGTGCTCGGCCATTGGGACGCCTGGGAGGACGGCGCCATCGTCCAGGACAAGGCGACGGGCCTGTTCGCCAAACCGGACAAGGTCCATCGCCTCGATTACGCGGGCCGCTACTTCCGTTCGCGCGGTCCGTTCACGGTGCCGCGCTCGGCGCAGGGCCATCCCGTCATCATTCAGGCCGGTTCGAGCGGGCGCGGCAAATCGTTCGGCGCGCGTTGGGGCGAGATCATCTTTGTCGTCTACCCGAATATCGACGTCGGCAAGCGGGACTATGCGGATTTCAAGGCGGAGGTGGCTCGCGCCGGCCGCAATCCGGATGACGTCAAGATCACCCACCTCATGAACTCGGTCGCCGCCGCGACCAAAAGCGAAGCCGAGGACAAGTGGGCCGAGATCGAAAAGCTGCCGCTCGAAATCGACGCGCTGTCGCTGTTGTCGGAGGCGCTCAATTTCGATTTCGCCAAGAAGGCCATGGACGAGGCGTTTACCACGCAAGAATTGGCGGACATGTCCGGCCTGCAAGGCATCCGTGACCGCGTCGTCGCCATCAAGAAGAATCCGACGGTGCGCGACTTCATCCAGATCAGCGGCCGCGGCCATGTCCATAACGCCATTGTCGGCGGCCCGAAGGAAGTGGCCGACCAACTCGAACAATGGTTCTCGGCGCCGGCCTGCGACGGCTTTGTCCTCTCGGCGACGCATGTGCCCGGCGCCTACGAGGATTTCGTGCGCTTCGTCGTGCCGGAATTGCAGCGCCGCGGTCTGTTTCGCAAAGACTTCACCGGCATCACGTTACGCGAGAATTTGGGGCTGTCGGTCCCGCCGCCAGGCGCGTGGCGGCGCTCGGGCTCAGCGGCGAGCTAATCGAGCGCGCTCGGCTCTCTACGCCCGGCGCAACTTCGCGTATCTTGCGCGGTCTGCGGCATGCGGGCGGAGCAACGACGATGGAAATGCGGATATTCGGCCGCACCGGAATGCAGCTCTCGGTGCTGGGCTTCGGTTGCGGCGCGGTCGGCGGATTGATGGTGCGCGGCGATCCGCTCGATCAGGAACGCACCATCGCACGCGCGATCGCCGCCGGCGTGAACTACTTCGACACGGCGGTGCAGTACGGCAACGGCGAATTGGAAAAGAATCTCGGCCGCGTCCTGCAACGGCTCAAACCCGCCCATGCGGTTGTCGGCACCAAGGTCCGGCTGCCATCGGCCGACTTCGCCCGCATTGGCGATGCGGTAGCGAAGTCGCTTGAAGGCAGCCTGGCGCGACTTGGCCGCGATCGGGTCGACATCTTGCATCTGCACAATGCGATCACCGAGGCGGGCGGCGGGGAGGCGCTCAGCATTCGACAGGTGCTCGGCGACGTGGTGCCGGCATTCGAGCGGCTGCGCCAGCAGGGCAAGACGCGTTTCCTTGGGCTCACTGCGGTCGGCGATACCGCGGCGCTGCAGCAGGCGATCGACGCGCGCGCCTTCGACAGCGCCCAGGTGGTCTATAATATGCTCAATCCGTCCGCGGCCGCCGCGCTGCCGGCGTCCTATCCCGCGCAGGACTATGGACGGCTGTTCGATCACACCAAGGCGGCCGGCGTCGGCGTCATCGGCATCCGCGTGCTCGCCGGCGGTGCGCTGTCCGGCTCGGCCGCGCGCCATCCGATTGCAAGTCCGCCACCCGCGCCGATCGGCTCGGCCATGAGTTACGCAGCCGATGTCGAACGCGCCCACCGCCTGATGCCGCTCGTCGAGGAGGGCTTTGCCGCGAGCTTGACCGAAGCTGCCACGCGATTTGCGCTCGCGCATCCGGCCATCGGCACGATCCTGGTCGGCATGGCGACGCCGCAGCAGTTTGAGGATGCGCTCGCCGCGGTCCAAAAAGGCCCGCTGCCGCCCGCCGCGCTCGACCGGCTGACGGCACTGCGGCAGGGATTCGCCGGCGAAGCACGGTGATTGCCGAGATAACGACCGCGTATCGCATGGATGTCACGAATATCCGCGAGGCTGATTTTTTCGCCGATTCTGGCGCGGTTCCATCTCGTTGGCCGATCCAACCGTAACGCCATGAAAGAGTGACGCCATGAAGCAATATCTGACGCTGGGGCTGGCCGTCCTTGCCGGCGCCGCCTTGGTCGAAGCGGCCCTGATCCCAGGCTTGCTGATTGGCGGCGCCGCGGCGCTTGCACCAAAGGTGCTACCGCAATTGCGCCGGCGTGGGCAGGTCAAGGCAACCGCCCGTCGCCGGGCCGCGCCGCCGCTGCCCGCCCTGCTCGACGTCAAGACGGCGCAGGCCGCTGCCGGCCGGCTCGCGATCAAGCAGGCGATCGCCAAGACCATCACTTTTCGCGTTATCGTCACGACGCTCGACTTCAGCTCGAACTACATCGTGCTCGGCGAGATCACCACGGCCGCTGGGCTGTCGACCTTCGCCCTTGTCGTCGGCCCGTTTCTTTATCTGGCGCACGAAACAGCCTGGAATTATTTCGGTCCCGCCGACTGTGCTGTTGACGTCTCATCGCTCCTGCGGTTGCGAGCTGACGCACAAGCGCACGAGGCCGGTCCGCGCGGCTTTACCATCAGTCGGGCGCTGGCCAAGACCATCACGTTCCGCACCCTCGCCACGGCGATGGACTTCACTACGCTCTACGTGGTGGTCGGTGATGCCGTTACCGCGGCGGGCCTCGCGGCCTTCGGCTTCGTGGTCGGGCCCTTCGTCTATTGGGGCCACGAGAAGGCCTGGGATCACTTCACGTCGTCTAAAGAGAGCAACGGCAATCAGCCGGCGCCTATGAAGCTATTGCCAGCGCCGGCAAGCGCTTAGCGCGAAGTCACGCGCGGCTCAGTTCAGCCGGAGTTCGGTAATGTGTCGCGGATCGGGTTTGAGCTCGCCCTTTTCGACGCGCTTGACGAGATCGGTGAGCACCGCATTGGCGCGGCAGGGGAGCCCGGCCTTCTCGCCCTCGCGCACGATCAGGCCGTTGAGGAATTCAATCTCGGTGCGCCGGCCTTTCTGCATGTCCTGGCCCATCGAGGGCCGTTGTCCGGCCGCGGTGTGGCCGGAATCCTTAAAGCGCTGGGCGTCGCAAACCTGCGCCGCCGCTTCATCGCCTTCGCCGGCGCGGGCGATGGTGTCGGACGGCAAGTGCAGAATGTCTTCGAGCTCATAGCCGAGCGCCTGGCCGACGCGGATGGCCTCGCTGCCGACGCGCGTCGAGAAGCGGCGGATCGGGTCGCTCTTGAGCATGTCGCCGCCGCCCAATCCGGTGCAGGCGGAAATGCCGTTCTGCATGGCATTGGCGACGAGCTTCGACCAGCGCTCGCCCCACAGATTGCCGGTCACCTTGGCGCTGTCGGCGAAAGCGACCAGCCGGCAGATCTCTTTCGCCCGCGGCGTGACGCGGCCGTGCACCTCGCCGGCGCGAAACACGGTATGCGCCGCGCCGTGCTTGGCGGCGCCGCGGTGGATGTGGCCGGGCTCCGGCAGATTGACGGTGATGCTCGACGCGATGCAGCCGAGCGTCTTGCCCCAGCCGACGATGCCGGCGACCGTCTCTTCGTTCATGCAATTCTGCAGCGAGACCACATAGCCGTCGGTCGCGAGATATTGCTTGATCAGCATCGTCGCCCAGGCAGTGTCGTAGGACTTCATGCAGACGAAGGCGATATCGACCGGCTTCTCCTTGGCGAGATGCCTGCGCATCCGTCACGTGCAGCGCGCGCACCGGCACGGTGAATTCCGGCTCCTTCATTGCGTGCGTCACGCGCAAGCCGTGCTGGCGCATATGCTCGACATGCGCCGGCCAGGGATCGATGAAAGTCACGTCCTCGCCCGCCTGCGCCATATGCGCGCCGGCATAGCCACCGACCGCACCGGCGCCGACAATGGCGATTTTCTTGCCCGAGTTCTCCTTGCCCAAGTTTTCCTCCCCAGCGTTGCAGAAGGCCCTATCGGCTCTGATCGCTGGTCGTAAGTGTAACTTATAATTCGGCCTCGGCGGTACCGCCGCAGGGCCGCCTTCGCTCATCATCAGGAATCGGGTGGGCGTGCTGCCGCAGGCAGCTTTATTCAGGCGACCGCCGGGGGGCCAATGTCGAGCCGCATCAAGACCTACGGGACCGTCAGTGCCGACCAACAGAAAGAGATGAGCGGATTGGAGTTTGTCCAAGGGCTCGTCGACGGAACGCTGCCGCTCAATACAATGGCCCAGACTTTGGGTTACGACGTGACAGAGGCAGCGGACGGGCGCGTCGTGGTGACGGCGGAACCAAATGGCGCCCACCTCAATCCGGCCGGTACGGTGCACGGTGGTCTCGCGGCGACATTGCTCGACAGTTGCATGGGGCTTGCCGTGCAAACGACTCTGGAGAAAGGCGTCGCCCAGACGACCGTCGAGTTCAAGATCACGCTGGTACGGCCGATCACGCCGGAGACGGGTTTGATCAAGGCGGAAGGCGTCGTCTTGAGCCGCGGCCGCCGCATCGGGACAGCGGAAGGACGGATCACCGATCAAAAGGGGCGCTTGCTTGCCCACGGCACGACGACCTGCCTCATCTTGCAGAGTTGAATGTGGTTGGCTGGCTACCGGCGGAGATGAGCATGCCGCTGCAAAATCGCGTAAACCCGTTCGGAGAGTTGATGGCAACGCCTGCGCGCGGGTTGCTCTTCGGCAATCGCGGCGGACGCTTCCATACCGATGCGAAGACGCTGACGGCGCGGCGCTGGGCGTCGCGGCAGTGGATTTGCTGCGTGCTCGACTTCAAGGGCCGCCGCCGCGACGTGTGGGGCCGTTTCTATACCGAGCTGTTTTTCCTCGATGAACCGACCGCGCTCGCGGCCGGGCATCGGCCCTGTTTCGAGTGCCGTCGCAACGCGGCCGAGGCATTTGTCGAAGCCTGGCGCAAGGCGCATCGGCTGTCGACACGGCTCTATGCGGATGACATGGACGATGTGCTGCATGGCGAACGCCTCGATGGCCGCGCCAAGCGATTGCACCGGCGCAACATCGACACGTTGCCCGATGGCGCTTTCGTCGCGCAGGGCGGCGAAGCCTTCGCTATCAGCGGCGATGCTGTGCTACGCTTCACGCCGCAAGGCTATGCGAGCCGCAAGCCGCGACCGCGCGGCATCGCGGTCGACGTGCTTACGCCGCCCGCGATCCTGGCGGTTCTGTCAGAGGGTTATCAGCCGCACTGGCATCCGAGCGCGCAAGCCTAGAGCATTCCCCACTTAAGACGACGCATAACCTGCGTGTGCAAGATAGTTAGCGCATTCGCCTTGTGTGAAGGCGCCGAGAACGTCTGCGATTGCGTCCCAAAGCGAGTCTCTTGTTCGTGCGGCGGCCTTGCGGAGCAGGGTCTTGAGCTTGGCGAAGGCCATCTCGATGGGATTGAGGTCGGGAGAGTACGGCGGCAGGTAGAGGAGGAAGGCACCTCGGGCCTCGATCGCGGCGCGGACGCCCCCGACTTTGTGCGCGGGCAGATTGTCGATCACGACGATGTCGCCCTCCGACAGGCTTGGGGCCAGCACCGTCTCGACATAGACCAGGAAGGCTTCGCCGTTCATCGGTCCATCGAGAACGAAGGGTGCGACAAGCCCGTCGCGGCGCAGTCCGGCGGTGAAGGTGGTGGTTTTCCAATGTCCCCACGGCGCCTTGCCGATCAGGCGCTGGCCCCGGCGGCAGCGCCCGTGAGTGCGGACCATCTTGGTCGAGGTTCCGGTCTCGTCGACGAACACCAGGTGCTTGGCATCAAGGCTGGCCTGGCCGGCCTTCCAGCATTGCCGCGCCGCGGCTACGTCGGGGCGCTCCTGCTCGGCGGCGTGCAGAGTTTTTTTTGAAGGTCACACCGTGCCGCTTGAAGAACCGATCGACCGAGCTGTCCGTGGTGCGCACCCCGCGCTGCTGCCATAGCCGCTCGACAATCTCCGCCAGGGTCAGGTCCGATTCCTGCTCGACCAGTTCCAACAACCATGCCGCATGCGGCTCCAGCGGCGAACGGCTCTTGCCGCCGCGCCGCTGCGGGCTGACGCTTCCCGTCTCCTTGTGCAAACTCACCCACCGGATTGACGAGGACTTGCTTACCGCAAACCGCTTGGCCGCCGCTCGCCGTGAACATCCCTCGGCAACGGCCGCAACCACTCGACTGCGAAGATCATCCGAATACGGCTGTCGTCCCATGGCTTCCCTCCGAATCAGAACAGCCATGGACTCTACAACCAAAACCAGCCGGGAATCCCAAGCCCGATCACAATCGATTCATCAGAACTGGGGAACGCGCTAGCCTTTGAACGCCGCCTTGATCGCTTCGAGGCCCTGACCCGATTTCGCCGCGGCGATGATGCGCGCCTCCTGCTTCAAGAGGCCGTCGAGCGCGCTCTGCATCGGATCGATCGTGTTCAGCGGCACGATGACGGCGCCGTGGCGATCGGCGTGGATCAGGTCGCCGCTTTTCACCGCCATGCCGTGGATGGTGACGGGAATGCCGAAATCCTCGACATGCACATAGGCATGCGACGGGCCGATCGAGCCGGCGAGCATCCGAAAGCCTTCGGCGACCTGGGGAATATCGCGGACCGAACCATTGGTGATGGTGCCGAGACAGCCGAGCGCCTTGTGCACATTGGTCTGCACTTCGCCCCAGAACGCGCCGTAGCCGGCCGGGTCGTCCAAGTCCTCGATCACCGCAATGCCGGGAAGGGGCTTTGCCGCGACGTAATCGAGGTAGTCCATGCGCTTGGCCATGTAGCTCGACCCGCCCACCTTGTCGCGGGAGCGCATGGTGACGGTCTTGGCGAAGCCGACCATGGGCGGCAGATCGGGGAAGGGGCAGTGCAGGTGGGAGGTTGTGTAGCCCGCGCCGCGGCGCTCCGGCGCCACGATCTCGAGAAGGTTGCACACGGTCGGCGTGTCGATCGAATGCAGGAATGCAAATTGGCTCTCTGACAACACTGGTGTTCCCCCTTCAGCTAATGAATCTCGGCGTTATGTTTCAATCCCAGGCGGCGGCGACGATCATCGCCATCACGATCTGCATGGTGACGATCAAGGCGATGCAGCCATTCCACCCCGCGGCGTTCCAGGCAAGCCCAGTGAGGAACGCGCCGGCGCTGCCGCCGATATAGAAGATTGAGGCGTAAAGGCCTACCGCCGAGGAGCGGCCTTCCTTGGCGGTCATGGTGACATAGCCGGTGGAGATTGTCTGACACAGCATGCCGCAAACAGCGCAGAGCGTCAGCCCCATGAGAATGATGCTGACCGGCGGCGCCAGAAGCAGAAGTGCGCCGGCGATCCACACCACGATCGCGCCGAGCACGAAAGGGCGGCGGCCGAATATCGCAATGGCGCGTCCGGTCCAGGGCAATAGCGGGCTAGAGACGAGATAGGTGAGGAACAGCATGCCGAGCAACGTCGGCGAGAACAGATAGGGCGGCGCCGCGAGGTGAAAGCTCACAAAAGTAAAGGTGGCGATGAAATTGAACAGCACGCCGAAACCGATGGCGTAGGTGGCAAGGAGCCGCCGGTCGCGCAAATGCCGGAACATCTGGATGAACGACGAAAGAAGTCCGTCCGAGCGCACGAATTTCCGTTCGCGCGGCAGCGTCAGTGCGACGATGACGGCGGCGAGGAGTGTGAGCAGCGCCACGACCTGGATGGCGGAGCGCCAGCCTATGAGATCCGCCAAGACACCCGGAATGAAACGGCCGGAAAATCCGCCGACGCTCGCGCCGGAAACATAAAGCCCAGCGACGCGCGCGATGTCGCTCGGCGGCCACTCGTCGCCGATATAGGCGACGGTGACGGTGAAGATCGGCGGCAGCAGCAAGCCCTGCACGAAACGCCAGAACGCCATTTCCGGCACGCTGCCCATGAAGGTCATGATCAGCGTCGGTACCGCCACCGCAAACATGGCCGCGCTGATCAAGCGCTTCCGGCCGACGACGTCGGCCAGCGCGCCGGTGAAAGGCGCCGAGATCGCGATGGCGGCGGTGCTCGCCGTCATCAGCGAACTGATTTCGCCGGCGCCGACATGGAACTCGCGCGAAAGCTCAGGCAGCAGCGCCTGTGGCGAATACAGATTGACGAAGGCGGAAAACCCGGCCGTGGCCACGGCAAGGCTGCGGAGATCGAGAGCCATATCGCATTATGGGCGAGGCACCGCGACAAAGCATCCCGGTACGATCGGATTTGAATTTTTCGGCTGTACGACGAAGGCTGCCAGCTTAGAGCTGCTTGATGGCGCCGAAATCCCACGCCGTGGCGTCGGCTGGGTTCTCGCCGATCCGGATCGTCGTGTCGTTGACGAAACGGTAGGGCGGCACCGGAAGGTTGTACGGCGCCGGCACGCCGGAGAACACACGGCCCGCCGGATCGTATTTGGAGCCGTGACACGGACAGAAATAGCCGCCGGGCCAGGCCGTCACCGGCGTGGTCGCGCTCGCATCCGGATAGAACAGCGGGATGCAGCCGAGATGGGTGCAGATACCGACCAGCACGCCGAATTCCGGCTTGATCGAACGGTGCCAATTGGTCGCGTAAGGTGGCTGCTGCACTACTTCCGAATTGGGATCGGAGAGCAGTGAAATCATCTGGCTGCTCTGCATCGAATCGAGTGTCTTCTTGGTGCGGCGGAATACGAAGATGGGGCGCTGGCGCCAGCGCACCACGACCTGGCCGCCTTCCTCGATCTTGCTGATATCGAGATCGACCGGCCCGCCAGCGGCGAGCGTCGACGCATCGGGATTCATCTGATCGATCAGCGGCACCAAGGCTGCCGCCGCGCCGACCGCGCCGACCGTGGCGGTTGCGATATAGAGGAAATCGCGGCGGGTGCCTTCACCGTGGCCGTTGGCCGGGACGCCCGACGATGTGGAAGCGGTATTGGCCATGGTATTGGAGTTCCTCGCTAACGGTCACGCCTTTTTGGGTCGACGCTTCTGCCTTGCGGCCCGTAATGTCATCATCGGACCGGGCTTCGTCAATCTTAACTTCATCGCCATCCCGTTTTCGAAAGCGGTGCCCGGCTCACGAATCTTGCGCTATTGAATTTTACCGGCCCGGGCCGAAAAGGGGCAGGGGCCCAAACCGCGATATGCTGCGACATGCCGCGAAAAGCCACGAAAAGCAGTGGAATCACGGCGAAATGGATGCCAGGAGAGAGAAATGCGCGCCAAGGACAATATGCGCACCGCCGCCGAGGTATTGGTCGATCAATTGCGCATCCACGGCGTGCGTCATGTCTTCTGCGTGCCAGGCGAGAGCTATCTCGCGGTGCTTGACGCATTCCATGACAGCGATCTGTCCGTGACGGTTTGCCGACAGGAAGGCGGCGCCTGCATGATGGCGGAGGCCGTCGGCAAGGCGACCGGCCGGCCGGGCGTCGTCTTCGTCACCCGCGGCCCGGGCGCCACCAATGCCTCACCGGGTATCCACATCGCCAAGCAGGATTCGACGCCGGTCGTGATGTTCGTCGGCCAGGTGGCGCGCGACATGAAGGAGCGCGAGGCGTTCCAGGAGCTCGATTATCGCGCCGTGTTCGGCTCGATGACCAAGTGGGCGACCGAAATCGACGATCCCGCGCGGGTGCCGGAAATCGTGTCGCGCGCGTTTTATATCGCCGCCAACGGCCGGCCGGGGCCGGTCGTCGTCGCCATTCCGGAGGACATGCTGATCGAACGCGTTGCGGTTGCCGACGCGCTGCCGTTTGCGCGGATCGAGACGTCGCCGGGCGTTGCGGAGATGGAGAAGTTCGCGCAGATGCTCGGCGCGGCGCGCGCGCCGATTATTCTTCTCGGCGGCAGCCGCTGGTCGCAGGACGCCTGCGATCAAGTCGGCCGCTTCGCGCAGAAATATTCACTGCCTGTCGCCACGACGTTTCGTCGCGGCCATTTGTTCGACCAGACCCATCCTTGCTACGCCGGCGATCTCGGCATCGGTCCCAATCCGAAGCTGCTCGAGCGGATCAAGTCGTCCGATCTCGTGGTCCTGATCGGCGGCAGGATGGGCGAATTGCCGTCGCAGAGTTACACGCTGTTCGATATTCCGCGTCCGCAAGTCCAGTTCGTTCACGTGCATCCGGGTACCGACGAGCTCGGCCGGGTTTACAGCCCGACGCTTGCGATCAATGCCACGCCGACGGCCTTCGCCGCGGCGCTGGAAAATCTGAAATTCGCCAAGGCGCCCGCAGGCGACGCCAAAGGTGCGAACGCGGATTATTGCGCATGGACGGAGAAGCCAACCGAGCAGCCTGGCGGCGTGAATTTCGGCAAGGTCGTTGTCTGGCTGCGCGAAAACCTGCCTCCCGACGCCATTATCTGCAACGGCGCCGGCAATTATCCGGCCTGGATACATCGTTTCTTCCGCTTCCGCCGCTTCGCGCAGCATGTCGCGCCGGCCTCGGGCTCGATGGGCTATGGCGTGCCGGCGGCAGTGGCGATGAAACGGCTTTATCCCGAGCGTACCGTCGTCTGCGTGTCGGGCGACGGCGACTTTCTGATGAACGGCCAGGAATTTGCGACCGCCGTGCAATACAATCTGCCGTTCACCACCATCATCGCCGACAACGGCATGTACGGCACCATCCGCATGCATCAGGAGCGCGAATATCCCGGCCGCGTATCGGCAACCGAATTGCGCAATCCGAATTTTGCCGATTATGCCCGCGCTTTCGGCGGCTTCGGCGTTTCGGTCGAGCGCACCGAAGATTTCCCGGCGGCGTTCAAGGCGGCGCAGGCCTCCGGCAAGCCCGCGATCGTGCACCTCAAGATCGATCCCGAAGCGATCACGCCGGCCATGACGCTGACGAAAATCCGTGCGAAGTCGCAGGCGGAGAAGGGGAGCTAGAGCTCCTTACTGATTGGCCAGATTGAATAATAGCGCCCGGACCCATAAGTTACAGAATTGAGCGGTTGTGCACTGCGACGGCCAATGGCGGAGTTCAAAGCGAAATGAAGGCATTTCTTGGCTGTACGGCGCTGGCGCTCGTGGCGATGATAACGACCGTGCCGGCCGACGCAAAAGGCTGCATCAAGGGTGCGGTTATTGGCGGCATTGCCGGCCACGCCGCTCATCATGGCGTGTTGGGCGCGGTAACCGGCTGCATCGTTGGCCACCATTTGGCGAAGAAGCACGAGCAAGAGAGCACGGTCCCCGCGGCTGGCCAAAACTCTGCACCTGACGCGGCCCCTGCAGCCGGCAAGCAGCAGTGATCGCTCAGATCGCCCAAGCTGGTCGCCCAAATCTGATTGCCTAAGTTTTCACGCTTCAGAGCCCGTTACTCGGCCTTCACGCCGGCGGCCTTGATGATCGGCCACCATTTGGCGATCTCCGCCCTGTGGAAGGCGAGCAGCGCTTCGGGGGTTTGCTGCTCGGGCGGATAGATCTCCTGTGCCAGATCGATCATGCGCTTGTGTATTTCCGGATCGGCAAGCGCCGCGATCGCGGCCTTGTTGAGCTTCGCGATCATCTCCTTGGGCGTGCCTTTTGGCGCCCACATCGCGTGCCAGAATGAAAAATAAAATCCCGGCAGTCCGGCTTCGTCGGTTGTCGGGATGTCCTGCATGACCGCGACGCGTTTGGGCGCGGCGACGGCATAGGTCTTGACCGTTCCTGCCTGAAACTGCGGCAGTACGACAGCCGGCGCATCGAGCGCGATGTCGACATTGCCGGCGACCAGATCCTGCATCGACAGTCCCGCGCTGCGGTAGGGCACCATCTGCCATTTCAAGCCGAGCGTCTGTTGCAACAGGATGCCGGCAATGTGGCTCGGCGATCCAACGCCGGAATTGCCCTCGGTGGTCTTGTCGCCGTTCTGTTTCAGCCAGGCGATCAGCTCTTTCAGATTGCTCGCCGGCAGCGCCTTGCGGGAATCGATCATGAAGGGCTGCGTGGCGACCAGCGCGATCGGCTCAAAATCCTTCACCAGGTCGAAGTCGAGCGAATAGATCGCGCCGTTGGCCATGTTCGTCCCCCACTGGCCGAACAGGATGGTGTAGCCGTCAGGCGCGGAACGCTCGGCTTTGGTGACGCCGATCGTGCCGCCGGCGCCGCCGGTGTTTTCGACGATCACCGGCTGGCCGAGCTGCTTGCTCATGCCTTGCGCGGTGATCCGCGCCAGCACGTCGGTCGATCCGCCGGGCGCCAGCGGCACGACCATGACGATCGGGTGCGAGGGATAGTCGTCCGCGTGCGCGGACACGGCACCGAGGATCGGACCCACACTCAAACACAAGCTCAGGCCAGCGCTGCGTGCGAGCGCGGCAATGGATTTAACGATCATTCCTTCCTCCCCAAAAGTCTCTCAAAGAGCTTCTTGGTTTCCCCTATGCCAGAGGAATCCTTCCCGCCAAAGGGCAAAGCGTGGCGTGAGACGGAATGTCCGTGCTGTGCTGACCCAATCATTTGCCGATGACGTTGAATCGTGGTTCACTTGTTGGACCGCACTTTTATTCTCCTGTGATTCCTGATGCCTTATCGCCGCACCGAGAGTGTCACGCGCCGTCTCGCCGCCCGGCACTCAGCGATCGTCGCGGCAGCCGGACAATCCGCCCGTGAAGGCGGTATGGCGGCCGTGCAGATCGCGCCGGTGGCGATGCGCGCCGGCATCGCTGCCGGTACGGTCTATCGCTACTTCCCCGGCAAAACCGATCTGGTCGCGGCGTTGCTTGCAGAGATCTCGGCGCGCGAGATTGCGGCGCTCCGCCGTGCCGCCGATATAGCACCAGGTCCGCTGTCGGCGCTCTCGGCCATGATCATGACCTTTGCCGTGCGCGCGCTGCGCGACCGCCGGCTGACCTTCGCCGCCATCGCCGAGCCGGTGGATGCCGAGCTTGATGCCGAGCGGCTCAAATTTCGCAGAGCGCTCGCCGGCGAATTCGCCGCGCGTATCGCCGGCGCGAGCGCGGGCGGCCATTTGCCGGATCAGGATTCGGCGCTGTCGGCGGCGGCATTGCTCGGCCTTCTGGTCGAGGGCCTGGTCGGCCCGCTCGCGCCGGATGCCGCAAACCGCGAGCGCGAATTGGTTCAGTCGCTCACGCTGATTGCGTTACGCGCGCTCGGGGTCGCCGATGCGCGCGCCCGCGGCCTTGTCGTGCAGATCACGCTGCCGAACGCCGGCTAAGCGGCCGTCTTGCGCAAATGCGGGAAACGCTCGGTGAGAAGCGAGCCGGGATAGTAAGTCGGCGCAAAAGCGGGGTAGGCGCGAATGGCGTCGTACCAGCGCTGGACGCGCGGCAGATCCAGCCACGCGCCGTCCTGGCCGAGATCGGCCATGCGCACGACGGCCGGCATCGCCATGACATCCGCAAGCGAGATCTCGCTGCCGAGAAGCCACGGTCCGCCGCTTTTTTCGATCTCCGCATCCATGCGCTCATAGGTCCGCCGCAATCGCATCATCGCGTCGTCCATATCCTTTTGCGGAAAGCCTTTGCGGCCCATCGCCAGCATGAATTCCCGGCGCAGCGGTTTAGACTCCGCAAATGCCACGAATTCCTCCTCGCTCATCGCCGCAAAGCGCGGCAGGAAGGCGAGATTGAATGTCGGCACCCGTACCGCCGCCGCCGGCATCTCATCCATGAAATGCATCAGCGACCGCATCTTGGCGCGCAAGACCGGGTCGTGCGGCGTGAAATTTTTGGGCTCCGGCGCGACTTCATCGAGATATTCGATGATGACGGAGGAATCGATGACGACCGCGCCGTCATGGTCGAGGGTGGGCACCACGCCGTTCGGATTGAGCGCAAGATAATCCGGCTTGAGCTGATCGCCGGCAAGGAGGTCGAGCTTAACCTCGGAGAACGGAAGCTCCTTGGCGTTGAGCACGAAGCGGACGCGCTGGCTGCACGTCGATTGCGGTGCGTTGTAAAGCTTGAACGTCATGGGCGTCTCCCGGAATGCCAACAGGCCTTCCGGGAAACCTAGCTGAGCCCGGCAAAGCCTGCCACTAGCGCAATCGCTAGTGCGCCATCAGCGTCGGTACCGTCATCGAACGGAAAATCGAGCGCGTCACGCCGCCGAGCACGAACTCGCGCAAACGCGAATGGCCGTAGCCGCCCATGACCATGAAATCGGCGCCGCTGTCGGCGGCGTGTGAGAGCAGCGCATCGGCGACATCGACGTCGCCGCCAGGAATGCGCTGAACATCAACCTTGAGACCGTGACGGGCGAGGTGCTGACCCATATCGACGCCCTCGATCTCGTCCTGCTTGCCGGGGTCGTTGGCGATGATGACGACCTCGACCCGCTTGGCCTTCGTCAATAACGGCATCGCATCGCCGATCGCGCGTGCCGCCTGGCGGCTGCCGTCCCAACACACCATGACATTGTCGAGCTTGAGCGGCGCCTTCTGGATGTAGGGAACCATGATCATCGGCCGGCCCGAACTCGAACAGCGTCACTTCGGCGATGATGTCATCGACCGATGATGCGTCGGGCTCGGCCTGTCCGACCACGGCAAGATCGAAGCGCCGGGCGATGCGGCCGAACTGCTCGCCGGCGCCGGCAAGACTGGCGCTGATGGTCAGAGGTTCCGCCGAAAGGCCTGCGCGGCCGGTCGCCTGGGCGAAGTTCGCGATCGCGGCCTTTGCGGCCGCCTCGTTGTCGGCCTGCTGCCGCTCGATCACTTCGGCGGGGATGTAGCCGGTGGCGGAGACCGGAACGATCGGGTCGTAGACAAAGGCAATGCCGGCAAGATGCGCGTTCACAGCCTCGGCAACGGAAACCGCGTAATCACTGGCGGGGCCACCGCCCTTGGCTACATTCAGATTGACGACGATGTCCTTGATCATGAACCTCTCCCGGCCGCGGTTTGCAATGATGAGTATCCTACACCCGATCGCGATCGGCGTTGAGCCAGATCAAGCGGTTCGCGGCTCTGCCTAGTTCTTGGTATTTCCGTCGGCGTCGAACTGCTTCACGAAAGCCCACAGATCGTTGATCTCCTGGTCGTTCTTGATACCGAGGAAGGTCATCTTGGTGCCGGGCACCATCGCGGCCGGGTTCTTGATGTATTCCTTGAACGTCGCTTCGCCCCAGACAATGCCGGACTTCTTGTTGGCGTCTGAATAGCTGTAATTCGGCGCGGTGCCGGAGTGGCGGCCGTCGAGCCCGTTCAACTGCGGACCGATCTTGTTCTCGGCGTCCGGGCCGATGGCGTGGCAGGGCAGGCACTTGTTGAACGAATGCTGGCCGGCCGCGACGTCCTGCGCGCCTGCCGCGCTCGCCAACGCGGCAATCGAGAGTGCCGCCATTACCGCCATCGAGAACAGTTTCTTCATCATCCGGTTTCCTTGCACCTGCGACTTATCCTCGTCCCCGCGCCGTTCAAGCGAGCCGCGGCGCGCCTGTCAACGGCCGCGGCGAGGTTCGGCGGTGCAAACGTCGTTCGTCACGCCGGCAATTCCGCTATAATGGCGTCGGAAACGCCAAGAGGCTTTCGCGAGGCTTCCAAAAAGGCTTGCAAGAAACTCCGAAGAGACCCCAAGAGGCACCGATGTCGATCATGATGCCCCTGTTCGATGAGGCGGTGCTCAAGCGCCGCGGCGAGATCGTAGCTGCCCTGAAGCGCATCGTGCCGGGTGAGGGGATCATCGATTCCGAACAGGCGATGCGGCCATTCGAGAGCGACGGGCTGACCGCTTATCGGCAGCTGCCGATGGTGGTCGTGCTGCCGGAAACGACGGCGCAGGTCGCGGCCGTGCTCGAATATTGCTATCGCGAAGGGATCAAGGTCGTGCCGCGCGGCGCCGGTACTTCGCTGTCGGGCGGCGCGCTGCCGCTCGGCGACGGCGTCCTCCTCGGGCTCGCCAAATTCAACCGCATCCGCGACATCGACTATGACAACCGTGTCGCCGTGGTCGAGCCGGGCGTCACCAATCTCGCGGTGTCGAAAGTGGTCGAGGAAGCCGGATTTTATTACGCGCCCGATCCGTCATCGCAGATCGCCTGCACCATCGGCGGCAATATCGCCGAGAATTCCGGCGGGGTTCACTGCCTCAAATACGGCATGACCACCAATAACGTGCTCGGCTGCGAATTGGTGCTGATGACGGGCGAGATTCTCCGGCTCGGCGGGAAGCATCTCGACGCCGGCGGCTATGACCTCCTCGGCATCGTTACCGGCTCGGAAGGCCTGCTTGGCGTTGTCACCGAGGTCACCGTCCGCATCCTCAAGAAGCCGCAATGCGCCCGCGCGGCGCTGATCGGCTTCAACGCCTCTGAGGACGGCGGCGAATGCGTCGCAAAGATTATCGGCGCGGGGATCATCCCCGGCGGCATGGAAATGATGGACCGGCCGGCGATCGCAGCGACCGAAGAATTCGTTCACGCCGGCTATCCGCTCGATGTCGAGGCGCTATTGATCGTCGAGCTCGACGGTCCGCAGGACGAGGTCGATCACCTGCTCAAGCGCGTGGAGGACATCGCCCGGCAGTGCCGCGCCGTCACTTGCCGCCTGTCCAGTTCCGAAGAGGAGCGGCTGTTGTTCTGGGCCGGCCGCAAGGCGGCGTTCCCCGCCGTCGGCCGCATCTCGCCGGATTATTACTGCATGGACGGCACCATTCCGCGCGCGAAGCTGCCGCTGGTGCTGCGCCGCATGCAGGAATTGTCGGCGAAGTACCAATTGCGCGTGGCGAACGTGTTCCACGCCGGCGACGGCAATCTGCATCCGCTGATCCTCTATGACGCCAACAAACCCGGAGAGCTCGATCGCGCCGAGCAATTCGGCGCTGATATTCTGCGGCTCTGCGTCGAGGTCGGCGGCGTCTTGACCGGGGAGCACGGCGTCGGCGTCGAGAAGCGCGACCTGATGCCGGTGATGTTCTCCGAGGAGGACCTCAATCAGCAGCAGCGGCTCAAATGCGCCTTCGATGACAAGAGTCTGCTCAATCCCGGCAAGGTCTTCCCGACGCTGCACCGCTGCGCCGAGCTCGGCCGCATGCATGTCCATGCAGGCCGCGTGGCGCATCCCGACATTCCGCGGTTTTAAGCGGCAAAATCAAGCCATCCAACAACAAGAGTACTGAGGGAACGACGCCCAGATGGAATTCGGCCTCTTCTGTTCAGCGCAAGCCAACAGCAACGAGTTCGGCCCGGAAACAGGGCAGGGCTTTCGCGATTATCTCGACTTCAACGTCGAGGCGGAGGCGCTCGGGTTTAAGTCGAGCTTCCTCGTCGAGCATCATTTCACCGGGTGGAACCAGGTGTCCTCGACCTTGATGCTACTGATGGCGCTCGCCATGCGTACGAGCAAGCTCCGGCTTGGCTCGGCGGTAATGGTGTTGCCCTGGCACAATCCGGTGCTGCTCGCCGAGCAGGCAGCGACGCTCGATCTGATCTCCGGCGGCCGTTTCGATTTCGGCATCGGCAAAGGCTATCGGCACAGCGAATTCAATGGCTTCCAGATCGCGCCGGAGGAGGCCGAGGCGCGGTTTGAAGAGGCGGTCGAGGTGATGACGCGCGCGTTCACGACGCGCGAGCGCTTTTCGCACCGCGGCCGCTTCTGGCATTTCGAGGACATTGTCGTCGAGCCGCCGCCGGCGCAGCAGCCGCACCCGCCGTTCTGGATTGCCGCCGGCAGCGAGCACTCGATCCGCCGCGCCGCGGCGCGCGGCTTCAACCTGATCCTCGATCAATATGCCAGCGCGCAAACGCTCGGCGAGCGCATCGGCATCTACAAAGCCGAGCGCAAGCGGCAAGGCCTGAGCTTTCATCCGGGGCAAATCGTCGTGGCGCGGCAGCTTTATGTCGCCAAGGATGAGGCCGACAAACAAGCCGCACTGGCGCGTCAGGCCGCGTACACGAAGCGGACGGTCGATGTGTCGCGCAAGCCCGACAGCAAAGGTGGCTCACATGTGCTCGCTTACGCCGACAAGGCCGGCGGCACCGAGGAGAACGCGCTTTACGGCACGCCGGACGAGATCGCCGCCATGATCGAGGAATTGCGGCGGGCAGGAGTGAATTACGTCTTGCTCGTGGTCTCGGGCGGCGTCGCGCAATTGCGCCGCTTCGCGCGCGAGATCATGCCTGCCTTCGCCCGCCCGGCGCCGGCCGCCGACGCGGCAGAATAGGGCTTGGCAATGCCTGACAGCCTCAAGCCCCGTGATGCGATTGAAGTCGAATTCATCATTCGCGCCGCGCTTGCCGAGGAAAAGACGCTCGAAGTCGTCGGCTCCGGCACCAAGCGCGCCATCGGCCGCGCCGCGCAATGGGACGCGACGATCGACCTCTCGGGATTGTCCGGCGTCACGCTCTACGAGCCGGAAGAACTTGTATTGTCGGCAAAGGCCGGCACGCCGCTCGCCGAGATCGAGGCGCTGGTGGCTGCGAGCAACCAGGAACTCGCTTTCGAGCCGATGGACTATGGGCCGCTTCTCGGCACGGCCGCGAACGCTGCAACCATCGGCGGCGTGCTTGCCGCCAATCTCAGCGGGCCGCGCCGCATCAAGGCCGGCGCTGCGCGGGACCATTTTCTCGGCTTCAACGCGGTATCCGGCCGCGGCGAAGTGTTCAAATCCGGCGGCCGGGTGGTCAAGAACGTGACCGGCTATGACCTGTGCAAGGTGATCGCGGGGTCCTGGGGTACGCTCGCGGTGATGACCGACGTGACAATCAAGACCCTGCCC
The DNA here is from genome assembly GCA_963761185.1 of uncultured Alphaproteobacteria bacterium. Lineage (GTDB taxonomy): Bacteria > Pseudomonadota > Alphaproteobacteria > Rhizobiales > Xanthobacteraceae > BOG-931. Next base: position 63,696 of record CAVXFY010000004.1, read on the forward strand.
AAGGCCGAGACCGAGGCGACCGTTTTGGTACTCGATCTCGATGACGCGGAGGCCGGTAACGCCATGACGGCGGCGATGGGCTCGTATGGCGACGTCTCCGGCGCGGCGCACTTGCCGAGCGGCATTGCCGGCCGAATCGCCGAAAGCGCGAACGCCCGCACGGCAGTGACCGCCTTTCGCCTTGAAGGCGTCGCGCCCTCGGTCGCGCAGCGCAAAATGTTGCTGGAAGAACTCATCGCACCGTTCGGTTCGCTCGCCGCGCTTGGCGAGCAGGCCTCGCGCGCATTCTGGCGAAGCGTGCGCGATGTCACGCCGCTCGCGGCAGACGGTCCCGCCGGCAAGCGCGACCTGTGGCGCATTTCGACAGCACCGACCGCGGGCGCCACGGTCGGCCAGGCGCTGGCGAACGAGGCCGCTGCCGAAATCCTCTACGATTGGGCCGGCGGCCTGATCTGGGCGGCTCTGCCTGCCGCCGACGATGCCCACGCGCCACTGGTGCGCGCCAAGGTCGCCGCCGCGGGCGGCCATGCGACGCTGATCCGCGCTCCGGCTGCCGTGCGCGCCGCGATCGCGGTCTTTTCACCCGAACCCGCGCCGCTCGCCGCATTGACGGGGCGTATCCGTAAGAGCTTCGATCCGCAGGGGGTTCTCAATCCCGGCCGCATGTGGGCGGGTGTCTAGCGATGCAGACCTCCTTCACGCTCGAACAGCTTGCCGATCCCGATATCGCGGTCTCCGAAAAGATCCTGCGCGCCTGCGTGCATTGCGGCTTCTGCACCGCGACATGTCCGACCTATGTGCTCGACGGCAACGAGCTCGATTCGCCACGCGGCCGCATCTACCTCATCAAGGACATGCTGGAACACGACCGCCCGGCGACCGAAGAGGTCGCCCGGCACATCGACCGCTGCCTGTCGTGCCTAGCCTGCATGACGACCTGCCCGTCGGGCGTTCACTACATGCATCTCGTCGATCACGCCCGCGCCCATATCGAACAGACTTACCGGAGGCCGCTGGTCGAGCGCTTCTTGCGGGCGATGCTGGCAACGCTGATGCCTTACCCGGGGCGTTTTCGGCCGGCGCTCGGCGCCGCGCTGTTCGCCAAGCCGTTCACGCCGGTCGTCGCCGCGCTCGGGCTCAAGCGGCTCGCGGCGATGCTGAGCCTGTCGCCCTGGCGCTGGCCACATAAGCCGCGTCTGCCGCAGACTTTTCCGGCGGCGGGCCCGCGCCAGGCCCGCGTCGCGCTGCTTGCCGGCTGTGTCAACGACCTTCTGGCCCCGGATATCAATGCGGCGGCCATCGAGGTGCTGACGCGGCATGGTGTCGAAGTCGTCCTGCCGGCGGGGCTCGGCTGCTGCGGCTCGCTCGTCCATCACATGGGCCGCGAGGACGAGGCGCTGGCGCAAGCGCGCGCCACCATCGATGCCTTCATGGCGGTCGACGCCCTTGACGCCATCGTCATCACGGCCTCGGGCTGCGGCACGACGGTGAAGGACTACGGCTTCATGCTGCGCAATGACCCGGACTACGCCGAACCAGCGGCGCGCGTCTCCGCGCTGACCAAAGACATCACCGAATTTCTTGCCGGCGTGCCGCTCAAAACCGTTGGCGAAGCGAATCATGCGGTGAACGAAGTGCCCAATCCACGGGGCTTTGTCGTCGCCTATCACGCCGCCTGCTCGCTGCAGCACGGCCAGCGCATCACGCGCCAGCCGAAGGACCTGCTCACCAAGCTTGGCTTTGTCGTGCGCGAGATTCCCGACGGCCATCTGTGCTGCGGATCTGCAGGTACCTACAATATTCTGCAGCCGGACATCGCAAGAAGGTTGCGCGATCTTAAAGTCGGGACTATCGAGAGATTGCGACCTGATGTGATCGCAGCAGGCAATCTTGGTTGCATCACTCAGATCGCAACGGGCACTGAGGTTCCGATTGTCCATACGGTCGAGTTGATCGACTGGGCGACTGGAGGCAGATGTCCGCGACAGCTTCGGGCGCATCGGCCGCGCACGGCAATGCACCCGGCCACGGCAGCAGGCTGAGCGAGATCTCGGTCAGCGTCGTGCCACAATACCGGTCTTCCCATGGTCGCGCTGTGGGGGCGCACGGGTTCTGGATCGGTAGCAGCGATCGGGAGGTCGATCATGGCGAAGAAGTCCAAAGCGAAGAAGAAGTCGGGCAAGAAAAAGAAGGCCGCTCCTGCCAAGAAGAAAAAACTGCTGAAGGCGGCGAAGAAAAAGACGGCGAAAAAGGCCGCCAAGAAGCCGGCTAAGAAAGCGGCGAAAAAGGTGGCCAGCAAGCCGGCGAAGAAGGCTGCGCCGAAGCCCGCGCCGGCTCCCGCTCCGGCGATACCTGCGCCGGCGCCCGCGCCCGCGCCGTCATGGACGCCGCCGAGTTCCGATACGAGCGGCACCTAATCGGCCTCCATCTAGGGGGCGAGTTGTACGCGCTGGTCATTGCCGGCCCGGTATTGGCCCCGGCGGTGCCGGGGTGCATTGCATCGGCTCCGCAGGCCCAATAGCATTGCTTCGACACTGGTTTGACGTGAGGATCGGCGGCGAAAGCGCCGCCGATCCGAGGCCGGTACGACCGGCCATTCCGCTTTTTCAGTCCCGCCGTTTCCGTTTCGCAGTCGAGGAGGAGTGCTATGGCGAACTACAACATCCTGCTGATGGGCGCGTCCTACGGTTCGCTGCTCGCGTCGAAGCTCTTGTTCGGCGGTCACTCGATTCACCTGGTCTGCCTGCCCGCCGAAGCCGATCTGATCAACGCCGAAGGTTTTAAGGTTCGCCTGCCGATTCGCGGCCGCAAGGATCCGGTCCTTCTCGAGTCGCGAAAGCTTCCTGGCAAGGTGACGGCCGGCCCCGCCACCGGCGTCGATCCGAAAAATTACGATCTCGTCGGCCTGTGCATGCAGGAGCCGCAATATCGCTCGCCTGGCGTGCGCGAATTGCTCGATGCAGTCGCGAAATCTCGCGTGCCTTGCATGTCGATCATGAACATGCCGCCGCTGCCCTATATCAAGCGCATTCCCGGCCTCGATTACGAGGCGCTGAGACCCGCTTATACCGACCCGACCGTGTGGGACAGTTTCGATCCCAAGACGATCACGCTGAACAGCCCGGATCCGCAAGCGATTCGCCCGCCGGACGAGAAGGCGAACTTCCTCCTGGTGACGCTGCCGACCAATTTCAAATGCGCCCGATTCGACGACGACAAGAGCACGACGATTTTCCGCAACCTCGAGAAGGACGTCGACGCCGCGCGATTCGATACGCCCGAAGGCAAGATCGAACTGCCGGTGAAGCTCAAGATTTACGATTCGATCTTCGTCCCGCTGGCCAAATGGGCGATGCTGCTCGCCGGCAATTACCGTTGTGTCACCAAGGACGGCATGCGCACCGCCCAAGAAGCGGTGCACAGCGACCTCGAAACCTCCCGCTCGGTGTACAATTTCGTGTTCGATCTGTGCGTCAAACTCGGCGCCAAGCCATCCGATCTGGTGCCGTTCGAGAAATACGCGGCCGCCGCCGAATCGCTGACGCGGCCGGCCTCCGCCGCGCGCGCCCTGCAAAACGGCGCGCCGAATATCGAACGCGCCGATAAGCTCGTACAGCTCATCGCCAAACAGAAAGGCCTGAGCCATCCGGCAATCGACGCCCAGGTGGCGCTGGTCGATGCGCGGCTTGAGGCCAATCGCAAGAAAGCGGCCGCCGCCTAAGCGGGGCAGGTGACCAGCCAAGAGAAACCCGGCCGTGCTCCGGCGCGGCCGGGATCTACTTCACGTCGACATCCTGCCAGAAGCCGAATCGGCCGCCGACCTGCGCCATTTCCGGCCGCGGCGCCTCGTAGGACCAAGCGGCGCGCGCGTGCCGCGTGCCCTGGACGATCACGTCGTAGAATTGCACGCCATGCGGACAGGCATGATCGTCGGCGGTCTTGTCGGCCTTTTCGAGCCAATCCATGCGCACTGCCGTGCGCGGAAAGTATTGATAACCCTTGCATTCGATGACGTCGTCGCTTTGCGCGACGACGCGGCCATCGACGGTTGCCTGCATTGTCCGCCTCCTGTGGATAACTTTGTCTCGGATCGTCGAAAATACGTAGGTATGGCGGTGTCGCCAGACAACGGCGTCGATATCGCTACTCTGCGCGCTCTTTACGGGTCGCTCAATGATTTCTGCTGGCTCGTGCGGAACCGAAAACTCAATAGCGGCAGGCACTTTGCCCCTTGAAAGTGTAACCTGTCCGCCACACTGGCTAAGAAACTCTTTCGTTTTCCGGCAAAAGCATAAAAAGGCAGCATTTGCCGTCGTTTTAAGCTTGGCTGTTTCATGGTTAAATTGAACTATTCGTGAGGTTTCGATCTGCGCAAGGGGCGCTGCGGGGAATTGGCTTTGTAGTCGGCTTTGAAGAAACGCCCGAGTACAGGCAGGGACAACAGAAGGGGCTAGGTTATGAAAAGAGTCGTTTTATCGTTGGTTTTGGCGGGCGTAATGGCCAGCTCAGCGATGGCCGCCGACATGGCAACGAAGGCCCCGCCGGCACCGCCGCCAGCGCCGTCGCCGTGGGACGTTGCCATCAGCGCTGCGTTGATGAACGACTACATCTTCCGCGGCATCACGCAATCGGCCCATCGGCCGTCGACTCAGGCCGGCTTCGAGGCGCGCTACAATTTCAATTCGTCCTGGCAGGGCTACGTCGGCCTGTCGGGTGAAAGCATCGACTTCCCGAACCGCGCGGCGGCGGAAATCGACATCTACGGCGGTATCCGGCCGACCTTCGACAAACTCGCCCTCGATTTCGGCTTCTGGGAATACTACTACCCGGGCGGCCAGTGCTTTAACGCGAACCCGCTGATCTCGTGCGCCGGCAATGGCGTCCCGGGCAACGCTGGCGTTGCGGGCAACCAGTCGCTGCCGAACGGCAATGCGGCCAAGGCCAATGCGAGCTTCTTCGAGTGGTACGCCAAGGGCACCTACACGGTGAACGACAACTTGTCGTTCGGCGGTCAGTTCTATTACTCGCCGTCAGTGGTCAATACCGGCGCTCCCGGCGAATACTACGGCGGTACCATTACCTTGACCGCACCGAGCACCTGGTTCGCCGACGGTTGGGGTGGCTATGTGTCCGGTGACGCGGGTTATTGGGCTCTGGGCACCAGCGACTCGTTCTACTGCACGGAGCCGACCGGCACCGTTTGCGGCGGCGCCTTTCCGAACGGCGTCAAGTACACCAGCTACTGGAACTGGGATGCGGGTGGCGGCTTCACCTACAAGGCCTTCACGCTCGACCTTCGCTACTCCGGCAGCAACCTGACGAAGGCTGAATGCAACGTGTTCACCAGCGATCAGACGGCGACTTTCGGCGGCGGCGGAGCCATTACAGCGCAGAACCCGGGCGGTCTTGCTTCGAACTGGTGCGGCGCGGCTTACACTGCGAAGCTCTCGTTCGCGACCAACCTCTCGAGCATCAAGTAGTCTCGGCTGAGGTTTTGCGAAGACATAGGGCCGGTAGCGGAAACGCTACCGGCTTTTTCGTTTGCGCGGATGCCCCAAGCGAACGCCCCTCAGGTGTCGTGAATGTTCCCCACGTGTTGACGGCCCCGCAGCCCCGTGTTCGCACTTCCGGCAACTCGGTCCATCGGACCGAATCGCCGATCGCGATGGGGTCTTCTTCCTGTGGGCTCGCGGCGCGTGTCGTCGCGCCCGGCCCGTCGGGGGCGGCGAGAGGGCCGCTCCAGGGCTGGAACTGATGGCGCGCACGCCCTCCGCGACAGGCCCACGATAGGTCCATAACTGGCGGGCAGGCGCGGCCGCTCTTTTCGAATTACTCCGCCGCTGACACCAGCGGCGCGTCGCGCACCTGAGAGGCCGCCGCGCCCGTCACGACATCGATGCGGCGTCCATGGAAGGCGCCAAGCGTGGCGCGATGGCCGATGGAAACGATGGTCGCGCCCTTGAGCCGCTCCTGCATCAGGGCGTACAGCTGCGCCTCCGCCGGCTCGTCAAGCGAAGCCGTGGCCTCGTCGAGCAGCAAATAATCGGGCTCCTGAAGGATGGCACGCGCGACCGCGAGCCGCTGTTGTTCGCCGAGCGACAGCATGCGGTTCCAATGCGCTTCCTCATCGAGCCGATTGCTCCATTCCGGCAGGCCGACGGCCGCAATCACCTCAGCAATTCGCGCGTCGTCGAAAGCGCCGGCTTTGGCCGGATAGGTGACAGCGGCGGCGAGGCTCGCCACCGGAAAATAGGGCCGCTGCGGCAACAGCAGGATTTTCGCATCTTCCGGCACCGTGACGCGGCCGGATCCAAACGGCCAGATACCGGCCAGGGCGCGAAACAGCGTCGATTTGCCGGCGCCCGACGGACCGGTCACCAAGACCCGCTCGCCGGGCGACAAAACGACGTGCCTGGCTTCGACCAACGGCGCGCCGTTGGGGAGCCGCACATCGAGATGTTCGACGGCGATTCCGACCCCGCCCGCGCGCGACAGCACCTCCACCGCGGGTTGTTTCAGTGCCGCGTCGCGGCCCGCGACGATCGCCTTCTCGAAGCCGACCAAGCGCTGCACCACCGACTGATATTGCGCGATATTCTGATAGGCCGAGACGAAATACGACAGCGCGCTCTGCACCCGGTCAAACGTGTTTCCCGTCTGCATCAGGTCGCCGAGTTGGGTAACGCCGGCGAAATAAGCCGGACCTGCCATCAGATAGGGAAAAATCGTCGAAGCCTGCGCATAGCTTGCGGTGAAGAACGTGAGCTTCTTGGTGCGGCGCATGATGGCAAGCCAGTTGGCGACGATCTGCCCGAAGCGTCCGACATGGCGCTCGCGTTCGGCCGCGTCGCCGCGCAGCGCCGCGATCTGCTCGGAATTCTCGCGGGTGCGCACCAGATTGAAGCGGAAATCGGCCTCGTAGCGCTGTTGCTGAAAGTTGAGCGGTATGAGCGGCCGGCCGATCAGATGCGTCAGCGTCGTGCCGATGACGGCATAGGTCAGCGCCGCCCAGACCAGATAGCCGGGAATGGCGATGCGGACACCGAACAGATGCAGTGGCGCCTGCGCCGACAGGCCCCAGAGAATGACGACGAAGGAACACAGCGTCACGACCGAGTTCAAGAGCCCGAGCCCGATCGACAGCGTACTCTGCACGAATTGCTGCAGATCGTCGGCGATACGTTGATCCGGGTTGTCGGCGGCATCGCCGAGAAGCTGCATGCGGTAATGGTTGGCGGTGTTGATCCATTGGCGCAGATAGGCCTGCGTCATGTAGCGCCGCCAGCGAATTTGCAGCCACAGATTGAGATAGTTCTGATAGACTTGAGCTACCGTATAGACTGCGGCGAGCGCACAGAAGATCAGGATGTAGCGGACGAAAGCATCCCAATCGCGGTTCTGCAGCGCGGTGTAGAAGCCGTTGTACCAATAATTGAGCATCACAGTGATGGCGACGGCCGAGAGTTCGAGCGCGATCACTGCGCTGAGAAGGATGCGCCCCGGCCAGCGGTCCTCGGAGCGGAAATAAGGAACGGACAGCTGCCAGATCGTGGCAAGCGTCGAGAAAAGTCGTTTCAAAGGAAAACCTCCGAGGAGTTTGCCAGGCAACGCGGACCGATCGACGAGCGCGTTACCCGAGAGCGTGATGGACCCCGATGAGGGCCCGCACGGGCCCGCCGGCGCGGCCCAACGGTCACTGGACTAACATGAGCCTGTCCGACGCGGCAGGGGCCCGACCGCCGCGCTTATCGCGGCGCAGAGGCGATTAGCGTGGAATTACGCCGGTTTAGGGCAGGGGTGGCGAACAATCGCGTTTTCTTGATGTCATGGTGACGTGCCGAAAATCGGCCAATCGCGGTGCTTGCGCGCATTTCCATCGAATCCCGCTCCGACCCGAGTACCGTCTCGCACTCGGTGCCGGGCCGGCTGCCGGATATTTTCCGCGTCAACGCGCTGCGATCTATGCGAGGCCGGCGGAAGAGCGAGGCTGACTTTTCCGCCTCAATGCTCTAGATCGTTGCGGGCGGCCGTCCGGCCGCGACCCCACATGATCTGCCTCTTGATCCGCCTCCTGATCCGTCTCTTGCCCGCACCTTTATGGGTCCGTCGATGCCTTCAATCCGGTTCCAGCAGCACCGCCGTTATGCCGTCTGCCTCGTTGCGCTCACTGTCGCCGTCGGCGTTTGGCCGGCCCATGGCGACGAACCTTTCCCGTTCGGCAGCGAGCTCATGCTCGACACGGCGCCGATGCACGGCTCCAAGCGTATCCCTATGATCGAGATCGACGACAATGGCACCGCCTCGATCGACCTGTGGTGCACGAGCGTGAAAGCGCAGGCGACGGTGAGCGACGCCGCGATTACCATCGTGCCGGGCGACGCGCCGGCCGCGCAATGCGATCCGGACCGGCAGGCGCGCGATGCCGATCTTCTCGCCAAGCTCGGTCAAGTCACCGGCTGGCGACGGAGCGGCGAAGTCATCGAGCTCACCGGCGCCGCCCCGCTTCGCTTTCGTCTGATGACGAACTAGTCGTCGGCGCTAGCCAGCCCGCGGCAGGCTGCCGATGATGTCGACCAGGCAGGAGACATCCTGCTCGCTTCGGCCTTCGGCCACGGCCTTTTCGTAGAGCCCGACAGCGCGATCGAGCATCGGCGTGGCGACATTCAACTGCGCGGCCATCGACCGGATCGGCTCGAAGTAGTGTGCGAGCGTCGCCACCGGACCTTGCGCCGGCAGGAATTTTCGTTCGGCCATCCACGGCGCGCGGATGACGAATTGGCGCGAACTGCCGGCACCGCTGGCGACAGCATTGATCAACAGGCTCGTGTCGATGCCGGTCTTTGCGGCAAGCGCCATGGCTTCGGCGGAGGCTGCGATATTGAGTGTCACCAAGAGATTGGCGATGAGCTTGACCTGGATGGCGGAGCCGAATTTCCCGAAATAGGTGCAGGTGTCGGCAAAGGCCTTCACCACCTGTGCCGCGATCTCGCAGGCCTTCGGATCGCCGGCGATGAACACGGAGGATTTTCGCTCGGCCACCATGCCGGGCGTGCCGCTGATTTCGCCGTCGATGAAGATGGCGCCTTTCGCGGCAAGCGCCAGCCGTTGGCGTTCCTTGACCGTGAATGAATAAGTGCCGAGCTCGAGCACGATTTGGCCTGGCCGCACGCCATGGATGAGGCCATGCGGTCCAGTCACGACCTCATCGAGCGCCTCGGGCGAGGGCAGGCAGGAAATGACAAAGTCACAGTCCGCGGCGACGTCGGCCGGCGACGCCTTGGCGATGCCGCCGGCCGCCACGAAATCCGCCATTGAGCTTCGCCGATAGCCCGGCACGCGCAGGCCGCCTTTAAGCAACAGGATCGCGATCGGCATCGCCATGCGGCCGAGCGCGATAACGCCGATGTTTTTGAAAGTCATCTCAATCGATCCTGTATCCGCCCTCGGAAAATCCGACGGTGATGCCGATGCTGCCTTCCATGATGGTCCACTCGCGGATGTCGTAAGTGCGCGCGCCGGCGAGCACGAACGGGTCGCTATTGGCGAACACTTTCGCTTCGTCGAGCGACACCGCGCGAAATACCGACATGCCGTCGCCGATCGACGCGCCGTGTCCGGGCGTGAAAGGGCCGGAGGCGAACAGCGCGCCGCGCTTTTCCATGCCGATCATATATTGCAGATGCTTTTCGAGATTCGCCCGGATCAGATCCGGCTTGCCGAAGCTTTTCCAGATCACGACGTAAAGACGCTTGTTCAGCATCTTTGACGTCAGCCGCTCGATCATCGACTTGAATTCGGATTGTGGTTCTGACGCCATACTCGCCTCACTGTGCAGCAACGCCGCCGGCGCAACGACCGGCGAACACGCCGGCGCTCAATCCAGAAAGCCGGGTGGCGGCGGGGCTCCCCAAACATTCGCCGCATTGGGTCCGGGCGTCCAGACCTTCGGCCGCTGCGGCTTGTCGCGATGCCAGGGCCGCGGCTCGAAATAGCCGAGGTCCTCGTCCATCATCACGTCGAGCTGGGTGAACAGTTCGGTGATCTGATTGTCCGGGTTGCGGTGATAGGTGAAGATGTTGTGGCCGATGCCGTGGCGGCCCGGACCCCATTCCAAATGAATGTTGTTGCGCGAAAGATGGTCGCAGGCGGCTTCGACATGCCCCCAGTCCTTCAGCTCGAAGGCGATGTGATGCAGCTTGTCGGACTTGGCCTGGACGAAATTCACGGTGTGATGGTCCGGCCCGCAGCGCATGAAGACGAAGAAGTCGCCCATCCAATCGGAAATGCGGAAGCCGAGCGCCTTGGTGTAGAACTCGACCATCTTCTTGACGTCGGTCACCGTGAAGGCGACGTGGCCGAGCTTGTTGGGCACGATGCCGGTGCTCTTGAAATCCTGCCGTGACGCTTCGTATTGGGTGAAGACGTCGATGCCGGTGCCTTTGGGATCATTGAAGGACAGGCACTCGCGCACGGACGGGAAGGGATTGCTGCGCCGCTCCGACGTGACGCCAAGATTGGCAAGCTGCCGTTCAAGTTCGCCGAGATCATCGTTCGGACCGATCTGAAACGACAGCCGGCGGCACGCGGCCGCGCTGCCGTGTTTGATCAGCACCGAATGGTGATCGAGCGTCGACGCGAGATAGGCCGCTTCGCCATCGCGTTCGACCAGGGTCAGGCCGAGAATGTCGGTGTGATAGGCGATCTGGCGCTCGACATCCGGGCTCTCGAACGTCGCGTGGGCGAGCCTGCGCGCATGAATCATGATTGCCGTCCCTGTGTTTCCGACCTGAGTTTCTTGCCAAATTGAGCATGCTTAATTTTGAGCACGTTATGGTTTTGCGTGATATATTGTCAACTGGGGCCGCGCGCTGCACCGGGCACAAGGTTTACGGCCCACAAGGTTTACGGCCTATGGCGATCGAGACCTCACAGCGGACCGGCGCGGCGATTTCCACGCCATTGGTCGACGCGTCGGCTTCGTCGGGGGCGCATCGCCAAGCGGGACTGCGCGAACGCGGCAAAAACGCCAAGCAGCAGCGCATCAAGAAAGCGGCTAAAGCGGTCTTCAGCGATGTCAGCTACGATGAAGCGACGACACGCGAGATTGCCCGCCGCGCCGGCGTCTCGATCGGCACTTTGTTCGTCTACGCCAAGGACAAGCGCGATCTGCTGTTTCTGGTGTTCAACGACGAGCTCGACCCGGTCGCCGATGCGGCGCGACGCGGTCTTCCCGAGGGCAGGCCGACGCTCGACCGCCTGTGTGCTCTGGCGCGGCCCTGGTATCGCTATTTCGGCGACAATCTCACTTTGGGTCGCTTCGCCTTTCGCGAGATGACATTCTATGAGCCGCATTCGCAGGATTTCGGCGAGCAATGCGCGCGCTACCGCGCCCGCATGAAGCGGATCGAAACCTGGTTCCGCGAGATCGTCGAACAGGGCAAGGCGCGAGGCGAGCTGAAATTCACGGGCAGCGCGGCGGTCGCGGGCAACCTGATCTACAATGTTTATCTCGCAGAAATTCGCAGCTGGATTCACGGCGCGAAGCCGGAAGTCGGACGAGGCATCCGCAGCCTGCGGACGAGATTTTCAATCGTGCTCGAGGGATTGCGGAAGTAGAAGCTTCCACCCTTCGGCTGTCGCCTATCAGTAAATAAAAAGGGCGCGGTTTAAACCGCGCCCTCCACTTTACTTACCGCGTCGAAACGCTTTTGCAGTCGATCCGGTACGGCTTAGAAGCCGCCCATGCCGCCGCCGCCCGGCATTGCCGGCATTGCCGGCTGCTCCTTCGGCAGTTCGGCGACCATGGCTTCGGTCGTGACCAGGAGGCCGGCGACCGAGGCTGCGTCTTGCAGCGCCGCGCGCACGACCTTCGCCGGATCGACGATGCCCTTGTCGAGCATGTCGACATATTCCTCGTTCTGCGCGTCGAAGCCATAGGTCTCCGACTTGTTCTCGAGGATCTTGTTGACGACGATCGAGCCTTCGACACCAGAATTCTCGGCGATCTGGCGGATCGGCGCCTCGATGGCCTTGAGCACGATGTTGATGCCGGTCTGAACGTCCGGGTTCGAGTTGGTCAGCTTGCCGACCGCCTTCTTGGCGCGAAGGAGAGCGACGCCGCCGCCCGGTACGATGCCTTCCTCGACCGCGGCGCGGGTGGCGTTGAGCGCGTCCTCGACGCGATCCTTCTTCTCCTTGACCTCGACTTCAGTCGCGCCGCCGACGCGGATCACCGCGACCCCGCCGGCGAGCTTGGCCAGCCGCTCTTGCAGCTTTTCGCGGTCGTAGTCGGAGGTGGTCTCCTCGATCTGCGCCTTGATCTGATTGACGCGGGCCTCGATGTCCTTCTTCTTGCCGGCGCCGTCGACGATCGTCGTCTTTTCCTTCTCGATCACGATCTTCTTGGCGCGGCCGAGCATCGCCGGCGTCACGCTTTCGAGCTTGATGCCGAGGTCTTCGGCAATGAGCTGGCCGCCGGTGAGGATGGCGATGTCTTCCAGCATCGCCTTGCGGCGATCGCCGAAGCCCGGCGCCTTCACGGCCGCGACCTTGAGCCCGCCGCGCAGCTTATTGACGACGAGCGTGGCAAGCGCCTCGCCCTCGATGTCTTCGGCGATGATGAGGAGCGGCTTGCCCGACTGCACCACGGCTTCAAGCACCGGCAGCATGGCCTGCAGCTGCGACAGCTTCTTCTCGTGCAGGAGAACATAGACGTCCTCGAGCTCGGCGATCATCTTCTCGGCATTGGTGATGAAATAGGGCGAGAGATAGCCGCGGTCGAACTGCATGCCCTCGACGATCTCGACGTCGGTGTCGAGCGCCTTGGCTTCCTCGACCGTGATGACGCCTTCGTTGCCGACCTTCTGCATCGCGTTGGCGATCATCTTGCCGACGGTCGAATCGCCGTTCGACGAAATGGTGCCGACCTGGGCGACCTCGGACGACGAACTGACTTTCTTCGCGCGCTTCTTGATGTCCTCGACAACGGCGGCGACCGCGAGGTCGATGCCGCGCTTGAGGTCCATCGGGTTCATGCCGGCGGCAACCGCCTTGGCGCCTTCGCGCACGATCGCAGCCGCAAGCACGGTCGCGGTCGTCGTGCCGTCACCGGCGACGTCGTTGGTCTTCGAGGCGACCTCGCGGACCATCTGCGCGCCCATATTCTCGAACTTGTCTTCGAGCTCGATCTCCTTGGCGACGGTGACGCCGTCCTTGGTGATGCGCGGAGCGCCGAACGACTTTTCGATGACGACGTTACGGCCTTTCGGACCGAGCGTCACTTTCACCGCATTGGCCAGCGTCTCGACGCCGCGCAGCATGCGGTCGCGAGCGTCGGTGGAAAATTTTACGTCTTTCGCAGACATTTTAGTTCTCTCCTGGGGTTGTCTCTTTTGGACCGTCATCCTGAGGTGCGAGCGAAGCGAGGGCCGCGCTGCGCGCGGCCACCTCAGGGTGACGGGACTAAGCCTTAGGCGATCACGCCCATGATGTCGGACTCCTTCATGATCAGGAGTTCGTCACCGTCGAGCTTCACTTCGGTGCCCGACCACTTGCCGAACAGCACGCGGTCGCCAGCCTTGACGTCGATCGCGATCAGCTTGCCGCTCTCGTCGCGGCCGCCGGGGCCCACCGCGACCACTTCGCCCTCTTGCGGCTTCTCTTTGGCGGTATCGGGAATGATGATGCCGCCCTTGGACTTCTCCTCGGCATCGATGCGCTTGACCACCACGCGGTCGTGGAGCGGCCGGAACTTCAGTTTCGCCATGATGACCCTCTTTGCCGCTTCCGACATTGCGTTGGCGGCTTTGGCGTTGGAAAAAAGCGATTGTTTTGCAGTGACTTAGCACTCATTAACCTGGAGTGCCAGTCAAGCGCTGCGGAAATAAGACGTCAGGTGTGCGGAGTCAAGGCGCTGCTCCCGCTCCGCCGGCGGTGCGAGGCTGTTCGCACTCCTGCAATTAATGCTGCTATTCTTCTTTCTGGGGCCGGAATGCGGCCGAAATGAACAGGGAATTATTGGAAATGCGTGGGCTCAGACTGGACGAGGCCAACACCATCATTGCGGCGACCTTTGCGGCGGCCAAGAAACACAAGTGCCGTCCGATGAGCGCCATCGTTCTCGATGCCGGCGGCCGGGTGAAGGCGTTCCAGAAGCAGGACAATGCTTCGATGCTGCGCTTCGAGGTCTGCTACGGCAAAGCCTATGCGTCGCTGGCGCTGGGGCGGCCGTCGAAGCTCGTGCTGCACAAGGCCAATGAAAAGCCGCTGTTCATGCAGGGAATCGAGAACCTCGCCGACTATCCGCTATTCCTGGAAGGCGGCGGACAACTCATCCGCGCCAAGGACGGCGAAGTGATCGCCGCGATCGGCGTCACCGGCGACGCCAATGAGATGGACGACATCTGCGCCATTGCCGGCATCCATGCCGCGGGGCTGCGCGCCGACAGCGATTTCTTCGGCGATCCGGAGGCGATGCGGGTGCTGAGCATCCACAAGTCGGCGCCGCTGGTCGATCCGCGGCCCAAGGCGGCGGCTGCCGCGAAGGCTACATCGCACGCAGGGCGGAACGGTTCCGGCCGCCGGCATCGGGGCGCACCTGGCGGCGCGGCCGCCAAAACCGGGCCGTAATCTTTGCGGACTCTTCCAGCCGGGGTGGTAGGATTTGAAACAAAGTCTAAAGATCGACGGGCTAGATTTCGCGCGGAATTGGGTTAGGGCGTGGCCCGTTTCAGATCTGCACGCCGTATCTCGGTTTTGCCCGGTCGGGGCCGGTTTTGGGGGAGACCCTTCATGAGCGCGTTGTCCGTGCGTTTGGCTTTTTGTGTCGCGGCGCTGTCTGCGCTTGCGCTCTCCGCCTGCACGACCAATCAGGGGCCTCCCCCGGAAGCAGGCGGCGCCGCCGATGACGCAGCCGGCGATCGCCTCGCAATATCGGCCGGAAGAAGTTGTCGGCCGCTGGGGCTATGGCGCTTTCCACAAGGACGAGGATCTGGCGCGGACGGCAGCCGCCGCGCGCGGCCAATGCGGCCAGCCGGTCGAGATCACCCGCGGCCCGAACGGCGGCGTGATGATGTATCTCGCCGACAGCGCGCAGTTACAGGAGTTGCAGCTCAAGGGCTCGGCCAACGGCAAGAACTATATCGGTCCGCCCGGCGATGCCGGCGGCCCGCAGGATCGCGAGATCGTCTCGTTCGACGGCCGTACCATGGTGCTGCGCTGGATGGATCCGGAAGTGGCCGGCCGTTACGGCACCGGCGTCTATGTTCGCTGCGCGCCGGAAGGCGTGGCGCGCGCTGGGGGAAAGCCGGCGCGGGCTCCCGTCGCACCGCCGCCGCCGCGGCCGCAGCCGCAGTAATTCCTAAGTATCGAAAATCGCGTCGATGTCGGTCTGCGAGGCGTGGCCGCTGTCTTCATCGAGCCGCGGCCCGTGCAGATATTGTTCGGCTTCGCCCGCCGGGCGCGCCGACATGTTTTTGATCTCGTCGAGCACGCGGGTGATGTGATCTTCGATGAATTTCAGCGTCGTCATCACTTTGCTGACGCGCTGGCCGATCAGATCCTGGAAATTGCAGGCTTCGAAGATGCTCACGACAAGGTCCTGGATGTCCTGCGCTAGGTCCTGTTCGATCTTGCCTTTCAGCGCGGCCGAAAGATTGTTGGCGAGCTGATCGATTTCCTCGGCGGCGGCAAGAATCTTTTGCGTCGCCTGCTCGGTGCCGGCGGTCACCGCAAGAAGCTCGTTGGCGACGCGCGTGAGCGGCACCGCCGCGGTTTTGGTTTCGTCGCCGTTATCGGCCGGGCTGCCGGCGAGCCGGCCGGCGATGAGATTGAGCTCGCTGGTCAGCCGCCCGGTCGCGGCGCCTGAAATCTTCGCTGACGGCGCCAAAGGCGCGGCGAAGGCCGAGCGCAACGCGGCGAGCTCCTGCAAGATTTCTGCCTGCGTGGTCTCGTCGTGGCGCTTGGACGGGGGCGCGCCGGCGGCGGCAATGCGTGCGGCAGGCGTCTCTTCGATGCGAAAGACTTTGCGCGGCGCGGCCATGACCCTACCGACTTCACATAACCATTTCGTCCAAGCTTAGAATTCGCCGCCTTAATACCGCGTTCACGCGCTCGCGCGACGAACCGGCGCACCGGCCGCCGTGACGACAACGATTGATTAACCAAACAGCGGCGGCATTCACTGAAAATCAACTGTAACTTGATGAACAATGTGCGAATAAATCGCCGCCGCAATTTGTTTACCAAACAGTCGAGTTTTCGGCCTGTACTTGTTCCCGTGAGCGCGCGCGACGCCGTGATGCCGAAATCACTTCGGCGTGCGATCCGCTCGATGTGTAACTGAGTAACGGGTCAAGCAATGCGGCGTATCTGCATGTCGGCGCTCGCCCTGAGCGCATTGTCAGGGTCGGCCTATGCCGATTCCATCCAGAACATTTTCTCGCCTTATGCGCCAAGCCAGCCCACTTATGCTGGGCAACAGCAGGTGCCACAGGCCGCGCCAAATCAACCGATGAACGCCCAGCCTGTGAGAGTCTATGTCCCGCAGCCGCGGGGTCTGCTGTCCTCGGCGCAGGCTCCGGCCTATACGGGGACCGTGCCGCAACGCTCTGTGGCGCCGTCGCAGCAAAACCTGGCGCCCGCGCCGGCACAGACGAGCTACGCCCTGCCACCGCCACCGCCATCGAACGGCGGTGGCCTGTTTGCGGCCCTGTTCGGCCATTCCTGGACTCAGCCGACGAGCTATCAGCCGGCAACGCCGGACTATCAGGCGCAGCCGCAGCAAGGCTTCGCGCCGTCGGGCCAGGGCGATATGGCAAACTATCAGATCGACCCGAAATACGATCGCCAGACCGTCGATTATCACGGCGACGAGTTCGACCGGCACCATCGTCATCGATACGCCGAACAAATTTCTCTATCTGGTCGAGGACGGCGGCAAGGCGATGCGCTACGGCATCGGCGTCGGCCGCCCCGGCTTCACTTGGGCCGGCGTGAAGACGATCACTGCCAAGAAGGAATGGCCGGATTGGCGGCCGCCGGCCGACATGCTGCAGCGCCGGCCCGATCTGCCGCGCTACATGCCCGGCGGCATCGACAATCCACTCGGTGCGCGCGCGATGTATCTCGGCTCGACGCTCTACCGCATCCACGGCTCCAACGAGCCTTGGACGATCGGCACCAACGTGTCGTCGGGCTGCATCCGTATGCGCAACGAGGATGTGGAGGACCTCTACAATCGCGTGCCGGTCGGCACCAAAGTGGTGGTGATCTGAGAAACGGCTGACGCTCAACCCGGGCTAAGCGAGCGACGCGAGCGTAAATCCGCGCTCGGCGAGCAGCCGTGGAAAACTCTGGCTGAGAAAATACGCGTATTCGCATTCGCGCAGCGTCGTCAGCGGATCGAGTCGGCGCAACTCGTCGTCGACCTTGCCCGGATGGCACATGATGAGGCCGCCATCCGGTAACCCGTCGAGAAATCCCGGAAATAGATTCTCGAACGCCGCGCCGGGTTTGAACGAATAGGTGCCGGCGAAGGCCGGATTGGTGCGCACGCCCTGCCGTTCGGCCATCCGGCGAAAGCTCAAGCTCAGCGCGTCGAGAATATATCCTTTGCGATCGGAAAGGCTTTTCGGCGCGGCTGCGGCGCGGCCGCATTGGCGCACCCAGGCGTCCGGCGCCGATTTCTTGATGGCGCGCAGCAGCGCTTCGCGTATTTGCGGAAAGACGTGGATATGCTGGTGGCCGTCGACATAGCTGGGCGCCCGGCCGAAGGCGGCGCGGAATATGGCGAACTGGCTCAGAATCTCGGCTTCGATTAGAGCGGAGTTCTGCAGATGGACAAGCGCGCGGCAAGCCATCGCGGCGAGCGGCGGAAATGCGCCGTCGCGCAGCGGCCTGAAATCCGGGGTCAGGGGTTTGAACGGCCCCGTCAACGTCACATGCAACCCGATCGCGGCGCGCGAACCGGCGACGTCGAGGAGGGCAGTGGCCTCGTCTTGCGAAAAGCTCGGCGTCGACGTCATGACCGAGGTGGCACTGAGCCGGCCGCGGGCGATGAGATCGCGGATCGCCACGCTCACTGCGGGCGAGATGCCGTAATCGTCGGCGACGAGCCAGATGCGCCGTTGAACTTCGCTCATTCGGCGGCGGCGCGTGCGCCCGGCTCGGGAGATTGCGCGGCAGGCTGCTCCGCATCCTCGGCGAGCTTCACATCGTGCTCAGCGACGAAATAGACCGGCCGGCCTTTGATCTCTTCGAGAATCTTGCCGATATATTCGCCGACCACGCCGATCATGATGAGCTGCACGCCGCCGAGCACCATGACGCCGACGAACAATGACGGGTAGCCCGGGACTTTGGTGCCATAGACCAAGGTCTCGTAGATGATTTCGAGGCCATACATGAAGGCGATCGCCGCGAGCACCATGCCGAGCACGGTGGCGAGCCGAAGCGGCGCCACCGAGAAACCGGTCACGCCGTCGATCGAGAGCCCGATCAGGCGCCGCAGATTCCACGTGCTCTTGCCGTCGGTGCGCGGCGCCGGCTCATAGTCGATTCGCATCTGGCGAAAGCCGATCCAGCTCGACAGGCCTTTGAAGAAACGGTTGCGTTCCGGCAATTGCCGCAGCGCATTTGCCGCGCGCGGCGACAACAAACGGAAGTCGCCGGCGTCTTCCGGGATTTTCGGCTTCGCCCCCCAATTGATCAGCGTATAAAAGCCCTTCACCGACAGGCGACGCAGAAACGACTCGCCGGGGCGGCTCGCTTTCGCGGTGTAGACGACGTCGCAATCCTCATCGAGCCAATGCCCGACCAGCGTTTCGATCATGTCGGGCGGATGCTGGCCGTCGCCGTCGATGAAAAGCACGGCGCCGCGGCGCGCGTGTTCGAGCCCGGCAAGAAGCGCCGCCTCTTTGCCGAAATTGCGCGACAGCGACACTACCTGAATGTCGATTCCGGTCGGACGCAGATCACGGGCGATGGCCAGCGTGCCGTCGCGGCTGCCGTCGTCGACATAAACCAGTTCGCAGGCAAGCGACCGCTGCGTCTTAAGCCTCAGCGCCACCTCGACGAGCCGCGCGTGCAGGCGCTCGAGCGAGGCCGCTTCGTTGTAGAGCGGCACTACGATCGATAGGCCAAGCGCCGCGCCTGACGGCGCTATTCTGGTATTTGCGGCACTCATCAGCGCGTCCCTTTGGAAGGCAGTCTATAGCGCAATCGGCCCGATCTGTCGCGCGCGGGTCGCCGCAGGTCACGCCATTTGCCAACGAAGTAAACCCGGCCGGCGGGGCCTGCAACCCGCCAATCGGCGTGCAAATCCGGTAATTTTTGATCCGCGCCCTAGCGTTGCGCCGCGCCGGACGTGCTATGCGTCCGATCGAAATGGCGCAGGCATCACCCCCCGATTCGTCCGGCAAACGAGACGCCCCGCGCAGCCGGGCGTTGTCACAGAAGGCATTCGTCTTCGCGCTCATCGGCGTGCTCAACACCGCGGTCGATTATGTCGGCTTTCTCGGAGCGCGTGCGGCCTACATGCATACGCCGCCGGCGCTAGCCGCCTTCGCCTCGCTCGCCGCTATCTGCCGCTGCGGCGCGCCGGAAACAGTTCTGTTGGTCGCCGCCAATATCACGTCCTGGATCGTCGCCGTGAGCGGCTCCTATGTGCTGAATTCCTTGATCACCTTCGCCGCCGAATCCGGGCGTAAATTGCGCTGGCGCGATTACATCACTTTTTTCGTGTCCGGCATCGTCGGCTTGATCGCCAATACCGCGACCTTGGTCGTGGCGGCGCAGGTGTTTCTGCTGTCGGTCTGGCTGGCCAAGGCGCTCGCCATCCTGGCGAGCTTCGTCGTCAACTTCACGCTCTCGCATTTTGTCGTCTTCCGTCGGCGCGGGTGAGGCGACGGCGCCGCCGCCCACAAGCATTCCCACCGACGACTGGTAGCACCCAGCTCTGGCCGCTTTATTTGATCGTCAGGCCCAGCGCCTTGACCATGTCGCCCCATTTTTTCACTTCCGCTGTGAACATGGCTTCGGCTTGCTCTTGTGTGCCGGTGATGGGATCGAACCCCATGTCGGTCAGCTTCTTTTGGACTTCGGGCGTCTTCACGATCTCATTGATGGTCGCGTTGAGCGCGGTGAGGATTTTCGGATCGGTCTTCGCCGGCGCGAAGAAGCCGACCCACGACGCCGCGGTGAAGCCCGGAAAACCGAGTTCGGCATAGGTCGGAATATTCGGCGTCACCGCCGCGCGCTTGTCGGCGGCGATGGCAAGACCCTTCAGTTTACCGCCGTTGATCTGGGCCGCGGCGCCGCCGCCCAGCGTGCTTGCCATCAGATCGACCTGGTTGCCGATGGTGGCATTGATGGCGGGCGCGCCGCCCTGGAACGGGATCTGTTGCGCCGGCACTTTGGCCAGGAACTTGAAGAAATATTCCGCCTCGATATGCGAGCCGGTGCCGACGCCGGGCACGGCGAAATTGATGGTCTTGCCGTCCGCCGCTTTAATCAGGTCGGTGAGACTGCCGGCCGGATTGCCCGGGCCCGTGACCAGGGCTTCCGGGCTCGATGCCGCAATCGCGATTGTCTTGAAGTCGGCGGCCGAATAATCCTTATTGGCAAACAGCGTTTCATTGATGGCGAGCGCAGTGGTCGTGGCAAGGAGCGTCGTGCCATCCGGCGTGGAGCGTGCAACATAGGATGCGGCGATGTTGCCGCCGGCGCCGCCGCGGTTCTCGACCACGACGCTCTGGTGTAAGCGCTCGCCCAAGCCCTGGCCGATGAGGCGGGCGAGCGTGTCGGCAATCCCGCCTGGCGCGAAGGCTACGATCAGGGTGATCTTGCCGGACGGAAATGTTTGCGCCTCCGCGCGTACAGGTTCGAAGCTGTGGGCGAGGCCGAATGCGACGAACGCGATAGCGGCTATGCGGAAATGCGGCATTGATTTGACCGGTGTGCGGTATGCGAATTGCATTGGCGGGGAAACCAATGTGGAGTGCATCATGATGCTTGTGCGCCGTCAATTCCTGCAACTTGCCGCCGGAGCGGCAATTGCGCCCACGCTGCCGGGGCTCGCGATCGCTGACGACTATCCGTCGCGGCCGGTGCGTCTGGTCGTCGGCTACGCGCCGGGCGGCGTGAGCGACATTTTAGGACGGATGATCGGACAGAAGCTGTCGGAGCGGCTCGGCCAGCCTTTTGTCGTCGAGAACCGGCCCGGGGCCGGCGGCAATGTCGGCGCCGACGAGGTCGTGCATGCGCCGCCCGACGGCTACACGCTCCTGCTTGCCGGCATGGCGAACGCGATCAACGTATCGCTCTATCCCGAGCTCGACTTCAATTTCGCCCACGACATGGCGCCGGTCGCCATTTTCAGCAGGAGCCCGATGGTTCTCGAGGTGAGCCCATCGTTTGCCGCGCAAACCGTCCCCGATTTCATCGCCTATGCCAAGGCCAATCCCGGCGTGATCAATATGGGAACGGCCGGCACCGGCGGCTCGACGCATGTCGCGGGCGAACTGTTCCAGATGATGACCGGGACGAAATTCACCCATGTGCCCTATCGCGGCTCGCCGCCGGCCATCGCCGATCTGATCGGCGGACAGATTCAAGTCATGTTCGACAATCTGACGTCGTCGATCGCGCTCATTCGTGCCGGCAAGCTTAAGCCGCTGGCCGTGAGCATGCGCACGGCGGCGCTGCCGGATGTGCGGTTGATCGGCGATTTCGTGCCGGGTTACGAGGCTTATTCCTGGAACGGCATCACCGCGCCGCGCAATTGTCCGGCGCCGGTCGTGGCCAAGCTCAATGCCGCGGTGAATGCGATCGTGGCCGATCCGGCATTCACGGCGCAACTCGCCGATGTCGCCAATGCGGCGATGTCGGATACGCCCGAAGGGTTCGGCAAGCTGATCACGCAAGACAGCGACAAATGGGCCAAGGTGGTGCAATTCGCCGCAATCACGCCCTAGGTGTTTAGTCCCGGCATTTGCTGGAGCGGATTGAGTTTGAATCGTTCTGGCTGGGAAGTCCAGCATTTGCAGATGTATTCGTAAGGTGTGAGGCCCTTCAGGGTCTTCAGCCGCCGAGCGTAGTTGTAGGCGTTGATGAAGTCGGCAAGGTGAGCTTCGAGCTGATCGTGTCGATCGTAATGGTAGCGTTTGACGGTCGCTTCCTTGATCGTGCGGTTCATGCGCTCGACCTGGCCATTGGTCCAGGGATGCTTGATCTTGGTCAGCCGATGTTCGATGCCATTCTCTTGGCAGAGTTGATCGAACATATGTCTCACGTATCTTGCCGTCGGGCCATCTGCGTAGCGCGGTGGGAAAGTGAACTGGATTCCATTGTCGGTGAGAACCGTGTGGATCTTGTAGGGGACGACCGCGATTAGAGCCTCGAGGAAGGCTGAGGCTGAGGTCCTTCCCGTCTTCTTGACCAGTTGCACGAAGGCGAACTTGCTGGTGCGGTCGATAGCGACATAGAGGTAGAGCCTGCCTTCAGCAGTCTGGAGCTCGGCGATGTCGATATGGAAATAGCCGATCGGATAAGCTTTGAACTTTTTCTTCGAAGGCTTGCTACCTTCGACCTCCGGCAATCGGCTGATGCCGTGGCGCTGGAAGCAGCGATGTAGGGATGACCGCGTCAGATGCGGGATGGTCGGCTGCAGCGCATAGAGGCAGTCGTCGAGCGGCAGCAGCGTATGCCGCCGGAAAGCGACGATAATCGCCTCCTCCTCTATGGAAAGCACAGTCGATTTGACTTCCTTGGGGCCTGTCGGGCGATCGGCGACGGTCTCGCGCAACTTCCACTTCGCGACAGTCTTCGGGTTGATCCCGTGGCGCCTGGCGAGCGCTCTCAGGCTCTCTTGACTATTTTGTATTGCTCGACGGATTGCCTCCGTCGTAGTGGCGCAGCCGTGTAAAACTTGTCCCATAGCGCATCCTTCGAATCGTGCGATAAGAATGCACCATCAAAACTCGGGACTAAACACCTAGAACATGATCCGGAAAAGTGGAAACCGGTTTTCCGAAAAGATCATGTTCAAGCGCAAAAGCCAGCCTCATCAGCCGCGCTTATCGAGCTCCCCGGCGAGCTTCGCGTAAAGCGGATTGTCGCGCGCATAGACATAGTCGAGCGGCGCGACCGACACCGCCTCGGCGCCTTTCTCGCGCAGGAAGCTCGCGAGCGCATGCACGTTGTCGGGCGGGCAGTGCAGCGTGAGCATGCCCGAGGATGTCGGCCCGCCAAACGGCGAAACGACGCCGAATTTCTCCCGCGCGGCCGCGAGCAGCGTCTCGTTCATGCCGGCGAAGCGCGTGCGAACTTCGCTGTAAGCGTCGGCGCGCTTTTGCGCGGCAATGCGGTCGAGAAGAAGCCGCACGGCTTCGCGCTTGCCTTGATCCCAGGCCGCGGCGCGCGCGGCGACGAGATTGGCCTGTGAGCGCAGGATCGTGCCGTCGTCGACCACTTTGAGACCATTGGCGGCAAGCGTCGCGCCGGTCGTGGTGATGTCGACGATCATTTCCGCGGTGCCGGCCGCCGGCGCGCCCTCGGTGGCGCCGGAGCTTTCGACGATGCGGTAGTCGACGATGCCGTGCTCGGCGAAGAAATCGCGCGTTAGAGTGGCGTATTTGGTGGCGAGCCGCATCTTGCGATTGTTGCGGTGCCGGAACGCCGTCGCGACATCGTCGAGATCGGCCATGCTGCGCACGTCGATCCAGGCCTGCGGCACGGCGACGACGACATTGGCGTAACCAAAGCCCATGCCGGTGATGAACACGATGCGCTGACCCGATTGCGGGATCATCTCGCGGATGAGATCCTCGCCGGTAATGCCGAGATGGACCGCGCCTTGCGCGAGCTGCGTGGTGATTTCGGCGGCCGAGAGATAGGCGACCTCGATGCCGTCGAAATTCTTAATCGCGCCGCGATATTCACGGGCGCCGCGCGGCTTGACCAGTTCGAGGCCAGCGCGCGCAAAGAATTTCTCGGCATTTTCCTGCAGGCGGCCCTTCGACGGCACCGCCAAGATGAGTGGCGCATTTTGGGGCGCGCTCATGACCGGCCCCCGCAAGCAATGAGGTTCTCGACCGCGGCGGCAAAACCGACGGCGGGAATCTGCTCGCGTGCGCCAAGCCGCGCCAACAAGCCGTCATAACGGCCGCCGGCGACCAGCGCGCCTTGATTGGGGCTTTGGCCGCGCGCCGGATTCATGTTGGACTCGTGCAGTTCGAAGACAAAGCCGGTGTAGTAGTCGATGCGGCGGCCGAACGCGGTCGAGAATTTGATGGCGCGGACGTCGATGCCGCGCGTGACAAGAAAGCCGGTGCGGGTCTCGAACAAATCAAGCGCAGATTCGAGCCCCCCGTCGAGTGCGATCTTGGCGTCGGCCGCGAGCGCGCGCAGTTCGCTCGCCGCCTCGTCGGGGTCGCCCTTGAGCGACAGAAAGCGTTCGATCAGCGCGCGGGTCTCGCGCGGCAGCCGCGTCGGTGCGTTGACCGCCGATTGCTCGAGAAAGCGATCGGCGATTTCGGCGACCGAACGGCCGCCGACGGTGGCGATGCCGGCGATCGAGAGGAGATCGGTGACAAGGTGATGCGCGGCCTTGGGGTCTGAGCCCGCGAGGGCTGCAAGTACACCCTGATATTCCTTCGAGCCGTTGGCGGGCGCCAGCGTCAATTGATCGAGATCGTGCGCCAACGAGGCTTTGCGGTTGAAATCCTTTTTCAGCCGCCGCCGCCACACCGGCGCGAGATCGAGCGCATCGATGAATGCGCCGAACAAGGCGACGTCGCCCATGCGGATTTCCGGCTTGCCGACGCCGTATTGCTTGGTCGCCTCCAGCGCGAGCGCGAGCATTTCGGCGTCGGCCGCCGCCATGTCCGGCCGGCCGAAACTTTCGATGCCGACCTGCAGGAATTCGGCCGCCGCGCCCTCGCGATGGCGAAACACCGGGCCGAGATAGCAGAAGCCCGCGGGCTTGCCGGCGTCCGGCGACGCCAGATAGGCGCAAGAGACCGGGATCGTCAGGTCCGGCCGCAGGCACAATTCGCGGCCGTCCGGATCGGTGGTGAGAAACATGCGGCGGCGGATGTCCTCGCCGCCGAGATCGAGAAACGGCTCGGCCGGCTGCAGTACCGGCGGCTCGATCCGCAGATACGGATTGCCGGCGCCGCGCGTATAGGCGGCGACAAGCGCTTCCGCCCGCGGGTCCGGTCCAGTCTGTCGTGAACTTGGTAGCGCGCTCGACATCGTCATCACTCGTTGCGGCGGCCCTTTAGCATGGCGAGCGTCGCTATTCGATGAAGATTGTGGCGGGCCGTTAATGCGCGCGAAATCAAGAGCTTCCGATGATTAACGGAAGGTGCCGCCGCGGCCGGCCGAGGGTTTGCGGCCGCCGATGCTCACTCTGCCGCGTCGGGTGTCGCTCTCGCAGCGGCTTCGCGCAGACAGGCCGGACAGAGGCAGTCCTTGGCGCGGCCCGCTTCGGCTTCCGCGGGGAGCGGAAGACGATAGGCCTCGGAATTGCACCAGCATTCGCCAATGCTGTCGCGCGAGCAGCCGAACTCTTGGCCGCACTTTTCGCAAGTTAAGTGCCGCTCGAAGGTTACCAAATTCAGATCCTCACGATCGCGAAGCTTTTGCAGCCGGGCGGCGGCGGGCAGGTGCGGCGTGACTGTGCGTGTGACCATGGCCGTGACTATGGCCGTGATTATGGCTGTGACCGTGGCTGTGGTCGTGCGCGCCGTCGGCCGGCAGATAAACGACATGGCCGTGACGCACGCCGCGCTCGGTGATGATGCGATTGGCGAATTCCTGCACGTCAGTGCCGCGGCCCTTCAGCACGGTGACCTCCATGCAGTTCTCGTGGTCGAGATGCATATGCAGCGTCGCCTGCGCGAGATCGTGGCGCTCGTGGAAATCGTGGGTGAGGCGCTTGGGCAGATCGCGCGCCTCGTGGTCGTAGACATAGATCAGGGCGGCGACGCAGGGCCGCGGCCCGCCGACCTCGACGGCGGCCTGCTGCAGTCCGGCGCGGGCGAGATCGCGCAAGGCCTCGGAACGGTTGTCGTAGCCGCGGGCGCGCATATAGCGGTCAAGCTCAGCGTCGAGCTCGTCGTCGATGGTGATGGTCAGGCGCTGCATCGCTGTCTCCTGAATGGCGGCACAGCTTAGCAAAACCAGCGCGGAGGTTGCGGGTCGCCGGGCGCCTCACGATGCCTGTGCCGCAGTATGCACTTTAATTGACTTCATCATACTGGCGTCGCATGGTGCGGACGGTCGCTGCCGGGCGCGGCGGAGTGGGCGCTTCGCGCCGTCGCCATATTTAGCGTTTGGGGGAGTGAATGGCGTCGCGTCCGTTGGCGACGGCGGGAATTCTATTTTCGTTCCTCTATGGAGCGGCCTCGGCGCAACCGCCACCGCAGTCCGCGTCGTCGTCACCGTCGCAATCGCCGCCGCCGGCACGCGGCACGGTGCTTCCCGCCATCCAAGTCTCCGCCACCAAGCATCCCAAGCCTCGCGCTGCGAAACCGGTACGAACGCCGGCAGCCATAGCGACAGCGCAGGTCGGGGCCCCACCGGCCAGCGGCGTCGTGCCGGATGCCGGCAGCGGACCGGTTGTACCGCCGACCATGGCGAGCCAGATGACGATCTCCGGGCGGGACCTCAACGAGCGAGCGGTGACGCGTCCGGGCGAGATCCTCGAAGCCACGCCCGGCCTCGCCGTCGTCGCACATGCCGACGGCGGCAAAGCCAATCAGTATTACCTGCGCGGCTATAATCTGGATCACGGCACCGACTTGGCGGTCTTCGTCGACGACATGCCGATCAACCTGCCGACGCATGCGCACGGGCAGGGCTATGCCGATCTCAACTGGCTGATGCCGGAAACCGTCAACAGCCTCGATGTGCGCAAGGGCCCTTACTTCGCCGATGTCGGCGACTTCGCCACCGCCGGCTCGCTGTTCATCAATCTCAAGGACACGACCGACAAGAAAATCGCCGAAGCGACGGCGGGCAGCTTCGGTTACCAGCGCTATTTCGGCATGGGTTCGAGCAAGCTCGGCGGCGGGTCGCTGCTCTATGCCGGCGAAGTGAACTTCTACAATGGCCCCTGGGATACGCCGGACCACATGAACAAATTCAGCGGCCTCCTGCGCTACAGCCAAGGCACGGCGACCGACGGCTTCTCGGCTTCGGCGATGGGCTATTCCAATACCTGGACGACGACGGAACAAGTGCCCGCGCGCGCAATCGAAACAGGCCTGATCGGCCGCTACGGCGAAATCGATCCATCCGACGGCGGCAACACCAGCCGGTATTCGCTTTCGGCGCGGATGGCGCAAACCGAGAATGATGGCGCGTGGAAGGCCAACGCCTACCTCGTCAAATACAATTTGGATCTCTACAACGATTTCACTTGGTTCCTCACCGATCCGACCAATGGCGATCAATTTCTGCAGCACGACGATCGCGTTTATGGCGGCGCCGGCGCTTCGCGAACCATAAACGGTACGCTGTTCGGCCGGCCGACGGAAACCGTGTTTGGCATTCAGTCGCGTTACGACGACATCAACCTCGCGCTGAACAACACGGTGCAGCGGCAATTTCTGTCGGCCACGCTGGCCGACCACGTCAACGAGGTAAATGCCGGCATCTATGCCGAGCATACGGTGCATTGGACCGATTGGTTCCGCACTACGACCGGCTGGCGCGGCGATTACTATGCGGCTTCGGTGAATTCGATGCTGCAAACGGCGAATTCGGGAAGCACCTCTGCCACCATCGGCAGTCCCAAATTTCGAATGGTGTTCGGCCCCTTCGCCAAGACGGAATTCTTCGTCGGCGCCGGCATGGGCTATCACAGCAACGACGCCCGCTCTACGACAATTTCCGAAGTGCCCGGCGACGCATCGACGCCGGAATCCCCGTCGCCCTTGCTGGTGCGGTCGCGCGGCGCCGAGGTCGGCGTCCGCACCAAGATCGTTCCCGGCCTCGATAGCTCGGTGAGCCTGTTCTACCTGCACCAGGACTCCGAATTATTCTTCGATGGCGATACCGGCACCACGACGCCGGGGCGGCCGAGCGTGCGCACCGGGATCGAATTCACCAACGATTACCGCCTGGCGTCCTGGATTCATGTCGATGCCGATCTGGCGCTCACGCGTGCCCGCTTTCTCGGCTACGACGCGGCGCAGGAGGCGCTCTACGCGTCGCTTGCCGGATATCCGCAATCGCAGATCGGCAACGCGCCGGGAAACTATGTGTACAACGCGCCGTGGATGGTGGCTTCGGCGGGCGTCACGCTTGGCGAAGCCACAGGCTGGTTCGGCGATTTGCGCTGGCGCTATATCAGCTCGCGCCCACTGACCGAGGATGGCGTGTTTGAGTCGGCGCCGCTCAGCATTTTCAACGGCCAGATCGGCTATCGCTTTGACAATGGCTGGCGCATCCAGCTCGACGGCCTCAATCTGCTCAATTCACACAGCGACCAGGCGACCTATGCCTACGGTTCGCTGCTCAAGACAGACAGCTTGTTCCACTTGTGCAATTCCGGCGCTCCGCCGCCTGCCGCCGTCTGTCAGAACGGCGTGATGGACTACGTTTTGCATCCGATCGAGCCGCTTGCGGTGCGGCTGACGCTCGCCGCGACATTCTAAATGTGTTTGAATGTGCCGGATTTGGGTTACCTCTTGCCAAATGTAACATTGTAACATTAGCATGCCGTCCATGGGGTGGGTGCGGTACCATAGGCGATACGGTGCGTGGCCTGGGCTTGCGGCGCTGGTGCTGCAGCTTGTGCTGTCGTTCGGGCATATTCACATCGGCAACGTGCACGTCGCCGATGTGCACTTCTTTGGCAAAATGCATTTGGGCAATTTGCTTTTCGGTGGCGCAGCGCATGCCTCCGACGTCGCTGCCTCCCGGAATGTCGCGCAAGCACCGCAAAAATCTCCGGCGCAGCATCCTGGCGACGATGACAATTATTGCGCCATCTGCGCCTCGATCTTTCTGACGTCGACGTCGTTTGTGGCGCAGCCGCCGCAACTGCCGGTGCCGGTCGGCTTCGAACGCATCACGCTGACATTTAGCGCCGACCACGGCATCAGCGCGCCGCGCCATGTCTTATTCCAATCTCGTGCTCCACCTGCTGCGTAAAAACGGTCGGTTCTGATCTTCGGCAACGCTGTGCATCGTTTTCTTGCGCGTGCGATTTTTCGAAGACCTGACGCGGCATTTCTTCCACAGTCCAGTGACGTGAAGAGCCGCGGGTGCCGACTGCCAATGATCCGGCCGTTTCGCCAGTCTTTGCAGCAGTCACGAGTGGAGTGTCATGTCAGTTCATGTATATCGGACCCATCGCGCGAAAACCCTTGGCGGCGTAGCGCTTGTGGCGTTTCTTGCTGTCGGGTCAGCAGCAAGGGCGCAGGATCAGCAACCACAAAATCAGACGCCGCAAAGCCAAGCCGCTCCGGCTCAGCCGCCCGAAGCGCAGCCGGCGCCGGCCCCGTCGCCGCAAGCGCAACAGCCGCCGGCGCCCTCGTCAACAGCTCCGTCAACGCCTGCGCCGTCCGCTAAAGCGCCCGCTGGCAAAACCACACTTCCCCAAATCACCGTGACGGCGCCGGTCCAGAAGCCGCCGCCGCGCCAGGTCGTCCGGCGCACGCCGCCGCCATCGTCGCCGCCGTCGACGGTGCCGCCGGTGACCCCCGCCGAGCAACTCACCGAAAAGCAAAACACCTTCGACCAGGCGCGGAGCAGTCTCCTCACCACCATCGGCACGACATCCGACACGATCAGCCACGAGACGATCCAATCGCTGCCGCAGGGCACCAACCAGCCGGCCGAGAAAGTCCTGCTGCAGGCCCCCGGCGTGTCGCAGGATTCCGCGGCCAGCGGCTCGATCCATATCCGAAACGACCACGCTAATGCGCAGGTCCGCATCAACGGCATCTTGATGCCCGACGGCGTCACCGGCTTCTCTAGCTTCATCGACAGCGCTTGGATCGGCAGCATCTCGCTGGTCACCGGCGCACTGCCGGCCGAATACGGCTTGCGCACCACGGGCCTGATCGACATCACGACCCGCACCGACCTCTTCAACAATTCCGGCAGCATCAGCTATTACGGCGGCAGCCGCGGCACAATCGAGCCGAGCATCGAATATGGCGGCACATTCGGATCGAACTGTCCCACCGGGACCGCAGCATCAAAACAATCCGCGAACTCAAGCTGCTACGGCGGCGTGCAATATTTCTTCACCGGCCGCTATTTGCAGACTACCGAAGGCATCGAAAATCCGCTGCCGACGCTCAACGCCATCCACGATTTCTCGCAGCAGGAAAAAGGCTTCGCCTATATGTCGACCTTCGTCGACCCGTGGACGCGCCTGACGATGATGATGGGCACGTCGACCGCCAGCTACCAGATTCCGAACGTTCCTAATGCGCCGACTGTACTCACCAGCGCTTTCGGCGTCAGCACCTTCAATTCATCCGTGCTCAACGAACGGCAAGACGAGGACACGCAATTCGGCATTGTCGCCTTGCAGCGCTCGGTGAACGGTTTTGACGGGCAATTATCCTATTTCACCCGCTACGACAATCTGCATTTCATGCCCGACCCGGTCGGCGACTTGCTCCTCAACGGCATCGCTTCCGACATCAGCCGGCAAGCCTATACCAACGGCGTCCAGGGCGACGCCTCCTATGCGCTCACGCCGGCGCATACGCTGCGCATGGGCTTTACTGTGAGTGCCGAGAAGAGTTGGGTCGACAATACGTCGTGGGTCGAAGCCGGGGCCGCTCCGGGCGCGGAGCCGCCCTTTGCCATCACTGACGACAACGCCAAGCTCGGCTGGCTTGCCGGTGTCTATGCCCAGGACGAGTGGAAAATCACCGACAAGCTGACCATGAACTACGGCGCGCGCTTCGATCAGATGTGGCAGTATACCAACGCTAATCAGTTCAGTCCGCGCGTCAGCTTCACCTATAAGCCGTTCGAGAACACGACGTTCCACGCCGGTTACGCGCGTTATTTTACGCCGCCGGTTCAGGTCGAGGCGGCGCCGGCCAATATTGCTCTGTTCAACGGCACGACCGGGGCGCCGCCAAGCGGGGGCACCAATCCGGTGCTGCCGGAGCGGTCGCATGTCTTCGATGCCGGCGCCGATCAGAAGGTTGTGTTCGGCTGTTATTCGGCGGCGGCGCAGGATTGCACCACGCTCGATGTCGGCATCGACGGCTATTACAAGATCGCCACGGACCTCATCGACAACGGCCAGTTCGGCCAGGCCTTGTTGCTCAGCGCCTTCAACTATGCCCATGGCATGAGCGAGGGCGTCGAACTCAGCGCCAAATACCACAGCGGGCATTTCGACGCCTATGCCAATCTCGCGGTGAGTCAGGAGAAAGCCACCCAGGTCGTGTCGAACCAGTTTCTGTTCGACGACGCCACGCCAAAGGCGGATCTCGGCGGCTTGACCGAATTCCAATATATCCAGAACCACTGGATATTCACCGACCACAATCAGTTCGTCACGGGCTCGGCGGGCGCCTCCTATCAATTTTGCGGCCGCCCGACGACGCAAGCTGAGGCGTGGTGGATGACGTGGTGCGGAACGAAGCTCACGGGCGACATGATCTACGGCTCGGGGCTGCGTGTCGGCGACGCCAATATTTCCAGCGAGCGGCCCTACGAGCAGTTCAACGTCGGCGTCGCGCGCGAATTCGCGATGCCCGATAACAAGCCGCTGACCTTGCGCTTCGACGTCGTCAACATCGCCGACGAGATCTATCAGATCAGGAACGGCAGCGGCATCGGCGTGTTCGCTTCGCAATTCGGCCCGCGACGCGGTTATTATTTCGGCATCTCGAAGAAGCTGTGAGACGGACGATGTCGGCAGAAAAAGCGGAGGCGTTCGGCATCGTGTTCTAAGCACGCGATAGGAGGCGAAATCTTATCCGGAGGCTTCTATGCGGCCCTTCGCTGTGCTCGTCCTCTTGACGCTCGTGCTTGCGGCGCTGACGGGGGCAATGGCCAAAAGCGGCTATGTCCGGGTGCCCGAACCGAAGATCGTCAGGGCTGGTCCGCCGATTCCGACCGATTTGGGCTTGTCGGCAAGTCAGCTTCTCGGCGGTTGCGGCGCGAAGCGCTATCGTGACCGCGCGACGCATAAATGTCGCGGGCCTGCAGATATCGGGAACTAGCGGCGCGTCAAGTCCCGAGCATTGACAGCGCGAAGTTTGACCGAATTATCCGATTTTCTGTTCGACTTGCACCGTCACATGGGACAGCGAGCCGAATCGCTTCAGCAGCGATTGGTAATAGTCCGTTCCGCGCTGGCGCCGTGTCGAGACGGAAACGATGGCGCCGAGGTGACCGGGCCCGAGCCGCCATAAATGCAAATCGGTCAGGCGATCACCGTCGGTTTCGATCATCGCCCGCATACGCTCGGCCATATTGCGATCGGGATTCATGTCGAGCAAGACGGCGCCAGTGTCGCGCACGAGGCCGTATGACCAAGCCGCGATGACAACGGAACCGCAGAGGCCCGCGACCGGGTCCATCCAGTTCCAGCCAAGAAAACGGCCGAGCAGCAGGCCGACAATGACCAGGACGGAAACCGCCGCATCCGCTAGGACGTGAACGATGGCGGCGCGCATATTATTGTCGCGATGCGCCGAACTGTGGGCGTGGTCATGCTCCTCGAACTCGACCGTATAGCTGTCGGTGCCGTGATCGAGCGAGACGTTGATCTTAAACACATGCGGTTCGGGAATTTCGTCGAGGGATTCGAGATAGCCGCCGCGCGCCGCGAGCGCAAAGACTTGGCGCGCGCCTCCCGGGCGCACGGTCTCGACCATGACGTCCGCGGCGGCGAGGTCTTTCCCCGCACAAGACAGCCGAAAGCGTGGCGGCACGCCGTCCTCGAAAATCTCGAGCGTCATCGGACCAAGGCGCGTCTGCAGATAATGAGCCTCGTCGTGATCGTGCTCGTGACCGCCATGGGCGTGGTAGTGATGATGACCGCCGCCGCTGAGTAGAAATACGCTTGCGACATTGACGAGCAGTCCCAGCGCCGCAATCGGTATAGCCTCGTTGAAATCGATGGGAACAGGCCAGATGAAGCGCGTTAGCGCCTCGTAGCCGATCAGGAGCGCGATCATGGCGAGAATGATGGCGCTTGAGAATCCCGCCAAGTCGCCGAGCTTGCCGGTGCCGAAGCTGAAACGGTCGTCATCGGCATGACGGCGCGCATAGCTATAGGCCAGCGCGGCAAGCAACAATGCGCTCGCATGGGTCGACATGTGAAGCCCGTCGGCAACGAGCGCGATCGAGCCGAACAGCCAGCCGCCGAGGATCTCCGCGACCATCATGAAACTGCACAGTGCGATCACCAGCCAAGTGCGGCGTTCGTTTTTCTCGTGGCCTGCGCCGAGAAAAACATGCGAATGGGCGGCCGGGTCGGTATCGGTCATGCTCATTGCATTCACTTCAGATAGCTGTTCATTTCAGGTAGGCTTGCACCGCCTCGATCAGCTCTTCGGCGCCGCGCAAGCGCTCGGCGTCCTTCACCGGATCGACGACGTGGAGCCGGATATGATCCTCGATGACTTCCGTCATCAGACTGTTCATGGCGCCGCGCGCGGCGACGATCAGATGCAGCACGGTGGCGCAGCCCTTTTCGTCTTCGAGCGCACGCTCGACGGCCTCGATTTGGCCGCGCACGCGGCGGACCCGGTTGAGCAGCTTCGACTTCTCCGTTTTCGTGTGCGACACGGTTGACAGCCTCAAAATACATAGGGTAGGGGGTATGGTATCGGCGAGCGATCGGGATGTCCAGTCCTGTAGCGTCAGCCGGTCAGCTGAAATTGTTCAGAACCGAAACAAACGGGCAGTAGCACCTTTGATGACGCCGGCGGGGCGTATTGCGCCGCGCCCGAAGCATCGCCAGACATCGAAATCGATCGCGGCAACCACGGCCGCGTCGGCGTAAGCGATCTCGTCTAGCCGATCGTTTACGCCGACGCTCACCGACCGCCGCGAGATGCGGAAATGGAGGTGAGCGATGTTCGCAAAACTCGTACGATTCCAGAACTTGGATCGCAGTCCGGTGCGGCGCTCGAAAGCTACGGGCCAGCCCTGCAACGATAACCATCCGGCCGGCCACGCTGTCGCGCCTTCGCGGCGGATGACCAGGCCGGTCCTCGCCTGCCGCTGGCAGGAGTTGCCGACCGGCACGTTCGAATGCGTTTGGTACGTTGAGCGAGCTGATGCGGCTGCGGCCGAAGAGCCGCGGGCGCCTGGCCCGTCCAGGCAGCTATCGCCTCTCGATGCGCAGTCACCAACGCTCGTTACGTTACTGTGTAACGTATTGCAAAGTGTAGCCTAGGCTATAGACTGTAGCTTCTGGTGAAGCGAGAAACTTGCGGCCGATTTTCGGGGGCTGATGATCGGCGTGATGTGAACGGCGGGGCTTCGACGCTAGAGTTTGTCACGCTATTGTCACGAGCGGAATGGAAGCAAAGTGCCTGTGGGGCTCGGGGTTGGGATGCGGGGACTGCGCTGTATTGCGGCAACGCTGATATTGCTAGCCGGTGGCGCTCATGCCGCCGATTTGTCGGCTGCGTTGCCGACCAAGGCGCCGCCGCCCGCTGCGCCGGCGGCCTATGACTGGACCGGATTCTATCTCGGCGGCCATGCCGGCTATGCGCTCGGCGGATCGAATTGGTCGTCGACGCAAACCAGCGGCGCGGCGCCGGCGGTGAACGGCGCGTTCGATTTTTCCAACGGCTACAATTTTTCCTCGGGTACCGGCAGCTATTTTCTCGGCTTCCAGGCCGGCTACGACTATATGACCGCCGTCGCATTGGCTGGTCGGCATCCAAGCCGATGGTCTCGTTTCCAAGCTTCGTCGGCGGCAACCGGACGTTCTCCTCGGCGCCGACCGGCACGGTGAACGATCTCGCCCGCGTCGAGTTTTCCGGCAATGTGCTCGCCCGCCTCGGCTATGCGCCGAGTTACGGCGCGAGCCACTGGCTGTTCTACGCGCACGGGCGGCCTGGCCTTGAGCTACGATCAGTTCACCCGCACGCAGCTCGCAGGCGTGCCGGCCGGCGGCACCGCGGTGCCCGGCGTGGTCGAGAACGCGTTCATGACGCCGCGCGTCGGCGGTGCTGTCGGCGCCGGCGTCGAAGTCGCGCTCGCCTGCGCACTGGACGGCGCAACTGCAATATCTGTTCACCGACTTACGGCAACACGACCGTCACATTTCCGGCTGGCGCGCAGCGCTTCACGTCGGATCTCACGCTGCACGAACTGACCTTCGGGCTGAATTATCGCTTCAACAGCGACAGTTCGACATCCGCCGACAAGGACGTCACGCCGCCGGCGCTGCAAACCGACAATTTCGCCGTCCATGCGCAGACCACCTTCCTCGAGCAATACGCTCCGGCGTTTCGCTCGCCCTATACCGGACCGAACAGCCTGATACCGAACCAGGGCCGCGAGACCTGGGACGCCACTGCCTTTCTCGGGCTTGCGGCTGTGGGACGGCGGCGAGTTCTGGGTCAATCCGGAAATCGACCAGGGTTTCGGCCTGAGCGGCACGTTCGGCGTCGCCGGCTTCCCGAGCGGCGAGGCCTATAAGGTCGGCGCGTCGGTGCCTTACGCGCGCATTCCGCGCGCCTTCATCCGCCAGACCATCGATCTCGGCGGCGACGAGCAGAAAGTCGATGCCGCCGCCAATCAATTCAGCGGTTCGCAGACCGCGAACCGGCTGGTGATCACCATCGGCAAATTCAGCGTAACCGACGTTTTCGACACCAATAAATACGCCCACGATCCGCGCAGCGATTTCATGAACTGGGCGATCGTCGATACCGGGACGTTCGATTACGCCGCCGAGGCCTGGGGCTTACAGCTACGGCGCTGCCGCCGAATGGTATCAGGGCGACTGGACCGTGCGCGGCGGCGTGTTCGATCAGTCGACGGTGCCCAACAGCGCCGAACTCGATACGAGCTTCTCGCAATTCCAATGTGTCGGCGAGATCGAGCGGCGCTATGAACTGTGGGGGCAGCCCGGCAAGCTCGCGGTCACCGGCTTCCTCACCCGCGGGCGCATGGGCTGCGTTCGCCGACGCCATCGCGCTGTCGCAGGCCACCGGCATGCCCGGCCGACATCACGGCCGTGCGGCAATATCGCAGCCGCGGCGGCTTGAGTCTCAACCTCGAACAGCAGATCACCGAAGAGCTCGGCGTGTTCGCGCGCGCCGGCATCGCCGACGGCAATGTCGAGCCCTACGATTTCGCCGATATCGATCGCACCGCGGTGGCCGGGCGTGTCGATCAACGGCAAGCAATGGGGCCGGCCCGACGATACGTTCGGCTTCGCCGGCGTGGTCAACGGCATTTCCGGCATTCACCAGCAGTTCCTCAACGACGGCGGCTTGGGCATCCTGATCGGCGACGGCCAATTGCCGCATCCGGGTCCGGAAAAGATCATCGAGACCTATTATCAGCTGCCGGTCTCGTTCTTGAAACTGACGATCGATTATCAGTTCATCGCCAACCCTGGCTATAACAGCGATCGCGGCCCGGTCTCGGTCGTCGGCGCGCGGCTGCATTCGCAGTTCTGATCGCGGGATCGCGCTCTAAGGCCCGGGCTCGATCACGATCGGCGCGCTCGAGCACGAGACGCTTGCCGGAACCGAGCGCGGCGTCGACCGTCGACCGTCCAGTTGCCCGGTTGCGACAAGCTCGACGCCATCGACTTGCCAGGCGCCGTCGGCGTCTTGCACGGCGACATGCGCTTGCGGATTGCTTGCGCCCGAATTGCTTCCGCCTGGCGGCGGCGTGACGGAAAATTTCACGTCGTGGACGTCAAGCGGTTCGAGATCGTCATTCCACAGATGGATCGTGGCGTGTGCCGGACCGACCCGGCCGGGCCGGATCATGACGTCGGCCATGCCCTGTTCGGTATGGATGTGCACGAACGCGGCGTCCTCGGGAATGGCGCCATAGGCCGCGTGGTGATTGGCGTGGCTCGCCGGCGGCTCGGTGCCGAGGACGGCGACAATGCAGATGATGGCGGCGCCGGCGAGCGCCTCGATCGCGGCGTTGCGGCGCAATTGACGCAGCGCGTTCTGCGTTACGCTCGCGCCGTCGGCGAGTTGCGGCGTGAAGCGCAGACGATTGACGGCGGCGATCGCGACCATGGCGAAGAACAGCGCCACCTTGGTCAAGAGAAGCCGGCCGTAGCTGGTGTCGGTCAGCGCCGCAACGCTGCCGGCCAGATACCAGGTGTTGACGATGCCGGTCGCGAGCAGCGTCCCGACGCTGACGAGGCCGAGTGTGGAAAAGCGCTGTGTTGCCGTGCGCGCGATTCCGGCCGATGCGCCGTCGCCGGTCGAGGCGCCGAGGAGAAGCGCAAGCGGAAGAAGCGCTCCAACCCATGCCGCCGCCGCGACGAGATGCAACACGTCGGCGGTCGGGTGGACGATGGCTTCGACGCCTTGGCCGCCGACCGCGTGACCGGCCCATGCCATCGCGGCGACGAAAGCCGCCGCCGCAATCACCGCCGCGGCGCCGATCCAGGGCCGGCTTGGTTGCGCCGAAAGAAGCGGTACAAATGCTGCGCCGACAATGCAGGCTAAAACGAACCGCGTCGTCCAAGCCAATCCGAAATGGGTTTGCCACAGCACAGTTTGGAGCACGCGGCCGGAAAATACCTGTGTCGGCGCTTCGCCGCTCATCGACGCAGCTGTCAGTACGAACCATAGCGCGCCCGAGCCCACGGCGAGAACCAAGCTGAACCAGGCAAAGAAAGCGAGCTTCGGCCAGAGCGCTGCGCGAACACGCGCCCCGTTGCTTGCCGCGCAGCACGCCGGTGCGGCGACGAAGACAATGAAGAAGACGGCGCCTGCCGCCGCGAGGGTTGCGGCGAAATGGATGGCGCGTACGTAAATGATAGGATCGGTCAAGACGGATGCCTTCTATGGTCCGCTCACTTGCCGCCGACGTTGAAGGTGAAAGCTCCCTGGGTCGTGTGCGTATCGACCGACACCGCGTGCCAGTTCACCTTATAGGTGCCCGGTCCAAGCGGCTTCAGTTCGACCCGCATGGTGTTGCCGATAACCTGCGCCTTGCCTTGGCTCACTTCCGCACCGCCGGAATCGGTCACCGTGACGGTGCTGAACGCCGGCTCCAGGCTCTCCGTGAACGCGAGGGAAACTTCATTCGGTGCAGGGCTCACGGTAGAGCCGGCAACGGGGCTTGCATGGTCGAGATGAGCGTGGGCGCGCGCCGCGGGCGCGCCAAGCACCACAGCCAGTAAGGCGGCGAGGATCAAAAGCGTTCGCATGGCGTGTCTCCTGAGAAGCTGAGCTTGCGGGGAGCGGTGGTGCCTGTGCCGAGCAGCGGCCGGCCGATCGAGATAGAGTGGTCCGAAGAAGCCCACACAGGTGGAGTTTCGCGATTGGGAATATGTTGCGTCATCGTGGTGTTTATCAGTCCGCTGCCGAACGTGTCATCAGTTCAATGCGGAGGAACCCAATGAGAAAATTTCTAGTAGCTATCGTCGCCGTGGCAAATACGGTCGCGACCGTAGCGCTGGCGCAGATGTCGCCGACCAAAACCGGCGATAGCGCCAAGGGCAAGGTGCTGACCAACGAGAGGGGCATGACGCTCTATGTTTTCGACAAGGATTCCGGCGGCAAGTCGGCATGTAATGGTCCGTGCGCGGGCAACTGGCCGCCACTGATGGCCGCCGCATCGTCGATGCCGATGGGCGATTATACGGTGATCACCCGTGACGACGGCAGTAAGCAGTGGGCCTATAAGGGCAAGCCGCTCTACAATTGGAAGAACGACAAGAAACCCGGCGACATTACCGGCGACGGCTTTCTCAACAACGCCTGGCATATCGCGCAGCCGTAAG
This sequence comes from uncultured Alphaproteobacteria bacterium, assembly GCA_963761185.1. Classification (GTDB taxonomy): domain Bacteria; phylum Pseudomonadota; class Alphaproteobacteria; order Rhizobiales; family Xanthobacteraceae; genus BOG-931. Next base: position 102,637 of record CAVXFY010000004.1, read on the forward strand.
GTTGAAATGCGCAAAGGTCACACTCGTCACAATAACGCAAAGTGACGTTGCTTAGAGCCGAGCGTGCGCCTAGCTTGGCGTAAACGGGGATGGGCTGGTCGCATCATGGCGACTGTTTCGCATAAAGCTTGGCGGCGCTTTTTCGCCGGCGTCCTCGCTTACGCGCTTGCGGTGCAAGGCTTTATATTTGCATTAGACACCGGCCGTGCCATCGCTGCCGCCGCGAACGGTGCAACGCTGGTCAGGTTCGAACTGTGCACGCATAGCCGCGACAGTTCAACATTGCCGGGCGCGCCGTCGCAGAGTCCGGTTGGCGATGGTCATTGTCCATTGTGCGTTGCCGGCGCCGTTTATTTGAACTGCGCGGCGCCTGCGGCAACTCCCTTCAGCAAAATCGTACTCAGCAACGTGGCGTGGCCGCGCGCGGCGCCACGATTGATGGCGTTTCTCGTCAATGAGAGCGCTTGGCCCCGCGGCCCTCCCGCCGCGGCGTGACCTGATGGCGGCTTTGCGCCGCTCTTCACATCGCTGAGAAGCCGATCTCCGAGCGCGTTCGCGCGCGAGGAGCGACGGCGCGTCAAAGCGCAAACATCCAATCTCGCTCGCGGGGAACACATGTCTCTTTCATTCACCAAAGCGCGGTCACGCGCCCATCCACATATTTTGGCTGCCGCCTTTTTCGCAGCCGCTGTTCCGTTGGTCTGCGGCTCGTTCACCGCTGTCGCGGCCGACATGGCGATGCCCGGCATGCCGGCGAAGGCAGCGCCGGCACCCGTCTACCAATGGACGGGCTGCTATGTCGGATTGAATGCCGGCGGCGGCGCCGGCTCGTCGAACTTCACCACGACGGTCGGCGCCGGAGCGTTCCTCGTGGGCGGCGATCCCGGGGAGGTGACCGGTGACGGAACCGGATCTCACAACAACTCGGATTTCCTTGGCGGCGGCCAGGCCGGTTGCAATTGGCAATCCGGCACCTTCGTCGCCGGTCTCGATGCCGATTTCGACTACTTCCCGAGCAATTCGAACTTCTTCAACGACACCAATACGCTTCCGACCAGCGGCAACACCTTCGTCATCGGTCAGAAGATGACCAGCAACTATTTGGCGACCGTGCGTCCGCGCGTCGGCATCGCTGCCGACCGCAATTTTGCTTACGTCACCGGCGGTGTCGCTTTCACTGACGCGAGCTACACCGAAACTTATGTCGACAGCGGCGGCGGCGTGGGCGCCATAAGCGCCTCGAAATTCCTCACGGGTTGGACCGCGGGCGCCGGCTGGGAATATGCCTGGACCGACCATTGGACGCTCAAGCTTGAATATCTCTACGCGTCCTTTGCGAGGACGAGCGCGACCGGCGTGATCAGCGGGCCCGGCGGAACAAATTCGTTCAGCGGCTCCGCCGATCTGGTTATCCAGGTCGCCCGCGCCGGCTTGAACTTCAAGTTCTGAGCACCGGGAGCCTGTGATGTTTCAACCCGGCTTCAACCTTTCCTCAATCACTCGCCAGCATGCGCGCCGTCATCCGGCTGCGTCGCTGAGCGCTCATCCGATCGGAGACACCATGTCGACTGCAACAGCAACTATGCAACCGCCGCCGCGTCGACGTCCCTCGGGGCGCGTCGCGTCCGCCCTGATGGCGTTCCTTCTCCCAACCATTCTCGCGTGTGTGCCGCTGGTGGGCATCTCCACCACGGCGGCGCTCGCCTGCGCTTGCGGCTGCAGCGTATTCGACGTCGGCGGCCTCGGCACGCCACAAGAGCAGGATCACGGCGGCCGCGTCTTCTTCGAATATTGGAGCGGCGACCAGACGCAAAATTATGTCGGCGCTTCCAAGGCGTCGGCTGCTCTCAATACCGACAAGAAAATCAATACCCAGTGGTACAATGTGGGCTTCGAATACAATTTCAATCGCGATTGGGGGATGATGGTGCGGATGCCCTATGTCAACCGCTCCCTCACCACGCAGACCGGCATTGGATTCCCCGGCGCGCTGAGTACGTTCAACGCGGGCGACATCGGCGACCTGGAAGTGATGGGCATGTATACCGGGTTCTTTCCTGACATGTCGACCGGACTCATCTTCGGCCTGAAATTGCCGACCGCGCCCTACGCCACACCCGGCTTCGATCGCGATAACCAGATCGGCTCCGGGAGTACCGACCTTATGCTCGGCGGCTTCCATCGCGGCATGCTCAGTGGCGACAACGCTTGGCAGTACTTCATGCAGGCGATGTGGCGGCAGCCGTTTATGTATCGCGATGCCGCGGACCCGCAGGGTTTCTTCGACGGCAATGGCGGTCTCGTGCAAAGCTACCACCCTGGCATGCAAGTCGACGGCGCCGCCGGCATCCTCTACAACAACTGGTACAACGTGCTCGGCTTCGACAAAATCACGCCGCTCGGGCAGATTATCATCTCGCACCGCAATCAGGATACCGGCACCGGCTCCGATCCATTCAACAGCGGCTTCGATCGGGTGATGCTGTCGCCCGGGATCGAGTTGACCAAAGTGCTCGACGAGGCCAACAACCGGGTGCTCAAGACCTACCTCGACGTCGAGATCCCGGTCTATTATCGGGCCAATGCCGCCAATAACGCCGGCACCGAGGGCCAGCTTGTCGCGCCTTATTTGTTCAAGGTGGTGACGAGCTATAATTTCTGAGCGATCAAAATGCCGGCGCGTCCGAAACAGCGCGCCGGCAATTTCGGCAACCGGCCATGCCCAACCTTGTGAACTCAACGATTGTGCGCGGATTCCTGCCTTGCTCGAAGCCTGCACGCGAATTTGATGCATTTGAACGGATTTATCGGATGATAGTTCGGCAGATCGGTGTAATTCACCATCGGCATGGTTTCTGCGCCTCCGCCACGGGCGTAAGACACATTGACGAGAGCGAAGATCGCAAGCAATGCGGCAATGGAGACTTTGAACATGCTTTGCCCTAGGCGTTGCAGAGACGGCCGACCGGAAAACAGGCGATTGAATAATCTTGAGCCGCGATTTCCCGTCAGTCAACGAGCCTGAATCTCGGTTTGCGAGGAGTAATGCAATGAAAGCGGCGGTTACAAAATCTGCAGCGGTGATGTTTGCAGCGATCACCTGCGCAGTTGCAATTCTGTGGCTGGCCTCCGGGTCCGCCCCGGCAAGTGCGGCGCCGGAGATCGGGAAAATGGCGCCGACGCTCATAGCGACCGCGCTCAATGGCCAGACCTTCGATCTCGCCAAGCTCAAAGGCAAAGTTGTCCTGGTCAATTACTGGGCGACGTGGTGTGCGCCCTGCAAGAAGGACATGCCTAAATTGGATGCGTTCTATCGCAGCCATCATCAGCAGAATCTGGAGATGATCGGCATCAGCGTCGACGATGCGCGTGATCTGGCGAAAGTCCGCAAAGTCATGGCGTCGCTCGCCTATCCCGTTGCCGTGCTCAAGGACGTGACCGACAACGGATTTGGCGCGCCGGAAGGCGTGCCGATCACCTGGATCATCGATGCCGACGGTAAGGTTCGCGACAGAATGATCGATGTGCGCGACGAGTTGCTGAACGAGCTGGTTGTTCCGCTATTGCCGCATTGAACGGAGAGGCCTGAGAGCGATGCAGATCGGACACGGCTTGCGATGCTGCGGTTGTGCTTTGGCGACCTACTTTGTGTTTGCCGCGCCCGCTGCTTTTGCCGGAGCATGGCTGGCCGACAAATCTGGCTGCCAAGTCTGGGACCCAAATCCGCAATTGAACGAAACGGTCACCTGGTCCGGAGCATGCGGTAATGGGCATGCCGAAGGAGCCGGCACCGTGGAATGGTTCAAGGACAGTGGTCGAAATCGAAACCGACAAGGGCGAGTGGCACGACGGCAAGCAGATCGGCAAGGGCGTGCAGAATTGGCCCATCGGCCACTATGAGGGAGATCTCGCCGACGGTCTGCCGAATGGTCAGGGGGTTTTGACGTTTGAAAAATTCCGCTATGAGGGCGAATTCCGCGACGGCAAACCGAATGGCAGCGGCAGCTTCATCCAAGGCAACCAAACGGTCCAGGGAAATTGGAAAGACGGCTGTTTGCAGGGCAGCGACCGCAGAGCATCAATCGGCATTCCGCTTTCGGCCTGCCGTTGAGACAGTGGCGGATGGGACACAAAGAACTTCGCTTAGTGGAGCAAGCAATGCGATGGTCATATTTGGCGATTTCGTTCACACTCGCTGCCTTGGTCTCGGTGGTGGCAGCTGGTTCGGCTGCCGCTCAACAAGAGAGCAAAGGCAATTGCCGGATGGAGCAGCAGTGCCACTGGAAGGATTTCAAGAAGGTCTGCGTCTGGGTGAAGGTCTGCCGGTAAAAGGCGTTTCGTTCCCGCACCTCGCTGTGGCAAGATGTTGCGGTCGCCTCACTCGTGGAGCGCGAATATGGGGCAAGCCAATGCGCGCATCTCGGACGTGGCTCTTCATCACGGCATGTGTGCCTGCCATTGTCGTCGCGGCGCATGCCGCGGACGCCATGAAAACGAAAACGGTCGGCGACTATCGCGTCGAACTTCACGTCCTGCCGGCCGAGCCGTTCTTCAGCAAGGCTGACATCGCTGCCAAGAACATCAAGGAAGGCATGGAGATCGAAGGCGGCGCCACTCCGGTTCCGCCCGATGCGGATTCACACCCCAATCACCATCTGGTCGTCCACGTCTTCGACAAGAAGACCAGCAAGGCGGTCACCGACGCAACCGTGACGATGAGCTTCGTTGCACGCGACGCCAAAGCCAAGCCCACCGGCGCGTCGAGCGAAGTCCCGGTCGTCGTCATGCAGGCGGTCGGAAAGGGGCCGGCCTCCACGCACTACGGGAATAACGTCACGATGCCGGCCGGTCGCTATGACGTTACCGTCACGGTCAACGGGAAGAAGGCCGAATTCGACATCACGGCTTCCGACGCTCCGGCGATGTCGATGGAGCACATGAAGATGTAGCGCGCCGCGGATACCCGGTCGTCGACGTTGTCTGTAGCGAAACGCCTGCAAGAATGGGCCGAACAATTTCCTTCTTCGCTAGGGGAAGCGGCCGTAGACGAAGAAGGCGTAACGACATGGCCGGGGCCGATGCAACGCGACCATCGACGCCGACGACGCTGTTGCGCGGCGCGCTCGGACGATGTCCGCGCTGCGGAAAAGGCCGGCTGTTGCACAATTATCTCAAAATGGTCGATCGTTGCGCCCTGTGCGGCGAGCCTTACGGGCATTATCGCACCGACGATGCCGCGCCTTGGCTGACGATCCTCGTCGTCGGCCATATCACGGTGCCGATCATCCTCCTCTGCGAGATCAATTTCCAGCTGCCAATGGCGCTGGCGCTGGCGATCTATCTGCCGCTGATCGTCGGGCTGACCCTGTTTTTGTTGCCGCACTGCAAGGGACTCATCGCGGCCATATTATGGGTGACGAAAGCGGAAGGTTCCGAGAAGATTTGAACGGCGGTTGCTTGCGTTAACGCGATGCGAGACCGTGCCGCGCCAGCACCTCGCGGACCGCTTCGACGAGATCGGCCTCGGGCACTGCGCGCTGTGCCTCTCCCTGCTTCTGCAAATGCTCGTCGCGGCCCTTTTCGAGCTTGGCGAGCTCCGCGCCGACGATTAGATCCTTGATCGTGACTTCGCCCTTGGCCTTTTCGTCGGAGCCCTGGATGACGACGCAAGGTGCGTTGCGGCGGTCGGCATATTTCATCTGCGGGCCGAATTTGCCGGAGCCGAGATAGAGCTCGGCGCGGATGCCGGCATGGCGCAGCTTGGCCACCATGTTCTGGTAATCGCCGATGCGATCCTTGTCGAACACGGTAACGACGACCGGGCCGACCTCGGCTTGGGTCTCGATCTTGCCGAGATATTCCAGCGCGGCAAGAAGCCGCGAGACGCCGATGGAAAATCCCGTCGCCGGCACGGGCTCGCCGCGAAAGCGCGAGACGAGGCCATCGTAGCGACCGCCGCCGCCAACCGAGCCGAAGCGCGGGGACCCGTCTTTGCCGTCGGTGGCGAACGTCAACTCAACTTCGAAGACCGGGCCAGTATAATATTCTAGGCCGCGGACCACAGAAGGGTCGATGCGAATGCGATTGTACCCATAGCCAGATGACGCAACCAGAGACGCAATATCCTCGAGCTCTTGTAATCCTGCCTGAAAAGCGGGCGCGCTGGAAACTCCCTTTAATCCTTTCAAGGAAGCCAGGACGTTTCGATTGAAACCGAGTGCTTGATCCTGCGAGGTAAATAGGGGAGTGGCAAACGCTACTTGGAGAAAGCCAAGAAATTGATAGATTTGCTGCTCATCCAACCCAGCGCCTTTTGTGAAATCCCCACTTTCGTCTTTTCGACCTTCTCCTAAGAGCAAACGCACTCCAATTTCGCCAAGTCGATCTAATTTGTCGACAGCACGGAGTACGGTGAGACGTTTGAAAACGTTAGCTTCGCCACCAAGTCCGATTGAGTCCATAACTCCATCAAGAAGCTTGCGGTTGTTCAATTTCACCACATAGCTGTCGCGCGGAATTCCTAGCTCCTCCATCGCGTCCGCCGCCATCATGCACATCTCGGCGTCGGCGGCCGGCGAAGCCGAGCCCACAGTGTCAGCATCGAACTGCATGAATTGGCGAAAGCGGCCGGGGCCTGGCTTCTCGTTCCGATAGACATAACCGACGCGGTAGCTGCGATAGGGTTTTGGCAGTGTGTCGAAATTCTCCGCGACATAGCGGGCGAGCGGCGCGGTGAGGTCGTAGCGCAGCGACAGCCATTGCTCGTCGTCGTCGAGAAAGGAGAACACGCCCTCGTTGGGGCGGTCCTGGTCGGGCAGGAACTTGCCGAGCGCGTCGGTATATTCGAAGGCAGGCGTCTCCACCGGCTCGAATCCGTAGAGCTCGTAGACCGCGCGAATTTTTTCGATCATGCCGCGGGTCGCTGCGATCTCGCCCGGCGTGCGGTCCTCGAGCCCGCGGGGCAGCCGCGCCTTGAGCTTGTTGGACTTTTCGGATTTGTCGGCCATAGCCGGGTCCTATCAGTCGAAATAAAGGGCGGCAACCTCGATTTCCGAAAGAACGTGAACCCGCGCTGCCCAAGGATGCCAAGTTTCCAAACGCCAACTCAATTTCGCATGACAAATTTGGCCTCGCCGACACCGGGGTGTGGCCGTCGGCGTATTGGCAGGAAAGTGGAATTCAAATTTATACGAAAGTCGTTGACGGCTGGGGCGCGGTGACCTTCGCCGGACTTGACGCGCACTCACATCGCGTCGGGATAAGTTATTCTTTTGACTCTCGCTTCAGTGCTCATTTGCGCAAACGCACTCCCGGTCCACTGCCGTTCGCATCGATGAATTCGACGCCGGCCTCCTCAAGGGCGCGCCTCAGCTTGTCTATGGTTGATTGCTTAAAGTCCGCGCCATTTTCGATGCGCGTGACAGTATTAGCGGTAACGCCCGATTTTGCCGCGAGGTCACGCACTCCCCACCCAAGAGCGGCGCGAGCCATCCGGAGTTGAACAGGCCTCATTGGTACAATATCCAAATACACGTTGACATGGTATTAATTTTGTCCCAACATATTTGTACAGTGTACCAATAAAGGCGACTTGTGCGGCTGCAATTGTGCTCGGGCCGCGGCGCGAACGGTACAGGAAGCAATGGAGGTCGCAATGCCGGATAAGTCAGCGGCTACAATAACGTCTAGTCGGCGCTTTTTCATCGGAGGCTTCGACGCCCCGATCATTATGGGAGCCGATTTGGGGACCGCCGATCACGATGCGTGCCGCGTCCAGAACTGGGAGGAGAATGGCCGAGAGTTAGAACGGGCGGATCCGCTCAGTCCGCCCCAGAGCATCAATCAGCCCTGGTATACGGCAATCATCGGTGGGATGCCGCTGCGGTGGTACATCGTGGCCGTTTGCTGCGGGACGATCGTAATTTTGCTGGGCTGGTACCCCTGGGGCGTTCTTCTGGTGCTGCTTTCGCTCCCACGCGATGAATCCTCCACGACGCCATCAAACGCCTCGGTGCCGGAGTGTCCCCACGATGAGCGCTAAGCACCAGAAGGAACGCCGCTATTTTATCGGCGGCTCGGATGCCCGGATCATCATGGGGACGGATGAGGCTGCCCTGGTGCGGCTATGGCAGGAAAAGCGCGGCGAGATCGAGCCTCAGGACCTGTCAGGTAACCTCATCGTGCAGCTTGGGCTCTCGACCGAGGACCTCAATCGACGCTGGTACGAGGCAAATACCGGACAGGTCATTGTGGACGTCCAGCAGCGGGTCTCTCACCCGGCGCTAAAGTGGATGGCGGCCACTTTGGACGGCCGGGTCGAGGGCTCGGATGCGGTCTTCGAGTCGAAGTTCATGCTGCCATGGTCGTTCTCGGAGGAGGGGGCAGCCGCAAAATATATGCCCCAGTTGCAGCACAATATGTGGGTGGTCGCAGCACGGACCGCGGTGTTGTCGATCATTACTGGGGGCGGGAAGTGGGTGGAGATCCTGGCCCATGCCGATCCGCTCTATCAGCATCTTGTCGTCACGGCGGAGCGGAAGTTCTGGCGCTGTGTCGAGAACGGCGAGCCGCCGCAGCTGTTTGGGGTCGATCCACCAAAACCCAAAGTTGCGGCTATCCGTATTGTGGATATGAGCACGTCCAATGCTTGGGCGGAATTCGCTGGCGTCTTTGCCGAGACCCGATCGGCCTATCTCGAGCATGAGCGGGCCAAGATGGAGCTCAAGGGATTGATGCCCGAGGATGCCAAGGAGGCGATCGGGCATGGTGTCCGGGCCAAACGCTCGAAGTCGGGGGCGGTGAGCTTTGACCTTCTCAAAGGGGAGGAGGGGTCCAGCCATGCAACGGTCTAGCGAATCCATTGCTTCTTTGGCTGCAGCTCTGGCCAAGGCGCAGATTGAGCTTTCCAATCCGGAGAAATCCCTGATCGGGTCAATCGAGGGCAAAGCGCCGAATGCACCGGAACGGCTGTTCCGCTATGCCTCGCTCGCAAGCGGGCTCGATATCGTGCGCAAGACTTTGGGTCAGCACGAGATCGCGACGGTACAGACGACGGCGATCGACCAATCAGCCGGCACCGTCAATCTGACCACCGTGCTGGCGCACGCCTCAGGCGAATGGATTTCGTCGGACTGGCCGGTGTGCCCGGTCAGCGAGACGGCAACTCCGCATCGGATGGGGGCGGCGCTGACCTATGCCCGGCGCTATGCGCTGTTCACACTGGTCGGGATTGCCGGCGAGGACGATCTCGATGCGCCGGACCTCGTGGTGCCGACGCCGCAAACGAAGACATCCGGTTCGGATCGTGCGCGGCGGGCTGGTGCGCCCAATGGCCGGCTCAATACCGGTCAGCGTGGTGTCGAGCATCGAACGCCTCTCGAACGGCCCAATAAAGCATCGCCGTTTCGCGAAGCAGTCGTGTTGGATACCCAGCTTTCGGCGCGGTTGCGCGATCAGATGATTGCTGAGCTCAACGAGCTTGGCAGCAGTGACGAGGCGGCACGATGGGCGAAGCGGCGATACCCGGACAAGACGACGAGGCTCAATGCCGTGGACGCCGAACACATCGACCAGTGCTTCCGCACCAAGCCTTTTGAGCTTTGCCGTTCATGATGCGGAGGGGACAGACCCCGCGACTAGCGAAAAATCAATTGAATTGGATCGACCAAACAGGCAACGCAGCAGGAAGCCGAAACAAGTCAAACTCGTCGACAAGAGTGCCCTGTCATTCCCGGAGCCACGCCGGGTGCGCGACCGTGACCACGTGCGCTATGTTGCTCAGCAATCGTGTCTCCTGTGCGGCCGCCGTCCTTGCGACGCTCATCACCTACGTTCCGCCCAGAGCCGGGCGCTCGGGCGCAAGGTCAGCGATGAGTTCACCGTGCCTTTGTGTCGAGGGCATCATCGAGAGCTGCATCGCCATCGGGATGAGGCGGCTTGGTGGAGCAAGGCAGCTATCGATCCACTTGCCGCGGCGCGCGCCCTGTGGCTTGAGACGCATCCGGTCCTGGCCGAGCAAACTGGCCCTGCTAATCAAAATTATCACGAATTTTATTTCGTCGTTCGTGAAGAATTCTGAAATTTGGCAAAGAGACTGCGCGCGACGACCGATCTTGCGAACGATAGCGAATCGAACCGGGAACAAAATGGAATCAGATTGGCTGGTAGTCCTTTGTGGAGACCCATCAGATGTTGTTTACTGCCGAGCCAATTGCAAGAAATTGCCAGCCAGCTCTACAAAACCTTGCAAATTCAGACGCATGTTTTTGTTCCTTTAGCGAGTCTGCTCAACCACTTAAGAATACTTCACGGACGACTATTTCTGATATGGGTAGCGTTGTGGGTAAGGACCGCAAAGCCCGGAAGAACAGCGAGAGATCAGCGCTGTTCGGCGGAGACCCTGTCCGACCAACTCAAGAAGCCCATTCGCAGAATGACAGATTACGGAACCTTGAAGTCGTACGCAGCGGTAAGCCGCTGACTAAGAGGCCGTTTCGAAAGGGGTTGAGTGGGTGGAGTTGACGTGATTCCAGGTGGTTGCTGACACCAACCCCGGAGTTGCCATGTGGACCCCAACCACCCGCAAGCAGCATATTCGCAAGACGAGCCGATACCAAACTGATGTGACCGACGAGGAATGGCGTGTGATCGAGCCTCAGCTGCCTGGGACGAATGTCACCGGACGACCACGTGCCTGGCCGATGCGCGAGATCATCAATGGCATCTTCTATGTCATGCGGGCGGGTTGCCCATGGCGCCTGCTGCCGAGCGATTTGCCGCCGTGGAGCACGATCTATCGATGGTTTGCGAAGTTCCGGGACGAAGGCCGCTTCGAGAGGATCAATCACGCTATGGTCATGCTCGATCGCGAACGGATCGGACGCCAATCCAGCCCTACGGGTGCGATCATCGACAGCCAGAGCGTCAAGACCACCGAGGCCGGCGGACCCCGCGGTTACGATGCTGGAAAGAAGATCAACGGCCGCAAGCGCCATGCGCTTGTCGACACGGACGGGCGTGGCCTCATGCTCGAACCGCATCCGGCGAGCATCCAGGATCGCGACGGCGGCGGACCGCTGTTGCGGGCTTCGCGCCGCATCTTCCCGTTCATCCAGCGGGTCTTCGCCGACAGCGGATATGCCGGTGAGAAGGTCGCCAAGGCCACGTTGATCGCGGTCGAGATCGTGCGAAAAAACCCCGATCAGGTCGGCTTTGCCGTTAACCCGCGGCGCTGGGTCGTCGAGCGCTTCTTCGCATGGATCGGACGCAATCGACGGCTGGCAAAGGACTTTGAGGCAACAATCGACTCCGCACGCGCTTTCCTCTACGCCGCATCCGTCATGCTGCTCGTGCGCCGGATCGCTCGTCCTTCATGACTTTCGAAACCGACTCTTAGAGGTATACTGACATTTGATAAATCCAGAGCGCGGATCAAGTCTTCAAGGCGGCGAGAACGCGCTTGGGCGTCATCGGATACTCGGTGAGCTGAACCCCTGTGGCATCATAGAAAGCATTCGCAATCGCCGCGCCGACGGCTGCCAATGCCTCCTCGCCTGCCCCGAGCGAGGGATCGCGTCGCGGCACGACGATAGGCGTCACTTCCGGATGCTCGGCAAATCGGAGCACCGGATAGCTAACCCAATCGAGGCTGGAAACACCGGTTTCGGAAAACTCGACCGCTTCCTTGAGCACGCGGCTCGTCGCCTGGATCGACATGCCGACAATCTGGCTTTCGACGACGCCGGGATTGACCGCGATCCCGCAATCGAGCCCCGTGTAAATATGTTTCACCACAATGGCGCCGGTGGTTTTGTTGACCTCGATGTCGGCGATAGCGGCGCCCATCGACGCGCGGTGGGTTCCGATTGCGACGCCACGGCCATAAGCAATGGGATCACTGTTTGCTGCCGAAGCAGCACGCGGCTGCCATGCCGACGCTGCGACAACGGCGTCGAGGACGCCGCGCCAGCGTTCGTCCTTGATGTTACGCCGGCGAAACTCGACGGGATCGATCTTATAAAAGCGCGCCAGACGATCAATCAATTGCTCTGAGGCGAAAGAGTACGACAGGTCTAGTGGAGAGCGCAGATTGGCGCCCTTCAGATAGCCGTCGAGTCCGGATACCGCATGATTGACCAGCAAACGGTTCGGAATGTCGTACATTCCGCCGGCGTCAAATTTATTGACGAAGAGCGAGCCCGCGCCTTTGTCGAACTCGTGGACCGGCTGACCGGTGGCGAGATATTCGCTCGTCTCCTCGATCATCCAGCCGTGATGCCAGCCGTTATACTCGTACAGTGTGAGACGGCCGGACTGGTCGGCGCCAATCCGCACCTCGCCGACATGGGCGGGGCCGTAATTGTCCCAACCGAGTTCGTCCCAGCGCATAAATTGAACGCGGACGGGCTTGCTGGCAAGCTTCGACATCAAGACGGCGGCTAACGCCGCATCGTCTGCGCAACTGTGGCCGAAACAGCCCGAGCCTTCGAGAAATTGAACCTGCACCTGCTCCTTGGCGACCCCTGTCAGCGCCGCAACCCGATCCTGAAGCGCGAAGACGTCCTGGCTCGAGCATTGCACAAGCGCGCGGCCGGCCTTCACGTCCGCCAAAGCGCAGCTCGGTCCGAACGGTCCGTGCGCCTGATAAGGGCCGTAAAACACATCGGATACGATGTGGTCGGAGCCGCTTTGCTCCACGCTGCCTTCCTTCAGCATCGTGGAGTCGACGGTCTTCGCCGCATGAAGTTTCTCGTGAATTTTCGCGCTGCCCGGCAGCGATGCGGGGAGGGCCCAGTCCACCTTCAATTGCTGCGTGGCGCGAACTGCATCCCACTGGCGCGGCGCGACCACGCCGATGAAATCGCCCTGCCGGACAATCTGCACACCGGGCAAATTCTTGATGGAGGCTTCGTCAACGGAGCGAATTTTCGGTGCCTGGCCGTAGCCTCCTTGCCCTCGCGGCCGCACGACGCGACCGTGCAACATGCCCGGCAAGCTCGCATGTTGCATGAATGTGTAGGTTCCCTTGACCTTGGCGGGTAGATCGCGCCGGGGAACGCGAGCGCCGACGATCCTGAAGGACGCCGAATCCTTGAGCGGTACATCGTCAGCAAGAGGAATTTGTTCGCCCGCGTCGCGGATCAGCGACCCGTAGCTGACGGTCTTGTCCGCGGCCTTGATCGCGCCGTCGGTAACGGTCAATTGCTCGAACGGCACCCCGAATTGCACGGCCGCGCGGCGCAACAGTTCACGCCGGATCGTCGCGGCCGCCTTGCGCAATTGCGGACCGGCCTGCTGGATCGAACTGCTGGATACGGTCGCACCTTGATTTATCGAATGCCCGGTATCGACGCCGGCGGCGGACACCCGCGACAGGTCAAGATCTAGCTCCTCGGCGACTAGCTGCAGAAGCGTCGTGCTGTTGCCTTGGCCAAGCTCGACCTTGCCCAAGTAGACCGTGGCGGAATTGTCCTTGCCGAGCGCGATCCAGGCATTTGCGACTTTCGGATCGCGAACAACCGGCGCCGCGAGCGCGCTATCAAGTCCGCCGCTTGCACCGAAAATCGGGCCGAGGTTGCAGCTGACAATCAAAGCGCCGATGCCCTTAAGGACAGTCCGGCGAGGCAGCGTCATGGCAGCGCTCGTTGTCATTTCTGCATCTCCCCTGCGGCGCGGCGTATCGCCTTCATGATCCGCGGATAGGTTCCGCAGCGGCAGAGATGCCCGTCCATGGCCTGTCGGATTTCCTCGTCGGACGGATCGGTTTTATTCGACAGCAATTCGGCGGCTTTGATGGCTATGCCGTTGTAGCAATAACCGCATTGCGGGGCCTGTTCGTCGAGGAAGGCTTGTTGAATTGGATGTAACTCCGGAGCGGCGGCCAACCTTTTCTTCTTGGCATAGAATTGCGGTAGCCCTTCCAAGGTCGTGATGGCGCCTTTTGCTGCCGCAACTGGCGTGACGCATGATCTGATCTCCCGGCCGTCGAGCAGGACCGAGCATGAGCCGCATTGGGCCAGACCGCATCCGAACCGCGGTCCTTTCAGACCAAGGTCATCGGCTAGGACATAAAGAAGGGGCGTGGAAGGGTCGGCATCTACGTCGTATTCTCGCTCATTCACGGTCAGGCGCATGACGGATGCTCCTCGGTGCGTTTCCCTTGGCGCCTCGTTTTTCTTATTGAAGATGACCGGGCGACTGTTCCTCATATTAACTCGCGCATGAGTTAATTCAAGCGAGTCAGTTCTGTGGAACCTGCTGCGCAATTTCGGCGAGTACCACTCGTGAGGAGGCCGTGATGAAGACGATTTGTGCGCGCTCCGCAGCGGCTCTTGGGCTGATTGAGACGGGCACCCGAAAACAAATACGGACAACGCTTCCAGTACGGCTACTTGGGCTATTGGCTGCCGAGCCTCTCGTGGTCGATTTCCTGGACCCATGATCGGGGCACAGGGATGGTCATCTCCAGAGCCATCTGCCCGTAGGCTTTGCCCTGCGGATCAATCCGGCGAGACGCCATTCCGCCACCGCCGAGAGCGTTCCCGATCAGGAAATTCAGAGCATTCAGCCCAGGCGCTTCGAACCGCTCAGCCGGGCCCCCAACCAAATGGCCGAAATGGTCCATGATACGTTCGGGTGTCAATTCTCGCCTGAGCAGCGGCATATATTCTGGCTTACGCGCGATGATCGCGATATTCGAAGTGTTGCCTTTGTCTCCTGACCTTGCATAAGCGAGCCGGGATAGTGGTAGATCTATCGTCGTCTCGTTTGGAATCGTGTCTGGTAACGCAACGTTGCTAGGATCGGGTGGTTCGTACCCACCATTAGAAGGCACTTCCACCTCGATAAAAGGACGATCGCCAATCTGAAATTTCGGCCGGCCGACAATTGCCTTATTCAAGAAGAAGGCGAATAGCCGGACGACGGCTGTGGGTTTGGGCCGACCGGAATAAATGCCAGTCGTGCCGGGCGCGAAACTCAGCCCTATCGAACCGATCTCGCGGGCGAAAAGCTCCAGCGCTTCAAGATCGGCGTGTTCGACGACGAGCCGCAGCAATACCTCCCGCGACTCGCGCGCTACCGATCTTGCACCATAGGACGCTTCCGCCCCGAGCGCCTCGATGTGCGTCGCCGTAAAATCCGGCAGCCCGCGCTCCGCAAATATCATGCGCGAGCGCGCGATCATGGCCTCGGCTGTCCGCTCCGCCTTCCGTGCCGCACTCGGTCCGACAATTGAAACCGTCGCCACGGCGCGGTAGCCGTCTTGGTAGGTAGCGGAAACCTTGTACTGCTTTGTTGGCGGCCGTCCGCGTGCATTTTCAACTTTGACCTTATTAGGGCTGGCTTGCGTAAGATGAATGTCGGAAAAATCGGCGGTCACGTCGGGCAGAAAGTAGGCAGCCGGGTCGCCAATCTCGTAAAGCGCCTGTTCGGCAACCACCGCCGGGATAATCAAGCCTCCGGTGCCCTCGGGCTTGGAGAGGACGAAGCTGCCGTCGTTGCGGCACTCGGCGATGGGATAGCCGATATTGTGCCAATCGGGCACGCTCTCCCAGTCGCTGAATGTTCCACCTGTCGCCTGCGGACCGCATTCCAAAATATGGCCAACCAGACTGCCGGCGCCAAGGCGGTCATAGTCGTCCGTAGCCCAGCCGAACTCGTGCATCAGAATGCCGAGTGCCAACGCGCTGTCGGCACACCGGCCCGTAATCACAATATCGGCCCCATTATCGAAAGCCGCCTTGATGGGAAGCGCGCCCAGATAGGCATTGGCTGTTAGCAATCGTGCCGGCAGTCCTTCACCCGAAACAGCTTCGCGCACATCTTTGGCGCGGAGCTTGTCGATGAGCGGCATGACGTCGTCGCCTTCCACCATGGCCACGGTGAGCGACAGGCCCAGTGCGCTGATAACTCCCTCAAGAGCGCGCTTGCAGCCGGAGGGATTGACGCCGCCCGCATTGGTCGCAACCTTCACGCCCCGGTGCGCGATCGCCGGCAGAACGCTTTTCAGATAGGCTATAAAATCAGGAGTGTAGCCTGCCTTTGGGTCTTTCAAACGGGCCCGGGCGAGCAGCGACATCGTCACTTCCGCCAGATAGTCCATCATCAGATAATCGACGCCGGCATCTATGAGCTGACCAAGCGCGCGTGGGCTGTCACCCCAGGCGCCGGATGCGCCGCCAATTCGCACCGACTTGTTGTGCATCTTAGCTATCCCGCTTCCAGCTTGGCGGCCGCCGCTCGTTGAATGCAGCGAGCCCCTCGATTGCGTCGCCGGTCAACGCGGTTACTGAGATCAGCGTCTCGGCGAATGCCAGCGCCTCCGAAAAGCCCATGTTTTCCATGGCGGCTATTGCGAATTTGCCGCGGCGAAGAGCCACCGGCGACATGGCGGCGAGTTGGACCTGCAGCGCTTCAATGCGGACATCCAATTTTTCGAAAGGCACCACATAATTCGCGATGCCGATCTCGCGGGCGCGAGCCGCGCTGATCAAATCGCCGGTCAGACAGAGCTCGTTGATGTGACGCGCGCCAATCATGCTACGCAAGAAAACCAAAACCTGCATGGGAAACACGCCGACCTTTGCCTCGGGCAACCCGAAGCGGGCATGGTCCGCGACGACGACGAGATCGCAGAGCGCCATCAGACCCATGCCGCCGGCGACGCAGTCGCCATTAATTCGGCCGATCATCGGCACTCTCAGATTACGGATGACGCGGGCGAGTTTGCCGAAATCCGTTGTCGGCTCGTCCAAGCCAAGCGTGAACGTGTCGGTACCGTCGCTGAGGTCCGCGCCGGCGCAAAAGGCCTTGCGACCGGCACCTGTCAGCACGATACATCGTAGAGAAACGTCCGGCTCGGATTCAATCACCGCTCTATGAATCCCTTGGATGACGCGCTTGTTGATGGCGTTGCGCCGCTCTTCCCGGTCGATCCAGATCCACAGCGATTGGCCGCGCCGCTCGGTCTTGATCTCGGTCTTGTCTTCTTTGTCGGCCATAAAGGATTTTCCAGGCGCTCAATAAGACTTCGGTAGGCCGAGTTCTTTTTCTGCGATGAAACACAAGGTCATTTCACGCGAAACCGGCGCCAATTGCGTGGCAACCATTTCGCGAAAATATCTTTCGACATGGTACTCGGCCGCATAGCCCATGCCGCCATGGGTCCGGACCGCGCGATCACAGGCATGGAAGCCTGCGTCAGCGGCAAGATATTTTGCAGCGTTGGCTTGGGCGCCGCAGGGCTTTCCGGAATCGTAAAGCTCAGCCGCGTGAAGGGTCATGAGCTCGGCTGCGTATAATTCTGACCAGCACTCCGCAAGCGGATGCTGGATCGATTGGTTTTGCCCGATCTTGCGGCCGAAAACGACCCGCTCATTGGCATAATCGACCGCTTTTTCCAGGGCTCGCCGCCCCATCCCGACGACCTCGGCCGCATTCAGAATGCGCTCGGGGTTCAGACTGTCGAGAAGATAATGGAAGCCCTTTCCTTCTTCACCGATGAGGCGATCGACCGGGACTTCGAGATTGTCGAAAAAGAGCTGATTTGAATTCACCGCATGGCGGCCCATCTTGGCAATTTCGCGGATCTCGACCGCGGACTGGTCGAGGTCGGCATAAAGCAACGAAAGACCGTCGATCGGGCGCTCGCACTCTTCAATCGGCTTAGTGCGTGCTAGTAGGACAATTTTATCGGCTTGCTGGGCCGTGCTCGTCCACACTTTCTGGCCGTTGACAAGGTAACGGTCACCCTTTCGTATGGCGCGGGTCTTGATCCTGGAAGTGTCGAGGCCGGCATCGGGCTCTGTCACGCCAAAGCACGCCCGGCATGAGCCATCGATAATGGAAGGCAGCCACGCCGCGCGCTGCCGGCTCGAACCGTGCTTCGCGATCGAATGCACCCCGAAGATATTGATATGCACCGTCGAGCAGGCGGCGAATGAACCCGCGGAATGCCCGATCTCCTGCATCATGATCGCGGCTTCGGTGATGCCCATGCCTGAGCCGCCAAATTCCTTCGGCATCGCGATGCCCAGCCAGCCGCCATCGGCAACCGCTTTGGCAAATTCATGAGGAAACCCGTGGGTGCGGTCTTTCTCAGACCAATAGCCGTCGTCGAACTTGTCACAGAGCGCTCGGATCGCGTTTCGGATCTCCTGCCGTTCCGGTGTGGTGGCCAGCGCTTCGAAGGATTTCATGCCACGCTCCCGTCGTCGGAAAATTGCCGGTTCTTGACATTTCGTTCGGCGGCGCCTCCATTTGGCACGCGAGCGATATAGCGCAATAGCGAAATAATTTTCGCCATACCGTATACTAGGGCGACGGGCTTTGTGGCGTCAAGCCGAAGCCCGCGGCCGCACTCGCATAGCAAGTGTTGACGCTGCATTTACTACACCGGATCAAAGAATATAGTTCAACTTAGTACAGTCGATGGAGAAAGTTTCGTTCATGTCGAAGATCGTCGATCGTACATTGGACTTGCTGGAATTGTTTGCTCAGGAAAAGCGACCGTTATCGCTTTCAGACATCGCCCGTCTGCTTCGGATTCCGATATCGAGTTGCCATGACGTCGTTCAGGCCATGCAGTCGCGCGGCTATATCTATGAAATCGCGCCGCGTGCCGGATACTACCCGACATTGCGATTGCACGCGCTGGGCAAGGAGATTGGCGACAACGATCCAGTTTTGATGCGAACGGAAATATTGCTCCGCTCGTTGCGGGACACTTTGGACGAATCAGTTTCGCTGTCGAAGGTCGGCGGTCTGAACGCGAGATATCTGCTGGTATTCGAACCGACCCACCCGCTGCGCATTCTCGTCAAAGTTGGCGATAGCATACGCAGCATTTACGCCACGTCCGCCGGCAAGGCGCTCTTGGGGAGCCTCGACGATCGCGCGCTCACGGCCTTTCTCAGGTCGGCTAAGCTGGTGCCGCTGACCAAGAAGACCGTCAAATCCACTGCGGCGCTACGCAAGGACATTGATCTCGGCAGGAAAAGAGGCTGGTATCTAAACCAAGAAGAAAGCCTAAGTGGGGTTACCACCATCTCGGCGTCGTTCAGATGGAACACCTCGGTCTATATCGTAACGATTGCGGGTCCGTCGTCGCGTTTCGATCAGAAGCTCGACACCGCCGCCAGCCTTCTGACCGATGTCTGCAGTCGCCTGGAAATTCAGTCAGTCGATCGAGCCGGATCGCGGGACTCGTATGGGCAAGCGCTTATTCCCGGCTAAGCTTCCCGGCGTTTTCCCCCAAGACCTCGGCCGTGTCCTGACCGAGATTTGGCGCAAGGCTTCGGATTGAGGCCGGCGAACGGCTGTATCTGACCGGGTGGCGGCAGACCATGACTTTGCCCTCCGTCGGATGCTGCATTTCCTGAAAAAGTCCGACGGCCTTCAAGTGCTGGGTCTTCGAACAGATCTTCGATGGCGTTGACGGGGCAAGCAGGAATATCAATCTCGTGCAGCGCTTCGAGCCATTCCGCATTGCGGCGCGCTTTCAGTCGGTCGGCGAGAAAGCGGCCGACGTCTTCCGCATAGCGCGTCCGACTTTCCTGAGAACGAAAGCGCTGGTCGCTGTCGATAAGATCGGGACAGCCCACCAACTGCGTGAAATCGCGCCAGTGCCGGTCGGTGTAGACTACCAACGACAGGTGACCATCCTTCGTCTCGTATGGTCCACGCGTCCGGGATAATAGGCGCTTATATCCCATGGCGCCCAATGGCGGCACGAAGGCGCTGCCGCCCATGTGATCGGCCAGCACGAATTGCGCCATGGTCTCGAACATCGGAACTTCGATGGCTTGGCCTTCGCCGGTTATGGCGCGATGATATAACGCGCTTGTAATCGCGTTCGCCACATAGAGGCCTACGACGCGGTCACAGATGTTGATCGGCGCGTAGCGCGGCGCACCGTCGACCGCGCAGAATAGCCCAGCGATGCCGGATGCCGCTTGCATCAGATCGTCGTAGACGGCCTTTCCCGATTGCGGGCCGTCGCTGCCATAGCCGACAGCCACGCAGTAAATGATCCGGCTGTTGCCCGCGCGGACACTCTCATAATCCAGTCCGAGCCGAGCCAGCCCTTGCAGGCGGACGTTGGACACAAGCACATCCGCGTGCTTCGCCAGACGCGAAGACGCTTGCTTGCCTTCTGGCGTTTTAAGGTCGAGCACGAGACTGCGCTTGTTACGATTCGCCTGGAGAAATAACGGCCCCATGCCGGCGTGGCGCCACGGCCCGATCAAACGCATGGTGTCGCCGCCCGGCGTTTCCACTTTGACCACGTCGGCGCCGAGATCGCCGAGAATTTGCGTGGCCGACGGTCCCATGACGACGGTCGTGAGATCGAGCACGCGCACGCCGCAAAGCGGACCGGTGCCGCAATTTTTTTCATTCGGCCAGGCGGCTAATTTTTCGGTCATCCCAATCCTTCCTACGAGAGCCGGAAAGTTACGCGCCGCGGCGACAACGCGCCGCCTTTGGCCTGGATAGATCCGGCCATTTTACTCTTGACCATTATCATCCTATCGTCGATCATCGCCACATCGAAAATAATTTCGGTATACCGAAAACTTTCTCCGCGGCGTTCAGAGGACCGGGAACTGGGAGGCGTCCGACCGACGCAATCGCATGATGGGTCAACGCGTCGTTGCCGCCTCGGCAGCAACATGTCTTGCCGCCGCTGTTTTGATGGCCGCGTTCGCCGGTGAAGCGCGGGCGTTCGACCTCCTAAGCCCGGACGTCAAAGCCGATCAGCCGATGCCCGAGCGCTTTACCTTCAACGGTCTCGGCTGCCACGGGCAAAATATTTCTCCCGGGCTGAGCTGGACGGAGCTGCCCGAAGGCACGAAGAGCTTTGCCTTGATGGTTCATGATCCCGATGCGGCGACCGGCGGCGCGGGAATATGGCACTGGGTGGTCGTCAATATTCCGGCTTCGACGCGTTCCATCGAGGAGGGCGCAGGCACGGCCGACAGCGCCAAGCTGCCTCCCGGCAGCCGCCAGATTACCAACGACTACGCCGGCTTCATCAACTCGCCAGGCTGGGGCGGCCCGTGTCCGCCGAAGGGCGCAAGAGCGCACAGCTACAATTTCACGCTCTATGCGCTGAAGGTCGAGACCCTGAATCTGCCGCCCAATGCCACCGGTTCGCATGCCGGCTTTGTCGTGAACCTCAATGCGCTCGACAAGGCAAAGCTGACGATGACCTACAGTCGCTAGCGACAACAGCGCGGTGTGCCATGCACAGACAAAGACGCAGGCCACAGACGAGGCGATTGAGAAGGGACTTGCACATGAAACTACTCATCACAGCGCTTGTCGCCACGATCGGATTGAGCGTGCCGCGTGCCGGCGCGCAGACCGCCTATCCGGGCGACAAACCGATCACCATCATCGTGCCGTTCGCCGCTGGCAGCGGCACCGACACGCTGGCGCGCATCCTGACCAAAAACATGGCGGACGGCGACTTCAAGAACGCCACCTTTATTGTTGAAGATAGGCCTGGAGCCGACGGAATCATTGGCGCGGAGGACGCCGCCAAAGCCGCGCCAGATGGCTACACCTGGTTCATGACCACCAACACCACGCAGTCCGTCAATCCCTACATTCACAAAACCTTGCCCTACGATCCCGTTAAGGATTTCGTTCCGATCGGGCTGCTCGGTGAAACAGCGCCGGCCCTCCTGACGTCCGGGACAAATCCGATCACGACGGTGAAGGAAGTTGTCGACCTGGTAAAGAGCAAGCCAAACCAGATCAATTTTGCATCGACCAATACCTCAAGCCTCGCCGGCGCGCAGATGCTCGAAGTGCGCACCGGTGGAAAGGTCGTCATCGTCAAATATAAATCCGCGCCCGAGGCTCTGACCGATACGATGACTGGCACAGTGCAATATTTCTTCGGCGATCTCGCCTCCGGCGGTGGCCTGACGCGCGCCGGGAAATTGAAGGCGCTTGCCGTGCTCAGCGATCGTCGGCTGCCAGGCTTCGATCAAGTGTCGACTATGGCCGAGGCGGGCTACCCCGGCATGGAAATCCCGATTTGGATCGGGATGTTCGCGCCCAAAGGCGCGCCCGCGGATATAGTCGAACGCATCAGCCGCGCTGTCGTGGTGGCTCAAGACAAGCAGGAGTTCATCGACGCCCTGGCGAGAGGTGCGGTGAATGTCCGTAGCACGACGCCAGCAAGCTTCGCCAAATACGTCGCTGACCAATACCAAATGTGGGGCAAGCTCGCCAAAGAGATAAATCTAGAACAGGAATGAGATGGTCGCCTGTAGCAAACCCATTCAAAATTAAGGTCCAACATGAAATACGTCCTACGCCCCGAAGATGTTCCGTCGTACAGCCCGGCCAACCATAGCGGAACGAAAAATCACCGCATGGTGGCACCCGGCATTAATGGGGCGCGATACATGGAGGTCATCTACGGGGATATCGAGCGCCACGAGGGGGCGGTGGCGCATGCGCACCCTGACCTTGAACAAGCGACTTATGTCATCGAGGGTGAAGCAAGCGTCGAAGTCGACGGCATCAAGCACAGGGTTTCGGCCGGTGATCTTTTGTTCTTTCCAGCAAACGTTTTTCACGACATTCAGGTGATTAGCGAGCGCATCAAATTGCTGGTCATATACGCGCCGCCGTACGGCGAGGACCCGGCAAAGGTCATCAAGCGGGCGCCTCCATCCAGCGGTTAAAACTCTATCCAGCGTTTAAAATGAAGCATTTAACTGTAGGATGAAAGCGAAGTAGGATGCGGAGTATTGGGTAAAACGAGATCAACCTTAGGGTAGGGGAGCCATGAAAATCGTCCACGGCGACATGGTAGAGTGGAAGCGCGGCCTGCAGCATCGTGGTGGCACGTTTCACTATCGCCGTCTGCTCAATGGAACGCCAGGGACACTCGGCAACTTTGAATTCAATGTCGGGCAGCTCGAAGGCGACTTTTCCTCGCCGCGGCACCGGCACAATTTCGATCAGTTCCGTTTTCAGATCGAAGGCGCCATGGATTTTGACCGCAACGGCAAAATGACTGCCGGCATGTTGGGATTTTTTCCGGAGGGCGCGGCCTATGGCCCGCAAAGCTCCGAGGGCCGTTCGGTTAATGCCGTGCTGCAATTCGGCGGCGCCAGTGGCAGCGGATATCTGTCGCAGGATGAGGTTGATGAGGCGGCCACGGCGCTGAAGAAAATCGGGAATTTCAAGGACGGTATTTTTCGTCGCAATGACGATGTGGAGGGGCGCCGGAACGTAGACGGGTATCAGGCGATTTGGGAGCACACCAACGGCCGAAGAATGGAATATCCCAAACCGCGTTACCGCGATCCTATTATGGTCGATCCCACCAATTATGAATGGCTGCCGGTCGCTGGAATGCCGGGTGCTGCGGAAAAGCCGCTCGGCACGTTCACAGAGCGGCAATGCGCCGCGACGCTGGTGAGACTCGCTAGTGGGGCGAGTTACCGCGCCGGAGGACGTAGCGTGTATCTCGTGTTGTCGGGCATCGGCATCTTCCACCATGCGGACTACCGTCCCTATACTGCGGTCTACCTCGACCTGGGCGAGGAGGCCGAAGTTGTGGCGCGCGACGAAACCGAAATCCTGCGACTTGTGTTGCCGGATCTTTCGGGTCTTATGGCGCGTCAACCCGCGCACGTCGTAGCTGCCGAGTAGACATCGATCATGCAGGTACGGTGCCGTGATCGGCATTGTGTGTGCAATAAAAGGTGAGCGACAACGAGAAAATATCGGGGAAAGGTCATGCATTGGAGACGCCACAAAAAACTCTGCGGTTTCGCCGCGCTCGTCTTTGCGCTCGGCCTTGGTACCGCCTCAGCCCAGGACAAGACGTTCGAGCTCAAGCTGTCGCACTGGGTGCCACCGTCGCATCCATTGCAGAAGTCGCTTGAGGAGTGGGGGGATTCGATCGAGCAGGATTCAGGGGGTACGATCAAATACAAGATTTATCCGGCGCAGCAGCTTGGCAAGGCATTCGATCATTACGACATGGCGCGGGACGGTATTGCCGACTTGACCTATGTCAGTCCCGGCTACCAGCCAGGCCGTTTCCCCGTTTTCGATGCCGCCAATCTGCCTTTTACCATGTCAAACGCCAAGGCAGGCTCGGGTGCGCTTGACGACTGGTACCGAAAGTATGCGGCGAGTGAGATGAAGGACGTGAAATTTTGTTTTGCCTTTGCGCATGATCCTGGCTCCTTCCACTCACATATCAAGAAGATTGTCGTACCGAGCGACATCGCTGGGATGAAAATCCGCCCGGCTCATGCGACCATGGCGTCCCTCGTGACTTCCCTAGGCGGCACCAATGTCCAGGCTTCGGCGCCAGAAGTGCGGGACATTCTGGAGAAAGGCGTGGCTGATGCAGTCACCTTCCCATGGGGCTCCGTCATTCTGTTCGGCATCGACAAGGTGACGAAGTATCATATGGAAGTACCGCTCTACACCACGGGCTTTGTCTGGGTAATGAATAAAGACACCTATGCTGCGATGTCCGCCTCACAGCAAAAGGTGATAGATGATCATTGCAATAGGCAATGGGCAGAAAAAGTAGCCGCACCTTGGGCTGATTTCGAGCACGATGGTCTAGCCAAGCTCAAGGCTGAGCCCGATCACGAAGTTTATGCGCTCACCGACGCGCAACTCGATCAATGGAAAGCGGCGGCGGTACCTGTGGTGCAGGCCTGGTCGACCGCAGTTAGAAAAGCAGGTAGCGACCCTGACGCAGTGCTGAAGGACCTCAAGGCGCAACTCGCGAGGTCGAATTCGGGATACTAGCACTACTTTGGCAGATTTACTCACGCTGCGGCTGGTTGCAAATCCATTTTCGGCAATGCGGGCATCGCCGCGGCGGTGGTCGAGCGATGAGTTCGAGAATGGCGTGACGCACGGCGGGCAAAGTGGGTTGCGGCGGTGGGCCGTTGTTTCTTTTTTCCGCCGCGCGTCGCGGGGAGCGGAAAGACATTCGGCCGGCGCCCGAGCCCATGGCGCATGGCCGCGATCATTTCCACGCGGCTGCCGCGCCGCCGAGCGCGGCAATGAATTTCCGCCTTGCGATGTTGATCGCCATCGGACCTTCAAATGAGGATCACGCGCACTGGATTACTACTAACGATAGCACGCCCCAATCGCCAGGTCTGTGACCGGCTTCACGCTGGTCCGACGGAAAAATATCTCGCTGTTTTTGTGCACTGTGTGAGGCCGTTCCTGGCCCGTAACGGACATTCAAAGGCTATGTCTAGCGTCTGCTCTTGGGCGGATTGTGTTGCAAAACTCCCATTGAGACAACTCACGAACGATGATTCCGTTGGCTGACACATGGCATCGGGCGGAGCAGCTCATGATGGGTCGGCGGGAACTTGGCCAAGGGCAGTTCTTTTATTCCTTTGATCTCGACAAGGTGGTGCCGGGCGATCATTTGGTACGCCAGATCGACGGCGTTCTTGATCTTGGTTGGGTGCACAAGGAGCTTTCGCCTTATTATTCGCATACGGGCCGGCCCTCGATCGATCCGATCCTGATGATCCGGATGCTGATTGTCGGCTACGTGTTCGCGATCCGCTCGGAGCGGCGGCTGTGCGCTGAGGTCCAGGTCAATTTGGCCTACCGGTGGTTTTGCAAGCTCGGCATCGAGGACAAAATCCCCGATCATTCGGTGTTCTGCCGCGCGCGGCATGAACGGTTCCGCGAGAGCGATGCGTTGCGTCGGGTGTTCGAAGGTGTGGTGGCGATGTGCATCGCTGCCGGGCTGGTCGGTGGCGAAGCATTCTCGGTCGATGCAAGCCTGATCAAGGCGGACGTGGACAAGAAGAAGCGGGTCTCTGGCGACCAGCCGCTGGTCTGGCCGAAGGCGGAGGAGGCGTCGCATGCGGTTCGAGAATACCTCGCGGCACTCGATGCGGCCCACAACAAAGAGAATGATGAGGGAGATGATGGTGGTTCGAGCGGCAACGGCAGTCGAAGCAAGCCCGCCAAGGAAGTGTCGCTGACAGACCCACAGGCGACCTGGGTTACCAGGCCGGGCATCGACCCATTCTTTGCCTATGATGTGAACTACCTCATCGACAACAAGACTGGGATCATCGTCGATGCCGAAGGCACCCGCGCCAATCGTGCCGTGGAGATCGCCATCGCCCGGACCATGGTGGACCGGGTCCGCCGCCGCTTCAATCTTCGGCCCCAGAGGCTTGCCGGCGACACGGCTTATGGCGCGGTCAGGTTGCTCAAATGGCTGGTGGATCGCAAGATCACACCGCACGTTCCGGTGTGGGACAAGTCAGCGCGCCACGATGGCACCTTCAGCCGAGCCGACTTCGTCTTCGACCGGGAGCGCAACGTCTATATCTGCCCAGGTAGTGCGGCGCTGACCAGCACCGGCGCTATCGATCAGGGTCACATTGTTTATTACCGGGCCAACAAGAAGGACTGCTCGATCTGCTCGCTGAAGCCAAAATGCACGACGGCGGTCGTGCGTAAGGTCACACGAGATGTCGACGAGGATTTGCGGGATCAGGTTCGTGCATTGGCCAACACGGAAGCCTTTCAGCGGTCACGCCGCGAACGCAAGAAGATCGAGATGCGATTTGCGCATATGAAGCGCATCTTCAGGCTCGACCGGCTTCGCCTGCGAGGCCTCAGTGGTGTCAAGGACGAGGTGCTGCTTACCGCAACCGCCCAGAATTTGAGGCGGCTCGTTAAGTTACTGTGCCGTGCTCCGCCGCCGATTGCAGCCGCTTGCTCAGTGTAGCCCTTGCGTCAGGCATTTGGTGCCTGTGCATCGCCGCCGCAGCACCTTCATCCGCCAGAGCGGGCTGCGGACCGCGGCAACACTCGCGGACAAGCCCCGTTGGCAATTGCATTTAAGTTTTGCAACACAATCGGGCGAAGAGCGGACATCGGACCTTGGAGCCGCCGCGTCCGTTTGTGACCTAGGCTGTGTGAAGACGCCGACTTGACGAAACATGTCCGCCAGGTCTGTTCCGTAACTCATCAGCCCTCCCGCCGCGACGAAGTCACGGTTCGAATAAGTCGCCGGAATCCTGTCGTGCGCCGTCAAGATGACAAGCTGGCCGCGGCTGCTGACGAAGAATGCATCGCCAGTGACGAAGAGGGCATCGGGGCGCTCGCGCGCAAGCATGGCAAAGGCCGCGTCGATCTCGCCGATCGTACTGGCGTTGAGGGTCTGGATTTGCAGCCCGAGGGGAGGTGCGGCTTCCTGTATCTCGCGCAAGTAGAACTCGGCGGTTTTGGTGTTGGCTGGATTAACAAGTACAGCAACACGAACGGCCTTCGGCATTAGCTCATGCAGGAGTCCTAGCTGCTTGGTCACCGCCTCCCCGCCGAAAAAATTAATGCCAGTCGCGTTGCCGTCGGGCCGATTGAGGCTTGCAACAAGTCCGAGCCTAACTGCGTCCTCTCCGGCGCCAAAGACGATCGGGATCGTTGCCGTTGCAGCTTTGGCCGCGATTGAGGGCACGTTGCCAGGCGTGGCGATAACGGCCACCTTTCGGCGAATTAAATCGGCCAGCAGCGCGGGCAGGCGATCGTAATGGCCCTCCAGCCAGTGA
The DNA here is from genome assembly GCA_963761185.1 of uncultured Alphaproteobacteria bacterium. Taxonomy (GTDB): domain Bacteria; phylum Pseudomonadota; class Alphaproteobacteria; order Rhizobiales; family Xanthobacteraceae; genus BOG-931. Next base: position 130,224 of record CAVXFY010000004.1, read on the forward strand.
TACTCGACCGTCACGTTCCGGCCTTCGACATAGCCCGTTTCGCTAAGAGGCCGTTTCGAAAGGGGTTGAGTGGGTGGAGTCGACGTGATTCCAGGTGGTTGCTGACACCAACCCCGGAGTTGCCATGTGGACCCCAACCACCCGCAAGCAGCATATTCGCAAGACGAGCCGATACCAAACTGATGTGACCGACGAGGAATGGCGTGTGATCGAGCCTCAGCTGCCTGGGACGAATGTCACCGGACGACCACGTGCCTGGCCGATGCGCGAGATCATCAATGGCATCTTCTATGTCATGCGGGCGGGTTGCCCATGGCGCCTGCTGCCGAGCGATTTGCCGCCGTGGAGCACGATCTATCGATGGTTTGCGAAGTTCCGGGACGAAGGCCGCTTCGAGAGGATCAATCACGCTATGGTCATGCTCGATCGCGAACGGATCGGACGCCAATCCAGCCCTACGGGTGCGATCATCGACAGCCAGAGCGTCAAGACCACCGAGGCCGGCGGACCCCGCGGTTACGATGCTGGAAAGAAGATCAACGGCCGCAAGCGCCATGCGCTTGTCGACACGGACGGGCGTGGCCTCATGCTCGAACCGCATCCGGCGAGCATCCAGGATCGCGACGGCGGCGGACCGCTGTTGCGGGCTTCGCGCCGCATCTTCCCGTTCATCCAGCGGGTCTTCGCCGACAGCGGATATGCCGGTGAGAAGGTCGCCAAGGCCACGTTGATCGCGGTCGAGATCGTGCGAAAAAACCCCGATCAGGTCGGCTTTGCCGTTAACCCGCGGCGCTGGGTCGTCGAGCGCTTCTTCGCATGGATCGGACGCAATCGACGGCTGGCAAAGGACTTTGAGGCAACAATCAACTCCGCACGCGCTTTCCTCTACGCCGCATCCGTCATGCTGCTCGTGCGCCGGATCGCTCGTCCTTCATGACTTTCGAAACCGACTCTAAGGCCCTTGCGGAACGCGGCCACAAAGCGCGTGGAACTCATCGGCCGACCCGTCTCGGATAAACCCGACCACCGGCATCGTCGGCTGCTGCGCGCGCACCGCGAGCGGCCACACCGCCGCAGCACCGCCGAAGAGCGTGATGAACTCCCGCCGTTGCATGTCCGACCCGAAGCTCAGGAGACAACATCTTAGCGGGTCAACCGAATACTTTGATAGGGTCTGAAACCGGCATCAAAACCATTGCCGCAGTGCACAGCCAATGTCGCTGATGGGTCACAAGCTGCCGCGCCGACTGACGGCGGTCGTGTCCGCTTTACGGCCGAAAGCTGCCGCGACGACTGCCGAGCGCTGCGTCCGCTATGGGCCGATGCTGTTGAAAAAGGCCAAAATGAACCGATCAAAATTTTCGCGCTTTTGCCCGTCGAAGCCGGTCTTCCGTATTCCAAAGCGTCACAGAGACCTTGCGAAGGCTGCCGATTGAAAATTGGACTGATTATATGCCCCCTACATCACTTTCGGACGACCACACCGGTGCCTCTGGAAAAATCCGTTCGACCCCCCGAAAAATATTTTTCAACAGTATCGGCCATGAACTGCCGCACGCACTCGCAGCAAAAGCAGCAAGCCATTTCGTCGTCGGCCACCGTGAAGTCAGTCGCAGACTGCCCACTAAAGCGTGGTAGACTTCCCAACATCACGGCGGGAATGGACCCGTCCGGAGAGCTTCACATGGGAAATCCCGGTTAAACTGTATACTCACGCCGCACAGGAGATGCGCAGATGCCGACCTACATCGACATTCACGATCTGCCCGGCGGCGTTACTGCCGAGGATCTCGCCAAAGCTCATCTCGCCGATCAGCAGGTTCAGGGCAAGCACGGGGTCGAATATCACAAGTATTGGCTGAACCGGACGAACGGCAAAATCTTTTGCATGTGCACCGCGCCCAGCGCAGAGGCTGCGGCCGCTGTGCATCAGGAGGCGCATGGCATGACTGCGCTCAAGATTATGGAGGTGACGCCCGATATGGCCGATGCGTTCATGGGCGCGTCGGAACTCGATGAGGGTGGCGCGGTGCTACTGCCCCGAAGCCGCGAGCACGATACTGGCACGCGCACTGTGCTCTTTACCGATATCGTCGGATCTACGAGCCTGACGCAACGGCTGGGTGACGACGCAGCGATGACGATGGTCGGCGTCCACAACTCCATCGTCCGCGCAGCGTTGGCTGGGGAGAACGGGCGTGAAGTGAAACATACCGGGGACGGCATCATGGCGGCCTTCTTTTCGGCCGCCTCGGCCATTCGTTGCGGTATCAAGGTGCAGCAGGATTTCTGGCAGCACCGCGCTGGGCATCCCGATTTGCCGTTTCAAGTTCGCGTAGGCATCGCCGCCGGCGAACCGATCGAGCGTCACAACGATCTCTTCGGTTCGACCGTCCAGCTGGCGGCGCGGCTTTGCGCCCACGCCGATCCCGATAGCATCTTAATCTCCAACACGGTTGCGGAGTTGTGCGCAGGCAAAGAGCTGCGCCTGCAGAGCATTGGGCGCGTCGCACTGAAAGGGTTCGACGAACCGCTCCACGTGCACCGCGTGGAAATCTCGTTGCCGTAGCCCGAACCGATAAGTCATTTTCCGATGCGCCGGCTGATATCGCTCTTCTCGCGATGATCCTTGGGACGGTCCCAGCAAATCAACGCCGACGCTCTTGTTTGTCCGCTGTTACTCCAATTGCGACCTGACTTTTGCAGTGCCGCGAATGACGCGAAGTGCCACAAACAGACATTGCTCACTCGCCCTGAAATGAAAGAGGCCGCCAAAATAGGGCGGCCTCGCCAATGTTCGCGATCACTTTGTGGGTTTAATGTTCTGATTTACATGGAAAAAATTGGTGGGGTCGTAGCGCTTTTTGACCTTGGCGAGACGGTCGTAGTTCTTGCCATAGGTCGCGCGAATTCGGTCGTCTCCCTCCTCCATCATGAAATTGATGTAGGCGCCGCCGGCCGAATAAGGATGCAGGGCCGTCCAGTAATCCTTCGCCCACTTTGAGATTTTTTCCTTGCTCGCAGGGTCTGGATCGACGCCGACGATGACGGCGGCCCATTTGGCATCGCGATAGCACCACGGCGTGGCAGTCTTCTTAACCGTGCTTGCTTTTCCGTCGATGGGATAAAGATGCATGGTCGACTGCATGGTTGGCAGCAACGCGCCGTGCTTCACATGCAACGCAATCGCTTCATCGCTGAGCTCGCGCACGAAATCGGCCTTCCAGTACCATTGCAGTCCCGGGGGAAAAATCGGGTCGAACATGCTTTGCAGCGCCGGATGTGGTATCGGACCGACGAAATCGAGCGCGGGCGCTTTGAATTTGCGGATCGGCGCGAACACGCGTTCGGCATTCTTGAGGGGGCCGGTGTAGCACCACACGACCCCGCACATTTTCTTGTTGTGCAGGTGGGTCGGAAACGGCGGACCCGGCGGCACGGTCAGGAACACGAAAAACCCGTTGAGCGCATTAGGCGCCTTGCCGATAAAGCCGCGATACCAGCGCAGGATTTCCGCCGCGTCCTCCATCGACCACAGCATCGGACCTGCATAGCTAGTGTGAATAAGGTGCGCCTTGAAGAGAAACGCGGTGACGACACCAAAATTGCCGCCGCCGCCGCGCACTGCCCAGAACAGATCGGGATTTTCCTTGGCAGACGCCGTGACAAAGCGGCCGTCGGCCAGCACCATGTCGACCGACAGGAGATTGTCGACGGTGAGGCCGCATTGCCGCGTCAAATGGCCGATGCCGCCGCCAAGCGTAAGTCCGCCGACGCCGGTCGTCGAAATGATCCCTGCTGGAACCGCGAGATCGAATGCATGCGCGGCATGGTCAACATCGCCCCATAGCGCGCCGCCTCCGGCAAGTACCGTGCGCTTTTTCGGGTCCACGTGAACGTAGTTTATGCGCCCGAGATCGATCACCAGACCGTCGTCGCAGACGCCTAACCCAGCGGCATTGTGGCCGCCGCCTCGAATTGACACGACCAGTTTATGCTCGCGGCCAAATTTAACAGCGGTGATGACGTCCGCCACATCGGCGCAGCTGGCGATCAAAAGCGGCCGACGGTCGATCATGCCATTGTAGACTTTGCGCGCGGTGTCGTAACGCGCGTCGCTTTGTTTGATGAGCTCTCCGCGCAAGCTGGATTTGAAGGTAGCAATGGTAGTTTCATTCAACATGATTTCCTCCTAACCAAAAATCGTGCATTCGGCCTGACCACGCACAGGATAGCAGCCGGCCCAGCTTTTGGGTTTCGGGCGTTGCATAGGACAGCAGCACTGACCTGACCGAAGCAGGGCTGCAGCGCCGCATAGGGCCTACCGGCAGTGCAACAATTCCGCTCGGCAATGTCGCTCATGGGTCTTGGTTGTGTAGAAACGCTTTGCCGGAAGTGTCGATCCGCATCCGCACTCCGGTCGCAAACTCGATCTCGACCGCTCCGATGCCGGCCAACCCGGCCGACGCAGGCTCCGGTGCGATCGCAACCGGCGCGAAGCCGACCTGCGGCCGCGCCCGCAGCTGGCGTCGCCACCCGTACAGTTGGCCTGGATGAATCCCGGCTTCCCGCGGGCTGACGGTAGACAGCAGCAGCAATGACACCAATCTGTGTATGACCTGCCATCAGGGCCGGGAGTCGACGACGAGCGTGAACAAGGCCATTGCCGGCCTCGCCTTGGACACGGCTGAGCCCAAGCTGAATTTCATTCATGTCCACTTTTACCCGGCAGGTGCGACGCGATACGGCACTGAGGCGAAAATTGGCTATGAGTACGAAGGCAAGAAATATGTCGGCTTTTTCGCGCATATGCCGAACGTCAGCACTTGTACCGGGTGCCATCAACCCCATACCGGCGAGGTCAAGATCGAGCGCTGCGGCGGCTGTCACGATGGCATCAAAACTGTCGCTGACCTAGCCGATATTCGCATGTCGACCCGCGGCGACTTCGACGGCAACGGCAAGGAGGAAGGTTTGGCGCGAGAAATAACTGGCTTGCAAGCGCAGCTTTACACCGCCATCCAGACCTACGCTAAGAATGTCGGCGGCGTGCCGATCGTCTTCACCGAGGCGGCCTATCCCCACTGGTTCGCGGACCGAAACGGTAACGGCCGGATCGATCCCGAAGAACTGCGTCCCGACAACAAATATCCCGCCTACACGCCGCGCCTGCTGCAGGCGACATATAACTATACCTACTCCGTGCGTGATCCGGGCGGCGCATACCACAATGGCAGATACATATTGCAGCTGCTCTACGATTCGCTTGAAAGCCTAGCAGCGAGCGGGAAAGCGGGTCTGGATATGACCGGCAAAGTGCGGCCATAAGGCATTGTCCCGCGAAGCGGAAGGCCGGTTCGCCGCAGTGGCCGGATCCAAAACTTGACGAGCAAGGGCGACGTCCAGGTTGTTTCGGCGGAGGATGATGGAAAGCCACGACGGGCCCGTCGCAAGCCGGCAGCGCGGGCACATGGCGGTCCACGGAGCAGCGCCTGGCGGCACTATTATACAGCACAAGCCTTTTCCGGTCAGTTGAGACCTTCGTCATCAAAAGTGAGTCAGAGCCCAACATTGACCCCAGCTAGCGGAGCATTTCCGGCGGCTCGCGATCGAAAAAGAGTCAGCCTTGGAAGCCGATCGGGTCAAATGGCGCGCCTGTTCACAACTTGTGAACTAAATCGGATATCGCATTGACCTCGATCAAACGCGGTCGTCACTCTCATTTTTACGTGCCTTCACGGCACCTTGAAATCGAATGTATGGCATTGCGAGCAATAGTTCTCCGATTTCTCGTGCTGATGGTGACATAGATTGCAGTCGGCCTTGTTGCCGTAATGCGGTAATTCGTGCGGATTAGTTGGTTTCACGGCGGCCGTCGTGGTCGCGACTTGCTGTGGATCGTGGCAGCCCATGCAAGTGGCGGCCTCCACCGGCTCAGGCGCTTTTGGATCAGCGTGGCAGGATGCGCAGGTGAGCCCACTCAAAAGATGGCTGTGAAACAGCGGCAAGCGGCCGCGCAAGTCGGCGGTCGTACCTGAAGCGTGGCATGCCGTACAATCGTGGAGTTCCTTGCCGGCAACCGGCACATGGTTTTGCGGCAATGGATTGCCGCCATTGTGACAGGCTATGCAGTCGGTTCCTTTCGCATCCGGCAAAAGCTTCGCGCGCCCAGCATCCTGCGCGGGAGCAGAAGACGCGTACGTGAGCGCAAGGAAGAGCCCAATTCGCGACAGTATGCACGCCGATGGAATCAGATCGGTGATCATTCGTTCCAATTCCCGAAGTCGAGCAGGGCACCGGGTGAGGTCGGCTAACGTGTGCTGAACAAGTTATTTGACGGCACGAAAGTTCCTGGCAGAGGCGCTCCAGCCAGAGTCGAAGCGGTCCCAGACACCTCATCCAGGAGGTCAACTCAACCCCAGACCTTTTCCTTGCTTGCGGTTTGGCCTGCGATGCGTCCGAAGATGACGGCGGTGGGCATCGAGTCGCCTCCCAACCTCACCGCGCCATGGATGCCGCCAACGGCTTCGCCGGCAGCATACAAGCCTTGCATGGGTTTGAGGTCGAGGCCGATCACCTGTGTGTTCTTGTTGATCACCAAGCCCCCCATCGTGAAATGCACCCGCGGCCATAATCTCGCGGCGTAATACGGCGGTGTCACGTTTGGGACGGCGTCTTTGAAGATCATGCAGTCCAGGTCGGGATCTTTCTTTTGCTCGACGAAGGTGTTCCAGCGTTTGACCTGCTCGACGAAGGGCTCGACGGGCATGTCATAGGCCTTTGCGAGATCCTCAAAGGTGTCGAATTTGCGGAGCGAGCCATTGTCCAGCGCGCCCTTGAGCTGGCCCGGGTCCACCATGTTCATGGTGTTCGTCGTGTCGGCCAAGATGACCGCCGGATGGCCAAGCAGAATGATCGCATCGGCGCGTTCCTTGCGATTACCTGTCTCCTTGAAGAATCGTTTGCCGGTTGCCGGATCGACCATCACACCATAGCCGACAACTCGCTCAACGAATTGCGGGATATAGCCGAACCCCTTTTCATCAGGGCTCGTCCACGGCCCCAGCTGAATCCAGTCCATCTGGGTATTCAGTGCGCCAGCCATGCACGCGGCAATGGTGGCGTCGCCGGTCGCGCCAGGGTGGTTCGTGGACGTAAAGTCGGCAGTGAGCCGCGGATCAAACATCTGCCGCAGCGCGATATTCTGCGCGAAGCCGCCGGATGCGAGCACAACGGCCTTCCGCGCCTTGATGAAGGCGACTTTACCCGACGCATCGTCAGGAAACCTGTAACCGCGACGCACTTCGGCGCCGACGACGCGCTCGTCCTTGTTCATGACCAGGCGCGTCAGTTTTGTGCGGAATTCAATCTTCGCACCGAGCGCGCGCGCTTTATCGAGCTGCCTGTTCAGGAGCCCGGAACCAGATCGCTCGTGGATCTGATGTGCGCGTTTGACGGAGTGGCCGCCTTGGTAGTTCACGCGATCAAACACCACGCCTAGCGACTGCGCCCATTCCAATGCCTGCGCCGACTGGTCGGCGACAATGCGGGCGAGCTCGGGATAGTTGAGGTAGAGCCCGGCGCGCATCATGTCATTGTACATGAGGTCAGGCGAGTCTTCGATTCCCAAGGCTTTTTGCATCGGCGTTCCAGCCGCGCAAAAGTCGCCACCATTGATGATCGAATTTCCACCAGGTACCGGCATCTTGTCGATGACAAGAACGTCGTTTTGCAAGTTCCGCGCCTCAATCGCAGCGGCGAGACCTGCGAACCCGGTGCCGATGATCAGAACATCGACAGTCGTATCCCAATTCTGCGGAAGCGGCGCCGGGCCCAACGCGTCAGCGGCCTGCGGAAAGGCGAGAGCGCCCAAAGCAGCGCCTGTCGCCGTGGTGGTTAGAAATCTACGTCGTGACGGCTTCTCAACATTTTTCATGGTTCACCCGGCAAGTTTGTGGTGGAAAATTAATTAAATCTACGCGCTCGAGCATTTGAAACTTTGATCTACGTCAAACAGCAGGTCTGAAAAAAGCGCTTTCGATCGCGCCTTAGAGGCCGTTTCGAAAGGGGTTGAGTGGGTGGAGTCGACGTGATTCCAGGTGGTTGCTGACACCAACCCCGGAGTTGCCATGTGGACCCCAACCACCCGCAAACAGCATATTCGCAAGACGAGCCGATACCAAACTGATGTGACCGACGAGGAATGGCGTGTGATCGAGCCTCAGCTGCCTGGGACGAATGTCACCGGACGACCACGTGCCTGGCCGATGCGCGAGATCATCAATGGCATCTTCTATGTCATGCGGGCGGGTTGCCCATGGCGCCTGCTGCCGAGCGATTTGCCGCCGTGGAGCACGATCTATCGATGGTTTGCGAAGTTCCGGGACGAAGGCCGCTTCGAGAGGATCAATCACGCTATGGTCATGCTCGATCGCGAACGGATCGGACGCCAATCCAGCCCTACGGGTGCGATCATCGACAGCCAGAGCGTCAAGACCACCGAGGCCGGCGGACCCCGCGGTTACGATGCTGGAAAGAAGATCAACGGCCGCAAGCGCCATGCGCTTGTCGACACGGACGGGCGTGGCCTCATGCTCGAACCGCATCCGGCGAGCATCCAGGATCGCGACGGCGGCGGACCGCTTTTGCGGGCTTCGCGCCGCATCTTCCCGTTCATCCAGCGGGTCTTCGCCGACAGCGGATATGCCGGTGAGAAGGTCGCCAAGGCCACGTTGATCGCGGTCGAGATCGTGCGAAAAAACCCCGATCAGGTCGGCTTTGCCGTTAACCCGCGGCGCTGGGTCGTCGAGCGCTTCTTCGCATGGATCGGACGCAATCGACGGCTGGCAAAGGACTTTGAGGCAACAATCAACTCCGCACGCGCTTTCCTCTACGCCGCATCCGTCATGCTGCTCGTGCGCCGGATCGCTCGTCCTTCATGACTTTCGAAACCAACTCTTAGTGCTGGGTGGCTTTCGATGTGGGTGCATATGTGGGTAGATCAGAGCTTGAATCATAAGCATTTGATAAATAATACATAAAAAGAATATTGGGCGGACACTCCCTCCGCCATTCCCTTTTGACCTAAACATCAACGCGAACCGTGTGCTGTCGGTGGTTGCATGTCCCCGCAACCAGCATGCTCCGTGCTTCTTTACCTCCTCGTTCAATGTATACCCAATCAGCACGGTTCTCGCCGGGTACGGTCGGCTTCCCAATCGTCAGGTGATAATAACTCGGTCTCGCTCGCTGCGTGCTTGTCGGATCGACCGAGAGGCGCCTGCAGGGCGGGCGAGCCCCGGACGCAGAATATCTCACGCGCGGCCCTCTACATCTCCGTACATGCCTTGCGCGTTAGCTAGAGGTCCTCAGGAAAGTCTGTTGACAGATGTGGATCGAACCAACTCCGGTTATCATTCACGGTGATTCGAGTAATTCTCACAACTAAAACTATGTCGGTCATTTGAAATGCGTATACAGAAGCGAAAGCGTCCCAACGCGCAAAGGCACGGGATCTTTTCTGCGTCTGCGCTTATCCCGGGAGAAGACCCGAAGGAGTTCCAGAACCTCCAAGATGGCCTGATCGAGGAATGGAGCCCCGATGGCACGACCGAAGCGGAACTTGTTCTCAGCATGGCAATGGCGATCTGGAGAAAGCGCCGCGCGCGAAGATTTCAAGAGTTCCGGCTGCTGAGAAAAAATCTTGATCCTGCTGATCAAGCTTACGATGAAAATCTTGCTCTCACGTTTTTTAAAATTGCGCTGGTGACCGATCCCAACAATGCTTTCGAGACGTATCGCACCTCTCTTCGTGAGCAAAAAGTCGAACATCTCAGACGAACGTATTCGAGGTCGAAGTTTGAAACGGCCGAAGAATGGGCGAAGGCCATTTGTGCCGACATAGATACGAAGAAACCCAAAGCCGCGGACGCTAAGCATCGCGAAATGCTAAATAGCAAGGAGCTAATGAATTCGGCATTAGCTCTCACTCCCGAATTGTTCCAGCAGGATGTCGACCTGGACGAGCAATTGGACGCCATGCGCGATCGCGGAGTTAAGCGGCTCATCGAACTTAAAGCCATGAAACAAATGCTCGACCGAGGGCGCGAAATGCAAACGCCCCACAAATCTAAACGTATCGGCCGTCACACCTGAGATCACATACCAATGACGCTCGTCGATGGGTGCCGGAGCGCAGGAACTCAATTAAAAAATTAGGCCGACAATATCGGGGTCTCTCACTATAGACGTGTTCTGTTTGTTGTTCAACTTAAAGTTGCGTATCCAAAACGAACCGCATTTAATTGAGTGTTTTCAGTAGGTTAAAAATCCAAAAATGCGGACTTCTGCGCGACGCCCGCACTGTCTTTCCTCAAAGACACCACGTGAAAATTGTAACACTCTCATCTGCCGCTCCGGCGGATTTTCTCAATGATGATGCGCAGGAGAGTCACATGCCCACGGCACAGACAGTAACATCCCCGATCCCCAACGATCTCGAATCCTATTGGATGCCGTTCACGCCGAACCGCTCCTTCAAGCGCCGGCCGCGGATGATCGCGCGCTCAAAGGACATGCACTACACGACGCCGGAGGGCCGCGCCGTGCTCGACGGCACCGCCGGGCTGTGGTGCACAAATGCCGGGCACAATCGCGATCCAATCGTCGCTGCGATCAAACAGCAGGCCGAAGAGCTCGATTATTCGCCGGCCTTCCAATACGCGCATCCGAAATCCTTCGAGCTTGCCAACAAAGTCGCGGCACTGGCGCCGGGCGATCTCAATCGCGTGTTCTTCTGTAATTCCGGTTCGGAGGCCGTCGATACCGCGCTCAAGATCGCGCTCGCCTATCACAATGTGCGCGGCGAGGGCTCTCGCACCCGCCTGATCGGCCGCGAGCGCGGCTATAACGGCGTCGGCTTCGGCGGCATTTCCGTCGGCGGCATTGTCAACAACAGAAAAATGTTCGGCTCGCTGTTGGCCGGCGTCGATCATCTGCCGGCGACATACAATCGCGAGCAGCAAGCCTTCAGCAAAGGCGAGCCGGCCTGGGGCGCGCATCTCGCCGACGAACTCGAGCGCATCGTCGCGCTGCATGACGCCTCGACTATCGCCGCCGTCATCGTCGAGCCGATGGCCGGCTCCACCGGCGTCTTGCCGCCGCCGCAAGGCTATCTCGAAAAGCTGCGCGCGATCTGCGACAAGCACGGCCTGTTGTTGATCTTCGACGAAGTCATCACCGGCTTCGGCCGGCTCGGTTACGCCTTCGCCGCGGAGCGCTACGGTGTTCTTCCCGACATGATCACTTTCGCCAAGGGCATCACCTCGGGCGCGGTGCCGATGGGCGGCGTGATCGCACGCGACGGCATCTACGAAACCTTCATGCGCGGTCCCGAACACGTCATCGAACTGTTCCACGGCTACACCTATTCGGCGCATCCGCTCGCCTGCGCAGCGGGCGTCGCCACGCTCGACCTCTATCGTAAGGAAGATTTGTTCGCGCGCGCCAAGGCGCTCGAGCCGGTCTTTGCCGATGTGGCGATGACGCTGAAGGGTTTGCCGAATGTGCTCGATATCCGCGCCGTCGGCCTGTGCGCCGGCATCGATCTCGCCTCGCGCCCAGGCGCGCCGGGCTTGCGCGCCTATGAAGCGATGGAGTGCGGCTTCCACGATGCGGGCGTCATGATCCGCGTCGCCGGCGAGACGCTCGCGCTGTCGCCGCCGCTGATCGTGAGCGAGGCGCAGATCGGCGAGATTTTTGAGAAGGTCGGGCGGGCGATCAAGGCTGCGGCGTAAAACTCACTTCGGCTTCACGATCGCCCAGCCAACATGAACGGTGCCGCCGCCGCGCCGCATCGGCAGGTCGAACGGCGCGCCGACCGCGGCACCTGCGGCGATGGCGGCGAATTGCGCCGGCAGTTGCGCAGGATCGCCTTGCGTCCAGACCACAATGGCGCCTTTGCTGCGCAGATCGTTGAGATCAATCCACGGCGCCCGCGCCGGCGCTCCGTCGATCAGCACCTGCGGCTGGTCCGACGAATAATGCGCGAGATTGCCGCCGTCCCACATCGTGCCGATGACGTAGCGTAGCGGTGCGCCGGTCGCGCTGTGAAAGCGTTGCGTGAGACTTAAGCCGAGCGCGTCGCCCGGGAACAGCACGGCGCGATAGCGGTGATCGATGAAGGGCAGCACCGCATAATTGGCGATGAACACCACGATGAAGATCGCGAATACCGCGGCCCAGGCGGCGACGATGCGTGTGATGCGAGCCGTATCCAGGGCGGTGTCAGCAAACATCACGAGCCACAGGCCGACAAAGAGCCAGAGCGGATAGGCCCACATCGCCACCGCGCCTCGCCCGCTCACGGCGGTCAGTGCGATCATCGTCAAGCCGGGTCCGAAGGCGAGAAGCGTCACGATGCGGCGGTCGAATGAATCCGGCGGTACCTTTGCGGGAAGGGGACTTGCCTTGGGCCAGAACAAGGCCGCCGCGATGAACAGCGACGGCAGCAGAAAAAAGACCTGGCTCGCCGTGAAGACCGCCGGATGCAGGACGTGATCGAACCAGCCGCGCACCGGCGCGGCCCGGTGGCTTGCATAGGCGAAAGGAAGAAAATCGGTCTGGAACAGCCAGATCACATGCGGCGAGGCGACGATGAGCGCCGTGGCGAGCGCAAGCCACGGCCCGGGCGTCGCGAAGCTGCGCCGCGCGTCGCGGTCGAACAGCATGAACAGCGCGTAGGGCACCGCCAGCATGACGACGAAATATTTGGCCCACAGCGCGCCACCGAAGGCTAACCCGAGCAGGAACCAGTAGCCCAGGCCTCCGCGCTTGAGCGCCGCGTGAAAGGCGTAGCCCGCCAGCGCCCAGAACGGCAGCTGCATCACGTCGTGATTGAATTTCACCGCGGTGTATTGAAAGTAGTGCATGCCGTCGATGATGAGGACGGCAACGAGCGCGCCGGCCGCGCCGACGAGCGGCCGCGCCGTGGCGAAGACGAAGGCGAAAGCGATCGCCACGCAGATCTGCGCCAACGCGTAATAGGCGGCATCGGCTCCGACCAGCCGATGGACGATCTCGACCAGCCACCAGGGCAGTGGCGGCAGCTTGTCGTAGCCGAGCTGCCATTCGCGGCCATAGGTCAGGGCCTCGATCAGGTCGAGCGGCAGATTGGCGTAAAGCAGCGCCGGCAGCGCCGTCCAGACCAGAAAATGCATCAGGAGGAAGCCGCCGAAGGCGGTTTGCGGCCGGCGCTCGACGAAGCTTGTAAGACCGGAAAAAAGGGCCGGCCGCGCCACTAGGGGGCGAACTGTCTCGGGGTGCTCACCGGCGCTCATCGGATTGGGTTATAAAAGCACGCCAAAAGCTTAGCTATGCCCAGGCTTGTCACATGCTTGGCCACAGTTCGGCAATGTCACAACTTGCGGACTTGCGGCGCTTGTGGACACTGCTATCGCTTGGCCGCGAATCGAGGGTTCTCCGGCATGGTGCGCATCAGCGCCATTTTCATCTCGACCTGCATGGTGCTCATCGCCGGCTCGCTCGGCTTTGTGGTCTATCTGCGTTTCGGCTTCACGGGCGCCGAGTCGGCGCTGGTGGCGCTCGGGACCCTGACCGCGCTTGCGGTCTATAACGCCATTGCCGCCCGCAAGCGCGACCGGTTCGAAGCCAGCAACCAGTTGGCCAATCTGGCCCGCGGCTCGGGCGATCTCGCCCGTCAACTGGCCGAATTCGGCTGCCGCCTGAGCACGGTCGAGGTCAAGGTCGACACCGTCGTCGACCGGGCTTTGGCGACGGCGCGGCCGCTGGCCGCCGAAATCGAGGAACTGTCGGCGCTGGTCAAGCAACTCGCCGACTCGGTTGCGGTCCAGGAGGTGGCGATCAACAATACGGCGCTGGCGCTTGAGCGCCGCACCGTTCCCGGCCCCGCAGCCCAGTCGGCGCCGCACGCACCTATCCCCGCCGCCCCGGTCGCCGCCGCTCCGCCCGTCGCTCCAGTGCCACCGGCGCCGGTCGCGGCTGTCGCGGCAAATCCGCCCTCCGCGCCGCCGCCGCCACCCATCGTCGATCGCAAAATTCCAGCCTTCGCCGGCTTGGACCGCGACGGCATCATTGCAGCGATCGGCCGCGCCATCGACAGCGGCAGGATCGACCTTTACCTGCAGCCCGTTGTCACGCTCCCGCAGCGCAAGGTGCGCTACTACGAGGCCTTGTCGCGCTTGAAAGCCGACAACGGCGATCTCGTGCCGGCGGAGGATTTTTTGGACTACGCCGAGGCCGGCTCGCTGATGCCGAGTCTCGATCATCTCTCGGTCGTGCGCTGCGTGCAGGTGGTGCGGCGGCTTCTGCTCAAGAGCCGCGATGTCGGCCTGTTCTGCAATATTTCCGGCGCGACGCTGACCGACGCCGGATTCCCGAAATTTCTGGAATTTATGGAGGCCAACCGCGCTATCGCGCCGGCGCTGGTGTTCGAATTCACCCAAAGCGCAGTCCGCGCCATGGGCCCGATCGAGCACGAGAGCCTCGCCGCGCTCGCCGAACGCGGTTACCGCTTCTCGGTCGACAATCTCACCGACCTGCGCGTCGAGGCGCGCGAGCTCAATGATCGCGGCTTCCGCTTCGTCAAGGCGCCGGCGGCCTTGTTGTTCAATCGCGTCGGCGTGGCCTCGACCGACATCCATCCGGCCGATTTCTCCGACTTGCTCGGGCGCTTCGGCATCGATCTCGTCGCCGACCACATCGAGACCGAAAGCACCGTGGTCGATCTGCTCGACTACGACGTGCGGTTCGGGCAGGGTGTTTTGTTCTCGCCGCCGCGTCCGGTGCGCGCCGAGGCGCTGCAAGGCGTGAGCGACACCGCAAGGGAATCCCCGTTGACGCAAGCGATGCCGGCAAACGACGCGCCACCACCGCCGCCGGCCGCCGCGCCCGCAGCCGCTCCCGCCGGCAACCTCGCTCAACTCGCCCGCGCCTTCAGCCGGCGTGTCTGATAGCCGCGGACAGTCCTTTGGCCGATTTCATTGAACGCATTGAGCCGCTCGCTCGCGATTACGACGTCGTGCTCTGCGACATCTGGGGCGTGGTGCATAACGGCGTGACTGCTTTTCCGGCGGCTTGCGAGGCGCTGATGCGCTTTCGCTCAGGCGGCGGCACCGCGATCCTGGTCACCAACGCGCCGCGGGCAAGCGACGCGGTCATCCGCATCCTCGACCGTATGAACGTCTCGCACCAAGTCTATGATGCGATCACCAGTTCGGGCGACGTCACGCGCGGCATTGTCGCGCAGCGGCCGGGCCAGCGCGTGTTTCATCTTGGACCCGAGCGCGATCATTCGATCTTCACCGGCCTCGACGTGACCTTCGCATCCGTCGAGACCGCCGATTATGTGGTCTGTTCGGGTCTGTTCGACGATACGATTGAAACGCCGGACAATTACCGCGACATGCTGGCCGCGATACGGGCGCGTGCGCTGTTCATGGTCTGCGCCAATCCCGATGTCGTGGTCGAGCGCGGCGACACGCTGGTCTATTGCGCCGGCGCGCTCGCCGACGCTTATGCGGCTTTGGGCGGCGAGGTGCTTTATTGCGGCAAGCCGCATGCGCCGATCTACGACATGGCGCTGACGACGGCGGCGTCGCTGCGCGGCGGCAGGATCCCGGCGCGCGATCGCGTGCTGGCGATCGGCGATTCAGTCCGCACCGATCTGAAGGGCGCCGCCGCCTTCGGTCTCGACGTGATGTTCGTGACGTCGGGCCTGCATGCCGAGCACTATGGCTCGCGCGAAGCGCCCGATCTCGAAGCGCTCAACAAAGTCTTCACCGACGCGGGGGTAGCGCCGAAAGCGGTGATGAGTGGGCTGCGCTGGTAGGAACGCGCGCGCTTATTGCTTCTCGGCGAATACCGCTTCGATCTTGGCCTTGAGCGTCTGCGCATTGAACGGCTTGACGATATAATTGTCGACGCCGGCCTTTTTCGCCGCGATCACGTTCTCGGTCTTGGATTCGGCCGTCACCATGATGAAGGGCGTGGTCTCGAGCTCCGGATTGGCGCGGACTTGCCGCAGCAGGTCGTAGCCCGTCATCGGCTCCATGTTCCAATCCGAGATCACCAGGCCGTAGCGTTTGGCGTTCATTTTTTGCAGCGCGGACTCGCCGTCGCTCGCGTCATCGACATCGACGAAGCCGAGCTGGCGCAGCAGGTTGCGGATGATGCGGATCATGGTGCTGTAGTCGTCGACGACCAGCACTGACATATTCGGATCGAGCACCATCGCTCTTTTCCCTCGCGTTCGCGATTGGAGCGGCCAATCGTAATCGAGGCTGTCCCGCCGCCCCGGCGTCCACCACAGCCGCGCAACCTACATCGTGTGGTTGAACAATGAGTTAAGCGTTGCGGCGGAGTGATCGCGCCACCCGCAAGGACGACCGCGGCGGCGGTGCTTGACTTTGCCGGTGTCGCCAAGCACCTACCAGCGCGAATACGACAGCCATGATTTCTTAACCATCGAAACGCCGATGCCGCTAAAGAACCTTCGCGTCGTGCGCGATAATGCGCCCGACGACGCGCTGCGTGGCGCGGTCGTCGCCATCGGCAATTTCGACGGCGTCCATCGCGGCCATAAGGCCGTCATCTCGACCGCACAGAAGCGCGCGGCGGAACTCGGCCGGCCGGCCGCCGTCCTGACCTTCGAGCCGCATCCGCGGGTGTTCTTCAATCCAGGCGAAAAGCTATTCCGGCTGACCGACGAGGCCACCAAGCTCCGCCTTCTCGCCTCAACCGGTCTCGACGGTGCCATCGTGCTGACGTTCGATGCGGCGCTGGCGAAGCTCACAGCGGAAGAGTTTGTCGAGCGCATTTTGGTCGAGCGTTTCGGCGTGAGCGGAGCGGTGATCGGGTTCAACTTCTTCTTCGGCGCTCATCGCTCCGGCTCGCCGGATTTTCTCGTTGCGCAGGGCAAGAAGCGCGGCTTCGCCGTCGACATTGTGCCGCCGTTGCGCGATGGCGACCGGCCAATCTCCTCCGGTCCGATCCGCGAGGCGCTCGAAGCCGGCCAGATCGACAAGGCGGCGGAGTTTTTGGGCTTTCCCTGGTTCGTGTCGGGCGAGGTCATCCACGGCGACGAGCGCGGCCGCGAACTCGGCTTTCCGACGGCGAATCTGGCGCTCGATCCGGCTTGCGGATTGCGTCACGGCATCTATGCCGTGCGCGCCGCGATCGACGGCCAGCGCTACGATGCCGTGGCGAGCTTCGGCCGGCGGCCGACCTTCGATAACGGGGCGGTGCTTCTGGAAATCTTCGTGTTCGATTTCTCAGGCGACCTTTACGGCAAGACCATCGACGTCGCCTTCATTGAGTGGATCCGCGACGAGAAGGCATTTGCCTCGGCCGCCGATCTGGTGCGGCAGATGAACGAGGATAGCCGGCTAGCGCGCGAGGTTTTGGCGCGGGCTGGCGATGTCTTTCCGCCGATTAGCGCATGATCCCGAAAAGTGGGTACCGCTTTTCCGACAAGATCATGCGCCAAATGAATCAGGATTGTTGCTTGCCGTGCTCGCGATATTCGCGCGCCCATTGCGCCACGACGAAGCCGAGGACGGCGACCGGGACGATGCGCTGCCAACCGATGCTGCGGCCGGCTTCCACGGCCACGCCGAGAATCTTCGGATCGAGGAGCCAGGACGGCGACTGCGCCTTGGCCGCGCGCGCGAGAATGGCGCGCTCCCTGACGCGCCGGCGGACGAGCGCTGCGACGAGCGCCGCGATCAAGGCGACAACGATGAAAATGCCAGCCATGATCAGGGCGGCGATAGTGCTGTCGAAGCGCAACGACAGCCAAGCATAGCCGGCCACGCAGAGAAACACGAAAGCGGTCAGCGCGGCCATCGCCAGCACGACTGTCCACACCACGACGGCAGGGCTCATGCCGTTCCTGGCCTGGATCGACAGCGTGATTTCGCGCGTGAGGCTCTTCAACATCGGGCGGTCCGCTCAGCGTGTCGCGCGTTTCATGTCATCGCCACGGGTCTTATCGCCGACGCCATGTCGCCCCGAACAGGAATCCGAGCCCGGCGACGATCGCGAGCGTCGCATAGGGACGGTTCTTAAGCGACTCGTCGATCGCCTCGACGAAATTGTCTGAGACATCGCGCGCGGCATTGGCGGCTGTGCCGGCAGCATCGCGACCGCTGTCGCGGGCGTCGGCGACGACGTCGTCGATACTCGACTTGGCGCGCTGCCAGGCCGCGTTGCCGCGGGTGGCGAGGATCTCGCGGACCTGCTCGGCAAGCTTGCCGAAATCCTCGCGCAAGGCCTGCAAGTCGTCCTGGATATCGCCTGACGCGTCGGTTGCAGCCTTGCCGATGTCGCGTACGCCCTCGCGGGCTTCTCGTACGGTATCGTTGGCGGCATCGCGAATATTCTGCTTGGCCGTTGAAGCGGTATTCATGACTTGCTCCGTGATTGGGAAGGCGGGTTCATCGAATAATGGCCCGGCGTCGCGAAAGTTCCATTGATAAATGTCAAAGCCGGAAAACCCGCAGTCGCCTTGGGCAATCGGGCGTCGTCGCCGCCGGGGTTACACTACCGCCTTGAACTCGTGTCGATTCGGGCACCCGGTGGCCCCGGCTTCGGCTTGTATGGAGCTCCAATCGAGCCTGGGGACGGGTTCCTTAGACCCTTTCCGCACCGCGACCGGCTTGTTAGAAGGCCCGCATGACCGAGAGCGGTGCCAAAGCGCGCGACTATTCCGAGACGTTGTTCCTGCCCAAAACCGATTTCCCGATGCGCGCCGGCTTGCCGCAGAAGGAGCCGGAGATTCTGGCGCGGTGGCGGAAGCTCGGCCTCTACGAGGCGTTGCGCGCCACGGGGAAGGGCCGGCCCCGCTTCGTCCTCCACGACGGGCCGCCCTATGCCAACGGCAACATCCATATCGGGCATGCGCTCAACAAGATCCTCAAGGACGTGGTGACGAAGAGCCAGCAGATGCTCGGCTTCGATTCGAACTATGTGCCGGGTTGGGACTGCCACGGCCTGCCGATCGAATGGAAGATCGAGGAAGAGAATTACCGGGCCAAAGGCAAAGCCAAACCGGATTTTTCCGATCCTGCCGCTCTGGTCGAATTCCGCAAGGAATGCCGGCAATTCGCCCAGCACTGGATCGACGTGCAGCGCGAGGAGTTCGTTAGGCTCGGCGTGGTCGGCGACTGGGCGTGCCCCTACACGACCATGGATTTTGCCGCCGAAGCCCAGATCGCGCGCGAACTGATGAAGTTCGCCGCCAACGGCACGCTTTATCGCGGCAGTAAGCCGGTGATGTGGTCGGTGGTCGAGAAGACCGCGCTCGCCGAAGCCGAGGTCGAATACGAGGACTACACGTCGGATATGGTGTGGGTGAAATTTCCGATCGTCGTTTCGGCTGGAGGCAGCGCTGCCGAGAGCCGTCAACTCGCCGAAGCTTCGGTCGTGATCTGGACGACCACGCCCTGGACCATCCCCGGCAATCGCGCGATCAGCTATTCGCCCCGCATTGAATACGGTCTTTATCAAGTCACCGACGCGCCGTCCGACAATTGGGCGAAGAACGGCGACTTGCTGGTCCTCGCCGACAAGCTCGCGCTCGATGTGCTGCGCCAGGCGCGCGTGACGGCATATAAGCGATTGAGAGGGATCGAAGCGGACGATCTGGCCAAGTTCGTCTGCGCTCATCCGCTGAACAAATTCAACGAAGGCTACGGCTTCAAGGTACCACTGCTCGCGGGCGATCACGTTACCGAGGATACCGGCACCGGTTTCGTCCACACGGCGCCCGGACACGGCCGCGAGGATTTCGATGTCTGGATAGCGAATGCATCGAAGCTCACCGCGCAAGGCATCAACACCCATATTCCCTATACCGTCGATGCCGACGGTCGCTTTACCGATCAGGCGCCCGGCTTCACCGGCAAGCGCGTGCTTACCGACAAGGGCGAGAAGGGCGACGCCAACGAGGCGGTGATCAAGGCCCTGGTCGACGCAGGCATGCTGCTGGCGCGCGGGCGGCTTAAGCACCAATATCCGCATTCCTGGCGCTCGAAGAAGCCGGTGATCTTTCGCAATACGCCGCAATGGTTCATTGCGATGGATAAAGACATCGACCGGCACCACGATACGCTGCGTCATCGCGCGCTCTCAGCGATCAAGGCGACGCGCTGGGTGCCCGCGGCGGGCGAGAACCGCATCAACGGCATGATTGAGAGCCGCCCGGATTGGGTGATCTCGCGCCAGCGTGCCTGGGGCGTACCGATCACGGTGTTCATCAAGGAAAAGCCGGACGGCTCGGTCGATGTTCTCGACGATCCGGAAGTCAATCTCCGCATCGTCGAGGCATTCGAGAAAGAGGGGGCGGACGCCTGGTACGCGCCAGGCGCGCGCGAGCGCTTTCTCGGCAAGCTCGGCAATGACGGCTGGCAAAAGGTCGACGACATTCTCGACGTCTGGTTCGATTCCGGCTCGACGCATGCTTTCGTTCTCGAAAACGAGCGCCATTTTCCAGGTCTCGCCCATATCAAGCGCAAGGCGGACGGCGGTGACGACACCGTGATGTATCTCGAAGGCTCCGACCAGCATCGCGGCTGGTTTCAGTCGTCGCTCCTTGAAAGCTGCGGCACGCGCGGCCGGGCGCCATTCGATGTTGTCCTCACCCATGGCTTCGTGCTCGACGAGGACGGACGGAAGATGTCGAAGTCGCTTGGCAACGTCACGGCGCCGCAGGACGTAATCAAGCAATCCGGCGCCGATATTCTGCGCATGTGGGTCTGCGCTGCCGACTATGCCGACGATCTGCGCATCGGTTCGGAAATTCTGAAGACGACCGTCGATACCTATCGCAAGCTGCGCAACACCTTGCGCTGGATGCTGGGCAACTTGGCGCATTTCCACGACAACGAGCGCGTCAAGGCCGAGCATATGCCGGAACTTGACCGCTTGATCCTGCACCGTCTCACCGAGCTCGAAACGCTGGTGAAACAGGCCTATGCGGATTTTGACTACAAGCGCATCTTTGCCGCGCTGAACACCTTCATGACAGTCGACCTGTCGGCATTCTATTTCGACATCCGCAAAGACGCGCTCTATTGCGATCCTTATTCTTCGACGGCACGCAAGTCCTGCCTGACGGCGCTTGACTATGTGTTCCGCTGCACCGTGACTTGGCTCGCGCCGATATTGTGCTTCACCGCCGAGGAGGCATGGCTCGCCCGCTATCCCGATGCCTCTTCGGTTCACCTCGAAGCGTTTCCCAAAGTATTGGCGGCGTGGCGCGACGAGGCGCTGGCCGAAAAATGGCGCAAGGTGCGCAATGTGCGCCGCGTCGTCACCGGCGCGCTCGAGCTCGAACGCGCCGGCAAGCGCATCGGCTCCTCGCTCGAAGCGCATCCCGTTGTGTTCATCTCTGATTCGGAGCTCTTTGCGGCCGTCGTTGATGTCGATCTCGCCGAAGTCTGCATAACCTCGGGCGCGGCTTTGGTCGAAGGCGAGGGGCCTGCGGACGCCTTCCGGCTGCCGGACGTCTCAGGTGTCGCCGTCGTTCCGGAATTGGCGCAGGGCAAGAAATGCGCGCGTTCCTGGAAAATTTCGCCGGCGGTAGGTGAGGACCCGCAATTTCCCGACGTCACGCCGCGCGACGCTCAGGCGCTGCGCGAATGGGAAGCCATGCGCAAAGCCGCCGAATAGGGCGGTCCAAGGGGCCAAAAAGGGGCCTCAAGGCCGGAACAAGCAAGAGCCAGGAGAAGATGTCTTTGTCAGACGCGGCGCAAACTGACGCGGGCGGCGGTTCCTATCTGTGGGGGCGATTCAGCGCGTTCGCGCTTGTTGTGGCGGCGCTCACCTGCGCCGCCGATCAGGCCCTCAAGTTTTGGCTATTGCTCGCCGTGCATCTCGCCGATTTCGGCGCCGTCGCGCTCGGGCCCTTTATCGACATCGTTTTGGCGTGGAATACCGGCATCAGCTACGGCCTGTTTCCCCAGCAGAGCGCCGCAGGCGTATGGGGCCTCTTCGCCTTCAAGGTGGTGGCGGTCATCTTCCTTTGGGTCTGGCTGACCCGGGCACAGACGCGGCTCACTGCCGCAGCCCTGGGGCTGATTATCGGCGGCGCGGTCGGCAACGCCATCGACCGGCTGCACTGGCCGGGTGTCATGGATTTCGTGCTGTTCCATATTGATACGGCGAGCTTTACCTTCCGGTGGTATGTCTTCAACCTCGCCGATGTGGCTATTGTTGCCGGGGTGGTGGGACTTCTGTATGAGTCCTTGGCTGGCCGGGGTGCCGTAAAAGCGCCCTGATCGCGTATATAAAACCTGTAACCGGGCTGGGTTCGGGGCGAAATCTCCGCAAAAGGCATGATGGGCCGAAAGGCTCGGCCGCCAGCCGGTCTTCGTGTGGGGCGAAGTGTATCGGTGAGTTCGATGCAGGCAGTTCGGGGTGAGAGCATGCCGCAGGATCGGATAGCGCGCCGGATGAAATTTGCTCATATCGCCGTGCGTGCTGTTATCAGCGCTGCTTTGGCGGCGCTTGTTGTCGGCGCCAACTTGTCCGCCGCGCGCGCCGGCGACGACGATGTCAGCTCCCAAGAGTCATTCTCCGACAAATTCATGCGGACGCTCGGGATCAAGAATCCGGGCTCGACCGAATATGAAATCAACTACAGCGAGCGCTCGCCGCTCGTGGTGCCGCCGAACCGGAATTTGCCGCCGCCGGTGACGTCGGCGGTGCCCGCCGCAAACTGGCCCAAAGATCCTGACGTCCTCAAGCGCAAGGCCAAGAAGAACGATGACGCGCCGGTGATTCGCCAATACGATGCCGCTGCCGAAGCTGACCGAGCGCTCCGTCCGGACGAGCTCAACAGAGTCAGTCAGGATCCGCGGACCGTGTCGGCTCCCGGCACGCCGGAGCAAAGCGATCCGGTCAATCCGCCGAAGAAGAGTATCTTCAGCCTTCAATTCCTGAAGCAGGAACAATACGCGACGTTTACCGGCGAGCCGCCGCGCGAAAGCTTGACCGATCCGCCACCGGGCTATCAGACGCCGTCGCCGGATCAGCCCTATGGTCTGGCGCCGGAACACAAGGCCTATGTACCGAAGACGCTGGGCGAGCGCATGGAGCCGACGCGATAGCGCATCATCCCGAAAATTGGGACGCGGTTTTCGGACAAGATCATGCTCGCATGAAAAATCTGAGCGCGAAGCAAACTTCGGCTCGTAACGACAGCCCCGTCTGAGCGCTGAGGGGCTTCGATTTAAGCGTAACGTCAAACGCATTTCGGCACGCATCTTGCTCGCGTGAAGCCGGAGTTTTTGCTCGCGGGAGGGAAGCCTTTGTCGAAAATTCTGATGCTCGTTGCCGCGCTCGCGGCATTCGGCGGCGCGGCGCGCGCCGCGTCCGGCCCCGAAGTGACCGACTTCAAGCTCGCCAACGGACTTGAAGTCGTCGTGGTTCCCGATCATCGCGCGCCCGTCGTGACGCATATGATCTGGTACAAAGTCGGCGCCGCCGACGAGACGCCGGGCAAATCCGGTCTCGCGCATTTCCTCGAACATCTGATGTTCAAAGGCACCGAGAAACATCCCGGCGCCGCCTTCTCGCAGGACGTCGCCGCGATCGGCGGCCAGGAGAATGCATTCACCACCAGTGACTATACCGGCTTCTTCCAGCGCGTTCCCCGCGAGCATTTGAAGGAGATGATGGCGCTCGAGGCCGACCGCATCACCAACCTGGTGCTCACCGACGACGTCGTGAAGCCTGAGCTCAATGTCGTGCTCGAAGAACAGAATATGCGCGTCGCCAATAATCCGAATGCGCGGCTGAGCGAACAAGTCGATGCCGCGCTCTATCTCAATCATCCCTACGGCCGGCCGGTGATCGGCTGGCGCCACGAGATCGAGAAGCTCACGCGCGATGACGCGCTCGCTTTCTACAAACGTTTCTATACGCCGAACAACGCCATCGTCATTGTCGCGGGCGACGTTACGCCCGAAGAGGTCAAAGCCGACGCCGAGGAGACCTATGGCAAGGTTGCGGTCCGGACCGAGATCGCGCCGCGGCAACGGCCGACCGAGCCGGTGCAAGAAGCGCCGCGCACCGTCACCTTGGCGGACCCGCGGGTCGAGCAACCGAGCGTCAGCCGCGAATATCTCGCGCCGTCGGAAACCTCGGCCAAGCCGGGCGAGAGCGAGGCGCTCGACGTTCTCGCGCATGTGCTTGGAACCGGCGCCAATAGCCGGCTCTATCGGACCTTGGTGGTCGACAAGGGCATGGCGCTGAGCGCCGGTGCTTTCTATTCGGGCACTGCGCTCGATTACGCCAAGCTCGGCGTTTATGCCGCGCCCAAGCCCGGCGTGACCTTGCGCGAGGTTGAGCAGGGCATCGATGCCGTCATCAACGACGTCATCGCGCACGGCGTCACGGCGGACGAACTCGATCGCGCCAAGAATCGGCTGATCGCGGACGCCGTCTATGCGCAGGACAATCAAGCGACCTTGGCGCGCTGGTACGGCTCGGGGCTGGCAACCGGCCAGACCGTCGACATGGTCCGTACCTGGCCCGACCGCATCCGCGCCGTGACCCCCGACGATGTTCAACAAGCCGCCCGCACGTGGCTCGACCGACGCCAGTCGGTGACGGGCTATCTTGTCAAAAGCCTGCAGCCCGAGGAGAGCCACTCGTGAATGTTTTTGCGCCCGCTTCGTCCCGACCCGCGTTCCGGCGTATCGTGACGGCTCTTGCTTTGCCGCTCGCGCTTGTGACCTTCGCCGCGCCCGCGGGCGCGACGACGATCGAGCGCGTGGTCAGCCCCGGCGGCATCGTGGCCTGGCTCGTCCACGAACCGGCGGTGCCGATGATCGCGGTCGACATTGCGTTTGCCGGTGGCGCCGTTCAGGACCCGCCCGGCAAGGCCGGTACCGCGACTTTCATGGCGTCTTTGCTCGACGAAGGCGCCGGCGATCTCGATTCCAAGGCGTTCGCCGACCATCTCGAGCGCAAGGCCATCGAGATGAGTTTCAGCGCCGAGCGCGACAGCGTCCGTGGCTCGCTGCGCACGCTGACGGCAAATCGCGACGAGGCTTTCGACCTGTTGCGGCTGGCTTTGACCGCGCCGCGTTTCGATGCGTCGGATGTCGAGATCAATCGCGCACAATTGCTCTCGATCTTGCGGCGGCAGACGACGAGCCCCGGCGATATCGCGAGCCAGCGCTGGTGGCAGACGGCGTTCGAGGGCCACCCCTACGGCCGGCCGGTCGATGGCACGCCGGAGACGTTGCAGGCCGTCACCGTCGACGATCTGAAAACCTATGCACATAAAGTCCTGGCGGGGCAGAATCTGAAGATTGCCGTCGTCGGCGACATCGACGCCGAGACGTTGAAGCCGATCCTCGATCGCGTGTTCGGCGCGCTGCCGGAAAAGCCGGATCTGGTGCCGGTCGAGAGCGCCACCCCGCAGGGGCTCGGCCGCCGCATCGATGTCTCGCTCGACGTGCCGCAGACGGTGGTCGATTTCGGCGGCCCCGGCATCGCGCGCAAGGATCCGGATTTCATGGCCGCCTATCTCATCAATCACATTCTCGGCGGCGGCTCGTCGGACTCCCGCCTCTATCAAGAGGTGCGCGAAAAGCGCGGGCTGGTTTATTCGATCTCGGACAGCTTGGTCTGGCTCGACCATTCCGCCGTGCTGATCGGCGGCACGGCGACCCGCGCCGATCGCACCAATGAAACGGTCGATCTGGTGCAGAAGGAAATTCGTCGCTTTGCCGAAGGCGGCCCGACGGAAGCCGAACTGACCGAAGCCAAGAACTTTCTCAACAGTTCGTTTGCGCTCAATCTCGATACGTCGAGCAAGATCGCCTCGCTTCTGGTGCAGTTGCAGCTCGACGGTCTCGACACCGACTACTTCACCAAGCGGCCGGCAATGATCAATGCGGTGACGCTCGACGACGCCAAGCGCGTGGCCAAGCGCCTTCTCAACAGCGGCCTCCTGGTCACCGTCGTTGGCAAGCCACAAGGCGTCGCATCGACCACGCCGACGGCGAATTGAACGGCGCTATCTTGTAGCCCGGATGGAGCGAGGCGGCCTCCGGGAGGCTTAGCCCCTGGATTTCGCAGGCGCGCAATCCGGGCTACGGTTTCGTCATGATTCCCGTCACCGCCAGGATCGCTATCGACGAGCGCGAGATCGAAGAACAGTTCGTGCGCGCCTCCGGGCCGGGTGGGCAGAACGTCAACAAGCTTTCGACCGCGGTGCAGCTTCGTTTCGACGTACGGCACTCGCCGTCGCTGCCGCCCGATGTGCGCACCCGGCTGGAACGGCTCGCCGGCGCGCGGCTGACGCGGGACGGGGTGCTGGTCATCATCGCCCAGCGCCACCGCACCCAGGGGCGTAATCGCGAGGATGCGCTCGAGCGCCTCGTTGACTTGATCCGCCAGGCTGCCGTTGCGCCGGTGAAGCGTCGGCCGACCAAGCCGACCAAGGCGTCGCGCGAACGCCGCATCGAAGGCAAGAAGCGGCGCTCCGGTATCAAGCGGCTGCGAGGCGGCAAGCCGGCATTCGAGTGACGCGCGGCTTGGTGGTGCGGCTCCGCCTCAGTGGCTGAGCACGTGAATCTCGTTGACTTCGAGCGCATAGAGGCCGCCGCCAAACGCGACGATGCCGAGGACGATCATCGCGATCCCATAGATCATCAGCGGCTTGTTCTTGCGCGCCGGGTTTTTTTCTCGGCGGTAGGCGAGGTAAAGCAGACAGCCGATGACATAGGCCACAGCGCCAAAAACGGCGAGGATCACGCCGGGCAGAAATCGGGTCATTCCACACTCCTGCGGCACTCTTCAAGTGCTCGTGGGGGATATCTGCCCCGGATTTCGCCCGCACTCAATCCCGGCTACGGTTGGATCGAATCGCCGCGCCAGCCGGTCTCAAGCCTGTCACCATGCCGATCCGCCAGCTACCCGAATCGACCGTCAACCGCATTGCCGCCGGCGAAGTCGTCGAGCGCCCGGCGAGCGTGGTCAAGGAGCTCGTGGAAAACGCGCTCGACGCCGGCGCGCGGCGGATTGACGTGCTCACCGACGGCGGCGGCCGCCGCCTCATCCGCATCAGCGACGACGGTTCCGGCATGACGCGGGCCGATCTCGAGCTTGCGGTCGAACGCCATGCCACCTCGAAGCTTACCGATGACGACCTGGTGTCGATCCGCACGCTGGGCTTCCGCGGCGAGGCCTTGCCCTCGATCGGCGCGGTGGCACGGCTGTCGATCACGACGCGTCACGCCGACGAGCCCCATGCCTGGGCGATTGAGGTGGACAGCGGTGCGAAGTCCGAGGTCAAGCCGGCGGCGCTCGGGGAGGGCACCCGCGTCGAGGTGCGCGACCTGTTCTACGCGACGCCGGCGCGGCTGAAATTCCTCAAGCTCGACCGCACGGAAGCCGAGGCGGTGCGCGAAGTGGTGCGGCGGCTTGCCATGAGCCGGCCGGATGTCGCGTTCACGCTCGCCGGCGAGGAACGGGCGCCGGTGACTTTACCCGCGACTTTGCCCGGCACCACCGGGCGGTTGGCCCGGCTCGGCGACGTGCTCGGCGCCGAGTTCCGCGCCAATGCCGTCGAGATCGGCGCCGAGCGCGACGGCGTCGTCATCGAGGGTTTTGCCGCGCTGCCGACGCTCACCCGCGCCAATGCGCTCGGCCAGTATCTGTTCGTCAACGGCCGCCCGGTGCGCGACAAGCTCCTGCTCGGCGCGGTGCGCGGCGCTTATGCCGATTATCTGCCGCGCGACCGGCATCCGCTGCTCGCTTTGTTCGTCACGCTGCCGGCGCCTGAAGTCGATGTGAATGTGCACCCGGCCAAGGCCGAGGTGCGCTTTCGCAATTCGGGCCTCGTCCGCGCCCTGATCGTGAGTTCGCTGAAGGCTGCGCTGGCGCGTGAGGGCATGCGGGCGGCGACCACCGGCGGTTCGGCGACCATCGCTGCGTTTCGGTCAGCGGTCGCGCCGCAACGCGGCTGGGACTGGCGCCGTTCGCCGGCGCGGCCGAACGATACGCGGCGGCCCTTTGCGCTGCGCGGCGGCGCCTTTGCGGAAGCCGCACAGGCGGCTTTCGATGTCGGCGGACCCGCCGCCGATTTGCGTCCCGGCTTCGCCGAGGCGGCGGAAGCTGCGCCGCCCGCCGAACTCCTCGACCACCCGCTCGGCGCGGCGCGGGCGCAGGTGCACGAGACCTATGTCGTGGCGCAGACGCGCGACGGCCTCGTCATCGTCGATCAGCATGCGGCGCATGAGCGCATCGTCTACGAGAGACTTAAAAGTGCACTCGATCAAAACGGCGTGCCGCGTCAGATTCTGCTCATTCCGGAAATCGTCGAAATGGACGAGGCCGATGTCGAACGGCTCATTGCGCGCACCGAGGAATTGGCGCGGTTCGGCCTCGTGCTCGAAGCCTTCGGACCGGGCGCGGTGGCGCTGCGCGAAACGCCGGCGCTGCTCGGCGAGATCGACGGCGCGGGTCTGGTCCGCGATCTGGCCGAACATATGAGCGAGTGGGACGAGACCTTGCCGCTCGAGCGCCGGTTGATGCAGGTCGCTTCGTCGATGGCCTGCCACGGCTCGGTGCGGGCCGGGCGGCGTCTCAAGCCGGAAGAGATGAACGCGCTGCTTCGTGAGATGGAGAGCACGCCCAATTCCGGCCAGTGCAATCATGGCCGCCCGACTTATGTGGAACTGAAACTCACCGACATCGAGCGGCTGTTTGGAAGGCGATGAAGCAATGAAAACGATGCGCTTGTTGATTGTGGCCGTATCAACTCTCGTCGCCGGGCAGGCCCAAGCCGATGATTGGCCGAGCCGTCCCATCACGTTGATCGTGCCGTTTTCGGCCGGAGGCGGCGTCGATCTCTCCGCCCGTATCCAGGCGCAGCGCATGGGCGAACTGCTCGGCCAGCCGATCGTTGTCGAGAATGTCGGCGCCGCCGCCGGCATGGCCGGCAGCGCGCGCGTCGCCAAAGCCGATCCCGACGGCTACACCATGCTGATTGGCAATAGCGGCACGCATGCCTATAGCCAATCGCTCTATAAAACGCCGCTGTATAACTCTCTGACCGATTTTACGCCGGTGGGGCTCGCGACGGAATCGCCGCGCATTCTGATTGCGCGCAAGGACCTGCCGGCGCAGGGCCTGCGGGACTTCATCGCCTATGTGAAAGCCAATCAGAGCAGGATGCAATTCGGCTCGGCCGGCGTCGGCTCGGGTACGCATCTGCCTTGCGTGCTGTTCAACTTGGCGGTCGGCGTCGATGTCACGCATGTACCCTATCGCGGCGAGGCGCCGGCGCAGCAGGATCTCATCGGCGGCCGCATCGATTATATGTGCTCGACGATCCAGACCGGCGCGGCGCTTGCGAAACAGGGCACGGTCAAAGGCGTCGCGGTGATGTCGGCGCATCGCGTGAAGATTATTCCCGATCTGCCTACCACCGGCGAGCAGGGGCTGCCCGGCGTCGAAGCGAGCGTCTGGAACGCCTTCTTCCTGCCGCCGCGGACGCCGCAGCCGATCGTGCAGAAGCTCAACAAGGCGATGAGCGACACGCTCGACGATCCGGCCATCCACGCGCGGCTCGAGGATGTCGGCCTCGAGATCGCAGCGCCGGAGCGGCGCTCGCCGGATTATTTGGCGAAGTTTCTCGCCGCCGAAGTGGAGCGGTGGGGCAAGGTCGTGCACGCCGCGGGGATCAGCGCCGACTAGTCTAGAGCGTTCCCCAGTTCTGATGAATCGATTGTGATCGGGCTTGGGATTCCCGGCTGGTTTTGGTTGTGAGTCCATGGCTGTTCTGATTCGGAGGGAAGCCATGGGACGACAGCCGTATTCGGATGATCTTCGCAGTCGGGTGGTTGCGGCCGTTGCCGAGGGATGTTCACGGCGAGCGGCGGCCAAGCGGTTTGCGGTAAGCGAGTCCTCGTCAATCCGGTGGGTGAGTTTGCACGAGGAGACGGGAAGCGTCAGCCCGCAGCGGCGCGGCGGCAAGAGCCGTTCGCCGCTGGAGCCGCATGCGGCATGGTTGTTGGAACTGGTCGAGCAGGAATTGGACCTGACCCTGGCGGAGATTGTCGAGCGGCTATGGCAGCAGCGCGGGGTGCGCACCACGGACAGCTCGGTCGATCGGTTCTTCAAGCGGCACGGTGTGACCTTCAAAAAAAACTCTGCACGCCGCCGAGCAGGAGCGCCCCGACGTAGCCGCGGCGCGGCAATGCTGGAAGGCCGGCCAGGCCAGCCTTGATGCCAAGCACCTGGTGTTCGTCGACGAGACCGGAACCTCGACCAAGATGGTCCGCACTCACGGGCGCTGCCGCCGGGGCCAGCGCCTGATCGGCAAGGCGCCGTGGGGACATTGGAAAACCACCACCTTCACCGCCGGACTGCGCCGCGACGGGCTTGTCGCACCCTTCGTTCTCGATGGACCGATGAACGGCGAAGCCTTCCTGGTCTATGTCGAGACGGTGCTGGCCCCAAGCCTGTCGGAGGGCGACATCGTCGTGATCGACAATCTGCCCGCGCACAAAGTCGGGGGCGTCCGCGCCGCGATCGAGGCCCGAGGTGCCTTCCTCCTCTACCTGCCGCCGTACTCTCCCGACCTCAATCCCATCGAGATGGCCTTCGCCAAGCTCAAGACCCTGCTCCGCAAGGCCGCCGCACGAACAAGAGACTCGCTTTGGGACGCAATCGCAGACGTTCTCGGCGCCTTCACACAAGGCGAATGCGCTAACTATCTTGCACACGCAGGTTATGCGTCGTCTTAAGTGGGGAACGCTCTAGCATCTTGACGGAGCATGATCTTTTCGGAAAACCGGTTCCCACTTTTCCGGATCATGCCCTAGCGGTGACGCTCAGGATGCAAGCCGCAAGATGACGAACTCGGTATCGTCATAGCGGCGGCGCTCGAGTTCGGAAAATCCTTCCGGCGCCGCGAAGGCGGATTTCACTGCCTCCTCGACGACGACCAGCGCGTCGGGTGTGAACCAGCCGCCCCCGCGCGCCGAGGCGAGCGCTGTCTCGGCGAGCTTTTGCCCGTAAGGCGGATCGAGAAAACCGAGCGAGAACGGCTCAAGCGGCGCGACGGGACCAAGCTTGGTCGCGTCGCGGCGAAAGATCTTGGTCACACCGCCGAGCCCGAGCGTCGTGGTGTTTTCGCGCAGCAGCGCGCGCGCCTCGGCGCCGTCGTCGACCAACAGCGCGAAGGCTGCGCTATGCGACAACGCCTCGATGCCCAGCGCGCCGGTGCCGGCGAAAAGATCGAGCACGCGTGCGCCGGCGATGGGGTCGCTATAGGCGTGCAGCAGAATATTGAACAGCGACTCGCGCAATCGGTCGGCGGTGGGCCTTATCGCTTGCGATTTCGGGCCGACGAGCGCTCGTCCGCGCAGCTTGCCGCCAACCACGCGCATCAGAGCATGATTCCGAAAAGTGGCGACCAGATTTCGGACAAGAATATGCTCCGCTTCACATCTACCGACCTTTGGGAGCCCGCGGGCGCGCGCCCGACGCGCGATCAGGCGCCTGGCGGCGGCCGGAATGTTTGGGCAGGCGCTTGCCCGCGTGCCTATTTGGACGCGCGCCGGATCGTTCGCCGCTGCCTTTGCCGAAACGTCCGCGTTTGGGAGGTTCACCGCGCGACGCTTCCCGCGCTGGCGGTTCGCCGTAGCGCTCGACGGACACGCGCCGGCCCTTGCGATCCGTCAGCAGTTCCGCGCGCATCTTGCCGCTCGGCGGCGAGCGCGTTTCATCGCCGCGCACGCCACGAAACTTGCGGTGCAGCTTCTTGACGGGCCGCTCTTCGTCGCGCGCGCGCCACGCATGCTCGGCGCCTTTGCTTCTTCGCTTCTGCTTCGGTCTCTCGTTGGCGGGCCTCTCCGCAGGCTTTTTTGACCACGGCGTGACGCGCATCTCATCTTTCCGCCGCGGCTCCGATCGCCGCGGCGCGTCAGGCTCCGCCCGTATCGTGACCGGCGCGGAGAAATCGAGCTCCGCCATCGCGATCAGCCGCTCGCCGAGCTGCTCGCGCAGCACGCGGGTGCGCACTTCCTCGACCGCGCCTTCTTCGAGCTCGGCGAGTTGAAACGGGCCGAACGAGACGCGAATGAGCCGGGTCACTTCAAGGCCGAGATGCGAAAGGATAGTGCGCACTTCGCGGTTCTTGCCCTCGCGAATGGCAAAGGTGAGCCAGAGGTTCGAGCCTTGCACGCGCTCGAGCGTGGCGTCGATGGCGCCATAGTGGATGCCGCTGATGGTGATGCCGGCGCGCAACGCGTCGAGCTTGTCCTGCGTGATCGAACCGTGGGCGCGCACGCGATAGCGGCGCAGCCAGCCGGTCGCCGGCAGTTCGAGGACGCGCGCAAGCTCCCCGTCGTTGGTGAGGAGGAGGAGGCCTTCGGTATTGAAATCAAGCCGGCCGACGCTGATCAGCCGCGGCAGGCCTTTCGACAGTTTCTGAAAGATGGTCGGCCGGCCCTGCGGATCGGCATGCGTGGTGAGGAGCCCGCGCGGCTTGTGATAGAGGAAGAGCCGCGTGCGTTCGCGTTCCGGCAGCGGTTCGCCGTCGACGCTGATCCGGTCGCGGCCGGTCACGTTCAACGCCGCGGAGCCGATCACCTCGCCGTTGACCGCGACCCGTCCGGCGACGATCCAGTCCTCGGCCTCGCGCCGGGAGGCAAGCCCGGCGCGGGCGATCACCTTGGCGATGCGCTCGCCGGATTTGTGCTGGTTGCTGTTGCCGTCCATAGTTCGTCCTTTGCTGACGGCTGATAGCAGAGTGGGCCACACGGGGCCACATGGGACCAACTTATCTTACATGTCATCTTTCATGGTCTCTTTTATGGATACGGCGCTCAACGAAGCGCGCGCTGCCGCCGGGCGGGGCGAGGTGCCGGTCGGCTGCGTGATCGTGCGCGACGGCGAGGTCGTCGCCCGGGCCGGCAACCGCACGCTCGCCGACCGCGATCCGACGGCGCATGCCGAGTTGATCGCCATACGCGAGGCGGCAAGCGCACTCGGCTCCGAGCGGCTCGACGGCTGCGACCTTTACGTCACGCTTGAGCCCTGCGCCATGTGTGCGGGCGCCGTGTCCTTTGCCCGTATCCGCAGGCTCTATTACGGCGCGGCCGATCCCAAGGGCGGCGCGGTGGACAATGGCGTGCAGTTTTTTGCCTCGCCCAGCTGCCATCACCGCCCGGAAATTTACGGCGGACTGGCGGAAGCGGAAGCGTCCGCCTTGTTGAAGGACTTCTTCAAGGAGCGCCGCTAGATCATTCGAGCAGTTCGCCGAGCCGTTCCTTCACCTCGTCCTTGACCGCTTCCGCGGTGCGGATGATGGCGCTTGCCTGCAGGAAGCCGAGCGTGCGGAAAATGCTGACATTCGGCCGGATCACGAGATCGGGCGCGGCATGGTCCAATTTCGCCGCGATAATCGCGCCACCCATCACCAGCGCCGCGGCATAGACCGCTTCCCACGAGTTCGGAATGTCGACACGATCGGCTTCGGGGATGCCATGAACGTCGACGGCCATGACGCGGTCGGCGAGCCCGGTCAGCTTGTCGAACGGCATGGGATTGGTGGTGCCGCCATCGATCAGGACGCGCCCGTCAATCACCACCGGGCGGAACAAGCCGGGTATCGCGATGGATGCCGCGAGCGCCGGGCGAAGCGGGCCCGACGTGATCGGTGTCTCGCTGCGGCGATGCAGGTCGGTGGTCATGGCGATGAGCGGGATTTTCAGCGCGGCAAACTCGGCGGGCACCTGACCGGGCAGGAATTGCTCGCAGAATTTCTCGGGGTCCATCTGAGTTCGCCTGGCTCAAACGCCCGGAGAGGAGGTCGGCGAAAGTGCCGGCGCGCGTCGTCATCAGGCGGCGTCGTGTGTTGCTCCAGTCATGGGCGAAGGCGATGACGTGGTGGCGGATCTCCTTGCCGGTCATGCCGGCGGCATAGGATGCACCGATCAGCGAGCCGATGGAGGTGCCGGCAATCGCCACCGGCTTGACGCCGAGTTCGTCGAGCGCCTCGATTACGGCGATATGGGCAAGCCCGCGCGCGCCGCCGCCGCCGAGCGCCAGGGCAAAGGTTTTCATGCCGGGGGGCTCACGACCTTGCCTCGCGCGCGAATTCCCAGCCCTTGGCGGCGAGCGGCCGCACCAATTCGGCCTTGGCCGCGGCGAAGGCCGAAGTGGCGGTGCCGTCGCGCACGCGGCCGGCAATGCCTTGCATGATCGCGGCGAGGCGGAAAAAGTTATAGGCGAAATAGACTGGCAGATACGGCCGCGGATCGAGTCCGGTCCGCGCCAGGTAGGCATCCAAGTATGCCTGCAGCGACGGAATGCCGAGCGCTGCGAGATCGAAGCCGACGAGCGAGCCGGTTCCGGCTTCGGAGTGCGGCATGTGCCATTGCATTAGATGATAGGAGAAATCGGCCAGCGGATCGCCGAGCGTCGACAATTCCCAATCGAGCACGGCGGCGATCTTCGGCTCGTTGGGCGCGAGGATTATATTGTCGAGCCGGTAGTCGCCGTGCACCAGCCGCGATGGCCGCGGTGACGGCAAATGTTTTGGTAACCACGCGATCAACTCCTCCATTTCCTCCACCGGTTGCATCTCCGAGGCGCGGTATTGCTTCGACCAGCGCTCGACCTGCCGCGCCACATAGTTTTCACCACGGCCGTAATCGGATAGCCCGATCGCGACCGGATCGAAGTTGTGCAGCCGCGCCAATGTCGCATTCATGGCGTCGTAGACGTGGGCGCGCTCGCCCGGATTGGAGGCGGGCATCTGCGGCTCCCAGAACACGCGCCCCTCGACATGGGCCATGACGAAAAAGGCGGTGCCGATGATAGTTTCGTCGGCGCAGTAGATTACCGGCTCGGCCACAGGAAAGCCTTGCGCGTAGATTGCGCTGATCACGCGGAACTCGCGGTCGACGGCATGCGCCGACGGCAACAATTTTCCGGGCGGCTTCCGCCGCAGCACGTAACGGCGGAGCGGCGTTTCGACGAGATAGGTCGGGTTGGACTGGCCGCCCTTGAACTGGCTGACCACGACCGGTCCGGCAAATCCCGGCACCTTGTCGCGCAGATAGGCTTCGAGCCGGCCGACGTCGAAACGCAGCCGCTCGGCGACTTCGCGCGTGCCGGAAAAGGCGTTCTGGCGATCGCTGACCGTCATCGCACGGGAGTTTAGAGCATGCCGGGGCGAAATCTAGCCGCGGAAGAATTCGAGCAAGGCCTGCGCGGTCGCTGTGGGATTTTCTTCCGGCACATAGTGCCCGCTGTCGACGGCGAAGCCGCGTAGATCCGAGGCCCAGTCGCGCCAGCACGCGAGCGGATCAAGCTCGGCATTCGCCGGCAGGCCGCCTGAGAGGCCGTTTCGAAAGGGGTTGAGTGGGTGGAGTAGACGTGATTCCAGGTGGTTGCTGACACCAACCCCGGAGTTGCCATGTGGACCCCAACCACCCGCAAGCAGCATATTCGCAAGACGAGCCGATACCAAACTGATGTGACCGACGAGGAATGGCGTGTGATCGAGCCTCAGCTGCCTGGGACGAATGTCACCGGACGACCACGTGCCTGGCCGATGCGCGAGATCATCAATGGCATCTTCTATGTCATGCGGGCGGGTTGCCCATGGCGCCTGCTGCCGAGCGATTTGCCGCCGTGGAGCACGATCTATCGATGGTTTGCGAAGTTCCGGGACGAAGGCCGCTTCGAGAGGATCAATCACGCTATGGTCATGCTCGATCGCGAACGGATCGGACGCCAATCCAGCCCTACGGGTGCGATCATCGACAGCCAGAGCGTCAAGACCACCGAGGCCGGCGGACCCCGCGGTTACGATGCTGGAAAGAAGATCAACGGCCGCAAGCGCCATGCGCTTGTCGACACGGACGGGCGTGGCCTCATGCTCGAACCGCATCCGGCGAGCATCCAGGATCGCGACGGCGGCGGACCGCTTTTGCGGGCTTCGCGCCGCATCTTCCCGTTCATCCAGCGGGTCTTCGCCGACAGCGGATATGCCGGTGAGAAGGTCGCCAAGGCCACGTTGATCGCGGTCGAGATCGTGCGAAAAAACCCCGATCAGGTCGGCTTTG
Source organism: uncultured Alphaproteobacteria bacterium (assembly GCA_963761185.1). Taxonomy (GTDB): domain Bacteria; phylum Pseudomonadota; class Alphaproteobacteria; order Rhizobiales; family Xanthobacteraceae; genus BOG-931. Next base: position 166,364 of record CAVXFY010000004.1, read on the forward strand.
CCGTTAACCCGCGGCGCTGGGTCGTCGAGCGCTTCTTCGCATGGATCGGACGCAATCGACGGCTGGCAAAGGACTTTGAGGCAACAATCAACTCCGCACGCGCTTTCCTCTACGCCGCATCCGTCATGCTGCTCGTGCGCCGGATCGCTCGTCCTTCATGACTTTCGAAACGACTCTGAGCCCCATAGCGCCAGCACCGGGCAGCCGATCTTCTTAGCCGTAGCGCGGTCGGCCTCGTCATGGGCGAGATCGGTGGTGCGGCCGGCGCGATAATCCTCGCACATGGCATGGATGTGCAGCGGATCTTCATAGGCCGCATGGTAATGCGCGAGCGCGCGCGGATCGAAAATCGAGACGGTCTTGGCCTTGGCGCCCGCTCGCGCGCGCCCATCGAAAAAGAATTTTGGATCGTGGCCAATCAGCGTCTCGGGAAACGGCGCGGGCAGCGCCAGGAACGTCCAGTGCCAGGCGCGCGAAGCGAGCGCCGCATTCATACGGTGCCACATGTCCCAGGTCGGCACGATGTCGAGCACCGCGAGTTGCTCGAGCCGGCCGGGATGATCGAGCACGAGGCGGTAACCAACGCGCCCGCCGCGATCATGGCCAGCAAGTCGGAAACGGGCGAAGCCGAGTTCGTCCATCACCTCGATCATGGCAGCCGCCATGGCGCGCTTGGTGTAGGGCTCGTGCTCGTCGTTTGCTTCCGGCGCCGCCGACCAGCCGTAGCCGGGCAGGTCGGCCGCCACCAAAGTAAAATGCGGCGCGAGGAGCGGCGCCACGCGATGCCACATCACGTTGCTCTGCGGATGGCCGTGCAGTAGAAGCAGCGGCGGCTTGCCGCCATCGCCGACGCGGGTAAAGATTTTGCCGGCGGACGTGTCGATGAAGCGCGACGCATAGCCGGGATAGAGATCGGCGAGATCGGGCATTACGTCTTCTCCCGTTCCACCGCGCGCCAGCCGATGTCGTGGCGGCAAAAGCCATCGGGCCAGCGGATGCGGGACACGGCCTCATAAGCACGCGCCTGCGCTTCGCGGACCGTCTTGCCGATGGCGGAGACATTGAGCACGCGTCCGCCATTGGCGAGGATTTTTCCGCCCTCGGCTTTGGTGCCGGCGTGAAAGATTTCCACGCCTTCGACTTCGCCCGCCTCGTCGAGACCTTCGATCACAGTGCCGCGCGCATAAGGACCCGGATAACCCTTGGCCGCCATGACGACAGTCAGCGCCGGCTCGTTGTACCAGCGCAGGTCGAAGGATTTGAGCATGCCGTCGCGCGACGCCAACAGCGCCGGCATCAGATCCGATTTCAGCCGCAGCATCAGCACTTGCGTTTCCGGATCGCCGAAGCGCGCATTGTATTCGATGAGCTTTGGCCCGTCGGCGGTGATCATCAGTCCGGCATAGAGCACGCCCTTGTACGGGCATCCCGAAGTCTTCATCGCCCGAAGTGTCGGCGCGATAATCTCGCGCATGACGCGCGCGGCCATCGCGTCATCGATATTCGGCGCTGGCGAATAGGCGCCCATGCCGCCGGTATTGGGACCCTTGTCGCCGTCGTAAGCGCGCTTGTGATCCTGCGCCGTGGTCAGCGCGATCGCGGTCTCGCCGTCGCACAGCGCGAAGAAGGAGGCTTCCTCGCCATCGAGAAAATCCTCGATCACGATCTCGCCGCCAGCCTCTCCCAATATACCCGATACGCCGCCGGCGAACATCATGTCGACGGCGCTTTCCGCTTCGGCCATGTCCTGCGCTACGACGACGCCTTTGCCGGCGGCAAGTCCGTCGGCCTTGATCACGATCGGCGCGCCGCGCGCGCGCAGATAGGCCTTGGCCGGCCCTATTGCCGTGAAGCGTTCGTAGGCCGCGGTCGGGATGCCGTTGTTGCGGCACAAATCCTTGGTGAAGCCTTTGGAGCCTTCCAGCCGCGCCGCCGCCTTGCTTGGCCCAAAGGCCTTGATGCCGGCGGCTTCGAGATCGTCGACGATACCGGCACAGAGCGGCGCCTCCGGCCCGACGACGACAAAATCCATGTGGTTCGTGCGGCAGAAAGCGATCACCGCCGCATGGTCGGCAAGATCGAGCGGGACGCATATCGCCTCGCGCGCGATGCCGGCATTGCCGGGCGCGCAATAGAGCTTCTCCGTCAGCGGGCTTGCCGCGATCTTCCAGGCCAGCGCGTGTTCGCGGCCGCCGGAGCCAAGAATGAGAATGTTCATCGGGGACCCGTCCGCTGCGCTGTGGGTTAGCGGGCAGGGACGGCGAGGACAAGGGGAGGCAACCGCTTATCCTGCCTCGTTTTTGCGGACAGAACGGGTGTTTTCCGCCCGGCGGCCGGATCGTATACGATAGCGGGATGGGCAGAATCACCGCCGAAATCGACGCCGCAACCGGCGCGCCGCTGGCGAATATCCCCGAATGGTCGGTCTCCGAGCTGTCCTCGGCGCTGAAGAAGACCGTCGAGGACGCCTACGGCTATGTCCGGGTCCGCGGCGAAGTGTCGGGCTATCGCGGCCCATCGCCCTCCGGCCACGTCTATTTCCGTCTCAAGGACGACAAGGCGGTGTTGGAATCGGTGATCTGGAAGATGACGTTCACCCGCATGCGGGTGAAGCCCGAAGAGGGCCTCGACGTCATCGTCTCCGGCCGGCTCACCACTTTCGCCGGCTCCTCGAAATATCAGATCGTCATCGATACGCTCGAACCGGCCGGTGTCGGCGCGCTGATGGCGCTGCTTGAAGAGCGCAAGAAGAAGCTTGCCACCGAAGGCCTGTTCGATGAGGCGCGCAAACAGCTGTTGCCGTTCCTGCCGGAAGTGATCGGCGTCGTCACCTCGCCGACCGGTGCCGTTATTCGCGACATTCTGCACCGGCTCGCCGACCGCTTTCCGCGCCACGTTCTGGTCTGGCCGGTGAAAGTGCAGGGCGAAAGCTCGGCCGCTGAAGTTGCGGCCGCCATCGAAGGCTTCAACGCGCTGCCGGAACAAGCTATGGGGCCTTTGCCGCGGCGACCCGATCTCATCATCGTCGCACGCGGCGGCGGCTCGCTTGAAGATCTGTGGTCGTTCAACGAAGAAATCGTGGTCCGCGCCGCGGCCGCAAGCTTGGTTCCGCTGATTTCCGCGGTCGGCCACGAGACCGACATCACGCTGATCGATTTCGCTTCCGACCGTCGCGCGCCGACGCCGACGGCGGCCGCAGAAATGGCGGTGCCGGTGCGCGCCGATCTCTTGCTCAATGTCGATTCCCATGCGCGGCGCGCGCTTGCCTCCTGGCGGCGCTGCCAGGAGGCGCGGTGGGCCGAACTTCGCTCGGCGATGCGCGCGCTGCCGAACGCCGACGAGGTGCTGGCAGTGCCGCGGCAGCGGCTCGACCAGGCCGCGTCACGGCTGAGCCGGGCGCTGCACGCCAATGCGCAAATTCATCGCGTCGACTTCTCGCGCATCGGCGGCCGCCTCGGCCCGCAATTGCTGCGCACCAATATCGAACGCCGGCGCGAGCGCTATGCCGGACTTGCCTCACGGCTGCGCGCGGGCGTGGCGGCGAATATTGCCGTCCATCGCACGCGGATCGCGCGCGAGGCCGAACGCGTTCACGCCTTCGGCGAGCGCGCACGGCGCGCGATGCACCAGTTCATCGCCGTGCGGCAGGCGCGCGCCGAGCGCGGCGCGCAATTGCTGGCGGCGTTTTCCTATCGCGGCGTGCTCGCGCGTGGTTTTACGCTGGTGCGCGACGCTGGTGGCCGCCCGCTCCACACTGCCGCCGCCGTCACTGCCGGCATGCCGATCGAGATCGAGTTCTCGGACGGCCGCGTCGGCGCGCACGCCGATGGCGGCGCTGACAAGCCGATTGCAGCGGAGCCGGGCAAGCCGCGGCCGCGGCGCGGCGGCTCGGGCCAAGGCTCTTTGTTCTAGGCAAATCTCACGAGACGCGTTTTGATGCGCGCTGGATCGCGCTCTACCGCGCCAGCCATTCCGGCACGCGCTTGAGCGCATCGGCACGGGCCGCGGGATTGGTACCGCTATGCACGCGGCCGAATGGATCTGGGGTATTGACGAGCCCGGTTCGCAGCCTGATCGGAGAATTGGCGCGATCGAATTCATGCGGCGCCCCCGGATAGACGACGATCTGCACGCGCGCGGTGCGATCGTGCGCGCCGGCGACCATCTGCTGACAGACCGACGCCGGCGTCCAGTCGTCGGCGCCGCCGGTGAGGATAAGCGTTGGAACGCGCGCGCTCCAGGCAGTCTCGCGCAGCTTGCGGCAGCTCGGGTACAAGGTGACCGCCGAGCGGAAGTCGGTGCTGCCGTCGCGCGGCGCCGTGGTCGGCCGCACCGCCCAGAGCGCTGCGACACCGCCGTTCGACCAGCCGAGCAGCGAGACCCGATCCGGCTTCACGTAGCTTTGCGCCTGGAGCCAACGCCGCGCGGCATTGGCGTCAGCCACGCGCTCGCGCGATGCGTGTACCTTGCGGTTTTGTTCGCGGCATTGCGGGCCGATGCCGCGCGAGCCGAAGGAATCCGGAAACAGCACGACAAAGCCGTTCCCCACCAGGAGGCGCGCCCATTCGACATAGAGCCGCGTCTCCGTGAGCGGGCGGTGGTGGACGAGGCCGCTGCAATCGTGCAGCGCTACGACCGCCGGGAACGGCCCCGCGCCCTCGGGCCGATACAGCGAGGCGTGCAGCGTCAGGTCGCCGTCGGGGATATCGACATGCTCCGGTGCGGCGGCATTGGCACTGCCGGCAACAGCGAACGCAGTGGCCATGACGACGAGGAAGGAGAGCGTCTTGGAAGCCATACGGGTCCGCGTCTGGCGTGTCAGGCTTTGGGCCAAGTTCGGTACCAATTTCATGTCACGTCAAAGCAGCCCCAGCCCCCACACTATCACAAAGCGGCGGCCGAAGCCGCAGCCCAAGCCGCAGTGCACCGCGCCGGTTAAGTGACTTTCGTCTTGGTTGCGGAGTGATTATGTTGCGGTTTCGTGACCGGGCGGCGCGGCGACTGCGGGCTGCTGCTACGCCTGAAATTGCACCAATTTTCCGCGCCGAATCGTCTGAAGCCGCCGGAGGTATATTTGCTCAACCGCACCGATCGCCCGCAGCCGATGCCCGGCGAGGCCGAAATCAAATATCTCGACGGCGATTTCCGCATCGTCCGGCCGGGCGCCTTCGTGCGCTGCGCCGTGACCGGCGTGCCGATCCCGCTCGAGGAACTGCGCTATTGGAGCGTCGATCTTCAGGAACCCTACGCGACGCCGGAGGCGGTGCTGCAGCGCCAGGGCTCTACTTACAAGAAGTAGCTCAGCCGTGCTGCAGCGCGCCGAGCACCATCTGCCGAAATTGATCCCGCTCCTCCACCACAAGGCGCACCGGCAACGCGCTGGTGTGTGCGGCAAGCTCGGCGAGCTCATTATCGCCTGAAAGCCGCATCAGATCCTTTTCGGTGGTGACCAGCATCAGATTTGCCGCGCGCGCCCGCGCCAGAAGATCCTGGGCTTGCGCCGCGGTGAAGCGATGATGATCGTCAAAGCCGACACGGTCGGCAACCGCAATGCCCGCCTCGGTCAAGGTGGCGAAAAATTTTTCCGGATTGCCGATGCCGGCGAAGGCCAGCACTTTGCGCTTGCCGATGGCGGCGATGATGGCGCGGTCCGGCTCGAGGCGGGCGTGGAAGGTCGTCATGCCGCGCTGCTCGGCGCGCTTGATGATGTCGGCCGCGCCGTCCGCCGGTCCGACGACGAGGAGGACTTGCGCGCGATCGAGCTGAGTGCCGAGCGGCGCGCGCAGCGGGCCCGCCGGGATGACACGGCCATTGCCGATGCCGCGGCGGCCGTCGACGACTACGATTGTGAGATTCTTCGCAAGCGCCGGATTTTGAAGTCCATCGTCCATCACGATAATGCTCGCGCCGGCGAATTGCGCGAATTGTGCGCCTGCCGCGCGATCACGCGCGACAATGGTCGGCGCGAGCCGCGCCAGCAGCAACGGCTCGTCGCCGACATCGGCAGAATGATGGATCGCCGGATTGACGCGAAGCGGGCCTGAAAGCCTTCCGCCATAGCCGCGGGTTAGGAAGAACGGACGCTCATGCGCGGCGTGAAGCAGATGCGCGACCGTGAGAGCCGCCGGCGTCTTGCCGGCGCCGCCGACGGTGAGGTTGCCGAGACAGATCACCGGAACGCCCGCCCGGCGGCCGCGCCAATGCATGCGCGCGGCAGCGATGGCGCCGTAGATCGCCGCAACAGGTTGCAGCAGGCCGCCCGTGCCGGGCTGCCACCAGAATGCGGGCTCGCGCATCACATTGTCCTAAAGGGCTCAAACCGGACGCCGTCCGAGTTTAGGACGCCGGTTGCTCCAAGCGAAGCTGCATCAGATAGGGATCGAGCGCGGCGAGTGTCCGCTGCAACCCGCCGCCGAGTTGCGCGACCGTTTTCGCCGCCGCTTCGGCAACCGTCTTGCGCGCCGCCGCGTCGGCAAGCCATGCGCCAAGCCGGTCGGTGAGGGCCTCTTCGTCGGCGACGAGATCGGCGCCGCGCGCCTGGTCGAGCGTCCCATAAATTTCGGCGAAGTTCCAGACATGCGGCCCGTGCAGCACCGCGGCCCCGAGCCGGATCGCCTCGATCGGATTCTGTCCGCCATGCTCGGCCAGCGAGCCGCCCATGAACACGATCGGCGCCAGGCGATAAAACAGCCCAAGCTCGCCGAGAGTGTCGGCGACATAGATGCCGATATCCGGCATCGGCTGCCCACGTTGCGAGCGCAACGCTACGGGCTGGCCCGCGACTTCGGCGATATCGGCGATGCTTTGGCCGCGCACCGGATGACGCGGCACGATCACCGTCAACAGCGTCGGAAATTTCGCGCGCAACCGCCGGTGCGCAGTGATAATGGCGGCTTCCTCGCCCGGATGCGTCGAGGCCGCGACAATGACCGGACGCTTGCCGATGATCTCTTGCATGCGCTTGAGCACCGCTTCGTCGACCGACGGCGGCGGCACGTCGAGCTTGAGATTCCCCGTCGAACTGACGCGCGGCGCGCCGAGTTCGGCATAACGCTCGGCGTCGGCTGTGGATTGCGCCAAACACAGATCGAAACGCCCGAGCAGCGCCGCGATCACGCCGCGCACGCGCTGCCAGCGGCCAAACGAGCGCTCCGACAAGCGGCCGTTGATGACGATCATCGGAATTCTGCGTTCGGCGCAGCATAAAATGAGATTGGGCCACAGGTCGGATTCGACAAACAGCGCCAGGCCGGGTTTCCAGTGCTCAAGAAAGCGTTCGACAAAACGCGGCGCGTCGAGCGGAATGAACTGATGGATGGCGCCGTCGGGCAGGCGTTGCTCGGCAAGCGCCGCAGACGTCACGGTGCCCGAAGTGACGAGCACGGCGAAGTCCTGGGCGCGCAGACGCTCGATCAAGGGCACGGCCGCGAGCATCTCGCCGACGCTTGCGCCATGCACCCAGATCAGCGGCCCCGGCGGCCGTTCAAGGCTCGGCTCGCCGCGCCGTTCGGGCAGGCGCTCGGCATGTTCCTTGCCGCGCTTGAGACGCCGCGCCAGCACTCGCGGCGCGACGGGCGATCCGGCGGCCGACGCAAACTGATAGAGGCGCAAGGCAAGCGGCAGGCGTTTGGCCAAACTCATTCCTCCCGGCATTGGTCTTCAACGCACAGACGGACCGCGACCGGTACCGGCATTTTCAAACAATGATGCGTTCGGCGCAATGCGCGCGCCGCCAAGAAATCCATTGGGCTCCCAAATGACGGCACATCTCAAGCCTTGTCATCGACCATTTCGTAGGCGCGCCGGGTCGCCGCATTGAGCCGCTGTTCGAGCAATTGCCGCGCCGCTTCGAGCGCCGCGTCGTCGGCGTCACGCGGAACCATAAGCGGCTCCGCGGCGACGCCCGCGCCGCGACCGAACGGCAGATTGATCGTAGTGTGGTCCCAGTTGTTGAGCACATAGCGCCGGCTGGTCGCAATCGCACTCGGATAGATCGGCCGGCCGGAGGCCTGCGCGAGCTTGATGATGCCGAGGCCGGCAACGCGCGCCACTTTGGGAACGTCCGCCGACAGCGCGATGGAGCTGCCCTCCGCGAGCGAATCCACCATCGCCTGAAACGCGGCCACGCCGGCTTTGTGCACGAAGCCGCCGCCGTGATTGCCCGAGCCGCGGATGGTGCCGACGCCGAGCCGCTGCGCGGCAATAGCATTGACCTCGCCGTCGTGGTGGCGCGACACCAGCATATTGACGCGGTGATTGGATTGGCGGGCCATCGGCGCGAGCAAATGCTGCCCGTGCCAGAAGGCGAGGATGATCGGCATATCGGCTTCGCCGCGCGCATAGATGTCGGCGGGCTCAAGCGTGAAGCGCGTGGTCATCCCGACGAAGCGCAGATACTCCGCGGCGACCACCCCGATGGTCACCTTGGCCCAGCGCTGCCGTCCGATCTGACGCCATACTCGCATCCCGTCGTCCTGGTTCTTAGGTCTTTGGAGCCTCGGGCTCGTCGAGCAGACGATGCAGATGCACGATGAAATACCGCATCTGCGCATTGTCGACCGTGCCTTGCGCCTTGGCCTTCCACGCCACATAAGCCGTGGCGTAGTTCGGATAAACGCCAACAATGTCGAGCTTGTCGAGGTTCTTGAACTCAGTCTTCGTTACGCTGTCGAGCTCGCCGCCGAAGACGAGGTGGAGTAGCTGCTTTACGGGCTGGGTATCCGACATGATGTTTGATCCGCGCGCTCAATCCGCGATGCTATGATGACGCTAGGCGTCCATCCCCGAGGAGTTTGATGAGCGCCGCGTGCCTGTCCCGGCCGGCCGCGACGAGCATCCCATGCCGCGGCACGGGACGATTATAAGTCACTGTCCCGCCCCCAACGGGTGTCAGTGTACCGCCTGCTTCGTGCACCAAAAGATCAGCCGCTGCAAGGTCCCAATCGTGGCTGTTGCCACCGGCAATCGCGGCGTCGAATACGCCTTGCGCAACGCGGGTCAGCCGCAGCGCCAGCGATCGTACCCGCGGCATGACGGAAAACGGCGGTGCGATAGTTTCGAGCCGCTCGATGAGTTTTCTCGGCCCTGCAATTCGGGCGTTTTCGACACCGGCCCCGGCGCTGGCCGCGATTGTGCTGCCATTGAGCGTCGCGCCGCCGCCGGCGCGCGCCATGAAAAACTCTTCGAGCGCCGGCGCATAGAGACAGGCGACGACAGGGCGGCCGTTCTCGACCAGCGCCGCCGAGACCGCCCAGTCCGGCAAGCCGCCGATATAGGCGCGGGTGCCGTCGATGGGATCGACGATCCAGACCGAGCGGGCGTTAAGCCGCGCCGGATCGTCGATACTCTCTTCGGACAGCCAGGCGATGCTCGGGTTTTGCGCGGTCAGCCGCTCGCGCAACAGATTGTCGGCGGCGATATCGGCCTCGCTGACCGGCGAGAGCGTCGGTCCCTTGGTCCAGTTCCTGATCGGCTTGCCCAACATCGACAGCGCCAGCAAGCCCGCTTCGCGCACGGCTGAGGCAAGCTGCTCGACACGTCGCTCGGCGTTCGTCGGTTCGATCTCAGCGGCCTGCAACAGTCAGGCCCTCCACGCGCAAAGTCGGTGCATTGGTGCCGTAGCGGAACGTCAGATCGTTCGCCGGGATGAGGCTTGCAAATATCTCGGTCAGATGTCCGGCGATAGTGACCTCGCTGACGGGGTAGGTGCGCTCGCCGTTCTCGATCCAGAAACCGGACGCGCCGCGGCTGTAATCGCCGGTCACCATATTGACGCCCGAGCCGATCAGGTCGGTGACGTAAAAGCCGTCCTTGATCTCGGCGATCATGTCTTCGGGGCTTTTTGCTCCGGCTTCGAGATGAAGGTTGCTCGGGCTCGGATAAGGCACCGAAGATACGCCGCGCTGCGCATGGCCGGTCGTTTTCAGATCGAGCTCGCGCGCGGTTGAGCTGTCGAGGATCCAGGTTTTCAGCACACCGTCTTCCACGATCTTGATCTTGCGCGTGGCGACGCCTTCGGCATCGAATACCCGCGAGCGCTGGCCGCGCAAGCGCCGTGGATCGTCGATAATGTCGATGCCCTTGGCAAATATCCGCTCACCGAGCTTTTCGCGCAGGAAGCTCGTCTTGCGCGCGATCGAGCCGCCATTGGCGGCGCTGGCAAGATGGCCGACCAGCGAACCGGAAATGCGCGGATCGAACAGCACCGGCACTTTGCGCGTCGCGACCTTGCGCGGATTGAGCCGCGCCACCGCCCGTTCGCCGGCATGGCGGCCGATCTCCTCGGCCTTGTCGAGATCGGAGGCATGCAAGGTAGAAGTGTAATCGTAATCCTGTTCCATGCCGATGCCGCTGCCGGCGATCGCCGACATCGAGATCGAATGGCGTGAACCGATGGTCGTGCCCTGAAACCCGGTCGAGGTCACCAGCACCATACCGCCGATGCCGGCCGAAGCCGACGCGCCGCCCGACTTCGATACGCCGGACACGGCGAGGCCGGCTTGCTCGGCAAGCCGCGCGCGCTTTTCCAGCACGTCGACGCTCGGCACGTTCGGATCGAGCAGATCGAGATCGGGGAATTCGCGCGCCAGCAAAGCCGGGTCGGCGAGGCCGGCGAATTTGTCCTCGGGCGCCACGCGCGCCATGGCGACCGCGCGCTCGGCAAGCGCATCGAGACCACTCCCATTGAAACCCTGGCCCTTGATGTCATTGGTCGAGACCGCCGCCTGTTTGCGGCCGACGAGGACGCGCAAGCCAACGTCATCGCCTTCGGAGCGTTGCGATTCCTCGACCGCGTCGTCGCGGACGTCGACGGACAGCGACACCGAGCGCACGGCGACGGCGTCGGCGTGGTCGGCTCCGGCGCGGCGCGCGGCGGAAACGAGCCGTTCAGCAAGATCGGCGAGGGCAGTTTGATCGAGGAGCGATGACATTTTCGGTTTGCAATGGGTTTATGAGGGACGTTGCGCGACACAAGCCGCGCCAAATCGCAGGATTCGCGCGAACAAGTGCTTGTAACAAGTATCCGCAAGATGTGCGCTCGGCACGCGCGATGCAACCCGCATTGTCGAAAAATGGCGGCATCGCGGCAACAACTCGTCAATCATGCAGGACGTTCGCGGCTCCGCTACTTCCCCTTAACCAGGGTTTTTAAGCTCATTGCGACCGCACTCTGGCATGGTTGCGGCAACCGGGCGGCACAGTCCGGGGGGAGCTTGAGTTTTCGAGGCGTCAAATGGAAGCCGGCAGGATCACTGCCGGGTCGAGCCGCGCACTGCGGCTCGACCCCTTCTCTTTGCCCGTGCGTTTTGAGGCTGCCGATGAGGCGGCCGACGAACAGCGGCGCATCGTCGAATTGCACCGCGAGCGTGTGGTGCTGCGCCGTTCCGTGCGCGGCATGCGCATGGCGGTGAACATGCCGATCGCGGCATTTCGCGGCGTCGCCATCCGTCTCAAGGGCATTGAAAATTCTCCGCCCGCCGAAATCGCAGTGGTGCTCGAACACGACGATCCGGCTTTGTCGCTGCCGCTGTTCGCGTCGGCGGAATGCGACGATATAGTCGCCGAGTGGCAGAGCTGGGGCCGCGTGCTTGGACTTCCTCTTCTGGTCGCCGAAGGCGACGGCAGTCTGCGCGAGCCGTTCGCGCGGCTTGGCGCCGTCCGCGTCGAGGCGCCGACCTGGCGCCGCCGCCGCCGCACGGCAATCGGCCGCCGCCGCTCGGCGCGCCTTCTGCGCCGCCGTCTCGGCATCGCTACCGAGGAGTCCGCGGTGCATCGCGGCGAGCGCGAGATCATCGCGCGCAACTAAGTTTGGCGCTCATTCCGTTTCAGAACATGTCCCAGCTGACGACGCGCCAAGTGCTGTCATTGGCCTGATAGAAAACAACGCGCAGATTGTTCTTTGCTTTGCCGCCGGCATAGAGCCAGGTGCGGCATTGCCATTGTTTGCCTTCGTGGTCGGTGCAGATGGTCATGTCGGCCTTGTCGGCCGTGGCTCCGAGCGCGGTTGCGACATCCTGCTCTGACATGTCCTTGGCCAATTTCGCGCTCAGTGCGGTGTAGTCCTTGTCCGCAAGGCCGGCGCTTAGTCTGGCACAAGACATCAGGCCGCTCGACATCAGACAAAGCGCTGCTGCCGCCACGAACAGGCCTCGGCGCAACGACGGCATGGGTCGCCTCCAAAATGGATCGCTTCGGGTCCAGCGTTCGCCCCGGAGGCATAATACGACACGCACTAATTCGCGGGCAGCGTTGGCGGTGCCGGCGCCGCGAAATCGGTCCTTGTCGCAAGAGACCCAGGCGATGCGGGGCGCGAAGCCAAAAAGCGCGGCTGTCCGTCATGCCGCCAGGCTATCTGGCGCCAGAACCTTGAGGATTGGCTGCGGGCGGCGCGGCTTGGGGCTTCCCGGTTTGCGCCGTTGCGGGCGGCGCGGGGCTCGGCAGCGGCCGCGACGAGCCGGGACTGATGTCGGGGGGGAGCGTGGCCGGGTTGACCGGCGCGAACCCCGCAGCCTGGCCGGATCGTCCCGTGTAGTCCAGCAGGCCGTCTTTGGTGGAGACGATGTCGCCGGGTCGCAAAGTGGGGTCGTTCTTTACGTCGAAGGTCGCTAGACCGAAGGCGTCCTTGCCGTTGCAAGAGCAATTGGCGACCAGTTGTTTGCGGTAGATGAAAGCGGTGTTGAGGCTGGTGTATTTCTGGCCGTCTTCGGCAACTGCGCCGCCGATTTCGCTGCCGAAAAAGACCTTGGTCGGGCTGGAGGGGCAAATCGCCCGGCAGGTTTCCACCGGCGTTCCGGCCATTTTCTCCAAGGGAAAGTGCTGGCCGTCGCACAAGCGGACGCAGAACGCGACCGCATGGCCGGTGCTGCCGGCGCTCTCGTTCACGCTCTCTTGGCCAAGCGGAGCGGGCGCAATCCGTCCGATCCCGGGCGGCGGCGGCGGATGGGCGTCGTATTCAGGCGGCGGCGCCGGCCGCTGTTGCGGGCCGCCAAAGAGAAAATCAAAAAAGCCCTGCGCTCGCGCGATGTCCGGCGCGGCCATATTCAGCGCGGCGGACAGTGCGCCGGCGATGACGGCGGCCCGCCATTTCGAATGATTGGATTCCACGGCAACACCTCACAGTCGTAAGATGCATTGAGCGGAGCAGGACTCTCTTTGTCGCGGCCCAAATAAGTTTCAATGGGCGTCTTGGTTTCACAGAACTATCCTATTGTCTGCCGTATCGCCGGCCCAGTCGAGAGCATAAATTCCGGGGCGGACCGTGCGATGGTAAAATCAGCCGCGAGAGAGTGAGTATGGACGACGCGCAATTTGCCGAACTGGCGGCATGGATCAGCGGTGCCGGGCTGCGCGGTGTCGATGAGACCACGCTGGTGACGGAATTTTGCGCGCGTCTCGTCGCGCTGGGCCTGCCCTTGGCGCGGGCGCAAGTGTTCATCGACACGCTGCATCCGACTTACGGCGGCCGTGCCTATGTCTGGCACGCCGCCAAGGCCGAAACCACGGCCTCTGAATATGCTCCAGTCAGCGATGGCGACATGATGGTGCGCTGGCAGCAGAGTCCGTTTTTTCGTTTGGTCGAAACCGGGGGCGCGATGCTGCGGCGCCGGCTCAACGAACAATCTATCGCCGAATTTCCGGTATTTACTGATTTGTTCCAGGCCGGCATGACGGAATTCCTCGCGGTGGTCGACCGCTTTGGCCCTGACGCGATCATCGGCGAGATGGACTGCGTCTACTCCTCTTGGTCGACGGACGCGCCTGACGGTTTTTCCGATTGGCAGGTCGCGGCGCTGCGCCGGCTCACGCCGTCGCTGGCGCTTGCCATCAAGTCGGACACACTCGGCCGCATCGCCAAGACACTCGTCGAAACTTATTTGGGCCGCGATCCCGGCACGCGCGTGCTCAAAGGCAGCATCACGCGCGGCATCTCGGCGTCGATCGACGCCGTGCTGTGGTTCAGCGATCTGCACGATTACACGCGCATCTGCGACAATGCGCGGACCGAAGAGATCATCCCTTTTCTCAACGATTATGCCGAAACGGTCATCGCCGCGATCCACGAGAAGGGCGGCGACGTCCTCAAGCTCATCGGCGACGGCACGCTCGCGATCTTTACCGGCGAGGATCGCACCGCCGCCTGCCGCTCGGCGCTCGCGGCGGCGCAGAAGGCGCTGGCGCGCGCCGGCAAGCTCAAGGACCGGCGCCTTGCCGAAGGATTGCCGGCGACCGATCTCTATCTCGCGCTGCATTGCGGCCAGGTCGTCTACGGCAATTTCGGCAGCCGTGAACGGCTCGATTTCACCGTAGTCGGCCCGGCGGTGAACGAAGTAAGCCGGATCGCCGCGATGTGCCGGCTGGTCGATCAGCCGATCCTGTTTTCCTCCGCTTTCTTCGAATCGCTCGGCCCGGAGCAGAACCCGCTGGTTTCCGTCGGCCGCTATGCCTTACGCGGCGTCGAACAGCCGCAGGATCTCTTCACCCTCGATCGGGGGCGGTAGGGCGAATGGTCCCGACGAAATGGCCGGGACAAAGCCCGGCCATGACGCCTTGGATAACGAGGTGCCGCTTAGTCCTGCGGCTCGACCTTGACCAATGAGTGGTCGTGGTTGCTGCCGACCCAGAAGGTCACCGGCTTCGTCGAATTGTCGAGCGCCACCGTGCGCATATTGGTGTCGCTCGGCATCAGATATTCGACGCTCCCTCCGGTCTTCGGGTCGAGCCGCACCACCCGGTCGGTGCTCATGGTCGAGGCCCAGATCTCGCCGTTCTTGTCGAATTGCGCGCGGTACGGGAACGTGTACGGCGGCAGGCTGTATTCGGTGAACTGCTCGGTCTTGGGATCGAACACCGCGACCTTGTTGCCGCGATATTCGGCGATGGTGATGCGATCCTGATCGTCGATCTCGAGCCGCCGCATGCGCGAATGCAAGGTCGGCGGCGTGTACCAGGTCACCTGCAGCGTCTTGGCGTCGATCTTGCCGAGATGCCCGTCGTCGAATTCAGCCATCCACAGATTGTTATGGGAGTCCGAAATCACCTGATAGATGCCGTAATGGCGGCCGGGCGGCAGCGCGTCGGTCGGGTGCAGTTTCTCCCATTTGCCGCTCGCGAGATCGAGCCGGAAGATATCCTGCGTGCCGACGCTCTTGGTCCATACCTTGCCATCGACGTCGTGGCGCAGGCCGACGAAGTTCAGCTGCACGCGGACATCGTTGAATTCCGGCGCCAGCGGGTAATAAGCGATCTCGCCGGTTTTCGGATCGAGATTGCCGAGCGAGCCCTGATACATCGTATCGAACCAGAACTTGCCGGCTTTGTCCGGCTCGAGCGAAAGCAGGCCGACCGGCGCATCGGGCTTGAACTTCTTGATCGGATATTCGGTGAGCTTGAGCGTCTTCGGATCGAATTTCGAAATGAACAATTCGCCGAAGTCCGAGTACCAGATGTTGCCGTCCTTATCGACCTGCACGTCGTGCGGTTCGGTGGTCTTCCGCCCCACGTCGTATTCGGTCACGATCGCGCGCGTGGCGCGGCCGGTCGGGCGCGGCAGCGTCTTGAGCTCATAGGCCCACTTGTCGACCGCACTCAGATTGATGGTGGCGAGGTATTCTGCCGCTTGGCGATATTGCTCCGGATTGCCGGCGCGCGAGCGATCGAGCATCGGCTGCGGGTTCACCGGCTGGCTCACCGCGCCATAGCCCATCATGCGCGACACCACCTGCATCCACTCGTCGACATTGTGCGTCGAGCGCGCAATGCGTTCCATCGTGTGGCAGCTCGTGCAGTTGAGCAAGAACGCTTTCTGCTCCTCGGTGCCCGGGAAGCTCATCATCCATTCGGCGTTGGTGAGCTGGCCGGCGAGATTCTTGGTCTTGTCGAGCTTGAGATCGACCGTGGTCGTCTTCTCGACGGCGACGTCGGCCGATGCCGGCGCAGCGAGGTCGTAGCCGACGGCGCGGATGGCAAGCGCGTAATGGCCGGGCTCGAGCCGGTTCTCCGGGAAGGCGTAATGGCCTTTGGCGTCGCTGGTCACGCTGACCGAAACGATGGATCCGTCCTTGTGCGCGGTGACGACGACGCCTTCCATGGCGCCTTCCGCTTGCGATGTGACTTGTCCGGAGATTGCAGCCGGCGCCGCCTGATCGTCCGCGCGTGCCGCGCCTTGAACAAGCACGACCGCGAGCGCGGTCATGCCGAGCATGACGACTGATTTCATTTCCCGCTCCCTAACGTCATTTTTCTCTGCATTCTAGCGTGCAGAGTCGGAAAACTTTGCGCCCGCCACCCTGCGTGCACAAGGCCCATTCGGGCGGGGTGGGGATGCGCCAGGCGATGGCCGGGCCGCGAACGAAGGTTGGGGTTCAGGTCAGGTGATAGGCCCGCAGCGCTCCGTCGAGCAGGAGCCCCGCGAACAGAATTAGGCCGGCGTCGCGATCGGACTTGAACATAGCCAGGCAATTCTCCGGATCCGAAATATCGAGGCGGACGATCTGCCAGCCGAGGTGGGCCGCGAAGGCCAAAAGCCCGATGGTGAAGACGATGCCGGCATGGGCGGCATAGCCCGCAGCCCCGATCAGGATCACGGCGAGCCCGTAGAACAAAGCGAGCATCGGCTTGGTGCGCTCGCCGAACAGCAAGGCGGTTGATTTAATGCCGATCAGCGCATCGTCGTCACGATCCT
The DNA here is from genome assembly GCA_963761185.1 of uncultured Alphaproteobacteria bacterium. Classification (GTDB taxonomy): domain Bacteria; phylum Pseudomonadota; class Alphaproteobacteria; order Rhizobiales; family Xanthobacteraceae; genus BOG-931. The sequence continues at coordinate 183,045 of CAVXFY010000004.1, forward strand.
GATGCGCGTAGATCGTGTCGTAACCGATCACCCAGGATATCGACCCGGCGTAAAGCAGAAGCGCCGGCCAATCGAGGCGGCCGAAGGCGCCCGCCCAGCCCATAAGCGCCCCCCAGGAAAATGCCAGACCAAGCACGATCTGCGGCCAATATGTAATCCGCTTCATGAACGGGTAAACCAGAACGATCGCGAGGGAGGCGATGCCGAGCCCGATCGTGAAGCTGTTGAAGCTGATCAATACCGCAAAGCCGACGAGCGCTTGCAGGACCAGAAACAGCCCGGCCTGGGCGACGCTCACTTGGCCGGACGGAATGGGGCGCGACCGCGTGCGCTCGACACTGCCGTCGAGGTCGCGGTCAACGATGTCGTTCCAGGTGCAGCCGGCGCCGCGCATGGCGAACGCGCCGATGAAGAACAGCGCGATGTGCCATGCGAACTGCGATAGGCTTGGTCCGTTGGCATGGGCCGCGATGACGGCGAGCGCGGCCGACCACCAGCACGGCAAAAGCAGGAGCCAGGAGCCGATCGGCCGGTCGAGCCGCGCCAGACGCAAATAGGGGCGCAGCCAACCCGGCGCGATGGTGTCGACCCAATTGCCGGTCGCGTCCGAAACCGAACCTGTACGCGTCGACGTACTTGCCGCCGGCCTCATCGTGCCAGCGGGTTGCCGGTCAAAGTGTCGAAAGTGCCGCGGCCGGTTTTGGTGTTTGTTGCCGAATTGACTGAGGGCATCTTGATGGCGTCGCTGAGCGACGGCGCCTTCGGTTGCGGTGCGGCGTCGGTATTGCAGGCCATGGTTTTGAATTTGAGCGATTTCTCGTGATTGGTTCTGGAGATCGTGATCGCCTGCTCCGGCACCCCGCACCACACTTTATTCTCTTCAAGGAATTTGATCACAGTTGCTTCGCTCGCCACGAAGGTCGTCATCAGCGCGCAAACTTGCTTGCGGTCGGCCTTGGCGTTAATGGCGGCTTGCACCGCGTCAGCCTTTTTCTTGGTCTCCGCGCTCAGTTGCGGAAACTGGGCACATTGCGGCGCGCCTTGTGCGAAAGCCGGCGACGTCCAGGCCGAGATTCCCGTATGCAGGGCAATGAGTGCCACTGCAATGGCAAGGCTGCCTTTCGTGACAAGGCTGCGCTTCATGTTAAGCCCTCTCCAAGAACCCGTGTGCCGGGTTCCTGACCCAACTTTTCCCTTTTCAGGTTACCGCGCCCCTGGGGCCCCGGACCTTGCCTCATATTTGGCTACCATTAAAGACTCGCTGAATTCGGCGACATGGCGGCAGATCAGGCACAAAGTCCCAAGGTGCGACGTTGGCGCTCCTGATCCAGCCGGGTGAGACCGTCATGGCAGGCGCGAATTCGACTTTTCCGGATCATGCTCTAAGGGGTTAACGGCCGGCGGGAGCCGCCGGAAACGCGTATTCACCCTCGATTTGGCAGCGGCCATATTCCGCTATGACCATGGCCGGCTACGATTTCAAAAGCCCCCGTCTTTACGTCGACGCCCGCCTCGCGCCGGGGGCGGGCGTCGTCCTCGATCGCGCCCAGGCGCATTACCTGACCCATGTGCTGCGGCTCAAAGCGGGCCAGCCGGTGCTGGTCTTTAATGGCTGTGATGGCGAATGGAGCGCGAGCCTCGCGGAGGGCGCCAAGCGCGCTGTGACGCTCGCCGTCGCCGCCCAGACGCGTCCCCAGACTAGGCCCCTGGACCTGCACTACCTGTTCGCACCGCTCAAATCGGCGCGGCTCGATTACATGGTGCAGAAGGCCGTCGAAATGGGCGTGTCGCGGCTCCAGCCGGTCCTCACCCGTCATGGCCAGGTCACGCGGGTCAATCTCGAGCGCATGCGCGCCAATGCCGTTGAAGCGGCCGAGCAGTGCGGCATTCTTTCGCTTCCCGAGATCGCGGCGCCGGTCGCGCTGGATCACCTCATCGCACAACGCGATCCGGCGCGGTGGCTGGCGTTCTGCGACGAAGATGCCGAGGCCGCCAATCCCGTGGCGGCGCTTGCCGCTGTGCCACAGCAGGCGCCGCTCGCGGTGCTCATCGGACCCGAAGGCGGATTTGCCGAGGAGGAGCGCGCGGCGCTGCTCAAGCTACCGAATGTGGCGCGGCTATCGCTTGGCCCGCGCATTCTGCGCGCCGACACCGCAGCGGTCGCGGCGCTGGCGGTCGTTCAGGCGGTGCTTGGCGATTGGCGCTAGAGCATGATCCCGAAAATGCCTGCCCTCGGACTTGATCCGAGGGTGGATACCGGTTTCCGGCCTTCGCGAAGCCCGCTTCGGCGGGCGAAGGAAGGTCGGAAAAGATCATGCTCGAACGGGAAGCTACGCCTCAGTGGATCATGTACGGCTTGTCGATGCAGACGAAGCTGACATAGTCGCCGTATTTGCGGTGGACGCTGGTGACGTGGGAGAGGCGGCCCCAGCGCGCGCAGTAATCCGAGGCAATCTGCTCGTAAGCCTGTTCGACGTCAGGCGTATAGGGAAAGATGCCGCCGGTGTCGTTGCCGGTGATGCCGATTCCGGGTCCAGCGAACCGGCCGCCATTGGACAGAGCCACCTCGCCGCTGGTCAATAAGGTGCCGCCGGTGGCCAGCAAGACACCGAGCGCGATCAGGACTTTCCGAGACATCGAAACCGGCCTCCCGCCACACAGGACGAACTCAAGCTTAGAGCATGACCGGCTGCGGCGGAACCCGGTGGGTGAAAAGCCCCGCCGGGGAGCCTCATTATTGGCCGTCGCGTAGCGAAAACGTCACAGCATGGAATAGGCGCTGGCCACCATGCCGACCGGCCGTTTATCCACGGCATTGAGCAGCATGACGCGGCCAAAACTGGTATTGCGGCCGATCCGCACGACGCGGGCGTCGGCGATAATGTCGAAATTCACCGGCCGCAGAAAATGGGTGGTCTGGTCGATAGTGCTCATCGGCCGGTAGCCGTTCCAGGCCGCCGAGCAGGCGATGACCATCGCGGTATCGGCGACCGCCATCAGCGCCTGGCTGCACACCACGGCGCCGTCGCAGCAGGCCTTTTTGGAAAACGGCAGCCGCACGATGGCGCCGGGCTGCCAATCGGGTTGGGCGCCCGCGGGGCGGGTCGATTCCACGCTTTCGACCAGCAGCGCCAGATCCTGCACCCAGGGCGCGAACACCTCCGTCATGAGCCGGCCCGCGGCCAAAAGACCAAACACTGGCTGCGCTGTTTGAAGCTGGTGTACCTCACCCATCGCAAATCTCCCCCCAAAGCGCCGGCCAATGGTCGACGTGTCTTGAACGTGTGCTTACGCGCCGAATTCCACACTCCTTGACGGTGAACGTGAAACAGCCAGCCGCGGCGACGCTCTGAAGCGACACAACGGTGACACAACGAATCAAAAGCAACGGACAAGAGAGTGGTACCACAACGTAAAAAACGCGCGCGCGTTTTTGCTTCTTGGATTTCGGGGCGGAGCCCGGCGGTCCGGACAGATCCGGACTGTGAGAGACCCGGAAGCCACAGCTCGGCGATATGGCTGGGCTGCCCTTGACCGGCGGCGGCGGGCGCGGCACGGTTATCGGGGATACGGTCGGAGAGGGGCCAAAAGAGCCATGTTGAGGGCGTCGTCGAAGACGGCTTTGTCGAGGTTGGGGTCCGCACGGGCGGCATGGACTGCGCTCGGACTTGGACTCGCCCTCGGCTTTGTGGCGATCGCTCAGGCGCGCGCGGCGAGCTGGTGGGAAAAGAACTTCTGGATGTCCGGCCCGCGCTACGACCGCGTGATGCCGGCATGCGATTATCCGGCCGCGCTCGACCGCATCATCGCGCAGTTCCGCACCAAGGAGTTCGGCTTCTGGAACTCGGAACTGCGCATCGTCGGTGTCGAAGACATCAAGGAAACTGCCGTAATGCCATGGGCGGCGCAATCGATTCCGCGCCGCTTTTGCAGCGGCACGGCGGTTATCAACGACGGTGAACGGCACCCGATGTATTACTCGATCGCCGAGGATACCGGCATGATCGGCATGGATTGGGGTGTCAATTTCTGCGTCGTCGGGCTTGACCGCGACTGGGCCTACAATCCCCGGTGCCGCGCGGCGAAACCGTAACCGAGCTACCGTCCCAGAGCCTGCAAGACGCAATCGCGTAGCCGCGTGTGGTCGCGCGCGCCGCGTTGGGCATATTCAATCACCGTTTTGGCGACCAGGGTTTTGGAAACCTTGCTGTTTCCAACTGCCGATTTGGCGATCTTCGTCATGGTCTCGTTGCCGGCTTCCGCAAGATCGCTGTCGCTCAAGCCGAGCGTTTGGCACACCTCCGCGTAGGTGCGCGTCATGGTCGAGATCGCTTCCGGCTCGAACGCTTTGTTCTTGAACAGGCGGTAAACGGCCATGCCATGCCTTCCGCATCTGGTGAAATCAAACGGCGACGCAAGTAACGGCGAGCAAGTGACGGCGAACAAGTGACCGTCAGTCAAGCAACCGCCGCCATTGTCACGCCAATTGGCAAACTATATGCGACACCGCACGCTTTTCCAGCCGCGCAATAATCAAATTCCGGCTATCCTTCATGAAACCCTGAGGCGGCAACATTGTCGCCGCTTTTCGGGTGGCGCGTTCGGTCTTTGTTCGAGCCGGCATCGGCAGCGCACACGAAGTTCCATTGGCGGCGTAGAGGGGAATTCCATGCTGCATCTGATCCGGTTTGCCGCTTGTCGTATTTGGCGTGCGGTGCTCGTCGTATCCGCGTTCGCGGTCTTCCTGGTCCCGACAGCCGCGCCGGCGCAGAGCTCAGATCAGCCCGGTCAGTTCGACTTTTATGTGCTATCGCTGTCGTGGTCGCCGTCGTTTTGCGCAGCCGCCGCTAACAGCAACCGCTATGCCGGCCAGCAATGCGGTGCGCGGCCCTTCTCGTTTGTCGTGCATGGGCTGTGGCCGCAATACGAGAGAGGCTTCCCGGAATACTGTCAGGATCCGTCGCCGCGGCTCTATCACGGCATCGTCTCGTCCATGCTCGATCTGATGCCGGCGCGGCGGCTGATCTACAACGAATGGGATAAGCACGGCACGTGTTCCGGCCTTTCGGCGCAATCTTATTTCGACACCATTCGCAAGGCGCGGGCGGCGGTGAATATTCCGCCCGAATACAACGATCTGAAAGAGCCGCTCACCGTCACGCCGAATGCGGTCGAGGATGCGTTCGTCAAGGCCAATCCGGGGCTGACGCCAAGCGGCATCGCGGTCGAATGCTCGAGAAACCGGATGAGCGAAGTGCGGCTGTGTCTGTCCAAGGATCTGAAATTTCGCGATTGCCCGGACGTCGCCAAGCGCAGTTGCCGCCGCGATCAGCTGATCATGCCGCCGGTGCGCGGCGGCTAAGAATCTTCGACGGATGAACTATCAGCACGCCTTTCATGCCGGCAACTTCGCCGACGTGCACAAGCATGTCGTGCTCACGCGCATCCTGGAATATTTGCGGCAGAAGCCTGCGGCTTTTCGCGTGATCGATACGCATGCCGGCTGTGGCCGTTACGATTTGTTTGGGCCGCAGGCGCTGCGCTCGCAGGAATGGCGCGACGGCATCGGGCGCGTCTTTGGTATACGTACAAATACGTATCTTCAGGAGGCGTCGCGAGGTGACGGCATACGTACTAGTACGTATCCTCGGAAGGTGGCGTCGAGCAAAGAGACGCAAGCTTTGCTTGCGCCTTACCTCGACATTGTTGCCGCGCTCAATCCTGGCGGCGAACTGCGCACCTATCCCGGCTCACCGCTCGTCGCGCTTGCGCTGCTGCGCCGGCAGGATCGCCTCATTGCATGTGAGCTTGAACCGCGCGCGGCCGCTCAGCTCAAGACCGCGCTCGAGGGCGAAGCGCGCGCTAAAGTGCTCGCGATCGACGGCTGGATGGCGCTCAACGCCAATGTACCGCCCAAGGAGCGCCGGGGAGTTGTTGTGGTCGATCCGCCCTATGAAGAAAAGGCTGATTTTGCGCGCTTATCGGCGGTTTTCGCCGAGGCCTATCGCAAATGGCCGACCGGCATTTATCTGCTGTGGTACCCGATTAAAGAGCGCGACGCGCCCGATGCTTTGGCGCGGCGGCTGCGCAAGCTCGATATACAGAAGATACTGCGCTGCGAGATGACGTTGGGTGCGCCGCGTTTGGAGACAGGTCTTGCCAGTTCGGGGCTCATTGTAGTCAATCCGCCTCATATTTTGGAGCGCGAGATGCGCATCGTTCTTCCTGCGCTGGCGAATTTGTTGGTCCCAAATGCATCGCATCGGCTCGACTGGCTGGCGCCAGAAGCTTCCAAAGCCGGCAAGCGTTAGATGCGGATAACATTGGATCCGTTTTTTAGTTGCGACGTAAGTTGCACATCTCTTTGATGGTTCCCCACTTTTCCACGCGACCAAATTAGTTTACTTGTTCCAATGCTAAGCTGAGACGTTCCGCCTCCTGTGGGGGCCGGCGGAGTGACTGGAGCCATCTGGGGCTCAAAAACTCTTCACCCGTGTGGAATGTTTGGCCTGGCCGCCGCGCCGTGGGGGTGGCGGCGAATGAACCACTGGGGAGTGAGTCAATGGCAATGACCGGTACGGTCAAATTTTTCAACGGGGAACGCGGCTACGGCTTCATCAAGCCAGACGACGGGGGTCGCGATGTGTTCGTCCACATTACCGCCGTTGAGCGTGCAGGGCTGAAATCGCTTGTTGAGGGGCAGCGCATCAGCTTCGACGTGGAGCCCGATAAAAAAGGTAAGGGTCCAAAGGCCGTAAATCTCGTCGTCACCGGCTGAGACGACGCGACTGTGACTAGCCGTGGCGTCTGAACAAGACGCCACACGATGGAAGAAGCGGGCGGGAACGCCGTGAGCCGCGGTGATTTTGTATTTCCTGATTTTGCATTTCCGCTATTCTTGCGGTGAGGTTTTTCGAAAAGCCCTGAATTCAAACACCGCGGATTCAAAAATCTTCAATCCCAAATCTCAAAATATGGTGCCGCAATGATGATCCTACGTACGTCGCCGCCCTCGCCATTCGGGCGCAAGGTGCGGATTGCCATCTCGCTGCTCGGTTTCGACGGCGAGGTGAAAATCGAAGCAGCCGATCCGACCGATGCCAGTGACAGCGTGCGGCAGCAAAATCCGCTCGGCAAAATTCCAGTGCTGATCGCCGAGGACGGCGTCGCCTATTACAACTCGCGCGTGATTCTCGATTACCTCGATGATCGTGCCGGCGGCGGCAAGATTGTGCCGCGTGATGCCAAGACGCGCCTCGCCGCGCTCCGCCTCCAGGCGCTCGCCGACGGCATTCTCGATGCGTCGATCTTGACGGTCTATGAGGCGCGCTGGCGTCCGGCGGAACATCATATCGAGAAATGGGTCGAGCATCAGATCGGCAAAGTGACGCGCGGTCTCAAGGCTCTCGAGGCGGCGCCTCCCGAACTCGATGCCGATCCGAAAATTCTGCCCAATGTCGGCCAGATTTCGCTCGCTTGCGTGCTCGGCTATCGTGACCTGCGCTTCGACGGCAAATGGCGTGCCGATCATCCGCGGCTGGTCGCCTGGCTCGATAAATTCTCCACGCGGGTGCCGGCCTACCCCGCGACCAAAGTGACGGCGTAATATTCGCCGACCGTCGCCTTCGAACTCGCGGTCGGCGCCGAGCGCCGGCCATATGTACTGCTGCCTCATGCCCCTGTTCACGCTCGACGAACTTGACAGTGCCACAGCGACCGTTCGCGCCTTCGTGCCGCCGACGCCGGCGCATGCCTGGCCGCTCCTTGCCGCGGCGACCGGCGTCGAGGTCGTCGTCAAGCACGAGAACCACACGCCGACCGGCTCGTTCAAGGCGCGCGGCGGCTTGGTCTATGTCGACGCACTGGTGCGCGGCGGCGCAAAGCCCGCAGGCCTCGTCACGGCGACGCGCGGCAATCACGGCCAGTCGATTGCCGCCGCCGCAACGCGCAACGGCATTCCGGTTGCGATCGTGGTACCCGAAAGCAATTCGCGCGAGAAGAACGCGGCGATGGCGGCTTTCGGCGGCGAGATCATCACCGGCGGCAAGGATTTCGACGAGAGCCGCGCCGTCGCCGCCGAGATCCAGCGGGAGCGCGGCTATCATTTCGTTCCGTCCTTCCACCGCGATCTGGTGAAGGGCGTCGCCACTTACGCGTATGAATTGTTCTTGGCCCACGCCGATCTCGACGCGGTCTACGTTCCGATCGGCATGGGTTCGGGGATTTGCGGCCTGATCACGGTGCGCGATCTCCTCGGGCTCAAGACCGAGATTATCGGCGTGGTCGCCGATAACGCGCCAGCCTTCGCCTTGTCGTTTGCGGCCGGACATCCGGTGAAAACCAACGCGGCGGCGACCTTCGCCGATGGCGTCGCGACGCGCGACCCGCCCGCTGAAGCGCTCGAGATCCTCTGTAAAGGCGCAAGCCGTGTCGTGCGCGTGCGCGAGGATGAGATCGCGCACGCGATCCGGCTCTATTTCACGACGACGCACAATCTTGCCGAGGGCGCCGGCGCGGCGCCGCTTGCCGCGCTGCTCAAGGACAGGAACCGCTACGCCGGCAAACGTGTCGGACTTGTTCTCACCGGCGGCAATATCGACATGCCGGTGCTGGAGACAATTCTGCGTGGTGAGACGCCCAATCTCTAGATAAATCGCTCTAGATGGAGCGCGCACAAATAAAAACCCCGGGGCGGCGAGGCCCCGGGGCGTTTGACGCCGATAAAATCGGACGGGAATCAGAACTTGTAGTTCACGCCGGCGCGCAGGATGCTGGTCTTGAACGAGACGTTGTCGGTGGTGAGACCCGCGCCGCAGTTCAGGCCGCAGTTGAACTTGCCGAGATCGACATAGAGATATTCGACCTTGGCGGTCCAATTCTGAGCGATCGCGCCTTCGAGGCCGCCGCCGAGCGTCCAGCCGGCATTGGTGCGTGCTCGCCGTGGCGAAGCCCGGCGTCGACGCGCGGATGTCGCCGAACGCGGCGCCGCCGGTGACGAAGGGCATGAAGCGGTCGGCGGCGTAGCCGAGCCGGCCGCGCGACCGTGGACAGCCAGGTGTCGCTGGTCTTGCAGCCGGCCGGGCACAGATTGTTGGTCGTGCCGTTGATGTCGGCCCAGTCGATGTCGCCTTCGACGCCGACGACAGCCTGGCCGAATTGATAATTGTAGCCGACGGTGCCGCCGACGAGTCCGCCGGAGATGTTGTGGCTGCCGGTCGAGATCCCAGGCCGATCTGCCGAAGGCGCCGCCGCCGTTGATGCCGATATAAAAGCCGGTCCAGTTATAGACGGCAGCGTAGACCGGAGCTTTCGGATAGTAGGGAGCTGGCGCCGGACGCGGCGAGATCGGCCGCTGCGGCCGCTCCCGCCAGCGCCACCAGGCCGATCAACGCAAGACACAAACGCTTCATTGTAGTCCTCCAAGAATCGAAACCGTCGGCTTAGGTGGCCGCATAGTATTCAGGAGGGCTTTTTCCGCTAGTGTAGAAAAGACACAGACGATTTTCTCTATCGTGACTGTAATGTGGCGAAATTACACTTGGATCGCCACGTTTATTCCTAAATATGTTTTAACATCGGCGAAAATATGATGAATGAACTATTAATGTATAGTTGTGGCCAGAATCTTGACTGCAAGAACGCTGTCATGGCTGCCGAGCCTCGGGGAGCGATAACCACTCTGAAATCAGGCCTAGAAGTGGTAGTTGACGCCGAGCCGCAGCAGGTTGGTGGCGAGCCCGTTATTGGTGCCGGTCACCGAGAAGTGCGTCGGCGAAATCGAGATAGAGCCACTCGGCTTTGGCCGACCAATGCGGCGTGAAGCCGACTTCGGCGCCGCCGCCGGCGACCCAGCCGAAGCTGGTATGGCTTTCCGACAGATTGCCGGACGTATCCGCGGTCAGGCCGCCATAGGCGAGGCCGGCGGTGCCGTAAATGAGCACATTGCCGATGGCGACGCCGGCGCGGCCGCGCAGGGTGCCGAACCACGGATTGGAGAACTGCCAGGGCGCGAACGTGTCGCTCGGCGGCGGACAGATTGATGTCGGCCTCGGCGCCGTAGACGAAATTGCCGTGCTGCCAATTGAAGCCGGCCTCGATGCCGCCGGTCGACGCCGTGACGGATGGGTCGGATTGTTGCTCACCGTGCCCCACTCGATAGCCCAGCGTGCCGCCGAGATAGGGGCCGGCCCAGCTGTAGGCCGAAAGCGGCGGCGGGCGCGGTGTAGTATGGTGATAGGCCGGAAGATCGGCGGCGCGCGCGCCGCGCCGGCGGTGGCCAGTGATATCCGCGACCAAGAGAGCCGCTGCCGAGAGCAGTCTGTCTTCTTCATGTGGCCTCCCCAACGGAAATCGGGCGCAACGAGCGACGATCGCTGGGCTGAAGAACGCTTTGCGGCGTCAAAGAAAGCGCGAAGGCCGTCTGTCCGATCTGATAGAATTTATCGCGATGTTTAAGTTAAACAGTGCTGAATCGTTAAGTAGTTCCAAGTTGATATCGTTAAGAAACGGTATATTTGACTTGGCGCGGCGCAAAATGCGCCTTGGCAACCGCCGCCGCGGATTGTTCGAAATATGAGTGTTCCAAAACGCGAAATGCGCCGCAGATCGCGCCGGAAGTCGAGCCCGTCGAAGACGACGACGAGCAGCCGCTGCCGCAGCCGGACGATGAAGCGGCAACGCTTGCGCCGAAGAGGCGCGGGCTCGCTCGCGGCCGGCCGCGGCTGCGATCGTGCCCATCTCAAGCACGCGCCGTCGCGGCCGGGCGTCTACCGCATGATCGATGCGCGCGGCGACGTGCTCTATGTCGGCAAGGCGAAAAACATCAAGAAGCGCGTTGCCGCCTATGCGCGCCCGACCGGGCTCGACACCCGCATCGAGCGCATGATCGCGCGACCCGCACGCTGGAATTCGTCGTCACCCGCACCGAAACCGAGGCGCTGCTGCTCGAAGCCAACCTGATCAAGCGGCTGCGGCCGCGCTTCAACGTGACGCTGCGCGACGACAAATCGTTTCCCTATATCGTGATCACCTCCGATCACTGGGCGCCGCAAATTCTCAAGCATCGCGGCGCGCGCACGCGGCCCGGCCAATATTACGGGCCGTTCGCCTCGGTGTGGGCGGTCAATCGCACCGTCAATGCGCTGCAGCGCGCCTTTCTGTTGCGCTCGTGCAGCGATCCGTTCTTCGAGAGCCGCACGCGGCCGTGTCTGCTGTATCAGATCAAGCGCTGCTCGGCGCCGTGCACCAAGGAGATCGATTTTCCCGATTATGCGGCGCTGGTGCGCGAGGCGAATGCGTTCCTGTCCGGCCGCAGCAAGGCGGTCGAAGAACGAGCTTGCCGCGGAAATGGAGAAGGCGTCGGCCGCGCTCGATTTCGAGCGCGCCGCGATCTATCGCGACCGCCTGGCGGCGCTGTCGGCGATCCAGTCGCATCAGGGCATCAATCCGCGCGGCGTCGAGGAGGCCGACGTCTTCGCCGTGCATCAGCAGGGCGGCTTCTCCTGCGTCGAGGTGTTCTTTTTCCGCACCGGCCAGAACTGGGGCAACCGCGCCTATTTTCCGAAGGCCGACCGCTCGCTGGCGCCGGGCGAAGTGCTGTCCGCCTTCCTGGCGCAGTTCTACGACGACAAGCCGCCGCCGCGGCTGATCCTGATCTCGCACGAGATCGAGGATCGCGCGCTGCTGGCGGAGGCGCTGTGCACCAAGAGCGGCCACAAGGTCGAAGTCTCGGTGCCGCAGCGCGGCGAGAAGAAGGATCTGGTCGAGCACGCGCTCGCCAATGCGCGCGAGGCGCTTGGGCCGCAAGCTCGCCGAGACGTCGTCGCAGCAGAAGCTGCTCGATGCGCTCGCGGAGACTTTCGGGCTGCCGCGCGTGCCGCGCCGCATCGAGGTCTACGACAACAGCCACATCCAGGGCACGAACGCGGTCGGCGCCATGATCGTCGCCGGCGCCGGAGGGCTTTCGCAAGAGCCAATACCGCAAGTTCAACATCCGCTCGGCCGACGCTCACGCCCGGCGACGATTTCGCCATGATGCGCGAAGTGTTGGAGCGCCGCTTCAAGCGGCTGCTGGCCGAAGCGCCGCGCGTGCAGGCCGTGGACGCTTCGTCGCCTCCGCGGCAAGGTGAGGGCGAACTCATGCGGCTGTCGCCCGACATCGAAGAGCTAGCCGGCTCGCCGGAGCGAGTCGCCAGAGGAAGTCGCCATGGCCCGACCTCGTCCTGATCGACGGCGGGCAGGGCCAGCTCACCGCGGCGCGCGAAGTGCTCGCCGGCCTCGGCGTCGACGTTCCGCTGGTCGCCATCGCCAAGGGGCCGGACCGCGACGCCGGGCGCGAAACCTTCTTCCTTCCCGGCCGCGACTCGTTCAAGCTGCCGCCGCGCGACCCGGTGCTCTATTTCGTCGAGCGGCTGCGCGACGAGGCGCATCGCTTCGCCATCGGCTCGCACCGGGCGCGGCGCACGCGGGATATGCGCGAGGCCGGCTTGCAGGAGATCGCCGGCATCGGACCGACCCGCAAGCGCGCGCTGTTGCATCACTTCGGCACGCTCAAGGCGATCGAGCGCGCCTCGGTCACCGACCTGATGCAGGTCGACGGTATCAGCGCCGAAACGGCGCGGCCGGATTTACGAGTTTTTCCACGAGGGGGCGGCATAGGGCCTCTGTTCGGGGCCGCTGTCGAGCGACCGTGATGCGCATAAGATCGGCGTTAACATTGACGTGTGTAACGCTGCCATGCGCGGCTTTGGTCTGTCGGTTCCCGCGTACCGGCGCTATGGTGGCGCAATGAACTCGTCAACAACGACGACTGGGCCAGCACCGGCCGCTGGACCGACAACCAGCGGACGCCTGCGCGTCCATCCGCTGGCGCTGCCCAATATCCTGACCTATGGGCGCATCGTCGCGGTGCCGCTCGTGGTCGGCTGCATGTTCTGGCAGAACATTTTGCACGGCGGGCTGTGGCTGCGTTGGGTCGCGCTCGGCATTTTTATCGCCGCCGGCGTCTCCGACTTTTTCGACGGCTATTTCGCCCGCATCTGGGAGCAGCAGTCCTCGCTCGGCCGCATGCTCGATCCGATCGCCGACAAGCTTCTGGTCGCCTCGTGCCTGTTGATGCTCGGCGCCGAGAAAACCATCCACGGCTGGTCGCTGTGGGCGGCGGTGGTCATTCTCTGCCGCGAGATTCTGGTTTCGGGCTTGCGCGAATATCTCGCGGAACTGCGCGTCAGCGTGCCGGTGACGCGGCTCGCCAAATGGAAGACCACGCTGCAGCTCGTCGCCGTCGGCTTTCTGATCTGCGGCGAGGCCGGCGACGCCATCGTGCCGGTGGTGACGCAGATCGGCATCGTGCTGTTGTGGCTGTCGGCGTTGCTGACGCTCTATACCGGCTGGGACTATCTCTATGCCGGTCTGCATCATCTCTATCAGGAGGATGCGTGAAGGTTCGCTATTTCGCCTGGGTGCGTGAGCGCGTCGGGCTCGCGGAAGAAGACGTCGATCCGCCCGCCGGGATCGCGACCGTCGCCGATTGGTTGCATGGCTGACGAAGCGCGGCGAGGGCTATGCCTACGCGTTCGAAAATCCCAAAGTGATCCGCGCCGCGATCGACAAGACCCACGTGCGTGCCGATGCGCGGATCGCCGGCGCAAATGAAATCGCATTTTTCCCGCCGATGACCGGCGGTTGATAGCTTGCTGCTATGACCACGACCATCCGCCTGCAGCGTGAAGTCTTCGACGTCGCCGCCGAGGCGAAGAAGCTGACGCGCGGGCGCACCGATATCGGCGCCGTGGTGACCTTCACCGGCATCTGCCGCGCCGACGAGAACGGCGAGCCGATCGCGGCGCTGACGCTCGAACATTATCCCGACATGGCGGAAGCCGAGATCGCGCGCCACGTCGAGGAGGCCCATGCGCGCTGGCCGCTTCTCGGCGTGACGGTGATCCACCGTTTCGGGCGCATCGCGCCCGGCGAGGATCATCGTGCATGGTGGTGACGGCGTCGAGCCACCGCCAGGCGGCCTTCGCCGCGGCGGAATTTTTGATGGATTATCTGAAAACCCGCGCGCCGTTCTGGAAGCAGGTCGAGAAGGCGAGCGGCAATAGTTTGGTCAAGACCTGGGTCGAGGCGAAAAGCGCCGACGATTCCGCGGCCGAGCGCTGGTCGGCAGCGCCTGTGCCACAGCGTGAAGCTGCGAAATGATTACGCCGCGCTCTGACCCGTCGGTTTGAACCGCGCCACCATGAAATCGACGAAGGCGCGCACGTTCGGCGTCAGGTGCCGCGTCTGCGGATAGACGAGCGAAATCGGATCGGCCTTCGGATAATAATCTTGCAGAATCGGAACGAGCCGTCCGCGCGCGAATTCGGGGTCGAGATAATAATTGTGCAGCTGCGCGATGCCGCAGCCGTCGGCGGCCGCGTCGCACATCGCAGCGCCGTCGCTGAAACTCATCGAACCGTTCGGCGTCAGTGTCAGTTCGCTGCCGTCGACCGTGAAACGCCAATCCCTGGTCTGCCGCGTGTCGCGCGAGGCGAAGGCGAGGCAATTGTGTTCTTTGAGATCGTCGGGCGTTTTCGGCCGGCCATGTTTGTCGAAATAGCCCGGCGCGGCCGCGACGTTGAATTGCGTCGTCGTCAGCCGCCGCGCGATCAGGCTTGAATCCTGCAACGCACCGAAACGCACAGCAATATCGACGCCTTCCTCGATCAGATCGATGTAGCGGTCGGTGAAGGTGATGCGCAGCCGCACATCGGGATAGGCATCCTGAAACGGGCGCAACAGCGGCACGAGCTTGATGCGGCCGAACGATACCGGCACGTCGATGCGCAGCGTTCCCGACGGCTTGATCTGCGCGCGCTTGAGGACGAGTTCAGCCTCGTCGATCGCGGCGAGCGCCTGGCGGCAGCGCTCGAAGAAAGCCGCCCCATCCTCGGTCAGGCTGACGCGGCGGGTGGTGCGGACGAGGAGGGGCGTGCTGACCTGATCCTCGAGCCGCTTGATGGCGTTGCTGACGCCCGACTGGGTGATGCCCAGATCGGTCGCGGCACGGACAAAGCTGCGCTTTTCCGCCACTTTCACGAAGATCGCCAGGGTCCGCAGGTCGGGCATCGGTCGCTCATATATCACAAGCAATGATGTATGAGATTACCACAAGCCTGATTATTCGGCTACGCCCGAAGCATAAATTGCTCTGCATGCGCCATGCTGGCGCGCACCAACAAAGGAGCAGGACATGAGCTCTGCACGCACTGTGACTTCGGTCCCCGCCGTGAGATATCGCACCTCCGGCCGTGGCGGCCGCTCAAACGCCGGCCGCGAATTGCTGATTGCCGGTGCGCTTTTCGCAGCCGTCGTGATAGCCGGCACGGCGTTCTTCTATGCCTTCGCGCCGACCATCGCCGATCTGGCTTCGCTCTACATCAGCGTGACCTGAACGGCGCGGCCATCAATCGAGATCGCCGCCGTCGCTCATCGGTGGCGGCGAGTTTAATACAAACAAGAAGGAGCAAGAACATGAGCACGCTGCAATGGATCGGCCACACGTCTCACGGACGAGAACCCAGTGGCTTATTGGCTCTGATCGGCGAATGGAGCCGCCGGCTGCGCGAGCGCGGCGAGCTTGCGCAAATGTGCGAACGCTCGCTCCGCGATATCGGCCTGTCGCGCTACGACGCCTTTCAGGAAGTAAAGAAGCCCTTCTGGCGAGCGTAGAACGCGCGAACCTTCTTGTGCGGTCGGATCGGCCACCGCGGCTAGGCCGCGGCCGCCTTGCCCTTCGGCTGCACTTCGGCGGTGTAGTCGTCCATCAGCTGCTGCGTGATGCGGCTGGGCGTGAATTTCCAGTCGGCGATTTCGGACACCGGCGGTCACTTCGGCGGCCGATCCGGTGATGAAGCATTCGGAGAAGCCCGACAGCTCTTCCGGCATGATGCGGCGCTCGATCACCTCGATATTGCGCCGGCGCGCGAGCTCCAACGCGGTTGCACGCGTGATGCCTGCAAGAAAGCAATCGGCGATCGGGGTGTGGATCTTGCCGTCCTTGACGAAGAAAATATTGGCGCCGGTGCATTCGGCGACGCGGCCCTGCCAGTCGAGCATCATGGCGTCGGCATAGCCGCGCTGTTCGGCGCGGTGTTTTGAGATCGTGCAGATCATGTAGAGGCCGGCCGCCTTGGCGAGGCAGGGCGCGGTCTTCGGATCGGGCCGGCGGTATTCGGCGAGATCGAGCCTGATGCCCTTCAAACGCTGCGCCGGATCGAAATAGCTCGGCCAATCCCAGGTGGCGATGGCGAGATGGATTTTGTTGTTCTGCGCCGAAACGCCGAGCGCTTCGGAGCCGCGCCAGGCGATCGGCCGCACATAGGCGTTCTTCTGGTTGTTCTTTTCCAGGACCATGCGCTTGGCGGCGTCGATCTCGGCGACGCTGTAGGGAATGTCGAAGTCCATGATCCGCGCCGAATTTTTCAGCCGCTCCGAATGCTTGGTGCTGTGAAAAATGGTGCCGCCATAGGCGCGCTCGCCCTCGAACACGGCGCTGGCATAGTGCAGGCCGTGGGTGAGCACGCTGATCTTGCAGTCCGCCGTCGGAATGAGCTTGCCGTCGAACCAGATCAGGTCGGAGCGTTCGTCAAACGGAACTGCCGTCGTGATTGCCGTGGAAGCTGACATGGCCTAAGCGCTCCTCGCGGAGCCTCCCTTGATGCCCGATCCGCCTGAGATTCCGCCGGTAACGATGATTTCTGCCGGCGATTGCGGGTAGGCCGTACGCTTTTGCGTCGGGAGCGGACTCCCGTTATGGTCTAGACCACTCCTATAAGACGCGTCATCAGAGCGTGAGCTCTGCGTAACGTCCGGGGCGGCCCGGTTGCGAAACGATATCGTGCTCGGAGGTTAACAACCAATCCGAAATATGTCAATATAGCTGACCTAAATGGCCGATATCACCATCGTGAGCACACCTCGTCCCGGAGCAGCGGCAATCGAACCCGCGCAAAAGTCCGTGCAGAATCCGTGCAACAGCCCGTGCAAAAACCCGCGCACGTGGCTGAGCCGTATTTCGATCTCATCGAACTGTTGTTCTTCGCCTATCGCGATTTCGTCGGCGACCCCGACGAGGTTTTGGAAAAGCTCGGGTTTGGCCGCGCGCATCATCGCGTCCTGCACTTCGTCAACCGTAATCCCGGCATGAAGGTCGCCGAACTGCTCGACGTGCTCAAGATCACCAAGCAGTCGCTCGGCCGCGTGCTCAAGCAGCTGATCGACGAAGGCTATATCGTGCAGAAGGCCGGCGCCAACGATCGCCGCCAGCGACTGCTCTATGCGACACCGGCCGGCGAGGCGCTGGCGATGAAGCTTGTCGGGCTGCAAACCGAGCGCATCGCGCGGGTGATTGCCGAGCTCGGTCCCGATGCGCGTGAGGCGGCGCGGCATTTTCTTGCCGCCATGATCGCCGCCGAGGATCGCGAGCGGGTGCTGCGGCTGATCGCGCGGGCCGATTCCCATGCTGCCTCCCTTGCCGACCGTGTCGGCGCGCGCGGCAAAGACGACGCGTCATGACCTCCACGGACGTGAAGCCCGCCGCAAGCACAGCGCCAAACCCGGCGGACGACGCGCCGCATCTTCTCGTCGTCGACGACGACCGGCGCATCCGCGCGCTGTTGTCGCGCTTTCTGCTCGGCGAGGGCTATCGCGTCTCGACCGCGGAGACGGCGGCCGACGCCCGGGCCAAGCTTGCCGGCTTGAAATTCGATCTGTTCATTCTCGACGTCATGATGCCGGGCGAGAGCGGCTTCGATTTCGCGCGCACCATCCGCACCACGTCCACGGTGCCGATCCTGATGCTGACCGCGCGCGACGAGAAGGAGAACCGGATCAAGGGGCTCGAAATCGGCGCCGACGATTATCTGTCGAAGCCGTTCGAGCCGCGCGAGCTGGCGCTGCGCGTCGCCAATATTCTCAAGCGCGCCCGGCCGCCGAGCGCGGCGCCGGTCGAATCGGTGCGGTTCGGGCCGTTCGTTTATCATCTCGCGCGCGGCGAATTGCGCAAGGGCGAGGAGATCATCCGCCTCACCGACCGCGAGCGCGACATGCTGCGGGTCCTGACATCGAGCGTCGGCGAGGCGGTGCCGCGCCAGGCGCTGGCCGGGACCGGCGAGGCGGTGAGCGAGCGCACAGTCGACGTGCAGGTCAACCGGCTGCGCCGCAAGATCGAACGCGATCCGGGTAATCCGCTGATCGTGCAGACCGTGCGTGGCGTAGGCTACCGGCTGGTCGCAACCGCCTGAGCGGCACCATGGCAAACTAGAATGGCAAGCTTAGACGATGGCATAGGACGTTTGCGCAACGCCGCCGGCCAATTGGCCGACGCGGCGAATGCCGTGGCGGGCTTTGCCGCCGCCGCGGCGCGTCCGATCGTCGGCCCGTGGGACCGGCTTGCACGCTTTCTCAAATCGGTGATGCCCAAGGGGCTCTATGCCCGCTCGCTGCTGATCATCATCGTGCCGATGGTCGTGCTGCAATCGGTGGTCGCCTTCCTGTTCATGGAGCGGCACTGGAATTTGGTGACCACCTATCTGTCCTCGGCGGTGACGCAGGAGATCGCCACCCTCATCGACGTCTATAAAACCTATCCGCAGGATCCCGATCATGCGCAGTTGCGCCGCATCGCGCAGGATCGTCTCGGCCTGGTCGTCGATTTCCTGCCCGGCGCGCAATTGCCGCCGCCCGGGCCAAAACCGTTCTTCTCACAGCTCGACGAGGCGCTGTCGGAGGAGATCAGCAAGCAGATCGGCCTGCCGTTCTGGATCGATACGGTCGGCCGCTCCTCGATCGTGGAGATCCGCATCAAGCTCGACGATACGATCATGCGCGTCTTCGCCAAGCGCGCCGACGTCTACGATCCGAATTCGTGGATCTTCCTGGTCTGGATGGTGGCGACCTCGCTCGTCGTGCTCGCCATCGCCATCGCCTTCCTGCGCAACCAGATCCGGCCGATCGTGCGGCTCGCCGACGCCGCCGAAGCCTTCGGCAAGGGCCGCGAGGCGCAGAATTTTCGGCCGCGCGGCGCGCGCGAAGTGCGCCGCGCCGCGGCCGCTTTCCTCGAAATGAAAGGCCGCGTCGAACGCGCCATCGAGCAGCGCACGACGATGCTCGCCGGCGTTTCGCACGATCTGCGCACCATCCTGACGCGCTTTAAGCTCGAGCTCGCGCTGCTCGGCGATACGCCGGAAATCGACGGCATGAAAAAGGACGTCGACGAGATGGCGGCGATGCTCGAGGCCTATCTCGCCTTCGCGCGCGGCGACATGGGCGAGCAGTCGGCGCCGACCGACATCGCAGCCTTGCTCGAAGAGCTCAAGCTCGACACCGAGCGCCACGGCCATCGCGCCAGCGCGAGCTTCTACGGGCCGCCGGAAGTCACGGTGCGGCCGGCGGCGTTCAAGCGCTGCCTCGCCAATCTCGTCTCCAATGCCGGGCGCTTCGGTTCGACGGTCGCCATCACCGGCCACCGCGACCATCGCTGGCTCAACGTCACGGTGGACGACGACGGGCCGGGCATCCCGGTGCAGATGCGCGACGACGTGTTCAAGCCGTTCCTGCGGCTCGACGACGCGCGCAATCAGGACGAGGGCGGCACCGGCCTGGGCCTCGCCATCGCCCGCGACATCGCCCGCTCGCATGGCGGCGACATCACGCTCGGCGATTCGCCGCTCGGCGGCTTGCGGGCGAATGTGCGGGTGCCGGTCTGAGGATTTCCGTCAGTTTCAGATCATTTCAGATCAGATTTAGATCATTTTCAGATCGTGGCTGCGAGTTCCACTGAGTTCCCGCGTACGACCTGTAAATAATCCAACTCTCGCCTTAATTGCACCACGCGCGACCTATTAGTCCGCGCCCTTCGTCGGGGACTAAGCCGGAGAATTTGAATGGTGGTGCGCTTTAGCGCCGCGCTTTGCGTCGCGGCGATGTTGTTTGCTTATTCGTCTTTGGTCATGAAATTCGGCGGCGCCGTGCGGAGTGCTGGCGAAGCTTGGACTGTCCGAGCGGCAGCGACGGCGCGTCTGCAAGGCAAACTGAATGCAGCTGTCAGCGGCGTGACGATCCTGGGGACGGCGTCGACCTACAATCCGTTTCGGCCGGGCGTGAGCTCCGGCGGCACGGAGACAGCGTCTGGCGAACCCTATGATCCGTCCGGCTGGACGGCCGCGGTCCAAATCGACTTGCGTGAAATGTTCGGTGGTGTCCGCTACGGCAAGGACTACCGGCCGAGCTATGCCCTTGTCGCCAGTGCCAATAAGCAGGCGATCGTCAAAATCAACGATGTCGGGCCGCTCGAACGCGGCCGCATCATCGATTTCAATGAACAAACGATGCGCTATTTCGATCCCAGTCTCGAACTCGGCCTCATCTATCCCGTCGAGGTCAAGCCGCTGCTCGGCGATGACTGGTCGCCCGGGCCGATCGCCAGCAAGGATTGACCGAGACCAAGGCGGCGGGAGACCCCCTCACAATATCCTTGAATCTTCACCGATTTCTCGCCATTTCGGAGCTGGAAATCGTAGAGAAGACTTCTGTCCAGGGATACCGCCATGGCCGTAGCTGAAGACACCGAAACCGTAGGGAAAACCGAGGGCCACCGCTTCGAGGCCCATCCTTTCCAAGCTGATGTCGCCAAGCTCCTGCACCTGATGGTGCATTCGGTCTATTCTGATAAGTCGGTGTTTCTGCGCGAACTGATCGCCAATGCAGCCGATGCCTGCGAGCGGTTGCGCTATGAGGCGATTTCCGACCCGGCGCTGCTCGGCGACGATGTGAAACTGCACATCACTGTGGCGCTCGATCCGGAGAACAAGCGGCTTTCCGTCGAGGACAACGGCATCGGCATGAGCCGTGATGAGATGATCGAGGCGCTCGGCACCATTGCGCGATCCGGCACCAAGGCGTTCCTCGAAAAGGTCGAAGCGGCGCAAGGCGAGGGCAATCAAGACGGCGAGGACGAGCAGGGCGAGGGAGACAAAGAGGCGAGCCCGCTGATCGGCCGCTTCGGCGTCGGCTTTTATTCGACCTTCATGGTCGCCGAGCGCGTCGATGTGATTTCCCGCCGCGCCGGTGCGGATGAGGCCTGGCAATGGAGCTCCGACGGCAAGGGCGAGTTCGAAGTCTCGCCGGCCGACACCGCTTCGGCGCCGCGCCGCGGCACCCGCGTCGTCCTCCATCTGATGGAGGAGGCGAAAAATTACGCCGAGCGGTCGACGGTCGAACGGCTGGTCAAGGGGCAATCGGGCCATGTGCCGGTGCCGATCGCGGTGGTCGAGAAGCCGGGCGCGCAATCGAGCGAAATCACCGACGGCGCGGCTTTGTGGGCCAAGCCGAAATCCGAGATCAAGCCGGCCGACTACACCGATTTCTACCGCAGCGTCGCGGGTGCCTTCGACGAGCCGACGCTGACCATCCACTACCGCGCTGAGGGACGGCAGGATTACACCGCGCTACTGTTCGTGCCCGGCGCGCGGCCGTTCGATCTGTTCGATCCCGACCGCAAGGGCCGCATCAAGCTTTATGTCAAGCGCGTCTTCATCACCGACGATGCCGATATCCTGCAGCGCTATCTGCGCTTCGTGCGCGGGCTGGTCGACTCGGCCGATCTGCCGCTCAACGTGTCGCGCGAAAAGATCCAGGAGAGTCCGCTTCTCGCCGCGATCAGAAAGGGCGTCACCGGCCGGGTGATTTCCGAGCTGGAACGGCTCGCTGACAAGGAGCCCCAGACATACACGAAGATCTGGGACGTTTTCGGAGCGGTGCTCAAGGAAGGCATCTACGAGGATTTCGAGCGCCGCGACGCGCTGTTGAAGCTCTCGCGCTTTAAGACCACCGCGGGCGGCGACGAGTGGCGGAGCCTCACCGACTATGTCGCGGCGCTCAAGACCAACCAGACCGCGATCTATTATCTCGCCGGTGACGAGATCGGGCGGCTGAAATCCTCGCCGCATCTCGAAGGGTTCCGCGCCCGCGGCGTCGAGGTGCTGCTGTTGCCGGATCCGGTGGACACGTTCTGGGTCATGCCCGGCGTTTCGTTCGACGGCAAGCCGTTCAAATCGGTCACGCAGGGGGCGGCCGACTTGGCGCTGATTCCGCGGGTCGACGCCGAGCAGGCGATGCCGCCGGACATCGCGGAGACGGTCAAGCAGTTCCTGGCGTTCTTGAAGTCGACGCTCGGCGACGAGGTCGCGGAGGTGAGGGCGTCGGAACGTCTCACCGACAGCGCGGTTTGCCTCGTGGCGGCCGAATCCGGTCCCGACCGCGCGCTGGAAAAGCTTCTGGCCAATGCCGGACGGTTGACCTCGGCCTCGAAGCCGATCCTCGAAGTCAATCCGCATCACAAACTGGTCGTCGCGCTCGCGGCGCTCGGCGCCGGCGAGCAGGGTTTTAAGGAAGACGCCGCGCATTTGCTGTTCGACGAGGCGCGGCTCCTCGAAGGTGACCGCCCGGCCGATGCGAAACTGTTTTCCGATCGCCTCGCGCGTGTGCTGGAGCGCGGATTGCGGACGGCCTGAACGCGCGGAGGGTCTCAAAACGGATCGGGGCCCGATCTCGTCCGAGATCGGGCCCCGATGAATTACGTGAGTTCGGATTTATTCCGCCGGAGTGCGCATCTCCGCGGTAACGGCTGGAGCGCCGTCGCCGTGCGCCTGCAGCGAGGGCTCGATCGGCGGTTTCGAGCCCTTGAGTCGCAGATAGACCTGGGAGCCGATCAGGATCACGCACAGCCCGATGAAGACCGCGCTGATCGGGCGCTGGACGAACACCGTGATGTCGCCGCGCGAGATCAGCATGGCGCGGCGGAAGTTCTCCTCGAACCGCGGACCGAGCACGAAGCCGAGCAGGATCGGCGCCGGGTGGAAGCCGAGGCGGAGCAGGATATAGCCGAACAGGCCGATGCAGACGACTTCGCCGACCTGGAAGAAGTCGTTATTGGCGGCATAGACGCCGATACAGACGAAGAACATCGCGCTCGGGTACAGATACTTGTACGGGATCGCCAGCATCTTCACCCAGATGCCGATCAGCGGCACGTTCAGCAGCACCAGCATGATGTTGCCGATCCAGAAACTGGCGACCAGTCCCCAGAAAATGTCGGGATGCTGCGAAATCAGCTGCGGGCCGGGCACGATGCCTTGGATCATCAAGGCGCCGAGCAGCAGCGCCATGACGGCGTCGCCCGGGATGCCGAGGCTCATGGTCGGGATAAAATCGCCCTGAACGGAGGAGTGGGTCGCGGCCTCCGGGCAAACCACGCCCTCGATCAGGCCAGTACCGAACTTCTCCGGATGTCTGGAGATTTTCTTTTCCGTCGCATAGGCGACGAAGGAGGCGATGGTCGGCCCAGTGCCGGGAATGAGCGCGCACAGGCTGCCGATGATGGTGCCGCGCCACATCGGGAAGAAGGCCTGTTTCAGATCGGCCTTGGTCGGCCGCATGTCTTTGAAGGTGACATGGGTATATTTCGTATTGATCGGCGCGACTTGATTGACGCTGTTCATGAATTCGGCGATGCCGAACAGGCCGAGCGCGAGCGCGATCAGTTCGATGCCGTCGTCGAGCTCGGTCATGCCGAACGTGTAGCGTTCCGAACCGGTCTCGAGGTCGGTGCCGACCGAGCCGAGGAACAGCCCGAGCACCGTCATCGCCACGCCCTTGATCGGCGAGCCGCGCGCCAGCGTCGAGCCCGCCAGCAAGCCGAGCAACATCAGCGAGCAGACTTCGGCCGGACCGAATTGCAGCGCCGCCCGCACCAGGAGCGGCGACAGGAAGACCATTTCGGTAATGCCCCAGGAGGCGCCGACGAACGAGGCGAAGACGGTGAGGCCGAGCGCAACGCCGCCGCGGCCTTGCTTGGTCATCGGGAAGCCGTCGAGACAGGTCACCGCATGCGGCGGGTGGCATGGCAAATTGAGCAGGATCGAGCAGATGGCGCCGCCATATTGCGCGCCGTACATCACGCCGCCGAGCATCAGGATGGCGGCGACCGGCTTCATGCCGAAGGTGAGGGGCAGAAGGATCGAGATCGTGGCGAGCGGGCCCATGCCTGGCAGCACGCCGACCATGTTGCCGACGAGCACGCCGATGAAGCAGAACATCAGGTTGTGCGGCTCGAGCGCGACGCCGAAGCCGTACCAGAGGTCGGTGAGTGCGGTCCCGATCACGGTTCGCCCCTCCACATGAATATCGGCATGGGCACCTGAAGGAAGTAGGAGAACAGTGCGACGCCGAAAATGGTTACGACGGTCGCCAGGATGAACGTGCCCAACCACGTCGCGTTTTTATCGCCAAGCGCGGCGATGAAGACGCACGAGAATGTCGCAGGGATCATTCCGAAGTAACGCCCGAAAAAGATGAAACAGATCGGGCTCATGAGGATGCAGAACCAGGCCCACCATTGCGGATGTTCCGGCAGAATGCTCTGGTTTTCTTCGGCGCCGTCCGCTGACGATATTCCGGCGGCAGCGATGGCAATGCCGAGAAGAACGAGGAGCACGCCAAGCGCGGTGGGCAGGAATCCCGGTCCCATATGCATGAGGGTGCCGGCGCGGTAGCTCGCTCCCTTCAGCGCAATGCCGAGGCCGAGCAGCACCATTAAGCCGCCAGCGTAGAAATCCCGCTTGCCCAACAACTCGCGGAGAGGGCTAGTGGAAGGCCGCAATTTTTCCTCCCGGCGCCGCTTCGGGGCCTTTGACTGGAACTCGTCTCGATATTGTTCGAAACGAGGAACTACAACAAGTGGCGAGATGTTCCGTAGCGACCAGGTGTCGCAACACTAAAGGTGTCACAACTCGGCTGGTCGCGGGCCTCACGCCGTTTTCCCCCTGCCGTGGTTTTCGGCACAGTGGAGACCCTGCATTCGGCAGGTGCCAGACGATATAGGTGAGCGCGTAGACGTGCAACTCCTATGTATGATGGCTTAATGACGCCAACACATAGCTTTTGACTATATTTAATGGCCGGCCCGGTTATTCGGATTGATCGGCTATCGGTAAGTAATAACCCCGTGACAGCCTAATTCATCGCCCGAAGCGGGGCGAATAGATCCGGACTGTCGTTGCGGACATTGCCGACGCGCCGATCTACCGGCCAAAACGCCATGCCCGCGCCGGGATAGGGCTTGAGCAAGGCTTTGAGTTGCGGCGCGGTGGCCGCGATTTCGCCGAGCCAAGGGGCCCAATCCTGCGGCGTGAGCAGGACCGGCATGCGGGCATGCAAGGGTTGCAAAAGTTCATTGGCGGTCGTGGTGATGATGGCAAAGGATTTGACGATGCCGTCGCCCGGCGCGGTCCATTCGTCCCACAGGCCGGCAAAGATCATCGGCCCGCGATTGCTCAAGCCCACAGCAAAGGGTTGTTTGTCGCTGTCGCGCCACTCGTAATAGCCGTCGGTGATGACGAGGCAGCGGCGGCCCTCCTTCCAAGCGGCGCGGAAGGCGGGGCGGGTGTCGATACTTTCGGCGCGGGCATTGAAGGTCGAATATCCGATCTTGGGGTCCTTGGCCCATGACGGCACCAGACCCCAGCGCATCAAAGTGAGGGTGCGTTCGCCGTGGTGCGAAACGACAACCGGAAGTTTGGATGTCGGAGCGGCGTTCCATCGCGGCTGGTAGGCGCCGATCTCGTCCCAATCGATCCGCAGGTCGAGTTTGATTTCGGAAACGTCCTCGGGAAGCTTGGCGCGTCCGCACATGATGGGGCTCTTCAGTGAAAGTCGCGACTTTTGAGCATGTGTGAGGCACTTTCCTGGTGTGACCAAGAGCCTTCCTGGTGCGACGGAGACGCAACCGCCGGGAGCGCAAGATCGCCGTCACGCAGCGCGGGAAGTTCGGCGGACAGATCGACAAAACTGTCCGCGATCACATGGATGACGAGACCGGCGCGTTGCAGGCGCCCGCGTACGGCAAGGAAACGCGCCGTCATCACCGTGCGGCGGTTGTTTTCGAAAACTTTCGGCCAGACGATGATGTTGGCGATGTCGGTCTCGTCTTCGAGCGTCATGAACACGACGCCCTTCGACGTGCCGGGCCGCTGTCGCACCAGGACGAGGCCGGCGACGGTGACGAACGTGTCCTGCGACAAGGCGTCACTGCGCAGCTGGATGTTGTGGATAACGCCCAACGCGGTGAGGCGGTCGCGGAAAAACCGTACCGGATGCGCTTTCAGCGACAGTCCCGTCGCCACGTAATCCTCCACCACGTGCTCGGAGAGCGGCATGGCGGGGAGCGCGACTTGCGGCTCAGGGAAAAGTTCGTCGCTCAGATGGGCGGTGAGCAGCGGCAGTGTTTCCTTTGCGCCGGCTGAGGCCGAGTTGCCCGCGGCCGCGAGGCGCGGCCCTGCCCCGATCATGTCGAGCCGCCGCGCCGCCCATAAGGCCGCGCGTCGGTCGAGGCCAAGCGAGCGGAACGCGTCGGCTTCCGCGAGCCGTTCGATAGTGAAGCGCGAAATGCCGGCCGTGGCCGCGAGCCGCTCGATCGAGGAGAAACCGTTGCCGCGCGCCGCGGTCAATTTTTCCAATTCGTCTTTGCCGAGACCGTGAACCTGGCGGAAGCCGAGGCGGACGGCGTGACCCCCACCTCTCTCTCCCCCGCAAGCGGGGGAGAGTTCTTTCATGTTTGCTCCCCCGCGAGCGGGGGAGGGTAGGGAGGGGGCATCCGGTTCGAGCGTGCAATCCCAGGCGCTGTAATTGACGTCGACACCGCGGATCTCGACGCCGTGCGCGCGTGCGTCGCGCACGAGCTGCGCCGGCTGATAAAAGCCCATCGGCTGGCTGTTGAGGATGGCGGCGCAGAACACGTCGGGATAGCGGCATTTGATGAAGGCCGAGGCGTAAACGAGGAGCGCGAAACTCGCCGCGTGGCTTTCCGGGAAGCCATATTCGCCAAAGCCCTCGATCTGGCCGAAGCAATGTTCGGCGAAAGTGCGGTCATAGCCGCGCTCGGCCATGCCGTTGATGAATTTGTCGCGGAACAGATGCACCTTGCCGGTGTGCCGGAAGGTCGCCATGGCGCGGCGCAAGCCGTCGGCTTCGTCGGGCGTGAATTTCGCAGCCGTGATGGCGATCTGCATCGCCTGTTCCTGGAACAGCGGCACGCCGAGCGTTCGTTTCAACACCTCGGCCAATTCGTTGGCCGGCCCATGCTCCGGCGCGGGCGAAGGGTAATGCTCTTTCTCGATGCCGTCGCGGCGGCGCAGATAGGGATGCACCATGTCGCCTTGGATTGGCCCCGGCCGCACGATTGCGACTTCGATGACGAGATCGTAGAAACATTGCGGCTTCAGCCGCGGCAGCATCGACATCTGCGCGCGGCTCTCGACCTGGAATACGCCGACCGAGTCGGCGCGCGACAGCATGTCATAGACGGCGCGATCGTGCTGCGGCAGCGTGGCGAGCGTGAAATCAGTGCCGTAATGCTGCTGCATGAGATCGAGCCCGCGGCGCAGGCAGCTCAGCATGCCGAGCGCGAGCACATCGACCTTCATCAGGCCGAGCGTATCGATGTCGTCCTTATCCCATTCGATGAAGGTGCGATCTGTCATGGCGGCATTGCCGATGGGCACCATCTCGTCGAGCGGTCCGCGCGTGAGCACGAAGCCGCCGACATGCTGCGAAAGATGGCGCGGGAAGCCGATCAGTTCGCCGGTGAGCGCGACCGCCTGCCGGATTTCCCGATTTTTCGGATCGAGGCCGGCCTGGCGAATATGGTCGTCGGGCAGACCGTCATCGCTATAGCCCCACACCGTTTTGGCGAGTGCCGAGGTGACGTCCTCCGTCAATCCCAGCACTTTGCCGACTTCGCGGATGGCGCGGCGCGAGCGGTAATGAATGACGGTCGAGCAGATTGCCGCCCGATGCCGGCCGTAGCGTTCATAAATGTATTGGATGACCTCTTCGCGCCGCTCATGCTCGAAATCGACGTCGATATCGGGCGGCTCGCCGCGATTCGCTGAGATGAAGCGGGCGAAAAGCAGATCGCTCTCGGCCGGATTGACCTCGGTAATGCCGAGGCAAAAGCAGACCGCGCTGTTGGCGGCCGAGCCGCGGCCCTGGCAAAGGATATTTTTTTGCTCGCGCGCATAGGCGACCACGTCATGCACGGTGAGAAAATAATGGGCGTATTTGAGCTCTTCGATCAGCGCCAGTTCATCGTCGAGCCGCTTGGCGATTTCCGCAGGAATGCCGTTGGGAAAATGCGCCTTGGGATAGCGCTTCGCCGCGCCCGCCCAGGTCAGGTCGGTCAGATGCTGCTGCGCGGTCTTGCCCGGCGGTACCGGCTCGTCGGGATATTCGTATTTCAATTGATCGAACGAGAAGCGGCAGGCTTGCGCGATCTCGATAGTGCGGGCAATCGCTTGCGGAAATTTTTGGAACAGCCGCGCCATTTCTTCCGGCGGCTTGATATGGCGCTCGGCATTGACGGCGAGTCTGAGACCCGCTTCGGCGAGCGTGCATTTTTCCCGCACGCAGGTGACGATGTCGGCGAGCGGCCGACGTTCCGGTGCGTGATAGAACACGTCGTTGACGGCGACGAGCGGTGCGCCGCTGCGTTCGCCAAGTTCGGCCAAGAGGCCAAGCCGGCGCGGTTCATCGCCACGATGATAATGCACGCCGGCGAGGAAGGTGCGGCCGGGCGCAGCGCGGACTAATTTTTCGAGCCGTTCGGTGAAATTATTCTGTTCATTCCCGCTTTCGCGGGGAACGATTTCCGCAAAGAGTGTCAGCGGCGGCAGCGCGATAAAAATCTGGTCGTCGCTCGCGCCGAGAATGTCCATGAAGGTGAGATGGCATTCGCCTTTCTTCGCTTTGCGATTTCCTTTGGTCAGAAGCTGACAGAGACGCCCATACGCCGTTCGATCGGTGGGATAAGCAAACGCCGCGAAACCGTCGACCGTCACCAGACGTGTGCCGACCAGAAGCTTGATGTTTCTTTTTTTCGCTTCGTCATAGGCGCGCACCACGCCGGCAAAAGAATTGCGATCGGTGATGCCGATGGCGGTGAGCCCGAGGGCATCGGCCGTTGCCACCATTTCCTGCGGATGCGAGGCGCCGCGCAGAAAAGAGAAGTTCGTCGTGACGGCGAGTTCGGCGTAAGCGCTCATCGTTCCTACTCACGCAAACAGGCCGTGCACGTACCATTGCGCAGCCATTGTCTCGCGTCCGTAAAGGCCTTCGCGGTAGAGCCAGAAGCGGTGGCCGCCGAAATCCTCGACCAGGTAATAGTCGCGCGTCGGCGCCCCCTCCCAACCCTCCCTCGCTTGTGGGGGAGGGAAAGGGAGGGGGTGGCGCCACCACTCGGCGCCGATGCGTTCGGGGCCTTGGCTGCCGGCGATGTAATAGGTCACGCCGCGCCAGGAAAAACGCCGCGGCGGGCCATCGGGGATAAGCGCCATGACTTCAGCCGGCTCGGCTTGCGGCAAGAGGAGAAGCGGGCGCGTTCTTTCGTCGGGAATCGACCATGCCGGCTCTTCTTCGCCGCCGATCGGCGCCAGGATTTCGGCGCGTTCGGGAATGTGGCTGGCCACGGGCTCGAACCGATGCACGCGATGCGCGCCGACGCGCTGACGCAGCGTATCGATCAAACCCGCATAACGTTCCGCGGCGTCACTCTCCCCCCACCCTGACCCTCCCCCGCTTGCGGGGGAGGGATGGGAGGGGGAGGCGGAGCTGATCTCGATTTGCCGCGCCGGCATCGGCTCGGCACGGATGACGGCAAGACCGACCGCCTCGAAACCGAACTCCGAATCGAAGCCCATGTCATGAATGGCCGAAAGCGTTGCGAGTCTCAGATCGAGAAGACGCACCACATGCGCGACATTGCGCGTCGGTAGCGTTAGTCCGATATCGACAGTTTCGACCGCGCCGTCGACCCGGTAGAGGCAGAGCCGCAGTGCGCGTGCGCCCACATCATCGCGCGTCAGCACATTCGCCAGCGCCTGCATCAGGCGGCTTGTGCGTGCGATCACGGCGTCCTGCGTGACGATCGGCTCGAGCAGATATTGCAGGCTGTGATAGACCGGCGACGCGACGATCGGCTTGAGCGGCTCGTCGAGAAGGCCGAGCGCCTGGTCGAGACGGCGCAGGAGTTGTTCGGCAAACCGCGCGGCGAACGGCGCGCGCGGCTTGTCGATCAAGGCGCCGACGGTTTTGAGGCCGAGCCGGCGCAGGGCGTCGCGGATGTCCGGGGCAAGCCGCAGCGCCGCGACCGGCATATCGGCCAGCGCCGCAGCTTCCTCGCCCGATGGCAAAACAAAAGGCGTTATGGACTTGTGAAAGTGCGACAGCGCCCAGGCCGCGCCGGGCGTGGCCGCCACCGCGAGCCGCGCCGGCAGGCCGAAGTTTTGCAGCCGCGCCGCAAGATCGGCCATCAGCTTTTCCTCGCCGCCGAACAGATGCGCCGAGCCTTCGATGTCGAGAAAGAAACCGTCCGCGCCGTTTTCTTCGTCCCAATTATCTCCGCACCATGGCGAGGCGGTCGGCGTATAGCGCGTCGCCCATAAGACGACGCGGCGCAATGCGGCGTCGTCGGCTGCGGCATCGACCTCGCGCACTTGCAACATGTCGGCTTTGGCCCGCGCGTCGGCCAATGATTCACCAAGCGTCAGCCCCGCGGCTTCCGCCGCTTCGTTCAAGGCGGCGATGTGCAGGCCGCCGCTCGAAGCAATGGCGAGGACGAATGGTCGGTCAGGATCGACCTGTGGAGGAGATCCTCGCGTATTTGAGGGGCCGAGCGCCTGCGCCGCGAGAAAGCGCGTGATCGGCCAGCGTTGAAGCCAAACTGAAACGATGCGTGACATGATCGTACTCCACCTTCCATTCGCCAGGACGTCCGTTGCGGCAACGTTCAAGCTGCAGATGCCAGCGCGGGCGCCCGAGAAGCCCGAAGCGGTCGCGCGCGGCTTCTGCCGTGCCGACGCGCCAGCGCGTTGCGGCGGCGCTGGCTTCGAGCGTCTGCGCCGGCCGGATCAGAAGAAGCGGCAGGCCGGTATCACTGGCGGCGAGATGCAGCTTCTGGCTGGTTTTCAGATCGAGCCGGTCGATCATCGCAGCGACGGCTTGCGGCACGCCCGAATGCAACGCCTCCGCCACGGCCCACAGGGTTTCTTTGCGATACGCCGTTTCGATGAGCGTGACGCGCGCCGGATCGAGGCCGAGGCTGTTGAGGCCATGGCCGCACAGGCGGCCATGTTCGCGCTGTCCATAGGCCGGCAGAACGAAGATGAGAGGGCGGTCCTGCCGCAGCCGCGCCAGCACGGCCACGACGAAACCGAAGGCGGCCGAGCGGACGCCTTCGGTTTCGGGGACGACTTCATGC
This sequence comes from uncultured Alphaproteobacteria bacterium, assembly GCA_963761185.1. GTDB lineage: Bacteria > Pseudomonadota > Alphaproteobacteria > Rhizobiales > Xanthobacteraceae > BOG-931. Next base: position 214,399 of record CAVXFY010000004.1, read on the forward strand.
AGGGCGCCGCAGGCCAAACCGCCTTGCGGCAGATGGGAATCGAGAGCGGGCAGGCCCAAAGGGAGGAAGGGCAGCGTGCTGTGGATATTGTCCGCCCCCGGCAACAGGCGGCGCAATTCCTCAAGAACGGTGGAGCGCGCAGCCGCAGGCGTTTCGGCACGGTTTTGCGCCGTTGAAAGGTCAGCCGAAGGCGTCGTTCTATCGGCCATTGAACTACCTCTTGACCGCGCTGACCGTGGATAAGTCCGTGCAAAAGTTGGGTATTCGCCGGGTATCAGTCCGGTATGGATGGTGGATCAGGCTGTGGATGTTCACTGTACGTTCTAGAGCGTTATCTATAGAACAAACAGAGAACAATTCCAAGCGGCTGCCAATTGGGGCGCTGTCGGGATGTCACCCAACCGGTTGTGCTGTGCCCTTGAAATCGGGGCCCTTCGCTTTGATTTTCGCCCTTGGCAGCCTAAACTGCCGCCCGTGAAAATCAGCATCAGACTGGTATGTGCGGCCGCGCTTTCTTCGGCGGCGGCGATAGGTTTCGGCGTCTCGAAGAGCCACGCGTCGACCTACGGCAACGCGCCGTGGTGCGCCGTCGTCAATCAGGGTGCCGGCGACATCATATGGGGGTGCGAATACCAATCGGTCGCCGCGTGCACGCCCAATGTGCTGGCCGGCAACCGCGGTTTTTGCGAGCGCAATCCTTATTATCAAGGAGCTTGGGGACGAGCCCCACGCTATCGACATCGATCACATCAGGCGGGGTACTAATGCCGGAAGCCGATAAGGAAGGGGAACGCTATTGCCTGGATCAGCCGCAGCAGACGCCGGGCTTTTATCTCAAAGGCACGCATCAGCTCGACTGGGGCGTGAAGAACCGCATGGCGCGGGTGTTCAACCCGGCATCGGGCCGCACGGTGATGCTCGCGATCGACCACGGCTATTTCCAGGGCCCGACCACGGGCCTTGAGCGCATCGACCTCTCCATCGTGCCGCTGTTGCCGCAATGCGACGCGCTGTTCTGCACGCGCGGCATTCTGCGCACCGTGATTCCCGCCGAGTGTCAGAAGCCGATGGTGCTGCGCGCGAGCGGTGGCCCGAGCATTCTGCGCGAAGAACTGTCCGACGAAGAGATCGCCATGGATATGGACGACGCAGTGCGTCTGAACGCAGCCGGCGTCGGCATTCAGGTCTTCATCGGCGGCGAGCACGAGACGCGCTCGGTGCACAATATGACGAAGCTTGTCGATGCCGGGCTACGCTCAGGCGTGCCGGTGATGGGCATCACCGCCGTCGGCAAGGCCATGGTGCGCGACGCCAAATATTTCCGGCTCGCCTGCCGCATCATCGCCGAGCTCGGCGCGCAATATGTGAAGACCTACTATGTCGACGAAGGATTTCGAGACCGTCACCGCGTCGTGTCCGGTGCCGATCGTGATGGCCGGCGGCAAGAAGCTGCCCGAGCTCGATGCGCTGACCATGGCCTATAACGCCGTGCAGCAGGGCGCTTCCGGCGTCGACATGGGCCGCAACATTTTCCAATCGGACGCGCCGCAAGCGATGATCGCGGCCGTCGGCGCCGTCGTGCACAAGAACATGAAGCCGAAGGACGCCTTCGAGCTGTTCAAATCCTTGAAGGCGGACGCGAAGTCCATCGCGCAAGCGGCCGAGTGACGGCCGCTTCTCACTTCATACGAACCGCGCGGTTTTAGCCGTAAGTCCGTACCGGTCCCGCGCCGATCAGAAACCAGGCGACCGTGCCGGCGGCAATTGCGCCGCCGAGCGCGGCCAGCACTTGCGCGATCCACGAGGTGCCGACAGCGCTGGAATATTGTGGGCCGGTATCTTGAGCGCTGGCATTCTGAGCGATACTTGCGTTCTGGCCGGCATCGGCGGGGGGCCGGTGCAACAAAAGCGGCGCGCGCCGCCGCCGCTTTGGCCATTGCATCGGCCATCGCCATGACATTGGACTGGTCATTGGACCGGTCATCGGCGCGGTCGCCCGGCGGTTCCGTGGATTCCATAGGCGGGGCGATGGGCGGCGTATTGTCGGCGGCGAGATCGATTTCGTTGACCTGGTCGGCCGCCGTCACTTGCACGGTCTGGCCGCCGATCCGGATCGCGCTCGGCAACGGCTCATCGACCGGTTGAGTATTGTCGGATTGCGTATCTGCGGGCGCTGCCGCCGGCACGGAAAGGTTCGCCGGACGCGGTACTCTGCGCTGCATCCGCCGGCGCATCTGTGTCATGCGCCGCCGCGGTCTTGTTATGCTTTTTGCTCGCGACTTTTTTGAGCTTCGTTCTTTTGTCGGCCGTGGCAGCGCTATTGGCGCTTGCAGCGGACGTCGCGGTCGAGGTTTGTGTGATGAGCTGGAGCAGCGACAGCGGCTTGCCCGCTTGATCGGTGTTCACGTTCTGCGCGGCAGCGCCGCCGCCGACCGCGAGAGCAAGCGCGATGGCGGCAGTCGCCGCAGTAGCGACGATGCGAATACGCAGCATTGCGTCCTCCGGTAGTCAGGCGGGATGACGCCCCGGACGCATCGAGCAATGCCGCAGTGACCTCACGGTGACGCAATTGCGGATTCTTTGGTGCAAACAGCGGATGAAAAACGGCGGCGTTGCCCCCGCCGCCATTTTCCATTCCGCCGTTCTATCGGCTTGCGCTATTCGACGCTGACGCCGGCGGCCTTGATCGGCGCCGCCCATTTGGCGATCTCGCTCTTCACCAGTTCACCGAGATGCTGCGGCGTCGAATCCTGATCCGACACGATCTCGGCGCCGAACGCGCTCAGCTTGTCGCGCACCGATTGCGTGTGCATTGCTTCGAGCGCCGCATCGTGAATTTTCTTCACGATGGCGTCCGGCGTGTTCTTCGGCAGGAAGATCGCGTTCCAGGTATAGGCGATGACGCCCGGCGTGCCTTGCTCTTCCGCGGTCGGGATGTTCGGCAGCGCCGGCGAGCGCTTGGTGTCGAGCGTCGCGATGCCTTTCATCGCGCCGGAATCGATCGGCGGCTTCGCGGTGGTGATGATGTCGCACATGTAATCGTCGCGGCCGGCTTCGAGGTCCTGCAGGGCCGGCGCCGAGCCGCGATAGGGCACATGCGTGACATTGACGCCGATCACATAGTTCAGGAGCACGCAGCCGAGATGCACCGCCGAGCCGATGCCGGCCGAGGCATATTGCATCTGTGCCTGATGCTCTTTGGTATAGGCGATGAACTCTTTGAGGTTGTTGACCGGCAGGTCCTTGCGCACCTCCAAGACCAGCGGAACGGTGGCGATTAGCGCGGCCGGCGTGAAATCGGTCACCGCATTATAGAGCGGGCTCTTGTAGAGCGTCTGGCCCTGGGCATGGGTGCCGACGGTGCCGAGCACGAACTGGTAGCCGTCGGGCGTGGCATTGGCGACGCGCGCCGAGCCGGTCATGCCGCCGGCGCCGGCGACGTTCTCGACGATGACGGTCTGGCCCAGAACTTCGCCCATGCGGGCGGCGATGATGCGGCCGAGAATGTCGGTCGGGCCGCCGGCGGCGAAGGGGATGATCATGGTCAGAGACCGCGAGGGAAAATCGTCGGCGCGCGCCGGAAGCGCGCAGGCGAACGTGACCGCGGCCAGAGCGGCGAGTATGCGAAATTTCATGTTGATAGTCCTTGGGATCGTTTTCTCTGAGGTCAGTGCTGCATCGCCTGGGCCGTCCAGTCAACCCGACTGTTCGCCGTAACGCTATTTGTTGGTTAAAGCTAGAGCTCCGTGATCGCTTCGGGATAACGGTGCAGCCGTTCGCCGGGACCGTTCGGGCCGATCAGATAATTGTCGCAGACCCAGGACAGCACGTGGCCTTTGATATAGGTCGGATGGCATACGATGTTCATGTCTTTTAGAATCTTCATCGGCTCATCGCTGCGGATCAGCGGCCGTTCGACGAGATCGTAGCCCTGGCCGTGACAGTGCAGCCGCTTCTCTTCCGGTCGGCCGTTCTTGCGCATGAAATCGTTATAGGCAGCGAAGATGTCCTTGCAGGCCGCGCCGGGCTTGAGCAGGCCGAGGTTGAATTTGCGGGCTTCGAGCGCGAAGGCGAATTCCTCCTTGATCTCGTCGGAGGCTTTGCCGACGGTGCAGGAGCGGCCGAGCTCGGTATACATGCCGCCGGGACCGGAATCCTCGACGAGCAAAGCGAGCGTATCGCCTTCCTTGATGACGCGGTTCTGATAATGGCGCTGGCTGAATTGCGCAGGCTGGTCGGCCGGCATCGAGGCGCAGAGATAAATGCCGTTCTCGCTGCCATGCCGCTGGCTGTAGCACTGCGCGATGGCGGCGATGTCGCGGTCGTGCATGCCGGGCTCGACAGCGGCGAAGGCCGCCCGCATCGCGCCGTCCTGCATCGCGGCGCAGCGTCGGATCAAGTCCTGCTCCTCGGCGCTTTTGATGACTTTGATCGTGTCGACGAGATCGGTGGCATCGACAAAGCGCGTATTGGAGAAGCGCCCCTTTTGCAGGTAATCGACCAGCGCAAACGACATGCCGGCCGTGCCGACAAGCCCGATCGTACCTCCGGCATAGGGCTCAAGTCCCGTCGCCGCCAATTGCGCGTCGTAATTCGCGGTGTAATTGCATGAGACGAAGCTCGGCGTGGTCAGCCATTGCTTGACGCCGCGGCGCGTGCCGTCGCCGCTCGCCGCCGGATTGCTGGCGCCGCCGAACGGGCCCTGGCTCACCAGCGTCATCAGGTCGTCGCGCGGGAACACGACGGTGAGCGGATAGCCGTTGGTCGCCGGCAGGTCGGTGAAATATTTGACGTAGCCGCCCATGTAATCGTTGTTGTTCTGCATGAGCAGCGCGTCGATCTTGTCGCGTTCCATGGCGGCGCGCACCGCGGCCCAGCGGCGTTCGAGCTCCGCCGTAGAGATCGGCGTCTGCAGGCGTTCGGGAAGCTTTTCCATTTCTATCCTCTCCTAGACATTTCTTCTCTTCCGCTCATTCCCGCGTAAGCGGGAATCAGTCTGGGTCCCCGCTTTCGCGGGGACGAGCGGCAAACAAATTTCAGTGCGCCACCACATTGATCATGCCGCCGGTGTCGCCTTTGAGAAAGTGTTCCATATTCTTCTCGATGACGGGCAAGGCGTAATCAACATAGACGTCGCAGAAGCCGCCCTGATGTGTCGTGATGATGACGTTATGCATCGCCCAGAACGGATGGTCGGGCGGCAACGGTTCCTGCGAGAATACGTCGAGCGCCGCGCCGGCGATGCGCTTGGTCCTGAGCGCCTCGACCAAAGCCTGCTCGTCGACGACGCCGCCGCGTGCCAGGTTGATAAGAAAGCTCGACGGCTTCATTGCCGCGAACACATCGGCATTGACGCTGTTGCGCGTTTTTTCCGTGAGCGGCGTCAGCAGCACGAAGAAATCGAAATCGCCGACGACTTTTAACATCTCGTCGCGCGCGCGCATCTCGTCGAATCCGGGGGCAGGGCGCGGCGCCGAACTGATGCCCACGACGCGCATGCCGAAGGCCTTGCATTTCGGGGCCAGCGCTTCGGCGATGACGCCGACGCCAAAGATGCCGACGGTCTTGTTGTGCAGGAGCCGCGCCGGGAAACGGAACCATCTCTTTTCGTCTTGCATGCGCACCGCACGCGGCAGATCGCGGGCGAGCGCCAGCATCGTCGCCAGCGCCGCCTCGGACACCGGCGGACCGTGGATGCCGTGGATGTTGGTGACGATGACCTCTTTGCGCAGCGCGTCCTGGTCGATGAGGTTGTCGACGCCGGTGCCGAGCGCCTGCACCCATTTCAGCCGGCCGGCGTCTTGCAGCACCTTGGGCGAGAGCATGGGCGCGAAGGTTACAAGCGCGTCCGCCTCGGCAATATGCGGTCCGACCTTGGAGTGATGATCGGCGATATCGATCTTGAGTTCCGGAAAGCGCGCCTTGAGCCGGTCGCGATACTGATTGCGGACGTTTTCGGGCAGAGTGAGCAGAATGAGCAGGTTGGTCATGTAGGTTGATGGGTCGTGGTCGCGATGGGCAGGAAGGGCCGTCAAGCCGTGTCACGGGCGGGTTGCGCAAGCCTTATATCGTCTTGGGCGAAGCGTCTGCTAGTGCGGTGGGGTTGCAGCACCCATGGCTTTCCCATGGATGGGTTTCCTATGGGTGTCGCGCGGAACGGCGACCTCGGCTAAACTCCGTCAATGCGCTGTTGAATTGGACAAGCGCCCAATCAGGAGCAAACGATGCCTATCGACTGGTCAGCCGTGAATTGGCTCTACGTCGCGATCATGGGGGCGTTCGTGTTCGTTGCCGCTTTCATCGGCAATATCATCTCCTTGGGCAGCCGCATCGGCGGCGCTCTGCTGACGGCTATTCTGTTCGCCGCCATGTATGTGGCGTGGAATTACTATCCGCATCCGCAGATCCAGCTTCCGATCGTGACGACATACTCCTATCCGCCGACCAACGGTTGACGTTTCCGCCTGTGTCGTTATGCGTATGGCTATTGGAGCATGATCCCGAAAAGTGGAGACCGGTTTTCGGATAGATCATGCTCAAACGAGCGTCAGACAATCGCCGGGTGAGGTGGAGGGGGCATGAACAAGGTTTATCCCGACGCGCGTTCCGCGTTGGCCGGATTGCTGAAGGATGGCATGACCATCATGGCCGGTGGTTTCGGCCTGTGCGGCATTCCGGACTCCTTGATCCTTGCGATCCGCGACTCCGGTGTGAAGAACCTGACCGTGGTCTCCAATAATGCGGGGATCGACGGCGCGGGGCTGGGCATATTGCTCGACACCCGCCAGGTCAAGAAAATGATCTCCTCCTATGTCGGGGAGAACAAAACTTTCATGCAGCAATATCTCGCCGGCGAGCTCGAGATCGAGTTCAATCCGCAGGGCACGCTTGCCGAGCGCATCCGCGCCGGCGGCGCCGGGATCCCCGCCTTTTTCACCAAGACCGGCTACGGCACCAAGATCGCCGAAGGCAAAGACGTGCGCGACTTCGACGGCGAGCACTACATCATGGAGCGTGGCATCGTGGCCGATCTATCGATCGTCCACGCCTATCGCGGCGATACCGAGGGCAACCTGATTTATCGCAAGACGGCGCGCAACTTTAATCCGCCGATGGCGACCGCCGGGAAGGTCACCGTCGCCGAGGTCGAGCAACTGGTGCAGCCCGGCGATATCAATCCCGATCACATCGTCACGCCGGGGATCTTCGTCCAGCGTTTGGTGCACGTGCCGAACGCCGTGAAACGCATCGAGCAACGTACGGTCCGCAAGCGCACCAAGGCTGATGCGCCGGCCGGAACAGGGGAGGAAGTCTGATGGGAGGCGAACACTAATGCCTTGGACCCGCGACCAGATGGCGGAGCGCGCCGCCAAGGAATTGCAGGACGGCTTCTACGTCAATCTCGGCATCGGCATTCCGACGCTGGTATCGAACTACATCCCGAACGGAATCAGCGTTCAGCTGCAATCCGAGAACGGCATGCTCGGCACCGGCCCGTTCCCGTTCGAAGGCGAGGAAGACGCCGATCTGATCAACGCCGGCAAACAGACCGTGACCGAACTGCCGACCACGAGCTATTTCAGCTCGGCCGATTCGTTCGGCATGATCCGCGGTGGCCATATCAACATCGCCATTCTCGGCGCCATGCAGGTGGCGGAGAACGGCGATCTCGCCAATTGGATGATCCCCGGCAAAATGGTGAAGGGCATGGGCGGCGCCATGGATCTCGTCGGCGGCGTTAAGAAGGTCGTCGTGCTGATGGAGCACTCCGCCAAGGGTGAATCGAAGCTCTTGAAACAATGCACGCTGCCGCTTACGGGCGCCGCCGTCGTCGACATGGTGATTACCGATCTCGGCGTCTTCACGCTCGACCGCGACGGCGGCGGGCTGACGCTGATCGAGCTCGCGCCCGAGGTGACGCTTGATTTCATCAAGTCGCAGACCGAGGCGAGCTTCAAGGTCGCCAATGCGCTTAAGCAATAACGGCCGCCGAGTTTTTACGCTGCCTCATCAGGACTAAAGTTTTCAGTCTCCGCTGACCGCGATCCCGATCGTGTCGGCGGGGACGCCGCTGAGTTCGAGCGTCAGCGGCCGCGCCCGGAGTTCGAACTTCACGCTCTTGCGGACGCCGTCGCAGCCTGTCGCGCCGGAAAAGCCGATAGATTTCAAGGTGTGGCCATCCTGCACGACGTCGATCCAGCCCTCGGACGACAAGGTGATCTTGTAGGTGCCGGGCCGCGGCGGGGCTGCAATCTCAACGAAACCGGCCAAGGATGTCGGCAACTTCGGCGCGCGTTCCGGCGCCACCGGAAGCTTGGCGTCCGCAAACGGCACAAGCGTGACCGTCGTGGCCCACGGAATTGGCCATGTGACGCGGGCGCCCGACGCGACCTTGGGCAAATCCGTGCCGGTGAGTGTGGCGCGCTCTTTGTCGAGCGGCCATTTGAACTTGTCGCAACCGACCGGCTCCTGCGCGAAGCAGGGCCCGGCGATGAGGCAGGCTGCGAAGAAGATGAGGATGGGTTTCACGATGCTTCTGCCGGACGTCAGTCGATCGCGATCATGACGTCGGAGGCCTTGATAATGGCGATGGCTTCGGCGCCCGCCTTGAGCCCGAGATCGTCGACCGCCTCATTGGTGATTGAAGCCGTAATGACTTGACCGGGCGCTATTGCAAGACGGACATGCGCCGTCGTGGCGCCCTTCTTCACGTCCACGATCTTGCCCATGATCTGATTGCGTGCACTGATTCGCATGGCTTTCCCTTGGCATTCGTTCAACGAGACGCCCAGCGCGGCGGCGCCGCGCGGGTGGTTGGATGTCCGGACGCGATTGCCCATAAGGCGCAGTTGAGCGCCGCCGAGGCGCTTACGGCGTCCGGCGGCGAGCCCGCATCATAACGAACCGCGGCCGGAATTTGTAGAACGAATGCGGTCTGAGATCCGCCGGGATTGTGCACAGCGGGGATGCGCCCAGCGCACGCGCGCGAACGTTTGCGCGAATGACAATCCCGCGGTTTGCCGTTATTGCTCGGCTCGTTGCGCCGGGAGCGCGGCGCATCGCAGCGCGTGTTAGGCATAATGAATGACGAGCGCAGTGGGAGGGGTCGCGAGCCGGAGGGGGACGGGGCCGTCGCCCGCGAAACGGCTGATCATGAGACGGTGAGCAGTGCCGCGGGCGCGGCGGCAAGCCACGCCGCGCATTACATCGGGCCCTCCGTCACCCGAGCGGTTCCGGAACTGACGCATCGGGACAAGCGGCTGATCGTCATGTGCATGATGCTGCCGGTATTCCTCGGCTCGGTCGATCAATCGATCCTGGCGAGCGCGCTGCCGACCATCGGCCGCAGCCTCGGCGAAGTGCACAATCTGCCCTGGCTGATCACGGCGTTCCTGATTGCTTCGACCGCGCTGACGCCGCTCTACGGCAAATTCGCCGACATTCACGGCCGCCGCGCCGCGATGCTGATCGGCGTCGGCATTTACATGACAGGCTCGCTCATCAGCGCCGCATCGCCCAATATGCTGATGCTGATCTGCGGCCGGGTCGTGCAAGGCTGCGGCGCCGGCGGGCTCACTGTCACCGCAAACATGGTGCTGGGCGACATCGCGGCCCCGAAAGACCGCGGCAAGTACTACATGTATTTCTCGATCGCATTCACGACCGCGGGCGCTTCGGGGCCGGCGCTCGGCGGCTGGATCTCCGAGCATTTGTCGTGGCCGGTGATCTTTCTGTGGAATTTTCCGCTCTGCGTGTTGGCGTTTGTGACCGCGCTGACGATGCTGCGGCGATTGCCGCGTTTTGAGCGGCCGCACCGGCTCGACGTCGCGGGCGCGCTTCTGGTGATGGCGGCAAGCTCGACTTTCATGCTGGCGCTCAATCTCGGCGGCGTGCGCTATTCGTGGCTGTCTTTGCCGATTCTTTCGCTTCTCGGCTGCGCGCTCGTTCTCGGTGCCGGATTTGTGGCGCGGCTTCGCACCGCCGCCGAGCCGCTTATTCCGATCGGTATCCTGTCCGATCCCGCGGCGCGCCTTACCATTGCCGCGCATTCGTTCGGCTGGGGCGGAATGGTGAGCCTCACCATCTTTCTGCCGATGTATTTGCAAAGCGCGCTCGATTGGTCGCCGACGGCGGCGGGCTTAAGCCTGATGATCCTGATGGTGACGCTCAATACCAGCGCGGGATTGTCGAGCCAGCTTCTCGGCCGGGTGCTGCGCTACAAGCTCCTGCCGTTGTGCTGTCTCCTCGTCGGCATCGGCGCGGTCGTCGTGCTCGCATTCTCTGCCGGCAACATGACGTCACGGAAATTCGAGATCATCTTGTTCCTGATCGGCGCCGGTTGGGGGCCGACGGCGCCGTTGACCCAAGTTGCGCTGCAAAACACCGTGCCCAGCCACGATCTCGGCGCGGCGCTCGGCACCATGAATTTTGCGCGCACGCTTATTGCCACGATCCTGATCGCCATTTTCGGCGCGATCGTATTGGCGAAGGCGCCGGTTGGCGCGCCGCCGGGTTCGCTCGCCCACAGTTTGGGTCATGCTCTTTTGGGCGCGGCGACGACCGGGACCTTCACGACGGTCTTCCTCGGCGCCGCCGCTACTTTGAGCGTGGCCTTTCTGTCGATCTTCCTGCTTGAAGAAAAGCCGCTCGGGGAAGCGCGGCCGGGCTCCCGCCGATAGCCGGCCCATTCCTGTGCTGAAAAAATCTTGCGCCTGAAAAAGCTTGCGGCCAAAAGCATGCGCCACCATGCGTCCAGAGCGTAACCAAGCTTACCGGAAGCTTACCGGAAGCTTGCGTCATGGGGCTAAACGGGGTCAATTTGGCTCCCCGCAGCTATGGCCATTCCGCGATCAATGGCCTAAGCTTTTGAGGAGACATGAGAATCTGTCGATTTTCGGTCGCTATGTCGTAGCCTCATAAATCCTCACAGGCAATTGAACCTCCGTGTCACAGACCGCGACCAATTCCATGAGTTGGCCCTAGGGCGATGCAAGCACCGGCAGACGAAGCGCTGATCGGGCGGATCGCACGCGGTGACCGGCTTGCGATGCAGGTGCTGTTCGCGCGGCATCACGTGCGCATCTATCGCTTTGTGCTGCGTCTGTTGCGCGACGAAATGGCGGCGGAAGACGTCATTGGCGATGTGTTTCTGGACGTGTGGCGTCAGGCCAGCCGTTTCGAAGGCCGGAGCGCCGTGTCGACGTGGCTCATCGCCATCGCACGATTTAAGGCGTTGTCGTTATTGCGCAAGCGGCGTGATGACGGGCTCGACGCGGAGACGGCGGAATCGATCGAGGATGCTGCGGATGATCCTGAGCGTGCCGTCACCAAGCAGGACAAAGGCGAAAAACTGCGGAAGTGCCTCGCCGGCCTTTCGCCGGAACACCGGGAGATCATCGATCTCGTCTATTACCACGAGAAATCCGTGGAAGAGGTCGCGCGGATCGTTGGCATTCCGGAGAATACCGTGAAGACGCGCATGTTTTACGCGCGCAAGAAGCTGGGAGAGCTCTGCAGAATGGCGGGAATAGATCGAGGTTGGCCATGACGCTTAGCGAACAGGCGCGAGATCCGCGCCGGAACGACGAACCGACGGATATCGAGGCGCTGCTGCCCTGGTATGCGGCCGGCACCCTGCGCCGTCGCGACCGACAGCGCGTCGAAGAGGCGCTGCGCAAGGATCCCGAACTGGCGCGGCACGTCGATCTCGTGCGCGAGGAACTTGTCGAAACCATTCACCTCAACGAAACGCTGGGCGCGCCGACACCACGCGCGGCGGACCGGCTGATGGCGGCGATCGATGCTGGGGCGACGGCGGCGCGCAAACGGGCGCCGGGCGCGGTCGCCGGCTGGCTGACGGGATTTTTCGCCAATCTGTCGCCGCGCACCATGGCGGTGGCGGCGTCGTTCGCCATGCTTGCGATCGCCCTGCAGGCGGTCGCGATCGTCGATATTTTCACCAAACCCCAAGCCTCGGTGCAGGTCGAAGGGCAGGGCGCCGAGCACAAGATCGGCACCTTCGCGATGGTGCGCTTCGCCCGCCAGGCCAGCGCCGGCGAGATCACGAATTTCCTGCAAAATTATCAGGCCGCCTTGGTCGATGGCCCGACGCCTGGCGGGCTCTATCGCGTCAGGGTGGCGGTGACCTCGCTCGCCAAAGAGGAACTCGCGCGCATTGTCGCCCGCATGCGGCAGGACCGGGTCGTCGAAACCGCCGAGCCCGGCCAGTGAGGCCGGTTTGCTCGTAGCGCGGCCGAGCCGGTATTGTATTACCGCCAGTTTCTCAAAAATAACGCTCCTTCCGATCGAACCATTCCAGGGTCCGCGGCGACCAATATGTGGTGGCAAACTTGAGCTGCCATCGGCGCGCTTCTCCCCCGACGCCAGCGCCGATTTTCCAGACCCGCCCGGTCTCGTCCCCACCGGGCGGGTCGCCCCTTTTTCCGGATGGGACGCGCGCCCCAACCGGTTCCGCTGTTTGGCTGTTGCGCCGCAACGATCACGCACCTAAAGGCGTAGGCGCGTGCTCTTTACGGACGTGAGGAACATGCCGACAATGCCCCGCAGTGGGGGAAATCTGTTGTGCCTGGTGATACGGTTCTCGAAACCGAAGACCTGACCAAGGATTTTGCCGGTTTCGTTGCGGTGCGTGGGGTGAACCTGCGCGTCGCGCGCGGCTCTATCCACGCCATGATCGGTCCGAACGGTGCCGGCAAAACCACCTGCTTCAACCTTTTGACTAAATTTTTGAGCCCGACACGCGGCCGCATCATTTTCGACGGTTGCGACATCACGGCGCTCAAGCCCGCGGACGTGGCGCAGCTTGGCCTGGTGCGCTCGTTTCAAATTTCCGCCGTGTTTCCGCATCTCACCGTGATCGAGAATGTGCGCATCGCGCTCCAGCGCAAACGCGGCGGCTCGTTCGATTTCTGGCGCTCCAAGAGCGTGCTGCACGCGCTCGATGCCCGCGCTTTGGCGCTGATCGACGACGTCGGCCTTGGGCCGTATGCCAATCTGCTGGCGGTCGAATTGCCCTATGGCCGCAAGCGGGCGCTCGAAATCGCAACGACGCTTGCGCTCGATCCGACGATGCTGCTGCTCGACGAGCCGATGGCGGGCATGGGTCATGAAGACATCAAGCGGATCAGCGACCTGATCAAATCGGTCGCCGCAACGCGCACCGTGCTGATGGTCGAGCACAATCTCAGCGTCGTCGCCGATCTGTGCGACCGCATCACCGTGCTCACGCGCGGCCAGGTGCTGGCGGAAGGCGACTATCAAACAGTATCGGAAAATCCCGCCGTGCGCGAAGCCTATCTCGGGACCGGACATGCCTAAGAGCAAGATGCGCGAGAGCGACCATGCGTGAGAACGACAATGTCTGATGCGATGCTCGCCGTGAAGGATCTGGAAAGCTGGTACGGCGAGTCGCACATTTTGCATGGCGTCACGTTTCAAGTGCAGCCGGGCGAGGTGGTGACGCTGCTCGGGCGCAACGGCGTCGGCAAGACCACGACCCTTAAATCGATCATGGGCATCGTCCGCCGGCGCACCGGCTCGGTGCGCTTCGAGAGCCGCGAAACGATCGGGCTGCAATCCGATGCCATTGCGCGCTGCGGCATCGCCTTCTGTCCGGAGGAACGCGGAATTTTCTCGAGCCTGAGCGTGCGCGAGAATCTCCTGCTGCCGCCGCAAGTGCACCCCGGCGGCCTCGATCTCGAACGCATCTTCACGCTGTTTCCCAATCTGCGCGAGCGTCTGAACAGTCAGGGCACCAAACTGTCGGGCGGCGAGCAGCAGATGCTCGCAATCGGGCGCATTCTGCGCACCGGCGCCCGTCTGTTGCTGCTCGACGAGCCGACCGAGGGTCTGGCGCCCGTCATCATCCAGCAGATCGGGCAGACCATCGGCATGTTGAAGGCGCAGGGCTTTACCGTTCTTCTGGTTGAGCAAAACTTTCAGTTCGCGGCGACCGTCGCCGATCGTCATTATGTCATGGAAACCGGCCGCATCGTCGACCAGTTCACCACCCCCGAACTAAAGGCGAATATGGGAAAGCTGCACGAATATCTCGGAGTTTGATATACAGAGAACAGACAGGGCGAAAAATGCCCGCGCAAAAGGGAGGTAGCAATGAGACGTGCAACCAGTCTTGCAATAAGTCTCGCGATCAGTCTCGCATTTGCGGCTGTCGCATTCGCGACGGCGGCGCGCGCCGATGACATCAGCGTCAAGATCGGCGTCCTCACCGACATGTCGAGCCTTTACGCGGACACGACCGGTCCGGGCTCGCTCGTCGCCGCGCAAATGGCGGTGAAGGATTTCGACCCTGCCGCCCACGGCATGAAAGTCGAGGTGGTGAGCGCCGACCATCAGAACAAACCGGACATCGGCGCCAATATCGCGCGCCAATGGTTCGACGTCGATCATGTCGACGCCATTGTCGACGTGCCGAATTCCGGCGTGGCGCTCGCCGTGAACGAGGTGGTCCGCGAAAAGAACAAAGTCTTCCTGGTTTCCGGCGCTGCGATTTCCGATCTCACCGGGACGAAATGTTCGCCCAATACCGTGCACTGGACCTACGATACCTGGATGCTTGCCAACTCCACCGGCAAATCGGTGGTGAAAACCGGCGGTGACACCTGGTTCTTCCTCACCGCGGATTATGCGTTCGGCCATGCGCTGGAGCGCGACACCACCGCGGTCGTCAACGCCAACGGCGGCAAAGTGCTCGGCAGCGTCAGCGTCCCGCTCAACAACGCCGACTTCTCGTCGTTTCTGCTGCAGGCGCAGGCCTCGAAAGCCAAGATCATCGGGCTCGCCAATGCCGGCGGCGACACCATCAACGCCATCAAGCAGGGCGCCGAATTCGGCATCGTTGCCGGCGGCCAGCACTTTGCCGGCCTGCTCGTCTTCATCAGCGACGTCAACGCGCTCGGCTTGAAGACCGCGCAGGGGCTCGTTCTGACCGAGACTTTCTACTGGGACACCAACGATGCCACCCGCGCCTGGACCAAACGCTGGCAAACCGAGCGGCCGGGTAAGTTCCCGACCATGAATCAGGCCGGCGTCTATGCCGCGGTGTTGCATTACTTGAAAGCGGTTGCCGCGGTGAAGAGCGCCGCCGAGGGCAAGGCCGTGGTCGAAAAGATGAAGGCCATGCCGACCGACGATCCGCTGTTCGGCAAGGGCAGCATTCGCCCCGACGGGCGGAAGATTCATCCGGCCTATCTGTTCCAGGTGAAGTCGCCCGAAGAATTGAAATATCCGGGCGACGACTACAAGCTCTTGGCGACCATTCCCGCGGACCAGGCCTTCCGTCCGCTGAAGGATGACAATTGCCCGATGCTGACCAGCAACTGAGGTTTCACAAAACCACGCGAACGATCACAAGGAGAGCGACGACATGAAAATTGCAGGAGTACTGCTAGCCGCGGCGGCCGTATTTATCAGCACGGCTGCCCGGGCGGAGGACCTTGCCGTCAAGATCGGCGTGCTGAGCGACATGTCGGGCCTTTATTCCGATCTCGGCGGCCCCGGCTCCGTTGCCGCCGCCAAGCTGGCGGTGGAGGACTTCAATCCGGCGGCGCACGGCATGAAGGTCGAGATCGTCACCGGCGACATCAGAACAAGCCCGATGTCGGCTCGAACCTGGCGCGGCAATGGTTCGACGTCGATCATGTCGATATGATCGTCGACGTGCCGAACTCGGGCGTCGCGCTCGCCGTCAACGAAGTGGCGCGCGAGAAGAACAAGGTGTTCCTCGGTCTCCGGCGCGGCCTCTTCCGATCTCACCGGACCGAAATGCTCGCCGAACACCGTCCACTGGACCTACGACACCTGGATGCTCGCCAACGGCACCGGCAAAGCGCTGGTGAAGACCGGCGGCGACACCTGGTTCTTCCTCACCGCCGACTATGCCTTCGGCCAGGCGCTCGAGCGCGACACCACCGCCGTCGTTCTCGCCAATGGCGGCAAGGTGCTGGGCAGCGTGCGCCATCCGCTGAACACCAGCGACTTCTCGTCGTTCCTGCTGCAGGCGCAGGCGTCGAAGGCCAAGATCATCGGGCTCGCCAATGCCGGCGGCGATACCGATCAACGCCATCAAGCAGGGCGCCGAATTCGGCATCACCACGGGCGGCCAGCAATTCGCCGGCCTGCTCGGTGTTCATCACCGACGTCAATGCGCTCGGGCTGAAGACCGCGCAGGGCCTGGTCCTGACCGAGACCTGGTATTGGGACATGACCGACGCCAATCGCGCCTGGACCAAGCGCTGGCAGGCCGCAGATGCCGGGCAAATTCCCGACCATGGTGCAGGCCGGCGTCTACTCGGCGCGTCACGCATTATCTGAAGGCGGTTGCCGCGCTCAAGAGCGCCGCCGACGGCAAGGCCGTGGTCGCCAAGATGAAGAAAATGCCGACCGACGATCCGCTGTTCGGCAAAGGCATCGATCCGCGCCGACGGCCGCAACGATTCATCCGGCCTATCTGTTCGAGGTGAAGAAGCCCGAAGAATCGAAATATCCGGGCGACTATTACAAGCTGCGGGCGACCATTCCCGGCGGACGAAGCGTTCCGGCCGCTCAAAGACGGCAATTGCCCGCTGGTCGACAAACTAATGTCAACTCGCCTCTCCGCCGCGCCGGGCGGGGAGCAGGCGAACCGTGGGGCAAGCAGTCATGTTCGAAATCTTCGGCATTCCGTCGCAGGCATTGTTCGGTCAGCTCCTGCTCGGCCTGATCAACGGCTCGTTCTACGCGCTGCTCAGTCTCGGGCTCGCCGTCATTTTCGGCATGCTCAACATCATCAATTTCACGCCACGGCGCGCAGTACATGATGGGCGCGTTCGCCGCCTATCTGCTGCTGCAATATCTCGGCACTCAATTACTGGGTGGCGCTGGTCGTCGCGCCGATCCTGGTCGGCGCCACCGGCATCGTCATCGAGCGGCTGTTCCTGCAACGGCTGCGCAAGCTCGATCACCTCTACGGGCTGCTCCTCACTTTCGGACTTGGCGCTGATCATCGAGGGCTTGTTCCGCAATTATTACGGCTCCTCCGGCCTGCCCTATCAGATCCCGGAATGCGCTGCAGGGCGGCCGCAATCTCGGCTTCATGTTCCTGCCGAATTACCGCGCCTGGGTGATCGTGCTGTCGCTCGTCGTCTGCTTCGGCACCTGGTTCGCGATCGAGCGCACGCGGCTCGGCTCCTACCTGCGCGCCGCCACCGAAAACCCGACGCTGGTCCGCGCCTTCGGCATCAACGTGCCGCGCATGGTGACGCTGACCTACGGCTTCGGCGTCGGCCTTGCGGCGCTCGCCGGCGTGATGGCGGCGCCGATCTACAACGTGTCGCCGCAGATGGGCTCCGATCTCATCATCGTCGTGTTCGCGGTGGTGGTGATCGGCGGCATGGGCTCGATCATGGGCGCGATCCTCACCGGCTTCGCGCTCGGCATCGTCGAGGGCCTGACCAAGGTGTTCTTCCCGGAAGCGTCGAACACCGTGATCTTCGTCATCATGGCGATCGTGCTGCTGATCCGGCCGGCCGGCCTGTTCGGACGGAGCGCATGATGGCAAGCGTCGCCGACGCGCCGGTCGCTGCCGATCAAGCCGCGACACGGCGCGAAGCCTCGCCGTGGCGGTCGTGCGATCATGGTCGTGTTTCTGGTCGCTGCGCCGTTCGTGCTCTATCCGGTCTTTCTGATGAAGGCGTTGTGCTTTGCGCTGTTCGCCTGCGCCTTCAATCTCCTGATCGGCTATGTCGGCCTGGTCTCGTTCGGTCATGCGCTGTTTTTCGGCTGGGCGAGCTACGTCGCGGCCTATGCCGCGAAAGCCTGGGGCCTGCACGCCGGAGCTTGCGATCCTCGTCGGCACGGCGACCGCCGCTGTGCTCGGCGTCGTCGCCGGCGGTCATCGCCATCCGCCGCCAGGGCATCTATTTCGCCATGATCACGCTGGCGCTGGCGCAGATGATGTATTTCTTCGCCCTGCAGGCGAAATTCACCGGCGGCGAGGACGGCATCCAGGCGGTGCCGCGCGGCCGTCTGTTCGGCGTGCTCGATCTGTCAAGCGAGATGACGATGTATGCGTTCGTTCTCGTCGTCTTCGCTCGCCGGCGTTCTTTCTGATCTACCGGATCATCAATTCGCCGTTCGGCGAGGTGCTCAAGGCCATCCGCGAGAACGAGCAGCGCGCCATCTCGCTCGGCTACAAGACCGACCGCTACAAGCTCGTCGCCTTCGTGCTGTCGGCGACGCTGGCCGGGCTTGCCGGATGCGACCAAGGCGCTGGTGTTTCAGCTCGCTTCGCTGACCGACGTGCATTGGACCATGTCGGGCGAGGTGGTGCTGATGACGCTGGTCGGCGGGCTGGGCACGGTCTTCGGCCCGGTGGTCGGCGCCTTCCTCATCGTCGCCATGGAGAACTATCTGGCGCCGTTCGGCCAATGGGTGCTGGTGATCCAGGGCGCGATCTTCGTCGTCTGCGTGCTGGTGTTCCGCCGCGGCATCGTCGGCGAACTGGCGAACCACCTACGCGTGCGGCTTTAGAGCGTCAATCGCTTCGGATTGAATTGATTGACGCTCTAGCATTTTGATCGCGCATGATCTTTTCGGAAAACCGGCTTCCACTTTTCCGGATCATGCTTAGAGACAGGCAAAATCCCGATCCTGATTTGATTGATCTGTTTGGATACTCGAATCAATTTTGCACGCTGTTATCCACAAACTAAAAGTCAAGAACTTGCTCTTGGCGGAACGATATTCATTTTGATTGCCGAATCAGGGCGTCATCTCCGATGATGCACAAACACTGATTCCACGGGCGCTTCTGGCTTCATCATCATGTCGGAACGGGGACAAGGGCCGTACGACACTGTCGCGCACAAATGGCTCGCAGTCGTTGAGCGTCGCCAGGAGAATTTCATCGACCTGTGCAATACCGGGCGCTGGCGGCACTACTACACCAAAACCGAGTTTTTGGACGAAATGCGCAAAGTGTTGCGCTTGCGCGATCAATGGGCCGCGCTCGCGGGCCTGCCGCCGCATGAGGAAGACCCGGTGTTTCTCATCAACTTCCACACGCCCCACCGCGTCCTGCCGAACCGTTTGGTGCCGCTGAGCTTGACCCCCGACGATGCGCCGCCGCAATTGGCGGCGCGGGCTAACGGGCTGCCGGCCACGGCTTGGCCGGATTAGCCGCTTCGGGCCGGGCTGGACTCCCGGCCTGCCGACGCGTTATCCACAATCCGAACCCACCCGCCCGGGAGCGAGCGCGCCAAGCGTTATTTGGCGCCGCGCTCCTGATTATTTTCCTGAACTCGCCAACGGATGTGAGCAAACAATGCCGAGTGCCTTGTTCTCGCCGATCAAGCTTGCCGATCTCACTTTGGAAAACCGCATCGTCGTCGCGCCGATGTGCCAGTACACTGCCGACGACGGCGTCGCCAATAACTGGCACATGACCCATCTCGGCATGCTGGCCAATTCCGGCGCCGGCCTTCTTATCCTCGAAGCGACGCATGTCGAGCGGCATGGCCGGATCACCCATGGCTGCATGGGGATTTATTCCGACGACTGCGAGGATGCGCTCAGGCGCGTCGTGCTGCATTGCAAGCGGATCGGCACGGCGAAACTCGGCATTCAGCTCGCCCATGCCGGACGCAAAGCGTCGTCGCAGCGCCCCTGGGAAGGCGCCAAGGCGCTCGGTCCGAACGAGGATCCCTGGCCGACGATCGCGCCCTCGGCGCTGCCGTTCGGCCCCGGCTGGCACACCCCGCGCGCCATGGACGCGGCAGACATGGCGCGGGTGCGCAAGGCCTTCGTCGATGGCGCCCAGCGTGCGGTGCGGGTCGGCTTCGACGCCATCGAGCTGCATCTGGCGCACGGTTATCTGCTGCACAGTTTTGTTTCGCCGCTGTCCAACAAGCGCAATGACGAATATGGCGGCTCGCTCGCCGGCCGCATGCGCTTTCCGCTCGAGGTGGCGCGCGAAACGCGGGCCGCGATCCCGCGCGGCATTCCGCTCGGCGCCCGCATTACCGGCACCGATTGGCTGGACGGCGGCCTGACCGGCGACGATGCCGTCGAACTCGCCATGGCGCTGAAACAGGCGGGGCTCGATTACGTCGACATTTCCTCCGGCAACATCACGACCGAGAGCCGGTGGCCAAACGATCCCGGCTTCAACGTTCCTGTGGCAGAGCGTGTGCGCAAGGAAACCGGCATCGCGGTGCGCACCGTCGGCATGATCGTGAGCGCGAAACAGGCCGAGGCCGTCATCGCCGAAGGCAAGGCCGACATGGTGGCGCTGGCGCGCGGATTCCTCGACGATCCGCATTGGGGCTGGCATGCCGCGCAAACACTCGGCGCCGAAGTGGCCCGGCCGAAGCAATATGCGCGTTCGGCACCGCCGCTATGGGCCGGCGCCGCTCTGCGCGGGTGACGGCCGCACCGGCCGATATCGCAAGGCGAGGCGGGCGGGCGCGACGCCAAGATAATAGGCGACGCGCAGCCGCCACATCAGAAAGATCGTGCGGAAGACGCCGTGATAGTCCCAACGACGGCCCGACGTGACGGCCGGCGTGCCGACGCAATAGGGCCGACAGATCCGCTTGAGCCGTTGTGAGATTGCGATGTCTTCCATCAGCGGCAGATCGGGAAAGCCGCCGACCGCCGCGAACGCCTCGCGGCTGACGAAGATCGCCTGATCGCCTGAGGCGATGCCGCTCAATCGCGAGCGCCAATTGATCATCTGGGCGACGACGGCGAGAAGCGGATGCCGCCCGGCAATGCGCAGATCGAAACGGCCCCAGGCGCGCTCCGCAAGGGCCGCGGCGATCAGCTTATCGGCATGGTTCGGCAGCGTCGTGTCGGCGTGCAGGAACAACAGGGCGTCGCCCGAGCCGAGCGCCGCGCCGGCATTCATCGGCGCGCCGCGGCCGCGCGACGTGGCGATGACCCGGTCGGCCAGCGGCGCGGCGAGAGCCGGCGTGCCGTCGCCCGATCCGCCATCGACGACGATGACCTCGGCGCCGCGGGCGCGCAACGGGGCAAGCGCCTGCAAGGCGCCGGTGATGATCGCCGCCTCATCGAGCACGGGGACGATAATGGTGAGCCGGCGCATGGCGGGTTGCATGTCGGCAGATTGAGGAAACTGCCGCCGTCCGGTCAAGCCGCGGCCCCTATCCTACGGTGCTGAAGACTGGTAGGACTAACTTAAGATCGACCGCCACCGGGACACAGGGGATCCGGCGGGACACTGCCTAGTATCAGAAGTCGCAATAGGCATGGCCTTTATCGGGCCATGCATTGTTACTCTTTGGGGACTCATGCCGTCACCGCGTTCGTGTAATGTCCTCATGATTTACCCGCGTTTCGGGGCGGGGACATTTTGGAACTTTGGGGCGGCCTGTGAGCTCTTTGGCGCCAAATACCCGACGGCGCCGCTCGGCCTGATCACGGTCGCGGCGCTGTTGCCGCTCGAATGGACCATCCGGCTCATCGACCGCAACGCCGAGACTCTGGTCGAGAGCGATCTCGAATGGGCCGACTTGGTCATGACCGGCGGCATGCTGCCGCAATATTTCGACACTATCGAAATCATCGATCTGTGCCGGGCTCGCGGCAAGCCGGTGGTCGTCGGCGGGCCGGGCGTGACGTCGGTTCCCGAGCTTTACAGCAAGGCGAATTTCCAGGTGCTCGGTGAAGCCGAGGGCATCATCGACAAGTTCATCGCCGCCTGGGAAGCCGGCGCGACCGAGGGTGTCTTCGAAGCCGAGAAGTTCACGATCGACGTCACCAAGAGCCCGGTGCCGCGCTTCGACCTCTTGAAGGTCGAGCATTATCTTTACATCGGCGTGCAATTCTCGCGCGGTTGTCCGTTTACCTGCGAGTTCTGCGACATTATCGAACTCTATGGCCGCGTCCCGCGCGCCAAGACCATCCCGCAAATGCTGCGGGAGCTGCAGACGCTTTACGATCTCGGCTACCGCGGCCATGTCGACTTCGTCGACGACAACCTCATCGGCAACAAGAAGGCGGTCAAGGAATTCCTGCCGCAACTCAAGACCTGGCTCGACGAGCACGACTATGCGTTCGAGTTCACCACCGAGGCCTCCCTCAACCTCGCTGACGATGCGGATCTCTTAAGGCTGTTGAACGCGGCCAATTTCATCGGCGTATTCATGGGCATCGAGAGCCCGGACACCGCCACGCTGGTGGCGATGCGGAAAAAACAGAACACGCGGCGCAACATTGCCGAGAGCATCCATACGATTTACGCCGCCGGCCTCTACGTCACCGCGGGTTTCATCATCGGTTTCGACAGTGAGCAAGGATCGGTTGCCGACGGCATCGTCGAACTGATCGAGGAAGCCGCTATTCCGGTCGCCATGGTTGGCTTGCTTTACGCATTGCCGAACACCCAACTCACGCGCCGGCTCGCCAAGGAAGGCCGTTTGCATCCGGATTTGTTATTGGATCCCGCCGCCGGCATGGATCAGTGCACGCAAGGCTTGAACTTCGACACATTGCGGCCGCGGCATGATATCCTGTCCGACTACAAACAAGTTCTGGAACGAGTCTTCGAACCGGTTGCCTATGCGGGCCGTCTGCAACGCCTGTCGCGTCTGCTCGGCGCCTCGAACCCCAATCGGCAGAAACGCGCCAACGATTCAAGAAGCAAGCTCGGCGGGCTGGAAGTTGTCCATCGCGTCGTGTCCAGGCTGCCGGGCGCGCAGGACATGTTCAGGCGAACGATCATCGAATGCGCGACGAAAAATCCGCAATGGGCCCGGATTATTGTCCTGCTCACCGCTTGCTATCTCCATCTCGGCCCATTCTCGCGGCATGTCATCGGCCAAATCGAGCAGCAGCTTGATGGGTTGCAGGATATCGAGCCGCATCTGCGCGCACCGGTCGAGCCGCCCGACGTCGCCGCCACTGCTTAAATCACCGCCGGTGTTGCTGCGGGCGGCCGGATTCGCCAATGGCAGGCATGAGTAATCCAATTCTCGTCGAAGTGACGCGCGGACCGCTGGTGGAGAGCCGCCACCGCGGCGCCGTCGCGGTTGCCGGCGCTAACGGAAAACCGGCGCTCGCCATCGGCGACGTGACGACGCCGGTCTTTCCGCGTTCGGCGATCAAGGCATTCCAGGCATTGCCGCTGGTCGAGCAGGGCGCAGCCGATCGCTACGGTTTCGGCGACGAGGAACTGGCGCTCGCCTGCGCCTCGCATAGCGGCGAGCCGGCGCATGTCGCCGGTGTGGAACGCATGCTGGCAGCGGCCGGTCTCGATGCATCGGCGCTGCGCTGCGGCGCCCATTGGCCGATGTCGCAGCCGGCGGCTTATGCGCTGGCGAAAGTCGGAACCGCCTCGACGCTGCACAACAATTGCTCCGGCAAACATGCGGGCTTTCTCTGTCTCGCCTGCGCGATGGGCGCCGATCACGCCGACTATTGGTGGCCGGAGCATCCGGTCCAGCGCGAGGTCCGCGCCGTGATCGAGGATTTCACCGGTGCAGTTCTGCCGGACGAACGCCGTGCGATCGACGGCTGCTCGGTGCCGACCTGGGCGATCCCGCTCGATCATCTTGCGCGCGGCTTTGCCAAATTCGGCAGCGGGCAGGGTCTTGCACCCGCCCGCGCCGCTGCGGCGGCGCGATTGCGTCAGGCCTGCGCGCAAAAGCCGTGGCATGTCGCCGGCACCGGCCGCTTCTGCACCGAGATCATGCAGATTTTCGGCACGCGCGTCTTTGTGAAAACCGGTGCCGAAGGCGTCTATTGCGGCGCGCTGCCGGAGCAGGGCCTCGGCATCGCCATCAAATGCGATGACGGCGCCGGCCGCGCCGCGCAGGCGATCATGGCGGCAGTGATCGCGCGCTGTCTGCCGATGGGCGATGCCGAGCGCACGGCGCTTGCGCCTCTCGTGCAGCCGGTGTTGCGCAACTGGAATGGATTTGAGGTTGGCGCGGTGAGGGTCACGGAGCCGGCGCTACGCCGCGATACCTAGCGGCGGCTTGCGGCTATTGACGCGACGAGAACCGCCTCGGCGGCGCGAACCAGTTGCGCGAGCGACTGACGGCGATGCTTTCGCGGTCGGCTCGGCCCGACTCTGACCGGCGGAATGTGGACGAACTGAACCAGCGGCCGGCCGCTATGTGCGCGCTCCAAGGCCTGCCAATAGACGTAGTTGCACAGATAACGTCCGGCATCGCGAGACAGGCGGGATGGAAAGAGGCCTCGCGCCGCACCGAGCAGGCGAGCGAAAGGCGCATTGCCTTTGCGCGCAGGGGGGCCGCCCGCTGCGATCAGCCACTGTTGTGGCTTATTTCGATCCGCATCGGGAAACAGAAGCGTCACGGCGTTGCGCGCGCGCGTCTCGATGCAAAGGTGACGCCGCCGGCCGGCGAGACCGAACAGCAAAACCACGTCCGGTTTTGCGGCTAATAGTTTCGGCAGATCGCGATCGACCGCCGCATAGCTGGTCGCGAATACATGCGTGGTAAGTTCGATGCGCGCTAAAGCCGGCCGCCGCCTGTGAGCAAGCGCCTTGACCAGAAGCGCGCTCGGATTGAACGGCGCGCCGGGGAACGGGCCAAATCCGGTGACCAGGACGCGCATCGTTATCTCGCAAGCATCTCGGCGATCACTTCGACGGCGCTGGCCGGCGCCAGCCGCCCGGCGGCGACCTCGGCTTCGATGCGCGGCAAGGCCGCTTTCAGCGCGCGGTCGGATCGCAGCGGCTCGAACAACCGCTCTTCGAGCATGCTCCACATCCATTTGACCTGCTGCTCGCCGCGCTGTGCCGCAAGCTCGCCCGAGGCGGTGAGTTTTTGCCGGTGATCGAGGATATGCGCCCACAGTGCCGCAACGCCGTCGCTCTTGAGCGCCGAACAGGTGACGACCGGCGGCGACCAGTTCGGCGAGCGCGGCGACAGAATATGCAGCGCCGCGCCGTATTCTGCCGCAGCAAGCTTGGCGCGGGCGAGGTTGTCGCCGTCGGCTTTGTTCACCGCGATCATGTCGGCCAATTCGACGACGCCTTTTTTCAGCGCCTGCAATTCATCGCCGGCACCCGGCAGCGCCAGCACCAGGAAGAAGTCGGTCATGTCGGAAACCGCAATCTCCGACTGCCCGACGCCGACGGTCTCGACCAGCACCACATCGTAGCCGGCAGCCTCGCACAACAGCATGGTCTCGCGCGTTCTCGCCGCGACCCCGCCAAGCGTGCCCGAGGACGGCGAGGGACGGATAAAGGCCCTCTCGTCGTTGGCAAGCTTCGCCATCCGCGTCTTGTCGGCGAGGATCGAGCCGCCGGTCCGCCGCGACGACGGGTCGACCGCCAGTACCGCGACCTTGTGGCCTTGCCCCGTCAGCATGCTGCCGAGCGTTTCGATCATGGTCGATTTGCCGACGCCCGGCGCGCCGGTAATGCCGACCCGTACTGCTTTCCCGGTGTCCTTCAAGAGCTCCTGGGTCAGCGCCGCTGCCGTGCGGCGGTGATCGGCGCGCTTGCTTTCGATCAGCGTGATAGCGCGCGACAGCACGGTGCGGCCGCCTGAGCGGATATCGCGCGCGAGGCGTTCGATGTCAGGAAATTGGGCGGGCGATGTCATGATGTTCCGCGAGCATGGCCGATGCGCATGGCTCTTGCGCTTCGAGTTCATCTATTCAATTCGATGTTCTTTAACGCCGTGCGCGGAAAGCGCCACGCAGGCCGTTCGATTTGGGATACTGCATTGACAAAGCGAAACCGCCCGATCCGGACCAAAATTCATCGCCGAATGACCCCGATATCGCCGAATTGAAGCCGCATCGGGCGGCTGTCATCAGCAAGTTCATGAACGGCGCAAAGTGCGCGTCGTTGCGTCCTCGAACAGGAGATAATCGATGAACTGGGACCAGATCGAAGTCAATTGGATGCAGTTCAAGGGGAAAGTGCGCAACAATTGGGTCAAGCTCACCGATGAGGACATCACGCGCATCGGCGGCCGCCGTACCGAGCTCGTCGGCCGCCTGCGCGCGCGCTACGGCTTTGCCAAGGCCGAAGCCGAGCGCGAGATTGAGGCCTGGACCAAGGCGCAGCGTCACGCCGCTTGACTACCATTTGTCGGCGTCGCTCTTGGGCCGCGTTCCGCCAAAGATCATCTCGCCCTGGTGCGAGAGATATTGCCGGAACGCCGTCCAAGGCACGAACGCGGTATAGGCACCTTCGACATAGGGTCCGACTGCGTAGGGGGAGTAGTGAAACGTCAGGCCCGAACTCTTGTCGGGATCGGCGGATGGCGCGAGCGTCACCGGTCCGATCCCGAATAGCGCCGGCTTGATGCCGTCCGCAATGAACGTGTCTTTCTTCAGATAGTCTTCAGGCGTGATGTTGGGCTGGAGCTTGTCGGCGTCTCCGGCGGGAATATCGTTGGCAATCTTGACGCGCGCAACCGCAAGTCGGGCCTGTTGGGCCAGTGCGTTCATCGTCCGGCCGTTGTCCGCCGTTTCGGTGAACAACGAGCGGACGCTGATGCGCTTCTGCGCACCGGCGTCCCATAGGATGGTGTCTATCAAGTGGTTGGGATGCGCACCGCCTTCGAATGTGTCGTCGCTACGAACGATGCTGACGTAATAGCCAACCGCCGAGCGCATCGAATAGTCGCGGTCGTAGCTCCACTTCATGCCGTCGCGGAACGCACCGGGGTCGTCATGGCGGCCTTTATCGGCGCCAGCGCTCATCTTTTCGGCCCAGGCTTTGCCCTCGGCCAAGCAATTGGCGGCAAGATCGGGATACGACTTCAGCGCTTTGTCGACTGTGACCGTGATCTCGACATTCTTGGTCTTGAGCGCGTGATCGGGTTCATCCGCGCGCGCCTGCCACGCAAAAGCTTGCCACGCCAAAACAAGCGCTGCCGCAGCGATTGCCGTGCGGTTTTTGCCGTACTTCACGTTAATCATTTTTCATTCCCGGCTGATATCCCGCCCGACACATAAGTCGCGCAAGAACGGCGCTCCGTTCACGGCAAAACCGCGAAAGCGCGGGCCGGAAAGCCGAGGCCTTTTTCGACTTTCGGCCAAGTGACGACGATGAGGGCGCCCGTTGCGGGCACCTTGTCGAGATTGGCCATGACTTCAATCTGATAATGGCCGTGCTGCAGGATGTAGGTTTCCGAATCCATCTTGTCGGTGACGTCGGTATCCATCGATTCATGGCCGGTCGCGGTAACGCCGCGCCGCTCATAGAGGTATTTGATCGTCTCGAACGACCAGGCGGGGAACGGCTGGCGCTTGAAGCGTTCGGGATTGCTGTCCCAGTCCTTGTACATGTCGGTGCGCAGCGCGGCGAAAGCGCCCTTCGGCACCCGGCCATGCTCGCGTTCCCAGGCTTTCAGATCGGCCACCGAGAAAGCGTGGTTCGGATCCTTGGCGAGATAGGGCGTGTCGTCGAGCACGACCAGCCGCAAGATCATCTTGTTTAGCGGAATCTGATCCATGGTGATGCCGTTCTCGTCGAAATGCGCCGGCGGATCGACATGCGTGCCGTATTGCCCGACCATTTGATAATAGGTGGCGCGGAATTCGTCCTTCGGGATCGTGTAAGCCTCGCCGGTTTTCGGGTCGGCGGCCGGCGAGAATTTGGCTTGGCCGAATCCGGCCCAGACCGGCGTCTCCGGCCCGAACGCGTGGGTGAGGTCGACGAATTCCTTGCCGGCGATGATGCGGTAGGCTCGGGCGAGGTCGGATTCGGCACGCGCCGGCGCCGTGTTCGCGATCAGCACCGCGCAGACCGCGGCGATCGACAAGAAATAACGGCGAGAATGGGCGAGCATTGCGGCTTTCCTTCTTGGGTCCGTTTCCGAGCTGCAGTACCCGTCAGCTTATAGTGGTGCGAGGCCCTGTGGAACTTCATGCAGCGACGGCCGTTGGAGTATTATCGGTGCTGCGCGCAGAGCGCGGCGGTGAGCATGCCGTCGGGTCTACAAGAATGCGCGGATTTGTCAGATCTGTTTTTCTTCTTGGCGTGCTTCTGATCCTTGGACTCGCCGCATATGCAATTCTTGTGTTTCAGCCGCTTTACGGTCCGATTCCGCCGCCGCAAGCGAGCAGCTTCGAGCCGTCGCCTGTCCCTCAGGGAGCGGCTGACGTCTACTCCGGCAGCGGAATGAACTCTTTGTTGTCCGTCGGCACGATATCGAAGCGGCCGGCTTTCCAGTCGGCCTTGGCGGCTTCGATGCGGTCTTTGCGCGACGACACGAAATTCCACCAGATGTGACGCGGCCCGTCCATCGGCGCGCCGCCAACCAAGATGACGTGAGCGTCGCCGACCGCCTTCACGTCGATGCGATCGCCGGGCTTGAGCACCAGAAGCCGCTCCGCCCCGTGACGGTCGCCGCCGATCTCGATCTCGCCCGCGACGACATAGACCGCGCGCTCTTCGTGCTCGGGGCCGATCGGCAAAACTGTGCCGGTTTTGAGATGCGCTTCGGCAAAAATGGTCTCCCATGTCGTTGCGACCGGAGAGGCGAGCCCATGCATCGCGCCGGCAATGACGCGCAGCGTCAGGCCGTTGTCGCGCAGTTCGGGAATATCGGCGGCTGCGGTGTGGGCGAAGGCCGGTGCTATCTCTTCGTCCTTCGCCGGCAGCGCGACCCATAATTGCAGGCCGTGCAGCGGCTCGCCGCCGTCGCGATGATCGGCGGCGGTGCGCTCGGAATGCACGATGCCGCGGCCGGCAGTCATCAGATTGACCGCGCCGGGCCGGATCGGCAACGCCGAGCCGAGACTGTCGCGATGTACGATCTCGCCGTCGAACAGATAAGTGACGGTCGACAGCCCGATATGCGGATGCGGCCGCACGTCGACGCCGTCGCCGGCGCGAAACACCGCCGGCCCCATATGGTCGAAAAAGATGAAAGGCCCGACCATGCGGGCGCGCGCCGAGGGCAGCACGCGATGGACCTGAAAGCCGCCGAGATCGACCGTGCGCGGCACGATCACTTGCGCGATGGCGTCGCTCGAGCCGGCATCGCCGAAAGTCGGGTCCTTGGCTGGGAAGAAGCTCATGACATGCCTCGCCATCTGCCTCGCGATTTTGCCTCGCCGCGTTGCGCGGCCATATCCTAGAGACGGCTTGTGACAGTCGCCATTCACGATTTTGCGCGTTTTCCGGCTTTGGCCACCGCGTCCGCAATAAAGCGCGGCTGCGCGAAGGCGGCGACATGGACCTCGGGCGTCCAATACATCGTCTTGAAGCCGCCGGCCTTGCGATAGCGTCGGGCAATGGTTTTTGCTGGATGTTGCCGCAGCCTTTTATTGTCGCTGGCAAATCCCATCGTCATGTGGCCGCCGATATAGATCGGGATCGCGGCCACGTAGCAGCTCGCATCGGCGAACAGTTTTCGGAATTTCGCGATAGATGACGTCAATTCACGCGCTTGAAGGAACGGCACGCCGTTTTGCGTCACCAGGACGCCGCCTTTGGTCAGGCAGCGCCGGCAGTTGGCATAGAACTTTTCGCCGAACAGGACTTTGCCCGGTCCCTGCGGGTCGGTGGAGTCCACGATAATGGCGTCGAACCGGCGCGCGGTTTTGGCGACATATTTTGCGCCGTCATCGATGACGGATTCGAAGCGTTTATCGGCGAAAACCGGCCTGGTGAATTCGGGAAAATGCTCCTTGGCGAACTCGACTACTTTAGGATCGATCTCGACCTGGGTGAGGTGCTTGACCGATTTGTGCTTGAGCACTTCCTCGGCGATGCCGCAATCGCCGCCGCCGATGATGAGCACGTCGCGCGCGTGACCGTGCGCGAATAGCGGCACGTGCGACATCATTTCCTGATAGATGAATTCGTCTTTCTTGGAGATTTGGGTGGCGCCGTCGAGCATCAGCATCTTGCCGAAGAACGGCTGCTCGAACAGGACGAGGTGCTGATGCCCGGTCTGCAATTCATAGAGCACCTTGTCGACCTGGTAGGTCATGCGGAAGCCGAGTGCGTCGAACAGCGTTTCGGCGATCCAGCGCTTCTTCGGCAGTTCTTTTGCCAATGTGGCCTCCCCATAACAAAACGGCCGGGTCCAGCCCGGCCGCTTTCATCGCGTTCGCCGGGCCGATCAGGCTCTTTGGCCGCGAAGCAGCTCGTTGACGCCGACACGCTTCGCCGAAAAGGCCTCGCGCAGCACCGGGATGCACTTGTCCGGATCGGCCGAACCGCACATGAACACGTCGAGCGCGGCGTAACCCTGTTCGGGCCAAGTGTGGATCGAGATGTGGCTTTCCGCCAGCACCGCAACGCCCGAGACGCCGCTCGGCTGGAAGTGATGGAGGTGAATGTGCAGGAGCGTGGCGCTCGCGGCTTCGACGCAGCGCCGCAACGTCGCCTCGATATGCTCGATGTCGTTGAGCCGCTTGGCGCCGTGCAGATCGATGATCAGATGCACGCCGGCGCAACGCACGCCGTTGCGCACGGCGAAATGATCCTTCGTCGGATCTTTGGCCTGCAAATCGTCGGCAATGTTTTGGCTTTGAAGACCGGAAATCCGAGAGCTCTGGCGATCATCCTCCAGCAAGGGAGACGCCACTTTCAATTTGGCCTTCCTGTCTTCCTTTCGGGCGGTACCTGGGATCCCCAAGCCCTTCACCGATCGCAAGAGGGCGTTCTGGCTCATGCCGTCCTCCCCAACCAGATGTGAGAACCCGAGATGCCGGCAAACCGGCGCCACGGAAAGCGAAAGCCGCCCGATCAGTCCACGCGAACCGACCAATAGCGGCTAAATCCCCACATAAATACAAGCCATATATAGTCAAGTAGATTCTGCGAGAAAACCTTTAACGTTCTGTCACGATCGTTATTCCTCGACGCGGAAACGCGTGGAGGTGAGAAGACGCGGCGCTGGCTCCCGCCAGAATCGATTTTTGCGCGATTGCGAGTCTTTGCCGACGGCCCCTTGCCGAATAGCGGATGGCGGCTAATGTCGCGGCAGGCGACACACAATAATGCAAATGGGGTTGGAAATGTCCGCTTTCGCGCGTTCGCAAGACGCTTCGCGGCCGTCGGCGCGGCGGCGCTCTTTTCCCGCCTGCGCCTGTTGTCATATCGTCGAGCCGCCGGCAAGTCCGGCGCGCCGCAACTTCCTCGCCGGCGGCATCGCAGCGCTCGGGCTGAGCGCAGCCAATGTGCTTCCGGGCAATGTACTTCCGGCGATGGCGCAACCGGCCGCGCCGAAACTACGGATCGACGTTCATCACCACTATCTGCCGCCGGTTCAGGCGGCGGCGATGGCGAAAAACCGCGCCGGCGCGCCGCCGCCGCCGTGGAGCCCGCAACTGTCGCTCGCCGACATGGAAAAGTCGGGCGCCACCACCGCCGTGCTGTCACTGATGCAGCCCGGCATTTGGTTCGGCGACGTCGAAGAGGCGCGATCGCTGTCGCGCCAGTGCAATGATTACGGAGCGCAACTGCGTAAAGACTATCCCGGCAAGTTCGGCCTGTTCGCCGCCATTCCGCTGCCCGACACCGAAGGAAGCCTGCGCGAAATCGAATATGCGCTGGATGTGCTCAAGGCCGACGGCATCGGTCTGTTCACCAGCTATGGCGACAAATATCTCGGCGATCCCGCCTTCGTGCCGGTGTTCAAGGAGCTCAATCGCCGCAAGGCCGTGGTCTATACGCATCCGACCACGCCCGTCTGCTGCACCGGCCTGATCAAGGGCGTGTCGACCGGCACCATCGAATTCGCCACCGACACGACGCGCACGATCGCAAGCCTGATCTTCGGCGCCGGCGGTACGGCGTTTCGCTGCCCGGACATCCGTTTCATCTGGTCGCATAGTGGCGGCACGCTGCCGTTTCTGATCGGCCGCTTGATCCGCGAGCAGGCGGTGAAGAAGGACCCGCGGATGCCCGATGGACCGGTGCCGATCGTGCAGAAATATTTTTACGAGATCGCGCAGGGCAATTTGCCCGGACAATTCGCGGCGCTGCTCGACCTCGTTCCGGTCTCGCAATTGATGTTCGGTTCGGATTTTCCGTTTCGCGAAGGGATTGAAGCTTCGGACGGTTTCGCAGCTTACAAATTCAGCGCCGCCGATCGCGCCTCGATCAATTCCGGTACGGCGCTCAAACTGATGCCAAATCTGGCCGCCTGAATCGCTGCGGGGATACCGCAGCAGGGCGGGCCGCAAGAGCCGATCATTGATATTCTTGCCCGCGCTTGGTCTAGATATTGTCAGGAATAGGGGGCAAAAGATTTGCGATTCGCCCGCGCCGGCATGCAGGTTCGGCGCGCGACGCAGAGAGAGGGAGAACGAGCATGAAGCGCATGTTGGGAGCTGGTGTGTTTTTGACGCTCGCGGCTTTGATGCCGGCGCAGCAAGCCGCGGCGCAGGACCCGATCGGCGGCGCGATTGTCGGTGGGGCGCTCGGCGGGATCATTGGCGGCGCGGTCGGCCGCGGCGCCGGTGGCGCGGTGGCGGGCGCCGTGATCGGCGCTACGACCGGCGCGGTGATCGCCTCGGAAGCGCAGCGGCGTGCCGGCGGCTATTATTGGTGGCGCGGCGGCTGCTATTACCGCTATCCGAACGGTTCGTGGCTTGGCGTCGCGCCGGGCTATTGCTCGTACTGAGCCGTCAACGACGGATTTTCCGAATTTAGCCAGCCGCGGTTTAGCTGGTCATCGTTTAGTCGGTCATCGTCAGCCGGTCATCGTCAGCCGGTCATGGTGGCCGGCACGGCCGGCTGCGCCATCGGCTTTTTGACGCGGGCGCGGAAGAAACTGAGCACCCGGCGCGCGGTGTCGGGCTGCAATTTGTTGAAACTCGTCAGTGCCTGGTCGAGGTCCTTGGCCGACATGCCGCGATCGGCGGCGCGCAGCAGCAGAATGGCCTTGGTCGTCGATGGCGACAGGTCGGCGACCTTGGCGAGGATGAGGATGATCTCGGCGCCGGGATCGAGCAGCGCGCGCTCGACCACGTCGATCGGCGTGTCGCACATGATCGACAGCGCGATCGCGGTTTCTTCGAATTTGCGGTCGCGCGCGTATTGATAGACCTCGGCTTCGCCGATCCGGCGGATGCGGTTTTGCCGCTCGACGGCGTCCTGGGCGGCGGCGAAATCCGGTGACGAATTGCGGGTCTCTTCGCGGATGCTGCTGGCGACTTCCGCGACGACGCCTTCGATCTCCGTTTTGGCCTGCGGGTGCTCCGTCGACAGCCGCGCCCGCACCTCGGCCGAGGCCTTCTCGAGCAGCACGAGGAAATGCGCCCGCGGAATATCGTGGCGCAGTCCCACTTCGGTTGCGAGCGCATCGTCGTCGGCGGAGCGATTGACCAGCATGCGGAAGCCGGCATCGGAAAAGCGCGCGCCGGTATTCTTCACCACCGCATGGACGACGTCGCAATCGCCGCGCTCGACGAGCACGTTGGTCACCGCTTCGCTCAGCGTCCGGCGCTGCGAGATCGCCAGGAGGTGCTTCTGGCTCTTGGTGCCGGCGCTGATCAGGAGGTCGCGCTCGTCGAGCCGCTCGGACAGGCTCAGTACCGAACCCGCGACTTCGATATCGTCGTCGAAGGCCAGCATGTGGATGACGTTCGACGGCGCATTGGCGATCGGCGCCAGCCGCTGCGCCAATTTGGCGCGAGCCTTGGTTTCGATGGCGTTGACCAGCCGCGCCATGACGTCGTCGAACACGCCGATCTGCTCTTCGGAATAGTTCTCGGCGTTGTTGACGAAAAGATCGGTGACCCGCGAAAGAATATCGATGCGGCGGGGGACGTTGCCCGACGTCAGCGCGGCTTCGAGCTCGTCGAGCAGGGGCAGGGTACGCATGACAACTCCGGACGCCGCAACGCCGTTGAATCAACAAGAACAATGCAGGGGAAACGGTGAATAAAGCCTTGCCGCGGCCATTCCGGGCGGCATCCGGCCGCCGCCCAACAGGTTAACGCGGCGATAAAGTGGCTGGCGAGGGCGTCTACGGCGCCGGACGCCGCCGGGTCGTCGGACCGGCGGAATTGGGCCCGGTGAATATACCCATCCGGTTTTGCACTTCCGCGGGCACCCGGTAGTCGCGAATCACCGGCCTCGGGTCGCGTAACCCGCAGGATTCGCATTGCACCATGAAGCACCACAGCGCGTGGCTCGCGTCCTGAACAAGCTTGGCGCGCGCCCGACGACGATCGGAAGGCCCGTCCGGCTGGTCCGTGGTCTGGCCCAAGGCTTGGCCCAAGGCTTGGCCCAAGGCTTGGCCCAACGCTTGGCCCGCGGCTTGGCCTTGCCCGCGGTCGTATGCAGCCACACGATCGAATTCGGCGAGCGTGGCCAGCGCCGCCTCGAGTGCCCGGCCCAATCGGCCGAGCGCCGACGCCTGTTCCTGCGCGATTTCGTAATCGAGCGCGACGACGTGCCTTGCACTTTGGCTTGCGCTGCCGGGGGTGGAGCGTAAAGTCATGCCAATATTATAACAGACAGCTTTCGGAAACGCTTACAGTTCGGGAAACGTGTGGAGGAAAAATATGCGCCGTCTCGTCATTCTCGCTCTCGGTGTTTTGTCGCTCGTCGCGACCGGCCGCATCGCCTTGGCCGACGACACGCTCAAGGTCGCCGTGCCGCAAAAGGGAGCCTGGGATGCAGGCCTCGTCGAGCTCGGCCAGCGCGACGGCATTTTCAAGAAGCACGGACTCGATCTCGACATCCTCTACACCTCGGCCGGACCGGAATCGATCCAAGCCGTCATCGGCGGCAGCATCGACATCGCCGTCGCCTCGGGCGTATCGGCCGCGGTCGGCACTTTCGCCAAGGGCGCGCCGATCCGCATTCTGTCGAGTGAAATGACCGGGGCGCCCGACCTCTATTGGTATGTTCCAGCCGATTCCCCGATCAAGACGATCGCGGATTTCAACGGCAAGACGATTTCGTTTTCCGCGGTCGGGTCATCCAGCAATGCTGCCGTGCTGGCGTTGATCGCGCAATATCACCTCACAGCCAAGCCGCAGGCGACCGGCAATATCGCGGCAACCATCACCCAGACCATGACCGGGCAAGTGGATATCGGCTTCGGCGCGGCGCCCTTCGGACTCGATCTAGTCGAGGCCGGCAAGACGCGCATCGTCGCGACCGGCGCCGATGTCGAGGCGCTGCGCACGCGCGTGGTGCGCGTCAATCTGATCGGCGCGCAGACCTTGGCCAGCAAGCATGATGCGATCGTCCGTTTCATGCAGGCCTATCGTGAAACGGTCGACTGGATGTATTCCAGCCCCGACGCCCTGAAAATCTACGGCGAATATTCCGGCTTGCCCGCCAATATCGTGCAGCGGGTCATCAAGCTCGTCCCCAAGGAAGCGCTGCAAACCGACGAGATCAAGGATATGAACGGTATGATGGCGGACGCCGTGGCGCAGAAATTCCTGTCGGCGCCGCTGACGCCGGATCAGATCAAAGAGCTGGTGCAAATTCCAAAATAATTTCGGGGCGCGTTCAAAGCTGCCGGGTCCAAAACTACCGAGCCCAAAACTATCGAGTCCAAGTCGTCAGCGTTACACCGGCCGCGGGGTCGAGATCGCGCCGCGGGCCCGGTTTGAGGCCGTGACGCGCCAGCACGTCCTCCGGCGTCGCGTTCGGCCCGACTTCGGTGAAGGGCGGCAGGCCGCCGGGGATCCGCGCATGCGCGGCGCGGGACAGATGAAAGCTGTCGTAGCGCTGAAGGAACATGCTGAACACTTCGGGGCCTCCGATGATGGCGACCGTTCCGTCGCCGGCGCCGAGCTCCCGCAAGGCCTCTTCGAGCGAGGCGCCGAGCGGATTCCACTGGAGCGCATTCGGATAGGTCGTGTCGGGAGCAAGGGCCGCGACTTGGCGCGTCAGCACCAGCCGCTTGCGCGCTCCCGCGCGCGGGCCGCCTTCATGCGAGTGCCGACCGTGAACGATTGCGGCGGCCCGGTCGAGGCTGCTTTGGAAAAAATGTTGATCGGCATCGTTCTTGATCGATGCCGGCATCTGGCCTTTGGCATCGGCAAGCATGCCGTCGGCCGAAACGATGACATAGCCTTCGATGCGGCGCAAAGCGGCGAGACCGATGCTTTAGAAAAGAGTCAGATATTTGAGCAACGACAAGACGCCGATAATGATCACGATCACGCGCACGATCTGCTTGGCGCGGCCGTCGAGGGGCAGCCTGTCGACGAGATAGAGGATGAGAATGACGACGACAAAGGTGATTAAAACGCTGATGAGAGTGGCCATGAAAATCTCCGCTTTGCAGTCACGGAATTGATCCCACCTTTCGCGGCAATGCACAATGTCTTTTAACGGTGACTGCTGCATCCCGGTGCGTTCGCGCCTATACTGCCGTGATTCAACGCGCTGCCGCGCGGGCCACCATGGAGGCCATGATGTCGGAAAAGCCGAGCCTGATCATGATCCAGTTCCTCGCCTGGGTGGCCGACCGGCCGCGCAATTACGCGCAGACAATGGAGGCGTGGCGCAGCACCTGTCCGCGGCTTTCGGTCTGGGAGGACGCGATCATCGAGGGTCTCGTCCGGCTCGAGAGCAACGCGAACCGTTCGGTGAGCTTGACGCTGCGCGGCGCGGCCGTGCTCGAGCAGGCGCAGCCGCAAATCGCCACAAAATCTCGAGCGCAGACTGGCCCCACCAAGATCCGCACCAAGACCGCCGCCATAGCTCACGCCGCCGCGCTGTAGCGGGCAGCGGTGTTGCCTTGCCGCGCCGCGCTCGCGCGGCGCCGTTCCGTTTTAGCGAAGATCGAGGAAATCGCGCATGAATGGAGTACCGCCGGACGTGCACACCAAGGCGCTGGAATTCGTCCATCAGGGCTGCATCTTCATGCTCGTCGTGACGATCGCGCTGCTCGCCTGGGTGGCGTCGGGCGTGGATTTTTCCAATGAAATCCCCCGCGTCGGCGCGATGCTCTGCCTAACGCTGTCGGTCGCCTATGGCGTCGCTTCGCTCGCGCTCATTCCGCTGGTGCAAGAGGCGCGGCGGCCGGGCCAATCCAATTTCGAGGCCGAGGCGCGCTATTCGCTGTTCGGCCGCCGCTCGCTGCGGCTGAAATCGGTGCTGCTGCCGCAATATGTCTTGCTGCTCTTGGGCGTCGGTTTCTATATCGCCGGCATGATCGATTGAGAATGTTTGCAGTTCTCAGGTCAGCACCGGCCCGCCCGGCTGCGGCGGAATGTCGAAGACGTTGAGCACCAGCCCGATCAGCGCGTAGAAGCCGACGCAGCTCACCGCTTCGATCAGACCGTCGCGGCCGAGAACCGATTTGGCGCGGTCGAACGTCGCTGCGCTCAACGTCTTAGTCGCCTGCAATTCGGTGACGACGTCGTAGATCAGCGCTTCGTCGTCGCGCGTGAAATTCGGCCGCCGGCGAGCGCGGATGGCGTCGATCGTTGCGTCGGCAAGCCCCGCGGTGCGGGCGACCGGCTCGTGTACTGACCAGGCATATTTCACCGTGGCGTTGCGGCACATCAACAGCACGATCAATTCGATCAGGCGCTTGTCGAGTTTCGGCGACACGCGAAAGCAGTTGGCGAGGCCGTCGGCGGGCTCGGCGATGTCGGGCGTGTGGATCAAGACCGAGAATGGCCCGCTCAGGTTTCCGCGCGGGCGCGTACGCATGATGTTGTCGTAGAGCTGCTGCTGCCGGGCATTGAGATTTTCTCGTTTGACTTCTTCGATGCGAGCCATGTTTGCTGTGAGCCCCGCGGCTCCTCCCTCGACAGTTGGATTGGTCGCCGGCTGTAAATTTCGACGAACTATTACCGACGGCAAAAGCGCGGCGCTGGAAAGCGTCGCGCTTTCCGGCCGCGCCCTCTGCGTGAGCTATGATGTCCTCAGCCGAGGACGTTATACTTCTTGAACCAGCCGATCATGCGCTTCCAGCCGTCTTCGGCGGCGTCCTTGCGGTAGCTCGGCCGGTAGTCGGCGTGGAAGCCGTGCGGCGCGCCCGGATAGATGTGGAATTCCGCCGTCTTGCCGGCGGCTTTCAGCGCCGCTTCCATCGCCGCCACCTGATCGGGCTTGATGCCGGCGTCTTCGGCGCCGTAGAGCCCGAGCACCGGCTCTTTGACCTCCGGTGCCAGCTCGATCGAGCTCTTTGGCACAAGCTCGCTCTTGTCGACCAGCGTGCCGTAGAACGCAACGCCGGCTTTCAAATCGGGATTGTGCGTCGAGTAGTGCCACACATTACGGCCGCCGCGGCAGAAGCCCATGATGCCGAGCCGGTTGCCGTCGCCGCCTTGCGACTTTGCCCAGGCGGCCGTGGCGTCGAGGTCGGAGAACAGTTGGCTGTCGCTCTCGGCATTCACGATTGGAAACAGCTTTGGCAAGTCGTCGATCTTGGTGAGATCGACGCCGCTGCGGAAATAATAATTGGGCGCCACCGCGAAAGCACCGAGATGGCCGAGACGGCGCGTGACGTCCCGGATGTATTCGTGCAGGCCGAAAATCTCCATGCAGACAAGAATGATCGGCGGGTGCTGCACGCCGGCCGGGCGGGCGTAATAGATCGGCATGTCGCCGCCGGGCACTTTGACCGTAGCCTCGCCGGCGGTGAGGCCGGTCGTGTCGGTCTGGATCGCGTCGGCGCGCACCGGGCCGGCGGCAAGCGTGTAACCCGCGTTGGCGGCGGCGGTGCTCGTCATGAAGCCGCGCCGCGACAGCGGCGGCATGACTTTGGACAGTCCGACAATGTCGGACGGCAGATTTTGCTTGTTCATGTGACATCCCCGGTTGACGCCCCGCGCGAAGAGCGCACGGCGCGGAAAGAATAACACCGGCGCAAGGGGCCGTAAGGCCCGCCGGTTCCATCACATAAACGTGCGGGCGGGGCGGAGCTCGGCTGCAAACGGCCGTTGCTTTGGCCGCGCCAAGCGTCTATTTAAAATTCAAACCTGCGTTTGAAAAAGAAACGGGCCATAGCGCACAAGTCATGACGCGACCTTCCGAAGTCACCCGCGACCGCATTATGAAGGCCGCCGAACGCCTGTTCGCCGAGCGCGGCTATGACGGCACCAGCGTCCGCGCCATCGTCGCCAAGGCGCGGGTCAACCAGGCCGCGATCAATTACCATTTCGACGGCAAGGACGGCCTTTATCGCGAGGTATTGCGCTCCGCGTTCCGCAGCATGACCGAGAACCAGCTCGCGCATGCGCAGGAGATGAAGACCCAGTCGCGCGAGGAGGCGCTCGGCGAGTTCATCCGCCGGCAGCTGCATCCCTTGATGGCGCGCGACGAATCGAGCCGCCACATGCGCATCTTCAATTGGGAAACAGTGCGGCCGACGCCGGTCTTCCGCAGTCTCGTCGCCGAGGAGGCCACGCCCTTCATGGGCATGGCGACCGAACTGGTCCGCCGCTTCTTGCCCGACGCCGACCGCCGTACGCTGACCGTCGCGTCGATCTGGCTGATCGGCCAATGCAGCGTGTTCCTGCGCAATCGCGACCGGCTTCCCGAGCCCCCGATCGGGCTCGAAATCGACGATGCCACGGTCGATTGGCTGGCGCAGACGATCAGCCGCTGGGTGATGGCCGGGTTGGGCGGGGCCGGTCCCAATCCCAAGGGCTCCTGAAGGGGCGGGCAGAGGGGACTTTAGTTCCCGTTGTTTTCGGTATGCCGGAATATCCCGGGAATGCCGCAAAAATTCCTTTTTCCGGGCCAGGGACCGCCCAGAACGAATGTTTGAAATTCAACCGCGCGTTTGAAAAAACGAGGACCTGATGATGCAGCCGAACGGATCGATCCAGGAGGGCAAGGTCATGCAGCGCGGTGTGGTCAAAGCGAATGCGACGGCGGGAAACCTGGTGACCGGAAAGCTGGTGACCGGACAACTGGTAACCGGACATGGGGTGCCGCTCTTGGCCCGGTTCCTCGGCAAATTCGTTCTCGACATTATGCCGGCGGCGCTGGCGAGCGTGATCGGCGGGTTCCTGTTCACCCAGTATCAGTTCGGCCGTACCCCGCCGAAGCCTGTGCTCGAACAGGTGATGCCGGCCTCGGCCGAGATGATGGCGCTGGTCCGCGACGAACACGCCATGATCGTCAATTATCTCAAGAGCCAGATGGCGGCGGAGAAGTCCCGCGTCGCCTCCGAGGACGCCGATCTGGCGCGCGCGCAGGAAGATTCAAAACTGGCCGACGCCAAGCTTACGGATACCAGGGCTGCAGATGCCAAGGCTGCAGATGCCAACACCGCGCCGACAGCGCCGATCATTGCGGTTCTGGACACCAGGCTGGCCGATACCAAGCCCGCCGACACAAGACCTATGACTGAAGCCGCGCCGCGCCGCAGCGCCGCAGCCGCTGCGGCGAAGCCGATCGTGTGGCATGCCAAGCCGCCGGTCGTGGTGCCGGCTGCTACGCCAATGCCTATGCCCGCACCGCGTCCGCCGATGGTGATTGCGCAGCCGGATCCGAGCCAAGATGCCGCGCAGTCCGATCGGCTGGCGAGCGACCCCAACTCGCTTCTCGGCAAGGCGCTCGACCTCAAGGACCATGTCGTTGCGGGGACCCGCCGCGCCGTCTCCGCGATTGGGGATATGTTCGCGTCGGTCGGCACCGCTCTCACGCCACAGGCTTCGCTGCCGCGGCAATTCAGTTCGGAATAGAGCATGATCCG
This sequence comes from uncultured Alphaproteobacteria bacterium, assembly GCA_963761185.1. Classification (GTDB taxonomy): domain Bacteria; phylum Pseudomonadota; class Alphaproteobacteria; order Rhizobiales; family Xanthobacteraceae; genus BOG-931. Next base: position 255,018 of record CAVXFY010000004.1, read on the forward strand.
GAAAAGTGGAGGCCGGTTTTCCGAAAAGATCATGCTCCATCAGGAAGCGAGGGTGGCGATCCGTTACGCTGTTACCGCTCCGCGCAGGAACCTGATGCCGTTTGGCAACAACCCCCATTTTTCACACTTTCCGCGGCTTGCAGGTCAAAGTTACGGCCGGTAAGCCATATCCTGCCGGAACCGGGAACCGGCTCCGGGGCAAGGGGTTCTGCGAACAGGATTTGCGTCTGGACCACTGGCATCCGCAACAACGGGGCCTATATCGCCGGTTCAACTTTGGCATTCGGCAGTGGCCGCGCTTTGTAGGAGAGGATGATGCGTTCCACCGGGAATTTCAGTCCGGAATGGGGCTATCTCGCTCCGGCTCCGAGCATCCTCCGCACGGTGCGCGTGGTGCTGGTCGCGACCGCTGTCGGCGCCACCGCCGGTGCGGGTGTGGTCTTCTCGCTGGTTGACCGTTCGGGCGGTGAAGGCCAGCCGGTTGCGGCCGCCGCGCATGCCATCGTCACCAGCGCGCAAGCCGCGCCGAGCCCGGCCAACACTGCCGCCACGATGACTGCGCCGGCGACACCGGTCGCCACTGCCGCGCCCGCTGCGGCAGCGCCCGCGATGTCCGACGCCAAACCTGTGCCTGCTGCTGTCACGGCTGCCGTCGCCGCGCCGGTTGCGCCGACGCCAATCGCGGTTCAAGCCGCGCCGCAGGTCGACGCGGTGTTACCGCCGCCGGCAACAGCCCCGGCGGCTGTGGGCCCGACGACTGATGCGAACGCGGTAGCCGCGCCGCCGCAGCCGGCGGTTGCCGCGCTGTCCGACGCTCCGGTGACAACCGCGCCGGCGACCTCCGCGGTCACGAACGATTCGATTGTCGGCGACCAAACTGTCGGGCCGCAACTCGTGCCGCAGAAGAAGACCAAGCACCACACGGCGACCGCAAACGACGTGAATCCGCCGGGGCTGGGCACCGCGCTGCGGCATCTGTTCAGTGCGCGCGCGGGTACGTCGTACTACCCCAATCGCGGTCTCTAGACCGCAGCTTGACGACGGAGAAATCGGCACGCGCCGACGCCACTTGCAAAGACGAAAATTGCAAAGGCTCTGCGCTTCATTGTCGTAGCTCCCCATAGTGCCTTCCTGAGAACTTTCGGATAGTACTGCTCGATTGTCAGGCAAGCCCGCCGCCGGTCCTGTTCATGCGTTGTGAGGCGAGGGCGCAACATTGGAGGAATTCATGCCCGAGGTGGTCGTTTATATTTTGGAGGGCCGCACGCTCGATCAGAAGCGCGGCCTGGTCAAAGACATTACCGAAGCGGTGGTGAAGAACGCGGGCACGACGCCCGAACAGGTCACGGTGTCGCTGGTCGAGACTGCCAAGACGTCGAAAGCCAAAGGCGGCGTCCTGTTCAGCGAAATGCCGGCGCGCAAATAGCCAGGCGCAAGCACCAAGGAGACCGGAGCAGCCCGGGCCAAGACGCCGCGCCGCTCTTTTTGTCCATAACGCCTGCAAAACGGTCGGCGCGCCGTGGCTTTAACCACGCCGCGGGCGTCAACCACATGCGTTAATTTTGCCAAGAATTTTGCCATGAGTGCGGCGCACAAATGTGCTTGCTGCATTGCGGTAAATCGCTGATAATGCGCAATCAAAGACGCAAACGCCGGGAAGGCGGTAGCTGGATAAAGGGTGCAGAGAATGAGCGAAGAATGGAACACAAAGGATGGCCGCCGCCGGGTACGGCGCGACCCTCCGACCATCGACGACGCGGTTCTTGCAGCCCAAGGACTGGCCGAGGACGATATCGACGCCCAGGTCGAGATCGTGATGTCGCTGATGGCGGTTTCGGCTGAGGACGCGCGCACCGCGGTCCTGAAAAACGGTCAGCGCAAGGACCGCGAAGCGGCCCGCTTTACCATCGCCGGGCGCAGCGGCGCACCGCGCACCGTCCTGGTCGAGCGCCGCACGCCGCGCCGGCCTTTGACGCGGTCGATGACCACCGGCGCCAGCTTCCGCGGCCGGATCTAGCTTTCCGGTTACGCCGAGCGAGCTACCGCGCTGCGCGCGCCGCAGCGATGCGGTGCCAGATAAAGAGCACGACCACGGCGCCGAGCGTGGCGGTGATCAGGCCCGCGCCCTGGTCCGGCCCGTAATGGCCGATCGCCTGACCGATGAAGGTCGCGAGGAACGCGCCGCCGATGCCGAGCACCGTGGTCAGAATGAAACCTTGAGGGTTATTCGGACCCGGCGCGAGGAACTTCGCGATGATGCCGGCGACGAAGCCGATGATGACGACCCAGAGTATGCCCATGACAACCCTCGCAATGATGTGTGCGTTTCAACTTCGCACAATGGCGGCCGTAAAGGCCACATAGGCAAGCCGTTTTCCCAGCGCAAGTTCCCAATGTTGGGCGCGGCTGCCGACTTCGATTATACTGCCTTTGACGACGGCTGGGATGTTTTCGCAAGACAGTCTCAAGACAAGGAGATTGTCGCAAGGCACGTCATCTCGAGACCCGCTCGATTGTGAGCGCCGCAAGACTTTTTGAGGCCGCCAAACTCCTTGAGGTCGCCAGGATTCTTCGAGGTCGTCATGACCAAAACGGTCGAGAAGCCGCGCACCAAGGTGCGCACCAAGACGCAGCGTCCACCGCTCTACAAGGTGATCCTGCTCAACGACGATTACACGCCGCGCGAATTTGTCGTGCAGGTGCTCAAGGCGGTCTTCCGCATGAACGAGAGCCAAGCATATCGCGTGATGATGACGGCGCATCAGCGCGGCGCTTGCGTCATCGCGGTGTTCACACGCGACGTCGCCGAGACCAAGGCCAAGGAAGCGACCGAGCTCGGTAAGATGAACGGCTATCCGCTGTTCTTCACCACGGAACCGGAAGAGTAAGCCTGGCCGGAAGAATAACCGGGCTTCTCATAGCCACGCGAGTTACGGCCGTTACCCGCCGCCGTTACCTGTCACCGTTACTTGCCGCCGCCCTGAATCGACACGCCGTTCGGTCCGAAATTGATCGACATGCCCTGCGGCGGATGGCGATCCTGATAGAGCTGATAGCTGAGCACGGCGACGGCGACCACCAATGCGCCGATGATGAGATAAAGCAGATTGCTGCGCGCCACGGCCGGTCACTCCAGTGATCAGGTCGAAAGCAATGATAGCCGCCGCTGTCGCTCAAGCGAAGCGCGTTGCCGCAATATCATGTTGATAGATGACGCTAGAGCGTCAATCGCTTCATTTTGAATCGATTGACGCTCTGGCATCTTGATGGCGCATGATCTTTTCGGAAAACCGGTTTCCACTTTTTCCGGATCATGCGCTAGCCTTCGAGCGCCTGGACCAGCCAGATCCGCAACTCCTGCGGCACGTCATCGCGCTTGGAAATCGCCGCGGCGAGTTGTTTGTCGCCGTTGAGGCCGATGACGAGCCTGGCGAAGCCGGCTTCCGACAATTTGGCTTTCGGGTTGTTGATCAGCCGAAACTTGATGTCGCGATTGCCGCGCTTGAGCAGAACGTCGGTGACGGTTTCCCCGATCTGCGCCCGCGCCGCGATCGCCATCAGCATCCGCTGTTCGGCCTTTTCGGCGATGTCGACCAGATCCTTGTCGCGTAGCGACGGCGACAGCGCGATGACCGGGCCGCTGATGGAGGCGTCGCTGTGGCGCGCCAGCGTGCCGAGAACCTTGGCCGGGCCTTTTTGCACGGGAGCAAGCGTCGCGGCCACTTCCGCCAGCGCCGCGCGATCGCTCTTCTTGATGAGCCGGAACAGCACCTCGTCGAAGACGTCGGTCTGGGCGGCGTCGCAGACTTCGGCGTTGCTGAGAAACAGATCGATCATTTGACGCAAGGCGTCGCGCCGCCAGGGGTCAGGTGCTCTGACCAGCGCTATGTCGAGTTCAGAGAGCAACGACTGTGCGGCAGGGGTCATCGTCTTTGAGCTTTTCCCGAGTCCCTGATCTTCTTCCGAATTCCGCTGAGCGTAGCGGGTTCGCGGATTCGCCGGAAGCGCTGCGGTGCAATTTCCCCAGTTAGCGAATGTAGTTTGCGCGCCCTGGTTGTGTCATCGCATCACGCGGTAAATCACGCGAGTTCACAACATCCTACGGCTGCACTTAAGGCTAGCTTAAAGGGCGCGGCCGAGACCGCTTTAGCCTAAAAATCGAAGCACTGCGCTTACCCTAAATGCGACCGGTGTACTTAAACCTTTCGCAGCGGTTGCGCTTTGGCACCCCGGTTCGCGCTCTGGTTTGTTCCTTGCTTCGTCCCTTGTTGTGTCCCTGGGTTCGTTCCTTGGCCGGCAAGTTTGGCGACGAGGCCGGTAAAGCCGGAGGCCATGACGGTGTTGTGGTTCCACACGAAGACCGGCCGCAACAGCGGCGCAAGTAGTTCTTGCCCCAGTACCACTGCGTGGCGCTGGCGCCCGGCACGATGTGCGGCACGCCGGTCGGATCGGCGATCCAGTACCGGACATGCGACTGCATCCTGTGCGGGAGCCCGGCGACGGCCGCCTTCACGGCCGGCCACTCCGAGATCATCGTGTAGATCCGGGCGACGGTGCCGGGCGTGGCGCTGAGCTTGTGCCAGGCCCACTGCGCCGCAACCGACGGCGTCGCGTCACCGGGCTCGACGTCGAGCGCCGCTGCCGCTGGGTCCGTGCCGCGGGTGTCGATCCAGAGCACCTGGCGGCCGGCCACCTGCGAGGCGGGCACTGCGTAGCCGCCCGTTGCGTACGTGGCGATCATGTGGTGCGCGGGGATCGCCGACGGCGTGACCGAGTCGAAGATCAGGAACGGCCGGGCCGGCTTGGCAGCGTGCCGCGCTCGGCAGCCGGCGGTGCGTTGGCGCCGCTGGCGCAGCCGCATGGCCAGCCAGGGTGACCGGGTGCGCCGTAGCGGAGGCAGCGGCTGGCCCGAGGCTCACTGCCGCATGCGAGGGCGCCGCAACGGGCGTCTCGAGCGGCCGCCGGCTGCGTTGCCTTCACCGCAGCCGCGGGCGGCGCAGCCAACTGCCCGAACGGCGCCGCCATCGAGACGGCATCGAGGCTCAGTGCACCAGCATGGCCGGCGGCCAGGACCGTCCCGGACGAGGCGCTCGCCGCGAGGCTGCCGCCGGTCGAGGCTGCTGCCGGGCTCGCTGACAAGCCAGCGGCCACGGCGGCCAGGGTCGCGGCTGCCGTCAAAGTGGTCAGGCGGGTAGTCCTGCTGGCGGAACGATAGGTGTCCTGAATGGCGGACTTAACAGAATTGAGCTGGGGGAATTTTGCATGCTGAGAGGCCAAAACGTGCCTTTCGGCGGGCGCGGGGGGCGCGCTCGGCTGACACCCAGGTTTGAGCCTGCCGATGGCGATACACCGGGCTGCGGCGGGGGTACGCGGACGTGACGCGGGTCATGGCGACATGTTGCCGGGGGGGCAACCATCACGCGCCTGGGTGCTATCGGTTACTGAGTGTCAACGCCGCTTAGCGGTCCGTGCATGCCCGTGGCTGGATATGACCTATGTCACACCGTCACCTCTGCGCCTGCGACGCCCCGTCTGCCGCCTGCTGGGCCTGCGCGAGTGCCAGTGCCAGGCTGCCCGCACTGAAATGGGCAGTAGCTCGCGCCAGGTGGAGTGCCTGCTCCTCCATGAGCACAGCGACGGGGTAGTTCAGGCAGTCGTTGCCCTTGCGATAGTGGTCAAGTGCGACCTCGAATGCCCTCGCAGCTTCCATAACCAGCTCCAGCCTTCCATCAACAGCCCGGCTAACCGCGCGTCGCGCCGGCCGGCTCCGCCTCTTAGCCCTGATCCGGAACCGGTGTCCAGGTAACTGTCATGGTCCACTGTGTGGACTCGTCGCTGCTGAACAATGGCCCGGTCAGCTCCAGCCCTTCGGTCTGCGAGGCGCCCTCGACCGCCCAGCATCCGTTCGACGGACCGAACTCCTGGTCGCACGCTGGCGTCGCGGTGATACCAGTTGGCGACTCCCCGAAGGGACTGAAATTCTGCACCAGGTACTGGTCAGCTCCCGGCAGCTGCTTGTCGTGGTGCGTGCAGGCGACGGCAGGGTCGTGCCCGATGTTGCACAAGGCCCACTGGTTGCCGTTATTGGACGGGCTGGCGCTGGTCCCGTTCACGTATACGTCGGAGGCGATACCCGTGTTGGTGATCGTGATCGGGTAGATGCCCGGGTTCATCAGGCCAACCGAGCACTCCCCGTCCGGGAACCCGAGCTTGCCGAGCGTCGACTTTGTGTCCTGCCTCGCCTGCCCGCCGCCGCACTCGCCAAAGACCGCCGTGGCCGGCTGGACGGTCACTGAGCGCACCATCGGCACCGTCGTCAGCGACAGGCTGATGGTGGCCGACCTCCCGGCGCCCTGCGGCGCGGCGGTGATCCCGCACGCCGTCATCCCGATCACGATGATCGCCAGCACGACCAACGTGGCGCTACGCCTCACTGTCGCCCCCTCTTGAGCCGCCAGCGGTGGCAGGCTCCCGCTCTATCCGGATCCGGATGCCTGACCGGCCGGCCAGTACGACGGCCGCCGCGAGGAAGACGAGCCCAGCCATCGCCGCGAGCACCCAGCCGGGCACCCTGAACCACGACTGTGCCGCCGCGCCCGCCGCCACCCGGAATTCCAGGTCGGTCGCGGCCGCCACTGCGAGGTTGGCGCCGCCCGCGGAGAGCGCGGCCGAGCCCCTGACGACCACATCGCTGAAGTACTGCCCGCTCTTCGCGTGCGCCGGGATGGCCAGCTCCAGCGGAATGCGCGCGGACTGGCCGTGCGCTAGCTGTCCTGGCACCGCCGACACGTGAATCCAGGACGGCGGAATGGTGTAGCCGGTGCCATGAGAGATGCGCTCAATCCCGATCGTGACCGACTCAGGCTGCGTGCCGGTGTTGACCACGTACACCGGCGGCAGCGCATACGTGCCGCCCGGATGCGCGGCACCAGCCAGCTGGACCGGGCCCGCCTGCACGCCGACGCCCACACTCGCGCTCGCCGCGACCGGGGCGGCCATCGCCCCCAGCAGGCCGATGGCTCCCGCCAGCCATAACCGCAGATGCATGACCAGGTCCCGGGCTCTCCAACGAGCGTTGTCGTGCTACAGGTACGAGTACGGACATCTCACCATGCGCTGCAATCGACTGTAACTGATCATCACCCGGCGTCAAGGACCGTCAGTTCCGCGCCCGTGACCGCAGCGCAGTCCTGGCATTCCAGCGCAGCGCGCCGGCCAGATCCCGCGCATGCTCGACCGCTGAATAGTCGAGCCTGGCACTGGCCTGCGCGAGCGCCCTATCCAGGTCGTGACCGGACTGGCTGAGGACGACCGAGAAGTCCCGGCGCACCGGAGCAAGCAGGTCGTAGCCGAACGAGCGCTGCATGCCGGCGAACAGCGGCCGGTACATGCGTGCTCGTTCGTGCAGGCCGGAAGAGTGCGACATCGGGTTCTTAGGCCGCTGCGTGATGTAGCTCGGGAGCATGTCAGCGAACGCCTGCCGCATGATCCACTTCTCCTGGCCGTCGCGGATCTTGAGCTCGACCGGCAGGCGCATCGCGAGGTCTACGAGCGCTGGATCGAGGTAGGGAACGCGCGCCTCCACCCGCTGCCCCATGCTCACCCGGTCCACCCGCTGGAGCTCGGTGCGATACAGGTTGCCGATCATGTGCTGGAAAAGGCGACGCGATGCCGCGGCGCCGATGCGGTCATACATCGAGTACCCGCCGAAGAGCTCGTCTGAGCCGTCGCCGGTCAGCACCACCTTGATGCCCAGGGCCCGGGCACGGGCAAACAGGGGCACGGAAACGACAGCGTTGATGATGTCGCCGTACTCGGTGAGCTCTGACATCCGGATCGCTTCCCGGATGTCGCCGGTCCGGACATCGCCCAGGTTGACGCTGATGACCTCGTGCGGGACGCCGAGGTCAGCGCACAGACGGCGGGCGAAGACGAGGTCCTCGCTGCCCGGCGCGCCGATTGTCAGCGCGACGCAGTCGGGATGCATCTCGCGGACATGCGTGAGGACGATCGAGCTGTCGAGGCCACCGGACAGGATCACGCCGACGGTCAGGTCGGTGTCGACCCGGACCCGTATGCTGTCTTCGACCGCGAGGCGCACGGCCTTGGCCGCCTCCGCCGGGTCGTGGATCTGCGGGCGCTCATCAGCCGCGGCTGTCAGGTCGACGTACGGCGCCAGGACCGGAGCATCCGCGGGCACGGTCCAGCCATGGTGGCCCGGCGGAACCTCCGACACTGGAGCTCCAACCGGTACGAGCGCCTTGACCTCGGACGCCACGTGCAGGCGGCCCTCCCGGCTTGACCAGTACAGCGGCTTGACACCCACCGGATCGCGGGCCAGGTACGTCCGCCCGGTGGCACGGTCGGCGATCGCGAAGGCGAACTCGCCCCGGAAGCGCGCGACCGCGGCCTCGCCCCACTGGAGGAAGGCCTCCAGCGCCAGCTCGGTGTCGCTCTCGCTGCGGAACTCGCGGCCGAGACCGATGAGCTCGGCGCGCAGATGACGGTAGTTGAAAATCTCGCCGTTGTAGCAGAGCAGCCAGCGGCCGTCACGGGACAGCCAGGGCTGCACGGCCCGTTCCCTGTCAACGATGCGAAGCCGTTGCGTGCCCGCAAGCAGCGCGCTCTCCAGGTGTGTCTCCTCGACCTCGCCGCGAGCTGCCATCGAGTCCAGCATCTGATGGAACAGCGCGCCGTCGCCGCCGGGGCCAACGATCAGGGCGATGCCGCACACCGCGTTCAGCCCGCCATCGGCTGGTCAGGGACCAGGCGAAGCGCCCGGCCTGCGCCGGGGCACACGCATACGTGCCAGGCCTGGCCCTCGTCGATTACGTTGATCTCGCCAGCACGCTGCCGGTCGAGCAGCAGGCCCTGCAGCACTCCGTCGGCCTGAAACTGCCGAAACCAGGCCATCTCGATATCCGCCGCATAGCCGATGCAGTGCGCGCTTGGCAGCAGGGCCGCGTAGCCGAGCGAGCGCAGATGTCGCTGGTGCGCCACGCTGCGGGCAAGGCTGGTGACCCACAAGCGCGGCGTGCCGCCGGGAGCGAGCCGCGCGAAGTCCGAAGCTACCTGGTTGAGCAGCACGATGAGCTCAGCGCGTGCGCACGCGAACCGCAGCCCGGCCGTGTGCGGGACGCGGTCAGGTATGGCGAGACGCTCCGCCGATCGGGCGGCGCGAGCGACCAGCGACGACGCCTGCCGGCGGTACCGGAAGAGCAGCATGCGGTCGCGGCGGAGCACGTCGAGGTCGAGGAGATCGCCCGCAGCAAGGACGTCGGAGTCGGTCTGGAACGCGGGCAGATGACCCCACCACAGCACGTCGATCTGGGCTAGCAGCGCGATCCGGATCATCGCGCCGAGGTTCCCCGCCGAGCTGCGTGCGCTCTGCCGGTAAGTCCTGACCTCGCGCAGGACGCGCTGAATGGCAGCGTCCGGTCCCGAGGGCATGGCCGACAGTACGATCGCGAATTCAGGCTCGGGCAGCCGGCGCGCGAGGATCCGCTCGGCCATGGCGACACCCGGCGACTCGCCGAGGCTGGCGAGCTCGGTCAGCACGTCGTTCACGGCGTCCCGGTAGGCGGCCACGTCAGACTGGCGCCGTGCGGCACCAGGCGACAGATCATCGATTACCGACTCCCGGCTTACCACCCAGTTCGTCACGAATACGCTCCCCCACCCGTGCGACCGCATTCCGCTCGCAAGCGATGAGCACCGAGGGTAACAGTCAAGCGACGCAACGTAACGTAAGTTGAGCAGCCTGCGCTGTAGGCGCCATAGACCCCGGCCTGTCGGACATATGGCAGGTCGTGCGGCAATCACCCACACGCATCGGTCACGCGGCTGGAGCGTTCGTAGCAGCCGGTCCCCGTCAGGCCCGGTCGGCGTGCACACTGAGGCTGTGACGGATGAGGCCGCCCCGCGAACCGGGACCTGGGGCCGGTGGACCATCGGCGTGGCCGGAGTGGTGGCGCTCCTCTCCTCGCTACTTCTACTCGTGGCGGACGGCTTCGCCGGAGTCATGGCCAGCTGGGACAGCCCGCAGCCCGGCCGCGGCTGGATCACGATCGCCGCCATCGGGCACGGCGTGCTCGCCGCGGCCAGCGTGGTCCTGCTGTGCGCTGGCCTGGCCCGCGCTTCGCTCCGCCGGCCAGCTGCTATCGCGGCCTGGGCGATCATTCCTGTCGGGGTCGGCTGGCTGGTGCTGTGCGGGAGGCTGGCGGCCGGCGGGTAGCCGACCACGCGCGCAGCCGACCACGGGCGTTTCGCCGCAATCGCGGCATCCGGTCATTAAGGTGAAGCACGTGCCGAGACATCGGGCGCAGGGACGATACCAGCCGCGGCGCCGCTACTACCTGGCGCTGACCGCGAGCCTGGCCCTCGTGGCGGCCGTGCTTGGCGGCAGGTACCTGGTCGGGCCGGGCTCCGGCCGGTCGGCCGCTGGAGTGGCGGCACACCGGTCCGGGACTGGCGCGTCATGCTCGGCCGCGTCCGGTGGTGCCTGCGCTCGCGGGCCGTCCCCGACGCGCACTCCGTCCAGCTCGCCGTCGCAGCACTCCGTTGCGCCAGCGCAAGCCGCAAGCAGGCAGCCGTCGCCTCGGCCAGTGCGGTCGTCGCCCGCTGGCAGGGCGCCGTCAGCCGCACCGTCTGCGTCCGGATCGCCATCTGGCGGCAGCGCAGCGGCCAGCGTGCTCGCGCAGATCAACCAGGCGAGGGCGCAGGCGGGCCTGCCCGGCCTACACCATCTCATCCGGCTTGGACGTAAGCTCCGCCAGGCACAATCGGCTGATGGCCGGAGGATGCGGCCTGTCACATCAGTGCCCGGGCGAGGCATCCCTCGGCGACCGGGAGACCGCAGCCGGCGTGCACTGGACGGCGGCGGGGGAGAACATCGGCGAAGGTGGGCCGGTCGCGGACACCACCGCCGAGATCGCCCAGATGGCGGTCACGCTGACGCAGGACATGCTGAACGAGAAGCCGCCAGACGACGGTCACCGGCTGAATCTGCTCAGCTCGACGTTCACGCACATCGGGATCGCGATCTACCGGGGAAGTGACGGGACGGTCTGGATGACGCAGGACTTCTCGAACTAGCCGCGTGACACTGCCGCCTGAGACTGCCGCCTCCCTCAGGGGACCGGGGAGATGACGAGGTCATGGAACGTGGCCTCGAATCCGCCGCCATCGGGGGCCGCGCACATGGCCCCGGCAAAGGCGGCCTTCCCCGGCGGCAGGTAGACAACCCCGGCCAGCTGCTTCTTACCCTCATCGACGCCGTAGCTGATCTCGACGGAGTCGCCGCGCCGGACGAGAAGCAGGCTCACCTCCTTGGCGTCAGCCGGCAGGTCGGCCACGGCCCAGCTTGAGTACTCCAGGGTCGTGACAATGCTGAACCGCTGCCTGCCCTCGACGTACTCGATGCCAGTCTTCAGCCAGTGCTTCTCATCGACCCTGACCATCGCGCCGGCCTGGTCGTACTGCTCGGCGTAGTCGCCGCGGACCCGCAGCGACATGTCGAAGTCGCTGTTGATGTCGGCGCCGTACACATGGCCGCTATCACGGACGAATCCGTAATGGGTCGTGCGCCAGAAGTCGGTCCCGGCCTCCGCGAAAACCGTCAGCACGCCGTCAGCCTCCGACCACAGGGCCGGCTCGTTGATCCACTCCACGGCAAACCTCCACGTCTAGCGCCGACGCCCCGCACTGCGTACCTGGTAACCGACAATTATTGACCCCGCGTAAAGCCTTGACCTGCGCATTCCTTAGTTACCCGTTACTTCTGTGATGTATCGGCGTTGCGAGACACTGGGGTCCTCCGTGCGTCCCTGCCCGCACGGGTGAGGTCCGCCGGGCCACGGAATAGGTGTGTGGTCAGCCGCCGTTGCCAGCCTGGTCGAGTGCGACCATGCCCAGGACGGTTCCGGCGAAGCAGCATGCCATCCACCGCGACTTGATGTCGGTGACGGGCATTTGCTGTAGCTCCGTGACCTCGCAGTTGACCCGAACCTCGCCATCGGACTCGTTCGGGATGGCTATGCCCTTGCCAGCCGTGAGCCCGTCCTTGAAGGACTGGCCCTGGACCGACAGGGTGGCCTTCGTCTTCGGGTGGCTTAGCGCGGTCGGGTGGCTGCTGCCGCATCCTGCGAGTGCGATGACGACCGTGACGCCGATGAGCGCCTTCTTGGGCATTCTCAGCCTCCCGAGCAGGTAGAGCCTGCGCCATAGGCCTGCTGCTGGCACAGGTTGTCGTTGACGTCCTTGAGCTGCTGGTAGGTCTTCTTGTCCTGATGGACGCCCGCCTCGACAGCGGTGTAGACCATGACCCCGGTGACGACGACCGCGATGGTCAGGACGCCGAGGAGGATGGCTATGAGCTTCACCTGGGTTCCTCACTGCTCGGTTGATGTGTGGTGGTGGGTGGTTCGCCCCTGTTGAGACCGAGGACGGCGTCGACCCCCTGGTCTAAGTCAGCCGCTCACCGTCCATGTCGCGGGCGCGCTGCCGCTCATGCCGCTCGACGGGCTCCACTGGATGCTGAGGACTTTCACGCCGTTCTTGACCTCGAAGGCGACCCAGCCCTTCGAGCTGGAACCGGCGCTGGTGTTGAACGAGCCGCTGTTGAAGTTGGTCCCGGCGGCCAGGCCTTCGAAGCCCGACTCGTAGGTCTGCTGGTCATTGCCGATGGCTGCTGCGTCGCTGTTGGCGTCGTCCTGGTCGGTGCCCGAGATCCCCTTGATGGTGAACTCGGCCGCAGCCAGGTGGCTGCCAGCCGGTGCGGTGTCGAAGCCGTTGTCCGGCCGGGCATGCTGGATGACCCTGTCCAGGGTCACGCTGTACTTCACGGTGTCGCCGTTGTCGTTGGTGTCAGTAACCGTGAAGGTGGTGCCGACCGGACCTGTAGTGCTCGACTGCGCCGCCGGGCTCGGCGCGGATGACTGCCCGCTAGCGGCGAGGAGCCCGACGAGCTGTCCTTGCTCACGCCATTGCCCGAGCTGCTGGCTACGGCGGCGATAACCACGACGATGATGATCAGTACGAACAGGCCAGCGATGCTGCCACAGCCGATGAGCAGCTTGCTGCGCTTCTTCTTCGGCGCTGGCTGCTGATACCCCGGCGGGGGAGCTTGCCACTGGTACTGCTGATCGGTCATTTCGATCTCCTCGCTTGTTTGGTCTGAGAACTCGTGGACTCGGCTGAAAGCCCCTGGCCCGCCCCCTCACAAGTGATCGGGCCAGGGCGTCGTGGCCGTCTCGTCGTAACCGTCAGGCAGGATGACAGACTGGGCAACGCTGTGTAAAACAGATCAACGCTATGTTGTAATAGGCAACGGCGGGGCATGGTGCTAGTGGCGCGCAGGAGTGGCGCACGTAAGGCAACGCTGTGCGATACTGCGGCATGACCATCGACCGCGATGCGCCCGAGGAGCTGCACCTGCAGCTCGCCCACCTGCTCCTGGACCAGATCGCGTCCGGGGAGCTGCCGCCGGGACGAATCCTGCCCAGCTCGACATGGTGCAGAGGTACGGCGTCAGCCGGGGGACCATGGCCAGGGCCACAGACCTGCTGACCGACCAGGGACTGGTCCGGTGGGTTAAGGGTCGAGGCCTCTGGACGGCCGAGCCTGAGGTGATCGCGGCCTGGAAGAAGAAGCGCCAGGCCGAGCGGCGCAAGCGCTAGCGCCCCCGCCTGCCGGGCCTAGCCCGTCGCGTCCAGGGCGGCCACCGAACGTCTGGTCGATCATCGTGATGCCCCCGTAGACTTGTTGGCTTGTACGGTCGACCCAACAAGCCGGATGGCAGGACCGTATCGCGCACGTTCATCCCATGGGAAGGCAAAGACGACGAAAAGTGACGCACGTCACGTTACGGCCCATGATCAGCAGGCGATTGTCGGCATCGGCAGAGTCGTCGACGTCTCGGTCATCAACCCGCGCAGCATGCTGCCTGCCTACCTGCAGCTCGCCATCTACGTGCGCGGCATGATCATCATCCGCCAGCTCCCGCCCGGATCGCACCTGCCGTCCGAGCCCGAGCTGCCCAGCGACACAAGGTGAGCAGGGACACCGTGCGGAGGGCCATGAACCCCACTTGCGCGAGATCGGGCTAGCCGAGCCGCGCCAAAGTGTCGGGCACTTCGTGACACGCTCTCCGGAGATTCACCGACTGGTGATAGCACCGGGCAGCAGCGTAGCGGTGCGCACGCCGCAGCCAGACGCGAGGGGAACTGCCCGGCCAGACCGTGGTCGCCGTGACCGAGCCCAGCAAGAAGCCGGTCGCCTATGACACCGCGCAGACGCTGCTCGTGGCGGCGGGCAGCTAGCACGACGTCAATGCGGCGCGCTCCACACACCACCGCAGCCCGAGCTGTATGACCCGAACTCGGGCTAGCATTGAGCACTGCTGAATGAGGGGGAGACCATGACCCGGCTATGGCGCGAGGATGCTGGCCCGCTGCTGGTTCTGTTCCTGGTCCTCGACATCGCGATCCTCGTGTACGGCCAGACGGCTGGTGCCCGGTACAACTCGCACATCGACTTCGCTGGGCAGCAGGTCGCCTGGATGGCCATCGATGCCTTCCTTGTCTGGCGGATCTGGCGCGGCGGCCGGTTGGCGTGGGGCATCCTGCTCGCCCTGAGCATCTCCCGATAGCGCAGGTGCTGCTCGGCGGCGCGTGGACCGCCTACGCCACCGCCCTGTACTTCTTCGTGATTGTCCAGGCCGTGATACTGCTGGCCCCGGCCGTCCGCCATCACGTCTGCCGGGGTCAGCAGTCCAGCAGCTAGTTAACTCCGGTCAAGTATTCTGCAGCGCCGTTCGAGAACCGGTACTGGTATGACAAAAACGTCAACGTCAGGACCGATTACCTGACCGCCCCTAGCGACAGCAAATATGGCGTGCTCTATCTCCACAGCGCTTCAGGCGAGTCCGAGGATCTGAGAACCTGGGACTGGACTGGCACGTCCATGGCCGTCCCCCCCCCCGTGACATCCTGAAACGACACTAAAAGATGCATGGCAGCGCAGGCTGGACCGCTGTGATGGGGCCAGCCTGTGCCCGGCCAATCTGCGCGGAGCACTCGAATGAGCATCCTGACCGTCACCCTGGCCTCGGTGCTCATCGCCGTGTCCGCAGTCTGCGCAGCCTGGCAGTTTGCGCAGCTCCGCGCTCTCAAGCAGCGTGCTACGGAGCTGGAGCTTGCCGGGGGCGTCAGTCTGCGTCTGCCTCTGATCTCGCTCCTTTACGGGGTGTGGAATCTGGTCCGGGTGTACCGGGTCATCCTCCGCTGCCGCATGGCTCGTGACTGGCATCATGGCTGCGATCTTTACCTGGGTTGTCGTGGATTGCGGTGTGTGGCTGCGGTCGTCTCTCGCCGAAGGACTCGCCGTCGCGACATGTGACTGCCGCGCGCCCGCCGCGCCACACCTGCGGTCATTAGGTCCCACTTCCGGGCTGTTGAGCATGTGGCGGGTCGTACCAGATCGAGCTGCACGCCTCGACCGCCAGGCGGCGCAGACCGGTGGCCGGTGCGGTTGGAGAGGCCGCCAGGACACTCAGCGCAGGGCATCCAGCCGACAGTCAACGCGCGCCGTCTCGGCCGCCTGCTTCTCGCTAGGCCACCACCTCGGAGCGCGCAGGCGGATCGAGGAGCCGCTGCCCGCGCCCGCAGTGCCCGCGCCCGCGAGCGGCTGCAA
>CAVXFY010000005.1:0-104868 GCA_963761185.1 uncultured Alphaproteobacteria bacterium
ACCGGATGGTCGGGTCCGGCCTGATCTGGCCCGACCTCGGCATCTCGCGCATCGTTTCCATCACACCGTCGTCGGGCGATCCGCCCGATCGCCAGGATAATCCCAACGCTGATATTTTCCGTGTCACGCTCGACCCCGGCACTGTGATCACCTTCGTCGCGGAACTGCGCACGGATAACCTGCCGCAAATCTATCTGTGGGAGCCCGACGCCTACAAAGACAAAGTCAATTCGCTCACGCTCTATCAAGGCATCGTCATCGGCATTGCCGGCTTGCTGGCGCTGTTCCTGACCATCCTGTTCGTGGTCAAGGGCAGCGTGATGTTTCCGGCCGCGGCGGCGCTCGGCTGGGCCGTGCTGATCTATATCGGCATCGATTTCGGCTTCTGGCCAAAGGTCTTCGACATGTCGTCGAGCGCCGAGCGGATCTGGCGCGCGTCGGGCGAAGCGATTCTCGCGGCGACGCTCTTGGTATTTCTGTTCGCCTATCTCAATCTTAATCGCTGGCACGTGCGCTACATCCACATCACCATCGGCTGGCTCGTCTTTCTCGGCGCGCTGGTCGCGGTTGCGCTGTTCTCGCCAGCCGTCGCGTCGGGCATCGCGCGCATCTCGCTGTTCTTCGTCGCCGTGCTCGGCTTCGCGCTGGTGATCTATCTGGCGACGCACGACTACGACCGCGCCGTGATGCTGATCCCGACTTGGCTTCTCCTGGTCGTCTGGGTAGTTGCAGCCGCGCTGACGGTGCTGGGCTTTGTGACCAACGATATTATCGGGCCGGCTTTGCTCGGCGGCCTCGTCCTTATTGTCATGCTGATCGGCTTCACCGTCATGCAGCATGCCTTTGCCGGCGGCGCAACCGGCGGCATCGTGTCCGACGTCGAACGGCGCGCGCTGGCGCTGACCGGCGCCGGCGACATGATCTGGGATTGGGACGTCGCCGCCGACAAAGTGTTCACCAGCCCCGAGACGGAAGTGGCGCTTGGCCTGAGCCGCGGGTCGCTCGACGGACCGGCGGCGAAATGGCTCGACGTCTTGCATCAGCTCGATCGCGACCGTTTCCGCACCACCCTCGACAGCGTACTGGAGCAAAGGCGCGGGCGGGTCGCGCAGGATTTCCGCCTGCGCACGGCCGATGGCCATTATTTGTGGTTCACGCTCAAGGCGCGACCGGTGGTCGGCTCCGACGGCGAGGTGATCCGTCTCGTCGGCACGCTCACCGACGTGACCGAGTTCAAGACCGCCGAAGAGCGGCTTCTGCACGACGCCGTGCACGACAATCTGACCGGGCTGCCCAACCGCGAATTGTTCCTCGACCGCCTCGAAGCGGTGCTCGGCTTCGCCAAGACCGACGCGGCGATCCGCCCGACGGTCATGGTCATCGATCTCGATCGCTTCAAACAGGTCAACGATTCCGTCGGCATGGCGGTCGGCAACTCGATCCTGCTCACGCTGGCGCGGCGGCTCGGCCGACTGATCAAGCCGCAGGACACGCTGGCGCGGCTGTCCGGCGATCAGTTCGGACTGATCCTGCTCTCGGAAAAAGAATCCGCGCGCATCACCGCGTTTTCCGAAACCGTCCGCCGCACCTTGCGCGCGCCGATCACATTCCGCGATCGCGAAATCTTCCTGACCGGCTCGATCGGGCTCGCGCTCTGCGACAGCACCGAGCCGCAACGCGCCGAGGAAGTGCTCAAGGACGCCGAGCTCGCGATGTATCACGCCAAGCGCGGCGGCGGCGACCGCATCGACGTCTTCAAGGCCGCGATGCGCGCCCGCAAGGCCGACCGGCTGTCGATCGAGTCCGATTTGCGCCGCGCGCTCGAGCGCGACGAGATCACCATCTTCTATCAGCCGATCGTCCGCCTCGAAGACCGCTCCATCGCCGGCTTCGAAGCTCTGGCGCGCTGGAATCATCCAAAGCTCGGCCGCATGTCGCCGATCGAGTTCATCAACATCGCCGAGGAAACCGGTCTCATCGTCGAGCTCGGCCTCTTCGTGCTCGACCGCACTGCACGTCAGCTCTCGACCTGGCAGCGTACGCTGCGCCAGCGCGAGCCGCTGTTCGCCAGCGTCAACGTGTCGTCGCGGCAATTGCTCCGCCACGACCTGATCCAGGATATCCGCACCGTGCTAGCGCGCTCGCCGCTGACCCGCGGCTCGCTGAAACTTGAAATCACCGAATCCGTGGTGATGGAAAATCCGGAACATGCCGCCCAAATGCTGCACCGGATCCGCGAACTCGGCGCCGGCCTCGCGCTCGACGATTTTGGCACCGGCTATTCGTCGCTATCTTATTTGCAGCGGTTCCCGTTCGACACGATCAAGATCGACCAGTCCTTCGTGCGCACGACGTCGAAAGGCACCCGGCCGGTCATCTTGCGCTCCATCATCACGCTCGCGCACGACCTCGGCATGGATGTCGTGGCCGAGGGCGCGGAATCGGATTCGGATGCCGTTGAACTGTCACAGCTCGGCTGCGAATACGCGCAGGGCTTCGTCTTCGGCGAACCGATGACGGCCGAGAAGGCGCGGGCGCTGCTCGAGCCGGAGTCGGCCGGAACCAGGCATCAAGAATCCGGCATCAGGACCAAAGTATTCTGATCGCGAATGCCCAAGGCGGATCGCTGTTATGCGTGCCCGGCTTCGTTCGAGAGCATGCCGAGATCGATGCCGATCTTCTTCAGCGCCAGTTCATATTTGCCGCCGATATCGGTGCCAAAAATGAGATCGGAGTCCGCGGCGCAATGCAGCCAGCCGTTGCCTTGAATCTCGTTTTCAAGCTGGCCGGGCGCCCAGCCGGCATAGCCCAATGCGAGGATCGCGCTGGCCGGCCCGTCGCCGCGCGCGATCGCCTTGAGAATGTCGATGGTGGCGGTGAGGCAGATGCCCTCGTCGATCGGCAGCGTCGAGTTCTCGATGAAGAAATCCGCGCTGTGCAGCACAAAGCCGCGTTCGGTCTCGACCGGACCGCCGCGCATGACTTTCACGACGCCGGCACGCGTCGGCAACTGGATCACGTCGGCCGACGGAATGACGTTGAGCTTGACCAGAAGGTCGGTGAAATTGATGTTCGGCGCCGGATGATTGACGACGATACCCATCGCGCCTTCGGACGAATGCGCGCAGACATAAATCACCGAGCGCGAAAACCGGTCATCGAGCATCGCCGGCATGGCGATCAGCATCTGGCCGTCGAGGAAACCTCGGCGCCGGCTCTTCTGCGTTTTGGCGCGCGGCAGCTTCATGATCGCAAAGGTTAGCGCATCGATCCGCATTTGCAAACGAACCGTGCGGAAAAAAGTTCACGATATGACCTCAACTCTTGTGCCTAAATTTTGGCGGCGGTGAGCCGGAGGCGTCATGTCAAGTTAAGTTATAGTCACAATCATGTCAGTGGCACTCGGCCGCGGATCGACCTAAACAGCGCCAATGCCGAGACGACTTCCATCAACGATTGCCGCAGCCGTGCTGAGCTGTCTTCCCGTCGGCGGACTCGTATCCGCCGTGTGGGCGCAGGACGCTTCCGAATGGGATGCGCAAAATCATACGGCCGCGCGCTTGATTGCAGGCTCCCAGGTCGCAAGCTCCGACGCCAGGGTTCTGCGTGCGGGCGTTGAGATCAAGCTCGATCCAGGCTGGAAGACCTATTGGCGCGATCCCGGCGATTCCGGCGTGCCGCCAAAGCTCGACTTCTCGGGATCGGATAACGTCAAATCCGTCACCGTGCTGTGGCCGGCGCCGGAGCGTTTCCCCGACGGCGCCGGCGGCAATTCGATCGGTTATCTGGACCACGTCATCCTGCCGCTACGCGTCACGCCGCAAGACGCGGCGAAGCAATCGTCGCTGCAACTCAAACTCGGCTATGACATCTGCAGCAATATGTGCGTGCCGGTGGAGTCCGAGCTCACGCTTGGGCTCAACGGCGACGGCGCCGAAGAGGGCGTGATCGAGAAGGCGGAGGTTCGCGTACCGCGGCGTGTTGCCCTTGGCGAAGGCAGTAACGCGAAAGGAAGCGACGGCAAAAGCCTCGCCATTCTCTCGGTCCATCGTGAACCCGGCGATAGTCACGATCGTGTCGTTGTCGAAGTCGCGGCGCCGGTCGGCGCACCCGTCGACCTTTTTGTCGAAGGGCCGACGCCCGATTGGTCGTTGCCGCTGCCGGAGGCCAAGAGCGGTACTAATGGCGGCAATGGACCGACGCGGCAATTCAGCTTCGACCTCGACGGGCTGCCGTCCGATGCCCATGCCCAAGGCGCGATGCTGACCTTCACCGCCGTATCCAGCGACGACGCCATCGAGGTCCCGGCCCGGCTCGACTAATTCGCGGCACTTTTCATGAGCATGATCTGTTCCGACCTTCCTTCGCCCGCCGAAGCGGGCTTCGCGAAGGCGGGAAACCGGTTTCCACTTTTCGGGATCATGCTCTAGGTTATGCCCCGCCGCCGCCCGGGTGGCGTCAGCTTTATACCGAGAAACGCGAGAGGATTGAATCATGACTATCAAGGTCGGCGACCGCGTACCCAGCGGCTCCTTTACGGTGATGACGGCCGACGGGCCGAAGCCGATGACGACGGACGAATTGTTCAAGGGCAAGAAGGTGGTGTTGTTCGCCGTTCCCGGCGCCTTCACGCCGACCTGCCACAAGAACCACCTGCCGGGCTTCGTGAAGAATGCGACAGCGATCAAGGCCAAGGGCATCAGCACAATCGCAGTGACCGGCGTCAACGACGTCTTCGTGATGGACGCATGGAAGAAGGCTACCGGCGGCGACGCCATCGAATTTCTCGCCGACGGCAGCGGCAATTGGGCGAAGGCCCTGGGCCTCACCGCGGACCTGACCGAACGCGGGCTTGGCGTGCGCTCGCAGCGCTATGCCATGGTCGTCGACGACGGCGTGGTGAAGACGCTCAACATCGAGGACTCGCCGGGCAAAGCCGATATTTCCGGCGCGGACAATCTGCTGAAGGGTCTTTGATTAGGTCAATCCGGGGCGCGGGCGAAAGCCCGCGACCCCGGAACGACAATCAGGACGATTTCGCCACGTTCCCCGCAGCGCGAATCTCGGCAATCGCAGCGCGCGCGAGTTCGTCGGCGCGCTCGTTCATGTCGTGGCCGGCATGGCCCTTCACCCAGTGCCAGCGGATCTGGTGGGCGCCCAGTGCGGTGTCGAGGCGCTGCCAAAGATCGACATTCTTTACCGGCTTCCTGTCGGCAGTGCGCCAGCCGTTACGCTTCCAGTTGCCGATCCACGACATGATGCCGTTGCGCAAATATTGACTGTCGGTATGCAGATCGACGCGACACGGTTTCTTGAGCGCTTCGAGCGCCGAGATCGCGGCCATCAGCTCCATGCGGTTGTTGGTAGTGTTCACTTCACCGCCTTTGAGCTCTTTCTCATGATCGCCGAAGGTGAGGATCGCGCCCCAGCCGCCGGGACCGGGATTGCCGGAACAGGCGCCGTCGGTGTGAACGACGACATGCGGCAGCGTCGGTTCGTCGCTCACGCCTCGCCTACCCCGTAATCGCGAAAACTTTTGATCTTTTGGTGGAAGCGAAGCTTGCGTGCATATTCGCGCGGGTCTTTCGGCTTCACCAGGGCGCCCGCCGGTACGTCGAGCCAATCGACCAGCCGCGTCAGCAAAAAGCGCAGTGCAGCGCCGCGCGCGAGCAGCGGCAGTCTTTCCCATTCCTCATGCGACAGCGGACGCACCTTGGCGTAACCGGCGAGCAGCGCGCGGCCCTTGGTGACGTTGTAGGAATGGTCCGGCTCGAAGCACCACGCGTTGAGACAGATCGCGACGTCATAGACCAGCGTATCGGTACAGGCGAAGTAGAAATCGATGAGACCGGACAAGCGGTCGGCGAGAAAGAACACATTGTCGGGAAACAGGTCGGCATGGATGACTCCTTGCGGCAGACCGCTCGGCCAATCGCGTTCCAGCACTTCAAGCTCGGCCGCAACCAGGGTCTCGAGATTGCGCTCCACCTTGTGGGCGCGCTCGCGGCAGCTTTCGTAGAGATGCCGCCAGCCGGCGACCGAAAGTGCATTGTCGCGGCGTATCGGAAAATCCGCGCCGGCAAGGTGCAACTTCGCCAGCACCTCGCCGAGAGCTGCGCAATGCTGGGCGCTCGGCCGGCGTATCCACATGCCGTCGAGAAAGGTAACGATAGCGGCGGGCTTGCCGGCGAGCCGGCCCAAAACCTTGCCGTCGCTGGTCTTCACCGGCTGCGGGCAGGTAATGCCGCGCGCCGCCAAATGCTCCATCAGCCCGAGGAAGAACGGCAAGTCGCCTTCGGCGACGCGGCGCTCATAGAGGGTGAGGATGTAATGGCCGCGGGAGGCGTGGACGAGAAAGTTCGAGTTCTCGACCCCTTCGGCGATGCCTTTATAGGACAGCAACTCGCCGACGTCATAGGCGGCAAGGAAACGGCCGAGATCCTCCGCCGTGACATCGGTATAGACGGCCATGAAGGGCTCCAAACGTCCGCCGCGGCTAACCCGGCACGTAGGCCTGCGTCAAGCCGCGCCGCCGGCGAGCCAGGCGGAAAACCGTGCATAGAGATCGGCCGTTTCCGTTCCGCCGTCGCGATAGACGACCGAAGCCAGCGCCCTGCCCTCGGCATGCGCGATGCGAAACGCCATGTAGCGGTATTGTTCGGGATAGTGCGAGGTGTCGGTCTCGAACAGCGCGTCGAATTCGGGCGACGGCTCGACCGGGTCGAGCCGGTCGCGTTCATAGATCGCGGCACGCTCGGCGATCAGCCAGGCGCCAGGGCTAGCGCCATTGCCGCCGTGGCGCTCCACCCGGTCGAGGAAGCGCGAGCAAGAGGTGAGATCGACCTCGACGCCGCTGAATTTCTGCCGGACGCGAATGATGACGCTGGTTTCGGCGACCGCCCGATCTTTGTCGACCTTAATGACGGGCGCCGACAAATGATGCCGCGACCAGGTGTGGCCTGCGCCGTGGCTCGCCCGGCAGCGCTCGACGAATTGGTCAAAAGGCCCGCGAAACCAGGACACCGAAATGTGGCCGTCCGCGGTAAAGGTCGAGCGCAGCTCTTTCCATTTGCCTTGGTCGCGATAGAGCCCCCAGGCATTGATCAGCTCGGCGATGGCAAACTTGTCGGCATAATCCATTGGCTGGACCTTGGGCGCTGGACCTCTGCGCGCGGGCACCATAAATAGGCGCGTTAAACCGTGCAATTACTCCGTCCCGCCACATCTATCCGACAATTCCATCCACATGCCGGCGCTATCGCCGCCATCCACGTGAAGTCCTAGCAATGAAAGCCATCGTCATCCACGAATACGGGCCGCCCGACGTTCTGCGTTACGAGGACGTTCCCGATCCCCTGCCGCGACCCGGCGAAATCCGCATCAAAGTACATGCCGCCACCGTCAATCGCGTGCTCGATGTGAGCCTGCGCGCCGGCAGGGAGAGCTTCCGCGGTCCGGTACTACCGCTCATTCCCGGCGTCGACAGCGCCGGCGTGATCGATGCGGTCGGGCCGGGAGTGAGCAACTGGCATGTCGGTGACCGGATCGCCGCGGCCGGCATCATGCCGCTTGAAGTCTGCGCCGAGGACGGCAGCGGCTATGCCGGACCGAAGGGCATGATGGGCATCAAGCGGCCCGGCGGTTTCGCCGAACGAGTGAGCGTGCCGGCTTGCGCCGCCGTCGCTCTGCCGGACGGGCTCGACTTCCATCGCGCAGCCGTCGTCCTGCGCCACGTGCCCACGGCATGGAACCTGCTCTTTCATGTTGCCGGTCTGAAAGCCGGCGAAACGGTATTGATCATGGGCGCGGGCGGCAATCTCGGCAGCATCGGCATCCAGATTGCCAAGAACGTGATCGGCGCCCGCGTCATCGCGACGGCCGGTTCGGACGATCGCGTTGCGCTCGGCCTAAAACTCGGCGCCGATCATGGGGTCAATTACAACACCCACAATCTGCGCGACGAGGTGATGAAGATCACCGGCGGCAAAGGCGTCGACGTGCTCTACGACAACATCGCCAATCCTGCCGTGCTGCCGACAGCGTTTCACGCCATCGGTATGAACGGACGGCTGGTGACCGCGGGTGCGCATGCCGGACCGAATGTCACGATCGACTTCTCGCACCTCTATCACAAGCAGATCACGATCCGGGGCCGGCCGGGCTATACGCCGTCCGACCTGCCGGATTGCCTCGCCGCTGCGGCGCAGGGGAAAGTCATTCCGCAGATCGAATGCGTGCTGCCACTGTCGCGAGCTGCTGAAGCGCATCGCATGGTCGAAAACAACGAGGGCCAGGGCAAGATTGTGCTCGACCCGACGATGGGGTGACTTTTAGCAGCGATTTATCTGATGATTATTTAGAAGGAATCGCGCCCCGCGCAAATGACGAGTTGATCGGCTCGATCGATCTAGCTTTTGCGATGACCCCTTTGCCGGATGGTTTCTATTTCCACCGCCTTGGCCATCAGTTCATTACCCAACGCTTCGAGATTGGTGGCAATCTCGGCGCGGACAGAGTTTGGAGATTTGGCGAGGCGGGCAAGACGAAAGCATTGTTCGGCTTTATCCACGCAATAATCGGCATCCAGCATGATGGATGCGAGATAGGTACTGCCTTTATTAGTTGCGAGTGCAATTGTGCATAGCTGAAGTATCGTCCAACAATCCGTTGGTATAGATCGCCTAAACGATTAGCGCGCCACACCTGCAGGGCTTCGCCGACGAATCGGATCCCGAACACATCAGGAGTCGTCCACCGGCTGCGTCGCACGCACGGACGGTCTCGCCGCGAAGGCGGCGTGCCAATTGGCGATACGCAAATGGCCCTTGCGCCAATCGTCGTCGCCAAAGCGAAAATCCAGATAAGACAGCGCACAACCGATCGCGACATGGCCGATGCCGAAGGGCGACCTGGTCAGCGCCTCGGCCTCGCGTTCCAAACTATCCAGAATGGCCGCCTTGCGTACCGCCGTGCTCGCCATGTGACTGTCTGAAGGATGGGCGCGCATGCGTTCGTCGCGCAGCAGCACCATCATGTCCAAAAGGCCGTCGCCGAGCGCCTGGCGGCGCAGCGCGGTCATCCGCGCCTTGCCCGGCCGCGGGAATAATTTCGGGGCGCCGTCGAGCGCATCGAGATATTCACAGATGACCCTGGAATCGTAGAGCATGGTGCCGTCGTCGAGCACCAGCGTCGGAATTTTCGACAGCGGGTTGTCCTTCATCAGCTCGGCATGCGGCTTGGCCGTCGCGGCGATCGTCCGTACGCAGGTGAGCCGATCGACGAGGCCGCGCTCATGCGCGACGATCATGACCTTGCGCACAAAGGGCGAGCGCGGCGACCAGTGCAATTTCATGGCAAGACCGGGGATAGCTTCGGATTCGCGGAAGGCGGCTGACGAATGGCGCTTTGCCGGCCAAAACGCTAGCATTCCACAGCGTTACGGTCGAGCGATCCCGGGGGACTGCTCGGCTTCCCGCCTTCACCGTCAAGCAATCGGAAATTCCTGATGGATTACGACCCGCGGAGCGAGCCGCACAATCTCGCGCATGACCCGACGACAAGCCTCGTCGTGCCGCGCCCGATCGGCTGGATCACGACCATCAGCCCTTCGGGCGTGGTCAATCTGGCGCCCTACAGCTTCTTCAATATGATCGCGAGCCATCCGCCCTTCGTCATGTTTTCGTCGAATACGCGCAAGCACTCGCAGCTTCACGCCGAAAGCGGCAGTGAATTCGTGTTCAATCTCGCGACCTACGATCTGCGCAACGAAATGAATATCTCCGGCGGCGACTATCCGGCCGATGTCAGCGAGCCGGAGCTGGCGAAGCTCGTCATGGCGCCGTCACGCAAGGTCAAGCCGCCGCGCGTCGCGCGCTCGCCGATCGCGCTGGAATGCGTCTATTCGCAGACCGTGAAGCTCGTCAGCAGCAACGGCAAGAAGCACAATTACGAAATGGTGATCGGCGAAGTCGTCAATGTCCATATCGACGACGCCGTGATCGTCGACGGCATGATCGACATGTCGCTTCTCCGCGCCATCGGACGCCTCGGCTATCGGGGCGACTACACCGTTGTCGACAACATCTTCGAAATGCCGCGCGTCTAGAGCGAAATTGTTTCAGGTTGAATTGACTGTCGCTCTAACATTTTGATTGAGCATGATCTTTTCGGAAAACCGGCTTCCACTTTTCCGGATCATGCTCTAAGCAAACTTCGCGGCAATCGCCACCGCTTCCTCGAGACCTTTCGCGATCAGGCATCCGGCGCCGGAAAGCGCATCGAGCTTGGCGTGCGCGCCCTCGCGCGCGCTGCCGATCAGCGCGCCTGAGTGCCCCATCTGCTTCTGTTCCGGGGCGTGGCGGCCGACGACCATGGCAATCACGGGCTTGGCGAAACAGCGCGTGGCCTCGGCAAAGGCATATTCTTTGTCGCCGCCGATCTCGCCGCAATAGAGCACCGCTGCCGTCGCTTCGTCGTCGGCGAGCGCCTGCAGATATTCATGCGGATTTCGTCCGATCACGCTGTCGCCGCCGACATGAACGACGATGCGCTGGCCGATCCCGGCGAGTGTCAATTGCCGCGCCAGAGCGAGCGCCACCGTACCGCTGCGCACGATGACGGATAGCCGCCCTTCCCGGCAGAAGCTCGGCGCAATGGAGCCGAGCAATCCCTGCCCCGGCACGAACAAGCCAAGCGTGTTCGGGCCGATGAGCCAGCATCCCGCCGCGCGCGCGGACGCCGCCGCCGCAAGCGCGTCATGCACCGGCACATATTCGGCCGCCGCCATGATGGTCGGAACGCCTGCCGCGGCGCATTCGACGATCGCGTCGCGCACGCCCGACGCCGGCGTGTAGATGACCGCGATGTTCGGCTTCTCCGGCAAATCGCCGATGCGGTCGTAGAGCGGCAATCCGTCCATGGCCGTGCCGCCGCGGCCAAGCGCGACCCCGCCGACGAGCGGCGTACCGGCCTCGCGCATGCCGGCCACCTGGTTGCGCGCATAGCGTCCGGTCGGGCTCACCACCGCCACCCGCCATGGCGCGGCATCGAGGAACGGCAGGCGCAATCGGTCCGCGAGCAATTCCTCTGACATGCGATAAAGTCCCAGGCGGGAAACCACAATTGGAATGCGGATTATGCGTCTTGCCGAGGTCGAGGGGAAAGCCCTGTTGCGTCGCCACGGTCTCGCCGTGCCACGAGGCCTGCTCGTGCCTGCCGGAGACGACGTCCCGGGCAGCGCCGCAACCTGGCCGGGCTTCTTCCTCAAGGCGCAGATTCTCGAAGGCAGCCGCGGCAAGCGCGGCCTGGTGCGCGCTTTCGCCACGGCCGGTGAAATCCGCAACGCGCGTCGGCTGATCCTCGTCAATCTCGAGGATGCCGATACGCCGCTCCTTCTCGAAGAAGCCGTGCCAATCGCGCGCGAAATATTCGTCGCGGTCCGCGTCGACGGCACCCGGCAACGGCTGGAAATCCTGATCGCGCCGCAGGGCGGCGAAAATGTCGAGCAATCGGCAAAGCTTACGCGCATCCCCGTCGGAAACTCGGCGCCGGTCACAGCCGAGACGATTTATCCGGCGATCGGCAAGCTGTTTCCGCCCGACCTTGCAGCAAGCCTGGCGCGCTACGCCGCACGGCTACCGGACATCGCGCGCCAGGAGGATCTGGATCTTTTGGAGATCAATCCGCTGGCGCTGACGGAGGACGGCAGCCTCATCGCCTGCGACGCAAAGATCGTCCGCGACGACAGTGCGGATTTCCGTCACGATCCGCAGGAGTTTCCGATAAGCCGCGCGCTCACCGAGCGCGCCATGACCCCGCTCGAACGCTCGGCGCGCGATCTCGGCTTCCAGCTCGTCGAAACCCCAGGCGACGTCGTGCTCATCACATCAGGGGCAGGCCTCGCCATGATGATGATGGACCTGTTGGCCGATCACGGCCTTCGCGCCGCAAGCTTCATGGACAATCTGCGCGGTGCGCCCGACGAGACCATGAACGAGCGGTTACAGATCGCGCGCGCGCTCGCCGCGCGGCCCGCCATCAAGGCCATCGTATTCCAGACCGTCATCGCATCGCGCTCGCTCGCCGAACGGATCGAGGCGCTTGTCGCCTGGATCGTCGCCGAGCCTTTGCCAAAGCCGCTCTTCGTCGGGCTCGGTGCCGGCCACGCCGCGACCCGCAAGATGAGCGCCGACGAGGCAATCGCGAAGCTACGCGCTTTGGGCGTCGCCGCCTTTACCGATCCCGTCACGCTGGTGAAAGCGGTCGCGGCATCCGCCGGACACGCTTAGCCGGGCCGGCGCGTCAAATAGAACGCGGCGTAGAACTTCCTGCACAATTCGGCGAAACTTTTGCCGAAGTCCCGCGGTTCGCCGGGCGCGAGGTCGAAAATATAATCGCAGCCGTCGCCGGCACAGTAGAAAGTGCCTGTCCCACGCAGCGCCTCGGCATATTCCGCGTTTTCATGCCCGCAATCGGGACAGATCAAAAGAATGCGCGCCGCGGCCCGAACCTGCCGGATATCGGGTCCATCCCCCATCGCGTTCCCCTCGCCCCAGCGCTCGCGCCGCCCACAGCGCGTCTCGAATCGGCAGCATCTTATCAGAAAGCGGCGGCCGAACCTGGGGCCGCATCGAAACA
Source organism: uncultured Alphaproteobacteria bacterium (assembly GCA_963761185.1). GTDB lineage: Bacteria > Pseudomonadota > Alphaproteobacteria > Rhizobiales > Xanthobacteraceae > BOG-931. The sequence continues at coordinate 12,637 of CAVXFY010000005.1, forward strand.
AATAATCGTAAATTGGCGATCATTGATGCCGAGCTTGTCCGTCACTACCGCGCGCCGCATTGTGGCCGAATTGGCGGGAGCAAACTGAGCGGTAGCCGCATCATCCTGGAAAGCAACATGATCTTCTTTCTTACCAGCCACTCGCTTTGGCTCTCGGGCGCCATCATCGTTGGTCTCGGCACCGTCATTTCGATGCTCGGACCGGTCGCCGTTCGCCACTATGTCACTCTCGAAAAGCTCACGGCCCACAACGAGATCGCCGGTTTCAAGTTTGCCACCTTGGGCGTTCTTTACGCAGTCCTGCTGGCCTTCGCCATCATCGTCGTGTGGGAGAAATTCAGCGCCGCCGAGACCTACGTGGTCCAGGAAGGCGGCGCCGCAGTGACCGTCTATCGCCTGTCGCCGGGCCTTGGCGACAAAGCCGGAGCGGACCTCCGCGGCGCCATCACGAACTATCTCAAAGTTGCGATCGACGACGACTGGCCGGCCATGGACCGCGTCCAGATCGGCGGCAGCCGTGAAGCGCGGCAGGCGCTCAACGATATCTACGCGTCGCTCCTGACGTTCACGACTTCCGACCACGGCGGCAATCCGGTGGTGAGCGAAATTCTTTACCAGCTCGACCAGATGACCCAGGCGCGCCGGGCCAGGCTCGTCGCCGCGAAAGGCGCCGTGCCGGACGTGTTATGGCTCGTCCTGTTCGGCGGCGCCGTCGTGACCGTCGTTTTCACCTTTTTCTTCGGCACGCAAAATCTGCGAGCGCAGACCATGATGACCGGGCTTCTCGCGCTCCTGATCTTTTCGGAACTGTTGATCATCGTCGCGATCGAGCGGCCTTTCACCGGGACGGTCAAGGTGGAACCGGACGCGCTGGTTGCAGTGCTGGCGGATTTCGGCGCCGAAAGCGGGAGCGGCAGCACTTCCCCTGGCCATCCCTAGCCGCGCTGGCAGGCGCCCAAACGCTACCATGCGTCGCAACGTCCTGCGATTCCCGGAGATTCAAGTGGCGTCAGAGCTTGTCCGGCCCCGGTTAGCGCGGCAGTATGCTCCCCGGGAACAGCTGTCCGACTATTCTGCCGCGATCATGTGGGGCGCACGCATGAAGACTATCCTCGTTCCGACCGAACACGGCTCCGCCATGACGTCGGCGCTCGATACGGCGCTGCTCCTGGCGCGCAAGTTCGACAGTTTCATCGAAGGCTTTTCGCTGCGGCCCGCGGTCGCGGATCTCGTAGCCATGGATCCTGACAGCGGGCTCACCATGGTCGCGGTGAAGGAAAACGACGCCGAAATGGTGCGGCAGGCGGAAGATATGTTCCGTTCCTTCATGCAGAACCATCACATCGCCGAGCAGACCGGCGACGGGCCGGTGTCGCTGTCCTGGCACTGGCTCAAGGACGCGCCGAGCGGCCACGATTTCGTCGGCAGTTACGGCCGCATATTCGACGCGATCGTGCTGGCGCGGCCGGGCGACGAATGGCAAAGCCCGTCCATGATCACACTGGAATCGGCTTTGTTCGAGAGCGGCCGGCCGGTGCTGATCGCGCCCCCCACTTCGCCGAAATCGCTCGGCGCCAATATTCTGGTGGCCTGGAATTGCAGCACCGAACAGGCGCGCACCATGGCAGACGCCATGCCGATGCTGCGGACGGCGGAACGCATCACCATCTGCACGGTCGAAGGTGCGACCGTAGCCGGGCCGAGCGGCGAGCAGATGGCGCGTGCATTGAAAATGAACGGCATCGCCTCGGAGACGATCACGCTCAAGCCCGGCAAACGCAGCGCCGGCGAAGTCCTTCTGTCCAAGGCCGACGAACTCGGCTGCGACCTCATCATCAAGGGCGCCTATACGCAGAGCCGCTTGCGCCAGATGATCTTCGGCGGCACCACGCGGTATATTCTCGCCAACGCAAAACTACCCGTGCTGATGGCGCATTGAACTCGCACTTGGCCGACCTGTTCCAGACGCTTTTGCCGTTCGCCGATGCGCTCTTGCGCGTCGCGGTCGGGCTTGCGTTGGTGCCGCACGGGCTGCGCAACACGTTCGGCTTTTTCCCGAATACCGGCGTGCGCGCTTTGAGCGTGCCGGAACTGGCCAAGCAGCTCGACGCCGGCGGCTATCGTCCGGGAAAGTTCTGGGCGCCGGCGATCTCGGTCACGCAGCTTGTCGGCGGCCCGCTTCTCGCGCTCGGCCTGTTCACGCGGCCGGTCGCGGCCGTGGTCCTGGTTTTCCTTTTGGTTGCCAATGTCGAGCGCTGGCATGTCGGCAAATATTTTTGGAATCAGCTTGGCCTCGAATATACGCTGATGTGGACCATCGCGACCTTTGCGGTACTCGTTCACGGCGGCGGGCTTTATTCGCTCGACCACCTTTTCGGCTTCTAGACCATGATCCAATTCGATTGGATCGGACCATGGTCTAGATTTTTCGTTTGAGCATGATCTTTTCGGAAAACCGGTTTCCACTTTTCCGGATCATGCTCTAAGGAGAGATCGTGCCGTTTATCGACGTCAATGGCGTGAGCCTGAACTATGAACTCGCCGGTGTGGGCGGCCGCTCGGTCGTGCTGCTGCACGAACTTGGCGGCACGCTGCAGTCGTGGGATGCCGTCGCGCCGCAACTCGGAAAGCGATTGCGCGTGCTGCGCTACGACCAGCGCGGCGCTGGCTTGTCGGAAAAGGTCCGGCAGGATTTCACCAACGATATGCTGGTCGACGATTTCGCGGCGCTGGCGAAAGCTTTAGGCCTCACGCCGCCCTATTCCTTCGTCACCGTCGCCGCTGCCGCGACCCAGGCGCTGCGCTTTCTGGAGCGGCATCCCGATCAGGTCAGCGCGCTGGTTCTGTGCAATCCGGCGCCGGGCGTCGACCCAAGCCGCGCCGCGGCGCTCGACCAACGCGCTGCGTTCGCCACGCGCGAGGGCATGCGCGCCTCGTTGCCGACGACGCTCGCGATCTCCTATCCGCCGACGCTCGGCGATCGCGCTGCCTATGAGGCCTATCTCGGACGCTATCTCGCCAACGATCCGGTCGGCTTCGGGCTTGGCTTCCGGGCGCTGGCGCGCACCAATATGCTGCACATGCTGCCGCAAATCCGTTGCCCGACGATGGTCGTTGCCGGCCGCCATGACACGGTGCGGCCGCATGCCGGCACCGCCGAGCTCGCCAAGAAGATACCAGGCGCGCGATTCGAACTGCTCGACGATGCCGGCCATTTCATGCCGGCGCAGGGCCCGCTTTCCCTGCTCGCGCTGCTTGAGGATTTTCTGCCGCGATAAGATCGACCGCCAAGAACAAACAACCGCCAGGACGAACCATGAAGACCAAAGCCAACGGCATCACCATCAACTATCAGATCGACGGGCCGGACAACGCGCCGTGTCTTGTGTTCTCGAACTCGCTCGCGACCACGATCGCGATGTGGGACGAACAGGCAGCGGCGCTCAAGGACAAATTCCGCGTGCTGCGCTACGACCAGCGCGGCCACGGCCAAACCGACGCGCCGGCCGGGCGCTATCCGTTCGACACGCTTCTTGCCGACGCGCTCGGGCTCCTCGACGCGCTTTCGATCAAGACGGCGCATTTCGCCGGTCTCTCCATGGGCGGCGCGACCGCGCTCGGCCTCGCCGAGAAACATCCCGACCGGTTCGATCGCATCATCGTTTGCGATTCGCCGTGCCAATCGACGCCGCAGAGCAGCCAGCAATGGGAGGAGCGCATCATCGTCGCCAAGGAAAAAGGCATGGCGGCTCTGGTCGAGCCGACGATCGCGCGCTGGTTCCCAGCCGAGACGGTCGCCAAGAACCCGCCGCATCTCGACAAGGTGCGCGGCATGATCCGCGACACGCCGGTCAACGGCTTCATCGGCTGCGCCGCGGCACTCGCCGCCCACGATTATGCGTCGGCGGTCGCCACGGTGAAGCGCCCGGTTTTGTTCATGGCCGGCGAGAAGGACGGCGCCACGCCCGCCGCCATGCGCAAGCTTAACGAAAAGCTCCCCGGTTCGCATTTTGTCGAGCTTCCGGGCGCCGGTCATATTTCAAACATAGACCGGCCGGCGGAATTCACCCGCGCCATCCGCGGCTTTCTCGCCGCTGGTTAACGGCGCGCCGTCAGTTATGCATTTCGGCGGGGCACGCATCGCGCGGCGCCGTCCTCACGGCTTTGCAAAGGATTTGGCAAGCCACTATAGGTGAAGCCGAGAAGACCCGAGTAGCCTGGGATTTGAGGGCTTTAGCGGCGTCTCGAAGATCATTTGACGCGTAGGGATGCGATCCACAGCAAGGAGATGACGTCATGGCCACCGTGACGATGAAGACGCCTGCTCCCGGCGGGCTCTCGAACAAAGCGCGCGAGTTGATGGAAGCCATCAACACCGATGCCGGCAAGCACAATATCTGGGTGCGGACACAAGCCAACGCGCCGGCACAACGGCCCTGGTTCAGCGAGACTTCGGGCGAAGGCTCGGGCCGGCTCGCCACCGGCCGCGTCGCCGTCAATCAGATGAAGACGTTGCCGCATATGTGGAAGTGGAGTGAATATAATGGCTATCTCAATCAAATCTCGGAGATCGCCAGCAAGGCCGACGTCTCCCCGATCGAATTCGCTGACCGCCAGAGCATTCTCCTGCTCAATCCGGGCTTGAACGGCCGCCTGCAGGTCACCAACACCATCCGCTGCGCCATCTCGATTTACAATCCGGGCGACGTCGCGCCGGTGCATCTGCATTCGCCGAATGCGAGCCGCACCATCCTCTCCAACAAAGGCGGCTACACCGTCGTCGAAGGCGAGCGCGTCACCGCCAATCGCGGCGATCTTATTCTCACCCCGAACGGCACCTGGCACGATCACGGCAACGATTCCGGCGAGCCGGTAATCTGGATCGACACGCTGGACTGGCCGCTGATGGAATTCCTCGATGCCGCCTGGGTCGATCACAATATGCCGGGCGCCCAGCGCAACACCAACGTCCAGGCGATCACCGTCGCCGAGGGCTATTCGCGCCATCTCTATAGCCACGGCGGCATCAAGCCGATCTTTGTGAACCACCAGCGCGGCGTCGGCCACTCGCCCGCGCCGCTGTTCCACTATCGCGGCTCGGACGTCCTGGAAATGCTGCACAGCCTGCGCAAGGAAAAAGGCGACGCCTACGAGGGCATCAAGGTCGATTTCGTCAATCCGGTCACCGGCGAACCGGTGTTCAAGACGCTGAACTATTCGGCGCAACTCCTTCGCCCTGGCGAGGAGACCGAGTTCAAGCGCGAGACCGCCGGCACCTATTACGTCGTGATCGAAGGCACCGGCGCGACCGAAGTCGGCGGCAAGCGCTTCGACTGGGGCCACAACGATCTGTTCGTGGTGCCGAACTTCCTGTGGCGCCGCCACATCAATACCGGCAAGACCGACGCCGTGATCTATTCGGTGTCGGACGCTGCCCTGATGCGCAATATCGGCCAGTACTATGCGCAAGGCCGCGCCAAGAACGGCGAAGTGACCGAGCTGGTTCTGCACTAGCAGGCTGTTGAAAAACTCACCATTTCCGAGCTTTGAAGGTTGGTTCATCGCCGAGATGGAAGCTGATTTCGCCGTGGATCGTGCCGTCGTCGTCGCGTTCGGCCCATCCGTCTGCGGAGACGCGATCCATTTCGTCGCTGCCTTCCCAGGTGAACTCGGCGGCGTCGGTATAGAGGGTGCAATCGAGGGCGCCCACGACACATCCGAACTTGAACTCGCCCAGCCCATTGGCTTTGAACTGAATATAGGCGGGCTCGACCATATCCAAATAATCCTTGTCCCAGAGCGCCATCTCAATGATCCGCCACTTGCCGATCAATGGGCTCGCTGCGCGGCGGCTCATGTCGCCTCCAGAAGCTTGGGGATGCGCACGAGGTTATAGGCGAGGATGGCGAAGGTGAAGACGGCCTGCACCTTGGCCAAGCCGCGAACTTTGAGCTGGGCGAGGCCGCCCGTCGTCTTGATCCAGCCGAACACTTCCTCGATGCGTTTGCGGCAACATTGGCTGATGGCGTAGCCGGGATGACGAAGGGTGCGTTCGTCGACGGCGGTCTTGCGCGGCTTGCCGGTCTTGGACAGATGACCGTCGATGGCGATGTGCGGGGTGATCTTGCGCTCGCGCAAGGCGTAGACAAAGCCCTCGACATCGAAGCCTTTGTCGCCGCCCACGGTGATCCGCCGCCGGCCCTGGCGGTGGCTGTCGATGAGGTCGAGAGCGGTGTCGCGTTCCGCCGTGCCGCTCGCCCGCGTGACATCGCCACCGACCGCCAGCCCGTTGCGGTTCTCCATCAGCACATGACCCATGTAGCACAGACGGCCCTCATGGCCGTCGCCCTTGCGATAAAGCTTGGCATCCGGGTCGGTCGTGCTCGTATGCGTCTTGTTCGAGCGCTTCTCGCGGTGGAAGTTGCGCACGCCGTTGCGCCCTCCTGCGGGTGGATCGCCTGAGCCATCCTTCGGCCGGAAGCTCTTCATCCCGGCCCAAGCCTTCAACAATGTCCCGTCCACCGAGAAGTGGTCGTTCGACAAAAGCCGCTTGACCTTGGGCAGCGACAGCAACGTAGCCAGGAACTCGCGTGCCACATCCGCCTCCAGCAGCCGGTCTCGATTCTTCGAGAAGCTCGAGGCGTCCCAAACCGCATCGTCAATCGAAAGCCCTACAAACCACCGGAACAGAAGATTGTAATCGATCTGCTCCATTAGCTGTCGCTCGGAGCGCACGGTGAAGAAGGCCTGCAGTAGTGTCGCCCGAAGCAGATACTCCGGCGCGATCGAGGGGCGCCCAGTCTGGGAATAAAGCTCCTCGAACCGACCCGACAGTGCCGCCAACGCTTCGTTCACCAACACCCGGATGGCGCGCAGCGGGTGGTCCGCTGCAATCCGCTCCTCCAGACGAATGTACGAAAAAAGCCCTTCCGATTCTCGTTCCTCGCCGCGCATGTCAAATCACCCCGTCGTCGCCAAACAACGGAATCACTATCCAGCCTTGCCGTCGAGAGGGTTTTTCAGCAGCCTGCTAGAGCATGATCCGGAAAAGTGGAAACCGGTTTCCCGCCTTCGCGGAGCCCGCTTCGGCGGGCGAAGGAAGGTCGGAAACCGGTTTCCACCCTCGGATCAAGTCCGAGGGCAGGTATTTTCGGGATCATGCTCCGACGGTAGAGGCGTTACGACGCCTTGCCGCCATTGTGCTTGCAGTCGGACCGGAATTTCTTCCGGGCCTTGCCGTGCAGGCCCTTGGCATTGGCCTGATCGGAGCAGGACTTGGAGATCGCCTTCTTGTCGCTGGCCGCGGGCGCGGCAGCCGGTGCCGAAGCCGCCGGAGCCGGAGCCGGTGTCGAGGTCTGCGCCAAGGCAGGTCCGGCGCCGATAGCGAGAAACAACAAGGCTGCACTGATGACGAGCTTCATTATTCGATCCTTTTGCGGTCCAAATTCCTCATTGGAGCATGATCTTTTCCGAAAACCGGTTTCCACTTTTCGGGATCATGCTCCGGCGATACTTTGCAGTGAACCGTTCGGCGGCGCTTACGCGCCCTTGAGGCGCTTATTGCATTCGCTGTAGTAGCCGCCGCCCTTCTGGATCCACCTGAGCCCGCCATTGCCGTTGCCGGCCTTGTTGGCATGGTACTGATCGAGACAGGTCAGCATGCGGGCCTTACCGGCCGAGTCCTTGGAGTATTTGGAATCGACCGCGCTCGGGAACACGGCATTGCCGACCGAAGCCGGCGCGGCGGAAGGCGCCGGCGCGGGGGCAGGCGCAGCGGCCGGCGCCGAAGTGGTGGCCGATGCCGGCGCGGCGGCCGAAGCGGCCGCTGCGGAGCCGCACTGGGCCTTGCGGAAGTCGTTCCACTTCATGCCGTTGAGCGAGCCGTCGGCCTTGGCGGCTTTGTATTTGGCGCTGCACTCCGTCATCGTCAGCGCCTGCGCGGACGTGCCCTGGAAAGCGATGGCGGCAACGACCGCACCTGCACAAAGAGTTAGATATCGAATGGTCATGGTTGAGCTCCTAAGGTGTTTCCTCACTCCCAAACTGAAATTTCGGGCCGCCGCCTGGACCCTAATCCTATTCAATTGAATTGGATCATGGTCCAGGGCCTTCATTTGAGCACGATCTCTTCTGAAAACCGGTTTCTACCCTCGGATCAAGTCCGAGGGCAGGCATTTTCGGGATCATGCTCTAAAGCGACCGCGACAATTCCTGTTCCGTCGGCACCCGTCCGTCCGGCGTCAACTGATTGACGACTTCCGGCAAATGCTGGCTCAACCCGGCTAGCAAATCCTCTCGCGACAATCCAGTGTGCGACATCAAGGTGCTGATCTGATCGGAGCCCAGCGCCTTGGCCAGATCGTCAGACGAGATCTGCTGGTTCGGACCTTTGCCGACCCAGGACTGCGCGGCTTGGCCCTGCCCCGACTGCTGCAACTGCTTGAGCAGATCGTTGAGCCCGCCGGACAGAACGCTGCCGGCAGCGCCGCCCGCCAGCAAGCCGCCCAAGGGGCCTTTGAGGATGTCACCAAGTCCTCCGGCAAGGCCACCGAGACCACCCGGAAGCCCAGCCATGCTGCCGCCGGCGTTCGACGGTGCAGGAGCCGATCCCGCCTGGGCCGCGCCCGGGCTGCTCGTGAAACTTTTCAGAGCTTTAAAGGCAAGCAAGCCGAGCATCGCCATCATCATCGGCGACATGCCGCCGCCGGAACTGCCGGTAGAGGGAGCGCGCGGTCCGCGCGGGCCTTGCTGCATTCCATTGAGAACATCCATCAAACCCATTTTCGCCTCCATCGGGGCAACACGCCCCATCTTCACCGGTTTTCGCCAAAAAGTCCCAGGCAAGTGTGGCCAAATTTGCCCACACCGCATTACCCCAACGAAGTTTCGGCCCGATTCGACGAAGAGCGAATGACGAAAAAAGGACGATAAAAAGCCCAGCGACGGTAATTCGTCACCGCCCATTCGTATGATCGTGTTTCGGCGCATGCGCATGCGGTTCGCCGATCATGTCGCCGCAGCCGGCGCGATTGGCCCAGTATTCCCACGCGCGCCAGGTTTCGGGCGAATGCGGCTTGTAGCCGGCGGCGCGCGCCGCCATTTCGCCCTTGGAGAGCGGGATCGGCTTGCTCACCTGCATGGCCGCCATTTGCACCCGCGCATTGCGCGGCAAATAGACCGAAAGCCGCACCACTTCGATGATTGAGCGCGCGGCGGAGGCAAAGCCGTGGCCGCGCATCAGCGCGACGCTGCCCTTGCCCATGCATTTCGCCAGATCGCGCCCCTGCGCCATATTGGTGACGAGGAGATTGGTGTCGCCGAATTTCTTGCGGATGTCCCAGACCGGAACTTTGCCGCCGATGAAGCTGCCGGAATGAATCACCGGCTGCAGCGGCGTCTTGATCAGGCCAAACGGCAGCGTGTCCTCGGCATGGGCATGAACTACCGCGATGACGTCCGGACGCGCCTCGAAAATCGCCGCATGGATGAAGCGCTCGAGATAGGGCTGCCGTTTGTCCTTGACCGGCTCGCCCTCCTGATCGAACTCGATCAGGTCGTTGTGCTGGACAAATTCCGGCGCCAGCGAGCGCGACATGAAGAAATGCTTCGGATTATCGGGATGGCGCACGCTGATATGGCCGTAGGCGTCGACAATATCCTCGTTGGAGAGAATGCGGTTGGCGACGACGAGATCGCGCAGGAGATCGTCAAGCTGGCTCATATCGGCGTTTCCATCCTAAGAAATGTTTGTCGTTGCCGCGATGCCGATCAGCCGTAAGTCGGCACGAACAGGTCGTCGACTTTGACCGGCTTATCGATCAGACCTAAACCCTGTTCATATTGAATGAGCGCTTCCAGCGTCCGCCGGTTCGGCTCGACGCCATAGGGCCACGGGTCGCCGTTAAAGACCTCCCAGATATCGTCGATCTCGCGCATCAGGAACGGCGTCATGTAGCGCACCGCGCGCAGATTGAATAATTTTTCGAGCGCGATCTGTTTCGATTTGACGAAGGCGTCATAGAGGCTCGTGGCGACGAAGGGATAGCGCTCGTAAACGCTCTTCTTGATCGCAACGAGATGCATGATCGGATAAATGCCCTTGCGCTTGTATAGATCCTTGTCGAGCTCGACGTAGTTCGGGAATAGCCGCACGACATCGGGATTGCTGCGGATTTCCTCGGGCAGGCTGGTGCCGAGCGTGGCATCGACTTCACCTTCGGCGAGAAGCTGGCCGAGGGTCTTTTTCGAAGTGTTGTTCTCGATCGAGATTTTACGAAGGAGCGGCAGCACCGTCGGCGCGCCATGCGAGCCCGACGTGTTCATCGCACTCTGCACCCAATGGATTTTCGAAATATCGACGCCGAATTCGTTTTTCAGCATGCCGTTGATGAAGATCGCCGCCGTCATCGTATAGAGCGGCACGCCGACGCGTTTGCCTTCGAGATCCTTGGGCGTCTTGATGCCGGACTTGCGGTTGACCGCGATGAAGCCGAGCCGGAACGCGATCGAGGGAAAAACCGGAATGGCGACGAAGGGACACTGCTTGTTGGCGAAGCGCTGGACATATTCGGAGCTCGAATATTCCGAAACGTCGAACTCGAGCCCCCCCGACATGCGATCGAAGATCGGCCGCGGCTGATCGATCTGGATGAAGTTCAGATCAATGCCGTCGGGCCGCACCTCGCCGGTATAGAGCGGCAGCATGCGGTCATAGAGCGCGCTGGCAAACGAAAGCTGTAATTTCGGCATAAGCGCTGCGCCTCCCCGTCATTTGCGGGCTCTGAACTAGCACGCTGATCGGGAGGCAGGAAGGCCGGCGCGGCACGGGCTATATGCTCTCAGTGCAATTCTTTGCGCAAAATTTTGCCGATATTGCTCTTCGGCAATTGCTCGGCGAATTCGATGATCGTCGGCCGCTTATAGGCGGCCAGCCGTTCGTGCAGGAATGCCTTGAGGTCCGCCGTGTCGAGCTTCGGGATCGCGCTTGACGACAAAGAGCTTCACCGCCTGCCCGGTGCGCGCGTCCGGCACGCCGATCACCGCGGCCTCGAGCACGCCGGGATGCTGCACTGCGACGTCTTCGACCTCGTTGGGGAAGACCTTGAAGCCGGAGACATTGACCAAGTCCTTCTTGCGGTCAAGGAGCTTCAGATAACCCTGCGGCATCGAAGGCGCCGAGTCGCCGGTCCGCAGCCAGCCGTCGGCGAAAAGCACGCGATCGGTCTCGGCCGGTTGCTGCCAATAGCCCCGCATGACCTGCGGGCCGCGCACCCAGACCTCGCCCTCCTCGCCGACGGCGAGAACCTTGCCGGCGTCGTCGCGGATGGTCACTTCGGTCGACGGCACCGGCAGGCCGACAGTGCCGAGCTTCGGGGTAAGCAAACGGATTGATGCAGACGACCGGCGAGGCCTCGGTCAGGCCATAGCCCTCGACCACCTCGCTGCCGGTGATTTCGCGCCAGCGCTCGGCGACTTCGCTCTGGATCGCGGCGCCGCCGGCGACCGCGACGCGCAGCGAACTGAAATCGAGCGCCGCGAATTCCGGCGCATTGGTCAGTGCATTGAACAGCGTATTGACGCCGGACATCCACGTGATCTTGCGCGTCGGCCATGATGCGGATGAGGCGGCGCAGATCGCGCGGATCGGGAATGAGATAGTTCAAGCCGCCGAACAACGCGAAGGACAACAGGTTCGCGGTGAGCGAGAAGATGTGATAGAGCGGCAGCGGCGTCAGCACGCGTTCGTGCTCGATGTCGACGCCGGCGCCGGTCCAGGCGTAGCACTGCAGCGTATTGGCGACCAGATTGCGATGCGTCAGCATCGCGCCTTTCGGCACGCCGGTCGTGCCGCCGGTATATTGCAGCAAGGCCACGTCGCCGCCGCGCGGCTGCGCATCGCGATAGCTCTCGCTCGGGCGCGCGGTCGCAGGCCTCCTGCAGCATCGTGAAGTTTTCGAACTGCCAGGCCGGCACCGCATGCCTGATATAGGAGTTGGCGAAATTGAACGCCCAGCGCTTGAGCAGCGGCACGAAATCGCCGAGCCGCGCCACCACGACGTGGCGGATATTCGGTCGCGGCGACGATCTGTTGGAGCTTGTGGGCGAAATTCTCCATGATCACGATGACGCTCGCGCCGGAATCGGCAAGCTGCTGCTTGCAGTTCGCGCGGCGTGTAGAGCGGATTGACGTTGACGACGATCATGCCGGCGCGCAGCGCGCCGAGAAACGTCACCGGATAAGCGAGCATGTTCGGCAGCATGATCGCGATGCGGTCGCCGGGCCGGCAGCCCGCCTCCTCGAGCAGGAACGCGGCGAAATCGCGGCTGTCGCGATCCCATTCGGCGAAAGTCATCCGCGCGCCGCAGACACTCGAAGGCCGGACGCTCGGCGTGCTGCCGGCAGGCCTCGACGCAGCATGGCGGACAGCGACGGGTAGGCGTCCGGGTCGATGGTCTTGGGCACGCCCGACGGGTAGGAGGCGAACCAGATCGGCTCTGCCGCCACGGCCTTATCAGTGTTGTCAGCCTTGGCCGGCGCCGGTTCGACCTTCATCATGAACGTCATGAGACTAATTCCTCGGCCTGAATTCTAACATTGAACACGAAGGGCGTAACAGAAGCCTAAAGAACGGCCGCCGGGGCCGGCCCAATGAGTGCCAGGCTTCAGCACTGATATCGATTTTTAGGCAGTTTTATTCGCGGCGGCCGCTATTGCATCGCAACAGAAAACACGCCGCGGATCGGCCTCCCGGCCCGTGGCGGCGGACCCGACCGGCTGTTTCACTGTAGCCCAGCTCCGATAAAGTGGAGCAAAATCCGGCAGAAAACATTGCCCGGACTGCGCTTTGCGCAATCCGGGCTTCCGGGCCTATTCCTCGTTCTGCGCGAACAATTGCTTGCCCATGCTGTTGAAGCGCGCCTTCTGATCGTCGCTCAACGAGTTATAGAAGTCGGACAGTGCAGGCCGCACGGTCTGCACCGCTTGCAGCATAGCGGTGAGCCGTTTGCCGACCGCAGCGAGCCGCGCCGGCGGCGTCGCCGGGATTTCGCTCGGGCAAGCGGCTTTGATCGTGTCGGACGCTTGCGAGGCGGCGGATTGCAGCGCCTCGAGTTTTGCGCGCTGCGCATCGCTCGGCTTGACGACGCGATCGATCTGATCGGTCGGCCACGACATGATGCTTGCGTTGCACTGCGCCTGTGGATTTTGCGCGCTCTCTTGGCCCTGCGTTTGGGCTTCCTTCGGCTTCGGCGGCGCGATGCTGTTGAAACGCGCCTTCTGCTCGTCGCTCAGCGAGTTATAGAACTTGTCGAGCGGCGGATTGACGATATTGACCGCATCGACCAGCGCTTGCAGGCGCTGCTGCATTTGGCGCAAGACGCGCCGTCGGCGTAAACGACACGGTGGTCGGGCAATGCGATTTGACCTCGTCGCTCGCTTTGACCAACGCATTGCCGAGATCGTCGAGCAGAGCGACTTGCTGTTGCGTCGGCTGCACGGCCGCCTGGATCTGGTCGATCGGCCAGCCCGTGACTTCAGCGGCTTCGTCGCTGCAGCTTTGCGCCATGCTCTGGGTGAGCGTCGCCATCCTTGCCGGCGCGCTCGGCCCCGCACGTAGTCGTCGTAGCTGTAGGGCGAGAAAATGGCCGTGTAGATGTCGCCATAGCCGTAGGCCCAGAACGGATCGGCGTCGTAGTAATCGTCGGGCCACAGCGCGTAGTAGAAGAAGTCGCCATAGGCATAGGGCCAGAACAGCGGACCGATCCAGCCAAGATGATGGTGTGGATGCCAGCCGCGATTCCAGAACGGCCGCAACGCCGGATCGCCGGCGAGGTGCCGATGCTCGGCGAAGGATCGCGGATCGGCGTGGAAGGCCGCCGCCCGCGCGACCGGATGTACGCCGGCCGCCAGCGAATGAGCGGTCGCCGCTAGTGGATGTTCTGTCGAGGGCGCCACATGCGCGTGACCGATATTACCGTGGTTCACATGCGCGAACCGCCCGCCTCTACCCGTATGGGCGTGGAACGACAGTCCGCCGAAATGCGCGTGAGCGACACTGAAATGTGAGACTGCGGCATGAGCACTGAAATGCGGCGCGCCGCCGCCAAGATGCACCCCTCCCCCGCCGAAATGTCCGCCGCCGCCGCCGAAATGCCCGCCACCACCGCCCGGGTGACCGCCACCGCCGCCGGGATGCCCGCCGCCCCCGCCCGATTTCGCGGCTAGAGCCGTACCGCCGGTTGCCAACATCAAACTGATGACGGCCGCGCTTGCCGTGATCTTCCAAAGGGCACGAGTGTTACCGATATTCGTTCGCATTGATGTATCCTCGTTCGCGTCACAGCAAACGCCCACATCGCCCCGCCTGTTCCTTCGTGTCCGAAACTGTGATGCTGCAATGCACTTTGCCGGCGGTCGGCGCCGCGCGTCTTGATCAGGATCAATCAACTTGAGCTTTGTTGTGATCGCCACGCAAAGTTGATGAGCCGGCCTTGGGCCGCCACACCGTCGCCGAAATATCACAAGGGCAAGTTACGGCAGTCCGGCACCGCGCCACTCGGTTGATCTTCAACCCCGTGTGGGGCATGGTTGAAGCCACGCGGGTTTTGCGTCTGGTCGCGTATCTGTGGGGGCTTACAGCAACGGGTTGGCGGCGGTGCGTGCGTTGGCCCATGCTGATGTGCTTCGGGGTAGTTGGGTGCGACGCAGCGTTCATTCTTTCGCGAAAACCTGCGCGCCATTTTCGCTGTCGATCTTCGGTCTGAGCTTCGCGCTTGCGCTCGCAAGCTGCGCCATCGGCCCGGAATATTCGCGCGAACCGGCGCCGGTACCGGTCGAATACAAGGAAACGGAAGGCTGGAAGGTCGCCAATCCCAGCGACGACGTCGACCGCGGCGACTGGTGGACGGTCTATCGGGACCGCGGCCTCGATACGCTTCTGCCGCAGGTCGAGATCTCCAACCAAACGGTCGCGGCCTCGGCCGCCGCTTACGAACAGGCGCGCGCGCTGATCCGCGAGGCGCAGGCATCGCTATTTCCGACCGTGACCGCGGGCTACAACGCCACGCGCACACGCACCGGATCGCTCGCCGGCAGCGGCACGAGCGCCGCAAGCAGTGGCGGCTTCGGGCCCAGTCGGCACGACTTATTCGACGATCTATGCCGGGCCGATCACCGGCAGCCTGGGATCTCGACGTCTGGGGCAAGATCCGCCGCCAGATCGAGAGCAACACCGCCGCGCGCGCAGGCCAGCGCCGCCGATCTCGACAACGCCAAGCTTTCGGCGCAGGCCGCGCTCGCCACCGCCTATTTCAATCTTCGCTGCGGCGGATTCGCTGATCGACCTGCTCACCCACACGATCGCCGAATACAAAAGAAACTCACGATCGTGCACAATCAGTTCAAAGCCGGCTTCTCCGTCACGGACGGCGACGTCGCCACCGCCGACGCACAGATTGCGACCACCAGGCGCAAGCGTTCAATGTCCATGTTCAGCGCGCGCAATTCGAACATGCCATCGCCATGCTGATCGGCCGGCCGCCGGCCGAACTCGGCATCGGCCCGCGCGATCTCGCCGGCGGCATTCCGCGAATGCCGGTCACACTTCCCTCGACGCTGCTCGAGCGGCGTCCCGACATCGCCGCCGCAGAACGCACCATGCAGCAGCAGAACGCGCTGATCGGCGTTGCCGAGGCGGCTTATTTTCCCGACATCAGCCTGTCCGGCATGCTCGAATATATCGGGCCGGTGCCGCTGCCTTTCAGCATGGCGCGTTCGATGTGGTCGCCGGCGCCGCGGCACGCAGATCGTGTTCAACGGCGGGCTTGACGTCGGCGCAAGTCGACGCCGCGCGCGCGGTCTATTGGCAGAGCGTCGCCAATTATCGGCAAACGGTGCTGACCGCATTTCAGCAAGTCGAGGATGAGCTCGCGGCGATCCATTATCTCTCGCAGCAGCTCGTCCAGGAACGCCGCGCGGTCGCCGATCAGCGCAAGGCCGTCGATGTCTTCTTCAATCAGTTCCAAGGCCGGCACGGTGGCGTTCACCACCGTCGTCGTCGCGGAAATCCAGTTGCTGGCCGACGAGGAAGCCGAATTGACCGCCCGGCAGAACCTGTTTCTCGCCAGCGTCGCCCTGATCGAGGCGCTTGGCGGCGGCTGGGATCGCTGCTGTTGCCGACGCCGGTTCAGCTGCAAAAGGGCTTCTCGTTCCTGCCCAAATACGAATCGCAGCCTTCGCCCGACGGCTCAATTTCAAGCGACGTGCTGGTCCCGCCGCCGCTTGATCCACCGCCCGGCGGCAGGTCAGGCATCGCAACCGGGATCACAATAGCGCCCAGATTTGGCCGCGCGGCGGCGTCCGGCGGTACAAATGTACGTGTTCAAGCTCTTGATTCAGCAGCATTCCAGCGACATCCGGCGTGGATCACGCGCTTGCCGGCGGCAGGGCGCGCGCGCCGTCATTAGCGAATATTCATTAGGCGGGCGGCGCCGGCGGCCGCTATAAATCGCCAAATATTGAGATTTCAGGGATCGTTGAACGCCCCGTCATGGATGAGCGAACGCGCAGAACGGATGACGAAATGGCGCCGAGCCTTCGCCGCGCGGCGCCGGACCCGATCGTAAGGACGCGGTCCCGGACAAAATTCCGCATTGGTCTTGGCTTGATCACGATCCTGCTGGCGTTCGCGGTCTACCAGACCGTGCGCTGGGTGCGCTCTCCTGCGACGGGCGGCGGACGACCTTCGCAAGGCGCGCTGCAATCGGTCGGCGCCGCCACCGTTGCGACCGGCGATATCCGCGTCATCGTCAACGCGCTCGGCACCGTCACGCCGATCGCGACCGTCACCGTGCAAACCCAGATCAACGGTCAGCTGCTCGAAGTCGGGTTCACCGAAGGGCAGATGGTCAAGAAGGGCGACTTCCTGGCGCAAATCGATCCGCGGCCCTACCAGTCTTGCAAGAGCAGTACGAAGGCCAGCTCGCGCACGATCAAGGCCTGCTCGCGCAGGCGCAAGTGGATCTCAAGCGCTACCAGAAATTGGCCGAGCAGAATTCGATCGCGCGCCAGCAATACGAGGATCAGGTCTACATCGTGCAGCAAGATCAGGGCTCGGTGAAGCACGACCAGGCGCAGATCGATCAGCAGAAGCTCAACGTCATCTATTGCCACATCGTTTCGCCGGTCACCGGCCGCATCGGGCTGCGCCTGGTCGATCCGGGAAATTATGTGCAGACGACCAGCACGACCGGCATCGCCGTCGTGACGCAGATGCAGCCGATCACGGTGATCTTCCCGATCCCGGAAGACGACCTGCCCGAAATCCTGCCGGCACTGAACGCCGGCACCGAGCTCGAAGTCTCGGCCTATGACCGCGCCAATGTCCGCCAATTGGCGCACGGGCCGGGTTGCCGCGGTCGACAGCCAGATCGACACCACCACCGGCACGGTGAAGGTGCGCGCGCAGTTCGACAATGCCGACAACGCGCTGTTCCCGAACCAGTTCGTCAATGCGCGGCTTCTGGTGAAGACGCTGGACAACGTCGTCACGGTGCCGACAGCGGCGATCCAGCGCGGCGCGCCGGGCGCTTATGTCTACGTCATCAATGCCGACAACACCGTCTCGGTGCGGCCGATCACGACCGGCCCGACCGACGGCAATGTCACGGCGGTGACGTCCGGACTGTCGGTCGGCGAGCGCGTGGTCGTCGACGGCACCGACCGTTTGCGCGACGGCTTGAAAATCTCCGTCGCGGCCGATCAGGCCGCGACGCCTAACGGCGCGCGCGGCGGCGGACAACGCAGCGGCGCCAGCGGCGGTCAGCGCGGCGCCGGCGGCAGCGGAAATGCCGGCGGCGCGCAAAATCCGCCGCCGCCGAGCGGCGGCCAGTAACGCTGGGGTGAGCAACACGCCTTGCGGTAACAAGATGATCCGGCGCGGCGGTGAAACGGTGCGATGAACGTCTCCGAACCCTTCATTCTGCGGCCGGTCGGAACGACGCTGCTGATGGCGGCGATCCTGTTGTCCGGCATCGTCGCCTACACCTTCCTGCCGCTGTCGACGCTGCCGCAGGTCGACTATCCGACCATCCAGGTGCAGACGTTCTATCCCGGCGCCAGCCCGGAAGTGATGACGTCGTCGGTGACGGCGCCGCTCGAACGGCAACTCGGCCAGATGCCGGGCCTCAACCAGATGACGTCGGCGAGCTCCGCCGGCGCCTCGATCATCACGCTGCAATTCAGCCTCGATCTGAGCCTCGACGTCGCCGAGCAGGAGGTGCAGGCGGCGATCAATGCGGCGGGCAATCTGCTGCCCAGCGACCTGCCGGTGCCGCCGATCTACGCCAAGGTCAATCCGGCCGACGCGCCGATCCTGACGCTCGCGGTGACGTCGAAGACGCTGTCGCTCACCGAACTCGAGGATTGAGCGAAACCAGGCTGGCGCAGAAGATCTCGCAATTCAGCGGCGTCGGGCTGGTCAGCATCAGCGGCGGCCAACGGCCGGCGGTGCGCATCCAGTTCAATCCGCAAGCGCTCGCCGCCTATGGGCTCAATATCGACGACGTCCGCACCACGATCGGCAACTTCAACGTCAATACGCCGAAGGGAAATTTCGACGGCCCGGCGCAAGCGCCCACCATCAACGCCAACGATCAGCTCACCAGCGCCGATCAATACGCCAACACTCATCATCGCCTACCGCAACGGCATCCCGGTGCGGCTGTCGGACGTCGCCACGATCATCAGCGGCGCCGAGAACACCAAGCTCGGCGCCTGGGCGAACACGACGCCGGCGATCATCCTCAACGTGCAGCGCCAGCCGGGCGCCAACATCATCGAGGTGGTCGATCGCATCGAGGCGCTGCTGCCGCGCATCCTCGCCACGCTTCCCGCGGCGGTCGACGTCGGCGTGCTCAGCGACCGCACCGTGACCATCCGCGCCTCGGTCGCCGACGTCGAATTCGAACTGGCGCTCGCGGTCGTGCTCGTCGTGCTGGTGATCTTCGTGTTCCTGCGCACCATGCCGGGCACCATCATTCCGAGCCTGTCGGTGCCGCTGTCGCTGGTCGGCACGTTCGGCGCGATGTATCTGCTCGGCTTCAGCCTCGACAATCTGTCGCTGATGGCGCTGACCATCGCCACCGGCTTCGTGGTCGACGACGCCATCGTCATGATCGAGAACATCGCGCGCTATGTCGAAGGCGGCATGGACCCGCTCGAAGCCGCGTTGCGCGGCTCGCAGCAGATCGGCTTCACCATCATTTCGCTGACGATCTCGCTGATCGCCGTGCTGATACCGCTTTTGTTCATGGGCGACGTCGTCGGCCGCCTGTTCCACGAATTCGCGATCACGCTCGCGGTCACCATCGTCATATCCGCCGTGGTCTCGCTGACGCTGGTGCCGATGATGTGCGCCAAGCTCATCCGCCATCGTCCGGACGCCGAGCGCAGCGGCTTCGATCTGGCGGCCGAGCGCGGCTTCAATGCGGTCATCGACCGCTACGGCCGGGCGCTGAACTGGGTGCTGGACCGCCAGCCGGTGACGCTCCTGGTCGCGCTGCTGACGCTGGCGCTGACGATCGTGCTCTACATCTTGATCCCGAAGGGCTTCTTCCCGGTGCAGGACACCGGCATGATCCAGGCCATCTCGGAAGCGTCGCAGAGCATCTCCTATGACGCCATGGCGGAGCTGCAGAGCAAGCTCGCCGAGGCCATCCTGAAGGATCCGGATGTCGAGAGCCTGAGCTCGTTCATCGGCGTCGACGGCACCAATCAGACGCTGAATACCGGCCGCTTCCTGATCACGCTGAAGCCGCACGATTCCCGCACGCTGAACGCCACACAGATCATTCGCCGCCTCCAAGGCGAGGTCGCGGGCGTCATCGGCATCACGCTCTACATGCAGCCGGTGCAGGATCTGACCATCGACTCCACGATCAGCCGCGCGCCCTATCATTTCGTGCTCGAGGACGCCAACGCCACCGAATTCGACACCTGGGTGCCGCGGCTGGTGCAGCAACTGAGCCAGTTGCCGCAACTCACCGACGTCGCGAGCGACCTGCAGCAACAAGGCTTGGCCGTCAATCTCGTCATCGACCGCGCCACCGCAGGCCGTTTCGGCATCACGCCCGCGACCATCGACAACGTGCTCTACGACGCATTCGGCCAGCGCATCGTTTCGACGATCTATACGCAGTCGAACCAGTATCGCGTGATCCTCGAAGTCGATCCGAAACTGCAAAAGTCGCTGACGGCCTGTCCGCGATCTATCTGCCGTCATCGTCGTCTTCGACCAACGGCCAGGTGCCGCTGTCGGCCATCGTGCATATCGATCAGCAGGCCGGGCCCGCTCCTGATCACGCATTTCGGCCAGTTCCCGGCGACCACGATCTCGTTCAACACCGCGCCGGGCGTATTCGCTCGGTGCAGCGGTCGACCGCGATTCAGCAAGCCGAGAAAAACGGTCAACCTGCCCATCAGCTTCATCACCGCGTTTCAAGGCACCGCGGCGGCGTTTCAGTCGTCGCTGACCAACGAGGTATTCCTGATCATCGCCGCGGTCGTCGCGATGTATATCGTGCTCGGCGTCCTCTACGAGAGCTTCATCCATCCGATCACTATCCTCTCGACCTTGCCGTCGGCCGGCGTCGGCGCGCTGCTGTCGCTGATGCTGCTGCACTACGACCTCGACATCATCGCCATCATCGGCATCATTCTCCTGATCGGCATCGTCAAGAAGAACGCGATCATGATGATCGACTTCGCGCTCGACGCCGAGCGCAACGAGGGTCTGCCGCCGCGTGAAGCGATCTATCAGGCCTGCCTGCTGCGCTTCCGGCCGATCATGATGACCACGATGGCGGCGATCCTCGGCGCGCTGCCGCTGATGCTCGGCACCGGAACCGGCTCCGAACTGCGCCAGCCGCTCGGCATCGCCATCATCGGCGGCCTGATCTTCAGCCAGATGCTGACGCTGTTCACCACGCCGGTCATCTATCTCTATTTCGACCGGCTGGCGGTACGCCTGACCGGCAGCCGGCCGGGAAATCCGCTCGCACCGCGAACGCCTTCACCACCGCCGCGCCGGCCGAATGAACATTTCCGCGCCATTCATCAGCCGGCCGGTGGCGACCACGCTGCTGACGCTCGGCGATCGCGCTGGCCGGCATTCTCGCGTTCTCGAAATTGCCGGTGTCGCCGCTGCCGCAGGTCGACTTTCCGACCATCTCGGTCAGTGCGACAGCTTCCCGGCGCCAGCCCGAGACGGTCGCGACCAGCGTCGCCGAGCCGCTCGAGCGCCATCTCGGCCAGATCGCCGACGTCACCGAGATGACCTCGCAAAGCGGCATCGGCCAGACCCGCATCACGCTGCAATTCGACATGAACCGCGACATCGACGGCGCCGCGCGCGACGTGCAGGCCGCGATCAACGCCGCCCGCGCCGACCTGCCGGCAAACCTGCGCAGCAATCCGACCTACCGCAAGGTCAATCCGGCCGATGCGCCGATCCTCATTCTGGCGATGACCTCGAAGACGCTGACGCAGGGCCAGATGTACGACGCCGCCAGCAACGTCCTGGCGCAGCAGCTCTCGCAGATCAGCGGCATCGGGCAAGTCATTATCGGCGGCTCGGCGCTGCCGGCGGTGCGCGTCGAGCTCAACCCGACAGGCGCTGTTCAAATACGGCATCGGGCTCGAGGACGTGCGCGCGGCGCTGGCTTCGGCCAACGCCAACAGCCCGAAAGGCACGATCGACGACGGCGACCGCCGCTATCAGATCTACACCAACGATCAGGCGGCCAAGGCCGCCGACTACACGCCGCTGGTCATCGCCTATCGCAACGGCGCGGCGGTGCGTGCTGTCCGACGTCGCCGACGTTCACGATTCCGTCGAGGACGTGCGCAATCTCGGCCTGTCCAACGGACAGCCTTCGGTCCTGGTCATCCTGTTCCGCCAGCCCGGCGCCAACATCATCGACACCATCGACAGCGTGAAGGCGGAGCTGCCGCATCTGGAAGCGGCCATGCCGGCCGACATCAACGTCACCGTCGCCATCGACCGCAGCACCACCATCCGCGCGTCGCTGCACGACACCGAAGTGACGCTGGTGCTCGCCGTGGTGCTGGTCACCGTCGTCGTTTATTTCTTCCTGCGCAATATCAGCGCCACCATCATTCCGTCCGTCGCCGTGCCGATTTCGATCCTCGGCACCTTCGGCGCGATGTATCTGCTCGGTTACAGCCTCGACATTCTATCGTTGATGGCGCTGACCATCGCCACCGGCTTCGTCGTCGACGACGCGATCGTGGTGCTGGAAAACATCTCGCGCCACATCGAAGACGGCATGCCGCGCCTGCAGGCGGCACTTCTCGCGGCGCGCGCGAGGTCGGCTTCACCGTGCTGTCGATCAGCCTGTCGTTGATCGCCGTGTTCATTCCGATCCTGCTGATGGGCGGCATTCTCGGCCGGCTGTTCCGCGAATTCACCGTGACGCTGTCGATCGCCATCATGGTTTCGCTGGCATTTCGCTGACCACCACGCCGATGATGTGCGCGCTGTTCCTGCGCACCTCGCGGCGCCGCGAGGGACGAAGCCCCAGCCGTATCTTCGATCGAGCGCTCGCCGGTTACGAGCGCACGCTGGCCTGGGCGCTGCGGCACAGCCGCTCGTGTCTTGCGATTTTCATCGGCGCCGATCGTCCTCAACGTGGTCTTGTTCATCGTCGTGCCGAAGGGATTTTTCCCCGAACAGGACACCGGGCGGATGGTCGGCTCGCTGCAGGCGGACCAAAGCGTGTCGTTTCAGCTGATGACGCAGAAGCTGCGGCAGATGATGGAGATCGTGCAGGCCGATCCGGCAGTCGAGAACGTCGTCGGCTATACCGGCGTCGGCTCCGGCGGCGGCTTCGGATCAGATCAATACCGGCTCGGTCTTCGTCTCGCTGAAGCCGCTCGGCAGCGGCCGTCGATGGATCAGGTGATCGCGCGGCTGCGGCCGAAACTCGCCAAGGTTCCCGGCGGCCGGCTGTTTCTGTTCGGCGGTCCAGGACGTCCGCGCCGGCGGCCGGCAAAGCAACGCCCAATATCAGTACACGCTGCAGTCCGACAACGTGAGGAACTCTACAAATGGACGCCAGCGCCTCGTACGTCGCTTGAAAACAGCAAAACCGTGGCCGACGTCAGCTCGGATCAGCAGCAGCGCGGGCTTGAGACCGATCTCGTCATCGACCGCGACACCGCGTCGCGCCTCGGCATCACCCCGGCGCAGATCGACAACACGCTCTACGACGCGTTCGGCCAGCGCCAAGTGTCGGTCATCTACAGCGCGATCAATCAGTATCACGTCGTCATGGAGATCGATCCGCGCTATACGCAATTTCCGGCATCGCTTCGCGAAGTCTATGTGGCGACATCAGGCGGCGGCGCGCCGGGCACGGCGCAGACCAATGCGCCGGGCGGCACCGTGACGCCGGTCAAGACGTCCACCACCACTTCGACGACCGAGGCAGCGGCGGCCGCCAACAACAATTCGGCGCGCAACGCCGCCATCAACGCGCTGGCCAATACCGGCAAGGGCGCGACGTCCTCCGGCGCCGCGGTGTCGACGGCGCAAGAAACCATGATCCCGCTCGCCGCGGTCAGCCACTATAACGCCGGCAATGCACCTTTGTCCGTCAGTCACCAAGGACTGTTCGTCGCCTCGACGATCTCGTTCAATCTGCAGCCGGGCGCGTCGCTCGGCGACGCCGCGGAAGAGATCAACGCCGCGATGCGCCAGATCCGCATGCCGGTCGCGATCCACGGCAGCTTTGCCGGCACGGCGCAGGTGTTTGCAGCAATCGCTCGACAACGAGCCGATCCTGATCGCCGCCGCGATTGCCGCCGTCTACATTCTGCTCGGCGTGCTCTACGAGAGCTACATCCACCCGATCACGATCCTCTCGACCCTGCCGTCGGCCGGCGTCGGCGCGCTCCTGGCGCTGATGCTGTTTCACACCGAATTCGACATTATCGGCCTGATCGGCGTCATCCTGCTCATCGGCATCGTCAAGAAGAACGCCATCATGATGATCGATTTCGCCATCGAGGCGAAACGCGCCGGAAACCTGAACTCGCACGATGCGATCTATCAGGCCTGCGTGCTGCGCTTTCGCCCGATCATGATGACGACGTCGGCCGCGATCCTCGGCGCCGTTCCGCTGGCACTGAGCTTCGGCAATGGCGGCGA
The DNA here is from genome assembly GCA_963761185.1 of uncultured Alphaproteobacteria bacterium. Lineage (GTDB taxonomy): Bacteria > Pseudomonadota > Alphaproteobacteria > Rhizobiales > Xanthobacteraceae > BOG-931. Next base: position 36,864 of record CAVXFY010000005.1, read on the forward strand.
AATCCGCCGGCCGCTCGGCATTGCCATCGTCGGCGGGCTGTTGATCAGCCAATTGCTGACTCTCTACACAACGCCGGTGGTGTATCTTTATCTGGACCGGCTCGGCCAATGGTCGCTGCAATTGCGGCGGCGTCTCTTGCCGCGTCTGTTCGGAGCACCGTCCGCGGGTTAGAGCATGATCCCGAAAAGCGGAAATCGGTTTCCCGCCTTCGCGAAGCCCGCTTCGGCGGGCGAAGAAAATTACTCAGCGGATGTGGAGCGGCCGGCGCGCATAGCAGCACGGCTCGGGCCCGAAATCCTGCACCGGCCCAAGCAAGGCCCGCAACCGGTGAATATCGGCGCGCGCGGCGAGGATTTGCGGGCCTTTCACGGCGTCATCCACGTCCGGATTGGCTTCCAGATGACTGATCAGCTTGACGTCGTGATAGATGGCATCGCGAATGCACCAGTAGCACTGCTCATCGGACCAGAAATCGCCTGCCCGCACCGGCGACGCGGCACACAGCAAGACGAGAAGGCCGCATAGTGAGAGACAACGGTACATCAACTGGATACCCAAGGCTGAGGGGATCATAGCCAAGAAAATTCGCCGAAGGAAAGCCCTCGGCAGCTTCACCCGGCCGCTTCGACGCTGGCAATCTGCTGCTCTGTCGCAATCTCGTGCAGCAGCGTGCGCAATTCCTTGGCGCGTTTGGCGCCGAAGACGGTTTCGAATTGCGCCTGCGCCTCTTCCCAATTTTTGCGCGCGGCGCGAAGACGTGCGGCACCCTCCGCGGTCAATTGCACTTCCTTGCTGCGGCGGTCGGATTGTCCCGGCCCGATTGCAATGAAGCCATCACGCTGCAATGGCAACAGGTTGCGCCCGAGCGTCGTGCGATCGGTGACCAGCTCGGCGGCAAGCACATTGATCGTCATCGCGCCTTTGCGTTGCAGCCTTGCAAGAATGGAATACTGGGTCGTTCGCAGCCCGCTCGGCGCCAGGAATTGATCATAGAATTGCGAGACATGACGGGCGGCCTGCCGCAATGCGAGGCAGTTGCATCCCGCGGGGTTGGTCCATTCCGGCGTCATTGCGGTCCCGACAATTCCCAGGCGCCCTTCTCAGGTGCCCTTCCCGGGCACCCTTGCCAATCGACATAGGCGTATATACTCCTATCTGTAGACCGGTTCAATAAGACGAAGACCGGGGAGTGACCTTATGTCCGCATCCAGCGTTGCAACTCCGAAGGCGCTCCCCACCGAGCCAGGGGCCAAACCGGCCGACCCGCCGCGTTACGACCCGCGCACCCGCGCTTTGATCGAAGGTCCGATCGCCAAGACGCTGATCCGCCTCGCGGCGCCGAACATCGCGGTGATGCTGGCGCAGACTTCGGTCGGGCTGGTCGAGACCTACTTTGTCGGCAAGCTCGGCACCGATCCCCTCGCCGGCGTCGCCCTCGCTTTTCCCGTCGTGATGCTGATGCAGATGATGTCGGCCGGCGCCATGGGCGGCGGCATGTCGTCGGCAATCGCACGCGCGCTCGGCGGCGGACGCCGCGACGACGCCAATGCTCTGGCGCTCCATGCGCTGGTCATCGCGCTCGTCTTCGGCCTGACGTTCACCGTCGTACTTCTGCTCGGCGGACCTTGGCTCTACGCGACGATGGGGGGCAGCGGCGCGTCGCTTAAGGCCGCGACAACCTATTCCAATGTCATTTTCACCGGCGCCATCCTGGTGTGGCTGTTCAACTCGCTGGCCAACATCATCCGCGGCACCGGCAATATGCTGTTTCCGGCGCTGGTCACTGTGATCGGCGTCGTCGTGCTCGTTCCACTGTCGCCGTGCCTGATCTTCGGCGTGGGACCGTTTCCAAAACTCGGCGTCGCCGGCGGCGCGGTGGCCGTGCTGCTCTATTACGCCGCGGGCAGCGTGGTCCTCGCCACTTACCTCCGCTCCGGGCGCAGCGTCGTGGGCCTGACATTAAGCGGCATCCGGCTGCGCTGGCCGCTCTTCGCCGACATCCTTCGCGTCGGCGCGGTGGCGGCTTTGATCACGGTCCAGACCAATCTGACCATCGCGATCGCGACAGGTCTGGTCGGCGCCTTCGGCCCCGCCGCCATTGCCGGTTACGGCACCGGATCGCGCCTTGAATATCTCCTTATCCCTCTCGTCTTCGGATTGGGCGGCCCGCTTGTCGCCATGGTCGGCACCAATATCGGCGCGCACCGTCCGGATCGCGCCCTGCGCGTCGCCTGGATCGGCGCCGTCATCGCCGCCGGCATGTGCGAGATCATCGGTTTCTGCGCCGCAATCGCGCCGCGCGCCTGGCTGTCGCTGTTCGGCACCGCGCCGGAAATGATCGATGCCGGATCGCGTTATCTGCACGCGGTCGGGCCGGTCTATGGCTTGTTCGGGCTCGGCATGGCGCTTTACTTCGCCTCGCAAGGCGCGGGCCGCTTGCTGTGGCCGTTTCTAGCCAACATGGCGCGTCTCCTCATCGCCGCCGGCGGCGGCTACGTCGCCTTGCGTATGACGGGCAATCTGACGGCGGTATTCGTTGCCTTGGCGGTTGCGCTGTCGGCTTTCGGCCTGATTAATGCGGCTGCGGTCGCCTCGGGCGTGTGGTTTGATGGACACCGCAAATCTTCGTCAACCAAGTCTTTGTCGGCCAAGTCTTCGTCGACCAAGTCTTCGCCGGCAGCGCCTTCCACGTCCGGAGCAATCGCAAAATGACCAATCACTATTTGGAAGACTTTGCCGCCGGCCAGATTTTCAATACCGGCAAGGTGCGAGTCGACAAGGAGCAGATTTTCGCTTTCGCCAAGCAATTCGACCCGCAGCCCTTTCACCTCGACGAGCAGGCAGCGGCGAAATCGCCGTTTCAAGGACTGGCGGCGAGCGGCTGGCATACCGCGGCCATGACCATGCGGCTGATGGTCGACGGCGAATTCCAACCGGCCGGCGGCATTCTCGGCGTCGGCTTCGAGGAATTGAGCTGGCCGCGCGCGGTGCGGCCCGGCGACGAATTGCACGCCAAGAGCGAAGTGCTCGAGGTGCGGCCATCAAAGTCGCGCCCCGATCGCGGCTTGATCCGCGTGCGCACGACGACCTTTAATCAGAACGGCGAACCGGTGATGATGTTCACCGGCAATCTCTTGGTGCCGCGCCGCACGGCCAACACATAACCCAATATAACAGGATCCTTCGATGCGTATTCTCGTGGTCGGCGCCGGCTCGATCGGCGGCTATTTCGGCGGCAGGCTCAAGGCGGCAGGCCGCGACGTGACTTTTCTGGTGCGCGCGCGGCGCGCGGCGCAATTGGCGAAATCAGGCCTTATCATTCGCAGCCCGCGTGGCGATGTCGACATACCGTCACCACCCACCATCACGGCTGAACGTCTGCGCGAGCCCTACGATCTGATCGTTCTGAGCTGCAAAGCTTACGACCTGCCCTCCGCGATCGACGCGTTCGCGCCGGCCATCGGACCGAATACCGCGATCCTTCCGCTTCTCAACGGCATGGGCCACATGGACGCGCTCGGCGCGCGTTTCGGCGCCGGCGCCGTGCTCGGCGGCCAGTGCCTGATTTCGACGACGCTCGATCCCGACGGTAGGATTCTTCATCTCGCCAATCCGCACTATCTGTCGTTCGGCGAGCAGGACGGAACAAAGTCGGCGCGCGCGCAAGCGATCCTGGCGGCGCTTTCCGGCACCGGTTTCGACGCCAATCTCAGCACGGCCATCCTGCAGGAAATGTGGGAGAAATGGGCCTTCATCGCGACCGGGGCCGGCATCACCTGCCTGATGCGCGCGGCGTTCGGCGACATCGTCGCCGCGGGCGCGGTCGAGCTTACGACGGGACTGTATGACGAGTGCTGCGCCATCGCCGCCGCAAACGGCTTTCCGCCATCGCAGGCGACGATCGAGCGGAGCCTCGGCATGTTCACCGCTCAGGGCTCGACGATCTCCGCTTCCATGCTCCGCGATATCGAACGCGGCGCGCCGATCGAGGCCGATCACATCGTCGGCGACCTGTTGCGCCGCGGCGAGAAGGCGCCCGGCAACCGCACGCTGCTTCGCATCGCCTATGCGCATTTGAAGGCGTACAAGGCCCGTCGCGAGCGCGAGAAGGCCGCCTCGCCCGCTAGCTAGTGGAACTTCCCGACGCGATGCTTATTATTGAGTATAAGAGAGCGCCCCGCGCAGGCATCCCACCAAGTATCCAGCAGGCATCCGATGGCGAAGATCACTTACCGCATTGTGGAGCACGACGGCGGCTGGGCTTACCAGGTCAACGGCGTGTTCTCCGAAACCTTCCCGAGCCACGACAAGGCGCGCGCGGCGGCGCAGCGCGTGGCGCAGGAGCAGCACGTGCCCGGCGAAACGCGCGCGATTTCGTGGGAAGACAGCGGCGGCAAGTGGCACGAAGAGCTGGCGCGCGGCGACGACCGGCCGGAGACCGAAGTCGAGGGCTGACGCGAAACGCGACGGTCACGCCATCCTAGAAGCAAGGCTGGCCGCAACGGGCCCGTGACGGATTGCCGCGAAGACGCTATGGAAACGGCTCGTTGGCGGATATCTTGCCGATCCGCTGGAAACGCCGGATCCGATGAATAATCAATCTCCGCGCATCGTCGAAACCGCCCTGAGCGGTTACGAACTGCTCAACAATCCCGTCCTCAATAAGGGCACCGCTTTCACCGACGACGAGCGCGACGCCTTCGACCTGCACGGGCTCTTGCCGCCGCATGTCGCCGAGCTCGACTACCAGGTCATGCGCCGGCTCGACGCGTTTCGCGGGCTCGGTCGCGATATTCAGAAATATGTCTTCTTGCGCGGCCTGCAGGATACCAACGAGACGCTGTTCTACGCGCTGTTGACCCGCAATATCGAAGAGATGATGCCGATCGTTTATACGCCGACGGTCGGGCTCGGCTGCCAATTGTTCAGCCATATCTTTCGCAAGCCGCGCGGGCTGTTTTTGAGCATTCCACACAAGGACTGCATCCAGCGCATTCTGAGCCATCCGCGCTACGACGGGGTCCGGGCCATTGTCGTCAGCGACGGCGAGCGCATTCTCGGCCTCGGCGACCAGGGCGCCGGCGGGATGGGCATTCCGATCGGCAAGCTCTCGCTTTACACTGCCTGCGCGGGGCTGCATCCGGCGACGACGCTGCCGATCATTCTCGACGTCGGCACCGATAATGCCGAACATTTGAGCGATCCGCTTTATATCGGCTGGCAACATGCACGCGTGCGCGGCGCCGAATATGACGAACTGGTCGAAATGTTCGTCAGCGCGGTGCGCGCGCGCTGGCCGCACGTTCTCCTGCACTGGGAGGATTTCGCGATCGGCAACGCCAACCGGCTTCTGGCGCGTTACCGCGATCAATTGTGCACCTTCAACGACGACATTCAGGGCACCGCCGCCATTGCCGTGGGCACGCTGCTCAGCGCCATCAATGTCACCGGGACGCCGTTGCGCGACCAGCGCATCGCCGTCCTCGGCGCAGGCTCCGCCGGTACCGGCATTTGCGCGCTGATCGTTCGCGCCATGGTCGATGCCGGTTTAAGCGAAAAAGAGGCGCGCGGCCGTTTCTACCTCGTCGACCGCGACGGACTCCTGGTCGAAGGCATGAACGCGCTGCAATCGTTTCAGGCGCCGTTCGCGCAAAGCCGCGACCGTATCGCCTCATGGAAGCGCATGGCGGACGGTCCTATCGGCCTCGCCGAGGTCGTCAGCAATGCGCATCCGACCGTGCTCATCGGCACGTCCGGGCAGGCGCATGCGTTCCACGAAGCCGTCGTGCGCGAAATGGCCGCGCATGTGCAGCGCCCGGTGATCTTTCCGCTGTCGAACCCGACCGAGCGCAGTGAAGCGACGCCGGCCGATATCGACGCCTGGACCGAAGGCCGCGCCGTGATCGGCACCGGAAGCCCGTTTCCGCCGATCGAACGCAACGGCAAGACATTCCGCGTCGACCAGACCAACAACGCCTATGTCTATCCGGGCATCGGGCTCGGCGCCATCGCCGTAAGGGCGCGCCGCCTATCGGATGCGATGTTTCTCGCCGCGGCCCGCACTATCGCCGAGTTCTCGCCGGCGAAGCGCGACCACGAGGCCAATCTGCTGCCGCCCCTGGTCGAGATCCGCAATCTCACCTTCCACGTCGCGCGTGCGGTCGCGAGACAAGCGCTGGCCGAAGGCCTTGCCGATCCCACATGCGAAGGCTGGCCGGACGAAGCCGTGGCCGCCGCGATCAAAGGCATCATGTGGGAGCCGGTTTACGCGACCTATCGGCGCCGGCGCGGCTGATTCCGGCAGGCGCGCGAACCTATCTTCGCCGCGAGATCTTTGCGGAATAACGGCAAGAATTTCAGCATGGTCTTTGCTGATTTAGAATGACTTTGAGCAAGACTATGAGCGGCCGTCATCCGTAGTTTCGAATTATTATAATTATCTTCTTCTTCGGAAATACATTTCAGCATTGTGCGGCAATACCTGCGATGCTACGGAACCCCTTGAAAGATATACAGTTTTTCATGGTTCTAAACTGGGATCCGAGGCCTTTCGCGTGTCAGATTCAATGCATCACCTTGCGGCGTGCCGGCATGCTTTTCCGCGCCTGACCTTCGTCCTCGGACTCGCAGCCGCTGCGGCCTTGAACGGCGCGCCCGACGCGAAAGCGCAAGAACAAGAACAGCAACAGGCGACGCCCCCTGCGCTCAGTCGGCCGGCCGTCTCCAATCCTACGGCAACACCCGCGCCATCCGAGCAACAGACCACGGCGCCAGCGCACGCGAATGAAACGCGGCTGCCGCAAATCGTGGTGAACGCCGCAAAGAGCAAGCCGAAAGCCAAGCCCGTCGCGGCACGACCGCAGCGCGAGGCACAGCCGCCCGGCGCGGCGACCGTGGCGCAAACCGCGCTCGACGCCAAAACCCAAGAGTTCAACACCGCGCGCGACAACAATCTTCTGACCAAACTCGGCGCTTCGACCACGAGCATCAGCCGAGCGGCAATTCAGCGAATGCCGCAAGCCGACAACGCGCCACTCGACAAGCTGATCCTGCAATTTCCGGGCGTGTCCTACAATTCAGCCGCGTCCAATCCGAACTTCCATGTCCGCGGCGAATATGCCAACGTGCAGACTAGGATCAACGGCGTCGTCGTTCCTGAAGGGGTGTCCGGCCTCGGCGCCTATCTCGACACCAATTTCATCGGCAATATCTCGCTCCTCACCGGCGCGCTGCCGGCCGAATACGGCCTGCGCACCGCCGGCGTGCTCGACATCACCAGCCGGAATTTTTCCGCACCGGGGGGTGAAGTCAGTCTCTATGGCGGCAGCCGCCAGACGTTCACACCCAGCATCGACTACGGCGGCAGCTTCGGCAATTCGCAATATTTCGTCTCCGCCCGCGGCAATTGGAACGGGCTCGGCATCGAAAACCCGGCGCCGACGTTGAACGCCATCTACGACCAGACCCAACAGGGCAAGTTCTTCGGCTACGCATCGACGATGCTCGACGAGTCGACCCGCTTCAGCGTGATCTCGGCGGCGTCCTACAGTCAGTTTCAGATACCGGGTAATCCGGGTCAGTCGCCGACGGGAGATTTTCCCGCGCCGACACCCAATTCCACGGCCGTACATGAAAATGAATTCGACACGTACACCGTTACAATAGCGTCACTGCAAAAACATGGCACCGACGGCGACGCGCAGCTGTCGTTCTTTTCGCGCTACGCCGATGTTCACTTTCTTCCCGACGTCCCCAATGACCTTGCTTTCAACGACGTCGCGTCCGACGTGAGACGGCAAAGCACGTTGACCGGCACGCAATTCGACACGTCTTACATCGTGAACGATCGACACACATTGCGCGCCGGATTCGCGGTGACGGGCGAGCAGACCAATGTCAGCAATGTTTCGACGGTGCTGCCGACCGACGGGATGGGTAACGTCACGGCGCCGACGCCGTTCAATGTCACCGACCAGACTTCGCTACTCGGCTGGAATATCGGCACCTATGTCCAGGACGAGTGGAAAATCACCAACCAGCTCACGCTGAATGCCGGTGTGCGCTTCGATCAATTGTATCAATTCATCGACACCAATCAGTTCAGCCCGCGCATCGCGCTGGCGTATAAGCCGTTCCAGGGCACCACCGTGCATGTTGGCTATGCGCGGTATTTCACGCCGCCCTACCAGGCGCAGGCCACGCAATCCAACTTCGTTCTCTTCAACGACACGACCAATCAGTCGGACATCCAGCAGGCCAGTCCGGTCAAACCTGAACGATCGAACTATTTCGATGCCGGCATCGATCAGACCGTGCTTCCCGGCCTCAATATGGGAATCGACCTCTACTACAAGCAGGCGAAGGACATGATCGACGACGGTCAGTTCGGCCAGGCCGTGGTCCTGACGCAGTTCAATTGGGTGCGCGGCTATAGCGAAGGCGGCGAATTCAAACTCAACTATACCAACGGCAACTTCAACGCCTATGGGAACTTCGCCTACAATATTTCGCGCGCCATCGGGCCGGAATCGAGCCAGTATCTGTTCGGCGCGGATGAATTCGCTTATCTGCAAACCCACTGGCACTTTACCGACGACATGCAGCGCATGACCGGCTCGGCCGGCGCGTCGTATCGTTTCATGGATTCCACGACGATTAGCGCCGACATGATCTACGGCAGCGGGCTGCGCGCCGGCGAATTGCCCGACTTCGCGCCGAACGACCAGCACACTACGCCTTACGCGGTGGTCAATACCGGCATTTCGCACGATATCCATTGGTCGCCGGTCTATAAGCCTGCCACCGTGCGGTTCGACGTCACCAACCTGTTCGACCAGATCTACGAATTACGCAACGGCAGCGGCATCGGCGTCTTCGCGCCGCAATTCGGCGCGCGGCGTGGTTACTTCATGGGCCTTTCGCAGAAGCTGTGAAGGGCTGATGTGTGGAACGGGCGAGCGCTAGGCGACGCGCACTCGACCGGCCGACAAGCATGGTCCGCACTGCCGCCAGCACGGCGTCGACGGCAGGACGCCGATAGGCCCATTTCGGATCGGGCAGCGGCGGATAGACGACCATGGTCGCATTGGCCTCGAAGAACAAAATATCACCGTGTCGGTTCACGGCGAAGTCGATGCCGCCGTAATCGAGTTCGAGCGTCGCGCGAATGCGCTCGAGCCCCGCCATGGCGCTCGATCCGATCGCGCCCGGCATGTCGGTCAGGAATGCTGAATCCTTGGCGCGGTTTTCCGGGGAATCCGCCATGTCGGCGGTGAAATAATGGACCTTCCAGTCGCGTGAGATCGCCAGATGCAGCGGATATAAAGCGCCGTCGACAAACATCACGCGGTATTTGCGAAACATTCCGGCATCGTCGCGTGCATCGAGCCGCTCGATCAGCCAGACTTCATCGCCCCGAAAATCTTTCGTGGCGGCGGCAAGCCGTTCCGGCGTTTCGACCTGCGCGAAATACTGGCCGGTGTGAAAACCTGGCGCGCGCACGAGAAGCGGGAAGCTGAGATCGGCGATCGCTGCCGCGGCATCGGGTCCCATCAGCATCCGTCTCGGCAAGGTCGCCATGCGCGGCACAACGACATTCGGCAGGCCGCGCAAGCGCGCGACATTCGCGGCGCGGCCGGTGTTGCGCACATGCGCCGGATGATTGATCACCGGCCGCATCGTCCGCGCCACGATCGCACACGCCGCGTCCAGTCCTTCGCCGCAGAGATCGGCGTCGCCGATGCTGTTGAAAACGAGATCGTGCGGCGGCAGCGATGCGTTGGGATCGGCATATTCCGTCACCAGAACCGACGTTTGGAACTGGCGATCGTCGAGGAGCGTACTGGTCGGAATGTTCCCGCCCGCGGCGGAGACCAAAAGCAAGACATTGATCGGCACGCTCTCGCCGCGATAGGGCAACAGCGTCAATGCGTGATCCTTGAAGCCTCTATCGCGATGCGCGCGGGCGCCGGTCATGTCGCCGAGCGCGGCCAATACATTGCCCATGCCGCGATGCGCGTGAATGTGACCTGGATCGATCTTGAGCGCCGCTTCGAAATGCGCGCGCGCCGCTGTTTGCTCGCCGGCGAGGAACAAAAGATTGGCGAGATTGACGCGGCCGTTGGGATTGTCCGGATGATGCCGCACCGCTTCGCCGAACAGTGAACGCGCGGCCTCGCTGTATCCGGCATTGAGCACCAGCGTGCCGAAATCGTTCAGCGCGGCAAAATCGGTCGGTTTGCGGCGGATGAGTTCCAGGTAGTCGCGCTTGGCGTCGTCGAACCGGCCTTGTTCGCGCAGCAAACCGGCACGTTCGGCGCGCGCGTCGATAGCGTCAGGGTCGCGCGCCAGCACCCGATCGATCTGTTGCAGGCGCAGATTTCCGGAAACGCCCGGCGCGCGGTCGGTCACGTCAGTTGAAGCCCTTGTTCCCACGTCGCAAATCACAGTTCCCTCTCTCGATCATAGGCCGAAGCGGCAGCAAAAATCGAAGTGACCGAACGAGCCCCAGAAACCGCGTCTTCGCAGCTCGATCCCGCGGATTGGGATGCTTTCCGCGCCGATGCGCATGCGCTTTTGGACCGGCTGATCTCGCGGCTTGCGCACGCCAATGAAAGCCCGGTTTGGACGCCGATGCCGGACAGCGTGAAACGGCAATTGGCGGAGCCGCCGCCGCGCGAGCCGCGCGGCGTACACGAGGTCAGCGCCGACCTCTGCAAGCTGATCCTGCCTTACGGCACCGGCAACACGCATCCGCGGTTCTGGGGCTGGGTTCATGGCTCCGGCACGGCCGGCGGCGTGCTCGCCGAAATGGCGGCGGCGGCGATCAACGCCAATTGCGGCGGCCGCGATCACGGTGCGATCCATGTCGAAAAATGTGTCATCGATTGGATGACGCGATGGTTCGGCTTGCCGAAAAACGCGGGCGGATTGCTCGTCACCGGCAGTTCGATGGCAAACCTTCTCGGGCTCGCGGCCGCGCGCAACCGCGCGGTCAAGAATGCCCGGCGCGACGGTCTCAACGGCGCGCGCCTGACCGGCTATGTCTCGCACGAAGGTCATAGCTGCGTCTCGAAAGCCTTCGAACTCCTCGGCCTCGGCCGCGATGCATTGCGCCGCGTCCGCGTCGGCAAAGACTTCGCCATGGATCTCGATCGGCTTCGCGCCGAAGTGACGCAGGATCGCGCCGACGGCTTGCAGCCGTTTTGCGTCATCGCGACAGCCGGAACGGTCAATACCGGCGCCAGCGACGATATTGCCGAGCTTGCCGCGTTCTGCCGTGCCGAGGATCTGTGGCTGCATGTCGACGGCGCGTTCGGGGCGCTCACAATTCTCTGCCCGGAATTGGCGCCGCGGCTTGCCGGTATCGAACGGGCGGATTCGCTGGCTTTCGATTTTCATAAATGGCTGCATGTTCCCTATGACGCCGGTTGCTTGTTGGTGCGCGACGAAGCAACGCTGCTCGACACTTTCGCCGATCGCGCGCCTTATCTCTCAAGCGATGCGGCGCTTGCCGGCGGCGATGTCTGGCCTTGCGACCTCGGCCTCGAACTGTCGCGCGGCTTTCGTGCACTCAAAGTGTGGTTCACCCTCCAGGAGCACGGCACGCGCGCGCTCGGCGACGCGATCGCGCGGAACTGCGCCCAGGCCCAAAGTCTGGCGGCGCAGATCGCGACGCGGCCGCTGCTGCGGCTGATGGCGCCGGTGCCGCTGCAAATCGTCTGTTGCCGTTACGAGCCGCCGGCACTGGACGAAACCGCAACGGATACGCTCAACGCCGAACTCGTCGCCACATTGCAGCGGCGCGGCATCGCGGCGCCGTCGACGTGCCGCATCGACGGCCGGCTTTCTATCCGCGTCAACATTACCAACCACCGCACGCGCGACGCTGATCTGACATTATTGGTCCAGGCGATCGAGGCGATCGGCGCCGAGCTTGCCGCCGCCGCGTTCGCCGAACCGAAGCGTGCGGCGTCTTGAAACGCCCGTCGGTCGCGCGTTAAGACTTCATTAACCATAAAAAAGGCACGATGAGTCGGGGCGAACCCGAAGGCTCATTCATGTCACAAAACATCGGCGGCAACAGCGCGATCACCCTGGGCGATCCGGTGCCGTGGTTCAGCGCGCCGCTGATCGGCGACGGCGCTTTCAGCCTGCAGGTCGCGGCCGGCCGCTGGGTCGTGTTGAGCTTTCTCGGCTCGCCTGACGATCCGAAGGCGAAAGAGGAACTGGCCAAGCTCATCCACGACGCGCGGCTGTTTCACGAGGATCGCATCGTGTTCTACGGCGTCTTCATCGCACCGCCGAGCGATCCATCCTACTATATCGCGCTCAACACGTTTGCGATCTCGTTCATCGCCGATTACGACGGCGCCATCAGCCGCGCGTTCGGCGCAACGGATACACCGCGCACCGTCGTGCTCGATCCAATGCTACGCGCGGTCGCCGACATTCCGTGGGACTTTCCGGAAGGGCATGCCAAGACCATACGCAATGTCTTGGCCGGCCTGCCCTCGGCCGACGATTCCGCGGGCGTGCCGCTCACCGCGCCGGTCTTGATCGTGCCGCGGGTGCTCGATTTTGCGCTCTGCGACTTTCTCGTCGAGTTCTACGACAAGGTCGGCGGCAGCGATTCCGGATTTTTGCTCGACAAAGACGGCCAAACCTCGACCGTCGTCGATTACCGGCTCAAGCGCCGCAACGATTTGAGCGTGCTGCATCCGCAAGTGCGCGACACCATTCGCGGTCAGATCGTGCGCCGGCTGCTGCCGGCCATCGACCGCTTCTTCCAATTCCAGGCGACGCGCATGGATCGCTACATCGTCGCCTGTTACGACAGTGCCATCGGCGGACATTTTTACCGGCACCGCGACAATGTGAATGCCGGCGCGCAGCATCGCCGCTTCGCCGTCACCATCAATCTCAACGGCGATTACGACGGCGGCGATCTCACCTTCCCTGAATTCGGCACCCGCGCCTATCGCGCGCCGCACGGCGGCGCGGTGGTGTTTTCCTGCGGCGCGCTGCATCAGGTGACGCCGATGACGCGCGGCAGACGCTATGCGTTCCTTGCTTTCCTGTACGGCGAAGCCGACGCGAGGCTGCGCGAGCTCAACAACGCCAAGATCGCGCAAAGCGAATTCCGCTATAGCAGCGGCGAGTTCGATCGGCTGTTTCCGGGCCCCGAACGCAAGCCGGAAGAGGTGCAAGAGCCGGAACCCGAGCGCCGCGCCGGCTGATCGGGTGATCCGAATTTGTTGCAAAGGCGGAAACACTTCCAGCTTGCCAACGTTATCGTCCCGGTTAAAATGAAGTCGGGATGGAGTCCCCCCGTAACCGCCGATGAGGCTGATGACTCCTGCCGGGCGCTTGGCGTCGGTAGGGGTATTTCTTTGGCTCCCGCTGCCCAAAAGTCCGTTTGGTGTGACCGCTCGCCGCGGGCGCAAGCATGCGTCCAAGCATGCTTCGCCGTCGGCGGATGCAACGGAGGCTGCTCATGACGGCTGTTTGGGCCCTTGTGACTTTGTGGCTGGCGCTCGCCTTGATCGCGAGCCTGATGTCGGTCTGGCTGCGCGTTTCCTCGGCACTGACCGAAATCTGCGTCGGAATGCTGGCGCAGCTCATCCTCGGCATGGCGTTCGGCGCGACCGTGCTCGGCAGCGACGAAGGCTGGGTCAAATTCCTGGCCGGCATCGGCGCCATCGTGCTGACGTTTCTCGCCGGCGCCGAGCTCGATCCGCTGGTCTTCAAAAAGAAGTGGAAGGAAGCGACCGCGCTGGGAACGGTCGGCTTTGTCTTTCCGTTTCTCGGCTGCGCGGCGGCCGCCTACTTCGTGCTCGGCTGGGACCTGCGGCCGAGCTGGCTCGCCGGCGTCGCGCTCTCCACCACCTCGGTCGCCGTGGTCTACGCGGTCATGATCGAATACGGCCTGAACCGGACCGAGTACGGCAAGACCGTGCTCGCCGCCTGTTTCATCAACGATCTCGGCACCGTGCTTGCGCTCGGTTTCATCTTCGCACCCTTCACCGTGAGGACGCTCGTCTTCGCGGCGGGCTCGATCGTCTTGTTTGCGGCATTGCCGTGGGTCACGCCGTGGTTCAACCATATGTTCGGCAACAGGCCGTCCGAGATGGAAATCAAGTTCCTGTTGATCTGCCTCATGGGCTTGGGCGCGCTGGCGAGCTGGGCCGAGAGCGAGGCGGTGCTGCCCGCTTACATCATCGGCATGATGCTCGCCGGCACGGTCGGCCGGGATCACGCGCTCATTCGCCGGCTGCGGGCGCTGACTTTCGGCTTTCTCACGCCGTTCTATTTCATTCGCGCCGGCGCGTTGGTGTCCATACCGGCGTTGATTGCCGCGCCATTTGCCTTCGGCTTCATGCTGCTCGCCAAGATGGTGAGCAAATTCGTCGGCGTCTATCCGGTGACGCGCGTCTATAAGACGCCCAATCCCGAAGCTATGTATACGACGCTTTTGATGTCCACCGGACTGACCTTCGGCACCATCTCCTCGCTGTTCGGCTTGACGCATGGCATCATCACGCAGGCGCAATATTCGCTTTTGGTCGCCGCCGTCATCGGCAGCGCGGTGATCCCGACATTGATTGCGAACGCCTTCTATCTGCCGCATCATCTGCTCACCGAGGGCGAAGACACGCCATCCGAACCGGCCGAGGCACGACCTGCAAGCGCATTGCCACTGCAAGCATCGACCCAGGCCGAGTAACGGGAGGGCCCGATGTTTGAGAAAATTCTATGCGCCAATGACGGCTCGGAGCGCGCCTTTCGCGCGCTGGCGACTGCCGTGACGATCGCCAAGGAAAACCACTCCGATCTGCATATGGTGTCGGTGGAGGAAATCGACTACATGCCGGAATTCATCGAAGAGGTCAGAGAAGAAGCCGGTACAGTGGCGCGGCGTTTTCACAAGGCGCACCGGCGCGCCAATGCGCTGGCGCTGGAAAATCAGATCAGTCTGCGCACCCATATTTTGACCGGGCATGCGGTGCGCGACATCGTGCGGCTCGCCGGCGAGCTCAAGGTCGACCTTCTCGTCATCGGCGCCACCGGCCATTCGCAGTTCTACGAGCGCATGCTCGGCAGCCGCGCCGACCGGCTTGTCCATCTGGCGCCGTGCCCGGTGCTGGTGGTGAGGTAATCTATGCAATAGCCACGGCGACGATTCGGGACGATATTCGCCGATAAAATCAAAAACGAAGAACGCCATGACGCTTCTCTCGGGAAGAAAATAATGGAACCTTGTCGGGACTGCGCAAGCGGAGATAAGTGGAGATCGAAGGCTCAATGGTCAATTATCTTTGGATTGCGCTCGGCGGCGCGCTCGGAACGACCGGACGCTACTGGCTGTCCGGTGTGGTCGCACGGACGATCGGCGAGACGTTTCCCTGGGGAACGCTCATCATCAATATCTCCGGCTCCTTCATCATCGGCTTCTTTGCCGCGCTCACCGGGCCCGACGGCCGCGTCTTTGTCGGCTCGACCGGCCGGCAGTTCGTGATGGTCGGCATCTGCGGCGGCTTCACGACGTTTTCCTCGTTCAGCTTGCAGACGCTTAATCTCATAAACGATGGCGAGTGGTTCCGCGCCGGCGGCAATATCGGCCTGTCGGTCGCGCTGTGTCTGATCGCGGTTTGGGCCGGCTACATGCTGGCCTCTACCATCAATATGATGAAGGGGGCCTGACCATGCAGATTCCGCGCAACGCGGTGTTGCTCCGTATTTTTTTCGGCGAAGACGACAAGTTCAACCGCCTGCCGCTGCACGAAGCCATCGTGCTCAAGGCCCGCGAAATGCAGCTCGGCGGCGCGACGGTGCTGCGAGGCCATATCGGTTTCGGCCATTCGAGCCATATTCACACCACCAAGATCCTGCGGCTGTCGCAGGATTTGCCGGTCATCGTCGAAATCGTCGACGCGCAGGACAAGATCGACGCCTTCCTGCCGGTGCTCGACACGATGATGACGAGCGGCCTCGTCACCATCGAGAAGGTTCAGGTCCTGCAATACGGCGACAAGAAGACCTGAATTCGGCAGCCGCCCGCGCGACCTACTCCGCCGCCACCGACGTTACGTTGTTCGCCAACTCCGCCTGCGGCGATTGCCGATAGGCGAGGATCGTCGCGATCAATCCGCACGCCGCGGCGAACATCAGCCAGAGTCCTGCCACCGCACGATTATCGGTGGCATGGATCAGATAGGTCACGACCGCCGGCGTGAAGCCGCCGAATGTCGCGGTCGCCAGACTGTAGGCCAGCGAGAAACCGGAGGTGCGCACGTGCAGCGGCACGATCTCGGTGAGCGCCACCACCATGGCGCCGTTATAGCTGCCATAGATGAACGACAGCCACAGTTCGACGATGAGAAGCCGCGTGAACGACGGCGACGACACCAGCCAGGACAGCGCCGGATAGGCCGAAACCAGCATCAGCACGGTGAAGAACAGCAGCACCGGCTTCCTGCCGATGCGGTCCGACACAGCCCCCATCACCGGCAGCCAGAACAGGTTGGAAATGCCGACGCACATCGTCACCACCAGCGCGTCGATATTGCTGAGCTTGAGCACCTCCTTGCCGAAGGTCGGCGTATAGGCGGTGATGAAATAGAACGACACCGTCGTCATGGTGACGAGCAGCATGCCGATGAGGACGATCCGCCAGTTCTGGCCGACGCGCAGGAAAATCTCGCGCGCCGACAGAACGCTGGCGCGCCGCTTCTCGAACTCCTCGGTCTCCTGCAGCGACGAGCGCAGGATGAAGAGGAGTGGAATGATCAAACAGCCGATCAGGAACGGAATGCGCCAGCCCCATTGCACGAGATCCGCGGGCGACAGAATCTGGCTCAGAATCACGCCGAGGATCGCAACCAGGATGACGGCGATCTGCTGGCTGCCGGATTGCCAGCTCACATAGAAGCCCTTGTTGCCGGGGGTGGCGATTTCGGAGAGATAGACCGACACGCCGCCGAGCTCGACGCCGGCGGAGAAGCCTTGGATCAAGCGACCGACCACCACGATGACCGGGGCCAGCGCGCCGAGCGTGGCGTAGGTGGGAACGAGCGCGATCGAAATCGTGCCGATCGCCATCAGGGCGAGCGTCAGCATCAGGCCGTTGCGGCGGCCGTGATGATCGATATAGGCGCCGAGCACGATGCCGCCGAGCGGGCGCATGAGGAAGCCGGCCCCGAACGTCATGAACGCCAGCATCAACTGGGCGAAATCGCTGCCGTTGGGAAAGAACGCCTTGCCGATAGCGCTGGCGTAATAGCCGAAGACGAAGAAGTCGTACATTTCCAGGAAATTGCCGCTGGAAACGCGGATCACCGACCAGATTTGGTGCTTGCGCTGTTGCGGACTGAGCATCGTCATCTTACGCATTCTCCCGGCTGTGGGCCGATGCCCCCCGTGTTCTGTGCAGATGTTAGTGCAGGGCGCGGCCCAGGGCTAGGGCAAGCCTCCTGGAACAGCAGCTTACGCCGGCGCCGCGATCGGCCTTTCGGCGCCGACGACCTCTTCCTTTGATTTGTATCAACATTTGCAATCGGCAAAGCGTGTTTATGGATGCCATCAGACGTCAAAAGGAGGAACCGATGGCCGCATCGAAAGCAACCGTCCGCGAGCGCAGTGAATTGGCATCGGCCGACGATGCGAAATCCGTCCTCGGCAACATCGATGATACCAAGCTGGTTTACATCATGACGCTGTGCCCGAGCGTTGCCGACATCGAGCGGGCGTCCGCGTGGCTTGCCGGCGACAGCGACGTTTTCGGCGCCGGTCAGCCGCTGAAGGGCGTTGCCGGCGAGATCGTGGAAATTCTCACTGCCGACGAAGATGACGAACCGGCGCGCCGCAGCTAGGCCATTTGCCGTCATTGCTGCCAGCCGCTGATCAGGAAGCCGGGAAAATGCGAATTGCACGCCATCACGTGCGTGATGGCTTCGCGGTCATATTCGTCGCCCGATCGGTAATGCTCGAAAAAGGCGTTTAGCCGCGACACCCGTTCGCTCATCGCATGCACCGCCTGCAGACCGACGGAGACGCCGTAATTGGTGAAGGCGAATTTGACGCGTGGCAGATCCGGCTCGCGGCAAAAATAGCCGTCTTCGCGCCACATCAGGTCGAGAATACGGAGGCCGCGGCGCCGTTGCGTCACGGCCCAATTCTCCGCTGAAAAAAAGTGGCTCAGCCACAGCATCATGCCGAGACCGAGATCCTGGGTGATGGTGAGGTTCGGCGCGGTGGCGTCGATGAGCGCCCGCATATCGGCGATCTCGCCGGCGAGAGTCTCCTCGTCGAGGCATCGATAGGAGACATAGCCGTCGAAAGCATCGAGCGCGCCAAAGCCGTAGCCCGGATAGGGTGCGCTCAAGTCCTCTTTCATCTTCCAGATGACGCCGCGTCCCGGCACAACGAAAGCCGAATGAACCTGGCGGACCAGATCGACGCCCTTTTGTCGATAGGCCGGCAGATAGCGCGCCAGGACGGACAGCGCGTAGAGCCACATCGCGAGATAATGGAAATATTGGCCGTCCCGGTCCGGCGCCTCTCCGATGCGAATACCGCGCGGCCGTCCGAGCACGCGCTCGACATCGGCCACTACCCATTCGGCCTCGTCGAGGAATTGCGCCTTGCCAAGCTCCGCATAGAGCGACACCAGAAGCACAACGCCGAATGCATCGGTCCACGTATAGCGCAGCCCATTCGGCCATATCCGCTCTGAACGCATCCAGCTCAGCTTGTCGAGAACATAACCGATGTCCTTGCCAGCGGGCATGGTGACAGGCATGGCAGCGCTCACACGCCGAAAGGATAAGTATCGGGCAAGCCCGCAAGCTCCGCGGTGTCGAACGGCGTGACGGCGCGGGTCTCGTCGAACCAGATGTACTCGTTGAATTGCCGCGGCAGCACGGCCTGGAAATAATGGCTCGCACGCTCGGTCTCCGGCCGGTAGATCACGCCGATCGCCCGCTCGAGCTGCGGCTTGCCCAAGACTTGCGGCGCGCTCAGATCGGCGCGATTGCGCAGGCCGAGCATGAAATGCGCATGGCCGGTGGCGTGACACAATCGCTCATAGCTGTTGGGCAGTGCCGGCTGAACCTTCTTGATCTCCATCGGACCGTCCCAGTCGGATGCCGCGGCGACGGTGCCGCTATTGGTGCCGAAGCCGACCAGATAGGCGCTGTCGCCGAATTCCTCGCGGCACAAATGGCCGATATTGTGCTCGCCGCGCGAGGCCATTTCGGTCGCGGCGGCGTCACCGACATGGGAATTATGCGCCCACACGATCGCCTTGCTGGCGGGACCGTAGAACGTCAGCAGATTTTTCAGCGTCGTGAACATGTGCTCGTCGCGCAGGTTCCAGGAGGCGCGCGAGCCGTAATACATGATGCGATAGTAGCGCTCCGCATTGGCCACGAGACGCGCATTCTGCACCGCGTCGAAAAAGCGCTCGCCATCGTGTTCGGTATAGGAAACGCGCTTGTCCAAAAGATCCAGCAGCGCGTGCACCACGGGCTGCTCGCAGGTCCGATAGGAGCCGGTCAGCGCGGCGTGGCCATAGGTCGCCGGATCGCCTTGCCACGGCGTCAGGCAGCCATAGCGCTGGCGCGCAATCCTCGCGGCGTCCGGATCGACCTCCTCGAGATAATGCAAGACCGACTCGATGGAGACATAGAGGCTGTAGAGATCGAGGCCGTGAAACGCGACCCGCGCCGCGGGCTTGACCGCGGCATTGTGCGCACGCAGCCAGTTGACAAAGTCGCGCACTTCGTTGTTGCGCCACATCCAGGTCGGGAAGCGGGCAAACGCCGTCCATTCGGACGGCGGATATTCGCGATGCCGCACATAATGATCGACGCGCGCGGCGTCGGGCCAATCGCCCTCGATGGCGATGAAGCGGAAGCCTTTCTTGACGATCAATTCGCGCGAGATGCGCTCGCGCATGCGATAGAATTCCGAAGTGCCGTGCGTCGCCTCGCCGAGCAGCACGACGCGCGCATCGCCGATCCGTTCCAGCAGCGGGGCGAGATCGGCTTGCTCGATCGCGCCGAACGGCTCGGCCGCTTCGGCAATTTTGCCGACCAGCCGTTCTTCGCCGCCCGCGGCCGCCGGCGGCGCATGACGGGCGCGGCCCGGCTTGGCTTCCTCGGGCGCCCAGCCCTCTTCGCCGAGCAGCGGCACAAATCGCACATCGGCAAGATCTTCGCGGCGAAACTCGCTTTGCGTCACGCGCGTCACGCGCACCAGTTCCTGAACATGCGGATCGGCACCGACCGGTATCACCAGCCGGCCGCCGACTTTCAGTTGCTCCTTCAGCGATTCGGGAATCGCCGGACCGCCGGCCGCGACGATGATCGCATCGTAGGGCGCGTGCGCCGGCCAGCCTCGCGTGCCGTCACCATGCAGGACGTGAACATTGTGATAGCCGAGATCGGCAAGCGTCGCGGCGGCTTTCTCGGCCAGCGGACCGTGACGCTCGACGGTGTAGACGTCGGCTGCGATTTCCGACAGCACGGCCGCCGCATAGCCAGAGCCGGCGCCGATCTCGAGAACCTTTTCGCCGCCCTGGAGCACTAGGGCCTCGGTCATGAAGGCGACGATATAGGGTTGCGAGATCGTCTGGCCCTCTTCGATCGGCAAGGGCGAGTCTTCATAGGCAAATTCGCGCAAGCGTGCCGGCAGAAAAGATTCCCGCGGAACCCGCCGCATGGCATCGAGAACGGGCTTGGACCGAACGCCACGGGCAAAGATGGCTTTTTCCACCATCTCGTGGCGGAGTTTCTTGAAATCCAAATGCGACGGATTCGTCATGTATCTCTTGTAAATCCTCTCGGTCGAGGCCTCCTTGAGCCAGATCAAAAACGGCCCCCTCCCCGCGCCGCCGGGAAACGGCAATGCAGCTCTCTTCCCGCAGCGCTTCCGCGCCCGAGTTTTGCTGACGCCCGGGGGGTAGCCCGGACGGAGCCAACGGGTCCGGCCCGAAGTGGCCGGCCTGATGACAGGCTCCGTGCAATCCGGGGACGATGGTAAAGCTCGAACGCTGCTCGGATTACGCTGCGCTCCATCCGGGCTACGTCAGAAAGAAAAATAAGGAAGCGGAACGCCGACAGACGTAGTGTTTCATGTTCCGCACCAGCGGGTGCGGCTCGCGCCACGAGAGTGCCGGCTCGCGCCGACCCTCCGCTGCGGGCGCGCTCGCCTGTCGGCGTTCCACCACGGTTCTTCCCTTGGGACTGCGCATCGCCAAGGTGCAGCTTCAGGCCATGCTTCCGGGGACTTTGCGGAGCGCTCGACCTTTTGCTCCCCCGTCAGGGGGAAGATCGGGCGCAGTTTATGCGGGCGTTACCCGCCCCAACCTGTCCCTTTATCATCCAGCGAGCACCTCGCGTCCCAGTCCGTAGTGCTGGGCGGCTGATGCCCGAAGCTGCCCGGGAGCGGATTGCAAGTCCGCCCGCAGGCACCGCACTCGCCCCAACCTCCGGGATGCCTCCCGAAGGCGTCCTTGCGGACGAGATTTGATTCGCAAAGGCATTGTAACTAAATAGGTGACACTTGTCAAAATTGTCGCAATAAAGGAGACAAGATTTTTTGTGCCGTGGTGATCCAAGCTCGGATCGCGAGCGCACCCCGATTACTACGTTACCTACGCGGCCCTGCAGCTATACCCGCCAAAAACCCGCAACCACGCAAGAGCTGAGCGTCCCATGAGCGCCGCTATGGCCTATCTCGTTCCCTATGTCGCCGCCCTGGTCGTGTTCCGAATCATCGATGCCGCCTGGCTCAATACGATGGGGAGGATCCTCTACCGCCCGACGCTCGGCGATATTCTGCTCGACGACCTTCGCATCGCGCCGGCGATCATTTTTTATCTGGCCTATCCGATCGGCGTCGTGGCCTTTGCGGTGATGCCGGGGCTGCGGTCAGACTCGATCGCGACCGCATTCGGTTATGCGCTTCTGTTCGGAGCGCTGGCCTACGGCACCTACGATCTGACCAATTTCGTGACGCTGCGCGCCTGGACGCTGCAGATCACCGCGATCGACATCTGCTACGGCGCGTTGGCGTCGGGGACCGTTGGGACGGTGGCAATGGTGGTGGCGCGCGCGTTTACGCAATAGCCGAAGTCACGCGGAGCGCACCGGCGCCAGACGATAATGGCGCATGCCCCATTCCTCGCCGCAGGCATGGCCGAACAGGCCCATCGGGCGAGAAAGAACAGCCGTCGGCTTCTTCAAGCTCGCCGGCTGACGGAAGAACCGTACGCCACCATACCGATGCGGAATTTTGCGCCGGGTCGTGGCAAAAGGCCGCTTGGCAAGTTCCTCCGGAGCTTTATAGTCGCCCCTCGGAACGCGCAGCCAAAAGCCATAAAAGCGCGCCTGGAAACGCGACCGTTTAAAAGCGCACCTGTTTAACGGCGATCGGGGGGATGGCAACGATGTCTGCTTTGCGCACAATCCGTGCCCGCAATGTCCTTGCGGGCTTTCTCGCCGCGGCGCTCGCCTGTCTTGGCGCGTGCCTTTGCTGCGCGGCTCCGGCGCGGGCCGCCGATTTCGTCATGAAGATCGGCACCGCGACCATCAACGAGACGCAGCACCAGTTCATCAAATTCTACAAGGACGAGGTCGAAAACGCCTCCGGCGGCCGCATCGAGGTGCAGATCTATCCGGCGAGCCAGCTCGGCCCGATCCCGCGCGAGATCGAGGGCGTCCAGCTCGGCAATATCCAGGGCTATGTCGGCCCGGTCGATTTCTTCGTCGGCGTCGATCCGCGCTTCGGCGTGTTCTCGACCCCGATGCTGTTCCGCGACGAGGGGAATGCCGCGGCGACCATCCACGATCCCGCCGTGCGAAAAGCCATGTTCGATCTCGCCGCGCCCAAGCGCATGGTCGGCATCGCCACCGAAGACCTCGGCGCGTCTGATTACGGCGCCAAGAACGCGATCATGAAACTTGCCGATTTCAGCGGCAAGAAATTGCGCATCAACGGCACCGAGATGGAGCGCCAGAAGATGGCGAAGCTCGGCGCCACCGGCATCGGCATGCCGCTGTCCGAAGTCATGCCCGCGCTCGACCAGGGCACCATCGACGGCACGATTTCCGGGCTTTCGGTATTCGTCGCCTTCAAGATGAACGACCTGCTCAAGGTCGTCACCGAGACCAACGACACATTCATCATCTCGATCTCCGTCGTCAGCAAGGCGTGGCTCGACACGCTGCCGCCGGACTTGCAGAAGATCGTGATCGATTCCGGAGCCGCGGTCGAAGCCAAGACGCAACAATGGGAAGTGGATTTCACGAAAAAGCTGAAGGACGACTGGGCCGCCGTCGGCGGCACCGTGCATACCCTTTCGCCCGAGGATCAGGCGCAGATGAAAACGCTGCTCGAACCGGTCGGCGACGCTGTCACCAAGGGTCAGCCGGCGGTGCACGACATGCTGCAAATGGTGCGCGCCGCCGCCGCGAAGCACTGACAGCCTCATGCGGGAATTCTTACGGCAGGCCGCGGCGGCGTTGATGACGGCGCTGCGGGTTGCCGCAGGCCTGATGCTGGTCGCGAGCGTCGGCATCAATTTCGCCAATATCATCGGCCGCTACTTCCTCTCGGTGTCGCTGTCCTGGGCCGAGGAAGCGATGCTGTTTCTGATGATCGGCTGCGTCTTCCTCGCCGCCGGCCCGGTCGGCTGGATGGGACGCCATATCCGCATGGACGTGGTGATCTCGCTGTTGCCGCCCCGCGCCCGGACCGCCTTCGAAGTGTTCTCCGACCTCGTCACCATCGCCACCTGCATCGCGCTCGCGGTGTTCGCCTGGCCGGTCATGACCATGCTCGCCGAGCTCGATCAGAGAAGCGATTCCGCCAATATCCCGATGGTCATTCCGCAGGCCGCGGTGCCGCTCGGGCTCCTGCTGATGGCGCTCTTGATTGCCGTGCGCCTTTACGTGCGCGGCGTGCGTCACGACGACATCATTTCGAGCCGCCACCCAAACACCGACCCAAGCACCGAACCCGAGAACTGAAATGCTGGCGGGCTTGGTCTATTTCATCCTGCCGGCGATTTTACTGATCCTCGGCCTGCCGATCTTCGTCGTGCTGCTGCTCACCTCGCTCGCGGCCATCGTCTTTGTCGCGCATGTGCCGCTGCAGGCGATCCAGACCTACATGTTCGGCAGCCTCGACAATTTTCCGCTGCTGGCGGTGCCGTTCTTCGTGCTGGCGGGCGAGATCATGGGCCGCGGCGGCATCGCCCACCGCGTGGTGAACTGGGTCGTGTCGATCGTCGGCGGCGTGCGCGGCTCGCTCGCGGTGACGACGGTCGCGTCGTCCGAACTGTTCGGCGCGATGGCGCACACGTCCGTCGGCACCGTCGTCGCCATCGGCCGGCTCTTGTTTCCCTCGCTGACCAGGCACGGCTATTCGGATCGCTTCGCGGTTGCGCTGATCACATCGTCGGGCGCGGTCGCCGTGATCATCCCGCCATCGATCTCGATGATCCTCTACGCGATGTCGGCGCAGGTGTCGGCGATAAAGCTCTTCACCGCCGGCATCCTGCCGAGCCTCCTCATCGGCATCGTCGACGCCGTCTATGTCATCATCTACGCCAAGATCAAAATGGTGCCGCTCGCGGAGCCGGCGCGCTGGAAGAATATCTGGGCGTCGACCAAGGACGCCAGCTGGGCGATCGGCACCATCGTCGTGATCTTCGGCGGCATCTATGGCGGCGTGTTCACGCCGACCGAAGCGGCCGGGGTCGCTGTGGTCTATTCGCTGTTCGTCGCCATGTTCGTCTATCGCGAGGTGGGCTTGCGCGAATTGTGGGACATCGTTGTCGCGTCCGCCGTTCTGATCTCGCAAATCCTGATCATCGTCACCGGCGCCGGCGTCTATTCCTGGCTGATCACGACAAGCGGCATTCCGCAAAATCTCATCGCCACCGTGACCGCGCTGCACCTGCCGAACTGGCAGACTTTGTTGGCGGTCAATGCCGGCCTCCTGATCGCGGGAAGCTTTCTCGAGCCGCCGGCGGCGATCTTGATTCTCACGCCGCTCCTGCTGCCGGTCGTCGAGGCGGCGGGCGTCAATGCGCTGCACTTCGGCATCATCATGGCGGTCAACCTCTCGATCGGCCTCTATATGCCGCCGTTCGGGCTCAACCTGTTCGCCGCGCGTGCCATCTTCAACACGCCGATGGGCATGATCTATCGCGGCGTGCTGCCGTTCGTGGTGCTGAACTTCTTGGCTTTGCTGGTCATCACCTATGTGCCGGCGATCTCGATGGTGCTGCTCGGGCACGCGCGCTAGCGCAAACCCCGGAAATCGTACGCATCCTCAAAATATCGTGATCGCCCGACAGGGCGAACGTGATGCCATCGGACGATAGCGCGGTAGTAGCTTTGATTCCGTGCCGGGCTCGCAAGTATTCGGGAACCGCGGAAGGGACTTCTTTCTTAGCCTGATGATTATCTGCCGCCGGACGGCTGCAAACGCATTCATTCGACTGGATTATCGGACCTAGCCTGCCCATGGACGACCAAACCAAATCTCCGTTTTCGACGAAAACGCTTGTCGCCCAGGCGCCCGGCGCGCGGGAACGGATCACCGGCGCCATTACCCAACCCATCCATATGTCGGCGACGTTTCTGCGCGATCCGGACAACAATTATCCGGCCGGCCATGTCTACGGCCGCACCGATAACGTTTCGGTGCAACAGGCCGAAGACCTGATCGCCAAATTGGAGGGCGCCGATGAGGCGTTTCTGTTCGGCTCCGGGATGGCGGCCGCGAGCAGCGTGTTCCTGGCGCTGGAGCGGCCGACCCATATCATCGCCTCGAGGGTCATGTATTGGGGCTTCCGATCCTGGCTGCGCGAGATCGGCAGATACGGCCATCGCGTCAGTTTCGTTGAGACGTCGGATCTCGACGCCGTTCGCGCGGCGGTGCGGCCCGGCGAAACCGGCCTGTTGTGGATCGAGACGCCGAGCAATCCGCTGTGGACGATCACCGACATCGCGGCGATCTCGGAGATCGCGCATGCCGCCGGCGCCATCCTTTGCGTCGACTCGACGGTGGCGACACCGGTTTTCACCCGCCCGCTCGCGCTCGGCGCCGATATCGTCATGCATTCGGCCACCAAATATCTCAACGGCCATTCCGACGTCGTCGCCGGCGCCTTGGCCTCCGCGCGCGACGGCCGATTGTGGTCGCGCATCCGCGACATCCGCGGACAGCTCGGCAATACGCTGAGCGCGTTTGATGCCTGGCTGCTCATGCGCGGCATGCGCACGCTCGACATTCGGGTCAGAGCCCAGGCGAACACAGCGTCGACGCTCGCGGCGCGCCTCCTCGGACACAAGGCCGTGGCGGATGTTCTTTATCCCGGCCTGCCGCAACATCCCGGCCATGACACGGCGCTCCGGCAAATGAGCGGCGGGTTCGGCGGCATGCTTTCCATTCGCATCAAACGCGGCGAGCACGCCGCCATTGCGGTTGCCGCCTCGGTCAATTTATGGAAGCGGGCGACGTCCTTCGGCGGCGTCGAAAGCCTCATCGAGCACCGCGCCTCGATCGAAGGCGACGGCTCGCCATGCCCGGGAGATTTGCTGCGCCTGTCCGCCGGACTCGAAGACGCCGACGAGCTTCATCTCGACCTGATGCAGGCTCTCGCGGCAACCGCGTCCTGAAAGCTCAGCTCAGACGACGTTGCGATTGAAGTAGATCGAGCCCAAAAGCACCAGGGCCCACGTCGCGGCCAAAAACCCCAAGGCCACAAGGGCTGTCATAGCACTCCTCCTTTGACGGCGAACTTCCTCCGATTTCCGTTTTTGCTTGGTCTTTTTGTTTCGAGCATGATCCCGAAAGGTGGAAACCGGCTTTCGGAAAAGATCACGCTCAAATAAAGAATCTGGCGCGATCAGTCGGTCTCGCGCGGCGTCGCGACGACGCTGTCTTCGGCGGCGGTTTCGCGCTGGGTGAGCTCGGTCTGAAGCTTCTGCGCCTCTTCATCCATGCCGATCCAGCGCAGCTTGCGGATGAGCTTGATCATGTCGTTCGAGACGCGCGTATCGGATTGATGCTGTTGTTGAGCGGAAATGGCCATGAGCGTTTCTCCTTGATTTTGTCGTTTGCGCCGCGGCTCGAAATAATCCAGCCGCTGCGATGTTCTTTTTGTGGCGGAATTTGCCCGAAGCCCTGTCCGAATGCTCGCGCCGCCCACACTTCGCAACACGACAAATTGCGCTTGAGTCGTGTTTACGTTGTGGTCCCTTGGGCACGGTCATGCAAGACGGCAGCCGTGCGGCGCAATAAACGTAACGCAGCGCAATATGAGCGCGACGCAACATGACTCCGCACCCCGCGAAACGCCGGTTATGACGCCGGTGCGCTGCAACATCCGGCGCGCCGCAACATGACCTGCCCATCGAGGTCAATTAAGTTGAGTTCGTCGAAACTTCTCTCTTGACCGACGATTGACGGCGACGCGGCAAAAGGGACGGAACCAATGGGCAGGACAATGGCCAAAACAATAGCCAAGACAAAAGACGATTTTCCGGTCGCGCAGATCCGGCGTTTTCTTGAACCGGGCCCGATCGTTCTGGCGTCGTCGGCCTGGCGCGGCAAGACCAATATCATGACCATGGGCTGGCACACGGTGATGGAATTCACCCCCTCGCTCGTCGGCTGCGTCATTGCCGGCGGCAACCACAGTTTCGATCTCATCCGCCGCATCAGGGAATGCGTCATCAATGTGCCGACCACGGCATTGACCGACGCAGTCGTCGGCATCGGCAATTGCAGCGGTGCCGAGATCGACAAGTTCAAGAGATTCGGACTGACGGCGCAGCCCGGCGCCAACGTGAAAGCGCCGCTGATCGCCGAATGCGACGCCAATCTCGAATGCAAGCTGAACGACGACCGGCTGGTCGACGACTATAATTTCTTCATCTTCGAAGTCGTGAAGGCGCACGCGGCGCGGCGGCCGAAATATCCGCAGACGCTGCACTACACCGGCGACGGCATATTCATGGTGTCGGGCAAGATCATCAGCCGGCGCGGCCAGTTCAGGCCGGGAATGCTGTAGCGCAAGTTGCACAGACAAAATGCGGGTTATTTCAGTCGATTCAATTTTACGGACTTCCCGCCCGCAATTTTAGAAAACTTGCGTCATCCTCACCCGATCGAACAGCGGCGCATATGCGCACTCCGTATCGATGCGAGGCTGGGATGGGCGATTTCTGGGGCGACATGATCGAGGCCACGTTCGAAACCATGCGCTTCACCTGTGAGGCGCAAGGCGTGATCTCGGCGCGGCTGATGCTGTTTGGATCAGGCTCGCCGGAAGCGGCCGACGAAGCCGCGCAGATGGTCGCGGAAAAGATCCTGGCCTTCACCAAAGCCGGCATCGCCGCCGAACGCGCAATGTCGGACGGGCTCGGCTTCATCGTCGCCGCCGAGCGCGCCTATTCGCCACTGCGCGACTGCGTGCACGCCAACAGCGATCGGCTGATCGGCGGCGTGCACTGACGCGCTGGAGCATGATCCGGAAAAGTGGAAACCGGTTTTCCGAAAAGATCATGCTCAATCAAGATACTAGAGCGACAACCGATTCAAGCTAAAGCAATTTCGCTCTAGATTTGCGTTCAGCCCTTCGTCATGCAGTCATAGAGAAACTGCCAGCTTTTGCGGCCTGCGAGATTTTGCGCCTTGGCCTGCGTCTGGCAGCCGTTCCAGGCGTCCTTTTCCTCGACCCATTTCGCTTTCGCGGCACGCCACTGCTTGCGGGTCCATTTCGACACGTCCGTCACGGTCTGCGAGGCTTGAACCGAAACGGATTGGACCGAAATAGACTGCCCCGATGGGGGGCTCGGCGGAGCTTGCGTCTGCGCCTGCGCGGCTTCAGCGCCGAGCAACGAGACAGCCACGAATGACATCATGATCGTGCGCAAGCAACGCATCTCTGTCTCCCCGAAAAAACTGCGCCCGACTGGAACTCTCGGTTCCATCCGCGCGCGATTCATCGAACCCATGACAACGAACACATGACAACGCTTTGCGCCGAAAATCGTTCGGCGGGATGTCGCCGCGCGAAAATGTCGCGCCCTGGGGCTTTAATGGAGCATGATCTTTTCCGACCTTCCTTCGCCCGCCGAAGCGGGCTTCGCGAAGGCGGGAAATCGGTATCCACTTTTCGGCATCATGCTCTCAACGAATGGGGACGGGTTTTTCAACCCGTCCCCACACGACCGGTACAACGGTGCGGTACCGGCGGCACCGCCGGACGCGGACACTACTCTTGTCGTGTCCCGGACGCGGTGCAGCGTGAAACGCTGCGCCGCTGATCCGGGATCGTTCGATACTCAGAGTTTGGAACGATCCCGGGCGCACCACTTCGTGCTGCGCTGCGCCCGGGAAACATTTCACAAATTACGCGTTGCCGAGCGGCAGCGCCACGAAGCGTGTGGCGTCGCCCATTTTCACGCGCATAAGCACTTGATGCTTGCCTTGGGCCTTGGCGTCGGTGAGCGCTTGGCGCACGTCGCCAGCATTGGCAACGGCCTTGCCGCCGACGTCGAGGATGACATTGCCGGTCTGGAAGCCCTGCTCTGCCGCAGGTCCGTCCGGATCGACCGCCGTGACCACGACGCCCTTGCCGCCGGCGCCCGACACTTCGCTCGCCGGCGCGACCTGCAGGCCGAGATGCGGCACGCCGCTCGGCTGCCCGCTGCCCTCATCGGCGCTGGCCACACGCTGATCCGTCGGCATCTGCGCCAAGGTCAGCGAGATGGTCTTCGCCTGGCCGCCGCGGATGATGTCGAGCTTGATCGCGGAGTCCGGCGCCATCATGCCGATGGTGCGGGCGAGATCGCGAGCGTCCTTGACCGGCGCGCCGTTCACCGCGGTGATGACGTCGCCGGATTCGATGCCGGCCTTGGCCGCGGGGCTGTCCTTCTGCGGCTCGTCGACCATCGCGCCTTGGGCCTCTTTCAGACCGAGGCTGTCGGCGATGCCCGCCGTCACCGGCTGGATCTGCACGCCGAGCCAGCCGCGGGTGACGTGACCGTCCTTCTGCAGCTGCGCCACGACCATCTTCGCGGTATCGGCCGGAATGTCGAAGCCGATGCCGACCGAACCGCCGGACGGCGAATAGATCGCAGTGTTGACGCCGATCACATTGCCGTCGACGTCGAAGGCCGGTCCGCCCGAATTGCCCTTGTTGATGGGCGCATCGATCTGGACATAGTCGTCATAGGGCCCGGCGCCGATGTCGCGGCCGCGCGCCGAGACGATGCCCGCGGTGACCGTACCGCCCAGCCCGAACGGATTGCCGACCGCAACCACCCAGTCGCCGACTTTCGGCGGCGTCGAAGCGAAGTTCACGTAGGGAAAGTTCGTCTTGCCGTCGACCTTGATCAGCGCGAGATCGGTCTTCGGATCGGTGCCGATCACCTTCGCGGTATAGATCGTGCCGTCATCGGTCGTGACCTGCACGGACTTGGCGTGATCGACGACGTGATTGTTGGTCACCGCATAGCCGTCCGCCGAGATGAAGAAGCCGGAGCCTTCTCCCGTGATGGTCTCGTGCCGCTGCGGCATGCCGCGGCCTTGCTGGCCCATCCGCGGGCCGAACTGATCGCCGAACTGCTGGAAGAACTTGTCGAAGGGCGAGCCCGGCTGCGCCGGCACTTGCTGCTGGTTGTCGTCGTTATCGCCGTCATCCTGCATCATGACCGGAGCTGCGGAAGCCGGCATTTTCACGCGCACCGAAATCACCGCGGGCTTCACCTTGGTGACGAGGTCGGCGAAGCCGGCCGGGTGCTGTATCGTCGAATCGGCCGCGCTCGCGGTCGACGTATTGAAAGCCTGCGACCAATTGGTGGTCGGTCCGGCGAGCAACAGAGCCGCGCCGACGCTGGCCACTGAGGCCAATAGCGTGATGCGGCGGGCTGAAAGCGCAAAGCCCTTCTTAGGCGAGTTGCCTTGAGTCATTTCCATCTCCTCGATCAATGGGTCCCAATTGGGTCTAAGGCCGGGAAGCGCCCGGCCGCTGCGCCACACATTTGGGCAAACCGTCTTACGGTGACCTGGAGACGGCATTAATTCTCGGACATAAACGCCGCCTAAACATTAAATTCCCGAAAGGAGCGGTGTTCACTATGATCACGCGCAACAACATACCGCAGCGCCGAGCGAAAAAGCGCGGCGCCGGTTTCAAGGAGGAACTTTCAAGTGACGAATACACCGTCGGGATTTTCACGCCGCAACTTCATTGCCAGTCTCACCGCAGCGCCGGCGCTCGGTGCAACAGCCGCGCCCGCACTCGCCCAGACAGCGACGGCAAGCGCGGCCGCGCAGGCGCAAGCCGTCTTGAAAGACGCCAAGGGAACGAAGCTCGTTCTGCTCGGCACCGGCGCCGGCCCGGTGCCGGGACGCACGCGGCGGATGACGTCACATGCGATGGTGAGCAATGGCGCGGTCTATGTGCTCGATTGCGGGCTCGGCGTCACCGACCGGTTTGCGCAAGCCGGCCTGCCATTCAATGCGGTGCGCGCGATCTACATCACGCATCACCACTTCGACCACAACGTCGAATACGGCCCGTTCATCTCCATCGGCTGGGTGCAAGGCCTGCCGCTCTCGGTGCGGACCTATGGTCCGCCGCCGCTGAAACAGATGACGGAGGACTACATCCGCTCGATGCGGGCGACGATCGATTTCTGGGCCGAAGACTTGAAGATGAAGCCGCTGGAAACGATCGACGTGACGGAAATCCCGCAAGCCGGCCCGGTGATGGCCGACGACAATGTCAAAGTCTCGGCGGTGGTTGTGCAGCATCCGCCGGTGAAGCCCGCGCTCGGCTACCGCTTCGACTTTCACGACCGCTCGATCGCCTTTTCCGGCGACACCACGCCGCTCGACGCCGTGGCGCAAATGGCCAAGGGCGCCGACGTTCTGGTCCATGAGGCGATGTATCTGCCGGCGCTCGTAACCTATCTGAAGGCGCAGATCGCCAAGGGCCGGCCGGTCAAGTTTGACGACTTCATGGCGCATATGAACGCCGACCATTCGCCCGTCGAGGAGGTCGGCCGCATCGCCCAGGAGGCCGGCGTCAAGACGCTGGTGCTGTCACATCTGACGCCGGCGATCGACAGCATCAGCGACGACACTTGGCGCGCCGCCGCGGCGAAAAATTTCGAGGGCGAGATCGTCGTCGGGCACGACTTCACCGTGGTGTGACGGCTCCGGCGCAGCGACACGCGCAGTCACTTGCCGCCGCGCTTCACCCGGCGCACCAGATAATCGAAATTGACCACGAATTGCTCGGGCCGGCTGATGTCGTGCTTGAGCTTTTCGATATCCTCGCGCGGGAATTCCGGCGCCATTTCTCCGGCGGCTTCTGCGAGCAATTGCACCATGGCGCCGTTTTCCAGCATGATTGTACCGATCACGGCCTCTTCGACGGTCGCACCGGTGACGACGATGCCGTGGTTCTTCAGCAGCACGCCCCTGCCCTGTCCGAGCGCGCGGGCGACGCCTGAGCCCATCGCGTGGCTGCGGATCAGATTGATGGTGTCGCTGTAGCTGCCGAGCGCCTCGTAGAACAGCGCGCCGGGCTGCGAATAGGTCCTCAGCGTGCGGGTGGTGGCCGACAGGGCGGTCGCATAGGTCGGATGGGTATGGATGACGCAATTCACGTCGGGACGGACCTTCAAGATCTCGGAATGGATATAGACCTCGCTGTGCCGCCGCGCGGTGCCGGCGACGACGTTGCCTTCGAGATCGATGGTGAGGATGTTTTGCATCGTGATCTCGTCGAGCCCGATGCTGTGCGCCTTCATGAAGAACAAGCCCGGATCGTCCGGCAGGCGAAACGAGATATGACCGCGGGTGAAATCGTCCTGCCCCTCGTTCACCAGCACCTTGCCGGCGAGGATCAGCTTTTCCTTGATTTGATGATGGAGCGCCTTCGACGAGATCTTCGACGACGCCTTGTTGGCCTTCTTACGCTTTGCTTTCGGCATTTTCCTCACCGTTGTGCGGTAGTTACGAAATTTCCGCGCGCAACAGAACAGGGAATTGCCGAGGGCTCAAGGGGCAATCGCCATAAGGCGGACTTTTACGCCGCCGATTTGGCGTCGGGGGCTTTGGCGGCGACGGGCGCTCTTTGCGAAAGCCTATTGCCGTGAATGAAATCGTGGATCGCGCTCAGCTTCTCGGCCACGGGCGGCGACAGGATGAAGGGATAAATATCCTGCAGGCCCATGGCCCGGTTGAGGCTGTTGAGCGCGTTGCTCAACGGCACCCAGGTATCGATCAAGGCCTGCGGCTCGCGCACCAGAAACGGATCGAAATCGACCTGCGCGTCGTGTTCGCCGGGCCCGGCCAGGCGCGGATGCACATACATGCCGAAGGCACGCGCCATTTCCAGCGTGTCGACGATGTGCAGATAGTGCGCCCAGGTCTCGGCGAAATCCTCCCACGGATGCGACGTCGCATAGGCGCTGATGAAATTGTCCTGCCAGTTCGGCGGCGCACCATTGGCGTAATAGGTCTTCAGCGCCTCGCCGTAATCCACCGTCTCGTCGCCGAAAATCGTACGGCACGCCTCGACGCGGCCGCCGTCGCGCACCAGCACGTCCCAATAGTAATGGCCAACCTCGTGGCGGAAGTGGCCGACCAGCGTGCGGTAAGGCTCGTGCATGACGGTGCGCCGCTTCTCGCGCTCGGCATCGTCGGCTTCCTCCAGCGCCAGCGTGATCAGGCCGTTGTCGTGGCCGGTCATGACGCGCGGCCCATCGACATGCGCCGAACTCGCCAAAAAGTCGAACCGCAGGCGCAGATGGCTGTCCTCATCCTTTTCGTCGAGCGGCAAATGAAGCTTCATCAGCGTGTAAAGCAGCATATGCTTGGCGAGCTCGATCTTGCGCCAGGCAGCGACGTTCTCCGGAACGCCGGTATCGGGGACGGTCCGGTTATGCCGGCAAGCGGCGCAATAGGCGTCGGGCGCACCGGCCTCGACCATCCAGTTGCACTCGGCGGGTTGCGCATTGGCGCAATAGCGATAAAGTTTTTTGTCGACCGCAAGCGCGCGCCACACGCCTTCCTGTTGACCATCTTGCTCGAGCGCCGACAGATTCATGATCTCGGGAATGAAGCCGAGGCGGTGCGAACACTTCAAGCAGCGATCATTATCGAAATAAAGCAATTGCCCGCAATGCTGGCATTTGAAGAGCTTCATCGTCGTCTCTCGCAGGTTTGCAAAGTGTCCATCAAAAATGTCCCGGTTCAAGCGGCGACCGGGTGACTATGGGCATGTATATGGGGACGAACACGGTGCGTCGGAACCGGAGGGGAATGCCGACGACACGCAAGCGGGCCTTCGGCCGACGTCAAAGACGCCCGAATCACGGAACCAATTTACCAAAACAGCAAAAAGAAACCGCCACGTGCGACCGGCTCAAGGCCAAGTCGCACAACTGCAGTCAAGCCACGCCGAGTTCAATTGGCGGCGGCGGCGCGGGCGCGGCGTTGCCGGAAAATCTTCTGCAACAACTCCCGCTCGATTGGCTTTTGCAGGACCGGAATGCCGTCGAAGCGGGAATCGACGCTATCGGCGTCGTAGCCGGTGACGAAGACGAACGGCACGCCGCGTTTGGCCAATATTTCGGCGACGGTATAGACAAGCCCGTCGCCCAGATTGATGTCGAGCACGGCCGCGTCGACGTGGCGTTCCCGCGCCGCCGTCAGAGCCTCGGATGCCGTGCTGACGGGACCAAGCACCTGGAAGCCGAACTCGGCGAGCGTCTCCTGAATCATCATGGCGACGAGCGCCTCGTCTTCGACCAGAAGCACGCGCGGCCGACCCACCCGTTTGAACTCAATGCTGGGGCCGACATGTCCGGCGCCGTTGCGCGCGAGATGACATCCTCGCGATTTGGTCAGTTCGCTCCGCGGTATCGAGACCGCGCAGCGCAGGCCCTTCGGATCCCAATCGAAATCGGTCTTGCCGCTGAGCTGCTGTTCGATGCTGGCGACGATGACCTTCAGGCCGAAATTGTGCGCCGAGGGCGCGACGATCGCCGGCCCGCCGTTCTCGACCCAATGCAGCGTGAGCGCATCCGACCGCAGGTCCCAATCGAGCTTGACCTTGCCGGCGGGCGACGACAACGCACCGTGCTTGGCCGCATTGGTGGCGAGCTCATGCAGCGCCAGCGCCAAGCCCTGCGCAGTTGCCGGCTGCAGCGAAATATCGGGGCCGCACCATTGAATCTTGTTGCCGGCCCGATATGGCGCCAATTCGTCGTTGACCAGCGTCGCCAAGTCGGCGCCGTTCCAGCGCGAATCCGACAATAGAGTATGGGCGCGCGCCAGCGCCTTGATGCGGCCCTCGATGGCCTGAACGTAATCGTCGACCGTCGTGGCGCGGGTCAACCTGATTATGGATTGAATGACGGCGAGCGCATTGCGGGCGCGATGATCGACCTCGCGCGCCAGCAAGACCTGGCGCTCCTCCGCCTCCTTGCGGTCGGTGACGTCGATCGTAACGCCAGAGAGGCGCACCAAATGGCCCGCGGCATCGACGCTTGCCGCCGCGGTGCCGATGCACCAGCGGATGTCGCCATTGGGGCGCATAACGCGAAATTCGCTCTGCTGGGTGCGAGCGCCCGCCGCCATTCGCCGACTGACTTCCTGCAGCGGCCGCCAATCGTCGGGGTGGATGAGCGCGCGAATACTGTCGGCGCTGATCTTAAAGCTTTGCGGATCGACGCCGAAAATGCGGTAAGTGCCTTCGTCCCAAGTCCAGGCATCGGCGATCAGGTCCCAATCCCAGGAGCCCATCTGGCCGGCGGCGAGCGCGAGGCTCCTGCCCTGCTCGGCCTGCATCAGGCGCGCGTTCGACGCGTGGAGTTCGGCGGTGCGTTCCACCACGTGCCGCTCGAGCTGCAGATTGAGCTGTTCCAGCTCGCGCGTCTTGCGGGACAGTTCGGCAAGGGGGTCGCCGGCCGCCGACGCGGCGTGCAGCAGTTCCGCCAAGCCGTGATCGCCAGCGTCGCCGTTGAGTTGTTCGGAAATTTTGTCGCCGGCCTGGTCACAGTGTCGGGGAACGGGAGGCGGCAAAGGGGCAGTTGCGGGACCGTTGACGCTTGCGGCACTGACGGGCTCTCTAACGATCGGCATAGATTTCTCCGAAGACCAGCCGCACGCTGTCGAGCATGCGGTAGTCGAGCACGTGGCGCTCGGGCAAAGAATGATCGGTATTAAAGGACTCATCGTCAGGCCGCCGCGCCCGCGACTGCCTCCGCGACACGCGCCATGACTCCAGCCGGCGCTTGGCTCCGGCGCGCCGAAACGCGCCAAACGGGAGCAGATCCCGCAGCGAGAAACCCCCAAGCCGGAGAGGAATCCCCTCACGATCGGACCTCGATGTCTTATGCCTCGACCTCAAACGCGGCCGATCCGGGAAGGTTCCGGCGAAAAATCGCTTCCGGGCGAAGATTTTTTGCGCCCGTCCGCAACTATCCCGGCCATGGAACCGGCCGGTTCCCCAGGAACGATGGAAGACCCTGCAACTTATCGTGATATCAAATGACATCGCGGGGAATGGCATGACGGGGGAATGTGTGAGTCCGCAGCACGCTGCAAGCTACCGGCTCCATGCCGCGAATTGCCTCGAAATGGCCGGACACAGCGACAACGCCGACCGCAAGCTCTTCCTGCTCAGGATCGCCCAAGCCTGGGTCAATCTTGCGGACCAGATCGAGAGCCGGGATACCGTCCCGGCGCCGCATCCCGGTCGCGGATGGGGGGTGTCGTAACTCAGCCTGCCCTCTCATAGACCGCCGTTCGAGCGCACAAGCGCTTTCGCGGCGGCACGGCTGCGGCTACTTTCGGTTATGGCCAAACCAGACATGGTCGCCCCAAACACGGCCGACCCCGAGCAATCCGCGCGCGTCACCGAGGCCCAGCAGGCCGCCATCCAGGACGACGTGTTCAAGCTCTTGGCCAGCGCCGAAATTCACGGTCTCGACGAGGACGGCACCGACCCCATTCGGCGCATCGATACCCATTCCGCGGTCGTATTTCTCGCCGGCGACCTTGTCTTCAAAGTCAAGCGCGCAGTGAAATATCCGTTTCTCGATTATTCAACTTTGGCAAAGCGCAAGGCCGCCTGCGCCGCCGAACTCGACGTCAATCGCGCCTTCGCGCCGCAACTTTATCGCCGCATCGTGCCGATCACCCGCGAGGCTTCGGGCCTGCTCGCCTTGGACGGCACCGGCGAGCCGGTGGAATGGGCGGTCGAGATGACGCGTTTCGACGAGAACAAGACGCTCGACCGTCTTGCCGAACGCGGCCGGCTTTCCGATACGCTGACGCGAAAGCTCGCCGCCGCGGTCGCTGCGATGCACGAGCGCGCCAAACCGGTCGAGCCGGGTTCCTGGATCGCGGCGGTCGAAGGCTTCATCGGCGAAAATTCGGTGGCGTTCAAAGATCATGTCGACCTGTTTCCGAGTCACTTGATTGCGGCGCTCGAGCAGAAATCGCGCGCGGCCTTTGCCCGGCTGCGCCCGCTCCTCGTCGCGCGCGGCGCGCAAAATCTGATCCGGCGCGGCCACGGCGATTTGCATCTCGGCAATGTCGCCATCCTCGACGGCGAGCCGGTTGCCTTCGACGCGCTCGAATTCGATCCCATCATCGCCGCGGGCGACGTGCTCTACGATCTCGCTTTCCTGCTGATGGATCTGGTCGAACGCGGTCTGGCGCGTGCGGCAAACGACGTCCTCAATGGCTATTTTGCCGCGGCGCGGCGGATCGAGGATTGCGACGGCATTGCCGCCTTGCCGTTTTTCATGTCGCTGCGCGCGGCGATCCGCGCCAAGGTCACAGCAGCGCGGCGCGGTCTCGCCAAGGCGGACGAACAAGACAAGATCGCGCCTTCGGCAAAGGCTTATTTCAAGCTCGCGCTCGATCTTTTGACGCCGGTCAAGCCGCTCGTGGTCGGCACCGGCGGCCTGTCGGGTACCGGCAAGTCGGTGCTGGCGCGGTCGCTCGCACCCGCTTTGCCGCCGGTGCCGGGAGCGCTCGTGTTCCGCTCCGACGTCGAACGCAAGGCGCTCCATGGCGCTGCCGAAAACGACCGGCTGCCGCTGGAGGCCTATCGGCCCGGAGTGACGGAGAAAATCTATCGGATCTTGATCGACAAGACGGCGCGCGTCGCCCGCGCCGGCCATTCGGCGATCGCGGACGCGGTCTTTGCCAAGCCGGAGGAACGATCGGCCATCGAACGGGCTGCGGCCGAGGCCGGCGCCGATTTCCACGGCCTGTTCCTGGTCGCCGACCTGCCGACCCGCCTCGCCCGCGTCGGTGGGCGCGGTCCCGATGCATCCGACGCCGATGCCGCCATTGCCCGGCGCCAGGAAGACTTCGCCATTGGCGATGTCACCTGGGAAGTCATCGACGCTTCGGGCGCGCCGGAAGAGACGCTCGCCCAAGCGCGCATGGAGATTGCGCGGATGGAGATCGCCCGCCGGCAATAACGGCGCGAGACCACCAAAGCGCGGCGCGGCATTGCCGGTTCGGCGGATTTGGGTGGGCAAATTAGCCTGCAAATGACCTGCGAATCAGTCAGCATTTGTGTGCTTTGCGGATAAGCTGAACAATCGGAATTGGGCTTTCGCGTCGCTATCGGACGGCTAATTGAACAGCCAATCGAGTGGCCATGAAACTTTCCACGCGCATGGCGTTGGCGATGGTGGCGCTGGTCATACTGACCGCGCTGTCGGTCGGCTTGCTATCCTACTACAATATCAGATCGGCGATGCTGCCGCGCGCCGCCGAACGCATCGAGGTTCATGTGCGGGTGCTGGCGTCGACGCTTGCCGCGGCCGTCCGCGGCGCACGCGAAGACGCCGCCGGATTCCGCGAGGCCGCGGCCATCGCCGGTATCGTGCGCGCGCATCTTGCCGGCGGCATCGATCCGGAGAACGGCACCCCCGAAGCGGCGTGGCGGGAACGCCTGGCCCGGCGCTTTGCCGCCGAGCTCGCGGCCAAGTCGTCCTACGACATTTTCCGCTTGATCGACTTCGCCGACGGCCGCGAACTGGTCCGGGTCGACCGTCTCGGCGAAAACGGCGCGATCCGTGTCACGCCGGACGATCAATTGGATGACACCAGCGCGTTCGACTTTTTCAAGGCGGCGCATGCGACGCCGCCCGGCCAGATATACGTCTCGCCGGTCGAGCTTAGTCTCGGAATGCGGCGCCAAGTGCGCATCCCGGTGCTGCGCGTCGCAGCCGTTATCGAGACGCCCGACCACAAGCCGTTCGGCATAGCGGCGGTCAACATCGACATGCGGCCGATCTTGCATGAATTGGCGTCAAGTCCGCAGCCCGGCGCCCATATCTATGTCGTCGATGGCCGCGGCAATTATCTGGTTCATCCCGATCCCAGTCGGCTCTTCGCCGCCGATCTCGGCAAGCCTGAACGCTGGCAAGACGACTTCCCTACTTTTGCCGCGGCGCTGCAATCCGACGCGGTGAAGTGTTTTCTCCTCACCGATGCCCAAGGCGAAAAGACGCTGGTGGGCCTCGCCTCCGTGGTGCTGGCAGACGGTCCGCGCGTCGGCATCCTCGAAGTCGCGCCGCTGTCCACCGTCATGGCGCCGATCACGGCGGTCGGCAAATCGACGCTGCTCGCCGGGCTCGTCGCGGTGCTGTGCGCCGCTTTATTTGCCGTGCTGCTGGCCCGCTCCCTGACGCGGCCGCTGGTGCAGATGACGCGGGCGGTCGAAGCCTTCCCGCACAATTCGGCGGCAATGCCCAAAGCGACCGGCGAGATCGGCGTGCTGGCGTCAGCCTTCACGCGCATGATGGCCGAGGTCGAAGACAAAACGCTGTCGCTCGAAAAGGAAGTCGCCGAGCATCGCCGCACCGAGGCCGAACTCGAACGACACGCCGATCGCGAACGGTTGTTCAGCGCCGCGGTGCAATCCTCGAACGACGCCATCACAACCCTGACACTGGACAATATCGTCACCGGCTGGAATCCGGCGGCGGTCCGGCTGTTCGGCTGGAGCAGCGAGGAGGTATTCGGCCGCAGCGTCGACTTGATCGTACCTAAGGATCGCCGCGGCGAAGTGCGCAGCATCTTCGATAAAATCGGCCGCGGCGAATCCGTCATCAATTACGAGACGATTCGATTGAACAAGGACGGCGACGAGATCCGTGTTTCGCTCACCGTCTCGCCGATCAAGCTGGCGTCCGGCAGCGTCATCGGCGCCTGCACGATCGTCCGCGACATCACCGAGAGCATAAAGGCCAAGGAACTGATCGAGCGGGAGATCGCCGAGCGGCAGCGGATCGCCGAGATCCTCGACAATACCATCAACGGTATGGCGGACGCCGTGCTGGTCGGCGATCGGGACGGCAATATCGTGATTTGCAATCCCGCGGCGCAGCGCCTGATGAATATCGCCGTCGGCATGAGTCCCGCGCAATGGACCTACGCCCAGGAAATCTTCATGGACGACGGCGTGACGCCGATGCCGCTGGAGCAAAGGCCGCTGATGCGGGCCGTTCGCGGCGAGTCGTTCGAGAATTACGGGCTCGTGGTGCGCTACCCGCACATCCGCAAGCCAATCACCTTCGTCGCCGCCGGCGGCCCGATTCGCGGCGGCATGCAACATGCTGCGGGCGGCGTCGTGGTTTATCGCGATGTCACCGAAGCGCGCGAGACCGAGCGGCTATTGCGTCAGTCGCAGAGGATGGAAGCCGTCGGGCAGCTGACCGGGGGCGTCGCTCACGATTTCAACAATATCCTCACCGTGATCACCGGGACAATCGAGATCCTCGAGGAAGGCGTCGCCGGCCGGCCGGAACTCGCCGTGATCGCAAAGATGATCGACGACGCAGCCGAACGCGGAGCGGAGCTGACGCGAAGCCTGCTTGCTTTCTCACGCCGGCAGCCGTTGCAGCCGCGAAAGACCAATGTCAACGAACTGGTAGTCGAGACGGCCCGGCTGTTGCGGCCAACGCTCGGCGGAAACATCGAGATCGAATCGATGCTCGATGACGATGTCTCGCCGGCGCTGATCGACCCGAGCCAGCTCACGACGTCGCTGCTCAATCTCGCGCTCAATGCGCGCGACGCCATGCCGAACGGCGGCAAGCTCACCTTCGAGACCGCCGACGTCGTACTCGACGAAAACTATGCCGCCGTGAATGCCGAGCTACGCCCCGGCCCTTACATCATGATCGCTGTCAGCGACAACGGCTCGGGCATATCGGCCGCCATCCTCGACAAAGTCTTCGAACCGTTCTTCACTACCAAGACGCTGGGCAGGGGAACCGGACTCGGTCTCAGCATGGTCTATGGCTTCGTCAAACAGTCCGAAGGCCACATCAGTGTCTACAGCGAGGAAGGCCACGGCACCACGATCAAAATGTATTTGCCGCGCGCCACCGCGCAGGCGCGGCAAGCCGCCGATGCCACGCCGGCCGAGCCCGTCCATGGCGGCCACGAAACCGTGCTGGTCGTCGAAGACGATGCGCTGGTGCGCGGCTACGTGATGGCTCAGATCAAATCGCTCGGCTACCGGACGATGTCCGCGACCAATGCCGCCGAGGCGCTGGCGCTGATCGATGGCGATCTCCCGATCGATCTGTTGTTCACCGATATCGTCATGCCGGGCGGCATGAACGGACGGCAGCTCGCGGACGAGGCGTGCAAACGCCGGCCGGGGCTCAAAGTGCTGTTCACCTCGGGCTATACCGAAAACGCCATCGTGCATCACGGCCGGCTCGATCCCGGCGTTCTGTTGTTGGAAAAACCCTATCGCAAGCAGCAGCTCGCCCAAATGATCCGCACCGCGCTGAGCGCAGACACCAATACCCAAGCCGATAGCCGCGCCAGCGCCGATCCGCCGCGGCAGACCTCGTCCGAACCGGCGCCCATCTAAGCCGTCCCGGCGTTATGGACTGCGGTTCTCGCTGAGCACGATCCTGATCAAATCGGTCGCGCTCTTGGCGCCGAGCTTTTCCATGATCCGGGCGCGGTGAATTTCAATGGTGCGGTAGCTGATGCCGAGTTGCTGCCCGGCTTCCTTGTTGGTGGCGCCGTCGACGAGCTGCCCCAGCACATCCTGCTCGCGCGCCGTCAGCGATTCGCGCCCGGGAAAATAGAATTGCGACTTCTCGCTGGCGCGCGCCTTGCGTCTGAGATCGGCGGCGATCGCTTCCTTCACCCGCGCCACGACGTCCGAACCGCTGAACGGCTTCTCGATGAAATCGAGCGCGCCACTCTTGATAGAGTCCACCGCCATGGCGATGTCGCCCTTGCCGGAAATGATGATGACCGGCGCCGGATGGTTGCGCGAGTTCAGGTCTTTGAGAATATCGAGACCGGATTTGCCCGGAATATGCACGTCG
The DNA here is from genome assembly GCA_963761185.1 of uncultured Alphaproteobacteria bacterium. GTDB lineage: Bacteria > Pseudomonadota > Alphaproteobacteria > Rhizobiales > Xanthobacteraceae > BOG-931. The sequence continues at coordinate 79,296 of CAVXFY010000005.1, forward strand.
AGAAGAATGCAGACCGGGCTTTTCGTCCGTATCGCCGCCAGGAGGCTGTTGCCGTCGGCAAAGCCCACCACCTTGTAGCCCTGCCCGGAGAGCAGCAGCGCGAGGAGATCGCGGATCGCCGCGTCGTCGTCGACGACGAAAATCTCGCCCGGCGACGTGCTCTCGGAAGATACGGTTTGGTCGCCCATTGTCACCGGCTTCCAGGTTTATCGTCGTGTTCTTGCCCGGAATTCTTCGCCAATATCCGTATTAGTCCTGACCTTTTATATAGCGGTTCGCGGGAGGCTAGGTCCCCTAAGGGTAGAGCTAAGCACCCAAATGCGGACGTTAACGCAAGGGTTGCAGGAATCAAAGCAGGAAACCCCATATCGGACACGGCGGCCCGGACCGGGCGAAAACCCGAGGTGGAAACCGAGGCAAAGACCTGGGGCACGGACGCGTCTGATTAAAGCTTGAAAAGCCCGGCGATATTGCGGTCCTCGATCGTCTTGAGCCGCGTCAGCAATTCGGCCGGACGCCCGCTTGGCAGGCCGCTTGTCAGATTGAAGAATTTCTTTTCGACGAGCGGTTCGACCGAGGCAGCGCCATCGCGCTCGCCGCCGTCGGTCTTGTCGATCGACAAAGTGCGGCCGTCCTTGAGCGTCACATCGAGCCGACACGTGGCGTTGTGCCCGGTGGCGATAGCCGCGTCATAGGGGCGCAGTTCGATGGCGCGGCAAATCTCCAGGATCTTCGGATTTTGGTTCGGACCATCGAGGAAGGCCTGCGGATCGGCCGGGTCGCGAAACAGGGCGAGCGCCACGCTGAACGGCACGCTGTACTGCGCCGTGCCGACATCGGTCGGCGCGCGATCGGCGTGATGCGACAGCACCTTGTCGGACGCCGCAAGCACGATCCGCGCGACGTCGTTGACGCCGAATTTATGCTCGCGCTGCAAATGCTGGATGGCGCGCACCGGCGCCTGCGCAGTGACATGGCAGGGAAACATCTTGAACCAGATGTTCAAACTGTCCCATCGCGTGCCGAGACCCTCGACCAAGAGCGCCGGATCGCCGCCTTCGGCGTAAACGTCGAGATAGCCGAACTTGCCCTCGAGGACGACGTCGGGTCCCTCGAAGCCGCGCGCGGCGAGATAGGCAGCGGTGACGCCGCCTTCCGCCGCACGGCCCATATGCAGGCGTTTCACCATGCCGCCATTGCCGGCTTTGGCGAAGGCGAGCAGGCCCGAGCCGAACGAGCCGCCGATGCCGATCGCCATCGTGGTCTTGTGCGCATCGTTGCCCATGAGCCGGCTCGCCGCGATCGCCGAGCCGAATACGCCGGTCAGACCCGGCGCGTGAAAACCGAAATGTTCGCTGGTGCTCTTGGCGGCGAGACCGGTGCGCAGCATGCACTCGTTGCCGGCGACCAAACCCGTGATCAGATCGCGACCCGAGACGGCAAACTCTTCGGCGACGGCGAGCGCAGCAAGCGCTGCCGTCGAGCCCGGATGCACGCCGACGCTCGGCTGCCGCAGATTATCGAATTCGAATGAATGGGCGAACGTGCCGTTCGCCAAGGCGGCCGCCGGCGCGCTGACGCGGTGCAGGGCCGGGCTCAAAATCGTGCTGGGGGCATTTTCGCCTTCGCCGCCGACATGCCGGGAAAAATCCGCGACGCTCTTCCCCCAGGGCAGACTGCTGCCGAACAAAGCCACCGCGACGGCATCGATCAGGCACGCCTTGGTGATGGCGATGACGGGTGCCGGAATATCCTCGTAGCGCAGCGCGGTCGCGAATTCCGCGAGCTTCTTGGTCTCACCAGACATTTCTTCAATTCACCAATGATTCTCGGATCGGCACTTCTAACTCGTCAGCGCGGCTTTGTCAGTCGGCGTTGCCGCCATTGGCGCGGCTTTCGCGCAATTGCGCCCGCAGCATCTTCTTGCGCAGATCGAGCGTCTTGCGCCGGTGTGCGCGCGCGAGCCGCTCGGCGCGGTCGGCGTCGCGCGCCTCGATGGCCCGCAACAGGTCGCGGTGTTCCTTGAGTGCCTCGGCCAGCCGGCCCTCGACATAGAGCGTAGAAGTCTGCATTTGCCGGACATGTTCGAGCAGGCTTTTGAGGGATTGCAGCAAGCGGTCATTGTGCGCAGCGCGGCAGATCAGCTGATGAAACTCGCCGGTCAGCGGCCGCAATGCCGCAACCTCGCCGCGCTGCCCGACGGCGTCCATGTCGTCGAGCAATTCGCCGATTTCGCCGATCTCCGACGGCGTCGCGTTTTCCGCCGCCAGACGCGCCGCCATGCCTTCGAGCGCTTCGCGCACATAGAAGAGTTCGGTGAGATCCTTCTCGCTGAACTCGCGCACGATGAGGCCGGAGCCCGACCGCTCGACAAGTCCCTCCGCTTCGAGCTTGCGCAAGGCCTCCCGCACCGGAGTGCGGCTGACCTTAAGCTCGTTCGCCAGCGCATCGCTGCGCAGCCGCTCACCCGCCGCGAGATCGCCGCGCAGGATGCTCTGCCGCAATACCTTGTAGGCCGCGTCGGCCGTGGTCACCGCACCGAATTCTTGTGAGAGCGCACGCAATGGCATTATCAACCTTCTAGATGTTTGTTCCCGACCGCGCTTTCCAGACCATTGCGCATTTCTCTAAACGTAGCCCAGCCAGCGCCAGTACGTCATCGCAAACGCCAGCAGCATCACATAGGCGATGACGGTGAGCACGAGGCCGGTCCGGATGAAATCCCGCGCCTCGAAGGTTCCGGTCCCGTAAGCCAGCATGTTTTGCGGGCCGTTGATGGGGAGAATCCATCCAACGCTGGTCGCGAAGGTGAGCAGCATGGTGACGCCGGCGATCTTTTGCGCCGGAAGCTGCGTCTGTTGCAGCATGCTGATCATGACCGGGATCATCGTGGTGGCCATCGCCGCGCCAGAGGCAAAACCCAAATGGATCACGATCAGGAACAGCCACAGCACCGCGAGGATCGCGAACACCGACAAATGCTGCACGTCGAAGACCGTGACGACATAGGACGCGAGCCATGCCGCCGCTCCGGTTTTCAGGAGCGCGGTGCCGAGCCCGACGCCGACGCCGAGCTGAATGAGAATTCCCCACGGCACGCGCGCCTGCACCTGCGGCCATTTCAGTACGCCGATCCCCGGCACGAACATCAGCGCCACCGCAGCGACCGCAACCGACGACGAATCGAAGGAATGCAATTTATTTTCCGTCGCCCAGAATCCAAGGAGCAGAACGGCGAAGACCAGAAGCTTGATCTCGTCCGCGGTCATCGGCCCGAGCTGTTCGGGAACCGCGGCAATATTGTCATAGCCCGCAGCGGCTTCGCCGGCGTCGGGCGGCATCGTCCTCATCAGCAGGAAATAAAGCGCGACGCTGAGCGCCGCCGAGAACGGCATGCCGACGATCAGCCAATCGATCCACGAAATGCGGACGTGAATGGTCCGTTCCATCAGCGCGTTCACATAGACGTTTTGCGCCGCCCCGGTCGCAAGCCCCATCGCCCAGATCAGGGACAGATACACGATCGCCATCATCAGCATCCCGGCGAAGCGGCTTTTCTTATCGATGCCGAACGCCGAAATCATTCCCAATATGATCGGCACCAGACAGGCCACGCGCGCCGACGCCGTCGGAATGAAGAAGGCAAGCACCGCCATGACGACGATGGTGCCGATGAGAAGGCGGCTGCGGCTCGAGCCAAGAAGCGAGATCACCTTGAACGCGACGCGTTTGTCGAGCCCGGTAATCGTCATCGCCGCGGCGATGACCAGCGAAGCCGCGATCAGCGCCACCGCCGGGTTGGTAAAGCCGTCCAGCGCCGCCGAAAGCCCGGCGCCGGTACCCAACAGGCGCTCGGGATGCGCCGGATCGGGCGCGATGCCGAGCAGGAAGCCGATCAGGGCCATCAGCATGATGGAACTCGCGGCGTAATCCACCGCTTCGGTCATCCAGACGACGACGGCGAAGGCGAAAATGCCGAGCATATGCTGACCCGCGACCGACAGCCCCGCGAGTTGCGGCATCGCGACGATGGCGACGAGCGCGGCTAACCCGATCAGCAGGCCCCAGAATTTGACCGCTGGCTTATGCATCCCGGCCGGCGCGGTGCCGGACGCAACGGCGGGATCGGACGACGCACGATCGAAGGTGGCAGCGCGTTGGCTCTCCGGCATCTGATCCCCCTCGCAATCCCCTGCTCCGCTTCGCCCCCGAAACGGCGCAGTTTGGCGGCTTTTGTCGCCCGCTTCATTATCCAAAGCGTATCGTGATTAGCCGCCTGAAACCATGGTTTGTTTGCATCCTCTGGCGGGATGCTTGTGTCGCGCAGTGCGCGCAGTTTTTTAGATAGCCTGTTCAGCCTTTGGGCGCGATGCGGCGTGTCACCGGGCGATAGCTGAAAGCCGTCGGCACGAACAGAGAATGAATGCCCGCCCCGCCGGCGACGACGATGTTGATATCCTCCGGCCGGTCGGCGACACCGATATGGTCCGGGTCACCTACTTTAGCGAACCAGCGCGACCGGCGATGCCGCAATCCTTCGACGCTGCGTTTGGCAAAGCGCGACAGCGGGATGCGGGCGCGCTCGAACACGGCGTTGCGGATCTCTTTCTTGCCGATGCCGTCGCGCGCCAGAGTACCGGCATGTTCCGGGCTGACGATAAAAAGCGGCCCGGTTGGGAAGATGATGTTGTTGTGGCCGAGCCCGGTGGTCGCGCCGATGAAGTGTTCGAGAATATCCTGGCCGGTCTTGCAGCCATAGGTGAAGATATTGTGCGGCGCGGATGCGCCGATCACCGTGACCGTATTGTCGGCCGCGGCGAAACCGGCTTCGACTTGAAGCGGCGCCCAGGGGCTGTCGGCTTCGGCTTCGGCGATGCAGGAGGAGAACTTGCCGGCCTGACCGTGCGTCGCCATGTCGGTCTCGCCGGCAATGTCGCCGCCGATATTGCGCAGCACGAGCTGCACGGCGCGGCCGATCGTGGCATTGGCGCGCACGCCCTGGCCGAACACATTGCCGCGGGCATTGATGCCGAGCTCATCGACAATCGGACCGTTGACGATGAGAAGCGGCGCCGTGGTGTTGGTCGCGGTCTGGATGCCGTAGAGCTGACAGTCGCTGTCAAGCAGCGCGTCGATTGCCGCGATCACCACCGGGAAATAGTCCGGCTTGCATCCGGCCATCACCGCATTGATGGCGATCTTTTCGATCGTGGCGTTGCGCCAGCACGGCGGGATGGGCCCGATCTGCTCCTTGGCGTCGCGGCCGCTGGCCTCGATCATGGCGGCGACTTTGTTGACGGTCGGGAACACGACTGGCAGACCGTCGGTCCAGCCGCGGACGAACAGAATTTCCTGGTCGTCATTGTCGTTAGCGCCGTCAAAGCGGTCTGGCGCCTTGGCGACGGCGGCGCTCTCGGCGTTTCTGGTGAGGCACTCGACCAGCGCATCAACGGCGGCGTCGGCCCGCTCGGTCACGGTGCTCTGCGGCGCAGTGTGCATCGGATGCGGAATTTTGACCAGCGGCAGTTCGAACAGACCGCGGCCGGCCGCCTGCTTGCGCGCGGCTTCAGCGAAGGCGGTGCTGAACACATTGACGGTCGGAATGCCGCGCCGTTCGATCTCGACGGCGTCGGCGACATTGATCGAGGTCGAGGTGCCGCAATCGCCGAAGCACAACACCACCGCGTCGCAATGGGAAAGACGCGACAGATCGGCGTCGCTCAAACGATCCTTCGGCGCGAGCTTGCGCACGATCGGACCGGGCACCACGGAAAAGCGGTCGCCGAACTGGTGGCACAGGCGCTTGATGAAGAGATCGGCGTTGCACTTGCTGTTGTCGACAAAGCCCAGGCGCTTGCCGTGGACATCCGCCAAGCGCCGGGCGCCGGCAATCGGCTGGGGGCGATCCGTAACGGTGGGTTCCAACAGTTCCAGCGCCATCGCTCTATGTCCTCGCATGATATGGATATTGTTGGATCCAGTATAATCCATTATACTGAACCGCGTCAAACCGGCCTTGGCGGCTTCGGATCAACAGTCCACAGGACTTTTCACGCCGCCGCATTGCCCCAGGGGGCAGACCTTTTTGGCCGTCGGCCGAGCGATGTCGCTCAACCGCGGGCCGCGCTCTCGCGCCGCCAGGGCGGCGGGTCGAACATGTCGACCAGGAAGTCGACGAAGACGCGCAACCGCGGCGCAATGCGCCGGCGCTGCTGGAAGATGATCGAAATGTCGTGCGCATAGGCGCTATGGCCGCGCATCAGTTCGACCAGCCGCCCGGCCTCGATCTCGGGCCGCGCGTAATATTCGGCGACCTGCGCGAGGCCGAGACCCGAACTGGCGGCGGAGATCAAAGCCTCGCCGCTGTTGAAAACAATGTCGTTGCCGGGCGCCAGCGTTTCGGTGCTCTTGCCGCGCCCGAAACGCCATTGCCAGATCTGGCCGTTGCGCGGCCGGCGATAGCCCAAGCACACGTGATCCTTGAGTTCGGAGGGGTTCCGCGGCGTGCCCCGCTCGACCAGATATTTCGGCGCGCCGCAGACGACGTACTTCACTGCCGTCAATTTGCGCACGATCATCCGCGACGACGGCAATTCGCCGACCTGGATAGCGGCGTCGAGGCCTTCGCGGCTTTGCGCGGTGAAGAAGTCGCCGATCACGAATTCGAGCGATACCGACGGATAGGCTCGCACGAAATCCGGCAGACGCGGGATCACCCACATCCGCCCGAGCGCCGACGGCACGCCGATCCGCAGCCGTCCGCTCGGCAGCCGCCCGGACCGGCCGACGCTGATCTCCGCCTGTTCGAGGTCGGCGATGATCCGTTTGCAGCGCTGATAGAATTCCAGCCCCTCCGGCGTCGGCAAGACCCGCCGCGTCGTCCGGTTCAATAGCCGCACCGCAAGCTTCTGCTCGAGCCGCAACACCGCCGCGCTGACGGCGGACGTAGAGACGCCGAGCGAGCGAGCGGTGGCGCTGAAATTGCGCGTCTCGATGACGTTGATGAAGACCAGGATGCCATGCAGGCGGTCGATGGCGCCCTCCATTGTCAATTCTAGAGTTGAAACTCAATGAACCATCCGGCGGCGGGAAAATCCAGTACTCTGCCGCCGGGCCCGTTTGCGGGCTCGACGGCAGATGCGGATCAACCGCGCGGCAAGTGGGAGGAGACCAAGGCAATGTCGGACGCCAATTCTCTGTTGCGCAAGATCGGTTTGCGAACTTTGCGCAAGACAACAGGCTGGGCCGTGGCGGCGATCGCCGCTCTGGCCATCGGCCTATCGGCGCAGCAAACGCGGGCGGAGGATTATCCGACCCGCCCGATCACGGTGATCGTGCCGGCGCCGGCGGGCGGCGGAACCGACACGCAGGCCCGCATTCTCGCGCCGAAACTCGCGCAAATCCTGGGCCAGGCCGTCGTCGTCGAGAATCGCGGCGGCGCCAGCGGCAATATCGGCGCGCAGGCCGTGGCCAAGGCCGAGCCCGACGGCTACACGCTCTTGGCCATGATCTCCTCGCATGTGATGAACCCGTTCGTGCTGAAATCCGTGCCTTACGATATCGATCGTGATTTCGCGATGATCACGCGCACCGTCACGGCCCCCGAAGTTCTGGTCGGCAATCCGTCCTTGCCGGCAAAGGATCTGAAAGAGCTGCTGGCTTATATGAAGGCCAATCCCGGCAAGGTCGCGTTCGGCTCAGCCGGCGTCGGAAGCTTGTCGCATCTGATTGTCGAACTTTTCGAACAGGATGCCGGCGTGAAGCTTCTGCATGTGCCCTATCGCGGCACGCAGCCGGCGTTCAATGACGTCCTCGGCGGCCAAGTCGCGATCATGATGCCCGATCTGACGATCGCCTTAAGCAATATTCAATCCGGCAATGTCCGTGCCTACGGCGTCACCAGCGCCGCACGCTCACCGGCGGCGCCCGATCTCCCGACCGTCGCCGAGGCCGGCTTGCCCGGCTTCGAGGCGGTGCAATGGTTCGGCCTTGCCGCGCCCGCCGGCACGCCCAAGGCAATGGTCGACAAATTGCACGCCGCCGCCATCAAGGCGCTGGCCGATCCGGAAGTAAAGAAGCGCTACGAAGAGCTCGCCATGACGCCGGCACCGAGCGCATCGCCGCAGGACTATGCCAAATTCGTTCACGACGAAGGCGTGCGCTGGGGCAAGGTGGTCGAAGACGCGCACATCGTCGCGCAGTGACGGAACGAAGCCCGGAATAGCGAATGCAGGAGCAACAATGACACTCGTCCTCAAGGGCGTGATGCAAAGCCCGGTCACGCCGCTCAGGCACGATTTCAGCCCCGACTACGAGACCTTCGAGAAACTCGTCGACTTCCACGTCCGCACCGGCGCGACGGCGATCTCGTGGCCGCATCACAAGGCGGAATCGCATAATCTCACCATCGCCGAGCGCAAGAAGCTCGCCGAGGCGGCGATCAAGACGGTGGCCAAGCGCGTGCCGATCTCGATCCATGTCAGCGCGCTGGCGCTTGAAGACACCTACGACCTGGCGCGCCACGCGCAGAAATCCGGCGCCGACGCCATCATCGCCATCACGCCCTATTTCTGGAAATATCCGCCGGAAGCGCTCTACGACTACTTCGTCGATCTCGGCACCTCGATCGACCTGCCGCTGATCGCCTACAATTCGCCGAGCTATCTCGACGGCATCGAATTCACCGGCGAACTGACGGCGCGGCTGATCCAGCGCCTGCCGAACCTTGTCGGCATGAAGGAAGCAAGCTTCAACAGCGAGAAGTTCTTCGAGATTCTCCGCGCCGCGCTGCCGCTGCGGCCGAGCTTCGCGATGATCGCGGGCGTCGAATATCTCCTGCCCTCGGTGTCGCTCGGCGGCGCCGGTTCCTATTCGTCGGCCGGCGCCGTTTGTCCCAATCTCTGCCTCGAGCTTTATGAATCCTGCGCCGGCGGCAACTGGGCCCGCGCCCGCGAGCTGCAATATAAGCTGTCGCAGCTCTGGCTCCTATTCCGCGACCAGTATCCGTCCTCGCTCAAGGGCGGCTGCGTCATCATGGGCCGGCCGGTCGGGCCGACATCGCCGCCACTGCCGACAGCGTCGCCGGAACGCATCAAGTTCATCGAACAGCAACTCGAAGCGCTCGGCATTTTGGATTCCGAACCGCACGGCTGGTGACGAGCGCGCGGCAACGAGAGGATAGATCAAGTGACCGATTTCAGATTTGGCCTGGTGCATGCACCCGTGACGCCGTTCGTCAACGGCCGCGTCGATATCGCCGGTTACGGCAATGTACTCGATTTCCACTTGGCCGGCGGCGCCCAAGGCTTGGCGCTGCCGATGCATGCGGGCAAATCGGTCAGCCTCACCGTCCTCGAGCGCGAGGCGCTGCTCGAATTCGCGATCGGGCGGGTCAAAGGCCGCGTTCCGATCGTTGCCCATGTCAGCGAGGCCGGCACCGCCATCGCGGCTTCGCTGGCAAGCCACGCCGCGAAAGCAGGCGCGGTCGCAGTGATCGCGACCGTTCCCTATTACTGGACGCCGCCGCAGCATATGCTGGTCGAACATTTTCTCGCGATCGGCGAAGCGGCAAAGGTTCCGCTCTTTGTACTGAACTCGCCGGCCGAAATGAACGAGGTCGAGATCGCGAGCAAATCGGTGGTCGATCTGCTCAAGCGCTCGCAATATATGGCCGGCCTGATCGATCTCAGCCTCGATTGGCAATATATGATCGAGGTGATCACCGTGGCGCGCGCTGTGCGCCCCGACTTTCAGCTCGTCTCCGGCACCGAATATATGATCTCAGCCGCCGCCGTCGGCGCGACCGGCCTGCTCTCGCCGCTCGCCGGGATCGCGCCGAAGTTGATCGGCAATCTCTACGCGCTCTGCATGGCCGAGAAATTCGCCGAGGCGCGGCCGGCGCAGGAGCAGGCCGCGATCCTTTACCGCGCCTTGCGCGATACAGGTGTCGCCGGCTTCAAGACCGGCATGCGGGCGATGGGCCGCGATTGCGGTGCGCCGCGCCCACCGCTTGCCGGGCTCAACAACTCGGATACCAAGGTCCTGCTTGCCGAATTGTCGGCGGCGGGAACGATGAATTCGGAGCCGCGCGGCTGGCTATGAAGGACGAGAACGCGTGAGCGAAGCCACCAAAGTCGCGCTGGTCACAGGCGCCTCGTACGGCGTGGGCGCGGCGACCGCGCTCGCACTGGCGCGTGACGGATTCGACCTCGTCGTGACCGCGACGCGCACCGGCAATCTGGATGCGACGCTCGCGGCCGTGCGCGCGGCTGGGCGAAGGGCTATTGCCGCCGAGCTCGACCTTCGCGCGCAATCGAGCATTGAGCAGACTGCGGCCGCCGCCATCGAAGCCTTCGGCCGCATCGACGTGCTGGTGAACAATGCCGGCGTCAATCTGCGCAGCAAGGCGATCGAAACCGCGCGCGACGATTTCGAAGACGTGCTCCTGACCAATGTGACCGGCACCTTCTTCCTGACGCAGCAGATCGGGCGCTACCTTGTCGCGCAGCACAGGCCGGGGCGCATCGTCACCATCGCCTCGGCGCATGCGCTGGTCGGGGCCGCCGAACGCTCGGCCTACGGCATCAGCAAGGCCGCGCTTTTGCAAATGACGCGGATGTTGGCGATCGAATGGGCCGACTACGGCATTACGGTGAATGCGGTCGCGCCCGGACGTCTCGATACGCAATCGCCGTCGCGCGCCGGAACCGGAGCGAACAAGGACTACATGGAGGCGATGCTCAAGCGCATTCCGCTGCACCGCCTGGCGACGGCCGAGGAAGTCGCCGCGGCGGTGGTCTTTCTCGCCGGGCCGGCGGCGGCGTCCATCACCGGGCAGACCATCGTCATCGATGGCGGCCTGACGGCCGCCTGAGTTTCTCAAATACTCAGAAAGCTCTCGGCAACTTCGGGCATCTTGAACAGCACGTCCGGCTTGTCGTGGTAGCGCACCCGCCCGGTCTGCAGCACATAGATGCGGTCGGTGATGTTGCCGGTCAGCGTCGCGTTCTGTTCGGCGAGCAGGATGGTCATGCCTGACGATTTGAGTTGCTTGAGGCGCTCGCCGATCTCGCCGATGACGATCGGCGCGAGGCCGAGCGACGGCTCGTCGAGGATGAGAAGCTCGGGCTCCGACATCAGCCCCATCGACACCGCCAGCATCTGCTGCTGACCGCCCGACAAGGTACCGGCCAGCTGGTGGCGGCGCTCGCGCAGCACCGGAAACAGCTCGAAAGAGCGCTGCATATTGTCCGCCATACGGGTGCGCGTCGGCAGCGGATAGCCGCCCATCATCAAGTTCTCCTCGACCGACATGCGCGCGAACAGGCCGCGGCCCTCGGGCACGAGCGCAATGCCCATGCGATTGCGCTGGTGCGGCGGTTCGCTGCCGAGCGCATTGCCCTTGAAGATCACGCGGCCCGACGCCGCCGGCACGAGACCAGCTATGGCGCGCACCAGCGAACTCTTGCCCGCACCATTGGCGCCGATGATGCCTATGATCTCGCCGCCGCCGACCGTGATATCGACGCCGTCGAGCGCCAGAAACGGACCGTATGTGATGACGAGCGCTTCCGTCTCAAGCATGCGCCGTCCCCAGATATTGCTCGATGACGCGCTTGTCCTTGAGGATTTCGGCGGGCGGGCCGTCGGCGATCTTCTCGCCGGTGATGAGAACGACGACGCGGTCGGCAAGCTCACGGATCACCCGCATCGTGTGCTCGATGACGAAGATCGAGCAGCGTGATTTGAGTTCCTGGAGGATCTGCATCATGGCGCGAATTTCGCTCGGCGCGAGCCCACCGACCGGCTCGTCGAGCATGATGAGACGCGGCCGCATCATCAGCCGCATCGCGAGTTCGAGGCGGCGCTGTTCGAACAGCGTCAGACTGCCCGCCATGGCGTCGAGCCGGTTGTCGAGCTTGAGCCATTGCAGAAGCTCGACCCGCTCGGCCGCTTCAAGCGTGTGCGCGGGATCTTCCAGAACCAGCATTGCAGTCTGCAGATTGTCGCGCACCGTCAGCTTTCCGAACAGGCGCACCGCCTGAAACGTCCGCGCGAGGCCTTCATCGGCCACCTTGTGCGGGCGCACCCCGGTAATGTCGGAACCGGCGAAATCGACTTTGCCGCTGTCGAGCGCGAGTTCTCCGGTCACGGCATTGACGAATGACGTCTTGCCCGAACCGTTCGGCCCGATCATGCCAAGCGTCTCGCCGGCACGCTGCGTCACGTCGACATTGCGCAACGCGTGCACGCCGCCGAAGCGCTTGCAGAGATTATGCGCCGTGAACAGGTCGGTCATCGGGAACACTCTTGCCATAACGCGTGAGTGGACGGCGCAGCATGGGCAGCGAGCGGACGCTGTTCATCAGCGTGCCGTAGATGCCGCCCGGCATCAGCACGATCACGGCGATGATCAACGCGCCGTAGATGACATCCTTCAGCGTGTCGTATTGCTGCAGCATGAACGGCACCGGCGCGAGAATGAGCGCGCCGACGACCGGCCCCATCAGGGTGCCGCGGCCGCCGAACGCGACCATGAGCCAGATGCTCAAACTCGACAAAAGGTCGAAGCTGCGCGGCGAGGCGAAACCGACATAAGTGGCATAGAGCGAGCCGCCGACACCCGCGAACAGGGAACCTGCGAAAAACACCAGCATCTTGTTGCGCACGACGTCGATGCCGATCGCCTCGGCCAGCACCTCGTCCTCGCGGATCGCGATCAAGCGGCGGCCGAACGGCGAGGCGACGATGAACCAGACGGCGACGAGACTGAACCAGGCGGCGGATGTCAGCAGGAGATCGAAGCTCGTGCCGTGCAGAAATGTCCCGGTGAAGGGAATATCCGGCGGCGGAATCTGGCTGATGCCGGTGTCGCCGTTTGTCAGATTGACGAAATAAACGAAGCCGAGACTCAGCACCGTCTGGATGACGAGCGAGGACAGCGCGAAGTAAAAGCCCTTGAGCCGTAGCGACGGCAGGCCGAGCAGCACGCCGACCGCGGCGGCGCCGACCGCCGACAGCGGCATGGCGAGCCAGAACGACCAACCTAGCCGCATCACCAATCCTACCGTCGCATAGGCGCTGATGCCGGCGATCCCGGCGAAAGCAAGCGACACCAGACCGGCATAGCCGGTGAGCAGATTCATGCCGGCCGCCCACATGACGCTGATCATGGTGATGCCGGTGACGAAGGCGAAGAAGCGGTTGTCCCGCACCACGATCGTGAGCAACAGGCCGCACGCCAAGAGCAGCAGCAACTCGGGCTTGAACGCAATGTCGAGAAATCGTCTCATCGCGCAAACAGCCCTGACGGCTTGATCAGCAAAATGACCATCATGGCGGCAAGATAAGAAAAGGTCGCGACCGTCGGATTGGCAAAGACGCTGACGCCGGCCTGGGTGAAGCCGAACACCATGCCGACCACCAGCGCTCCCAGCACCGAGCCCGGCCCGCCGACGATCATGATGGCGAACGCCGTCACCGCCATGGTCCAGGCCACGGTGAGATCGAAACTATAGGCCATGCCGTAGAGGATGCCGCCGGCGAAGATCGACAACATGCCGAGCACGAAAGACAGCCGGTAGATCGCGCGCACATTGACGCCGCGCAAAGCCGCCGCCTCGCGATTCTGGAACACCGCGCGCAAGGCGCGGCCGTAAGGATGAAACCGCAGCATGATAAACAGCAGCGCCAGCAACAGGCCTGCCGCGCAGAGGACGAAGATGCGGTTATTGGTCATCGGGAACGGGCCGATGAAGGTGATGCCCGAAACGATCGGCGGCAGATTGAACTGATCGCTCCAGCGGCCGTAGGTCACGGAGAAGATTCCGGACAGGATTTGCGTGACGCCGAGCGTGACGACGAAATAGGCGATGTTGCGATCGGGCACGTCGTAGAAGCGCCGGATCAGCGTCGCCTCCAACAGGTAACTGATCGGCAGGCTGACAAATAATGTAAGCAGCGCCGCGAGCCAGATCGGCATGGCGAGCCAGGTCGCGAAGCTCCAGCAGATCAGCGCTGCCGTCAGGAAGAATTGGCCGTTCGAGGCGTTGGGCAGCCAGATGCTGCCATAGACGATGGTGACGCCGGCCGCGACCAGCGAGAAGATGACGCCGAGCACCAATCCCGTCGTGACCACCGAGATCGCGACCAGGAGCGTGGCGCTCGACATCATCATGGCGGCCTCCCCCTGCCAGCCGGCACAGCTCTACTTCACGAGGTCATAGACCGGCAGCGTTTCCGGGGCCCATTCGATGTAGAACAGCTTCTTTGCGGTGTAGCTCTTGGGCGGCGCCACGCCGGTGAGCTGCATATAATACATGTATTCCTTGCGGGCGCCGTTCTTGTCGAAGGAGATCGGGACGCCCGAGGTCGGCTCGACCATGCTGAGCGCCGACACGGCATCGCGGAATTTCTCGCGATCGGCGCTGCCCGCCTTCTCGAGCGCCGCCTTGATAATATAGGGCGTGTTGTAGCAAAAATTCTCGATATAGGACGGAACACGGCCGACCGCTTGGGTGTAGTCGTCGGCGAATTTGCGTCCTTCGGGCGTCACATTGTCGAGATTGACGTCGAAAAACGAACCGTAGATCGAGCCGATGCTGCGTGCGCCGTAACCGATCAGCGTGGTCGAGGTGCCGACATTGTGGATGATCTGCTCGGGCTTGATGCCGAGATCGAGCAATTGATTGGTGGCGGTGACGTCGAAGGCGCCGACGGTGGCGAGATAGACATAATCCGGCTTGGCGGCAACGACTTGCGCCGCCTGCACGGTGGCGTCGTTGCTGCCTTGCGGGAACAGGATGTCGGAGACGATACTGATGTTCTCTTTCGGCGCCTGGTACTTGATCCCGGCGACGATGGCGCGAGCCAGCGCGATATCGTTGTACATCAGGGCGATCTTGGCGCCGGGCTTTTGCGCGGCGATGAACTTCACCGCCGCATAGCCCCAGCCCACGGCGTCCGGCTCGATGCGGAACGTATAATGCGTTCCGGGCTTGGTCAGCTGGGCGAAGGCCGCGACCGGCACGACGAACGGCACCTTGTTCTGTTCGGCATAGCCATAAACGGCGAGCGCGATGTCGGAACTCGTCGGTCCGGTGAGCGCCAGCACATTGTCCTGCACGTCGAGGCTGCGCGCGGCGGCCACCGCTTGCGCCGGGTTGGTCTGATCGTCGACGATCTTGAAATTCAGCGGCCGGCCGAGCACGCCGCCTGCGGCCGCGATCTGCTTCTGCCCGAATTCGAGCCCCTGGCGGCAAGCGGTACCGAAGAATGAATACGGCCCGCTCAATTCGGTGATGACGCCGATATTGATCGGCGCGCCGGACTGCGCCAGCGCCATCGTCGTGCCGAGCGGCACGAGCGCCGCGCCGGCCGCAACCGCAGCGCCGATGACACAGCTATTCCAGATGCCGTTTCTCCTTGTGTCGTTTGTCCTTGCGCCCTTCCCCATCGATACCTCCCCTTGAAATTTTCATATTTGTCGTGCCGTCGTTCGTTTCTTCGCTAACAACACCGCCCGGACATGGCGATCACAAGACGCTCGTCGTCGCTGAGCTGCCGATTGTCTTGCGGACGGCGGCGATTGAGATTGAGCGACCAGCCCTCGCCCGGCGCGTCAGGGACTTCGGGATCGTTGACCGGCAATCCGTCCCGCCGCATCTCTTCGCGGCGGGCCTGGGTGCGGACGATATCGACGTCGAGCGTGCCGTCGCGGAACACGATGCCATAGAGCTTCTCCGCCGCCGCCTTGGTGACGTAACCCTGGCGCACATCGCCTTCGACCTTCTCGGGCTCGCGCTCGAGCGGCGAGCCGTAACCGCCGCCGCCGCCAGAACGGATAATGTAGGCGTCGCCCGGCTCCAGCACCTGATCGAAGGCCTTGCCGTTCTGAAAGCCCTGCTCGTCCTCGCCGAAGCGGTGGATCGCGACCGCATTGCCGAAGCCGGAAAGCCCGCCATAGAGGCCCCACGGCCGGCAGCGCACACGATCCATCTGCGCATTGAACGAGACCTTGCCGCGCATCTGCACGATCTGTTCGGTGCCGAGCCCGCCGCGGAATTTTCCGGCGCCGCCGGAATCCGGACGCAGCGCGTAGCGTTCGACTAACAGCGGAAACTTCGCCTCGACCTGCTCGCTCGGGCCGTTATGGGTATCACCGTCATTGATGGCGATCGTGGCATTGACGCCGTCGCTGTCGTGCTTTGCGCCCCAGCCGCCGCCGACCAGCCCGCCGAGATAAATATAGAACCTGTTGTCGGTCGGGCGGCGGCCGTTGACGCGGGCGACGCACAGATCGGCGTGATGTCCGGCGATCACCCGATCCGGCTGCGCCGGCGCCAGCGCCTTGAAGATGGTGTCGACGATGGTCATCGGGAACGTCATCCACATCCGCATCGCCGACGGCTTTTGCGCGCTGACCACGCGGCCGGGCGGCAGCACGATGTCGAGCGCGCGGAATTGTCCGTCATTGATCGGCAGGTCGAGCGCCGAGGTGAGGCATTTGAACGCCACCTGGCAGCATGAACGGCCCGCGGTTTCGCCGGAATTGTAGAAGCCCGCAACTTGCTTCGACACTTCGGTGAGGTCGACCTTCATGCGATCGCCGGAAATCTCGACCTTGACGCGGATCGGAATGCGCTTGCCGAGCGCCACGCCGTCGTCGTCCATATAGGATTCCGCCTCATAGACGCCATCCGGAATTTGCAGCACGCGTTCGCGCGCTACCGCCTCGCTCTGGTCCATGATCGCCGTGATCGAACCGAGCACGGCATCGATGCCGTATTTCTGGATCATTTCGAGAAAGCGCTTCTCGCCGGTCTTCACCGCCGCGATCTGGGCGCGAAAATCGCCCATGGCGTTCTCCGGCACCCGCACATTCATGCGGATAATGTCGATGATCTCCTGGTTCGGCTCGCCTTTGCGGTAAGCCTTCACGATTGGCATCTGCAGGCCTTCAGAATAGATGTCGGTGGTCACGCCCGACAGCGTGCCGCCGACGTCCGGCCAATGCGCCATGCAGCTCGAAAAGGCGACGACCTTCCCGTCGTGAAAAATCGGCACCGAAAAGGTCATGTGGTTGAGATGGCTACCGGTCGTATAGGCGTCGTTGGTGAGCAGAATGTCGCCGGGATCCATGTTGTCGAGGCCGTAATGCTTGATCTTGGCCTTGACCGTGTCGCTCATGCCGCGAATGAACATCGGCAGGCCGAGCCCGATCGATACCGTCTCGCCGCGCGCATTGAACAGGCCGACGGTGAAATCCAGCGCCTCGTAGATGATCATGTTGTAGGCGGTGCGCATGAGATTGGTCTTCATCTCCTCGGTCGCGGCGATGAGACCGTTGCGCACCACTTCGACGGTGACCGGGTCGATCCGACCTTGCGTCTTGACGTCCGACGTCTTGTCGAAGGCGACATTCATCGTCAGCTTCTCCCGGTTGCGATGATCAGGTTGCCGAGCGCGTCGACTTCGAGTGCGTCGCCTGGGTGGACGACAGTGGTCGAGGCATATTCCTCGATCAGCGCCGGCCCCTTGATCGTGTTCGAGGCGACAAGATGCGCGCGGTCGTAAGTCGGCGTTTCGACAAAGCCCGCATCGGCGAAATAGACGAGGCGATTGCCGCGGAACGCCTTGGCCGGCGGCTCCGCGGTTCCCGCGTCAATCGACTGCTCGCGCGGCTTCTTCATGATGCCGACGACGGCGCAGCGCAGGCTGACGATCTCGGCCGCCTCGCCCGGCGATGAATAGCCGTAGCGCGTCTCATGCACGGCGTCCAAATGCCGCTTGATGCCGTCGCGATCCTGCGCGACGAAAAGTTCGGTCGGCAGTTCGACGGTGACGGCATGCTCCTGGCCGACATAGCGCATGTCGGCGCCGCGCGAGACGACGATCTCGGAAAGCTCGACATGGGCGTGGCTGATGCCGGCGCGACCG
This sequence comes from uncultured Alphaproteobacteria bacterium, assembly GCA_963761185.1. Lineage (GTDB taxonomy): Bacteria > Pseudomonadota > Alphaproteobacteria > Rhizobiales > Xanthobacteraceae > BOG-931. The sequence continues at coordinate 97,233 of CAVXFY010000005.1, forward strand.
CGGCGCTCCATGTCCTGATACAATGTCTCCATGTCCGCGAACGAGGCCTTGGCGAGCGGCGTGAACCAGGTGTGGACGAAGTCGCGGCGCAGGTCCGCCATCAGCATGCCGTAGGCGGAAAAGTGCCCCGGCGCGCGCGGGATAATGACTTTGGCGATGCGCAATTCGCGCGCCACCATGGCGGCGTGGAGCGGGCCCGCGCCGCCATAGGCGACCAGCGCGAAATCCGCGGCATCGAGGCCGCGTTCAGTCGTCACCCAGCGCACCACATGCGACATCTTGGTCGTGGCAATGCGCAAAATACCCTCGGCGGCTTCGGTGAGCGTCAGCCCGAGCGGCTTTGCGATCTTGTCGTTGAGCGCAAGTTTTGCGCCTTCGACGTCGAGCTTCATCTCGCCGCCAAGGAAACGGTCGGCGGCGAGCCGCCCGAGCACGAGATTGGCGTCGGTGATGGTCGGCTCCTCACCGCCGAGCCCGTAACAGACCGGTCCCGGCGCGGCACCCGCGCTTTCGGGCCCAACCCGCATCGCGCCGGCAAGACCGGCGCGCGCGATGCTGCCGCCGCCGGTGCCGACTTCCTGGATGTCGATCATCGGCATTTGCACTGGAAGGCCCGTCGCATAGCCGCCGACCAGCGTGCCGCCTGTCATCAGCACGTGACCGTAATGAATGACGCCCGCCTTCGCCGTCGTGCCGCCCATGTCGAAAGCGATGGCATTGCCGAAGCCCATGCTGTCGCACAGGATCTTGGTGCCGATCACGCCCGCAGCGGGTCCGGATTCCAGCATGCGGATGCAGGAATTGCGCGCCTCGCCGATGTCGAACAGTCCGCCGCTCGATTGCACGATCAGGAACGTGCCGTCGAAATTCGCTTCCCCGAGATGCGTATTCATCACCGAGAGGTAATTGCGCACGCGCGGCCCGACATAAGCATTGGCGGCGACCGTCGAGGAGCGCTCGAACTCGCGATATTCCTGCGACAGTTCGTGCGAGGCGGACACGAACAATCCGGGATACATCTCCTGCACGATCTCCTTCACCCGCCGCTCGTGCACCGGATTGCGATAGGAGTGCAGGAACAGAATGGCGATGGCGTCGATGCCGGATTTGACCAGATCGTCGACGATGCGGCGAACCTGCTCCTCGTCGATCTTCATCAGCACATTGCCCTGTGCGTCGATCCGCTCGCGGATCTCAAAACGCAGCGCCCGCTCGATCAGCGGCTGATGCTTCTGGAAAAACAGATTGTAGGATTCCGGGCGGTTGACGCGGCCGATCTCGTAAATGTCGCGAAAACCCTGGGTCGTCAGCAGCGCGCATTTGGCGCCGGTGCGCTCGAGAATCGTATTGATGGCGATTGTGGTTCCGTGCAGGAACAGCCGCGCGTCGGCGAATGTCGTACCGGCCTTGGTGACGCCGGTCTGAATGCCGTCAACCAGCCGCACCGGCGTCGTCAGTGTCTTGCCGAGGCTGAATTCGCCGGTCCTCTCGTTGAACGCGGCAATGTCGGTGAAGGTGCCCCCTACATCCGCCGACAGGCGGATTTGATCGGTCTGCGCGTCCAACCTAGCACTCCCTTTTTATTGGCATCTCATCGAAAGCGGATTTCGAAGGTGCGATTAAACGCAGTTAAGCCCACTTTCACTTGCAGCCGCAAGTAATGCATCGCCCCCCAGCAACGCTGGCGCCGGTGGCCTGTCCTGCGTTTTGGGCAGGCGCCCGCCACCCGCAACTTCGCCTGGTATCGCCTTCGGGTTACCTGATCGGCTAGGACTATTGCGGATCCGACGCGGAAACGCCCGAAAGTGAAAGAAGGAAATATGTCGAGCGAGTCACTAGGCGCGCTGGTCGGGCGCTCGGTCCCCCGTGTCGAAGACGCGCGCCTGTTGCGCGGCGAAGCGCGCTATATCGACGACATCGTCTTGCCCGACATGCTGCACGCGGTCTTTGCGAGGAGCCGCGCGGCGCATGCCCGGATCAAGAGCGTCGATACGACGGCTGCCAAGGCCGCGCCCGGCGTACGCGCAGTCTTATTATATGCGGACCTGCGGCCGCTTCTGACCTGCAACCGGATCCCGCTCGCGATCGCCGCCGCGGCGGTCAAGTTCGACGCCGAGCCCATTTGTCTTGCCAAGGACGAGGTCTGCTATGTCGGCGAGCCGATCGCACTTGTCGTCGCTGGCAACCGGCATCTGGCGGAAGATGCGGCGGCCCTGATCGAAGTCGACTACGACGAATTGCCGGTCGTCACCGATCCGCGCGCGAGCCTCGCGCCCGGCGCGCCGCGGGCGCGGCTCGATTGCCCCGACAACCTGACGGCGGAACACGTCGTCAAATACGGTGAGGTGGATCGCGTTTTTGCCAATGCGATACACCGGTTTTCCGAACAGTTTCGCATGGACAAAGGCGGCGGCTTCTCGATCGAGCCGCGCGGCGTGATCGCGCGCTATGACACGGGCGAGGATTTGCTCACGGTGTGGGACGGCACCCAAACGCCGCATCGCGCCAAGACGGTGATGGTGCAGACATTCGGTCTCGCCGAACATCAAGTGCGTGTCGTGGCGCCGGATGTCGGCGGCGGCTTCGGCCCCAAGGCCGTGTTTCATCCGGAAGAGATCGCGATCCCGGCGGCGGCACTGCTGCTGCGCCGTCCAATCAAATGGTGCGAGGATCGCCTCGAGAGTTTTACCGCGACGGTGCAGGAGCGGCGACAGATTTGGGACGTCGACGTCGCGTTCGACGCCGATGGCAAGCTCGGCGGCATTCGCGGATGGCTCTATCACGATCACGGCGCCAACGTGCCCTACGGCGTCGCGCTGCCCTATAACGGCGTGACCAATATGATCGGGCCCTATGTGCTGCCGGCGCTTCATCTCGTCGTCTCGCTGTGCCTGACCAACATGGTGCCGGTCGCACCGACGCGCGGCGCCGGCCGGCCGCAAGGCACCTTCGTGATGGAGCGGATTCTCGATCGTATCGCGAAGACTTTGAATCTCACGCGCGATGAGGTGCGACGGCGAAATCTCATCCCGCCGGAGAAGATGCCCTACGCAACGCCGATCAAGCAGCGTGACGGCAGCGTCATGACCTATGACAGCGGCGATTATCCGGAATGCCAGCGGCGCGCGCTCGCCATATCGGAGTGGGACACGTTTCCGCAACGCCGCGAGGCGGCGCTGCGCGACGGCCGTCTCCTCGGCATCGGGCTTGCCAATTACGTCGAAGGCACCGGCCGCGGCCCGTTCGAAAGCACCGCTATTCGCATCGGGCCTTCAGGACAGATCGTCGTCGCGTCGGGCGCGACCGCGCAAGGCCAAGGCACCAAGACCATGCTGGCGCAGCTTGCGGCAAGCGTGTTCGGTGTTGCGGCCGATCATATACGCGTCGTCGACGGCGATACCGCAGCGACGCCCTTAGGTCTCGGCGCCTTTGCCAGCCGCCAGGCGGTGACCGCGGGCAACGCCGCATATCTCGCGGCGCTTAGTGTGGCCGAGAAGGCCAAGGCCGCCGCGTCAGTCATGCTCGAAGTCGCGCCGGAGGATCTTGAGCTGAAAGACGGCGAAGTTCGCGTCGCCGGCGTGCCGAAACTGAAAAAGAGTCTCGCCGAGATTGCGCGTGCGCTCGGCGGCCTGCCCGGCTTTGCGCTACCTGGCAATGTCAGTCCGGGTCTTGCCGCCGCGGTCGATTATCAACCGACCGGCATGACCTATACCAACGGCACGCATATCGCCGAGGCCGAGGTCAATCCAATGTCCGGCGCTGTGAAGATTCTCCGCTATACCGTGGTTCACGATTGCGGCCGCGTGATCAATCCGATGATGGTCGAGGGCCAGGTCTGCGGCGGCGTGGTGCACGGCATCGGCGCGACTTTATTCGAGCTGATGCGGTTCGACGAATCCGGCCAGCCGCTGACCGGAACGTTCGCCGATTACATGCTGCCGACAGCGGACGTCGCGCCGCGCATCGCCATTCATCACATGGAGTCGCCCTCTCCGCTCAATCCGCTCGGCGTCAAGGGCGCGGCCGAAAGCGGCACGATCGGCGCGCCGAGCGTGATCGTATCGGCGGTCGAAGACGCGTTGCGGCCGCTCGATCTCCGCATCACCGAATTGCCGATCCTGCCGGCACGGCTGCGCGCGCTTATACGCGCGGCCGAAAAATCCGCTAGGCCCGCATGAAGCCGTCGGTCTTCACCTACCACGCGCCGAAGACGCTTGATGAGGCGCTCGATCTCTTGGCCACGCTCGACAACGCGCGCGTGCTCGCCGGCGGCCAATCGTTGATGCCGATGATGAATTACCGCGTGGTGCAGCCCGAGCATCTGATCGATCTCGGCCGCATTCCGGAGCTCGCTTTTGTCGAAGATACCCCGGCAGGCTTGAAAGTCGGCGCCATGACGACGCAGCGCAGCGTCGAGCGCAGCGCGTTGGTGAAGCAGCGCTGCCCGTTGCTGATCGATGCGTTGTTCCATATCGGCCATCAGCAGACGCGCAACCGCGGCACCATCGGCGGCAGCATCTGCCATCTCGACCCGTCCGCGGAACTGCCGGTGACGGCATGTGCCGTGGATGCGGTGATGACCGTCGCGAGCAAGACCAGCCGACGGGAATTCCGTTCGCGGAATTTCCGGCGGGTTATCTGACGTCGAGCCTCGAGCCGAACGAGATGCTCGTTCAGATCGATTTCGGGCCATGGCCGAAACGCGCCGGATCGGCGTTCGAGGAATATGCGGTGCGGCCCGCCGACTTCGCCATCGTTTCGATTGCGGCGGTGATCGCGATGGACCAAGACGACATTATTTCCAGCGCGCGCATTGCCGCCGGCGGCATTGCTCCTGTTCCGATCCGGCTGACCGATGTGGAAGTTATGCTCGAAGGCCGGCGCGCCGATGCCGGCCTGATCGCAAGCGCCGCCGCCGCCGCGGCCGCGCTGCCGGCGGAAGGCGACGATGCCAATCCGCCGGAATATCGCCAGGAGCTTGCCGGCCACCTGACGCAGCGCGCTCTGTCCAAGGCCGTTCAGCGGGCGCGAACATGAGCACGCACGAGATTTCCATCGTCGTGAACGGCAAGGAGCACAAGCGCAGTGTGGATTCGCGCCTGCACCTCGCCGATTTCCTTCGCCAGGAGCTCAGCCTCACCGGCACGCATATCGGCTGCGAGCACGGCGTCTGCGGCGCCTGCACGGTGCTGATCGACGGCGCGACCGCCCGCTCCTGCCTGATGCTGGCCGTGCAGGCCGACGGACGCCGGGTCGAAACGATCGAAAGCGTCGCCGCGCCGGACGGCACGCTGCATCCGATCCAGGCGGCTTTGTCGAAACATCACGGCCTGCAATGCGGCTACTGCACCCCGGGCGTAGTGATGACGCTGATCGAGTTGCAGCGCGAATGCGGCGAGACCCCCATCACCGAGGAGGAAATACGCCGGGCGCTTTCCGGCAATTTATGCCGCTGCACCGGCTATCAGGGCATGGTCGACGCGGCGCTCGCGGTGCTGCCGAGGGCGCACACCAAAGCGTGATGACGCCGGGATTTCGGCGGTCCGCTTGGGGTGTCCAAAAGCCGCCGCCGATGCCTATATAATGTCAACGAATTTGGTACCTTCCTCCATCATGCATTGAACAGGTGACGCAATGGCAGCATCAACGGAACGCGCGGTTCTCGCAGGCGGCTGTTTTTGGGGCATGCAATATCTGATCCGCCGCCAGCCCGGCGTGATCTCGGCCCGCGTCGGCTATAGCGGCGGCGACGTGCCGAATGCGACCTACCGCAACCACGGCACGCATGCGGAAGCGATCGAGATCGTGTTCGATCCGACCAAGACCAGCTACCGCACGCTTCTCGAATTCTTCTTCCAGATCCACGATCCGACGACGCGCAACCGGCAGGGCAACGATATCGGCACCAGCTATCGCTCGGCGATCTTCTACGCGAGCCCCGAGCAGAAGCGGATCGCCGAAGACGCCATCGCCGATGTCGAAGCCTCAAAACTGTGGCCGGGCAAGGTCGTCACCGAAGTGGCGCCGGTCGGTCCGTTCTGGGAGGCCGAGCCCGAGCACCAGGATTATCTGGAGCGCTATCCCGCGGGCTATACTTGCCATTTCGTCCGGCCGAATTGGAAGCTACCGCACCGCAAGCAGGTCGCGGCGGAATAAAGGGCGGGACGGAGCGCCGTCCCGTCGCTAAAGCTTCTAATTGGATCCGACCGGCTTCGCGATGCCGGCAAGATTGCGCGCCCGTGCCTTCTTCTCTTCGATCTTCATGCCGCGCGCGATCTGAATGCGTTGCGCTTGCGGCGAGCCCGCGCCGTGCAGGCTTTCCGTCAGGTAACCGACGGCATTGCGGCCGATCGTCATGTTCTCGATCAAGCGCAGCATGCGCATGCGGTCGACGACCTCGACGCCGTCGCGCCCTTGCAGGAATTTGCGGATCAGCGGACCGACTTCGTTGTTCTGCAGGTCCTTCTCCGACGGCATGGTGACGACCAGACCCCCGGCGATGTCCTGGGCCAGCCGTGCAATCTCGTAGGGAAAGCGCGTGACATTATGCTTGGCGACGTTGGAGAGCATTTCGTCGTTGATATAGGCGCCCGAAGCGACAGGCTTGGATTGATGCGCCGCCGCCATGCAGCTCGAATAGATGGTCTCGTTGAGATGCGTCATCTCGACGAGCTTGTCCTTGATGTGCGAGGCGCCTTCGACGCCGTTGTGCTCGGCCGCCGTAGCGCGGCGCCGATCAGCACGTCGCCAAGCCCGGTTTTGCAGACATAGGACGAGCGATGATAGGTGGTGAAGCGCTCGACCAGCGATGAGGCATAGGCCCACTCGCCGTCCATGAAGACATGCTCGTGCGGCACGAAGACATTCTCGAACACAATGAGCGATTCCTGGCCGGCGAATTGCGCATTGCCGGCATCCAGGGCGCCGCCGTCCATGATGCGCGTGTCGTTGGTCTGGCGGCCGACGATGTAAGTGAGCCCCGGCGCATCGACGCGCACCGCGCCGACCACCGACCAGTCGCGATCGTTCTCGGTCATGCGCATGGTCGGCATGAAGATCAGCCAATGCGAATTGACCGCGCCGGTCTGGTGCATCTTGGCGCCGGAGACATAGATGCCTTTGTCGTCGCGCCGCGTGACATGCAGGAACAGATCCGTGTCGCTCTGCTGGTGCGGCGGCTTGGAGCGGTCGCCCTTGGGATCGGTCATGGCGCCGCCGATAACGATATTCGCTGCCTGCGCGCGCTTGAGGAAAGCGAGGAAGCGCCGGTGATAATCGGTGCCGTTCTTGCCGTCGATGTCGAAGGTCACCGAATGGCAGCGAGCTGATGGCGTCGAGCCCGACGCAGCGCTGAAAGCAGGTGCCGGTGCGCCGGCCCAGTTCGCGCTGCATCTCGTGCTTGCCGACAAGTTCGGCCGGCTCGACCGGCACGTGAAGGAAGTGGTTGATCTGGCGGTCGCTGATGCCGGAATGCACGGTGGCGAGGTTCGGCTGCTCGGTCGCCAGCCGAAACGTCTCCGCCATCGCATTGATCGACGGCCGGATCACCGGATGATCGACCGGCTCCGGCACGCGCTCGCCCATGAAATAGACATTCATGCTGCGGCCGCGCAGCGAATTGATGTAATCTTCCGCG
>CAVXFY010000006.1:0-256424 GCA_963761185.1 uncultured Alphaproteobacteria bacterium
GCGAAAACCGGCTTGCCGTCCTTCCAGATCGACTGATGGCAATGCATCCCCGAGCCGTTGTCGCCATAAACGGGCTTCGGCATAAAGGTCGCCGTCTTGCCGTAACCTGGGCAACCTACTGGATGCAATATTTGTACATGATCAGCCGTTCGCCCATGACGCGAGCAGCAGAAGTTCTGGCCGACTAGTGCTAGGCCGACGACTTCATGATGATGCTTCTCGACGACGCAGCTCATCCTGGCCATGGCCGCGAGCATCTCCGAACGCATGTACTACGCGGAATCTTGCGGCGGAACCGGGAAATAGCCCTTCTTGGTGCCGACGCGGTGGCCGGGATTCCCGCCCTTCATAGTCCATGTCGGAATTCGGGCAGTTCAATGAAGTCGACTGAAGCCGGTATTGTAGGGATCGGCCTTCTACTTCACGTCGTCGAACACGAAGAACTCGGCCTCCGGGCCGAAAAAGACCGTGTCGCCGATGCCCAACGCTTTGACCATGCCTTCGGCCTTCTTGGCGATGCTGCGCGGATCGCGCGAATAGGGTTCGCCGGTGGTCGGCTCGAGAACGTCGCAGATCGGCGACATCGTCGTTTCCGCGAAAAACGGATCGATGCAGGCTGTGGAGGGGTCCAGCATCAGGCACATGTCGGATTCGTTGATCGCCTTCCAGCCCGCAATCGACGAGCCATCGAACATCTGCCTTCGGCGAAAGTCTCTTCTTCGATCAGGGTGACATCGAACGTGGCATGATACCACTTGCCGCGCGGATCGGTAAATCGGAAGTCGACGTATTTCACGTCGCTGTGCTTGATCGTCTTCATGACTTTCTTTGGCATCGTCATGGAATTCGTTCCCTTCGTGATGCTGTTCAAGTGCCTCGTCTCGTACCCAAATGCGGTACGCTGGCAGGCGTAAGCGTCGAACCGACGCTCGTTAGATGGCGTCGATGCCGGATTAGCCGGTACTGATGCGGATGGCTTCTTCGATGTTCGAGACGAAGATTTTGCCGTCGCCGATCCGCCCGGTCTGAGCGGCACGACGGATCGCCTCGATGGCTTTTTCGACCATGTCGTCGCCGAGCACAATCTCGATCTTCACCTTGGGGAGAAAATCGACCACGTATTCGGCACCGCGGTAGAGCTCGGTGTGCCCTTTCTGGCGGCCGAATCCCTTCGCCTCGGTGACAGTGATGCCTTGAAGACCGACTTCCTGAAGCGCCTCCTTAACCTCATCGAGCTTGAACGGCTTGATGACTGCCTCAATTTTTTTCATCGCGTCTCATCTCCCGGCTCCAAGATGCCAGAGTCATCCCAAGAACCGAGCCTTGGTTAGCAGGTCCCGTGCCAAGGTGGTATGGACCAGAAAAGGCGTTTACATCAATTGGTTCTGGCTAGACTCGACGGTCCTGGCGCGGCTCGTGGCCGCGGTCCGCCGCTAAATTAGGCGATCTGCCTATAAACTAGACAGGCCGGGAAATCAATCATTGCGCAGCTCGATACCTCTCCAATTCGCTTTGGCTATTCTGTGCGCGGCATGATGGAAATCCTCAGCAACGCGGAAATGGCGGAGGCTGACCGGCTGACGATTGCCGGCGGCGTCCCGGGCATCGAGCTGATGGAGAACGCCGGACAAGCCGTTGCTGAGGTCGCCGCCGGTCACGCGTCGGCCGGCATGCCGGATCGCCGTCGTCGCGGGGCCGGGCAATAATGGCGGCGATGGATTTGTCGCGGCGCGGCTGCTCGCCGAGCGCGGCTATCGCGTGCAGGTCTTGCTGGTCGGCGACGCGGCGCGCTGAAGGGCGATGCGGCCTGCGCCGCGAAAAAGTGGAACGGCCCAATCGTGGCAGCCGAACCCGGCGGGCTCGACGGCGCCGATATCTTCGATCGATGCGTTGTTCGGCGCCGGGCTCGATCGTCCGGTCGAGGGGCCGCGCGCATCGATGATCGAGGCCATGAACACGGCGCGGCGCCGGTCATCGCGGTCGATTTGCCGAGCGGCATCAACGGCACCTCGGGCGCGGTCATGGGCGCGCCGTGAAAGCGGCGGCGACGGTCACATTCTTTCGCAAGAAGCCGGCCATCTCTGATCCCGGGCCGGCTTCATTGCGGCGAGATTTCGGTCGCCGACATCGGCATCCCGGCAGCGTGCTCGCCCACATCGCGCCGCAGACCTTCGAGAACGTGCCGGCCTGTGGCGTGAGAATTTTCCGGTGCCGCGACACGAGGGTCACAAATACGATCGCGGCCATGCGGTAGTGGTATCAGGTCCATCATGGTCGACAGGCGCGGCGCGGCTTGCGGCGCGCGGCGCGTTGCGCGCCGGCGCCGGCCTCGTGACGATGGCGTGCCCGCGCGAGGCGCTCGCGGTCAACGCGGCGGCGAATCTCGCCGTCATGGTCCGGCCGGTCGACGGCGCGGCGGAGCTGACGGATTTCTGGCGATCGCCGCTTCAATGCGGTGGCGATGGGTCCCGGCCTCGGCGTCAACGAAGCGACATGCGAACTCGTTCTGGCCGCGCTCGCCGGCGAGCGCGCAGTCGTGCTCGATGCCGACGCGATGACGAGCTTTGCCGGAGAGCCGCGAGCGGCTCGCGCAAGCGCTGAAGAAGCGGGCGCAACAGGCCACGATCCTGACGCCGCACGAGGGAGAATTCTCTCGTTATTTCGGTGCTTTGGACGAGCGAACTAAAGTTGGCTCGAAACTTGAGCGGGCGCGCCTTGCGCGCCGCTATCACCGGTGCGATCGTGTTGCTCAAGGGCGCCGACACCGTTGTTGCGGCGCCCGACGGCCGAGCCTGGATTGCCGCCAACGCGCCGGCATACCTCGCCACGGCCGGGGCCGGCGATGTGCTGACGGGGATCGCGGCCGGCCTGTTGGCGCAGGGCATGCCGGCCTTCGAGGCGGCCTCGGCCGCCGTCTGGCTGCACGGCGAGGCCGCGGCGCTGTTCGGTCCGGGCCTGATCGCCGAGGATCTGCCGGAGATGTTGCCGCGCGTTTACACGGCCTTGATGGCTGAGTTCAAGTCACTTCGAACCAGGCGCCGGCTCCGTTTTCGGCCAGACCTTCAATCAGCCACTTGCCGGGATTGTCGGCGACAAAGGCGATCCGGGCTTTGCCTCCCGGCGCGAGCGGCAGCGTATCGAGCCAGAACGGCTTCCAGCCGTCGTCGAGCGCGTCGAGCAGACGAAAACTATGTCCATGCAGATGGATAAAGGCATAGTCTTGGATACCGGTGTTTTCTACGAATGGGTTTGAAAGCCCAAGCACGACGGTCCGACCCTGTTTCATAGCGAATAGCGGTGCGCCCCTTTTGTCTGGCATGGTCCTGCCCGATCGCGGCCTCCAGTCTAAAGGCGTCGCGAAAATCCATGCGCTCGGGCAGCGGATTTGGCGGCAGCGGATGTGGATCCTCGCGCGGCGCAATTCGTCCGGGCGGATCAGTCGTGTCGCAGCACAAGTTTGCCAATTTGGATGCTGGCGCGATCGCCCATTTCGATGCTGATCGGCGCCGCATTGCCCGGCGTCAGGGTGCAATCGACAAACACGTCGACCCGATTGCCGGGGCCGAGCGACAGCCGGCTTTCTCGCGCCGCGAAAGGCTGGGCGGGTTGGCCGTCGGTCGCCATGACGAAGAGTGCGCAAGCCAGCCACGCGCAGTTCGAGAATTCGCGTGCCGAGGCATTGAGGAGGCGAAGCCGCAGCCGCTCGTTGAGGCGCGCGCGCGCAATTTCAAAATCCGTCGCTGGCCGGGCGACGAACAGCGTCACATCGTGGTCGACATCGACCGGCTCCGTCTCTTCGACAAGAGAGCGCCGTAGAGTCCGTTGCATCGGAACGGGCGGATGATACAGATAGGTCCCGGCATCCGGCGCGATGAAGCGATAGTCGAAACTGTCGCCGGGCTGCGATCGGGGTCTGGGTCAGCGGCGGCGCGCCATCCATCGCATTGGCAAGCCGCACGCCATGCCAGTGCATGGCCGTGGGCTCCGTCGAGTTCGTTGACGACGCGAACGGCAAACTCTTCGCCGCGCTTCGACCCGCAATTGCGGTCCGGGCACGGTGCCGTCGTAGCCGGATTTGGTGACCTGCAGGATGGGCGGATCGGTGCCGCCGGCGCAGCGTCGCTGCCGCGTGGCTGGGCTAAGCGCCACGCCGGCCGCCAGCGTGCCGGATACGAAGTCGCGGCGCGAGAGCTGGGCGGGGGCTGCAGCAGATTGCCTCGGGAGGTGGTTAATGCCGATCGGGCTGGCCTAACTGATTCAATAGCGCCAATAAACCGGGCTTTTTACCGGACCGGTTTCCAGCCTGGAAAAGCGCCTATTTTTATAGTGGCCCGCCAGGCGGCGCATGATATAAGCCGCGCCACCGGGCCGCCCTGCGTGTCGCGGGCGTGGCGGAATTGGTAGACGCGCGGGATTTAGGTTCCCGTGACGAAAGTCGTGGGGGTTCAAGTCCCTCCGCCCGCACCAGCCGGGCGGTTTTTCCAAAAATTGGCCGGGGCGCCAAGTGGACAGAGATTTTGGCCGGAACAGGTCGATAGTGGCCTTGAAGAGTAGTGCCGATGCAAGTGACTGAAACTGCCGCCGCCGGGTTCAAGCGCGAATATCGCGTCGTCGTTCCCGCCACCGATCTCGCGAGCAAGGTCAGCGAGCGGCTCGACGAGCTCAAAGGCCGCGTGCAGCTTCGCGGTTTCCGGCCCGGCAAGGTGCCGGTCGCGCACCTCAAGCGCCTCTACGGCAAGTCCGCCATGGCCGAGGTGGTCGAAGCGGCCGTGCGCGAGGCCAACAGCCAGATCGTCAGCGACCACGGCTTGAAGCTCGCCACCGAGCCAAAGGTCGTGCTGCCGACCGAGGAGGGCGCCGTCGAAGGCGTCATCGATGGCAAAACCGATCTCGCTTACACGGTCGAGATGGAAATCGTGCCGCCGATCACGCTGGCCGATTTCAAGACCATCAAGCTCGAACGCCTGACCGCGCCGGTGGAAGAATCCGAAGTCGATCAGTCGGTGCAGACCATCGCCGATCAGAACAGGCCGTTCGCCGCCAAGCCGATGGCGCGCGAGAAGGGCGATCGCGTCACGATATCGTTTGTCGGAACGATAGACGGTCAGCCGTTCCAGGGCGGCTCCGGCGAGGATGTGCCGATGGTGCTCGGCTCGGGCCAATTCATTCCGGGCTTCGAGGATCAGCTGACGGCATCAAAGCCGGCGAGAGCCGGACCTTCGACGTCAAGTTTCCCGAAGAATTATCCGGCGGCGGCCGTTGCCGGCAAAGACGCCACTTTCGCCGTCACGGTGAAGACCGTGGAAGCCCCGGGCGCGGTCACGCTCGACGACGAATTCGCCAAGACGCTCGGACTGAATCGCTCGCCAAGCTGCGCGAAGCGGTGCGCGAGCGCATCGAGCGCGAACACGCCGGCAGCGTCCCGGCAGAAGATCAAGCGCGCACTGCTCGATCCGCTCGACGACAAGCACAAATTCGAGCCGCCGCCGACGCTGGTCGAAGAGGAATTCAATAGCGTCTGGACGACGATCGAGAACGACCTCAAGCAGCAGGGCCGCACTTTCGCCGATGAAGGCACGACCGAGGAGAAGGCGCGCGAGGAATATCGCGGCATCGCCGAACGCCGGGTGCGGCTCGGCCTCGTGATCGCCGAGATCGGCGAGAAGAACAATATCAAGGTGACCGAAGACCAGCTGACCCAGGCCGTGGTGGCGCAGGCGCGCATGATGCCCGGCCAAGAGCAGAAGGTTTGGGATTATTATCGTAACAATCCTCTGCGCTTGCCTCGCTGCGCGCGCCGATCTTCGAGGACAAGGTGGTCGATTTCCTGCTCGAACTTGCGGATGTCACCGACAAGCAGGTATCGCGCGAGGAATTGTTCAAGGAAGATGAAGAGTAACCAGCCCCACCGGGCTGGCTTGCGGTAACCGTGGACGAAGCCTACCTATTGTCCCACGATCTCCGCGCATATCTTCCTGTGGTGGGTAGTCGAAGCCATAGTCGAGGCCACGGCGGCGCAGTATTCGCCGCCTGCCGACGATAAATACCGGCTTCGACAAGGCGACCAACTCAAGCCACATTGGGTGGGTAGGTCGAAGGCCATGCGAGGGGCCGCTCTGGGTGAGCCACATATCTCTGTGAACCGTTCTGTGTGAACCTTGGCCGAGTGACTATATCTACTGTGATATGGACCTGTGCGGACGCGTTACCGGCTCGGCTTTTGCCGTGTTGGCGCCCGGACGGAATACTGAGACGAATTGAGCCAGATTGGGTGAGCGATGCGCGATCCGAATGAAACGTACATGAATTATCTCGTCCCCATGGTGGTGGAGCAGACTAACCGCGGCGAACGAGCCTATGACATCTATTCGCGCCTCCTCAAGGAGCGGATCATCTTCATCACCGGTCCGGTGGAAGACGGCATGGCTTCGCTCGTCGTGGCGCAGCTTCTCTTTCTTGAGGCGGACAATCCCAAGAAAGAAATCTCGATGTACATCAATTCGCCGGGCGGGGTCGTGACCTCGGGCTTGGCGATTTATGACACGATGCAGTTCATCCGCCCCGCGGTGTCGACGCTGTGCACGGGCCAAGCCGCCTCGATGGGCTCGCTGCTGCTCGCCGCCGGCGCCAAGGATCTGCGCTTTGCGCTGCCGAACGCGCGCATCATGGTGCACCAGCCGTCCGGCGGCTTTCAGGGGCAAGTGACCGATATCATGCTGCACGCTCAAGAAATCCTGAATCTGAAGCGGCGATTGAACGAAATCTACGTCAAGCATACCGGCCAGCCGCTAAAGAGGATCGAGGACGCGCTGGAGCGCGACACGTTCCTGACCTCCGAAATGGCGAAGGATTTCGGCCTGATCGACAAGGTCATCGAGAAGCGGCCGGAGGAACCGGGCCTTAAGACGGAACCGGTCCTCAAGGGCGTAACCTAGTCTGGCCAAGTCCAAGACACGGAATGGGCGGGGCCAATGCCATGAAATGGGCCGATTTCTCGGCCCAAAGCGGGGTGGAGCCCGGTCTAGACCCTGGTTTGGACCCCCCAAGGCTTCGGCCCAAGGTGCGAAAAAGTTCCTCACTGGTGTGATCCCGAAAACACGAGACCAGGAATACGTTGGGGTTCGATGTCGCGGTATCGTTAATAGATTGTTGATTGGCACGCCCTTAGCATGTCAGCTTGTGTCAAAGTGCTTCGTATTGTCACGTAGGTGACGGGTTAAAGGGTGAGCACGACTGGTACCTGGTAGAGCTACGAATTCTTAGCGCACTGGAACCTAGACTACGCAGTTGCGGTGAAGCGTTGCGCTTGAGGCGAAGACGGAGAATGGAATGAGCAAAGTTGGCGGCGGCGACTCCAAGAACACGCTTTATTGCTCGTTCTGCGGCAAGAGCCAGCACGAGGTGCGCAAGCTCATCGCCGGGCCGACCGTCTTTATTTGCGACGAATGCGTCGAACTGTGCATGGACATCATCCGTGAGGAGAACAAGTCCTCGCTGGTGAAGTCGCGCGACGGCATCCCGACACCGCGCGAGATCCGCAAGGTTCTCGACGACTATGTCATCGGCCAGGACCACGCCAAGAAGGTGCTCTCGGTCGCGGTGCACAATCACTACAAGCGGCTCAATCATCAGAGCAAGCACAACGACGTCGAGCTCGCCAAGTCGAACATCCTCTTGATCGGGCCGACTGGCTCCGGCAAGACGCTCTTGGCGCAGACGCTGGCGCGCATTCTCGACGTGCCGTTCACGATGGCGGATGCGACCACGCTCACCGAAGCTGGCTATGTCGGCGAGGACGTCGAGAACATCATTCTCAAGCTGCTGCAGTCGGCCGACTACAATGTCGAGCGGGCGCAGCGCGGCATCGTCTATATCGACGAGATCGACAAGATTTCGCGCAAGTCGGACAATCCCTCGATCACCCGCGACGTGTCGGGCGAGGGCGTCCAGCAGGCGCTGCTCAAGATCATGGAAGGCACGATCGCGAGCGTTCCGCCGCAAGGCGGCCGCAAGCATCCGCAGCAGGAATTCCTGCAGGTCGACACGACGAACATCCTGTTCGTGTGCGGCGGCGCCTTCGCCGGCCTCGAGAAGATCATCTCGGCGCGCGGCCGGTCCACCTCGATCGGTTTCGGCGCCCGCGTCGCGGCGCCCGAGGATCGCAAGCAGGGCGAGATTTTCCGCGAGGTCGAGCCCGAGGATCTGCTCAAATATGGTCTGATCCCGGAATTCGTCGGACGGCTCCCCGTCGTTGCGACGCTGGAAGACCTCGACGAGCCGTCGCTCAAGCGCATCCTGATGGAACCGAAGAACGCGCTGGTGAAACAATACCAGCGCATGTTCGAAATGGAGACGGTCGATCTCACGCTCGCCGACGAGGCCTTGTCCGCGATCGCGCGCAAGGCGATCGACCGCAAGACCGGCGCGCGCGGCCTGCGCTCGATCATGGAGAGCATCCTGCTCGATACCATGTTCGATCTGCCGAGCCTCGAAGGCGTGGAAGAGGTCGTGATCTCGCGTGAAGTGGTCGAAGGCGCAGCCAAGCCACTTTACATCTACGCCGATCGGTCGGATCGCGCCGGCGATGCCGGCGGAGCGAGCGCCTAACGGGTGCCGGAATCCAGCACCTTCGATTCGGTGCGCGGCCAACAATTCCGCCTTCGCAACGCGCTATTTTGCGCGAATAATCAGGCTTTCTTGACAGGGTGGCAGTCGAGCGCCACCTATAGTGTGTGAACGAGAAGAGCGTACGAGGAATCGCGTAACTAAACCGGTCAGGGTCTCGTACCCGCCCCGTGGGTGCACTTCCTCCTTCCTCGAGCGGAAGGGACGGAGTGTAACTCCCCTCCCGGCCAACGCAGTCCTTCGTGACAGCGCATCCTGCGGGTCATGAAGGGGGTGCACAACAATAAGGAAGTGGGGCCATGACAAGCGCCGCCAAAGCCAAGCCAGTTCTGACAGCGGGTGAGAGCCGGGCCTATCCGGTGCTGCCGCTGCGGGACATCGTTGTCTTCCCGCACATGATCGTTCCGCTGTTCGTCGGGCGTGAGAAGTCGATCAAGGCGCTCGAAGAAGTGATGCGCTCGGACACGTTCATCCTGCTCGCGACGCAGAAGAATGCCTCGGACGACGAGCCCGCGACCGACGCCATTTTCTCGATCGGCACGCTCGCCAGCGTCCTGCAATTGCTCAAGCTGCCCGACGGCACCGTGAAGGTGCTGGTCGAAGGCGCCGCGCGCGCCGAGGTCAAGCAATACACTGATCGCGAAGATTATTTCGAGGCCGAAGCCGTCGTCCTCGCTGACTCCACGGGCAACGAGGTCGAGGCCGAGGCGCTAGCGCGGTCGGTGATCAATGAATTCGAAGGCTATGTGAAGCTCAACAAGAAAGTGTCGCCGGAAGTCGTCGGCGTGGTCCAGCAGATCGAGGACTATGCCAAGCTCGCCGACACCGTGGCTTCGCACCTTGCCGTGAAAATCCCCGACAAGCAGATGATCCTGGAGACGCCGACCGTCACCGAGCGCCTGGAAAAGGTGCTGGGCCTGATGGAGAGCGAGATCTCCGTGCTGCAGGTCGAGAAGCGCATCCGCACGCGCGTCAAGCGTCAAATGGAGAAGACGCAGCGCGAGTACTATCTCAACGAGCAGATGAAGGCGATCCAGAAGGAGCTGGGCGACGAGGACGGCAAGGACGAACTCGCCGAGATCGAAGAGAAGATTAAACGCACCAAGCTCTCCAAGGAAGCCCGCGAGAAGGCGCAGCACGAGCTCAAGAAGCTGCGTCAGATGTCGCCGATGTCGGCGGAAGCCACCGTTGTGCGCAACTATCTCGATTGGCTGTTGTCGATCCCGTGGGGCAAGAAGTCCAAGATCAAGAAGGACCTCGCGCTCGCCGAGCAGATCCTCGACGCCGATCACTACGGCCTGGAAAAGGTCAAGGAGCGCATCGTCGAATATCTCGCGGTGCAGCAGCGTGCCAACAAGCTGACCGGACCGATCCTGTGCCTGGTCGGGCCTCCCGGCGTCGGCAAGACGTCGCTCGGCAAGTCGATCGCGAAAGCGACCGGGCGCGAATTCGTGCGCGTGTCGCTCGGCGGCGTGCGTGACGAGGCCGAAATTCGCGGCCATCGCCGGACCTATATCGGCTCGATGCCGGGCAAGGTCATCCAGTCGATGCGCAAGGCGAAGACGTCGAACCCGCTGTTCCTGCTCGACGAGATCGACAAGATGGGCGCCGATTTCCGCGGCGATCCGTCGTCGGCGCTCTTGGAAGTGCTCGATCCCGAGCAGAACCACACATTCAACGACCACTATCTCGAGGTCGACTACGATCTGTCCCACGTGATGTTCATCACGACGGCGAATACGCTCAACATTCCGCCGCCCTTGATGGACCGCATGGAGATCATCCGGATCGCCGGCTACACCGAGGACGAGAAGGTCGAGATCGCGCGCAAGCATCTGATCCCGCACGCGATCGTCAAGCACGGCCTCGATCCGAAGGAATGGTCGATCGACGACGGCGCATTGCTGACGCTCATTCGGCGCTACACCCGCGAAGCCGGCGTGCGCAATCTCGAGCGCGAACTCTCGACCCTGATCCGCAAGGCGGTGAAGGAACTCATGATCTCGAAGAAGCAGTCGGTTGCGGTTACCGATGCGACGCTGCCCGATTTCCTTGGCGTGCCGAAGTTCCGGTATGGCGAGGTCGAGGACGAGGACCAGGTCGGCGTCGTCACCGGTCTGGCGTGGACCGATGTCGGCGGCGAACTGCTCACGATCGAGTCGGCCATGATGCCCGGCAAGGGCAAGATGACCGTCACCGGCAATCTGCGCGATGTGATGAAGGAATCGATCTCGGCTGCGGCGTCTTATGTCCGCATGCGGGCGGTTGCCTTCGGCATTGAGCCGCCCGCCTTCGACAAGCGCGACATCCACGTGCACGTGCCGGAAGGCGCGACGCCCAAGGACGGTCCGTCGGCAGGCGTCGCCATGGTCACGGCCATCGTTTCGGTGATGACCGGTATTCCGGTGCACCGCGACGTGGCAATGACCGGTGAGATCACGCTGCGCGGCCGCGTGTTGCCGATCGGCGGCCTGAAGGAAAAGCTGCTTGCGGCGCACCGCGGCGGCATCAAGACCGTGCTCATTCCGGAAGAGAACGCCAAGGATCTTGTCGAGATCAACGACAGCATCAAGAGCGGGCTCGATATCATTCCGGTGTCGCGCATGGACGAGGTTCTGACGCGGGCGCTGGTGCGCAAGCCCGAGCCGATCGTGTGGGAAGAGGCGACGGCGAAACCGGTCGATGTCCCGGACGCCGCGGTGGAGGAAGATTCCTCCGGCCTTACCGCCCACTAAACGCGATCGTTACAATTGCAGGGGGCGCGGCTTGGGCGCCCCCTTTTTATTGGGTTTGGCGAGGGCCTGAGGCGTTATCCGTCCTTTAGGCATGCCTATGCCGGTTTCGCTATGCGCCGCGGCGGCAGTGTATCCTCCCGACATGGCGACCGCTCCTAATCCCGCAATTGCACACCTCTATCCTGGCCGCGCGACGGGTCTGGTGACCCGCGTGGCGCCGGGAACGCGCAATTTCGTGCCCAAGTTTCCGCGCCCGGCGCAACGCCCCCGCCGCCGTCCGCGCAGCGCGCTTCGTCAAGGTTTCATCGCAGCTTTCGCACTTGCGGCGTGTCTGACGCTCGGCGTATTCGGAACAGACCATTTCCTGGCGCTGCGGGCAGACGCGGCAAATGCGGCCGCGACCGTCGGCAGCCAGATCTACGTCGGTTCCATCCTGTTTTTCCCCGAAAACGGCAATCGCTGCCACCAGTTGTACTTCAATAATCGGGACGGCCAGTACTCCGACAAGGGCAACGTCGATTGCGCGCACGCTGTCTCTGAATTGACGAAGGACGCGCCCAAGAACTGGTCCGTCGCCCGGACCGAAGTCATCAGCAAGGGCTTCCGCTAGTCATCCTGCAGTCCCGTTCGGCCGGTCGGCGCTGTCGCGTCGCGGGCGTATTGGCCGCCGCCGCGACTTCCGCTACATTTCGCCGACGGGACCATCGTTTCCGGCGCCGCGGGCGGGGCGTCCGGACAAAATGCTGAGAGAACGCGTGCATAAAATTATCAATCCGGCCGCCGGATGCGGAACTCTTGTGCTTGTGGCGCATGTGTTTGTCGTGCCTGTGCTTATGACACTTGGCCTTGCCAATGTGGCGCTCGCTGACGACGACTTTCCATTGACCGGGGACTACACGCAGAACGTCGCCTGCAAGGGCGACGGCACCGACGCCGACACCGCGAAGGTGAAGATCTCGCCGCAGGAGATCGTCTCCAATATCGGCGTCTGCACCATCCTCGACACCAAGAAGAACGGCGACAGCCTCTTTGCCCATGTCGAATGCAAGTTCCCGAGCGGGCCTTTGATGGGCGACATCACGTTCACGCCGCGCCCCGACCATACGATCGAATTCGTCGACCGCGACTCGACTTACAAAGCGGTGCTCTACCGCTGCCCTAACTAGACGGCCGCACTTCGACGGCGGACGGTGCTCGGGTCTCTCCAGACAATCTTCGTCTTCGAAGAGGGAGTGAAAACATGAGCTATTATCAAGGTCTGCAAGCGGAGACGGTGACATTCCGCGGCCATAACGGCGACCAGGGCGAAGCCTATTACGCGCGTCCGACGCGGGCGGGAAAGTTCCCGGGCGTGGTTGTGATCCATCACCTGCCGGGCTGGGACGAATGGATCATGGAAGTGGTGCGCAAATTCGCCCATCACGGCTTTGCGGCGATTTCGCCGCATCTTTATTTCCGCGAGGGCTCGGACAGTCCCGACGACATCGGTGCGCGCGTGCGCGCGGCCGGTGGCGTGGCTGACGCGCAGGTCGTGGGCGATACCGCCGGCGGCATGGCCTATCTGCGGTCGCAGGGGAATTCCAACGGCAAGGTCGGCGTCATCGGCTTCTGCTCCGGTGGTCGCCACGCCTATCTTGCCGCCTGCATGCTGTCCGGAATCGACGCGGTGGTCGATTGCTGGGGCGGCAATGTCGTGGTCGACGATCCCAAAAACCTCAACGCCAAGCGGCCGGTCGCGCCGATCGATCTGACCGAGAAGCTGAACTGCCCGCTGCTCGGCCTGTTCGGCAATGACGACGCCAATCCGACCGCCGATCAGGTGAACCGCACCGAAGCGGTGCTCAAGAAGCTCGGCAAGACTTACGAATTCCATCGCTATAACGGCGCCGGACACGCCTTCTTCAACTGGTCGCGCGACGCCTATCGCCCCGAACAGGCCGCGGACGGCTGGCGCAAAGTGTTCGATTTCTACGGTCGCTATCTGACGACGGCGACCGCAAGCGTCGCGGCGGAATAGGGGAGGGGATCGCCATGTGCTCCTATATCGTGGAAAAGGCAGCGCTCGTCGGCAGCGCCAAGGGCCGCAAAGGCTGGATGCGGATCGACACCGCGAATGTCTATTTCGACCATCCGTATCACTCGACGCTCGATCACGTGCTCGCCATCGATTTCACCAATGAAGGCGAGGGCGGCCGCGATCGCGTCGCGATCGAGCTCTCCGCCAATTCCGCGCGCGCTTTGATCGAGCGCATTCAAGCGGCGCTGGCGAGCGGCGAGGCGGCGCATCCGGCGCCTCCCCTGCCGGTCGCGGCGGAGTGAAGGGCGTCTAAGAGTCGGTTTCGAAAGTCATGAAGGACGAGCGATCCGGCGCACGAGCAGCATGACGGATGCGGCGTAGAGGAAAGCGCGTGCGGAGTTGATTGTTGCCTCAAAGTCCTTTGCCAGCCGTCGATTGCGTCCGATCCATGCGAAGAAGCGCTCGACGACCCAGCGCCGCGGGTTAACGGCAAAGCCGACCTGATCGGGGTTTTTTCGCACGATCTCGACCGCGATCAACGTGGCCTTGGCGACCTTCTCACCGGCATATCCGCTGTCGGCGAAGACCCGCTGGATGAACGGGAAGATGCGGCGCGAAGCCCGCAAAAGCGGTCCGCCGCCGTCGCGATCCTGGATGCTCGCCGGATGCGGTTCGAGCATGAGGCCACGCCCGTCCGTGTCGACAAGCGCATGGCGCTTGCGGCCGTTGATCTTCTTTCCAGCATCGTAACCGCGGGGTCCGCCGGCCTCGGTGGTCTTGACGCTCTGGCTGTCGATGATCGCACCCGTAGGGCTGGATTGGCGTCCGATCCGTTCGCGATCGAGCATGACCATAGCGTGATTGATCCTCTCGAAGCGGCCTTCGTCCCGGAACTTCGCAAACCATCGATAGATCGTGCTCCACGGCGGCAAATCGCTCGGCAGCAGGCGCCATGGGCAACCCGCCCGCATGACATAGAAGATGCCATTGATGATCTCGCGCATCGGCCAGGCACGTGGTCGTCCGGTGACATTCGTCCCAGGCAGCTGAGGCTCGATCACACGCCATTCCTCGTCGGTCACATCAGTTTGGTATCGGCTCGTCTTGCGAATATGCTGCTTGCGGGTGGTTGGGGTCCACATGGCAACTCCGGGGTTGGTGTCAGCAACCACCTGGAATCACGTCGAACTCCACCCACTCAACCCCTTTCGAAACGGCCTCTAAGGCGCGTCCCCATAACGCGCAGGGATGTCCGCGCGAAAAATTCATGCGCCATTGAACCTGACACGGGTAGTCGTTGCTCTTGCTGCGCGGTAACTTGCGCCGCCACCTTATGGGTCTCGGTGCGGGGTCCGGCGTGGTGCCGGCATCTGTTACGATGCCAAACTCTGACAGCAATTGAGGAGCTTCGCCAATGCCGGTCATCGATTCCCAAGTCCACGCCTATGAGGCGAACACGCCGAAGCGGCCCTGGCACAATGTGCCGAACTGGCCCGCCCACGTGACCGGCGACGAGATGGTGGCGGCGATGGACAAGGTCGGCGTCGACGGCGCGATCTTCATCTCCGCATTTTCCATGTACCGCTACGACGCGAGCTATGCGGTGGAAGTGCAACGGGCTCATCCCGATCGTTTCGCCATCGTCAAGCCGGTCGACCCGGACGATCAGGCCGTAGGCGAAGTCATAGCCGACTGGAAACGGATACCGGGCGCGGTCGGCATCCGCATCATGCTGACCAAAGAGGCGAAGCGCGAGCCGACCGATCCGGGCCTCGACCGCATCGCGCGCGCCGCCGTCAAGCACGATCTTCCGGTCAACCTCCTGTGCTGGGACAACGTCGATGTGGGCACGGCACTGATCGACCGCCACCCCGATACGCGCTTCATCATCGACCATCTGGCGATCCTGCAGCCGCGCACGCCGCCGGCCCCGCCGCAACCGTGGGCCGACCTGCCGAAGGTGCTGGAGCTCGCCAGGCGCAAGAACGCGGTGATCAAGGTGAGCGGCGCCTGCACGCTGTCGCAGAAGCCGTATCCGTTCCCGGACATCTGGGATCCGCTCGCGCGCGTATTCGATGCCTGGGGTTTTGACCGTTGCCTGTGGGGTACGGACTGGACCCGCGCTTACGCCGTCGTCAACTACGAGCAGGGGGTCGAGCCCTTCCTCAAGACTGACCGCCTGAGCGACAGCGAGCGCGCGATGCTGATGGGTGGCGCGTGCGCCAAGGCCTATCGCTGGTCGCCGAAATAGATTTGGCGAGCGCAGCCGGGTCGAGCGGAGCCCTGCAGCGGGCGCGAGGAGCGCCATGACCGGCCAGAACAGAAGCATGGCAAAGATGACGATCGATCCGGCGCAGGTGAACGTCCTGATGTCCGGCGGATTCGCCGCCGCCTACGAGCAGCTGTTGCCGGAATTCGAGCGGGTGACCGGCATCAAGGTCACGACCGGGTCGGGCGCATCGCAGGGAACAGGTCCGCAAACGATCGCTGCGCAGCTCGCGCGCGGCGTTCCGGCTGACGTGGTGATCCTCTCCAGGGAGGGCCTCGGCGACCTGATCGCCGCGAACAAGATCGTCGCCGGAACGGACGCGGATCTTGCGCGCGTGCCGCTCGGCGTGGCGGTGCGGGCGGGGACTGCGAAGCCCGACGTGAGGACCGTCGAAGCCTTCAAACGAGTCCTACTCAACGCCAAAACCATAGCGATCCCCGGAAGCACCAGCGGTATCTGGCTTGAGACCGATCTTTTTCCGCGGCTCGGCATCGCGGAAAAAATCGATGTCAAAGCGATGCCGCGCGGCGCCGACGCCGCGGGCATGGTCGCCGCGGGAGGCGCAAGTCTTGCAGTAATGCCGGTCAGTGAAATCGTGCACGCGGCAGGCGTCGACTTTGCCGGCAGCATCGCGCCGGAGATCCAGTTCGTGCAGGTCTTTTCGGCCGCCGTCGTGGCCGGTTCGGGAGCGATTAAAGGCTCGCAACGACTGATCGACTTTCTTGCCTCCGCGCGCGCTTGCGAGGCCATCAGCAACAGCGGAATGGAGCCGCTGGCGACCGCGACCTAAGGCAACCGGATATCCGGTCTTGGCCTTAAGCGGATATCGCGTCAGGTCTTCGTCATATCCGCTATTGACCAACAGATGGGGTAATCGGCCGGCAGCTTGTGGATAGCTGAAGAATTTGGGTGCTGCGCTTCAGGCTGATGGTTCAACGAGGTCCGTGTGGACGGCCTCGAGCATCAGAAGGAGAAGCGCAGCATGGACCATTTTGCTGGACTGGACGTGTCGGTCAAGGAGACCAGCGTCTGCATTGTGGATGACACTGGCAAGATCGTTCGGGAAGTGAAGGTAGCGAGCGAACCCGAGGCTTTGTTGTCGGTACTGAAGTGCCCCACCTACCGCCTCAAGCGAATTGGATTGGAAGCTGGCCCGCTGTCGCAATGGCTTTACAGCGCACTCGCCGAGGCAGACT
The DNA here is from genome assembly GCA_963761185.1 of uncultured Alphaproteobacteria bacterium. GTDB lineage: Bacteria > Pseudomonadota > Alphaproteobacteria > Rhizobiales > Xanthobacteraceae > BOG-931. The sequence goes on from CAVXFY010000006.1 coordinate 16,843, forward strand.
TGCCAGTGATCTGCGTCGAGACGCGGCACATGCGGGCGGTGCTGAAGGCACAGATCAACAAGACCGATCGCAACGATACGCGTGGCATGGCACAGATGATGAGGGTGGGCCTTTATCGTCCGGTGCATGTGAAGACGCTACGCAGCCAGAAACTGCGGATGCTGCTGACCCATCGCAAGCTGCTGCAGTCGAAAGCCATCGCCATCGACAACGACCTGCGCGGCTGCGCGAGCAGTTCGTCATCTTGCATCGTCGTTTGCTGGCCATCGTGCGGGACGACGAGGTATGCCGGCGCCTGATAACGACCCCCGGAGTTGGCCCCGTGGTGGCGCTGACCTATCGCGCCACCGTCGACATTCCGGCTCGGTTCCGCAAATCCAAGTCCGTCGGGGCGGTGTTTGGGCTGACGTGCGCCAAGTATCAATCGGGCGAGGTGGATTGGGACGGCAGAATATCGCGCTGTGGAGATGAGATGATGCGGACGATGCTTTACGAAGCAGCTCAGGCCATGATGCGTTCCAAGAAATGGTCCTGGCTCAAGGCCTGGGCGATGCAGATCGCCAGGCGCCGCGGGATGAAAAAGGCGATTGTGGCGCTGGCCCGCCGATTGGCTGTGATCATGCACCGCATCTGGGTTGACGGCACCGAGTTCTGGTGGACACGGGAACAGGCCGCCGCAGCAGCATGAAAATTGTGAAGGATCAACCGCAATAGGAGAACACTCGAGTTCTACCCAGCGGTAGAATGATGTCCCTCGCGGGACGATGGATGAGGTGAGTTCGCATGTCCGCTTGGACCTACCGTCCACCTGACGGCAAGGCCGACTAACAGATTGTTCCGCCTCGTCCTTGGATCCCATGATGGAAGGGCCTTGGTGTCGATTCCGAAGAGAAGCACGAGCCCGTGAGCGACATCGACACTGCAACGGTGGAGAGTTCTGAAAGTGCTTGACCCCGAGTGACCGATTAGAGAAGCGGACATGCTGCGGCTTATTCGATTACATCGCGAGCGTGGGCGGCTCAGTATCGGCGAGGAGCGATGTTAAAGGTATGTCGAGTTCGCACGCGATCCCTCGGGGATCGTAATTGAACCGGACTTCCCCATTCAACTGTTTGGCTAGCCTCTTGATAAGGCGAGTACCGAAACCATGCCGAGTTGGTTCCCGCACTGCGGGACCGCACGTTTCTGTCCAACTGAGCGTGAAGCGTTGTGATGTTGCATCTGCTGTCGATGAGATGGCTATTCGTCCACTGTCTGTAGACAGAGCGCCGTACTTAACCGCATTCGTGCAGAGTTCGTTTAGAAGCATTGTTAGTGGAAGAACTGACAAGGCCCCGATATTGATAGCGGCCCCCTCAATGAAAAACCGTGAAATCCGCTTGTCATCGAAAGGCATGATCGCAACGCGAATAAGGTCGCCGATCTTCGTGCTAACCCAGTTTGTCTGAAGGAGCAGATCGTGAGCACGGCCTAAAGCCATCAAACGGCTTTCGACGGCACGTCGGCCATTTTCTAGGTCTTCGGCGTTATTCAAACTTTGTGAGGTGATGGCGATCACTGTCGCCAAAGTGTTCTTCACGCGATGATGCAACTCCTCCAGCAATAAGCGCTGAACCTGCTTGGCTACCTCGTTTTCAGAGGCTTTGGCTCCGGCCTGGGTCAGTAAACGCGCTGCATCGAGTCCGGCTTGCGCGAGCAATTCGCGAAGGCCGATGTTTTCGGCCTCAAAAGCGCCTTCACCTTTGGGAATTCGGCTCACGGCGACCGTGTTTTCCAGCTAAGCGCCTCTATCGCTAATACTTCTCGCGAGAGGGAACTATCGCTTAGGTTGTGCGTTGATCCCGCAGTCAGAAATCCAACTTAGCCAGATACCATTGGACCAGCAATCTCAAGGCTGGGTTAGCCACGTCATGACCAAAACAGATTTCATACTCACATTCGCACAGCGAGCATTGTGGCTTTACATGGCGGAAGCAGTGGTTGTCCTCGCTATCGGTACGATGATCGCTCGCGTTCACAGTTAAAAAAATCAATTCTGTGAAAGGGGAAATATGTCGCTAGGAACTCATTCTCGTTATCATCCTCGTTATCTTCCTTTTGGGGGGCTTTAGCGGCCGCTTTGGCGGCTACGGTTACGGCTTCGGACACGGCGGAGTCGGGGTTCTCGGCACAATCCTGATCATCGTTGTTATTCTGATGTTGCTTGGGCGCATTTGAAGTCACGATCCTTGCATCTGTGAAGTCTGCAGGAGTGATAGTCCGCTAATGACCCAGGCTGTGTCAAAACTCAACGTGGTATCGCAACACCTGGAATCTTGAGCCCTGTGGTCATGAGCAGAGCCGAAAAACGTAAAAGTTCGTCCTCCGCTCGGCGTTACGACCAAATCAGATTTCGTTTTCACACAGCCTAGGCCTTTAGCGGACATGCGGACCGTCGCATTCTGAGCAGCCCACATTGAGTGGTCCAGGTCCAATGTTAGTTTAGCGCTGGCGGTTGCGCCAGCGTGGCCGGCGGAGCTGGCTGACGTAGCGAAGCCGGCCACGCGGCGAATGCGGGCATGAACACCTCCGGTGCGGGTGGTTTGTAGCCGAGCGATGCGTGCGGGCGTATTGCGTTGTCGTGCCGTCGCCAGCTCTCGATGACGATTTTGGCTTCCCGAAGCGTGTAGAAGATCTCGCCGTTGAGCAGTTCGTCTGGCAGGCGCGCGTTGAAGCTCTCGACATAGCCGTTCTCCCAGGGGCTGCCCGGTTCGATGTAGGCGGTTTTTGCACCAACTGCGCCGATCCATTCCTGCACCGCTTTGGCCACGAACTCGGGTCCGTTGTCGGACCGGATGTGCCCAGGCACGCCGCGAAGGATGAACAGGTCGGACAAGACGTCGATCACGTCGACCGCCTTGAGCTTGCGATTGACGCGGATCGCCAGGCACTCGTGCGTGAACTCGTCGACCACGTTGAGCATGCGGTAGTTGCGGCCATCATGGGTGCGGTCCTCGACGAAGTCGTAGGACCAGACGTGATTGGGATGCTCGGGCCGCAGGCGGATGCAGGAGCCGGCGGTCAGCCACAGCCGTCGGCGTTTGGGCTGCTTGGAAGGCACTTTCAGCCCCTCCCGCCGCCAGACGCGCTCTACCCGGCCGTCGCTGACCGACCAGCCCGCCTGACGCAGCAGGGCAGCGATCTTGCGATAGCCATAGCGGCCGTACTGGCGGGCGAGCTCGACGACGTCAGCGGTCAGACGGTCGGCATCTTCTCGGCCCCGCGGCACCTTGCGCTGCGTCGAGCGGTGCTGCCCGAGCGCCGCACAGGCGCGACGCTCGGAGACGTGCAAGTGCTCACGAATGTGCTCGATGCAGCCGCGACGACGCGCGGGGCTTAGAAGTTTCCCCTGGCGGCCTCGGTCAGGATCAGCTTGTCCAGCGTCAGATCAGAGACGGCTTTGCGCAATCGGCTGTTCTCAAGCTCCAGCTCTTTCAGTCGCTTCACCTGATCGCTCTTGAGCCCGCCGAACTCCTGGCGCCAGCGATAAAACGTCACCTCACTCACGCCGATCTGGCGGATCGCATCGGCCATGCTCGTCCCTTGTGAGACCAGCACATCTACCTGCCGCAGCTTCGCGACAATCTCTTCAGGCTTGTATCTCTTCCTCGGCATATCGGTCCTCCTTGATGCCAATCACATCGTTCAAGTCGGACCACTTCAATGGGGGTGGCTCACCACTCGATGCGGCCCACAACAAAGAGAATGATGAGGGAGATGATGGTGGTTCGAGCGGCAACGGCAGTCGAAGCAAGCCCGCCAAGGAAGTGTCGCTGACAGACCCACAGGCGACCTGGGTTACCAGGCCGGGCATCGACCCATTCTTTGCCTATGATGTGAACTACCTCATCGACAACAAGACTGGGATCATCATCGATGCCGAAGGCACCCGCGCCAATCGTGCCGTGGAGATCGCCATCGCCCGGACCATGGTGGACCGGGTCCGCCGCCGCTTCAATCTTCGGCCCCAGAGGCTTGCCGGCGACACGGCTTATGGCGCGGTCAGGTTGCTCAAATGGCTGGTGGATCGCAAGATCACACCGCACGTTCCGGTGTGGGACAAGTCAGCGCGCCACGATGGCACCTTCAGCCGAGCCGACTTCGTCTTCGACCGGGAGCGCAACGTCTATATCTGCCCAGGTAGTGCGGCGCTGACCAGCACCGGCGCTATCGATCAGGGTCACATTGTTTATTACCGGGCCAACAAGAAGGACTGCTCGATCTGCTCGCTGAAGCCAAAATGCACGACGGCGGTCGTGCGTAAGGTCACACGAGATGTCGACGAGGATTTGCGGGATCAGGTTCGTGCATTGGCCAACACGGAAGCCTTTCAGCGGTCACGCCGCGAACGCAAGAAGATCGAGATGCGATTTGCGCATATGAAGCGCATCTTCAGGCTCGACCGGCTTCGCCTGCGAGGCCTCAGTGGTGTCAAGGACGAGGTGCTGCTTACCGCAACCGCCCAGAATTTGAGGCGGCTCGTTAAGTTACTGTGCCGTGCTCCGCCGCCGATTGCAGCCGCTTGCTCAGTGTAGCCCTTGCGTCAGGCATTTGGTGCCTGTGCATCGCCGCCGCAGCACCTTCATCCGCCACAGCGGGCTGCGGACCGCGGCAACACTCGCGGACAAGCCCCGTTGGCAATTGCATTTAAGTTTTGCAACACAATCGGGGGAAGAGCGGACGCGGTGAGTTCAGGCCCTAGAGCCGGCTCACCCACATCCGCGACAGTGCCGGCAGGATGGTGCTGCGGGCGGCTTCGAACGGATGGACATCGCCCCGATTGGCGAGAATGACGATGCCGATCTTGCGCTCCGGGACGAGCCCGATATAGGCCGAGGCGTTGTTCAGGCCGCCGGGCTTGTCGACGATGGTCGGGCCGTCGGTGCCGATAGTTTCCCACGCCATGGCTTGGCCTAATTGCGGGCCGATGCGAAATGCCTCGCGCTGCGTCATTTGCAAGGCATCCCACAGGCGCGGATTGACAGCGCCGTCGTCGAGGCAGGCGGCGAGCAGGATCGACAGATCGCGCGCGCTCGAGAACATCTGACCGGTGCCGGAGAAATCGAAATAGCTCTGCTGGTTGCCGGGGAGCCCGATCGGTTCGCCGGACTGCGCATAGCCTTGCACCGTGCGCGCCATGAATTCCGGGCTCATCACGGCGCGGTTGTCGGGACCGCGTTCGGGCACCAAAGTCGATTTCAGGCCGAGCGGCTTGCTGGCGCCGTCGTCGATCAGTTCGCCGATCGGCCTGCCGTAACGGCGTTCGAGCGCAAGCTGCAGCAGAATGTAGCCGGCATGGCTGTAGATGTGTTGCTTGCCGGGTGCTTCGCCGTTCTGCGGCGTATAGGCATTGAGCGCGTCGTAGAAGCCGGTCAGCGAATAATGCTGCGTCGGCCATGGCGCGTGATCGGTCGGCAGCACCAATCCGGACGTATGGGTTGCAAGCTGCCCGATTGTGACGCGGGCAATATAATCGCCGTGCAGTTCGGTGACGTATTTGCTGACCGGATCGTCGAGGCTCATCTCGCCGCGCTCGACCGCTTCCGCCAGGAGCGTCGCCTCGAACACCTTGCGCACCGAGCCGACGTTGAACAGCACGTCCGACGTGACCGGCCGCTTTTCGGCCTGATCGGCGAAGCCATAGTTGAAGAACAGCGTGCGGCCGTTCATGCGAACGGCGACCGCGACGCCGCCATTGCCCGCGGCCATGTTACCCGCGGTCATGTTACCCGCGGTCATGGCATCGATATCGCGGGCGATGACGCTGCGGACTTCCGTGCTCATGCTGGGACGCGCCAACGAGCCCCGCGCCAGGATCGGCAGGGCCACTGCAACGACTGCAATTGCCGCGGCGAAGAGTGCGCCGCGCCGCCACCGACCTGTCACGCCGAATATCCCGGATTGCATCAGCCGAAGATTGGCTGAATTGGTAAATGGATAGTGAACGATCGCGGCGGCGATCTGCGGGCCGGATTCGGACGAGATGAAGGCGTAGCGGCGGGAAGACCCGCCGCGCCGCGTAAACTTGGCGTAACCGCGAGAGTGCGGTTAGCGCACCCCGCCAGCATTCACGATTGGACCGGAATACCCCTCGAAGTGCTTGCGCAACGCTTCGACCTGCGGCTGATCGGCGAGGAAGTCGCGATAATCGTTGGCGACATTGTAGGACAGGATCGGCTTGAGCCCAGCTGGCGGCGGCACGTCGCTGCGCGGCGACCAGGTCGGGAGCTTGGATTGCTGCTCGGGCGCGAGCAGCCATGATATGAACAGTTTTGCCGCGTTCGGATGCGCCGCGCCTTGGAAGATCGCGCCGCCCAGCGGCCAGATCGGCAACGCGTCGCCGGTCGGAATATGCAACTCGACGGGCTGACCCTGCCGTTTCAATTCACTGGTGATGTCGAGAATTGAATCGAAGGTGGCGAGGTTTTGCCCGGAGCCGATGCTGCGCTGTTCGCCGAGATGGCCCTGAATGAAGTTCGGCTTGGCGGCCATGTATTTGTCCATGTAGCCCCAGCCGTATTTCTGCACGATGTGATAAAATACCCAGAGCGTGACGTCGTCGTCGGCCGGATAGGCGGTGACGATCTTGCCCTGGAACTGGGGCTTGAGAAAATCCATCGCCGAATTCGGAATGTCGACGGCAGCGACCTTCTCGGTGTTGTACATGTAGGGCACGACATTCACCATGGTCGCCCAATAGGTGCCGTCGGCGTCCTTGAAATTAGCATCCATCTTGTCGAAGCCGGGCGGCTTGAACGCGATCAGGCGGTCTTCCTTCTTCCAGCGGACATAGTCGGCAGCGGTCTGCAGGATTGCGGCGTCGACTTCGAGCTTGCCGGCCGCGATCTGCGCATCGATCTTCTTGTCGAGCACGTTCGAGAAGCCGCCGCCGATGGTGATCTTGATGCCGGGATAGCTTTCCTCGAAAATCTTGGCGCGCGCTTCCCAGGGCGCGGTCGGGCCGCCGACATAGAAGGCGAATTCGCCTTCGCTCTTTGCCTTGGCGTAGAGATCGTCGAGCGATTGCGCGGCTGCGGGTTGTGCGCTGCTCAACAAGCCCAGCGCGGTCGTGATTGCCGCGATGCGAACGGAATTGCCCGCAGCAGCAGGCATGGTGACGGCCATGATTTCCTCCCCCCTCGTGTTTTGCCGGGGATGATCGCCGCTATCGGTTACGAAAACAAGCGGCTCGCCAAAGGTCGAGCGATCATGCTAGGTCACCCGCCGGCGCCTATTCGCGCCGATCTTGGTGAGGACAAACTGCAATGAAAATGATCGCTTATCTTCTGGCCATTATTTGCGCCATTGCCGCGGTGATGTATTACACGACGCAGGCTGGTTCGCTGCCGACCTTCATGCCGGGCTATGCCGACGGCTCGACCCACATCCACACCACGCATGCGATTGCCGCAGCTGTCGGCGCCGTCGTGCTGTTCGCGATCGGAAAGTTTGCCGGCCGCCGCTGAGGCCGGCATGCACCGGCGCTGACGGTTACCTCTCGCCACGCACCTTGCGCTGCACCCGTTCGTCGAATCGCTCGACGCTGACAACGACACGCTGATGCGTGCCGCCGCCGATCTGTTCGAACTCGTCGCGGGCTGCGACGTTGAACGTTACCGTGCGGCCCTCGACATGAACCACCTCGGCGGTGGCCGTCACCCTCAAGCCGACCGGCGTCGCCGCGGTGTGGCTGATGTCGAGATGGATGCCGAGGCTTTGATGGCCTGGCGGCAAAAGGTGCTCGACTGCCGCCAGCGCCGCCGCCTCGAACAGATTGATCATCACCGGCGTCGCCAGGACCTCGATCCGTCCCGAGCCGACAAAGGGCGCGGTATGTTCATGCTCGACCGTGATTTCGGTCGTGCCGGTGAGGCCCGGCTTGATGCGGGCCAGAACGGAACTGATTTTGGCGGGGGCCGCCGGGGGAGGGGTGCTCATGCCGCCTTATAGCGCCGTTTTCCTCGATTTTGACACGTCATTTCGGGACCTTAACGGCATACGTGAACGCGGTTTTTGGGTTCCACTGTGGCAAAAGGCTTAAGCCGTTCCTTGCCGGCGTGGTTCGATGGTAAGCTCCTGCCGGGGCAGTCACGAGTTCAGGGGACGAGTAATGCGTCGATACGTCTTCATTTCCGCTATGCTGATTGCGGCGCTGTTGCCGAGCGCGCCGTCGTTTGCGGTGAGCGCCAAAGACAAATTGGCGACATGCAAATTCGGGGCCGACGACCAAAAGCTTGTCGGCGCGGCACGCAATACTTTCATGAAGAAGTGCATGTCCAATCACAACGATCCGCGCGGGCCGGGCGGTGGCACGCCGGCCGCTGTCGCGGTGCCGCCGCCGCCGAAGCAATAAGCTGACACGCTCAAAGAAAGATCCCGCGGCATGAATCTGCCGCCGCTGCGCACGCTGTTCTTCGAGGATCTCTCGGTCGGCATGGCCGAGACCCTCGAGAAGACGGTGTCCTCCTCCGACGTCGTCGGCTTCGCGCAGCTCACCGGCGATCGCAATCCGATCCACCTGTCCGAGCACTTCGCCGCGCGCACCTCGTTCGGCAAGCGCTCGCGCATGGCCTCTATACCGCGAGCCTGATTTCCGCCGTGCTCGGCACGCGCCTGCCGGGCCCCGGCGCGATCTATATTTCGCAAACGCTGAACTTTCGCGCGCCGGTGAAGATCGGCGATACAGTTGTGGTCACGGTCACGGTGCAGGAGCTTCTGCCGGAGAAATCCCGCGTGCGGCTGTCGTGCATCTGTTCGGTCGGCGGCGAGGTGGTGCTCGACGGCGAAGCCTTGGTCAAAGTGTCGAGCGAACAAGCGGCCAAGGGCAAGCGGCCGATGATGAAGCTGTGAACGGCGCGGCGCTTATCACGAGGCTACGAGATCGCCGACTTCCGGATGCTTGGCGACATAGGCGCGCACGAAGGCGCAGCGCGGTATCACCTTGAGCCCGCGCGCACGCACGATGTCGAGCGCGCCGGCGACGAGCTTCGACGCGATGCCTTGGCCGCGCGCCTCCACCGGCGTCTCGGTATGGTTGATCGCAACGATGCCGTCGCCGAGCTTGTAATTGGCAAATGCCGTCACGCCGTTGACGTCGAGCTCGAAGCGGGACAGGGCCTGATTGTCGCGGACTGCTGAAGGCATCATCGCAGCCTACCCGATTTTTCAATTCGGCTGAACCAGGCAAGAGCCGCCGACGGCGCGCAGGCTCGAGCACAGGCGTTCGGCATCGTTGCGGTTGTCAGCGCCGACGCGCACGCGATACCAGGAGCCGCCGGCGCCGACGGGGGTGCGAAGCACCATCGGCTGGCGCGCGCCAAGCACCGTGCGATAGGTTTTTTGCATCTGATAGGACGAGGCGAGCGCTGTGGTCTGGGACGGGCCGCCGATGAGTTGCACGCCCCAAGCTGGCGGCGCAGGCGGGGCAAGGGCGGCCGTTGCGGTTTTGACCGGCGCATGCAGGTTCGGCAGGGCTGCGATCATGCCGCGATGCCCGGCGAAGAGTTTCACGATCTCGTGGCACGGCACCGCCTCGGGCAAGGCCAGATTGATCGGCTTGCCGGCGGGAATAGGTGCGGGGACGGCCGCCGTCCATTCGTCGGCGTCGTGGCCGGTGACGATCCGTACATAAGCGAGAGTCTCGCGCGGCAGCGCGCGACGCCGCTCAAGCCAATCGCTGACACGTTTTGGCCCGGCATTATAGGCGGCCGCGGCGAGACCCAGATTGCCGAATTGCGCGCGCAAGTCGCGCAGCAGCGCCGCCGATTTGCCGATTGCCTCCGACGCGTCGAACGGATCGCCGAGCCAGACCCATTGCGCGGTCTTCGGCATGAATTGCGCGATGCCTTGCGCGCCGGCGCGGCTGATGGCGTGCTCGTCGAACCGGCTCTCCTGCCAGATCAGCCGGGTGAGAAATTCAAGCGGCAGGCCGTTGACGAGCGCCGCCGATTCGATGCGCTGGCACACCAGGTCGACGGTATTGGCGGGTGCAGGATTTGGCGCCGGCGCGGCGGGCGGTGCGGCGGCGTTCGTATTCGGCGCGGGGATCGACTGGGTGAATTCCGGCGCGGGGGCGCCTGGCGTCTCGGCGTGCGCTGCGGTCAATGCGCAAGCCGGCAACAATGCCAGGAGGAGTGCCGAAGTGACGGATGGGCGCATGCTGCCGGTCCCGCAAGTCCACCGTGCCAAGGTGACAAGACGCTCCGACAAGAGTGCGGCAAAAACGTAAATTTCCGGCAAGCATCCCTCCCCCGTTTTTACGGGGGAGGGATGAAGCCAAGCCAACCGGCCTGTAAGTCACAAACCGTACAGACGGCGTGCGGTTTCGGACAAAATGTGCCGCTGCTCGGCGATGGGCAGATACGAAACCGCATGGCGGATATTGCTCGCCACGGTCGCGTAATCGGTCCAGATCTTCTCGATCGGGAAGTTCGAGCCCCACAGGCACCGCTCGGCGCCGAACAGCGTGACCGTGTCGCTGACGATCGGCTGGATATCGGCGAGCGTTGCGCGATGCACGAAGGTGCCGAGCGCCGAGAGTTTCACGAATACATTTTGACAATCCGCGAGCCTGCGCATACCGGCGCGCCAGGCCGCGCGGCCGGTGTCGCTTGTGTCTTCGAGCATGCCGGCGTGGTCGAGCACGAAAGTCGTCTGCGGAAACGCGCGCGCGAGTTCGGCGCCGGCCGCCATTTGCGAGGTGAAGACCTGAAGCTCGAACAGGAGCTTTCGCCGCGCAAGCTGCGCCAGGCCGCGCCGCCAGTTCGCGTCGGCGATGACGTCGGGACGCGGCGCAAAACGATAATTGGGATTTTCGTGCCAATGCACCTGCTGGCGGATGCCCTTGAGCCGCGGGTAAGGCCGCATGGCATCGAGCGTTGCCGCGACATCGTCCATGGCGAGATCGGCAAAGCCGACGATGGCGTGGGGAAAGCCGTGCGCGTCGGCGACCGATTGCACCCAGGCGACTTCCGCGACAGCGCGCGACGGCGCCCAATTGGTCTGGACATAGACCGAGGCGACGACGCCGTTCTCTTTGATGTCGTCGAGATATTCGCCGATCAAATAGTCGCGCCGGATCGCGTCATAGGGTCCGAAGATGCGCGGCACCGTGGGCCCGCTCAGCCACGGCTGATCGGCCTTGCGCCAGATGTGATGGTGGGCGTCGATGATGTCGAGGTTGGGCATGGTGCGATCCGGAAGCAGAACTTCAGCATGGATTGCCGGGCGTAGGCGAGCGAAGCAACGCCGTTTCTTCGAACGGCTATGCTCGGCAAGGACGGCGGAGGGTATCGATTGCCTCCACTCAAGTGCGCCTGCTAGGACAAGTTTTAACAGGACGCCGCATCGACGCGATACAAGGGAGGCCATCCCGAAAAATGAACAACGTAGAAATTCGCCCCGGCGTCGCGATGGCTTACGAGGACCATTGCTTCGCGCCGCCCTGGACCTCGCCGCAGACCGTGGTGATGGTGCACGGCAATGCCGAAGTCCTCGCACGCCTGGACCTGCTTCGTGCCGCACCTTGCCGGCAAGTATCGCGTGGTGCGCCCGGACATGCCGGGCTTCGGCGCATCGCCCGAGCCACCCGGCTACCGCTGGCAGGTGGACGAACTGGCCTCCGATCTCGGCCGTTTCCTCGATGCCTTGAACATTGCCAAGTGTCACCTGGTCGGCGCCAAATATGGCGGCTCGGTCGTGATGCAATATGCCATCGACCATTCGGATCGTCTGCACTCGCTGTCGCTGTTAGGCTCGCCGGTGCGCGGCAGCGGCACCGGCAATGCCGACAAGATCCGCGATCTCGGTGTGCGCGGCTGGGCGGCGTCGACGCAGCGGGCGCGGCTCGGCTCCGGCGCGTCGGAGGCGCAGATCGCGTGGTGGACCGATGAATTGATGGGCAAGACCAATCTGCGCGCAGCCTACGGCGCATCGTCGGCGCGCATCGACATGGAGCTCGAGCAGAACCTTCCGCGCATTGCCTGTCCGACGCTGATCGTGACGACGCAGGAAAGCGGACTGCAATCGGTCGTGGCGGTGGAAGCCTATGCGCGAAGAATTCCCGATGCGCGTGTGGTGGTGCTGCCGGGCGACTGCTATCACATCGCCGCCGCCGCGCCGGACGTCTGCGCCAATCACCTGCTGAAATTCCTGCAGGAGGTTACTGCACACACGGCCCGCAAGGCGCGTGCTACGGCTTGAACATGTCACGGCTTGGGAAAGCGCAATGAACACGCGCCGCCGATTTCTGGGTGCTGCATTGGGGAGTGTCGCCGGCGCGGCGCTGCTACCGCGGCGGGCGCGCGCCGACTGGCCCGACCGGCCGGTGCACATCGTCGTGCCGTTTCCGCCGGGCGGCGGTGCCGACTTGAATTCGCGGCTGCTCGCTGCGCCGTTGCAAGGCCTGCTCGGGGAGCCCTTCGTGATCGAGAACCGTTCCGGCGCTGCCGGGCGCATCGGCACCGGCTATGTGGCCAAGGCCGATCCCGACGGCGAAACTCTGCTGGTGACGACGGAATCCTCCATCGTCATCGCGCCGCATAGCGGCGTGTCGATGAATTACGATCCGCTCAAGGATCTAGTGCCGGTGTCGCTGCTCACGCGCAATACGGTGCTGTTGGTCGTGCACCCCTCGGTGAAGGCGAACACTCTTGCCGAATTTATGGCGCTCCTGCGCGCGCAGCCGGGGCAACTCACTTACGGCTCCTCCGGCGTCGGCGGGCCGAACCATCTCGCCGGCGAGATTTTCAAGAAGATGACCGGGCTCGATATCGTGCATGTGCCGTTCCAGGGCACCGGCGCCGCGCTGCAGGCCATCGTCGCCGGCCAGGTGAACGCCATGTGGGGATTCATGGCGGGCCTTCTGTCGCAGGTTCGTGCCGGCACGGTGCGCGCGCTTGCCAATGGCGGACGCGAGCGCTCGCCGGCGCAGCCCGACGTGCCGACATTCAACGAGGCCGGCGTGCCCGGCTACGAAGCGGTGTCGTGGGTCGGTATGTTTGCGCCGCACGGCATTAATCCGGCCGTCGTCGACAGGCTCGCGGGTGCCGTGAAGACGGCGATGGCCGATCCGAGCGTCAAAGACGTCCTGGCCAAGGACGGTTCCGAGATCGTGGCGATGCCGCCCGCCGAATTCCGCCAGGTGGTGGCGAACGATTACGCGAAATACGCGAAGCTGTCGGATGTGCTCAAGGGGGCGCAGTAGAAACTTGGTACCGTCACTTTGAGGTGGCCGCGCAGCGGCCCTCGAAGGGCGACGGCCCCCGGCGCCTCAGCCGGCATCCTTCGATGCTCACTCCGCTCGCACCTCAGGATGACGGAGTTAAGATCGGCACTATTTCAATCGCCCGATCACCGCATCTGTAAACGCCTTGGTGCCGAGTTTGCCGCCGAGATCGCGGGTGCGCTCGGCAGGGAGCGCGATGGTGTCGTCGAGCGCCTTTTCGATCGCCGCACCTGCGCGCCCGTAATTGTCCTTGCCGTGTTTCTGGCCGAGCCAGCCGAGCAGCATCGCCGCCGAGCCGATTAAGGACGACGGATCGGCCACATCCTTGCCTGCGATATCGGGCGCCGAGCCGTGTTGTGCTTGCGCCACGCCGTATTGATCGCCGGCATTCAGCGATGCCGCAAGCCCGAGGCTGCCGGACAATTCGGAGGCCTGATCGGACAGAATGTCGCCGAACATGTTTGTGGTGACCACGACGTCGAATTGGCTCGCGTCACGTACCACGAGCGCCGCCATGGCATCGACGATTTTTTCCTCATAGGCGATGTCGGGATATCTGCCAGCGACTTGGCGCGCACATTCGAGAAACAGCCCGTCGGAGACGCGCAGCACATTGGCCTTGTGCACGGCGGTGACTTTCTTGCGGCCCTCGCGGCGGGCGAGCGCGAAGGCTGCCTCGACGATGCGGGTCGAGCCAAGCCGCGTGATCTTGCGGAACGACAAAGCGAGATCGGGCGTCGGCATCATTTCGCCCGGCCCGAGAAACATCGAGCGGTCCGAATAGAAGCCTTCCGTGTTCTCGCGCACGATCACGAGATCGAGCGGCTTGCCGCAGGGCGGCGCAAAACCCGGGCGGGTGCGGGCAGGGCGGATATTGGCGTAGAGGTCGAGCCCGATGCGTAGCGCACCTGACGGATTGATGCCGCCTTGCGCCACGGGGGGATAATCGTTGTGCGAGACCGGCCCCAGCACCGTGCCGTCGGCGCGCTTGGCGGCTTCGAGCGTCTCCTTCGGGAATGGTGTCTTCGCCTTCTCCATTGCGGCGAAGCCGATCGGCATCGACGAGAACTCCATGCCAAGGCCGAACAGCTCATTGGCGCGCGTCAGGACGCGCACCGTCGCTGCCGAAATCTCCGGGCCGATGCCGTCGCCTTCGAGGACGAGAATGTTCATGAGCGCGGTGTTTCTTAGCGCGGTGTTCCTTGGGACTTTTGCCGCGATGGCTGTTTCTTGCCGAAGCGCGTAACGTGGTATGCCGTATCGTTTTGCCGAAGTCGACAAGGTCAGCATGAGTATAGCCGGAGTGGAAGCGGGCGCGGCGGAGGCCCATTCGCCGACACAATCGCCGACCCGCGCGCTTGCGGACTTCGCCGCGTCATTGCGCGGCGACGACCTGCCGGCGCCGATTGTCGATGCGCTCGGCGACCTATTTCTCGATTATCTCCGCGTCGCCTCGATCGGCGCCGACATGGCGTGGAGCGGCTGGGCGCGCGATTACCTGAGCGCGCTTGGCCGACAAGGCACGGCGCCGATCCTGTTCGATGCAAACGGCATCGATCCCGTCGGCTCGGCGTTTCTCAACACGACCTATGCCGGCAGCATCGACGCCGACGACACCCATGTCGGTTCGATGCTGCATCCCGGCTCGATCGTGTTCTCGGCAGCGCTTGCGGTTGGCGGCAACGCCTCGGGCGCGGATGTGCTTGCGGCCGTGGCGGCCGGCTATGAGGCGATGATCCGTATCGGCCTGTCGATCCAGCCGACGCATTTCCGCCGCGGCTTTCAAAGCACGGCGACCTGCGGCGGCTTCGGCGCCGCCGTCACGGCGTCGCGGCTTCTGTTCGGCAAGCAGCCTGACGCCGCGCGTCGCATCGCCGAGAGCATCGGCATGGTGGCGTCGTTTTCCGGCGGCCTGACGCAGTTCTATCAATCGGGCTCGACGGTGAAGCGCATCCACGCCGCGCGTGCCGCCGAGAATGGCGTTGCCGCGGCGCTCCTCGTCGCCAAGGGTTTTTTCGGGCCCACCGACATTCTGGAAGGCGCAAACGGTTTTGCCCGCGCCTATGCCGATGCCTTCGATCCCGACATCATTACCGGCGCGCTCGGCCGAGATTACCTGCTCCTTGGCGTTACGGTGAAGGGCCACGCTTGCAGCGCGCGCGTGCAGGCCGCTGTCGAAGGCGTTGTCGCCTTGTGCCGCAAAGAGAGCATCAGCCCCGACATCATCGCGGACCTTTATGTCGGGATTCCCTCCGTCATTCTCGGCCGGCTCACGATTCCGCGCCCGGTCGACGTGCAGGCGGCGCAAATGAGCCTGCCGCATAGCGTGGCGCTGGCCGCCTTCCTCGCGCCGAAAGCCAAGGACGGCTTCGCACTCAGCGTCCGCGACTATGAGGACAGTATCGACAATGCGGCGGTGAAGGCGATCGAAGAGCGGGTGCGCTGCGAGGTCGATCCCGAGGTCGAAAAGGCGACTACAGCCGAATTCGGTGCCCGCCCGCATCGTGCTGAAGCTCAAATCGGGCGCGACCCACACCGCCTTCGTTGCCGCCGCGAAGGGCAGCCCGTCGGACCCGTTCACGCGAGCCGACCACGCTGCGCGCTTTCGCCGCGAATTGGAGCGCCGCTGGCCAGCGGGGCGCTGCGATGAAATCGTCGAATTATCGCGCAATCTCGTGTCATTGCGGGACATATCCCACCTGGTCGGATTGCTCGCGTAAGTCGCATTGCCGGCATCGCCCGGCGCCATGCTATACCTTGGTCCGGAAGTGGTTTGGTCCAGTTCACCGTTCAGGCTTCTCTACCGATGACCATGCATCAAGGCTTGCCCAGCAAACAGAGCGCGGGGGCCGCCATCGACGGCTTCGGCGCGATCGTCGACCGTTTCGCCAATGCCGGAACGGCGGCCGAAATTGCGCACGCGGTGTTGCGCGAAGCCATCCTCTCCAACGTGTTGTCGCCGGGCACGCGGCTGCGCGCCGACGAACTGGCCAAGCATCTCGGCGTCAGCAAGACGCCGGTGCGCGAGGCGCTGCGCAAGCTGCAGGCCGAGGATTTTGTCGTCGTCAGCCCCGGCAACGCGCTCACCGTCAGAGTGCTGTCGGAAAAGCAGGTGCTTGAAATCTATTATACGCGCGAGGCGCTCGAAGGCATGGCGGCGCGGCTCGCGGCCGAGAACGCCGGCGCGCTCGATTTCGCCAATTTGCGCGCGATTCTCGAAGACATGGATGGCGCGCTCGGCGCCGGCAACCTCGACAGCCTGCGCCACTTCGCCAACGAGTTTCAGCTCGCGGTGTTCAAAGCGGCGCACAACGATTTTCTCCACGATCTGCTCAAAACCATTCAGGAGAAAATCCGCAATCAGCGCACCACGACCATCAGCCTGCCGGGCCGCGACAAAGAGGTGGTGGCGCATTGCCGCGGTCTGCTGCGCGCCATCGAGAAGCGCAATCCCGACGCCTGCGAGCAACTCGCGCGCGGCCACCGCCGCCGCACGCTCGACCTGCGGCTCAAAATGCTCCGTGGCGCGCCGCCGTAACGGGCGCGGCGCAGTAGGCCAGCAGGAGTGGCAATCCCCCGTGAAACATAGCAACATGCCGCGCAACAAAACGGCCGTTGCGAGCCGGGGAGGAAATGATGGAATACCAGTCGCGCGCGGTGCGATATGCGCTGGCGCTGATCGTGCCGACGCTTGCCGCACTCCAAATTCAACCTGCCGCGGCGCAGGATTTTTCCGATAAGCCGATCCGCATCATCGTCGGGCTGGCGCCGGGCGGCGCGACCGATGTCACCGCGCGGCTGATCGCGCAGCGGCTGACGCAAAGCCTGAACACCAATGTCTATGTCGAGAACAAGCCGGGCGGCGCCTTCGAGCCGGCCTATCGCGAGCTGACGACGGCTGCGCCTGACGGCCACACCCTGTTCATGATTTCGGCGGCGGTGACCGTGACGCAGCCGGCGCAGAAAGATTATCCGTTCGACATCCGCAAAATGACGCCGGTGACCGAAGTGTCGGAAGGCCCGTTCATCCTGGTCGGGCGCAAGGCGCTGGGTTTCAAGAACGTCAACGAACTGCTCGAATACGGCAAGAAGAATCCCGGCAAGCTGACCTTCGGTTCGGGCGGCGGCACCGGCAGCTCGCTGTCGCTCGCGGCGGAGTTGTTGCGCATTTCTGCAGGCATCAGCATCGTCAACGTGCCGTATAAGGGCGCGGCCGAGGCGCTCAACGATCTCCTTGGCGGCCGGGTCGATGCGATGTTCGACGCCATGCCGGTGCAGGTCGGCCAGGTGAAGGCCGGCAATGTCTCGGGCCTTGCGGTGACGAGCGCGCAGCGCGCTCAGGCTTTGCCCGACGTGCCGACCATGGCCGAATTCGGCTTCAAGGACTACGTCGTCTCGAATTATTTCGGGCTTTTGGCGCCGCCCGATACGCCGCCCGCCGTCGCCAAGAAGCTGCGCGACGAAGTCGCCAAGATTGTCGCGGCGCAAGACGTCGCGGAATTATTCGACAAACAGGGCATGAAGCCGGTCGCCGATGAGCCGACAAGATTTGGCACCGTGCTTTCGGCCGATCTCGCGCGCTGGACCGATGTGATCAAGAAGGCGGGGATACAGGTGCAATGACGCCGGGCTTCGCCGGGAAAACAGGGCGGGATTGTGTCGCTGCCGGAACTGCCGCGGCATCGCCGGTCGTACCCGCCTTTATTCCAAGCCGAATTCGCCTGCGACTGTTCCGACCTTCCGGCGCAGGGCTTCGTCCGATTACTATGCTCATGTCATGAACCCAGTTGGCGGCAAATAAAGCGGAACGCATGGGCAAGAAGATCGACCCCCTGAAGTTATCGTCGCCTCGCATTTTCCTGATCCGGATGCTCGTCTTTATCGTCCTGGTTGGAATAGTCGGCGGCTTTCTACGTCAACAGATCGTCGTGGCCTTCATGGCCAATCCTGGCTTGAACGGATTGATCATTCTTGTTGAAATTATCGGGATCACGCTTTCTCTGCGTCAGGTGCTGCGGCTTTATCCCGAGATCGCGTGGGTCAACAATTTCCGGCTCCGTCAGCCCCGCGCCGCGGACGATCGCGCTCCGGTCTTGCTCGCGCCGATGGCGACCATCCTCGGCGCCCGCGCCGGCCCCACGACGTTGTCGGCGCAACTGATGCGCGGGATTCTCGACTCGATCGCAACACGCCTGGACGAAGCCCGCGACATTTCGCGTTACATCACCGGCCTGCTCGTGTTCCTTGGCCTGCTCGGCACCTTTTGGGGACTGATTGAAACGGTGAGCGCGGTCGGCGGCGTTATTCAGGACCTCAAGCCGACCGAAGATGCGATCCACATGTTCGACTCGCTGCGCTCCGGTCTCGCCGCACCGCTGTCCGGCATGGGCATCTCATTCTCGTCGTCGCTGTTCGGCCTTGCCGGCTCATTGGTGCTGGGTTTCCTCGATCTGCAATCGAGTCAGGCGCAGAACAGGTTTTATACCGAGCTTGAGGACTGGCTCTCGACCACCGTAAACGACGACATCGCCGAACCTTCGGTCAACGGCAACCTCGCCGGTCAAGTCAATACGGCGCTCGATCGCTTGCGCCGGACCGTCGATCAGGTCGGCTCCGGCAAAGCGGCCGCCAGCGCGATGGCCGATCTCGCGGAATCGATCCAGCTTCTGGTGCATCACATGCGTGAGGAGCAGCAAACGATCCGCCAATGGGTCGATGGCCAGGCCGAGCAGCAGAGCGAGGTCAAGAAGCTGCTCCAAGCCATGCTGGACGACAAAGCAAAACAAGCGGGGGCGTGATGGCTCTCGCCCGCATGCACCGCCGCGGCGGCGGCCTGAACTACTGGCCGGGCTTTGTCGATGCACTGTCGACGCTGATCCTCAGTATCATCTTTCTCCTGACGGTGTTTGTCGTGATGCAGTTTTATCTGCAGCGGGACGTCGCCAGCAAGAACAGCGCGCTGTCGCATCTCAACGCGCAGATTGCCTATCTCGGCCAACTGCTGTCGATGGAGAAGACGGATAATTCCAAGCTCAAGGATCAGCTCGTTCAGCTGCAGACCAATCTGACGGCAACCGAAAGCGAGCGCGACCGCGCGCAATCTGCAGCCGAAACGGCGCAAGCCGCCGCGAAAGCGGTTCAGGACCAACTCACCGATATTACGGGGCAGCTCGCGGCTGAGAAAAAAACCTCCGCCACTGCGCAGGCCAAAGCCACCGAGCTCGGCGGTCAGATCGAGAGTGAGAAAAAGACCTCCGCCAACGCGCAGGGACAGGTCACAGAGCTCGGCAAGCAGATCGCAAGCGAGAAGAAGATCTCGGCAGATGCGCTTGCGCAGGTCGACGCTCTGAACCAGCAGATCGTTGCGCTGCGTAATCAGCTCACCGCGCTTGCGCAGACACTCGACGCCGCCGAAAAGAAGAATGCCGACGCACAGACCCGCATCACCGACCTCGGCCAGCAGCTTAATCTTGCACTTGCCGAAAAGGTCAACGAGCTCAACCGTTACCGCTCGGATTTTTTCGGCAAGCTTCGCGATATCCTCGGCGACCGCCCGGATATCCGCGTGGTGGGCGATCGCTTCGTCTTTCAGTCCGAGGTATTCTTCGACAGCGGCCGCTCCGACTTGAAGCCGGACGGCCGCGTCGAACTCGACAAGCTCGCGGCAGTGCTGCTGGACCTCGAAAAGACCATTCCGGCCGATCTTGGCTGGGTTCTGCGCGTTGACGGCCACACCGACATCCGGCCGGTCACCGGGGTCTTCAAATCGAACTGGGATCTCTCGGCGGCGCGCGCCATCTCGGTCGTGCAATATCTCGTCAGCAAAGGCGTGCCGCCGCAGCGGCTGGTTGCCGCCGGATTCGGCGAGTTTCAGCCGATTGATCCGGGAAATAACGAGGACGCCTATCGCCGCAATCGGCGTATCGAGTTCAAGCTGACTGAACGTTAGAGCTCGATGTTTTCGAAAAACCGGTTTCCACTTTTCCGCATCATGCTGTAGATCCGAGTATCCGGGTCTTACGCCGAAGCCATCCGGCGCCGCCGCAGATAGGGCACCACGAACAAAGCCGCGATGGGGATGTGCAGCACGATGCCGCCGACTACGATCAGGCCGATTTCGGCGCCTGAGAGCATGCCGCGCGCTGCCTCCAGCGCCAGTACGTAGATCGTGAACGGTACGAACAGCACGATGCCGGTGACGAGCCCCGGATTGTAGGCGTGCAGCCGGATCGTGGTGACGATGTGGATGAGGCCGTTGATCAGCGTCAGTCCGACCCAGCCGAGGCCGAGCCAGCGCAGCGCGTCGGGATAGAGCGCGGCAAGGCCGACCGGCAGCCAGACATAGCCGATATTGACCAGCGCGACGCCGGGAATGTCGACCGGCCAATCGTCATTGCCGCTGTGAAAGATACTGGCGTTGGTGAACTGGCGGAAGCCGCCGGGCCACAAATGCTCCTCGATCTGGTGGAACATGTAGATCACGAGCAGAGCGGTGAACAGCGCGCGCTCGCTGGTTGGATCGTCGCGGAACAGCGCGATCCAGATTGCGGCTCCGATCAGACCGAGGACCGGGAGGGCTTTCTGCCAATTGGCGGCAATAGCGGACAGAAGAGGCATGCGCGGGCATCCTTAATCGCAGCGCACAAGACGCGGATACCGCGTCCTTACACCAGCATCATTAAGAATTCGTCGGCGCCGCGGCGTCACAACCCGGCGAGATAATGCGCCATCGCGTCGCGGTCGCTTTCCGACAGCGCCTTCATGAAGCCCGGCATGTCGAGATTGTTGGTGCGCTGGCCGTTGGCGAAGGCGCGCATGGCCGAGGCGAGGTATTCGTAGCTCAAGCCGGCGAGGCGCGGCGCCGGCGCGCCGCCCTCGAAATTCGCCTGGTGGCAGGCTTTACACATCTGGATCTTGGCGGCGATGGCTTCGGGAGGCGGAGCGGGCGCGGCCGCCGCCGTGCTGGCGACCTGTTTGGCCGGCCAGGTCTTGCCCGAGAAATAGACCGCCATGGCGCGCAACTCGTCGAGCGACAAGGTTTGCAGCAGCGGCGCCATAACCGGGTTCTTGCGATCGCCGCTGTGGAAGTCGTGCAATTCCTTATAGAGGTAATTCTGCTGCTGGCCCCAGATGATCGGGAAAGTGGCGGAGATCGGCGTGCCGTTGGCGCCGTGGCAGGTGCCGCAGATCTGCGCTTTCCCCGCGATGGCGTCGTCGGCCTGCGCCGGCACAATGGCGGACGTGGCGGCGCATGCGAAAAGACACGCAGCAGCAAAAACGATCGCGATTTGGCGATTGGACATTCCCGGCTCCCTCTCCATGTTCGCAGTTCCGGCGGGGGGACTGCGACGGCGCGTGGACGCGCTCTTTCGCCGCCAAGCTGCCAAGCGCGCACAGGTTGCGCAAGCCTTATCGGTGCGGCAAGACTGGGTCGGGCGCAGAGCGCCTGCGCGTCATCCAGCTCGCTCGCGGCCAGCTCGCTGCTCCGCCGTGCGGCGGTGGCAATGTCCAGGGGCGTGCATAAATAATCTACTCGGTCGATTGGACGTCTATTCGACAGCGGGGATGCAGCATGAAATTCGGGATCGGTCAGCCGGTACGGCGCGTTGAGGATTTGCGGCTGATCACCGGCCGGGGCGTCTATACCGACGACGTCGTCGTGCCGGACACGGCGCAGGCCTTTGTGCTGCGCGCCCAGATGGCGCATGCCAATATCAAACGCATCGACGCGACGGCCGCGCGGCGCATGCCGGGCGTGTTCTTGGTCGCGACCGGCGAGGACTTGCAGAAGGACGGCGTCGGGAACCTGCCTTGCGTCATCCCGCTGAACAATCGCGACGGCACGCCGCGGCAAGACACGCCGCGTCCGGTGCTCGCTGTCGGCAAGGTGCGCCATGTCGGGCAGCCGGTGGCGCTCGTCGTCGCCGAAACGCTTGCCGCCGCGCGCGATGCCGCCGAGGCGATCGAGATCGACTACGAGCAATTGCCGGCGGTCACCGATGCCAAGGACGCGATCGCGCCCGGCGCGCCAAAGCTCTTCGACCACATTCCCGGCAATCTGGTTTTCGATTGGGACAACGACATGGGCGATGCGGCGGCGACCGACGCGGCTTTCGCCAAGGCCGCGCGCGTCGTCACACTCGACCTCGTCAACAATCGCGTCGTCGCCAATTCCATGGAGCCGCGCAACGCGCTCGCCGAATATGACACGGCAAGCGACCGCTCGACGCTCTATAGCGGCAACGCAAGGCCCGCATTTCGTCCGCGATCCGCTCGCCGACATGGTGCTCAAGATCGGCAAGGACAAGCTGCGCGTGATCACGCGCAATGTCGGCGGCGGCTTCGGCATGAAGGCGTTCGTCTATCCCGAGCATGCGCTGGTCGGTCTGGGCGAGCCGCAAGCTCAAGCGCGCCGGTGAAATGGCAGGAGGACCGCTCCGAAGGTTTCGTCTCCGACAATCAGGGCCGCGATCACCACACCCATGCCGAGCTCGCGCTCGACTTGAGGGGCCGCTTTCTCGGCCTGCGCGTCTCGGTCGTCGCCAATATCGGCGCCTATCTCTCGCCGTTCGGCTGTTTCGTGCCGACGCGCTCGACCGATCTCGTCTCCGGCCTCTATGCGTTCGGCGCCATCCACGTCAATGTCAAAGGCGTCTGCCACCAACACGGTGCCGGTTTGCGCCTATCGCGGCGCCGGCCGGCCGGAAGCCGCCTATCTGCTCGAGCGTCTGGTCGACGCCGCGGCGCGCGAAACCGGCTTAAATCCCGACAGGATCCGCCGCATCAATTTCGTGCCGCCGTCGGCGATGCCTTACACGTCGCCGACCAAGCTGGTGCTCGATTCCGGCGAGTTCGAGAAGGTGATGGATCGTTGCATGGCAGCGGCGGAGTGGTCGTCGTTCAAGAAGCGGCGCGCGCGAGAGCGAGCGCAAAGGCATGCTGCGCGGCATCGGCATGGCGACCTATACCGAGCGCTGCGGCGGCGGCTTTCCCGAAACCGCCTCGATCGAGTTCAAGGACGATCGCGTCGAACTGGTGATGGGCAATCAGGAATACGGCACCGGCCTGCACACCGCCTACAAGCAGCTCGTCTCCGACCAGCTCGGCATCGATGCCGACCGCATCGACGTCATCATGGGCGACACCGACCGCACGCCCTCGGGGCTCACCGGCGGCTCGCGCGCCATCGCGGTCGGCGGCACGGCGCTCTACGAAGCGGGCCGCATCATCATCGGCAAGGGCAAGGAGCTCGCCGCGCATATGCTCGAAGTCGCGCCGGCGGATATCACTTTCGAGGACGGCGTGTTCGGCGTGCCCGGCACCGACCTTCGTCTCGATGTATTCGACGTGGCGAAAGCGGCGAACGATCCGAAAAAACTGCCGCCGGGCATGGACGCCCGGCCTCGACACCACGCATCAGCGCGTGCCGCCGGCGCAGACCTTTCCCAACGGCTGCCACATCGTCGAGGTCGAGATCGATCCCTTAACCGGCGCCGTCGGCATCGAACGCTACACCATCGTCGACGATTTCGGCCGCACCATCAATCCGCTGCTGCTCGAAGGCCAGGTGCATGGCGGCGTGGTGCAGGGCATCGGCCAGGCGCTGCTCGAACACGCGGTCTACGATCCGGATACGGGCCAGCTCTTGTCCGGCTCGTTCATGGACTACGCCATGCCGCGCGCGGAGGACATTCCGCTGTTCGATTTCGCGACCCACAATGTGCCGTCGACGTCCAATCCGTTCGGCGTCAAGGGCGCCGGCGAGGCGGGTGCGGTCGGCGCGCCGCCTGCCGTGATCAACGCCATGGTCGACGCGCTCCATCACAAGAACGGCGCGCGGCACATCGACATGCCGGCGACGCCGCGGCGGGTGTGGGAGGCGATTAACGGACGCGGCGCCACCGGCTAGCGAGGAATTGGCGCTGGTGGCAGCGTCAAGTCACCATTGATTGCATGCCCAAATGGTGCCTGAGAGGAATTTGAAGTCAAGGATGCGCGAAGCGCACCGCCTCCGGCGGCGACCGCTTTGCGATCGTCCTTAAGTTCAAATTCCTCTCAGGCAAAATGGCAGGCGTGCAATCAATGGGCAAATCTGCCGGGCGGGCGCGATCGAGGCACAATCACCGCTCTCGCTGATACTCTCGCAGCGCTTTGCCGAAGGCTTCGAACAATGTGCGATTGATCGGATTGCTGCTGGCGTCGTGCTCGGCATGCCATTGCACGCCGAGCGCAAAGCCCGGGGCGCCTTCGACGCGGATGGCCTCGATCGTGCCGTCCTCGGCTATGCCCTCGACGACGATGCGTTTGCCCGGTTCGAGGATGCCCTGGCCGTGCAGCGAATTGACCCGGATGGCCTCGGCGCCGAGAAGCTTTGCGAACACGCCGCCCTGCGTCAGCCGCACGTCGTGGCGGTCGGCGAAGACGACGGCGACGTCGGGATGGAATTCGCCGTTCGGCAGCCGCGGCGCGCGGTGGTTCATGCGGCCGGGCAGTTCGCGGATTTCCGGATGCAGCGAGCCGCCATAGGCGACGTTCATTTCCTGAAAGCCGCGGCAGATGCCGAACAGCGGCACGCCGCGGTCGACGCAGGTTTTGACAAGCTCAAGCGCCAGTGCGTCGCGCGGCTCGTCATAGGGCTCGCTGCTCGGGTGCTCTTTGTGCCCGAAGCGGCGCGGATGCACGTTCGCCCGCGCGCCGGTGAGGAGGATGCCGTCGACGGTATCGAGCAGCGCGCCGATATCGGTGATCTCGGGCGAGCCGGCGAAGATCAGCGGCAGCGCCCCCGCGGTCTCGGCGACCGCGCGCAGATTGCGCTCGCCGACCCGCTGCGCCCGAAATTTGCCGTCGACCAGATGCGCGCTGCCGATTACGCCGACGACGGGTTTTTTGGCTGTCTTGCCTAAGCTCATGACCTCGACCGGTAACGGCTTCGGCATAGCACCTCTCCCCGCGTGCGGGGAGAGGCTGAATTGTGAGTGCAGCCAAGCAAAATCGGCCGCGGCGCTCAACCGTGATAGGAAGCGCGGCGCAAAGGCCGGCAAAGGCGCTGCGGCCAAGGCTCAACTAAGCCGCATGCCGTCTTTTGGCCGGCTTGCGCTTTGCCGTCGCCCGATGCGTTCGCGCGGGCTTCGTCCTCGCCGCGGCCGCTTTTTTCCTCGGCTTCCTGGCCGGTTTTCCTGCGGGCTTTCTCGCCGACGATCTTGCGGCGGCTTTCTTGGGCGTCCTCTTGTGCTGGGCGCGTCCCGTTGCGGTTGCGGCGCGCACCTGCGTGCCGCCGGCGGCAGGCGCCGCGACCGGCTGGCCTGCGGCCGCCGGGGCCGAGGCTCCTTCGCCGAGCCAGAACTTGATCTCGGCGAAGCCGGGCTTGGCGGGGTCGAGATAGCCGCTCTGCCAGGTCGGGTCGTCGATGAGCCCATGCCAGACCTTCGGGTCCTTTGCGTGCGCGTCGACATAGGTGTTCCAGCGGTAGGTCTGGTAGATGGCGATGATGTTGATGGCATAGGCTGCCGCCAGCGGCGCATTGCCCTCGACGATCATCAGATTGTCGTCGTTCGCGGTCGAGGCCTTGTGCCCCAGATTGTGCGATCCGGTCATGACGATCGGCTTTTTGCCGAACGGATCGATGACGATGACCTTGCTGTGAACGTGGACGCCCTGATTCATGACTTCGGCGTTCCAGTCGTGGAACGCGTCTTTGATCGCCTTGGGCACCATCGAATTCATAGGAGACGTGCAGTGGCGGTGTTTTGCCGCCGTCATAGAGGGTGACAGGGCTGGTCGTCGGATTGTGGCCGGCGTGCTTTTTCGGGGTTCTGGTGTCCTCGGTGGTCAGGCCGGCGATCTCCTGATTCACCACGCCGTGGATGTAGAGATTTGGATTGTAATTCGGCGTGCCTTGCTGGTGCCGGACCAGAATGTTTTGCAAGAGCGTCCACATTTCCGGCTTGTCGTCGGGCTCGAACACGCCCGGATTGAAGAACAGGAACAGGATGCCTTGCTGGGCGCCGTTGATCAGTTGGCGCGCATAGTCGAGATCCTCGCCCTTGTCGGTTGGCGCGAACCACTGCGTGATCGTGCCGCCGTCGACGGCAAACGATTGCGACTTCGAGTTCGCCTGCATCAGGGAAGAGGGGTAGCTGTTGCCGGCGGCCTTGAGAAGATTCCACTCCTTGATGAAGTGAGCGCCGAGGCCGGCATCGTTGACGATGATGCTGTTATTGGCCTGGGTGCATAATCCGGTCGACGTCCAGTTGGTGCTGCCCGACAGCACGCGTTGCGGATTGCCCACCGAGTCGCAGGCAACGACGAATTTGTTGTGGGCAAAATGACCGCTGGACACCAGGCGATTGTGCAAGTCCACCTTGCCGTGCAACTGCGCGCGCACCTTTGCATTCTCGTCATTGGTCGGCGGCTTGAAGGCGCCGTTGGCGAGAATGAGGTGGCATTTCTGCCCAAGCGCAACGAGCTTGGCGATCAATTCCGGATCGTTGAGCTCGTAGAGCGCCGCATAAATCTCGCCATTGCTGTTCTTGACCTCGTCGAGCAGGTCCAGCAATTGCGGACGCAACAGCCCGCTGAGCGCATTGCGCAGCGGGTTGTTCACGGTCGTGATCAGGGTGTTGAGATTGGGCTTCTTGCCCAGCGCCGCGAGATCGCGCGACACCCACTGCGCCGAAACGATGCCCTTGTTGAAGTAGGCGGAAATATGCGCCGAGGCCTGGCCGGTGATCGTCATCGGCGGGGTCATGGCGCTGGCGTCCGGCGAAAGCGTCAGGTGATCCTTGTCCGGCCCCACGACCGGCACGACCGAATATTGCACGATGTTGCCGGGCGCGACGCCGTAGTCCCACCACATGTAACGCTGCACCGGAAATTTCCACGTCGCGTTCGGATCGAGCTTGTCGGTGTCGGAAAATCCGACAAAACCGTGCAGATAGCTGTCTTGCGCCGCTGCATTGGCGTTCGCCTTCAGCGAGCGGTGAATCGTGAAGCCGCGGCAATTGGCAATGGCCTTGCCGTCCGTCGGCAGCCAGACCAGACAGGTGTGATCGCCGTTGTCGTAGACTTTTACGTCGATGGACATAGCTCTCCTCCTCTGTGAGATGTGCGATGCCGGCCGATCTTGCGGCGCGGCGCCGTCGCAGGCGCGTTGACGCGAGCCGGTGTTTTGAGAAAAATCTGGCGATAGCCGTCAGCGGCGTCCGCGCTAAAGGACGCCGCGAGGTCAGACGCGCCGAGATGGGACGCTTCGAGGCCGCCAAGATTGCTTGCGACAGACATCACGCCCTCGCAGCAGCAATAGGTTCTCGATCTCAGGTTGAGAACGATAGCACTCACCCATCGCCGCGAAAAGGCATCGGATGACGTGCCTGAAATTCAAAGATCACAGTCGACGCATTCTCGCTGTGCCGTAAGTCACAGGTCGCGATAGGTGACGCGCAGAGCGAAGCGAGATGCGGGGGCCGCACTCGCCTCAGCCGACACTCACCTCAGCCCGGCGGCGGATATTCCGCATGGCAGGGCAGATCGTCGGTGATCTCGAACCACGGCGCCTTGCTGCCGACGAAGACGTGACATTCCGGCCGCGCCTGCGGGTCGTCGAGCAGCGCCAAGGCGATGCCGTATTGGAGGGAGGTATCGGGAAACGCGGCAGGCGCCTGCCAGTTCGGCCCGGCGCGATTGATAATCGGCGAGCCGCACTCGCTGCAGAAGCCGCGCTGATAGCCGCGCGGGCTTTCGTAATATTTGATCAGGTGCTCGCCAAGGACTTGCCAATTTCGTCCGGGTTTGATTCCCAAAATGCAAGGAGTGGCACGTCACGACTCTTTTAAGGTAATCACTTCATAACACGATTGTGTCGAAGGCTAATTACTCCGCCGCCTCAACCCGCTTCTTCTTGCTCGCCGCACCCCGCCGCGCCAGCACTGGCTTCAAGAACGCCCTGGTATAACTTCAACTTCTCCCGCACCAGTGTACTGAGCCTTATTCCGCCGCTACTGGCGTCAACTCAAATATGCGACCATACTTTGCAGCCTCGACAATGTCGCCACGCCTCAGCGCAAGCCTTACGCTTCCAGTTTGCGCGCATCGTCAAGTGACATCGTAGGCGACCAGCTTTCCTCGCTGTAATGAAGCTCGATCACGACTTCAGCGGCGTACTTGCCTTCGTGGATCAGTTCGGTGGCTTTTCGCTTAGGTCTCATTTGCGTCGCCTCGTAAAATCCTCGGACCAGAGAAGGGGATCGGGTCGATACGAGGTGATCAATACCGCTGGGGTTGCCGTCCCGCGCCCTATGCCCCAGGGAACGTGAATTGGCCGTTCGGCGCCGTCGCGTTGCAAGGCCAAAACCAACGGCCCCTTGTGGAAATCCGGATAGTCCTCGACGGCTAACCCTTGAGCAACGCCGGCGACGGCGTCTGCGAGCAGAATATCATCCGCAGCCAGTTCTTGTAAGCCGTGTCGTGAAACTTCGACCTCGCCGCTTCTCGCGAGCGCTTGCACGCGACGCAAGGTTTCGCTCATGCGTCCCCTCATCCGGCTCGCCGCGGAAACGCCTCTCGCTACCGTCTCCCCCGCAGGCGGGGAGAAGGGAGTCTCACTCCGCCGCTTCAACCCGCTTCTTCTTGCTCACGGCCCCACGCCTTGCCAGCACCGGCTTCAAAAACGCCCCCGTATAACTCCGCTTCTCCCGCACAATATCCTCCGGCGTGCCCGCCGCGACGATTTCGCCGCCGCCGTCGCCGCCTTCGGGGCCGAGGTCAATGACCCAGTCTGCCGTCTTGATCACTTCGAGGTTGTGCTCGATGACGACGATGGTGTTGCCGCTCTCGACCAGTTCGTGCAGCACTTCGAGGAGTTTTGCTACGTCGTGGAAATGCAGCCCGGTGGTGGGTTCATCCAAAATGTAGAGCGTGCGGCCGGTCGCGCGTTTTGACAGTTCCTTGGCGAGCTTGACGCGCTGCGCCTCGCCGCCTGAGAGCGTCGTCGCCTGCTGGCCGACATGGATGTAGTCGAGGCCGACGCGGTGCAACAGCTTCAGCGGCTCGCGCACGCGCGGCACCGCCTTGAAGAAATTGAGCGCTTCCTCGACCGTCATGTCGAGCACGTCGGCGATGGATTTGTTCTTGAACAGGACTTCCAAGGTTTCGCGGTTGTAGCGCTTGCCCTTGCAGACGTCGCATGTGACATAGACGTCCGGCAAAAAGTGCATCTCGATCTTGATGACGCCGTCGCCCTGGCAGGCCTCGCAGCGGCCGCCTTTGACGTTGAACGAGAAGCGGCCGGGCTCGTAGCCGCGTGCCTTTGACTTGGGCAGCCCGGAAAACCACTCGCGAATGGGCGTAAACGCGCCGGTATAGGTCGCCGGATTCGAGCGCGGCGTGCGGCCGATCGGCGACTGGTCGATGTCGATCACCTTATCGAGATGTTCGAGGCCTTCGATGCGGTCGAACGGGGCGGGGGCCTCGTTAGCGCCGTTCAGCCGCCGCGCGATGGCCTTGTACAGCGTGTCGATGAGCAAGGTCGACTTGCCGCCGCCGGACACGCCGGTCACGCAGGTGAAGAGACCCAACGGGATTTCGGCGGAGACGTTTTTCAGATTGTTGCCGCGCGCGCCGATGATCTTCAGCATGCGGCTCGGATTCTTCGGCCGCCGCTCCGGGATCGGCACGACAAGCTCGCCGGAGAGATATTTGCCGGTCCAGGAATCCTCCGCCGCGATCAGGTCGTCGATGCCGCCCTGGGCGACGACATGGCCGCCATGGATACCGGCGCCGGGACCCATGTCGAGCACGTAGTCGGCGGTGCGGATGGCGTCCTCGTCGTGCTCGACGACGATGACGCTGTTGCCGATATCGCGCAGCCGGCGCAGCGTTTCCAGAAGCCGCGCATTGTCGCGCTGATGGAGGCCGATCGAGGGCTCGTCGAGCACATAGAGCACGCCGGTGAGGCCGGAGCCGATCTGCGAGGCGAGCCGGATGCGCTGGCTCTCGCCGCCGGACAGAGTGCCGGAGGCGCGGGCGAGCGTGAGATATTCAAGCCCGACATCGACCAGGAAGCGCAAGCGCTCGCGGATTTCCTTGAGCACGCGCACGGCGATTTCGTTCTGCTTGGCGGTGAGCTTGCCCGGCAGGTCGTTGAACCAGGTCGCCGCCTTCTTCACCGACAGGTCGGAGACTTCGCCGATATGCCGGCCGGCGATTTTCACACAGAGCGCTTCGGGCTTGAGGCGAAAACCCTTGCAGGCGTCGCAGGGCACGTCGGTGAAATAGCGGGCGATTTCCTCGCGCGCCCAGTCGCTGTCGGTTTCCTTGTAGCGGCGCTCGAGATTGGTGACGACGCCTTCGAAGGCGCGCTTGGTGTCGTAGGCGCGGGTGCCGTCGTCATAGGAAAAGCGGATCTCGTCGTCGCCGGAGCCGTAGAGGATGGCCTCCTGCGTCTTCTTCGCCAGGTCCTTCCATTTGGTGTCGAGCGTGAACTTGTAGTGCTTACCGAGCGCCTGCAGCGTTTGAACATAATAGGGCGAACTCGACTTGGCCCAGGGCGCGATGGCGCCTTTGCGCAAGGTGCGCTCCTTGTCGGGAATGACGAGGTCGGCGTCGATGTGCTGCTCGACGCCGAGCCCGCCGCATTTCGGGCAGGCGCCGAACGGATTGTTGAACGAGAACAGCCGCGGCTCGATTTCCGGAATGGTGAAGCCGGAGACGGGGCAGGCAAATTTTTCAGAGAAGATGAGGCGCTCGGGTCCGCTCTTGTCGTGAATCTTGGCGACTTTTTTATCGGTATTCGACTTGTTCTCGCTGGAAGACTTGCCCCCTCCCGCCGCGCTGCGCGCGACTCCCTCCCCCGCTTGCGGGGGAGGGTTGGGGAGGGGGTCCGCGAGTTCGGCGACGGCCATGCCTTCGGCGAGTTTCAGCGCCTGTTCGAGCGAGTCCGCGAGCCGCGCCGCGATATCCGGCCGCACCACGAGGCGGTCGACCACGACGTCGATATCGTGGGTGAATTTCTTGTCGAGCGTCGGCGCTTCGGCGATCTCGTAAAACGCGCCGTCGATTTTGACGCGCTGATAGCCGCGCTTCATGAATTCGGCGAGTTCCTTGCGGTACTCGCCCTTGCGGCCGCGCACCACCGGCGCCAACAGATAAATCCGCGTGCCCTCGGGGAGTGCCAGGATGCGGTCGACCATCTGCGAGATGGTCTGGCTTTCGATCGGCAGCCCCGTGGCCGGCGAATAGGGCACGCCGACGCGCGCCCAAAGCAGCCGCATATAGTCGTAGATCTCGGTGACGGTGCCGACGGTCGAGCGCGGGTTGCGTGACGTCGTCTTCTGCTCGATGGAAATGGCAGGCGACAGGCCGTCGATCTGGTCGACGTCCGGCTTCTGCATCATTTCCAGGAATTGGCGCGCATAGGCCGAGAGGCTTTCGACATAGCGGCGCTGGCCCTCGGCATAGATGGTGTCGAAGGCGAGCGACGATTTGCCGGAGCCGGACAGGCCGGTGAAGACCACGAGCTGGTCGCGCGGAATATCGAGATCGACGTCCTTGAGATTGTGCTCGCGCGCGCCGCGGATGGAGATCACGTGACGATCGCGGCGGCTTGGATTGCCGCTTGGATTTTTGGCGTTTTTGGCGCTGTCGTTCATACCGAAAAAGGCCCCGTTTCGCCGCGCGCAACGCCGGCGCTGGGACCACCTTCTGGCTTTTGGCTCTTTGACTTCAGTTGCCGAACATAGTGAGAACGGCAGGGCTTTGCCAGGGCGGGCGTGACAGCCGGAACGGCTTATGCCCGGAATTCCTCGAGCCCCGGAAAGCGCGCACAAAGGGCCTTACACAAACGACAAGGGCCGGCATTCGGCCGGCCCTTGGAGTGCGCTTCAATCGGATACGCGGTTATAGATACTCGATACACGGCAGGCCTTAGTAGGGTCTGCCTCCAGCCCAATTGAAGCGGTAATTGATGCCGACGGTCACAGTCTGAATGTTGGATTTGATCGAGATCGGCGTAAACACAAAATTCTGGTTCTGGCTGCCGAAGCCGTAGAAATTGTATTCGATCTTGCCGGACCAGCCTTCGACAAAGCCATATTCAAATCCGGCGCCCGCGGTGAAACCGGTCTGGGTATTCGTGAGCACCTGCGTGCCGCCGGCAACCTCGGTATATTCCGCGTTCATCCACGCGCCGCCGCCCTTGACGTAAAACAAGGCGGCATCGGCGGCGTAGCCGAAGCGTCCGGTGGCCGAGGCAAGCCATCGCGGATTCGTATTCAGGAGCTCGGTCGCGGCGGGTAGGACAGTCGCGTTCTTGCTGGAGCCGAGCGATGTCGAGGTCCAGGAACCCTCGACGCCGACGACCCATGGCGCGAATTCGTAATTGGCGCCGACCTGGGCGCCGCCGACCAGGCCCGTGGTGCTCTGGCTGAAATTGTTGGTCAGCGCGAACAGGGCTGCGCCAGGCGCCTGGCTGTAGCTGTTATTGATGAGTCCGACGCCGACATTGCCGCCGATATAGATCCCGGTCCAATCGTAGAGCGCGGGGCGATAGACCGGGGCGGGCGCCGGCGCCACAGGCGCGGGCAAGTCGGCCGCATGGGCGAGCGGCGCGAATGCCGCTGCCGCCAAAGCCGACGTCAGCAAACCCAAACCAAGACGCTTCATACCCAAAACCCTGCAGTGGCCGCGTCCGGGGTAATACAATGCTTCCGAAAGCGCCTGGATAGTGCAAAAAAACAACAACCTGGCGGATTCCGAGCGGCACTGTGGGCGGCGTCGCGCGCCGCGGCGGACTCCTGTGCCGAAGTCCCGCCGTTCCTGCCGCCATTCATGGGCTTTTGCGGTGTCGCGCCGCCGCGGCTTCCGCGTCGCCTCTTGCTTTTGTCGTTGAACCGCCTTAGAACAAAATGAGAACAGAACCGCGCGACAACGGCCGGCGGCGGTACGCGTGTGGATAACCCGCGCGATCCACCGATCGTCCTTGCAGGGGGACGGTCCGGCACTAGTGTCGCAAGCCGGATGGAGGCTGCTGACTCGCTGCGCCGTGCGGATCGTATCCGGATCGCGGCGGCGGATTGGCGCGGAAGCAAGTCGGATCGCTGACGTGGGCGATCTTGCAAAAACAGTTTGGATCGCGGCAACGCGGAAAATTAAGTCAGCGGAGTAGATCATGGCGGGAAGCGTCAACAAGGTGATCCTGATCGGCAACCTCGGCGCCGATCCCGAAATCCGTCGCACCCAGGACGGGCGGCCGATCGCGAATCTGCGGCTCGCCACCTCGGAATCCTGGCGCGACAAGACGACCGGCGAGCGCAAGGAAAAGACCGAGTGGCACCGCGTCGTCATCTTCAATGAAAACCTGTGCCGGATCGCCGAGCAATATCTCAAGAAGGGCTCGAAGGTTTACCTCGAAGGCGCGCTGCAGACGCGCAAATGGCAGGACCAATCCGGCCAGGATCGTTATTC
This sequence comes from uncultured Alphaproteobacteria bacterium, assembly GCA_963761185.1. Taxonomy (GTDB): domain Bacteria; phylum Pseudomonadota; class Alphaproteobacteria; order Rhizobiales; family Xanthobacteraceae; genus BOG-931. The sequence goes on from CAVXFY010000006.1 coordinate 50,564, forward strand.
CACCGAGGTCGTGCTGCAGGGCTTTCGCGGCGAGTTGACGCTGCTCGATCGCGCTGGCGGTGCGGGCGGCAGCGGCGGTGGCGGTATGGACGAGGCCGGCGGCGATTTCGGCTCGCCCGGCCCGACGCGCAAAGTCGCGGCCGCAGCCGGCGCTGGGTCGATGCGCGGCGGCGACATGGACGACGAGATTCCGTTCTAGCGACCGACACCGCGCCGTCCTCCCGCGATGGGCGGGTGCGTTCACCCGCTCATTCCCGCGCACGCGGGAATCCAGTTACGGTGTTCGGAGCGCAAAGTCTGGGTTCCCGCTTTCGCGGGGGCGAGCGGTTCGCGCTGGCATAGCGATGATCGACATCATCTTCGCCATCAAATTCGTCCACGTGCTCGGGGCCGCGGTGACGTTCGGCGCCTGGTTCTGCCTTGCGCTGTTCATGCTGCTCGCGCACCGCTCCGGCAATACGTCGGTCGTGGCGCTGACCGCGCAATTCGTCGTCACCGTCGAGAAGGCCGCGATGATCCCGGCGCTTCTGCTGCAGCCGGTCAGCGGATTTCCGCTGGCGACAGCGATCGGCCTGCAGCCGCTCGGCGAATTCTGGATCCTGGTGTCGCTCGTATTCTATGCGGCGATCGTTGTAGGTTGGGTCCTGGCGTTTCGCCTCGAGATCCGCATCCGCAATCTCGCCCGCGAGGCGGCGTTGGATTCGCAACCGCTGCGGCAATCCTACCGGCGGCTGTTCCGCGCCTGGTGCGCGCTCGCCGTCCCGATCCTGATCGGGATGGCCTGCGTTTTTGCGCTGATGATCTGGCAGCCGCGCTTGGATTAAATACCCAAGGTATCAGCCGGTAAGCGCAAGATTTTGCTCGTCGCTGTCGGCGAGCTTGGCCAGAGCCGCTCCCGAGAGCACGAAAGTGAGACATTCCGGCAACGGTTGAAAGCCTGTGCTCAAATAGAATTGCTGCGCCGGATTGTCGGCGCGCACCGTGAGTTCGATGATCGGGCTGCCCAGATCGCGGGCGAGCGCGGCGACGCGGGCCATCAGCGCGCGCGCGATGCCCTGGCCCCGATAGGCGGCGTCGACATAAAGGTCTTGCAGGAAAATCACCGGCCCGTCCCATCCGGTGACGACGCGCCGGCCGCACGTCGCCATTCCGATTACACGATCGCTGGCGGCGCTATCGGCACATTCGGCGACGAAGGCGGTGAAGCCGGCATTCGGTCCAAATCCGTCACGCAGCCAATCGGGTTCCGTGGCGCGCACGGCGTGAAGCGAATCCTCGCTCTGCGCCAAGAGCCGCTTGAGCCGCATCAGGGCCGGAACGTCGTGCGGCTCGGCTTCGCGCACCGTGATCCGGGCCGGGCGTGTATCGCTGTGATTCATGCGCACCAAATAAGTGTCCGTGACCTAGATTTTGCACTTGAGCATGATCTTTTGCTCTAGGCCGATATGTCCACCTTGCCGCCGACAGGGCCATTCGAGCGGGTGGTGGGAGCGGCGCTCGAGCTTTGCGCGCCGACGTCGCTGATCGAAGGGGCCTGACCACCGCCGCGCCGATGATGCGCCGGAGGCTGCGGCGCGATCTGCTGCGTTTGCGGGCTCGCGGCAACGCCGGAAACAGCCATTGGGGAACTCCAATTGCGTGTATTTGCTCAAGTCTGGCCTCGTATGGTTAACGAATGCTTACCGCTTGCCTGCGGCGAATTTAACCTCGCGCAAAACGCCGCAGCCGGGCGAGGCGGCGGATGAGGTTTGGAGGTGTTATTTGTCAGTTTGAGTTGCACCGGAGAGGCGGGCCGCGAAAGTCTGGAATGGGTGTGCGATGACGACGCCTGTGCGGCGATGGATTTTTCCGGCTGTCGTGACGGCGGCCTTGCTCGCTGTCGGCACCGGTTCCGCGACCGCGTCGAAGGGCCTGTGCTTTAATTACGGCCACGACGGCTATGTGCACGATCTTTCGCCCGGCGGGCAGGTGGCGCAGGATTTCCAGCGGCTGATGGCGGGAGGGGTCCGTTGCCTGCGCATCGTCTATAACGGCTTCAACGATGTTCAGGCCGAGGGGCTGGCGCGTTTTGCCAAACAGCGCGGCTTCTACGTCATCAGCGGCGGCGAGTGGGGCATGCTCGATGCCGCCCAGCTGCCGCAATACCGCGCGCAAGTCCTGCAGCAGGCGAAGTGGGCGCAGTTGAACGGCATTGATCAATTCAGTGTCGGCAACGAGCAGGAGGCGCGGCTGTCCGGCATTTCATTTTCGCGCTGGGCGAACGAGATGGTCGCTTTGGCCGCCGACGTGCGCGCCTATTTTCACGGAACGGTATCTTACGAAGGCGGCGGCAACTACGCCGACGATTGGGCGAGGGTCAATATCGGCAGTCTCGATCTCTTGGGGCTGAATTCATACGGCGGCTATGAACGCAACGCGCTGTCGCTGACGGAAAACATGGCGGCGCACGGCGAGAGCCATGTCTATCTGTCCGAGACCAATTGCGACATCAAGGGCAACCCGCTGTGCAAGACCGACGCGGGACTGGCGAGCGAATTGAAGGACGATCTGTTGCGGCTCGTCCGCGAACACCCGCAGACGGCGTTCTATGTTTATACGTGGCGCGCGGTCGGCGAAGATGCCGTGACCAGCATGGTCAACTATCCGCAAGCGCTTGCGGTGCTCGGGATCAGATAGGCGTTATTCAAGCGCCAAGAACGGCACGGATGCCGTCGACCACATATTGCACGGCGAGCGCCGCCAAGAGAACGCCGAGCAAGCGCGACAGCACGATATTGCCGGTCATGCCGAGGAGTCCGCTGATGCGCTCGGCAAAGACGAAGGCGGCCCAGCAGGCCAAGGCGATCAACGCCACGACAGCGATCAGAACCGCAAGCAGCGTCGGATCGGAACCGGCCCGTCCCGCCAAGAGCACGCTGGCGGTGATGGCGCCAGGTCCCGCCATCAAAGGGATCGCCAGCGGCACGGTGGCGATATTGCGCACGCGCTCCTCGATCGCTTCCTCGGCGGTCTCGCTTTCGCGGCGCAGCCGCACGCCGAGCACCATCTCCGACGCGATCGAGAACAGCAAAAGCCCGCCGGCGATGCGGAACGCCGACAGCGAGATGCCGAGCGTGCCGAGGAGCCAATTGCCGATCAGAGTCGTGCCGGCGAGGATCGCTCCGGCGGTGCTGCTTGCGCGCCAGGCGACGCCGCGCCGGGCGGCGCGCGGCAAGCCATCGGTCACGACCAGAAAAGTCGGGCAAAGTCCGACCGGATCGACCACGACGAAGAGCGTCAGCAGCGCCGAAACGGCGTAATCGAGCAGCATGAAACAGGTCCGCCGGAGAGGGCTTGCCGCCAGTCTGCCAGCATCTTGCGACGCGGTCTTGCAGGGGTTGCAGGGGTGCCGCTCGGGCGCTCCAAATTGTCTCAATAAGACGTTGAAAACAATACAGAAATTCCTATGTACGAAAGACCGATAAAGGTGGCAAAGGCGCGCCTGATCGGGTACAAAACCCGAATCAAAATCGCACCAGATTCGTAGTCAGGATTCTTAGGCTTGTCAGACCAAGATAATGCCCCGCCGCCCGGTGGCAGCGAGGGCGGAGAAAGTGCCGGACCCTCCGATATCCGCCCCGTGTCGATCACGGAGGAGATGAAGCGCAGTTACCTCGATTACGCCATGAGCGTGATCGTGGCGCGTGCGTTGCCGGATGCGCGCGACGGCTTGAAGCCGGTGCATCGGCGCATTCTCTATTCGATGCACGAGAACGGCTACACGCCCGACAAGAAATACGTGAAGTCGGCGCGTGTCGTCGGCGACGTGATCGGCAAATATCACCCGCACGGCGACCAGTCGATCTACGACGCGCTGGTGCGCATGGCGCAGGATTTCTCCATGCGCCTGCCGCTGATCGACGGGCAGGGCAATTTCGGTTCGGTCGACGGCGATCCGCCGGCGGCCTATCGTTACACCGAAGCCCGCCTCACCAGAGTTTCGATGGCGTTGCTGGACGATCTCGACAATGAGACGGTCGATTTCCAGCCCAACTACGACAATACCGAGCGCGAGCCTGCCGTGTTGCCGGCGCGCTTTCCCAATCTGTTGGTCAACGGCGCCGGCGGCATCGCGGTCGGCATGGCGACCAACATTCCGCCGCACAATCTCGGCGAGGTGATCGACGCTTGCATTGCGCTGGCCGACGACCCGGCGATGTCGATCGAAGATCTGATCGCCATCGTGCCGGGCCCGGATTTCCCGACCGGCGGCATCATTCTCGGCCGCCAGGGCATCCGCTCCGCTTATCACCTCGGCCGCGGCTCCATCACGATGCGCGGCAAGGTCGAGTTCGAGACCCTGCGCGGCGAGCGGGAAGCGATCGTCATTTCCGAAATTCCCTACCAGGTGAATAAAGCGCACATGGTCGAGCGCATCGGCGAGCTGGTGCGCGAGAAGAAGCTGGAAGGAATCGGCGCGCTGCGCGACGAATCCGACCGCGACGGTTTCCGCGTGGTGATCGAATTGCGGCGCGATGCGGTGCCAGACGTGGTGCTCAACCAGCTCTATCGCTTCACGGCGCTGCAGAGCTCGTTTGGCGCCAATATGGTAGCGCTCGAGGGCGGCCGGCCGCTGGTGATGAACCTGAAGGATCTGCTGCGGTCCTTCATCGCGTTCCGCGAAGAAGTGATTCATCGGCGCATCAAGCACTTGCTCAGCAAGGCGCGCGATCGCGCCCATGTTCTCGTTGGGCTTGCGATCACGGTGGCCAATATCGACGAAGTGATCAGGCTGATCCGCGCCTCCAAGGACGCCAACGAGGCGCGCGAGCAATTGATAAATCGCGATTGGCCGGCGCGCGACGTCGAAACCATGGTGACGCTGATCGACGATCCGCGCCACGCCATGTCGGCAGCGGGCACCACGCGGCTTTCGGCGGAACAGGCCAAAGCCATTCTCGATTTGCGGCTGCAACGGCTTACTGCGCTCGGCCGCGACGAGATCAAGGCCGAGCTCGACAAGCTTGCCAAAGAGATCGCCGATTATCTCGATATTTTGCGCTCGCGTGCGCGCATCCAGACGATCCTTAAGGATGAACTTACCGCCATCAAGAACGAGTTCGCCACGCCCCGCCGCACCGTGATCATCGATCAGGAAGGCGAGATGGAGGACGAGGACCTGATCCAGCGCGAGGAGATGGTCGTCACCGTGTCGCACGCCGGCTACGTCAAGCGCGTGCCGCTGTCGACCTATCGCGCGCAAAAGCGCGGCGGCAAGGGCCGTGCCGGCATGCAGACGCGCGACGAGGATTTCGTCACGCGGCTGTTCGTCGCCTCCACCCATACGCCGGTGCTGTTCTTCTCCTCGCGCGGCCAGGTCTATAAAGAAAAAGTATGGCGGCTGCCGCTAGCCGCGCCGCAGGCGCGCGGTAAGGCGCTGATCAATATCCTCCCCCTCGAGCAGGGCGAGAACATCACCACCATCATGCCGCTGCCGGAAGACGAGAAGACCTGGGACAAGCTCGACGTGATGTTCGCAAGCACGCGCGGCACGGTGCGGCGCAATAAGCTGTCGGATTTCGCCGATGTTCGCCGCTCCGGCATCATCGCCATGAAGCTCGACGAGGGCGATGCCATCGTCGACGTGCAGATCTGCAAGGAGGACGACGACGTTCTGCTGACCTCGGCCGGCGGCCAATGCATCCGTTTCGCCGTCAATGACGTGCGCGTGTTCCAAGGCCGCACCTCGATGGGTGTGCGCGGCATCAATCTCGCGGACGGCGACAAGCTGATCTCGCTGTCGATCCTGCGCCATGTCGAGGCCAGCGCCGATGAGCGCGTGGCTTACCTCAAGCGCGCCAACGCGGTGCGGCGGGGCGGTGAAGCCGAGGAGAACGGCGCGACCGATGCCGAGGAGGCCGAGGGCTCCATCGAGCTCGGCCAGACGCGCTATGCGGACTTGTCGGCCGCCGAGCAGTTTGTGCTCACCGTCTCCGAAAAGGGCTTCGGCAAGCGCACCTCGTCGTTCGAATACCGCACCACCGGCCGCGGCGGCAAAGGCATCGTCGCCATGTCGATCACCGAGAAGAACGGTAAGCTGGTCGCCTCGTTCCCGGTCGAGGAAAGCGATCAGATCATGCTGGTCACCGACGGTGGCCAATTGATCCGCTGCCCAGTCGACGGCATCCGCATCGCCGGCCGCTCGACGCAGGGCGTCATCGTGTTCTCGACCGGCGAGGGCGAGAAAGTGGCGTCGGTGGAGCGGCTCTCCGAGGACGGCGAGCAAGGCGAGCAAGGCGAAGAGAACGGTGGGGAGTAAAGACGCCGGCGCGATGTCACGGAACCGCGCGCTCTAATCGACCGGTTGCCGGCACAGCAGATCGACAAAAATCTCGACATTGGGGCAGACGTGCTCCAATGCCCGCAAGGGAGAGACGGAGCCGGCCAGCGCCTGGTGACACTTGTCCTTTGCGCCGCAGGTCGCGCAGGACCGGCAGGCTTCGGCGAATTCGAGTTCGGTCTGCGGATCGACCGCGGCGCCGAGATCGATGTTCAGCTTGCGGGCCACTCTGATGAACTCGCAATCGTGTTCTAAGATCGCCGCCATTTTACTGTTGTCCTATCTTGTCGGATCGCCGCAGCCGTCCTTGCCGCCCTCTCGCATCATGTCGCGGATCGTCCGCACGCATCGCCCGCAATGCGTCTTGTGACCGAGGCTCCGGTAGATTTGCGACATGGTTTGCGGCGCGTCGGCGATCGCGGCCTCGACGTCGCTGTGGCTGATGACATTGCACGAACAGACGATCACCGCGCCTTCTCCCTTTTGATTCTCATTGCATCATGGGCGGCGGAATTTGGAATTGATTTACGTCAAGGAACGGGATTTTAGCCGCTGCCGTGTCGTGCTATGCGGTTTTGACGGGTTCGAACGTTTGAGGCGCCGAGATGACGGAAGCACCGGTCGATTTCAGGCTGTTGGCGGGGGCGGGCGCTCCGGCGCGCGACTACAGGGCCGGCGACGTCATTTTCAAGGAAGGCGACGCGGCGCAGGAATTGTTCATCATCCAGAGCGGCGAGGTCGAGATTTGCCTCGGCAATCGCGTTCTGGAAACGCTGCCGCAATACAGCATTTTCGGCGAGATGGCCCTCGTCGATGCCGCCCCGCGCAGCGCGACGGCGGTGGCGGCGAGCGACGTCAAGCTCGTTCCCGTGACCGAGAAGCAGTTCCTGTTTCTGGTCAGCAACACGCCGCATTTCGCGCTCAATATGATGCGCGTCATGGCGCGGCGGCTGCGGGCGACAAATCGGAGCTTATGAGGCGCCCCAAATGTCGCGTGCGACGGGGGTTATTGCCATGACGCGTTTTATTAACATGGCGGGTTCCGGCGATGTCGCGTATTCTGATGGCGCTCCGGTAGAGGCCGACCGATGAATTGGGACCTGTTCGCTGCTTTCCTGGTTATTACCGCCGTTCTGATTGTCGTCCCGGGCCCGATCGTCACCTTGATCATTGCCACCGGCGCGCGGCAGGGCGTGCGCGCGGCGCTGGTGACGGTCGCCGGAACCTCGATCGGCAACGCGGTGCTGCTGACGGCGATCGCCTTCGGCCTGGGCTGGGTGTTGCAGAATGCCGAAAGGCTATTCGAAATATTGCGCTGGGTCGGCGCCGCCTATTTGCTCTGGCTCGGCGTCCAGGCGTGGCGTCATGCCGGGGAAGAGAAACCTGTGGCGATGAGCGGCCGGGTCAATTTCACGCGCGGTTTTGTCGTGGCGCTGTCGAACCCGAAGACCATCGCCTTCTTCACGGCGTTCTTGCCGCAATTCGTCGATCCGCATTTGCCGGCGGCGATGCAACTCGCCGTCATGTGCACCGCCACGGCGCTGCTGGCGGCTTTGTCCGATTCCGCCTGGGCCGTCGCCTCCGGCATGATCGCGGCGAGCATGGGCCGCGCCTGGTTCATACGGCCTGAGCGGGCGAAACTCCTCGGCCGGATGTCGGGCGCCGTCTTGGTCGGCGGCGGCCTCTGGCTGTCGCTCGCGCGCCGCACGGGCTGACCGCAACATGAGACGCCGGCTTGCCGCGGTCGCTCTCCTGGTTTTTGCGATGTCCTTTGCGATGCTCTTGGCTTTCGCATCGGGAGCCGAGGCGGCGCAATCGCGCGCGCATGTGTATCTGTTCCGCGGCCTCGCCGATATTTTTTCCACCGGCATGGACGTGCTGGCCGACGAGCTGAACCGGCGCGGCGTCTATGCGACGTCGCACAGCCACACCGAATGGCAGTCGCTCGCCGACAGCGCCGCGGCCGCTTACAAGGCCGGCAAAGAAGGCCCGATCATTCTGATCGGTCACTCGCTCGGCGCCGACGCCGTCATGGAAATGGCCGACTATCTCGGCGACAGAGGCGTCCCGGTGGCGCTGGTGATTCCGTTCGACGGCACGCAATCCTTTCCCGCCTCGGCGAACATTTCCCGTGTCGTCAATTTCACGCAGCGCGATTACGCCTATATGCGCAAGGGACCCGGCTTCCGCGGCTCGCTGGTCAATGTCGACGTGAGCTCGGATCCCAATATCGGCCATCTCAATATCGACAAGTCGCCGCGGCTGCATGCGCGCGCGATCAGCGAAGTCCTGGCCGTTGCCGCCGGTCATATGGGTCTGCCGATCGCAGACAAGCCGGGCACTACGCCGCCCTCGGCGAATGTCTCGATTGGTAACGTGCATCACGAAGGCGAAAGCAAGAGCGAAGAGCCGCGCAGCGGCGAGCGCGCCTTGGAGCGGGAAGCTCCGGCTGTTTCGGCGCCACCGAAGATCGAGCCGCCGAGCGCGGAGGAGTCCGCGAAGGGCGCAGCGGCAACAAGGCCGGAGACAAGAGCGTCCGCACCAGCCATTGTCGCGCCGCAGGTACCGGCTGTGCCCGCGAGCCCTGCATTTCCGCCACAGCCGCCGCCACCGCGCCTGGCTCCGGTCAGACCGCTGGACATACCGGATTGAACTTTTGCTGGACTGTATTTTTGCGGCTTCGTTGATGGTTGGCGCTCATTGGCAGTTGGAATGATGAGGCAATGGTTCGGCGCGGCGGTGATTGTTGTTGTCCTGGCGCTGCGGCTTCCGTTCGCGCCGCCCATCTCCACGGCCGCGCTGGCGCAGAGTTCCGACCCCCGCGTCGCCGATCTCGTTCAAGCCGGAAAGATTCGTGTCGGTCTCGGCCTCGGCAACCGGGCGTCGGCAATGAAGGATCCGGCGACGGGCGAGATGCGCGGCATGGCGTCAGACCTCGCACGCGCGCTTGCCGCACGCATCGGCGTCGCGCTAGCGGTCGTCGAATATCCGCGGCCCGGCGCGGTTTTCGACGGCGCGCAAACCGACGCGTGGGATGCGACGTTTCTGGTGATCGAACCGGAACGCACCGCCGAGGCCGATGCTTCGCCGCCTTATATGCAGAGCGATTTCACCTATCTGGTGCCTGCCGGCTCCGCGATCCGCGATGTCGCCGATGCCGATCGGCCCGGCATCAGCATCGGCGTGCCGCGCGGCGACGCGGTCGATCTCAATCTAAGCCGTATCCTCAAACAGGCGAAATTGGTGCGCGCCGACAGCCAGGCGGCGGGCATCGATATGTTGCGCGCCGGAACGGTCAATGCCTATGCCGCGCCCCGCCCGGCGCTGCTCGCGCTGGCGGTGCAAGTCCCCGGCTCTCACGTCTTGGATGACGCTTTCGCGACGACGGTATGGGCGGCTTTCGTGCCCAAGGGGCACGAAAGGCGTTTGGCCTTTGTGACGAGCTTCGTCGAGGAGGCCAAGGCCAGCGGCCTGGTGGCGCAATTCATCAAGCGTGAAGGTCTGCGCGGCATCGAGGTGGCGCCGGCGGCGAAGCCTTAGGTTATTGCGCGCCGCACTTGCGCGCGCGGGCGCTGCCGCTAACATCCGCGAGCCAAAAAACCGCCGAGGAAACCGCTGCGATGACAATGCCGATCGCGCTCAACGACATCACCATTCATCCGATCATCGAGCAGCAGGGCGCCTGGTTCGGCGCGATGGGATTTTTCCCGGAACTCACCAAGGAGGTCCTCGACGAAAACCGCCCCTGGCTGAAGCCGGTCTTTATCGATCTGGCCGACAAGCTGGTATTTTGTATCCAAAGCTTCGTCATCAAGACGCCGCACCATAATATTTTGGTCGATGCCTGCGTCGGCAATCACAAGCCGCGCCCGACGCGGCCGTTCTGGGACATGCTCGACAGCGACCGCTTCGAGAAGGGACTTGCGGCCGTGGGCCTCACCGTGAACGACATCGACTATGTGATGTGCACGCATCTGCACACCGACCATGTCGGCTGGAACACGCGGCTCGAGAACGGCCGTTGGGTGCCGACTTTTCCCAAGGCCAAATACATCATGTCCGACCGCGAACTGACGCACTGGACGCAGCGGGAAAAAGAGAACCCGTCGAGCGTGCCGTGGATCACCGACTCGGTGCTGCCGATCGTCGAGGCCAAGCGCACGCAGATCGTGAAAAGCGATTTCGCCTTCAACGAACGGATTCAATTCATTCCGACGCCCGGCCACACCATCGACCACTTCTCGGTTCTGGTCGGCAAACGCGGCGACGACGTCCTCATCACCGGCGACATGATCCATTCGCCGCTGCAAGGCAAATGTCCGCAATACGGCATGATGTCCGACTACGATTCCCGGCAGGCGGAACAAACACGGCGCCAGATCTTCGACCGCTTCTGCGAGGAACCGACCATCATGTGCGCGACGCATTTTCCCGCGCCCTCGACTGGGCGCGTGCGGCGCTGGGGCGACGGCTATAAATTCGTTGCGCTGGACGCTTGAGACGCCGCGAAGCCGCGCCTATGTGATATCAGAACTCATATCGGAAGTCATAAGCGAACAGCGATGACCGAATGTTATGACCATAGCCATTCGCACGACGCCGCAGATCGCTGGAAGCATGACGGCGTGCGCGTCATCCCTGGCGATCAGCTCGATCCCAATGTGCCGTCGACGCCGGGCATGGATCGCAAGGCCGCGATCAACTTCGTCCGTGCCGGCGCGCAGAAGCTGTGGGCCGGGACGGTGACGATCAGGCCGAACGCTAAGACCGGCGCGCATCACCACGGCCATCTCGAGAGCATCATCTATGTGGTGCGCGGCAAGGCGCGCATGCGCTGGGGCGAGCATCTGCAATTCACCGCGGAAGCCAATCCCGGCGATTTCATTTTCATTCCGCCTTACGTGCCGCATCAGGAAATCAATGCCTCGACCGACGAGCCGTTGGAATGCGTGCTGGTGCGCAGCGACGGGCAGGCGATCGCGGTCAATCTCGACATCGAGCCTGTGGAAAAGCCGGAGACCGTGTTGTGGGTCGATCCGATCCACCGCGATCCGGCGGCGAAAGCATGAATTCTCCGGTTCCGCGGCCGCATCGCGCGAAAGACTTTTCCTAAGCTTATCGCGTATAGATTGCTTGACAATTTAAGTCATAGGTCCAGAATTTCGTCGTCACTTGAATGGCACGGAGGTTTGAATGAATCCGCCGGGTCAAAGCGCCGTGATGATTGCTGCGTAACGCATTCGGCGCACAGCATAGCGGCAAATCCACGAATGGTTCGCCGGGCGCGACATTCAGCGGGTCGCATCAGTTAGGCATGACCCCACTTTGGTCGCCCCCGGCGAGTATCTATCCGAAATGTTCGACGACGCTTAATCGGAGCAGGATGCTTTATTTTAGCAGCCTGTAGCCGAAGGTGTGGCACTGGTCGAGGCCGCATTGCGCGATCACCGAAAGGAAATTGATCGCGCAGATCGCAATCACATAGAGAGCCAGGATCCGAACGATCGCGCCAGGCGCGCTGCGCTCCGCATCGCGTTCGCCGCCGAACAGCGTCAGCCGGATAGCGAAGCCGAGCAGCAATGCCACCGCGACGAGGACAGACCATACCGGAAGGTGAATGCCGAAGACGGCGCTGCCGACATAATCGTGACCGGGGCGCGGGAAGAGATCCAAGAGCGTCTGCCGCACCGAGATGACGAGAAGCAGCACGGCGAAGATCAATGCGATGCCGGTGCCGCGTTCCGATTGGGTCGAACGCAATTGCGCGATAAGCCCGAAGCAGCACCCGAACATGGCGACGCGCTGAAGGAGGCACAGCGGGCAGGGGATTTCGTTGGATGCATATTGCATCACCATCGCCGCCGTGAGGATGGCGGCGAGAACTGCCAGCATGAGGATGAGGACCAGGCGATCAAGTGTGGCGGCGGCGGCCGCAGCTCGCGGTGCGGTCATGGCTGCACCCGGCTCACAATTGCAGCCACGGCATGCGGAAGCCGTAGTCGGGGCTGTAGATCTCCCACAGGAAGAGCCCCACGCATAACGCCAAGGAGAGAAAGAGGCAGGCGGCCCCGCTGCGGCGAAGCCCCGCATGATCGAGGATGAAGGCGAGCAACAAGGTTCCGAAGACGGCGGCCATCATGGCTTTGACACTCACGCGACGGCGTTGCGGCGGATGACTTCCGAATAATACGAGGCGCTGAGCTTAGGCGTCCGTTGCAGCGTCGCATAGTCCACACGGATCAGGCCGAAGCGGGTGCCGTAGCCGTCCGACCACTCGAAATTGTCGAACAGGCTCCACAGAAAATAGCCGCGCACCGGCACGCCTTCGGCGGTCGCGCGTTGCAGCATCGTCAGATAGCCGCGCAGGAACATGATGCGGTCGGCATCGTAAACGATGCCGTCGGCCGCCGGCGCGTCGAGTGTGCCGCAGCCGTTTTCGCTGATGAAGATCTCGTTCACTTGCCAGATTTTGTAAAGGTGCCGCGGCGCCCAATAGAGCGCTTCGGGGCCGATATATTGCCAGGACGACGCCATCCGCGGATGGGATTTGGCGAATGGAACGATCTCGTAGCCCGGCTTCTCGGCGATCGCGCGCACATATTGCGGCGAATAGATATTGATGCCGACGAAATCGAGCGGAGCCGCGATCGTCTTCATGTCTGCGGCGGTGAATTTTGCCGCGTCGGCGCCGGCCGTTGCCAGGAAGGCTTCGGTATAGCGCCCCTCCAGGATAGCGGTGAGAGTGCCGGCATTGAGTTCGCGCGTCGCGTGCTCGGCGGCGGCGATATTTTCTGGCGTCGCGATCACCGGCACGCAGGCCGCGATGTTTTCGGCCAATCCGATCCTGGCGCCCGGCCTGGCGCGAGCGCGGATCGCTTCGACCGCAAGCCCGTGGCCGAGCAAAGCGTGGTGGCGGACTTGATTGAGGCGCGCCGGCGGCAGATCGAGCCCGGGCGCGAGCGAGCTGCCGCCATAGCCGCCATCGACGAATGTGGCGAATTCGTTGATCGTGAAAAAACGCTCGATCCGGTCGCTGAGCTTTTCGCCGACAAAGCCGGCATAGTCGGCAAAGGCTTTTGCGGTGTCGCGCGATTCCCACCCGCCTCTATCCTGCAGCGCCTGCGGCAAGTCCCAGTGATAGAGGGTGGCAAACGGCGCGATGCCGTTAAAAAGCAATTCGTCGGTGAGCCGGTCGTAAAAGTCCAAGCCTTTGGCATTCGGCGCCCCGGTGCCTTGCGGAAAAATCCGCGGCCAGGAGATCGAGAAGCGGTAGGCCTTCGCGCCCAGCGCCCCGATCGACTGCACGTCGTTCTTGAAGCGGTGGTAATGATCGAGCGCTGTATCGCCGGTGTCGCCATTGGCGATCTTGCCGGGCGTGTGCGTGAACCGGTCCCAGATCGAACTCGCCCTTGCCGTCTTCGTTCCACGCACCTTCGATCTGATAGGCCGAAGTCGCCGCGCCCCACAGGAATCCATCGGGAAAACCTTGTGGCGCGTTGGGTCCGGCGTCGGCACTGGCCGGCGTTGCGGCGCCGGCGGCGAGCGCGCTTGCACTCGCAAGTTTCATCAGATCGCGGCGCGATGGAGTCGTCTGCGCTGCCGGAGCAGGTTTATCGAACATTATCGTTTCAAAAGTTGCCGAACAGGAGCGACAGGATGAGCAAGACCGCCGCAGCGAGTAGGCCCTGCAGCAGCGTGCCGAAGCTGAAGGCTTTCAGTCCGCGCAGCGGCGCAAGTCCGGCTCGGTCCGCGACCAGCCAGAAATAACCGTCGTTGACATGAGAAATGGTCATGGCGCCGACGCCGATCGCGAGCGCGGCCAGCGCCCTGCCATTCGTGCCGCCGAGCCCGAGCACGGTCATCAAAGGCTGCACCATCCCAGCGGCGGTGATGGCGGCAACCAGCGACGAGCCTTGAAACGTCTTCATCGCCGCCGCGACCAAAAACGGGATAAGGATGCTCAAGGCGCCGAAATGCCAGCCGAGCACATGGTCGGCGAGCAATGTCGCCATTCCGGTCTCCTGGCAGAGCCGCTGCAGGCCGCCGGCGGCGCAAACGATCAGGAGGAGGCCGGCGACGTCGCCGAAGATCCGCTGCGTCCATGGGGTGTCCGTGAGCAGGCCAAAGCCCTGCCGCGGCTGGCCGATTGCCATGATGCCGACGCCGGCGAGAAAGAGGATGAGCGGGCGGCCGATGCCGAGGATCAATTCCCGCGTCGGTCCGCCGCCGAGCGGTTCGCTCGGAATGTTGCCGATGGATTGAAACATCAGCATCGCCAGCGGCACCAGGGTGGCAAGACAGAGGACGAGCGCTGAGCCGCCATCTCGTTTCTCGGCGGGAGGCGGCGGGTAGGGCTGTGCCGACGTGTCCGGAGCTGCTCCGGTGCTCGACGACCACCGCGAAAACGCCGCGCCGAATGCGACCGTCAAAATGGCGAGCGGCACGCCGAACAGGGCTGTGCGAATCCAGTCGGCGTCGATGATGGCTGCGGCCGCGATTGGTACCGGCGTAAGGATAATCAAGCCGTGGCTCGCCGAAATCGCAAGTGCGAGCGTGAGCGTCGCGCCTTCGCGCTGCGGCGCGGTTTTTCCGCCGATCGGGCGCAGGAGCGGCGTCAACAGCGCAAGAGCCGTTGCCGGCGAAGCGCCGATGCCGGCGATCAGGCCCAAAACCGCGGCAATGCCGTTTCCGCCGAGCCATTGCACTTGGCTTCGCAATTGTTCGATCCACGCAAACAGCCGATCGGAAGCCGCCGTGGTTTCGGCGATGCCGGCGATCAGCGCGGCACCGATGATGGCCAATCCCGGCGAATAGACGGCATCGGAAAAGCCGGTGCCGAAGACCCGGCCGAGGATCGACGTCGGAAATCCGGCGATGAAGCCGAAGACGGCGGCGACGACCACAAGCGCAACGAATGGATGAAAATGCCGCCACTGGATTGCGGCAAGGAGAACGATGACGGCAGCAAGAAAGACCAGCGCCTGGGCTATAGGCATGCCGTACATCGAAAACGTGACCTCGCCATCGCGAGCGGGATGCGGCTATTGCCGCCCCCGCCATTCGCTATGCCTTGATTCTAAAGCATGATCCGCAAAACCGGTCACCGCTTTTCGGATCGGATCAGGCATAATTGAATTGCAGCCTCTGGCATGATTCTGGCTTTAGACTGGTTTTGAAGGGACATTGTCAAAGGGCCCCGCAAATGTGTATTCGCGTCCTCCGGCTCTGTGTCCCGTTCTGTGTCCCGGTGTCGGCCGGGATTCTGTTTATGTCCTTGTTCTTGGGCAATGGATTCGGCAACGGGTCCGCGCTCGCCGCGCCGGCCGATTTCATTCATGCCGACGGCACGCGCCTTGTCGACGGCAACGGCGCAAATTTCGCCATCAAAGGGATCAATCTCGGCAATTGGCTGGTCCCCGAAGGCTACATGTTCAAATTCAAACATGCGCTTAGCCCAACCGAGATCGCGGACGTTGTCGAGACACTGGTTGGGCCGGAACAGGCGACGCGCTTTTGGAGCGAATTCCGCGACGTTTATGTCGCCAAGGAAGACATCGATTTCATCAAGGCGGCCGGCTTCAATACCGTGCGAGTGCCGCTGAATTGGCGGCTTTTCGTCGAGCCCGGCGATAGTGCAAATGACGACAAGTTCGACGGCCCCGGCTGGGCGCTGCTCGATCGCCTAGTGCAGTGGTGCCGCGAGGACGGGCTGCGCGTCATCGTCGACCTGCACGCCGCGCCGGGCGGGCAAACCGGCGTCAATCACGACGATGGTACCGGTTTTCCGTTGACCTTTTATGTGCCGCGCTATCGCGATCTTACGGTCGCGCTGTGGCGGGAGCTCGCCGCGCATTATCGCGGCGAAACCGCAGTCCTCGGCTACGATCTCTTGAACGAGCCGATCTCGCCCTACAACGACGTCAATTATCTCGATCCGCAGCTCGAACCGCTCTATCGCGACATCGTCACCGCCATCCGCAGCGTCGATCGCAACCACGTCGTGCTGCTCGCCGGCGCGCAATGGAGCACGAATTTTTCCGTGTTTGGCCGCCCGTTCGACAGCAATGCGGTCTACGAATATCACAAGTTCTGGGCCAACCCGACGCGCGATGCGCTGCAGGACTATCTCGATTTCAGCAATCGCTGGAACGTGCCGGTGATGATCGGGGAAACCGGTGAATATACCAACGGCTGGAACGAGAAATTCCGCAAGCTTCACGAGCGGTTCAATATCGGCTGGTGTTTCTGGACCTATAAGAATCTCGACACCAGCACCTCCGTCGTCTCGATTCAAAAGCCGGAAGGCTGGGATCTGGTCGCCGAAGTCGGCAGCGCCGAGACGGGCGCCTTGCCATCGCGCGAACGGGCGCAAACAATTCTCGATGGCTATCTCGAGGCCGCCAAGCTGAAGAACGGCCGCGTCAATGGCGGTTATCTCAAGTCGCTTGGGCTCATTGTGCCCTAGGTGTTTAGTCCCGAGTTTTGATGGTGCATTCTTATCGCACGATTCGAAGGATGCGCTATGGGACAAGTTTTACACGGCTGCGCCACTACGACGGAGGCAATCCGTCGAGCAATACAAAATAGTCAAGAGAGCCTGAGAGCGCTCGCCAGGCGCCACGGGATCAACCCGAAGACTGTCGCGAAGTGGAAGTTGCGCGAGACCGTCGCCGATCGCCCGACGGGCCCCAAGGAAGTCAAATCGACTGTGCTTTCCATAGAGGAGGAGGCGATTATCGTCGCTTTCCGGCGGCATACGCTGCTGCCGCTCGACGACTGCCTCTATGCGCTGCAGCCGACCATCCCGCATCTGACGCGGTCATCCCTACATCGCTGCTTCCAGCGCCACGGCATCAGCCGATTGCCGGAGGTCGAAGGTAGCAAGCCTTCGAAGAAAAAGTTCAAAGCATATCGACATCGCCGAGCTCCAGACTGCTGAAGGCAGGCTCTACCTCTATGTCGCTATCGACCGCACCAGCAAGTTCGCCTTCGTGCAACTGGTCAAGAAGACGGGAAGGACCTCAGCCTCAGCCTTCCTCGAGGCTCTAATCGCGGTCGTCCCCTACAAGATCCACACGGTTCTCACCGACAATGGAATCCAGTTCACTTTCCCACCGCGCTACGCAGATGGCCCGACGGCAAGATACGTGAGACATATGTTCGATCGACTCTGCCAAGAGAATGGCATCGAACATCGGCTGACCAAGATCAAGCATCCCTGGACCAATGGCCAGGTCGAGCGCATGAACCGCACGATCAAGGAAGCGACCGTCAAACGCTACCATTACGATCGACACGATCAGCTCGAAGCTCACCTTGCCGACTTCATCAACGCCTACAACTACGCTCGGCGGCTGAAGACCCTGAAGGGCCTCACACCTTACGAATACATCTGCAAATGCTGGACTTCCCAGCCAGAACAATTCAAACTCAATCCGCTCCAGCAAATGCCGGGACTAAACACCTAGGCTTAGGGTCCCCGGTTGCTGGCCGGTCCGGGTCGTTGCGGCGTTTGCGCGAGAATCATTCGCGCGCGTGCCGGTGACCGTCGCGTGGCGAATTGCGCACCGCGTTCTGCCGGCGATTGCAGCGGCGGTGTGCGTCGGAGGGTGAACATGCCGCACGGTTCCTGCCGATTCTGGCTGGCCCGTAATTCTATATCTGTCCGGCGCTCAGGACGGCCGCCCTCGGCGGCACAATTGGCGTTTATCGCGGCCAAAGAGCCCCGCATTTCGTGCGGCCAGCGCGCGCTGCTGCAAGCCGGCGGGCAGAGTGTTGCTAAGTTGCGACAAAGGCACGATTTCACACGGGTTTGGGGGGTGTACGTCCTTGCGCCGCGATTTCTTGTATGGAACAGTGACTCGTTCCCCCAGGGGCTAATTTCCGAGGGGCGTCTCAAGTTGAGGAGGAACTAATGCGCCGTATCCGTCTTTCGCTGTGTGTTGCCGTCGCGTTGTCGGCTCTCGCCTATTCCGGAGCTCAGGCTGCCGGGCTCAACTGCGCCGTTGGCATCACCGTCAACAACAAGGCCACGATCTGGCTGCACCACCACAAGATCGCCACGTGCTCTGGCGCGTTCGGCTGTAAGTGCGTGTCGTGCTACGATTTCAACGGCTCGGTCTATTCGGCTTGCTACCCGCTCGTGGCGCCGGGTCCGAAGTAACGCCGGGCGCATTCGCGCTTTTTCACGGCGTTTGACGTTCCGTATCGCCGGTTTGGCGCGACCAGCATTTGCTGGCGCGCCAGACCGCTATTGCTTTCCGCTCACTGCTGCATTCTCCCGCCCGGCGATGTGATCGCAGCCGGCGCGGCCGGCTGCGCGGCCAATGGTCCGGAATTTGGGGTCCAGATATCTTGGGCGGCGAATTCAACGGCGGCCTCGCGGGCAAGCCGAGTCGCTTTCTTGCGACGGCTGGGATTTTGCGACGCCCGCTACGCTGCGGCGACGGTGGGGGCTGAAATCGCGAGATTCGCGTAAAGCTGGTCGGCGCGCAACACGACGACGAGTTCGCCGTCGCTGACGCCGTCGGACGTGAGCGCTGCGTCGGCGAAGGTGTCTTCCGCCGCGACCATGCTCGGCAGAAACCTCACACGATCTTCCGCGACCTCGACGATCTCGCCGAGACCGTCGACCATGAGTCCGAATTGGCCGCCGGTTGACGATTCCATGACGACGACTTGCGCCGCGGCGCGCTCGTCCGCCGCACCGGCATCGTCCAAGACGAGCATCAGATCGAAGACCGGCAGCGGCGCTCCGCGGTACATCAGGCAGCCTTTCATGCCGAGAGGCATCAGCGGCAGCGGAACGATGCCCGTTGCGTCGATCGCCTCGATAATTTCGGCCGCGCGAGCCGCAAACAGGCGTTTGCCGACGAAGAACGTGGCAATTTCTTCCTTCTGTCCCGCCAGCATGCGGTCGGAGCGGATGGCGATCGCATCGGCCTGCGCCTCGGCGGCTTGCGCGCCGGTGTCGCAAAGCGGCGTGAAAATCAGCGCGATAACGGTATTGCAATAGGCGTCGTCGGGGCCTTTGTATTCCCGGTAGCCTGACGAGGCCTGCGCACCGACGGCATAGTAGTTTTCGCCGACGGCGGTGAAGCCGTAATGGCTGCCGCCCGCGGTGAGGTTCAGAAATTCCGGATCGATGGCGATACTGTTGCCGGCGCGCAAGTGATCGTCGGAACAGGAAATGATTTCGGCCTTCCGGCTCGACCAAGAGACCGAACGCGCCGCGCTTGGCGGCGCCCGCGCCGTCGCGGGGCAGGGCGTCGACCAGCATGGCGGTGAATTGCGGTTCGGAATCAAAGACGATGGCGACGCCGCCGACGACACTGCGGCTCTGCGGGTCGGCGATCGCCGCGCCGTAGATGTAAGTCGGCCGACCCTTATACAGATGCGTCGGGCCGAAAGACGACACCGCATAGGCCTGGTCGCCGCGCAGCGCCAGAATGCGCGCGACCCATTCTTCGTTGAGCGCCGTGCCTTCGAGGTCGCGGCTGTCTTCGGCCGAAACCGCGACGATGCGTCCCTTGTGATCGAAGACGATCAAATTCGAATAGACGGTGTAGAGCCCGTTGATCGTCTGCAGAATGGAGCGGATCGTCTGCCGGTGCGCCTCGGTGAGCGACGGTGCCGCCAAAAGCTCGGCGAAAGTCGCCGTCAGGGCCCACCACCGGCAATCGTTGGCGCGCTCGTAGAGATTGCGGTCCATGATGTCGATGGCGAGGGCCGCATGAAACTGATTGTCATGCAGGAGCGACGTCACGACCGTCTTGTTCAGATCGGCGATCGAGCTTTGAAAGACGTTCTTGGTCTTGGCGCCGGTATTGCTGATTTCGGTGAGCAGCGTTTTCGAGAATCCCGTCGCATCGGCCCGCGAGCCGCGCTCTGTGGACTCCTTCTGCTTGAGATTGCCGTTCCACACCGAGCGGTTCAATTCGCGCTGAATATGCTCGGCCTTGGAGGGAATGGCGCGCATGTCGTCGTTGAACAATTCGGACGAATGGATGATGCGCTCGATCATCGCCGGATCGACGCCGGCAAGCATTTCCGAAGAGCTCGCGGCGAAGGCATGCGGCAACGGCACCATCACGTGGCCGTACCAGCCCGGACCGCCATAGCCCTGATAGGGCTGCGCCGCTCGCGTGACGGCGAGGTATTCCATGGGTCCGAAGCGGACGATGCGATATTCGGCGTCGAGCACCGGCTTGAGCTTGGCGCCGAGCGGAATATGAAACTGGTCGGAGGAGGCAAGCACGGTGCCGGTCTGGTCGAGAATGGTGACGACGGACCAGTCCTCCTCGCCGACCAGATTGGAGAAAATCAGCTCGGCTTCGTTCTCGAGGCGAAAGCACAGGCACATCACGCCGAGCAAAGCGCCGTTATGATCGGTCACGCGGTAGGAATAGATCAGCGACCGCTTTTGTCCGCCCACGAGATCGCTGGCGCCAAAGCTCTCGACATAGGCCGCAGACGTTTCGACGGCGGCGCGGATCGCCGGATCGGCGCTCGATGCGACGCCGACGCTGTCGTCGTAACGCGCCAGCACATCGCCCTTCGGATCGAGCACGATGATATCGGAATAGACCGAGTATTTGCGGACATATTGGCCGAAGCGTTCGCGGAGCGCAGGAAGTTTTTCGCTCTGGCCGCTAGGGTCGCGCAGGAAGGCGCGGACGTCGTCGTCGCACGATAGAAAGCCGATATCGGCGGTGCGTTCGAAAAAGTTTCGCACCAGAATATTGATGGTGACTTGAGCTTTGGCGCTCAGATCCTGAAGGCATTTCTTGAGCGCTTCGCGGCCGAGCTGATTGAGGAGCGTTTCCGCCAGTTCCCGGAACGCGACGCGCGTGACGCTCATATCGGTATTATTGCCGGACAATTGGCCGAGCAGCGTCAAGTTGTCCCAAACGGTTTGCAACTGTTGCAGCGCACCGCCGTATTCTTCTGCGGCGGCGACATGCGGGATGACGCGCTCAAGATCGCCATCAAGATCGACGCCTTTGAATTTGATGGCCATTGCAGCGACGGGCGGGGGGCTAAGCTTAGGTTAATATGTCCCCTTAAATTAGCTGCGCCGTCTTATTAAAGTATTGATTGCCCATTGTTTTGTCTGTCTAATTTTCGAGCAAAAAGGTCGCCGGCGTTGCTTTGCCAATGGCGTTCCACAACAACGGCGGACGCTCAATCTATTGGCCGTTCAATAGCTTGCCCTGTGATCGACATCCGCAGCGGTGGTTCAGCCGGCGCTGCGACAATTCACATGTGGAGCTTTAGCCTCGACCTGTCATTGTTAGTGTTGGGAACTTCAGAATCAAAACACCAACGCCGGCAAACGGCGCTATGAGGAGGAACACATGGCACTCAACGTAGTGGCACTCAATGTCGCGATGGCGATCATTGGCTTGAGCGTTCCAGGGCTCATTTATGCCGGCTGCATCATGACCCGCAAAAAGAAAGCGCCGGATTTGCCGCAAGTCGCTCCGCACTATGAGTTTGATCGCGCCGCCTGAGCGCGATCCGTTTTGCGATCTTGAGGCGGCGCGTGCGACAGGCGTGCGTTTCTAAAATTTTTGCCACTCCGGGTCGCTCACGGCCGCGGCGACAGAGGCTTGGCTGTTGCTGTTGAGGTCGTCCTTGAGGTCCTTTGCGGCCTGCGATGAGCGTTGCGCAAGGCTGCGCACCTCGGACGCCACCACGGCGAAGCCGCGGTCCGCTTGGAGCGCTCTTACTTATTCAAAAGCAACTGAAAGCAGATTGGGCAGGTCGATGAGCGCGATCATCGCATCGTCGCTCGTCACCAGGCCGCAGAGGAAGTTCGTGCGCTGTGACTGCGCGACCTTGGGTACCGGTTTGACCTCGACCCCGTCGAGCGAAACGATGTCGAGCACGCGGTCGGCGAGCAGCCCGACCGCCTTGGCGGCGATCTGCACGACGATGACGATGTGCAGCGGCGTCACTGAGGTCAGGCCCTGGCCGAAGCGGCAGCGCAAGTCGACGATCGGGATGATCACGCCGCGGAGATTGAGCACGCCGCGGACATATTCGGGCTGTCCGGGCAGCGGCGTGATCGCCGTCCAGCCCTTGATCTCGCGTACCGCCCTGATGTCGACGCCATATTGATCGTCGCCGATGGCGAAGCTGATGAGCTGATTTGGTGCCGTCGGAGAATCCGAAACCATAGGTTCGGATTGGTGCGCGTCAACAGAAGTCGCCAGAGCTACTTCGCTCATGCTGCACAGTTCCTCAGCTTTAGTGCGCTTTTGTGCCGGCGTATTTGCGCAACGGGGCGAAAAATCTGCGTGGTTCAGTGAAACCGCGTACGTGCGAACCATCGCACTTATCAAAGAATTCTATCACGTACAAGATTTCAGATCGGTTAACAGGAGTCGCAGGTATCAACCACGCAGCTCCCGCTGCGCTCTTTGCGGGCGCGAGCGTAAAGTGTGCATTGTCAGTTGTGGTGGATTCGCGACGTGCTGCTGCGCGACATCGGAAAGATCAAGCCGCGCGCACGCGGCCGAAGAACTCGGTGACTTTCGACTCGAGTTCGCGCGCGCGCGAGGCGACGCGGGCGGTCAGATCGGCGATCTCGCTGAATGCCGTGGCGCTCTGCCGGGCGGTCTGCTCGACGGACGTGATCTCGCTCGACGCGCTCGTCGTATATCCCGCTGCCGTCTGAATGCTGCCGGCGATGTCGCGGGTGGTGTTGCTTTGCTGTTCGACCGCGGACGCGATGCTGGTCGCGGCGGCGGTCAATTGCTCGATGGCGCGAGCGATCGACGATATTTCATCGACTGACTTCCGCGTTGCATCCTGAATACCGCTGACCTGCTGCGAGATTTCGTCGGTGGCGCGCGAGGTTTGATTGGCTAGCGCCTTCACCTCGGAGGCGACCACCGCGAAGCCCTTGCCGGCATTGCCGGCGCGGGCCGCCTCGATCGTGGCATTGAGCGCCAGCAGATTGGTCTGCGACGCGATCGTGGAAATGATGTTGACGATCGTGCCGATACGCTCGGCAGTGTCGTTGAGCGAGAACACCGCCTGCTGGGTACGTTGCGTGTCGCCGACGGCGGCTTTGGCCATCTCCAGCGCACGGGCCGTTTCCTGGCCGATATGATTGATCGAGCCGTAGAGCTCGTCGGTGGCCGCGCTGGTGATCTTCACCCGATGCGTCGTTTCCGACGCCGCCGTGGAAGCCGCCGCGATGCGGCTCACGGCGTCGTCGGCAAGGCCGCGCATGGCAGTGCAAGTCGTGGTCAACGATGCGGAAGCGTCTTTGATGGCTTCGAGCACCTCGCCGACCGTGCCGGCGAAATCGGCAATTGCGGCGTCGATGACCTGGCGCCGCTTTTGTCTTTTGAGTTCGGCGGCTTCACGATGCAGCGTCATCGCATTGGCGACGTCGAAGGCGATGACCTTGGAAACGAGTTTCGTGGTGTCGACCAGCTTCGAGCGTGAGTACCAGTATTTGCGCGCCAATGCATCCATGGCGCCGCGGAGCAGATAATTTCCGGCCGTGCTGCGAAAGCGGGCGTCAATGCCAAAGGTCGCTTCCTGTTCGACGGTTTTCCGGCACGACTCGAAATAACGGGTGTCGAGATCGCCGTTGAGCAGGGCTTCGAGATGTGCCATTTCGAGTTTCTTGATGACGGGCCCGTGCTCGTTGACGACGTCGCGAAGATGCGGCAATTGCCGGGTGACCGCGAGAATGGCGTCAACCGCCTTGTCGAGGTCGGGCGCGATGATCGGCCATACATGTTTGATCGCGCCGCGGGCTTCGGAGTCGAGCTCGTAGAGCCGGTATCGGTACTCCACGCCCGGGATGGGTTCTTCAGCGGTCGTGGAGTCTTGCGTCATCACGGCGAATCCTCAGGGCGGCCCGGTCACGCGCACACTTTTTCCACACTCTACTATGGATTGGTTGTGCCAATCTTAACGATGGGGAAACCATTTCGCGGAGGGCTGGGTTCCAGGTCGGTCAGATCCTTTTGGTTCGCCGGTTAAAATCCGAAAATCGAGTGATCGCTTGGGGTTGCCCGCCGCGCGGTGAAGTGCGAGTTTTCCAGCCGGTGGCTTGGAGGCGGGCGTATTGATGGGCGACAGCGCGCCGAGATTGCTTCGATTTGCCAGGCGCGGCGACGGCGCGCTGGCGAACAACCATCCGCATCAATTCGCGCTCAACTATGCGATGAGCATCTACCGGTCGGCGGCGGTCTATTCGTTCATTCCGAAAAACGCCTGCTCAACATTGCGCTTTTCGGTTGCGCTTGCAAATGGGTGCATCGCCGGCGACGCGAACGTGAATTGGATTCACGAAAACAATCAGACTTTCAAACCAAGGTCTGCGTGAATTGGCCACCACCAATTATGTATTTGTCGTGCTCAGAGACCCGTTTCGCCGCATCGCCAGTTGTTTTCTCGACAAGATCGTCGATAAGCGGCCGGAAGCCTGGCGCTTCCAGGCCTTCACCGATTATGCCGTCGATTTGGATAATCTCACCTTTCGGGCCTTTATCGACCGGCTGCCGGGCATGTTGCGCATGAACCCGTATTGGCGGCCACAGGCTGATTTTCTGATATACGATGACTACGACGACTGGTTTTGCGTCGAAGATTTCGGCCGCGCGGTCGAAACACTTGCGAGCAAGATCGGTTTCGCTGTTCAAGATACGCGGCGCCTCATCGGCCACAGCGCTTCGGGTCACGCATTTGTCGATCGCGAGGCGTCTTATGCCGACATGCCCGTGCATGAAATCGCCGACATGAAGCGCCGGCGAGAGCTTCCCGCGGTCGAAAAGATGTTCGATGACAAAATGATTGCCGCTGTACGCGCAGCCTATGCCGACGATTTCGCAATCTATAAGACGCAGATCGGCCGCGCTTGCCTGTTTCCGCACTAAGGACGGCGTCGCGTCTTATTGCCCGCGCCGCGCGGCGCTGGCAAAGCGGCGTGCCTCCTCGGCGGCGCGAAACAACGCCTTCGCCTTGTTGATGCATTCCTGCTGCTCGAATTCCGGATCGGAATCGGCGACCACGCCGGCGCCGGCCTGCACATACATGGTGCCGTCCTTGATCAGCGCGGTGCGCAGCACGATGCAGGAATCCATTTCCTCGCCCGCGGAGAAATAGCCGACGCAGCCGGCATAGAGCGAGCGCTTTTCCTTTTCCAATTCGTCGATGATCTGCATGGCGCGCACTTTCGGCGCGCCCGACACGGTGCCGGCCGGAAATCCCGCGGCCAGCGCGTCGATGGCGTCGCGATCGTCACGCAATTTGCCCTCGACATTGGAGACGATGTGCATCACCTGGCTGTAGCGCTCGATGAAGAACTGGTCGGTGACCTTCACGGTGCCGATCTCGGCGACGCGGCCGACATCGTTACGGCCGAGATCGAGCAGCATCAGATGCTCGGCGCGTTCCTTGGGATCGGCGAGTAGCTCGGCTTCGAGCGCCTGATCTTCGTGCGGGGTGGCGCCGCGCCGCCGCGTGCCGGCGATCGGGCGGATGGTGACGGTGCCGCGGCTCGACTTGACCAGAATTTCCGGGACTCGATCCGGCGACGGCGAAAGCCGCCGAAATCGAGGAAGTAAAGATAGGGCGACGGATTGACCCGCCGCAGCGCGCGGTAGAGCGCGAACGGCGGCAGCATGAACGGCGCCTCGAAGCGCTGCGACAGCACGACCTGAAAGATATCGCCGGCGGCGATGTAGTCCTTGGCGCGCAGCACCATGCCCTTGAATTCGTCCGGCGACGTGTTGGAGCGCGGCTCGACATGGAGCGGGCCGTCATGAAATTCGGTCGCCGCCTTGTCGAGCGGCTTGTCGAGCGCATCGACGACGGCGGAGAGACGCTCGATCGCGCGCGACAGCGCGGCTTTCGCCGTGACGCCGGCATGCGCCCGCACCGGGGTGACGACGGTGATCGTGTCGAGCACCGCATCGAAGGCGATGACAAGCGTCGGGCGAATGAGGATCGCGTCGGGAATGCCGATCGGATCGCGGCCCGGCGGCGGCAAATCCTCCATCAGCCGGACCATGTCATAGCCGAGATAGCCGAATACGCCGGCGGCCATCGGCGGCAGAGCAGGCGGGCAGCGCGATGCGGCTTTCGGCGATGATATTGCGCAACGCGTTGAGCGGCGGATCGTCGGTCGGCACAAAGGCGGCCGGATCGGTCGTGGGCGTGCGGTTGATCTCGGCGCTGCTTGCCGTCGACGCGAAAGATGAGGTCCGGCTCGAGCCCGATGATCGAATAGCGGCCGCGCACCGCGCCGCCCTCGACCGATTCCAGAAGAAAGCTCATCGGCCGGCCGCCGGCGATTTTCAGAAACGCCGAGACCGGCGTTTCCAGGTCGGCGACCAGCGTGGTCCAGACGAATTGCGGTTCGCCGGCCGCGTAACGTGCCGCGAAAGTCTCCGCCGAAGGCTCGATTTGCATTTAGTTGGAGTCCGAGCGGGTTGCCGCCCGAATTCCCCGTGGCTTGCGCCAGCGCCGCCCCGTTGATGCTGGTGCCGAGATGCGTTTCGAGCCACGCCATATATTGGCCGATCACGTCGTCGGCCATTTGTTGCTGCACCTTCTGCGCGACAGTCTTGGCGTCGGCGAATTGGCGTCGAGGCTCGGCGTCTTGATGTCGGTGACGCGGAACACGACCCATTGCGTCGGCTGATCGCCGACGCTGTCGCCATAGGCGTCTTTCGCGGTGTGGAAAATCGCTTCGGTCATCCGCGGCGTGATGGCGCCGTTGGTGCCGCCGCGCTTGATGTCGGTCGCGGTTTCGATCTTGAGCTTCTCGGCCGCGGCCAGCGCGTCGAAGGCCGCGCCGCCTTTGAGCTTGCCGAGAATGTCGTCCGCCTTGGTCTTGAAGCCGTGACGCGATCTCATCGTCGCGCCAACGCTGCGCGACCTGGGCTTTGACTTCGTCGAGGGTGCGATCGTGCGCCTTGGCGATGTCGGCGACGGAATACCAGATATAGCCGCCGTCGGCGTCGAGCGGATCGTTGTCGACGCCGACGTCGGAGGCGTAGGCGGCGTTGACGACGTCGGCGGCATGCGGCACATTGGTCATCGGCTTGCCGTCCGGATCGCGGCCGGAACGGTCGACATTGACGGTGACGATCGGCAGCTTCAGCTTCTCGGCGGCCTGTTCGAGCGACGCGCCGCCGGCGCGATCGTCCTCGATCTTGTCGTGCAAGTCCTGCACCTGCGTCTTGGCGCGCTCGAGCGCGATATCGTTGCGAATCTGCGCGCGAGACGTCCGCGAGCGACTTGGTCACTTCAGGCTCGATCTTGAGCACGGTCACGAGGATCGCGCCGAACCGGCCTTGCACCGGCGCTGCGACTTCGCCTTCTTTCAGCGCAAAGGCGGCGTCGGCCACGGCCGGATCGACGATGCTGGATTTCGTCACCGTGCCGAGATCGGTGTCCTGTTCCTTGAGCCCGCGCTCGGCGGCGATCGCGGCAAAGCTCGTGCCGGCTTTGATGCGATCGGCCGCGGCCTGCGCGTCCGCCATGTTGGGGAAGATGATCTGCTGGATGTGACGGCGCTCCGGCGTGGTGAAGCGCGAGCGCTGCTTGTCGTAGGCGCTCTTGATGTCGTCCTCGGAGACTTCCATCCATTTCGCCAGTTCGTCCGGCGTCACCGCGACGATGTCGATCTTGCGGTATTCCGGCGCGCGGAACATGATTTTGCGCTCGTCGAAATATTTGCTGAGCTCTTCGTCCGTCGGCTGCGGTATGTCGCCGGCCTGCGCCGGCCCGAGCACCACATAATTGATGCTGCGCAGTTCGTTCTGGAACCGGTTGATGGCGTCGAGCCAGGCCTTGGGCGCGGTGACATCGCCGATCAAGCTGTCGATGATCTGCCGGCGCAGCGCGGTCTGCCGTTGGTCGGCGACGAAGCGCTGTTCGGTCGTGCCGATATTGCGCAGGATCTGCTCGAACTTGTTGCGATCGAACTGGCCGTTGATGGTCTGCAGGTTAGGATCGGTGGTGATGTGGCGCGCGATCTCGGAATCGGGGATGCCAAGCCCCATCTGCCGCGCCTGCTGATCCATGCCGGCCTGCGCGACCATTTCGCCGAGGACCTGGCGGTCGAGGCCGAGCGCCGCCGCCTCTTGCGGCGGCAACGGCTTGCCGAGCTCATGGCTGAACTGATTGAGGCGGTCGCGGTAGGTCTGCTGGAACTGCGCGATCGCGATTTCGGTATTGCCGATCTTGGCCAGCGTCGAGCGGCCGAAGCCGGTAAAGATGTCGTTGATGCCCCAAAGTCCAAAGACGCCCGCCAGCAAAAACATGACCACGCCCATGACGATGCGGCCGAGCCAGTTTTCGGAGGCTTTGCGGATACCTCGAAGCATGTGTCCAACGCTGGATTGTTGCGGGCCCGAACATTCCCGGTCCGGTGGCCGGGCGAAGGCGGCGCACTATAAGGAGCGTCACGTTGCGCCGCAACCGACCGTTTTCACTGCTAAAACGGCCCTTTCCCGGGCGCAACCGGTCTGCTAACGCCTCTTTGTCGCAGGACTTCTGGCCACGGGCCTTCTGGCTCAAGCTTTTGAACAAAAGATGGCGCGCCGTCCGCTGATCGCCGGCAATTGGAAGATGAACGGGCTGTCGGCGGCCTCGTCGAAGCTCGACAAGATCATCGCCGGGGCCGCCGAGTTGCCGGCCCATATCGATGTTCTGGTCTGCCCGCCGTTTCTGCTCGTTCCCGGCTTTCGCCGCGCGCGCCCGCGGCAGCCGCGTCGCGATCGGCGGACAGGACTGCCACGCCGAGCCTTCAGGCGCGCATACCGGCGATATTGCCGCCGAGATGCTGGCCGATGCCAAGGCCAGCGCCGTCATCGTCGGCCATTCCGAGCGCCGCCACGATCATCATGAAACCGATGCGCAGGTGCGCGCCAAGGCGCTCGCGGCGCGGCGCGCCGGTCTCACCGCGATCGTTTGCGTCGGCGAGACGCGCGCCGAGCGCGATGCCGGACGCGCGAAGGATGTCGTGGGGAGGCAACTTGAAGGCTCGCTGCCGGACGGCGCCGAAAAGATCGTGATCGCTTATGAGCCGGTCTGGGCGATCGGCACCGGTTTGACGCCGACCTCAGGCGACGTGCGCGAGATGCACGGCTTCATCCGCGACAGTTTAGTGTCGCGCTACGGCGAAGCGGGGCAGGGCATTCGCATTCTCTATGGCGGTTCGGTGAAGCCCGCGAATGCCAAGGAATTGCTCACGGTCGACAACGTCGACGGCGCGCTGATCGGCGGCGCGAGCCTCGATCCCGACGAGTTTCTCGCTATCGCAAGTGTATATTGTTGACGCGCGTTAGCGGCGCTCAATTTTGTCTCAACATCTGCCGGGGCGCGGCCGGATTACTTGGCCGCGACAGCCGGCGTCGCATCGTTTGACGCCGTGACCATGTCGGAATTTCCGGTCCGGTACACGATCACGCCGGCGGCCAAAACCGCGCACAGCACGACGGCGGCGAACCAGAAGCCTGTCGCGTCGGCGGCGTTTCTAAATTCGAGTTTCTTCGACAGCCGCAATTTGTCGCTTTGCTTGTCGCTCTTGCTGTCCATCGAACCCTCCATGTCGAGAGAGCGGATCAGAAGATATATAGGCGGCACTTTCCAGCCCTGCCGCGGCAAGAGGGTAGGCATGCAAAGTTAGACGCGCAGTTAATGTCCTTCGAACGGCCAAGCCCATTTCCGGAACCATCGGTTAGGGCCATTGTCACCGCAACGCACAAGAACCGCCGCGCGTTCCATGTGTGAGAAAAGTTCGCGCGAGCAAGGTTCGTAAACGGGGAGGATGTGATGAGCGACGAAGCGCTTCCGCGCCGCAAATTTCTTGTGGGAGCGGGTCTTACTGGTGCAGGTCCTGCCGGAGCAAGCCTTGCCGGAGCAAGTCTTGCCGGCACCGCTGTCGCCACCGGCCTGACGCAGCCGGCAGCCGCCGATCCGCAGACGCCGGCTGGCGCTGCTGCCGCCGCCGTCAAAGCGGTTTCACCGCCTTCGCCGCAACCCGAACCGCAGCCGCTCCTCATCCTTAATGAGACCGAGCACGCTTTCGTCGTCGCCGCGGTCGATACGCTTATTCCCGCCGACGAATTGTCGCCGTCCGGCAGCGATTGCGGCTGTGCGGTTTATATCGACCGCCAGCTCGCCAGCGCCTGGGGCGGCGGCGCGAAGTCCTACCGCGCGGGGCCGTTTTTGAAGGCAAGCCGGAACAGGGCTATCAGCTGCCGCTGACGCCGGCCGAGTTCTTCTCCACCGGCATTGCCGCCGCCAATGACTGGTCGCGCAAAACCTACGGCCGCGACTTCGACGGGCTGCCGCCGGGCAAGCGGGCCGAGGCGCTCAAGGAGATGCAAGAGGGCAAAGCCGAATTCGCCAATTTCAGTTCGAGAGCGTTCTTCGCGCGCCTGCTCGCGCTGACCATGGAGGGCTTCTTCGGCGATCCGATCTATGGCGGCAACCGCGACAAAGTGTCGTGGAAGATGCTCGGCTTTCCGGGCCTGCCGGCGACCTATGCCAACGTGATCGATGAATATCGCGACAAACGCTACGTCGCCGAGCCGCAATCGATCGCGGATTTTTCGTAAGGGGAGGCGGACATGGTGACGCGATTGAAAGAAGTCGATGCCGTCACGGTCGGCTTCGGCTGGACCGGGGCGATTCTGGCGCGCGAATTGACCAAAGCCGGACTAAACGTGGTGGGTCTCGAGCGCGGACCGGATCGCATGCCGGGCGAGGATTTCATCCTGCCGTCGGTGCGCGACGAGGTGAAATATGCGCAGCGCCTCGAATTGATGCTGGACAATTCCATCGACACCATCACTTTCCGCAACTTCCCGAACGAGCAGGCCTTGCCGATCCGGCGCATCGGCGCGTTCCTGCCGGGCGAGGGCATCGGCGGTTCCGGCATCCATTGGGGCGCGCTATTGTGGCGCAATCTGCCGAGCGACTTCCGCATCCGCAGCGCGCTCACCGAACGCTACGGCAAGACCGCGATCCCCGACGACATGACGATCGCGGATTGGCCGGTGAGCTACGACGAGCTCGAGCCGTTCTACGATCGCTTCGACAAGCTGTGCGGCGCGTCGGGACAGGCCGGCAATCTGCGCGGCAAGAAAATCGACGGCGGCAATGTTTTCGAAGGCGCGCGCAGCGACCACTATCCGAACGCGCCGATCAAATCGAGCAATGCCGGCTTGATCTATGCCGCGGCGGCAGAGAGCCTCGGCTATCACCCGTTCCCGGCGCCGGTTGCGATCGCGAGCGCGGCCTACACCAATCCCGAAGGTGTGACGCTCGGCGCTTGCGAATATTGCGGCTACTGCAATCGTATCGCGTGCGAAACCAATTCCAAAGCCTCGGCCAATTCGACGGTGCTTGCCGGTGCTGCGGCTCGATCCGAAATTCGAGCTGCGCTCGCGCTGCTTCGTCACCAAGCTCAATTACGACAAGGCGGCCAAGCGAGTGGTCAGCGTCACCTATACCGACATGCGCAACGGCGAGGAATACGAACAGCCCGCCGGCATCGTCATTCTGTCGTCCTTCGTGTTCGGCAATGTGCAGCATCTGCTTTCTCGCCGGCATCGGCGAGCCTTACGACCACGACAGCGGCAAGGGGCTCGTCGGCAAGAACTACGCCTATCAGTTCGAGGCGGGCGCCGGCGCCTTCTTCGAGGACAAGGAGCTCAATCCGTATTGGGGCTCGGCCGGCATGGGCGTCGTCATCGACGACTTCAACGGCGAGAATTTCGACCACGGCGGGTTGGGCTTCTTCGGCGGCGGCTATATCGCCTGCAACACCGCCGGCGCGCCGCCGATCGCCGGGCGCACCGTGCCGCACGGCACGCCGGAATGGGGCTCGGAATGGAAGCGCGCGACCGTGAAATGGTACCACCACGCCGCCCGCTTCAATACGCAGGGCTCGGTCTATGCCAACCGCAACAACTACATGGATCTCGATCCGACCTACAAGGACGCGTTCGGCCGGCCGCTGATCCGCCTCACCTACAATCCGCCCGACAACGAATCATAAGATGTCGCAGTTACCTGCTGAGCAAGCTCGAAGGGGTCATCAAGGCGATGAACCCGACGCAGCTACGACATGCATCCGCGGCCGAAGACGTTCACCGTCGTGCCCTATCAGTCGACCCACAATACCGGCGGCACGATGATGGGCGCGGATCCGAAATCGAGCGTGGTCAATCGCTACCTGCAGTCCTGGGACGCGCATAACCTGTTCGTCCAGGGCGCTTCGGTGTTCCCGCAGCAGCACGGCTACAATCCGACCGGCACGGTCGGGCGCGCTGGCCTATTGGTCGGCGCAGGCCATCACCACGAAGTATCTCAAAAATCCCGGACCGCTGGTTCAAGCGTGAGGGCATGCACGCAGGCCTCAAAGCCAGCGCTGCAAGAGGGGAAAAACATGCCGAATAACGACAGCGGGCTCGCGCCCGGCGCTCTAGTCGTCGCCGCGTTTGGCGCGGCGTTTCTCATACTGGCCTCTGCCGGCGCCCTCTTCGCGGCGGATGCGGATCACGGCAAGGTCGTGTTTCAACAATGCGCCGCCTGCCACACCGACAAGCCCGGCGCGATCGGTCCGACGCTGCGCGGCGTCTTTGGCCGAAAGTCCGGCTCGGTCGACGGCTTTCGTTATTCGGAGGCGATGGCGCACGCCAACCTGACCTGGGACGAGGCGAATTTGCGCGACTACCTCAGCAATCCGCAAGCCAAAGTGAAGGGCAACCGCATGCCGTTCGCCGGTCTCGCCAACCCCAAGGACCTCGACGACGTCATCGCCTATCTGAAGGACTATAAATAAGTCAGCTCCTTGGGCCGTTAACTGCGCCTCTTGTCACCCCTGGGCACCCTATTGAGCCGTATACCGGCCATAGAAATGCCGCGCCGGATCGTGTAGAGACCCCCGCAACTTCCCATATAGAGGGTCGGATATCGGGGATTTTCCCGGGTTTTCGAGTTTTACGGCCAAAGCTAGAGATCGGTCCGGATAGCCAAATGCTGGTACTTATTGTCATTCACCTCATGCTGGTGCTCGCCATGATCGGGGTGGTGCTGCTGCAAAAGTCCGAAGGCGGCGGCCTCGTCAGTTCGTCGAGCGGCTTTTTGACCGGTCGCGGCACGGCCAATGTGCTGACCCGCACCACGGCGCTGTTGGCGGCGGGCTTCTTCATCACGAGCCTCGCTTTGTCCTGGTTCGCGAGCTTTGACCGCAAGCCGACCTCGATCATTACCGGTGCGCCGGCGGGCCAAGAGGCGCCTGCGCCCGCGGGTGGTCCGGCGACCGCACCGCTGAACCAAGGCAGCGGCGGGCTCCTCGGTAAATTGAGTGGCGGAGTGCCTGGTTTGCCGGCGGCGCCCGGTGCGCCTGCAGCACCAAGTCCTGCGCAAAGCCCGGCGCCGAGCGGACCGCAGGTCCCGCAATCGCACTAGCGGCAATTTGTCTGCGGCTGCTGCGGGCCGGCGGCAATCCCCAAATAATCGTCAAGGAATCGTCATGCCGGGGTTTCGGCGCTGCGTGAAAGCGTCCATATAACGGCAGCTTACGAAATGCTTTTCCACAGCCGCCGACATCCTTGTTCTCGTCGCGGCAGATATTCCGGAAAATCGCTCGTCGAATCGTAAAACGGGCGCTAAGCGTTAGGTCCCATGGCGCGGTACATTTTCATCACCGGCGGCGTGGTTTCTTCCCTTGGCAAGGGTCTCGCTTCGGCGGCACTCGGCGCGCTGCTGCAAGCGCGCGGATATAAAGTCCGCCTGCGCAAGCTCGACCCCTATCTCAATGTCGATCCGGGCACGATGTCGCCGTATCAGCACGGCGAGGTCTTCGTCACCGATGACGGCGCCGAGACCGACCTCGATCTCGGCCATTACGAGCGATTCACCGGGCGGCCGGCAAACCGACAAGACAATATAACAACCGGCCGTATCTATCAGGAAATCCTCACTAAAGAGCGGCGCGGCGATTATCTGGGCGCAACCATCCAGGTCATTCCCCACGTCACCAATGCGATCAAGGACTTCATCCGCGACGGCAGCGACGATTTCGACTTCGTGCTGTGCGAGATCGGCGGCACCGTGGGCGATATCGAGGGCTTGCCGTATTTCGAGGCCATCCGCCAATTCGGCAATGACGTGCCGCGCGGGCATGCGATCTACATCCATCTGACGCTGATGCCGTTCATCCCGAGTGCCGGCGAGCTCAAGACCAAGCCGACGCAGCATTCGGTGCGCGAATTGCGCGCCATCGGCATCCAGCCCGATATTCTTCTCTGCCGCACCGACCGCCCGATCCCGGAGAGCGAGCGCAAGAAGCTCGCGCTGTTCTGCAATGTGCGCGAAAGCGCGGTGATCGAAGCGCGCGACGCCGACAACATTTACGCGGTGCCCGAGGCCTATCATGCCGGCGGGCTCGACAACGAAGTGCTCGCCGCTTTCGGCATCCAAAATCCGCCGGAGCCCGATCTCGCCACCTGGCGGCTGATCAACGAGCGCATGCGCAATCCCGAAGGCGACGTCACCATCGCCATTGTCGGCAAATATACCGGCATGAAGGACGCCTATAAATCGCTGATCGAAGCGCTGTCGCATGGCGGCGTCGCCAACAAGGTGAAGGTCAAGCTCGACTGGATCGAGAGCGAGGTGTTCGAGAACGAGGACCCGACCCCGTTCCTCGAACATGTCGACGGCATTCTGGTGCCGGGCGGCTTCGGCCAGCGCGGCGCCGAAGGAAAGATCCGCGCCGCGCAATTCGCCCGCGAGCACGACGTGCCGTATTTCGGCATCTGCTTCGGCATGCAGATGGCGGTGATCGAGGCGGCGCGAAACCTGTGCGGCATCGAGGAGGCGAACTCGACCGAATTCGTCGCCACGCCGGAACCGGTGGTCGGCCTGATGACCGAGTGGATGAAGGGCAACGAGCTACAGAAGCGCGGGCTCGCCACCGATCTCGGCGGCACCATGCGGCTCGGCGCATATCCCGCGATGCTGCAGCGCGGCTCCCGAGTCGCCGAGATTTACAATGCCACCGAGATTTCCGAGCGGCATCGCCACCGCTACGAGGTCAACACGGCCTACAAGGACCGTTTAGGCCAGCACGGCATGCGTTTTTCCGGCATGTCGCCCGACGGGCTATTGCCGGAAATCATCGAATACGCCGATCATCCCTGGTTCATCGGCGTGCAATTCCATCCTGAGCTCAAATCGCGGCCGTTCGCGCCGCACCCGCTGTTCTCGTCCTTCATCGGGGCGGCGGTGGAGCAGAGCCGGTTGGTGTAATTCGTCCCCACGTTAACATGCGCCAAGCGCGGCCCTGACGCGGCTGGCGCGGCGCTTGTGCTGGCTTACGCCGCAACGCTAAATCACGCCGACACAGTGCTCGCCGACATAATGGGAGGAAATCATGATCTACGAACAGCGCATCTACACCTGTATTCCGGGTCGGTTGCCGGCGTTGCTCAAGCGCTTTGAAAACGAGACGCTGAAAATCTGGGAGAAGCACGGCATCAAGCAGGCCGGGTTCTGGACCGTGCTGGTCGGCGACGGCAATCACGATCTGCACTACATGCTCGCCTGGGATTCGCTCGCCGATCGCGAGATCAAATGGAACGCGTTCCAGGCCGATCCCGCGTGGCACAAGGCGCGCGACGAGAGCGAGAAGGACGGGCCGATCATCGCCAATATCAGAAGCTCGTTTCTGCGGCCGGCGGCGTTCTCTTCTGTGAAGTGACGCGAACTTGGTGACGCGGCGGTGGCGCGCGCCCTCGATCATGTCGTGCACGCGGTGGCCGATCTTGATGCGGCGGCCGCGTTCTATGCGCGAGCGGGCTTTACGGTCGGCGCGCGCAATCGCCACGCGCCGGCCTGGGGCACGCAAAACCATATCGTTCAGCTCCCGGGCTTTTTCGTCGAACCCTTGGCGATGGCCGACACGAGCGCCATTGCGCCGCAGGGCGGAAGATATTTTTCGTTCGGCGCCTTCAACCGTGATTTTTTGGCGCGCGGGCAGGGGCTTTCGATGCTGGTTCTGGAAGGCCGCGACAGCGCGGCGGAGGCGGACGCGTTTCGCGCCGCCGGCATCGGCGATTTCGCGCTGTTTCAGTTCGAGCGTAACGCCAAGCGGCCCGACGGCAGGCCGACCAAAGTCGCCTTTTCGCTCGCCTTCGCGCGCGATCCGAAAGCGCCGGACATCGGCTACTTCACCTGCAGGCAGCGTCATCCGGAAAACTTCTGGAATCCCGCGTTCCAGCAGCACGCCAATACGGCGATCGGCATCGCCGGCGTGGTGCTGGTCGCCGATAGTCCAAATGATCACCGCGCGTTTCTTTCCGCTTTTACCGGTCAGCGCGACGTGCTGACCAGCGCGACGGGCATTTCTGCGGTGACCCCGCGCGGCGAAATTTGGGTGATGGGTCCCGCGTCGTTCACGCGCGATTTTGGTGTCTCGTCGCCCGACACCAAGCGGGGCCCCCGGCTCGCGGCGTTACGCTTCGGCGTGCGCGAGACGGCCGCGGCCCGGGCGGCTCTCCAGGCTGGGAAAGTTGACTTTACCGAGCGACCGCAACGGCTTGTAGTCGGGCCCGACGCTGCTTTGGGCGCAACGCTCGTGTTCGAGGGCGCGGGTTGACCCGGCCCGGTGCGGCGATCATGGTCGCGCGAAAGGATGCTCATGACCGAGAAGACTGCAAAGCCCAACCCCGTCGTCGCCGTCGGCAAGGCGCGTTTTGGCAACAAGCTGCCGCTCGCTCTGATCGCCGGCCCATGCGCGCTCGAAAGCCGTGCGCATGCGTTCGAGATGGCGACCGCGCTGAAAGAGCTGACCGCGAAACTCGGCCTCGGCTTTGTCTATAAGACCTCGTTCGATAAAGCGAACCGCACCAGCGCCGCGAGCGCGCGCGGCTTGGGTCTCGACAAGTCGCTTTCGATCTTTGCCGAGTTGCGCGAGAAGCTTGGCGTGCCGCTCCTCACCGACGTGCACGAGCCGGATCAATGCGTGCCGGCTGCCGAAGCCGCCGACGTTTTGCAGATCCCGGCCTTTCTCTGCCGTCAAACCGATCTCCTCATCGCCGCCGCCAAAACCGGTCGCGTCGTCAACGTAAAAAAAGGTCAGTTCCTCGCGCCGTGGGACATGACGAACGTCGTCGCCAAGATCACCGGGGCCGGCAATGCCAATGTGCTGGTGACCGAGCGCGGCGTGTCGTTCGGCTACAACACGCTAGTCTCCGACATGCGCGCGCTGCCCGTGTTGGAGAAGATCGGCGCGCCGGTGATCTTTGACGCTACGCATTCGGTGCAGCAGCCGGGCGGGCAGGGCACGTCCTCGAGCGGCGAGCGCCAATACGTTCCGGTCTTGGCGCGCGCGGCCGTCGCGGTCGGCGTCGCCGGCGTATTCATCGAAACCCACCAGGACCCCGACAGGGCGCCGTCCGACGGGCCGAACATGATCCCTCTCAAGGAGTTGCCGGCGCTTCTTGAACGGCTGATGCAATTCGACGCGCTGGCGAAGATAGCTAGCTAACGAGTGGCGACAAGCTCGCCGAGTTTGTGAACTGCCGACGCCATTTCATCGTAAGACCAGGGTTTGTGCCATTCCACCCCTTCTCAGAGTCGTCAGCCTGGTGGTCTTTGCCTCGACGCTCTTCACGCGCGCGGTCGACCCGGTGGTGCCGAAAATCGCCGCCGACCTCGGCATCGCGGTGAGCACCGCGGCGCTGCTCTCGAGCGCGTTTACGTTTCCCTACGCCATCATGCAGCCCGTGCTTGGCGTGGTCGGCGATTTCTTCGGCAAAACACGGCTGATGAATTTCAGTCTCGCCATCGTCGTCGTGACGACTTTGGTCTGCGGCTTCGCCAGCAATTTCACGGTGCTGGTTGCGATGCGGATTCTCGCCGGCATGCTGGCGGGCGGAATTTTTCCGGTCGGCATCGCTATCGTTGCCGATCTGGTTCCGGTGGAGCACCGCCAAGTGGCGATCGGGCGGCTCCTCGCTGTCGGTCTCACCGGCAATCTGATCGGCGCCACGATTTCTGGCTTTGTCGGCGATCTGCTCGGCTGGCGCGGCGTGTTTCTCACCATCGGCGGCTTCGGTCTCGTCGTCGTCATCGCCGCCTTCTTCGCCTTTCGCGGGCTGTCGCTCGGCAAGTCGCGGCCGTTCAACCTGGCCGCGGTCGGCGCCGGCTATCGCGGGATTTTCTCTGATCCCCGGGCCAAGGTCTGTTTCAGTTCGGTGTTTTTCGAAGGCATCACCATCCACGGCATGTTTCCCTTCGTCGCGCTGCTGCTGCTCGCTGGCGGCGTGACCCACTCGTCCTACGCCGGCATGGTGATTGCGGCGTTTGGTCTCGGCGGCATTGTGTTTTCGCTGTCGCTGCCGTTCCTCGTCGCCCATATCACCGAGCGGCACATGATGCTGATCGGCGCCACCTGCGCCAGCATCGCCTTTATCCTGATCTCGCTCGGCTTTCCCTGGTACACGCTGGCCGGCGTGTTCTTTCTGTTCGGTGTCGGCTTCTACATGCTGCACAATTGCATCCAGGTTCACGTCACTGACTTGAGCCAGACGGCGCGCGCCACTGCGATGTCGATGCATTCCTGCTCGTTCTTTTTCGGCCAGGCGATCGGCCCGATCTATTACGGTTATGCCTTCCGCCATTTCGGTAACAGCGCCCCGCCGCTCCTCGGCGCCGCGGTGATCATCGTGGTCGGGCTCATCTGCGCGCGATACCTGCGGCATCGGCGGGACCTGCGCCTTGCGGAAGGACCGTAGAAAGCCCGATATTGCTGCATAGGCCAGGGGTGCCGCGGCGACGCGGCTGAGATCACACCCGTCGAACCTGTCTGGGTCATCGGCAAATCAAAGAGCGACTGTGGCACAGGGGTTTCTTGACCTCGAAGTGTCAAACTTTGCCAGATTTGACACTGGATGTTCCCAGATCGTTCACCGTTGCCGGTGTGTTCCTTCGCGATTTCAGGTACTGGCCCCTTTCCATCATCACTGGTCCCTTTTGAATTTAAGGCTGGCCCCTTTTGAATAATCGGATCGCGAGCCATAGACCGAAGAGGCAAGCGCCCAAGAAGAACAAATTCTCAAATACAGCTAGTTCGAAAATTACCCTCTCATGCGGATAGACCCTTCCGACGCTACCTTTACCGCCAAGGTACAAGTATCCATTCAAGGGCCACTGTAAAAAATTCCACGCCGAAAAAGCTGTAATAACTGCCACAAAAAGCAAAAATGTCGCTCTCTGGAAGCCCGTTGGTTTTTGTGGGGCGGAAGGCGTTTCCTCTTTAGACATTGGCGCTCGACTTATACTTTAGGCCGCCTCAGTTGGCGGCCTCTTTCCGATTTCAACTATCCCCCTCGTGGTATATTGCTCCTACACAACCACGAGGGATAGCGCATGGCGGACGATAAACCGACGTTACCAGATCCAGAGTATGTGGCGGCTTGTAGAGAGTGAGGTGGTCTCGGTTATCTGAACAGATTTTCCGCTTCGATAAGTGGAGTCCCTGCCAAGGTTAGGCTGCCAAGCGGAGCGGCAGCGGTGGTGGGCAGTAGGCTTGATCGGGTGTCATGCCGTCAAGGCTCGAATGTGGTCTGCGGCTGTTGTAGAAGTCGAAGTAGCGGCCGATCGAAGCACGCGCCTCGCTGACGCCGTCGTAGGCTCGCAGATAAACCTCCTCGTATTTGACGCTGCGCCACAGCCGTTCGACGAACACGTTATCGCGCCAGGCGCCTTTGCCGTCCATGCTGATGGCA
The DNA here is from genome assembly GCA_963761185.1 of uncultured Alphaproteobacteria bacterium. Classification (GTDB taxonomy): domain Bacteria; phylum Pseudomonadota; class Alphaproteobacteria; order Rhizobiales; family Xanthobacteraceae; genus BOG-931. The sequence continues at coordinate 90,668 of CAVXFY010000006.1, forward strand.
ATGCCGTTGCCAGCGAGCACACCGATGAAGGCCGTGCCGGTGAACTGCGAACCTTGGTCAGTGTTGAAGATGTCAGGTTTGCCGTGACGAGCCAAAGCATCCTCCAGCGTTTCAACGCAGAACGCCGCCTCCATCGTGATTGACAGCCGCCACGACAGCACGCGCCGGCTGAACCAGTCGAGCACCACAGCCAGATAGACGAAGCCGCGCGCCATCGGGATGTAGGTGATGTCCATCGCCCACACCTGGTTCGGTCGCGTGATCGAAAGCCCGCGCAGCAGATATGGGTAGACCTTGTGACCGGGCTCCGGTTTGGTCGTGCGTGGGCGCCGATAAAGTGCCTCTATCCCCATTCGCTGCATCAGCGTCTTCACATGCCGGCGTCCGATCTTGCACCCCTCGGCCACCAGCAGGCCGCGCAACATCCGCGAGCCGGCGAAGGGAAACTCCAGATGCAGCCGGTCGAGACGCCGCATGATCGCAAGGTCGGCCTCCGGCACCGGCCGCGGCAGGTAGTAGACGTTGCCGCGGCTGATGCGCAGAACCTCGGCCTGCTTGGCAATCGGCAGATCGTGCCCGCGGTCGATCATCGCTTTGCGCTCAGCAACCCCGCCTTGGTGAGCGCGCCCTCTAAAAAATCGTTCTCCAGCGCCAGTTCGCCGATCTTGGCGTGCAGCGACTTCACGTCGACCGCAGGCGCCGCCGCCTGGCCGCCGCCAGGACCGAACACATCGGCAGCTCCATTCTCAAGCTGCGCCTTCCACGAGGTAATCTGGTTGGGGTGAACGTCGAACTGCTCGGCAAGCTGCGCCAATGTCCGATCGCCCTTGATGGCGGCAAGAGCCACCTTCGCCTTGAAAGCCGGTGTGTGGTTCCGGCGCGCTCGTCTCTGCATAGTCGCTCCTGATTCGCAGGCCATAGCGTGCCCGCTGTCAGGCAGAAACTCCACTTATCGACTTGTGCAGATTTCCGAGGCCGGCTCTGGATTTACGCGCGTTCAAGATATTAAAGGAGAGGTGGAATTTGCCGATGGCAGACACAATTCTAAGTCATGGATCATTCGCATAACTGTATACGTATTGGCCGCAATAGCCTTATTTGGGGTTGGCTATTGGTTTAAAGGCCAGTGATGAGCAAAGATAAGGAACGCTTTGATCGTCTTCTTGAAGGCAGGTCAGGGAGGGCGCGGGAGTCGATATAATACAAGAGGGCGAGCGACTTTAGGGTACGGCGTAGCACCTATCGCGGGTTAACTATCTCGGCTATTTGATCGCGCGGCCCTCGATTTCCACCGTGGAAACAGGAATAATGCGCGAACGGTATCCACGCTTAGCATGAGCTGCTTGGATGGTTTTTAGAAGAACTCTCGCGACCGGTGCTGCGGTTGTACTTGGGCTCATCTTCGCTCAGGTCGATGCTGGTGCGCGCGGCGGTGGCGGCGGCCATGGTGGTGGCGGTCACGGCGGCATGGCGTCGGGTTTCGGTCAAGGCGGTTTCGGCGGTCGCTCTCCCGGTCGTGATTTTGCTGGGCGTCACGGCGATTTTGACGAGCGTGGCGAACATGGCCGTGAACACGAGGGCCGCGAGAATCGCGACCGGCGCTCGCGCTCGGCCGAAAGCGGCCGCTTCGACCATGGCGGCGGGCCCGCCTTGAGCGGCCATTTCGGCAATTGGCAGCCGGGCCATTGGCATGTTGCGTCCGGCTTCGGCGGCGGCGGACGCTGGTCGCCCGGTCTCGAAGGCGTCTGGGGCAGGTAGCCGCTTAGCGGCGCGGCTCGTTGGCTAGCCTCAAGCAGTGCAAGCGCTTGCGCGACCGACAGGGCGCGCACGCGTCCGCGCCCGATATCGCCGTAGAGGCGGCGCTGAGCGCAATCCCAGAACTCGCTGGGCCAGCCCTCAATTCTAAGGTCAATAGCGGGATCAATGGGTTAGCCAGCATAACGCAATTTTGCGTCGAACTCGTACTGCGTCCCCGCACTTTCACGGAGACGCCGTGAATATGACAAATCCACATTTGGATTGTCGGCCGAGTACCCCTGTCGGCCCCTTCCGGTGGCCCCGTTGGGCTGTGCAGGACCGGCAACGTGGTCGCCTTCGGCGACTCGTCGCTCCGCTTCGCTACGCGCCGCCGGTCGGTAGGTCGTAGGTTTTGATTTGGGGGCTTCGCCTTTTAACGTCCCGCCGTCCCGTCTCCGTCCCATTCCGTCCCTGCGACGCGGGTGAAGCGTCCCGTCCCGTCCCCTCCTCTTATAGAGGGGACGGAGGGGACACCCTGAGGACGAGGTACAGCCAACCACTATCGCCGAAATGATGGATTGGGCGAGAGAACGCGTCGCAAGAATCGCGGGCGTCAAAGTGGAAGCGGTCAACCTCGACCTCAAGGTGGAGTATTAATGAGTGCGAACCGGGGAAGTGGCGGCGCTGGTACTTCCGGGCCTCGGCACGTAAAAGCCGACGGCGTTCAACTCACCATCTCCCGAACCATCGTCATTACCTTGCGCCCGAACAGCTCGATGCAGCGCATTATCTTTTCGCGCGACAGCGTGCCGGCTGAGTATTTCATGTCGAAGCGCGCGAGACCCAGCGCCTTGACGGTGGCGGCGATCCGCCGCGCGACGGTTTCCGGCGAGCCGACATAAAGCGAACCGTGCGCGATCTCGCGCTCGAATTCGACTTGCGTGAAAGGCGGCCAGCCGCGCTCCGAGCCGATGCGGTCGCGCATGCGCTTGTAATCGGGCCACAGCTCCTCGCGTGCGAGCTCATCGGTTGCCGCGACATAGCCGTGCGAATGCACGCCGATGGCTTTGGCCGGCTTTCCGATCTGCGCATAGGCGCGATGGTAGAGATCGACATAGGACATGAAACGCTTGGGGTCGCCACCGATGATGGCGAGCATCAGAGGCAGGTCGTAGCGCACCGCGCGGACAACCAATTCCGGGCTGCCGCCGACGCCGACCCAGGTCCGCAAGGTGCCGGTCTCGATCGGCGGATAGACGCGCTGGTTGTTCAGCGGCGCGCGCGTCGTGCCCTGCCAGGTGATGCTTTCGTCGTGAAGCAGCGCCGCGAACAGATCGAGCTTCTCTTCAAACAGCTTTTCGTAGTCCGCGAGCTCATAGCCGAACAGCGGAAACGAACTCGATGAAAGAGCCGCGCCCCAGCGTCACCTCCGCGCGCCCGTTCGAGGCGGCGTTGAGCGTGGAGAAACGCTGAAACACGCGCACCGGATCGTCCGACGAGAGCACGGTGACGGCCGAGCCGAGCCAAATGCGTTTCGTCCGTCCGGCAATGGCTGCGAGCAAAACATCCGGAGTGGACACTGCGAAGTCGGGACGATGATGCTCGCCGACACCGAAGGCATCGATGCCGGCCTCGTCGGCCAGCACGCCTTCCTCGATCACATTGCGGATGACTTGCGCATGCGTCAGCGGTTGTCCGGCGGGGCCGGCCTGAATGTCGCCGAACGTGTCGAGGCCGAGTTCAATCTCTTGTGCCATACAATTCCGTCTCTTGAAGAATGTCTTGAGGAGGGTGGAATAGGCGTGCGGTGTATGTCCGCGGTATGTGGGCGCTGCAGGCAGTTAGATCAACTGCTGCTGCAATTCGTCGGCCAAAGCCTGCAAGTTCGCAAAGTAATGGCCGTGCATTGCTTTCAGCGGCGTGCGTTCAGAGTGCACGCCGATATTCAAGGCGGCGACTATCCGGCCGTCGAGCTTCTTCAACGGGATGGCGATCGAGCGGAAGCCGATCTCGACCTCTTGGTCGGCGAGCGCGTAGCCGGCTTTGCGGATGTCGAGAATGGCCTTGCGTAGCTGGGCTCTGTCGGTGACGGTGAACTTAGTGATCTTCTCCGGCCGCAGGCGGGCGAGAAATGTTTCCAGTTCACGATCGTCGAGCGCGGCGAGCAGGACCCGGCCGAGCGCGGTCGCGATCGCCGGCAACCGGAAACCGATCTGGGCGCTGACGGGAAGCACGCGCTTGGGCGACGCATGCGCGATCATGGTGATGTCCTCGCCGTCCAATACGGCGGCGGAACAGGATTCGCCGGTCTGTTCGCTCATGCGCTCGAGCGCGGGCTGCACGATATCGCTGACCGCGTTCGATTGCAGATAGGCGCGCGCCAAGTTGAGAACGCGCGGCTTGAGCCGGAACATCCGCTCGTCCATCTCGGCATAGCCGAGCTGTACCAGCGTGTGCAGCGTGCGGCGCACCGAGGCGCGCGGCAGATCGACGAGCTTTGCGATGTCGCTCAAGGTGAGTTGCTTGCGGTCCTGGTTGAAGGTCTCGATGATGCGCAGCCCTCGTGCCAGCGCTTCGAGAAATTCCGGGCCCGACGCGTCGACCAGCGTCTGCTCGGAGGCGGATCTGTTGATGGCCGGCATCGGCAAACCTCCCGCGCTTGCCAGGCTTTTGGCAATCTGCTCTAATTCACGAACATATGTTCGGTCAGCGAACATACTTAGCGTCCTTCGGTGCAGCGGTAAAGTGCAAAGATTTTTTGGAGGGTCGCGATGCTCAGCGCAGAACAGAACGATCGCATCACCCGCGTTGGCCCGGGGAAGCCAGCCGGAAAATTGCTGCGCCGGTATTGGCAGCCGGCCGCCTTGGTCGACGAGCTCAACGGCGAGCGGCCGATCAAGCCGATCAAGCTTCTCGGCGAAGACCTCGTGATCTACCGCGACGACAAGGGCCGCTACGGTCTTCTCGGCCGCTCCTGTCCGCATCGCGGTACCGATCTTGCCTATGGACGGCTGGAAGACGGCGGCTTGCGCTGCGCATTTCACGGCTGGCTGTTCGATGTCGAAGGCCGATGCCTGGAAACGCCGGCCGAGCCGGAAGACAGTAACATGTGCCGCAACATCCGGCAGAAGGCTTATCCGGTGGTCGAGCGTAACGGCATTCTGTTTGCGTATCTGGGCGGCGGCGAGCCGCCGGAACTTCCGTACTTCGATTGCTTCGTCGCGCCGGATTCACACACCTTCGCGTTCAAGGGCAGGATCGATTGCAATTGGCTGCAGTCGCTGGAAGTCGGCATCGATCCGGCGCACACCTCGTTCCTGCATCGCTTCTTCCACGACGAGGATCCCAAACAAGGCTACGGCAAGTTGTTCCGCGACACCTCGATCGACTCGGAAATGCCGATGACCAAGATCATGCGCGAGTTTCCGCGGCCCCGCATCGAAGTCGAGCCGACCGATTTTGGCCTGCGCATCGTGACGCTGCGCGAGATCAGCGAAAAAAATACGCATGTGCGCGTGACTAACCTGATGTTCCCCAACGCCTTCATCATCCCGATGAGCCGGGACATGACGATCACGCAATGGCACGTGCCGATCGACGACACCAAGCACTATTGGTACGCAATCTTCACCAGCTTCGGCGCGCCGGTGAACAAGGACGAGATGCGCCGCCAGCGCCTGCAGCTCTACGAATTGCCGGACTACATCCCGCGCAAGAACAAGAGCAACAATTACGGCTACGATCCGCACGAGCAGGATCACGACACCTATACGGGCATGGGCGCTGACATCAATGTCCACGACCAATGGGCCTGTGAATCGATGGGCGAGATCGCGGACCGCAGCCAGGAGCATCTCGGCCAATCCGACAAGGCGATTGCCGCCTACCGGCGCCTGCTGCGGCAGGCCATCGATGCCGTCGACAAGGGCGATCGACCGCCGATGATCTTTGACCTGACTTCGGCTAAAACGGTGACTGGCCCGGCGGCCATCGACGGCATCGGTCCGACCGACGATTGGCAGGACTATTGGCGGCGGACCGACGCCAACAAACGAAGCGCCGCCAGCTGGGCGAATGTGAGCTGAGCAGGCAAAAGCGAGCAGAGGCATCGGGCCAATATGTCTTCCCACAAGCGCCGATCGCTCGCTTTGGACTTTATCGATCGGCACGGCCTGTGGAGCGACGCGCAGTCGCGCGCGGCCGCGGCTGTCGAGAAGGCGATCGGCCAGAAAAATCTCGAACTGGTGCGTTTTTCCTTCCCGGATCAGCACGGGATTTTGCGCGGCAAGACGCTGGTGGCGGCGGAGGCTTTGCGCGCGCTGCGCGCCGGCGTGACGATGACGAGCACGCTGTTTGCCAAGGACACGTCGCATCGCACGGTGTTTCCGGTATTCGAGGCGGGCGCCGGCATGGGGCTTGCGGAAATGACCGGCGCTGGCAATTTCGTTATGGTTGCCGATCCGGAAACGTTTCGCGTGCTGCCATGGGCGGACAATACCGGCTGGCTGCTGTGCGACTGCTATTTTCCAAACGGCAAGACAGTGCCGATTGCGACGCGCCAGCTCTATCGCGATGCCCTGGCGAAGCTCGCCAAAGCCGGCTTCGATTATCTGGCCGGCCTCGAAGTCGAGTTTCACCTGTTCAAGATCGAGGATTTGCAGCTTGCGCCCGACACGTTGACCTGGCCGGCCGAGCCGCCGCGCGTGAGCCATACCACGCACGGCTATCAATACTTGACCGAGGGCCGCTACGACCAAGTCGCGCCGATCCTCGACGTGCTGCGAAAAACTGTCGCGGCGCTCGGCCTGCCGCTGCAATCGCTCGAGGTTGAATTCGGCCCGAGCCAATTCGAATTCACCTTCGCGCCGGAATCCGGCATGGCGCCGGCCGACGCCATGGTGCTGTTTCGCAGCGCGCTCAAACAAGTGGCGCGGCGGCACGGCTATCTGGCGAGCCTGATGTGCCGGCCGCGGCTGCCCAACACGCTCGCCAGCGGCTGGCATCTGCATCAGTCGCTGCGCGACAGCACGTCCAAGGCCAATGCTTTCGTCTCGCACAACGATACCGATATGCTGTCGCCGCTCGGCCGCAATTTCCTCGGCGGGCTGTTGGTAAACGCGCGCGCTGCAAGCGTTTTCTCGACGCCGACGCTCAACGGCTACAAGCGCTATCGCGGCGTGAATACGATGGCGCCGGTCCAGGCGATCTGGGCGCATGACAATCGCGGCGCCATGATCCGCGTGATGGGCGAACCCGGCGATCCGGCGACGCATTTCGAGAACCGCTGCGGCGAGCCGCTGGCCAATCCTTATCTCTACATGGCGTCGCAGATTTACGCGGGCCTCGATGGCATGCACCGCGGTCTCGATCCGGGACCGTCTGTCGACGCGCCGTATCAGGCCACGGCCGAAGCTCTTCCGGCCACGCTCGACGAGGCGATTGCTGCACTGCGCACCAATGCGTGTTTTCGCGCCGGTTTTGGCGATGGCTTTGTGGACTATTACGCCAAGATCAAGGAAGCTGAGATCGCGCGGTGCCGGAAAGATGCCCGGCCGAACGAGGCGGACGTGAGCGAATGGGAGTACAGGGAATACTTCGATATACTTTGAGTCAACCGGCGACCACGCACCGCGCCGAACAGAGGAGGGGTAGTATGACGAAAACATTTATGACCGCAGGCGCGACATGGATCGCCGCGGGGGCCATGCTCGCGCTCGCCGCGGGGCCGGCACTGGCGCAGCAGAAAACCGTTAAGATCGGTGTCATCTCGACATTCAGCGGCCCGCCCGCCGCCATCGGCAACGACATGAAGAACTCCTTCGAGCTCGGCCTCGACCGTCTCGGCCGTAAGCTCGGCGGGCTGCCGGTCGAGGTCATCTATGAGGACGATCAGACCAAGCCGGAAGTTGGCGTGCAGAAGACGCAAAAGCTGATCGAATCCGATCATGTCGACTTCATCGTCGGCTATATCTGGTCGAACGTATTGTTGGCGTCGCTCAAGCCGCTCACCGATGCCAAAGTGATGACGGTCGTCACCAATGCCGGCGCCTCGCAGCTCGCCGGTGAATTGTGCTCGCCCTATGTGTTCTCGACCTCGTGGAACAACGATCAGACACCGGCTTCGGTCGGCCTTTACATGAATCAGAAGGGCGTGAAGTCGGCGTTTCTGATCGGACCGAATTATGCCGCCGGCAAGGACATGCTCGCCGGCGTGCAATCGACCTTCAAAGGCCAGATCGTCGGCCAAGAATTGACGCGCTGGCCGGATCAGCTCGACTTCTCCGCCGAATTGTCGAAGGCGCGCGAGGCCAAGCCCGATGCGATCTTCGCGTTCTATCCGGGCGGCGCCGGCGTGCAGTTCATCACGCAATATGCGCAATCCGGCCTGAAGGGCCAAATCCCGCTCTATACCGCCTTCACCGTCGACGATCTGTCGCTGCCGCGGTTGAAGGATCTCGCCATCGGCATTCCGGGCGCCCAGGAATGGGTCAACGATCTGCCGAACGACGCCAACAAGAAATTCGTCGCCGACTACAAGGCGAAGTACAATTCCTCGCCGTCGTTCTACGGCGCGCAGACTTATGACGCCGTGGGATTGATCGACAGCGCCATCACCGCGGTCAAAGGCGACCTCACCAACAAGGAAGGCATGCGCAAGGAGATGGAAAAAGCCGACTTCAAGTCGGTGCGCGGCCCGTTCAAGTTCGGCAACAATCACATCCCGATCCAGAATTTCTATCTGCAGGATGCGGTGAAGAATGCCGACGGCAGCTATTCGCTGAAGACCGTCGTGACCATCGTGAAAGACAGCCAGGACACGTTCCACGACAAATGTCCAATGAAGTGAGCTTTTCTTTGCTTCAGGAGACACACATATAGTTCTCGTCATGGCCGGGCTTGTCCCGGCCATCCACGTTTTGGGCTAGGCCGGGAAGTCAGGCGTGAATGCCCGCGGTAAGCGTGGGGCATGATGGGTAGGTGATAAGCGCGACGACAAGGCCATGCTCTATTTCATCGAACAATTGTTGAACGGCATTCAACTCGGAATGCTGCTGTTTCTGTTGGCGGCCGGCCTGACGCTGATCTTCGGCATCATGGATCTCGTCAACCTGGCGCATGGTTCGCTCTACATGATCGGCGCCTATTTCGCCGCGACTTTCGCCGATTGGACGAACAGCTTTGTGCTTGGCGCGATGCTTGCGCTTCTCGCCACGCTCGTCGTCGGCATGGTGCTCGAAGTGGTCGCGATCCGGCGGCTTTACGGCCGCGACCATCTGGACCATGTGCTCGCAACGTTCGGCCTATTGCTGTTCTTCAACGAGCTGGTCCGCCTGATCTGGGGCCCGGCCGGCCTGACGCTGTCGCTGCCGAGCGAGATGCTCAATGCCGTTCAGGTGCTGCCGGGTCTTTATTATCCGGTCTATCGGCTGGTCATCATCGGCGTGACGCTTGCTGTGGGGGCGCTGCTGTATCTCCTTGTGATGCGGAGCCGGCTCGGCATGCTGATCCGCGCCGGCGCTTCCAATCGCGAGATGGTCGGCGCGCTCGGCATCAACATCAAGCTCCTCTACACGCTGGTGTTCGGGCTAGGCGCCGCGCTCGCGGGCTTCGCAGGCTTGATGCAGGCGCCGATCCTGACCGTGCAGATCGGCATGGGCGAGAACATCCTCATTGCCGCGTTCGTCGTCGTTACCATCGGCGGCATTGGCTCGATCCGCGGCGCTTTCGTCGCGGCGCTCCTGGTCGGCATCGTCGATACGATCGGCCGCGCTTTCATTCCCGACCTGCTGCACACCTATCTGAGCGAAGCGGCGTCTTCGAGCCTCGGCCGGTCCCTGTCGTCGATGTCGATCTATCTCTTGATGGCGCTCGTTCTGATTGGGCGTCCCGAAGGCCTGTTTCCGGCGGCGAGCAGATGAGTTATTCGTTCACGCCGCGCGTCGCGGTGAACATTTGTCTGCTGCTGATTCTTGGATTGGTGCCGGTCTATGCGGCGCTGACCGGCGACACGTTCGTGATAACGCTGTTCACCCGGATTCTTATTCTCGCGCTGGCGGCGCTCAGCCTCAATCTGATCATGGGCTACGGCGGCATGGTGAGCTTCGGCCACGCCGCCTATCTCGGCATCGGCGGCTACGCCGTCGGTATCCTGTCGAAGGAGGGCATTTTCTCCGGCTTCGTGCAGTGGCCGGTCGCGATTGCGGCATCTGCGCTTTATGCCCTCGTCGTCGGCGCACTCAGCCTGCGCACTCGCGGCGTCTATTTCATTATGATCACGCTCGCCTTCGCGCAGATGATCTATTACGTCGCCATCGGGCTTGACCGCTATGGCGGCGATGATGGGCTCACGATCTACCGCAACAGCCAGTTCGGCGGCCTTATCGATCTCGGCAACAAGACCTTTTTTTACTATCTGTGTTTCGTGCTGCTGCTGGCGAGCGTTTATGCAGTCTGGCGGCTGGTCAATTCGCGCTTCGGCCTGGTCATTCAAGGCGCGCGCTCGAACGAGCGGCGCATGCGCGCCATCGGCTTTCCGACCTTTCGCTATAAGCTCGTCTGTTTCGTGATCGCCGGCGCGATGTGCGGGCTTGCCGGCGCGTTGCTGGCCAATCACACCAATTACATCAGCCCGGCGATGATGGAATGGACGCGCTCCGGCGACCTCATCGTCATGGCGGTGCTCGGCGGCATGCGCGCGGCGTTCGGGCCGCTGATCGGCGCCATGACATTCCTGCTTTTGGAGGATTGGCTGTCGCGCGTGACCGACTATCCGAACCTGATCATCGGGCCGCTGCTACTGATCGTCGCAATCTATGTCAACGGCGGCATCGACGGATTGCTCGGGAGGGCGCGCCGTGGCTGACGCCTTGCTCCAGGTCGAGAATTTGACCAAGCGTTTTGGCGGCGTCGTCGCCTCGGACCGGATTTCGCTCACACTCGCTCGCGGCGAGCTGCACGCCATTATCGGCCCGAACGGTGCCGGCAAGACCACGATGATCGCCCAATTGACCGGCGAGATCGTGCCGGATGCGGGCCGCGTCCGCTTCGACGGGCAGGACATTACGACGCTCCCGGTCTATCGGCGGAGCGCCATCGGCCTGGCGCGCTCGTTCCAGATCACCTCGCTGTTTCTCGATTTCACCGCGCTCGACAATGTCGCGCTTGCGGTGCAGGCGCATGCCGGTCATTCATTCCAGTTCTGGCGCAATGCGCGGACCGATGCCGATCTGCGCACACCGGCGCGTGCGGCACTGGCGGATGCGGGTCTCGGCGAACGCGCCGATGTGCCGGCCGCCGATCTCAGCCACGGCGAACGCCGGCAGCTTGAGATCGCGATGGCGCTCGCGACCAAGCCGCGCATGATGCTGCTCGACGAGCCGATGGCCGGCATGGGGCCGGAAGAATCCGCACGCCTGATCGAGATTCTCCGCCGCCTTAAAGGCGGCGTGACCATTCTTCTGATCGAGCACGACATGGACGCGGTCTTTGCGCTGGCCGATCGCATCAGCGTTCTGGTTTACGGCCGCATCATCGCGTCCGGCGATCCGGTGGCGATCCGGGCGGACCCAATCGTGCGTCAAGCCTATCTCGGCGAAGGCGAGGGAGGCCGCCGTGTCTGACACGCCGCTCCTCGAACTTTCCGACATCGAGACCAGCTATGGTTTGAGCCGCGTGCTCTTCGGTGTGTCGCTGACGCTCGGCAACGGCGAAATGGTGTCGCTGATGGGCCGCAACGGCATGGGCAAAACCACGACCGTGCGCTCGATCATGGGACTGACGCCGGCGGCTACGGGCTCGATCCGCTTCGGCGGCGCGGAAATCCGCACGCTGCCGGCTTACCGGGTCGCCAAGCTCGGCATCGGTCTTGTTCCCGAAGGGCGGCAGGTGTTTCCCAACCTGACCACGCGCGAGAACCTGATCGCGACGGCGGCCAATCGTTGCGCGTCAAACGATCCCTGGACCCTCGACAAGGTCTGCGCTCTGTTTCCGCGGCTTGCCGAGCGCGCCCGCAGCATGGCGAACCTGCTCTCCGGCGGCGAACAGCAGATGCTCGCCATCGGCCGCGCGCTGATGACTAATCCGCGCTTGCTGATCCTGGACGAAGCGACGGAAGGCCTGGCGCCGTCGATCCGCGAGGAGATCTGGCGCTGCCTCGAAGGCTTGCGCGGCAAGGGCCAGTCGATCCTCGTGATCGACAAGAACGTCGAGGCGCTGTTGCGCATCGCCGACCGCCATTACATCATCGAGCGCGGCCGCGTGGTCTGGACCGGAAGCTCGCAGCAATTGGCCAGCGCGCCGGATATCCAGCACCGTTATCTCGGCGTTTAGTGGCGCGTGTGCACGCGCTGCGGCTCGGTGACGTAGACGAGCAGGCCGGCGACAATGACGGCGACGACGCGCGGCCGTCCCGGTATCGCCGCATCGACCAGGATCAGATCGGCGCGCATGTCCGGCGCGATGCTGCCGCGATCGGGGAGGTTCATCGCGCGCGCCGGCGTGCCGCTGACGAGTTGCCACACCTTGGCAAGCGGCAAAGTGTCGGTCTCCACGAGCCGAAAGGCAGCCATCAAGGGTGCCGGATAAAAGTAATCCGAGGCCAGGATCGAACATAGGCCGCGCGCGACCATGTCGCGCGCATTGACCCAGCCAATATCGACTCTTGCCGCGCACGATGTTCGGTGCGCCGAACACGATCTGATCGCCGCCGGCGACGGCGTCCTCCGCCGTCTCGACATTCATCGGAAACTCGCAGACCCGGCAGCCGAGGGCGCGAAACCATTGCCGTTGCTCGGGCGAGGAGTCGTCGTGGGAAAGCAGCGGGATGCCGGCGGCATTGGCACTTTTGGCCATGCGCATAATCAAGTCCGGGACCTCGTCGGCGCGGCTCTGCAGCGAGTCCACCAGCTTGAAAAAATCCTCGCGGCTCAAGCCGGCGCGGTCGATCATCGTGCCGACCTTGGACGGCGGTCTGTTCGCATAGTCGGGCGCCAGCATGTGATCGTTGAAAGCGAGCGCGTCGATCTTGCGCTCGTCGAGCCAGCGGCGCGCTTCCGGCTCGGCGTCGAAGTTGAATGTCTCGAAGCGCAGATGATAGCGCGTATCGGCGGCAAGCCGCGGCTTTAGCCCTTCTATTGCGCCGAGCAGGTTGCGGGCGTTGTCCGGGCCGCGCAGGCCCGGCTCCCACGACCAGGTGACGCCGTGAAACACCGTGGTGATGCCGTTCGCGATGACTTGGCGGTCGGTATCGACGAGCGCGATATCGAGCGCGAAGTCGACACCCGGCCGCGGCATCATCTGGCGCTCGAACGCGTCGCCGTGAATATCGACAATGCCCGGCAGCAACATCAGGCCCTCGGCGTCGATCGCATGCGTCGCGCCGCAATCCGCGCCGATCTCGGTGATGACGCCGTCGTTCGCGTGAACGCTGGTTTCAGTAAACTCGCCGCCGGTCAGAACTTTGGCCCCGGTAATACGAATGTCCATTTGCCTGCTCAGTGACTTGTCAATTAGCCGCCATTTCGATCTGCGCGGGGTCTTGCTCGGTCTCGTAGCGATCGAGAAATTCCTCGGCGCTCAGACGCCGAAAGTCAGGTAGCGCCAATCGAAGACGTTCGTGCGACCAGTGCCACCATTCGAGCCGCATCATCCGCGCCGCGATTTGGCTCGGGAACCGCTGGCGGACCGGTCGCGCCGGATTGCCGGCGACGATGGTGTAGGGCGCGACATCCTTGGTCACGATCGAGCCTGCCGCGATCACGGCACCGTCGCCCACCGAGCGCCCCGGCAGCACGATCGCACCGTGGCCGATCCAGACATCGTGACCGATCATGACGCGATGCGAGCGCCGCCATTCGAAGAAGTCCGCGTCGTCGGCTTCGCCCGGAAAATAGCTCGAGGCGCGGTAGGTGAAATGCGCCTGGCTCGCGCGATGCATGGGATGATTGCCGGGATTGATCCGGGTCACTGCCGCGATCGAGCAGAACTTGCCAATCTTGGTGTAGGCGACGTTGCTATCGTTGACGATGTAGGAATAATCGCCGACTTCGGTTTCGAGCAAGACCGTGCGCGGGCCGATATCGGTGTAACGCCCGAGCGCGCAGTCGCGCAGCTCGGCGGTCGGATGAACAAGCGGTTCTTCGGACAGAATCTTCGTCATGTTTCCAGCACCAATGCGACGCGATCGGAGGCAAAGCGCGAGCGTGTCGTGAGAATTGGGACGCCGTCGGTGTCGGCGTCGACGCTTTCGACGACCAGCAAAGGCCGGCCGAGCGCGAGTTTCAGGCTTTCGGCATCCGCCGCCTCGGCGATGGCCGCGGTGACGCGTGTGCGTTCGCGGGTGAAATCGCGGACGCCGAAATTGGCCAGCATGCGCGTCATCGAGTTCGACGACAGGGCATAGACGCGCGCGGCATTGGGGAAGCGGTCCGCCGGCAGCCAGGTCGTCGAGGTGACGATGGGAACGCCGTCGGCCTGGCGGATGCGCTCCATCCGGATCACGGGTGCCCCCGGCTTGAGCTTGAGCCGTTTGGCAATTTCACTGTCGGCCTTTTCGATGCCGCTCGCGATCAGGCGGCCGCCGACGGCATGGCCGGCGCCGCCGATGATTTCGGAAAACCGCGTGCGGCGGCGAATTGGGTAGGCGATGCGGTCGGCTTCGATGTAAGTGCCGCTGCCGCGCTCGGCGCGCACCAGGCCGCGTTCGGCAAGCGCTGCGATGGCACGGCGCACAGTGTGGCGGTTGACGCCGAACCGCTCGGCGATTTCGGTTTCCGCGGGCAGTCTGGTTCCCGCCTTGAAAGTTCCCTGCGCGATCGATTGCTCGATCTCGTCGGCAATGCGCCGCCACAGCGCGACGCCGCCCGTCGCGGGCTTTGATTCGGCGCGCTTCGCCGCGTTAGTAGCGCGGCGCGTCATTGGAACGACCTTGGCAACGACCTTGTCATGACAGCTTCAAGAAAACTTCATCGTCGGGCGCTAGACAGTTTGTGAGTTGTCTAGTAACATAGACAACTAGATTAGACAAGATTTTCCCTGCAACAATTTTCGCCGTCATGACCGAACGCGATGCGGAACTTTCCTCGAACGCAATGCGCGCAAAGCGCCACGCTGCCATGGCGGTGCTTGCCAAGAGCAGCGCGGCCGAGATCGCGCATTTGCTGGAGACAATTGGGCCGCTTCCGGTGCACGAGGAGATGCGGGCGCCGGAAAACGGCTTGGTGATGATTCGCGGCCGCGTCGGCGGCGACGGTGCGCGCTTCAATCTCGGCGAGGCGACGGTGTCGCGGGCCGTGGTGCGGCTTCCCAACGGCGAAATGGGCTTTGGCTATGTGCTCGGCCGCGACCGCGTCAAAGCGCGGCTCATCGCACTGTGTGACGCGCTGGTGCAGACGGAGGCCTATTCCTCAGCGCTTGAAAGCAAAGTCATAGCCCCCATTCGCACCGGCCTCGAAGCGCAACGCGATGGGCGCGCGCGGCAAGTGGCCGCGACAAAGGTCGACTTCTTCACCTTGGTGCGAGGGGAGGACAGCCCATGATCGGCTCCGGCTTTGCCGATCCAGTGACATCGGCGCAAGCGGCGTTTCACGCCATCCTTGCCGCGACGTCGCGGCCCGGGACCGTGCACGCCATCGGCGGAGAAGTTTCGGCGCCGGCCCCGCTTGCGCCCGCTATTGCAGCCATTGCGCTGACGCTGTGCGATCAAGACACGCCGGTCTGGCTCGATGCGCCGTTGCGCGCATCGGAAGACGTTGCGACGTGGCTGCGTTTCCATTGTGGCGCAAAGATCGTGGACGATGCCAAGGCGGCAAGTTTTGCGCTCGCAACCGGTGCGCGCGGGCTGCCGCCATTTGAATGCTTCAACCTCGGCACCGCCGACTATCCGGATCGCTCGACCACAATCGTGCTCGGCGTCGATTCATTTCAGGCCAGTCCTGCATTGGTGCTGGAAGGGCCGGGAATCAAAACCCGCCAAAGCTTTCGCGCCGGGCCGTTACCGGACGATATTGTGTCGCAACTCGTCTTCAATCGCAGCCTGTTTCCGCGCGGTGTCGATCTCATTCTGGCTTCGGCGAATGAGATCGCCTCATTGCCGCGCTCGGTGCGGCTGGTCTGCGAGGACACACCATGTACGTAGCGGTCAAAGGCGGCGAACGCGCGATTGAGAACGCACACCGGCTGCTGGCGCAGGAGCGGCGCGGCGACCCCGCCGTGCCGGAACTCTCGCTCGAGCAGATCGGGCAACAGCTCACGCTCGCCGTCGACCGCGTCATGAACGAAGGCTCGCTCTACGATCGCGAGCTTGCCGCCTTGGCGATCAAGCAGGCACGCGGCGATTTGATCGAGGCGATCTTCCTGCTGCGCGCCTTTCGCGCCACTTTGCCGCGCTTCGGCAACAGCGAGCCGATCGACACCGGCGCCATGGCAGTGAGCCGGCGCATTTCGTCGACGTTTAAGGACATTCCGGGCGGCCAAGTGCTGGGCCCGACATTCGACTACACGCATCGCCTGCTGGAGACGCAGCCCGAGACCGAAGCGGACGTCGCGCCGGTTACCGCCGATGCAAATCTGCCGAAAATGCCGCGGGCGACCGATCTCTTGGCTGCCGACGATCTGATCGAGCATTCGCCGCAGGCTGCGGATGGCGAGCGCGTCGGCGATTTGACGCAAGATCCTTTAAAGTTTCCTGCGGATCGCGATCTACGGCTGCAAAATCTTGCCCGCGGCGACGAGGGCTTTCTGCTGGCGCTCGGCTATTCGACGCAGCGCGGCTATGGCCGCAACCATCCGTTCGCCGGCGAGATCAGGCTCGGCGAGGTCGAAGTCGAATTCGCACCGGAGGAAATCGGCTTCGCCGTGCCGCTCGGTTGCATCACGGTGACTGAATGCCAGATGGTCAATCAGTTCCGCGGCACCCCCACCGAGCCGCCGCGGTTTACCCGCGGCTACGGGCTCGGTTTCGGCCAATGCGAGCGCAAGGTCATGGCCATGGCGCTGGTCGATCGCGCGCTACGGACGCGCGAACTCGGCGAGGAAGCCAAAGGGCCGGCGCAGGACGAGGAGTTCGTGCTGTCGCATTCCGACAACGTGCAGGCCACCGGCTTCGTCGAGCATCTCAAGCTGCCGCACCATGTCGACTTTCAGGCCGAACTCGGTCTCATTCGTCGGTTGCGTGCGGAATTCGAGGCAGCGGCGGCTGACGACGTGCGGGAGGCGGCAGAATGAGCGCCCCGCAAAACGCACCCGCTTATAATTTCGCTTATCTCGACGAGCAGACTAAGCGCATGATCCGGCGCGCCATCCTCAAGGCGGTCGCCATCCCCGGCTATCAGGTGCCGTTCGCCAGCCGCGAAATGCCGATGCCTTATGGCTGGGGCACCGGCGGCGTGCAGGTTACGGCCGCGATCCTTGGGCCGGACGATGTGCTCAAAGTCATCGATCAAGGCGCCGACGACACCACCAATGCCGTGTCGATCCGAAAGTTCTTCCAAAAGACCGCAGGCGTGAAAACGACGACCAGCGCGCGCGAGGCGACGATTATTCAGACGCGGCACCGCATCCCCGAGACGCCGCTGACCGAGGGTCAGATCCTGGTCTATCAGGTGCCGATCCCCGACCCATTGCGCTATCTCGAGCCGCGCGAGACCGAAACGCGCCGCATGCACGCGCTCGCCGAATACGGGCTGATGCATGTGAAGCTCTATGAGGACATCGCGAGGCATGGCCATATCGCGACGACTTACGCCTATCCCGTGAAGGTGGACGGCCGCTACGTGATGGACCCGTCGCCGACGCCGAAATTCGACAATCCGAAAATGGACGATTGCGCGGCGCTGCAATTGTTCGGCGCCGGCCGCGAAAAACGCATCTATGCGATCCCGCCGCATACTAAGGTCGTCTCGCTCGATTTCGACGACCATCCGTTCGAGCGCTATCGCTACGATGGCACATGCGCGCTGTGCGGGGCGAAGGATTCCTATCTCGACGAGATCGTCACCGATGACCGCGGCACCCGCATGTTCGTGTGCTCGGACACCGATTATTGCGAAGGCCGCCGCGACGACACGGCGGCCGCGCCGGCAGCCAAGACAGATGCGAAGGCGCGCGCGTCATGAATATCGCCGCGAACGAAACCGAGCCTTTGCTGATCGCCGAGGGCTTGACCAAATCCTTCGGCCTCCAGATCGGCTGCCGTGACGTCTCGTTCAGCCTCCATGAGGGCGAGGTCATGGCGGTGGTGGGTGAGTCCGGCTCCGGCAAGACGACGCTCTTGCGGCTCCTGTCCATGCAGGCCGAGGCCGATGCGGGCCGGGTGCTCTATCGCATGCGCGACGGCGTGACCCGCGACCTCGCAATGCTCGGCGAAGCGGAGCTGCGCTTTCTGGCGCGGACCGACTGGGGCTTTGTCCATCAGGACCCGGCGCTCGGCTTGCGCATGGCGGTTTCCGGTGGCGCCAATGTCGGCGAGCGGCTGATGGGGGTCGGCTGGCGGCACTACGGAAATATTCGAGACGCAGCGGCCGACTGGCTCTCGCGGGTCGAGATCGACATCGCGCGCATCGATGACCGGCCCACGACCTATTCCGGCGGCATGCGGCAGCGTTTGCAGATCGCCCGCAACCTCGTCACCCAGCCGCGGCTGGTCCTGATGGACGAGCCGACCGGCGGGCTCGACGTGTCGGTGCAGGCGCGGCTTCTCGATCTGTTGCGCAACTTGGTCGCGATGTTGAAGCTGTCGGCGGTGATCGTGACCCACGATTTGGCCGTCGCACGATTGTTATCTCATCGCATCATGGTGATGAAAGGCGGCGAAGTGATCGAATCGGGACTGACCGACCAGGTCCTCGACGATCCACGTGAGCCGTACACCCAATTACTGGTCGCTTCGATTCTGCAACCTTAAGACCGACGTGCAGCCCCGAGACCAAAAATGACGACCGCGCTTGAACTCTGCGATGTGGCCAAGAGCTTTACCATGCACCTGCAAGGCGGCGTGCGGCTCTCGGTGGTTGCCGGCGTCACGTTTTCGGTCGGCGCCGGCGAATGCGTGGTGCTCACCGGGCCCTCGGGCGCCGGCAAATCGTCCATCGTGAAGATGATTTTCGGCAATTATCGCTGCGATCGGGGTCAGATTCTGGTACGCGACGGCACGCAAAGTTTCGACATCGCGACGGCGACGCCGCGCCAGATGCTGGCGCTGCGCAACACTACGATCGGCTATGTCAGCCAGTTTTTACGGGCCGTGCCGCGCGTGCCGACCATCGACGTCGTCGCCGAGCCGCTGATCGTCGGCGGCACGCCGCGCGAAGCGGCGCATGCCAAGGCTGCGGAATTGCTGCGGCAGCTCAATATCCGTGGCGCGCTCCTGCAGCTGCCGCCGGCCACCTTCTCCGGCGGTGAGCAACAGCGCGTCAATATCGCCCGCGGCTTTCTGCCGGACCTGCCGATCCTTTTGCTTGACGAGCCGACCGCTTCTCTTGACGCCGACAATCGTACCGCGGTGCAAAAACTCATCGCCGAAAAGAAACGGCGCGGCACCGCTATTGTCGCCGTGGTCCACGACGAGAATGTCCGTGAGGCGATCGCCGACCGCATCGTCGAGGTCACCCAATTCGCCGCTGCCGCGTGAGGAAAACTAGAGTGTGAGATGCCGCAGCAACAAGACTTCATCATAGCAAATGCCAAGATCGTTCTCGCCGATCGCGTGATCGAGCGCGGCTGGCTTGCCGTGTCCGGCGGCGTGATCGCCGAGTTCGGGGAGGGGATTCCGCCCGAGCGCGGCTCGGACTTGGGCGGCGATCTGTTGCTGCCGGGCCTCGTCGAACTGCACACCGACCATCTTGAAGCGCATTATTCGCCGCGGCCCAAGGTCTATTGGGATCCGGTCGCCGCGGTGGTTTCGTTCGACGGTCAGCTGGCGACGAGCGGCATCACCACCGTGCTCGACTCGCTGCGGGTATGGCGCGAAGAAGGCGCCGAGGACGTCGACGGCCAGGCCGAGATCTTGGCGCAGGCGATCAAAGAAGCGCGCGACGCCGATCTGCTGCGCGTCGATCACTTCCTGCATCTGCGCTGTGAAGTGCCGATGCCCAACGTCGTCGCTGAGGCGGCGTCGCTGATCGGCCGCGCCGATGTCAAGCTTGCGTCGTTGATGGACCACACGCCGGGTCAGCGGCAGTTTCGCGATGAAAGCAAGCTGCGCGACTACTATCGGGGCAAAGGCAATCTGACCGACGCGGAGCTCGATGCATTGTTTGCCAAGCGCTTCGAATATCAGGCGGCCTATGCCGCAGACAATTATGAGAAGATCGTCGCGCTCGCCAAGAAGCACAATACGCCGCTCGCCAGTCACGACGATACGACGCTCGAGCATGTCGATCAGGCGGTTCGCGACGGCGTTGCCATCGCCGAGTTTCCGACCACGATCGAGGCTGCGCAAAAGCTGCACTCAGCCGGCGTTCGCGTGTTGATGGGCGCGCCCAATCTGGTGCGCGGCGGCTCGCATGCCGGCAATGTGGCGACGGCGGACCTCGCCGAACGCGGCGTGCTGGACGTGCTGTCGTCGGACTATGTGCCGGCCAGTCTCCTGATGGCGGCGCTGATGCTGCCGCAGCGCGCGCCAAATATCGATCTCCCCGCCGCGGTGCGCACGGTCTCGAAAACTCCCGCCGCCGCCGTCGGTCTTTATGACCGCGGCGAAATCGCCGTCGGCAAGCGCGCCGACCTCATTCACGTGCACGTCGCCCACGACGTGCCGATGGTGCGAACGGTCTGGCAAAACGGAAGGCGCGTGGCGTGAACCGGCTCAGCAAACCGCAGACCTTGGTGCCGCCTAATCGCGGCGCGCTCGGCCGTCTCGTTCTCGTGGTGGGACCGAGCGGCGCCGGCAAGGATACATTGCTCAACGGCGCCCGCGCGGCTTGCGCCTACGATCCCGCGCTGGTGTTCCCGCGGCGCGTGGTGACGCGGCCGAAATCGGATGCGGAAGATCATGACTTCGATCGACGCAGCCACCTTCGCGCGCGCTGCCGGCGACGGCGCCTATGCGCTGTGGTGGCAGGCTCACGGCAATAGCTACGGCATCCCGGCTTCGATCGACCGCGACATCGCCGCCGGCCGCACCGTGGTTTGCAACGTGTCGCGGACGGTGATAGATGCGGCGTGCCGGCGCTACGGCTTTGTCACGGTGGTCGAGATCACCGCGCCGGAACAGGTGCTGCAATCGCGCCTGGCGTCACGGCAACGCTCCAGCGACGGCGACATCGCTCAGCGTCGGGAACGCTCCGCCGAAGTCGAACGGCTCTACTCAGCCGACATTGTCATCAGGAATGTCGGACGGCCGGACGGCGGAATTCGGCGATTGATCCGCGCGATCCGCGCCAGCGCGCGGGCTGGCGGCCGCCGCGCAGCCGCGAAGCACGAATAAGACACGCGCGCGCTGCGGTGTGATGCTCGCGTTCAGGCGAGGCGTTCGCGCAGCGCCGCCGATAGCCGCTCGGCGCCGAGCACGATGACGAAGATGATGATCAGCAGGAGCGACACTTCCTGGTATTGGAACAGGTTCATTGCCGTCAGCAATTCGAAGCCGATGCCGCCGGCCCCGACAAAGCCGAGCACGAGCGACGAGCGGATGTTCTCGTCCAGCCGATAAAGGCTGATGCCCAAGAGCGTGGGCAGGATCGTCGGAATGATGCCGTGGGTGAAAACCTGAATGCGCCGCGCACCGGTCAGTTCGAGAGCGTTGATCGGCGCCATATCCATTTGCTCGATTGTTTCGGCGAACAGCCGCCCGAGCATTCCGACCGAGTGCACGCCGAGCGCCAGACCTCCCGGGAACGGCCCGAGCCCAACCGCTGTCACGAACAGCAGCGCCCAGACCAGATCGGGCACCGCGCGGGTGAAGCCGATGACGCCGCGCGCGCCGTAATAGGCAAAGCGCGACGGCGTGATGTTCGAGGCGGCGAGAATCGCAAGCGGCAGCGCCAGAACGACGCCGACCATCGTCCCGAACAGTGCGATATCGACGGTCTGAATCGTCGGCCAGATTGTCGAGGGAAATTTGGAGAAATCCGGTGGCACGGCGCGCCGGATCAGGTCGGCCATGCCGTGAATGCCGGTGATCAGGTCGCTCGGCCGCGCCTCGACGACGATCAGCGATTGCACGACAACGGCGACGCCGAGCAATGTCAGGACTGAGCGTATCGCAATGGTGACCGCGCCGCCCCAGCCGCTCACCCGGCTGGGCGCAGTATCGGCGATCGGCAGGTCGGCACCTGCGGCATCGACGCTCATGCCGCCTCGCCGATATAGAGGCGATGCACGCGGTCGCGCGAGACTTGCTCGCGCGGCAGGTCGAAAACGACGCTTCCGTCGCGGACGCCGACGACGCGATCCGCATAACCGTAAGCGAGCTCGACCTGGTGCAGCACGCAGAGCACGGCAAGCCTCGCCGTCCGCGCCAGCCTTTGCAGGAGGCGCATGATCTCCTGAGACGCTTCCGGGTCTAAACTCGCGATCGGTTCGTCGGCCAACAGCACGCGCGGGCGCTGCGCCAGCGCACGTGCGATGGCGACGCGCTGCTTTTGGCCGCCGGAGAGCGTACCAGCGCGCTGTTCGGCAAGGTGGTCGAGACCGACTTGCGCAAGGTGATCGTGCGCCGCTTCCAGTTCGTGACGCGGCAGGCCGCCGAACGCGGTCTGCAACGTGTAATAGCGGCCGAGCGTGCCGGTCGCAACGTTAGTCAAGACGCTGTTGCGGCGGATCAGGCTTGGATGCTGCGAGATCATCGCGAGCTCAAGCCGCGCGCGCCGCAACTGTTCGCCTTCGAGCGCACACAGATCGGTATCGCCGAGCCAGATTTCGCCGGCGCTCGGCCGCAAGATCCTGGCGATCGAGTGCAGCAGCGTCGTCTTGCCGCTGCCATTCCCGCCGAGGACCACGACAAGCTCGCCCGGCTCGACATTCAAATTGAAGCCGTCCAGGACAAGCCTGCCGTTCGGGTAGCGGACCGATAACGAGCGCACACGCAACATCTGGCTCTCCAAGTTCCGCCTTAGCTCAGCTTGGCGAGGTCGATATTGAGCGTCTTCACCAGATCGCGAATGCCGTCATAGGCGGAGTCCGTTTGCGGCACGAAGCGGGTGCCGTGCATGCCCATGACCCTGCGGTCGGCCTCGTCGATCGACGTCAGATCGAGATTTTGCAGGATGTCGGTGAGCCGCTTCTTGAAGGCGTCGGGCAGGTCGCCGCGGATCGCGATCGGATCGGTCGGGATCGGATCGGACTTCCACAAAAACACCAGGTCGCCGTCTTTGTAATGGCCGCGTTGGGTTGCCGATTCAAGCTGCTCGCTGTTGAGTTCGCCGGCATCGACCTTGTGGTTATAGAGCGCCTCGAACGAAGCCGTGTGGCTGCCGGCATAAATCGCTTTTATGTCCTTGTCGGGATCGAGCCCGGCTTTGCGCAACCCATAAGCGGGAAAGAGGTGACCCGAAGTCGATGCCGGGTCAGAGAACGCGAACGAATGTCCGCGAATGTCCGCGACAGTTTTGATGTCCGAAGTCGGAAAGGTCACCAGACTTGCCCAATAATTGTCGGGCTTGCCTTCTTTGTTGCTGAAGGCAGCGACGGCTTCGGCTTTGGCGACCTGATGCGCTAGCACGTAGCCGAGCGGGCCGAATTCGCCGATCTCGAGCTTGTCATTGCGCATGGCTTCGATCTCGGCATTGTAATTTGTCGCGACGAAGACTCTGACCGGGCAGCCGAGCTTGTCGCTGATCATGGCGCCGATGCGCTCATAGATCGGCGTCAGGCGCGGCGCCGTGTCAAACGGCTCGACGCCGATGCGCACCGTTCCGTCACCGGGGCAGCCTTCGGCGATCGCAGGCCGGGACGGGGTGGCGAATGTCGTGAGCGTTGCGAGCGCGACTGCGGCGAGCGTTGTCGTCGTTGCACCGATCCAGCGGATTTGCATGGTCATATTCAAGCTCCTGTTCCGTGGCATTTCATTGTTTATTGATCGGATTTTGTTCGATCGAGTTCATCGATCAGCAAAAGTGCGATGCGAGCCGTAAACGCCGCGCCTCTTCAAGCCAGGCGCAAACGCTTCCTTTTGCAGTTACTCGATGTCGGGTACGCTTCTATCGGACTGAACCTGTCCCGCGCGATTTGCCGCAAGCCAACGCAAATTGCCGCGCGCCAACTGCATGTTCCGCACGATACGCAAGAGAAATCCGATCTAAGGCTATTGCCCGCATGTGACACGGGGATGAACGAAGGCGTCGCCTGGGGACAAAGTCGCTGCAGGCCCGAGGGCATTCACCTCGTCACAGCAGATCCGCCCGCACATAGATCACGCCGCGATTGACCATTCCGAGCGCGCGGGCCGCCGCCAGTGAGACGTCGATGACGCGGCCGCGGCAGAACGGGCCGCGATCGTTGATTGTGACGACGACGCTGCGGCGGCTCTTTGGATCGGTGAGCTGGACATGGGTGCCGAAAGGCAGCGTGCGGTGCGCGGCCGTTAGCCCTCTTGGGTTGTAGCGCGATCCGGTCGCGACCCGGCGGCTCTCCGTGTAGAACGTCGCGAAGCCCGAAAAGCCGTGTGTCTGAGCCACCCCCATTGAAGTGGTCCGACTTGAACGATGTGATTGGCATCAAGGAGGACCGATATGCCGAGGAAGAGATACAAGCCTGAAGAGATTGTCGCGAAGCTGCGGCAGGTAGATGTGCTGGTCTCACAAGGGACGAGCATGGCCGATGCGATCCGCCAGATCGGCGTGAGTGAGGTGACGTTTTATCGCTGGCGCCAGGAGTTCGGCGGGCTCAAGAGCGATCAGGTGAAGCGACTGAAAGAGCTGGAGCTTGAGAACAGCCGATTGCGCAAAGCCGTCTCTGATCTGACGCTGGACAAGCTGATCCTGACCGAGGCCGCCAGGGGAAACTTCTAAGCCCCGCGCGTCGTCGCGCCTGCATCGAGCACATTCGTGAGCACTTGCACGTCTCCGAGCGTCGCGCCTGTGCGGCGCTCGGGCAGCACCGCTCGACGCAGCGCAAGGTGCCGCGGGGCCGAGAAGATGCCGACCGTCTGACCGCTGACGTCGTCGAGCTCGCCCGCCAGTACGGCCGCTATGGCTATCGCAAGATCGCTGCCCTGCTGCGTCAGGCGGGCTGGTCGGTCAGCGACGGCCGGGTAGAGCGCGTCTGGCGGCGGGAGGGGCTGAAAGTGCCTTCCAAGCAGCCCAAACGCCGACGGCTGTGGCTGACCGCCGGCTCCTGCATCCGCCTGCGGCCCGAGCATCCCAATCACGTCTGGTCCTACGACTTCGTCGAGGACCGCACCCATGATGGCCGCAACTACCGCATGCTCAACGTGGTCGACGAGTTCACGCACGAGTGCCTGGCGATCCGCGTCAATCGCAAGCTCAAGGCGGTCGACGTGATCGACGTCTTGTCCGACCTGTTCATCCTTCGCGGCGTGCCTGGGCACATCCGGTCCGACAACGGACCCGAGTTCGTGGCCAAAGCGGTGCAGGAATGGATCGGCGCAGTTGGTGCAAAAACCGCCTACATCGAACCGGGCAGCCCCTGGGAGAACGGCTATGTCGAGAGCTTCAACGCGCGCCTGCCAGACGAACTGCTCAACGGCGAGATCTTCTACACGCTTCGGGAAGCCAAAATCGTCATCGAGAGCTGGCGACGGCACGACAACGCAATACGCCCGCACGCATCGCTCGGCTACAAACCACCCGCACCGGAGGTGTTCATGCCCGCATTCGCCGCGTGGCCGGCTTCGCTACGTCAGCCAGCTCCGCCGGCCACGCTGGCGCAACCGCCAGCGCTAAACTAACATTGGACCTGGACCACTCAATGTGGGCTGCTCAGTCGTGAAATACGCCACGGATATCACGGCGAGCGTGAAAGCAAGTCACGCTTTGCAAGAGGCGGTGGCGCAGGTGCAGCGGGTCGTTAAATCGGCCAAGCGCAACGATCTCACCGATCGCGTTCCGCTCGAGGACAAGATGGGCGAAATCGAAACGCTTTGCGCCAGCGTCAACGGTCTGATCGACACGATGGCGGATGTTATCGTCAAGATCAAAAGCGCGGTCCGCGAGGTCTCCAGCGCCTCGGCGGAAATCTCCACCAGCATCACCGACCTGTCGCAGCGCACCGAAGAGCAGGCCGCGAGCCTCGAAGAAACATCGGCCTCGATGGAGCAGATGGCAGCAACCGTCAAGAAAAACGCCGAAAACGCGCAGCAAGCCAATCAGTCGGCGGCCAGCACCCGGGACGTTGCCGATCGCGGCGGCCACGTCGTGGCCAAGGCCGTCGACGCGATGGCCCGCATCGAAGAATCGTCGCGTAAGATCTCCGACATTATCGGCGTGATCGACGAGATCGCGCGGCAAACCAATTTGCTGGCCTTGAATGCTGCAGTCGAAGCGGCCCGGGCCGGCGAAGCGGGCCGGGGCTTTGCCGTCGTCGCGTCGGAAGTGCGCAGTCTCGCGCAGCGCTCGTCGCAGGCGGCCAAGGACATCGAGGACCTCATCACCAGCAGCAATAGCCAAGTGAAGGACGGCGTCGATCTCGTCAACAAAGCGGGCGACGCGTTGCATGAAATTGTGGAATCGATCAAGAAAGTGGCCGGCATTGTCTCCGACATCGCAGCCGCGAGTGCAGAACAGGCTGTCGGCATCGAGCAGGTCAATAAGGCGCTCACGCAGATGGATGAGGTAACCCAGCAGAACTCGGCGCTGGTGGAAGAGAACGCCGCAACCGCAAAGACGCTTGAGCAGCAGGCGAGGGCCATGAACGACGAAGTGAGCTTGTTCCAAGTCGCCGGCGGGAACAGAGCGCGCCCTGCGACACAACAGTCTTCGTCCGCGGCTGCGGGGAAGGCTGGCAAAACCTCAGCCAAGCCGGCCGACCTCCAAGCCGCCGCAGCTTAGGTCTCCGCCGGCGGGCGCCGCGCGCGCCGGCAATTCTGTGACCGTCGCCGTAGGTATTGGAATAAGGCTGG
This sequence comes from uncultured Alphaproteobacteria bacterium, assembly GCA_963761185.1. Lineage (GTDB taxonomy): Bacteria > Pseudomonadota > Alphaproteobacteria > Rhizobiales > Xanthobacteraceae > BOG-931. The sequence continues at coordinate 117,420 of CAVXFY010000006.1, forward strand.
AACTTTCCCCGCAAGGCCGCGCGCGCCGGCGTTAATTTGGCCTACCGTACTGGAAAATAATGGAAAACCGTCAACCGGCGCTTTGGTTACAAATCTGCTTATTAACCAATCCGCAAGTGTATCTGCCTTATTACTTTATTCCGGAAAATTCGAAGTTTCCGCAGCGCGTCGCCGGAACTCATTGGGCTAAATCTCACGCCGTGGTGGCGGCGCCGGGATTCCGATGCCCGGCGGGGACAGAGCGAGGCACCAAGCGCCATGAGTGATTTAGCTGTTTCTTCCGCAGTTGGCTCCCCGCAGCGGGGGGCCGTTGAGTCCGGCATGGCGGTTCCGTCCGGCGCCGCTGCGGCGCCCACTCAGCTCATCAGCTTTGCCATCGGCGACGACCAATACGGCGTCGATATCATGGCGGTGCGCGAGATCAAGGGCTGGACCGCGATCACGCATCTGCCGCGGCAGCCCGACTATGTTCGCGGCGTGCTGAACCTGCGCGGCGTTATCGTTCCAATCATCGATCTGCGCTGCCGGTTCGGCCAAGGCATGACCGAGGCGACGCCGCTGCATATCGTCATCATCGTCCAGGTTGCCTCGAAGCTAGTCGGCCTGTTGGCCGACCGCGTGCTCGATATCGTGTCGCTCGACGGGCTGCAGATCCAGCCGGTGCCGCGCGTCGTGCAGTCATCGCGCGTCGAGTTTCTGGCCGGCCTGGTGACGATCGAGGGTGCCATGATTGCGCTGATCGATCTGCCTCACCTGTTATCGATGCCTGCGAACAGCCTCGATGGTCAACGCTCGAACCGCTGAGGCCAGGCGCGACCCTCGGTCGGCCTGGGAATTGGAATGAGGAGTATCACTCGATGCTGAAGTCATTGGTCGACGCCAGGAATTGGCGTATCGGCACGAAGATTTTCGCCGGCTTTGGTTCGATCATCGTTCTCTTGGCTCTGGTGTCGGGTTTTGGCGTTTACGAGCTCTCTTCGACCGGGGCGAGCGTAACGCGCCTGAGCACGGCGTCGGAGGCGTCACAGCGCATTCTGGAACTCGATCGCAATATGGAAGTGATGCGCCAGCGCGCACTGCGCTTCAAAGCGCTTCACGACAAGGCTTCGATCGACGAGTTTAACGAGTTGTACAAGGAATCGGCCGAACTTTTGGTTCAGAGCGTCAAGGGCGCGCCGAGCGAAGAGCGCCGCCAGCTTTACCAGGGCGCCGCACAGAAGCTCGATGTTGCCAAACAGAAATTCGACGAATTGGTGAAAAGCGTTGGCGATCTCTTGCAGGCGCAGGATCAGTTCGGCCTTGCCGGCAACAAGCTCAATGCCTCGGCGCATAAGGTCTTCGCGCTCGCCGAGATTGGCAACAATTCCGACACGATGCTCGCGGTGCGGGACATCGAGGTCGCGCTCGACATCATGCGCGCCACCGTGTGGCGCTTCCAGGTCACGCTGGACTCGAAAGACATGTCGTCGTTCAAGGCCAATGTGCAAAATCTGAACGCGACGATCGAGACATTCGGGCAAGTCGCCAATGCCCAGGCCAAGGCGCCGCTCGGCGACTTGATCGCGGCAGTGAAGGCCTATGATGAAACCTTCGGCGCCGTCATCAAGGCGATGCTTGCGAACGAAGATCTGTATTCGAACCAGATCCGTCCTCTCCTCGCGGATGTGTACAAGATCACCAATGGCGCCAAAGCCTCGATCATAGAAAATCAGCAACTCTCCAAGAAATCTGCGGACAACTCGGTGTCCACCGGCACGACGCTCACGGCGGTCATGGCCGCGGGCGCCATCCTGCTCGGCATCGTGCTGGCATGGCTCATTGGCCGCGGCATTTCGCGTCCGTTGCGCAAGACGGCGGAGGTGCTGGGCGACCTGACCAACGATCGTATCGTTGATGTGCCCTATACGGAACGCGGCGACGAGGTTGGCGCGATCGCCAAGGCGACTGAGGTCTTCAAGCAGTCGATCGCACAGAAGGTCGTGAATTACCGCGTCCGCTGCGCGCTCGATGTCGTTCGCTCCGGCGTCATGCTGGCCGACGACAACTACAAGATCCTGTACATGAATGGCGCGTTGACGGACATCATGAAGGAGTGTGCGCCCGAGCTGCGCAGAGTCATGCCGGACTTCGACCCCGACAAGGTCATCGGCGGCACGATGGATCTGTTTCACAAGGATCCGTCGCATCAGCGCAAAGTTCTGGACGGACTGACCGGCCCCCACGAGACGCAGATCTCGGCCGGCGCGGCCAAGATCCATCTGGTGGTCACTCCGGTCGTCGACCAGCACGGCCACCGCACCGGAACGGTCGTCGAGTGGCGCAACGTCACGATGGAAAAAGCGATCGAGGCCGAGATCGACGAGGTGGTCAAGGCTGCGGTCGCCGGCGACTTCTCCCGGCGCTTGCCGCTTGAGGGCAAGAAGGAGTTCATGCTCAATCTCGCCACCGCGATGAATTCGCTGTGCGAGAACACCGCCAGTGCGCTCGACGATCTGATCGCCATGCTGAGTTCGCTCGCCGAGGGCGACCTCACCGCGCGCATCACGGCCGAGTATCGGGGCGCTTTCGGCACGCTGAAGAACGACGCCAATACCATGGCGGAGCGGATCGGCTCGACCATCGGCGAGATCAAGTCGTCGGCGCGCGAAGTGACCAATGCGTCGGCGGAAATCTCGACCAGCACGACCGATCTGTCGCAGCGGACCGAAGAACAGGCCGCGAGCCTCGAACAGACGTCCGCTTCAATGGAGCAGCTCGCAACGACGGTGAAGAAGAACGCCGAAAACGCTCGAGAGGCCAATCAGTCGGCAGGCGGAACGCGCGAGGTGGCCGGTCGCGGCGGCCAGGTCGTGGCCCAGGCGGTTGACGCCATGGCGCGGATCGAGGAATCGTCGCGCAAAATCTCCGACATCATCACCGTGATCGACGAGATCGCGCGCCAGACCAATCTGCTGGCGCTCAACGCCGCGGTCGAGGCGGCGCGGGCCGGCGAGGCGGGCCGCGGCTTTGCCGTTGTCGCGTCGGAAGTACGCAGCCTGGCGCAGCGCTCGTCGCAGGCGGCAAAAGACATCAAGGACCTGATCACCAGCAGCAACAGCCAGGTGAAGGACGGCGTCGACCTCGTCAACAAAGCCGGTGCGGCGCTGACCGAGATCGTGGAGTCGATCAAGAAGGTCGCCGACATCGTTGCCGGCATTGCGACGGCGAGCGCCGAGCAGGCGAGCGGCATCGAGCAGGTCAACAAGGCCCTCAACCAGATGGATGAGGTCACCCAGCAGAACTCGGCGCTGGTGGAAGAGAACGCGGCGACCGCAAAGACGCTCGAGCACCAGGCCAGGGCTATGGATGAGCGGGTCGCCTTCTTCCGCATCGCCGCCGGCGCGGAAGATGACTTCGCAGCCATGCCGAAGCCTTCGCCGCAGGCCGCATCGAAAACGGTTGCGCCGAAAGTCTTTGCGGCCAAAGCTTTGGCGCCAAAGGCTGCGGCACCACGGGCCGTCGCGGCGAAATTCACCGAACCCAAACCGATCGCACCGCCGCCGTCAGCTTCGAAGCCGGTCGCATCCGATGCCGGCGCGGGGCGCGGTCCGGGCAAGGCACGCCCCAACGCCGGCGCGGCCATCGTCAGCCGCGGTCCCGTTGCGCGCATGCAGGCGGCCATCGCCGAAGCCATGAGCGACCCGGAGTGGAAAGAGTTCTAATGGCAGCCATCCGTCAGAGAGCAACGGCTGCCGCCCTCGTCACTCAACTGAGTGACGTTCGCGCGCGCGAGTTTGCTTTTTCGGATGCCGACTTTCAGAGGCGCGCCAAACTCGCCTACGACTATGCCGGGATTGCGCTCTCCGAGAGCAAGCAGAACCTGATCTACAGCCGACTGTCGCGGCGCCTGCGCGCGCTCAAACTCGAGGCGTTCCGCGACTATTGCGAATATCTCGACACGACACCGTCCGAGGTCGAGAATTTCATTAATTCCCTGTCGACCAATCACACCAAGTTCTTCCGCGAAGTGCATCATTTCGAGCATTTGCGTGCGCATGTCGCGGGCCCGTTTGCGCAAGGCGTGGCGCGCAAGCCGGGCGGCCGCCTGCGGATTTGGTCCGCCGGATGTTCGAGCGGCGAGGAGCCCTACACGATCGCAGTCGTTCTGATGCGCGAGATCCGCGATATCGGCGCGAACAATGTGAAAATTCTGGCGACCGACATCGACACCGATGTATTGGCGCGAGCCGCCGTGGGTGAATTCGCGGTCGCTGCGGTCGACGAGGTTCCCAAGGAATACCGCAGCTATTTCGCGGGCAGAGCGGGTGAGGGTGCGTCCGAGAAAGTGGCCATGGGTGGTGACGTAAAATCCCTTGTCGCGTTCCGCCGCCTAAACCTGATGGAAACCTGGCCGTTCCATGGTCTGTTCGACGCCATCTTCTGCCGCAACGTCATGATCTATTTCGACGGTCCGACCAAAACCAAGCTGGTCGAGCGCTTCACGCGGCAACTCAGGCCGGGCGGCTTTTTGTATATCGGGCATTCGGAATCGCTGGTCGGCGCGCATCCGGGCCTCGATCTCGTCGGTCGTACGATGTACCGGAGGGCGGCATGACCGGCGCCACCGCTCTCAAGCAATCCCCGGACGCTCTCACCAGCAAGATCGACGTCTCCGCCGGCCGTCGCTTCTTCGACAATGCGGCGGCCGCCTGGATGGTGAAGGTTTTTCCGGGCGAATTCTACGTGACGAAGAAGCCCGACGAAGTGGTGCTGACGGTGCTCGGCTCATGTGTCGCGGCCTGTATTCGCGACCCTCTGCTCGGCATCGGCGGCATGAATCACTTCATGCTGCCGTCGCACAATTCGGGCGACTGGGGCGGCGATCTGAAGTCGACGCGGTTCGGCAATTTCGCCATGGAGAAGCTGATCAACGAACTGATCAAAGCGGGCTGCACGCGCGATCGCATGGAGATCAAGGTTTTCGGCGGCGCCAATGTGACGGAGTCCAGCAACGCGGTCGGCAGTGATAATTCGGCGTTTGTGCTGCGCTATCTCGATGCCGAAGGATTGCGCTGCGCGGCGCAGGATCTCGGCGGCACCCTGCCGCGGCGCATCAATTACTACCCAGCCACCGGGCGTGTCGTTCGGCGTCTTCTCGGCACGAACGAGAGAAACATGGTCGGTCGCGAAGAGCACGATTACGGCAAGCGGCTGCTCAAGCAGCAGCCTGCCGGTGAAATCGAACTGTTTGGGGACAACTAATGACACACCGGAGAGGGCCAGTTCGCGTATTAGTCGTCGACGATTCATCGGTGATGCGTCAATTGCTGGCGACCTTATTGTCGGCGGATCCCGAGATCGAGGTCGTCGGCACCGCCGAGAATCCGCATGTTGCGCGCGAGCAGATCAAGACGCTCAATCCCGACGTCGTCACGCTCGACGTCGAGATGCCGCACATGGACGGGCTGACGTTTCTGAAAAAGATCATGGCGCTCCGACCGATGCCTGTCGTCATGATCTCCACGTTGACCCAGTGCGGCGCCGAGACGACGCTCGAGGCGCTTGAAAGCGGCGCCGTCGATTTCATCGCCAAGCCGACGAGCGGCGGTCTGGCCTCGGGCCTCGAGGACTTGGCAGCCGAGTTGCAAAAAAAGGTTAAGGCTGCAGCGAGCGTTCGTGTTGGCTCTCGCAGCTTGGCGGCTTCTCCGCCGCGCGCACTGCGGGAGCCGCGCGTGCGCCGCTCGACCGGCAAGATCGTGTTCGTCGGCGCGTCGACCGGCGGCGTCGAGGCCCTCAAGGCGCTGCTGCTCGGCATGCCCGCCGATTGCCCGCCGACGCTGATCACCCAGCATATGCCGCCGCGATTTACTACCGGCTTTGCCGAGCGGCTCAACCGGCAGTGCCCCATGGCGGTCTCCGAAGCCGTTCGCGATCAGACGATCGAGCACGGTCACGTTTACATTGCGCCGGGCTCGCATCACCTGGAAATCGCGCGCGTCGGCACCCACCACGTCTGCCGCCTGTCGGACGGTCCCCCGGTCAGCGGCCACCGTCCGTCCGTCGACGTTCTGTTCCGCTCGGCCGCACGCGTCTGCGGCAAATCGGCGGTTGCGGCAATCTTGACCGGCATGGGTAAGGACGGCGCCGATGGCATGCTGGAGCTGCGCCATTCCGGAGCGTTCACGCTCGGACAGGACGAAGCCTCGTCGCTGATTTACGGCATGCCGCGCGCGGCGTTCGAACGCGGCGCGGTCATGCAGCAACATCCGCTGGGGCACATGGCCGATGCAATCCTTGACGCCTGCGAGGGCGAAGCATCGCACGCAGCGCGTCCCGGTCACGGCGTCAACGCGGCCTAGCCGATGGAAGATCGAAGAGAGCAGAGCATCGATATGCAGGACCAAGCAGACATAGTGCGGTTGAAATTACCGACGGTGCTCGATCTCGCCGCAGCCGAGCACTTTCTCGACACGATGTGCCGGCAGATGTCGGCGCAATCGCAGATGCACATCGATGCGTCGGAAGTCGAAACGCTCACGCTGCCGTGCGTCCAAATCCTTCTCGCCGCGATGCAAGGTGGCCAAGTCTCGATCCAAAACCCGTCATCCGCATTCATCGCCGCCTTCGAGGACTTAGGGCTCGATTGCACGGCGCAGTGCATAAGCGCGACAGAGCCGGAACAGCCGAGCGCCGATCATCCACAGCCCATTGAAGACGATTTCGGGCAGCCTCCTGATCAAGCGGAACAGCAAGACATGGCTAAGCGCATCCTGACGATCGACGATTCCAAGACGATCCGCGACATGCTCATGCTGACGCTCGCGGATGCAGGCTTCGACGTTCTCCAGGCCGTTGACGGTCAGGACGGCCTTGAGGTGCTGGATCGAGAACAAGTCGATGTCGTGATCACCGATATCAATATGCCGAAGATGGACGGTTACGAAGTAATTCGGCACATGCGCAGTAATTCCGCGCACAAGTCCACGCCGATCCTGGTGCTGACGACTGAGAGCGAGGCGGACAAGAAAAACCTCGCACGCGCTGCCGGCGCCACCGGCTGGATGGTCAAGCCGTTCGATCCGGATCGGCTGATCGCAACAATCAACAAGGTTGCTCCCTAGCGGCAGCGAAGATTGAGGAGCATTGACGATGTCCAGCCTCGACCAATTGAAACAGACTTTCTTCGACGAATGCAGCGAAGCGCTGCAGCAAATTGAGCTCGGCCTTCCGGATATCCGCGACGGCTCGGGCTCCGCAGACACGATCAACGCCGTGTTCCGCGGCGTCCATTCGGTCAAGGGCGGCGCCGGGATATTCGGGTTCGAAGATCTAGTCAAATTCGCCCATGTCTTCGAGACCGTGCTCGACGAGATGCGCAGTGGTAAGCTCGCCGCGACACAGGAAATCGTCGATACGCTCCTGCAAGCCAACGACGTGCTCACCGACCTGATCTCGATGTCGCGGTCCGGCGACAGCATTCCGCCCGATTTCGGCTCCGAATGCCGCGCGGCGCTGCAGCAGATTCTGCGCGCCAATTCCGGCGGCGAAGAGATCGAGGATGACTCAGCTGCGTCGGCCGATTTCGAGGGGATCGATTTCGTTCCGGTACAGTTCAATTTCGATGAGCCGGCCGCCGAAGAAAACGGTCCGGCAAGCGGCGAGCACGAATTCAAGATCGTGTTCCGGCCGAAGCCTGAATTACTGAAGAAGGCCAACGAGCCGCTCTATATCATCCGCGAGCTGAGGAAGCTCGGCACGCTCGATCTGGTCGCCGAGACCGACCGGCTGCCGCCCTTGGCGGAGCTCGAAGCCGACCGGCCCTATCTCGGCTGGACCGGTACGTTGCGGACGGCGGCCACGCGCGAACAGATCGACGAGGTTTTCGAATTCGTCGTCGGCGATTGCGAACTGGAGATCACGGCCGCCGATCCGATCGTGGCTTCGGAGCCGGCTTTGGAGCCCGCCTCCGAACCGGTTTCTGAGCCTGCTTCGTCCCCAGCTTGGGACGGAGTGGTGGGCTCGGTCGTTCCGCCGGATGTTTCGAGCCCTCTCCCGACACTCGCGAGCTCCCCGAGCGTCGTGCCGTCACCGAGCGTCGAGCCTGCGCCGATTGCGCAAGCCGCGCCCGTTGCCGCGCCCGCCACGCCCAAGCCGATGAGCGCCGCGCCCGCATCCGCGCCGGTGCCTCCGCCCGTATCGGCCTCCATGTCTGCGTCCGCAGCGAGCGCGGAGCATGCCGAAGCCGCGCCGGCGGCAAGATCGCAGGCCGCCAAGCCTGCGGCCGCCGGCGCCACGACCACCCGGGTCGAACTCGAAAAGATCGACCGCGTCGTCAACATGGTCGGCGAGCTCGTCATCGCCCAGGCCATGCTCGGGCAGGTCGTGCACACGCTTCCGGAAGATGTCAGTGCCCGGCTGGTGCAAGTGCTCGAGGAGGTCGTCCATCATACGCGCGAGCTCAAGGACAGCGTGATGTCGATGCGCGCGCAGCAGGTCAACGCGGTGTTCCAGCGTATGCCGCGTCTGGTCCGCGAGCTTGCCGTGAAAACCTCCAAGAAGGTGAAGCTCGAAATGGCAGGCGAGAACACCGAGGTCGATCGCTCCATTATCGAACGGCTCGGCGATCCGCTGACGCACATCATCCGCAACTCGATCGATCACGGCATCGAAGCGCCGTCGGATCGCTCGAAGGCGGGCAAGTCCGAGGAAGGCACGATCCGGCTCTCCGCCGAGCATCGCGGCGGCCGTATCGTCATCGAGATCAAGGACGACGGCGCCGGGATAAATTCCGAGCGGGTTCTGTCCAAGGCGCGCGAGCGCGGTCTGGTGAGCGCCGACGCGTCGCTCAGCGAAGAAGAGATCAACAATCTCATCTTCCTGCCAGGCTTCTCAACCGCCGAAAAGGTTTCCGACATTTCCGGCCGTGGCGTCGGCATGGACGTCGTTCGCCGCAACATTCAAGACGTCGGTGGCCGCATCTCGCTCAAATCCGATCGCGGCCGCGGCATGACCATCCAACTGGCGTTGCCGCTGACGCTGGCGGTGATGGACGGAATGGTCATCCGCGTCGGCTCGGAGACCTACGTCATGCCGATGTCGGCGATCGTCGAATGTTTGCGGCCGCCGGCCTCCGACATCCACGCGCTGATCGGCACGCCCGGCATGTTGCGGCTGCGCGGCAATCTCGTGCCGCTCGTGCAGCTCTGCGACCTGCTGGATATCGGATCGACGGCGTCGGCGACGGACGAACGCGTCATCATTATCACCGACGCGGGCGAGGGCGCCCGCTTCGGAATAGTTGTCGACGAATTGTGCGGACACCAGCAGGTTGTCGTTAAGAGCATCGAGGAAAGCTATGGTTCGGTGCCCGGCATCGCCGGCGCCACCATCCTCGGCAACGGGCGGGTCGCCTTCATTCTCGACGTCGAAAAACTATCCGACATCGCCAGCAGTCAGAACGTGCAAACAGGCGTGTCTCGTTTCGTAAACGGTGAATCAAAAGCTGCCGTCGCCGTCAGCTAAGTTAGAGACAAATTTACGCCTCGGTGGCTACACGAGGCAGTTGCTCAGGAGCGAAGACAATGCCAGTCGCAGCAGTTCTCAAAGTCCTCGTTGTCGACGATCAAAACAGCGTGCGACAAATGACCCGTATCACCTTGGAACAGATCGGAATTCGGCATATTCACGAGGCCGAGAACGGCAAGGCGGCGATGGACACGGCATCGCTGCAGCCACTCGATTTGATCATCTCCGACTACAATATGCCGGAAATGGACGGGCTCGCCTTGCTGCGGGCCGTGCGCGGACACCCCGCCGCCCGCAAGGTTCCGTTCATTCTTCTTACCGGTCGCGGCGACCGCGAATTGGTCGTCCAGGCCGCCCAGGCCGGCGCCAACAATTACCTGATCAAGCCGTTCACGGCCGACATCCTGCGGCAAAAGATCGAGCAGGTGATGGGGAAGCTATCGTGACAGTTGTTACCAAGCCTGACATACCGGCAGGCAAGGTAGTTAATGAAGTTTCGACGTTTCTGATTGCCACCGCCTCGGCGTTGCGCGACGCGGTCACGCGCCTTGAACAGACCTCGGCCGGTATCAGCGAATACGTGGCCAGTCGCCCAAACGAGGCCAATCGCGATCTCATCGTGACATTGCAGGCTTTTGACCGGCTCAATCAGGAATTCGTCGCGCTCGCCGAGATTTTGACGCTGGCGGCCAGTAAATCCAGTGAGTCCTGGACGCGCGCCGAAGGCGGCCTGCATCCGGCCGAGGACGCGATTTCGAGCGTGACGATCAGCGATCTCAAGGAGCGCCTGATGCGCCACCTCGGCATTACGGCGATGGACTTAACGATGCTCGTGCCTACGGGCGAGGAAGTCGTATTCTAACCCGTCGCGTTACCTAAATTGTCACGTGCTTGACGACGCGCTGCAGCCCCTTGGTCAATTCCGGCACCTGTTCGGGCCTCATCTTGCGATACGATCTTTGCCGCGCCAGCATCAGCGCGTCAATATGGCAGACGATCGATTCCATATTGCGCTCGCTGCCGGCTTCGACGGAATCCAACAGCTCGCAGAGCGAGCCGGCGATGAAGGCGAGAAGCTCGTAGCCGAGCGATCCCGCGCTGTCGCGCAGTTGACGGCTCCGAAACGTCGCCGTTTCAAGCCAGCCCGGTTCCTCATTGTTCGCTTCTACGGTTTTGACGAGGTCGGCCAAGCCGACCACTTCGCGCTCGAGCCAGTCGTCATAGGCAGGTTTGGCTTCTTCCAGCGTCGATTGCGCGCGCTCGATGGCCTGAGCCCTCGGCATGCCGCCGGCGCGCTTCGCCAGCTGCTCAAAAGGCGTTTCGACGGAAAAAATGCGCGCCGGCGGACTTGGCGGTCTCACGCGGCCGGCTTTCGCATTCTGGGTCTTGGCGCCTTGGTTCTTGGCGCTCTCGGTCTTGGCAGCGCCCGTCTTCGGAAGTGTGGCTTTGGACGTCCCGGGCTTGTCGGGGCCGGATTTCGGAGATTTGCCTTTTGCCATTTAGTCCCCCGTTTGCACGGAGCTAAACAGATTGTCGATGTCGTCCTGTCCAAGCGCGGGACCGCTTTCGGCGCCGATTTCGACCTCCTTGTCGCCGGCCCGCCGCCCGACGCCACCCGGATAGCCTTCGATCTTGAAGCGCCGGTCCGGCCCGAAATAGGTTTCCGTGTCGACGAATTTCCGCGGATTGAACGCGATCCAGCTCAGGCGGTCGTACAGGCTTGCTGGCGATATCGGTTTGGCGATGACCATATTGGCGCCGGCGTCGCGCGCGCGTTTGATCGTCGCTTCGCGGGAATCGCTCGACATGATCAGGATCGGCATGGTGCGATGTTCGTTGTCGGTCTTGCCGCGAATGGCGCGGGTCAGCGACAGGCCGCCATGCGACGGCAGGTGCATGTCGCAGATCATAATGTCGATCTTTTGACCCATCAGCGTCTGCAGGACGCCGTTGGAATTGCGGACTTCGAGGATCTTGTTCGACCCGAAGCCCCGCAACATACCGTGGATCAGCATGGAAATATACGAACTGGGATCGGCGACCAGAATCACCAAGTCCCGCAGGTTCATATTGGGAGGTGTTGCTGCCACGCGGCCCCGTTCAGATCGTTCGGATCACGCTGTCAGGGTTTGCCGAGCCTTGATCGTGCGACACCCTACTGCCAGCCCCGGCTTGGACGCCCGATAAATCCACCCAATTCGTTTTTTGTTCCTCCGATAGTCTATTCATTGTCCCGCAATATTGTCGAATAATAAAATGTGAAATCAGATGCCCAATTAGCAAAGCGATTCGCAAATCGGCTCGCGGCATCGAGCGAAGTCGATGGTTCCGCGATAGGGTTTTGCCTACCGGGCTGCACCGCAACTGCAATCAATTCAGCCCAAAACCAGCAACAGAATTGATGCCAAGGTTCCGCGGCAGGCGATCGAAATTTCGAGGTCGACTGCCGAAACCGGGTGGCGGGTCCAAGCGCGGCCAGCCGCAGCAAAGTATGGTTCTTTGGCCCACATGTCTTCGGTCAATGACCTAGAGCAAGGCGCCTTGAGGCCATGCCTGCCGAGCCTATCAGGCGTCACCGGTTGTATAACGATAGCGGCGCGTCTCCTGCTTTTGATGCAGGCATAGGAGTACTTCCAGTTGGTGCGTGCCGGCTCGTTCTTGATTCAAATCAATGCCTTGCCCGAGCCGTTTACGGCAAGGAAACCCTGCAAAGCTAAAATCTGACTTCCGTCGTTTGCCTTCCGGCAATCTGGCTTGGTCGTTGCAGGTGAGAAACGGCAATGAGTTTCAGCTCGGATGTGCCGCAGAGTGAGGCCGGCGGCAACGTCGTGCGCTTTCCAGGGTCGTCGAATTCCGGGCGCGGCGGCTTGCACAGGATCTGGCAGCAAGCCTGGCAAACGAGCCGATCTGGCTTGAAGAACCACGGGTTTACCGCAGCCGTCGTCGTACTCGCCGGCTCCGGTATCAGCGCGGGATTGTGGAGCTTCAGCGTTGCCAGTATCCCGCGTTACGCCACCGTGCCGGCGACGCGCGGGACGATGACGCGCACGGTGACGGCGACGGGAACGATCAATCCGGCAGAGACGATTGTTGTCGGCGCCAGCGTCTCCGGCATGATTCAAAATCTAGCCTGCGACTACGGTGACAAGGTGAAGGCGGGACAGATCTGCGCCAAAATCGATGCGCGGCCATATCAGGCGCGGCTCGACCAATATTCCGGGCAACTTTTGCGCGATCAGGCGATCCTCGAAAAGGATCGCGCCGATCTCGCGCATCTGCGCCGGCATGCGGTGGGAAATCCGTTCGCGCAACAGCAGGTCAAGGATCAGGCGCTGGTCGCCAGCCGCGACGAGGGCACCGTGAAGCTCGACCAGGCGCTGGTCGACAGTGCCAGGCTCGATCTCGGTTATACCGACATCGTCGCGCCGGTCGACGGCACCGTGATGTCGCGCAACGTCAATCCGGGTCAGCCGGTCGCGGCGAACTCGCCGCCTCTGTTCCTGATCGCGGCCGATCCGAAACACGTGGCCGTCGATGCTGATACAAGCCCGGCCGATATCGGCGCGGTCAGGCAGGGCGATCAAGCGACGATGACAGTCGAAGCTTTCCCCGATCGCGTCTTTCGAGGCACCGTGAGCCAAGTGCGCCGGACGCCGCAGAACGCATCAAATATGGCGACTGGTACGGCGAGCTATGGCGCCGTGGTCAACGTCGACAATGCCGATCTCCTGCTCAAGCCGGGCATGACCGCCACCACGCGAATTACCGTTGCACAAAAAGACGATGTGCTGCGCGTCCCCGATCAGGCGCTCCGGTTCGCTCCCTCCGCTGCGAAGACGCCGCCCGCGGCGCAGGCCAAAAGCCAATCGCAGATCTGGGTGCTGCGCGCGGGCGAGCCTGTTGCCGTGAACGTGGTGACCGGATTGGACGACGGCAATCTCACCGAGATCGCTCAGGGTGAGCTTAGAGGCCGTTTCGAAAGGGGTTGAGTGGGTGGAGTCAACGTGATTCCAGGTGGTTGCTGACACCAACCCCGGAGTTGCCATGTGGACCCCAACTACCCGCAAGCAGCATATTCGCAAGACGAGCCGATACCAAACTGATGTGACCGACGAGGAATGGCGTGTGATCGAGCCTCAGCTGCCTGGGACGAATGTCACCGGACGACCACGTGCCTGGCCGATGCGCGAGATCATCAATGGCATCTTCTATGTCATGCGGGCGGGTTGCCCATGGCGCCTGCTGCCGAGCGATTTGCCGCCGTGGAGCACGATCTATCGATGGTTTGCGAAGTTCCGGGACGAAGGCCGCTTCGAGAGGATCAATCACGCTATGGTCATGCTCGATCGCGAACGGATCGGACGCCAATCCAGCCCTACGGGTGCGATCATCGACAGCCAGAGCGTCAAGACCACCGAGGCCGGCGGACCCCGCGGTTACGATGCTGGAAAGAAGATCAACGGCCGCAAGCGCCATGCGCTTGTCGACACGGACGGGCGTGGCCTCATGCTCGAACCGCATCCGGCGAGCATCCAGGATCGCGACGGCGGCGGACCGCTTTTGCGGGCTTCGCGCCGCATCTTCCCGTTCATCCAGCGGGTCTTCGCCGACAGCGGATATGCCGGTGAGAAGGTCGCCAAGGCCACGTTGATCGCGGTCGAGATCGTGCGAAAAAACCCCGATCAGGTCGGCTTTGCCGTTAACCCGCGGCGCTGGGTCGTCGAGCGCTTCTTCGCATGGATCGGACGCAATCGACGGCTGGCAAAGGACTTTGAGGCAACAATCAACTCCGCACGCGCTTTCCTCTACGCCGCATCCGTCATGCTGCTCGTGCGCCGGATCGCTCGTCCTTCATGACTTTCGAAACCAACTCTTAATCCCGGCGATCAGGTCATCATCAGCGAGAATCGGTCGCCGACGGCCAGCCCTTCGGGCGCTCCGTAGCTCATCCTATTCGCCCTTCCATTGCGGCGGGCGCTTGCTGAGAAAGGCATCGAGCCCTTCGCGGAAATCCTTGCTCATGTAACACATGAGAATGAGGTCTTCGCCTTCTTCGCGGCTGAGCCGGCGTTGCAGGCGGGCAAGCGCCTGTTTGGTGGCGTTGAGCGTCAGCGGCGCGTTGCCGGCGATCAGCACGGCAAGCTCGTCAGCCCGCTTTTGCAGCGCCGGAATGTCCTCGACCACTTCGGTGAGCAGGCCAACGCTCGCGGCCTCCTCGGCGCCGACGAGACGTGCCGTGAAAATGAGGTCCTTAACGCGCGCCGGTCCGATCAACGCGGTGAGTCGGCTGATATTCGACAGCGACAGGCAATTGCCGAGCGTGCGCGCGATCGGAAATCCCATGCGCGTGCTCTTGGTGCCGATGCGCAGATCGCAGCAGGCCGCGATGCCGCCGCCGCCGCCGGTGCAGGCGCCGTTGATCGCGGCAATGGTCGGTACCCGGCATTTTTCGAGCTGGGTCAGAACACGGTCGATACGCTGCTCGTAGTCGAGCGCGTGCTGCGGCGTGGTGAAGGCGCGGAATTGGTTGATATCGGTGCCGGAG
Source organism: uncultured Alphaproteobacteria bacterium (assembly GCA_963761185.1). Taxonomy (GTDB): domain Bacteria; phylum Pseudomonadota; class Alphaproteobacteria; order Rhizobiales; family Xanthobacteraceae; genus BOG-931. The sequence continues at coordinate 132,469 of CAVXFY010000006.1, forward strand.
GCAAAGGCCTTGTCGCCGGCGCCCTGGAACATCAGCACTTTGATGGAGTGGTCCTTGTTCGCGTCTTCGCAAATCTGGCCGAGCCGCTCGTACATTTCGAACGTGAAGGCATTGCGGGCCTGGGGGCGGTTGAACGTGACTTTTCCGATGCCGTCCTTGAGGTCATAGAGAAGGTCGTCGGACGTCGCTGTTTTCTGATCCATTTTTGGTCCTTGCGTCACCGTTTTTGGCAATTCCACTGTCGGAAAGACACCTTAGCAGGAGCGCCGGCGCTTTTCACAGTGGCGTCATAGGTCTGTGCCGCTCGGGAAAACCTTTGCAAAGCAGGGCGGTGCCGTGCTTGGAGATGTAGAGGCCGCACGCGATCTATGCAGCGCGACTAAAATTTGGGCGCGCTTGGTGGTTTTCGGAATGGTGGGCGAGCAATTCTATAAATGCCATTACGCCGAAGCGGGCTTTGCGTCGCGGTTACGCGAACTCGATGACGCGCTCGATAATGGTCCGCAGCTCCGGAATGCAGGAGCCGCAATTAGTGCCGGCGCGAAGCTTTTGCCCGATATCGGCGACGGTCGTCGCGCCGCATTTGACTGCTTCGCGGATCGCCGGAAGCCCGACGCCGAAGCAGGCGCAGATGATCGGGCCGGTTTCGGCCGTGCCGTCGCTGCCCGATCCCGACAGCAGAATGCGGCGGTCGCGCTCCTCGATCGTGCCGCATTCGAAGAGCCCCCGCACAACCTCCCACCGCGGCAAAGCCTGCGCGGGTCCGACAAAGATGCAGCCGTCGAGACGGTTCGCGCGGAAAGCGCCAATGCGCGCGAGCCCGCGGCGTTCGTCGATATATTCGGCGATGTCGGCATCGGCGGGCATCAATTGCTGTGCGAGTTTGCGCCAAGCCGCCGGCGGTTCGTTGGTCGCAAAGAGCACGCCCGAGCCGCCGACAACGGCCTGACGCGCGAACCAAGTCCCGGCGGGCAGCGTGATCTGCCCGCGCGTAAGCGCAAAACCGCGATAGGCAAACTCGATGGGTTCGACGCGCGCGGGTGCGGCCTTCAACTCCGGCTGTCCGGAATGGGGATCGGTTTGCGACGGCGCCATTTCGCCGACGCGCGCGTGGCCTGAGGTGGCGTCGCTCCAGTGAATGGGCGCGAAGATCGAGCCGCGCCGCTGGCCAGCGGCGACAACGACCTTCAAGATCGTCGTGCCGTGCCGGGTCGTGACCCTGGCAAAGTCGCCGTCGGCAACGCCGGCGATGGCGGCGTCGGCTGGATTGATCTCGACGAACGGTTCGGGCGAATGCGCGGCAAGCCGGGGGCTTTTTCCGGAGCGCGTCATGGTGTGCCACTGGTCGCGCACGCGGCCGGTATTCAGACGCAGCGGATATATCGCGTTCGTCGCGCCGCGCAGTTCGGGCGGCTGCGGCGCGACGAAGCGCGCATGCTGGTCGTCGGTGAAAAAGCCGCCGTTCGAAAAGAAGCGCTTTTCGCCGCGCGTCTTGCCGGCATGGACCGGCCACATCACGGCATCGAGGCCCCGATAGGCGTCATCCGAAAGCGCCGCGAGGCCGCCGATGTCGAAGTCGCGCAAGCCACCGTTTTCGAAAGCGGAGAGCGCCGCGTGTTCGCGAAAGATATCGGCCGGGCCGCGGTAGCCGAAGGCGGCGCCGAAGCCGAGACGGCGCGCCACTTCGCTGACGATCCACCAATCGGGACGGGCCTCGCCCGGAAGCGGCAGGAACGCGCGCTGGCGCGAGACCCGGCGCTCGGAATTGGTCACGGTGCCGTCCTTCTCGCCCCAAGCGGCGGCGGGGAGCAGAACATGCGCGCCGGCTTCGATCGTGTCGGTATTGAGGACATTGTCGGAGACGACAAACAGTTCGAGCTTCTTCAGCGCCTCGCGCACCGCGCCGGCGCGCGGCATCGACACTGCCGGATTGGTTCCCATCACCCACAATGCCTTGATCTTTCCGGCGGCGACGGCGTCGAACATGTCGACCGCCTTGAGACCTTCAGCCTCGACGATCCGCGGCGCTTTCCAGAAACGCCGGACGCGATCGCGCTCGGCGGGAGAGAAGCCCATATGCGCCGCGAGCTGGTTGGCAAGTCCGCCCACTTCGCGTCCGCCCATGGCGTTGGGTTGGCCGGTCAGCGAGAACGGTCCCATGCCGGACCGGCCGATGCGGCCCGTGGCGAGATGCACGTTGATGATGGCGTTGACCTTGTCCGTTCCCTGGGCGGATTGATTGACGCCTTGGGAATAGCAGGTGACGACGCGTTCGGTCTTGGCGAACAGCTTGAAGAATTGCGTGACTTCGGTCTCCTTGAGACCCGATGCGCGCGCCGCCGCCGCGGCATCCGGCGCGATTTCGCGCGCGCGCGCGAGCGCTTCGACAAAGCCTCTGGTGTGACGCTCGACATAATTGTAGTTGAGCGCCCTCGTATCGGCGAGATGCGCGAGCAGGCCGCAAAACAGCGCGGTGTCCATGCCGAGGGCGATCGGGAGAAACAGATCCGCTTCTTCCCCGGTCGCGGTGCGCCGCGGATCGATGACGACGAGCTTTGTCCCGCGCTCGCACCGCGCGGCGACCATGCGCTGAAACAGAACCGGGTGGCACCACGCGGCATTCGAGCCGACCAGCACGATCAGATCGGCCTCGTCGAGATCGCGATAGGTGCCGGGCACGGTGTCGGCGCCGAACGCGCGTTTGTGACCGGCGACCGAGGACGACATGCACAGGCGCGAATTGGTGTCGACGTTCGCCGAGCCGATGAAGCCCTTCATCAGCTTGTTGGCGACGTAGTAGTCCTCGGTGAGCAATTGGCCGGAGAGATAGAAGGCGATGGCGCCGGGTCCATGGCGGTCGGCAATCTCGCGCATGCCTTTGGCGACGCGATTGAGCGCGCTGTCCCAGGCGACACGCGCCATGGTGCCGTCCGCGTTGCGCACAAGAGGATGCAGCACCCGCTGATCGAGGCCGAGCGTCTCGCCAAGCGCGGACCCCTTCGAGCACAGCCTGCCGAAATTCGCCGGGTGGTCGGGGTCGCCGGAAATTGCCGCGCCACCCATTCCGTCCGGCGCCGCGAGTACGCCGCAGCCGACGCCGCAATAGGGGCAGGTGGTGCGCACGGCGGGAGAATGGGGGAGCGGAGCATTCATGGCACTTCCCGCTCAGTAGACGTCGGCTTGATAGCGGCCTTTGGCTTTCAGATCGGCAAGAAATCTTACCGCCTCCGGCGGCGTGCAGCCGCCGTGTTCGGCGACGATGTCGACCAGCGCCGCTTCGACGTCCTTGGCCATGCGCTGCGCGTCGCCGCAGACATAGACATGCGCGCCGTCGTTGAGCCACGACCACAGATCGCGGCCGACCTCGCGCATGCGGTGCTGCACGTAGATTTTCTCCTTGCCGTCGCGCGACCAGGCGAGCGTCAGCCGCGTCAGCAGCCCGGCCGAGCGCATCGCCACCAGTTCGTCTTCATAGAAGAAATCGCAGTCGCTGCGCTGATGGCCGAAGAACAGCCAGTTGCGGCCCGGCGCCTTGGTCGCCTTGCGCTCGTGCAGGAAGGCGCGGAACGGCGCGATGCCGGTGCCCGGCCCGATCATGATGATCGGCTTCGACGGATCCTCGGGCAGCGCGAAATGCTGCGCCTTCTGCACATAGACCCTGATCTTGTCGCCGGGCGCGATGCGGCCGCCGAGGAAGGTCGAGCAGACGCCGAGCCGCGTGCGCTTGTCGATCTCGTAGCGCACCGCATCGACCGTCAGCGAGACGCGGCCGGGATTGGATTTGAGCGACGAGGAGATCGAATAGACCCGCGGCTGCAACGGATCGAGCGCCTCGATGAAGGCTTCCGGATCGGGCCTGATGCCGGAAAATTTCTGCAAGGCCGCCAGCACGTCGAGCGTCGCGGCGTCGCCGTCCGGATCCTCGCCCGGCGCAAGCGCTTGGCCTTCTGCTTGCGCTCGCCGCCGGTGAGATAGGAGATCAGCTCGAACAGCATGTCGGGCGCCGGCGACAGCGAGACGCCGTCGGTGAGCACTTCGCGCAGCGTGCGGTCGCCGATCGGGAAGTCCGGCGGCGCGTCGAAGCGCCGGCGATGACCGCGTCGACAAGGTCGGCGATCGTTGGCGGGAAAAATGCCGAAGGAATCGCCGACGACATAGTCGAGGCCGGCTGCCGGCGAGATCGAACTCGATGTGCCAGGTCTCTTTTTCCGAGCCGGGCTTTGTTGAGGCGGCGGCGCGAGAGGAAGGTGGCGTAGACCGGATTGTCGCGGGAGCGGCCGAGCTGGCGCCGTCAGCGACGGGCTTGGGCCGGGCGACCTCGGCAGCCGGCGCGGCGCTCGCGGGCGCGCGCGTCGAGCTCCTGATAAAGCTGCTTGAGCATGCGGGAGGTTTCCTTGCCGCCCGGCACGCACAGGTTCAGCCGCTTTTCCGATTTGGCGAACAGCGCGTCCGCATAGTCCTTGCAATTGTAGCCGCACTGGCCGCAATCCTGCTGCGCCATCGCCGCCATCAGCCGGCGCGGCAGCGGCTTGCCTTCGGCAAGCTTCATGCGGTCGGGCATCGGCATCGCCGGGTCGTGCCAAGGGGCGCCGTCGTCGGCTCCTCAGCCGGCCGCCGGCGCTGCCGCGCCGCCAAGCAAGTCCGGCCAAAAGCTTGCGGCGTCGGCGGGCGACAGCGGCGTGACGCTTTCTTCAAGCCCGAACAGGCCGGCGAAAAGCCCGTTGAGCCAGGTGCGCTGCTCCGGCGTGAACGGCGCCGATTCCGGAATGAGCGACGGGATCGGCGGCCGCGGCGTCACGCTCATTCGGCGGCCTCCAGTTCGGTCATCGCCTTCAGCGCCTCGATGTCGTGCCGGCGCGCGAAGGCGAGGAAGGTTTCTTCCGGCGAGGCGCGATGCGCGAGATAGGCCTTCAGAATGCGCTCGACGGTGCGCGGCGCGTCCTCGGCGATGACGTCGCGATAAAGCTCGCGGCCGAGCGCGGCGTGCGGTCCGAAGCCGCCGCCGACCAGGATGTGATAGCCCTCGACCGGATCGTCGTCCTCGTTCGCCTGGACCTTGCAGGCGAGGAGCCCGATCTCGGAGATGAAGTGCTGCGCGCAGGAATGATGGCAGCCGGTCAGATGGATGTTGACCGGCGTGTCGAGCGCGACGCGCGTCTCGCACCAGCGTGCGATCTCCTCGGCGTGGCGCTTGGTGTCGGAGGCCGCGAATTTGCAGCCGGTATTGCCGGTGCAGGCGACCAGGCCGGAGCGGATCGCGTTGGTCTTGATGGCGAGGCCGAGCGCTTCGATGCGCGCCTGCGCCGCCGCGAGCTTTTCCGTCGGCACGCCGGAGATCAGAAGGTTCTGCCAGACCGTCAGCCGGAGATCGCCGTCGCCGAATTCGCCGCGCGATGTCGGCAAGCCCGCGCATCTGCGCGACCGACAAGCGGCCGACCGGCACGACGACGCCGATCCAGTTCAGCCCGTCCTGCTTCTGCGGATGAACGCCGATATGCGCCGTGCGGTCGAACGCCGGCCGCGGCGCCACGCGCGCCGGGCACCGCGCGATCGAGCTTGCGGCCGAGCTTCTCCTCGAGCAGGCCGAGGAATTTCTCGATGCCCATGGCGTCGAGCACATATTTCAGCCGCGCCTTGGTGCGGTCGGTGCGGTCGCCGTGTTCGATGAAGACGCGCACGACGGCGTCGGCCACCATGCAGGCGTCTTTCGGCTGCACCACGACGCCGGTATCGCGGGCGAAATCGTGGTGCCCGGTGATGCCGCCGAGGCAGAGCTTGAACCAGACGCCGGGCTCGAGGCCGAAGCCGTCGTTCACCTGCGACCGCCTGGAAGCCGATGTCGTTGGTGTCCTCCAGCACCGGCGATCGTGCCGGCGCCGTCGAAGGCGACGTTGAACTTGCGCGGCAGGCCGTAGAGCGAGCGATCGTTGAGGATGTGGAAATGCCATTCGCGCGCATAGGGCCGCGTGTCGATCAGTTCCTGCGGATCGATGCCGGCCGTCGGCGTGCCGGTGACGTTGCGGATATTGTCGGCGCCGGAGCCGCGCGAGCACAGGCCGAGATCCTGGATCGCCTCGATCATGGCGACGGCGTTGTGCGCCTCGATCTCGCGGATCTGGAGGTTGGCGCGCGTCGTGACATGCGCATAGCCGCCGCCGTAGCGCTCGGCGAGATCGGCGAGGCCGGCGAACTGCGCGCGCCTTGAGGATGCCGTTCGGGATGCGCAGCCGGCACATATAGGAGTTCTGGTTCGGCGCGACGTAGAACAGGCCGAAGAAGCGCCAGCGGAAATTGTCCGGCGGCTTCGGATATTCGCCCTTGGCGGCGTGCTCCTTCAGCCGCTCGTAGGTGTCGAACGGATGCTGCTCGCGCTTGAATTTTTCCGGATCGGAGAGCTTGCCGCCGGACGCGAGCACGCGGTTCTGCGCCTTCAGCCCGGCGGCGTCGGGGCCGATCGGCTCAGGCGTCGGCGGCGCGCGCTGCCGGCGTCGCGGCGCCGGCGACGCTCTTTGCCGCCTTGGCGATCTGAACGCCGGCGACGAAGCCTTCCAGATAGCGCTTCTGTTCGGGTTCGAAATCGCCGGCTTGCTCGCGCGGCGGCGGGCTTGAGATCGGCCTCGCTCATTCGGCCGGCACCCGCGTCGGCGCGGTCAGCGGCGCGGGCGCGGCGCTCGCGCGGCTTATGGGTGATGTAGAGCGCGAGCCCCGTGAAGACGAAGCCGCCGACCAGATTGCCGAGCGTGACCGGAATTTGATTCCACAGCCACCATTGCGCGACGCTGACCTTGGCGCCCATCATCATGCCGGTCGGGATGATGAACATGTTGACGACCGAGTGCTCGAAGCCCTGCGCAAAGAAGATGAAGACCGGCATGTAGGCGCAGGCGATCTTGCCGATTGTCGACGTCGTGGTCATGGCCGCGACGATGGCGAGGCAGACCATCCAGTTGCACAGGATCGCCTTGACGAAGACGGTGATCATGCCGGCGAAGCCGAGCGCCTCGTAGCCGATCGTCTTGGCTTCGGCGATGGCGATGATTTTGGCGGCGACGCCGGCCGGCGCCGCGGTGCCGAAATTGGTCAGCGCGATCGCCAACAGTCCGCCATAGACGACGCTGCCGATCAGATTGCCGAGGAAGACCCAGCCCCAATTGGCGAGCATGCGTCTTGGCGTCGCCGTCGCTCGTCGATCCACGGCAGCGGCAACGATGCCGAAGCTGCCGGTGACCAGATCGAGGCCGAGCAGCACGATCAGGATCAGGCCGACCGGAAAGATCAGCGCGCCGACCAGCGGCTGGTTGGTCTGCACGGCGCCGGTAAAGGCAAGACTGGTCGCCGCCGCGAGGATGGCGCCGGCAAGGCCGCCGCGGATGAGCAGGTCGAGCGGGCGACAGCGCGAGCTTGGTCCGTCCGGCATTGATCATGGCGGATGCGACGATCTGCCGGTTTCACGTAGTCCATGCCAGTTCCTCCAAAATTATCGGGTTCAGCGCTGCATTGTGGTTGTCGATTCAACGGGTCGGGCGGCGAACACGTGCAGCGGCGGGTAGGGCGCGTCCGACACCAAGGCCGGGCTTTGGTTGCGGCGCGGCGCGTCGGAGGCAATCGTGTCAACTTGGTTCTCCGGCCTTGGCGTGAGCTCGATCCCCGCTTTGTGTTCGGCAAAGGCGTGTCCGAAGACAAGATCGCCGCGAATAGATTCGATCGAGGCTCCCGAGCGCAGCAGTTCGAGATACCAGCGTGCGTCCGCGGTATCGCCGTAAAGCACGGCGCCGGCGAGGCGTTCGCCTTCAATGATCAATTTGCGGTAGGTGCCGAGACCCGCGTCGGCGAGCACGATCAATTCCGTGCCAGGCGATCCCAGAAAATCGCCGGCCGAGAATACATGAACGCCCGACACTTTTAGATTTGTCGCATTCACGCTGCCGGTATAGTGCGCGTCGCGTCCGGCGAAGCGTTCCGCGAGCACGCGGGCCTGATCGTTCGCCGGCTCCACGAGGCCGTAGCAAATGCCGCGGTGTTCGGCGCATTCGCCGATCGCGAAAATGTTGGGGTCGCTGGTCGAAAGTTCATCGTCGACGACAATGCCGCGGTTCACGGCGAGATTTGCCGCACATGCGATCTCGGCATTCGGCGCGATGCCGACGGCGATCACCACGGTGTCGGCCGGCAGAACGCGGCCGTCCTTGAGCTCGACAGCTTCGACGCGCTCGTTGCCGACAAGACGCGCCGTTGCCGCTTCGAGCTGCACGTCGATCCCTTTCGCCTCGACGGCGCGTCTGAGCATGGCGGCGGCACGCGCGTCGAGTTGCCGTTCCATCAGCCGATCCATCAGATGAATAAGCGTGACGGCGACGCCGGCTTTGGCGAGCCCATAAGCGGCTTCGGTGCCCAACAGGCCGCCGCCGATGACGACCGCGCGCGATCCGCGACGCGCGGCACGGACGATGGATTCGGTATCCGCCAGATCGCGAAAGGTCAGCACGCCGGGCAGATCGGCGCCGGCGATCGGCAAGCGAATCGCGCGCGAGCCGGTGGCGAAGACGAGCTTGCCGAACGGCAGCGTCGTATTGTCGTCGAGCGTAACGGTGTGGGCCGCGACATCGACCGCGGTCGCCGCCGTGCCGTAGCACAGCGTCACGCCGTGTTTACGCCACCAATCCGCGGGCTTGACGGTGATGTCGTTTGCCGAGACTTCGCCGGCGAGCACCGACGAGAGCAGGACACGATTATAGGCAAGCCGCGGTTCCTTGCCGACCACAGCGATTGCGTAGCGGCCGAGTGCGCGCCGCGACAGTTCTTCGCATAGCCGGGCGGCGGCCATGCCGTTGCCGATGATGACGAGAGGTTCGCTCATTGGCTCGTGCCCATCCTCATTCGGCTGCGATGCTGCGGCCGTAGGCCTCTGCGATCATGAATCCCGAAAGCACCGCATAGGCTTCCGTCCATGCCGCCGCGAGTTCAGGCGTCCATTCCCGACCGAGGCCGCGTTGCAAGGTCCACAACAAAGCGGCGCCCACCGGTTCGTAGTCGGCGGCTTTGACGCCGTAATCGATGTGACGCTTGGCAAGCGCGCTCGCTGCGGGGAGGATGGTCTCAAGATTGCCGAGACCATTGACGACGGCTGCGAGCATGGCCATGAGCTTGCGGCCTTGCTCCTCGATATCGCCGCGAAACAGCGGTTTGACCGCAGGCGCGATCTCGAACAGGCGGCCGTAGAAAAGCGCTGCCGCCTGTTCGGAAATCGGGACGACTTTGGCAAAGCTGTCCTGGATCGCTTTGACTTGATCTGGCGTCATGGTTCACACCGCATTTGGCTCACACACGCGCTTGCGCGAGGCTCGTCGCGGCGGACGAGGCAGCAGTCTTGCGCAGGTAGAACCACCAGGTCAGAGCCAGGCAGCTCGCGTAGAACGCCAGATAGATTTCCAGCGCCAGATGCGGACCGCCGGTGGCGGCAATCGACGCGCCGAAGCCGCGCGGGATCAGGTAGCCGCCACAGGCGCCCACCGCGCCGATGAATCCGAGCGCGGCGCCGCTCGCGATACCGGCAGCCTTCATGGCGAGCGCCCGGCCGGCGTCGCCCCGTTCCTTTGGCTTCGCGAAGCTTCTCCTCACGGAAGATCGAGGGAATCATCCGGTAGGTTGAGCCGTTGCCGATGCCGGTGGTGACGAAGAGAACGAGGAACATCGCCAGGAAGCCGGTGAAGTCCTTGATGTTCACGAAGTACATGACGCCGATGGTCGCCGCGCCCATGGCGATGAAGTTCCAGAACGTCACGATCGCGCCGCCGACCTTATCGGCGAGCAGGCCGCCCAGTGGACGCGCCAGCGAGCCGACCAGCGGCCCGAGAAATGCAATACCCAAGGTGACGGTCGGGAACTGGGTCTTGATCAGCAGCGGGAATGCCGCCGAGTAGCCGATGAAAGAGCCGAATGTCCCAACGTAGATGTAGGACATGATCCAGGTGTGCTTGTTGCCAACGATCGCGAACTGATCCTTGAAGTTCGAGCGCGCCGTGGTCAGGTTGTTCATGAAGAAGATTGCGCCGAACACGGCGACCGCCAGCGGCAGGAGCCACATCAAGCCGGCGTTCTGCAAAAAGACGCCGCCTGGACCAGGCGTGCCCTGATACAGATTGATGACGCCGAGCCCCATCAGGATCGGCGTGAGCAATTGCACGCTGCTGACGCCGATATTGCCGCCGGCCGCGTTCAATCCGAGCCCCCAGCCCTTCATCCGGTCTGGGTAGAAGAACGAAATGTTGGCCATGCTGGAGGCGAAGTTGCCGCCGCCCAACCCAGCCAGCGCCGCGATCGAAAGCATTTCCCAGTACGGCGTGTCGGGCCGCGTCACGAAATAAGCGAGCGCAATTGTGGGGATGAACAGAACGGACGTGCTAAAGATGGTCCAGTTGCGGCCACCGAATGTCGTGACCGCGAAAGTATAGGGAAAGCGCATGAGCGAGCCGATCAGCCCGGGCAGCGCGACCAGTTGAAACAGCTGATCCGTCGTGTAGTGAAAACCGGCTTGCGGCAATTTGGCAGCAACGATGCTCCAGATCAGCCAGACCGAAAAGGCGATATGTTCGGCAACGATTGACCAAATCAGATTGCGCCGGGCGACGAATTTGCCGTTTGACTCCCAAAATTTCGCGTCCTCGGGATTCCACTCCGAAATCCAGCTGCTCATTGCGTTGTCCTTTCGTCGTCGAAAAATCGTGTGATGCACATCCCCGGCGACCTCAGTTTCATTCAGGCAACAAAAAACGCCGTGCCCAGAAGGACGCGACCCGTGCGCTTCCTCCAGGACAGCGGCGTTGCTGTCGGCCCATCATTGGACCTTGGACGCAGCCTATTGCGGCGCCCTCGGGTCACTCCGATACAAGCTTCGTGCCAACACGAAGTATCGCTATGAACGGCGATAAATCATGGATTTAGGAGATGCTGAATTTTTGTGCGGCGACGAGCGGATGCCTAGCCGCGCCGCAACATGAGAAAACTTTGTGCAATGCAAAAGGTTAACGTCTATCGATTTTTGAAATCGGCCTGCAGCGCCGCGAGATGACCCGCGATATCGTCGGCGTCAAACGGCGGACCCGCGAATGCGCAGATCGGATCCGACTGCGCAGCGGATCGTTCGACGCTCGCTCCGAGCGATAAATCATAGAGATCCGGACGGAAACACGCCTTGGCCGCGGTCAGCAAATCCGGCGACAAGGGCGCCTGACGCCAGCGCACTATTTGCGCATAGAGCCAAGCGGCATAGGCCGGTTCGGGACGTGCCGATCCTTCGCGGCCGATCAGGATGTAATCCGGGTCGGCGCGGAAAGCCCCGCCGGGCGCAATCCGCAACCGGCCTTTGAACGTGCGCTCGATAATCTCGCGCGCAACGCCGATCCGATTCGGCGCGGCGAGGAGCGCGACGATCTCGTCAAGATTGTTCGGATCATTGATGAAGTCGGCCGCTTGGCCAAGTGCGCCGATCAGCCGTTTGAGCACATCATTGCGGTTGGCCGACCATGCGGCGCGCACGGCCAAGACTTTTTCCGGCGCGCGCGCAAAGATGTCGCTGCCGAAGTGAAGGATATGACCGATGCCCAACTCGACGGCGACCGAATTCCACGGCGCCCCGACGCAGAAGGCGTCGACTTGCCGGCTGGAAAGACTGTCGACCATGTAGGGCGGCGGCAGCACCACGAGCCGCACATCTTCGTCCGGATCGACGCCGCCCGCCGCCATCCAGAAGCGGAGCAGGTAGTTGTGGCAGGAGAACGGAAAGGTCATGCCGAAGGTGAGGGGATCGGCGCGTCTCTTGCGCCGTTCGGCGACGACGCGGGCCAGCGCCCGCGCCGAGTTTTTCGGATCGGTCACGTCGCCGTCGGCCGCCGCAGCGAGTTCGCTATAGAACCCGGGCGACACGGTGATCGCGTTGCCGTTCACGCCGAGCACGAACGGCACCAGAAGCGGCAATTTGAAGTGTCCGATGCCGAGGCTGGACGAGATCGCAAGCGGCGCCAATAAATGCGCGGCATCGAACAGGCCGATATTGAGTTTGTCGCGCACGTTCGACCATGACACTTCGCGCACTAGGTCGAGCGCCAGTCCTTGTTGCGCGGCAAAGCCTTTGTCGGCGGCAACGATCAGCGCCGCCGCGTCGGCAAGCGGAATGAAACCGATACGAAGGCTGTCGCCGCTCATTTCAACAGCTCCGCCGCGGTAACTACGGATTGCGCGACTTCGGCGATCTTCTTGTTCTCGTTCATCGCGGTCTTGCGGAGCATAGCGTAGGCATCGGCCTCACTGACATTCTTGACCTTCATCAGAATTCCCTTGGCGCGGTCAATCACCTTGCGCTCGCTTAAGGCGTTCTGCGCGCGCTCGAGCTCATTGGTCAGGCGGGCGAAAGCGTTGAACCGGGAGACGCAAAGGTCGAGGATGCCCTTGATCCGCTCCTTCTTGAGGCCGTCGACGATATAGGCGGACACGCCGGCGTCGACCGCGGCCTCGATGGCAGCCGCGTCGCTTTGATCGACGAACATTGCAATCGGCCGTTTCACGGCGCGGCTGACTTGGAACATTTGCGCCAGCACGTCGCGGCTCGGATTTTCCAGGTCGATGAGGATGACGTCGGGGTCGAGGCTGTAGATGCGCGCCAATAGGCTCGTGGTCTCTTCGATCCGCGTGACCCGCGTATAGCCGGCTTCGCGCAATCCGTCGGCCAGGATCGCCGCCCGAACGGGATTTTCATCGACGATGACGATATTAAGCGCGGGGTCCATCTGCCAGACAGCGTGCGAGCCTTTCATGCAAGAGCATGCGCGCGCGGCGAAGGCAACTGGGCGGGCGCGGGACGAATAGAAGCGGCGTCGTCCGGGGCTAGGCCGTGGTCGCCGGGTCCAAGGCGTGCACGCGGCTGGTGCGGCTGGCGATGCGTTCCGCCGAAGCAACGGTATTATGCAACAGCATGGTGACGGTCATCGGCCCGACGCCGCCGGGCACCGGCGTGATGTAACCGGCTTTCTGGCGGACGCCCTCGAAGTCGACGTCGCCGACCAGCCGCCCGTCGGGCAGCCGGTTGATGCCGACGTCGATGACCACTGCGCCGCTCTTCACCATCTGCGGCAGGATCAAATTGGGCTGACCGGCCGCAACGACGAGAATGTCGGCGATGATCGTGTACTGCGCGAGATCGCGCGTCTTGGCGTGGCAAATGGCGACCGTCGCCTCTTTGCGCATCAGCATCAGCGCCATCGGCTTGCCGACAATATTGCTGGCGCCGACCACGGTGACGTTGCGGCCCTCGAGCTCGATGCCCTCATATTCGAGAAGCTTCTGCACACCGTAGGGTGTGCACGGCGGAAACACCGCATCGCCGGCGACCAGCCCGCCGACATTGTAAAGGTGAAACCCATCGACATCCTTGTCGATGGAGATCGTCTCGAGGATTCGTTGCACCGAGATGGGTTGGGGAAGCGGCAACTGCACCAGAATGCCATGAACGCGGTCGTCGGCGTTCAGCCGGCGGATGCAATCGAGCGTTTCGGCTTCGGAAACCGTTGCGGGGAACTTGAAGACCTGGGATGAAATGCCGACATCGGCGCAGGCGCGCACCTTATTGCGCACATAGACCGCCGACGCCGGGTTCTCGCCGATCATGATGACGGCAAGGCCGGGTCGGATGCCGTGCTTGGCGACGAGCGCTTGCGCCCGGTCGCGAATCTCGGCCCGGACCAAGCGCGCTATCGCCGTTCCATCAATGATCTTGGCAGCCATGTCACCTCGTAGTCACCTCGTAGCCATGTCACCTCGTAGCCATGTCACCTCGCAGTCGTGTCACCTCTTGGAACGCGGTGGCCCTGAGCGCAAGAAAAATTTGTAAAGTTCCCGACAACTCGCAGGTCAAGGAAGGAGCGGTTTGATGTGAGGTTTCGGGGACGCGGCCCACGATTTGGCCCGTACTGTGCACGCGTCCGGCGACATTGCGCGATCGGTTGCTGGCGACGGTCAATGTGATGCTGCGCGCCCCGAACATCGGGATCATGTGAAATCGGTTTGACAACCATCCGTCCGAGCGAAATGGGCGATTTCGCTTGGCGGCGGATCGTAGACTTTTGGTCCAGGCAAATATTGCCTAGCCGAAAGACGGCGAGAGTGCCGTCAATTAGGCGCCGAACCACTCCGGGTGCTGCGTGAGTGCCACGACACCGCAGGCGAATGTCAGCACGCAGATGGTCCAGAGCAGGAGCGCAGTGTAATTTTCATCAGTCATCGCCTGTTGCAATGCAATCGACATGCCAAACCGGCTCGGCGATGATCGAAGGGATTATGGCCGTCGAAGCGGGCGCCTAAGCCCGCGTTAACGTTTCGTGACGGTAAAAAATCTAGCTCAGCAGCGCAGCCGTTTGTTCGATAAGAAGATAGGATGGCGGGAGAAACATCGAGCCCACCAGCCCCGTCACACAAAAGCCGATGACGGCCCAGAAGCTCGTACCCGTCGGTTGCTCGCTTATGGCGGATATGGCCTGGCCGCTCAGTTCGGCACCATCCAGTTCATTATCATCACTGAGAAGTTTCCGGTCGTGCATAGTCCTTCTCCTGCAATGGTGTTTTGGCCGCCTGTTTAGGCCAAGATTGGATCATGATGGGATCGCTTCCGAAGCACTGCATTGCGGCATCCCCGTAAGGGATCTCGTCGGAACGCGATCGGGGGACTATCTCTCAAATTTTCCAAAATAGGCTTCGGCAATCCGTTAAAATTTTATCGATTGGACGGACGCGCAATGCCGCGTTGCGGAACGAGAGCCGATCCGTTCCTATGGCGGCCGCTTGGACTGGCGAATTCAGCGAGCCCTGACCGCGACTTCGCGCTCTTTGCCAGTCTTTGCGCGCGCCGCGGTTGGCGGAGGAGCACGATCCATCCGCATCTCCTCGAGCTTGCGGCTGAGCGATTCAGCAAAGACTGCGGTCGGGATCGGCAGGCTCCGTCCGCGGAGCCGACCGATCACGAGATTGGCGCGTGGCACGTCGCGGTCATCGATCTCGCGCGCGACGATACCAAGCCTGTTGCCGAGCGGCATCGTTCCGATCTGAATTTGGAACGAGATCATTCCGGCATGGATCACCAGGCCGCGCAGCATTTCGAACGAATTCGATTCTGCGGCGATATTGAAAGTGAGTCCGGTTCGTGCCGAAACTTCGTCGAGCAATTGCCGCCCGCCGATCGATCGCGCCGGCAACGCGACCGGGTACGCCGCGCAGTCTCGGAGCCGTAGCCCTTTGCGCGCGGCGAGCGGGTGATCCTTCGCCATGACGGCCACCAATTGCTGCTCGAGCATCATCAGCGGCTGAAAATTGGCGAGAAAGGGCGGCCGGAAGACGACGACCAGATCGACTTCATAGGCCGCGAGCGCGGCCATGGCCCATTCATGATCGGCGACTTTGAGTTCAAATGAGACATGCGGGTGCCGACTGCGGAATTCGGCGATCTGACGGGGCAGGAAATCGAGCGCGAGCGCCTGGCTGCATGCGATGCGAACCGTGCCGCGCCGCAGGCCCTTGAGGTCTTCGATCTGCGATTTCATGCGCTCGACTTCGCTATTGTGCCCGCGCAGGTAGTGCACGAATACTTCGCCTGCCGCGGTCAGGCGCATGCCGCGCGGCCGGCGGTCGAACAGGGGGGCGCCCAGTTCCTCTTCGAGATCGGCGATCCGCCGATTGACCGCGGACGCAGTGACGTTAAGCCGTTCGGCCGCCTTCCGGATCGAACCGGCGCGCGCGACTTCGTCGACATAACCCAAAATCCGAAGATGTTTCATGGCCTTGCGCCGTCTGTTGCCGTCTCGCGGTCAGTGGTGCCATTTCAGCATCACTCTAGCAAGAAATCGGCAGTAGAAGGCAACACTCATTCGGTCTAGGCTTTTTTGCCGGGATCGCGGGCCTCATCATACGGCCGCGAGCAACAAGAAATCGCAGCAGGAGCTCCCTTCATGACCTCGATCACCCGCCGCTGCTTTCCGGCTCTCGTGGCCGCGATTGGAATTGCCGTTTCATTTGTCGCCGCGACGCCCGCTTCTGCAGACACGACCAAGCTCAAAATGGTGCTGAACTGGAAGTACCAGGGCCCGCAAGGCTGGTTTTTTCTCGCCGATGACCGCGGCTATTTCAAAGCGGCTGGCCTCGATGTGACGATGGACCAGGGCAATGGCTCGGGTGCGCCGATCCCGCTCGTCGCCAGCGGCACTTACGATGTCGGCTTTGGCGACATCAATGCCCTGATCGAGTTCGCCGCCAAGAAGCCGGACGAAGCGCCGATCGCGGTCTATGTCATGTACAACCGGCCGCCGTTCACCATCGCGGTGCGCGCCGACAGTCCGATCCATACGCCGAAGGATCTTGAGGGCAAGACGCTCGGCGGCGCCGCCGGCGACGGCGCGCTCAAGCTGTTTCCCGCCTTCTGCAAGATCGCCAAGATCGACTGCACCAAAGTGAATATCACCAACATGCAGCCGAATTTGCGCGAGCAGATGCTGATGCAGGGACAAGTCGACGGCGTATTCGGCTACGTCAACACCATCCGGTTCAGCGCTAAGCTGATGGGCGTCGATCCGGAAAAGCAGATCCGCTGGATCAATTACGGCGATTACGGAATGGATCTCTACTCGAATTCCATCATCGTTTCGAAGAAGCTGGTGAAGGAAAATCCCGCGGCGGTGCGAGGTCTTTTGGCCGCGATCAACCATGGGCTTGAAGACGCGCTCAAGGATCCGGATGCAGCGGTAGCCGCCGTTGCCAAGCGCGAGCCGCTGATCAAGACATCGGTGGAGCGCGAGCGGTTGGACGCGACGCTCAAGGACGAGATGAGCAATCCCGAGATCGCCAAGATCGGCGTCGGCAATGTCGATACGGCGAGGCTCAAGCGCTCGATCGATATTCTGGTCGATGCCGAGAATCTGCCACGCACCCCCGCTGTGAGCGAGATATTCACGCCCGATTTTCTGCCGCCGACCGCGGAACTGCCGAAGAAGTTGTTCTAAAGTTTTGGCGGGCGGGGCCTCTCCGTTTGGGGACGGAGAGGCCCATCTATCCCAATGTCGCGTTGCGGGGCGTGACCATGGAACTGAAGCTTAACAAGCGGGTGGCGATGATCACCGGGCCGGCCAAGGGCATGGGCGCGGCGATCACCGAGGCTTTTGCCGCCGAGGGCGCGCGATTGGCGCTTCTCGGACGCGACTTCGCAGCCATCGAGCCGGTCGCCAAGTCCGCCAAGGCTGCGGGCGCCGAAGCGATCATCGTCCCTTGCGATCTCACCGACCCGCAACAATGTGTCGATGCCGCCGCGAAAACCAAGGCTGTCTATGACGGGCGCATCGACATTCTGATCAATGTCGCGGGCGGCTCGGGCCCGATCGGCAAGACCGGCGTGGAGACGACGCCCGAAGAGTTCGACGCGATCGTCGCGCTCAACATGAACGGGTCGTTCCACAGCATGCGCAGCGTGCTGCCGACCATGATCGCGCAGCGCTACGGCAAGATCGTCAATGTCGGCGGCACATTCGGCATGCGCGGCCGTGCCGGGCGTATGGCCTATTCAGCGTCAAAATGGGGCCTGCGCGGCATCACCAAGAGCTTTGCGCTCGAGGTCGGTCAGTACAATATCAATGTCAATTGTGTCGCCCCCGGCATGGTCGATGGGCCGCGCTTTCGCGACAAGGTCTGTGCCGACATGGCTAAGCGGCTGGGCATCAGCGTCGAGGAGGCGGCCGAACGGCACGCCTCGGAATACGCGCTCAAGCGCGTGACGCTCGACAGCGATGTCGCCAATGCCTGCCTGTTTCTCGCCAGCGACGCTTCGCGCCAGATCACCGGCGTCGATCTTCCGGTCGACGGCGGCTGGGCCATGCTGTGACGACCCTGCTTTGACGACCCTGCTGGAGGAGTGGCGATGGTTGCCGTGACCGCTGACCTGATCATCCAGAACGGCACGATCGTATCGGCCGATGCGACGACAATCGGCAGCATCGCCATCAAGGACGGCCGTATTCTCTCGGTCGGCGCCGCCGATGCGATGCCGCCGGCGAAGGAGACGTTCGACGCCAGCGGTCTGCATGTCCTGCCGGGCGCAATCGACGTCCACGTGCATTTCCGCGATCCCGGCTATCCCGACAAGGAAGATTGGGCGAGCGGAACGGCCGCCGCCGCTTTCGGCGGCGTGACGACCGTGTTCGACATGCCCAATACCATTCCGCCAACGGGCAACGCGGAAGTGCTCGCCGCCAAGCACGAGATCGCCGCCGGCAAAGCTTGTGTCGATTACGGTCTTTACGGGCTGCTCGGCGACGACACGATCGCGCATGTACCCGACTTAGTCCGCGGCGGCGTCATCGGATTCAAGCTCTATATGGGCAATACGTTCGGCAAGATTCCCTCGCCGTCAACCGGCGCTATGCTGGAAGCGTTCGAGGTCGTGGCGCCGACCGGCAAGCGAATCTCGCTGCATGCGGAGACCAACTCGATCATGGAGCGGCGCCAGGAGCGCCTGGCCGCAGCGGGCCGGCAGGACCCCTGGGCGCATATTGCCTCGCGCCCGGCCGTGGTCGCGGTCGAGGCCGTCAGCCGTGCCGCCATTCTCGCCGAATGGACCGGTGCGCGGGTACACATTTTGCATATCTCGTCAGCTGAGGAGCTGCGGCCGTTGCGCGAGGGAAAAGCGCGCGGCGTCGATATCACCGGTGAAACATGTCCACATTATCTCTTGCTCTCGACCGACGATTACCACGACCTGGCCGGGATCATCCGGGTCAATCCGCCCGTGCGCGAGGCGCGCAACCATGAGCCGCTGTGGTCTGCGCTTGCCGACGGCACCATCGATCTCATTGCGACCGACCATGCACCGCATACGCCTGAGGAAAAGACCCGCAACGATATTTGGGCCGTGGATTGCGGATTTCCCGGAGTCGAGACCCAGATGCCGCTGATGCTGACGGAGGTCAATAAGGGCCGGATGTCGATCTGCGACTATGTGCGATTGAGCTCGTTCAACCCGGCCAAGATCTGGGGGCTTTATCCGCGCAAGGGCGCCATTCAGCTGGGCTCCGATGCCGATCTGGCCATCGTCGATCTTGCGCGCGAATACACGCTCACGGATGCCGCGCTGCAATCGCGCTCGAAGATTTCGCCGTGGAACGGCCGCCGTGTGAAGGGCTTGCCGCTTCATACCTTGGTGCGCGGGCGCTTCGTGATGAAGGACAGGACGCTCGTCGAGGGCACGCGCGGTTTCGGCCGCTCCGTGCACAAGATCCAAGAGATGCCCGAGCCCGAATTGCGCAATACCGACCTCACCATGCAGGCGATCCTGCGCAACGTCGGCGAACGGGGCAGGGAGCGCGTGGCATGACTCCTGTCATGACTCCCGCCACGACTCCGGCCGCGACTTCCGCCACGGTCAGCCGGGAAAAACGGCATTCGGATTTTTTCGTCGAACTCGAAAACGTCACCCTGACCTATGGGCGCGGCGATCGGCAGATCAACGCGCTCGGCTTGACCAACCTGCGCCTGAAACAGGGCGACTTCGTCGCGCTCGTCGGCCCATCGGGCTGCGGCAAATCGACGATCCTGAAATTGGTGACGGGACTGCTCAACGCGAGCTCTGGCTACGTCTATATCGCGGGCCGTGAAGTCGGCGCCGAGCCGGTTCGCGTCGGCATGGCATTTCAAAATCCCACCATGCTGCCGTGGCTGACGGTGCGCGATAACGTCATGCTGCCGTTGAAAATTGTGCCGCCGTTTCGCGAAAACTACCGCAGCAAACGCAAGACCGAATTCCGCGACCGGGCGGAAGCGCTGTTGAAGGAAGTCGGGCTCGCCAATTTCGGCGACAAGCATCCGTGGCAATTGTCCGGCGGCATGCTGCAGCGGGCCTCGCTGTGCCGGGCGCTGGTGCACGAGCCGCAGCTTTTGATGCTCGACGAACCGTTCGGCGCGCTCGATCAATTCACCCGCGAAGAGCTGTGGGCGATCATGCAGGATCTGTGGATGAAAATGCGGCCCACCGTGCTGCTAGTCACTCACGATCTGAAGGAGGCGGGGTACCTCGCCAACCGCATTTGCGTGATGCGCGCGCGGCCCGGGCAGATCATCGACGACGCCGAGGTCGCGTTTCCGCGGCCGCGCACCATCGAAATGTCGTATACGCCCGGTTTCGTGTCGATGACGCAGCGCCTGCGCGAACTCATCGTGACGGCGCGGCCAGCGAAAGAGGCCGCCTGATGGGCCCGCAACTGCGCCGCCGGCTCTCGTCCGCAGCCTTCATCATCGGATTCTTCGTTCTCTGGGAAGCGCTGTGCTGGCTGTTCCACGTCAGCGATATCGTGCTGCCCAAGCCGAGCCAGATCATTGTCACGCTGGTCGAACGCATGCCGGCGCTCTGGCCGCACACCGTGCAGACGCTTTACACAACGCTGATCGGATTTGGATTGGGTATCGTCATCGGAGTGGCGCTTGGTATTGTCGTCGGTTCGTCGCGGCTCGCTTATGACGTTGCCTATCCGCTGCTGATCGGGTTTGCGACCATTCCGAAGGTTGCCGTGGTGCCGATCTTCGTTCTCTGGTTCGGCGCCGGCGCGATACCAGCCATGCTAACGGCCATGATCATGAGCATCTTCCCCATCGTGGTGAATGTCGCGACGGGTCTTGCAACCACGGAACCCGAGCTTGAGGACGTGATGCGGGCGCTTCATGCCACCAAGCTCGACATCCTCTGGAATGTCGGCCTGCCGCGCACCATGCCCTATTTCTTCGCATCGCTGAAGGTCGCGGTCACGCTCGCCTTCGTCGGCACGGTGATCTCGGAAACCGTGGCGTCAAACCGCGGCATCGGCAATGTCATGATGATTGCCAGCTCGAATTTCGACGTGCCGCTGGTCTTCGCCGGATTGGTCATCCTCGCGGTCATGGGCGTCGCACTCTACGCCGTATTTTCATTTCTGGAAAACCGCATCACCGGCTGGGCCCATCGCAAAAACGACCTCGCGATGGGGTGAAAAAAGCGCGTCTCGAATCCAGATCAACGACCGGCGCTACCACTCGGACCGCGCCGTCCACGGCAGCGAGTCCAACAGTTTCAGCGTCGCGACATTCGGGCAATAATCTTCCCATTCGGAGTCGGCCGGATTGCGCCCAAGATCCTGCGCGCACTTTCGGTGGCTTTGGCACAAGGTGCAAAGCCGCTGCAGGTCCCGGAAGGTGCCCGGCACGGTTGCGGCGACCTCGTTCCTGTCGAGATCAAGCGCCGCCATCCGGCGAACCAGAAGATCGGCGGCATCCGGACCGTGAGCCGCGACTTGGTGAAGTTCCGCGACCGACATACCAAGCTCGTCGGCCATTCGCGCCACGTCGGGGTCGCCACAGCACTGCAGTCTCGAAACTGTAGAGCGTGTCGCGATCCAATTCCGCCACCAGTTCTTCATTCCACTGATCATAGGCCGGAAACTCATGCGAGGACGGACATCGGACATGTATTCCTCCTCTGAGCGATAGAATTCTCCTTGATAATAAAGACGCATTTTGCGCTGCAATACATTGATCCATATCAATTACCGCCGGCGGCCGGCGAATTAGCTTGTTGCTTATGTCCCTGCGGCTCGTCGAAGGCTTCGGGTCGATAGGAATTGGATGGAAGGAAGCGATGCCATGCGCGCGGCAAACTCGATCCGAGATTTCTTTGGGAAGCTTGCCGATTTGACCGCGGCGCTGCGGCGGCGAGCTGAATTCAATTGTGGGGATTGCGACCGATCGGCGCGGTGCGGGCTCGTGCAAAGCGACCGCTGCATCCATCGCGCGATGCAGATCGCCAGCGGCGACTGGAAAACAAGACGCCGCGACAAGCAACTGATCCAGTGGTGATCTGAGCCATCTGGGGCGCCGCGTGTTTCATCGCTGCGGAGCGAGGGACGCGCTAATGGCAGAGCGGTGGCCAGGGGCGTCCTTGTGCGGGACAACCATGTCTTTTACACAGCGGTGAGGCCCGTAAAGGCCGAGCCGTGAACGGCTATGGCTCGACAAGGTGCAAGAGGAAACGATGGGCGAAGCGACGCAAAAAACCGCATTGGTGACGGGAGCGGCGCGGGGGATCGGGCTGGCGACGGCCAAGCAATTCCTCGCCGACGGCTGGCGCGTGGCGCTGCTCGACATCGACGACGTCACGCTCAAGCGGACCCGCGCCGCGCTGCCTGCGTCCGACGCGATTATCGCGATTCACTGCGATGTTGCCGATGCACAAGGCGTGGCCGGGGCGCTCGCGACGGTCACGGAGAAATTCGGCCGGCTTGATGCCCTCGTCAACAATGCCGGCATCGCGATCTTCAAGCCGATCCTCGACGTCACGTATGAAGACTGGTCGCGCGTGCTGGCCGTCAATCTCACCGGGCCATTCCTGTGCACGCAGGCGGCCGCCCCGCTGATGCGCAACTCTGGCGGCGGCGCCATCGTCAACATCACCTCCATATCGGGACTGCGCGCCTCGACGCTGCGCACGGCCTACGGCACAAGCAAAGCCGGCCTCGCGCATCTCACGCAGCAACAGGCGATCGAGCTTGCCTCCCTCGGCATCCGGGTCAATGCCGTCGCGCCGGGGCCTGTCGATACGGCGATGGCCAAGGCGGTCCATACGCCGGAGATCCGCGCGGCTTATCATGATGCCATTCCGCTCAACCGCTATGGACTTGAACAGGAACTCGCCGAGGCGATCTTCTTTCTTTGCAGCGATCGCGCAAGCTACATCACCGGACAGACGATTGCCGTCGACGGTGGCTTCGAGGCGACCGGTATCGGCCTGCCGGCACTTCGTCAGGAGGGGCGCAACAGCTAGCGGCCCTCGCATTCGAAACGCCGGGTGTTGCGAGATCAAGCGTTGGCGCGCGCCATGATTTCTTGCAAATCTTGCGTCAAGGATATCAAGGACTGTTGCGAGCTGAGTGCCGCCATACTCTTCTGTAAGAGCGCTGTGGTTGCATCGCCCAAGACCGGCGTCGCGAAGTGTTGGAATTTGGCTCTGATATTAGCCGCATTGAACGGACGCGCCGGATCGCCCGGAACATAATCAACTCGCCGCCCGTATTCGCTCGACGTGGCCTTAACAACAACGCGGGCCGGCCAGGACGCGGGATAGTCGGCAAGGAGTGTCTCGTCGGCGACGACTTTGATGCGCGCCATGAAAGCTTGGAGCGACTGCGGCGGCGCATCGACGGTGAGATCAAGGTGGGCCATCTGCTGCGGCTGCAAGGCTGCGAGCGCCAACTGATAGGGGAGACTCGTGAGGTGAGACGCCCGGTCGTTCGGCTTAACGCCGTGGTCGATCATCTTCAGGTGCGGCGGTAGGACATGAGCCACGACTTCCGTTACATCGTCCGCGGCAATTCCGCTGTCGAATAGCTCGCGTAGGGCCTGCGTTGCCGCCATGGTCTGGCGCGCGGCGCACCAAGGCTTGAACGACACTTGCGAGAACGCGAGCGCCCGATCCGCGGTCATCGCTGCAAGATTAGGCTCGATGGCATAGACGTCCGGGAACAGGCGCGATTGCAGCACGTCGACATCGGCCGTGAAGCCGGCCTGCGCCGCGAACGCCGCGGTGAGGCCGTTGCGCGCGGCGTTGCCGACGGAGAACCATCGTGCGGTGGTGACCGCGTGATGCTGGCCAACCGACGGTGACGCCGTCGTCAGCGCCAGCGCCAGCGCATGCGCGGTCTGCTTTTGGTCGAGCCGCACCAGTCGCGCCGCAACCGCGGCGGTCGCAAACCCGGCGACAAAATATGTCGGCCAGATGCCCCGGTAGAGCACTTGCGGGCCCTTGATCGCCAAGCCGAGGCGGATCATCGCTTCATAGCCCGCGAGCATCGCGGCCGCGATGTCGTCGATATCGACGCCGGGCAAAGCCACGGCTATCGTCAGGGCGGCTGGAATGGCGATCGAGCCGGGCGTTGTCATCGACGCCAAATGAATGTCATCGATCTCGCTCAGCCGGACCAAGGCGCAGTGGGTTGCAAGATCATCGTGCAGGTTATGCCCCTCGGTCGGACCCATCGCGCGCATCCGATCACGGAAGGCAATGAGCGCCTTGCCTTCAGCAGTCTGCGTTGCGGCAATCCAGGCGCCGATCGTGTCGGCAACATGGAGGCGAAGTTTTTCGAGCGTTTGCGCATCAGCGTCGGCGGTTCGCAGTCGCACGATTTCAGCGAGTTCGTCGATTGCGTTCATGACAGTGCGCCGGGCCAGAGGATTTCGCAGCCGTCTGCTGTGACAGCGACCATGGCCGAAATCACTGCGCCGGCTCCGGCTTCGTCGATGAGTCCGGCACGCAGCGAATAGACCGCACCGTGTTCGAGGGTCACGTCGCTGCCGCGGTTTAGCATCGGTGGCTCGTCCAGCGATAGTCCGATCGAACTGCCGAACACGCCGTCAGCGAGCGGGTGCGGCTTGGATGCGCCGCGACCGGCATCGACGATCTGTTGCAATTCTCGGCACGACACCCCGGCTTTGGCCTCCGCCACTATGGCGCGCAAAATCTTTGCGACTTTGATTTGCAGCGCCTCCTCCGGCGCGGCGGCGCGAACAAAGGCGTCCGCCCAATAGCCGTCATGGCGTACGGCGAGATAGACTTGCAGCGGATCGCAACGCCGCGCGATCGGGACATCGAACGGCCGCAAGGTGCGGCCGCCGTCGAGGCTGAAGAGGCTACGCACGTCTTGGGCGCCACGACGTAACGCGGCGTGTTCCGCGTGAAGAATGCAATCCGTAGCGCTTTTGCCATCTCGCACAGCGCCGCGCAGTGCCGCGACGGCGGTATCGAGCGTGATGCAGGCTTCGCGCATCATGCGTAATTCTCGCGGACTTTTTTTCCTCATGCGCGCTTGCAACGCCGCATCACCGTTCACGACGCGCAGCCCGGCTCCGAGCGCGCGATCGAGCGCGCAGCGAAGATCGTTGGGCATGGCATGGCCGCCGATCAATACAAGGCTTGTGCCGGCGCCGAGACCGCGCGCCCAGTCGGCAGCGGACTTCGCCGCATCGCGTAGCGGTGCCATTGCGGAGATAAAAGTCAAAGGCTTTGCCGCCGGCAGCATGTTGATGCCGCCGCCGATCAGCATTTGCGGCTCGCCGCGGCGCGGGATCAGCGCCATGGCGGCCTCCAATTTTGGCGTGAAGTGGGTGAGATAAGCGAGCGCCGCGTGGTTGCGGCTGTTACCGTAGACGATGACGCCGCTGGCCTTGTCGTGATCGTGCCACAGCGCGGCGAGGCGACTGTCGTAATCTTCGCGCGGAATTTGCTGCGGGTCCCAGTCGCCGGGGCCGATCAACAAGGTGGGATGCATGGTTTGCATGGGGCAGGACTGATCGGCTAGAGCGCGATTTCCGCCAGGGCGGCGTGCTGGCGGGTGAGCGGCTGCGCGCCCTGCGGCGTCAGCACCGCAGGCTCGCCGCAAAGCAGATAGCCGGTTTCCGGCAAGTATTGGTTTGGGTGAATCATGAACAGCATGTCGGGCTCGAGCACGGTCGTGTTATCGAGCGCCACATCGCCGGGCCCGATGGCGCCGAAACCGAGGCCGTGGCCGCGCCGGCGGATGTGCGGCGGGTGACAGAATTCGCCATAGCCCTCCGCTTCCAGCACCGCGTTCATGGCGCGGCAGATATCGGCCATCGTCGCGCCCGGTACGGCGGCGGCGAAGCCGGCAGTCATCGAGGTGACTACGAGATCGTATTTCTTGTGCAAGATAGCAGGGGCTTTACCCAGCACGATGGTGCGGCAGATTTGCGCGAATTGGCCGCGATAGCTCGGCGTGATCTCGCAGACGATGATGTCGCCCACCTGCATGCGGCGGCCGTTCGACGGCGCCACCGCCCTGTTGTGCGGGCCGGCGCAAAGCAGGACGAAATTATCCTCTGCGCCAAGCGATTTTGAATGCCAGCGCAACTCCATCGCCAGTTCGTCTTCGGTGATGCCCGGCCGGGCGACGTCAAGGAGATGCCGATAGCCAAGTTCGGCGATGCTGGTCGCTTCGCGCGCATGGGCAAGTTCGGTCTCGGTCTTGCGGTGCGCCGGCGCAAAGACGATGGCATCGGCCGGACTGCTGCGCGGGACGAGATCGATAAGACGTCGCGCGATCCCATAAGGCGCCGCCGTAAGACCGGCGACGCCGGCGGCAAGGCGCGACATGGAGGGACCAATCGTGGTCTCGATGCCGGCGATCACGTCATCGGCCGGCACAATGTCGATATCCGGGCAAACCTCATGCGCGCGCTCGGCGTCCCAGGACGGCGTCACTACCAGGCTTACAGCGCCGGCACGGTCGAGCACCGCCGCCACCGGACCCAGTGCCTTGAAACCGGTGATCACCATCACCGGATCAGGCTTCTCGATGAAATGCGCGCCGTCGTGAACCGCAATGACGCAATCGAGCGGGGTCGCCTGCAAGCGGGCACGGATCGCGGCGAGACGTTGCTCGAATGTCATGCGTTTTCAGAACTCTTCGGAACCGGCGGCGTCGCCGAGATCGGTGTCGGCAAACAGATCATCGAGCGATGTGACCGCGCCGATCAGCCCTTGTTGGTGGCAATAGCGCTGCACCGTCTGCAGGTTCTTGCGGTTGGCGGGCGTCAATCCATAGGACCAGGGGTCCTTGCCGAGCGTAGCCTCCTGCTCTTCGACCGCGGTGCGCACGAAAGCGAGCGGCACCATGCGCGGATTGGCGAGCCGCCGATAGGCGAGCTGCTTCGACTTTTCGAATGCCTTCACCAGATTGGTCGCCACCCAGGGATATTTTTCGGCGATATCCTGCTTGATCGTGGTGACATGCATGATCGGAAAAATGCCGGTGTCCTTGAAATAGGCGAGTTCCACATCCTTGTAGTTGGGAAACAGGCGGGCGATGCGTTTGTCGCCCTCGACGAACGGCCGCGGCAAGGTCGGTGAGATCATCGCAGGAATGTCGCCGTCGGCCAGCATGTCGCTTAGCGACTTGTCGGATCTCTTCATCTCGATGTGCAGGCCTGACGGCGGCTTGAACGCGATGTCTTCGCTGCGGTCGACAAGCCAGGTGATCGAACGATGGTCGAGGCCGTAGTATTCTTCAAGCACGCCGCGGATCCAGATGCTGGCGGCCGGCTGAAAGTTGGTGCCGCCGACCACCTTGCCGTTCAAATCTTTCGCCGTTTTGATCTCCGCCGCCGTATTGACGAAAACGAATCCATGCCGGAACCGGCGATGCAAGAAGACCGGAATGGCGGTGAGCGGCTCGCCCTGATCGCGGATCATGAAATACGCGCCGACGTTTTCCTCGCAGATG
The DNA here is from genome assembly GCA_963761185.1 of uncultured Alphaproteobacteria bacterium. GTDB lineage: Bacteria > Pseudomonadota > Alphaproteobacteria > Rhizobiales > Xanthobacteraceae > BOG-931. The sequence continues at coordinate 159,807 of CAVXFY010000006.1, forward strand.
TCGAATTCGTGCTTGCGGCCCATGCGCCAGTGGCGCTCGCGCGGTCCCATGTCGGACAGAAAAATCAGTTCAAGGCCGTCCGCCTCGACGAGACCCTCCTTGAGCGGACGTACGATGTCATAATCGCCGCAGGCTACCGTCAGTCTCAGCTTGCTCATTCTGTTCTCTTGCTGTTGGGCATTTCAGGCACGCCAGCGCCCATAATACAATTCGGCGCGGCGGACGATTTCGTTCAGCACGATGGCAATCGCGGCCAGCATGGAAACCAAGCCGATCAGCTTGGTCGGGTCCAGATTCTGGGTGAAAATGCTGGTGAAATAACCGATGCCGGCGGTCGAGACGTAGAGCTCGGCTAACAGCACGCCGAGCAGCACGCCGGTCATGCCGAGCCGCAGTCCGGTGAAGAAGGTCGGCACCATGTGCGGAAAGATCACGTGGTACAGCACCTGAGCGCGGCTTGCGCCCATCGAACGGGCGCTGGTGAGAAGCACCGGATTGATTTTCCGCACTCCGGCGGCGACCGCGATCATGATCGGAAACATGCCGTGGCTGACGCCGAAAGCGATCTTTGAAGCCGCGCCGATGCCGAAGAGCAGCACGAAGATCGGCAAAATGGTGACCTGCGGCAGCCCGTATAGCAGCAGAATAATCGGCATGAAGCTCCGATGCGCGAAGCGGCCGAGCCCGACGGCAAGGCCGATCCCGGCGCCGATGATCGTCGCGAGCACGAAGCCGATCGCGATTTCATAGAGGGTAAGCCGCAGCGCCGCCGGCACGCCCGGCGTGGCGAACAGATTGCGAAGCGACATCAGCACCGACGACGGCGGGCTGATGAAATCGCGATCGAGGAAAAACCGCGCCGCGATTTCCCAGACTGCGAGTAGCAGAATAATCACCGCAAAGCGCATGGCTCCGGGGTGCTGCAGAAGCCAATGTTTGAGCGGCGCCTCGACCCGCGGCGCGGCGATGATCGCCATGTCTGTGCGCGTTACCGCCATCGTCCACGCGCCTCGAGCAGCGACAATGCCGAATTGAGAAAGGCCACGATCGCCACGACGAAAACGATGTAGGCGAACATGCGCGCCATCTCCATGTTTTCGGCGAGATTGACGATGCGGTGGCCGAGACCGGCCAGCGCCGCGATGGTCTCGCTGCCGATCACCGACAACAACGCGACCGTGAAGCCCATGCGCAGCCCCGCGAGCATCACCGGTAGCGCTGCGGGCAGCAGCACATGGCAGAACATCTGCACGTTATTCGCCCCCATCGACCTTGCCGCGGTGACCAAAGTCCGATCGACATTGCCGAAACCGACAATGGTAGAGAGCACGATCGGAAAGAAGCTGATGGTGGCGCCGAGCGCGATCTTCGACGCCGGTCCGAGCCCCCAGATCAGCACGTAAAGCGGAAGAAACAGGATGATTGGGATAGCGTAGATGGCGGCGAACAGCGGCTCGAAGACTTTGATGAAATAGGACGAACGGCTGATGAAATATCCGAGCGTGACGCCGAGCGACGTCGAGATGGCGAAGGCGGCGAACAGTTCGCCGAGTGTCACGCGAAGGTCCGGGATGAATTGGCCGGTGCGGATCACGTCGACCAGTTGATGCCAAACATTGATAGGGTTCGGCAGCAAGATGCTGCTGACGCCCCAGACATTGGTCGCGAGCCACCACAGGGTCAGGACCACCATGACGAACGCTGCTTGCACAAGGTGGCTGGCAAGCCGGATCGCGAAAGGTTCGCTGGCGTCGCCGTTCATGCCTTCCCCCCATCGGCCTTGGCCGCCTCGTCGTAGCGCCGGCGCGGCTGCGCGGTTTCCGACATGGATTTGCGGATTTCGTCATGTAGCAGACCATAGAGCCGGTCGCGCAGGGCGTGAAATTTTGGCGCCGTCATGAACGAGGGCTTGCGCGGGTGCGGCTCGTCGACGGTGATGATCTCCTTGATGCTGCCGGGGCGTGCCGAAAACACCGCGATGCGGTCGGCCAGAAAGACCGCCTCGCCGAGACTATGGGTGACGAAAACGATGGTCTTGTTCGAGCGCGAGAGCAGGACCGAGAGATCCTCGCCCAGCACCATGCGCGTCTGCTCGTCGAGCGCCCCGAACGGCTCGTCCATGAGCAAAATGCCTGTTTCCAGGCTCAAGGCGCGGGCAAGGGCCGCGCGCTGGCGCATGCCGCCGGAAAGCTGTCCCGGAAAATGCTCGGCGAAGTCGTCGAGGCCGACCGCCTCCAGCGCACGCCGGGCGCGCTCGTGCCGTTCGAACTTGGCGACACCTTGAAACTTCATCCCCAGCACGATGTTTTCGAACACTGTGTTCCACGGAAACAGTGCGTTTTCCTGGAACACAAAGGCGAGATCGCGCGGCATCGGCCCGCGCACCGGCTTGCCGGCGACGGTCACGGTGCCGGTGGTCGGCGTGGTCAGCCCGCCGATGACACTGAGCAATGTCGACTTGCCGCAACCCGAGGGGCCGATCAGGCAGTGCAATTCGCCGCGCGCGACGTCGAGCGAGGTATTTTGCAGCGCCTGCACGTAGCGCGCTTGCCCGGCCTCGCCGAACTGGTGCGAAACATCGCGAACGCGAATGGCGACTTCAGCAGAGGTCATTTTGGAAAATGTATCGCACTACTTCGGAAGAAACTCTTCTGTGTAAAGCGTCTTGACATCCGGTTCGCTCGGCAAGGTTCCGAGTTCGACCCATGACTTCGAAAGGACCGCCATGGCCTCCGGCGAGAACTTGCCGCTGTCTGAGAACATTGGCATCAATTCGTCATAGGTGCGGCCGGTGATATCCGCATCCTTGCCCATGACGGGCCCCGCGATTCTCACGCTTTCATCCTTGTGCGTGCGCATGAAGGCGATCGTCTCGAACCAGCCCTTGACGAATTTGCGCAGATCGTCGGGCCGGCTGGCGATGGCTTTGTCGGTGGCGTAGATGACGTGAATGATGAAATCCTTGATGTCGGTAAAGCGCAGCAGAATGCGGCCTTCGCCCCTGTTTTCCAGATCGAAAGCGTTGCCGATATCCATGACGGTGCCGTCGATGTCGCCGCGCTTGAGTGCCGCGATCTGACCCGGCAAGGCGCCCATTGGCACGGTCTCGATGCCCTGCGGTCCCCAGCCCTGACGGCGTGAGGTCTGGCTGACGAGCCACGCGGTCAGTGAACCGGGCGTGGAGACACTGATCTTCTTGCCCTTGAGGTCGGCGGCGGTCTTCGGTCCGTCCGGACGTACGACAATGGCCAGCAATAGTGGCGGTCCAGCCATGGCCGCGATCGCCTTTACCGGCGAGCCTTTGACGATGAAAGCCATGCCGGGGCCGGAACCGAGCGCGACATCGATACTGTCGGCCGCCATCGCCTGCTGCAATTTGGCGTCGCCGGTAAAGGCCGTCGGCTGCACGTCGATACCGTTTTTCTTGAAGATGCCCTCTTGGATGCCGATATCGAGCGGCACGAAGGAGAACGCCTCCACCACCGCCTTGCCGACCCGCAATGCGTCACCGGCGTGAGCGGGAACGGACAGGCTGAGCGCGGCGGCAACGGCGAGGGTGATCGGCGCGAAATGGCGCAACGCTCTGGGTCGGCTAGGCATTTTACGTCTCCTCCGAGCGAATGATGATGTTGTTCTTATTACTTGGGCAGGAATGCCTCAGTGATGAGCTTGCTCATATCAGGCTCTTCCGGCAGCGTCTTCATCTCGACGAAAGAGCGCCGCAGGACCGCGAGCGCCTCGGGATCGAAACGTCCGGAATCCGAGAACATCGGCATGAGTTCGTCGTAAATGCCGGCGGTGATCGTGGCGTCGGTGCCCATGACCGGCATGGCGATTTTCACCGTCTCGTCCTTGTGGCTGCGCATGAAAGCGATGGCTTCGAACCAGCCTTTCAGAAAGCGGCGCAGCGCGTCCGGCTGTTGCGCGATGGCTTCGTCGGTCGCATAGATGACGTGGATATGAAAATGCTTCACTAGATCGCCGAAGCGCAAGATAACGCGGCCGCCGCCATGGTCGGCGTAATTCAGCGCTGCAGCCAGATTGACGATGGCCGCGTCAAGCGCGCCCGATTTCAGCGCAGCGATGCGGGCGCGGTCGTCACCGATCGCCACCTCGACCATGCCGTCCGTTCCCCAGCCACGCTGGCGCGAGACTTCGTCGATGATCCAGCTTGTCACCGAGCCGACCGTCGAGACGCCGACGTTGCGACCCTTGAGATCGTCGACCGATTTGACGCTATCGTCGTTGCGCACCACCAGCGCGAAGAGAAGCGGCGGCCCGGCCATGGCGGCAATGCCTTTCACCGGGACGCCTTTGACGATGAACGCAAGCCCCGGCCCCGATCCCAGCCCGACGTCGATGCTGCCGGCCGCCATGGCTTGCTGCAGTTTGGCGTCGCCGCCGAAACTCGATACCTGTAGTTCGAGGCCATTGTTCTTGAAGATCCCGGTTTCGATGCCGACGTCGACCGGGACAAAGGAAAAAGCGGTGGCACCTGCCTTGCCGATCCGCAGCGTTTCGGCGGAGGCCGTCGGCGCGAATGCAATCGCCGTCAGGGCGATCAACCCGAACAACGTCTCCCGAACCGGTTCGGCGAACCACGCGCGCGCCATTGTGAAACCTTCCCCCCGCGATTTTTCTATACGCACCGTCGTATGACCAACCTCTAGCCGCGCGTCTCCGCGCGGGCTGGCTTGGCTCGCTTTTCGTTACGCAAAGCCTCCGTTGCCTCAGCGTCAAGCGTGAAATCGTCGCGCATCACGACGCCGTAGAACTCGCGGGCGGCTTTACGGGAAATGAACTCTTCACGGACGTCGTCGACCACGAGCACCGGGTCGCGCGCGCAGGGATCGCCCCAGCCGCCGCCGCCGCCGGTGCGCACGATCGCCGAGGCGCCGACCGGGACGGGAAGGCGCGCGCCGGCGAGCTGACGAAATTCGGTCTCCTCCGGCAGCCGCAGCAGGTAGCCGCCGGTTTCGCCCGCGGTCCCGCCCCACAGACCCCATGGCGGACATTGCACGCGGCGGGTCTGTTCGAAATTCCAAAGGCCTTCGACCAGATTGCGTACCCGCATGTCGATGCCAAGGCCGCCGCGATGTTTGCCTGCGCCGCAGGAATCTTGGCGCAATGCCCGGCTTTCCACCAGCACCGGACATTTCAGTTCGATGCCCTCGATGGAGCCGTTGCGGACGTCGCCCTGGCAGACGGAGACAGTACCTGACTCGCCGTCTTCATGCGGCCGGCCGCCCCAGCCGCCGCCTTCGAGGCTCTGCACCACGAAGCGCCGTCCCGTCTTGGGGTGCATGCCGAAGAACACAACCGCGCCGCCGAGAAGTCCGTGGTGTCCGGCCGGCACGCGGTCCGGCATCGCCTTGGCCAGCGCTGCCACGATGCAATCAACCACCGTCGGTACGATCGCGCTCCAGCCTGCCATCGGCGCCGGAAAGCGCGCCATCATGATGTTGCCTTCGGGAATAATGACGTCGAGCGCGCGGAACGAACCCTCGTTGACCGGATCGAGCGGGCCGGTCAGCGCCTTGTAGGCGACACGTGCGCCCGCAAGCGTGCGGGAATTGATCCCCGCCTTGCGCTCCTGCGAACAGCCGGACAGATCGATGGTCATCGAGGATCCCTTGATCGTGACCTTGACGTGGATCGGCACCGGTTCGCCCTTGCGCACGCCGTCGTCGTCGATCGAGGCCGAGGCCTCGTAGACGCCGTCGGGAAGCCGCGCCACGACGTTGCGGCATTTCCCCTCGGTCTCGTCGAAGATGCGGGCGATCGCCGCCAAGATAGTGTCGTGGCCGTATTTGCCGAACAATTCATCCATTCGGCGCGCGGCGAGGCGGCAGGCCGCCATCTGCGATTTCATGTCGCCGAGCGAGGATTCCGGGAAGCGGATGTTGTCCTTGATGACGCGATAGAGCGTCTCATCGAGCACGCCCTTCTTATAAATCTTGAGCTGATCGAGTTGCATGCCCTCGAGCCACGGATCGGCGACCTGAGGTCCGGCGCCGAAGCCGGTCGAGGTGCCGCCGACATCGATCCAATGGGCGCGCACCATGGCGAACATCAAAAGCTCGCCGCGGTGGAAGTAGGGCATGTAGATGACGATATTGTTGAGGTGCTGCCCGGCCACCGCCTGATGATTGGTGATGATGACGTCGCCCGGCGCAAAGCCCTTCTCGCCGTAGCGTTTCATGCCGTCGGTGATAATGACGCCGAGATCGGCCACAAAGTGCGAGACGCCGCCGACATTCTGCGAGATGAGCTGGCCCTTAGGATCGACCAGCGCGGTGCAGAAGTCGCGCACTTCGTAGATCATCATATTGTAGGAGGTGCGCTGCAGGTCGGCCGCCATTTCATTGGCGATCGCCGGCAGCGCATTGCGGATGACTTCGAGCGTGACGGGATCGAGATTGACCGCGCGCTCGCCTGAAACGCGCTTCGCCGACGATCGGCGCGCCGATTTTGCCGACCTGATGTTTTTCTTGGTTGCCGGTCTGCGGCTCATCGGCTGCCTCCTACCGCAATAATCAGTTCGCCGGACGGCGCTACTTGGCACTGATCTCCCGGATAGAGCACCGTCGTCGTGCCGAGCTCTTCGATCAATGCCGGTCCCGGAATACGCATGCCGGCCGGGAGCGTATCACGCGCATAAACGGGACAAGCGACGGGTTTGGCGGCGCTGCTTAGATAGACCGGACGGCGGCGTGGTCGGGGTGCTTTACCGCCCCGCTTATTCGGAAATTTCAGCTTCGGCCGCTTGCCGATGATGGCGAGACGGATATTGACCATTTCCACCGGCTCGTCCGGCGAGTGGTGGGCATAGCGCTGCTCGTACATCTTGTCGAACGAGGCGCGAATGGCGCGATGATCGCTCTTCTTGAGTTGCGCCAAGGCGACCGGGACGGGCAGGGTGAACTCCTGGCCGGTATAGCGCAGGTCGAGATGCACCTGCTGCTCGGCGTCCTTGCTGTGCCGCAGCCCCGCCTTCGCTTCGGTGACCATTTCGTCGTGAACTCCGATGAGCCCGGCGAAGTCCACACTGGCGAGATCGGAATAATAAGTGCGGATGAAGTCGTGGCGCTCGTCGGCAAGCAGCATGCCTACCGCCGAGAAGTGCGACGGGAAACGCGGCACGATAACCGTCGGAATGTGAAGCTCGCGTGCGATGGCAAGCACATGCAGCGGCCCCGCGCCGCCGGAGGCGAACATGACGAAGTCGCGAGGGTCGTAACCCTTTTCGACGGACACTTCGCGCACGACCAGCGACATTTTATTGATCGCGATGTCGATGATCGCTTGCGCCGCTTGCGCGGCGTTCATGCCGAGCGGCTGGCCGATAACGTCCTCGATGCCCTTCTTGGCACCGTCGGCATCAAGCTTCATCGTGCCGCCGAGGAAGTTATTGGGATCGAGTCGGCCGAGCACCACATTGGCGTCGGTAATGGTCGGCTCGGTGCCGCCGCCACGGTAGCAGATGGGCCCCGGGTCGGCACCGGCGCTTTGCGGCCCGACTTTGAGTGCGCCGATCTCGTCGCGCCAGGCAATCGAGCCGCCTCCGGCGCCGATTTCGACGACGTCGATCATCGGCACCATGACCGGGTGTCCGCTGGCATAGCCGCCGACATAATAGCCGGGCGCCATTGTCGGCTCGCCGTCGCGGATCAGACTTGCTTTGGCGGTGGTGCCGCCCATGTCGAACGAAATGACATTGGCGTAGCCGAGTTTCTCGCCGATCCGCGCCGAGGCGATGATGCCGCCCACGGGGCCGGATTCCATCATCGCCACCGGACGCTCCTGCGCCACTTCGGGTGACATCACGCCGCCGTTCGAGCGCATGATGGAGAGGTTGCCGGCAAAGCCGATCGCCTCCAGCTTCGACTTCAAGACGCGCACATAGCCGCCGACCTTGCTGCCGAGATAGGCGTTGACCACCGTGGTCGACGTACGCTCGAACTCGCGATATTCGCGAAGAATGTCGTGCGACAGCGAGAGATAGGCGTCGGGCAGGGCAGCGCGAATGATTTCGCCCGCCGCGCGCTCGTGATCGGGATTGATGTAGGAATGCAGGAAGCACACGGCGACAGCGTCGATGCCCTCGGCCTTGAGCGCACGCGCGACCTGTTCGACGCCGTTGCGGTCGAGCGGCGTTTCCACCGCTCCTGAGGCCAGCACGCGCTCGGTCACTTCGCGTGTGAGCTGGCGCGGTACCAGCGGCCGATGCCGGTGGAACAAGAGATTATAGGCCTCGGGCCGGTTGCCGCGCCCGATAATATAAACGTCACGCGTGCCGCTGGTGACGACGAGTGCGGTTTTTGCGCCGGTGCGCTCGATCAGCGTGTTGATGGCGATGGTCGAGCCGTGAATGAGCTCGTCGATGGCGCCTGCGGTGAGGCCGCTCTTATGCAGGCAGTCGATAATGCCCTGAACCAGATCATGCGGCGTCGTCAGGCTTTTGGCGTCAACGAAACGCCCGGCTTTGTCGTCGAAACCGACCAGGTCGGTAAATGTGCCGCCGATGTCGATGGCAACAGCAATCACGTTTTCGCTCCCCGCGGATGCGGCTTCTTGTTGCGGCCAGAGTGACTGATGGGCCGCTAGCCAAGCAACGGGATATGCGGCTAAATAATTATAGTGTTTTGGCTATAAGTTCCTCCAACCCGCCTGGGGCCCATGATCTCCGCCAGCGCCCGTCGATTGAGCGTTTTCAAGAGCGTCGTCGATTGTGGCGGCTTTAATACCGCCGCCAATCAGCTCGGCATCGCCCAGCCGTCGGTCGGCGCCCATATCAAGGCGCTCGAAGCGCAGCTCGGCCAGCCGCTGTTTCATCGCAGCCGCGGCAGTCGGCCGCGCCTGACCAAAGCGGGCGAAGCCGTTTACGGCTTCGCCGTCGATGTGCTGCAACGATCGGAAGTCGCGACCAAGACGCTCGCCGATCTGCGCTCGGTGGCGACCCAAGAGATCACCATCGCCGTCCATCGCGATATCGCGGCGCATTTTCTCCCCGAACGGCTGACCGCCTTTGCCGGCAACAATCCGAAAGTGCGTCTGATCACGCGCGTCGGCACCGTCGACGAGGTCGTCGGTCTTTTGCGCGCCGGCGTCGCCACGCTCGGACTCTTTTTGGCACTGAAGCCGGTCTCCGGCATTCGCTGTGAAGTTCTGGGCCATGAGCGGTTGGCGGTCGTGGCCGCGCCGCAGCATCCATTGGCAAAAAGGCGGGTCGTGGCGCCGGAGGAGCTTTGCCGCCATTCGTTCGTGAGCGGCTTGCGCAATTCGCGTTTCTATCGAATGACCGATGCCGCGCTCAAGGCCGTCGGGATCGCCTCCTACGATGTTGCCATGGAGGTCGAAGAGTCGACGGCAACGAAAGAGTTGGTCCGTCGCGGGCGCGCGGTGGCGTGCCTGCCAGTCTGCACGGTGGCGGCGGAATTAGATTCCGGATCTTTGGTGTCGCTGATGTTGGCAAGCCCGCTTCCGCAACTGAATTTATATTGCGGGTACACCGTGGCGCTGAACGAGAGCAGCCTAAATTTTATGAAATACCTTCGGGTTAAGACGGCCGCAAAACGCGACAAGGCTTCTCAAGGATGACCCGGAAAGGGCCGTCGATATTTTCAAAGGATGAGAGGTAGGGGGCGCGCGAACCGGGGTCTCCTGCCGAATAGAGTGGGCAGGGATCACTAAAGGCGTACGGGTTGCTGCGCGCCGATGCGCAAGGGCAGCTTCGTTAGCATGGCGGAGATGAATGTTCCGGCGACAACCACGCTTGACCCCATAACCGCTCGCCTGAAGAGTACGCCGCCAGAGGTGGCTCGCGAAAGCGGCATCTGGGCCCGCTGATCCAGGCCCCAAACAAGAACGATGGGAAGGGAGAACGCCGATGAACATCGTGGGAAAAGCCGGTGCGAAGCTGCGGCCGAACGCCGTGGACTTCGAGCGTTTCCGGTTGCGCCGCTTCATCGAAAGCCTTGGCGCGGAGGAACTCGACACCTACAACGCGGCCATCGATCTCGTCGGCATCGCCGAGGTGATGGAGGGCAACCCGAAGGCGGTCCTGTTCCGCTCGGCAGGCCCGGAGAGGGCCGAACTTGTCGGCAATGTCATGGGCAGTCGCACCCGGATCGCGGCCGCGTTCGGTGTCAAGCCGCACGACCTCATGAAGGAAGTGACGCGGCGGCTGGGCAACACGCCCGAGATTTTCGAGGTCGCCGGTGCCGAGGCGCCCTGTCAGGCGGTGGTGCTGACCGCCGCTGACGCCGATCTCACCAAGCTTCCCGTGCATCTTCAGCACGGCGCCGACGGCGGGCCCTATATCTCCGCCTCGATCGACTATGTCACCGATCCCAAGACCGGGTTCACCAATGTCGGGCTGCGCCGGCTGATGTTGCGCTCGGAACACGAGACCGGCATCGATCTCGTGGCGCCGAGCGACCTCAAGGCGATCTATGAGAGCAACGCTGCGGCCGGTAAGCCGACGCCGGTGAGCTTCGTGGTCGGCGCGCATCCGATCGATCACGTCGCCGGCGTGATGCGGCTGCCGGTCGATGAACTCGGCATCGTCGCGAGCCTGCGCGAGGTGCCGTTGCCGGTGGTCAAGAGTATCACGAACGATATTCGTGTTCCGGCCGACGCCGAATATGTCATCGAGGGCTATCTCGACGCGCGCGGCCACGTCGAGCCGGAGGGACCGTATGGCGAATTCCTCGGCTATTACGGGATGGTGAAGCGCAATCCGGTGTTCCACGTCACGGCGATCACGCACCGCGACGACGCGCTGTTTCAGACTTCGACCATCGGCGGCAAGACGCTGGGCCGCACCGATACCGCGCAGCTTTCGGCGCTACGCACCGAAATCAGCATTTGGGGCGCCCTCGAAGCCGCGGTGCGCGAGCCGGTCGCGGTTTTTGCCACGACATCGAGCGGCGGCGCCTTCAACGTTCGCGTTGCATTGCGCCAGCGTGTGCCCGGCGAAGCGAGGAACGCCATCGGCGCCTGCATGGGCGCGCTCGCCAACTGCAAGAACGTCTACGTAGTCGACCCCGACATCGACATCTTCTCCGACGAGCAGATGGACTGGGCGATGGCGACGCGCTTCCAGCCCGACCGCGATCTGATCGTGATGAGCGGCATGCGCACTTTGCCCCTTGATCCATCGCTGCCGCCGGGAAGCCGGGTCGGCGCCAAAGCGGGCTACGACTTGACCTGGCCGTTCGGTCAGGGCGATCGCCTCGAGGTCCGGGTGCCGGCGCCGCCGATCTTCGTTGGCAACCGCTTTGCCTCGGTCGAGGCGGCACTGGCCGACGGCCCCAAGTTCTTCGAGGAGCTGATGACCGCGGTGGGCAGTCGCGACGGCCGCGAGGTGGTGCGCGTGTTGGGCGGCCTGCGCAGCAAGTTGATGCTCGATCGCGACGGGGAAGGGCGCTACTTCATCAAGTCAGGCGGCCAATAAGCCGGGCGGTCAATAAGCGGACGAGGGAGGAATGACCATGAGAGTGTTGTCGTGGGTCGTGTTGGCTGCGTTGGGCGTGGCCGGGCTGGGCTCCGCAGGTGCGCAGGAAACAACCGTCAAGGTCGGCGTTGCTCGCTCGACCTCCAACGCCGCCGAGCTGATGGCGCTCAAGAACGGCTACTTCAAGGAAGCCGGCATCGCGCTGCAATGGGATGACATCGACACCACCGCGAACGTCATCGCGCTGTTGGCGCAGAACCAATACAACATTGTCGCCGGTGGCATCTCGGCCGGCATCTTCAATGCGCTCGAAAAGGACCTGCCCATCACCATGCTGTCGGACCGGGTCTCCACGCCGATCGGGCACAATCTGATGCTGCGACCGGATCTCAAGGACACCGTCAAGAGTTTCAAGGACCTCAAAGGTAAGGTCGTCGCAAGCAACGGCCAGGGTTCGGTGTCGACTTATGAGGTCGGAAAAATGCTCGAGCGCGAGGGTCTCACCATCGCAGACGCGGATCTGAAGATCATCCCGTTTACCCAGATGGGCCTCGCCTTCAAGAACAAGGCCATCGACGCGGCCATCGTAATCCCGCCATTCGTCTGGCAGCTTGAGGAGCAGGGATTGGCCGTGCCTTTCGGAAGCGTCGATGAATTGGTGCAGCCGCAGCCGATGACCATTGCCGTCATCATGGCCAATACCGATTGGATCAAGGCCAATCCGGATCTCGTTTCGCGCTACATGACCGCGTGGCTCCGCGGTGTCCGCGACTACTGCAACGCCTATCACGGCGGGGCCAACCGCCAGGAAGTCATCGACGAACTGGTCAGCAGCAAGACCGAACCGCGAAGGGAGCTGCTTGAAAAGTACCCGTGGCCGGCGCGCAGTCCGAACGGCAAGATCAACACCGCCAGCATGCTGGACATCAATGCCTGGTACGTCGCCAACAAGATGTCGGCGCAGACATTCCCGGCGGAGCGGGTCGTCGACTCGACCTTCATCGACGAGGCGAACAAGAAGCTCGGGCCGTTTCAGCTTGAGAACAGGGACAGCAAGCTGCCGGGCTGCCGCGATTGAATAGAATCCGGGGGGAAGGTTGATGCCGGTGCAACGGCGCGGCGCGGCGGTCGAGATCGCAGGCCTGCGGCGGGAATATCTCAGTGGGCAGGGCAGCATAGTCGCGATCGACTATGTCGATCTGCACGTCGCGCCGGGCGAGTTCCTCTGCGTCGTCGGTCCGAGCGGCTGCGGGAAATCGACGCTGCTGCGCATCCTGGCCGGCCTCGACCGCCAGACCGCGGGTACCGTCACGGTCGATGCTGCCGGCTGGGCGGTCGAGAACGCCATGGTGTTCCAGGACAGCGGGCTGTTCCCCTGGATGAGCGTGGCGACGAATGTGCGCTTCGGCCTCGACACCCGTGGCGTTCCGCGCGAGGAGGCCGACGCCAGAGTCGAAGCGGCGCTCAAGCTCGTCGGCCTGACGCGCTTTCGCAACCACTACCCGCATCAGCTTTCCGGCGGCATGCGCCAGCGAAGCGCCATCGCCCGCGCCTTCGTCACCGATCCGGGCATGCTCCTAATGGACGAGCCGTTCGCGGCGCTCGACGCGCAGAACCGCGTCCTTCTCCAGGGCGAATTGGTGCGGCTGTGGGAGCAGACCGGAAAGACCGTGATCTATATCACTCACTCGATCGAAGAAGCCCTCCTGATGGGCGACCGCACCGTCATCATGACCGCGCATCCGGGCCGCATCAAACAGATCATCGACGTGCCGTTTCCACATCCACGGGACCTGGTGGCGCTTTCGGCATCGCCCGAGTTTGGCAAACTCAAGCTCGAGATCTGGCGGGTGCTTGAGGAGGAAGTGAACCGGGCGCGGGCGGAGATGGAAAAATGAGCCCCAAAACTCAAGAGCGGCTGCTCTATCTCATCTCGCCGATCGGACTGATCGCGCTGTGGCAGATTCTGCTTATGGCCGGCATCGGCGACCGCCGCTTCGTACCGGCGCCGAGCGACATCGCCTGGCGCTATTGGCAGATGGTTGTCAGCGGCGAACTCGAGAAGAACACACTGGTGACGCTCTGGCGCGTGATCGCGGGCTTTTTCCTCGGCAGCGTCCCCGGCATCGCCGTGGGCCTGCTGATGGCGATGTTCCGTCCGGTTCGCATCTTCTTCGATCCGCTGATCGCGAGCCTTTTCCCGATCCCGAAGATCGCGCTGATGCCGCTTCTGCTGCTGGCCTTCGGCTTCGGCGACGCCTCCAAGATCGCGCTGGTGGTGACCGCGGTGTTTTTCCCGGTGGTGGTGAACACCTATGTTGGCGCCGCCAATATCGAACGCATCTACTGGGACGTGGCGAAGAATTACGGCGCCAGCCAGTCCGTGATCTTCCGGCGCATCGTGTTCTTCGGTGCGCTGCCGATGATCTTCGCCGGCCTGCGCATCGCGCTCGCGGTGTCGTTTATCGTATTGGTCGCGGCCGAGTTCGTCGCCACCAAGGCCGGGCTCGGCTACCTGATCTGGAACTCGTGGGAGCTTCTGGAGGTCGACGTCATGTTCGTCGGCATCGTCACGGTGGGTCTGCTCGGCCTGATCGCGACCGTTATTCTTCAGGAGATCGAACGCAAGGTCATTCCCTGGAAAACGGAGTAGGGGGCTGACTCGTCCCGGCCAAGACCCGCGACAAACGCGCGATGTCTCACGCGCCTTCCCCCTTTGCCGCCTGGATCGCGTTCCAGATGCGCGCCGGCGTTGCCGGCATGTCCATATGGTCGACACCGTGATCCTTCAGCGCGTCCATGATGGCGTTCATTACGACCGCCAGCGCCGGCGTGATGCCGGCCTCGCCGCCGCCCTTGACCCGCAGCGGGTTGCCGTGGGTCGGGTCCTCGGTCAGCGCGATGTCAAATGATGGCACGAGATCCGCGCGCGGGACGGCGTAGTCCAGAAAGCTGCCGGTCAGCACCTGGCCGGTTTCGTCGTAACGCACCTCCTCAACCAAAGCCTGACCGATGCCCTGCACGATGCCGCCGTGCACCTGGCCATGCAGGATCAGCGGATTGATCGCCTGGCCGGCGTCGTCGATCGAGCCGTAGCGCGGAATGCTGATGGCGCCGGTGTCGGGATCGATCTCGACCTCGCAGATCGCGCAGCCGGTGGGATAGGCCGGAATTCGGCCGGTGAACGTCTTCTTGGACTGCAACGGCTTGCCGCCGGCAAGCGTAGCGTCGTCGTTCATCGCCTGCGCGACATCGTAGATGGTGAGCCGCCGGTTGCTCTTCGGCGTCGCGAACAGGCCGTCGGTGAAGGAAACCTCGGCCTCCGGCACGTCGAGGATTTTTGCCGCCAACGCCTTGCCCTGCGCCACCACGTCCGCGGAGGCTTCCACCATCAGCGTGCCGCCGAGCCGCATCGAGCGGTCGGAATGGGTGCCGCTGCCGGACGGAATTTTCGCGGTGTCTCCGCCGATGAAGACAATGTCCTCCGGGCGCACGCCGAGTAAGTCGGCCATCACCTGCGCGAAGCTCGTCTCGTGGCCCTGGCCGGTGGATTGCGTGCCGACCGCAAGCTCGATCTTGCCGGTGCCGAGCACGGTGACCTCGACGCGCTCGTGCGGGATGCCGACGGGCGTCTCGAGATAGTTTGCGATGCCGATGCCGCGCAATTTGCCGCGCTTCTTCGAACTGCGCTTGCGCGCAGCAAAGCCCTTCCAGTCCGCGATCTCGATCATGCGCTTCATGTTGCCGGCGAAATCGCCGCTGTCGTAGAGGAGCCCGCTCGCAGTGCGGTAGGGCAGCTTCTTCTTCGGGATGATGTTTTTCTGCCGGATCTTCACCCGGTCGATGCCGAGCCGGCCAGCGGCGAGATCGATCAGCCGCTCCAGCACCAGCGTCGCCTCCGGCCTTCCGGCGCCGCGGAACGGCGCGGTCGGCACCGTGTTGGTCATCACCGCGCGGCAGCGCATGTGCATCAGCGGGATGTCATAGACCGTGGTGGCGACGCGATAGGCATTGGAGAGCGGCACATAGGTCACGGTCTGGCCTCCGCAGGTGCCGATGTGATCGACCTGATAGGCGGTGATGCGGCCGTCGCCGGTGAGCGCGAGGCGCGCTGTCGTCACCAGGTCGCGGCCCGCATAGTCGCTGAGGAAGGATTCCGAGCGATCGTTGGTCCACTTGACCGGCCGGCCGACGCGCTTACTCGCCCACAGGATGACGGCCTGCTCGGGATAGAGATTGTTGCGAAGGCCGAAGCCGCCGCCGACGTCGGGGCAGACGAAGCGGACCTTCTCGAGCGGCAGCCCGAAGCTTTCCGCCAAAACCATGCGCGGCGCGTGAACGCCCTGGTTACCGGAAATCACCGTGTAGGATTCCGTTGCCCGGTCGTAGGAGGCGACGCCGGAGCGCGGTTCCATCTGCGCGTTGGCGATCCGCTGATTGCGAAAGGTCTGCTCGACAACGAGATTGGCCGCAGCAAACGCCGCGCGAACCGCAGCGGCGTCGCCGAACTCCTGGTCGAGTGCAATGTTGTCGGGCGCCGACGCCCAGATCGTCTCGGCGCCGTTCGCCTCGCGCGCATCGGTCACCGCCCGCAGCACCTGGTATTCGACCTTCACCGCCTCGGCGGCGTCGCGCGCCTGAAGCAGATTCTCCGCCACCACCACCGCGACCGCTTCGCCCGGATAGCGTACACGGTCGAGAGCAAGCGGAAATTGCGGCTCCTCCAGCACCGGACGCTTCTCCGGTGCGAAGGCACGCACCTTGATGTCGGTCGCGGCGGCCGGGTTGGCGCGCTGCAGCGCGCCTTTCAGCCCATCGGCCACGTAATCGGCGCCGGTCAGGACCGCGATCACGCCCGGAATCGTTCGCGCGGCCGCGGCGTCGATCCGCTTCACGACGGCGTGGGCGTGCGGTGAACGCACGAACGCGGCGATCGCCTGGTCGGGCATCGAGATGTCGTCGGAATATTTCCCGGCGCCACGCACCAGCCGCAGGTCCTCGAAGCGCGGCATGGGCCGTCCGATATACGGCCCGCCTTCGGCTCTGGGTTTGCGGTCCATTGTGCTTGCCGGATTCTCTTTAGTGACGGGGCGGCGGGAGGCTGGCACTCGCGGCGCGAAGACAACTGACATGCCTGGCTGTGCGGTCGCAAGCAGGCTAGTTTCTCTTTCATCGCGCCGACGATATTTGCGCTGGCCAAGCGGGGGACGACAATGTGCCAACCTGTTTTGCCGGTGTGGCGCCAGAGATTGGGGGGAAGGCTGTGTTGACGATAGGCAGGTTTGCGATTGCGGCGGTTCTCGCGTGGGCTGTGAGCGGATCGTCGGCGTGGGCGTTGGATCTTGTGAAATTTGGCTTGTCCGGGCCTTCCGTGACGTGGACGGTACTCGATGTTGGGAACGCAACCGGCATTTGGGAGAAGGTCGGCATTCAAGTGCAGGCGCTCCAGTTCCCCGGCGACGCGCCGACGCAGCAGGCGCTGACTTCAGGGACGGTCGACATTGGCCTCGGATCGGGGCCGGCGATGGGCTACCACTCGAAGGGGGTGCCGGCGACGGCGATCGCGACCTTGGCGGGGCCGCCCTACAGTTTTGTCCTGGTTGTGGCGCCCGATGGACCGATCAAGAGTGTTGCCGATTTGAAAGGTCAGTCGGTTGGGGTCACCTCGGCCGGATCGGTGACGGAGTGGCTGGCGCGGCAATTGAGCGTACGGGAAGGTTGGGGGCCAACGGGGATCTCTGCGGTGCCGTTGGGAGCCGATCGGAGCCGATTGGCTGCAATCAAGACCGGGGATATTGCTGGTTCGGTGATGGCCGCGGTGACTGCGTATTCATATGAAGAGCAGAACCAGGCGCGGATTTTGTTGTCGTTCGGCAATATCGTGACGCATTTTGCGACCCACGTCATGTTCGCCTCCGATGGGTTGATCAAGAGCAATCCTGATCTCGTTCGGCGCTTGCTGAAGGGGTGGTTCGAGTCGGTGGCCTATATGAAAGGTCACCGCTCGGAGGGGATTGCGATTGCCGCGAAGTCTTTGGGGCTGAACACGGACGCGGTCGGGCGGGAGTATGACGCAGAGATGAAAATGCTGTCCGACGACGGTTCGTTCGATCCCGAAGCGGTGAGTTTGATTCAGAAATCGCTGGTGGATTTGAAGATATTGATTGCCGAGCCGGAAATTTCCCAGATGTACAATGGTTCGTTTGTGCCAGTGAAGTTTTGAAGAGGGCCTTTCTGGCATTACCACTCAAGTGGGAGGCTCTTTGTTCATTCTTCAAATATGAACATGCTTTCCGCCGATATGGCTGAGGAACGTGCTGCGCGGCTTTGATGTCGGCTTGATTTTTGAAACAGCTTGTCTGATGTCGAGTGTCAGTGGTTTGCACTGAACCGGAAGCTTGACGAGCCGGCCGGCCTTGATATCGGGCTGGACGCTTTTTTCGAGCGAGCAGCAGAGGCCGACGCCGGCGATGACGAGGGCGCGGAGAAGCTGTTGTTCGGTGACCTGAGAGACCAGGGGCGTCTTATAAAGACCGATGTTCGCCATGAGCGCATTGATCGAGCGGCCGAACATTGAGGAATTGGGTGGGCCGACAAAGGCCTGACCTTCCAGATCGGCGGGCATAAGGCTGCTGCGGCGGGCGAGCTTGTGGTTGGGGCTTGCGACAAACACCAGGGTTTCGCGGCCTACGACAACGGAGGGCAGACCGTCCATGTCCGCGTTGGCGAGATAGCGGCCGACGTCGGCGACGCCGTTGCGGAGATCGGTTCCGACATCTTCCTGGGTGCCGATGCGGACGACAAGTTCGATGTCGGTGTGGCGGGCCGCGAAGGCGGCGAGGATGTCCGGCATCAATACGTTGGCGATGGTGCGTTGACAGGCAAACACGACCTGGCGGCGGGCGCTGATGCGGTGGTCCGCCATGTCCATGTCCATGGCATGGGCTTCGGAGAGGAGTTGGCGGGCGTGACCAAGGAAGGTCGTGCCGGCTTGCGTGAGGGTGGGTTTGCGGCCGCGGTTGCGTTGCAACAGGGCCGTGGCCGTTTGGGCCTCGAGCGCCGCCATGTGGGCGCTGACGGTTGGTTGCGAAATATCCAGCCGTTTGGCCGCGGGCGCGAAGCCACCGCATTCGGCAACGGCGACGAAGACCTCGAGGCGACGCAAGGTGATAGGCTGCATCAACGTATAGCCTATATGCTATAGGTTATATTGTCTACGCCTGTGTTGCTATCGGTTGTGCGCTGGAGGATTGAAAGGTGCGTGAGACAAGAAAGAGGCTGGCCGGAACGGTCGGCGTCGTGGGAGCGGATGCTGAGGGATTTTTCCGATGCGTTGGCACGCGGTGAAGCTTCGCCGGTGAAGAGTCCCGTCATCGCCATCCGCGAGGTGCGCCAGGCCTTCGGCGAGGTCTTGGCAATCGATGGGGTGTCGCTCGACATCTTTGCGGGCGAATTCGTCAGTCTGCTCGGTCCCTCGGGATGCGGCAAGAGCACGCTGCTGAACATCGTCGGCGGCTTGTTTAAGGGCACATCGGGCCAGGTTCTGGTCGGCGGCGTCGAGATGCGCGGCAAGCCAATGCCGGGAAAAATCAGCTTCGTGTTTCAGGAAAGCACGTTGCTGCCTTGGTACACGATCCGCGAGAATTTCTACGTGGGGTTCGAGTTTCAGGGCGTGCCGAAGTCGAAGCGCGCCGAGCGGACGGAGGCAGCTCTCGCTTCGGTTGGAATGACGGCATTCGGCAAGCATTATCCGGGGCAGTTGTCGGTGGGTATGCGGCAGCGGATCAACATGGCGCGCGGAATTGCCACTGGTGCCGACATCATCCTTATGGACGAGCCATTCGCGGCGCTAGACGAACAGACGCGGATGGTGCTGGGGGAGGATCTGTCGACGCTCTTGGCGCGGACCGGAAAGACCATCGTGTTCGTCACGCATAGCCTGGCGGAGGCGGTCTACCTGTCGAACCGCATCGTGGTGATGACGGCGCGACCGGCGCGGGTGAAGCGGATCATCGAAATCGCCGAGCCGCATCCGCGTACGCCCGCCTTCATGCTCACGCCGCGATTCAACGAGTGGCGCAACGAATGCTACATGTTGCTCCACGATGAGATCCGTCTGGCGATGGAATCGGAGCCGCCAGCGTGAGTGCCCGCATGAGCGAAGGCGAGACGGCACGGGCGGCTCAGCTGACATTCGTTCTGCTGGTCGTACTGGCCTGGTTTGCACTGGCGCGCAGCGGCAGCGTTAGTCCGCTCTTTTTGCCGCCGATTGGGCAAGTGCTCGGGGCGTTAGCCGAACTGGTGCCGACCAAAGTCTTTTGGGCGGCGGTCGGCACGACAATGGCGACGTTGCTGCGGGCCTATGTGATCTCGGCGGTGTGCGGGATCGGTGTTGCATATGCGGTGACACGTTCGCGCTTCTTGACCGATTTGATCGAGCCTGTAATCGCCGGATTTTTCACCGTCCCGATCACTTTGTTCTTTCCGATTTTCGTTCTGTTTTTCGGGATCGGGGCGCAGTCCAAGGTGGCCTACGCGGCCGTCTACGCGTTTTTCCCCATCGCGATCACGGGCATTGCGGGATTTTCCGCCGTGGAGGGGCACTTCGTTCGCTCGGCGCGCTGCATGGGAGCTTCGGCCTATGGGGTGTTTCGGCACATCTTGCTGCCGGGAGCCATGCCCGTGATCTTCGCCGGCCTGCGCGTTGGATTCTTTATCTGTTTTGCATCGGTGCTGGGCGGCGAGACCCTGGCTTCGGTGAACGGAATTGGGCGGCAGATTGCGCAGAATGCGGAGTTGATGGAATCCGCGACGATGTTTGCCTGGATCATAGTGGTGATCGGGCTGACGACGGTGGCGAACTTGCTGATGTCGGGAGTGGAACGACATGTCATCCGCCACTGACGTCATCGGACGCCGATTGGGACGCCGAACAACACGCTTCAGCCGGCGGCAGATGTTGCACTGGGGGCGAGCCGCGCTGCTGCTCGTGCTGTTGCTGCTGTGGGAGTTCTATGCCCGGCAGTTTGGCGATCCAGCGCTGATCAGCGCACCCAGCCAGATTGCGGTCGCGCTGGCGACGCGCATCTTGTCGGACGCGGGTGTGCTGTCGGCGATCGGGTATGCGGTGATGGAGATCGCGGCTGCGTTCGCGATGTCGGCAGTGGTGGGAGTGGTGCTGGGGATCGCGATCGGGGGCTCGCAGCTGGGGCGCCGGTGCGCCTTGCCTATCGTGCTGCTGATTTACGCGGTGCCGCAGGTGATTGTGTTGCCGCTATTCGTCATGGGGTTTGGCGTCGGGCCATTCTGCAAGATTCTGTTTGGTTTCACGCACGGTGTGTTTCCGGTGGTGCTGAACGTGGTGGCCGGGATGCGGCAGACCAATCTCATTCTCGTTCGCGGAGCGCAGACGATGGGAGCGGGCCAGGTGGCACTGGCGCGACACGTGTATCTGCCGGCGATGGTTTCAAGCCTCTTCGCGGGACTGCGGCTCTCGATGACGTTGTGCATGCTGGGTGTGATCCTTGCGGAACTGTACGTGTCGACGAACGGTATTGGTCACTTCACCACGATGTTCGCGCAGGATTTCGATCCGGCACCGTTGTTTGCCCTGGTGGCGGTTCTGGCAGGGGTGGCAATCGCGATGAACCAGACGGTGCGCATCGCCGAACGGCGGTTGACGCAGTGGCGGAGTTGATTGTGTGCGGCGCTGATTGTTGGGAGCAGGAATGAATATCGTCGGTGTGGATATTGGCGGCACGTTCACCGATCTCGTCGGCTGTGTGGATGGCGAGTTGATCACGGCGAAAGCCTCGACCGTTCCGGCAGATCCGACACGGGGGGTGGCCAATAGTCTCGCCATCGCGGGCTGCGACATGGCGGCGCTGGATGAGGTTCTGCATGGCTCGACGATCGCCATCAACACGGTGCTGGAGCGCAAGGGCGCGCGGACGGCTTTGATCACTACTAAGGGCTTTCGCGATGTGTACGCGATCGGGCGCGGCAACCGGTCGGAGGCCTTCAATTTGTTCTTTCATCGGCCACAGCCGCTAATTCCCCGAAACATGACGTTTGAGGTGGACGAGCGTTTGAATTTCAAGGGTGAAGTGCTGAAGAAACTAGATCCGGCGGAGGTGCACGCCTTGGCGGACATCTTGACGCGCGAGGGTGTCGAGTCGGTGGCGGTTTGCTTCCTACACTCCTATGCCAATCCTGCCCACGAGATCCTGGTGGGCGATATCCTGCGCCGCGCGAAGCCGGATTTGTTCGTCGCCTTGTCGCATGAGAATCTGCGCGAATATCGGGAATATGAGCGGACCTCGACCACGGCACTGAATGCGTTCGTCGGACCGCGGGTGCGCACCTATCTGCGGCGGCTGGAGAGCCATCTGCGCGGCGAGAGGTTTGCCGGCAAGGTGCATATCATGCGCTCCAATGGCGGTGTGATGTCGATTTCCGCGGCGCAGGAGCAGCCGGTTTCGATGATGGAAAGCGGGCCGGTGGCGGGCATGATCGGCGCAGGCAAGCTGGCGCTGAGCATGGGCGTAAAGCGCTGCATCGGCTTCGACATGGGTGGGACGACGGCGAAGGCCAGTCTCATTATAGATGGCAAGCCGGGGATCGAGGACGGCTATGTCATCGGCGACGACCCGGCGAGCGGCCAGCCGATGCAATTGCCGGTCGTCGATATCGTCGAGGTGGGCGCCGGTGGTGGTTCGATCGCCTGGTGCGACGGAGCAGGCGGCATTCATGTCGGGCCACAGAGTGCCGGCGCCGATCCCGGGCCGGCGTGTTATGGCAATGGGTCCGGCAAACCGGTGGTCACGGATGCCAACCTGGTGCTCGGACGGATTAATCCGGAACGTTTTTTGAATGGCGGGATGAAGTTGGATGTGGCGGCAGCCGAAGCGGCGATCGCCTCGACGCTCGGTGGACCGTTGGGCTTAAGCGTGACGGAGGGCGCGCTCGGTATCGTGCGCATTGCCGATGCGGCGATGTCTTTGGCGGTGCGGGCAGTCTCCGTCAACAAGGGGGTTGATCCGCGGGACACGGCGATGGTGGCGTTCGGCGGGGCGGGGCCGCTGCATGCCGTATCGATCGCGCGGGAGATTTTTATCCCGACGGTGATCATTCCAAAAATGCCGGGGACTTTCTCGGCGCTTGGAATGCTGATGGCATCGTGGCGACAGGATTATGCCCAGACGATGATCGGGCTGTTGGGAAAGTTAGACGCCGGCGAAGTCACGCGCATTTTCGCCGACCTTGCCGCGGCGGCGCGTGACCAATTGCGGCGCGACAGTATTC
This sequence comes from uncultured Alphaproteobacteria bacterium, assembly GCA_963761185.1. Classification (GTDB taxonomy): domain Bacteria; phylum Pseudomonadota; class Alphaproteobacteria; order Rhizobiales; family Xanthobacteraceae; genus BOG-931. The sequence continues at coordinate 182,569 of CAVXFY010000006.1, forward strand.
CCGAGGCTGCGGCGCGCTTCGAATATCTGGCAGACCTCCGTTATGTCGGACAGGAACATGCGATCGCCATTGTGGTCCATGAGCCGTCGCAATTGACGTCGAAATTTGAGCCGCTGGAAGCCGCGTTCAACGTCGAGCACGCCCAGCGCTATGGACAGTCGGCAGTGGACGAGGTGCTGGAGGTCGTGAAAATCCGGCTCGTGGTGACCGCATCCCGGGTGGACCGCATGGCGGAGAGTTGGCTGACGGAGCCTTGGTCGCCGGAGGCGACGTTACCGGATCAGATGCGTCAGGTGGTGTTCGACGATGCCGATAGACCATTGGCGACGCGGATCGTATGGCGCCCATCCTTGCCCGTGGGAGCGGAGGTGGTGGGGCCTGCTGTGATCGAGGAGCCGAATTCAACAATCTTGCTGCACCCCGGTGACCAGGCTGTGGTCTCGGATGCAGGGCATTTGGTGATTTCAGTCGCGCTGGAGAACTGATCGTACAGGCCCGACCAGATAGATTTTGGTTCTTTCTTCAAAGGGAACCTGCTCGTTTGGAAGTTTGGAGATTGAGAAATGACGAATTGTCCGGCGCATCCGATCACGGTCGAAGTCGTGCGCAACGCCATCGTCGCCTATGCGGACGAAATGGCGAATGCGTTGTGCAAGGCCGCCTATAATATGATGATCTACGAAGTCCGCGATTATTGCTGCGGCCTGATCGACACCAGGGCCGCATGATTTCGCAGAACCGCGGAGGGTTGCCGATCTTTCTCGCCGACCTCGGGGTCGCGGTAGAGGATGGCATTCGACGATATGGGCTTGACGGGTTCTCGCCCGGCGATGTGCTGATGATGAATTACGGCGAGGTGTGCGGCCAGCATCTCAACAACGTCGTCGATTTATGCGCCGTGCTTCTTTGAGGGCAGGCTGGTCGGGTTCGCCGCCAATCGCGCGCATTGGGTCGATATCGGCGGCGGCCGGCAGCGGCTTTGGATCCTATGGCACGACGGAAATCTACAGTGAGGGCCTGCAGATGCGCTCACTCAAGATGTTCGAGGCCGGCAAGCGCAACGAGACGCTATGGCAGATCATCCACGACAATATGCGTTATCCGGACGCAAGCCTCGGGCGATTTGCGCGCGCAAATGGCGTCGTGCCAGCTCGGCGCCAGGCGCTATGCGAACTCTCGGCGCGCTATGGGCGGGAGACCGTGGAGCCTGCATCGACGAGATCTGGGATCAGGCGGATCGTGCGCGCCGCGCCGTGGTCGAAGGGCATTCCGGACGGCGACTACTACGGCTGAGAGTTTTCTCGACAATGACGGGCGCACGCTGGACAAGCCGCTGCGCATCAAGGTGCGCGTAGTGATGAAGGCGCCGACGCATGACGGTCGATTTCTCCGAAATGGAGCCGCAGGTGCACGGCCCGATCAATTCCGGACGCTCGGGCGGCATCGCGGCGGCGCGCGTCGCCTTCAAAGCCTGACCTCGCCGATCGCGACGTGAACGAGGGATGCTTCCGCGCGCTCAGGTGAATCTGCCGGAAGGCACGATGCTCAGCGCCAAGCCGCCGGCGGCGCTCGGCCTGTGGAGCATCGCGCTGCCGACGGTGATCGATACGATCCTGAAGGCGCTAGCTCCTGCGATGCCTGCACCGATTCCGGCGGCGCACAAGGGCGACATGGGCGGGTGCTCGTTCTTCGGTGCGCGCCCGGACGGCTGCGCGATTTTTGCTGATGAATATCTTCGGCGGAGGCTGGGGCGGACGGCCGCACGAGGACGGCGAGTCCGCGTCGGTCTCGGTGTGCCAGGGCGACGTGCGCAACACGCCGGTCGAACTGCAGGAGACCAAGTACCCGTTCATCGTGGTGGAGACATGCGCTGCGCAATGACAGCGGTGGAGCAGGCCAGTATCGCGGCGGCATGGGAGTGACGTTGCGGTATCGTTGTCTGCAAAAATGCAAGGCGAATATCAATTTCGATCGGACACTGACGCCGCCTTGGGGTTTGCACGGCGGCCACGCCGGCGCGGTGAATGAAGGACGCATTCACCGGCGCGATGGAACCACTCTGGTGGTCAACAAAGGGACGGAGATCGAATTGGAAGCTGGCGATGAGGTCAGTTTTCTGACGGCTGGCGGCGGCGGTTACGGCGAACCTGCCAAGCGCGCTCCGGCGGCAGTGGCGCGGGATGTGGCGATGGGGTTCGTGTCGGCGGAAAAAGCGGCGGCTGATTATGGGTTTGTAGCATGAGCCCCGATCCTGCTTTGCAGGAACGCCGTGCGCGGCTGATGGCGGCCATGGCGGCGGCGTCGGTCGATACAATGGTGGTTTATGGCAATGCCTGGCAGGGCGATTATTTTCGTTACGTCACAGGCTTCCGGACGCTGGAGGGGCAGGGCTTGGCAATCGTGCAAAGCGACGGCACGATCAATGTGCTCATGGACAGCAACATCGACGTGGAGCGCAGCGGTGACGTGACGGGCGCTGACGTTGTCCATGCCGCGGATTTGCTGCCACAAGTGGAAGCGGTGCTGGATCGTGGCAGCAATCGCATGATCGGCGCGGCACCATATCGGCTGTTGCCGCGGCGTTTAGCGGTGCGGACTGGGACCGACAGGATCGCTGACCATACGTCGTTGCTGGATCATTTGCTGATGGTCAAGTCGCCGGCGGAGCTGGTCGCGATGCGCAAGGCCGCCGCGATGGCCGATGCGGGCTATGACGTGTTTCGCAAGGCCGCTCGGGTGGGGCGGGCGGATTACGAAGTGATCGCAGAGGTCGAGCGGTTTTACCGGGTCTCGGGCGTCGAAGACAATTTCATGATCATCGGCGTTGGCGGACCGGAGGTGCGCGGAATGGCGCCGCCGACGGGACGGCGGATTGCTAAGGGCGACATGGTGACCACGGAACTGACGCCGTGCGTCGAGGGATATTATGCGCAGATTTGCCGCACCTTGGTGGCGGGCGAGCCAAGCGAAGGGCAGCGGAACGTCTTTCGAGTTTATCTCGATGCGATGGAGGCGGGGATCGCGGTGGTAAGGCCGGGCGTGACGGCTGCAGATATCGCGCGCGCGGAGAATGACGTGATGCGCAGCCATGGTTTGGGTAAATATGTGACGAGCGAATATACCAGGGTGCGTGGGCACGGCCTGGGTCTGTTTCCTGATACCAAGCCGCATATTCTCGAGGACGTAGATACGGTGATTGAGGAAGATATGACGCTGATCGTGCATCCCAATACTTATAATCCGACGGTCGGATATCTGGTGCTGGGAGATGGGTTGATCGTCACGGCGACGGGCAGCGAAAACCTGATCAGGACGCCACGCGTCCTGTTCAGTGTTTCTGCTTGAGGGGAGGCGGAGATGCGCCGCGGATTGATGAAGTGGGATCCGTCGGAGTTGCCGAAAGCGTGTCTCACAGCGCGCACGGAGCGGGTGCAGGCGGCGCTCGCCGCGGCGGGTTTCGATGCGCTGGTGATCTACACCAACAACGTACGGCCGGCGGCTGTGACTTATTTGACGGCGTTTACGCCGTATTGGTCGGATGCCATGTTGCTGTTGCCCCGGCAGGGGCTCTCGGTGTTCGCGACGTCGTTGTCCAAACGGGTGTTGAACTGGATCCGCTCGACGAATCCGGTGAGCGAGGTTGTGAACACGCCGCGGCCGGGTGTGGTCTTGGGGGCGCAACTAGCGGCGGATAAGAATGTGCGTTGCGTGGGCGTGTTGGAATTCGACATGCTGCCGTTCGGGATTGCCGATGACTTGGCCAAGGGCGCGCCGGCATTGGAGTTTGCCGATGCCACGGAGGCCTTTGTGTCGGTCAGGCAGTATTTGGACGAGGCCGAGATTGCTCTGATCGGTAAGACCGACGCGCTGGTGCGGCAGGCGCTGGCAGCGCCGTCACCCGGCATCGAGGCGGGAGCGCTCCTCGGGCTCGTGGAAGAAATGGTGCGCGGCGGGGGAGCGGAGGAGGCTTATTTGGCGGTGGCGCCGGATTTGCGAGCGGACTGCAGGTTCATGCGTAATCCCGGCGCGCTCGTGCTGGGTGATTGTGTCGCCGTGAGTGCATCGGTGGCGTTGAAAGGGTGCTGGGTGCGGCGGACGCGATCTTTCGCAGCTTCTGGAGCGGCACAGGTGGTGTTCGCCAAAGCCGAGGCGTGGTGGAAAGAAGGCGAGTGCGTACTGCGCGCAGGTCAGCCGATCGGGCGGCAGCTGCAGGCGGCGGTGGCCCGCTTGCCCGGCGCGCGGTTGAAATCCTGGACAGCGGAGGGCTGCCGGGGGAGCTATCCTTTGCAGGTGATCGCGTCGCCCTCGGCTGACGCCGCTCCGCTGGCCGGTTCGTTGGTTGTACTGACTGTGACGCTGGAAATAGACGGATTGAACTGGCTAGCAGCAGCGCCGTTCGTGATCGAAAAGATCTAATTCTAATTTGGGAGGACCCATGCGGATCATCGATTCCCATTTTCACTGGCTGCCGAAATCTTGCTTCGAGGCGCTGGCGAAACGGACGGGCTTTCCGCGGGCGGAGTGGAATGCTCGCGGCGGCTACACTTATATCGGCGCTGCCGATCGGGGCGCGACGGTGGCGAGCTGGGCGGAGTGGTACGATCTGGACCGGCAGCTCGAGCATATGGACGGATTGGGGCACCGCGTCGATGTGGTGTGCTCGATGGGGCCGTTTTCGATTTACCCATCGGATCTGCCCCTGGAAGAAGGATGCGATGCGGCGCTGCAGTGGAACGAGGAGATGGCTGCGGCGCAACGCAAATATCCGGGACGGTTGTGGGCCAGTGCGGCGGTACCGCTGCAGGATACGCAAGCGGCGCTTGAGGTGCTGGATCATGCGATCGGGCATCTCGGGCTGATGGGGGTGAATGTGCCGGGCAGCATCGGCAGCGATCCGCGCATCGATGCCGACCGGCTGGAGCCGTTCTATGATCGCGTGGAGGCGTTAGGGATTCCGATGTTCCTGCATCCAACGGATGCGGTGTTCGCGAATTTGCTGGAAGGATATGGCGGAGCGCTGCATTTGAGCCTCGGGCGCGTGATCGAGGTGAGCGCGGCGGCATCGCGGCTGGTGTTTTCGGGGATGATGGAACGACATCCGAACTTGAAGGTCGTGCTGTCGCATACCGGCGGAGCGTTGCCTTATCAATCCGGGCGGATGGACAAGAATGGCGGGATGGCGAAGTTGCCACTGCCGCCAAGCGTGTATTTCAGGCGAATGTTCACCGATACGGTGTCACCGCATGCGATGGGGATGGAGTTCGCAATCGAGTATTATGGAATTGCTCGCGTGATGTACGGCACGGATTATCCGTGCTGGGATCCGGCGACGGCTTTGCAATTGTTGGATAAGGTCGATCTGTCGGCGGAGGAAAAGCAAAAGTTGTTCTACGACAACGCGCGGCGCATTCTCGGCTTGCGTGACCCGGCTGTGATTACGGTGGGGGCGGCCTGATCGGCATTCACTACGTCAGAGGCGGAGACAACCGTCGCCATACGGCATTGTGGTCTTTACACTTTCATTGAGGATCACCGTCAATCGGTCGCGCTCAAAGTTAGTGAGCCGGCGTTCTTGAACTTATCCCGTGGTCGGCGTTGCCCAGGGTCGGCTCTTCTTGTCGCGAGCATTGAATGCGGCAATGTTGTTGAGATAGCTGTCGGTCAAATCGACATCGTCCCAACCGTTCAACAGTTGATTGCGGCTGATCGGATCGATTGCGAACGTGCATTGCTGGCAGTCGTAACTGATCGTCCGATCTCAAGGTCGACTCCGATCATCTGCTCAGGATCGGCGGCCAAGACGGCGGCAATTTTGGCAATTTCCTCCTCGGGCGTGATCGCTGCCAGCAATCCGTTCTTGACGGCGTTCTGCGCAAAGATATCGCCGAACGAGGGTGCGATGACGCAACGGAAGCCGTGATCGTAAAGCGCGTAGACCGCGGACTCGCGTGATGAGCCGCCGCCGAAATTGCGGCCCGCCAACAAAATTCTGGCGCTGGCGCAGGCCGATCGGTTGAACGGAAAATCCTCCCGCTCCCGGCCGTCGGCGTGGAAGCGCAAGTCTTGGAACAGCACGGTGCCGAGGCCCTTTGCGCGCGGCCATTTGAGATAGCGCGCGGGCAAAATCTGGTCGGTGTTCAAATTCGGCAACAGCAGCGGGCAAGCTTTAGCCGTGAGTCGGATAAATGTTTCCATGACACGTCTAGCCTCCGAGCGTCGGTCCTAAAACCATGGTCTGCCTTCACTGTATCTTGCGGCCGGCCAGCAGCGGCCGAACATCGGCAAGGCGGCCGGCGACCGCCGCGGCGGCAACCATCGCCGGCGACATTAAATGTGTCCGCGCGCCCTGGCCCTGTCGGCCGCGGAAATTGCGATTGGTGGTGGAAGCGCAACGCTCGCCCGCCGGCACCAGGTCGCCATTGATGCCGACGCACATCGAGCAGCCGGATTCGGCCCATTCCAGTCCGGCGTCGCGGAAGACCTTGTCGAGGCCTTCCTCTTCCGCCTGACGTTTCACCAGTGTCGAGCCGGGCGACACCAGCCCCGGCACCTTGGCGACTCGGCCGGCCAGCACGCCCGCAGCCGCCCGCAGATCCTCGATGCGGGAATTGGTGCAGGAGCCGATGAAGATGCGGTCGACGGCGATTTCGGTCAGCCTCCTGCCCGGCGATAGACCCATATAGTCGAGTGCGTCGCGCAGATATTGCGCGCGCACCGGATCGCGCTCGCGCGACGGGTCGGGAACGTTGGCGTCGATCGGCAACGCGTCGTCGGGCGTGGTGCCCCAGGTGACGATCGGCGCGATGTCGCCGGCATGAAGTGTGACTTCGCGGTCGAAGGCTGCACCGGCATCGGAGTTGAGCTTGGTCCAGGCCTCGACCGCCTGTTCGAAGGCCGTGCCTTTCGGCGCATAGGGCCGCCCCTTCAGATAGGCGAAAGTGGTCGCGTCGGGCGCCACCATGCCGCAGCGGGCGCCTGCTTCGATCGACATATTGCACAAGGTCAGGCGGCCTTCCATCGACAGCGCCCGGATCGCGCTGCCGGCAAATTCGATGGCGTGGCCCTGGGCGCCGTCGGCATGGACACGCGCGATGATGGCAAGCGCAATGTCCTTGGCGGCGATGCCGGGAGCCGCCGTACCGTCAACCGTGATGCGCATGGTCTTCGGCTGCTTCTGCCAGATGGTCTGCGTCATCAGCACATGGGCGACTTCCGACGCGCCGATGCCGAAGGCATAGGCGCCGAATGCCCCGTGTGTCGAGGTGTGGCTGTCGCCGCAGACGATCAACAGGCCGGGAAGAGTGAGGCCTTGCTCGGGGCCGACCACGTGCACGATGCCCTGCCGCGGATCGCGCAAACCGAACAGGCTGATGCAATTGTCGGCGGCGTTCTTATTGAGGTTGCGGACCATGGCCGCGATCTCGGGATTGGGGATCTCGCGGTCACGTCCGCGCGTCGGCACATAGTGATCGGCGACGCCGAAGGTGAGCCCCGGTTCGGCGACCGCGCGGCCGCGCGCCTGCAACTGGCTGAAGGCGTGGAACGAGCCCTCGTGCACGTAATGCCGGTCGACCCAGAGCAGCGCGGCGCCGTCCTCACGGCGCGTGATCTCGTGCGTCGACCAAAGCTTGTCGATCAAGGTTTGCGGCTCGCTCATCAGCGATCTCATCGACGATCTTGGGGCGATCGAGCTGCCTTGCGGACAAGCTTGTCGCGGGCACGCAATAATGTATGCTAAAAGATACCAAGTAAAGCGCCGCCGCCGGGCGGCACTTCGAGGGGGCGCTACGTGCGCGACTGGCTCGGCGAGGCGAAGTCCAAGCAGGTCTATCTCCTCCTGCGCGACCGCATTTTCAGCGGAGCATGGGTTTCGACATCAAACTCCCCACCGAAAACGAACTGGCGGAGTTGCACGGCGTATCGCGGGTGACGGTGCGGCGGGCTCTGGGCGAACTCGCCCGCGAGCGGCTCATCGAGCGGCGACGGAGCAGCGGCACCAGGGTGATTTACCGGCCGTCGCCGGCACCGCTGACCGCCGACATTTCTGGCGTCCTTGCCAATCTTGCAGAGATGGGGCGGCGGACCGCGGTCAAACTGTTGTCCTGCGATTGCGTGCCGGCGCAGGGGCCGGTGGCGCAGGCGCTAGGCGTCGCGCCCGACCAATTCCTGCAGCGCTCGGTGCGAGTGCGCTCGGTTGATGGCGCGCCGTTCTCCTACCTCACCACGCACGTGCCGGAGAGCATCGCGGTGACCTTCACCAAACAGGAGCTCGGTTCGCGGCCGCTCCTTGAATTGCTCGAGCGCGCCGGGGTGAAAGTCGAATCCGCCCGCCAGCGCATCAGCGCGGGCCTTGCTCCACCCGACATTGCCGAAGTACTCGATGTGCGCACCGGCTCGCCGGTGCTCGAATTGATCCGGATTTCGTTCGATCAACTCGGCCGCGGCGTCGAGCATCTGCATGCGCTCTACCGGCCGGACCGCTACGCTTTCGAAATCGATCTGGTGCGCTCGGGCGTCGCCGACACCAAGGCCTGGTCGCCGGTCGTGCGCGGGAAGGGCGAGGCGAAGAAAAGGCTGCCGAATGCCGGTGAGTTGAGCGGCCCAGGAAATCGATTGCGTTTGATGCCATCACGCCGGAGGGAGACGAAAAACCATGTCAGATCCTAAATCACCATTCACGCGCCGCAAATTCCTCGCGAGTTCGACGTTTGGCGCCGCGGCGAGCTTTGTCATGCCTTCGATCATGCCTTCGATCCTGCATGCGCAGGACGCGGGCGTAAAGCTTGGCATCCTGCACCCCGTCAGCGGCGCACTTGTCTTATTCCGGCACGCAAGGACGGCTCGGCGCGACGCTGGCGATCGACGAGATCAACGCGGCCGGTGGCATCAAGGATCTGGGCAAGATCGATCCGATGCTAGGCGACGCACAGTCGACGCCGGATGGCGGCAACGCCGAGGTCGAGAAGATGAATTCGGCCGGCGTCGCCGCAATCGTCGGCGGGTACGCCAGCGCGATCTGTCTCGCGGCCAGCCAGGCGGCCGCGCGCTACGATCTGCCCTATGTCGTCGACGTCGGCGTCGCCGACAGCATCGTCACCCGCGGGCTGAAGAACACGTTCCGCTTCGGTCCGGGTTTCGGGGTCATCGCCAAGACCGCGCTCGACAATCTCGTCGCGATCAACGATCAGGCCGGCAAGCCGGCCAAGACGGTGATGATCGTGCATGAGGATTCGCTGTTCGGCTCCGGCCTCGCCAAGCTCTCGAACGCGCAATTGCCGCACGCAGGGCTTCCAGGTCCTGGAAACGATCCCGCATCCGACGCCGACCCGCGAATTCAACAACGTCGTGCTCAAGATCAAGGCGCAAAACCCCGATCTCGTCATCCCGGCGAACTACTATAATGAATATGTGCTGCTCGCGCGCACCATGCAGCAGCAGCGCGTGCGGCCGAAGGGCATCTATTCGGTGCTCGGCGGCGCGGCCTCGTCCTACAAATTCGTCAAGGAATTCCCCGACGCCGCCAAATACATCATGGATTGCAATCATTGGTTCGACCCGCGCAACCCGAAGGCGCTGGCGCTGAAGAAGAAGGTCGAGGACAAGGGGCAGTTCTATACCTACGAAGTCTACATGAACTATAGCTGCGTCATGCTCGTCGCCGATGCGCTCGAGCGCGCAGGCTCGGCCGATCGCGCCAAGACTGACGACGGCATTGGAAAGCTCGACCTTCTCCGGACACGTTATGCCCTACGGGCCGACCAAGTTCGTCAACGGCCAAAACCAGGGCGCGGCGCCGGTCAATACCCAGGTGCTCGATAACGACATCAAGGTGATCCTGCCGGCAGCGTTCGCCACGGCGAAGCCGGTGTTCCCGATACCGGCCTGAGCGGTCGCTTTTTCACCGTCGCGGGCGGCGCTGTTGCGTCGCTCGCGACTGTTTTTGCCAAGCGGCGTGTCGCTCATGTTTTCGCCCGTCATCCTGGTCCCCGCCATTCTCAACGGTCTTGTTGACCGGAGCGGTCTATGCGCTGGTCGCGCTGGGGTTGACGCTGGTCTACGGCGTGCTGCACATCATCAATTTCGCCCATGGCGCACTGTTGACTGCGGCAATGTTCGCGGCATTTTTCGCCTTCCAACTTCTGGGGCTCGATCCCTATCTCGCGGTTTTTTTGCTCGCGCCGATGTTTTTTGGGCTAGGCTATGCGCTGCAGCGATTTGTCATTGGCCCGGCCGCGCACGGCGATGACCGCAACATGCTTCTGGTTACGCTCGGGCTGTCGATGGTGATCGAGAACGCGCTGCTTTACGCCTTCCGCGCCGATACCCGCACCATCGATCTGCCTTATGCGTTTAAGACCATCGACCTCGGCTTTACCTTCCTGCCGATGCCGCGCGCTGATCGGCTTCTGCGTGGTGTTTGCAGTTGCGCTCGCTCTATGGGTGATTATGCGCGTGACCGACATCGGCAAGGCCATCCGCGCGGTGGCCAAGGAAAAGCTTGGCGCCGAGCTCGTCGGCATCGACGTGGCGCATATTTATGCCGTCACGTTCGGCCTCGGGACGGCCTGCGTCGCCATTGCGGCCTGCCTGTTGATTCCGACCTATTACGTCAATCCGACCGTGGGCGAGGCCTTCGTGCTGATCGCCTTCACCATCGTGGTGCTAGGCGGCATGGGCTCGGTGCCGGGCGCACTGGTCGGCGGCCTGCTTGATCGGCGTGGTCGAAAGCCTGTCCGGCCTTTTCCTCGGCGAGTCGCTTGGCCAAATCGGCATCTTCCTGATCTTCATCGCTGTGCTGCTGGTCCGGCCGACCGGCTTGTTCGGAGCCAGCGCATGAGAGGCCTGCTGCCGATCGCTGCCGTCGTCGCCGCGCTGGCCGCGGTGCCGCTGTTCGTGCAATCCAACGCCGTGCTCAATTTCCTGGCGGTGACGCTGCTGATCGCGCTGGCCGGGCAGGGCTGGAATATCCTCGGCGGCTATGGCGGGCAGTATTCGTTCGGCCACGCTGCCTTTTTCGGCACTGGCGCCTATGCCACCGCTATTTTGCAGGTCCGCTACGGCGTAAATGCCTGGGCGGCCTTTGCTGCGGGCATTGCCGCTGGCGCAGCGGTCGGCGCCGTCATCGGCGCGTTGACCTTTCGCTCCGGGCTGCGGGGCTCCTATTTCGCGCTGGTCACGTTGGCCTTCGCGGAAGTGCTGCGTATCGTCGCCAGCGTCGCGCCGATCACCGGCGCCGGTGTCGGGACGCTCGTCAAGCTCGATCTGCGCGTCGAGGCGCTGCAGTTCCAAAGCCGCGCTGCATTCTATTGGGTCATCCTGGCGCTGGTCGCGGTCTCGCTCTTGGTCACGCAGCAGCTTGAGCGCTCGCGCTTCGGCACTTGGTTGATCGCCGTGCGCGAAAACGAGGATGCCGCCAAGGCGCTCGGCGTCAATGCCACGCGGGTCAAGCTCGGCGCTATGACGATCTCTGCCGCGATTACCGCGGCGGCGGGCTGCTTCTATACGCAATATTTTCTGTTCGTCGATTCCGGCATCGCCTACGGCACCCGGATGTCGATCGAAGCGCTGCTGACTCCGATCATCGGCGGTGCCGGCACCGTATTCGGCCCGCTGTTCGGCGCCTTGGTGTTGCAAGGCGCTCGGCGAGGGCGCCAAGCTGGTCGCCGGCGATGCGCCGGGTCTTAGATCTCATCATCTATGGCTGCATTCTCGTTCTGGTCATTGCGTTTGCGCCGCGCGGGCTGATCGGGCTGGTCGAGACCGTCCGCCGTCGCGTCGCGAACGCCTGCCGAGCGCGAGGTCGTCCATGGCTGAGCCTCTGCTCTCGGTCGAGCGCGTATCCTGCCGCTTCGACGGTTTGCTGGCGGTGAATGCCGCCTCGCTGACCGTCGTGGCTGGCCGGATTACCGGACTGATCGGCCCCAATGGGGCCGGCAAGACCACGCTGTTTGCCATTATCTCCGGCTTCCAGCGGCCGAGTGGCGGCACCGTGCGCTACCAGGGTGAGGCCATCACCGGCCTTCCGCCCTATGAGCTGGCGCGGCGCGGCATCGCGCGCACTTTTCAGATCGTGCAGCCTTTCGCCGGCCTCTCGGTGCGCGAGAATATCCTGGTCGGTGCACATCTGCGGCATCGAAAGCGCAGCGACGCGCTTGCTGCCGCCGATCTTGTCGGGCGCGAGGTCGGGCTCGCCGATCTGCTCGACCAACCGGCCGACACGCTCACCGTCGCCGGCCGCAAGCGGCTCGAGCTTGCGCGCGCGCTCGCTACCGAGCCTCGGCTTCTGCTGCTCGACGAGGTGCTGGCGGGGCTGAACCCCACCGAGATCCGAGACATCGCACCAACCATCCGCGGCTTGTGCGAGCGTGGCATCAGCATCCTGATGATCGAGCACGTCATGCAGGCGGTGATGAGCTTGTCTCAGCGTGTCTTCGTCCTGGCGGAGGGCAGCATCATCGGCGAGGGCACGCCGGCCGAAGTGGCCGCCGATCGCGCCGTCGTCGAAGCTTATCTCGGGCATGGCGCGGCGAAGAAGTTGAGAGCCGCGCATGACAATTAACATGACCGCTAGAGAGATGCTCGCCGTCCAAGGTCTCCATGCTGGCTACGGCAAAACCGAAGTGTTGCGCGGCATCGACCTCGCCGTCAGCCCCGGTGAGATCGTCGCCGTGCTCGGTTCGAATGGTGTCGGCAAATCGACGCTCAATCGCACGCTGTCCGGCGTCGTGAGGGCACGCGCCGGCGCGATTCAATTCGACGGCGCCCCGATCGAGCGCGAAGGGCCACCGACGATCGTCGCGCGCGGGCTCATCCATGTGCCGGAAGGCCGCCGCATCTTTCCCAACATGACGGTGAGCGAAAATCTCGACCTCGGCAGCTTCCGCCGAGCCCGGCCACGGCGGCAGCAGAACCGCGAGCGGGTGTTCGGCATGTTCCCGCGCCTGCGCGAGCGCTGCAAACAATATGCTGGTACGCTGTCGGGCGGCGAGCAGCAAATGCTGGCCATTGGCCGCGGGCTGATGGCGGAGCCGAAATTGCTGATCCTCGACGAGCCTTCGCTCGGACTGTCGCCCTTGCTCGTCGAGGAACTATTTGCGCTCATTGCGCAAATCCGCGCCGATGGCGTGGCCGTCCTGTTGGTCGAACAGAACGTGGCGCAAAGCCTCGATGTCGCCGACCGCGCCTACATTCTCGCCGAAGGCATCTTTGTGATGTCCGGCCCCGCCACGACCATCGCCAACGATCCCGACCTCAAACGTGCTTACCTGGGATTCTGAGCATGACCGAGAACACCCTGCGCGCCCGCCTTGCCCGTCCGCCGATCGCGATCGCGCCGGGCGTCTATGACCCGCTCACGGCCCTGATCGCCGAGCAGGCGGGTTTCGCCACGCTCTACGTCTCGGGCGCGGCCATCGCTTATACGCGGCTCGGCCGGCCTGACATCGGCTTGGTCAGCATGAACGAAGTGGTCGAGACGGTGGCGCTCATACGCGACCGGGTGCGCGCTCATCTGGTCGTCGATGCCGACACCGGTTACGGCAATGCGCTCAATGTCGAGCGAACGGTCCGCCTGCTCGAACGCGCGGGCGCTAGTGCCATCCAAATCGAAGATCAGGATTTTCCCAAGCGCTGCGGCCATCTCGACGACAAGGCGTTGATCTCGGTGCCGGAGATGGTCGGCAAGATCAGGGCGGCGCTCGATGCGCGACATTCACGCGAGACGCTCGTGATCGCTCGCACCGATGCAATCGCAGTTGAAGGCTTCGAGCGCGCCATCGCACGTGCCGTAAGCTACCGCGAGGCAGGGGCCGACATATTGTTCGTCGAGGCGCCGAAAACGCGTGCTGAGCTTCAACGCATTCCACCCGCCCTCTATGGCGTGCCGGTCATGGCGAATATGGTCGAGGGCGGCAAGACACCTCCACTCGCCGCGGCGGATCTGGAGACGATCGGCTTTTCGCTGGTGATTTTCCCCGGCGGCATCGTCCGCGCATTGGCGCGGACTGCGAGCGAGTTTTACGCCTCACTTGCCACTCGCGGCACCTCCGGGCCGTTCCTTGATCGGATGTATGATTTCGCCGCTCTTAATGAAATTATCGGTACGCCGGCCTTGATCGCCCTCGGCAAGCAATATGAGTCGTCCGCCGCCCCGAATATCGCGAAAGGTCGCGACCCATGAGGTGGGAGGCGCGTTCCGCATCTTGGCTGTCGTCATCTACCTTTCATTGTCGCCCGTCGGTGGTGGTGGCCTCGAACTAGAAGAAGTTCACACGTGATGCGGCCCCAGGCGACGACGACAGGGCCGGATCAAGCTAAGGAATATCTTGCATGGACAAGCTTTTCGATACCGTCATCAAGAATGCCCGTGTGGTTCGCCCGAATAAGACCTCGGTCGATTGTCTGGATATTGCGATCAAGGACGGAAAGATCGCTCAGGTCAGGCCGGAAATTCAGGCCGATCTCGCCAGCCACGTCTTCGATGCCAAGAACCGCCTCGCGTTTCCCGGTTGCGTCGACGCCCATATGCATATCGGCATCTACGCGCCGCTCGCCCAGGATGCGGTTTCGGAAAGCAAAGCCGCGGCGATGGGCGGCGTTACCTCGAGTCTGAATTACCTGCGAACCGGACACTACTACCTCAATCGGGGTGGTCCGTACCGCGAGTTCATGCCGGAAGTGTTCAAGCAGTCAGAGGGCCGATTTTGGGTCGACTACGGTTTTCACATCGCGCCGATCGAGGCGGGTCACATCGACGAAATGGAACATCTCGTCAGGGAACACGGTGTGACGTCGTTTAAGATCTTCATGTTTTACGGCGGCTATGGACTGCACGGACGCTCATCGCAACAAAACGATTTTTTGATGATCGGCCCGGACGAGCGTTACGACATCGCACATTTCGAATTCATCATGCGGTCGGCGCAGCGCTTGATGGATAAATTCCCAGACCTAGCCGCCCATATCAGCGTCAGCCTGCATTGCGAACTCGCGGAAATCCTCACGGCCTATACGAAGCTGGTCGAACGAGAGGGCAAGCTGACCGGCTTGCACGCCTACAGCGCCGCGCGCCCGCCGCATTCCGAGGGTCTCGCCATCTGGATTGCCTCCTACCTTGCCAACGAAACCAATTGCCTCAATATCAATCTGCTGCATTTGAGTTCGCGCAAAGCGATAGATGCAGCATGGACTATGCAGCAGGTGTTTCCGCATATCGCTTTCCGCCGTGAAGTGACGGTGGGCCATCTTCTGCTCGATACCGATTGCGCGTGCGCGGTACATGCCAAAGTCAATCCGCCGATCCGTCCGCGCGAAGACGTCGAGGCACTGTGGCAGGCTGTGCTTGACCGCAAAGTCGACTGGATCGTCAGCGATCACGCTTGCTGTTCGGCCGAGCAGAAGTGGTCGAAGGACGACCCGACCAATATTTGGCTGGCCAAATCGGGATTTGGCGGCACCGAATATCTCCTGTCGGGCGTTTTGAGTGAGGGCAGCAAGCGCGGCATGTCATACAATCACATGGCCGAGCTTTTGAGTTGGAAGCCGGCGCGGCGTTTCGGATTGCCCAGCAAGGGGGACATCGCGCCGGGCTACGACGCGGATATCGCGATCGTCGATCCGCACGAGAGTTTCATAGTCCGCGCCACCGAATCTGAGTTCTAAGCAAGGCTACTCACCATTCGAAGGTGTCGAGCTTAGCGGTAGGGTGAAGAGCACATTCTTGCGGGGCGCTCTTGTTTATGACGCAGGGAGCATTGTCGGGCCGGCTCGCGGCGAATATCTGAGAAGGTCCGAAATCACCAGAGTATAATGAAGAAACGCGGATATTCGATCTGCACAGCATGGACACGGGCCAATAGCCGAGCCTCGTATTCCGACGATGATCTCAGGCCATCGGCGGAATGTGTTCCTTACCGGCGAGGCCTTTTGAATTGGCTCCAAATCCTGGGAGCCGCGCAAGAGAACGTTTATTCCGGCGGTGTCGCCTCGAACACATCGGTGGGCAACCTCGGCCAGTTGAATGTCAGCGGCGGATGTTTCGCCTCAGGTGCCGCAGTGAGCAACGGCGGCAAGCTGGATGCTAATGGCGGCTCGGCAACGGCGATTTCCGTGAGCTCGGGCGGATCGGCCGTCGTCAGTTCCGGGGACGTTCTCAATTCTGCATTTATTAAGTCGTTCGCGTCGCTCAGCGTCGGCGATGGCGGTACGGAGATCTTTAGCGGTGGCACCGCAACGGTGTTCGACAACGGCACCATCTCCGGCATGACGGTCGATGCTGGCGGCAGCGCGTTCATAAGCGGCGGCAATGTCTCGAACGTAACCTTGCAAGCCGGCGTCGCGCAGGCTTTGGAGGTCCTGTCTGATGGCACGACGAACGAGACGTCCATCTACAGCGGCGCCGAGTTTGTCGTTTCCGGCGGCGGCGCTGTCTTCACGACGGTTTATGCCGGTGGATTGGAAGTCATCGGTACTGACGGGCAGGATGGCGGCGCCCACGTTAGCGGCGGCGAACAGGACGTCTACGGCACCGCCAATTTTGCCAATCTGTTCACGGGGAATCAGGTCGTCGAGGACGGAGGTACGGCAAACGCCTCGATCGTTACCGATGCCACGCTGACGGTCAGTTCTGGCGGCACGCTCGAAGGCTCGATCGCGCTCTCGGGCGGGCCGGTGTCGGGAGTGATCGTGCCGTCCTTCGGCGCCGAGGTCGTCCTTGATCAAGGCGCCCTCACCGACGGCGCCACTTATAATTTCTTCGGGACCGGCAACACTCTGGTCATCGGCGGCTCGGACCCGTCGGATATGCCGATCGGCGGGATTACCGGTTTCGACTCCAGCGACAGGATCGTGCTGTCGTCTGTGTCCTATGACGCCTCAGGCGAGGCGAACTACAACTCGTCGACTGGCGATCTCGCAATAACGGAAAACGGCCAAACCTATGATTTGAATTTTGGGCCGGGCAATTTTGTGAACGACTACTTCCAACTGGCGCAAGATGGCAGCGGCACGGAAATCTACGACGATACGGTTCCCTGCTATTGCCGTGGCACGTTGATACAAACCGATCGCGGCCAGAGGCCGGTCGAGAAGTTGAAGATCGGCGACAAGGTTACCACTGCTTCGGGTGAGACCCGGCCGATCAAGTGGATCGGACGGCGCAGCTATGCCGGACGTTTTGTCCTCGAACGCAAGGACATTCTGCCGATCTGTATCAAGGCCGGTGCCTTGCAGCCGAATGTGCCGCGCCGAGACCTCTGGATTTCGCCGCACCACGCTATGTATTTGAGCGGTATGCTGATCGAGGCCAAGGATCTCGTCAATGGCGTGTCGGTTGTCCAAGCTGACTCTGTCGAGCGAGTGGAATACTTCCACGTCGAGCTTGAGACGCATGATGTGATCATCGCCGAAGGCGCGCTTTCGGAGACATACATCGATATCGATAACCGCCTGATGTTTAACAACGCGCACGAATATCGTTTGCTCTATCCAGACGCGGCACCTGTAGCGCTGCCATATTGCCCGCCTCGCTGCGAAGAAGGCTACGCGATCGAGGCGGCGCGACGCATAATCGGATTGCGCGCCGGTCTTATCGATCAAGCGCCTGTCGGTACGCTACGCGGCTATGTCGATATCGTGAATGCGCAATTGGTTGCGGGCTGGGCGCAGAATTCGCAGCACCCAACGGTTCCCGTTTGCCTCGACATCTATGTCGGTGGCAGTCAGATCGGACAGGTGCTGGCGAACCGCTATCGCGATGATTTGCGGCAGGCTTGCATCGGCGACGGCCGGCATGGGTTTGAATTCGCGCTACCGGCGGGGTGTGATCTGGCGTCGTATCCGGTGGCTGTCCGGCGTGCGCTTGATGGTGTCTTGCTCGATCTCTCAAGCGAAGCGCGGCGCGCCCTGGTGGCGGCAGTATTCCGGCCATGCTCTCCGAGAGCGACAATCCGCAGAGACAGGATAAGAATTTATCGCCGGGCGAAAGGCTGGTAAACCGGCCCGAGATACGGACCGCGCTTATCGACTCTGTCGTCGGATGACGGCGAACGCGGAATTGGCGGAAGGGGTGTCCGTTTTCCGCCTAACTTAAGAGTTGATCGGCCTCACGATTTTCACCGAAACTTTATACAAGCCAATGATTTAATGGACGTTTTTCTTCTTGATTGTTCTCATAGATGCCCATACCTTTCAGGTTAGGTAAATGGGTAGGTAAATGGGTAGCCGGGTTCGGCGGACGAGAGGCGGTAAGGTCATGGCGAAGCACAAGCTCAGTGTCAAAACCGTAGAGGAGCGGCTGACCGAGGTCGGCCGTTACAGCGACGGCGGCGGCCTGTGGCTGCAGATTTCAAAATGGGGAACCAAGTCGTGGCTGTTTCAGTACGCCTCGCCAACCCAAACGGTGATGCGGAAGCGCAAGGTCGAAAAGAAGGATGGCACCAAGGAAGAGCACGAAATCGAAATCGGCAAGGTCCGCCAGCTCGGCCTCGGCTCCTGCCTCACGGTCTCACTCGCCAAGGCTCGGGCCGCAGCCGACCAGATGCGCGAACAGGTCGCGGCTGGGATCGATCCGGTCGAAGCCAAAGAGGACGACCGCCACAAGAAACGATTAGCGGCGGCCAAGCTGCTGACCTTCAGGCAATGCGCCGAGGACTATATCGCTACGCATCGGAGCGGCTGGCGGAATGAAAAGCATGCCGCGCAATGGTCATCGACTTTGAAGACCTATGCCTATCCCATCGAAGTCGAAAAAGATCTGATCATCGGCGATGTCTCGGTCGCGGCGATTGATACCAAGCTAGTTCACGACATTCTCAAGCCGATCTGGACCAGCAAGCCGGAAACCGCCAAACGTTTGCGCGGTCGGATCGAGCAGGTGCTGGATTACGCCACAGCGATGAAAGCCCGTAGCGGCGAAAACCCGGCCCGCTGGAAAAGCAATCTCAAACATCTGTTGGCGAAACAGGATAAGCGAGAACGCCACCATCCGGCGCTGCCGTATTCCGATATCGGCACCTTCATGGCCGAGCTTCGCGCCTGCCAGGGTCTGGCCGCGCAAGCCTTGGAGGTGACAATCCTCACCGCGTTACGGACCTCGGAAGTGATCAACGCCAAGTGGGAGGAGATCGATTTCAGGACTAAGACCTGGACCATTCCCGGCGAGCGCATCAAAGGCGGCAAGACCCATCGGGTGCCCCTGACCGAGCCGGTGCTGGACATCCTGCGCCAGCTGCCACGTGAGGACGGTCAGGCTTATGTGTTCCCAGGCCGGAAGGACCAGCCGTTATCAAACATGGCGATGCTGAAAACCTTGGGCGAGTTTCGTCCCGGCCTCACCGTGCACGGTTTCCGTTCGACGTTTCGGGATTGGACCGCCGATCAGACCAGCTTTCCGAACATCGTCGCCGAGATGGCCTTGGCACACGTGGTCGGTGATAAGGTCGAGGCCGCCTATCGGCGCAGCGATCTGTTCGACAAGAGGCGTAAGCTCATGGAAGCCTGGGCCGACAATTGCGACCGGCCATCAGCCCCGCCGAGCGGTAATGTCACGCCGCTGCGTAGAGGGCGTCGCACTAATGCCTAGCACCGAGTTTTTCTATCTGACAGATGACAAGCCCGTCGACGCCGAACTGCACGATGCGATCCTGACCGAGGGGGATCAATCCAAAGCACAGGGGCCGGTGTGGCGCTGGCTGCGCCAGCGAGGCTATTCCGACGAGCAGATCAGCGCCTTTCTTGGGCCCTAGCCCGGGGCTATTCGAGGCCCCACAACCCCCCGTTGTGCTAGGAGGGTAGCGAGCCTGCCCGGAAATCGCGCGTAGGGCCGTTTTTGCGGGAATAGGCGGCCGTCCTAGCTACAGAAAAGCCCCGCCTTTTTGAGGGGGGGCTTACGGGCCAGACTCGGACATTCCCCCTTGGCTCGCAGTGCCGACCGCACTAACGGCGGGTTCGTAATTTCCTATGGAACAATTCCCCCTCGCCGCACCTTGGTGTAGATGCGTCTAAAGGCGAGTGCGTGGACAGAAGCGCACGCCGGGGAAGAGTGAATGCTGTGGGGAGATACCGCAAAGATACCAGTGGTGCTTATCGTTGAAGATGAACCGTTGGTCCGTATAGGTGCCGTGAAAATAATCGAGGCTGCGGGCTTTGAGGTCATCGAAGCTGCGAGCGCTGACGAGGCCATACAAATATTGGAGTGCCGCAGCGACATCCGAGTGATGTTTACGGATATTCACATGCCTGGCTCAATGGATGGTCTCAAACTCGCTCATGCAGTCCGAAATCGGTGGCCCCCAATCAAGATAATTGTGACTTCAGGTCGCGATCTGATAACGGGGCAAGATCTTCCGGAGGGCGGGCGTTTCTTTACCAAACCCTACGACCCAATTGCGATTACAGACGCGTTACGCGAGTGGGTACTTGGACGGGATGGCATCAGCTTAGTGTCTTGCTGACCAACTCGCACGCGCGTTCGGGCCCGCGCGCAAGAAGTGGTCAATTCTGTACAGATTCGCTTCCCAGATAAGTTATAAACTTACTAGCCGCGCCCCCGAAGATCGCGATCAGCCTGTCCGAAAAGGAAGTAATCGCGATGTGGCGCCCTTCCGAATAGCAAACGCTAAAAACTTTGCACGGGATTTATGCAAAAAACAAATTTCAGAGAACAGTTTACCAACGTCGCAGACGCCTGTGCGCTAGCTCAGAGCATCGTCGATACGGTCCGAGAACCTGTCATTGTGCTCGACAAAGAGTTGCGCGTCATCGCTGCGAGCCGCTCCTTCTATTCGGCATTCGAGGTGAGCCCCGAGGAGACACAGGGGAAACTCCTTTACGCGTTAGGTGACGGGCAATGGGATATTCCGAAACTTCGCGTGCTGCTCGAGAAAATCATTCCAGAACATGGCCTGATAACGGATTATGAGGTCGAGCACGAGTTTCCGCATCTTGGCACCCGCATTATGTGCTTGAACGCCCGCCAAGTGTTCTACAAGGAGGGTGCCGAGACGACTATTCTGCTTGGAATTGAAGATGTCACCGTACGGCGCGCTTTGGAGCACGACAAAGACAGCCTCTTGCGACAGAAGGACGTGTTGCTAGAAGAAATTCAGCACCGGATTGCCAATAGTCTACAAATCATCGCCGGTATTATTCTGATGAAAACTAACACGGTTAGTTCTGAGGAGGCACGCACCCTTTTGCAGGATACTCACGCTCGGGTCATTTCAATAGCAACCATTCAACAGCAACTCAATGCATCGGGAATAGTGGGGCCCATTGAAATGCTTCCTTATCTCGAACGACTGGGTGTTGCCCTCGCGGCGTCGATGATTAGGGATGCTCGACCAATCACATTGAAAGTGGTGGGCGTGGCAGGCAGCTTAGATGCCCGTCAGGCCGAGAGTATTGGCTTGATCACGACGGAACTCGTCATGAACGCTCTCAAGCATGCATTCCCGGACCAAAATATGAAAGGTCGGATCAACGTGGCGTACGACGTTGATGGAACGAATTGGAAATTGTCAGTCGCTGATAACGGAATTGGCAAGCCCGATGGCGTCTTTGCCCAGACAAAGACCGGGCTCGGCACCAGCATAATCAAAGCCCTCGCGCAGAACCTCAACGCTAGAGTTGAAACTTTATCCGGGTCTAATGGCACGATCGTGTCAGTCACACACACCACATTTCCGCAAACAGTGACACGGGCCGCGTAAAGATTATCGTGTCCGCTTATGGGTCGATTGTGTTGCAAAAGTCGAAAATTGCAGGACTGCAGATTTTCACGAAAAATCTGAAACGGGAAACAATCGCCAATTCGTACAACCTCAATCGCGCTACCGAAGTCGCCGATGAGTTTAACGTAGGGCGATGAGGCCCCTCACATCTTTACACGAAATCCGCGGGCGGGTTGGCTTTCTACGGCGTCAAAGTTTCGGAGCAATTCCGTCAAGCGGCAGACTATGTAGATCGCATCTTGCGTGGCGAGAAGGCAAGTGACCTTCCGGTGCAAGAACCGTCCAAATATGAATTCGTCATCAATCTCAAGACTGCGACATCCCTCGGGCTGGAAGTTCCCAAGTCCTTATTGCTGCTCGCCGACGAAGTGATCGAATAGGCCGCTGAGTGGCTATCGTCGCGTTGGCGCTGAACTTCGCCATCGAGGGCTGCTGGTGAACTCCAAGAAAGTCCGTCGCCTGATGCGCGAGCGCGACCTGCAGCCCAAGCGCCGCAGGCGGTTCGTGGCCACGACTGACAGCGATCACCATGGCCCGATCTTCCCGGACCTCGCCCGCGACAGGATCGTCAATGGTCCGAACCAGCTCTGGGTAGCGATTCGACGCGACCGGGTCCCACATCGTATTGATCGAGAAATTCACGGGTAGCCGCGCCTGCAACAAGTATTTCCGCGTCACTTAAATCTTGATGGAGCCTTAGGACTAGCAAGGCTGCGCCGGGTAGGGAATTGCAACCGCGAACCATTCGGTGAGAGGCGGAAAGTTCAACTCGCCTCGAACACGGCGTGTCTTCGTAATGGTTATCCAACCTTCGGTCATGTGGTCGAATATGCGCTGTTCAGCTTAACTCGCAACCCCCCGTCCGGGCCGGCCTGTGCTTGCCCAGGTTGTACTTGCGGTTTGCGAGAAATCAGCGGACAATCACTCTATGCAAGGAGACGAAAAGTCTATCGACGCTGCGGCTGAGGTAAGCAACAAGCTCGCCGAGCATCCCGGAGTAAGTGAAGAGTTGCTCCGAATCGCGCCGCGGATCTATCGAGAGTATGCAGACGAGTTTAGAGAGCTCGCGCGCACGAGTGAGAGCGATCATCAACGATCTTTATATTTGAAAGCAGCACATGTGTGGCTTGATGCAGCGACACGATTTGAGATGGGCGCTTTCAATTCCGAGCATGGCTCACTGCAAAAACCTGCCGCTTGACGCGATAGTAAATTGAAGCGCGGAGCGGCACCAAATTGCCCCGCGATGCTCTGCGTGGGATTGAGTGCAAAAGGAGCCGTGGCGCGACACCTAGTCCAGGTCCTTAGCACACTAACTCTCGGTATCATTTGAGAACCATCCGGATGAGTTTCAACCGGGGTAAAACGAAGGACAAGCGCCGCGGTATAGCGGGCGGCTATGGCGAGATTGAGCGCCTTAGAGCTCAAGCAGAGCGCTGCTGGAAGCTGGCGATTTTGATTGCAGATCAAGCGGCGGCAAAAACACTAATTTTTCTGGCTGCGAAATATTTAGAACAAGCGGAGAAGCTCGAAAGTGAATCTGAAAAGGCTAGTTTCCTTAATCCTGATTAAGCCTAATCGCACGGACTGCGCGCGCGGCCCGTGTTGGAACGCATATCATCGTAGACTGATAGCACAGCGGGTACAAACTTGGCTTAGCTAGAACCAAGATTATGAGCCGGACATTGAGGAAACGATCTACGGGGGACAATCTCGGTGTAATAACGGTTTCGATTGGTGTTGCAGCCTTCCGAGCAGGCGAGTGCCTCAGGGAAATAATTGAGCGGGCCGACGCTTGCCTCTATGAAGCTAAACGATCTGGACGGAACTGCACTCGTTGTGAGGAGTTTTCCGACGAGTTTGAATGATTTTCGCTAAAAGTTAAATTTGAAGGTATTCTGAAAAAACCTCCTAGCTGAGCGGGGTTTATGTCCGCCGAGCCACGTCAGGCTCATCCCGATCATGGCTAGGCTGAGATACAGATTAATGGATATTTCCGGCGCGGGCGGCATCCGCTTGCTCGCGTCTGCTCGCTAATCGGCGGCGGACAAGTCAACTCTCGTCCGCCGCCACCCCCGACACAACGAATTCAGTCGCGAGATTGGCGTATGAGCGCCAAAACCACGTAGCCACAAGATGCGCCAATGAAGAACCCGAGAATTAAGCCGTCCAGAAACATTCGTGCTAATATCGCAATTAGCGCATGCCGACTTGTCGTGTCCGGCCAATAATTTGTTCTGTTGTGCCAACCGGAGCTGACCGTCAGCGGCCGGGGGCACGGGGCGCGACGTGTTGGCGTCGGGCGGAATCTGTTTTCCCGTGCATTTTGACTGCGATCCGATGGCAACTCAGCTAAGCCTTGATCAACCGCCGTATTGGCGCGTGCAGGGCCTTCCCAGACACTCACGCGCATTAGTTGGGTGGTTCGGCACAAAAGGGGGCTCGCTTGTGGTGGGCTGAGGCTCCTTTTGTACGTCCGACCATTTCGGCATTTGATTTGCTTCTTACTTTCCTACGTCACCATTGTTTCACTGCTGACGAGTGAGTGTGGCGCAACGGGCGGTGCCGCGAACCCCAAGCACCCCCCGACACCCTCATCGTGGTGCCGCCCGTAATCCGATTTGTACATACATTGCTACTTCGGTGGCGGCACTGCTTGCCCTGCGATTTTCTGCGCAGGTGACCACGACTCAGATTAAGTGTTGTTTAATCCGCTGCGTTGGCGTGAACCCTTTCCCCTCGACACTCGTGCCAGCGAAAAGCGGTTCAGCATCTGCTGGCTCAGCCCTGGCATTATGCCGGGGCTATTTTTTGCGGTCACTGCCAGTGCCTAGTATCCAAAAGGTGGCCATGGCGGCTGCAACGCTGCTGGCGTTCCAATCGTGACTTTGCCGTATTGGCGTCTCAAAGGTGACCGAAAGGCGGGCGACTTTTGGGCCAAACGGAAATTTTGACAAGGAGTGCTCCTTGGCATCGTCGAACAATCTGAAACAGCTCAGCGACCGCGAGGAGAGGATTCTCGTGGCCATAAGAGAAGGCCTCTTCGCAGCAGATTCGCCACTCAGGCAAGCAGTGGGACGTCAAATTGCGGTGAAGCTCCCGCCGGTCTCTGTTGATAGAAACGACGCATCTGTCGATGAGGTCAAAGTAACTGAACCGTTATGCAAGCTTACTCAGCCGGAAGCTAGCAACAATAAGGTCAGATGCTCCAGTCCCAGCATCGCACCAAGAGACTCTTTAATTGAGACGAACGCACAGACTGAAGCTAGGAGACGCGACAAAATTTCGAACCGCGGGCCGTCAGTGGCGGGGCGACTGTTGCGTACCTGTGTTCTGGGCGTCTTCGTCATTGGACTGGTGGGTGCTCTCTTGGCATTGCCGTCCTATGAGCCACAGTTGAAGAGAATTGTATTTGCAGCACAAGATTTCTTGCAAGCGAAAAATGGCCATCGGGGAATCGACTGAACGACCGTTGAGATACTTCATGGCGACGAATCTCAAGGCGATCGGATACGCCGCAATCATCGCCGTTGCTCTTGCCGGCTTAACGATCGGCTTGGCATTGAGTGCGTGGGCGGATTATTGCGACGGCAAGTGTTATTGATTGGCCTTCGGCCGACACTCGACGTTCTCTAAACTCAGCACCATCTGCAGCGCGACTGAGACATCTGCCGTGTCGGCGCCTGCCGCCGCCTTGTCGAGCTCAGCTGTGACATGCCAAGTTGATTTTTCGCGTGTGGTTTTCGGCAGATGCCCAAACAGCGCTCGCACATCGGCGAGCGTGACAAGATCCATCGCGGTTGGGATCGTTGCAGGTCGTGGCAACGGGCTCGACCACTTTGAGCGTGGCAAATGAGATACTTCAACGTACAGCACGGGCGCGGGAGCGGTCTTGATTGGAGGGATACGAACCCTTGCTGTTACTTGAACAGGACCTGCTAAAAGCTGATTAGCGGGGAGTGGGCGATGACATAGCAGACATCGACCCTTCACCCCGTCGCGGAAGCTTCAGACCCAACACGGACATCAGCCGCCGCCTAAGTGCTTGCTGCGCGACGATGCACCGTAATGTTCGGGTATCGCTTGGTTGTATAGAATGGTGGCGGCTCGAGCGCGCGCACGGGATCGGCTGAGAATTCAAGCGCGGCACCGTCGAGCGAACGGCGTACTGCCACCCTGACGGTCGCAAAGTCGAGCTCCGGCGGAGGCGTGAAGGTAAAGCCGTGATGGCCGCCGAGTCTCGTCCGTGCGAGATCTTCGCGATAGCCATTGGCGAGCACCTGCCCGATCAGCCGGTCCCCGGCATAGATATCGAGACAGACCGGCGTCCCCGGATGATCCGCATTCTGCGCCCAGCCGGCAATGCTGAGCGGGGCGGCGCGTTCGACGCAGCCCCGTAGCGGGCCGATCCACGGCCCGTCGGCAACGCGAAGAAGTCCCGCTCGCAGGGCAATGCGCCGCCGCACCGCCTCGACCACATAGCCCTCGCTCAACCGTGGAGCGCAATACGGCGCGATCCCCACAGCGGCATCCGGATAGAGCGTCCGGTATTCGTGCGCATTGTGGAACATGCCGCGGCTGTCATCGTCGATGAAACTTTCCGATAGCGCGCCCTCGGCGATGATGACGTCGTGGCTGTCAAGCTCGATGTGGAAATACTCTACGCATTCGACGCGTTCGTCCTGGACGATAGACACGCCGTTGACGAGATCCCTCGCCTCGATCAGCACGCCTTCGAAATTCTTATCTTTAAGATATATATTTTTAAAATACATGGCATGGTGCGGCGAAATCCAAAGATCGCGCATCGGCACGTTGTCGTCGACCGCGCCGGCCTTGATGCAGACCGGTAGGATATCGGTGCGACCCATGACGAAACGCCCGCTGTAGCTGCGTCGCCCGATCCATTTGATTGGCCGCAGCGCACCGGAGGCGGTCATCACCTTGTCACCGATCTTGAGTTTCTCGATGCGCTTCTGACCACGCTGGGTCTTGATCAGCGTGCCGGGGCAGTAACAAGGAGCGACGTCAACCGTACTGTTCGCCACGGCTGAGTTCAAAACGCCATCGCCGACAGTCCAGTCGATGGTGCGGCTGCCGGTTGTCGTGCTGGTAGTGTCGAACGTGACAAACTCGAGCACCGTGTCGTAATTGGCGAGGCTTGTTGAACCGCTGAGGCTGAGCACGCCGGCGCTGAAGCTGCCGGTGACGCCGTCCTCGCTAGTGAAGCTCAGCGTGTCGTCGCCGCCGATGTACCCGGTGCCGATCGAAACCGTGGCGCTGGAAAGGTTGCCGCCGCTGTCGACGTCGTCGACCGTCACCCCGCCGTCGAGTACCACTGGCGATCCGCCGAAGCCGAAGTCTACAATGCCGCTAGCGGCGATGGTCGGCGCCACATGTACTGTATCGAGTGCACTGGTTGCGGTGTTCGAACTGAGCACGCCATCATTCACCGTCCAATCGATCATTCGGCTGGTGTCGCCGCCGCCGTCGGTAGGATCGCTGTCGGTCGGGCTGACGCTGTACGTGATCAATTCCAGCGCCGTCTGGTAATTGAGGACACTGGCGTCGCCCGTCAGCGTCAGCACTCCACCGGAATAGCTGCCGCTGATGCCGTTCTGGCCGCTGAAGTTCAGCCGGTCGGTACTGGTAGCATTGACGATCATGACCGTTGCGCTCGCCAGCGTCGTGCTCGACGCGTCGGTCACCACCAGTTCGGAATCAAGCGCTACCGGGGCGCCGCCGCCATTGAACGTCACGATCGCGCCGGCGGTCACCGCCGGCGGAACGTGAACGTCCACCGTGCTGGTTGTGGTCGGGCTGGTGACGACGCCGTCGCTGACGGTCCAATCGATGGTGCGGGGCGTTGCGCTCGTGCTGGTGGTGGAGAAGGTCACCCTGTCCATCACAGTCTGGTAGTCCGCCGCGGACGCGGCGCCGGTCAGCGTCAGCGTGTTGGCGCTGAAGCTGCCGGTAATGCCGTCTTGGCTGGTGAAGCTCAGCGTGTCGCCGGTGCCAACCCCGCTCGCGATCGACACCGTCGCGCTGGCCAGATCGTACCCGTCCGCATCCGAAACCGTCGCGCCGGAATCGATCGGGATCGCAGCTGCACCGTGGACATAGGTCACCGTGCCGGTGGTGGTGACGACCGGCTGGGCCTCCACCACGATGGCTTCCGTGGGCAGGGTCTCAGTGCCGCCGTCCTGGTCCGGAACGTTATAGACATCGGTGAGCGTCGCCGGACTGGTGAGACTGCTGCCGAACAAGACCTCGTTTGCCGTCGTGTCGTTCGCCGTCCCAGTCGACGTATCGACGTAATATCCGCCCGCCGGAACGTCGAGGGCGATGCCTATGGGCGCCTGTGCCTGCAAGGTCGTGGCGAGCGTTTGGGTATTAGATAGCGTGACCGAGGCCCCGGTCGTGTAAGCCGCGCTGTAGATCGCATTGCCGGAGTTGGCGGAGAAATTTACGGTCGTCCAGTAGAGCGTATCTGTCGCGGGATCGACCGCGATCCCAAAGGGCTCCACATTGCCAGCGGAGGAATAGCTGACCAGGTCGGGGTTGATGATGACCCCTGTGCTCAGATTGGCCACCCCAACTTCCTCGACGCTGCTCAGACCGGGGACGCCGTTGGTGTAGAACAAAAAATTGTGCGTGGTGTCGATAGCGATGTCGTTAGGAGCTTGAATGCCGATGCTTAGATTGACCAGCTCAGTGGCTGTCCGGGTGCCGGTGCCGAGCGCGCTGATCGTATAGATGCCGGTCGTGGTGTTGCTGCTGGGGATGTCGTAATCGGTCACCGCGAAATAGAGCAGGCCGTTCTGCTGGTCAAAGGCCAGGCCGACGATGGCGTCCCCCCCGCTGTTGCCGGAGGTGTAGATGACCGACGGTGTCCCGCTGCCGTTGGTATTGCCCTCGATAATCTGATTCGTGTCGCCGTTCGGGCCGGTCGGGAGATAGTTGGCTACGAAATAAACGCCGGCGGATGGGTCGATCGCGAGGCCGTCGACGGTTGAGAAACCGGAATACGACGGGGTGCTTTTGATGTCGGTGGGGTTGGTGGCCGATGCGCCGCCGCTTACATCGATCGTGTAGACCCCAGTGTCCGAGGTTGTGGAGGAATCGGTGATGTACCAAACCAGATTTGACGCGATGCCCAGCAGATCGGGATAGGCAGCGACGGCTGCCGCTGTGAACGGGCCGGTGGCGGTGGCAGCAGTGCCGAGGTCGACGTCAAGGTTGAAGCTGCCACCTTCGGCCGCGGTGCCGACGACATGTGAGGCGGCGGCGATATTCGCCACCCCGGTCGCGGCAGCGAGGTCGCCGAGGAAGGCATTCCCGGCGCTGCTTTGCGCCACGTCGCAACCGTAGAGCAAAAGGTCGCCGCCCGGCTGGAGTGCGGCGCCGATCTCGGCGAGTTGCTGCTGGTAGGCTGCAACATTGCTCGCGCTCAGCGCCGTGTTGCCGAGCTGGATCTCGCCGTCGGCGCCGTCCGAGACGATAGAGATGGCTGAGAGGTTTTGGATATCGTGGCTGGTCAGATAGGTGGCGATCTGCTGTACACCGTCCTCGTCGGGATCGAGGATGACCACATGCACGCCGGGCGCGACTGCTGCCGCGAGCAGTTGCGCGTCAGGAACGCTGCCCTCGATGAATACGATTTGATCGTCCACCGCCGCATCGTCGGAGAGCGCTGAGGCGTTATCCCAATTGTATTGGTCAGCCATCGATAAGTCCTCCCTTTATTCAGTTGACGTGTTCGTCAGCCGCGACCCGTCGCGTATAAGCGGCTGTATCGGTGCGGCGATGAGCTCTTCGCTGAGGCTGCCAGAAGTGGTGGGCGAAGGTTGTGTGGCTCAGTGTCGCGATGAGTTAAGGATAGCTGAAGCCGCCATGGTTGCCCCGACAGCGCGCATTCGTTCCTAACTCCATTGTGCTAATGTATTTTTGACAGCTAGGCCACCTGCGCGCCGCCGGGCGCGGAAATGAATTGCCGCCGTCCGATGCTGATTGCCATTGATCCGCCCCCGACGGGATCACGCCTCAAATCGAGTTCTGCGACCGGCTTGACGGCGGTCCGACCTAAAGCCTGGCTGCCTTTCGGCAATACGGGAGGCTGTTCATGGCCCCAGACCTACCGAACTGTCATCGAGTTGCAATAGAGTTCCCACAGAGCAACCTTACGCGATGACCATACAGGACACCGAATTCAACCTCGAATTCAGTCGTCGCAGGCTCCTTGCCGCCGCAGGCATCGGAGGAGGGGCCGCAGTGGCGGCGTCCCTCATCGGAACAGGAGACGGTGAGGCCGCAATCCCGTCACAACAATCGCCGGTCTCGGTGGCGACACCCCCAGTCGCCGGACTACATTTGCAGTTCGGCGCGGATGCATCGTCGGAGATGGTGGTATCCTGGCACACACTTCAACCCGTGGCCAAGCCCCGTGTCGTGCTCGGGCATCTCGATGGCAAGCTCGAGCAAACGGTCGAGGCCAAAGCCACCAGTTACACGGATGCGAAGTCCGGCCAGGTTGTCTACGCATATCACGCGAAGCTCGGTCGACTGCGGGCCGACTTCACTTATCTGTACGGGGCGATGCACGACGGCGCCGAGCCAGAGTTCAGTACGTTCCGCACCTCTCCGCGTGGTCGCGCGCCGTTCATGTTCACCAGCTTCGGCGATCAGGGTACGCCGACGCTCGGCAAGAAGTTCGTGTCGCCCGCGGGGGTGACGATGCCGAAGCCCCCGTATGTGAATGATAATCTAGGCTCGCCGGCGGCGGGCGATACAACGCTTGGCGTGGAGCGGCTGCGGCCCTTGTTCCACCTATTCAACGGCGATCTCTGTTACGCCAATCTCGCTGAGGATCGGGTGAGGACCTGGTGGGATTTCTGGGAGAACAATAGCCGCAGCGCCCGAAAACGCCCCTGGATGCCTTCGGCCGGTAACCACGAGAACGAGCTGGGTAACGGGCCGATCGGATATCAGGCCTATCAGACTTACTTCTCGGTGCCGGAATCGGCTGGTCAGACCGATGTAACGCGTGGGCTTTGGTACGCCTTCACCGCCGGCTCGGTGCGCGTGATCAGCATCGCCAACGACGATGTTGCCTATCAGGACGGCGGCAATTCCTACATCCGGGGCTATTCCTTCGGCGCTCAGAAGGTGTGGTTGGAAAAGGAATTGGCCGCCGCCCGTCGCGATCATGATGTCGACTGGGTGGTCGTGTGCATGCATCAGGTCGCCATCTCGACGGCTGACATGTTTAACGGCGCGGACCTCGGGATCCGAGAGGAATGGGTGCCGTTGTTCGACGAGTATGGTGTCGACCTCGTGGTGTGTGGGCACGAGCATCACTACGAGCGCTCACACCCGATCCGAGGTCGGGAATCGAACGCCACCTTGACGCCAGTCGCAGTAGCGAGCGCCACTGATGTCATCGACACTAGCAAGGGAACGGTGCACATGGTCATCGGCGGTGGCGGAACGTCCGTCCCGTCGAACCAGCTATTCTTCAACCCGCCACAGTGTCGGGTGATCACCGCAGTCGGCGAACCCGACCCAACGACAGGCAAGCGTCCGCCTGTCTACGTAAAGGAGCAAGCGCCTTGGTCAGCGGTGCGAAACGCTGCGCATTCCTACGGCTTCGCGGCATTCACTGTTGATCCGGGGTCAAATCGTGGCGACATCACCAAGATCGAGGTCACCTATTACGACGTTGTCGGGCCGGACGGTCGGCTGGCCCCGTTCGAAATCCTTCACGCTGCGCCGCCCCCGCCGCGACTAGGCCAGTCAAATTCGAGGCTAGCTTGAGGTCGGGCGCGCGCAACCGGCGGCAAATTCGAGGCACCAACCGAACTCTAAAGCGTCGGTAAACGGAACGGTCCTCCGCCAAACTCCCTTGATCGGACTCAGGTTTTAGCCACCGCCGCGCTCGAACCCACAAAATCACCCACGAACAAATACGCCCGGCAACGAACGCGGACGAAAAATCTTACCCGTGGAGGGCTGGCCTCAAGTCTCGAGCGTCGAACAAATGCGAACGGACAGCTGGCGAAAGGAGATCTGCAAAGGGAGCAGATGATTACCCCGCGGCCAAATTCTGCCAAGCGAAACCAAGATCAAAGAGTAACCATGACAAGCCAAGCCCGCCGCCGCTGCAGACCTTTATCCACCGCAGAGTTAGCGACGCCGACCAATGGGACTATTTGAAATAGCCTTCTGCCTTCAGGGTGTCCAGCAAGCCGGTGTCGATATAATCTTTGAGGTCGTGGCTCGTGTCGGGTTTGGCGATCTGCTCAATGACTGCGCGAGCTGCGTCCGGGTCAATCTCGAGGTTGGGTGGCGTCTGCTCCTTGAAATCTGTGTAGCTGACGTCGACGATGTTTTGGTCGTTAGTGCCGAATCGTTCCTTCAGGACGGCCTTGGCGCGTTGCTCATCGGAGACCGCCAGGCGATTGCCCGAGATCGTCGCCTTCAAAAACCGGATCAGTGTCTCGCGATGGTCGGTTATGAATGTGCGCTTCGCTACGAGGCCAGTGAACAGCCATGGAACGTGTTGCGGCGCGAGATCGACCAGCGCAGTCAGGCCGGCGGCATAGGCCCGGCTTCGATCGGGCTCGTTGAGCGCAGTCGCCGCGATCGCACCCAACTCAACGGCAGCGAGGCGCGGGAGACCGAGTTCCTTGACCTGCACATCGGCGCGGGTGAGGCCAAGCTTGCCGAGCATCAAGGCAAGCGTGGCGTCGCTTTCAGATCCGAGGCTGCTGATTGCGACCGTTCCCCCCTTGAGATCTTCGGGCGATCTGACGCCCGGTTTGCCAAAAAGCGCAAAGCGAACGACGTTGCTGAGAGAGCCGAAGGCGCGGATATCCGCGTTCGCCGCATTGGCGCGCACGACCGACGACAGGCCGATATGCATGGCATCGATGCGGCCCGTGGCGAAAGCATTGGCCATGTCACGGCCGCCCGCCATCGGCACGATTTCGAGCTTCAACCCGTTCGCCTCATAAAGGCCGGCGTCATCCGCCATCCAAATCGCCAAAAAGGTGTTGGCCGGCGAGGACTGGCCGATCCGGAATGTTGTCGGATCGGCTTGGCTTGTTGTCGACAGGCTTCCTGTCAGAGCCGCGGCTGTGGCAACGGCGGCGAGTGCGCGAAAACATCTACCCGATAGACCCACGGTCATTCTCCAGCGCAAGGTTCAATGCTAGTAGCCATAGTTGCGCGTGGCAGAGGAGGAGGGGTGTGCGCCCACGATGCTTTATATGCCATATATTTAAATTACTTATTGTTGACGACACTTCACACCCACCAATTATCCCACAACATTTCCCGTCCTTTGAGGTGCCTCCTCGCGATTGCTCCAGGCGTGCGCGAAAGTCTAAAGCGAAGGTCCAACACGTCGGTTTTGCCTCGGAAGCCGCGATAGTTGCCGACCGACATCTCCGCTTTTGACCCGACTGCGGGCATCTCCTGGACGAATAAAATTCGTTCAGCCACGATGGGACTTCGCGTTCGGAGTGACGCCGGCAATGCCGCAATATCAAACCCGGCCAGCAGAGCACGAGGATGAGCCATTCCTTTACTCTTGTTACAAACGAGCAATGTACCAGCACGTTCAGCAGACGTGGGGTTGGGACGAAGAGTTTCAAAGAGCGTCCTTCGTCCAACACCTCCCGTGGCAACAATTTGAAATAATCATGATCGATTTTAGCGCGGTGGGCGCCGCATGTGTTTTAAACACGCCGCTCGGCATCGAGCTAGAAATGATCATTATCGATCCACGATTTCAACGCATGGGGATAGGCTCCGATTTTGTAGGGCGCCTGTTATGCCGTGCCCGCAAAGAGAGACAAATCGTTCGACTTCGCGTGTTGAAAGTTAATCCAGCAAAATCTTTGTATGAACGTCTTGGGTTCATAGTTGTCGGCGAGGATGCGGGCATCATCGAAATGCAAGCCCGGCCGTAGCGTTGGGGAAACGGCGTTCGTTCGCCCGTGGAACTCTGCGCGGCTTGTTCGGCTGCATCGGCACGATGATAGCCCAGTCATGGAATTCATTGCGCGCGATTTGGAGGGCCCAGTTTTAAAGCTTAAATCATTGCCGTCGACTGATGCCGACTACAATAACCCCGTCCTCGGTGAGTCTAATGCATCCTCAACGAAGGATCACCGAACATCACCAGAAAGCCGAGATAGAGCCGCGATGGCGAATGGTGGTCTACAACTCCCGGATCGTCGATGTGATGCTCCCAGTAGTGCCTTTCCGCACGCAGATAAATGGTGCCTAGGTTTCGCTCGCCATGGACGTAGTCCGTCAACATGTAAGTCTCGAACTCGGCGGCCATCTGCGGCTCCATAACGCCGACTTCTCCGAAATAAGCGATGGCGCCGCCTTGCGGATAGCTGAATAGCCAGGGATAGGCGAAGTTATAAATACCCCGATCAAAATCATACGGGTTAGGTTTCGGCACGATCAGGGGCAGCGGGTTGCAACTGGCGCAATTGGCGCCCCAGGTTTGCCCAGATATAGTGTCAATCATAGCGGGGATCGACGGATTTTTCGGATCAGCATTGGGGGCTGGAGTAAACTTGTGATGGATGCCGGCAACGTCGACATATTCGGAGTCAAACGGCGCCTCGATCGCAAACCGACCAGTGCCGCACCCATCTGTGAACACAACGGGAAGGGCGTCGTTGTTAGAGGTCAGGCTGACCAGGTCGCGGCCGAAGCCAGGCCCATCCCACGACCTCACCGAGCCATGGCCTAAGTAACCGACCCAAACGCTGGAATTGACTTTGCTCGCTACATCCGCAGGTGAAGCATTGACAGTCCACCGCGCAGATGCGCTGCCGTCGGGTTTGTTGATCTGCAGAAACGCCGAGGGATAGTTCAAGTGCGAGTTCGCCACTATCGGGTCGACGCGACGGGGCGCGCTTGGGTATATTCCATCGGCCACGAAGGTGAACAAGAGATTTTGTGGTCGCTCCGTTTCGTAGCGAATAATCTTATTTACGTAGGTAGTCACATCCGCCACGGTATGTGCGCTGGCCCGCGCGACCGCGACGTCGGGATAGCCATCGACTTTGTCGGGATTGGGTTCGTTCCAGTTACTTCTGGGCGAGGTTCCCCAATCCGCTTCGTTGTAATGACCATCGCGATCGGCATCCCAGTCGTCGAACGGCCCAGGCTGGACATTGACGCTGGCTCCGCGAACAATGCGATGATGATAGAGATTTGCGTAATAGAAATCGCTCGGAGCGTACACGCCATCGACCGGCAGATTGGGTTCACCGGGATGATTGGGATAACTTCTGCTGAATTTCTTAAAAAAAACAAATCGTACCGGAAACCAATGCGCGTCGCCGACCAGCATGACATATTGGGTGTCGAGATGCTCATGGGCGTATTGGATGCCGCGCTTGATCTTTTCGGGATCGTCGGCGCCCGGGAAATACGAAGTCAGCCGTGCGATCGAAACCGCGAGCGTCGGCATGCCGGTTGAGTTCTTATGGGCGACCAGCGGCTCCAGAGCAGCGATGAACTCATCCGGTGCAATGATCAGGAATGGATGCGGTCCTGAAGCGCTAAGAAACGGATCTGGGGTAGCGACATCGGCTGGGGCTCGAGCAGGTGCCGAAACGATGAGTGCGCTGAACATCGCTAGCCAAAGCGCGGCGGTGCTGCAATAGTTCCGCGCGACGCTAATACCGCAAGCCGCTTCGTGCATGGTGCGCTCACTTTCTGAACAAATAGCCGAATACAAAATTCAATTCCACAGTTGTGGCGACCAAAATCATCGTCGCGCAGTTCGTACTTTGTACCATGCGGACTTCCCGATTGTAGACGACGCTCTAACAGACAGTATTTGCTGCGTGCCCCCGGGGACTGCGCCGCCGGAAAAAAGGACGACTGCGGCCGCACTCCCGGCGCCAAGCTCGCCGCGAATATGGGCTGCTCAATGATCGTGGCTGTTTCTCGAAAGCGCCGATCCCGCGCAATCGTCGGCGTCGAGTACAGGACGGCAATGACGGCGACGAGGAGAAGCGAACCGAGCAACCATTTCATGGCGTCCCGTTCCGACTACCGAGAGTCCGCTCGCCAAGAGACTTCCCAAGGCCAAGTGTATCCCAATAAGTATTTCAGGATGATCATAATAAGTAGGACGATTGGTGCAACGAGAAGCAAAAGCGGGTGTGGCAGCCACCATGCAACACCAAATCCAATGCTAAGACCAAACAAAAATGGTATCAGCCATTGTCCATATTTCTGTTTGTCCATTTCTTTCTCCTGCGGTTCAGGTAGGTGAACTTCAAGCCCCGGTCGGGTCAGAAATTTCTTTGCCGCAAGCGTTCAGTACTCGCTCTTCAGGAGAATGAGATACTGTAGGGCTGAGATTGGAATGGCCGTTTCGTGCAAGAAGAAGAGTGGCAGCCCGTCGACACAGCTCGGATATCAGGGTCCCCGCCAAAATCCAGCAGCGAGGCCCGAAAACCGGGCCATTAGCCGTCAGTCCCGGCGGTTCCACGCAAACCAGACAGCTGCGGTGATTGTGGTAGCGACCATGACGCCGCCAACGGCAGAGTATACAGCAGCGGAGGCTGTTTCACTGCCGTCCCATACTGCCAAGCCAGAACCGACCCATCCTATGCCGACGCCCAGCCAAGCAAGGCCGGCAACAGCCCACGCTACGTGAAGTAGCCGATTCAGTCTTGTCATAGCGGTCAGCCTTTTTGGTGCCGGCGACAGCCGGCCGAGCTTGTGTACTGCTTGGTTTACCAATGGATTCACTCAACTGTTTAGTGGATAATAGAAAGAAAAGGTTCAGGAACCCGTGCGGCTCGCGAGGTCCGACGATTCCATCTTCGTCTCTGTAATTTTTAACGCATTTCTTGAACCTCCAAGCGCCGGACGTGTCGAACTGGCAGGTCGGGAACATCACTCACCGATTTCCCGCATTGGATCAGGAGGACATCATGAGCAGTATCATTCGCCGGGCCCAGGTCGGGTTGGCTGTCAGCGCTTTTGCGCTGTTTACGTCGCACTCGGTTTCTGCGGCAGCGCTCAACATCCGCTTTCCCGATGTCAAAACGAGCAACGAACGAGGAGCGCTGCCGTGAGTAGATGGGGTCGGGTGCTCGGTGCAGGCGGCGGGGTGGTAATGATCGTTGGCGGCTTGTTGGCGTTTGAAGGCCATAGCTCGGGTTTTGTGCTCGCCGCCGCCGCCGCGGCATTGGTCGTTTACAGCACGTTGGGAGCTGGGAAGCGTCCCGGCTAAAGCCCAACTCAGGAAAGCTCGTGCCAGCGATCTCTCCGCCTGGGATCGATCAGTTGGTGTGAACGCGGGCGGCTGCGATTTGGTTCTTGAGCCCATCTAAGCCAATAGCGCCAGGAACAACCGTGTTTCCAATAACGTAGCCTGGCGTGCCGCTGATTCCGATAGCGCGAGCGAGCGCGGAGTCCTCGTCGATTGTGGCGCCTACCTCGCTACTGACCATGTCCTGCTCAAGTCGTGGAATATCGACGCCCGCGGCAGCAGCAGCGGCGAGCGCCTTGTCTTTATTTGCCGCTCCGGGATCGCCCAGGAGCTTTTGATGGAACGCCAAGTATTTTCGTCCGTCGGGATCCTGCATGCGAACCGCAATCGCCACGTGCGCTGCCTCGACTGAGCCTGGCCCGAGTATCGGCCACTCCTTGAGCACAACTTTGAGCTTGGGGTCATCGCCGAGCAAGCTCAGCATGGCCGGAAGCGCTCCTTTGCAGTAACCGCAATTGTAGTCAAAAAACTCAACCATCGTGACATCGCCGTGCGGATCGCCGAGCGTAACTTGATGAAGTCGACCCGAATAGCGTGAGGGCATTATTCTTGACTGCCAGAACTTGGATCAGGGGCAACGGTTGGTTTTGTAATCGTGTCCGGTGTTGCGCTGACAGCCGGTTGATGGCTCATCATATCAACAAGTGTGTCACGAAAGAGCTCCGGGTGATTGATGACATAGTCCTTAACTATTGCGTGAACTTCGTCAGGGTGTGCTGCGAGATATTGTTTGATAACTGTCTCAAGCTCCGAATTCGAGTCTTGCGCCATGATCGCGGACGTTGGAAGCAGGAACAGCAGCACAACCGTCGCCATAGAAACAAACCGAGGCATCAAACGGCTCATTCTCTTCTCCAGCGCTTCAGGTTGCCTTTGGACCTTATGGCCGATAACGAAAGCGTGTTTCACGAATTCGTCAGTTTTCAATCGGGATGAGACGCATCGTAAGTAGCATATCGTCTAATGCCATTGTGGACTAGGGCCGTGCCAAAGCGCATTTTTTGACCCCACATCTATAAACAGGGCCTGTGGGCGTTAAGACGCAGCGTGGATCTCCGGACATCACTAAACCGAGAAAGTGCCCTTCCGTAGTTCATATTTCAGTAGATGACAGTGATCGTCGCCGTGGAAGCAGTCGCGTCGGAACTTTACTTGTCGCTTTTGTAGTTGTGACTTTATTTTTTTGTGTCGGCGAGTTTCGCAGACCAAATTGGCAATCCCAATGGGCCAAAAAAGGGCTTATCGAATCAACCGTCGCCCGCGCCCCCAAAAAAACCACCACAAGTTCAGCCCAAAAGGAATTGATCCGCACTGGTCATCATCGACATGCCAAGATCGAGGTTTCACTATCCGGACCGGCCGCACAAATCCCGTTGTTGACCGACCAAAACGGTCCCCGCCGCGTAGCGGTTAGCGTGCCCTGCACGCTAGTGCATACGAAGTGAGGGGTCGCCGAACATGACCATGAGACCTAGATAGAACCGCGCGATCGAATGGAAGTCGACATTGCCGGCGTCCCCCCTATGGCCGGCCCAGTATTGCCGTTCTGCTTGCAGATAAATCGCACCCAAATTACGCTGACCGAGCGCGTATTGCGTCAGGATATAAGTCTCCAATTCCGCGGCCATTTGCGGTTCCATCACCTCGGTCTCTCCAAAATAAGCGATGGCGCCCCCTTGCGGATCGCCGAACAGCCACGGATAGGCGAAGTTTGGAACGCTACGATCGAAATCATACGCGTTCGGTATCGGCGCGATGAGTGGGGTCGGATTGCAGCCGGAGCAATTGGTGCCCCAGCTTTGCCCGGACACTTTATCGATGAATACCGGGACGGATGGCTTGTCTGGAGCGGCGCCCGGCCCAATTGTAAAGTTGTGGCGGTTGCCTGCCACGTCCAAATACTCAAAATCAAACGGCGGTTCGATGGCAAAACGGCCGGTGGAGCAGCCATCCGTGAATACAACTGGAAGCGCATCGTTATTGGCAGCCAACTTGACCACGTTGAGATCGAAGCCGGGACCGTCCCATCCTTTCGGCGAGCCGTGCCCGAGATAACCGACCCAGACGCTGGAATTGATCTTAAGCGCCACATCTGCAGGCGAAGCATTAGCGACCCAGCGTGCGGACGCGTGCGGGTCGGGCTTGTTGATCTGGAGAAATGCCGAGCTTGAGTTCAGGCGCGATTTCGCGAGGATCGGGTCGACTAAGCCCGGCGCGCCCTCGTAAAACCCGTCGGCCACAAAAGTAAATAACGGGCTTTGCGGCTTCTGCGTTTCGTAGCGAATGATTTTGTCCACGTAGGTGGTCACGTCGGCTGCGCTATGTGCAATGGCGCGCGCGACCGCCACATCCGGATAGCCGTCGACTTGGTCCGGATTGGGATTGCTGCGATCAAGCCAGGTCATTTCATTGTAGTGGCCGTCACGATTGGCATCCCAGTCGTCGAAGGGGCCGGGCGAGACATCGAGGCCAGACTGCGCAACATGGGATTGCGCGATATGATGATGATAGAGATTGGCATAGTAGAGATCTGTGGCGATATAGACGCCGTCGAGGGGAAGGATTTCAGGACCCGATCGATTGGGGTAGTAGCGGCTGAGATTTTTCATAAACATGTAACGGACCGGAAACCAATGCGCATCGCCGACTAGCATGACGTATTTGGTCGACAAACGCTCGTACGCGAATTGAATTCCACGTTTGATTTTCTCCGGATCGTCGACGCCCGGGAAATTTGCAGTGAGCTGCGCAATTGAGACCGCGAGTGTGGACATGCCGGTCGAATATTTGTGCGCAACCAGAGGCGCTAATGCGGCCATGAACTCGTCCGGCGAAATGATCAGAAATTCCCGCGGTCCACTGATTCCGAGAAATGGATTGGTGACGGTGCGCTGCGTTGTCGTCTGGGACGGAGCTTGTTGCGGGACTGTCGTTGGCGCTGCTCGCTTGTTGTCAGCCCGCGTTTGAGCGCGCGTTGGCGGTAACACGCAGACATGGTCGCTTGAACTGGCTTCACGCCAGACGAATCCGGGCAAACAGGACCCATCCGGCTTGCTGCGCGACGGTGCAAGTGCATTGTCCGCCACAGCTTGGTCGTGCACGGCCTCGGTCACGCACAACAGATCGCCGGGATAGGCGTTCCGCTGGACCAGGCCAGGATCGCAGCTGGCCCCGACCGCTTGAGTCAAAGCGGGCGCTGGCGCCAGCACCACCGCAGCCAGGAGAGCACTGGCCATCGCCGCCGAGCGGAGCTTCATGTCTCGTCGCCTGCGCCGATTGAGCTGAGCACCAATTTTTCTATTTGCTCGGCCATGCGTCAAGGTTTTCCGAGTCCATTCTAGTCAAGTCGAAGGCTACCGCGGGTAAGCGTCCGCGTCCTGTAGCGAGCAACATGACCGCCGCGAGGGCCGAATGAGGTTCTACCCGCCCGTTAGGCGATTTCGGTGCTCCAACTTGGGTGCGGCTCTCGACGAAAAAATACAGTAGCCCATTACCTGACAATAACAGATAAAACGTGCAATAATGAAGTTGTTGGTACATGATGCTACCTACCGGAATGCCTAAAAGAGAAAACGCGCTGCTGCATCGTGCAGTTGGGGAGATGGAAGTTGGGTTGGGGTATCCTCAACTTTGCTGCCGGTCGCGGCTGCTGTTCTAGCTGCTGGTCTAAATCCATTGCGAAAAATTCTGCAATAGCCTCGCTCTCGTCTGTCTCGGACGCATTGTTGTCTGTGGCAATGGTGGCCGGTCTCGCGCTGCTGCTTGTAGGCATCGCGGACGTAGATATGGCGTCGGCGCAAACATCCTCTCCAGGAATTCTGGCGTCCGGCAATGCGGTCGTGACCGGTTTTTCCGGCGCGCCGCCGCCACCGCAGATCGCGCCGGGACAGGATCCCGGTGATCTGACTTTTATCGATGCCAACGGACCATCGGCGCAGGTCCTTAACTTGCAGACGGCCGGCGCGCCGCCGCAGGCGCAGGTGATTGCGGCGCCGGTGCCTTTTAGCGTGTCCGCAGCGCAGGTCGGCCAGGTGTTTGGTGTGGCGCTCGACAATGCGACGCCGCCGAACATCTATGTGGCCGCGACATCGGCTTACGGCTTGCCGATTGTTGTGGCCGGGCAGGGCAGTGTCCCGACGCGGGTTCATCAAGGCGCGCCCGGCGCGACCTTCATGGCGGGACTGTTTGGACCGGGCGGCGGACCTGGGTCGATCTGGCGCATCGACGGTAGCAACGGCGCCGTCACGCTATTCGCCAATGTCACGCTCAACGGCGTCGCCAATTCCGGTCCCGCGCTTGGCGGGCTCGCCTTCGATGCCGCTACCAATTCATTACTCGTCGCCGACCGCCAAACCGGAATGGTCCATCGCTTCAATCTCTCGGGGACGGAAATTGGCCGCTACGATCACGGCGTGCAGGGGCTCGCCGCCGTCGGGCTGCCGCCAGTTGCCTACTCGCCGAGACCGCTCGACATCACCAGCGCGCAATTCTCGAGCGAGAAGCCAGAGACCTGGTACTACGCGCCGCCGGAGCGGCGCATCTTCGGCCTCGCGGTGCACGCGGGGCGGCTCTATTACGCCGTCACCGCTGGCGCGCAAATCTGGTCAGTCAGTCTTGCGCCGGACGGTTCGTTCGGCGCCGACGCGCGCATCGAAGTGCAGGTGCCGCCGGCGCTCGGTCCCACCGAAATCTCGAAGATCGCCTTCGACGATCGCGGCGACATGCTGCTCGCCGAGCGTGCCGCGCCGACCGGCGATTACGAGTTCATGACGCTGGCGCAACCCGGCCTCGGTCGTCTGCTGCGTTATGCGCCTTTGCCCAGCCCGCCGGGCGGATGGCTGCCGGCGCCGGATCAATATGCGATCGGATTCCCCGATCCGAACACCAACGCGAATGGCGGTGTCGCGGTCGGTTACGGCTACGATGCGAACGGTAATCTGGACCGCTCGTCGTGCAGCGGTTTTGTCTGGTCGACCGGCGAAGATTTGCGCGACTCGGCCAATCCGAACCTCGCTAATGTTCTCGCCGCAAACGGATCCCTCCACGTCAACGGGCTGCAAGGTAACGGCGCGGATTTGGTCAAGCCGGCGAATGTACCGCCGCTGCAAACCTATTTTGTCGATTACGATGCGCAGTTCGATAACCTCGCGGTGCACGGTTATCTCGGCGACATCGCGATCCCGCGAACTTGCAACCAGGCCGCTCTGCCGGGATTGCCCAGTCCTCTTGCATTGCTACCAGGCTTGCCAGGCCTCGCGGGGCTGCCGTTCTTTCCGTGTCAAGGTGCGACCTGTCAGTCGCCGCCGCTGTGTCAAGGTGCGAACTGTCCATCCCCACCACCGTGTCAGGGTGCAAACTGTCCGTCGCAGTGCCAGCCAGGCACATCGCAGCAATCGGGCTTCCAATGCTGCCCGCAATATTATTTGCCTGCCGGCCCAGGCGCATGCAAGCCGCTGTGTCCGGGCGGACAGACTGATCCTCAGAGCTTTGCCCTTTGCAAATACGGCTTTAACCCTGTGCCGATCTCCGGCAATTACAATTGCCTGGATGGCAGCGCGCCCAATCCGCCGGGCAGCGCGCTCGGCTGCATCACACAATCGCCTTATGCCAATCCGGCCAATTGTCCGCAGGGTACGGTGTTCGCGCCCGATCCTAACCTTGGCAACGTCTCAGTCTGTCAAAAGACGAAACTTTCCGAGACATGCGCGGCGCAGGGATTGCAGGTCGGCCTCGATGGCCAGACTTGTGCGCAAGATTGCCCGAACGGCGGCTATCCGTTCCCGGCCACGCAGTGCTGCCCGAACGGACAGACGCCTGGCAACAACGGTCAGTGCCCCTCGACGCCACCGTCGAGCCAAAATCCACCCAATTGCGGGGCGCTTGGCGAAACGACGTACTGCCTGTCCACGGATCAATCGCCCTGTCCGGCGAACCAGCTAACCCCGAACAATCAGGGCTGCTGCCCGGCAGGATCAAAACCGACTCCATTCGGTTGCGTCGCGACCGGCCAGTCTTGCCCTCCCGAACAGGGTGCTTCCGTTCCCGTTGCGATGTGTTGTCCTGCCAACCAGGTAGCAAACTTTATTACCGGCCAGTGCTGCCCGGTCGGTGCAGTAATCAACACTCAAACCGGCCAGTGCTCGGCGCCTAGCCAACCACCGATTATCTGTCCGACCGGCACCGCGATCTACTGTCAGCCTCTCGCCAACGGCAACTGCCCCTCCGGAACGACCTATAACGACAACGCGTGCACGCCGACCACGCCCGGCGCGTCTTGCGGCAATAATGTCGGTTCGATCTGTTGTCCGACCAATCAGTCGCCGAATTTCAAGACTCAGCCGCCGTCATGCGTGCAAAATCCGGCGCAAACCCCAACGAACCCAACGCCGAGCACCTGTCAGTCGACCGGCGGCTCGCTCTATTGCGCGACCGATTCCAGCGGCAAGTGTCCCGGCGGAACGATCCCATATAATGGCGGTTCTTGCCTTGCGACCGGAGCGAGTTGCCCTACCAATATCCAGTGGTGCTGCCCGGGCACGGAGCTGCCAAACCCGGCCAACGTTGGCCAATGCTGCCCGCCGGGCCAATTGCCGCAATCGAACGGTTTATGCGCAGCGCCGCAGGCATCGACTACGCCGCCGCCTCAGCCGACAGTCTGTGCTTCCGGCAGTACGATCTACTGTCAGCCGTCGGGCACCAACTGTTCGCAGAGTCAGAAATCGACCAACGGTTGCTGCCCAACGGGTTCGAAGGTGGTTGCCGGCGGTTGCGTCGCGACCGGACCGACCGGTTGCGGCGCGAGCGTACCCACGGTCTGCTGCCCTGCCGGGCAAGCGCCAGATTTCCTTACCGGCAAATGTTTGACGGCGCCAAAAATGTGGAGACCCCCGGGGGAGCCGCAGGGCAGCACATGCGCGTCGGGCTATATGAAACTGTCGTCCCGCGTCTGCTGTCTGGCGACCCAGGCGACATCGAAAGGAGCCTGCTGTCCCGCCGGCCAAGGTCCGAATGCGGACGGCACTTGCGACCCCATCGTTCGCATCCGGACTTGTCCGTCCGGCGAGACGTTGAACCTGCGCACCAATACTTGCGAAACGCCGGCTTGCCCGTCCGGCGAGACGCGCAGCACTGGTGTGTGCGGCTGTCCGAGCGATCAGGAGTTGAACGCTGACAGCGGCAAATGCGTTACGGCGCGGCGGAGCACGCTTAATCCACCGCTGCCGACGCTTCAACCTCCCGCGCCAGGCTGCGCCCCCGGTTATACGCTGGGTGATAATGGCATGTGCCAGCGGACTGGAACGACTCCGACTGCGCCGCGTCCCGCGCCGCCGCCGTCGTGCCCTCCCGGCACGGTGCCCGCCTCGTCGGTCGGCCTCAACGGTGGCGGTTGCGTGTGTCCGTCGGGGCAGGAGCGCTGGGACCCGAATTACAATCAGTGCACCTATCTCTGCCCGCCGAATACGGACCCCAGGAGTCCTTATTGCTGTCCGCTCGGCGAGGTCGTCGTCAACGGCAAGTGCCAGGCGTCCTGTCTCCCCGGCAGCATGGCCGGGCCGAACGACGCTTGCTGTCCGCCCGGCGAAACTGGCATGAACGGTCAATGCGTCTGTGCGCCAACGCAACTCAGGC
The DNA here is from genome assembly GCA_963761185.1 of uncultured Alphaproteobacteria bacterium. Lineage (GTDB taxonomy): Bacteria > Pseudomonadota > Alphaproteobacteria > Rhizobiales > Xanthobacteraceae > BOG-931. Next base: position 227,245 of record CAVXFY010000006.1, read on the forward strand.
CCAACGGACAATGCTGTCCATTCGGGACGAGCGTGGTGAACGGGCAATGCGCCGGACCTTGCCCGGCGCAAGAATCGCGTAACACTGCCGGCAATTGCGTGCCGACCACCTGCCAGCCTGGCTACGCGCCGAACGCGAGCGGCGGCTGCGAGCCAATTAATTGCCAGCCGGGCTACGCGCCGGATTCAGCGGGCACGTGCCTGCCGGTGCATTGCCCGGTGGACACGATTCCGACCCCGAACGGTTGCGTGCCGATCCGGCCGCCGGTCGGATGTCCGCCAGGCGTTCCTCCCGGCACCAATGGCTGCTTGCGAGCGCCGATCGGAACGCCTTCGCCAATGCCGACGCCGCCGATGCCAACGCCGCCAACGCCAAAGCCGCCATGTCCAAACGGCGAGGAGCGCAATGCCGACGGCGTCTGTGTGCCGATCAAGCTGCCAGCGCCAAAGCCGCCATGCGCGAACGGCGAGGAACGCAATGCCGACGGCGCGTGCGTGCCGATCCACAAACCGGTCTGTCGGGATGGCGAAGTCTTGGGTGCGAATGGCGAGTGTGAAAAGTCGGAGCCGACGCCATCGAAGACTCGATCGCCCAAGATTGAAACGCCGCCGCCGAAGCTCAAGCTGCCGGTATTCAAGCCCCCGCCACCGTCGCCGAAGCTGAATACTCCTTTCAAGTTGCCGTCCAAGGGGAGGTAGTGCGTCTCGAACGCGTCGGCACCGACGCAGACGACGTCTCGCCGGAAAAGAATTGAACTTCGCTGCCGACAGAGTTGAGAATGCACGGCCGACCAATCCAGCGATTTGTGGACGCGCCAAATGTTGGCCGCGAACATGTTGGCGGTGGAGGACGGATTGCGGCGATCCTCCTGGTTGCCGCCATCGCAGCATTCGGATGCGTCACTGGCGCGCGCGATGCAGTCGCTGGGCCGACATGCCCGGGACAAGATACGACCGATGGCCTGGCCTGTTGCGCGCCAGGCGCGACACCCACCGCTAATGATGCTTGCCAATTGCCGGGCGGAGGTCAGGCCGCATCCTGTCCGCTTGCGCAACTGACATCCTCGGGCGCCTGCTGCCCGCCCGGCGCGGCCGTGCAACCGGACGGTACATGCCAATCCAATGGATACACCGTGCAAGCTTGCCCGCTCGGTCAACTCGACAAGAGCGGACTGACGTGTTGTCCCTCCGGTCAGGCGCCGCAGGCCGACGGATCTTGCCAGCAAACCGTTGCGAGCCCGTCCACGCCGCCGGCGCAAGTCGGAATATCGGCGTGCCCCAGCGGATTTGTCTTCCAAGCGCCGCTGCACGGCTGCATGGGTGTGCCGAGCGCATGTCCGATCTATGCAGCAACGCTCAGCGGCAATAGTAGTCCTGTCGACGTTCAGGAGACGCCGGTTACTGGCAACGACGATCTTGGTGCGGTCCCGAATCCGGGATTCACGCTTGGGTGTTGCCCCTGGCCATCGCAGCAAGTTACTCCAACTTCCGCATGCTTCGAAGGCGGCGCCGGGGCTCTTGTTGCAGTCGCGCCTGTCGCGCCGACTTGCCCGCCGGGCTCGACGCCAAATAATTTTTTCAACTCCGGCATCTATTTCTGCATTGCCAAAGCCGCGTGCCCAGCGCGCTTCCATGTCGACGAGAACAGCGGCATGTGCGACCTCAATCCGATCGGGATCGTTCCGCACCTGCTCAGCGAGCTTGATCTTAGCGACACGGGATCTTGCAGAAGCGGTTCCGTGCCGCGAAGAGCATTCGCAGGCGACGACGTGTGCGTCAGCGTGTCAGTGGGCGCGGCGACACTTGTCGAAAACGTCGACGCGCCGACGCATACCAATCCCGACGGAAGCTGCATCCAGGGCTATAAGTGGCGGCTCAACGGTCCAAGTGACCACGCCTGCGTGGCTATAACTCCGCCGACTTCGCCGATGACAATAACCTGCAGTCCCGGCTTTGCGTATGACGCCTACGGCAAATGTGTCACCGTGGCCGGCAATTGCCCGGCGGGCGCGGTGCAAATCGACGGCAAATGCGTTGAGCTGCCGAAGGTCGTGGAGAGAAAGCCAAATCCGCAAACGTCAACGGGTCGGTGCCCGAACGGCACGCCGCCCGACGCTGATGGTAATTGCGGAGAGCAGGTACTACAGACGCAGTCGCCGTCGGTTTGCCGGGGGTCCAATGGATTTGCCGGCCCGTGCCAATGCGACACCGGCTACGCGCCTCAACGAGGCTTCGTGTGCTGCCCATTTGGCACCATCGCCGTAGGCGGCAACGCCCAATGTCAACCGATCTGCCCCAACGGTGCGACCGATTGGTACAGCGTCGTCGCCTGTATGGGCGGCTACTATCCGGTGCCTGTGAACGGAGTTCTGGGTCTGTCTTAATGGCCTTACGGTGCAAGAGAACGGTAGCCCTTGCTTCGCGCAATCCCCCACGGTCAACCCGGCCGTCTGTCCCGTCGGCTCCGCGAAAGTGGCAGGTCCGACATACACACTCTGCCAGCCGACTCTGCAGGAACTAGATTGCGAGCAAAAAGGAATGGAGGTCGGCCTCGACGGCAGCTGTCAAACGCTCTGTGCGCCCGGCGATACGCCGTATCCCACCTACCAATGCTGCCCGATCGGCGCGACGCTGCTGCCGAACGGATCATGCCCGGGGCTACCGCCTCCGCCGCCGTCCAAGGTGTGCCCAACGGGCGAAGTTGAAGTCGACGGCAAATGCGTCCCCGCGCCGAAGCCGGCGCCATTGCCGCCACCAATCTGTGCCCCGGGTTATACGCTCGGTGACAACGGCATGTGCCAGCGCGTCTCGACGACATGCCCTGAAAAAACTGGAGAGGTGCCAGGACCAAACGGCAGCTGTGTCTGTCCGCGTGGCGCACAACTCGGACCCGACCGCGCCTGCCACTGCCCCGACGGCAATCTCGCCAATGGTCACGAGTGCGGTCCGTATAAACCCGCGCCGTGCCCGCCAGACCGACAAATACCGACGGGATGTTGCCCGGCCGGATCGATTGCTGCGCCGAATGGCTCCTGTACCACGATCTGTTCGCCCGGCCAGATGCTGGAAGCAAACGGCCAGTGCGGTCCAATCTTGACGCCGCTTCCTCCCGGAGGCTGTCCGGCCAACGAAATTCCTAAACCTGGCGGGGGCTGCATGCCGGGTTTGGTGCCACAGTCAGCACCGACACCCTGTCTGCCCGGCGTTGCGCCCGGTACCAACGGTTGCGTGCAAGCGCCGATCGGAACCTCCTCACCGACAGTGTTTGCGCCAAAGCCGCCAACGAAGCCGCCATGCCAAAATGACGAAGAACGCAATGCTGACGGCGCCTGCGTGCCGATCCACAGACCGGTCTGCCGGGATGGCGAAGTCTTGGGTCCAAATGGTGCGTGCGAAAAGCCGGAGCCGAAGAAAGAGTTGCCGCCGAAAATTGAAGCGCCGAAGACCGACGCGCCAAAGCCACCACTGCCGAAGCTCAAATTGCCGGTGTTCAGGCCGTCGCCGTTATCACCGCGGAAGCCGAATATTCTCTTCAATCTACCGTCCAGGAACAAAGAGAAGTAATTCGAGGGCCTGCCACTGTGCGCAATCTACTGACAAAGGTTTGTCTGCTCGCCGGTCTTATCCTCTGTGTAGGCAGATCGCTCTACGCCGCCGTTCCCGCGAACGTCATCAAAGGCTGGCAGGATAGCGCTCCGGAGTTTGTAGACATCACCGTCCTATCGGTAGATAAAAATTCGGCGGTGCGTCCCTATGCCGCCGTCGCGGGCGGATCGGTAACAGTTACCACGATGACCTTGCGCGCCAAAATCGATGTCGTTCACCGCAGCGCCAGCAACCTGACAGAGGGCGCAGAGATTGTCGTGAAGTATCTCGTTCAGCACTACGATCCTGTCGCGCCGCCGGACGGCAATTACGGCATCGTCTTGGGTCCACAAGACAGAGCAACCGCCTATCTCAAGAAGTCCGATGAAAATGTCTTTAATCTTAATTGCATCGTCGGCTGTTTGATCAAACTGTGATCGCATGACGGTCGCACGTGCTGGAGATTCAAGGTCGCCTTAATTACCTCTCGCGCTGTGCAGCGGAGCGAGGCGTTGCGGGATCGTCTTCGCCAACTAGAGCGTTCCCCAGTTCTGATGAATCGATTGTGATCGGGCTTGGGATTCCCGGCTGGTTTTGGTTGTGAGTCCATGGCTGTTCTGATTCGGAGGGAAGCCATGGGACGACAGCCGTATTCGGATGATCTTCGCAGTCGGGTGGTTGCGGCCGTTGCCGAGGGATGTTCACGGCGAGCGGCGGCCAAGCGGTTTGCGGTAAGCGAGTCCTCGTCAATCCGGTGGGTGAGTTTGCACAAGGAGACGGGAAGCGTCAGCCCGCAGCGGCGCGGCGGCAAGAGCCGTTCGCCGCTGGAGCCGCATGCGGCATGGTTGTTGGAACTGGTCGAGCAGGAATAGGACCTGACCCTGGCGGAGATTGTCGAGCGGCTATGGCAGCAGCGCGGGGTGCGCACCACGGACAGCTCGGTCGATCGGTTCTTCAAGCGGCACGGTGTGACCTTCAAAAAAAACTCTGCACGCCGCCGAGCAGGAGCGCCCCGACGTAGCCGCGGCGCGGCAATGCTGGAAGGCCGGCCAGGCCAGCCTTGATGCCAAGCACCTGGTGTTCGTCGACGAGACCGGAACCTCGACCAAGATGGTCCGCACTCACGGGCGCTGCCGCCGGGGCCAGCGCCTGATCGGCAAGGCGCCGTGGGGACATTGGAAAACCACCACCTTCACCGCCGGACTGCGCCGCGACGGGCTTGTCGCACCCTTCGTTCTCGATGGACCGATGAACGGCGAAGCCTTCCTGGTCTATGTCGAGACGGTGCTGGCCCCAAGCCTGTCGGAGGGCGACATCGTCGTGATCGACAATCTGCCCGCGCACAAAGTCGGGGGCGTCCGCGCCGCGATCGAGGCCCGAGGTGCCTTCCTCCTCTACCTGCCGCCGTACTCTCCCGACCTCAATCCCATCGAGATGGCCTTCGCCAAGCTCAAGACCCTGCTCCGCAAGGCCGCCGCACCAACAAGAGACTCGCTTTGGGACGCAATCGCAGACGTTCTCGGCGCCTTCACACAAGGCGAATGCGCTAACTATCTTGCACACGCAGGTTATGCGTCGTCTTAAGTGGGGAATGCTCTAGCGGCTGGAACGTGTAATGCTTGAGCCTTCGAATTGTCCAAAGTGCGGAGGAAGCATGGAGGCCGGATACATAGCTGACAATGCCGGCGGCGCCATCATTCATTCAACTTGGATATCTGGCGCCAAAGGTGGTTTTTTCAAAACACAGGAGGCAATTACAATCGTCGCTCATCGCTGCATGTCGTGCGGCTTTCTTGAGAACTATGCGCCGAAATCGCTATCATAGCTTGAGATCGAACGATCCGTATCTGCTATTGGTGCAATAGCGGAGGCCGCAAGTTGCCGCGCCGTGTCACCTTCTGACCGATAGTGTTGAAAAATCCCCCGCTGCTTTGTGCTTGGCTCGTTATTGAGCACCTGTGGGGCGATATCGGTGTTATTGTTCACCCGCTTGCGGCGGACGCCACAGCCCTCATGCAATACAGGCGGCGGGCGCGTTCAGCACTGGCCGCCAGATATGTTTCGCCAGGGTCTTGAGGTTTTGCACGATGGCTGCGAGGTGGAACTCATCGCGCGCACTGGATAAGCCGCGCAGGCGCAATCGCTCGAAGCGGTGATGGGTTTTGAGGTGCGCAAAGCGCATCTCGACCTTCTTGCGCTCATTGCGTGATCGCTCGAACTCCGGCGTACCGACGAAGCTGCGCGCATGATCGCGGGCATCCTCATTGACGTCGCGTGTGATCTTGCGCGAGGGCGTGTTCGGACTGCATCGCGGCTTGACTGGACATGCGTGGCAGTCACGCCGCGATGCACGATAGCGCACCTTGTGGTTGCCGCCCACGTTGCCGGTGGTCTTGAGCAGCTTGTCCGCGGCGCAGACATAGACGTTACGCTTACGGTCGAACGTGAAGTCGTTGCTTGATAAGGTTCCGTCATCACGATCGCTCATGTCCTTCACCGGAATGTGCGGCGTGATGCCGGTGCCGACGAGCCAGCCGAGGAACTTGCCGGTGCCATAGGCCGTGTCGGCCAAAAGCCGTTTGGGCTTCAAGCCATGCGTCTGCTCGGTACGCTTGATCATGGTCTTGGTCGCGGCCACCTCGTCGTAGGTGCGGGCCGGAGTGGCCTCCACATCGACAATAACCGCGCGCTCGACGTGAATCAGATAATTGAGCCCATAGCCGAATTGAACGCGCTTGTTGGCTTTGGCGGTCCAAGCCGAGCACGGGTCCACCGGCGAGATCGCCTTTGGCACCTTGCGATCCGCGTCGTGATCTTCATCATCAAGGGCGCCGAGAAACTCGGCAACCGCCCGCGTCTGGCGTTCCGGCAACGACCAGTCGATCTCGTCGGGTGCCTTGGCATGATAACGGCTGGTGTCCGCCTCCATGACGCTGGCATCGACCGCAAAGGCTTCACCCTTGACCAAACCCGCATTCATGCAGGCCCGCACTACCGCCTCGAAAACCTGACGGAACAGGTCGCTGTCGCGGAACCGGCCGTGACGATTGACCGAGAAGGTCGAGTGGTCGGGAACCTTGTCCTCAAGGTCGAGGCGGCAGAACCAGCGGTAGGCAAGGTGTAACTCGACCTCCTCGCACAGCCGCCGCTCAAAACGAATGCCGTAGCAGTAGCCAATGATCAGCATCCGGATCATCAGCTCAGGGTCGATCGATGGGCGGCCGATCTCGCTGTAGAACGGCTCAAGCTTCTCGCGAAGGTCACCCAGTATCCGGGTCACAACCGGATTGATACGGCGCAACAGATGGCCCGCTGGAATGCGCTTCTCGAGGTTGAAAAGGTAAAACAACCGGCTCTGATCGCCGCTCTGCCGACCCATCATGATCCGACCCCGCCGCTGAAACCCTCAACGAAACGGAATCATGATTTGCCGACTATCTCGAGGACTTTTTCAACAGTATCGACCCGACTTGGACTTCGCAGCGCAAAATACTCGACAACCGCGCCGGCGAGGATGCTGCGAAGTGAATCAGTGCGTGTACGTCACAAGAGGCCGTCGCGCGGGCCCGACCAACCCCATTTCAGTCGAGACCCGACCGAGAGATTTGCGGGCGGCAGTCGGGGAGTGCCTAGAGCGCCACCGAGAAAGAACAGCAGAAGTCCCGCAATCCCGATTGCGACAGATGGCGGAGATCCGGTGACCAAGGCAAAAATAAAGCCGGCAATTATCAGAACTACGCCGATACAAAAGGCGGCGAGTCCCCAGCGAAACCAATGTTTTCTTTGGTCTTCCCGTTGCTGCTGGAGCTTGAAAATCTGCTCCCGCAGACTGTGAAATTCGGCTTCGATCTCGTCCTGCGTCATAACGGGTTCCCCTCTGCCATCGTTGGCTAAGGATCACTAGCGGGGCTGAAGCGCACCGCATACGGTAAAAATGAGGGCTTGGCTCGTGCTGCGTTCAGTTCGGGACGCAGGCATGCACGTTCCAACCCAAATGGTACCCATACGGGCAGCCAGATGTCCGACCATAATTCGACACGCAGTACCCCGAATAATTGCGGTGAGCTCCATGACCGCAATTATCCCAGGCATAGGCATTGGTCGAAAGCAGTGCCGCGATCATGGCGGAAGCGGAAAGCAGGCCCAGCAGTTTACGCATGATTGGATCCTCCGGCTTAGGGCGCGTGTGCGCATCACTGTTTTAGTCATGAAACGCAGCGATTGGTTCAAGATTAAAAGGGCCGCGCCCAGTACATTGATCGCCATAAAATCACGAAGCAAGAAAGGCATAACGTAACTGGCTGACCTAAAACACTTTTTAATTTCAGAGAGACCGACGCGGGGCGGTCCTGTTTGCGCTAAAGTTGCCGCGCATGAGTTTGCCTGACCCTGTAGCAGGCTTCTCCACCCGGCACGTGCGTGTCATGGATGTGGGGTTGTTAAGGCCTCCACGATTCGGAGGAGCAAGCGGTTACGAACAATCGGTCTTGATATAGCGAAGTCGGTCTTTCAGGTCCACGGCGTCGATGCGGGGGATACTGATGCATTCGCAGAGCTGCTTAGCGCATCGCGGGAAAAAGTTTCAGGACATTGAACCTGTCACCGTCGTCATTGACCAATACGTAACGGGCCTTCCAGCGAGGAGTTGGCGAAGCTTCGGAGGTCACCACTATGACAAAGCTCACTTGGCTGCTTGTCGGCGTAGCCTGGGTCGGCGCCTGCCTGGGATTGATCGGTACCGGCTTGGCGATGTGGGACGGCAACAAAGCTGCCTCCATTTTCGTTGCCTTTGGCGGGGTCATGGGCGCTACCACATTGACGGCAGCTTTCGGCTGGTTTGAGTGGTGGAAGCGCCGAAACCAACGGCTACTGGCCCGAGTTCCAGACCTCGCTACTAGATTTTGGCAGGGACCCTGATGTCTGAAGTTGGCCCATAACGGACACCGGCTACCCGCCGATCCGCGTCTGCTATTGGGGGGGAGAACACCGGACACCGCAACTTGCGGCCGCTGCGTCCGCTTGTGACCCGACTCGGCGTTTAGCCGCCGGCAATTGACGCACTGCAAAGCAATCAGCGGCAGTCTGAGAATTTTTCTATCGACGTCCGCGTGGCGCCTCGCACGAGATCGACGAGGTTGCACTGACCGGTTGAGCGCAACAGGGGTAAAGGAAACATCCGACACTGGGGGCTGAACGCGCCTCAAAGCCCAGTTCGCCGCCGTTGACTATGTCAATCAAGCAGGCGTAGCCTGCTATGAAGAAGCCGTACTTTCTGGAATTTCGCATCGTAGTTTACATTCGTTCCCTATCCGGTGGGGATCGTCATGTCGCGGATTTTCAGCTGCGCGCGCGCAGGTTTGGCCGCAAGCGCTGTGGCGTTGCTTATATCGCACACTGCTTTGACGGAAGAACTCAACGTCCGCGGCAAACTCCCGGGAGTAGTCCGCGGTCCGGCCCCGGTGGTCCACCTTCCGCCTCCGAAGGTCCACGTTCCGACCCGGGGAGTCCACATTACGCTCCCGGAGGTTCCTGTCAGGACCCCGGAGGTCAACGTCAGGACCCCGGAAGTCCATGGTCCGGTGCCGGGAGTTTACGTTCCCCCGGTGGTCCACGTCGGTCCTCCGGAGGTCGGGGGCCGCACCCCACCTCGCGAAAACGGCGGTACCCCTGGTATCTCCACATACGGTACCACCCTGCCGAGTGGAAAAGCCACTACGGACGGCGCTACTGGTGCAACCGAACTTAGCCCGGCCTCTCCCTCGATCCAGCAGGGATGCTACGCGGGCTATGCGCTCAACACCAACGGCATGTGCCAGCGCGTGTTGCCAGGCGCTATCATGCCGCCCGTCACTCCCGGGCTAAGCACCGGGAGCGGCGCCGGGTCGCCCGGCGTGAAGGTGCTCACCAATACGAACACTGGCGGTGGCTCACCGGAGGCCGGGCCGCCCGGCGTGAAGGTGCTCACCAATACGAACACTGGCGGTGGCTCACCGGCGGCCGGGTCGCCCGGCGTGAAGGTGCTAACCAATACGAACACTGGCGGTGGCTCATTGACCACCGCTGCGGCCGGTCTCGTCGCTGCTGCCATCGCCACTGCTGTCGATGGCCCAGCGAAAAACGCCGCCACCTGCGGCGCTGCCGCCACCACCGCCGCGTTTGCTCAAAAGCAGCAGCAAGACGCCGCCGCCATCGCTGCCGCCATCGCCACTACTGTCGGCGGCGCATCGAATGGCAGCGGATCGCCTGGCGCAAAAACGCTAAACACGACAGAACTACGGCCCTCGGTTCTCGGCGGTAAGACACTCGCGAAAGGCCCTAGCTTGATGGAACTCGACGTCACGGGCTTCTCAACCGAATGCAATGACTCCTCATGCTTTGTATCGACGCCTAAGGTCTACTCCTCAACGCAGCTACTGATAGCGGCGTGCGCGGCCTCGGCGGCGAATGCGGCGCAGGCGGCGGAGGATGCGGCGGCGTATGCGACGGACCAGGCGGTGTCGGCGAACCGGGCGTCGCAGTTGGCGGCCTCGGCGGCGCAGGCGGCACTGCACGCGGCGAATGTGATTTGCAATGGGGCGCAGATAGCGGATCAGAAACTGGCCGACGAGCCGGGGGCCCTTAACACGTCTTACGGGGCCACGTTAGCCTCGGCGGACCAGGCATTGGAAGCGGCTTGCAAGGCGGCGGCGCAATATGCGGGTGCGGCGCAGCAGGACGCAAATGCGGCATATGAGAATTGGCAACTCGCGATGAACGCGTCGCAAACTGCGTGGAAAGCCTATGGGGTCGCGGATAAGGCGGCGGAGGCGGCAGAGCAGGCGACGACCCCGGCGGCTTGCGCGGTGGCGAAGAATACCGCGTGGGTAAATGAGGAGTTGGCGTCTAACTCAGATTATTATGTGGATGTCTCCAATTCGGCTGCACGGGAGGACGCGGGACTAGCGCAGGACGCGCAGGAGCAGACGACCGCTCAGCTGCAGAAAGGGCAGGGAGACTACGACACGGTGTTGAATACGTTACAACAAGTGGCAAGAAACCCGACCCCCAATGCGCCCCTGGGGGGTCAGGGCGCCGGCGGCTCTCCGGGCGGCGCCGGCAGCACTCCGGGCGGCGGCAGCTCTCCGACCAGCGCCGGCGGAGGCGGAGGCGGCGGGAGCGGCGAAGGCGGCGGCACTTCGTGCCCCGGCGATGATCCCGCCTGCGATGCCGGCACCAATTTTACTCCTGTCGGGCACCACTTTCCTACTCCCGTCGCATTAGCGTCGTCGATCTCTTGTTTCTTGCCGTGATCGCCAATCGTTCCTTCAATTCGCCCGGCATCCTTGCCGTGGTGGGCTTATAGTTTGAGGTGCTGAACTTTTTTTGAATGAGCCGCCCGCTCCGGATTGTGCGCAGCGGAATCCGGACAACGGAGGAGAAGTTGCTCATGGGAATCGGAAAGACCTTGGTTGCAGCCATGCTGCTGCTTGCTTGCCTCAGCCCCAATTTGGCGGCCGCGCAGGCGGCCAACCCGCCGCCCGCTCCTGCCGCACCTGCTGCTAAGGCGCCGATTCCGATAGCCTCGCCATCGCCCGAGGCGCTCAAGGCCGCCGCCGATCTCCTTGCGGTCACCGCCCCGGATAGTTTCAACCCGGATCCTTCCAAATCCTGGCCGGAGGTCGCAGCGGGCTTTGCCAATTTAAACCTCGACAAAGACACGCTCGCCGCTTTGCAGGCCGAGTACGAGAGCATCCAAAAGCAAAGCATGAGCGAATTGGAGAAAGCTGCGTCGGCGGTCTACGCTAGCCATTTCACCGTGCCGGAGCTACGCGAAATGACGGCCTTTTATAAGACGCCGACCGGGCAAGAGGCGCTAAAGGAAATACCCATTGTCACGGCCGCGTACGAAAGCGTTACCCAGCAACGGCAGCAGGAAGTCCAGGCGGAGACCTTCCTTGCGTTTCAAAAAATCTTGCGCGCCCATAGCTATATAAGCCCATAGCTATATAAAATGACCGTAACCCGGTGGTAGTGGTAGCCCAGAAAGTCGAAGCCGCGTTTGATTTGGATGTCTTATCCGGGTGCTTTTGATTTAAGGGAATATCGCTTCAGCGCGCTCAGGGATTTGCTGCGCTGCAAACGGTCGTTGATGGCCCAAACCGGCGCTCACCGCAGCGCAACGGTAAGGTCGCTATTGGGGGTAAAGCGGACACGGCCACCGTAAAACGGCGCGGCAGCTAATGACCCAGCCTGTGTAAAAACTCAACGCGGTATCGCAACACCTGGAATTCTGAGCCCTGTGGTCATGCGCAGAGCCGAAAAACGTAAAAATTCGTCCTCCGCTCGGCGTTACGACCAAATCAGATTTCGTTTTCACACAGCCTAGACCCACAGGAGAAGTCGAGGGTGCATCGCAGCAGTCGAGACAATGTTGCTTATTGCACATGGCGAGGAGCAATGGTGGTCGTTCGGGAGTTGGCCGTGAAGAACTAGGATTTCAGGCGGGATTGAACTGATTGGTCACGGCGAACGCGAGCAGGATTCGATACAACAAGAGCCTCAGCCACCGGATCAAGAGGTGGAAGTTGTAGCCGACGGCAGCGAGCACGGCGTTGGTGGCATCGCCGGCGCGGTGCGCGAGATGATTGCGGCCCATGCGGTGCTCAGCCTTGAGATGGCCGATCACCGGTTCGATGGCGGCACGTCGCCTGAACTCGCGTTTGATCTGTGGCGTGACGCGGCGCTTTTGACCTGCATCGACGGAGTGCTGTGCCTGTGTGTTGATCGGCTCGCGCGCGCCTACGCCTACCAGGTGCTGATCCTCGAGGAGCTGAGCGCTTCGATGTTACTGTGCAGTTCCTGCAAGGCCCGGTCCTCGGCGATGATCCGCAGGCCACGCTACTGGTGCAGATGCAGGGCGTGATCGCCGAGTTCGAGAACGCGAAGATCGCCGAGCGCTACCGCCGCGGCAAGCTCCATTGCGCCCGCGCTGGCAAGATCCCGTTCTGGAAGATGTCCTACGGTCACCGCCGCGTGGTGCCCGACGACGGTACTCGCGCCCGGATCGAGATCTTCGAGCCCGAGGCGCAGATTGTGCGCGACATTTTCCGCGCATACGTCGAGGATGAGCGCTCGGTCCGCCAGATCGCGCTTGACCTGCGCGACCGGAGCATCCCCTCGCCGACCGGCAAACCAATGTGGGGTACCTCCACGATCGGGCGGTTGTTGCGCAACGAGGCATACATCGGGACCGTTTACTACAACCGCCGCGAGATGATTGAGGGTAATGCCCGTCGCGGCGCACGGAATCGCAAGACTCGCCACCGCGACCGTCCGCCCGAGGAGTGGATCGCGATCCCGGTGCCGTCGATCATCGATCGCGACATGTTCGAGCGCGCCAAACACGTCAGCCGCGATAACTCAAAGTGGAACCCGCGCGGCGCTGACTGGGGTGCGTGGCTGTTGCGTGGTCTGATCGAGTGCGGCCACTGTCACGTGGGCTGCAACTGTCACAAGATGCGCGGTCGCAATAACACAATTGACCGTTACTATTACTGCCGCAACCACGACCTTCTGCGCGCCGGCACGAGGACCGCCGTTGCCCCGAGCGCAACATTCGTGCCAACGAGCTCGACGAGTATGTCTTTCAACAAGTCCGGCAAGCGCTGCTCGACCCGCGAGCACTAATCGCCGGAGAGCACGCCGTCATCGCCGGCGCCCCGATCAACGAGAACGAACTCATCACAGCGCAGCTCAAGCACCTCGACGGTGCCCTCGACAGCGGCGAGCGCGAACGCACCCGACTGCTCGACGCCTACCAAGCCGGACTGCTCCAACTAGACAATCTCACCCGCCGCACCGCCACCCTCACCACCCGCCGCGATGCAGCTCCTCGGCGAGAAGGATACGCTCACCCAGCGCAGCACCGAGCTCGCCACCGAGAACCGCCTACGCCGCGGACTCGCCGGCTTCGCTGAGCGCGTCGCCGCCTCACTCGACGACCTCGACCACGAAGCACGCCAGCGCCTGCTACGCCTCATCGTCGAGAAAGTCCGCGTGACCGGATGGCGAGTCGAGATCCACCTCAAGATCCCCCTCGCCGACGACGGACCCGACGAAGACCACCGGCCACCCGGCAACCCCGACCCCGAACCCCCACCGTCAAACGATATGGGCCTGCGTTCCCTTCGTGCAAATCAACGGACCCAGCTACCGAATGAGGCACCACCAAGCACGCCTGGACCAGCTCCGCGACGGCCTGAACAAACCCTGAGAGCCCCGCTACGGCCCGCTGCCGTCGCCCACGAGATCCGCTGGCACGCCCCTCAGGGCCCGATCAGGCCGCTCACACCCGATGCGCTGCCAACAGACGCAATCTGAGGCGATCTCAGCCCCTGGCCGCGCTCGCCGCGACCGATCCTCCACCCCAAAACCCCCGATGTTGCACGCTCAACCAAGTGGGGAATTTCGATAAGCAACAGTGGGGAATTTCAATAAGCCTTGACAATGCGCCCGCTCAGCGCTCCGCCGCCAGCTTTGGCCGGCCGCCAGCCCACCGCCCATGAGCGGCAACGCGCCAGGTTTCCGTCGCGATCCCCCGAAAACACTGGGCGCTCGAAACTTTCGGCCCGCAAATCGCCGGGGCCATCGCCGCCGTCTGCTTTCATGTCGATCGATCGCAGGACCTGGCCGTAGAACCGGTCGGCACGGAGTCGGCTCAAGAAGTCGAACGGATGCCAGCCAGCAAAGCCAGAGCCACCGATCGCCACAGCAGTTCCGCCACACCAGCAGTTCGCCACATTGCAGCATCGAAGTGCCGGCCGTCAACCGCGGCCACCGAAGTTCCCGCAGCATCCAGCTCCTCCGCGGCATCCAGCTTTTCGCAGCATCGAGCTTTGGGCCGCGCCGCAGCACCGCAGCATCCGGCTTTCCGCCGGCGTCCAGCTTTTCCGCGGCGCTCAGCTTTGCGCCGCACCGCACGTTGACAACCGCACACCGCCGATTCCCGGCAAATCGTCTGAATCACCGATTTCCCGAAAATCGGAACACCCTTCGGTGATCTCCGATTTTCCGGCAAACAGGTCGATTCCTTCTTCAGCCCCAAATCCGCCAAAACCGCCGGATCCAGCTTTATCGGCAAATCGGCCGGCATCACCCAAATCGGGCTTTGCCACCAAATCGGCAAAAACCGCCGATTCCCCGCTTTAGCCCCAAATCGCCAGAAAATCGCCGACCGATCCAGCTTTATCCGAATCGGCCAAAACCGTCGATTCCGGGCTTTTCACAGCTCCTCCCCCCCCCCCCCCCCCCCCCCTCCTCCGCTTTCCCGACGACACGGGCGGGCGCCCGCCTCACCCTTACCGCGTTTAGATCGTTTCCGCGTAAGCCCACGGATGGGCGGCGACCCGCCCCGGCAATGCAGACAAACGTCTGCTTGACAAACCCGGCCCCAATCAGGTAAAAACTGGGTAGGCCGCAGCACCGGCCAAGGGCTCTCTTCAAGACACCGTCATGCGGCCAGCCGGCCCCGGATGTCCAGAGACTCAGACGCAAACGCCGCAAGGAGGGGGTGAAGCACCAGGGTCTAGTTGACGACCACCGATAGCAAGCTCGCCGTGCCTGGGTTCTCCAGGGCGGAGCCGTCTCACAGCCGGGGAACGCGGGCTTCCGCGCCGGGCAGACGGGAGAGCCCACGGCCTCGCCACGGCGGCGGTCGTTCGGGGCAAGAAAAGCCCCGCCCGCGAAACCAGCACAGTCCCATGCCCTGGGGCAAGCGGCAAGAACACAACGGTGGCCATCGGTTCTCCCCACCCGCGGCCATCGGATCTCCCCGCTACCGCCGACCGGCGCCGAAGCTGGGGGTGGGGACGACCGAACGACCAAAGGGTCGCCCGCAACGGGCTCAGCAGTCGGGCGCCGGCTGAGATTTGACCCCCCCGGACGGAGTTGACGCTTCAACTGGCCCCACCTACATCGTTCGATGCCGATTGCCGGGCCTGACGGTGGTTATCTCCGTCTGAGCCACTCGGCCAACAGGGGGTCGAGCAGAAACGGTGTGCCTTCCTCGTTGCGCTGGACGTGACGTTCGTCGGCGAGCAGCCTGTCGAGTGCCTCGCGCAGCGTCGAGCGCGCAACCCGGTGCTCGCCGGCGACACCATTGCCGGTCACGGCCTGTCCGTCGGCTAGCGCCATCAGCACGATCCGCTCGACGCGCCCGAGATCGTCCCATAACGCCTGCTGCGCGTCACGCGTCTCGTCCAGCGCAAGGTCGATCGCCGCGGCCGCGAGATCATCCGGAGGCTCCGGGTTCTTCGAGCAGGTTGTAGAGGTGGTGAGCCAGGAGCACCGTGCGCTGCGGATGCCCCTGCGTGAAGGACATCAGTTCGTCCACCGCGCTCCCGGCGTCCAACCCATCGGCGCTCAGCAACGCCTCGATGTCAGCACGCGCCTCCTCCACCGGCAGCCGTGGCAACTCCAGTGGTCGCGCCTGTCCGTAGAACGGCCGCTCGTGATCGGAGAACAGCGCACGCATCAACGACGGCTCACTACCGGCGAACACATACGCGGCCGCTTCACCGTGATGCTGGATCACAGATCGAACCAAACCATCGAGCGCGTCGTCAGCGACCAGCAGGTCCTGAAACTCGTCCATGCACACAACCGTCAAGCCACCGCCGGCCTCATACAGCCGCAGCGGAACATCAAGCAACTCAAGCAGGGCAACGCGCGCTTCGTCGGAGACAGGCCGGCTGGCGGACGGAGCAAGCCGCACCTGCAGCCCGGGCACACCAGCGCTCACGCTCAACCGCTCCATCCACTTGCGGACGCTGCGACGCGGGTCCGCGGGCAGCGCACTGAACGCCCCGGCGACCCGCGCCGCGACGTCACCGACCGTCGCGACCTTCGACAGATCGACCCGCACGGCGCGATGGCCGACGGCGCGCATCGCCGCGACGTGCGCATCGAGCACGCTCGTCTTGCCGAAGCGCCTGGGGGCGGCCAACCGGATCGCCACCCGGTCGCCCGCCGCGCTCTGCAAGCTGTTGAGCTCCGCGCGGCGATCGATCAGACGGCTGGGGTCAACTGGCCCTTGATAGCTGAACGGGTTCACCGTACATCAGTGTACGGGATTCCCGTACACGACGGGTGGTGGCCGGTTGTTCGCGCTAGAAAGAGGCTAATGGCCGGCTACCGCTTCCCGCCCGATCCGCCCGATCCGCCCGATCCGGGCGCTTCGGCGTCATCGGCTGAGGCGATAGGGCGGAACACAAGCGAGGACAATGAACGCAGTGATCCCGAGACTGAAAATGGCGCAGAATGTGAGACCGGGCGGTCCGTCCTGGCCGTCTGTCGATGAGCGGCAAGCGAAACCGTTGTTTCTTGGGCGCCAGCCTTTTCGCAAGCTCGTCGTTCTCCTGGACTCCGCCGTGCTTGATCCGGTGGATGAGTCCACGTGGAGCATGGAGTGGCTATTGGCTGGCCTGCTGACACTTGAGATCGTTGAGTGTCTTCGCTACGCCGACGACGGACCACCTGCGGATGTTCCACGAGATGACGGCGGCGTAATGGGCGAGCGAGTTCCCGGTTGGGCCGTCCTGGGTCCTGAAGAACCTGGTGGTCTCCTCGGTCATCGCTCGGTGAGATGGACGGTTGGCGGCAGACCGGCTGATGGCGCGCTCGTGGGTGATGTTCCCGCAGCGGCGGCGGGAGATGATCGGACCGATGCGTATAGCGACCTTGAGCCAGGAGTGGCTTCGGAGCGTCGGCGAGCGGACGCACTCGCTGCGAAGGTGGCGGAAACGATCGGAGCGGACATCTTCATCACGGAACGCGAGTACCTCCATCACATCACCTGGCCTCTCGCGGATGGAGTGACTTACTGCGCTCTTGACGACGCGCTGACGGTCATCGGGCTCTATCTGCGCTCGCAAGGGTCGTTCATCATCTCGCGCCACCCGGCAGGGCGAGGAACCCACAACATGAACCGTGGCCTCTACTACTGGGTCGGTACTCGTGAGTTGCTGCCCTCGGCCTGGCGATGGTTCTCGGCCTGCGTTCAATACTCCACGAGCATCGGCGACAACAGCCTGCTGCTTCTCGGACAGTCTGTCTTGCAGCGGGTACAGCGCGCATTGCAGGTCCGGGATGAGGTCCACGCTGCACTGAACAAGCCTCAAGACAACGATACGGCGGACGACGCGTTGTCATCGTTGGACGTCGCGCTATTGCTACTCATGGGAGCCGTCGACGCGACTGCCCGAGTCGTGCATTCGGTTCTTGAAATCGGCAGCTCTCCCTACGGAGCCGGTTGGCAGAAACCGAAATGGCTTGGGGATGTCTCGGCGAAGGCTCCGTCGCTCGGTGCGCTGTTCGCTGCGGGCACCGATGAGACCCACGCCCTTACGATCCTGCGACTACTGCGAAACTCGATTCACGGCGAGGCACTACCCGCTCTCGGAGTCGGAGTGGGCCGACAGCGCGACGGGACCCTTGTAGGGCTGCCGGGCTCCGACCAAGCCGATCTTCTTGAGGCTTTCGCAGCGCTCGATGGCGATGCGGCCTGGGGTGTCGAACAACGCATACCAGGTCGGCTACACGCCGATCCCGGAACCCTTCTTGAGCAACTGCTGCCGCGTGTACTGCGGATGCTCAACAAGATCATGGATGCGACACCGGTCGAGCAGCTCTCGGGTGTGAATCTTCAGCCGGGCGATCTCGAGGTACCGGCTGCGCGTGCTGGGTCGCCCTCGGACCCGTTTGACGAGATCAGCCGCCAAAGCATCCGTTGGCAACTCGGACTGTAGCCAGCGGGCCATGCTGTGGCTGCAGGTCACCCACAACGAGCGGACTGAAATCGAGGAGGCGTGTCGCGGGGCGCGCCTTGAGCCGGCGTAAGCTGTTCCGATGGCCAGCCAAGATTCCTCGCGCGCTCAATCTCCTTCCCTGACAATCGGTGAGCTATTTCCCGACGGGGACCTCGTTGGGCAGTGGGTCTTCTCGCTCACCAGCCTCACCGAAGACCTCAACATCGGCACCCAGCCGGCCAAGCAAGCACAGGAGAGCGGCGACCTACGCGGCATCCTGTTTTGGCACCGACACATGGTCACCAGGCTCTACGAGGCCGGGCGCCTCGTAGACGCCGCACAGACGATCCCTGAGGTCCGTGCGTTTGCCGGGCAACTCCTTCACGATCCGCCAGGCGGGGCCAACCTCATCGATGCCTATACGCAGCCGGCACCAGGCGTACAGTCCACCGTCCAGCGGCTCTACAAAGACCTCCGGAACATCACCGTCCACTATTCGAAGGTCGGTGAGCCCGAGCTGCGCGAGACACTGCGTAACTACGCCTACCTACCGGCGCAGTTCACCATCGAAGGGGGCGTCGGCGGGACACCCGATCCTCAGTTTCGATGGGTGCAGGCGATCAGGAGCATGGAGATCCTTGGTGACATCCACCAGCCTGACTTCCTAGCCCAAATGCGAGCGGATGGCGAAACAACCGGGCAGATCGCAGCATCCTGGATCATGGTCACGGCGCTCGCGCTAGCCCTTCACACCCATAGGCTCGGCCTCGACGCCGACAGACTCGGCGACACCTCCGCCTGGGTGCCCCCATCTCCCTGATCCAAACGCGAGAGAGGTAGCGTGGGCCGCTGTGTCTTCTGCGGCTGGGAAGGCACGCTGACCAAGGAGCACGCGTGGCCGGACTGGATACGCGATGTTCTGCCAGCAGGCCACGTGAAAGGCCACTCCCAACAACACCGCGTAGCGGCCACTACGGGCGAGGTCACGGCGATCACACCGGTGCTGCATGAGAAGGCCGCGAACCGCAAGGTTCAAGTCGTCTGCCAACGCGAGTGCAACGGCGGCTGGATGAGCGACCTCGAGAACACTGCCAAACCCCTACTCGTTCCGATAATCCTCGGTGAGGCACCGCACCTCTCCGAGCAGGATCAGACGACCATCTCATTGTGGGCGGCCAAGACGGCGATGATGCTCCAGCTCATGCATCCCATGGCGATCCGCGGGATACCCGCCGCCCACTACCAGTATGTGTATGAGCACAGAGAGGCGCCATCGCCGATGCGCGTGTGGCTCTCGGCAGCGTCCAGTCACTTCTACCGGACAGCGCACTACACGCGGGGCTACCGGCTACCTGGGCGGTCCCACCTTGGCTCCAACCTCCGCCAGGTGAGCCAACCCCACCCAATGCGTATACGTCGGTCATGGTCATCGGCCGACTCGTTATCTCGCTCCTCGGTTGGACCATCCTGGACGGGGACTTCTCGGTTGCACCGGACGACCCCTGGGCGCCAGCCCGGCGGTGCATCTGGCCTCCACGACCAGGAGGCTGGAGCTGGCCGCCGGATGTAGCCCTCGGCAGCCTCGTGGATATCGAGAGGTTCGCTGCGGCGGCGACGTACTAGGCGGTTCCAGCTGACCAACGCGGTGAGCGTTCTGACGCCAACTTCGGGTGAAGAAGGCCCGTAAACATTGGCCTTTCGAGAGTTTCGGCGCGCAAATCGTCTCTCCCGTCCCAAGCTGTCCCTACGTTTTGTGGATGGTTTGCTCTTTGTGTTTACGACGCTCCGCGGTGCTTGCCGCGGCCGCTCCCGCGCTCGCGCGGCGCTCGCCGCTGCGCGAGCAGTGGCTGCTCTCGGTGCTTGCGCTCCCGAACGAGGCGCTGCTGCGTGCTGCCAAAGTCAAGGATCCTCCCTGGGTCTTGCGCCGGCTGCAGCTGCCGGTGTTGACCGACACCGTCCCGACCGCGTTGTGCCGTCACGACGCTGGCTATCCGCGGGCGCTGCGGCAGCTCCCTAACGCGCCGGCTGTGCTGTACGCGACGTGTACTGCTGAGCGTCTGCGGGAGCTGCTTGCCCCCGCCAGTCCGAGGGTCGCGATCGTTGGCGGCCGGGGGCTCACCCCGTACGCCCAACAGATCACGCGCGCCATGACAGAAGGCCTCGCGCGCGCGGGTGTGACCGTGGTCGGTGGTGTCAACGAGGGGCCCGAGGGGATCGCGCATGAGGGGGCGCTGGCGGGTGCCGGGCGCTCGATCGCGGTGATGGCGTGCTCGCCCGATCTCTCCCATCTCACCCGGCAGGATTCCCTGCACCAGCGGATCCTCGCGGCTGGCGCGGCCGTATCGGAGTTCCCACCAGGGTTCTTCCAACCGCAGCGCTGGTCCTTCATCGCCTCCCGGCGCATCGTCCCCGCGCTCGCCGATGTGGTCGTGATCGTCGAGGCGGGCGGCTTCACCCACTCGGCGCTTAGCACGAAGATCGCCGTCGAGCTTGGGCGGGATATCGCGGTTGTGCCCGGCCGTGTCACCGACCCGAGCGGGGAGCGCATCCTCCGGCTGCTGCAGGACGGCGCGCACCCTGTCGCCTCTGCCGAGCACGTCCTCGAAGTGCTCAACGGCGCTGGGTTACGTGGCCCCGCACTCCACGACCCGGCGCCGCACGAGCTGGCTGACGACCCCACAATGAGCGGCCCCGTGCTGCACGACCCCGCGCTGCACGCCCCCGCGTTCCACGACCCCGCCCTGCACGAGGTAGCGGCATGAGCGCCTCGATCAGGAAGGTATTGCCGGCCCCGGTGGGTTGGCCTGAGCCTCCCGCTGCGGCTGCTTATCATGGTCTCGTCGGCGAGATCGTGCAGGCGATCGCGCCGCATACGGAGGCGGATCCGGTCTCGGTGCTCGTCCAGCTGCTGATTGCCTGTGGTGCGTTGATTGGGCGTGGTGCCTGGTTTGACGTGGAGCGGACCCGCCATTACCCCGCCGAGTTCGCTGTGCTGGTGGGGGAGTCTTCGCGGGCGCGTAAGGGGACTTCTTATGACCATATCGAGTGGCTGCTGAGCGAAGTCGACCCAGAGTTTGCCTTACGGATGGAGAACGGTCTGTCTACTGGCGAGGGTTTGGTGTGGGCGTTGCGTGACCGTCACGGCGAGGACGCCGGGGCCCCGGATCGTCGCCTGCTCGTGACGGAGCCCGAGTTCGCCAGGGTGCTGCAGGGAAGGGAAATCGCTTCGCTCTCGCCCGTGTTGCGTCAGGCGTGGGACGGGCGCAGGCTGGGGCTGCTGACGCGCAATTCGCCATTGCGCGCGACCGGGCTCATTTCGCTTTGATCGGTCATATCACTGCGGAGGAGTTGCGTCACTGCTCCACCACGCTCAGCATCGCGAATGGATTTTTGAATCGCTTCCTTTTTGTGCCGTGTCGCCGCATGCAGCTGTTGGCCCACGGCGGCGAGAAGAAGAACCCTCTCGCGCAGACCGGGCTGAAGGATCGGCTGGCTGAGGCGCTCGAGCGTGCTCGGTGTGCTGGTGAGCTTTGCTTTCACCCTGACGCTGAGGAGCACTGGACGACTAGCTATGAGGAGATGTCGGAAGCTCTCGACGGACGGTCTCACGGGTGCGCTTACCGCGCGCGCTGAAGCGCACAGCATCCGCCTGGCGTTGATCTATGCGCTGCTGGACGGTGCGAGCTCGATCGAACTCGATCATCTGAAGGCAGCGCTCGCCCTGTGGGACTATGCCGCTCGGGGTGCTGAGTGGGCGCTCGGGGACACGACGGGAGTCCCGCTCGCCGAGCAGCTTTATCGCACTCTCTCAGATGATCCCGATGAGCTCTCGCGGTCCCAGTTGCGCGACTCGCTGAATCGCAACTATCCCGCAGCGCAGGTCCTGGAGGCGCTCGAATCGCTGGAGAGAGACGGACGCGCCAAGCGCCGCATGAGGAAGAATCCGAATGGGGGACGGCCCGCCGAGCTCTGGAGGGCCATTACACCCGAGACGGCCGCTACACCGCAGCGCAGCGACAGACCCATCCTGACCCGCGTCGCCTGATGCTCCTCACCCGCACGGCCTGACGGTTACCGCGTTTAGATCGTTTCCGCGTAGGCCTCGTCATCAACTGCTGGCCCGCCTGACGGTTATCGCGTTTAGATCGTTTTCGCGTAGCCCGCAGGTGACCAATGCCTCTGACCTCTTCCCACAGATCCTCGACGGTGTCCCTACTGACATCAAGACGATCAACGTGGGGTTCGACCGTCCCGGGCTTCACGTTCAACCCGACCAACTGCAACGGCAACAGACTTCAAACCATCACAAGCAACAGCCTTAAGCAAAACCAGGAACGACAAGAAGCTAGAACCTCGGTTCCCTTTTCCCACCTTCAGGAAACCTAGCTGGCATCACCCTTTCGCAAACCGAGGAAGCAAACATTGCTCGTGTCAAGGTGGACCTCCCCAAGCAGTTGCCGTCGAGGTTGACTACATTGCAGAAGGCATGCACAGCAGCCGTCTTTGATGCCAATCCAGCCGCTTGTCCAGCTGCATCGATAGTTGCCTCTGCCAAGGCGATCACTCCTATCCTGCCGGTTCCACTGAAGGTCCCGCCTACTTCGTCAGTCATGGAAACGAAGCCTTTCCACAATTGATTCTGGTATTGCAGGGTTACGGAATAACAATTGATCTAGTTGGCGATACGTTCATAAGCAAAGCTGGGATAACTTCATCGACGTTTGCCCATGTCCCTGATGCTCCCGTCAGCTCCTTTGAACTGACGTTGCCTCAGGGGAAGTACAGTGCGTTGACCGCTAATGCGAATTTGTGCACGGTCAAGGGTGGTTTGAAGATGCCCACCGAATTTGTCGCCCAGAACGGGGCGGTGATCCATCAGAGCACGCCGATCAGCGTGAGTGGCTGCCCGCCCAGCGAAGACCGCTGCTCAGCTGCGGGCTCAGAAGCTCGAGGCTGCGCTGAAGGCTTGCCACAAGAAGCCGAAGGGTGCCAAGCGTTCTGGTTGCGAAAAGGCAGCCCGCAGTACCTACGGCCCAAAGAAAGCCAAGCACCACAAGTAGCCTTTACCAACAACAACTCCATCCTTTCAGCGAAAAGCAACGCTTCTAGCCGAACCAACCCTTACTGCAGTTTCCCCACCCTTTCTAAGAAGTTCCATCCGCAGTTGTTGTTTTTTGAAAGCACCGCCGCCGCAGCAGCTCGGCCAAATGCGCCGGAAGTGCGCCCCCGCCCCCCAAACCCCCGCCCCCGCTGAGTTTTTCCGTCCTGTTCGGCTCGCCGCTTCGCGAACTCCAGGGCGGTTGACGGCAGAAAACCCAGCCGGGCCCGGCCGGCTGGCTTTTCACGAAGGGCCCCGGTTCTCAGGGCGCGCCCCGTCCAACGGGCGGCAACGAAGCGAGCCGCCCAGCACGCAAAAATCATCGGGACCGCCGCCGGGTCCACCATTCCGGTGAATCCCGCTTCCGACATACCACCCCGGTATGCCGACATTGCGATGAACCTCCCCCAATTCGGTGAAGCTTTCCCAATTCGCCGAAGTCTCAATTCGCTGAAGCCGCCGGCGCGCCCCCAAAAGCAGCGTGCCGATCCGCCGGCTTCCTGCCCGCAGTTTCCTCGGTCAGCAGGCCGAAGTTCGGCGAGCCGGCGATCCGCGCAGCGGGCCGGCAAGTCGAATCTGTCGGGCCTTGCACAGCTCTCGCCAAATGCGCCCGCTCAGCGCCCCAGTCGCCAGCTTTCGGCCGCCACCGGCCCACCGCCATGAGCGGCAACGCGCCAGGTTTCCGCCGCGATCCCCCGAAAACACTGGGCCTCCGAAACTTTCGCCCCGAAAATCGCCGGGGCCATCGCCGCCGTCTGCTTTCATGTCGATCGATCGCAGGACCTGGCCGTAGAACCGGTCGGCACGGAGTCGCTCGAGAAGTCGAACGGATGCCAGTCAGCAAAGCCAGAGCCACCGATCGCCACAGCAGTTCCGCCGCACCAGCAGTTCGCCACATTGCAGCATCGAAGTGCCGGCCGTCAACTGCGGCCACCGAAGTTCCCGCCGCACCAGTAGCATCGCTCCCGTAGCTCTTTGACAGCCGCAGATCGCTGATTCCCGGCAAATCGCTCGAATCACCGATTTCCCGAAAATCGGAACACCCTTCGGTGATCTCCGATTTTCCGGCAAACAGGTCGATTCCCCGCTTTAGCTCCAAATCAGCCAAAGCCGCCGGATCCAGCTTTATCGGCAGATCGGCCAGCATCACCCAAATCGGGCTTTGCCGCCAAATCGCCAGAAGCCACCGAATCGCCGATTTCCGTAAATCGCACCGCCCTTCGGCGATCGGCGATTTACCGGCAACAGGTCGATTCCCCGCTGATCCGCCGATCGGGCCCGATCCGCTCGAGCGACGACACGGAGGGGGCGCCAGGCCTCACCCTTACCGCGTTTAGATCGTTTCCGCTTAGCCCACGGATGGGCGGCGACGCCGCCCCGGCCGTGCAGACAACTGTCTACTTGACAACTGCCGCCTAAATCAGGTAAAAATCAGTGAGGCGCAGTACCGGCCCAAAGGTTCTCTTCAAGACACCGTCATGCGGCCGAACCAGGCCCCGGATGTCCAGAGCGCCAGATGCAAGCGGAGTAGGGAGGGGGTGCAGGACCAGGGTCTAGCTGACGACCGCCGATATCAAGCTCGTCCGCGCTCGGAGCGCCCTGGGACCCGTCCCGGGATCGCATCGAGTGCGGAGCCGTCTAGTCGGGGACCGCGGTGCCGCCGCGCTTGACCAGACGGGCAGAGCCCACGGCCTGCCACCGAGCACGGTCGTTCGGGGCAGCAAAAGCCCCGCCCGCGAAACGCACCACAGTCCCGAGCCCAGGGGGCAAGCGGCAACAACAGCTCCGCTCGTACGCCATCGTGCTAAAGTTCTTCCTCGTGAGCAACGAGTTATCACGAGCCATGCCGCTGATCACGCGCCGGGAGGCCGCTGAGCTGAGCGGCACGACGCTGGGCACGGTCAACAAGGCGATCGAGCAGAAGGTGCTGCTGACAAAACGCCGCAAAGGCCGGATGCTGCTTGCGCCGGAGGATGTCGGGGCGCTAGCCCTGCTCGCCCAGACACGGGTCGTGTTGCCGGTTGCCGTGAAGCGGCGCATCGTCGCGTGGGCTCGTGGCGGTCCCGAGGTGAACACGGAGCTTGCGCTCGACGGCGCGCTGATCGTGCGCATGAGCCCGGAGGTCGCGGAGGCCGTCAGGCTCGCCGAGCGCTACGTGCAGTTGCGCGAGCGGCTGGTCGAAGTCAACCCGGAAGTGTGCGGCGGCGAGCCGGTGATCACAGAAACACGCGTGCCGGTCCGCAGCATCGCCAGGCTGATCGAGCTCGGCGAGACGCGGGAGGTCCTGCGCGAGGACTACGCACATCTCCCCGAGGAGTCCTTCGAGCTGGCTCCGCTGTGGGCGAAGGCCAACCCGCGCCAGGGCCGCCCAGCGCGTCCGTGGGCTACCGGCGAGCGCACCCCGGTGAATGAGCTGCGCCCCCACGTGCAAGCCGCGTGAAGCTGTGGATCGACGAGTGTCTTACGCCCGCGCTCGTCGGTTTCGCCCAGCGGCGTTTTGAGGCGACCTGCAACGAGTACCGCGCCCTGCTGCGCGCCAAGGACCCGGTGCTCTACGCGGTGATCTCCCAAGAGGAGTGGGTGCTTGTCACCAATAACGACCGTCGATTTCCGCGCCCTGACCATGCGTGCCGGCCTGCACTCGGGCCTAATCGTCCTGCCGCAGCGCGGCCGCGCAGACGAGCCGCCGATGCTGGAGGCGGTCCTCGACCACATCGAGGCCCTCACAGCGCCAAGGCCGACATGCCGCCGGCGGAACGTGGATGACCAACCGAGCGGTGGAGTACCACGAGGAGGACGACACGATCAGCGCCGACGAGTGGCCGTCGGCGTTCACATAGCCCAGTTGACCGCGCTATCGCTTGAGCTCCACGAAGCGCGACAGCACGGTTTAGCCACCGTTCAACGCCGGCGTTACCGCACGCGTCACGTGAGTGCGTTCATGACCCAGGACTTCAGCGCGGTAGGATGCGGTACCGGACGGACACGTCACCGTCGTCGCCGGTCGCTGAGCGATGCCAGGGACGGTCGCCGATCTTGTAGGCGGAAGTGTACGAAGGTCCCCTCCCCAATGTGTCCCTCGGTCACACGCCAAGTGATGCGGCACGTCGCCCCCTCCTCTTCAGCGGTGTCTTGCGAGCCAAGCACGTTCCATGCCCATTTGAGAGGGCGGTCCTCCGGGTCCCATCCGGAGCACTCGAAGATAACCTCGTCGCCAGAGGCGGGCACTGTGATGTCTGGAGGGACGATGCCACTGTTCGCCGTCCGGCCGAACGAGTCGCGTACGAACTCGATTCGTGGGAAGTGGCGGTCCGCCGCGTTGGCCTCAGTCTGAAAGAGTGTCACCTTGTTCCTTATCTCACCCGTCATGCCTTGGATCAGCCTCTGCTCGAAGTCTACGAGCGCACGGGAGTGCATAGGGGCATTGCGGAAGTCTTCCAAACGCCCCATGTAGGTCTCGAATGTCTTCTTGTCTCCAAGGCAGGGCTGGAAGAAGAGGTCCCAGTGCTTCTTGATTATGGGAGACAGGTCGGTGAAGTCCGCGAAGTAGATCAGGCGTTGCTCAACCACGGTGCCGTCACGCTTCTTCGCCTCCTCCCCCCGACGCTCTCGCCATTTCTGAATCCTCTCGGCGGTACCGCACTGTGCGATCCACTCAGCACCAAACTCCGCAGCCAAAAGCTGAGCGATCAAATGACGCAGGACCACCTCGATGTTGTTGATCGCTTGAGCCGGTTCCACGTCCTGCGAGGATACCCTTGCGAGCGCATATACCGATGACGACCGGAGCACCGAGCAAGATCCATGGTATGCCTGATGAGCCTGTGCTCGACTTGCCGACGGTGTCTGCGCTGGTTCGCCTGCGGATGCTTGCTGAGGACGCCCGCCGTCGGACCGAGGACACGTCCGAAGCGGGTCGCCATCTCGCATTGATCGCGCTGGATGGGGTTTGCGAGTACGCGTTGTGGTTGGCCGCTCGCAAGACGGGCGTGACGTTCAAGACCGATCGGCCGAAGCTGAACGACATGTACTCTGCCGCGAAGGAACGGTTGGATGGCGTCTCCTGCAGGTACGGGGATGGGGCGCAGTTGACCAACTGCATCGCGCTCGCAACGAGGCCCAACACGCCAGCGTGGTTCCGGACCTCACGCAACTGCCCGGCTGGAGCGACGCTGCTTGGGCATTCATCGACAGTCTTTGCATCGCCGCGTTTGACCGCTCGCTCGACGACATCGTCTTGGCCGATGCCGTCAGAGACTCGACGCTACGTGACCTGCTGCATCGCAGCGAGGGGCTCTCATCGAAGACCCACTCGTTGCGTTCACCCTCGCCATCGCCGCGTTCCGCCAAGCGCGAGAATGGTGGCGGCCACAACGCAGGCGCACGCAGTTCGCCCTGGCGCGGGAAGGCACGCTACTCGGGGCCGATCCCACCGCAGCTGTCCGTACCGACCTACAGGCCCTCGATGACTTCCTTGAGGTCCAGATGTTCGCCAACGACGCCAGCGAGTACATCTGGCTAGAACATGCTCGCGAAGAACAAGAGGACACGGGGTGGATGCCTCCGCCCGAGGAAGCCCGCCGAGCGCTGCTGTTCGCAACGAGCTGGATCGTGCGCTGGGAGATATTCAACCTGGGCTATCCCGTTGATCACTGGGAAGCGCATCGCGACAGCATCCAACCACCGATAATCGGGCAGGGACGCACGCCGCTCCTGTGGATCAAAGAGGTCAGCTTTTCGGAAGAAGTCCCTGGCCGCCGGGACAAAATGCGTCATGCAGGTACAGCTGGCCAATGTTCCTGACAACGGCCGCGGCCAGTGGGCGCTCGTTCTTGGAAAGGCCCTAGCGGATACCGCCGCAGAAGCAGGCCTCGATAATGCGTTCGCAAACGCAGTCTGGTACACGTCAGGGATCTTTATGCTGTGGATCGACCTGGGACACGATCCGAAGGTCGTCGCTAGCGTCGTGCGTCGAGCCGTTGATGTGGCATATGAACGTCACATCCAGCGACATGCCGACGCCGAGCAACGTGAGCTGCAACGCCTGGCTGCTGAGACGGCTTTTCGTGACATTGTCTTTGCCGCTCGAAGCGATTGGTCCCCTTCCACTCCGTCGCTGTCCAGACGGATGAACAGTCCGGTACGTATGGCTACCGAGTGTGTTTAGAGCTTCACATCGGCGGCGCCGGGCAAGCCGAGCTTCACAGTGTCGTGAATATCTTTCGCGGTATCCCCGGCGCGTTCGCGAAGACGGATCGGCTCGATAATGGAGTGGCCTTCGACCTATTTGAAGCTGACCCCAGAACAACAAGCAGACCCTGACACAGACGATCCACAGCTGTGA
Source organism: uncultured Alphaproteobacteria bacterium (assembly GCA_963761185.1). Taxonomy (GTDB): domain Bacteria; phylum Pseudomonadota; class Alphaproteobacteria; order Rhizobiales; family Xanthobacteraceae; genus BOG-931. The sequence continues at coordinate 256,054 of CAVXFY010000006.1, forward strand.
GGGCCAGGTTCGCCACCTGCGAGATCACTCAGCAAAACAACGGCTTGAGTTTCAAACCTTTGTGGCTGCCATTGAACAAGAAGATAGGTGAGCCACCCGACAGTACACCGTTGACGTAGCGCCGTCTGACTTGCGGGCGCATCCTCGAGAGCGATCGCCAGTCACGCCGCTCAGGGTTGATAGGAACGCCTGGCCGCCTCGGTCGCAACAGACACGCTTGTTACTGGGGCAGCCAGCAGGGTCCGACCGCCATCCGGCGGTACCCTCGCTGGTATGAGCGGGACGGTTCCCAGAAAGCATCACACGGTCACCGCAGGCTACCTCCGTCGGTACGCCATCCGGGAGTCAGGTCGCTGTGCACCGCGACGGTG
>CAVXFY010000007.1:0-147777 GCA_963761185.1 uncultured Alphaproteobacteria bacterium
TAAACAGCACCACAAAGGGTACGCATTCCATGACGACACCAAAGAATGTCATGAAGACGATCAAGGACAACGACGTGAAATACGTCGATTTCCGATTCACCGATCCGCGCGGCAAGTGGCAGCACGTCACGTTCGACGTGACGATGATCGAGGAAGAGACATTTGCCGAAGGCATGATGTTCGATGGCTCCTCGATCGCCGGCTGGAAGGCGATCAACAAATCCGACATGTGCCTGATGCCGGATCCCGCCTCCGCCTGCATCGATCCGTTCTTCGCCGAGACCACGATGTCGCTGATCTGCGACGTGCTCGAGCCGACCACCGGCGAGCCCTATAATCGCGATCCGCGCGGCATCGCCAAGAAGGCCGAAGGCATGGTCAAGTCCTCGGGCGTCGGCGACACCGTCTTCTTCGGTCCGGAAGCCGAGTTCTTCGTGTTCGACGACGTCAAGTACAAGGCCGATCCCTACAATACCGGCTTCAAGCTCGACTCCATCGAATTCCCGTCCAATTCCGACACCGACTACGAAGGCGGCAATCTCGGCCACCGCATCGGCACCAAGAAGGGCTACTTCCCGGTGCCGCCGCAGGATTCCGCGCAGGACATGCGCTCGGAAATGCTCGCCGCCATGGCCCGCATGGGCTGCGTCGTCGAGAAGCACCACCACGAAGTGGCCTCCGCCCAGCACGAGCTCGGCCTGAAATTCTCGCCGCTCGACGTCATGGCCGACCGGCTGATCATCTACAAATATTGCATCCAGCAGGTCGCGCAGGTCTACGGCAAGACCGCGACCTTCATGCCGAAGCCGGTCTACGGCGACAACGGCTCGGGCATGCACTGCCACCAGTCGATCTGGAAGGGCGGCAAGCCGGTTTTCGCCGGCAACAAATATGCCGACCTGTCGGAAACCTGCCTGTCCTACATCGCCGGCATCATCAAGCACGCCAAGGCGATCAACGCCTTCACCAACCCGACGACGAACTCCTACAAGCGGCTGGTTCCGGGCTTCGAGGCGCCGGTGCTGCTCGCCTATTCGGCGCGCAACCGCTCGGCGTCGTGCCGCATCCCCTACACGACCAACCCGAAGGCCAAGCGCGTCGAGGTGCGTTTCCCCGATCCGCTCGCCAATCCGTATCTCGCCTTCGCGGCGATGCTGATGGCCGGCCTCGACGGCATCAAGAACAAGCTCGATCCGGGCGAAGCCATCGACAAGGATCTCTACGATCTGCCGCCGGCGGAACTGAAGAAGATCCCGACGGTGTGCGGCTCGCTGCGCCAGGCGCTGGAAGAGCTCGACAAGGACCGCGGCTTCCTCAAGGCCGGCGGCGTGTTCGACGACGATTTCATCGACAGCTATATCGACCTGAAGATGAGCGAAGTCATCCGCTTCGAGCACACCCCGCATCCGGTCGAGTTCGACATGTATTACTCGTCGTAAGCGTACGCGTATCATCCTCCCTGCAATAACTTAAAGGGCGCCCAAGCGGCGCCCTTTCTTTGTTCGCGACGGTTTCAAAGAGCGGACGGTCACCGCACCATGATCGGAACGGCGAGCGCCGGGACTGCCCTAATGGTCGCGGCAGCCGCAACTGCGGGCGGGTGACCGGTGGGCTTATTCGCGCCGGTCACATCCGCATCCGGGACAACCATATCCTGGTCCGGCTCGACCCGGTTCGGCCGTTCTCCTTGGCCCGGTAGAGCACCGCGTCGGCGCGTTCGATGATCTTGTCGATCGCGACATTCGGCAGGCCGCAGGCGACGCCGATGCTGACGGTGACCGGAATTTGCGGGCTGTCGGGAGCGAGCGCCGCCGCCTCGAACGCCGCGCGCACGCGTTCGGCGGCGATACAGGCATCGGCGAGCTTGCCGGAAATAACGGCGACGAACTCCTCGCCGCCGAGCCGGCCAATGATGTCGTCGGCGCGCATCGTCTTCTGGACCGACTTGGAGAACATTTCCAAGACGGCATCGCCCATCTTGTGGCCGAACCGGTCGTTGATCGACTTGAACTTGTCGAGATCGAAGGCGAGCACGCTCACCGGCTTCTGCCGCTTCTGATTGGCCGTCATCAATGCGCCGGCGGCAGCGAAAAAGCCGCGGCGATTGAGGAGCCCGGTCAGCGGATCGGTCTCCGCCGCGCGCTTATAGCGGCTGACGGTGCGGTCCTTGGCCAAGACCAGAACGATGAAGGCCGCGCCGACGACATAGAGCGTGACCTCGATGGTGAAAACGGCGATCCAGCCGCTCGCCAGGCTGCGCACGCCGAGACTCGCGAGCGCCACCGGGAACAGGAAGATCGCGCCGTGCAGCATCGGGACAAGCAGCGTCGGCCAGCGCCGGATCAGCGATTTGCGCCGCTCCCGCCACAGTTCGGCGGCGATCATGAATGTGTAGGTCGCGACAATCACCGAACTGAGCATGATGCGCGTCGCCGGCGTGTGCGGGATTGCCGGCGATAAACTCACGGCCGTCCAGACCGCGGCGCCCAAGCACATGGCGCCCCAGCGCACTTGCCGGCCATGAAAGACCCGCGCGGCGGTCCAGATCATGCCGAGCGCGATGAACAAAAGAACGTCGGCGAGACCGGAGAGCAGCCGTAACTGCACGATATCGTCCAGACGCCACAGCACGCCCGAGAAGCCGCCGATGAGATAGGCAATGCCCCACCAGGCGAGCGCCGCGACGCGGTCCTGCACCCACGCAAAAAGCAGGAACAGCCCCAGAAGCGCCGTCACACAGCTCGCTGTCACAATCAGCGTGCCGACATCGAGTGACGTCGAGGCTTCCGCAAGCCGCGCAAACATACGTGATGCTCCTCACCACTTAAGGACAATTGCCTATCATGGTTCGGGGCCGCAGCGCTGAGCGTTTGCCTTTCAGGATTTGCCAGGAGTGTCGTAGGTCGCGCAGGTTTTCACGAAAGGATTTGCGAAAAGAATGGGAAAATTGGATTAGAGAAAATTAAGTCCAGATTTGCCTGGTTCTGGAAACAAGGAGTTCACAAGGCCTTACGCCAGCTCCGGCCGCTTTGATGCGCGCCGGATGCCGAGCGGCCGGTTCCAATAATCGGAACAATCGACGGCACGCCGGATACCGTACCGGACGTGTCGCAAGCCGCCATTTCCGCCTCGACGCGGTTGCGGCCCTGCTCCTTGGCTCGATACAGCGCCCGATCGGCGATCGACAGCAAGGCGCCGACCGTCATTCGGTCTCCCGCCCGAGCGCCACGCCGGCGCTGACGCTCGGCGACAATTGTCCGTTGCCAAACCGAGCCGCCGTCGCGGCGAAATTGCGCCGAACCCGCTCGGCGATGGCATAAGCCTCGTCCATGTCGCCGACCGGCATGCACGCGGCAAATTCTTCGCCGCCGATGCGCGCGAACAGCACGTCGGCGCCGAGCGTCGAGGTCGCCGTGCCGGCAAAGACCTGCAACACGGCATCGCCCGCGGAATGGCCGAGGCGGTCGTTGATTTGCTTAAAATGATCGAGATCGAATAGCAGCATGGCGAACGGCTCGTGACCCGGCTCGTAGCGCCCGAGCAGGCTCGACGCGCTGTCGAGGAAAGCGCGGCGGTTGGCGACGCCGCTCAGCGGATCGACCAGCGAGTTGATCTTGTGCTTGAGCTCGCTGCGTTCCTTGGTCAGGTTGAGTTGCAGGAAGGCGACGATGACGGTGAACAGCAAAGTGGCGAAGGCCAGCACCGTGAATGACAGATTGCTGAATGCGAACTGGTCGCGGAAGCTCGGACTGAACAAGACCGCCGGCACCCGCATCAGCAAGATCGCCGCATGCGCTAGCAGGACGACGACCAGAGGCCAGCGCGACATCAACGGCTCGTCGCGCCCCCGCCAAAATTCCTTCGCCGCCAGCAAAGCGAGCAATGCCAGAACGGTGGAGGCAAAGATGATTCTCGCGCCGGGACTGTCGGCGAAGGCTGAAATCCGGCACAGCAGCATCCACGTCAGCGGCGCCAGCAGCACGAGTGAGGGACGAATGGGCCTTCCGTCGAAGACGCGCGCGCCCGTCCAGGTCAGGCCATAGCCGAGCAACACCAAAGCGTTGGCGATATCGATCGTGACAAATCCGGGGGCAGCATCGCGTGAGGTCAGCAAGGCGAAGCCGCATGCATTGACGATGTGGGCGCAACCCCACCAGATCGGCGCGCGAACGTTGCGGCTCTGCAGACCGGCAAAAACCAGGAACGCGCCAAGAAGCGCCGCAATGAACACCGTCACCACTGAGATGGTTTGCAGATCGAGATGCATGCGCGCTAACCGGGGACTGACAGAGCGGCAAACTAGTTCGCCGAGCGTTCCATTCGCGTTACCGCCGAGGTAAAGGCACGAATACAATTGCAGAAGGGTAAATCGGGGAAACTGAATTTTACCCGCGGGTCGCCGCGCAGCATGGAATTTCCGGAACAGACTGCTCCCTTCCGCTGTGCGCCTGCTGCGCCTACATTATTGGCAAGGACAGGAGGATCCGATGGCGCAACTCGCAGAACTTGACGCTACGCCCGATACGGCCGCTCCCGATACGATCGAGGCGACGCTCAATTACATTGTCGACGACGGCACCAAGGTCTTCACCATCGTGGCCGCGCCCGGCGGCAGCGACACGCGTTCAGGCGGCACGCCTGATCCGCGCCGAGTCCAGATCCACAACGGCCGCCCCCACGCCGATTATTTCGTGTTGGACCGCAACGGCTTCCGCTTCCTGCGGCATGACACCAAAGTGGCCGATTTCTACGACGAAGACGAGATCAAGCGCGTCTACTATCCGGAAATGGAGGCGCTGATCAAAGCGCAGAGCGGCGCCAAGCGCGTCGTCGTGTTCGACCATACGCTGCGCACCGCAGACAAAGAAACGCGCGAACAAAAGCAAATCCGCGAAGTCGTCAGCCGCGTGCACAACGACTATACCGAATGGTCGGCGCCGCAGCGCGTGCGCGATATCCTGCCCGACGAGGCCGAGGAATTGCTCAAGCGCCGCTTCGCCATCATCCAGGTGTGGCGCCCGATCCGCCATCCGGTCGAAACCTTTCCGCTGGCCATGGCGGACGCCCAATCGCTGTCGCCAAGCGACATGATCGTCTCGGAGCGCCGTTCTCCTGGCCGGATCGGGCAGACTTACGCGATCAAGTTCAATCCGAAGCATAAATGGTTCTGGTTCCCGCGCATGCGGCGCGAGGAAGCCTATGTCTTCAAGGTGTTCGATTCGGAAAAAGACGGGCGCGCGCGCTGGACCGCGCATACCGCCTTCGCCGACCCGACGTCGCCGCCGAACGCGCTACCGCGCGAAAGCATCGAGATCCGGACGCTGGCGTTTTTCTAAAGCGCTGCCGAAGTCCATAAACATCGCCCCGCGAAGTCGATCTCCGCGGGGCGAGCATTTCGCAAAATGGGAATAACGATTAGCGCTTCGAGAACTGGAAGCTTCTGCGCGCCTTGGCGCGGCCGTACTTCTTGCGCTCGACGACGCGAGAGTCGCGGGTGAGGAAGCCGCCGCGCTTGAGCACGCCGCGCAGCTCCGGCTCATGCCGCATCAGCGCTTTCGACAGGCCGTGACGCACCGCGCCGGCCTGGCCGGAGAGCCCGCCGCCCGAGACCGTGCACACGACGTCGTATTGACCCTGACGGCTCGACACGGTGAGCGGCTGCTGGATCAGCATGCGCAGCACGGGCCGGGCGAAATAAGTCTCGACCGGGCGGTCGTTGATAGTGATCTTGCCGCCGCCGAGCTTGATCCAGACCCGGGCGACTGCGTCCTTGCGCTTGCCGGTGGCATAGGCGCGGCCCTGCTTGTCGAGTTTCTGGACATATTTGGGCGCCTCGACCGGCGCCGCGGATTTCAGCGAGGACAGATCCTCGAGCGTCTGCATGGTCTCGGCCATTAGGCGACCCTCTTATTCTTGCGGTTCATGGCGCCAATATCGATCTGTTCCGGCTGCTGCGCCGTGTGCGGATGATCGGCCCGCGGATAGACCCGCAGATTGGCGAGCTGCTGGCGGCCGAGCGGGCCGCGCGGCAGCATGCGCTCGACCGCCTTCTCGACGATGCGCTCGGGAAAGCGGCCGGCGAGGATCGACTTGGCGCTGCGTTCCTTGATGCCGCCGATATAGCCGGTGTGCTTGTAGTAGATCTTCTGCTGAACCTTGCGTCCGGTCAGCACCACTTTGGCGGCATTGACGACGATGACGTTGTCGCCGCAATCGACATGGGGCGTGAATGTCGGCTTGTGTTTGCCGCGCAGCCGCAGGGCGACGAGCGAAGCAAGCCGGCCGACGACGAGACCCTCGGCGTCGATCATGACCCACTTCTTCTCGACCTCGGCGGGTTTGGCAGAAAAGGTTTTCATATCCGCATCCGTCTTGTAGGCATCTGTCTTGCGATTGTGCGCCCAAATCTGTGTGTCAAAGTCCGGCGCCGTGGGCAGGCTTGTAGCGGCGCCGCGCGCACCGGTCAATCGCAACGATGCATATTTCAGATATTTCTCAATCGGTTGAGGTAAAGGTATAAAAATACCTCTAAACGCGCTCAGCGGGGATCGAGTAGGTGGAGGTGACATGGGCGACAAGGTCGTCGTCGCCGTCGGAGCGCAAACCGACCTCGCCGACCGCAAGCCGTTTGCCGAGCTTGAATAATCGCGCCTCGGCGAGAAGGTCGCGCGCGCCGGGCTTTTTCACGAAATTGATGCTGAGATTGGTGGTGACGGCGAGCGGAACCCAGCCGATCGCGGAGAGCACGGCCAGATACATGGTGAAATCGGCCAACGCCATCATGATGGGGCCGGACACGGTTCCCCCCGGCCGCAGCGAGCTATCATGATGCCGGCGTCGCACTCGGCAGCCGCCGTACCAGACCTCCTCGATCTCGTAATCGCCGACGGCGTGGGTTACTTCCGGGAATTCGGCCGCCAAAAGCGCGACCAGCCGCTCACGCGACAGTTTCGGCGCGGCGATCTTATCGGCCATCTCTCCCTCCCCCGTCCGCTTGAGGCGTTTCCCCCAAGGTCGGATAGTCGGATACAATGGAACAGGTGGGGCCGCAAAGTCAGCGCAACATGCGCAACAGGCCCAAAAAGCCGGATATGCCAATGAGCGCTCAAGCCGCCGCGACAAAACTTGCAACCGACGCGTCGCCGCCGATCCTGTTGCGCGAGGACGAAGGCGGCGTCGCGATCCTGACGCTGAATCGGCCGCAGGCCCGAAACAGCCTGTCGGCGGCGCTGCTCGAAGCGCTCGGCGAGGCGCTGACCGGGATCGCGCAAGAGCGCGCGGTGCGCGTGGTCATTCTGGCCGCCAACGGTCCCGCCTTCTGCGCCGGTCATGATCTAAAAGAGATCACCGCGCGCCGCGCCGATGCCGATCGCGGCCGCGCCTATTTCGAGCGCATCATGGCGTCGTGCAGCTCGGTGATGCAGCAGATCGTGACGCTACCGCAGCCTGTGATCGCCGCCGTTCACTCAACCGCAACGGCGGCCGGTTGTCAGCTGGTCGCGAGTTGCGATCTTGCGGTTGCTTCGCAGTCCGCCAAGTTCGCGACACCCGGCGTCAATATCGGTCTGTTCTGTTCGACGCCCATGGTCGCGCTGACGCGCAATGTGTCGCGCAAACACGCGATGGAAATGCTGCTCACCGGCGATCTGATTTCGGCCGAGGATGCGCTGCGGATCGGTCTCGTCAATCGCCTCGTCACGCCGGGCAGCGAACACGCGCAAGCGCTCGCGCTTGCGGAAAAAATCGCCGCCAAATCGACGCTGACGGTGAAGACCGGCAAGGCGGCGTTCTATCGCCAGGCTGAAATGCCGCTCGCAGAGGCGTACAAATACGCCTCTGAAGTGATGGTGGAGAACATGCTGGCGCGCGACGCCGAAGAAGGCATCAGCGCCTTTGTCGAGAAGCGCGAGCCGAAATGGCAAGATCGATAGTAACTCGGCAACAAACTCGATCCGCGAAATCAGACCGTTAGATAGTGTCCCGGCATCGGTGTATGGCCGGACTTTAACATGATGAAAAAGTAGCGCGGCGGCTCATAATGTTCTTCGGATGTCGCCGGATCCAGAAAGTGGTCCTTGGCGATATCGTCCCGGACAAAAAACGCGTTCACGCCGGAAAAGTTGCAACCCACCAGACGATATCCCTTGCTGCGCCCGAGCCGCACAAAGGCTTCAAGGCTTGCGCCGAAATAAGACGTCGAATAGTCCCACGCCCGGTCGGGTTGATAAGGCACGACAAGCGACATCGGCGGGCGCAGCGCCGCGTTATACTCGATCGCAACAACCCGCGGATTGATCCTGTTGATGGCTTTCCAAACCCAGTAGTCGTTATTGTCGATGTCAATGCTGAGCAGATCGATCTCGCCTGAGACGCCGCCTTTCTCGAGTAAGCCATCGATATTTTCGGCGACGACAAAAGCCTCAACGAGTTTGAGACGGCCGTTACCCAATAGCGGCCCAAAAGTCGTTCGGATGCGCGGGGCCTGTTGCGGGTTGCCTTCGATCCAGAGTCCGTTCCAGCCCTCGACGAGGAGCTTGGCGGTATTGCATTCAGTGCCGGCCTCGACGCCGAATTCGACGAAACAGCGGTTTGTCACCCCGACGCGCCGAAATATCTCCTGGATAATCCCGTCTTCGTCGCACTGCGAATAGAGCTTGAACCCGTACCGCAGCAGACGTTTCGGATCGGCATGGCGTGGCTTGGCCAGTTCATGATCCCAATACCGTTGCAGCTCGAACTGCCGAAAGTGATCCCACCGCGTCGTGTTATACGCGGCATGACCGAGGATCTGCTTGAGAGTGTCGGAATCTGACATCGTGCGAAGGAGGCTAGCGGAGCGACCGGCACAATGGTTGCGCTCCAGGGTGGGTCCGCGCGGCAGTACGCTCTGCCTTAATTGTCCTAAGGCGCGGCGAGGCTAGGTCATCGGTCTAAGTCGAGCAACCGCAATGCCGCCCGCGCGCCGCTCTTTCGCTCGCGGGACGGGACGACTATGGTGGCCCGATCGACACACCGAAGTCAGCGATGAACCACGATTCCTATCCGGACACCACTATCCGCGGCATCCTCAACACCGTGAAGACCATTGCCATGGTCGGCGCCTCGGAGAAGGAAAACCGGCCGTCCTATTTCGCCTTCAAGTACCTCCTCGAGCGCGGCTACACCATGATACCGGTCAATCCGGGGCACGATGGGCACATCATGCTCGGCCAGCGCATCTATGCGCGGCTCGCCGACATTCCCGAGCCGGTGGACATGGTCGATATCTTTCGCGCTTCGCAATATGCGCTTGGCATCGTCGAGGAAGCGCTTACGCTGAAGCCGCGGCCGCAGGTGATTTGGATGCAGCTCTCCGTGCGCAACGACGAAGCCGCGGCGCTCGCCGAGAGGAATGGAATGAAAGTCGTGATGAACCGCTGCCCCAAGATCGAATACGGCCGGCTGTCGTCAGAGATTGCCTGGATGGGCGTGAATACCCGCACGCTCAGTTCGAAGCGCGTCGCAGTCGGCGGCATCCAGCGCATGTCGCTCAACCGCAGCAGTGCGCCGGGCGGAACGACAGAAGCCGCCGATCGCGTGCAACGCGAGGAAGGCGGACACTGATGTGATCTTGAGTCGGAATGTTTCGCGCCCGCCGCGGTCACTCGTTCCTCCCGCCCGTCAGCATCTCACTTCAGACAGCATGTCACTCGCCGGAGATTGGAAAAGGCCCATGACGTTCCGCAATGCAGCCATTCTCGCCCTCCTCTGCCTGGTGTCTCAACTTGGCGCTGTTCCGGTGCACGCCCAGGACGATCATTATGCGTGCATGAATGACGCCATGACTGTCTGCGGCCAATACATTCCGGACCGCGACCGCGTCGCGCATTGTTTGATGGCCAATCGCAGCCGCGTCTCTCCGGCCTGCCGCACCGCGCTGAAACGCTTTAGGTGAGTCTGCACTTTCGCTGAGCTTGCCGCCGGCCCGGCGGCCTGAGCGAGCATAAATTTCCGCCATAGCCGCGCCCGGCAGCGTGGGTGTTTGCCCTTGCGCCCGTTAACACATCGGACTTTGCGCGCCTTGACTGCTTCGGCCGTAAACCGGCATGGTCGGTTTTTCTCAATGAACATTGGCCTAAAAGGCGAGACCAAAAGGCAGGACCCAAGAGGGAATAGCTATGACCGAACGCATTCCGGGATTTTCCACACTTGCCGTTCATGCCGGCGCGCAGCCCGATCCGACCACCGGCGCGCGCGCGACGCCGATTTATCAGACGACGTCCTATGTCTTTGAAAGCGTCGATCACGCAGCTTCCCTATTCGGCCTGCAGACATTCGGCAACATCTATACGCGGATCGGCAATCCGACGACCGCCGTGCTGGAAGAGCGGGTCGCAGCTCTCGAAGGCGGCACCGCAGGACTTGCGGTGGCCTCCGGCCACGCCGCGCAGGTTCTGACGTTTCATTGCCTGATGCAGCCGGGCGACGAATTCGTCGCGTCAAAAAAGCTCTATGGCGGCTCGATCAACCAGTTCAATCACGCGTTCAAGAATTTCGGCTGGAACGTAATTTGGGCCGATCCCGACGACCTGTCCTCGTTCGAGCGTGCGATCTCACCGAAGACCAAGGCGATCTTCACCGAGTCGATCGCCAATCCGGGCGGCGTCATCACCGACATGGAAGCGGTGGCGCAAATCGCCAAGCGCGCGGGCGTGCCCTATATCGTCGACAACACGCTGGCGACGCCCTACCTCTGCAAGCCGATCGACCACGGCGCCGATATTGTCGTGCATTCGCTGACCAAATTTTTGGGCGGCCACGGCAATTCGATCGGCGGCCTGATCGTCGACGGCGGCACCTTCAACTGGTCGCGCGAGCGGCGCTATCCGATGCTGTGCGAGCCGCGGCCGGAATATCACGGCATCGTGCTGCACGAGACGTTCGGCAATTTCGCCTTCGCTATCGCCGCCCGCGTGCTGGCGTTGCGCGATATCGGCGCGGCACTGTCGCCGTTCAACTCGTTTCTGTTCATCACCGGCATCGAAACGCTGCCGCTGCGCATGCAGCGGCATTGCGACAATGCGCTCGCGGTCGCGGAATGGATCGCGGCGCATCCGAGCGTCGCCTGGGTCAGCTATCCGGGATTGGCGGGCGACCGCTATCACAATCTCGCCAAGAAATATTGCCCGAAAGGCTCCGGCGCGGTCTTCACCTTCGGGCTGAAGGGCGGCTACGACGCCGGCGTCAAACTCGTCTCCAATGTGAAGCTGTTCTCGCATCTCGCCAATATCGGCGACACGCGCTCGCTGATCATTCATCCGGCCTCGACCACGCACCGCCAGCTCAGCGATGCGCAGAAGGTGCAGGCCGGCGCCGGGCCGGACGTGGTGCGGTTGTCGATCGGCATCGAGGACAAGGACGACATCATCGCCGATTTGGAGCAGGCGCTGGCGGAGTAGAGGCGCTTCACGCCATTGCCGTGATTTCACTGCCGCTTTCGGAGCACAACGGACATGGCCAAACCCGCCGCCGGTTCGGGCCGGTCGTGAATGACCTAATCAGCGACATGAGTTGGCGCGTTTGTATTCAACATGCCGTTATTCAATCACCTCGTCGGCGCGGCCGAGCAGCGGAATCGGCACAGTGAGGCCAAGCGCCTTCGCGGTTTTCATGTTGATGACGAGTTCGATCTTGACCGACTGCTGGATCGGCAGATCAGACGGCTTTTCGCCATTGAGAATGCGCGCAGTATATAGGCCGGCTTGACGATACGCATCGGGCAAGCTTGTGCCGTAGCTCATCAGGCCTCCGTCATCGGCAAAAGGTCGAAAGAAGTAGACGGCGGGCAGAGCATGGCTTGCGGCAAGCGCCACAAACTTCTGACGCTGCGGGAGGTAGGAGGGCGACGAAGAGACGAGGACAGCCCCAACGCGTTGATTGGCCATGGCGGCGAATGCCGTATCGATCTCGCCTTCGCTGCTCACATTGAACGCCTTGATTTGGAGGCCAAGCGCCCTCGCCGCCGCGGATAGCTCCTTGATTTGAACCGCGGTATCCGGCGACTTTGGATCGACGATGAGGCCGATCGCCGAGGCGTTGGGCGCCAGTTCGTGGATAAGCTCAAGGCGCTTCGGTTCGAGTTCGTCTGTCAGCATGTACACGCCAGTTACATTGCCGCCAGGTCGGCTGAGGCTGTCGACAAGTCCTATACGCACTGGGTCGTCACCAGTGACGAATACGATGGGTATGTTTGCGGTTGCGGACTTCGCGGCGACAGCGGAGGCAGGTGTGCCGAGAGCGGCGACAACGCTCACTTGTTGCCGAACGAGGTCGGCCGCAAGCGCCGGCAACTGATCGAATTGTCCGTGCGCCCATCGATATTCGATCTTCATGTTCTGGCCGTCGACATAACCCGCTTGGCTCAAGCCTTGGATATACCCGCTTGCAGGTAACGTGAACGCCTCTGGAGTGAGAAGGCCAAGGAACCCTATGACCGGCACCGCACCTCGCTGGGCGCATGCCGCACGTGGCCCTGCAACAGCAGCACCACCGAGCGCCAATATGAATTGCCGTCTTCCGACACCAATAGCCATTTGCCCAGCACTCGCGATTAAGTCTGCTGCAATGTGCGAACAATATCACGCTCCCACCGACAGGTCAGCGCCACAGCGTGGGGTATCTGCTTATGGCCCATCGCGTCATATCGCTGCCCTCCGGAATTTGATCGATATCGGAGCGAAACGGACGTTGAGGCGGGTTTATGAGGAAACGGCTTAGTGTGCGACTCTAGCCGCATCGCGAATGACTGCATCGTCCGACTTCGCAGGCGATGTCAGGCCCTGCGGCGCGCCCTCCGCGACGGACGCCGCGTGCACCGTCGCGATCGTCAGCACCACCATAGCCATGGCCTGATGCAGCAGCGCCAGCGACAGCGGCGCGACCATCAGCAGCGTCCAGATGCCGAGCGCCGCTTGTAATGTCACCGCTACCGCGAGCAGAATTGCGCCGAGAACTGCCGGCCCGTGTTTCATCGAACGCGCCGCGCCGAAAGCGTGCAGAAGCGCGACGACCCAGATCGCGTAAGCCAGCATGCGGTGATCGAACTGCGCGGTCAGCGTGTTCTCGAAGAAATTCCGCCATAGCGGCGTGTTGAAAAACAGCCGCGCCGAAATCGGGCACCAGCGCGCCGTCGATCAGCGGCCAGGTGTTGAAGATGTGGCCGGCGCGCAGGCCGGCGACGATGGCGCCGAGATAGATTTGCACCAGCACTAAGGCGAGAAGCGCGATCGCGCCGATGCGAATGCGCGCCGGCACGGGCTCGATCACGTGTTCTTGCGGCCGCCGATCCCAGCGCAGCGCCGTCCACAGCAAGGCGACATAGATCAGGCACGCCAGCAGAAGATGCGTCGCCAGACGATATTGCGAGACTTCGATGCGGTCGGCGAGGCCCGACGCCACCATCCACCAGCCGACCGCGCCTTGCAGCGCGCCGAGGCCGAAGATCAGCCACAGCCGGTTGCGCAATCCGGGGCCGATCGAGCCGTGCCACCAGAACCACAGGAACGGCAGCAGGAACACCACGCCGATGCTGCGCGCGATCAAGCGATGCGTCCATTCCCACCAATAGATGGTCTTGAACGCATCGAGGCTCATGCCGTTGTTGAGCTCGCGGTATTGTGGAATGGCCTGATACTTTTCGAACTCGCTCTGCCATTGCGCGTCGCCGAGCGGCGGCAGCACGCCCATCACGGGCTTCCATTCCGTGATCGATAGTCCGGACTCCGTGAGCCGCGTCGCGCCGCCGACGAGCACGATGGCCAGCACCATCGCGGCCACGACGTAAAGCCACAGCCGGATCGCGCGCGTATGCTGGTCGGAGATATGGCGGTCAGAAATTTGGGCGGTCATGACGGTCACTTGTCGCGGGCGGGCGGACCATATAGTGCTGCGCCCTGCCCTCGCAACCTGCCCTCGCAACCAACCTTATGCCGCCCCGGGTGTTCCGCCATGCCGATCCGCCTGCGCAAATTGTTGGGGACCGTGGCGCTGCTCGTGCTGGTCGTTGTCTGGGCGCTGGCGGCAATGGCGTTCGCCCAGTCGCCCGCGATCCATGACAGCCCTGTGCTCTCGGTCGCCTATTACGTGATTGCCGGATTGGGCTGGGTCTTGCCGGCGATGCCGATCGTGTCGTGGATGGGCCGACCGGATAGGCGCAGTCCGTAGATCAGGCCGCCTCGACGCGGCGAAAGCCGTTCCACATCGCCGTCGCGCTGCCCGACAACAGCACGCGCACATAGCGCATGCGCTGATAGTCGCCGTTGAGCGAAATCCGCGGCAGCGCCGTCAGGTGCTGGCCATGCTCGGCGAACAGCACGCCGGGCCGCGTGGTGACCGCGGTCTTGAAGCCAAGCTCGGCTGCGACCTCAAATTCGCGTGGACCGACCGAAGTGCGATCGCCGTAAGGATAAGACAGATGTTCCGGGCGCAGCGACAGCGCCGCCTCGATCACCGAACGGCTCAGATCCATTTCCGAGCGCACGGCCTCTTTGGTCAGTTTCGCCAGCATCGGATGATTGACGGTGTGCGCGCCGATGGTGACGAGCGGATCGGCGGCAAGCTGCGCCAGCTCGACCCAGGTCATGCATAATTCGTCGCAGAACGCGGCGACATCGACGTGATAGAAGGCCGCGAGGTTGCGAATGGTGGTGCGCATCTCGGCTTCGGTCGGCCGCGCCCGCAGCCACCAATAAATCTCGTCATAGAGCGCGCGCTTTTCCGGCACGGTCCGGCAATCGAATTTGCGGTCGCGGCCGTCGATCACAAGCCCGATGCGGTCGTTGCGCTGGATGACGGCTTCGAGCACCAGCCACCACAATTCGCCGAGCCGGTCGGGAAAGCTCGTCGGCACATAGACAGCGAACGGCACGCCGGCCTCTTTGAGGATCGGGTAGGCCCATTGCAGCGTGTCGCGATAGCCGTCGTCGAAGGTCAGGCAGACGAAGCGGCGCGCGAAGTCGCCTTCGGTCATGCGGCGATGCAATTCGTCGAGGCTGACCAGATCGACGCCGGAGCGGCGCAGATCCCGCACCACGCGTGTGAGGAAGGTCGGGGTGACTTCGAGGAGATGATTGGGCTGGAACCGACCCGGCCGCCGCGGGCGCACATGATGCAAGGTCAGGATCGCACCGACGCCGCCGAAGAACGGCCGCAGCGCACGATGCGCGCCGGTGAAATAGAGCGACTCCAAGCCGCCGCGGATGATCGTCTGTTTTAGGCTACCCACGGATGCCGCCTCGCCGGATCATGCTCGAAACTATCGCATGTCCGCGTTGATAATCTTTTGCCAGAGCAAGAACGGCGTCAACCGGCGCAGTCGACCGGCGCGCCGGCGCAGTCTTTACGCGGCCTCGGCGGTTTCGGCGAGACCGCCGCGCGTGCCGACAAGCGTGGTCACGTCGACAATGCCGCCGGCCGAAAGCCGGTCGCGCGCCGCGGCTGCGCTCGCCGCCGTATCGGCGACCAGCACCGCATGCGGGGCGATCTCGGCGATGCGATCGATCCCTGCGCCCGTAACCGCGCCGGCATCGACCACAAGGTGATCGTAGCTCTGCGCCAAGGCGTCGAAGCCGGTGACGATGCCGCGCGCGGAGAAAATCTGCAGCCGGTCGGTCGAGGCGTGCCCCGGCGCAATCAGGTGCAGCGGCGACAGCCGGTCCTTGGTGATGATGTCGCGGAACGACGCCAGGCCGTGGGCGAGTTCGGCGAGACCGTCGGCCGACGGCTCGTTGGAGATCGCCCGGATCGCGGTTTCGCCCGACGCGACGCCGACCAGGACGACGCGCGACTCTTCGGCCAAAGCGCGCGCGAGCTTGATCGCGGTCTGGCTGGCGTTCATGCCGGCGCCGAACACGGCGATGCGGCGCACGCCCAAGCGGTGCAGATCGTAAGCCGCATCGACGACGGCGCCGATCGGGATTTCGGCCGTACTGCGTTGCGGCTCACTGCGGCGCGCGCCGACGATCGCGTTCACCCGCGCCGCCGGCACCGCCTCCTCTTCCGCGACCAGCGCAGGCTCCCGGCGCAGCGGTACGAAGCCGCCGGGGGCCGAAAGAATCTCCTGGGTGATGACCAGACCCGAGCTCATCACCAGCATGGCGAAAGTCGCGATCAGGATGGTCGGCAGCTTCTTCGGATAGGCCGGCACATTCGACACCGTGGCGCGCGAAATGATGCGGGCGTCGGCCGGCGTCGAATTGATCGTATCGTGCGAGGTCGCCTCGCGGTATTTGGCAAGATAGGATTCCAGAAGATCGCGCTGCGATTTGGCGTCGCGCTCGAGGGCGCGCAACTGCACGTCCTGGCCGTTGGTGGACGCGGCCTGGTTCTTGAGTTGATCGAGCGTCGCCGCCTGCGACTGCAGCCGCGCGTCGGCGAGCTTGGCGTCGTTCTCGAACGAGCGCGCGATCTTCTCCGCTTCGCCTCTGATCTGATTCTCGAGGTCGGCGATCTGCGCCCGCAATTCCTTGATGCGCGGGTGATTGTCGAGGAGCGTCGACGACTGCTCGGCAAGCTGCGCGCGCAAGGTGATGCGCTGCTCGGTGAGGCGGCGGATCAGCTCCGAATTGAGGAAGTCGGACAACTCGATCGGCTGGCCGGATTTGAGCATGTCGCGGATCAGCTTGGCCTTGGCCTCGGCATCGGTCTTCGCCGCGCGCGCAGCCGCAAGCTGCGCATTGACGTCGCCGAGCGTCTGCGCCGACAGCGTCGTGTTGTTGAGCCCGACGAGGAGATTGGACTTGGCGCGGAAGTCCTCGACTTTGGCCTCCGCCGCCTCGACCTTCTGCCGCATGGTCTCGATCTGGCCGGCGAGCCACTGGCCCGCGCTCTGCGCCTGCTCCTGCGCGGCCTGGCGCTGCCGCACCAGATAGGCGTCGGCGATGGCATTGGCGACGCGCGCCGCAAGCTCGGGATTCTCGGAGAGGAAATCGATATTGATGACGCGCGACTTCTCGAGCGGCGACACGGTAAGCCGATCGTAGTACGCGTTCAGCACGCGTTCCTCGTGCGTCATGGTCAGCGGATCCTTGGCGAGACCCACGAGGCCGAGCAAGGATTTCAGCGGCGACACGCCGGCGAGCGTCGAATCGAATTCGGGCAGCGCGCCGAGATTGAGCTTCTTGATCACTTCGAGCGCGAGGTCGCGCGACAGGATGATCTGCGCTTGGCTCGCCACGGCTTCGGCGTCGACCGTCGGGTCGGTCGTGATCTTGTCGGCGTCGGGGCGCAGATAGACGTTGTCGCGTCCCTCGATGAAGACGCGCGCCTCGGAGAAGTATTTGGGGGTGATGAGCTGGACGGTGACGTAGGCGGCGAGCGCCGCGAGCAATGTCGGAATGATGATGCGCCAGCGCTTGCGCCACAGCGCCGACCCCAGCGCCGGAAGATCGAGATCCGCATCCGACACGCCACTGCTGGACGCTACACTGGCAGGCGCACGAACTCGTCGGGGTTGACGCCACGCTCATCAACGCACTCCTACGAACTAATCTACCAAAGGACGGCATAGGCATGCGTCGATTACACTCTATTAAGGTTGCCATCCGGTTAAGTTCGCCGCGCGCTGCGGAAGTGAGACTTTATTAACCTCCGGTGTTCCTACATCCGGTTATGCTTTTGCCGGCAAATTTACCGATCTGACCGATCGGGCGTCAGCCGACCACGACAGGCCATCAGCATCATGGGCGATAGCGTCATGGGCGATCTGCGGCCACTCAACGCGAAATTCGGCCTGGACGCGTTTGCGCCGGCCGCCGTTGCGCCAGCGCACACGGCGGCACCGCCGCAGCGCGTGGCCTATGCGCCGACCAGCCTGAAAATCGTCCACATGTTGCGCGCGCCGCTCGGCGGCCTGTTCCGCCACGTCATCGACGTCGCGCGCGGCCAGATCGAACGCGGCCATCGCGTCGGACTTGTTGTTGATGCAACGACCGGCGGCGCCAATGCCGACAAAATTCTCGCCGAGCTCGCGCCGCGGCTGGCGCTTGGGATTTTGCGCATTCCGATCACGCGCGAGCTTAGTCCGCGCGATTTCGGCGCGCTGTGGACGATCTCGAACTGGGTCAAGCCGCTGTCGCCCGACGTGCTGCACGGCCACGGCGCCAAAGGCGCGGCGCTGGCGCGCCTGACGCCGAGCGTGCCCGGCGCCATCCGCGCCTATACGCCGCACGGCGGTTCGCTCGTCTATTCGCCGGGCACGATCAAGGGCGGCTTCTACCGCACGCTCGAGCGCATCCTCAACACCCGCACCGATCTGTTTCTATTCGAAAGCACCTATATCGCCGATCTGTTCCGCACCGTGATCAGCAAGCCCCGCGGCCTCGTGCACGTGGTGCGCAACGGCATCGCCGAATCCGAATTCGAGACCATCGCACCGCGCTCCGACGCAACCGACATCGTCTGCGTCGGCGAATTGCGGCCGGTGAAGGCCATCGACGTCTTGATCGAGGCGATCGCCATCATGTCGCGCTCCGGACGCAAGGTCACTGCGACCATCGCCGGCGAAGGCCCGGACGCGCAGATGCTGCGCGATCAGGCAAAGCAGCTCGGCATCGACGGCCAGATCCGCTTCATCGGCCATTGCCCGGCGCGCACCGCGTTTTCGATGGGCCGCATGCTGGTGATGCCGTCGCGGGCGGAATCGCTGCCCTATGTCGCGCTCGAAGCGGCGGCGGCGGGCGTGCCAATCATCGCCACCGATGTCGGCGGCGTGCACGAGATTTTTGGGCCGCATTCCGCGCACCTCATCCCGCCCGACGATCTCGGCGCCCTTATTGGTGCGATCACGTCGGCCCTGACCGAGCCCGAGGACATGCGCCGGTTGGCGGACGCCTTGCGCATGCGGGTGCGCAGCGAGTTCTCGCTGAGCACGATGGTCGAATGCAACTTGGCCGCCTATCGCGAAGCGATCGCGGCGCGCAACGCCGCCCGCCTCGCATAACCAAATTTTGAAGATTGTTCACTATGTTCCGGCTCCGCTTGCCGGTACGGGATAGGGGCGCCGCGTTGCGCAACAAGGCCGCGGGAAAAGCCGCGGCAAAGCTTGCGAAGTGAAAGTGTTTGTTAACCATGTCCAGCCCCGAGACGACGACGCTGTTCGACACGACCGCGGTCTCGGCCGCGGTCAAGGCCATGCCCGGCACCAAGCCGCAGGCCCCGCGCCCGCTGTCGGCGGCGGCGCAGCATGTTATTGACGAGGATTTCAAGCAGGCCTATTCGCCGATCGTGCTGGCCGGCGCCGTGCGCGCCATCGAAGTCGTCCTGGTCGCGACCGTCGGCCTCGTTCTCTATCTCGCCTATGTCGTGCCGGTCAACGGTTTCAGCCGCTACTATTTCGGCGCCATTGCCGGCATTTCGCTGACGGCTCTATTGGCGTTTCAGGCCGCCGACATCTATCAGGTCCAGGCGTTCCGCGGCCATGAGAAGCAATATATGCGGCTCGCTTCGGCGTGGTCGGTGGTCTTCCTCCTCGCCGTCGCCGTGTCGTTCTTCGCCAAAGCCGGCGATCAATTCTCCCGCGTCTGGCTCGGCAGTTATTATGTCGTCGGCCTCGTCGCGCTGCTCGCCTTTCGCCGCACGCTGTTTCTCCTCGTGCGGCGCTGGACGCGGCAAGGCCGGCTCGACCGCCGCACCGTCGTCGTCGGCGCAGGCTCAAGTGGCGAAGCGCTGGTCGCCGCCATGTCCGGCCAGCGCGATTCCGACGTGCGCATCATCGGCGCCTTCGACGATCGCGGCGACGAGCGCTCGTCGCCGATGTGCGACGGCGTGCCCAAGCTCGGCACGGTGGAGGATCTCGTCGAATTCGCCCGCCAGACCCGCGTCGATCTGGTGATCTTCTCGCTGCCGATCTCGGCGGAAGGCCGCATCCTGCAGATGCTGAAGAAGCTCTGGGTGCTGCCGGTCGACATCCGGCTGTCCGCACACACCAACAAGCTGCGGTTCCGTCCCCGCTCCTATTCCTATATCGGCAACGTCCCGGTCCTCGACATTTTCGACCGCCCGATCGCCGATTGGGACGTCGTGATGAAATGGCTGTTCGACAAGGTTGTCGGCACCTTGGCGCTGATCTGCCTGTCGCCGGTCATGCTCGCCGTCGCCATTGCGATCAAGCTCGACAGCAAGGGCCCGGTCCTGTTCAGGCAGCGCCGCTACGGCTTCAACAACGAGGTCGTCGAAGTCTACAAATTTCGCTCGATGTATACCGACCAGGCGGATCCGGCGGCCACCAAGCTCGTCACCAGGAACGATCCGCGCGTCACCCGCGTCGGCCGTTTCATCCGCCGCACCAGCCTCGACGAATTGCCGCAGCTCTTCAACGTCGTGTTCACCGGCAATCTGTCGCTGGTCGGACCGCGCCCGCACGCCGTCTACGCCAAGGCCGAAGATCATCTCTATGACGAAGCGGTCGACGGCTATTTCGCCCGCCATCGCGTCAAGCCCGGCATCACCGGCTGGGCGCAGATCAACGGCTGGCGCGGCGAGACCGACAGCAAGGAAAAGATCCAGCGCCGCGTCGAGCACGACCTTTATTACATCGAGAACTGGTCGATCCTGTTCGATATCTACATCCTCGCGCGCACGCCGTTCGCGCTCATTCGTGGCGAGGGCGCCTATTGACCAGTCTCGAGATTGCAGCACCGCGGGTCGGCATCCCGGCGCAACGGCTCGCCGACAATTTTTTGCATGTCGTCCTTTACGTCTGCATTCTGTCGAGCTTCTTCGTCTTCGTTCAGCCGGCGCCTTATGAATATATCGCCGTCGTTCTCGGCGGCGCCGCGATCCTGGCGCGGGTGCGGCTCAACCGAGGACTATTGCCCCTCCTTTTGCTGCTGCTCGCGCGGGACTTCTTCGGTGCGTTGAGCCTTCTGCAGGTTGTGGATGCCGGCTGGATGCGCACCGCGGGCAGCCCGGAAGTGCTGCTGGAGGATTACGGCTGGGACGATTCCGCGCGCTTTCTCGCCACCTCGTTCTATCTCGGCCTCACCGGCGTGCTGTTCGCCTGCATCTTCGCGCAGGACACCATGCGCCGTCTTGCCACTTTGCGCTCCGCCTATGTCATGGCCGCTGTCGTCGCCACGGTGCTCGGCCTGCTCGGCTATTTCAGCCTCAATTTCAACTTCCTGCCCGGCCTTGAAGTGTTCTCCTTGAACGACCGGCCGGTCGCGGGCTTCAAAGACCCCGACCTGTTCGGCTGCTGGCTCATTCCGCCTTTGTCCTGGCTCATCGCCAGAATGGTCACCGAGAAGGTCCGCCTGCGCGACGTCCTGGCGAGCCTCATCATTTTCACCGGCATCTTGATGGACTTCTCGCGCGCCGCATGGGGCAGCCTCGCCTTCACCATCGTCTTTCTGATCTATCTCTTGTTTCTGACACAGAAAGATCGGCGCGCGCGGCGGCGGATTTTCTTTCTGGTGGCCTGCGGCGCCATCGCCGCAATATTGATCTTCGTGGCGCTGAGCTCGATCGACATCGTCCATGACATGTTCGTGCAGCGCTTCCACGTGCTGCAATATTACGACCTCAACGGCGACAATCGCTCGCGCTTCGCATTGCAGCGCGACAGCCTGCGCGAGATATTCAATCATCCGCTGGGGATGGGCCCTTGGGGTTTCGCCCATTACACCGGCTGGGTGTCGCACAATGTCTATCTCGGCGTCATGCTGAACCACGGCTGGTTCGGCGGAATTGCATTTCTGACGGTGATCCTGCTGACACTCGTGATCGGCTTCAAGGCCATGTGGGTGCGGACACCCTGGCAAGCCTTTCTGATCGCAACTTACGTTCCGCTTGTCGCGCTCCTGCTTGAAGCTTTGATCGCCGATATCGACCATTGGCGGCACTATTATCTGTTGACGGGCGTGATTTGGGCACTCGGCGTGGTCACCGCCAAATACTGCAATTATCGGGCGGCGGGCATCAGCAAATCCCGCGCCGCGATCGCCGCCCAGGATCTCGTTCCGGACGGCGGGTAGTCGCTTCCGGCGCGCAATGAGCCGTCATGGCCTGACTTGTTCCGGCCATCTCAACTCCAATGGCACCGCGTTGCCAATGCGATCGGGATGCCCGGGACAAAGGCGAGCGAAGCGACGCCGTTCTTCGAACGGCTATGCCCGGGCATGACGGCGTAGAGCTACCCCACCGGCGCTTCGGTCTTTCCCCGCACGGCCTGCGCCGCAAACGACCACACGGCTTCGATGAAGCCACGCACGGCGCGCTTTTTGTCCTCGGTGATCGCACTGAGCGCAAAGCAGCCGGCCAGCGTGCTGATGACGATCGCGAGATTGATCCAAAATGGCGAGGTCGGCGCGACGTGGAACACCGCGCCGAAAAAATACAACAGCGGATAGTGGAACAGATAAATCGACAGCGTGGCGCCGGCGACCCAGCGCACCGGCCGCTCGATTTTCATAAGCACTGGCGCGAGGTAGCGCTCAAGCGAGGGGAACGCATAAATGTTCAAGGCCACCAGCGCGCCGAACAGAAACGCGAGAACGAAAATGATCGAGAACGAAATGGTGTGCGGGTCGACCAGCGCCTCGATATGCTCTCTCAGATGCAGCAAACGGTCGAGTTTAAGCACAGCGACAACGCCGAGCGGCGCGAGGAACATGGGAACCGCGGCCCACAGAGGAAGGTCACGCCTCACTTTGAGCCTGTGATAGATGAAAACGCCCATCAGCCAGACCGGAAACAAGAGCCAGATTTTCGGCCCCATCACTCCCAAGGCGGCAAGCGACAGAACTAAACCGGCGCGGCCCGGAATGAGCACGAAAAGGCCAAAGGCCGCGTAATACCACCACTCGTAACTCAGCGACCAAAACGGATTGTTCGACAGCGGCCGCACATCGAGGAACCAGATCTGGTTGAGGAACAGGCCGGAAATCGCCAGATGACTGAATGGATGCGCCAGAAGCGACGACCAATCCTCGATCGCGAGATAGACCTGCGGATAAATCTTGTAACCAATCTCGTCGGCAAGTAACGTCACGGCCAGCGCCGGGATAACGACCGACCAAAGCCGCGCCAGCCGGTTGACGAAAAAAACCTTGAGAGTCTTTTCCTTGGTATCGGCCGCCCAGGTGATGACAAAGCCGGACAGCACGAAAAAGATGACGACGCCGGGCGTTCCGGTATGTGCGAAGAGCGGCAGCAACCAAGCGCCGCCGAGCTCGTTATTGGTCGCCGCGTGATAGAACAGCACGAGCAGCGCCGCGGTGGCGCGAACAAGGTCGAGATAGACCGACAGCGCCGGTGTCATGACTGAGTCGCGGCTGCGCAAACTCACCATAAAAACTCCTCTTCCCCACTCTTCCCCTCCCCGCTTGCGGGGCAGGATT
Organism: uncultured Alphaproteobacteria bacterium; assembly: GCA_963761185.1. Lineage (GTDB taxonomy): Bacteria > Pseudomonadota > Alphaproteobacteria > Rhizobiales > Xanthobacteraceae > BOG-931. Next base: position 23,373 of record CAVXFY010000007.1, read on the forward strand.
TCATGCTGGGGCTCTAGCTGACCGTTTCGGGCGATTTCGCCGCGTTCACCACATGGCATTGATCGGCATGTTGCACCTGGTTCGTCACTTGGTTCGCCGTTTTCGGAAATTGCGCGAGGCAGAGATCAATCAGAACGCGCGCGGTCAATTCCCACGTATAGCGTGCCGCACGCGCCCGGCCTGCAGCGCTCAAGGCCGCCCTTCCCGCCGGATCGTCATGAAGCAAACGCATCAACCGGGCGAGTTCATCGATATCGTCCGGGCCGCATTGCAGCGCGCCGTCGCCGCAAATCTCGGGCATTGCCGAAGAATTGCTGACGATGGTCGGACAACCGCACAACATGGCTTCCACCGGCGGCAACCCGAAACCTTCGTAGTGCGACGGCGAGATCATCGCCAAGGCATGTTCGTACAGCGCGCGGAGCTCGGCATCGGTGACAAAGCCTGCGGGCAATACGCCCTCCGGCGCAGTGAGGCCGCCTTTTGCGGTCACCCAGCCATAGGGCTGCCCCGTTATCACCAGGAGCGTGTCGGCCAATCCTGCTTTGCGCAGTGCTTGCGCGACGGTCGCGCCGTTCTTATTCACGCTCAAGCCGACGCCGAGGAAGAACTTGCGTCCAGCAAGGCCAAGACGATCGATGATCGAATTGTCCGGCGCGACCTGCAAAATGTGATCGGCGCCGACATAGCTCACCCGCATAGCGCAGACATCGGCGCCGTACCATTTGGCGATTTCGCGGCGGGAAAACTCCGAGACCGTGACGCAGGCCTGCGAGCGCCGCAGCAGCCGCGGGATCAGAAAATTGTAGACCATGCGAAAACGCGGCGTGAAATTCGCCGGACGCGCGCGTGGGGTCGCGTCATGGACCACGACGACTTGATCGCGCTTGAGCACCGGACCGACACTGCAGCAATTGATCAGGAACTGCCCGCGCCCATGGAGCGGCAGTTCGATTTGTTCCCAAGAATAGCCGCTGCCGAAACCGCAACGCCGCAACGGAATGTGGCGCAGCGGGAAGTCCCGCGCCGATGCGGGCGCCAAAATCTCGATCTGCCCCTTCAGCGCGGCGTATTCGCCGCTGTCGATCAAGGCGTCGATCGCCTTGGTGGCCTGAATGGCCCAGCGCTGAACGCCGGCCATGGGCTGGGTGAGAAATCGGCCGTTGATTGCAAATCTTGGCTGCACAGGTCTTGGCTGCATTGGGAGCCCTTCGGCAGAGCCAATAGCATCGGGGCACGCTTAAGCGGCCGGAGCGCGGCATAATTCTTCGTATTTTGGTTAGTCGGCCGCGCTTAAGGGCGCGTTACGGGTTCCGCCGCGGCTTGCCCTCTATGGTGAAGTTAATGTTACTTAAACTGTTAAATTGCACCCCAGTTATTGGCCCTGTTACCCCATTCGCGGCGAAAGGCATTTGCAGCGAAAGGTGGGCCTATGCTGCTCCAAAATACGGCTTCAATTCCCCGCGCGCCGTCGGCCGAGTTCCGCGCATCGGCCGTGCCGGTCTTGCCGAACTCGCTCGCCGATGCGTTCGCCTCGCTCGGTATCGAGAACAGCGATGTCTGGGCTTGGGTCAATTATAAGCGCGTGGTGCGCGATCTCACCACGCACTTTGCGGCGCATCGGCTGGTCGAGATTGGCGGCGGCCGCGATCCGCTGTTCGACCGCAACGAGATCGATGCGCTCGGCGCCGAAATGACGGTGAACGATATTTCCGCGGTAGAGCTTGCAGCGCTGCCGCCCGGCTATCGCACCGCCTGCTTCGACGTCGCCGGCGACATTTCCGGCGTCGCGCATTTGCGCAATTCCTTCGACTTCGCCTTTTCGCGCATGGTGTTCGAGCACGTCGCCGACGGCCGGCGCGCCTGGGCGAACCTCTATGAGTTGCTCGCACCGGGCGGCGTTGGCCTCGCCTTCGTCCCGACGCTCTATTCGGTGCCGTTCGTGCTGAACCGGATATTGCCGGACAGGCTTGCCGCCTCGATCGTCAAGCTAATCTTCCACCACCGCACCGACAACGAAGATCCGATTTTCCCGGCGCGTTATTCCTGGTGCGTCGCCAATCCGGCACGCTTGCGTCCGATGCTGACGGAAATCGGCTACCGCGATGTCATTGTCGAGCCGTTTTACGGCCACGGCTACTATCGCTACTTTCCGGTCATCCGCGACCTACACGCGCGCTTCACCGGCGCCGCGCGGCGGGGCGATTGGCGCACGCTCGCGAGCTTCGCCTTCATCGCGGCGCGTAAATAGCTCATGTAGCGCAAATTGCGCGAGGCAGAGCCGCACCAGAACGCGCGCGGTCGAGTCCCAGGTATAGCGTGCGGCGCGCGCCCGGCCGGCCGCGATCAGCTCGGCGCGGCGCGCCGGATCGTCGTGGACGGTACGAAGAAAGCGCGCCAATCCGTCGACATCATCGGCGTCGCAATGCAGCGCCGCATCGCCGCAAATCTCGACCATGGCCGGCGTATCGCTGACGATCGCCGGACATCCAACAACCATGCCTTCCACCGGCGGCAGGCCGAAGCCCTCGTAACGCGACGGCGAGACCAGCGCCAAAGCGTGCTCCATGAGCGACCGCAATTCCTGGTCCGTCACATAGCCGGTCGGGCGCAGTTTGTCGGACGTGATCTTGACTTCCTGGCCGTTGACCTTGGCGTTGCGATAGCCGGTGACCATCAGCAAAGTGTCGTTAAGTCCGGCCTTTTCCATCGCCGCGATGACGAACTCGGCATTCTTGTTGTTGCCGGCGCCGACGCCGAGGAAGAATTTTTTGCCCTTGAGCCCGAGCTTATCGATGATCGCGTGATCCGGCACGATCCGCGAAATATGGTCGGCGCCGACATAGCAAACTTCGATCTTGCTGGTATTGGCGCCGTACCATTTGCCAAGTTCGCTGCGCGAGAATTCGGAGACGGTGCCGATGGCGCGCGCGCGCGCACACAGCCGCGGAATCAGGAAGTTGTAGAGGGCGCAGAACAGCGGCGTGAAATTTTGCGGCCGCGCCTTGGGCGTGGCGTCATGGATGACGACGATCTGATCGCGCGTGACGACCGGGCCGAGGCTGCAGAAATTCAACAACAGACTGCCGCTCGCATAGAACGGCAGTACAAGTTGTTCCCAGAAATAGCTGCCGCCGATGCCGCAGCGGCGGACCGGAATATGCCGCAACGGAAAATCCCGCGCCGCAGGCGGCGCCAGGATCTCGACGCGCCCTTTCAGCCCCGCATATTCGCCGCTCTCGATCAGGCCGTCGATGACCTTGATCACCTCGATGGCGAAGCGCTGCACGCCCACCATGCGCTGCGTGAGAAACCTGCCGTTGATGACGATTTTCTGCTGCACGAGAGCGGTTCCCGCGTTCCAGGCCGTAAAAACGGCCGGTCTGGTCCAGGTTCTGGTTAGCTCCACGGCATTAAGATCGGGTTACAGCGTCCCTGCCCTTGTCATGCTTTCTTGCGCTGAGCGAGCCGCCCTGGATTGCTTCGCTCCGCTCGCAATGACGAGGCCGCCCCGTCATTGCGAGGAGCGAAGCGACGAAGCAATCCAGCTCCCCGGCACCGCGCTGGATTTGCTTCACCGGCATCTGTTTTGCGGCCCCATTCCGCGCAAGCCGCCCTGGATTGCTTCGCTGCGCTCGCAATGACGAGGCCGCCGTCCCCGTCATTGCGAGATCAGATCAATTCGTCGTACAAATCCCGTCACATCGGATTCACCACCTCGATCAGTTCCAACTTTCTCTTCCGTGACCCACCCTTGATCTGCTTCTCGCGCACGATGGCATCAAACATCGTCGCGTGCATCTCGTACCAAATCAGCATTTTGCAGCCGTATCGTTTGGTGAAGCCGCCCACGACGCCGGTGCGGTGCTGCCAAGCTCGTTGCGGCAGATGCGACGTAACGCCGATATAGAGTGTGCCGTTACGCCAGCTTGCCATCATATAGACTGCCGGCTGTTTGGCTTGGCGCATTCGACATCCTTATTCCGAGCGAGCGGCCCTGGATTGCTTCGCTTCGCTCGCAATGACGAGACCCCACCGTCATTGCGAGGAGCGAAGCGACGAAGCAATCCAGGTCCCCGGCACCGGTTTGGGCGTATCAACAACGAGCACAAGCCGCCCAGCCTGAGCGAGCGGCCCTGGATTGCTTCGCTGCGCTCGCAATGACGGGGTCGCGATGTCGCTTTTCCATTGACAAATGTCACCGAATAAGTTACATTCCGGCTGCGAATCAAATCTCGCTCGTAAGGACGCTTTCGGGAGGCATCCCGGAGGTTGGGGTGAGTGCGGTGCCTGCGGGCGGACTTGCAATCCGCTCCCGGGCAGCTTCGGGCATCAGCCGCCCAGCACTACGGACTGGGATGCGAGGTGCTCGCTGGACGATAAAGGGACAGGTTGGGGCGGGTAACGCCCGCATAAACTGCGTCGGTTCTGCCCCCGGAAGGGGGATGATTACAGGATCGGCGCTCCGCAAAGTCCCCGGAAGCATGGCCTGAAGCTGCACCTTGGCGATGCATAGTCCCAAGGGAAGAACCGTGGTGGAACGCCGACAGGCGAGCGCGCCCGCAGCGGAGGGTCGGCGCGAGCCGGCACTCTCGTGGCGCGAGCCGCACCCGCTGGTGCGGAACATGAAACACTGCGTCTGTCGGCGTTCCGCTTCCTTATTTTCTCTTGGTTCGTCATTGCGAGCGAAGCGAAGCAATCCAGTTCGGTGGTGCGGCAGATGCACCGCGAGGGGTTCCGTGGCGCCGCCCTGGATTGCTTCGTCGCGGAGCTTGTCATCGGGCCGGCCACTTCGGGCCGGACCCGTTGGCTCCTCGCAATGACGAGGCGTGGCTCGATTACTTACATTTGCGTTGCGAGAGCCAATTTCTATGCGCTTCTCCCCGCGCGCGGGGAGAAGAAGCGCGCAGGTGCGCGCCCCCGTTAACACCGCGTTACCCACTCCCCTGCCATTGTCGGGGCTCACCGGCTTTGCGGAACCGAACCTGATGCACGCCCCCGTCGAGCAGTTGTCCGAAGGCGCGGCGCCGAAACCGGCGCCCGCGCCACGCGAGCGGCTGATCTCGATCCCCTATTTCTTGCTGCGCGGCTCGACGGCGGCCGGCGCTTTTGCCATGGGTTTCGTGCAGACCTTCGTGTTCGCCCGCATCCTCGATCCGGAGCGCTTTTCGATCTTCATCATTACGGCGGCCGTTGGCTATTCGCTGTGGATCACCGATCTCGGCCTCGCCAAGATCGCCTTCGTCAATCTGCGCACGCCGCACCTGGCCGGCGAGCGCGACGACAAGGCCGCCTGCCAGGCCGGCGCCGTCATTCTGTTCTACATCCTGCTCAGCGTTGCCGCGGCGCTCGTCTGTTTCGCCGCGGAGGTTTTCCGCACCAGCCCGCACGAGGCGGCCGATCTGGCGCTGTTTCTTCTCTTCATCGCGCTCAATCTGGCGTGGTTCTCGCTGCGCACCGTCAGCATCGCGATCGACCTCTTCGTCTATTTCGAGCGGCTCGAACTGGTGCGCCGCGCCGTGAATATCGCGACGCTGTTGGCGATGCTGGTGGGCTTGCCGCTCTCGGTCTTTCTGGTCGGCTCGAACCTGCTGTGGGCGGCTTTGTTCGCCGTCGCCATGACCAAGCTCGTCCGCCGCGGCGCGCTGGTGCTGCATGTCCGCGGCTTTCCGCGCGAGCTTACCGCCTTCTTTCGTACCAATTGGCATTCGGTGTCGCGCAGCTCGACCGGCGCCTTGTCCGGCCTCTTCGTCGCGACCTTTCCCTACTACATCGTGCCGATCGCCTTCGGCCTCGGGGCTGCCCCGATCATCCTCGACACGGTGTTCAAGATCTTCCGTGGCGCCTGTGTGATCTTTGCCGCGGTGTGCGACCTCGCGATTCCGGGCCAGACGCGCGCGTATAATGCGCGCGACGCCAAGCGCCTGGTGCTGACGACCTTGCTCGCCGTCGGGCTCTGTTCGATCCCCGCGCTTGTCGCCTGCACGCTTTTGATCTTCGGCGGCACCGAGCTTTATGCCTTCCTGTTGCGGACGGCTGCGACCGTTCCGCCGGCGGTGACGCCGATCGTCGTCGTGCTCTTGCTCGCGAGCATCCTGCAGATCGTCGCCGAGGCGCTCCTGCAATATACCGGCTACTTCCGCAGCCTCGCTTTGAACGGCATCATTGTCGTGGTGATGATGATCATAGCCACCGTCGTCGCCTTCACCGCAAAGCTTGGCCTGGTCGGCTTCCTCGCCACCTATGCGGTCGCCTACACGCTCGGCGCGCTCTTCCTGACGGTGATGGCCGTGCTCGGCCCGATCAACGCGGCGGCGGCGCCGGCGGAAGGGAAGCCGACACTCGGCGGCCTGCTAACGGCGCTCAGATCACCGCGGAGACCGCAGCCGGCATGAGCCATTTGGGACCGCGTTCGCAACGCCAAGTCTCCATTGATCGCATGCCCACCGTTTCGCCTGAGAGGAATTTGAACTCAAGGACGACCGAAGGTCGCCGCTGGAAGCGGTGCGCTTCGCGCATCCTTGACTTCAAATTCCTCTCAGGCACCGTTTGGGCGTGCAATCAATGGCCAAGTCTGCCTCGGCAGGCCCGCACCTCACAACACCCCAAACCGCACCCCGATCGCGACGATCCACACCAGGCCGGTGAGGCTGAGTCCGCAGAACACCGCGGCCGAGCCGAAATCCTTGATCCGCCCGATCGCGTAATGGTGCTCCGGCGTGACGTGGTCGGACAGCTTCTCCACCGCGGTGTTGAGGAATTCGATGGCCATCACGACGAGGATGACGCCGATCATGGCGACATACCAGGCCGCGTTCGGCGCGATCGCCATGCCGAGCGGCACGGCGATCGCGAGCAGCACCGCCTCCTCGCGCACGGCGGCTTCGGTCCGCACTCCGTCGATGATCCCCCGGATCGAATTGAAGGTTGCGTTGTAGAGCCGCTTCAAAGGGGGGTCCGCTGCAAGGGGCAAGGGGTTTGCGGGTGGGCGAAAGCGAATCGAGTCTACGTCGCAAATCCGTGATGTGCGAGGCATGTTTCGCCCCGCGCCAAGCCAGAGCGGAGCGAACCCGGCAGGGCCGCGTTAGCGGGCGACGATGACGGAACTATTACAATGCTTTGCGCAAATGAATTGAGACCGGAACGCAAACGACAAGAGCGGAAGGCTAGAGCCTTACGGCTCTGGCGCTTCCGCCCTGATCAGGGACCGAGACCTGATGCGGAGAGATTTATTGATTGATCGGGCCGCCATCATCAACGTTGCGGCCCAAGTGAACCGGCGCCGGCGGCTGACTCGTGGCCTTGCCGTGCGTCTGGCGGTCGCGCTGACCTTCTGCGTCGGCTCCGGGGGCACGCCGCCGTCGTTTACGTTGCGGCCGTAATAGCTTCCGGTCGACGCAGCCTTGCTGCCGCCGTCGAGCTTGGCGCCGGGGGGCACTGCGATCTGGCCGCCGTCATTGGGATTGCGCGCCTGCGCGAAAGCCGACACCGGCGCGAGAGCCGCGCCGAGAGCGAACAGCGCCGCGGCGATTGCGATCTGTGGGCGAAGATTGTGCTGTGTCATGACGTCCTCCATCAACGGCCGACCGTTCCGGGTTGCGGCATTCCGTTTTCGAAAGTGCCGCGGGTGTGACCGCAAAGTTTCGATGGCGGGAGACTAAGAGGTCCGTTTCGAAAGTGATGAAGGCCGAGGATCCGACGTGATTCCAGGTAGGTTGCGGTACACGAAACGCTCGGAGTTGCCATGTGGACCCCAACGACCCGCAAGCAGCATATTCGCAAGACGAGCCGATACCAAACTGATGTGACCGACGAGGAATGGCGTGTGATCGAGCCTCAGCTGCCTGGGACGAATGTCACCGGACGACCACGTGCCTGGCCGATGCGCGAGATCATCAATGGCATCTTCGATGTCATGCGGGGCGGGTTGCCCATGGCGCCTGCTGCCGAGCGATTTGCCGCCGTGGAGCACGATCTATCGATGGTTTGCGAAGTTCCGGGACGAAGGCCGCTTCGAGAGGATCAATCACGCTATGGTCATGCTCGATCGCGAACGGATCGGACGCCAATCCAGCCCTACGGGTGCGATCATCGACAGCCAGAGCGTCAAGACCACCGAGGCCGGCGGACCCGCGGTTACGATGCTGGAAAAGAAGATCAACGGCCGCAAGCGCCATGCGCTTGTCGACACGGACGGGCGTGGCCTCATGCTCGAACCGCATCCGGCGAGCATCCAGGATCGCGACGGCGGCGGACCGCTTTTGCGGGCTTCGCGCCGCATCTTCCCGTTCATCCAGCGGGTCTTCGCCGACAGCGGATATGCCGGTGAGAAGGTCGCCAAGGCCACGTTGATCGCGGTCGAGATCGTGCGAAAAAACCCCGATCAGGTCGGCTTTGCCGTTAACCCGCGGCGCTGGGTCGTCGAGCGCTTCTTCGCATGGATCGGACGCAATCGACGGCTGGCAAAGGACTTTGAGGACAATCAACTCCGCACGCGCTTTCCTCTACGCCGCATCCGTCATGCTGCTCGTGCGCCGGATCGCTCGTCCTTCATGACTTTCGAAACTGACTCTAAGGACGGGCAAGACTGGAAATATAGACGGCACTACGTAAATAGCGCTCGCGACTACATAATACGGAGGTAAACTCTACATCGAATATATGCGGATACGCGCAGGATATAGATGGCGTATAGTTGTATAACGGATTTATACTTGTAAATTCTGTGGCGAAGCTGTGGCTGCCGGATTGCGTTGCGGTCCGAGTCTTGCACCAGGCCTTGCAATTGCCAGGGGCTGGGAAAATCAGTAGAGACACCAAGCTTCCCTTGAGCCCGATCCCGAAACTGTCGCGCCCAACGGCGCAGATTTTTCGGACCCCATCGTGCTCAATCGGTTTACGGAATCAAACCGGGGTCCGGCCTATTCGGCCCCCGGCGTTCGGAGCGTAGCGCAGCCCGGTTAGCGCACCAGTCTGGGGGACTGGGGGTCCCGAGTTCAAATCTCGGCGCTCCGACCAATAAAATCAGGCACTTATTGCATTTTTGAGGGTGTCAATCTTCCCAGGAATTTGCATTGGGAAGCTGTGGGAAGAATGCAACAGGGCAAAAGAAATCGAGCGGGGATCGGTGCTGTTCTAACGGGACAATCGAATGGATGAAAAGCTGCCGGCCCCGTGCGAGCGTTGTCGTGCTTCGGGGCTTCGCCACGGGAGCGTATGCGACGAGTGCCAGGGAAAAGGCTATCGCCTGTTCATCAACCGCAGCGAGACACCGGAGCCGCTAAAGCGACCTCCGCGCCAATGGCGGGGGCCGCGGCCGCGCCAACGGTGAAGCTTTTCGATGGAGCACGCGTGCTTCATCATGCGTGACAGCGGCGGGCGGCAAGCGAAGGTCTGATGGACGAGCGCATCGAAACGTTTATGGACATAGCCCTCTCTTCGGAGGGCACACCGCAAGCCCGCAAGGACGTTCGCGCGTGGCTCTCAAGCTACGAACGCGTGTTTCCGGACGTCGGGCGAGCATCATATCGCGAGCGCGTCCTCGAAGAGATTGCGCGGCGAAAGGGGACGCCGACGGAATACCATTTGCGCATCGTGCTCGCAGTCATCGACTCGGATGCGTCGTTTCGTTGGAAGGACGAATAACTGTAGCCGATGCCTCCACCTCGCCGCCTTCCGCCACCATGGTCCGTTGAGGAAACGCCCGCCTGCTTCATCGTGCATGACAGCGGCGGCCAAGCGCTGGGCTATTTCTATTATGAGGAGGAACCCGGCCGGCGATCGGCGGCGAAGCTGCTGACGAAAGATGAGGCGCGGCGGCTGGCGGCGAACTTCGCCAAGCTGCCGGACCTGTTGCTCGGCGGCGCCAAGGCCTGAGCGAAAAAGGAAAGGCCCCGGATGCTATCCAGAGCCTTTCCATGTGCCCATGCCAGCTTTGGTCGACCTGCCAGGAACCGACCGACCTTCATTGTGGGCCCATTTGGTTACCAGCCCGTTAATGTGGTGAAACCCACTTTGTCGACACGGCGCGGTTGTGCTATTTTAAACGCGTGCTTGTCTGGGTCGGTGCGTATGAGTTCCCCAAAACGGATTATCGTTCTTGCAGCATTTGCGTTGGCGTTCGTTGCGGGCGCGGCTGTTGTGATGGCAGTTCGGCTACCGACAGCCGGGGCTGCCGGCTCGATTCAAACTGCCAACAGCACCACGCATTGAACGCCCCTTGCCGTTTGTCGGTCGGCGGCGCCCGGCGCCGATTTTCGGCGTTATGGAAAACACCAAAAATTCTTCGATCCGGTGACGATCGTCACATTCTCCGAAATAAGTGTCTGATAACTAAGCTATGAGCTGCGGAAGTGGCTGTCGGGCTTAAATTTGCCAAACCGACACCCAAGATTCTCCGCAGTCACAGCGACATACCAACGGCGTTGCTGCAAAGAAAAAAGCGTTTTGCATAACGGGCTTCTGAGGCGCGTAAAATGACTGAGTTTTCAAATGCCGCCAACAGGTGGCCGACGCTCCGCATGACGGCTGGTGTCGTGCTGGCTTTTTGCTGCGCGATGCCAGTGGTGTGGCTACTGTCCAACCTAATCGTTGATGGTGTGCGGACTTTTAGCCATTAGAGCGGTAACCATTCGGCGTAGCTTTCGATTACCCACAAGTGCCTGACTCTACTTGGTGATCACCACGGAAAATTGTTGAATTGGATGAATCTGTTATAATTCCTTGTCGAGCACCTGAATCGCTGCTGCGAGGTGCTCATGAGCTCGAGGATTGCTAAATCTCACCCCGCGATGACGCCCGGCACGAGAGACGACCCTCGGAGACCGAGCGCCGTTGAGCACTGGACTGAGCGCGAGATAGACGAATCCGCTTTCGAAGACGCGCGTCTTGGCCGACGGTTTGGCGAGCTTTTGAAACAGATCGGCGACGGCATGGGGGAGAGCATTCCGTATGCCTGCCAGGATTGGGCGAACACCAAGGCGGCCTATCGGTTTTTTGCCAATGGACGCGTCGAGGAGGGCGATATCCTCAGCGGCCATTTCGCGGCAACACGTGCCCGCTGCGATGCGTCTGATGGTCCGACACTTTATGTCCAGGATACCTCGGATTTCTCTACAGAAGGCGAGCGTGAGCGCCGTTGGCGTGACCAAGAGCATAAACAGCGGTCGCGACAAGCGAGGACGCCTGCGTCATCATACTGTCTGCGGGATGCTGATGCATTCGAGCTTGGCGGTAACGGCCCAGGGGCTGCCGCTGGGGTTGGCGGCCGTAAAATTCTGGACGCGAAAGAAGTTCAGAGGAACGGCGGCGCTAAAGATCAAGATCAACCCGACTAGCGTCCCTCGATAAGCAAGAAGAGCGTCCGCTGGCTCGATAACCTTCGGCAGTCACTTGAACGCCTCGGCCAGCCAGAGCGCTATATCCATGTCGGCGACCGCGAAAGTGATATTTACGAGCTGAACTGTGCTGACGCGTGAGCTTGGCTCGCATTTCCTGGTTCGGGCCTCCGTGAATCGAACTCGCAGGCGACGGCAGCCATACGATAGCCGACGAAATGGAGGAAACTCGCGTCAAGGGTCTACATCACATCGAAGTGCGGGACGACGGAGGCGAAGTCACGAAAATCGCGCTGGAGATCAAGTTCAGACACATCACGGTCCTGCCGCCCATCGGTAAGCAGAAACGTTATCCCGCTCTCGAACTTACGGTGATCCACGCCAGCGAGCGCGGCGCGCCGAAAGGACGAAAGCCGATTGAATGGAAGCTGATCACGGATCTGCCGGTGCGCGGGCGCGCCGAAGCTATCGAGAAGATCAATTGGTACGCCATGCGCTGGAAAATTGAGATGTTTCATAAAATCTTGAAATCGGGTTGTCGGGCCGAAGATTTGAAATTACGCACTGCCGAGCGGCTCGCGAATTTAATGGCAGTCTTCTGCATTATCAGTTGGCGAGTTCTATGGCTCACCATGCTGGCCCGGGCCGCCCCCGAGGCGCCGCCTTCAGTCGCTCTGACAGAGCCTGAAATTGCCTTGCTTACCAACTTGTGAGCGATGCCGTCAATCGACGTTGTAAACCAGGCACGCTCTCCTTCTACCTCACAAAGCTTGCTCGGCTGGGCGGCTATCTCGCCAGGGCCAGCGATCCGCCACCGGGCAGCGTAGTTGTGTGGCGCGGCCTGTCGCGACTAACCGACATCGAAATTGGCGCGGAACTTGGAGTGACCGCACTTGTGGGTAATTGAAAGTCGGCGTAGGCCGCGGACGGAGTGGGGCGCTGATCTTAGCCCCTGAGGAGCTTTGGATTTTCCTTGTGGATCCTGATCAGCTCCACCAGGGTCTCGATGCCGAAGTCTGTGAACGCCATGACGCCATCTTCTCCGACGCCGTAGACCCAGATAAGGCCGTCCTCGGCATCCATTTCGGTGGCGACGTCGCGCAGCCAGTCCTCATGTTCGCCAAGATCCTGGCGACACGATCGATTGTGGTGACGTGATGGACCTTGTTGACGTGCATGTCACGCCGCTCGAGCGCAGATCGCTGAAGCCGGTGGCGTCCAATTCCATGGCAACAGCTCGTCCAGCCGATGAGCCGGATGGGCGGCGATGCGGGCGAGGACATCTCCCAGCCAGGCCTGCGGATCGACGCCGTTCATCTTGGCCGTGACGATCAGGCTATACATGGCCGCGGCGCGTCGTCCGCCGCGATCGGATCCACAGAACAGCCAGGATTTTCTGCCCAAGGGCTATACCTCTTAGCCCTCGTTCGGCGGCGTTGTTGGAGAGACAGACGCGCCCGTCCTCAAGGAACAGGGTGAAGCTCGCCCATCGTTTCAGGATATAGTTGAATGGCTTTGGCCAGGTCGTGCCCGCGGGAGAGCTTGGCGACTGCTCCCGCATATAGACCTGAAGACTCGTCGACGATGAGGCCGGCTCAGTGTTTGCCGAACCTCCAAACGCTCCGGTCGGCGCTCTTGCCATTGATGGAGCGCTCGATCTCGAACAGCGCATCGATGCGACGCACGACCTCGATCGCGATCGGGGAGAGCGCGATTTCCTTCTTGCCGGCGGCCTTGCGCCGCGCATTCTCTTCAATATCGGCCATGGCAAAGAACGGGCGCCGCGCATGCGACCAGCACGCCGCTTCCCGGATCGGCCCAGGATTGCGCTCCCGCCAGGTAGAGCTTGATTATAGCCGTCATAGGCGTCGGCCTGCAGGATGCCGGCATAGCCGGCCAAATGCGCCTGAGGATGCTCGCCCTTGCGGTCGCGCGAGTAATAGAACATCGCCGCCGGCGGTCTCCGTTCCGCCAAACGGCCGGTCGTCCCGAACATAGATCCAGCATCGCCCGGTGTCGGTCTTGCCCTTGGCCAGCACCGGCACGGTCGTATCATCGGCATGAAGTCGCTCGGCCGCCATGACATGGGCTTCGACCAGGCGAAGCAGCGGATCCAGCGCCGTACAGACCGATCCCACGGCGTCTGCCATGGTCGACAGCGCGATCGGCACGCCTTCAAGCGCATAGCGCTCGGCCTGACGGTTCAGCGGCTGATGCTGGCCGAACTTCTCGAACATGATCATCGCCAGAAGGCTGGGGCCGGCCCATCCCCGTGCGACGGCATGGAACGGCGCCGGCGCCTGGCTGATCTTCTCGCAGTCGCGGCAGCTGAACTTCTCCCGCACCGTCTCGATCACTTTCCACTGACGCGGCGACCAATTCCAGCGTTCGGGTCACGTCTTCGCCGAGTTTGCGCAGCGATTGCCGCCGCAGCACTCGCAAGCCGTCGGCGGATCGATCACCACCCGTTCGCGTGGAAGATGCTCGGGGAACGTCTGGCGTTCGGCGCGCTTGCGCATAAATCCGCGCACCGTCGTCGTCTTGGCGACAGCCCGTTCCGCCGCAAGTTCGTCTTCGGTGGCCGCGGCCTCCAGCTCTTCGAACGTCAGCGCCAATTGGTCGATCAGCCGCGACGAACGCTCCGATCGCTGTCCGTAGATCTGACGCTCAAGCTTGGCGATCCGCAGCTTCTGCTGGGCGATCGCGCCTGATCTTCCGACGCCTTCGCGCGGGCAACCGCGAGCTCCGCTGCAATCTCCAGAGCCTTCGCGCGCTCGACCGCCAACGCCTCTTTCAGGGCGGCGATGTCATCCGGAATTGCTTCGCGATCAGCATCCATACGACAAGAGAATCACAGATTGAGTGCGTTGTGACGCCCCAAAATGCGCGTGCCCACAAATTTTTTTGCTCAGCCCGCGCTCTGCGGCCGCCAGGTCAGTTGCGGATTCCTCCAGTCAATTCCTTCCAGCATATAAGCCATCTGCGCCGCCGAGATCGACACCGCGCCAGCCGATGCCGACGGCCAGATAAATTTGCCGCGGTCCAGGCGCTTCGCATACAGCGACAGCCCGATCCCGTCATGCCAAAGGATCTTGACTAGATCGCCACGGCGACCCCGGAAGATGTAGAGATCACCGGCATGGGGATCGCGCTTCAAACTCTCCTGTACCGTAAGAGCCAAGCTTTGCATGCCGCGGCGCATGTCCGTGTGCCCAGTGGCGATCCAGACCCTGACGCCGCTCGGGATCGGGATCATCGCCGTCTCAGAAGCTCAAGGACCCGCTGTAGCGCCTCTCCGTCCACGTCACGGTCAACCCGCACGCGACAGCCGCCAAGCTCAATCTCGATTATTCCGGCCCTTGTCCGCAGCGCAGCAGCCGAAAACGGCGCCGGCTGCGGTGCGCAGGTTGTTACCGGAGCTGGCGCGGCGGCAATCTCGACAGGTACCAGAGCCGGTACGGCCTCGCCGCCGAGCTGGCCCTGGCGCGCCTGTCGACGCCAGCTGAACAGCAGGCTCTGAGCTACTCCATGCCGGCGCGCAACCCCGCAGACAGTCTCTCCACCTCGCCGGCGATCCTCAACCAGACGGACCTTTTCGTCGTAACTCCGTCGGCTACAACGTTCAGCCCCCAACACCTTCACTTGCATTCGATGGCTTGAGGCTAACTTATGGTCAAATCCTCAACGACTGCGCCGAACTACACAAGGCGGCCTCCGCCGGAGCGATACTTAGAGCGAAGGCTGCCCGCAGACGACCGGCACTAGCACGGCCTCTGCTTTTGCGTTTGATCGTAGCACTTTAATGTGGCGTGGGATTTCACAGAAGGCGGCTCGCCGTAGAGCATAAACAGCACAGGTACGGCCACGATCACGATCGAGCCCGCCAGCGCCCCGATAAGCAATAAGATCCGCCGCATGCTTCGAAACCCTCGACTAGTCCATCGTAACAGCGTCGATCGAGGTTGACGAATCCCGATACGTCACTAGCTGGAACTATGCGGGAGCGGCAGACAGGGGCAGCGCCAATCTGCTCCCTTATTTCTCACATTGCCGACAGCTTTGCCGACCGGCCAGATCTTCAACACATCGTCCGGACACGGCCTGAGCAGCGCCAGCAATTCATCTTGAGTTGCCGGCTCTTCACCGAGCCGGCGATATTATCGTTCCCGTACCCACGACTAAATGGAGCGTCGCGGCTTCCGTAGTGCGGTGTCGATAAGAAACCCCGCAACTGCGGGAATGAACGCTAGGCTCAGCATTAGACTGGGATCATGTAGGGCGTTGAAGTGGATCGCCAACGCCAGAAACACGGCGACCCAGAAAATTGCGTTTCCGATCCTCATGACCGTCCCCCCTTGGAAGTTTTTGAATGACGCTTATTCCAATCGGCCTCGAAGTTCGGCGCCGGCGCGGCGAACTTCGCCAAGCTTCCGGACCTGTTGCTGGGCGGCTCTAAGAGGCCGTTTCGAAAGGGGTTGAGTGGGTGGAGTCGACGTGATTCCAGGTGGTTGCTGACACCAACCCCGGAGTTGCCATGTGGACCCCAACCACCCGCAAGCAGCATATTCGCAAGACGAGCCGATACCAAACTGATGTGACCGACGAGGAATGGCGTGTGATCGAGCCTCAGCTGCCTGGGACGAATGTCACCGGACGACCACGTGCCTGGCCGATGCGCGAGATCATCAATGGCATCTTCTATGTCATGCGGGCGGGTTGCCCATGGCGCCTGCTGCCGAGCGATTTGCCGCCGTGGAGCACGATCTATCGATGGTTTGCGAAGTTCCGGGACGAAGGCCGCTTCGAGAGGATCAATCACGCTATGGTCATGCTCGATCGCGAACGGATCGGACGCCAATCCAGCCCTACGGGTGCGATCATCGACAGCCAGAGCGTCAAGACCACCGAGGCCGGCGGACCCCGCGGTTACGATGCTGGAAAGAAGATCAACGGCCGCAAGCGCCATGCGCTTGTCGACACGGACGGGCGTGGCCTCATGCTCGAACCGCATCCGGCGAGCATCCAGGATCGCGACGGCGGCGGACCGCTTTTGCGGGCTTCGCGCCGCATCTTCCCGTTCATCCAGCGGGTCTTCGCCGACAGCGGATATGCCGGTGAGAAGGTCGCCAAGGCCACGTTGATCGCGGTCGAGATCGTGCGAAAAAACCCCGATCAGGTCGGCTTTGCCGTTAACCCGCGGCGCTGGGTCGTCGAGCGCTTCTTCGCATGGATCGGACGCAATCGACGGCTGGCAAAGGACTTTGAGGCAACAATCAACTCCGCACGCGCTTTCCTCTACGCCGCATCCGTCATGCTGCTCGTGCGCCGGATCGCTCGTCCTTCATGACTTTCGAAACCAACTCTAAGGCGTGAGCCAGAAAAAGCGAAATGCCCGGTGAGTGATCCCCCCGGCCGTTCAAGGCCGCGCCAGTCCGGCTTAAGCCTCGACCACTTCATCCAAATGAATCGCCGGCACCAACGTCGCGGCATGGCCCCCCATGTGCCGAGCCGCAAGTCGCTTTAGTAGACACTCAAGTTCTGTGTAGGTCTCATTGAACAGCGCGTCGCGCTGCTGCTCGACAGTTGTCAGTGCAGCCTTGAGCTGCTCAACCTCGGCCTTCAGTATGTCGATTGTGGTTGCCATTCCGGCGAAGATACCGCCAGGCCGTGATCGAAACATTAACGCCGCGCCTGCCTGAGCCTGTCAGTTCGCCCAGTTCGCCTTAGTCGGCTGCATCCGGATCACGCAGCGGTCGACTTGCCAAACCTCGACGATCCGATGATTGAGGCGCTGCCTTGCCTTCTCGATTGCGGCCGCATCGTCGGGGCAATCCACGATAGTTGGAGAAGCGGCCACGTGATCGTCGGCCGTTAGCTCATAGATCCGGTACGCGGACATCGGCACCCCTTTACTCACCCCGCAAGTATTCTTGCGCCGAGCAACGGAGAAGCAAGCTCACTTTTTGAGCAGTGGAGGAACCGCTTTTGAGCAGTTGCTAGTCGCCCAGCACGTGCTTCCGACGCTCCTCGCGCATCTCGCCTGCGATGCTCCTCGGCGACAGCTTCACCAGTTCAGCGAACGGCGCGTGCGGGCGGCAGGTCCGGCACGACAACGCGGGAATAAGCCCAGTCACCATCGTATCGGGATGCCGATCGAGCCGCCGCAGGTCGACCGATTGCGTGCAGCAGCAGCCGGGGCAGCGGACGTGCAAGAACCAATGCTGAGGCGCGACCGCGGCGCCGATTGTCGGCGAGAACAGCAACGGCGCGCGCTGGCTCTGGCGCTCGTTCCATTCGGTGACCAGCCGCCGGGGGCGTCGGCCCTCACCTGCGGATCGAGCGCACGGCGCGCCGCGGCCTGCTTCTCGGCCTCGCGGCGGCGCTCGTCCTCCATTTTGCGGCGGTTGAAGCCCATTGCTGGAAGGTGGCCCAATCGAAAACTTGGGGCAACGGCTCGCCGCACAGCACGCGACGAGCCTCAGCACTTAGCGCGATCCCGCTTTCTATAGGTTCGAACGGTGCAACCTAGGCTAAGCTAAAAAGCATTTACCGTAGGTTGAATGGCCTCATTTTCGGGCTGGAGTGTTAGTTGACTTCCAACGCAACTTACCTAGTCGGCCGTGAAGAACTAGGATTTCAGGCGGGATTGAACTGATTGGTCACGGCGAACGCGAGCAGGATTCGATACAACAAGAGCCTCAGCCACCGGATCAAGAGGTGGAAGTTGTAGCCGACGGCAGCGAGCACGGCGTTGGTGGCATCGCCGGCGCGGTGCGCGAGATGATTGCGGCCCATGCGGTGCTCAGCCTTGAGATGGCCGATCACCGGTTCGATGGCGGCACGTCGCCTGAACTCGCGTTTGATCTGTGGGTGACGCGGCGCTTTTGACCTGCAGTGAAGACCCTGAACTTACAATCGGGCGGTGCGTTGTGGCCGCGATAACCGGCGTCGGCGATGGCGCGATCGAGAGTATTGCCGACGAGCGCCTGCATGGCGGGGATGACGGTCGCGAGCGTGTGGCCATCGTACGGATTACCGGGCAATGCGGCGACGTGGGTGGCGAACTGACCGCCGCGCGACCGATGCAGCGTCGTTGCCACGCTCACCTTGACGCCGAACTCGTAAGGTCTATGCGCCTTGCCTTTGCCGATGCATTCGACCTCCGGCGCGTGCAAGGAATAGACCTTCGGTCCGCGCTGGCGGTGGTCCTGGTCGCGCACACGGCGGGCTAGGCTCATCTCTCTGGCGAAGATCTGTTCCAACGCGTCGTTGCCGGCAATCCTGCGGCCGATGTCACGGATGACCCGGCCCAGATAGGTCTTGAGCTTGCGCAGAGCCTTGTTGGCGCGTTTGAACTGGTGGGCATGGGCGTAGCGCTGATGCTTGATCAGGGCCAGCTTGCCGACCCTTCGATAAGATTGGCGAAGGTCCACGCCCCACCGATGAGCCAACCGCACCAGCCGCTCGCGGGCGCGGTTGATGAGTTTGGCGTCGGTCGGGAACATCACCGCCTTCGGCTGCACTGTCGTGTCGATCACGACGCGGGCAAGGTCGGAAGGCTTCATCGCTTCGGTTCTGGTGGCAACCGCCAAGCTCTCCTGCAGCAACGCCAGAAGCTTCTCTTCCCCCATGCGCTGGCGCCAACGCGTCAGCGAGGAACGGTCGAACACAAGGCGGTGCTGGAAGAACTCCTCGCCGCAGAAGTACTGCAAGTAGGGGTTCTCCACCCAACGCTCGCACAGCGCTTCATCCGACAGATTGTGCATATGCTTGAGGATGGCGAGGCCGGCCATGAGCCGCGTCGGCAGGGGCGGATGACCGGGCTTGTCGGTGTAGACCGCGCCGAGCCGTTGTTCCAGAAAACGCCAGTCGATCGAACCCGAAAGCTTCACCAGCGCGTGGTCCATGTCGATGATCTGATCAAGACGCGACCGGAACAAATCCTGTTCGCCGCTCTCCCGATGCTCCTTCGGTCGCATCTGCGTCCCTCCGCTCGATCAACTCAGCGGAGAGAATCACAACTTCCGATTCGACGGAATCGCCAAATCGAATTTGCAAGGAAACCTAGGACCGGTCACCAAAACCGGCAAACTTGAATACTTCAACGCCCCCGATCACCCAGTCATTCAATGGCTTGCGAGTTCTTCACGGACGATACCTAAATTACGTAATGGCGCTAAGCGCCCGGCAGCTCGTGGAGGTCCATCCCTTGCGCCCGAAAGCCAGCCCGGTCCGTCGCCTAATCGTCCGACCCGCCATGAATCGCTACTACAGGGTGCCGACCCAAAATCTGGCTTTCCTCACTACCATGCCGATCATGTGGTCGGCGCATACGCAGCCGGTCATTTGGTTAAAGTCAGCCTGATCGGAAACTCCGAAGCTGAGCCGGACATGGAACGGCTAGCAGGCTGTTGAAAAACTCACCATTTCCGAGCTTTGAAGGTTGATTCATCGCCGAGATGGAAGCTGATTTCGCCGTGGATCGTGCCGTCGTCGTCGCGTTCGGCCCATCCGTCTGCGGAGACGCGATCCATTTCGTCGCTGCCTTCCCAGGTGAACTCGGCGGCGTCGGTATAGAGGGTGCAATCGAGGGCGCCCACGACACATCCGAACTTGAACTCGCCCAGCCCATTGGCTTTGAACTGAATATAGGCGGGCTCGACCATATCCAAATAATCCTTGTCCCAGAGCGCCATCTCAATGATCCGCCACTTGCCGATCAATGGGCTCGCTGCGCGGCGGCTCATGTCGCCTCCAGAAGCTTGGGGATGCGCACGAGGTTATAGGCGAGGATGGCGAAGGTGAAGACGGCCTGCACCTTGGCCAAGCCGCGAACTTTGAGCTGGGCGAGGCCGCCCGTCGTCTTGATCCAGCCGAACACTTCCTCGATGCGTTTGCGGCAACATTGGCTGATGGCGTAGCCGGGATGACGAAGGGTGCGTTCGTCGACGGCGGTCTTGCGCGGCTTGCCGGTCTTGGACAGATGACCGTCGATGGCGATGTGCGGGGTGATCTTGCGCTCGCGCAAGGCGTAGACAAAGCCCTCGACATCGAAGCCTTTGTCGCCGCCCACGGTGATCCGCCGCCGGCCCTGGCGGTGGCTGTCGATGAGGTCGAGAGCGGTGTCGCGTTCCGCCGTGCCGCTCGCCCGCGTGACATCGCCACCGACCGCCAGCCCGTTGCGGTTCTCCATCAGCACATGACCCATGTAGCACAGACGGCCCTCATGGCCGTCGCCCTTGCGATAAAGCTTGGCATCCGGGTCGGTCGTGCTCGTATGCGTCTTGTTCGAGCGCTTCTCGCGGTGGAAGTTGCGCACGCCGTTGCGCCCTCCTGCGGGTGGATCGCCTGAGCCATCCTTCGGCCGGAAGCTCTTCATCCCGGCCCAAGCCTTCAACAATGTCCCGTCCACCGAGAAGTGGTCGTTCGACAAAAGCCGCTTGACCTTGGGCAGCGACAGCAACGTAGCCAGGAACTCGCGTGCCACATCCGCCTCCAGCAGCCGGTCTCGAATTCTTCGAGAAGCTCGAGGCGTCCCAAACCGCATCGTCAATCGAAAGCCCTACAAACCACCGGAACAGAAGATTGTAATCGATCTGCTCCATTAGCTGTCGCTCGGAGCGCACGGTGAAGAAGGCCTGCAGTAGTGTCGCCCGAAGCAGATACTCCGGCGCGATCGAGGGGCGCCCAGTCTGGGAATAAAGCTCCTCGAACCGACCCGACAGTGCCGCCAACGCTTCGTTCACCAACACCCGGATGGCGCGCAGCGGGTGGTCCGCTGCAATCCGCTCCTCCAGACGAATGTACGAAAAAAGCCCTTCCGATTCTCGTTCCTCGCCGCGCATGTCAAATCACCCCGTCGTCGCCAAACAACGGAATCACTATCCAGCCTTGCCGTCGAGAGGGTTTTTCAGCAGCCTGCTAGAGGACTTGGACGAGGTATGGGCGCTTTGCTTTCGCTTACCCCGTCCTGGCTGGCGTTTGATTGGCCGGTTTCTACAGCGTGATCTGTTTATCGGTTTGCGCGCCCATGATCGGCGCGCGCTCGGAAAAAGAGAAAAGTACCACAAGCAAGCCGCAGAGATTATCGACGACTGGAAATCCATTCTAGGAGATTTAGAGCCGTTACACGGTGCAAGTGTAACTGACCACCTCAGTGGAGTATGCCGTGATGTCGACGAGAAAGCGTAAATTCGGCACAGACCGTCTTGGTGACTATGATCGCCTCATGCTGCGGTCAGCATTCGTGAGCATTTTTTGGGCCGTACTCAAAGACCAAGGGCGTCAACTCAAATTTCTCGCCAAAGAACTTCGGGTTGACAAATCGGCTGTATCTCGTTGGTTTTCTACTAAATCGCCGAACTTTCAGATCGATACTATTTCTGACATAGCGCGCGCACTTGATCTTGAAATTATGGTCACGGCGCGGCCACGTGATGGCTCGCCAAAAATCTATACGCCTTCAGGCGTTCAAGCCACGTCTGCCGACGCTAGATCAAATGCGACTGTGACCGAAAATCCAAATCCTCCACGGATGCCGACGATTCGCCCTCGATAGTGTTGGAAATCCCGCCAGAGCAAACAGAAGAAGCCATCGCAAAATCCGGTTATTTGGCGAAAGATTTTTCATTGGACAACGACAAGGACCCAACATTTGTTGGGTTGGGAACACAAACCGTGTTTTCCCCTTTTGTCATTCCCAGTCCGGGACTGATCAGAGTCAGAGCCATTAGAGACGACAAGCTAGTCAGGCTTGGCGGCTTGGTCGTTTACGGGCCTTCGGGGCCCAGCGAACCTCCACCACTCTAAAAAAGCAAGGGAATAATCGCGAAATCGTGCCCCGCCCGAACTGGTCGCGCCCGCTGCCCCGGCCGCTGACGATCCCGACCGTCGTGGATCTGGTCACGCTCGCCGATGTGCGCGCCCTGATTGGGCATCTGCCGAAACAGATACGCCAGAAGGAGACTTGGCAGCATGTTGCGGCTGAACTCGACAAGGCAGCGGCCGGCGCTGATACCGCTGACGTATCAGTGGCGCTCCAAATGGTGTTGATGTTGGAAAAAACGTCGAGTGTCGGCCGAGGTAGGTTGTGGTGCAGATCAGTGACCGATCGGGCGGCTGTCCCTGACCATATAGAAGCAGCCGCAGATCAAGAAGATTGAAAGTGCGGCGAGCGCAATGAAAAATAGGACAAAATCAAACACCACGGCTTAATTACCCCTGGCTACGCAACCAATCGCGGGGCGGCCAGTTAGTTCCGGTTGTGAAGGTCGCACGCGCCGGCTGATAGCCTCCTAGCCTCGCAACGTTATTTGATCCGCGGCGTTGGTTTCGCAGCGCTCCGGCTGGCTGTCCCTGCGGCCGGTCGCTAGTGGCCCCGGCTCCCGCGATCGTTCCCCTGATCCCCCGGCTGTCCCGGGGCCACGCTTGGCTGGAATGTGCTCGCTATCCACAGGCTGGAACTGTGCTTTTTTATAGCGTCCATCTGAGACGCGACTATCCCTAGGGGCGCTCAAAGACACGACGCTCGGGAGTGCCTAACATGGCATCGGCAAAAGAATTTCGAGAAAACGCAAACGACTGCCTCGTTTTGGCAAAAACTGTCACCAGTGATCACGAGCGCACGATCTTCCTCGACATGGCGAGGAATTGGCTTGAGGCGGCGAGCAAGGTCGAAGGTGGCAAGATAACCTATAAGCTGCGAGCTAAACGTCTGGAACAAACCTTCGCCAGCTAGCGGCGCGCGCAGGGGCAAAAAAAGCGGAGCCCTGGCCGCGAGACGAAATTAGATTTGTCTTGATGCCTTGCGCGCTTGTTCCGCCAATCGATCCCACTGTGCGGCCACCTCCAGTGACGCATCGCGAGTTGAGCGTTCCATATTCTCTTCATGCGCACGAATAACCTTGTCCCAAGCGTCGGCTATCATAAGTAACTGCTTCACAACGTGCGGATTTGTCTCGGCTGCGGCACTGCGCCGGCACTCTGCAGCATCTCGTTTTGCATCGGAAATGTCTTGCACTTCTTCCCACCGTCTCGGCAGCGGCTTCGATGCGCCTTGTGTGAGCGTGCGCCCATCGCCAACAAATAGCGAATCCTTTCACAAAAAAAGCCCCGGCATTGTCGCCAGGGCTAGGCCTCCCACCACGAGAGAGATTCAACCGCCTTGAACTGACGCGCGCGTGTCGAGGGGACGAGGGATGTAGTTGCGCCAGTACAGCGCGTTGAGCAGCACTTTACCTGAGTCGCGGACGACCGCGCTTTAAGGTTATCGGGTAACGTAAAAATTTGCCCGCGCTTGCACTGTCGAATTGGAGCGACTACCGACATTTTGTCGAAGCTGGAACTTCTCCATGGTCCCCCACCTGCTCTGGCAGAGACAGATACTCCGCTAAGTCGCGGATTTTCAGTACTTGAAAATTTGCGCGAAGCCCCGGTCGCAAGGTCGGGGCTTTCGTCATAACGCCCTCCCTGGGCCGCGCTTGAATGCGGGCTCAATTTCTCCGGAGCCCACCTTGCACGGCACACTACCCCTCAGATCGAAGCACTATTTTTCAGCCGCCATGATTTTGCTGTCGCTTGGCCTGACGGTTGTGTGGATAGCGTTCTTAGGCTGGATGGCGCTCAAGTTGTGTGGTGTCGTGGGCTGAACAGCATTAGGCGTCAATGCGAAAAGCGGCCACGCCGGCCATCGGGGACCGCCGACAATTCGAGCGCCCTATCGTTGCTAAGATCTTCGCAACTTATTTCAGCGATCCTGTGCCGGTCGGTGAAAGGTTTCTCGTGCCGACCAACTAAAAGCCTCGGCGCAACTCAGCAAGCGTCGGGGCCTTTTCACGTGCAACAAGAGTTGGTGCTGACTTGGCTACGCGCGAGAAAAACGACGTCGGGTTGACACTAGATGAACTGGCAGCCAATGCAGCGCTAATCGCCGGGGTGCTAATCGGCATATACGCCTTTTGCACCTACTGGATCGCCGGTTAGCTTGCACCTGCTCCTACGTCACATCCGCAGCTTCACGAAACTTGGCGAGTCGCTTCTCGTAAGTGGCCTTCAATTCGGCAGTCTTGATCGCGTCAGAATTTGCCTTCGCCAACAACTCGGCCGCGCGATCCTCGGCCGCCTTTACTGCCTGCTCGCGTTTGGCGATGTCAGCATCGTGCCGAGCTTGGTCGACGGCAGCGTGCAGGCGAGCGACGGCCGCGATGCACAAAGGATCGAGATTCAACAGAAGCTGGCAACGCTCACTCCCCATGAGCGAAAAGTTTTGGAAGCGCTCGTCGACGGTCGTCCTTATAAGTCAATTGCGCATGAACTTGGCTTGAACGTACACATCGTCGAAGTTCACCGCGCCAACGTCATGGCGAAGATGCAGGCGACAAGCCTCTCGCATCTCGTGCGCATGACGCTCCTTGCGCCCCCTAACGGGCTCTCAACGGCCTAAATTCAAGAAATTTCCCGGAGTTGAGCTATATCAAAGAGATTGGCTGGCTTTAGTGATTTTTGATCTATTCTAGCTTTGATCATTCTAGAGCATTCCCCACTTAAGACGACGCATAACCTGCGTGTGCAAGATAGTTAGCGCATTCGCCTTGTGTGAAGGCGCCGAGAACGTCTGCGATTGCGTCCCAAAGCGAGTCTCTTGTTCGTGCGGCGGCCTTGCGGAGCAGGGTCTTGAGCTTGGCGAAGGCCATCTCGATGGGATTGAGGTCGGGAGAGTACGGCGGCAGGTAGAGGAGGAAGGCACCTCGGGCCTCGATCGCGGCGCGGACGCCCCGGACTTTGTGCGCGGGCAGATTGTCGATCACGACGATGTCGCCCTCCGACAGGCTTGGGGCCAGCACCGTCTCGACATAGACCAGGAAGGCTTCGCCGTTCATCGGTCCATCGAGAACGAAGGGTGCGACAAGCCCGTCGCGGCGCAGTCCGGCGGTGAAGGTGGTGGTTTTCCAATGTCCCCACGGCGCCTTGCCGATCAGGCGCTGGCCCCGGCGGCAGCGCCCGTGAGTGCGGACCATCTTGGTCGAGGTTCCGGTCTCGTCGACGAACACCAGGTGCTTGGCATCAAGGCTGGCCTGGCCGGCCTTCCAGCATTGCCGCGCCGCGGCTACGTCGGGGCGCTCCTGCTCGGCGGCGTGCAGAGTTTTTTTTGAAGGTCACACCGTGCCGCTTGAAGAACCGATCGACCGAGCTGTCCGTGGTGCGCACCCCGCGCTGCTGCCATAGCCGCTCGACAATCTCCGCCAGGGTCAGGTCCGATTCCTGCTCGACCAGTTCCAACAACCATGCCGCATGCGGCTCCAGCGGCGAACGGCTCTTGCCGCCGCGCCGCTGCGGGCTGACGCTTCCCGTCTCCTTGTGCAAACTCACCCACCGGATTGACGAGGACTCGCTTACCGCAAACCGCTTGGCCGCCGCTCGCCGTGAACATCCCTCGGCAACGGCCGCAACCACCCGACTGCGAAGATCATCCGAATACGGCTGTCGTCCCATGGGGCTTCCCTCCGAATCAGAACAGCCATGGACTCACAACCAAAACCAGCCGGGAATCCCAAGCCCGATCACAATCGATTCATCAGAACTGGAGAACGCGCTAGGCAACATAATGAAACCAGTTCCGGCGACGAATCGGTTGCGCCCAGAGGATGGAGCCAAGCGGGTGGTATATGTGGTTGATGACGACGCCGGCGTCAGAGATTTTCTCAAGTTCACGCTGGAAGCCGAAGGATATGAGGTTCGCGCTTATTCTAGCGCCCAGGAGCTGCTGAACGAAAACAGCTTCCCTGCCTATAGCTGCCTTGTGACGGACCATCACATGCCGGAGATGACCGGACTGGAATTGGTGGAGCAACTATGGGATCGGCGTATATCAATTCCAGCTATACTCATTACTTCACTTCCCAACGAAAATTTGCGCAACCGAGTTTGTCGATCGCCTTCAATCTGTCACTTGCGATCCGCCGTCACCCCCCGGTAACTGCAAGGATCGCTTCCTTGATCTTTGCCTTGGCGACATTGGCAATCGTCCCCAGCTCAATGTGCGGGACGTTGGGCAGTTCATCGGCCGGAACGACGCAGTCGACAATGGCCGGGCCTTCAGCCTTGAACGCCTGCTCGATGGCCGCCCGCAACTCGCCGGGCTTTTCGGCCTTGAAGCCCACGGCACCGCAGGCGTGCGCCAGCGAAACATAATCGGGATTGGGGAAGTCCATGGCTTTCCAGGCCGGCATCCCCATCGACTCGGCCTCCAGCCTGATCAGGCCGAGGGACGAATTGTTATAGACCACAGCCTTCACCGGCAGCTTATGCTGCACGGCAGTGAGGAATTCGCACAACATCATGTTAAAGCCGCCGTCGCCGCAGAGTGCGATGACCTGCCGCGAACGGTCGAGCGCCTGGATGCCATTGGCCTGGCCAAGGGCGGTGCCGACGGCGCCGTTGCTGAAGGAGCCGAGGATTTGCTGTTCGCCGCTCTGGCGGATCCAGTTGCCTGACCAGAGCGTGTTGAGCCCGGTGTCGATAACGAACACGGCATCGCGTTTAGCGAGGTCGCTTACCATACGTGCCACGGCCTGCGGATGAATACGGTCCTTACTGCGCGCGGGATCGGCCTGCTTGTCCTGCATCTCGTTCCAGGCTTTGCGCTGGGCCGTGACGACGTCGAAGAAACTCTTGTTGCTTTTCGGCTTCACCCGGTCGAGCAGCGATTTGACGGTCGGTCGCACCGAGCCGATAACGCCGAGTTGGGTCGGCGCGCGGCGGCCGATCACCCGCGCCCGCTCATCCACCTGGATGACGACGCATTCGCCGGGCAAGAATTCCGAATAGGGGTAGTCGGTGCCAAGCATGAGAAATAGATCGCAGTTCATGACGGCGTGATAATCCGCCTTCGTTCCGATCATGCCGATGCCACCCATCCAGCGCGGGTCGTCGTAAGGCATGATGTCTTTGCCTTTGACCGAATGGATCAAAGGCGCCTTGAGTTGGTCGGAAAGCACACGCAATTCCTCGGCCGCGCCATGGCATCCGGCACCGCACATGACGACGATATTGTCGGCCTTGTCGATGCAGCGCGCCATCTCGGCAATATCCGCGTCGTCGGCGAAGATTTCCGGGCGCGGCTTGAGCGTGGCGACACTCGCAACGCTGCCGTCGATCTTTGCCATGAGAACATCAACTGGCAGCGTCAAATGCGCGACGCCGCGGTCGGCATAGGCGGCGGCAATGGCCTGATGGATGACTGCTGGTGCCTGTGCCGGCGAGGAAACGGTCTCATTATAAAGTGAGACGTCACGGAACAGCAGGTCGGGATTTGTCGCTTGAAAATAGTCGATACCCTCCAACTTGCGCGGCATATCCCCGGAGAGCGCAAGAACCGGCGCATGGTCGCGACTTGCCTCATAGAGGCCGGCGACAAGATGGGTGCTGCCGGGTCCGGTTGATCCACAACAGACACCGAGCCGGCCAGTGAGTTTTGCTTGGCCCGCCGCCGCGAGCGCCGCTCCTTCCTCGTGGCGGACGCCGACCCATTCAATTTTGCTGCGGCGCACGACGTCGCCGATCGGATTAAGCGAATCGCTAATAAGACCGAAAATATGCGTGACGCCAATCTTCTCGAGCGCCTCGACCAAGGCACTGGCTACTGTCTGTGACATCTTACGTCTCCTGCTCTCGGCTATCTTCAAACCCACAGCGGAAACTGATCCCTGCTCGCTCGCCTCATCAACCTCGCTAAGTCGGCCATCCTTACGAATATCGTAAGAGTTGTGATGGAGAGAATATTGGTCTTACGGCCATCGTCGGAGCAATTCTATGGCCATGAAAAACAACGTCCCATGGCAGCCGCCCTCTTCGATCACGCTCCCCGAGAGGATTTGGAATCGCCTCGCCGGCTATGCGCTGGCGGACGACGCGATCCGGATCGTCGCAGCAACGGCGCGGAACTGGCCCGAACTCACGTACATGAGCATTGGCGAAGTGGCGGTTGGTGATGATGGCCTCATCCGGTTCGCCCTATGGAGCGCTTCGAAATGCTGCGCGACTCTGTTGAGCACGCGCCGCGCTACCCTATTGCTGTCGGAAGCCGATGATACATGGGAAATCAAGTGCCTCGTTATCGCGAATACCTGCCTGACGACGACCCGTCCTCTCTCTGGCTTTCTGCTCAAGCCGGTTGAAATACGCGATGGACGTGCGGCGCGCAGCGGCCCCGGACTTTGGGGCGCGCACCGCACGCCGGAAGATTTTCAGAACCGCGCAGACGAATCCCGTCGCGCGCTGTTCGCCGCCTTTCCCGTCAAAAACGACGAGGAAAACTCGCCGCCTCTAGGAGCCCACCCTCCCTAGCGGCACTTCACCTCCTTCACCGGTCGTTTCGTCGGCTCCCTTGGGGCCGGCCGGGGAGGATTTTGTCCAAACCAGCTGACTTTTCAGCAAATACAGGAAGGGAAATAGCTATGAAACGTCTTCTCACCACTTCAGTTGCAGCCGCCGTCCTCGCCCTCGGCATGTCCGGCGTTGCGTCAGCCGAGCCGATCAAGAATGTTGTTTTGGTCCATGGCGCGTACGCCGACGGCTCGGGATGGCGCGCGGTCGCCGACATCCTGGAACATGACGGATATTCGGTTTCGGTCGTGCAGGAACCTGAGACTTCACTGGCGGACGATGTCGCGGCCACCAAGAGCGTGATCGAGCGCGTGAATGCACCGCTGATCATGGTCGGCCACAGCTACGGTGGTGCCGTCATCACCGAGGCGGGCAACGAGCCGCAGGTGCGCGGCCTCGTCTACATCGCGGCCTTCCAGCCGGACAGCGGCGAGACGCTCGGCGGGCTGCTCAAGCAGAAGCCACCGGCCGCAAACAGCGCGGTTCCTGCGGGCGAGGGTTATGTGATCGTCGATCCGAAGGCGTTCCATGCCGACTTCGCGGCGGACTTGCCGGCGCGCGAAGCCAACTTCATGGCGATCTCGCAAGTTCCGATCAGCACCAGCGCGTTCGGCACCCCCATCACCAACGCGGCCTGGCACAATAAGCCGAGCTGGTACGCCGTGGCGACGGAGGACCGCGAGATCAATCCCGACCTGGAACGCTTCATGGCGAAGCGCGCAGGCAGCACGACGATCGAGGTGAAGGGGAGCCACGCTATCTACATGTCGCAACCCGCGACCGTCGCCAAGCTGATCGAGGATGCGGCTAAGGAAGCGAAGTAACGATGTGATCCGCAGCCCATCTGCGCCGCAGCCTACATCGTGAATGCGGCGCGGATGGCGCGGCCACCTTCGATTGAAGCGCCCGCCAGTCCTACGCTCGCAGGCTTCTCCGGCACAGATCCATCGCCCGTTGCACGGCGGGAAGCTGGCGGCGACCCCGCGGATAGATAAGCGCCAGCTGTTCCGGGGCGGAAAACAGGGCTACCGGATGCATCGAAAATCCGGGGTGCGGCTTATGTAGACCGTGGACCGGTAGCAACCCGGCACCCACGTTGCCTTCGACGAGCGGATAGATCGCCGAGGTGTCGTTACAGTCCGCCACGACAGAACAAGAAACACCAGCGGTCGCAAATGCCTCAATGATCCGCTCGTAGATTCCGCCGCCCGAGCGCCGACGAAGCAGGATGAGGGGCACGTTCGCAAGCGCATCGGGCGTAATTTCGCCATCCAATGACCAGCGGTCATCGAAGCACGATGGTCATTGGCGCCAACACCTCCACGCCCAGCCCGAAATTCGCGACCGGCATATGGGTGACAGCGAAATCCAGTTGCCGCAGTTCGACCATCGTTTCCAGAAGTTGAGGCTCGCCCTGCTGGAGCGAAAAGCTGACGTAGGCATCCTCGTCGCCCTGCTCCATGTCGCCACCAAATCGCCACCGGAAATGAAATCCGGTACCACAGCGAGAATCCCCGTAGGCGAGATTTGACGCTGTCGCAAGGATTACTTAACAAAATGAAACAGGAAGAAACGTGGGGAAACAATAACTTGTGGACTGGGGGACTGGGGGTCCCGAGTTCAAATCTCGGCGCTCCGACCATAACACACTGAAAAACAAATATTATTTTTAAATATCTCGAGCATGCTTCCCGATACGCCGTGGTTTGGGTCCACATTGGGTCCAATCTCGTGTGCCATAGCGATCTGCAGACTGCCTTGTGCCGCACCGGCGGGGTACTTATCGCAGAGCGAATGACGATCGCGAGTGTCAACTAGAACCGCGCGGCTCTTGGAACAGTTGCATCGGCGTCAGATTTTCGCGCGTTGCCGTCGGGGCATTACCCCGCGTTGGGGCATTCTCCCATAGAAGCTGACCAGCTTGCATGCGCTCACCTCGAACGGCTGTAGAAAAAGAACTTAGTTGTAGGTTTAATCAAGGTTGCCGGCGCCACGTGCCGTCGTGAGTACTCGAGGTCTCAAGATCATATGGCAAAACTCACTCTCTCCCAACTTTCAAGCCTCCTGTTCCGCGCTTGCGACGATCTGCGCGGCAACATGGATGCGTCGGAATACAAGGAATACATATTCGGCATGCTGTTCCTGAAGCGCTTGAGCGACCTATTCGACCAGGAACGCGAAACGCTGGCGAACGAGCTCAAGGCGCGCGGCATGCGCGCGGCTGCGATCGAGAACCAGCTCGACAATCCCGACAAGTATACCTTCTTCGTGCCGCCCAAGGCCCATTGGTCGAAAATCCGCCACCTCAAAAAGGATGTTGGCAGCGCGCTCAACAAAGCGCTGGCCGCGCTCGAAGACGCGAATGTCGACACACTGGAAGACGTGCTCAAGCATATCAATTTCAACCGCAAAATCGGTCAGCGCACGTTGGACGACGACACGCTGTCGAATTTTATCCAGAACTTCGAAAGGATCCCGCTGCGCGACGAGAATTTCGAATTCCCGGACCTGCTGGGCGCGGCGTATGAATATCTGATCAAGTTTTTCGCGGATTCCGCGGGCAAAAAGGCGGGCGAATTCTACACCCCCGCCGATGTGGTGCGGACACTAGTGGAAATTGTCGATCCGCAGCCGGGGATGAGCGTGTACGACCCGACAGTCGGGTCAGGCGGCATGCTGATCCAGACACGGGATTACATTCGCGAAAACGGCGGCGATCCGCGCGACCTGTCACTCTACGGGCAGGAGAGCATCGGCACGACCTGGTCGATCTGCAAGATGAACATGCTACTGCATGGCATCCCCCACTCCGACATCCGCCAGGCCGACACGATCCGTCATCCGCAGCATAAGGCGGAAAGTGGCGAGCTACGGCGCTACGACCGTGTGCTCGCCAATCCGCCCTTCAGCCAGAACTACATCAAGAAAGAAATCGAATACCCGGGGCGCTTCCAGGTGTGGATGCCGGAGAAAGGCAAGAAGGCCGATCTCATGTTCGTGCAGCACATGCTCGCGATGCTGAAGGCCGACGGCAAGATGGCGACCATCATGCCGCACGGCGTGCTGTTCCGTGGCGGCGAAGAAAAGGTTGCCCGCAAGCATTTCATCGAACGCGGGTGGCTGGAGGCCGTGATTGGTCTGCCGGCGAGCCTGTTCTACGGCACCGGCATTCCCGCCTGCGTACTGGTGATGAACAAGAAAGACGCCTCCAAACGGAAGCATGTGCTGTTCATCAACGCCGACCGCGAGTACCGCGAAGGGAAATCCCAGAACTTTCTGCGGCCGGAAGATATTTCAAAGATGGCCCATGTCTATCGCGCCATGGCCGACGTACCGGCATATTCCCGCCGTGTGCCCGTGAGCGAAATCGAGGCGGAAGATTACAACTGCAATATCCGCCGCTACGTGGATAACGCGCCGCCTCCCGAGCCGCACGACGTGCGCGCGCATATGCATGGCGGCGTGCCCCTATCTGAAATCGAAAGCCTGGGCCGATTCTGGAACAATTACCTGGGCCTTCGCGAACGATGCTTCGTGTCGCGCGGCAACGATTTACTTTATGCGGACTTCGCAGCAGCCATCGCCGAGCGATCGGCCATTACGGAAATAGTAAGACACGATCCGGGAGTTGCCGCAGCGCATTCACGCTTCCTCAAACAGCTTGAGGCCTGGTGGCAGAAAAATTTGCCGTTGATCGAGGCGCTTGCCCCGAAGAACGGGCACAAAGGGAATGTCTATGCCTTGCGGCGCGGACTGCTCGATGATCTCTCAAAAACCTTCGTCACGCAAAAACTTCTCAATGATCATCAGGTGAGAGGCGCCTTCGCCCGTTATATCGACGATCTGAAAGCCGACCTCAAATCCATTGCAGCGAGCGGCTGGGGCCCCGAACTGATCCCGGATGACGACATCATCGCGAGCCAGTTTCCCGATATATTGACGGAGATGGAGCAAAAGAATTCTGCGTCTGATGGAACTAGAAGCGCTCTTTGCGGCTGCCGATGAAGACGATTACGAAGACATTGATGACACGGGTGTCCTCCCTTCAGATGAAGTAAAGGTACTCAAAGGTGAACTGAAGGATGCAAGGGCTCAAGCGAGATTAGCGAAGCGTGAGAAGCGAGAGTTCCGAGAATTTGAAGAGTCCGCGTCCGGGGCCGAAGCCCGACTTTTGAGACACAAGACACTAGCCGATGAGCAAAAGCGGCTAAGGGCGGACCTGCGTGCAGCTGAGAACAGGAAGGAAGAACTTGTAGCTGCTGCCCGCGAGAAGATCGATAAGGATCAGTCGAAACGGGTGATTGTGCACCGGCTTCATCGGATGTTGATGCGGGCCTACGAAGGGTATTTGAGCGCTGACAGAGATGAATGCTGCTCAGCAATTATTAACCTGCAGGATAAATACGGCGTGTCGGCGAAGACGATCGAATGTAGTCGAGACGCCGCGTTTAGGGACATGCACAGCTTTTTGGCGGAGCTAGAATATGAATAAGGAAGAATCCGCCCGCCTTGACGCCCTTGTCACGCTTGTTACCGAAAAGATCGGCGGAAGAAAGGATGCCTCAAAGCCTTACATCGGGCTTGAACATATTCCGTCCGACGGTTCCGAATTGTTAGGATGTGGCACTGGCCTTGATTTAATTAGCACGAACAATGTTTTCCGGGAGGGAGACGTATTGTTTGGAAAATTACGCCCGGGTCTTCGCAAAAGCGTTTGCGTCAATTTCGACGGCTATTGCTCAACGGACATCCTCGTATTGCGGCCGCACGTGCCTACCGATGCGTCTTTCGTATCTTTGGTGCTGCGTTCAGATACGATATTTGAGGCATCACGCCGGACCGAAGAAGGCACCAAAATGCCGAGATCATCATGGCAATCCCTTCGCTCCGTACCGATCTTTTGTCCCTCGCATCAGACGAGAGCTAAGATCGCGCAAATTGTTTCAACTCTCGACGATACAATAAATCGAACCGAGGCACTGATTAACAAATATCGGCGAATAAAGAAGGGGTTGGCATGGGACCTTTTTGAGCGCGGAACTACAGACGATGACAATCTGCGTCCGCCTGCTTCTGATGCCCCCCACCTGTACAAGGAATTGTCTCTCGGCTTGATCCCCAGGGATTGGGACGTTGTCGCGCTACGAGAGCTTTTCACGCGTCGCGCGGAACGCGGCATACCCGGCCTCCCTATTATGTCGATCACTATGGACCGAGGAATAACCGAACGGAGCTCGGTTGATCGGCGCGTTGAGAGCAATTTATCCCCTGAAGGTCATTTGTTAGTTCGCGAGGGAGATATCGCTTACAACATGATGCGGATGTGGCAAGGAGTGTTTGGTCGCGCTAAGATCGACTGCCTTATAAGCCCCGCTTACATCGTCCTGAAGCCAACCGCCCGAATTTCAAGTGTCTTCGCCGAGCAACTCTTCTCTACAGATTATGCAATCGCGAAATTCAAGCAGCAATCTTACGGTATCGTAGATGATCGTCTGCGGCTGTATTTTCGCGACCTTGTACGGATCAAATTCGCCGTGCCGCGAGACATCAACGAGCAACATAAGATTTCAGCAAGATTGATTCGGGTCGAAGAGGCACTGGATCAGTCGGCCAGCTCCCTTCATAAGCTTCGGCAGTTGAGGAGTGGTCTTATGGCTGACCTGCTCACCGCTCATGTGCGCGTGACACTTCCGAAGGCGGACAAGGAAGCTGCCTGATGTCCGAATATCTCCACGTCGAAAGGCCGTTTCTTGACCAGCTCCGTGGTCTCGGCTGGACGATTGTGGACCATGGCAACGCGACAATCCCCAGCGACCCAGCGGCAAGCCTACGCGCGAGCTTCCGTGAGTGGATATTGCCGGAGGTTTTTCGGCAGTCTGTGCGGGCAATCAATCGCACGGCGGAGGACAAGGAATGGCTGACCGGACGCCAGCTTGACGATCTCCGCGATCAAATCCTGCGTCAGCCCAGCCGCACCTTGCTCGAGGCGAACGAGGCGGTACAAGCCCTGTTGCTCAAGGCTCAGGTGGATGTGAATGAGTTGACTGGCGAGACCGACCCGGTCGTGAAGCTGATCGACTTTGCGCACCCCGAGCGAAATGTGTTTCACGCCATCAACCAATTCCGGGTGGATACACCGGGCTGCGTGAAGAACTTTATCATTCCTGACATTGTTCTGTTCGTGAACGGCATCCCGCTTGTGGTGGTTGAGGCTAAAATCGGCGATGCAAACACCGCCAATCCAATTCACGAGGCTTTCGTGCAGCTTTTGCGTTATCGCAACGGTCGACCGGAAACCAAGGCGGCGGGTCTACGCGAAGGCGAGCCGCGCCTCTTTCACCCGAACCTGCTGATGATCCGAACTTGCGGCGAGAAAGCGGAATTTGGGACGATCACCTCCGGCCATGAGCATTTCTACGCGTGGCAGGACATCTGGCCAGAGAAGAACAAGACCTACAAACCGCCACTTGGCACGGAACGCGAGCAGGAGCGGCTGATCCAGGGGCTTCTAGCGCCCGCAACCCTCCTTGACGTGCTGCAAACCTGCACGGTGTTCATGGATACCGACGCCGGCAAGCGCATCAAGGTAGTGTGCCGCTATCAGCAGCACCGGGCGGCGCATCGCATTGTGCAGCGGTTGCGCGCGGGAAAAACCGCGGAAGCCCGTTCGGGGGTGGTCTGGCACACGCAGGGTTCGGGAAAATCTCTGACCATGGTTTTTCTAGCTCGAATGCTCCGCGCGTCTGAAGACCTGGCGGATTACAAGATCGTCCTCGTCAATGACCGCGTTGATCTCGAGGATCAACTCGCGGGAACAGCGCAACTCATTGGCGGCAAGGTCAATGTCATCAATAGCACCGCGTCATTGCGCCAGCATCTCGCCACCGGCGCATCCGACATCAATATGGTGATGGTGCATAAGTTTCTGGAGCGTTCAGAAGCGCTTCCCGCCTCTCTTTCGGAAGCCCTGGGCACCTACCGCCGCCCGCCAAAGGCGGAAGCGTTTGGCGTCATCAATCCCTCGGGGCGCATCCTGCTAATGATCGACGAAGCCCACCGGACACAGAGTTCGGATATGGGAGACAATCTTTTCGAAGCTTTTCCGAATGCCACCCGCATTGCCTTCACCGGAACGCCGCTCATCACCGAGCAACACGGCAATAGGCGGACCGTGAAGCGCTTTGGCGAATACATTGACACTTACAAGCTCATGGATGCGGTGCATGACGGGACGACACTCCAGATTCTTTACGAAGGCCGCACCGCCGAAACGGCGCTGAGAGATCAGCACGGTTTCGATACGAAATTCGAGGATCTTTTCCGGCACCACAGCGAGGATGAGCTCCTC
This sequence comes from uncultured Alphaproteobacteria bacterium, assembly GCA_963761185.1. Classification (GTDB taxonomy): domain Bacteria; phylum Pseudomonadota; class Alphaproteobacteria; order Rhizobiales; family Xanthobacteraceae; genus BOG-931. The sequence goes on from CAVXFY010000007.1 coordinate 59,439, forward strand.
GCAATCAAGAAGAAATACGGCGCGAGCGGCGACATTCTCGAAGCCGAAAAGCGCATTGGGGCGATCGCACGCGATCTCGTCGACCACTACATCGACAATGTCCTGCCCGACGGCTTTAAGGCGCAGGTGGTCTGCCACTCGAAACTGGCGGCGGTTCGTTATCAGAAGGCGATACGCGATGCGCTGCGGGAACGGCTGGATCGGGAGGCTCTCAAGGCAAAGCCGGACGCCGAGCTGATCCGTCGCATCAAGTTCTTGAAAGTTGCCGTTATTCTATCCGCCGACGCCACCAATGAATTGGCGGCGATCACGGAAGCGCGGAAGGAAGCCAAGCGTTGGAACGCCGTCGAGAATTTTTGCAGGCCGTTCGACTTTGAGGATCCGGAAAAGGACTTGACGGGTATCTCCTTTCTGGTGGTGTGCGACATGCTGCTCACCGGATTCGATGCGCCCATCGAACAGGTGATGTATATCGACAAACGTCTAAGAGAGCACAATTTGCTTCAGGCCATCGCACGGGTAAACCGCGTCGAAAAGAACAAGCACCGCGGCTTCATCGTCGACTATATCGGGCTGGCGAACCATCTGACCGAGGCGCTTTCAATCTACGCCGCCGAGGATGCGCAAGACATCCAACTCGGGCTGAGAGATCTCCTATCAGAAATCCCGATCCTCGAAGAGCGGTATCAGCGGCTGGTGCAGCATTTCCGCGACGCGGATGTGCTCTATATCGAGCCTTTCGTAACGGGAGCGCTGGCCTCGCCCGAGTCCGAGGTTGCGGTGATCCATGCCGCCGTCGGCGGCATGGTGGACATCAAGCGAAGGGCAGATTTCGAGGTCTATCTCAACAAGTTCCTGCAAAGCCTCAATCTCATCCTGCCGAACCAGGCCGGGCACCCTTATCGCGGCCCCGCGAAGCGCTTCGGGTATCTCCTGCGGATGGTGAAGGAGCGTTACAAGGATGACTCGCTCGATATATCGGATGCCGGTGAAAAGGTGAAAGCGCTCGTCAACGAGCACTTGGTCGAGCTTGGAATCAATCCAAAGATTCCTCCGGTCGAACTGCTCTCGGATGATTTTATCGCCAATGTGCATAAGCATTCCAGGGGCGATCCGGAGGCTAAGGCCAGCGAGATGGAGCACGCCATCCGCAAGCATTGCACGGTTCATTTCGACGAAGACCCCGCGTTCTATCGACGGATGAGCGAGAAGCTGGAAAGGCTGATCCAGGAACACAAGAACAACTGGAAGGCGCTCGCGGAAGGCTACGACAAGCTCCGTAGTGACGCCATGGCGGGCCGGACCGAGGCCATGGAGGGCCTCACCAAGGAAGCGACCACCTTCTATGACTATGTGGTGCAGCTGGCCTTTGAGAATGAGGGTGTGCCTGAGGAATACCGGGAGCAGCTCAAAAGGCTGATGTCAAATATCGTCGAAGTTTTTGCAGGACACGATCGATATCATCGACTTCTGGAAGAAGCCCGTGGAAGTAAAGAAGCTCCGGGGCAACATCGACACCGAGATTCTGCTTTCCGATATTTCCGCACTTGCGGAGAAGCATGAGCGGATTGCAGTCGAAATCGTCAAGCTGGCCGAGAAGCGGCATGAGGAGCTCGTCCATTGAATAAGCCGCGCGCGAAAGACCTCTCCTATGAAGTGATCCGAAGCCGGCGTTCGACGGCGGACATCGTGATCGAGCGCGACGGCCGGCTGCTAGTTCGTGCGCCGCACTCCATTCCGGATGAACGCATTGAAGACATCGTGGAGTCCAAACGCTACTGGATTTACAAAAACCTGGCGGAATGGCGCGACCTGAACGCCACGAGGGTATTGCGCGAATACCGAAACGGCGAGGGATTCCTGTACCTTGGCCGGTCTTACCGGTTGCAGCTCGTGGCTAAACAGGACGAGCCGCTCACTCTCAAAAACGGCGCCTTTTGCCTGCGCCGTGACTTAGTCGACCGAGGGGCGGTTGAGGCCACCAGATCAGCTTTCCGAGACTACTACATTGCGCGCGGTCGAGAGCGTATTGGACAGCGGGTTCGCTATTTTGCTCCGAAGGTCGGCGTGGCTGCTCGGCGTGCGGCCGTGCGCGATCTTGGAAATCGATGGGCATCCTGCTCTCCCAAAGGCAATATTGCCTTTCACTGGAAGTGCATGATGGCGCCCCTGACGATCATAGATTACATCGTCGTTCATGAGCTTTGCCACTTGCATTATCTCGATCACACTCAGGCATTCTGGAACGAGGTAGACAAAGTTCTACCCAATTTCCGGGAACGCAAGGAATGGCTCAAAAAATACGGCGCGGGTCTGGATATCTGACTTTGCCGAATTAGAGCCGCTAAAATCGCGGCAACGGATCGTCTCCGCATCGCCGCTTTATTTGCCTAGGGCGCAAACTCATACCCTCTGCATCGACGCCATGGACCTGAAAAGCCAACTTCGCGAGGTCCAGACCGATTGTTATGACTTCTGTGGGTAGTGCCTCCGAATCGCAGGAGCCTCAGCAGCACCCACATCCATCGCACTCATCGGTGGTACGGTTGTGAGCATGAACGCTGGGATGGGAATCGGCAAGGCGCAACACCGCGATCCTTTTCATCGACTTTCCGAGGCAGGAACCGAAGCCGCGGCCTTCCTTGAACAGCACATCTACCTTAGGCCGCCGTCGCTGCCACGTTCGGTGCGCTGCGTTCCCCGTCAGCGCCTTGCGGCTGCAACTTGCTTGCCGAGCAGGTCAACGAATCCGTTCAACGAAACCGCTCCGCTTTCCCAAATCTCCGAACGGATGCCATAGCGAATGTCATTGACATGTTCGAGGTCGAATCCGCTCTCATCCGCGCTTTCGACGGCATCCTGAATGCCCTCACGGGCGCGCGCCAACCGGCTGCCGATGCTCGAGACGAAGCAGGCCAGTTCTTCAATCCTTTGCGGTGTTAGTTCGTCGATTTCTTCTTCCGCATCGAGAGGAACCACGCATAGCCAGAACCGCGCCTTATCGTTGCTTGCCTCTTCGCCTTGAAGATTGCTCATGCTCACGGCTTTACTGCGCGCCGCCTTAATCTCGATCTTCGCAACCAACGTTTCGGACTGCTGAACCTCGATCGATCCGACATCGGCGTAACACGGATCATCGACATATGCGCCGATATCGTACCGCTTGAACTGTGTCTTGAGGCGAATACGAAGCAGCGACAAGCGCGATTTGAGCTGCTTCTGGATTAGGTCCTCGACCATCTTTCCTAGCTTCTGGTTGGCCTCCCACCGCTTATCGGCTTCGTGATGCGCTTCGATGTCCTCGATCAATCGCGCGACGGCGCCCGGGTGTTGAACGGCTAATCGGGCAAGCTGAGCCAGCTTCCGCCGGAGCTCGGAACTTTGCGCCTCGCCCGCCGCGAGCACGGCCTGCTCTAGCACGTTGATGCCGACGAGGTTGAGGAAGTCGGCATGCTCTTCGCGGGTCACGGTCTCCGCAAGACGCGCATCATGCCGCGTGAGTTGAGCGAGGCTCGCGTCGGTGAGGCGTTCCTGGCCTCGCGCCCGCGGCACCCATTCCCGATCGCGAATAAACGAAAGCCATTCGCATGGAATGATCTCGTGCTCCTCGTCGCATTCGCAGCGCACCTTCACGCGCTGCTTCCACGAGTCATCGGCGTCGACCACGTAATCGAGAATGAACTGAAGAAATCGTGCTGCCCGTTCACGGCTACCGCGCAGCGCCTCATAAAACGTGGAGTCGATGAAGGCCAGTTTTCCGACCTCGACCGCCGAAGCGGCGCTATGGCCGTCGCCATCGAGATCGAGACTGGATTTGTATTTTTCGAGTTCGGTCAGTTCTTCCTCTTCGAGCCAGAGCAGCTCGCGCACGAGTACGCCATTGACAGCCGCCTCGCTCCACGAGCTGCTATCCAGCAAAGCGGCGTAATCGTTGGCCAAGACCGAACCTCGCGGAAACGCATCCCAATAAGGCTGCGCCCCATCGGGCCACAGCTCGCGCGGCGCTAGGAGTGCACCGCGCGCCGAGGTCTTGCTCACCATTTCGGTGTCATCGCTGTCGAGCGTGTAAACCGGGATCGCATCTTTGAGGTCGTCCCAACGTCCCTCGTTCGCGAGCCATTGAAACATGGTCAGGCACGCGGTGCGGAATTCCGGAGCCTCGGGCTCGGCGGGCACGTGCTTCTTTAGGCGGTCTTTGGCGCTCGACACCAGCAAGTCGCGCGGCTGGACGCGTTTGATGATGGTTTCCGCTCCGGCGACATCCTCGTGCACGAGCCTCTTGCGAATAGGATCATTAAGTGCCTCCAGCACATCCTTGAGCTCGTCATCGATATCCGTGTCGCGGCTTAATTCGGCACTGGAGCAAAACGAGCCTTCGGGCGTTTGGTTTGGGATTAAACCATCGAGGCGGGCTGGTCTTTCCGACTCAGCCACGGCGCCAATTAAGCGATTCAGCCACGCGACCGTCTCCACTCGTTCGAGTTCGAGCTCTGCACCCAGATTTTCAAGGCTCCCAGTCTCTCTCACCCTTTCGATGAGCCGCGTGGGTGTAAGCACGCACGATTCAATCAGTTCGTCGTCGTCGCCCAAGAGTTCCGTCCAGTTTTCGGCGATGACCGCGCAACCTTCAGCTATCGATTCGAGAGGCGCCCGATCCGCGGCCAAGCTCGAACCAAGCCGATAAACGCTATCCCACATCATAGTATCATCGCCGAGCGGGAGGTCCGCCTCCGAGACCGTCGCAGTGTGCCCGTTGTCCAGCAGCACGAGCGGAATGGCCGCGAGCTCCCGCATGATGGAACACTGCCAGTGGGCATACCACGGTCGATCCTCCAGCCACGCCGTGACATCCGAGACTGCGGTTACGTCCAGCAGGAGGTGCAAGTCAGCAACGCCATCCTCGGCGCAGTTGCGCGCGAGTTGGAGGAAGCATTCTGCGACTTTGATCAGCAGCTCTTTATTGATATCGCTTTGCGGGCCGCTGGCCGCAAATACCAGGCCGTCGCGGTTTTCCGTGGTCGAAAACTGCGGGCTATGAAAGACTGCAGGCAGACCGATATTGACGGAGTTCACAAGCGGCAGGAATTTGAAGAACCGCGGCACGTCGCCGGGCAGCAACAGCTCGTAGCTTCCATCCGGCCGTTCCAAGACCGGAACGGCTGCTTGGATGTCGTCCTCCTCACAAACAATAAAGCGATTGGCGGTGTCGCTTCCCTCGATCACCGTTAATCGGTCACCCGAATCCAACTCTTCAGTCTCGGCGCGCTCGTAGATCGCGTGCTTCTCCCACAGTTGGAGTTCGATAGTCTCGACGTTCTCGTCGAACACCAAAATGTAGGGAATTGCTTCAAATGGAAACTCCGACTCAAGTTCATCTGCGTCCACTGTCTCATCAATTTTGTAGACGTACTCTGTCCAGTCTGTCGGTGCGGTGCTGCTTCGCGCTAACGATCGTTTCAATGCCCCGAGCGACCGTTGCATCGCCTCGCCAACTTGTTCGGCGTTGTCTCCAGACCGGTCGACGTCGAATTCAAAAGCTTTCCGAACACCGTCGTCGTCGCGCAACGTTCCTTTTAACTCGAACCTGCTTAGAGAGCAGGTGCGTGGAGAGAAAGCCGGTCCCGAACTTCCCAAGCTGTGCCGGATTCGATTGCTTCGTTGAACCGTGAAGGATCAAGCTCAGTATCTCGTCCTCGGTGAAATCACGGCCATTGTGCGCGAATGTGATCTGTTCGAGCAAAACGCTAACGCGAATTGTCATCGGTCGCGCTTCATCAGGGAAGTCGCGCGCGTTCTGAATCAGCTCCCACAACCAGCGCGTCGCGAATTCTGCTCGATGTTCTTCGAGGTCCGCGAGAGCCTTCACTATCTCTTGCGCGTTATTGCGATGGAGGATTCTATTGGCCTTGGCGTCTAATCGGCTCTCGCTCACACACGGCTTCCTCTCTCCCTTTGAGCATCGTATCCGGGTTCTTTGAGCGCGTCCCACGCCGTCGCAATATCAGACAACGACACAATGGTGATGGCCGGCCTGTGGGCAAAGTTAAAAAGATCCAAGTCTGGCGATCCGATTCAAAACGCACGATCCTGTGCGGGTGGACCTTAAAGGGCATGTGCGCCCTGATGCAGACGCGTCGGAGTTAGTCAAGGCGTGCTAGTCGTGTCAACGCCGAGCGTTGGGCTTCATGTGGTGCAGGAAGTGACCTGTTACTTCAGACCCCCCTGGCTCCAGTTCTATTTCCTGATACGAAACAGAATGCTGGAATGATCGCAGCTTACGGAAATCAACCTGCCAACCCGCATGCTGAAGCGAACTAGCCAGGGTTTTGATATGATCTCTACCGGCGTCCTCATCGTGAAGGTAGGTCCTGCGGCCGAAATCCTTCCAAGCGTCTTCGATGAGTTTATAGCCTTTTTCGACCAGCAACTCGTGCGTGGTATGAATTAACACTTCACTGGCGGCTGCCTTGATCATTATCTCACACCGAGGCGGTGGCAAGTCTCAAAATGCTATCATGGAGGCGGCCTCTTGCACATCGTCACCTCCACAGATTTTTGAACCTGCCGGGTGTAAGTTCCGTATACCTGACCGTGCTCTGGATCGAACGATGGCCCAGGTACGCTTGCAACGTCCGGGTGTCGGTGCCCTTATTCGCCAGCACGAACCCTGTGGCGTGGCGAAGCATGTGCGGATGGACCTTGAACGGCATCTTGGCTTCGATGCCGGCCCGCCCGATCATCTTCTGCAAGCCAGAAACCGTGAACGGCGCGCCGCGCTCGCTGACAAAGACAAAAGGCGATTTAATCTCGCGCTTCAATGCCCGCAGCGCCCGCAATTCATCGCCCAGCAACGGATGCGTGCCTGTTGACCCGCCTTTGGCTCGACGCAGATGCAGCGTGGCGCTTTCAAACTCCACATCCGACCATTGAAGCTCGCAAAGCTCTGACGCTCGCAGGCCGTGCCGGAAGCAAATCAGGATCATGGCGGCATCACGGTGACCGTGGCGATTTCCCTTACCGGCCGCAATTAGCTTATCGACCTCCAGTTCGGTCAGGTGTTCGCGCGGCCGAATTTCGCTATTCGGGCGGCGGATCGGCGTCACTGTCCGTTTTACTTTTGCTGGCGACACCAGTCGAAGCTTCGCTTTAGTCATGTGGTTGGCCCATCGCAGTCGCCGTACCGTCCGTATTCTTGCAGAAATACCGACAGTGTAAAGCTCAATAAATGCTGCACAAATTAGAGGCCCAGACAGGACAGCGAATGCCCGATTTCTAAGCTGAAGCGGACATCAGGAATTGCGCGCCGGTTCTGCTAATGAATGAATTGCAGATAGCCAATGTTGGCAATCATGTCCCGCGCCGCCACAGATACCTAGCGGCGCCGGGTCAAGCCGATGCCATGACTTTCAGTGGCCAGAAATTGCCGCGCACAAGATGGTCGCTGGCGGCGGCAAGGACGTTGCCAAGATCAGCCGGTAGGTCGGCTTACTGCAAGCCGGGCTGGACGGCGACGAATTCGTAGTCGATTTGCGCGGCGGCGGCCTCTGACAGGAGCCGCTCCAATAGATTGAGATCGCCGCGCACAAAACGAGCGCCGCCCTTTTGCTGGGTGAAACGGCGGCGGACGTTGCAAGCACGCGTTGCTTTAGCGCCCAGATCACGGACTTCACGGCCTGACCGGCAAGCTCATAGACATCACCTACGCGATGGCCCGGGGCGGCTCCTCCTGCCCCTTTGCAGTGGTAGAAGCGGACAATCAGACGGCCCATGGTCTCTTGAACCGCGATAAAATCGGCGATCTCTCCCGATCCATGATCGTAGTAGACGATAGCATTCGGTGAGCGTGCAAGCTCGGCCTCAAGGCATGCGTGGACCGAAATTCGCCCGCGGCGTCCCTCACCAAACTCACGACCAATGTCGACATTACGGCCATCCCAATCGAACACCTCAATCATCGCAGGATCGAACGGCGGAAGATCAGTCATTGGTGCGCGAAACAAATTCGGTCCCTCGAACGACGAAAGATCGGCGGTGTAGAACACCGGCATCTCGCCGTTGAGGAAATCGATCAGCGGCGCTTCCTCGTGCTCGCGCAGGATGACCGCGCCCATCTGGTTAGGGGTCAATGGCTCGAAATAGCGGTCGGTGTCGTATGAAAAAGTTGCCTTGAACTCAAAACCGTCATCGTCCCTAAGGACAATTGCGACCACGGCCTCGCTCGATGCCCCTTCGTCGACGGTAATATCAACGTCTAGCAACTGTACGGTTCGCTCTTCGCCGCGAAGGTTGTAGCGCAGCATCGGGGGATGGCGGTATACGCTGTTCGGCCATCCGACTGCCATGACCCCTTGTGGCAAGGTCTCGATTTCTTCGCCGGTGTCAAGAAGATCAAGGCCAGAGCCGGTTACCGGCGTGCGGTCGCTACTGATGCGCCGGGCAAGCTTCTCGCACCACGCAATCAGCTCGGGAAGCTTTCCGGCCTTGTTACTCCAAATCTTGGAGGCGCTGCTAAGCCCGATTGTCACGCTCTCGCCTTCGTCCGAGCCACGTCCGAAAGCGTGGCCGCGATGGTAGAGCCTTGCGTCGCTCCGGCCGATCCCTTTGTTGGCGTTGGAGCCGGTCACAATGCGGTAGGATCCCGTAGTGTTGGACGCGACGCGGTTGCGCATGCCGACATTGAAGAATTCCGGTGCTTCGATGCCGTTGAGCGCACGGTTACGCGGACGAGTGGCAGGACGTTGGGACTGGCGTCTCGGAACGACTTCGGCAAGGAACTGATACAGGCCTTCGCTTCGCTGCGACGCGCAAATGAAGAGAAGATTAGATGCGGCGTGCTGATAGAAAATGAACAGGTCGGATGCCACCGATGACAAGCGGTCATCCGTTGACCAGCGCGGTAGGCTCGTCTCTCGCGTGATGTAAACGGCCGCGCCGTGCTCCTCGCTGACAGCCTGAAAAACAACCTGCAAATTCTCCGGAAAAGTGACCGGTGCACGCACATCGATGGCATGCGTAAGTTGGAAAACCTTGACGTGGAAATAGGGTTCTAGGACGTAGAGAGAAAGATCGGTCAGGTCGGGCGCAACAGCGTCGATCGGCGTGAAGGATTCCAGCACTTCGCGCGTTTGCGCCTCCTGATGCACGCGGGTAGCGGAAAGGTTCTGCACTATATCCTGCCAGATGGCGCGCGCATCGTAGAGTTTTTCCGCCTCAATCTCGATTTCGGATGGAATAGCGAAGAAACGTCGCAGGCCCGAGATCGACACCTGCGGTGCGTGCAAATCGCCCAATAAATTGCAGCGTCACGCTCAAGGAGCGGTGCGGCGAATGAACCGCCGCGACCTTGAGGCTCGGAAAGTTGAAGCCTTCGCCGAGCATGTTGACGCAAACTATGCCGTCGAGTTCACCATTCGTGAGTGCCGAGATGACACCCCTGACGTAACGAAGGGATTTGTCGCCGGTTACAATCTTTAGCCGAAGTCTGGTGTGTAATTCGTACACCATGAGCAACTCAAAGGCGCGCTTGCGGCTGTCGGTGCGCACCATGACCCGGTGAGCAAATCCAGCTGTTCGGTCCTGATTGAGCTGCTGCTCAGCGGCGAGCGCGATTGCGATATCGGCATTCTGCCGAGCCGCGGGGGTGACCGGTTGATAGCGGATAACCCCGAACACGCCATCCTCGAAAGCCTTGCGAAGGTCGTAGGTAAAAATGAAGCGGCCTTGGATTTCGCGCTGGTCCTGTCGGAAGGGCGTTGCGGTGAACAGGATGCGCTTCGCTTCCCCGAAGTGATCCAGAAGCGCCTTCCACGTGCGAGCCGGGCTGTGATGGGCCTCATCGACGAGCACAAGGTCGAAGAGATCGGCCGGAGGTTCCGGCACGTCGGCGTATTCAGGGCTGATGCTTTGGACAGTACCGACTACGACGTCGTAATCGCGCATGCGTTCCCACCCTTCGGGCGTCGTGACCCGTTTCTTTACGGAGAGAACGCGCGGGGGCGGCACCTCATCAGAAACGGCGTCCGCAGCGCGCAGCGTTGTGAGCTTTTCAAGCTCATCGCCAATCTGTTCGCGGACGAGGCGGCCTGGCGCGATAACAAGGACACGCGTTGCACGCAGAACGAAAGCAGACGCGATGAGAACCGCCGTTTTCCCTGACCCAGTCGGCATTGTCACCACGGCAGGATCACGGCGCGTGGTGAAGTGGGCGGCTACCGCATGGATGGCTCCAAGTTGGGCCAGTCGAAACCCATCTCCGTCGCCCTCCTTAAGCGGATAGTGAAACGAACCATAGTGATCCGCAAAGTAAGCCATAGGCCCGTGCCCCAGCCAAAGAAAGCAGGCCTCTACTATAACGTGTAAACGTCAAAATAAGGTAGCGGGCATCTGCTGCGCCACTTGCCGGCTCACGCCGCGTGGCATCGGGCAACGGCTCAATACCAACAAACTTATGTATTTGCGGCCCAAAACTTCTTAGTCTGAGCAAACCTCCACGATAGCGCCGCTGGGTGCGGCTTCTGATGGCTAGGGGTGAGTATTTTGGCGCTGATGCCAATGTTTAGCGGCGACACGCCGGGCATTGTCGATATCGCGAGAGTCTCTGGGTGAATCGCGAAAAGGTGTGCATCAAACGCATCGTGGTGTGTGGAGCACAGCGGCATTCCGTTGCGCCAGTCGTCAGAACCGTGATGGGCTTTCCCACAAATATGCGCGGCTTTCATTAGGCTCAGATGATTGATTTCGCAGACCGCGCACTTACAGCCGTACTTGGCCAGCACTTGAAACCTAAATCGTTGCTGGCCCGGTCGTGTCTTTGTCTTTCCCTTTCCAGGCGCTGATCCGCCCGTTAGCGCGAAGGGTGTGTCCTCGCTGGCCGGCGACTGATATTCAGGCTGATGTTCGCCGAATAGGATCAAAAACTGCCGACTTTCATCATCGGAATTGTTACCCAACCCAATCGGACTGAGCGTTTAGCCGGGTCTTGAATCCCAGGTAAGATCACGAAGATCGGCAATGAACTCGCGGCGGCATTCTTGGTAGCCTGGATTTCGGCGGCGTCCCGACCGGGCGGTCGCTGTGTTGCGGGATAGTGATAGACGAGACCATCTTCGGAAAGGTCGTCAGGATAATGTCGTCCGGTGTGTAAGATACTCACCGTAATGCCGTGTCCATCCTGAGAAAGCTTGCCGGTCGTTGATTTGTCTACCCAGATTCCCTGTGCGCCGCCGTACATACGTGACAAGCGCAGCGCGCTTGGGTCGCAGTTCCCTTCGCCTACCGCGGTTATCTGCGCCCAAAGTTTATGCCGTCGAGAAAGTTCGTCAGCAACGTTCATTTCCGCACGGTCCTAAAAACTGGGTAGCTTCCAAAGTCCCGCCAAATCAAAGTGCTTTGATCGAGCAAAACCGCCCGTGTTCCACAGTGCATCGAAGGCCGGTCGCGCTGCCCGTTGGTAATCAAACTCACTGCCGTAATGTTCGATAACAATCTCGGGTAGCTCAAGAACGTCGCGATCAAGTACGGGTAAGTCTTCAAGAGGTTGTGGGTGGACCCCAAGACGCGCCCCGCGAACTCCTTGTAAGGTGATCATCAGAATGATTGGCGGTGGCACATCGAGAGTTTGTAACGCCGATAGGTAATTCGGAAGCCGCTCAAAAATCCATTTATCAAAGTCTAGCGTAGGAATCCAGAGATGCGGTCGGTCCAGATCACTGACCACGCGGACCTTGACCGCCTCTATCGCGCCGTTTCGGAAAACTTGCGTATAAGAGTAACATTTGCCGTCGGTTCCGTTACGCACGTTGGAAAAGCCATCGAAGTTAATGCGTGGCGAAAATCCCCCATCGCCCATAGGGCTAAGTAACTGCTGAGCTGCAAATGCTCTTTCCAAATCGATTTGGTGCGCAAGACCGAAGGCAGACGTTGGAATAAGATGAAGAACAAGTCGACCACAATTCTGTGCAAGTGGTACAATGGCTTCGCCAGCATCAATCTTCGCTAGGCGTTCGGCTCGAAAGGCGCGCGCGCGATCCAAAGAACTGGCGGCAGACGTAAAGACCACTCTCAGTTCTTCGACACTGAATTCGTACGCTCCGGCAGAGTTTCGACCATAAATGCGGTTTGTATTTCTTGCGCTCACTCTATGTGGCGGATTCCAGCTCTTGGGAATCCGAAGAACAATAAGAAAGCCGCCTGCTTTAATTGGCACAGCTTTCATTCGTAATCCCGCTATGCGCGGCTCGATGCCATCCCGCGCGAGGTTTTCCAGTCTTTGCAGCTCTTGATCGGGATCGCCTGTGAGCGGACAAAGGCGAGTTGGTCCACCACCGTTTTCATCAATTCCGATGATTAGGTGACCGCCAGACGTATTGGCGAACGATGAAATATCCTTGAGGAATTCACGTATGTCCGCGTCGCTTCTCCCATACGGGTCTCTTTTGTAGTCATAGAGCACACCTTCGGGAATCCCGGCGCTGATCTGCTCATTTAGATCGGCTTCGGATATTTCCTCAAAGCTCTTATTTGAAAGTGCCATTCCTCACCTTAACCGCGCCCAATGGGCGCCGTACAAAGCGTGCGCGCCGATGCAGTGTCACTGAGATTAGTCGATTTTTCGAGCGCGAGGACACGCGAACTTTCAGCGCAGGTTAAGTTTGCGCTCCGGCGTCCGACCGACGGTACCCACGATTTTTGCTTTATTACTGTCCTTACTCCCATGAGAGTACGGACAGTTGTAGGTCATTGAAAGGCCTGACACATGACAAAAGCGCGCCTCCAATTACTGTCCCCGCCTGGAGCAAAACGGACAGTTGCACCGAGCCGCCGATCGAACGGTGAGATCTGGCCGCGCGAGTCGATTCAGGAATTTGTGGCGCTAATGCCAATGCGCCGTCCGGCCGGTTAGAGAGGCCCTGACTTCCTCCTCAAGGGAGTCGGCTCATGATCCAGTTCGAAACCGCATCAATAAACTGGACGGCTTCGTGGCTTCCGGTCACGATATCTGCATGGGGTTCAACAGCATAATAAGCCGTCAAGTTTGCTGTTCCGCGCGCAAAGCCGGCTCGTCTGACGATTGCATTAAAGGTATGCCGGTTTTCATCCCAATACGTTGCGCGCGCGGAGTAGAATTTACTACCGCCCACGGCGGGATAAATGCCCTGCGTCGGCGGTGGAAAAGCAATGTGCGGTTGGTGACTCTGTAGAATTGTCAGATCGTATAGGCGCGCAACAAAGGCGCGTGCTTCGTCGATGCTGCCGGCGGTACCTACATCTTTGCATTCAATTGCAATTCTCGGCCGACCCAAGGGGCGGCCACCCCCTCCCGTACGAAGCGCTACGCCGACTTGTCGGGGAACAACGGCGACATCAATTTCATGGCTAGTGCCACTCCGTCCAAGAAATTGAATACCGTTCCAGATTTCCCATTCGGATCCTGACGGCGCGCGGATAACAATCGTGCTCGCATCATTAGCACCATTTACCATTGCGGGAATGCCTGCGGGTCCACCGCCGCGTTGAAAAAAGCGACGATCAGAGTCGGTTGGCTGGATTAAACTCCCGTCTGATCGCTGGAGCCAAACATCATATCCGTGGCCCTGCAAATCTTTCGCAATGCTCGTCATTATGAACAATTCAAAAACTCGCCCGGCGCCACTAGCATTTTGCAACGCTGTGATATTTCCAAGAATTAAATCGAGCGCTGACTTTACTTCGTTCAACATCACGCCGAACCTTCTCGAACAGAAGCCGCCCAGCGGTGTAAGGCACCTCGAAGTAATTGTATGTCTGCCAGCGCATTCCTCGTGTTCGCTCGGTTGGCTGATCCCTCCAGGAACATCAACGTGACGCCACCACTGTCATCTGCAGTCTCATCCGTTTCAGATCTACCGTCCAATATATTCGCAAGATTCTCGAGCGAACGGTCCATCATTGCAACTACATCATCAAGCCTCGCACTAATGTAGCCAATTGCCCAGTCGATTTGCTCGTCACCAAGGATTGGCTCAGCAGGTAGCGTGCTTTCTGGGGATTCCGTCACCCCGAGAGGTGGGAGGGAAGCAGTATCCCTGGAAGCTCTGCGGGCTCGCACCAAATCGTTGGTCGAGTTCCTCTCTAATTTTTCCAATTCTTATTCCTTCGGTCAGCTCCGACGCGAGCCAGTCGACGCCTGCCGCCGACAAGAGATCCAGAATTGGGGTCAATCGACGATCTAAAGCGGCCACTTAACGCCCGATCCGAGTTTGCTTCATTGTGTACCAACGCTATGTCCAACACATGCTTGAGGGTTGTGTGATCCCGACAGGCAGCTGCTGATTTAAGCAGCCTTCGCGAGCGCTTTCCTCAAATCGTCATGCTCGAAGGCAGAGGCCATCCGATCGATCTCAGCACCGCTAAGGCCAGCGTCCTTTGCTACTTTCCGCCACCCAGAAACAACGGCAGCTATGCCGGCCGCGATGTTGCGCGCGTCTTTATTCTTCAAGCCGAAATACTCTGCGGTAGCAAAGGCAAGATCGATCGATGCGCTAGGATCGTCGGGATCAATCGAGGTGGACAGCACACGTGGTTTAACGTCTACCGGAACAGGATTCAGGTCGTAGGCGGGTGACAAGCGCCAGCCAGCGGGACTGTCATAGAGAAAACCGTGATTGCGCAGATGGTCGTCAGTATTCGAGATCAGAACGTTAAGCACCATCCTCCGCCAGAGCTGCGCTAGATCATCATTAGGGGCGGCCCCGTACCGACGTAAAGCCTCGACAATTTCGAGATAGCTGTGGCTTTCGCCGTCCGAGGCGCCGAGCATGCTCATGGCCGATAGGAAGGGAACGCGAGCGGCATTGCGGCGGTCAAAGCGGTCCAAAATCAGTGCTGCCTTTTTGCCTATAAACTCAATACTCCATTTGGGCACTTCTATTCCGGCACGGGCCGCCAAAGTGAGTGCTACACCTTCCCACAAAACAACGTTGGCGTTGTCGTCCTTGTGCGGAAATTTGGCGATTGCCAATCGGCCATTTTTCTGACGGACTGAAGCCTTCGGCCTTGCGCCCCCAAGCGATGATCCCGGTGCTATCAACAGACGTAAATCCTCGTCGTCTTCCTTGTCTTCGATGACGTGTTCTGCGGCCGATAGCAGACGGGGTAGATCGACGAGCGGCGGTATCCGGAATTTGCCTGGCTCGGCAACGAACGGCCCGCCTTCGGTTTTGGAAAATCGCAACGCCCCGGCGCGGACTTCATCATCAACCATCAGGAGAAAGTCGATCTCGAACAGTGTTCGCGGCGTCTGCTTTTCACGCTCGGCGCGTCTACGTTCGGCACGGCGCATCAGGGCTCTGCCCCAGCGGTCCGGAGCGGAATCGCCAATAGCTCCAAACAGCGGGCGATCTGCTCCCGTATGGTATGGACCTGGAGCTAGCATGAGGGCGGGTTCAAGCGCGAACCGGTCCTGTCGCTCCAGCCAGCCGCGGTCATATTCGAACGTGGCTGTTTCCCTGCCATTGCGAATGCGCGACCAGAGACGACCGACCACAACGGCGCCGGTCGGATAATCCATGTGAACAAAAGCCTCGCGCTCCATCACGTTTCCTTCCGAGGCCGCGACGCAGTCGAGAGACGGATGCGTTGTGGGAGCCGCTCTTCTTCTAGTTCAAGTCCAGCTTTGTCCTGACGTACATCAGCGAGTTCTGCGACCCGGTTAGTTAGTCCAAGCACAAAAAGTACAGTGGCATAGATGCCCAGCTGGACGCCGGGATCACCTTTTTCGACCTTGCCAAGTGTCGTTCGGCTTATCGAGGCGCGCTGCGCCATTGTCGCAGTCGGGATACGGCGGCGAAGACGAGCATCTCGAATATCCCCGCCAAGCTTGCGCAAGGCACGAAGAACTGGAAGGGGTAAAGACGGTCCTGGACGGGCAGGCATAATGTCCACTCTTATGGTCGCTAAGTGCTATAGTGTCCATCTTTATGAACATTAAATCAAGAAAATCAACTCCGGTATATCGGCAAGTCGCTAAGGTATATATACCTTAACGACTTGCCGAATAACCAAACTGGGGGCAATGGCAAAACAGAGCCGCCTAGCAATCGCCAAGAATGAGATCTTTTCGACATTCTCAAAGGCTCCTCAAAAGGCGTTTTCCCACGCACAGCTCACCGCTGTGCTCCGTCAGAACCGCCATGCTTGGCAGCTGGCCAAATACACGACGCTACTAGACTTCATCAGTTTCCTGACAAAACACGGCAAACTGCGTGCCCATACGTTTCGTTCTGAAAACTACGCTCACGAAATCACTCGCTACTCATGGGGAAAGATGTCGCCTCAAGAGCTGGCCCTATGCATCAAGCCCCGCGCCTACCTCTGCCATGGCACCGCGCTTACGCTACACGGGCTGGCCACGCTCAATACAAACAAGATCTACGTGAATGTCGAACAAAGCATCAAAAGATCAAGTGAAAGATCGCTGACGCAGGACGCGATCAACCGCGCCTTCTCCACCAAGCAGCGGCAATCCAATCTGATTTACACCTATGACAAAATCTCAGTAATCATGATCGCCGGCAAGAACACAAATCGATTGGGTGTCGAGCAACGCGCCGGCAGTGGATCCGAATTAATTCAGGTAACCGATCTGGAGCGCACACTCATCGATATCACTGTGCGCCCTGCATATGCCGACGGCATCCCTCAGGTTTACAATGCGTATCGCGCAGCGAAGGATCGAGTTTCAGTCGATCGGCTCTTAGAGATCCTAAAGAAACTCGACTATGTGTACCCCTATCATCAGTCTATCGGCTTCTTAATGCAGGAGACGGGTTATCCCGAGAAAAGCTGCGCGAAATTGCGGGCGCTTGGGCTAAATCACGATTTCTATCTCGCCCATGCAATGCAAGAACCGGAATATTCCAAACATTGGCGGCTTTTCTATCCCAAGAACCTCAAATAGCACTTTGTTTGCTGCTTGCTCTCTCCGGTACGCACTACCACCATCGCCGCTCTGGCGGCGGCTCGCCGAGAGGATCAATGAGTTCATCCACTTCCGGAAAAAATTTTCGCTCGCGCAGGCTATCAGCCAACTTTACTGGATCAACGATCGCTTCGAGTTGCAGAAGCTGACAACGCGCCCATTCAACCATGCGGTTCAGATCGGGGTCTGGAACTCATGGCCAGGTATCGGCTCTGCGATAATATCCACGCGCGTAGCTGTGTTGCGTGCCGCTCAGTGCAAATCAGCTTATTGAGCAAAGACTGGCGTCCACTTTTCCGTTCGCGTCGCGCTTTAGCAAGAGCGCGACGTCGTTCAAACTCTCTCCGCGCAGCCTCGGTAAGTTCTTGTTGCTCGCGCCGATGACGAACTGCGGCAATGTGCGCCTCGAGACCATCAACGATCTCAATCAGCATCGTTTCCAGGACCTGAGTCTTCCCGTCTCGCCAGGCGCGCCGCAAGCCATCGCCCCACTCGTGTACTTCCAACGCAAGATCGCCTGTCCGAACGGTATCGAACTTAGGCGGGCTGGGCGCAAAAATTCCGTAAGCATCCCAATCACGCCTGCCGTGAGCCAAGCGTTCATTGCGCCTTTGTTGCTTTTCCTGCTCAATTCTCTCCCTTTCCGTCAAAACATGGGGAACCTGTTTGCTCTTCTCCTTGATCACAAACGTCACACCATCTTGGCCAAGAGCAGAACGCAGCTGCGTATCAGCTGGTGACAATTTCACACCGCGTCCCTCGCAGGTGATCGCCAGATGATGCAAAATGAAAATTATCCGTTCGACACTCTCCTGGCCTATGGAAATTCCACATAGACCAGGCCCGATTGCCTCAATCACACCGGTTTGAGACGGTTTCGCCCGTCGCAGTGCTGTTGCCGTGGCTCGGATGCTCGGATGTGGATCTTCAATAGGCGAGTTTACCGGTGCAGCCATCGTGGCCTTCCACGAAGGTCGGGCAAGTGCTTTCCGTTCGGCGCGCCGTCGTTCAACGACGATGCGTACCGGTTCAGGCAGTTTGTCGTGTTGCGGAGAAATTCGAATCCTGTCGAGCAGCGGATCGTCTACAGCTGCGAAGATAGCCTGCTTTACCTTCTTCCCAGCCTCCTTCTTGGCCCAGTACCCCCGCGGGGGTGTCGGAACTCGATGGCGGTCGCATATCTTCGATAAACCTACATCCGAAAGTCCAAAGTCCTTGGCTAGTCTCGCCATGGGCGTCGACCAGACGAGATCATAGAGTTCTTGACGCGTGAGCGTAGGCATAAGTCAATAATGCTGACGTCGGGAGCGGAAATTGTAGTTTTGGCGTAGGGTTTAGACAACAGCGTGACGCGTGAGCGTCGGATCACTAATCGAACCTTCGCCCGCGGCGACGCTGCCGACACATAAATCAAATCCGGGCGGGTTGATCTGCTGTTGGCCTTAGCGAACGGCTTCGTCCTTGGGGACATAGGAGACACGTTGGAGCGCAATTGTCAGGGCCCGCAGGAGGAAGAGTATTTACCGTTTGAGGCCTCTTTTTTTCCCTGCGCGGGCGACTAATAAGCGCACGTTCGCCAACGAACAGCCGTGCTCTCCCCCCACGTTTCATTGGCCGGCAGCTACCCCTCTAGCCGGAACGACACAACGGCGCCTACAGGGTCGCCCACGCCCGTCGTAGGCACGCCTTGGAAGCCGCAGTGCCGTTTGGTCGACTTTTTCGCCGATTTGATTGGGAAGTCCCCCTTTTATAGACGGTAAAAACCCCCTCATTTTTCCCGATTAACGCGAGCCTCAATCTCAAACGTTGTTAGTAACGGAGACGCCCTCAACTTCCGGATCGACCATCGACGGATGTGCGTTCCCGACAGCTTCTATCTCATCAAGTATAGACAGTTTGGGCAGCCTGCCTTGCTCGTCTGGCATCAAGTGCTTGCCGCTGATATGTCGCGCGCGAAAGCCACCGATGTCGCGCCTATAGACTGGAGCGTACCGACCACCACGCTTAATCACAGATTTGTAGTAGCGCCAGTCATCCGGATTTTTGAACCTGCAATGAACCATCATGTGGCAGGTGAAACACAGGTGGAACTGATCGGTCTTGCCGGCGGCGAATGGTTCGCTGTAGTCCTCAGCGTGCGCATCGATGATGCCCCGATGCTGACCACAGGCGGCGCATTGAGTTGGACGTTCGAGAACTCCTAATTTCCAATGCCGGCGCAGCCATGCTTGAGCCCTCCTGCGCTGTTCACTAGAGAAACCATTATAGCCATTCATGGCTACCCCTGTTCAACGACAAGTCAGTGCAAAAAGTTACTGGCCCTGACGCCAGGGCATTTCAGGTAAGTCTTCTATCGACGGCCACGTCCTATTGTCTAACGCAAGCAAAAAGTCTTGCTCGAGACGTCTCAAGATAAAACCCTGAAGGCGTTGATCAGGTGATAACTCGATGCCGTTTCCGCGGAGAAAATCCAAAGCCTCCATCCATCCTTCCTGTTGCCACTCGTGCCGACAGCGGCTGGTGCCTAGCTCAAATGCCAAGTCAGTCGGTGAGTTGCGAACACAACAACAGTCTGCAGGTTCCGGACACCTAAACGTGATATCCAGTCGCTTCAGGATGCAACAGGCGAACGCTAGCGCCTCGGCCTTTTGACGCGACTGTCTGCCGTCAAATTCGACAATGGCAGCACGCTCTTGAAATAAATGCTGCCAATCATCTGCCGACCAACCATGATCCGACACTAAGCCTATGACTTGGGCCTTATGGCGCGATAGCAGCTCGATGACGCAAGCCGGCGGTTGCGACGGCGCGGTCAGTTCCAAGGTGTTTCCGTCGATGTGAATTTTCACACCGGCTCGCGTTGCCGCCCTCAGCGCCTCAGCCGCACTCATATGCGTCTCGTCCAACCGAGCGGTGGGACGTTGGTCACCGGGGTTGCGGAAGGGGAACTTGCGTCCGCATGGTACACAACGGCCGCACTGCTATTCTTCAATGCGCTAGCGCGGACGGTCAGACTGTTGCGTCTTTGGCTTGCGTCCGCCGAACCGTCCGCAGGCTTCGAGACCGGCTGCAGTGTTGAAACCGCACTCTCTCGATTGGCGAGCACTTCTATGTCCGACGAGGACGGTGCGGCCGATGCGGACGATCCACTCTCATCATCACCTGCCGAAACAAGGTGGCGGGCGACGATATGGATGATGCGCACTCTACCGCGCCCTTCCCGCGAGAACGTAACTTCAATTCCAATCTTGCGTAGGAAAGTCACCGCACGGCGGAGACGGCTCGCTAGCGCGCGAGGGGTCTGCGGCGAGCTTTTTGACCTTGCATCGCGCTCTCCAGCTACCCTTAGCAGGACTAGGAGAAGCTCAGAGGCCGTACCGGTCCAGCTGGAGCGGCTTCCCATCATCGTTCGTATCGTGCTGGCCACAGGGTCGGCGTCGATAACGTTGTCCACCGCCTCGTCGCGATTATCCTGATAGGCTGCTACAAAGGTGC
This sequence comes from uncultured Alphaproteobacteria bacterium, assembly GCA_963761185.1. Lineage (GTDB taxonomy): Bacteria > Pseudomonadota > Alphaproteobacteria > Rhizobiales > Xanthobacteraceae > BOG-931. The sequence continues at coordinate 79,891 of CAVXFY010000007.1, forward strand.
CGCTAGGCCAGAATGCACTCTCGCAGGCGGCCGCCCATTTTGCGAAGTCGGCCATGCGAGGTAGCTTTTCAAGTTTGGTGTGAGGAAGCCGGTTCAGGCCGCGTACCACGCCGTCAAGCAGCACACCCAAAATCCGCGGCTGCTCAATTCTAAAAGCCGCTCGCAGTTCGTCCTCCGGTCGCCGCCGCGCTTCCGTAATTGGCTCCAAAGTCAGAAACAGGGCACGATCCGCGAGATCCGGCCTCGTGACGAAATCCTCGATGCCGTTTAGGATCACTGGCTTAGCAGCATCGAACAGAACTTCGTCCTGGTCGGTGTAAAGCTGTCGAAGAGCGAAGCCGCCACCTGTCGCCAGCCTGCAAAACGTGTCGGACATCCACGCCGGCAAGCCTGATACGTTGTCGAATGCGAGTACATGGCCGTTGTTCGCAGCAATGAACAAGTCTCGATCCTCGCGCGGAAGCGCACGTAACGGGGCGGTATTGGGATCCAGCACTGAACGAACTATCCCGGTGAAAGTGGACTTGGCTGAACCTTGCTCGCCCGACAGGGCAATCACTGGATAAGGCCCGCGATCGCGAAGGGCTGCGAGTAGCCAAGAAACAACCAACACAAAATCGCCATCCGATTTGAGATTCAGAAAAGAACGCAGCGTCTCGATAGATCCACCGGGCTCCGGTGACGGCAGCGGCTGCATTCCAGCGGCACGACGGAAGCGCACCGGCGGTCTATCCAATACACGCCAGCCAGCGGCATCAATTTCAACAGAACGCCAATTTTCGTCGCAAAGGTCGAGATAAAGCCGGCCGTTATAACCGCCGACGCGGAGGTGAACGTCGCGCTCGCGCGCGTCATAGTATGCTTTGGCTTCGACGACGCTCAGCGCCGACTGAAGGGCCGCCGAACCCGGAGCACCTTCCTCCACATCATAATATCGGCGCAATATCCAGTGGCGAAAGCCTTTGGACTTTACTGGCCAAGTCTCGCGATGGTTGTTGACGATTAGGTCAGCATAAGCGGTTCGGTCAGGCGCGTGGAACAACTCGGCTTCTTCCGCGAGCTCGACAAGTATGTCGGCCTGTTTAACAGCTCGCTCGCTAATACCGCCTCCTTCGTCAGCGATGGCTTCATCGAGGGCAGTTACACGACACCCAGCTTTCTTCAACTGCGCCCGCAAGACCTCAAAGGCAGGTTGATCGCCTTTCTTCAGCCCCACGATTGCCGCCAAAGCCTCCGGCGTAAAGGCTGCACCCGGGTCGTCCATGGCTCTCTCGACCAGCCCGACAAGGGCATCGCTAACCAGGCCTCCGTCTATTTCTCCATCGGTTGAGCCGCGTCCGCTACCGTCCGCAACGTCCTCGCTGGCTAAATTTGCTTCGGTTGAAGTTTCTGCGGCCCGGAAACGCGACAGATCAGCCTGTGCTGTCAAAGTTTGGATTGCGATATTTCCTGTTTCAATCGCCTGTCCGTCGCTCATACGGCACCCCCTTTCTTGGGGGTCTGCGCGGAAGAGGAAGGTTCGGCAAGTCTTGTGCTACCGCGCTCCTCCATTCGCTCTGCAAGCCAGTCAGCGACTTCGGACTCGACCCAAGCGACTCGGCGTTTGGCGATGCGTACCGGCTTTGGGAAATCGCCCGCAGCGATGGTGCGCCACATAGTGGCGTTCGAGATGGGGATTTGCCTGAGAACAGCCCGCTTCGACAGCAGGTGTTTCACAGTGACTGGATTGCTTTGCATTCGACCGCTCCCGTTTGCGAGCGGTCGATCATGTGTGACCGCTCTTGCTACCGAGCGGCTTTTTGCGACATTCGGATTGCCCTGCCTAAATGGCAAACAAAAAAAGATTTTAAGCGGGAGATTTACAGACCGGTACTGCCTTTTGATTTCTGGTAATCGCGTATAACAGCGCGTACCTGATGACCCTTTGGTTTCTTTTCATTTGGTACACTCGAAGTTAGCTCCGTCAGGAATCGCACACACGGCCCGCCGGCTTCGCCTAGGCGTCGACCTGACGGACGGATGCTCGAGCCTACTTCGTTGCCAGAAAACTGCTCGTAAAGCTCAATCGCATTCCACCAGAATAGCCTTTTGGCCGGATCAACGGAGCCACGAGGTCTCTTTATATAGCCAACCTGTTCCTTGGCGCGTCGTTCGGCCTCTTGCAAATCTACGATCAAAGCGTTCCATTTGGCGTACTGCTTCCGATAGACATCCGCCGGCACCACTGCAACGCCTGTGTCTGGCGGCCAATGCCAAGCTCGCTGATCTAGCAATTCCAGTTTTTTCCTCAGTCTGCCCGACAGACGTGCAATGCTCTTCATCGCATTCCGCTGGCCGACAGGCTTAAAGCGGGGTTGTTTTCGCCGATTTAGGAACTGAGTAACGCGTACACCCAGCTTCAGGCGAAATGCTTCATCGGGAACGTTTTTTCCGATTGCATTCAGGATCAATTGCCACTGTTCATCTGTAAACTGGTGAAATCTTCTCATCCAATCGTTTTGGTTCATGATGCTAATCGACTAGGCGATTCGATCTGCACCGCCGGCTGCTCATTCCCCATGGCTGCAAGTATAGTTTCTGCGATTTGATTTGACGCTTTGCGCAACGGATCAGCATCGAGATGGGCGTAACGCGCCGTCGTTTCGGCGTGACGGTGCCCGAGCAGCTTTCCGATAATTGGCAATCCAAGACCGGCGCCAGCACCGACGCTGGCATGGGTGTGGCGAAGATCGTGGATCCGAACCCCCTCGAGCTTAGCGTAAGCGACAAGGAGGTCCCATGGACGCTTGAGGTCAGCCCGGGGTTTATCGTCCGCATCGCCCGCAATGACGTACTCGCCCAAGGGATCAAGGTTATTCAGAATGTCCAGCGCCGCCGCGTTGAGCATTACGACCTTTCGGCCGGTCTTGGAGTCAGGAAGCAGCAGCAGCCCGCGATCGAAATCGATTTCGGTCCAGCGCAGGTGCAAAATCTCACGCAATCGGCAGCCAGTGAATAAGAGAAGCCGAATAGCGGCGGTGACGTAGGGACCGAATACGGTTCGGCAATTCTCTGGCCGGCGGTCGTGCCGGCTCGGCTTCCTATCGGCCTTCCGTGGCCACGGCAGCCCGTCCGTCTCGGCAAGCCGAAGCGCATCACCCAAACGCGCCAGCTCTTCGGTGGTCAGATAGCGCTCGTGGGCCTGCTCGCGGAATTTTTCTATGCCGCGGGCGGGATTAAAGCCTTCCGGCGCCAGATTGTACTTGCCGGCCCAGGAGAAGACGCCGGACAACGCAACGATGGCCCGGTTGGCGGTGACGGACCGCTCGGCGCCGACCTCGCGGTGAAGCTTCGCCACGTCTGAGCGCGTGATCGTCCCGGCTTTGCGGGCGCCCAGTTTCGGCCCGATGATTTTCCAGAAATACCAGGTGTAAAGCTCGAGCGTGCGCGGCTTCTTCTTGGGCTTCACCTCCTCCGCGAGGTAGCGCTCCATCAGATCATTGAGGGTCGCCGCATTACGCTTCTGCTTGCGCTCGGCCTGCGGATCCTTGCCATCGGAGACTTGCACACGACAGCGCTCTGCCCGTTGCCTGGCGTCGGCAAGACCGACGGCCGGGTAGCGACCAAGCGCAATGCGCTTGTAGCCGTCGCCGCTGTGCGGACGGTAGCGGACGGTCCAGGTGGCGCGACCGGACGCCAACACGCGCAGGCACAGCCCCGGCGTGCGTTCGTCCCAAAGTTCGGACGCGATGCCGGAGGACAGATCCAAGTTCTGTAGTTTCGCGGCGGTTAATTTCGCAACCGACATTGGCTTCCCTGTCCCGTCGCTTTTGGATGTTGCGGCCCACAGTCTTTCGCAGACTGAAAAAACTTTTGGGTCCACATTGGGTCCAAACCAGGCGCGACGCCCTGATCCGTCCTAAATCCAGGTGGCGCTAGAAAGCGCGGAATAGCAAGGGTTTGGCGCGACCGTTAGGTCTTCTGAAACGTCTTGAAATGTATTTATTTTTAGCTGGGGGACTGGGGGTCCCGAGTTCAAATCTCGGGGCTCCGACCATCCCTCTCCGTTTAAAGATATTTTCGTCTGTTCCTGCGTATAGAACCCGTTGCCGATCGCAGGGGTGACGTTTGCATATCCTGATCAACGATTTCATCGGCGGCGTGCTCGACCGCGGCATTCCGCTCTATGTGCGCAATATCGTCTACGGATTAGAGGACGCGGGATTTCGCGTCAGCGTCGTCCGCGCGCCGGCGATTTGCAAGAAGCTGCCGCGCAGCGTGTTCTATCTGCTCGCGGTCCTGTTCGAGCAGATCTGCGTGCCCGCGATCGGCTTCGTCAAGCGTTCGGACATCACGCTCTATCCGTACAATTCCGTCGCCGTCATCGACTTGCTCAATCGGCGCGGCCGGATCGTCGTCCACGATCTCGAGCAGCTCAATCGCGGCCTGTCGCCGTCGAAGCTTTATTATCTCGCCTGCTACCGCGCGCTGAAATGGCTCAAGCGGCCAGTTTATACTATCATGGAGCTGACGCGGCGGCGGCTGATCGAAAGCGGCCTGTTCGGCGACTGCCCGATCACTATTTTGCCGGTCACGTTCTATGCGTTCGAGAAGCTGATCGCGGCGGAACCGCCGCTCGCCAAGGATAAGAACGCGATCCTGCTGTGCACCGGGTCCAATCCCAACAAGGATTTCGATACGGTGGCGTCCGACTATTTGCCGAAAGTGCTGGCCGAGGGTTTCAGCGTCGCCGTCGTCGGGCTGCACAAGTCGGGCGATGCGGCGCGCGTCGCCGAGCTCGGCAAATATACGGCGTCGGGCCAGTTGCGATTATGCGGTCAGCTCACCGACGAGGAAGTCGCCGCCGAATATCTGCGCCACCCGATCGTCTGGGTGCATTCGCTGCGCGAGGGTTTTGGCCGCTGCGTGGTCGAAGGCCGCCTCGCCGGCGGCCGCGTGATCTGCTCGAACATCCCCGAATTCTCGACGCAGCGCGACGAGATGCGCGAAAGCGAAATCTATCTTTATGACGACCCCGCCGCGTTCATGACGGTGCTCGAACGCATCGCCCACACGGCAACGCCGCCGGCGCCGTTCAACGGCTATCCCTATCGTGAGATGCTGCGCAGCGCGATCCAGAGCGGGCTGTGATTTTAGAATTACTGCTGCTGCAGCGCGGTCTCGAGAATGCCGCGGCAGGCAATGAGCTCGTCGAGCGTGGCCTGCAGCCTGCGGCGATCTTCGGCAGCGATCACCGGAGATAACGGCTCGCCGGCTGGCGGCTGCGCCGAAGATGGCTGCGTCGGCGGCGACGGCCGTTCCGGCGGCGACTGATCGAGCGAAATCGGCGGCACGATGGTCGGCTCGCGCCGCTCCGCCATGTGGTCCGCTTTGGGTTCCGCCGCCGGAGGCTCCGCGCGCGGCGGCGCGACGGCGAACAGATTGGGCTCGGAGCGCGGCGCCTCTTCGGCAATTTCCTCCACGGCCTCGTTGTCGTCTTCGACGTCCAGCGGCGATGCGTCAGAACTCCACGCTCCAGATCGTCTGCACGAAGGTGACGCCCTGCTCGCGCAGGATGCGCTGCACGCCGCGAATGGTGTAGCCCTCGCCGTAAAGCAGATGACGCACGCCGCGCAACAGATCGACATCGTCCGGGCGATAGTAGCGGCGGCCGCCGCCGCGCTTCATCGGACGGATTTGCGGAAAACGGCTCTCCCAGAAGCGCAGCACGTGCTGCGGCACGTCGATCTCGTCAGCGACCTCGCTGATGGTGCGAAATGCGTCCGGCGCTTTTTCCAAGGTCCTGCTCCAGAATGCGCTGCTCCAGAAAGCGGCGCGACCTTACGCATGAACAATCGCGAGTGAGAACGTGCTCGAACGCGAACGCAACCAATAGAGGCCGCTTATTCGGCCTCGGCTTCTTCGCCGCCTTCGATGCCGTTGATGCGCTGCTTGAGAATGGCGGACGGCTTGAACACCATCACACGCCGCGGCGAAATCGGGACTTCCTTGCCGGTTTTCGGATTGCGTCCGATGCGCTGGCCCTTCTTACGCACCACGAACGATCCGAACGACGACAGCTTTACCGTTTCGCCGCGCTCAAGGCAGTCGGTGATTTCCTTGAGCACGAGCTCAACGAGAGTGGCGGATTCGGTGCGCGACAGTCCGACCTTTTGATAGACCGCCTCACACAAATCCGCACGTGTGACTGTCTTTCCCGCCATCGCCAGCCCCATGCACGGCGCTCGATTGAGCCTCGACTAAGTGAGCCTCGACCATATCGTGCTGAATTATCAACGATATTAGCTTGTTGCCACACGGTCAACGGGGCATTAAGGCGAACACACAAAGTGTTCGCTACTTCACCAGCGGGCCAGCACCGCGCCCCATGTGAAGCCGCCCCCCATGGCTTCAAGCAGCAGGAGATCGCCGCGCTTGATGCGCCGGTCCGCGACCGCGTCGGACAACGCCAGCGGGATCGACGCCGCCGATGTGTTGCCGTGGCGGTCGACCGTGGTGACGACTTTCTCCGGCGAGATGCCGAGTTTGTGCGCGGAACCGTCGATGATTCGCTTGTTGGCCTGATGCGGGATGAACCAGTCGACGTCGGCCGCGGTGTAGCCCGTCGCCTTGAAGGCGTCCTCGACCACGTCCGTGATCATCGCCACGGCGTGCCGGAATACCTCCCGACCCTCCATGCGCAGATGGCCGACGGTTCCCGTCGAGGACGGTCCGCCGTCGACATAGAGCTTCGATTTGTAACGGCCGTCGGAGCGCAGATGCACGGAAAGGAGGCCGCGATCCTCACGCGTACCGGGCTGCGCCTGCGCTTCGAGCACGACGGCACCCGCGCCGTCGCCGAACAGCACGCAGGTTCCGCGGTCGGTCCAGTCGAGGATGCGGGAGAACGTCTCGGACCCGATCACCAGCGCCCGTTTGAAGGCGCCCGACTTGAGCAGCCCGTCGGCGGTGGCCAAAGCGTAGACGAAGCCCGAACAGACCGCCTGCACATCGAAAGCGGCCCCATGCGTAATGCCGAGGTCGGCCTGCACGGCAACGGCGCTGGCCGGAAACGTATTATCCGGCGTCGAGGTCGCCAGCACGATAAGGTCGATCGACTGGGCGTCGACATGGGCATGCGCCAGCGCGTTACGCGCCGCATGCACCGCCATATGCGACGTCAGCTCGCCGGGCGCCGCGATGCGGCGCTCGTGGATGCCGGTGCGCTGGACGATCCACTCGTCCGAGGTATCGACCTTGCCCGCAAGCTCTTCGTTGGTGAGGACCCGGCTCGGAAGATAACTGCCGCAACCGAGGATGACCGACCGCGTTACTGTCACGAGGCCGCTCCGCCGACGGCTTTGCTCTCACGAACGTTGCTTTCACGGATCTGGCCGGCTCCGGGCTGCGATTCGTCAGTCGGAGATCGGCGGTGGCGTCCGAGCGCAGCTCTGATCTTGGCCAACAGCTCATCGCGCACGACGCCGTGACCGACTTCGATCGCGGCGGCGTAGCCTTCGGCATCCGCGCCGCCGTGGCTCTTGATGACGATGCCGTTGAGCCCGAGAAAGACGCCGCCATTAGCGCGGCGCGGGTCCATGCGTTCGCGCAACTGTGCAAAGGCCCCGCGCGCGAACACATAGCCGATCTTGGCGCTGAGCGAACAGGCCATCGCGGCTCGCAGATATTGGCCGATCTGGCGAGCGGTGCCTTCGGCCGCCTTCAGCGCGATATTGCCGGCGAACCCTTCGGTGACGACGACGTCGACTTTGCCCTGGCCGATATCGTCGCCCTCGACAAAGCCCTGATAGTCGAATTCCGGAAAATTCTCTTCGCGAAGCACGCGGCCGGCCTCGCGAACTTCTTCGAGACCCTTCACCTCCTCCACCCCGATATTGAGAAGGCCGACGGTCGGCCGGTCGATGCCGAAGAGGATCCGCGCCGTCGCCGACCCCATCACCGCGAGATCGACCAGATGCGGAGCATCCGCGCCGATCGAGGCGCCGACATCGAGCACGATGGATTCCCCGCGCACCGTCGGCCACAGCGCCGCGATCGCCGGCCGGTCGATGCCGGGCAGCATCTTGAGGTGAAACTTCGACATCGCCATCAGCGCGCCGGTATTGCCGCCGGACACCACCATGTCGGCGTCGCCTTTCTTCACGGCGTCGATGGCGAGCCACATCGACGATTTCCAGCGGCCATAGCGCAAAGCCTGGCTCGGCTTGTCCTCCATGCGCACGGCGACGTCGGTGTGAACGAGCCGCGACACCGCTTTGAGCTGCGGCCGCGCGTCAAGCAGCGGCGCGATGAGCGAGGAATTGCCGAACACAACGAATTCGCTGCCGGGATGGCGCATCAGCGCCAATTCAGCGCCGGCAATCGTAACGGCGGGGCCGTGGTCGCCCCCCATCGCATCGAGCGCAATGCGGACCTTGTCTGACATTCAATGACCTTGCGGTCCTAGGTCCGGGGAAAGCGACAGCGGACGGGAGAATAGCGGTTCGACGCCCGGACACAACTGCGTTCAATACCCACTTTCGTCCCCCGATTTCGAGCTAAGCGAACTCTCGGCGCACCCAATTCACATAAATTTCGCAGTTAAAAGATGCCAACAAGATAATGATTTTACTTGGTTTATTTAACTTGATCAGATCACGTAACTTCTCGCCCAGTTTATAGGCACTTAGCGTGCGCGGCACTAGCCCTTCGTGAGCTTGGCGAGCGCCGCGAAGGGCCCCGGATCGGGCACCTCTTCCTTTGGCGGTTCGAAGACCGCGCCGGGCTTCCGCGGATAAGGATCAAGCCCAAGGATCAAAAACTCGGTCGCGAGCGCGCCAAGATCGACCGTTCCGCCGACCAGCGGCTCCGGATCGTCCCATTTCACGTCACGCGGCTCGGGCTTTGTTTCCTCGTCCGAGCCCTCGGCGGCCGGTCGCGGCACAAAGGTGACATCGACCATCTCGTCGATCTCATTGACGAGCGGTTCGAGCGTGACCACGCAGTTTTGCCCGACGGTCGCCGAGACGGAGCCCGCAACGCGCAGCCCATCCGCGCCGCGGCGCGTCACGTCAAAGCTCGCCTGAAGCCGCAACAAATCGCGCAAGCCCGCCACGCTCGCGACCGCGGCGCGCACCGCGGCGTCGGCCACGAGATCGACGTGCTGACCCGTCTCGGGAACATCCTCCAGCGTGACGGGAACGCGCCACGGCGGCGGGCCGGATTTCTGCAATTCTTGCTCACCCATTGTGGATGGCCTCTACAATCGGAATGGTCTCTGGCTCGGCAAAGGATACTTGTCCTCGCAGCAGCGAAGTTTCGAACGCGCTTTTGTCTCTCGCCTCGAACCGCGTCAGCGTTGCGCGGACATAGGCGGAAAGCCGCGCCGGTCCGCCGCCCGCCGCCGCCCCGTCAAAGATATTGCGCGCGAGCGCGTTCTCAAGCTCTCGCGGATCGGCCGCGGCAAGCGCGGCAAGGTAAGCGGCCTGGCGCCCGTAAAACGCTTCAGCGAAATTTCGCATCTTCTTCGGCACCGTAAGATCGCCAACTCCCATTTCGCGGAGATTGTCATCGAGGTCGCGGCAGAATTCGTCGAACAGCTTTTGGCCGATGACGCGCGCGGCGTCCCGTCCGTCCGGCTGCCCGATCCGGGCGAGAACCAGCACAAGATGCAGCACGATAAGGTCGAACCGGCCCTCCACCGTATCGGGTACCCCATAGCCGCTATAAAAGACGGGCAGCCGCGCCTGCGCCACGATCGCGCCATAGAGGTCGCGGATGTTGCGGACCGGGGGGCTTGGTCGAAATAGCTTCAAGATCATAGAGTTGGTCCGCGTCATCGCAAGGTTACCTGAACCAAGTCAGGGGCGGCCGATTTGCCAATCTTCGGCTTTGGGGGTACGGCACACGGCGGCTGGACGCAAGTTAGGGCCGGGTTTGACGACGGGTTAGGACGAGGATGCGGGGGACTTTTTCGCGGAGCGGAGGCCGGCCGCCGGCAACGGCGCGCGCGGCCATGCTCGTGCTGGTGTCCGCGCTCGCGCTCGCCGGCTGCACCCGCGAGACGTTCCAGCGCGGTTACGTGCTGCCCGAAGGCGCGCTCGAACAAATTCCGCTCGGCAGTTCGCAAGAGCAAGTGCTGCTCGTTCTCGGCACGCCCTCGACGGTTGCGACCGTTAGCGGCGAAGCGTTCTACTATATTTCGCAGCGCGCCGACCGCCCGATCATGTTCATGCAGACGGAGGTGACCGATCAGCGCGTCATCGCCGTCTATTTCGACCGCGACCGCAAAGTCCAACGCCTCGCCGAATACGGCATGAAGGACGGCAAGGTTTTCGATTTCGTCAGCCGCACGACGCCGACGACCGGCAACGATCTCAACGTGATCACGACGATGATCCACAATTTCGAAGGCAAGGGCTCGTAAGCCCTCGCCTCTCAATTGCTTTAAGCTAGAAGCGGTACGTTCTGCGCGCGTTTGCCGCCAAGCCTCGCCTCAGTGGGCCAGCACCGCCAGCAGCAGAAGCGCAACGATATTGGTGATCTTGATCATCGGGTTGACAGCCGGACCCGCCGTATCCTTGTACGGATCGCCGACGGTGTCGCCGGTCACCGCCGCCTTATGCGCGTCGGAGCCCTTGCCGCCGTAATGACCGTCCTCGATGTACTTCTTGGCGTTGTCCCAGGCGCCGCCGCCTGATGTCATCGAGATGGCGACGAACAGGCCGGTCACGATCACGCCGAGCAGCATCGCGCCGAGCGCCGAGAACGCCGCCGATTTGCCTTGCGCGCCGCCGCCGGCGACGAAGTAGATGACGAAATAGACGACGATCGGGGAGAGCACCGGCAACAGCGACGGCACGATCATTTCCTTGATCGCGGCGCGGGTGAGCATGTCGACGGCGCGGCCGTAATCCGGCTTGTCGCGGCCCTGCATGATGCCCGGTCGCTCGCGGAACTGACGCCGCACCTCTTCAACGATCGAGGACGCCGCGCGGCCCACCGCCGTCATGCCCATGGCGCCGAACAGATAGGGCAACAGGCCGCCGAACAGGAGGCCGGACACGACATAGGGATTGGTGAGCGAGAAGTCCGGTGCGACGCCGAGGAAATAAGGGTGGTCCTTGGCGCCGGCGACGAAGAATTTCAGGTCTTCGTTGTAGGCCGCGAACAGCACCAGCGCGCCCAGGCCGGCCGAACCGATGGCATAGCCCTTGGTCACGGCTTTCGTGGTGTTGCCGACGGCGTCGAGCGCGTCGGTCGATTTGCGCACTTCCTTCGGCAACCCAGCCATTTCGGCGATGCCGCCGGCATTGTCCGTCACCGGGCCGAAGGCGTCGAGCGCGACCACGATGCCGGCCAGCGCCAGCATGGTGGTCACCGCGATCGCAATGCCGAACAGGCCGGCGAGATTATAGGCGACGAGGATTCCGGCGATGATGACAAGCGCCGGCAATGCGGTGGCTTCAAGCGACACCGCGAGACCCTGAATGACGTTGGTGCCGTGGCCGGTCACCGACGCCTGCGCGATGGAGCGGACCGGACGATAGTCCGTGCCGGTGTAATACTCGGTGATCCAGATGATCAGGCCGGTCACGGCGAGGCCGACGATGCCGCAGATGAAGAGGGTCTGCCCCGAATAGCTTACGCCCGGGAGCGGGCCGAAGCCGATCAGCGTGTAGATCACCCCTGCAATGCCGATGAGCGCCAGAACCGCGGTTGCCAGCATGCCCTTATAGAGCGCGCCCATGATCGACTGGCTCGGGCCGAGCTTGACGAAGAAGGTGCCGATGATCGAGGCGATGATGCAGATGCCGCCGATGGCAAGCGGCAGCGTCATCATCTTCAGCAGCATGTCGGCGCCGGCATTGCCGAAGAAGATCGCGGCCAGAACCATGGTCGCGACCGTGGTCACCGCGTAGGTTTCGAACAGGTCTGCCGCCATGCCGGCGCAGTCGCCGACATTGTCGCCGACATTGTCGGCGATGGTCGCCGGATTGCGCGGATCGTCTTCCGGGATGCCGGCCTCGACCTTGCCGACGAGATCGCCGCCGACATCGGCGCCCTTGGTGAAAATGCCGCCGCCGAGACGGGCGAAGATCGAGATCAGCGACGCGCCGAAACCGAGCGCGACCAGCGAATCGATAACCTCGCGATTATTCGGCGCCAGATGCAGCGTGCCGATGAGGAAGCCGAAATAGAGCGTAACGCCGAGCAGCGCGAGGCCGGCCACGAGGAGTCCCGTGATCGCACCGGCCCGGAAGGCGAGTTCGAGACCGCCGGCGAGCGAACTGATCGCCGCTTGCGCCGTGCGCACATTGGCGCGCACCGAGACGTTCATGCCGATGAAGCCCGCCGCGCCGGACAGGATGGCGCCGACGGCAAATCCGGCCGCAACCAGCCAGCCGAGGAAATAGCCGACGATCGCGAAGATGACGATGCCCACAAGAGCGATGGTGCTGTATTGGCGCTTCAGATAGGCCTGCGCGCCCTCACGGATGGCCGCGGCGATTTCCTGCATGCGCTCGCTACCGGCATCCTGCGAGATCACCCAGCGGGTGGCCCAGATGGCATAGGCGATCGCCAATGCACCGCAAAAAACGATGAGCCACAGAGTTTCCATAGAACGTCCCCGGTGTTTTGGAGGGCCAGGCATCGGAGGCCGGCCCGGAAGGAATAATGTGTCCCGCGCGCAACTGTGCACGCATTATGCGTAATGCGGGCGCGGACACTGCCATAATGCCCTCGCCGGGCAAGGTCAACGGACGGGCCGAAATGGGTGGATGACCCGGCTTCCCTGCGGCAACTATCGTGTTTCGTGCCCATGCGAACCCCCTCTCGCGACGCCCGCGCCCAGCCCGTCATCCTGAGGTGCGAGCGAAGCGAGCCTCGAAGGATGAGCGGCCCCAACGCCTCGGCCGTCTACCCAACGAAATCGGCATTTGTCGATTTCGCATTTTGGCTGTTCAAGTCGGCAAAAGCCGACTTGATTGGGCCGCTTCGCGGCCACCTCAGGATGACGGTGAACAGGCAGGCTCGCGCGATCTCGCAAGCGCATATGCCCCCCGAGTTTTGCAAATACCGCCACGTTGGAAGTGCGAAGAGAGTGGCCGACAGAAATAGAAGGGGCGGTGCCTGCCTTTTGCTGTCCGCTACGCTCGCTTCGCCAAGTAAGTCGTCACGCCAAGCCATAAATAAAGGAAGCGGAACGCCGACAGACGCATTGGTCCTCGTGCCGTGCTGCTGGCACGGCCGCGCATCCAGCAGGATGCGCACGTCTATCGGCGTTCCACCGCAGTTCTGACCTCGGGGACTGCGCATCCCAAAGGCCCAGCTCCAGGCCATGCTTCCGGGGACTTGGTAGAGCGCCGATCCCTTGATCCCCCGTCAGGGGGAAGATCCGCACGCAGTTTTTGCGGGTGTTATCCGCCCGATCCTATCCCCGTCCAGCGAGCACCTCGCGGCCCAGTCCGTAGTGCTGGGATGCTGATGCCCAAAGCTGCCCGGGAGCGGTTTACAACGCCGCCCGCGGGCACCGCCCTCGCTCCACCGCCCCGGCGTGTCTCCGGGGCAGGTCCTTTACTGAGCGAGATTCGCATCGTAACTGAAACAGTGACAATCGTCAATATAAAAGTGACGGCACAGTGTGTCATTCCCGGCCTTGTGCCGGGCATCCCATCGCTGTGGCAATGCCGTGCCACACGAATCGAGATTGCCGGAACAAGCCCAGCGAGCCTGTAGCCCGGATTAAGCGAAGCGAAATCCGGGCACGACACAGAGTTCCAACGCTGCTCCCGGATTACGCTCCGCTCCATCCGGGCTACACTTGCTGTAATTTTCAAAACCAGCCACTAGGGTCGGAAACCGGCCAGTACCGCATCTTCGACAACGGTAAAAGACGTTGCTGCCAAGAGCGAAGCCGCGCATACTGCCAAACGGGGCGCACACCGCTAAGGGGAAGACCCATGTTGCGATCAATGCAGCTTCGGTTCGTGGCGATTGTATTGTTTGCAGTGGCCGCGGCCTCGCTTTCCACCACTTCCGCACGAGCATTCAGTCAGGGGAACGGTGGAGCCACTGGGGGCGGCAATGCCGCGTTTGGCGATCCGGACGAACAGGTCAGCAAAATGTTTGGTCTCGACCAGGGTGGCGAGCCATCCAAGTTAGGCAGTCCGGCGCAGTTTGATCCCCGGACGGCCAAATCAAATCCATACAAGAACTTTCACTTCGATAGCATTACTACGCCCCCCGATCCTCGTTCCCGCCCCTAGAGTCTGATCCGTTTATATTGAAGCATATCCTGCGTTCCTGAAGGAGTTGGCGCACTCCTGCGCGGTGAAGGTACCGAGCAGCTCGCCGATGCGTCGCCAAGTGGCGTCGATGGTGCGCTCGGCCGCCTTGCGCAGGAGCGTTTTGAGTTTGGCGAAGACCTGCTCGATGGGATTGAGATCGGGGCTATAGGGCGGCAAGAAGAAGAGCTTGGCACCCGCGGCGCGCATGGCACGGCGCACCGCTTTGCTCTTATGGCTGCCGAGATTATCGATGATGACGATGTCGCCGGCTTTGAGCGTCGGCACGAGCATTTGCTCGACATAGGCCAGGAAGCTCTCGCCATTGATCGGGCCATCAATGACGCAAGGCGCGTCAATCCGATTTTGACGCAAGGCGGCCAGGAAGGTCAGCGTTCGCCAATGTCCCTGAGGCACCTTGGCCAGCAGCTGGTGCCCGCGCGGCGCCCAGCCGCGCAACCGCGTCATGTTGGTTCTTGGCCCAAGTCTCATCGATGAAGATCAGCCGTGCCGGATCAAGCCGGTCTTGATACGCCTGCCACCGCCGACGCCTTCGCGCCACGTCGGGACGATCCTGCTCGGTGGCGAACAGAGTTTTTTTTGAAGCTGATGCCAGCATGGTGGACCGTGCGCCAGACCGCACCGTAGCTCGTCACCACGCCGCGCTCGCCAAGCTCCACCACCAAGGCCCGCAAGGTCAGGTCTGGAACCGCGGCAAGGCGCGCCAAAAGCCAGTCCCGCTCGCCAGCCAGCGAACGCGGCCGATTGCCACCCATCCGCTTGGCCCCAGCGCTGCCGGTCGCACGGAACCGCTGCGACCACTTCACAACGCTCGCCACGCTCACTCGGTAAGTGGCTGCAACCTTGCGGCAGCTCTCGCCAGCTGCAACCGCCGCAATCACGCGCTCACGTAAATCGAGAGAATAAGGTCGTGCCATCAGATGCTGGCCTCCGATCCAGCCAGCATCTTGAATCAGAACCGCCCCGATTTGGCATTCCCAAATCAATTCAATCCCGAGGAATCAAACTCTAGCAACTGAACCTGTTTTGATTGTTTAGCTCGAAGGATGGGTGAAGCGAAGCGATACCATCAAGGACGGTGAGGAAAGTAATGGGTCTCGCAAGGGCTCAACCCATCCTACGCGCTGTCACCGTAATCACGGCTGTCGTTCACAAGTCCACGTCATAATCCGGAAACGGCCCCGCGCGCTCACGCCGCTCCGAGATAGCGGATCGGACGGCCCGGAGCGACGGCCTGGGCGGCCGCGATGATGGCGTTGGCGTCGATGCCGTAGTGCCGGTAGAGGTCGGCGATGGTGCCGGTCTGGCCGAAATGCTCGACCCCCAAGGGGCGGACGCGGTGGCCAAGCACTGCGCCGAGCCATCCGAGCGTCGCCGGATGGCCGTCGAGCACGCTGACGATGCCGCAATCGCGCGGCACTTTGGCCAACAGCCGTTCGATGTGGGAGCGGGCATGAACGAGCCCTCGCTCGCGCGCCCGCCATGCCGCCGTCCAGCCCGCATTGAGACGGTCGGCGGAGGTGACCGCGAGCAGGCCGATGTCGCGGCGATCTTCGGCCATCAATCCGACGGCTTGAATGGCTTCGGGCGCCACCGCGCCGGTGTACGCGACAATGACCTGACAATTCGGTCCGGGCTCGCGCAGCCAATAGGCGCCGTCGACGATGGCCTGGCGCAAGTCCTGTGTCATCTCGCGCTGGATTTGTTCGACCGGCCGCGTCGACAGCCGCAAATAGACCGAACCGCCGGTTTCGTCGCGCAGCCAGTTGCGCTCGGAGGGCTCGCCGTCTTTCTCACTTTGGCCGCCGCGCTGGATGTAGTCGAGCGCGAAGCGGAGGATGATGGCAAGTTCGTCGACGAAAGCCGGCTCGAACGCGGCGAGGCCATCCTGCGCCATGCCGATCAGCGGTTCGGCAATCGATTGATGGGCGCCGCCTTCAGGCGCGAGCGTCAGTCCCGACGGCGTCGCGACCAGGATGAATCGCGCATCCTGATAACAGGCGTAATTCAAGCCATCAAGCCCGCGGGCAATGAACGGATCGTAGAGCGTACCGATCGGTAGCAGCCGCTCGCCGTTGATGGCATGCGACAGCCCGAGCGCCGAGAGCGCGCCGAACAGATTCATCTCGGCGATGCCGAGCTCGATATGCTGGCCCTTGGGCGAGAACTCCCAATTGAAGGTCGACGGGATGCGCTCGCTCTTGAACGTGTCGGCCAAGGCCTCGCGTGCGAACAGGCCGCGCCGATTGACCCACGGCCCGAGATTGGTCGAGACCGTCACGTCGGGCGATGTCGTCACGATGCGCGACGCCAGCTGTGTCGCGCCGCGCGCGATCTCGTTGAGCAGCGCGCCGAACCCGGTTTGCGTCGCCATTTCCGGCTGGATCGTGACCGGCAGCTGGTCCGGCACCTCGATCGGCGGCGCTTTGAGATTGCGGTCGCCGGCCGCGGCGAACGGCACGGCGGCGAGGAATTTCTCGATATCCGCGGCCGGTGTCGCCAAACCCTCAAAACGGTCCCATTCGTGCTCCGGCCGGATCTTCATCGCGGCGCGGAAAGTTTCCATCTGCGTCGGCGTCATCAGGCCTGCATGATTGTCCTTGTGTCCGGCGAACGGCAGGCCGAAGCCCTTGATCGTATAGGCGATGAAACAAACCGGCCGATCGTGGTCGATGCCGTCGAAGGCCTCGATGATCGAGCCGAGATCGTGGCCGCCGAGATTGTTCATCAGCCGCGCCAGTTCGTCGTCGCCGCGCTGCTCGATCAAGCGCGTCACCGCGCCCTGATCGCCGATCTCGTCGAGCAATCGCCTGCGCCACGCCGCGCCGCCCTGGAACACCAGCGCCGAATAAAGCTGGTTCGGACAATTGTCGATCCAGCGCCGCAACGTCTCGCCGCCCGGCTCGCGGAACGCCGCCTGCTGCAGCGCGCCGTATTTGAGCACGACCACGTCCCAGCCGAAGTTATGAAACAGGTTCTGGTAACGCTCCCAAAGCCCTTCGCGAACGACGGCGTCGAGGCTTTGCCGGTTGTAATCGACGATCCACCAGCAATTGCGCAGCCCCTGCTTCCAGCCTTCGAGCATGGCTTCGAAGATGTTGCCTTCGTCAAGCTCGGCATCGCCAAGCAGCGCGATCATGCGGCCTTCGGGCCGATCAAGTCCCCAGCCATGCGCGCGCACGTAGTCCTGCACCAGCGACGAGAACAGCGTCTGCGACACGCCCAAGCCCACCGAGCCGGTCGAGAAGTCGACATCGTCGGTGTCCTTGGTGCGCGAAGGATAGGATTGCGCGCCCTTGTAGCCGCGAAAGTTTTCGAGCTTCTGCCGCGTCTGGCGGCCGAGCAGATATTGGATGGCGTGGAAATTCGGTCCCGCATGCGGCTTCACCGCGACGCGGTCCTGCGGCCGCAGCGTGTGGAAATAGAGCGCGGTCATGATGGTCGCGAGCGACGCCGACGACGCCTGGTGGCCGCCGACCTTCAGGCCGTCGGCGCTCTCGCGCAGATGATTGGCGTGATGGATGGTCCAGGTCGCGAGCCACAGCACCTTGCGCTCAAGCTCGGCGAGGATGGACAGGTCTTGTTTCGTCGTCGTCATCTGGGGCCCAAGTTTGCCAAATCACTCCAACTCCATGGTCTCGAAATCCGCCGGCAGGATGATCTCGAGAAGCTCGCAATCGTCGGAATAGTCCAGCACCGTGTGCTTGATCTTGGGCGGCTGCAGCCAGCACGAGCCTTGGCGCATGGTGACGACGCCCTCGCCTTCATACTCGCCCTTGATCCAGCCTTTGAGCACATAGACCATTTGAAACTCGACGTCGTGATAATGCCGCTTTGAAACCTCGGCCGGATCGCACGGCGGCACCATCTTGATGACGTGCGCGCGGGCCAAGCCGTTGGTCGCGGCCGCGATGCCGAGGTCGCGATATTGCGCGTAACGGCGCAGTCCCTCCTCGTAAGCGCCCGGCGCGTGATGACTGGCCACGAATGTCTGCTTTCGCGGCGCCGCCTTGGTCGCGGATTTGGCTGCGCGCTTATGCCGGCGCTTGCCCGGCGCTTGGCGGTGCGGCGACGTCTTGGCGCGCGATGAAGTCTTGGCGCGCGATGAAGTCTTGGCGCGCGATCTACGGCTCGATGCCGGAGCACTCCGGCCCTTTTTGGCGGCTGACGGCTTTCGCTTTGCTTTTGCCATTGTCTTTCCTCCTCAAAACTCCATCGCGCCGTTGTGGCGGATGACGACCGAACGCACGTCGTCGGGTTTGCGCGCGCCCAATTGGCCGAGCGCGGCCTGCGTCTCCTCGATGAGAAGATCGATGACATGGCCCGGCCCCTCCTCGCCGAGCGCGCCGAGGCCCCAGAGAAAGGCCTTGCCGGCGAAAGCGGCCGCGGCGCCAAGCGCGCAGACGCGCACCACATCGGTGCCGCTGCGAATGCCGGAATCCATCATCACGGTTGTGCGCGTGCCGACTTGCCTGACGATCGCCGGCAGCGCGTCGATCGCCGCCGGCAAAGCCTCGATCTGGCGGCCGCCGTGGTTTGAGACGAAGAGACCGTCGACGCCGAGCGCGACCGCCTTCTCGGCATCCTGCGGATGCAGGATGCCCTTCACGATCAGAGGCTTCTTCCAGCGGTCGCGGTATTTCGCGACTTCGTCCCAGGTGAAGGCGCCGCCCATCTCGCGCTTGGCAAACGCAATGACGTCGTTGATCGACGGGTTGCCGCCGGCATAGCTGCGCAGGCTGGCGAAGCGCGGGATGCCGTTCTTCCACAAAGCCTGTGTCCAGCCCGGCGACATCGCCATCTGCGCCAGCATTTTGAGATCGGGGCGAAACGCGCCGCCCAGACCGACAACAACCTCGCGGGCGCGGGTGGTGCGCACCGGCACATCGAGCGTCAGCACCAGCGCGTGGCACGCGGTCGCCGCGGCGCGGCGCACCAGATCGAAGCCGATGGCATGGTCGTTGTTCGCGGCGCGGTAAAGCTGGAACCAGCAGACGTCCGGCGCGATCTCGGCGATCTCTTCGATCGTCGTGCCGCCCGCCATGCCGAGTACATAAGGCACGCGGGCGCGTTGCGCCGCCCGCGCCAGATGCCTGTCCGCGCCCGGCCACACGATGGCGGGACTGCCCATCGGCGCGACGCCAATGGGCGCTGCATAACGGCGGCCGAACAGTTCGACGTCGCATGGCGGCAGCGACGGCATGACGCCATAGCGCGGCACAAGCTCGACGGCATCGAGCGCCGCCCAATTGCGCCGGATGCCGGCATCGTCCTTGCCGGAGCCACCGTCGCCGTATTCGAAGGCGAAGTGCGGCAGCCTCCCGCGCGCTCCGCGACGCAGATAGTCGATGGTCGGATAGCGCCGATAGAGTTCGGCATAACGCGGATTGGAATTCTTCCCGACGCTCGGCAAGCCCTTTGGCAGGCTTTGCGGCGCGACGATTGCCGTCGTGTCGTGCATGAGCATTTCTCCCTGGCCCATTATAGGCACGGGGCCAGCACCTTAGAAATGGTCGGGCACTAGAAATGGCTGTACGACGGCCGCGCAAACGAAAGAGGCTGACCGTCACGGGTGAAACGGGCGCCCTGCCCGGCCGCGATGCGGCCGATTTCAGTGACCCCGATGCCGGTCTTCTCGGCTTCCGCGCGGAACGCCGGAAGCTTCTCCGGCGCAAGCGTGAGAACGATTTCATAATCGTCACCGCCGGTGAGCGCAGCCTCGAGCAGCGCCGGATCGGCGGCGATCGCCGCACGTGCGGCATCCGACAACGGCACGCGCGCGACGTCGATCTCCGTTGCAACGCCGGACGCCCGGCACAGTTTGGCAAGATCGCCGGCCAGCCCATCTGAGACGTCCATCGCTGCAGCTGCGCGATGCAGCACCGCTTGCGCCAGCGCATTGCGCGGCTCCGGCAGCAGATAGCGCTGTTTCAGGTGCGCCTGCATGGCGTCTGTCAGCCGCCACCGCCGCGCGAGCGTTTCGTCCCGGCGCAAGCGGACGCCGAGCGCGGAATCGCCGATGGTTCCGGTGACCACGACACAGTCGCCAACCTTGGCGGTCGAGCGGCGGACCATCGCGCCATGCGGCACCACGCCGAATGCCGTGATCGAAGCCGATATCGGCCCCGGCGTGCGGTCGGTATCGCCGCCGAGCAGCGGACAGCCATAGTGCCTGGCGTCATCGCCGAGCCCCGCGGCAAAACCCGCGATCCAAGCTTCGTCGACCTTCGCCGGCAAGGCGATGGACAAGAGAAAGCCGATCGGCTTTGCGCCCTTCGCCGCCAGATCGGACAGGTTCATCCGCAGAACCTTGCGGCTGACTTTGTCCGGCGGATCGTCGGAAAAAAAATGCACGCCTTCGATGACGCCGTCGGTCTTGAGCACAAGATCGCAGCCGGGCGGCGGCGTGACGACCGCCGCATCGTCGGTGAGACCCAGCGCGGCGGGATCGGTCGCGAGCGGAGCGAAGTAGCGCGCGATCAGACGATCCTCATTTGAGGGTTCGTCGGCCATTGTTTCTAAGCCGGGCCGCCGGTGATTTCGGCCGCACGATATTGCCGGGCGAGATGGTCGAGCACGGCATTGACCATGCCCGTTTCCTCCTTGTCGACGAAGGCGCCTGCGACATCGACATATTCCGACATCACCACGCGCGCCGGCACGTCGTTCCGGCAGGCAAGCTCGTAAGCGCCGGCGCGGAGCACGGCGCGCAGCACGGCTTCGATGCGCTTGAGCGGCCAGCCGCGCTGGAGCGCAGCGTCGATTTTCGGATCGAGGCTCGTCTGCTCGCGCACCACGCCCGCCACGATATCGCGGAAATAGGCGGCTTCCGCCGGCAGATATTTCGCGCCTTCGACTTCGCCGCCGAGCCAATGGCTTTCGAACTCGGCCATGATCTCGTTCAAGCCGGTGCCGGCGAGATCCATCTGATAGAGCGCCTGCACCGCGGCGAGCCGCGCCGCGCCGCGCTTGTTGGCCTTGCGCGCCTCCTGAGCATTCTTTTGCGGGTCGGCGTCGGCCATATCAGCGCTTTCCGAGACGCTTCTTCAGATCGACCAATGTCAGCGCCGCGCGCACCGCGCCGCCGCCTTTGTCCTGGTCATCGACACTAGCGCGCGCCTTGGCCTGCGCCTCGTTCTCGACGGTGATGATGCCGTTGCCGATCGGGATCTTGCGCGCGACGGAAAGATCGAGAAGCCCGCGCGCGGATTGGTGCGAGACGATCTCGAAATGGATCGTTTCGCCGCGAATGACGCAGCCGAGCGCGACCGCGCCGTCGTAGGGCCGGCGCTTGCTTTGCGCGGCATCGAGCGCGATGGCGATGGCGGTCGGGATTTCCAGCGAGCCCGGCACGCTGACGCAGTCGAATTGCGCGCCGGCCTCTTTGAGCGCCTTGGTCGCGCCGGCGAGCAGCGCATCGGCAATGTCGTCGTAATAGCGCGCCTCGACGATGAGGATGCGCGCGCCCTTGACGTTGTCGTTGGCGCCTTTGTTGCGCCGCGGCCCGGCCATACTTGCTACCTGGTCAAATCTGCTGAGGTTGCGCGGTCCTAGCAAGTGCGGCCAGGGTGAACAAGCGCAGCATTAATGCCGTTTTGCCGAATCCAGGAGCCGCGCGGCATAGCGCGCCATCTGGTCGACTTCGAGATTGACGCGCGCGCCGACCGGTAACGCCCCGAATGTCGTGACTTTCAGCGTATGCGGAATGAGCAGAACCGAGAATGTGTCGCCTTTCACGTCGTTAACCGTAAGCGACACGCCGTCGAGCGCGACCGATCCCTTCGGCGCGATGAAACGTGCAAGCTCCGCCGGCACGCGGAATGTCAGCGCGGCGCTGTCGACGAATTCGTCGCGCGCGACGAGTTCGGCAAGGCCGTCAACATGGCCCGTGACCATGTGGCCGCCGAGCTCGTCGCCGAGCCGCAGCGCCCGTTCGAGATTGAGTTTGGTGCCGTGCCGCCAGGTTCCCGCCGTGGTCAACCGCAAGGTCTCGGCCGCGGCGTCGACCGCAAAGAACGCCCGATTGCCCTTGAGCCCGCGCTCCACGACCGTCAGGCAAGTCCCGGAACAGGCGATGGAGGCCCCGATTTCGATCGAATCGGGATCGTACGAACAGCCAATGGTTATTCGGCGCAGGTTTTCAGCGTTTTCATGAACTTCAATGATTTCGCCTAAGTCACTGACGATACCTGTGAACATCGAAATCACCTGCGCTCGTAATTGTCTTGCCGATCCGGCCCGATGGGCACGGTTGCGGTCAATGCGAACCGCTGTTTCAGCATCGCCGAGGCCGCCGTATCAAGCGCCGCGATGCCGTCGGGGCCGACCACCTTGTCGGAATGAAACAGAACGGCCTCATCGACGAGATCGGCCGCGATCATGGCAGCCGCCAACGTCGGGCCGCCTTCGACCATCAGCCGGGTGATGCCTCTCGCCGCGAGAAAGCCCAAGGCGCCGTTGAGGTCGAGAGGATCGCTGCTGTCCGGCGAGCGCAGCACTTCGACGCCGAGCGGCAGCAGCCGGAATTCAGCCTCTTGCGGCGCGGCCGTTCCGGCGATCACCCAAACCGGCGTTTGAGAGGCGCTCTGCACCAAGCGCGTATTGAGCGGCAGGCGCAGCATGCTGTCGGCGACGACCCGCACCGGCGAATTCTTCGTCATGCCGGGTAGACGGCACGTCAGCATCGGATCGTCGGCGAGCGCGGTGCCGATGCCGACCATGATGGCATCGCTCTCCGCGCGAAGGAGATGAACGCGATCGCGCGCCGCCTCGCCGGTGATCGCGATCGGCCGCCGCCCCGCCGCGCCGGCTTTGCCGTCGGCCGAGATCGCAAGCTTGAGCATCACGTGTGGACGGCCGCGAGTCACGCGGCTGATGTGCCCGGCATGATCGTGACGGGCCTCGTTCGCGCCGACGCCGATATCGACCGCGATGCCGGCCGCGCGCAGCCGCGCATGGCCCTCGCCGGCGACTTCGGGATTGGGGTCTTCGATCGCCGACACGACACGCGAAATGCCGGCGGCAATGACCGCATCGGCGCAGGGAGGCGATTTGCCGAAATGCGAGCAAGGTTCGAGCGTGACATAGAGCGTCGCGCCGCGCGTGGCCGGCCCTGCCCTACGCAAAGCCTCGACTTCCGCATGCGGACGGCCACCCGGCTGAGTCCAGCCGCGGCCGACGATCAGGCCGTCTTTGACGATCACGGCGCCGACGGCAGGATTGGGCCAGGTACGGCCCAAGCCGCGGCGGCCGAGGCTGAGCGCAAGCTCCATGAAGCGCCGGTCTGCAGTCGCGGCGGCGTTATCTTGCGCGGTATCTTGCGCGCTTTCTCGCGCGCTCACTCCGCCGCCTCGTCCCCCGACAATTCGGCGAGCGCGGCTTCGAAATCCTTGGCTTCGCGGAAATTGCGATAGACCGAGGCGAAGCGCACATAGGCGACGTCGTCGAGCTCGCGCAGATGCGCCATCACCGTCTCGCCGATCGTTTCCGAAGACACTTCGCTTTCGCCGAGGCTTTCCAGTTCGCGCACGATCTTCGACACCATCTGATCGACGCGCTCGGGATCGACCGGCCGCTTGCGGCAGGCGATCTGCACCGAGCGCAACAGCTTGTCGCGATCGAACGGCACGCGGCGCCCGTTGCGCTTGATCACGACGAGTTCGCGCAACTGCACGCGCTCGAATGTCGTGAAGCGGAAGTTGCAGGCGAGACACACGCGGCGGCGGCGGATGACCGAGGAATCCTCGGTCGGCCGTGAATCCTTCACCTGGGTGTCGAGGCTCGAGCAACTCGGACAACGCATCGCCTTACCCCTTTGCCCCCTCTAGGCCCAATGAGGACCGCTCCGCCTTAACCCTCGTAGATCGGGAACCGGCTCACCAGACGCTTGACCTTCTCGCGCACGCTGGCTTCCGCCTGCGCGTCTTCCTCGGCGCCGCTTTGCGACAGCGCATCAAGCACTTCGGCGATCATATCGCCAACCTGCCTGAACTCGGCAATGCCGAAGCCGCGGGTCGTTCCGGCCGGCGTGCCGAGCCGCACGCCCGACGTCACCATGGGCTTCTGCGGATCGAACGGAATGCCGTTCTTGTTGCAGGTGATGTGGGCGCGGCCGAGCGCGATCTCCGCCACTTTGCCGGTCAGATTCTTGCGCCGCAGATCGACCAGCATCAGATGCGTGTCGGTGCCGCCGGAGACGATATCGAGGCCGCGGCTCTTCAAGGTTTCGGCAAGCGACTTTCGCGTTCTCGACCACGCTCTTCGCGTAAAGCTTGAACGACGGCCGCAGCGCCTCGCCGAAGGCGACCGCCTTCGCCGCGATGACATGCATCAGCGGGCCGCCCTGCATGCCGGGGAACACCGCCGAATTGATCTTCTTGGCCAGTTCCTCGTCGTTGGTGAGGATCGTGCCACCGCGCGGGCCGCGCAGCGTCTTGTGCGTGGTCGTCGTCACCACATGGGCATGGGGGAACGGGCTCGGATGCGCGCCGCCGGCGACGAGGCCGGCGAAATGCGCCATGTCGACCATGAGATAGGCGCCGACCTCGTCGGCGATCTCGCGGAAACGGCGGAAATCGATGATCCGCGGATAAGCCGAACCGCCGGCGACGATGACTTTCGGCTTATGCTCCTTGGCGAGCCGCGCCACCTCGTCCATGTCGATGAGGTGGTCGTCGCGCGCGCACGCCATAGGGCACCGGCTTGAACCAGCGGCCGGACAGATTGACCGGCGAGCCGTGGGTGAGATGCCCGCCGGCGGCGAGGTTGAGCCCCATGAAGGTGTCGCCCGGCTGCATCAGCGCCATGAACACTTCGGCATTGGCCGAGGCGCCGGAATGCGGCTGCACGTTGGCGAAGGCGCAGCCGAACAATTTGGTGACGCGTTCGATCGCCAGCCGTTCGGCGACGTCGACAAATTGGCAGCCGCCGTAATAGCGCTTGCCGGGCAGGCCTTCGGCGTATTTGTTGGTCAGCACCGAGCCTTGCGCCTCGAGCACGGCGCGGCTGACGATGTTCTCGGACGCGATCAGCTCGATCTCGTCGCGCTGGCGGCCAAGCTCGAGCTCGATGGCCTCGGCAATTTCGGGATCGCTCTGCCGACCGTGGCGGAGAAGAAATCCTCTTCCGTAACATTGGCTTGCTGGGTGACCGACATCACGCTTTCCTTAGCTTCGATTCTCGCCTCGTTCCGCGGGGGAAGATGCTCCGTGCGGGTGATACACCGCCGGCCGACGTCGCGCCAGCGTGGAGCCGCAAGGATTGGGATATTTCGGCCTATACTGCCGCTATATTTAGGGATTTAGGGGGCTTTGCCCAAAAAATCCATCCTGCCCAAAAAGTCCGATTTAGGGGGTTCCGCCGCAAGCGGGCATCCCCAGATTTTGCCTAGAGTTTTGTCGTCGCCGGGATCGCCGGGCCGCCCAGGCCGTCGCGCGAATAAATGTCTTCGCGGAACTGCACGACGCCGTCGGAGGCCGACCAGGCGGTGACATAGACCCAGTGCAGCGGCACGGGCTTGGCAAGCTGCGCATCTTTGCGGTCGCCGGACTTGATGACGTGGTCGATCTCTTCCGGCGACCAGCCCTTGGTTTCATCAAGCAGCCAGTAGACGAGTTCGCGCACATTCTGCACGCGCATGCAGCCCGAGGAATGAAAGCGGAAATCGTCGCCGAACAGATTCTTCAGCGGCGTGTCATGCATATACACGCCGTAGGCGCTCGGAAAATTGATGCGGATGGTGCCGAGCGAGTTTTTGGCGCCGGGATCCTGCTTGAACGTGTAGTTGGTCGCGTCCTCCGAATACCAATTGATCTCCGAAGGCTGCAACTCCTTTTGCTTGCTGTCGAGAATGCGGATGTGATTGTCGGTGAGATAATCCGGCTGATCCTGCATCTTCGGAATGAGATCCTTGCGCACGATCGAAGCCGGCACCGTCCAATACGGATTGAAATTGATCTGGATGATCTTGCTGTTGATGTCGGGCGACGGCCGGTCGGGCTTGCCGGCGACGGCGGCGTGGCGCGACACCACGACATCGTCCTGGATCGCTTCGACGCGGGCGGCGGGGATATTGGCGACCACATAGCGCGGCCCGAGATTAGTCGAGAGCGTCTTGAGCCGCTCGATATTGACCTTGAGCTGATCGCGCCGCGTCGTCGCCGGCACGTTCATGGCGTCGAGCGTCGCCTCGCGCACGATGCCGTCGATATTGAGGCCGTGGCGCGCCTGAAACCGCCGCACCGCCTCCTCGACATAGGAATCGTAAATATCGTTGCCGACGGCGCTTGGGTCGAGATCGCCCGAGACCGAAAGCCGCCCGCGCAGATCGACCACGCTCGGGTGCCGCGTGCCGAGCCGCAATTCGTCGACCTTCGGCACTTTGGGCCAGCCGCCGCGCGCGACGATGTCGTTATACGCCTCGATCGCATGCGCCGTCGTCTCGGCTGTTGCCGCCGAAAGCGTCGGCGCCGATGCCTTGGGCATGTGAATGGTGCGCGAGGCCTGATCGAAACTCTGGCCGAATTCGCCGCGGTCGGTCTCGTTGATCAGGGCGTCGAGCGGCCGATCCTGGGGCCGCTCTTGAGCCAAAGCCTTGCCCGTGGCGACAGCCACCGTCGCCGCGCCGGCAAAGCGGTGCAAGAACGTCCGGCGGGACACGCGCTGTCTCCGCCGCGCGGTCTTTCGCGAAACGTTCCCGTCTTGCCCGTCTTGCGATTGGCTCACGTGCGATTGCTCATGGAGCGCAGTGTCCGCCAAAGCGTAAAGGCCGAATGCGGCCGCTACGCGAAGCCGCCCCCTGCGGCCGAAGTAGCACGACGGTAGGCTGAACCAAAGGCCCAACCCCGCCGCGCCAAGTCCGTTTTTTGCATGGCGGGCTGGGCCAATTTGTGGCGTGCGCCGCAAATCCATGCTGCCAACGATGCCGCCAACGCAAAAAGGCCCCGGCATTTACGCCGGGGCTAGGTACGCCAGTACATGGGAAATTCGACGGAAATTCTGGCGAATGAAGCCGTTGAGCAGAGCTCCGGAACGGTCTCCCCGATTTTGCCTCGGGGAGCGCCGCTACGCGGGATCGCGCCTCGCTTCAGTCTTACAGACGATAAAGGATCTGGTCGGTCCAGAACCGCTCGAGCCGGTGCAGCGCCTTGTTGAGCACGCTGAACTCGTCGGCATTGATGCCGCCGACCTGCTCGACCGTGCGCACGTGCTTCTGATAAAGCGCGTCCACGGTGTCGCGGACCTCGATGCCCTTCTGCGTGAGCTTGATGCGCACCGAACGGCGATCGACCCGCGAGCGCTGGTGATCGAGGAAGCCCATTTCGACGAGCTTCTTGAGATTGTAGGAGACGTTGGAGCCGAGATAATAACCGCGCGTGCGCAGTTCGCCCGCGGTCAGCTCCTTGTCGCCGATATTGTACAACAGCAGCGCCTGCACCGAATTGATGTCGGCGCGGCCGCGGCGGTCGAATTCGTCCTTGATGACGTCGAGCAGACGCCGGTGGAGACGCTCTACCAAGGTCAAAGCCTCGAGATAGTGCGGGCGGATATGGTCGAAGCGCGCCTCACGATCGGCGGGCTCGACCGTCTTTGCGACGGCTTTCATGTTGACGCCTTTCCCAAGTATCTTTTGCTTATATCGACGGGCCCTGTTTCCCGCCGTATCGCGCCAACATAGCGATGAGGGTCTAAGATCAGTTTAAATAACACGCTAAAAATAACGTTTATTCGCGCGGTGGCAGTGACTTATTGCCCGTAAAATTGCGGCGAATGCTTATACGTTTTATTGACCCATCGGGACCCGCTATGTTGCGCTTATGGCGGCGAAACGCCGCCCGTTCGATTATCGCACCGACACAGCGGTGCCGCGCGTTCGCGCCGACCGCGTTGATGCATCCGGTGTGGCTAAACTCAAAGAAGTCCTCGCCAAGTACGAAGAGATTCTGAAGCTGCTCAAATGAAGGAGGCCGCCAACCGAGGCGCGCCTAAGGAACAGAGGCTATGAGTTGGCTTAAATACCTCTGGGCAACGCTTATCGGGTTTGTGGTGACCGTTGCGATTGCGACGTCGTCCGCCACCTTGATTCTGTGGCTAGACCTTTCCCGGTATGAGGAGCGGAGTTGCTCCAATCAGCAATTCCCAATGATCACTTGTGGCGCATGGGCCGGAATTGGGTATGGGATACGCGTTATCGCGGTATGTATATTCATCGGCTTACTTGTCGGGACATTCGTGGGAACGACAGTCGGGATTCGCCTTTACCGCCGTCATCAAAATTCAAAACCGGCCACTGCGATTTTCAAATCCGGCCACTAGGGTCGGAAACCGGCCAGTACCCAAATCCAGGTTGGAACGAACGGACAACGCGAACGATGAGCTCCGTTCACATCAGAGTCGCTTTTTGGCGAATGCCCGACCCGAAGGCGACTTGAGGTATTTCTCGAACGCGAATGCCTGCTTCTCGTCTGCGAACGCAACGTAAGTCTTGATTGCCCAAGGCGCATATTTGGGAGTGTGTGAGACTTCGCCAGCGTTATGCTTCTTGAGCCGAGCGCGTAGGTCGGTTGTAACGCCGACGTAGTAGCGTTCGCCGTGTTCGAGACTGCGGAGAATATACACGTAGGTCACGCAGTCGATCTCCACGAATCCCGCGGGAAGCCCACCTTCGCCCTTTGGGCTTCGGCGCGGCAGCCTTCGCTCGCTTCGCAGTAGGTCATCGCTAGGCCTGCCGAGCCGTAGCTCGCGAAGCGAGCGAAGCGAGCGAAGGCTGGTGGGGGAGGTAGGACTCGAACCTACGAAGGCGTAAGCCAGCGGATTTACAGTCCGCCCCCTTTGCCACTCGGGACACTCCCCCGGAACCGGCCACAAAAGCAGCCATGGGTCACGGTCCGGCCGCTCGGCCGAGGGCGCTATATGGTTGGCGCATCAAAACTAGTCAATCGAAAAGGGCGAATTGCCATCCCCCACACCGCGTGACAGAAGCGGCCATGCGCGAAGGGAAATGGCAAGGCAAGCGGCCCGGTAGGGCTGGTGGCAAACCGCACGGGAAGCCGGGTGGGCCTTATCGCGGCGGCAAGCCTGAACGGCGGCGCGAACGGAGGGGCGATGCGCCCGACGACGTCATTCTCTATGGCTGGCATACGGTCACCGCGGCGCTCGCCAATCCCAAGCGCCATATCCGGCGGCTGCTCGCGACCGAAAATGCGGTGCGGCGTCTTGCCGAGGAAGGGATCGCGCTCCCTGTTATGCCGGAATTGGTGCGGCCCGATGCGATCGCCGCACGGCTGACGCCGGACGCCGTGCACCAGGGTCTCCTCGCCGAGGCCGATCCGCTGCCCTCGCCCAGCATCGAGGATATGGACTCTTCCGGCATCGTGCTCGTGCTCGACCAGATCACCGATCCGCACAATGTCGGAGCGATCCTGCGCACGGCTGCGGCCTTCGCGGTCGCGGCGATCGTCACGACCGCGCGGCACAGCCCCGACGCGACCGGCGTCCTCGCCAAGTCGGCGTCGGGCGCGCTCGAACTGGTGCCGATCGTCATCGTGCAAAATCTCGCGCGTGCGCTCGCCGGATTGAAGGAGCGCGGCTTCCTCACCGTCGGGCTCGAACTCAAGCGCGCCGGACGATCTCTCCGCGATGAAGCTGCGCGCGCCGCTGGCGCTGGTGCTCGGCGCCGAGGGCAAAGGACTGCGGCAATTGACTGGCGAGACCTGCGATCGTCTGGCGCGGCTCGATCTTCCGGGTGAGATCAAAAGCCTCAATGTCTCGAATGCTGCAGCGCTCGCGCTTTACATTGCTTCGCGCGCAACAAGCTAATTCCCGCAAACCAAAAGAACAAAGGCCCGCAACACGCGGGCCTTTGCAGATATTGATTGTTGAAGCGAAGGGCTGTCGCTTAGAGCATGATCCGGAAAAGTGGAAGCCGGTTTTCCGAAAGGATCATGCTCCACCAAAATGCTAGAGCGACAACTGATTTAATCCAAACACTCCGCTCTAGTAGCCGTGCATGCCGATCGGGCGATGCCAATAGCCGCCGTGATAGGGCATCGGATGGCCATACATCGGCGCGCGATAAGCATAGTGCGGATGATAGTAGAGGTGGCCGTAATACGGCGGCGAAACCGGCGCCGGGCCATAGCCATATCCCGGAACGTAGGGATAGTTGGAAGCCGGCGCGTAAGCCGTATCGGGCGAATAGATCGCGTAAGGCTGCATCAGGCCGGGGCCGGAATAGACCGGACCCTGATTGACAACATAAAGCGGCGACACACCGCAATTGTTGCAGCGGCCGGGTGTCCAGCCACCGCCCCAACCAGCGCCGCCCCAACCACCGCCGCCCCAACCGACAGCGCCGCAATTGCCGCAGCCGACGCTCCAGGAGACGGAGCCGCAGCATGTGCTCCAGTTGGACGACCAGCCGCCGCAGCAACCGCCGCCATTACCCCAATACGACGTGCCGCCCCACGCGCTGCCGCCGCAGCAGGTGTTGACGGCAATCGGAGCCGGCGCGACCGGCTGCGCATAGACGAGCGCCACGGTCGGCGCGCCGCAGCCGCCGCAACCGCCGTAACCGCCATAACCGCCGTAACCGATAGGTGCGATTTGGGCGTAGCTGATCGACGTCATGCCGATCGTAAACAATGTGGCCAGAGCCACAAAGACAACGCGGTGGAAGGACATGTTACTCCCCTACTGGCTTGCCCCCGCAAGGGAGGCGGATGGGGCAAGCCGTTGCGCGGCCTGCCGGACAAATGGTTACGGCCCCTTCGGCCTCGGACCGTGGTGCTTATGGCGGCCGCCGCCACCGCCCCATGACGGAAACACGCCGACATCGACGTCCGGCATCGGGTATGGCGGGTAGATCGTCGCCGGGGTGGCCCCGGAGCTAGACGACCAGCTGCGGTAATAGGTCGGCGCCGGCGGCGGCAATGGACGGTCGGGCGGCGGGATGATTTCCAGCCGGCCATAGCCGGGCTGCTTGCCCTCTTTCGGAAAGAAGGGGCGCGGCGCGGGCGTCGGATAGTTGATGAGGAGCGGCCGGTAGGTCACCGTGGGCGCCACGAGGCCCGGCCGATCGAGGCCGAATTCGCCCTCGACGATGCCCCACGACGCATCAATTCCGTTGATATAGACGGGCACACCCGCCTTACCGGGGATCACGATGACCGGCTCGCGCTGCGCGAAGGCAGGCGACACGGTAACCGCCAGCAGTAAAGCCGCACCGACAAGACGCATCAGGGGACCCGCAAAGGCACACAGCCGCGGGCAGACTACGGAAGCCACCGAGCGAATTCGTTTAGATCAGGCCATTTGCGATACTGAATTATTTAGTAACATTAACTGCCTATTACCGCCGCCGGGTCGTGCGTGCCGCAGCCGCATCAAAATGCGACCCCCGCGACTGCCACCGCGGCGGCGCTTCCCGGGCTTCGCGCCCTCCCCTCGTCCACGACTTTTGACTTACGACCTCTGGCGGACAGACAGCGCCGCGACCCCCGTCTAACTTGTGTCACGGGTAGCTTGGCGTGCGACGACGCCAGCGCATGTTTGAACCCGAACAAAACAAATCTGGGGGAGGTCCCATGACTACGATGGCAGTCAATGCGCCGCGCACGGGCGGCATGACAAGCCAAGAGCGGCTCGTCATTTTCGCATCTTCGCTCGGCACCGTATTCGAGTGGTACGACTTTTACATCTACGGCACGCTGGCGGTATTTCTGGCGAAATATTTCTTCGCCAGCGTCCCGGCGAATGTTGCCTTCATCTTCACCCTGCTCGCTTTCGCCGCCGGTTTTGCGGTGCGTCCGTTCGGCGCGCTGATCTTCGGCCGCTTGGGCGACATGATCGGCCGCAAATACACCTTCCTCATCACCATGAGCCTGATGGGTATCGGCACGTTCTTCATTGGCGTGCTTCCCGGCTATGCGACCTGGGGCATCCTCGCGCCGACGGTTCTCGTCGGCTTGCGTCTGGTGCAGGGACTGGCACTCGGCGGCGAATATGGCGGCGCGGCAATCTACGTCGCCGAACACGCACCCTCGAACAAGCGCGGCTATTACACGTCGTGGATTCAGACTACGGCGACCCTCGGCCTGTTCATGGCTCTCTTGCTGATCCTCGGCATTCGCACCTGGATGGGCGAAGCCGCGTTCGCCGACTGGGGATGGCGCATTCCGTTCCTGCTGTCGGCGATCCTGCTTGCGGTTTCGATCTGGATCCGGCTGAAGCTCAGTGAATCGCCGCTGTTCCAGCGCATGGTCGACGAAGGCAAGCAGTCGAAGCGGCCGCTGACGGAAGCGTTCGGCCAATGGTCGAACCTCAAGATCGCGATCCTGGCTTTGCTCGGCGCCACCGCCGGCGAAGCCGTCGTCTGGTATGGCGGGCAGTTTTATGCCCTCTTCTTCCTGACGCAGACGTTGAAAGTGCCGGGGACGACCGCACAGATCATGCTCGTCATCGCGCTTGCGATCGGCACGCCGTGCTTCATCCTGTTCGGCGCGCTGTCGGACCGGATCGGGCGCAAGCCGATCATGCTGGCGGGCTTCGCGCTGGCGGCGGTGACTTATTTCTACATCTTCCAGGGCATCACGCACTTCGCCAATCCGAAGCTGGAAGCGGCACTGGCGGGTTCGCCGATCACGGTGACCGCCGACCCGGCCCAATGCTCGTTCCAGTTCAAGGCGACCGGCACCGAGAAATACACCACCGGCTGCGACAACATCAAATCCACACTGGTGAATCTGTCGGTGAACTACAACAACATAGCCGCGCCCGCGGGCACCCCCGCCAGCGTGCAAGTCGGCGGTCAGAACATTACCGCCGACACGCCGGACCTTGCCAAGACGATCGCTGCCGCGGTGAAGGCCCACGGCTACCCGGCAAGCGCCGACCCGGCCGACATCAACTATCCGATGACGGTGTTGCTGCTCGTGATCCTGGTCGTCTATGTGACCATGGTCTACGGGCCAATCGCGGCGTGGCTTGTGGAATTGTTCCCGACCCGCATTCGTTACAGCGGATTGTCGTTGCCCTATCACATCGGCAACGGCTGGTTCGGCGGCTTCCTGCCGGCCACCGTGTTCGCCATCGTGGCGGCCACAGGCAATATCTATTCCGGCCTGTGGTATCCGATCGCGATCGCCGCGATGAGCTTCGTTGTCGGGCTGATCTTCCTGCCCGAGACGAAGGATCGCGACATTTCGCAGATCTGACGAAAAGCTGACCAAGTACGGCGGGGCGGCTCGACGAGCCGCCCCGTTTTCATTTGCGGCTATTGAATTTCCGGCCAGATCAGCCGGCGCGCGATGAAGTTGCGCAAGGCGGCGGCAAGGCCGCAGAGCAGCGCGAAAGCGAGCGCGGCGCCGACAAGCTCTTTTGCGATGACGGAGAGCGAATGCGGTCCGCTCCAAGGCGCGAACAACTTGAATGCCGCCGCCACGGCGCCGATGACCGCGCCGTAAAGCATCGCCCGCGCCGTATTCCACGGTGCGGTATTCGCCTCTTTGCGCATACGCGCAATGCTAGCGCGCTTTCAGTCCAAAGCCAGCCATAGCTTAGTGCCCCGCCCCTGCTCCGGCCTGCGGCGCCGGCCGCTTCATCAAGAGCCCAAACGCCGCGAGCGCGAAAAACAGCACCGTCAGCAGCAAAAACACATCGGCGTAGCTTAGGACCGCAGCCTGCAATCGCACCATGCTCATCATCTTGGCAAGCGCCTGCGCTTGCGCATCGGAGCCCTGGAAGCGCGACGCCAGCATGGCGAGCCGTTCGGTGGCCGCGACGCTCGTCGGGTTCACCGCCTCGTGCAGCCTCGTGAGATGCAAATCCATGCGGTCGTTGAACCAGGTATTGATCGCGGCGAGCCCGATGGCGCCGCCGAGATTACGCATCAGATTGAACAGGCCCGATGCATTCTTCACCCGGTCGGGCGGCAGCGTGCCTAATGCCGTGTTGGTCACCGGGATGATCGCGAACATCAGCCCGACGCCGCGGAACACCTGCGGCCACAGCAATTCCCAAAAATCCCAATCCGAGGTGAGATAGGTCATCTGCCAGGTGCCGATGGCGAAGAACACGAAGCCCGCCACCAGGATGAAACGCGGATCGAACCGCTCGTTGAGCTGGCCGGCAATGGGCGCGGTGAGAAACATCACGGCGCCGGAGACGAACATCGTCTCGCCGATCATCAGCGAGTCATAGCCGCGCACTTGCGCGAGATAGACCGGATAGAGATAGGTCAAGCCGTAAAGGCCGATGCCGAGCACGAAAGAAAACAGGCTGCCGACCGCGAAATTACGGTTGGCGAAGGCGCGCAGATCGACAATCGGCACCCGCGCCGTCAGCACGCGGGCGAAGAACGCCACCGCCGACAGCGCCGAGACGATGGCGACGACAAAAATCGTGTCGTCATCGAACCACTCGTAGCGCGGGCCCTCTTCGAGCACATATTCCAGTGCGCCGAGGAAGCCGGCCATGGTGAAGAGGCCGTACCAATCGAAATTCTTCAACAGCGCGAAATCCGGCTTGTCGAAATCGACCAGCAGATAGGTCGCGATCGTGACGATAATGCCGGGCACGACATTGATGAAGAACAGCCAGTGCCACGAATAGGCGTCGGTGAGATAGCCGCCGACGGTCGGACCGATGGTCGGCGCCAAGGTCGCGATCAGGCCGACGACCGGCGCCACCAGTTTCTGCCGCGGTCCCTGGAAGATCAGATAGGCCGTGGCGAACACCGTCGGCACCATGCCGCCGCCGATGAAGCCTTGAATCGCGCGCCACACGATCATGCTGCCGATGGACGAGCTCGTGCCGCACAAGACGCTCGCGATAGTGAAGCCGCCGGCGGAAATCGTGAACAGGATGCGCGTGCCGATGGCGCGCGACAGAAATCCCGACAGCGGGATCGCGACCACTTCGGCGATCAGATAGGCCGTCTGCACCCAGGGAATTTCGTCGGCCGACGCCGACAGGCCGGCCTGAATGTCGTTGAGCGACGCCGACACGATCTGGATGTCGAGAAACGCCATGAACATGCCGAAGCACATGGCGAGGAAGGCCAGCAGCCGGCGTAGCGGGATCGGCTCGAGCGCCGCGCGCGGCTGTTGCTTGGGCTGTGGCCTGGTTTTTTGGCGGGTCGGAAGCGTGGCCGAGGCGGCGATAGAGGTCACGGCACCTGCTCCATATGCTTAGGGCTGATCTGACTGGAGGTCGGGCGCGGCTCCGGCGGCATTTGCCGGCGAGGTCAGCCCGGCGTCATGAGCCGGGCCGGGCTTGGTGTTGACGCTGACCACGACCGACATTCCGGGCCGCAGCATGCGCTGCGCGGCGACGCCCGCCGGCACTTCGATACGCACCGGCAGCCGTTGCACGATCTTGGTGAAATTGCCGGTGGCATTGTCAGGCGGCAGTAGCGAGAACACCGAACCCGAGGCCGGCGACAGCGACGCGACGCGACCAGTAATGTCGTGATCGGGCAGCGCATCGACGCTGATCGAGACCGGCTGGCCGGGATGGATCCGGGCGAGTTGCGTCTCCTTGAAATTGGCGTCGACATAGACGTCCTTAAGCGGCACGAGGCTCGCGACGCGCTGGCCGGTTTGCACATAGTCGCCGGTCTCAACCGCGCGATTGCTGAATACGCCGTCGACCGGCGCGCGAATGATGGTGAACGACAGATCGCGCTCGGCCTTGGCCTGCGCGGTGCGCAATTCGTCGAGCGTGCGCATCGCTTCCCGCTGCTGCGCCTTGAGCACGTCGAGATTGGCCGCGGCGGCGTCGATCACGGCCTGCGCGCTCTGGATCGCGGCGGCAGCCTGATCGCGGCTCGCCACCGCCTGTTCGAGCGTCTGCTGGCTGGCGAATTTCTGCGCCGCCAGCGCCTGCTGCCGGTCGAATTCGAGCTGCGTCTTTCTGGCTTCGGCCTGCGCCGAAATCATCTGCGCCTTGGCCTGGTCGACATTGGCGTCTTGGGCGACAACCTGGCGGCCGATGCGGTCCACGGTCGCCTGCTGGGTCGCGACCTTTTCACGCGCCGCGTCTGCCGCGAGGCGATAGTCGCCGTCGTCGATCGTCGCAATGACGTCGCCTTCGTGAACCGTGGCGTTGTCGGTGACCGGAATGCTCGCAACGTAGCCGGAAATTTTTGACGCGAGCGTCGTGGTATGGGCGCCGACATAGGCGTCGTCGGTCGAAATCATATAGCGGCCGGAGATCCACCAATGCGCCCCTACTCCGCCCGCGACCATGATGGCGATGGCGGCCGCTGACGCGATCAGCGCGCGCCGATCGAAGGCTGGCCACAGCGATACCCGTCGCGGCGCCGGTTCGGAATCGTCGTCGCTTTCGCCGGCCAGCGGTTCGACAGGAATAAGCTGGCTTTGCGAGTGGCCCTCCAGAAGCGCCGGCAGGTGGACTTCAGTCTCTGAGTCCTGTCCGCTATCTGGGTTTTGGTCCTGATTTGAGTTTTGACTCTGATCTTCGCTTTGACCTTGGCCCTGATACGAGCTTCGGCCGCGATATGAATTATCGTCGCGATACATGCCGCGCTCCACATTTGATCCCCGGACCGTCGTTGACCAAGCGGTCATTGACCGAACGGTTCGGTCAATTTATATAAAGCGCAGGTAAGTGAGTCAATATGACCGAACCGTTCGGTCAATAACAATCAAGAGACTTGTGCTAAAGCATTGGCGAAGCTAGGAAATCTCTTCGCACTGCGTGGGAGATGAAGACCATGAACGCCCAGGCTCAGCTAAAGACGGTGGCCAATGCGGCCGATGACAGCGCCAAACGGCGTCAGATCGTCCAGGGCGCGCGTGCGATCTTCCTGGCCAGAGGCTTCGACGCCGCCAGCATGAGCGACATCGCCCGCTCAGCCGGGGTCTCCAAGGGCACGCTCTACGTCTATTTCGAGAACAAGGAGCAGCTGTTCGAGGCCATCGTCCACGAAGAGTGCCTGGTCCACGCCGAAGGAGCGTTCGACCTCGAACACAACAACCATGACGTCGAAGCCGTGCTGACGCGGCTCGGCATCGCCTATCTCGGTTTTCTCTGCGGCGCCGAGAAAGCGTCCGCGCTCCGCACGGTGATCGCAATCGCAGACCGCATGCCCGAAATCGGACGGGTGTTCTACGAAACCGGCCCCGCCGTCGGCATCGCAAAGCTTGCCGACTACATCAAGGCGCAGAACGAAGCCGGCGTGCTCGCGGTCAACGATTGCACGGTCGCGGCGGCGCAATTCCTAAATTCCTGCAAGTCGACATTGTTCATGCCGGTGTTGTTCAATTTCGGCGAAGCGCCGCAAGCGGATTCAATTAAATACGTCGTGGCTATTGCCGTGCGCACATTCATGCGCGCCTATCGCACAAATCCGTAGGTTCCACGCGCCCCTCCCCTGGCGACGATTTCTCCCACGCTGTCGTTGGAACAGGCTCCGCGCTCAATCGTTTCCCCGCATGGGGACTGTTGCATACGTGCGCGAGCGCTCGGATGATGCCAGGCCGCGTCCACCCACCGGTGTCCACCGGGCAGCCTTTAGTAAGAAAACGGCCTTGTTCCTGATAAGATATTGTCGGCCGCCAGAAACCAGATTGCCAAATGTCGGATTGCAAGGAATAGACAATGAGCGTTTTGAAAGCGCTGCAAGACCACGGCCAGGCCGTCTGGCTCGATTTTCTGTCGCGCGGCTTCGTTGCCAAAGGCGGCCTGAAGAAGCTCGTCGATGAGGACGGCCTGCGGGGCGTAACCTCGAACCCCTCGATCTTCGAACACGCCATCGGTCACAGCGACGAATACGACGACGCGGTTGCGCAGATCCTCAAAAAGCGGGACCGCCCGGCCGGGGAAATCTTCGAGCAACTTGCCGTCGAGGATATTCAGCGCGCGACCGACGTGCTGCGTCCAGTCTTTGATGCAACGAACGGCGCCGACGGCTTCGTCAGTATGGAGGTCTCGCCCTACCTGGCCAAAGACACCGACGGCACCGTCGCCGAAGCCAAGCGGCTGTGGCACGCCATCGATCGCAAGAACCTGATGATCAAGGTCCCGGCGACGCCCGAAGGCATGCCGGCCATTCACGACCTGATCGCGCAAGGTATCAACGTCAATATCACGCTGTTGTTCGCGCAGCAGGCTTACGAGCAGGTTGTCGAGGCCTATCTGTCCGGCATCGAGGCGCTCGCGGCCAAAGGCGGCGACGTCTCGCGCATCGCCAGCGTGGCGAGCTTCTTTGTCAGCCGCATCGACACCGCCGTCGACAAATTGCTCGACGAAAAGATCGCGCGCGCCAACGATCCCGACGAAAAGAAACGGCTCGATGCGCTCAAGGGCAAGATCGCCATCGCCAATGCCAAGCTCGCCTACCAGCGCTACCTGCGCCTGTTCGCCGGCGCGCGCTGGGACGCGCTCAAAACCCACGGCGCCAAGCCGCAGCGGCTGCTTTGGGCGTCGACCGGCACCAAGAACAAGGCCTATAGCGACGTGCTCTATGTCGAAGAGCTGATCGGACCCGACACCGTCAATACCATGCCGATCGCCACGATCGACGCGTTTCGCGACCACGGCAAATTGCGCGACAGCCTGTTGCAGGATCCGGCGGAGGCGCAGCGCGTGCTGGGCGCGCTCGACCGCGCCGGCATTTCGCTCACGAGCGTCACCGACAAGCTTCTCGACGA
Organism: uncultured Alphaproteobacteria bacterium; assembly: GCA_963761185.1. Lineage (GTDB taxonomy): Bacteria > Pseudomonadota > Alphaproteobacteria > Rhizobiales > Xanthobacteraceae > BOG-931. The sequence continues at coordinate 118,850 of CAVXFY010000007.1, forward strand.
GGGCGTGCGGGTGTTCGCCGACGCCGCCGACAAGCTTCTCGCAGCCGTCGCCAGGAAGCGAGTCGAAGTTCTCGACAAGCAGATCGACAAGCAAGAGCTCGCGCTGGGCGACGAGCTGAAGAAAAGGACGGAGACCGTCGCCGAGGATTGGCGCGTCCACGGCAATATCCGAAAGCTGTGGTCACGCGACAAGTCGCTCTGGACCGGCGCCGACGAAGATCGCTGGCTGGGCTGGCTCGATAGCGTCGACGACAAGCAGATCGAGAGCTGCGAATCTTTCGCCGAAGCGATTAAGCGTGACGGTTTTACCGACGCCGTTCTCCTGGGCATGGGCGGATCGAGCCTCGGCCCGGAAGTGCTGGCATCGACATTCGGCCAGCGCAGCGGCTGGCCGCGATTGCGCGTTCTCGACTCCACCGTTCCGGCACAGATCAAAGCGATCGAAGACCTCGTCGATCTCGCCAAGACACTGTTCATCGTGTCGAGCAAGTCCGGCAGCACGACGGAGCCTAACGTTCTCACCGATTATTTCTTCAAGCGTGTCGCGGACAAAGTCGGCGCGGACAAAACGGGCCAGCATTTCATCGCTATCACCGATCCGGGCTCCTCGCTGGAAAAGCGGGCCAAAGAGCAAAACTTCCGTCACACCTTCCATGGCGTGCCGAGTATCGGCGGCCGCTATTCGGTGCTGTCCCCGTTCGGCCTGGTGCCGGCGGCCATATCCGGGATCAACGTCACCGAAGTGGTGCGGTTCGCACGCATGATGATGCGCACGTGCGGACCGGATGTGCCGCCCGCGGAGAACCCGGGCATTGAATTCGGCATCGCGCTGGGCGCCGCAGCGTCCGCGGGCCGCGACAAAGTCACCATGACCTCGTCGCCCGGTCTCGCCGGTTTCGGCACCTGGGCGGAGCAATTGTTCGCGGAATCGACCGGGAAGAACGGCAGGGGTCTCATTCCGGTCGATGGCGAGCCGCTGGGCACGCCCGACGTCTACGGCAGCGATCGCGTCTTCATCGACATGAAGCTCGCGGGCGACGCGAGCGATCCCGACCACGAGCGCAAGCTCGCGGCATTGCAGCAGGCCGGTCATCCCGTCATCCGCATCGCGCAGAATTCGGCCGAGACTATCGGTCAGGAATTTTTCCGTTTCGAGATCGCAACCGCAATCGCCGGCGCGGTGATCGGCATCAATCCGTTCGATCAGCCCGACGTCGAAGCCAGCAAAGTGAAAACGCGTGAACTGACGTCCGCGTTCGAGAAGGCCGGTGCGTTCCCCGCCGAGACTCCGGTCTGTTCGGAAAAGTCGATCAAGCTCTACACCGACGACAAGAACGCCACGGCGCTTCGCAAGGCCGGCGCCGACGGCAGCGTCGAGAGCTGGCTCAAGGCGCATTTTGGGCGCGTCGGCAGCGGCGACTATGTCGCCATGCTCGCCTATCTCGCGCAGGACAAGAGCAACACCGACAGTTTGCAGAAACTGCGCGTGGCGATGCGCGACCGCCGTCATGTCGCGACCTGTCTCGAATTCGGACCGCGCTTTCTGCACTCGACCGGTCAGGCCTATAAAGGCGGGCCGGACACAGGCGTGTTCCTGCAGATCACGTCCGGCGACGCGCGGGACCTGCCCATTCCGGGTCTGCGCGCGACTTTCGGCGTGGTCAAAGCGGCACAGGCCCGCGGCGATTTCGGCGTTCTCGTCGAGCGCGGCCGCCGCGCTTTGCGGGTGCATCTCGACGGCGATCTAAAAACGGGCCTGTCCGAACTCGCGACGGCATTTGAACGCGCGACGTCTTGAACGGAGCATTTCGTATGCAGATCGGCGTGATTGGTCTTGGGCGCATGGGCGGCAATATTTCACGTCGCCTCATTGCGAACGGTCATGAGGTCGTCGTTTACGACTATGACGCCAGCGCTATCGCCGCGGTCAGCCGCGACGGCGCCAAAGGCGCCGAAGGCCTCGACAAGCTCGTCGCGCTTTTGCGCCCGCCACGCCCGGTCTGGATCATGCTGCCGGCCGGGAAAATCACCGAAGACACGATCGGTCAGCTCGGCAAATTGCTCGATGCCGGCGATATCGTTGTCGACGGCGGCAACACGTTCTGGAAAGACGACATCCGCCGCGCCAAGATGCTCAAGGAGCGCAGCATCCATCATGTCGACGTCGGCACGAGCGGCGGCGTCTGGGGGCTCGAGCGCGGCTATTGCCTGATGATCGGCGGCGCCAAAGAGGTCATCGACCGCCTCGATCCGATCTTCAAGGCACTCGCGCCCGGGTCCGGCAACGTGCCGCGCACGCCCGGCCGCGACGGCCGCGATCCGCGCGCCGAGCGCGGCTATATCCATGCCGGGCCGAACGGCGCCGGGCATTTCGTCAAGATGATCCACAACGGCATCGAATACGGCCTCATGCAGGCCTTCGCTGAAGGTTTCGATATCTTGAAGAACGCGTCGAGCGAGGCGCTACCGGAAGATCATCGCTTCGATCTCGATCTCACCGACATCGCCGAAGTGTGGCGGCGCGGCAGCGTCATCAGTTCCTGGCTGCTCGATCTGACGGCGAGCGCGCTGACCAAGGATTCGAAGCTCGGCGCCTTCGAAGGCGTGGTCGAGGATTCCGGCGAAGGCCGCTGGACCGTGATGGCGGCGATCGAAGAGGCCGTGCCTGCCGATGTTCTTTCCGCGGCGCTCTACACCCGCTTCCGCTCGCGCCGCGATCATACTTTTGCGGAGAAGATTCTGTCGGCGATGCGCAGCGGCTTCGGCGCGCATGTGGAACCGAAGCAGGCCCAGTCCCACACGGCACCCAAGGCCAAATCCTCATGACAGGCAAAACCGCGGCGACTTCGGCGCGGCCGGCCGATCCGTGCTGCCTCGTCATCTTTGGCGCCTCGGGCGACCTCACCCACCGGCTTCTGCTGCCGGCGCTCTATAACCTCGCCGCCTCCGGCTTGCTGCCAGAGGCGTTCGCTTTGATAGGAGTGGCGCGAAGCGAATCCTCAAGCGCAGCTTTCCGCGACGGTCTCGCCAAAAGCCTGCCGAAATTCGCGACCCGCGATATCGACGAACGCGTCGTCAATCAATTGCTGGCCTGCGTTGCCTATATTCAGGGCGAGCCCGACGAAGAAGCGACCTACAAGAAGCTCGGCCGGGAGCTTGCCCGCATCGAACGCGAGCGCGGCACCAAGGGCAACCGGCTGTTCTATCTCGCCACGCCGCCGGCCGCTTTCACGCCGATCGGTTGTCATCTCGGACAGTCCGGTCTGGCGCGGGAGGAGAACGGCGCCTGGCGGCGCGTCGTCATCGAAAAGCCGTTCGGCACCGACCTCGCATCGGCGCAGGACCTCAACCAAAATCTGCTGCGCGTCCTCAAAGAAGATCAGATTTTCCGCATCGATCATTATCTCGGCAAGGAAACCGTCCAGAACATCATGGTGCTGCGTTTCGCCAACGGCCTGTTCGAGCCGATCTGGAATCGTCACCATATCGAGCACGTCCAGATCACGGTTGCGGAATCGCTCACCGTCGGGCGACGCGGCAGCTATTACGACGCGACCGGCGCCTTGCGCGACATGGTGCCCAATCATCTGATCCAATTGTTGTCGCTGATCGCCATGGAGCCGCCGTCGCGCTTTGCCGCGGACGCGGTACGCGCCGAAAAGGCGCAAGTGCTCGACGCCGTGCAATATCCGATGAACGGCGACGCTTTGCGCAATTCCATGCGCGCGCAATATGGCGACGGCTATGTCGAAAATCGCGCCGTCGAGGCCTATCGCAAGACCAAGGATGTAAAGCCCGACAGCACCACCGAAACCTACGTGGCGCTTAAGCTCATGATCGACAATTGGCGCTGGGCCGGCGTGCCGTTCTATCTGCGCACCGGCAAGGCACTGCGCGCCAAACAGACGGAAGTGGCGATCAAATTCCGGCAAGCGCCCGTCGCCATGTTTCGCGAGACGCCGGTCGAACGTCTGGCGGACAACTTTTTGGTGATCCGCATTCAGCCTGACGAGTGTATCGGCCTCGAATTCAACGCCAAGATACCGGGACCCTCCATCGCCATCGGCGGCGTCGGCATGACCTTCAAATACGGCGACTATTTCGAAGCAGCGCCCTCGACCGGCTACGAGACGCTGATTTACGACTGCATGATCGGCGACGCGATCCTTTATCCGCGTGCCGACGGCATTGAAACCGGCTGGCGCGTCGTCCAGCCATTTCTCGACGCTTGGCGCGACGCCGGCGGCGAAGGGCTCGCGACCTATCGCGCCGGCAGCGAAGGCCCCGCCGAGGCCGATGCGCTTCTCGCCAAGGACGGCCGGCGCTGGCGCCCGATCGCGTGAGACGTTGCATGGAGTCAAAGACACGTCCGCAAGTCATCGTGGTCGCCGACGCAGCGGCCCTCGCCGAGACGGCGGCAAGGCGCCTCATCAACCGCGTCACCCATGGTGACCGGCCGGCAGTGTGCCTCACCGGCGGATCGAGCCCGCAAGGGCTCTATCGCCTGCTCGCTGCCGCGCCATGGCGGAGCAAAGTGCCCTGGGACCGCGTGCATTGGTTCATGGGCGATGACCGTTTCGTGCCGGAAGGCGATCCGCTCAGCAATATGGGCGCGGCGCGCAGTGCTTTTCTCAGTCGCGTCGGCGCACCGCGGCAAAACGTTCATCCGATCTCGACCGCTGCCTCCGACCCCGATACAGCAGCCAAGCTCTATGAGGACGAACTCAAGACGTTTTACGGCGCCGACCGGTTCGATCCGGCGCGGCCGTTGTTTGATCTTGTGCTCATGGGCTTGGGCAGCGACGGCCATACCGCTTCGCTGTTCCCGCGCTCTCCGGCCCTGAACGAAAAGGAGCGATGGGTTGTCGGCATCGCCCAAGCCGGCATGGAGCCCTATGTGCCGCGCGTGACTTTGACCTTCCCCGCGCTCGCGTCATCGCGCGAAATGCTGTTCCTCGTCGACGGCGCCGACAAGCGCAAAATTCTCAGCCGCGTCCTGTCCGGCGACGATCTTCCGGCTCACCACGCCGCTTCCAGCGGCGAACTCGTCTGGCTCGTCGACCGCGCCGCGGCGCCGGAGAGTGCGGCATGAAGGCCGACACACCATCCGGTGACGTCTCCGTCCTTGTCGTGATGGGCGTTTCGGGATCCGGCAAGAGCACGATCGCCGCCATGCTCGCGCATCGCCTGCATTGGCTCTACGAGGACGGCGACTGGCTTCACCCCAAAAAGAATATCGAAAAAATGCACCACGGCGAGCCGCTCAACGACGCGGACCGCTGGCCGTGGCTGCATGCCATCGCCGACTGGATCGACGCGACACGCCGATCCGGCAACCGCGGCATCGTCGCCTGCTCCGCGCTCAAGCGCGCCTATCGCGACATCCTGATCGGGTCGAGGCAGGATGTCAGGCTCATCTATCTCAAGGGCGATCAGGATCTGATCGCCCAGCGCATCGCGGCCCGCGCCGATCACTTCATGCCGCCAAACCTGCTCGACAGCCAATTCGCGGCGCTCGAAGAACCCAAGGCGGACGAGCGGCCGATTACGGTGTCCGTCGTCCCGCATCCACGCGAAATTGTCGAGACAATCGTCAAAAAACTGAATATCGATGACGCTGTCAGCACCGGAGCCGGCCGCGAGAAGCGATGACCGACGCAGCTTGCAGCGAGAACCATCGACCCAATGAGTGAGCCGTCGCTCTCGTCGCCAGCCGCCGACCCGCCAGACGACAAGCGAACCATCGACCGCCTCCTGGTGTTTTTCGCACTGGTCTATGTCGTCGAGGGCATGGGCCAGATCGTCGGCCTGATCGCGCAGCCGCTCAATTTTTATCTGAAGCAGGCTTTGGGCTGGACGCCGGTCCAGGTCACCGCTTTCATCACCGTTTTCAATCTGCCCTGGGTCATCAAGCCGCTCTACGGTTTGATTTCCGATTTCGTGCCGCTGTTCGGCTACCGTCGCAAAAGCTATCTGATCGTCGCCAACGTGCTTGCCATTGGCGGCTATCTTTGGATCACGCAGCTCACCGCAGCAGGCGATCTTCTTATCGCGCTCTCGCTCACGGCCTATGCCATGGCGATATCGAGCACCTTGTGCGGCGCGGTGCTGGTCGAGAACGGCCAGCGGCTGCACGAGAGCGGAGCCTTCGTCAACCAGCAATGGCTGTGGTTCAACATCGCCGCCATGATCGCGGCGATTGTCGGCGGCGAGCTCGTGCAGCATCTCGCGCCTCCCCGGGCTTTGCACACGGCTGCCGTCATCGTCGGCGTTGCGCCATTCATGGTGATTTTCGGCACGCTGTTTTTGATCGACGAGAAAAAGACGCCGGTCAACGTGCAGGGCATGAAGGCTGTGCTCCATGGTCTCGTCGCTGCCTTCAAACGACGCGAACTCCTGATCGTCGCCACTTTCATCTTTCTCTATTATTTCAGTCCCGGTCTTGCCACGCCGCTCTACTATCACATGACCGACGAGCTGAAATTCTCCCAAGCCTATATCGGCGTCTTGTCGTCGATCGGCGCGGCCGGCTGGGTGGTGGGCGCGCTCCTGTACCGGCGCTTCCTGGAACAGCTTACTATGAGGACGCTGCTCAACATGAGCATCGTGCTCGGCACGCTGACCACGGCCTCATATTTGCTCCTTATCAACGAAGCCTCGGCGGCGATCATCAATTTTTGCGCAGGCTTCTCGGCGATGCTGGCGACGGTCGCGACCGTGACACTGGCGGCCGACTATTGTCCGCCGCGCGCCGAGGGCTTCTCCTTCGCCGTGCTGATGTCCGTCATCAACCTGTCCAACTCGATCGGCGACAATGTCGGTTCATATCTTTACGCCAACGTCTTTCAACGAACGCTGCCGCCGCTTATCATCATCTCGGCAGCCTTCACCGCGTTTGCCTTCATTCTGGTGCCGCTGCTGCATCTCGGCGACAAGCGGCAAGGCGAGCCGGCCGACGGCAGAAAGCGGATGGAACCGACCGCTCCGCCCGTGCGTTAACCTGGTGCACATTAGCTTTGGCAATCGCGTAGTGTATTTCTCGAAAGCCGAGTTGCTGCGAACTCAAGTCCCGAGGGCCCGTTCGGGACCATGATACCGGTGCTCGATCATGCGAAAGATCGGCGCGCTTATTGCCATCGGCGGACTAGCCGCCGCCATGCTTTTCCGGTCGCCGGCCATTCAGCCGGCCATGGCCTTCGGCCTGCGCATCGGACCATTCCATATCGGCCTACCGTTCGGCTGGCATTACCGGCATCACCCGCTCTACATGCGCGCCACCCCGAACGATATGGCGCGATCCGGCGACACGGCACGCGCCGAGGCGCCGCAGTCCGTGCCGCGGGGCGAGGTGTCGCCGGCGCTGGTCTATCCAAGTCTCGCACTGCCCGTGATTTTCCAGAATATCTTCTGGCCGACTTCATCGCCTTGGCCGTTCGGCTATCAGAACATTTTTACGACGGCCTTTGCCAGGATCCCCGCGGATCAGGATCATCGCCTGTGTCAGCAGCCGTTCGACGCCAATGCCATGGTCGGACGCATCAGCGGCGCGGTGGCGCCGACCGCCGAGCAAATGCCGCTCCTGCAAAAACTCGGCGGCGCGCTCGGCATGGCGTCGGGCCACCTCGCCAGAGCCTGCCCGAAACAGATTCCGGCTCAGCCCGTGGCCCGCTTGCAAATGATGCAATCGCAGATCCAGGCCTTGGCTATGGCGATCGACATCGTGCACCAGCCGCTGCAGGATTTCGAGCAGTCGCTGACGCCCGACCAGCAGTCGCGCTTTGACGGGCCCGCTGCTCCCTCGCAAGCCACGGCCACCGATCAGAACCAGGCCGGCAATATGGTGAGTCCGTGCGGCGGCGACTCGTCGTCGGCAATCGATTGGTCGATCGAGCAAATCAACCGGTCCGTTCAGCCGAACGACGCGCAGCGTGACGACTTGGCCAATGTCAAACAATCCTTCAACGCGGCGGCAATCGACCTCGATCAACATTGTCCGGCTTCAGCGCCGCCGACCGCACTCGGCCGGCTGGAAACCATCGAGGCTCGCCTCGACGCGGCTTGGCGTACGGTGTTGTCGATGCAGGTCACGCTCGCCAATTTCGAGGCCAAATTGAGCGACCAGCAAAAAGGCCGCTTTGACGCGATGAATTTCGCCTCACACTAGAAGTGCCGCGCTTTAGGGCGCGCGGTTCTGCGCGTTCCAATTCCGTTCCAGATTGGCGATCAGCGCCGGGCTGAAATGGCAATAGGCCTGCTCGCGCGCATAGACCGCCATGTAGCGGCGGAACGTATCGAGCGGTTCCTGGCTGACGCGGATGGCGCGGCGATTGCCGGCGGCGCTGACGACGCCGGAACTGGTGAAACCGTCGATCACTGTGTCGAGCGCGGCCTCGATCTCGGCCGACGGCGCGATCTCGTCGCAGATCAGCCGCCCTTCCGGCGTGTCGCAATCGAGGCGGCGGCCGTAGAGAATGGCCTGGCGCGCGATGCGATCGCCGGTGAAGCGCCAAAGCCGCAGATTGGCGGCCCCGGGAATGATGCCCTCCTTGCGCGCCGGCAAGGTCAAATAGGCATCGTTCGCCGCAAGCACATAGTCGAGCACCAGCAAGAGCTGGCAGCCGCCGCCGATGGCGAAGCCGTCGACGACACCGATCCACGGTTTCTCGATCGAGCCGCCGATGAGTTCGTCAGGGCTTGAGTCCGCGTGCGCCACACCACGGAACAGCTTGTTGACGAGCCCCATGTCGCGCTTGATGTACCAGACGTAGGAAATCTTGCCGTGATAGAGATGCGTCAGATTGATGCCGGCCGAGAACAGCCGGCGGCCGCGATATTTGCTGTGCTCGACCGTGTCGCCGCGCAGCACCGCGATATCGGTCGCAGGATCAAGCGTCGCGACATCGATCGCGGTTTCGAGACCGTCCACCGTGCTCTCGTCCTCGGAATTGAGGAAGCGCGGATGACGCATGGTGACGAAAGCAGCCTTGCCGCGGCGCTCCAATGTGGCGCCTTCGAATTCGAGCTTGCCGCGTTCCGCGAAGCGGCGGGCCTGTTCGAACGCCTCCGGCCGCGGCAACAGCATGGCCTGACACAGATGCATGCCGCAGGCCGCGTCGCCAAGGACGCGCGACAGCAACAGGCCCTGATCGATCTCAAAGCCGTCTTTGTGTTGCTGTTGCAGTTCGTTTTCGCGCGCGAGCTGGGCCTCGTTCGGCACAAGTCCCGGCACGACCGCCGCGGCTTCGCGCACCAGATGCTCGACCCGCTTGAATTTTGCGAAATCGCCGGTGAGGCGGCGGTAGACCGTTCCGACATGGGCGGCGAGAAATCTTTCGCGCGCCGCCCGGTCCCGCTCCAGGATCGCGGCCGCGGCGGCGGCCTCGGCTTCCGAGCGCACGGGCTTTCGCGACAGGTAGGCGAGCATTTCGCCGCCGATCCGCCATTGCCGCGAAAGATTCTCAGTATCGCGCCGGAAATCATGCGTGATCGTATCGTCGCATTCGCGCCACGCCGCGACGCCCTCCCGCGGCAGACCGGCGCGTTCCAACGGATCCATGCGCGAGGTGTCTTCGACGAGTGTCATATCCAATTCCCCGGTCTGACTGCTTCGACCTAATTCTTCGGCCGCTTGTCGATCATGCGCTTGGCCTTGCCCTGCGAGCGTTCGATCGTACCCGGTGTCACCGGGCGCACCGTGGCGCTCACGCCGACATTGGCTTTGATCAGATGCGCGCCGCGATGCGCCAGGGCTTCCACGGCGTCCGGCGACAGGCGCTCGCGGGTTTCGACGATGACCTCGAGCTCGTCGAGCCGTCCGGGCCGCGACACTTCGAGAATGTAATGCGGCGAGAACGCCAGGTCCTTGGCCAGCGCCGCTTCGATCTGGGTCGGAAAAACGTTCACGCCGCGGATGATGAGCATGTCGTCGCTGCGGCCCTTGATGCGCTCGATCCTGCGCATCGCGCGGCCATGGCCGAGCAACAGCCGCGTGAGATCGCGCGTGCGATAGCGGATGACCGGCATTGCCTCCTTGGTCAGCGACGTGAAGACGAGCTCGCCCTCTTCGCCGTCCGGCAGCGCCTCGCCCGTGTCCGGATCGATGATTTCCGGATAAAAGTGATCCTCCCAGATCGTCAGCCCATCTTTGGTCGCGACATATTCCTGCGCGACGCCGGGACCTATGACTTCGGACAAGCCGTAGGAATTCACCGCATCGACGCCCAGGCGGCGCTCGATCTCGGCGCGCATGGCCTCGGTCCAAGGCTCGGCGCCGAGCAGCGCGATGCGCAGCGACGATTTGCGCGCATCGATGCCCTGGCGATCGAATTCATCGGCAATGGCGAGCAGATAAGACGGCGTCACCGCGATGATGTCCGGCTCGAAATCGCAAATCAGCTGCACCTGCCGCTCGGTGAAGCCGCCGCTGACCGGGATGACGGTGCAGCCGAGATATTCGGCGCCGTAGTGAAAGCCGAGCCCGCCGGTGAACAGGCCATAACCGTAAGCGATATGCATCTTGTCGCCCGGCTTGCCGCCGGCGGCGCGCATCGAGCGCGCCATCAGCATGGCCCACATCTCGATGTCGCCGCGCGTATAGCCGACCACCGTCGGCTTGCCGGTCGTGCCGCTCGAAGCGTGGACGCGCAAGATATCGCTCATCGGCACGGCGAACATGCCGAACGGATAATTTTGGCGCAGATCTTCCTTGGTGGTGAAAGGAAATTTGCCGAGATCGTCGAGGCTCTTTATGTCGCCCGGACGGATGCCGGCGGCGGCAAATTTCTTCTGGTAATGCGGCACCCGCGCGGCACGCGCCAGCGATTGCTTGAAATCGCGCAAGCTGCAGCGCGCGCAACTCGTCGAGGCTCGCGTGCTCAATCGGGTCCGGCCGGTCGAGCGTCCGCGCACGCAAGTCCTGAACGCTCAGATCCTGGTGGCTCATGGCAATTCCTCCCGGCCGTCGAACCAACCGTTCGCCACAGTCTAGGGCGTGTCGGAATCGCCCGCAATTCGGGCTATCGTCAATTCAATTCTCGAAGAACCGATTCTTCGGCCGCGGCAGGCCGAGATGGTCGCGCAAGGTCGTGCCGTCGTAGTCGCGGCGGAACAGGCCGCGGCCCTGCAATTCGGGGACGACGCGCGTCACGAAGTCGTCGAGCCCGCCCGGCAGATAGGGGAACATGATGGTGAAGCCGTCGGAGGCTTCGCTTTCGAGCCAGTCCTGCATTTCGTCGGCGATGGTCTTCGGCGTGCCGACCATGGCGAGGCCGGAATAGCCGCCGAGCCGTTGCGCAAGCTCGCGCACCGTCAAGCTGTCGCGCTTGGCAAGCGCGATGGCGCGCTCCCGGCCGCTCTTCGACGCATTGCTCTCCGGGATTTCCGGCAGCGGACCGTCCGGATCGAATTTCGACGCATCGTGGCCGAGCGCGATCGAGAGCGAGGCGATGGCATTGGCGTAATTGACGAGGCTGTCGAGCTTTTGCCATTTCGCCCTCGCCTCCTCCACCGTATCGCCGACGACGACAAAGCAGGCCGGGAGGATCTTCATATGCTCGCGCGAGCGGCCGAGCGTTTCCATGCGGCCCTTCACGTCGGCATAAAACTTCCGGCCGGCGCCGATGTCGCTTTGCGCGGTGAACACGGCTTCCGCCGTTTCCGACGCAAGCTTGCGGCCCGATTCCGAGGCGCCGGCTTGCACGATAACCGGCCAGCCCTGCACCGGCCGCGCGATATTGAGCGGGCCGCGCACCGACAGGAATTCGCCCTTGTGACCGAGCACGTGCATTTTCGACGGATCGAAGAAAACGCCGTTGTCGACATCGCGAATGAAGGCGTCGTCGGCCCAGCTGTCCCATAGCCCGGTGACAACATCGTAGAACTCGCGCGCGCGCTGATAGCGCTCGCCGTGCTCCATGTGCTCGTCGAGCCCGAAATTGAGCGCAGCGTCCGGATTGGAGGTGGTGACGATATTCCAGCCGGCGCGGCCCTCGGAGATATGGTCGAGCGAGGCGAAACGCCGCGCGATGTGATACGGCGCGTCGAACGTGGTCGAGCCGGTGGCGACCAGGCCGATGCGTTCGGTCACCTGCGACAGCGCCGACAACAGCGTGAACGGCTCGAACGAGGTCGCGGTGTGGCTGCGCTTGAGCGCATCCATCGGCATATTGAGCACGGCCATGTGGTCGGCCATGAAGAAAGCGTCGAACTTGGCCCGCTCCAGCGCCTGGATGCATTGCTTCAAGTGCGAATAGTTGAAATTCATGTCCGGCCAAGCGCCGGGATAGCGCCACGCGCCGGTATGGATACTGGCCGGGCGCATAAACGCGCCGAGATGAAGTTGGCGGGCGGATGACATGCGAAATTCCTTGTCCGGACGGATTTAGTCGAGAGCGAACTTAATCTAGGTATGCCGCGGATGGGGTGGAAGCACCGCCGATAAAATCAATATGCTAAACATTGGCCGCTTAGGGGGAAATCCGCCCGCTATGATTTGTCGCGCTAGCAGCGCCAACCAAGGATGAGACTTCCATGCCGGTCAACAAAATTCGCGGCGTCAACATCAATTGGCAGGTCATCGGCGGCAAGGGCCCCTGGGTGGTCATGACCAGCGGCGGGCGGCGGAGCTATGAGGAGTTCATCCCGCTCGCCGACAAGATCGCCGCCTACGGCTATCGGGTGTTGCTGCATGACCGGCGCAATACCGGCGCCTCGGAAGTGCTGATCGAGGGCGACGAAGGCGAGGAAATCCCCTGGACGCGCGACATGTATGAACTGACGTCGGAGCTGAATATTCAGCCCGCCTTCTTTTGCGGCTCGTCGTCGGGCGCGCGAACGTCGATCCTGTTCTATCTGCGCTATCCGCAAGCCGTGCGCGGTCTCCTTCTGATGCGCGTCACCGGCGGCGCGTTCGCGGCCGGCCGCCTGCCGGAAAACTATTACGGCCAGTTCATCCGCGCCGCGCAGCAAGGCGGCATGGCCGCGGTCTGCGCCACGGAGCAGTGGAAGGAACGCATCGCGGCAAATCCGGCAACACGCGACCGCCTGATGGCCATGGCGCCGCAGACATTCATCGATGTATTGACGCGCTGGAACGATATCTTCGTCGCCGGCGGCAAGTATCCAGTCATGGGCGTAAGCGAGCAGGAATTGCAATCCATCAAAGTGCCGACGATCATTATCCCCGGCAACGACAAGACGCATTCGAGCCAGAGCGCGATCTTCGCGCACGAAGCCATACCGGGCAGCGAGCTTCACCGCCTGCTGATCGAGGATCAGGACCTTCCGCTCATCCCCTTCCCCGACTGGGCGTCCTACGAAGCCGAGATTGCCCGCGTCTTCGCCGACTTCATGGCGCGCACGATTGCCGCGGAACGAAAAGCCGCGAGCTAGCACTACTTTGGCAGATTTACTCACGCTGCGGCTGGTTGCAAATCCATTTTCGGCAATGCGGGCATCGCCGCGGCGGTGGTCGAGCGATGAGTTCGAGAATGGCGTGACGCACGGCGGGCAAAGTGGGTTGCGGCGGTGGGCCGTTGTTTCTTTTTTTTCCGCCGCGCCTTGGCAAGGCGGCGATGCTGGAGCAAGGCGTAAGCGATCATTGTCATCAGCGCATGACGGTGAAGGCCTTGCCAGGATCGGCCCTCGAAGTGATCGAGGCCGAGTTCTTCTTTGAGCTGCTGATGCGCCTGCTCGCAAACCCATCGCGCCTTGATGGTAGCCGCCAAGACGAGCAGGTCGGTCTTCGCCGGCAGGTTGGCGAGATCGTATTTTTTCTCTCCCGACATCCTGTGTTCGCCGATCAGCCAAGCCTCATCCCCCGGCAAATGTTGCTGACCCTTATCCCCGATCCGCTGCGGTGGTCCGTCGGCGACCCGCACGCGGACAGCTGCAAAACGAGCCTTGAGCTTGCCTTTCGTGCCGGTGCGCCAGCTGATGGTGTGCCATTTGGCATTGGCCAGCATATCTTCGGCGGCTACCGATAGAATGTCTGGGACGTGCCGCTTCCGGGGACGGCCGCGCCCGGCAATCGGCCAGATCATCCGCACATCGACGGGGTACACCTTGAGGTGCCGCGGAATCCCGACCGCCCAGGTCAGCTTGCGAGCCGTGAGCCCCTGGCGGAACGGCGCGCTCGGCCCATAACCGGCATCCGCCAACACGCAGCCGAAGCGCACACCGGCCGCGATGACACGATCGATCTCGATCAAGGCCATCTCCGGCTTCGTCCGGGCCGTTCGATAGTCCGCCGGGACACCCGCTCGCTGCAGCCGAGCCCGCTTGCTCGTCCAACTCTCGGGAAGAAACAACCGCAACGCCAGCATGACCGGGACTTCGCCCCGCGCCAGCGTCAGCGACACCAGGGTCTGGCAGTTGGCGGTCTTGCCCAGAGCCGAAGCATATTGCGGAGCGACGCCCACCGAATGCGTGCCTTTCTTGGGTATCGCAGTGTCGTCAATTACCAGTACGGCATCGCTGCCCCCGACGAGCTTATCCGCTTGAACAAGCAGTTCTGTCTCCACCGGCTGCGCGTCCCAGACCCCGGCGGCCACGAAGTGGTGCAATTGATCATGGTCGCCAAGTGCAAGCCGCTCCGCCATCGCTGCAATGCTCTTGCGATCGCCAGGGCCGATCAACCCCGATACGTAGAGCGGACACATTTGCCGCCGCGCCTTATGACCCAAGCGGTCCAGAAACGGCTTGAGCCAGCGGCCAAGCTCTTCTCTCCAGTCCGAAGTTCTGCCAGCCATGGTCGGCCCCTCCAAAAGCCGACCACCCATAAATCATCGAAAAACTGATTTGGGAATCCCATCCCCCTCAAAATCTGCCAAACTAGTGCTAGTTCTGCAGATTGATCATCATCCGCGCCAACAGCGTGTGCAACTGATGCACCTCGGCCGGCGATAATCGCCACGTGGCGCGTTTGTTGATCTTGCCGACGAGGGGAAGGATCTTGCTCTTGAGGCGGCGGCCCGACGGCGTCAGGTAGATGTTGACTTTGCGGCGATCGCCGGCGTTGCGGACCCGCGTGATCAGGCCCTCGGACGCCATGGCTTTGAGCACCGCCGTAAGGGAAGCCTTCTCCACCATCATGCGCTGCGCCAGTTCGACCTGGCTGAGACCCTCCTCCTGCCAAAGCACGCGCAGCGCCGACCATTGTCCCGTCGTTATGCGCTGCGAGCCAAGCTCGTCCGCCAGTGCCTTCACAAAAATCCGATACGCATATCTGATCTGGTAACCGAGGCTCTGATCGGTGCTCATCGGCGGAAAATCCGCCAACGTGCCGCCATTTTCCTTCGCCGCGGCGGCAGAGCGGAGAGACGATCGTCGTGGCGGCATCTGCGAGATCTCGTGCGAACGGGAGACGACTATGGCCGGAAGTTGCAGACGACGTCAAAGGATAAGGCGATCCTCGTCGGGCGCGGCGGTAAATCGCCGGCAAGAGGACTTCTAGAAACACAGATGGGTGAGAATCTCGCCTTTTTTGGTCGTGAAGACCATCGGGCATTTCAGACGTTCGAGCGCGTGCTTGGCGTCGTCGTCCCCCAGCGCCGCGGCCCGCTCGTAATAGCCCTTCGCCGCCTCTTCATCCTTCGGGCCGCCGCGCCCATTGGCGGCAAACGAGCCCATCCATTCGAGCGCGCCGGGGTGGTTTTGCGCAGCCGCCCTTTCGAACATCGCGCGCGCGCCGACATCGTCCTGCGGGCCGCCGACGCCCTGGGCCATCATTAGCCCGAGCTGAAACTGCGCCTCGGCCGAATTGGCGTCGGCCGCCTTCGCCAGGAGCGCCCTCGCCTGCGCGGGATCCGACGCGTCTGCGGCGGTGCCGGACAGCGTCATAAGATTGGTGGCGCCCCGCGCATTGCCCGCCGCCGCCGCGCGCTCGAAATATTTGCGCGCCTGCGCCTCGTCCTTCGGCACGCCGGTTCCGGCGGCATACATCACGCCGAGCTCGACCATCGCCGAGGTGCTGCCTTTGTCGGCTGCTTTGCGAAAGGCGGCAATGGCCGCGGGCATTTGCTGGCCGGCGGCATAGGCGCGGCCAAGCTGATAAAGCGCACGGCGTGACGATCCCGACGCGGTGCGGCAGAACTTGATCGCGGTCGCGACATCGGACGGTACAACGTGGTCGACGCCCTTGACGTCGGCCGGCTTGTCCGGGTCGGCCGGATCGGCGGCGAGCCGGTCGCACAATACGAGATCGGCCGACTGGGCGCGGACGCGTGCGGGAACGAAGGCCGCCGCCAGCGCCGCAAGCGCGATACAAAAGCCGATCGAGGTGGTCGAAGGTCTCTTTTTCATGCCGGTGAATTCTATCACGATCGCGGTGATATTGTCATTGCGGCGCAAAAGCCGCGTCGTTGACGTTAACGGGCGCTGGCCGTTCGTCCGACCAAAAGCGCATGCAGGGGCCAATAGATCGCAACGATCAGCACCGCCCTGAGCGTCCCGCGGACGAAGGCCTCGAGCGGCAACGCGCCGGCCTGTGTCGCAGCCCCCAGTCCCCCGGCCATATAGACCCGGCCGACGAAGACGAAAACGTTCATCACAAGCACCGCGGCGACGAGGCTCAGCGCCAGCGAGCGCGGAGCAATCATAAAGAAGATGCCGAAGATCAATCCGGCGATCAGACAGGCTTTGAGCATCAGCGGGCCGTCTTGCGACAAAAGCTGCACCAGCGGGCCGAAGCTCTTGCCGTGAAATACCGGCCAGACTTCATCGATGCGGACCAGAACGCGCGTCAGATAGGCCCCAACGGCGCCGGCGATAAATCCGGTAACGGCCCGCATCGCCAATGTCTTGCCACTCAATTCCTTGAACATTAAGCCCCCTGTCCTTTCGCCCGCGCGCAAGCTTCCTGTATCACATGATGCGCTTCTTCGACGCCGCCCCAGCGGATGACCTTGACCCATTTCGTCGGTTCGAGGTCTTTGTAATGCTCGAAGAAATGCTGCACCTGCTCGATGGTGATCTCGGGAAGATCGGCATAGGATTTGACCGCATCATAGCGGCGGGTGAGCCGCGACGCCGGCACCGCGATGATCTTTTCATCGTGCCCGGCCTCGTCCTCCATGAACAACACGCCGACCGGCCGCACGCTCATCATCGCGCCCGGCGTGATCGCGCGCGTATTGACGACCAGCACGTCGCACGGATCGCCGTCTTCGGACAGCGTGTGCGGGATGAAGCCGTAGTTTCCGGGATAGCGCATCGACGTATAGAGGAAGCGGTCCACGACGAGGATGCCGGACGCCTTGTCGATCTCGTATTTGATGGGCTCGCCGCCGATCGGCACTTCGATGATGACATTGACCTCGTGAGGCGGATTGGTCCCCACCGCGATCGCGTCCATCTGCATGACCTGTCTCCTTCGGCGCCGGTGCCCGACTTGCCCCTGACTTGCCCCTGTAGCCGGTCATGGCCGGACATCGCAAATCGGTTCGTCGATTACGATCTCTTCACATATGTCCAATTTGTAATCGCGCCTGCTCGAACCCCTGCATCGCTCTGCTGCGTCCAACCGGCATGGACGCGACGAAAAATGGAGGATGCACATGAAATGCATAATTTTGGCGGCGGCGTTGCTGGCGAGCGGCCCGGTGTCCGCTTACGCCGATACCGATGTCTGGGCCGCGAGCCATTCACGCAGCGACAGCGACTTGTATTCGGCAAATCAAGTCTGCAACGCGCAATACGGCGCACCCCAAAACGGCGTTCCCACCACGGCCGCCTACAAGCGCTGCATGGCGAGCCAAGGCTGGAAATTCGTCACCACAAAGCACGACGACACCTGGGTCAATCACCGCGGAATGACCTGCCACGCTATTCTCGGCGGGCTGGGCAGCGAGTGCTCGAGCTTTTGACCGTCCATTTGAACGGCCCGGCGCCGGCCGCTTGACTTGCATGCCGCTCGCCTGTCAATTCGGCGAAAATCCATGTCGAACGCCTGCGGTGCCCGATCGGTCACCGGAAGACACCAAGTCGTTGGCTGGCCGGGTTAGCTCAGCGGTAGAGCAGCGGTTTTGTAATTCTAACTCGGCCATCCCAGTCCATCCTCCGCAATGACGTTTTGCCCCGTTTCATTGTTGTTTTCGAGGTTCGCGGCTTCACCCCGTGCCACCTAATACCGGCCCATTATCGCCCGTCCGGTGGCAATTCCGGTGGCAAAATTGTGAGCCTACCGCGTCGAGGCGCAGGCCCGCTTTCCAGGCAAAGTTAGGCATGAAAAATAGAGCCGCCATTTCCATTTTTGACGATCTGCCATATGGGCGCGATTTTGGCGAGCAACAGACAAAACATGACCGCGTGCCGTTATTGAAAATCAGGGCACGTAAGAGCTGAATAGGACGAGATTTCCCACGCGCGACCTTCCTGATCGATGCCACCGCTGGCAAAGGCTGCCGGGCCAAAAAACGGGCCAGACATTATCAATAACCGAGGCTTGATTTTGCGCCCAAAAAATCACGATGTATTGGCTGAGCGAATTGTAGTCGAAACTGTGCGCCGCTTGATTGAGTTCTGAGCCCGCGACTGAATTAGCCGTCACATGGTAGGTCTTTCCTGTGGCACTATATTCAGCACAGATGTCGAACTCGTTCCTCTGCCCGCGCAAGTCCGGTCGTAATAAGCAACGCGATAATTGCTGCCTGCCAGGCGATCATCGTTCCCCCTATCAACGCAATAAAACATAGCCTCGAGCACTTTTCCATGCCGTTGTCGATATGGTCGCTGGTGTCCAGAGGACTGCCAAGACCGCGCGTTTAGAGCAAAAATCTGCGCTTGCGGTAGCGCACGCATTGCCAACGACCTTCGAGTTGAGGTCATGCCTCAGGGCTTCGCCACGGGAGCGTATGCGACGAGTGCCAGGGAAAAGGCTATCGCCTGTTCATCAACCGCAGCGAGACACCGGAGCCGCTAAAGCGACCTCCGCGCCAGTGGCGGGGGCCGCGGCCGCACCAACGGTGAAGCTTTTCGATGGAGCACGCGTGCTTCATCATGCGTGACAGCGGCGGGCGGCAAGCGAAGGTCTGATGGACGAGCGCATCGAAACGTTTATGGACATAGCCCTCTCTTCGGAGGGCACACCGCAAGCCCGCAAGGACGTTCGCGCGTGGCTCTCAAGCTACGAACGCGTGTTTCCGGACGTCGGGCGAGCATCATATCGCGAGCGCGTCCTCGAAGAGATTGCGCGGCGAAAGGGGACGCCGACGGAATACCATTTGCGCATCGTGCTCGCAGTCATCGACTCGGATGCGTCGTTTCGTTGGAAGGACGAATAACTGTAGCCGATGCCTCCACCTCGCCGCCTTCCGCCACCATGGTCCGTTGAGGAAACGCCCGCCTGCTTCATCGTGCATGACAGCGGCGGCCAAGCGCTGGGCTATTTCTATTATGAGGAGGAACCCGGCCGGCGATCGGCGGCGAAGCTGCTGACGAAAGATGAGGCGCGGCGGCTGGCGGCGAACTTCGCCAAGCTGCCGGACCTGTTGCTCGGCGGCGCCAAGGCCTGAGCGAAAAAGGAAAGGCCCCGGTGAGAAACCCCGGAGCCTTTCTCTAGCCCGCCTGTCGACCTGCCTAGAATTGACTATCCGAACATAGGGTTGTTTTGTTACCAATCGCCTAACGCGGCGAACTGACGACGTTCGTGAGCGTTTATAAGGTGGCTCGTTGGGCTTTACCCTTGCCCCAGCGGGCCGTGGCCCCGGGCTTCGTTCTCCCAAATCCCTGCCTGGGGCCACTCCTTGAAGAGTAGGCTATGCAAATTAAAGTCGAAGTGATCCCATGGGGAGCGACGACCGGCCAATTTGGCGTTTCGGTCCAGCGCGGCGCCGTCGAGGCAGAAACTTATCTCGTCGGATCGCGGCTTGAGGCTGAGCGCGAGGCAAAGCGGCTGACGGCTAGCGTGATTATTTTTCCTGGACCGAAGGAACGCCGTCCCAGGTACCCTCGGTAGCTCTTGGTTCAGAGGACGAGGCGCGCCTGGCTGGCTGGGGGCTGCCAAGCTACTGGACCTGTTGCTAGGCGGCGCTCGCGCGTAGTTCGCCTATCCGCCAAAGAGCGGGGCGGACGGCAGTGCAGGCACATCGGTGCGCTGTGCAAGCGCACGTTGATCGAATCGGTTACAATTCCGCAACATCTGCCTAAGCGCTTTTATTTCAAATTGCAGAACTCATTCAATGTCTAGAACTAGCGAGCGCAGCGCCGCGCCAGCCGATCGTGGAAGGGATCTGCTCGCATTAAATTTTGAACCACTATTAGAATTTCGATCTCCTCAGAGTTTAGAAGATGCGTACCAATCCCTCGATGATCTGATAATCAGCTCTAAAATCGCCTTTAGAATCTTAGGGAAATCCAAAGCTGAATTGATTGAAGCGAGCAGAAACATGCTCACTGGCGTCGATGATGGCTCCCCAGCACTAGCCTTGAAAAAGAGGCTTGATGAGGCTCAGGTACTTGCCGAGATATTGTTACGGCTCATTGAAGAGGCCAAACGACGAACGATGTCTTCCATCGCCAATTGTTATCAAACCGATCGAGCTCTTCGAGACATTGTGCTCAAGATCGCAAACACAAAACGCTAAGCATGTATTTGTTGTTCGGTAGCGCGAAGGTGTGTGCGCGAAAAAGTGAAGGGCCCCGGAGGGAACATCCGGAGCCCTTCTAGCCCATGCCAGGTCGATCCTGCAAGGAACCGACAAAGCGACCATGCGCCCGATTTGGTTACCCAGCGCTTAACGCTGCGTATTGCCATCCAGAAAGTCCCGACTTTTTGGATCCACGCAATCTTTAAGGCATAATTCAAGATTTCATGCGTATTTGTACGTGTCGGAACTGCATTCGTAGCAGTCCAAAAAAACGCCTTCGACATTTTTTAGATTGGCGTCTAGGGCGCGGTTAGTTATTTGTGCCCCGCGAACGAGGATGAGCATGCCCTCTGAAGTCGCACAGACTACGGACAGTACAAATATCGGTGGATTGACAAACGATACCGGTGACGGGGCGGCACGAGTATCATCCGCACGTGATGACGCTCCGGCGGACGTGATTGACAAACGCGCAAGCCCCCGCAAACCAATCACACGCACTGTTCATATGGGTACTGGACTAGGCCCGAGCCTAGAATGCGAACTCAAAGACATTTCACAAACCGGCGGACGTCTCGGATTCAGTGAGCCCAATTGCGCACCGCAGGAGTTTTTGATCAGGCTAAACGATGGCGTGGTGCGGTGGTGTCAAGTAATGTGGCGATCCAAGACCGAAGTTGGAATTAGATTTATCAAAACGCCAAAATCATTTGCCACGAAGGCGATGGCACCAAACGTACGGCCCGCAGAACTTAACACTCAGTCCGGGAAAAGTGCCGAGGATTCGACGGACAAAGAGCACTCTGAAGGTGCGCAGCCCGCCGTCAAAAATTGAAATCTGTCCAGGGAATGGTGGTGCAAGAAACCCGCGAGTTGAGGCTGATCGTTACGCGCTATTGTCCGGAGTACAAAACGGAGGCGAAGCTTTTTCTGCAGCACGTGCGCCGGTCCAAACTGCGACGACTGGTTGTGCAATACGCGAATGGCGGTCTTGAAGGTCGGCCAGAGTTTGCCGCGACAGTGCCGGCGGACTGGAGCGACCGAGATATCCTAGATTTTCTCGAGCGTCCCATGGCGCCCCGCGGCAAATACCCCGCATGGGAAATTCCGGCGCGATTATTTTCCAGTCCGAAACTGTTTAAATGGTGGGCCGCGCAACGGCCGAAAACTCGGTCGCCATGACTTACGAGAGCGCGGAAGCAACAGGGGGGCCGATGGACGAGCGGATTGAATTGTTTCAATACGATGCGCTCTCGTATGGGGGCCGTGAAAGCGTGCGAATTTTTCTTGAAAACTACCGGTGCGGGTTCCCCGACGTGCCGCTGTCTTCTTACCGCGAGCGAGTTCTCGAAGAGATTGAGCGCGAGGAGAGAACGCCAGAACGTCATCAATTGCGCCTCATACTTGAGGTTATCAACGAGGGGTAACGTTTGCCCTGCCGGAACTCGTCGCGCCCATTGCCATTGCCGCCGAAGGGAATTAGCCGCGACTACGCCACCAAATTTTCAGCTCGTCTTGATATTTCTGACCCGCAGTGCTCGCCTGCATCCAAATGGCCTGGCTGTAGTGAGCCTCGAACTGATATTGATCAATAAGGTAAAGCGCGGCTGTCAGAACCGGCACTAGCATGAAAAAAACTGGCGCACTGTTCGCCTCCGATTAAAGTTGCGTTGATTTTTGCAACGCCTATCACAACTTCTCCAACGGCTCCTAATCAGTTGCGACTTGGCGGCACTTTGCGGCCCAGCTCAACAAGGCCGCAGCCGGCGCGCGACGATACCGCTGATGTGTCAGTCGCGTTGCAGTTGGTGCTAAGTTTGGAAGGCGTCGCACAAGAAGATTTGAGAAGAATTGGAAGAGCCATCGAGGCTTGTGGCCACAAGCAAGGCCTAAATCACTCTGGCATTTCCTCAGATCACGACAGCTTGGTCGGAGAGTGAGCGTGTCTATCAATTTCGCGCTGCAGCTTTGTTTCGATTTCGCGAGCGTGCGCCAGCACCGCCTTGCTGTAGAGCGAGACGTCTTCCCTGCCAGCGGAGGTCGATAAGTTTGCTAGAGCGGCTATCTGGTACCGCAAACTGGTCAGCAAATGGTCGACCATTCTGAAAAGATCGGATTCACGCGGCCCCACCCGGCTGCCCGCAAACGGCACTATCACTTCCGGATCATCGCGGTAAGGACGGTGCGGCAAATCCCTGCGAGGAAATGGAACAATTGTCACTTCCAACTGCTCCAAATATTTCGTGGACCATAGCCGCTCACGTTCCGCCCTGAACGTTAAAGGTAAGGTAATGTCCAAGTCAGGTAAAACCTGACGTGGTTGAAGCGATCCGCCGCCCAAGGTACTTTCTCGGTTTTAGGTCGGTAACTCGGCTAAGAGCATGGCAATAGCATCGTTTTGGCCGGGCTTGGCGTCCCTGCTGGCTATGCCAGAATCATGCGTTGGCGAATCACGTCTAGGGACGGCTTTGTCCTAATCACAGGTCTACGAGCTTTGATCGAAAATAGACGACCGCCACGATAACAATGATTGTAACAGCTATAGCCACTGCAGTCGCTAAGCCGCTGTATTTCTCGACACGTTGCTGCCCATAGCGATCTTCGCCGGTTGGGCTGCCGTCATTAATGGGGATATCAATCTCCTAGAATTAACTCAGCCTGCTTGTGACTTCTTACGGTCGGACTGCCTTTGGCGCCGAGCTAGATCTTTCTCTTCAATTCTTCCAGTTGTCAGCCATTGGTGTTCTTTGATCCAGTCGCGCGCTTCGAATTTGGAAGCATACTCGCCAAGATAGCGCGCCGTGCCGTTCGGCCAAGCTATGCAAACAGACCAATGTCCGTTTCTTTCGATGGCAGTTAGTTTCGCGCGGTCCATGCGGGCATTATGCCTGATTCGGACAGAAACAGGTCGGTGTTCTAATGAGGGCCGCTTGAAGACAAAGCTGAGCAAACCTAGGCCAGCCAAAACGGCTTGGCGGCTTCTAAGTTTGCCCTGCGACGGGTCAGCCCGATATCCTCTAAGGCTTTGTCGCTGAAGCTTTGCAGGTCGGAGAAACAAATGCTGGGACCACCAACAAAGACCTGCTTGAGGCAAGCACTGAGACTGGTCGGCACCTGCAGCGATATCTTGCTCATGGCAACCTCCATTTCCCGGTACGTTTACCTTATGCGCCTCAGTCTAGGTTGATGTGACCCCGATCACAGGAATCCGGAATGTCGGCGGAAGGGACAGAACTTGTGGGGGGCCATTGCCGCGCTAAAGCGCACCGCGTCTAGCCTTAACTGCGCAGTAACGATGCTGCGATATCAATACGGCGCCGGGCGGAATGGACTACGGCCGGCGTGGCGAGCAAGTTCCGTGACCGGCGCGTGTTCATCTGCGGCGACGCTGCGCACGTTTGGATGCCGCTCGGCGGCTTCGGCATGAGTGCCGGCATTGCGGACGCTGCCAATCTCGCATGGAAGCTCGCTGGCCTCCACCACGGCTGGGCCACGCCCGAGATTCTCGATGCCTACGAGGCTGAACGCCAGCCGATCACAGACCAGGCCTCGCGCATTATCTCCGACATCGGACGCCAGGTGATGATGCAGCGAAGCGAGTTGTCGCCGGACATTGAACGCCTGGATGCGACCGGCGAGGCCGCACGCACCGCCGCCGGGCAGCTCGCCTACACGCTCGACGTGGAACAGCAATGCTGCGGCGGCCTCAACTTCGGCTACTTCCACGATCGCTCGCCGATCATCGCCTACGACGGGGAGCACCACCTATACGATGGGCACTTTCACCTCGACCACTGTGCCGGGCTGCCGCGTACCGCACGTCTGGATCGAAGGGCAGCGCCCTCTCCGACGCGATGGGGCGGGATTATACGCTACTGCGCCTCGACCCCACGGCGGGCATCTCCGGCATCGTCGCGGCGGCCGCGCAGCGCGGCCTTCCGCTCGCCGTTCTCGACGTGAGTTCGCCCGAGGCGTCAGTGCTTTATCGCCACAAGCTCGTGCTAGTGCGCCCCGGACCAGCATGTCGCTTGGCGCGGCGACGCGGAGCCGGCCGACCCGCTCGACCTCATCGATCTCGTGCGGGGCGCCACGCGGACGTCGATAGCAAAATCGGTATGAGAGCCGGAGCATATTCTCAGACTGCGGCTGATTGCTTTGCAGTGCGTCAATTGGCGGCGGCTAAACGCCGAGTCGGGTCAATCGCGACCTTGCCGGTCCCCGGCCGGCGCGGCAGCTATACCCCTAACAACGGACATTCGATTGCGTCGCGGGAAGCGCCGCTTCGGGCCAATTGCAGACTCCCAGACTGCAAAATGTCCTTCCCATGTCGTGGGACGCAACCAAAAGACGCCCTTCGGGTTGGTCATCTGGCGGAGATCACCGAAACCGAGTCGGGCATTTTCGTATTGTTCGCATGAATACAAAGCGATGACGTCGTATTTTGCCGGGATTATCGATTTTATCGGGGGGCACCCGCACTACGCCCTCACAGCGATCTTCCTGCTGGCGTTGTCAGAAGCAATCCCTGTGATTGGCACGATAATTCCCGGCTCGACGCTTATTATCGGGATTTGTGTCCTCGCGACGGGCGCCCATATAAACCCATGGCCCCTACTTGGTGCTGCGGTCGTAGGAGCCATTTTCGGGGATGGTTTGTCCTTCTGGTTAGGGCGCCGCTACCATCGGGAGATTCTGCTGCGCTGGCCGCTTAATCGGTATCCGCAGTTCATCGACCGCAGCGAAGCATTTATCAAGACATACGGTAGTGCGAGCGTCTTCCTGGCTCGTTTTATAGCGGTCGTGCGCGCATTTGTGCCGTTAGTTGCAGGCATTTTAGGAATGTCATCGCGTCAATTCTATGCCGTCAATATTCTGTCGGCTCTTGCCTGGGCACCGGCGCATGTTTTTCCTGGAGTGTTGCTTGGTATGGCGCTTAGCGTCGCTGGCCTCAGCCCCGGGTGGCTTGTTATCCTGCTAATCGTCGGACTGATTGCCGCATCGGCTGCTGGCCACGCAATACGCCATTACTTGAACCAGTATCCTTTGCCAGCAAGCTTGGCTGTCAGAAGCGGTCATTGATTGCGCGATGATGATCCAACGAGGAAAGCTGGGAGCCGCGCCGTAGGAGTTGATCGGCCGCTCCCTTCTACGCTGCCGTTCGCCTAATGCCGCCGGCCTACGTGAAGCCCTATGTGAAGCGGCACAAGAACGATGCGATTGACGCGGAGGCGATCTGTGAGGCAGTTGCGCGACCAAACATGCGGTTTGTGGCAACCAAGACACGCGAGCAACAGAGTTGCTTGACGCTGCACCGTACCCGGCACTTGTTCATTCGCCAGCAGACCTCGGTAATCAACGCCATCCGCGCTCATCTTGCCGAGTTTGGGATTGTCGCACCGGTCGGACGCAAAGGTGTTGAACAGTTGCTCAACGTCGCCGCCGACGCAGGCGATAAACGGCTGCCCGAGGTTGCCCGTGCCTGTGTCACCGCTCTCGGCGCCCAATTGAGAATGCTGAAGGCGCAGATTCTGGAGTTCGACCGGATGATCCGAGCCTGGCATCGATCCAGTGAGATGAGCACGCGGCTCGATCATTGTCCGGGCATCGGTCCGGCACTAGCCACCGCCCTGGTCGCGACCGTTGCCGACCCAAAGGCTTTTCGATCAGGGCGTAATTTCTCGGCCTGGATCGGTCTCGTGCCGAAGCAAAACTCGAGCGGCGGCAAGGACAGGCTTGGCAGCATCAGCAAACGAGGTGACCGCTATCTGCGCGGCCTGTTCGTTGCCGGTGCGCTCGCCGTCATCCGCTATGCCAAGATCCATGGCACCAAGCATCGGGCCTGGCTCACAGCATTGCTGGCGCGGCGCCACACCAAGGTCGCTGCCATCGCTCTCGCCAATAAGATTGCTCGGATGGCCTGGGCGATGATGGCCAAGGGTGAACGCTACAAGGAACCCGTCGCACTTGCGGCATAAACGAGATCGCGCCGGACAACCGGCGTGATGTGAAGGTTGGGAGGGCGAACAGCACGTAATGCAGAGCCGGTCGATCCGGCGATCAGGACAACCCAGTTTCACCCACGCATCGTCGAATGCGGGCTTCTGATCGGGACCTAATCCGCGGAGGGCATTATGGCCAGCGGTCATGTGAACCGCACTCAAAGGCCGAACACATGGCTGCACCGACCAATGCCTGCAAGCGTGAAGATAGTCCTTGCCAACTCGGAGGTCGCGGTAGGGACGGAGATTACTCTCCGCCCCCCGCACAGATCCCGGCGGGCGCTGCTAACGCACCGGGCTCCCACCTTGGATGGTGACGAGGAACCGCTTCTCTGGCCACGGATGCAGGATGCGTGGGAACGGCAGGTACCGGTCAGCGATCGTCTTCATTCTCGTCCACGTAAGTCGACGTCTGTGGCTTCGACGCACCAGCGCGCCATGCCAACGTTCGATCACGTGATGACGGAATGCTGAGATCGCTGAGCCGCTCATCGGCACAGCATAGTAGGCCATCCAGCCGCGCAGGACCTGAGCAAGCCATTTGCCCTGCCCATCGATCCCGTCGTGGCGGGTCACCATGAGCTGCTCCTTGATCTCCCGAAGTTTGGTTCGCATGCGCTTGGCCATCGGCTTCCTTCCGAGCACGAAGCCGCTGCCATCCCGCCGGGCCGCGCAATAATGCTTGAACCCCAGGAAGTCGAACGTCTCCGGCTTGCCGAGGCCTCGAGCGCGGCGGTTCGCAATCGCGTGCCGACCAAACTCGATGAGCCGCGTCTTATCGGGATGAAGATTCAGTCCAAAACGAGCGAGCCTCGCCTTGAGATCGGCAAGGAATTGCTCCGCTTCGTGCCGATGCTCGAAGCCAACGATAGAGTTGTCCGCGTAGCGCACAGACAATCACGTCGCCGGTGGCGCATCGCTGCCGCCACTGGTGGACCCATTGATCATAGACATAATGGAGGTAAATGTTCGCCAAGAGCGGGCTGATGACCGCGCCCTGCGGCGTCCCGTCCTCCGTCTCGATCACGCGTCCATCTTCGAGCACGCCTGCCGTCAGCCATTTGGCAATCAACCGGATGATTCGGCGGTCGCCAATCCGATGCTCGACGAAACGGATCAGCCAATCCCGGCTGACCTTGTCGAAAAAGGATTGTACGTCGCAGTCGAGCACCCAGTTGATGTGTCGCCTGCCGATCCCGACCGCGAGTGCATCCAACGCTTGATGCTGGTTGCGCTTCGGCCGGAACCCGTAGCTGAAGCCCAGGAACTCCAACTCATAGATCGGCGTCAGGATCGCCACCACCGCTGCCTGGACGATCTTGTCCTCTACGGCAGCGACGCCGAGCGGCCGCTGTCTGCCATCTGCCTTCGGAATGTAGGTCCGGCGCGATGGCAGCGCTCGATACGCTCCCGTTTGAACGCGAGAGTGGAGGTCCGAGAGGTTTTCCTCGAGGCCTTCCACGTATTCGCTCCACGTCACCTCGTCGACACCCGGCGCGGCGGACTTCTTCAGACCGAAGAAGCTCGCCCGCAAAACGTCAACGGTGAGGTGATGCAGGAGCGCCGTCAGCTTGTCCTGTCTGTTCCTGATGACGGCTTCTCGTATGCGGGCCTGCGCTTGTGACACGGCTGCCCGGCTCTGCGTCCGGACCGTGCTTTGCAGTTCCGCATTCTCCTTGGCCCCGCCCCTTCGCTCCACGAGCTCCGCCGCAGCCGAGGCCGCTTTGTTCGCTCGCTTCTTTGCTACTTCGGGCAGGTCCGACTTCTCCGTCGCGCTCATCGTCGGCTACAGCCTCCGGCCTTCCCGACAACGTCCCGGCCACGACTGGCGGGGGCGGCGATGGAGATCTCCCGGTTCCCGTGCAAAAGGCTTCTGCGCATGCCAGGGTCTACGACGACGCGGGGTCGGCGTGTGTCTTGCGATATCGACACCAGCCGTGTTGCCTTCTGTGGGACGGAAAACATCAGCACCCCGAACTTGTCTTACGACGCTCAATACCTCGCCTGCGCCCTCCCCTGTGAACGCTTCACGTTTGTCCTCGCGGACAACCCGCGCATCACTCGGGGCCAGTGCGGTTCGCTACTCCTTCACCGTGACGGACTTCCACCGTCTACCTCTTGCCGGTCTCCCGGCGCACCCGTCCACACATGGGTGAATAGCGGACGTCGAGCCTTGGAGCCGCCGCGTCCGTTTGTGACCCAGGCTGTGTCAAAACTCAACGCGGTATCGCAACACCTGGAATCTTGAGCCCTGTGGTCATGCGCAGAGCCGAAAAACGTAAAAATTCGTCCTCCGCTCGGCGTTACGACCAAATCAGATTTCGTTTTCACACAGCCTAGACCCAAA
>CAVXFY010000008.1:0-171139 GCA_963761185.1 uncultured Alphaproteobacteria bacterium
ATATTCCAGTTTTGCGCTTAGAGCCGGCGTAATTCCGTATTCGACACCCGCCCCCAGCACTAAGCCAGCCTGGCGGTTAGTTGGAGTGCAGTTTGGAAAAACTGCTCCACAGACCGCTGCGCCGCCGGCGGTCGTGAGGGTGGTCTTGGCTCCAAGTAACGCTAAACCCCCGGTGCCGTAGAATAGCCAGTTGTCGTTCGCGTATCCAACGCGCGCCCTTACGGTGCTCTCCCAATCGACTTCGGTCTTCGCGTTGAACGGTCCGCCTACGAATACGCCGCCAACTGTCGCGGTGGTCATTGAGGAGCCCGTGATATTTGCCCAATCAAGGTCTGCCTCAAGACCCATCACGACGTGGGCTGCTTGAATTTGAGCGCCGATGGTTCCACCGAACGCTCCGCCCGCAATATTGTGAGAAAATCTGTCGAAACGGTCCGTGATGATATTGAGGGGGTCCTGGCTACCCCAGGCGTAACCACCATTCACGCCGATATAAAATCCCGTCCAGTTGTAAACTGGTTGGACGACAACGGGGGCCGGAGGCGGATATTCCGGTCTCATCGGAAGATCGGCTGCTTGCGCGGTCAAAGATGCCAAGGCCAAAATACCTACAGCAATGGTCGCGCGAAGGATGGTTTTCATCGGTAAGGCCCCATGTTCATTCGGCAAGCGGAACGCGTACCATCGCGACAAAAGGACTCCGCCCGATTTCGATTGCGTGTTTAAAACTTACAATGCCAAGCAGCGAAATACCGTCACCTAAAGGCCACACTATCAGGCCACCTGCCGCGATTGTTGAGGGGCAAATTTCATCACGGCGCGTCGTACTCTCATCCCTAACCGCGAGCTTGAAACCGATCAGAGCGCGTTCGTCGCCCGAGTTCTCGGTATGTCCGCGCGGTTGGCCCAAAGAAGCGGACAAGCCTGGCCTAGGAGCGGACATCACGTCATGTCTGCGTCATGTCCCCTTGTGAGCCTAAGTGGACATCAACAATCTCAATTGATTGCCCTGTTGGAGACGGGCAGCCAAACGGCAGACATCCGCGACCAGCCATTAAAAAAGCCCCGGACGATGCCGGGGCTAGAAATTTTGTCCGGGAAAGATTGGATCAGGCCAGCACGATCGGCGGCATCGGGTTGGCCTTCGTATTCTTCAGGACTTCGATAGCCGATGGCATCGGCGCGTAGTTGCGCAACAGCAGGTAGAACGGCCCCTTGGGCGAAGGCAGCCAGTTGGACTCCTTGTCCGCGCCCGGGCTTGTCGCTTGCAGGTACATCGTGACCGATCCGTCGGCATTCTTCTTCATGTCGTTGGCACTGCCGAGGAAAAAGCGATTGAGCGGGTTCGGAACGGTGAACTTCGTCGCGCCGTCATACATCGTGATTGACCAGAAGCCCGGCGGGATCACCTGGATGTACGGATTCGATGCCTGAAAGGTGATCGTGTACGCCTTGTTCCCGTTCAACGGTTTCCCGTCCCCGCCGAGCGCCCCCAGGGTATAGATGGCCTCTGTGGTTGTATTCGCGGTCAGCCCAAGCACCGAGTTGATGCCGCGCGTCAAGTAATCGGCTCCGGTTGCGCCGAAGTTCACCGGGGGGGCGTCCCAGCCGTTTGTCGGACTACCGACGATCGGACCCACCGCGTTCATCATCGCACCCGCTTGCTGGGCTGCGATTTTCATTTCCGTTAG
The DNA here is from genome assembly GCA_963761185.1 of uncultured Alphaproteobacteria bacterium. GTDB lineage: Bacteria > Pseudomonadota > Alphaproteobacteria > Rhizobiales > Xanthobacteraceae > BOG-931. The sequence goes on from CAVXFY010000008.1 coordinate 1,692, forward strand.
GATCAGCGGGTTCACGTTCTCAGGTTTCCACTGCTTGCCCAGCTCGATGCCGAGATACTTGAACAACGGCAGCACCGCGTCGATCTGGCTTTGCGGCGGCGGGTTCTCGTTCATGGCCGCCGAAAAGAGCGACCAAAACTGAAGCGGATCCACGAACTGCAACTGGCTGCTGGCGACCTTGGGTGCAAGCTTGGGCGACTCGTAGTTGTAGGTTGGTTTCGCGGGAGCGGGCTTACCCAGATACTGAGACAACCCCTGCACCGCAATCGCATTCATGACCTTGATTGCGCCGGGAAGATCGGCCTGATCTTTCACGCGGACGCGGGGCTGCATCTCGACCCAGCGCGTTGCGCTGTCGATGCGGTTGACGCCAGCCGGTAGTTCGCCTTTCCAGTTCGGCCCGACCACCGCGTATGTACCACCCTTGTATCCCACTACCTTGCCGGCGGCGTAGGCGAACGCGTTATCCCACATGTCGACGATCTCGATCATGTAGTAGCGACCGTCGGAGTCGGGCGCGGTGACAATAACCGGCTCCTGGCCGAGGTCGTAAAAGCCGAAGCCGTAGATCACATCGACGTTGGGCGTGACGTATCCGGTCTGCGCGGCGATCTCCGGGGTGGCGATCTGGTCGAACTTCCACATTGTGCCCGGAGGTGCCTTCGCCCCGGGTCTGACGGCCACCGTGTCTCGCAGGTTATACATGCCCAAGATGGCGGACGCGTAGGTCGCGGCATAGACCGCCGTCGAACGCGCCCATGCTTGGATCAATTGTGCCTGCTCGGGCGGCAGGCCGGACGTGTCGGATTTCGTCTGCTGCGCTTGCGCGGGGCCGTCGAGCAACGTCATCGCGGCCATCGGCGCTGCGGCGCCCGCAGCCAAGAGCATTCTTCGGTTCAAGTGTGAGGTTTCTTGCGTCTCCGGGATCGTCTTTGGAACACTCTCGTCGTGCGAATATCTTTCAACCATGACTTCGTATTCCTTGTATCAGGAGAGTTAGTAGCGGGCTGTGTCGGAGTGGCGCAATTTAGTCGCGCAATTTAGCGGCTAACAGCCACCACTAAATTGACCTAAGTCAAATTACCCTTCGCGATGGTGAGGCGTATCACCATTCGCAGCTGTTCTGGCATGAAATTAATGCGGGCGCTGTGCAGATACCGGCATGCGCCGATGAGGGGCCGGTTATGGCCCGAAGCGGACGCGCCGGTCGGCGAAAGCCGCGGCAGCTTTCGGGGGTAAAGCGGACGCCGAGGATTGCGGCCGGCGCGGCAGCTTGTGACCCGAACCGGACAATGCCTTGTGGCGCGAGATGCGCCGCAATATTACTCCCGCCTTCGGTCGTACGCGACCAACGCAGCCTACTATCCATACTTTGATCAAAATCAATGCGGCTCGGCACAAAGCCGTCAGTTAAATACTGCAAGTGGAGAGACCAAGAAATGCGTTTCGAGAAAGCAATCACTGGATTGGTCGCGCTGTCGGCTGCATTCGCGCTAGTGGCCGGTCCAGTCCAAGCACAGCAATTGAAGGCGTCGCCCGAACAAGTGAAGGCGATTGACACTTGGGCGGCAACGCTCGCCGTTCAGGCGGCGACTTACGCTGCGCCGCTCGTGGCGATGTACAATCTCAGGTCAACCGTCGCATTTGGAACTAAGCCCAAGGCACCTCCCGGCCAGATTTGGCGGATGGAGGATATCTCGACACCAAAGCTGTCAGCGGAGTCGGGCTATGTCTCGCCGAACGTTGACGTGGTTTACGGCTTCGGTTTCGTGGACTTGGGGGCAGAGCCGGTCATCCTCACCGCGCCGGACTCAGGTGGCCGTTACTACATGATCGAAATCTGCGACATGTACACTAATGCTTTTGCCTACCCCGCGGGGGGAGCCTCCGGTTACAAGGGCGGAAAGTTCGCGTTGGTTGGTCCTGGCTGGCAAGGCACACTGCCGCCTGATGTGACTAGGATCGACGCCCCGACGCGCTGGATCGAGCTTCAACCGCGCGTGAACGTCAAGAGCGAAGCCGATTTGGCTAATGCTAGGAAAGTATTGCAGGCCATCACGCTACAAGGGACTATCTCAGTACAGCGGCGGCTCCACTCCCGCGCAACCGGCCTACAATTACGAAGTACCGAAAACGACACCCGGTGTCGCTACCAGCCACATGCAGTTTGACGACCCGCTGCAATTCTGGTCGATCTTCTCGAATGCATTGAACGAGAACCCGCCGCCAGCGAGTGAGATCGTCTCGGTCCTGCCCCAGTTCAAATATCTAGGCATCGAGCTAGGCAAGCAATGGAAGCCGGACAACGTGCCTCCGGCAATTCTCGCCCAGATGAAGAAGGCTGCGGCATCAATCGGCGATCTCGCGCTCGGGACCATGCCTCTCGCCGGGACTTTGGCTAACGGTTGGGTTATTCCGCCCTATAACACAGGCAACGCCGGAACAGACTATCTGTCACGTTTGGATGTCGCGGTGTTCGGCCTGACCGCAAACGCCACCAATCAGGCGATCTATTACTCAGGGGTGCTGGACGCCAACAACCAACCGATGACCGGCGCTAAGAGTTATACGCTGACACTCAAGCCGCCGATGGATTATGCGAGGCCGGTGTCGCCCGGTTTCTGGTCGGTGACAATGTATGACAAGACGACGAACTACACCGCGTCTAATCCGATCAACCGCTATCATCTTGCGGATTACAATAATCTCAAGAAAAATGCGGACGGATCGATTACGCTCTACATCCAGACCGCTAGCCCCGGGGCCGACAAAGAGTCGAACTGGCTGCCGTCCCCACCCGGACCTTTCTATCTGATCTTCCGTAACTATGCGCCAGCACCAGAAGTCACGGCGGGTCTCAAGGATCGAGCGACGTTCCAAGGCCCGCCCGGGTTAATGCCCGTCGGTGGTAAGTAAGATCGCAGAACTGAACCTAACACGAGCTTCTGAGAGACCGCCGCGAGGCGGTCTTTCTTTTGTGCTGATTATGTTGCAGTGCATGAGTCCGGTTGTGGCCCGAAGCGGCGCTTACCGCAGCGCAGCGGCAAGGTCGCGAATGGCGGCAAAGCGGACATCGCGCGACTGCTCAATCTGATAACATAATCCGAAGCGCGGGGCCGGTCGACGGACCGTCGCATCTCACCACCGCCGAGATGCTTGCCCCGCGCACTATCCTCTGTGGCGGTGTGGCGGTGGTTATGGCCCGAAAACAGACGGCGCTTGCGCTCAAGACGGCGCTCACAGCTGCGTTGCAGAGCGCGTCACCCGACGACCGTGCGTTTTTAGAGAGATGGATTGCTCAGGCTAATGATCCGGTATTTGAGAAGCTTGGTGTTAAGGCGTTAGCGCGCGGCGAATTCGACGGAGAGTTAGAGCTCTTCTATCGTGTGGTTATCGCGCAAGCGCGCAAAGCGCGGTGGACTGCTCAAGACGTAAAAAGCGGTGTCGATCTGACGGAGCAGCGAGAGCAAAAAGAGCGGGATGAATTGCTTAAACTCGCTGACAAAGCAGACGACTTGGCTAAATTCTGTCGGGGCACTGGGCGAGCAGATCTCGCCAGTCTGATGTCGCCTCAAGTCCGTCTCGGCGGGCTACTTAAACAGCACGGAATGATGCCGCTCGAACAGCTCGCGGAATTACACGAACGCGAGGCAAAAATCCTGCGTCAATTTGTTTTACAGAACCCACCGCGGATCCCCACTCGTATTAGTCGAGAGAGGCGTGTGCGCGAACACGTGGCATTCATGTACCAAATGGTGCAGGCCATGCGTGAACTATCTGGAGATCCGCATTACGATGCCGTGGCCGATTTGACGAATATCGCCTATCCAAATGCCAAAGTAACGGCGGAGAACGTCCGTTCGGCATGCCGACCAACGAAACGATCCGTCCGATACAAGACCAGCGGTGCACTGCCCGATTAAATTAGCAAGTGAGTGCACCATAGAAGGCAAGGAAAGCGAGCGTATGATCCTTGCGCATGACGACTAAACCATCCCCTATAGATCTTGGCCAAATCGGTCTGGATACGCCCCTGCGTCTCGCTCGAGCTGCTGAGCTTGCCTTTCCCGATGGTGGTATGACGGTTTCCGGCCTACGCCGCGAGGTGCGTAAACATCGACTGACCATCGAAGTCATCGCTGGCAAGCAGTTCACAACGTTACGAGCAATCGAGAAGATGAGGGAAAAATGCCGCGTCCAGCAAAAGGATCCAGACTTTGGCTTGAACCCGAAGAACGAGATCGGGAGGGAAACATCATCCGGCGTTCCGCATGGGTCATTCGTGACGGACCGCGTAAAATCCGCACGGGTTGCGCTCGAGATGACCGCGAAGGCGCTGAACGGGATCTCGCCGAGTACATCGCACAAAAATATCAACCTAGTCGAACCTGCGGTCGTCATCCCGATCAAATCCTCGTCCTAGATGTACTGAATATCTATCTATCGGACAAAGCGAAAGAAACCGCTCGACCGAAGGAAACGAGGCAGCGCATCCTAAAGCTTGCCGATTTTTGGCAGCATTACACGCTGGCCGATGTGACCGGGAAGCGTTGTCGCGATTATGTTGGATGGCGAGTTGGGCAACCCTGGAAGTCATCTAAGCCTGAGCGGACCGGATGTCCTGCACGTCTTGTAACTGAGGCCGCTGCACGGCGCGAACTTGAAGACCTTCGCGCAGCAATAAACCATCACCGGCGCGAAGGTCTGTGTTCTGAGATAGTCTCGGTTGCACTGCCCGAAAAGTCGGCGGCCCGCGAGATATTTCTGACCCGCGCGGAGGCTGCCCGTCTAATCCGTGCGGCAAGGGGGGCGAAGCAGATAATGCGGGATAAGGTTACGCGGCGCGACGTCGGAAAACATATCGCTCGCTTTATCCTAGTTGGTCTGTACACCGGCACCCGGCATGCCGCGATTTGCGGTGCAGCGTTTCACCCGGCTATCGGACGTGGTCATGTCGATCTTGATGGCGGCATTTTCTATCGACGTGCCGAAGGTGCGCGTGAGACAAAAAAGCGGCAGCCCCCTGTGCGGCTACCGGATCGGCTGCTCGCACATCTGCGGCGATGGCATCGGCTCGGTATTTCAACGCATGCTGTTGTCGAGTGGAACGGAAGGCCGGTGCATTCCGTCCGCAAGGGTTTCGCTGCCGCCGTTAGGTGCGCGGGCCTCGACAAGCGCATCACGCCCCATACCTTGCGGCACACCGCCGCCACTTGGACTATGCAGAACGGCGCTGACCTTTGGCAGGCTGCTGGCTTTCTCGGGATGACGGTACAGATGTTGGAAGACCGTTACGGTCACCATCATCCGAACTTTCAGCGCGAAGCGGCAGATGCGATCACAAACAAAATGCCGGGACAGATACGGGACAGAAAGGGCGTGAACAAACGAGCGTCAGCGTAATAAAATAAACCTAAAAATGCCGGTTTTTCAGGAGCGAGCAGATGAAACACAGCGTTCGGGACGAGGGGGTCGTAGGTTCAAATCCTATCACTCCGACCAACTACGCTCTCGAAGCGTTGATTTCCCGCAACTATCAGCACCGTCTAGTGATTGAGCGCCGCCTCAAGTACACAAGCGCGTACACAGTCGTGTGTTGCGAATGGTCAAGCTACGCCAAGATAGCAAGGGCAACTACATCGCCCGCAAGCGCCTCCCGGATGAACACACTCGCATTCCTCAAAACGCCTTCGCGGATGCCAAGGTCACACTCCCCAGAGCTATCAAGCTCCGTGAAAAGGCGCTGCGGCCCGAAGAGTGGCGAACGGTATTAAAGGCGGCGCTAGAGATTGCGGATGTTGGCACGCCCGATAACGCAGCGAAACGTTGGGTGCCTTGGCTGGGTGCGTACACTGGCGCACGACCTGGCGAACTTCTCTCGGCGAGGTCAGCATTCTCACTCCCAAGTTTTTCCCGTACCACGTCAGCCTGTCGCGAGTGACGACCGGAACTGTGGTCACGATCCAAGACGCGGAGTAATCGCGAAAAAGACGGCCGAGGCCGCGCTCGCGGCAGCCTTGGCGGCTGCAATCGTGGTTGCGCCGGCAGCGTTCCCCGGCTGAAAAAGCCCAGCCACTGGCCAAGCTGGGGGAGCACAATTGTGTGTCGCGGTGATTATGGCTTGCCGCTTGGCGAAGATTTATGAGATCCAGTGGCGCCGTCGGATGCCACTGGGTAGCTCATGAAGAAGTCGGAAGGTCAGCGGCGGCAGGAAAAAGTTGCGCGGCGGATTGCTTTGCAAGAGGAAGACGAACGGCTAGGGCGGAGATCACCACCGATCCCTACGTCTCTCCCACCGGAAGAGCGTGAGCGGCGGCAGAAAAGGACAATACGTTCCCCGCTTGTAAAGCTTGATGGCGCGCCGGTCGATCGGGCAGCGTCAGGTACCGGGCGCCGAGCAAAGAACCGGCTAGACGGGCCTGACCCGAGTTCTTTTCGCTTAGTTCATTGATTACATATACTTTTCCACTCTGGCGTCATTATTTCATTTCAAAGTGGAAAATTGTTATGTTTCATATACTTACACATAAAATCCATCTGATTATTAAACTATTGAAAAGTAACGATTTTCCACTATACTCATTTGAGTGAACGTACGAGGTGGAAAAGTCTTGGACCTCAAGGTCTTATCCGCAGAGCAGCGTCGCCAACTCATAGACACGCAACAAGTCTATGAAGCTTGGCGCGCAGCCAATGAGGAGAGCAAACGCCGGTTTTCCGGAAGTATGAGGTGGGGTGAGCGGAACGGCACCGAGTATCTCCTTCGCAAAATTGGAAAGGCTGAAACCTCTCTCGGGCCGCGGAGTAAGGAAACTGATGAGGCCCACGCCGCATTCATGCGAGGACGCTCCGACAATGAAAGTCGTCTCAAGGGCCTCTCGGCAAAGATCGACGAACTTGCGCCCGTGAACGTCGCGATGGGTCTCGCCCGCGTGCCCATCATCGCGGCTCGAATACTCAGAGCGTGCGACGAACGAAGCTTGTTAGGGGAGCAACTGGTCGTCGTTGGCACGAACGCATTGTTCGCATACGAGGTACTGGCAGGCGTCCACGTAGACAGTGGACTCATGGCCTCTGGTGATATTGATCTTCTCTACGATGCCCGCCGCCATATAAGTCTGGCGTCAAGCGGCATCAGCACGAGCGGGTTGATCGGCATTCTGCAGCAAGTGGACGAGTCTTTTGCGCCCACAAATCCCCGAAGCTTTCGTGCAGCCAATCGAAACGGTTATTTGGTCGATCTCATAAGACCGGAAGCGAAAGACGTGTTTCGCGACCGTCTACCGACGGCGCTCACTGACTTGCCAGATGATCTAGAAGGGGCAGCTATCTTTGGCCTTGCGTGGCTCATCAATTCGCCGAAGCTGGTAGCAATTCCAATTGATGAAAAGGGCTATCCCGTTCGGTTCGTTGTGATTGATCCGCGTGCATTTGCGCTTCACAAAGCGTGGGTGTCGGAGCGAAAAGATCGCGACCCACTAAAGGCCACGCGAGACCTGGAGCAAGCTAAGGCGGCTGCCACCATTGCTACTCGATATTTGAAGAAATCCTTCGAGGGTCAAGATCTGACAGCGCTTCCCAAGGAGCTCCGTGAAATTGCCCCAAAACTTATTGAAGATGCAGATACGCCAATCAAGCCAGCAACCAAACCCAATTGGTAATCTGCAAGCAGGAGGGCAGGTGCTGGTGCGTCAACCGGCTTCCACACCCAAGTACTGTGGAATGCCATTACCACCATGATCGCTTTGGTGGCGGTTCGCCGAGAGGGTCGTGGAGTTCGTCAATTCGGGAAATAACTTTCGCGCGCGAATGTCGCCAAAAGCGGATGCCGTTTGTCACCGTCACGAATGCGCCCCAGCGCTAGGACACGCGCACGCTCAGCGCTGTTGTACGTTGGGAGCGCGGCGGGAACTGGCGGCGGTATGTTCTGGCGCTCAAGTCTTGCGAGAGTCGCTAGGACTTCTGTGTGCTTGCGGCTGTTCTCTGCCTGCTTCTTGCGCCGATCAGGCCAGACGGCCGAGATTGCGATGTACAAAAGAACAACGGTGCAAATGTAACCAAGCATGATCCAGCCTCTCAACACGACGCTGAGACTACCACAGGTATCGTGCCGTTGCAGTTCCAATCGGCCATGGCTATCCACACGCTTGCTGCTCAGGCTTGTTTTGAGTACACAACAGCAGTACACAAACGCCGAGACCGGGTTCAAAAAACGCAGCTAAATCAGTGTCGAGTGACCACAAAAACAAATCCTATCACTCCGACCAATTTCCTCCCTCAAAAATGAATCGAAACTCGTCCCGAGCGTTTGGCGCGAAGCCTTCGGCGGGTGAGACTTGATGCAACGCTCCATCGACACCGCGCAGATCCGGCGCGGCGCTTTGTTCTTTGCCGCGATCGGCGTGCCGGTGGTTGTCGCCGTGCTGCGCGACGAGCCGCAGGCGGCGCAGCTTGGCGCGGTACTCGGATTGACGCTCGCTTTCGCCGACAACGACAAGGATCTGCCGCGCCGTCTGCGTTTGCTGTTCATGGACGGCGCCGGGATCGCGGCCGGTGCGCTGGCCGGCTATCTGGTGAGAAACTCCGCCGCGATCCTGTGGCCGCTCTTCGTCGCGGTCGCCTTCGCCACCGGCCTGTCGGCGCGCCGCGGCCGCGAGCCGCTGATCGTCGCGCGCAATGCCGCCATGGCCTTTGCCGTCGGCGGCACGATGCCGGCCTTCGATATGCAGCAGATTTTGTATCCGCTCGGCGTGCTGGCGGTGACGGCCGTGGCGCGCGTGGCGGATCATTGGCTCTATGGTCCGCTGCCGCTGGTGTCGGTTACGCCGATGCAGCGGCCGTCCGGACACGGCGGCTGGCTTCGCTTCGCCTGCGCCTATGCCGTCGCCTCGACGCTCGCGCTATGGATCGGCGGCTCGTTCGATCCGACGCATCGATTCTGGATCGTCATCACCACGCTGATCGTCATGCTGCCGGATGCCAATGCCAGCTATCGCCGCATCGTCGAGCGCATCACCGGCACATTCGCCGGCGTCGCCGCCGCCTGGGCGATCACGGTGGCGACGCATTCGCTGGCTTTGATCAGCGTCGCGATCCTCGCCGTCGCGCCGTTCATCCCGCACCATATCGGCAACCGCTACTGGCTGCACACCGCCCTGATCGCGCTCATCGTGCTGCTCGCCTACGACCTGACCGAACTCAGTACGCAAGGCTTAAACGCGGAGGGGATGGCCGATCTTCTGATGGAGCGGATGAAGGACATTCTCCTTGGCTGCGCCATGGCGCTGATCGGCACGGTGGCGGCCTTTCCGCGCGATCCGGCCATCGGCGGCAGCGGTGTGCCGCCCGAAATTCGCAAAGAGACGCCCAAAGAATAGGCGGGAAATCAGCATCAACGCGCGATTTTGTCGCGGATGGCACTCGTGCCGGGATTGTGCGAAGCTTTCTTGCTAACATGGGAACCATGCGGAGCCCAATTTTCTGAGCTGGGGAAGGCGCCGCCAAAAAACTGAAGAAGCCGAGACGCTCGACTTGGCCGTCATAAATGGCGCGACCGTCGCGAGGCGGCGCACAGGGAGGAACAGATGAAACGGCTTTGCCTATTGGCCGTCGCCGCGACGTTGTTCGCCGCGCCGGCTTTTGCACAAGACAACACCATCACCATCGGAATGACGAATTCGCAGACGGGCCCGCTCAATGTCGATTCATTGGGCCAGCAGCGCGGCGAGGAAATGTGGCGCGACCAGGTGAATGCTGCCGGCGGGATCAAGGTCGGCGGCAAGAGCTACCAGGTCAAATTCGTCAGCTATGACGATCAGTCCGTCGGCGGCCGCGTGCAGCAGCTTTACACGCGCCTGGTCAACCAGGACAAGGCGCAGTTCCTGTTCAGCCCGTACTCGTCGGGCCTGGTGGCTGCGGCGGCGGTGATCTCCGAAGAGTACGGCAAGATCATGCTGGACGGCGGCGGCGCCGAGAAGAAGCCCTTCATGCTCGGCAACAAGGACCTGTTCATGGTGATCACGCAGGCCGACTATTATCTGTCCGGCGCCGTTCAGGCGCTGGCGGAGAAGAATCCGCACGCCAAGATCGCGATGGTCTATTCCGACGATCCGTTCTCCAAGACCGTGCTGGCGGCGGCGAAGGAGCAGGCGACGAAGGCCGGCCTCGAAGTCGTGATGGATGAATCCTACGCGCCGTCCACCACCGACTTCGGCCCGATCGTCAACAAGATCATCTCGTCGAATGCCGACGCGTTCTTGGGCGGCGGTCATTATTCCGACGGCGCCACGCTCGCACGGCAGATGTACGAGCAAAAAGCCAACATGAAATGGGTGTCGATCCTGGTGGCGCCGGGCGACGATAAATTCGGCGAGCTTGGCGCGGCCGCTTTGGGCGTTACCGTGCCGTCGCAATGGGAAGCGCAGGTTTCCTACAAGCCGGATTTCGGGCCGACCACGGCGGAATTCGCCAAGGCGTTCGAGGACAAATATCACGCCAGGGCCGATTATCATGCCGCCTCGGGCTACACTGCCGGCGCGATCTTGCAGCATGCGATCGAGCAGGCCCAGTCGATCGATCCGGAAAAGGTGGCGGCGGCGCTCAACGTAACCGACGTCACCACGTTCTTCGGTCACGTCAAATTCTCGACCGATCCCGGATCGCACGGCCTGCAAGTCGCGCATCAGATGGTGCTGGCGCAGTGGCAGAAGGTGGACGGCAAGCCGGGCCGCCAAGTGGTCTGGCCGACGGCCGCGCAGTCCGCGGATCTCATCTATCCCATCTCGGCCAGCCAATAATCGGCACGGGGCCGGCCTATTCGCCGTCGGCCCCGGCCGTTTAGACCGCACATGCTCGGAATCATCGCTTCGATCATCGATGGCGTGCTGGTGGGGCTTGTCTATGGCCTCGCCGCCATGGGCCTCACTTTGATCTGGGGCGTCATGGATGTCATCAACCTCACCCATGGCACCATGATCGTTGGTGGCATGTTCGCGCTTTATCTGCTGACGACCGCGTTCGGCGTGCCGCCTTATCTGGCGCTGCCGCCGGTATTGATTGGCGGCTTTTTCGTCGGCGTGCTGCTCTATTGGGTCGCCGTACATCGCATGATCGGCCGGCCGCCGCTGATGAGCCTGTTGTCGACCTTCGCCGTCAATCTGGTGCTGATCGGGGTCGGCACCGGCATTTGGGGCACCGCGCTGTTCAATGTCGCGGTGTCGGTGCCGGGCGTCAGCATCGGCCGCTATACGTTTCCCGGCGCGCATATTCTGGCGGCGGTGCTTGCTGCGGTGATCGCGGCCTCGCTTTATCTCTTTCTGCACAAGACGCGGCTCGGCAAGGCGTTGCGCGCGGTCGCCAACAACCGCGAGGCGGCGGAACTCGTCGGCATTCCGACGACGCGGCTTCTCGCCATCGCGGTCGGCTGCGGCGTGGCGCTTGCCGGCGTTTCCGGCATGCTGATCGGCACGCTGTTTCCGTTCACCGTGCTCTCGGGTGACGGCTATCAGCTCAAAGGCTTCATCGTCACCGTGCTGGGCGGTTTCGGCAATCCGATCGGCGCGCTGTTGGGCGGCGTCGCGCTCGGCCTGCTGGAAGGCGCCGTCACGCCGTTTGTGCCGGTGAGCTGGACGCTCGTGATCGAATTTGCCCTGTTCGTTCTGGTGCTGATCGCATTTCCCCGCGGAATTTTCGCGTCGCGGCGCGGGGCATTGTGATGGGGCTTTGGGCGATGCCGCGGCGTCCGTTCTTCTGGATCATCGCGCTTGTGATCGCGGTGTTCGCCGTGATGCCGCTCTTCGGCGACAATGTCGAACTGCGCGAAAGCCTTGTGCTTGCCGCCGTCTATATCACGCTCGCCAGCAATCTGAACCTGATGCTGGGCTATGCCGGTTACATCAATTTCGGCAGCATCGTCTTCTTCGGCCTCGGCGGTTACATCTGCGTCTGGCTGGTCAATTCCTACGGCTGGTCGCTGGCGCTGGCCCTCGTTGCGGCCGGCGCCGGCGTCAGCGTGCTGTCGTTCATTTTCGGCGTCGGCATTTTGCGGCTGCGCGGCCCGTTCTTTGCGCTGTCGACCATCGGCATCGTCGAAGGCGTCCAGGCTTTTGTCGAGAATTTCACGCCGTGGGGCGGCTCGTCGGGCATCTATATTTCGCCCGCGGTCTTCGCGCCGCTCGGCGGTCCCGCCCGCGCGCTGTGGGTCATCTATTTCCTGTTCGTCGCGGTCATGGGGCTGTCGCTCTATCTGAGCTATGCGATCAAGACTTCGAAGTTCGGCTTGGGTCTTCTCGCCATCGGCCAGAACGAAGATGCCGCCGCCATCCTTGGCGTGCCGACGCCGCGCTATAAAGCGCTGGTCTACAGCGCGTCGGCCTTTCTGCCCGCGATCGCCGGCGGGCTTTATTTTTTCAAGAGCGCCTTCATTCAGCCGTCCGACGCCTTCGATCTGACGCTGTCGACCGAGGCGATCGTCATCTGCATGCTGGGCGGGCAGGGCACCGTGACCGGCGTGGCGCTCGGCGCTTATCTTTATGAAGAACTGCGCGGCTATCTGCTGACGTCGGAGACCTTCTCGCATTTTCAGCTTGTCGTCTCGGGCGCGCTCCTGCTTCTCATCGTGCTGTTCTTTCCAGGCGGCTTGATGGGCTTTATTTATAGCCGCTTCCCGCGCATGCAGCGGGTGCTGGAATGACAGCGTTGCTGACGCTGGACCACGTCGGCAAGCGCTTCGGCGGCTTGCAGGCCGTGCACGATCTCAGCTTCGAGATGAAAAAGGGCGAGATATTGGGCCTGATCGGGCCGAACGGCGCCGGCAAGTCGACGCTGTTTAATCTGATCAACGGCGTGTTTGCACCGAACACCGGCAGGATCGTGTTCAACGGCATCGACATCACCGGGCAAAAGCCCTTCGTCGTCGCGCGCCAGGGTCTCGCCCGCACGCATCAGATCGTGCAGCCGCTGATGAATATGACGGTCTTGGAGAATTGCACGGTCGGCGCCTGTTTCGGCAGAGAGAACCTGCCGCTGACGCGAGCACGAGAGGCGGCGCGCGCAGCGGTCGCGATGACCGGTCTCGAAGACCGCAGTTCGATGCTCGCGATCCATCTCACCATCGCCGGCAAAAAGCGGCTTGAGCTCGCGCGCGCTCTCGCAGCGCAGCCATTGCTGCTGCTGCTCGACGAGGTGCTGGCGGGACTCAATCCCACCGAAGTCGAGCACATGATCGGCGTCATCCGGCGCATCCGCGACAGCGGCATCAGCATCCTTATCATCGAGCATCTGATGCAGGCGATCATGAGCCTGTCCGACCGCATCGTCGTGCTCAATTACGGGGAAAAGCTCGCCGAGGGCCTGCCGGCGGAGGTGGCGCAAAATCCACAGGTCATCGAAGCCTATCTCGGCGATCCGAAACTCGCCGCGGCGCTGCAAGGCGAACCGTCGCAGGGGGACGCCGCGCATGTCTGACGCGCTTCTTGACGTCGAAAATCTCGAAGCCGGCTACGGGGAGGTGCAGGTGCTGTGGGGCCTGTCGCTCAAAGCGCGGCGCGGCAAACTCACCGCCATCGTCGGCGCCAACGGCGCCGGCAAGACTACGACGCTGCGCGCCATCGCCGGCACTATCGTGCCGTGGCGCGGCCGTGTCGCGCTTGACGACGAAGACGTAACGCGCCTGCCGACGCACCAGAAATCGGCGCGCGGTCTCGCGCTGGTGCCCGAAGGCCGCCAATTGTTCACGGCGATGAGCGTCGCGGAAAATCTCGAGCTCGGCGCCTTCACCAAGCGCACGGCGCGCTCCTATGCGGATCGTCTGGACCAGGTGTTCAGCCTGTTTCCGCGGCTCGGCGAGCGCCGCGCGCAAAGCGCCGGCACTTTGTCCGGCGGCGAGCAGCAAATGGTGGCGATCGCGCGCGGGCTGATGTCCGATCCCGAGATTCTGATCATCGATGAATTATCACTCGGGCTCGCCCCCGTTGTCGTCTATCAGCTCCTGGCGACGCTGAAGCGGCTCAAGGAGGCCGGTCTGACCATTTTGCTGGTCGAGCAGAATGTGCATCTGGCGCTGGCGCTCTCCGACTACGCCTACGTCGTCGCCGAAGGCCGCATTTTCATGGAAGGCCTGCCGGCGGAGCTCGCGGCAAAGCCGGAGATCAGGCAGGCTTATTTGGGGCTTTAGCCGCGGCGCGGGCGCGCCGTGAATTGCGCCTCGAGTTGATCCGCCCCGCGGGGGGTGGACATCAAGTCACGATCATTATTCACCGCCCCCGAACAGACTGTTTCCGATCCCGTCAATAGTCGAACGCGACAAGCCGCCACATCTCGATTGAACCGACCGGCAAAGCCGCCGTCGGCCAGTTAGGGAGATGTGCTATGAAGAAGCTTGTTGCCGTTAACAAATATCTTTCCGTCGCGCTTGTTGTGGCAGCGTTTGCTACTGCGGGTTCGGCGACCGCGTTTGCTCAGGCCCTCACTCACGATGGCAGTTTGTTGCCGCACTATTTCGATGCCGCGGGCGAGCTGAAATGGGGCTCATGGGGCCCGCAAGAAGCGACTGCAGTCGTTCATCGTCAGGCGTTGCGGCCGACACGGCCGCTCGTCCAAAATGCCGGCCGCTCGGCGCATACCCGGGTGCAGTAATTCGACGATCTGCCGGGGGCGCGGCCGCCTCGCACGGTCGCGCCCGCTATTTCATCCGCAAAAGGCGTCTCGCTCGCGTTGCCCACAGCATGCTTCTTCCCCTATGGTTCATTCCGAGGCCGGGGGAGACAATGACCAACGCAGCACAATCGAAGCGCCGCGAAGTCAAAATCCGCGTCCATGATGGCGTCGAGATCGCGGTCGCGCTGTATATGCCCGAGGGGGACGGCCCGTTTCCGGTCGTGCTCGGTGCCGCGCCCTATCGCTACGACAACAATTCGCTGCCGGCATCGCCGCAATTTCTATGGCGCGAGACCGGGCCGATCGGGCTCTACGTCGAACGCGGTTATGTCTATGCGCATATGGATGCGCGCGGCTGCGGCAAGTCGGGCGGCGAGTTCCGCTTTCTCGACCGCAACGAGCAGAAGGATCTTTACGACGTCGTCGAGTGGCTCGGCCGCCAGACTTGGTCGAGCGGCAAGGTCGGCGGCATTGGGCAGTCTTATTTCTGCATGCTGCAATGGTGGATGGCGATCCAGCGGCCGCCGTCGCTCGCCTGCATCGCCGCCTTCGACGGGCTCAATGATCCCTACCGCGCCTCGGTCTATCAGGGCGGCATGCTCAGCGATTTCTTCGGTAGCTATTGGTGGAACCAGAACCGCATCATCAATCGCCATCCGGCCGACGGCGAATTTCCGCGCGAGCAGCCCTACGATTTGAATCTCCACCTGCAGCAGCATCCGACCTACGACGAGTTCTGGCGCGAGCGCTGCGCCGCCGAGCATTTGCACCAGATCGAGGTGCCGCTTTATTCGGTCGGCGTGTGGGGCAAGGTCGATCTGCATACCCGCGGCAATATCGACGGTTTCCGCAGCGCCGGTGGCCCAAAGAAGCTGAAAATGATCGGGCCCGTGAATGCGTTCGTCGCCAATCGCGAGTTCAACAGCCCGGAGCTGCACGAGAAACTCCTGCTGCCGTTCTACGATCATTATCTGAAAGGCGTGAAGACGGATTATCCGGATCGCGCGGACGTCGAATATTTCGTGCGCGGCGCCGACGCCATGCGCACGTCCGAAACCTGGCCGCCGCAAGGCGTGCGTTACGTCGTTTGGAACCTGAACGCGGCGAAGAGCGGCAGCGTGACCTCGCTCAACGACGGCGGGCTCACGCGCGAGCGGGTTTCGGGCGAGCAACAGACGTCGTACGCCTATCCCAATCCGGGCTGGATGATCGGCGTTGTTGGTTTCGGCCCGAACAATCAGCCCGATCCGGCGCGCCGCGTGCTGACTTTCACCACCGCGCCGCTCGAGCAGGACCTCGAAATCGCGGGCCCGATCAAGCTCGTGCTCTATGCCTCATCGACGCGCGACGATATGGATTTCTTCGTCAAACTGTCGGAGCAGATGCCGCAATCGGCCGAGGAGCGCGGCAAGGGCATCAATCCGGCATCGTTCTGGATCACCAAAGGGTGGCTGCGCGCCTCGCACCGCGCGCTCGATGCCAAGAAATCGACCGATATGGAGCCGTATCACACCCACACCGATCCGGCTCCGATCGAGCCCGGAAAAATCTACCGTTTCGATATCAGCATGGAGCCGATGGCGCACCGGTTCAAAAAGGGAAGCCGCGTGCGGCTTGAAATTGTCAATGGCGATTCCGTCGTCACCGACGTGCTGTGGTCGCACTATTATGCGCCGAACAAGATTGGGACCGACACGATCCACCACTCGGCGGAGCATCCTTCGGCGCTTACGCTGCCGGTGATGGAGGGGGCGTGACGCTCGCGGCATAGGCGAGCTAACCGCTCTTCGAACGGCCATGCGCGGGCATGACGCCGCAACAGAATTAAAGCGCGTTCTGCAGAACGGTGAAGACTTGAACCAGCTTCGCGCCGACGCTTTTCACGCCGGGGATGATCGCGACCGAGACGCCGGAAACGATGAGCCCGTATTCGATGCCGCCGCGCCGGATTCGTCTTTGAGGAAACGCTACATCTGCTTCAACATTGGTGCCTCTACCGAATGTTTATTCCCCGCATGGCAGAAAATGCATGGTAAATGAATCGGCTTCCCGATTAACGATGAACCGGTAAATCCAAACCCAGTCTGGGCGCGCTTAAAGCTTCTCGGCGAGGAAGCGCAGCAGCTTCGGCGCGAGAAAGGCGCAGTAGCTGCCCGGCTCCTCGACCGGATCGTTCATCCAGTAATGCGGCGCGCCGTGGACGATGCAGGGGCGCACGAAGAAGTTGGCTTGTTTGAGCGCAAGCTGAAACGGCTCGGTCTGCACTTTGCGGTCGACCAGATCGTCTTCGGTGCCGGTGACAAGGAGGACGCCGATCGAGTTCTTGTCGAAAGTCGCGTAGCTGATCGGGGAGGCGTCGAAATAAAGCTGGCGGCTTTCCATCGGCGGCACGCCCATGAATTTCTGGATATTGTTCTCGCGGCTGCCCTGCACCTGGTAGTTCGCCCACATCGCCGTGACATCATAGATGCCGTAGACGCCGACCAGGGCTTTCACCGCGGCATCGGTCGAAGCGAAAGGATCGCCCGAATAACCGCCGAGGAATTTCTTGCCGCTCAAGGCCGCGAGCGCCGCGAGATGGGCGCCCGCGGAAGCGCCGAGGAGCCCGATGCGCTGTCGATCGATGCCGAAGCCGGAAGCCTTGCCGCGCAGGAATTGCACGCCGGCGAGCACGTCCTGCACGGCTTCCGGGAATGTCTTGGTCTTCCCGGCTAGCCGATAGGAGATGGAGAAGACGGCAATGCCGTGGGCCGCGAGATAGGGTCCCCAATATTGGAAGGCTGAGCGCGCGCCTTGGACCCAGCCGCCGCCATGCACCGCGACCAGCGCCGGAACGGCTCTCGGGCTCTTCGGTAGGTAAAGGTCGCCTTGGAGCTCGATGCCGTCGTGATTGGCATAAGCGATACCGGTTTGGGTTGTCACTCCGGTGTCCGTCATTGCATGGCTCCGTTCTTCCAGTGCGATGGCAAAATGGGTGTCACGTGGTAGAACAAAGGGCCGGTGTTGAGAAGATCGATGCCGTACGACCCCGGTATCGGGAAAAATCATTGCGCGAAAAATGCGCAAAGAAACGCAGAAGGGAAAGTTGGGAGGCGGAATGTCGCTTGCGGCGGAGAGTGCGGTCGGGAGTCCCAAAGACTCGCTGCTGGTCGAAGGCGTGCGGATCGACCTTGTTGAATGCGGCCAAGGGAGCGGAATGGGCAAGCCGCTGCTTTTTCTTCACGCCGAGAACGGCATCGAGCCGTCTGCAGCCGCAATTGGCGAGCTAGCCAAGAGCGCGCATGTCATCGCACCGACGCATCCCGGTTTCGGCCGCTCGGAATTGCCCAAAGGCGTGCGGTCGGTCGACGATCTGTCCTATTTCTATCTCGATCTGCTCGACCAGCTCGATCTTCGCGATGTGACCGTCGTCGGCGTCGCTTTCGGCGCCTGGATCGCCGCCGAGATCGCGGTGAAGTCGACGGCGCGCATCTCGCGGCTGGTCATGGCCAACGCCGTGGGCGTCAAAGTCGGCGATCGCGAGACCCGCGACATCGCCGACATCTTCGCCGTCACCGATCCGGAATATCTCGCCATGGTCTATTACGATCCGGCCATAGGGCGGCACGACTACAAGTCGCTGCCGGAGGCAGAGGTGCTTGCCGCGGCGCGCGCGCGCGAAGCCACCGCGCGGTTTGCCTGGAATCCCTATTTCCACAATCCGCGGCTCAAGAGCCGGCTGCACCGCATCCGCATCCCGACATTGTTCCTGTGGGGCACGCATGACCGCATGCTCAGCGAGCCTTACGGCCGCGCCTATTGCTCTATGATCCCCGGCGCGCGGTTCGAAACCATCGAACGCGCCGGGCATTTCCCCCAAGAAGAGCAGCCGAAGCTATTTGCCGAGAAAGTTTTGTCGTTTGCCGGAAAAGTTCAGGAGCGCGTGGCATGAGAGTTCTATCAGTTCACCGAGCAGGCCTATTATCCGGCCTGGAACGATCACGACGGCTCGCTGCGCGTCATCTTCCCGAACCGCAAATGTGATCCGCGCGTCGCCGCCGACCTGTTTCATCGCTACTACGACGAATATCAGGCGGCCGACGAACTCGGCCTCGACATCATGCTCAACGAGCATCATCAGAGCGCGACCTGCATGTCGTCGACGGTCGCGATCGGGCTCGCGATCCTGGCGCGCGCCACCAAAAAGGCGCGGCTCCTGGTGCTCGGCTATCCGATCGGGCATCGGCCCGATCCGCTGCGCGTCGCCGAGGAGCTCTCCACCATCGACGTGATCTCGCGCGGCCGCCTCGATATGGGATTTATCAAAGGCATTCCCTACGAAATCGCGGCGTCGAACCAGAACCCGGTTTATCTGATGGATCGTTTCTGGGAGGCGCACGATTTCATTCTCAAGGCGATGACCACGCATGACGGGACGTTCAATTGGGAAGGCGAATATTTCCACTACCGCCAAGTGAACATCTGGCCGCGGGTCTGGCAGGAGCCGCATCCTCCGGTGTGGTCGACGACCGGCAGCACGACCCAGGCGCGCGTGCTGGGCGAGCGCGGCTATGTCATGGCGACGCTCGGCACCGGCTTCGGCACGCGCAAGCTCTACGATGCCTATCGCAAGAGCTATCTCGGCAAGCACGGCAAGGCGCCGGGCGCCGACCGCTTCGCTTATCTCGGCCTGGTCGCGGTCGCCAACGATCGTGAGGAAGCGCGCAAGCGCGGCGAACTGATCGCCGGCTATCTGCGCACGAGCCCGATCGTGCACCTACCGTTCCGCAATCCGCCGGGCTACCTGCCGCCTGAGGACAATGCGCGGGTGCTGCGCGGCGAAAGCCCGCCCCGCACCTACACCAAGGGCGGCCGCGTCATCTCGATGCAAACGGCCCCCATCGACGACCTGATTGACGCCGGCGTCTTGTTCTGCGGCACGCCCGACGATGTCTATGAGCAACTCACAGCCTTCTGCGACCATTGCGGCGGCATGGGCAATCTCCTGATGATGGGGCAGGCGGGTTTCCTCACTCACGAGCAGACTATGGATAATCTGTCGCTGTTTTCGCGCGAGGTCCTGCCGCGGCTGAAGGCCTATCGGCAGCCGGATGCGGAAGCCATTGCGGCGGTGGTGGCGGCATAGAACGCGCGGCGCCGGGACGGATTTCAGCCACGTAAGCTATTGCGATTGCTTACGAATGAATCAATTTGTTCAGAAATTGGGAAAAATATTGATTCTGGTACATGTCTCGTTCATTCATGTTTCTAAGCACGACCGAGGAGTTCGCCAGGTGATAGGCTGTGGATCTCCAATCAGGTCGGCGATGTGCGAGTTCCGCGTCGGCAATCCGCCGCGCCAATCGGGTAGGGTCATGTCATGACGACGCGTATCACCATCCGCAAGCCGGACGACTGGCACTTGCACGTTCGTGACGGCGAAATGCTCAAGGCGGTGATGCCGTTCACGGCAAAGAATTTCGGCCGCGCCATTTTGATGCCGAACCTGGTGCCGCCGGTGCGCACGACCGCCGACGGCGTGGCCTATCGCGAGCGGGTTATGGCGGTGGTGCCGCCCGGCTCGAAGTTCAAGCCGCTGATCACGTGCTATCTCACCGACGACACCGATCCCGACGACGTCGAGCGCGGCTTTCGCGACGGACTGTTCACCGGAGTAAAACTTTATCCGGCGCATGCGACGACCAATTCCGCCTTCGGCGTCACCGATTACGGCAAGGTCATGCACGTTCTCGAGCGCATGGAAAAGATCGGCATGCCGTTTCTGATGCACGGCGAATATGTCGCGCCGGACGTCGATATTTTCGACCGTGAAAAGGTGTTCATCGACCGATTGCTGTCGAAATGGATCAAGCAATTTCCGGGGCTGCGCATGATCCTCGAACATCTGTCGTCGAAAGAGGGCGTCGACTTCGTGAAGAGCGCGGCGCCGCAAGTCGGCGGCACCATCACGCCCTATCACATGATGCTCACCCGCAACGATTGGCTGGGCCACGGGCTCAAGCCGTACATGTATGTGATGCCGGTGATCAAAACCGAGCGCGACCGTCTGGCGCTGCGCCAAGCTGCGACCTCGGGCGAGACCTGCTATTTCCTCGGCACCGATTCCGCGCCGCATCCTTACGCGAAGAAAGTCTCGACCAGCGGCATTCCCGGCATGTTCAACGCCCCGGTCGCCATCGAGACCTATGCGCAGATTTTCGAAGAGGAAAACGCACTCGACAAGTTCGAGGCCTTTACCTCGCTCAACGGGCCGAAGCATTATCGCATGCCGCCGAACGAGGAGAAGATCACTTTGGAAAAGACGCCGTGGACCGCGCCCGGGGAAGTGAAGGTCGCCGGGCCCGACGAGCGCGCCTTGATCTATCGCGGCGGCGAGACCATCAGTTGGAAGATTGTCAATTAATTCTCGGAGACGGCGATGACAGGCTTCCCCAGCAAAGAGGTGATGGCTGAGCTGACGGCGAAAATGTTGCTCGAGGTCGATGCGGTCCGCTTCATGACGGATAAGCCGTTCATCTATACGTCAGGCTGGGCTAGCCCGGTTTATACCGATTGCCGCCGGCTGATCTCGTTTCCACGCGTGCGTCAGACGCTGATCGATTTCGGCGCCGCGACCATCGCGCGCGATGCCGGCTTCGAGCAGTTCGACGGGGTGGCCGGCGGCGAGACCGCGGGTATTCCGTTCGCCGCTTGGATGGCGGATCGTCTGATGCTGCCGATGCAATATGTGCGCAAGAAGCCGAAAGGCTTCGGCCGCAACGCGCAAATCGAGGGTCACTTCAAGACCGGCGATCGTATTCTCCTGGTCGAGGACATGACCACCGACGGCCGCAGCAAGGTCAATTTCTGCCAGGCGTTGCGCGAGGCCGGTGCGGTGGTCGAACACGTCTTCGTCTTCTTCTTCTACGACATTTTCCCCGAGGGTAAGAAAATCCTCGGCGATCTCGGCGTCACGCTACATTCGCTGGCCACCTGGTGGGACGTGCTTGCGGTCGCCAAGAAGAGCGGCAAGTTCGACAAGGACAAGCTCAAGGAAGTTGAAAGCTTCATGAAGGATCCGGCCGGCTGGTCGAAAGCCCATGGCGGCGCCGCGCAGGCGGCGGAGTGACGGCTGTGCGTAACGAATAGACGGGAAAAGCGAGGCGGAGCCGAACATGGACGTCAAGGCCGATCACGCGCTCAACGAACTGTCCGCAACCGAAATCGCCAAGAAAATTGCGACGGGCGAGACGACCTGCGAGGCGGTCATACGCGATTGCCTCGCGCGCATCGCCGCGCGCGACGATGCCGTGAAAGCCTGGGTCAATTTCGATCCGGAGCACGCCCTTGCTCAGGCGCGCGCGCTCGACCGCGGTCCGCATCGCGGCCCGTTGCACGGCGTGCCGATCGGGCTGAAGGACACCATCGATACGTTCGATATGCCGACCGAGATGGGCTCGCCGATCTATCGTGGCCATCGGCCGCGCGCGGACGCTTCCTGCGTCGCGCTCTTGCGACGCGCCGGCGCGGTGATCCTCGGCAAGACCGCCACGTGCGAGTTTGCCGGCAGCGCGCCGCCGGAAACCACAAATCCGCACAATGCCGCGCACACGCCGGGCGGCTCGTCGAGCGGCTCGGCGGCGGCGGTCGCCGATCACATGGTGCCGGCGGCGCTCGGCACGCAGACCGGCGGTTCAGTGCTGCGTCCATCATCGTTTTGCGGGATATTCGGCTACAAGCCGACCTACAACATGTTCAACAAAGAGGGTGTTTGGCCGGCGGCGGATTCAATCGACACCGTCGGATGGCTTGCCGGTGCACTCGACGACATCGAGCTCCTCACGGCGATCCTGCGGATGCAAAAGCCACAGCAGGCGCCCGCGTTGAGCGGCCCGCCGCGGATCGGCCTCTGGCGCACCGATCTTTGGAACACGGCGCAAGATGAATCGAAAGCGGCTGTTGAGGACGCTGCCGCGCGGCTTGGCAAAGCCGGAGCCAGCGTGCGCGACGCGCGAATGCCCGATGCCTTCTCGGGACTGCATGTCGTTGCGCGCTCCGCGATCGGTTTTTATGAGCGCGCGGCATGTATGGCGTTCTTTTGGGATCATCGGCGCGAGCAATTGTCGCCGCAGATGCAACGCTACATCGAGAACGGTTACAACATTTCGCGGGACGAATACATCGCGGGCTTGCGGCGGCTCGACGAATGCCGCGCGCTGCTCGCGTCGGTGTTCGAGGACTTCGATGTGTTGCTGGTACCGTGCGTGCCGGGCGAAGCGCCGAAAGGCCTCGTCGCGACCGGCGATCCCAGCATGCAGGCGATCTGGACGGCGCTGCATACGCCGTCGATGACGCTGCCGACCCATCGCGGGCCGAATAACTTGCCGGTCGGCATTCAATTGGTCGCGCAACGCTTCGATGACGACAGACTGTTCGCGAGCGCGCGCTGGATTTGGCAGAAGATCGGCTCGCCCGACATGGTCGGCGTGAGCGGGAGACGATAACCGTAGAGGCCCGATCGGGTATCATTCTGGCATCTGTGCGGGCGTGCCGTGGACTGACTGATCAATGAGGACTGGATGCAACCCGCTCTCATCTTTCGTAGCGCCGCCGCTATTTTCGCGGTTTTTCTGTTCGCCTGTGCCGCTATCGCGGCGGACAGCGTCGAGAGCTTCTACAAAGGCCTGAACATGCCGATGATCATCGGCTATAGCGCCGGCGGCGGCTACGACGTCTATGCGCGCTTGCTGGCGCGTTATTTCGGCAAACATATTCCCGGCAATCCGATCATCGTGCCGCAGAATATGACCGGCGCCGGCAGCCTGCGTTCCGCCAATTACATTTTCTCCGTCGCGCCGAAGGACGGCTCCGTGTTCGGCACGTTTTCCCGGAGCATGGGAATTTCGCCGCTGATCGACAAGGCCGAGTTCGACAGCCGCAAGTTCACTTGGCTCGGCAGCATCACTGATGACAATACGGTCTGCCTCACTTGGAACACGTCGCCGATCAAAACGTGGGCTGATTTCGTCAACAAGCCGTCCAAGGTCGGCGGCGAGGGCGCGGGCGCCGATCCCGATATCTGGGCGCTGGTTTATAAGAATGTGCTCGGCGCCAAGGCTCAGCTGGTCAGCGGTTATCCGGGAACGAACGACATCGTGCTGGCGATGCAACGCGGCGAGGTCGACGGTCTTTGCGGCATATCCTGGAGCACCATCAATGCGGCGCATCCGGATTGGATGGCCAATCATCTGGTCAACATCCTGATCCAAGCGGCGATCAGCAAAACCGACGAGATTCCCGGCGTGCCGCGCGCGACAGACTTTGCGATCAATCCCGAACAGCTTCAGATCCTCAAGGTCCTGATGGCAAGCCAGGGCATGGCGCGGCCTTTTGTGGCGCCGCCGGATATTCCCGCGGACCGCAAGGCGGCGCTGATCGCGGCTTTTGACGGCACGATGACGGATCCCGATTTTCTCACCGAGGCGCAAAAGCTCGCCTTCGACGTGCGGCCGGTGACTGGGGCGACGATCGACAAGATACTCGCGGACGTCTATGCCACGCCGAAGGACGTGCTCGAAAAGACGATCAAGGCGATCGCTGGCGAGTGAGCTAGCGGGCGATTTGACCGAAACGGCGGTACCGGCGGTCGCATCACAAACTTTTTGACGCGCCATTCCGATCGGGCCAAACTGCACAATCAATTGGGCCGGCAGATGGAGAACCGTTATGATGCGCATTAAGTCGGGCGGGGGCTTCCTGCTTGGGTCGGCACTATTGTTTGCCGCGTCTTTGCTGGGCCCGGCCATGCCGGCGCAAGCCGACGATTTTCCGTCGCGGCCGATTCATCTGATCATCCCTTACGGACCGGGCGGTATCGTCGATTTTGCCGGCCGTCAGCTGGCGCAAAAGATGAGCGAAAATATCGGTCAGCCGGTCATCGCCGACAATCGGCCCGGCGCCGGCGGCATCGTCGGGGTCGATTTTGTCGCGCATTCCGATCCTGACGGCTACAACGTCGTGCTGATAGATCCGGCGGTTGTCATCAATCCGACGCTGCAGAAGTCATTGCCCTACGATATTTTCAAAGACCTTGTGACGGTGTCGCGGGTCAGTTCGTCACCAGAGGTCCTGGTGGTTGCGCCACAGCTTGGCGTGAAGACCTATGCCGAGCTCGTCGCCTACGGCAAGGCCAATCCCGGCAAACTCAATTACGCGTCGGCGGGCGTCGGCACCGCGCCGCATCTGGCGGCTGCGTTGTGGACCTTAAGAACCGGCATTCAGGCCGTGCACGTTCCCTATAAGGGCATCGGCGGCTCGTTCACCGATATGATGAGCAACAAGGTGCAGATGGCGTTTTCCAGCATTCCAGGCGCGCTGCCGTTCACCAGTGACAATCGCGTTCTGCCGTTGGCGACGACGGGGCCGAAGCGCTCCCCGATCTATCCCAATCTGCCGACCGTCGCTGAATCCGGCTTGCCCGGATATGACGTCGACGTCTGGCTGACGCTCTACGGCAAATCCGGCATGCCGCCGGACGTGCTGGCTAAACTGAACAGCTCGGTCAAAAAGGCACTGCAGGATCCCGAGCTTGTCGCGGCCTTCGCCAAATTCGGTCTCACGCCGGTGCCCACAAGCCCGCAAGACGGTGCCGCCTTCACCAAATCGGAATATGAGAAGTGGAAGAAGGTCATCGAAGACGGTCACATTACCCTCGACTAACCGCCCTTAACTTCGGCTGGCCAAAATCGGTTTTGCGATGACAAGTTCGCTATGACGAGTCCTTGGCCGACCGAATTGCGCCTGCATAAAGATCGCAAGGCTCTGACCGTTGCGTTCGACAGCGGCGAAAACTTCGATCTCGCTGCGGAGTATTTGCGGGTGCGCAGCCCGAGCGCCGAAGTGCAGGGCCACTCGCCGAGCGAACGGCGCACTGTCGGCGGCAAGCAGAATGTGCAGATCCTCGAGTTGCTCCCGGTCGGCAATTACGCGGTGCGGCTGGTCTTCGACGACACGCATTCGACCGGAATTTTCAGCTGGGAATACCTCTTCGAACTCGGCCGCAATCGCGAAAAATATTGGAACGAGTATCTCGGCGAGCTCAAGGACAAGAGCTTGTCGCGACAGCCGGCGCATTAGTCTTACCGCGCACAACAGCCGCTGCGAGATTGCTGGCTTATTTGCCGAGAATCTTCGCGGTTTACTTAACACCCCTCTGCATCCACGTCCGTACATTCTCCGATGAGCGTTGTCTGTGCGCAGCACCCGCGCATTTGAGCACGATCAAGCAGGCACAACAGCGGACGAGAGAATTGTCATGAGCGAGGGGCATTTCCTGGCGTCGATGCGCAAGTCGTTTTCGAACTTTTTGGTGGATGAACGTGGCGGGCGAGCGATCGAATTCGGCTTGCTCGCGGTCGGCATACTGGTCGCAATCATTGCTGCGGTGGCGGCGCTTGGCACAGGCCTCGATGCGGCCCCCTCCGATACCTTCAACCGGGCGGACTAGCGGGGGCCTTTAGGGCCTTGTCCCGGCTTCGCCTCGCCCGGCGTATCAACGATCGGTCAACTTCGCTTCGGCAAGATAAGGACAGTGTCGGGGTGGGGCGTTGATGGGGTACCTGCCGACATGAGAACGGCCTTGGCCCGTCTCCCTCGGGGCCGAGGCCGTTCGCTTTTTGGACAGCGATCGTTCGCGCAAAATATTTTTCTTCGATATATCAAAGGCTTGAGACGCTGTCCGATCGCCGAGCGCCGCTTCGTTTCCGGGCCTTGGGCGATTGTTGATCTGCGATGTGCAGCTCCGACACCCGGTAAGTCTTCGCAATAACTAACGTCGCCAGCGCGTGGCGGGGCGCGCCGCCATTTGCAAGTATGGTTGACGGAGCGTTCCGACCTGCTTTGCAGACGTTTCACGACGTCGACCGTGCCTCACACCAAGCCCCAGAGGGCGTGCCCATTAAAACCCACTTGCGCAATCCTCGAAAATGCTAGGATCGGAGCGAGCAGCCGACAACAAAGCTGCAGCTTCAGGGAGGATGAGTGATGAAATTGCGTACACTGACTGCCATTGCGCTTGCGACCGGCGTGCTAGCGGGCAGCGCGGCCTATGCCCAGTAAGCCGCTGCGCCCGTTGCGCCGCCCGATTTGAATGCCATTCCCGATAAGATGCCTTTCAATATCCCCTTCGGTACGCCGATCTCTGCCGAGCGGGCGCAGTCGGTAATACAAGCCGCCGCCGCCGAAGCGGCGAAGCGCGGTTGGCCCGAGGACTTCGCCGTTGTTGATACCAACGGCGATCTTGTCGCGTTTATGCGCATGGATGGCGCGCAGCTCGCTTCGATCGCCATTGCCCAGCACAAGGCGCGCACTGCGGCGAGATACCGTCGTCCGACGCGGGCCTTCGAGGACGCGGTGCAGAAATTCGGCTTCAATTATATCTTGTCGCTCGACGACGCGATCGCTTCGCGCGGCGGCATTCCCCTGGTCGATGGAGGCAAGATCATCGGCGCAGTCGGTTGCTCCGGCGGCACAGGCTCCCAGGACGAGGCCCTTTGCATGGCCGCGGCCGGTACGATCAACAAGACTCAATAGGGTTTCGCGCCGTCTTGCGGCGTCGCGATTGCTTGGAGGGCGGCAGCAATGCCGCCCTCTTTACGTCAAAGAATCGGATATGAAGGCGCATCGGCTTAATTGGAAAAGCGTACGCCAGAGACATGGGAATCGGCCCGCGAGATCGCTATGCGTATTGTTTGCTTGCCGGCTTTCTGCTGGTGGGAGCGGTTCTTTGTGCTCAATCCGCCTCGGGTCAAAGCGATCAAACAATCGGAGCGCCGGGGAATCTTGCGGCGGCGATGGAGCAATATCGCCGCGCGCTCGACGCCTATAACGCCGCGCATGACAGATACACGGCTGTGGCTAACACCTATTGGTCGTCGATTTCCGAGAAGCGGAAACTGCGCAACGGCAAGCGTGCTGCCGGCGAGGCGCTATCCGTCGACGACTACGTGCTCGATCAGCCGCCGGTTTACACCGGACCGTCCAGGCCGCGAAATCCGCTGAAACCGGAAACGCCGCGGCCTCGGACCACCGTGCCTGTCGTTGCCGATTTTGTCGCTGCCGCTCAACAGCAGTTCAATTTCGTGCCGCGGATGCCGCAAAGCGATATCGAATTCAAACAGGTCTACGCCCAGGTCGCGCAAGCCGCGGGGCTGACCAAGGACCAAGTGGTGCGGATTTACAGTTTCGAGGCTACCGGAAACGGCAGCTACGACGTCGAGGCCGGCCTCGAATACAACAAACACGGTCGCGCGATCACGACGGCGCTCGGCTATAATCAGCTACTGGCGACCAATTCCGTGGAAATCATGGCCGAGAAGGGCAGCCAATTCATCGAGGAATTTCGCAGCGAAGCGAACGGGCTTAAGGACGGACAACGGCAGGCGCTCGAAAACAAGATCGAAGTCCTGCGCAAGATGGTCGCTTTCGCGCGCAGTGTTCCGGATGACTGGAATCAGCACGAAATTCTCGCCAATACGGAAAAGGGTCTCGGCGTCCACGCGCTCAACCTCGATATCGATGTCGGGCCGCTGCTGCAGACGCAGAAGCTACTGAACTCGGTCGTGTTCGCGCGACGCAAGGGAGTGACCAGAACGCTCACGGCCGCCGAGCTCGAGATGATGAATCTGACCGGGGACGGCAACGGCTTCGACATGGTGACGATGCCGCCGCAATGGCGCGATCAGGTGCCGACGTCGAACTTCTTCCGACCGAGCGGTTATTTCGACAACCCGGTCGCGCAGCACAATAATGTCGTCGCCAAACTGATCGCGGCGACCAACGCGCGCATGGACGAAGAGGTCAAGAAGCAGGGCGCCAAGGATTTGGCGGCGGCGTTGCGCTGATCGGGCTCGGACCGCGAATTGATATTTTTATTGGCTGAATTATGCCGTTGCGACGCCGCATTGAGCCGCTACGATCTTCCATCTTTTGGCATACCTTATTACCTTGCGGTCCTTCCTGAGCTGGGCATGAAGCGCCGGGAATGCCTCAAATTTTTGTCGAGTGCAATTTGGCCGGCAATTTGGTCCTTTGCCGCGCGCGCTCAATATCCGGGTTCGCCCTATCCCTATCCGACGTCGCCGTATCAAGCTCCGCCGTTTCAGATGCAGCCCACCCCATCGCCGCAATATCCGGCGCAGCCAAATCAAGCGGCGCCGACGGCAGCAAATCCACCGGCCGCGGCGGCTGCGCCTGACGACAAATCGGTCGGCCAAGTGTCGACGCTCAACGGTCACGCCACCGTGACGCGCGGCACGGCCGCCGCGGCCATTGTATTGAAAGTGGCCGACCACATTTTCGAGAACGACACGCTGCAAACCGAGTTGAATTCGACGCTCGGCGTGACCTTCGACGACGAGACGACATTCAGCCTGTCGGCGAATACCCGCATCGTCGTCGATAAGTTCGTCTACGAAGAAGGCGCTCACGGCAATGCCGCGTCGTTTCATGTTGCAACCGGCACGGCGGCATTCGTCGCCAGTCTCGTCGCCAAGACCGGCGACATGACGATCTCGACGGACAGCGCGACGCTCGGCATTCGCGGCACGACAGGCGTCGTCGAGGTGCCGGCGGCAGGCGGCGCCAACGCGCCGACGATCAAGCTTTATCCGGACACGGACGGCCATGTCGGACGGATCGAGGTGTTCGACCGGCAAGGCGGACGGCTCGGCGCGCTGACGCAAGGCGCCAGCGCGTTCTCGCTCCGGCCGGGCGTGAACGGCCGGATCAGCGCCGTGCCCTATCAGATTCCGCCACAGGAGGCGGCGCGCGACCGCGGCGTGCTGCAGCGGCTGAATACCTCGCACGCGATCGGCCGGCAGATTGCGATTCAGCGCCGGCAAACCCGCACGCTTAACCGGCAAAGGCAGAACAACCGGCGTCCGGGCGAGCAGAATCCGCGGCGCGGACCCGGCGAGCAGCAGAACCCGCGCCGCGGGCCCGGCGGGCAGCAACCGTTCAACCGATTTCAGCGTGGCCCGGGAAACAATGGGCGAGGGCGTTAGACGCCGGCCGTCAGTTGCTCTATTTGAACGTTATCTGTTTCGACCTTCCTTCGCCCGCCGAAGCGGGCTTCGCGAACGCGGGAGGCCGGCTTCCACTCCGGATCGGGTCCGGGGCAGGCTTCTTCCGGATCGTATTCTAATAGACCCTGATGCTTTTGCCGTGCCGGACGATGATCGCCGCCGTCTCAATTTCAAACGACATCAGGTCTTCGCCTATTTCCAGCGGACCCGGATAGGTCGCGCGAGTTTCGGCGATCAAGTCGGCGACTGTCGCCGGCAACACGGTATCGCTGCCCGGCAGCACAAGGTGCGTGTAGGCCGCGAGCCTTGGCTTGGTCTGTGAAAAGACCAAGCCGGCTTCGCGCGGCGTGGTGTGATGGCCGATAATGCGCTGCATGTAGGCTTGCGCCATCAAGGCCGGCCGCGCCGTGGCAACTTCATGGATCAACAGATCGGCGCCGGCGCCGTATTTCACCACGTTCTCGTTGTAACGCGTGTCGCCGGAGAGCACGACGGAACGTCCGCCATATTCGATGCGATAGCCATAGGCCGGCTTGATGGCGTCGCCGTGATCGACCTCAAAGGCAATGACGCGCACGCCGTCCTTCGCATAGACGATGCCGTCTGCGGCAAATTCTTCGGCGAGAATGGCGATGCCTTCCGGCGACAGCTTCTCGTCCTTAATGCGGATTTTGATGTCATCCGCATAGGCCCGCTCGAGATTCGACGTCAGGTTTTTGGTGCCGATAGGGCCGATGACGTGAAACGGCGTGCGTCGCGTGCCGAAAGACGATTTAAGCCACCCGGTGAGCCACAGATCGGGAAATCCGGATGTGTGTTCCGAGTGAAAATGGGTGAGGAACAGCGGGTCGATCTTGCCGATCGGGATCTTGAGCTGGAACAGCCGCATCGTTATGGCGCGTCCGGCGTCGATGAGCAGCTTTTGATTCCCCGCCTCAATCAACGTCCCCGGCCCGAATCGTTCGGGGTTCGGTATCGGCACGCCAGTGCCGACAAGCGTGACACGGAAGTCACACGCCTCGCTCATTGCTGAATCTTCATCCCGGAATCTTTGACGACCTGGGCCCAATGCGACATTTCCGATTTCACGAATTCGCGGAAGGCGGCCGGTGTGCCCCCGGCGGGCACCGCGCCGAGATTTCCCAAGGCGGCACGCACGTTGGGCTTGATGAGCGCCATATTGATCGCTTCATTGAGCGTGTTGACGGTGTCGCCCGGCGTGCCGGCCTTGACGTCGAAGCCGGTCCAATCTTCGACGACGAGGTCCGGATAGCCTTCTTCGACGATGCTCGGAACGTCGGCGAGCGCGGCAACGCGTTTTGGCGCGGTTACGGCGAGCGCGCGGAGCTTGCCGGCTTTGATCAGGTCCACGATCGGCAGCATGGCGACGAACATGAACTGATTGGTACCGCTCATAAGATCGCCGATCGCCTGCGGGAATTGCTGATAGGGAACGTGGATGGCATGCGTGCCGGTACGCAGCTGGAAGAGTTCGCCGATCAGATGCGCCGGCGTGCCGTAGCCGCCCGAGGAGAAGGTCAGCTTGTCGGGCTTGCTCTTGAGCAGCGCGACCAGATCCGACACCGAATAGACTGGGAGGCTCGGATTGACCACCAGCACGTTGTAGGAGACCGCTACCTTGATCAATGGCGCGAAATCGCGGCCGAGATTGAACGGCATGTCCGGGACAAAGGCCGGCGCGGCGGACACCGGCAAGCTCATGGCATAGATGAACGATCCGTCGGCGGGTTGCCGGAGTACTTCGGTGCCGGCAATCGTCATGACCGCACCTGGCTTGTTCTCGACGACGACATTCCAGTCCTTGTCGGTTGCGAGTTGTTGCGCGACGACGCGGCTAATAATGTCGGGTGGGGTGCTCGGTGCGCTCGGAACGACGATCCGGATCGAGCTTGGCGAAAAAGCCTGAGCCAGCGCATGCGGAGCCAAGAAAAACAGCAAAAGTGACAGCATCAGTGGGACGATTTGGTCCCACTGCGTTCGGTGCGTCATATCGCATTCTCCCCCTTGCGTTGCACCCGGAAGCGGCCATTGGGCCTTTTGCGCAGGCCCGGCCGGCTTCCGTCCGCGCCAATTCAACCCCAGGTCGTGCGATTCGGACCCTGGCGCATCTTGGCGGGCGATGCCGCCATGGAAAAAGCTTGGGATTTCGCCGAGCGGAATAATGCGTTCCGCCAGGCGGAATCGGTCTATGTTCCCGGATATAGCTCCGAGGGCGCAACTGCGACGGTGGCCGATGTCAGACTCAAATACGATCAGAGGCCTCGAGCGCGGTCTCGCGGTGTTGCAGGCCCTGCACACCAAGCCTGCCTGCTCGCTGCAAGACCTGAACCTGCTTACCCGAATCCCGAAGCCGAGCTTGCTGCGTATCCTGCGTACTCTTGAGCAGTCCGGCTGGGCCGCGCGCCGGCTGGCCGACGGCCGCTATCGCGTCGGAACCCTTTTCGACAAAGTGGCCCGTATAGGCGACCGTTATGATCCGCTCGCCGAAGCGGCGGGTCCGGTGCTTGAGCGTCTGTGCCGGACCCTGTCGTGGCCGTCGGACCTCATGGTGCCCGCCGGCGATCACATGGAAATCCGCGAGTTGAGTTCGCGGGCACAGTCCGTTCCTGATCAATCGCGATCAGATCGGACATCCGGTACCGTGGCTGGCATCCGCGGTTGGACGAGCCTATCTCGCCTTCTGCCCGGAAAAGGAGCTCAGGCAAGTCATCGCTGTGCTGCGCAAATCCAATCTTCGCGATGATCGTCCGGCGCGCGATCCGCGACAGGTGGGCGAGATACTTTCGGAGGTGCGGTTGAAAGGCTACGCAACGCGGGATCCGTCGCACACCGGAGGCGCTTATGGGGGACCGAACTTCGTCGACGGTCTCGCCGCAATTGCGGTGCCACTCATTCATGGCCGCCGTGTGTATGGCGCGATCAATCTGCTATGGATCAAGACGGCATTTCCGATCGACGAATTCGCCGGCGATCACTTGCCCGCGCTGAAGACGGCCGCGCGTGAAATAGTGGAGGTCATGTTGCAGGAACGGCGGCGGTTGCGCTCCCCTTGACGTTCGACGCAGATCGATATCGTCATGCTAAGCCGCTTCCGCGGCCGAAGAGAGGAAACAGATGCGTGCGTATCAATTGCCGAAGGGCGGCGCCGGCGTCGATGCCCTGCTGCAGGTCGAACGTCCCGAGCCAAAGCCCGCGTACCGCCAGGTTCTGGTGAAGGTCAAAGCCTGTTCGCTCAATTTTCGCGATTACGCCATCGCGCGGGGCACCTACCGCATGCCGGTCCGCGAAAATCTGGTGCCGCTCTCCGACGGCGCCGGAGAAGTCGTCGAAGTCGGGTCCGACGTTACGCGCGTGAAGACAGGCGACCGCGTCGCCGGCAACTTCTTTCAGCGCTGGTCCGGCGGCGAAGCCGCCGCGGATACCCACAAGAGCGCGCTCGGCGGCGGTATCGACGGCATGCTCGCGCAATATGTCGTGCTGGAAGAAGACGGCGTCGTGAAAATTCCGGCGCATCTGTCGCTCGAGGAGGGCGCGACGCTGCCGTGTGCCGCCGTCACGGTGTGGCACGCCATGATGGAACACGCCAAGCTCAAGGCCGGCGATACGATCCTGCTGCAAGGCACCGGCGGCGTCTCGATCTTCGGGCTGCAATTCGCCAAGGCGATGGGCATTCGTGCCGTCATCACGTCGTCGAGCGACGAGAAATTAAAGCGCGCAAAATCGCTCGGCGCGGCGTTCGGCATCAATTACAAGACGACGCCGGATTGGGACAAGGCGGCGATGGAATTCACCGGCGGCATCGGCGTCGACCATGTGGTCGAGGTCGGCGGCGCGGCGACGCTGTCGCGCTCATTCGGCGCGCTGCGCGCCGGCGGCAAAGTGACCCTGATCGGAGGCTTGAGCGGCGGCGCGACCGATCTCAACCCGGGACTGATCTTCTCGCGCCGCGCCAATGTCCAGGGCATTTCCGTCGGCTCGACGCAGATGTTCGAGGCGATGAATCGCGCGGTCGAAGCCAATGCCGTCAGGCCGGTCATCGATAAGGTCTTCCCCTTCGCCGAGGCGAAGGGCGCCTATCACCACATGGCCTCGGGTGCGCATTTCGGCAAGATCGTCATTGCGGTCGGGTGAAGATTTGACCGTCGGCTGACGAAGTGGCGTCACGCAGCGGCGTGCGCGGAGACCTCACCCGCCGCGCCATCCGCATCGATACGGAAGATGCCGACTTGCTCGCTCATGGCCGCGGCCTCCTGCTCCAAGGTCTTGGCAGTGCCGGCGCTTTGCCCGACGAGTGCCGCGTTCTTTTGCGTGATCTGGTCCATGTCGGTGAGCGCTTTTTGAATCTGCTCGATCCCGATTGCCTGCTCGGAACTGGCCGAGGCGATTTCCGAGACGATGCCGGCGACATCCTTGATCGATTGAATGATCTCCGTCAGTGCCGAACCGGCTTTATGGACGAGATCGACGCCTTCTTGCACCTGGCCGTTGCTGGCGGTTATCAGGTTGGAAATGTCCTTGGCGGCTTGGGAAGAGCGTTGCGCGAGGCTGCGCACCTCGGACGCCACCACGGCGAAACCGCGGCCCGCGTCCCCGGCGCGCGCCGCTTCGACGGCCGCGTTGAGCGCGAGCAAATTGGTCTGCCGCGCGATCTCGTCGATCAAGCCGATAATGTCGGAAATCTTCCCTGACGATTTCTTGATCCGCGCCATGGCATCGACGGTGCTCGCGACCACCTCGCTGCTGCGGTCGGCCAGTTCGCGGGCGCCGCTCGCGGATCGGCTGGCGTGCTGGGCGTTTTCGGCGTTCTTCTTGGCGGTGGCCGAGATTTCCTCCATTGCCGCCGAAGTTTCCTGCAGGCTCGCCGCTTGCTGCTCCGTGCGCTGCGCCAAATCGAATGTGCTGCCGGAGATCTCGCCGGAGGCGCCGGTGATTCCCTGCGTCGCGCCGACGATAGATCCGATGGTCTCGCGCAGATGTTCGACGGCGGCGTTGAAGTCGTCCCGGATCTGCCGGGAGGATTCGGTAAAGCCCTCGTCGAGGCGGACCGTGAGATCGCCATTCGACAATTTTGCAAGACCATGCGCGAGCGCCTGCACGACGCCGGTCTGCTGCGCCGTGTTCTTGGCGCGCTCGTCCTCCATGCGGCGTTGCGTTTCTCGCTGCGACGCCTCGAAGCGGCGTTGCGCATCGCGGGCCTCTTGGCGATGTTCCGCCGCTTCCTTCTCGGCGATCTCCTTGTCCTCGGCGGCTTTGCCGAGCGCAAGCAAGGCGTCGCGCATTTGCCCGATTTCATCGGTGGAGCGTGCTGCGGCGGATTGCGTGGCCTTTTCCGCGGCGGCAAGGCGCGGGGTGCCGACGAACAGGATGCCGATGACTTCGCCTTTGGCGAGGATCGGCTCATAGATTGCGAAATGCGGCAAGTTGAAGATCTTCGCCTCGCCGCGATAGGTCTTGCCGTGCTTGAGCACGCGGTCATGGACCGGGCCTGCGGCAAGCTTGGTGCCGATGACGCGCGATCCGTCCGCCGCGCGCACGTTTGTGGTGACGCGCTCGTCACCCTTGAAGACTGTGACCAGCATGCCGTCTTGCGCGGCGACGCCGTCGGCCAGCTCAAGGTCGTTGTTGACCGGGACGTCGCCGAAGAAAAGTTTATCGCCCTCGCGCCGGGGTTCGCCGCGCCCGTAAAGCGTCCGGCGCAGCTCGTCGAGAAGGTTGTCCAGCGCGGCGAGGGTTCGGGCGTCGAGCCCCTGCTGCGTCGTGGTTTCCGCCATGGCGACGAGCTCGCGCTTGACGGCGCCGATCGGTGCGAAGACGCGTCTGACCAGAACGAACATGATGAGCCCGCCGACGAGGACGGTGCCCGCGCCCAGCTCGAGGTTGGTCATCACCAGATTTTGCAATACGTCGAAGAATTCCGCCTTCTTCACCCCGACATAAGCGATGCCGAGGACTTCGTCGCCACTGACGATCGGCTCGTAAATGGTGAGGTAGGTCTCGCCCAGGATATTGGCTTCGCCGCGATAGGTTTGGTGCTGCTTGAACACGGAATCATAAGCCGGCCCAGGCGCAAGCTTGGTGCCGACGGCGCGCGAACCGTCGGCCTTCATGACATTTGTCGCGACGCGCTGATCGCCGAGAAAAACCGTGGCCGTGCCGCCCACCACCGTTTTGACTTTATCCACTGGCTCGAAATTGCCGTTGATCAGGGTCGAGCCGAAATAGAGCTCGTCGCCTTTGCGCGACGGGGCGCCGTATCCCGAGAGGATCGAATCAAGGAGCTTGAGATTGATCGACAGATTGATCTGGGAGCGCCGGTACATTTCACCTTCGGTGATCTTCACCGAGGCCCAGATTGCGACCGCGACGGCGGCAAAGATGCTGAGCACGCCGATCAGCGTCAGGCGCGGCACGATGCCCAGCCGCGGCATGAAGCCGCGCAATCGCAGCATAAATCCTCGCTTGGCGGGCGGTGCCGCGGCATTTTCGCCCGTAGCGATTGGGGCGACGGCGAGATCGGTCATAATTGGACAGCGGCTCCGCTCGAAAATTCACAGCGGCCAAGTAGCCGGGGTGGCTTGTGGCCGCGAAACGGCATTGCATCGATTTGCAGACGGCGTTTCGACCGGGAAACGGCGCGAACTTCCAAGTCTTGAACGTCCAAGTCTTGAACTTCCAAGTCTTGAACTTCCAAGTCTTGAACTTCCAAGTCTTGAACTTCCAAGTACGGAATGCTCCAGGCGAGCTCGCGGCAGCCGCCCGGCACCATGACTTCCCGTGTACGGTACCGCGGCATGGCAGGCGCTCCGCCGGGCTTGGTCGAGAATAGAAGAGCCCAATATTGTTAATAGGCGGTAACTATGTGCGGCCGGATGGGCCTAATCTTGAAAGTGCCGGGGGCTGGTCGCGCCAGTCGGCCATTCCGCCGGAAACGCGCCGCTGGCCGCCTGTGACGTCTATGCTGGTTTTTTCGCGCGCCTTGCGCCGGTTTGCCTGTGAAGAACGGATTGCAAGACCACGGCATGGTTGATCTGAGGATCGCGCGCGCCATGGAGCAATGTCACCAAAGCGCTCTTGCCGAGCTTGCGAAGCCTAGGGATCTCGGGATTGCCCACCAGTTCTTTTTTGTAGCTTCGGCCGAATTCGACAAACCGTTCGGGCTTGTGGCCGAACCACACGCGTAAGCGCGGACTGGGCACGACATCCTTCGCCCAATGATCGAGGTGCGCTTTCGATTTCTTTGGCCCGCGCGGCCACTGGCGGTCGACCAAGACGCGGATCCCGTCGGCCGATGTGGCGGGTTCGTAGACGCGCTTGATTTGAAAGGCCATCCGGCCTCCTTGGCGACATTGCACCGTGATCCTTGCAGCGATCCTTGCCGCGAGGGCGCAAGGAGAGGATATTACTCCCGGATCGGGCGCAAAAAGGGAGAACACCGCGATGGCCAAGCAGCGGATCAGCTACGTCTCACTCGATAAAATGGACGCCAGAATGCGCGCCGAGATGGAGCGATGCCAGCGCGAGGGTACGCCGCGGCCGGAAAGCTCGGCGATTCGCGCCCATGTGCCGTCCTGCTTCTGGTTCTTCGCCGAATCTTGGCACAATATCTTCCGCACCGGCGTTCTCGATCACGCCATCAAGGAACTGTGCCGGCTCTATGTGTCGCGCTCCGTCACTTGCGAATATTGCGGCAATCAGCGCTCGGTGAAGGCGACGACGAGCGGCGCGCTGATCGAGGACCAAGTGCTTGACCTTTTGAACTTCGAGAAATCGTCCCGATACAACGATCGCCAGAAGGCGGCGCTTGCCTATGCCGAGGCCATCGTGTGGCATCTCAACACCGACGATGCGTTCTGGGATCGCATGCACAACCAGTTCTCCGAGCCGGAACTGGTCGAACTCGGCTGCATGATCGGGCTCACGCTCGGCCAGCAGAGCTGGCTGCGGCTCCTCAATATCGAGCATCACGATGTGATGCCCGGCGCCTCGGCGTCGATGGCGCCCGGCTACGAGGACAAAAAGCGCCTCAAGGCGACAAAGTCGCAGGCCGACTATTGGGCGAAGTCGAAATCCAAGACCGACCCGGAAAGCGTCGCCTGAGGAAGCAATTTCGATGTCAGTGAGTGAAACAAAGTTGCGCGAGCAGCTCGTCGACTGCACGCGCATGATGGTCATGGCCGAGCTGCTCGATTACAGCGGCCATGTCAGCGCGCGCCTTCCCGGCACCGATCGGTTTCTAATTCCGATGCGCGACGCGAGCCGCGCCGGCATCACGGCCGACGATATTCTGATCGTCGATCTTGCCGGCAAGGTTCTCGAAGGGACGGGGCCGGCTCCGGCCGAGACGCAAATTCACGCCGGCGTCTATCGGGCGAGGGAGGACGTTCGGGTTGTCGGCCACGGCCATCCGCCGATGTCGACCTTGTTCACGATGGTCGACCGCCCGATGGTCGCCATCCGCAATTACGGCTACCGTTTCATCGGCACGCCGATTCATCCCGATCCGACGCATATCCGCACCGCCGAGCAAGGCGACGCGGTGGCGCGCACGCTCGGCACCTGCAGTTGCTGTCTCTTGCGCGGTCACGGCAGCGTGGTCGCGGCCAAAACGGTGGCCGAGGTCTTCCTCGATAGTCTGGAGATGGAAGAGAACGCCCGCAGCACGGTTCATGCGGCGAGCCTCGGTCCGCTCAAGCCGATCACGCCGCAGGAGGCCGAGCTTCTGAAAGTCAGTTTCTCGAAGAACGATTTCCGTGCGGCGAAAGTCTGGGATCATTATAAGGAGAAGGCAAAGATCGCCGGCCTTCTTTAGCTTGCCAATAATCTTGCGGATGACGAGCACCACGCATGTTCTGGAATTCGATCAGACGAAAAATCGTCGGCATCGCCATCGGTCTGATCGTTCTCATGCTGGTCACGGCCGCGCTTTCGATCGTCATGGCGAGAACGGTCGGCCACCTGCTCGATGAATTGACCACCAAATATATTCCTGCATATGGCGATCTGGCACGGGTGGACGTGCGCTCGCTCGAGCGCAGCCTGGCCCTTCGGAGGATGTTGATCGCCAAGATGGCGACTCCCCCGGATGAAGCGAGTTATCAGGAGCACCTGCGCGTTTTCGAAGAGAAGGATCCGCAGGTGACGCAGCAAGCGGAAGCCGCGCGCAAGCTCATTAATTCGATCATCGACGACACCAGCACGCCATCGGACAATGCCGCGCTCGGGCGCATCGACGATCGGATAGACAATGCGATCAATGAGATTCGCCCTCATTTAAACGAAGAAAATGCCCAACTTCTCGTTCAACTCAGCGCACAAAATTTTGCAGAGGTAAGGCGCATTCTCGCACGGGCCGAACATTGCGCGACGAATTCAATCAAAAGATCGACGGCATACGAAACGATATGCTCGCGCAGGTCTTTGCCAGCGCGTCCACGGCGATCAAGGATCAGCGGCAGGCAATGCTGATCTCGGTCGCCGTCACAGCTCTTGCGGCGTTATTGGGATTGCTCTTTGCGGTTCTTGTCAGCGGCGGCATCACGCGCCCGGTTCGGCTGCTGCTTGCCGGCACCCGCGAGGTCGAGGCCGGCCGCCTGGACGGTTCGATCAATGTCACGACGCAAGACGAGATCGGCGAATTGTCGACCGCGTTCAATCGCATGGTCGAGCAATTGCGGCACAAGAAGCAAATTCAGGAAACATTCGGCCGGTACATCGATCCGCGGATCGTCGAGGGATTGATCGATCAGCGTAGCTTGGCTGTAGCCGACGGTCAGCGCCGTGTGATGACTGTGATGTTTTGCGACATGAAAGGCTTCACGACTTTGAGCGAAGGCATGACGCCGCAAGGTCTCGTCAAAGTCATGAACCGTTACCTGTCGACGATGTCCGAGCCGATCCACGATCACCGCGGCATCATCGACAAATATATCGGCGACGCGATCATGGCCTATTGGGGCCCGCCCTTCATAGACGACGCCGATCAGGCGCGCTTTGCCTGTCTTGCCGCGATCGACATGATCGACCGCATCGAGTCGCTGCGGAAGGATTTGCCCGAACTGCTCGGTGTGCGCACGATACCCGCAGAATGCGATCTGCGCATCGGCATCGCGACCGGCGAAGCGTTGGTCGGCAGCATCGGCTCGGAATTCATGATGAGCTATACGGTGATGGGCGACACCGTGAACCTGGCGTCGCGGCTGGAAACGGCGAATAAGCTCTACGGCACGCATTCCTTGGTCGCGGAGGACACGGTGAGCAAGGCCGGCGCGGGGATCGAGTTCCGCGAAGTTGACCGGTTGGTCGCGCCGGCCAAACCCATCCGCAAGTGGTTTTCGAGTTGATGGGCCGTAAGGACCGGCTCACGCCGAACCAGGCTCAATTGCTTTCGCTTTATAGCGACGGTCTCGCGGCCTATCGTGCTTGCCGTTGGGATGAAGCGCGTGACGCCTTCAAAGCCGCACTCGATGCGGCGCCGGGAGACGGGCCTTCCGCGACACTCTTGCGTCGCATCGATGACTTGCGGAAAAATCCGCCGGCATCGGATTGGGATGGTGTCTGGCATCTTGATAACAAGTGAGCGCGCGTTGAGCGGAGGCCACTTCTGGGTTCCGGGCTTGTCCCGGCTGCCTCGAATGCGCGTGGAATTTTTGATCCAATAGCGAAATCCAGACCATGAAAATCACCGCCATCGAGCCTTTCCATATCAGCGTGCCTTACGACTTCGGCAACACGGCGCAGAATGCGGCGGCGGTGCAGTGGCCGAAAATGGAGACGCTGTTCGTCAAGGTGACGACCGACGACGGCATTGTCGGCTGGGGCGAAGGCTTCGGCTTGGCGGCCTGCGGGATCGCCAAAGTCGCGGTCGAAAAGGCGATCGCGCCGTTGGCTGTCGGCCGCGATCCGACCGACATTGCGGCGCTGATGGCCGACATCGCCTACAAACAACGCAACTGTTCACGCAACGGCCCGGTCGGGTTCGCGCTGTCGGCGCTCGACATCGCGCTATGGGATATCGCCGGCAAGCGCGCGGGCCAGCCGCTCTATCGCCTGCTGGGCGGGACTGAAACCGTCGAGCGCATGCCGGCCTACGCGAGCCTACTGCGCTACGGCAATGCCGATGTCGTCAGGCGCAACAGCGCCAAGGCCGTCGCGCGCGGCTACACGAACGTCAAGGTTCATGAGATCGGCGCGGCCGAAATCGCGGCGGCGCGCGAGGCGATCGGTCCGGACATCGTGCTGACGGTCGACGCCAGTTGCGCCTGGACATTGCCGCAGGCCATCGACATGGTAAAGAAGCTGCGGCCGTGCGATCTCACATGGCTGGAAGAGCCGCTCTGGCCGCCTGAGGATTATGCCGGCTTGGCGCGCCTGAAGGCGGAAAGCGGCATGCCCATCGCAGCGGGCGAGAACGCCGGCACATTTGCCGATATCGCGCAGCTCATCGGCGCCGCGGGCGTCGACTATGTTCAGCCCAGCATCACGAAGATCGGCGGCGTCAGCGCCATGCTGCAGATCGCGGACATGGCGCATCGTGCCGGAACAAGATCGCGCCGCATTCGCCCTATTTCGGTCCGGGCCTGATCGCCACGATCCATTTCGCGGCAAGTCTTCCCGAGAAGCCGCCGATCGAACGTTTCTATCTCGATCTGGAAGCGAGCCCGCTCGGCGCGCTGGTCGAGGCCCCCGGCGGGTTCATGCGCGTGCCGAACGGGCCGGGGCTCGGCATCGAGGTCGACGAGGCGGTTCTGGCGAAATATCGCGCGTAGCCGGTTAGTGCCCGCGAGTGCTTACGTCGCTTTTTCCAGGAGGCCTAACCTGCCTCCCAGCCATCGCGTCGTCGGCGCCTGGATCAGGATCGTCATCAGAATGGCGATGGACGTCACCGAGGTGATCATCTGCGCGCCGGGCGCCTTTGCCCCGAGCAAGATGCCGGCCAGCGCTGCGGGAATGACGCCGGTCTGCCGGGTCCAGCACATGAACAGCATTTCATTGCGACTCCAGCGCGCCCGCCGATCCGGCAGCGCGCATAAGAACACCGTCACCGGCCGGGCCACGAACATGAAGATCAAAACCACGGCGATTCCGCCGAGCAGGTACTTGTTCATGAGTTCGAAGTCGACTTGGCTGCCGAGCACAATAAAAATGAACAAGCGCATGATGAGGGCGGTGGTCTCGACATATTGATCGAGCTTGCGCGCTTCGTCGTCGACCATTTTGAAGCCGAACGCTTCTTTGTTGCCGAGCATGACGCCGAATACGAAGACCGCCATGAATCCGCTCGCCCGCAGGCCGTCGGCGGCGAAATAAGCGCCGATCACCGCCATGATCGTCACCAGCGGCGCATATTCCAGGAAGAATGCCCACCGTTCATGCGCGATGAGGAGCGCCGCCAGATATCCGAGCACGGTGCCGGCGACGATGCCGATCACGGCTTCCTTGAGCAAATCGATCAGCGACCAGGTCAGAGAGAATTCGCCGCTTCCCGCCGCTATTGTCAGCACCCCGAAGGTGAGGATCGCTCCTGTCGCGTCGTTGAAGGCAGACTTGCTCATCACCAGTTGCGCGACGCGGTCCCTGATCGGGACTTGACGAAAAATCGGCACCAGAGTTGCCGGATCCGTCGCCGCGAGCGTTGCGCCGAGCAACGCCGCCACGATCCACGGCACGCCGAGAACGAAATGCGCCGCCGTTGTGGTGATCGCCGCAGTGATTACAACGCCGACCGTGGCGAACACGGCGATTGTAATCCAAACCCGCTTCATCACAGCGAAGCGGAGCGAGGCGCCACCGTCAAACAGGATGTAGCTCGCGCCGAACAACAGAAGAATTTGGTACAGCGCCGAATCCGTCTCTGATGTCGATAATGCCCAAGGCTTGCGGGCCGATCGCCATCCCGGCCACGAGAAAGGCCGCGACGTCGGGAATCCTCACCTTCTGCGCCAACAGTCCGGTGACAGTGCCGACGGCGAGAATGAGCCCGCCGGACAGCAATGTCTGCTTGGCAATTTCAACTGAAGCCGAGGGTTCCAACGGCCTGCTCCAAGACGACCGCGAGAATTTTGCGGCAAACAGCCCGAAGCACCTATAGCAAAATCCGAAAATCGCGTCGTCGCCGCTATCGCCGCAAATTGGAGCTCGACGGAATGGAAAGGCGCGGCCCGCGAGAGACTGTCGGTGACGTTTCAGGTTGTCTGCGCGGGACGGTGGGGTGAGGACCTATGGTGGGCGCTGTAGGGATTGAACCTACGACCTCTCCCGTGTGAAGGGAACGCTCTCCCGCTGAGCTAAGCGCCCGTATCTGCGACTATATCGGCGAACGCTGCCGATGGATATATCAGCCGATGTCCGGATCGGGCCGCGATTTAGGATGCGGACCTATAGGCTGTCAAGAAAGCCTGTCAGGACAGCCTGATCAGTTCGAAGCGACCCGCGAGGCGGTCGATTGCAGGGCGCGGATGCGGTCGGCCAGCGTGTTCTTGTTGTCGCCGTTGTCTGCGCTCTCCGCCGTCGCCTCGCTGCGGTTTCCGGCGGTGCGGGCGGCGCTTGAGCCTTCGGCCAAAAGCGATTCGATCGGCGAGCCCGGGCCTTCGAGCGTCGCGGTGAGGCGGGCGACTTCGGCGGCGACATCGTTGATGCGTTCGCGCAGCAGCGCGTTTTCGACGCGCTCGGCCGCCCAGGTCGATTCCGCATCGCGCTTCATGGTGCCGATCTCGCGCTGCAGTTTGGCACGCTCCTCGATCGCGGCGGCGAGCTGGGCTTCGAGTTGCGTGATATCGCTGCGGAAGCGGTCAACGGCGGAACTGCTGCGGTTGCCCGTCGTCGAAAGCTCGGCGCGCAGATCGGTCTCGATCTTGTGCGCGGCTTCGAGCTCGTGGCGCATGCGGTCGAGCTGATAATCGCGGTCGGCGAGCATGCGGCCCTGATCGCCGAGCCGGGTCTCGAGATCCTGCACGCGGCGGCTGAGCAATTCGGCTTCGGTCGTTTGCACAAAGAGATGCCGCTCGAGTTCGGTGGTCCTGGTGCCGAGGTCGCCGAGCTTGCCGCGCGCCGTGGTCAAGTCGCTCGCCACGGTTTCGGCATCGGCGCGTTCGCGGGTCAGGCGCTGCTCGGTTTCCGCGACCGCGCGCTCGTAATCGGCGACGCTGATCTTCATCGCCTCGACCTGGGTGCGGAAGGCCGAGATTTCGGTGCGCTGGCTGTCGGCGATCAGCGACTGCTCGCCGAGCTCACCGAGCAGTTTTGACAGTTCGGCTTCCTTGTCGGCGAGGTGGCGCTCGGCTTCGCGCAACGAGGCTGATTTGATCTCGAACTCTTCCTCGGTGGCGCGCAATTGCTCGCGCAGCGTCTTGTCGCGCGCTTCGAGCGCGAAGATCGTCGCGGTCTTTTCGCCGAGTTCTTTCTTGAGCTGGTTGATGGCGTCGGTCTTCTTGCCGAGCTCGGCAAGCTGCGACGTCGTCTTGGTCTTCATCTTCTCGACGCTCATTTCGAGGCGTCGGGTCGACATCGCGAATTCGGCGCGCAGCTGATCCTTGTCGGCGCGGATTTCGGCGATCGACAGCGGCGTCGCCGCTTCGAGCCGCTTCATGGTCAAGCGCACGGCGCGGTTGTGCACGAGCGGCACGAACAGCAGGCAAAGCAGAGCCGCAACCAGGAATCCGATCCCAAAATACATGACCGGTTCGATCATGACTCAACGCCTCCAGCCGCTCTGCCGCCGCGGTCGGACCATGCCACGGTGATGCGGGCTGCACCATCTTAACTATTGGTTAACCTAAACCGACTTGATACGCCGCGCCAAGCACTTGATGACAGTTACGTCGGGCGGCTGGCGGCAGATCAGAACGGATTCCAGGTGGGGCGTTCGGTGAACTTGAGGTAGCCGAGATTGGCGCCGAGGCGGAAACCAACGCCGGAGCGGATCGGCACCAGC
Organism: uncultured Alphaproteobacteria bacterium; assembly: GCA_963761185.1. GTDB lineage: Bacteria > Pseudomonadota > Alphaproteobacteria > Rhizobiales > Xanthobacteraceae > BOG-931. Next base: position 46,359 of record CAVXFY010000008.1, read on the forward strand.
ACGATGTTATTGGCGGTCAGCGCCGTCATGCCGAACCCGCCGATGAAATAGGCCGATCCGTTGATGCCGCCGAAACGGTCGAAGATCGCCTCGGTGCGCGGCAGATTATAGACCAGCATCATGGTGCGGGCGCCGTCGGCGCCGGCGTCGAAGCCGATGCTGGGTCCCTGCCAGAACACCCGTAAATCGCCGGCATTCTTGGTGTAAAGCGTACCGTCGCCGTAGCGCAGCCCGCCGACGAAGGCGCCGCCGGCTTCCTCGCCCAGCACATAGCCGTTCGGCTGGCCCCATTGGCTGACCGCCTTTTCGACCACCATGGCAAGCCCGCGCGATATGCCGCCGAAGAAGCGGTGGCCGGCGTCGATCAGTTCGTTCGACGAATATTGGTTCGCCGGCGCCGGCTGCGGCGGCGTTTCCGGCATGCTCTGGGCGGGCGGAGGTTGCGGCGGAGGAACTTGGGTCGGCGGCGGCATCGGCGGCGCGTTCTGCGCTATGGTCTGAGCCGCGGCTGGCCCGGCACTGGCCAGGGTCCAACCGGCGGCCAGAACCATGACGATGACGGCAACCCGCAGGCCGAAATTCGAGCCGAGATTCAAGTTTTGATTCTTGAAGCTTTGATTCATGGCCAGCTCCCCGCTTAACCCCTTACATACCCGACCGACCTAGGCTGCGGCACGAATCGATCCGAATCAGTCGAGCTTTTGCCCAGACTATGACGGCAGCACGGCAGAAGAGAAAGCGATACTGCTGCAGTATTGCGGCCTTTGCCGGGCTCTTGGTCTATGCCGGCCTCAGCTTTGTTCTCGCTGCAGGGCCCGGCGCGTCGGCGGGCGAGCGGGTCGTTGTCGATTGGCACACGGGCCTCGCGATTGACGGCTATGACCCGGTGGCTTTTTTCACCGACGGCAAGCCGGTGCAGGGCAGCGCGGATCTCGAACTGCGCCAGGGCGGCGTGGTCTGGCGCTTCGCCAATGTCGGCAACCGCGCCGCCTTTGCCGCGGCGCCGAACGTCTATATGCCGCAATATGGCGGCTACGACCCGGTCGGCGTGGCGCGCGGCCTTGCGGTCGCGGGCAATCCCAATGTGTGGATGATTACGGGCCAGCGCCTGTTTCTGTTTTATGACAGTGCGCGGCGCCAGAAGTTTGCTGGCGATCCGAACCGTGTGATTGCTTCGGCTGACCGCAAATGGCCGGAAGTGCAGCACTCGCTCACGCCCTAGATCTTTCGTAAGCCGGATCGCCCCAGGCGAGGAAGGCAGGCACCAAGAGCTCCGGGCTGCCGTAGATCAAAGCAGACCCGTCCAGTGCGGTGGCTTTCCCGCCGGCCGCCGCGAGGACCGCGTGCCCCGCGGCGATGTCCCAGTCGTGGGTGGGCGCAAGCCGCGCGTAAAGGTCGGCCGCGCCTTCGGCCAGTCGGCAGAACTTCACCGACGAGCCGCATTGCAGGAGCTTCGCTTTCGGAAATTTTTCGATGAAAGTCTTGGTGCGCTCCTCAAGATGCGAGCGGCTCACCATGACCAGAAGCTCGTCGCCGGGGCATGGCCGGGTGCGGATCGACGCCGGCGCGATAGTGCCGCCCGCGATCGGCAAGCGCTCGGCGCCGCGGCCGATAATGCCGCGCCAGGCTATCCCGGCCGCGGGAGCCGTGACGATGCCAAGGGTCGGCAGGCCGTCCGTGACAATCGCGATGTTGACGGTATATTCGTCGCGGCCGGAGATGAACTCCTTGGTCCCGTCGAGCGGATCGACCAGAAAATAGCTGCCGCGCGCCCCCACTTTGGGTCTGTCGCGGGACGCTTGCTCCTCCGAAATGATCGGTACCGCCGGCGCCAGTCGCTTCAGGCCGTCGCAAATCACGGCTTCCGAAGCCTCGTCTGCGGCGGTGACCGGTGAGCCATCGTCCTTGCTGCGAACCCCGGCATTGCCGGCCACGCGCAGGATCGCTTCGCTCGCGCGCGCGGCGATTTCCGTGAGCGAGTCCATCAATTCCGCACATGCGGCGGCGTCGAGCGTGGGCACGAATGGCTCCTGAGTAAGCCCATTTGGGCCGGATCAAGGGGTGGCAAGGGGCCGAAATGGCCGGCAAGGGGGCGGGATGTAGCACGGCATCGTAATAAGCGCACGATTGCCGAATCGGCTGCGCTGTGACACGGACGAGACCCTATCGCGCCGCAGCGGAGACACTTATGTCCGCCCTCGAGTCCGGTCAAACCACATCCGGTCCCACCAGTCTTTCAGCGCTCGATCTTGCGGCGCTTCTGTGCTCACGCGTCTGCCATGACCTGATCAGTCCGGTCGGTGCCATCGTCAACGGGCTCGAGGTTTTGGAAGAAGACAAGGACGAGGAAACCAAGACTTTCGCGCTGGATCTGATCAAGAAGAGCGCGCGGCAGGCCTCCGCCAAACTGCAATTCTGCCGCCTCGCGTTCGGCGCTGCGGGCTCGGCCGGGGCGCAGATCGAAACCGGCGATGCGGAGCGGGTGGCGCGCGGTCTTATCGAAGACGGCAAGACCACGATCGCCTGGAACCTGCCGCGGGAACTTGTGGCGAAAAACCGGGTCAAACTGCTGCTGAACATGCTCGTAGTCGCGGTCGGCACCATCCCGCGCGGCGGCACACTGACGGTCGATGCGTTCGAAAACGGCTATAAGATCGTCGCCTCCGGCCTCAACGCGCGGCTCGGCACCGCCACCGCGGAACTTATTTCCGGGGCGCCCGGCCATGCCGTGGATGCGCACGCCATACAGCCCGTCTATACCGGCATTTTGGCGAAGGACTGCGGATTGAGCCTAACGGCGGCCATTGAGGGCGAAACTGTGGTCGTAACCGCCCGCTAAGCTGGCGTTATCATGGCTTTGCCGGGCCATTTATCTTGATTATCCGGCTGATTCCGCAACCGAAATTAAACCCTTTGGCAACACACTGGGGGCGTCCGATCAGGCTGTCGCGCCTGGCGACGACAGCGCGCGCGGTGCGCGCCGGTTTGAGTGAAAACACGTTGTGGGTGCGCCGGCGAAAGCGCCGGTGGCGACGAGGCGCGTGGTATGGACGAGTTGTTGCGGGATTTCCTGACCGAGACCGGCGAGAGTCTGGATCGCGTCGATGCCGAGCTCGTGCGCTTCGAGCAGGAACCGAACAATGGCCAGATCCTCAGCAACATTTTTCGCCTCGTTCACACCATCAAAGGCACTTGCGGCTTTCTCGCTTTGTCGCGGCTCGAAAGGCTGACGCACGCCGCCGAAACCTTGATGGGCAAATTCCGCGACGGCATGCCGGTCACTTCGGATGCCGTGACGCTCATTCTCTCGACGCTCGACCGCATCAAGTCGATCCTCAACGGCATTGAAACCTTGGAACGCGAGCCCGAGGGCGACGACGCCGATCTCATCGCCCAGCTTGGCAGCATGGCGCGGCGCGAACAGGCGGTGCCGCCACCGCCGGAGGAACCGCGCGAAAGAGCGGCAGCTCCGGACGAGGGCGAGCGGACCGAAGCACCCGCGGCTGATCCCGACGCCGCCGAGAAGCCCGCCAAGGCTTCCGAAAAACCCGCCTCGGAGGCGGCCAACAGGCTCGCCAATCATTCGATCCGCGTCAGCGTCGACACGCTCGATCATTTGATGACCACGGTTTCGGAACTCGTGCTGACGCGCAATCAGCTTCTCGAAATCGTGCGCCGGCACGAGGATTCCGACTTCAAAGTGCCGTTGCAGCGGCTTTCGAACGTCACCGCCGAACTGCAGGAAGGCGTGATGAAGACGCGGATGCAGCCGATCGGCAATGCGTGGCAGAAACTGCCCCGCATCGTTCGCGACCTATCGACCGAACTCGGCAAGACCATCGAACTTGAAATGCAGGGCGCCGACACCGAGCTCGACCGCCAGGTGCTCGAACTGGTCAAGGACCCGCTCACGCATCTCGTGCGTAATTGCGCCGATCACGGCATCGAGCGCTCAGCCGAGCGCGCCGCCTCAGGCAAGCCGCAGAGCGGCACGATCCGGCTCAGCGCCTGCCATCAGGGCGGCCACATCATCATCGAGATCGCCGACGACGGCCGCGGGCTGAACACCGCGCGCATTAGGGCCAAGGCGCTCGATCTCGGGCTGGCGACCGAAGCCGATCTTGCGGCCAAGTCCGACGCCGAAATCTGCAATTTCATTTTCGCGCCGGGCTTTTCCACCGCGAGCGAAATCACCAGCATTTCCGGCCGTGGCGTCGGCATGGATGTGGTGCGCAACAATATCGAGCAGATCGGCGGCACCGTCGAGCTGAAATCGGTTCCCGGTGTGGGCACGACCTTCACCATCAAGATTCCGCTGACGCTCGCGATCGTCTCGGCGCTGATCGTCGAAGCCGGCGGCGAACGTTTCGCCATTCCGCAGCTCTCGGTGCTTGAATTGGTCCGCGCCGGCGGCGGCGGCGAACACCGTATCGAGCGCATCAAGGACACACCGGTGCTGCGGCTGCGCAATGCGCTGTTGCCGCTGCTCTATCTCAAGGACATCCTGCGGCTCGGCGACGGCGGCGGCGACGAAGGTTTTGTCGTGGTCACGCAAGTCGGCAACCAGATATTCGGCACCGTGGTCGACGGCGTGTTTCACACCGAAGAAATCGTCATCAAGCCGATGTCGTCGAAGCTGCGACACATTCCGGTGTTTTCCGGCACCACGATCCTCGGCGACGGCTCGGTTATCATGATCCTCGATCCGAACGGCGTCGCGCAGGCGCTCGGCCGCGCCGCGCAGGTCCAGGCCGAAGCGAATGCGCTGACGGAAGATGCCGATGCCGCGAGCGAAGATACGATCTCGCTTTTGGTGTTCCGTGCCGGCTCGCAGCGGTCGAAGGCGGTGCCGCTGTCGCTCGTCACCCGGCTCGAGGAAATCGATTGCCGCCGCATCGAAATCTCCGACGGCCGTTGCCTCGTGCAATATCGCGAGCAATTGATGCCGTTGTTGCGCATCGACGACGAGACCGGCCTGAAGAAGGAAGGCGCCCAGCCGATCCTGGTGTTCTCCGATCACGGCCGTTCGATGGGGCTTGCGGTCGACGAGATCGTCGACATCGTCGAGGACAAGCTGGAAATCGAAGTGGCCGGCAACCGTCCCGGAGTTCTCGGTTATGCGGTAATCAAAGGCAATACGACAGAGATCATCGACGTCGGTCATTTCCTGCCGCAAGCGTTCGAAGACTGGTTCCGCCGCCGCGACAGCGCAGCGGGACAGCCGGCCCGCACCGTGCTGCTGGTCGACAATTCAGCGTTCTTCCGCGATATGCTCGCGCCGCTGGTGAAGGCCGCCGGCTATCACGTCACGGCCGTCGGATCGGCCGCCGAAGCGCTCGATCAACTGAATTCGGGCGGCCGGTTCGATCTCGTCGTCACCGATATCGAAATGCCGGTCATGGACGGCTTTGCGCTCGCCGAAGCCGTGCGCGGCATGCCGGGCGGCGCGGATCTGCCGATCATCGCCTTGTCCGCCATGGTTTCGAGCGAAGCGATCGAGCGCGGCCGCGCCGTCGGCTTCCACGATTTTGTCGCCAAGTTCGATCGGACCGGATTGATCGCCGCGATCAAGGAACAAAGCGCCGATGTCCATGAGGCAGCGTGACCCGATGAACGACAACGCCAAGCTCAGCGAGTTCGTTACCTTCACCACATCAGGCCAGCTGTTCGGTCTGCCGATCGGGCGCGTGCAGGACGTCTTCAAGCCCTCGCAGATCACGCGCGTGCCGCTTGCCGGGCCGGAGATCGCAGGCGTGCTCAATCTGCGTGGCCGGATCGTGACGGCAATTCATCTGAGCAACCGGCTCGATTTGGACTCGAGCACGGACGCGGCGACGCCGAAAAAACCCCCGATGGCGATCGGTATCGAACGCGGCGCGGAATCGTTCGGTCTTCTGGTCGATTTGGTGGGTGAAGTGCTCAAGCTGCCGGAATCCGAGCTTGAACCGAATCCCATCAATCTCGACCGCAAGCTGGCGCGGGTGTCGGACGGCGTATTCCGGCTCGACGGGCAGCTTCTCGTCGTGCTCGACGTCGACCGAGTGCTCGATTTCAGCGCCGAGGCTGCGGCGGCTTGATCGTGAATGCAATTTGCTAGGACCGAAAGTGGAAATCACAAGAGCTTCGCCCCGCATCGGGGAGAGTGAGGACAAAATGAAAACGTGCTTGGTTGTCGACGACTCCAGCGTCATCCGCAAGGTAGCGCGGCGCATCCTCGAAGGCCTCGACTTCCAGATTTCGGAAGCCGAGAACGGCGAAGAGGCGATCGAGACCTGCAAGACGCAATTGCCGGACGCGATCCTGCTCGACTGGAACATGCCGAAGATGGATGGCTATGATTTCCTCCGGGTGCTGCGCCGGTTACCCGGCGGCGACAAGCCAAAAGTGGTGTTCTGCACCACCGAGAACGATGTCGCGCATATCGCCCGCGCGCTGCACGCCGGCGCCAACGAATACATCATGAAACCGTTCGACAAGGACATTGTCGAAGCCAAGTTTCAGGAAGTCGGGCTGATCTAAGCCCGCATTTCGTCCCTGGTGTATGGCGTTGCTGAAGTTCGAGCACGGAAAGTTTCAATAGCATGAGTACCGTTCTCGTCACCGGTCATCACGGCGCGACACCCGCACCGCAGAGCGACAAAAAAGTCCGCGTGATGGTGGTCGACGATGCCGTCGTCGTGCGCAGCCTCTTGGCGCGCTGGATCGACGCCGAGCCCGACTTGCATGTCGTCGCATCGCTGCCGACCGGGCGAGAGGCGGTCGCCTGGTTCGAGAAGAACGACGCCGACGTCGTCATGCTCGATATCGAAATGCCGGATCTCGACGGCATTTCGGCGCTGCCGCTGTTGTTGCAGAAGAAGCGCGATCTCGCCGTCATCATGGTTTCGACCTTCACGCGTCGCAGCGCCGAGATCAGCTTGCGCGCGCTGGCATTGGGCGCGGCCGACTATATCCCGAAACCCGAGAGCACCCGCGAAGTCACGACCTCGGTTTCGTTCCGCCGCGAACTCTTGGAGAAGGTTCGCGCGCTCGGGCATCGGCGCCGCCCATCGGCGCGCGTCCAGGCGCCCGCGCTGGTGCCGACGGCCGAGCCCGTCTCCGCCCCGCATGGCGCACCGCATCCCGCGCCGCGGGTCCACAAGAGCGCGTCGCACGAGCATGCTCACGGTCACGATCACGAGCCGATCCATTTACGGCCCTTCGCGTTGACGCCGCCACGCGCGCTTTTGATCGGCTCCTCGACCGGCGGTCCGCAGGCGCTGAGCGCGCTGATCGAAAAGCTGCCCGCGGCCATCGACCGGGCGCCGGTCCTGATTACCCAGCACATGCCGCCCACCTTCACGACGGTCATGGCCGAACATTTGTCGCGCGTCGGCGGTCGCGGCGCGCATGAGGCCGAGGACGGCGAGCCGGTTTTGGCCGGCGGCATATATGTTGCGCCGGGCGGCCGCCATATGCGGGTGACGCGCGATGCCGGCGGCATCAGGATCGTTATCGGCGACGACGAGCCGATCAATTTCTGCAAGCCCGCGGTCGATGCCCTGTTCAGTTCGGCAGCCGCGGCGTGGGGCCCCGCGGCTCTCGCGCTCGTTCTCACCGGGATGGGCGCGGACGGGACGCATGGCGCGACCGATATTGTGACGGCCGGCGGCTGCGTCATCGCACAAGACGAGGCGACCAGCGTGGTCTGGGGCATGCCCCGCTCGGTGGCCCAGGCCGGATTGTGCTCGGCCGTGCTGCCGCTCGATCAGATCGCGCCGAAGATTATCCGCCTGTTTTCGGGGGATCGCTCGTGACTCCGCATGATTACGATTTCCTGCGCAAATGCCTGAAGGAGCGCTCCGGCCTCGTGCTGTCGGCCGACAAGCAATATCTGGTCGAGAGCAGGCTCCTCCCGGTCGCACGTAAGGCCGGTCTCACGACGCTCGGCGAATTGGTCGGCCTGATGCGGGGCGCTCACGATCCCGTTTTGATGACCACCGTCGTCGAAGCCATGACGACCAACGAGTCGTTCTTCTTTCGCGACAAGGCGCCGTTCGAGCACTTCCGCACGACGATCATGCCGGCGCTGATCGAGGCGCGCCGGCCGGCGCGCTCCATCCGTATCTGGTGCGCGGCGTCCTCGACCGGCCAGGAACCCTATTCACTGGCGATGTGCCTGAAGGATATCGAGCGCGACATTCCGGGCTGGCGTATCGAGTTGCTGGCGACCGATATTTCCGGCGAGGTGCTGGAAAAGGCGCGGCAGGGCATCTACAGCCAGTTCGAGGTGCAGCGCGGGCTGCCGATCCAGCTTCTGGTCAAGCATTTCACGCGGTCCGGCGAATTCTGGCAAATCGCGCCCGAGCTTCGCGCCATGGTGCGCTACCGGCAGCTCAACCTGCTCACCGATTTCTCCCAGCTCGGCACGTTCGATCTCGTGTTCTGCCGCAATGTGCTGATCTATTTCGATGCCGAGACCAAGACCGACGTGCTCAACCGCATCGCCCGTGTCACCGCGCCCGACGGCTATCTTGTCCTTGGCGCCGCCGAAACCGTGGTCGGTCTGACCGATCGTTTCAAAATGGTGGTCGATCGGCGCGGGCTTTATGCGCCGAACTGCAACCCGCCGCGGCCGTCCGCTGTCGGCGGCGCGACATTGCCGCCGCGTCTGATCGCGATCCGCGGCGGACGATAAGCGTCGTCGCTGCTGCCGAACAAAAAACCCCGGCCACTGGCCGGGGTCTTTAATTCTAGGCTCACGGGGAGCCTTAGGCCGGGAGCTTTAAGCCGGGATTTTGGCCTCGTCCTCGCTCGGCTCGCGCAGCACATAACCGCGGCCCCACACCGTTTCGATGTAGTTCTTGCCGTTCGAGGCATTGGCAAGCTTCTTGCGGAGCTTGCAGATAAAGACGTCGATGATCTTCAGCTCCGGCTCGTCCATGCCGCCATAGAGGTGATTGAGGAACATTTCCTTGGTCAGCGTCGTGCCTTTGCGCAGGCTGAGGAGTTCCAGCATCTGGTACTCCTTGCCGGTCAGGTGGACGCGGGCGCCGTTGACCTCAACCGTCTTGGTATCGAGATTGACGACCAGATCGCCGGTCTGAATGACCGATTGAGCATGACCCTTGGAGCGGCGCACGATGGCGTGGATGCGCGCCACGAGCTCGTCCTTGTGGAAGGGCTTGGTCATGTAATCGTCGGCGCCGAAACCCAGACCCCGAACCTTATCCTCGATGCCGGCGAGGCCCGAAAGGATCAGGATCGGCGTCTTGACCTTCGACACCCGAAGGCTGCGAAGCACTTCGAAGCCCGACATGTCCGGCAGGTTCAGATCGAGCAGGATGATGTCGTAGTCATAGATCTTGCCGAGATCGATGCCTTCTTCGCCGAGATCCGTCGTGTAGACGTTGAAGCTCTCGGACTTGAGCATCAGCTCGATCGATTGCGCAGTGGCGCTATCGTCTTCAATTAGCAATACGCGCATGCCAGTCCCCTTCCTCGCCGCGCAGGCTCAAGGTCGGCGCCGCAGCGGCGGCCCCTGGAAAACGCCTTTCACAAACTGATTCGGGACACTAACGGCGCTATGGTTAACAAAACCTGATTCTCCCGCGCAAGCATTCCGTGGGCAAATTCTCGCGAATCGCCTTAAGATGTTGCGTGACAGTGAGTTTTTCGCCACGGCGGTGTTCATGTTCCAAATTAGGTCTTGGCGCTAACCGATTCATCCGACTCGCCCATCCGTTCTGGCTGGAGAGCCTGCCTTGCCCCTAAGGACGACTGCGCAATGATTAACGTCCCGGGTAAACAAGCGATTAATAAACCGGCGCGGGAAGTAACCATTCTTGCCCGAACATGCCGATATTCGTGGTGGTGTGACCGAAATGGTAATCTGGGGAGGTTCCGAGCCCGGCCATGAAGGCGCTTGCCGAACAAATTAATGAACTTGACGGCATCGAGATCTATGGCCGCGTCGTTGGCGTGCGCGGGCTGATGGTCGAAGTGGCTGGGCCGCTGCATGCGATGTCGGTCGGCGCCAGGGTGGTGATCGAAACGCCGGGCAAGAACATCCCCTGCGAGGTGGTCGGCTTCTCCAACAACAACGCGCTGCTCATGCCGTTCGCGCTCCTTGAAGGGGTGCGGCGCGGCTGCCGGGCGCTGGTCACCTCGGTTGCCGGCGCGGTACGGCCGTCCGCCGGCTGGCTCGGCCGCGTGGTCAATGCGCTCGGGGAGCCGATCGACGGCAAGGGCGCGCTGCTGTTCGGGCCGTCGCCCTATTCCTTCCGCAATACGCCGCCCCTGGCGCATGCCCGGCGTCGGGTCGGCGGGCCGCTCGATCTCGGCGTGCGGGCGCTGAACACCTTCATTACCTGCTGCCGCGGCCAGCGCATGGGCATTTTCTCCGGCTCCGGCGTCGGCAAATCCGTGCTGTTGTCGATGCTGGCGCGCAACGTGGCGGCCGACGTCACGGTCATCGGGCTGGTCGGCGAACGCGGCCGCGAGGTGCAGGAGTTCCTCCAGGACGACCTTGGCGAGGCTGGTTTGGCCCGCTCGGTGGTGGTGGTTTCCACCTCCGACGAGCCGGCTCTGATGCGCCGCCAGGCCGCGCACGTGACGCTCGCCATCGCCGAATATTTCCGCGACGAGGGCAAGGACGTCCTGGTGCTCATGGACTCGGTGACCCGCTTTGCCATGGCGCAGCGCGAAATCGGGCTCTCGGCCGGTGAGCCGCCGACCGCGAAAGGCTATACACCGACCGTGTTCACCGAACTGCCGCGGCTCCTGGAACGGGCCGGGCCGGGCACGGAGCAGGGCACCATTACCGGCATTTTCACGGTGCTGGTCGATGGTGACGACCACAATGAGCCGATCGCCGACGCCGTACGCGGCATTCTCGACGGCCATATCGTCATGGAGCGCGCCATCGCCGAGCGCGGGCGCTATCCGGCTATCAACGTGCTGAAATCGATCTCCCGCACCATGCCGCGGGCGGCCGATCCGGCCTACCTGCCGGCCCTGACCAAGGCCCGCCAGGTCATGGCGACCTATGCGGATATGGAGGAGCTCATCCGGCTCGGGGCCTATCGGGCGGGAACCAGCGCCGATGTCGATGAGGCCATCCGCCTGCACAAGCCGCTCGAGGACTTCCTGCGCCAAGGTAAGGAAGAAGCAACGAGCTTGGCCGAAGGATATCAGAGGTTAGCGCAAATCGTGGCGAGCGCGGAAACCGAACGCTAACGTTATCATGCCACGATCCGAGCCTTCGGGGGCGCCGCTCGACCGGTTTTGGGCGGCGTACGGTCCCGTGGCTTCGGGGGAGTATGTAGTCGATGAAGTCCCGTGAGACGCTTATTCGCCTGAAGAAGTTTCAGGTCGACGAGAAGCGGCGCAAAGTGGCGCAGATCGAAACCATGATCGCCGAGTTCGAGCGCATGGGTGGCGATCTCGAGCGCGAGATCAAGGTCGAGCAGGACCGGGCCGGAATCCACGATCCCGGCCATTTTGCCTATCCGACCTATGCCAAGGCGGCGATCGCTCGGCGCGAAAATCTCAAGCGCTCGGCCGACGAACTGCGTATTCAGCTCGACGATGCGAAATCTGCGCTCGGCGAGGCGTTCGACGAGCTGAAGAAAGTCGAACTGCTCGACGAACGCGACCAGATGCGCGAGCGCGAGGCGGAAGAAGCCGCCGAGCAAGCCGAGCTCGACAGCATCGCACTGTTGCGCGTGCGCGGTACCGCTCCCGCGTAAGCCTATCGCTTCGAACTGATCAGTTGCCCGCCGCGGGTCGAGCCCTCGATCCGAGGCTTATTGCGTTCGCGGCGGGATTTCGGCGTATGGGACGGCCCGACCTGTCTCAAAATGCGACGCTATTACCGTCGGTTCCTGCGCTTCACCCCTCGTTTCGCTCTCGACGAAACCGGGCCTCAGCGGCGATAATCATCCGGGGCAAGGCCTGTGGGGGGTCAGCTCTGCGATGGCTGGGGCAATTATGTTGATGCAGACGGAGCTCGTCTGGCTACTCGGCGCCGTCGCCAAAGGCGACGAGGCCGCGTTCGAGCGCCTTTATTCCGCCACCCGCGCGAAACTTTACGGGGTCCTGCTCCGTATCTTGGGTCGACCGGCATTAGCCGACGAGGTCATGCAGGAGACCTATCTCAAGGTTTGGAAGATGGCTGACCAGTTCGACCCGCAGGTCGGAAGCCCGATCACATGGATGGTGGCGATCGCGCGCAACCGGGCCATCGACATCGTGCGCAAGCGCGGCGATCTCTCGATCGAGGAGGAGCCCGAAGCGCTGGAGGTTGCGGCCGAAACGCCGGCGCCGCTGGCGCGGCGTGAGATGACGGAAGAACTCAAGCGGCTGTTGTCCTGCCTCGGCAAGCTTGACCCGGAAAAGCAGCGCATCGTGCTGCTTGCCTATTACAGCGGCTGGAGTCGCGATCAGCTTGCGGAAAAGCTCGACATTCCGGTGAACACGATCAAGACGTGGCTCCGCCGCAGTCTGCTCGAAATTCGCGAGTGTATGGGGCCACGATGACGATCTTAAAGCGCGCTTGAGGTAGCTATGTACGACGACGACAGGGATGCGCTTGCCGCCGAATATGTTCTGGGGACGCTGTCCGCGGACGAGCGCGACCAGGCCGAGGCGCTGCTCGCCATCGATCCGGGTTTTGCCGAAATCGTGCGGGTTTGGGAGCGCCGGCTCGGCGAGCTTAACGTCATGGTCGAAGCGGTCGAGCCGCCGCCCGAAGTCTGGGACAAGATCAAAACCGAAGTCATCGGTCCGGAAGTAAGTCCCGAAGTTGCGCGCCCCGAACCGCGCCTGACGGACGAGGAAGAATTCTCGTTCCCGCCGCTCGAGGCGACGTCGCCGCAAACGGCTCCCGAACTGACCGCCGAGCCGGCGCCTGAGAGCCCCACCGCCGAGGCGGCTGCGGAAGAACCCGAAGAACCTGAAGAGACTCCGCCGCCGACCGCGTCCCAGTCATTGGAAGATCTCCTGGCTGAGCCGCTGCCAGAAGTGCCGCGGGACTTGGATGAGCCTTCGGAGACGCTGGCGTCGAGCCTGCTGCCGCCCGAATCGGACACGGCGAAGAGCGCCAATTCGACAAAGGCACCGGATCTCCTGCTCGAAGAGGATTTTGAAGCGAGCCTCAAAGCGGTCGTATTGCAGGACTTGAGCCGAGAGTTGGGAGGCCGAGATTCCGGAGGCAGAGACTCAGGAAGAGGTCCGGTGCCCGAGCCGTTCACGCCGCTCTCGCCGCCAAGGGCCGAACGTAGCGCCGATGTGATCGTTCTTGCACGCGGCGTACGGCGCTGGCGTCGGATCACGGTCGCGATGAGCGCGATCGCGGCGCTGCTTGCGGTCTATGTCGCGGTTTCCCAGTTCGCGCCGGGCCTGATCCCGGTAAGCCGGCCAGCGCCTCCCGCGGTGACCGCGCAAGTGGCGCCGCCGCCGTCGCGCCTGGTCGCTGTGCTGCAACAGGATCCGACCACCCCGGCATTCTTGGTTTCGGTCGATCCGCAAAGCCGCATGCTCACCGTGCGCCGTGTTTCCGCGGCGCCAGAGCCCGGCCGCAGCTATGAGCTTTGGCTGATCTCGAACAAATATCCGACGCCGCGCTCGCTCGGCGTTGTTGGCGCCGACGAGTTCACCGCTCGGGCCATCCCGGCGAGTTTCGATGCCGATACGATCAAAACGGCGAGCTACGCTATCTCGCTCGAGCCGGCGGGCGGCTCCACAGCCGGCGTGCCGACGGGGCCCATCCTGTTCAAGGGACGGATGGTCGAGTCGCTGCCGGGATCGGCGGGCTAGGGCGCTTCAAAAACGAGTTTAGAGCCCGCGCTCGGCGCGGGCCCTTCAAATATCGGAGGAAGTAACAGACTACCGGACGGTTGGGACCTGTCCGCTGAGCGTGGTGGGTTCGCCGGCCTTGACCAGCGCCGCAGTGCCGAGATCCAGGCTTGAGCCGACATTGGCGAAAATACCAACCACCGCGACGACGGTCGCGCAAACAAGGCCGATCACGACGATCTTCAAATGGGTCGCGCGGTCGGCGCTGTACATCGAATGGTTCATTGCCACCTCCCGTTTCTACTTTTTAGTCGGGGCAGCCGGGCAAAAGGGTTCACCTGGACTTGAAATTAACTTCTCTCAACTGGGAGAATTGGGGTGTGATCCCCGACACAAAAACGCGGCTTCACGGAAGCTTGAACTGACGTGATAACGGTTGATCCGCGGTTAGGTTCCGGGTGCCGCGCCGGAAGGACCAGAAACAACAAATCCCGCTTCGCAAAAAACCTTGAGGATTAAAAGCCGTGAGCCAGTTCGCATCCGAACGTGTTGTTTCAGAACTCGCGCCAACCGGAGTCCTCCGCGCCGGCATCAATATGAGCAATATGCTCCTGGTCACCGGGCGGAGCCCGTCCGGCGATCCCGCCGGCGTCTCGCCCGATATGGCCGCTGAGATTGCAAAACGGCTCGGCGTGCCGGTCGTTTACGTCAAATACGAAAAGCCTTCGGCCTTGGCCGACGCCGCGGGGACGAATGCCTGGGATATCGGCCTCATCGGCGCCGAACCGGCGCGGGCGGAAAAGATCGAATTCACCGCGGCTTATTGCGAGATCGAAGCGACCTATCTCGTGCCAGCGAATTCGCCGTTCAAGACCGCCGCCGACGTCGACCGGGCGGGAGCGCGCATCGCGGTCAAGCGCGGCACGGCTTACGATCTGTGGCTCGAACGCAATATCAAACACGCCACTGTGCTGCGGTCTGACACCGCGGACGGACCGATCAATCAGTTCGTCGCCGAAAAACTCGACGCCCTGGCGAGCTTGCGGCCGGCTTTGCTGGAGGACGTGAGGAAGGTGCCGGGGACCAAAATCCTTCCCGGCAACTTCACCGCAGTGCAGCAGGCGATCGGCACCAACAAGACCAATACCGCCGGTGCCGCGTTTTTGCGCGACTTTGTCGCCGAGGCCAATCGCTCAGGACTGGTGGCGCGCCTGATCGAAAAGCATCACGTCGTCGGCCTTTCGGTCGCGCCGTAGCGCTTATGATCCCGAAAGGTGGAAACCGGTTTTCCGAAAAGATCATGCTCCATCAGATGCTGCCGACGGTCTTCAGCCGCGCCCGCGGGTGGATTTCGGACTGCGCCAGTACGCTGGTTTGAGCGCGGAAGCGCTCGATGATGCCGCGCACGAACGGCCGGATGGCGGGCGAGGTGACCAGCACTGGCGCCTCGCCCTCGCGCGCCGCCTGCTCGAATTTCTCGCGCACCAGATTGATGAATTCGGTTAGCTTGGAGGGCTGCATGGCAAGGCTGCGGTCGTCGCCCTGACCGACGATCGATTCCGCGAAGGCCTGCTCCCATTTCGCCGTCAGCGCGATGATCGGCAGCGTGCCGTCCATGGTAAGATGCTGGGCGCAGAGCTGGCGCGCCAGCCGCGCGCGCACATGTTCGGCCAGCATCGTGGTGTTGCGCGTTGCCGCAAGGCCGTCGGCAATGCCTTCGAGAATGGTCGAGAGGTCGCGGATCGAGACGCGCTCGGCGAGTAGAATCTGCAGCACGCGCTGGATTCCCGAAACGGTGATCTGGCTCGGCACAATGTCCTTCATCAACTCGCTTTGCTCTTTCGGCAGCTCCTTGAGCAGTTTCTGGACCTCGCCGTAGGAGAGCAATTCCGACATATTGGCCTTGATCAGTTCGGTCAGATGCGTGGCGAGCACGGTCGCTGCATCGACGACGGTCAGGCCCCTGACCGAAGCTTCCTCCTTCAACGACGGATCGATCCAGGTGGCGGGCAGCCCGAAGGTCGGTTCGGTCGTATGCGTGCCCGGCAGCGTCACCTGATTGCCGGTCGGGTCCATGACCATGAACTGGCCGTGCCAGACCCTGCCGCTGCCGGCCTCGACCTCCTTGATCTTGATGACATAGGTGTTGGCGTCGAGCTGCATATTGTCGAGGATGCGCACGGAGGGCATGACGAAGCCCATTTCGATCGCCAGCGACCGGCGCAACGCCTTGATTTGCTCGGTCAACCGATCGGTGCCGTCCGGCGCATTGACCAGCGGCAAGAGCGCATAGCCGAGCTCGATCTTCAGTTCGTCGATCTTGAGCGATTGCGCGATCGGCTCGTCGGCGGGCGCCGCTTTCTCGGCTTCGGTCTTCTTGGTTTCGGCAACGACGGCCTGTTTGCTGCGGCGATCGATCATATAGGCCAGCGCGGTGGCGCCGCCGCCGAGCGCCAGGAAGGGGATCATCGGAATACCCGGCAGGAGTGCCATGACCAGCATGACGCCGCCCGACATGCCGAGCGCCTTGGGGTAGCCCGACAACTGACCGAGGAGCGCCTTGTCGGCGGCGCCGCTGACGCCGGCTTTCGACACCAGGAGGCCGGCGGCGGTCGAAACGATCAGTGCCGGGACCTGTGTCACCAGGCCGTCGCCGACGGTGAGGAGGGTATAAGTGTGGCCGGCTTCGGCGAAGCTCAGGCCTTCCTGCACGATGCCGATGATCATGCCGCCGATGACATTGATCATGACGACGAGCAGGCCGGCGATGGCGTCGCCGCGGACGAACTTGGAGGCGCCGTCCATGGCGCCGAAGAAGCCGGATTCGTCTTCGAGGTTCTTGCGCCGCCGCCGCGCTTCCTTGTCGTCGATCAGGCCGGCATTGAGATCGGCGTCGATCGCCATCTGCTTGCCGGGCATGCCGTCCAAATGGAAGCGGGCGGCCACTTCGGCGATGCGGCCGGAGCCCTTGGTGATGACCACGAAATTCACGATCACCAGGATCGTGAAAACGATGATGCCGATGACAAAATTGCCGCCCATCACGAAATGGCCGAACGCCTCGATGACGTGACCGGCGGCGGCGGTGCCTTCGTGGCCGTGCGCCAGGATCAGCCGGGTCGACGCGAGATTGAGCGACAGCCGCAGCATGGTCGAGATCAGAAGCACGGTCGGAAACGCCGAGAATTCGAGCGGCGTGTGAATGAATAGCGACGTCATCAGAATCAGTACGGAGAAGGTGATCGAAATCGCCAGCGCGAAGTCGAGCAACACCGGCGGCAGCGGTAGGATGAGGATCACGAGGATCGTCAAGATGCCGAGCGCAAGCCCGATATCGCCGCGCCGCAGCATTGTGCCGAGGTCGGCGAGCCGGGATAACGCGGTGTCCCCGCTCTCCGCCGAAGTTGCGTCGGTCATGCCGGTTGATCCGCCCCGTCTGCGGTCACGTGATTCAAAGCTGTGTGTTGCGGCAGAAATGCCGCTCGCGTGGAGAATTGGACCTGCGCCTGCGTCCAAGGCTGGCCCCGAAGAGCAAGGTGGAAAGGGTTACGCCAATCAGCTACGCCCACGTGTTACGCCTCCTGGGCAAAATCTGCCGGGTTTATGGTTACTGCCCGGTTAACGGCGGCCACGCAGTTGCGAAGTCGCGCCGGAAAGGTGATGGGGAATGACGTTTGCGCGTATTTGCGTGACGGGGATCGCCGTTATGGGGACCTTTGTCCTGGTCGCGCTGTTTGCCGGGGCGGCGCCGGCCTTGGCCGACGGCATCGAGCCGGGCGTTTGGAAAATCACCGTCCAAACCAAATCCGAAGGCGTGGTCAGCCCGCCGCACGAATCGGCGAAATGCCTCACCGCCGACGAAACACGGGACCTCGCGACGACATTCTCGCCGGTCGCGCGCATGATCAATTCGGAATGTGCTCCGATTGAGCGTACGCTCGACGGCGCGCGGCTGAACTGGCACCTCGTCTGCAAAGGCCAGCTCAACGTGGAGCTGACCGGTGCCTTCAATTTCGACAGCGCGCGTCACTACACCGCAACGGTGCATACCCAGGCCGCCATAGGAGGGCAAACGATCGACTCGCTGGATATGCTCGAAGGGCAGTGGGTATCGGCCTGCCAATAGCCGCGCCAAGGTCGTCAAACCGATGTTAGCTCGCTTTGGCCGTCTTATGCGCCGTGCGGAGGCGGCGTTCGACGGCATCGGCAAGCGCTTTCACCTCCGCGTCGGCAGCACTTCCGCGGGCGTATTGGTTGACCGCATGGCCGGACGTAAATGCCCGCACGAAAGATGTCCGGTTGCCGAGAACGGGGGCGACATCCTCGCCGAGCCGCTGCAAGACCTCCAGGAACTGCCGCCCTTCGAGCGTGCGCATGTCAACTCGGTTGGGGACCAGCAGCGCGTCGACATGCAGCCGATTTTGCACCCGGGATGCAGTTGACGAAATAGAGTGCGTCGATTGTCGCCTCGATATCGATACCCGACGGGGTACAGGGCAGCAGGATCAGCCGCGACGACAGGACTGCCGCGTGGGGCGCCTCTTCCGTAGTCGCGGTATCGACGATCGTGAAATCGTCATGGCAAGGGGCGACGATCGTTTTGATCCAACGTGCCGGACGCTGCGCGTCGAAAGGAACGTCGCGAACCGCAAATGGCAACTGCCGGGGTGCCGCCCAATGCAAGGACGATTGCTGCGGATCGGCATCGATCAGGGTTACGTGTTTGCCGCGGGGTAGAGTTCGCCGGACAAGCAAACGGCAATGGTGGTTTTTCCCACACCACCCTTGCGTTGCACAGTCGCGACAATGGAGCGCGCCATGTTAGCTCGAAGAACCCAACGCGCGGCCGTGCCGACATTGGCGATTACGCCCGCGTCCCACGGGCGCCGCCCAACGGAGATTCAGTCAGTATTCAACTTTCATTTCACGATCCAGATTTCGACTCCCGGTTTCGACAGTTCTGGTAAATATCGCCGGGAAGTGCGGCCGCGGCGAGCAATAAATATATGCAGATTTAGACGGATTGTGCGACTTTTCGCGGCAGATGCTAGACTAGCGGCACGGGCGAAATTTCGCTGCTTTGTCATCGGAATAAGACGCAAAATTCAGGCAAGAACGGCTCATGCAATCACCATCAACACATTCACATTCGGTCGATCAGTGGACGCACGATCACGCTTTCCTCGGCGAGCATCATGCCACGCACGAGCGGCGCACGTGGAGCGTCGTGGCTTTGACTGCGTTCATGATGGTCGCCGAGATCGTTGGCGGCACGTTGTTCGGCTCGATCGCGCTTGTTGCCGACGGCTGGCACATGGGGACGCATGTCGTGGCCCTGGCAATCGCCGGATTTGCCTATCTGTTCGCGCGCCGTCACGCCAACGATCAGCGTTTTTCGCTCGGCACCGGCAAGTTCGGCGAACTGGCCGCCTTCTCGAGCGCCATCATTCTGGGAATGGTCGCCCTCGGTATCGCCTATGAATCGATCATGCGGTTGACGAGCCCCGTCGTCATTCATTTCCGGGAGGCTATCCCGATCGCGGCGCTCGGGCTGTGCGTCAATTTTGCGAGTGCGTGGCTGCTGCGCGACGAGCATGACCACGCGCACGGTCATGCGCATGGTCTTGCGCAGGGTGTTGGCGCCGGCCACTCGCATGCTCATGACGACGCGCATGACCACAATCACGCCCATAACCACGATCACTCCGATGACCATGACCATGACCACGATGCTCACTCTGGCGCGGTTCACCACGACATCAATCTGCGCGCGGCTTATATCCATGTGGTGGCCGATGCTTTGATGTCGATTTTGACCATCGGCGGATTATGCGTCGCCTGGAAGTTCGGCTGGACGTTCATCGATCCGCTGGTGGGACTGGTCGGCTCGGTCGTGATCGCAAGTTGGTCCTTCAGCCTGCTTCGCGCCGCAGGCCGTGTGCTTCTCGACGCCGTTCCCGATTCCGGCCTGACCGGGCGGATAAGGTCGCGCATGGAGATCAACGGCGACCGCCTGTGCGATTTGCACGTCTGGCAGGTTGGGCCGGGACACATTGCGGTGATGGCGTCGGTGGTTTCCGAAACGCCGCAGGCGCCGGCAGTTTACAAGCAGCGTCTCGAAGGCGTTGCCGGCCTTTGTCACGTCACCGTCGAAGTCAATGCCGGTCCGTGCTGAAATGCTGAAGTCTTCGTTTGCCCGTTCTGTCGCGCTGGTGGCGGCTTTCGGCGCGCAAGCGGCGGTTGCCCAAGACGTGGTGCCAGAGCGGCCGGCGGCATTCGTCGATGCCGCGACGGTCGTGCCGGGACTGATCGCCGAGATGCGTTATGCGACGGCGCACAATTTCACCGGGCGACTGATCGACGGCTACCAGGCGCAGCACTGCCTGCTGACGCGGCAGGCCGCCGAGGCCCTCGCCAACGTCGCGCGCGATCTCGCGCCGCGCGGCCTCGTCATCAAGGCGTTTGACTGCTACCGGCCGACGCGGGCGGTGGCGAATTTCGTCCGCTGGGCGCGCGACATCAACGATCAGGTAGCGCGGGCGGAGTTTTATCCGAATGTCGACAAGCGAACGCTGTTTCGCGACGGTTATATCGCTTCCCATTCCGGCCATTCGCGCGGCTCGACGATCGACATGACGCTTGCCCGCGCGGACGGCAGCGAGCTCGACATGGGCACCCATTTCGACTTCTTCAGCCCGCGATCGTGGACCGACGATGCGACCGTCACGCCCGAGCAGCACGCCGACCGCATGCTGCTTGTCGCCGCGATGCGCCGTCGCGGCTTTCGCAACTACGCCAAGGAATGGTGGCACTTCACGCTGACGCCGGAGCCGTTTCCGGACACCTATTTCGACTTTCCGGTGCGGTGATCGCGCTCAAAGTCAGATCAGCGCCTCCGCCGCCAAATAGGCGCCGAGCAGCGCCAGGCCGATCAGGAACCAGCGGCGGAAGGTTTCCGGCGCCAGGCGCAGCCGAAGCTCTTGTCCGGCCCACGTGCCCAAGCCGGCCATCGCCAGCGCAGCCAGCGTCGGACCGGCGAGCGCGATCTTGAGCGCGCCCGCGAGCGCGAGATTGATTGTGAGCGCCACCGTCGAGACCGTAAACGTCAGGCCGAGCGCCTGAACAAGCTCTTCCTTCTCGAACCCGATCGCCTGCAGATAAGGTACGGAGGGAATCATGAACACGCCGGTTGCCGCGGTGATGATGCCAGTCACGGCGCCGACGATCGGCCCGAGCCACGGCTCATGGGCCTTCTCCACCGCGACGTGGAGCGAGGCGAGAGCAGTGAGCGCATAAACCAGGAGAGTCGCGCCGAGGAATACAGTGCCGTAGCGGGAATGTGCTCCGGTCATCAATCCGGCGCCGGCCCATGTGCCGAGGCATAGAGCGGCCATCATCGGCCAAAGCCGAAGAACGATCGGTTTCAGGGACGGGCCCGCGACCAGCTGCCAGATATTGGTGAGAAACGTCGGCAGGACGACGAGGGCCGCAGCCTGCAGCGGCGTCATGACGATGGCGAGCAACCCCATCGACACGGTCGGCAGCCCGAGTCCGGTCGCGCCCTTGACCACTCCCGCAACCACGAACACGCCGGCGATGTAGAACATCATTCCGTTCAGCATGGGACGACTTAGCAGGCGTGTGCGAGATCGCGCAATTCGGCGCTGGCGGAGCCTGCCTTCGAGTATGACGGAAGTGTCGAAGCGCGCCTGACGGCCGAATAGCCGCTAGAGACCCAGGTAAAATTTCTTGATTAGATCGTTGTTGTTGAGCTCGTCTGCCGAGCGGCCTTCGAAGGCGATCTTGCCGTGGACGATGACATAGCCGCGGTCGGCGATGCGGATCGCCTGAGTGAAGTTCTGTTCGGCCATCAACACGGTGAGCGAATAGCGCTGCTTCATCTCATTGATGGCGTCGATGGTGCGGCTGACGAGGATCGGGGCGAGCCCGACCGACGGCTCGTCGACCAGAAGAATTTTCGGCGCCAGCATCACGGCGCGGCCGAGCGCCAGCATCTGCTGCTCGCCGCCCGACATGCTGCCGGCACGCTGTTTGCGGCGCTCGGCAAGACGCGGAAACGTCTCGTAACAGACGGCGAGATTGCGCGCGAGCTCGCGGCGCGCCGTCTGACGGTAGGCGCCGAGCAGAAGGTTTTCTTCAACCGTCAACAGCGGAAACAGCCGCCGGCCCTCCGGTACCAGCGCAATGCCGAGGTCGACGATTTCCTCGGTGGTGCGGCCGACCAGATCGTGATTGATGCCGTCGATTTCGGCGATGATCGAGCCCTGGCGCGGCTGCACGATGCCCATGATACATTTCATCAGCGTCGACTTGCCGTTGCCGTTGGTACCGAGCAGCGCCACGGTTTCGCCGCCGCCGACCTTGAGCGACACGTCGTCGATCACGCGCACCGCGCCGTAGGCGGCGTGAATTCCGCTGATGGTCAGGCTATTGGCCAAGATAAGCTCTCTCCACTTCCGGGTCGCGCATCACGTCCTCGGGCTTGCCGTCGGCGATCTTCTTGCCGGAGACCAGCACGACCAGGCGGCGCGAGAAGCTCATTACCGCGCTCATAATGTGCTCGATCAGGATGACGGTGACGCCGTTGTCATTCAAACGAACGAGCAATGTCAAAATGTCCTCGACCTCGGAATGGGTGAGGCCGGCCATCGCTTCGTCGGCGATCAGGAGCTTTGGCTCCGCCGCCATGGCGCGGGCCAATTCGAGCTTGCGCATCTCGACTTGCGTCAGGTCGCGCGGCATATGCCGCGCCTTCGCTTCGAGGCCAACTTCGTACAAGAGCGTCGCGCAGCGCTCCTCGATCGCATGCTGCGACAGATGAATGCCGCGCGCGCCCACGGTGTAGAGGAGCGGGATGCGGATATTGTCGGTGAGATTCATGCTGGCAAACGGCCGCGGCAGCTGAAAACTGCGCGCCAGGCCGAGATGGGTGCGCCGATGCGCGTCGAGCCCATCGAGCTTCTTGCCGTCGAAATGCACCGAGCCCTGTTCATTATGCAGCGTGCCGCAGATGCAATTGACCAGCGTCGATTTGCCGGAACCGTTCGGTCCGATCAGGCCGAGGCGCTCACCGGCCGGGATCGACAGCGAAATATTGTCCAGCGCAACGAAGCCGCCGAAGCGCTTGCTGAGATTATCGATCGCCAGGAGTGCTTCGCTCACGGAACGGTCTCCGGGGATTCCGTCTCGACGTGGCGGCGGCCGACGAATTCATCGGGCTTGCGCTGGAAATATTTGTGAACCAGTCCGACGATGCCGTTCGGCGCCACGATGACGAAACCGACGAGAAGGCAGCCGACGATCAAGAGATTGACCGCGGACGAGATCGTGACCGTCGCGATTTGCTGCAGCGAGCCGAGGAGGATGGCGCCGACCAGCGGCCCGATCCAGCTTGTCGTGCCGCCGATCAGCGGCATGGCGATGGAATTCACGGCGTAATCCAGCCCGAAAGTAGACGCGGGTTGCAGATAGCCGATGTAATAGGGGAACGGCGCGCCGGCCATGCCCATCAGCGCGCCGGAAATCGTCGTCGCGATCAGCTTGAGCTTCAGCGTCGGCACGCCGGACGCCTCGGCGGCCAATTCGTCGTCGCGGATGGTGGCGAAGCCGTAGCCGAGGCGGGAGTGCTCGATCAGCCGCGCGATAGTGATCGCCGCCACTGCGAGGAGCAGCATCATCAGAAACAAATATCTGATATAGGGCCCGATCGGCCAGAATTCCTCGGGACGTATGATATAGGCGCCGCGCGATCCGCCGACGAAGTCCCAGTTGACGATCAGCGTTTGCAACACGACGGCGAGCGCGAGCGTCGCGATGGCAAAGAAGGCGCCGCGCAGTCGCAGCGTCAAATAGCCCATGCCGAAACCGACCAGACCCGAAACCGCGCCGCCGATCAGCATGAGAATCGGGATCGGAAGTCTGTAAAACTCATTTTCGGTGATGAACTTGTAGATAGCCACCGTCGAATAGGCGCCAAGCGCGAAGAACGCCGCCGAGCCGAAATTCACATAGCCGCAATAGCCGCCGAGAATATTCCAGGCCGTCGACAGCACGACATATTGCAGCACGACATAACCGGCGAAGAACACGTAATCGTTGCCGGATGCCATCGCGCCGCCGAACACCACGGCGGCGATGGCGAGCCACATGAGAAGGAAGAGCGGCGTACGCACGGTTCAGCGCCCCAACAGGCCGGCCGGCCTGACCGCCAGCGTCAGCAACAAGAATCCGAACGACACCGCCGGCGCCCAGGATGGGCCGTAGAATGTCGCGGTGAAGCTTTCGACGATACCAAGCAGCATTGCCGCGATCACCGTCCCGGGCAGGCTGCCCATGCCGCCCAGCACGCAGATGGCAAAGACGCGGCCGATATATTCGCGGCCGACCGACGGTTCGACCGGTTGGATGATGATCAGAAACGCGCCGGCGAGCGAGGCCGTCGCGATCGAAATGCCGAATGCGATGCGTTTGATGCGCACCGGATCCACCGCCATCAGCCGCAGCGCCAGCTGATCCTGCGCCACCGCCATGATGGCGCGGCCGATGAAGGTGCGGGTGAGGATCAATTGCAGCACCGCGATCAGCAGGAGCGAAACCAGACACGGAACGAGCAAGCGCAGCGGCAGGTCGAGATAGCCGAAATGCAGGCTCGGGCCGATATAGCGCGCGTCGACGTAGCGGTAGTCGACGCCGAAATACAGAACCAGCGTCACTTCGGTGATGAACAGCAGGCCGAAAAAGAAGGCGAGCCCGCGCAGCAATTCCTGGCCGCGTTTTTCGAACGCGACGTAATAGATCTGATAGATCGCGGCGCCGAGCACGTAGAACAGCGGGATCGCGATGATCGCGGCGAGAATGGGGTCGATCCCAAACGTCGCATTGGCGATATAGGCGACGTAGGAGCCGAGAATGATGAAGGCAGGATGGGCGATATTGACGATGTCGAGGATGCCGAATGACAACGACACGCCCGACGTCACCGCGGCATAGAAGCCGCCGATCAGGATACCGGAGACGATGGCATTGATGAGCAGATCGAACGAAAAAATCATTACTCGGTTACAGAGCCGCACGCCTGCGCGCCGGCTTTCCCCCTCTGGCTACACTTTATTTTAGTCATCATCCGTAGCGGCGGATGACCAAGTAACCTTTTTTGGGCCACCGGCCCCCGCGGGCCTAAGTCATTTTGGGCCATTCCACCTCTTGCGAGGCTTTCCCCGTGGCCCGGAACACCAGATGCCCCGCAGTCGCGGGGCATCGTCAGTAGCCTATATCACGCCGCAGCGCGAACTCTGTCGGGAATGGCGAGCGGCTTATTGGCGCTGTTGAGAAATTCGATGGTCATGAACACCATTTCCTTGTCGCCGAGATTCTCCAGGTCATGGACCTTGAACTCGCCGGGGCCATAAGTCTCGTGGCGGGTTTCGCCGGGCACATAGGTGTATTCGACGGTGGTGCCGTCGTGAATGTGCTGGCGGCCGCGGCCGCCGGAAACCGCGGTCCAGAAATAATCGAGCACGTGGCGATGAAAGCCGATCCGCTCGCCCGGCGCGAGCCGGATGATCCAGACCCGAACCTTTTCGCTCTCGGACAGCAATGTCGAGCCGACACAGCCATTCGCGTTCTGCCGCTCGCGCTCGAATTCCGCGGCGATTGCTGGCGGCCAAGCCGACTTGTCGGCGCGGTCGCTCGTCTTGTCCAACATGGTCAGGGCCATAGTTCCTCCAAAAGGTTGGCATTCCCCCGAGAAATTCTGAGCACAATATAGAAAACCTTTCCGGCTTAGGAAATAGTCGTAATTGCCGGGAAACAGTAGGATTCTTCAATGGTGGGGAAACGCCGGGCGCTCGTGATCGGCGGCTCGATGAGCGGGCTGTTAGCCGGCATCATGTTGATGCGCCGGGGATGGGACGCCGATATTTGCGAGCGCGCCGAGGATGAGCTGGCCGGACGCGGCGCCGGCATCGTCGCCCAATCCGAACTGATCGCGCGGCTCAAGGCGCTTGATCTCAATACCAGCGACCTCGGCGTCGCCGTCACGACGCGGAAGATCTTCGACCGGGATGGCCACGTCACCGCGACCCGCCATTGCCCGCAAATTCTCACGGCCTGGGAACGGGTCTATCGTATCCTTCGTCATGCTTTCCCGCCGGAGCGCTATCATCGCGCGCGTGGGTTGAAGGCGTTCTCGCAAGGTGCGGACGAGGTTATTGCCCACTTCAACGACGGCAGCTCGATGCGGGCCGACGTGCTCATCGGCGCCGACGGGTTGCGCTCGACGGTGCGGCAGCAATGTCTGCCCAAAATCGCGCCGCTCTATGCCGGCTATGTGGCCTGGCGGGCGCTGTTGTCTGAAAGCGAATTCCCGCCGGCAGTCCATCGCGAGCTTTTCATGCTGATGACGTTTTGCCTGCCGCCCGGCGAGCAATGTCTCGGCTATCCGGTGGCCGGGCCGGACAACGAGCTGCGCGAGGGCCAGCGCCGCTACAATGTGGTCTGGTATCGCCCGGCAGACGAAGCGAGCGAACTGCCGCAGCTTCTCACCGACAAAAACGGCGTGACGCATTCGATTTCGATTCCGCCGCCGCTTATTCGCGCCGAGCCGATTGCCGCGATGCGGGCCGCGGCCAAGCGGTTGTTGGCGCCGCAAATGCGCCAGATCATCCGCTTGATCGCCGAGCCGATCCTGCAGCCGATCTACGATCTCGAAAGTCCGCATCTGGCGTTCGGCCGGGTCGCCATTGTCGGCGACGCCGCTTTCGTGGCGCGACCGCATGTCGCTGCGGGCGTTTCGAAGGCGTCCGACGATGCGGCGGCGCTTGCCGAGGCGCTTGACGGCGACGATATCGAATCGGCGCTACGCCGCTTCGAAGCGGCGCGCCTGCCGGACAACAGGAAAATCATCGAACGCGCGCGCCACCTCGGCGCCTATCTGCAGGCGACGCAGACGGCAGAGGAACGCGCCAGATCCGCGCAGCACAGCATTCCGGAGGCGGTGCTTGCCGAAACCGCGATGATTGATTTTCTGCGTTAGAGCATGATCCCGAAAAGTGGATACCGGTTTTCGGACAAGATCATGCTCAAACGAAAGAGGTGCGTCGTCACACGAGTTTCGCGTCCAGCGTGATCTGGGCGTTGAGAACCTTCGACACCGGGCAATTCTTCTCGGCTTCGCCGGCGAGCTTCTTGAATGTCGCCTCGTCGAGATTCGGTACGGTGGCGCGCAAGGTCAGCGCCGATTTGGTGATGCGAAAGCCCTGGCCTTCCGGATCGAGGCTGATGGCGGCTTCGGTCGCGAGTTCGGTCGGCGTGAAGCCTGCGCCCTGCAGCTGGAACGCCAGCGCCATGGTAAAGCAGCCGGCATGCGCGGCGGCGATCAGTTCTTCGGGATTGGTGCCTTTTTCGTTCTCGAAACGCGTTTTGAAGGAGTAGGGCGTTTGCACGAGCACGCCGGAATCGGTGGTCAGGTCGCCATTGCCGGCGCGACCCGTGCCGCGCCACACCGCCTTCGCCTTGCGGATCATCGAAGTCTCCTGTGCTGAAATTGTTTTCGGCCGGCCGCCGAGAAGCGTTGGGACCAGCGTTTCGACGCCGCTAATCTATGGCGGCGGCGCGCTCTTTGTCAGCGCCTCGGCTGCGTCTTTCGAGCAAAGGATCGTGAACGATGGTCTTGTCACGATAGAGTTCCAGGATGTCCGTGTCATTTAATCCCAAAATGTCGCGTAAAATTTCCTCGTTGTGCTCGCCGAGGCGATCCGCCCTGATCGCGGTCTCGGGCGTCCAGCGCGAGAACTTCGCTGCCAACCCCGGAATGTCGAAAGTGCCGATGTCGCGGTCGGTGACGCGGCGCACAGTGCCGCGCTCGCGCAGATGCGGATGGGTCATGGCTTCGTGCAGGGTCAGCACGGGCGCGCAAGTGACGCGTTCCGCCTCAAGCGCGGCAATGGCCTCGTCGCGGCTTGCGAACCCGGCAAGCCAATTCTCGATGACGTCCTTGAGCGCCGCGTTATTGTCGCGCCGGGCGCGGGCGTCGCGAAAACGAACGTCGTCGGCTAGTTCCGGCATCTTCATGGCCTTGACCATCAGCGGCCATTGATGCGGCATCACCATGATCGATACGAACTCGTCGTTGCGGCAACGGAAGATACCGGTCGGCCCGCCGTCGGGATGGAGCGAGCCCATGCGCGGCGGCCGGAATTGCGTGCCGCGCAGCGACGACTTCGGCACATTGACTTCGTGCATGTTGAAATAAGTGTCGATCAGCGAACAATCGATATATTGCCCCTCGCCAGTGCGCTCGCGATGCAGCAGCGCAAAACCCACCGCCATCGCCGCCGTTACGCCGGTTGAGCTGTCGCTGACGGCCATCGGCAATTGCGCGGGCCCACGGTCGGTCTCGCCGATGCAAGAGGTGATGCCGGCATAGGCCGCGCCCATATAGTCGAAGCCAGGTTTGTCGCTTAAGGGGCCGGATTGTCCGGCGAGCGAGATCGAGCACATGATGAGTTTTGGATTGATGCTGGATAGCTTGTCGTAGCCAAGCCCCATCCGCGTCACGACGCCGGGAGCGAAATTTTCAACCACGACGTCGACTTTCGGGATCAGCGCATGGACGAGTTCGCGGCCGCGCTCCTGCTTGATATCGACGGCGAGCGACTTTTTCGAATGATTGTGCTGAAAGAAATAGGTGCTTTGCGATGATGTCTTCAGTTCCGGATCGCGCGGCTTGTCGCCGGAAAAGCGGCCGCGGTCGCCGAACGGTGCAAGCTCGAGCTTGATGACCTCGGCGCCCAGTTCGGCGAGAATGCGCGTGCAGGTCGGCGCGGCGACGAATTGGCCGATATCGAGCACCCGGTAGCCTCTCAGCATCGGCAAGTTAGCCATCGCTCATCACCGTCGTGTTGCGGGCGCGGCGCACGCGCGGTCAGTGCGTTTCGAATTGTTTTCGGCCGAAGAGGACATCCCACGTCTCGCCCGTGGGCTTTTCCCGATTGTTGTCGAGACGGTCCGCCATCACGGCCAAGCCGCGCTGCACCGCGGGCCGCGCGCGTACCGCGCCGTACCAGCGCTGCAGGTTCGGCCACGCCGCGATGTCTTGGCCTTGCCACTTGTGCGGCCGCAGCCAGGGATAGACCGCCATATCGGCAATGGAATAATCGCCGGCGAGATACTCGGTTTCGCCGAGCCGCTGATCGAGCACGCGATAGAGCCGGGTCGCCTCGCTGGTATAGCGGTCAATGGCGTAGGGGATTTGTTCTTTGGCGTAGCGGCGGAAGTGATGGGCCTGCCCAAGCATCGGCCCGATGCCTCCCATCTGGAACATCAGCCATTCGACGACTTCGTAGCGCCGGCGCGGATCGGCCGACATGAAGCGAAAGCCCGCCTTCTCGGCGAGATACATCATGATGGCGCCGGATTCGAACAGCGCGAGCGGCTTGCCGTCGGGCGCTTCGTGATCGACGAGCGCGGGAATCTTGTTGTTGGGGCTGATCTTCAAGAAGTCGGGATTGAACTGCTCGCCCTTGCCGATGTGAATCGGCACGATATTGTAGGGCAGCCCGAGCTCTTCGAGCAGGATCGTGACCTTGTAGCCGTTGGGCGTGGTCCAGAAATAAAGGTCCAGCATGGCGCGGCCTAGACCGCCTGCTTGAGCGGCTGCTCGCGCTTGAGGCTGGCCTCGGTGAGCCTGTGCGCGAGAAGACCCATGCGGTCGTAGCCCCAGAACGGCTCGTTCCCGAAATAAAACATCGGAACGCCGAACACCTGGTCGGTCACCGCGTCCTCTTGCGCGCGCTCGTAGTCGGCGGGGCCGTCGCCGGCGAGGTAGTCGCGAAAGCCTTGGCCGGAAAGTCCGATGCTTTCGATCACCGGCGCGACGGCGTCGGCTTCGTCCGCCGCGAGCTCGCGCTTGAAGAAGAGGTCGAAGACCTTGTTGCCGTAGTCGCGGAGCTTGCCGTGCTTCTCGGCGTAGAGGCCGCCGATCAAAGCGGGTGTCGTATCGAAGATCTTCAACGGACCGCGGATCATCAGGCCGCCGCGCATATTGGCCCAGCGCCGCGCGTCCATGTAGGAATACTTCACCTTGTATTCGGAATACTGGCTGCGTTGGCCTTTGCCCTTCAAGCGCAACTGGAACGGCTTCCATTTCAGCGTGATGTAATATTTGTCCTCGAGCGCGAAGGCCGGATCGAACGCCAGATAGGCGTAGGGACTTTTGAAGTCCGAATACATTTTCACTTCGATCCGTTCGCGTTGCATGTGGTCCTCTTTGCCGTTTAAGGCTGACGCGGTTCGCCAGGGCGGATGCTTTCACGCCGGCGACAGTCGCGTCCCGCCGACTTTGACAAGTCGCGGGCTTCGATGTCAATTTGAAATGAATGACAATTGTTCATGCGAATATCGCATGAATTGGAGGCGCCATGGCCGATCTGCAGGACGTTCCCAACCTGTCGATGAAACACCTTCGTACGGTCGTGACCTTGGCCCGGTTCGGCAGCTTCGTCGCGGCGGCGTCTTACTTGCGCATGTCGCAGCCCGGCGTTAGCCGGATCGTCCAGCAGACCGAGGCGCGTTTGGGCGTCAAACTCTTCGCCCGCGGCACGCGCAGCGTGTCGCAAACCGAAGCCGGCCGCGAATTCATTCCGGCGTCGGAATGGCTGCTCGGCGAATTCCTGCAGTAGTCGCAAAGGGTGCGCGATCTCGATGGTCAGATGCGAGGCCAGCTCATCATTTCGAGCCTGATGTCGATGTCGCATCGCGTACTGCCCGCGGCTCTGGTCGCGTTCCGCAAGAAGCACCCGAAGATGCACGTGCAGATCAGGGAAGGCCTGACCAGCGCGGTTGCGGAGGACGTTCGCTCTGGCGTGGCCGATTTCGGCATCGGCAATGCCTTGGGATTGGCCGAAGGCATCGTCGCCGATACTGTCGTCAACGAGCCCTGCTACGTCGTAATGGCGAAACGCCACCGCTTCGCAACGGCGCCGTTTGTCGGACTCAAGGATATTGGTGACGAGCCGATGATTTCGATGCCGAGCAATTCCGGGCTGCGTCGCACGCTCGACATCGCCGCTAACGATCGCGGCATCGTGTTCAACCACAGCATCGTCACCAATCAGTTCGGATCGCTGTTCGATTTCGTGGCGCGCGGGCTTGGTGTCGCCATCGTTCGCGCACTGAGCTACAAATAGCCCGCGCCGGCTCCCACCGCGAATTTGGCCGGCTCGCCTTCCCAGACGATGCGCGCATGTTCCAGCACATAGACACGGTCGGCGTGGGGCAGCGCGAAGGTCACGTTCTGCTCGCCGAGCAGCACGGTGATGTCGGTCGTCTGCCGCAATTTTTCCAGCGCCTTGGAAATCTGCTCGAGGATGACGGGCGCCAGGCCGAGCGTCGGCTCGTCGAGGATCAAAAGCTTCGGTTTCATCATCAGCGCGCGCGCGATGGTCAGCATCTGCTGCTCGCCGCCGGACAAGCGTGCCGGCCGCCTGCTCCTGGCGCGCGTTGAGGATCGGGAATAGTTCGAACAGCCAGGCGATCTGCTCGGCGCCTTCGGCCGGCGTCAGATGCTGGCCGCCCATATCGAGGTTTTCGCGCACCGTCATGTCGATGAAAAGCTCGCGGCCCTCCGGGCATTGCACGATGCCCTTACGTGCGATCGTCGCCGCGGTCTGGCCGCGCAGCGAAGCGCCTTCGCGGCGGATGTTGCCGGCATAGGGCAATAGGCCCGAAATTGCGTTGAACAGCGTGGTCTTGCCGGCGCCGTTTAGTCCGACAACCGAAACGAATTCGCCGGCATGGACATGGATCGACACCTTCTCCAGCGCCTGCGCCTTGCCGTAGAAGACGCTGACATTGTCGACTTCGAGGAACGGCGTCGTGCGGTCGCGGAACGAAGATTCCGGTCGCGCCGCCGTTTCCATGCTGCCGCCGAGATAGACGCGCCGCACCGTTTCGTCGCGCATCACCTCTTCGGCCGTGCCTTCGGCGATGCGCTCGCCGACATACATCGCGAGCACGCGGTCGACCAGGCGCGCGACGCTCTTGACGTTGTGATCGACGAGGAGAATGGCGCGGCCGTCGTCGCGCAACTCGCAGATGAGGTCGGAGAAAGCGGTTGTCTCCGTCGAGGTGAGGCCGGCAAACGGTTCGTCGATCAACAGCACTTTCGGATCGCGCGCAATCGCCTTGGCGATTTCGATCTTGCGCAGATCGGCAAACGGCAGGGTAGCCGGGCGACGGTCGAGCACACCTGCTGAGGCCGACACGCGCAGCAATGGCGCGGGCGCGCTCGTCGGTATGGGGATCGGCGAACAGCCGTGTCAGCTTGTCCGGCAGCAGCGCGAGCTTGATGTTCTCCAGCACGGTCTGGCGATGCAGCGGGCGGGAATGCTGGAACACGATGCCGGCGCCCATGCGCGCGATCTTGTGCGACGGCCAGCCGGCGACTTCGACGCCGGCGATGCGCACCGAGCCCGCATTGGGGCGCTCGATCCCCATGATAAGCTTCATCACCGTCGATTTGCCGGAGCCGTTCGGGCCGATCAGGCCCAAAATCTTGCCGGCTTGCACGCGAAGCGCCATGTCTTTGACGGCGACAAGGCCGCCGAAGCGCTTGGTGAGGCCGGAGACCTCGAGTTGTGCGCTTTCCGTCATGCTCACGACGGCTCCTTGCTGCGCGTGAGCAGTCCGAAGAAGCCGCTCGGAAACAACAGCACGACGACAAGCGCCATGGCGAAGACGACGAAATTCGACAGATCGCCGAGCGGGCGCAGCGCCTCGCTCATGGCGATGAGAAAGACCGCGCCGAGCACGCCGCCGAGAATGGTGCGCCGGCCGCCAAGCACCGCGGCGATGATAATCTGTACGCCGACCGTGATATCGACCAGCGTGCCGACCGATGCCGAGCCGAAATAGAAAACCAGCATCGCGCCGGCGAGGCCGGAAAAGAACGCGCTGATGATGAAGGCGGCGAGCTTGTGCTTGGTGACGTTGAAGCCGAGCGCGCCGGCCTGCACGGCATCCTGTCCGCTCGCCTGCAATATAAGGCCGACCGGCGAGCGCGACAGCGCGAACAGGATCGCGCCGCTCACCGCCATGAACCAGAGCGCGATCTCGTAGTTCTTGGTGTCGCTGATTGTGATCACGTCGGGCACCGTGAGGCCGATCTCTCCGCCGGTGAGGCTCGCGTCGACCACGATGAAGTTTTGCAGCATCAGAACCGCGACCAACGTCGTCAGCCCGAAATAGGGCCCGCGCACGCGCAGCGCCGGCAGCGCCAGCACAACGCCGCCGACGACTGCGGCGAGCGCGCCGGCGGCGACGCAGAGCCAGATCGGCGGCTGATAAAGGTTGTCGAGAATGCCGGCGGTATAGGCGCCGGTGCCGATCAGAAATGTCGGGCCGAAATTCACTTCGCCGGCGAAGCCGA
The DNA here is from genome assembly GCA_963761185.1 of uncultured Alphaproteobacteria bacterium. Lineage (GTDB taxonomy): Bacteria > Pseudomonadota > Alphaproteobacteria > Rhizobiales > Xanthobacteraceae > BOG-931. Next base: position 79,582 of record CAVXFY010000008.1, read on the forward strand.
AGAGCAGATCCCAGGCCATGGCGAACACGCCGAAATAGTAGGCGATGGTGAGAAGGCCCAGGATGTAGCCGGAGACGCCGAGCGGCAGGAACGACGCCAAGACGACGCCGCCGAGCGCGATCAGAAGGATGCGCGTGGTGGAGAGCGAACCCATCTAGCGCCGCCCCAACAATCCGCGCGGACGAACATACATGACTGCGACGAGAAGGAGGAGCGCCGGGATAGTGCGATAGGCCGGCGAGATCAGATAGGCGGTGATGGTTTCGAGATAGCCCACCACATAAGCGGCGATCAGCGCCCCCGAGACGCTGCCGAGGCCGCCGAGGACCACGATCGAGAAAGCGCTCGCAGTGAGCGGCCCGACGCTATAGGACGATACGCCAAGGAACATGCCGAGCAACACGCCGGCAATGCCGACCAATACGCCATAGATCGCCCAGACCACGATATAGACCTGCGACAGTTCGATCCCGAGCAATGTCACGCCGCGCGGATTCATCGAGGCGGCGAGCACCGCCTTGCCGGCGCGCGTGCGGTTCACCAACAGCCACAGCACGCCGATCACGAGCCAGCATACGACGGCGGTGAAAATCTCGTTTGGCGGCGTGCGCACGCCGACAATGGAAATGACGCCGTTCGACGATCGGCGCTACGGTTTTCGCATTGTTGGTGTAGAGATAAGCGATCAGCTCCTGGATCATGATGCCCCAGAGCAGCGTCGCGGTGAGGATGAAGATCTCTTTTTCTTCCTCGCGGATTTTGCGCGTCTGCTGCAGCGGCCGCACGATGATGAAATAGGTGAGCAGCGAGGCGGCAAGGCCGATGCCGACGCCGAGCGTCGCACCGGCATAGGGGCCGACATGCAGATCGTTGCCCGCCGCCCAGGCCGCGACGACGGCCGCGACCATCAGCGCGCCATGGGACAGATTGAGGACGCCGGAGACGCCGAAAATCAGAGCAAAGCCCGTGGCGCCGAGCGCATATAGCGAACTGATCGCAAAGCCGTCGATCAGGATTTGCCAGAACAGCATCGGTCAGACCACGCTCACGCAAGGAGGCTATCAAGCTGGGCTATAAAGCTGGCTTGCACGCGTCACATCAAACGTCTCCCCGCCCGCTGCGGCGGGCGGGGAGGGAACGAGAGGTCAGGTCCCGCTCGTCAGTTCGCCGAGCCGACCTTGATGAACTTCGGGAACTTCAGTTTGCCGTTCGCCACCTTGGCCGGCCACAGATTGACCTGCTTGCCGTCCTGCCATTGCAGCATCAGACCGGTGATGGTGTCGGGGCCGATCTTGAGCGCGTGCGGATTGGGCGAATCCTTGCCCTTGAACTGGACGCGGCCGATCGTCCCGACATAGTCGGTCTTCTCCAGTGCGTCGACGAGCTTGTCGGGATCCGTCGAGCCGGCCCGCTTGATCGCATCGGCGATATAATAGACTTCGTCATAGGCGGTATAACCGCAATAGGACGGGTTATTGCCGAAGCGCTTGTTGAACGCCGCCACGAACGGCAGCGTCTTCGGCGTCACCGCGACGCCCGGTCCGGCAAAGGCTTGGTACAACACGCCCTCAGTCGCGCCATTGGTATCGTTCCAGAAACTCGAATTGGTCGCTTGCGAGGAAACGCCGAACATCGGGATCGGCACTTCCTGCTGTTTCCACTGCACCGTCGGCTGCACGCCGACATGAGAAATACCGGTGATCATCACGTCGGGTTTTTCACCCTCGATCTTGTTGTAGATCGGAGTGAAATCCGTCGTGTCGGGCGACACGCGGATGTGGTCGAGCACTTTGATCCCGAGCTTGGGCAGGCAATTTAAATATTCAGCGTCGAGCGGGGTGGTCCACGCGGCATCCTCGCTCATGACGACCGCGGACTTCATGTGGAGTTGGCCGACCAGGAGATCCTTCGCCGCATCGCAGGCGGCGTCGGCGATGCTGGTCGAAGTCGAGTAACCGTGGAACGTGTATTTGAGGTTATCGTAATCCTTAGCGATGTTTTGGGTAATGACGTCGGAGGCTGCGCCCGGCGTCACCATCACTGTCTTGAGCCGGCCGGTCCACGGTTCAAGCGCGAGCACGACTTCGCTGATATAACTAGCGATCACCGCATTGACATGATCCTCGGTCGCCGCGCGCTGGAACGCGCGCACGGATTCCGCGGCGGAGGAGTGATTATCGTAAGTGATGATCTCAATCTTGCGGCCGTTCACCCCGCCTTGGGCGTTGATCTCGTCGGCGGCAAGCTGAGCCGCTTGCGGGATCGACGAGCCGGCGACGGCCTGCGCCTCGGCAATGACACCGATTTTGATGGGATCGGCGGCTTGTGCGGAACCATGCGTCACGAATGCAAATGCGGCGATGGCCGCGCTTGCCAACAGCACTGCGCGCTGACGCGTGGACGCAGTACCCCTATCTGATTTGCTCATTGGTATGTTCTCCCTGAAATTGCCGTCTTTTGCTTTGAGAGCGACGGCTTAGAGGCAAGTCTATCCCAATGCCCCCGGACGGCAAGCCGGATTCTCTCAGACTAAAGGCGGTGTCGCGCGTTAACGCTAGCCGCCGTTCTTGTGCAGCAAATCGTCGATCAGGCGGCGCACATCGGCGGGGAGGAACGGCTTTTCCAGAAGCGGCCGTTTGGCATCGGCGAGAAACCGCTCGGAAGCTTGGCCTAAAGTATCGCCGGTCACGAAGGCGGTGCGGCCGCAAAGTTCCGGCTTATGCTGCGCGATCCAGGCATAAAGCGCCGGTCCGTCTATCCCGGGCAGGCGAACGTCGCTGATAATGACGTCATATGTCTTTTCTCTGAGCCGCTCGATCGCCGTTTCGCCGCTCCCGACGACGTCGCAGCGGATGCCGAGAACGGCGAGCATTTCCGACAGCACTTGCCCGACTTCCGTTTCGTCGTCGACGACCAGCGCGCTGCGTTCGCTGCGGACCGGCGCAGAGGCCGGCGAACCGCCGTTGTTGGCCGCGTTGCGGTCGGGCGCCTGCAGCGGCAGCCGCACGACAAAATGCGCGCCGTGCTCTGAGGTCGCGAGTGTCAGCGCGCCGCCATGGGCTTCGACGATGCCGCGCGAGACCGCGAGACCTATGCCCGTGCCGAAGCCGACCGGCTTGGTGGTGAAGAACGGGTCGAACACCCGCGACCTCAGATCGGCGGCAATACCAGGGCCGTTGTCGGCGACCTCGATGATGACAGTGTTGCCGTCGCTCGCCGCGGTCAGATTGATGCGCCGCGGCAGCGGTTCACCCTCGAGCGCCTGCTGCGCATTGACCAAAAGGTTGGTCAGAACCTGAGTCATTTGGTCCGGATCGCACACGACCCGCGGCAAACCCGGCGCGATGTCTTGCACGATCTCGATGCCCGCGGCGCGCAAGCCGTAGGCCAAGAGTTGCAACGCGTTGCCGATCAAAAATTCGACCTCGACCGCACGCGGCTGCGTCTTGCGCTGCCGGGCCATGGCCAGGAAGCTGCACACGATGCGGCCGCAGCGTTCGGCTGCTGCCTGGATGCGTTGCGCGCGTTCGGCAAGCGCCGGCGCCGTGCTTTCGGCCTCGTTCTGCAGCATTAGCGCATTGCCGATCAGGATCGACAGCGGATTGTTCAATTCGTGCAAAACGCCCGCGAGTAGCGAGCCCAGCGCGGCGAGCTTCTCGCTCTGATGCAGTGCCTCGCGCTGGCGCTCGATTTCGACGCGCGCCTCGCGCGCTGCCGTCAGGTCGCGCAGATAGGAGGTGAACAGCCGGCGATGCGGCAGCCGGACTTCCTTGATCGCGAGCTCGACGGGAAACGTGCTGCCGTCGGCGCGCATCCCCTCGATCTCGATGCGCTTGTCGAGCACGGTGTCCTCGCCGGTGCGAAGTTAGCGCTTGAGACCATCCGCATGCCGCTGCCGCAGCGCAGGCGGCACGATCAATTCGCCGATCGGCCTGCCGATGGTCTCGCTGCGCCGATAGCCGAAAGTCTGCTCGGCGGCCGGGTTGAACTCGATGACGAGACCCGCTTCATCGATGGCGATGATGCAATCGAGCGCGGAAGCGGTGATCGCGGCGCTGACGGCTTCGCTCGCCTGCAGGGCGGCGAACTGATCCGGCACCACCCATTCGCCGCTCTTCAATTCGGTGAGGTCGCGCGCGAAGACGAAATAGCCCTCGATGTCGCCTTGCTCCGTCCGATGGGGCAGGTACACCCGCTGCACGAGACGGTGGCCGCGCGAAAACGTCATCCAGCCTTCCCAGCGCACCGTTTCCCCGGCCAAGGCGCGCTCCGCTTCCGGCTTCAGCGAATTCATAGGCTGCCGCGCCCAAAATTTCGGTGATGCTGCGGCCCAAAATCTCGCTGACCGGGCGGCCGGCCAGCTGCGCATATTCGACATTAGCGTAGCAGTGGATTTGTTCGCAATTTAACAGCGACACGCGCGCCGGCATGGCGTCGAGCACGACGCGCAGCCGCGGATCGATCGTCATCGGCGGAGATCGCGTTTCGCTCACGGTTTGGCCGGAATGAACATATACCCCGCGCCGCGGACGGTTTTGATCGTTTGCGGATTCGATGGATCTTGCTCGACCTTGCGGTGGATCCGCGCGATGCGGATGTCGATGCTGCGGTCGAACACGTCGCTGTCGGGATCGTGAGCGAGATCGAGAAGCTGCTCGCGGCTGAGCACGCGGTTCGGATGCCGGGCAAAAGCTTCCAGGAGATCGAATTCGGTCGAGGTCAGCGCCATCTCGGTGCCGTCCGCAGCAATGAGCCGATGGGCATCGAGATCGAGCACTATGTGGCCGAACTGCACTGTCGATTTCAACTCGTCGCGCGGCGTCTCGCGGTGCTGCGGGAGCCGTCGCGAAGGAAGCTGCGGCCCGCCGCAAGAGCGCACGGACGCGCGCGCAGCTCGCGCAGATCGAAGGGCTTGGTCAGATAATCGTCGGCCCCGATCTCGAGGCCAACGATGCGATCGACGATGTCGTCGGCTGCGGTCAGCATCAGGATCGGCAGCGCACTCCGCGCCCGTATCCGGCGTGCGATGGCAAACCCGTCTTCACCCGGCATGTTGACGTCGAGGATCAGGAGGTCGGCGGACTCGCCGGACAGATGGACGTCGAGTTCGTTGCCGTCGGCGGCGGTGCGGACGGCAAAGCCGTGTTTACTGAGATATTCCGCGATCATGCCGCGGAGATCCGGTTCGTCGTCGACGACGATGAGGCGGCCCCAATCCATTCCCTGTCTGCCATCACCACATGGGAGATTGCGAAAATCTACATTTTCCATGCGCATAAACAACCCTGAGGCGCCGACTATTCCGGTGAAGCCCTAATCGATCACAGATGCGCGCGGTCGAGGCCGCGCGCCGCCATCAGTTCGGCGATCTTCTTGCGCGCGTGGAAGACGCGGGTCTTCACCGTATTTTCCGGTACGCCCGTGATCCGCGCGACCTCCTCGATCGATTGTTCGTAATAGTAAATGAGATCGACGACTTCGCGATGTGCGGACGACAATTGCTTGAGGCAGTCTTGCAAGATCGCACCGCGCTCCCTTTTTTGAAATGCGACCTCCGGCGTGTCGGCGGTGTCCTCGATCGCCTCGACGACCTCGTCGTCGATCTCGTCGAGCGTGCGCCGCCGCAGCGCCGACAGCGCCTTGAAGCGCGCGATACCCAATATCCAGGTCGCCACCTGGGAGCGGCCCTCGAAGCGGCCGGCATTGCGCCAGACGTCGAGAAAGACTTCGGTCACGATCTCTTCGGCTGTGGCTTCGTTGCCGACGATCCGCAGCAGGAAGCGAAAGACGCGGACATTGTGGCGGGCGAACAGGAGACGCATGGCGTCCTTATCGTGCGCCGCAATCAAGCTCATCAGCGTTTCGTCGGACGTGGCCTTGCCGGCTTTGCCCGACGACGATTTGGTCAATCCAACTCCTATGAGCGCGTGGCCGTGTTGCATGGCGAAAACCCTTATTCCCTCTGGCGCGCCAACCGCGCGTCGTCGGCCGCTGTGTTAGCAACACGGCGTTTCGCGGCAATTGCGCGGGCAGGGGAAAATGGTTTCGCGTCAAGCCTGAATTGTTTCGCGGGGAGGGCGAATTATTTCGCGGCCAGGGGGTGCGCGGCATAATCGGCTTGGGTCGCGCTCAGACGTGCTGGCCGCCGTTGATGTGGATCTCGGCGCCGTTGACGTAGGACGAGGTGTCCGTGCATAGCACATAGATGATCTTCGCCACTTCGTCCGGTGTGCCGAGCCGGTGCATTGGAATATTTTCCACGATCTTCTCCGTCCCCGGCGACAGCATCGCGGTGTCGATCTCGCCCGGAGCGATGGCGTTGACGCGGACGCCGACCGAGCCGAAATCCGCCGCCATTTCGCGGGTCAGCGCCGCGAGCGCCGCTTTCGACGTCGCATAAGCGGCGCCGGCGAACGGATGCACGCGCGAGCCGGCGATGGAGGTGACATTGACCACCGAGCCCTTGGCGGCCTTCAACTCGTCGAGAAGCCCGCGCGCCAGCATGATCGGGGCAAAGAAGTTCACCTGAAAGACGTGATGCCAGTCCTCGATCGTGGTGTCGATCGAGGAGAGGCGCTTGCCGCCCGGGGCTTTCGGCGAGATCGCCGCATTGTTGACAAGCGCGTGCAATTCGCCGTGGAGCCGGTTTTTGGTTTCGATGATGGCCGCCTCGGTATTGGCCGGATCGGACAGGTCGACCTGAATGTGATCCTCCGGACCCGCCTCCCACGGACAATTTTCCGGGAATGGATGCCGCGAGCAGGTGACAACGCGCCAGCCAGCAGCGGAGAAGCGCTTCACCGTGGCGTGGCCAATGCCGCGGCTGGCTCCGGTGAGGAGGAGCGTGCGTCGCGGCTGGTTGCTTGTCTGCATAAATTCCTTGCTCGGGTTGGTTGCTCGCGATTATGGATAAAGTCGCGTCTTGGTCCATGGCGTATTCGTGTTTGCACGCGCAAACACAATGCGGTCGTGCAGCCGGAACGGCCGCTCCTGCCAGAACTCGATCTGGATCGGCACGACGCGAAAGCCCGACCAATGTGGCGGGCGTGGCACCGTGCCGATGGCGAATTTCGCGGTCTGGATCGCGATCGTCTTTTCGAAGGCCAGCCGGCTTTCCAGCGCAGCGGATTGCTTGCTCGCCCAGGCGCCGATTTGCGCCATGCGCGAGCGCGTGGCGAAATAGGCGTCGGCTTCTTCCTTGGAAACCACTTCAACATGGCCGCGCAGCCGCACCTGCCGTTCCAGCGACTTCCAATAAAACGTCAGCGCGGCCTTTGGCGCCGCGACGAGTTCCTTGCCCTTGATGCTGTCGAGGTTCGTATAGAACACGAAGCCGCGCTCATCGAAGCCTTTCATCAGCACCATGCGGGCATCGGGCATGCCGTCTGCATCGACGGTCGAGAGCGTCATGGCGTCCGGATTGACCGGCTCGGAGCGCTTGGCTTCGGCAAACCATGCGGCGAACAAGCGCAGCGGCTCATCCGCTTCGGTGAAGTCACCGCTCGTTAACCACGCCGGGTGTTCAATGGGCGCTGCGTCGGACATTCTCGGAGTACCCAAGTGTGGGTGTGGGGTGATCGGGAAGCGTGCCGCCGGTTTCTATATAGTGGAACAGCGCCGCTACGCCTATGTGGCCGGTGGCATGGGCTTTGGTGTGTGGCGGTGGTGCTCAGTGCGCTTGCCGTTTCCGGTTGTTCCTACCGGCTGTCTTCCCTGGGTTCGAAAGACGACGGCGATCCGCCGACAACCGGTTCCATCACGGCTCCGGCGGCGCCGGCAGTGGCAGTCTCTGCCGTCTCGCCCCGGGCCGAGGTCGACCTCGCCTATGCGCGCGCCGCCGCGTCAGACGCGCTGGCCCGTGGCAGCAAGGATGCAAGCGTGCCTTGGGAGAACCCGCAGACAGGCGCTGGCGGCAACATCACGCCGCTTGCTACCTCCTACACCGAAGGGGGCCTGCCGTGCCGCGATTTCCTTGCCAGCTATATCCACGGCGGCTCGCAGGATTGGCTGCAAGGGGCGGCCTGCCGCACCATGGCCGGAGCCTGGGAGGTTCGGCGGCTAAAACCCCTCAATCGCGGCTGAGCGGGCTATCATCGCCTCGCAATGTACCGATTCGTCCGTTGGACTGCGCTGTTGCACGTGATTGCTGCATTGCGTGACGGCCACTTTATGCCCACATTGAACCGGACTGGGCGGGCGGGGCCAGCCCGAAAAGGTTATTCGGAGTCTTTCGGGGATGCGTGATCCCTATGAAGTCTTGGGTATCGACCGCAAGGCGAGCCCGAGCGATATCAAGAGCGCCTACCGGCGGCTCGCCAAAAAGCTGCATCCCGACGCCAATAAGAACGATCCCAAGGCGGCGACGCGCTTTGCTGAGCTCAATGCCGCGCACGAGCTTCTCGAAGACGAGGATAAGCGTAAGGCCTTTGATCGCGGCGAGATCGATGCCGAGGGCAAGCCGCGCTTCCAAGGTTTTGGCGGCGGCGGCGGAAGGCCGGGCGCCGGCGCCGGCTTTAATCCCGACATGAATTTTGAAAGCTTCAATTTCGGTCCTGAGGGTTTCACCCGCAGCACCCGGCGTGGACGGGGCGGCGGTGGCGGCCCCGGCGCGGGTGGTGGCGGCTTTGCCGGCTTTGAGGACATTCTCAAAGAAGCCTTTGGCGCCGCCGGACGCGGCGGGCGCGGTGCCGGATCGACCTTCGAACAGGAAGATTTCGGCATCGGCGCCGATGTGCACGCGGCTTTGACGATCACGCTGCCGGAAGCGGCCAAGGGCGTCACCGAGCGCTTGCGCTTGCCGACCGGCAAGGACGTCGACGTCAAAATTCCAGCCGGCATCACCGAGGGGCAGCAGGTCAGGCTCAAGGGCCAGGGGATGGCCGGCCAGGCCGGGTCCGGCGACGTGCTGATCACGATCTCGATCGCGCCGCATCCGGTGTTCACGCTTGAAGGCAACGACGTGCGGCTCGATCTGCCGATCACGCTCTACGAGGCGGCACTCGGCACCAAGGTGCGGGTGCCGACGCTCGACAAGCCGGTCGAAATCACGATCCCACCGTGGACGTCGAGCGGGCGCACGTTCCGTCTGAAGGGCAAAGGCTTCCCGGCCAAGGGAAATCATGGCGACCTTCTCGCTACAGTGCGCATCGCGCTGCCCGACAAGAGCGATCCTGATCTCGAAGCGCTGATGAAAAAGTGGCTGGACGAAAAGCCCTACGATCCGCGCAAGGATATGTGACGGGAAACGGTTTTCACGGAAAGACTATCGTCAGGCTTTGCCTTGCGGGACCGCGAGCCCGGTCTGAATTGCCTTAGAGCATGATCCGGAAAAGTGGAAACCGGTTTTCCGAAAAGATCATGCTCCACCGAGATGCCAGAGCGACAACTGATTCAATCTAAAGCGATTACGCTCTGGGCGCCATCGCCGCCGCTGCTTCCACGGCGCGGGCCATGTCCGCCGGTGTTGCCGCATTGGGCGGCTGCGGCAACGGCGTGACCACGGTTGCGATATCCCGCAGCAGACGTCCCAAAAGATCGGAGCCGGTAATAATCCGCCGCTGCGCACCCCAGACCAGGATGATGTCGTGGTGGATCACGTCATCGCCTGGCCGCTCCGGCAGCACCTTCATTTGCCCGATGACCTCGCCGAGCCGAGTCTTCATGTCGCGAACGATGATCGGCCGGTGCCAATAGATACCGGGATTGCTCTCAAGCTGATTGAACAGCGCGTCGCGCAGGAAATAGTGCAAGTCGAGAACGAATTCCGGCTCGCCGTCGGGATTGGTGACGATCACCCATTTCTTTCCCGACGCATCGAGCTGCCGCAGGAACGGATCGTCGGGAGAACGGGTGAAATGCGGCAGGATGCATCGGTGGTTCGCCAGCGGCAGGCTGATGACGCTTTGCGCGTGAACAGGCTCGCCCTCGTCGGTCACCGGAATATCGTCGAGATCGAGAAAGTTGCGCGCGCCGGTCGCTTCCAGCCGTCCGATATCGCCGCCGCTCGCAGCGCTGCGCGCGATCAACGTGCGGACATCGCGCTCCCGCAGATAGCTGATGCCTTCGACGCCGAGCCACCAGTCGAGCAAGAGCCCCGTCGGCTTCGCCAGCGGAAAGAGCACGACGCGATAGAAATTGAGAAACGGCAGAAATCGCGCCGTCATCTGCAGCGCGTTTCGCGAGAAATAGGCTTGCGGAATGATTTCGCCGAGCATCGTGATGGCGAAGGCCGAAAAAAAGAAGCCGGCGATGCCCGCCAATACGGAATCGGACAATAGCGTCAGCAAGACGTTGGTCGTGACATTGCCCCAGATAATGGTGGCCAGGATCTGATTGGAATTCCTGCGCAGATCGAGCACGCGCACCGCGTCGGCATTGCCGCCGTCGGCCTCGATCTGAAGGCGCAACTGGCTGAGGCTGAAAACCGCGAGATTGAGTCCTGAGAACATGGCGGACTGGACGATGCAGAGAACAATGCCGATCCAGATCCAAGTGCTTGGAAGCGATGAGATCGAAAAAGAGGGGATGTTCAATAAAGGCATGGTCATAGAAGGCATGGGTTACCTCGCGCTTCCGACGTCGAGCCCCGGCCGCGGCAATGCGCGGCAAACGCACTAGTCCGCCGTTGCCGGCCGTGCCCATCTTACATATTTCCGATCTGTGACAATGGAGCGAGGTGCGGACGAGTTCCGCACCTCCGGGCGCCCCCGCTCTAAAGCGGCGTGCGCTGATCGATCTGGTCGTAAGCCGACTTCGCGATCTCGTGCAGCCGGTCCTGTTGCGCCGGTCCGCTGAGCACATAGGCGACATTGCCGTCGACCCAATAATAGGCGGCGTTGCGCTCGCCCGCGGTGTAGCGCAACGCGGTTTCCTGATCGCTGGTGCGCCCGCAATAGAGCGTGAAGCGATCGCCCGACGCGCCTTCATACATGAAGAACGCGGTTGCCCCGGTCGGTCCCGGCAACAGCCGGCCGCCGACAAGCTTCAATCCCTGTTTGCCGAGGTCAGGTGGACGCAACTGCGAGCCGACCCGCTTCGACAGCCAATCCTGAAGGTGCGGCTGCTGGTCGCCGGACACTTCGACCGGATGGCGAACCTCGACGGTGTAGAGCCGATAGGCATCGAGCGCATCGGTGGTGAAGACGACGAGATCGGAAGGGCTCGCGGCAACGGCGCCGCGTGCGGCCCAGCCGGCGGCTCCGCCGATGAGCAAGGCCGCGAAGGTCGCGGCGATGCCGGCCGCCAGCGCTCCATGGCGGCGGCGGGTCAGCCGACCGACATTGAGCCGCTGCGGCGGCTTTTCGTTGATCACTGCGCCATAGCGGGTGCGGATGAGCTCGGCTTGCTGGCGCCAGGCCGCCACCTTCATCGCATCGTCAGGGTGAGCCGTAAGCCATGCCTCCACAGCGCCAAGGCGTTCTGCCGGCAGCTCGCCATCGACATAGGCGTTGAGCTCGTCTTCGCTCACAATTTGGTCTCGATCAATCATCGCTCGCTCTCTTCGTCATTTCACGCGGCGCAGGGCGGGGCGCTCGCCGTCAAGAAAGGCCTTAATTTGCGTGCGCGCCCGCGCGAGGCGCGACATCACCGTGCCGATCGGCACGCCCTGGATCTCGGCGACCTCGCGATAGGTGAGGCCTTCGAGCACAACGAGCAGTAGCGCCGAGCGTTGATCCTCGGCGAGGTCGTCGAGCGCCCGCCCGATATCGCGGCCGCCGGAGTCCGGACCGGCGGTCGCCGCGTCGTTGTCGTGGATCGGCGTCAACACCGGCCGCCGCGACAGGCTGCGCAGTCGATTGCGGTTGAGGTTGGTCAGGATGGTATAGAGCCATGCCCGTGTATCTCCGCCGTGAAACAAATGCTCTGAACGCAAGGCCCGTACCAAAGTGTCCTGCACGATATCGTCGGCAGTCTCGGCATCGCGCGTCAGAGCGCGCGCATAACGGCGCAGCGCCGGAATTGCCGCCTCGATCTGCTCCCGGAAACTACTCAAGCATGTCACCCATTAAGGGACGTTAAGCTTTGTCGCGTGCCGTCTGCCCGACATGCTCGCATTCAAAAAACCCCAAGCGTGGCCCGGTATTCCGTGGCGCGCTGCCGCAGGGTCGCTTTGCCGTAAAGGACGACCAAGGCCAGGCCAAGGCTAAGTCTAAGGCTAAGTCAAGGCTCAGCCTGGCAAAGGCTCTTTGACGCTGTTTGTATCGCGCCTGTCCTAACGAGGCCGCGTATAAACCGCTAGTGCTGGCAGGGCGGGTGGTTACCGGCCGCGCTTGATGGTCCAATGACCCTATGCCATAGGAGGCCGGGGCTGGAAATCGGCGGACGGGGTCTTACGGAAATGCCAGAAAACTCCGGCCTCATGCACGGCAAGCGCGGCCTGGTCATGGGGGTCGCCAACCACCGTTCGCTCGCTTGGGGCATTGCCAAAGCGTGCCACGGGCATGGCGCCGAATTGGCATTTACCTATCAGGGCGAGGCGCTGAAAAAGCGCGTGGAGCCGCTGGCTCAGGAGATCGGCGGCATCGTGGTCGGCGATTGCGACGTCACCGAGCCCAAAAGCATCGACGCGGTGTTCTCCGCCGTTCAGTCGGTTTGGGGCGGAATCGATTTTCTGGTTCACGCCATCGCCTTCTCCGACAAGGATCAGCTTGACGGGCGCTACGTCGACACGACGGCCGATAATTTCTCCAAGACCATGCTGATCAGCTGCTTCTCGTTCACCGCGATCGCGCAGCGCGCTGAGAAACTCATGGGAAATGGCGGCTCGATGCTGACGCTGACCTATTATGGATCGGAAAAATGGATGCCACATTATAATGTCATGGGCGTCGCCAAGGCCGCGCTCGAAGCCTCGGTGTGGTATCTCGCCGCCGATCTCGGCGTGAAGAACATCCGCGTCAATGCCATTTCGTCGGGGCCGATCAAGACGCTGGCGGCGTCCGGCATCGGCGATTTTCGTTACATTTTGAAGTGGAACGAGTACAACGCACCGTTACGCCGTAACGTCACCATCGAAGAAGTCGGGCAGGCGGGCGCCTATCTGCTCTCCGACATGTCGCGCGGCGTTACCGGCGAAGTTCACCACGTCGATGCCGGCTACCATATCGTGGGTATGAAACATCCGGACGCGCCAGACATCGCCGTCGGTAAAGAGTGACCCACCCTCCGCTCATTCCCGCGCAAGCGGGAATCCAGTAGTTCTTAGTCTGGATCCCCGCTTTCGCGGGGACGAGCCGAAGCAGAAATCGGCATGCCGATCGTCTATTACGTCCGCCACGGCGAAACCGACTTCAATGCCGAACAGCGGCTGCAGGGCCGCCTGGACACGTTGCTCAACGCGCGCGGCAGATTGCAGGCGAAGGATTGCGGCCAGTTGCTGCGCGATCTGTTCGCGCGCGACAATCGCGGCACCGGCGATTTTGCCTATGTGTCGAGCCCGCTGCAGCGCGCGCGCGAAACCATGGAGATTCTACGCCCGCCGCTCGGCCTGCCGCCGCACCCCTATGAGACCGACAGTCGGCTCTTGGAGATTTCCTACGGCGAATGGGAAGGGCTGACGCTGCCGGAAATCGAAGCGCGGATGCCCGGCATGCTGGCGGAGCGCGAACGCGACAAATGGGATTTTGCCCCGCCCGGCGGCGAGAGCTATCGCGAACTCACGGCCCGCGTCGGCGAATGGTATGCGTCATTGAAGGAAGATACGGTCGTGGCGGCGCATGGCGGCGGCGTGCGCGCGCTGATGGCGCTCTTTGATCTGGTGCCGAAAGAGGAAGCGACGCACGCGCAGATCGCCCAAGGCGTCGTCTATGTCTTCGCTGATGGTACGATGGCGCGCTACGCGTAAGCGGCGAGCAAACAAAATATCGGGAAACAGGTTGCCTAAAAACGAAAGCGGCCGAACCTTGGTCCGGCCGCTTTGCGAGATCACAAGGATCTCGCGAAATCCGAAACTGACGGCGCTGCCCCAATACGAGGCCCACGCCATTCAGTTTACTTCGACTTCTTCTTGGCCTTCTTCTTCTTGCTAGCCATGATGATCTTCCTCGATGTTGTGTGATGAACCCACGGCAGGGTTGGTTCAGACGCAGGTTGATCTTCGATCTCGGTCCCTGGGCTTCAGCCCCCTTACCGAAAACAACATTGCCACAGCGGGACTGCGAGCGCAATCGATAAATCGCAAAAAACCTTTATTTTTCCGTAGCTTAACGGATGTTCAGGTTTTCATTAATCAGCGTTCAGCGAGATGAATGCGGCATGAACGGCTCAAACAATGCGCGTCGGGCCCTGCGTATTATTGCGGCAAAATCGCAGAAAGGATTTTGCGAGCGCGAATGAAATGCGCGATTCCTGCCGCATCTGCGAACAATTCCGCGTGCAGCGCAAGCACATTTGACCGGATAGGATGCGCGGGCTACCAAGCCGCACCTTAGTTCTTTCAAGCATTCGTCACGCGCGTGTCATGTCCTTCAACACATTCGGCCATTTATTTCGCGTCACCACCTTCGGCGAGAGCCATGGGCCTGCGATCGGCTGCGTGATCGACGGCTGTCCGCCGCGCATTCCGCTCCGCGAATCCGACATTCAGCCTTATCTCGACCGCCGCCGGCCCGGCCAGTCGCGCTACACGACCCAGCGCCAGGAGCCCGACGCGGTCAAGAATTCTTTCGGGCGTCTTCATCGACGAGCAGAGTGGTGCGCAAGTGACGACCGGCACGCCGATCGCGCTTCTCATCGACAATATCGATCAGCGCTCGAAGGACTATTCCGACATCAAGGACAAGTACCGGCCCGGCCACGCCGACTTCACCTACGACATCAAATATGGCCTGCGCGATTATCGCGGTGGCGGCCGACAGTCCGCGCGCGAAACCGCGATGCGTGTCGCGGCCGGCGCCGTGGCCCGCAAGATCGTACCCGACCTCAAAGTCCGTGCGGCGCTCGTGCAAATGGGTCCGCACCGCGTCGATCGCGCGCGTTGGGACTGGGCCGAGGTCGACAACAATCCGTTCTTCTGTCCCGACGCCAAACTCGCGGCAACGCTTGGCGATTATCTCGACGGGCTGCGTAAGAGCGGCTCGTCGATCGGTGCGGTCATCGAGGTGATAGCCGAGGGCGTGCCGCCGGGGCTCGGCGCGCCGATCTACAACAAGCTCGACGGCGATCTCGCCGGAGCGCTGATGAGCGTCAACGCCGTCAAGGGCGTGGAGATCGGCGCCGGCTTCGGTGCGGCCGAACTCACGGGCGAAGAGAACGGCGACGAGATGCGCATGGGCAATGACGGCAAGCTTTTGTTTCTTTCCAACCATGCCGGCGGCATTCTTGGCGGGATTTCCACCGGCCAGCCGGTGGTGGCGCGCTTTGCCGTCAAGCCGACCTCGTCGATCCTCAATCCGCGCCGCACCGTCGACCGCTACGGCCGCGAAACCGATATTTCCACCACCGGTCGTCACGACCCCTGCGTCGGAATCCGCGCCGTCCCCATCGGTGAGGCCATGGTGGCGTGCGTGATCGCGGATCACTATCTACGTCAACGCGGCCAGGTCGGCGAAACGTCGTCTTGGCCGTTTGCGCCGCCAGAACGCTGAGGGCGCGCAAAGGGGCAGAGACCGGGCAAGGATCAGGAATGGAAGACGCTCACGAACGTGTTCGCACCGCCATCGCCGCTTTCGGGCATGGCGAGATCGTCATCGTCGCCGACGACGACGACCGCGAAAATGAAGGCGATTTGTTTGTCGCGGCGAGCCTGTGCACGTCGGAGAAGATGGCGTTCATTATCCGCCATACCTCCGGCATCGTCTGCGCGCCCCTCTCTCTGGAAGAGGCGCGGCGACTGCATCTCGACCCGATGGTGGCGCTCAACGACGCGCCGCTCGGCACCGCTTTCACCGTTTCCGTCGATGTCCGCCACGGCCTAACCACGGGCATTTCCGGCGAAGAGCGGACCAATACGGTGCGGGCGCTCGCCAACGGCAATTCCGGCGCGTCGGACTTCGTGCGGCCCGGCCACGTCTTTCCGCTGGTCGCCAAGGAAGGCGGCGTGCTGATGCGCTCGGGTCATACGGAAGCCTGCGTCGACATGTGCCGGCTTGCTGGTTTGCCGCCCGTCGGCGTTTTGTCGGAACTGATGAACGACGACGGTACGGTGATGCGCGGCCCGGAACTTGCCGTCTTCGCCGAGCGCCACAAGCTGCACCGCATCTCGATCTCGGAACTGATCGCCTACCGGCAATCGCGCGACAAGCTGATCGAGCGGGCCGGCGAATTTCCGGTGCAGACCGAGATCGGCACGCTGACCGGCTATGCTTTTCTCACGCCGTTCGACCCGACCTATCACATGGCCTTCGTCTATGGCGACATCGGCGACGGTAAGAACGTGCTGACGCGACTGCATCGCGCCAACATCATTTCCGATGTGTTCGGGGGCGCGAAGCCGATCCATCAAGCGCTGGCGCGTTTTGCCGCCGAGGGCAAGGGCGTGCTGGTATTGCTGCGCGACGGCACCGCGGGCGTGCCGGTGGTCTCGATACCGAAAGGCGACGAGACCGCGTCCGGCGAAGCGCGCTCGCGGCAGTGGCGCGAGGTCGGCCTTGGCGCGCAGATCCTCAAGGATCTCGGCGTCCAATCGATCCGGCTGCTGACCTCGTCGCGTGGCATGACCTATGTCGGATTGTCCGGCTTCGGCATCGAGATCGCGGGCACGGAGCCGGTCGAAGGTTGAACGGTTTGCTGCGTTTGTGCGTCAAATGCAAATCAGGAGGGCGGCATGCCCAGTTTCTTCGGCAATATTCGCACCAATATCCGCACAATCCTGGCTGTCATCGGCCTCGGCCTGACGCTGTCGGCATGCGGCTACAATACTATTCCGACGCTGCAGGAAACCGCCAAGGCGCGCTGGGCCGACGTCCAGAACCAGTACCAGCGCCGCGCCGATCTGATCCCCAATCTGGTGGCGACGGTGCAGGGCTATGCCGCGCAGGAAAAAAGCGTGCTCACCGCGGTGGTCGAGGCGCGCGCCAAGGCGACGCAGATCAAGCTCGATGCTTCCGATCTGACCGATCCGGCGAAGCTCAAGGCGTTCCAGGACGCGCAGAACCAATTGACCGGCGTGCTCGGCCGGCTGTTGGCGGTGACGGAGAATTATCCGGACCTGAAATCCAACGCCAACTTCCTGGCGCTGCAGTCGCAGCTTGAAGGCACCGAAAACCGCATCGCGGTAGCGCGGCGCGATTATATCGACGCGGTGCGCGCCTTTAACCTGTCGCTGCGCACGTTCCCGACCGTCATCTGGGCCAAGACCGTGTTCTCCGGCGAGCAGCCAATGGCGGAATTCACCGCGACCGAAGGCTCCGACAAGCCGCCACAAGTGAAGTTCTGATCTTTTCGCTATTCCGGAAGGCGCGAAGCGGCCCTTCCGGAATCCATAACCACGGGTCAAAGGCGTGACCTCAGACAGCGCAAATTGCGACCCTTCGTGGCTATGGATTCCGCCGTCGCGCTTGGTGCGGACCGGAATGGCGCTGTGCTTCGCCGCCGCGCTGTCTTTTCTTCTTCTCGCCGCCGCCTTCGCGCTTGATTTTCCGCCCTTGACCGGCCGCGTGGTCGATCAAGCCAACATCATGACGCCGGAGAGCCGCAACGATATCGAAGCGAAGCTGAAAGATCTCGAAGATAAATCGAGCATTCAGCTCGTCGTCGCCACCGTGAAATCCCTGCAAGGGGGCGACATCGAGACCTACGCCAATGAGCTGTTTCGGAGCTGGAAACTCGGCCAGGCGCAGAAGAACAACGGCGTGCTTCTTCTCGTCGCGCCGAATGAGCACAAGGTTCGCATCGAGGTCGGCTACGGCCTCGAAGGCACCCTGACCGACGCTTTGTCGTCGGTCATCATTTCCAGCGCCATCGTTCCACGCTTCAAGACCGGCGATTTCTCCGGCGGCATCAGCCGCGGCATCGACGGCATTATCAGCGTGCTCTCCGGCGACACGTCGGACTGGCAGCGCAAGATCGATGTCCGCCAAGAGGATCCCTCCGACGACTTCGACAAGCTGTTTCCGATTCTGTTCTTCCTGCTGATCGTCTTTATCTGCTGGTATCTGATCCACAATGCCGGTGGCGGCGGCCCCTCGAGCGGCACCGGGCGCCGTAGCAGCGGCCCGGTCTTTATTCCCTATGGTGGATCGAGCTGGGGCAGCGGCGGCGGCTTTGGGGGCGGATTTGGCGGGGGGTTCGGCGGTGGCGGCGGCTCGTCCGGAGGCGGCGGCGCCTCGGGAGGCTGGTGATGCGGATGTTGCAGGCCATAGCCGGCGTTCTGCTCGCGCTCTGCCTTGGCGCGGCATCCGCCTGCGCCTTCGATTTTCCGCCATTGACCGGCCGTGTCGTCGATCAGGCGAATGTCATCAGCGGGGACGTCCGCAGCGATATCGAGGCGGAGTCGAAAGGGCTCGAGGACAAGTCGGGCACCCAACTCGTTGTCGCCACGGTCAATTCGCTGGAAGGCAGCGACATCGAGACCTATGCCAATCAGCTGTTCCGCGGCTGGAAGCTCGGTCAGGCGCAGAAGAACAACGGCGTGCTTCTTCTCGTCGCGCCCAGCGAGCACAAGGTGCGCATCGAGGTCGGCTATGGTCTCGAGGGCACGCTGACCGATGCTTTGTCGTCGGTCATCATTTCGAGCGCGATCATTCCGCGCTTCAAGACCGGCGATTTCTCCGGCGGCATCGAACACGGCGTTGACGGCATCATCGGCGTGCTCGAAGGCGACACGACGGAATGGCAGCCGCAACCCGAGGTGCGCGAGGAC
This sequence comes from uncultured Alphaproteobacteria bacterium, assembly GCA_963761185.1. Classification (GTDB taxonomy): domain Bacteria; phylum Pseudomonadota; class Alphaproteobacteria; order Rhizobiales; family Xanthobacteraceae; genus BOG-931. The sequence continues at coordinate 98,381 of CAVXFY010000008.1, forward strand.
AATCCGTCCATTTTGTGGGCGTTTTTTCCGATGGCGTTCTGCATCGGCCTTATGATTGTGATACGGTTGATCGCCGTCGGCATTCGCGACCTCTATTGCGGCCTGCGCTATGGCGACTGGCATCCGGCGCCGGCTGGTCATTACGTTCAGCGTCATGGACGCACGGTCTTCGTGCCCGCGAGCGGTTGGTTTTCGGGTTCTGGCTTGAGCCGCAGCAACTCTTCCAGCAGCAATTCCTCCAGCAGCAGTTCGTCCGACTCTGATTTCTCCGGCGGCGGAGGTTCATCGGGCGGCGGCGGCGCATCCGGGAGCTGGTGATGCAATTCGGCAAGGAAGATTACGAGGCGGTCGCGACCGCGATCGGCGCGGCGGAGAAGAAGACCTCCGGCCAGATCGTCTGCGTGCTGGCGCATTCGTCGTCGGGCTATGTGCATGTCCCCATTCTGTGGGCGACGGCGCTAGCGCTGTTCACGCCATGGCCGTTGATCGACTTCACACAGTGGAGCGTGCAGCGGATTTTCCTGATCCAGCTCGCGGTCTTCATCGTCGCCGGATTGGTCTTTTCGTGGATGCCGCTAAGGCTTCTGCTCGTTCCCCGCCCGGTGCAGCGGGCTCGCGCGCATCGCGCCGCGATCGAGCAGTTCGTGGTGCGCGGCATCAGCCGCACCAAAAACCGCACCGGTATACTGATCTTCGTGTCGCTGGCCGAGCATTACGCGCGGATCATCGCGGACGACGGTATTGCCGCCAAAGTGCCGAATAGCGAATGGCAGGCTGCGATCGACGCGCTTACGGCGCATATGCGCGAGGACCACATCGCCGCGGGCTTTACGGCGGCGATCGAACGCTGCGGCGGGGTCCTGGCGCAGCATGCGCCGCCCGACGGCTCGCCCAACGAGCTTCCCGATCGGCTATATATCATGTGAGCGGATTCGCGGGCCGTCACGTTACCCATTGGCGTCACACCTGTTGGCGTCACCTGACTGTCATCTAACAATCATAATGGAACCGCGAGTTACCGCGCTTGGCGGCCGCGTTGGGGAGAGCGGATTCCTGTGGCACAAGCCCCCGCAGACAACGGTCCGCGTTACGCGATCTATTTCGTGCCGTCCGCGGAATCGCGACTCTATCGTTACGGCAGTTCGGTGCTCGGTTACGATTCTTACACCGGCAATACGGTCGCGTTTCCCGCCGAATTCGGCGACGGCGCGGTGAACTGGAACGAACTCACGGCAACGCCGCGCCGCTACGGTTTTCATGCCACGCTAAAGGCGCCGTTTCGCCTGGCGCCGTCATGTACCGAGCGGCAACTGAGCAATGCGCTGCACAGTTTCGCCAGCCTCGGTCATGCGACGCACAGCTTCACGCCGGGCTTGCGGGAGCTGGAGGACTTTATCGCCATCGTGCCGTCGCGGGTCGAGGAGTCTCTCAATGCGCTCGCGGCATCGTGCACGACGATCTTCGACGCCTATCGCGCGCCGATCACGCCGCAGGAGCGCGCGCGCCGCATCGCCTCGGGATTGAGCCAGAGCCAGATTCAGAATCTGGATCGCTGGGGCTACCCTTACGTGCTTGCCGAATTCCGCTTCCACATGACGCTGACCGGTGCGGTGCCGCAGCGCCGCAAGAAGGCGATCGTCGCGGTGCTGCTCAACGGCTTCCGCCGGATGAATGTGGAGCCGTCGATCGCCATCGACCGGCTGGCGCTGATGAAGCAGGAATCGCCGGACGCGCCGTTTCGTGTCCTGAGCGAAGCCGCGCTCAAGATCGGCAACAACGCACGAAATTGAGCGCGCGCGGTCAAGCGCGCGCTCTCTTTCACTCAAGTCGCGGCAGCCCGCTTCGGGAACAATTGCGGCCGCAGTTTCGGATGGCAGCCCATCATTTTCGGTGCGTAAGGCGTGTCGGCGCCGAGTTCCTCGGCGGCGTGCCAGGCCCAGCGCGGATCCCACATGGCGCCGCGGGCGAGACAGATCATGTCAGCTTTGCCAGACGCCACGATGTCTTCGGCCTGCTGATAGCCGGCGATCAGGCCGACGGTCATGACCGTCATGCCGCTTTCCTTTTTCACCTTCTCGGCGAACGGCACCTGATAGCCGGGCGCCAGCGGAATCTTCTGCTTCGGATCTAGTCCGCCGGTCGAGACGTCCATGTAATCCATGCCGCGCTTCTTCAGTTCCTTGGCGAGCAGCACGGTTTCTTCGGGCGTCCAGCCGCCGTCGACCCAATCGGTGGCGGAGACGCGCATGCCGAGCGGCTTCTGTTCCGGCCATACCGCGCGCACCGCCTCATACATCTCGATCGCAAAACGCATGCGGTTTTCGGTCGAGCCGCCATATTCGTCGGTGCGCTTGTTGGAGAGCGGCGACAGGAATTGATGCGCCAGATAGCCGTGCGCGCCGTGCAGCTCGATCACGTCATAGCCGATGCGGTCGACGCGCTTGGCGGCCGAGGCGAATTCGCCGAGGCAGCGCTCGATGTCGTCCTTGGTCATGGCATGCGGCATCGGCCAGCCGGTATCGTAGGGCAGGGCCGACGGCGCTTCCGGCGTCCAGCCGCCTTCCTCTTTGGTCAGGATCGGCTTGCCGCCGGCGGCCGGCGGCGTGGTCGGCCCTTTGCGTCCGGCGTGCGCCAGCTGCACGCCGAGCTTGGCGACGCCGTAGGTCCGGCAGAAATCGTGCACCCGCTTGAGCGCCTTCTCGTTGTCGTCCGACCACATGCCGGCGCATTTCGGCGTGATCCGGCCCTGCGGATTGACGTCGGTCATCTCGCACATCACCAGCCCGGCGCAGCCGAGCGACATGTTGCCGAGATGCATCAGATGCCAGTCGTTCGCCGAGCCGTTGTCGGAATTGTACTGGCACATCGGCGACACCACGACGCGGTTGGGAAGCGTAAGACCGCGCAGCGTGATCGGAGAAAACAGGACGCTAGCCATGGGCGGAGACCTTTTGCTTGAGAGCTTTGGTGCTGAGATTCCGGGTGGTCGGAGGCTTTCGTAGGACGCTGCAATATCATGAAAATCGGGCCGGGAGTACGCGCTATTTTTCCAGCCGCGCCACCAGCTCGACATGGGCGGAATAGCGGAACTGATCGATCGGCGTGACCCCGATCAGCCGGTAACCGCCATCGACCAGGAGCCGCACGTCGCGCGCGAACGTGCCCGGATTGCAGGACACCGCGGCGACGGCGGGAACGCGGCTTGCCGCAATCTCGCGCGCTTGCGCTTGCGCGCCTTGGCGCGGCGGATCGAATACCACGGCGTCGAAGCGACCGAGCTCGGCGGCAAGCAGCGGATTTTTGAACAGATCGCGTCGCTCGGTGGTGATGGGTTTGAGGCCGGATATGTTGCTGGCGCGCTTGAGCGCTGCGAGCGCCGCTTCATCGTCGTCGGATGCGGTGACGCGCGTCCGTTCGGCAAGCCGCAGCGCGAAGGGGCCCACGCCGGCAAACAGATCGGCCACGCCTTTCTTTCCGCCGGCGTCGGCGCAGATGTCGAAGACGAGCCGCGCCAGCGCCGTTTCGCCTTCGGCTGTCGCCTGCAGAAAGGCGGCCGGCGGCAACAGGACGCTCGTTCGGCCCATGCGAATTGTCGGCGGCCGCGCCTGCACGATCAGTTCGCCGTGGCGTGTAAGCCGCGTCAGATTGTGCAGGGCGACCAAGCGGGCGAGCGCCGCCGTCACCGGCGCGGTCAGCGGACCCGAGCCGCGGACGTCAATGTCGAGGCCCATATCGGTCGCCGTCGCCTGGATATCGAGTGGCTTGCCGACCGGGTCGAGCAATTCGGCGATGGCCCATGCCGCCTTGAGCGCGCCGTCGAGGCTCTTGGCGAGAACCGGGCAACGGTCGATCGCGATCACCTGATGGGCGCGCGCCGCCGAGAAGCCGACCTCGAGCACGTCATGCGTGCCGCGGCGGGCATGAAAGACGACGCGGCGGCGGCCGTCGCCGTGGGCGTCGATGAGATCGGCGACCGGCGCCTCGATGCCCGCCTGGCGCAGCGCATCGATGACGAGGCCCTGCTTCCAGGCACGGTAAGCATCCGTCTGCCAATGCTGCATGGCGCAGCCGCCGCAGATGCCGAAATGCGGGCAGATCGGCGCGATACGTTGCGGGCTCTCTCTCTCGACGCGGATGAGCTGGCGACGGTCGGGGTGCCCGGTGACGTCCTCGACCTCGACGGTTTCTCCGGGCAATGTTGTCGGCACAAAGATCGGCCCATCGGCGCTGTCGGCAACGCCGTCGCCGCGGTGGCCGATCCGATCGATGACGAGATGCTCAATCACAATGTTCAACCACGATTAGCCTCGATGAAGAATTCGCGGTTGCCGTCGCCGCCGAGGATTGCCGAAGGTACAATGCCGCCTACGCTCCAGCCGAGCGAAGTCATGAACGTGCTGGTGTCTTCGCAAATCATTTTGTGAACCGCCTCGTCGCGCACGATGCCCTTCTTGCTGTGCCGGCGATCGGCCTCGAATTGCGGCTTGATCAGCGCCAGAATTTGCGCGCGGGACTTCAGGAGCTCGCTGACGGCCGGCAAGACAAGCTTGAGCGAGATAAAGCTGACATCGATCGTCGCGAAGTCCGGCTGTTCCGGAAGGCGGGCCGGGTCGAGCGTCCGGATATCCGTTTGCTCGATCGAGAAGACATCGCTGCGACCGTGCAGGCGGGAATGCAACTGGCCTTGGCCGACATCGACGGCATAGACGTGGCGGGCGCCGCGCGCGAGCAGCACTTCGGTAAAGCCGCCGGTCGAAGCGCCGACGTCGAGGCAGATGCGGCCTTTGACTTCGATGGAGAAATGATCGAGCGCGGCTGCAAGCTTGACGCCGCCCCGCGACACATAGGGGTGCTCCGGCGTCGCGGCGATGACGGCACGGGTCGATATCTCGTCGGAGGCCTTGCGCACCGCCACGCCGTCGGCGGTCACCAGACCGGCGGCAATCGCCGCCTGCGCACGGGCGCGGCTCTCAAACAGGCCGCGCGCGACCAGGAGGCGATCGACGCGTTCTCGGTTGGTCATGGGCGTATTATACGACAGCCGGTACGACAGGGCTTATGGCCGTTTGGAGGCTCTTAAAACGCACATGCCCGGCACATGGCCGGGCACATGACGGAGAGAATATCGAACGGTCGGCCGTTAGGCGAGCTTGACCACTTCGCCGTGCATATTCTGGCCGAGCGCTTCGAACGCCTTGCGGACGATGCCTTTGGCGTCGAGGCCGGCCTGGGCGTACATGGCGTTCGGCGAGTCCTGATCGATGAAGATGTCCGGGAGCACCATCGGACGGACTTTGAGGCCGCGATCGAGCACGCCGTGCTCGGCGAGCGTCTGCAGCACATAGGTGCCGAAACCGCCGATCGAGCCTTCCTCGATGGTGAGCAGGACTTCATGCTCGCGGGCAAGCCGCAGCAGCATGTCGACGTCGAGCGGCTTGGCGAAGCGCGCATCGGCCACTGTGGTCGACAGGCCGTAAGTCGCAAGCTCGTCGGCGGCCTTGAGGCATTCGCCGAGGCGGGCGCCGTAGGAGAACAGTGCAACCTTGGTGCCTTCGCGCAGGATACGGCCCTTGCCGATCTCGAGCGGCTTGCCTTCTTCAGGCATAGGCACGCCGAGACCCTCGCCGCGCGGGTAGCGCAGCGCCGAGGGCCGATCGTCGATCGCCGCCGCGGTCGCCACCATATGGACGAGCTCGGCTTCGTCGGCTGCCGCCATGAGCACGAAGCCGGGCAGGCAGCCGAGATAGGCGACGTCGAAAGAACCCGCATGCGTCGGGCCGTCGGCGCCGACGAGGCCGGCGCGATCGAGCGCAAAGCGCACTGGCAGCTTCTGGATGGCGACGTCGTGCACGACCTGATCGTAGGCGCGCTGAAGGAACGTCGAGTAGATCGTTGCGAAGGGCTTGAAGCCCTCGGTAGCAAGGCCGGCGGCGAAAGTGACGCCGTGCTGTTCGGCAATGCCGACATCGAAGGTGCGGTTGGGAAACTCTTTCTGGAACAGATCGATGCCGGTGCCGGACGGCATCGCGGCAGTGATGGCGACGATCTTGTCGTCCTTGCGCGCTTCCTTGATCAGGCTTTCGGCAAACACCTTGGTATATTGCGGAGCGCCGCCCTTCGACTTCTGCTGCGCACCGGTGGCGACGTCGAATTTGACGACGCCGTGATATTTGTCCGCGGAATTTTCCGCCGGCGAATAGCCCTTGCCCTTCTGGGTGACGACGTGAACCAGGAACGGTCCGTTCTTGGCGTCGCGCACGTTTTCCAGCACCGGCAGGAGGTGCTCGATATTGTGGCCGTCGATCGGGCCGACATAGAAGAAACCGAGCTCGTCAAACAGCGTGCCGCCGGTGACGAGACCGCGGGCATATTCTTCGACCGCCATGGCGCGCTGCTCGAGCATCTTGGTCGGCATCGCCTTGGCGACCTGACGCACGATCTTGCGCAGGCGGTGATAGCCGCGCCCCGACACGCGGCGCGCGAGATACGCCGACAGCGCGCCGACCGGCGGGGCAATCGACATGTCGTTGTCGTTGAGCACCACGATCAGGCGCGAATTCATAGCGCCGGCATTGTTCATGGCCTCGTAGGCCATGCCGGCCGACATCGCGCCGTCACCGATCACGGCGATGACATTGTTCTGCTTGTCCTGGAGGTCGCGTGCGACCGCCATGCCGAGGCCGGCAGAGATCGAGGTCGAAGAATGGGCGGCCCCGAACGGATCGTAGTCGCTCTCGGCGCGCTTGGTGAAGCCGGAGAGGCCCTTGCCCTGGCGCAGCGTGCGGATGCGATCGCGGCGTCCGGTGAGAAATCTTGTGCGGATACGCCTGATGGCCGACGTCCCAAATGAGCCGGTCGGCCGGCGTATTGAAGACATAATGCAACGCCACGGTAAGCTCGATCACGCCGAGGCCGGCGCCGAGATGGCCGCCGGTGACGGCGACGGCGTCGATCGTCTCTCGGCGCAATTCGTCCGCGACCTGCCGAAGCTGGCCGGGCTCGAGGCGCCTGAGATCGTCTGGGGTTTTAACGTGCTCGAGCAATGGGGTCTTAGACAAAACCGTCACGCTACGCTCCTTAGCTTTTAGACGAATGTGTTTTTTCGGCCTAACGCCGATCGTTGGGGTCCCAGCAAGGGCCCACGAATGGAATACGCGGATTTTAGCGTCCCCTATCAGGGTCCTTACACTATTATGGGCCGGGAGCGCAATTTAATCGGCAGAGCCTCGGAGGAACTGCCTATTGGGAACTCTCAAGGTCTCCAACGCCTTATCCAAAGTCCCCGTTACGCCCGCAAACCATGTCCCTTTGACGTAACCCCGCTGACCTAGGTTCAGTTCGAAGCCTTAACCAGGGAGCCAAGACCGTCATGCGACGATATGGTTATGAGGGGCGGCGGGTGTGCCGGGGCGATGTGACCGAAATGGGGCAATGACCACCGGTCGCATAAACCGGTATTTTGGCCAGCGAGTTACACCGTGGGGCTCGAAACTTATCGTAAGAAGCGGAAGTTCAATGTTACCTCCGAGCCGCGGGGCCGCAAGGACCGCGGAGCCGGCAACCGCTACGTCATTCAAAAGCACGACGCGACCAGGTTGCATTACGACCTGCGGCTCGAACTCGACGGCGTGATGAAGAGCTGGGCAGTGACGCGGGGCCCGAGTCTCGACCCTAACGACAAGCGTTTGGCCGTCCACGTCGAGGATCATCCGGTCGAATACAATTCTTTCGAAGGCACCATTCCGGAGGGCGAATACGGCGGCGGCACCGTGATGATCTGGGATCGCGGGACCTGGTCGCCTGAGGGCGATCCGCACAAGGGCTACGCCAAGGGCCACCTCGAATTCACGCTGCATGGTGAAAAGCTGCACGGGCGCTGGCATCTCGTGCGCATGCGGCCGCGCAAGGGCGACCGTCATGAGAATTGGCTTCTGATCAAGGCCAAGGACGAGGACGCCCGCAGCGGACGCGAGGCCGACATTATCGAGGAAGAGCCGTTGTCGGCCGCCACCGGCCGCTCGATGGACGAGATCGCCGCCGGCAAAGGCAGGAAGCGCGTCTGGCACAGCAACCGGAACGACCCCGCGCCGAAAAAGGCCGGCCGGCCGCAATCGCAACGCGAATTCAAGGCGCAATTAAAGGCGCTGGCGGCGTCGCGCGCGAAGCCAGCAAGCAAACCTGCAGCACGTGCGAAGGCGGCGAAGAAACCTGCTGAGAAGCAGCGTGCGCGCGCCAAACCTGCCGCAACCAAGGTGGAACGCAAAACCGGACGGCGATCCCGCGAAGCCGGAACGCGATTGCCGGCCTTCGTGCCGCCGAGCCTCGCCACGCTCCATGACGATGCGCCGAGCGGAAAAAACTGGCTGCACGAAATCAAGTTCGATGGCTACCGCATCGAGGCGCGGCTCGATCACGGCAAGGTGCAACTCCTGACGCGCAAGCAATTGGACTGGACGCATCGCTTCAAGCCGATTGCGGCGGCGGTCAAGGCGCTGGATGCGCAAACCGCCCTGATCGACGGCGAGCTTGTGGTCGAGGATGCCAAAGGCGTTTCAAGCTTTTCGCTGTTGCAGACCGATCTGAAAGACGGCCGCAGCGACCGTTTCATCTATCGCGCGTTCGATCTGTTGTATCTCGACGGCCGCGATCTGACCAGAGAGCCGTTGGTTGCGCGCAAGGCGGCGCTGCACCGGCTACTGCAAGGCGAGAGCCGCAAAGGCCTGATCCGCTATGTCGAACATTTCGACGAGGATGGGTCCGTGATCTTCAAACATGCTTGCGAGATGCATCTCGAAGGCATCGTGTCGAAATTGCGCGACGCGCCCTATCGCAGTGGCCGCTCGAACAATTTTATCAAGGTCAAGTGCCACAATGAGCAGGAATTCGTCGTCGCCGGCTTCAGTCCTTCGGCGGCGATGCCGAAAGCCGTCGGTGCGTTGACAGTGGCATTTCACGAGCGTGGCAAGCTTCGCTATGCCGGGCGCGTCGGCACCGGCTATACGCGCGCCACGGCGCGCGATTTGTGGAAGCTGCTCGATGCGTTGCGCACCGAAAAGCCGCCGGTCGCGCTGCCGCCGGAGGAGCGGCGCAAGGACGTCATTTGGGTGAAGCCGCAGGTGGTGATCGAGGCGGAATTTCGCGGCATTACGCATGACGGCTTGCTGCGACAGGCCTCTTACAAGGGGCTGCGCGAAGACAAGCCGGCGCGCGAAGTGGTGCGCGAGACTGCGGCGCCCAATGCGATGACGATGACGCAACGTCAGCCAGTGCGTAAATCGGCTAAATCGGCCAGCAGTTCTGCTGCAAAGCCGGCGCGTCCGAGCAACAACAAGAGTGTCGAAATCGCCCACGTGCGCTTAACGCATCCCGATCGCGTCTATTGGGCCGATGCCGGTGTCACTAAGGAGGATCTCGCGGAATATTACGTGCGCATTTGGGATCTGATGGCGCCGCACGTCGTCGGCCGACCGCTTGCGGTCCTGCGCTGCCCCGAGGGAACGGCCGGCGAGTGCTTCTTTCAGAAGCATATTGCTTCCAACATCAAGGAATCTTCGCTGCGCCATGTCGTCAAGGCGAAGGAGCATGACGTCATTGCGATCGAGAAACTCGACGAACTGATCGAACTAGTCCAGTCCGGCGCCCTTGAAATCCATGTCCGCGGCTCGCGGCTCGACAGCCTGGAAAGCTGCGATCGCGTCGTCTTCGATCTCGATCCGGGCGAAGACGTCGCCTGGAAGGATGTCGTCGCCGCCGCCAAGGAAATTCGCGATCGGCTGGGCGAGCTGAAGCTGGAAAGCTTTGTCAAGCTTTCGGGCGGCAAAGGCATTCACGTGGTGCTGCCGATTGCCGGCGCCGACTGGGACGCCGCCAAGGCGTTTACCGCGCGTATCGCCACGGCCATGGCCGCGGACAGTCCCGAGCGCTACCTCGCCAAGATGACCAAGGCGTTGCGCCACGGCAAAATCTTCATCGATTATTTGCGCAATACGCGCGAGGCGACGTCCGTCGCCGCCTATTCGACCCGGGCGCGGGCCGGCGCGCCGGTCTCCATGCCGGTGTCGTGGGAGGCTTTGTCGCGCACCAAGAGCGGCAATCAATTCACGTTGCCGGAGCTTACGAAAACCCCCGATGTCTGGGCCGATATCGGCAAGGTGCGGCAAAAGCTGCCGGAGATCGGCAAATCGCCGCGCAGCAAGTCGCGACGATGATTTTCACAGCGCGGCGCGCGTCGCCGCGCTGTCCGCATTTTCAGATTCTAATGTCAAACAGCGACGCACGCGCCGCTTTCCGGGTTACTCGCCAGCCTTGCGTTGCCGCCCGCCAGTTCAGGGACTTGGACCCCATATTTTGGGGCTGGGTGCGGGAACTCCAATATCCCCGTGCCCAAAGATGTGGATGCCCGGCACAAGGCCGGGCATGACGAGAGCCTTTGCAGGGCCCTAGGCTGCGCCGCAGCATCCGAAGAAATTGCCGTCGCTAGCTTCGATTAGGATTTCTTAATCGTTGCGCGCAACGATGCGCCGCCCGCCGGGGTCTGAGCGGCTTGAGTGGGCCAGAGCGGATTTGCGGATTCTCTGAACAGACTGAGGCATTCGATGCGTGTGTTGCGTATTTGTGCGTTCGCGTTTGCGGCATCGCTCATCGCAGGTTCGGCAGGTGTTCAATCGGCGTCGGCTCAAGATATTACCAGTTCGATAGGTCCGGCGGCTGTCGGCTGTCCCGGTAATCCAAATGCTCTCGGCGTGTCTCGCATGGTCGAGATCGACACCGCCGGCGGTCCCGGCTTCGGTTCCGAACAGTTCAAGACCTATGACTTTCTGCAGCCGGGCGAGGTCGTCTTGACCTTCGACGATGGGCCGTGGCCGGGCAATACGCCCGCCGTGCTCAATGCCCTCGCCGCGCAATGCACCAAGGCCGTGTTCTTCCCGATCGGCGAGCACGCGATGTGGCACCCCGAACTGCTCAAGCTGGTCGCAGCGGCAGGGCACACGATCGGCTCGCACACCTGGTCGCATGCCGATCTGGCGAAGCTCCCCGCCGACCAGGCCCAGGACGAAATCGAGAAAGGCTTCAGCGCCGTGCATCTGGCGCTCGGTCAGCCCGAGTCGCCGTTCTTTCGCTTCCCCGGCCTGCGTCACACGCCAGAGCTCGTTTCGTATCTGGGGACGCGCAACATCAGCGCTTTTTCCGCCGACTTCAATTCGCAGGACTTCAAGATCCACAAGCCCGATCTGGTACTCGCATCGGTGATGACGAAGCTGAAGAAGACCGGCAAGGGTATCATTCTCATGCATGACTTCCAGCATGGAACGTCGCTCGCTCTGCCGGATATTCTCGTTCAACTGAAAGCGAACGGTTACCGGATCGTGCAAGTGAGAGCCAAAGGTCGGGTGACCACGCTGGCCCAGTACGACGAACAGGTCGGCAAGCAATTCGGCGGCGCATCGGCCGATTCCCGGCCGCTGGCGAGCGTCGTGCGCACCATCGACAATTCGACGTTCAACGATCGTTTCGCCGTGACGCCCGCGGCACGCTAGAGCACAATTGACGGTCTAGCATCTTGGTGGAGCATGATCTTTTCGGAAAACCGGTTTCCACTTTTCCGGATCATGTTCAAGGCGGCGATGCAAGGGAGGGTCGTCGTGCGGCCCTATCCCGCGAGCTTGAAGCGATCCGCCTTCGGCTCGAAGCGTGCGCGGAAAATCTCGGCGTCGAGCGGATCTTCGAAACAATAGCGCACGAAAGCCGCATATTCGTCTTCGACATACATGTCGAAGTTGCCGACATGGTCGATCAGGAAATCCAAGATCGCGCTGTCGTCGCAGAGCTGCTGCCGAGGCAGCACCACCTGATACGGGCATTCCTCGTCGAGCTGGCGCAGCCAAGCGCTGCGTTCGTCTGCGTTGCGTTCGTCTGCGCTGCGGGTGTCCGAATCCGTCATTGTCATATCCCTTGATCCGAACGGAGGATTGTTCTCTTTTTGTTCCAAAAAGTCAAGGAAGAACGCTTATTTTACAGGGGGAAGTCGACGGGTGAGGGGTAGACGCGCGAACCACTATAGGAAGGGTTCCGGCGCCAATCTCACTCAACATCCAGCGGCGTCGTGCCGGTAGGCTTGCCGCCGGCATCGAGCGTGATCTTTTCCACGCGCGCCTCGGCCTGCCGCAACAGTTCCTCGCAGCGGCGCTTGAGCGCCTCGCCGCGCTCGTAAATAGTCACCAATTCCTCGAGCGGCACCTTGCCCTCTTCGAGCCGTTTGACGATCGATTCCAATTCTTCGATCGCCCGCTCGAACGGCAATTGCTTGATATCGTCGTTGCTCTTTTGCGCCATCGCCTGCCTGACCGTGATCCGGGGTGTTTTGCGCCTGGATCGCGCGGCGCGCAATCCAGGCGGCGAGTTTATCCACGCATCAGCGCGGTGACATTATCCGCGCATCAGCGCGGTGACATGGGCCGCAACCGAATTGCCGAGCGCCTGCAGATCGTAGCCGCCTTCGAGCAGCGACACGACCCGACCGCCGGCGCAGCTATCGGCGACGTCCATGATCTTCTTCGTCGCCCAGGCGAAATCCTCCTCGGCCAGATTGAGATTGGCGAGGGGGTCGCGGTAATGCGCGTCGAAGCCCGCCGAGACGATGATGAGTTCCGGCTTGTATTCGATGAGCCGCGGCAGGATGCGATCTTCGAAGGCGGCCTTGAATTTCTCGGCGCCGTCGCCGGGACGCAGCGGCGCATTGACCACGGTATTGTATTCGCCGCTTTCGCTGATGGTGCCGGTGCCCGGAAACAGCGGCATCTGGTGCGTCGAGCAATACATCACCGTTTTGTCGCCCCAGAAAATCTCCTGCGAGCCGTTGCCGTGGTGGACGTCGAAATCGACGATCGCGGCGCGCGCAATGCCGTGATGATTTTGCGCATGTCGCGCGGCAATGGCGGCATTGTCGAACAGACAAAAGCCCATCGGCCGCGCCGTCTCGGCGTGATGGCCGGGCGGCCGGGTGGCGACAAAAGCGTTACTTGCCTTCTTCGCCAGCACCTCGTCGACGGCCAGCACTCCGCCGCCGGCGGCCCGCAAGGCGGCCTCGAATGTGCCGGGCGACATCGAGGTGTCGCCGTCGAGCTGGATCAATCCCTCATCGGGCGACGCGTCGCGGAGCGCTACGATGTAGTCCATCGGATGGCAGAGTGCGACGGTCTCAAGCGACGCGAGCGGCGCTTCCACACGCGCCAGCGCCTGAAATTTTTCCGCCTCCAGCGCCCGCTCGACGGCGCGCAGCCGGTCGGGGCGCTCGGGATGGCCCTGCGGCACGATGTGTTCGAGGCAGGCGGGATGGGAAATGAGGAGCGTCGACATATTTTACACTTAAGGTGCGGAAGCCGCGGAAGGAAGGTGGTTACGACGCGAGCGCCGCATCGGCGCCCATGACGCCTTCGGCGCATTCGACCACGGTGCGTTCGAGGCCGCCGGCCTGGACGACGAAATTCTCGGCGAAAAACCGTGTCACCGCGATGCGCGCCGCCGTGTCGCCGCCGAGCCGAATGGCCGCGAGCGCTTCCTTGGCGAGGAGAACGCCGCCGGTCGCAAGCGCGAACAGCCGCAAATAAGGTGTCGCGCCGACCAGCGCGGCATCAGGCTCCTTGTCGAGGCGGGTGAGCAGCCAGTTCGTGGCGCGCGACAGGCTCTCGACCGCGTCGCCGAGCCGCACCGGCGCCCAGCCGAAACCCGGATCGTTGCTGGCGCCGAGTTCCTTCACGATGCCGCGCAACTCGTCGATATGCGAAGCGACGGCGTCGCCATTGGCGAGCGGTAATTTGCGAGTGACGAGGTCAATCGCCTGGATGCCGTTGGTGCCTTCATAGATCGCGGCGATCCGCGCGTCGCGGAAATGCTGCGCGGCGCCGGTCTCTTCGATGAAGCCCATGCCGCCGTGCACCTGCACGCCGAGCGAAGCGACTTCGTTGCCGATATCGGTGGAGAACGCCTTGGCGACCGGCGTGAGCAGCGACGCCCGTTGTTCAGCCGCCTTGCGCGCGGCCTCGTCTTTGCTGCGTTCGCCGCGATCGAGCGCCATCGCGGTGGCGTAACAGATAACGCGCGCGGCTTGCGTGAGCGACCGCATCGTCAGCAGCATGCGCCGCACATCGGGATGCGCAATGATCGGCGCCATTTCGCCGGGTTTGGTGCCGGCCTCGCGGCCCTGCCGGCGGTCGCGCGCATAAGCGAGCGCCTGCTGCCTCGCGCGTTCGGCGATGCCGACGCCTTGCAGGCCGACGGCGAGGCGGGCGCGGTTCATCATCGTGAACATGCACGCCATGCCGGCATTCTCCTGCCCGATCAAATAACCGATGGCGCCGCCGGCATCGCCAAAGATCATGGTGCAGGTCGGCGAGCCGTGAATGCCGAGCTTGTGCTCGACGGAATGTGCGCGCACGTCGTTTCTGGCGCCGAGCGAACCGTCGGGCTTCAGCATAAATTTGGGCACGAGAAACAGCGAAATGCCACGCGTCCCGGCCGGCGCGTCGGGCAGCCGCGCCAGCACGAAATGAATGATGTTATCGGTGAGATCGTGCTCGCCGTAGGTAATGAATATCTTCTGTCCGGTGATGCGATAAGTGCCGTCCCCGGCGCGCTCGGCTCGGGTGCGCAGCGCGCCGACGTCGGAGCCGGCCTGCGGCTCGGTGAGCTGCATCGTGCCCATCCATTCGCCGGAGACGAGTTTTTCCAGATAGGCTTTCTTCAACTCGGTGCTGCCATGCGCATCGAGCGCGTCGATTGCCGCCATGGTCAGCATCGGACCGTCGGCGAAGGCCATCGAGGCTGAGTGCCACATCTCGGTGCAGGCGGCGTTGACGATCTGCGGCAGCGCCTGACCACCCCATTCCAGCGGCGCGGCGAGGCCGTTCCAGCCGCCCGCCTGCCACGCCTTGTACGCCTCTTTCCAGCCCGGCGCCGTGGTGACGGCGCCGTCCTTGAACGGGGTGCCGTATTTGTCGCCGTCGCGATTGAGCGGCGCAATGACTTCGCCGGCGAAACGTCCGGCTTCGGTCAGCACGGCATCGATGTCGTCGAGCGTGAGCTCGCCGAACAAGCCTTGCTCGATTGCGGACGTCAGCGACGCACCGTGTTTGAGCGCGAAAGTGATGTCGGCGAGGGGGGCCTTATAGGTCATGGCAAGGGACCGCGTATGGGGTGCGCCCGGCTGGGTGCCTCCGGCATTATTATAGGCACGCTATTCCAGTCTCAATCCCGGGGCCATTTGGGCCCGAGATCGCGCCTTAGGGTCGCGGCGGCGGGGTATCGTCCGGCACGAAGAAATCCGGCGCCAAGGGTTGCGCCGGATCCACGCGATAGTGCTCGAAATCCGTCACGCCATTGGCGGCGAGAAGATTATCGTCGATCAGAAAATTGCCGGTGAATTGACGCGACGGCTTCGAAAACACCACATAGGCCGCATCCGCCACGATTTCGGGCTTGCGACCGCGCTTCACCATTTCTGCGCCGCCGAGAAGGTTGTGCACGGCGGCGGTGGCGATCAGCGTCCGCGGCCACAGCGCGTTGACGGCAATACCTTGCGGCTGCAACTCGCCGGCAAGCCCGAGCACGACCATGCTCATGCCAAATTTCGCCATCGAATAGGCGGTGTGCGGCGCGAACCATTTCTCTTTCATGTCGAGCGGCGGCGACATCATGAGAATGTGCGGGTTGGCGGCCTTCGCCAGATAGGGAATGGCCGATTTCGAGACGACGAACGTGCCGCGCGCATTGATCTGATGCATGAGATCGAAGCGCTTCATGTCGGTTTGCGCAACCGTCGTCAGCGAAATGGCGCTGGCATTGTTGACGACGATATCCACGCCGCCGAAATGCGCCGCGGTTTTGGCGAGTGCGTCTTGCACGAGCGCTTCGTCGCGAACGTCGACCACGAGCGGCAGCGCCTTGCCGCCGGCGCGCTCGATGTCTTCGGCGGCCGTGTAGATCGTGCCCGAGAGTTTCGGATGCGGCGTCTCGGTCTTCGCGGCAATCGCGATATTGGCGCCGTCGCGCGCGGCGCGTAGCGCGATGGCAAGCCCGATGCCACGCGACGCGCCGGTGATGAACAAGGTTTTTCCGGCAAGCGACATTGTCGCTCCTCTATTTCTTGCGCGAGAAGAAGGCCGCAAAGGCCGCGCGCGCTTCGTCGGATTTCAGCAGTTCCTTGAAATGCATCGCTTCGGTTTCGATCCGCTCGGCGACGCTCTCGGATTGGCTGCGCATCAAGCGGCGCGCCAGCGCGACCGCATTCGGGGGCAGGGCAGCGATCTCTTGCGCCGCTTTAAGCGCTGTTTCGTCCACGGCGGCTGCCTCGACGATCATGTTGACGATTCCGGCTTCCTTGGCATCCGCAGCCGACAGCGGCCGGCCCATGACCAAAAGCGAAAATGCGCGGGCGTGTCCCATGCGCTGCGGCGCCAGCAGGCTCGATGCGGCCTCCGGAATGAGCCCGAGTTTGAGAAACGGCGTCGCGAATGTCGCGCCGGTCGCGGCAACGACATGATCGCAATGCAGCAGCATGGTGGTGCCGATGCCGACGGCCGTGCCGCCCACGGCCGCGACCAGCGGCTTCTCGTTCCGCGCCAAAGCATGGAGGAAGTCTACTGTAACGGGTTCGAGCCCGCCTTCGGCGCGCTTTTGAAAATCGCCGATATCGCTGCCGGCGCAGAATGCGTTCGGAGCGCCGGCCAATATGATGCATCGGATTGCGGCGTTGTCGCCGGCCTGGCGTAGCGCGCGGGTCATTTCGGCATACATCGGCTGCGTCAGCGCGTTCTTCTTCTCCGGTCGATTCATCCGGACGATGCGGACGGCGCCTTCGTCCTGCACGATGACTGAGTCGGTCATGTGTCCCTCTGTTTCCTCTCCACCCCACCTCGCGCGCGCTGATAGAGCGACATTATTATGCAAGCCCATTATAGGTCGCGCGGCGAGGCCGGATAGCGACGAAAAAGGCGCGATTTCAGCGTTCCGCCCCGGGATGGTCGGCCGGCGGCCTCGGCAAAGATTGATCCGCCGGGTGTGTATCGCTATGGTCCGGCCGGCCGCGGACGGCGCGCGTGTTGGCGACCCGACCGGCAATCCCTGTGCGCATTGGGGCGTAGCCAAGTGGTAAGGCAGCGGATTTTGATTCCGCCATTCCCTGGTTCGAATCCAGGCGCCCCAGCCAATATATCAATGACTTAGCTTAAACTCGTCGCCCTGGATATATGAGCTGGGTATCACCGGGGTATCACCGGGGTTAGTTTCCCGGGGATGCCACACGCGTTGCCTTGTAGGGCTTGTGTACAAAAAGCGCCGCACATGCGGGCGAAGATCAATTCAAACGGACTCGATTGACCTAGCGAAGCCTCGAGGCGCTTCGTCAGAGGTTGAGGTTCGAAGGGAGCTTTCGATCCACTCGCTTAGATCGCTTTGGCGATAACGGATCAGACGACCCAGGCGACAAAATCGCGGTCCAGTACCGTCGAGTCGGTGGCGCTCCAGGGTACGCACCGACAAGCGCAATAGTTTCGCAGCGCTTTTTTGGTCCAAAAGTTCGTCCATCGTGCTGTCCTAAAGTAACTTACTCTTCAGTTCGCCCCGAGCGGACCCCCGACGCAACTCGGTTGATTTCGGTCATTCTTCCTCATCTTCATTGCTGTCTTCTGCTCCTACGGAAAGCGTTTCTTCGAGTTTCGCAAAATCACGATCGCCGAAACCACCGCTCCTAACCTTCTGCAGTGTTGAATCAATATTGTTGGTCGAAATCCGAGGCCAGTTCTTGATCCCGTTGGTCCTCACGGCGCCGAATGTCGATCCGGCATCGAGAAGCACCCAGCCATAACTCAAAAGCCATGAACCTACCTCTTGTATAAATCCGTCCGAGAGGCGTTCGCGCATCCATAGTCGTCTAAGGGTCCCGCGCGGCAATCGCGCACGCTGAACAGTGCGCTCAAGCCGTTGCTCGGCATCATGAATAGCTAACAAAAACAACAACATGCACTCTCGAGGATTGGGCTGGTATTTGACCATTTTTTTTACCTCATATAGTCAAAAGTGGTTCATATTATACATATGTATTGCCTAATGTAGACAAAAATGAGATAAAAGTGGTTTAACTGAACAGGATTGTGGTTCAGTACCCACGCTTGGTCCAGAACGAAAACCCCATTCCCATAGGATGCAATTCGATGAAAGAGGATGTGGAGAAAGGCTTCCCCGCAAAAATTTATAAGATCGAAACCCTTCGACAACGCGGCGGTACGGAGGGCGAACGAACGGCAGCCGCGACCGCGTTAGCCCGCATCGAGGCCAATCAGCACGTGCGACTTATCCGCACTGTCATTCACCTTGATAAACAGGAGACCTTTTACGAAACGCAATATCGCGACGTCGAAGGCGAGCGGAAGACGGCTCTGATACCTCGTGAATTTTTTCAACATCCGACGAAGGTCGTCGAGCATTTGGTCCGGATCGGTGCCTCGCTGCCGCATGATAATAAAGCGGCGGTCGAGTTCGTGAGAAAGGCTGCTGAAACGATACCGGAGGCAACGCGGCGAATTACCGGACGGAGCGGATGGCACAAACTCGAAACCTTCGTCTACCCCGGCGAGACATTCGGCAAAGATAAGGAGAGGATTATTCAGCAAGGGTCGGAGGAATGGGATCCTGCTCTAGGTCTGAAGGCCGGAACGCTTCGAGCATGGCTCGAAGGCTTGCGGGAGCCGTGCCAATATTCTGACTACCTCATTCTCAGTCTTGGTCAGAAGGCGTCAAACCTACTGTTGGAGGTCATTGGCCAAGAAGAAGGGTGCATCCTTCATCTCCATGGGACTGAGAGCACTGGCGCACATAGAAGACAAAGTTCATCCGGGAAAACATTGTCCGCCAGGGTCGCGGCCTCGATGACTGGGCGCTGCCGGACAAACGATCTGCCAACTTTTGGGATGACGGAACTGGCTCTTAATCGTCATTGCTTCGGGCGGAATCATTTAGGCGTAGAGATCGATGAAAAGGGGCGGGCTGACACTGGTAGTGGTCCGCGTGTCCACGGTGATCATGCCGCGTATCTCATAGCCAGCGGTCGCGGCAGCGTCCGCTCGCCGTATGCGAACTCGTCATTCCGATCTAAAAAACCTCACATGGTTGTGCAATGCCATTAGCTCCGGTGAAAAAGCGCTTGACTCAAGCGGTGCTGGCGCTGCCCGCCCCGAGGGAGCTCAGGTGAGGATGATTGGACTACCGGTGCCGCCCGGCTCCCGTGGTGGGATCTTTAACCGGGTCAAAGAGCGCGGCCCGAGTTCGTGTCAAACTGTGCAGGCGTCTCGCCGAACAGGTAGAACAAACAATCACAAACAACTACGGCCTGGCATTTCCGGCTTTAATTGAGTGTGTCTGGCCGATCCGCGATACTATTCGTGCCCGGATGACTAAAAGGATCGACGATGTCCTAGATCGAATTGACCCCAAAGACCCGTGGGAGGCACGGTTCGCTCGGCATTTAGCAATTGCCGGTGCTGCCGCCGTCATCATGGCCGAACTTGAAATCGCGCCCTGGTCTGAAAAGCGGGCGACGCGGGCGTTTGTGCGTTTGTACAAAAAGGCTCGCCGGGCGGTTGCGACGCCGGACGAAATCGCTGACCGAGTGATCAAAGCGGTCCGAAAGTCACTATCTGATGGCGAGTTTCCCACATTATCAAAGGGAAAAGCTATTGCGGACAAATCAAAACTCCGGTTCGGTTTCCGGAGGAAACTGCCGGGGCTTGGACGCGCTATCCTCTTGCCGATGGAGAGGATAGCAATGCTCGTGCAGCGGCCGAGCTTGACGGCAGCTGTGGTGCAGCGCCTCACGGACCGAGGAATCGTGCATGTTGGCGATGACGGCAAAGGCACTCGCCAAGTTCAAGTCATGGGCAGCGGGCGGCACCGGTATGTCTGTTTCAATGAGGCTGCCCTCAAAGCAGCCGCGAAATAAACCTCGCGGGTGCGATACGAACTGCTCACTGCTCACGCACTGAGTGCGAATTGCCGCACCTTCGCGCCGGGAGCAGTGAGCAGTTGACAACTGCAGTGTAGTCATTTCCTGAGGCTAAAAGGCCCAAAAATTGCATTCTTTGGCCCTTGGATTGGTATATTTCGCCATTCTATCGCTTTAGCCTGATACGACGGCTCAGCCGTCAATTGCTCTAAGCTTGACACCGGTCGACTTAATGACTGGCTTAACGCTGCGAAAAATGAATCGCTCTGCAAGGCCAATCTGGTCTAGGTACATAAATAATTCCAATCGCTCTACAGCTCGTAATCTCTGTCTCGATGTATTTCGACATTTGCGGGTCATGCCGTCCTTCTTGGTCTTGAAGGTGTCAACGCCAACACGTCGCTTGAACTGGATCTTGAATGCGTATGACCGACGTCGGCGCGAATTATTAAAGGCGGATATTTTAATTGGCCTTGGAATTCGCTGTTTAGATGGAAATAATTTCTTGAGTATTTTCTTGACGCGGGCTTCGTTGGCGATGGAAGTGATTATATAAACATGCGCACTCCAGAATGGCTTGTACTTTCCGTCCTTATCCTCATTGAAGGAAAAGTCTATTGCGCCCATCGCAATATCAATTCCGGCTTTATCTAAAGCGTATTGGAGGCGTCGCAGCAGATTGCCGACCTCGAGGGTGTGCAGCTTGCCCGGCCTGATAATTGGCTTCGCTGGAATAATCGTAATTGCCACTAACTGCTGACCGGTTGTATCGAGTACATCGCGAATTAAATATCTCGACTTTCGGACAAACCACCGTTGTAATAGCCGCCCGCATTCGGGGCAGGCGCCAGAACAACACCGATTATTTTTCTCGCATAATTCGAGCCGGTCCGAGATGTATTTATATAGCGGGCCGCTATTTTGATATTTGCGAAAGAATCTAATTAGACGCATCCGTTCGTTTAATTGATATTCGGCTGACCGTTCTCCCCTCCATAATTGCTCATTGGGCTTTTGCTCTTCTTCGGCAATTGCCTTTTGCGCCCACGGTTTAATGTCGGAATAATTATCCGAATTAAACTCTTTGGATGGCCAAAGATAAGAAGGTGGAAATAGTGGTTCGAGGTGCATATGAGAACTCCATTTGCTTATGCACCGCTTATTTACATAATCACCAGAAGGAATCCTGAGGCTGTTTGTTGGCATCTTGAGCCTTCAAGATACGTTCTTTGGGCAAGCCGGCATCTCCGACAAAAAATGTAAAGGATGATTTCACCAGTAATCAAATTGGTGAAACAGGAGAATGAGATGAAAAGGGAAGTCATCGAAGCGGCAATCGAAGCAGCAAGGTCCGTATATAGTGCCTGGTTCGGTCAAACCGGTTGATCTGACGCCTGCGTCAATCGAAGAGCTTTGCATCATGGAGCTCTTGGCGGAGGAAACTGACAACGCAGAAGACAAAGGCTTAAGTGAAATCTCGCTCTCGTCCGAGAAGCTTAGAGCGAAAGTTGTCGCGAAAAAGCGCGAGCTGAAAGAGACGGGCAAGATATCGACCTTTCTCTCGCAGGGAGAGATCACTCCAGATGGTGGAATAATGTGCGCGAAAGCGGGGCGATCTGATGCTGGAGAGGAGAGGTCGTCTAATGTCGCGGTCGTCGTCGAGACGATCAAGCCGATTGATTACGCGCGGGCATCAATTGAAGACCTTTGTCTAATGGAACTCGTCGCCGAGAAATCGGAAGCGAGCAGGAGGGAAGGTGGCCGTAACGGGTTCAGCCTTGCTTTAGATGAACTGGAGAGAAGGATTGCCAGCAAGAAGTGCGACATCGAAAACACAGGCAAGCTAACGACGTTCTTGGAGCATGGTCAGTTTTGCCATGCTGACGTGGTCGACCATGGTGAGACCATTTCTGGGCGCTTGGTGATCAAGGTTCATGAAGGGTATTCCGTTTTGAGTACTGAAGGGTTCTAGGCACGCTTATTACGTTACGTTGCACGCCTGAGGCGCTACCTAAATCGCCGCGCCTCAGGCGGCGACTTTGTACCAGCGTTGAGGTGTGCGGATCGAATTATTTAATTGTGCGGGTCTCGCACTTATTCAAAAAATCCAAGAAAGCGTTCTGAGGCCGTTATTTCGCTTCTTTAGCCTGGAAGATGCGATCTTTGGGGTGCCTGTTGCGAAAATGAAAAACTGTAAATGCTTCACGTAAGACCGAAATGTCTCGGTCGTACGAAGGAGTAATAAAATGGAAAATAGCAATATTGAGTGGACCACGCATACGTTTAATCCCTGGATTGGGTGCCAACACGTTTCGCCGGGGTGTGATCATTGCTACGCGGAAACAATGATGGACCGGCGTTATCTCCGCGTGGCTTGGGGACCGCACGGCGAGAGAAAGCGAACCACTAAACAATATTGGAGGCAGCCTCTACGCTAGGCCAAAGAGGCCCGGCAAAAGGAACGCCGTCCCCGCGTATTCTGCGCTTCACTGGCAGATGTCTGGGACAATAAAGTGCCGAGCGAATGGCGTGCCGATCTCTTTGGCCTCATTAATTCGACGCCGGAGTTGGATTGGCTGTTGCTCACAAAGCGGCCCGAAAATATTCGCAAAATGTTGCCGTTGGCGACAGTGGGGCTGCCTGATTGGCCTTCGGCAAATGTCTGGTTGGGAACGACCTGCGAGGATCAGCGGCGCTATAGTTATCGTTGGCCGATCTTAAAGCAAACCCCGGCGACAGTTCATTTCATCAGTTATGAGCCCGCGCTCGGTCCATTGACATTGGGGTCATCACAAGGGTCGCCGGATTGGATTATTTGCGGCGGGGAAAGCGGCACTGGCGCTCGCATGATGGAGCCTGTTTGGGCGGGCAAGTTATTAGACGAGTGTCGCTCTTCAGGCGTAGCGTTCTTTATGAAGCAGATGACTCAAAAGAGGCCAATTCCCAACCGCCTCCTCGTGCGTCAATTTCCAGGCGTTCCTGACAATTAAAGGCAGGATCGTTCAATTCGGCCTGTCGCGCTATTCCTACAAATTCCGCCTCAGGCGACGTCGGTTAAATACGACGTCAATCGACATCGCGCCTGAAACATAAAATCGTCGGCGCTTGTTAATTCGCAACTGTAGGTGACGCACATGTATCGGCGATAGCCGCTGCGAGCGGAGCGGTTGCATCAACGTAGAGGAGGCTTTTAATGTCGAAGCACAGCTGTTTAACTAACGGATTCAAGGAGGCGTTCGACTGGGATGGCGGATGGGTAAGAACGCTCGAAGAAGATATTTCGACACTTTACGGTCGCGAGATGGAGCTGGACGATGAGTGCAGGCGTTTACGAAAATTGATGAAGAAATTAAGACGAAAGGGCGTCGAGAGTGAAGATATGCACATTTGTGCAGAGGGCTTTCTGGGTCGCGTATTAAATCATCACAATCGGTTAAACCAATATCCGGGTAATTCGATGGAAGAATTGTTTTGGGATGCCGAGCAGTTTTGGATTGAAGCAGACAAAATAACCAAGGATATGCGCAGTTTTAGAAAGAAGATGATGGCGGAAGTGTTATGGGCAGTCTAATTGGAAGTGAAGGTGTTTGAATAAAACGCCTAATTCTGGATTAGAAAAGCGTCGCCTGATGCGACATCGTGATTTGAGACGCTAATTTTATTTCGGCAATTGATTTGGATATGGCGCGATGAAATATCATATGGATGATAAGACGCTTCGATTTGAAGTCGAAATTGAATACGAGAGCATTAAGAACCAATATCATAATTTAAAGCCACACGAAATTGTCGCCGGCATCTTGTCCAGATTTGAGGGCAGGGGGCACGCCAGTCGTTATGTTCGCAAAGATGGGCGGATCGGCTGGCGTGCGACCAACAAATTGCGAGAACATCTATTTGAACAAGAACAGGAGGCAATCGAGGAGCAAGAGGACTAAAAGCGTTTCTTTTTCGTGATTGCATTGGAGGCCCTTAATGCCGAATCCGGCGTTCAATATTAGAAGCTACAAGCACCTTTGCGGTGTCTCTTATCCCGATATTTCCCTGAACCAAGATATCAAACGTCTTCGTGAGATTTGGCATAAAGTACAATCTGATCGCGACCGTGATGCGATCTACGACTACCTTACCGCGCTCTATGAATTAATAGAATGGTGGGCCGTTGAACGACGAGCGGTCGATCGTGCTGAGCGGGCGCTGCAAATAACAGGGTTGCTGGTGCCTGAAAACCCGGAGCCCTTTGCCGCGGTTATCGCTGCGAGCATGGCGCCAGACCGGTTGGACCGACGAAAAGCAAGCAAGTATGCGCGGGTCCTTCGTTTGGCGTTCGATCGTCGTTGTCGTGCGAAACACCTAAAGCATTTCATCAAAAGTAGGGGCGGGCTAAATGCTTGCATCGCTGCTGGAGGAAGGCGGTAATAATTCAATTTAAAACAGGGATCGCAGATGTGTAAAATTATTGTGTGAGTGACATCATGGAGTGAAAATGACGGTGAAAAGTGATGGCGAGTGTAGAAATTCGGCGTCTAGAAGATGTAGCAAGCTTGTGACGTCGGCTCGTAAATTGAACAAAGCCGAGAATTACAAAACCTGGGTGAGGCATTTGGTGGAGTAGCATATGAATATGAATGGTTCGACACCGGGACAAGATGGAAAGCCGTTTCGGAAGCGCGTAAGGGGCTCGTCTCGGATCTACGGAGATGGGCGTGTCTATGTATCGGATGGCGTCAGCGTTATCGCCCGCAAATACGATTATTTCGATTTTGAATCCGGAGAGCACGGCGACGATTTTGACGTGTCATCTTGGTTGGGAGATAGCGTTGCGGTCGGGCTTGGGGGCTCTACAAGTCGGCGGGCTGCCATCTCGGCCCTCGGCAAAATCATTCGTAAGCTTAGGCAGGAAATCAAACGTAACAAGGCTAAGAAAGCGTGGTAGCTGCGAACTGTATAGCTTTGTGGCTATTTCTTATCAGTTCTGCTGCCGTTAGCCACGCTGTTGCGTGCGTCTGGATTGCACCCGCAACGGTTCGTGACAAATGTGAGGCCTAAGAGGAGAAGCGGCGGAACCTGCTCAAATCCGGTCTATTTTCAAATGAGCTCGCTTCTTTTCAAATGAGCTCGCTTCTGACGATTGCTGCACCCGCGACCATGGTTTTAATCTTGGCAAATGCGGCAGCGACAATCAGCATATTCGTGATGAAGGGCATAAAGTTAATAATCTAACATATTCGCCTGCTTTATTTGAAAAGCCTATCGAGATCGTCCTTGGTCTGAGAGCCTGCTCTATATTCGAGTTTAGCTTCGTTAGCGACATGCATCATGTAGGCTCTTAGCAATAGGCCGCTATCAACTGAAAAAGAATATGTCTCAGCATACAGGCCCTTGTTTCGCCGAATCGCGCCATTAGTTTCGCCATTGTCATTTATGTGGAAGAGCAATTCAGTTGACGCTTTGCCTTCCAGCCGCTTGTCGTCGCTCGGACAATCAGCAGCAGGGAGACAAACGATTCGCTTTGCGAATTCTGTTCTAATACGATTCTTGTGCGCCGTGCCCGACCATTCATAAAGTTTACGAAGAGCGTCGGTCATCTGTTCTATATCTGCAACCGACATGACGATTTCAGATCAAATCTTGTCGGCACTCGGAGCCGGGTCGATGAAACGTATTTTGAACTGAAGTTCACCAATGTCCGACACCTGCGGCAGCACCCAAAAGTCACCAACCTCCGGCGCGCCGGCGATGTAATAAGGGATAGGTGGGTATGTTTCCGATACTGTGCGGGCGGTGGGGAAACTCTATCCGTCATTCGGCCGAACAGGCGTTTGATATTCTGAAGCGTTGGTAGGCTCACTTATGGTCCGCTGTTTGAGCCCTTGGAGCTTGCCCTCGACTAGTGCAATGGTCTCGTCAGTTAGTGCGGGTGGGTTGGCGTTTTGCTGGCGGTCTTCTTGCAGTTCTTTGACAAGGGTCTGCAAGAGAGCAATTTGGCCGGCGAGATCCTCTGTCAACCTATGAACTTGGGTTTCTGGTTGTTCTTTTGCAGGGCTCTGCTGATTATTGTTGCTATCGTTGGTTGCGGTCATTGCGGGCGTGGTCGCCTCTTCCTTTGTGCCCTTCAGCGTTGGCGCTGGTGATTTGTCCTGTTCAGCATCGACTGCTGTTTTGTTGTTATCGACCACTGGCGCCATTGGCGTCGCCGCGCTTTCTTTTGGAGGCACTATGGGCTGTGTTCCCGCTTGAGTACTAGCCTTGACTATGCCGAATTTTATCCGGAGCTGCTCTGGTTCTTCCAAAAACGAAATAGAGCAATCCCGATGGCCGCGGCCATCCACCACATTGAACCCGCCGCTAAGCACTGTTTCGGCGCTTTCGTTGAACCGGCCAGAAAATTCGGAGCGTATTCTTCTTCCACGAGATACGCCGTGACTGGAAATGTGAATCATTCCACTGGGAGCGACAGTGCCTTGGTAGACTTCATCGACTAGCTGTCCGTGATGGCGTTCCGCTGTCAATTTTCCCGTCTCCGCCGTGACCGTGAACTCCGAGTCAAAAGGAGGATACTTGTCGGGTGCGGCTGACGAGGCCCCGCAATGCAACAGGCCGCGAATCTGGGCAGTTTCGGCTGGGAGCGGTGCTGGCGTTCCGAAAAACGCAGTCAAACTCAAGATAAAGGGAAACGCGCTGCGTAAATAATGCGGCCGAGGTGTATCGTGTGCGTGTGTAGAGTTTACCCTCATTTCCATCCCCATGGGCGTGCGAAGGTACAGCTGAATTCAATGCTCGTTTAAGCTCATTATAGTGTCAATGACGGATGCAGGTAAGGCGGTGTTCTACCGTATGAGGATCTCAGCCTCGTAGGTGCGGCGCGAATTGCCTTCGCCACAGCATGATCTTAATGGCGGCAAGGTCGGCAAATCTTGGGATTCCGGCCTTGGCAAATGTGTATTGCTGCCGCGTCGCGTGATCGCGATCCAGATCGACGTTCTTGGGGCCTTTGATCTGTGCGAGCGCCCAACCTAGCCGGTTCGCTCGGACCACAAGGGCCGCGGAAGGCGCTGTGTCATCAGCTGAAAGATAAATCAGGTTTGTGCCTTCATTGACTTCGTGCAGGCAGTTCGCAAGGCAATTGCGCCAGCCTTTGGCCAGCGACCTGACTTCAGCGACGTTGTCGAGCCTAGCAAACGAGCCAATCCGCGGGTTGGGCAAGCGGTCAGGTAGCGGCAAGCTTTCGGCAAGTTCAGCAATTTTGGCCACGACCTGCTCTGACTGATCGAGCGAACCGAGTTGTTCGACGAGGCCATTAAAGGCAATGCCTGCCCTGGCACTTAGAAATCGTAGACCCGGAACGAAGCCGTCCATTCCTTCGATCTGCCCGAACAGTCTGAAGATGGCAGGACGTCGTAAGGGCTCGGGTAGCGCTCTGAGGCCGGCAATCATTGTCTGGGTGATCGAGCGGCAATGATGCAGATACTTGGCCGATGGCCGGTTATTCAGCAACGAAACCAGAGCACGATAGCTCTCCGCGGCAAGCACAGTTTGTTCCGGCAAGACGTGCAAAGCTCGGTCCAAGCCTTGCGGGCACCGGCCGATGATTGGACCGAGAGCAGATTCCGCAGGCTCGGCCATGAGCGATTTCACGATTGCGGGGGACGGCTGGCCGTGATGGTGCGCTAGGCCCAGGGCAAGAATATGCATGCGATAGGGATCCAGCTCGAACAGGGTCACGAACAGTTCGAGTTCGGTTGCCAGGGCCGTGGCCAAACGCTCGTTGAGCCAGCCTAAAGGCCCCAGCAGAAATCCCAGCCGCAACGGACGATCATTACTGACGGACGTCATCGTTACAGACATGATGACCCCTCCTTCAGTATTCACTTGCGAGCATGATGGTGATCACTCGCTTTGTGACACTTGGATCTGCGGGATCAGGCGAGTGGCACGACAGGCTGTTGTCGTAGTAGTCAATCTTAAAGAAGATCGTCTCGCCCTCCGCCTCGAAGGCACCAAAGTCGTTCTCGCCGTGGGGATCGTTCCTGTGACAGAAATCGTCATAGACTGAGATGGTCTTGACGATCCGGTCGACGGCTTCCGGCCCTAGCGCGACGACGCCGGGCGTGATGACGGCAAGACCAGTAGCGAGCTTTTGCCGCAGCTGATCATTGAGGGCGCGAATCTGCTCTGTCTGAGAAGACATGGTTCAACTCCGTTTTGTTGATGGGAAAGGGAAAAAAGAGAGAGTGCGCGATCGATCAGGGAACGCGCACGTCGTTCAAAAGCTCAGCGAGTTTTTGGTGCCGCATGGACTAGTCCGAGGGCAGATCGCGGTCGCACTATGGCGGGCAATTGCGGATGATCGCGCCATTCCAAGGTGAACACGTCGTTTTGGAGCTTGACGGTCTTCGCCTCCCACCATTGCTCGGCAGGTCCGTCTTCCTTGGCCAGCACGATCTGATTGAGACCGATCACCGACCAATGGCGCGGGTAGACCGCGTTCGGCTCAGCTGCCGCCTGTTTGGGATCAGGTTTGGCCAACTTCTTTGATTTCGCCCGGACAGATCAGGCCAAGCGTGGAGCGATGCTTCTGAAACGGCCGGCCTCGTCCACTGCCTGGCCAGCGCAGCTTGAACAAATCGCCGTTAGCCTCGGTCACTGTGACTTGCCACCAGCCATCTTCGGGGTCAGATTCCTGAGCCAAGACCCGGTCGCCGACTTTGATGTCGTCCCAGTTTACCGGCAGACGGATTTGGACTGCAGGCGAGGCGACCGTTGCTGCGCTTTCTCCCTTGCCGTTCTTTTGCTGCTGCGGGCCGAGGGCTTTGATCTGCTCATAGATGTCTTTGCTGACGAATGGCACGATGCCGTCTGCGGATGCGCCGATCCGACCACTCGGGATTTTTGCGACGAGGGCACGGCCTGCCGGGTCGGCTATCTCGGTAACCGTGAGGCCGAGCTTGATGGCGGCCTTACGGGCGGCGGCAATGTCGTTGCCCTTGAATGAACCGGCTCTCGGCTTGCCGATGGCGCTGAGGCCAAAGACGATGATCGCAGTCTGTGGCGCAGGCTTTACTGAATTGCTCATTGCGATTGCTCCATTGGATAATGACAAAAGACGCCACGAGGAGGCGCCCTTGCCGGTTCAGTGATGAGACTTGGAAAACTGCTGATCGGCATAAACATGCCTTCGGCAGAGCTGACGGCTCGCCGATTCAATCAGCAGTAGCCGTACTGTATCATACTACCAGTACGTGTCAAGTGCTTAAAAAGCCTCAAGAAATCGACGTTATTCGAGGCTTTCGGCCGAGCCTTATACGGTCGCAATTGGCGTAAAGCCGACAGTCCTTATTTTGGCAGCGGTCCTGGTCGTCGATCGTATTGCCGTTGCAGACGCCGAGCCCTTCGGCTGCACAGTAGGTCCAGATCGCGTGCTGGATGTAACGGGGGAATACCTTTGGAAACGATGCGTTGAACTGCCGGGCATCGATGCCGTCGCTCATGATCGACAGAACTGAAGCACATCCCGCCGGCCCATAGCATTGCGGTCCATAGGCGTGATCGGCTCGAGCCCGGGCCAAGATGCCGGTTCGAACAAAAAAGTTATGGACCAGGGTGTCGACAGCAATCAGGCCGGCGGCAACCTCGGCCCATAGCGGGTTACGGCGACTGCCGATCAACAAGAGATCGGACAAGGCCATGTTTAGGACCTTGTAAGAGGCGCCGTGTACGCCCGCGAGCGGCTCAATGATGGCCCGCCGCATGCGGCCAAGACGATCTTCCGTCGGACCGAATTGGGCTTCGGCGAGACGCTGATTGATCCAGCCGACGAGATCGCCGTGGGCTACATCGCGAGTGAACAGCCATAACGAATATGCGAGCTGATTGAGATTGCCGTTGCGAAACGTGTGGACCGGCAACGGACACGTCTCCATCAAATCCGGTCTGGCGCAGGTCCGCGCCGCCTTACGATAACCGCAGCCATGAAAATGCCAGTAGGACCTCAGCAGGGGACAGGCGCCGCTTTTTACGCCGCGGGCGATCTTGGCCCACGCCGGCCGTTCGTGGGCCGCCATGTAGGATCGAGCCACCGCGTCGGAAATGCCCTGATAGCTCAGGGCCGCCGTCAGCCATTCGAAGATCTTTGACGAACGTGTGCGGCCTATCGATCCGAAAAGATCAAGCTCTTTGCCAGCTTCACCCAACTCGTCGATGTAGTCGGGACGGCCGGCCAGCCACGTGACCGTCTCAACGACGTTGAGCGCGTAAGCCCGGTCTTCCTTATTGGCAAATCCAAAAGCGGCCTCCCGAGCTCGGCCGCCCATCAGATCAACCCCACCAGACGGCGCTGGGCGTCACTGTCGCCGTCGATGTATCGTTGGGTGGTTTGGATCGACGCATGCCCAGCGAGCAGTTGCACATCCCGCAACGAGCCGCCGGCCTTATGGACGAGCCTTGCCGCGCGGGTAATGAAGGTCCGCCGGCCTGAATGCGATGAGCACCCCGTCAGGCCGATCTTTGCGAACGCTCTTTGAAACCAGATGACAATACTGAGGGCCGTCATCGGCCACCGCGCTCAGAGGTGATGACGTGACCGTGGCAACCCGATTGGCCCGCCCATGCCCGCAAGCCCTCGGCGAGTTGCGGGTGAATCGGTATCGACCGGCCTGAGCCTTTCTTAGCTGCCTTGTCGTGCAGCGCGATGGTACGACCAATCTCGCCGTTGGCATCGAGGACCATCGGCCAGGTCAGGTGCGCGATCTCGCCGGCGCGCAATCCAGCCTTGACCGACAACAGCACGATCACGGTGTTGCGGACCGGATGGCGGGTGGAAGAGGCGTAGGCAAGGAGCGAATTGAGGGCGTCTGAGGAGAGAATTTTTGCCTGCTTGCCGGCCA
This sequence comes from uncultured Alphaproteobacteria bacterium, assembly GCA_963761185.1. Taxonomy (GTDB): domain Bacteria; phylum Pseudomonadota; class Alphaproteobacteria; order Rhizobiales; family Xanthobacteraceae; genus BOG-931. The sequence continues at coordinate 129,260 of CAVXFY010000008.1, forward strand.
TCCGATTTCAAATCGAAGCAAATCAAATCGAAGCTGAGAGAGTAGAGCACAGCTGCGCAGGAAGAAAAATAACTGTTTTGCGGTCAATTCGGCGAAGGCAACTGATAAGGTTTTGATTGTTTCTTATTCAGTTCGCTTTTCGTCACGCCTGCGTGACTGGTTAGGAAATAGCAAAAAGCTCATGAGTGCTGTTGACTCTTTAAGGTGAAGATGGCTGCCCGAGTCCGGCAGAGTGAAGTGGAATTTAATTGTCACTTCGACGTGCTGGCATACTGCTCATGACTCGCCACAAAGATTTTGGAAACCTTGGGGAGGCCTGGACCGTTCGGCTTTTGAAAGCCGCGCGTTTCAAAATATTCAGGACCTGAATGAGCGGCGTTAGAGACTGCACGCACTGGAAGCTGCACGGTGCAGTATCCGGGCTGCAGGGGTTCCGGGAGCAGTCGTGACGGTCCCTGAAGGACCCTGAAGCTAGATGGGCAGGGAAACATGGGTTGGCGAACGCAATGAATAAGCAGGAACTTACGGGCCCATTTGTATCTGTCGGCTTTAACGAATGTAGCTGCGCAACAGACAGTTTAGCTATCTTGCAGCTGGGGCTTGGTTGCTATAACCACTCTATTGGAACCAGATGCGCGGCCGTCACGCCACTCTTCCGTCAGTTCAACGCCGTCCAAGCCACCCCAAACATCTTCGTCGGCGTGGTCAAGCACAATGGTTTGAATGCGTCCCTTAGCGGCGCATGCTTCCGTGCCAAGAAGAGCGAAAACTTTACGAACTGCCAAGACGTCTTGGTCGCGCCAAGCGACAATTTTCATCGTCTCGCTGCGCTGTCCGCTTTGGGAAATACACTTGACTCGGTTGATCGTATATCAGCAATCCCGGAACCGGATGATGAGGCTCTGTTAGAAAGAACTTTTGCAACGCCAGTGTCGTCGCGACGTGGTACGCAAGCCAATTCGCGCCGCTGCCTATTTCCCAAAGGTAGTCACTGCGGGTGCCGCGCACGATCTTGACGGTCAGGTCGTCTATGATGAGTTGTACGGGCGCTTCTGGCCATTCAGCATCAAGCTGCGGTACGAACTGGTTAGCGGCGCTTTCAACACGCGCCAGTGCGTTTCTTAATTTCCGGCGTATCTCAGCTTCAGAAATTACCTGCTGCAGTTGTTCGATTTGAACTCGTAGCCCTGCAATTTCGTCTCGAAGTGAAGAAGATTGATCCGCGCGGTCATAAAGCTGAATCGCTTGCTCTAGACGACCCAAAAATCGCTCCGTACGATCAAAATGATCTGCTGCTGCCTGTGCAGCGCCGGAGTCGCGTTCGAGGCTGGCGATCTCCGTCCGGATTTCATTTAGACTCGTCAGAACATCTTCCGCAGCAGAGCGCTGACGAAGCGTCTCCTTGTCCAATGTATCTGACACCGTCGGGAAAGGCTCTAAGTTTAACCTCTACCTCGTCTAGGTTATCACAAAGGGTAAGTAACTCATCCCGACCACCTTCACCGAGCTTTACAATAGGATTGGGGACGCTGGCCTCAACCATTCCCCGTAGCCAACTAGCGAGCGCGAGTCGGTCGCGTTGTATGTGCATCGATCCGCCGTAAGCGTCACTGACTTTCTCGCAGACGGCGCAATTCATTCAATCGCTGCCGATGTTCGGTGAGCTGTCCCGCGATCCGCGCCTCATCACTACGTAATACTTCGAGGCGCGTTAACGCTACATCGATTTCAGCAAGCGATGGTCTGGCATTGCGCGCATGGCTCGTCACGACTTGGCGAAGCAGATCAATGATACCGCTCCACTCAGACGGAACAACTTGGTCGGATGGCAGCAGACCGAGTTCAATGGCTTGCCTGAGCCAGCCCTGAGCCTCGAGTTGCCACGCAGACGTTGCCGCGACAATGCCGCGAAGCTCAGTCTCTTTGCGTCTCAAAATGCGGTTCAATCGGTCCAGTTCGAAGCGCGCTTGCAGAACGCTCGCAGTGACCGCGCCAAGAATATATGGAAAAATTGTTTTCAACTTCTCCCGATGCTCAGTAGTGTCAGCCTTAAAGAACATTACGTCCGATTCGCGACGATGTTTTGTGGTTGAAACGTAAATGCCATCAAATCACGGAAGCTCGGGCGCGACTTGAAACCGCCATCTGTACCCGGCTCGAAATCCAAATTGCTCAAGCCTGCCAAGCGATTCAACATGCCTTTCACAGCTTCGGCATTGGTGTTCTTTTCCTGAATGCGCACCGGCAACTCTACCTCAGGGCTTCTACAAGTACCATGTCGCCAGTGCTCTGCTGATCAGCAGGCTCTCGCCTCGCCAAAAGCTTCTGTCCTTCGATGGTATCTATGACAATTCCAAACCATCGGCAATTTTCGCGGATGACGCCCACGGGAATGGCACATTTGTCCGCACCAAGGCAGTAGTCGATGATTGGAATTACGGCGGATTTTCCAGTCTTCGATGCGCCGCTGATTACGTTGACCACGCCCAGTCGGAATTCCAGCACGCGCGGCGGAGCGTCAATGCGCGGCCATAAGACGAGCTTGCGAAGTTGGAAATACATTAAAACGCCACTCCCAGAGAAGCCGCCACCTGATGAAGTCCAAGTCTGGAAAACCAGTAACCGAGCTTTTCTGCGGCGCCTGACAAGCTGCGTATGCGTTCGGGAAGCATCGGCGCACGTATCGATTCATCCGAAGTATTGGCACGGAGGGTTGCGTTGTAATAGTCGAGCGTCAGCAAGCGGTTGTCTATCCCCATCGCTATCGATTGTAAGCTTAATCTTCGTAGTGCCAGCGCACGCTCATGTACGGCGAAAAGATCTTCACGTTCTTGACCCAGCTTTGCTGCGAACAAGGCCAGCCCAGATGCCCTTTGAGTGGAACTAATCATCTTCAATGTTGGCTGATGCAGAAGCAGCGGCAAAACGAGAAATGCCAAAAGTAACGGTGCCGGATGTCCATCCTCGCTCTGAAATCCGATTCCAAAGCGCCATACGGCATACGAACCGAGGGCTGGGTTCTGTACAATTTCGAGCTCGGTGAGAGGCCTATTTTTCATCCTGATCCTCGCCGAGCAGAGACTGATAATCAGGATGCCAACCTATGCGAAGGTCGTTTGCAAGCCCGTTGAACGAGCCGTGAACGAAATGGCCCGGTACAGCGCGACCCTCAAGCGGCGCATGTAGTTGCGCGCAACCGCGGTACAGCATGCGTCCCCGAAGTTTTGCACTCTTGTCGCAGTGCAGGTCTTCAATCTCACCGCTGATCAAGCCGTGACGCCCCACTAAGTGGTCGTCCCATTCAGTGAGGCTCTCTTCGAAGATCAAGCCCTTTTCGGCCCACGCCGATTTATCGGCGGACGCTCTCAGAAAATCACTGACTGCGCGTACACGATCCTGTTCGGCAGCATCGATGATCTCAAGCTGTCGTATGAAAGTCGGCCGCGCGGCGAGCAGGGCGGCTACGTCCGCTTCTTGGGGTACTTGCGTAAAGGACGTAAGTAGTCCGGGGATGTTGATCCTCCTAACAAACGACCTAAAGAGCGCCTTGAATGCGTCTCCCTCAACAAGCGTCGGTTTCCCGCTCCGGATAAGTCGGTCAACCTGTTCCTTAGCCATGCCAATCGCAGCATGACAAAGATCATCGACCAATTCTGGTGCAACAGAAGTCTTGATGAGATTGCGTAAGGGATCAATTGGATCGGTGTCGTCGGCAAGCAGCTGAAAGTTTGTAATCAAGCCAATACGGCGTTGAGCTGGGGCATTCAAAAAGCTTTGGAGGTTGGATTCGCACCCCTTGGGTTTTTTAAGCTTCGCGTGGGCGGTCCTGATGGAAGCTACGATTTTCTCAATTTCGGCAACTGATTCTGCATCGCTAAGCGCTTGAGCCCAGTTACCTTCTCGAGGAGGCGTTACGTAAAGCTGGAAGTGCGCTTTGTGAGGATCGAGTTGACCGTCGGCAATTCCATCGAGCCAGTTCGCGAATGTCTTCCAAAGTTCATCGGACCAGTCGCTTATCGGATTTTGCTTCAGCGCGCTTTTGGTCTGCTCCAGTGTAAGATTGCCATCGGGATGATGAATGGCAACGTCGTCCAGATACTCCAGTGAAACTTTCGCGGCCATCGGGCAGGTCAGAAGATGGAAGCAAAGCCTCACTGGCTGAAGTGCAAAGCCCAGGTATGGACCCGGTGCCGCATGTTTGATGGCCGCTACCGCAACGTTCATCCTAGTGTTTCCTGCGGAGCGCCAGCCGGGGTAATCCTGGCCGCTTGCACGGCTCGGCTGCTATCCTCATTCGCTGCGTAGCATAAGTTGTTGCACGGGGGGTGGGAAGTCCTGCTCCGAGCCAAAGCATTGGCTTAAGGTCAGCGGGTGGGGTGGGATGAGGCTAGGCAGCTTGCTACGCGAGCCGTCGCGCGTAGGGATAGGTAGCCTGTTTACACCTACTTGGCGGGATTAGCCGTGTTCGTTCGGTGGTCTTCGACTTCGGGAGCTCCGCGCGCTGCATCGCAAGCAAAATGTTTTCGGATCACAACCCCCCGCAGTCATCGGGGGGGCAAGGGGGGCAGGGGCCCTTTGACCGCAATGAATTAGAGCGAAAAAATATTGGACAGAAATTTCTTAGACAACAATAGAGAAGGTGCCAAACCTCATGGCGCGCACCCCCTTGGGCAAAATGACTTCGTCATTGCAGTGGTATTTGGAGCTGCTAAGATTGCATGGCGGATATTTGGCAACCGATAGTATTCGTAGAGTGAGGTACCATGAGTGGCACTTTGTGGATTACACTTGCTCGCTCGTTTGCGCTTGGAGCCGTCGCACTTGTTCTCGGGGTTGAACAATACGCAATTGCCCAACAGTCAAACCCGCCAACATCTAATCAGACTTACGACAGTGCCTTCAATCAGGCGCGTGAAGCGTGCAAAGGGTATTGGTCCGATCATTGTGGGCGCGCAAGGGGAGAGCGCCGCGGCCCAGGCGATCCTGGAGCTGTCCGTGAAGCGGGCCAAGGAGCTGAACTACTCGACCTACCTCGGGCTCCAGTACCTCTTCCTCGCGATCGTCGCGGCGTGGGCCGAAGACTGGACGGTCGCGCTGCACGAGGGGCGCGAGTGCACGCGGAATCGGCCTGCTCGCGAAGGACTTCGCCCTCGCGTACATGGGGACGGCGGTGGCGGAGTGGGCCGCGGTCCGCCTCGGGGATCGCGCGACGGCGGACGAGCTCCACCGCGAGCACCAGGAGCTCCGTCAGCGGGTCGGCGCCGCGACGACGGACGTCATCGTGCGCCCCGTGGAGATCGATCGGCCGCTCGCCTTCGGCACCCCGGAGGAAGCCGTCGCCGTCGCGGAGCGCGTCGTGCCGAGCCTCCGAGAGGCGGGCGCCGTCGCCGGCGAGACCGTCGCGAACATGAGCTGGGCTCGCGCTCTCTCTGCGATGGGCCGCTTCGAGGAGGCGGAGGCTCGGCTCGCCGATGCGGTGCGCCTCGCCGAGCGGGAGGCCGCCGGAATGCTCCTCCAGAGGGCGCACCTCGCGTGGGCGGAGCTCTGTCGCGCGCGCGGGGATGCCGAGGGCGCGAGGCACCACGCCAGCTCGGTCGGCACGTGACGCGTCCCTTCGTCGAGCGTGCCTGCGCCTCGTGAGGATCGAGCGCGGCGGCGCCGGGCGGTGCGCGCGCCCCCACCCACGAGGATCAGCCCGACCAAGGCGGACGCCCACGGCGGCGTGCCGTCGACCGGTACGCCCACGGCGCAGCCTCCGCCACTCTTCGGTCCGGGGCCGGCTCCGCTTCCATCCCCGGGGCCCGGTGCGCCCTGCGTCCCGCCGCCGCTGCCCGGACCGACGCCGGGCCCGCCGCTTCCCTGGACCACAATCCCTGCGTCCTCCCCACTTACGCCCGGGCCCCCCTCGTCGTCCTTCGGTGTGCCCGCGTCCTCGTCGGTCGGCAGGCCGCCCTCGGGGAGGACCACCTTGATCTGCACCTCGAGCTGGTTGTCCGGCGGGCCGGCCTGGCCTGCCGCGCTGAACCAGGCGACGCCATCCTCCACGACGCCGAAGTACTGGTAGTAGGTCCCCGGTGTGTCGGGCGCCTTGAGGTCGAACTGGAACTTGAAGGTGTCTCCGGGGGCGACGGAACCGGACACCTCGGCGGGCCGGTCGTTCGAGATCCACGTGCTGTCGGCGAAGGGGCTCGGCGTGTCTTGCTCGGCGACGGTGCCGTCCGCCCCGGTCGTGCCGATGCGCGTGTTCGAGTCCCACGACTTCGCGCCGATGTTCCTCAGCTCGATGTACGAGGGAATCACCTGTCCCGCGGTCATCGTGAGGGCGCTCGTCGCGAACGGGAAGGACTGGCTCCCGAACGACGCGCCGTAGTCCGCGGACGAGAGCCCGACCGGCGCGATGTAGCCGCTGATCGTCATGCCCATCACGCTCGGCGCGGTACCGACCGTGGAGGCATAGGCCGGCGTGTTGAGGACGACTGACGACGTGCTCGCGAACTGGGCCTCGGTGCCGTTCTCGCCGTTCCAGTCGCCGCTCACCGTCTCGATGGTCCCGTCGGAGTTGACCTGCGTGACGATCGCGACGTGGTCGGCGACGCCGTTGCCCTGGTAGTCGAAGACGACTGCGGATCCGAGCTGCGGCGTGTTCGAGAGCGTGCCGTGGTTCTGGCCGTAGACGTAGAAGCTGCCGGCGGCGGCGTCGAGCTCGTCGGTGTCCTGCGCCCCCGCGTTCGCCCACACCCACTGCGCGAAGTCGGCGCACCAGTACTCGGGCTGACCGCCGTTGCCCGTGCAGCTCGTCTCGAAGGTGGTGCCGCCCAGGCTGTTCTTGCCGCACGCCGATCCACCGACGTTCGCGAGCGCCAGGCTGACGATGCTCTGAGCGGTGACGGCGGCGGACGTCTTTGCCGTCCTCTCGACGGGCATGGCGTCCATGCCGACCGGCCCGCTCCCGCAACCCGTGAGGAGACCCAGCACCGTCGGAATGGCCGCGGAGAGGAAGCCACCGAATCCAGGCGCGCATGGCTGCTTGCTCTCGCAACGTCCGCACCAACCCGGGTGCACGCGATATCGCTGCGAAATCGAGCGGCCGGCGTTCGCACTCGCACGGCGCCCGCGAGCCCTCGCGACGGGGGCCGCGGCCGGTCGCAGGGTGGATCGACGGCGCGCCTTGCCGATATGCGTGTGATCGAGAACCGTCCGGTCCGCGGCGGCACGCACCGTCGGCGGCAGCGCCTTCTCCTCCCACGTCGCTTCGTGCCACGTCGGCGGCAGTGTTAGTGAGTTGACGGACAACTCCTGGGCACCTGGGAAACCACAGGCCCCTCGCGCTCGGCGTAGGCCTTGCTTTCGCGGCGCGCCATGAAAAGAAAAGCGTGGTGGAGCGCGCTGGTTGCCGCAACGATGCTCGCGTGCAGCACGGCAGCGCGAGACGTCGCGGACGCCGGGTCGAGTGCGGACACCGCGAGCGCCGTGGACGCCGCGACCGCGGTGGACGCCACGGTCTCCTGCGACTCGCCCGACGCGACGCCCGACCAGCCTTGCGGCCAGCTCGCGTTCGCAAAGAGCACTTTGGCGTCGCGCCCGCGCAACCACCACGTGACCCTCCTCGTGCCCACGAGCACCGGGCCGTCGCTCGTGGTTCTCGGAGGATACGACAACCAGTCGGCTGGGCCGACGCTGCTCCAGTTCGTCGATCGGGCTCCCATCAACGCGGACGGTTCCCTCGGGGCGTGGGTCTCCGACACTCCGCTGCCCAATGCGATTGCGTCAGCCGGCGCCGTCGGCCAGTTCGTTTCGGGGGTCATTGTGTATGCCGGCGGGCTGGCGCTGGACGCCACGACGGGCACGGGGCCGTCACCGACGCGGCCTATAGCTCCGTCGTCAACGCCGACGGTTCGCTCGCCGGGTGGAACGCGGCGGGGACCATCGGCCACCCGCGGATGCACGGAAACTCCATCGTCCAGGGAAACGCGATGTGGATCCTCGGCGGGTTCGACGGCAACACGAACGTATGGAGCGACGTCGTTAGCGCCACCGTTCAGCCCGACGGCACGGTCTCCACGTGGGCGCCCGCGGGCCAGCTCCCCGGCCCTCTCAGCCACTTCACCGCGACCCTTCTGGACGGCTACGTCTATCTCACGGGCGGGCTCTCGGGTTCGGCGGAGGCGAACGCCCCGTCGCTCGCTACCAGCTGGCGCAGGCGGATCCAGCAGGACGGCACGCTGGGCGGCTGGCAGGCGATGCCGGACCTGCCGGTGGCGCTCGCGACGCACGCGGCCTTCTTCTACGGCGGCTACCTTTACGTCTGCGGAGGCATTAACAATAGCGCCACCAACTACATCGACGACCGCTGCTGGCGCTCTCCGGTCGGAACCGACCACTTTCTCGGTGCGTTCGAGCAGGTCGCGTCGCTCCTCATCGCCCGCAGCCACGTGCACCAGATGCCGGTCTTCGGGTCCAACGTCTACTCGGTGGCCGGAGCGATCGACTCCAGCCTGGACTCGACTACCGAAATCGACATCGGGACGTTCAGCGCCGTTGCCGGATCGCAGCAATCGAAGCCAAGGGCGGAGACGGGGAAGGCCTTCAATCCGAGGACTGGCGTCGTCTGTCACGGAAAGATCAAGAAGCTCCGCCTCGCGGAGTAGCCTCGCGAATGTCCCCAAGGGCAGGAGCCATGAAGACGGAGGCCCTCGCCGAGTCGAGCGACTGCATCGACGAGGCGATGGGCTTCCCCGCTCGTGACGGAGGCTTCCGCTTCGATTCGAGGGGCGTCGTCATCGATTCGAGAGGCTTCCGCTTCGATTCGAGCGGCTTCCGCAATCACTCGAGTCACCGTCGCTCCGAAGGTGATGACTTCGTCGACGACATCGCGGGCTTCCGCGTCGATCCCGCGGGCTTCGTCATCGGTTTCGCGGGCTTCGTCATTGCTTCGAGTGATTTCCTCAATCACGACGGGGGCTGCGTCGACGATGTCGCGGGCAGCCGACATCGTGACGAGAGCCGCTGCAGCGATCGCGCGGGCAGAGGCTTTCTTCATGACGAATGCCGCTTTGTTCGTCACGGTTTCCGCATCCCTCGTGACGAACGCGGAAGCCTGAAGCGTAGCTGCGGAAGCCGCTGCCGAAAAAGGTGCAGCCCGCGGTGGAAACGCCGCAGCCGCTGATGGCAATGCGGCTTCTCTCACTCCATTTGCGTCGACGTCCGACGAAAACGCCGCAGTTCCGACGACGGAGCCTGCAGCCCGCGATGAAGGCGCCGCAACCCGCGGAGCAAACGCCGAAGCCCGCGCCAGCGGGTCGACGGCCACTCACAAAAAGGAGAAGCCACCAGAGAAAACGACGAAACCCGCAGGACGAAAGACGAACCCACCGAGCACGAGGCGAAAGTCATGACTATCTCCGGGTCGATTCATCGATCCGTTGCAACGCTCGAGCTTCCCAAGAGTAGTGCGATCGCAACTGCAGGAGCCCTGGGGAAACTTGACGACCCGTTTCACGGAATCGAGCGATTGCTACCGCTGGAAGCAACGGCTTTGATGGCGATGCTGGGGCTTGGGCTGCTGGCGTCTCTCGCGCACGTGTTCTTGCTGTTGGCTGCTATCCGCAAAGTGAGCCGCGGCTGAATTTATTAGGCGTCCAGTCCGCCGTAACTCCCTTCTATCCCGTGCCCGCTTACCCACGCTGAATACCCCCGCTCGTCGCCCGTCCATCGCGGGATGACCGCTTGTCGACGCGACGTTCCGGCGCTCGTCGCCGTGTGCCTGGTGGGGCTTCCCGCATGCGACCATGCGCGAGCCGTCGCCTACGCGCCAAACAGGATGCTTCCGTCGTCGACCCTTCTTCCCCCGGACGGCGCGGGGTGGTGCCGAGGGGTCATGGGTCAAGCAATTACGCCGCATTAGCGAGTGCCGAGGTCGTGGTGAACACGTCGGGGCTCCTCGCATCCAACGGGCCGCCTCCTCCCCCCACGCCGACCCTTCCTCCTCCCTCGACCGCCCAGTCGTCCCCCCAGCCAGCAACCCCCGTCCGTCGCGAAATGCGCGAGCGGGAAGCCCGCCTGGCCATCGAGGTCGACGACGTCACCCGGGCCGACGAGCGCTTCGTGGCCCTCGTGCGCGCGCATCACGGCGACATCGATCAGGACGAGGCGTCGCTGGGAGGTCGCGAGAGCGAAGCCACCGTCGTCGCCCGCGTGCCGGACGGCGAGCTCGATGCGCTCCTCGACGAGAGCGGCGGGATTGGCATCCTCTTGGCGCGGGACGTCAAGATGCGCGACGTCGGCAAGGAGTACTTCGACGCGCAGATCCTCGAGCACAACCTGCTCGAGGAGATTCAGCGCGCCGAGGAGCTCCTGAAGATCGCGACCACCATCACCGACATCATGAGCATCGAGCAGCGCCTCTCGGAGCTGCGCACGAGGCTCGACCAGGTCCGTGGCCAGCTCCAGTACATGAAGGACCACGTCGAGCGCGCCGTTGTGAGCGTGCGTTTCTCCGCGCCGCAACCGGACCAGGGCGTCGTCGTACACCCCGACATCAAGTTCTTCCCCAACGTACGCAGCGCCATGGCCTTCGACTGGCGCAGCGAGCGCGGGCCCTACGGCTACGCGGGGGCCGGGGTCTCCTTCACATTCCCCACGCTCTTCGGTGAGCAGATAAGCCGCGGCTTCTCGGTCGACCTCGACGTCCTCACCTACGCTGTCGACGACCGTCCCACGGGGAACCCGACGGCATTCGTGCTGACGATGGGGACCGACAGCTACTCGGACTTTCTCGGGGGTGGGCGACGCCGCTTCCTCGACCCGTTCGTCGGCTGGCGCGTGGGCTACGCGCAGACCCAGGGCAGCGGCGACGTGGCGCTTGGCCTCGTGCTCGGGGTCGACCTGTTCAAGAGCCCCGCAGTGCTCATCCCTCTCCGCGTCGAAGCGCTCGGCATGGCCGGAAACTCGAGCGGCCCGCACGCTGCCCTCGTGCCCTCCCTGGGCGTCAGCGTGGCGTTTTGACACCCCCATAGGGGTGCACTTGGGCGCCGGTGCTCCGGCGCTTTTGACCTTCACCCCACCCCCCATAGGCGTTAGCAGCTGACACGCGGTCAGGCGGCGGGACGTTCGCCGGCCGTCGCCCGCTTGGTGCTCGCGGGCGGCGGGCCCCTCTCAACGGGCGTCCCGCGCGGCGCTTCGCTACTCGAAGCTTGCGCGGGTCCGCCTGGAGATTCTCCCGCCGCCCGCTGCGCTCCAATCGGGCGACGGCCGGCTCTGTGGGGAAACCCCGGTATGCCCAAGAGCCGGACGTCGCCGGCTTGCGTTCGGGTTGGGGGGGTCTCCTGCTGTCCGAAGCCGCGGGCATGCGAAGCACGCCCGTGGCGAGTGTCCGGGGGGACCCGCCCGGACGCAAGCCGGCGACGGCTGGCGAACGCCGCGACGGGTGGGCGTCTCAGCTGCCAACACCTATGGGGCCCAGGGGGGGCCGGGGGCATAGCGGTTAGCAGCCGAAGAAAGCGCACACCTTCGCCCTGACGCCGAGAGTGGCTCGAAAGCGAGGGACCTGGAGCTGAGCGAGTTGGTGAGGGGGAGGCTCGACCCGCTGGATCAGCATGGGGAGCCGCGTCAGCGCATCATGCAGGGACAGCGGCAGCAGCGCGGCGATGACGAGTGGATAGAGCAGACTCGTGAGCTTCCAAGGCTGCCGCGCCATCGGTCGGCTCCGGGGGGGAAAGCTCGCTCCGGATGGATCCCATCCGGTCGAGCAAGATGCCCAGCAAGACCTTCGCGTAGACCCAAGCCACGATGGTGTCGTCGCGGTAGTTGGGCAGGCGGTCCAGGCCGCAGAGCGACTTCCAGCGCTTGAAGTGCAGCTCGATCTGCCAGCGCAGGCGGTAAGCAGCCAGGCATCTGTCGGCGTCCATCCGCTCCCGCGGCACGGTCGTGAAGAGCATCACGTACGCCGCTGCTTCAAAAGCCTCTTTCGTCAGGCTCGCGCCGTACTCCTTGCGCAGCCTCTTGCGCGCCTTGTCCACTTTGTCCGGAGGCAGGCGCGTCGCGATGAGGCGGCCGCCGATGCGCTCGTCGTCGTGCTCGACTTGTACTGAAAGGTCGAGGACGTCGCCCACGTCGAGGGCGCGGACGTGCTGCAGCACGTCCATCGGCTCACCCTCGTACAGCAGCGGCAGTGCGCCGCGGTTGTACCGCAACAGCACGTCGCCGCCGTGCTCGCGCACGTGCGCGATATTGACGTGGTTGCTGTACATCCGGTCGGCCACCACCAGCTCGCCCTGCGCGAAGTAGAAGTGCTTCAGGCTCTCGCCGCAGCGCACGTCCGTAACGATCGCTTCCTGCACCATCACGTCGGCGGCTCGAAGCTTGAGGTGCAAGATCGCGTCGGTGCCCTTGGAGCCGGGGCGGCTCACCGTGGAGCCGTCCACCAGCACCATCGAGTAGCCCGCCCACATCTCGGACTTCGTCGACGGCCCCCAAGTCACCATCCGCTCCACCAGTGCGCTCAGGTACGGCACCGCGCGGCGCATCTTCTTGTGCAAGCGCATCGCGCTGACCCTCGGCCCTCCAGCAGCTTCCATCAGTGCCACCGTCTGCCGCAGCGGCAGATTGGCCCCCGCGTGAAGCAGAATGAAGCGCAGCAGCCAGTCAGCCGTCGTGAACTTCGCGTTGCCGTACTGAACCTGCAGCTGCTTCTGCTCCTGCGCCAGCTGCTCGTATCCGCTCGGCAACAGCCCCCGCAGCGACTTCCAGTCCTCGTCGTTGTGCAGCGAAACCATCTCCACTCTCTCGCTCAAAGCGACGCGAATGGAAAGGAAAAACTGCTAACAGCTGTGGGGGGCCGGGGGGTTGGGGTGAGAGTGAAGCGGCCGGGGGTCCCGACGGCGTGGAGGTGACGGCGCTAACGCCTATCGTCCCCTTCCCTCTCCACGTCGTCGGTGTCCTTCGTGACGTTCACCGTGTCGCCGACGAGGTAGAGCGGCCGCCGCTTCACCTCCTCGTAGATGCGGCCCGACGTACTCGCCGAGGATCCCGATCATCAGGAGCTGCACGCTCGCGAAGACGGCGACGACGATCATGATCCCCGTCCAGCCCTGGACGACGTGGTGCATGACGTACTTCGCGAGCGAGCGCCCAGACGATGACGCCGACGCTGCGCGAGGATCATCGAGCATGCCGAGGTACGTCGCGAAGCGGAGCGGCAGGATGCTGAAGCTCGTGATCCCGTCGAGCGCGAAGCGGACCATCTTGCGGAGCGGGTACTTCGTGTCGCCGGCGAAGCGGCCCGGGCGGTCGTAGAGCACCTCGGTCTGCTTGAAGCCGACCCAGGAGACCATCCCGCGGACGAAGCGGTGCGTCTCGCGCAGCGCGCGCAGCGCGAGGACGACCCGGCGGCTCATCAGGCGGAAGTCCCCCGTGTCGAGCGGCACCTCGATGGGGATCATCGCGGCGAAGACGCGGTAGAAGACGCGCGCCGTCACGAGCTTGAACCAGCTCTCCCCTTCGCGCTTCCGGCGTCGGCCGTAGACGACGTCGAACCCGCGCGCCACTTGTCGACCATCTCGAGGACGACCTCGGGCGGGTCCTGCAGGTCGGCGTCCATGACGACCACCGCCTCGCCGCGCGCGTAGTCGACGCCCGCGGTGATGGCCGTCTGGTGGCCGAAGTTCCGCGCGAAGGACAGGATGCGGTAGCGCGGCTCCCCCGCGCGACCTCGCGCAGGAGCTCCATCGAACGGTCGCGCGACCCGTCGTTGACGAAGAGCGACCTCGGCCGAGCAGCCCGAGCTTCTCGAGGAACGCCTGGAGCCGCTTGTGCGAGCTCCGGGATGACCTCTTCCTCGTTGTAGATGGGCAGGACGAGGCTGAGCGTCGGCCTGCCGCGCTGCGGCTCCACCATCCGCGGCGAGCCTAGCCTATTTCGCGATGACGTCCGCGTACGTCACGAACGCGATGAGCGTGAGCAGCATGAGCAGCCCGATCGCGTGCACGCGCGCCTCGAGCTTCGCGTCCGGCTTGCGGCGGGACACCGCCTCGGCCCCGAGGAACAGCAGGCGCCCTCCGTCGAGCGCCGGGAACGGGCAGCAGGTTGAACGCGCCGAGGTACGCGCTGAGCATCCCGAGGAAATAGAGGTACACGCCGGGGCCGGCCTTCGCCTGCTTGGCGGTCTCCCTGACGATGCCGACCGGACCGTTGACCTGCAGCTTTTCCTTGCCCGAGATGACCCGCCCGATGGCGACGCACGTTCTCGTAGACGAAGACGCGGCGGCGCGATGACGCTGATCTTCGCCGCTTGCCCGACGCTCACCGGCTCCATGTGGAGCGGCATGCGCACGTGGATGAGGCCCTCGTCCTTGTCGCCCTTGGCGCCGGGGGTCACCGTCTTGTGCAGCGTCTGCCCGTCGCGCTCGATCGTGAGGTCGACCGCCTCGCCCGGGTGCGAGCCGATCGCCTTGCGCAGCTCCTCCCAGTTGTGGACGGCCGCGCCGTTGACCTCGAGGATCTTGTCGTTCGTCTGGACGCCGGCCGTCTGGGCCGGGCCCGGCCTCGACCTCGACCCGCATGCTCGTCTCGTCCGGCACCTGCTGGCCACCGATGAGCAGGCCGAAGAAGATGAGCACCGACGCGAAGAAGTAGTTGGTGAGCGGCCCGGCGGCGATGGTCACGATGCGCGCCCAGAGCGCCAGCGTTGGCGTAGCTGCCGGGGTCCTTCGGGTCGCTCTCCTCGTACGGGTTCATCCCCGCGATCTGCACGTAGGCGAGGAACGGGATGAGCGCGACCTGGTAGACGGTCGGGCTGTCCTTCGGCTTGTGCTTCCACAGCGTCGGCCCGAAGCCGATGCTGAAGCGCACGACGCGCATGCCGAACTTGCGGGCGGCGAAGTAGTGCCCGGCCTCGTGCACGATCATCAGGACGGCCAGCCCGAGGATGGCGACGAGGGTGAGCGCGACCGTCATCTGCCCGTAACTCTAAGACGGCCCCGACCGGAGCGCCATTGGCCCGGCCGCCCGGCAGCGAGATGCGCGCTGGAGCTCGCTCGGGCTTACTGGCGCGCGATGCGCGGGCGGAGGCGCGCTGGAGCGCGCGCATCGCCCGCGTCCTCGCGTGCCGGCGGAGGCGGGACGCTCGCCGCCGCCTGCACCTTGAGCCAGATGCCGTCGCGCGTGCTGCGCGTCAGCGCCCTCGCGCTCGAAGCGGGCGAGCACGCGGCTCACCGTCTCGGTCGTCGCGTTCACCATGCAGGCGATGTCCTTCCTGCGCAGCGGGATCGCGATGAAGCGCCCCTGGCCGAACGGACGTCCCGTGGTCGTGCGCGAGGCCCTCGAGCAGGTGACGCACGCGGTCGTCGACGGGCCCGAGGCCACCTCGTCGATGCGCCGCACGTGGCGGCGGACGCTCTGCGCAAGGTGCGCGAGCAGCGCCCGCCCGAAGGCGGGATGGACGCTCGGAGACGCGCAGGACGACACGCCGGTCGAGCGCAATCACGTGCGACGAGCGGAGCGCGACGACGCTCGCCGACTCCGGCTGGCCGTCGAAGAAGGAGGCGCCGAGCAGAATGGCGGGCGCGCGCGCGACCTCGAGCACGACGCTCGACTCGCCGAGCGCGTGCTTCGTCATGCGCACGGCCTTCACCGCGCCGCGGGCGAGCACCTCGAGGTGGGTCGCGGTCGTTCCCTGCTCGACGAGAACCACCCCGCGTGCACGCGGCGCTGCGGCGACGAGGCCGCGAGCTCCCCAGCAGCTCGCGCGGCAGATCGGCCAGCACGGGGACGGCCGCAGCTCGTCCTGCGCCTCCAGATCCGTTTGCCCGCCCATCGCGCCCCGATGAGTATGCCGGGGGCAAGCTCTCGGGGCAAGGCAGAGTGACGGGCGCGCGGCGTCGAGCGGCTGAGCTGGGCGCCGGATACGCGCCCGAGACGAAGCTGGGATGCCAGTCGGCGTGGGTGAGCTGCCCGAAGTTTGGCGTGCGAGGTTCGACGAGTCCCGCATGGGTTTGCGGCTCATACGCAACCTTGGGGCCGACGCGGAAACTCTGGAAATCGCTGTCAATGGCCCGGCGATCGCGGCGCGGCCGTTCAAACCTTGACGCTCCCGTTCCTCCGCGCGTGCCGGTATGCTCGGGGCGATGAGACCGGCTCGTACGTTCCCCCTCGTCGCGCTCGCGCTGGCGGCCGGCGTCGTTCTGGCTGGGCTGTCTGCTTGCGGAGCCTCGAATCAGTCGGCTCAGTCGACGCACGACGGCACGACTGTCATCGTGGAGAAGCCGGCGGCCTCGTCCGCCACTCCTCCCGGTCCCAAGTAGCTCGGAAGCCCTCGAGCGCTAGGTCGCGCCTGTGTCGGCGTCGAAGTTCGCGTCGCCGCACCCCGCATCGCCGTCGGGGATCTCTTCTGCGGAGCCGTAGCCCGCCGTCATCGTGGAAAACTCGCTGGTCATACCGGTGACGTGGCTCGGATCCGCCGCGAAAGTCGGGATCGGGACGTACCCGCCTCCGGCGTCCTCTGCGGCCTCGGAGTAGACGACGACGTTCTCCTCGGTCGTGCCCGGGGGGAGCAGGCCCGGCTCGAAGGACAGCGTGATGCAGACGGGGACGGCAAACACTTGCCCTGGAGGACCGAAGACGTGAGCCGCCGGTACCGCTGCGTCTTGAAGAACGCGGCGCTGCCTCGCGGGCGGATCGCCGCGCGTCGGCCAGCGCCCGGCAGAGCTGCTGGAATTCCCGCGCAAACCTCTGCTGCGTAAATAACCTCCGACAGCAGGCTGGTGCGTCATGCTAGCGCGGCACGTCGTCACCGGCGCCGCGCGCCTCGGCCAGCCGCCGCCAGGTGGCGTACTGGGCGGTGCGGCTCAGGTCTACCCAGTCGTCGTCCCGGGCGCCGAGCTGTTCTCGCTCGACCCGCCTCCTCCACAGGTCGTATTGCGTCAGCACGGCGACGTTGGTGTGCGGCGCACTTTTCGCCTGAGCCTGCACCCCGTGCCCCCGTCCCCGTCCCAGTCCCGGTCCCGGCCCGTCTCCGGTCCCGGTCCTCGGTCCGCGCGGCGCGGCCTCGCCAGGAACGGCCCAGGGTGATGAGCAGGAGCAGGACAACAGCCACCAAAAGGCACCCGTTAGGAGGACACTCACCCCACCAAAGTTAGGGCAACGCGCGTCCGGGTACACCCACCCCCCCCCGGGCCGCGCGTGCCCGCGCGGGCGGCCTGCGGCCCGGGGTCTGCGCGCCGTGTGACCGGGGTCCTGCGTATCCTTTGGGGCGGAGCGGAGATGTGCTGACCGGGCGGAAGAGGATCGGGTCGCCCGCGCTGTGGGCGGTATGGCTCGCGACGCGGACGGGCCTCTACCTGCTCGCCACAGCCCCGGGCCAGGCTGGCGACGTCGGCATCTACCAGCGGTGGGACACATGCTGTTTCTCCCACCTCAGGTTTTTGCTGGCTGACCCTATGTGGCAGTACCCGCCCGGGGCAGCCTTGATCCTGTGGCTGCCCGGGCGGCTGCCCGGCAGTTACCTGCACCACTTTGTGTTCCTGGCCATCGGCTGCGACCTGGCCGCCACCCTCATGCTGTGCGCACGGGCCCGGCGCGGCGGCTCGCTCGCCGGGGCCTGGTACTGGGTGTGCGGCATGCCGCTGCTCGGCGGGGTCGTCCGTTACCAGGTTCGATGTGGTCCCTGTCGCGCTTCTCTGCTTCGCGGCCTTGTGCGCGACCGGCCGTGGCGCCGTCCGTGGCGCCCTGGCCGGAGCCGGTGCGGCGGTCAAGATCTGGCCGGTCGCGCTGCTGGCCTGCCCGGCTCCCGGTCACCGGCGCCGCAGCGCTGGCCACTTGCGGTGGCTGTGCCCTCGCCGTCGGCCTGCGTTGTCTGTCCGGCAGCGCGGACGGCGAACTTCCTCGCGCACCAGAACGCCCGCGGCGTCGAGATCGAATCTGTCGCGGCCACACCGTTCATGATCGCGCGGCGGGCCGGTTGAAATGAAACGGTGGTGTTCCGGTTCGGCGCGTGGCAGCTCAGCGGCGCGCACGTCGCGCTCGCGCAGGACGCGTCCCGCCTGGGCCTGCGCCGGGCCGCGGCCGCGGTGGCGGGCTGGCAGTTGCTACATCGTCTCCGGCCGCGTCAGGTGGCGGCCGGAGTTCTCCGTGGACGCGCCGCTGGCGGCGACGTTGCTGTTCCTGGTCGTCAGCCCCGTGCTCAGCGCGCAGTATCTGCTGTGGGTCACCGGCCTCGCCGCCGCGTGCCTGGCCACCGGGCGCACAACGGGGCGGCCTGCTGCGCTGGCCGTCCTGGCCGCCGCCGGCCTTGCACGCAGCTGATCTTCCCCATCGGGTGGCACAGCCTGCTCGGCGGGTCCGGCGTGACCACCGCCGTTCTGGCGGCGCGAAACATGCTCCTGGTCCCTGGCCGCCGCCCTGTCTTGCTGGCGGATAACCAGATCACAGCGCGTTCAAGCCCGTCGAGAACCTGCCGGAGCAGGTGCTTGTCGGTGACGTCGTCCCCGGGTGGCCTGCGTGGCGACCCCTGATGAGGCCCTCGTGGAGGAGATCGGCTAGCAGGACGCGGACCACCCCAACGGGGAGCCCGACGGCCGCTGCCAAGGTCGGCGACCGTTACCTGGTTTCTGCAAGGTCCAGGATCATGCTCCGCTCGGGGCTGAACACCGCGAAGGCATCGGCTGGCGTGCTGCCCCTGGCTACGACGTCGATCAGGTCGAAGTGCACCTCACCCGGGGCCGCGTCCGCCCGCCCGTCACGGTGTAGGGCCTGGCGACGGGGCCAGCGTCCCCGTCCATCCAGTCGTCGTCTGACCCTCATGACCGTGGTTCACCCAGCGGGGGTGGTCTGCTTCGGGGGACCTCGGCTTGGCCACGAGGTGCGAGCCCACCCGCTTGACCAGCATGGCCATTTCGTAGGCGATGAGGCCAGCGTCGGCGTCCGTGTCGGCCAGCACGGCAAGGCACGTGCCCTCGTCGGCCGCGCTGATGAACAGCAGCGCGGCGTCCATCTCGATGATCGTCTGACGGACCTGGCCGCCCTGGAAGCGGCGGCCTGCGCGGCGCCAGGCTGTACACGGCGGCGGCGAGGGCGGCCAGGCGCTCAGCGTCCTCCTGGCTCAGCCCCGGCGAGCTGCCCAGGGTCAGCCCGTCCGGCGAGAGGTTGACCGCCTGGCGGACGTGATCGGCCTTGGCGGCAAGGTCTTCGAGCAGCCAGCTCACTCCTCGCCGGCTCCGGCGCCTCGGTCATCGCTCAGCCCTGCCGTATTCCGGGCCGGGACTGGTTTGCCCCGGCGATTCCGCCGTGCCACCATCAGCCCGGCCGCCGTCGGTGCCCGGCCGCCGTCGGTTGCCCGGCCGCCGTCGGTTGCCCGGCCGCCGTCGGTTGCCCGGCCGCCGTCGGTTGCCCGGCCGCCGTCGGTTGCCCGGCCGCCGGTTCCGCCTTACCGTCAGCCTGCCGCCCGGCGTCAGCGCGCCCGCGGTCGGGCCCTCCGGCGTCAGCCAGGCCGCGGTCGGCCTGCCCGGCATCGGCCTGCCCGGCATCGGCCTGCCCGGCATCGGCCTGCCCGGCGTCCGCCTGCCCGGCATCGGCCCGGCCGCTCCGCCAGCCCTGCTGAATCGAGGCGATGAGGGCACGCGCCCGCTCGGCGGATCCCGCGCCGTGGCCGCCGCTACCGGGGCGCCTGGCGGGCGGATCATCGCGGAGCTGAGGAGCCAGGTTCGCCTGGCGGACCCGCCGCGGCAGGCCACGATGCGTACCCTCGACGGCCGACGGCTGGCCGGCCGGATCGTCCATCTCCCATGGCGGTCGCGATACCGGGGGCCTTGGCGCCTGCGGCCCACGCGACACCAGCGGGGCCGCCGTCTCCTGCGGCCCACCCGGCAGCAGGGGGTCGGCTGGCTCTTGCGGCACGCGCGGCACCCGTGGGGCCGCGGCCTTGTCCGCTGGCTCACGTCGGGCCGGGAGCCATGCGTAGCCGCCCGTCGTTTTCGCCGCGATGCTCCTGGCCACGAGCCTGGCGCCGGGCCAGTGGCCGACCCCTGACGTACCGGCCGCACCGGCCAGCCTGTGGTCCCCTCCGGGCCGCCCGGCAACGGCCTGCCCGGCCAGCGCCGACCCGGCGCCTGCGAACCCAGCGACCGCGAACCCAGCGACCGCGAACCCGGCCGCCGGGGACCCGGCGCCAGCAGTTCCGGCGGCCGTGGAATCGGAGGCCACGAACGGGAGGCTGGCCGGAACGTCTTCCAGCGTGAGATGGTGCGGCATCAGCACGACAGCCGAGATGCCGCCGTAGGGCGATCCGCGCAGCGTTACCTTGATCCCGTGCCGGGCCGCCAGCAGGCTGACCACAAGCAGGCCAAGCTGATCGCTGTCGGCCAGGTCGAACTCGGGCGGATTGGCTAGCCGCTCGTTGAGGGCGGCCATCGTCTCGGGCGGCATGCCGAGTCCGCGGTCTTCGATCTCCACCGCGAAACCGCTGGCGACCGGGCCGGCGGTGACCCGGACGCGCGTGCTTGGCGGGGAGTACAGCGCGGCGTTCTCGATGAGCTCGGCGAGCAGGTGGGTCACGTCGGTAACCGCGGCGCCGGGCACCAGGTCGCGGTGGCTGGTGATCAGGTCGACCCGGGCGTAGTCCTCGATCTCGCCGATCGCGCCGCGCAGCACCTCAACGACGGGCACCGGCTCCCGCCAGCCGCGCCCGGGCGGCGCCCCGGACAGGATGATCAGGCCTTCGGCCTGCCGGCGCATGCGGGTGGTCAGGTGGTCCAGCCGGAAGAGCTGCGCCAGAGCGTCTGGATCATCGGTGCCGCGTTCCATCGCGTCGAGCATCCGGAGCTGCCGTTGCAGCAACGACTGGTTGCGCCGGGCCAGGCTGCGGAAGACCTTGCTGACTCCCTTGCGCAGCTCGGCCTGGCCGACCGCCGCCTCGACGGCCGTCCGTTGCATCGCCCCGAAGGCGTCCGCGATCCTGGCCACTTCGCGGGTCTTGGTCCGCAAGGTCAACGGCGGCGCCTCGACCGCCACATCCACGTCCTCACCACGCCGCAGCCGGCTGACTACCGCGGGCAGGCGCTCATCCGCCAGGGCACGGACGGCCATGAGGAATCTCGTCAGCTCGCGGGTGATCCGGTTGCCGAAGCGCCACAGCAGGAGCGCCGAGATGAGGACCGCGGCGAGCCCGGCGCCACCAACGAGGAACAGGCGCAGCAGGATGACGTTGCCGGCGTGCGCGGTACCCCGGGTCACGCCCAGACGGCCGACCGTCTCGGCCTGGTTGAGCGCCGCCACGACCGACTCGACGCTGCCCTCCCAGGCGAGCGGGCTGACGTTGAGGCGGGTCCCGGCGCGGGCCGCGGCGATCTGGTCCTCCATCGCCTTGAAGTTCTGGTACGTGCCGGAGGCGAAGACCTGGGGGTACGGGTCGGCGCTCTCCTGCCAGTAGAACGGCGACTGCGCGGTCTGCTCAAGGTACCGCTGGTTGTTGACCGCCTGCACGAACAGCTGGTGCTCCGCCTGCGTCATCACGCCGCCGGACACCAGCGCGCCGCCCACCAGCGCGGCCTCCTGGCCGATGAGCTCCAGCGCCTCGGCCTCGTCGATGACCGCCTCGCCCTGCTGGTAGAGCGGGAGCGAGCCATCGGGAGCGGTCAGCGAGCCGCGGGCGAACGGGAAGAACGCGTCGACGATGCCGTTGTAGTCCTGGAACGCCGTCAGCGGCTGGGTGGTGCCGGCATCGACGCCCGCCCGGATCTGGCCGAGCTGGCCCAGCTGACTGGACAGCGCCGCGATCCCTGGCTTGGACACATTGGTCTCTGCGCCTGCGGCCGCCGTGGCCGCGGTCCCGGCGTTGAATGCCGAGACGGCGGCATCGGTGTGGGCACGCTGCGTGTTCAGGGTGCTGCGCGGGATCAGGCCGTGCGCGCTCTGCCAGATGAAGGTGTCCGCGCTCTCCTGCGCGAGCTGGAGCAGCAGCGCCTGAGCGGGGCCGCCGATGTCCTTGTTGGCGGTGTCGGAGTTGCGCTTGGTGATGGCATCGCTGATCGTGCCGGTGGCGGCGTATCCCCACAGCGCTATCAGCGAGATCAGCGGGACGAGGAACAGCACGGTGAGCGTGACCCGGATCGGTCGCTGGCGGACCGGGCGGCCGTGCGACGCCCCGCCGTCGTGGGTGTGCCGGTGCGCGGATGCGGGTGGAGGGGCGGGCGGGCGGCGCTGACCCTGGTCAGGAACGGGCTCAGGGTCGTCGCCCAGGTGCGGTACATCGTGGTGCGGCTGGCTCGCCGGCGTACGCATGAATTCTGCCCGGCTCATCCGTCCCCCATTGTCGTCGGCAGGAAAGAAAGGACACATCGGCCGTGACCAGCACGCCCGGAAGGGACTTTGCGGCGCCTCGCAATTGCGTCCGGCCCTCGTCATGGGCGAGTCCACCGCAGACGAGCAATTGCGACGAAGCAGCCGGGGCATCGGGATAGTCGCCTGCAGCGTGCAGCCTGACAATCAAGCAGTTTGACGTTAGCAGTATGTGGCTGGCGCATGCAGCTATTGGCCTGCACGGCAGGAGGAAATGGCCAAAGAAACGGGTGCGTTCTTATTACCCATGCGTACCGTGACCACTGATTAACGGGCTGGGGCGTTCCTTTTCCATCGCAACGCGATCAGTAATAGGCTCATCACTGGCTGCGTACAATGAATAAGGCATGCTCTTGGCGGACGCCACCCTCAGGCCCGGGAAAATGGTTTCCTGCGCCAGCCGCCCGCCCCGTCCGCCGCTCGCGGCGCCTACGGGCAGAGTTTTAGGCAGTATGTGCCCCGAAAAGTCTGCCCGTAAGTCTTAATATCCCGCTCCCGCTAGGCGTACTCGTCATGGCGGCGAATCCAGGTCTGGAACGGTCGCCCTCGTCACGGCCCCTTCGGCGCCCGATCGAGGATCGGGTAGTAGGCCATCAGGAACTCGACCCCGCGTCCGGCGGTCGCATAGGTCTGGTACACGGCGCCGCCGGCGAGCGTGAAGGCGCTCATCGCCGGTGCTTCGGAGAGGTAGCCGGGGATGTCGGTCCCGGTCGCGGCCGCGTTCTGAGCCACGATCGGCGGCAGAGTGCTCTCGTCGAGGCCCCACGAACGCACCTGCTCCTCGGGATAGGAGCCGCCGAAGTCGACGTTAAAATCGGTGTTCGCGGACGAGACCCAGGGGATGCTCCAGCCCATCCGCTGCCGGTAGGCCTGAAGCTTCGGCAGCGGAGCCTGCGAAACGAGCAGCAGGGTCACGTCGCGGGCGTGCAGGTGCGGCAGCAGGCCATCGAGGCCGTCGGCCATCGACGAGTTGACCGGGCAGCCCGCGTCATAGCTCGGCCCGAACATGAAGTGATAGATGAGCAGCTGTGAGCGGCCGTCGAAGAGCTCAGCCAGGGTCCGCTTCCCGTCGGCGGTGTCGAACTGGTACGGCTTATCGATCGCGACCCAGGGCAGCTCGCGGCGCTGCCGCGCCAGGTCGTCGCCCATCCGGGTGTGCTCCTTCTCGCGCTGGAGCAACTCGCTGCGAGCGGCCTGCCACTCTTCACGGCTGACCACCGTGTGATCGGTCATCGTGCTGTCTCCTTTTCCGGTGCGTTCCGGCGCTTAGCGGTCTACTGATATGGACCGGCCCGATTCCCCGGAATCGCCGCGGGCCGGGTCCTCGAGCCAGACTCTCTGCAAAAAATGCCGAGATCGCTACACTGAAACGCCGGACAAAAAGCCAGGCCGGGACCGTCTACGCGGGCGCCGGCGCCGGGCGGGCGGCGGCGCCGTACTCCTGTGGCAGGCCGAACGAGCCGAACAGGCCGGGGTTCTGGAAGGTGATGATCCGCGCGATCCCCGTCGTGGTGACCGTGGGCACCAGCACGGCGTGCGCATGATACGTCCCGCCCGGCTCGCGCTGGTAGACCGCGAACGCCGGCTGCCCGTTCGCCGTGACCGGGACCAGCCGGAACTGCCCGGGCCGGTGAACAGGTGCGACGCGACGAAGCGCGCGACGGCCGGCGGCCGGTGAACCAGGTCAGCAGCGGGGGCATCTCCAGCGCGACATCCTGCGCGCAGCAGCTCGGCCAGGGCGCGGCGTCGGCGTTCTCGAGGCCGCGGCGAACCGGTCCAGCAGCGCCCGCCGGTCGCCTCGGCGGGCTCGGCCAGCTCATCTTCGGCGGGCAGCGCCTGCGCGAGCTGGGCCCGGGCCCGCCGCAGGCCGCTGTTCACCGCGGTGGTCGTCGTGCCCAGCAGGTCCGCCACCTCGGCGGCCGGCCACTCCAGCACATCCCGCAGGATCAGCACCGCGCGCTGCCGCGCGGACAGGTACTGCAGCGCCGCGACGAAGGCCAGCCGGATACCCGCCCGCGACACCGCCACCGCGCCGGATCCTCGCGCTCGGCCGCCAGCAGCGCGCCGGGCAGCGGCTGCAGCCACGGCACCTCCGGCCCCGCCACCAGCGGCGCCTCCGCGTCCTCCGCCGGGGCGCCCAGCCCGGACGGCAGCGGCCGGCGGCCGCGGCGCTCGATCGCGGTCAGGCACACGTTGGTTGCGATCCGGTACAGCCAGGTCCGCACCGACGAACGGCCCTCAAACCCGTCGAAGGACCGCCACGCCCGCAGGTACGTCTCCTGCACCAGGTCCTCGGCCTCCTCGGCCGAGCCCAGCATCCGGTAGCAGTGAGCCAGCAGCTCCCCCGGAACCGGCTGGTAATGCTGGTGAAATCGTCGCTGACTGTCATCGGCTGCCCAAACCGCCCGCGCGAAAGCCAGCGGCGCGCTGGCCCCACATCTACAGACCCGCCTGCTGACCACATTCGCCGCCGCCCGCGCGCCACGTCTACCTCATGGCCGCCGCCACCGTCCAGCACAACGTGAAGGTCAGCGCTGGCCCTGCAGGGCGACGCTGGCGACGCTGGCCTGGAAGGTGCCCGAGGCGTCGGGCGGCAGCCGGGTGAACCAGATAAGCACGTACGGGGGCGCACCGCCCCGGCCAGCCGAGATTGACGGTTCCGCCCGCATCCGCAGCGCCGGCGTACCTCGCGCAGGTCCGCCAGCGCGGGGACATTCCCGGCGCGCAATTGAAGGTCCGCGCCGGGGAGCCCGCCGAGCGTGACCTGCGCGGCCGTGATGGTCACCCGCCCGCCCATGTCCACCAGCAGGCCGGTCCCCGCCTGCAGGTTCCCGAAGGCCGCCGTGGTGTACCAATCGCTGAGCCAGGCCGTACGGCGAGTGCCGTCGATCGCGCGCCCGGCATGACGCGGATCGTCGCCTTGGGCAGTGCCGCCGGGTCCGAACGCCGCCGCGCGGACCGGGGTCAGGGCCTGCGCCAGGACCGCCCTGGGCACCGGGGCGGCCGTGCTCCGCGACGGCGACGGGGTTTGGCGACGGGGTCGGGCGCGGCGACGGGCGGGGCGTGCCGGGCCCGGCCTGATGGTGCGCCGGGGCGCGGTCGGCCGCGGCTATGGCCGTGCTGCCCGCCGTATGGCCCGCGGCCGAGACGAAGTGATAGCCAGCCCAGCCGAGGATGGCCAGCACAGCCACACCCAGCGCGGTGATCCAGGCCATCCGGCGGTGCGGGCGCATCCCCGACGGCGCAGCCGGATGCAAGACCACAAGGTCAGTGACCTCTTCGGCGGTCCGCTGCGTCGCGTCGTACTCCTGAATCAGCGGGCTGGGATTACCCCCACGGCCTGGGCGATGGCGCGGATATGTCCCCGGGCGTAAAGTCGCCGCCGCATACGGAGTACTCGTCCTGCTCGACTCCCCAGATGATCGCTTCCCGGATCCGGGTCCGGCGGCTGACCTCACTGACGCTGATACCCAGCCGGCAGCGCGCGTCGGCCAGCACCTCGCCAATGCTCACGCTCCACCTCCGCGGCCACGGAGCGGCCCACGCCGTCGGACATACGGCGTGTACTCGGTCACAACGGGAATCCTTGCCCGGATCGCGCCGCAGTTACCCGACGCCACGCCGTACCAGGGGCGAGGATTTCGATTCGGACAGCTGGAAAGCACGCCGCCGCGCCGCCGCCCACCCCGGCCCCGGGCCCTTACCTGTGCGCCTCCGCCCGGGAGCGGCTCCAGCCGGGAGCAGCTCCGGCTGGGGAGCTGCTCCCTCCGGGTGCCCGGCGAGAAGGCCGGTACCGCCTTGCCGCCGTCGGCCTGTCCCGGAAGCGGAAGCCGGGCCCCTGCTGTCCGGACGGTACCGGGTGGTAGCGGACCACGTCCTGCCGTCTGGGCTGTGGGCCTTAACGTGGACAGGCCGGGAAGGTAGGTCCACGCCTTGGCCCGGGTGTACCGGGTCTGGAAGCGGATGGGCTGGAAAGCCTCCGGCCGGACCAGGCGGGATCAGCACCGGACCACGTTCTCGAAGACGTCAGTCGGAGACACACAGCGCCAGCTCGGCGGTCGAGGCGGCCAAAGACGTTCTTGAAGGGCCGCGCGTCCAGCAGGCGAACAGGTGGTTGACGTGAGCGCCGACGAACCCTTTGCCATCGTGCTCGACGGGACCGATGTGCGCGGCCGCGCGGAGCTGGATCTTCGCTGAGTACTGCGACACGTGGTTGTGCAGGCGGATGAGGGTGCGCAACTGCTCAGGGAGCGGTGGATGATGCCCTCGCGGTAATGCCGGGCGGCATGACGACGAGGGCGCCGTCCCCCCGGTCTTCGTGCCAGCAGTCTTCCCACCGCAGGCCGGACTGACCGAAACCGGTGGCGAGCATCTCGTAGAGCCCCTTGTGCAGGTAACGGCGGATGTCGTCGTCGCGGTCGGGCCGGGTGAACTCGGCGATGTCGACCGCGAGCAGTGCGCAGATCTGCCCGTCACCTGGCGGCGAAGGCCGCCGCCGGGCAGGCGGGTGACCGTCCCCTGCCGGGGGAACATCATCAGCCGGCGCCTCATCAGCCGGGCCGTGATCCGCGGCCGTGCGCTCATCGGCCCAGAAGCTGATGAGCTCTTCATCGCTGAGGAACTGCGGCGGCACGTCATGCGGAGCGTCCGCCCGGTCGCCAGTGTCCAGCTGGTGATCAGCAGGCGGGCCAGGATCTCATCGTCATCACCGACATGCCTGGCCGCCCAGAGGGGAAGCCCACGGCGCCGAATTGCGCCAGTTTCCCTTTCGCCAGGCGGTCTGGAGACAGTAATGTCGGGCATCGTACGCCTCCTTCCAGAGGTGACAGCGGGGGATCGCCCTGCCAGTTCCGTGGCATGCGTCTGGTCGGACAGTGAGCCACGGCAACGGAGGGCGGTCCTCCGGGTTTTTGGCGTCATTATGGACGGGCGTGTACCGGCCGCTGGCGGCGCGATAAGCCCGATATAGCAGGCAGCATCCGCCCGGCTCGATGGCCGAACGGAAAGACACAGCAATACCGAACGCCGGTTCCCGGCGGTCCGTACGTAAAGTCGTTAATGTGTCAATCGCAAGCCCGGGCTGGCGCGAAAGCCGCCGGATATGCGGGATTGCGGCTGGTTAGCGCGCCGGAGCCGGATTGACGGGGACGACTTTACAGCGCGCGTGCGGTGCCGGGGGCACAAATGCCAGTCTGACCTGCGTAGGTTTATGATGTTTTTCCCAAATCCTACGTTTCGCAGGTAAATGGACCTAACGATCATGTTTTGTCTCATTTGATCATGTTCTGTGTCTCATTTGATTGATTAAACCCAGAGTAAACTACCGTGTAACTACCGTGCGGGCGAACACGCAGATGCACGTGCATATCACCGGCGGGCAGATATTGCTTACCCAAATGGGGCCGCAATCGTGTGCGTGCTTTAACCGGGCGAATTTCGGCCAGGAGAAAACGTTGTCAACTTAGTGGTAACAACGTGACCACTTCCGTCGGTTTCTTGCTGTTATCACCGGCCATCGCTTCGACGCACGCAACCGGAAGGCCGCGGCCGGGCACTATCCCACCCCGCCCCTCGCTCCGCTCCGGCATCTGAGGCCCCGGCGGCACGTGTGTTCAGCGGGGCGTCTCCTTGCGGGCGCGGGCGCCGGGCAGGATACTGCTGGAATGGGCGATCGCAACGTGCTGGGCGGTGAGCTGGAGCCGTGCAGCAGCGACCCGGTTACCGGTTTCTACCGGGATGGCTGCTGCGCCACGGGGCCGGAGGACTTCGGCAGCCACACGATCTGCGCGGTCGTCACCTCCGAGTTCCTGGAGCACCAGCGCAGTATCGGTAACGATCTGACCACCCCGATGCCCCAGTTCCACTTCCCCGGGCTGGTGCCCGGTGATCGCTGGTGCGTAACGGCGGCGAACTGGCTGCGGGCTCATCAGGACGGCGCCGCAGCGCACGTGGTGCTGGCATCGACGCATGAACGGGCCTTGGAGATCGTTCCCCTCGATGCGCTCAGGAAGCACGCCGTCGACGTTCCGGACAGCCCCAGCGATCTTGAGCTCTGAGCCACACATTTGGGGATCCGGGCAGCGTTCTCAGGGCATCCCGGTACGCGGAGAAACCGAAAAAAGGAGCGGCCGTCGGCTCGTCATCGAGTGGACAGCCGAACTGTAGGCCAGAGACCCCTAGCGCGGCCAGCGTGACCGGCCGCGCGGGCTAAGGAAGGGCAGGCACCGAGGAAGACATACCACTGGCAGGCCGGGGCCGAGCGCCGCCGCACTCGTCCAGGCCGCGCCCACCAGGCACGGAAACAGCAGCACGGTGCTGGGTGCCCGCCCACCCACCCACCTGGCGCCGGTCCCCGCCACACGGAACACCCGCCGCCGTGCGCGCCCGGCGCCAGGACAAGCCCGGTTCGGCGCCGCACGCTCTTTCCGCGTGGGCCAGAATCACCTGTAGTTGGTGAACTGCCACTGGTGGTAACGGGCGCCTGGGTTTCGCTCCGAAACTTCATCGGAGCTGCGGTTTGCCTCGCAGGACTTCTCATCGCTTCGGGTGGTTTTTCGTGCTCATGTGCCCTGGATGTGCCCTGTGCTGCCGTGATGCAAAGCCCGTCCCCGGGGCCTCCTCGGCTGGACCGTCCGGGAAATAGACGGCACTTGGTTAGCTCCGGCAGCCGTTGGCCACAGCCAACGGCCCGCCAGGCAAGTCGGCGAGCCGCTGTGCAAGATCGAGGGTAGGGGTGTGGCTGGTTGACCTGGAAGCAGGCAACGTCGTACTGGGACGGCGCGCCCGCATTGTTGTAGGCGTTTCCGCCGGTACCGCCGTTGATGCTGCCGAAGCCGGGTTCATTGAATACCGAGCCGGGCGAGGTGCCGCTGCGCCCCGGTGCGTTTCCGCCGGTGGGGCTCTCGAAGGCCTGGCAGCGGCGGCGGCCTTCCGCTAGCAGAAAATACGGACCTCGGCTTTCCGTGGGTGGGTCTCGGCCCTCTGTCTGCATGATTAAACCTCTTTGTCTCTTTCCGTGATACGCTTTTTCATCTGTCCGTACTCGTACTGTATTTTCTCGTTAGTTATACCGAGCGACTCTCGAAATGGTTGCGATGCCCGCGTGAGACGCTCATCCAAATTCTCAAACATGTCCTTAATTTTGATGAGTTCAGCAATCATTTCGGCGCGTCCCTTGACGGACACCGCGTCTTCGGCATGTTCTCGCCAGTAGGAGTGCGCAAGCCGATTGCGGACGCGCACCCCCGCCGCTACATCGTTCAAGAGCTGCTGGTCATGAGTCAGGTACGGCTTCAGCCGCTTAGACAGCTCGCCAAGGGTATCCCGGAAGCGCCGTTCCCACGGATCGGCCAGGATGCGTTCGGCGTTCTTCTGGGCGCGCACGATACGCGCCAGTACAAGCAGGTTCACCACTTCGTGCTCGAAGACCTGGGCCGTATAATAGCCAGGCCGAAGTACGCGTAGGTGTCACGCGCCTGATCGCTCTCATACTGCTCGCGAGCTGCCTGCGCGTCCAATTCCACGATCTCCGGCGTAAGCCCGAGCTGCTCCATCAGCCGCGCCAGGACAACGCGCTTAGCTTCGTCCTCATTTATCTCATTCATTGACTACCTGCCTTGGGATGGCCTAATTGCCTTCCCGAAGTAAATGTAAAATCGGTCGATCTTGTTGCATCATCCCGAGGTTTTCACGTTTACTACGGGATAGCCACCCGGCGAGCTGGTTGGCCGCCGTCTCGGCCGCATGGGCGTGGAACATCCAGTGCCGGGGCCAGAAGTAGCTGATTGCGCCCAGCTGGCTGTGCGTGAGCACCTGGATGACGTTAACGGGCGTGCCCACAGCATGCTCACGCGCTCTTGTTGGATCGCTCCGCAGCTTCTGGTCCTTGCCCATGGCAGGAGGAGCTTAGCGGACCGTGGGGCGTTGGTTGTAATGGTTATTTCCGGCGCTGGACTCGGCACGCCGGAGGCTCAACCCACCGAGGCCACCGATCTGATTGTGTGTACCTGGTGGCCCGGACGTAGTCTTTTGCCATGGCTAACGATGCCGACCAGAGGACCAAGCTAAAGCTCTGCACAGATTGTGGTGGCTACTACCTCCTTGCCTTCTTCCGTCTGAGTCGCTATCCCTATAGGCCGCCCGGTGTGAAGCCCGGGCTGCAACACTACCGTGATCGCTGCATCGGCTCGACGCGCTTCGGCAGGTTGAGGAAACGATGGATAAACGTTTGCGGCGGAAGGCGCTGGGCACCCGCCGCCGGCATGGCGCAAAGCTCAAACAACTAGGCATGATCAAAAAGGAGAGCGACTTGGAGGATATCTATGACTGGTCGCTTGAGCAGATGGTTGTCGATATTGTACACGTAAGAGACAAAGGATGTCGGTACTGTCACCAGCCGGTCGACATCATCGAGCAAGGGCTTGGCGCGATAACCCTGGATATTTTTAATGCTGAACTCCCGCCACACTATTCCACTAACGTGGTTTGGTGCTGCGCTGGGTGTAACAGCGAAAAACAACGGACTTCCCCTGAAGTGTGGGGTGCTCGGCAGTCCATGTGGCGCCGCTGGCGGATAAACCAGGTACGGCGCGGCGTTGACCCCGAAGCATTTGGCTTTCTCGCGCTCAAGGATGACGAGGATGAGTCACCAACACTTCCGTTCGGTGGCCTTGTTGACGGCCGCAACCCAAGGGTCCGCGTCCTCGCCGCGCCTCGCCGCTACCCGCGATCGCGGAAGGCCGGATCTGGAGAACCTAGGGTTTGGCTCACGGCTCCGGAGGCTGTAGTTCGTTCCCGTCCCTACCTGCGCAGATTGCTAGGCGAGGGGTTGGTCCACGCTGGTCCGCAGAGTCCTGAGCGTCCGATTTTCAGGAGGCTTGGGAAGTCCAGGCGCGTCCGTCCCGGGCTGGCTGCCCGGGCCATACGGCGCGCTGGCCCCTTTTCGGGTCCAGGCTCGACCCCACGTTTCCACAGCTGTTGTTAGCACTGCGTTAGCAAGATCGGCAGGCCATCAAGACGACCCCAGATTGGGGCGACTCCGGCACGACCTGGGCATGATCTACGTGCAGTCAGGGCAAGGGCGAGGATGCCCAGGACGCGCAGAGGAACCCAGGGCCAGCATGAGAGCTTGCTCCTATCACGCCAGCCCTGGGCCTGGTTAGGCTAACGTCCTGTGTATAGGCCTGTGGATGATTTGCGTAAACACGCTGGTCAACCTCTCCACAGCTGTGGACGAGCGTTACTGTGGAAAAGTGGATAACCGGTGTGACGCAGGGTTATACCAGGTCGCTGGCCTTCCGTGATCCACAGGGTGACACGAAGTCATCCACAGGCGAGCCCGCGAGGCCCAGGTCCGGTCGCGCAGCGCAGGTCGGATCGGTTGACGCTGCGCCCCTCGGCGGTGACCTCATAACCGGCGGTTTTTCAGACCGTCCCGGCTCACGTGGGGCCGCCGTTGCGACGTGCGGTGACGTCCGTAGGCTCGGATCGGCGGCCAGATCCGTCCCACTTATGTCCCACGTGTCGAAGACAGGGACTGAGAAGAGTTGGACTGTCAGCCTGGGAATCTGTGCCGTCCGGGCTGTCACGCGGCCTGAGCTCGTTTACGGCAGTTCACGGTGTCAGCCTGGTCTGCCTTAAGCTTGACAACCCAACAGTGTGAAGGCGAAGGACTTGGGCAACCAGACAAGATGCGGCTTTGGTGCCGCATCCTTGGACTCGGGCATTTAGATATCTGGCTAGTCTGTTTCCGTGAGCCTGTAACTGCTCGGTACGGTCAACAAGGTGAGGTCACCGAGACGTGCACGAGCACGAATCTTCATACCGGTGTCAGCAGTCACAACGGGACTGGTCGCCCAGCAGCCAGTTGAAGGAACTCGCATCGGTCAAGAAACTCTGCATCCATGTCGCTTGTGATGCGTCGATAGCCAGGCTCGTCACGAAGAATCTCCAAGGTGACCCCAGGCATAGGCTTGCCGTCCCTTCTCGACATGAAAGAATCCGTGGTCGTCGTCACCGAACGCCTTATCAATTCGGGCAAGGATTTTGCGAGCCCGCTTCTTCAGACGCTCATTTACTCCTTGCTTCTTTGCTTCGATCTCGTCCAAGACTGGCATAGTAAGAATTAGTCGCACGCTGTCTGTGTCGACAAGATCCCTCCATGGAATCTCGTTGTAAAGTCGGCATTGCAGGAATGTGTTAGTGTCAAGAGCCAGAAGATCGCCGGGGCGCCGGCCAAGTTGCTGCCATTGTCTTAGGGTCTCAATGACCTCGCTAAGCCGCGCGTCCTGGTGGTCGATCTCCTGGTTGATAATGCGAGTACCGTACGGCGATCCGGGTGCTAGGCCCGCGATATGCCAGTACCTGTCCGCGAACAGCCCGTCAGCGAGGTCGGTATCGGCGAACAAGTGTCGCGCCTGGCTCTCGACAGTTTGAGCCCAGTTCAGGTATGAGTTGATTTTCATCGACCGAGCTACCGGATACTCGTCTCGGGAGTCGACAACGGCTTCATCGCGCAGGTTGCGCGGCGTTTGCAGCGCTCGTTTCAATCTAGTGAGACTGTCGGCGGCTTGGGCGGCTGTGACGCCGGAACGGAGTCTCATAGCCATAGGCTCCCACAACCGATGCCGGGTGAGTTGGTGTTCAAGGGGCCGGAAGGCTGGCGATCTTGAAGCATGAGCGTCAGAGGTAAGATACGGGCCATCTTCTTTAGGGCGTATATGGTCGTCACCGATCGAACGGGTGTTCCTGGCAGCACGGAAGCCGAGCGGATCGAGTTCATGTACGTAAAGTTGTTGGGTGATCTATTGATCCGACATCGCGATGAACCTGAGTTGCTTTGCTATATAGAGCAGAGCGAAGGCATGGGATCGATTATTCGTCGGCTTCCCGGTAGCGTCACCAGGCAGGCATACGAAACGCTCGGCAAAGCTACGCCCTTGCCGAAACTGAACATCACGATGGTCGCTAAGGTTGATTACATGTCTATGGCCATCGTCGACTATGTCATGTCAGCCGTAACCAGGTGGCTCCAGGCTGGCTGTACCACGAGTCCGGAAAACTGGCCTTATAGAGCGTTTCGCGAGATCGAACCGTTCGTATCTATACTCTATTCGTTCGAGCGCGGTCGCATCTCTAGTCGGAAGGACCCGCTTCATTGACGTGTGGTAGGCTTGTACCTAAGGTAGGGTCGCAGTCAACCTTGTGCGCGAGTTCGCGTGCGTTGCTGGATAGCTCTTGCATGCGAGTGCGACCCTGCCGTCAGAAGTCCTACCTGCGCGAGGAGGACTAGTGCCGTTCTCGATTGATGACCTCGCGGAGCATGCGGGCGTATCGGTTGAAGTCCTGGAAAGGCTATCGTCGGCTCTTCCTACGGGCGCCGGACGATACTATATTCGGCGGACGTCCCGTAAAAAGCACGGTGGCATGCGCGAAATATTCGAGCCGAAACCTCCATTTGACGCCGTCACTAAGAACTTGCGGCGAAGCTTTACTGACCTGTTGCCGTACGAGGCGCCCGACCATGTTCACGGATTTGTTCGTGGGCGTTCTACGGTCAGCAATGCGAGCCAACACCTCGGAAAAGCATGCGTATTGCGCGTAGATCTTGAGGACTTCTTTCCGTCGATTAGCGCTGAGATAGTAACGGCTTCATTGCAAGCACAGGGCTATGAAGAGAAGGCTGCAGAAATAGCTGTCAGTATCGTTACTATTGCAGGCAAGCTGCCGATCGGGCTAAGTACGTCACCCTTCTTGTCTAATTTGGTCTTCCTGAGCACAGATCGCTCCCTTGCTGGGTATGTGCGGGCGGAGGGTCTGTCATTTACGCGCTATGTGGACGATCTCACATTCTCTGGTGAGGTCACTGACCGCCACCTAGCGGATATCGAACACATTCTCGATGACGCTGGCTGGTCGGTAAATACGCGTAAGACCGTGTTCATGCGTCGGGGTGGGCCGCAATACGTCACCGGCTTGTATGTCGGGGAAACTGACCAGCCACGGATCCCGCGAAAGATAAAGCGCCGGATGCGGTGGATATTGCACATGATTTCGAGAGTCGGTTACGACACCTATATGGCAGTTGGCGGTGAGCGCGAGGAAATGCACCGGCATCGCCTGCTGGGCTGGGCGTGCTACATCGCCGCAGTCGAGCCGGACTTGGGTTACCCCCTACTGCGAGCGTTCGATGAACTGGTTCCGGAGGGGTATGGCGACACAGCAGAGTGGGTCGATGTAGTAGAGGACCCAGACGACCTGTCCTAGAGCGGCTGCCGAGAATCGAAGCCGCACTATCAGCTTGGGAATAAGCCTGTCATCTCGTGCTGACCATCATCTTTGCAGGTCAGGAACAGGCTGCTTTGTCCGTGAGTGACCCTCGTGTACCGCCGTTGATCCTCCATTCGGGCACGCCGCGGGCACGCCGCGCCCCAGAGAGACCATCTGGTTGCAAAATACGCCCAGACTGTCGGTTACCGTCGCTCACCTGGGCTTTGTAGCAACGGTGGGTCCGTCGGGATCGGTCCGTGCCATCCCCCGTTGTGGTCAGCCTTGGTGGTCAGCAATCACGCAAATGGCCTCTTCGTCCCGAAGCAAGTTGCCGTGCCGACTGCCGGGGTTTGGCATGTCTGGCCTGGGAACATCGTCCGCCAACGTCCGCTGGCGTCCATGGTTGTCGGTGGCGATTGTTACTCACTTGGTTACTCAGTCATTCGCGAGCCGGTCTCCGACAGCCGTTAGAGGCGTCGCGGGACAGACTTGGACCTTCTGTCAACAGGCACCTCTGCGCCCGTTTCCTCGCCGCCTCCCGCGCCATCGGGGCAGGATGGCTCGATGCGTACTGAGCTTTACCCGTCGTGGGACTACTTCCCGCGGAACGCGCGGCCCCCGGAGTGGGTCGAGCCGTTCATCGCGAACGTCCGGGCCGCAGAGCAAAGCATCTCTACCGTCGACCGTAAGACGGGACTGGACAGCGACCGGGTTCTCCAGCAGCTCGCCGCTGGCCTTCGCGAGCTCGGGTTTTCCGTGGAGTCTGGCAAGAAGGCATCCGAGCGCATCAAGCGCCCGGTGCTCTTCGGCAGCAATGGGCACGCAGAGGTCTCCTATGAGATAGACGCCTTCCACGACGGCTACGGCATCGTGGTCGAGGTTGAGGCGGGCAGGGGCGCACGCGGCAACGCCACCTACCGGGACATCATCCGGACCAGCTTGATCGTTGATGCTCAGTATCTGGTCCTGCTCCTGCCTGTCGCATACCGCCATGTCAGCAGTGGCCGGGAAGTCTTGTCCGGGCCCACAAGGAGTGTGCGGATCTCTTGTCAGCCCTCTACGCCAGCCAGCGGCTCCCGTTGCCCTTCCGGGGCGTACTGCTGATCGGCTACTGAGGTCTGTAGTGCCTTGCCAGAGACCCCTTCCTTATCAGGGAATCTCTATAGACGCTTGTGCTTTCGCATTATGGCTGTGAACTGCCGCGATTGGTCCGCTCACGTCCGCCAGTGTGTACCGTCGTCAGCGCTGATCGTTACGCACTTGGTTACTCACTACCGCCGCCTAAGCCGTCCGCCGAAACAGTGTCAACCGGTTATTGACAGCGCGTAGGCCGACGCTCAGCTCGCAGCTTCTGATCCGTAGCAAGATCAGGTTCGTCCAGATCCGGCCATGATTGGCGGATAGGCCTGCTCGTATGGGCTGCGGATGGCGAGTTGTTTCAGCTGCATCCAGGCTCGTCCAGGTCCGTTGTTAGCATTCGCGTTAGCAAGATCAGCTAGCTACTCAGTTCATAGGGAAGCGGTCGGCCGGGATGTGGCGCTGTGGCCAGGACTGGGTTGCGGCGGGCGGGTCACGTCGGCTCGGCGTGTAGTGGCGTTGTCGTCATCGCCTGCCGTGCTGCCTTGCCGATGGACGATCTGCCGTGTGCTCTTGGTGTGTGGCCCTGCTGCCAATCGAAGATGGTGTTCCGGATGTCCCTGATGGCCTGGTCCAGCTCGTCGATGGCGTGCCAGATTTTCCTGGCCGCGCGGTGATCGCCGGTCAGCCCCAGCGCGGCCTGGAGATCCAGCCCCGCGGCGAAGATCCGGCGGATCACGACATCGTTCATGCCCTGGGCAATCCGGTCGTGCTCTTCGGTGAGGTACTGAGTCAGTTCCAGTGAGGCGGCTGCGCCGCCATCCGCGGGCGCCAATTCGTCGTTGGCTGGGGAGCCGCGTGTTGGCAGTGGGCTCGGTGCATCGAGTAGCGGGAGGATGGCGGCGGCTGCGGCGGAAGGCAAGCTCGATCGGTGCATCGCTGGGCTCCGTGGTCACTGCGTGGCCAAAGGTTCTCATCGGGAGCCTACGTCCCGATCCTGGTCCCGTACAGACGTAGCGAAGCTCGCGGACCCGTGCATGCCGACCGCCCCATCTCTCCAGCCTGCACTATCAGCTTGGGAAGTCACTGCCGGTGGCCGTTGATCACTTGAGGGGACGCTGACCTGCGGCAGCGCGGCGGCGTCCCCGTGAGTGCCCCTGAGTTACCGTGATCGACCGTATCTACGGGCACGCAACGGGCACGGCGGAGGCGGGCGGCCTAGCGTTGACGCGGCGGGCGCGGCCGCGAGCGATCAGGGTGCCCATTTACCCACCGTGAAGGTGGGCGTCCAAAAGCTTAGCGGCCAGAAGAGGACCGAGATGAAGTACTGTGCCCAGCTGTGGAGCGACGCGAGATTGCCCGCCGTCGTCGGCAAATGCGGAGATGCCGTGTTAAGGAAAATACCGATCAGAATGTATACAACGATGAAAAGGCCCATTTTGCTGAAAAGGGTGTTGAAAAAGTTCACTCCAGCTGACCCTTCCTTCTGGTGCAAGCTGAAAACGGCGAGAAGCAGCTACAGTCGGGTTGTTTCCTTCCTGTTGCTACCGGGCGGCTTATCGCGTCCTGGTTAGGCGGGGGCAGTAACCTCCTAAGGGGGCCCCGCGATGTGACCTAGGTAACACCACGCTTCTATCAGGATAAGTTCATACATGACTATCCTCCAGGCTGACACTCCGGGCAATCCCCCCGAAAGCCAGATTTGCCTCGCGCCGTGCGCGGATAGGTTCGCCGTGCGCTGATTGGGCCTGGCCTTTGGCCTGGCCCTCGCCGTCAGGCCCGCTGGGTCGCTAGAGGCTCCGCGTGCAAGGGCGGGTCCTGAAGATCCTTTCTGCGGAGCGGTTAGAAAGGATCTTCGGGTGCCCTTGCGGGTGGAGGGGGCGGCCCGGACAATGCGCGGCGTTCCGTCCCCGTTGCTGTGACGTTCCCGGCGACAGCGCTGCTCGCGCGAGCCTGACGGCCTGGTCCTCGCGGACGGGCGCGGCACCGGGCAGATACGGCGGGCACCGCATGCGGCCGGTCACCGGGGCCGCCGGGCGCGGCAGCTCGGCGCGCCGGTAGGGCTTCCGCCCAAAGGGCGTGACGAAAGCTGCCGCACCGCCTACGGCGCGCCGCCCGGCCCTGACCCCGGCCGCCTACGGCGGGCCACTCTGGCCGCTCATCTCCCCCATGGTTGGCCGCGCCCGCTTCTCGTGCTTTACGTCCAGGCCGTCAGGCCCGGCGCGCCGAAGGTGCGCCCTTGAAGCGGTAGAGAAACTTGTCACAGCTCGTGATCGGCAACAGCCAGGCGATTCCTGTCCAGCTCAGCTTGATGCGCGACACCGTGGCCTCACTTTTGATGCCTTACAGGGTCCGATGCGCGCGGCTGACGCCCCGGACTTCCGCGTGAGGGTTCAGGCCCCTAATGTCTATTACCCCCCGTGCTCCGCGCACTTACGACCGGAGCTTCGCCGACGTCACGCGCGGGGACATCCCGGCACACACAAACACCTCACAACGGCCGCACACTGACCACCCACCCACCCGCCAGCGCGTGCGGGCACTGTTCGGCCCCCAAAGACCCGGCTCCCGCCACTGGCCTGGCCTGGTGCCGTTCTGCCCGTTCCGCCTCCATTTTCCTGACCTCACCCACTCTTCGTGCGGCCGAGGTCAGGAAAACTCCAGCTCCACAGAACAACACCCAGCCAGGCAAAAAAAAAGATCAAAAGGTCAAGGTCAAGGGCAAGGGCAAGACCCACGGTGGTACCTCACCGGCCGATGACCGGGGAAACAGCAAGCAAGACCACGCACATGACCCGCCGCAGACGTGACCGGGAAGCAGCACCACACCCCGGTACCGGCACACACCACGGCCGGCGGAGGTGCATAGACCACAGGCACAGGCCAGACCAGGCGACGGTGACCGCGTGTCTGAGATCGCTGCGGACGGTACCGGGGCCGGAATTTACCTGTGCCCCGCTTGACGAAGGTTCCCCAGCCGGGCGTGACCTCGACGAGGCCTTCCCGGCCAGCACGGCCAGCGCATGCCGGGCCGTGTTGCGGGCGATCCCGTATTCCTGCATCAGCGTCGTGATCGACTGGCACGCGGTCACCTGGCCCAAGCGTCCCCGCGACTCGATACGTAGCGCGCAGCTCGCTGGCCACCTGACGGTACGGCGGCACCGGGGCTAAGCCATGATCAACAGGCACGTGAGCAGGCTAAACGATCAGGTCCGGCCGCATGTGTGCCCGAATCTATCAGGACAGGCCCTGATACACTCTTGATACGGTGCTGGCAAGCCATGCCCGGCGGCGACCCGTACCGGGCACGGCCCAACGAGTCGCTTTACGGGTCGGGTAAGGGATACAGCGATGACAGTGCCGCGCGATCAGGAACTCAGGCAGCAGCAGTTCATCCGGGACCACCCCGCGTGGTCCATCCACGCCCAGGACGGAGCCAGCCGTTTCACCGCCGAGAAACACGACGGGACCACCCGCCACATCGTCGCCAACCCCTCCCTCAGGGCTTTGCTGGACCGGCTCGATGAGATCGAGGCCAGCCGATGACCCCGGCCTCCCACGCGGCAGTACCCCCACGCACCCATCCCAGCCGGGGCGCGCCGCTAGTCCATACCTGGACGCAGCGACTGGCCGCCGGCGGTTTCGGTGTCCGCAGCTCCCGCTGGCGCGGCCGGCACGAACTGATCATCCTCAACGTCCCCGGCGGCCAGTCATCCCTGACCATCACCGGTGGCGGTCACGCCCACTGGTACTACGAGCCCCGCGCCAGGCCGCCCAGAGCGGCCGTGCTGGCCGCGATCATCGTCCATATCCTCGGCGCACCCCGCCCCGCCGACGCTGCCTCTGGGGTGGCCGCCTACCGGGCGTTCCCGCTGAAAGGCGCGGTCGGACGGTGCCTGCAAGACCGGGGCCTGGCCGTGGCCCTGCGGATCAGTGAAGACCCGGAATCGTTCGAGGCCACCACCAGCATCCAGGTCACCAGCCCCGCCCGCCCCTGGCTCGGCACTCGTGCGGCTCAGCGACGACGGCCACCTCGAATGGGACTGCGACTACCGCGCCGCCTTCCACGGCGACCCCGGCGCACTGATCGACGTGATCGCCCCCATCCTGCGCGCCGCCCTCACCTCGACTGGATATATCCCGTGACCGGCCAGCTTGCTGACCAAGTACAGTCCGGCTGCCCGCGCCCGGTCCCGGCCGCTGATGCCGCACCGGCTGCCGGACGTTGCCGGCGCCTGCCGGAAGAATGACCGTTCCGGCCCGGCCCGCCCCGGCGGCGGGATGCACGTCGCCTATGCAGCCCGGTCCCGGCCCAGGTACGCGGCAGGTGCAGCCTTTAGCCACCTCCCGGCTCCGGGCATCGCGCGGGGACCCCTCGGGAGGCCAGCCGGGCAACATCGCGGGCAGCGGCAAGGCTGCCCGGCCCGCCCGGACCAGCGTATGGCCTCCCGCCCCCCGCACGAAGCCCTCCACCGGCAGGACACCGGCCAAACAATCACCCCCGCTCCCGCCGCGACAAACGCGACCGCCGCACCGATAACCGCAGAAAAGACCCGCCTCATTGACAATCAGACCCCTGACTCGCAGGAAAAGGCCCGGGAAGACGTGCGGGTAATTCGCCGGGAACCATTAAGAAACCGCGCATTACCGGGTACAATTAAGAGAGAAGAAAGGCCCGGCGAGGCTGATCCGGTGATCGGAGGACCGGCCGGAAACGCTGCAGCCATGGACGCCCGGCAGGCCGGACGCGATCAGGAAGGCCCCGTCATGGCCACGTCATCATCCCCGCCGCCCGGGACCGGGCAGGCCGAACCGGTCCCGGTCGCGATCCTGGCCCGCACCTCCACCCTCGCCCTCCAGGACCCGGTCCGCGTCGCTGAACCGGCAGATCACCTCCGCCCGCGACTGGCTGCCCGACGGCTTCTACGTGGCCGGATACTACTGGGACGTCGAATCCGGCGGCCTGGACATCGAACTACGCGGGCACGGCAGCTACGATCAGCTCACCGCCGGGGCCTGCCCCGCGACGGCGGCCTGGCTGATTTGCTGGCCGAAGCCGAGGCCCCGGCCCCCCCGGTTCGCCGCCGTGGTGGTGCGAAGACATCGAGCGGTCCGCCCGGGACACCTACAATTCGCCTGAAACTGGAACGGCAACTGGCCGACCAGGGCATCCCGCTTGTTTGCCACCGACGAGCCGCCGACATCGACCGGGATCAGCCCGACCACCATCCTTGTTGCGCCGGACCAAGCAGAGGCGTCGCCGAATAGTTCCGGCTCCAGCTCAAAGAAAAGACCTGGAAAGGGCTGCGGGAGCACGCCGCCGAAGGGTGGAACCTCGGCCCCGTCCCCGTACGGGTACCTGCCGGACAGGGTGCCGCACCCGAACCCGTCCAAAGCCGCCCAGGGCCGCACCAAAACCCGGCTGCATCCTGGACCCGGACCGCGCACCCATCGTCGCGCAGATCTACACCTGGCGCACCGAGGACAAGCTCGGCGTGCCAACGCGATCATGGCCCGGCTGAACGCCGACCCGGCCACCTACCCGCCCGCAGACTCCGGCCGCCGGGTGGAGCCTCGGCGGCGTCTCCGCCATCCTCGGCAACCCGAAATACACCGGGTACCAGGTGTTCGGCCGCCGCCGCCGGCGCGGCCCGTGCCCCGCCGAGCAAGTGGCACTGGTCAGACCAGCCCCCACCCACCCCGCCATCATCGACCGGGCCACCTGGGACGCCGCCCAGGCCGCCGGGGCCGAGCACGGCAGCACCCGCGACGGGGACGAACCCAACACCCACCCGGCCACCCGCCGCACCTACCCGCTGCGGTCCCGGGTCCGGTGCAAGCTGTGCCAGCGGCGGATGTGCGGCATCACCCGCACCCACCCGCGACCGCGGGACCCACGGCGACTACGCCTACTACATCTGCCAGTTCAACCCCGGCAACCCCCGCCACGTCGCCGCCGCCCCCGACCACCCCCGCACCGTCGCCGCCCGCCAGGACCTGCTGCTGGCCACGCTCCGGGACGGGCTGGCCGCCTACGCGCCTGGCCCCCGGCCGCGCCGCCCGGCTCGCCGAACTCCTCCCGGCCGGGGCCGCCGACGCCCAGGCCCGGCACGACGCGCAGGCCGCCGCGCTCCGGTTGCGGATCAGGCAGATCGACGCCGCCGAACGGAACCTGATCACCGACTCAGCAGCCGGACAAGCTCCCATCTC
>CAVXFY010000009.1:0-2065000 GCA_963761185.1 uncultured Alphaproteobacteria bacterium
AATATATCGCTGTCGCCATGGCCTATGATGACGTCTATCGGGTGGCCGATCTCAAGACGCGCAGGAGCCGCTTCGAACGGGTTCGCACAGAAGTCGCAGCGGCACCCGATCAACTCGTCTATATGACTGAGTTCATGCACCCGCGCATGGACGAAGTAACCGGCTCGCTGCCGGCATGGCTCGGCCGCGCCATCGAGAACCGTCCGCGTCTGTTCAAGCGGCTCGACCGCTTCGTCAATCACGGCCGCCGCGTGAAGACCGGGACCATCCGCTGGTTTTTGCTGCTCTACGCGCTCGGCGGCCTCAAGCGCTTCCGCCGCGGCACTTTGCGGCACACGATCGAAGTGGCCCACCGCGACGCCTGGCTGACGCAGGTCAAAGCCGCCGCCGTCACCGACTATACGCTGGCCGTCGAACTCTTGCAGGTGCGGCGACTGGTGAAGGGCTATTCCGACACCCATGCCCGTGGCGAATCGAAATTCGACAAGGTGATGGCTGGCGCCCGCAAGCTCAACGGCCGGCCCGACGCCGCCGATTGGGTGCGGCGATTGCGCGAAGCCGCGTTGAAAGACGAGGACGGCATCGCACTGTCCGGCGTGCTCAAGACCATCGACAGTTTTGTGTGAGCGATCCGACTTCGAGGAACCGCGCAAAGCCGGATCAGGTCAGCCGGGAGGCAACACCGCCGTCGCCTCGATCTCGAGCAGTGCCTGCGGCTCGACCAGGCTTCTGACTTCGACAAGCGTCATCGCCGGATAGTGAGCGCCCATGATATTACGGTAGACGGCGCCGAGCGCGGCGAGCGAATTGCGGTACTCGTCCATGTCGACGACGTACCAGGTCATGCGTACGACATGCTCGGGCCGCGCGCCGCCGGCGTGGAGCACGGCGACGATATTGGTCAAGGTTTGCCCGGTCTGCGCGACAAGGCCATCGGGAAAACGGCCTTCGGTATCCCATCCGATCATGCCGCCGACATAAATCGTCTCGCCGCGCGCCAGGATTCCGTTGGCATAACCGCGCGGCCGCGGCCAGCCTTCCGGCAGCAGCATGGCATGGCCGTTCGCGAGCGTCGGCGGTTTGCGCAGCATTTGTGTCAATGAATCCTCCAGCGAGCCAATGGCAGCGTGACCGGATTGGCGGCTGTCATTCTTCCTCTCCGTCGGCGATCGCCTTGCGCGCCGAAGCCTTGGCCTTGCCAAGGAGCCGCATCAGTGTTTCGCGTTCGCCTCCGGTCAGGCCGCCGAGAATTTCGGCGATCCAGGCCTCGTGCGAGGCGGCCATGGCGCGGAAGCTGCGGCGGCCTTCCGCGGTGAGCTTCACCAATTGCGCGCGGCGATCGTTCGGCGCCGGCTGCCGGTCGAGCAGACCCTGCGATACCAGCCGATCGACCAAGCCGGTAATATTGCCGTTCGACACCATCAGACGCTGCGACAGTTCGCCGAGCTTCATGCCGGCGGGCGCCTTGTCGAGTTGCGCCATGAGATCGAAGCGCGGCAGCGTGATGTCGAAATTGTCACGCAGGCGGCGGCGGATTTCGCTTTCGATCAGCATTTTGCAACTGAACAGACGCAGCCAGAGGCGGAGTTCCCCTTTGTGATCACTGGGCCGCTCGATGACCTTGGTTTCGGCATCGAGCGGAAGGGCAACAGCGTCATCCATAAGTCATACCTCCCGCCTGCAATGGTCGATATCGCTTAAGTGATCCGCCCAGGCGTCCATTAAGTTCCTGCCGGATTCGACAGCGGTCACACCGCCGTCGCCGTCATTGCTTTAGGCCTGAACATTATAGGGTTCAAGTAAACCTTGCGTGGCGTAGCTGCAGAGCAGAGACGCGCGGGCGGTCGGCATTGGCCGGCGCCCCGACGACGACACATTATATAACCGTGGGTCGCCGCACCAGAGAAATTATTTCATACTTGAAATAAGCCGAGTCCGACCTAGACTGCGCGGTCATGTGGCGTCCGCCCGAACGCATCCGCTATGAGGCCAGCCGCGGCCGGATCCCGTCGCGCGAGGAAGCCGGAACGTCGCGGCTGTTTTCGCCGCTGCAGGTCGGCTCGCTGTCGCTCAAGCAGCGCAGCTGGGTGCCGGCCA
The DNA here is from genome assembly GCA_963761185.1 of uncultured Alphaproteobacteria bacterium. Taxonomy (GTDB): domain Bacteria; phylum Pseudomonadota; class Alphaproteobacteria; order Rhizobiales; family Xanthobacteraceae; genus BOG-931. The sequence continues at coordinate 2,098 of CAVXFY010000009.1, forward strand.
TGGTGCCGTGGCGCGCTTCCGAGGATGGCTTCGTCACCGACGAGGTGATCGCCTGGTACGAGCGATTCGCCCGCGGCCGCCCCGGCGCCATCGTCGTTGAGGCGACCGGCGTCCGCGATGTCCCGAGCGGCCCGCTGCTGCGCATCGGCCACGAGCGCTATGTTCCGGGACTGCGGCGCGTTGTCGAAGCGGTGCGCGAGGCAAGCGGCGGCGAGACGCGCTTGTTCATTCAGATCATCGATTTTCTCGCGATCCGGCGGCGGCCCGATTCGCAGAAATTCCTGCAGCGATTTCTAAACGTCACCGACGCGCACCGTATCGCGCTCGGCGACGCGCAGCTCAGCGACGATGCGGTGCGCGCGCGCCTGGCCGCGATGAGCCGCGATGCCTTGAGCCAAGTCTTGAGCCGGGCGGAGCAGGAAGCGCTCGATTACGGCTATCGCGAGCGGATCACCGACACGCATCTCGATCATATCCGCAGCTTGCCCGACGTGCTCCCGGCGCTGTTCGCCGATGCCGCGGCGCGCGCGAGGGACGCCGGTTTCGACGGCGTCGAATTGCATTACGCCCACGCCTATACGCTCGCCTCGTTTCTCTCGCGCACCAATACGCGCGACGACGGCTATGGCGGCGCCCGCGAAAGCCGCGTGCGGCTGCCGCTCGAGGTTTATGCCGCCGTGCGCAAAAAGGCTGGCGCCGACTTCGTCGTCGGCAGCCGTTTTCTCGCCGAGGAATGCATCGACGGCGGCAGCACACTCGACGACGCGGCTTTTTTCGGTACCGCCTTCGCGCGCGCGGGCATGGATTTCCTCTCGACCTCGCGCGGCGGCAAATTCGATGACGCCAAGCAGCCCGGCGTCGGCTGGGCCGCTTATCCCTATACCGGGCCGAGCGGCTACGAGTGCATGCCGCAATATATTTCCGATGCCCGCGGGCCCTTCGGCCGCAATGTCGCGGCGACCGCCGCCATTCGCGCCGCGGTACGCATTGCCGGCTTCGACACGCCGGTGGTCTGCACCGGCGGCGTGCATAATTTCGAGATGGCCGAACGTCTCCTGACCGACGGCACCTGCGACATCGTCGGCGCGGCGCGCCAGTCGCTGGCCGATCCGGATTTCTTCCGCAAATTCGCGCTCGGCCGCGGCGGCGAAGTGCGGCTCTGCGAATTCACCAATTACTGCGAAGGCCTCGATCAGAAGCACAAAACTGTCACTTGCCAGCTGTGGGACAAGCTCGACCTCAATGCACCGGGTGTGCACGCGACGCCGGACGGCAAGCGGCGCCTGACTGCGCCGGACTGGTCGCCGTAAAGCATGATCCCGAAAAGTGGAAACCGGTTTTCGGAAAAGATCATGCTCAAACGTAAAATCTAGACCCTGATCCGATTCAATTGAATTGGATCAGGGTCTAGCGGAACTGTTCAGGATTGCGGCGCGACCCCGGCAAAACTTTTTCGCGCTTTTGCCAGCTCGATCAGGAGCGGCGCCGGCTCGGAGCCAAAACCGTCCCGCTCGCTCATACGTTTTACCTCCGCCAGCACAGTGTCGAGGCCGACACGGTTGGCCTCGAACATCGGCCCGCCGCGCCACGCCGGATAGCCGTAGCCGTTGATCAGAACCAGATCGATGTCGGACGCGCGCAGCGCGATGCCTTCAGCGAGAATCTTGGCGCCTTCATTGACCATCGCAGCCAGCACCCGGGCTTGGATCTCGGCTGCCGAAATCGGCCGGCGAACGATGCCCTTGCTGCGCGAGGCGGCTTCAACGAGTGCCGTCACCTCGGCATCGACCATGCGCTTGCCTTCGACATAGCGATACCAGCCGGCGCCGGTCTTCTGTCCGAGCCGCCCCATTTCGCACAGCGTATCGGGGATGCCGACATAGCGCTCGCGCGGATCGCGCGTCGGCGCAAGCCGCTTGCGCCGCGCCCAGGCGATATCGAGCCCGGAGAGATCGTTGACCGCGAACGGGCCCATCGGCAGGCCGTAACTCTCCAATGCCGCGTCGACCTCCTGCGGCAACGCGCCGTCCTCCAGCATGTATTCGCATTGCTTGCGATAGGCCGAGTAGATGCGGTTGCCGATGAAGCCTTCGCAGACGCCCGAGACGATACTGAGTTTGCGCAGCGTCTTGCCGACCGCGAGCGCCGTCGCCAGGACATCCGGCGTCGTGCGTGCGGCCTTGACCACTTCAAGAAGCCGCATGACATGCGCCGGCGAAAAGAAATGCATGCCGACGACGCGCTCCGGATGCGCGGTCACGGCGGCGATCGTGTCCGGATCGAGATAGCTCGTATTGGTGGCGAGGATCGCGTCCGGGCGCACGATCGCGTCGAGCGACTTGAACAAGTCCTGCTTGACCGCAAGATCGTCAAACACGGCCTCGACGATCAGATCGGCCGGCTTAAGCGCCGCGCGCTCGGCCGCCAAAGTCAGACGCCCCATGCGCTCGGCCTTGTCCGTCTCGGCCATGCGTTTGGATTTGACGGCGCGGTCGTAGAGACCGCCGATGCGGGCGCGCCCGGCCGAAGCCGCGGCCTCGTTCTGCTCGACGACGATCACTTTATAGCCGGCGTCGAGACAAGCGACGGCGATGCCCGAACCCATGGTGCCGGCGCCGGCGATGCCGATGGTAACGATCGGCCGCGGCGCGACGGCTTCGAGCCCGGGCACTTTGGCTGCCGCGCGCTCGGCGAAGAACACATGCCGCAAGGCCGCGGCCTGATCCGAGACGACCAGTTCGGAATAGATCGCGCGCTCGCGCTTGAGGCCTTCTTCGATTCCGACATCGGCGCACAACATCACCGCGCGTGCCGCCTCCCCTGGCGAAACCTGGCCGCGCGACTTCTTTTCGATGGCCGCGACCTGTCGCTCGACCGCGGCGCGGTCGAACGGCGGTACGGCGAGCGCCCCGGTGCGGCGAACCGGCTTGCCGATCAGTTCGCGGGCGAACGCGGTTGCCGCGGCACGCAGATCGCCGTCGGCGATGCGGTCGATCAGGCCTATGGCAAGGGCCTCCTTCGCCAGCAGCGGTTTGCCGGAACTGATGAGATCGATGGCGGCCGGCACGCCGCAAAGCCGCGGCGCGCGCTGGGTGCCGCCGGCGCCGGGAATAATTCCGAGATTGACCTCCGGCAGGCCGACACGCGTGTCGGCCTTGGCGATGCGCGCATGCGCGGCAAGCGCCAGTTCGAAACCGCCGCCGAGCGCGGTGCCGTGAATCGCGGCCACCACCGGCTTGCCGCAAGCTTCGATGGCGTTACAGACCGCGGGCAAGAACGGCGGCTGCGGCGGCTTGCCCTGCTCCTTGATGTCGGCGCCGGCGACGAAGGTCCGCCTCGCCGCCGCGATGACGATGGCGGCAATGCCGGCGTCGTCGGTCAATTTAGCGATGGCAGCCGCCAAACCGGCACGCACGGCCTGCGACGTCGCATTGACCGGAGGATTGTCGACTTCGACGACGGCAATGTCGCCGTCGCGGGCGACATGAACGACGTCCGCAGCCGACGGGGCAACCGATGGAGAATGTATGCGACCTGTTTCAATCATGCCTGCTCGATCATATTGCACCGTCAAAGTAGCGCGTAACCCTGCCCGAAGAAGCTGTCACGCGCCACTCGCTGGCGTCGGCGTCGGTATTGACAGCGGGCCGGGACGCGATATTATTTTAAGTATAAAATAATATCGCGAGATGTCCAGACTAGGCCTCCTGTGGTGAGCCGCCATTCGCCGGGCCGTAGCGCGGCCGCTGCAAACAGCCAAAGTTGAGCCAGATGCTGACAAGGACGGAACACCGCCGCTCAAACTTCCAATGGGACGATCCGCTATTCCTCGATTCCCAGCTCTCCGAAGACGAGCGCATGATCCGCGATACCGCGCGCGCTTACGCTCAGGATAAACTCATGCCGCGGGTGCTCGCGGCCTTCCGCAACGAGGATACCGATCCGGCGATTTTCCGCGAAATGGGCGCGCTCGGCCTGCTTGGCCCGACCATCGCACCGGAATATGGCGGCGCGGGCCTGTCCTATGTCGCCTATGGCCTGATCGCGCGCGAGGTCGAACGGATCGATTCCGGCTATCGCTCGATGATGAGCGTGCAGTCGTCGCTGGTCATGGTGCCGATCGAGACCTTCGGCAGCGCGGCGCAGAGGAAGAAGTATCTGCCTCCACTTGCCACCGGCGAAATGATCGGCTGCTTCGGACTGACCGAACCCAATCACGGCTCGGACCCCGGCGCAATGGCGACCCGTGCCAGGAAAGCCGACGGCGGCTATCGTCTCACCGGCAACAAAACCTGGATTAGCAATGCACCGATGGCCGACTTGTTCCTGGTCTGGGGCAAAACCGAGGACGGCAAGATCCGCGGCTTTCTGCTCGAGAAGGGAATGCAGGGCCTTTCTGCGCCGCCGATCCACGGCAAGGTCGGCCTGCGTACCTCGCTGACGGGCGAAGTCGTCATGGACGACGTGTTCGTGCCGGACGAAAACCTCTTGCCCGATGTCGAGGGGCTCAAGGGTCCGTTCACCTGTCTCAACTCGGCGCGTTACGGCATCGCCTGGGGCGCTCTCGGCGCCGCCGAAAGCTGTTACGCGACGGCGCGGCAATATGTGCTCGACCGGCAGCAATTCGGCCGTCCGCTCGCCGCCAACCAGCTCATCCAGAAGAAGCTCGCCGACATGGCGACCGAGATTTCCATCGGCCTCAATGCCAGCCTGCATCTCGGCAGGCTGAAAGACCAGGGACTGGCAAATGTAGAGATGACGTCGATCCTCAAGCGCAATTCGTGCGGCAAGGCGCTCGAGATCGCGCGGATGGCGCGCGACATGCTCGGCGGCAACGGCATCTCGGACGAATTCGGCGTCGCGCGGCATCTGGTCAATCTCGAAGTGGTCAACACCTATGAAGGCACGCACGACATCCACGCCTTGATTCTCGGCCGCGCCATTACCGGCATCGCCGCCTTCAACTGACCGACGGAGTCCCCAGTCCTGGCCACGTTTCGCGTCCAACGCCTGGTGCGGTTCGGCCACTGCGACCCGGCCGGAATTGCGTATTTTCCGGCCTATATCGACATGCTCAACGGCGTGGTCGAGGATTTCTTCATCGCGCTTGGCCATCCTTGGACCGACCAGCTTGGGCGCCGTCACATGGGGACGCCGACCGCGCGTCTGACCTGCGACTTTGTTCGCCCGTCGCGGCAGGGCGACGTCCTCACCTTCACGTTCACCATCGCGCGGCTCGGCGGCGCCTCGCTCACGCTCGCCCATACGATCATGCGCGACGAGGACGTCGTCTGGACCTGCGAGCAGGTGCTCGTGGCGATGAATATGGACACCGGCAAATCGCAGATTTGGCCCGACGACATCCGCGAGGCGCTCAAAGCGTTCATGTCGACGCCCGACGCGACGGTGTGAATGACGCTGTGAGCGTCCCGCCACGCCGACGCGTTGAAGCGCCGCACCGCGCCGCCGCCATGTTGACTCCCGGCGAAAAATCATTTTAAGATTAAAATAATAATTGTCCGGAACAGCGCGAGGTCCGCGGTCGTCGGCGCGTTTTGTTTGACGACGGGCCGATCAAACAAATTCCGGATCATCGGTCCAAACGAGACGCCGTGCGCTGCGTCGCGCAACGGCTGCATCGAATTATTTCGGCGCTTCGCGCCCGTGAAAGGCCACGCAAGACTGAAGCATCGACACTGAAGCAATCAAGACTGAAGCAATGCCGGTCCACTCGTCACGAAAATGCACTCGTCACCGACGGAGAACACCGTGAGAAAATTCGCCCTTAGCATCGCCGCGCTTGCCGGACTATCCATCGCTGCGACGGCAGCTCATGCAGCGGATATTACGGTCGGATTCATCACGTCGCTCAGCGGACCCGCGTCCTCGATCGGCGTCAACTACGACAAGGGCATGAAAGCGGCCTACGCCTATCAGAGCTCGGTCGGCGGCACGCATATCAACCTGATCAGGCTCGACGACGGCTCCGATCCTTCCGCCACGACGCAAGCGGCCCGCAAGCTCGTCCAGGAAGACCACGTCGACATCATGATCGGCACGTCGAGCGCGCCCGGCACCAACGCCATGCTGGCGGTCGCCAATGAATTGAAGGTGCCGTTCATCGGCATCTCGCCGGTGAATTTGCCGATCCCGACCGGCAGTCAGCCTTGGGGCGTCGCCATGCCGCAAACGCCGTCGCTGATGGTAAAGGTCATCGCCGACCGCATGAAGCGCGAAGGCATCAAGAATGCCGGCTATATCGGCTTCAGCGATTCCTGGGGCGATCTCGTCTACAACGGCGCCAAGGCCGCCGAAACCGACGGCGACCCGTCGCTGACCACCAACGAACGCTATGCCCGCACCGACACCTCGGTCACCCCGCAAGCGCTGAAGGTCATCGCGACCCATCCCGACGCGGTGCTCGACGGCGGCTCGGCGACGCAGGCCGCGCTGCCGCTCCTTGAACTGCGCAAGCTCGGCTACAAGGGCCCGTTCTTTGGCACGCCGGCGCTGCTCAATCGCGATTTCATTCGCATCGGTGCCGCCGCCGCCGACGGCGTCGAGGTTTCGGCCGGCCCGGTCATCGTCACCGAGCAGCTTCCCGACTCGCATTTCTCCAAGAAGATCGGCACCGAATTCCACCAGGTGTTCAAGAAAGTGAACGACTCGGAAGCCGACGACGGCTTCTCCGGCTACGCTTTCGATGGCTGGCTAGTCTTCCTCAAGGCCGCCGAAGTCGCGCTCGCGCATACCACGCCCGGAACCCAGGAATTCCGTCAGGCGCTGATGGACGCGATCTATGCCAACAAGGATCTGGCCGGCGTCCATGCCGTCTATAACTTCTCGCCGAAATCCTATTATGGCGTGGATCAGCGCAGCCTCGTGGTCGTCAAGCTGGTCGACGGCCACTGGGTCTATCAACCTTGATGCTTGCGTTTTGTCCAACCGCGTTTAGCGCCGGCCTAAGACGCCATGAATTCTGAGATCGCCGCGATCCTGGCCATGGATGGGATCGCGACGGGCGCCATCTACGTTCTGATGGCTTTGGGATTCGTGCTGATCTTTGCCGTCACCCGGGTGATCTTCGTTCCGTTCGGCGATATCGCGGCGTTCACGGCGCTGACTCTGGCGGCGCTGGAGTTGAAGCAATTGCCTGGCACCGTCGGGCTGGTCGTGGCGCTCGCGGCACTGGCGACGCTGATGGAACTGACCTCCATCCTGCGCGCGGGAGCCTTCGGGCGTATTCCACGCGCGTGCTTGTTCTATCTGTTGCTGCCTTTGCTTCCCGCGGCCTTGGTGTGGCTGACCGCCGGCACGCTCTTGCCGATGCCGCTGCGCATTCTCCTGTCGGTCGCGCTCATCCTGCCCATTGCGCCGTTGCTCGACCGCGTGGTGTTCCGGCCGATCGCCGACGCCTCGGTGCTGCTGCTCTTGACCGTCGCTGTGGCGCTGCATTTCGCCCTGGTCGGCCTCGGCCTCTTGTTCTTCGGGCCGGAAGGCGTGCGCACCCAAAGCCTCACCGACTATTCGCTCATGATCGGCCACATCCCGGTTTCGGGGCAGACGCTCCTGATCGTCGCCGCCGCCGCGGTGTTCAGCCTACTGCTCTACGTCTTCTTCGAGTTCACCCTTTCCGGCAAGGCGCTGCACGCCACCGCCTTGAACCGCACCGGCGCGCGGCTGATGGGCATCAGGCCCGATCATGCCGGCACCATTGCCTACCTTCTCGGCTCGGTGCTGGCCGCGGTCTCCGGCATTCTGATCGCGCCGGTCAATACCATCTTTTACGATTCCGGCTTCCTCATCGGCCTCAAAGCCTTCGTCGGCGCCATTATCGGCGGTCTTGTCAGCTTCCCCGTGACCGCCGTCGGTTCGGTCTTCGTCGGAATCCTCGAGACCTTCGCCGCCTTCCAGAGCAGCGCCTTCAAGGAAGTCATCGTCTTCTCCGTCCTGATCCCGGTTCTGTTGTGGCGCTCCTACACCTTCGCCTATTCCGAAGAACATCCTGACGAATGAGCAACGCGCAATCACGCCTCGCTATCGCGGTGGCCGTGCTTGCGGTCGCAACGCTGCCCTATGTTCTGGCGCCGTTTTCGATCACGCTGATGAATTACATCGGCGTCTATTCGTTCGTGGCTTTGGGTCTGGTGCTGCTGACCGGCGTCGGCGGCATGGTGTCGTTCGGTCAGGCCTCCTTCATGGGGATCGCGGCCTATGCCACCGCCTGGACGTCGGCAGTGATGGGCTATTCGCCCTGGCTCGGGCTCGTTCTGGCGCTGGTGGTGACGGCGGCGGTCGCCCTTGCGGTCGGCGCGGTGACGTTGCGGCTGCAGGGCCACTTCCTGTCGTTGAGCACCATTGCCTGGGGCTTGGCGCTCTATTTCACCTTCGGCAATTTGCAAGTGCTCGGCCAGTACAACGGCATTTCTGCGGTGCCGCCGATTTCGCTCGGCGCGCTGGAGCTGATCGGGAGCAACCGGATCTATTATCTGATCTGGACGCTGCTGCTGATCGCCCTGCTCGCCTCGCATAATCTGCTCAGCTCCCGCGCCGGCCGCGCCATGCGGGCGTTGCGCGGCGGCAATGTGCTCGTCGAATTGCTCGGCATGAATGCGTTCTCGATCAGGTTAGTCACCTTCGTCATCGCCGCCATGCTGGCGGCGGTCTCGGGCTGGCTCTATGCGCATATGAATCGCTTCGTCAGTCCCACGCCATTCGACGTCACCATGGGCATCGAATTCCTCATGATGGCGATGGTCGGCGGCTCGGGCTATCTGCTCGGCGCCGTGGTCGGGGCGGGCCTCATCACGTTGCTCAATGACGCCATTCAGGATTATCTGCCGCTGATCGCGCCGAGCGCCGCCGGACAATTGCGGATTGTCGTATTCTCGGCCGTCTTCATTCTGTTCCTGCAACATGCGCGCGACGGCGTCGTGCCCTTCGTGGCGCAATGGCTGCCGGAGCCGGCGCGCACGCGTCCGCCGCCGGCGAAAGCCCTGCCCCGCCGCATCCAGCCTGCGCCGGGCCAGATCCTGATGCAGGTCGAAAGCGCGCAGCGCCGCTTCGGCGGCCTGATGGCGGTCAACAATGTCAGCTTCGAGGTGCGCTCCGGCGAAATCCTCGGCCTGATCGGACCGAACGGCGCGGGCAAGAGCACGATGTTCAATCTGATCACCGGCGCGCTGCCGGTCAATGGCGGCCGGATCGTCTTTGCCGGCAACGACCTCACCAATGCGCCGCAGCGCGAGATCGCGCGCGCCGGTATCGCGCGCACCTTTCAGCATGTGAAGCTGCGCCCGCGGATGACCTTGCTCGACAATGTGCTGCTGGGCACCTATCCACGCACCAGTTCCGGCTTTCTGTCCGGCGCGCTTCGCCTCGACCGTAGCGAGGAGCGATGCGCGCAGCACGAGGCGATGCGGCAGCTCGATCGTGTGGGCTTGGGCGAGCGCGCCTTCGAGCTCGCCGGCAACCTGCCGCTTGGCAATCAGCGCGTGCTCGAGATCGCACGCGCCCTGGCCGCCGACCCGATCCTTCTGGTGCTGGACGAGCCCGCCGCCGGGCTGCGGCAACAGGAAAAGCTCGCGTTGGCCGAGCTCCTGCGCGCGCTGCGCAGCGAAGGGCTGACCATCCTTCTGGTCGAACACGACATGACCTTTGTCATGGGTCTGGTCGACCGCATCGTGGTGATGGAATTCGGCTGCAAGCTTTGCGAAGGCGATCCGCGCGCGGTGCGCAACGATCCGCGCGTCCAGGAAGCTTATTTGGGAGGCGTCGCCTGATGGCCCTCCTCGCGATCGACAATGTCTGCGTCTGCTACGGCAAGGCGGAAGCCGTGCGCAACGTGTCGCTGACCGTGGAGAAAGGCGGCATCGTGACCGTGATCGGTCCGAACGGCGCCGGCAAGACCAGCCTGTTGATGACCGCGATCGGGCTCATTCCATCGACCGGACGCATTCTCTACGACGGCGAAGACATTTCGCGGCTCGACACCGAAGCGCGGGTCGAGATGGGCTTCTGCCTGGTGCCGGAGAAGCGCGAGCTGTTCGCCGAAATGTCGGTGCACGACAATCTCCTGCTCGGCGCCTATTCCCGGCGCGGCCAGACCGCGGCCATCAGGACGAGCATCGACGACGTCTTCGATCGTTTTCCGCGTCTCAAGGAGCGCCGCGCGCAAAACGCCGGCACGCTGTCCGGCGGCGAGCGGCAAATGCTGGCGCTCGGCCGGGCGTTGATGGCAAAGCCGCGGCTCCTGATGCTGGACGAACCGAGCCTCGGGCTCGCTCCGCTCATCATCCGCGACATCTTCCGCATCATCGCGTCGTTGCGCGAGCTCGGCGTCTCGATCCTTTTGGTCGAGCAGAATGCCCGCGCCGCGCTCGAGACCGCCGATTTCGGCTATGTGATGGAAACCGGCGAGATCGTTCATTCCGGTCCCGCCGACGCGCTGATCGCCGATCCGCGGCTGATCACCACTTATCTCGGCGGCAACGAAGCAGCATGAGATTTGATTTGAGCATGATCTTTCCGAAAACCGGTTTCCACTTTTCGAGATCATGCTACCTACAGCGACAAGCCGCCGAGGCTAGAGCCGCCGCAGACGAAGAGCACCTGTCCGGTCACGTAGCTCGCTTCGGGCTCGGAGAAAAACAGCACCGCGCGCGACACGTCCTCGACCGTCCCAAGCCGGCGCACCGGCAATTGATCGGCGAGCTTCTGCTGCCGTTCCGAACCTTTCGGAATGATGCTCCAGAAATTGTCGGTGAGAATGGGCCCGGGCGCCACCACATTGACCGTGATCCCGTCGGGCCCGAGCTCCAGCGCCCAGGTTCGCGCCATGCCGTGGATGGCGGCTTTGGTCGCCGAATAGGCGGTCCGCGTCGGCACGCCCATCGCGGCGCGCGAACTGACGAACACGATGCGCCCGAAATGCCGCTGCCGCATCGCCGGAAGCAGCGCCTGTGTCAGGATCATCGGCGAGGTGAGATGCAGCCGCGCCAGGCCGTCGATTTCCTCGGGCTTCACCGCATCGAGCAGGTTGGGCCAGATCAGGCCCGCATTGTGTACGATATGCGTGACGGCGTGGCGGGCGGCAATGTCCTTCGCCGCGTCGGCCGTCGCGCGTTCGTCGAGGAGATCGACGCTGACGGCCTCGAAGCGCTCATGGCTGATGTTTGCCGTTTCCAACGCCAAACCGATCACGCGCCAGCCGCGATCGAGCATGCGTTTGGCGACATCGAGGCCGATGCCCGAACTGGCGCCGGTCACGAGAGCGGTGAAATCGCTGATCGCCATCGCGCCCGCGCTTACATGAACAATTGGATGTTGCCGAAGGCGGAGTCGAAATTGACCAGATCGACCCGCTTCAGCACGATCTTCAGCGCCTCTTCTTCCACGCGGAATTCGTGCCGGGCCCAGCCGGCAAAGAGGGTCCATTCGTCGCCGCGCGTCTCGGCGTAGTGGAACGACGTCCAGGTGCGATAGCGGTTTTCCTGCGGGTTGATCTCGTCGATCTGCGGCGCCTGCAGGAGATGCTGCGAACGGCTTTTCGGCTTCTGGCTGAATGTGCGCGCGCCCGACAGCCGCTCGACCCGGATGCGCAGCAGCAGCATGTCCTCATACATCAGCGAGGCTTGCAGCTTGGGATCGGTCTGCCGCCATTCCGCCGGCATCCAGTAGTGCCCGTCTTCGGCGAAAAGCTTAAGCCACTCGTCATAGCGCAACTCGTCGAGCAGCCGCACCTCGCGATAAATGAAGTCGACGAGATCCTTTTCGCTGACACCGGTCACTCGGCCGCCTCGTGATATTCTTCCCGGTCGGCGCCCTCCGGCCGCATCGACGCGGTCATGAACTTCGACCAGGCGTGGAACTGATTGCGCATCTGCCGTTCGCTGGTGCCGCCGACGATTGCGGTCTCGTCTTCGCTCTCGCCCGGCTCAAGGAGCCGCTGCACATTGACCCACTCGAAGCCGTCGGCGTGGAGGCCGAGCTGCGCGCGCTCGTACATTTCGACATCGTCATGACCGACGATCGAGGTCGGCGCGTTGATCAGCCGGTTATACATCAGTGTGCGCTCGAACAGCATGTCGGGCGCGCCGACGAGGCGGAACGTGTAGCTCTCGACCAAAGTGCGGTCGGCGGCGATCGGCTTGAAGACGCGCAGCGTCTGGATCGGACCCTTCACCATGATATTGGGAAAATAAATGGTGTTGTGCCGGCTCTCGCCGAGGATGGCCTTGGCGCGCTCCTCGCCATAGGCCGCGACCATCTGCTCGAAATAACCGGGCACCGCCGAATAATCGGCATGGATCGACGTGGTCACGCCGGTATGGCCGTGGCCGTTGGGCCAGACCCTGATACCCATTTTTTCGAAGAACTCATAGGGCGACATGAACGGCGCATAGACCTCGACCGCCATCGGCTTGCGGCCGCCCTTGGCCTGCTCGCGCTCCCACACCGAGACGGCGGTGCCGGCCGAGGATTTCATGCGCCACCATCGGGTGGCAGGTATCGGTCTGGTTCTCGACCAGCATTTTCCAGTTGCACGGATGCATGTAGCGCAGCGGCGGGCCTTCCAGCACGAGCTTTCCCTGCGGCGAGCGATCGACCATGTTGTCGATCGAGCTCAGACTTGCGCCAAAGAAGCTTTCGAAGTCCAAGCCGGTCTTGGCGAGGCGGGCGAAGATGAAATCGCGATAGACATGCGTCGCGCCGACCGGCGTGAGGCCCTTGGCCGCTTCAGTCTCTTCCAGTCCGGTGCCGTCGTAACCTTTCTTGAAAGGTATCGCGAGCAGCGCGCCGTCGGTCTTGAACGTCCAGGCATGATACGGGCAACGGAAATACTTGCCGGCATTGCCGCACGCTTCCGATGCGATCTTGGTGCCCTTGTGCGGACAGCGGTTGTAAAAGACGCGGATCGAGCCATCGCTATGGCGGACCGCCATCACTGGCTGATCGCCGATATCGGTGATCACATAGTCGCCCGGGTTGGCGATCTGGCTGGCATGGCCGACATAGACCCAGGTATTGGCGAACAGATGCCGCATCTCGAGGCGGAAGATTTCCGGATCGACATAGACATCGCGATGCACCCGATCTGGCTTCACGAGCGCGCTAACCGCCGCAGGGTTGTTCGCGTATCGCATGGCATCAGTCTCCCTTCGATTTTACGTTTGAGCATGATCTTTTCCGAAAACCGGTGTCCACTTTTCGGGATCATGCTCTAAAGATCCAGCACGAGCCGCGGCGATTTCGACCGCGACACGCAGATTTGCATGACCTTGTTCGACGCCTTCTCTTCCTCCGTCAGGACGACATCGCGATGATCGGGCGCGCCGGCCAATACCCCGGTCTGGCAAACGCCGCAGTCGCCGCGCCGGCAATCATAGACGACATCGAGGCCGGCTGCCGTCAGCGCATCAATAATGGACTGGTTGGCGCCGACCGTCACCACCTGCCCGCTTGACTTTATCTCAACCTCGAAGGGCCCGTCGCCGGCCGCGGGCGTCGGCGTGAACAGCTCGTAGAACAGGCGCTCGGGCGGGTGGCCGCAGCCACTGGCGGCTATCTTGACCGCCTCGATCATACCGGCCGGCCCGCAGACATAGATGTCGGCTTCCGGCAGTAGCCCCGCGATCAGAGCGGCAAAATCCGGCCGCCCCGAAGGACCATCGTCATAATGGACGGCGAGACGGTTGCCGCAGATCGCCCGCAACTCGTCGAGGAAAGCCAATTCGCCGCGCGTGCGGCCGAGGTAATGCAGCTTAAACGCAGCGCCGGACCGGGCGCAGGCCGCCGCCATGGACAGGAGCGGCGTGATGCCGATGCCGCCGGCGAGCAGCAAGACTTCGCCCGTGCCGTCGCGCAGTTCGAAACGATTGATCGGCGCCGACGCCGCGACGCGATCGCCTTCCCGCAATGCATGCACAAATTGCGAGCCGCCGGCGCTGTCCGGCTCACGACGAACGCCGAGAACATAGTGCCGCCCGGTGCGCCAGGCCGCGAGATCGACCAGCGAATAGGGCCGGTCGGCTCCGTTCGGCAGTTTGATCCGGATATGCGCGCCGGGACGCCACCCCGGCAGCGACGCCGCGCCTGCCGCTTCAAGCACCAGTGCGCGAACCGATGGCGTCTCGGCGACAATTTTGCTGACGACGAAGCTGAGGTCGGTCAAGCGACACCTCTGGACAAGAATATCGGCGTCTTGCGCAGCAAGCTTGCGGCCTCCGGCATCAGTCTGAACGAAGCTTCGCCGCGGGCTGCGTCTCGGCGGCCGGCGGCTTGGCCAGTCCGGCCTGCTGCAGCATGCGGAAGAACGCGGCCAGGCGGTCGCGCCGATAGGCGGGAATGTCCATCGCGGCATAGTCGTAAAAACCCTTGCCGTCGCGCAAGCCGTTCTTGCCCTCGGCCATGTTGGCATGGATCACCGCCGGCGCGGAGAATCGGTCGTCGTCCATCGCCGCGGCGAGATAGCGGCTGGCATGAAACAGGATATCGCCGCCGCCCCAGTCGATGAATTCGAGCAGGCCGAGAACGGCAAAGCGGAAGCCGAAACCGTATTTCACCGCCTTGTCGATGTCCTCGGCACTGGCGACGCCTTCCTCGACAAGCCGCGCCGCTTCGTTCATCGCCAGCGCCTGGATGCGCGGCACGATGTAGCCGGGTGACGCGGCACATTCGACCGGCACCTTTCCGATCGACGTGAGCAGCGCCTTCATCTCCTCGACGACGGCGCGGTCCGTCACCTTTGTCGGACTGAGTTCGACGAGCGGCACCAGGAACGCCGGGTTGAGCCAATGGGCGTTGAGAAACCGCTCGGGGCGGCCGCAGAGATCGGCGAGTTGCGTCGACAGATAGGTCGAGGTGGCGGATGCGATGATTGCGTCCGGATCCGCCATTTTGCCGATCAGGGCGAGCGCGGAGCGCTTGGCGTCGTCGGTTTCCGGCACCGCCTCGAAGACAATGCCGGCGCCGGAGAGCGCCGCTTCCGCTTCATCGGACGCAAACAGCGAAATGCGCGCCATGATGCCGTCGATCGCTTGGGGGTCGAAGCCGCCGAACTGCGCGACCATGCCGAGCGTGTTGCGGATTTCATCGAGCGTTTCGGCAAAGAACGCCGCCCGCCGGCCGGCATCGCGCGGCTTGGCGTCGAGCAGACGCACGGCATAACCGGCATAGGCGAAGCAATGCGCAATGCCGCGGCCCATGCGACCGGCGCCGAGACAAGCGATGATCGGCGCGCGCGTGGCCATTGTCAGAGGCCCTCATGCAACAGCTTGCGCATGCCGTCCCGGCTTTGCGCGGCAAGGCCGAGCGATTGCAAGGTGCGGCCGGAACGCCGCAAGGGCTCACCGCTTGCGGCTTCCGCAATCGCCAGTAAACCGGCCGCGACCGGGCACGGCGTCCGCGCCCATTCGCCGACCGAAACCAGGAACGCCAAGCCCATGCCGACATCTTCCTGCATGTAGCGATGGTGCTTGAGATCGAGATGTTCGTGCCAGTCGCCGGAATCGACAAGCTTGTCGTGGGCGAGTTTGCCATACATCCAATTCGACGTGGTGTAGTGATCCGCCAGCGGAAAATGCGGCGCGGCGTAACCCAAAATTTCACGGATGGCGATCCGCTCGTGGTCGAGCGCCTCGTGCACCCGGCGGATGGAGGGCTGCGTGCCTTCCTTGTGAATGTCCCAGCGGTCGAAATGCTCGATCGGGCCGGCATTCATCAGGATCAGCGGCGGATGAATGATCGGCCCGGCATTCATCAAGGCGCCGGACAGCGCGTCTTCGACCGGCTCGATCGCTTCGGGAAATGCCGCAGCGATGACCGCGATGGCGGTGTCGGTGAGTCGTGCCGGAAACACCCCGGTCGGCAGCCGCGTCGCCCGCGTCGTGATCGCGACTTCGGCCGCGCCGTGTTTGCGCGTCAGCCACGGCAAGGTTCCGGTTTCCGCGATCATGATTTCGGCGCGGCAGCCGGCCGCGCGCACCACCTTCGTCATCAGATAGGAGCCGAAAGTGCCGGGCGGCAGGAAGATGACCTGGCCGTCAGCGAGATGCGGCGCGATCTGCGCTGCCAGATCGGCTTGGGCGAAGGCCGGCACCGGCGCCACGATCAGGTCGGCGCCGCGGACGGCGTCGCCAATATCGGTCGTCGGCCGCGCGATCTTGATGTCCTGCGTGCCGGAAAAATCACGCCGCCGGATGCTGCGGCTCGCGAGCACCGGCCGCAACGCTTCGGCGTCGCGCCGCCAGAAACGGACCTCGTGCCCGCGCTCGGACAGGTCGGCCGCCGCCGCATAGGAGCCATTTCCGCCACCGAGAACAGCAATCTTCATGAGCCGCCTTTCAGCCCCGCGGGCGCCAGTAAATACTTCAACTATAAAATATTCAAGCGTGAAACGAAACCGGAAGAATCCGCCCCGGCCGGCGGCCTGACCTTGGCCCGCCGGGCGAGCGGCTAGCGTTTCAGCACAATTCCGGCAGCCTCGCGATCCCAGGTCGCCGCCGACCGGCCGCGCTTGCGCAGCTTGAATTTCTGCACCTTGCCGTTCTCGGTGCGCGGCAGCGCCGTCGTCAGCTCGATGAAACGCGGCACGGCGAAGTAAGGCATTTTGTTCTCGCAGAACCGTACCAGTTCTTCCTCGCGCGCCCGCGCGCCGTCCTTGAGCACGATCGCCGCCATCACTTCGTCCTCGGCGAGATCGGAGGAGACCGGAAACACCGCCGCCAGTGCCACCGCCGGATGACTGACCAGCACCTGCTCGACTTCATAAGAAGAAATATTCTCACCGCGGCGGCGGATCGCGTCTTTCATGCGGTCGACGAAGCGATAATAGCCGTCGCCGTCGCGGATGACGCGGTCGCCGGTATGAAGCCAGAGATTGCGCCAAGCTTCGATGGTCTTTTCCGGCATGGCGAAATAGCCGTTGGCGAGCGCGAACGGCTCGTCGGCACGCAGGATCAATTCGCCGGCTTCGCCGTCCGACACTTCATTGTCGTTGTCGTCGACGACG
The DNA here is from genome assembly GCA_963761185.1 of uncultured Alphaproteobacteria bacterium. Lineage (GTDB taxonomy): Bacteria > Pseudomonadota > Alphaproteobacteria > Rhizobiales > Xanthobacteraceae > BOG-931. The sequence goes on from CAVXFY010000009.1 coordinate 19,109, forward strand.
CGCGCCTGGAAACCGGGAACCAATCGTCCCATGAAGCCCGGTTTGCGATCGTCGCACCGCGAGGCGAGAATCAGATTGCTCTCGGTCGAGCCGAAGCCGTCAAGCAGGATGACACCGGTACGCCGGGTGAACTCGTCGTGGAAATTCGCCGGCACGCCGGGCGCGAGCGCCACACGCACACGATGCGCGCGTTCCGCCGGCGCCGGCGGCTGCGATAGCAGCATCGGCACCATGGCGCCGAGCAGATAGGTCACGGTGGCGCCGGATTGCCCCAAGGCCGGCCAAAAACCCGACACCGAGAAGCGCGTTTCGACGACTTGGGTCGCGCCGTACAGCAAAGCCTGGAAAAAACAATTGAGCGCATTGGTGTGGAACAACGGCAGCGGCGTATCCAGCACGTCGCCTTCGCGCAGATCGAGCTGCCAGCCGGTATAAGCGCCCCACCAGAAATATTGCGCATGCGGGCAGCAGACGCCCTTCGAGAGGCCGGTGGTGCCTGACGTATAAAGGATCGTGAACAGATCGCCGGGGCCGAGCGCGGCCGCAGGTGCCGCCGTCGTCGCTTCCGGCAGCGCTTCGATCGCAATCTTGCCGCTCGCCGGCGACGCCGACACCGCAGGCCCACCGATGATCCAGATCCGCGTGAGCGGTAGCGCGCTAAGATCGATCGAATCGAGCGCCGGCAAAAACTGCGCCTCGATTGCGAGAATCTTTGCTCCCGAATTGCCCAGCATGTGCTGCAGCTGGAAGCCGCGCGCGGCGGCATTGAGCGGCACCGACACCGCGCCGGCCCAGGCGCAGCCGAGAACGAGACGCAGCAATTCGGGGCGGTTGCCGCACATCAGCGCCACCCGATCGCCCGGCCCGATGCCGGCCGCCGACAGGAGCCCGGCGGAACGCGCAGCAATGTCGCGCGCGTCGGCAAACGACCATTGTTCGCCGCCGCAGATAAAGAGCGGCCGCTCGCCATGGCGTTCGGCCTGCCGGCGCAGCATCTCCGGGACGGTCCGCTGTTCCGGCGCAAAAAGCGCGACGGGCGCAAGATTTAAGCTGTGACTATCAGGCATGATCGTTCACACTGACAAGCGCGAGCACGCGCAGCGGACTGCCGGAGCCCTGCTTGATCTTCAATGGCGCCGCAAAGACCACGGCGCCGACCGGCGGCAACAGATCGAGATTGGCGAGGCACTGCAGACCGTAGCGGCCCTTGCCGTGCATATAGAAATGGGCGGGAAACGGTGGCACGAAGTGATGGCCCTGGCCGGCATCGGTGCCGATCGTCTCGGTGCCGAAGCCGTGGATGTCGCGCTCTTCGACCAGCCATTTGACCACGTCCGGCCCGGGACCCGGCGTGTGCGCGCCATCCTCGCGCAGATTGGCATAGTCGCGCAGCGCGCGTTTCGACCAATCGGTGCGCAGCAGGAACCAGCTTCCGGCCGTCACTTTGCCGTGAGCTTTTTCCCAGGCCTCGACGAAGGGAACGGTCAGGACGAAATCGGGATCGGCCGCGCTTTCGCGCGAGCAATCGACGACGCAGGCCGGTGCGATGAAATGCGCCGGCGGCATCGAGTCGACGGCATTGTTGGGGAAATCCTTGCCGGACACCCAATGGATCGGCGCATCGAAATGCGTGCCGGTATGCTCGCCCATCGAGATGTTGTTCCAGTACCAGGCCGGACCGCGCGCGTCGTAGCGCGAAATCTCCTCCATGCGGAACGGCGCGCATTGGCCGAGTTCCGGCGGCAGCACGATGGTCGGGAATTCCGGCGCCAATGTCTGCGTCAGATCGACGACGCGGATCGTGCCCGACGCGATGGCGGACGCGAAGGCCAAAAGATCGGGCGGGTTCGTGGCCATGATCCTACTCTCCCAATTCGCGCTCGAGCGCCTTCGGATTGACCGCAAGCCGCGCGCGAATGTCCTGCGCCACATCGCCGACGAATACGTCTTCGACGCCGGCACGCAAGGCGGCAATGACCGCCTTGGCCAGCGCCTGTGGCGTCACCTTCGGCGGCGGCACGGTCTGGAACCATTCGGTTTCGAGCGGCCCGGAAAACACATTGAGCACTTTCACGCCGCCGGGCCGCAACTCGCTGCGCAGCGTCTGCGCCGCCGACAGGCACGCGGCCTCGACCGAGGAAAACACGCCGTAGGCCGGCCACGCCGCCATGGCGTGGATCGACAACAGATTGACGAAAGCCGCCGCCGCATTGACGCCGTCGGCGCCGCGCGCCCGCATCACCGGACCGAAAGCCTGCGCCAGGCGCATCAGGCCGAGATAGCGGAGTTCGAGTTCCTCACGCGCCAGCGCCAGGCCGGCCGGGTCGAGCATGCCGCCGGAGCGGACATGCGCCGAGGAGTTGATCAAGATGTCGACGCGCGCGCCGTTCTGCGCCGCCCAATCGGCGACGGATTTGCTGTCGGTGAGATCGAGCGGCACGATCTCGACGGTAGCGATCGCACGCAACACCGCCTCACCGGGGAACGGTTTCCACGGATCGGCGACGCCGACGAAGATCAGCGCCGCGCCGGCTTCGGCGCAGGCGCTCGCCAAGGCCTGGCCGACCTCGTTGCGGCCATCGGTGATCAACACCCGGCGGAACTTTGGATCGCAGGTGAATTCGCGCAGCTCGAGATCGTCGGCCATATTGGGCGTTTCCTTGTCCGGCAGCGCCATCATCACGGCCGCTCCGCTGCGATCAAGCGCGGCCATGAGCCGGACCCAACCGCCTTCCCGCACGTCGTCATGCAAATGCGCGATCACCGTCGGGCCGACATCGAGCTTCACCAAGCCGACGCGCCACGGCACCCGCTCGCGGAAATAATTATCGGTGGAAACCCGAACCGTGGTCTCGGTGAGGAGCGCGCCGCGCGGATCGACATCCTGAAACGGCAGCCGCGCCGACAGGCATGACGGACAGGCGTCGCGCGGCGGATAAATCACGGCGGCGCAATCGGCGCAGACTTGCAGCGCGAAGCGGCCTTCCGCGGCGGCGGCAGTGAGACCATGCGCGGTACGGCTGCGGGCGGATGGCGGCAACAGCGGTCGCCGCGTGCGCGCCAGCGGGTTCTTGCGCTTCGGTCTCGTAAGCGGCTTGCTCATGCGGCCCTCGCCAGAAGCGCCGCCGCGGATGAAAGTCCGCGGTCGTAATTGATCATGCCGAAGCCGCAAACCAGACCGATTTGCGCATCGGCGACCGCCGACCCGAGCGCGCTGCCGGTCAGTTGCCGCATGGCTTCGACCAAACCGAGATAACCGCCGGCAGCGCCCGCCTGCCCGACCGACAACTGGCCGCCGGAGGTGTTGTGCGGAAACGACCCGTCATTGGTGAAAGTGTGCGCGCGCACAAAATCCTTGCCGTCGCCTTTCTTGCAAAAGCCGAGATCCTCGAACTGCAGCATCGAGATGACCGGATAGTCGTCATAGGTCTCGACGAAATCGACAGTCTCGGGCCGCACCCCCGCCATCGACCAGAGTTCGTCGACGTCGCGCGCCCAGCCGCCGCGAATCTGTACCGGGTCCTCGGCGAAGGCATTGTGCCGCTCGATTGTCGACAACAGGCGCACCGCGGCAACGCCGAGCGCGCGCGCGGTGGCTTCGCGGCAGACCAGGAAGGCTTCGGCGCCGGCGCAAGGCATGACGCAATCGTAGAGATGAATCGGATCGGCGATCGGCCGCGCCGCCATATAGGCTTCGAGCGTCAGCGGCGTCTTCATCAGCGCATAGGGAAAGCTCAGCGCATTGGCGCGCTGCGCGACGCATAATTTGCCGAAATCCTCGCGCCGTGCGCCGTAACGATCCATGTAATGGCGTGCGATCAGCGCGAAGCTCGCATTGGCGCCGCCGGCGCCATACGGATAGACCGCATCCTGGGCGAAGCGCGAGAAATTCGACAGCGTCTTGCGGAAGGAATCGACGTGGTTGGTGTCGCCGGCGACGCAGGCGACGAGATCGGCATCGCCGGCCTGCACCGCGCGCGCGGCGCGCCGCAGCGCCACGATCCCGGAGGCGCCGCCGAGCGGCACATAATCGAGCCATCGCGGCGACAGGCCGAAATGCTGGGTGAGCCCGATCGCGGTGTCGGGGGCAATGGTGAAGCTCGAGACCGACAGCCCGTCGATATCCTGAGCGCGCACGCCGGCCCGCTTGACCATTTCGTGCAGCGCACGGCCGATCCACCAATGCGCGCTCTTGGTCGAGTAGCGCCGATAGGGAACGGTCACCGGCATGCAGGCGACAACATCGTCATAAGGTTTGCGCGTCGACGACACCGCTTGACCCCTTGAATAGTGTCGCTATGATCTTTGTAGTATACTGTCGACAGTCGACGGCTTACAAGCCCTTTCCAGGTCAGGGGCCTTTATTCATGTCGCTTCCGGTCTTTGCCGATCTCCAGCGCGCGCCGCCGCTGGCCGAGCAGGTCTATCAGCGGCTGCGCTATCAATTGCGCACCGGCGCCTTCGCCCCCGGCGAACGGCTCGTCGAATTGAGCCTCGCCCAGCAGCTCTTGGTGTCCCGCTCGCCGGTGCGTGAGGCGTTGAGCCGACTTGCCGCCGACGGTTTGCTGGAAAGCCGCGGCAGCGGCTTCCAGGTCGTCAAACCGACACCGCAGGACATGGCCGAGATTTTCGAAATGCGGCGACTGTTGGAGCCACCGGCAGCCCGGCAGGTCGCCAGCGTCGGCGACAAGGCGCTGGCCGGTGAACTCGCCAGCAGTTTCGAGCAGGCGCGCGTCGCCGAACGCCGCGAAAACTTTACCGCCTTTGCCGAGGCCAATTATCGTTTCCGCACCGCCTGGGTTGCCCGCGTGCCGAGCCGTCGCCTGCGCGACACCATTTTGCGCTTCGACGATCAGGCCGGCTTCGTGCGGCGCACCACATTGGTGCTGCCCGCGGCACGCGCCGACGCGCTGGCGATATTGGAGCGGCATGTGCGCGCCTTTCGCTCCGGCGACGCCGACGCAGCAGCTGCCGCCGCCGAACAATTCGTCGATGCCGCCGCGCGCTTCTACTTTGCGCAGACACCGCACGACAACGAGTCCGCAACATCACCGCAGGCCGCGACATGACCAAGACGCATCCGATGCACGGGCGAAACAAGTTCAAGCTCGGCGTGTTTTCCATGAATTCAGACGGCGGTCTCACCCTGACCAAGGTCCCGGAGCGATGGCCGGCGCGGTGGCACGAGATCGTTGAGGTGGCGCAGATGGCGGACGCCGCCGGTCTCGAATTCATCCTGCCAATCGCCCGCTGGAAGGGTTTCGGCGGCGAGATGAACAGCCGCGAATGGTCGCTCGAGACCTTCACCTTCGCCGCCGGTCTCGCCGGGGTGACGAAAAACATCGCGGTGTTCTCGACCGTTCACGTGCCGATGGTGCATCCGGTCTTCGCCGCCAAGGCGCTGACCACGATCGATCACATCTCCAACGGCCGGGCCGGGCTCAACATTGTGTGCGGCTGGAACCCGGAAGAATTCGCGATGTTCGGCATCAACCTTCAGCAAGTCGAGGACCGATACGGGCAGGGCCTGGAGTGGTTCGAGATCATGCAGCGGATCTACGGTTCGAGCGCGCCGTTCGATTACGACGGCAAGTTCTACAAACTCAAAGGCGTATCGGGAAAGCCGGCGCCGCTGCAACAGCCGCGGCCAATCACGCTCAACGCCGCCTTCTCGCCGCCGGGCCGCGAGTTCGCCGCCAAGGCGGCCGATTTCCTGTTCACCAGCTTTGTCGAGATCGAGAAGGGTCGCGAACACATCGACGACATGAAGCGCCGGGCGCAGGCGCAAGGACGCGACGTCGGCGTCTACACCACATGTCACGTGATATGCCGCCCGAGCCAGGCGGAAGCCGAGGATTACTACGAGTATTACGCCTCGACCATGGCCGACCAGGCCAGTGTCGACCATTACATGGGCCAGAAGGAGAAGTTCTCCGGTTCCCACGAAGCGGAGACCTACCGGCTGCATCGCAAGCGCTTCGCCGGCGGCGGCGGCACCTATCCGCTGGTCGGCACACCCGCCCATATCGCCTCCGAGATGGTGAAGATGCACGGCGTCGGCTTCGCCGGCACGACTGTCTCGTTTGTCAATTTCAAGAACGAATTGCCCTATTTCATCGACAAGGTGCTGCCGTTGTTGCGCGAGGCCGGGCTGCGCGAGACGTGATCGGCCTTTTGGGCATGATCCGGAAAAGTGGAAACCGGTTTTCCGAAAAGATCATGCTCAAACGAAAAATCCAGATCATGATTCGATTCAATCGAATTGGATTGTGATCCGGGAGACGATCGGGGATCAAACTTGAGCGCGCAACGGCTCGCTGCGCACGGCGGCTTGAGCGCGCTCGCTCGCCGGCGCCACCCAAGTCTTGGTCGGATCGTCCGGCGGCACCGCGGCGAGCAGCGTGCGCGTATAAGGATGGCGGGGCGCGGCAAAAATCTCCTCGGTCGAACCGCTTTCGACCACTTCGCCGCGATACATCACCAGCACCCGATCGCACAGATAGCGCACGACGGAGAGATCGTGCGAGATGAACAATATCGAGAAGCCGCGCTGGCGGCGCAGCCGCAGCAAGAGATTCAAGAGCTGCGCCTGCACCGAGACATCGAGCCCGGAGACGATCTCGTCGGCGATCAGAATCCGCGGCTTGGCGCCCAAAGCGCGGGCGATATTGACGCGCTGGCGCTGGCCGCCGGACAGCTGGGCCGGAAAGCGCATGGCGGCTTCCGCCGGCAGGCCGATTTCCGATAATAGCGATTCGCGCCCGCGCCAGCCGCTCGGCGCGGTCGCCCTCGCCCGCCGCCTCCAGCGCCTGGGTCACGATGCTGCCGACGCGCCGGCGCGGATTGAGCGCCGACTGCGGGTCCTGGAACACCATCTGCACATGCGCGCGCTGATGGGCGCGGGACATAGCGCTGCGGTCGCTGACGTCGCGGCCGGCGATTGCGATCTTGCCCTGGCTCGGCGGTTCGAGACCGCACAACATGCGCGCGACGGTGCTCTTGCCGCTGCCGCTCTCGCCGACGATGCCGATAAATTCGTTCTCGTGCAGCGTAAAGCTCACGTTCTTGACGGCGGCAAAGGCACTGCGCCGAAACAGGCCGTGATGCGTGACGAAGGTCTTGGACAGGCCCTCGACCGCGAGCAACGGCAGGTCGGCGCACGCGGTCTCGATCGGCGCCGGATCGGGGGCGACGATGCCTGAGGTCGAGCCGGCGTGAAGGCAAGCGACCAGGTGATTTTTCTCGACAGCACTGAATGGCGGCAGCGCCTGCGTGCAATCATTCGTCTGGCGCGGACAACGCGGCGCGAATGGGCAGCCTGCAATGTCCTTGAGCGCGCTCAGCCCGGGCATGCGCTCGGGCAGCGCATAGAGTCCGCGACGCGGCCCGCTCATCGGCGGATTCGGCAAGCTGCAGGCAGCGCGTATAGGGATGCGCCGGCGCGCCGAACACGCGCCGCGCCGGACCGTATTCGACCGGCCGGCCGGCATAGAGCACGAGGATGTCGTCGCAGATCTGCGCCGCAAGCCGCAGATCGTGGGTGATGAAGAGAACGCGGTGCCGTCGTTGCGCTGCATCTCGGCGATCAGCTCGATGATGCGCGCCTGGATGGTGACGTCGAGCGCGGTGGTCGGCTCGTCGGCGACGACGAAGCTTGGGCCGGCTGGCGAAAGCCATGGCGATCAGCACGCGCTGGCACATGCCGCCGGACAATTGATGCGGATATTTGCCGAGCAGGTCCGCCGCATGGTTCAGATGCACGGCGTCGAGCATGGCGAGCGCCCGCTCGCCGCCGCGCCTGACGGTTGCCGATCCGCAGCCGCGCCAGATGCTCGTCGATCTGCCGCGCCGATGGTGCGCACCGGATTGAGCGCGGACAGCGGCTCCTGCGGGATGAAGGCGATGTCGCGACCGAGCAGCGCGCGCCGCCGATCCGCCGGCATGCGCACCAGATCCTGGCCGTCGAACATCAGCTCGCCGCCGGTGACCGCGAAGCCGGGCGGGAACAACTGCGCGATGGCGCGCCCGACCATCGATTTGCCGGCGCCGGATTCGCCGACCAGGCCGAGAATGCGGCCCGGGGCCAGCGCGAAATTCAGATCGCCGGATCACCGGCACGCGGCGTCGGCGAACGCGGCGCCGACGGCAAGGTCGTTGGCGACCAGCATGTCCATGCGTCAGGCCCGCTGCGTTTCGGTCAGGCGCACGTCGAGCGTGCGGCGCAGCCCGTCGCCCAGCAGATTGAAGCCGAACACGGCGAAGAAAATCGCGAGAATCGGGAAGATGCAAATTCCACGGCGATTGATAGATGTATTGCCGCGCGTCCGCGATCATCTGGCCCCAGGCCGGCGTCTGCGCTCGACGCTCAAGCCGACGAACGACAGGATGGCCTCGACGATGACCGCGATGCCCATTTCCAGGCTGACCAGCGTGATCAGGAGCGGCAGGCGTCGCCGGAATGATCTCGCGGGTGATGGTGCGCCAGTGCGAGAAGCCGAGCAGGCGCGCGGCGGCGACATAGTCGTGCCGCGCCACCACCAGCACTTCGCTGCGCAGCACGCGGCAGAACCGCGTCCAGTCGACCAGCACGATGGCGAGGATGACATTGCGCAGACCGACGCCGAGCCCGACCATCAGGATCAAGCGAGAGGATGACCGGCGGAAACGACATCCACACATCGACGGCGCGCCCGATCACGGCAATCGATCTCCGCCGCCGAAATAGCCGGCGATATGCGCGAGCATCGCCGCCGATCAGCATGGCGCCGAGCGAGGCAAACACCGCCACCAGCATGGCGACGCGCGCGCCGTAGATCAGCCGCGACAGCACGTCGCGGCCGAGGCTGTCGGTGCCGAGCAGATAAATCGATGCGTCGCCGCCTTGCACCCAGGCCGGCGGCAGAAAGGTCGCGATCAGGTTTTGTCGTTGGGATCGTGCGGCGCAAGCAGCGGCGCGAAGATCGCGCACAGCCCGATAATCGGAACGATGCTGAGACCGATCGATCACACGGCCGGAGCGCAGCCATCGCGGCAAACGGCGCATCATCACCGCACCCTCAGTTTCGGATTGAGCACCAGATAGAGGCTGTCGACCACGGTGTTGATGATCAGCACGACGATGCAATAGGCAAGCCCGACTAGTCTGGATGATCGGCAGATCGGCATTGCGCACGGCGTCGACCATCAGATTGCCGAGACCGGGATAGGAGATAGATCACCTCGACCAGCAACGTGCCGCCGAACAGAAAGCCGAACTGCACGCCCATCAGGCTCAGCGTCGGCAGAAACGCGTTCTTAAGCGCGTGACGCAGCAGAATGCGCCGTTCGCTCAAGCCGCGCAGCCGCGCCATGCTGGATGTAGTCTTCCTGATAGACGTCGAACAGGCTCGAGCGCAGCACGCGCATGATGGCGGCGAAAACGCGATGCCGAGCGCGAAGCCGGCAGGATCATGTGCCGGAGCACGCTCCAGAAAATGTCGAGCCGGCCGGCGAGCAGCGCGTCGAGCAGCAGAAATCCGGATGCCGTGCGGCAGACGGCAGATCTGGGATCGAGACTGGCCGGTAAACGGCAGCCATTGCAGCAGCGACGCCGAACATGAGGATAAAGAACAAGCCCCAGAGAAATTCCGGAATCGACAACAGCATGATCGAGCCGAAATCGACGAGCATGCTCCTCGCGGGTGCCGCGCAGGTGGAACAGCAGCAGGCCGCCGCCGACGCCGAGCACGGCGGCAATGACGATCGAGAGCGCCGCAAGCTCGATGGTCGCCGGCAGCGTGGCGGCGACGAGACTGACGACGCTGCGCCGATAATGGATCGACGAGCCGAAATCGCCGTGCAGGACGTGCGACAGCCAGATCAGATATTGCCGCGGCAGCGGCAGATCGAGCCCCATCTCCCGGCGCTTGGCTTCGATTTCGGCGATGGTCGCGGTCGGCGGCAGCGACATCGCCGCCGGATCGACCGGAAGAACGTGCAGCACGATGAAAAGCAGCGCCGAGACGACCAGCAGGATCAGGACCGATGCCAGCAGGCGGCGGCCGATCAGAGGCGAGCACGATCATCGGCGCGCCCCGCTGAGACGAACGACCGCGTATCTCGCGCCCGCGCTCATCCCCAAATCATGCCCATGTCACGCCCATGTCATCGTATTGGCAAGGACCCAGCCATTGCCGAATTTCTCGTATTGCAGAGATTTCTTGCGCACCAAGCGTCTGCACGCTTTGCAGCAGCGGAATGGTCGCGCCGTGCTCGACGGCGTATTTGTTCGAGCTCCTTGTAGCCGTCGATCGCTGGTCTGTAGTCGGCGATGCCGAACAGATCGAGCACCTTGGCGCCGACATCCATCGCCTTTCCAGGCCGAGAACGGCAATTTCGGATTGAGCAGATAGCCGGCGAAGATCTCCGGATCGCCGGTCGCATTGTCCCAGCTGTACAGCGTCGCTTCCGGCAACTTGTCGCCGCGATTGAGCTCGAAATATTTCGCATATTCGATGGTCTGAAGATCGGCGTCGATGCCGACCTCCTTCCACATCTGCACGATGGCGCGCGCGATGTCGTAGTCGCTGGGAAACTGGCCGTTGGTGGCGGCGAAACCGATCTTCGCCGGATTGTTCGGACCGAAGTTTGACTTGGCCAGGAGTTCCTTGGCCAGCCCCGGATCGTAGGCGAACTTGTAATCCGGCAGATAGCCCGGCGTTCCCGGCGTCGCCGGCACCGAGAGGGCACAGCCGCGCCGCCATAGAACGCTTTCGACAGAGCGACCTTGTCGATCGCGTGGTGGGCCGCCAGCCGCACATTATCGTCGGCGAAGCCCTTGTCGTTGCGGCATTGCAGCAGAATCACCCGCGTGATCGGATTGATCTCGCCGGCCAGATCCGGCTCGTGCTGCAGGCGCGCGACTTCGCGCACCGGCACGTTCATGGTGAGATCGACCTGGCCCGACTGCATCGCCGCCACCCGCGCCGAAGGATCCTTGATGATTTCGATGGTCACATGCTTGAGCGCCGGTTTCGGGCCCCAATAATCGTCGTTGCGCTCCAGCACGATGCGGGCGTCGATCTGATAGTCGACCAGCTTGTAAGGACCCGTTGCCGACGGGCTGCTGCTGGAACTTGTCGACGCCGACCTGCTCCATATATTTTTTCGGCACGACATAGCTGCCGAGGAAGGCCAGCCATTGCGGCGCCGTCGGTGCCGGCGAGGAGAATTTCATCACCGCCTTGGTCGGCGACTGCACCTGCGATGTCGCTGACCTTGCGCCACGAATTCTTGGTATCGATCTTGTCGGGAAGCTGCATGCGCTCGAAGAAGGTGTAGCGGAAATCGTCCGCCGTCATCTTGTCGCCGTTGTGAAACTTGACGTCGTCGCGCAGCTCGACCGCCAGGCTCAGACCGTCATTCGCCATATCCCATTTGGTGACCAGCTTGGGAATGAGATCGAGCTTGGGGTTCTGGTCGAGCGGCTGATCGAACACCAGCTTGTAGATCGGCTGCGCATCCGGCTTGAAGCGCTGATTGGGATCCCATGCCGGCACGTCGCTTGGCCATCCGATGGTGACGGCGTCCGAACCTTGCGCGAACGCCACAAGGCTATCGGCCAGTGTGCCCGCACCGGCCACACCGAGGCCCAGCATCTGCAGCAGCGCGCGGCGCTCAATCTCGAATGTCATGTTGCGTCCTCACCGATTGTCGTCATCATTCCCACGATCCGAATGCGCAAGCCGAATTACTTCAAGTCTAAAATTTATATGATTGGCGCGCAACAGACATGAATTTTCGCCGCAGAGCTTTTTTGGGCAATGCCTGCCGCCTTATGCAGCAGCGGCGCGGTCATCCCGTCAGCCGGCGACGCGTCATAGAATAATGTGTATTGGCGCCGGTAAAGCGCGGAAAGGCGTGATAATGCGCCCGCAATTCGTGCCGCGCTGGCGACGCCATGGCGGCGTTGAACGCTTCGATGTGGTCGAACACGACTTCGTTGCCGATCATGTAATTCGGCGACGGCAACCGATGGTGAGCCCGGCGCGGTGCGCGGGCGTGCACATCGTCGAGCGGCAGATAGCATATGATGCTGCGGATGCCGGGCAGCCTGGCCTGCGTCGACGGATGGGTGGCGACATAGTTTTCGATGAAGGCAGCCTCATCGTCGGCGGGACGATGATAACGCACGACATAAGAGAACGGCGCCTGCAGTGCCGCCGGCGGCGCGTCGGCGCCGACCGGATAGAACCGGCGTTCGAAGGCCGCGCCGGTGGTCGCAATGTGCGGCGCCAAGGCGTCGACCGCGGCATGAATTCCGCCGCTCTCGACTGCCGCAGCGAGCGCGTCGCGGCTGACGAAGTCGAGCATCAGCATCATCAACGGGCCGGCGCCGTCGTCATTATATGGATCGCGGGAGGAACCGTCGGCCGGCGTATAGAGATCGAAATGCACAAGCCCCGGCAGGGCGGCGCAGCTTTTATGCGCATCGGCATCGAGCCAAGTCAGCAAGTGCGCCACATGGTCCGTTTCACCGCGGAGCGCGATTTCGTAAGTCCAGCTCATAAGCCGTACTTTCTTTAGAAGTCATGCCTTCCTCGGGGAGGGCCCGCCGATCGCCGCAGGCGCAGACAAAATTCGACAGCGGAAGATATTTTATGATTAAAATAATGGCCGGGGACGCCACCCGCCGTCAAGCGCCCCGCCGCCAGCGTCACAGGCAGCTTTCGAGGGATCGATGCAAGACAGCCCGGCGCGCAAAACCAGTTCCGCAGCGGTCCAGTCGCTGGTCGACGCGCTGCGCGCGCGCTGGCCGGACCAGATCTCGACCGCCGAAGCCGTCAGGGGCCATCATGCGCACGGCTTCACGTGGCTGAAACCACAGGCGCCGGACGCCGTGTTCTTTGCCGCCAGCGCGGCCGAAGTCGAGGCTGTCGTGCAGCTGTGCGGCGCTTTCCGTGTTCCGCTCATAGCCTTCGGCACCGGGACATCGATGGAAGGCCAGATCAACGCGCCGCTTGGCGGCCTCTCACTCGACCTGTCGCGCTTGAATGCGATTGTTTCGGTCCAGGCGGAGGATCTGACCTGCACCGTTCAAGCAGGCGTCACCCGCAAGCAGCTTAACGACCACCTGCACGACCAGGGTCTGTTCTTTCCGATCGATCCGGGCGCCGACGCAAGCCTCGGCGGCATGGCAGCCACCCGCGCCTCCGGCACCAATGCCGTGCGCTACGGAACGATGCGCGACAACGTGCTGTCGCTGACGGCGGTGCTGCCGAACGGACAATCGATCCGCACGGCGCGGCGCGCCCGCAAGTCCGCCGCCGGCTATGATCTCACGCGGCTTCTGGTCGGCTCGGAAGGCACGCTCGGCGTCATCACCGAACTGACTCTGCGGCTGCACGGGATTCCTGAATCCATCGCGGCCGCGGTCTGCCCGTTCGCGACGCTCGCCGACGCTTGCACGGCGGCGATCGCCGCCATCCAAATGGGCCTGCCGCTCGCCCGGATCGAATTGCTCGACGACCTGCAAATCCGCGCCTGCAATCTCTATTCGAAGCTGACATTGGCGGAAACGCCGACGCTGTTCGTCGAATTCCACGGCACTGCGAGCGCGGTGGCGGAACAGGTCGCGCAGTTCGAAGCGATCGCGAGTGACAATGGCGGCAATGACTTCCAATGGTCGACGCGGCCCGAGGAACGCTCCAAACTCTGGCAGGCCCGGCACGACGCCGCCTATTCTTGCCTGATGCTGCGGCCGGGCGCCAAAGTGACGCCGACCGACGTCTGCGTGCCGATCTCGCGGCTTGCCGAATGCGTCATGCAGACCAAACAGGACTTGGCGGACAGCGGGCTGTTCGGCCCGATCCTCGGCCATGTCGGCGACGGCAACTTCCACGTCGCGGTTCTGTTCGACGGCGACAGATCAGACGAGATCGGGCGCATGAAGGCATTTTGTGAACGCCTTGCCTTGCGCGCCATCGCCATGGACGGCACCTGCACCGGCGAGCACGGCGTCGGCCAAGGCAAGATGGCCTATCTCGACGCCGAGTTTGGACCGGCGCTCGACCTGATGCGCCAGATCAAACGTATGATGGACCCAAACAATATCATGAATCCGGGAAAGATCTTTGCGCTGTGACTTGTATCGTAGCTCGCGCGACCCGCCGACCTCGGCTTCACGATGAAAAACGATCGCAACGCGTTTGACGCAAGGAGTTTCCGTCTTGGATTGGCATGACATGAATTTGCGGCGGCGCCTCGGGCGGCAGCCGCTCGCCGCGCTGTGGATGTCGATGGGATCGACCGCCATGATCGAACTGGCGAGTGCCGCCAAGGCCGACGCCGTCATCATCGATATGCAGCACGGTCTATGGGACCGCACGAGCCTTGAATCCGCCGTCGGCACGGTCGCGGCCGGCACATCGGCCCTGGTGCGGGTCGCGGACAACAGCGCAGTGTCCATCGGCCAGGCTCTCGACACCGGCGCCGAGGGCGTCATCGTCCCGCTGATCGAGACCAGCGCCGAGGCCGCCCACGCGGTCGCCGCGGCGCGCTTTCCGCCGCAGGGACGGCGCTCGGGCGGCGGCGTCCGTCCGCTGGCCGGCGATTTCCTCGATTATTGCGCCAACGCCAACGAACGCACCGTCCTCGGCGTGATGATCGAGACCGTGCGCGGCGTCGACAACGCCGCGGCCATCGCGCGGACGCAAGGCGTGGACTTCGTGCTGATCGGAACCGGCGATCTCGCATTATCGCTTGGTGGCGGCGACGGCGCCGCTGCGCGCCACCAGGATGCCTGCCGCACCGTTTTGCAGGCCTGCCGCGACGCCAAAATTCCCTGCGCGACCTTCACCGCCACGGTCAACGACGCGATCGCCCGTGTGCGCGAAGGTTATGCGCTCGTGGTCGCAGCCAACGACATCGCCGTGCTCTCGCAGGGCTTCAACGAGGCGATGTCTCGTTTCAAAGGCGAACTGCAGATCGACGACCGCGGCGTCGGAAATCAGAAACGATAGGCCAGGCCGAGCCGAACGATGTCGTGCCAGAGGCGACCGCGTGCGTCGCGGCAAAATAACTTCTTATTCGATCACCTCGAGTGCGAACGCGCAGGCTATCCTGCATAATGGACAAACGAAGATGCGACCATGACTGGACGACCGGAGGTTATCACAATGCTCAAGGAACTCGATGCCCAGACGTTTGAAATCAAGCCTAGCCCGTCTCCGCCGCTCGTTTGCCCATGGCTCAATTCTGTCGCTTCGCAGCGGTTGCCGACGGCGGCTGCGCACTGACATCGTTCAGCTAGGCTATTCGAAGCGACGCTTCGATCTCGCGCACGGCACGGCGCATCGGCGCGAGGTACCGCTTGACAATCTCGTCGAGAGCGATCGCGGACGCAACACAGATGATATTGATGGCCGCGACAATTTTCCCGTTATTCATCACCGGCACAGCAATGCTTGTGGTACCCGGCGCACGTCCGCCTTCACGAACAGCATAGCCTCTGGCCCGGATCGATTGGACCATCCGGGCGATGGCACCGCGATCGCGCGCGTAGCGGCGCTCTCGATGACCGCGGGCTGAAAGCACCGCCAGTATAAAGTCCCGCTCCGGCTTATCGCACAAGCTCAAATAGGCCCGACCCAACGAGCTCGTCAGCACTGGCGGGCGGTGACCGGCGCGTTCCGGCAGCATCGCGAGCGGGCTGGTCGTATTCGTAGTCTCCCAAATCAGCATGGCTCCGCGTTCATATGTCGCGATATCAGACGTCGCTCCCGTTCGGGCGTGCGGCAAGAGCGCCGCCGGGCCGAGAATGCCGAACTTCACTGAGCCCGAGACCAAATCCGTGATGGCCTGTCCCGCGCCGCGATAGGGTATGTGCTGGAGATTGATTTTGGCTTCTTTAGCAAACCACGCGCCGAGCACATGCTGGTTGGAGCCGACACCCGAACTGGCAAAGCCAAGACCGGGATTCTTGCTGGCGTAGGCCACAAGCTCGGCGACCGATTTGACCCCGAGCGACGGATGAACGGCAAATGCGATCGGCTGCCGCGTTATGGCGATCACCGGCAGCAGTCCCTCGTGTAGTCATAGGATAATTTGAGGATGTGCGGGGCAATCGCCGCATTATCGTTGGCGAAAAGGAAAGTGGTGCCGTCGGGCGTCGCCTTCATCGCATCGTCCCTGCCGATGGTGCCGCCCGCCCCCGTGCGATTCTCGACGAAGATCTGTTGCGCGAGAATGCGCGACAGGATCGCACTGCATTGACGCGTCGCAAAATCCAGGGCGCCGCGAGCAGCGAGCGGTACGATAAAACGAACCGGCTTCGTCGGCCATGATGTCTCTGCCCGGGCGGGCAGACATCTGCCCGTCAGCATCAAGCCGCCGGCACCTTTCATGAAGCTGCGTCGTCCAACTACCCACATAAGCGTGTCCCCGGCGACTGCTTTCGCTTTTTGTGTTTATCTCAGGAACAAATTACCACATTTGGCGAAATGATGTACCTTTTGGAGTAATGAAAATCGATCCTTGCCGATCTTGACGTCCGCGGTTGATGTCGCACTTGGGTCGACAGACATATGTGCTTGCAATTGAGAGGGGTCCACTCTGTCTCGATGCGCAGAGATTTCGATGAGCGATTAGGTGTTCGGCAGCTACTGAACACTTGGTTTGCCGGACAGGGTCTCCGCCAAACTCACATGATTTTGTAGAGATTTTCGACACTGCGTTTGGCCTATCCACAGACCTACCCACAAACGCAATTTCAATCGGCCAAAACGCCGACTGGCTAGGAAATGCGTATCTCTTGGTCAGTCTCAGTAGGCAGTCGCCGTTGAACCAGAGGCGTCAACGTTGGCAGCTTAGTTGTTGTGTCAATTGCCTCTGGTGCTATTAAGTGACGCTCGGAAAAGCTAGGGGACAAAAATGAAACTCGCGTTTTTTGACGATTACAAATTGGGCGTGGTGGTCGGCGACAAGATTGTCGATGTCTCGTCCGTCGCCAAAGGCATCAAGGCGCTTGGCCCGCAGGACGTGATCCGCACCGTGATCGAGAAATGGAGCGCGTATAAAGGCAGGCTCGCGGCAGCCGCCAAAAAGGGCAAGGGCAAGCCACTGTCGAAAGTGAAGCTCCGACCGCCGTTGCCGAAGCCCGAGAACATCGTGTGCATGGCGGTCAATTACATGGAGGATGGCACGCTCTCCGAGCCGGCGCCGATTAACGCCTTCATGAAATCCCCGGGTGCCATCATCGGCGACGGCGGCGCTATGGCGCTGCCCGATATGGCCGCGAGCATCTTCGAGGGCGAAGCGGAACTCGCCGTCGTCATCGGGAGGCGTGCGTCACACGTCAAGGCGGCTGACGTGATGAAGTACATTTTTGGCTATACCAATTTCATCGATGGTTCGGCGCGCGGCGTGGTGCCCCCAACCAACGTTTTCTACCAGATGAAGTCACGCGACACGTTCGCGCCGATCGGCCCCTACATCGTCACCAAGGACGAGATCAAGGATCCGCATAAGCTGCAGATCACGCTTACCAATAACGGTACGGTCTATCAGAACTTCAATACCGACGACATGGCGCACAAGATTCCGCGCTGCATTGAGTGGGTCACCGCCATCCATACCCTCCACCCGGGCGATATTCTGGCGACTGGGACCAATCATCGGGGGCTCAACCCGTTTATGGATGGCGACAAGATCGAGCTCTCCTGCGAAGGTTGCGGCACGCTACACATCACGGTGCGCGATCCGCTCAAGCGGACCTGGGCGCGCATCACCCGGCTGCAGCATAAGGAAAGTGGCGGACAGGGCGCACATACTCCGCAGACCGGCGGAAAATACGCTCCCACGTCATGAGGGCGGAAATCGCGGCCGCACTGTTGCAAGCGCGACTTCATGGGCACGTCCCCGGCACAGTAGCGCTATACCCCGTGCGCGTCCGTCCTCACGGAACGCACAGCCGAGCCGAACTGATAAGGAAACTGTAGTTTTATAGTCAGTTCCGCCTGGCGCGACCCAAACTGGAATCGAGTATTTCTTATTCAGTTGCGCGAAAGCGGCCGCGCAAGCAAGCGACTTGGAAGGAAATTGTACTTTCTTAATCAGTCCCCTGACTTGCCGCTCGCCCGCGGCCTCACATAATTCCGGGTTGTGTTCGGTCAGAGAACTGGCCGCCACACCACTTTGAAGGACGGATTCCGCCCGCCGAAACGCGGATTACAACTCCGCTTGTCGCGAAGATACCGAGACTGAAGCCAAGAGATCTGGCCTGCGCGCTCATGATCGCCATTCCATCCACGCAATAGTACCCGACCTCGTCCAGAATTCGAGCGAATGAAAGCAATTCGAGATCCGGTAACATTTGCGGGCCGGCTTCGCTTGCCGACAGATACGACGCCCCAAAAGATATGTGAAATATGGACGCGCGGGCGAGTGCCTCACTGAGGCAAGATGCGTGAGCGGCGACGACGTCTTGGCCGCGATTAGCTTGGCTACCCGTTCCGGGTGGCCCCTTTTCCCTAGGCGACGGGCCCAGCTCGGGGGCTAAAGGGCCGGTACCTGCAGATGAGAGATCTGGTTCAGATCGCCGAGGCGATCTTGCCGTTGCGGCTTGCTGTGACTGTATGCCTTATGTAAGATATTGAGATAATTAATAATTATATCATTTTGGCAAACATAGTATAATTCACTTTCCAAGCCTGGCACAGGTCGTTATACTATATCTGTATTTCTAGTATAACCGTGCTGGCATGACTGCTTCTCCGCCTCTCGATATCGCTTATCAAACGCTCTATTCCGAGCTCGTCCAACGCTGCCTCGACGAAAGTTTCGCGTCGGAATTTTCGTTGGACGGCAGGTTCGTCGCGGTCCCGGTCAAAGAGAAGAAATACTGGTATTTCGACACGCCAAAGCCGGGAGGTGGCGGACAGAGCCGCCGTTACGTCGGTCCGGCGGACGACCCTGAGATCACCAAAAGGGTCGAGGCATTCAAGGATATCAAGGCCAACTTGAAAGGACGGCAGCGGCTGGTCGCCACGTTGACCAGGCAAGCGCATCTGCCGCGTCCGCTGCTCAAGGTCGGTCAAGTCACGGATGAGCTCGCGAAGGCAGGATTGTTTCGGCTGCGTGGCGTTCTCGTCGGCACCGCCGCATACCAGTGCTATTCCGCCGTGCTTGGACGCCGGCTCGAAGCGAACGCCATGCAGACAGGCGACGCGGACTTCGCGCAGTTCCATGACGTGTCGGTCGCGATCGGCAATTCCTTGCCGCCGATCTTGGATGTTCTGCGCAAAGTCGATCCGACTTTTCGCGATATCCCGAGCCAGATCGATGGCCGCCTCTCAACCCGGTTCGCCTCACGTGACGATTTCAAGGTGGAATTTCTGACGCCGAACCGCGGGTCGGACGATCACGGAGGAAGACCAGTCCAAATGCCGGCTCTAGGTGGAGCGTCGGCGGCGCCTTTGCGGTTTCTGGATTATTTGATCTATCAGCCCATGCGCGCTGTCATGCTTCATGGTGCCGGCGTGCCCGTCCTTGTTCCATCGCCCGAACGATATGCGGTTCACAAACTGATTGTCGCTTCCCGCAGGGTTGATCGCGACAAGGCTGCGAAAGATCGGCTCCAAGCCAGATCCATCTTCGAAGCAATGATCGCCAACCGGCAGCATGCCGATTTGGCCACCGCATTTGCCGAAGCCTGGGATCGCGGCGAACATTGGCGTATTGAAATTCGCAAGAGCATTGCGTCTTACGACGATGATTTCCAGAAGGCGCTGCGGAGCGAGCTCGCCAAAGGAATCAACGAGATCGGTTTTGATCCGGCCGATTATGGTTTCGACCCTAAGTAGATCGCGCGAAGCCACAGACCTTCATCGATGATCCGCGGATAGTAATCCGGGATGGGGGGTTGAGCGCCTCGGTGAACCATACCAAGAGCGCTATTGCGCCTATGTAGACATTTTAGGGTTTCGTGGCCTCCTAAAGAAATTACGAGACGGCGACAGACAAGTTCAGGCCCTTCGGGGGCTGCTGACTAAGATACATGAGCCATTCCAGGGTGACGCCGAAAACAGATACGGAAACGGTGACTTCCGTGCACAGAGCATTTCCGACGCAGTGGCGATTTCAACGGCCGTGAACACAGATGGCCTTCTGCACCTTTTCTTTGTTCTTGAAAACCTCGCGATGGACCTTCTTTTCGAGGGTTATTTTGCACGCGGCGCGATCGTGAAAGGGCGCTTCTACCACGATGATAAGATGGTTTTCGGAGACGCGCTCGTGGACGCATTTCACCTTAAATCCGAGGTGGTCCGATACCCTCGCATCATGGTTTCAAGCGCAGTCGCGCTAGCGCGCGGCGACACAGCGGCGTGCGAACCGCGAGCAATTGATCAATGCCGTTGCCGATCTTTCGGAAGCCACCAGGGACAAAGCGGAAGCCGGCGGCTTGCGGTGCGTCGACCTTTTGCGGCTCCGCGCGATCCTCATGATCCTTGCGAGCGCGGGATGGGACGGCAAGATGCCCTCAAAAAATCTGCTTCAGGTCTCGCCGGAGGCGGGCGATGCGGAAGGCGCTTGGCCGCGCCTCCTCGGCAAGGCTCTGTTCGCGTATTTCGGGGGACCGCGGAGCGCAATCACAACTCTGGTTCTTGACGACATCTACGACCAGATACCCGACGACATTCTCGAATGCTGGGCGAGCTGCATCTGGGCTATTCAGGTGACAATCGCCGCCGCATCCCGGCACCCTGAGTATGCAAGGCTTGCACGGGTGCTCGAAAACTTGCGAGGCTCGATTTACCGTGTCATCGCGCTGCGCGAGGACGAGATGCAAGACCCCCGCATCCTTCGCTTTCTCGATGCCTTGAGCAAGCGGTTCGGAGACGCGCTCGGCTGTGATACCGCGGCGATTCTTACGTCGCATCGACTAGCTATAAATGCGCTCATGATGCCGGCGAAATTGCGGGTCGGCGCCTCTTAAGGTGCAGTGGCTCGCGTGTCTAATAAGTGGTCACGCATCACTCCATGTTGCCTCCATGTTGCGTGGAGTCGCCGGATGAAAATTGCCGAATAAGGATTTGACGCTTCATCCCAAGCTCGAAGCGGCAGGGGAAACGCCGAAGCGTTTCTCGGTAACACACTCGGTAACGTCCCGGTAACAAGCGGGAACGGTGATTGCTAAGCTATTGAAAGAATGGCGCGCCCGAAGAGATTCGAACTCCTGACCCCCAAATTCGTAGTCTGGTGCTCTATCCAGCTGAGCTACGGGCGCGGGTTGCACCGCGCGGGATAAATGCCGCCGAAGCGGCCCTGCAGCGCGCGGCATAGCTACAGGCTCCGGCGATTATTGGCAAGGCGGGCTCTCTTGTTCGCGGGCTGTTCTTCGGCGGGTTAACCGTGCCCGAAACCGCCATCGCCGGAATGATGGGTGAAGCCGGAATCGGAGCCGCTATAGCCGGCGCCGTGATCCGGCCGATCATCGCGCCGCACGCGCGTCCCCTGACGGAAGGCAAAGACGGCGAAGGCACCCACGCCGATAAGGATCAGCAGACCAAGAATCGGATGCATTTTGACAGTTCCTCAGCCGTGCGCCGCATCAGCCAGCCATCGCATCGGCCACCGCATCAGCCGTGCGCTCTCGCGCCGCGATGAGCGGCAAGCTCCACGGCGCGGTCCGGAATCGTGAGCCGCAACGTCGCCCCGATCGTGCCCTTCGACCAGGCGGATGTCGCCGCCATGGGCGCGCACCAGTTCGGCGGCGATGGCGAGGCCGAGCCCGGTGCCGCCGGCGCGGGTCGAGCCCTGGAACGCCTCGAACAAATGCGCGCTGCGCTTTTTCCGAGAAGCCCGGGCCGGTGTCGGACACTTCGATCACCACCACCGCGCCCTCGCGGCGGCCGGTGATGCGGATCTGGTCGCGGCCGGGATCGCGCGTGGCGCGGCTTTCCATCGCCTGCAAGGCGTTGCGCGACAGATTGAGCAGAATGCGGAACAGCTGGTCGTAATCGGCCTCGACCATCAGGCCGCGTTCGACGGCGCTGATCCAGCGCACCGGGCCGTCGGGGCTTAGGCCCAGCGTCTCGTGCACTTCCTCGACCAATGGCTCGAGCAAGATCTCGCGGCGGTCCGGCGGCGGCTCCTGCAGGCGGCCGTAGGACAAGGTCGACTGGCAGAACGCGATGGCGCGCTCCAGCGCATGCATCAGCTTCGGCGCGAAGCGCTGCACGCCCGGATCGGGCAAGTTTCGCCAGCCGATCGGAGAACAGCTGCGCCGACGACAAGCAGGTTGCGCAGATCGTGATTGATCTTCGACACCGCGAGCCCGAGCGCCGCGAGCCGGCTCTTCTGATGCAGCATCGAGGCGAGATCGCTCTGCATCGCCGCGAGCTCGCGCTCGGCGGTGCCGATCTCGTCGACGCGCCCGGACGGCACGATGATGCGGTCGGGATTTTCCGGATCGGCGCGGAACGCCATCATGTTCGCGGTGATGCGGCGCATCGGCCGCACGAACATGTAATGCAGCGCCAGATAGACCAGCGCCGCGGTGATGCACGAGATCAACAGCGAGATCAAAAGAATGTCGACCGAATAGCGCAGCATCGCCTTGCGCAGCGGCGGCTCGTCCATGATCAGTTCGATGTAATCGCCGCCCATCGGCGCCGGCCCGACCACCCGCATCACGCTGCCGCGGGTGTGGGTGTTGAGCAGCATCTTGAACGCATCGACGATCGCATCGAAGGTGTAGACGTTGCGCATGTCGAAATCGTCGCTGATCGGCGGCGGCATGTCGTCGACGGCGAGCAATTGGCGCTGCGTGCCCATCTTCATGGCGACGGCGCGGGCGCCGATCTGATCGAGAATCTGCTTGGCGAGGCGTCGGGCACGATGCCGTTCGGCGCGGCGTCGAGCACGAGCGCTGCGGTATAGCCCGGCGGCGAGCCGGTCCTTGAGCCAGATCACGCGGAAATTGGCGACCGACGGCACATAGATCAGCACTTCCGCGATCATCACGAACAGGATCGTGAGGACGAGGAGCTTTCCGGAAAGCCCGAAGCGCGGCGGCCGGACCGGAGCCGGCCGCGCCGCAGTTTCATCATTCATTCGCCGAGCCTCGCTGCCAGCCCCACTCGGGCCCCAATTTGGGACCCTCGGAACAGCACGTTGGGACAAATCGTCAACCAAACCGACGCAGCCAGCCTATGATGCGCCGCACCAGGGGCGACGTCAAACCTCGGATGAAATAGGTCATGGCGGCGCGTTTTCCCACCTCCGCATAGGTCGGATACGGCACAATCAACACCTGCCAGGGCGCCGATATTCAGCTTTTGGCTGATGGCGAGCGTCCAGGCCGCGATATTCTCGCCGGCCTGCGGCCCGACGATGCGTCGCGCCGAGAATGCGGCCCTGGCGGTCGGTGATGACCTTGATGTGGCCGTTCGTCGTCGCCGGTGGCCTGGGCGCGGTCGTTTTCGCGATAGGGCCAGCGCAACACGCGGATGCGCGTCAGCCTGCGCCGCGCGCCTCGTCCTCGGTCAAGCCGACCTGGGCCAGTTCCGGATCGGTAAAGGTCACGAAGGGAACGGCATAGCTGTCGGCATCGACCGGCGTGCGGAACAGCGCGTGACGGATCACGAGGCCGGCGTGATGCTGCGCGACATGGGTCGATTTCGGCGCATCGATGACGTCGCCGATGGCATAGACGTGCTTGTTGGTGGTGCGCAGCCGCCGGTCGACGACAATGCCGTGTCGCTCGTGACGGATGCCGGCGGCGGTCGAGATCGAGATCGGCGAGATTCGGCCGCCGCCCGGTGGCGACGAGAAGATGCGAGCCCTCGATAGTCTCGGTTTGGGTCTCGGTTTGGGTCTCCGTTTGCGTCTCCGGTCCAGCTTCATCTGAAATATCGACCTGCACGCGCGCCAGGACGCGCCGCACCTGCGCGATTTTCACGCCGCTGCGCAGCACGACGCCTTCGCGGACGAGCGCGTCGAGCACGAGGCGGCGCATTCGCGATCGTAGCCGGCAAGCGGCGTCGGCCGCTTCGAGCACGGTGACCTCGGCGCCGAGCCGGCGGAACGCCTGCGCCATTTCGAGCGCGGCCGGGCCGGCGCCGATGAACGATCAGATGGCGCGGGCAATCGTCGAGATCGAACACGGTCTCGCTGGTGAGATGCGGCACATCGGCAAGGCCCGGGATCGGCGGCAGTTCCGGCGACGAGCCGGTGGCGATAATGAAACGGCGCGCCTTGATGGCAAGACCGTCCGACCGTCGACGGTGTCGCGGCCGGTGAAACGGCCGACGCCTTCGATGACGCGCACGCCGAGGCCGGCAAAGCGCTCGCGCGAATCGAGCGGCGCCACCGCGGCGACGACCTCGCGCACGCGCGCTGACACGGCGGCGAAATCGACGCCGAAGCGCACGGTCTTGACGCCGAACAGCGCTGCAGTGCGCACCGCCTGCGCCCGCTCGGCGGCCGCGATCAGCGCCTGCGCCGGCAGCGAGCCGCCATAAAGCGTCTCGCCGCCCATGCGGCCTTTCTCGATGAGCACGACATCGGCTGCCGAAAGCAGCCGCGGCGGCGGCGGCCGCGAGCCCGCCGGCGCCGGCGCCGATCACGCAAATGTCCGGCCGGATCGCTTGCGGGCCGCCTAGCGTACCGTCTTGCGTGCCGTTTTGCGGGGAATTTCGTGTGCTTTGCGCCATCGGGCTGCCGGAAGTCCGGAGGGGACACACCTATTCTATAGGTCCGGGGCGATGGCAATGCGGGCGTGGATACCGTCTCGTAACCCTTCTCGTAGTGCTTGCCGGATTTGCCGGAAATTGCCGGAAAATGGCCAAGAACTTACACAAGAATCGCACCGGACCTCACGACAACTCACATTGACGAGCCGGGAGGGCTCCCGTATAAGCCGCGCAAATCGCGCCTTAAGGCCGGTGGGCCGGAGCGCCTGCGGTCGTTAACCTCTTAAAATTTTGTGCGCGCAGCGGAGATTACCCCGTGAAACGGACCTATCAGCCGAGCAAATTGGTGCGCAAGCGCCGCCACGGCTTTCGCGCCCGGATGGCGACCAAAGGCGGCCGAAAGGTGGTGGCGGCACGCCGCGCCCGCGGCCGCAAGCGACTGAGCGCTTAGACTGAACGCCGCAACGGAGTGCGTGCGCGGGCCTTCACCGAGAAGCCGAACAAGCCCCGAAGCCTATTCCAAAGTCTATCCCATGGAGCGCTTGAAACGCCGGACGGACTTTCGGGCTGCGGCGCCAACTGGCGCGCGGGCGCCGGAAAGGGCGTTCGTGCTGCAAGGCGCGCCGGCGCGACGAGACGGCCCGGTGCGGATAGGCTTCACCGTCTCGCAAGCAGGTCGGCAATGCCGTTGAGCGCAACCGCGTCCGCCGCCGCCTTCGTGAGATGGTGCGGCTCAGGCCGGAGACGGCGTTTGCGCGCCGGCCACGATTACGTGCTGATCGGACGGCGCACGGCGCTGCAACTGTCCGTTCGATGAGATGGCCGCGGGAACTCGACGTCGGCGCTGCGTCGCATTGCAACCTGGTGCGGCGAACTGGTAGCGCCCGCGACCTTACATAGAGCGGGTTCGCGACAAGGTTCATCCGCGAAGCCGGCGCGCGGCGATCAGCCGACACAGCACAGTCAAAACTCCGAAGCACGAGCACTGAATGGGCGAGCACAAGAACACCATCATTGCCATCGTGCTGTCGCTCGTCGTG
The DNA here is from genome assembly GCA_963761185.1 of uncultured Alphaproteobacteria bacterium. Taxonomy (GTDB): domain Bacteria; phylum Pseudomonadota; class Alphaproteobacteria; order Rhizobiales; family Xanthobacteraceae; genus BOG-931. The sequence continues at coordinate 44,820 of CAVXFY010000009.1, forward strand.
ATGGTCGGCTGGCAATATTTCGTCGGCTATCCGCAGATGGAAAAGCAGCGCCAGCAGGAGGCGCTCAAGCAGCAGGAACAGTCGCAAGTCCAGCCCGGCCAGCACCAAGTCCGGCGCAGACCCAGCCGGGCGCGGCCGATGCCGCAACGCCGCCGGCGGTGCCCAGTGCCTCGCCGGCGCAAGCCGCAGGCACGCGTCCCGCGAAGCGGTCATCGCCGCTTCGCCGCGCGTCGCCATCGACACGCCGCGGCTCGGCGGCTAGATCGATCTCAAAGGCGGCCGCATCGACGACCTGACGCTGACGCAATATCGCGAGACCATCGATTCCGAATTCGCCGCCGATCGTGCTGTTCTCGCCGTCGGGCGCGCCCGACGCCTATTACGCCGAATTCGGCTGGGTGGCAGCGTCCGGCACCAGCGCCGCGGTGCCGGGCCCCGATACGGTGTGGAAGCAGCAAGGCTCCGGCGCGCTCGGCGATCGATCATCCGGTGACGCTGACCTACGACAACGGCGCAGGGCCTCGATCTTCACGCCGCACCATCTCGATCGACGACCATTATCTGTTCACGCTCAAGGACGACGTGCAGAACAAGGGCGGCAGCCCGGTGACGCTGTTTCCCTATGCGCTGATCTCGCGCCACGGCACGCCGAAGGTGCTCGGCTATTACATCCTCCATGAAGGCCTGATCGGCGTGATGGGCGATCAGGGCGAGCAGACCGAAACCTACAAGAAGATGGAGGAGAAGAAGTCGCGAAAGCTGGGACGCCACCAATGTCTGGCTCGGCTTCACCGACAAATATTTGGCCGCGGCGCTGTTGCCCAATACCGACGCCCAGGTGCGCGCGCGCTTCTCCGCGGCCGACGCCGGCGGGCTGCAGACCTATCAGACCGATTATCTGCTGCAGCCGGAGACCATCGCCGCCGGCGCAACCGGCTCCGCCGACGCGCGGCTGTTCGCCGGCGCCAAGGAAGTGTCGGTGGTCGGCATCAATTTCCCGCTCGGGCCCCGGCGGCTACAACGCACTCGCTGAAACTCAACCATTTCGATCTGTTGATCGACTGGGGCTGGTTCTACTTCATCACCAAGCCGATGTTCCTCGCCATCGACTACTTCTTCCATCTCGTCGGCAATTTCGGCATCGCCATCCTGATCGTCACGGTGCTGGTGAAGCTTCTGTTCTTCCCGCTCGCCAACAAGTCCTACGCCTCGATGGCGAAGATGAAGGCGGTGCAGCCGCAGATGGCGATGATCAAGGAGCGCTATGCCGACGACAAGATGAAGCAGCAGCAGGCGATGATGGAGCTCTACAAGAAGGAGAAGATCAATCCGATCGCCGGCTGCCTGCCGATCGCCATCCAGATCCCGGTGTTCTTCTCGCTCTACAAGGTGCTGTTCATCACCATCGAGATGCGGCACGCGCCGTTCTACGGCTGGATCCACGATCTGTCGGCGCAGGACCCGACCAATATCTTCACGCTCGGCGGGCTGATCCCGTTCGATCCGACGATGCTGCCGATGGTCGGCTCGTTCCTGCATCTTGGGCTTCTGGCCGGCGATCATGGGCGTGACCATGTGGGTGCAGATGAAGCTCAACCCGGCGCCGCCCGATCCGACGCAGCAGATGATCTTCAACTGGATGCCGCTGATCTTCACCTTCATGCTGGCGAAATTCCCGGCCGGCCTCGTGATCTACTGGGCCTGGAACAACTCGCTCTCGGTGGCGCAGCAGAGCGTGATCATGCACAGGAACGGCGCGAAGATTTAGCTGTGGGATAATTTGAAGAATACGTTCGTGAAGACGAAGCCCAAGGCGAAGGCGCCGCCGGCGGAGTAGGTTTTCTTCGCGCGCTCCGCTTTCTCACTTCGTCATGGCCGGGCTTGTCCCGGCCATCTCTTTATGCCGGCACAGCACCAATTGGGACACGGTTGCTACGGCGATAGCAGGCCGCTGAGCCGTGGTCACTGCTCGCCATCTCGGCAAAGAGGTCAGCAATAAGGATTCGGCTATCATTCTTATTTGAGAAGTGCCCCGATAGGAAGCGCGCGAGAGGCTGGCCAAATTCCACGGTGGAAATAAAATCGTCTATTCCCCACTTAAGACGACGCATAACCTGCGTGTGCAAGATAGTTAGCGCATTCGCCTTGTGTGAAGGCGCCGAGAACGTCTGCGATTGCGTCCCAAAGCGAGTCTCTTGTTCGTGCGGCGGCCTTGCGGAGCAGGGTCTTGAGCTTGGCGAAGGCCATCTCGATGGGATTGAGGTCGGGAGAGTACGGCGGCAGGTAGAGGAGGAAGGCACCTCGGGCCTCGATCGCGGCGCGGACGCCCCCGACTTTGTGCGCGGGCAGATTGTCGATCACGACGATGTCGCCCTCCGACAGGCTTGGGGCCAGCACCGTCTCGACATAGACCAGGAAGGCTTCGCCGTTCATCGGTCCATCGAGAACGAAGGGTGCGACAAGCCCGTCGCGGCGCAGTCCGGCGGTGAAGGTGGTGGTTTTCCAATGTCCCCACGGCGCCTTGCCGATCAGGCGCTGGCCCCGGCGGCAGCGCCCGTGAGTGCGGACCATCTTGGTCGAGGTTCCGGTCTCGTCGACGAACACCAGGTGCTTGGCATCAAGGCTGGCCTGGCCGGCCTTCCAGCATTGCCGCGCCGCGGCTACGTCGGGGCGCTCCTGCTCGGCGGCGTGCAGAGTTTTTTTTGAAGGTCACACCGTGCCGCTTGAAGAACCGATCGACCGAGCTGTCCGTGGTGCGCACCCCGCGCTGCTGCCATAGCCGCTCGACAATCTCCGCCAGGGTCAGGTCCGATTCCTGCTGAACCAGTTCCAACAACCATGCCGCATGTGGCTTAGCGGCGAACGGCTCTTGCCGCCGCGCCGCTGCGGGCTGACGCTTCCCGTCTCCTTGTGCAAACTCACCCACCGGATTGACGAGGACTTGCTTACCGCAAACCGCTTGGCCGCCGCTCGCCGTGAACATCCCTGGGCAACGGCCGCAACCACTCGACTGCGAAGATCATCCGAATACGGCTGTCGTCCCATGGCTTCCCTCCGAATCAGAACAGCCATGGACTCTACAACCAAAACCAGCCGGGAATTGGAAGCCCGATCACAATCGATTTATCAGAATGGGGAACGCTCTAGCCGCCTAATGCGCGAAGCGTGAGGACCACTGTGATTTTTGCGAAAAAAGGAAAGACTGCCCAAGAAAGGGCAGACCAAGCCGAGTTTTGGTCTGGCCGTGCAACTGCTTTGATACTGTTCGGTATCCTATTGGAGATCGCCGGAATATTCGAATATCCAGACGGTAAATCGATTGGTGAAATAGTTCTTCTACTTTCGGCGAATATAGCAATCGGAACCGCGCTAATTATCGAATTTATTTGTATTAGAGTGGCGGTGCGAGCAAATGCTGAAGTCAAATTAGAATCAGATGAAAAACTAAGAGCCGCGACCGACCGCGCTACGACAGCACACGAAGATGCAACAGCGGCTCGCGAGGAGCTGAAGAAATTTAGGACCCCGCGCGCAAAGTTTTTAACCCCGGAAGCACGACTTTTGATAGTTGAAAAGCTAAAGAAATTTCCGGGCACTCCATATGATGTTGGCCACGATGATCTTGACCGCGAGGTTTGGGATTTTCTCTGGTATTTTGAGCCGTTGTTTAAGGAAGCTGGCTGGGTCCAGATTGATTGGATCGGCGGCAGACCTTTCCAAAGGCAAAACGAATGGTCCGTCCACACATACGGACGCGAAAATGTGTCGAATATTTCGATAGAAATAGACCCAGTGTCTCGACCGGCGTTGATGCCTGCCGCAACCGCACTGGAGGAAGCCCTCACGGCCGTGGGGATTGAGCGAGTGCGGTGCCCGCGGGCGGTCTCGCAAACCGCGCCCGGGCGGCTTCGAGCATCGTCCCGGCCGGCACTACGATCGGCCTGCCAGGTGCCTGGCTTAACTCGCCGGTGGAGAGGGTCCAAAGCCCGATCCACCGGCGAGGAAGCGCGGCCCGGAGCTGAGCGGTGGCGTTCGATCGCCTAAGCAAGAGCCGCGGTGGGGCGGCCGAGAGGCGAGCGCCCCCCTCCCCAGCCCTCCCCCGCAAGCGGGGGAGGGAGAAGAGGGCGAGGGACAAAGGCGCGCTACCGCATCCGCTTGATGCGGTCCGCTAGGAGACACGCTTTTCGGCGCTCCGCCTCCCTTCTTCTATTCGGGGAGATTCTTTTCGCCGTGGCTTAGCAAAGCTCGGACGCAGATGCGCCGCGAGGAGCGTTTTCCATTTCAGTCAAATCCGCCTATGACGGCGGCGGATGGGATGAACGCGCACCCGCATCGCGGGCTACCAATCTGGGCACGCCATAACGTGATCGAAGTCGTCAACACATTCCTCCTGGTTTTCGCCGCGCTGTTTCCCATCGTCAATCCGCTGGGATCGGCGCCGATTTTTCTCAGCCTCACCGCCGACCGCACGGCGGAGGAGCGCAACCGCCTGGCCTACGGCGTCGCCTTCAACGGCTTCTTCCTCCTGCTCGGCTCGCTGTTGTTCGGCTCGGCGATCCTCGAGTTCTTAGGCCTCACCGTTCCGGTGGTGCGCGTCGCCGGCGGGCTGCTGGTCGCCGCGATGGGCTGGAAATTGCTCAACGAGGGCACCGCGCCGCCGGAGCGCGAGGCGGTGCAGAACGAAGTCCACTCGACGACGATCGGCGACAGTTTTTATCCGTTGACCTTACCGCTCACCGTCGGTCCGGGATCGATCTCGGTGGCCATGACCATCGGCACGCGCCGCCCCGAGGGCGATTCGATGGGGCATCTGCTGGCGCTGGCGGGGTCGGCCGTGGCCGGCCTTCTGGCGATCGCGGTGACGATCTATCTGTCGTACCGGTTCGCCGGGCCGCTCGCCGGCTTCCTCGGCAAGGCCGGCATCAATGTGCTGGTGCGGCTGTCGGCCTTCATCCTGACCTGCATCGGCATTCAGATCGCCTGGAGCGGGCTGAGCACGCTGATCGAAAGCCTGCCGCATTGAAACTGGCGCACGGTCTCGCCGCGGCTAGTCGTTGCCGCAGCAGACGACGATGATGCTGACGGTCGGAGCGTTGGGCATCGACATCGCCGCGCCCGGCAGCGCGTTCGCCGCGGCTTCGAGCGCTGCGTCGGACACGTCGTAGCTGAGAATCTGTTCGTCGGTCTGGTCGTTCTCGTTCATGTCGTTCACCCCAGCCAGCGGAGGCCGGCAACATAGCATGAACCATCGTCATTGCGAGCGTAGCGAAGCAATCCAGCTCGGTGCCGGGGAGCTGGATTGCTTCGTCGCGGAGCCTGTCATTGGGCCGCGCTTCGCGCGGACCCGTTGGCTCCTCGCAATGACGTTTGTCGAAGGCGCACACAAAAAAACGGGAGGCCGAAACCTCCCGTCGTTTGGTCCCTCGAAATCCGTTTGGCCGAAGCTCTTAGCTTCTGCCGACCACGTCGAGTGTCACGTCGGCGAGGCCCGAAAAGCCAAGCGCCTGCGCCGCGCCGGGCGTCAGGTCGATCACCCGGCCGCGGACGAAGGGCCCGCGATCGTTGATGCGCACCACGACGGAACGGCCGGTGCGGTTATTGGTGACCCGTACCATGGTGCCGAAAGGCAGCGTGCGGTGGGCGGCGGTGAGCGCCCCCGGCGACAGCCGTTCGCCGCTCGCAGTGCGTCCCCCAGTATAGACCGAAGCAATTCCGGATTGCGCCGAGGCGCTCACCGTATAACCGACCGTCGAAACAAGAAGAGTGAAGGCAAACAAAAGTTTCCCCAGGCTGTGCTGAGCCATTACTTACCTATTACGTTGTTGATGGGAGGGGTGAAAAGGCTCGGTCCCGCGAGCCAGGGGGGCGTATGACCAGCCGAATGTGGTCACAATACGTCACATGACCGTGAGATAGACTTTGGGCAGGACCGTGAAATCTGTGCGGCGGCAGCAGAATCTACGGAACTATTGTGTTAAATGCCTGGTATCGGGGCACTTTTCGCGGCCGACGCACGAGAAAGGGCCGCCGAATCGGCAAAAGCTCTGCGTTTTGTGCATTGCAACACGACCGACCCATGCAGCCGGCGGACGAACTTTTGCGCGCGGAACGCGTTGCGCCGGGCCCGAATCAAACCGTCGCGGCGGCGCTCGGCAGCACGTAATCCTTGAACTGCGCACGCAGCGTGGTCTTCTGGATCTTGCCGGTCGCGGTGTGCGGGATTTCGCTGACGAAGACGACGTCGTCCGGCATCCACCATTTGGCGATCTTGCCGTTGAGATAAGCGATCAGCTCGTCCTTGCTGACCTCCTGTCCGTCCTTGCGCACGACGACGAGGAGCGGCCGCTCGTCCCATTTCGGATGGCGCACGCCGATCACGGCGGCTTCGGCGACCTTGGGATGGCCGACCGCGAGATTTTCCAATTCGATCGAGGAGATCCATTCGCCGCCCGATTTGATGACGTCCTTGGAGCGGTCGGTGATGGCGAGATAGCCGTGGCGATCGATGGTGCCGACATCGCCGGTGTCGAAATAGCCGTCGGCGTCGAGCATGCCGCCCGCCTCCTTGAAATAGGCGCGGGCGACCGAGGGCCCGCGCACTTTCAGCCGGCCGAAGGTCGTGCCGTCGCGCGGCAATTCACGGCCGGCATCGTCGGTGATCTTCATTTCGACACCGAACGGCGGATGGCCCTGTTTCATCTGCACGTCGAGCCGCGCGTCGCCGGTGAGGCCGGCATATTCCGGCTTCAACGTGCCGAGCGTGCCGAGCGGGCTCATTTCGGTCATGCCCCAGGCGTGGCAGACCTGGACGTCGTAATTCTCCTGGAATTTCTGCGTGATCGCGCGCGGACAGGCCGAGCCGCCGATCACCACTTTTTTCAGATAAGGCAATTTGAGATTGTTGGCTTCGAGATGCTGCAGCAGCATCAGCCACACCGTCGGCACCGCGGCGGAGAAGGTGACGCGGTAGGTGTCGAGCAAGTCGTAAACCGAGGCGCCGTCAAGCTTGCCGCCCGGCATCACCATGGTCGCGCCGACCATCGGCGAGGTCAAAGCCAGTCCCCAGCAATTGGCATGGAACATCGGCACCACCGGCAGGACCGCGTCGCAGGAGGCGACGCCCATGGCGTCGGGCTGCGCCGCCATCATCGAATGCAGCACGTTCGAGCGGTGCGAATAGACCACGCCTTTGGGATGCCCCGTCGTGCCGGACGTGTAGCACATGCCGGCGGCGGTGTTCTCGTCGAACATCTTCCAGGCATAATCGCCGTCGGCTTGCGCGATCCATTCTTCATAGGGCACGGCATTCTTGAGCGCGGTCTCAGGCATGTGCGCGGCGTCCGTCAGCACGATGTATTTCTCGATCGGCTTGAGCTTGTCGGCGAGCTTTTCCAGGATCGGCACGAAAGTCAGATCGACCATCATCATGCGGTCTTCGGCGTGGTTGACGATCCAGATGATCTGCTCGGCAAACAGCCGCGGATTGATGGTGTGATAGACCGCGCCGACGCCCATGATGCCGTACCAGGCTTCGAGGTGCCGCCAGGTATTCCAGGCGAGCGTCGCCACGCGGTCGCCCTGCCGGATGCCGTCGCGTTCGAGCTGCTGCGCCACGCGCAGCGCGCGGGTGCGGAGCTCGGCGTAATTGGTGGTGTGGATCGGCCCTTCGACCGACCGCGAGATCACCTGCCGCTCGCCGTGATTGAGCGCGGCGTGATCGATGATGCGATGGCACAACAGCGGCCAGTTCTGCATCAGTCCGAGCATGGCGTTTTCTCCCATGTGCGCATGATCTTTTTCCGAAAACCGGTGTCCACCCTCGGATCGAAGTCCGAGGGCAGGCTTTATCGGGATCATGCGTTTTTGAGCACGTTCCCTTCTGGGGTCATGCCGTGTTTGTTGTCAGGTTACCCAAGTCACGCGGCGAGGCCAACATTTCTTCGCCCGCCCGTGCGGCGCACCCAAAGCTTGAAAACAAGCGGGTTTGCCGCCTAAGTAGGGGCCATGGCGCTGAGGATGTCCGCGTGAAATGTGCCGTCGTTGTCGCCGTGCTGCTGAGCGCGACCGCTATTGCCGCGGCGCAAAATAGCGCGTCACAAAACAGTTTGCCAAAAGGCACACCGGCCATTGCGGCGCCGGAGGCGCCCGCGCCGCAACCCAAGCGCGGCAAGGCCGCCAAAGCCGCGGCGCGACCGTTGCCTGTCGTCATTCCTCAACAATTCGCCCCGCCGCAGGAGGAATTTGCGTCGTTTCCGGATAGAGCCGCGGCGGCCGCGGCGGCGGAACCCTCGGCCTGCCAGATCGGCTTGGCCAAGGTCGCCGAATTCAAGCCGCTGCCGGTTCTGATCGGCGCCGGCGAATGCGGCGCCACCGATGCCGTGCTCGTGGCGTCGGTAATCCTGCCCGATCAGAGCAAGGTCGCGGTGAACCCGCCGGCGACATTGCGCTGCCCGATCGCCACCGAGATCGCCAACTGGGTCCGCGACGACGTCGCGCCGTCGATGAAGAAATTCGGGCCGCCGCTGCGCGCGCTCGACAATTTCGATTCCTATTCATGCCGCGGCCGCAACAATGTCCGCGCCGCGCTGTTGAGCGAGCACGGCAAGGCCGACGCCATCGACGTGCGCGATTTCGGCCTCGCCGACGGCCGCGAATTCGGCCTGACCGATATCCATGTCGACAAGGATTGGCGCGACGCGATCCGCACAAGCGCCTGCGCGCGCTTCTCGACCGTGCTCGGCCCCGGCTCCGACGGCTATCACGAGGAGCACATCCACCTCGATCTCGCCGAGCGCCGCAATAATTACAAAGTGTGCGAGTGGGATGTGCGCGTACCGCCGCCGCCCGTCGAAGCGCAAGCACAAGACAAGACGCCGGCCGCCGCCGACGCCTCGGTTGAAGGCGATGACGAGCCGGCCATACCGATCGACGAAGTGCCGCTGCCGCGTCCGCGTCCCAAATTCGCGTTCCAGCAGAAATCGACCGAACGCTAAAGCGTGATCCGGAAAAGTGGAAACCGGTTTTGCGAAAAGATCATGCGCCACTAAAGGAGTTTACCGATGCCGCCGCTCAGCAACCTCGCGACCCGCGACGTCGAAACGCTGCTGCATCCTTACGTCAATCTCTCAAGCTTTCGCGACAACGGCCCGCTGATCATCGAGCGCGGGCAAGGCGTCTATGTCTACGATACCGACGGCAAGGCCTATATCGAAGGCATGGCCGGGCTGTGGTGCACGGCGCTCGGCTACGGCAACGAGGAATTGGTCGAGGCCGCGGCCGCGCAGATGCGCAAGCTCTCTTTCGCGCATCTGTTCAGCGGCCGCAGCCACGATCCGGCGATCGAGCTTGCGGAAAAGCTCAAGGAGATCGCGCCGGTGCCGATCTCAAAGACTTTTTTCTGCAATTCCGGATCGGAGGCAAACGATACCCAGGTCAAGCTCGTCTGGTATCTCAACAATGCGCTCGGCCGGCCGAACAAAAAGAAGATCGTCAGCCGCATCAAGGGTTATCACGGCGTCACCATCGTCGCGGCGTCGCTGACCGGGCTGCCGGCCAATCATTGCGATTTCGACCTGCCATTGCCGGGCTTTCTGCATACGAGTTGCCCGCATCATTATCGCTTTGCGCAAGACGGCGAGAGCGAAGAGGATTTTGCGACGCGGCTTGCGACCGAGCTCGAGACGCTGATCGTCAAGGAAGGCCCGGACACCGTCGCCGCCTTCATCGCCGAGCCGGTGATGGGCGCCGGCGGCGTGATCGTGCCGCCGAAAACCTATTTCGAAAAAATCATGGCGGTCTGCGCCAAGCATGACGTGTTCATGATCAGCGACGAGGTGATTTGCGGCTTCGGCCGGCTCGGCACCACCTTCGGCAGCGAGAAGCTCGGCTTCCGCCCGCATTCGATCTCGATCGCCAAGATGCTGTCCTCGGCCTATCTGCCGATCGCCGGCGTCATGATTCCGGAAGAGATGTATCAGGCGCTGCTCGCCGAGAGCAAAAAGATCGGCGTGTTCGGCCATGGCTTCACCTATGGCGGCCATCCGGTGTCGGCGGCCGTGGCGCTCAAGGCGCTGGAGATTTATGCGCGCGACCGCATCGTCGAGAAGGCAGCCCAACGCGGCGCGCAATTTCAGGCGCGGCTTGCCGCGCTCGGCGAACATCCGCTGGTCGGCGAAGCGCGCGGATTGGGCTTGATCGGCGGCGTGGAATTGGTCGCCGATAAAAAGAGCAAGCGCTCGTTCGCGCCGCAAAGCGGCGTCGCCGCGCGCGCCGTGCAGTTCGCCGAAGCCGAAGGGTTAATCGTGCGCGCCGTCATGGGCGACGTATTAACGCTGTCGCCGCCGCTTATCATTAACGCCCAAGAGGTCGACGACTTGTTCGGCCGGCTCGGGCGCGCGCTCGACAAGACGCTCGACTGGGTTACGCGCGAGAAGATCGCGGCTTCGTGATCGAAAATTCCGCCCTACGGTCCGGCACGCGGAATTGGTCCAGAAACCGACGCAATTTGCCGCGAATGCTGCGTCACTTTGCCTGGCAAAGTAAGAGATTATATATACCTAGCAACGGCCCGTTCATCAGTCGGCGTTAAGAGACGATTTATGGAAGACAGGATTCCGCCGGTATCGGCGCTGGCTGGCTCGGCGCAAAATTCGGCGCCGGTCAAAAAGATCGGCCTGAGCCGGCGTCGCGTCATCGCCGGCACCGTCGGCTTGATCGGGCTCACCGCCAGCGCGACCGGCGCTTATGCCGGCGCCATCGAGCCGTCCGATCTTCTGGTGACGCCCTACGCGCTGACGCCGCCGGGCTGGCCGGCGGGACAAAAGCTTACGATCACCGTCATTGCCGACCTCCATGCCGGCGGCCCGCACATGACGCTGCCGCATATCAGCCGGATCGTCGACACCGCGAACGCGCTGCAGTCCGACCTCATCGTGCTGCTCGGCGATTTCAAGGCCTATTACAAGTTCAAGATCAAGCCGATCGATGATCCGCTCTGGGCGGCGGAACTCGAACAGCTGCACGCCCCGCTCGGCGTTTGGGCGATCCTCGGCAATCACGATTGGTGGCACGACCTGCATGGCGTACGCGGCGCGCTTGCCGGCGCGCGCATTGCGGTTCTTGAAAATGACGCCGTGCTGCTCGGCGCTGCCGGTCAGAAATTCTGGCTGGCGGGGCTCGGCGATCAACTCGCGCATTGGATCGGACCCGGCCAGTTTCGCGGCGTCGACGATCTGCCGGGCACGCTCAAGCGCATCAAGACCGACGATCCCGTCGTGCTTCTCGTTCACGAGCCCGATATTTTCACCGAGGTGCCGGGGCGCGTTGCCCTCACGCTTGCCGGCCATACCCATGGCGGACAGATCCGGGTGCCGTTCATCTGGCCGCATTTCGTGCCGTCGCGATACGGCGCGCGCTTTGCTTACGGCCACATCGTCGAAAACGACCGTCACCTGATCGTCTCCGGCGGGCTTGGCACCAGCGTCATTCCGGCCCGGCTCGGCGTGCCGCCGGAAATCCTGCACGTGACGCTGGGCGCTTAAACTTCTTCGCCCAAAAGCAAACACGGCGCCGGCCGAAGCCAGCGCCGCCGTCATGCAAAACGTCATGCAAAAGTTTTGTAAGCTCAGTACGGCTTCGCCGAGGCCGGATCTTGAGCGGCAGCCGCAGCCGCAATCTGGCCGCTGAACGGCGAGTCGTTATTCTTCGGCGCCAGCACCACGACAATGGTGCCGACTTTCACGCGATTGTAGAGATCGATCGCGTCCTCGTTGGTCATACGGATGCAGCCCGACGAGATGGCCTGACCGATATATTCAGGCTGATTGGTGCCGTGGATGCGATACAGCGTATCCTTGTTGCCGGAATACAGATACATGCCGCGCGCGCCCAGCGGGTTATGCGGGCCGCCGGTCACGAAAGCCGGCAGTGGACCAAGGCGCTGCTGCTCGCCCGGCGTCGGCACCCAAGCCGGCCATTCTTCCATGCGGCCGATCTTGGCAACGCCGCTCCAAGCCTGCGCTTCTTCGCCGACGGCAATGCCGTAGCGGATCGCCTGGCCCTTCGGCAGCACGTAATAGAGGAACTTGTTGTCGCTATCGACGACGACCGACCCCGGCGCTTCCTTGCGCGAATAGTCGACGATGTGCCGCCGGAACTGCTCGGGAATCGAAGCCTGCTGATACGGCAGGTTCGACATCAGCTGCTTGTCGCGCGAGTTCCAGCCGGCCTGGGTCGACGGCTCGATCGTCTCTTGCATGCAGCCGCCGAGGGTGATTCCGGCCAGTCCGATAATCACCAAAGCCATCGAACGCAGTGCCATCACTCGCCACCCAATCCGTCCGCCCAAAGCCGCCCCGGCCAAATTCAAGAATCCAAATACTAAAACCGCCGCGGGCATGCCAGACGTTACGTTGCTTCGACCGTCATGTACCTGGGAACTGTTGCAGGAATGCCGCAGTTTCCGCTGTGTGCGCGTGGAAAAGCCGTCCGAACCCCGAGCCTTCTGGCCACGTCAGGGCGACCGGACGCGGCCAGTATGAGCCGCAGAAATTAAGCGAGGGTTTACCACGAACTGCGCAGATACCCGTTGCGGCGCGGACGAGGCGGAAATGTCACGGCGCGGCGCGAATTGTCGCCCATTTCCGCCGCACTCCTCGCTCAAAAGCTGATCATCGCTTTGACGCGATGGGGCAAACACAACGGGAATGGGGTTTTGCATGACAAGTATCGCCGCCGAATTGGCCAAAAAGACCGGTCAAAAGACAGCCGCTCGCAAGAATCCGAGCGAAATGCTCGACCAGCGCTACCTGCAGATCGGGATACCCGCAGTCGTTGCGGCCGCCCGTTACCACGGCGCGGCGAAGAATCCGGCCTACGCGCCGGTATCAGCCAAATGGTACGACCATGGCGAGGTCGCCTAAGCCACATTCAAGTATTGACGGCAGCCGGTTTCGATCGGCGAAAAGGGGACCGCTAGTCCCCTTTTTTGTTTCTGCGCCGCGATTTGGCGCGCTTAGTTGCCGGCGGTAACCTGGGGCGGCTGTTCGCGCGTCAGCCAAACTTCCAGTGCCGCCAAGGTCGCAACGATGGCGCCGATGGCGACGTCGATGGTCATCGCATCGCTGCCCTGAAAGCCGAGCAGCCAAGGCGCTGCGATCAGACCTAGACCGGCGGCCAGATTGAGCCATTCCTCCCATACCGCGAAAGCTGCAATCGCGGCGATCGACAGCACCGCCATGATCAGCCCGACGATGGACGCCGTTTGCCATTGCGCGCCGGTGGAAAGGCCGAATAGCCATGGCGAGAAGAACAAAAGGCCGGCAAGGATGAGGTTGGCCACATCGCAGAGGCGAGAGCTCGACCAATCGTCCATATTTTCCTCCACACCGGCGTAGTGAAAAGCCGTAACGCGCAACTTTGGTTCCGAGGCGCCGCCGGCACATAGTGAGGAAAGTGGACAGCGTGGCGCTAATGCAACACACGACGCGAAGATCCGGGCCGGCCTGATGAATGACTTCTCCAAAGCGGAAAACGAAGCGGGCCGCCGGCTGTTTGCCGGCGAGTGGAATTTCCTGTCGGCGGCGTCCTCGCTCGATACGCTGCCGCCGATGGCCGGGCCGGAAATCGCCTTTGCCGGCCGGTCCAATGTCGGCAAATCCTCGCTGATCAATGCGCTGACCGGGCGCAAGGCGCTGGCGCGCACCTCGAACACGCCCGGGCGAACCCAGGAATTGATCTTCTTCGGCGGCCCTGACCGGCTCATCCTGGTCGACATGCCGGGCTACGGCTATGCCGCGGCGGCCAAAAGCAAGGTCAACGCCTGGACGCGGCTCATTCACGACTACCTGCGCGGACGCGCGACGCTGGCGCGGGTCTATGTCCTGATCGATGCGCGGCACGGCCTCAAAGACACCGACGACGACATCCTCGACACCCTCGGCAAAGCGGCCGTCAGCCACGAGATCGTGCTGACCAAATGCGACCAGATCGGCGACACTGAGCTCGCCGAGCGGATCGAAGGGGTCAAGGCGGCCATACGGAAACGGCCGGCGGCCTTTCCCGATCTGATCGCGACCTCGTCGCATACCGGCGCCGGCATCGCACAATTGCGTGCGGCCGTGGCGCGGCTTCTCGCCGAGCGGGACCGGTGACCGAACCCGCTATTGTCGCGCTTCTGTCACGGGCCAAAGCCCCATTTCGAGAGCGCATGATCTTTCGCAAAACCGGTTTCCACTTTTCGAGATCATGCTCTAGATAGACCGCGCCGATTGCCGGAAAGACGAGTGTGATGAGCACAGACGAACCGATCAGCCCCGAGGTGCAGGCCCGCATCCTCTCTGAAGCGCTGCCCTATATGCAGCGCTACGACGAGGAAATCGTCGTGGTGAAATACGGCGGCCACGCCATGGGCGAGGAGAACATGGCGCGCCAATTCGCGCGCGACATCGTGCTGCTGGAGCAGACCGCGATCAATCCGGTGGTCGTGCACGGCGGCGGCCCGCAGATCGAGGCCATGCTCAAGCGCGTCGGTGTGCAGTCGCAGTTCACCGCCGGATTGCGCATCACCGACGCCGCGACCCTTGAAATCGTCGAGATGGTGCTGGCGGGCTCGATCAACAAACAGATGGTCGGCTACATCAACGAAGCCGGTGGCAAGGCCGTGGGCTTGAGCGGCAAGGACGCCAATATGGTGATCGCACGCAAGCTGACGCGCACCGTGGTCGACCCCGGCTCGGAGATCGAGCGCGTGGTCGATCTCGGCTTCGTCGGCGAGCCGGAGAAAGTCAACACCATGGTGCTCGACCAGATTCTCGGCCGCGAGCTTATTCCGGTACTGGCGCCGGTCGCCGCCGCCGCGAACGGCGGCACGTTCAATGTCAACGCCGACACATTCGCCGGCGCCATCGCCGGCGCGCTCAAGGCCAAGCGCTTCCTGCTGCTCACCGACGTGCCGGGCGTCCTCGACAAGTCGAAGACCCTCATCAAGGAACTCTCGGTCGACGACGCGCGGCGCCTCATCGCCGACGGCACCATTTCCGGCGGCATGATCCCCAAAGTCGAGACTTGCATCGACGCGCTCGAACGCGGCGTCGAAGGCGTAGTGATCCTCGACGGCAAGGTGCCGCATGCGGTGCTGCTCGAATTGTTCACCGAGCTCGGCGCCGGTACGCTCATCCATAACTGATCCGCGATCCCAAGAGGGATCGCCTAGAGCGAAATTGCTTTAGTTTTAGTCGGTTGTCGCTCTAGCATCTTGATTGAGGATGATCTTTTCGGAAAACCGGTTTCCACTTTTCCGGATCATGCTCTAGAAAAACAAACTCGAAAAGCAAATCGAAAAGCGTATGGGCGGACACGACGCTGGGCCACGACCGGAATCCGCCGCGACCCAAGCGGCGGCGGCGCCGGAGCACTTTCTGCTGCCGCTCGCTCCCGGAATTGCCGCCGGCATGTCGCTCGGCGTTTCCGACGTCTTGTCGAAGATCGTGCTGCGCGCCGGCGGCGACGTGCTCTCCATGCTGTCGTTTCGCAGCGTGGTCGGCCTCATCTTCGTCGCGACATGGCTGCGCTTCGGCAAGAAGCCTTTCGCCGACGCGCGCGTGCGCTGGATATCGATGGGCATCGGCGTCATGTTCGCCGGCCTCATCTATTGTCTGTTCAAGGCCATCGAGGCGGTCGACGTATCGACGGCTATCCTGTCCTATTTCACTTATCCGGTTTTGACGGGAATTACGGCGTCGCTGTTGCGCATCGAGCCGTTGCGCTGGAAGGGCGCGCTGTGCGCCGTTGCGGCATTTGTCGGCCTCGCCGTCATGATCGGCGCGCACCCTGCCGGCCTGGCGTTCGCCGGCGTCACTTATGGGATCGGCGCCGGCTGCTGGCGCGTCGCCGTGCTGCTGACCACGCGTGTCTGTCTCGTCGGCGCCGACGCGCGGCTGACGACTTGGTATTCGATGATCTCGTCGACCGCGATCTTCATCGTCGCCTCGCTGCTGGTGCAAGACTGGAACATGCCGCATACCGATTTCGGCTGGGTCGCCTTGGTCGTGATGAGCCTCGCGACCACATCCGGCATTCTCTTGATCTTCATATCGACCATGCGTATCGGCCCGTTCCGCACGGCGCTCATCCTCAACCTCGAGCCGCTGACGGCGACCGTGCTCAGCGCGCTCGTCCTCGGCGATATCATGACGCCGATTCAGGGGCTCGGCAGCGCCATCATGCTCGGCGCCTTGGTCGCGTTCCAATTGCTGCGCTAACGCCCCTCCCTTCAAAGGTCCTTTACAGCGCCGCCGCGGCGTTCTGTAATCGTAAAAATAGCGACCGGAGGAAACGTATGAGCGACCAAGCTGGCGCTATTGCGCCCGAATGCAATGAATCCGCCCTAAAGAAATCGGGCAAGTGGTCATTTGGCTGCGGCTGCCACGCGTCGCGCCGGCAGTTTTTGGCGAGTGCAGCGGCGCTCGGCGCCGCGGCCGTACTGCCGGGCACAAAGACGCTGGCGCAAGCCGCGCCGGACAAGCTGATCGACACGCATCACCACTTTTACCCGCCGGCCTATCAGAAGGCGTGGTCGGATTGGGAGGATCAGCGCAAGATTCCGCATTTCGGCGTGCAACTGGCGTGGACCAAGGACAAAGACATCGAGGCGATGGACAAGAACGGTATCTCGACCAGCATCCTGTCGCTCGCGTCGACGCCCGGCGTGTGGTTCGATACCGACGCCAAAGCCGCGCACGATATGGCGCGGCTGTGCTGCGACTTCGCCGCCGAGATGGTGCAGAGCAAGCCAGACCGCTACGGGCTGTTCGCGCCCCTGTCGATGCTCGATGCCGATGCGACGCTGAAAGAGATCGAATACGCCTTCGACACGCTGAAGGCCGACGGCGTCAATCTGCAAACCAATTATGGAGACAAATGGCTCGGCGACCCGGCCTACAAGCCGATCTTGGAAGAGCTCAACCGCCGCAAGGCTGTCGTCTACGTCCATCCGCTGGTCGCGAGCTGCTGCGGCCGTCTCAGCGTCGGCGCTTTCCCCGCCGTGATCGAAGTGCCGCACGACACCACGCGCACCATCGTCAGCCTGCTGCTGAGCGGTACATTCGCGAGCCTGCGCGACATCAAATGGCTGTTCTCCCATGCCGGCGGCACGATCCCGTTCCTCGCCGGCCGCATCGAAGCCTTCTACGACCAGAAGGCGCGCAGCCCGGGCGGATTCGCACCGGACGGGATCGAAGCCGAATTGCGCCGGCTCTATTACGACACGGCCAATGCCACGCATCCGGCCGCGATCGCGGCGCTGACCAGCCTCGTGCCGTTCTCGCAAATCACCTACGGCACCGACTATCCCTATTTCCCGTTGAATCAGATCGAAAGCCTGAAACGGCTCAATCTCGGGGCCGATAATCTCACTTCTATCGCTTCCGGCAACGCCTCGCACCTCCTGCCGCGCCTGAATGCCTAAGCAAACAGGCGCTTAGCTGCTCCCGGATTGCCGCTTGGGCGACCGCTTAAGACTTGTGCAACCCGAAAATATGACACTTTTGTCGCCACCTCGGCGCGGCCGGCGGAGTGCGACATGACCCGATGTTCAAATGCAGTTGATCTCGATCGCTGGGCCGTGTCACAAACTCGGCCAGTTTCGCGCCCACGATTCGCCGGGTATTCACGAAACATGCACGTACCGAAGTTGTGAGGTTGGAACCATGCGCGGGTTCCACAACAGTTCGTTCGACCCTCAGACGCTCATCGTGTTGGAAGCCGCCTTCGACGAAGCGTGGTTGACGCTGAAGGCAATCGGCAACACGACGGTGAAGCCGGATGAGTTGGCGCGTAGCGTGCTGCGCCTTGCCATGGAAGGCGAGCGCGATCCCGTTGCCTTGCACGACGGCGCGCTTCAGGGCCTGGTTCCCTCGACGGCGTGGCGCGAGGCTGGCTAGCGCCGGTTTTAGAGAAAGCCGGTTTTAAAGAACATGGCCGAACAGTCCGTCCGCGGTTTGCATGAACCCGATTTCAAAAGCATTGAAGCCTTCAGGCGCGTTGCGACCTGGGTGTTCGATCTCGACAACACGCTCTATCCGCATCATCTCAATCTGTGGCAGCAGGTCGATGTGCGCATCCGCGACTACATCGTCGACTTGCTCAAAGTCACGCATGACGAAGCGTTCCGCCTGCAGAAGGATTATTACAAGCGCTACGGCACGACGCTGCGCGGATTGATGAAAGAGCACGGCCTTGCGCCCGACGAATTCCTCGAGATCGTGCACCAGATCGATTACTCGCCGCTGACGCCCAATCCCGCGCTCGGTGCTAGCCATCGAGGAACTGCCGGGGCGCAAGCTCATTCTGACTAACGGCACGCGCAATCATGCCGACGAGGTGCTGCGGCGGCTCGGCATCGACAAGCATTTCGAAGACATTTTCGACATCAAGTCGGCGGAACTCGAGCCGAAGCCGAACGCCGCGGTCTATGAGCGCTTCCTCGCCCGCCACAAGGTCGCGCCGAAGCAGGCGGTGCTGTTCGAAGATCTCGCCCGCAATCTCGAAGTGCCGCATGCGCTCGGCATGACCACCGTGCTGGTCGTGCCGCAAGGCGCCGGCGTCGTGCTGCGCGAAGACTGGGAGCTGACCGGCCGCGACGCGCCGCATGTCGACCATGTGACCGACGATCTTGCCGGATTTCTACGCAGCATCGCTGCGGGTCTGACGCCAACTTGACATCGCCGGCCCCTGCCCCGACAAACCGCGCTGTAGGGCAACTTTTCAGGTCGTATCCATGTCAGCCGGGACTGCGGATAAACTCGCCGAGATCATCGACGCAGCCTTCGAGCGGCGCGACCAGATCGGCCCGACGACCAAAGGCGCAGTGCGCGAGGCGGTCGAACAGGCGCTCGATCTGCTCGATCGCGGCGCGGCGCGCGTCGCGGAACGCGGCCGGACGGCACACCAAGCGGGACTTGGCGCGTCAATCAATGGCTGAAGAAGGCCGTGCTGCTGTCGTTTCGCCTCAACGACATGACCGTCATCGGCGGCGGGCCGGGCCACGCCGTGTGGTGGGACAAGGTGGCGTCAAAGTTCGACGGCTGGGGCGACGACAGTTTCCGCAGCGCCGGCTTTCGCGCCGTGCCCGGCTGCGTGGTGCGCCGCTCCGCCTACATCGCGCCCGGCGTGGTGCTGATGCCGTCCTTCGTCAATCTCGGCGCCTATGTCGATTCCGGCACCATGATCGACACCTGGGCGACCGTCGGCTCCTGCGCGCAGATCGGCAAGAATTGTCACATCTCCGGCGGCGCCGGCATCGGCGGCGTGCTCGAGCCGCTGCAGGCGGGCCCGGTGATCATCGAAGACAATTGTTTCATCGGCGCGCGCTCCGAAGTTGCCGAAGGCGTCGTCGTGCGCGAAGGCGCGGTGCTGTCGATGGGCGTCTTCATCGGCGCCTCGACCAAGATCGTCGACCGCGACAGCGGCGAGGTCCTGCAAGGCGAAGTGCCGCCCTATTCCGTGGTCGTGCCGGGGACGCTTGCCGGCAAGCCGAACAAGACGGGCGAAGCGGCGCCGGGGCTTTACTGCGCCGTCATCGTCAAGCGCGTCGACGAGAAGACGCGCGCCAAGACCAGCATCAACGAATTGCTGCGGGACTGAAAGCCGCCAGATATTCTAATCGCCGGATCTACCAGACAGGTCGCGCCAGAATTGGGATTTGGATTAGAGTTTCATGGATTGGGCCTTCCTCTCAACAGTTTTCACGGCCGCATCGGCCGCAAGACGTTCTGGATCGCGGTGGCGGTGCTGACTGTCGTCGAGCTTGTCGCCCATTTCCTCGCCGAGCAGATTCAAGGTGACCGGTTGAGCGCCATCGTCGATCTGGCTTTCACCTATCCGGAATTCGCGATCGCGGTGAAACGCGCGCATGATCGCAACATGCCGCTGGTGTTTCTGATCGCATTTTTCGGCGCCAGCGCCGTGCTCGACCTGCTCACGGTTTTGGAAATGGCCGGCACCGAGGACGAGCCGAGCGCTGTCTCGGTGATGATCGCCGTGCCGTTCACCGTTCTTGCCCTGTTCCTCTTGGTCGAACTCGGTTTCCGGAAAGGCGTCGATGGTCCGAACCAATACGGCCCCGACCCGCTCGGCACGGTGTGAGGCGAATTATGACCGCCGATCCCGTTGCCATCGCCCGCGATCTCATCCGCTGCCGCTCGGTCACGCCGGATGACGGCGGCGCGCTCGGCTTCTTGCAGGGGCTGTTGGCGCAGGCGGGCTTTGCGGTGCATCGCACGATCTTCGCCGAGCCCGGCACGGCGCCGATCGAAAATCTTTACGCCCGCATCGGCGTCGCCAAGCCGAATCTGCTCTTCGCCGGGCATACCGACGTCGTGCCGCCGGGCGACGAGGCGGCGTGGTCGCATCCGCCCTTTGCCGGCGAGGTCGCGGGCGACATGCTTTACGGCCGCGGCGCGGTCGACATGAAAGGCGGCATCGCCTGTTTCGTCGCCGCCGCGCTCGATTATCTTGCCGCCAACGGCGGCAAGCCGAAAGGCTCGATCTCGCTCCTCATCACCGGCGACGAGGAGAGCGTCGCCGTCAACGGCACCATCAAGCTTTTGCAATGGGCGGCCGAGCGCGGCGAGAAATTCGATCACTGCATTCTCGGCGAGCCGAGCAACGTCGACACGCTCGGCGACACCATCAAGGCCGGCCGGCGCGGCTCGCTCAACGGCACGCTCATCGTCACCGGCCGGCAGGGCCACGTCGCTTATCCCGAACGCGCCGACAATCCGATCCGCGGCCTGGTGACGCTGATCGCTGCTCTGCAGGCGCCGCTCGACGAAGGCAGCGCGCATTTCGCGCCGTCGAATCTCGAATTCACCTCGATCGATGTCGGCAATCCGACCGTCAATCTCATTCCCGGCGAAGCGCGCGCGCGCTTCAACATCCGCTACAACGACCGCCACAGCTAGACCGCGCTGAAAACGCTGATCGAAGCGGCGCGCCAAAGCGGCCGCGGACGGACGCATCCAACATTCCTTCGAATGGCAGCCGTCGAACGCCGATGTGTTCGTCACCAAGCCGGGGCCGTTCACCGATCTTGCGGTTGCCGCCATCGCCGAAGTCACCGGCCGCAAGCCAAATCTCTCGACCAGCGGCGGCACCTCCGACGCGCGCTTCATCAAGGATTATTGCCCGGTGCTGGAATTCGGCCTGGTCGGCCAGACCATGCACGCGGTCGACGAATGCGCGCCGGTCGCCGATCTCGTCACGCTGACCGCGGTCTACCGGCGCATCATCGAAAAATATTTCGGCTAGCGCCTGTGCGCGGCGATCACCTCTTCCGCCGCCGCGACGCCGGTGAGGTAACCGCCATGCGCGGTCGAGAAGTCGTGTGCCGAGCACGCCTCGCCGGCGAAGAACAGCCGGTTGTCGACCGGCTCGGCCAGCACCTGCCGGCAATCGGCAAAGCCGGGCAGAGCGAAGGAGTAGGAGCCGAGCGCAAACGGATCGTGCGCCCAATGATGGCTCCGGATCGGCTTGAGACGGCGGGCGAAGGTGCTGCCGAACAAGCCGACAAGCTCCGACACGGCGAAGTCAAAGAACGCGCCCTCGCCGCCGGCCTCGAGCTCGGCGGCCAAGCCGCCGGCGAAATAAGCTTCGATCATCGGCCGGCCGAACGGCCTTAAATGATAGCCGCCGGTGCCTTTGCGATCGGTGCGGCCGAACAGCCGCGTTTCCTTCTCGAACTCTTCCGCGCCGTCGAGTGCCATGAACAGCTTATCGGCGAGGCCGAGCGGCAGGCCGCGCGCCGCCGCGATTTTCTGCGGAAGCGCGGGCGTGAATAAAACGCGTTCAGCCGCAAGCACCGCGGTCGGGACGGTCACGAGGACCTGATCGGCGACGATCGCGCCTTTGCTCGTTTCGATCAGCAGTCGTTTGCCGCGGTGATCGATGGCCGTGACCGGACAGTCGAGCATCATCGGCACGTCCGCGCCGTGGTCACTGATCAGATTGCCGTAGCCCTTGAAAGCCCGGTAATTGACGCCTGTGTCCTCGTAGCGATCGAAGTCCTTCACCGACAGCCGGTCGAGATCGCCACCGCTGATATAAGTGCCGACGGAATTGATGAGTCCGTTCCAGCGATTGCCGGGTTCGAGCAGGCTCGCGGCGGCGACGTCTGTCTCACCTTGCGCGGCCTGTTCCAGGCGCGCGAAAAATTCGGCCATGGCGTCTTGAAAGTCGTTTTGCTCGGCGCGCGGGAAGCCGAATTCGAGCGTTCGGCGCTGCCATGGCGGCGGCGTCTTGTCGATCACAGCGCCCTCCTCTTCCGCAACGCGGACCCACGGATTGCGATCGGCGGAATGCAGCCAGCCACAGCCGAGATCGAGCGTGAAGCCGAAAGGATCGGTCACGGTATAGGCGCGCCCGCCGAGGCGCGGACGCGCTTCGACAAGGAGACAGTCGACGGACGCCCGGCAAAGCCGCTTGGCGGCCGCGACACCGGCCGCGCCGCCCCCGACAACCACAACCTCGACATCGCTGTCCGGCATCACCGTTCCATCGGAGCTTGGCGGGCCACCAAGAGCAATAATCTACCCGCACCAGATAAAGCCCGTGCGGCGGCGCGACCTGGCCGCAGCGGCTGCGGTCGCGCGCGGCGAGCGCATCGGCAAGATCGTCGGCGCTCCATTTGCCCTCGCCGACATGAACAAGCGAGCCGACCATCGAGCGCACCTGATGCTGCAGGAACGAACGCGCCGCGGCAGTGACGCCCACCTCGTCGCCGTCGCGGACAACGTCGAGGCGATCGAGCGTCTTCACCGGCGATTTCGCCTGGCATTCGGTCGAGCGGAAGGTCGTGAAGTCGTGCTTGCCGATGAGCTTTTGCGCGGCCGCGTGCATCGCGGCGCAATCGAGCGGCCGCGGCACGCGCCAGGCGCGGTTCTGATCGAGCGTCAGATCGGCGCGGCGATTGACGATGCGATAGAGATAATGGCGCTTGATCGCCGAGAAGCGCGCGTCGAAATCCGCCGCCACATGCTCCGCTGTGAGCACGGCGACCGGCTGCGGGCGCAAGTGAAAATTGATCGCGTCGCGCACCCGCTCGATATCCCAGTCCTTGGCGAGATCGACATGCGCGACCTGGCCGAGCGCATGCACGCCGGTATCGGTGCGTCCGGCGCCGGACACCATGACGCGCTCGCCGGCAAAAGCGGCGACCGCGTCGGTGAGCACGCCTTGCACCGAAACGCCGTTGTCCTGCTGCTGCCAGCCGACAAACGGCGTGCCGTCATATTCGATGGTGAGCTTGTAGCGGGGCATGCGCGTTCAGCTCAGCACGGCGCCGCGCGCGACAGGTGTGCCGCGCAAAAATTCGTCCGCTTGCATCGGCTGTTTGCCGGCGCGCTGCAATTCGACGAGGCGCACCGCGCCCTCGCCGCAGGCGATGGTAAGCCTATCGTCGAGCACCATCCCGGCTGTGCCGTTGCCGTCGCCTTTGGTCATGCGCAGAACCTTGACGCGGCCGCCGGCGAATTCGAACCACGCGCCGGGAAACGGCGACAGGCCGCGGCAATGGTCGTGGACCGCGTTCCACGGCTTCCTCCAATCGATGCGCGTTTCGCTCTTGTCGATCTTCCTGGCGTAAGTCACGCCGTCGGCAGCCTGCGGCGTCAGTTGCAACGTGCCGCGTTCAAGCGCGCCGAGCGCGACCAGCATCAGCTTGGCGCCGAGCGGCGCAAGCCTGTCGTGCAATTCGCCGGTCGTCATGTCGGCTGAGATCGTCACGCGCTCCGCCATGGCGATGGGGCCGGTATCGAGACCTTCTTCCATCTTCATCACCATCACGCCGGTCTCGCGGTCGCCTGCCATGATGGCGCGATGGATCGGCGCCGCGCCGCGCCAGCGCGGCAACAGCGAAGCGTGCAGGTTGAAACAGCCGAGCGGAAAGACGTCGAGGATCGCTTTCGGCAGGATCAAGCCATAGGCGACAACGACGGCGGCATCGGCGCCATGCGCGCGCATCGCTTCGGCGGCTTCGGCGCCTTTCAGCGTCTTCGGGGTAAAGATCGGCAGCTTGAATCGTTCGGCCTCGCGCGCCACCGGACTTGGCCGCTCCGCCATGCCGCGCCCGGCCGGCTGTGGCGCGCGCGTATAGACCGCGGCGACATCGTGACCCGAGCCTACAATTTCCAGAAGCGTGGGCACCGCGAAATCCGGCGTGCCCATGAACACCAGCCGCAAGGCCAATCACGCCTCCTGCTTCTTGGAGGCCTCGTGCTTTCCGTCGTTCTTTGCGGCTTTGGTGAACTTCTTGATGACGCGGTCGCGCTTGAGCTTGGACAGATGGTCGATGAACAGCACGCCGTTGGTGTGATCGATCTCGTGCTGCAGGCAGGTGGCGAGCAGGCCCTTGGCCGTGATCTCGTGGCTCTTGCCGTCGAGGTCGAGATATTTGACCTTGACCTCGGCCGGCCGCTCGACCTCCTCGTAATATTCCGGGATCGACAGGCAGCCTTCCTCGTAGGTGTTCTTCTCTTCCGACGTCCAGATGAGCTCCGGGTTGATGAAGACCTGCGGCTTGTGGTCGTCCTCTTTCTTCGACAGGTCCATGGTGACGACACGCTTGGCGACGCCGAGCTGGATCGCCGCAAGCCCGATGCCGGGCGCGTCATACATGGTCTCGAACATGTCATCGACCAGCTTCTTGATGCCGGCGTCGATCTTTTGACCGGCTCGGACATTAGCCGCAGCCGCTTGTCGGGAAGCTTGATGATTTCGCGCAGTGCCATTGTCGTTCCAAAGCGCCAGCCAGGCCAAAGAACCTCGCGGGCGATGTAAGGCGTGGACAAAGCGGGGTCAATGTATGCGATCCGGCGGAGTGTTCCATTGCACGTTCGGCCGCGAGCGGGTATGACCGTTCGCTCTTCGTTCTAGGCCTCGATTCGCCAAAAGGGACATTCGATGATCGAGCGCTTGCCGCCCATTTCTGGCCCGGAAGCCCTGTTCGCCGCCATGGTTTTGGGCGGTATCTTGGCTGGCCTGGCGCTGATCGCGCTGGCCGTTCTCTTGTGGCGGACGCGCCGCCGCCCCGACCCGCAGGCGGCCGTCATGGCCGAACTGGCCCGCGCCCAGGCCGACGCCGCGGCGCGGCTCGAAGCCATGATCCGGATGGTCGGCGACCGGCAGTCGCAGCTTCAGCTTGCGGTCAACGAGCGGCTCGATTCGGTCTCGCACCGGCTCGGCGATTCGCTCGAAAAGACCAAGCTGAGCACGACCGAAAATCTGCAAAAGCTCAACGAGCGGCTCGCGGTCATCGACAGCGCGCAGAAGAACATCACCGAGCTCGCCACCCAGGTGACCTCGCTGCAGGGCGTGCTCGCCAACAAGCAGTCGCGCGGCGCCTTCGGCCAGTGGCGCATGGAAGCGATCGTCCAGGACGGCCTGCCCAAGGGCGCCTACGCCTTCCAGCACACGCTGTCGAACCGGACCCGGCCCGACTGCTGCGTGTTCCTGCCGGACAACCGGCCGCTGGTGATCGACGCCAAATTCCCGCTCGAAGGCGTCACCGCCTATCGCGACGCCAAGACCGACGACGAGCGCAAAGCCGCCGCTCAGCGCCTGCGCGCCGACGTCGGCAAGCATGTCGCCGATATCGCCGAGAAATATTCGATCCCCGGCGAGACGCAGGAAATGGCTTTGATGTTCGTGCCGTCGGAATCGGTCTATGCGGAGATCTACGACGGGTTCGACGATCTGGTGCAGAAGGCTTACCGCGCGCACGTCGTCTTGGTGTCGCCGTCGCTCTTGATGCTGGCGATCGATTTGGTGCAGCAGATCCAGAGGGACGCCCGCATGCGCGAGGCGGCCGACCAGATCCGCGACGAGGTCGGGCGCCTGGTGAAGGACGTCAGCTTGCTCGGCGATCGCGTCCGCAAGCTGCAGACCCATTTCAACCAATCGAACGAGGACATCCGGCAAGCGATCATTTCGATCGAGAAGATCGAAAGCCACGGCGAGCGCATCCAGCAGGTCGAATTCGGCGGCGTGGAAGCGATCGGATCGAACGTCATCCCCGCGCCGCTGCCGCGCAAGCTGGAAGCAGGCGAGTAGCGGCGCATGGAGGTCGCGCCCGAAGCCTCCGAAAACGTCACGCCTCCGCGCCCTTCACTCACCGACACGCTCGCCGTCTATCTGCAGCGGCGCGTGCTGATCGTGATGTTGCTCGGCTTCTC
Source organism: uncultured Alphaproteobacteria bacterium (assembly GCA_963761185.1). GTDB lineage: Bacteria > Pseudomonadota > Alphaproteobacteria > Rhizobiales > Xanthobacteraceae > BOG-931. The sequence continues at coordinate 71,045 of CAVXFY010000009.1, forward strand.
CTCCGGCCTGCCGCTCGCTTTGTCCGGCTCGACGCTCGCGATCTGGATGACCGAGGTCGGCGTCAATCTCGGAACCATCGGCCTGTTCGCACTGGTCGGCATGCCCTACACGATCAAGTTCCTGTGGGCGCCGCTGGTCGATGCGCTCGACGTGCCGCTATTGTCGCGGCTTTTCGGCCGGCGGCGCGGCTGGCTGTTGCTGTCGCAGTTCCTGCTGATCGCGGCGATCGTCTTTCTCGGCGTATCCGACCCTGCCGTTTCGCCGTTCATCGTCGCGGTCGGCGCGTTGCTGGTCGCCACCGCTTCGGCGACGCAGGACATCATCGTCGACGCCTTCCGGGTCGAAAGCCTTGACGAAAGCGAGCAGGCCGCCGGCATGGCGTCCTATGTCGCCGCCTATCGCATCGGCATGCTCGCTTCGACCGCCGGCGCGCTGTTTCTTGTGAGCGGCTTCCAGAGTTTCGGCCTCGACCATCATGCCGCCTGGAGCGCGGGCTATTTCGTCATGGCGGCGCTGGTCCTGATCGGCGTCGCGACCACGCTCGCGGCTACCGAGCCGGCGCAATCCGCCAAGGCCGAGGCCACGCTCGAGCGCGAGAACGTGGCGCGCCGCCTCTATGAGGCCGCCGTGGGCGCGTTCTCCGAGTTCCTCTCCCGCGACATGGCGTTTGTCGCGCTGGCTTTTGTCGTCCTGTTCAAGTTCACCGATGCGCTCTCCGGCGTGATGACGGCGCCGTTCGTGATCGATCTCGGCTTCTCGCGCAACGAATATGCCGCCATCATCAAGGGCGTCGGTTTCGCGGCGACATTGCTCGGCGGTTTTGCCGGCGGTTTCGTGGCGCGCGCCTCACGCTGCCGACAAGCCTGCTGATCGGCGGCCGTCGTGCAAGGGCTCGCCAATCTCGGCTTCTCCTGGCAGGCCGTCGTCGGCCATGACGTCACATGGCTGACCTTCGCTATCGTGCTCGAGAACTTCACCAGCGCGGTCGGCACCGTGATCTTCGTCGCCTACCTTTCGGCGCTGTGCCGCAATCCGCTGCATACGGCGACGCAATATGCGCTCCTGACCGCGCTCGCGGCGTTCGGCCGCACATATCTGTCCGCAGGCGCGGGATATATCGTCACCGGCTTTGGCGGATTCCCGGCTGGGCTGGGCGTGGTTCTTCGCGATCTGCGCGCTCGCCGGCGTGCCGGCGCTGATTTTGCTCGCCTGGCTGCAACAACGCGGTCATTTCGACGGGCTATTACCGGCCAAGAAATGACGCGGCAAAGCCGCGGCAGTCGCAGCACGGCCGCGGAATTGTGGCGTAAACTCTTGGTATTCCGCTCCGCTGCGCTTTCTTGGGGGCGCCTTCGCACCCGCAAAAAAGTCTTTTTGTAAGGATCGGATCGCTATAATCCCTGTTGTCCTGTCGCGTCCCTCGAACCAGGCTGCCGGCCGTACCCATAGCAGTCCCCATCGCGCCCCAATGGACACAATCCTCGTCAAGATTTTTGCGACTGCGCTGGCGCTGAGCGAGGTGACGACGCAGCCGCAGGCGGTGAAGACGCATTTCGACCCGGTGCAGGATCAGGCCCAGGTCGTGCAGATGCTGCGCGACGGCTGCGCCCACATGCGGCAGGCCTTCGACATCGAGTTCGATCAACCTCGACGACCTGATCGCCACCGCGCTGGACGATCCGAAGGCGGCCGGGCGACATCAAGGCCTTTCACGGCATCAATTTCGCCGACCTCAACACCGCCTATCACCAGTTCTGCAAGAACGAGAACGTCGCCAATCCGGTCGTCGATCTCGGCCAGGTGATCGAGTTCTTCAACAACGCGGCCGCCGATCTGCCGGACCGAACGCGGCTCAAGGGCCGGAAGCTGCCCAGCATGAGCGATGGTGCTCGACGGCAAGGGCAGCAATTTCGCCAACGTGTTCGAGCCGCGGCAACCGGCGCGTCTGGGTGCCGCTCTCCGACGTTCCCGATTACGTGCAGAAGGCGTTCGTCGCCGCCGAGGACCGGCGCTTCTTCGAGCATCACGGCGTCGACGAGCGCGGCATCATCCGCGCCTTCATCGGCAATCTGGCCGAACCGGGCCGGCCGCAGGGCGGCTCGACCATCACCCAGCAGGTCGTGAAGAACCTCCTGGTCGGCGACGACGTGACCTACGAGCGCAAGATCCGCGAAATGATCGTGGCCTCGCGGCTCGAAACCACGCTGAGCAAGAACGAAATCCTCGAGCTCTATCTCAATTCCGCCTATCTCGGCCGCGGCTCCTGGGGCGTCGAGATGGCCGCGCGCAGCTATTTCGGCAAATCGGCGAAGGACCTCACGCTGGCCGAAGGCGCCATGCTGGCCGGGCCTGCTCAAGGGTCCGAGCTTTTTCAATCCCGACCGCCATCCCGATCGCGCCAAGGAACGCCTCGCCTACGTGCTCGGCCGCATGCAGGAAGACGGCGTCATCACCGCGGAGCAGAAGGACCAGGCGCTCGCCGCGCCGCCGAAGCTCGTCGCCTTCGAGCAGCCGCGCCGCGACAGCGGCTTGCACTTCATCGATTTTCTCGGCCGCGAGGCGAAGACCGGACGGCGTCGACAAGCCTGACCGCCGAGCCCTACACGGTGCATTCGACCATCAATGCGGCATTGCAGCGCGAGGCCGAAGCGGCATTGCAGGAGGGGCTGGCGCACTATGAGATGTCGATCGGCCGCGCGCAGTTCCGCGGGCCCGAGGCCAATATCGCCGACGCGGTGCAGAAGCTCAACGAGCGACAAGCGGGCGGCCGGCAGCCAGCACGCCCTGCCTGGCAGCAGGCGCTGCAGGAGCTGCGCACTGCCGCTCTCCGACGTGCATTGGGACGCCGGCCGTGGTCGCTCGACAAGGGCGGCCAAAAGCGGCGATGGCGCGATCCGCGTCGGCCTGCGCCGACGGCCGCGTGCTGCCGCTCAACGGCGTCGAGCTGCGCAGATCCGGCGCAGCCTCAGCCTCTATGACGTGGTCTATGCCAATGTCGTCGAGAGCCGCGTGAGCGAGGCCAAGCGGCTGAAACCAAGACCGCCAAGAACGGCACCAAATCGCGTGCCGGCCGAGCCCGCCGTCGGCGGCGCGGTCGCGCAATTGCGGGTGCGGCCGACGGTGCAGGGCGCGGCCTTGGTGCTGGAGAACAAGACCGGACGCATCCTGGCGATGGCGGGAAGCTTCTCCTATCCGCTGAGCCAGCTCAATCGCACCTCGCAGACCGCAGCGCCAGCCCGGCTCGGCGATGAAGCCGCTGACCTATCTGACGGCGCTGCAAGCGGGCTTGCAGCCGAACACGCTCGTGTCCGACGACCCGATCACGCTGCCGCCGATCGGCGGCTCGACGCAGCGGCCGCGACAGTCATCGCGCGCGAATACGGCGGCACCGCGCGCGAGGAAGATTTCTGGTCGCCGCGCAACGCCGACGGCAGCGATCGGCGGCGTCTACACCATGCGGCGCGGCCTGGAGAATTCGGTCAACGTCGTGACCGCGCATCTGCTCGACGGCGGCATCGAGCGCCGATCCGGAGAGAAGTCTCGACGAGGTCTGCGCGACCGCCGTGGCCGCCAAGATCTACACGCGAGTGCGTCCGCTATTATCCGTTCGTGCTCGGCGCGCAGCCGGTGCGCATGATCGATCTCGCCGCCTTCTATGCCGCGGTCGCCAACGAAGGCGCGCTGCCGACAGCCGCACGCCATCGACTCGATCGAACAGGACGGCCAGACGGTCTATCAGTATCCGAATACGCCGCTGCCGCTTTATCGGCGCCGCCGACCGCGCCTCGTTCTATCAGCTCAAGACCATGCTGCAGGGCGTGGTGGCGCGCGGCACCGCGCGCGCGATCGGCGCGCTGTCGCCCTATGTCGCCGGCAAGACCGGCACCACCGAGGACGCGGTCGACGGCTGGTTCATCGGCTTCACCAACGACGTCACCATCGCCGTCTGGGTCGGCTACGACAATGGCGACGGCAAGCGCCGCTCGCTCGGCGCCAGCGCGACCGGCGCGCGCGTGGCGCTGCCGATCTTCGAGCCGATCATTCAGGCCATCTGGGCCGAGCATATCGCGCCCAAGGCGCCGCTCAGCCGGGCCGTCGCCGGAGGCGAAGCGCGATCTGGTCGATCTGCCGATCGACTACATGAGCGGCAACCGCATCGGCAGCAATGCCAATAACGGCGGCAACGGCTTTTGGGGCGCCTTCACCAATGCCGCCAACAATCCGCCGAACAGCGGCAGCGCCTTCATCGAGCATTTCCGGCGCGGGCCGACGGCCAGGTCGCCGACACGCAATATCAGCTCGTCAACCAGGCGGATGCCTACGCATCGACCAATCAGGGCCAGCCGACGATGACGGCCAGAACTGGTTCTTCGGCGCGTTCTCGAGCGGCGGCAATCGCGGCGGCGGCCAATGGATCGGACGCTCCTATTATCCGAACCAGGGCTGGCAATCGCCGCCGCCAGCCCCGCCGCCGCCTCAGCCCCGCGGCTTCTTCCAGCCCTGGAATTGGAGCGGCAATCCTCCGGCCCAGCGCAGTCAAAATTACTATGGCGGCCGCACCAACTGAGCTATCCGTCTAAAGCCATTCCAGGCTAAAGCACTCCCATGAGAGAACTGAGAATGTGGACGCGGCACGCCATCGCGCTCTTCGCCCTGCTTGCCGCGTTGCTTGGCGCATTGTTTGGCGTTTGCTCGGCCGCCAGCGCAGGATTTTCACCATCCAGGACGTCGCCGACGCCCGCAAAACCGACATGGCGCAGATCAAGCCCGGCACCATCGCGTTCAGCGATCACACCGGCACCAGCGCGCCCGACAGCGAAACTGCGCTGTTTCATTTCGACGAATGGGCCGACAAGCATCCGACCGAGAAGAAATTCCTCGCGCTGTTTCCCGGCTATACCGAGCCGACCGATCCCAAGACCGTCAACGGCACCACGTCGCCGGTCCTCGAAAAGCTCTACATGTATGTCGCGCAGGCGCGCTTTGTTCTCGACAGGGCGCCCGGCGCGATCGATCTGTCGCGCTACGTGACGTTGCCATTCCTGGAAAAGATCGATCCGGCGATCAAGCACAAGGCGCTCGCCCCGGCCGACATCGGGCCGCTCACCGACGAGGCCGGCACCGGCAACGAAAATCCCGACCGCAAATGGTGCACCGGGCGCACGACGCTCGATCTGCATCCAGTCGAGCTACAAGCTCGAAGGCAAGATTCCGATGGGCATCTTGCTGGTCAACAAATTGCGCGACAGCTCCAAGAAGGTCGCCGACCATATCGACTTCCAGAGCGAATTGTCGGCGCTCGGGCCGGACGAGCTTGACCAGGCCGGCCTGAAGGAATTGACCACGCTCAATACGCCGGTCTCCGGCGTGCTCGAACAGGACATTTTCTACGTCAACCAGATCATGAAATTCGGCAAATTCTTCGCCGTGTTCCAGGCCGACCCGAACGACGCCAACAAGACCGTCGTCACCGCCTTCATGTTGCTGGCGATCAAGGCGAGCGTGCTCGACAAGAAGCGCGACTTCGAGAACATGCCGGTGCTGCGCAATCTCGTGCCGGCGCAGGTGCTGATGGGCCAATCGTCGTTCAATTCCGGCAATTCGATCAGCGCCGGCCTGCCGGAATACGCCCGCAACGAGATCAGGACCATTGCCGGGATCTTGCAGCGCGATTCGAAGTAGCTCACGATTTGGCGCTCAAGAGGCCGTCAGCACGCGACCCTTGGTTTCGGGAAGCAGCAGCGCGGCCACGATCAAGAGACCGTAGGCGGCGATCGCGAATATGCCGATCGATTGGCCGAGCGGCAGCTTGGCGCTGAGCATGCCGACGAAGAGCGGATTCATCGCCGCCACGCCGCGTCCGAAATTATAGGCAAAGCCCTGCCCCGAGCCGCGCACACGGGTGGGGAAAAGCTCCGTCAAAAACGGTCCCATCCCGGAAAAAATCCCGGAAGCGAAGAAGCCGAGCGGGAAGCCGACATACATGATTGTCGTATTGTCGATGGGCAGTTGCGTATAGAGGATCACGGTGACGATCGAACACAGCGCGAACAGAATGAAATTGGTGCGACGCCCGATCCGATCGTTCAGCCAGGCGCTGACGATGTAACCGATAAACGATCCGACGATGATAACGGCGAGATAGCCGCCGGAGCCGAGTACGGTGAGTTTGCGCTCGGCGCGCAGGAACGTCGGCAGCCATGTGGTGATCGCGTAATAGCCGCCTTGCGCGCCGGTCGTGAGAATGCACGTCAGGATCGTGGTCTTGATGATCTCCGGAGAAAAAATCTCCAGAAAATTCGTCTTGGCGCCGGCGGCGGCGAGATTGTCCTGCGTCTGCGTGAAGACGGCGGGCTCGTCGACGGCGCCGCGCACGAAAAACACCATCAGTGCCGGCGTCACGCCGACCCAGAACAGCGCGCGCCAGGCGGTGTCGGCCGGCATGATGCTGAAAAACAGCGTCGCCAGGAGCGCCGCAAGGCCCCAGCCGATCGCCCAGCCGCTCTGCATGGCGCCGACCGCCTTGCCGCGATTTTCCGGCCGGATGATCTCGCCGACGAGAACGGCGGCGGCGGCCCATTCGCCGCCGAAACCGAAACCCATCAGCGCGCGGAAGATCAGAAGCTGCGTATAATCCTGCGCGAAGCCGCACAGGCCGGTGAACAGGGCGAACCAGACAATCGTGATCTGCAAGGTGCGCACGCGCCCGAAGCGATCCGACAACGCGCCGGCGAACCAGCCGCCGAAGGCCGAGGCGAACAAGGTCGAGGTCCCGATCAGGCCGGCGTCGGCATTGCTGATGGCGAAGGCCGCAATAATGGCGGGGAAGGCGAAACTCAAAATCTGCACGTCCATGGCGTCGAGAATCCAGCCGCCGATGCTGGCCCAGAACGCCGCCTTTTCGCGGCGATCCATCAGGGCGTACCACGCCGTCGGATGATGTTCGCTTGCTGCTGTCGTCGCTTGCATGGCCATGTTGCCCTACTCCGCCAATTCCCCCGGAACCGAACCCAGCGACTGAACCGACCATCGGCACCTCATTCTGTCAAATCGTGTTTTGCGATGAATTCCGATAAGCTGGGCTTATCAGGCCAAGCAGCGCACGGAGGAACGGCGGCATGATCGACTTCAAGGCGCTCGAAACCTTCATCTGGGTCGCCAATCTGAAGAGCTTCCGGCGCGCGGCGGACCGGCTGAACACCACGCAGCCCGCGGTCTCGATGCGGATCGCCCAGCTCGAGGAAACTCTCGGCGTCCGCCTGCTCGACCGCGACCGCAGGCTGGTTGCGGCGACGCCGAAGGGCCAGGAGCTTCTCGTTCACGCCGAACGGCTCGTCCGCATGCGGGCCGAGATGGTCGAGTTGGTCGGCGACCGCGCCGCCGTGCGTGGTATCATCCGCCTCGGCGTCTCGGAAAGCATCGTCCACACCTGGCTGCCGGCGCTGCTCGAACGGGTCAATGCGGCCTATCCGAATCTCGAACTCGAGATCGAGGTCGACATTTCGCCCAACCTGCACGAGCGACTAGTGAGCAAGGACTTGAATCTTGCCTTCCTGGTCGGGCCGACCAATAACCCGAATGTGCATAACCGTCCGCTCTGCACCTTCGCGCTCGCCTTCGTCGCCAGTAGCAAGCTGAAGTTTTCGCGAAAATCGATTGACCTCGACGACATCGTGAAATGGCCGATCATCACCTTTTCGCGCAACACACAGCCTTACGTCACCCTGCGCGATCTGTTCGCGCGCAAGGGCCTGCGCCCGACCATGCATGCCAGCACATCGCTGGCGACGGCCGTGCGCATGGCGCTCGACGGCATCGGCATCGCCGTCATTCCGCCCGCGATCCTCAAAAATGTCGCGCCGCGCGGCAAATTGCACCGCCTAGCGACCAAGGTCGAGCTGCCGCCGCTCAACTTCGTTGCCAGCTGGCCTTCCGCACCCGATAATCCCGCCGCCCGAAAGGTCGTCGAAATTGCCATCGACGTCGCACGGAAAAACATGAAGACAACGCAGCGCACCACGCAGTAGGCGGCACGGCGATTGCTTCGGTCTGATAAATTCTGCTTATCGTAAATCATCGAAACTTGCGATTGGACGGATGAGCATTAAACGTATTTGCTCGCACCGTCATGAAGTAAAGGAGCCGACCCGTGCCAGCCGTGCCGCAATCTTCGTCCCGGTCTTGGGAATTCTGGATCGACCGCGGCGGCACCTTCACCGACGTGATCGGCCGGCGGCCGGACGGCGCGCTCGTCACCCACAAGCTGCTGTCGGAAAATCCCGAGGCCTATCGGGATGCGGCGGTGCACGGCATCCGCCATCTGCTCGGGCTCAGCGCCGGGCGACGCCATCCCGAGCGAGCGCGATCGGCGCGGTGAAGATGGGCACCACGGTCGCCACCAATGCGCTGCTCGAGCGCAAGGGCGACCGCACGCTCCTCCTCATCACCAAGGGTTTTCGCGACGCGCTGCGCATCGGCTATCAGGCGCGGCCGAAGATTTTCGCCAAGCACATCATCAAGCCCGACATGCTCTACGAGCGCGTCGTCGAGGTCGACGAGCGCGTGCGCGCCGACGGCACGGTCGAGCGCGAGCTCGATCTCGATGCCGTGCGCGCCGAGCTCGAGCGCGCCAAGCGCGACGGCATCGACGCCGTCGCCGTCGTGCTGATGCATGCCTATCGCTACAGCGCGCACGAACAGCGCCTCGCCGCGCTGGCGCGCGAGCTCGGCTTTCGCGCAGGTCTCGGCCAGCCACGAAGTGTCGCCGCTGATCAAGCTGGTCGGCCGCGGCGACACCACCGTGGTCGACAGCTATCTGTCGCCGATCCTGCGCCGCTATGTGGCGCAGGTGGCGGGCGAGTTGAACGCGGAAGAAGGCGAGCCGTCCGAACGGACGCCGCCTGATGTTCATGATGTCGTCGGGCGGGCTTACGGCGGCGGAGTTGTTTCGCGGCAAGGACGCGATCCTGTCGGGCCCGGCGGCCGGCGTCGTCGGCATGGCCGAGACCGGGCGCTCGGCCGGGCTTCGCCCGGCTGATCGGCTTCGACATGGGCGGCACCTCGACCGACGTGTCGCATTTCGCCGGCGAATACGAGCGCGCCTTCGAGACCGAAGTCGCCGGCGTGCGCATGCGCGCGCCGATGATGCTGATCCATACCGTGGCGGCCGGCGGCGGCTCGATCCTGCATTTCGACGGCGCGCGGTTTCGCGTCGGCCCGGATTCGGCCGGCGCCAATCCCGGGCCGAAATGCTATCGCCGCGGCGGGCCGCTCGCCGTGACCGACGCCAATGTCATGGTCGGCAAGCTCATTCCCGATTTCTTTCCGAAGATTTTCGGGCCGCAGCAGAACCAGCCGCTCGATGCCGACGCGGTGCGCGACGGCCTTTGCCGCGCTGGCCAAGGAGATCGGCGACGGCCGCGCGCCCGAGCAGGTCGCCGACGGCTTCATCAAGATCGCGGTCGAGAACATGGCGAACGCGATCAAGAAGATTTCGGTGCAGCGCGGCTACGACGTGACGCGCTATGCGCTCAATTGCTTCGGCGGCGCCGGCGGCCAGCACGCCTGCCTCGTCGCCGACGCGCTCGGCATGACGCAGCGTGCTGATCCATCCGTTGTCGTCGCTGCTCTCCGCCTACGGCATGGGGCTTGCCGATATCCGCAGCGTCCGCCAGCAGGCGATCGAGGAGCCGTTCGGCGACCAAGCGCGCGCAACGCTGCTGAGACCGTGGCGCGCCGGCTCGCGGCCGACGCCGTCGGCGAAGTCGCCGGGCCAGGGCGTCGCCGCCGACAAGATCAGCGCTGCATGTGCGCGCGCATATCCGCTACGCCGGCACCGACACGCCGCTGATCGTCGATGCCGGCAACGTCGGCCGGCGACGCAAGGGCGAGGTGAAGCTCGTGTCGCTTGCAAAAATGAAAGTCGGCCTTCGAGCGCGCGCACAAGGCGCGGTTCGGCTTCATCGATCGCGGCAAGGATCGCTGGTGATCGAGGCGGTGTCGGTCGAGGCCGTCGGCGGCGGCGCGACGTTCAAGGAAAGGCCGCGCAAGACGACGCGGACGAAGCTGCCGGCGCCGGCGCGGCGCACGCGCTTCTTCTCCGGCGGCAAATGGCACCGCGCGCTCGTCTATACCCGCGAGACGCTCGCGCCCGGGCACAAGGTCAAGGGCCCCGCCATCATCATCGAGCCGCATCAGACCGTCGTGGTCGAACACGGCTGGCAGGCCGAGCTGACCGCCAAAAACCATCTGGTGCTGCGGCGCGTGCAAAAGCTCGCCGCGCACGCGCGCCATCGGCACCCATGCCGATCCGGTGATGCTCGAAGTGTTCAACAACCTCTTCATGTCGATCGCCGAGCAGATGGGCGTGGCGCTGCAGAACACCGCCTATTCGGTGAACATCAAGGAGCGGCTCGACTTCTCCTGCGCGGTGTTCGACGGCAACGGCTCGCTGGTCGCCAACGCGCCGCATATGCCGGTGCATCTCGGCTCGATGGATCGCGCGGTCGAGACCATCATCCGCGAGAACAAGGGCAAGATCCGCCCCGGCGACGTCTATGCGATCAACGCGCCCTATAACGGCGGCACGCATCTGCCCGACATCACCGTCTGCACGCCGGTCTTCGACGGCGAGCAAGATCCTGTTCTGGGTCGCCTCGCGCGGCCATCACGCCGATGTCGGCGGCATTTCGCCGGGCTCGATGTCGCCGAACGCCACCACCATCGAGCAGGAAGGCGTCTATATCGACAATTTCAAGCTCGTCGATCGCGGCCGCTTCCGCGAGAAGGAGACTCTACGCGCTGCTGACCGGCGGCAAATATCCGGCGCGCAATCCGCTGCAGAACGTCAACGACATCAAGGCGCAGATCGCCGCCAACGAGAAGGGCGTGCACGAACTGCGCAAGATGGTGCGCCATTTCACGCTGCCGGTGGTGCGCGCCTATATGCGGCACGTCCAGGACAATGCCGCCGAAAGCGTGCGCCGCGTCATCGACCGGCTGCACGACAGCGCGTTCGCGATCGAGATGGATCAGGGCACCGTCATCAAGGTGCGCATCACGGTCGACAAGAAGAAGCGCGAGGCGACGGTCGACTTCACCGGCACCAGCCCGCAGCAGCCGACCAATTTCAACGCGCCCGAGCCGGTGACGCGCGCCGCGGTGCTCTACGTGTTCCGCGTCATGGTCGACGACGACATCCCGATGAATGCCGGCTGCCTGCGGCCGATCCGCATCGTCATTCCGAAAAAATCGATGCTGTCGCCGGAATATCCCGCCGCCGTGGTCGCCGGCAATGTCGAAACCTCGCAGGAGGTGACCAATTGCCTGTTCGGCGCGCTCGGCGCCATGGCGGCGGCGCAGGGCACCATGAACAATCTCAATTTCGGCAATGCGCGCTACCAATATTACGAGACGATCTGCTCCGGCTCGCCGGCCGGCCCCGGCTTTCCCGGCACCGACGCCGTGCACACGCACATGACCAATACGCGGCTCACCGATCCGGAAATTCTGGAATTCCGCTATCCGGTGCTGCTCGAGGATTTTCACATCCGCAAAGGCTCCGGCGGCCGCGGCAAGTGGAATGCCGGCGACGGCATCCGCCGCACCATCCGCTTTCTGGAAAAGATGGAATGCACGATCCTGTCCGGCCACCGCCGCGTGCCGCCGTTCGGGCTTGCCGGCGGCGAGCGACGGCCAGGTCGGCGAGAACTGGGTGCGGCGGCAAGGACGGCCGCATGGAGAAACTGCAAAGGCTGCGACGCCACCGTGATCGACGCCGGCGAGGCGATCATCATCCAGACGCCGACGGCGGGCGGTTACGGCAAGCCCGGATCTTAAGATCAGCGCTTTGGCGCGGTTGGGGACGCGTGTGGCGTCACCGAATATTTCATGGTGGCTTTGCTGCCGTCCCAATAGAACGTGTAATCGACGGCAACATCGGCGCCGTCGGGCAGCGGCAGGAGCGCGTTGCAGACGACCTCGTCTTTGGTGCTGGACACGGTTTTGATCGGCTCGTAACGCGTCGGCTCGAGCTTGTACTGCTGCAGCACATCGGCCAGCGTATGTTTGGCGCGCTCGGAATCGCACTCCGGCAGAAAGAAATGCGCGCGCACGCCCTGATAAATCAGCACGCCCGCGACCGCCGCCGCCGGGATGCCGATCAGACGCGATGGCAAAGCGATACGGCCGCGGCGGACGCGGCGCTGACGGCGATCCCGACCAGCGCCGCGCGCGGATCGGAGCGGGAGGCTTTGAGGAGGGTTCGTCGGCCATTAGCGCGGTTTATCACACCGCCTTGACGATCTCTTCCGTCATTTTCTTGGCGTCGCCGAGCAGCATCATGGTGTTGTCGCGATAGAACAGCGGGTTGTCGATGCCGGCATAGCCGGACGCCAGCGAGCGCTTGTTGAACATCACCGTGCCGGCCTTCCACACCTGCAGCACCGGCATGCCGTAGATCGGCGACTTCGGATCGTCTTCGGCGGCCGGATTGGTGACGTCGTTGGCGCCGATCACATAGGCGACGTCGGCCTGGGCGAATTCCGAATTGATGTCCTCCAGCTCGAACACTTCGTCATAGGGCACGTTGGCTTCGGCGAGCAGCACGTTCATGTGGCCCGGCATGCGGCCGGCCACCGGATGGATGGCGTATTTGACCTCGACGCCTTCGCGCCTTGAGCTTGTCGGCCATTTCGCGCAGCGCGTGCTGCGCCTGCGCCACCGCCATGCCGTAGCCCGGCACGATGATGACCTTGCGCGGCGTTCTTCAGGATGATAGGCGGCGTCCTCCGCCGAGCCGATCTTGACCGGCCGGTCGCTCGGCCGCCGCCGCTCGGCCCCGCCACCTCGCCGCCGAAGCCGCCGAGGATGACCGAGATGAACGAGCGGTTCATGCCCTTGCACATGATGTAGGACAGGATCGCGCCCGAAGAGCCGACCAGCGCGCCGGTGATGATCAGCGCCGAATTGCCGAGCGTGAAGCCGATGCCGGCCGCCGCCCAGCCGGAATAGGAATTGAGCATCGAGATCACGACCGGCATGTCGGCGCCGCCGATCGGGATGATGATGAGCACGCCGAGCAGGAACGAGACGGCCGGCGATCAGCCAGAAGGCGATGTGCTGCTGCGCCTCGAAGAACCAGACGATGAGCGCGACGAGAGCGACGCGCCAGCGCGATGTTGATGACGTGCCGCGCCGGGCAGCATGATCGGCTTGCCGCTCATGCGGCCGGAGAGTTTCAGGAACGCGATCACCGAGCCGGTGAAGGTGATGGCGCCGATGGCGACGCCGAGCGACATTTCGATCAGGCTCTGGCCGATGGATCGCGCCTTCGCTGCCGATGTCGAAGGCCGCCGGCGCATAGAGCGCGCCGGCCGCGACCAGCACCGCCGCCATGCCGACCAGCGAGTGGAAGGCGGCGACCAGTTCCGGCATCGAGGTCATCGGCACGCGCCGCGCGATCACCGCGCCGATGCCGCCGCCGATGCGCGATGCCGACGATGACCAGGACCCAGGCGACCGAGCTCGGCCGGCGGATGCGCCGCGAGCGTGGTCAGCGACCGCGATCGCCATGCCGATCATGCCGAACAGATTGCCGCGCCGGCTGGTTTCGGGATGCGACAGCCCGCGCAGCGCCAGGATGAAAAGGACGCCGGCGACCAGATAAGCCAGCGCGGCGAGATTGGCGCTCATGGTCATCCTGGCTGTCATTTCTTGCTTCTCTTCTGGAACATGGCGAGCATGCGCTGGGTGACCAGGAAGCCGCCGAAGATATTGACCGAGGCGAAGATCAGCGCGACGAAGCCGAGCGCGCGCGCCCAGATCGGGCCGGTGTCGTTGGCGACCAGCGCGACGCCGACCGCGAGCAGCGCGCCGACCACGATCACCGAGGAGATCGCGTTGGTCACCGACATCAGCGGCGTGTGCAGCGCCGGCGTCACCGACCAGACGACGTAATAGCCGACGAACACCGCAAGCACGAAGATCGACAGGCGGAACACGAACGGATCGACCGCATCGTTGACCGCGTGGTCGCACCGCGCTGCGGTCGCGATGATGTCGAGCTGGCCGAGGATCGAGAGCATCACCATGGCTGGCTTCCTGTTGTCGCTACGCCGCCGCGTCTTCGGCTTGAAATTCGGATGCACGATGGCGCCGTCGCGGGTCAGCGCGGTCCCTTGACGATCTCGTCGTCCCAGTTGATCGCGAGCTTCTTGTCTTTCTTGTCGATCAGGCGTTTCGAGGAACGTGAGAGGTTCTTGGCGTAGAGGCTGGACGCCGTGGCCGCGAGCCGGCCCGGCACGTTGAGATAGCCGACGATCTTGACGCCGCCGACTTCGGCCACCTCGCCGGCCTTGGCGCCTTCGACATTGCCGCCGCGCTCGACCGCGAGATCGACGATCACCGAGCCGGGCCGCATCGAAGCCACCATGTCCTTGGAGATCAGCCTCGGCGCCGGCCGGCCCGGGAATGAGCGCGGTGGTGATGACGATGTCCTGCTTCTTGATGTGCTCGGCGACCAGCGCGGCCTGCTTGGCCTGATATTCCTTCGACATTTCCTTGGCGTAGCCGCCGGCGGTCTGCGCGTTCTTGAATTCCTCGTCCTCGACCGCGAGGAATTTCGCGCCCAGGCTTTCGACCTGCTCCTTGGTCGCCGGCCGCACGTCGGTCGCGGTGACGATGGCGCCGAGCCGGCGCGCCGTCGCGATCGCCTGCAGGCCGGCGACGCCGACGCCCATGATGAATACTTTGGCCGCCGGCACCGTGCCGGCCGCCGTCATCATCATCGGCAGCGCCCGGCCATATTCCTCGGCGGCGTCGATCACCGCACGGTAGCCCGCGAGATTGGCCTGGCTCGACAGCACGTCCATCGACTGCGCGCGGGTGATGCGCGGCATCAGTTCCATGGCGAAAGCGACGAGCCCGGCATCGGCCATTTGCTTGAGCGCCGCCTCGTTGCCGTAGGGGTCCATGATGGCGATGACCAGGGCGCCCCGCTTGTAGCGCGGCGAGCTCAGTCGGCTGAGGGCCGCCGCACCTTGAGCACGATGTCGGCGCCGTTCACGGCGTCGGCCGGTGACCGTCGCGCCGGCCGCGGCATAATCGGCATCGAGAATGCCGGATTTGATCCCCGCGCCGGGCTCGACCGCGACCTCGGCGCCAAGGCCGATCGATCTTCTTGACGGTCTCCGGCGTCGCGGCGACGCGCGGCTCGCCCGGATCGGATCTCGGCAGCAACCGCAACTTTCATAAATCCTCCGACGGCGGCATCGCAGGTCGTTGGGCCCCAGAACGCGGGCCAAGGTCAGGACTCAAGTGGTCAGGACTATGGAGTTCAGATCAGCCTAGAAAATACGCCATCAGAATGAGGATCGCGACGACGACGGCTAACGACACTTTCACCAGCGTGATGAAACTCCGATACGTCTGCTTCGTGCGCGGCGTAATCGTTGCCCGTCGCAGTTGCGTATTCGACCTCACCGTGATCGGCCATTTCACCCCTCCGCAGTTCGTCCAGCGGGACTGGATCTCGAATTCCTGTAACCCTAGCAAACGCGCCGAGGACTTTCGAGACGCGCCGGACTTATACATTTGTTACATTTGTCGGCGTCCGCTTGGTCCCGAAGCCAGGCCATCGCCGGGCCGCAAACAGCCTCGGAATCGGGACGCTTATTGCCGGCCGACTTAGCTTAATTGCGGGTACGGAGCAACCGCGTCGGCGCACGCAATTTCGCCTGCGTGTCATGATGAATCGGCTCTGGAGCGGAAAGCCGACGTCCTGCTAGACGCCATTGAGAACCGCACACCGGACGGCATCCAAGACGCCGCTCATAGAGGGCCCAGATGGCGCCCAGACGGCGGCCCAAGACTTGCTCGGAAGAGACCGAATCCCTACTGTCCACGCAAATACTGGTCACGGACGAAAGCAATGCTCAGGAAAGAACAGAACGAGCTTCTCACCCAGACCGGCCGCGGCACCCCGATGGGCCAGATGTTTCGCTCTTATTGGCTGCCGGCGCTCCTGGCCGAAGAGCTGCCGGAGAACGATTGCCCGCCGGTGCGGGTGAAGCTTCTGTCGGAGCGGCTCATCGCCTTCCGCGATTCCGAAGGCCGCTACGGGCTGATGGACGAGTTCTGCGCCCACCGCGGCGTGTCGCTCTGGTTCGGCCGCAACGAGGAGGGCGGGCTGCGCTGCCCCTATCACGGCTGGAAATACGACGTGAACGGCCAGTGCATCGAAGTGCCGTCCGAGCCGGCGGAGAGCGGCTTCTGCAAGAAGATCAAGCTTACCTCCTATCCGCTGGTGAAGATCGGCGCGGTGCTGTGGGCCTATATGGGCCCCGCCGACAAGAAGCCGCCGCTGCCCGAGTGGGAATTCGCGCTGGTCCCGGACGCGCAGAGCTTCACCTCGAAGCGGCTGCAGGAATCCAACTGGCTGCAGGCGATGGAAGGCGGCATCGATTCAAGCCACGTGTCGTTCCTGCATCGCGGCGACCTCGGCTCCGATCCGCTGTTCAAGGGCGCCAAGGGCAACCAGTACAATCTCAACGACATGCAGCCGCATTTCGAAGTCGTCGAGCAGCCCGGCGGCCTGTTCATCGGCGCGCGGCGCAATGCCGAGAACGGCAGTTATTACTGGCGCATCACGCCGTGGGTCATGCCGTGCTTCACCATGATCCCGCCGCGCGGCGATCATCCGATCCACGGCCATTTCTGGGTGCCGATCGACGACGAGAACTGCTGGGCCTGGTCCTACGACTTCCACCCGGTGCGGGCGCTGAGCAAGACCGAGATCGAGGCCATGAAGGACGGCGCCGGCGTGCACTGCAAATACGTTCCCGGCAGCTTCCGTCCGCTCGCCAACAAGGACAACGATTATCTGATCGACCGCGCGGCGCAGAAGGCCGGCAAGACCTATAGCGGCGTCGCCGGTTTCGCCATGCAGGACGCCTCGTTGCAGGAAAGCATGGGCCCGATCTGCGATCGCACCAAGGAGAACCTGGTCTCGACCGACAACGGCATCATCATGGCGCGGCATCGCCTGATGCGCGCCGCCAAGGCGCTTGCTGAAAAGAGCGTGACGCCCCCCGGTGTCGATCCGGCGCACCACAAGATCCGTTCCTGCTCGCTGGTGCTGCCGCCCGATGTCGCGTTCAAGGACGGCGCCAAGGAAGCGCTCAATGCCAAGATCGGCATGGCGCAGACAACGGTGTGATCCTTACGCATTCCCTTCGACGGCATTCTTGCCGGCGATGAAACCCTGGCAGATGGCGCGCGGCAGGCCGTGCATGGAAAAGCCGCCCGCCGATTCGCCGCCGCAATAGAGGCCCGGGATCGCCTCGCCGTTCATGTCGACGACCTGGCAGCGCGCATTGATGCGCAAGCCGGCGCGGGTGTCGTGGATCACCGGCGTCGCCCAGGCGGCATAGAACGGCGGCTTCTCGATCTTGTAGAGCGGCTTCGGCTTGCCGAAGTCGGCGTCTTTGCCGGCATCGACGAATGAATTGTAGCGCGCGACGGTGGCGGCGAGATTCCGCTGTGGCATCGGCACGCGCTGATATTTCATTTTGATCTTGCCGGCGAGTTCTTCGACGCTTCCCGCGCTGAAGAAAAAGCCGGCATCGAAATCGACATCCGGCGGATTCGGATTCCACTTCTCGCGCGCGACCGCTTCCGCATCGAAGATCGCCCAGATCGGTCCGCCGCCGTTATGACCGTCGCCGATCCCGGCAAGCGCCGCATTGATGAAATTGCTCGGATCGTATTTGGCGTTCTTGGCGTTGAGATAGCTGTAAGGCTCGTAAGGGTTCGTGCTCTGATAGGTGTTGTAGTTAAAGTGGCCGGCGGTCTCGTCGTAGAAACGCTTGCCGAGCATGTTGACGAGGATGACGTCCTGCCAGTCCGCCACTGCAAGACCGATGGCGCGCGCCTTGTCGAAGACTTCGCTGCCCGGGCGCCAGCGCACGTTCACATAGCCGTACTGGCAGCCGATCGCGCCGGGCTTGGTGATGCCGGAGCCGAACTCGCCGGTATAGTTGAACAGGCCCCAAAGCGCGGCACCGACCGCCATGCCGGCGATTTCGCCGCTGGCGTCTTGATCCGACCACGGCATGCCGGCGAGACCGCAATATTCCTCAGTCAGGCGCGGATCGAACATGCGGCGGAAATTGACGTTTCCGGTCGAACCGCCGGTGGCGATGACGACGGCCTTGCGGGCGCCGATATTAAGGCGCGCGCCGTTATGGTCGGCGGCGATGCCGATGACGCGGCCGGAATTAGCAGTCTCGCGATGGATAGCGGTCATCCGGTGCTCAAGCAGGATGTCGACGCCGGCCTTGAGCGCCGCATCGTGCAATGGCCGCATCAGGCCGGCGCCGGCCCGCAGTTCCGGATCGCTTGGGTCTGCCGCCTGACCGGTGTGAACCATCGGCCAGTCGGCAACGTCGACCTGCATGGTGCGCAGCACCGAAACCCCGATCTCGTGGCCGGCGGTATTCGGCTTCCGGTCGATGACCTTGACGCCATGCGCCAGCAGGAATTCGAACGCCGCGACGCTGTTGTCGGCGAAAGCGCGGATGATCTCGCGGTCGTTATAGCGATAAGGCGGAAAGCCGTTGGTTTCGACCACCGACCAGTCGGTGAGATCCTTAAAGAACAGATCGGCTGAATCTGCGATGCCGTATTTCTTCTGGTAGCTGGTGCCGCCGCCGAGCGGCAGATTGCCACCCGAGGTAATGGCGTGGCCGCCGATATGGTTCTGCGCCTCGACCATGATGACGGACGCGCCGGCCTCGCGCGCAACGATCGCCGCCGGCATCCCGGTCGCGCCGGAGCCGATGACCACAATATCGGCCTCGCGATCCCACTTCAGCGTATTCTCCACCAGCTCCCCCTCAATGTCCCTGCCGTCCGCCAGCGCAGCGGGAGACTAACAGCATTGCGGATTTTGTGTCATGAGGGGATGAGCCAAGCCGCAGCCGAGGACACCATGCCCGACACCGTTTCGACGCACCGCCTCACGCACGAAGCGAGCATGAAAATGATCCTCGCCGGCGTCACCAAGGCGAACCAGCTCGACTGCAAGGTCTCGATCGCCGTGGTCGATCAAAGCTGCCGGCTGATCGGTTTCCTGATGATGGACGGCGCACGGCACTTTTCCATCATCACCACGCAGAGGAAGGCGATCACCGCAGCCTCGCAGCGCCTGCCGACCGGCTACGCACCGGAAGAGAACGCGCTCAGCATGTCGGTGCGCATGGGCGACTTCACCAATGTGCCGGGCGGATTTCCGATCGAGGTCGGCGGCGAAGTCATCGGCGCGGTCGCCGCCGGCGGCGCCAAGATCGAGCAGGATGTCGAGGTGGCGAAAGCAGCGCTGGCGGTGCTGAGCTTTTAGAGCATGATCCCGAAAAGTGGAAACCGGTT
This sequence comes from uncultured Alphaproteobacteria bacterium, assembly GCA_963761185.1. Classification (GTDB taxonomy): domain Bacteria; phylum Pseudomonadota; class Alphaproteobacteria; order Rhizobiales; family Xanthobacteraceae; genus BOG-931. The sequence continues at coordinate 90,471 of CAVXFY010000009.1, forward strand.
TTCGGAAAAGATCATGCTCAAACGAAATTCCAGCTAGAGATCGAGCACGAGCCGCTCGGACTTGCAGCCGCAGCAGCAGATCATGACCTTGTCGTTGGTCGCCTGCTCTTCCTCGCTCAGCACCGAATCGTGGTGCTCGGGTATGCCGGAGATGACGCGCGTCTCGCACGCGCCGCAGATGCCGAGCTCGCACGAGTAATCGACGTCGACGCCGGCCTCGAATAGCACTTCGAGAACCTTCTTGCCTTCGGGGATGTAATATTCCTCGCCGGAGCGGGCGAGCTCGACCCAGAAACCGCCGATGGTCGCCGGTTCCGCCTTGGCCGTGAAATATTCGACATGGACGTGGCCCTTCGGCCGGCTCGCGGCGGCGGCCTCGAAGGCTGACAGCATCGGCTTCGGCCCGCAGCAATAAAGATGCGCGTTCTCTGGCGTCGCGGCGACGATCGACGGCAGATCGAGGAATTTGCCGCCGGCCTCGTCGTCGAGATGCAGATGCACGCGCTTCGGATCGAGTTTCTTCAGCGTATCGACAAACGCCATCTCGTCGCGCGTGCGGCAAGAATAATAGAGCTGCCACGACCGATTCTGTGCGTTCAGCTCCTGGGTCATGCACCAGATCGGCGTGATGCCGATGCCGCCGGCGATGAGCACGACGTGCTCGGCATCCTCGGCCAGCGGGAAATGATTGCGCGGCGCGCTGATCTTGATCTCGTCGCCGACGCGCATCTCGTCGATAATGTATCGCGAACCGCCGCGGCTCTCGGCGTCGCGCTTGACGCCGATGACGTAACTCGCCGGATCGGTGTTCGGCATGACCAAAGAAAATTGCCGGACCAGGCCGATCGGCAAATGCAAATCGATATGCGCGCCAGGTCTGTAGGCCGGCAGCGGCCCACCCTCGGCGCGTTTGAACGTATACAGGTTCGTGTCTTTGGCGACCGGCGCGATGGCGGTCAGCCGCGCATCGATCAGGCCCGACGTCTTTTCGGGCAACGCCGCCGATGGTGCGGTCAGGGTGCTCATTTGGGACTTAAATAGGCGGCCAGGACGGCATTGCGCAACCGGCCCTGTGAAAGCGAGCTTTTCTGCTCAGTTCCGCCGGGCTGGGTGCGCTTTTTGGCGCGCTTCTTGGTCGGGCGAGAACGCTCGCGCAGAGGCGCCGGCGACGTATTCGGCGAAGACACGCCCGATCATGACGACGACCGGTCCGGAGGGCGGTTCGGCGGCGAGCTGTGCCGGCAGGTCGCTGATCGTGCCCGCGACGATGCGCTCGTCGGCGCGGGTCGCGCGTTCCACCGCGACCGCGGGCGTTGCCGGATCGAGCCCCGCATTCACGGCCGTCGCGACCAGCTCGGGCAAGGTCTTGACCGGCATATAGACGACGGTCGTCACCGCCGGATCGGCGAGGCTCGACCAATCGATATCGCCCGGCAATTTGGCGTCGCGGCCGTCAATGGTTGCGTGGCCGGTGATGTATTGCACGCGGCGCGCTTCTCCGCGGCGCGTCAGCGAGACCAGGAGCCGGCTCGCCGCGCCCTGCGCCGTGGTGATGCCGGGCACCACTTCGACCGCGATCCCGGCGGCGCGGCAGGCGGCGATCTCTTCGTCGGCGCGGCCGAAGATCATCGGATCGCCGCCCTTGAGCCGCACCACGCGGCGGCCGGCTTTGGCGAGCGAGATCATCAGCGCGTTGATGTCGTCCTGCCGGCAGGAGAGTTTGTGCCCGGTCTTGCCGACCAGCATTTTCTTCGCTTCACGGCGCGCGAAATCGAGAATCTCCGTGGCGACGAGATCGTCGAACAAAATCACGTCCGCCGATTGCAGCGCGCGCACGGCGCGCAGCGTCAGCAATTCCGGATCGCCCGGGCCGGCGCCGACAAGGACGACGGAACCCGCGTCCGACGCGGCCGCCGGCGCCAGCAGCGCTTCGAGATCGGCCTCGGTCGGCGCGCGCTCCGGCGCGGCAACGGCGCGCGCGGCGAACTTTTCCCAAAAATCGCGGCGGCCGCGAAACGGCAGCGCGAGCGCCTGCACGCGCGGCCGCCACGCGCGCGCGGCGTCGGCCCAGCGGCTGAAGCCGCTCGGGATCATGGCCTCGATCTTGGCGCGGATCGCCTGGCCAAAGACCGGCGCGGCGCCGTCGGTCGAAATGCCGATGACGAGCGGCGAACGGTTGACGATGGCGCCGAAGGCGAAATCGCAAAACGCCGGACGGTCGATCACGTTGACCGGAACGCCCGCGGCGCGCGCCGCGGCGGCAAAGGGCGCGGCGTCTTCGTCATCGGCGCAATCGGCAACCGCAATGGCGGCGCCGGCAAGGTCGGGCGCCGACCAGTGCCGTTCCGCAATGACGACCTCGCCACGCGGCGGCGCGGCGGCAAGCGACCGCAATTCCTCGTCGGCGCTCGGCGCGAACACAGCGACCCGCGCGCCCGCGGCCGACAGCAGTTCGGCTTTCCAGATCGCAGCAGAGCTGCCGCCGGCGACGACGGCGCGCTTGCCGTCCAGCGCAAAGAACGCCGGCAGCCGCGCCAGCGGAGCCATGCGGGTGGATCTAATCTCGGACGGTGCCCGGCTCATGCTTGCCTTTTTGCCTCGATCTCGAACCTGCTCCGGCAGATAGAATTTTCTCCTAGCGATGGCAATGTGCGGCGGTCATTTTGGAAAAAATTCATCGTCTCTATCGCATTCATAGAACATCCGCCTCAGGAGCTGCACCAAGCGGCAAATTCAGGCTCTCAGCCCTGAACGCAGTCTACCATTCAAACGCCGTGCCAGTTGAACACACCCAAAACCCGGCCCCCAAAATTTGGCGGGCGCCCGACGGGGTTCCGCCGGGCGCCCTTAGTTTCACGTCAGCCGGCCTATAAGCCGGGTTCTGGATGGCCTGCGAGCGGAGCCCGCAGACGTGACGGCCATTCCTCTGGGACGCCGGTTGCCCGGCGCCTCAAGCAACCTACCCGGACGGCCGGATCTGGACACCGATCCTGAGACTTTCACGCTCGCGCGCAAAGTCCCGCGCCGTCCCTATTCGGTCTTGCTCCCGGTGGGGTTTGCCGTGCCGCCGGCGTTGCCGCCGGCGCGGTGCGCTCTTACCGCACCTTTTCACCCTTACCGTCCCCTCCCCGCGAGGGTGGCGCGGCGGTCTGTTCTCTGTGGCACTGTCCCTGGGCTCGCGCCCGCCGGACGTTATCCGGCACCGTTTGTCCATGGAGCCCGGACTTTCCTCCCCGGCTACCTTTCCTCACTCCCCCGCAAGCGGGGGAGGGATGGGTGGGGGGCCGGAGCGGCCGTCCGGCCGACTGACCCCCAAGGCATGGGGGCGCTGAACCCGGCCGTCAAGGGTGAAGACCCAACAGGCTAAACTAAGAAACAAGGCCCGGAGCGGCGAGCGTCATCGAGGTGCGAGCCCGCGCCGCGATGGTGCGGCCGCGGCCGCGATTTGCGAGCAGCTCCTGCAGCGTGCTGCGGGTGGAGGCATCGACGACGCCGTCGACCCGCTCCGGCCGGAAATGGCGCTGAAAGGCGGCGACCACGTCGTGCGTGCTGTGTCATATTCGCTGTTGACCTCGATGCCGTAGCCATACTCGCTCAGCAATTCCTGCATCGTGGCAACGGCATCGCTGCGATCGCCCGGCCGCAGCGTCTGCCGAAATCGATGATCGTCGCCGGCTTGACCCAATGGCCGACGCCGGAATCGTAGAGCGTGCGCCAGGGAAATTTCTCGCCCGGATCCTGCTTGCGCGCCGGCGCGACGTCGGAATGCGCCAGCACCCGCGTCGGCGGAATCGTGTGGCGGGTCTAGATGCTGCGGCAGAGCGCGGTGACTGCCGCGATCTGGCGCTTGGGAAACGGCGGATAGCCATGATCGTGGCCCGGATTGACGATCTCGATGCCGATCGAACACGAATTGATGTCGGTTTCGCCGGCCCAGAACGATATTCCGGCGTGCCAGGCGCGCCGGCTTTCCTGCACCATCTGGATGATGCGGCCGTCCTCGAACACGAAATAATGGGCCGAAACTTCGCTGCCGGGCGCTTTGAGAAGCTCAAGCGCGGAGTCGGCGTGCCGCATGCCGGTATAATGCAGCAGGATCATATCCGGCCGCCGGCCGTCTTTGCGCTCGCCATGATTGGGCGACGGCTCGACTTCGGCGACGACGCATGAGTCCGCGGCAAACGCGCTACGCGACATGACTTCACATTAGGAGAACGAGTCTCGCCGACAAACCGAATTGAGAGTTCTGCACAAGCAAGCCTTGACGATTTGCAAAGCTCGTTGCGCCTGCGCAACGGTCCAATGTTGGCAACAGGTTCGGCAGCGATGTTTGGCAGGCGACATTGTGGGTGCACGGGACGTGCGGGAACCGCGATGGCGCATGCCGGTGGTGAAGCCCGGCAAGGCCCCTCTCGCCGCCCGGCGGATCGAAGTCAATCTCAACCATTCCTTAAGCTTACCCCTCGCTAATCGAGATTGAGCGAAACCGCGCAATTGGTGCGGATTCGTTGACGCCCATATTGTTCCATGATGGCCCATTTAATCCCAAAAAGGCTGATCCCACAGAAGCTGGAGATACTTGAAAGGCTTGAGGGACGAGATGGACCGCTTCGTGTCGCACTACCTGCTGCGCCTGGATGCCAAGGGACGCGTTTCGGTGCCGGCGCCGTTCCGCGCGGTGCTCGCGCGCGACGGGTTCGATGGTCTTTATTGCCATCCGGCGCTCGACCGGCCGGCGCTCGATGCCGGCGGCAACGCGCTGTTGGCGGAAATCGAGGCGCTGATTGCGGCTTCTCGCCGTCTTCGGAAGAGCGCGAGCGATTCTCGCTGGCGCTGTACGGCACCAGCGAGACGCTCAAGATCGACGGCGAGGGCCGCGTGACGCTCACCGAGACGCTGAAGGCGCATGCCGGCATCACCGAAGCGGTGACCTTCGTCGGTCTCGGCCACAAATTTCAGATCTGGGAGCCCGGCCGTTTTCAAGCGGAACTCGCGGAGGCCACCGAGAAGGTCCGCGCCTTGAAGCGAAGATCCGCTCGGGGCGCGGGAATGACCGGCGAACAGCGCCCGTCATATTCCCGTGCTCGGCCGCCGCGCCGTCGAGTGGCTCGGCGTGCAGAGCGGCGGGCTTTATATCGACGCCACGTTCGGCGCCGGCGGCTATACGCGCGCGATCCTCGAGACGCCCGGCGCGCGCGTCATCGGCATCGATCGCGACCAAAGCGCGATCGCCCACGGCGCGGAACTGGTCGAGCCGGCGCGAGGCCGGCTCGAACTGGTCGAGGATCGGTTTTCCAATCTTGCATCGATCGCGCCGCGACACCGGTCGACGGCGTGGTGTTCGATCTCGGCGTCTCGTCGATGCAGCTCGACGAGGCCGAGCGCGGATTTTCGTTCCGCTTCGACGGGCCGCTCGACATGCGCATGGGCCGCGACGGGCCGAGCGCCGCCGACGTCGTCGCCCGCGCCGGCGAGCGCGATCTTGCCTTCATCATCGCGACGCTCGGCGAGGAGCGCCACGCCCGCGCGGTCGCCCGCGCCATCGTCAAGGCGCGCGGCGAACACGCCATCGCCACGACCCGCGCGCTTGCCGAGATCGTCGCGCGCGTCGTGCATGCGCGCGAGGGCGCAAATTCATCCGGCGACCCGCACGTTCCAGGCGCTGCGCATTTTCGTCAACGACGAGCTTGCCGAACTGGCGCACGGCCTCGCTGCCGCCGAGCGCGTGCTCAAGCCCGCAGGCCGCCTGGTCGTCGTGTCCTTTCATTCGCTCGAGGATCGCATCGTCAAGACGTTCCTGAGCCGAGCGCAGCCGCGCGCCGGCTTCTTCGCGGCACCAGCCGGAGATCGCGGCGCCGCCGCCGACCTTCCGCGTGCTGACGCGAAGGCCGGAAACGGCGGACGACGCCGAGATCGCCGCCAATCCGCGCGCCCGTTCGGCAAAGCTGCGCGCCGCCGAGCGCACCGATGCTGCGGCGCGTCCGAGCAGAATCGAACATCTGCTGCCGCGCCTGCCGTCGCTCGCCGACGTCATGCGGGGGCGCCCATGATCCTGCGCGCTCTTCAATTTCGTCGTGATCGGCGCGCTCGTGCTCGCGGCGGCCTACGTCTATCGCATCAAGTTCGATTCGACCGTGCAGGCCGAGCGGCTCGCCAAGATTGCGCGGCGAGGTGCGCCGCGAGCGCGACGCCATCGCGGCGCTGCGCGCCAATGGGGCGAGCTCGACAATCCCGCCCGCATCGAGGCGCTGGCCAAGCGCTATCTGCAGCTCAAGCCGATCGCGCCGACGCAATTCGACAGCTCGACCAGCTGCCGGATCGCCGCCGCCGCCGTCGGATGAGGTGCATGCCGACAGCCCGATCCGATCGGCGGCATCATCGAGAATCTGGAAGAGCCGACGGCGACCGGAAGCATTCCGCCCGCCGCGGCGCCGAAACCGGCCGGTCGCGAGCGCCACAGCCAGCCGAGCGGAGCGCCACCACAATGAGCGCAACCGCGGACACTGTGCCGATCAAGCCCGTGCGAGCGCAAAATCCGGCAGAGCCTTGGCGGCGCCGGCTGATGCGCAAGACTGCTCTACGGCAGCAATGTCGATCGCAGCGCCAAGGCGCGGGCGCGCATCGGGCTGGCGATCCTCGCTTTCGCCGCCGTCTATTCGCGTCATCGCCGTGCGGCTTGTCATGTTCGCGCATCGTCTCCGACAGCCACACCGTGCATCGCGTCGTGTCCGGCGACGCGATCGCGACCGCGCGCCCCGACATTCTCGACCGCAACGGCGAAGTGCTGGCGACCGACGTGCGCGTGCCCTCGCTCTATGCCGAGCCGCGCCGGCTGATCGACGTCGACGAGGCGGTCGAGCTGCTCACCGCCGACCTGCCCGATCTCGACGCCACGGAATTGCGCGAGCGGCTGTCGTCGAAGCGCGGCTTCGTCTGGCTCAAGCGCGACATCACGCCGGAGCAGCAGCGCGAGATTTATCGCCAGGGCCTGCCCGGCATCGGCTTCCTCAACGAGAACAAGCGCGATTATCCGAACGGCGCCGAAGTCTCGCACCTGATCGGCCACGTCAATATCGACAACCAGGGCATCGCCGGCATCGAGAAGTGGCTCGACGGCCAGGGCCTCGCTGGCGCTGCACATGGCGGGGCTCGCCACCGACCGGCTGCAGAAGCCGGTGCAGCTTGCGCGTCGATCTGCGCGTGCAGCACGCGCTGCGCGACGAACTCGTCGCCGCGCGCGCGAAATTCAACGCCATCGCCGCCGCCGGCATCGTGCTCAACGTCCGCACCGGCGAAATCGTCGCCATGGTGTCGGAGCCGGACTACGACCCCAACAATCCGCACGAGGCGCTCGATCCGACGCGCATCAACCGGCTGACCACCGGCGTCTACGAAATGGGATCGACCTTCAAGGCGTTCACCGTCGCGATGGCGCTCGATTCCGGCAAGGCGACGCTGAAATCGACGTTCGACGCGCACAGTCCGCTGCACTTCGGCAAGTTCGACATCCACGATTTCGAGCCGATGCAGCGGGCGCTGACGGTGCCGGAAATCTTCACCTATTCGTCGAACATCGGCGCCGCGCGCATCGCGATGGCGGTCGGCATCGACGCGCACAAGGCGTTCCTGAAAAAGATGGGCCAGCTCGATCGGCTGCGCACCGAATTGCCGGAAAGCGCCGAGCCGATCGTGCCCAAGCGCTGGGGCGAGCTCAACACCATCACCATCGCCTTCGGCCACGGTCTCTCGGTCGCGCCGCTGCAGGCGGTGATGGGCGTCGCGGCCTTGATGAACGGCGGCATCCTCATTCCGCCGACCTTCCTCAAGCGCACCGAGGCCGAGGCGCAGGCGCTCGGCAAGCGCGTCATCAAGCCCGAGACCAGCGCAGATGATGCGCTATCTGATGCGGCTCAATGTCGAGAAGGGCACCGCCGCGAAGGCCGACGTTCCGGGCTATTACATCGGCGGCAAGACCGGCACCGCCGACAAGGTGGTCTTCGGCCGCTATTCGAAGACCAAGGTGCTGACCGATTTCATGGCGGTGCTGCCGGCCGACCAGCCGCAATATCTGCTGCTGATCATGCTCGACGAGCCGCAGGCGCTGCCGGAAACGCATGGTTTCAAGACGTCGGGCTGGAACGCGGTGCCGACCGGCGGCGCGGTGGTCGCGCGCATCGCGCCGCTCCTCGGCATCGAGCCGCGCATGGACCTGCCGACCGCCGATCAACTGATACTGGCCTCGATGAAGGAAAGCAGGTAAGGCACTCCCCGCATTGTCGACCGAAAGTTTGTCGACCGGGCCGCCATGAAGCTTCGCGAAATTTTGCCGTCCGACGCGGAAATCGACGCGCGCTCCGCCGATCTCGACATCGGCGGCGTGACGGCGGACAGCCGCACCGTCAAGCGCGGCGACCTGTTCGTCGCCATTGCCGGCGGCAAGGCCGACGGCCTCGATTTCGTCGCGCCCGGCGATCGCCGCCGGCGCCGTCGCGATCGTCGCCGAACGGCAGCCGCAGACGCCGCTGCCGGGGAATGTCGCGTTCGTGCGTGTCGGCAACGCGCGGCGCGCGCTGGCGCTGATCGCCGCGAAATTTTATCCGCGCCAGCCGGCGACCATCGCCGCCGTCACCGGCACCAGCGGCAAGACGTCGGTCGCAGCCTTCACGCGGCAAATCTGGACGGCGCTCGGCCATCGCGCCGCCAGCATCGGCACCATCGGCATCGTCTCGCCGCGCGGCGAAACCTACGGCTCGCTGACGACGCCCGATCCGGTGGCGCTGCACCGTTCGCTCGACGCGCTGGCCGGCGAGGGCGTCACGCATCTCGCGATCGAAGCGTCGTCGCACGGGCTCGATCAATATCGCGTCTCGACGGCTTGCGCATCGCCGCGGCGGCTTCACCAATATCACCCGCGATCATCTCGATTATCATCCGAGCTTCGAAGCCTATCTCGCCGCCAAGCTGCGGCTGTTCAAGGTTCTGCTCGAACCGGGCGCCGGCGCCGTCATCGATGTCGACCACGATCGCGCCGACGCGGTGGTGGCCGCCGCCAAGGCGCGCGGCTTGGCGGTCATGACCGTCGGCGCGCAAGGCAAGCGGAATTCGCCTCGTCGAATCCGCCATCGACGGCTTCGCGCAGACGCTGCGCGTCGACTACGGCGAGCAAGAATTTTCAGGCTGCGTCTGCCGCTGGTCGGCGAATTTCAGGTCGAGAACGCGCTCGTCGCCGCCGGGCTTGCCATCGCGACCGGCGGCGATGCCGGCTGCGGTGTTCGCCGCGCTCGAACATCTCGACGGCGCCAAGGGCCGGCTCGAACTCGTCGGCATCAGCCGCGGCGCGCCGATCTTCATCGACTACGCGCACAAGCCCGACGCGCTCGCCAAGGCGCTCGATGCGCTGCGGCCTTATGTGAGCGGCAGGCTCGTCGTGGTGTTCGGCGCCGGCGGCGACCGCGATCGCGGCAAGCGGCCGCTGATGGGCGCCATCGCCGCCGAAAAAGCCGACCGCGTCATCGTCACCGACGACAATCCGCGCAGCGAGGACGCCGGCCGCCATCCGCGCCGCCATCATTGCGGCGGCGCGCGGCGCCGTCGAAATCGGCGACCGCCGCGAGGCGATCCGCGCGCCATTGCCGATCTGCGGTCCGGCGACGTCTTGCTGATCGCCGGCAAGGGCCATGAAACCGGCCAAATCATCGGCGACCGGGTGATCGCCGTTCAGCGATCACGAGGCGGTCGCCGCGGCGCTGAAGGAGCTTGCCGCATGAGCGCGCCGCGCTGTGGACCGTCGATGCAATGGCGGCGGCGATGGGCGCCGAGCGCCAGGGCGCGCTGCCGCAATCCATATCGGGCATCTCGATCGACAGCCGCACCATCGCGCCGGGCGAAGCGTTCTTCGCCATCACCGGCGATCGTCGCGACGGCCATGAATTCGTTGCGCAGGCGCTCGCGGCCAAAGCCGCGCTCGCCGTTGTCGCCGCCGACCGGCGCGCGCAATTTGCCGCGCGATGCGCCGCTCCTGGTCGTGCCCGACGTGCTCGCGGCTTTGCGCGAGCTCGCCGCCGCCGCGCGCGCGCGCACGCACGCCAAGGTGATCGGCGTCACCGGCTCGGTCGGCAAGACCGGCACCAAGGAAGCGTTGCGGCTCGCGCTGTCGAAAGACGGCGAAACGCACGCGTCGGTCGCCTCCTACAACAATCATTGGGGCGTGCCGCTGTCGCTCGCGCGCTGCCCGGCGAGCGCGCATTACGCCGTGTTCGAAATGGGCATGAACCACGCCGGCGAGATCGAGCCGCTGTCGCGCCTGGTCCGCCCGCATGTCGCGATCATCACCACGATCGCGCCGGTGCATCTGGAATTCTCGGCACGCTGGCCAAGATCGCCGACGCCAAGGCCGAGATCTTTCTCGGCCTCGAGCCGGACGGCGCCGCGGTCCTCAATGCGCGACATTGCCGCAATTCGACCAGCTCAAGCGCCGCGCCAAGGAGGCCGGCGTCGCGCGCATCGTCTCGTTCGGCGAGCACGCGAAGGCCGACGCGCGGCTGATCAAATGCGCGTTGCAGCCGCGCTGCTCGACCGTCGAGGCCGATATCCTCGGCACCGAGCTCACCTACAAGATCGGCGCGCCGGGCCGCCACCTGGTCACAATTCGCTCGCGGTGCTGGCGGCGGTCGAACTCGTCGGCGCCGATCTCGCGCTGGCGGCGCTCGCGCTCGCCGAATTCAAGCCGGTCTCCGGCCGCGGCGCGCCGATCGAGATCGAACTGCCGGGCGGCTCGGCGCTTGCTCATCGACGACAGCTACAACGCCAATCCGGCTTCGGTCGCCGCGGCGCTGGCGCTGCTCGGCCAGGCGCCGATCGGGCCGCGCGGCCGGCGCATCGCCGTGCTCGGCGACATGCTGGAACTCGGGCCGAAAGGCCGGGCGCTGCATCGCGGGCTTGCCGATCCGGTCGTCGCCAATGCGGTCGATCTGGTGTTCTGTTGCGGGCCGCTGATGCGTGCGCTGTGGCAGGCCCTTCCCGCCAGCCGCCGCGGCGGCTATGCAGAGGACTCAGCCGCGCTCGAGGCGCAGGTGCTGTCCGCGATCCGTGCCGGCGACGCCGTCATGGTCAAGGGCTCGCTCGGCTCGCGCATGGCGCCCATCGTCAAGGCGCTGCAACGAGCTATCCGCGCCAGCTCGCTGGAAGACGCGTCGGCACAAGGTTGATGCCACAAGGTTGATGCGATGCTCTATTGGCTGGTCGATCTGTCGGACAAGCTCTCCGTCCTCAACGTCTTTCGCTACATCACGTTCCGCACCGGCGGCGCGGTCATCACCGCGCTGTCTGTTCGTCTTCCTGTTCGGCCAGATCATCATCGACCGCCTGCGCCTGTTGCAGGGCAAGGGCCAGCCGATCCGCAGCGACGGCCCGAAGTCGCACATCATCGCCAAGGCCGGCACGCCGACCATGGGCGGCTTGATGATTCTGTCCGGCATGCTGGTCTCGACTTTGTTGTGGGCCAATCCGACCAACCCCTATGTCTGGGTGGTGCTCTGGGTCACGCTCGGCTTCGGCTTGGTCGGCTTCTACGACGATTATCTGAAAGTCACGAAGACAGACGCACAGACGGATTTTCCGGACGCTCGCGCCTCGCGCTCGAAGCCGTGATCGCAGCGCTCGCCTGCATCGCTTTGGTCGAGCTCGGGCAGGTGCCGATCTCGACGTCGCTGGTGTTTCCGTTCTTCAAGGAACTCGTGCTCAATCTCGGCTGGTTCTTCGTGCTGTTCGCCATCTTCATCATCGTCGGCGCCGGCAACGCGGTGAACCTGACCGACGGCCTCGACGGGCTCGCCATCGTGCCGGTCATGATCGCGGCCGCGAGCTTCGGCATGATCGCGTATCTCTCCGGCAACGCCGTCTTTGCCGACTATCTGCAAATCCATTACGTGGCCGGCACCGGCGAGCTCTCGGTGCTTGTGCGGCGCCGTGGTCGGCGCCGGCTTGGGCTTTCTCTGGTTCAACGCGCCGCCGGCCTCGATCTTCATGGGCGATACCGGCTCGCTGGCGCTCGGCGGCATGATCGGCGCGATCGCGGTCGCGACCAAGCACGAGATCGTGCTGGCGGTGATCGGCGGCCTGTTCGTGCTCGAAGCGGTGTCGGTCATCGTGCAGGTGGTGTCGTTCAAGCTCACCGGCAAGCGCGTCTTCAAGATGGCGCCGATCCATCATCATTTCGAGCAGCTCGGCTGGACCGAGCCGCAGATCGTCATCCGCTTCTGGATCGTCTCGGTGGTGCTGGCGCTGGCCGGGCTGTCGACCCTGAAGCTGCGGTAGGCGCACCGTGATTCCGGTCACGACCTTTGCGGGCAAAAAGGTCGCCGTGTTCGGGCTGGGCGGCTCGGGGCTGGTGAGCGCCAGCGCGCTGCTTGGCCGGCGGCGCCGACGTCGTCGGCTATGACGACACCGACGGAAGCGTGGCCAAGGCCAACGCCGCCGGCATTCCGACCGCCGATCTGCGCAAGGTCGACTGGACGCAGGATCGCCGCGCTGGTGCTCGCGCCCGGCGTGCCGCTGACGCATCCGCGAGCCGCATTGGGTGGTCAAGCTCGCGCGCAACGCCGGCGTCGAGGTCATCGGCGATATCGAGTTGTTCTGCCGCGAGCGGGCGCGCCACGCGCCCGGCTGCGCCGTTCGTCGCCATCACCGGCACCAACGGCAAATCGACGACGACGGCGCTGATCGCGCATCTCGTCAAGTCGGCCGGCATGGACGCGCAGCTCGGCGGCAATATCGGCACCGCGATCCTGTCGCTGCAGCCGCCCGACGCCGCGGTCAACCGCTGCGCGTTCACGTCATCGAATGCTCGTCCTATCAGATCGATCTCGCGCCTTCGCTCGATCCGTCGGTCGGCATCCTGATCAATCTCAGCGAGGATCATCTCGACCGCCACGGCACGATGGAAAATTACGCGGCAGTGAAGGAGCGGCTGGTCGCCGGCGTGCCGAACCAACGGCACCGCGATCGTCGGCGTCGACGACGATTGGTGCAGCGATATCGCCGACCGGCTGGACAAAGCGGGCAAGCGCGTGGTGCGCGTCTCGGTGAAGCGGAAACTCACCGGCGGCATTTATGTCGAGGGACCGCGCATCATGCGCGCGGAGCCCGCTCCTGTCTCCCCCGCATGCGGAGACGAGAGGTCGTCGCCGACATCGCCGGCATCGGCTCGCTGCGCGGCCTGCACAATGCGCAGAATGCCGCTTGCGCCACGGCCGCGGCGCTGGCGCTCGGCCTCGACGCTGCGGCGATCCAGGCCGGGCTGCGCTCGTTCCCGGGCCTCGCGCACCGCATGGAGGAGGTCGGCCGCCGCGGCGTCGTTCTCTTCGTCAACAATTCCAAGGCGACCAATGCGGATTCGACCGCGCAGGCGCTCGCCTGCTTCACCGACATTTTCTGGATCGCCGGCGGCAAGCCGAAGACCGGCGGCATCGAATCGCTTGCGCGCGTTCTTTCCGCGCATCCGCAAAGCCTATCTGATCGGCGAAGCGGCCGACGAATTCGCCGCGACCTTGGGCAGCGACGTGCCGCACGAAATCAACGGCACGCTCGACAAGGCGCTCGCGGCGGCGACGCGCGACGCGGAAGCCTCGCCGAGCCGCGAGCCGGTCGTGCTGCTGTCGCCGGCCTGCGCCTCGTTCGACCAGTATCGCAATTTCGAGGTGCGCGGCGACGCGTTCCGCGATCTGGTGCGGGCGTTGCCGGGGGTGATTGCGAAGAGCGGGTAAGTCTCGCCACGCAGTTCTGCTGGTCCCTTTTTCCGCAATTATCCCCTTGACGCACGGGAGGGCAGGACGAAATATTCCCGTTTTGTACCTGATCGCTGAATGTGGCGACTTAATTTGTTGAGAGACACATCCATCTGTGTCTAACGACTGCTTAGCCATTGACGCGCGAGTTCCGACCTGCGATACAAGCGCAGAAGGGCAGCATAGCTTTGGCTGAACCGATCCGATGAGCGACGAAAAGGCTTTGACCCGGCGCGAAGTGCTAGTTCGGCAAAAGGCCCGCCTCCTAGAGGGGGTGGCGGCCAAGGTCGCCGTTATTGATTCGGAGATTGCCGAAATCGACCAGTTGGCGGCCCTTGCCTCCAAACACGGGTATTCGCTCACTCCTGTACCGGGCGCGGCTGGCGGCGATATTCAACCGGGAAGCCTGACCATAGAGGCGCTAATTGAGCGCTATCGAACCGCACCGGATTCCCCTTTCCACACAAAAAAGTTCCATTCCCGCCAGAACGCGAATTCGCTTTGCAACATCATTATCGGCGACATTGGTTCGAAAGCGCTTGCGGATATCGACAGCAAGGAAATCCTTCGCTTTTACGAAAACGCTATCAACCGCGGGGCAGCAAAGGGCCGGGGTGGTGATGGCAGAGCGATAGCGGAAGCGCTTATTGGCCAGCTCCGCACGCTGTTCAATTACGGCGGAAAGGTCCTCCAAGACAGCGCATGCGTGCACCTGTCTTTCCTTCTTCGCGATCTACGCGAGCAAATGGGCTTGAAGGGCCAAAAGCCGAAAAACGGCACCCGCTTGATAACAGCGGAAGAAGCCATCGCGATTCGCCGCGAGGCTCATATGATTGACTGGCCCTCTATGGCGCTAGCTCAGGCTTTCTTGTTCGACGCACCGTTTCTCGTACGAGACGTAATCGGCGAATGGATGCCCGCGCACGAAAGCGACCAGTCAGAGGTCGCAACATCGAAGCCAATAATCTCCGAAAACCAGAAATGGATACGCGGTTTCCGTTGGGAGGACATCAATCCCGATGGAATTCTGCGCCATTCTGCGGGCAGGATTTTGAAGCCAATTGATTTCGATCTGCGGAAAAACGCACGAATGGTCATGGAAGAATTTATCGGCAGATACGGATCGATTGCCGGATTGCCTTCGGAAGGTGCGATCATCGTCAACGATGACACCGGCCTCCCATATTCAGGCAATCTCTTTCGTCAACATTGGCTTCGGATAGCTCGCGCTGCGAACGTGCCCGAGAGCGTAAGTAATCGGCACGGCTATGCAACTAAGAATACATCCGCCGTATCTGATAGCGACGACGATGACGAATTGGCAGAAACGTGGAGCGGCGAATTACCGAAGGCCGCAGAGTGAAAAAGTTTGGGCCACGGGGAGTCGACCCCCGTGGCCCGAATGGTGGGAGATAACGACCCCCACTAGCGCCGCCTCCGCTCGTATGGAGGAGACAGGAGCCACCACGACCAAGATGCATCGCGGCGGGGGTGGTGGTGCGTTTGGACGTTACCATTAGATGGAAAAACTCTCAATTGTTTCAATGGCGGCAGCACGGTGTTGTAGGCCGGCGAACCGCGAATAACCCTCGAATCTTAATCCCCTTGAAACCATCCCGATGTCACCACTAGGCCGGGGACCTTGCCCGGGGACGTGATGGCTTCGCGCGCGCAACCTACGCCGTTTTCCGAATGGTGGTGGACGGTCGACCGGCTGACCCTGGCGGCGCTCGGCGCGCTGATGCTGGCCGGCATCGTGCTCTGCCTCGCCGCGAGCCCGCCGGTCGCGGCCCGCATCGGGCTCGACCCGTTCCATTTCGTCAACCGCCAGGTGCTGTTTCTCATTCCGGCCGCCGCGGTGCTGATCGCGACCTCGTTTTTGTCGCCGCGCGATATCCGCAAAGTGGCGCTGGTGGTTTTCGTCGTCAGCCTCGTCCTGGTGGCGGCGACGCCCTATTTCGGCGCCGAGATCAAGGGCGCGCGGCGCTGGCTGGTCATCCTCGGCGTCAACATCCAGCCGTCGGAATTCCTCAAGCCGGCTTTCGTCGTCCTGATCGCCTGGCTGTTCGGCGAGACCGCGGCGCGGCCGGAAATGCCGGCCAATTCGCTCGCGCTGGTGCTGCTGGTCGTCGTCGTCGCGCTGTTGGTGATGCAGCCCGACTTCGGCCAGACCATGCTGGTCTCGCTGGTCTGGGGCGCGCTGTTCTACATGGCCGGCATGCGCTTCATCTGGGTGCTCGGGCTCGCCGCCACCGCCGGCGTCGGCCTGATGACGGCGTTCTTCACCGTTCCGCACGTCGCCCAGCGCATCAACCGCTTCCTCGATCCGGCCTCCGGCGACACCTTCAATATCGATATCGCCACCGAATCGTTCCTGCGCGGCGGCTGGTTCGGCCGCGGGCCGGGCGAAGGCACGATCAAGCGCATCCTGCCGGAAGGCCACACCGATTTCGTCTTCGCGGTGGCGGCGGAGGAATTCGGCGTCGTGCTCTGCCTCATTCTGGTCGCGTTGTTTGCCTTCATTGTCATCCGCGCGCTGGTCAAGGCGATGCGCACCGACGATCCGTTCATCCGCTTTGCCGCGGCCGGGCTCGCGATCCTGTTCGGGCTGCAATCGACCATCAATATGGCGGTCAATCTGCATCTGATGCCGGCCAAGGGAATGACCTTGCCGTTCATTTCCTATGGCGGCTCGTCGCTGATCTCGCTCGCTTACGGCATGGGCATGCTGGTGGCGCTGACGCGCGAGCGGCCGCGCGCCAAGCTCAAAGGCGATAATCTGCTCGCCATGAGCGGCCAATCCTTGGACGCCAAATTCGTGAGCGCGGCGTAATGGACGCGGCGGCGCCGGTGCTGGTTGCCGCCGGCGGCACCGGCGGCCATTTGTTTCCCGCCGAAGCGCTGGCCGCCGCCCTCGGCAAGCGCGGCATCGCGGTTCATCTCGCGACGGATCGGCGCGCCGCGCGTTTCGGCGGCGCTTTCGCCGATGACACGGTTCACATCGTATCGAGCGCGACGTTGCGGCGCGCAACCCGATCGCCGTCGCCAGAACGCTCGGATCACTCGCCGTCGGTTTCAACCAGGCGCGCAAATTGATCGGCCGACTGAGACCCGCGGCGGTGATCGGCTTCGGCGGCTATCCGACGATTCCGCCGGTGCTCGCCGCGGTGTGGCGCCGCGTGCCGAGCCTGATCCACGATGCCAACGCCGTCATCGGCCGCGCCAACCGACTGCTGGCGCCGCGCGTCACCGCGATCGCCACGACCTTCCCCGACGTCTTCGCCGACGCGCCGGGCTTGGCGGCCAAGGCGACCTTGACCGGCAATCCGGTGCGGCCGGCGGTGATCGCGGCGGCGGCTGTGCCCTACCCCGCGCCCGGCGATCCGCTGCGCCTTCTCGTCTTCGGCGGCAGCCAGGGCGCGCGCATCATGGCCGATGTCGTGCCCGCCGCGATCGGCCGGCTCGATGCCGGGCTGCGCGCGCGGCTCGCCATCGTCCAGCAGGCGCGCGAGGAGGATCTGGGCCGCGTCCGCAGCGCCTACGCCAACCTCTCGGTCAACGCCGAAATCGCGCCGTTCTTCTCCGACCTGCCGGCGCGCATGGCGGCGAGCCATCTCGTGATCTCGCGCTCCGGCGCGTCCACCGTCGCCGAACTCGCCGCGATCGGCCGGCCGTCGATCCTGGTGCCGCTGCCGCACGCGCTCGATCAGGACCAGTTCGCCAATGCCGGCGTGCTCGAACATGCCGGCGGCGCGTTGCGGCTCGAGCAGGACGACTTCACCCCGCAGCGGCTGGGGAACGAGATCGCGGTCTTAGCGGGGAAGCCGCAACGGCTCGTGGCCATGGCGGCTGCCGCGCAAGCGGTGGGCCGGCTCGATGCCGCCGAGCGGCTGGCCGACCTCGTGCTCAAGGTGGCGGGACTGGCCGCGAAGCCGTAATTTCAGCATTATCCATCGGCTAGCGCCGGGCTTGTCCCGGCCTTCCATGTCTTTGATAAG
Source organism: uncultured Alphaproteobacteria bacterium (assembly GCA_963761185.1). Lineage (GTDB taxonomy): Bacteria > Pseudomonadota > Alphaproteobacteria > Rhizobiales > Xanthobacteraceae > BOG-931. The sequence goes on from CAVXFY010000009.1 coordinate 108,253, forward strand.
GGTTCCATGTCTTTGATAAGGGTAAGGAATGCCTGGCATGGGGCTGGGTACCGCGCTACCAGGGAGTCCAAATGAAATTGCCGCGCGACATCGGCCCGGTGCATTTCGTCGGCATCGGCGGCATCGGCATGAGCGGCATCGCCGAGGTGCTGGTGAATCTCGGCTATGCCGTGCAGGGCTCCGACCAGGCCGACAGCGCCAACGTCAAACGGCTGCGCGACAAGGGCGTGAAGGTCGCGATCGGCCACGCCGCCGATAATCTGGACGGCGCGCGCGTCGTCGTCGTCTCCTCGGCCATCAAGCCCGACAATCCCGAACTGGTCGCCGCGCGCGCGCAACGCCTGCCGGTGGTGCGCCGCGCCGAAATGCTGGCCGAACTGATGCGGCTGAAAAGCTGCGTCGCCATCGCCGGCACCCACGGCAAGACCACGACCACCTCGATGGTGGCGGCGCTGCTCGATGCCGGCGGCTTCGACCCGACCGTGATCAATGGCGGCATCATCAACGCCTACGGCACCAATGCGCGGCTCGGCGCCGGCGACTGGATGGTGGTCGAGGCCGACGAATCCGACGGCACGTTTCTCAAACTGCCGGCCGACATCGCCATCGTCACCAATGTCGATCCCGAGCATCTCGATCACTTCAAGACCTTCGAGGCGGTGCAGGAAGCGTTCCGCGCCTTCGTCGAGAACGTGCCGTTCTACGGCTTCTCGGTGATGTGCACCGATCATCCGGTCGTGCAGAAGCTCGTCGGCCGCATCGAGGATCACCGCATCATCACCTACGGCGAGAATCCGCAGGCCGATGTGCGGCTGGTCGATGTCTCGCATGCCGGCGGCACCTCGCTGTTCACGGTTGTGTTCACGCGACGCGCCGGGCAGGAGCCGCACGAGATCAAGAACATCGCGCTGCCGATGCCCGGCCGGCACAACGCGCTCAACGCCACCGCGGCGGTCGCGGTCGCGCATGAGCTCGGCGTCGACGACGACGCGATCCGCAACGCGCTCGCCAAATTCGGCGGCGTGCGGCGGCGCTTCACCCGCACCGGCATGTGGAACGGCGTCACCATCATCGACGATTACGGCCATCATCCGGTCGAGATCGCGGCCGTGCTCAAGGCGGCGCGCGAATCGACCAAGGGCCAGGTGATCGCCGTGGTGCAGCCGCATCGCTATACGCGGCTCGCCGCTTTGTTCGAGCAGTTCTGCACCTGCTTCAACGACGCCGACGCGGTCATTGTCGCGCATGTCTATCCGGCCGGCGAAGCGCCGATCGAAGGCGTCGACCGCGACGCGCTGGTGCAGGGCTTGCGCAAGCACGGCCACCGTCAGGTGATGGCGCTCGACAGTCCCGAGCAATTGGCCTCGCTGGTCGAAGGCATGGCGCAGCCGGGCGATTACGTGGTCTGTCTCGGCGCCGGTTCGATCACGCAATGGGCCTATGCGCTGCCGGGCGAATTGGCCGGGCCCCAAAGCGTTTGATTGTCGTCTGATTGGCGGTTTGATGGGGCGTTTGATGGCGTTTCCCGATCTCGTTCCGGCTCTCAAAAAGACCATGCCGGACCTGCGCGGCCGGCTGCTCGCCAATCAGTCGCTGGCGGAACTGACCTGGTTTCGCGTCGGCGGCCCGGCGCAGCTTTTGTTCATGCCGGAGGACGAAGCCGATCTGGCTTATTTCCTGGCAAATCTTCCCGCCGAGATTCCGGTCACCGTCATCGGGCTCGGCTCCAATCTGATCGTGCGCGACGGCGGCATTGCTGGCGTCGTCATCCGGCTCGGCCGCGGCTTCAGCGACATCAGCGTCGAAGGCGTGCACATTCGCGCCGGCACCGCGGTGCCCGACGTAAGAGTGGCGCGCGCGGCGCAGGAAGCCGGCATTGCCGGACTGTCGTTCCTGCGCGGCATTCCCGGCGGCATCGGCGGCGCGCTGCGCATGAATGGCGGCGCTTATGGACGCGAGACCAAGGACGCGCTGATCGAGGCGCGCGCCGTCGATCGCCAAGGCCGCATTCACGTCTTGAGCAACGCCGACATGCATTACACCTATCGCCATTGCGGCGCGCCGGACGATTATATTTTCACGCAGGCGCTGTTCGCCGGCGAACGCGGCGACCCGGCCGTCATCGCCGCCGAGATGGACAAGATCACCTATTCGCGCGAAGCGACGCAGCCGATCAAGAGCCGCACCGGCGGTTCGACCTTCAAAAATCCGCCGGGCCACAAAGCCTGGCAGCTGATCGACGCCGCCGGCTGCCGCGGGTTGCGCCAGGGCGATGCGCAGGTCTCCGAAATGCACTGCAATTTTCTGATCAATCTCGGCAACGCCACCGCCGCCGACATCGAGACGCTGGGCGAGACCGTGCGGCGGCGCGTGCAGGAAAACTCCGGCGTCGAACTCGAATGGGAGATCAAGCGGATCGGCATATCTGCATAAGAGCCTGCTTGCATCGGGTCTGTTCCAAAAACCGGTGATCGCCTTTTTGCGATCACGCTTTGAACTCTCGACCTTTCAGCAATTGTCGATTCTATTGGTATTTCCTGCGAATCAGCGCCTTGGCAGCCAAGTGGCTGGATTGTGACCGTCACCGTGTGGCTTCGATAATGACCAAGCACGTCGCCGTTCTGATGGGAGGCTGGTCGGCGGAGCGCGAAGTCTCGCTGCGCTCGGGCAAGGCCTGCGCCGACGGCGCTGACGCGCCTCGGCTACCGCGTTACCCCGATCGATGTCGGCCGCGATATCGCCGCGGTGCTGACCGCGGCCAAGCCCGACGTCGCGCTCAACGTGCTGCACGGCCGGCCCGGCGAGGACGGCACGCTGCAGGGCGTGCTGGAAATTCTCGGCATTCCCTACACGCCATTCCGGCGTGCTGGCCTCGGCGCGTCGCCATGCAGAAGGACTACGCCAAGGCGATGTTCCGCGCCGCCGGCGTGCCGGTCGCCGAGGATCTGGTGGTGTCGCGGTTCGAGGCGGCCAAGGCGCACCTCATGCCGCCGCCCTACGTCATCAAGCCGATGGCGGAAGGCTCGAGCGTCGGCGTCTTCATCGTCACCGAGGAGCATCCGCATCCGCCGCAGGAGCTTTACCGCGACGACTGGGCGTTCGGCGACAAGGTGCATGGTCGAGCGCTACATCCCGGGCAAGGAACTGACCTGCGCCGTGATGGGCGACCGGGCGCTCGACGTCATCGAGATCGTGCCGACGACCCGGTTCTACGATTACGAGGCGAAATACGCCGCCGGCGGCTCCAAGCACCTGCTGCCGGCGCCAATTTTACCAAATGTTTACCAGGAGGTCCGAAGACTGGCTCTGGCTGCCCACAACGCGCTTGGCTGCCGCGGCGTGAGCCGCGCGGACTTTCGCTACGACGATCGGGGAACGTGGGGAGCTGGTCTGTCTTGAGGTCAATACACAGCCGGGCATGACCGAGACCTCGCTCGTGCCCGAGCTTGCTGCCTACGCGGGCATCACCTTCGATGAGCTGGTGCGATGGATGGTGGAGGACGCCTCGACCAACCGCTGACGCGGTCGGGGCCAGCGGATGCGGATCAGATCGGCGCGCCATTTGACGAGCGCGAGCCTGACCTATGCCGCGCGCGCATGTTCACGCGGATGAGCACACGGCCGGCCTTGCCGCATGGTTTTCGCGACGCGAGCCGCAAGGCCTCGCGCTTTGTGCAACGCCTGCCGCGCGGCTTCGGCGTCGCCGCCATCGGTGCTGCTCCTCGCGCGGCGCCTCGGCTACGGCGCGGTCACGCGGCCAGCACGTCCCCGACGTCGTCGACTGGCTGAAGGATGCCCGCGACTCAGGCCGCCAATTCGCTCGGCTTCCGCATCGCCGCCATCTCGCTCTCCGGCCAGAAGGAAGTCAGCCGCGAGGAGATTCTGACCACCGCCGGCGTGACCGGCCACGCCTCGCTGTTGTTCCTCGATGCCGACGCGGCGCGCGAGCGGCTGATGGCCAATCCCTGGATCGCCGACGCGGCCGTGCTCAAGCTCTATCCGGACCGGCTGCAGATCACGATCACCGAGCGCCAGGCCTTCGCGCTCTGGCAGAAGGACGGCCGCGTCAGCGTCATCGCCGCCGACGGCACGGTGCTCGAACCGTTTGTCGAGGATCGCTATCGCGGCCTGCCGCTCGTGGTCGGCAACGGCGCCGAGCGGCAGGCCAAGGATTTCCTCGCCATTCTCGATCGCTATCCCGGATATCCGCTCCGTGCTGCGCGCCTCGATTCTGGTCGCCGAGCGGCGCTGGAACCTGCGGCTCGACCAACGGCATCGACGTGCGGCTGCCGGAAACCAATGTCGAGCGGCGCGCTCGACCGGCTGGTCGCGCTCGACCGCGACAAGAAGCTCCTGTCGCGCGACATCACGATGGTCGATCTGCGGCTGCCGGATCGCGTCACCGTGCGGCTGTCGGATGCCGCGGCGCAGGCCCGCGACGAACGCGCTCAAGGACAAGCGAAGAAGAAAAAGGGAGGCGACGCATGAGCGCCCTCCATTACGGCCTGACGCCCAAGATGAAGCCGATCTCGCCGCGGCGCAGCGCTCTGGTCGCCGCGCTCGATGTCGGTTCGAGCAAGGTCGCCTGCCTGATCGCGCGGCTGCGGCCGCACGCGCCGCAGCAGGTGCTGACCCGCCGCAGCCATGCGCATCGAGGTGGTCGGCTTCGGCCACACCGTGGCGCGCGGCATGAAGGCCGGCGGCGTCGTCAATCTCGGCCAGGCCGAGGAAGCGATCCGCCAGGCCGTCGACGGCGCCGAACGCATGGCGTCGGTCGAAATCGAGTCGGTGGTGCTGTCGGTCTCGGCCGGACGGCTCGCCAGCGAACTGTTCGCCGCCGAGATCGAAATCGTCGGTTCCAGCGGTGTCCGAAGGCGATATCGCCCGGGTGCTCGCCGCCGGCAGCCGGCATTCGCTGCGCGACGGCCGCGCCGTCCTGCATTCGCTGCCGATCGGCTACTCGATCGACGGCGGCGAACGGCATCCGCGATCCGCGCGGCATGCTCGGCCGCCGCGATTCGGCGTCGACATGCATGTCGCCACCACCGACGTCGCCGCGGCGCGCAATCTGATGCTCGCGGTCGAGCGCTGCCATCTCGACGTCGAGGCCATGGTCGGCGAGCCCCTATGTCGCCGGCCTTTCGGTTCTGGCCGACGACGAGGCCGATCTCGGCGCCGCCGTGGTCGATATGGGCGCCGGCACGACGACGATGGCGGTCTTCCTGGGCGGCCGCTTCGTTCATGTCGGACGGTTTCGCGCTGGGCGGCCATCACGTCACTATGGACATCGCGCGCGGCCTCAACGCCACGCGTCGCCGACGCCGAGCGAATCAAGACGCTTTATGGCAGTGTGCTGAGCGGTGGGTCGGACGAGCGCGACATGATCACGGTGCCGCCGATGAGCGACGACGAGCGCGAGCAGGCGCAATTCGTATCCCGCGCGAGCGCTGGTGCACATCATCAAGCCGCGCGTCGAGGAAATTCTGGAAATGGTGCGCGACCGGCTGGCGAATCTCGCCGTTCGCGCGCCGAAGCGCGCGGCCGCGTCATCCTCACCGGCGGCGCAAGCCAGCTGACCGGACTGCCGGAACTCGGCCTCGCGCATTCTCGGCCGGCCGGTGCGCATCGGCCGGCCGCTCGGCATTGCCGGCGTGCCGGACGCGGCCAAAGGGCGCGGCTTTTGCCGTGGCGGCCGGCCTCCTCGTTTACCCGCAAGCGGCGCATCTCGAACATTTCGAAGCCGCGGCGCAAGCGGCAACTGATGACTGGCACGGGCGGCTACTTCGCCCGCGTCGGACAATGGCTTCGCGAGAGTTTCTGATGGCCCACAGATGCGAAGTCACGCGAACATTCGCAGCGGCCGGTGGCGGACCGGCACCGGGCCGGGCGTGGATAGCGCCCGCGCACGAAAAAGAGGCAATCATGACGATCAATCTGAAAATTCCCGACATCCGTGAGCTGAAGCCGCGCATCACCGTGTTCGGTGTCGGCGGCGCCGGCGGCAATGCCGTCAACAACATGATCACCGCCGGCCTGCAGGGCGTCGATTTCGTCGTCGCCAATACCGATGCCCAGGCGCTCACCATGTCGAAGGCCGAGCGCATCATCCAGATGGGCGTGCAGGTGACCGAGGGGCTCGGCGCCGGCTCGCAGCCCGATGTCGGCCGCGCCGCCGCCGAAGAGGTGATCGACGAGATCCGCGATCACCTCTCCGGCGCGCACATGGTGTTCGTCACCGCGGGCATGGGCGGCGGCACCGGAACCGGCGCCGCGCCGGTGATCGCCAAGACCGCGCCGCGAACTCGGCATTCTCACCGTCGGCGTCGTCACCAAGCCGTTCCATTTCGAAGGCCAGCGCCGCATGCGCATCGCCGACGGCGGCATTACCGAACTGCAGAAATGCGTCGACACGCTGCTCATCATCCCGAATCAGAATCTGTTCCGCGTGGCGAACGAGAAGACCACATTCGCCGACGCCTTCGCGATGGCCGATCAGGTGCTCTATTCGGGCGTCGCCTGCATCACCGACCTGATGGTCAAGGAAGGCCTCATCAATCTCGACTTCGCCGACGTCCGCGCCGTGATGCGCGAAATGGGCAAGGCGATGATGGGCACCGGCGAGGCGGAAGGCGACAAGCGCGCGCTGACGGCCGCCGAAGCCGCGATCTCCAATCCGCTGATCGACGACGCCTCGATGAAGGGCGCCAAGGGCTTGCTGATCTCCATCACCGGCGGCCGCGATCTCACGCTTTACGAGGTCGACGAAGCGGCGACCCGCATCCGCGAGGAAGTCGATCAGGACGCCAACATCATCGTCGGCGCCACGTTCGACGAAAGCCTCGATGGCATCATCCGCGTCTCGGTCGTGGCGACCGGCATCGACCAGGCCATGGCGCACCAGATGGCGCAGCAGCGCCCGGCGGTGACGCATACGACGCACTCGACGCCGATCGCAGCGCCGGCGGCGCACGCCTCCACTTCGGATTCGCGGCTCGCCGATCTGGCGCAACGCATGCGCGCCGACAACCAGCGCATCGCCGAGCGCATCACCGAAGCGACCCGGCCGGCAGCCGCAGCTCAGGCACCTGCGCCGAGCGTGGCGCCGGCTCCGGCGCCGATGCAAATGACGGCGCAGGCCATGGGCCAGGTCACGGCGCCTCCCATGAATCCTGCGATGAGCCCAGCCGCTGCTCCCGCAAGCTTGAACGCCTCGATCGAATCCGCGGCCAAGGCGGCGATCGCCGCCGCCGTCGAGGACATCACCATCCGCCCGCTCGCGCCAAAGCCCTCGCTGTTCATCGATCCGGCGGCGCGCGAAGCCGAGCCGCAACTCCCGGCCGAGGAGCCGCGCTCGTTCATTCCGCCGCAGGCGGAGCGCGTGCCGATGCGCGCGCCGCGCATGCCGCGGATCGATGAACTGCCGGTCCCGGCGCAGAACGAAATCCGCGCCCGGCGCGGCGAGATGCCGGAAGAGCATCATCCGGAGAAGCGGCGCCTGTCGCTGTTGCAGCGCTTGGCCGCGGTTGGGCTCGGCCGCCGCGAGCAGGATGAGCCGGCGCCAGCACCAGCCCCGCGGGCGGCGGCGCCGATGCCGGCGGAGCGGCGTCCCGCCGCGATGCCGCGCCCGCCAGAGCCGCGCCACGAATCCCGTCATGAACAGCCGGTATCGGAATATGCCAAGCGGCCGGCGCCTCAAGGGCCTCAAGGGCAACATCAAGGGCTGGACCAGCACGGCCGGCAGGCCCCTGTGCATAACCCGGTGAAGAGGATCAGCTCGACATCCCGGCCTTCCTGCGCCGGCAGGCGAACTAGATTTCGGAACCGCGAAGGCGTGCAAAGAAGCGGCTTCGGCCGCTACCCGGCAAACACAGGGCCTCTGTTAAGTATGTGGTAAGAATAAGCTTTCTCAAGAAATCCGAACGATCCGCCCCGGCGCAGAAACCCGCGCCGGGGTGGATTTGTTTTTGCGCTGGCCGCGGGTCTTCGCAGTTGTGCGATTTTGGGGCAGCAAGCCGACCAGAGTGCGGCCAGAAAAAGGTAACAGTCGGTAAGAAAGCGTGAATTGGCCTATTGCTGCAGCGCAAGTAAGGTTTACGCGTCGTAGGGGGAGTTTTGGGGATCGGGGTTTTAGCGGGACTGGACGTTTTTCAGGACTGAACGTGTATCGGGACTGAACGTTTGGCGACCGCACCGACCAACTCCAACATGCATTCTGGGTTGCTGCAATCTATTGCGTTCCCTCAAGGTGGGATGGCCACAATTGTCCGGGCGGGTTCGTCCGCGAGTTTGGCCGTAAGGGTGTGGGACGAACGCATGACGCGGAGCATGCAAGCCGGCAGGCAGACGACCCTGCGCGATCATGTCACCGTAACCGGCATCGGCGTTCATTCCGGCTCTCCCGCCAATCTCACATTGCATCCCGCCGAAGCGAATACCGGCATCGTGTTTTTGCGCTGCGGCAACGGCGGCCAGCCGGATCGCGAGCTCCCCGCCAATTTCCGTTCCGTGACCGCGACCGAATTCGCCACCGTGCTCGGCGACCAAAACGGCCCGGCGGTATCCACCACCGAACACGTGCTCGCCGCGCTTTACGGCCTCGGCGTCGACAACGCGGTCGTCGAGGTCGACGGTCCCGAAGTCCCGATCATGGACGGCAGCGCCGCCGCCGTTCGTCGACCGCGATCGATCAAGCCGGCATCGTCGCGCTCCCGGCGCCGCGCCGCTACATCAAGGTGCTCAAGCCGGTGCGGGTCAGCAAAGGCGAGATGCTACGGCGAATTGCGGCCGCATGCGCGCGGCTTGCGCCTCGAGACCGAAATCGAATTCGATCATCCGCTGATCGGCCGGCAGACCTTTGCGATCGACATCGAGCCGGATGCGTTCCGCCGCGATCTGGCGCGGGCGCGGACCTTCGGCTTCATGCGCGACGTCTCCAAGCTGTGGAGCGCGGGCTATGCGCTCGGCGCCTCCTTCGAGAATACCGTCGTCGTCGCGGAAGACCGCGTCCTCAATGCGGAAGGCGTGCGCTTCCCCGACGAGTTCGTTCGCCACAAGGCGGTCGACGCCATCGGCGACCTGGCGCTCGCCGGCGCGCCGCTGATCGGCGCCTATCGGTCGGTGCGCGGCGGCCACAAGCTCAATCATGCGGTGGTCACCGCGCTGATGGCCGATCGCAGCGCTTGGGCCTATGTCGAGATGCCCGAGGCTCGCCGCCCCGCGCGGCCATGCCGATCTGGCGGCGGGTTTCGCGGCCGCGGCCTATGGCCCGGACGTTTCCTAGGCGCCTACCGCGACAGCTTGGCGTCCCGTCTTAACTTTTCCTGGCTTTTGCGCCTTAATCCCGGCCGATTGTCGGCCATAATTGCTGCATTGTCATAGGGCTACGGTGCACTCGCGCGGATGGTGGGCCTGACCGGGGCTTTACCAAGGGGCTGGCGCGAAACGAACGTGCCGAGGGGACGTAAATTACGCTCATGATGTGCGTTGCGAGGATCGTCGCGATCCGGTTGAGGCTGTGCGCGCTGGCTGTTGGCCTGGCGCTCGTACTGCTGGCCGCGCCGCTTGTGGGCTGCAGCAAGGAAGAAGATTACGTTCCCGACAGTCCGGCCGACAAGCTCTACAATGAGGGCCTTTATCTCCTCAACAACAAGCAGGACTACCAGGACGCGGCGAAGAAATTCGACGAGGTCGACCGCGAGAATCCGTATTCGGACTGGGCGCGCAAGGCGCTGCTGATGTCGGCCTACTCCTATTATCAGGCGCAGAAGATACGAGGATCTGCGTCAACTCGGCGAAGCGCTACGTGACGCTGCATCCCGGCAGCCCCGACGCCGCCTATGCGCAATATCTGATCGGCGCTTCCTATTACGATCAGATTCTCGACGTCACGCGCGATCAGGGCCGCGCCGACAAGGCGATCGACGCGCTGCAAGAGGTGATGCGCAAATATCCGGACAGCGAATACGCGATCAACGCCAAGAAGAAGATCGACATGGCGCGCGATCAGCTCGCCGGCAAGGAGATGGAGGTCGGCCGCTATCTACATGAACAAGCGCGACTTCATCGGCGCCATCAACCGGTTCAAGGTGGTGGTGACGCAATATCAGACTACGCGCGAGGTCGAGGAAGCGCTGGAGCGCCTGACCGAAGCCTATATCGCGCTCGGCATCATGGACGAGGCGCAGACCGCGGCCGCCGTGCTCGGGCACAATTTCCCGGACAGCCCCTGGTACAAGGACGCCTACAAGCTCGTTAAGAACTCGGGCCGGCGAGCCAAACGAGAACAAGGAGTCCTGGATCAGCCGCGCCTTCTCGCTGACGCCTGCGGCACCTAGGCCCGCGGCACCTGCGCCCGCGCCACCTGCGGCAGCAGCGCCTGCGCCGGCAGCGCCCTCAACGGCACCTACGTCCGCGGTACCGCCGCCGGCGGGCCAAGGATGACTGACGCGAGCGCCGGGAATCGGTAATATCCGGCAGCGCGATTTTCGAAAATCGCTTTCAACGCCCAGTTCCCGTCACAATATACCCGCCATGCTGGCTCGCCTTTCTATCCGCGACATCGTTCTGATCGATCGGCTGGATATCGATTTCGGCATCCGGTCTTGCCGCGCTGACCGGCGAGACCGGCGCCGGCAAATCGATCCTGCTCGACGCCTTCGCGCTGGCGCTCGGCGCCCGCGGCGACGCGGCGCTGGTGCGCGAAGGCGCCGAGCAGGGCCAGGTGATTGCCGCCTTCGATCTTGCCAAGAAGCATCCGGCGCGGCGCGTGCTGGCCGAGAACGATCTCGGCGACGCGAAGACGAATTGATCGTGCGCCGCGTGCAATTCGCCGACGGCCGCACCCGCGCCTTCATCAACGATCAGCCGGTCAGCGTGCAGGTGCTGCGCGCGCTCGGCGCGGCCTTGGTCGAAATTCACGGCCAGCACGACGACCGCGCCTTCGTCGACGCCGCGACCCATCGCGCGCTGCTCGACGCCTATGGCGGCATCGAGGACGACGCCGCCGAAGTGACGCGACTGTGGACCGAGCGCCGAACGCAAGGAGGCCGCCGTCGCCGACCATCGCGCCGACGTCGAGCGCGCCGCGCGCGAGGCCGAATGGCTGCGCCACGCCGTCGAGGAGCTCGGCCGGCTGGCGCCGCAACACGGCGAGGAAACCGCGCTCGCCGACCGCCGCGCCGCCATGATGCAGGCGGAGAAAATCGCCGAGGATTTGCGCGCGACGCACGACAGCCGTTACCGGACCGAAATCGCCGGTGCCGCCGCTTGCGACCGCGGTGCGCCGGCTGGAACGCCGCGCGGCGCAGGCGCCGGCGCTGATCGAGCCGGTGGTGAAGGCGATCGATGCCGCGCTGAATCGCGCTCGACGAGGCGCGCCCGCATCTCGAGCACGCGCTGCGCGTCGCCGATTACGATCCGCAATGAGCTCGAGCGCATCGAGGAGCGCCTGTTCGCGCTGCGCGCCGCCGGGCGCAAATATAACGTGCCGGTCGATGAGCTCGCCGCGCTCGCGCAACGCTATGAAGGCGATCTGGCGCTGATCGATGCCGGCGCCGAGCGGCTCGCCGCGCTGGAGCAGGAGGCGCAGGAGGCTGCCGCGCGCTACCGCGCGGCGGCCGAGGCGCTGTCGGCTGCGCGCCGCCGTGCGGCGCAAAAGCTCGACAAGGCGGTCAATGCCGAACTAAAGCCGCTCAAGCTCGAGCGCGCGCAATTCATCGACGCAGATCGAAAGCGAGAGCGAGGGACCGGACGGCCTCGACCGCATCGAATTCTGGGTGCGCACCAATCCCGGCACGCGGCCGGGACCGCTGATGAAGGTCGCCTCCGGCGGCGAGCTCGCCCGCTTCCTGCTCGCGCTCAAGGTCGTGCTGGCCGACCGCGGCTCGGCGCCGACGTTGATCTTCGACGAGATCGACACCGGCGTCGGCGGCGCCGTTGCGGATGCGATCGGCGTGCGGCTGGCGCGCCTTGCCTCCGGCGTGCAGGTGATCGCGGTCACTCACGCGCCGCAGGTGGCGGCGCGCGCCGACCGGCACTATCTCATCACCAAGGACGCGCTCGCCAAAGGCAAGCGGGTCGCGACGCGCGTGGCCGAACTCGAAGCCGAGCGCCGCCGCGAGGAGATCGCCCGCATGCTCGCCGGCGCCGAAATCACCGCCGAAGCCCGCGCCGCCGCCGAGCGCCTGATCCGCGCGGCGGGCTGACGAGTTGAGATGAATGATGGCCCGTCGCCAGAAGTCCGAACCGTCCGTCGAAGACCTTTCCGAGAAACAGGCCAAGGCCGAGCATGCGCGGCTGGCCGCGGAAATCGCCGAGCACGACCGGCGCTATTATCAGAAACGACGCGCCGACCGTCTCCGACGCCGAATACGACGAGCTGCGCCAGCGCTACGGCGCGATCGAGGCGCGCTTCCCGCAGTCTGCGCACGCTCGACAGCCTGACCCAGCGCGTCGGCGCGGCGCCTTCGGCGCGCTTTGCCAAGGTGCGGCACGCGGTGCCGATGCTGTCGCTCGACAATGCGTTTGCCGAACAGGACGTCGTCGATTTTGTCGGCCGCATTCGGCGCTTTCTGCGCCTGCCCGACGACGAGGAGATCGCGTTCTCCGCCGAGCCGAAGATCGACGGCCTGTCGATGTCGTTGCGCTACGAGGACGGCGAACTGGTCACCGGCGCGACGCGCGGCGACGGCGCCGAGGGCGAGGACGTCACCGCAAACGTCAAAACGCTTGCGGACATTCCGCACAAGCTATCAAGGGCGAAAGCGTTCCGGCGGTGTGCGAGGTGCGCGGCGAAGTCTACATGACCAAGAAGGCGTTCCTCGAACTCAACCGCAAACAGGCGGAAGCCGGCAAGCAGCTCTACGTCAATCCGCGCAACACCGCCGCCGGCTCGTTGCGCCAGCTCGACGCATCGATCACGGCGTCGCGGCCGCTCGGCTTTTTCGCCTATGGCTGGGGCGAGATGAGCGACATGCCGGCGCAAACCCAATCCGGCATGATCGACTGGTTCGAGCACTGCGGCTTCAAGACCAATCCGCTGACCAAAATGTGCCGCTCGGTCGAGGAACTGCTCGCATTTCACCGCGAGATCGAGGCACAACGCGCGACGCTCGACTACGACATCGACGGCGTCGTCTACAAAGTCGATCGTCTCGACTGGCAGGAGCGGCTCGGCTTCGTGTCGCGCAATCCGCGCTGGGCGATCGCGCACAAATTCCCGGCCGAGAAGGCGACGACCGTCGTCAGGGATATCGAGATCCAGGTCGGCCGCACCGGCGCTCTCACGCCGGTCGCCAAGCTCGAGCCGGTCACGGTCGGCGGCGTCGTGGTGCAGAACGCCACGCTGCACAATCCCGAGGAGATCGCACGGCTCGACGTCCGCATCGGCGACACGGTGACGATCCAGCGCGCCGGCGATGTCATTCCCCAGGTGCTCGGCGTCGTCGAGGACAAGCGCCCGCGCGGCGCCAAGCCCTATCAATTCCCGAAAAAATGCCCGTGCCCGCTGCATACCGACGTGGTGCGCGAGATCATCGCCAGCGGCGCCGAGGGTGCGCGCGTCCATTGCACCGGCGAGTTCGCCTGCCCTTATCAGACCATCGAGCACCTCAAGCATTTCGTGTCGCGCCGCGCCTTCGATATCGACGGGCTCGGCGAAAAGCAGATCGAATTGTTCTACGAGCGCGAATGGGTCAGGGAGCCGGCCGATATTTTCACGCTCGAAGCGCGCAACGGGAAGATCAAGCTCGAAGAGGTCGAAGGCTTCGGCGAGACCTCGGTGCGCAATCTGTTCGCGGCCATCGCTGCGCGGCGCGAGATTTCGCTGGAGCGTTTCATCTACTCGCTCGGCATCCGCCATGTCGGCGAAACGACGGCGGTGGCGCTGGCGCGCGGCTACGGCACCTGGAGCGATTTCCATGACGCCTGCCTCAAGCTCGCCAAGGGCGACGAGGAGACCAAGGAGGAAATGGATGCGCTCGATCAGATCGGCGATACCGTGATCGAGAGCCTGCACGAATATTTCGGCGAGGCGCACAACCGCAAACGCGTCGAGCGGCTTGCGGCGCAGGTGAAAATTCTCGACGCCGAAAAGCCGCGCAGCAATTCGCCGATCGCGGGAAAGACCGTCGTGTTCACCGGCACGCTGGAAAAGATGACGCGCGACGAGGCGAAAGCATCCGCCGAACGCCTCGGCGCCAAAGTGTCGGGCTCGGTGTCGAAGAAGACGGATTACGTCGTCGCCGGCCCCGGCGCCGGCTCAAAGCTCGCCGATGCGAAAAAACTCGGCGTTGCAGTGCTCACCGAAGACGAATGGGCGAATCTCATTCGTTGAGCTTGCCCGCGACGTTCCTCGCAGTTGCGCGGTTAGCTCGCGAGCGGCGCCGTGGCCGCGATCAACCATGCCGGGCTTGCGCATCGAGGAGCGGCGCGATCTCGCGCGTACGCGCGCGTGATAGGCGTCGAGCCAGGCGATTTCCTCGGGCGTCATGCAGCGAAGGCTCGATCAGCCGTGCGTCGATCGGCGCCAAGGTCAGCGTCTCGAACGCATTGAGCGGGCTTTCCGCATCCGCCACCGGCTTGGCTTCGGTGACCAGAATCAGATTCTCGATGCGGATGCCGTAGGCGCCGGTGCGGTAATAGCCGGGCTCGTTGGACAGGATCATGCCGCGCTTGAGCGCCGCGCTGCCGAGCTTGGAGATGCGCGCCGGCCCCTCGTGCACCGAAAGATAGCTGCCGACGCCGTGGCCGGTGCCGTGATCGAAATCGAGCCCGTCGCGCCACAGGAATTGCCGCGCCAAGGTGTCGAGCTGCGCGCCGGATGTGCCGTCCGGGAATATCGCGCGCGCGATGGCGATATGGCCCTTGAGCACGAGGGTGAAATTCTTGCGCATGTCGGCGCTCGGCGCGCCGACCGCGATCGTGCGCGTGATGTCGGTCGTGCCGTCCTCGTACTGGCCGCCGGAATCGACCAGGAACAGTTCGCCCGGCGCGATGCGGCGGTTGCTGCGGCGGCTGACGCGGTAATGCACGATGGCGCCGTCGGGCCCGGCGCCGGCGATGGTCGGGAACGAGACATCCTTCAGCACGCCGGTGTCGCGGCGAAAGCTTTCCAGCGCCTCCACCGCGTCGATCTCCGTCAAGCTGCCGCGCGGCGCTTCGCGATCGAACCAGGCGAGGAAGCGCGTCACCGCCACGCCGTCGCGCAATTGCGCCGCCTTGGCGCCGGCGATCTCGACCGCGTTCTTGACCGCCTTCATCGGCGTGATCGGATCGCCGCCGCGCATCACCTTGCCGCCGTTACTCGGCGATGAGCCGCGCGATCGCCTCGGGGCACATGCCGGGATCGAGCCGCACCGCGCGCTTGTTCTTGCCGAGCGCTGCGAGGTCGCGCTCGAAATCGTCGTCGGCGCGCAGCGTCGGCGAGCTCTTCGAGACTGTGCCGGACATCGTTGCCGAGCTTTTTGCGCATCGACATAGAGCGCCGGCCGGCCGTCCTTCGGCACGATGGCGAAGGCGAGCACCACCGGCGTGTGCGGCACGTCATTGCCGCGGATGTTGAACAGCCACGACACCGATTGCGGGTCGGATACGACCAGCGCATCGGCCGCGGTCTTCGCCAGCTCGGCGTGGACGCGCTCGAGCTTCGCCGCCGATTCTTCGCCGGCATAGCGCAGATCGTGCAGCACGACCGCGCCGAGCGGCGGCGCCGGCCGGTCGGTCCAGCCGGTGTCGATCGGATTGTCGTCGACCGCGACGAGGCTCGCCTTCGCCGCTTCGCAGGCCTTGGCGAGCCGCTCGGCGCCGTCGACCGTATGCAGCCACGGCGAATAGCCGAGCTTCGCGCCGGCCGGCAGATTGGCTTCGATCCATTGCGCCGGCGGATGCTCGACCAGATGCTCGACCGTGAAAGCCGCTGCATCCACTTCGTCGCGCACCTGCACCAGATAGCGGCCGTCGACGAAGATCACGGCGCGGTCGGCCAGCACGATGGCGAGACCGGCCGAGCCGGTGAAGCCGGTGAGCCAGGCGAGCCGCTCGGCGCAGGGCGGTACATATTCGTTCTGGTAGCGGTCGGCGCGCGGCACGATGAAGCCGTCGAGGCCGCGCCGCTTGAGCTCCGCGCGCAGCGCCGCGAGCCGCTCCGCGGCTGCGCCGCGCTCGCTGCGATCCTCGAACGATTGGAAATGAGCTTCGAACATGGCAGCAATCTATGGGTGACGGCGGCGGCGAGCAATCCGGCCGCTGCCGCGGCGCAGCAGAAGCGTCGTCCAGCCCTCGAGCTCGATGCGGCGTTCAAGCCTTAACGGGCGATAGGCGGCGAGCGCGGCATTGGCTTGCGCGTGCAAAATGCCGGACAGTACGACGCGGCCGCCGGGCGCAAGAACACGCCGAATCGGCACAGCGAGATGCTTGAGCGGCCCGAGCAGGATATTGGCGAAGACAAGATCGTAGGGTGCACGAGCGAGGATCGCCGGCGCCGCGACACCGTCGGCATGCATGAATGTGACGAAGTTGCCGGCACGATTGAGCCGGGCGTTGTCGCGCGCCACGCGCACCGAGGCGACATCGATATCGGTTGCAGAGACGTGCCGGCGCAAGGCGCGCGCGGCAGCGATGGCGAGAACGCCGGTGCCGGTGCCGACATCGAGGATCCGGCGCGGCCGTTGCGCGCTCGACTTCCAAATATGATCGAGTGCAAAGAGACAGCCTCGCGTCGTGCCGTGATGGCCGGTGCCGAAGGCGAGCGCCGCCTCGATCTCGATGCCGATGCGGTTGCGCGCCACGCCAGAGCGATCATGCGCGCCGTGAACGATGAAGCGGCCGGCCGAAACCGGCTTCAGTCCGGCAAGGCTTTCGCCGACCCAATCCTTCACGGCGATGGTCTCGAAGCGCAGCGCCTTGCCGGCCTCCGGTCCTGCGGCGACGGCGGCGAGTTCGCGCATCGCCGCTTCATCGGAAGGCGCGCCGAAATGCACCGTGACGCGCCAATTGCCGTGCCCCCCCTCTTGCCCAGTATCGACAAGGCTCACGGCGATCTCGTCCGCGGCAATGCTCTCGGCGAACAGGTCGGCAACCCGCCGCGCCGATTGTTCATCGGTCATCAGCGTCGCTAATACGGTATCGGCTGCGGCCCCGAGCGTTTCGGATTTCATCGGATGGTCGGCACTTCTCGAAATTTTACACGCAATTCACAGGGCGGCCCGCGCCAGCGCCCTATTTCCGCCGGCGGCAAAAATATTCGCTCGTGTCTCAGCTTGAATTTCACAGGTTATCGACAGCCTTTCCCAGGCTTCACGGACCTGCGATGCTTTGGCAAAGCCGCATCAACCATTTCCGCTCTCGCCAGCGCGCTTTATCAGTTCTTCGGGCCGCTCCGACACATGAACGGCGTCGTCCTCGCTGGCGCCGAACCTGATGACTGTCCGCTCCCGGGAGCCTTCCCAGATCATCGTCTGGGCGATGGTCAAGTTCACCCAAATGACAAGGTTTTCGTCTGCAGAACTCTTGCATTTGACCCATGCCGCCATGGTGCGTGCCCCTTGCTCGCGCAATTATAGACTGTGTCGGAAACGCGACTACCCTCGAAATTCAGACTGAGACACGACCACCTGTTCACATCGCGATCAACATCTTGTTCGTGGCTTTTCCACAGCGGCTCCGCCAATGTTTCCACAGCATTCCGGAGGCGGATTCAGCGAATTCGGTGTGCCGTACGGTGTTCATAATACGCGTCGATACTTGGAAACGCCCGGGAGAATGGAATGATCGCAACATACGCACGAATTCGCTTCGCCGCCGCCACAACGCTTGCCGCCACGGCTTTTGTCACAATGGCGCTTGCCGCATGCGGTTTCACGGCCGTCAGCGCGCAGGCGCAAGCGGCGCCCGATTATGCCGCGCTGCTTGCGGCGCCGGACCGCAGCGACAATGACCGGCAGGCTGACAAAAGGCGCGATCCGCTGCCGTTCCTGCAATTCGCCGGCCCGCGTCCGGGCATGAAAGTGCTCGATATGGGCGCCGGCGGCGGCTATTCGACCGAACTGATGGCGCGGGCGGTGGCGCCGAACGGCATGGTCTACGGCCAGAACCCGGCCGACGCGAGCGACAAGATGAAAGCCTCGTTCGACGCGCGGCTGGCGACGCCGGCGATGAAAGACGCCGCGGCCGATGTGCGGCCGTTCGACGATCCGGCGCCGCCCAGCGTGCCGCTCGACATGATCACGTTTCTCTTCTTCTACCACGACACGACCTACATGACCGTCGACCGCGCCGCGATGGACAAGGCGATGTTCGCAGCGCTCAAGCCCGGCGGCTTCCTCGTCATCGCCGATCACGCGGCGCTTCCCGGCCAAGGCACGACGGTCGGCAAGACGTTGCACCGCATCGACGAGGACACGCTCAAGCAGGAAGTCGAGGCGGCCGGCTTCAAGCTCGTCGGCGAAGGCAATTTCTGGCGCAACAGCACCGATACCAAGGACTATCCGAGCTACAAGAAAGACGTGCCGATCGACAATTTCGTGCTGAAATTCCAGAAGCCGAACTGAAGCGGGCAAGCGGACGCTTAGCTGCGGGCGCGAAGCTGAACAGAGTTAGGCTTCGCGCCCAACACTCGCGTTACTGCAACTGATCCTTCACCGCCGCCATGCCGGCATTCACGCAATCGTCGTCGAAGCCCGGCGAGCCGGAGGCGCCGACGCCACCGACGACTTCATTGCCGACTTTGATCGGCTGGCCGCCCGGAATGGCAATCACGTTCGGCAGCGTGACTTGCTGGTGTGCAACTGAAGCGGGGTCGAGCAGCTTCTTGGCGTAATCCGCCGTGGGCTGCTTGAAGCTCATCGCGGTGTAGGCCTTGCGCCGCGCATTCTCCATCGTATGCGGCGCGGCCTCGTCGCCGCGCATTTCGACGATCGTCTCGCCGTCGCGGTCGACGACGACGGCCGATTCCGGATAGCCCTTGGCGGCGCAGGCGGCGACCGTGGCTTCGGCGAGCGTCTTGGCGACGCTGAGCGTGAGATCCTTGTGCATGATCAGCGCGGCGGCGGCAGGTGTGGCGGCAGCGGCGAGCAGGCTCGAAATGGCGGCAAGGCCCAAAACAGGGCCCAAGACTATGCCCAAGAAACGAAAGCTGGGGAAACGAACGACCGGCATGGCAGTGATCCTTTCAATGAAAAACGCGCCCGCGGAAGAGAACCACGGACGCGCCAAGCTATTCCATTTTGGCCGCTGACATTGCGACGGCTCTGCGTCGCGCGCTCAACAGGCCGTGAACGGACGCCTTACCACTGCCGGTAAACCGGCTGGCCGTAATAGGGCTGCGGAGAATAGGTCTGGCCGTAGATGGGCGGCGGCTGCGGCGGGAAGCCGCGCTGCACATAGACCGGGCGGCCATAGGCCGGTTGACCATAGGCCGGTTGGCCGTATTGCGGCTGCTGGCCGTAATATTGTGGCTGCTGGCTATAGGACGGCTGACCGTAAGGCTGCGCGGCCTGGTCCGGCGCGATCGACATCGGCTGCTGCGGCACCGCCGCAGACACCGTCTCATTCATCGGCAGATGCGAGCGCGCCACCGGGCCGTTGTCGCCGTTCGGCGTGCGGCCGGTGATGACGACCTTGGTACTGGCCATGGTTTGCGCCTTCACCAGATCGAACAAGGTCGCGGCATGATCCGGCGACAGCCGGATGCAGCCATGCGACACCGGCAGGCCGAGATGCTTCACATCGAAGAAGCCGTGAATGGCGTGGCCCTGCAGGTCGATGAAGATCGCGTGCGGCATCGGCGCATTGTCCCACTCCTGCGAGAAGTGGTCGGCGTCCATGCGGTTCGGCTTGAAATTGCCGCTCGGCGTGTCGTAGCCGGGACGGCCGGTCGACACCGGCCAGTCGTAGCGCTGCGCGCCGTCGACATCGACGGTCATATGCTGGCTCGACTTGTCGACGGTGATGAGGATGTCCGCGCGCGCGGCAGAGGCAAAAGGCACGGTCAAAGCCGCGGCGAAAAGCAGAGCGGAAAATCGAAAAGAAACGATCGCGGGACGCATGTGATTACCTGTGTGGGACGGTCGCCCAACACTAAGAAGTCTTCCGCTTCTATTTGGTTCAAATCAAGACGTCCGGCAATCACGTTTCGGCGAAATAGTGAATGGATTGAGGCGAGAAACGAAAGAAAGACGGCGCTTTCCGTCATGCCCCGGTGACAGTGCGTAATGGCGACTGCGCGGTGGTGGATAACGATTAATGCCGTTTGAAATATTGCACGGCGCGCTCGTGCTTCTCCGCCGCGGCGCGGGAGTTGAAGGTGCCGAGATTGCGGCGCCGGCCGGTCTTCGGATTTATTTTGCGCGAATAGAGCCGGTATTTGCCGGACGGAAGTTTGCGGATCATGGCGGAGACTCCGAACGCTATCTTTGCCAAAGCAAAGCGTCATGCGCGTGTTGGTTCCAGACGACGCGATGAGCGCCCGGATCCTGCAAAGACAACTTCGTAGGATGGACAAAGGCGCGGAGCGCCGTGCCCACGCTGTGCATACGTCGAGGCTTCACCGTGTGGGCTTCGCTGCGCTCAGCCCACCCTGCAAGTACCAAAGAAAAATAAGGAAGCGGAACGCCGACAGACGCAGTGTTTCATGTTCCGCACCAGCGGGTGCGGCTCGCGCCACGAGAGTGCCGGCTTGCGCCGACCCTCCGCTGCGGGCGCGCTCGCCTGTCGGCGTTCCACCACGGTTCTTCCCTTGGGACTGCGCATCGCCAAGGTGCAGCTTCAGGCCATGCTTCCGGGGAATTGGCGGAGCGCTCGACCTTTTGCTCCCCCGTCAGGGGGAAGATCGGGCGCAGTTTGTGCGGGCGTTACCCGCCCCAACCTGTCCCTTTATCGTCCAGCGAGCACCTCGCGTCCTAGTCCGTAGTGCTGGGCGGCTGATGCCCGAAGCTGCCCGGGAACGGATTGCAAGTCCGCGCGCGGGCACCGCACTCGCCCCTCCCCCCGGAATGCCTCCCGAAGGCGATACCCTATTCCGTCATCCTGAGGTGCGAGCGAAGCGAGCCTCGAAGGACGAGCGGCCCCGGCGCGCCTCGGCCGTCGCCCTTCGAGGCTCGTCGCTTCGCACCGAGCGCCTCAGGGTGACGGGACAAAGACCGCCAATCCCGGGACGAGCGGGCCCGGCCAAGCCGGCGCTTTGCAACTGTCACCACGGCGATGCTAAATTCCACTGACGCGGCCCAAGAACCGCCGGTCAGGATGAATGCCGAAGCAAGAGGAAGCCATGCAGCCCAATCAACAACGGCCTGTTGTAAAAATCGCTCCGAACAATCCGGTATTTGACCTGCCCGTGATCGTCGGCATTGAAGAAAAGCTCTTCGCCAAGGCCGGCCTCGACGTGAGCTTCTCGGCCACCTACGCCGACCGCGAGAAAGACAATGCGCTGACGCCTTTCATGTCGCGTCTCAAGGAGAACCTGTTCGATTGCGGTTCCGCCGACAGCTACAATGTTTGCGAATGGGCCAGCATCGATCGCCTCGAGCGCGGCAAGCGCGGCGGCAATATCGCAGCACTTCGTGCGGCCGTGGCCGCGCAGGCAATCCTGAGCTTCGACGATAAACTGCAGGTGCCGCGCGATCTGGCGGACGTTCCGGTGATGGTCCAGGAACTCACCGGCTCGCACTACACCGCGATCCAGATGTTGGAGAGCGCGGTCGGGCGCGAGCACGTCAGCATTCAAAACGGCGGGCTGCCGCAGGCACGCTACGCGGCGCTCAAGAACGGCACCGCCCGCGCCATTGCGGTGATGGAACCGTTTATCAGCCTCGGCCTCAAGGAAGGCGCCCATATTATCGCGGCGTCCTTCTACCGCGGCGGCGAAGTGATCTCGCCGGATCTGACCGCGGAACAGCGCAAGACCTACTACGATGCCGAGAACCAGGCGGTCGATCTGATCAATGCCGACTTCTACAAATACGCCCACCACGTGACCGCGCACGCCAAGGGCGCCTTGAAGCCCACCGAGCTGCTGCGCGCCTTCGTGCACTACAAGCATGTCGATCACTACGACGCCACGACGTTCAACCGCGCCTATGACTGGATGAAGGAGCGCGGCATGAGCGAAGGCCAGAGCCAGCACGCCGCGCTCGTCGTCGGTTGACGGCGAGGCAAATCGCACCGCCGCTTTGCCTCTCAGTTTTCGAAATAGCGTGGATGGTCGAGATCGGGAATGAGCGCAGCTTGCTTTGGCTGCCACCCGAGTTCCTGCCGCGTGCGCGCGCTCGAAGCCGGGCAGTCGATCGCCGCGAAATGGGCGAACCAGCCGAAATGCGCGGCCGCTTCTTCGGGCGTCTTGCTGACGACCGGCACATTGAGGCGGCGGCCGATGATGCCGGCGATCTCTTTGAACAGCACGCCCTCTTCGGCGACGCCGTGATACCGCGCGCCATTCCGAGTTCCCTGCGTGCCCTTCTCCAACACCAGTCGGTAGAGATGACCGGCATCAAGCCGGTGCACCGCGGGCCAGCGGTTGCTACCGTCGCCGACATAAGCGGAGACGCCGGTCTTACGCGCGATGCCGATCAGGATCGGAATGAAGCCGTGATCGCCGTCGCCGTGGACCGTCGGCGGCAGGCGCACCGCGGATGCGCGCACGCCGCGCGGCATCATCTCAAGCGCCACCTGTTCCGAAACGCGGGGAATGGGAGAATCGGCAGGCGGCACCGTATCTTCGGTGGCGAGACGGCCCGGCGTCACGAGCGCGACGCCTGAAGTGACGATCAAGGGCCGGTCGGAGCCGGCAAGCGCTGAGCCGAGCGCTTCGATGGCGCGCTTATCGATCTCGCAGTTCTCCTTGAATTTCGCGAAGTCGTGGATGAAGGCGGTGTGGATCACGCCGTCCGACATGGCCACGCCGCTGCGCAGACTGTCCAGGTTCTCAAGATCGCCGCGATGCACCTTGGCACCCGCGGCGGTGAGCGCCTTGGCGCCCGCATCCGAGCGGGCGAGGCCCAGCACCTGATGACCCGCGCCGATGAGTTCCTGGACAATGGCGGACCCGACAAAGCCGGTCGCACCGGTGACGAAGATAGCCATGGCGACTTTCCTTTTGCGTTTGCTGTCTCGTGTGGCGGCGGCAGGCGCAGCCGCCAATTTTCGAGATAGGTGCCCGAGGAAGGACGAGCTATGCTGGAAAGTCCGTAATTTCTTCGCAATCGTCCGGGATGATGGCTGATGGATCCGCTCTCAGACGTGCTCTCGCTGCTGAAACCAAAGAGCTACATGTTCGGCGGCTTCGATGCCGGCGGCGACTGGTCGATTCGGTTCGGCAAGCACGACGGCATCAAGTGCTATGCCGTGGTGTCCGGCGCATGCTGGCTCGCCGTCGAGGGCGTTGTCGACGCGGTGCGCCTGCAAGCGGGCGACTGCTTCCTGCTGCCGCGGGGCTGGCCGTTCCGCCTGGCGAGCGATCTCGCGCTCACGCCGGTCGACTACCGCGCGTTCTTGCCGGCGCCGCGCAACGGCGGCATCGCCTTGCTCAACGGCGGCGGCGACTTCTCGACCGTCGGCGGCCACTTCACGCTCAGCGGCAACCATGCCGGCGTGCTGCTCCGGATGCTGCCGCCCGTCGTCCATATCCGCGAGGAAGCTGAGAAAGCAGCATTGCGTTGGTCGATGGAGCGGATGCGGCAGGAGCTGCGCGAGCCGCGGCCGGGCGGCTTTCTGGTCGCGCAGCACCTCGCCGACATGATGCTGGTTCAGGCGCTGCGGCTGCATCTCGCCGAAGGCCTAAGCGGCGGCGTCGGCTGGCTGTTCGCGCTCGCCGACAAGCAGATGAGTGCTGCGATCGACGCCATGCATCAGGATCCGGCGCAGCGCTGGACCTTGCAGGATCTGGCGGCGCGCGCCGGCATGTCGCGCTCGACCTTCGCGCTGAAATTCAAAGCAACGGTCGGGGAATCGCCGATGGAATACCTGACACGCTGGCGCATGATGCTGGCCGGCGACCGGCTTGCGAATACGGGCGATCAGATTTCGGTCATTGCCCGATCGCTCGGCTATGAATCCGAGAGCGCGTTCAGCACGGCGTTCAAGCGGGTGATGGGCTGTTCGCCGCGGCAGTATGGGCGGGGGCGGACTGTGGATACGTCTGCGCCAGGTGAGGAGGACACACCACGCGTCACTCGCCTCGAACCGGCTGCGGAGTAATCGCTGCGGCGGGTGGTGGTCAAAGACAGCGCTGTGCGCAGCGCCACGTTTCCATATCTGCCTCAACGGCGGTATTTGACCGAAAGCAACTTCAACTTTTCTCCGCCGCCTTGCCAAACCCCTCGCGTACAAGCCGCACAATCACCTGATCCAGCGCCGACAGAAACGCCGAGCGGTCGCGCGCCGCGAACGGCTTTGGGCCGCCGGTGATCTCGCCTGAGCTGCGCAGCGAGTCCATCAGGTTGCGCGTCGCCAAGGTCAGGCCGATCGTCTCTTCGGTGAACGGCTTGCCGTTCGGCGCCAGCACCGCGGCGCCCGCCTTGACGCACCGGCTCGCCAGCGGCACGTCCGCCGTGACGACGATGTCGCCGCGATGGGCGCGCTCGGCGATCCAATTGTCCGCCTCATCCATGCCGGCGCCGACCACGACGCGCTCGATCATCTCATCGCGCGGCACCGCAATCGGTGAGTTGCTGACGACGAAGACCTTTATGGCGAGGCCCTTGAGCAGGTGGCGCTCGGCGACGCGATAGGCTTCCTGCTTTACCGGGCAAGCGTCGGCGTCGATTAAGAGGGTGATCATCCTGTTCGACTAGCATATGTCGCTATCGGCAGACCGTGAGAATCGCTACCATAATCACGGTTTCGCGGTCGATCTTTGGGCTTCATCTCGCGAATGTCGCTTCCACAGAGGCGAATCTTGCTTCCACCGAGGAATGGATGAAAAATCGATTAGGCCCGGCACCTGCCGCCATCGTGATGCTCGTGGTCGCGCTGATGCGCGTGATTGCCGCGCCTCCTGCCGACGCCGCGGCCGGGCAAGCGCGGCACGCGCAGGCCGCGGAAGCGAAGGCTCCGCGCCCGACGGCGGAACCGATCATGGCTATCGTCTCGATCAAGAGCCAGCAGGTGACCTTCTACGACGCCGACGGCTGGATTCTGCGCGCGCCGGTATCGACCGGCACGACCGGACGCGAGACGCCGGCCGGGGTCTTTGCCGTCGTGGAGAAGAACAAAGATCATCATTCGAGCCTCTATGACGATGCCTGGATGCCGAACATGCTGCGCATCACCTGGAACGGCATCGCGCTGCATGGCGGCCCGTTGCCCGGCTACGCGGCCTCGCATGGCTGCGTGCGCATGCCTTACGATTTCGCCGAGAAGGTGTTCGACAAGGCGCCGATGGGGATGCGGGTGATCATCGCGCCGGGCGATGCAGAACCGGTCGCGTTTTCCCATCCGTCGCTGTTCGCGCCCAGGCAGGATGCGATCGACGCCGCGCCGGCGCGCGCGCAAGCGCTTGGCCGCGAAGCGGACGAGGCCGGCAAGGCCGCTGCCGCCGCGAAGACCGCTGCCGCGGCCGCAAAGCGCGAAGCTGCCGCAGCCGCGGCGGCGGCGCGCAATCTCGAGTCTGTCAAGAAACGCGCAGATGCCGAGCTCGCTTACGCCGAAAAGGAGATCGCGACCGCCAGGTCGGACCGCGCGAGAGCCGCGGCCGAGGACTTCAAGCAAAAGAACGCCGCCAAAATCGAGGCGCTGCCCGTACAGATCGACGCAGCCCGGGCTGACGCCAAGGCGAAGCAGGACGCCGCTGTGGCCGCCGACGCCGCCGCCAAGACGGCCGAGGCCAAGCGGAGCGCGGCCGCCCAGGCCGCGACGGACGCCAAGCTCGCCGGCGCGCCGGTCTCGATCTTCATCAGCCGCGCGACGCAGAAGCTTTACGTGCGGCGCGACACGCACAAGCGGATCCCGGACGGCGGCGAGATGTACGACATGAGCCTGGAGTTCCCGGTCACGATCAAGGATCCCGACAAGCCGATCGGCACGCACATCTTCACCGCGGTCGCCCGCGACGGGGGAGGCACTGGGGGCGGCCTGCGCTGGACCGAAGTCTCCATCGACAACGGCGACAACGCCAAGGACGCGCTCGACCGCATCACCTTCCCGCAGGAGGTGCTCGACCGTATCGCGCCCACCGCATTGCCGCTCTCCTCGATCACCATCTCGGACGAGCCGTTGAGCAGCGAAACCAACTATCGCACCGAGTTCGTGGTGGTGCTGAACAACCAGCCGCAGGGCGGCTTCGCCAATCGCACGCGCTCGCCCGACATGAGCATCGCGCGCGACAATGATGACAACGGGTATGGCTTTGGCTTCAGCCGCCAGCGCGATTGGGCCCCCTCATACTATAGGCAGCCATCGGTCGGCCGGTCCTATTACCAGCCGCGCGGCTGGTGGAATTAGACTTTTTGAATGCAGTTTTTCCTTTATGAAATCGTCGCTCGCATCGTCGCAATTTATTTGTGTTTCGATTGCAGCCGCAAACTGTGGCATGGCCTTGCCGAGAGAAAAATCGCGGTCTTCAATCCTGATCTTCTGGACTGGTGCTCGTATGGTCCTGTTCACCGAGATACCGCGCCGGTCCGGTACTGGATTGAAATGGGCATCCAGCTGACTTGCTTGGTTGGATGCCTCTTTGTTGCGATATTCGGGTGGTGGCGGCCAAACACCTGAGCATCAGGCACTCACGTCTTTGTCGGACATTTGGATTTATCGGACATTTGGAAAGTCGTGGATGGCCGGAACAAGTCCGGCCATAAAGGCCTTTAAGCCTCACACCCGCTCCACGCGCTCGATCATCTCATCGCGCGGCACCGCGATCGGGCTGTTGCTGACGACGAGGACTTTGAGGGCGGCGCCTTTGAGCGCGTCGCGTTCGGCGACGCGGTAGATTTCCCGCTTTACCGGGCAGGCGTCGGCGTCGATGTAGATGACGATGGGTCTCACGCTGCGGACTTGCTCACTTGGCCTTTCAATCGTCATGGCCGGGCATATCCGTTCGAAGAACGGCATCGCTGCAGGGGACATCGCAATTTAGAAACGGCATTTCCGTTAGTGCCCCTCAGCCGGCATCGCTGACTGTATCTCACATGAGCATCAGGCGCCCGCCATGAACGCAACGGCGCGTGCCGAGTAGCTGATGCTGCCGTCGCCTGCGATCGGCACGAGGCTTTGCATCGTCTCGCGTAAGCGTGCGCGCTGGGTGTCGTCGAGCTTGGCAATCGTTTTGCCGACCGGAGACACGGTCAGCGTCTGCACGTTCCAGTACTCGTCAAAATCCTTAAAGCTCTGCGTCACCTCGATATGCGTCAATGCGGTATTGGCGAGACCGGCGCCCTCAGCCGTCTTGCGCAGACCTTCGACCTGCTGCTCCGGAACGGTTGGCGACCGCATCGGCTCGACCCCGATCGCATCCAAACCGCGTAACGTCAGGGCATAGGGCGCAAAATCTGACGTCGCAGATCGTTCCCAAGTGTACGCCGCGACCACGCCTCCGGGCCTTACGACTCGCTTCATCTCGGCAAACGCCTTGGCGCGATCGGGAATGAAGTGCAGCACGAGGGCGGACGCCACAATATCAAACTCGCCGTCGCCAAACGGCAGCGCGAGCGAGTCGCCAACGCGCAGATCCGCCCCCGGCAGCTTGGCGCGCGCGGCCTCGATCTGCGCCGGTGAAGGATCGATACCGCTCACGGATTTTGGCGCGCAACGCTCCGCAATCAATTGACCTAAGGCGCCCGTGCCACATCCGATGTCCAGCCAGCGTGCATTCGCGGGCGGTGCAAGCCAGGCCAAGAACTTTTCGCCGATGGCTCTGCTCCATCGGCCCATGTAGCGTTCGTAAGCGTCGGCGTCATCGAAGGCAGGTCTAATTTCCGGCATCGAGGCCTCTTTCGGTTGACCGCAACATTTGGGTTAATCAATACTTGATTAGTCATGCGCTCTCCCGAAAGGAATTGCGACAGTTTCACAGCTCGCCAGCGGCACGTCGGCGGTGATGACGATGTCCCCGCGCTGGGCGCGCTCGACGATCCAATTGTCCGCCTCATCCATGCCGGCGCCGACGACGACGCGTTCGATCAGCGGGCGGCCAGCAAAAGTGGACCCCGGTTTTGCGTCCGGCCGCCCGCCAACAAAAATATCGCGCGGTACGGCGATCGGGCTGTTGCTGACGACGAGGACTTTGAGGGCGATACCCTTGAGGGCGTGACGCTCGGCGACGCGGTAGATTTCCTGCTTTACCGGGCAGGCGTCGGCGTCGATGTAAATTGTGACGGGCTGCGACAAGGGCGGAGAATCTCCCAACGCGATTAAGTCTCTAGCGCGCGCCAGGTCCGCTAGGGCAATATGGCAGTCAAGAGCCCAAAATTTCAAAGTGAAACACGACCGAGGACTCACACCCGCTCCACAAAACTATCCACCACCCGCTTCTCGCCGGCGCTGTCGAACTGGATCGTCAGCTTGTTGCCGTCGACGGCGGTGACGTTGCCGTTGCCGAATTTCTGGTGGAACACGCGGTCGCCGAGCGTGAAGGCGGAGACGGTGCCGGTGGATTTGGCGACCAGCTCGCCTTCGATGGTGAGCGGCATGCGGCGGGCGGTGGTCCCGCCTCCGCGCCGAGCCCCCTCACCCGCGCCTGCGGCGCGACCTTTCCCCCCTGGGGAGAGGTGAGCGAGGTCATCGCCGCAATCGTAATCGGCTTCCGCATCCGAGAAGCCGGCATTGTACGCCTTGGCCGCCTGCGCGCGCTGCCAGCCGGGCGTCTTGTAGCTCGAGCCGAACGAGGTGGCGCTGTCGAAGCGCGAGGCGCCGTAGCCGCCATAGCCGCCGAAGCCGCCTTGCGGCTCCGTCACCTCGACGTTCGCTTCCGGCAATTCGTCGAGGAAGCGCGAGGGAATGTTGGTCTGCCACAGGCCGTGCATGCGCCGGTTGGTGGCGAAATAGATCTTGGCCCGCTTGCGCGCGCGCGTCAGCCCGACATGGGCGAGGCGGCGCTCCTCTTCGAGGCCGGCGCGGCCCTGGTCGTCGAGCGTGCGCTGGTGCGGAAACAGGCCTTCCTCCCAGCCGGGCAGAAACACGGTGTCGAATTCGAGCCCCTTGGCCGAATGCAGGGTCATGATATTGACGGCGTCGAGCTCGGCGCCCTTGTCGTTGTCCATCACCAGCGAGATGTGCTCGAGGAAGCCCTGCAGGTTCTCGAACTCCTCCATGGAGCGGACGAGTTCTTTCAGGTTTTCCAGGCGGCCGGCGGCGTCGGCGGAGCGGTCCTTCTGCCACATCTCGGTATAGCCGAACTCGTCGAGCATGATCTCGGCGAGCTCGTTGTGCGGCAGCACGTCGCGCTGCTTCCGCCAGCGGTCGAAGGCGTCGAGCAGCGCGCGCAGCGCGCCGCGCGGCTTCGGCTTCAACTCGTCGGTCTCGACCACGGCGCGCGCCGCTTCGGTCATCGGCACGCGGCGTTTGCGCGCATGATCGTGCAGCAGCTGCACGGTGGCGTCGCCGAGCCCGCGCTTGGGCACATTGACGATGCGCTCGAAGGCGAGATCGTCGGCCGGCGAATTGACCACGCGCAGATAAGCGAGCGCATCGCGGATTTCGGCGCGCTCGTAGAACCGCGGCCCGCCGATGACGCGATAGGGCAGGCCGAGCGTGACGAAGCGGTCTTCGAATTCGCGCATCTGGAACGAGGCGCGCACCAGGATGGCGATCTGATTGAGCGTGTGCGGCTTCGCTTGGCCGCTGCCGCGCTGCAGCTGCTCGATCTCCTCGCCGATGGTGCGGGCTTCTTCTTCCGAATCCCACGAGCCGGTGACGGTGACTTTTTCGCCGAGCACGTCGTCGGTGCGCAGCGTCTTGCCGAGCCGGCCTTCGTTATGCGCGATGATGTGCGAGGCGGCGGCGAGGATGTGGCCGGTCGAGCGGTAATTGCGCTCCAGCCGGATCACCGCGGCGCCGGGGAAATCGTGCTCGAAGCGCAGGATGTTGTCGACCTCGGCGCCGCGCCAGCCGTAGATCGACTGATCGTCGTCGCCGACGCAGCAGATGTTTTTCGGCTGCGCTTCCACTGCATCACTCCGGGGCGCGCCGTCAGGCGCGGAATCCGTCATGCCGGCAGCCGTGGTCGCGAGCGCGGTGGACGGCGAACTGCGCTGCGCCAACAGCCGCAGCCAGAGATATTGCGCGACGTTGGTGTCCTGATACTCGTCGACCAGGATGAATTTGAAGCGGCCTTGATATTGCCGGAGCACGTCGGGGTGCTCGCGGAACAGCCGGATGTTCTCCAGCAGCAGATCGCCGAAATCGGCGGCGTTGAGAATCTTCAGCCGCTCCTGAAACGCCTTGTAGAGTTTGAGCCCCTTGCCGTTGGCGAAGACCGCCGCTTCGCCCGCCGGCACCTGGTCCGGCGTGAGCCCGCGATTCTTCCAGCCGTCGATCAGCCCGGCCAACACGCGCGCCGGCCAGCGCTTCTCGTCGATGCTTTCGGCTTCGAGCAGCTGCTTGAGCAGCCGGATCTGGTCGTCGACGTCGAGAATGGTGAAGTCGCTTTTCAGCCCGACCAGCTCGGCATGGCGGCGCAGGATTTTCACGCCGATCGAATGGAAAGTGCCGAGCCAGGGCATGCCCTCGACCACGTGGCCGACGATCTCGCCGACGCGGTGCTTCATCTCGCGCGCCGCCTTGTTGGTGAAGGTGACGGCGAGGATCTCGCCGGGCCGGGCGCGGCCGGTGGCGAGAATGTGGGCGATGCGCACGGTGAGCACGCGCGTCTTGCCGGTGCCGGCGCCGGCCAGAACCAGCACCGGGCCGTCGAGCGTCTCGACGGCCTGCCGCTGTTCCGGATTAAGCCCGGCGAGATAGGGCGCGCCGGCTCCCGCCTGCGCACGCGCGGCAATGCCGCCGCGCACGGACGGTGGCGGGGCGGCAGGTTCCAAATGACGCTTCAAAGGATCAGCCAAAGCTCTCTCAACGCCCGCGCGCAAAACCACTGATTCTCATCAGCCCAAGATGGCACCTGCAGGCGGCTTTTACGAGGCTTGCGGCCTGTCAATTCCCAGGCATGGCTTCGGGCATGGCGATGCGCCGCCCCGCCGCTTCCGGGATCGGCAGCGCGGCATGCGCCGACCGCATCCGCTCCAGGCGGGTGGTAACCGGGCTCGGGAACGCCGCGGTCTTTTTCGCCGCCATGTCGACATGCAGCGCCATGTTCTCGGAGGTGGCCGACAGCCAGCCCTCCTCGGCGTGAAACAGCTGCTCGAAATAGTGCAGCCTTTTGGCGTCGAAGCCGAGCAGCTGGAACGTCACCCGCACCCGGTCGCCGGCATTGAGTTCGCGCAGATAACGGACATGCACCTCGGCGGTGTAGCAGGAGTGCCCGCTGCCCTCGACATAAGCGAGGCCGCAGCCAAGCAGCTCATAGGCCTCGTCCACCGCGCGGTCG
This sequence comes from uncultured Alphaproteobacteria bacterium, assembly GCA_963761185.1. GTDB lineage: Bacteria > Pseudomonadota > Alphaproteobacteria > Rhizobiales > Xanthobacteraceae > BOG-931. The sequence continues at coordinate 139,718 of CAVXFY010000009.1, forward strand.
AACAGCACATTGTAATAGGCCATGTTGAGATGGCCGTTGTAATCGATCCAGCCATCCTCGACTCGCATCGGCGAGGACACAAACGGCGCGAAGAACGCGGGTTCGAAATCGAGGCGGTTGAGCATATTCGCAATGTGAGGGATTCGGCGTGTGCGACGCAAGCGCGATTGTTTGTTGGAGGCCGAAAAAGTATGGCTCCCGGCCTATTTCAGACAGCGCTGACCAGCGCCAAGTCTTCATTGATGGAACGCCCAAACGCTGCCTGAGAGGAATTTGAAGTCAAGGATGCGCGAAGCGCACCGCCTTCGGCGGCGACCCCTATGGGGTCGTCCTTGAGTTCAAATTCCTCTCAGGCAAAATGGTGGGCATGCCATCAATGAAAGGTTCCGCCTTAGCCGGCGTCTGCTGAACTGAGGACACCGACTTGATTTATGCGCGCCGCGCCGCCAGTTTGGCCCCAGAAGCCCGCCCGATAAACGCGGCAAAGGATTAAGGAAACGCCCCGGATATGGCCGTCCTCGAAGCCACAACCCGCAGCAAACAAGAGCGCAAGGCCGCCGACGCGGTCATCGCCGCACTCGCCACCCGCTACGGCAACCGGCTCGCCACCTCGCAATCGGTGCGCGAGCAGCACGCCCATACGACGACCTGGATCGAGAACCAGCCGCCGGACGCGGTGTTCTTTCCGCAGACAACGGAAGAGGTGCAGGAGGTGGTGCGGCTGTGCGCGGCGGAGCGCGTGCCGGTGGTCGCGTTCGGCACCGGCACCTCGCTCGAAGGCCAGGTCAACGCGCCGCGCGGCGGCATCTGCCTCGATTTCCGCGACATGAACCGCGTGCTCGCCGTCCATGCCGAGGATCTCGATTGCGTCATCGAGCCCGGCATTACGAGGAAGCAGCTCAACGAATATCTGCGCGACAGAGGCGTGTTCTTCCCGATCGATCCCGGCGCCGACGCCTCCCTCGGCGGCATGGCGGCGACGCGCGCGTCGGGCACCAATGCGGTGCGCTACGGCACCATGAAGGACAATGTGCTGGCGCTCAAAGTCGTGATGGCAAACGGCGAGGTGATTTCAACCGCGCGCCGGGCGAAGAAGTCGTCCGCCGGCTACGACCTTACCCGCCTGATGATCGGCGCCGAAGGCACGCTCGGCGTCATCACCGAATTGACCTTGCGGCTCGCCGGCATTCCGGAAGCGATAGCGTCCGGTGTCTGTCCCTTTCCATCGGTCGAGACGGCCTGCAACGCCACCATCCTGACAATTCAATCCGGCATCCCAGTGGCGCGCATCGAACTGCTCGACGCGCTGCAGGTGAAGGCGTGCAATGCGTATTCGAAGCTCACGCTGCCGGAGACGCCGATGCTGTTCGTGGAGTTCCACGGCAGCGATGCCAGCGTCGCCGAACAGTCGGAACGCTTCGGCGACATCGCGCGCGAACTCGGCGGCGGCCCGTTCGATTGGGCGACCAAGGCCGAGGATCGCACGCGGCTGTGGCAGGCGCGCCACGACGCCTATTGGGCGGCGATAGGCCTGCGTCCGGGCACCAGCGCGCTTTCAACCGACGTCTGCGTGCCGATCTCGCGGCTCGCCGAATGCGTGGCGCAATCGCAGCGCGACCTCGACGACAGCCGCCTCTTGGCGCCGATCGTCGGCCATGTCGGCGACGGCAATTTTCACATGCTGCTGCTGATCGACCACACCGACGCAGACGAGGTCGATCGCGCCAAGGGATTTCTGGAACGGCTGGCCGATCGCGCGCTCGCCATGGACGGCACCTGCACCGGCGAGCACGGCATCGGTCAGGGCAAGATGAAATATCTCCCGGCCGAGCACGGCGAGCCGGCGCTCGCCGCCATGCGCGCGATTAAGCGCGCACTCGATCCGCTGGATATCTTGAATCCCGGAAAGATCTTTCAGGTCTGAGAGACAATGGCCTGAGAAACAATGCGGCCGGTTATTCCGGCCGCAGCGCCGGTGAAGTGCCGTTCTGCACCAGCATCATCTCGCGCGGCGTCGGAGTGGTCGCCGCACCGCCGATGGGATTGGCGCCGCCACCGACATGGCCGCCGACTTGGCTGCCGGCCTGGCCGAGGCACTTTGCCTGGTAGTGGTTGAGAACGAACAGGCGTATCGCCGAGGACAGATTGCCGTGCTGGCGTTCTTGATCGATGGACGCCACCAGGTCGGACAGTGTTGCATGCCGGGCAATCGCAATGTCCTTGAGCGCCTTCCAGAATGCATCCTCAAGACTGATACTCGTCTTGTGGCCCGCGATCACGATCGAGCGCTTTACGACAGGCGATTTCATTCAAGGTCTCCCGTTTCGATCCGGTGTTGGTCGAGGCTTGTCCGGGCTTTGTCGCTCTGAGCGCGCTCGAGGTTCGCTTCGATCTTGGAACGCCCGAAAACCGCCCGCCGCGACGCGGCTTCCTGTTCGGCCACGCGCCGTTTGGCCCGCTTTCGCTCGGTCCGAAGGTTGATCACAGGCCGCATTTGCCGCGCCATAGCACTCAAAAATATCTCGGTGGTAACCGGATAAACCTAACGTCAGGGCGAATTGGCCCGATTGGTCTCAAATGTGACTACGCCGAAGTGGCCGTACTGGATCACGTCAATCCGCAGGAACTCGTTACCTACGGTCGCAAAAGTTTAAGTATATTGGTTTACAATCTGTAGTGGCAATACTGGAAGATCGGCATGGAAAACCGGCATGCCCGTGATGCCAGTGTCCCGCGCATGGAATCCCGGCGCGGGCAGAAAAGCGCCGGCGCTTACTTCTTTCTGAAACGATCCAGGCGCACGACTTCGCCGCCGCCCGAGCCGCCATCGGGCCGCGGCGGCGGGTCGGTGGGCTTTGCGCTGGCCGGCGCCGGCAGCGCGCCGGGCTTGGCCGCCTCCTCCACCGGGGCGGCCGGCAGGGGAACTTGAGGCTTCTCGATGACCGGCCCGGCCTGACCGCCCGCGGCGGCCGCTTCGAGCGTTTCGAACTGGAACCCGAACTGCACCGCCGGATCGTAGAACGCCGTCACCGCCTCGAACGGCACCGCCAGGCGCTCCGGCACGCCGCCGAACGACAGGCCGACCTCGAAGGCGCTGTCGTCGACATGCAGGTCCCAGAACTGGTGCTGCAGAATGACGGTCATGGCTTCCGGATATTGCGCGCGCATGCGCTCGGAAAGCCGCACGCCGGGAGCCGTGGTGTTGAAGGTGATTTTGAAATGATGCTCGCCCGGCAGGCCCTTTTTCGCCACGTCGGCCAGCACCGTGCGCACCACGCCGCGCAAGGCCGCCTGGGCGAGAACGTCGTAGCGAATGTGATCGGTAGCCATCTTTAAGAGTCTGGACGGTGATCGCTAATCAGAGGATAGATAAGGCCAGAATCATGGCCGCACAAACCGGTTCTGCCGTCCGATCACCGATTATCGAAACTGACGCTTGGAGGGGAGGGCCTGGAAAGGGAAGGCTTGGAAAGTAGAGGCTTGGAAAGTGGAGGCTTGGAAAGTGGAGGCTTCTGTTGCCAGGTGCCTCCGAACCCCGCCCAACGGAGCTTAACCCGCTAGGACTTTAAGTCGGTATTTCAAACCGCATTACGCGGCTTGAGCAACCGGAGCATAGTTGTCATTGGCAACTATGAGATAGGCCCGATAACGGCGGAACCATTCCGAGCAAAAGCACGCCTTTTACGCCCTCGTCGATCCTATTTCGACCCCGTAATGGTGGAGTCGCCGGGTACCGCCCCCGGGTCCGAAAGGTTTATTGCAACGGCCATTTATCGCCATATCCGGCTTGCGCCGGCATGAGGAATATAAGCGCAAAAGGTTGCCGAAAGAAGAGCCGCGGCAGAACCCCTTATTCGCATCGCTTCTCGGCGGAAAACCGTCTGGCTGGAACGGGCCGTTGGCGCTAAACGAACCGCATGAACTCCCCGCCGATTCCCGCCGCGACCGATCGCCAAGCCGCAAGCCCTGCCTCCGATCCTGCACCCGATCCTGCCCCAGATCCCCTTGCGCAAGCCGCCGCGGCACCGCCGGGTCTGGCCGAAATCTTCGTCGCCTTCGCCAAGATCTCGCTGTCCGGCTTCGGCGGCGTGCTCGCCTGGGCGCGGCGCATGATGGTCGAAGAGCGCAAGTGGATGACCGCCGAACAGTTCAACGAGATCTACGCGCTGTGCAGCTTTTTGCCGGGCGGCAATATCATCAATTTCTCGGTCGTCTTCAGCGGCCGCCTGCGCGGACCGCTCGGCGGCGCCGCGGCGCTGGCCGGACTGCTCGGCCCGCCGATCATCCTGATCCTGATCATCGGCGCCATCTACGGCTATTACGGCGATCTGCCGTGGCTGCGCCGCGCGCTGACCGGCGTCGCCGCGGCCGCGGCGGGGCTGATGATGGCGACGGTCGCGAAAATGGCGCAGCCGCTGTTTCGCAACCGCGCCATCGTCGGCCCACTGATCGCGATTGCGACCTTCGTCGCCATCGCCATCATGCACTGGCCGCTGCCGCTGGTGCTGCTCGTGATCGTGCCGGTGAGCATTGCCTATGCCTGGGGGCGGCCATGAAGAGCGGCGGCGGCACGCTGCTGACGCTCGCGGCCTTCTTCGCGACCACGTCGCTGTTCGCGATCGGCGGCGCCAATTCCGCGATTCCGGAAATGCACCGCTACGCCGTCGACGTGCAGCACTGGCTGAGCGACCGTCAGTTCAGCGAAGCCTTTGCCCTCGCCCAACTGACGCCGGGACCGAACGTCATCATCGTCACTTTGATCGGCTATCACGTCGCCGGCGTCATCGGCGGCCTGATCACGACGCTCGCAATGTGCGGGCCGACCTGCGTGTTCGCCTATTTCGTCGGCCGCGCTTCGGATCGCTTCAAGGGCAAGACTTGGCACGGCGCGCTCAGCCGCGGCCTGGTTCCGGTCACGCTCGGCCTCCTGGCATCGAGCGCCACGGTGATCGCGACGACCAGCGATTACGGCTGGCTCGCCATGGCGATCACAGCCGGCACGGCGCTGACCGCTTTTTTCGTCCGCGTCCACCCGCTGTGGGCCTTTGCCGTCGCCGCAGTGCTCGGCTTTGCCGGACTGGTGTGACGCTCCACAGCCGCCCTTGCCGGCACTCGATTTGGACTGGAATTTGGACTTGCCTGCACTTCGTTCGCCCCTCATTTAAAGTTAAGCTTGCGGCTGCGACTCAGCCGAATTCGCCGAAAAGACCGATGCGCCAATATCTCGATCTGATGGAACGCGTGCTCACCGAGGGCGTCGAAAAGCGCGACCGCACCGGCGTCGGCACCGCTCGATTTTCGGCCATCAGATGCGCTTCGACCTGCAGCGCGGCTTTCCGCTGGTCACCACCAAGAAGCTGCACGTCAAATCCATCATCTACGAGCTGCTCTGGTTCCTGCGCGGCGACACCAACGTCAAATATCTCAACGACCACGGCGTCACGATCTGGGACGAATGGGCCGACGAGAACGGCGATCTCGGCCCGGTCTACGGCCGGCAATGGCGCTCATGGCCGACGCCCGACGGCGGCGCGATCGATCAGATCGGCGAACGTGCTCGCCGAGATCACGCCGCAATCCGAATTCGCGCCGCCTGATCGTCACCGCCTGGAATCCGGCCGAGATCGAAGGCATGGCGCTGCCGCCGTGCCATTGCCTGTTTCAGTTCAACGTCGCCGACGGCGCGCTGTCGTGCCAGCTCTATCAGCGCTCGGCCGACGTCTTTCTCGGCGTGCCGTTCAACATCGCCTCCTACGCGCTGCTTGACGCTGATGGTGGCGCAGGTCGACGCGGGCTCAAGCCCGGCACCTTCATCCACAGCTTCGGCGACGCGCATCTTTATCTCAATCATCTCGAGCAGGCGCGGCTGCAGCTCACGCGCCAGCCGCGGCCGCTGCCGACGCTGCGGATCAATCCCGCGGCGAAGGATCTGTTCGCGCTGCGCTACGAGGATTTTTCGCTCGAAGGCTACGACCCGCATCCGCACATCAAGGCCGCGGTGGCGGTGTGAGCGATGGACATCGTCCTCCTCGCCGCCATCGCCGAGAACGGCGTCATCGGCCGCGGCAATGCGTTGCCGTGGCGGCTCAAATCGGACATGCAGCACTTCCGCGCGCTCGACCATGGGCAAGCCGGTGGTCATGGGGCGCAAGACCTATCTGTCGATCGGCAAGCCGCTCGACGGCCGCACCACGATCGTGGTCAGCCGCGATCCGGCTTTCGCCGCGCCCGGCATTGTCGTGGCGCCGAGCCTTGACGGCGGCTCTCGCGGCCGCGCGCGGCGACGCGCTGCGGCGGAACGCGGACGCGATCGTCGTCGCCGGCGGCGCCGACATCTATATGCCCAGGCTATGCCGCTGGCCGACGCAGCTCTCGCATCACCGAGGTGCACAAGCGCGTCGACGGCGACGCCCGATTTCCCGCCGATCGATCCGAAATTGTGGCGCGAAATCGCACGCGAGCGAGCACGCAGCCGGCGGCGGACGACGAGGCCGCGTTCGCCTTTGTGACCTATGAACGCGTGTAACGCGTGGCGGCAGGCTCCGCTCCAGCCAGGCGTGGCATAACTGCGCGTTGTAAGGGGCTGTCCCCTCCCCTATAACCCCCGGCAAATCAAGCCGGCGCCGGGCCGGCGTTCAGGAGATCATTAATGCCGTGGAGCAACCAATCCGGCGGCGGCGGCCCTGGGGTTCGGGGTCGCGGGGACCCTGGGGCTCGGGCCCGCAACCGCCCGGCGGCCCGAAGCCGCCCGATCTCGAGGAATTCCTGCGCCGCAGCCAGGACCGGCTGCGCGACGTGCTGCCGGGCAATCTCGGCGGCCGCGGCATCGCGCTGATCGCGCTGGCGGCGGTCGCGCTGTGGGGCTTTTCCGGCTTCTTCCGCGTCGAGCCCGACGAGCTCGGCGTCGTGCTGCGCTTCGGCAAGTTCGTCCGCGAGGTGCAGCCCGGACTGAATTACCATCTGCCCTATCCGATCGAGACCGCGCTCACGCCGCCGGCGCTGCGCGTCAACAAGATCGATATCGGCATGCGACAGTCGAGGACATCGCCGCGGCACCCGATGCGCGACGTGCCGGAAGAAAGCCTGATGCTGACCGGCGACGAGAACATCGTCGACGTCGACTTCTCGGTGCTGTGGAAGGTCAAGCCGACCGCAGTCGGCGATTATCTGTTCAACGTGCAAAATCCCGAAGGCACCGTGAAGGCGGTGGCCGAAAGCGCCATGCGCGAGGTGATCGGCCGCTCGAATATCCAGCCGATTCTCACCGGCGCGCGGCAGACCATCGAAACGGCGGTGCAGGAGCTGATGCAGAAGACGCTCGACGATTACGGCGCCGGCATTCTGATCCAGCAGGTGCAGCTGCAGAAGGTCGATCCGCCGGCGCAGGTGCATCGACGCCTTCCGCGACGTGCAGGCGGCGCGCTCCGATCTCGAGCGCGCGCAGAACGAGGCGCAGACCTACGCCAATCGCGTCGTGCCGGAGGCGCGCGGCCGCGCCGCCAAGATCACCCAGGACGCCGAAGCCTATCGCGAGCAGACCGTCGCCGAAGCCACCGGCCAGACCTCGCGCTTCCTGCAGATCTACGAGCAATACAAGAAGGCGCCCGACGTGACCCGCGAGCGCATGTATCTGGAGACCATGGAGCGCGTTCTCGGCGGCACCGACAAGACCATCATCGATACCGGCCCGCCGGCCGGCCCGGGCGTCGTGCCCTATCTGCCGCTCACCGAGCCTGCCGCCGCGCCAGCGCCCGCGCCGGCACGCCGCAATCGGGAGGCAATCAATGAAGCTCGAGCCTTGTCGGCGGCGCCATCGCCGTTCTCGCTGCTGATCGCCGATCATCGTCGGCTACAGCACGTTGTTCACCGTCTATCAGACCAGGCAGGCGCTGGTGGTGCGGCTCGGCCAGCCGGTGCGCGTCATCACCGAGCCGGGCCTGAACGTGAAAGTGCCGTTCATCGACAGCGTGATCTATATCGACAAGCGCATTCTCGACATCGAATCGCCGGCGCAGGAGGTGATCGCCTCGAGCCAGGACAATTCGAGTGCGGCGCCTGGCGCAGGCCGGCGAGCGGCTCGTGGTCGATGCCTTCGCCCGCTACCGCATCACCGATCCGCTCAAATTTTATCAGACCGTCGGGCCCGACGGCGCCGAGCTCGCAGCTCGCGATTCTGCTCAACTCGGCGCTGCGGCGCGTGCTCGGCGCGGCGACGCTCGCCGACGTGGTGCGCGACAAGCGCGAGGAACTGATGGCGCAGATGCGCGATCAGCTCGATCGCGACGCGCAGCCGTTCGGCATCCAGGTCGTCGACGTGCGCATCCGCCGCGCCGATCTGCCGGAGCAGAACAGCCAGGCGGTCTATCAGCGCATGCAGACCGAACGGCAGCGCGAGGCGGCCGAGTTCCGCGCCCAAGGCAGCCAGAAGAGCCAGGAAATCCGCGCCAAGGCCGATCGCGACGTGACCGTGCTGCTGGCGGACGCCACTTCGCAGTCCGAGCAGATCCGCGGCCAGGGCGACGGCGAACGCAACCGCATCTTCGCCGACGCCTATGGCCAGGATCCGGGATTTCTTCGCCTTCTATCGCTCCATGCAGGCCTACGAAAGAAGCATGCAGCACGGCGACACGCGGCTGGTGCTGCGGCCGGATTCGGATTTCTTCCGCTATTTCGGCGATCCGTCGGGCAAGTCGCCGGCCGACGGCGCAGCCGGCCGCGCCGCCTCGACCGCCGGCGCCGCCATCCACCGAGCCGCGAAGGCACGCGAAATACGTCACGGCGTCGGGCTCGATGTCGGATTTTCTCGCCGCGCTCGGCCTGTTCTTTGTGATCGAAGGCATTTTGTTTGCGGCGTTCCCGCTCGGCGCCAAGCGCGCCATGGCAGCCGTCGCTGGAAATGCCGGACGGCCGCGTTGCGCATCGTCGGCCTCGTTTCGGCGCTGGTCGGCGTTGCTCATCGTCTGGCTGGTGCGGCTGAGCTAGACCGGTCGGAACTGATCCGAGAAGGCGCACGCGTGTAAGCTGTCCGGAACAGCCATCCGGCCTCGAGCCGCTTTTCCGCCCCAATCCGGCCGCTAATTAGCAGCTTGACCGGCTATGGCCTTGCGTCCCGGGCAGGACGGGGGCACCTTTCCGGCACGTCTTTCCCACGAGTCGAATGCTAGGAGCACCGACGTCCATGACGTCCAACTCGCTCACACAAGTCTCACACGACCAGTCTCATCGCGTTTCGCCGCTTTCCAGTTCGCCGGTTCTGTCGCGGCACGTGCCCTGGTCGCGGCGATCGCCGCGCTCGCCGGCGGCGATCGTCGTGCTGCCGGCCTGGCCCGCGCCGCGGCGCGCGGGCCCGACAACATCGCCGACGTCGCCGAGCAGGTGATCGACGCCGTGGTCAACATCTCGACGTCGCAGAAGGTCGACCGCGCATGTCGGCAATCTGCCCGATCTGCCGCCCGGTTCGCCGATGGAGGAATTCTTCGACGAATTCTTCAAGAACCACCGCGGCCAGGGCGACGGCCAGGATCAGCATGCCGCACCGCGTCAACTCGCTCGGCTCCGGCTTCATCATCGATCCGTCGGGCCTGGTCGTGACCAACAATCACGTCATCGCCGACGCCGACGAGATCAACGTCATTCTCAACGACGGCACCAAGCTGACCGGCGCAACTGGTCGGCAAGGATTCAAAGAGCCGATCTGGCGCTGCTGCGCGTGCACGCCGACAAGCCGCTCAAGGCGGTGAAGTTCGGCGATTCCGACAAGCTGCGGCTCGGCGAATGGGTCGATCGCCATCGGCAATCCGTTCAGCCTCGGCGGCACGGTGACCGCCGGCATCGTCTCGGCGCGCAACCGCGACATCAATTCGGGGCCCTACGACAATTACATCCAGACCGACGCCGCCATCAATCGCGGCAATTCCGGCGGTCCGCTGTTCAACCTCAACGGCGAAGTCATCGGCATCAACACCGCGATCATCTCGCCGTCCGGCGGTTCGATCGGCATCGGCTTCGCGGTGCCGTCCGACACCGCGGTTGCCGGTCATCGATCAGCTGCGCCAATACGGCGAGACGCGGCGCGGCTGGCTCGGCGTGCGCATCCAGCAGGTCACCGACGACATCGCCGAAAGTCTCAGCATCAAGCCGCCGCGCGGCGCGCTGGTCGCCGGCGTCGACGACAAGGGCCCGGCCAAGCCCGCCGGCATCGAGCCCGGCGACGTGGTCGTCAAATTCGACGGCCACGACGTCAAGGAGATGCACGACCTGCCGCGCATCGTCGCCGACACGCCGGTCGGCAAGGACGTCGACGTCGTCGTCATCCGCAAGGGCAAGGAAGAGACCCACAAGGTCAAGATCGGCCGGCTCGAGGACGGCGAGAAGGTCGCCGCGGCGGACGCCGGCAAGGACGCGCGCGCCGCCGCAAAAGTCGGTGGTGCAGAAGACGCTCGGGCTCGAGCTGTCCGAGCCTGTCCGACGATCTGCGCAAGAAGTTCAAGATCGCGCGACAACGTCAAGGGCGTGCTCGTCACCGGCGTCGATCCGAGCGTGGCGATCGTCCGACGCCCGACAAGCGGCTGTCGCCCGGCGACGTCATCGTCGAGGTGCAATATCAGGCCGTCGGCAATCCGGCCGATCTGCAGAAGCGGGTCGACGAGCTCAAGTCGCAGGGCAAGAAGATCGCCGTGCTGCTGGTCTCCAATCCCGACGGCGAAACGCGCTTCGTGGCGTTGAATCTGCAGTAGCGCACGCTGCAGGCTCAATATTGGTAAGGGCCGCCGCCGCGACACACCTCTCCATTGATTGCTCGCCGACGGGTCGCGCGAGTGGAATTTGAAGTCAAGGATGCGCGAAGCGCACCGCCTTCGGCGGCGACCGCTATGCGGTCGTCCTTGAGTTCAAATTCCACTCGCGCAAAATGGTAGGCGTGCAATCAATGGAGATTTGGCGCTGCGGTCAGCGCTTCTCGCTATTCAACAAATTCCTCGCGCCGATAGCCCTGCGCATACAGCAGCGCCGTGAGATCGCCGTGGTCGATGCGCGCCGCGGCGGCGTCCTTCACCGCCGGCTTGGCGTGGAACGCGACGCCGAGCCCGGCCGCCTTGATCATCGGGATGTCGTTGGCGCCGTCGCCGACGGCGAGCGTGTCGGCGCAGGCAAGACCGAAACGCTGGCGCAGCGCATTCAACGTCTGCAGCTTGGCTTCGCGGCCAAGCACCGGCTCGGCGACTTCGCCGATCAGCTTGCCGCCGGCATCGGCCAGCAACGTATTGGCGTGGTTCTCCTCGAAGCCGATCATGGCGGCAATTCTTGATGTGAACGCCGTGAAGCCGCCGGAGACGAGGCAGGTATAGGCGCCATGCGCGCGCATGGTGGCGACGAGCGTAGGCCCACCCGGCGTCAGCCGGATGCGTTCGGCGATGACCCTGTCGATCACGCGCGCAGGCAAGCCCTTGAGCAGCGCGACGCGTTCGCGCAAGGCCGGCTCGAACGCGATCTCGCCGCGCATGGCGCGCTCGGTGATTGCCGCGACCCGATCCTTGAAGCCGGCATAGTCGGCAAGCTCGTCGATACATTCCTGGCCGATCATGGTGGAATCCATGTCGGCGAGGAAAAGCTTCTTGCGGCGGCCGTCGTGCGGCTGGATCACGACGTCGACCGGATCGCTGCCGATAATGTCGCGGATATCCTGGGCGAGATCTTGGTCGAGGTCCTGGCGCAGCTTTTCCGCTTCACCGGCGCCGGATTCCTCGAAGTCCTCGGCCAGAAACGCGATGTCCGTCGCCACGCCCGGCATCGAGCCAATCGACCGGGCGGCCATGCGGCAGATACCGCGCCACCTTCTGCGCCAAGGCGTCCGTCACCGCCGGGCGGTCGGGATGCGAGATCAGAGTTGCCACATAGAACATGCCGTGCGATCCGAGCGGTAGGAAACGGAGCGGTCAAAACGTGTCGACGGCCATCCTCATTGCAGGCCCTACGGCAAGCGGCAAGTCGGCATTGGCGCTAGAGTTCGCCGAGAAACTCGGCGGCGAGGTGATCAATGCCGATTCCATGCAGGTCTATCGCGATCTGCGCATCATCACCGCGCGGCCGCCGCCGGCGGAAGAGCGCCGCGTTCCGCATCGGCTGTACGGTCATGTCGACGCCGCGGAGAATTATTCGGTTGGCCGCTGGTGCACCGACGCCGCCAAGGCGATCGCCGTGGCGCGCGAGGCCGGACGGCCGGCGATCGTCATCGGCGGCACCGGACTCTATTTCAATGCGCTGACCCGCGGCCTTGCCGCCGTGCCGCCGATCCCTCCGGCGATCCGCGACGACGTGCGCGCGCGGCTTGCCCGCGACGGCGCGCCGGCGCTCCATGCCGAACTCGCCGCGCGCGATCCGGCGAGCGCCGCGCGCTTGCGGCCCGGCGATCGGTCGCGCGTCGCCCGCGCGCTCGAAGTGGTGCTGGCCACCGGCCGTTCGCTTGTCGACTGGCACGACAGCAACAAGCCGGCGACGATCGATCTCGCGCGCGTGGCCAAGGTCTTTCTGATGCCGCCGCGTGACGAATTGCTCACGCGCATCGACGCGCGGTTCGACGCCATGATGGCGGCGGGCGCGCTGGAAGAAGTGCGCGCGCTCGCGGCGCGCGGCCTCAATCCGAGCCTGCCGGCGATGAAAGCGCACGGCGTGCCATGGCTGATCCGCCACCTCAACGGCGAGATCGCGCTCGCCGAGGCGGTCGAGGGCGGCAAGCGCGACACCCGCCAATACACCAAGCGGCAGGCGACCTGGTTCCGCAATCAATTGCCGGAATTCGAGTGGGCCGCGCCGCAGGACGCGCGCGCCGCGGCCGAGGCGCAATTGCGATCGCTGGCCGAGTGACCGCAGCCGCAAAGCCTAATGCGTCATATATTGCAGGCCCGCGGTATAGGCGGCGCCGCCGAGCACGCAGGGGATGCCCAACTCGATCTGGCCCGTGGCGGCGGCGACGACGCAGCCCATCGACAGCGCGCCCTGGCCAACCTGGCCCCAGCCCGAGAGCTCGCGCTTGGAGTTCGGGCCCTTCTCCTTGAGCTCCTCGATGGCGGCGAGCGATTCCTTGCGCATATGCACGGTATCGACCGTGTCCGCGGTCTGGATGACGTCGTCGAGCACGACCTTCACATCCTGCGGCTGGCTCTTGTCCGCCCATTTCAACATTTGCAGCAGATCGATATCGCGCACGGCATTGCTGGCCAGCGTGAATTTCGCCGCGCTGCCGGCCGTCAGGTTGTCGACATTGTCGTGGTCGTTGGAAAGCGGCAGGAGCTTGATCACTTTCTCGATCGGCGCGTAGCCGCCGGTCGCGAGATAATAGCCCCAAAGCACGTCGACCAGTTCCGGCGTCGGCTCGAGCGCGACCGGCTTCTTGCGCGCCTTCTCGATATGCAGCGACACTTTGATCTTGTCGAACATGCCGGGTTTCACGGTCTGATAGTCGATCTGGTCGAGCGTCGGCAATTTGCCGTCGAGATATTGGTCGATCATGGCGCGGCGCGTCGCCATGCGATCGACGAAGGTCGCCAGCAAATTCCTCCAGTCCGGCAGGCCGGAATAGGCGACGGCGCGGACCAGCACCCATTGATCGGCGGGATCGATCACCAGCATCTTTGCGATCAGCGTCTCGGCGCGATCCGGATTGTCGCCGAGCACGCCGGCGATGAAGCCGATATAGGGGCCGGAGCTTTCGGCATCCTTGAACGCCTGCATGCCCGACAGCGCGCGCACCACCGCGGGCAAATCGTCCGGCTCCGGCCGATGGCGATAGGCATTGATCCATTTCAGGATCGAGTTCAGTAGAATTCCACGGCGCGTTCGGCGGCGACGTCGCAGCGGCGGGCCCAACGAAAGCGACAAGCGCCAGCGCGACCACGAGCCCGGCAGCCGCGCGGCGCAGCCCTCCGGCAAACTCATGTCCTGCACCCATTGTCCCCTCCGGCGGAGAAAACCGGCAGCGCGCTTCTTCCATGTCTTGCAGAAGCCGTCGTCTCAAAGCGCAGTCCCCATGCGCCGTCCCTTGCGATAATTCAGCAACACGCCGGGGAAAATTAAAGGCCGCGGCGCGTGCGAAATCGCGGCCAAGCTGTGACACTTAACATTGGTTAACGATTGCGGTTTCCCGCGCCATTACGATTTCAAACGCGTGTTTGAAGATTTGCTAACCATATGGCGCCCCATTGCGGCCGCATTTGGCTTGACCCAAGCTGACACAATGCTTATAAATCTCGGCTTGAGTGCAAAGGGCACACACGTGCGAATGATTGTTGCGACGTCGCTTATTCTCGTAGTGAGGCGCACCGCCGAGGGTGGATAATTCCACCCGCGAGACGTGGCGGTGCGCGACCAGGGGCTCTTCGAGGCCCCTTTTTTATTACCTAAATCCCAAGTTCTCCCACGAAACCAAGCTCTCCGACGAAACCAAGTTCTCCGACGAAAGCGAACATCGAGACAGCTGAGCGAGCCAGGAGCCGACCATGAGTGAAGCCAGTGCGCAAGCCAAAGAGGCCGCAAGGAGCAGTGCCGACCCAAGCGCCGAGATGACCGGCGCGGACATGGTGATCAAGGCGCTCGCCGACCAGGGCGTCGAGCACATTTTCGGCTATCCGGGCGGCGCGGTGCTGCCGATCTATGACGCGCTGTTCCAGCAGAACATGGTGCAGCACATCCTGGTGCGGCACGAACAGGGCGCGGTACATGCCGCCGAAGGCTATGCGCGCTCGACCGGCAAGGTCGGCACGGTGCTGGTGACGTCGGGCCCCGGCGCGACCAATGCAGTGACCGGGCTGACCGACGCGCTCTGCGATTCCATTCCGCTCGTCGTCATCACCGGACAGGTGCCGACGCATCTCATCGGCAATGACGCATTCCAGGAATGCGACACGGTCGGCATCACGCGGCCGTGCACGAAATACAATTACCTCGTCAAGAGCGTCGACGATCTGCCGCGCGTCTTGCACGAGGCGTTTCATATCGCGGCGAGCGGACGGCCAGGACCTGTCGTCGTCGATATTCCCAAGGACGTGCAATTCGCCAAGGGCATCTATTCCAAGCCGACCGAGTTCGCGCACAAGGGCTACCGGCCGAAGCTCAAGGGCGATGCCGAAAAGATCAAACAGGCGGTCGAGATGATGGCCGCCGCCAAGCGGCCGCTGTTCTATAGCGGCGGCGGCGTGATCAATTCCGGCCAGGCCGCGAGCGACAAGCTTGCGCGAACTGGTCAAGCTCACCGGCTTTCCGATTACCTCGACCTTGATGGGGCTCGGCGCGTATCCTGCCGCCGATCCGCAATGGCTCGGCATGCTCGGCATGCATGGCACCTGGGAAGCCAACTGGTCGATGCACGATTGCGATCTGATGATCGCCGTCGGCTCGCGCTTCGACGACCGCATCACCGGCCGGATCGACGCGTTCTCGCCGGGCTCGAAGAAGATCCATATCGATATCGATCCGTCCTCGATCAACAAGAACGTCAAGGTCGATCTGCCGATCGTCGGCGATTGCGGCAATGTGCTCGACGACATGCTGCGGGTGTGGCGCGCGATGGCGCCCAAAACCGACAAGAAGGCGCACGAAGCCTGGTGGGCGCAGATCGCCAAGTGGCGGGCGAAGAAATCGCTCGCCTACAGCGCCTCGAAGGAAATCATCAAGCCGCAATACGCGATCCAGCGCCTCTACGAATTGACCAAGGATCGCGACACCTACATCACCACCGAAGTCGGCCAGCACCAGATGTGGGCGGCGCAGTTCTATCAGTTCCAGGAGCCGAAACGCTGGATGACATCGGGCGGTCTCGGCACGATGGGCTACGGCCTGCCGGCCGCGATCGGCGTGCAACTCGCGCATCCCAATTCGCTCGTCGTCGACATCGCCGGCGAAGCCTCGGTGCTGATGAACATGCAGGAAATGTCGACCGCGGCGCAGTTCGGCCTGCCGATCAAGGTCTTCATCCTCAACAACCAGTATATGGGCATGGTGCGGCAGTGGCAGGAACTGCTGCACGGCGGGCGCTATTCGCACTCCTACACCGAAGCGCTGCCGGATTTCGTCAAGCTCGCCGAGGCCTATCATGCGCACGGCATCCGCTGCGAGCATCCGGACGAGCTCGACGACAAGATCCGCGAGATGATCGATGTGCAGAAGCCGGTGATCTTCGACTGCGTGGTCGATCCGTCGGAAAACTGCTTCCCGATGATCCCGTCGGGCCGGGCGCATAACGAGATGCTGCTCGGCGATGCTGCGACCCGTGTCGAGGATGCCGTCACCGAAGAAGGCAAGATGCTGGTCTAGGCCCGATGATAATGGAATTGCGAGTGGAGAACGCCGCGTGAACACGACAACGACGACGCATTATCCCGCCCAGACCACCACGGAGAAAGTGGAGACTCGCACGCTGTGCGTCTTGGTCGACAACGAACCGGGCGTGCTGGCGCGCGTGGTCGGACTATTTTCCGGCCGCGGCTACAATATCGATTCGCTCACGGTTTCGGAAACCGAGCACCAGAAACATCTGTCGCGCATAACTATCGTGACGCGCGGCACGCCGATGGTGCTCGAACAGATCAAAAATCAGCTCGACCGACTGGTGCCGGTGCATCGCGTCGTCGATTTGACCAGCACCGGCCCGGCGATCGCGCGCGAACTGGCGATGGTCAAGGTGCGCGGCACCGGCGATCAACGCATGGAAGCGCTCCGCCTCGCCGACGCGTTCCGCGCCCGCGTCATCGACGCCACCACCGAGAGCTTCGTGTTCGAGATCACCGGCGCTTCCGACAAGATCGAAAGCTTCATCAACCTGATGCTGCCGGTCGGCCTGGTCGAAGTCTCGCGCACCGGTGTCGTCGCCATCGCGCGCGGGCCGGATGGGATGTGACTGGACAAATTCGGGCTTTGGATATACATTGTATATCCGGAATGAACCAGGCCGTCACATGAAAATCGCCGTCGCCAAATGGGGAAATAGTATCGCCGTCCGCCTGCCCAAGGGCGTCAGCGACGAACTCGGCCTCAGTCCAGGCGGGCAGCTCAACCTTACTGTCGAGAAAGGCGAAATCCGTCTCCGCAAGCCAAGAATTTTGTCATCTTCGCAACTGCTTGCCGAGATGCTCGCGGAGGCGAAGCGGCTCGGTCCGGAGGCCGAACCGGAAACCGTCGAATGGGGCCCCGACGTCGGCTCTGAAATCATCGACGATGCTTATTCGCGTGGTGAAATTACGCTGGATGACCTTTTGAAGCGGAAGCCTTCGTCCAAGCGGAGCAAGCCGCCGCAACGCCGGAAAAAAAGTCATGCTGCCAGACGCCGGCGACATCGCGTGGGTTGATTTTGAGCCGATTAGAGGAACCGAACAGGGCGGCACCCGTCCTGCACTGATTGTTTCCGAACGCGGCATGCACGAGATGACGCGGCGCGCCATCATCTGCCCGATTACACGCAACATCCAGCCGTGGCCGACCAAGATCCTGCTTCCGGATGGCCTGGCGGCGGAGGGCGCGGTGTTAGTCGATCAGATCCGCTCGATCGATCGCAGCGAGCGCATCTTGCGGACATTCGGCAAAGTGCCAAAGCCGTTCCTGGCGACAGTGCGCCGTAGGCTAGCGGCGCTATTGGGAATTGAGATCGCCGCTGTGTCGGGCGGATCGGAGGAGATGTAAATCTCGGAAGAAACGCCAATCGAACGGCGAAGCAATCCGAAACCAACATCATTCGTTCGGATTGCTTCGCTCCGCTCGCAATGACGCGCTACGCCGCCGAACGCTGCGCCGCAGGCGCATGGCGGGCAACGAAAGCTGTAAAGCCGTCGACAAAACCCTGCAGGAATTTCTTCGTGCCTTCGTCGGTGATATTGCCCTGATCGTCGATCAGGCCCTGTTTGAACGTAATGTAGATTTCACCGCCGAAGAGAAAGGCGCTGAGGCTTCCGCTGAGCACCTGGCGCAGATGCGACTGCGCCATTGCCGCGCCGAGCGCGCCGGGCGACGTGCCGGCGATGGCGATCGGCTTGCCGGCCCAGTTGTTCTTGCCCCACGGCCGGGTGCCCCAATCGACCGCGTTCTTGAGCACCGTCGGGATCGAGCGATTATGTTCCGGCGTCACGATCAGCACGCCGTCGGCCTTTGCGAGTTCGTCCTTGAAGCGCACGACTTCGGGCGCGAGATTGCCTTCGTGGTCCTGGTTGTACATCGGCAGGTCGTCGATACGGACGAATTTGGGCTCGAACCTGCCGGCGGCGAGCTTGGCCAGCGCCTGAGCGAGCTGGCGATTGATCGAGTCCTTGCGGTTAGAGCCGACGATGACGGCGATTTGGGGGGTAGCCATGTTGAATACCTCGGTGAGAAATCGTAACTCAGGCTAGATAGGTGACTGTGCGCAAACCGCACAAGAAGGCACATTCATGAAACCTAGACACATGCATTTGCCCGGCGACTGCGTCGCGGTCAGCGACGTCTTAGCCCGCGTCGGCGACAAATGGTCGGTGCTGGTGGTCACCCGCCTCGGCGCGGGTCCGCTGCGCTTCAACGAATTGCGCCGCTCGATCGGCAGCATCTCGCAGCGCATGCTGACCTTGACGCTACGCGGGCTCGAACGCGACGGCTTGGTCACGCGCACCGTGTTTCCGACCATCCCGCCGCGGGTCGATTATGCGCTCACTGCGCTCGGACGCGATCTTCTGGAACCGGTTTCCGCGCTTGGCGATTGGGCGATCCGCAATCAGCCAAAGATCGCCCGCGCCCGCGAACAGTTCGACGGAGTGGCGAAAAAGGCCCCCGCCAAAGGGCTGACGACCAACCGGCCTGATACGCGCCAAACCGGGCTTGTCCAAGCCGCGCGCAGAAACTAAACCCTGATCCGATTTAGTTAAGTCGGATCAGGGTCTAGATCCTTCGTTTGAGCATGATCTTATCCGAAAACCGGGTTCCACTTTTCGGGATCATGCTCTAGAAGCAGCAACCGAAACCAGCCGGCCACCGCCCTTTAAGGGGACTTTGGCCTCTTTGTAGGGTGAGAAACATGCGTGTTTATTACGACCGCGACGCCGACCTGAACCTGATCAAGGGCAAGAAGGTCGCCATCATCGGCTATGGCAGCCAGGGCCATGCTCATGCGCTCAATCTGCGCGATTCCGGCGTCAGGGACGTTGCGGTGGCGCTTACGCAAGTCCTCGGCCGGCGTGAAGAAGGCGGAAGGCGAGAAGTTCAAGGTCATGGAGGTGGCGGAAGCCGCCAAATGGGCCGACGTCATGATGATGCTGACGCCCGACGAATTGCAGGGCGACATCTATCGCGATCATCTGCATGCCAATATGAAGAACGGCGCGGCGCTGATGTTCGCGCACGGGCTCAACGTGCATTTCAACCTGATCGAGCCGCGCGCCGATCTCGACGTGCTGATGATCGCGCCGAAGGGTCCGGGCCACACCGTGCGCTCGGAATATCAGCGCGGCGCCGGCGTGCCGTGCCTGGTCGCCATTCACAAGGATGCCTCCGGCAACGCCCACGATCTCGGCCTGTCCTATGCATCGGCGATCGGCGGCGGCCGCGCCGGCATCATCGAGACGACCTTTAAGGAGGAATGCGAGACCGACCTGTTCGGCGAGCAGACCGTGCTGTGCGGCGGTCTCGTCGAGCTGATGAAGGCGGGCTACGAGACCTTGGTCGAAGCCGGCTACGCGCCGGAAATGGCCTATTTCGAATGCGTGCACGAAGTGAAGCTAATCGTCGACCTGATCTATGAAGGCGGCATCGCCAATATGAACTATTCGGTGTCGAACACCGCCGAATACGGCGAATATGTTTCCGGCCCGCGCGTGGTGACGGCCGCGACCAAGGCCGAGATGAAGAAGGTTCTCGCCGACATCCAATCCGGCCGCTTCACCCGCGACTGGATGCTGGAAAACAAGGTCAACCAGACCTCGTTCAAGGCGACGCGCGCCAAGCTCGCCGAGCACCCGATCGAGCAGGTCGGCGCCAAGCTCCGCGAAATGATGCCGTGGATCAAAGAGCGCGCGCTGGTCGATAAGAGCAAGAACTGATCGGCGGCGGATTGCGCTGGAGGATTTTGGACTAAGAAAGGGCTCGCCTAGAGGCGAGCCCTTTCTCTTTCAGCTAAACGCCCAATCAGGGCGGATCATTTCATTATTGCTCGCCCGCCATTTTGCCTCAGACGGCCTGGCTCATCCCGGGCGCACTGAAGTCGTATGCCGCCACACGAACCACCCCTCGCCCGGACTTTTATCGCCGCAACGGGGTTGTTCTCGCGTTCGCGCCCGCTACACTGCCGCGCGCACGGCAAAAAACACACGACCTTGGAGGAGACATCATGATCACCAACCGATACCGCCCGCTGGCCGCAGCCGCCGCGGCGCTCGCTTTCAGCCTTGCCGCGAGCTCAGCCAGCGCGGATCCCTTCTCGATCAAATCGACGACCTTTCAGGACGGCAAGATGATGCCGAAAAAGGTTGCCAACAGCACCGCCAACGCGCCGACCAATCCGAACTGCGTCGGCGAGAACGTGTCGCCCGAATTGTCCTGGAGCAATGTGCCGGACGGCACCAAGAGCTTCGTCCTGCTCATGACCGATCCCGAGGGCCGCGGCGGCGCCGGCGTCAATCACTGGGTGGCCTACGGCATTCCGGCATCCGTGACCGGCTTCGCCGAAGGCGAAACCAGCAAACCGTCCGATAAATATGTCGGCGGCAAGAGCACGCAGGGCGTCGGCTTCTATTCCGGCCCGTGCACGCCGCCCGGACAGATTCCGCATCATTATACGTTCGTTCTTGTCGCCACCGATTTCGACCCGCATGAGATGGCGCCGGGCATGACGCGTGAAGAAGTGCTGGCGAAGCTCGCGGCGCCGGGCGCTCCGCCCGCGCATACCAAAGGCGTCGCCGGAATGGTCGGCCTGTTCGTCAACCCATGGCATGACTAGACATGGCATGAATAGAGTTGGCACGAATAGAGTAGCAGCGGTCGAGCGTGCCTGACATTGAGATCGGCACGCTCGACCGTGCGGACATAAGATTCGAGCACTGGGCTTGGCCTTTCGACGTCGATTCACGCGGCAAGATCGACGATCATTTCGGCAAGCTGCGGCGCGAGCGGCCGGGCGTGTGGAACGGCCGGGTGTTGTTGCTTAATCGCATCGAGATTGGCGAACGGGTGCTGCGCGGCACCTGTTTCGAGACCGATTATGCGAGCTTCTGCGCGTGGCGCGACTGGGGGCTTCCGGACACCGGCGTCTTTAACGTCTTTGCCGCCGCCGCGGTCTTGACCGCCGACGGCGCTTATCTCGTCGGCGAAATGGCGCCCGACACCGCCGCCGCGGGGAAACTTTATTTTCCCTGCGGCACGCCGGAACCGAGCGATCTGGATTCCGACGGCAGGCTCGACCTTGCCGGGAACGTCCGCCGCGAGCTTCTGGAGGAGACCGGCATCGCGCCCGCCGAGCTTGCCGCGGATCCGGGCTGGAGCTTGGTCCACGACGGCGGCTATATTGCGCTCCTGAAAACGCTTAAGGCGCGGCAAAGTGCCGAACGGCTTCGCGACCGGATCATGCGGCATATCGAGGGTGAAGAGCGGCCGGAGCTTGTCGATATCCGCATCCTGCGTTCGCCGGCCGACTTCGATCGCGCCATGCCGCGCTTTGTCACGGCCTTTCTGACGCATTGCTGGTCGTGACGCCGCAATCATCTATGGTTCGCGGTCCGAACCGGTATTTTCGCGCGAGGACAGGATGAACTTCGCCAAGATCGTCAAACAGTGCCGTATCGATAGTCCACGGCATTTCACGCTCGCCGATCACGATCCCGCCGAACGCTTCGGCCTCTCGACCAATATCGAGGAGGTGAAGCCGATCCTCGCCGAAAGCATCGCCAAGCTCGCGGACATGCAGCAGCGGCTGTTCGCCAATGGCGAATGGGCGGTGCTGATCGTGTTCCAGGGCATGGACGCCGCCGGCAAGGACAGCGTCGTCAAGCACGTGATGTCGGGCATCAATCCGCAGGGCTGCGTGGTGCACGCATTCAAGACGCCGAGCGCCGAGGAGCTCGAGCACGACTTTCTCTGGCGCACCGGAAAAGACGTGCCGGCGCGCGGGCAGATCGGCATTTTCAACCGCTCGCATTACGAGGAAGTTCTGGTGGTGCGCGTGCACCCGGAACTTCTGGAAAAACAAAAACTGCCGCCGGCGGCGGCCGGTAAGAACATCTGGGACAACCGCTTCAAGGACATCCGCGCCTTCGAGCATCATCTGGTGCGCAACGGCACGCTGGTGCTGAAATTTCATCTGCGCCTTTCCAAGGAAGAGCAGCGCAAGCGCTTCCTGGCGCGGCTCGAAGAGCCGTTCAAGCGCTGGAAGTTTTCCGGACACGATCTCGCCGAGCGCGCCCGCTGGGACGACTACATGGCGGCCTATCAGGAGCTGATCCGCGAAACCTCGACCGATTACGCGCCGTGGTACGTCGTGCCGGCCGACCACAAGCACGTCACCTGGCTGGTCGTGTCGGCGGCGATCATCGAAACTTTGCTGAAGCTCGAACTCGAATATCCCAAGGTCACGGGCAAGGCGTTCAAGGAACTGAAAGCGTGCGAGCGTGCGCTGGAAGCGGAGAAGCCCAGGTCAAAAAAGCCAGTGTCAAAAAAAACAGGACGGAAGAAATAAATCAGGATTTACCGGCGGGCTTGTCGTCGTCTTTGTTGCGCCGGGAGGGATCGATCCGCTCGGCAACCCAATTCGCCAGCCAGATCGGGCCGCACAGAATCAGCAATGGCAGGAAGAAAACAAGGCCGACGACCCCCCTGACCCGCTCCATGTCAGGCGGGTCGCTCCACAACAGATAGATGTAAAGCGCAGCTGCGGCGATGCCGATCACGGCGGCGATCGCGACCAGCGCCGACGCCAGAAGCCGCCGCCACAGCGGCGTCTCCGGCCCGGCGGTGTCGAGGCCCACCGCATTGAACGCGCGCGGTTCGTTGCTCTGCACTCGCGGGGTTTCGTTGGTGTCTCGTGCGAGCATCATCGGAGCTAGAAATCGCAATCGAGCCCGAAGCGCTTTTTGAATTCGTCCTGCTCCCGCTTCGATGCCGATTTCAGGAGTGCGCAGGCGGTATAATTTCCCTTCATCGTCTGACCGTCCATATACATCCAATCGACGATCTCCGATTGATTAAACGTGATGGTCTGCCCGAGCTTCACTGAGCGGACCTCGCGCGGCGTGTTGTTGATCGCGCCCGAGAACGCGCCGTCCTTGTCGGTGGACGGCGTGATCCAGAAATATTCGGCATTGTCGCCTTCGCGGATCGCGACCTTCACCGCGAAGCCTTCCATGCCGGGTTAAGGCGAAGCCACAACGCCGAGAAAATCCGGCAGCGTCTGGCGCACCTTGCTCATCGCCGCCGCCATCACCGGATCGCTCTTGGCGACGATGGCGAGCTCGTCGCGCTCGGCCTTCTGGGTGATGCTCTGGGCGTCGGCCGGCTTCGTGTTCAGGCCGGCCGCAACCGCGGCACTGAGCAGCATGGCGTAGCCGGTCGATGTCATTGTCAGCCTCGGCATGGGGAGTATTGCTCCTGTTCGTCGCGTGGCGGCGGAAGGTGGTTCAGGGGTCACCGGTGCGGGATTTGCCGCCCTGGCCCCGAGCAAGAACCTTGCAGGCGGGCGCCTTATTCCGCTAAAAGGAGGCCGTCCTATAGGGGTTAACGCGGAATTCACCTTGATCCGCGACCTTCCAAGGACGTGACGAGGGTTTTGGCAATGTCAAATCGCAGCGATTTCCGCGCGATGACCCGGGAGGCCTTTGCGGCCTCTTCCGGCGTTGCCCTCGCATCTTCTTGCGCTCTGCCCTGTGCAATTCTTGGCGGGCTCCTGCTCCTTAGCACCCCCTGAGGGCCGGCTGGGCGTTTACGCCTGGGCACTCAGGGGTCGGCCGCAGCAACGGAACCCAACGAGCGCCCACGAATCCCGGACACTGTTCGGCGGGCGCAAACTGAAAAGGACCAGACCATGAGCACGCCAACCCAGTCCGAGAAGGACCGCGTCGTCATTTTCGACACCACCTTGCGCGACGGCGAGCAATGCCCCGGCGCCACCATGACGCACGAGGAGAAGCTCGAAGTCGCCGAACTCCTCGACACGATGGGCGTCGATATCATCGAAGCCGGCTTCCCGATCGCGTCCGAAGGCGATTTCGCCGCCGTCCATGAGATCGCCAAGCGCACCAAGCGCGCGGTGGTCTGCGGACTTTCGCGGGCGGCATTCAAAGACATCGATCGCTGCGCCGAGGCGATCAAGCCGGCCGAGCGCCGGCGCATCCACACCTTCCTCTCCACCTCGCCGGTGCACATGAAATACAAGCTCCAGAAGGAGCCGCAGGAGGTCTACGAGATGGTGATCGCGCAGGTGACGCGGGCGCGCAATTACACCGACGACGTCGAATGGTCGAGCGAGGACGGCACCCGCACCGAATTCGATTTCCTCTGCCGCTGCGTCGAAGCCGCGATCAAGGCCGGCGCCACCACGATCAATATTCCCGACACCGTCGGCTACACGGTGCCGGACGAATATTTCTCGCTGTTCAAGCGGGTGCGCGAGCGCGTGCCCAATTCCGACCTGGCGCGCTTCTCGGTGCATTGCCACAACGATCTCGGCATGGCGGTGGCCAATTCGCTCGCCGGCGTGCGCGCGGGCGCCCGTCAGATCGAATGCACCGTCAACGGCATCGGCGAACGCGCCGGCAATGCCGCGCTCGAAGAAGTCGTGATGGCGATGAAGGTGCGCAACGACGTGCTGCCGTTCTGGACCGGCGTCGACTCGACGATGCTGACGCGCGCCTCGAAGCTTGTGGCAGCGGCGACTTCGTTCCCGGTGCAGTACAACAAGGCCATCGTCGGCCGCAATGCCTTCGCCCACGAGAGCGGCATCCACCAGGACGGCATGCTCAAGCATACCCAGACCTACGAGATCATGGTGCCGGAGAGCGTCGGCGTGAAACAGACCTCGCTGGTCATGGGCAAGCATTCCGGACGTCATGCGTTTGTACATAAGCTCGAGGAATTGGGCTATCAGCTCGCCGCCAACCAGCTCGAAGACGCCTTCGTGCGCTTCAAGGCGCTCGCCGACCGCAAGAAGCACGTCTATGACGAAGACATCGAGGCATTGGTCGACGAAGAGATCGCGACCGCCCAGGACCACATCAAGCTCGTCTCGCTCTCCGTGATCGCCGGCACGCGCGGGCCGCAGCGCGCCACCATGAAAATCGACGTCGACGGCAAGTCGATGATCGAGGAATGCGAAGGCAACGGCCCGGTCGACGCCGTGTTCAATTGCATCAAGGCGATGGTGCCGCACGACGCGGTGCTGGAACTCTACCAGGTGCATGCCGTGACCGAAGGCACCGACGCCCAGGCCGAAGTCTCGGTGCGGCTGTCGGAAAACGGCCGCTCGGTCACCGCCAAGGGCGCCGATCCCGATACGCTCGTCGCTTCGGCCAAGGCCTATCTCTCGGCGCTCAACAAGCTCGTGGCCCGGCGCCTGCGCGGGCAATCCGTGGAGGAGCGCCGCATCCATTCGACGGATGTAGGGTAGTCGCGAAACCATAATCGCCAACCTCGGCTTCACGCCTTGCCCCAGGCGTCTAAGGCCGCTATATCGACCCGGAAGATTGCCGCCGTAAGGCGGCTTTCTTTTCCGGCCGGCCCGCCCTGCTAAGCTCACGGCACCCGGCAAATGGTGGAAATCGCCTAACCTTTCGGAATTTCCCGGTTAGGGCGCATAGCTCAGTTGGTAGAGCAGCTGACTCTTAATCAGCGGGTCCAAGGTTCGAGTCCTTGTGCGCCCACCAAATTCTACAAATATTTCAATATATTAAGTCAGGCGACGTCGTTACAGACTTTCATAACAAAAGTTATAAAGACATATAAAGCCTTTCCCCCTTAAAAACGGGCGCAAATCGCGTCGGGTTTTGACTACCTCGAGCAATCCGAAATTCCCTGAACATCTTCAAATCGTCGGCGCCTGGCGCTGATGCGTTCCGCTGCGTTCGTGCGATCGAATATGCTCAGGCTAGAAAGAACGAGCATATCCCGCGCCAAAAGCGGTTGTACGGTGTTAGCGATTGATGGATTGCCCCGCGACATTGATCGGGGCAAAATTTCACCATGGGACGCGCCCCCACCAAGCAAACCACACTCGACTTATTCTCGCCTGATGCGATTCGGGACCTATCCTCGCCGTCGAAACCACCCGCCGATTTACCGCCGCAACGGCACATCCTACCGAAAAACCTCCGTCACGCCATCAAGCAATTGAGTGACGATGAATTCGAGGAGCTTTTTAGGGTAGCGTGTGAAGAGGCAAGGCGGCGAGGCAAACTACCGCGGAGTATCGAGACAGACCCAATGCCATCGTCTCGACGTTCATCGACGAAACCGTCACCTGCAGATAAGTCGACTCATCAGCGACAAGTGAACAGCGCAGAGGTCGCGTTGACCCGCAATCAAGTAAATATGGTTCGTGCAGCATTTAAGGCAGGCGTTACGCCCTCACGTATTGCCCGACAATTCGGTATTTCCCAATCGAATGTACGGAAGGCGTTGGCGAGTGATCTGTCGAGGTAAGTACGTAGCCATGACCAGTAATCCGAAGAGCAACATATCGCCCTATCGATGCGCTGTTTATGAAGCGGCAGATGGTCAGCGCAAGCTATGCCGCGACTGGCTGCTTTACATTATGAGCGCTTCGTCCGAGCGTACACGAACCAAGGACGATCTTCGTGCCGAAGCCATTGAACGGTTCGGAGTCTCGAAAAGCGCATTTGACGTGGCTTGGACGTGGGCAATCGAAGAAACTGGTAATCGACACTGGTATGAGCCGCTGCCACGTTCGCGGAAGAAGGCGGGACGGACGTTACTCGTATAACGCTTCAATGCAACGCCTCGACGGTTTTCCGCCATCGCTCGATTCGTTCTTCTTGAACGGAGCGGAAGGGTTCGAACTGTCAAAACTTGGCGCTGATCCGTTCCGCTGGGTCTTGCGACCCGAACATGCTCCGATGGAAACAACGAGCGTATCCAGCGCTAAAAGCGATTTGTGCGGCAAGGCATTGAAAAGGTGGCGTCGCGACTGTCTCTCATACGATCCCGTTGACGACGCGCCAAATCGATGTTTCGATCCCCCGCAAGCGAGGGTTGTGACCGCCGCAGTCGGAATTGGATGATGGAGCGATGACATGAGAACGAAATTATTGGGAATGGTTGTCGTCATCGTCAGCGCGGCTCTGTTCACTTCCGCAAATGCTGCCGCGTTGACATTCAATTGGTCGTATGTGGGCGGCGGTGGTGGGTATGGTGAGTTTCTCGGTCAGGGAACATTGACAGCGGACACTACAATATACCCCAACATCGATGTTATTACTTCAATTTCAGGAACAGTAACCGACCCTTACGAGTGAGGTGGTCTCGGTTATCTGAACAGATTTTCCGCTTCGATAAGTGGAGTCCCTGCCAAGGTTAGGCTGCCAAGCGGAGCGGCAGCGGTGGTGGGCAGTAGGCTTGATCGGGTGTCATGCCGTCAAGGCTCGAATGTGGTCTGCGGCTGTTGTAGAAGTCGAAGTAGCGGCCGATCGAAGCACGCGCCTCGCTGACGCCGTCGTAGGCTCGCAGATAAACCTCCTCGTATTTGACGCTGCGCCACAGCCGTTCGACGAACACGTTATCGCGCCAGGCGCCTTTGCCGTCCATGCTGATGGCAATGCCGTTGCCAGCGAGCACACCGATGAAGGCCGTGCCGGTGAACTGCGAACCTTGGTCAGTGTTGAAGATGTCAGGTTTGCCGTGACGAGCCAAAGCATCCTCCAGCGTTTCAACGCAGAACGCCGCCTCCATCGTGATTGACAGCCGCCACGACAGCACGCGCCGGCTGAACCAGTCGGGCACCACAGCCAGATAGACGAAGCCGCGCGCCATCGGGATGTAGGTGATGTCCATCGCCCACACCTGGTTCGGTCGCGTGATCGAAAGCCCGCGCAGCAGATATGGGTAGACCTTGTGACCGGGCTCCGGTTTGGTCGTGCGTGGGCGCCGATAAAGTGCCTCTATCCCCATTCGCTGCATCAGCGTCTTCACATGCCGGCGTCCGATCTTGCACCCCTCGGCCACCAGCAGGCCGCGCAACATCCGCGAGCCGGCGAAGGGAAACTCCAGATGCAGCCGGTCGAGACGCCGCATGATCGCAAGGTCGGCCTCCGGCACCGGCCGCGGCAGGTAGTAGACGCTGCCGCGGCTGATGCGCAGAACCTCGGCCTGCTTGGCAATCGGCAGATCGTGCCCGCGGTCGATCATCGCTTTGCGCTCAGCAACCCCGCCTTGGTGAGCGCGCCCTCTAAAAAATCGTTCTCCAGCGCCAGTTCGCCGATCTTGGCGTGCAGCGACTTCACGTCGACCGCAGGCGCCGCCGCCTGGCCGCCGCCAGGACCGAACACATCGGCAG
The DNA here is from genome assembly GCA_963761185.1 of uncultured Alphaproteobacteria bacterium. Taxonomy (GTDB): domain Bacteria; phylum Pseudomonadota; class Alphaproteobacteria; order Rhizobiales; family Xanthobacteraceae; genus BOG-931. Next base: position 168,213 of record CAVXFY010000009.1, read on the forward strand.
CTCCATTCTCAAGCTGCGCCTTCCACGAGGCAATCTGGTTGGGGTGAACGTCGAACTGCTCGGCAAGCTGCGCCAATGTCCGATCGCCCTTGATGGCGGCAAGAGCCACCTTCGCCTTGAAAGCCGGTGTGTGGTTCCGGCGCGCTCGTCTCTGCATAGTCGCTCCTGATTCGCAGGCCATAGCGTGCCCGCTGTCAGGCAGAGACTCCACTTATCGACTTGTGCAGATTTCCGAGGCCGGCTCTTCTGATTGATTTTGAAAGCACCATCACGGTGCGTTCGTTATTTTCATGTATGACTTTTTCAATATCGCGTTCGCACCAACGTGATTTGCAATTTTCTGCTCTAGGATTATAATCTCTTATCCTCGATCAACCGATGGAGGATGAAATGAACACTCTCAAATCCCTGACATTCACGACTCTCCCGACACAAGGCGCGAACCCGATCCTTGATCGCCGCGCCAAGGTCATCGCTCGTCTCGAAGAGGAGTAGGCAAGCGGCGTGAAAAAAATTATGGGGGGCGGCTCTAGCTGCTCCCCTTTATCTGCTTAGGCGACGAGCAGCGATGCTGCGTCACCTTCCGCCGACATGGTGTTGACGACTGTTTCAAAACAAAAGTCGCAGTTCCAACAACGCCAAAGATGTCGGTTTTGCTGCTTACTGCGATACTCCGACCATTCGGGGACACTCAATTCATTGTCACATTGAGCGCACTTCACCCCGAAGCTTAAACGGCGATCGGATACCATTGCAGTCATGGTAACCTCCCTGCTCTTTTTCATTCTTTTGCGCTGTCGAGCGTAAGTATATCATGGACATAAATTATGTCGTCGAGCGATTTATCCACCTAACCTAAAAAAGTAAAAGACTTCTCCAAAACGGAGGTCGGTCGGTATAAAATATTTTGCTGCAGCGCACGCAGGATCAACCGAATGCCACACGTTCTTGTTTGGGACATTGAAACGGTACCTGACTTGCGGGGCTTTGTTGCCGCTAATAATCTATCGGACAAGACTGATGAAGAAATCCGCGAAGCGATTGGAAATAAGTTTCCGAAGCACATCTACCATTCGATCATTTGCATCGGCGCTTTGAGAGCACACCGCGAGGGGGATCATTGGATAGTCGATGCGCTCGGGGCGCCGCATGTCGGCGAACGATCCGAAGCAGAACTGATTACGACATTCGTCAACCGCATCGCCGATCTCGCACCGCAGCTTGTGACGTTCAACGGGCAATCATTCGATCTGCCTGTTTTGCGGTATCGCGCAATGGTCCACAAAGTGTCAGCGATTGGCTTGTCTGCAAGACCTTACTTCAATCGGTACACTGACGACGCAATGGACCTTTGTGACGTCTTGTCTTCTTTTTCCCCGCAAGCAAAAGCAACTCTACACGAATTGTGTCGCGTTATGGGACTACCAGGAAAACCTGAAGGCATTCACGGTGGTGAAGTCCAGAAATATTACCTCGACGGCAAGATTAAAGAGATAGCTGATTACTGCGAGAGTGACGTCGTAAACACGTATCGCCTGTGGCTTCGGTACGAGCTATTTCGCGGCAAACTGACTAATGCGGCTTACGATGAAAGTGAAGCCAATTTACAGAGCTTCATTGAAGCTCGAAGGGAAATCAAGCCACATTTAGTACAACCCATCAGTTGAAATTGGTCGCTGCTTATCGGATAATTCTATTCCTGCCGACCTCCTAGCCCCTAGCGTCTGTTGAGTTCTTGATGAAGCGAGTTCTACACCACTCCTTTCCGATCTTTGGGCAAATAGATGTACCTCTTCATAATGAGAGTGACCTACTTTTCGAAATGCTCTCTCGTGTACCAATGGCTGGAATACACTTTTGGCAAGCACTCGATCATCTCGGAGAGCTAAGAAGCGTATTAAGATGCGGTCATCATTCTCGCTTCGAGTACCTCGTTTTGCAGCTTTATCTGGTCCATTTTTTTAAAGAAAAAGCCAGGGGATTTGGGTTATCAACGGGAGTAAAGCTTCCGAATGGCTGAGCCACCCCCATTGAAGTGGTCCGACTTGAACGATGTGATTGGCATCAAGGAGGACCGATATGCCGAGGAAGAGATACAAGCCTGAAGAGATTGTCGCGAAGCTGCGGCAGGTAGATGTGCTGGTCTCACAAGGGACGAGCATGGCCGATGCGATCCGCCAGATCGGCGTGAGTGAGGTGACGTTTTATCGCTGGCGCCAGGAGTTCGGCGGGCTCAAGAGCGATCAGGTGAAGCGACTGAAAGAGCTGGAGCTTGAGAACAGCCGATTGCGCAAAGCCGTCTCTGATCTGACGCTGGACAAGCTGATCCTGACCGAGGCCGCCAGGGGAAACTTCTAAGCCCCGCGCGTCGTCGCGGCTGCATCGAGCACATTCGTGAGCACTTGCACGTCTCCGAGCGTCGCGCCTGTGCGGCGCTCGGGCAGCACCGCTCGACGCAGCGCAAGGTGCCGCGGGGCCGAGAAGATGCCGACCGTCTGACCGCTGACGTCGTCGAGCTCGCCCGCCAGTACGGCCGCTATGGCTATCGCAAGATCGCTGCCCTGCTGCGTCAGGCGGGCTGGTCGGTCAGCGACGGCCGGGTAGAGCGCGTCTGGCGGCGGGAGGGGCTGAAAGTGCCTTCCAAGCAGCCCAAACGCCGACGGCTGTGGCTGACCGCCGGCTCCTGCATCCGCCTGCGGCCCGAGCATCCCAACGACGTCTGGTCCTACGACTTCGTCGAGGACCGCACCCATGATGGCCGCAACTACCGCATGCTCAACGTGGTCGACGAGTTCACGCACGAGTGCCTGGCGATCCGCGTCAATCGCAAGCTCAAGGCGGTCGACGTGATCGACGTCTTGTCCGACCTGTTCATCCTTCGCGGCGTGCCTGGGCACATCCGGTCCGACAACGGACCCGAGTTCGTGGCCAAAGCGGTGCAGGAATGGATCGGCGCAGTTGGTGCAAAAACCGCCTACATCGAACCGGGCAGCCCCTGGGAGAACGGCTATGTCGAGAGCTTCAACGCGCGCCTGCCAGACGAACTGCTCAACGGCGAGATCTTCTACACGCTTCGGGAAGCCAAATTCGTCATCGAGAGCTGGCGACGGCACGACAACGCAATACGCCCGCACGCATCGCTCGGCTACAAACCACCCGCACCGGAGGTGTTCATGCCCGCATTCGCCGCGTGGCCGGCTTCGCTACGTCAGCCAGCTCCGCCGGCCACGCTGGCGCAACCGCCAGCGCTAAACTAACATTGGACCTGGACCACTCAATGTGGGCTGCTCACGCGCCACATGGTTCCGTGATTTAAAAGTTGCGGCAAACAACAAGAGCTAGCCATGACCAATACACCATCCCGCCGAACCGTCGTTTTGTTCGGCTGCGCCTCGGCAGCTGGGTCAGTTACGTTGTTTGGCCGGGTGAGCGATGCTCGCGCCGCCAAATTTCCCCAAACGTCACCCGCAGTCGTCTATCAGCCTTCCCCGAAGGATGGCCATCAATGCGACGGCTGCATGCTGTTCCAAGCACCGAACTCCTGTCAGGTCGTAGATGGCACGATCAGCCCGACCGGTTGGTGTAAGCTCTGGGCCAAGAAAGCCGGCTGACCTGGCTCGTAGCCGACACGACCGTCTGCAATAATTGCGGAACTGGCCTAGGGTTATGACCACCTGCAGTCGAGTTAACTTGCATTCGCAAATTGCGATGGCAGAATACTACCGCCTCAAGTTTTCACCTGAGAGGCAAAGGGTTGGGCTCCGAGCATAGTAACGGGGGTTATGGCTCGGAGCCCTATTTTTTGACATTGTCTATTGCATGATCGAGTTCAGCTTCCGGCCCTTGGCTGCCGTGCCGGGCCGGTGATAGCGGTGCGGCGTAGCGTCCGCTTTCGGAACTAAAGCGGCATCAAGAATTGCAGTTGTCGCGATGCCTTATAACCCAAAGCGGAAATGCGGCCTCATAGGCCTACGACGCCGTGTTCCCAGATTTTTCGCGATCCCCGATCCCTTTCCATTTCTGTGTTGGGATTGATTCTAATCAATATGCCCACACTACACAGAGCTATGGTTGCAATCGGCTCAACCAACACGGGGGTGTTGGAGCCAGCGCGGCCCAGCCGGGTTGGGATGTAAATTCTCGGCTCTGATCTGGGGTCGTGTTTTGGGCGAACCACGCTTGAATTTGCTTTAGCTCAATGCGACTGAACTCTGTCGCGTCTATTTGGTGAATATGGACGCTCACGAATGCAGAGATAACGCACTTCGGTGCTATCGGCTGTCGCAAACAATAGCCGAGGCGGACGCTCGCCAAGCGTTACTAGAGCTTATGGCGAAATGGCACCAATTGGCCAATCGGATCGCTGGCACTGAACCGTGGGCGCGCTCGGAACATCTTGGCCTAAGTGTCAGCTCGATGTCCAAGCATTAAGTCGCGCTTTCGCATCTCCGACTGAAAGTGCAACGGGCTTATACACTGTTTGGATTTGATGCATGTCAACTATCGCTGCGTTCGCTCAGATAAGTTTTCTTTGCCGGGCGGTCGGTTCCGAAGGACGTAGCGCGGGCTAGCGTGGCACCCGCCAGCGTAGGTTCTACTTCACCGGAAAGTTCGGGCGAATAGACAAGCGAAGATGCGCCGAATTGTTGATGATGAATGCGTAACGGCTCGACCGCAGCAGTGTATTGAGCGGGACTGGCACGATCCCCGCTTTTATCGCACCCAGAATAAATAAAAGAATGCGGGACAGTCTTTCATAACCTTCAACAACCGTTCTCCCCGCGCCAGCCCGAGACGCACGAGAGCATTGGCACTGCGATAACATTTGGCGGCAAGCTCGTCATAGGTGACCGCGCTATCGACCCTGCGGATCGCGACCTTAGCTCCGCGGCCCTCCGTGATATGCCGATCGACGAACGACACGGCTACGTTATAGTTAGGTGCAAAGCGCAGTCCTGACGAACGCTCCGAAATGTCAATTTGAACTGTATTGCTCTGCATAACCCAGCCCGGCCTTTTTCAATTCGAATTCATTGGGTGGTTGCTGCTTCGTGGCCGCTTGCGTCATGACTGGTCCCTGTCGATAACTTTCGGTGGACCAGATAGGCTACACAGTGGCCTTAATTGCCTTTGAAGACCGGTTTAGTCTTGCCGACGAAAGCCTCGTAGGCCCGCTCGTAGTCCTTGGTCTGCATGCAAATCGCCTGCGCCTGGGCTTCCGCTTCGATGGCGTCGTCAATGCCCATGCTCCATTCCTGATGGATGCAGCTCTTGGTCATGGCATGTCCGAAGGTGGGCCCTTCGGCCAATGACTTCGCGAGGGCCTGCGCCTCGGCCAGCAACGCCGCCGGCTCGCAGAGCTTATTGTAAAAGCCCCATCGTTCGGCTTCTGGGCCGGCCATCGAACGGCCGGTATAGAGGAGTTCGGCGGCGCGGCCCGCGCCAATGATCCGCGGCAGGATATTGCATGCACCCATATCGGCGCCGGCCAGACCGACGCGGACGAACAGGAATGCGACTTTGCTCTGTTGCGTGCCGTAACGCAGATCCGACGCCATCGCCAGAATGGCACCGGCGCCGGCACAGACACCATCGATTGCCGCAACGATCGGCTGCGGACAGGCCCGCATGGCCTTGACCAAGATCGCCAGTCATGCGAGTGAACGCGAGCAGTCCCGCCATGTCGCCTTTGCGCTGCATTTCGACCAGCGGGCCGATGATTTCGTGCACATCGCCGCCGGAACAGAAATTGCCCCCTGCGCCGGTGATCACCACGGTCTTGATAGTGTCGGCATAAACGAGGTCGCGGAAAGTGTCGCGCAGTTCGGCATAGGACTCCAAAGTCAATGGATTCTTTCGCTCCGGCCGGTTCAGCGTGACTGTCGCAACCGAACCCGCCACTTGCCAAAGAAAGTGCTGCGGCTTGAAATTCGCGAAATCGACACGCGTCGGACGAAAGCGTGCGGCGGTGTCGTTCTTCACCGTCTCACTTCCCGTCACTAGTCCGAGATTAGCCATCATTACCTCCATTAGCCGGCAAAAGTCAGCCCGCCGCTCACGCTCATCACCTGGCCGGTGATGTAGTCGGAACGGGAGCTCGCGAAGAACACGATTGCATCCGCAATGTCCTGCGGCTTGGCAAACCGCCGAAACGGAATCGCCTTGAGAAAAGCTTCCCGCAGCTTTTCCGGTCGTGACTGCAGCATCGGCGTATCGGTCGGCCCCGGGCAGACGCAATTGACGTTGATGGAATAACGCGCCACTTCACGGGCGAGCGATTTGGTGAACGCGATTACTCCGCCCTTGGCGGCGGCATAGGTGGTTTCGCCGCTGCTGCCGACTCGTCCGGCGTCGCTTGAAACATTGACGATTTTGCCTTTGCCGGCAGCCATCATTACCGGAAGCAAGGCTTGCGTAAGGTGCAGCGTCCCCCGAGATTGATCGCGATAACGCGATCCATGTAGTCGGGAGCATTCTCGACGAACGACTGGATGTCATTCCAGCCCGCGGCATTGACCAGCACGTCGATGCGGGAGTGTTTCGCCAACACGGCGGCGGCACTAGTGCGGATTGAGGTCGATTCGGCAAGATCGATCGGGAAGTACTCGACCGCGAGGTTGGCCTGCCGGGCCTCAATTTCGACGCTCCGCACCTTTTTTAGCGTCGATATCGGCGCAGATAACGATTGCGCCACAACGGGCGAATTCCATGACGGTCGCCTTGCCAATGCCGGAGGCACCGCCGGTAACCAGTGCGATCTGATCGTCGAATTTCATCATGCCGCTCCTGTTTTCATCTGCATCGGCGGTTCTGCCGAGCCAGCAAGAAAAGCGTGAACTCGCCGCTGCGTCTCGGGATCGTTGAGCAGCAGCCGAGTGAACTCCAATTCGTCAGTGTATCCGCCGCGATCGTTTGGACCGGCTGCCGCAATGCATGCCTTGCTGGCGGCGAGCGCCGCGGCCGGAAGGGCGGCGATGGCGCGCGCGGTCGCGGCGGCGCGCCCTGCCAGCTCGACGCGCGGCGCCACCCAATGCACCACGCCAAGCGCAGCGGCAGCTGCGCCGTCGAGTATTTCCGCGCCGAGAATAAGTCGGGCGGCGACCGCGGGACCGCATAACCTTGTGAGACGCTGCGTACCGCCGGCCCCGGGAATCAATCCTAGCCGCGCTTCCGGCAGCCCGAGTTTTGCTTCGGTCGCCGCGATGCGAAGATCGCACGCCAACGCCAACTCGAGACCGCCGCCCATCGCAGCGCCGCCAATTTCCGCTAGCGTGACCTGGGGCAAGCGCTCGATCCGCGCGTAGAGCCTCTGGATGCTCGCCACAAAGGCATACATTCGGTCGGCGCCGTCGCGCGCCTCCATGTGTGCTCGCACTTCTTTCAGATCGGCGCCGGCACAGAACACCTTCTGGCTCGAGCGGATATGCAAAACGGTGCAAGCCGAGCCGCGCGCCAACTCGTCGAGTTTTGCATTGAATGCCCGCACCCATTCCTCGCTGATTGCATTCACTGGAGGGGGCTCAGCGTCAGTGTGGTTACGGCGTCGGCGGTTTCGGTCAGGAACATCGTGTCTACTCGGCGGCTTGGCGTTGCGTCATTTCGCGCGTCTTCAATAATTCGCGCGCGACGATCAGCTTCTGCACTTCAGTTGCTCCCTCATAGATCCGCAGTGCACGAATTTCGCGGTACAGCGCTTCGACTTTGACGCCGACGCGTACGCCATTGCCGCCGAAGATCTGTACTGCGCGATCGATGACGCGTTGCGCCATCTCGGTCGAAAAGGCCTTCGCGGTCGAAGCCTCGCGTGTGATGCGGGCCGCCCCTCGATCTTTTTGCCAGGCGGCGCGATAAACCAACAAGGCCGCGGCGTCGATATCGATGGCGCTATCGGCGAGCGCGGCTTGCGTCAGCTGCAGATCGGCCAGCGGCGCGCCGAACAAATTGCGCGTCGCCGCGCGCTCGATCATTTCATCGAAACCACGGCGCGCTAGGCCGAGCGCCGCCGCGGCGACGGTCGAGCGGAAGATATCGAGCGTCGCCATCGCCACCTTGAAGCCTTCGCCGGCGCCGCCGAGCCGGTTCGCCAATGGCACGCGGCAACCCGTGAAGCGCAGCGTCGCCAGCGGATGCGGCGCGATGACCTCGATGCGGCCGGCGATCTCGAGGCCCGGCGTATCGGCATCGACGACGAAACACGAAAGCCCCTTGGCGCCCGGCGCCTCGCCGGTTCGCGCGAACACGACATAATGGTCGGCGATGCCGCCGTTGGAGATCCAGGTCTTGATGCCGTCGATACGGACATGCGCGGGCCCGTCTTTGGTCGCGGCCGTCGCGAGCGCGCCTGACGTCGGAGCCGGCTTCGGGTTCCGACAGAGCGAACGCCGCAATATGACGCCCGTCGCATACCGGCGGCAGATATTTGGCTTTGGTCTCGTCACTCCCGTAAAGCGAGATCGATGCGGTTCCGAGGCCCTGCATCGCGAAGGCAAAATCGGCCAGGCTGTCGTGCCACGCGAGAATTTCGCGAGCGGCGCAAAGCGTCCGCACGTCGAGCTTTTCCGTCAGCCCGCCATAGGCCGCCGGCACAACGGCTTTCAACCAACCCGCCTCTCCCAAAGCGCGGACAAGGCTTCGGCAGGAACCGTCCACGTCTTCGTGATCGATGCGCCGAAGCACTTCGCGGTCAGCCCAGCCCCCGAGCGCCGACCCGAATTTCCGGTGTGCTTCGTCGAAAAACGGCCAAGCAAGATGGGCAAGCGATGGCGTCATTGCCCGCCACCATTCGCATCCAGCACTTTCTCGCGCAGCAAATAACGTTGGATTTTGCCGGTCGCGGTTTTCGGCAGACTGTCGACGAATTCGATCCAGCGCGGATATTTCCAGGGACCGATGGTTCGCTTGACATGCACCTTGAGCTCTTCGTAGAGCGCCCGGCCGGCGTCGTCCTGTCGATAACCCTTCGAGGACGACGAATGCCTTCGGCTTGATCAGGCCGTTGTCATCTTCGGCTGGAACCACCGCGGCCTCGAGCGACTAGCGGGTGGCTGATCAATGCCGCTTCGACCTCGAACGGCGAAACCCAGATGCCGCTGACCTTGAACATGTCGTCGGTGCGGCCGCAGTAGATGTAAACGCCATCGGCGCGCCGCAGATATTTGTCGCCGGTGCGGGTCCACTCGCCGACGAAAGTGCGGCGCGATTTTTCCCGCTGATTCCAGTATCCGGCCGCCGCCGATCCGCCGCGCACCAACAGCTCGCCGATTTCGTCGTCGGCGACGTCGCAGCCGCTCTCGTCGACCAGCCTGAGATCGTAACCATCCACGGCTACGCCCGAGGTGCCGTATTCCACGGCATTCGGAAGGTTGGTCAGAAACAGATGCCCCATCTCGGTCGAGCCGACGCCGTTGACGATGTCGAGGCCGATCCGCTTTTTCCAAGCTTCGCCGACATGCGCCGGCAACGGCTCGCCGGCGGAAAAACATAGTCGCAGCCGGCTGGACACGTTTTCCGGCTTGCATTCCGGATCTGCAAGCATTGCGGCATAAAGCGTCGGCACCGCAAAAAACATCGTCGGCTGATAGCCGCGCAGCATCTCGAAAACGGTCTGCGGCGTCGGCCGCTCGGGATAAAATACCGACGTCGCTCCGACCCACATCGGGCAGAACATTGCATTGCCGAGGCCATAGGAAAAAAACAGCTTCGCGGCGGAAAACACGATATCGTCTTCGCGGTAGCCGATGCGGCGCTGGCCGGCGTTTTGCGCCATGACCATCGGGCTCGAATGCACATGCATCACGCCTTTCGGCATCCCGGTGGTGCCGGACGAATAAAGCCAATAGGCGACTTCGTCGGCGCAGGTTCTGGCCGGCGCCGAGCCCTCGTTCTCGGCCGCCAACAGCGTGTCGAGCCGCGGCACGGAAGCAGGACCGCCGCCGACGACAACGATAGCCTTGAGGTTCGGCAGATCTTGCGCTGCCTCCTGAACGAGCGGCAGCAGCGCGGTAGAAACAAAAACCGCCTTGGCGCGCGAATCCTCGAGCAGATAGCGATATTGGTCGACGGTGAGCCGCGTGTTCATCAGAACCGGGACGATGCCCGCCCGGATCGCGCCCCAGAACAGAATCGGGAAGTCGACCGTGTCGAGCAGAACGAGGCCGATCCGGTTTTCCGGCTCGATGCCCATGCGCGCCAGCAGCGGGCCCATGCGCGCCGTCGCATCGCGCAGCTCGCCGTAGGTCAGATTGCGCGCGGTATCGATGAAGGCGGTTTTGTCGCCGCGGCCCTCCGCGACGTTACGATCTACAAAATCGACCGCGGCATTATAATCGCGAAGCAGCACGGTCAGCCTCGCTGCTGGATTTTCATCTTTTAATTTTCTATCGACGAATGGCAGTCGTTTCCTTGACTTTCGTCAGGTCTCGCGTCCGATCGCTGCCAAATAGAAGCGATTCGTCTTGATTTTTGTCATGGCAGACGCCGGGCCAAATGGCGCATTTTTGTATCGGGAGTACTCCGATGCACGGCCCGAACCCGCGATCGAAGAAGCGTCTGCTCAGAGTGAAGCTCAATGGGCGTTGGCGCGAGGATGCCGTCGCCGGAGCAAGAACTGCTTGTCGATTACCTGCGCGAGGTCGCCAACCTTACCGGCGTAAAGACCGGCTGCGACGGCGGCGAGTGCGGCGCATGCACGGTCCTGGTCGACGGCGAGGCGGTGCCATCCTGCATCATGCTGGCCGTGCGTTGCGAGGGTCGCAGCGTCGAGACGATCGAAGGTCTGGCCGCGCAGGGGCGGCTCAGCCGATTGCAACGCGCTTTTCACGAGAAGCTCGGGACGCAGTGCGGTTTCTGCACGCCGGGGATGATCATGGCGGCGGAGGCGCTGCTGCGCCGAAATCCGAACCCAACGGACGGCGAAATTCGTGGCGCCTTGTCCGGAAATCTTTGCCGCTGCACCGGCTATGTAAAAATCATCGAGTCGGTGAAAGTAGCCGCGGAGCCCGTGCATGACTCCTGATCCGGCCGCGGACGCCAGACGCCTGCGCCGCGGCGTTCCGCTCATCGACGGCATCGAGAAGGTTACCGGTCGCGCACGCTATACCGCCGATCTCGACCATGCCGGTGCGCTGGTCGGCGCGATATTGCGCAGTCCGGTGAGCCACGGCGACATCGTTCGGCTGGACGTTTCCAAGGCGCGAGCGTTGCAAGGCGTCGTTGCCGTGGTGACCGGCGAGGACTGTCCCCACACTTACGGCGTGCTGCCGGTGGCCATGAACGAATATCCGATGGCGCGCGGCCGCGTGCGCTATCGCGGCGAGCCGATCGCCGCCGTCGCCGCGATCGATGCCGAGACCGCGGAACGCGCCGTTCGAGTTGATCGAATTGGAATTGCGCGAGCTGCCGGCCTATTACACCTCGGAAGACGCCCGCGCGCCCGGCGCGACGTTGCTGCACGACAACAAGCCCGGCAATATCGAACGCGAAGTCCATCACGATTTCGGCGACTGGCAGCAAGGCTTGGCGGCGGCCGATCTGGTCCGCGAGGCGACCATCAGCTGCGCGGAGGTCAATCACGCGCAGATCGAGCCGCATGCCTGCCTGATGGACTACGATCCGATAACGGAGCGGCTCACCGTCCAAGCGGTTTCGCAGGTCGGCTACTACTTGCACCTCATGCTCGCGCGGTGCCTCGAGATGGATACCTCGCGCATTCGCGTGGTGAAGCCATTCATCGGCGGCGGCTTCGGCGCGCGCGTCGAAGTCCTCAATTTTGAGATCATCACCGCGCTGCTCGCCCGGGCCGCCGCCGGAAAAGTGCTCATGCGCTTGAGCCGGGAGGAGACCTTCCTCACCCACCGCGCCCGCCCGCAAACCGACATCACGATCCGGCTCGGCATGCATGCGCGACGGCAAGATCACGGCGTGCGCCTGCGAGGTCATCCAGCGCGGCGGCGCCTATGCCGGCTACGGTATCGTGACCATCCTTTATGCCGGAGCGCTGCTGCAAGGCCTCTACGACATTCCGGCGCTCAAATATGACGGCTATCGGGTCTACGCCAATCTGCCGCCCTGCGGCGCCATGCGCGGCCACGGCTCGGTCGACACGCGCCATGCCTTCGAATGCCTGCTCGACCGGATGGCGCGCGAGTTTGGGGCTCGACCCGTTCGCGGTGCGCCGCGCCAATCTTCTCCACGCGCCGACCCGCACAATGAATGATCTGATGATCAACAGCTATGGACTGGCGGAGTGCCTCGACCAAGTCGAGCGCGCGAGCCGATGGCGGGATCGCCTCGGCAAGCTGCCGAACGGCAAGGGCCTCGGCATGGCCTGCTCGCATTATGTCAGCGGCGCGGCCAAGCCCATTCATTGGACCGGCGAGCCGCATGCCGTGGTCAATGTGAGGCTCGATTTCGACGGCGGCGTCACGCGCCTTCACCGGCGCCGCCGATATCGGCCAAGGCTCTTCGACCATGGTGGCGATCGCGGTCGCGGAAACGCTCGGCGTGGCGCTCGACCGGGTGCGGGTCGTCGCCGCGGACAGCGCGGTGACGCCCAAGGACAATGGCGCCTATTCGTCGCGCATCACCTTCATGGTCGGCAACGCCGCGATCGATGCGGCGAACAAGCTCAAGGAAATTCTCGTGGCTGCGGCGGCGCGCAAAGCTCGAAGCGCGTCCCGACGATATCGAACTGATCGGCGAAACCTTTCGCGTCGGCAGCGGCGGACAAGCAAGCCTTCCTTTCGCCGAAGTCGTGAAAGCAGCCCTGGTCGATCGTGGCGCGATCACCGTCACGGGAACCTTCACCTGCCCGCCCGAGGCGCAAGGCGGCCGTCACAAGGGCGGCGCCGTCGGCTCGACCATGGGCTTCAGTTACGCCGCCCAGGTCGTCGAAGTCAGCGTCGATGAGGCAACCGGTACGGTCACGGTCGACAAGGTCTGGACCGCGCTCGATTGCGGCCACGCCATCAACCCATTGGCGGTCGAAGGACAGATCCAAGGGTCGGTCTGGATGGGGATGGGTCAGGCGATGTGCGAGGAGACCCGTTACATCGACGGCTTGCCGGCCCACGCGAGCCTGCTCGAATACCGCATGCCGACAATCGCGAATTCGCCGCCGATCGAGGTTCACATCGTCGAAAGCCACGATCCATACGGGCCGTTCGGCGCCAAGGAAGCGAGCGAAGGAGCGCTGGCCGGCTTTCCGCCAGCGCTCGTCAACGCCATCGCCAACGCCATCGGCATTGATCTCGATGCGTTGCCGGTCACGCCAGAGCGCGTCATGGACGCGCTGATCCAACGCCGGCGACAGGCCAGGCTCGCCACGAGATTAAAGGCCGCGTCATGACCGCACCGTTATCCGCATTTCGTTTGGCGCAACCGGGCACCGTCGAAGAAGCGATCGCGGCTGCTCTGCAGCATCCGGGCAGCCGCTTCATCGCGGGCGGTACCGATTTGCTGGTCAACATGCGGCGCGGCATCAGCCGTCCGGATGTGCTGGTCGATCTTTCCGGAATCGAGGAACTGTCCGAAATCAACAGCGAAGGATCGGGCGTCACGATCGGCGCAGGCGTGACCATCGCGGCGCTTGCCCGCAACACGGTCATTGCCACCCGGTATCGCGCATTAGCGCAAGCCGCGGAAGCGATCGCCGGTCCTGGCCACCGCAGCATGGGGACGGTTGGCGGCAATTTGTGCCTCGATACCCGCTGCATCTACTATAACCAAAGTGAATGGTGGCGGAGCGCAAACGCGTATTGTCTCAAGCATCGCGGCGATATTTGTCACGTGGCGCCGCAGGGCAAGCGTTGCCATGCTGCGTATACCGGCGACCTTGCTCCCGCCTTGCTCGCGCTTGGCGCAGAGATTGATATCGCCGGCGCGCAAGGACAACGGCGAATAGCCTTGAGCGAGCTCTATGTGGAGGATGGCCGAGCCCATCTCACTTTGGCCGAAGGCGAACTCATCATCGCGATCCATCTGCCGCCAGCCGGGCCTGCGTCCGCTTACGCGAAAGTCCGGTTGCGCGGCGCCATTGACTATCCATTGGCTGGCGTCGCGGTTGCGCTTGCGGCCTCCGGCGCGATGATCGGTTCACTCCGCATCGCGCTAACCGGCACAAACTCCCGGCCTTTCCTCGTCACCGGCACAGAGAGCCTTGCCGGGCGATCGGTCGATGAAAAGCTGTTGGCTGAGATCGATCGGCTCGTGCAGAAGCAAGTCCAGCCGATGCGGACCACGATCGCATCCGCCAATTACCGCCGGATCGCGGCTGCGGCGCAGGCGCGGCGCCTGACCGCGAGCCTCTTCGCCCAGTGCACGGCTTGATCGTGCGTCGCGCCACGGCGCGGCAACGGCATCAGATACGAGTCTGCGCTATGAATGCGCCCGCCGACGACCGCGCCATTCGGATCAGGTCTGCCGATCAGGAATGACGGCGGTTGCTTCCAACTCGATCTTGGCCGGAGTGTCCAAAAGGTCGGCAACGAATATCATGCTCATTGCCGGATAATGATTGGCGAACAGCGCTCGCCAAATGCGGCCGAGTTCGTGCCGACCGGCAAAATAGGCCGGCTTGTCGATGCAGAATGCAGTGATCCGGCAAATGTGGCTCGGTTCCCCACCCGCCTCGGCGAGGATGGCGAGGATGTTTTTAAGCGCCTGCTCGAATTGCGGAACCAGCTGCTCGCTGTGAAAATGCTGATTGGCATCCCAACCGACCTGGCCGGCGATAAACACAATGCGGCCGGCCGCCACGCTGATTCCGTTGGCATAGCCGACCGCCGGTGCCCAGCCGCCGGGATGGAGAACTTGCACCGACATCTGAATGCTCCGTTGTGAAAGGACGTCGTTCGGCTTTAGCGCAACGGTTCCAGGATTCCGCGCACCGCGCTGCGCTCATCGGCCGCCAGCTGACGCAGCTTGCCGACGTCGGCGACCGCGACGTGCGAGGCGTCGACGCTGACGCCGATCGTTCGCAATCTCGCAAACGCGCGCGATAGCGATTTGGGCGTTAGGCCAAGCCTGCCGGCAATCAGAATCTTGTCGTAGGGCAGCACGACCGAGCAGTGACCTTGCTCCTTCATCGACAGCGATGCGAGAAACTCGGCAACCCGCTGCACGCCGCTATGCGCTTTGAGCTGCTCAACCTGTTGCACAAGGTTCTGCATGTGTTGGGAAATCGAGGCGATCATTGCCAAGGCGATTTCCGGGCTGGCACGGATGCAACGCACGATATGGTCGGCGGGGATGCGGCCGACCCGCGCTTCGCTTACCGCTTCCGCGGTCGAAAAATAGGGACTGCCGGTGAACGCGACCGATTCCGCGAAACTTTCGCCTTTGGTCAAAATATTGATCACGGCCTCATCGCCGGATGCCGCGCTGCGATAAAGCTTCACCCAGCCGTCGATGACGATGAAAAATGCCGTCGCCGGGTCACCTTGCCGAGCGATCCACTGGTGCGGCCGGAGCACCACGGCCGTTGCCGGCGCGATAATTTGCTCGACGGTTTCCGCTTTGAGTCCGCGAAACACCGCGATACGCGATATGATCTGAAAATCGCCGGCCGTCAGTCTCGAGGACATAGGGGAAACGCCTCAGATTGATCCGACTTCATTCATGAGAGGTACCTGAGACGGCGCCTTGATCTTGATCAATCTTATAGCGCGCCGCCTATTTATGCTGCACTGCAACCTTGCGAGCCCGCGACGCGGCGGCAGGCAGGCCCGCTGCGATCTTCCGATGCCTGCGAAAGAGACGCTCGGCCCGCTGCTGTGGCGGCGCTCAAGTCCGCTGGCGCAACGCGACCGGCTTCGGGCGCTGCTCGCCGCTGCTGCCCTGACGATTTACCAGCTTGCACATGGTCGCAATGGTGACGGAGCCTAGTGTCGCCTGCGCGATATCGTCAATTTCACTCAGAACGCGGCGCAAGGCTTGGCCCTCCGCTGTAGCGTCGGCAACGCTGGTCTGCGGCTCAACGGAGCTCAAATCTTCAAACAGCTGAACCACGTCGAGCAGCGTCATGCGCCGAGCGTTGCCGGCGAACTGATATCCGCCACCGGCACCTCGGGCCGACCGCACGAAGCTGGCCCGTCCCATGACGTGCATGACTTTCGCCAGGTGATGACTGGAGACGCCGTATTTCTCGCCGATCTCGGCAACGGAAAGCTGATCGCCTTCGCGGGAGGCGAGTTCCAGAATCGCGAAGATGGCAAGTTGGGTCGAAATCTGCAGTCTCATAACCTTGCTACGGCTCGCTTGCTGTTGTCGCTATCCCAAAACCGGCATTGCCCGATCAATCGAGATCTTTTTCGAGCTGAATGTACGGACCAGCTATCATCCCTTCACTGCGAAAGAACAGCAACGGCAGCCGGGCATCCCGGGCGACCATTGTTCGCATCCT
Source organism: uncultured Alphaproteobacteria bacterium (assembly GCA_963761185.1). Classification (GTDB taxonomy): domain Bacteria; phylum Pseudomonadota; class Alphaproteobacteria; order Rhizobiales; family Xanthobacteraceae; genus BOG-931. The sequence goes on from CAVXFY010000009.1 coordinate 184,612, forward strand.
GCCGATGCCCACCTTCTTGAACTCGCGGGAGATCGCCTCGATCAATGCGCTTCCGGTGCCGCGCAAGCGCAAATCCGGTTCAACCGACAATGCAAAGACCCAGCCGCAAGGCTCGGATCCGAATTCCCAAGCCCGAACCTCGCCGATGACGAATCCGAAGATACGCGGCGCGGCACGATCCGTACGATCCTCGGCCACCAAAAAAAACCGCTCGTGCGAGCGCTGCCTGCCGAAACGGCGGAATACGTCGTTCCAATAGTCCGCCTTGGCGAGTTTCGTGACACGGGTATCGAGAGCGACGACGTCCGGCATGTCGGCTGAGCGTACGCGCCGCACCCGCACGGCGGCCCGCTCCGCTACTGGGGCATGCCTGTCCATTGCCAATGTGTCACTGCCTTTCGATTCGACCGACAAATCAATAGCGCATAATTAGGCATTGTGATACGTATTTGTCGTCCGATCCAGGGAGCAGCAACGTGACTTCCGCTCGACCGCACGAAACAGCGCAAGAAGAGCCGCCGAAGCCATACCGGATTTGGCGGATGGCCGATGGCGTGCATATCGACCTGCGCGGATTGACGGAGCCGATGGCGGCCATTTTGCAGACACTCGATAGTGGTGCAACCGACACGGCTCTCATCGGTCATTTCGATGGCGAACCGATCGGCATTTATCCAGAACTCGAGGATCGTGGCTGGAGCCACGAGATCATGGAGTCGCATTGCGGAAGCGCGGACTGCGAGGACGGACTCATGCTGCGCATGGTGCGCTGGGGTCCCTGACCGCAGCGGCGAGCTTTCGCTGCGGCAGACCTAAATATATTGGCCGGCGTCGACGCGGATTACTTCACCGGTGATGGCGCGCGCCGCATCCGACAACAGAAACAGCACGGTATTGGAGACATCTTCGGGATCGGCGAGCTCGCTGAGGGCTGCCTCATCGACCGCGCGCCCGAGCACTGCCGCGGGCAGCACCCGCGCCATATCGGTCATCACCATGCCCGGCGCTACCGCATTGACCGTAATACCCTTCTTGCCGAACTCCCGTGCCGCCGTTTTGGTCAAGCCGACCAAGCCGGCTTTGGCGGCGGCATAATTCGCCTGACCGAATTTACCGCGTAGCCCGTTGATCGAGGTGATGTTCACGATGCGCCCATAGCCGACGGCCGTCATCGCCGGGACGACGGCGCGGATCGTGTTGAATCCGCCGGTTAGATTGACGCTAAGCACGCTCGCCCATTCGACGTCGCTCATCTTCATGAGCGAACGGTCGCGGGTAATCCCGGCATTGTTGACCAAAAGACTGGCCGGCTTGTCGAGCGCTGCGACCGCCCGACCGACCGCTTCGCCGTCGGTCACATCGACGCGGACAAATCGATGGGGAAAAGTGCCGCGGTCATGCGGCTCGTCGACGTCGAAAACCTCGACTTCGGCTTCGGCATCGGCCAGCGCGTCGGCAATGGCCCGTCCGATGCCCCGGCAACCGCCGGTGACGATGGCGCGGTGGCCGGCAAAGTCGAACCTTGGTTGGCTCTTACTCGGTTGCATGTTCCAGACACAGTCTTTGCGAGGGACGGAAACCACAGCGGTCGAAGAACGAGACGAATTCTTGATCCGACCAACCTATCTCGGTTCGCACGCCTTCAACCCGTAGCGTCATCAAATTCATGAACAGCTGAGAAAGTAGTGCGCGCCCGATGCCACGATTGCGATAATCCGGATCGACTCCGATCGTATCCAACACGGCGATAGGCTCGATGCGGCCGAATTCACCGAAATCGACCCGGGCCATGACGAAGCCCACCGGCTCGGCGTCCTGCTCGGCCACCAAGGATACCCGCACGTCCAACTCGAACAGCGCCTCCTCGAGCTTGCGATCGAAATAGTCGGAGCGGTTGCGTCCGGTGATCCGCCGGTCGATGTCGACCAGTTTTCGCAGGTCGCTCTCCTTCATGCCGCGAATCGGGATGCGGTCGCGCGCCAAGGGGCCGAAATCAGGCGCCGCAGCTTTTCCATAATCCACTTCCGCATCCTCACCGACCCGCTTCGGGATCGTGAGACGGCTGCGTTGCGACCGTGGTCTCAGTGTGTCGGTCATGCTTCGTCGCCCCATTCTTCGCTCAGTGCGGTCATCGAACGCTCGAGGGCGAGCCGCGGTGCGAGCTCGAAGCGCGAGGTGTTAAAAAACCGCAGCAGCTCGTAGTTCCTCCAGCTCACCTGCGACTGCACGGAACGCGCGCCCTTCTGACGCGACATCGCGATCAGCCCTTCCATTAGACTTTGCCCAAACCCATGCTCGCGGCTTCCAGCCTCGACGCCGAGCGCATCGACGACCGCGACGGCGTCCTTTTGCCCGAACTCGCCGCGCAGAACGCGCGCGATGGCGAAGCCGCACAGTCTATTGCCGACCACAACGCCGATATGAACGAAATCTGCCGGTTGCGCTTTTGCCGCCGCGAAGCGTTTCTCGAAGAAATGCCGGCGGCTATGGCCGATACTCCCGCGATCGATCGCGATCACCTGTTCTAGATCGGCGGCGTCAATCGTCCGTGTGCTATGATTCGATGTAGGATGCGATGTGAGTGCCATGACTCCTCAGGCGGTTTCCGCATAATTCTCGTAAAGCTGCGCTTCGGTTTCGGGTTCCATTGTTTCGTCGAGCAACGGCAACAGCGCCATCTCCTCCTTCTGGGCGTGCGCCACCAAGCGTTCGTTGAATTCCCGCCCGAGGCGGCGAAACTCGTCCCACCGCCCGGCGTCGAAGCCTTGCGCACGGATGGCGCCGATGAGTTGGACCAGCGCGCTGCCCAGCGGGCGGATCACCGCATGCTCCTCGTTCAAATGCGCACCGAGCGCCGCGTCGCCCGCCGCGCTTAGATATGAGAACAGCTCATCCTCCTCGAACGCGAAATGGCGCGCGAGCTCGCCCTCAATGCCGACGGCGAGGTCGGACATCAATTTCGCAACGGTCTGATCGTGGACATCCGGCAGGCTGTTCCGGTACCGCGCGAATACCTGCTCCAGTCGCTGCATCAGCGCGATGGTTGCGAAGTGCTCGTCATGCAGGGTCTGGCAGACGCGGTTGCGGAATTTCATCGGTCAACCATGTAACTGCTGATACTTTGCGAGCAGTTCCTCGGGGCTTTCGGTCCAATCCGGGTTCGGGACGATGCATGCAGCCGGACACGCCAACTTGCACTGCGGCTCGTCCTCGGCGCCGACGCATTCGGTGCATTTCAGCGGATCGATGATGTACATCGGATTTCCCGCGGTGATCGCTTCATTGGGGCAGACCGGCTCGCAAGCATCGCAAGCCGTACACGTATCAATGATCATAAGCGCCATTTTTGTCTTCCTCGATCAGGCCGCTCTCGGCAAGTTGCCTTGGGCGGCGAGTTTGTCGAACCGGTACGCTCCCCACAGCGCAGCGCCGATCGCGCCGGCATAGATGGAATCCGCGTGACTGCGTACCACCGTGGCGGTCATATCCTTTATTTGACCGATGTCCTCTTCCAAGCGCCGCGACCAAACCTTTGTCGAGCGCAAGGCCACCCGTGAGCATGACGACCCCCTTCACCGCGCCGGTCGATTTGAGCAGCTTGGATAGGCGCGCCGCCATCGACAGGTGGATTCCTTTCAGGATGTTGGGGGCGGTGATGCCGCGCGAAACCATGTTAATCACGTCGGTCTCCGCCAGCACTGCGCAGATACTGGAAACAACCTCCGGGTTGTCGGCCCGCTCCGACAAACTGCCGATCTCTTCCTGCGCAATACCGAGATAGCGTGCAATATTCTCCAGGAACTGCCCGGAGCCCGACGCGCATTGGCTCGTCATCTTGTAATTGAGAACCTTGCCCCGCTGGTCGATGCTGATGGCGCGGCCGTGCAGCGCACCCATGTCGAGCGCCGCGCGGGATTCCGGATCGAGATAAATGGCGCCGCGCGCATGCGTCGTCATCGAGTAGAAATGGCCGGTGTGGAACGGCACGCTTTCGGCTTCGCCGGTAGTCGCGACATAATCGACGTCATCGGGTTTCAGTTTCGCGTCGTCGAGCACGGCGTCATAGGCGACGCGCGCCAATTCCATCGGATCGCGTTGCCGGATTCGCATCATGTAGCGCGACAGCCAAGTTTCCTCGCCGTTTTCAACCCTGAACAGCGCCGCCTTGATGGTGGCGGTGCCGATATCGATCCCTGCAGCGATGGTCATTGTTCGCTCCCGTCCGCTTGTCCCACATACGCCCGGCGCGCGAACTCCGCGGCGCCGAGCGCGCCGGTGAAAATCGAGTCCGGGTTTATGTTGATCGTGACCTCGCCGTAGTTTTCCTTGATGACCTTGCGCAGCTCACGCACCGCGGCCTCGTTCTTCGCCACGCCGCCGGTGAAGGTGAATTCGTTAGTGACACCGCCCGAACGCGAGATGATCGAGATGGCGCGCAATATGATGGCGCGGTGCAGGCCGGCCAAGATATCCTCGCGCTTCTCGCCGAGCGACAGCCGGTCGCGCAGTTCCGCGCCGGCGAACACGGTGCAGGTCGAGTTGATACGCGCCGGCTTATCGGACTTCATGGCCATGGGGCCCAGTTCGTGTAGCCCCATATTCATCTCGTCGGCGATATAGCCGAGATACCGCCCGCATCCCGCGGCGCAGCGGTCGTTCATCTGGAAGTTCGCGACGATCCCGTTGGCGTCGACCTGAATGCCCTTGGTGTCCTGCCCGCCGATGTCGAGCACGGTGCGGGTCTTGGGATACATCAGGTGAGCACCCAATCCGTGGCACAGGATCTCCGAACGGATATGCTCCTTTGAAAACGGCAGCGTCACCCGGCCATAGCCGGTGCCGACCAAGTAGGTTTCTTCCAGCTCGATGGCGAGCGCAGCTTCGATCATGTTCTGGATCTCGGCCGCCGCCGATTTGATCGAAGGCTCCGTGGCCAGAACCCGGCTGAGCGCCCGCCGGAATTTTTCGCTCAATTCGCCCGCTGGCGGCCGGTTCTCCACCTCGATAATCGACTTGTCATAGACGTTGAGCAGAAGATCGTAAGGTAGCTTCGCCTCGCGCGCGACTTCTTCGGCATGGGCGTGGTAGCGCGACCCTGCGATATCGCGGAAAAAATCCGACTTACGCTTGGCGCCGGGCGCATAAAGCTCGGGCGCTTCCCCGCGCAGCCGCCGGAACACCTCGCCGAGCGACTCTTTCACTGCCGGCCCGGCCTTGACGAACCGCTCGCCTTGGATTTGACCGGCGCAGGTCCGCTCCAGATCCTCCAGTTGTTCGAGAAACTGCTCGAGACGAAACGCCCGCTCCAGGGCGCCAAGGAAGGTATCGAGATCGATCTGCGCATGAGCGTCGCTGAGCGCGCGGCGAAATAATGTGAACTGCCCGTCGACATAGGCCTCCAGGCTCGCCACCCGCGCCGCCGTCGCGTAATTCGAACGCGAATTGGTGATGCCGTGACCGATAACCTTGCGGTCCTCGTCGAGCAGAACAGCCTTGGTCGTCGTAGATCCGAGATCAATGCCGACGAACGTCTTCATTCATTCCTCCTCATGCCGCCGCGTCGACGCCGGCGCGCTTCTGCTCGATCATCTGGAAGTAGCTCTCGAGGCGATTCTTGATATTGGCCGCTGAAAAATAGCGCGGATCGACCAGGTCGGATTCGATGAAGGCAGCCGGCTTTCCGGTCCGCTTCTCGACCTCGCGCATGATCAAGAGCTGGCCGGCCGAGAAGCTGTTGCAGCTCTTGATCGAATTGATCAAGAGCCCGTCGGCTTGGTATTCGTCGATATAATTGGCCAGCATGTCGATGCGCATCGGCAGGCTGCGGTTGGTGTATACGCCCAGGCAGTATTCGGCCAAGCGTCTCGAGCGGCTTGTCCGGATCGTGGCGGAAGCCGAAATCATAGACGCCGCCGACCTTGGTGTAGCTCGATGCGACGACGACGGCGCCTTCGTCGTAGAACATTTTCCAGAACTGGCGGAAGTTCGTGTAGTTCGGCGGCCCCTCGACGACCAGTCGGTATTTTTCCTTGCCCATGTCGCCGTCGGGCGTAACCGGCCCTTTGCCTTCGGCGATGCGCTCTTCGACCTCGTCGCGCAGGAACTTGTAGTATTCGATCGCATCCTCGGTGCCGCGGAACGCGCCGAAGATCGGCCCGATGTAGTAGATGCCGCCGAAATACGCGTCGATCGGCGACGGCTTGGTCTTGGCGCTTTGCAGCACGCGGACCAGATCGTCCTCGGCCTTGGACGACTTTTTCAGGTATTCGCGCAGCCGGTCGATGTCGAATTTGACGCCTGAGACGCGCTCGAGCGTCGGGATGACTTCTTCCTTCAGCTGCTTGACCATGTAGTCGATCATGTTCTTCGTGATCTTGCCGTCGCCCATATAGGGCGTGTGCAACATGATCGTTTCGCACTTGTATTGCTCGCGCAGCAGTTCGAACCACTTCATGAAAGTGAAGCAGCCGGTATAGGACAGCAGCAGCACGTCGGGATTCGGGAAATTTCTTGCCGTTCGGGCGCGATATTGCCTTTGGCCATCATGCCGATGTCGGACTTCACATAGGTGCAGACGTCCTCCGAGTGGCCGATTTTTTCGGCTTCGAGAACGTAGGCGCCGCTGGCGCGCCGCAGCCCGCTTTGGATGGCGTTGACCTCCGGCAGATTGTTCAGGAGGTCGAAGCACATGATCAGTTCGTTGAGATTGCCGGGCACGAAGGTGGCCGCCACCTTGTCGCCGGTCTCGGGCGCGCTGGTCAGCCGATCATAATGCGCGGCCATCATCTCCTTCTGCTTGACCATGGAAGCGTCTTTGACGACCTCCTTGGCCGGCGCGCCTTTGGAGCGTGACGATCTTGACTGCGTCGTCATGTTCCGCTCCAAAGTTTGATTGAATCGGCGAAGGTGCCGGCTTGCTCGCGGATCGGCTGCATCTGGCCGGAGTTTTCGGCGTATTTGAACGCGATGTAGGGGATGCCGGCGTCCTTGAGCACATGCTGCAGCATCGGCCGATCGAGCAGCGCCGGATCGCAGAAGCTGGCGCGGCGAAGATCACGCCTTCGGCGTCGGTGCGCTTGACCGCGCGCACCAGATGCTGGCCCTTTTCCTGCTGAGATCCGGCTCGTATTTGGCCGCGGTCGAACTCGGAATGATGCAGGAAGGCGCGCGCAAGATTTTGCAGCGGATCGCCCTCGACGGGAACGTCGCCGGTGAGCCAGCGGGTGACCAGCAGGAGATCGTCGTCGACCACGTAGCAGCCGGACAAGCTCCAGCGACTTGATCAGATTGAGCGGCGGCTGCTCGCAGAACACGCCGGTGAGCACGATGCGGCAATTGTCGCGCCTCGGCCGCTCCTCGGCGTCGCGCGGCGGCCGAGATAGTCGCGCAACATGCGCGGTGTGCTCTTCGACCGGCAGCACCAGCCCGGCACGCACCATCAGATAGACCTCGGCGGCGGGCGTCTGCCACGGCCGCTCCGCGCGGAAGGCGTAGAGCTCGCGCACCAAGCGGCGGTTTTCGTTGTAGACCGCGATCGAGTGCCGAAGCTCGTCGTCGGTGATCGGCTTGCCGCGCAAGCCGGCAAGATCGTGCCGCAGCTCGGCCAGCTCGTTGACGTAGAATAGTTGCCGCCGATATCGTCCTCGATAGTTCTGCGGCACGTCGAAATAGCGGACATAGACGTGGGGAAACATCATTTTCCACATGCCGGAAAGATTGCGGATCACGTCGCAGATCGACGGGAACAGCATGCCGTCGACGAAATCGAGCCGGCCGGAGACGCCGAGCTCGATGGTCGAGCGCGGAATGCGGCAGATATAGCTCTGGTAATAGGCGTCGCCGTGGATGACTTCGAGCTGATCGCCGCCGCCGACGATGCCGAGCGGCAGCATGCCGGCGGCGTGAATGATTTCGCGCGGCACGTAGATCGGCATGTAGCCGATCACCTTGCGGCCGGGCTTCGCCGCTTTCCACTCGCGCGCCGACGGTGAAGGACAGATCTTCGAACAGCGCGTTGCGCGCGCGCGACGATGTCGGCCGTGGCGGAGCATTCACCGATGTTGCCATTGCGCCGCCCTCTTCGCGATAAAGGCTTCAAGACCCGCCACCGCGTCGTGCGTGGCCATCAGTTCGTCGAGATAAAGCCGCTCGACGGCGCGGATCTTTTCCCTGACGCGCGCGACATAGTCGAGGCGCGCCGCCTTGCACGGCGAAGCGCAGCGAGCTCGCGCTCTTCGGCTTCAGATGCTCCTCGAAATAGGCCAGCGCCGCCGCTCCGGATCGGCGGCCGCTTCATGCGCGATGCCCATGGCTGCCGCTTGGGCGCCGGTGATGCTGCGGCCCGACAACAAGCAGATCGAGCGCGCGCTGCGGGACCGAGCAAGTTCCGGCAACAAACAGGAGGCGGCCGGCGCGAATACGCCGAGCTTCATCTCCGGCTGGCCGAGACTCGGCGTCCGGGCGCGACGAAGATCAGATGCCCGGCAAGCGCCAGTTCGAGCCCGCCGCCGAGGCATTGGCCGCGCACCGCCACCAGCACCGGGACCGGCGATTCGACCATGTGCAGGACCAAGCGCATGAATGCCCCGCCAGCATCGCGGCGCATTGATTCGGGCATGTGCTCCTCGACGCTGGCGCCAAAGCTGAAATGCGGGCCTTCCGCATCGAGCAGCACGGCGCCGAGCTCGCATTGCCGAGATGCTCGCGCAGCGCCTGTCGAGCGCGGCGATCATGGCGGCATCGATCAAGATTGGCTTTCGGCCGGCTCAAGCCGCAGGCGCAGCAGGCGCCCATCCGCCTCGAACCAGATCTTGAGCGGCGCGGTCATGACTTTGACCTCGCCCGCGGCATGATGCTTTCGGTGAGCTCATCGCTCCAAGGCGTATTGGCGGCGAGCGCCCGGCGCAGCGCCACGAAATCGACTTCGCGGCCGGTCTCGCGCGTGCCTTCGTTGAAGGCGCGGAAGCCGGCGCGCGCTTCGGTCATCATGTTGAGGGCGAGCCAGTCGCGCGAATTTTCCTTGTTGCGATTCCAGGCGTCGAGCTTCGGCTTGCGCAGCTCCTCGACCGTCTTGGTCGGTGCAATCGGGAAACGTGTAGAGCAGCTTCGTGCACAGCGCTTCGACCTGCTCATCGAGCAGGCTGAGGTCGATGGTGCCGCGCTTCATCAGCTCCTGGCCGGCTTCGGCGGCCGCCTCGCCCGTCTTCGGCTTGCCGAAGACGATGCGGCCGTACTCGTCGAGTGATAACGGTCGGTTTCGACCAGCGGGTTGGCGACGAACTTGCCATCGACTTTCAGCGCCGGCACGATCGTCGCTGATGATGCCCATGAGATAGGCCTCGTGCGCGGAGAACGGCTCGCACAGCACGCACGGAAACCATCGCCCGCTCGCAGCCGATCATGACCGGGAGGAAATCGGTCGCCCCGCCGATCGGCGCCGAGCCGTGCTTGGGCCCGGCCTGACCGAAGCGCGCCAGATCCTGCGCGATGGAGAAATCGCAGGCCATGCCGATTTCCTGGCCGCCGCCGATGCGCATGCCGTTGACGCGGCAGATCACCGGCTTGTCGCAGGCGAGGATGGCCGAGACCATGTCGTTGAACAGCCGCATATAACCGCGATATTCCTGCGGATTGCCGGCGTAATATTCGGCGTATTCCTTGGTGTTGCCGCCGGTGCAGAACGCCTTGTCGCCGGCGCCGGTGAAGACCACGGCGACGACGTCGCGCGCCGCGCTCGCCTCGCGGAAAGCCAGGATCGTCGCCTTCACCATATCGGTCGTGTAGGAATTGAATTGGCTCGGGTTGTCGAGCGTGATCCAGGCATTGAACAGGCCGGCCACCGGCTTGCCGTCGTTCGCCTTTCACCGGCCGCTTTTCGTAGTGCACGCCCTTGGAGATCGTTTCGCGCACGCGTGCGTCGCGACAAGGTCATGATCCTTCGCGTTCGCTCGGCCGTTGTGACGCCGCGATGACGCGCGACTGGCTTCGGCAGTCAGTGACTTGAGCTCCTCAATGGATGCGGGGACGAGCACGGCACGGCGCTTGAGCGCGCCGGCATGGACCGCCTCGAACACCTGGTTGATCTCGCTCGAGCGGATGTTTCTCGACGAATGGGGCGACCTTGACGCGGCCGCTCAGCACGAACTCCAAGGCTCCGGGATAGAGTTCGGGCGGACATCCCCAGTTTCCGATCGCCCGCGCGTGATAGGCCATCAAGTTCGAAAGCCGCACCTCGACCTTGTCCATGGTGAACCCGACGACGGCGAGCGTGGCGCCGTGATTGATCAGTCTGAATGCGGTCTCCTGCCCGACACGCGTGCCGGAGCATTCGAAAATGATCCACTCGGTCTGGCGCAAGCCGCGTTCCTTGGCGAAGGCCTGGATCGCCGCCTTGATGTCGCGCGGCGTCATCTGCTTGGCGTTCAGGGTGAGCGACGCGCCCTGCCCCTTGATGGCGGCGAGCTTTTCGTCGTTCACGTCGATCGCAACGACGGTGCCGCCTAAAGCGGCCGCGATCTGGGCGGCATAGCCGCCGACGCCGCCAACGCCGTTGACGACGACGAGATCGCCGTTCTTGACGCCGGCCTGCACGACCGCCTGGTACGGCGTGGTCACCGCATCGGCGATCACCGAAAGATCGGCCAGTTCGATCCCGGCTGCCGCCGAGACGGTGCTCATCGACGACACACAGCCCGCGCGCCGGCACCACGATGTGCGTGGCGAAGCCGCCATGAATATCGTTGCCCGGCATCTTCTGGTTCGGGCAGATCGTCGCCTTGCCGCGCCGGCAGGCATCGCAGTGGCCGCAGGGAATCACGGCAGGAACGATGACCGCGCGATCGATGTACCAGCAGCGCATCCGCGCCGGTATCGACGACGCGGCCGCTGATCTCATGGCCGAGCGTCAGCGGCAGCTCATGCTTGGTGCGCACGCCATCGTAATAATAGCCAAGATCGGTGTGGCAGACCCCGCAGCCGGCGATTTCGACCAGGACTTCATCGTGGCCAAGGTTGCCGATATCGAATTCCATCGGCACAAACGGCTTGCCTGCGCCCGTCATCATCCAACGAACCGGCTTGGCGTCCATCGATCGGTCCTCCAGGTGGCCGGGCACGCCCCCTTGCCGGACATGCACGCGGCCTTGATCCTGATTGGCATTCTTCGGCCGCCCGCCGCCCGCTCGCCTTGATCAAGGTCAAGGAAAAGCAAAAAAACGTATTCTAGTACTTAAATACATATTTGAGCTGCGCAGCCCACGCGAGATGGGAGATCGACGACGATGGCGAACTTCGCCGAGCATCTCGATTGCGATCGTTGGCAGCGGCGGCGCCGGCGCGCTCACCACCGGGGATTTGCTGCTCGAAGCCGCCAGCGCCGCCGGTTGGCATGGGCTGTATACCCGCACGCTGGGGCCGCAGATCCGCGGCGGCGAAGCGGCCGGGCTGCTGCGCCTCGCCGTCCATCCGGTCGAATGCCTGCCCGACCCGTTCGACCTGCTGATCGGCATCGACTGGCTGAACGCCCACCGCTTCGGCGCTGAAATCAAGGTCGGACCGCAGACCCTGGTGATCAGCGATCCCACGCGGCGGCGAGCTGCCGCCGATGGTCGACCGAATCCGGCGCCCGCGTCGTCGAAGTCCCGATGAAGGATATGGCCAAGGCCATTCCCGACGGGCGCCCCAACATGATCGCGCTCGGCATCGCCAGCCGGCTGCTGGGCTTCAGCACGTCGAGCAAGTCTCGGCGGCGATCGAGAAACGTCTGGCCGACAAGGGACCGGCCGCCATCGAGGCGAGCCTGGCCGGCATCAAGGCCGGATTCGGCGCGGCGGCAGGCATCGACTTCGGCACGCAACTCGCCGCGCCGGCGCACGAGCGCCGCCCGCCGGTGGCTGCTGTCGGGCAACGAGGCGACCGCGCTCGGCGCCATCCGCGGCGGCATCCGCTTTGCCGCCGCCTATCCGATCACGCCGGCGACGGAAATCCTCGAATGGCTCGCGCCGAACCTCGCGAAAGTCGGCGGCACGCTGCTGCAAGCCGAAGACGAACTCGCCGCAATCAACATGATCATCGGCGCATCCTTTGGCGGCACGCCGGCGCTGACGGCGACGTCGGGACCCGGGCTTTCGCTGATGATCGAAGCGCTGGGCCTTGCGACCTCCGCGGAAATTCCGATCGTCGTCGTCGACGTGATGCGCGGCGGGCCGTCGACCGGCATTCCGACCAAATCCGAGCAGGCCGACCTCAATATCGCCGTCTACGGCATGCACGGCGACGCGCCGCATCTCGTGCTGGCGCCGCAATCGGTCGGCGACTGCGTGTTCACGACGCAATGGGCGACCTATCTCGCCGAAACGCTGCAAGCTCCGGCGATCGTTCTTTCCGACCAGTTCATGGGACAATCACGCGCCGCGATCGAACGGCCCGCCGACGTCGCGTTCATCGGCGCACGCGACCATCGCCACCGAAATCACCGGCACCTACAAGCGCTACGCCATGGCGGCCAACGGCGTGTCGCCGATGGCGATTCCGGGAACGCGCGGCGGTCAATATACCGCCGACGGCCTCACCCATTCCGAGCGCGGCACCCCGACCAGCGGAGCCGCCGACCATCTGGCCCAACTCGACAAGCGGCGCGACAAGCTCGACCAGTTCAACTTCGGCGACCATTGGGCGAGCGTCGAAGGCACCGGCGATACTCGCGGTCATCACCTGGGGCTCGCTCACCGGCGCCGCGCGCGAAGCGGTCGGGCGCGCCGCCGCGGATGGCATCGACGTCCGCGTCGTCGCGCCGCGTCTGCTGGCGCCGGTCCAACCAGAACGGCTCGCTGCCGCCCTCGACGGGCGTCAAACGCATCCTGGTCGTCGAGCAGACGCATGGCGGCCAGTTCCACAAATATCTGCGCGCCCATTACGACCTGCCGGCGCCGGTTCGCGTCTTCAATCGGCCGGGACCGCTGCCGATCACGGCCGGCGAAATCCATCGTGCGATCACGGAATGGAGATAACGATGTCGAGCGTCGAAACGCGATCGACTGCCAAGCCGGCCGACTACAAATCCGACGTGAAGCCGATCTGGTGTCCCGGCTGCGGCGACTATCACGTGCTGATGTCGTTCACCCGCGCGTTCGCGCAATTGGGCCTGCCGCCCGAACAGATCGTCGTCGTATCCGGCATCGGCTGCTCGTCGCGCATTCCCGCCTACACCAATTGCTACGGCTTCCATGGCGTGCACGGCCGCTCGCTGGCGCTCGCCGCCGGACTGAAGGTGACGCGGCCCGACCTCACGGTCGTGGTCGCGAGCGGCGATGGCGACGGCTACTCGATCGGCGGCAACCATTTCCTCCACGCCTGCCGCCGCAACATCGACATGACCTATGTGGTGATGGACAACCACATCTACGGCATGACCAAGGGCCAGCCCTCGCCGACCACGGAGCCGGAATTCGACACCGCGCTGTCGCCGGGCGGCACCGGCGTGCGGCCGTTTCATCCGCTGGTGATCGCGCTCGCCTCGGGCGCGAACTTCATCGCCCGCTGCTTCTCGGGCGAACCGAACGAAACCGCCGACGTGCTGGCAGAAGCGATCAAGCATCCGGGATTTTCGTTCGTCGAAATCCTCAGCCCCTGCGTGACTTTCCGTCCCGACGAAAAGGCGTGGAAGGAGCGCGTGCACGCGGCCCCGGTCGCCGCGACCAACGATCCGGGCAAGGCGGCGCGCCGGCTCATGACCGACGACGGTTTCAACATCGGAATTCTGTACCGCGGCAACCGCGCGCCGTTATCAGCCCGCGGTCGGCGCGAGCGACATCGATCTGTCCGAGCTGGAGAAGGACTTCGAGCTATGAGCAAGGCGCCGGAGCATCCGAAAGTCGCCAGCCTCAACGATCTGCTCGCTGTCGCCTATCAGATCGAGATCGACGCGGTCGAGCGCTACAATCTGCTGGCCGACCAAATGGAAACCCACAACAATCCCGAGCTGGTCAAGGTGTTCCGCGATCTCGCCCGCGCCGAAGGCAATCCATGGCGAGGAAATCCGGCGACTGGCCGGCGATTTCGACGTCGCCGGCGCATGCGCGCAAGATCGCGCAATTGGGACAAGCGCCGACAGCCCGGAAGAGGCCGAACTCGGCGCCGCGCACTACATGATGACGCCGTGGCATGCGCTGCAGCTGTCGCTCGCCGGCGAAAAGCGCGCGCTCGCTTATTTCACCTCGATCGTGGAGACGGCGAAGGATGCGAAAGTCAAGGAGATGGCGGCGGAGTTCGTCGAGGAAGAGGCCGAGCACGTCAATCTTGTGCTATCGGCTGCTGCGCCGCTACCCGGCGCCGACCGAGTCCTGGGCCGAAGATATGGACCCGCCGGTGTCTCAAGAGTGAGGCAAGCCGAAACTACGGGTTCGCTCGCGCCCCGCGACACCCGCAATGGATCAATTGGCCCTATTGCGTCGATCCTGCACCCGCACGGCCTTGCCCTGCGACCGTGGCACTTCACCGACCGATTTGAGGACCACATTGCAGGTTACGCCGATCAGTGACTTGATATGGTGAGTGACTTCGTCCGCCTTGCGCTCGCGGTCGCCGGCGAATTCCGGCGCCAGCTCGACCTCCACCGTCATCGCGTCGAGCGCGCCTTCGCGCGTGAGGATGATCTGGTAGTGCGGTGAAATCCCCGGAAAACCGACCAGCACCGCTTCGACCTGCGACGGATAGACGTTGACGCCGCGGATGATCATCATGTCGTCATTGCGTCCGGTCACGCGCAGGATGCGCACATGGGTGCGGCCGCAAGCGCACGGCTCGCAGCTCAGACTTGTGATATCGCGGGTGCGGTAGCGGATCATCGGTAGTGCTTCCTTGGTCAGCGTGGTGATGACCAGTTCGCCGCTCTCGCCGATCGGCAGTGTTTGCATCGTTTGCGGATCGATCGTCTCGAACAGGAAATGGTCCTCCCAGCCGTGCAATCCGGATCGCGCTTGGTGACACTCGCAGGCAACGCCGGGCCCCATGATTTCCGACAAGCCATAGACATCCACCGCCGTGAGGCCGAGGCGGCTCTCGATGTCTCGGCGCATGGCGTTGCTCCACGGCTCTGCTCCGAACAAGCCGACCTCAAGCGACGAGCGCTTCAGGTCGACGCCCATTTTTTGCGCGACCTCGGCGATGTTGAGCGCATAGGACGGCGTCGCGCACAACACCCTGGCCTCGAAATCGTCGATCAGCGTGACCTGACGCTCGGTGCCGCCGCCCGACACCGGCACGACCGTGCAGCCAAGCCGCTCCGCGCCGTAGTGCGCTCCAAGACCTCCGGTGAACAGCCCGTAGCCATAGGCGTTGTGCACGATATCGCCCGGCAGCGTGCCGGCACTGGCGAAACAGCGCGCCATCAAATCCGCCCAGGTGTCGAGATCGCGCCTGGTATAGCCGACCACGGTCGGCTTCCCGGTCGTGCCGGACGAGGCATGAACGCGCAGCAGTTGGTCGCGCGGAACCGCAAACATGCCGAATGGATAATTGTCGCGTAGATCGCTTTTCAGCGTGAATGGAAAACGGACGATGTCCGATAGTCCCTTGAAATCGGCCGGGCTGACGCCCGCCGCATCGAATTTTTTCCGATAATGCGGAATTTTGGCGTAAGCGCCTTCGAGCGTCCGTTTCAAGCGCTCGGTTTGCAGCGCGGTCAGCGCTGCGCGCGACATTGTTTCGGCCTCGGGTTCGTGCATGTAGGTTGCCGGTGTTTTAGCTAGCGTCCGCATGCCCATGGCGAACTCCTCTTCGTTCGATAATTCACGATAATAACCAGCCGGGCTTGACGGCAGACCCGCCAATGCCGGCCCCACGCCGCGGCGTGTGGACAAGCGCAAAACCCTGATTGAAGCCGGCGCGGACGACAAACATGAACTTCAGGACCACGCCCATGACGACGATGCACATCCCCGCGATGGCGAGCAAAGCAGGCACGGCCATTGCGACCCCGGCGATGATCGCCACAACAGGCACAACGAGACCAACGGTAAAGAGCCACGGCCGATAGGTATGAAACACCGCAAAGATGCGGCTCGGCGCACCCTCGGCTTTAAGCGCGGATTGATACAATTGCCAGATCCAAGCGCGCAATACGACCAAGACGATCGCCATACCGGCGACTACATCCGCGAGCGGCTGCAGTGTGGCGAAGGGCGCGACCGCAGCAAGAAACAACCCGCTGCCTTCGGCCAAGCCCGTCGCGATCAAGAGCGGCACGATCCAGGAGCCGCGCCAAGCCGGGATACCTTTCGCTGCCTTCAGGATCATCGCCTGGCAAAATAGGAATAGGATTGCGATGACCGCGGCGACCAGCAGCAGCAAAGGTAATTGCAGCCACAGTGCCAGAGCCGCCAGCGGGAAGAAAACCGCCGCGACCCAGGCCTCGCGGGCCATCCACGAGCGTCGCGGCTGGCGCAATACGTAGATGGACCGCATCGGCCGCCCGATCTTCAGCAGCACACAAAACAGGCCCAGCGCGACGAAGGCGAGCGCGACCCAGCCGAGCGGGATCAATTCGGTATGGCGCAGGCTGGCGATGGCGGTGGTGACGAACAGTCCGCTGCCGATGCCGCCGCAGATGAAATTGCCGGCGGCCTTCCAGTCCCAATGTTTTTGCAGGGACGGCTCGACGCCGCGTGTGCGGATCTGGCTGGCGGTCGATGTCGCGGTAGGCGCGCGCTCACTCGATTGCGATTCCGGGCCGTCCGCGTTGCCATACAGATAATGGAAGCCCGGATCGGTGCCGAGTTCCGCATGCATGCGAAAACTGCGTTCCTCGCGCAAGAGACGCGAGACATTGCTGTTCGGATCGTCGAGATCGCCGAAATGCAGCGCATCGGCGATGCAGGCATTGACGCAAGCCGGGGTCGCGCGCGGATCGAGCCCCGGCGTGAGGCCATTGGCGATGCCGAAATCGATCCGGTCGGAGCAGAAGGTGCATTTCTGCGCCACGCCGACGCGGCTGAGATCGGCGCGCTCCGTCTCGTTTTGCATCGCCGTCGCATAGGCGAAATGCGGCTCGTGCTCCAAGAAACGCGCCTGGTACGGACAGGCCACCTCGCAATAGGCGCAGCCGATGCAAAGCTGGTAATCGATGGTGACGATGCCGTCGCTGCGCTGCTGCGTCGCCGTGGTCGGACAGACATGCATGCATGGCGGATCGGCGCAGTGCTGGCAACCGACCGGCACGAAGACGCGGCTGACGTTCGGATAGCTGCCGGCTTCGATATCGAGCACCTTGCGCCACTGCACCGCCGGCGAAGTGGCATTGGAATGGCGGCAGGCCGCCGTGCAGGTTTGGCAACCGACGCAGCGTTCGAGATCGGCCACCATCGCCCAGCGCGTCATGGCCCCGCTCCCAGCCGCGTCACCTTGACCTTGACCAGGTCGGCGCTCGACCCGGTCGCGTCGGTCAGATCTAGCAGCATCGGCACCAGCGCGTTCATGCTCGGCGCGTGGAAGTCCTTGGCAAACGGCGTTGCCCAGTGATCGAACTGGCCGATCATCAGCAACGTGTCGGGGCGAATGCCCTCGCACAGCATGACCCGGCCCTTGGTGTCGTTGAGCGGCGAGCGCACCTCGACGAGATCGCCGTCGGCAATGCCCAGCCGTTCGGCGGCGCGCGTGGTTCATCACAATATTGCCGTGGCCCGCGACGTTGTCCGAGACCTCCTTGATCAGCTGGATGCCGACATTGCCGCCCCAGGAATATTGCATGCTGCGCGCAGTGATCAGCCAGAACGGATAATCGCGCGATTTGCACGGAGAAGTGCTTGGCCAGCGCGCCTTCCCATAACGCATTGAGATCGTGCCAATGCGGCAGCGGCTCGTATTCGGCGAGCTGCTTGTCCCACCAATGGATATCCTTCTCGTGCAACCGGTTACCGAGCTGTTTGCCGATGCGAAATAAGCTGCTCCTGGTACGGCTGTTCGAAGCGCAGCCCTTCGGCGACCAGCTTCGGATAGAGGTACCATTGCAGCCGCGGAAACGGCTTGACGCGGAAGCCGTGCTCGCGGAACCAGTCGAGCCCGCCGGATTCCACGCCGTCGGTGATCTCGGCGCTGGCGGCGCGGCAGCTGGCGTCCCAGATCGTCTCGACGTCATGCTTGGTCTCGGGCGCCAGCGAAAAATCGAAGTTCTTCCCTGACAGTCTGACACCCGCTGCGCCGCGGTTGATCGCGGCATTGTATTCCTTGAGCAGGCCGGTCCGGTGAGCGAGTTCGGTCGAGATCCAAGTAAAATCCTTGGCTTCGCCCTGCGGCGGCACCGCCGGCGCCCGCAGTGCGAAGCCCTGGTGGTCCCAGAACTGCTCGACATATTTCGTGCCGCCGATACGCAGCAGCTGCAGGCCCTCGAGGTCGGTGCAGTCGGGCAACAGCACGTCGGCCATATGATTGGTCTCGTCGCGCGTATAGGCAAAGCAAACGGTAAACGGAAACTTCGCCATCGCCTTGCCGACGGCTTTGGTGTCCCAGAACGAAATCGCCGGATTGGTGCGATAGACGAGCCAGACGTCGGGCGGCGAGGCCGCCGGCAGATGGTCGAAATTCTCGTCCTGCATCATCCAGGCGAGATGCGTCGGCCCGAGCGCCTGGCTCCAGGCCGAGTCGGCGACTAGCGGCACCAGCGTGCGGTGCGCGCTGCGCGCGGTCGGGCGCGAAATCCAATCACTCTTGCCAGTCGGATTCATCGGATATTGCATGAAGCCATCGGGGCCGGGCTTGACGCTCGACCAGCGATTATCGGCCGGCCGGTTGAGCCGCACCGTGGTGCCGAGCGTGCTGCCCGGCACTTCTAGCGCACCGAACAGACAGCCGATCAGCGTGCGCGCCCAGCAGCACTTCATAGCCGCCCCAGCCGTTGTTGACGGTCTTGCCGAGCGAAATGGAAACCGGCCGCAACGGCAGCGTCACGCCCTCGATCTCGATCGTCTCGCCGACGCGCGCGTGGTCGAGAAACTCGTTGGCGATGCGGCGGATGGTCGGCGCCGGCACGTCGCAGATCGCGCTCCGCCCATTCCGGCGAATAGTCTCTGCACATGCTGAACGAGCCGCGTGAAGGCCGTACTCGACCGTGCATCGCCTGGTGCGCGATGATCTCCTCGTCGGCATCAACCTCGATGCCGTCGACGACGAAGGACCCTTCCAGCGCCGGTTCGATGCCGGGAGTATCGAACGGCACCGCGCGGCTGCTCTTGGCGTCGAACACCAGCGGTTTGCGCGTCTTCGCATCGCGCATGAAAAAGTCCGTTCGGGCCGACAAGATAAGGCGAGGACGTGCGATGTTTGAGGAAGGGGATGTCCAGCCGATCGCGCGGATGCTCGTGCAGGAACACGTGGATCATCGCGAACAGGAAGGCGGAGTCGGTTTTCGGTTTGATCGGAATCCATTCGGCCGAACACGCGCCGGTGACGGACAGATGGGGCTCGATTTGAACCCGCTTCATGCCGCGTTTGCGCGCATCGGCATGCCGCTTCACGCCGCAAACTCCGCCGGAGGCCTCGACATTGGCGCCGAAGGAAACCAGATAGTCGCACAGCGGGGTATCGGGCGACACCGTGAAGCCGCGGTGCCACAGTTCGCCGTAGAGATGCTCGGAGTGATAGCACTTCACGCCCTGCCCCGAGCCGAAACTCATATCGACCAGCCCCCAAGCCGACAGGAACGCCGGCAGCGTACCCATATAGGCGGTGGGCGTACCGCCGCCGCCGAAGCTCGCGGCGAGGCGCGGATAGCCGGTCTCGTCGACGAGGCCGGCGGCTCGTGCCGCATTGAGCTTTTCGGCGACCAGCGACAGCGCCTCGTCCCACGATATACGAACGAATTTCGGATCCTCGATCGCGACCCTTATTCGGGTTGGTCCGCTTCATCGGGTAGAGGACGCGATCGGGATTGTAGGCCTTCTGCACCAGACCGAACGCCTTCACGCAGGCCTTGCCGCCGGCGGGATGGACTGCCGCCGCATCGAAGTTCGGAGTGATCTCGGTGGCGACGCCGTCCTCGACGCGGACTTTCAATAGATCAGGGCCGGCGACGCACTGGTAACAATAGGTCGAAACGGTTCGCTCACTGTGTGCCGGTTTGCCCTGCATGGAGCTCATCTCGATCTCACGCGCGGCGAGCTTGGCGGCTTTGCCCTTTAATCGTTCGACTGTCTTGTTGACGTCCACCACGAAACGGCCATGCGTCCCGGTGCTGATCGTTTCAAGATTGTCCTTGGCCGATATCGCCAAGGTGATTTTGCGTCCCTCGACCGCTTGCCACCGTGGCGGTAATCTCGACCGCCATGCCGAGCAGCGTCGGAGCAAGATGCTTGATCGAAATGTCGGTGCCGACCGAATCCTCGCCGGCATCGCAGTGGTCGAGCAGCAGCTGGCGGCAGGTCATTTCGATATCGCGCACCAGAAAAGGCGTGCCGTAGACGCGACCCTCTTCGCCCATAAATCCGATGGTGCGGCCGCGATCGACTTCGATAACGCCGACCCGCGATACGCCCGGACGGAGGCTATCCTTCATCGCCATTCTCTTTGTCATTCCACCCCAATTTACAACTAGCTTGAATCCCTGGCGGTCAACTTGACCAACGTCAACCGCCGGGCATTTTTAGATACCGAGATAGGCCTCGCGGACGCGGGCGTCGGCCTGGATGGCCGCGGCGGCACCGCTCGAGCGTCACCAGCCCGGTTTCCAGGACATAGGCGCGATCGGCGATGGCCAGCGCCGCGCGCGCATTCTGCTCCACCAGAAGAATGGTCAGATTGTCGTCCCTGAGCGCGCGGGCCGCCGCAAGGACCTGGTCGACCAAATTGGGCGCAAGTCCCATCGACGGCTCGTCGAGCAGCAGCAGCCGCGGCTTTGCCATCAGCGCGCGGCCGATCGCCAGCATTTGCTGCTGGCCGCCGGACAGCGCGCCGGCCGGCCGCTCCCGCATCGCCTGCAGCATCGGGAACAGCGCGTAGACACGACCGAGCGTCCCCGCCACATCCGCATCGCGGCGCGACCAGGCGCCAAGCCGCAGATTGTCCCTCACCGAAAGCGGTGCGAACAATTGGCGGCCTTCCGGCACCTGCGCGATGCCGAGCGCCACCCGCTCATGCGCGGACCGGTTTTCGATGCGCTCGCCATTGAAGCGGATAGCGCCGCCGGTGATCGGCTGCACGCCGGAGATGGCGCGCAGCAGCGTAGTCTTGCCGGCGCCGTTAGCGCCGATCAGGGTGACGATCTCACCCGCCCCGACCTGCAGCGTCACGCCGTGCAGCACTTCGATTCGGCCATACGCGCTGGTGACATTTTCAATGGAGAGCACGATCGGCCTCCTGCGAACCGTGCACGCCCAAATAGGCTTCGACCACCGCGGCGTCGGCGCGGACCTGTTGCGGCGTTCCTTCGCTCAGCGTCTTGCCGCTCGACAGCACGTGGACACGGTCGGAGATGTTCATCACGAGCCGCATGTCATGCTCGACCAGCACCACGGTGACGCCGTCTTTCACGATCGAGCGAATGACGCGGTCGAGCTCCCGCGTTTCCACCGGATTGCAGCCAGCCGCCGGTTCATCGAGTAGCAACACCGTCGGCTCGCTGGCGAGCGCGCGGGCAATTTCCAGGCGTTTGAGCGCGCCATAGGCGAGTGAACCGGCCGGACTGGCCGACGCGTCGACCAGCCCGACGCGGTATAGTGCCGCGAGCGCGGCGTCACGGGTTGCCGCATTCTGACGGTTCACCGAGGGCCAATGCAAGAGATCGGCGATAATACCAGTGCGTTCGTGACGCTGGCGCCCGACCATCGCGTTTTCCAGGACCGACATGCGGGAAAATATTTGCAGGTTCTGGAAGGTCCGCGACAGCCCGCGCCGCGCGAATTGCTCCGGCGCAAGGCCGGTCACCGTTTCGCCGCTTGAGCCGGATGATGCCGTCGTTTGGCAGATAGATGCCCGACATCAGATTGAACAGCGTCGTCTTGCCCGAGCCGTTCGGACCGATGATCGAGAACACCTGACCGGAGGCGATAGCGAGGCTCACACCATCGACAGCACGTACGCCGCCGAAGGAAATCGACAGCCGTTCGGCTTCCAGGATCATCATTTGCGCCATCCGGCGACCGCCGCCGTCACCGACGGCACGATGCCGCGGCGGAGGAAGATCATGAAAACCATCACGATCAGTCCGAGCAATGCCTGCTCGTATTCCTGGAACACGGTCAGCACTTGCGGCAACACCACCAGGACTGCCGCACCGACGAACGAACCGACGATCGATCCCATGCCGCCCAGCACGACCATCGCCACCAACTCGATCGAGCGCAGGAAGCCGGCAACGTCCGGCGTGATCAAGCCGTTGAATAGCGCCAGGTATGAACCGGCGACCGAGGCATAGATCGCCGAAATAACGAACACGACGAGCTTCTTGCGTGCCACATCGATACCAAGCACCCGCGCCGCGATCTCGCTATCATGGATCGCCTGCAGCGCGCGGCCGGTCGGGCTATCCATCAAATTGAGAGCCAGCAGAAACCCGCCGATAAAGGTCACGGCGGCGATCCAGTACCATGCCACCGAGCCATGCACGCGCCAGCCGAACAGAATCAATGCCGGCACGCTCATGCCGTCCGGACCGCCGGTCCAGGTGGCCTCATTGGTTAGCACGATAGCGATGAGCAAACCGAATCCGAGCGTAGCGACGGCGAGATAATGTCCGGCGAGCTCGCAGAATCGGCCGGCCCACCACGAAGGCTACCGCGCCAGAGACGATCGCGCCGGCAACCAGGCTGAGCCACGGCGGCATGCCGAGATGCGCCGGCCCGACGCTGACGGCATAAGCGCCGATACCGAGGAAGCCGGCATGGCCGAGGCTGACCTGACCGGCAAAGCCCATCAGAAGATTGAGGCCGACGACCGCCAGCGCGAAAATGAACACCAGCGCGCCGATACGGTAGTAGTAGGCGGACGGGAAGGCTGCCGGCAGCAACGACAATGAGAATGCCGAGCGCGATCACCGGCGACAGCCTGTTTCCGAGGAGCGCGCGCAAAGCTACACCCGCTCGATCTTGGCGCGGCCAAACAAGCCCTGCGGCATCCAGAAGAGAACCACCAGGATGATCAGGAAGGCGACGGCGTCCTTGTAGTTCGACGACAGATAGCCAGCGCTGAAGGCTTCGATCATGCCCAGCAAGAGCCCGCCGACCACGGCGCCGGGCGCGCTGCCGATGCCGCCAAGCATCGCCGCGGCGAACCCTTTGAGCGCCAAGAGCGTGCCGGCGTCATAGCTGGTGAGCGCGATCGGTGTAATCAGGATGCCGGCGATTGCGCCGATCGCCGCCGATACCGCGAAAGAGAAGTCGACGATCCGTCTCGTATCGATGCCGACGAGGCGCGCCGCCAGGCGATTGGCGGACGTCGCAATCACCGCCTTGCCGAGCAGGGTACGGTCGATGAACAGCCACAACACGACAACGATGACGGCCGCGCTTGCCAGCACCACGAGGCTTTGCGGCAGGATGGCGGCGCCACCGAACTGGATCGGATCGCTGTCGATGAGCGGCGGCAGACTGTGGAACCGCTTGTCGAAGACGATCTGGGCTATGCCGCGCAAGAAAACCGAGGCGCCGATGGTGATCATGATCAGCACCACCGGGCTCGCCCCGCGCGCCGGCGCGACCGCAAAGCGGTGCAGCGCGAGCCCTATGGCCGTCGTTACGACGACGGCGATGAGCGCGGCGAGCGGCAGCGGCGCGCCGGCGGCGCCGGCAAACACCGTCGTCATCCCGCCCAGCATTACAAACTCGCCCTGGGCAAAGTTGATGATGCCCGACGCCTTGTAGATCAAGGTGAACCCCAGCCCCACCAGCGCATAGATGGCGCCCACGGTCAGGCCCGAAGAGATGAACTGCAGCAACGCAGCCATCGTGGCAAAGCCCCCGCCTCACTTGGTTAGCGTGCCTTTATCAGCGGCACGATGGGACGAGCACGCTCGCGGGCCTGCACCCTCGTCATCTCAGGTGCCGGGCACCAATGTCCAGTCGCCGCCTTTGATCTCAAGCATGTGAAAAGCCGACAGATCGAGGCCGAGATGATCTGTCGGCGACATGTTCACGATGCCGCCGGTCCCGAAATAGCCTTTGGTTCGTTCGATCTCGTCGCGGACCTTGGCTGTGTCGGTGCTTTTGGCGCGCTGCATGGCTTCGACCAGAATCATCAACCCGTCATAGGCGTGACCGCCGAAGGTAGAAACCGCTTGCCCGGTTTTCTGTTGGTAGGTCCGTGTATAGTCCACGACCACCGGCTTCTGCGGATCGTTTGCCGGAAGCTTGTCGGCGATAAGCAGCGCCGCCGCCGGCAGGCGCACGCCTTCGGCCGCCGGGCCGGCGAGTTCGATGAACTGCTTAGAAGCAACCCCATGGCTTTGATACAGCGGCACCTTGATGCCGAGCTGACGATAATTGCGCGTCACGATCGCCGGACCTTGACCGAAGCCCGGATTGACCACCGCCTGCACGCCCGCTTTGTCGCGGATATTGGTGAGCTGTGGCGTCATGTCGCTGTCGCGCGGCCCATAACTCTCCTCGAGCGCGATGTTCACTCCCGCCTTTGGTGCGACCGCGACGCACTGGTCGCGCATCGACTTTCCAAATGCATCGGTGCCCGAAATCATTGCGATCGTCATCAGATTGCGGCTCTTGAGATCGGCAAAGATTTTCTCGCAAGCCATCTTGTCGGTATGCGGCGTCTTGAAAACCCACTTGTGGACGGGTTCGATAATCTGGATGGCACCCGCCAGTGAGATGAAGGGGATCATGGCCTCTTCGAACACCGGCATCATGGCGAGGGTCGAACCGGTGGTGCTGCCCCCGACCATGGCTACGATCTTGTCTTCTTCGACCAGACGCGTGGCGAAGGTGCGTGCATTATTGGCATCGCCGGCATCATCGTAAACGACGAGTTGCAGTTGCTGGCCGTTCACGCCGCCCTTAGCGTTGATCGCGTCGACATAAATTTGCAACGTCTGCTTTTCTGGTTCGCCAAGAAACGAAGCTGGCCCGGTCACCGACAGGACGGCACCAATCTTAATTTGCGCGGATGCTTGAAATCCGGCGCTGAGCAGGGCGGAAACACCGATCATGGCTACCGCGGTAAAATGTTGCAACGCCCTCATAGATTTCTCCCATTATACAATTTTGATTTTATGGTCGATCCGTAGCAGAGTTGGGGAAATCGAGACTTGACTAAACTCAAGGCAGCCGCCACCCGGCGATCACATCAGCTCGCCCCCGGCAACGACGATGCTTTGCCCTGTGATCGCGGCGGCAGATGGTAAGCAGAGCCAGCCGACCGTCTCGGCGACCTCATCCGGGCGCACCAGGCGCCCCTGAGGATTGTGCGCGATCAATTCGCCCAAAGCCAGCTCGGCGGTGCGTCCAGTCTTAGCGACGATGTTGCCGACCGCTTCGGCAACAATATCCGTGTCGGTATAACCAGGACACACCGCATTGACGGTCACGCCGGTCTGCGCCAATTCGCGCGCTAGCGCCCGTGTCAAGCCGATCAAGCCGTGCTTTGCCGCACAATAGGCGGTGACATACGCGTAACCGGTGAGTCCGGCGGTCGAGGCGACGTTGACGATGCGGCCATAATCTCCCTTCGCCATATGCTGCACGACCGCGCGAGTACACAAGAACGCGCCGGTGAGATTGACCTCCATCATATGCTGCCACTTCGTCAGATCGGTCTTGGCGATCGGCGCTGCCATGGCGGCGCCGGCGTTGTTGATGAGAATTTGCGGCGGGCCAAACCGATCGGTCGCTTGTGCGAAAGCGGCGGAAATCTGCTCCGGCTGGGAGATATCAACAGCGACGGCCTGCGCCTTACTGTCAAAGGTCTTGGCGAGCGTTGCGACCTGCTCGTCGAGCCGCGTAGTGTCGCGGCTCATCAACGTCACATCGGAGCCGCACCGTGCCAGTACCGAGGCGATGGCCGCGCCAATTCCGCGCGACCCGCCGGTTATGACCGCGTGCCTGCCGCGCAGACTGTCGCCCTCGAGCGGATCTGTTTTTGTCATAATATTTAAATATACTGCGAGGTACGCAGCCCTTCCTTGACCAAACTCAAGGGGCAACGGACACCGCCGCTCTAATCATGCAGCGATCCGAGAAGGAGAATGCGATAGATATGACTGGATTCCTTGCCGCGGGCGTCTTCATCGACAGCGATGCGCCGCAGGTCATCGCCTTCGCCAAGCAAGCCACGGCCGGAATAACCGACACTTGCGCGGCGATATTGCGGCTCTATGACGCCGTCCGCGACAGCATCATATACGACCCATACGTCGACTTCGCCGACCCAGCAAACTATCGGGCGAGCGGCGTTCTCGCCGTTGCGCGCGGCTTTTGCGTCGGCAAGTCGGCTCTGCTGGCTGCGAGCGCGCGCTCGATCGGCGTACCGGCCCGCGTCGGTTTTGCCGACGTGCGGAACCATCTCACTTCACCACGGCTGTACGAAAAGATCAAAACCGACACCTTTCTGTGGCATTCATACACCGAGCTTCATCTGTCGGGGCGCTGGGTCAAGGCGACGCCGGCTTTCGATAAGTCGCTGTGCGATCGAATCGGTGTCAAGCCGCTGCAATTCGATGGCGAGACGGACTCGCTGTTTCAAGCATTCGATCAGGCCGGCCGGCGGCACATGGAGTATTTGAACGATCGCGGCACGTTTGCCGACGTACCGTTCGACACCATTAAAGCTGATTTCATTGCTACCTATCCGAGCCTGATGGGCGGCAAAGGGATCGCTGGCGATTTCCGCGCGGAAGCCGTCGCCCAGACCATGACCCAGTCGCACGTCAGCGCAAAAACTAAAACTCCCAAATACTGACGCTGCACGTCCGGCGCGGCCGCAAGCTCATGCGACAGGCCTAGCTCAACCCGTAGCAGGTCTCGATTTCCGAAAAGTCGAGAACACTGTCAGCCCGAGCCGGCGCCCTCCTGCTCCACGCCAAAATAAGCGGAGCGCACGGCGGCGTTGATACGGATCTCAGCCGGTGGGCCGGACGCGATCACTCGGCCATAGACAAGAACCGTAATGCAATCAGCAAGTGCGAACACCGCCCCCATGTCGTGCTCTATCAGCAGGATGGTCAACTCCTTCTTCAAATCGCGCAAGAGCTGCACCATACGCGCGGATTCATCAGGGCCGAGCCCGGCCATCGGCTCGTCGAGTAGGAGCATGCGAGGTTGGCCGGCGAGCGCCATGGCTAGTTCGAGGAGCCGGTGCTCGCCATGGCTAAGCACAAGAGTCGGCCACTCGGCGCGCTGGCTCAGGCCGACGCGTCGAAGCGCGGCCAGTGCCGGCTCGCGCAACGCCGGCTCGCTTCGCGCGTCGCGCCAGAAATGGAACGAGTGCCCTGCATGCGCCTGCACCGCCAATGCCACGTTGTCGAGGACGCTGAGGTCGAGGAAAAGTGACGTAATCTGAAACGAGCGAGCAAGGCCGAGGCGGCTGCGCCGGTACATCGGCAGCCAGGTGATGTCATGGCCGGCGAAGCATATGCTTCCCAGGTCGGGCAAGATTTCCCCCGAGAGCTGGGCGATCAGTGTAGTCTTTCCGGCGCCATTCGGCCCGATTACCGCATGCAACTCCCCGGCGGCGACGCTGAGTGAGAGATCGTCGGTGGCGATGATGCCTCTGAAGCGCTTAGCCAAATTGGTTACTTGCAGTAGCGGTTCGCTCATAAGCGCACCTTTGCATTCAGTTAGGCCTGTAAGTCATGGCTGTAGGGATCGACTAACCGGATAGGTTCGGGCAGTTCTCTACCCTGCCTGCAGAGGCTCATCAACAACATCACGATCGCGCAAAGCTATCAGAACAATATTTGGTTTCCCTTTGGGCGCGCGAACTCAATGCTAATGTTTTGCCGCTGTTTCAGCCTTCGGCCAAAAGCTTCGATCCAAAAAACATCGGGGACAGGGCGCGTATCAGTGGCAGTGAGCTTTCTGCGGCAAAATCTTCGAGCTTGAGCTGCGGATTATTCGGGCGGATGCGCTCAAACATCGCACGAGCTTCGGCGTCGGCGGGCGGGGGAATCGTCGCATCGATGAGCATCTTCGAGCCGAATCGCTGCCAAAGTGCAGTTCCTGGCGCGCCGAGTTCCGCCAAACTCGCGTCCATGGCGTGATTATGCGTTCCTGAAATGATGGTGACATCATTCTGCGGATCGACACGCGTCGACAGTGCCCACATCAGTTCGGCGGGATTAAAGATATCGACGTCCGCGTCGACTGCGATAGCGACTTTCGGATGCTGGTATTCAGAGGATAGCGCCGCCATCAGGAGGTTTTTGGCCTCCCCATAAGCCCGCGGCGTCATCTGCACGACCACTCCGAAGACACCAGGCATCACCGTTACATTGTGTAGATTAGGACCGCCGCCGACATCCTTGAGCCGTCGGAATATGGCCGCACTCATCGGTATCTTATGGAATACGCAGCCCTCCATCTCCGAGCCGTTTTGTAGATTCTTAAATATGGCGTCGTGCCGGTGCGTCATGCACTGATACTCGACAATCGGATTCTTGCCCGTTCCAGTCACGTAGTAGTCTTGAAATTCAGAAAACGGTCCCTCCTCCTCGCGATAATCCGGCGGGATGTGGCCCTCGAGGACGATCTCCGCATCAGCTGGAACTTCAAGATCCACTGTCTCACACTTCACCAGCCGTACAGCCTCCCCGAGATAGCCACCAGCGATTTCAAATTCATCGAGCCCATAAGCCGCCGTGGTTGCAGCCGCGGCGTAGTAAAGCGGATAATGACCGATGAAGATCGCCACCGGCATCGATTCATTCCGCGCCTGGTATTTGACGTAGTTTTTCCAGGTGTGACGCGGGTAAAGGAGAATGCCGGATTTGTTTGGTCCCTTGATTTGCAATCGATGAAAGCTCACGTTCCGCTGCCCGGTATCCGGGTCTTTCGTTACCACTAGGCCTGAACCGATCACTGGCCCGCCGTCGCGCTGGCCGGCGACGTGAACCGGAAGATGCGTGAGGTCGAACTCACCCTTGTTGAACTTGATTTCTTTCACCGGTCCGTTCCCGACTATCACCGGCGGAATGCACCTACCCATGCGCTCGGCGATCGATGGCACCATCGTCTCCTGGCTGGTTCCGAAGGCGATAGCCGCATGTCGGATATTCGCCGGTGCTTGGCCGAGCGAGCGCCAGCCGTGCGGCAGATTTTCGAAGAAAAGCGCCTTTTCCCGCGATTGATAAAGCAGCGCGCCCATCTGCGTGAGCGGATCGACTGGCTTGGCAATGCGAATAAGCTCGCCAGCTTCCTCCAATTCCTCGATCCAGGTCCGCATATCTTTCGGACGTGTATTGGAAACCATGTTCGAGGTTCTCCACATTTTGTAAAGTCGGTGACGCATTATCGAATTTGCATGCCCGCTAAGGGGTTCACAAAAATCGATTAAATCATTGCCTTTGTTGAATTTTCTTTAAGTTCGATTGTGTCCCTGTGACCGAAGCTGCGACTATTGTCGATCAGCACCAACCGCGTCGGCTCAAGCCGATAGAAATCCGCCCGTTGGTAAGCCTCCCACAGAGCGAGCGGCCCCTCAGAGATTCCCTTCAGCCCCGGATAACGCGTTTGGAGTTTTAGTCCCGCATTCTCGCGGTCAGATGGATCAATGATTACGTGCGCTTGCCCTGAGATCTGCAGTCCCCGAATATTGGCATACTCGACATAATCGGGCGCGACCGTTGCTGCTACACGCGCATCGGTTTCAATTTCCATGGAATGCCTGCTCTTCGGATCGGAAACCCAAAGCAAAGCGAAGCCGTCGCGAACATAGAATACGCTTGCCGCGTGAGGTCCGTCCGATCCGCAAGTGGCTAACGACACGACATGATTCGCATCAAGGAATTCGGCGATTCGAATGGCGGTCGCAACGTTCATTTTTGGCATTTCAATTCAATGACCCGGGATCAAAGTCGGATGGAACGCGCGAGCGCTCTGGTCAGTTTCCGGCGTGACCATCTGGCCCTCCCAAGCCGTTGATTTTCTTGCAGTGATTCAACAAGGTTCCTTACCCGCTCGGCATAGCAGCATTGTCCAGCCTGCTAGGGTACGCATCGCTAATGTGATTTCCTCGGGTGCGTACGCTCCGTGAAATTGCCCATAGCGCGAGCGAGAGGCATCCGGTCGTCGCGATGGCGGCAGCAAGTGGCCAAGCCGATCGTCCAAGCGTGTGACCGACAACCGCTCCAAGCAACGCAGCCGAAGTCTGCTGCACAAAACCGACAAGCGACGAGGCCGTCCCCGCGCGATCCGCGAAAGGCATCATTGCGCATGCAATTGCTTGCGGCATCACAAGCATGAGCCCTGCACTATAAATTGCCATAGCCAGCACGAGTGACGAGACCGGCGGCAGTTCGACCGCAAGGCTCGTGATCATCGCAATGCCCCCGATAGCGAGCACAAGCGCGCCTAATCCGATGGTCCTGTCCAGTCCGATGCGCATCACGAGAGACGCCGCAATCGCTCCACCAATCAGCGACCCTATGCAGGCAACCGCGAAGGCAACGCTAAACTTGAAAGCCGAGAGGCCGTATAAATCCTGCAAAACAAAGGGTGAGCCAGAGATCCATGCAAACAGGCCGGCGTAACTGCAGGCGACAATGCTAAGATTAGCGAGAAACACTCGATTGCTTGCGAGCGCTCCGTAGCTCTGCAGGGTTTTGATAATCGGCAGCGGCACGACGGGCCGACGGAGCGTCTCGGGCAATGAGCGCCACGTGACTGCAGTTGCCGTTATTCCGAGAGCGACAATAATCATGAAGTTGGCACGCCATCCAAGCCAAGCTTGCACGCTCCCCCCGATCAACGGCGCTATCACCGGAGCAAACGACATGATCGCTCCCATGCGCGATAACTCTCGTCCAACTCGCTCGCCAGTATAGAGGTCGCGGACGATCGCGCGGGGAAGCACGATGGCCCCAGAACCGCCCAATGCTTGAAAGGCACGGGCGGCGATAAGCGTCTCGATATTGGGCGCAACGGCACAAGCCAAACTCGCGGCGCAAAAAAGCACGAGAGCCATCAATAGGACCGGCTTGCGGCCATACTGGTCGGAAATCGAACCGTAGATGATCTGACCAAACGCAAATCCAACGAGATATGCCGAGAGCGTCAATTGAACCTTGGACGTATCCGCAGCGAGCAACCGGCCAATGTCCGGCATAGAAGGAACATACATGTCCGTTGCCACCGGACCAAACGCAGTAAGCAATCCGAGAAGCGCCGTCATGAAAATGGTATTTGGCTTAAACATAATTGAATTCTCAAGCCTGCCGCCGAGCGGGGCCTTGATGAAAGTCAAGGCGGATTTTGTTAGCTAAGTTAAATAACTGCACGATGAAAGAGGATCTGATTCACGTCCTAAACGAGATCGAGGATCCGGAACTGGGCATCGGTATTGCGGACATGGGGTTAGTTTATCGTGCCGAATGGAGCACAAAGGGAATCGATGTAGAGTTCACGACGGCTTGCATCTCGTGCCCATTCAGTGAGGCACTATTGCATCGGATAAACGACATCCTAGGTCATCGTTTCCGAGAAGTTTCATCAATTTGCGTTCGCCTCGTGCTCCATCCACGCTGGACTCCAAATCGGCTCAGTGAGAATGCTCGTAAAAAACTCGGTTGGGATCGAACTGCGCACCCATCACCGGCGCGTTTCGAAGCGCAGTTTCGCCGAAACACCTGGATAAACTAGATTTTTCCTAAGGCTGCCACCGATGTACAAGGAGTGCCGTAGGGATTAGCGCATCGGATCACAATTCGTCGCACTGCTTGCAGATCGCACCTGGAATACAGCCTGGATATTCCGTAACCTGTCATTCTGCGAATGCCTTGAGATCGCAATTACCGGTGACGTCGGGGTAGGTAGTGACTTCCAGCAATCTCTGTGATTTACTCAATTCGACCTTTGATGGTCGGAGTCCTGAGGCGAAGACTCTCCGTGATGAGGAGTCACGCCATGACGGGATGACTTTTCTCCAATGACAATTTCCTAAACGGCTTTGCCTGCGTAGGCAGATTTTTGCGCGCGTTTTCAGGAGCCGCTCTCTATCCGCATCAAATTTGCGCCAGTGGCAGCTGGCCGCGAAAGGTGACGCTCATGCCTATGAACGCAAGGAAAGCGTCTGTTCGTCAAAATCCCACGATCGAGCTCGTGCTGATTTCGAAGCTTAAACGACATGAGAACAACGCCCGTACTCATTCGACGCGGCAAATTCAGCAAATTGCACGGTCGATCGACCGCTTTGGATTTAACAACCCCGTCCTCATTGATCAGTATAATCAGATTATTGCCGGTCACGGTCGCGTCGCCGCGGCTAAGTCGCTCGGCTTTGACACCGTGCCCGCGCTTCGGATCGAACATCTGAACGATGAGGAAAAGCGCGCGTTCATTATTGCCGACAACCGGTTGGCGGAGAAGGCCGGCTGGGATAACGCGATCCTAGCGATTGAATTGCAGGGCCTGTCTGATCTCGGTTTTGACGTCGAACTGACTGGCTTTGAAATCCCCGAAATCGAAATGATTTTCAACTCGATTGAGCGCGACGAACTGGGCTCCGGAAGTGACGAGGTCCATAACCCTACTCCCGATCGAGTGATTACCAAGACTGGCGATTTGTGGATTCTCGGAAATCACAGACTGTTTTGCGGCGACGCCCGCTTTCGCAACTCATTTTCCACTTTGATGAGTGGCGATGCCGCTCAACTCGTCTTTGTGGACCCGCCTTACAACGTAAAAATCAAGGGCCACGTCTCCGGCAAAGGCCGCGTCAAGCATCGCGAATTCGCGCACGCGAGTGGTGAAAAGACTTCTCCCCAGTTCGCAAAATTCCTCGAAGAATCTCTCGGTCTGCTGGCCGAACACTCGGCTGACGGCTCTATCCACTTCGTATGTTCAGATTGGCGGCACCTGGACGAAATGCTCAGCGCCGGCCGACGGGTCTACCGTGAGCTCAAAAACCTGGTGGTG
Source organism: uncultured Alphaproteobacteria bacterium (assembly GCA_963761185.1). Taxonomy (GTDB): domain Bacteria; phylum Pseudomonadota; class Alphaproteobacteria; order Rhizobiales; family Xanthobacteraceae; genus BOG-931. The sequence goes on from CAVXFY010000009.1 coordinate 217,671, forward strand.
TGAAACAAGAGCAATGCCGGTATGGGCTCGTTCTACCGCAGCCAGCATGAGCTGATTTTCGTTTGGAAACATGGGCGTGCCAAGCACGTCAACAATATCGAGCTCGGCCGGCATGGGCGCAATCGCAGCAATGTCTGGACCTGTGCCGGGGCGAATGCCTTTGGTGCCGATCGGCTTGCGGAGTTGGCCATGCACCCGACGGTCAAGCCAGTTGCGTATTCTCGACCATCATCTTCACCTCATCGCCGCGACGCAGGCGGATGACTGGCCCCAGGATGGGGGCCGAGTAGCCATAAGTCCGCGTCGGCTTGCCCGGAACGAATGCGTGCAGACCGGATGTGACTTTCAGTTTAACGGCGTTGCCCTGACTGGCCGCGTCGATCAGCTTCGGGATCGGCAGTGGTGTGCTGAATGGAGCCGTTTCGCTCAGTCCGGCGCTGCCGCCAATGAGGACGCTCGACACAATCCCCGTAGAGCCGATTGCGAATTGACGCCGCGTTAGCATGACGACGAACTCCTTTGGTCCGAACAGTCAGGCGCATTTATGGTCCGGTGATCTGATACCCGAGATACCACGAATAGAGATTTGTTTCTGAGGCGTTCTGGAGGCTGTGGAGCATCGGATAGAGGGTTCCCGGACTGAGCGTGTAGCCATGGCGGGCAAGTTCATGAATCATCCATTCGCGGCAGCCTGTGACCGATAGTGTTGAAAAATCCCCCGCTGCTTTGTGCTTGGCTCGTTATTGAGCACCTGTGGGGCGATATCGGTGTTATTGTTCACCCGCTTGCGGCGGACGCCACAGCCCTCATGCAATACAGGCGGCGGGCGCGTTCAGCACTGGCCGCCAGATATGTTTCGCCAGGGTCTTGAGGTTTTGCACGATGGCTGCGAGGTGGAACTCATCGCGCGCACTGGATAAGCCGCGCAGGCGCAATCGCTCGAAGCGGTGATGGGTTTTGAGGTGCGCAAAGCGCATCTCGACCTTCTTGCGCTCATTGCGTGATCGCTCGAACTCCGGCGTACCGACGAAGCTGCGCGCATGATCGCGGGCATCCTCATTGACGTCGCGTGTGATCTTGCGCGAGGGCGTGTTCGGACTGCATCGCGGCTTGACTGGACATGCGTGGCAGTCACGCCGCGATGCACGATAGCGCACCTTGTGGTCGCCGCCCACGTTGCCGGTGGTCTTGAGCAGCTTGTCCGCGGCGCAGACATAGACGTTACGCTTACGGTCGAACGTGAAGTCGTTGCTTGATAAGGTTCCGTCATCACGATCGCTCATGTCCTTCACCGGAATGTGCGGCGTGATGCCGGTGCCGACGAGCCAGCCGAGGAACTTGCCGGTGCCATAGGCCGTGTCGGCCAAAAGCCGTTTGGGCTTCAAGCCATGCGTCTGCTCGGTACGCTTGATCATGGTCTTGGTCGCGGCCACCTCGTCGTAGGTGCGGGCCGGAGTGGCCTCCACATCGACAATAACCGCGCGCTCGACGTCAATCAGATAATTGAGCCCATAGCCGAATTGAACGCGCTTGTTGGCTTTGGCGGTCCAAGCCGAGCACGGGTCCACCGGCGAGATCGCCTTTGGCACCTTGCGATCCGCGTCGTGATCTTCATCATCAAGGGCGCCGAGAAACTCGGCAACCGCCCGCGTCTGGCGTTCCGGCAACGACCAGTCGATCTCGTCGGGTGCCTTGGCATGATAACGGCTGGCGTCCGCCTCCATGACGCTGGCATCGACCGCAAAGGCTTCACCCTTGACCAAACCCGCATTCATGCAGGCCCGCACTACCGCCTCGAAAACCTGACGGAACAGGTCGCTGTCGCGGAACCGGCCGTGACGATTGACCGAGAAGGTCGAGTGGTCGGGAACCTTGTCCTCAAGGTCGAGGCGGCAGAACCAGCGGTAGGCAAGGTGTAACTCGACCTCCTCGCACAGCCGCCGCTCAAAACGAATGCCGTAGCAGTAGCCAATGATCAGCATCCGGATCATCAGCTCAGGGTCGATCGATGGGCGGCCGATCTCGCTGTAGAACGGCTCAAGCTTCTCGCGAAGGTCACCCAGTATCCGGGTCACAACCGGATTGATACGGCGCAACAGATGGCCCGCTGGAATGCGCTTCTCGAGGTTGAAAAGGTAAAACAACCGGCTCTGATCGCCGCTCTGCCGACCCATCATGATCCGACCCCGCCGCTGAAACCCTCAACGAAACGGAATCATGATTTGCCGACTATCTCGAGGACTTTTTCAACAGTATCGACCCAACTCGGACATACGCCCAATCAAGCTGGCAGGAATCCCACCCCTATGCTTTGATTGCCCAACTTCAAATTTTTGGATTACAGCGGGCGAAGGTGGACGACTATGGAATCATTTTCAATTTGGCATTGGGTGATACTAATCATTGTAGTCGCTATGGGAGCGAGTCCGATTTTCGGGATTATCCGAGGAGTCAAGAACGGCGCTGTCATCCACGCGGTCGTATCACTGTTGGTACCTGTGTATGGGCTGATCTACTTCTTCGCGGCAAAACAGCCGCGAAAATGATCTTTTCCGTTTATGGCCCACCCCGGCGCTCACCGCGACGCAACCGGATGTCCGGTTTCGAGGGCATAGACGCCGCGCTCGCCGTCTTGTCTCATTCTTGCAGTAGCGGCCATTTGCGGATTGCCAATCGCAGAACGGGTAATCCGCACACCGCAGAGCTTGCAACAGAACACGTCTATATGATCAGCGGGCCATCGTCGTATCCTCAGAACATGCTTCATAAGGCACCCGCAATTCGGGCACTCCGGGACCTCCTGATCGGCAGACGGCATAAAACAATTATCTGCTGTCAGCGGTTTAGTTATCTTGATCTAACTCAAGTGCCGCCTCAATTAGCAGCGGCTCGAGCTGCTGCCAGGGTGAAACGGACATTGAGTGTGACGTCCCCGAGATTATGTTCGGTTCCGCAGTTTTTGATTTTCGTCAAAGCAGCCTTCGTGGTTCCGTGATTCAAAAGTTGCGACAAATAATAAGGGGTAGCCATGACCAAGACACTATCTCGCCGAACCATCGTTGTGTTCGGCTGCGCTTCCGCAGCCGGGTCCGTTGGATTGTTAGGTCAGATTAAAGATGCTCGCGCTGCGAAATTTCCCCAAGCATCGCCGGCAGTCGTTTATCAGCCTTCCCCGAAAGACGGCCATGAGTGTGACGGCTGCATGCTTTTCCAAGCACCCAACTCCTGCCAGGTTGTAGATGGCACAATCAGCCCTACAGGTTGGTGTAAGCTCTGGGCCAAGAAAGCGGGCTAACTTCGCGTAGCTGACACGATCGTAGGCAATATTTGCGGAAGGCCTACGATGACCGCGCGTAACCGAGTTTAACTTGGATCCGCAAATTGCGATGGCAGAGTACTATCTGCCCTAAGTTTTCACCTGAGAGGCAAAGGGTTAGGCTCCGAGCGTAGTAACACCGGATAATGCCTCGTAGCCCTGTTTTTTTCATTGTCTTTGCACAGCACGAATTCTCACTTCACGAAGCTGAGATACGATGCGAGCGCCTCGACTTGGCCCGTCGATAATTTGCCGGCGATGTCGGGCATCGGCGGTCCCGCGGCCGCGTGATAGCCTTCGCCCCATTGTTCGAGACGCCTCTTCAAGTAAGTGTAAGCGAGTCCTCCGAGCCGCGGAATGGGTCCGACCCCTTCGGCATTCGGGCCATGACACACGACGCAAGCCACGATATTGGCGTCGGGCATTCCTTGCTGATAAATCGTTTGCCCGAGACTGACGCTCTCGCGATCGCCGTCATTGGCCGCTTTCAGCGGGAGCTCCGAGAAATACAGCGCCAGATCATGCGCCGTCTGCGGGCTCAGATGCGCTGCAGCGGCCCACATATATTGCTTCGAAAACGGATTGTCGCGGCGGTGCAGCCCGAAATCGCGAAGCTGATTGAAGATATATTGCGGCCGCTGCCCGGCGAGGCCGGGCGCCGGCGTGTAACCCGTTGCCGACGCGCCATGGCACCAGGTGCAATTGCGGACCGCGAGGCTGTCGGCATGAGCGGCCGTCGCAGCGGCGGCAAAAGCCAAGGCCAAGATCGCGATCGTTGTCCGGATGCCTCTCATGATCTGTAGTCCAAACCTTCTGCCTTTGCTCCGCGTCGACCCGGCCTATTTCAGATTGCTGACATAGGCCGCGACGGCTTCGATTTGCGACTTGTTCAAGCTGTGCGCCACCGGGCTCATGATGGCGGAGGTGTCCGGCCGCGCCGGATTTTGCCCGCGCTCGTGCCCCCAATTGACCAATTCCTTGATGAGGTAAGGATAGAGCTGCCCCGCGAGCCGCGGAATTTCGCCGGTGCCCGTGGCGTCCGGACCATGGCAGGCGGCGCAGGCCGCGATATTTGCGTCGGGCACGCCGTCCTGAAAGATTCTGCGTCCCTCGGCCGCGGGTCCCGCCGGCGCGCCGCCGATCGGCGGCGGATTGAGCGAGCGGAAATGCGCGGCGAGCGCCGACACCATGGCCGGGCTCAAAGCATGCGCCACATTGAACATGATATTGTTGGTGCGCCGGTGCTCGATGAAGGCGCGCAGCTGATTTTCCAGGTATTCGGGCTGCTGTCCGGCGAGACGCGGAATTGGAAAATAGCCGCGGTAACCTTGCGCCGATACGCCGTGGCAGTCCTTGCAATAGCTGAGCTTGGCTTGCACGTCGTCGGCGCGCGCAGGTCCGGTCAACGCGGCGGCGAGAATGGCCGCTTGCGCCGCCAATCTCAGGCCGGCGGATTTTAAGATTTTGCGTCTGCCGAGGGAGCGCAAGGCGTTACTCCAAATAACTGAGATAAGAGGCGACGGCTTTGATCTGCGTTTGGTTCAAGCCATGCGCGATCGGCTCCATGATCGCCGACGTGTCGGGCTTATCCGGATTCTGGCCGCGCTCTTTGTCCCAGTTGGTGAGTTTTGCCGTCAGATAGTCATAAAGCTGTCCGGCGAGGCGCGGAAACGCCCCGTTGCCTTTGGCGTCGGGGCCGTGACACGAAGCGCAAGGCGGAATATTCGCGTCCGCAATTCCCTCCGTGAAGATCTTCTTGCCGGCATCGGCAATATCCTTCGGCGCGCCGCCAAGCGGCTTGGGATCGAGGTCGTGAAAATCGGCGGTGAGCGCCGCTACCATCGCCGGGCTCAGGACGTGGCCGACATTGAACATGATGTTGTTGGTGCGCCGGCGCTCGATAAACGCCTGCAACTGGTTTTGCAGATATTCGACCTGTTGTCCGGCGAGACGTGGGATCGGGTAATAGCCGCGGAATCCCTGCGCCGAGACGCCGTGGCAGACCTCGCAATAGGCGAGCTTGGCCTGAACGTCCTTGGGCGCGACGGTTTGCGCGGCGGCGGCTTTGTCCTCGGCATGACTTGCTGTCGCAAAATAGCTCATCGTTGCAAGTACGCTTGCGAGGATCGCCGCCGGAAACGCCAGTCTCACGATCGCCATCGGCTCTGTCCTCACGGTCCGGCATAGGCGTGAAAGTTCACGCCGAGCGTGATGAGCTGAATGTTTTGCTTGATATTGACCGTGCCGGTGACGCCGCTGATCGTGCTGTCGATGAAGGTCACATCGTGCGTGCCGAAGCCGTAATAGTCGTATTCGAGTCTGACCGACCAATCCTCCCACAGCGCCCATTCGACGCCGGCACCTGCGGTCCAGCCGATCCGGTTCTCCGTTCCCTGGAAACTGTAAGTCTGGAACGCATCGAAGTCGTTGTATTTGTTGCCGGCCCCGGCAAAGCCGCCTTTGGCGTAGAGCATCCAGCGGTCCCACGTATAGCCGACGCGCGCGGTCGCGCTCATCAGAAAGTCGGTCGTTACCTTGTAGGTCGCGGTGTCGCCGAGAGCCACCGCCGGTACCCCGATCGTGGACGTCTTGCCGATATCTCCGCCGGTCACCGCCCACTCGACGCCGGCAACCCAGTTCGGCGTGAATTGGTAGTCGCAGCCGAGCTGGCCGCCGACCATGTAGCCGCTGGTGTCGAGATTAGCGCTGGCAAATCCCGATGTTGCGGAAATGACCCCCGCGGTGTCGGTCAAATTGGATTGGCCGACGCCGCCGCCGGCGCGCAAGCCGCCGTAGCAGCTTGTCCAGGTGAAGGGCGGCGGTGGCGGCGGCGGGGCGATCATAGCCGGCACCGCGATATCCGCGGCAAATGCAGAGACGGTCAGCAGCAGCGATAAAGCCGTGCCTCCAAGCATTGTTGCTTTCATCGCGTGCCTTCGCATGTGTTTGCTACATCGCCAGCCACAGATAGAGGAACGTCGTGTTGTTGGCCGCCGCACCGATGCCGGTGCCGTCAAACCTCTCGTACCAAGTGTGTTGGAGCCCGACGCGCGCGTTGAGCCACGGCCACCCCGGCGCTGGGCTGCTTATGAATGGGATGTACGCGACCTCGGCAATCCAACCGGTGCTGTTCGGGCTGAAGGCGCTCGAGTTTGAAGCGTACAAAAGCGAATCCGGGGTACCCCAGGTGTTGAAGTATTGGCCGGTCAACACGATCCTGTTGTCGCTGCCATAGGCCAGCGAGGCGTAGCCCTTCGCTTCGTCAAGCGTGTCGCTGGGGTTCGACGAGGCGCCATTTGGAAAACTCGCATCGAGTTTTTGATATTCATGAATGTAGCTGCCACGCAGCGTGAACCAGAAATTGCTGCCCTGATACTGATATTGGGAATCCAGGCCGATGTCGGTGTACTTGTCGGTTTGCGAGAATGTCGCCGTTGTCACCGTTGGCACGGGGGGAGGAGTGCCGGGCGGCGATGGCCCTGCCGCCCAGGGATGTATGCCGGACACCATGCCGAACGTTCCGATCTCCAACCAATTGTTACCCCAATGGGGTTCGAACGCCGCGCGCCAATATGGCGACACGCCAGATAATCCGGGCGCGCCGAACGGATCGGTGCCGAGTGCATTTTGCGCATTTGGGTCGAGTGTGTGATAGGCCGACGCCTCAAGATAGAGCACGTCATTGATGTCGACATAACCGCCGACGCTGCCCACATGCGCGGCGAACCCGCCATTGATGAGTGTGTGGCTTCCAGGGGTGGGCGCCACTGTCGAAGCCGCGTAGGGGAAAGCCCAGGCCGGCGTCGTATTCCACGGATCTTGGACCGTAGGATTATTGTTCGCCGTGATGCCGTAGGTGATGTTGAATTTGCCGATGCTTGTCGAATCCGCATAGCGGACATCGGTATTGTCCCACGTCCAGGTGTGCCCAAACGGATCGCTGCCGAACCCGCCGACCGGTGCCGCATTGTAAGTCACTTGGGCAAAGGCACCGAGATGATCGGTGATGGCGCCGCCCCAGAAGAAACTTACCGGTGACACCACCGTATTGTTGTTGGTGCTATAGGGCGCGGTCGGCGGCGGTTGCGCTGTTTGCGTGTTGGTGAAGCCGACGATTGTCATCATCGAAATCGGCGGCACCCACTTTTTGTTGGCATCTTCATCGCCGGAGCTGGGGAACAGCGCCGTGCGATACGCACCGCCGCCGGCCGTGTAGCCGCCGATCTTGAAGCGCCGTCCGTAGGGTGTAAGTCCGGCAAAATCGGTGTGGCACGTGCCGCACGGTTGCCCAGTCTGCCGCGCAAAGCTCGGCAGCGCTTGTGCTGGCGTCGTGGAACCCAGCGTCAGCAGGCCGGAAAGAATAAACAGGGCTACCGCCGTCGCGGCAAAGCCGAAACGCCACACCGCGCTTGAAGGTCGACTGCGCCCGCCCGTCATTGCGCGCCACATCACTTTCGCTATCCGCGCTTTGCGCGCGCAAATGCGATGGCTCAAGGCCACGAGTCACGGGGGATGAGGAGATGGTAAGAAATATCTCGGTTGAGGGATACCGGCAAAATACGGCTCCCGATGCGTTTCGATCTGCATGATGCTTTTCGGCAACAGGCGCGCGCGGGGATCTGTGAAATCTGCGCGATGCAGATCATTCGGCTCATCGTTTCCGCAGCGGACACCGCAAGTTGGGAAGAAATCGAACTATCCTACGAATTGATCTCGATCAATGCGAGCTGTCGCCCCGGCTGACAACAATTGAACGCTTGCAGGGTTTTTCCCAAGCGCCGTTGCGAGCCGGGCGGTGCGGTTACCACGAGGGTGCTGCGCCGTCTTGTTATGGAAGGTCCAGCGAACGTTGTCGGGCACAGCCGATGTCTGTTCCTGGCCCGAAGCGGCGCTTCCCGCATCGCAATTGAATGTCCGTTCCTGGGGGCATAGTTGCCGCGACGGACGGGGAGCAGTGGAGTGCGCCCTTAACGGTGGACATCTTGCGAGCTAGGAACTGACCAGGGCCGCTGGGCTTTCGGAGGATGAAAGCCATGGCGAGACAGCGCTCCCATAGCATCGAGTTCAAACGACGGGTCGCCCAGGAGTTTATTGCGGGCGAAACGCTTCACGCGCTTGCCAAGCGTCACGACGTCTCCCGCACTCTGATCCGGGTCTGGGTCAAGAGGCTCGAGACCGGGGCGCTCGATGAAGATGCCGAGGCGGCTGATCTTCTTCAGGCCTACGAGGCGAAGATCTCGGCACTCGAACGCCTGGCCGGCAAACAGGCACTCGAGATCGAGTTTTTAAAGGGGGCGCTGAGAAACGCACCGCGGCCGAGAAGCGCGACTACATCCGTCGTTACAGGCCCGCTGGCATCTCCGTTGCCGAAGGATGCATAGTGGTTATCACCGGCGTCATCTTTCGCGCTTCTCTTCCCGGCTACTTCATAAAAGGGCGATACCAAGGGCGAACCACCCAATAAAGCGAAGTGGATGTGGGGTCCATGATCCACGGTAGGCGAAAGAAGAGGACCGAAAGGATGAGGAGCACCGTTGATCCGCGCTCGTCTGGAATTTTGTTTGGTGACTGCTCGACGTAGTGAATGGCTGATTCGAGCGCGCGCAATTCACGCTTAGTTTCTCGCTTTGACAACTGTTGTGCGATCAGCGTCGCACGAGCGCGGCCATACAATTCGTCGCGCGCTTCACGGGTATTACTCGGCAGTTTTGATATTGCGCGGAAAATTACTGGGTAATAGTTCGCGGCCATCGGATGTAAGCTTGCGTGCCCATCGCAAGCTTAGCGGATTTGGAATTGCCGCGTTAGGGATTTTGCGGCGAAAAATGTTGGGGTTGGAGATGCCTTGCTATTGCTGGCCGCCGTTTTTGCCTAATCATCCGCGCAAGCGAAAAGGAAGTTTCAGAAATCGACTTACTCCCGCCAGAAATCCTTGAACCGCGCAGGGGATAGTTCGGTGTATCGCAGGGTGTGCTGAATGTTCTTGTGCCCCAGGTAGGCTTGCAAGGCGCGCGTATCGTGCCCCTTGTTAGCCAGAGCGTAGCCGCAGGCATGCCGCAGCATGTGCGGGTGCGCCTTGAACCTAAACTTGGCCTCGGTGCCCGCCCGTTCAACCATCCGTGCAAACCCAGCGGTGGTGAACGGGGCTCCCCGCTCCGAGGTAAAGAGGAATGACGACTTGGGCTCCTGCTCACGCTGGAGCCGCCGCAAGGCGCGCAATTCGTCGCCGGAGATCGGGTGGGTGCTGGGGGTGCCTTTCTTGACCCTGCGGACGTGCAGGGTGGCCGTTTTGAAGTCCACCTGTTCCCAGCGAAGATCGACCAGTTCAGCCGCCCGCAGGCCGTGCCGATAGGCCACAAGGATTATCGTCGTGTCCCGGTGGCCATAGCGGTTGCCCTTGGCCGCTGCCATGAGGCGCACGACCTCGGCGTGGGTGAGGTACTCGCGGGTCCGCAGGTCCCTGTTGGGGAGCCGCTTCGGGGTAACTGTTCGTTTTACGGTGGTTGGGCTGACCAGTCTGAGGCGCGGTTTGGCCATGTGTTCGGCCCTTCGGTTGTGGTCGACTGTTCGTAAATCGATCATTTTATGAACAGTGGGTCAAGCTCGGGCTCACGCTTCCGCACTCTACCAACTCGCCGTCCATCGATCACCGCCGTGTCCGCTATCGCGGGTAAGCAGCCGTGAGGCTAAGTGCTTGTCGCGGTAGCTAATGACCCAGCCTGTGTAAAAACGCATCGCCTTCTTTGATTCCCGCGATAAGGATCTCGTGCGATATGCGGGAGGATCGGATGCGGCGCTTCGTTGAGGGGATCGATCGTGAGCAGACGACGCTATTTCCGGAATGCCTGGAAGACTGGATCGACGAGGACAATCCGGTTCGCGTTGTCGATGTCTTCGTCGAAGAACTCGATCTGGCCGAACTTGGTTTTGGAGGGGTCGATCCTGAGGCAACCGGCCGCCCCTCGTATCACCCGTCGGCCCTGCTGAAGCTTTACATCTACGGTTATCTCAATCGGGTGCAGTCGAGCCGGCGGCTCGAGTATGAGGCCGGGCGCAACGTTGAGGTGATGTGGCTGACGGGCCGGCTTGCACCCGATCACAAGACGATTGCCGACTTCCGCAAGGACAATGGCGCTGCCATCGGCAAAGTGTGTGCTCAATTTATCGCAATGTGCCGCGCGATGGGCCTGCTGACGCAAGCCAGCGTCGCGATTGACGGCAGCAAGTTCAAGGCGGTGAACAACCGCGACAAGAACTTCACGCGCGCCAAGATGGAGCGACGCATGGCGCAGATCGAGGAGAGCGTCGCGCGCTATCTTGAGCAGCTCGACACTGCCGACCGGCAGGAACCGTCAGAGGCGCTCAAAACCAAGACGAGCCGCCTCAAAGAGAAGATCGAGACGCTGAAGGAGCAGATGCGTCGTCTCGAGCGTCTCGAGGTGGAGATGCTCGCCACCCCGGACCAGCAGATCTCGCTGACCGATCCCGATGCCCGCTCGATGGCGACCAGTGGCCGTGGTTCCGGCGTCGTCGGCGACAACGTCCAGATTGCCGTCGAGGCCAATCATCATCTGATCGTCATGCATGAAGTAACCAACGACGGGACTGACCGATCGCAACTCTCCCATGTGGCCAACGAGACCAAGGCGGCGCTGGGCGTGGAGAAGCTCGATGCCGTCGCCGACCGCGGTTACTTCAACAGCGAAGAGATTAGAGCATGCGAAGAGGCTGGCATCACGGTTACGCTGCCAAAGCCGATGACCTCGAACTCAAAGGCGGAAGGACGCTTCGGCAAGCAGGACTTCCGCTATGTGGCTGCGGAGGACGTTTACATATGTCCTGCTGGTGAGAAGCTCGCCTACCACTACACGATCGAGGAGAAAGGATTGGTTCTGCACCGCTACTGGACCAACGCCTGCCAAAGCTGCGCTATCAAGCACAGTTGCACTACCGCCAAGGAACGACGGATCACGCGATGGGAACACGAGCATATTCTTGAAGCCGTTCAACGCCGGCTCGACGAGCATCCGGAGAAGATGCGCCAGCGGCGCGAGACCGTCGAGCATCCGTTCGGCACCATCAAGGCCAGGATGGGAGCTACCCACTTCCTGATGAAGACCCTGCCACGAGTTGCCTCAGAGATGGCGCTGCACGTGCTGGCCTACAATCTGACCCGGGTCATGAACATCATGGGCATTCGGCCGCTCATGGCCGCGATGAGGGCCTAGCCAAACCCGAAAAAAGGCTCCTCAACGCCTTCCGACCAAAACTGCTGCGCTTCGACACTTCCGGCAAAGCGTTTCTACACAACCAAGACCCATACCGGTCATCGACGGCTAAGCTCGCCGCGCGGTGCGCAACAATGCTCTCGTTCAACGATATGTTAGGGTGAGGTCCTCGATATATGGGAGAACAAAATGAGGCGACGCGAATTTATCGCCTTGCTCGGCGGAATTGCCGGTTGGCCGCTCGCCACACAAGCGCAGCAGGCTACGGGAATGCAAATCGTCGGCTTTCTAAGCAGTCTCTCGGAGGACGACACGACGTTCCGGTTGCCCGCCTTCCGCCAAGGCTTAAAAGAGGCGGGATATATCGAAGGTCAGAATGTTTTAATCGAATATCGCTCGGCGCAGGGACACTATGATCGGCTGCCAAGTTTGGCGGCTGATTTGGTCGAACGCAAGGTTGCCGTGATCTTTGCTGCCGGCGGCGTCGATCCAGCGAAAGCGGCAAAAGCGGCAACGTCTACGATCCCGATTGTCTTCCTCAGCGCCGCCGATCCGGTGAAGGCTGGCATCATCACGAGCTTCAGTCGACCCGGAGGTAACATCACCGGAATTAGTATGCTCGGGTCAACATTGGAAGCCAAACGCCTGGGGCTTTTAGCGGAAATTGTTCCCGCTGCCTCATCCATCGGCGTGCTCGTAAATCCGCAGTATTCCGACGTCAATCTAGAACTGCAGGAATTACAGGAAGCGGCAAGTGCGATCAAGCGACAATTAATTGTTGCACGCGCTGATACGGAATCAGAAATTAACTCGGCGTTCGCGACTATCGCTGAACAGGGAGTCAAAGCGCTCCTAGTCACCCAAGATCCATTCTTCGGAAGCCACCTCAACCAGCTTGTGGCTCTGGCGGCCCGCTATAGACTGCCCGCGATATATAACCAGCGTGGTTACACCGAAAGCGGCGGTCTGGTCAGTTATGGCACCGACTTTGCGGATCAGTATCGCCAGGGTGGATTCTACGTAGGAAAAATTCTTAATGGTGCGAAAGCGGGCGATCTACCGGTCTTGCAACCGACTAAGTTTGAACTGGTCATCAACCTCAAAACCGCGAAAATGCTGAGTCTCACGGTTCCACCAGATATCATATCCATTGCTGACAAGGTAATCGAATGAAGATGCAATTTGCTGCGGCGCACAGAGTCCGGTTGTGGCCCGAAGCGTACACGCCGGTTGGCGACTTTCGCGGCAGCATTCGGGGCAATAGAGTCCTTGTGCGCCCACCACTTAAATCAATACCTTGCGACGCTGAGCGGGCAGTTCGCCCATCCTTCGGCACCGGCCCGAGCACCGGAAGGCGCGCAATCCATGACCGAAATCAAAAAATTCGACGCCGAGCGCATCGGCCTACTCGACGGCGTGCGCGTCATCGATCTGTCGCGGCTCGTCGCCGGCAACATGGCGACGCATGTGCTCGCCGATTACGGGGCCGACGTGATCAAGGTCGAGCGCCCGGGCAAAGGCGACGATCTGCGCAGCTGGCGGGTCGAGGGCATCGAGGTGTTTTGGAAAGTCTATTCGCGCAACAAGAAGAGCGTCGCGATCGACCTGCAGACCGCCGACGGCCGCGAGTTTCTGTGGCGGCTGATCGACAGCGCCCAGATTCTGGTCGAGAATTTCGTGCCGGGAACGCTGGAGCGCTGGGGCATGGGCCCCGACGATTTGCTGCGGCGAAATCGCAAGCTCATCGTGCTGCGCGTGTCGGGCTGGGGCCAGACCGGGCCGTGGCGGAACAAGCCCGGCTTCGGCACTTTGGTCGAGGCCATGTCCGGCTGGGCCTTCATGAACGGTCACGCCGACAAGCCGCCGACGCTGCCGCCTTTGGCGCTCGCCGACATGATTTCGGGACTCTATGGAGCTGCGGCGGTGCTGGCGGCATTGCGCGCCGTCGAGCAGGGCCGCACGCCCGGCCAAGTGATCGATCTCTCTCTGTTCGAACCCATCCACGCCATGGTGGGCGCGGAAGCCGCGCATATCCGGCTTGGACATCCGACCATGCGCTCGGGCAATCAGTCATCGCACACGGCGCCGCGCAACGTCTATCGCTGCAGTGACGATCGCTATGTCGCGATGTCGGGCTCGATGCAATCGATGGCGGAAAAGATCATGGAGACGATCGGACGTCCCGATCTGAAAACCGACCCGCGCTTCATCGACAATACCGCCCGCGTTGCGCATCGCGACGAGATCGACGCCATCATCGGCGCCTTCATCGGCGAGCGCAGCCAGGCCGAGAATCTCGCGCTCTTCGAAGCGGCGGGCGTCACCGTCGGCCCGGTCTGTTCGGTCGCCGATCTGATGAACGATCCTTATGTCATGGGACGCGAGGCTATCGTCGAGCTTGAAGACCGCGACATGGGCAGCGTACCCATGCACAATATCATCCCGCGCTTCTCGGCGATGCCTGACGGCTTTCGCCGGCAGGCGCCAAAGCTCGGCGAACACACCGAGGAAATTCGCCGCGAGCTTGATTTGGCGGATCCGGCCAAAACGACGTAGGCACGGCGTCCGTCAACTTGCCAGCTGGGAGCGTTTGCCGCGCGAGGCGTCGAGCGCGTCATGGATGATCCGTCCGAGCGCCGCAATCTGATAGGGCTTGCGCAACAGCGGAAATTCCGGATCGGTCTCGAACACCTTGGTATAGCCGGTCGTCAGCACCACCGGGACATGCGGATATTTGGTGCTCACCGTCCGCGCCAGCGCCAGGCCGTCGATTTGTCCGGGCAGCACCACATCGCTGAAGACGAGGCGAACATTCTTGCCGGCTGCAAGCGCATCGAGCGCCGCCGACGCCGTTTCGGCCTCGATGGTCCGATAGCCGAGCTCGCGCAACAGCGACACCGCCACGTGACGGACGTCGGCATTGTCCTCGACGACGAGCACCATCTGCCGTTCGGCAGCGGTATATTGCCCGTCGTCCTGCGGCGACGGCGCTGCGACCGCGGCGTGGCTGCGCGGCAGATAGACCGTCACTTTGGTGCCGCGGCCGGGTTCGCTGTCGATCGATACGGTGCCGTTCGAGCGGCGGGCAAAGCCGTAGACCTGCGACAGACCGAGGCCAGTGCCCTTGTCCGGACCTTTGGTGGTGAAGAACGGCTCGACCACGCGTGACAAGAGGTCGTGCGGAATGCCGCTGCCGTTATCGGCGACGCTGAGCGCGACAAAATCGCCGCTGATCGCTTCCGGCAAGTCGCCGGTCTCGAGCCCCACATTCTGCGCCGCGATGACGATGCGGCCGCCGCCGAGCGGCATCGCATCGCGCGCATTGACGCTGAGATTCACCAGCGCCAATTCCAATTCCGATTTGTCGACGCGAACCGGCCAGACATCGCTCGGCACTTCGATCAGGAATTCGATATTGACGTGCATCGAGCCGGCAAGCACGTCGCGGATGGCACTGACCGTTTCGGCCGGGCTGATCACCGTCGGGCTCAGCGGCAGCGTGCGCGCGAACGACAACAATTGCCGGGTCAGATTCTCACCGCGCATCGCCGCCATTTCGATGGCCGCCACGGCGCGCTGGTCCCTCACCTCTTTCAGGTGGTTCTTCAGACGCTGGGCGTGGCCGCTCACGATCATCAGAAGATTGTTGAAGTCATGGGCGATGCCGCCGGTGAGCTGGCCGATGGCGTCCATCTTCTGCAGATGCGCGGTCTGCCGCTGTGCGCGATCGAGCGCCGCGGCCGCTTCCTTTTCTGCGGTCACATGCCGGCCGGCGATATAGATCAGGCCTTCGCTCGCGGTCATGGTCCATTGCAGCCAGCGCCATGAGCCGTCCTTATGCCGGAAGCGATTTTCCATGCGCACCGTCGGCACGCCCTGCGCCAGCTGTTCGCGGCCGGCGACGGAATGCGCCGCGTCGTCAGGATGGCGCAGCTCGCTCACGTTCATGGATTTGATTTGCTCCTCGTTCCAGCCTAAAAGCCGCGTCCATGCCGGATTGAGGCTCAGGAAATAGCCCTCGAAATTCGAGACCGCGAGCAGATCCTCCGAGACGTTCCAGATGCGATCGCGTTCCAGCGTGCGCTTGTGGACTTCGGCCTCCAGCCGTTCCGAGAGCTTGCGCAGCTCGGCCTCGATCCTGGTGCGCGCATGATCGGCGCGCATGCGCTCGATGCCGAAGCCGAGCTGGCGCGCCAGCGTCAAGGTCAGCTCGATGTCCTCCTTGGCGAATTCGCGCGGCGTCTCATAATAGGTCACGAATTTGCCGACGAGCTTGCCGGCCGCCATCAGCGGCACCAGCGCCAGCGCGCCGATGCCTTCCTGTTTCGCGGCGGCCTTGCTCTCGGGATCGAAGCGGGCGCGATCGATGTCGGCAAAGCAGACCGGCTCCGGATTGGTCGCGTCGGGCTTCCAGGGCGACAGACCTTCGGCGGCGGCGCGATATTGATCGGACAGGCCGCGCCAGGCGGCAAAGCGCATGACGCCATCGGCGTCGACGCGCTGAATCGATGCCCGTTGGCAATGCAAGGCGCCGACGATCGCATCCAGCGCCGCTTCATAGACGTCGTTCAAGTTCGTCGCGCGATAGAGCCGGTCGGTGAACCGGTAAAGCGCCGCCTGCTCGTCGGCCCGCCGCGCCATCGCCGCTTCGGCACGTCGCTGCTCGGTGACGTCGAGCAGCGACGCAATCCAGCCGACGGCTTTGCCCTTGGCGTCGAGTTCGGGCCGATGCGCGACGTGGAGGCGGCGCGAGCCGACATTGGGAAAATCGAGATTGGTTTCGAAATTGACGGCTTCGCCGCGCAGCACGCGCTCGATATAGGGGCGCAGCGTCTTGAGGCCTTTTTCGCCGAGGATCTCGCCAATGGTCTTGCCGAGAATCTCGCTGCGCTCCCGCCCGAGCAGGTGCGCATAGGCCTCGCTCATGAAACGATAGCGCATGTCGCGGCTGCATCGCACCATCATGAACGGCGTGCGATTGATGACGGATTGCAGCTCGGCTTCGCTGGCGCGCAGCGCCTCTTCGGCGCGCTTGCGTTCGGTCAATTCCTGAAAGCTGCAGACTGCGCCCTCGACGCGACCAGCATCGTCTTTGAGCGGCTGCACGTTCATCAGCACCGGAACGCGTGCGCCGTCCGGCTGTTCGATGACGAGTTCGGCGCCGACCACGCGCTCGCCGCTGCGCAGCGCTTGCGCGACCGGCGTCGAATCGAAGCGCAGCGGCTCGCCGTCGGCGCGATAGCGCCGCAGGTTGTCGCTGTAATGCGCCGTCGGTTCGCCAAGCGGAAGCTCGCGGCCCCACAATTCGACCGCGCGCCTGTTGTAGCGGACGAGGCTGGTGTCGGTCCTGCAGACGCAGAAGCCCATCGGAATGGCGTCGAGCGAGCTTTGCGCGATGACGGCGAAGGCGTCGAGGCTCCCCGGCGTCGGAATTTTCGCCGTCGGCGCGGCGTCTGCAATGGCCTTGGTAGGTTCGACCTTCTTCCGTCTGACCTTACGGATGGTCTTGGAACCCTGACCGTTCATCGGAATTCATCCCAACCGACGCACTACCCATTTAGCGAGAATGTTCCTTTCGCTTCCAGCCTTTATTATGCGCTTTTCCGGGCCTGAATGGGACGCAAAATTCGGGGCAAAAACAGACCAAAAGCCACGTTTGATGGTTGAGGGTTAAGCGTGTGTCGATAACGGCGTCGCCAATCGCCATGATTGAGGCATAATACCCCGCCGGACCACAACGAGCGTCATGAAAACCCTTTAATGACGGCCCGGAAATTGCATGGAAATTGTGCATTTCCGTAGTCAACTTTTCGGGGCGTAACGCGTAAACATGTCCATTCTTGTCGGTCTGCATCACGCCACCCGCTACACTTATGACCGCCCGATTAGCCTCGGCCCGCAGGTCGTGCGGCTACGGCCCGCGCCGCACAGCCGCACTCGCGTCCCCAGCTACTCGCTCTCGGTCACGCCGGCGCAGCATTTCGTGAACTGGCAGCAGGATCCGCACGGCAATTGGCTGGCGCGTTACGTTTTTCCCGAAAAGACCACCGAATTCTCTATCACCGTCGATCTCATCGCCGACATGGAGGTCATCAATCCGTTCGACTTTTTCGTCGAGCCCTATGCGGACAAATGGCCGTTCAAATTCGAGCCGGAACTCTACGAGGACTTGCTGGCCTTCATCGGCCCCGAGCCCGCCGGCCCGCGTCTGAAAGAATTCGTCTGCTCGATCTCGCGCACGCCGCGTACCACCATCGATTTTCTGGTCGAGCTCAATCAGCGCCTGCAAAAGCTGATCGCCTATGTCGTGCGCATGGAGCCCGGCGTGCAGACGCCCGAGGAAACGCTCACCGCAGGTTCGGGCTCGTGCCGCGACACGGCTTGGCTCTTGGTGCAGATCTTGCGCCACATCGGCCTGCCGGCGCGCTTTGTCTCCGGTTATCTGATTCAGCTGCGTCCCGACGTCAAAGCGCTCGACGGACCTTCCGGCACGGAGGTCGATTTCACCGATCTGCACGCCTGGACCGAAGTTTATCTGCCGGGCGCCGGCTGGGTCGGGCTCGATCCCACGTCGGGTCTGCTCTGCGGCGAGGGCCATATTCCGCTCGCGGCAACGCCGCATTACCGTTCGGCGGCGCCGATCAGCGGCTTGGTCGAGCCGGCCGAGGTGAGTTTCGGCTTCGACATGAGCGTCACGCGCATCGGCGAACGGCCGCGCGTCACTGCGCCGTTTTCCGACGAGGCCTGGACCGCGCTCGACGCGCTCGGCGAGAAGGTCGACGCCGATCTGAAAAAGAACGACGTGCGGCTGACCATGGGCGGCGAACCGACCTTCGTGTCGGTCGACGATTATCAAAGCGCGGAATGGAACACCGACGCACTCGGCCCGACCAAGCGCATGCGGGCCGACGATCTGATCCGCCGGTTGCGCAACCGCTTCGCGCCGGGCGGCCTGCTGCATTACGGCCAGGGCAAATGGTATCCCGGCGAGCCGATCCCGCGCTGGGCCTTCGCGCTCTATTGGCGCCGCGACGGCGTGCCGGTGTGGCGCGACGCCGAACTGATCAACCGGCAGAAGCCCGCGCGCGAGGCTTCGACCGAAGATGCACAGCGCTTTGCCGAAGGTATCGCCGCGCGTTCCGGCCTGACCACCGAATATGTCCAGCCGCTTTATGAGGACCCGGTCGACCGGATGCTCAAGCAGGGATTGATCCCGGAGAATTTCGATCCGAGCGATCCGAAGATCGACGACCCGAACGAACGCGCGCGGATCTTGCGCTTGTTCGACAGTCACCTCGGCGCGCCCAAAGGCTTCGTGCTGCCGATCCAGCGCTGGACCGCGCTGGCGAAGCCAGGTTGGCTGAGCGAGATTTGGCGCACCCGCCGCGGGCGGCTGTTTCTGCTCCCCGGCGATTCGCCGGCGGGCTTCCGCCTGCCGCTGCAATCGCTGCCCTATATCGGCCCGGCCTCGTATCCTTATCTCGGACCGGCCGATCCGTTCGCCCCGCGCACGCCGTTGTCGGATCCGCGCATAACGCATCCGATCGGGCAGCGCGTCTACGGCGCCACCGGGCACGCGGATTCGCCGCCGCTGGCGCCCGATGCTTTGGCGATGCAGCGCCTGCCGAGCGCGACGGCCGGATCGGATTACGCGGTGCGCACCGCCTTGTCGGTCGAAGTGCGTGACGGCCATTTGTGCGTCTTCATGCCGCCGACCGAGACGCTCAACGACTATCTCGAATTGGTCGCCACCGTCGAGACGACGGCGGCCGAGCTCGATCTGCCGGTCCATATCGAAGGCTACGAGCCGCCGCCCGACCCGCGGCTCAACGTCCTCAAAGTCACGCCCGACCCCGGCGTCATCGAGGTCAATATCCACCCGGCGGCATCCTGGCGCGAGGCCGTCGACATCACCAAGAGCATCTACGAGGACGCGCATCAGGCGCGGCTCGGCACCGATAAATTCTTGCTCGACGGCCGGCATACCGGCACCGGCGGCGGCAATCACGTCGTGCTCGGCGGCTTGAACGCGGCCGACAGCCCGTTCCTGCGGCGGCCCGATCTGCTCAAGAGCCTCGTGCTCTATGCCTTGCGCCGGCCGTCGGTGTCTTATTTGTTCTCCGGCCTGTTCGTCGGGCCGACGAGCCAGGCGCCGCGCATCGACGAGGCGCGCCAGGATCTGCTCTACGAACTGGAAATCGCGACCGGCAAAGTGCCGCGGCCCGGCGATGCGAACTGGGTGCCGCCGTGGCTGGTCGACCGGCTGTTCCGCAACATCCTGGTCGACGTGACCGGCAATACGCACCGCACCGAAATCTGCATCGACAAACTGTTCTCGCCGGACGGCCCGACCGGCCGCTTGGGCCTCGTCGAATTCCGCTCCTTCGAAATGCCGCCGGACGCGCGCATGTCGCTCGCCCAGCAATTGCTGATCCGCGCGCTGATCTCCTCGTTCTGGAAGACGCCGCTCGAAGGCAGACCGGTGCGCTGGGGCACGGCGTTGCACGATCGTTTCATGCTCGAGCATTTCGTATGGAGCGATTTCCAGGAGGTCTTGGACGATCTCAAATATGCCGGCTACACCTTCGATCCGGGCTGGTTCGAGGCGCAGCGTCAATTCCGCTTCCCGCTGTGCGGCACCGTGCACCGCTCCGGCATCGATCTCGAACTGCGCCAGGCGATCGAGCCGTGGTACGTGCTCGGCGAAGAAGGCACGCCCGGCGGTACCTCGCGCTTCGTCGACTCGTCGGTCGATCGGCTGCAGGTCAAGGTCATGGGCCTCAATGCGGATCGCCACGTCGTGACGTGCAATGGCCGGCGCGTGCCGCTCAGGACGACCGGGCGGTCGGGCGAGTTCGTCGCCGGCGTGCGCTTCAAGGCATGGGATCTGCCGGAGTCGCTGCAGCCGACGATCGCCGTCCAGGCGCCGCTGACATTCGATATCGTCGACACCTGGAACAAGCGCTCGCTGGGCGGCTGCGTCTATCATGTCTCGCATCCGGGCGGGCGCGCCTACGAGACGTTTCCGGTGAATTCCTACGAGGCGGAAGGCCGCCGCCGCGCCCGCTTCCAGGATCACGGCTTTACCGGCGGGGTGATCGAGGTGCCGCCGCTGGAAACTTCGCTGGAATATCCCCTCACTCTCGACCTGCGGCGCTGAAGCTGAAACACTTAGCCGGATATCTTGGCGATTCTCGCGTCATGGCTATGCAAGCCGACACTCCTGTCGAACCAAAGAATGCCGGGCTGGAGCCAAGGCTTCAGTCTTGGTCTCCGGCTATCGGCCGCTGCCAGGCGTGTTCGACGAGATGATGGATGCCGACGGGCGCGTGCGCGCGCACTGGCAGCCGTTCCTCGCCATGCTCGCGGCTCTGGGCGGCGACGAGATCAATCGCCGCTTCGCCGCCGCCGACCGCTATCTGCGCGATTCCGGAGTGTTCTATCGCGTCTATGAGGACGCCGCCGGCATCGAACGGCCGTGGCCGCTGAGCCATGTCCCGCTCATCATCGAGCCCGGCGAATGGCGGCAATTGGTGGCGGGCCTGGTGCAGCGCGCGCAATTGCTCGAAGCGGTGCTTGCCGATTCCTACGGCCCCGGCACGCTGACGCGCGACGGGCGGCTGCCTGCCGCGGTGATCGCCGGCAATCCGGAATTCCTGCGTCCGCTGGTCGGCGTCGCGCCGCCGGGCGGCGCGCATCTGCGCTTCTACGCGGTCGATGTCGGCCGCGGCGCCGACGGGCGCTGGTGGGTGCTCAGCGATCGCGCGCAGGCGCCGTCGGGCGCCGGCTACGCGATCGAAAACCGGCTCGCTTTGTCGCGCGCCATTCCCGACATCTACCGCACCACGCGTGTCGAGCGCGTCGCGCCGTTCTTCCAGGCGTTGCAAGCCGAGATTTTCGCGCTCAACCGCCGCGACGACGCCCGCGCCAGCCTGCTGACGCCGGGGCCGATGAACGAGACCTATTTCGAGCACGCTTATCTCGCACGTTATCTCGGCCTGCTTCTGGTCGAAGGCGAGGATCTCAGCGTCGAGGACGACGGCGTCTTCATCCGCACGGTGTCGGGGCTGCGCCGCACCGAAGTGCTGCTGCGGCGCATCGATGCCGATTTCGCCGATCCGCTCGAGCTCAACGCCGCGTCGCGGCTCGGCGTCGCCGGGCCTGCTGCAGGCGGTGCGCGACGGCAAGATCACCATCATCAATTCGCTCGGCGCCGGATTGATCGAGGCCCGCGCCATGCTGGCATTTCTGCCGGCGCTGGCGCCGATCGTGCTCGGCGCCGAACTGAAAATGCCGAATGTCGCCACCTGGTGGCTCGGCCGCCCCGATATGCGCGAAGAAATGCTCGGCAAGCTCGACAATCTGGTGATCGCCGCGGCGTTCACCGAGCATCTCAACGATCCGCGCTTCGGCGGCGAGATATTGGGCGCCAAAGCTTGACGACGCGCAGCGCAGCGCGCTGATGCAGGCGATCCGTGACCGCGGCATCGATTATGTGGCGCAGGAAGCGGTGACGCTGTCGAGCATGCCGGTATGGCGCGACGGCCGGCTGCAGCCGCGGCCGTTCACGCTGCGGCTGTTCATCGCCAAGGTCGGCGACGGCTGGCAGGTGCTGCCCGGCGGCTTCGTGCGCATCGCCGACGATGTCGACGCGCGCGCCGTCAGCTTGCAGCGCGGCGCCGCGACCGCCGATGCCTGGGTGCTGGCGCGCGGCCCGGTCGCGGAGACGACGCTGCTGCCGACCGCAGAGGGAATGTCGGTGCAACGCGCCAGCGGGCTGTTGCCGAGCCGCGCCGCCGACAATCTGTTCTGGGTCGGCCGCTACGTGGAGCGCGCCGAGGCGACGCTGCGGCTGATCCGCGCCATCGTCAATCGCGTCGCCGACGATGCCGCGGCCCCGGTCATCGCCCGCATCTCGTCTTTGCTCGTCGCATGGAGCGCGGCGCCCAGCGACACGTTCCAGTCGCCGGCGACCTATACTGCGCGCGCGGTGCTGACGCGCACCGACCTCGACGGCTCGTTGCCGCGGCTGTGCGCCGCTGCCCGCTCGGCCGCCTCCGTCATCCGCGATCGGTTCTCACCCGATGCCTGGCGCGCGATCAGCGATCTCGCCAACATGGTCGCGTCGCCGCTCGCGGCCGGCCCCACAGAAAGCGCGATCGCCGAGCGCGTCGAAGCGGCGCTGCGCATCATCTCGGCCTTTTCCGGCCTGGCGCAGGAAAACATGACGCAGCTTGCCGGCTGGCGTTTTCTCGAACTCGGCCGCCGCATCGAGCGCGCTTTATTGACCTGCCGGCTGACGCGCGCCTTCGCCGAGTCGGGCGCGCCCGACGGCGGGCTCGATCTTTTGCTCGAACTCGCCGACAGCCAGATCAGCTACCGGCAGCGCTATGTCATGATCGCGGCGCTGGCGCCGGTCATCGATCTCGTCCTGCTCGATCCGAACAATCCGCGTTCGGTGGAATATCAGCTCGACCGCATCGAGACCCATCTCGGCGCTTTGCCGAAGCCGAATTCGGAAGGCCGCCTGTCGCCGGCGCAGCAGATCGCCGCCGGCATCGCGACGCGCTTGCGCACCATCAATGCCAGCGCCGTCGACGACAATCTGATCGTCGAGATCGAAAGCTCGCTGATGAAATTGTCGGACGCAATCAGTGCCGCCTTCCTGACCAACAATGAGCGCTCGGAATCGATGTGGGAGGCGCTGGCGTGATCTACGACGTACGGCAGACGACGGTTTGCAGCTATGCGACGCCGGTCTCGCATGCGCGGCACGTGCTGCGGCTGACGCCGGTGTCGCGCGACGGCGAGCGGATCCAGGTCGCGGCGCTGCAAATCGTCCCGGAACCGGTGCACCGGCGCGAAGGGCAGGATTTTTTCGGCAACCGCCTGACCTGGATTGAGATCAACGAGCCGCACAATATGGTGACGGTGAAACTGTCGGCGCGCGTCGCCGTCGATCCCCCCTCCTACCCTCCCCCGCAAGCGGGGGAGGAAAAGGAGGGGGCACCGCTGTCGACGCCGGCCTGGGAAGATGTGCGCGACGACGCCGCCGCGACCAGCGATATCGGCCCGCTGTCGCCGGCGCATTTTCTGTTTCCAAGCCGCATCGTCTCGCTCGACCCGGCCATCCGCGATTATATTAGTCAGAGCTTTCCGCCAGGTCGCGCCATCCTCGATGCCGCGATCGAGGTCATCAAGCGCATCAAGGCCGATCTCGTCTATGAGATCGGCGCTACCACCGCGACGACCACGCCGACGATGTGCTTCGCGCAGCGCCGCGGCGTCTGCCAGGATTTCGCCCATGTCATGATTTCCGGGCTGCGCGGCATCGGCCTGCCGGCCGCCTATGTCTCGGGCTATCTGCGCACCGTGTCGCTCTCCGACCGGCCGCGCCTGCAGGGCGCCGACGCCATGCATGCCTGGGTGATGCTGTGGTGCGGCCCGGATGTCGGCTGGATCGGACTCGACCCGACCAATGCGGTGCTCGCCTCCGACGCCCATGTCATGCTGGCCATCGGTCGCGACTATACCGACGTCGCGCCGATGGACGGCGTCATCCTCGGCTCCGGCGGCCAGCGGATCGCGGTGTCGGTGAATGTGATCCCGGTGGGGTGATGACGGCGGCGATCGTGTCGTGAGTTGAGACTGCCACCGGGGCAGATTCATCCATTGATTGCACGTCCACAGCGTGCCTGAGAGGAATTCGAAGTCAAAATGGCGGACGAGCAATCAATGGGAACTTGGCGCTGTACCAGCGCCGTCTCAAATATGTTGAACCAAGACACGCCGTCGATCACGTCGTCGCGGCCTCAGCCAGCATCGCCAGCGCCCCAGCAAGACGCCCCGTCACTTCGCTGACCTGCGCGGCGTCGCCGTGACGCGCCGCGATCCAGGCCGGCTCGTTGTACGACAGCCACACCTTGCCGCCGGCGTCTTGCCAGACCAGCGCCTTCAAAGGTAGGTCGATGCCCGCGGTTTGCAGCGCCTGCATTAACGGCGTGCCGCCTTGCGCATTGCCGAAGATCAGAACCTCGGTCGGGCGCAGCGAAAGGCCGACCGCCTTGGCGCCGGCGGCGTGATCGATCCGCGCCAACACGGTCAGGCCCTTGGCTCTCACGTCGGCTTCAAGGCGGTCCATGGTTTCCTTGGCGCTGTGAATGCTTGGCAGCGTCGTCAGGCCATTTGCGGTCATGGTTGATCCTCCAATCGGCACAAATTTACGTCCGTAAACGCCTCAATAACACCGGCTTTGGCATTGGTATTGACCCGCGACGGCAGGCGCGGGAATAAGAACTCTTAGCGCGCATGATCTTATCCGAAAACCGGCATCCACTTTTCGGGATCATGCGGCGGAGGAATAAGGGCAGGAATGGCCGACGACGATAATAAGAAAACGGGCCACACGCTTGCCGACCACCTTTACGGTCGCGACGTCGTGCACCTGCATGCCGACGACACCGACCACGACCATGACCACGATTTCGACGACGACGATGGGCCGATCGAGGACAATCCGCTCTGGCGCCAGGATAATGTCTCGCTGACGACGGTCGGCATCGATATCGGCTCCTCGGGCACGCAAGTCATCTTCTCGCGCGTGCATCTGCGCCGCTTGGCCGAAGACCTCACCAGCCGCTATTACGTCGTCTCCCGCGAGACCCTGTTCCAGTCGCCAGTGGCGCTGACGCCCTACCAGAGCGAGGAGCGCATCGACGACGAGAAGCTCGGCGAGATCATCGACGATGCCTATGTCGCAGCTAATCTTTCGCCCGACAAGATCGATACCGGCGTGGTCATTCTCACCGGCGAGGCGCTGCGCCGCGAGAACGCGCAAGGCATCGCCAAGATATTGTCCGAACAGGGCGGCGAATTCGTCACCGCCACCGCCGGCCACCACATGGAGGCGATGCTTGCCGCTTATGGCTCCGGTGCCGCGCGCGTTTCCAGCGACGAGGGGAAGCGCATCCTCAATATCGACATCGGCGGCGGCACGACGAAGCTTGGCCTCGTCGAGAACGGCAAAGTGATCGCGACTGCGGCCGTGCATATCGGCGGCCGCCTGCAGGTGGTCGAGAACGACAAGATCGTGCGGCTCGATCCGGCGGGAAAGCATCACGCCAAGCGCGCCGGTTTTTCCTGGAATCGCGGCGATGCGGCCGCGGCCGAAGATTTGCAGCACGTCGCCGATGTGATGGCGGATGCGCTGGTCGCTGCGATCACAATGCGGCCGATGCCGCACGACATCGCGCATCTCTATCTGACCGATCCGATCGAAGAGCTTGGCCGCATCGACGGCGTGATGTTTTCCGGCGGCGTCGCCGAATACATCTATCAGCGCGAAACGCGCGACTTCGGCGATATGGGACCGAGGCTCGGCCGCGCCATCCGTGCGCGCATCGACAACAATGCCTTCCCGTGGCCGGTGCTGCCGGCGGGCGAATGCATCCGCGCTACGGCGCTCGGCGCCTCCGAATACAGCGTGCAGCTCTCGGGAAACACGAGCTACATCTCGGCGCCGGCCGAATTGCTGCCGCGGCGCAATCTGCAGGTCTTGCTGCCGCCCTTTACCTGCGGCGACACCATCGACCCGGATCAACTCGCCAAGGCGATCCGCAACCACATGACGGCGTTTGACATCGCGGATAGCCAGCACGAGATTGCGCTGGCGCTGCGCTGGACCGGCATGCCGTCCTATGAGCGGCTTGCCGCCTTCGCGCAAGGCATCAAAAACGGGCTTGCCGACCGTATTGCCAAGAAGCTGCCGCTCTACATCATGCTTGATGGCGACGTGGCGCAGACGCTCGGCCACATCCTGCGCGACGAGCTCCACGTCGAGAGCGAGATTCTCGTCATTGACGGCGTCGTGCTGTGGGATTTCGACTATATCGATCTCGGCCGCATCCGCATGCCGTCCTATACCGTGCCGGTCACGATCAAATCGCTGGTGTTCAACGAAGACCCGCGCGGGCCGCGGCCGCGCCAGCGCCTGCATCACCATGATCATGACCACGATCATGACCATGCCCACGATCACGAGCATGCCCATCATCACCACCACGATCACGGCCACCATCACGATCACCACGATGACCACGACCACACGCACGAGCCCGCACCGGTGCGCCGCCCCTAGCCCACTCCGCCTTTTCTTCGCTAAGATCGGCGCAACGCGCCGGAACATGTAAGGATGCCGAATATGGCCGATACGCTCAAAAAAGACGCCGTCGTTTCCGAAGACCTCGCCAGCAAGTTCAAGAGCGAGAAAGAGACGCCCTACACGCGCTGGGTGAAGGCGGAAGGCCTCGACATCATCCCCTCGTTCTATGTGCGCAACCTGAAAACCGTGCCGCTGAAGCCTTGGGCGCGGCGCGGCGGCAATGCGGTGTTCCTCAACCACGACGCTTCGCGCACCTCGAACGATTGCTACGTGATGGAAATTCCGCCGGGCAAGAGTCTCAGCCCACACCGCCAGCTCTACGAGGAAATGATCCTGGTGCTGTCCGGCCGCGGCTCGACCACGGTGTGGAACGACGCCGGCGCCCGCATCACCTTCGAGTGGAAGGACGGCGCGCTGTTCGCCATTCCGCTGAACTGCCATCACCAGCATTTCAACGGCTCGGGCAAGGAGCCGGCGCGCTACGTCGCCGTTACCAATGCCCCGCCCATCGTCAATCTCTACGAAGACCTCGATTTCATCTTCAACACCAAATACGACTTCAAGGGCCGCTTCGCCGGCGAGCCGGATTATTTCTCGTCGAAGGGCGAGCAGAAAGGCTTCCTGCTGACCACGAATTTCGTGCCCGATGCGGTCAACATTCCCTTGATCACGGCGACCGAGCGCGGCGCCGGCGGCGGCCATATCCGCTTCAACATGGCCAAGGGCTCGATGAACAGCCACATCTCGCAATTCCCGATCGGCACCTACAAAAAGGGCCACGCCCACGGCCCGGGCGCCCACGTCATCGTGCTGTCCGGCGAGGGCTTCTCGGTGATGTGGCCGGAGGGCGGCGAGCCGCAGCGCTTCGATTGGGAGATCGGCACCTGCATCGTGCCGCCGAACATGTGGTTCCACCAGCACTTCAATACCGGCACGACGCCGTCGCGCTATCTCGCCTTCAAGCACGAGGGCGTCGCCATCCGCAACGCCCAGGGCGTGCCGAAGGCGTGGATCTCAAAACGCGCCGGCGGCGATCAAATCGATTACATCGACGAGAAGCCGGAAATCCGCCGCATGTTCGCATCCGAACTCGCCAAGCACGGCCTCGCGTCGCGCATGGATGCAGCTTACGCCAAGGAGATGGCGGAGCTCGGCGTCAAGACGGCGTAGTAGGACAATCCTGCCTATGACCGACACGCCGATATCGGCCGAAACACCATTCTGGCGGTTCTCGCTCAAGTTCTACCGCCAGCCGGCCGTATCCGAGGCCTGCATCACCTTGCAGGACGAGTTCGGCGTGGACGTCAATCTGTTGTTGTTTCTGTTGTGGCTCGCCTCCGACGACCGGCAATTGTCGGCCGAAGAGGTCAAGATGCTCGACGACAATGTGCGCGACTGGCGCAATCTGACCATCGTGCCGATCCGCGACGCACGGCGCAAACTGAAGGGCGCGGCGACCTTGGTCGAGCCGGCCACGCAGGAAGCCTTCCGCAACAAGGTAAAAGCGGTGGAGCTCGAGGCCGAGCGCTTGCAGCAGGAGGCGCTGTATATGTTCGCTAAATCCGGACCGCTGGGCACCGAGACGCCGGCGCTAGCCGCGGCGATTAGCAATATCGCGGCCTATGAAAGCGTGTTGGGCGTAAATTTTCCGAAATCGTCCATAGCCCTCCTCGCCACGGCCTTTTCCGCAGCGCCGCGGCATTAACCGCTTCGGGCTGGAACCCCGCCCCGCCTCGTGGCACAACGGCCCGCGAAAGGGCACGTCAGCGGCGTGATCAGATAGGTATGGCCAAGACAAAGCGTTTGATTGTCGGAATTTCCGGCGCCTCGGGCACGATCTACGGCGTGCGGCTTCTCGAAATGCTGCGCAAAGCCGAGATCGAGACGCATCTGGTCATGAGCAAGTCGGCGGAGATGACGCTGGTCTACGAGACCGATCTCAAGCCGAAGGACGTGCGCGCGCTTGCCGCGGTGAACTATCCCGTGAGCGATATCGGCGCGGCCATTTCCTCGGGCTCGTTCCCGACCATGGGGATGATCGTCGCCCCCTGCTCGATCCGCACCATGAGCGAGATCGCGACCGGCGTGACCTCGTCGCTGTTGTCGCGCTCAGCCGACGTCGTGCTCAAGGAAAAGCGCCGGCTGGTGCTCGCGGTGCGCGAGACGCCGCTGCATGGCGGGCATCTGCGCACCATGACGACGCTCGCCGATATCGGCGCCGTGATCGCGCCGATCGTGCCGGCATTCTACAATCGCCCGCAATCGGTCGACGACATCGTCAATCACACCTGCGGCCGGCTGCTCGATCTGTTCGGCATCGATACCGGCACGGTCAAACGCTGGAAGGGCGGTCCTGCGGAAGAATAAACCGCGCCAAACGCAACGAGGAAACACCATGGACCAGAAACGCTACGACCTCGGCCTCGCCAAGCGCCGCCAGGTTCTGGGCGACGCCTATGTCGACCGCGCCTTGCAAAACGTCGACGATTTCAATCGCGATTTTCAGCGCCTGCTCACCGAATATTGCTGGGGCGAAACCTGGGGTGACGAGACGCTCAAGCCCCGCGAGCGTTCGATCCTCAATCTCGGCATGATCGGCGCGCTCGGCAAGATGGAAGAGTTCGCCACCCACGTGCGCGGCGCGCTCAATAACGGCCTGACGCCGGACGAGATCCGCGCCGCACTGACCCAGATCACGATCTATTGCGGCGCGCCGATGGGCGTCGACTGCTTTCGCGTCGCCAAGCCGATTATCGCCGAATATATGAAGAACAAGAAGTGACGTAACGGAAGGCCCGCGCCATGCTCGACAAGCCTGCATCCGATAAAAAGAAGAAAAACGCCGCCGGGCCGCCGCTCGATTTCCAGGAACATTTGGCCCGGCTCGAAGCCGATGGCCTGCTGGTTCGCGTCGAGCGGCCGATCAACAAGGACACCGAGCTGCATCCCTTGGTGCGCTGGCAATTCCAGGGCGGGCTGAAAGAGAACCAGCGGCGAGCCTTCTTGTTTACGAACGTGGTCGACGGCGCAGGCCGCCGCTACGACATGCCGGTCGCGATCGGCGCGCTGGCGGCGTCTGCGGAAATCTATGCCGTCGGCATGGGCCGACCGGTCGGCGAAATCGGCGATGCGTGGATGAAAGCGATCGCGAATCCGATCGCGCCGACCGCCGTGACGGCCGCACCTTGCCAAGATGTCGTCATCAAAGGCGACGCGCTGCGCAAACCCGACGGCGGGCTGAAACTCTTGCCGGTGCCGATCTCGACGCCGGGCTATGACGCGGCGCCCTATCTCACCGCCACCTTGTGCATCACCAAGGATCCGGAAACCGGCGTCCGCAACATCGGCACCTATCGCGCCCAGTTGAAGGCTG
Source organism: uncultured Alphaproteobacteria bacterium (assembly GCA_963761185.1). Taxonomy (GTDB): domain Bacteria; phylum Pseudomonadota; class Alphaproteobacteria; order Rhizobiales; family Xanthobacteraceae; genus BOG-931. Next base: position 247,748 of record CAVXFY010000009.1, read on the forward strand.
TCGACCGGCTCGGCGTGCGCATGGCGGCACGGCCCGGCGGCGCTGGCGGCTATCTGCATTGGCAGAAACACCGCAAGATGAAAACACCGATGCCGATCGCGATCGTCGTCGGCTGCGCCCCGGTGGTGATGTTTACCGGGCCGCAAAAACTGCCGATCGATTGCGACGAGATGGCGGTGGCCGGCGGGCTCGCCGGCGCGCCGATCCGCACCGTCAAGGGCGTCACCGTCGATCTCGATATTCCGGCCGACGCCGAATGCGTGGTGGAAGGCTTCATCGATCCGGAACTGCTCGAGCCGGAAGGCCCGTTCGGCGAGAGCCACGGACATGTCGCGCTCGAAGACTTCAACATGTCGATGCAGGTCACCGCGATCACGCATAAGAAGAAGCCGGTTTGGGTCTCGATCCTGAGCGAAGTGACGCCGAGCGAATCGAGCGTCATGAAGCGCGTCGCCTACGAGCCGCGCTACCTGTCGCATCTGCGCGACACGCTCGCCATCAAGGGCGTGCGCCGCGTCGTGCTGCATGAGCCACTGACCAATCTGCGCAAAGTGATGTTCGTGCAATTCGCGCCGGGGGTGGCGCGTACCGAGATCTGGCGCGCGCTGCATGGCGCGTCCAGCCTGCAGGCCGATATCGGCAAATACGTCATCGCGGTGAGCGAGGATATCGATCCGGAAAATACCGATGCGGTGTTCTGGTCGCTCGCTTATCGCGCCAACCCGGTCGAGGACGTGCAGATCATGCCCTATCGCTCGCCGGGGCACGGCCCGAAATCCGGCGGGCACGGGCGAGACTCAACCATGCTGATCGATGCGACGCTGAAGGAGCCGGCGCCGCCGCTCGCTTTGCCCAAGCGTGAATTCATGGAAGGCGCCCGCAAGATCTGGGACGAGCTCGGCCTGCCCGCGCTCACGCCGCAATCGCCGTGGCACGGCTATTCGCTCGGCGAGTGGGACGCGGTGTGGGACACTTACGCCAGCCGCGCCGTCACCGGCAAATGGGAAGACAGCGGCAAGGAGACCTTCGCGCGCCGCCGCGGCGGGCTGACACCGGAGACGCCGGTGAAGGACGTCAAAGAGTAAGGCGTCCTAGCTCGAACATATTTGCGACAGCGCTCGTCAGCGCCAATTTGTCATTGTTGCATGCCCATCATTTTGCCTGAGAGCAATTCGAACTCAAGGATGCGAAGCGCCGCCAGAGGCGGCGGCCCTTCGGGCCGTCCTTAACTTCGAATTCCTCTCAGGCACCGTTTGGGCGTGCAATCAATGGAGTAATCTGCCTCGTGCGGCAGTCTGGCATCTGCCAAGCGCCAACAAAACCCAGCTACTGCATCGACGCCGCGCGGCCGCCGCTGGCCTCGCGGATGCGGCCGGCCGCCGCGTGGACCGCCGCGCGCACGCGCTGATAGGTGCCACAGCGGCAGATATTGGTCAGCGCCGCATCGATATCGGCATCGGTGGGCTTGGGATTGTCCGCCAAGAGCGCCGCGGCCGCCATCATCATGCCGCTCTGGCAATAGCCGCATTGCGGCACGTCGTGATCGATCCAGGCCTGCTGCACCGGGTGCAGCCTGCCGTCCTGCATCAGCGCCTCGACTGTGGTGACCTTCTTGCCTGCAAGCGTGCCGACGGGCACCTGGCAGGAGCGGGTCGGCACCCCGTCGATATGCACGGTGCAGGCGCCGCATTGCGCGATGCCGCAGCCGTATTTGGTGCCGGTCAGCCCGATCGTATCGCGCAACACCCAGAGCAGCGGCGTGTCGTCCTCGACATCGACGTTATGGACCTTACCGTTGATCGAGAGCGCGATCATGCTCGCTTTCCTCTACCGGCGCCGGGATCAGACAGATCGGGACGGCCGCAGAAACTGGCGTTACTCCAAACGACAAATCTCGCGTGCAAGGTTAACCCGTTCGTGTCCGATACGAAATCCCAAATCCGCGATTGGACTGACCGCTATCCCGCAATCACTGAAAAGACGCCGAGTTTGCGCACTATTGCGGCACGCGGCGGCAATGCAATCAGGCGCGGGGGACCGCGCCCAATGGGCAGTTTGCCACGCTGCTTACGTCTTTTCAGGAGCGCGAAAGCAGGGCATTCTCCCGCCCGACACTGTGGCGTCAGGCCTGCTTTCGGGCGATACGTCAGGGTGAGTTAACGAAAAAAGCCGCCTTTTGGAGGGAAACATGAGTCTTCGCTTTTCGCGCCGCAGCACAGCTTGTGCCGCCGGCGCAGTCCTGCTCGCGGCGGGTCTCGCCGCAGGGCATCTGCCGGCCCTGGCGCAAAACAGCCAGCCGCCGATCAAGATCGGCTTCAGCATGGCGCTGACCGGCCCGCTCGCGGCCAACGGCAAGCAAGCCTTGCTCGGCGCCAAGATCTGGGCGGAAGAAGTCAACGCCAAGGGCGGCCTGCTCGGCCGTCAGGTCGAGCTCGTCAACTACGACGATCAGTCCAACCCGTCGACGGTACCCGGCATCTACACCAAGCTGCTCGACGTCGACAAAGTCGACCTCGTCGTCTCCGGCTATGCGACCAATATGGTGGCGCCGGCCATTCCGGTCGTGATGCAGAAGAACAAGACCTTCATCGGCCTGTTCGCGCTCGCGGCCAACAGCGAATTCCACTATCCGCGCTACTTCTCGATGCTGCCGTCGGGGCCGACGCCGAAGAATCCTTCACCGAAGGCTTCTTCGAGGTGGCGGCGGCGCAGAATCCGAAGCCGACGACCATCGCGCTCGCGGCCGAGGACGCCGAGTTTTCGCGCAATGCCTGCGAGGGTGCACGCAATAACGTGAAGAAATACGGCTTCAATCTCGTCTACGACAAGTCCTATCCGCCGAACACGACCGACTTCTCCCCGATCGTCCGCGCCATCCAGGCGGCGAATCCGGATCTCGTCGTGATCTGCTCCTATCCGCTCTCTTCGGTCGGCATCCTGCAGGCCGTCAACGAGATCGGCTTCCACCCGAAAATGATCGGCGGCGCCATGGTCGGCCTGCAGGCCACCGTGTTCAAGGACAAGCTGAAGGGAAAGCTCAACGGCGTCGTGAACTACGAAACCTGGGTGCCGTCGCCGAAGCTCCTGGCGCCGGCCGCGGACTTCTTCAAGAAGTATCAGGACCGCGCCAAGGCCGAAGGCGTCGATCCGCTCGGCTATTATCTCGGCGGCTGGGGTTACGCCTACTTCCAGGTGCTGCAACAGGCCGTCGAAGGCACCAAGAGCATCGACGACGCCAAGCTCGCCGACTATCTGAAGAGCCATGAATTCAAGACCATCATGGCCGACGTGAAGTTCGGCAAGGACGGCGAATGGACCAAGTCAGGCATGTTGCAGGTCCAGTATCACGACCTCAACGACTCAGCGAACCTCGATACCTGGCGCGGCATGAGCTATCAGACCGTGCTGACGCCGGCTGCCGAGAAGACCGGCAGCGTGATCTATCCCTACGAGAAGGCGCTAAAATAGGACGAGTGCAATTCTCTCCCCCGCTGCGCCAAACGCGGCGGGGGAGAATGAATATGGGACTGCCACCGAGGCAGAATTTCCCATTGATTGCTCGCCCAAACCGATGATGGGCATGCAATCAATGGAGTTTTGGCGCTGCAGTCAGCACCATGAGATGCGCCCGTGGACCGCGACATGCTCTTACCGACCTGCCTCGTCGGCTCCTACCCGCAGCCGGAATGGCTGATCGATCGGGAAAAACTGTCGAAGCAAGTGCCGCGCGTGCGCGCCAACGATCTCTGGCTGGTCGCGCCGGACAAGCTTGAAGCGGCGCAGGACGACGCCACGATCCTCGCCATCCGCGATCAGGAGCGCGCCAGCCTCGACATCATCACCGACGGCGAGCAGCGCCGCGAAAGCTATTCCAACCGCTTCGCCACCGCGCTCGACGGCATCGACGTGAAAAATCCGGGCTCGACCATCAACCGCACCGGCAAGGCCATTCCGGTGCCGCGCGTGACCGGCCCGATCCGGCGCCGGCAACCGGTCGAACTGCGCGACCTGAAAGTGCTGCGCGCCAATACCGACCGCCGCATCAAGGCGACGGTGCCAGGCCCTTTCACCATGGGCAAGCAGGCGCAGGACGACTACTACAGAGACGAAGAAGCCGTGGCCATGGATTATGCCGCCGCGGTCAACGCCGAGATCAAAGATCTGTTCGCGGCTGGCGCCGACGTGGTGCAGATCGACGAGCCGTGGATGCAGCAGCATCCCGACAAGGCGCGCAAATACGGACTGAAATCACTCGACCGCGCGCTCGACGGCGTCACCGGCACGATCGCGGTGCATCTGTGCTTCGGCTATGCCGCGGTGGTTCACGACAAGCCGTCCGGCTATTCCTTCCTGCCGGAGCTCGAAAGCTGCAAAGCCCAGCAAGTCTCGATCGAGGCGGCGCAGCCCAAGCTCGATCTCAGCGTCTTGAAGCAATTGCCGTCGAAGACCATCATTCTCGGCGTCATCGATCTGTCCGACATGACGGTCGAGACGCCGCAGATCGTCGCCGAACGCATCCGCCGCGCGCTCGCTTATGTGCCGGCGGAGCGCATCGTCGTCGCGCCGGATTGCGGCATGAAATATCTGCCGCGCACGGTCGCCTTCGGTAAGATGAGGGCGATGGCCGAGGGCGCGGCACTGGTGCGGCGCGAACTAAACGGTGCTTAACGAGGATGACACGACGACGCCTGTTCGCCTCCCTGCCCGTCTTCGCCGCCGCTGGACTGGGCGCCGGCGCTGCGAAGGGCGCGGCGCCATTGAAGGTGGGCGCCGCCCTTCCCGATCCGCCGTTTGAATTCATGACCAAAGACGGCCCGGCCGGCTTCGACATTACGCTGATGCAGAAGATCGCCGAAAAGCTCGGCCGCGCGTGGCAGATCGTGCCTTACAAGGGCGCCGACTTCAACGGCATTTTCGGGGGCCTTAATGACGGCAGCTATGACTGCGTCGCCTCCGGCACGACGATGACGCCCGGCCGGCAAAAGCTAGCCGACTTCTGCCCGCCCTATGTGGTTTCCGGCCAATCGCTGGTCGTCGATGTGAGCCGTCATCCGAACGTGCGTGGCACGGGCGACCTCAAGAGCCTGGTGATCGGCGTGCAGCAGGGCAATACCAGCCAGCCGGTCGCCGACAAACTCGTCGCCGAACATCGTGCGGCGCGCGTGCGTGTCTATGCCTATGACGAGATCGAGAAAGCGCTCGACGATCTCTCGACCGGCGGCTGCGATGCCTTCATGAAGCTGGCGCCGGTCACGGCATGGTTCGTGCGCGACCGACCGAAGCTCAAGGTCGTCGAGACCGGCATCACCCGCGAGTTGCTCGGCATCTGTGTGCGCAAGGGTGACGCCGCGCTCGCCGACGCGATCGGCAAGGCACAGGCGGCGCTCGTGGCGGACGGCACGGTCCCCGCTTTGATCAAGCAGTGGCTCGGAACCGGAGCGAGCGCGCCGCAGTGAGTCCTGCGCTCAGCGCTCCAGCGCCTTGCGATCCCATTGCGCGAGATCGGCTGCCGCTGCGTAGGTTTCCTGCAGGAAGCCGAGCAGCAGCGTGCCGGGATCGCTCGCCAGGCGCACAGCGTCGTACGGCAAAATGAATTGCCCGACATTCTTGTCGTAAAAGGCCCCGGCGGTCTTCAAATGCGTCGCGCCGTAACCTTCCGGCTCCGGATAGGCGTAAACATAGAAGGCGGCGCGGCCATAGCCGCCGTTGCCGGGCCAGAAGCCGCAACTTGAGCATTCGTGTGAATAGGCCTCGGTCATGACCGAGGCCGCGACATTCGGTGTGGTGCTCGTCGGCGGCGGCGCGGTGCGCCCGGAAAAGCGCGTGACTGCGAGATCAAAACTACCCCAGAAGAAATGCACCGGGCTCGCCTTGCCGAGAAACCGCGCGCGGAATTCTGCCATCACCCGATTGATCTGCAGCAGCGCTCGATGAAATCGCTGCACGTAAGCGGGGTCGTATTGCGCATGCGTTCGATCCATCTCGAAGGGAATTGCGTTCTCGATTTCGCCGGGCATGGTCCAGATATGGACGTCGATGCCGAGGCCGCGCAGCGCCGCCATGAACGCGGCATAGAAATCGGCGACCGCCATCGGCTCGAGCGCGATCGTTTCGACACCGCCGTCGCCGGTCTCGATGATGAGCCGATGCGCGATGAAATCGAATACGATATCGACCGTGCGCCCCCGATAGGGCATGGCCGGCGCCGCAAGTCCGCGCGAAGTCACGTGCAGCGTTGCGTTCCACCAATGATTGACCAGCGGGGTGAGCGCGATGCGGACCTTGCCGACGATCTGGGTCCATAGCTGCAGCGTATCGCAGGTGCTGCTCCACTCCGCGAGCGGCAAATCGGGCCATTGTGCCTCTGGGATTGTGCTCATCTTCCGCCTCCGCTTGAAGTGCCTGTGAAGATCGAGCGTCACGGGCCCGGCCGCAAGGCAAAAAGAACTTCATTAACCGCTTTCAGGCACAACATTGGCCGGCATTCAGGCAACCAATTGTCATTTTAGCTGCGCCGACGCATCTTTAAAGAGATCGCCTCATGTCGCTGCCGGAGACCGCTTCGCATCACGCGCCGTTTGATGACGGCAAGATGCAGGGCAAGATGCAGGACCTGTCGAGCGGGCGCATGCGGCGCGCGATGCGTACCGTCCGCCAGATCGGCCTGTTGCAGCTCATCGCCTTGGTCCGGCAATACGGCTTGCGCAAAAGCTTCGAGTTCGCGGTTCACAACGTCCGCCACATCGTCGCCCATCGCCTGGCGCTGCGCTGGGACCGCATGCACGGCGTCGATACTGCGGGCTCCATCCAATTACGTTCGCTGACGATCGCCGGGCCGAACCGGGATTTCGGCAACGAGAGCGTCTGCACCTCACCGCGATCGTTCGACTTCATGATGCAAAGCCTGCCGGGCGATCTGTCGGCTTACACGTTTATCGACATCGGCGCCGGCAAATCGCGGACGCTGTTGTTGGCGTCGCGATATAATTTCGCAAAAGTCGTCGGCGTCGAATTCGCCAAGGAGTTGGTCGCCTGCGCCCAGCGCAACATCGCGAGCTTCAAGTCCGACCGGCGGAAATGCAGCGATCTCGAGATCGTCGAGGCCGATGCCGCGCAATACCAAGTCCCGGATGCGCCGCTCGTGCTGTTTTTCTACAATCCGTTTGCCAAAGAAATCTTCGACGTGGTGCTCGGCAACATCGTTGCTTCGCTGCGCGCGCACAAACGGGATTGCTACATCGTCTACGGAAGCTCGTCGCACAATGCGATCGGCTGGGCGAAGCCCGCCATTCTGGCAACGAGATGCTTTGTCGAACTGCCGGCCGAACCGATGCCGCTGTTCCTCGACGCGGTCCGCAGCATCAGCTACGCGGTGTTTCGCGCCGGCGCTTAGCCCGGACAAGCAAGCGCGCGAAATTTACCAGCGCCTCGCCATATATTCCTCGATACGAGCCAAGACTTAGCAAGGCAAGACTTCGCAAGCTCTAAGCGCCGCGCGGACCCACCAGCGCGCCGTAGAGCGCGCGCAACCGCAACGCCGCGCGCCACATGACCGGCGTCTGCTTGATGGTGCGCTTGAGCCGCCGCCGCGCCGCCGACAGAGCGCTTGCCGGCCAGCCGCGCCAAGTCGCGGCGGCGCTATAGTCGTACAGCCGCAAGTGCTCGTCGCACCATTCGTTCTTGTAGCGCTCGTCGCCGATGGTGAAATCGAATCGCCGCAAGCCGCGTCCGATCGCATGCGCCATCAATTCGCGCAGATGCAGCGCGCCCGGGCCATAATGCGCGAGCCGTCCGTCGCAATAGCTCGACAGGATGTGATAGTAGCAATCGCCGAGCACGATCGCGAAATTCGTCGCCGCGCAGGTTGTCCCGATCTCGATGCGGCTGACATGGACGAGATGCCGCGTCGCCGGATTGGCGCCGAAGTCGAGAAAAAATTCGCGATATCCCGGTCGCGCGAACATGTCGGGAATGCCTTTGCGCGCGAACGACAGACTCTTTTGCCGCATCAATGTCTCGAGCGTCGTCCTGGCATCGGCCGAGTCGGCGGCGGCGACAAAACGGATGTCGCCATATTGCGCCATGCGCTTGCGCTTGGCGCGGTCGTGCCGGCGCGTCGCCGACGAGCGCCTGGCGCGGTAGAACGTTTCCCAGTCGCCGTCCAGATGCGCGACATGCGCGCCATTGGCGTTCGGCGTCAGGTGAAAAGAGGTAAACGGATTGATCAGCGCGCCGATCGTCTCCGGCATCTTCTCGAATTCGATCCAGTCATGGCGCAATTGCGGATCGGACTGCATCTTGGCGTGCAGTTTTTGCCACAGCGCGAGAAAGCCTTTCGGCGTGACGCGTTGCGAGAAATCGCGCGACAGAAGCGGTGCGTTGTAGTCGCACAAATCCTGGCCGAGCCAGCGCAGCCGCCGGATCAAGCGCCGAGGATCGACGGCGAGCGGCATGATGAACGCGGTTTCGCCGCCGGCGAATTGCCCGACAATCACGGCCGGCACCGCGCCCTCGCGAACGCCGATATGACGATGCCATGCCGCAAGCCATTCGTAGGTCTGGAACGGCGTCAACTCGGCACTCCGCTCAAACCGCTGCCATTCGTCCTCAACAGCAGCCAGACTGGTATGAATGCGCAAGCTGATTTCGGGCGCGGTCTCGGCGGACGCATCGGTCCAGCGCGGGAACGCCGCCGACCCCGCTTCCAAGGGGATCACGTCCACCTGCGCGCTCGCGCTTCGAAACGCCGTCAATGGTGTCGCACGCGTCACTGCATGAACCAGGCGGACTGTGAGGCAAGGCTCCTGTCATAAGGGAGATTCGTTAAGTGCGTGTGGCCCACGCGCGATTACGTTGAGTTAAGGTAAAGACACCGGCGGGTGGTAACGGGGCGAAATCATGGGGCAAGACGGACGCCGCAGCCATTGCCGGATTGGGGCGTGTCGCTTTGGCGCAGCCCCGCAATGCCGGTGGAACCCCCGATTTGACAGCCCTATCTTGAGCTTATTAATTCGCCGCCGGCGGCGCAATGCGCACAAGCGCTTGGGATGCGGCCGGCGAAACCGGGGAGGATAAAATGACATGGTGTCGGTCTTGGTTCCGCATTGCCGCGCTATGCCTGATGACGTTGCCGGCCACCGGCGCGGCATTCGCGCAAGCCGGCGACTACCCGAGCAAGCCGGTCACGCTGATTTCCGACGCCGCGCCCGGTTCCGCGCCGGACATCGACGCGCGCTTTACCGCCGAGGGCCTCAGCAAGGTGTGGGGACAGCAGGTCATCGTCGCCAATCACCAGGGCGCCAATGGCAGCATCGCCGCGCGATTTGCCTCCCAGGCCATTCCCGACGGCTATACCTTATTCATGCCGGCGCTTTCGACATTCGCTTCGCTGCCCTCGGTGGCGCCCAATCTGCCGCTGCGGCTGCCGCGCGATTTCCTGCCGATCGGTTTCACCATCGAGAACCCGATGTTCATCGCGGTGAACTCAACGCTGGGCATCAACACGCTCGCCGATCTGATTGCGCGCGCCAAGAAGGAACCGGGCACGATCTCGATCGCGGTGACCGGCGTCGGCCGGCTTACCCATCTCACCGGCCTGTTGCTGCAACAGCGCGCCGATATCCAATTGGTGCCGGTGCCCTATCAGGGTGGCCCCGCGGCCGCGATGGCCGATGTCGGCACCAATCGCGTCTCGATGATCATCGAGGGCTATTCCGGAATCATGGGCGCGGTGAAGGCCGGACAGTTGAAGGTCATCGCGGTAGCATCGCGCCAGCGGCTGCCGGAATTTCCCGATATCCCCACCGTGGCGGAAACCCTTCCTGGCTTCTTCGCCACCGGCTGGCAGGTCGTGGTCGCGCCGCTCGGCACGCCCGCCCCGATCATCGACAAAGTCTCTACCGATCTCTTCAAGGTCATGAGCGATCCCGATCTCAACAAAAGATTGGGCCAGGTCGCCAATTACACGCAGCCCATGAATCCGCAACAGACGCTCGCCTTCGTCGATCAGCAGCAGCAGACCTGGCTGCCGATCCTGGAGAAGATAACCGCGAAATAATCCGCTTTCGATTTGTCAGGGAGGTTTTGACATATGTTGACGTTGTATTACGCGCCCGGTGCTTGCTCGATGGCCGCCCATATCGTGCTCGAGGAAAGCGGCGAGAAGTATGAGCCGCGCAAAGTGGATCTCGCCGGCGGCGAGCAGCGCACGGAAGCCTATCTGAAGATGAATCCGCTCGGCCGTGTGCCGGTGCTGGGCCTCGACGACGGCACGCCGCTTACCGAGAACACCGCGATCCTGCCCTATCTCGGCAAGCGCTTCGACCTGTGGCCGAAGGAGGCGCTTGCCGACGCCAAGGCGCTGTCGCTCATCGGCTACTTCGCTTCGAGCGTGCATCCGGCGCATGCTCATGTCGGCCGGCCCGAACGCTACACCGCCGATGCGTCGGCCTTTCCCGGCATCAAGGAAGCCGGGCTGAAAACCTTTCACACCTATCTGAAGCAGATCGACACCATGCTGGCGGGGCGCGAGTGGTTTTCCGACAAGTATTCCGTGCTCGATCCCTACGGCTTCGTCTTCTACACCTGGGGTATGCGCCGCGATCTGCCGATGGCGGAACTGAAGAACTACACCGCGCACAAAGACCGCCTGCTCAAGCGCGCCGCCGTCGGCCGCGTGGTCGAAAACGAGAAGATCAAAGTGTAAGCAGGATTTATTCCTGCCTATTTCTGGCGCCGGTTCACGCTGCGGTGATGCAAACGTTATCCGCAGGGGCGCCTTAAAGCCCGGCTGCCGGGAATAAGCTTCAGCGATCTGAAATCTCCTCTGTGTCCGGCCAGGTGGCATCCCGACCCAAGCGGCCGCACACACGAGGAGATATTACATGTTCACGACGACAAAATTCGCGCTTGCTGCCGCGATCGTTCTTTGCGCCACGCTCTCGGCCTCGGCCGCGACCAGGGTGCGCGTCGCGCACAACCATCAATCGGCGGTGCCGAGCATGGTTCCCGGCTACGCCAAGGACGGCGGCAGGATCGAGGTTCCGAACCCGAACCGCCAATAGGCGGACGGCCTGACGCGGAACCGCGTGACCTGCGCGGATAAGGCCGTTTCGGGGGGCGGCCCTATCCCGCTTTTTTCATCACGCCGTCTTCTGCACTTTCAGACCGAGCTCGTTGATCGTGCGCTCGCGCATGATGAATTTTTGAATCTTGCCGGTGACCGTCATCGGGAATTCGTCGACGAATTTGACGTAGCGCGGCACCTTGTAATGGGCGATCTGCTCGCGGCAGAACGCCTTGATCTCGTCATCGGTGGCGCTGACACCGGGGCGCAGCTTGACCCAAGCGCAAATCTCCTCGCCGTAGCGGTCATCCGGCACGCCGATCACCTGCACATCTTGGATTTTCGGATGCCGGTACAAGAACTCCTCGATCTCGCGCGGATACACATTCTCGCCGCCGCGGATCACCATGTCCTTGATGCGGCCGACGATGTTGCAATAGCCCTCGGCGTCGATGGTCGCGAGATCGCCGGTATGCATCCAGCGCGCCGCGTCGATCGCCTCCCGCGTGCGCTCCTCGTCGCCCCAATAGCCGAGCATCACCGAATAGCCGCGCGTCAAGAGTTCGCCCGGCATGCCGGGCGGCACGATGCGGCCGTTCGTGTCGACGATCTTGACCTCGAGATGCGGCTGGATGCGCCCGACGGTCGACACCCGGCGCTCCAGCGGATCCTCGGTCGAGCTTTGGAAACTGACCGGGCTGGTTTCGGTCATGCCATAGGCGATGGTGATCTCGGAGAGGTTCATTTTGGCGACGGCGCGCTTCATCACCTCGATCGGGCACGGCGAACCGGCCATGATGCCGGTGCGCAGCGACGACAGATCGAAGCGGCCGAACTCCGGATGATCGAGCTGGGCGATGAACATCGTCGGCACGCCGTGCAACCCGGTGCAGCGCTCTTCGGCCACGGTCTCGAGCGTTGCCAGCGGATCGAAGCCTTCGCCGGGAAAAACCATGCAGGCGCCGTGGGTGACGGCGGCGAGATTGCCGAGCACCATGCCGAAGCAATGATAGAGCGGCACCGGAATGCACAGCCGGTCCTGCGGCGTCAGCCGCATCGCCTCGCCGATGAAGAAGCCGTTGTTGAGAATGTTGTGATGCGACAGCGTCGCGCCTTTGGGAAAGCCGGTGGTGCCCGAGGTGAATTGAATGTTGATCGGCTCGTCGAATTGCAGCTGCGGTGCAAGCGCGGCGATGCGCTCCGCCTCGGCAGGGCCGCCGCGCGACAGAATTTCGGAGAAACGCAGCGTGCCCGGATGCCAGCTGTCGCCGAGCAGCACGACCGAACGCAGCGCCGGCAGCCGCGCCGATTCGAGTTTCCCCGGCGTGGCGTGACCGAGCTCAGGCGCGAGCTCGCGCAACATGCCGATATAATCCGAGGTCTTGAATCGCTCGGCGAGGATCAGCGCCTTGCAGCCGACTTTGTTGAGTGCGTATTCGAGCTCGGCGATGCGATAGGCCGGATTGATATTGACCAGGATCAGCCCGGCTTTGGCACTGGCGAATTGGGTCAGCACCCATTCGCTGTTGTTGGGCGACCAGATGCCGATGCGATCCCCCGGATCGAGGCCGAGCGTCAACAGCCCGGCGGCAAGCCGATCAACTTCTCGTTGCAATCCGGCGTAAGTCAGCCGCACGTTCTGGTGACGGACCACGAGCGCCGGACGGGACGGCCATTTGGCGCAAACGGCATCGAAAAACTGTCCGATGGTCTCGCCGATCAGCGGCTGATTACTGGCCCCATTATTGCTGGCCCCATGGACGTAACTGAGCTTGAGCCCGGCCATCGTGTTTCCTCCAGTTTATTAAACTCGATCATAGTGCCCGGCGCGGCAATACGGAATGCGGCCTAGGTTCTCAAACAGGCTGATAAAGGTCCTATTCACTCCTCCCCGCTAACGTGCCGAAGACCATTTGGACCCATCTCGGGCAGCGGCGCGGCGCCTGTGCACCGCCGCTGCGTCAGTCGGGACAAGGGGGTTGAGCACCATGGCGCATTTCGAACTCAGCAAGGCGCCGCCGCAGATCCGGCAGATGTTTTCGCTGTGGCCTCGTTCGCACGAGGCCGATGCGGGATCGGCGGCGCGGTCGCGGCGCTGGCGCGCGGTCGCCGCAGCGTCGCTGGGCAATGCGCTCGAATGGTTCGACTTCGTCATCTACGGCTATTTCGCCACGACCATCGCCAGGCTGTTCTTTCCGTCGAAGTCCGATCTGGAGTCGCTTCTCATCGCCTTGGCGACATTCGGCATCACCTTCTTCATCCGGCCGCTTGGCGCGATCCTGCTCGGCGCATTCGCCGATCGTCACGGCCGCAAGTCGGCCTTCCTGGCGACGATCGCTTTGATGATGCTCGGCACGGCGATCATCGCCGTCATTCCGACTTATGCGGCGATCGGTCCGCTCGCCCCGATCGCGATCGTCATCGCCCGCCTCATTCAAGGCATTTCCGCCGGCGGCGGTTTCGGCAGCGCCACGGCGTTCCTCGCCGAACAAGACCCGAAACGGCGGGGCTTTTTCGCCAGCTGGCAATTCGCCAGCCAAGGCCTGACCACCGTTATCGCCGCTGCCTCCGGCGCCATTCTGACAAGCATTCTCACCACCGAGCAAATCGACAATTGGGGCTGGCGCATTCCATTCGTCTTCGGACTTCTGATCGGACCGGTGGCTTATTATCTCGGGCGTCATGCCGACGAGACCGTGGAGTTTCAAGCGCTGCAGCAGAGCGACAAGCCGTTCCTAGAAGCGCTGTCGGGCGCCAAGATGCGCATGCTGGTGGCTCTCGGATCGGTCGTGCTCTGCACCGTTCTCACCTATACGACGCTGTTCATGCCCGGCTTTGCCGTCCGTCAGCTCGGTCTGCCGCAGGCCGGGAGTTTTCTGGCGACGCTGCTCACCGGCGCGATCCAGATCGCCTTGGTGCCGATCTTCGGCACGCTGTCGGACCGGCGCGGACGATTACCGATCATGCTCTTCGCGAGCGCTATCGTTCTGGTTGTAAGCTATCCGATGTTCGCCTGGCTTGCTGCAGCGCCGACCCTGCAAACGCTCCTGATCGTTCAGGCGGCGATGGGCGTGCTCGGCGCGGCCTATATGGGCCCGCTGGCCGCATTGATGTCCGACACTTTCCCGACGCGGATGCGCACGACCGGCCTCGCGGTCAGCTATTCATTCTGCGTCGCGATCTTCGGCGGCTTTGCGCCCTTCATTAATGCGTGGCTGATCAGCGCGACCGGCAGCAATGTCGCACCGAGCTTCTACCTGATGTTCGCCGCGGCAATCAGCCTTACGGCGCTTGGGGTACAGCAGCGGCTGCGCCTTTAGCCGCCGCCCAAGTTTCGCGGAATACCGAAGTTCCGCAAGAACCCAAGTTCCGTCAAACTCTCATGTTTCGCGATGCGCGGTTCCGATTTGTTAAGTCTTTATCGACGGCTTAGCGGTTTATTTTACCATTTGCGTACGCCCGTTTGTTAGCAAACGTCCGTCACAATCCGGGCCGCAATCGCAATTGGCGTTTATTGGCGGCGTCTTCGAATGAGGGCGCCATGAGCACGAGACATGCAACGTCTATTATCCAGGACGGCGATCTTCAGCTGGCTCGTCTCGACACCTGAACAGAATTTGCGTTTCGAACTGGTCGATGCGCTCTACGCGACGCCGAAATCGATTTTTGCCGCGTCGGTCGCCGCGCTCCTGGTCGTCGCGATCACCTTTTCGCTGAGCAGCGACAGCACCTATGCCTTCATTTTCGCCGGATTTCTTGCCGTCAGCATCGGCCGCGCCATATCGATCGTGCTCTATCGCGCGGCGCAGCACGACGCCGACGACAGTGTCGCGACCGCGATGTGGGAGCGCCGTGCGCTGGTCGGAGCCTGGGCCTTTGCCTGCCTCGTCGGCTTCACCGGCGCCTATAGCGTCCTCGCCCATCCCAACAGCGACATCGAGCTTCTCGTCAATTGCTGCGTCATGGGCTACATCGCCGGCATTTCGTCGCGCAACGCCAGCCGACCGATCATATCCATCGGCCAGGTCTCACTCACGGCCTTTCCCTTTCTGATCGCGCTGGTAGCGCGCTTCGACCTGGTCCACGCCGTCCTCGCCATCTTCATCGGCGCGCTCTTCCTCAGCATCGTCGTCATCTGCCGTGCGGTGTTCGAGAACATCATTTCCCGTCACACCGCGTTCTCAAGGATCGAGCTGATGGCGCGCCGCGATGCGCTGACCGATCTGTGGAACCGCACCGCCCTGATCGAGCTCCTGGAGAAGCGGCTGTCGGGCGTGACCGAATCCGGCGAGACCGTTGCACTGATCCTGATCGACCTCGATCGCTTCAAGGACATCAATGACACGTTCGGGCACCAGACCGGCGATATCGTCCTCAAAGAGGTCGGCGAGCGGATAAAGTCTGTCGTCGGTCCCGGCGACGAAGTCGCCAGGATCGGCGGCGACGAATTCGTCGCCATCGTTGTCTGCAACGACGAGCAGCGGCCGCGTCTTACGGCCGAGCGCATCTTCGCGACGTTTGCCAATCCATTCATGGTCGGCATCAACCAGCATCTGTGCGGCGCCAGCATCGGCTACGCCGTCGCGCCGCGGCACGGCGCGACGCTGGAGGAATTGTTCCGCAACGCCGATCTCGCGCTCTATGAGGCCAAGCAGGCCGGCCGCCGGCAGATCGTCCGCCACACCGGCGCGATCACCGAACGCTACGACAGGCGCGTGCAGCTCGAACACGACCTGCAATTCGCGCTGCAAAACGACGAGATGGAATTGGCCTATCAGCCGATCATCGATCCGCGATCCGGCCGCGCCATCTGCTGCGAAGCCTTGCTGCGCTGGAACCATCCGAGCCTCGGCCAGATCAGCCCGATGGAATTCATTCCGCTCGCCGAGACCACCGGCCTCATCATCCCCATCGGCGGCTGGGTCCTCGACACGGCGTGCCGGGAAGCCACCAACTGGCCGGCCGATATCAGCGTGGCGGTCAATCTATCGGCCGTGCAATTCCGCCGCAGCACCGACCTGGTCGCAATCGTCACCGGCACGCTGGCCGCCACTGGGTTGGCCGCGCGCCGCCTCGACCTCGAAATCACCGAATCCGTCTTGATCGAGGATTCGGCCGCCGCTCTTTCCACTCTCGAGCGGTTGCGCGAGCACGGTATCGGCATCTCGCTCGACGACTTCGGCACCGGCTTTGCGTCGCTCGCCTATCTCAATGACTTCCCGTTCTCCAAGATCAAGATCGACCGCAAATTCTCGCAGGGCATCGACACCTCGCCGCGCACCGCAGCCATTATCGGCGGCATCGCCAAGACGACGCGCGATCTGCATATCGAACTGGTGGCGGAAGGCGTGGAGACGGAAAATCAGCTCGAGCGCATGTACCGCTTCGGCATCAACGCGATGCAGGGCTACCTGTTTTGCCGCCCGATGCCGGCGAGCGAAGTGCGCAAGGTGATCGCCAACCCGATCATTACCGAGATCGCCAAGCGCAACGCGATGTCCGGATCACCGATGCCGCGGCGCAAGGCCGCTTCGTAGGCGTCAGTTACCGGAAGCCCTATTATGGGGTGTCCTGGCTAGCACATGTCCAACTGCCACCGAGGCAGATTTAACCATTGATTGCACGGCTGAGCGTGCCTGGGCATGCAATCAATGGAGACTCGGCGCTGCCGCCAGCGCCGTCTCAAATGTGTTTGAATCGGAACACTCACCCCGCCGAGAGGGACCGTTCCAGCACCGCCATGCGCATGAATTTCGACAGGCGCACCTGTTCGAAATACATGGCGTTCGGCAGATCGTCGCAGGCGGCGTCGATCTCGTCGTGCCGCGGCAGCGGATGGTAGAGCAGCGCCTGCGATCCGATCCGCTCGATCTTGTCCGGCGTGATGGCGTGGCTGTCCGGCGTCGTCTTCGGCGACACGTAATCGGACCCCGCCGCCTCGCCGATATCCGACATGTCGTAAGGAGCCATCATGATGGCGTCGCACTCCGCCAGCGCGTAGCTGATATCGGTCACCAGGCGGCAGCGGATACCGCTCTCGCCGAACAGCGCCAGCACGTCGCGCGGGATGTCGTAATAGGACGGCGGGCAGAACACGATCTCGCGCGGCGCTTCGTAGCGCAGCAAATGGGCGAGCGACCGCACCGTCCGTCCGCGCGGATCGCCGCCGAAGGCGATGCTCCTGTCGCGGATCGTGCCGAGCCCGCGCCGCAGCGCGAAGATATCGATCAAAGCCTGCGTCGGATGCTCGTTCCAGCCGTCGCCGGCGTTGATCACGGGCTTGAGCGATTTTAACGCCATGCGGGCGGCAGCCCCGCTCTCGTGGTGCCGAACGACAATGGCGTCGCTGAAGCGGGAGACGACAGCCGCGCAATCCTCCAGCGTCTCACCGGATCTGGCATTCGAGCGCGACGCCGACATGTCGTCGACACCGATCGCGGTCGCGCCGAGCGCGGCCGTCGCCGAATTCGAAACCGATCCGCGTTCGCGTGCTGGGTTGGAAGAACAAGAGCGCCACCGCCTTGCCGACCGAGTCCGGCGTGCGGGCGCGGCCGGCTTCGAAAGCTTCGGCGGCGCGGCAATAAGCGTCGACGTCATTGCTGTCGATGGTCTCGGCGCTGAGCAGATGGAACTTCGCCTTGTCCCGCTGCGGCGAGTCAAAATCCCGCCTCATCCTTGGCACGATGCGCGGGATGTTTACAGGTACCGACGCCATTCCGAATTTCCGGCAGCAACGCAGGCGCGAAGTTCACGATATATTAACTAGGAATAAGGGTTCTGCAAAGCGCGGCGAAAGTTCCAATGCGTCTCGAAATGAGACATTGGCGTGAAGGCCTGCCCACTCGCAGCCGGACGGACACGGCAAAAAACACAGTTCCATTTCGGCTTTTGGCGTCCGGCGGCGCTTGCTAAGCTTGCCGGAACGCGCGCCATAAGCGCGGCCATAAACTCCACCTGGGAGGCCGTCTCCGGCATGACCGGCAAGCCTGCGGAACTTTCGGTATCGCTGTGGCGAGGCGCGCAGAACGGGCGCTATGAGACCTACGCCGTGCCGCAGCGCGAAAGTCAGACCGTGCTCGATGTTGTCACTTTCGTGCAGCGCCATATCGATCCGACACTGTCCTACCGCTTTGCCTGCCGCGTCGGGGTCTGCGGCTCCTGCGCCATGACCGTCAACGGCCGACCGCGTTGGACCTGCCGCACGCACGTGTCGAAGGTCGCCGCCGGCGGCTGCATCGAGATCGGGCCGCTCGAAAACCTTCCGGTGATCAAGGATCTGACCACCGACATGCAGGTCTTCTTCGAGAAATGGCAGACGGCGAAGGGTGTTTTCGCGCCGTCGCAGACGCGGCAGGATCCGATCGCGCAGATCCGCCCCGACACGCCGGCGCGTGCTTTGGTCGACGCCGCGATCGAGTGCATCAACTGCGGCGTATGCTACGCGGCCTGCGATACGGTGCGCTGGAATTCCGATTATCTCGGCCCGGCGGCGCTGACCCGCGCCTGGACGCTGGTGAACGACGAGCGCGACGCCGGCGATGCCGCGCGCCTGCAGGCGGTCGCGGCGAATGGCGGCTGCCATGCCTGCCACTCGCATCAATCCTGCCAGGAGCTTTGCCCGCAGACGCTCAATCCAACGGCGAGCATCGCCGGGCTCAAGCGGCGCACGGCGGCGGCCTATCTCAAGGGCGAGATCAAGCTTGTGAGCAAACCATGAACGTGCGGCTCTATATCTGGCAGCGCTCGACCGCCGCCATCATGGCGCCGCTGGTTCTCGTCCATCTTGCCGTGATCTTCTATGTCGCGCGGGAGGACATGACGGCGGCCGATATTCTGTCACGCACCCATGGCAGCGTGGCCTGGGCCGCGTTCTACGGACTCTTCGTTGCCGCAGCCTCCATTCATGCGTCGATCGGCGTCCGTAACATCTTGAGCGAATGGTCGCCGCTCACCGAGCGGCAAGCGGGCCGATTGGCCATCGTATTCGGCCTGCTGCTGGCGATGCTCGGCTTCCACGCCATCGTTGCGCTGGTACTGACATGATCGCGCGCGCCTTGAAGCATCGCGGCACCGCGCTGTGGTTCGCCGCCATGGTGCACCGGATCTCCGGGCTATTGCTCGCGATCTTTCTGCCGATTCATTTCTTCGTGCTCGGTCTTGCCGTCCGCGGCGGCGCGCGGCTCGACGCCTTTCTGCGCTTTAGCGATCGGCCGCTCGTCAAATTCGCCGAAGGCGGCCTCGTCTTCCTGCTGACCGTGCATCTGCTCGGCGGCTTGCGCGTGCTAGTCATCGAAAATCTCGATTGGCGCGACGGCCAGAAACAGCTTGCGGCGCTCGCCGCCGCGGTGTCGGTATTGGTCGGATTCTTTTTTCTCGTGCGCGTGTTCTGAGATTTGCATGGATATCGATCGTCTCAAGACCGACATCTTGATCCTCGGCTCCGGCGGCGCCGGCCTGTTCGCCGCGCTTCACGCGTTCAGGGCCAATCCCGATCTCGATATCATCGTCGCCAGCAAAGGCCTGCTCGGCAAATGCGGCTGCACCCGCATGGTGCAAGGCGGCTACAACGTCGCGCTCAATCCCGGCAACTCGGTCGAGCGCCATTTCATGGACACGATCGAGGGCGGCAAATGGCTGCCGCATCAGGAACTGGCCTGGACGCTGGTGACCACCGCGATCGAGCGCGTGCGCGAACTCGAAAACGAGATCGGCTGTTTCTTCGACCGCAATCCCGACGGCACGCTGCACGGCAAGGCCTTCGCCGGCCAGACCTTCGATCGCACCGTGCACAAGGGCGACCTGACCGGCATCGAGATCATCAACCGGCTGATGGAGCAGGTCTGGGCGCGGCCGATCCGCCGCCTCGAAGAGCACCGCGCTGTGGCGCTCTTGCCTTCGGGCGACGGCGCCATTGCCGGCGTGTTGTTCGTCGATATCAGGACCGGCGCATTCCGTTTCGTCGCCGCCAAGGCCGTGCTGCTGGCGACCGGCGGCGGCCCGACCATGTACCGCTACCACACGCCGTCGGGCGACAAGACCATGGACGGGCTCGCGATGGCGCTCCGCCTCGGCCTGCCGCTGCGCGACATGGAAATGGTGCAATTCCACCCGACCGGATTGCTCGCCGGCCCCGACACGCGCATGACCGGCACCGTGCTGGAAGAAGGCCTGCGCGGCTCCGGCGGCCATCTGCTCAACGGCGCGATGCATCGCTTTATGGGCGATTACGACCCAAAGCTCGAACGCGCCACGCGCGACGTGGTGAGCCGCGCCATCTATGCCGAGATGCGAGCCGGCCGCACCACGAAGAACGGCGGCGTCTATATCAAGATGAGCCATCTCGGCGCCGACCGGGTGGCCAAGGAATTCAAGGGCATGGTGGACCGCTGCCGCGATTGCGGCTTCGATCTCGCCGGCGGTCTCGTCGAAGTGGTGCCAACCGCGCATTACTTCATGGGCGGCGTGATCTGCGACGTCGAGACCCGGACCGAGCGCTTCGGCCTTTTTGTCGCCGGCGAGGACGCGAGCGGCATGCATGGCGCCAACCGGCTCGGCGGCAACGGCGTCGCCAATTCGACCGTGTTCGGCGGCATTGCCGGCGACGTCATGGCGCGCTGGATTGCCGAGAATTCCAGGCATCGCGAGCCCGATGCGAACCTGCTCGATGCCGAAATCGCCCGCGCGCAGCACCCGTTCGGCCGCAAGCCCGGCGATCTCAACCGCTTGCGCGAAAAGCTGCTGGACACCATGTGGGACGACGTCGGCGTAGTGCGCGACCGCTCCGGCATCGCGCGCGGGATCGCGGCGATCGAGGCGATCGAAACGGAGCTTCTGGCGACCGGCGCTGCCGGTGACGACCGCCGTTTCAATCTGACCTGGCACGATTGGCTGAATCTGCGCTCATTATGCGAGATCAGCCGGGTCATTGCGCTGGCCGCGCTCCGGCGCGAGAATTCGCGCGGCGCGCATTTCCGCTCCGACTTCCCGGAGCCGGGCGAGCTTGCGACCTCGACCTTCACCGTGGCGCGGCAAACCGCGGATGGCGGCATCGAGATCGCCGACCGGCCTGTCACGTTTACCCATGTGAAGCCCGGCGCAACGATCCTGCGCGACCGGGTCGCGGCCGAATAGAGGCGAACATGATTCCCTTGTCCTCCATCCAACGCACCGCCGAGGATCTGATGGCGAAGGCCGCCATCGAAATCCCCGACGATTATCTCTCAGGCTTGCGGCAATGCGCCAATACCGAAAAGGGCGATCTGTCGGCCTTCGTCATCAAGGCCATGCTGGAAAACTACGAAGCGGCCAAGGAAGACCGCCGCGCCATGTGCGGCGATACCGGACTGCCGCGCTGGTACGTGAAGATCGGCAACGAGGCGCAGATCGAAGGCGGCCCGGTTGCACTCGAGACGGCGCTGCGCCGCGCCACCGCGCGAGCCACCACTGCCGTGCCGCTGCGGCCGAACCGCGTGCATCCCTTGTGGCGCACCGATCACAACAACAATGTCGGCATCGGCGCGCCGGAAATCGAATATTCGTTTCACCCCGACGCCGATTGGATCGAACTCACGACCGTGCACAAAGGCGGGCTGTTCGGTTCCGATTACCGCATGCTGTTTCCGGGCGACGGCATCGAAGGCATCAAGCGGTTCTATCTCGACACGCTGATCGGTTTCGGCAAGCGCGGGCTCGCCTGCCAGCCGGCCATTGTCGGCATAGGGCTAGGCGGCTCGAAGGATACCAGCATGGTGCTCGGCAAGCAGGCATCGTGCCTGCGCGTCGTCGGCTCGCGCAATCCGGATCCGAAAATCGCCGCGCTCGAAGACGAGTTCAAGCAGATTGGCAATTCGATCGGCATGGGCGCCATGGGCTTTGTCGGCTCCTCGATGGTGATCGATTGCCATATCGAGGTCGGCTATTGCCACACCGGCGGCCTGCCGATGTCGGTGCACATGTTCTGCCTGTCGTCGCGCCGCGCCTGCGCGCGCATTGCGCCTGACGGCAATGCCAGGTACCGCACCGATCCGATGTGGTTCACCGACTATATGCGGCGCTCGACCGTCGAGTGGCAACGCGAGGCCGCGGCAGCTGCGGAATAACCAGAGTCTGAATTATGAGCGATCTCAAAACCGTTCACATCGATCTTCCGGCACGCACGGAGAATTTGCGGCAATTGGAGATCGGCTCGGTCGCCTATCTCAGCGGCCGCGTATTTACCGCGCGCGAAGGCGTCTATAAGCGCGCCATCGGCGACGGCTTGGGCATTCCGGCGGGCAAGGACGCGCTCGGCATCACCAATTTTCATTGCTCGCCGGCGGCGAGCGTCAATCCCGACGGCAGCTACACCGTCGGCGCCGTCACCGCGACCGCCTCGTTTCGCTTCGCGCAATGGCTCGAAGGCTGGTTCAAACTGTCCGGCTGCAACGTCATCATCGGCAAAGGTGGGATGACGTCGCAGACCTATCGCGACGTGTTCGTGCCGAACAACGCGATCTATCTCACCACCGTCGGCTACGGCACCGGCGCGCTGCTCGGCCGCGGCATCAAGCGCGTCGCCGGCGTCTACTGGCTGGAAGAGCTCGGCCTGGCGCAGGCCGTCTGGGTGCTCGACGTCGAGAAATTCGGCCCGTTCCTGGTCGAGAGCGATCTTTCGGGCAACTCGCTCTTCGAGCGCGAGAACAAAAAGATCGCGCCGGGCCTCGATCGGCTCTATGCCGGGACCAAGCCGGCGACGCTGCGCCGCTATGGCGAGACGGACGATAAGACTGAGGAAGTGATTTGAAGCAGCGCCGCGTGACGCGAGCGGTCACAGCACGCGGATAAACGGCCGTTCCGCCGTCGGGTCGACCTCGACCTCGGCGCCGTTCGGAATAGCTTGGGTGATATCGAGGCCGAAATCCGAGATCATCGTAAAGCCCGCCAGCGCCGCGCCTTGCACCATGATCGGATTGGCACGGTTGAGGACCAATGCCGCCGGCACCACGCCGCGCGCGTTCATCTCGTGCAGCATCCAGGCGGTGGCGACGCCGCCCTTGGCGGCATCAAGCACCAGAACGCGGCCGCGATAGCTTTGGCCGGCAAGCTTGTGCTCGGGGCGCGAAAAGATGCCCTGGATGCGGTCGAGATCGTAACGCGCGGAAAAGCCGTCGCTCGCGACCAAAGCCGGTGCCTTCACTTTGCGGCCCATTCCCGCGGCAGCGTAAAATATCTTTCCGCTCATCGGGACAGCCTTCCGCCGGCGCAGGCCGCGGCGACGCATTGCTCCATCGACACCAGCACCGGCTTGTAGCCGTAGCCGCCGAGGATATTGGTGAGCTTCGCCGAATTGGTCGCGAGCCGCCGCCAGCCATTGGCCTCGCCGATTTCGCGCGCATAGCTTTGATAGAAGCACATGCCGGACAGAACGCTGCCGCCGGCCTTCTCGATCCGCGCCGTCAGCCCCAGGCGGTCGGCATCGGGCTTGACCTGCGGGACTCGTCACCACGAGCAGCGGGATTTCGACGCGGCGCCCGTCGAGCATCGCCGCCAGGCTTTGTATTTCAACCAGGCTGAGCTGCGGCGCCGAGAATACGACGACATCGACCGCATCGACGTCCTTGCCGTAGCGCGCCAGCAAGGCGCGGATATCGGCCTCGCCGATCTCGTGCGTCCGCAGCTCCTGCCCGGACGGAACGACATCGTCGAGCCGCATCGCCTCGGGCGTGATGCCGGCCATGTGAAACAGCGCGACCGAGCCGAAGCTCGCCAGTGCCGCGCCGAAATGCTTCATCTCGTCGGCGCCCGGAACGTGATCGAGGCCGATGAGCGCCGGCACCTGCGAATAATCTCCGGCGATCCGCCCGACCAGGCCGCCCAGTGCGCCCCAATCGCACAGTTCGCGCGGCGTGAACGAGACTTCAACGAGGAACGTCGCCTGGCGCTGTTCGTCGAGGTGGAAGCCATAGCGCGGCGTCCGCCCGGTGAGACCGGCGCTCAAGGCCGAAGGGCCGCCTTCGAAATTCGATCGCGCCCCGCACACGCTGTTGGAGAAGATCACCACGCCGGTGTCGCCATAGGCCATGTGCTCGCCGCGCACCGGCGGCATGATGGTCTGATAATTGATGCAGGTATCGGTCATCAGAATGCCGAACGCCTCGAAGGCTGAGATGGCGCGGCGTTCGAGATCGAGCATCCATTCTTGCTGCTTGAGTTGCGCCGCATGCGCGAAATCGGTGCCGCGCGGATCGGTGATGGTCGGGATGCGCACCTGCCGCAACTCTGCCGGCAGCTTGGTCCGATGTTCGAGCCATTCGACGCCCGCGGCGCCGAGCGATTCCGTGTCGGCCATGATGTGCGCCTGCCCGACCGGAACGAAGTCCGCGGCGCCGAGATAAGTTCCAACCTTGATCTGATGCTCGATCGCCCATTGGCGGAACGGGCCGAATTCGCCCGCAAGCATCGCCTGTTCTTCGGGGGTAAGTTTCACGGATCTTACTGCGCGGCCATTTTCACTGCGCAGCCATGCCGCTGCTTTTGATCAGTGGCACCCATTTATCGACTTCGGCCTTGACCAGATGGCTGAGCGCTTGCGGCGTGCGCTCCTCCGGCGGCGGAATGTCGGCGCCGAGTTCGGCAAGCCGCTTGCTGGTCGCCGGATCTTCCAGCGCCTTCTGCACGGCCGCGTTGATGCGCGCGACGATCGGCGCCGGCGTCCCCTTGGGCACGAACAAAGCGGTCCAGGCCACGGTCTGCAGATCGGGCCAGCCGGCTTCGTTGGCCGACGGCACTTTGGGAATCGACGGCGCGCGCTGCGGGATCGTTACCACAATGGCGTTTTCGCTGTCATTGAGGATATGTGGCGTCGCCGTGACGACCTGATCGAACAGCGTATCGATCTGGCCGCCGAGGAGATCGTTGCTCGCTTCGGAGAGACCGCGATAGGGCACGTGAACGACGTCAGCGCCGGTCAGGTGATTGAACAGAAGCAGCGTCAGATGCGAGATCGAGCCGACACCGGCCGAGCCCATCGTGGTCTTGCCCTTGTTGGCCTTGTCATAGGCGATGACGTCGTTGAGCGTGTGCACCGGCAGCGTCTTTCGCGTCACCAGCACCATCGGCGTCGACGCCACCAGGATCACCGGCTCGAAATCGGTGCGCGGGTCGTAGGGCAGATCCTTATAGATGCCGAGACTCGCGGCGTGCGTGCCGAGATTGCCCATCACCATCGTGTAGCCGTCGGGTGCGGCGCGCGCCACGCGCGTTGCGCCGATCGTGCCGCCGGCCCCGGTCACGTCGTCGACGGCAACCTGCTGGCCGAGCAGCGGACTGATGAATTGCGCAACAACGCGGGCGAGGATGTCGGTCGGTCCGCCCGCGGCGAAGGGCACCACCAGGGTGATCGTGCGGTTGGGATATTGCTCGTCGGCCCGCGCACCGGCGGCTATGCCGGTCACAAAAATACACGTGAAATACAGGACCACGATGAGCCGCCACCCAGCGCAAACCTTGGTCATCTCTCCCCCCGGCCATCAATAAACGCCGCGTTCTGATGCTGCGGTCGCTTTGGGGAAGTCTAGGGGGGTGCAGGGCTGTGTCAAATGCGTGGCCGGCTCAGCACCTATGAAACTGCCATCGAGGCAAATCTACCCATTGTTTGCACGCCCACACGCTGCCTGAGAGGAATTCGAACTCAAGGACGGCCCGAAGGGCCGCCGCTTTCGGCGGTGCTTCGCATCCTTGAGTTCGAATTCCTCTCAGGCAAAATGGTGGACGCGCAATCAATGATGACTTGGCGCTGACGCCAGCGCCGTCTCAAATGAATATCATCTAACGCCCGATCGGGTTATGAAATGGGCCGGACCAGCGAAACCAGATTGGACAATCACCCATGGCCGTGACTGACGACGCCTCCGTGAAAGCGCCGGATGCTCCGGAGCTTCCCCCCGCCTTCGAGCCCGCCATCCGCACCATCGCCATGCCCGCCGACACCAATCCGCACGGCGACATTTTCGGCGGCTGGCTGTTGTGCCAGATGGACCTTTCCGGGGCCACGATCGCGACCCGACATGCCGGCGGCCGCGTCGTCACCATCGCCATCACCGCGATGGTCTTTCATCGTCCGGTCTATGTTGGCGACGAAGTGTCCTGCTACGCCAGCGTTTCCAAGACCGGCAACACCTCGATCACCATCAAGATCGAAAGCTGGGCGCGCCGCGCCCGCGGCGCTGACACGATTCCGATCAAGGTCACCGAAGGCCTGTTCACCTATGTCAAGGTCGACGCCTCCGGCCATCCGCAAGCGGTGACGCCGGAGTGATCGCTGGACTCACACAACGCTGGTGGCAGATGAGCGGCAAACGAATTCTGTCTATCGCCAACTGGGTTTTGGGCTTCTATGCCGCAATCATGTTGCTGGCCCTCACAGATCTGCAGGGGGTCAAAGAACTTATTGAAGTCCATCATTATCAGAAGTGTTGGCTGTACAGCAGTTTTCACACATACGTCACAGACACGACCGTAATGGCGGCTCTCACCGTGACCGCTTTCGTAATTTCCTGGGTACTTCTAAAAACAAAGTATTGGCGATTTGCGGCTATCTTACTCGCCGCCGCTGTTCTCCTGATAATTGTCGATACTTGGCGTGCAGGAGATTGTTGGCCGTAGTTCGGCGAGCTCAGTTCAGCCTAGGCACCACTTTCGCTTTAGTAAGCTCCCCGTCCGTCAAGCCGGGCGGATCCCATTGCACGGTGCGATAGTCGAAGCCGGCGGCGAGCGTCGGCTTGACGATGGCGAAAAACGGCGACACGTCGAAATCGCGCGGCGTGTAGAGGCCGTAGGTGCGGATGTGATCGATTTCGCTCTGCACATAGGGCGCCAGCGCATAGGTCTTGCCGTTGATCGCGGCGCGTTCCGGCAGGATCGGATAATGGATCGACGCGAAGGCTTGCGCGATCAAGGTGGAGCAGATGGCGCGTGTCGGGTCGCCGGAGCCGATCGACAACATGCGGCGGCGAAACCAGACCGGCACGGGCGGATAAGGAAACAGATAGCGCGCCAGATCGACGATGCGCCGTGAGTCATATTGCGTGCCGATCCGGGCCAGCGCGTAGTCGATGACTTGCTTCGTGCTCGTCTCGTCGAGGCCGACCGGGCGGCAAATCCGGGTGTTGAAGCGGACATATTTCGACAGCGGCACGGTGACGACGCCGGTATCGGCCTCGGCTTCGAGGAACAGGTTGGGCTCGCCGTTTGGCGCCACGTCGCCCGGCCGTTCGCCGACATAAAGGGCGGCATGCGACCAGGTCGATTGCGTCAGGTATTTGATGGTGGCGGACAGCCGGCTATTGCCCTCGACCAGGAGAATGTCGCCGGGCTCGAGCGCCTTGCGGACGATCTCGGGATCGGGCGCATAAAACGGTGCATAACGCCCGGTCGGCTGCGATATGTAGTCCACGATCTTGTCGCTGAGGTATTTTTCGAGCTGAGCGAACATGGGCGAAATCCTGCCTATTCCCGGGATCGGTCTCTCTGGTGGCCTAACCGTCCGATCACCATGTTTTTGCTGGGCCGGTCAGCCCGGGAAATGTAACGGAAATTGTAACACTTAGCCGCGAGGCTTCTATAGTCTCACCACTTGCGAAGAATCACAGCCGGGGGAATGCACCCATGCCCTCAAGTTTTCGGCGGGATTGGATCACCAAACCGATCTTTCGGATGGCGCAGCATGCGCTGCCGCGGCTCTCCGACACCGAGCGCGAAGCCATCGAGGCGGGCGACGTCTGGTGGGACGCCGATCTGTTCACCGGCAATCCGGATTGGAGGAAGCTCCTCGCCTTCGCACCTGCGAAACTGTCCGAGGAAGAGCAGCAATTCCTCGACGGCCCGGTCGAAGACCTGTGCCGCATGCTCAACGACTGGAAGATCAATTGGGAATGGCACGACCTGCCGCCCGAAGTCTGGGACTTTCTGAAAAGCAAAAAATTCTTCGCGATGATCATTCCGAAGGCCTATGGCGGCTTGGGCTTTTCCGCCTATGCGCATTCGGAAGTCATCCGCAAACTCTCGACGCGGTCGATCTGCTGCGCCTGCACGGCGATGGTGCCGAACTCGCTCGGCCCCGGCGAGTTGTTGCTGCAATTCGGCACCAAAGCGCAGCAGGATTATTGGCTACCGCGGCTGGCGCGCGGAGAGGAAATCCCGTGCTTCGGCCTGACCAGCCCGGAAGCGGGATCGGACGCCGCCTCCATGATCGATTCCGGCGTCGTCTGCCGCGGCACTTATGACGGCCAGGACGTTCTCGGCATCCGCCTGAACTGGCACAAGCGCTACATCACGCTCGGGCCGATCGCGACCGTGCTCGGACTGGCGTTCAAGCTGCACGATCCCGACCACCTGATCGGCCAGCGCGACGATATCGGCATCACGCTCGCTTTGGTGCCGACGCATCTGCCCGGTATCAGCATCGGGCGCCGTCATCTGCCGGCCATGCATGTGTTCCAGAACGGACCGAATTGGGGGCACGACGTCTTCATTCCGATGGACAATGTCATCGG
Source organism: uncultured Alphaproteobacteria bacterium (assembly GCA_963761185.1). Lineage (GTDB taxonomy): Bacteria > Pseudomonadota > Alphaproteobacteria > Rhizobiales > Xanthobacteraceae > BOG-931. The sequence continues at coordinate 276,344 of CAVXFY010000009.1, forward strand.
CGGCGTCGATCAGGTCGGCAAGGGCTGGAAAATGCTGATGAGCGCGCTGGCGGCCGGACGCGGCATTTCGCTGCCGTCTTTGTCGTCGGCGGGCGCAGCCTTCTCCGCCGACATCACCGGCGCCTATGCGCGCATCCGCGAGCAGTTCCACGTCCCAATTTCGAAATTCGAGGCGGTGCAAGAGCGGCTCGGCCGCATTGCCGCGACCGCCTATCTGCTCGATGCCGCGCGCCGCATGACGTGTGCGGCGCTCGATGACGGGCATCATCCGGCCGTCGTCACCGCCATCATAAAATCGCAGGCGACCGACCGCATGCGGGTCGCCGTCAACGACGCAATGGACGTCCATGGCGGCAAGGGCATCATCGAAGGCCCGCTGAATTATCTCGGCAGCCTTTATCGCGGCGTGCCGATCGCCATCACGGTAGAAGGCGCCAATATCGTCACCCGTGCGCTTATCCAATTCGGCCAGGGCGTGATCCGCTGTCATCCTTATCTGCTCAAAGAAATGATGGCGCTGGAAGACAGCGATCGTGACCGCGGCCTCGACGCCTTCGACCAGGCATTCTGGGGCCATGTCGGCCATAGCATCGCCAATGCGCGCCGCGCCATCGGCCGCGCCTGGAGCGGTGGCGTATTCGCGCCGGCGCCGGACGCGGGCGCCGCAACGCCGTTCTACAAGCAGCTCGGCCGTTACGCGGCGGCCTTCGCGCTCGCTGTGGACGTGTCCTTGTTGACGCTCGGCGGCGCGTTGAAACGCAAGGAAATGGTCTCTGCCCGCTTCGGCGATATTCTGTCGGAGCTTTATCTGTCGAGCGCGGCGCTCAAGCGCTGGAATGACGAAGGCCGCCAAGAGGACGATTTCCCGCTTTTGGAATATTGCCTGGAGTCGAGCTTCGCAACCATCGAGACGCGCTTCGATGAGATCCTCGGCAATTTCCCGGTGCGGCCGGTCGCCTGGCTGTTGCGCTTCTTCATTCAGCCGTTCGGCCGGCATCGCCGCGGTCCGTCGGATCATGTCACCGACAAATGCGCGGACATCATCACCAATCCGTCGGCGGCGCGCGATCGCCTGACGGTCGATTTGTTTCATCCGACCGAGATGGACGGCAGCAACGGCATCGCGTTGGTCGAGCGTGCCTTCGCCATGACCGTCGACGTCCAGCCGATCCGCGACCGCATGCATGCGGCGCGCGTGCGCGATATCGATCAGGCGGTCAAGCAAGGCACCATCACCGCGGACGAAGCGACGAAACTCAAAGCGGCGGCCGAAGCGGCCGCCGCCGCGATCGCGGTCAACGATTTCGCGCCCGAGGAACTGACGGCCCGTGGCGCCGCGAGCAAGGGAGCTGTGTCATCGCAAGCGACATCTCAAACCCGGCCGGTGGCGGCGGAATAGCGCGGCGCCCGGTCTATATCGTCGACGGCAGCCGCACGCCCTTCATCAAGGCGCGCGGCCAGCCGGGGCCGTTCACACCGGTCGATCTCGCCGTGCAATGCGGCCGGCCGCTATTGCTGCGGCAGCCGTTCGCGCCGGACGCGTTCGATCAGGTCATTCTCGGCTGCGTCAATGTCATCGCCGATGAGATGAATCCTGCCCGCGTCGCCGCCTTGCGGCTCGGCATGGGCGAAGCGATGACGGCGTTCACCGTGCAGATCAATTGCGGCTCGGGCATGCAGTCGATCGACACCGCCTGTCGCTATATCCGCGAAGGCGTCAGCGATCTGGTGCTCGCCGGCGGCGCCGAGGCGCTGAGCCACGCGCCGCTCGTATTCAACCGCAACGCGGTCAAATGGTACGCGCGGCTGTTCGCCGCCCGCGGCCTGGGCGCCAAACTCTCGGCGTTTCTCGGCTTTCGCCCCTCGATGCTCACGCCGGTAATCGGGCTCGAACGCGGGCTCACCGATCCCATCACCGAGCTGAATATGGGCCAGACCGCGGAGCTGGTCGGGCATCTGTTTCACATTACGCGGCGGCAGGCCGATGAATATGCCGCTGAGAGCCAGCAACTTTTGGCGGCGGCGCAGAAGAACGGCTACTTGGCGGGTGAAGTCGAGCCGGCCTTCGCCCGCGACGGCACCGTGTTCGATCACGACGACGGCGTGCGGCCCGACAGCTCGGCTGACGCGCTCGCCGAGCTCAAGCCCGCCTTCGAACGGCCGTGGGGCAAGGTCACGCCCGGCAACAGTTCGCAAATCACCGACGGCGCGTCATGGGTGATCCTGGCGTCGGAAGATGCGATGCGAGAGCACAAGCTCACGCCGAAAGCGGTGATTGTCGACAGCGAATGGTCGGCGCTCGATCCCTCCATCATGGGGCTTGGTCCGGTCTATTGCTCGACCGCGATTCTGAAACGCCATCAGCTCGCGCTCAACGACATCGAATTGTGGGAGCTCAATGAGGCTTTCGCCGCCCAAGTGCTCGGCTGCCTCGCCGCCTGGGAGGATGACGAGTTCTGCCGCGACGCGCTCGGCCTTGACGGCGCTGCCGGCAAAATTCCGCGCGACCGGCTCAATGTCGACGGCGGCGCCATCGGCGTCGGCCATCCGGTCGGCGCCAGCGGCAACCGCATCGTGCTGCATCTGGTCAATGCCATGAAGCGGCTCGGCTATAAGCGCGGCATCGCCACCGAATGTATCGGCGGCGGCCAAGGCGGCGCGATGCTGATCGAAGCGATCTAGGGGGCGCGCATGAAAACTTTACCCGCCCCCAAGCCGACCATGGCTGTCCTCGGGAAACGCGACCTCGAGCTCGGCCCGTTCGCGGTCGGCGAAACGCAGCAGGAGCCCGGTCCCTGGGCAAATTGGCGTCTACGCACCGACGAAGACGGGATCGCCTGGCTGTTGTTCGACAAAAAGGATTCTAGCGCCAATACGCTGTCGGAAGCCGTCCTCACCGAGCTCGACGGCGTTCTGGAAAAGCTCGAGCGCGACCGGCCGCGCGGCTTGGTGATCCGCTCGGGCAAGGCGAGCGGTTTCATCGCCGGCGCCGACATCACGCAATTCCCCGGCGTCACCGACTCAGCACCAATCGAGGCGCTGCTCACGCGCGGCCACGCGGTGCTCGATCGCCTTGACCGGCTGCCGCTGCCGACGATTGCGGTCGTCCACGGCTATTGCCTCGGCGGCGGGCTGGAAGTCGCACTGGCCTGCGACTACCGCCTCGCCATCGACAGCGCGAGTTTCGGCTTTCCCGAAATCCTGCTCGGCCTGCATCCCGGCCTCGGCGGCACGTTCCGCCTGACCGGCCTGATCAATCCGGCGCAGGCCATGACCATGATGCTGACCGGCAAGACCGAGCGCGCCCGCGCGGCGAAACGGCTTGGCCTGGTCGACGCGGTGACGCAGGAGCGCCATGTGCGCGCCGCCGTGCGCTCGGCGGTCGCCGGCGAATGGAAGCCGGCCAAACAGGATCTGCTCGGCAGGCTAATGAATCTCGGACCCGCGCGCGGCCTCCTCGCCTCGCGCATGCGCAGCGAAGCCGAGAAGAAAGCGCCGCATGAGAATTATCCGGCGCCCTATGCGCTGATCGATCTGTGGGAGACGCACGGCGGCAATCCGGAGGCGATGCAGAAGGCGGAGGTGAAATCCTTCGCCAAGCTGCTCGTCACCTCGACCGCGCAAAATCTGGTGCGCGTGTTTTTCCTGCGGGAAAATCTCAAGAGCCTGGCCGACGGCAAATGGGACGGCAAACGCGTTCACGTCATCGGCGCCGGCGCCATGGGCGGCGACATCGCCGCCTGGTGCGCCTGGCACGGCTTTGTCGTCAGCCTCGGCGATACCAAGCCCCAGCCGATCGCGGGCGCGATCAAGCGCGCCGCCGATCTGTTCGGCAAGATCGGCCGCGACGACCGCCGCCGGGTTCGCGATTCGCTCGACCGCCTGATTCCCGACTTGAAGGGCGAAGGCGTCGCGTCCGCCGATCTCATCATCGAAGCGGTGCCGGAAGTCCTCGATCTCAAGCGCAAGATTTTCGTCGGCATCGAACCGAAGATGAAGCCCGACGCCATCCTTGCCACCAACACGTCGAGCATTCCGCTCGAGCAGTTGCGCGAAGGGCTGCCGAAACCGGAACGGCTGGTCGGCATTCATTTCTTCAATCCGGTCTCGCGCATGCAGCTGGTCGAGGTGGTCAGCCATGACCAGGTCGCGGCCGACGTGCTCAGCGATGCACGCGCGTTCCTCGGCCGCATCGACCGCCTCCCAGCGCCGGTCAAGAGCGCGCCGGGGTTCCTCGTCAACCGCGCGCTGACGCCTTACCTGCTCGAAGCTCTGGTGTTGCTCGATTCCGGCGTGAGCAAAGAGAGCATCGACAAGGCCGCTGAGAATTTCGGCATGCCGATGGGGCCGATCGAACTCGCCGACGAGGTCGGCCTCGATATCTGCCTGCATGTCGCCGAGATGCTCAAGACCAGCCTCAACCGCGACATGCCCGAGGCGCCGCAATGGCTGCAGGACAAAGTCCGCAAGGGCGAGCTCGGCAAGAAGACCGGCAAGGGCCTCTACGACTGGAAGGACGGCCACGCGGTGAAGGGCCACGCCGGCGCCCCGGCGCCGCCCGATGCAATCGACCGCATGGTGCTGCCGATGCTCGATGTCTGCGTCACCTGCCTGCGCGAGGGCATCGTCGCCGACGAGAAGATCGTCGACGGCGCCATGATCTTCGCCACCGGTTTCGCGCCGTTCCGCGGCGGGCCGATGCACTACGCGCGAACGCGCGGCACAGCCGACGTGCGCGACACGCTGAAACGGCTCGCGGAGAAATACGGGCCGCGCTTTCAGCCCGATCCGGGCTGGGACAACCTGAAATGATGCATAGCGGTGCGGGGCCGGCGACATTCGACGATCCGGCGCGGCTTGCCGACGCCATCGTCGAAAGGGTCGGCAAGAAAATCGTGCTTGCCTTGCCGCTCGGGCTCGGCAAGGCAAACCACATCGCCAATGCGCTCTACGACAAAGCCTCAGCCGATCCTTCGCTCAAGCTCACCATCTTCACCGCGCTGACGCTCGAAGCGCCGCGCGCGAAAAACGAATTGGAGCGGCGTTTTCTCGATCCGATCGCACAGCGCGTCTTTGCCGGGTATCCGGCGCTGCATTACGCGACGGCGATCCGCAAAGGCAGCGTCCCGGCCAATATCGAAATCAATGAATTCTTCTTCGAAGCCGGCCAGTGGCTCGACTCGCTCTATGCGCAGCAGCATTATATTTCCGCGAACTATACGCATGCTTTGCGCTATGTGCTCGACCGCGGCGTCAATGTCGTCGGCCAATTGGTGGCGCATCGCGCCGCGGAGACGGCGCGGCCCTACAGTCTGAGCTGCAATCCCGATCTGACCTGCGATCTGTTGAAGCTGCGCCGCGAGGGCAGTGCCGATTTTATGTTTTGCGGGCAGACCAATTCGGAATTGCCGTTCATGCGCGGTGACGCGATCGGTCGCGGCGAACGAATTCGATCTTCTGCTCGACGGCGCCGAAGACGGACTTTCCGCTGTTCGCGCCGCCGCGCGAGCCAGTGTCGCTCGCCGATTATGCGGCGGGGCTCCATGCGGCGAGTACCGTGCCGGACGGCGGCACGCTGCAGATCGGCATCGGCTCGCTGGGCGACGCGGTCGCGCAGGGCCTGGTGCTGCGGCAGAAGCAAAATGCCGAATATTGCAAATTGCTGTCGCGTCTCGGCTATCAGCCGGCCGGACGATTCCGAAGTGTGCACGGAGCCCTTCGACATCGGCCTTTATGGCTGCTCGGAATTGTTCGTCGAGGGCATGCTCGATCTCTACCGCTGCCGGCATCCTCAAGCGCGAAGTCGACGGCGTCGTGCTGCATGGCGGCTTTTTCGTCGGCTCACGCGCCTTCTATCGCGCGCTGCGCGAAATGCCGCCGGAGACTGCCGCGCAAATTCGGCATGACGTCGATTTCCTATCGTCAACGAGCTTTATCACGACGAGGACGAAAAACGCCGCGCCCGCGTCAAGGCGCGCTTCCTCAACAACGCCATGATGGCGACAATGCTCGGCGACGTGATTTCGGACGGCTTGGAGGACGGCCGCGTCGTCAGCGGCGTCGGCGGCCAATATAATTTCATTGCGCAAGGGTTCGCGCTCGAGGGCGCGCGCTCGGCGATCGTGCTGAACGCGACCCGCACGGCGAAAGGCAAGACGCAGTCGAACATCCGCTGGCGCTACGGCCACACGACGATCCCGCGACACCTGCGCGACATGATCGTGACGGAATACGGCATCGCCGATATCCGCGGCAAAAGCGACCGCGAAGTGATCGCCGCGATGCTCGCAGATCACGGACTCGCGTTTCCAGGATGAATTGCTGCGCCAAGCCAAGGATGCCGGCAAGATTGAACGCTCCTACGAATTGCCGAGATCGGCGCGCGACAACACGCCGGACGCCGTGGCGCGGGCGTTGCAGCCCGCGGCCGATGCCGGGCTGTTGCCGCAATTTCCCTTCGGCACCGACTTTACCGATGTCGAACAGCGACTTATCCCGGCGCTCGAAATGCTGAAATCGGCCTCACTCGCCGCGTTGGCGGCGCTCTTCATACGCGGCCTCACGTCCGGCGCGGACCATAACGATTGCCTCGCGCGCATGGGGCTGGAGAAGCCGAAGGGCCTCGCATCGCGAGCCTATGCGAGCCTGCTGCGTGGCGCGCTTAGCGGCCGCCGATAAATAACCGCGCGGCGCGGCCACCGCGGCTTGATTTACGTCAATGCCCGCCGAATGCAGTGCGCATAACTTTCATTGCAACAATCCTGTCATTCGAAACTGCAACAATCTCGTCATTCAAAGGCGGCGGTCGTAGGTTTCAGTCATGGGTTTCGGTCAGGCGATCGGATCGGGATTTAGGAATTACGCGAACTTTTTCGGACGCGCCGGCCGTTCGGAGTTCTGGTATTGGATCCTGTTCGCATTCCTTGGGTCAATCGTCGCAGAGATTTTGGATGCGGCGATTTTCGTCTACCATCCTGGCCTGTCGCCGCTGAACACCCTCTTCACGATCGTGATGCTGTTGCCGAGCCTCGCAGTGATGGTCCGCCGGCTTCACGACACCGGCCGCAGCGGGTGGTGGCTCTTCCTGGTGCCGACCGTCATCGGCATTTTCGTCTTGCTCTATTGGGCAAGCTTTGAGGGCATGCCCGGCGAGAACAAATACGATCCGCTCGTTGCCCCTGGCTATGTGGCCTACGAAAGACGCACATTCTTTAGATTAGCCGCACTGAAACGTGCCGACCAAAAAGGCAAATAACGTCGGCGTAGAGTGCTGTGGTCGGGGATCCCGGCCGCCCGCGGCAATCAGCCGCCGTAGCGCTTTGCATCGCGACTTCTCACCGAGACGATGGTCGCGGCAGGCCACAGATCCGGCCTTCCGAGCCAAAATAAAGCTTTTTAGGGCCGTAATTTTGTTGATCTAGCGCAAAGCCGACCCCCTGCAGGCGCAATACCTTTCCCACGTCATTCAGGCTCGTTCTACGCCTCATTCAAGGAACAATCAGATGTCGCAGGATAAATCGAACTCAAATGCAGATCAGGTCTTTATCTTATTCTTCCGCTTGACCATGGGCTGGACCTTTCTCTGGGCAGGCATCCATCATTTCGGCGACGACAAATTTGTCCTCGGGTTCTTGAGCCACGTCAAGACGTTTCACGACGTCTACGAGCCGTTCACGAACCCGGCGATCGTGCCGACGCTGACATTCTTCGTCGAATACGGGCACCTCTTGATCGGCCTGTCCCTGATCTCCGGCCTGCTGGTGCGCGTTAGCGCTCCGTTCGCGGTCATGCTGATGCTGCTTTATTGGACCGCGCATATGGACTATCCCTACATCGAGAACGTCAACAATTATCTGGTCGATTATCACATCGTCTATGCCGGCGTTCTCATCTATCTGATTGCCAAGCGCGCCGGCCATGTCTTCGGGCTGGACGGTTTGGTGAGCAAGCTTGCCGCCGTGCAGCACACCCCGGTGCTGCGCTGGGCGGTGGCCTGATAGAGCCGGCACCATCGCGTTAAACGCGATGGACGGCCACGGTCGGGGCGCTCATGACCCGGCATCCGGTGCGGCTTCCCGAAGCCGCACCGGACCAATCTCCTCCCAAAACCCAAAATCCCTCAAAATCTTTCACGACAAAGGCCGAACGGCGTCCGCCATGACCGAAACCTATTCGCCTACTCTGCCTGCTCTGGCGCAGCTCGGTGATAACCTGTCCGCCGAACTTGCACGGCCCCGCCCGGCGACCGGCTTTGGCGCCGCGCCGGATTATCTGCGGACCTATTACTGGTGGACCTACATTCATCCGCGCGCCGTAAAATTCTTCGAGCGGCAATGGCTGGTCAACGCGATCTTGTGGGGACAATTACGGGCAGCTCCGCGACGCCGCTTTGGCGCAATTGGACGCGGCAGCGCCCCAAGCCACGCTGCAAGTGGCCTGCGCTTACGGCGACCTCACCGTCCACTTGGCGCGCCGGACCGCGGCGGGAGGCGGCACGCTCGACGTCGTCGATGTGCTGCCCATTCAACTGCAAAATCTGCGTAGGAAGTTGCCGGGCGGAACCCGCACGCGGCTCCTCGCGATGAACTCCGCGGATCTGCAGCCTGCCGAGCGGCGCCTACGATCAGATTCTGTTGTTCTTTCTTTTACACGAACAGCCGGCTGACGTTCGCCGCGAAACGCTGCGGGAAGCGTTTCGCGTGGTGAAGCCCGGAGGTAAGATCGTCATTGTGGACTATGCCCGGCCGCGATGGTGGCATCCGCTGCGTTATCTGTGGCGCCTGGTTCTTGCGACGCTCGAGCCGTTTGCGCTCGACCTTTGGCGCGACGGCGTGGCTACATGGACGCCGGCGGGCGCCGTTCAAATGCGGGCGCAATCGTTCTTCGGCGGCCTCTATAGGATGACGACCTTCACACGCGGGCCAAATTCCTAGGGCAGCATTCCCGCGCGTGTCACGGCAAGCCGGTATCGTGTCCCGCGGCGACGGCGGTGACATAAGAATCGGTTCGAGAGGAAGAATGTCGACCTATCGACTGAACACATTGTTCGCGCCGCGCTCGGTCGCTGTCGTCGGCGCCAGCCCTCGGGAAAAATCGACCGGCCGCGCGGTGTTGAGAAATTTGCAGCGCGGCGCCTTTTCCGGCGACATCCATCTCGTCAATCCCAATTACGGTGCGATCGATGGAATTGCCGCCGTCGAGAGCTACGACCGGCTCGCGGGCACGCCCGATATTGCCGTAATCGCGGCGCCGCCTGCCGCCGTTCCCGGCGTTGTCGCGGCTGCCGCTGCGAAAGGCACCGCCGCCTGCATTATTCTCACGGCGGGCCTCGGACACGGACCCGGTTCGCTTGCCGCTCAATGCGAGAGCATTGCGCGCGCGGCCGGGATGCGGCTCGTCGGACCCAATTGCCTCGGCATGCAGGTTCCGGGCGTCAAGTTCAATGCCAGCTTTGCCGCTTCAATGCCGCGGCCGGGCGATCTCGCGCTGATCTCGCAGTCGGGCGCCATCGCCACCGGGCTCGTGGAATGGGCCTCGGTTCGCGACATCGGATTTTCGGCCGTGGTGTCCATCGGCGACAGCATCGATGTCGACATTGCCGACCTTCTCGATTACTTCGCCATGGACCGCGCGACGCGCGCGATCCTGCTCTATGTCGAATCGATCACGGACGCGCGCAAATTCATGTCGGCGGCACGCGCCGCGGCGCGCGCCAAGCCGGTTCTCGTCATCAAGACCGGCCGCCATGCGCAGGGCGCCAGGGCGGCCATGACGCATACCGGCGCGCTTGCCGGATCGGATGCGGTGTATGATGCGGCGTTCCGCCGTGCCGGCCTGCTGCGCGTGCTCGATCTCGACGAATTGTTCGCCGCCGCCGAAACGCTCGGACACCGGACCAGGCTCTTCGGCAAACGGCTGGCGATCTTGACCAATGGCGGCGGCGTCGGCGTGCTCGCGGTGGATCGCCTCGCCGATTTTTCCGGCGAGCTCGCCAATATTTCGCCCGGCACGATGCAACAGCTCGACGCGGCGCTGCCGCCGATCTGGTCGCACGCCAATCCGGTCGATATCGCCGGCGACGCCGACGACGCGCGATATGCCACGGCGCTACGGCACCTGCTCGACGACCCCGCCAACGACGCCGTCCTAGTGATGAATGTGCCGACGGCTTTGGCCTCGCCCGCGGACGCAGCGAAAGCGGTCGTCGCCGTGACGGAACAGCATCGCAACAAGCACGCCGTGGCCAAGCCGGTCTTCGCGGTGTGGATCGGCGCCAGTGGGCCGACGTCAGAGACATTCGACGCGGCCGGCATCCCGACCTACGCGACCGAGACCGACGCGGTGCAGGGCTTCATGCATCTCGTGCATTACCGGGAATTGCGCGATTTGCTGATGGCGACGCCGCCGAGCTTGCCGGAGGACTTTTCACCGGACACCGCCGTAGTGCGCCCGATCATCGATGCCGCATTGCGCGATCGGCGAACCTGGCTCGATCCGATCGAGATGACGCGCCTTTTCTCGGCCTACGGCATCGCGATTACTCCGGCGGCTTTGGCCCGCGATGCCGAGGAGGCGGTTGCGGCGGCGAAACCCCACTTGGTCGAAGGCAATTCCGTCGTCCTCAAGATTCTGTCGCCCGACATCGTGCACAAATCCGAAGTCGGCGGCGTGCGGCTCAACCTCACCAGCGAAAAGGCCGTGCGCGAAGCGGCGTCGGACATTTTGCGGCGCGCGCGCGAGGCAAAACCCGACGCGCGCATCACCGGCATCACGGTTTTTCCCATGATCGTGCGGCCGAAGGCGCGCGAACTCGTCGTTGGGCTCGCCGACGACCCGACCTTCGGTCCCGTCATAGTGTTCGGCCAGGGCGGCACCGCAGTCGAAGTAATCAACGACAAGGCGCTGGCGCTGCCGCCGCTCGACCTCGATCTCGCCCGCGGCCTGATTGCACGCACCCGCGTCTCGCGCATCCTCAAGGCCTATCGCAACGTGCCGGCGGCGGACGAACAGGCCATCGCGCTGCTTCTGGTCAAGCTGGCGCAGCTTGCGGCCGATGTCCCGGAAATTCGCGAGATCGATCTCAATCCGGTTCTCGCCGACGAAACCGGCGTCATCGCAGTGGACGCCCGCGTCTCTGTCGCTCCCGTCGAGCACCGCCGCGGCCCTTCCGGCCATCCGCGCTTCGCCATTCGGCCTTACCCGAAGGAATGGGAGCGGCATGTCGCGCTGCCGGACGGCGCGGCGCTTCTGGTGCGCCCGGTGCGGCCGGAAGACGAGCCGCTCTACGGGCCGTTCTTCGCCAAAGTGACGCAGCAGGATTTGCGGCTGCGCTTCTTCGCGCCGGTGAAGGAATTCAGCCACATGTTCGTCGCGCGCTTTACCCAGATCGACTATGCGCGCGCCATGGCGTTCCTTGCCATCGACGAAGCGAGCGGGGAAATGCTCGGTGTGGTGCGCATCCATGCCGACGCCAACTTCGACAATGGCGAATACGCCATCCTCATCCGCTCCGACCAGAAAGGGCACGGGCTCGGCTGGCTCTTGATGCAGCAGATGATCGAATATGCCCGCGCCGAAGGCCTGAAATGCGTGCGCGGGCAGGTGCTGCAGGAGAATACCGGGATGCTGGCGATGTGCCGTAATCTCGGCTTTCACATCCAAAGCGACCCCGAGGATGCCTGCGTCGTCATCGTGAGCTTGCCGCTTGCTAATCCTTGATATCGTCGTCGGGCAGGATGCGCACCGCAGCACCGTCGAGATCCTCGTATTGGCCGCTCTTGAGCGTCCACATGAAGCAAATAAGCCCGATCAGGCCGAGCAACAGCGCCATCGGCACGAGATAGATGAGGACGTTCATGGCACAAGCTCCAATCTGCCATCGGCCATAGCGGCTGCGCGCGTCGTCTCCGTCGCCGCCTGCGCTTCCCCCGGCTCACGCGGCAAATTACCACCCAGCCGCGCGCGCAGCGCATTGAGCGTCACCAGGATCGACGAGCCCGACATAGCCGCCGCCGCGATCAGCGGCGTGACGAAGCCCGCCATGGCGATCGGCACCGCCAGCGCATTATAGATAACGGCGAGCATCAGATTCTCGCGCATCAAGGCGCGGGCGCGCCGCGCCAGCGTCAAGGCGCGGAAAACCGGCATCAAGCGATCGCCGAGAAACAGCGCATCGGCCTGCGCCTGGGCGAGATGCGCGGCGGTGATCGGCGATAGCGATGCGTGCGCCGCGGCGAGCGACGGCGCGTCGTTGAGCCCGTCGCCGACCATGAGGACGCGGCGGCCTTGCGACTTCAATTGCTCGATGATGGCGATCTTCTCCTTGGGCGTCAGACCGGCCAGCCATTGCCGCAGGCCGAGCCGCCGCGCGACCGGTTCGACCGCTTGCGGCCGATCGCCGGAAACGATCATGAGGTCGAGACCCTGCGCGGCCAGTGCCGCCGTCACCGCTACGGCATCCGGTCGCAAAGTCTGCCGGACCGGGATCGCCGCGGTTTGTCCGGCATGCGTGAAAAAGATGAAGGACGCTTCCCGATCCCGCGCCACAACCGCCGGCGCCGTCTCGCCGGCGCCGCAGAACAACGCGCTGCCGAGGCGTGCTTCACGGCCATCGATCATGGCGCGAACGCCCCTCCCTGGCTCTTCGACCGCGCCGGGATAGGGCGCCCGGTCGTCGGCGCGGCGCGCCAGCGCCGCGGCCAAGGGATGACGGCTCGACAGCGCCAATCGCGCCGCGCGCCGCAGCAGATCGGGGTCGACCGTCGCAGCATCGACATCGGGATCCGGCAGTGTGAGCGTGCCGGTCTTGTCGAAAATCACCGTGTCGACTTCGGCCAGCCGCTCGATGGCGTCGCCGCTATTGAGAATGATGCCGGCCCGGAACAATTGACCGGCGGCGACCACTTGCACGGCGGGAATGGCCAACGCGATCGCGCAAGGACACGTGACGATCAGCACCGCGATCGCGATGACGATGGCGTCGTGCAGCGAAGCGCCGGCCATGAGCCAGCCGATCGCGGTGAGCGCCGCCGTGGCGTGCACCACCGGCGCATAGAGCCGCGCCGCGCGATCGGCAAGCCGCACGGTGCGTGACTTGGCTTCCGTCGCCTTTTGCAGCAGGCGCTCGACCTCGTCGACCAGCGTGCCTGTGCCGGCGGCGAGGACGCGGACGGTCAGCGCGCCGGAGCAGTTGATGCTCCCCGCGTAAACCGTTTCTCCGGCCCCGATGGCGCGCGGCGTGGTCTCGCCGGTCACCAGGCTTTCGTCGACCTCCGAGGCGCCGTCGATAATGCAGCCGTCGACGGGAATGAGCTCGCCCGGCCGCACCAGCACGCGGTCGCCCGGTTCGAGCGCCGAGACCGGCAAGCGGGTCAGTTCGCCGTTCTCATCGAGCCGGTGGGCGAATTCTGCCTTCAGCGAAGCGAGGTTGCCGGCGAACAGCCGGGTCTTGCGGCGCATCGCCAGGTCGAGATAGCGGCCGCACAGCAGGAAGAACAAGAGCATGAGCGCGGAATCGAAATAGGCATGGGCGGCATGCGTCGCGGTCTCGTAGACCGATAGCCCAAGCGCCAAGACCACGCCGACCGTGATCGGCACATCCATATTAAGCTGCCGCGTCCGCAGGGCGCGGAAAGCGCTTTGGAAGAATGGCTGCCCGGCATAAGCCGCCGCCGGCAGCGCGATCAGCGCCGAAAGCCAGTGAAACAGATCGCGCGTCTCGTGCGTCATATCGGAGACGTTGCCGGACCACACCGAAATCGACAGCAGCATCACGTTCATCGCCGCGAAGCCGGCGACGGCGAGGCACTTCAGCAGCCATTTCGCTTGCCGGCTCTCGTCGGCCTCGACGCGCTCAGGCGCGAACGGGTGAGACTGATAGCCGATATCCACAAGCGCCTTGACGATCCGCGCGGCGTCGATCTCGCCGTCCCGCCAATCGACGGCAAGGCGGCGCTGCGTGAAATTCAGCCGGGCATCGACAATGCCCGGCAGTTTGGTGAGCCCGCCTTCGATCTTGCGGATGCAACCGGCGCAGCCGACGCCGTCCACGGCCAAGGTCATGTGCGACAGGCCGGTCTCCTTGTGCTCGACGAAGGATGAAAGATCGATTGCTTCAGCCACCGACCACTCCAGAAGATTTCTTCACCGCAAGACGACGCGGTTAATTGAGCGGAAGAGCTGCTCGCCGTGGCGCGACAATTCGATGACGAGGTCCCATTGCCCCTCGGGGACCGCAGCGCTGCCGTGAAATCGGCCGGCCGAATCCTGCACCAGCACGACCTCGCGATCGAAGCGGCGGTCCGTCGGCCGCTCCAACACCGCGGACGCGTCGAGGCCGCCGAGCGGCTGCCCGGCTGCATCACGCGCGACGATATCGAGCCGCGCGCCGTCCGGCGCCGGCGTCACTTTGGCGTCGACGTTCCAGTGCCGCTCGTCCTGCGCCTTGGCCTGGGCGACTTCGTGTTCGAATTGCTGTCCGGCCTGATAGGCGCTGTCGGTATCGAGGCCGCTCAGCGTCGACAGCGCCTCGTGAACCAATGTGCCGTTGGCGATGAACACGACGCCGAAAGAGCAGACCAGCGTCAGCAGCATGCCTCGCCCCGTCCAGCGGCGCGGCGTCCGTTCCGTTTCACCATCGAGATCGCGCATCTGTCTCCTCACGGTCCGATGAAATGGTCGGCGGCGCTGGCGACGGCGCCGCCGGCAGTCGAAACGATACTGAAGGTCAGCGGAATGGAGGCGTCCGGCGGCAGCGGCTGATGCGTCGTCACCAGGACGCGCATCTCGCGCGTTTGATCGGGGCCGACGTCGACAACCGGCTCACCCTGCGATTGCCCGTCGCTGCCGATCACCTCGATCGCCGCTCCGGAAAGACCGGTGACCGCCAGAGTGTAGCTTTGCGGCTCGACGGTCTTGTTGAGGATGCGGATCGCGTAGCCGTTGCGCACGGCGCCGTCGGACAACCGCACGAAGAGCGGATTGCGGTCGTGGATGATGCTGATGCCGTCGTTGCGGCGCGTCGCCAGCGTGAAGGTCATCACCGCGCCGACCAAGAGAATAATCCCGGCGTAAAGCAGAGTGCGGCTGCGCAAGAGACTATAGACCGGCAGCAGGCCCTGCTGCCGGCGCTTGATGTTCATATCGGTGTCATAGGCGATGAGCCGCGCCGGGCGCCCGATCTTCGCCATCACCGCATCGCAGGCGTCGATGCACAGGCCGCATTGAATGCAGCCGAGATTGGGGCCCTGGCGGATATCTACCCCGGTCGGGCAGACATGCACGCATTGCAGACACTCGATGCAGTCGCCGGCCGGCTTGCCCTCGGCATGCAGCGCGGCGGCCCTTTTCAGCGAAGCGCGCGGCTCGCCGCGATCGTAGCGATAGGTGACGTTGAGCGCGTATTCGTCGGTCAGGGCCGCCTGAATGCGCGGCCACGGGCACATGTAAACGCAGACCTGCTCGCGCATCCAGCCGGCAAGCGCATAGGTCGTGAACGTCAACAGCCCGATGACGACATAGGCCGCGATCGGGGCCTGAAACGTCGCCAGATTTTTCACCAGCGTCGGCGCGTCGGCGAAGTAGAGAACCCAGGCGCCGCCGGTCCACCACGCGACCATCAGCCACCAGAAATGCTTGGAGGCCGTACGCGCTGCGCGCTCGAAGGTCCACGGTTGCTGGTCGCGCAAAAGGTGCTCGCGCCGGTCGCCCTCGATCCAGCGCTCGATCGCGACGAAAAGATCGGTCCACACCGTCTGCGGGCAGAGATAGCCGCACCAGATCCGCCCGGCCAGCGCATTCATCAGGAACAGCGTCATGGCTGCGATGATCAGGAGGCCGGTCAGGTAATAGACTTCCTGCGGCCATATCTCGATGAAGAAGAAATAAAAACGCCGGGTGGTGAAATCGATCAGCACCGCCTGGTCCGGCGCGTTGGGGCCGCGATCCCAGCGCACGAACGGCAGGAAATAGTAGATGCACATGCCGGCGATGAGCAGCGCCCATTTCAGGCGCCGATAGGTGCCCGACACGCTCTGCGGATAGATCTTCTGGCGCGCCGCGTAGAGCGGCTCTTCGTCGGTGAATTCAGGCAGGTCCGGCGCGATCGGAACCGTGCGCTGGGCTTCCGCGACAAGATCGGTCAGCGTTGACGATGCCGGCGGCCCCGGCTGCGCGGCGGCCGATTTCGCGATGGCGAATGCCGATGAACAGCCGGGGCACATCCGTCACTTCTCCCCGCCGCCGAACGTGTGGACGAAAACCGTCAAGGCCTTGATCGTCACCGGATCGAGCTTGCCGCCCCAGGCCGGCATGACGCCGCCGTGGCCGTTCCAGATGCCGCCGACGATGACGTCCGTATCCGAGCCGTAAAGCCAGATCTGGTCGGTCAGATTGGCCGAGCCGAGCGACCTGTTGCCCTTGCCGTCCGGCCCGTGACAGGCCGCGCAATTGTCGGCAAAGACCTTGGCGCCGCGCGCGAGATCCGTGCCCGGCGCGGTCGAAAGACCGGACAGCGAGCGCACATAATTGGCCACCGCGACGATATCGTCGCGCTTGAGCATGCCGTCGCGGCCGAATGCCGGCATCGAGCCCTGATGGCCAGCATCGTCGCCGGAGCGAACGCCGTGCGTGATCGTCTGCGAGATCTCGGCGAGCGTGCCGCCCCACAGCCAATCGTCGTCGGTAAGATTGGGATAGCCCTTGGCGCCGCCGCCACCGGAACCGTGGCAGGGCGCGCAATTGTCCGCGAAGGCGCGGCGGCCCAGCGCGCGGGCGAAGTCGAGTAGTTCCGGCTTTGACTCGATGTCCGCCAGCGGGGCCGCTTCGAGCTTCGCCATCATCGGACCGCGCTGTGCGGACAGCGCGGCGAGATCGTTCGCCACCGCGTCGCGCGCGTGCCAGTTGAAAGCGCCGCTGGTATAGGACGAGACGAGCGGCCAGGCCGGATAAACGATCCAATAGCCGATCGCCCAAATGATCGTTGCGTAAAACAGCCACAGCCACCAGCGCGGCAGCGGCGTGTTCAGCTCATGGATACCGTCCCACTCGTGGCCGGTGGTGCCGACTTGCGGCTTGCTGTCGCGCGCCGGCTTGGTTTTCTCTTGCATCCTTCAGTCCTCCCGCAGCGGAATGCGCGCGGATTCGTCGAATTGCTTCTGGCGCGACGGCCACAGGGCGTAAGCGAGCACTGCGGCGAAAATCGCGACGAAATAGACGAGCCCCCAGGTTTGGGCGAAATGCGAGAAGAAGGCGTAGGTCGGCGACACTTTTGTCTCCTCAGCGGATATTGGCTTTGTCGTTGTAAAGCTTGAAGTCGACCAAGGTACCCAGCATCTGCAGATAGGCGATCAGCGCGTCGGCCTCGGTGATGCGTTTGGGATCGCCGTCGAAGTCGCGCGACTGAACTTTGGGATAGCGTTTGGCGAGCGCATCGGCGTCCGGCGCATCGGGCGTCGCCTGCGTGCGCAAGTCGGCGACGGCATTGGCGATCATCTCGTCGGTATAGGGCACGCCGAGCTCGGCCTGGACCTTCAGATCCTCGGCGATGTGGGAATAGTCGAGATCGGTGGTGAACAGCCACGGATAGGCCGGCATGATCGAGCCGACGACCACCGCGCGCGGATTTTGCAGATGGTCGCGATGCCAATCGTCGGAATATTTGCCGCCGACGCGCGCCAGGTCGGGACCGTTGCGCTTGGACCCCCACTGGAACGGATGGTCGTATTCGCTTTCCGCGGCCAGCGAATAATGTCCGTAACGTTCGACCTCGTCGCGCAGCGCCCGGATCATCTGCGAATGGCAAAGATAGCAGCCTTCGCTGACATAGATGTTGCGGCCGGCGAGTTCGAGCGGCGTATAAGGCCGCATGCCGTCGGCGGTCTCGATCGTCGAGCGCAGATAGAACAGCGGCACGACCTCGACCAGACCGCCGATTGCGATGACGATCAGAATCCCGAGCAATAGCAGGATCGAGTTGCGCTCGAGAATGCCGTGCTTCTGCCAGAGCGAAGTGGATGATGTTGAACTTGCCATCGGACGATGCCTCTATTCTGCGGGAGCCAGGCTCGCGGCCGGCGCCGGCGCTTCACGCGGCGGATAGATGGTTCGCCACACGTTGAAAGCCATGATCAGCGCGCCGATGAGGAACAGCGAGCCGCCGAGCGCGCGGATTACGTAGAACGGGTGCATCGCCTGCACGGTTTCGATGAAGGAATATTCGAGGAAGCCGAGACTGGTGTAGGAGCGCCACATCAATCCCTGCAGGATTCCCGACACCCACATCGAGGTGATGTAGACGACGATGCCGATGGTCGCGATCCAGAAATGCCAGTTCACCAGCCGCAGCGAATAGAGCGGCCGGTTCCACAGCCAGGGCACCAGGCAATAGATCGCGCCGAAGGATACGAAGCCGACCCAACCGAGCGCGCCGGAATGGACGTGGCCGATGGTCCAGTCGGTATAGTGCGAGAGCGAATTGACCTCCTTGATCGACATCACCGGCCCTTCGAAGGTCGACATGCCGTAGAAGGCGACCGACAGCACCATCATGCGCAGCACCGGATCGGTGCGGAGCTTGTCCCAGGCGCCGGACAGCGTCATCAGGCCGTTAATCATGCCGCCCCAGGACGGCATCCACAGCATGATCGAAAACGTCATGCCGAGCGTCTGCGTCCAATCCGGCAGCGCGGTGTAATGCAGGTGATGCGGGCCGGCCCAGATATAGAGGAAGATCAGCGCCCAGAAGTGAATGATCGAAAGGCGATAACTGTAGACCGGGCGCTCGGCGCGCTTGGGGATGAAATAATACATGATGCCGAGAAAGCCGGCGGTGAGGAAGAAACCCACCGCGTTGTGGCCGTACCACCACTGCACCATGGCGTCCTGAACGCCGGACCACACGACGTAGGACTTCGACGAGAACAGCGACACCGGCACGGCGGCATTGTTGGTGACGTGCAGGACGGCGATAGTGACAATGAAGGCGAGATAGAACCAGTTGGCGACATAGATGTGCGGCTCTTTACGCCGCATGATGGTGCCGAGATAAACCAAGAGATAAACGACCCACACGATCGTCAGCCACAGATCGGCATACCATTCCGGCTCGGCATATTCCTTGGATTGCGTAATGCCGAGGAGATAGCCGGTTCCGGCAATGACGATGAAGAGATTGTAGCCCAACACCACGAACCACGGCGCGAGATCGCCGACCATGCGCGCGCGGCAGGTGCGCTGCACGACATACATCGACGTCGCGATCAGGACGTTGCCGCCGAAGGCAAAGATGACCGCCGAGGTATGCAGCGGACGAAGCCGCCCGAACGAAATGTAGGACAGATCGAGGTTGAACGCGGGATAAGCCAGCTCGAGCGCGATCCACAGCCCGACAGTCATGCCCGCGATGCCCCAGAACACCGCGAGAATCGTGGCGAGCTTGACGGGCCCCATATTGTAATTGGGCTTGCCGTCGATCTCGAGCGGCACCGGATCGTCGCTGCGATCCATGAATTTGTTGATGATGGCGAAGGCGCCGGCGGCGCTGGCCGCGGCGAACAGATACGCATGGAACGCGTATTCCGGGGTATAAGCCTTGGCGGCGACGACGATCGAAAGGAAACAGAGCGCGATCAAGGCGGCGGTCAAGCCGCCTTCGCCCAGCGTCATCAGTTTCGGTGAGGCCTGCGTTGAGTTCATTGCCGGACCTGTCAATGCAGTGAAATGCGGAATTGTTTAAGAGCACGCGCCTGCGAGACTGACTTTGACGCAGATCAATCGACCCGGTTGTTTGTCGGCTTGGGTCACGGATCGCATCGAGTTCGCCGTAATTCGACGCCGGTCTAATGCTCGAGCGTCTTCAGATAGGCGATGATGTCGCCGACCTCGCCCGGATCGAATCTGAATTCGGGCATGGTCGGATGACCGGTCACGACGCCCTCGGCCAACGGCTCCTGCAAATTCTCGATCGGATAGTGCAGATGCAGAGTGCGAAACGGCGGGGCGATTTTCAAGGGGCTTTCACTGACCTTGTCGATCGAGTGACACCTCGAGCAGCTGTTGTTCAAGAGAGTCAACCCGCGCTGCGCGGCCGGTGAAAGCGCCTCACTGCTCTGTGCAGGCAGGCGCGCCAAAGCCAGCATCGCCACCAGCGGCACGACAGCGAGGACCCAGAGGTGCTTGGGAGCCTTCCAGTGCATGGCTATTGTCCCTGATCTGCGACTTGCCCCGACACGCCGCCGTTCAGACGGCGGCGCGTGCCTTCGCTTCGTCTTCGGCCGAAGAAAATGCCATGCCGGACATCGGCTCGACCCAGACGAGATGGTCGTGCACCTCTTTGACGCCGGCGACATTCTCGACCGCGACGACGACGGCGTTGCGCTCGCGGTCGTCGGTGATGACGCCCCACAACTCGGCGACGCCGTTATTGACCACGACATTGATGTGCGGCGCCCAGGACTGCTTATCGAGCACGGCAAGTATGTTGTCGCGGATCTGCAAATCGTTGGACGCCGAACCCGCCGGGATTTCTCGAGCGAAGCTCGCGAGCGCATGCATCAAGTTGGCGCGGCTGATGATGCCGATCATGCGACCGTCCTTCACCACGGGAAGCCGCTTCACATGACGGCGCTCCATGACCTCGACCACCTTTTCGAGCGGGTCGTCTTCCGCGGTGGTCACGGGATCGGTCGTCATGATCTCATCGACCTTTCGCCCCGAGGCGTGAACATATTCGTCGGCAAGGCGGCCTGGCCCGACGATGAATTCGAGCCATTTCGGCCGGCGGCGCTGGGTGCCCAGTTCCCCGCGGCGCAGGAAATCGCCCTCGGTCACGATGCCCATCAGCTCGCCGCCTTTATCGACCACTGGCAGGCCGCTGATGCGATTTTGCAGCATCAGCCGCGCGGCTTTCATGATCAATTCGTCCGGCCGCACCGAAATCACGTTGCGTGTCATGACATCTTTGACTTGCATGGCCCCATCTCCTCAATTTCGGATCAAAGCATTGATCGCGGTTATCGACTTCAACCGTTCATGCGGCGCAATGCGTTGCGATTGCGCAAAACGATGCGCCGTGACGTCGCCAGTTCGATCGCCGCCGCATCCTCCATAGAGGTCAGTGTTCGCGACACGGTCTCGATCGTCAGGCCGAGATAGTCGGCGATGTCCTGACGCGACATCGGCAGCTCGATCGCGGCACCCAGCGACGATCTCTCAGCCATTTCCAAAAGGAAGCCGGCAACACGCTCCTGCGCGTTCTGGATGAGCAACACGATATGTTCCTGGGCGCGGTGCAGTTCGCGTCCTATCAGCGCGAAGAGCTGCGCCGAAACCGAGGCGTCGCGACCGGCGAGCGCATTGAGCGAGCTGCGTTTGACCACCAGCACCTTGACGTCACTGATGGCTTCCGCCGAGAGAGCATGTTCGGCGCCGAATTCCAGTCCGAAAATGTCGCCGGGCAGGTAAAAGCCGCCGATTTGGCGCCGGCCGTCATTCAGGATCTTGTAGGTGCGCACGCTACCGCTAATGACCCTGTAGAGATAATCCGCGGATTCGTTTTCACCGAAGATTTCCGTGTTGCGCGGATACGACATGGTCGCACCCATCATCAGCATCTGCTGGTCGAGCGGCCCGGCTACGGCCGCCGCGGCACAGTGAGAATTGGCCATTGTCACTACACGGGGGGAAGTCGCGGGAGAGCGGCGAACTGCGTCGGCAAGAACGGCGGCGTGTGCGGTCATGACCCTTTCCTCCAAGAGGTTGTGGGGGTATTGCTAACCCTTAGGCGGTGGGTGAAAAATTCAGATAATGAACGTAAGGGATTCCCCTTAGGCTGCCGCCGGTGTCAGCGATATACTATTGAGCCAAAAGGCTTTTTCGCCGTTCAAAACTGCCTTAAGCCCAGCTTTGCGATGACCGAAACGATCCCCGATTTGCAGTCCGCGCCGCATCCCGCAGACTGGAAGATGTCCACCTGGCGCAATGCCGCCTGGGGCTACGGCATCGCCCTCATCGCACTCGCATTGGCAGTCGTGGCGAAGCTTGCGTTAGAGCAGGTGCTGCGCGGCGAGGCGTCTTATCTATTCTTCGTGCCGGCGATCCTGATCGCTTCGGCGTTCGGTGGGTGGGCGCCGGGTCTGGTGGCTACTGCTGTTAGCCTGACGATCGGCTTTTATTTCATATTTGATATTCGCGCGCCGGTTATCGCGGACTACGTCAACGCGGCAATATTCGCCCTGGTCGGCATTGGCGTGTCATGGCGCGGCGAACTGCTCCGCCGCTTCCGTTTCGCCGCGGCGACGAGCGCCGAAGACGCGGAAGCCCGCGCCGCCCACCTCAAATCAATTCTCGACACCATTCCCGAAGCCATGATCGTCATCGACGATCGCGGCAATATGCGTTCATTTAGCGCCGCGGCGGAGCGGCTGTTCGGCCACGCGCTAGCCGAGGTTCTCGGCAAGAACGTCAAGATGCTGATGCCGAACCCCTATCGGGACGAACATGACAGTTACCTAAAGCGCTATCTTCGCACCGGCGAGCGCCGCATCATCGGCATCGGCCGCGTCGTTGTCGGCCAGCGCAAGGACGGCTCGACCTTTCCGATGGAATTGGCCGTCGGCGAGATGCACGTCCGCAGCCAGCGTTTCTTCACCGGTTTCATCCGCGACCTGACGGAACGCCAGGAAACCGAGGCGAGACTGCAGGAATTACAATCCGAACTCGTGCATGTGTCACGCCTGACGGCCATGGGAGAAATGGCGTCGGCACTTGCGCATGAGCTCAATCAGCCGCTTTCGGCGATCGCAAATTACATGAAGGGAGCGCGCCGGCTCTTGGACAACCGTTCCGACGAAAACGCAATCACCGTGTGCGGCGCCATGGACAAAGCCGGCGAGCAGGCGTTGCGGGCGGGACAGATTATCCGGCGGCTGCGCGACTTCGTCGCGCGTGGTGAGAGCGAACGGCGTGTCGAAGATGTCAGGAAATTGGTTGAGGAGGCGAGCGCGTTGGCGCTCGTCGGCGCCAAGGATACCGGCGTCCGTGTTCGATTTGATTTTACCCCACATATCGGCATGGTCCTCGCCGACAAGGTCCAGATCCAGCAAGTGCTGCTTAATTTGATGCGCAACGCGATCGAGGCGATGGAAACCACGGAAAGGCGTGAACTGGCCATCTCCACAGCGCCGGCGAAGGATAAAATGGTTGAGATCAGCGTCGCCGATACCGGCTCGGGATTGGCGCCCGAGATCAGGGCGCAGCTATTTCAGCCATTCATCACCACAAAACGGCAAGGCATGGGCGTCGGACTTTCGATCTCGCGAACCATCGTCGAGTCCCATGGCGGCTCGATCACGGCCCGCCCCAATTCCGGCGGGGGCACGGTATTCTCCTTCACATTGCCGGCTGTCACGCGGGAGGAAAACGGCAATGCCGAGTAACATGTGGCTCGTTCACGTCATCGACGACGACGACGCGCTTCGTGAATCGCTGGCTTTTCTGTTGCGCACGGCGCAGATCGACGTCCAAGATTATTCGTCCGCTTCGGCCTTTCTTGACGCCCTGCCGGATCTCAATCTGAGCTGCATCATTACCGACGTCAGAATGCCGGGCCTCAGTGGGATCGATCTGTTGAAGCGACTGAAGGATCTCAAGATCACCGTTCCGGTGATTGTCATTACCGGCCACGCCGACGTTCCGCTCGCGGTCGAGGCCATGAAATTTGGCGCAACCGATTTTCTCGAAAAGCCGTTTGACGACGAGGTGCTGATCGCAAGCGTGCAGTCCGCGCTGCAGAACCGCCAGGGCGAATCGAAACGGCATACGGAACGCGCCGCCATCGAGAGCCGGCTCGCCGACCTGTCGAACCGCGAGCGCGACGTGCTCAACGGCCTGGTCGCCGGACGCGCCAACAAGCAGATCGCCTTCGACCTTGGAATTAGCCCGCGCACCGTGGAAATTTACCGCGCCAATCTCATGGACAAGATGAAAGCGGCAAGCCTGTCCGACCTCGTCCGCATGGCGCTGATTGCCGAGATCCTCGGTCGCGACTGAGAGGCGACCGGGCGCCGCCGATGCGCGGCCCGGATTTTGAGATAAATCAATGCCCACCGGCCGGCCCCGGATCATTGTCTAAGAAATAATTACAAAGATTCCGGCGCGGCATGAATAAGACGATAGAAAAGAGCGTGTCCAAGCCCGTCGTCGTGGTTGTGGACGACGATCCGGCTGTATGTAGCTCCTTGAAATTCTCGCTAGAACTCGAGGGATTCGCCGTGCGCGCCTATCGCAGCGGCGGCGAGCTTCTGCAAGCCGGCAATCTGGAAGTCTGCGATTGCTTTGTCGTCGACCAGAAGATGCCGGATCTGACCGGGATGCAATTGATCGAGAATCTGCGCACCCGGCGAATTTCAGCGCCGGCTATTCTCATCGTCGGCCGGCTAACCGCCGCGCTTGCCATACAGGCGGCCAAAGACGGCATTCCGATCGTCGAAAAGCCGTTGCTCGGCAACGTGCTGCTGGCGAAAATCCGAGAGGCGTGCAAGGTCGGTTGGCAGTGAACCAGTCGATACGCTTGGGAAGCTTGAATTAAAATCGTCACTTTAAGCTCAATGTGACCGTAAAGCGCGGCCGCTGTGGGGTCGCCGTGACACATCAATAGGACGTGAATCGATTTCGGCCGGGCGGATTTCCGCCCAGCTGAAATGTCAGGCTACGGGTCAGGCGGCGCGTATTTCCGCCTCCGCGCGATTTTCCAGTACGACCGTTGCCGCCGCGGTGTTGGAAATCGGGATATGGTAATTGCGGTGCACTTCAGAAACGTGCGCATTCAGCGCGCCGCGCATTGCCATCCAGTTCAGGAATTCGACGCCTTGGGCGCCGGACTGCTCGATCCAATCATGGATCGAGTAGCGCGCCAGGACGTCAGGCTCGGCAACAAGCTTCTCCATGCAGAATTGGTCGAACTCCTTGTTGATGAAACCGGCGCGCTTGCCGTCGAGCTGGTGCGAAAGTCCGCCGGTGCCGACAACCACGACCCGCAGATCTTCCGGATAGGCCTGAATCGCGCGGCCGACCGATTGACCGAGCTTGAGACACCGCGCCAGCGACGGCAGCGGGTGCTGCACAGTATTGATCGCTATGGGGACGATCTTGACCGGCCATTTCTGGCTCGGCCACATCAGCGCCATCGGTATCGTCACCGCATGGTCGACCAGCATGTCCTGGCACATCGTGATGTCGAACTCGTCGGCGACGAGCCGGTTGATCAGATGCCACGACAGCTGGGGATCGCCCTTAATCGATCGCGATACCGGAATGCCCCAACCTTCGTCCTCATTGCGATATTCGCTCGCCGCGCCGACCGCGAAGGTCGGCATTTTGTCGAGGAAGAAATTCAGCCCATGGTCGTTGTAAAACACCACGGCGACGTCGGGCTTTTCGCGCGCGAGCCAGTAGTGCACGTAATCGAACCCGCGAAAGAACGGTTTCCAATAAGGATCGTTCTGCTTCTTGTCGGCAATTGCCTTGCCGATCGAGGGAACGTGGGTTGTCGCTACTCCGCCAACGATTCTGGCCATTGTTATCTCCCTGCCGCGGCGAGCCGTGCCTTGAATTGATCGACCGTCGTCCCGGTCTGCTGTGCGCCGATGTCCTGAACGTTGAGACCGAAAATGCCGGCGAGCTTGGCGAGATAATAGATGTTGCCGCCAGCCTCGATCATCGCCAGCACGTCACGTTTCTTGACCGCTTTGCGCTGCTCTTCGCTCAAACCGAAGCGATCGCAATAGGCATCTTCGTCTTCGAGGAACGCGGCACGGTTGGCGCCGCTATTGAAGGAGTAGCACATGCGGTTGAGCGCATAACCTTTCTGCGCCTGGCCGCCGTCGAACATGATCGTGCCGGGAATATCCTGACTCATAACCGCCGCCGTCTCCCTTCGGACGTCGCGACTCTTGCTCGCGATGCCGCTTTGAAGCTCTTTAAATCCAGTATGAATGAGGCGGCGCGTGGAAATATTGATTTGGATCAAAGCACCGTTGGGCACCCTTGGGCGCGCGTTCCGGCTTCGCTGCCGAACTTTTGCGCTTGATCAATGACTGCGGAAAAGCGGGCGGTATGCTTCTTAAAATTCACGGCACTTGTGAGGAACGATCATGGCTGAGCTTCCAAGCGCGCCACCGTCGCTCGATCCGCCATCGCAGCGCGCCGTGACGATGCGCTACGCGATCCACCTTCTCCTCTTCAGCTTGGCGAGCGTTGCCGTCGCTTTTGCGCTGCGACGTGCTTTCTTTTGGGACATCAAGCCAGTCTCTTGGGACTACACGCCGCCGCAGAACGGCGCGTTGGAGGCGGCATTTCTTCTGCTCTCGATCGAGAACGTCGCCGGCGTCGTTGCGGCGATTGCATTCGTCTATGTCGCCGTGACCTGGTCGAAAGCTCGCCTCGGATCCGGAGGCGGATAAAAGGCGGGCCGGCGACGCAAGCGGGCCTTGATGGAAGGAATGGGCTGCGGCGGCGAGCGCGGCCGAATAACTTTATTTTACAATATGGTACAGCTGGGTGGGCTCGAACCACCGACCTCCTGTTCCACAGACAGGCGCTCTAACCAACTGAGCTACAGCTGCACGGGCTCGCGGCTAAGTATTTTACTTGAACACGATCTTTGCGGGAAACCCGTACCCGCTTTTCCGGTTCGTGCGGCAAGCGGCCGGAACCTATGGGCAACGCCCGGTTTTGGCAAGACTAGCGAAATGATTGGGTTCGGGGACGCAAAAAAGCAAAAGCCCGGGCCTGGACCCGGGCTTTCCAATAGCTTTTTAGTGCGTGAAACAGCGCGATCAGGCGACCTTGCTGAACGCCTTGTTCATGCCGGTCTTGATCGGCTCGGCGGTCTCGGTCGCGACCTTCTGCGCCAGCGCGCCGAGTTCCTTGCCCTGCTCGGTAAACGTTTCGAACTGCTTGCGCGCATGCGTGCTCGACAGCTCGATCACTTCCGACAGCGTCTTCGCGGTCAGCAATTCACCGTAGAAATCGAACGCCGCATTGGTGTTGGTGCGGGCCGCGTCGATCACCTTAAGGCCGTAATCCGAGGCGCCCTTGGCGGCCGTCGAATAGGTGGTCTCCATCACGTCGGTCGCCTCTTCCGCGGCGGCCTTCATCTTCTCGTAGGTGTCCTTGCACTGCGCGACGCCGCGCTCGGCGAATTCGCGAAATGCTGCCGGCATTTCAACCTTCGGAATCTCGAACTTCGGCATTTCGAATTTCGGCATCTCGAACGCGCCGGTGGAGGATTTCTTGGCTTTCGGGGTGGTGGTGGCCGTGACGTCAGTCATGACACTTGTCCTTGGTTTCTACTCGCTGCTCTTGGGGCTGTCTCACAATGAGATGTTTTCTTTTTCCTAGGCCTCGCCGCCCGTTGCGCGGTGCCTCAATTCTCGACCCGGGGCTGAACGCCCTACTCTTGCAAGTCCGGGGATGATCTTAAGGATATAAATAGCAACTTTTTTGGTGCATTGCAACAGAAATTATTGCAATGCAGCAACTATCGCAACTTACTGAAACTATTTGATTATTCTACGTCTTAGCGCACCGGGCCAAACTCCGCGATGCGCATCACGATTTACGTCGTGATTATCTCAAGACTTAGTTTTGGCAGCATCCACCACAATCTTGGCCGCACTTTGTCCAAGGTCCTGGACCTGGGTCGAGAGCGCTTGCATTTGGCGGCTCAGATACTCGGACTGCAGCGCCATGATCTGGGATGCGTCCTTGGCCTGCATCAGCTTTTGCGCGAAATCGAAAGTCGACTCGACGTTTTGCTCGGCGTAGCTGAGCGACTTGTGGGCGATTTCGGAGGCGCTGCTATGGGCGGCCTGGGCGCGGCCCTGGATCTGCCCCATGGCTTGGTTCGCCGCGTCGATGAAGCTCTCAAAGGCCTTCCTGGCCTGCGCCACGCTCTGCTCGGCGAATGCGCGCATCTCGGTTGGAATGGCGAACTGCTCAAATGGATCTTTGGCCATAACTTGCTCCTCTACCCTGGACGCGACAATCCCGCGCACAATTCTGACGCAACAAACCCGACGCCACAATCCTAGTGTTCCAATTTCAAGGTCCGCAAGCGCTTTCGGCAGCCCGAGCGCGAACTTCGGCATCGCCGGCCCAAGATGGGCCCAACGGGTGGCTTCGCGACCGCGGTTCCCGAGCGCCGATAGCGTCAAAAGTCCCGCCGATTAAGGTTATCCCGCCAAGTCCGGGGGCCCGGCCGCGGCCGGCATGGACGTCGTACGCGCCTCGCTTTATTAAGAATTCCTTTAGGGTAACGAGTTCCGTCGCATGCCGATCGTGGATTCAGAGCTCGCTCCGTTGCGTGACCCGCGGCTCACGGCGCTTGCGACCAGCGCCTGGCCGGCTTGGCTATGGAGCGCCGACGGATCGCGCATCATTTGGGCAAACGCCGTCGGCGCCGCGATCTTTGGCGCCGCGGATGTGAGCGCGTTGAGCCAGCGCCGCTTCAAGACGAGCGATACATCCGCCGCACAAGTCATTCGCCTCGGCGCATCGCTTCCGTCGCGGTCGCAAGAGCGGCTCGAGCGGCTGCGCGCCTTCGGCGCAGGCTTCGGCCGCGCGCTCACCTGCGTCTGCTCGCGGATTGTTCTCAATGACGGCAGAGCTGCGGTGCTCATTGTCGCGGCCGAACCGGCCGGCCCGGCGCTGACGCTCGGCGAGCGGGTGCGGCGGCTCTTTGCCGATGGCGCAGATCCCATTGCGGCTTTCGCGGCTGACGGCACGCTGGTCTTTGCCAACGCGGCGGCGCGGGCGCGGTTTGCCGGCGCGGCGACGCTCTCGGCTTTGGGCATCGCCGATCTCACGACGCTGGAACCCGGCAGCATCCCGGCGACCGCGCGCATCGGCGATACGTCCGTCGGCGTCACCGCGGAGCGCCTCGGCAAAGACAATGCGCGCGTGCTTCTTCTCACTCTCGCGGAGCAAGCCCCGCAGGCCCGGCCTGTGGTCGAACCCGTCCCCGAGACGATCCCGGAGATCACTGAACAGGCACCTGCCGCAGCTGTTCCCGAGGCCGCCATTGCTCCGCCGGTCGAACCGGCGGCCGAGCCAATTCCGACTTCGCCGGTCCTCGCCGAAGAACCCGCCACGGAGGCGGTGTCGGCTGTCCGTCAAGACGAGCCCGAACCGGCCTTTGTGCCTCCCGATCCTCATGACGAGCCGGCCGTGGACCGTCGCCATCCTCTGCGCTTCGTCTGGCACATGGATGCCGACGGACGTTTTGTCGTCGGCTCGGACGAATTCATTGAATTGGTCGGACCGCGCACCATGGCGGCGGCCGGGCGGCCGTGGAGCGAAATCGCGAACGCGCTCAATCTCGACCCGGACAATCAGGTCGCGCGCGCGATCACGACGCAAGAAACCTGGAGCGGCATCGTGGTGTCGTGGCCGGTTGACGATACCGACGAGCGGCTCACGGTCGAATTGTCCGGCTTGCCGGTATTCGATCGTGACCGCAGCTTCCGCGGCTATCGCGGCTTCGGCGTGTGCCGCGATATCGACCGCATTAACGAACTGGCGCGCGAGCGCCGCGAACGCCCGGTCGACGTCGCGCCGCCGCAAGCCCCGTCGCAGCTCGATGCTGTGAATGCGCCGCCGGCAACGGCGGCGGCGGAAACGGCCGAAGACGGCGCGGCGCCGGAAGGTAGCGCAGCACAACACGATCTGGCCGAACCGGCCGAACGTCCCGCGGTGCGCCCCGCGCTCAGCCTGACGCCGAGCTCCGCCAATGTCGTGCCGTTCCGCCAGTCGCAGCCGACGGAAACCAAAACGCCGCCGCCTTTGAGTCCGGTCGAGCGGCGGGCGTTTCGCGAATTGGCGCAGGAACTCACCGCGCGTTTGCGCGGCTCCGGACCCGTCGCCGAGGACAATGACGCTGAAGACCATGGCGCCGAAGCCGAGCCCGCCGCGCCGCGTGCAACCGCGCCCGCTGTCGCCGCGCCGTCGGAAGCCGCCATACTCGAACAGACGCTGCTCGATCGGATTCCGATCGGCGTCCTGCTCTATCGGCACGACTCGCTGCTCTACGCCAACCGGCATTTCCTCGACTGGAGCGGCTATGCGAGCCTCGAGGCGATTGAAACATCGGGCGGCCTGAACGCGCTGTTTGCCGGGCCGGCCGCCCTGCCCGGCGAAACCGCCAGTCTGCAAAGCTTCTCGATCCGCACCCGCAGCGGCGCCGAATTGCCCGCATCCGGCCGCATGTTCACCGTGCCCTGGCAAGGCTCCTCCGCGCTCGCGCTCGTTCTCACCAGCGGCGAAGCCGAAGCGGCGCTGGAGAAGATGAAGCACGCGCTCAGTGCGGCCGAAAGCGAGACCCGCGAGATCAAGGCGACCCTCGACACCGTCGCCGACGGCATCGTCACGCTCGATCCACAGGGCCTGATCACGGACGTCAATGCGCGCGCCGCGGCCTTGTTCGGCAAGTCCGCGGGCGACATGACGGGACGCGCGCTGGGCGAGCTGCTCGCACCGGAAAGCGAGCGCGCCGCGCGCGATTACCTCGATCGTATCGTCAATGCCACGAACAGCAACGACAATGCGATCGATGTCGCCGCCCGCGTCGGCGAGAACCGGCTGGCGCCGCTGGCGCTGACCATCACGCGCGTCGGCTCTGACCGCTTCGCCGCGATGTTTAGCGACACCACGGCACGTCGGCAGAGCGAGGAAGAATTACGCAATGCCAAGCGCGAGGCGACCAAGGCGGCCGCCGCCAAGACCGAATTCATGACCGAATTCCTGGCCAAGGTCAGCCACGAAATCCGCACGCCGCTCAACGCCATTACCGGCTTCGCCGAGGTCATCATGGCCGAACGCTTCGGCCCGATCGGCAACGAGCGCTATCGCGAATATGTCAAGGACATCCACGCCGCGGGCTCCCATCTGGTCGCGCTGCTCAACGATCTCGTCGATCTGTCGCGGATCGAGAGCGGCAAGGCGCAGCTCAACTTCGCCAATATCAGTCTCAACGAGCTTACCCAGCAATGCGTCGGCATCATGCAGCCGCAAGCCAATAAGGCGCGCATCATCATTCGCACCGCGCTCACGCCGGCTCTGCCGCACGTCGTCGCCGACGAGCGCTCGATGCGCCAGATCGTACTCAATCTCCTGTCGAATTCGATCAGGCTCACCGGCCCCGGCGGCCAGGTGATCGTGTCGACGGTGTTTTCCGATGCCCGCGAGGCGGTGCTGCGCGTGCGCGATACCGGCTCAGGCATGAGCGAGAAGGATATCCAGGCGGCGCTGGAGCCGTTCCGGCAGACGGCGACGTCGGGAAGCTTGGGCTCGGGCGGCACCGGCTTCGGCCTGCCGCTGACCAAGGCGATTGCCGAGGCCAATCGGGCCAATTTCAGCATTTCCAGCGCGCCGAATGCCGGCACGCTTGTTGAAATCGCCTTTCCGCCAAGCCGCGTCGTCGCCGAATAGGCGGATGAAGCGGGACAGCCGCGCCTTCGCGCGTTATCGGGCCGCGGCCAAAATCTGCTAGACTTTATGAAATTGGAAAGTCGGGGAAACTCGTTTTCGCCGTCTTTGCGCGCCAACATTGCCGGGGTCAACGTTATCGGATCAGGTGCGGCGATGCGCATGGTCAAGATCGTACTGGTCAAGATCGTACTGGCCAATATCTTACTGGTAGCAATCCTCACCGTTGGCGCGCTCATTCCCGCGCCGGCGCTCACCGCCGACGACGTCGATTTGCTTCTGGTGCTCGCAGCCGACGTCTCGCGCAGCATCGATGCAGCAAAATTCCAGTTGCAGCGCGACGGCTATGCCGCGGCCATCTCCGATCCGCGTGTTCTCGACACCATCAAATCAGGCCGTTTGGGCCGCATCGGCTTGACCTTCGTCGAATGGTCGGGCGTCGGCGCGCAGCACGTAGTGATCGACTGGACCGCGGTCGGCGATGGCGCGAGCGCGAAGGAATTCGGCGATCGCCTGCTCGAGGCGCCGCGCTCGTTCATGGACCGCACCTCGATCAGCGGCGCCATCGAATTCGCGATGGATCAGTTCACCCATACGCCGTTCACATCGAGCCGCCGCGTCATCGACATTTCCGGCGACGGCACCAACAATGCCGGCCGCGACGTTACCTCGGCGCGCGACGATGCGGTGGCCCAAGGCGTCACCATCAACGGGCTCGTCATTCTCAGCGAAAACCCGATGTCGTGGAATCCGGATCACACCAATCCGCCCGGCGGCCTCGACAATTACTACCGCAACAACGTGATCGGCGGCCCCGGCGCCTTCGTCATGGTGGCGAAAGACTTCAACTCGTTCGGCCAAGCCATGATCGGCAAGCTGATCGCTGAAGTGGCGGAGAATCGGCTGCCGAAAGAGACGCGTTATTCGTCCCGTTGACGCAGTCTGGCTTGCGCCCGCCGAGGGGGATTTATTTATTTGCAGCAAGCATTTGGGCATGTCGGCGACGGCCGCGGCCACGAAAGCGACACAGATACCGGCCAGTTTGCAGCCAATCTGCCGGCCGGTAATACTCACCCCGGCCTCATCAACTCGGAAAAGCGCATCTTGACCGCGGCCATTGGCTTCAAGCGCCTTGCGATTGCCGTTGCCGCAATTCTTGCGGCGGCATTCGTCACGCTGGTGGCGCTGTCCATTCTCATTCCGGCGAGTTCGGTGCGCGACGCGGTGAAATCGGAAATCCGCGCGGTGACCGGTCTCGATCCGATGCTGGGCGACGACATTTCGCTGTCGCTGTTTCCGTCCGGCGCGGTGACCTTTCACAAGGTCCTGCTCGGCGACAACCGCAGCGGCGAGCCGGCGGTCGCGGCGGACGAATTGACGGCGCGGCTGCGTTATTTTCCGTTGCTCGCCGGGCGCATCGAAATCGCCGACGTGACGCTGGTGCGTCCGACCATCAACGTGACCTTCGCAGCCAACGGGGTATCGAACTGGTCGGGCCTGATCGACACGCTGGCGCGCGCGCTGGCACCGAACCCCGACCATTCGACCGCCTCGTTCTCGGAGATCGGCATTCAGGACGGCACCGTCGTCGTGCACGACGTCGGCAAGGACGCGACCGAACGGCTCGAAGACGTCGAGTTTCAGGTCGCGTGGCCGTCGATCTCGCGCAGCTTCGGCGCCAACGGTCACTTCGTCTGGAACGGCGAGCCGGTCGAAGCGAGCCTGGCGCTGACCGATTTCCTGGCGGCGCTGAACGGCGACCGTTCCGGCCTCAAAGTGCGCGTCTCCGGTGCGCCGCTGCAGCTCGCGTTCGACGGTTCGGCGAGCGCTCTGCCCACGCTCAAGATCGACGGCGCTTTGGGCGTCGACGCGCCGTCGTTGCGCGATGCCATGCGCTGGACCGGCAGCAGTAAATTGCCGTTCGGCGGTTTCGGGCGTTTCACCTTGCGCGCGCAGAGCGATATCACCGGCGGCGTGGTGGCGCTCTCCAACGTCAATGTCGAGGTCGACGGCAACGCCGCCGAAGGCGCGCTGACATTATCGACCGGCGGCCAGCGCCTAGTGCAAGGCACGCTCGCGGCCGATGCGCTCGATCTGACGCCTTACCTGTCCGGCGTACGGCTCCTGGCAAGAAACGAGCGCAACTGGGATGCGCTGCCGATCGCGCTCGACGGCTTCGGCGATTTCAATCTCGATCTGCGGCTCTCTGCGGCCAGCATCAAGCTCTCCACCGCGCAACTCGGACGAACTGCCGTTGCGGCGAATTTGCGCCACGGCAAGCTCGACCTCACCGTCGGCGAGGCGCAAGCTTTCGGCGGCACCGCCAGGGGCACATTCGGACTTCAATGTCGCCGAAAACGGCGTCGGCGTGTCCTCGCATATGCAATTCGTCGACGTCGATCTGGACGATTGTCTCGGCCAGTTGTTCGGCGTGCATAAACTCGCCGGTCACGGCAATCTGACGATGAACGTCGACGGGTCCGGCGCCTCGGTGATGGCGGTGACCCGCGCGCTCAACGGCACCGCAAGCCTCACCGCGCATTCCGGCGCGCTCTCCGGCATCAATGTCGAGCAATTGCTGCGCCGGCTGCAGCGCCGGCCGCTGTCGGGCAGCGGCGACTTCCGCTCCGGCTCGACGCCGTTCGACGAACTCGCCATCAATCTCAAGATCGATCAGGGCACGGTGTCGGTCAACGACATGCATATCGACGGACCGTCGGTGAAACTCGCGGTCGGCGGCCAGGCTTCGGTGCCGGCGCGCGATCTCGATCTCAAAGGCGTCGCGACGCTGGTGTCGACGGCCAGCGCCGATGAGTTCGATCTGCCCTTCGTGGTGCAGGGGCCGTGGGACGATCCGATCATGCTGCCGGATGCGCAGGCTTTGATCCGCCGCTCGGGAGCCGCCGCGCCGCTCCTCGATGCCGCCAAGACGCATAATGCGAGCGACGCCGTCCGCTCGGTGATCGACCAATTGCTGGCCTCGCCCTCCGGCGCGGCACCGCCGGCCGCGTCGCCGGCGTCGACAACGGCGCCGCCGAAACCCCCCGCCCAATAGCCATCACCGGCCGATTTTCGACCCCATTACTGCGGGAGTGGGCGCAGCTTTTAACTTTTTGCTCTATGATTTGCGGCGTCCGAATCGGCGCGGGATCGCCCGCTGCAGGATGCCCAGCTGATACTCAGCCGCCTTACGCGCACATTGGTCAAAGTGCTGATCGCGTCGCTGATCGTCGGAACGGTCCTCGCCCATTTTGGCATCAGCACCAGCGAGCTGATCAAGGCGGCCGGGCTCTCGCCCGAGCGGATCGAGGACCTGGCGCGCGACGGCATTTCCTGGGCGCTGCCCAACCTCTTGCTCGGCTCGCTGGTGATCATTCCGATCTGGTTCGTGATCTACCTCTTCCGCCCGCCCGGCGAGAATCCGGATCGAGCGGTCGCGTCCACGCAGCCAAACCTAGGCGCGCGCCGGCGTCCCTCTTGCCGCATTGAGCTTGGTGAGGAGCGACGCGGCGATGACGGCCACGCCGACAACGGCGATCATGATGGTGCAAACCGCGTTCATCTCGGGCTTCACCCCGAGCCGCACCTCGGAATAGATGCGGATCGGCAGCGTCGTCGCGCCGGGACCGGTGGTGAAGCTCGCGATCACCAGGTCGTCGAGCGACAGCGCGAAGGCGAGCATCCAGGCGGCGACGATGGCCGGCAGGATCAGCGGCAGGGTCACGGCGAAAAAAGTGTGCGCCGGCGAGGCGCCGAGATCCATCGCCGCCTCTTCGAGACTCCTGTCGAAATCGACCAGCCGCGACTGCACGACGACCGCGACGAAACACATCGCCATCGTGGTGTGGGCGATGACCACGGTCCAAAAGCCGCGGTCGATCGAGACGGCGACGAACAGAAGCAGCATCGACAGCCCGGTGATCACCTCGGGCATGACCAGCGGCGCATAGATCATCGCCGCGAATAGAAGCTTGCCGCGAAAGCGCCGAAACCGTACCAGCGCGATCGCCGCGAGCGTGCCCAGGAGCGTCGCCAGGCTCGCCGAAATCAGCGCCACGCGCAGGCTGATGAAGGCGGAATCGAGCAGCGGCCCGTCGCCGGCAAGCTCGGCATACCAATGCGTCGACCAGCCGCCCCAGACCGCAACCAGGCGCGAGGCATTGAACGAATAGATCACGAGAATGACGATCGGCAGATAGAGAAAGGCGAGGCCGATGACGATGGCGGCGAGATTGAACGGCGACAGTTTCCGCATCGTCACTCCCGCTCCGATGCCGCGCATGGCGT
The DNA here is from genome assembly GCA_963761185.1 of uncultured Alphaproteobacteria bacterium. Lineage (GTDB taxonomy): Bacteria > Pseudomonadota > Alphaproteobacteria > Rhizobiales > Xanthobacteraceae > BOG-931. The sequence goes on from CAVXFY010000009.1 coordinate 312,110, forward strand.
GGTTCTGGAAGATGACGATCGGCGTCACCAGCAGGCAGACCAGAACGACGGCGACCGCCGATGCGGTCGGCCAGTCCTTGTTGGCGAAAAATTCAGTCCAGATGGTCTGGCCGATCATCGAGGTGTGCGAGCCGCCGAGCAGATCGGGAATGACGAACTCGCCGACGATCGGAATGAAGCACAGCAGCGAGCCCGCCACCACGCCGGGCGCCGACAGCGGCATGGTGACGAGCCAGAATGTCTTCCAGCGCGGGCAGCCGAGATCGGCCGCCGCTTCGAGAAGCTGCTTCGTCGAGCTTCTCCAGCGTCGCATAGAGCGGCAGCACCATGAACGGCAGATAGGAATAGACGATGCCGATATAGACCGCCGTGTCGGTCGACAGCCAGGCCGGCGGTTCGCTCACGATATGCAGCAGCGAGGAGCAGCTGATTGAGCGGCCCGTCGTGCTGCAGAATGTTCATCCAGGCATAGATGCGGATGAGAAACGAGGTCCAGAACGGCAGGATGACGAGCACGACCAGCACCGCCTGCACGCGCCGCGGCGTGCGCGTGATGGCGTAAGCGATCGGATAGCCGATGACGAGCAGCAGCAGCGTCGAGAAGGCCGCGATCTGCAGGCTCTTCACATAGGACAAGATGTAGAGCGGATCGGTGCCGAGAAAGCCGTAATTGTCGAGCGACAGGCCGGCGAAGAAACTTTCTAGGCCGCGCCAGCCGGCGGTGAGATCGAATGTCGGCGTATAGGGCGGCTGCGCGATCGCGGTCTGCGACAGGCTGATCTTGAGCACGATCAGGAACGGCACCAGGAAAAACAGCGACGAGCCAAGCATAGGGAATGCGGACGACGAGCTTCTGCCAGAATGACAGAGTCCAGGCTTCATCGCGTCAGCACGATTGCGGCATGCGGCGGAAAGCTCAGCCATACTTTATCGTCCCAGCCGATCGCTTCCTCAGCCGAACGGCCGGTATTGGCGATCGCCGCCTTGATCTGCAGACCTCCGTCGCAGCGCAATTTGTAGATCGACAAATCGCCGAGATAGCCGACATCGACGACCGTCGCGGCGAGGCAGTTTTCCGCGCCGGATTGCTGGTCGCCTGCGGGCTCGGTCCGCGTGATCCGCATCTTCTCCGGCCGCACCGCGACCCAAACCGTCGCGCCGCGGCTCGGCGTCGATCTTCGCGCCGACCCGCAGCCGGCCCAAAGCGGTGCCCTCGACGCTCACGCCGTCGGCGCCGACGCGGCCCTCGAACAGATTGACCTCGCCGATGAAGTCGGCGACCCAGCGCGAATTCGGCCGCTCGTAGATTTCCGCCGGCGGCGCCACCTGCATCAGCCGGCCGCGATCCATCACCGCGATGCGGTCGGCGACCGTCATCGCCTCGCTCTGGTCGTGGGTGACGATGATGAAGGTCAGCGACAGCCGCCGCTGCAGATCCATCAGCTCGAACTGCGTCTCGCCGCGCAGCTTCTTGTCGAGCGCCGCCATCGGCTCGTCGAGCAGGAGAACCCGCGGACGCTTGACCAGCGAGCGCGCCAAGCGCCACGCGCTGGCGCTGGCCGCCCGACAATTCGTGCGGTTTGCGGCGGCCGAGATTTTCGAGCTTCACCAGCGCCAGCATGTCGGCGACGCGTTCGCCGATCTGCGGCTTGGGCAAGCCTTCCTGCTTGAGTCCGAAGGCGACATTGGCCTCGACGTTCAGATGCGGAAACAGCGCGTAGCTTTGAAACATCATATTGACCGGCCGCCGATACGGCGGCACCTGCGCGAGATCGACGCCGTCGAGCAGGATGCGGCCGGCATCCGGCTGTTCGAAGCCGGCGATCAGCCGCAGCAACGTGGTCTTGCCGCAGCCGGAAGGTCCGAGCAGCGCAAAGAACTCGCCTTGGTAGATGTCGAGCGAAAGCTGATCGACGGCGGTGAAGCCGCCGAAGCGCTTGCGCAAGCCCTCGATGCGCAACAGCGGCTGCGCGGTGCGATCGGCCCACGGCGCGAAGCCGCGTTTGGCAAAGCCAAGCTTCACCGAGCCAAGCTTCGCCGAGCCAAGACCCTTTGCCGATTCGACAGTCTGCATCCCTGCCCCAAATGCAGCGGCGCAAACTTTGATCGTGCGCCTGCGCTGCGTGAAGGCACGCTAGAGCATGTTCGGCATAGGGGAAACTGCGGAGATAAAAGCGGGGCGGCGAACCGCGCCGGTCAGCTGACGAACTCGATCGGCGCCGTCGCGAAGGGGCGATCGTCGAGAGCGTCCGCCATCAGCTTGCGCGGCTCCGGGCCGTAATAATCGCCGAGCTGCACATTCGGCCGCGGCTGCAGCGTGATCGCGACCAGGCGGTCGTAGAGCGATTTGGCCGAAACCGGCTTGGTCAGATATTCGTTGACGCCGAGCCTCACCGCCTCGACGACCCGCCAGCGCTCGCCGTGACCGGTGAGCATGATGATCGGCACGTCCGGCATCGGAAACACGCCCGGCGAGCGCACGATGCGCACCAGTTCGGGCCCGCTTAGTAGCGGCATTTCCCAATCGAGGATCACCACGTCGGGCGCGACGGTGCGGATCGAGTCGAGCGCGGCGATGCCGTCGCTCGGCCTCGTAGATGTCCTTGACGCCGCAATTGACCAACAGCGTGCGGACCATCTTGCGCATGTACTGATTGTCGTCGACGACCAGCACGCAGAGCGACTGGATGATGCCTTCGATCTCTTTCTTCGAATATTTCGTCAACATAGCGATTCCGGCGCTTCGGCCCCAAAGGTCACGCAATATCTGATCACGGCGGCATTGCGGCTTGGTAAAATTGAAACTTGCAATTCGTCACGATCGCGCCGCACACGCGATTTGCCTGTCGCCGCGCGACGCAACTTGGTGAGCGATCGGTTAACAGCGGAACTTCAGGCCCGTGCGGTGGCGTTGACTTGCGCCATGAAGCGATCGAGTTCCGCCCGTTGCGCATCGGAAAGCCGCAAGCCGAGCTTCGAGCGCCGCCACAGCACGTCATCGGCGGTCCGCGCCCATTCCTTCGTCATCAGATAGCGCACTTCGGCGGCGGTGAGATCGGCGCCGAAGCCGCATGCCGAGGTCGTCGAGACTTTTCGCCGCGCCGAGCACGCGATCGACCCGCGTGCCGTAAGCGGGGACCAGCCGCCGTGCGTGATCGGCGGTGAGGAACCGCCACGTCTGCTGCGTGCGCTCGATCAAAGTGGCGATGCCGTCATAGAGAAAATCGCCGCCCGGCAAGGGGCTCTGCGCTGTCCACGGCCTGGAGCGCGGAAAGAAATGCGCGAGCTTCGCCAGCGCGTCTTCGGCGAGACGCCGATAGGTCGTGATCTTGCCGCCATAGACCGTGAGCAGCGGCGCTTCGCCATAGCGCTCGTCGAGCATCAAGCGTGTAATCGCGGCCGACATCTTCCGGCTTGCCGGCGCCGTCGTCGTAGAGCGAGCGCACGCCGGCATAGGCCCAGACCACGTCGGCGGCGCCGATCGCGGCGCGGAAATATTCGTTGACGATGCCGCAGAGATATTCGATCTCCTCGCCGGTCGGCATCACGGTCGACGGATCGCCGGTAAAGGTCCGATCGGTGGTGCCGATCAGGGTGAAGTCGCGCTGGAACGGAATGGCGAAGACGACGCGGCCGTCCACCGCCTGCAAAATATAGGCGCGGTCGTGATCGTAGAGCTTGCGCACCACGATATGGCGAGCCTTTGTCGAGACGCAGCCGGTGCTGCGGTTCGGTGCGCAGCGCGGCTTCCGCGAACAATTCGCTCCAGGCGCCGGCCGCGTTGACCAGAATGCGCGCCGTCACCACGTCGCGCTGGCCGCGGGCATTGAGCACGAGCCGCCAGGCGTCGTGACGTTCGGCGCGCACGCAGCGGGTCCGCGTGCGGATCACGGCGCCGCGTTCGGCGGCGTCGACGGCGTTGAGCACGACCAGGCGGGCGTCGTCGGCGAAGCAGTCGGAATATTCGTAGGCATGATGAAAGCGCGATTTGAGCGGCTGGCCGGCTTCGTCGGTCACCAGATCGACTTCGCGCGTGCCGGGCAGGATCTTGCGCCAGCCGATCCAGTCGTAAATGAACAGGCCGATCCGCAGCAGCAGAGCCGAGCGCCGCGCTTCGTTGATCGGCAGCACGAAACGCAGCGGCCGGATCAGATGCGGCGCGGCGCGCAGCAGCACTTCGCGTTCGTGCAGCGCCTCGCGCACCAGGCGGAATTCGTAATGCTCGAGATAGCGCAAGCCGCCGTGGATGAGCTTTGACGATGCTGACGACGTGCCGGAGGCAAGATCGTTCTGCTCGATCAGTACGACGCGAAAGCCGCGGCCGGCGGCGTCGCGCGCGATGCCGGTGCCGTTGATGCCGCCGCCGATGACAGCGAGGTCGAAGTCGGCCACTGATTCTCCCCTTGTTCCAGACTATCAAATCTTCGTGCGCGGTCTTGATACCCATCTTGCCTCCATTTCGCGGGATAAGCGAAGATGCGGGTATGGATTTTCGTGATCGTCACATCGTTGTCACTGGCGGCGCCGGCGCGCTCGGCACCGCCGTCGTTACGACGCTGATCGAGGCCGGCGCCATCTGCCACGTGCCGTGCTTCAACGAGGCGGAGGCGCAGCGCTTCCGGCTGCGCGACCACAAGCAGGTCGTCGTCACGGTCACCGGCAATCTGGCCGATGAGGCGGCGATTGCCGGCCTCTATAAAGGCATCGGACCGCTCTGGGCCTCGATCCATATTGCCGGCGGATTTGCCGCGGGGGCGTTGCAGCGACACCAGCGTCTGCGACAATCCGCCAGCAGATCGACATGAATCTCGTCAGTTGCATGCTGTGCTGCCGCGCCGCCGTGGCGGCCATGGCCGGTGGGCGGCCGCATCGTCAATGTCTCGGCCCGCGCCGGCCTGGAATGGCGCAGCGGCGCCGGCATGACCGCCTATACTGCGAGCAAGGCCGCGGTCGCAGCCTTCACCGCCGCGCTCGCCGAGGAAGTCGCCAAGGACGGCATTCTGGTCAACGCGTCGCGCCCTCGATCATGGACACTGCGGCCAACCGCAACGCCATGCCGAAGGCCGATTACGCGCTGTGGCCGAAAGTCGAAGAGGTCGCCGCCACGATCGCCTTTCTCGCCTCGCCAGACAACCGCGTCACCCGCGGCGCCATCGTTTCGGTCTACGGGAAATCCTAGTAACCCGGCCACAAGCCCGGCGTCGCCAGTTCGAGCAGGTGACCGTCGGGGTCGCGGAAATAAATACTCTCGCCGCCGCGCGGCCATTTGGTGCGGCCTTCGATCTCGATAGCGGCGTCCATCAGCCTCACCTCCCAGGCGGCAAGCTCGTCGCCGGCGATCGAGAATGCGACATGCACCGGGCCGTGACCGTCATGCGGCGGGATAGTGCCGCCTGGCATGCGAACGGTTTCCAGCGAATGCCCGCGCAAGAACAGCAACAGCACGCCGCGGCCATGGACGTCGTAAGAGCACAGCCGCTGATCGCGGTGGATGCTGTTCAATCCGAGAACCTGTTCGTAGAACGGACACGCGCGCGCGAAGTCGCCGACATAGAGCACGGTTTCGAGGATGCCGAGCAGAGTGGGCATGGACAACGTTCTTTAGGCCCGTCACCCTGAAGTGACGACGGAAAAGCGGTCAGCCCGAAACCGGGACGATCTCCCGCGCCGGCGCCGTCACCAGGCGGGTCACGGCGCTTGCAGCGACGATGGTGCGCTGCTGCGCATAGGCCTCGTGATTGCGCTCGATATAATCGAGATCGTAGAGGTAGTTCACCATCAGGCCGTGCGACTGCTTGAGCGCGCGCTCCGACATATCGGCGAGCCAGTCGAGCCGCTCGAGCCGCGCGCCGTTGCCGAGATGGAAACGCGCGACCGCGTCGACCGGCAGACCGCGGCTGTTGCGCGCACGCACATAATACCAGGCGGCGGCGCGCAGCAGCGGCTCGCGGATCTTCTCCGCGGTCTCCGGCATGCGCCACCAGCCCTCCATGTCGAGAGCGGCAAGCGCCGTGCGGTCGTCCTCGTCGAGCACCTGCGAGGCAGCATTGCCGCGCTCGCGCTTGAGCCAGGAGGCGAAATTCGGCACCGGCGACAGCGTGACGAAAGTGGCGACGCGGGACACTTCGCGCGACACTTCCTCGACCACTTGCTTGATGAGGAAGTGGCCGAAGGTGACGCCGGCGAGGCCGCGCTGGCAATTGGTGATCGAATAGAACACCGCCGTCGTGGCGCGTTGCGGCTCGACTGGCTCGCGCTTGTCGGACAGGATTGGGGCGATGGCGCCGGGGATTTCGCGCGTCAGCGCCACTTCGACGAAGATCAGCGGCTCGTCGACCAGCGCCGGGTGGAAGAACGCGTAGCAGCGGCGGTCGGGCGGATCGATGCGGCGGCGCAGATCGTCCCAATCCTGGATTTCGTGCACCGCCTCGTAGCGGATGATCTTGTCGAGGATCGCCGCCGAGGTCGACCAGTCGATGCGGCGCAGCACCAGAAAGCCGCGATTGAACCAGGACGAGAACAGATGAACGAAATCGTTGTCGATGACTTTCAGATCGTCGCGATGATCCATGGCGTCGAGCAGTTGCTCGCGCATATGCACGAGCGCCGCGGTGCCGCCGGGGGCGAGATTAAGGCGGCGAAACAGTTCGAGCCGCCGCGGCTCGCTGGCGCGGTGCAGTTCGGCGGCGTTTTCGGGGGTCGGCGCGGCGCGGTAAGCGGCGATGGCGTGGTCGATGCGTGCCTGATCGTGGCCGAATGTGGTGGCGAGCGCCTCAAAGAAGCCGATACGCGGCCCGATCGTGGTGTCGGCATAGCGCGCCAGGATTTCCTGGGCGAGCGCCACGCCGGACGCCTCGCCGCGGCCGGACAGCAGTTCCTCGCATTGTTCGATGAGGCTCGCCGAACGCTCATGCGCCGGCTCACGACGCTCGCGCTTGATCAGCGCGCGGCTCCGGTCGGCGATGCTTTGCAGCATCTCGCTGAAGAATGACGTATTCACCGCTTCATCCCATCCGGCCTTCATTAGCTAATGATCGCGGGCCTCCATGACAAGCAGGAGAAAGCTAAAGAACTGTAGACAAATGAGGCATTCCAAGCCCTGCCGAACCGCCGGTTGCGGCCCGCGGGGCCGCGAACTTCTGGACACTTCTGGACAAAGGCCCCCCGCTTTGTCAGGTAAGCGCCCGCGCGACACGCCGCCGCGCTGCTTGAGGAGTGGGCAATGCCGGGTCCGTCGAAACAGGGTCCTCTCGCCGGGATACGCGTCTTGGAACTGGCCCGGATTCTGGCCGGACCCTGGGCCGGCCAGATTCTCGCCGATCTCGGCGCCGACGTCATCAAGGTGGAACGTGCCGGCGCCGGCGACGATACCCGCGCTTGGGGCCCGCCTTTCGTGCCGGCGGCCGACGGCAGCCATCTCAGCGCCGCCTATTTTCACAGCGCCAATCGCGGCAAGCGCTCGATCGAAGTCGACTTCAACCGCGCCGAGGGCCAGCGCATCGTCAAGAAGCTCGCGGCGCGGTCCGATGTGCTGATCGAGAATTTTAAGGTCGGCGGGCTCACCAAATTCGGCCTCGACTATAAGAGCCTCAAGCCGCTCAACCCGCGCCTCGTCTATTGCTCGGTCACCGGCTTCGGCCAGGACGGACCCGCGGCGCCGCGCGCCGGCTACGACCTCATGGCGCAAGGCATCGGCGGCCTGATGGGGCTGACCGGCACTGCCGACGGCGAGCCGATGCGCTGCGGCGTCGCCGTGTCCGATATTTTCTCCGGCGTCTATTCGGTCGTCGGCATTCTTGCCGCCTTGCAGCGCCGGGAAAAAACCGGCCAAGGCGGCTATGTCGACACCGCGCTGGTCGATTCCACCGTCGGCGTGCTGTCGTTCCAGGCGCTCAATTATCTGGTGTCGGGCGAAATCCCCAAACGCATCGGCAATACCCATCCCAATCTCGTTCCTTATCAGGTGTTCCCGGTCGCAGACGGCCGCGTCATCATTGCCACCGGCAATGACGGTCAGTTCATCAAGCTGTGCGGCATTCTCGGCGCGCCGCAATTGGCCGAGGTCGAAGCCTATAAGGACAACAAGGGCCGGCTCGCACATCGCTCAGAGCTTGTCGGCAAGATTTCCGAACTGACCTCGCAGCTCGATCGCGACGAACTGTTGCCGAAGCTCGAAAATGCCGGCATCCCGGCGGGGCCGATCAACGATCTCGAACAGGTCTTCACCGATCCGCAAGTGGTCCATCGCGGCATGAAGCTCGAACTGAAAAGCGTAGCGGCGAAGGGCGGAACGATTCCCGGCATCCGCACGCCCATCATGCTCGACCAGACCCCGATGGCGTCGGACCGCCCGGCGCCCCGTCTCGGCGAACACACCGCCGAGATTCTGCGCGAGATCGGCGAGGGGTAATCAGTCTACCGCGCGAGGCCTACTTTTCGAGCCGGCGGGTGTTGCGGCGGACACGCTTCTTGTAGATGCCGAGCACTTTCTTCGCGGCGCGATGGTGGTCGCCGTCTTCGGCCATCACCGCCGCGGCAACCGCGTGCGCCTCGGCAAAGGCCGCGATTTTCTCCGAAACCATCCGGAACGATTCCGCCTCGGCCTTCCTGCCACCGCCGGCGAGCCGCAGCATGCGCATCGCGATGACGCGCTGCGCTTCAAAACCGAGCCGGGCTGTTTCGGAAGACAAGGCGAACCACGCATTCCACAACTGCATCGGACTGGACATTTACGATTCCAACTCCACTGCTAATTTCTCGACCGAGTTTCGGGCCGCGCAGGTTAGAGACTATGGGAGCCGGGACCTAGCACTAGAGCATTCCCCACTTAAGACGACGCATAACCTGCGTGTGCAAGATAGTTAGCGCATTCGCCTTGTGTGAAGGCGCCGAGAACGTCTGCGATTGCGTCCCAAAGCGAGTTCTTGTTCGTGCGGCGGCCTTGCGGAGCAGGGTCTTGAGCTTGGCGAAGGCCATCTCGATGGGATTGAGGTCGGGAGAGTACGGCGGCAGGTAGAGGAGGAAGGCACCTCGGGCCTCGATCGCGGCGCGGACGCCCCCGACTTTGTGCGCGGGCAGATTGTCGATCACGACGATGTCGCCCTCCGACAGGCTTGGGGCCAGCACCGTCTCGACATAGACCAGGAAGGCTTCGCCGTTCATCGGTCCATCGAGAACGAAGGGTGCGACAAGCCCGTCGCGGCGCAGTTCGGCGGTGAAGGTGGTGGTTTTCCAATGTCCCCACGGCGCCTTGCCGATCAGGCGCTGGCCCCGGCGGCAGCGCCCGTGAGTGCGGACCATCTTGGTCGAGGTTCCGGTCTCGTCGACGAACACCAGGTGCTTGGCATCAAGGCTGGCCTGGCCGGCCTTCCAGCATTGCCGCGCCGCGGCTACGTCGGGGCGCTCCTGCTCGGCGGCGTGCAGAGTTTTTTTTGAAGGTCACACCGTGCCGCTTGAAGAACCGATCGACCGAGCTGTCCGTGGTGCGCACCCCGCGCTGCTGCCATAGCCGCTCGACAATCTCCGCCAGGGTCAGGTCCGATTCCTGCTCGACCAGTTCCAACAACCATGCCGCATGCGGCTCCAGCGGCGAACGGCTCTTGCCGCCGCGCCGCTGCGGGCTGACGCTTCCCGTCTCCTTGTGCAAACTCACCCACCGGATTGACGAGGACTTGCTTACCGCAAACCGCTTGGCCGCCGCTCGCCGTGAACATCCCTCGGCAACGGCCGCAACCACCCGACTGCGAAGATCATCCGAATACGGCTGTCGTCCCATGGCTTCCCTCCGAATCAGAACAGCCATGGACTCACAACCAAAACCAGCCGGGAATCCCAAGCCCGATCACAATCGATTCATCAGAACTGGGGAACGCGCTAGTTTGGCAGATTTTGAGGGGGATGGGATTCCCAAATCAGTTTTTCGATGATTCATGGGTGGTCGGCTTTTGGAGGGGCCGACCATGGCTGGCAGAACTTCGGACTGGAGAGAAGAGCTTGGCCGCTGGCTCAAGCCGTTTCTGGACCGCTTGGGTCATAAGGCGCGGCGGCAAATGTGTCCGCTTTACGTATCGGGGTTGATCGGCCCTGGCGATCGCAAGAGCATTGCAGCGATGGCGGAGCGGCTTGCACTTGGCGACTATGATCAATTGCACCACTTCGTGGCCGCCGGGGTCTGGGACGCGCAGCCGGTGGAGACAGAACTGCTTGTTCAAGCGGATAAGCTCGTCGGGGGCAGCGATGCCGTACTGGTAATTGACGACACTGCGATACCCAAGAAAGGCACGCATTCGGTGGGCGTCGCTCCGCAATATGCTTCGGCTCTGGGCAAGACCGCCAACTGCCAGACCCTGGTGTCGCTGACGCTGGCGCGGGGCGAAGTCCCGGTCATGCTGGCGTTGCGGTTGTTTCTTCCCGAGAGTTGGACGAGCAAGCGGGCTCGGCTGCAGCGAGCGGGTGTCCCGGCAGCATCGCCGCCTTGCCAAGGCGCGGCGGAAAAAAAAGAAACAACGGCCCACCGCCGCAACCCACTTTGCCCGCCGTGCGTCACGCCATTCTCGAACTCATCGCTCGACCACCGCCGCGGCGATGCCCGCATTGCCGAAAATGGATTTGCAACCAGCCGCAGCGTGAGTAAATCTGCCAAAGTAGTGCTAGCTCCCATACGCATGGGTGGCACGCAATGCCGAGCTTTACACCGTCAGATGGCGCGTCGTGTCGTCGAACAATTCGTCGACCGTGAAGCGGCGCGGGATCATGCCCTGGCTAAAGGCGAAGTCGATGATGACGTCAAGCGCCTGACGGTTCGCCTCGACGCCGTAGCGCAGCGGATCGAGCGCCGTGCCGGTCTCCGGCAACTTGGCCGCCATTTTGCTCTGATGCAGCAGGTCGAAGACTTCCTTGACGACGTCGGGCCGTGCCTTGGCGATCGATTGCCGCACCACCACGAGATGGTTGATCGGCACGCCGCCATGCGACAGCGCCCACTTCTTGGCTTCTTCTTCCGGATTCGGGATCAGATATTTGAGCCGCGGATCGGGCATGTGGTCGCCGACAATGCCGGCATCGAGCTCGCCGTCGAGCAGCATTTGCGTCAGATTCTTGCCGGGAGCGGCGCGCTCGACAAAAGGCGGATCCTTGAACTCGGCGAGATGCGGGTCCTCGAAGGTGACCCACTTCACCTTCGTTTCGTCGATGCCGTATTGCTCGCGCAGAATGCCGCGCACCCAGACGCCGGTCGTCACCGTATAGGCGCGCACGCCGACGCGCTTGCCTTCGAGATCGGCGGGGCTCAAATGCCCACGCTCCGGATTATAGGCGATGGTGTGGTGCTGGCCGCGGCCGACGATGACGGCGGGCAACAGCGTGTAGGGTTTGCCGTAGGCTTTGGCTTGCAGAAACGTCACGATTGCGAGCTCGCCGATATCGTATTTGGCGTCGCGCACCAGCGATTTGAAAAGCTGGTTGGCGACCTTGACCTCGGCGAAATCGAAATCGAACAGCTTTGGCGTCAGTTCTTTTTTCTTCAATGCGGCAGTGTCGAGATAATTGCCCAACATCGTGTGCAATACGGGATGGTCCATCACGATCCTCAATCCTTCAGCGCCGGATACAGCACCTGCGCGGTCTTGGCGAAAATCCAGTCCAGATCCTTTTGCGGCAACACGGCGAGCGTCTTCCGCGCCACCTCAAGAATATCCGGCAGCGCGCCTTCCGACGACGGATAATTCGAGCCCCAGGACAGCCGCTCGGCGCCGAATTCGGCGACAAGTTTCGGGAAAAACGTCTCCGGCGTCGCCTTGCCGCTCGCGGCTTGCTCGAAATTGCGCTTGGTCAGTTTCAGATAGACGCTCGGATAGCGCGACAGCCCGAATAAACTCGCCGCCGCCGCATAGGGCGGCCCGTCGTCGAGCATCGGCCGCGCCATGTGATCGAGAATGATTTTCACTTTCGGGAAGCGCTCGATCATCTTGGCGAGCTGCGGAATGCCGGCCGCCGACATCTGCATGCAGATCGACAGATCATGATCGGCGGCATAGGTCCAGGCCGGATAGGATTTCGGGTCGGCGAGCCACGGCGCCTGTTCGCTCATCGTGCTGCCGAAGGTGAACAGCCGCAACCCAGTGAGCCCGCACTCCATCCAGCGACGCATCTTCATGGTGGCGTCCGGCGCCAAGACGTCGGTCGAGAACACGCCGGTGAAGCGCTTGGGATGCGCCTTAACCGCGTCGGCGACATAGGAATTGTCGTGGCCGTAGCAGGTCGAGGCCTGCACGATCGCCGCCTTCTGCACCCCCGTTGCGTCCATCGCCGCGATCAGTTGTTCGAGCGAGACCGGCCGGGTCGCCGACCAGTCCGACTGCTTGCCGCCGAGGGGGCTGCGCGGATAGCGCTTGAGGTCCGGCGAGATAATGTGGGGGTGGATATCGATGACGGTGGACGGCATTGGACCTCACGGATTGCATAGCACGCGACGTGCGCCGGGATATCCGATCCCCGGCCCCCCGCGTCAACATAAAACGCGAATAAACAAACGGGCGTTGAAACCACCGTTTTGACTGCCGCGCGAACGGGCTTGCCACGGCTAGGCCGCCACGGCATGACGAGCGCCAAGGAAGTACGACGGAAGCAGGAAGAAAGCGCCGGAGCGAGCCGTGGATACCGCGAATACAACTCAAAGTTCTGCCGCGGCCCGGCGGACGCCCTTCTACAAGGACATGTCGGTGCAGGTCTTCGCCGGCATGCTTGCCGGCGTCGCGATCGGCCATTTCTGGCCGCAAAGCGCGGCGTTCATGTCCACGCTCGGCGAGCTGTTCATCCGCCTGATCGCCATGTTCGTCGGCCTCATCATTTTTTGCGCGGTGGTGCACGGCATCGCCACGGTGAGAGAAGCGAAAAGAGTCGGACGCGTCGCGGTACGGGCGCTGATCTATTTCGAAGTGGTGACGACATTTGCGCTCATCATCGGCCTCACCACGATCAATCTCTTGGCGCCGGGCAAGAGCGCCCATTTCGATCTGACCGCCCTGCCCGCGCACGCGCTCAATTCCTACCAGCACACGGCGGAAACGATTTCCGCGGGCGGGTTTTTGCTGAGCATCGTGCCGCACACGGCGCCGTCCGCCTTCACCGAAGGCAATGTGCTCCAGGTCGTGTTCCTCTCCGTGCTGTTCGCTTTCGGCCTCCTCGCCGTCGGCCCGCGCGGCGAGCCGATGATCGACATCATCGAGATCACCAAGCTCACGGTGTTCAAGATCATCGGCTACATCATGTGGCTTGCGCCGATCGGCGCCATGGGCGCGATCGCGTTCACCGTCGGCAAATTCGGCATCGGCTCGCTGGCCTCGCTCGGCGCCTTGGTCGGGGAGTTCTATCTCACTTGCGTGCTATTCATCGTCATCGTGCTACTGCCGATCGCCTGGTGGAATGGCATCAATCTGTTGTCGCTGATCCGCTATATCCGCACCGAGCTTCTGGTCGTGTTTGGCACGAGCTCCTCGGAATCCGTGTTTCCGCAGCTCGTGCAAAAGCTCACCGCGCTCGGCTGCGATGAATCGATCGTCGGGCTGGTGCTACCGACCGGCTATGCCTTCAATCACGACGGCACCTGTCTCTATTTCGCCGCCGTCTCGATCTTTCTCGCCCAGGCCACCGGCGTCGATCTGTCGCTGACGCAGCAGCTCGGTCTCCTCGGCATTCTCTTGGTAACGTCGAAGGGCGGCGCCGGCGTCGCCGGCTCCGCGATCGTCGTGCTGGTGTCGACGCTGGCGGCGACCGGCACCATTCCGGTCGCCGCGGTCGGCCTGATCCTCGGCGTGCACCGGCTACTGTCGTCCGCCTTCGTCGCCGTCAACATCCTCGGCAATGCGCTCGCCACCATCGTCATCGCGCAATGGGAAGGCGCGGTGGACAAGAAAGTGCTGGCGAGCGGGCTGTCGCCGGCGGCCCTGACGGCCTGACCAAGCGTCTGATCGACACGATTATCCGCGATTAGCAGGACGGAGACGGCCTATCGGGCTGTCACACGGCGCTTTTACCGATTCGTTTACCCTGCGCTGCCACTATTCACTTTTTGCAGGCCAGCTATCGCCGGGTGGGTTGCGGTCTGCGGCGCGGGTTTTGCTTGAAGATCCGCGTTAGGCCATCACAAGGAGCACGACATGCCCAATCGCGGCGAACTGGTAATACCGGCCCGGCCGGCGGATTTCGGCGCCAAAGACGCGTGGATGGTGATCGGTTTCTGCGCCATCGGCTGGCTGATGTCGATCAGCCTTGCCGCGTCGCTGCTGGGCACCGGCGCCCTGCCCAAATTCCCGTGGGGCTAAGCAAGTTGGGGCTAAACAGCTAGAGCTTCTCGCGCACGGTCAGCCGACCGCCTCTTGCCGCGGCGGCGCTTTGTGCGCGGGTTGTTCGCTCGAACCTTGCGCCTCGTGCAAGGCGCGTTCGAGCGCCGCGAGGTCATAGGGCTTCTGCAGCACGTCAAAACCCCGGCGCAGCGCATCCTGCGCGCTCGAACTGTAGCCCGTGGTCAAAAGCACGGCGAGTTCGGGATAAGTCCGGCGCACGGTATCGGCGAGTTCGAGGCCGTTCATGCCACCCGGCATCAAAATGTCCGAGAACACGACGTCGATATCGGTTTCGCGTTCGAGCAGATCGAGCGCGGCTTGCGCGCTCGCCGCGTGCCGGACCTCATAGCCGAGCTGCTCCAGATAAGCCTTGGCAACCTCGGCGACTTCCGCGTTGTCCTCGACCAGAAGCACGGTGCCGGCCGCAGGTGCCGTACGCGCCGCCTCATTTTCTTCGCGCGGTTGCACCGGCATTTCCCAGGTGCGCGGCAGGAACAAAGTGACGGCGGTGCCGCGGCGCCGCGAGGTGGTGATGCTGGCGGCGCCGCCGGACTGGCGCGCGAACCCGTACACTTGGCTCAAGCCGAGCCCGGTCCCCTTGCCGACCTCCTTGGTGGTGAAGAACGGCTCAAACACCCGCGGCAGTACTTCGGGCGGGATCCCGGTTCCGGTATCGGCGATCCTGATGGCGGCGAATTCTCCGCTCAGTCCTTCTTCCGAAGAATTGCCGCGCATCAGCACCGGCTTCGCCGTGATCGTCAGCGTGCCGCCAGACGGCATGGCGTCGCGCGCGTTGAAGGCGAGATTGAGCAGCGCGAGCTCGAATTCGCTCGGATCGACTTTCACGTAACACGGCCGCCGCGGCACGACGACGCGAATGACGATGTCGCCGCGCAGCGAGCGACTGAGCATGTCCTTGATCTCGGGCAGATGCTCCGACAGATCGATGACGCTCGGCTGCAGCATCTGCCGCCGCGAGAAGGCGAGCAATTGCCGGGTCAGGCTGCCGCCGCGCTCGGTGGCATTGGCGATGGTGTCGAGAAGCTGCGTCTCCTTTTCGCCGCTGATATGCCGGCGCAACCGCTGCACCGTGCCGCTGACGATCATGAGAAGATTGTTGAAGTCATGGGCGACGCCGCCGGTCAGCTGGCCGATGGCTTCGAGCCGTTGCGCCTGGCGCAGCGCATCTTCCGCGATTTCGCGGCGCTCGGCCTCCTCGTGCAGACGCTCGGTGCGCTTGAGCGCGATCCAGAGTACGCCGACCACCAGCAATGTCGCGGGCAGTCCGAACATCAGATAGGAGCCGATCGCCGACAGCCATTCGGAACGGATCTCGCCGGTCTCGGTGCCGGCGAGCGCATAGACCGGAAAGCCTTCGAGCTTGCGGAAGCCGATGCGGCGGGGGATATGGTCGATTTCGGAAGCGACGGTGAACAGGCCGCGCTTCTCGCCGTTGCGGATCGCGGTGGTGAACATGCTGTTGGCGCTGAGCTGCCGGGCGGATGAGCGGGGAACACGCGCCAGGAGCGCGCCGTCGGCGCGCACCAGCGCGTAGAAACTGCCGGGCGTCTGCCCGACCAAAGCATAGAAATTCTCGAAATAATCCGGCCGTACTGCGACCGCGATGATGCCTCGGAACGAACCGTTATCTGCAGGCAGCCGATGTGCCAGTACGAAGAAATCGTCGCCGTTGCCGGGGATGCGCGGCGAGCGCACGTCGCTCACATAGGCTCCGGTGTCGTGGCTCGCCTCCGCGACGAAATAGTCGCGGTCGGAGAAATTCGCGTCCGGCTTGACCGCAGCCATCATGCTCGAAGCCAGCGCGTGGCCATCATTGCCGATGAGCACGATGGCCTGAACCTGCGGCATGACGCCTTTGATGCGGTCGAGGCGGGCATGCAGGCTCGCTTGATCGGCGCGGATCTGATCGTTCGACATGCCGCGCACCACCTCGTCGACTTCGGCGAAGGTGCGGTCCACGGTCTCGAAGACCCGCAGCGCCTGCTGCTGCATGACGTCGATCGAGCGCTCGATGCGTTCGTCGGCGGCGGCTTGAATGTCGTGATAGGTGACCCAGGACGCGTAGGCAAACACCGCCGCCGGCAGCACCAGCGACGCGACCATCATCAGCTTTAGGAGGCGGACCGCCAATTCCCGCGCTGTATTCATCGACTACGCATGATCGCCCTCAGTGACGATCGCAGTCTGTCACAATTATCGGGCGCGAACGAGGCGACGATTTGCCGGTCTCGATTGCAATTTTGTGACCAGCGCGTGAAGCGGAACTTTCGGCCGGTATGGATCCGCCAGGATTTCGCCTAATTTGATTCGAATCAGGTTACGGCGGTCGGCGCCAGGACATCGATGTCGGTCACCACGTCGATGACGCCCGGACGGTTGGCGTCAAGCGCCTTCGCCAGCGCCGCCGGAAACTCCGAGGCCTTCTCCACGCGGATGCCGAGCGCGCCCATGTCCTCGGCGAGGCGGGCGAAGTTCATCTTGCTGAAGGTCCATAATTCGCGCGCCTTCTGGGTTTGCTCGCCGCCATAGACGCGGTCGAAGCCGCGCTTACTCTGGTTGCCGCCGCCGTTATTGTTGACCACGGTCACGGCATTGATGTTCCAGCGCACCGCCGTCTCGACTTCGCCGATGTGGTACCAAAAGCCGGCGTCGCCGGTGAAGGTCACGACCGGGCGGTCGGGGCAGGCGCATTTGGCGCCAAGGCCGGCCGGGAACGCCCAGCCGAGATGGCCGGCGCTGCGCATATAACTCTGCCGCGGCGAGGTCAGATCGTACATGCCGCCCATCCACATGCCGGCATGTCCAGTATCGACGACGACGATGCCGTTGTCCGGCACGTGCTTGGTCAATTCGCCGCACAGCCGCTCCGGGCGCATCGGCACAGCGTCGGAATTCAGCGCCGATTTATATCTCTCTTTCCACTCGCCGCAGATCTTTTGCGCCTCAGCGATCCAGGCCTTGCGCTTCTCCGCGCTGCCGCGATCGCATTGTGCCAGCATCTTGCCGAGCGTCACTCTGGCGTCGCCGTTGACGGCAGCCGCGAGCGGATAATTGCGGCCGAGCGCCTCGGGCTCGATATCGATCTGGATCGCTTGCGTGCCGATCTTCGGCACCGCCCAGGAATGCGTCGTCATGCCACCGGTCTCGGTGCCGATGAAGCAGACGAGATCGGCTGAGTTGACGACGCGGTTGGCGCTTTCGCGCGAATAGGAGCCGACGACGCCGACCGACAGCGGATGATTGCCGGGAATCGAATCCTTGCCGTTGAGCGAGGTCGCGACCGGAATTTGCAGCGCCTCGGCGAGTGCGACGAGGTCCGACGCCGCGCCCGAGGCGCGCACGCCGCCGCCTGCGACGATCACCGGCCGCGCCGCGTCCTGCAGGATATTCAGCGCCGCCCTCACACTCGCCGCGTCGGGCTCCGGACGGAACGCCGGCACGCGGGCGAATTGCGCTTCGACCAGCGGCTCCATGTCCGCTTCTTCGATATCGATCTGACCTTCGTTGCCGCGGAATTGCAGGTGCACCGGGCCCGGGCAGCCGGTCACCGCCGTACGGAAGGCCTGCCGCACCATGTCGGGGAAGCGCGCGACATCATCGACGTTGGCGTTGAACTTGGTCACCGGCTCGAATGCCGGCATGTCGTCGATCTCCTGATAGACCTTGCGGAATTTTGTCTTCGGCTCGCGGCCGCCGGTCATGGCGATGACCGGCGAATGCGCGAGCCAGGCATCGCGCAGGCCGGCGGCGAGATTGAGCGCGCCGATCACCTGCGCCATGCAGATGCCGGGCTTGCCCGAAGCGCGCGCGTAACCGTCGGCCATGTAGGCTGCGGCCTTCTCGCCATGCACATGCAGCCGCTTGATATCGGTGCGGCGTTCCATCTCGGCGAAGGTGGTGCGCAGCACGGCGGGCACATGAAAGACGTGGGTGACGCCATAGCCCTTGAGCATGTCGGCGAGGCATTGCGCCCCGGTCATTTTGCGATTGTGCCCGAGCATCATGTGCCGGCGCCCTCCGCTCTTGTGATTTTTATTTTGTCATCAGTCGTTGAACACCGCGACCGCGCGGATCGGCGAGCCGGTGCCTTCGCGCCATTTCAGCGGCAGGCCGATGAACTGGAATTCGCCCTGGCCGAGCAGAGCTTCGAGATTGCACAGGCTTTCCATATGGGTGATGTCGAGCTCGAGGCAGGCTTTGTGCACCAGCGAATTCACTTTGCCTTCCGGCCCCGGCCGCATCGAGTCGATGCCGAAATGCACGATGCCTTGCTTGGCGAGCCACTCCGTCGCCGCGACATTGACGCCGGGATTGTCGGTCGCATAGGCGGGCTTCGGGAAGGTGCGCTCGTGATGGCCGGTGCACAGCAGCACGGTGCCTTTTTTCGGGATCGGCACGCCGGCCTTTTTCACCGCCGCTTCGAGATCCTCGGGCGTGATTTCGGCGCGCGGCGCGATGTGGCGCAGATCGATGCAGATGCCCTGGACGATGCAGTTCTCCAGCGGATATTTGTCGATCGGCGTGCCGGTTTTGCCGAAATGGCGCGGCGCGTCGATATGCGTGCCGCCGTGATCGGGCATCGAGAAGAACATCACGCTGTTGCCCTGGACATTGCCGGACTCGGCGAACGCCTCCTCATGCGTCTTCCAGATGCCGTGAATGATCGGCGGCTGTCCCGGATAGGACGGCGTGCGGTGATAAAGCTCCCGGCTCAGATCGACGATACGCATGCTGTTTTCCACCCTCTACCCTGCGTCTTTCCGGCTTGCCGCAAAGGCGCGGCGCGCACACTATCCCCCGCCCCGATCTTCGACAACGCCATCCGCGCGGGGTGGCAAAAAACACTGCCGTAGGGAGTGCCCGATGAAGACCTCGACCGACCGCATCCTGACCACCCATACCGGCAGCCTGCCGCGGCCGAAATCGCTGATCGCGCTCATGCTCGACCGCGAAGAAGGCGCGGTCATTCCACCCGATGTGTTCGAAGCCGCGACCGCGAAGGCGGTCGACGACATCGTTGCCCAGCAGGTCGCAGCCGGCATCGACGTGGTCAATGACGGCGAGATGAGTAAGCCCTCCTATACGACCTATATCCGCCACCGCGTCTCCGGCATCGAGATGGATCCGCGCGCCGCCGAGAAGGGCCGCGACATCATGATCGGCCGCGATCTCTTGGCGCATCCGGATTTCGCCCGCGTCGGCGGTTTCGGCAACGTGCCGTTTCCCGGCTGCGTCGGCGAATTGCGCTACAAGGACCATTCCGCGATCGATCGCGACTTCGCGCATCTCAAAGCCGCCGCCGCGAAATCGAAGCCGACCGACGTGTTCATGACGGCGCCGTCGCCCGGCATCCTGACGCGCTTCATCATCAATCTGCATTATCCGACCGAAGACGCATATGTCGCGGCGCTCGCCGACATGCTGAAGGTCGAATATCGCGCCATCGTCGACGCCGGCTTCGTGCTGCAGATCGACGCCCCCGATCTCGGTTCGGCGCGCAACAATCAATATCGCGATCTCAGCGACGACGAATTCCGCACCAAGATCGCCGAGCGCAATATCGCGGTCCTCAACGCCGCCATGGACGGCCTGCCCGCCGACCGCATCCGGCTGCATATCTGCTGGGGCAACTACGAAGGGCCGCACACCCACGATCTGCCGGTGACCAAGATCATCGACATCGCGTTCAAGGCGAAGCTGCAGGCGATCAGCATCGAGGCCGCCAATCCGCGTCACGATCACGAATGGGAAGACCTGAAGACGATCAAGATCCCCGACGACAAAATTCTCGATTCCCGGCGTGATCAATTCGACGACGAATTTCGTCGAGCATCCGAAACTCGTGGCGCAGCGCATCGGCCGCTATGCCGATCTGGTCGGCCGCGAGCGCGTCATCGCCGGCGTCGATTGCGGCTTCGGCACCGCGGTGCGCGAGGAGCCGATGGTCGCCGACAGCATCGTCTGGGCCAAATTGCGCGCGCTCAGCGAAGGCGCTGCGATCGCGAGCGAGCGGCTGTGGGGGGCGAAGGCGGCGTGAAGGCGGCGTTACTGCCATGATGGGAGGCGGCTATCGCATCTGCCGCATTCGAGCGTTTTCGCTACAGCTTCTTCGAGGATACCGAATTCCGCGCGCCAGGGGCTCGACACGATCGCGCTTGCGCAATTGGAAGGTGAGGAGCGCGTCCGTGCCGAGGATATGCTGATCCGGTATTTGCCGAATACTCGCGGCGTCATCGGACTAGGCGTGCTGCGCTCGCGGCGCGCCGAGCCTGAGTTGGTGCGGCTGTTCGAGGCCGAGCTAAAGGCGCAGCGCGAGCTCGGCCCCGACAATTGGTTCCCCTATGCCCTCCTCTATCTGGCGAAGGCGCTGTGGCAAATCCGGCCCGATCCGCGCTTCGCCGCGCCCCTCATCGAGGTGCTCACCTCCGCCGACGACGCCACCGCGCGGCAGACCGCCGCGCAAGGGCTCTATGGCGTCAGCAATGCCGCGGCGGTGCATGCGCTTATCGCGGCGCTCGACGATCCCGAGGGGCTGGTGCGCTATCACGCCGCGCGCGGATTGCTCGCGATCCACGGTCTGCCCGCCGACCCCCAGGACCCGCAGCACATGATGTACCGCGTGATGTCGAAAGATCCGGCACGGCACTCTGGTGGCAAGCAGGATATCCTCGCCGCGATCGCCGGGCGGCCGATGGCGGCGCCGTGAGCAATAAATGGCGAGATACCGGAGACCGACATGAAAATGGGGATCGCCGACCTGGACATCGCCATTCCTTTTGCGCACATCGGCTTTAACCTGCTCATTGCGCTCGCCGTGTTCGGCGCGACGATCGTGACCGATGCGGTCTTTGTGATGTTCACGGCGGCGGTCGCCTCGCGGCACCGCTTTCGCGCGGCGAACTGGAGCGCGATCTGGTATCTGCTCGCCGCCGTCTCGGTCATCAGCTATACGTCGAACGCGATCTATGTCGTGTTTGCCGCGGCCGGCTCGTGGGTCGGCGCTTATGTGTCGATGACCTGGCTCAACCGCGGCGAGTCCGCAGCGCATGTGCCGCCCGTGCCGCCTCTGGCTCCCGGAACGTGACGAGTGCGCGCGACGACCGGTAGCCCGTGCTAGGCTCTATGCATGCCGCCCATCACGCGCCGCGATTTTCTCAACGGCACCGCGCTTGCGATCGCGTCGGGGCTGACGCCTGAGGCGCAGCTTGCCGCCGATCCGGCGCGCTATCCGCCGGCGCTCACCGGCATGCGCGGCCAGCATCCCGGCTCGTTCGAGGTGGCGCACGCCTTCGCGCGCGAAGGCCAGCGCTTCGGCATCGACAGTACCGAGGTCGAGGCGAATTACGATCTGGTCGTGGTCGGCGGCGGCATCAGCGGACTCGCGGCCGCATATTTTTATCGCCGCGCCGCGGGCCCCGATGCGCGCATCCTCATCCTCGACAATCACGACGATTTCGGCGGTCACGCCAAGCGCAATGAATTCTCGCCCGGGCAGCGCCTGCTGATCGGCTATGGCGGCAGCCAGTCGATCCAATCGCCGAAGACATTGTGGAGCGACGTAGCCAAGGGCCTGCTGCGCGATCTTGGCGTCGAGGTTAAGCGGTTCGAGACGGCGTTCGAGCGCGGCTTCTATTCTTCGCGCGGTCTCTCCCACGGCCTGTTCTTCGACCGCGAGACCTTCGGCCGCGACGCGCTTCTTCCCGGCGACGTGCTGATGTCGCGCGACGACAAAGCGCGTTCGGCGCTTGAAGTTTTCATCGCCGCCGTGCCGATTGCGGAACCGAGCAAAGCGCAATTGCGCGCGCTCTACGACACCTCGCGCGATCCGCTCTCCGGCAAATCAAGCAAAGAGAAGCTGAAACTCCTCAAGACCACGAGCTATCGCGATTATCTGATCAAAATCTGCGGTTGCAGCGAGGAGGTGGCGAATTGCTTTCAGGGCCGGCCGCTCGGCTTCTTCGGGCTGGGCTGCGACGCCGTGGCCGCCGCCGATCTGCGCGATTTCGGCTATCCGGGCTTCGCCGGCTTGGGCCTTGCCGCCGACGAGCCCGCCGAATGGCGCGAGCCCTACATCTATCATTTCCCCGACGGCAATGCCTCGCTGGCGCGGCTTCTGGTGCGCGCGCTCATTCCGGGCATAGCGAGCGGCACCACCATGGACGACATCGTGCTTGCGGGTTTCGACTATGACCGCCTCGACCGCGACGACAACAATGTGCGCATCCGTCTCGACTCGACCGTGATCGATGTGCGCCAAACCGGAGAGCAAGTCAGCGTCGGCTATGTCCGTGCCGGTGCCCCGCACCGCGTTGTTGCCAAACATGCAGTCCTCGCGTGCTTTCATATGATGATCCCGTATCTGATGCCCGAACTGCCGCAGGCGCAGCGCGCGGCGCTGGCGCAGAACGTCAAGACGCCGCTCGTCTACACCAATGTGGTGGTGCGCAACTGGCTGCCGTGGCTAGAGCTGAAGGTCTCGCAGATTGCGGCGCCGACCTCTTTCTTCAGCGACATCGCCCTCGACTTTCCCGTCAATCTCGGCGGCTACAATCATCCGCGCGATCCGGGCGAGCCGATGGTGCTGCATCTCGAGCACGTGCCGGGCGCGCCGAATTCCGGGCTCGACGCCCGCGCCCAGTTTCGCATCGGTCGCGAGAAACTCTTGACCATGACTTTCGCCGATTTCGAGACGCGCATCCGCGATCAGTTCGACCGCATGCTCGGCCCCGGCGGCTTTTCCAGCGAACGGGATATCGCCGCGATCACCGTCAACCGCTGGCCGCACGGCTACGGTTATGTGGCCAATTCGCTGTTCGATGCCGACGATTACGAGGATCGCGTTCTCAAAGTGGCGCGCCGAACTTTCGGCCGCGTCGGCATCGCCAATTCCGATGCCGGCGGCGACGCCTATGCGCATCTCGCGATCGATCAGGCCGGCCGCGCCGTAAGCGATTTGCTGGGGCGGACGGGACCCCTGTAGGTCTCGCCTCTCGTGCTTGCTCCGCAGTTCAGTACGCCTGGGGCTTGTGTTCCGCCGGCACTTGGTCGTTTTGCCAAACGCGCCACCGCACCGGCTCAATGCGCACGCGGATGCCGAGATCGGCGTTGATCCAAGCTCCCTCATTGGTGCGCCGGCATGGAAACGGCAGAGCGGTTAGGCCCTTCCCATCTATGATGCCGAGTTCAAGATTCTGATTGCAGGGCGCCGTCGATATCGGATGCCAATGGGCCAAGTGGCGATGCAATATCAGATTGTGAAATTTCCTTTCGGCCGCTTCGATCGTGTGGTCGAGGTCCGGTAAAAAGCCTGCACCGAGATCGGAGCCTTTATCCATGGAGTTATTGGGCGATCTTTTTGATGCATGGACCTTGATTTAGGTCAAAGACGGGCCGCGTGCCGCGATGCTTTTTGATAACATTACGGGTTCCGCTTCAAAGCAACTTCAGGTCTGTCTGGTCACTGTCGGCGCACTTGCGGCTGCCGTTTTCTCGGCGCGGTCGCAGGACGCCGATAAAGGCCAAACGGAATTTCTGGAAAACTGCGCCGCATGTCATGGCGCCGATGCGAAGGGATCAGGGCCCCGCAGCGCTGATCTGAAAGTCAAACCGGCAAATTTGACGATGCTGGCCAAGCGTAACGGCGGCGTATTCGATCCGGTCGCGGTTTATCAGATGATCGACGGCCGGCAAGCCCGCCTGAACCATCGCAGCGCGGACATGCCGATCTGGGGATGCCGGCACAAAGACGCGCCGCCGCCGCCAAAGCCAATGACCGGACTGAACCGGAAATATGCCAAGCAGCTGCCGGCGCGAAAAAAACAACATGAGCCGAGTTTGGAATCGTTTCTGGACCTTCCCTGCGGCTCTGAAGCGGCGATCAAGGATCGTATCCTGTCGATCGTCGGCTATCTGAGTCTCATTCAGCAAAGATAAGACGCAAAATGTCACGACCGGGTGCATCCGGTCGCGTGATCGGCGCAAATCCGCTGCTAGCCCCTGGTATGAACCGGCTGCGGGGGCAGGGGCGGCGTAACGTCGCGCACCCATACGGCTCCATGATCGAACTGGATCGTCATGCCGTCGGGCGAATACACGGCGCCCTCGTCCCAATACTGCGCCCAAATGTGGCCCGGCCAATCGACCCACGCCCGCGACGGCTGACCGGCCTCGTTGACGAGATTAAGCTCCCAGCCGTTTTGCGCGACATAGGCCGGCCCCGGCAACCCTCCGACACACCCCTGCACACAGCGATATTGGCCCGAAAAATTCAAAACTTGAGCCGACGCCGGGTTTGTTGTCAAAGCCGCAATCAACGCACCAGCCGCGATTAAACTGAACTTCATGACCAAATCTCCCGCTCTTCGATGCGTGACATTTGCCCAGGCTACCTTCCCGGTCTTTGATTTAGATCATGTGACCGATTTCGGACCGACGGATGGCGCCCGCCCCCCAAAAGGACAGGCGCGCCGGATACCCTGGGTCGGGAAAGGTTCTCCGTATCACTCCGGCTTGAAATTCGTCGCCACGCCGTTGATGCAGTAGCGCAGATGCGTCGGCGGCGGGCCGTCCTCGAAGACGTGGCCGAGATGACTGCCGCAGCGGCTGCAATGCACCTCGGTGCGAACCATGCCGTAGCTGCTATCCGTCGTGGTCTCGACCGAGCCGGGGACCGGGTCGTTGAAGCTCGGCCAGCCGGTGCCGCTTTCGAATTTCCTCTTCGAGGAAAACAGCGGCTGCTCGCAGCCGGCGCAATAGAATGTGCCGGCGCGCTTTTCGTAGTTCAGCGCGCAGCTTCCCGGCCGCTCGGTGCCATGCTCGCGCATGATGTGGAACTGCTCAGGCGTCAGGATCTTGCGCCACTCCGCGTCAGTGTGGTGGACCGGATATTGCTTGGTGTCGGTGGTGGTGCTCATGACGCTCCCCGTTTTGCATTGCTGGGATGGCCTAAAAGTAGGCCGCACCGGACAAAGCGCAAGCCTCGCCCGCCCTCACTACAACGTGTGCTCGCGCAATATATTGGTCGCGATCCGGTGGGCTTCGTTCACCGCGGGAATCCCGCAATAGAGCGCCAGGAGAAGGAGCACTTCCTGAATTTGTGCCGGCGTGCAGCCGTTCTTCAAGGCGCCCTTGATATGGACGCCCAGTTCCTTGTCATGTCCGGCGGCCGCCATCATCGCCACCATCACCAGCGACTTGGTCGGCAACGGCAAGGCGGTCCGGCTCCAGACGTCGCCATAGGCGTAGGCGTTGATGATGTGCTGCAGCGGCTTGCCGAACTCGCCGAAGGCGTTCATCCGCTTCTCGACCGCTTCGCGGCCGAACATTTCGGTGCGCAGCTTCAGGCCGCGGTCGTGCTGGTCGTTCTCGCTCATTGTGCGTCCTCTACAGCGGGCGAGATCCCGGATCGGGCTTTGCCGGTCCGGGATGACGCCTTGATGGCGTTATTTGATCGCCAGCGGATTGGTCGGCGAGCCGACCGCGCCGGTGATCGGGATGGCCGGCGCGACGAACATGAATTCGTAAACACCATCCGCGGCGCAATCCTCGGCGAGGTCCTTCAGATAGAAGATCTCGCCCATGGTCATGCCCATGATCGGGATCGTGATCCAATGCCAGGGCTGGTTGATGCCGCCCTCGGTATTGTTCGGCCGCACTTCGCAGCCCCAGGTGTCGCTGGCGAGCGCGGCAAGCTCGGTGCGACGCACGAATTCCAGCGTCTCGAAGGCAAAGCCCGGCGCATCACCGCCGGGATAGCCGTCCCAATTGCCGGCCTTGAGGCAGCGCTCCATCTGGCCGGTGCGCACGACGATGTAATCGCCGCGCTTGAACTCGATCTTCTGTTTCTTGGCGGTGAGATCGAGATCGTCGCAGGTGATGCCGTAGCCGTCATCGAGGCAGTCCTTGCCCAGCGCGCGCGCTACGTCGAGGAATACGCCGCGGCCGACCATCTTGCTCTTGGTCTTCTCGATGCCGCATTTCGCCGCGCCGAACGACGACACTTCGCGGCAATCGTAGCCGTTCCACATATGATCTTCGTAGAAGACGTGGCCGAGCCCGTCCCATTGCGTGCCGCATTGCAGCGGCATCACCACCATGTCATCGGCGGCGCGGATGCCGCGCTTGTCGAGCACCCCGGAATAGGCGTCGGTGCCGGTGCGCAGCATTGTGTGCAGCGGATTGATGCGGCCGAGCACCGGATAATTGGTCTTGCCGCCCTGGGGGCCGTTATTGTCGAAATTGAGCGCCAGCGAGATGACCTTGCCCTTTTTGACGAGCTGCGCCGCCGCGACGATGTCCTCCGGGCTCGTATAATTGAGCGTGCCGATCTCGTCGTTGGGTCCCCATTTGCCCCAGTTCTTGTACTTCTCCGCGGCTGCACGCAGATCGTCTCGCGTTACCTTCTTACCCGCCATCGGCGCTATCCTTCCCTGTACTTTTGTCCCGACCAGAACATTTTGTCGCACGCCCCCCGGAGCGGCCCGGCAATGATAGCATCCGCACAAATAACAGGGAGGATGCAATGAGGGTCATGATGGGATGGGGCCGTGCGGCCGCATTTGGCGCGGTTTTTTTTGCGGCAGGATGGCTGAGCGCTCCGGGCCCGGCTGCGGCGGGCTATCCCGATCATCCGGTGAGGATCATCGCGCCCTTCGCGGCCGGGGGGCCGACCGACGTGATAGCGCGCATCTTGTCGCAGAAGCTGTCGGAATCCTTGAAGCAACAGTTTTTCGTCGAGAACCATGTCGGCGCCGGCGGCAATCTCGGCATGTCGCTCGCCGCGCGCGCGACGCCCGATGGTTACACCATTTTGGTGGCGAGTTCGAGCTACGTGGTCAATCCGAGCCTTTATGCCAACAATCCCTACGATCCGTACAAGGACTTCATCCCGATCACGCTCGCCGCCGCGTCGCCGAACATCGTGACCGTGCATCCGTCCCTGCCGGTGAAGAGCATGAAGGAGCTGATTGCGCTCGTTCAGGCTAATCCCGGCAAATACTCGATCGCCAATGCCGGGCTCGGCACCACGCCGCAGCTGGCATCCGAATTGTTCAAGCTGACCTATAAACTCGACGCGGCAAGCGTGCCCTTTGGCGGCGGGGAGCCTGCGGTGCAGTCCACCGTCGGCAATCATACGCCGATCGCGTTCAGCGCCATTCCTCCGGCCGCGCCGCAAATTGTCGGCGGCAATCTGCGCGGCCTCGCCGTCACCGCGGCGAAACGCTCGGGCGCGCTGCCCGATGTGCCGACCATGGCGGAAGCCGGGATCCCGGACCAGGAATCCGAAACCATGCAAGGCGTGTTCGTGCCGGCGGGAACGCCGAAGGAAATCGTCGATCTGCTCCACGACCAGATCGTCAAGCTGATGCAGCTTCCCGACGTGAAGCAGAAATGCGTCGACCTTGGCTTCGACGTCGTCGCCAATAGGCAGGCGGAGTTCCAGGTTTATATCAAAAAAGAGATCGACAAGTGGCACAAGGTCATCGTCGACGCCAAGATCCCGCAAGTTCAGTGAAACAGGTCCAGTAATGCATTAGTTCCCCATCAATGCGCATCGTCGACATCCGCGAAACCTCCGTCCGGCTTAATTCGACGCTCGCCAATTCGAGCATCGACTTTTCCGAAATGACGACGTCGGTGGTGGCCGTCATCACCGACGTCAAACGCGACGGCAAGCAGGTTACAGGCTTCGCGTTCAATTCGACCGGACGTTACGCCTGCGGCGCGCAAATGCGCGCGCGTTTCATTCCGCGCATTCTCAAAGCGCAGCCGCAGACGCTGCTCAACGCAGCGGGCGATAATCTTTCGCCGGAAAAGATCCTCGCCGCGATGATGCAGAACGAAAAATCCGGCGGTCACAGCGAACGCTCGGTCGGCATCGGCACCATCGAGGTCGCGGTGTGGGATGCGGTGGCGAAAATCGCGGGCAAGCCGCTGCATCGGCTTCTCGCCGAACGTTACAATTCCGGCAAGATCGCCGCGAAGGTCTTCTGCTATGTCGGCGGCGGCTGGTATGCGCCGGGCAAGACCACCAGGGACTTGCAGGACGAGATGAAGGGCCATCTCGATTCCGGCTACACGA
The DNA here is from genome assembly GCA_963761185.1 of uncultured Alphaproteobacteria bacterium. Classification (GTDB taxonomy): domain Bacteria; phylum Pseudomonadota; class Alphaproteobacteria; order Rhizobiales; family Xanthobacteraceae; genus BOG-931. The sequence continues at coordinate 340,553 of CAVXFY010000009.1, forward strand.
TGGTCAAGATGAAAGTCGGCGGCATGCCGCTCAAGGACGATCTCGCGCGCGTCGAAGCCGTCAAATCGATTCTGCCGAAAAACGGCAAGCTCGCGGTCGACGCCAATTCGAAATTCCTTCGCGACGAAGCGCTCGCTTATGCGCGCGGGCTAAAGCCGTTCGGGCTGCGCTGGTTCGAGGAGCCGTGCGACCCGCTCGATTTCGCATTGCTCGCGGAAATCGCCGGCGTCTATGACGCGCCGCTCTCGACCGGCGAGAATCTGTTCTCGACGCAGGACGTGGAGAACCTGGTGCGCTTCGGCGGGCTCAAGCCGCAACGCCATGACGTCATCCAGGTCGATCCGCCGCAAGCCTACGGTATCGCGCAATATGCACGCACGCTCGACATGCTGGCGCGGCATCAATGGCCGCGAAGCCTGATGTTCCCGCACGGCGGCAACCAGATGTCGCTGGCGATCGCCGCGGGTTTCGGGCTCGGCGGCGCGGAATCCTATCCCGGCGTGTTCGGCGATTTCGGCGGCTTCGCCGATGACGCCAGGCTCGAAGACGGGCATCTGACGCTGTCGGACCGGCCCGGCATCGGCTTCGAAGGCCAGGCGCGGCTCTACCGCATCATGAAGGAGCTTGCCGCCTGACCGCGCTCGAGACCGTGACTTGGAGCATGATCCGGAAAAGTGGAAACCGGTCTTCCGAAAAGATCACGCTCGATCAGGATGCTAGAGCGACGACCAATTCAATCTAAGACAACTTCACTCTAGCCGCGGCCTACTGGCCCTTCGGCGCCGTGCCGGCGGCGGAGGTCGCCGGGCCGGGGACCGGCTTGATTGAACCGGCAGCAGCCTTGTTCGCGCCGCTCGCGGATTTCGCGCCGGTTGCAGTTTTCGCGGCAGGCTTGACGCCGGACTTGGCGCCGGAATTGGCAGGCGGCGTTGTCGTCGGCCGCACCGAGCCCCAAGGATCGTTCGACGTCGGCGACGTCGGTTGCAGGTTGCGAATTGTCTCCTGATACTTTTCGTCGGTTTGCATCCGATCGATGTATTCATGGGCGGCTTTGGCATCCGCCTCGTCCTTAGCCTTCAGGTCACTGCCGGCCCCCTGCTGCGCGTGCGCGGCGCCGGTGAGCGCAAGCAGCGCGAGCAGCGACAGAGCCAAATTCCGCTGCACGGACCTTTTCCCGATTTGCCTTTTCACGATTTGGCTTTTCATAAAGTGACGCCTTCTTCCCGGAAACTTGTCGCCCCGATATTTGCCGGCAATTGTAGCAAGAGTGCGGAGCCGCGTCATGACCGGGAACATGCCGATCGCGCCCTACTCGCCCGCCCTACTCGCCTTTGAGACCCTTCTCCTTGATCACCGTCGCCCAGCGCGAAATCTCCTCGCGCAGATAATTGCCGAACTCGCTGGGCGAGCTTGGCGCCGGCGTGGTTCCGGATTCATGGAGGCGCGCGCGCAGGCCCGGATCGTTTAGCGCCGCGACCATCGCGCTGTTGAACTTGGCAATCACGGCCGGCGGCGTGCCGGCCGGCGCCAGCACGCCATCCCAATTGTCGCCGACCACGCCGGGAAAGCCCTCTTCGCCAAAGGTCGGCACGTCGGGGAAAATATCGGAGCGTTCCTTCGACGACGTGACCAGCGCTTTCAGCGTGCCGGCGCGGACCTGTCCCATCACCGTCGGCACGTCGCCCACCAGGCCGTCGAGATGGGCGGCAAGAATATCGGTGATCGCCTGTGCCGCGCCGCGATACGGCACCGATTGCAATTGGATGCCGGCGCTTGCCTCGAACAATTGCAGGCTCAGATCCGACATGGCGCCGCGTCCGGTAATGCCGACAGTAATGGCGCCGGGTTTCTTGCGGGCGAGTTCGGCAAGCTCGCGCGCCGAATTCACCTTCATCGCGGTGGAGACCACGAGCACCGGCGAATTGATGGCGGCTTTGCCGACCGGGACAAAGTCCTTGAGCGGATCGTAGGACAGGTCGGTGCGGAAGGCGGGATTGATGGCGACCGCGCCGACGGTGGTGAAGAACAGCGTGTAGCCGTCGGGATCGGACTGCGCCACATATTGCGCGGCGATCGCGCCGGAAGCGCCCGGCTTGTTCTCGACCGCGACGACCTCGCCGAGCGTGTCATGCATCTTGTCGGCGATCAGCCGCGCGGTGACGTCGGTCGAGCCGCCCGGCGCGAAGCCGACGATCAGCCGCACCGGCCGCGATGGATAGTCTTGGGCAGGCGCAGGGGCCGCGAGACAAATCGAGAATGCGGCGAACGCGAATGCGGCTACGCATCGCGGGAGTTTGTGGGGAAGCTTGACGCACATGGACGCAAAATCGACTGCAGGATTGCTGTGTTCGGCTCAGTCCCGCGCAGGCGGGATTCCAGACTTAGCACAGTAGTCTAGGGGAAGAAATCTGCCGGGTCCGGAACGCCGTGCTCGGGCGTGTACTCCACACAAGCTAATTATTCGCTGCGTCCGATCAGCGCCCGCTAATCGCTACGATTGCAAGGCGCTATTCGTTAGCCGCGTTTTCTCGGCGGTCATGCCGCCGCGGCCAAAACTAGGAGAACCCCCCGACGGAGGTCGGGGGGTTGAGCAGTGATCGGCTAATTTCGGGGATAGGCAAATGAACCAGCCGACCAGCGGCTCGTCGTTCAAAATCCTGAACACCCATTGATAGCGGCCACTCCGGCCTGACGCCATCAACTAGAGGGTGACGCAGGTCTTGTCTGTCTTCATCGCGGCTTCGGCGTCCGTGTGCGACTTATAAGCTGCGCCTACGACTGACATTGTGCTGACCGCGGGCTTGGCCTCGACGATCGAGCACTTCTTCGTTGCGCTATCCTGCACGACGTAAAACTCGGCGGCGGCAAAGGCCGGCATCGCGAACGCAACGACGAGCGCGGCGGCAGCGATAAGTTTCATTTTCATTGGTGGCCTCCTCCTTGGGGCGCTCTACAACGGGCAGTACCTTGTTTGGTTCCGTTGGACGCAAGCAACGAGGAGTTGTTCGACTTATCCACCGTCAATTTCAGAATGAGCGATTTGATACAGTTTCAGAGAGGCGTCCGGATCAACGTGATGCATTGCCCGACGCGTTTTGGCTCCCAGCTACAGCGCACCGGGTTGTTCGCGTAGGAAAGACCCCAGCCGGGCCCTACCTGCTGGGGTCCTTTTCATCTGACCCCGCGTCCGTCACACTTCGAACATTGTGGCTGCTATGACGAAAGTCCGCCTGCGGTAGCAGCAAAACCGGACATTACCGTTTGCCGTCGTTGCTTCCGCTGAACTGAAAACCGCATGCTGCGAGAGCTTTTTCACGTAAACAATCGGGGTCACGCTCGCCGCCTTTTGTGAGCTTTATGATTCTGGTGGCAATAATCTCTTTCACGATCTTATTGGGGTGGCCGAAGCCCCAAACGAATTCGATCGCGTCGCTGTAAGCATCGGACATGAGCCTGATGTCAGCTGGCTCAAATACCGCATCGTCAAGAAATGGAACTATCGAGGTTCCTGCGTCGATCGCCATCGGATTTATCTCGGAGCGCAGAATGTAACGGCACAACACGTGCCGCGGCCGCTTTCGCCGGTCGTAATTTGCAGCTTTCCGCCAATCTGCTTTACCAGCGAACTGATTATTTTCATTCCAAGACCTTTGCTCCGACCGGGATCGAATCCGGCCGGCAATCCCGGCCCGTCATCCGAGACTGACAGCCAGTGACCAAGGGTCGGGCTTGTCTCCAATCGAACAATGATATCGCCCTTGGTGTACTTCGCCGCGTTGGTGATCATCTCATTGACGATAAAGCCAAGCGGAATAGCGAACTTTATCGGAATATCGATCTTCACACCCTCGACAACGATCGGGCTTACGGTCTCACCTTGAAAAAGCAAGCCGGATAGATCCTCGCAAAGTCCGGAAAGGTATTCCTTGAACTCGACGCTCTCCTGGTGGTCGAGGAGATGCAGTCGGTGGTGCACGCGTCCAAATGACGCCACCCGCCTGGCAGCGACGGCCAATTGCGCGGCGGCCTCAGGGCCAGCGGTCCGGCTTTGCAATGACAAGAGACTAACGATGATTTGCAGGCTATTGACGAGCCGATGCTCGAACTCCTCCGCCAGCATGTCCTGGCGCCGCAACAGATCCGACTTCTCGCAAAGCCACGCCGTTTCTCGCGCATGAGCCGACTGCAATTCGGCAATCAAGGACTCCTGCATCGCCTGCCTTCGCGCATCGGACCCAACCGCGCTTCTCCACGGAAACGCCAGCGCGGAGTCTCGCGCCAATAGAGATTCGCTCATTTTTCTTCCTCCATGCTCTCACGAGGTGGAAAAAGCGCTCCTTGGCCGCTCCTTGGCCGCTCCTTGGCCGCTCCTTGGCAGAGATGCTGATCCGGCTCGCAAACCTAGCCGTCGCCTTTTCAATAAGGCTGTACCGGTGCCGGGGCCGGTACTGTTCCAAATTGCTCACAATTGAAAAGAATTGAGGAAGCGGTAACGGATATCTTGCGGCACCTGAGCGCTTTCCAGCCAAATCGACCGGGATCGTGCTGAACTATGTTTGTCCTGATGTCGAACCTTCGGCGCAGCGGCGACTTGTCTGCCGAGGGGACGTCATAGAAAGGCTCGCCCATGTTCACCGTCCGGCAATATCGCGCCAAGGCGATCGAGTATTCCAGCTTGGTGAAGATCGCGAATGGCCCGAGCGAGCTACGCGAATATCAAAGGCTCGAACGGAGCTTCACCGAGCTCGCGGACAATGCGCAATGGGTAGCCGACAATCACTCCAAGACCGAGCATGCAACCGTCGCCGGCGCCGCCGGCGTAGCTGTGTGAACTGAATGGTAAGGCCGGCGGCAGGTTTCTTTTGCGTATATTCGCCGCGGTGACCAACAGGTGTCTTAGTCCCTCAAACCGCAATTGCGCCCGATCAGGCGGTGTGCCCGTCGAAGCGGCCGGTCTTGGGAATATTCTTTTCCTGCTGCGGCGTCATTTTCGAGGTATCCGGGCCGCCCGGCACACCTCGCGGCCCGAGCTTGTTGCGCGCTATATCGTCCTCGGTCAGCCGTTCTTCTTCGCGCGTTTCACCCGGCATCTCATGCTCCCATCTCTTCTCTTGCGTGATCTTTCTTCTCTCGCGTGATTTTTGCGAGGCGGAATCATCCATGGTGTTTCCGACCGTTGCCGGAGCGCTCGCGAAAATGTCAGAGCGGCGATCTCACAGTGCGCGGCTGCTCGGCCAGCACGACACTCAGCAGCGAGCTATGGACTTCGAGATGACCGTTGTAATCGATAAACCCCGCTTTGCGGAATTTGTTCATGAAGTGGCTGACGCGCGAGCGGGTGGTGCCGACCATCTCCGCCAGCGTCTCCTGGCTGATCTTTGCAATGAGCGGCTCCGGGCGGCCTTCCTTGCCGAAATTGGCCAGCAGCAGCAACAGCCGTGCAAGCCGCTTCTCCGTCGAATTGAAGAGCTGGTCGACCAGGTCTTCCTCGACGCGAGCGGTTCTTGCCAGAACATGCGAGACAAACATTTGTGAAAATGTCGGCTCGTCGCGGAGAACGCGCTGGATCTCCGTCTTGTCCACGCGCATGGTCACGCATTCGGTCATCGTGGTTGCCGTCGACAGGCGCTTCGGCTGTCCGATCAAGCATCCTTCACCGACGAATTCGTCTACCCCCAGGATAGCGACCACCGCTTCCTTGCCCTCCCTGGATACGACGGTGACTTTGACTTTGCCCTTTTTGATATAGAAAACCGCGTCCGCGACGTCGCCTTGCGAAAAGAGAATCTCTTTCTTTCGATGCGTCGTGATGATCCGGCCTTGGGCGGTGGTTTCTAAAAACGCGACCGGATCAAACGCGCCCTTGCCGTTTGATGTTCCCCTGCCGTTTGATTTCTTGGCTTTTATTCTCCGTTTGCTCATTTCCGTTCCTTGACCGCCGGATTCAGTCGCAACCTAAACGATGCACCCGTACAAGATAGCTCACTTCACGGAAATTAGCACTTTCGTCATTCGCACCATTTGGTGATGACGAGCCCCCCCGATATAGGGGCCCCTTATTGCCTTCCGGCAACTCGCCGTTTTGCGACACCACGCCTTTGCCTTCGGCATTCCAAAACGACCGCCAACTCAGTCCGGAGAAGATAGCCGAGTTAGGGATGCGGGCCTGGATCGTGCGTCGGTTGAAATTCGTCCCGTAAATTGCCGAAAATAGGCAGCATAGTCGTGCCTCAGGCTTTAGCGCGCCGCCAGCTTATTCCAGGTATCACGCACGCCCGAAGACCAGCCGTGCCATTTGCCGCTCACAACGTCCCAGTTCACCATGGGACGCTGTTCGACGCTTATCTGAGCCGTCGATTCAGGGAGGGTGGTCGACGCGTCATACACGTAGGCAAATCCGATCGTCAGAAAGACACCAAGAATGATTCCAAATAATAGGCGCATGCAATATTCCTTACATTGAAGTCCGTTGCCGCGAAACTCATGGATGTGCGGAGAGACAACATTGGGCTGTCGCGATCGTTCCAAATAGTCAATGACGAACGGCATCTGAGCAAAATTGATCACTGCAGTTTGCTGTATTCAAAGCGGCGAAGATCAGTCGATGACCAAGGTCGGCTGTCGCGCAGTCCGGAACAAACGGACCTTGTGGACGTTTTGTTCCTGGTCCAACTAAGAGAAAGCTCACCATGTTCGATCTGTGGCGATTTGGTTTCGATGTTCAGGAGGCACGCGCGTCATCGGCATGATGAAGGGCGAACTGAGCCAGCGCGAAGTGCGGCTTATGGTCATCGAAAAGCAGACAGCCTATTCAAACGCGCAGATCGCCGGCGCTTACACGCTGTTCACTGGTGGCCCGGTTGAGGCCGGCAGCGAAATGATCGGGGTATATCAACGCGCCGTCAGAGCCAATTGCACCAGACTTTCTGGCGCGCGTCGAAGTTTGGGATGAAGCCATCAACTGAATTGCTTCTGAAGACCATGACGCTGTGATGAGCGCGCCAGCACCGCAAGGGCCGCGTTTGTTGTCGGAGGTGGTCAATTTTGACCAGACTTACCTTAGCAGTGTGCCCAGACTTGGGATGCCAGCGGGTAAATCAGCGACGGCAATCATGGCAATTCTGAACAAAGACAAGCACAAGGACTACATTCGTTACGCCGAACACTGTTTGGGAATGGCGCCTGCGGCAACAGATCAGGGACTCCAGGACTGTTCAACGCTAAATGGCGGCCGAATGGCTAAGACTCGCGGACGATATTCGGCGCCGTTCACGACGCGCGCAAATGCAAATGGAGTGACGTAGGCCGCCCGCGTTGTGGCCGCTTTCGCCCGGACCGCACCGCTGCCGTCACGACGGCCTTTGGCGTTTCTCCGCTGCGCCGCCGGCCATGATCAAATCGACAAGAAGGCAGCGTAACGCCGCAACACTTAAATCTCGACCCTTCATGAATGCGCGCAGGCGCCCAGAAAGATTATGTCCAAGAGTTATTTGCATGGGCTCCGGGTCGGACGCAAAGCGGGCGACAACAGGCAAAAGACGAATTCCAGCGCGCACCAAGTCGCCTTCGTCGGCCCAATCTTGCAGGTCAGCGGATCCCAACATGTCTCACCCGTGTCATCGACGCTGTTTTCGTTGATATCTCGCCTCGTCGCAACGCGACGATGGCTGGAGGAAGAAGCATCGAGTCGGTTACCAGCGCCCGCCCCAATTTCCTCCCCACCCACCTCGCCATCCGCCTCCGCCACGAACCAGCCTGATGACGAACAACAGCAACAACGCGCCAATTGTGGCGTTAAGGATCGCCGATATGAGGCCCGAGCCAAGGTGGAGACTGATCTGCGGTAGCAGCCAACTGCCAATGAAGGCACCTGCGACTCCGATGAGGAGATCGCCGACGATCCCGAATCCGGTGCCTTGCACGATTTGTCCGGCAAGCCATCCGGCAATGAGACCGACCAGCAATATAATCAGGAGACTTTCACCTGACATTTGCATCTTCGCATTCTCCAGGGTTGGCCAATAGCCATCGACGAAATTGCGCGCGGCTTTTTTAAAGCCGCAGGGCAGATATCACGATCGCCGTGCAGGCTCTTCGTCGCGAATAGCGACATCAGTAGTAGCGATAATGATGATAGTGGGCGTAGTGATATCGGTAATGATGCCGATAATAATAAGCCTGCGTTGCATTGCCGGTGTCAGTGACGACAGATGCCGGTAGTGGTCCGATTGGTGCGGCTTGCGTAATTCCAGACACCACTGTGCAAATGGCAGCCGCCGCAATGAAAATGACGATTCGATACAACATGGAGTTTCCTCTGGTAGTTTGTCAGCCGACGGAGGTTAAGCTCCACGCCAAAGCGATTACTGTTCCAAATTGCTCAGAACGAAAACAATTTAGGTGTTTTAATAGTGTTTGGATTACGGACTTTCGACGAAGGCAGCGCCTCGGTTTCACGCTTCATAGCGAATCGCTGGTCGCTCTTATACGGACTTTCTTCCGCGCCGGACACATCACGTCGTCAAACCGGATAAGCGGAGACATCTACAAACTTCATGGAGGCTGCAATGGTTTCGCCTCAATATGAACGTCTGAAACCGCGTGACTTCAATCTGCCTGTCGTCTGCTTACGCTGTGACGCCCCAATGAAAATCAAGACGATTACCCCCGTTATCAGTTTCGCGCCGCTTAACGAGGTCGTTTATGCCTGCCCGGCCTGCAGAATGGAAATGAAGAAAACCGTTCTAAGGATCGACTCTGAATGATCAAGGTACTCACCCATTACAAGATCGCGGGCTTGTTCGCCCCGCGGGATGCCGTGTCTCAAAAAGGATAATCTTTTATTTTCAAGCAACTAAACTTGGCGGCCGGCGTTGCCTCTTTGAGAAGCATCTTACAAAGATGCGAAAGGACAAACTCATGCACACCTTAGCGAAGACCGCCGTCGCGCTCGGCTTTGTTGGCGCAATGGCAATTGGAACCAGCGTCCCGATCAAGGCGCAGGGTATTTATCTCGACGGACGGCGCGTGAACGTTCAACTCGGCCAGCCTGACCAGGGTTACCGGCACGGGGGCCGGGGTGATCGGGACCGCCGCTACTATGACTATTCTCCCGGATACGGCGAAGGCAACGGTTGCCCGCGGCATTTCACGGTGCAGGACGGCGCCTGTAAGCCCTATCGCGGCTACTAATGGGCAATCCTACAAACCGTTAGAAACCGAAGTCGATGAATCCCCGAGGCCGCCTCAGTAGGCGGCCTCTTCGCCATCGCCGTCAACCGACCAGGATCGTCATTGGTAGCTTCAGGCAGGAGAGCTGACCGTAGAGAGGCCACCGGATGATGTTTACGATTGAGTTCTTCCGCATTCGAAAGGAGGACAATGCTCACGCCACGCTCGACAGGATTACTCACATGGCGCCGGATCTGGAAAGCGCGAGGGTAAAAGCCAGGTCACTCTTCGAGACGTTGAATCTGCCGCAGAATCCCGATGGCCTTCGGATTTTAGATCAAGATGGCCACGAGGTATTTTTTTGGACGCCAGAGACGGATGATTCTTAGGCCGGGGCCTTTCTCCGTGGAAGCGTGCTTGCGGTATAATCGCCGTACGGGAGACATGCGCACGGAATTAGAGATCAATATCTGTGGCTCTTGATCTTGTAGGTGTCACCACCCCGGTGCGCCTTATCTATCCGAGCCCTAACCCGACAGCCGCTCGATCGCGGCCCCGCAGCGGCCGAGCTTTTCTTCGAGCCGCTCGAAGCCGCGGTCGAGATGATAGACGCGGTTGACGATGGTTTCGCCTTCGGCGGCAAGGCCCGCGATCACGAGCGACACCGAGGCGCGCAGGTCGGTCGCCATCACCGGCGCGCCCTTGAGCTGCGGTACGCCCTCGATGGTGGCGCGCTCGCCGTCGAGCTGGATGCGGGCGCCCAGCCGCGCCAGTTCCTGCACGTGCATGAAGCGGTTCTCGAAAATCGTCTCGGTGATCTGCGAAGTGCCGCGCGCACGCGTCATCAGCGCCATCAATTGCGCCTGCAGATCGGTCGGGAATTTTGGAAACGGCGCCGTCGTCACGTCGACCGGCGCAATGCCCGAGCCGTTCCTGGCGACCCGGATGCCCTCGTTGGTCGCGGTCACCGTGGCGCCGGCCTGCGTCAGCACGTCGAGCGCGGATTGCAGCAGTTCCGGCCGCGCGTTCTGCAGCAGAATATCGCCCCCAGCCATGGCGACGGCCATGGCATAGGTGCCGGTCTCGATGCGGTCGGGCAGCACCGCGTGGCGGGCGCCGTGCAATTTGGCGACGCCGTCGACGACGATGCGCGAAGTGCCGGCGCCTGTGATGCGCGCGCCCATCTTGTTGAGACAATCGGCGACGTCGGTGATTTCCGGCTCCTGCGCCGCGTTCTCGATCACGGTCGTGCCGTTGGCGAGCGCCGCCGCCATGATCGCGGTGTGGGTGCCGCCAACGGTGACTTTGGGGAAATTGATTTCGCCGCCTCTAAGCCCCTTCGGCGCGCGCGCCACGACATAGCCGCCGTCGATATCGACTTTGGCGCCGAGCTGCTCGATCGCCATGATGAGAAGATCGACCGGCCGCGTGCCGATAGCGCAACCGCCGGGCATCGACACCCGCGCCTCGCCCATGCGGGCGACGAGCGGCGCCAGCACCCAGAAGCTCGCCCGCATTTTCGACACGAGTTCGTAGGGCGCGGTGGTGTCGACGATATTGGCCGCCGAAATATGCAGCGTCTGGCCGGTATCGGCCGTCTCGCCCGGCCGCTTGCCGCCGACCGTGATATCGACGCCATGATTGCCGAGGATGCGCTGCAGCGCGGCGACGTCGGCCAGCCGCGGCACATTGTCGAGAATGAGCGTCTCGTCAGTGAGAAGACCCGCGATCATCAAGGGCAGCGTCGCGTTCTTGGCGCCCGAGATCGGAATGGAGCCGTTGAGCGGCCGGCCGCCGACAATGCGAATGCGATCCAACATGCTGACCCCCCGGCCCCGCACTGGGCCAACCCATGCTGTTCTAAGAACTATGCCGTTCTAAGACTAAACCCCGGCGCCAAACCAGGCGCCGCCGATTGGACCAGAACCCAGTCCCCGCATCCAGCCCCTACTCGCGTACCGGATTGCGGCGGAACTCGGGAGAGGCGTCCGTTTCAGCATCTTGCGGTGAAGAATCCCCTTCCAGTTTGGGGTTTTGCCCGGGCCCGCCGGCGAGCTCCCGCTCCTTGTCGCGCTCCTTGGCTTGCGCCTTGCGGCGCTTGAGGTTTTCCCGAAGCGCCGCCGACAGCCGCTCGCTCCGCGCCGCCCATTTGTCCGCTTTGCCGGGCTTGCTCATGGCCAAGCTCAAAGCACGGGGCCCTAACACTACTTTGGCAGATTTACTCACGCTGCGGCTGGTTGCAAATCCATTTTCGGCAATGCGGGCATCGCCGCGGCGGTGGTCGAGCGATGAGTTCGAGAATGGCGTGACGCACGGCGGGCAAAGTGGGTTGCGGCGGTGGGCCGTTGTTTCTTTTTTTTCCGCCGCGCCTTGGCAAGGCGGCGATGCTGGAGCAAGGCGTAAGCGATCATTGTCATCAGCGCATGACGGTGAAGGCCTTGCCAGGATCGGCCCTCGAAGTGATCGAGGCCGAGTTCTTCTTTGAGCTGCTGATGCGCCTGCTCGCAAACCCATCGCGCCTTGATGGTAGCCGCCAAGACGAGCAGGTCGGTCTTCGCCGGCAGGTTGGCGAGATCGTATTTTTTCTCTCCCGACATCCTGTGTTCGCCGATCAGCCAAGCCTCATCCCCCGGCAAATGTTGCTGACCCTTATCCCCGATCCGCTGCGGTGGTCCGTCGGCGACCCGCACGCGGACAGCTGCAAAACGAGCCTTGAGCTTGCCTTTCGTGCCGGTGCGCCAGCTGATGGTGTGCCATTTGGCATTGGCCAGCATATCTTCGGCGGCTACCGATAGAATGTCTGGGACGTGCCGCTTCCGGGGACGGCCGCGCCCGGCAATCGGCCAGATCATCCGCACATCGACGGGGTACACCTTGAGGTGCCGCGGAATCCCGACCGCCCAGGTCAGCTTGCGAGCCGTGAGCCCCTGGCGGAACGGCGCGCTCGGCCCATAACCGGCATCCGCCAACACGCAGCCGAAGCGCACACCGGCCGCGATGACACAATCGATCTCGATCAAGGCCATCTCCGGCTTCGTCCGGGCCGTTCGATAGTCCGCCGGGACACCCGCTCGCTGCAGCCGAGCCCGCTTGCTCGTCCAACTCTCGGGAAGAAACAACCGCAACGCCAGCATGACCGGGACTTCGCCCCGCGCCAGCGTCAGCGACACCAGGGTCTGGCAGTTGGCGGTCTTGCCCAGAGCCGAAGCATATTGCGGAGCGACGCCCACCGAATGCGTGCCTTTCTTGGGTATCGCAGTGTCGTCAATTACCAGTACGGCATCGCTGCCCCCGACGAGCTTATCCGCTTGAACAAGCAGTTCTGTCTCCACCGGCTGCGCGTCCCAGACCCCGGCGGCCACGAAGTGGTGCAATTGATCATGGTCGCCAAGTGCAAGCCGCTCCGCCATCGCTGCAATGCTCTTGCGATCGCCAGGGCCGATCAACCCCGATACGTAAAGCGGACACATTTGCCGCCGCGCCTTATGACCCAAGCGGTCCAGAAACGGCTTGAGCCAGCGGCCAAGCTCTTCTCTCCAGTCCGAAGTTCTGCCAGCCATGGTCGGCCCCTCCAAAAGCCGACCACCCATGAATCATCGAAAAACTGATTTGGGAATCCCATCCCCCTCAAAATCTGCCAAACTAGTGCTAAGCGCTGCAACCTCCGGGCCCGACAGAGGTAACTCCGCTTGCGCTTGGCCCCCGCCCTGTGGCAAGGATCGCCGCGCTTTCACGCATAGTGCATCTCGTACAAGCGTAATGTCCGTACGCGAGGCCGGCCGGAACGCCGGCGACACCCGCATCGGTCCGCTGCCGTAGCTCAGTGGTAGAGCACTCCCTTGGTAAGGGAGAGGTCGACAGTTCAATCCTGTCCGGCAGCACCATCGGCCAAGCTGAAAACAGGCCGAAACTCAAATTCTTTTTGAAGGCAGTGCTCCGTCGTCCATTACTGCCAAACACCGGAACGAACCACGAAATACTGTCACGCGTGACACGTTTTTGGCACGCAACGAGAACGCTTGCCCACGACACGCTTCGACCATCAATCTTATCGCCGCGTCGTTTTCAGATTATGCCTAACTCACAGTGGAATGCCTTCCTGTATCTCGGCACCCCGGAGACGGCATCGACGGCATGGCCGCCTCGAAACCACATGATCGCCGGGGCAAAACTCAGTCACTTCCGCGCCCACGGCCTCCACCACGCCGGCACCGTCGGACAATATCGCGCTCATTGGCGTGCTGACCGGTCGAGAAGGCTTGATCCCGACCATGGAGTTGATGCGCAAGCAAGCGCGCATTCAGGGCCTTGTCGTCGGCAGCCGCCGCGATCAGCAGGATTATGTGGCGGCGCTCGACGCATCAGGCCTTCGCCCCGTCATCGACCGCGTGTTTCTTCCCACAATGGCTGGTCGGCCCGCCGTTCGAGCAGGTCGACAATTTCGCGGGTTGCCATTTCGGAAAGATCTGCGTCGAATGGTAGCCCTGTGGCGCTCGCTCGATAGCAAGTGCTTGCCTGACGGGCAACGGATCTGAACGAACATCCCTTTCGCTATCAGTTGAGCGGCCGATCGAAGCAGTCCGTGTTGGCGGGCAGCCGTGCCCCAATCGCCGACCTTCCGATAGTTGACGACATGATCAGCGCCGAGCGCGCGAAGGCGTTCGAGCTTCTCGTCCGAGGAGGAGGTAGCGACGACGGTCGCGCCCATGGCATCGCATGTCGTCAGACCGGCAACCGCGTTCACGCACCCGCCGAAGGGCTGGAGCCACGCCGAAGCGGCGACGATCACGACCGCCGGGCTGACCGCTTGGCGGGCGCTTATCGTCGATGGCGGGCTTAAGGCGGGCGAAACCGTCCTGACCATGGGCACGGGCGGCGTATCTATCGCCGCGGTTCAGATTGCGAAGCGGGGGCCGCCAAAGCGGCTGATTCGAAAGTCTTTCATCATGCACCTCGGCATCCGGATCTACACCGAGCCGAAGGTCGCTCTAGTATTGCGATGACGGAAATGCCAAGTCGTTTTCGTCGCGATGCTCGCTGGTCATGGCAATTCCGACATCCATTAAAGTCGGTTATCGATTCGATTGCCTACAGGCATTTCACATCCAGGATCGCGGACAACAGATTGCCGATACGAAAAAATTATTTGCAGGAACCAAGGAGATTTCCATGTCCCGCATCAACGCCCCAACTCGCGAAGGAGCTCCTGTGGGCTCGCAGCCGCTTCTCGATGGCGTCTTCAAAAAGCTTGGTGCCGTCCCTAATCTCTTCCGGATCTTTTCCCTTAGCCCTGCTGCGCTTGAAGGATTGCTTGGCTTTAGCGGCGCACTATCCAAGACGCTCGACGCGAAAACGCGCGAGCAAATCGCCATAGCGGTCGCTGCTGTCAATGGCTGCGACTATTGCCTGTCGGCCCACACCTATATCGGTCTTAATCTTGTGAAGATCAGCCAGGAGGATGCAGCGCTGAACCTCAAGGCGGATTCTACAGACCCGAAGGCAGCGGCAGCCGTGCGCTTTGCCGCAAAGGTGGCCGAGCTACGCGGCAGGGTCAGCGACGCCGATGTCGCGGCGGTGAAGAAGGCTGGCTTCAGTGAGGCGCAGATTGTCGAGATCGTGTGCCTGGTGGCGGAGAACAGTCTCACGAATTTCCTCGGCAACGTCTCCCAGACCGACATCGATTTTCCGATTGTTCGATCAGAAACGGCATAACTCACCCACAATCGCCTGCGTTCCAAATTCTGCCGGAAGGGAATGACCAGTCAATGAGCTTGATGTCATCCCCGACCGAGAATCTATAAAGCGTTCTCCGAAGGGAATAGACCATGGTCTGTGCAGTTGAGATGCGGTCCATAGGCGGGCCAGAAGTGCTATCAGCCGTAGAGGTCGAAATTTCACCTCCGGCAGCGACTGAGGTGCAGGTCCATCAGAGCACAATCGGCGTCAATTTCATCGACATTTATCACCGCATCGGACTTTATCCGCTGCCGAAATTGCCAGCCGTCTTAGGGGTCGAAGGCGCCGGCGTAGTAAAGGCGGTTGGTTCTGGAGTGACTAGCGTAAACGTAGGAGACCGGATCGCCTATGCTGGAACACCACCGGGCGGATATGCGGAGGTGAGGAATTTGCCTGAGTCGCGCGTGGTCAAGCTTCCAGACGATATTTCTGACAGAAAGGCAGGTAGCACGATGTTGCGCGGTCTTACCGCGCACATGCTGGTCCGAAAAATCTATCCCGTAGGTAGAGGAGACTTGGTACTCGTGCATTCCGCCGCGGGTGGCTTGGGACAGATCCTAACGCGTTGGTCCAAGAAACTCGGCGCGTCAGTGGTCGCAACTGTCGGGTCCGAAGGCAAGGTTCGTCTCGCCAAAGAGGCGGGAGCAGATCATGTGCTTCTGCACACCTCCGCGGGCTGGCCTGAGGAAGTTAAGAAGTTCGCGGACGGGCGAGGGGTGCACCTAGCGATCGATGGCATCGGAGGGGAAACGCTGGCTAAAACCTTCGGCTGCGTGCGTCCATTTGGCATGGTTGCCAGCGTTGGTCAGGCTGCTGGATCGATACCAGCGGTCAGCGTCGAAGAGCTTGGACCGGTTCGATGCATTAGTCTTAGCCGACCGAGCGTGGTCGCATACACGAACGATGCGGAACTCTACAGGCCCGCAGCGGCCGATCTTTTCGATGCTCTGAGGAACGGGCTGATGAACTCAGTCGGTGCGGAGTATCAGTTGCGCGATGCCACCCAGGCACATAGTGATCTGGAGACAGGTCGCACCACCGGTAGCGTCATCCTCTTAGCGTGAGGCTTCGTCATGTTCTTCATTCTGTCGACCTATCCGAAGGCTCTCGAGGCGGCCTATCGGTTTCTTTCAGATCACAAGACTTGGGTGGCAAGGGATTCGATGATGGAGATTTCCCGCTTGCCGGGGGCTGCGGCGTCGCCAGGGGTGTTGACATCTCCCACCGCGGCGGCCGCCCGGGTTTCGTCCGCGTCGACGACGGCGCCTGATGTTGTCGGCAATTTCATGTTCAATACGCGTGGGAACTGGCGCTCCAGCTTTCATTCTTTCATAAGTGCTGAACTAAAAGCGCCACGGCGCGCTCGTAACGTCGGTGGCACATAGGCGCCATTGTAAAGTAGTCGGGTAAACCCGCGATTGCCGAGCCGCACAGGCCCGGGTGTTGAGTTGCAGCAATAGGGAACCGTGGGCGGCATCGCTCCCGGCCGAGTCGCCTTAACCCATGGACTTAATCATTCCAGCGACCAGTAAGATGCCGGCAGCCAAACATTGACGGCGTCGGCCGCACAATGGCATTTGAATCCGCGGTGCACCCCGTGCACCTCACGTCAAAAGGGCTTCCCTTTCCATTTATTTATAAAATACGTAGTCAATTTATTTTTAACGTAGAAACCGCGTTTCAATCGGAGGAACAATTGAGCCAATACTTCATACAGCCCTTGACTCCAAAACCAAATTTCTCAGCCGCACGCCTGCGGCTTCGGTAAACAGCGACGATCAGCGTACGGCAATCCGGCTGCTCGGCGGTGCTTTTGCACAGAAGGTGACGTAGAGCTGGAATTTGCCGGAGACGTTCATGTCGGACGGAGAACGCGGTTACAAAGAGGTTCGCGGGCTCGCTCGAGGCCTAAAGGTCATAATTGCCCTCAACGCCAACGCGAGGACACAAGTTGGCATCTCGACGATAGTTCAAGCCACCAAGCTCCACCGTACGACCGTTAAGCGGCTTTTGGAGACCTTACGAAAAGAAGGCTACGTCGATTACGACGAAGTGAGTGGTGGTTACAGCCTGCGTCTTCCCATCAAACAACTTAGCGTTGGTTATGTCGATGAGGAGTGGATGGCAGAGGTCGCAAGACCCACAATGAATTATCTCGCCACCCAATCAATTTGGCCGAGTAGCCTTGTCACTTACGATATCGATGCGATGTTGATACGCGAAACAACGCATTTCCGCACCCCAGTGACTCTCGACAAAATGATGGTTGGCATGCGCATTCCCATTCTCCTTACTGCGGCCGGCCGCGCCTTTCTGTTCGCCTGCACCGCCGAAAGACGCAAGCAGATTATCACGTTGTTAGCAAACAAAACAGATGAGGAGGGGTTTCTCGCGCGCGACCCCCACAAGCTGAAAGAGTTGCAGAGGCAGACCGAGGAGGCGGGTTGCGCCTTTATGGTCAAGGCATGGAGCGCCCATTCTGAACGGTCGGCCATTGCAGTTCCGGTTCTGAGAGACGGCACGGCGATTGGTGCGATCAACATGCTATTCCATGTCAGAGCCATGTCGATTGCTGAGGCCATAAAGCAAAATCTCACGATCCTGAAGACGGCAGCCGCAGAAATCGCAGCTGGTATAAGGGAAAAAACATAGCACAATTTGCCGGAATTTCATCGAAGGCGGCTAAGTGCACTATTCCACCTTTTAAGCTCGGAAAATGCCAACTCTGCAGCATCGCACTGTACATCGGTCGGCTTAAACCTTTTTTCGCTGATTTGCTTGGCGGCAAATGGCACGACAATTCCCTCAAGGATTGGCACGGCCTTCAAAGCCAGAAGAATAAGCTTAACGGCCTGCACGGAACGTAATCCTCCCGAAATGCCGCCATAGCTCAAAAATGACACCGGCTTATAGGCCCATTCCGCATTTAAGTAGGTGAGCGCATTTGTCAGGGGTGGTGGTGGATTGTGATTGTATTCTGGGGTCACCAACAGAAATGCCTCGCTCCGGCCAACCAACGACGAGAACGATTTCGTGTGACCATGCTGATACTTCTTGAGGCGTGGCGGGCTCTGTTCATCGTAGATCGGCAAGGCAATATCGGCTAAATCGAGTAGCTCCGGTTCCACACCCTGAACGCCGCGGGCAACCTCCAATGCCCACCCAGCAATGGCCGGGCCAATTCGGCCCGGCCGTGTGCTGCAAATGACGATTGACGTTCTCATGTTTTCGGCCATTCCAATTTGCGATGGGCATCAAGCATCTCGAATGTTCCTTTGGAATACTTGATGCGAATATCCATGCTGCCCTCATTGACCACCCAAGGCACAATTTCGAAACGACGGACCCCGCTCTTGTGCATCGGGTCAGCGGCAGCAATTGCAGTCGCTTCTGCGAGTGATTTAGCGCGGATAACGATCAAGCCGCGTCCAAGCCATCGATCTGTAGCAACATCACAAAGGGGCCCGGCAGCGAACATGATGCCGGCGTTATCCAATTCGACCTGGAATGCGAGATGCTCGGGCAGCGTCTTTTCAATAGCATCAATATCTCCGACCGGAATTGTGAAGATGGCGAAGAATTGTGTTGCGAGAAATCCGCGGCCTTTCGATCTTTTAAGCAGCTCCTGCCATGGGAGTGGTTCTTGCGACATGTGGGTCCTTGTCGGGAATATTAAGTGTTGCTGGCTTAGGTGTTTGAGATAAAGCGTTCGATCGCTGCCGTCAGCTCCTTTGGAAAATTGATCGTGGTGAAATGTCCAGCACCCTCAATAAATTCCAATCGGGCATTAGGAAAAAGGGCCGTTATCGGTCGGCTTTGGTCGTCGTAGTACCATCGCGGCTGGCCAACGTCCTCGCTGGCTTGGAGGAGTAGGACCGGGAATCGCATGTTGCGAAACAGTCTGACTGTGCGATCATAAAGCTCCTTCTGGAACGATGATGATTGGAAGTATCGAGGAACAGCATCACTGAAGCCAGGATGGCCTGCTTCGCTCATCATTCGATTAAGATGATCTGGATCGATGGGGTTCATTTTGAAACGCGCCCACTGCCGGTCAAAGATCGCTTTGGGATTAGCAAACAATTGAGGGCCCAGAACCGGATCGCGGAAAAGGCGCTCCTGAGGGGAATTCATCGGCAGAAAGATGTGGCCGATCTGCTGCATGCGAACGTAGCGAATGATCCGTTCCGGATGATTGCCGCCGATATAGTCCGCCTGAACCGCGCCGCGATCATGGGCTACAAGATTAAACGAGTTCAGCCCGATGTGGTCGAATAGGACCATTAGCTCCTCAGAAACGTTCTCGTGACGAAAGTCACCTGGGCGCTTGTCGGATTGACCATAGCCTTTCAGGTCCGGAGCTATGATGTGGTAACGGTCGGCGAAATGCTCGATTTGATGGCGGCCGCCGTACCAGGATTTAGGATGACCGTGTAGATAAACGATGGTTTCGCTCTTCGGGTTGCCAGCTTCGACATAGTGCCATCGGATCGGTCCAGCGGCGCCCATGGCTTCGACGAACCTATGGGTAACAGCAACGCTACCGAGAATCTCGGTTTCGCCATCGTGATTTTCGACCAGCCTGACGCCGGCAGGAAGCTTTGACTGACGCGGCCTGAACTCCGGTGACGCTTGGCTGGTTGCGGCCCCCTGCATCGGCATATCGTTGAGGTTGGAAAGAAACTCACAGATTGCATTAGTGGCTCTGTCGGGCGCATCCAGCATAAGATAGACACCGGCACCATCGACCAAACTTTCACGCCAATTGGGAGGGAACGCACGAACTTCGGAAGAAACAACCGGCACGTACCGGTTTGGAAACGACGAACGCAGGTCGAGCACGGGACAAGTCATGCTCGGAAAGAATCTCTTGCGGTCGCGCTGATCCTTAAGAAACGTCGATTCTTGAAACGATCGCGGCACGGCGGTGCCAATTCCGGGATACGCGAATTGTTCGACGATGTTCTTCCATCGTGCGGCGGGAATCGGGGCTTTGAGCTGAGGCTCGACGACCGCCACAAAGTACCGCGACGGATCGGCCAACATATCGCTCGCCCACATCGGCTCGCGGTGCCAGGCCTCATAATCGTAATCGCCCTCAAGTTCATGCTCGTTGGGAGCCCCAAGTCGAGTGTAACTTCGAACGCGATCAACATGATTAGCAACGAGATGATCGCATAGCACCGTGGCGCGGTCAGACGCGATCACATCGAATTGCCTGATTGCCAAAACGTCGCATAATGCGAGAAGCTCTTCTGCGATCCGATCGGGGCGCCAGTCGCCTGGACGCTTGTCAGACTGACCGTAGCCTTTAACATCAACCGCAATTACATGATAACGTGGCGCTAGTGCCTCAATGAGTGGGTGCCAATAGCTCCACGTGAAAGGATGTCCGTGAACAAGCAGAACATGTTGGGCATCCAATTGTCCAGCCTCGACATAGTGCCAGTTTATTTGCCCGACCGCGCCAGGTGCATCCATAAAGCGATGCTGAATGGCCAGTTCACCTAACCATGCTTCTTCACCGTTCGTGTTGGCACGATACGTCACAGCAGCGGTGGCCCTTTCTTCCGCACTAACAGGCCGGTCAGCCTGCGCTGTAACACCGGCTGTGCTTTCTGTTTTCGACGGATGACAATGCATGAGATATACCTCTCAACGTACTTCGAGTGTGTCTCTATCCAAAATGGGAACGAAATTAAATCGAGATTAGCGCGGCCGGCGCACACAGTGCACCGCGGGTCCCGGCGCTATTCGCGAGCGATGATGGTGTCCAGCCACGGACAGTCTGGAGCTAATGGGGCACGAATTCCTTTCACCGCAGCATTCATCCTCATTTCGCGAAGGCGCGTGCGCATTGCTTCTTGCATGTACAGGCGTTCATGCCCCCACAAGCTGGGACCGTCGACCGTTTCGTGCGGCGTCCATGACGCGGGATCGATGGTTCGTCCTCCCCAGCCGTACTCAACAAAGAAACCCGACGGACTATGTGTGTAGAACGAAGTGACGTGATCGTTCGTATGCCGACCCAAGGTGTACGCCACCCGTCCTTCTTCAAGTTGAGCGATGTCGTAGCCCTGTCCAAGGTCATCGATGTGCGTCACCTCTATCATGAGGTGATGTATTTTTCTGGTTGCACCTTCGACGAGGGCGAAACTGTGATGCCGCCCATTCAAGTGGAAGAAGTAGAGCTTGTAGGGGGCCAGCCCGAAATCCGATATCCTGAAGCCAAGCAAATCCCGATAGAAGGGTAGAAGCCTGTCAATATCGACAACATTCAAGACTATATGACCCATTCCGAGCGATCCGGTCCTAAAGCCAGTAATTGGTCGTCCGGGTGTGAACGGCTCCGTTGCTAGTTGAGGGTGACAGTAAGCCTCAAGCCGGTTGCCCTCGGGATCGCCAAATGTGACGAGTTGTCCGACGCAGCGCTCGTCCGCCAAAGCGCGACTGCCCTCAACGACCCGAATGTTCGCCGCATCAAGCCGATCAGCAAGATGTGTGAGCGTCGCCTCCGACTCCACTTCCCAGCCTATGAATTGAAGGTCGCTTGAATTTGTCTTTTCGACAACAAGACGTTGCTTCCGGTCATCCATCCGGAACACTCGCATTCCGGCAGCCTTGTCCACCGACTGCATGCCAAGTAGACGAGTTGCGTACAGTGACCAATCGTCAATGTTGTTCGAGCCGATGCCCACATATCCTAGCGATTTCAGTTCCATTGCGTTCTCCGGAGGTGAACGGTCCCAAGCTAAATATCCAGTACGAGTTCGTCGGTTTTGCTGCCGGAACAACAGATCATCATCGAGGCATTCGAATCGCGTTCGGAGGGTGTCAGGATCGAGTTGCGGTGATCCGGTATCCCAGCCAGGACACGGGTCTCACATGTACCGCAAATGCCCTGTTCACAAGAGAACGGAAGTTCGTAGCCGGCGGCATGAAGCACCTCCAGAATCGTCAACCCTGCTTTGACGAAATGCTGTCGTCCCGAGCGTGCCGCTGTTATGGAAAAGCCGCCATCGCGATCCGGAACATTTGCAGCGGAAAAATATTCAACATGAACAAACTCCTCCGGTATTGACGACGTCACTGTGCGAAACGCATGCAACATGGGTGATGGCCCACAACAGTATAGGTGAGAGCCTGGTGGCTGGGTGGCGACAATGGCCGGGACATCGAGCAGTCGGCCAGATTGTTCTGAGTCAAAGTGAAGGAATACGTCGTCATATTTTGCGAGTTCGTCTACAAAAGCCGCGTCTTGCCGCGATGACGCTGCGTAGAATAGCTGCCATCTGGCAGCGATTTGTGATAGTCGCCGCGTCATCGCCATGATTGGCGTAATGCCGATCCCGCCTGCGATAAAAACCGAATGCTTGGCGCTTTCGATGAGGTGAAAATTGTTCCGCGGGTGGCTTATTGTCAGCTGACATCCGACGGTAAATCGGTCGAATATGAAACTTGAACCCCCTCGACCCATCCGATTGAGTTTGACGGCAATCCGATATGATTTGGGGTCTAGCGGCGTGTCCAGCAGCGAATATTGGCGAATGAGTTCATTAGCCAGATTGAGGTCGATGTGAGAGCCAGCGGATGCGATCGGAAGCGAATCCGAGGTTAAAGGCCGCAGCTCGTAAAGGTTTATGTCGGCTGCCACGCTTTCGATTGCACGGACCGCAACCGGGATTGAATTGTTCGAATTGGTCGTCTTCACGAGGGTGTGTTCCGAGATATGCATGCAGCATCACTCGTTTCTTAATTGGGCGTATTGCAATGCCATGCGACATGCACGAGCACGTCGTCAGCGTGCTCATAACTATCTTCAGTAAGATAGCGTTCGTGCGGCATTTCAGTCGGGCGCGTACGCCGCGATCTGACCGCCGTCGGGGCGCTAGCACAAGAAAGAACGCTACGAGTGGGCACTCTGTGAACGTAACTTCGGTAGCCGTGGGTATTAGCCGTGCACTGAGTGAACCGCCGCGTATAATTCATCTCGCCGGGGCTGGCAGCCGACTTATCGTGTGCGGCCACGAACCAAGCGTTGAGGAGAGACACTTGCGCGTTGCGACTTACAGGCGGCAAGACGGTACCGTTTCCTTTGGGATTGTGGATGGCGATGACCTTTACGACACGTGCGACGATTTCAAGCGGGCCTACCCGGACGTAAAGGCCCTATTGAGGGCGGACGGCTTGGAAATGTTAAAACTGGCGATCTCGTCGTTTCAGAATTGCGAACTGTCTGACGTCACGCTTATGCCGCCCCTGCTAAACGCCGATAAAATCATATGCGTTGGCCTGAATTATCGCTCGCATATCGCGGAGACCGGCCGCGAGCTGTCAAAGTTCCCGGCTGTATTTACGAGACACGACTCGACCCTCGTTGGCCACGGACAGCCAATGATCAGGCCTACGGCCTCTCGCATGTTCGATTTTGAAGGGGAGCTGGCGGTCATTATCGGGACGCAAGGCCGACGCATCTCGAGATCCGACGCATCGAGGCATGTTGCAGGATACGCGTGCTTCAACGACGGGTCACTTCGCGATTTTCAGCGTCATACCAGCCAATTCTGGGCCGGCAAGAACTTTGATCAATCCGGTGCCTTCGGGCCATGGCTGGTTACTGCCGACGAGGTACCCAACATCATCGAACAGAAACTATTAACACGCCTCAACGGTCAAATAGTGCAATCGACCTCTATCGGCGACCTTCTGTTCGATATTCCTGCCCTTATCGAATATCTCTCTGTCATAACGGAATTGCAGCCCGGTGACGTAATTGCGACCGGCACTCCTGCTGGAGTGGGGCTGTTTCGTGAGCCACAACTGTGGATGAAGCCCGGCGACAAGATCGAGATCGAGATTTCTAATGTTGGGCTGCTTTCGAATGTAATTTCGGACGAGATCGCGCAATGACCTCGGCCGAAATTCACGTTGTGAGCATTCGTGCGCCTGGCGGTCCGGAAGTACTGAAAATCGAACGGGCGGAGATGCCGAGTCCGGGGCCTGGCGACGTGTTGATCGAGGTGAAAGCTGCAGGCGTCAACCGCCCGGATATCTCTCAAAGGCTGGGAAAGTATCCCGTGCCACGCGACGCCAGCCCGATACCGGACCTCGAAGTGGCCGGGATCGTGTCGCGCGTCGGCCGGGACGTTTCAGATTTTGAAATTGGACAACGCGTTCTCGCACTGACCCATGGCGGCGGCTACGCGACTTTCTGTAAGGTAGATGCCGGGCACGTGCTCCCGATGTCGGAGGGCGTATCCTTCATCGAGGCAGCAGCCCCTCCCAGAAGCATCCTTTACAGTCGAATTCAATCTGATGTTGCGAGCCAACCTTCGTTCCGGCGACATCGCGCTAATACATGGCGGCTCCAGCGGTGTCGGGTCTTATGCAATTCAGCGGGCCAAAGCCGAGGGAGCAAGGGTGATCGCGACCGCCGGATCAGAAGAGAAGTGCGAATTCAGCCGCTGCCAAGGCGCCGACCTTGCGCTGAATTACAAAACCGACGACTGGGTCCGGCGCATCGCGGAATTTACAAGGGGACGGGGCGTCGATGTCGTCCTGGATATGGTGGCGGGCGATTACCTCCAACGGAACATCGATTGTCTCGCATTAGATGGAAGATATGCTCTGATTTCCCCCTTCAGGGCGGACGGACGTCCACGCTTGATGCGGAGCCGATACTACGTCGGCGTCTTACATTGACCGGTTCAACCTTGCGGCCGTTGCCGTCTGACCGAAAGTCTCAAATCGCGAAGGAAGTGAAAAAGCGGGTTCTGCCGTTGGTACAGGACGGAAGACTCGTTCCCTTTATTTTCCGAACATTTCCCCTCGCACAGGCCGACGAAGCCCATCGGCTGATCGAGTTCAGGGAAGCATCGCGGCAAGGTCATTCTCGACGTGACCATCTAGGCCCGCCAGGTCGCAACTTGCCGCGCCGACTTAAGCGGTGCACCACATGCACCCACAGTTTGATTGGCGTGGACGTCTAGCAGCTACGGACGCACCCTAAAAGAAACACTTGCCCACAATTGAGGAGGGACGGCCGATGGCATTCTTAAATGACGTATGGTACTGCGCGGCTCTGTCGAGCGAGATCACGACAAAACCGCTCCGCCGCATCGTCTGCGATTTGCCGATTGTATTTTTTCGCACCGAAACCGGAAAAGTAGCAGCCGTCGAAGATCGTTGCTCACACCGACAAGCGCCACTTTCCCAGGGCGGAACCGTTATCGGTGAGGAGATTCAATGCAATTACCATGGATTCGTCTTCAACTGCGAAGGCGCCTGCACTCACGTACCGCATCAACAGACCATACCGCGCTCTGCCAATATCCTATCATTCGCGCTCGTTGAGCGTTGGGGCTATGTGTGGATCTGGTGGGGCGACCGAGCCCATGCGGACCCGTCGCAGATTCCGGAGTTACCTTGGACACAAGATCCACATTGGCGAACCGTCTATTTTTACTTCTATGTGAAGGCAAACCAGCAATTAATGGCGGACAATCTTCTTGACGTATCCCACGTTGACTTTCTTCATAGGCACAATATCGGGTCTGCTACCGGTGCAAAGGGTCAAGACGACACACCAAAAATTGAGCTCGAGACGAAAATTGACGGGGAGAAAATCTATTACACTCGAACGGTGACCGGAACTCATCTTGGCGGAATAGCCCGAAAGTGGATCGGAAATTCCGAGAAGGTCAATCGTATATCGAGGCAATCCTGGGAAAAGCCGAACATAATTCATTTCCACACGACACTCGTTAACGAGCAAAATCAAGTCTCGTTCCGGATGGAACATATCATGACACCGGAGACCGCGGCCACGACTTATTACTTCATGAATTGGACGAGGGATTTCGGCGTCAGCAATATCGGGTACCCGACAGATGATGACATTCGGCGAGAACAATTGTCCGTCGTGGCGGGCGAAGACATTCCGATGGTTGAGGCCCAACAGTCCAACATCGTGACATTTGGAAGCCAATTCGACGTGGCGGCGCGTCAAGATCAATTCATCGGCCAGGTCCATCAAATGCTACAGCAAGTGTATGGTAAGGCTGGCTTGCCGTTTCCACCTGAGGTGGTGCGTACAGTCCGGCGACGCGCAGTATAACGCGGCGCCGTATGATGAAACGCTAGTAGAAGGCAACGGGTGAAGCGCCTTCAACGTCGGCTCACGTTGTCTACTGACCAAGGCGTAGGCGGCCACGGAGGTCTGTTCGGAGATACCGATCGGTGTAGTGCTGGCGACGTCCGGGCCTGCGGCGTCGATAGGCGATGCTCGAAAGCTAGCATTTCGCCTGCACGAGCTGGGATCCGGCTCCGATGTTGAGAGGGTCTGGTGCGGCCGCCCCACGCAGGAGCAGGCAGGAACGGAAAATGCTCGATAAAACTGTTGCGAGTGCGGCTGAGGCAGTCAAGGGTATAAGTGATGGCGCGGTAATTCTCATTGGCGGCTTCGGCGCTTCGGGGGTGCCAGCGGCATTAATCGACGCGGTTATCCATCTTGGCGCACGAGACTTGACCATCGTCGCGAACAACGCGGGATCCGGCACAACAGACATCGCCAAATTGTTGGCGACCCGCCGCGTGCGCAAGATGATCTGTTCCTATCCCCGTTCCGCGGGCTCGATCGTATTCGAAGAATTGTATGCCGCGCGAGATATCGAGCTGGAAGTCGTGCCGCAGGGTACTCTGTCAGAACGGATGCGGGCGGCTGGTGCCGGTCTTGGGGGCTTTTTCACACCCACCGCCGCCGATACGAAACTCGGTGAGGGTAGGGAAACCCGCGTGATCGATGGCCGCAAGCACGTATTTGAGACGCCCTTGAGAGGTGATGTTGCGCTCATAAAGGCGGAGCTTGCCGATCGTTGGGGGAACCTGACATTCCGGTTCGCGGCCCGCAACTTCGCGCCGACCATGGCAATGGCCGCCGATCTGACGATCGCGCAAGTGCGTCGGATTGTCAGCCTTGGCGAAATTCCACCTGAGGAAGTAATAACGCCCGGAATCTTCGTCGATCGCGTTGTCGAGGTTGCCGAGCGTGGCGCTATTGATGAGTAGCTGAGAAGGCAGATGGCATTTCAGGCTTTGTCCCGCAGGCAGATTGCTCAGCGAGCTGCCCGCGATATTCCCAATGGCAGCTATGTGAATCTCGGGATCGGTCTTCCGACCCTTGCGGCTGACTATGTACCGGCGGACCGCGAGGTGATCTATCACAGCGAAAACGGCATTCTTGGTTTTGGCCCGCCTCCACACAAGGGAGACGAGGATTGGGATATCATCAACGCCAGCAAAGAGCCTGTAACCTTACTACCCGGTGCCTCGATTTTTCATCATACCGATGCTTTCGCCATGATTCGAGGTGGACATGTCGATCTGGCGTTGCTGGGCGCCATGCAAGTTTCCGCCAAGGGCGATCTTGCCAACTGGTCGACTGGCGACGAGCGAACTCCGGACGCCGTCGGCGGAGCTATGGATCTCAGCGTCGGCGCGGCCAATGTTTGGGTCCTGATGGAGCATACAACGCGAGACGGTCAGCCGAAAATTCTCGAGAATTGCACCTATCCGCTCACCGCGCCGCGGGTAGTTAGCCGCATTTATTCGAACCTCGCGGTCATCGATGTCACCAACAAGGGCCTTCTGGTCCGCGAGTTGGTAAGCGGCCTGACATGCGAGAGCCTCCAAGCATTGACCGACGCGCGTCTGTTTTTTGACGAAGACTGCCGGATTATTGGACCACCCTCCGACATTTGACGGTCCTTCCCACTTGACATTTAACAGGGGCCGCAGTGCCCGGAATACCCACCACTGGCGATTGCCGGTCTCTCCGTCAGGAATACGCGTGATCCGATCGCCGACGTTCTCGATAATCGTCGAAATACAGTTTCCGTGTCCGGCAAGGGTACTGTGCCGACAAGATGGATCGGACAACTCGGCCGCGCGTTGGAATTTGTCATGAACGCGCTTCCTACATTGGTTATGGGAAACTCACCCTAAGCTGTCGGCGCACGACCATCAACATGAAGGCACATCCCCGCGACGAGCGAGACATCAAGTCGCATCAAAAGCGTAACGCCATTCGCCTTCGACGTGCACTTGGTACACGCAGGGTCGAAGCCTTGCAGCAACTCGTCGGCGAGGATTATCATTTGCTCACAAAAATGGATCTGCTTCTGCACCACATTCAAGGAAACATGCCCAGACAGCAGCTTCACTACAAAGAGGTTCGCGGTTTTGCGCGTGGGCTTAGAGTCCTCGCGGCCTTAAACCTCGCCCCACAGACAGGGGCCAGCGTAACTACCATGAGTCAGGCGACGGGGCTTCATCGGACAACCGTAAAACGATTGCTCGAAACGCTGAGACAAGAAGGATACGTCGAATACGATAAGAGCAGAGGGGTGTATTCCCTTCGCCTAGCAGTCAATAAACTCAGCGCCGGATATGTTGACGACGAGTGGATGGCCGAGGTGGCTCGACCGGTGATGCGCAGTCTCAAAGCAAGCTCCCCGTGGCCGAGTGACTTGGTCACATTTGACGTCAATGCGATGCTTATACGAGAGACTACTCACTTCAATTCCCCTGTGATTTTCGATCGGAATATGCTGGGGCAGCATATTCCAATCCTCCTCACTTCGGCTGGCCGGGCCTTTCTTTTCTCCTGTACCGAGGAAAAGCGGCAACAGATTGTGGACGTTCTTGCAAAAAAGACCGACGAAGAGAGTTTTCTAGCGCGGAATGCAAAAAAACTAAGGGAATTGCAGGCCGACTTCGATGAAATGGGTTGCGCGTTTATGGCCTGGAGGAGGCATTCAAATCGCGCGGCCATCGCAGTTCCAATTTTGAAGGATGGACTTGTGCTCGGGAGCATCAACATGATCTATCATCTGGAGGCATTGCCGACAGTGCGTGCGATTAACAAGCACCTGCCTATGCTAAAGGGGGCCGCACAAAAAATTGGTTCCGGCATGAGCCAAAATGCGGTGCAAGTTTGAGTTTCGCGGACCGTTATCTTCTGTAGAGGCAGCGAACGGCCCGCCGGCGCGCGAGCTGGGCGTGCGCGAGTGTCGAATTCGGTGCGGCTTGAACCGGTGTCGGTTAGGTCAATGCACCAATGCGTGCGGCAGCCAAAGAACTAATCCCGGCGCCAAAATCAAAATGATCAGGACCGCAAAATCGGCGACAAGAAATGGTACGACGCCGCGATAGATCGTGGTCATCGAAATCTTCGGCGCGATCGCGTGCAGCAGGAAGACGATGATCCCCAACGGAGGGTGAATCAGGGCCATCTCGACTTGGATCAGGCAGATCACTCCCCACCATAACGGGTCGTAGCCGATGTTGACGATGATCGGCAAGACGAGCGGCAGGGTAATGAGGATCGAGGACATCTCCTCAAAGAACGTTCCGAGCAAAATATAGACCGCGGTCAGCGTGAAGATCACGCCCAGTGGCGGGAATTGGTGGCCGTCTATCCACTGGACAAGCGTCTCCGGGACGTGGGCGAGGTTGATGAAATAGGTGAAGATCGGCGCCGCCATCAGGATCAGATAGAGCATCGCGGTCACCGAGCCCGCTTCATAGATGCCCCAGCTGAGCGACCGCCATGACATGCGGCGGCGCGCCAGCGCAAGTAGGAGTGCGAGGATGGCTGCGGCCGAAGCGGCCTCGTTGACCGTGAAGACGCCGCTATAGATGCCGACGAACACGCCAAGCAGTAGGGCCAGCGAAGGCGCAGCGCGGCGTAGCGCGTTGACGCGCTCCGCCCACGACATTCGCGCACTGACCGGCGCGATTTGCGGCCGACGCCGCACCACGACGGTAATGGCGATGAGATTGAATGCGATCGTCATCAAGGCGGGCACGATCGCGGCGACAAACATGTCGAGGATGAAGGTCTTGGCGACCACGCAATAGATGATCATCACCAGCGAAGGCGGGATGAGCGACTTCAGAGTTCCGCCGGCGGCGATCACACCGGTCGAAAACGCCGGCGAATAGCCGCGCTCCAGCATCTGCGGAAGCGCGACCTTGGCGAAGGTCGCCGCGGTTGCGGTGCTCGAGCCGCAGATCGCGCCAAAGGCGGCTGAGCCGCTGATCGTGGCATAAGCAAGCCCGCCGCGACGATGCCCCAGGCATGCGGCTGCGGCGCGATATACGTCCTCCGAAAAGCCGGCCATGCTGGCGAAGGCGCCCATAAGCAGAAACAGCGGCACCGCGGCGAGGTCGGTGCTGGCGAGCACGTAGGACGGCTCCTGAGCGAGGAACGAGAACGCCGGCATCCAGCCGCCGCCCTGCAGCGCGAAGCCGACGACCCCAACACTCATCATCGCAAAGCCGATCGGCACCTGAAGCAGGATCAGGGCGAACAGCGCAGCAATTCCCAACGCGCCGATGACTGCCGGTGCCAC
This sequence comes from uncultured Alphaproteobacteria bacterium, assembly GCA_963761185.1. Lineage (GTDB taxonomy): Bacteria > Pseudomonadota > Alphaproteobacteria > Rhizobiales > Xanthobacteraceae > BOG-931. Next base: position 370,873 of record CAVXFY010000009.1, read on the forward strand.
TGCTTGCTCCCTGCTATTTTATTCGGCTATTTCCGGACGCCTGTCCGGATAGTCGCCGCGAAAAATCCCGACGCCAACGACGATCTGCAACACCGCGCTGATGGCGAGGACGAGCGCAACCGCGCCCCAGACCGGAGCGCTCGGGATGCGCAGCATCCAGGTCGCCGTGCCGGTGAGGCGCGCCTCGTTGGCGAACAGCACGAACTGCCAAGTCATCAGGATCAGGACGATTTCCACGAGCATTGCCGCGAGCAGATCGGCGATCCGCCCTGCGCGCGGGCCGACGACGCTGGAAACGAAGCGAATGGTGATATTGCTCCGTTCAACGATGGCGACCGGAATGCAGCAGGCAACGGCGAAAGCCGCCACCAGTCCGCCCACGTCGCGAACTGCGTCGATCGGCCGCGCAAAAAAGTATCGCAGCAATCCGTCGGTCATCGTCATGACAGCGAAGCACAAGAGCGCGCCGAGGCCCAGCACGGCTAGCCCCTGCGCCACCAACTTTGCCGTCCGATCGACCCGCGCCATTGCCGTGACCTTCAGCGATCCGTCTTCGTGAGACGGATCATGCATAAAAAAGATCGGAGTGCCGTAACGACATGCCGGCACTCTTGGGATTGTGAAAGAACCAGGCGGCCCGGCGCCTCAGCCCTTCGCCTGCGCGCGCACCTTGGCAATCTCTGTGTCGAGCTCGGCTTTTAATTTCTTGTGCCGCTCGCTTGCCGCGACCCATTCCTCGCGCACCGGCGCCAGGAGCTTCTGCGCCTCGTCAACTGCCTTTTGGTCGGGTATGACGATCTTGTGCTTAGGGTTGGCCTTTAGCTTTGTGAGATTCTCATTATCAAAGTCCGTAATAGAGTTGATCCATCGCTCGGTAAGTGGTTTGCCGGCGTTTCGTACAATTGCCGCGCGAACAGGATCCGGCAATGCATCGGCCGTCCTCTTGTTTAGTAGAATGGCGACCGGTAGGGCGCCCAATCCAACGAAGAAGTGATTATTGGTGACCCGGTCGAGCCCGAAGTCGAAGAATGGTGAAATGCAACACGTGGTGCCATTGATCGTGCCGCGGCTGATCGCTTCCGGGATTTCGGTCACCGGCATCCCGATCGGCACCGCGCCGAAGGCGCGAAGCGCCGCGCTTTCATTCCTGCTGGAAGCACGGATCGTTTTGCCCTTGAGATCGACGATCGAATTGACTGGGTAGTTGGTATGGATGGAATAGGGCTCGGTAGCCCACAGTCCAATCAGGTAGAAGTCGCCATAGTCCCGGAATACGTTGCGTGTCGCCAGCCCCGAGGCAACGAGCGACAACTCGCGCAAATCCTTGAACATGCCGGGAAGCTCCAGCACCTCGGTGTCGGGGAAGCGCCCCGGTGAGTAAGACGGCACAACCCAAGCGATGTCGGCGACGCTGTCGATTACCATCTGTGGTTGCTGTGTGGGGTTGCGGCCGAGCGCGCCGTTTGGATATAGGTCGAAAACGATGGCGTTATCTGTTTCGCGCTGAACGTTTTCAGCAAAAGGCTTCATTACTGTACGGAACGTTACTTCGCTATTAGGAACAAACGCCGCCCATTTTAAGTGGTCGGCCGCCTGGGCAATTTTGCCGCCAAGCAGCGCACTCGCGGGCATCGCCACAGTTATTGTCGCAAGAAGCTTGCGCCGATCCATTTTGTTATCCTCCCTACTGACGGCTTGGTGGGTCAGCAACGTGCGACAATTCGGCACCGTGAAGAGCGCCAGCCGTCACCTGAAAAACGTCACCCCCCGATGATGTTTAACGCCGACATTTGCGTTAAGTCAGCGCGTCGATCGGCAAATGAAGTCACTCAGGTTTGCCGATGACGAGCCAGATCTTAGAGGCATCGCTGCTGGGAACATTAATTTTCACCATGGTTGCGCACAGAGTGCACCGGGCTTCCGAGCGGCTCGGCCCAGCACAGTTCGAGGATCAGCCACCCGGCAGCCGGGTGTGCTGATCCTCGAACTGTGCTGGACTTAGGTAGCCGAGCGCGGAGTGTAGTCTGCGAGTGTTGTAGACCTCATCAATAAAGCGTGGAAGGTCGGCAGTGACGTCCTCGAAGGTGTGGTAGTCCATCAGATAGACAGCCTCGACCTTGAGCGTCTTCATGAAGCTTTCAGCCTTGGCGTTATCGTAGGGATTGCCGCGCCGACCCATGGAACCAACCAGACCATGGTCGGCGAGGACATTGCGGTAGATTTCGGAAGCGTATTGCGAACCGCGATCGGAGTGGTGAATACAGCCTTCCGGTGGCCGCCTTGCTCGGATAGCCGCTTTGAGCGCCGCAACGGCAAGGCGGGCATCGATCGAGCGGCTGAGCGCATAGCCAATGACGCGGCGCGACCAAGCGTCGAGGATTGCCGCCAGATAAACGAAGCCCGTCGCAATGGCGATGTAGGTAATATCGGCTACCCAGAGCTGGTTCGGACCATTGACGATCCTGTCGCGGGCGAGGTCCGGGAAGATCGGGCCATGGTGATCGCTGTCAGTCGTGGCCACGAACCGCCTGCGGCGCTTGGGCTGCAGGTCGCGCTCGCGCATCAGGCGACGGACTTTCTTGGAGTTCACCAGCAGCCCTCGATGGCGAAGCTCAGCGCCAACGCGACGATAGCCATAGGCCTCAAACTCATCGCAGATCGTCGTTATAGCCGCCACGATCTCCACGTCATCGGCCTTCACCGCTGGGGCGTCGTAATAGGTCGAGCGCGGCAAACCCATCAGACGGCATCCTTCGGCAACGGAGATGCCAGCGGGCCTGTAACGACGGATGTAGTCGCGCTTCTCGGCCGCGGTGCGTTTCTCAGCGCCCCCTTTAAAAACTCGATCTCGAGTGCCTGTTTGTCGGCCAGGCGTTCGAGTGCCGAGATCTTCGCCTCGTAGGCCTGAAGAAGATCAGCCGCCTCGGCATCTTCATCGAGCGCCCCGGTCTCGAGCCTCTTGACCCAGACCCGGATCAGAGTGCGCGAGACGTCGTGACGCTTGGCAAGCGCGTGAAGCGTTTCGCCCGCAATAAACTCCTGGGCGACCCGTCGTTTGAACTCGATGCTATGGGAGCGGTGTCTGGCCATGGCTTTCATCCTCCGAAAGACTGGACTTGGCCACACGGTGAAGCTGATGCCGCCGAGCTACGTGAAGGCCTATCTCAAGCGCAGCAAAAACGACGCGAACGATGCGGCAGCGATTTGCGAAGCGGTCACGCGGCCGTCGATGCGGTTCGTCCCGATCAAGACCAAACAACAGCAGACAGCCTTGATGCTGCACCGGACCCGGCAATTGCTGGTGCGCCAGCGCACGATGCTGAGCACCGCGCTGCGCGGGCACCTGGCCGAACTCGGCGTGGTGTCGGCGAAGGGCCGCAACGGGACGGGAGAACTGCTGCGGATCATCGCCGACGCCGAGGATGGCCGGATTCCCCCCGCCGCCCGCGGCATCCTCGATGTGCTGGCGCGGCAGTACAGCGCGATCGGAGCCGAGATCGGATCCATCGACAAGAACATCCTGGCTTGGCATCGCGCGTGCGAAGCGAGCCGGCGGCTGGCGGAGATTCCGGGTATCGGCCCGATCGTCGCCACGGCTCTGGTTGCCGAGATTGGCGACTGGAAGGCTTTTGCATCGGGGCGCAACCTTGCCGCCTGGATCGGGTTGGTGCCCAAGCAGCATACGACCGGCGGCAAGGACAGGCTCGGCAGCATCACCAAGCAGGGCAATCGATACTTGCGCTGGTTGCTGGTCGTCGGCGCGACGGCCGTCATCCGTTATGCACAGAAGCACGGGACCAAGAACCGGCCATGGCTCGCACGATTGATGGAACGCCGGCCGCCCAAAGTGGCGGCAGTGGCGCTCGCCAACAAGATCGCACGGATAGCCTGGGCCATCATGGTTCACGGCGACAGATACAACGAGCCGAAGCTGTCGATGGCGGCATGACAGACGCCAGGAGATAGATCGGCAACACCAATTGGCGAGGGCATTACGACGTAATGCAGATACGGTCGTTCCGGGGATCGGGAGAACCCGTTTGGGTCAACGCATAGTCGAATGCGTGTTTTCGATTGGGACCCGATCCGCGCAGAGCATTAAGGCCAGCGGCCGCACCGGCCGCATCAACAGGCCGGACACGTGACCGCACCCGACCAATCTGCACCTACGTCAAAATACCTCTTGCCAGGGCGCCGTCCACACGTGACCCAACTCGGACGCGTCGGGAGGAAGCGCATACGGAAGTCCCGGATAGCGCCATTGGGCGCATGATTTGCGCGCGAGACTACGGGTGAGCTAACGTTCAATTCATCGCAGGTTGGCGACCGCTACCCGCTCCTATGCCGCCGCTTCGCGATCAATCGTCGTTTTCAAGAAGATCGTAACATCCATCAATGGCAAAGGTCGTAGACCTATACCCGAACTATGCGACGGCTCTCGCCTCCTGTGACGGCGGGTATCATGATGTCGAAATCGCTGAAGTAATGGCGTTCAAAACGGGCATGCGGGTTGAACCAAATGTCGTTGCGCCTGAACAGGCGCTGAATTCGATTGTTGCTGTCGGTATCGCGGCTGCTGACGTTCGGGGTCGGCAGCTCAATGTTTTGGATTTTGGCGGCGGCTGCGGCTTCCATTATGTCCGCGTTGTTTCAGCAACACGAACACCATTGAGGTGGGCAATCGTAGAAACGCCAGTGATTGCGGAGAAAGCAAAGACAATCGGGCAGAATTATTTCCGCGTATTCACCACAATCGACGATGCTGCGACGGCGCTAGGCAGCGTCGATCTTTTTCACGCCTCTGGCTCGATACAATATGTCCCGGACCCAACGGCTGTTCTTAAAGCGTTGGTGGCGCTCCGACCAAGATATATTCTCTTGGCGCGTCTTCCAAACTGGTCGAAGGAAACAATCGTTGGCGTCCAGATTTCCACATTAAGCGAGAATGGAATAGGCCCGATGCCCCCGAATATGCCAGATAGGAAAATCGTGTATCCCGTCACTTTCGTGAACATTGAAGAAATTCTGGAAGTCCTTGATGAATATGATTTGGTCCTGTCGATGGCTTCCCCGAGTGGCTCCTATATGATCCGTGATCAATCCGTATCCGGTGTGAGTCTAATTTTTCGTGCAAAGGGCACTTGAAGTTCGGGCGACAAATCGTTTGAGCAATAACATTGAGTAGACCTTGAACATTTAGGGCCGTATAGGGCTTCCAGCATCGCGAACAGGCTTGCGAAGACGGTCCGGCGTAGAGTGGCGCGATGTCTGCAATTGGCCCGAAGCAGCGCTTCCCGCAGCGCAATGCTAAGGTCGGTATTGGGGGCAAAGCGGGCGCGACCGACGTTCATCCGAACCGCCGGTTTTGACCCATAACGGACACCAGCTACCCGCCGAGCCGTGTCTGCTTCTCTAATCGGCGGGTTGGGGTCAAGCACTTTCAGGCTATCCACCGCTTCAGTGTCAATGTCGCTCACGGGCTCGTGCTTCTCTTCGGAATCGGCACCAAGGCCCTTCCATCATGGGATCCGAGGACGAGGCGGAACAATCTATTGGGCGGCCTTGCCGTCAGATGAACGGCGGGATCAAGCGGACATGCGAACTCACCTCATCCATCGTCCCGCGAGGGACATCTTTCCACCGCAGGGTGGAACTCGAGTTTCCTCCTATCGGATTTGATCCGGTGCGGTTGTCATGCTGCTACCGCGGCCTGTTCCCGTGTCCAGCGGAACTCGGTGCCGTCAACCCAGATGCGGTGCATGATCACAGCCAATCGGCGGGCCAGCGCCACAATCGCCTTTTTCATCCCGCGGCGCCTGGCGATCTGCATCGCCCAGGCCTTGAGCCATGACCACTTCTTGGAACGCATCATGCTCTGAGCTGCTTCGTAGAGCATGACCCGCATCATCTCATCTCCACAGCGCGATATTCTGCCGTCCCAATCCACCTCGCCCGATTGATACTTGGCGCACGTCAGCCCAAATACTGCCCCGACGGACTTGGATTTGCGGAAGCGAGCCGGAATGTCGACGGTGGCGCGATAGGTCAGCGACACTACCGGACCGACACCGGGAACCGTCATCAGGCGCCGGCACACCTCATCGTCGCGGACGATGGCCAGCAACCGACGATGCAGGACGCCGATCTGCTCGCGAAGCACCCGCCGAACGACAAGCAGCGGTTCGACCAGCATAGCCAGGTCGGGCAGGTTCTCGACCAGCTCCTTGATGCGGGCCTCGAACTTCGCCGTCCTCACCATGCCCACCTTGAGCCCGAAGTTGCGTAAGGTACCGCGCAGGTCGTTATCGATGGCGATGGCCTTCGACTGCAGCAGTTTGCGATGGGTCAGCAGCATCCGCAGTTTCTGACTGCGTAACGTCTTCACGTGCACCGGGCGGTAAAGTCCCACCCTCATCATCTGTGCCATGCCGCGCGCATCGTTGCGGTCGGTCTTGTTGATCTGCGCCTTCAGCACCGCCCGCATGTGCCGCGTCTCGACGCAGATCACTGGCAAGCCCGCTTCGGCCAGAGCGCTGAACAGCCATTGCGACAGCGGTCCAGCTTCCAATCCAATCCGCTTGAAGCGGTAGGCCGGGTTCTTCAGCACCACCACTAATGCGTCAGGCTCGCTCGCCAACTTCACTTCGCGGACAATCTTGCCCGTCTCATCCACAATGCAGACGCTGGTCGCCTTGACCGAAACGTCCAATCCCGCAAAATGGTCCATGCTGCGCTTCTCCTTCTGATGCTTGAGGCCCGTAACCACGGTGACCTCGTTTCACCATCAGCCTGAAGCGCAGCACCCAAAATCTTCAGCCATCCACAAGCTGCCGGCCGATTACCCCATCTATTGGGGGGATTGTGTTGCAAAACTGAGCAGCCCACATTGAGTGGTCCAGGTCCAATGTTAGTTTAGCGCTGGCGGTTGCGCCAGCGTGGCCGGCGGAGCTGGCTGACGTAGCGAAGCCGGCCACGCGGCGAATGCGGGCATGAACACCTCCGGTGCGGGTGGTTTGTAGCCGAACGATGCGTGCGGGCGTATTGCGTTGTCGTGCCGTCGCCAGCTCTCGATGACGATTTTGGCTTCCCGAAGCGTGTAGAAGATCTCGCCGTTGAGCAGTTCGTCTGGCAGGCGCGCGTTGAAGCTCTCGACATAGCCGTTCTCCCAGGGGCTGCCCGGTTCGATGTAGGCGGTTTTTGCACCAACTGCGCCGATCCATTCCTGCACCGCTTTGGCCACGAACTCGGGTCCGTTGTCGGACCGGATGTGCCCAGGCACGCCGCGAAGGATGAACAGGTCGGACAAGACGTCGATCACGTCGACCGCCTTGAGCTTGCGATTGACGCGGATCGCCAGGCACTCGTGCGTGAACTCGTCGACCACGTTGAGCATGCGGTAGTTGCGGCCATCATGGGTGCGGTCCTCGACGAAGTCGTAGGACCAGACGTCGTTGGGATGCTCGGGCCGCAGGCGGATGCAGGAGCCGGCGGTCAGCCACAGCCGTCGGCGTTTGGGCTGCTTGGAAGGCACTTTCAGCCCCTCCCGCCGCCAGACGCGCTCTACCCGGCCGTCGCTGACCGACCAGCCCGCCTGACGCAGCAGGGCAGCGATCTTGCGATAGCCATAGCGGCCGTACTGGCGGGCGAGCTCGACGACGTCAGCGGTCAGACGGTCGGCATCTTCTCGGCCCCGCGGCACCTTGCGCTGCGTCGAGCGGTGCTGCCCGAGCGCCGCACAGGCGCGACGCTCGGAGACGTGCAAGTGCTCACGAATGTGCTCGATGCAGCCGCGACGACGCGCGGGGCTTAGAAGTTTCCCCTGGCGGCCTCGGTCAGGATCAGCTTGTCCAGCGTCAGATCAGAGACGGCTTTGCGCAATCGGCTGTTCTCAAGCTCCAGCTCTTTCAGTCGCTTCACCTGATCGCTCTTGAGCCCGCCGAACTCCTGGCGCCAGCGATAAAACGTCACCTCACTCACGCCGATCTGGCGGATCGCATCGGCCATGCTCGTCCCTTGTGAGACCAGCACATCTACCTGCCGCAGCTTCGCGACAATCTCTTCAGGCTTGTATCTCTTCCTCGGCATATCGGTCCTCCTTGATGCCAATCACATCGTTCAAGTCGGACCACTTCAATGGGGGTGGCTCAAGGCTGGACAACGTAAACTTCGACCCCATGCCTCGTTAGCCAGCGCGCAAGCCAGAAGCCCGACCATCCGGCCTCGTAGACTGCAATCACGCGCTCGATGCTGCGGCCCGTCGCGGTGGCGCGGGCGCGATATCCGACAATGGCAGTCAGCAATGCCTCGGCTTCGGGCTCGATCGTGCGCTTCGCTTTCGTATGCGGCAGGCCAGGCACTTGCGCCGCAAGCACCCAATTTTTGTTACTAACTTCAATCGCGAAGACGAGCGTCTTCTCATAGTCTACAGCGGCTGGTACCAAAGCGGCGACTGACTGCGACATCAAAAGATCCTCCAGTTTGAGATGGCGGGCATCTTCTTCGTCTTTCTTGAGCTTGACCTCTGCTTTGCTAAGCAATTTCTTTAACAAATTGTCGCTGGCCGGGATCGGTGGCGATCTTAAGCATTGCCTGGTAATGCGCAATGTTCTGACGAATAAATCACTGTGTGCCTTAAGCAGCCAATCAAGACCGCCCCGGCGAACGTCGATTTGGAGCTGAGTATCTACGATAAAGGCGCGCGATGGCTTGGGCTGGCGGGACGTGCGGGCTGGTCGTTCCGTAATGCTGGAGCCGACTCATTGGCGGCTGTGGGCGAGAACCGTTGATCTGTGTCAAAGCGCTGGATGAAATTTCAATCATAAATAAAAAATGAGGCGCCGTTGGACAATGTGGACCACCATCCAATGCTTCCCAGGGGGCATATGGGGTATCTTGTTTCTATTTGCTATAAGCGTTGCCGCAGGACATTTTGCGGGAATAATATTTGGTTATTGATGTTTTTTGTTCTGGCACTGCCTGGCGCCGTGACTTGCCATCCCAAACTGCACGAATACGCTGCGGTGTCCGCTTCGGGTCGATGTCGTTGATAAAGTAGCGCATGAGAGGCGTACGGGTCGCGCCGGTCAGAATAAAACTGCGAACACCTATGTTATTGAGATCACGATATAATTTCACGACGTGCCGAATAGCACCGCGTTGATGCGCGGTGCAAGCCTGCGGTTTCTGTCGATGTCTGCTGCATGTCCAACTCCGGATATCAAGGTGTCAGAGCCCGGCTTCGGAGAAGGGCCACGAGCCGACATTCACGCTTAGAAGAAGTCCTAGACCGAGATCGAGACCTTAACATTATGAAATTCAGCTAACGCCATCGGCAGGTCGAACGCCTTGACGGGCTTCAAATTGATGCGATCAAGTAACCTTATTGACGACTTTGGACACGCTCGTCCTGATCTTCTCAGCAGCTTCAGTCGCCATCTCCTGTGCGAGTCCGCAAAGCTCCTTATTCTGCGCGGACACGATCTCAAATTGTTTGCGAACCTGCGCGGTTGACAGCTCGATAAATTCCGAGGGGGACTTCACACCCAATAGCTTATCGATGTAGTCGAAGGCAGTACGAGTATTGGTGCGACCCATCTCGATAAGCTTATGATTATAGTCTGTCGCACGCTTGACAGCAGCCTCGTAGGTACTTTCGAACAAGTCGGCTGCTTGCTCGCTAGCAACCTTGGCCTTCGCGCAAGCGTCTCTGGTCCGTTCGACGCCATTTTCAGCCATTTCACGAAACGCGTCCGGCATTTCCATATTCGCTAGGTCAAATTTTGGCATTTCGAATTTTGGAAGCCCGTAGTTCGGTATGCCGAGCGCGGAATCAGCGTGTTTCGTCGCCTTGGCTTTGGTAGCGGCAGTGGCGGTTTCCGTCATGACACTTATCCCTTAGGGCATTTCTAATCGAACATCCGAACCTTCGCCCGCGGCTTCAGTCGGATGGTAGTTGAGCGTTGTTCGTAGTCGCGACTACACTAATCACGCCGTCTCACGCCGTCGCGAGAACTCAGCTTATTGTGGAGCACCCAGCCCTGAGCGCAAAGAGGAGGCGAAAAAGTGACGCCCATCAACTCGTTGATCTTACGCCGTTTTGGTCGAGCCTGTTATGCAATAGCTAGGTCACAGGTCCCGGCGACCTTAACGTGAAGCTTACGGCCGAATTGGCATTGTCCAACACGGCGCGCTAAAAGAGACTGATGAAGATCGACACTATGCGCCGGATCGACCGGCTGGCCGGTGCGCCGCTCTGCGCTGTCGCCACAGTGTTGGTCTGGTTGCGGGACCGGTTCGCGCGGCGTGCCGGGCGGCCGATCCAGCGCATTCTTTTTGTCGAGCTCTCGGAAATGGGTACCAGCGTGCTGGCTGAGCCCGCCATGCGCAAGGCCCGCGCTGCCTCGGCCGAGCTTTTTTTCGTCATCTTCACCCGCAATGCCGGATCGCTCGATCTGTTGGGGCTGTTGCCGCACGATAACATCTTCACCATTTCCGACCGCTCGCTGTTGCAACTCGCGTTCGACACGCTCGGCTTCTTGATCTGGACGCGGCGCAAGGGCATCGACACCGTCGTCGACCTGGAACTGTTTTCCCGCTTTACCGCGTTGCTCACCGGGTTGTCCGGTGCCGACCGGCGTGTCGGCTTCCACCGGTTCCATCAGGAAGGGCTTTATCGCGGCGAGATGCTCACCCATCGCGTCGGCTACAATCCCCATATCCATATCGCCAAGAATTTCATCGCGCTCATTGATGCGCTGTTCGCCTCCACGCCGCAGATCCCATTCACCAAGACGGTGATTGGCGACGAGCAGATCGTGGCGACGATCGCGCCAGCCAGCGCGGAAGCGCGGGAGCGATTGCTGACGCGAATCAGCGCATTGGTATCGTTTGATCCGTCGTGGCATCGCTTGGTGCTGATCAATCCCAATGCCAGCGAACTCCTGCCGCACCGGCGTTGGATGCCGGAACGGTTTGCGCAATTGATCGGCCGCATACTCAATGTCCACGGCGATGTGTTTGTGCTCATTACCGGCGCTCCGGAAGAGCGCGCCGCAGCGGAAAAACTTGCCGCGGCAAGCGGACCGCGCTGCGCCTCCTTCGCCGGGCATTCGGCACTCTCCGAATTGCCGGCGTTGTTTGCGCTTGCCGCCCTGATGGTGACCAACGATTCTGGACCGGCGCATTTCGCCGCCGCATCCGGGCTGCCGACCATCGTGCTGTTCGGTCCCGAGACGCCGAAACTTTATCAGCCGCTCGGCCGCTCGCGCGCGATCTATGCCGGACTTGCCTGTTCGCCCTGCGTCAGCGCGCATAATCATCGCAAGACCGCCTGTACCGACAATGTCTGCATGCGGGCGATTTCGGTGGACGAAGTCTATGCGGCCGTTGCCGAGGAACTTGCGGCATCGGCGCCGCGACCGGCGCCGCAATTGCAAAGTGCGGCGACGTGAGCGGGCAGAGTTCTCAATCGCGCCATGGCCTTGTTCTCTGCCACGCCCGCTGGCGGGTTCGCCGGCGCATTTTCGAAGCTGATCGATGGGCTGTGCGATCCGCAGCGGCGACGGCGCGTCATGCTGGCGGTCGCGGCCGCCTACGGCGCGGCCTGGTTCATCTATGGCCTCATCGCCAAATCGAGCCAGGACATCAATGCGGATCTGGCGGAGATGACGGTGTGGGCGCACGAGCCCGCGCTCGGCTATCCCAAACATCCGCCGCTTCTTGCTTATGTGGTGCGAGCGTGGTTTGCGATTTTTCCGCAAGCCGACTGGGGCTTCCTGTTGCTCGCCGCGCTGACGCTCGCGGCCGGACTATATCTCGCTTTCGAATTGTGCGGGCTTTGGCTCGATGGCGAGAAGCGCGCGACGGTGCCGTTCCTGCTCGCCGTGATCCCGTTCTACAATTTTCTCGCGCTGAAGTTCGACCAGAACTCGGCGCTGATTCCGCTTTGGGCGCTGGCGATGCTGGCCTTCATGCGCTCGCTGGAGACGCGGCGGGCGGGGTGGGGGATCGTCTTGGGCATTGCCGCCGCGGCGGCGATGCTGACCAAATACTGGTCGTTCTTTCTCCTTGCTGCGATCTTTCTGGCGCTGATTTTCGATCACCGGCGCAACGCCTATCTGCGCTCGCCCGCGCCATGGAGCGGCGCCGCAGTCTTTCTCTGCCTGACCCTGCCGCATCTTTTCTGGCTGATCGAAAACCATTTTCCGCCGCTCAACTGGCTCGGCGAGCGCCGCACCGCCAGTTCCGTGCTCGATTTCGTCCGCTCGCTGAACGAATACAGTTTGGGCACCCTCGGCTATATCGCGCCGGCGATCCTGCTGGTGGCGCTGTTCGTCCGCCCCTCGGGCGAGGCGGTCCGCGACAGCTGGTTTGTCATCGAGCCCTCGCGTCGCCCGGCGACCTTTCTATTTTGGGCACCGCTGCTCCTGCCAATCCCCGTCGCCATAATGAAGCACACCAATCTGCTTTCGGTCTGGAACGAGCCGTCGGTTGCGCTGCTGCCTGTGATGATGCTGACCTCGCCGCTGATCAAGGTGTCGCGGCAGGCGGTAGTGCGAATCGCAGCCTGCGCGATAGGCTACGCCTTGCTAGCGCTCATCGCTTCGCCGCTAGTCGCCTTTGTGAAGCTCGAACGCGGCGTCGAGAACAACGCCGCCTACACAGAGCTTCTCGCCGCGGCGACCGAGCGGCAATGGCGCGACACGACTGATAAACCGCTGGCGCTGGTCGGCGGCCGCTTTTTGCTGGCGAATCCCGTGGCCTTCTATATGCCAGATAAGCCGTCGAGCTTTTCCGATTTTTATAATTATCTATCGCCCTGGGCGACGCCGCAACGGGTGGCGCGTGGTATGGCCATCGTGTGCGAGCCCGGAGACGACTTCTGCCTCGGCGCGATCAACGGCCATCTCGCGGCCAGCCCCAGCGGTCGGCGCGGCGAGGTTACACTGACGCGGCACTGGCTTGGTCTTGCCGGTCCGCCGCAACGCTTCGTCATCGCAACCATACCGCCGCTTTGATAGCTATGCTCGATCGCACCACTTCGCGGCACCCCCAAATGACAGTGCCGCCTCACCGATATGATCGGCGCGAGAAAGGGCCGACACTAACGGCCGCAATAGGAACTGTGAACTGTATCCGGCTACGCGCAACTGCGTGGGCCGCCAAAGTAATCTCTTGCTCGATCAACTTCCACTGTCATCAGCTATAGCCTTCCTCCCGCGTTCAAGGTTGGGAGCCTACTGCTAGTATTTTTGGGCAGCCATTCAGTGGCCGGCAACTTGGAGCTAGGTTGACTGGGAACTCCGGGTCGAAATGGCTCTGGGAAAGTCCTTTCATCAGCGGTGCGAAATTACGTTGGTTGATGGGTGCAGTGGGCGCGTCGCTGGGGAGCCTTGATGGTTTCATCCCTAGTAGACGTGACCGCGAAAAATCAGACGTTCCACTTGTGGTGGCGACCGACGGGTTTGATGCAAATCAATGCAGATAAAGGCTTTAGGAACTAGCTGTTTTCGAACTTACCGAGGATAGCTGCGATGCGCGGGTATCGGGTCAAACTTTTTGCGCTACCGTAATCGCCTTTCCGATGCTTTCGGCTAAGGCTGATGACATACCAACCCTTCGCGTGGAGGAAACGTGTCGCGGAATTGTTAGGCAATCAACGGATCCATTGGCAGGAGGCCAGCCTACTGTCACTTTCGAGCAATGCATGCAGGCTGAGCGGTTGGATAAAGAGAGATTGAGCAAGGGATGGTCGACTTTCTCGGTGGAAGAGAAGCGACACTGCGTCGCCGAAGCGCGAATGGGTGGCGAATCAAGTTACACCGACTTCATTACTTGTCTAGAGATGGCACGAGACGTTAAGAAACTGAGGCCGCCTCGTTAAAACGAGCGACGCAATTGATAGGGAGACTTCATTGATAGCGAGACTTCGATGTCGCTAATCCCATAATCACGACGCCGCAAAGAGATTGATTGCTCGATAGCCACTGAATTGCATAAAGGAAGATGTTTGGCAACGAAGCGTTGAGAAAAATGATAGAGCGGCTCTGAAAGGAAATAGCGTGAGAGCGTGTATGACCTAGGGCGTCGATTGTGACACAAGATCCCCATCGCACAGGAAAGTCGCAACCACGGTTTACGACGCCGATTCGGGCAACGTTCCAGCAACCGCTGCGATGGCAGCAACCGCAGCAACAGTCCCTCGCGGCATTCGTCCACGCGAAGTTCAGAGAAGGCGTGACCCTGCATCAAGAGGGCCGGCTCGTGGAAGCGGAGCGGCTCTATAGAGAAGTTCTTCATCATTTGCCAGCGCACTTTGACGCATTGCATCTCCTTGGCGTCCTAGCGCTGCAAACGCTCCGGACCGAAAGCGGCATCGAACTGATCGCAAAAGCTATCGCGCTCAATTCCAACTCCTTCGGTGCTTACAATAATCTGGGCCTCGGGCTCAGAGATTTGCGTCGCTTTGATGCGGCGCTCGAATGCTTTGATAAGTCGATCGCGCTGAAGCCGGATTATGCGGAGGCGCACAACAACCGCGGTCTCGTACTGCGCGACGTTAAGCGTCTCGATGATGCCCTCGCCAGCTTTGAAGAGGCGATTAGGTTGAAGCCGAATTATGCGGAGGCGCACAACAACCGTGGCGTCGTGCTGCGTGACCTTGGGCGTCCCGATGATGCAATCGCCAGCTTCGAAGAAGCGATTAGGTTGAAGCCGGACTATGTCGAGGCCTACACGAACCGCGGGAAAGCGTTACAGGATTTGCGGCGGTTTGCCGAAGCACTCGTCAGTTTCGACAGGGCCATCGCGCTGCGACCGGGTGACAATGCGGCCTGGTGCGACCGCGGTCTTGTGCTGCAGGATCTTGGGCATCTTGACGATGCGGTGGCCAGCTTCGATCGGGCGATCGCTCTGAAGCCAGATTATGCAGAAGCCTACAATAACCGGGGCATCGCCCTCCAAGAGCTCAGGCGACCGCATGAAGCCATCGCCAGTTTCAATAGGGCGGCCACGCTGAGGCCGAATTATGCGGAGGCCTGCCACAACCAAAGTTTATGCCTCTTGCAGTTGGGGCGCTTCGAACAAGGCTTTCGTCTGTACGAATGGCGCAAGAAGCTCGAGGAGCCGGTTGGCAACCGCTCATTCTCTCAGCCCGTTTGGCTCGGACAAGAAGATGTTTCCCGCAAGACCATATTCGTTCATTGGGAGCAGGGACTTGGCGACACAATACTGTTCTGCCGGTTTGGCGCGCTCCTAAGGGCGCAAGGCGCAAAGGTTGTGATGTCGGTCCAGGAGCCTTTGTATCGGCTCCTTGCGCAAATGAAACCCCACATCGAAATCATCCATGGCCAAGAGGTTCCGGCCGAATTTGATTACCAATGCCCGCTCATGAGTCTGCCACTCGCGCTCGGCACAACAGTGCAAACAATACCGTCAAAGCCGCACTATATTTTTGCCGATGAAGAGCTGCGGAGTGCGTGGAGCGTACGGCTACCGCCAAAAACAAAGCCGCGGATCGGCATCGCTTGGAGCACGGCCACAAAGCGCAAGAGCGGCTATGACCGCTCAATTGATTTAACCGATCTTCTGCCGCTCTTGTCCGCCGATGTCCATTGGATATGCCTGCAAAAGGAAATAAGCGACGCCGACGCTTCGCAGCTTCGTGGGCTTCATCGGATCAATTCCTATCACAAATACCTCCGCGATTTTTCGGACACGGCCGCGCTGATCGATCATTTGGATCTCGTGGTGACGATCGATACAAGTGTTGCTCATCTGGCCGGGGCGATGGGAAAGCCGGTTTGGATCATGTTGCCGTACAACGCGGATTGGAAATGGCTTTTGGATCGCGACGACACGCCGTGGTACCCGAGCGCGCGGCTGTTTCGACGGGATGATCGGCGATCATGGGCAGACACCATGGCGCGCGTGGCTGCCGCATTGCTCGATTTCACGCGGCAGCATTCCTGAGCTCGCTTGTTGAGCGGCTTCCCGCGCACAGGCCTTTTTTGGCATTGGTTGCCGTCGCGCAGAATCTCGCAGACGTGCCGAACTCGTTGCTCGACCGCCGCCAGCAGCCGAGCCGTGCCCGACATCAGTCGTAATGAGGCCTTCGATACACCTTTACCTTGCGCAGGATAAGTGCGCGCAGAAAGACTTAAGCCCCAACGATCAATGATCGAAAGCGAGCCGTCGTTACTGCTCCCCCTATTACCACCACTTCCACGAACGCCAATCGCAATGCCCATCATGACAACCCCACTGATACGGGTAACCGAGACCGCCGATCTGGATGAACGGGTTGGACAAATCTGAATTTTATATAAGACTAAAACTTGAACAAACTACAGGCTCTCTCCAGGTGTGGCATAGAGCCGGCCTCGGAAATCTGCACAGGACGATAAGTGGAGTTTCTGCCTGACAGCGGGCACGCTGTGCCCAGCGAATCAGGAGAGACAATGAGCAGACGACCCCGCCGGAACCACACACCGGCTTTCAAGGCGAAGGTGGCGCTTGCCGCCATCAAGGGCGATCGAACACTGGCTCAGCTGGCGGAGCAGTTCGACGTTCACCCCAATCAGATCACATCGTGGAAGGCGCAGCTTGAGGGTGGGGCTGCCGATGTTTTCGGTCCTGGCGGCGGCCAGGCGGCGGCGCCGGCGGTCGACGTGAAGTCACTGCACGCCAAGATCGGCGAGCTGACGCTCGAGAATGATTTTTTAGAGGGAGCGCTCAGCAAAGCGGGGTTGCTGAGCGCAAAGCGATGATCGACCGTGCGCACGATCTGCCGATCACCAAGCAAGCGGAGGCTCTGAACATCAGCCGTGGCAGCGTCTACTACCTGCCGCGGCCGGTGTCGGAGGCCGACCTGGCGATCATGCGGCGTCTCGACCGACTGCATCTGGAGTTTCCCTTCGCCGGCTCGCGGATGTTGCGAGGCCTGCTGGTGGCCGAGGGGTGCAAGATCGGCCGCCGTCATGTGAAGACGCTGATGCGGCGGATGGGGATAGAGGCACTCTATCGCCGTCCGCGCACGACGAAGCCCGAGCCGGGACACAAGATCTACCCGTATCTGCTGCGCGGGCTGGCGATCACACGGCCGAACCAGGTGTGGGCGATGGACATCACCTACATCCCGATGGCGCGCGGCTTCGTCTATCTGGCTGTCGTGCTCGACTGGTTCAGCCGTCGCGTGCTGTCGTGGCGCGTATCGATCACGATGGAGGCGGCGTTCTGCGTCGAGACGCTGGAGGATGCTTTCGCCCGCCACGGCAAGCCGGAGATCTTCAACACGGACCAGGGCTCGCAGTTCACCGGCACGGCGTTCACCGGCGTGCTGATGGCAAAAACGGCATCGCCATCAGCATGGACGGCAAGGGCGCTTGGCGCGACAACGTGTTCGTCGAGCGGCTTTGGCGCAGCGTCAAATACGAGGAGGTGTATCTGCGAGCCTACGACGGCGTCAGCGAGGCCCGCGCTTCGATCGGCCGCTACTTCGACTTTTATAATGGCCGCCGTCCACATTCGAGCCTTGACGGCATGACACCCGATCAAGCCTACTTCACACCGCTGCCGCTCCGCTTGGCAGCCTAACCCCGGCAGAGGCTCCACTTATCGAAGCGGAAAATCTGTTCAGACAACCGAGACCACCTCAGCATCAACCGATCAGCGCAAATAGCAGATGCGTTAACGTCTCGGGTGAAAGCCGATTCACGAATGTCCCGAGGTCAGCGTAGCTGCCAATAGCGAACTGCTTTGGACAGCGCGTAGCGTCACAGACGTACCAAATGCAGCTCTGGATGAGGCACATCGCACCCTTGAGCAGCCCACATTGAGTGGTCCAGGTCCACTCAATGTGGGCTGCTCAATTGGCTCGCGTGGTCATAATTTGTCCTTTCGAATGTTACTGAAGCAGCACCATTACGGCTTCTGGCTAATACCCGAGCTGGGATGCGTCAGGTCCCGCCTCAACTCATTCGGGACAAAATCGCACCGATGCGACGTTCACCCCACCATACGGGCATCGCGCGATGCCGCAGATGCGGGCGGTACTCCACGAACAAGATCGATCAATTCAAGCGGATCGTCCGGAGCTAAATCGCCGCGCCACGCCACATGCCCGTCCGGCCGAACCAGCGTCAGTCTTCGTTCGTAAAGAGCGGCAGTTGTTGGGTCGGCGATACGCGTCACTGTGAGTGGCAGTCCACGCTGTCGTGCCGCGTTCTCGATTGCCGCACACTCGGCCGCAGCGCCAAAGTCAAGCAGCACGAAGCCGCGGCCGAACAGGTCGAGGGTCGACTTGTCCGGCGCGACCCAAGCATGCGGCGCTCGCGACCCGGGCTTGGCGCTCTGGATGTATATCGAAGGGTCGTCTGGCGGCGCCGCGCTGCCGTCGTCCCAGCAAATCGGAGAGGAGGCGTATCGATACCCCAATTGGACCCCATCAGAACTCCCACTCGCGCCGCGTGGTCGCCTTGACCTTTTCGCCGAGTGCGCGGCGCGCTTCGTCAGCGACGGGTCCTTCATCTTCGATCCAGGGAAAACGCGGGATCTCGCGCAGGTTGGTGAAGTTGATCGTTGCCTCGCGCACTGCACGCTCGCCAATCGGCCGCCGCTCGGCCGTGTAGCTCGAAAGGAGATCAGCACCGCCCCAGCCGGCAAGCGTAGCCTCGAGCTTCCAGCCCAGATCGACCGCGTCGGCCATGCCCGTGTTCATGCCAAAGCCCCCCGTCGGAGACAGGAGGTGCGCGGCATCGCCGACAAGAAAACAGTGGCCGCAATGGTATGTTTCGGCAACTACAGCGCGACGGACCCAGGGGATAAGTGACAGAACTTCGCACTCGAACTGCGGGTCGGCGCCAAACGCGCGCCGTAGGCACGCTTGCGAGTCGATGGTGCCCGGGTCGACATAGTCGTTGCCGCCGACCATGGAAAGCCGCCACAGCTCGTAGCCATCGATCGCATTTAGGTTTGCCCACATCCCATCCTTGTCGACGAGCACGCTCATGATCGCCTTGCCCTTGTCGTGGTACTTCCACAGTTCGGGGGCGCGGAAATAGAGAGCGCAGGAATAACTGAGGTGCTGCTCGCCGTTCATTTCGATAGCGAGTGCCTGACGGACGGCGCTGCGGGCACCATCACAGCCGGCGACGTACCGAGCCCGAACGGTTTCGGATCTGCCCGTTGTGAAATCCGTGAGTTCCGCTTCGACGCCTGTGCTCGTCTCGCGCATACGGTCGAAGCGCAGCTTGCGGCGCAGCGTGACGGATGGGAAGCCGCTTGCGGCCCTGGCGAAGATCGGTTCGAACCACATCTGTGGAATACGTTGGCGGTTCGTGGGGCTGGTCGCCAAGCGTGGCTGCGCGCCCATGCTCGGATATTCGAGGCGTGCGATCTCCCGACCACGCAGGCTCGTGAGAAACAGCACAGTCATCGGGAAGTCGTCAGGGAAGCCGCCGTGGCGGACCGCTTTCTCTATTCCCCAGCGGCGACAGAACTCCATCGAACGGATATTCACCAGATTGATACGCGCTTCGGCACCGAAGGCGCGGTCGGTTTCCTCGGCGACCAGGCATTTGACGCCTCGCCAGCCAAGGTCGCACGCGAGCGACAAACCGACCGGCCCGCCGCCGACGATGAGCACATCCGTCTCGATCATGGTCAACCCCGTACACCCGTTCTGTTGCTCATTCGGGTTGGATTTCGGCATCGCGGACAATGCGCTGCCACTGTGCCGTATCCAATTTCATGAACCGCGCGAGGTCTTCGGGCGAGCCGCCCTCGGCGTACACGCCGAGATCGCGCATCCGGTCGGCAACCTCGTGGTCCTGCAGCGCCGTGTTCACGTCGCGATTGACGCGACTAACGACGTCGGCAGGGGTTCCGGTGGGGGCAAGAATGGCGAACCACCCGTTGCTAACAAACCCGGGCAGTGTCTCGGCAACGGTGGGTATAGCTTCGAGCCCGGGAAGGCGTTTGCTAGACGACACAGCAAGAGCGTTTAAGCGTGCGGCCTTGACCTGACCCAGCAGCACGGGGATCCCGTCAATCATCAATTGAGTATCTCCTCTGACCACATCCTGGATCGCCTGCGTGTTCGCTGCATAAGGGACATGGGTCATATCGCAGCCACTGGCGTGTTTGAGCAGCTCGCCTGTCAAGTGCGGGATATTGCGAGAGCTCGACGTGCCAAAGGTCAATTTGCCCGGCTGCGCTTTACACAAGGCGATCAGTTCGCCGATCGTCTTCGCGGCCAACTTCGGATTGGCTACGATAATCATGGGGCTGAGGCCGATATTGATTACCGGTACGAGGTCTCGATCGACGTCGAACGGCAGCGACTTGAATACCCAACGGTTCATGGATAGGGGCGCGGCCTGTCCGAACAGTAGCGTATATCCGTCCGGCGTTGCATGAGCCGCCGCCTCGGTGCCGAGGTTGCCAGCCGCACCCGGCTTGTCGTCGATGACGGTCTGCTGGCCCCAAGCGGCGCTCAGCTTCTCGCCTATAATCCGGGCGATAATGTCGGGTGCGCTTCCAGCCGCGCCGCCGACGATCATATGCACGGGTCGGGTCGGCCACGTCTCGGCCCTCGCCCGTGTCGCGCACAAGCTCAACATCAAAATCGAAAAGCCGCATATCGCGGCGCGGTACGGACCCTTCCGTTTCATGGCGTTCTCTCCCGTCGAGCCGGTGCCGGCCCGTCAGAGGCGATCATCGATGACCCAACGTCCAGCGCAACACCGCCACCGGATATGTCCACTTTGTGGACACGACGGTTTGTGACAAAACTGCTGGAGAGGAGGGCTTGGATGAGTGGAAGCAAGCAGGTATTTGGGCTCAAAAGGGGCCTCGTGGTTTTGCGAGCGCTCAACAACCAAAACAATGCGACGGCGCTGGAGATCAGCCGCCTCACGGGCTTGCCACGGCCGACGGTCTATCGTCTGCTTGGCACGCTGCAGGAGGCGGGCTATGTCGACCGCGGGCCGAACGGCAACACGTTTCGGCTGACCATCGCGGTCCGAGGGCTTGCCTGGGGCTATAGCGATGAGGCGTGGGTGGTAGAAATTGCTGGACCGGTGCTCAGGCAGCTCCAGCGCGAGGTGGTATGGCCGTCTGATATCGCGACATATGAACGCGGAGCCATGCTGATTCGGGAGACTACGAATACGACCAGCCCGCTCGCGATGCTGCCGGAACGCGCCGGTCACTGCCCGCCAGTGCTGACGAGCTCGTTGGGTCGGGCCTATTTGAGCTTTTGCGATAAGCCGGAGCGGGACTCTATACTGGCGGTGCTTTCAGCCCGCGGTCATCGAGAGCGCCGCTACGCGCGCGATCGCGGTGCCATCGCCCAGATGGTCCAATCGACCCGGGCCAGAGGCTATGCTGTTCGTGAAGGCGGACGTGCGCCGGGTACCACAAGCATTGCTGTGCCGGTGATGAATAACACGAAAATTGTCGCGGCCATCAATATCATCTGTATTGCGTCCGCGATCGCTCTCGACGAGATCGTCAAGCGGTACCTCGCGCCGATGCGCCGTGCCGTGCGCGAGATCGAAGCGTCGCTTCGGATAGCCTAGCTGAACGAAGTCAGTGCGCAGCCGCCGTCGGCAACCGCTGCGAAGCGACAGAATCGAGCCATGGGCAAACGAGCGGCGGAGCGACGGGATCTGGCACGCGGATGCCTCGCGCCGCTGCATCAAGGCGCATGTCGCGCAATCGTGCCCGCTGCTGTTCAGGCATGTAGAGGCGTTCATGCCCCCAAAGAGAGAGACCGTCGAAGGTTTCATGTGGCTTCCAGGTCGCAGGATCGATCACTCGACCGCCCCAGCCATATTCTATGAAGAACCCCGATGGGGTGTGAACATAGAAAGACGTCATGTGATCGTTGGTGTGGCGACCGAGCGTGTACGCGATGCGGTCTTGTTCCAATTGCGCGAAATCGTAGCCTTGGCCTAGATCATCAAGACTTCCGACCTCGACCATCAAATGGTGCAACGCACGACGACCTGAACCGACCATCGCAAAGCTATGATGCCGATCATTGACGTGAAAAAAATAGAGTGGGTAAGGGGCCAGGCCGTAGTCAGACACGCGGAAGCCAAGCAGGTCCCGATAAAAGTTGATCATAGGCTGGATATCGTCGACATGGAGAACCGCGTGTCCCATACCGAGGACGCCTGTTCGAAAGCCGGAGATCGGCTGGGCTGGTACGAAGGGATCTGACGCCAGCTCAGGCCGCCAGAACACCTCAACGCGATTGTCGCCCGGATCCTGAAAATGGATAAGCTCAGCCACATGGCGCTGGTCCGCCAGCGCCCGCGTTCCGCGTGATACGGCAACGCCGGCGGCTTCCAAGCCCGCTGCAAGACCATCGAGGTCAGTCTTATTTTCGGCTTCCCAACCTATGAAATTCATGCCGGCATCACCGCTGCCGTCCACGACCAGTCGCTGCTTTCGGTCATCCATTCGATATGCGCGAATGCTGGCCCCTCGATCAACTTGCTGCATACCGAGAAGCTGGGTTGCCAGTTGGCTCCAATCCTCCAGCTTTGAGGACTGAATTCCGAGATAGCCTAATGAACTCAATGGCATAGATTGCCCCGGTGAACCGGCACATTACATTTGCAAAAGCGCCAGGCAGATTAAAGAATAGGCGCCGGGAGCGGACCAGCAAGGAAGGATTTCGAAGTGTCCAGTGAGCGGACGAGCACTACGCAGGCGCAAAAGGCGCTGGAAGGGGTTCGTGCGTTCAAGCGCGGCTTGGATGTCTTGCATGAAGTCAATCGCTCCGGCGGCATTCGCGCTGGCAATGTTGCGCGGCGGCTGAATTTGCCGCGCCCCACGGTCTTATCGTTTGCTCGAGACACTCGAGGAACTCGGATACGTTGCGCGGAGCTCGTCGGACTGTCGATTCCGGGTTACGCGCAATGCGAGCAGCCTTGGCGACGGTTACTCGCGATCTTTGCAGCCTCACACAGGGCGGCAATCTTTGCCCAGGCGATCTGGGGTGCACGCGCCCCCCGAGGCCGCAATCCGTGCCAGCTATAACGTTTTCGCGGCCGACGACTCTTGCGAAGCGGATGATTCGCTCGGCAACAAGTTCCGGGTGTTCGATCAGATTGGTGGAGTGGCTGACCACGCCTGGGATTAGAAGCTTGCCGCTCGGTAGTTTGGAATCCCGCCACACCTTCCACTCATGTTCGTGGCGCACATTGCCCGCTTCGATCGAATAAGCTTGAGCTTCGACCTTGAGCAGAAGGTCTACCACGTCGTTAAGCGGGACGTCGCCGCTATGCGGGCCATGCCAACTGCCCCAGCAGATGTGGAAGCGGATGCGATCTTCGGGGATGCCCTCCAAAGCGTGGTTGACTGCTTCGACCTGAAACGCCGCCCATTTCCGATATCCCGCCATGTCGTCTTTCGCCGAAAACCACCAGTCCCAAATGTCGACCAGAGCGGGATCGTCAATCTGCAGGATAAAGCCTGCATCGACGATCGCTCTGTATTCCTCACGGATCGCCTCGGCCAGCGCCCAGTGTAGTCCTCCTCATTCTTATAGTATTCGTTGGCAAGGATAGCACAGCTGGCGGAATTTGTTGTGCCGACACCAGGTCATCCTCATAATGAGGAATATCGGATACCGGAGCTGCGAAAACAATGTTCATTCCACCGGGAGCAAGCTGGGGCAACGCGTTAGCGATAGTCCGATTGTAGGAACCCTTGCGCCGAGAGCCGCAAATAACGAGAACATTCAACATCTGGCCCTCACAGCGCTGCACCTATTCGGCGGCGTTTTCGATTTGCGGGCAGGCCGCTCCACCACACGGAATACGTCGGCAGGAGACGCATCTTCCTCCCCTCCAAAACGATTAGCATCAGAGATCCAGCACCAGGCAATCGCTTGCGCTGCCGGAGCAGCAGATCATCATCACGTCTCCCTTTTCCTTTTCCTGATCCGTTAAAATGAAATCACGATGTTCCGGCCTCCCAGAGATAACACGCGTTTCGCAAGCCCCGCACACCCCTTGCTCACAGGAGGAATACGTATTGACCCCCGAAACTCGCAGGGCCTCCAAAATACTTTGGCCAGCGCATACCTTTATTTTCATGCCAGAGCGACGTAGTTCGACCGTGAACTCGCCCTCGCTACCCAACACATCCGGTGCGTTGAAATACTCTATATGTATCATTTCGGATGGGCGACCCGCCGCCGCCCGCTTAAATGCTTCGAGCATCGGGGCCGGCCCACAACAATAAAAATGCGACGCGGTCGGCGCTTTGTGGACAATAGGACCCACATTTAAGGCCTCACCTGCCTCTTCATCGACATGCAGCCGCACAGACGAACCAAACTCCGAGAGAAACAGAGCCTCGTCCCGGCGCCGAACAGCCATATGCAATTCCCACGACGCACCAACAGATTCCAAATGTCCGATCATGCAACGAATCGGGGTAATCCCGATGCCGCCTGCGATAAAGACGCTATGGTCGGCCTCACAAAGCCGGAAGTTATTGCGCGGCTCACTCATCTTGAGCACCGCACCTACCTTAAGCTCATCATGAATGTAACGAGAGCCTCCTCGGCTTTGAACATCTCGTTTAGCGACCACGCTCGCCGGCAGCGTCAACGGTCGCAAATATCTCAAGACTGAGGCAGACGGGTATAGCAGCCCGATGGTCAACCCGCTTGTTGCTGTATGGTTTCGGAGAGCAGGGCTGACACAGCCGCATGGCTTCGGAGACACAAGGCGGGCACGGCCGCCGCCGGCAGCGCCCGAGATCGCGCCGCCCGTCTGAGCATGGACCTCCTGGCAAGTGATTAAATAGCGCCGGGGCCCAAGCCCGAGTGCCTAAAAAGTGCCCAGCCGGAAACAGCCCTTACGGCCCCGTAGCTCAGGGGATAGAGCAACAGCCTTCTAAGCTGAAGGTCGACGGTTCAATCCTGTGCGGCAGCACCAGGCGCCAGAGCGCGGATCAAAAACCCGTCACACCGCGACCTTCTTGAGAAAGCCTTCGATTTCGGCGCGCAATTTGCCGACCGAGGCATCGACCGAGGTCGAGGCGTTGAGCACGGTTTCGGCGGCGCTGCGGGTCTGCGCCGCCGCGCCCGAGACTTTGCCGAGCGCCGAAACCACTAAGCTCGTGCCGCGCGCCGCATTCGCCGCATTGCGGCTGATCTCGGTGGTCGCCGCGTTCTGCTGCAACACCGAGGCAGCCGTGCTCGACGCCCGCGTATTGATCTCGTGCATGCTGTCTTCGATGCCCTGCACCGCCTCGACGGCGCCGCCGGTGGATTCCTGCACCGCGAGAATGTGACGCGCGATCTCTTCGGTGGCCTTGGCGGTTTCCACCGCGAGCGATTTCACTTCGGCGGCGACCACCGCGAAGCCGCGCCCGGCTTCACCGGCGCGCGCCGCCTCGATGGTCGCGTTCAGCGCCAAGAGATTGGTCTGCCCGGCAATGTTGCGAATCAGCTTGACGACGTCGCCGATCTTTTCCACCGCTTGTGTTAGACTGGCATATTCGCCGTTCGACGCCCGCGCCTTGTCGACGGCGCTGGCGACGAGATGCGTGGTCTCGGCAAGCTGGATATTGATTTCGGCGATCGAGGCCGACAATTGTTCGGCGGAGCCGGCGACCAGCGTGACATTGGCCGACGCTTCGCCGGATTCCTTGAGCGCACCCTCGGCGTGCTGCGTGGTATCGTGCGACGACACGATCAGCGCATTCGCCGTCGATTTCATCGCATTGGTCGAAGTGCTGACGACGCCGAGCATTTCCTCGACGCTGTCGCGGAACGCGCCGATCGCGCTTTCCGTCAGCAGCCGGCGGTTTTCCTGCGCCAGCATGGTCTCCCGCTGATTTTCCAGCCGCTGCTTTTCGGTGATGTCTTCGTGGGTCGCGACCCAGCCGCCGCCCGGCATCGGCTGCCGCGTGACGCGCACGAGGCGGCCGTCGGCAAGCTCGTCGATCCGGCTCGATATCTTGTTCGACGACATCTTGTCCAAGGCGCCGAGCTTCTTGTCGACCGCGCCGGCGCTGGTCTCGCCTTTGAGAATGCCGTGCGTCACGCGATGCCCGATGATGGCTTCGTGCGTGGCGCCGACCTTCAGCAATTCCGGCGGCAGGCGGTACATGGTGGCGTAACGCTCGTTCCACACCACGAGCCGCTTGTTGGCGTCGAACATGCACAGGCCGTGGGTGAGATTTTCCAGCGCCGTGTTGAAGCGCAGATTGGTCTCTTCGACCGACACTTGGCGCCGGATGCTGGCGGCCATGACGATCAGTTCGAGCAGCGTCAGAAAAATCACGATGGGGATGAAGATGCCGCGGCGCTGTTGCGGGTCCGCCAAGGCGCCGTGATGATTAGCAAGCAGGTAGAACAGGCCGATCCAGAGAACGGCGATCATGGCCACGCCAAGTAGCGGTGCGGGCCGTAACAAAGCGCGAAGCCATTGCAACAGGCGCTGGGCAGACATTTTGGCCGTTTCCTCAACGGCTTAATGCCACGGCGGAGGTGTGGATTTGGTTAAAGTGCTGCAACCATGTGCAGCCGAATGCTAGGCTGCCGAGCAAGAGACTGGGCAAGAGAAACGGCAAAATCGGGAGAAACGCGATGCTGGCGCCGGGCGCCTCCTTAAAGAACAGAATTGCCATGTACAATGGCAACGCATTGAAGATCGGACTGTTCGGCGCCAATTGCTCGTCGGGCCGGTCCGCCACCAAAGTTCCGGAGCGCTGGTCGGCAAGCTGGCCGGATTGCGTGAAATTGGCGCGGCTCGCCGACGCGGCCGGCCTCGATTTCATGCTGCCGATAGCGCGCTGGAAGGGTTATGGCGGCGACACCGATTTTCACGGCCGTACCTTGGAAACCATCACCTGGGCGGTCGGCCTTCTCGGCGCAACCAAACGCATGACCGTGTTCGGCACCGTTCACGCGCCGCTGTTTCACCCCCTGATCGCCGCCAAGGAATTCGTCACCGCCGACCACATCGGCGAGGGCCGTATCGGCGTCAATATCGTGGTTGGTTGGAACGAAGGCGAATTCGACATGTTCGGCGTGCAGCAGCGCGAGCATGACGCGCGCTACGACTACGCGCAGGAATGGATCGACATCGTCAAAGAGGCATGGACGCGCGACGGCACGTTCGATTTCGGCGGGCGCTATTTTCAGCTCAAGGGCGCCCGCGCCTATCCGAAGCCTTACGGCGACACGCGGCCGCTCCTGATGAACGCCGGGTCGTCCGACGTCGGCCAGGCCTTTGCGCTGCACAACTGCGACGCATTTTTCGTCGCGACCGCGGGCTCGCGAACTTCGCTGGCGGGGAACGCCACCAAGGTGAACGAGGTCAAGGCCGCAGCTCAAGGCCTCGGCCGCGACATCGAGGTCTTCACCGTCGGCCAGGTGATCTGCCGCCCGATGCAGAAGGAGGCCGACGATTATTATCAGCACGTCAATATCGAGAATGCCGATTGGGGCGCCATCGACGGCATGCTGGCCAACAAGAGCATCACGCCGGCGACCATGCCGCCCGAGGAATATGACGCCAAGCGGCGTTACTTCGCCGCCAATGCGGTGGGCGGCTATCCGTTCGTCGGCACGCCGGACCGCATCGCCGAGGAGCTTGCCATCATCAGCCGCGCCGGCGTGCGCGGCATCGGGCTCTCCTTCGTCAATTTTCTCGCCGAGGTGCCGTATTTCTGCGACGAGGTGCTGCCGCGGCTGGAACGCGCCGGCGTGCGGATGGCGCGATGACATGAATAGGAGGCATGCCTCGGTGATGCATTGATCCGGCAATCGGGTTATGACCCAATGATCTCATCATCCTGCTTCCTGCAATCCAGAAAAGTCCCGAGGTCACGTCCATGAATACGCAAATCCGTCCGCCGCGCATCGGCCCGCAGCCGTGGGAGCAGGTGCGCGGCAAGCTCGACCAGTCGCTGCCCTTCGCCAATATGCGCGACACGCCCTATTACCGCGACGCGGTGTGGGAGCAGTTCTCCAAGGCCGAATACGAGCGCCGCTACAAGGCGCTGCGGGGAAAGATGCGCGAGCAGAAGCTCGACGCGCTGATCGTGCCCGGCGGGCCGAGCCATTGGAGCTTCGGCGGCGGCATGCTGTGGCTGACCGGCCATTGGGAATGGCATGCGCTCTCGAGCTACGTGCTGGTGCCGCTCGAAGGCGAGCCGACCATGATCTATTCGATGGGCGGCACCCATGCCGAAGCGGTGCGCCGCCAGGTCGAGGTCGCGGTGCAGGACGTGCGGCATAGCCGCAGCGGCCGTTACGCCGACGTCATGGTGGAACGGCTGCGCGAATTGAAACTCGAACGCGGCCGCATCGGACTGATGGAGATCGATCCGCGGCACGGCGATTACCTGCCGGTCAATCAATATAACGTGCTGCGCGACAACCTGCCCGACGCCGAGCTCGTCTTCACCGAGGGCTTTCTGCACGAACTGCTCTCGATCCACAGCGCCGAAGAGCTCGACTGCGTGCGCAAGGCCGGCGTGCTGTGCGAGAACGCCATGAACGCCATGGTCGCGCGCGCGCGGCCGGGCGTGAAGGAATACGAGCTGCGCGCTGCCGCCGGCTCCGCCATTCTCGAAGGCGGCGGCGATATCGACTTCTTGATCATCGGCTCGACGCCGATGGCGAACCCGGCGATGGTGTTCGGCAATCCGCGGCCGTCGGCGCGCGTGCTGCAGAAGGGCGACATCATCAATATGGAACTGGCGGCAGGCTATCGCGGCTACACCGCGCAGATCGGCTCGCCCATCTGCGTCGGCGAGCCGACCGAGATGGTGAAAAAATTCTGGCACGAGATCACGCTGCCCGGCTACCACAAGATCGTCGCCGAGATCGCGCCCGGAAAACCCGCCGAAGCGATGCGCGAGGCGAGCAAATTTTTCCGCAACAACGGCTACCAGTCGCGGCCGACGCAGTGCCACGGCATCGATCTCGTCACCGACAAGCCGCATGTCGTCGCCGAGCATGTCTCGGCGGAGAAATTCGAGGAAGTGTTGAAGCCCGGCATGGTGATCATGGCCGAGCCCAATCCGATCACGCCCGACGGGCTGTTCGGCATTTTCCTCGGCCACACTTTCATCGTCAACGACGACCGGCCACGAGGTGGTCGACGATTTCCCGCTGGAGATCGCGGTGGCGTGAGCGAAGGGCTGAGCTGAAGCGCCGACTCTCACGGCGCCGGGATGCCAGGCCATGACGTCATGAATTCGGCATCAGAAACTTGAAGTCGCAACCTTCGTCGGCGCCGAGAATTTGCTCGGCGAAGAGCTTGGCGTAGCCGCGTTCAGGCTGCTCCGCCGCAGGCGGCGCCGCGGCGGCGCGCTTCTTCAGTTCGGCGTCGTCGACCAGCAATTCGATGCGGCGCTGCTTCACCGAGAGCCGGATGCGGTCGCCGGTGCGCACCAGCCCGAGCGGCCCGCCGGATGCCGCGTCGGGCGTGACATGCAGCACGATGGTGCCGAAAGCGGTGCCGCTCATGCGCGCGTCGGAAATGCGGATCATGTCCTTCACGCCCGCGCTGCGCGAGTTTTTTCGGGATCGGCAGATAGCCCGCTTCCGGCATGCAGGCCGGCGCATGCGGACCGGCGTTCTGCAGAACCAGAATGTCGTTCGCCTCGACGTCGAGCGCCGGATCGTCGATGCGCGCCGCGAGATCGGCGAGCGAGGAGAACACCACGGCGCGGCCTTCGTGCTCGAACAGCTTTGCGTCGGCGGCAGAGCGCTTGAGGATCGCGCCCTTGGGCGCCAGATTGCCGAACAGCGCGACCAGGCCGCCCTCCGGCTCGAGCGGCTTGTCGCGCGTCGCGATGATCGTGCGGTCGACATAACCGCTGTCGTCGCACATCGAGCCGCTCACCGAGCGTTTCGCCGGTCACCGTCACGCAATCGAGATGCAGGAGCGGCTTTAATTCGCGCAGCAGCGCGCCCATGCCGCCGGCCGCGCAGAAATCTTCCATATAGCCGTTGCCGACCGGCTTGAGATTGACCAGCACCGGCGTCTCGTCCGACAGCTTGTTGAGCTGATCGAGCGACACTTTCACGCCGGCGCGTCCGGCGATCGCGGTGAGATGGATGACCGCATTGGTCGAGCCGCCGAGCGCGAGCAGCACGCGCAAGCGCGTTCTCGACCGACTTTTGCGTTGACGATCGCCGTCGG
Source organism: uncultured Alphaproteobacteria bacterium (assembly GCA_963761185.1). GTDB lineage: Bacteria > Pseudomonadota > Alphaproteobacteria > Rhizobiales > Xanthobacteraceae > BOG-931. The sequence continues at coordinate 401,061 of CAVXFY010000009.1, forward strand.
CTTAAGCTTTGAGCCGATCAGCTTCACCGCCGCGGCGCCGGTCGCTTCGGCCGCGCGCAGCCGGTCGGCATGCACCGCGGGGATCGCCGCCGTGCCGGGCAGGCACAGACCGAGCGCCTCGGTGAGGCAGGCCATGGTCGAGGCGGTGCCCATCACGGCGCAGGTGCCCGCCGTCACCGCGAGCTGGCCTTCGACCTGCGAGATCTCTTCGGCGTCGATATCGCCCGAGCGATAGCGCGCCCAGAAGCGCCGGCAATCGGTGCAGGCGCCGAGCCGCTCGCCGCGATGGCGGCCGGTCATCATCGGCCCGCCGATCAGCGAGATCGCCGGCCGGTCGGCGGACACCGCGCCCATGAGCTGCGCCGGCACCGTCTTGTCGCAGCCGCCCATCAGGACCACCGCGTCCATCGGCTGGGCGCGGATCATCTCCTCGGTGTCGATCGCCATCAGGTTGCGGAATTTCAGGCTCGTCGGCGTGAGGAAGACTTCGCCAAGCGAGATGGTCGGGAATTCGAGCGGCAACGCGCCGGCGGCCAGCACGCCGCGCTTCACCGCGGCCAGCAGTTCGGGGAAATGGCGGTGGCAATTGTTGAAGTCGGAGCCAGTGAAGGCGATGCCGACCACCGGCTTGTCCAAGAACGCCCGCGAATAGCCCATGGACTGCGCGAAGGAGCGCCGCAAATAGCGCGAAAAATCCTTGTCGCCATAATCGGTGAGGCCTTCGTTCAGGCCGGCAGCGTGTTCTGTCATTGCTCGGTCGTGTCCTGATCTTGGAGCAGCGTTCGATCCACAGTTGCGTCTGTGATGCGGCGCATCACACTACCCGCATATAATTTGGGCGTAACTGCCAAATATTCGAGCGGTGCAGTGCAGCATTAGGAAAGGATTTAGTAATCGAATATGCGCACTTTCGAAGCGTTCTCCAGCATTTTTACTGCCGCAGCGGGACGACGCCGAAAATGGCCGCCGAATCTCATAAAAGCCAGCTGCCGGCGTGGATCGTGCTGCCGTTTCTGTTCGCCGCTATGGTCGCGGTGCTGACGACCTGGGGAACGGGCAGTCTCCTTCTCGGTTTGGCGACAGCGGGCGTCGGCGCGGCATCGGCGGCATGGTGGTGCGAACGAACACTGCGCTCCGTCATCGGCGCCATCGTCCAGATCGCCGCTGGCGACCGCTATGCCGCGCTGCCGAGCCGGATTCACGGCGGCGCCATTGCCCAGAGCATCGCGGCCGCCGAAACCATGCGGCAGGCGCTGATCGACTCCGATGCGCTCGCGGTCGATCACAAGAGCCGCGACGCCGAAAGCCGGCTGCGCCAAGCCAATCGCGGCTTCTTTACCCAGCGCTTTCGCGGCACGATCGACCAGCTGACCGGCACGTTCCAATCCGCCGGCGAGGAAATCCGCGTCACCACCGCCAATCTCGGCGCGCGCAACAAGGACATGTCGCAGCGCACCGCGCATGCGGTCGAAGCCGCCACCTGCGCCAGCCGCGACGTGGCCGGGGTGGCGGAGGCCTCGCGCGGCCTCCTCGACCTGATCGTCCAGTGCACGGCGGAGGCCTCCGCCGCCAAGGACGCGACCGACCGCACCATCGCCGATCTCGGCCATACCGATTCCACGGTGCGCAGCCTCTCGGCCGCGGCCGAACGCATCGGCGCCGTGGTCAAGCTGATCGAGGCCATCGCCTCGCAGACCTCGCTGCTCGCGCTCAACGCCACGATCGAGGCGGCGCGCGCCGGCGCCGCCGGACGCGGCTTCGCCGTGGTCGCCTCCGAGGTGAAGACGCTGGCGCAGCAGACCGCGAAAGCGACCGGCGACATCAGCGCGCAGGTTCACGGACATTCAGCAGGCGGTGAACAAGACGGTCGAGGCGATCGCCGGCGTGTCGTCGAGCGTGACGACCATGAGCAACGCCAATCGGCAATTGACCGGAATCCTCGATCACCAGGCCGAGGAGATCAATCGCATCGGCAACCGCGCCGAGCAGGTGGCCGGCGCCGTCGCGGGCGTGCTGCCGGAGATTTCGACGATCGCCTCGAGCGTCGAGGAGGCCGGCAACGGCGTGCTGGCCACCGCCGAGGATCTGCTCGGCCGCTCGCAATGGCTGGTCGATGCGGTGACGCGCTATTTCTCCGATCTCGAATTCGGCGCCATCAAGATCGGCATCATGCATTCGTTTGTCCGGCACGCTGACCGCGAGCGAGCGGCCGTTGCAGGAACTCCTGGTCATGATGATCGAGCAGCAGAATGCGCGCGGCGGATTGTTGGGCCGGCCGATCGAGCCGGTCATCGTCAATCCGCATTCCGATCCGAAAGCCTATTCGGCGCTGGCGAAGAAACTCATCCACGAGGACAAGGTCGCGGCTTTGTTCGGCTGCTGGAGCTCGGCGTCGCGCAAGGAAGTGCTGCCGATCGTCGAGAAGGACAACGCGCTGTTGTTCTATCCGAGCCAATACGAAGGCGAGGAGACCTCGCCTAATATCTTCTATACCGGCGCAACACCGCCGCAGCAGGCGATCCCGGCGGTCAACTTCCTGCGCGCGCAGGGCGTCACCCGCTTCTTCCTGGTCGGCACCGATTACATCTACCCGCGCACCACCAATGCCGTGCTCAAGGGCTATCTGGCGAGCCAAGGCGTCACCGCATGTCCTGAGCGCTATACCGCGCTCGGCCAGTCAGATTGGCGCGAGGTGGTCGAAGACATCCGCCGCTTCGCCAAAGGTGGCAATGGCGGCGGCAAGACCGCGATCGTCGCCACAGTGAGCGGCGACGCCAATGTGCATTTCTTCCGCGAACTCGCCAACCAGGAAGTCGCGGCGTCGGAGATCCCGGTCATGTCGCTGTCGATCACCGAGGCCGAGCTTCCGGCGCTGAAGCGCTCGAATGTCGCCGGGCATTTCGTGGCGTGGAATTACCTGCACGCCTTCGACACGCCGGAGAACCGCGCCTTCATCGCCGAATGGCGGCGCTTCACCGGCAAGCCGGCCGCCGTGACCAACGATCCGATGGAAGCGACCTGGATCGGCTTTCATCTGTGGGTGGCCGCCGTCGAAGCCGCGGGCACCACCGAGGTGGACAAAGTGCGCGCGGCACTGGGCGGCCGGCGGTTCACCGCGCCGAGCGGCTTCTCGGTGCTGATGGACGCCAAGACCAACCACTTGTTCAAGCCGGTGATGATCGGCCGCATCAGCGACGACGGCCGCATCCTGCCGGTTTCGGTCACCGAAGGGCTGGTGCCGCCCGAGCCGTGGAGCCCCTGGCTCGGCAGTTCGCAACCGGCCAATACCGGCGCGATGCGTCAGGCGCGCGCCGCGGCCGAATAAGCGGCCGAAACAATCGTCACGGCCGCCTGCAGTCGAAGCGCCCATGCGTGGGCTGCGTCGGCACCCCCGTTTCGCCGCGGTCCGCAGTCGCCGGCAATTGATCCAGCGCAAATCGGCGTGACCATTTTTCGCTTAAAAGCGTCTCGACAAGCTGACTGGAACCGCTCTAAAAAGGTCTCCCTGACGCGGAATTCGCTGGGCAAAAAAGACGAAAATCATGGACTACAACGGCTTTTTCTCCGACGCGCTAAAGCGCTTGCATGGCGAGCGGCGCTACCGGGTGTTCGCCGATCTCGAGCGTATCGCCGGACGTTTTCCACATGCCGTATGGCATTCGCCCTCGGGTCCGAAAGACGTCGTGATCTGGTGTTCGAACGACTATCTCGGCATGGGCCAGAACCCCAAAGTGATCGGCGCCATGATCGAGACCGCGTCGCGGATGGGAACCGGCGCCGGCGGCACGCGCAACATCGCCGGTAACAATCATCCGCTGGTCGAGCTTGAGCGCGAACTCGCCGACCTGCACCGCAAGGAAGCGGCGCTGGTCTTCACTTCCGGCTATGTCTCCAACGAGACCGGCATTTCGACGCTCGCCAAGCTGATGCCGAATTGCCTGATCCTGTCGGATGCCTGGAATCACAATTCGATGATCGAGGGCGTGCGCCAGGCGCATTGCGAGAAGCAGATCTTCCGCCACAACGATATGGCGCATCTCGAAGCGCTTATGGCGGCGGCCGATCCGGCGCGGCCGAAGCTCGTCGTGTTCGAGAGCCTTTATTCCATGGACGGCGACGTGGCCCCGGTCGAGCGCATCTGCGATCTCGCCGCGCGCTACGGCGCGATGACCTATATCGATGAAGTCCACGCGGTGGGCATGTACGGTCCGCGCGGCGGTGGCATCAGCGAGCGCGACGGCGTCGTCGACCGTATCGACGTGGTCGAGGGGACACTGGCCAAGGCGTTCGGCTGCCTCGGCGGCTATATCGCCGGCAGCAAAGCCCTGATCGACGCGGTGCGCTCCTACGCGCCGGGATTCATTTTCACCACCGCCCTACCGCCACCCGTTTGCGCCGCTGCGACCGCGGCGATCCGCCACTTGAAGACCTCGAGCTTCGAGCGCGAGCGGCATCAGGATCGCGCGGCGCGTACCAAGGCGGTGCTCCAGGCCGCGACGCTGCCGGTGATGGTGAGCAATACGCATATCGTGCCGGTCTTCGTCGGCGATCCGGAACTGTGCAAGCAGGCGAGCGATCTGTTGCTCTCCGACCACGGTATCTACATTCAGCCGATCAATTACCCGACCGTGCCTAAGGGCACCGAGCGGCTGCGCATCACGCCGAGCCCCTATCACGACGACCGGCTGATCGACGCGCTCGCCGAGGCCCTGGTCGACGTCTGGCAGCGGCTCCGCCTGCCGCTCAAAGAGCGCGCGCTCGCCGCAGAGTAAGACTCGTCTCCACTTTATTTTTGCGGCGGCGGCTGCTGCTTCTGCGCCAGCCGCCGCGCGGCAATACCGACCGTAATCGTCACCACCAGAAACCGCGCCAGATGATGCGCACCGACATAGACCGGGTCGAGATGCAGCGCGAGCGCCAGGACCATCATCGTGTCCTGCGCGCCGGGCGAGAAGGCGATGACGATATTGGCGATCGAGAACGGAAAGAAATGCGCGACGATTAGAATAAAGACCGTGGCGACCGCCATGGATACCGCGAACGAGCCGAACGCCGCGCCGAGATAGCCGACCAGCATCCGCAATGACGTATTGGCGAAGCGCGAACCGACCAACGCGCCGAGCGAGATTACCGAGGACGAGCCGATCCACCACGGCAGGGCAGCGTGAACGAGTTCGGTGCCGTGCAGGATGCCCGATCCCGCCATGGCGCCGAACAGAAGGCCGCCGGGAAACCGCAGCCGCGCAAAGGCAATCGCAAAGACTGTGGCGACCGCGACCAGGACGATCATCTGGCCGAGCACCGCAAGATCCGCTTCCCCGCGCGGCGCCGGAATCGCCGGCACGACCAGCCCGAAAAGCGCCAAGCCGTTCGGCAATCCGACGACGAGAAGCAGAACCCGCATCGTTTGCACGATGGCGATGGCGCGCAGATCGCCGCCGAGTTCCGTCGACAGCGCGATCACCTGCGCCATGGCGCCCGGGCTCGAACCGAGCAGCGCCGAAAACAGATCCCAACGATGTACGACGTGCAGATAGGCCATAGTAGCGGCCATCATCACGATCGAGCACAGCATCAGAAGCAGGATGCTGCCGGGCCAGGCGGCAACGCCGTGCAGGGTTTCCGGCGTCACCACGGTGCCGAGCAGGATGCCGACGATCACGTAACAGACGCGCGCCAACGGCAGCGGCACGCGCATGGGACGGCCGAACAGCGCCGCGGCCGCGACGAAGATCACCGAGCCGGACACCAGCGCGGCGGGAAGATTGAGCAGGATGAAACTGACACCGCCGGCGAGCGCGATGGCGAGCGTCTCGGCGGTCTCGATCAGCACGCGCCGTTGCGGGAGGATGGACAGCATTTGCGCGGCATGAATGCCCGCTGCGGCAAAGGCCGTCAACGCACCGTTTGCGCGTTTACTGAGACTTCGCGGCCCCTTGCCCCGCCGATAGACAGTCGGGCCAAACTGTGGTGACCTTATCTGAAATCGGGCAAACAAGGCCCAAAACGTGGGTCCCATAACAGGGATCGTCGGGCGGGAGGTTCTGGGGTCAGGTCATGCTGCAAGGGTGGATCGTCGTCGCCATTGCGCTGGCCTATATCGGCCTGCTGTTTCTGGTCGCGAGCTATGGCGACCGCATGCGTAGCCTCGCCCGCGGCGCGTCGTACCGGCTCCTGATCTATCCGCTGTCGCTTGCTGTCTATTGCACGTCGTGGACGTTTTTCGGCTCGGTCGGCCTCGCCTCGCGCACCGGCTTTGACTTCCTCACCATCTATATCGGTCCGTTGCTCATGGTCGGGCTGGGCTATCCGCTGATCATCCGCATCGTGCGGCTCGCCAAGGGACAGAACATCACCTCGATCGCCGACTTCGTCGCGGCGCGCTACGGTAAGAGCCCGGCGGTGGCGGCGACGGTGGCGCTGATCGCCATCATCGGCATGATTCCCTATATCGCGCTGCAGCTCAAAGCGGTGTCGGCGTCGGTCTCGACCATTCTAGCGCAAGCGGCGCCGGGCGGCACGCCGCTGCTCGGCGACGTCGCGCTGTTCGTCGCACTGGCCATGGCAACCTTCGCGGTTCTGTTCGGCACGCGCCACACCGACGCCACCGAGCATCAGGACGGGCTGATGCTGGCGATCGCCACCGAATCGATCGTCAAGCTGATGGCCTTCACCGCCGTCGGCATTTTCGTCACCTTCGTCATGTTCCAGGGCCCATTCGATCTGTTCGCGCGCGCGATGCAGCGGCCGCACGTCGCCGCCATGCTGACCAGCGCGCCGCAATTCGCGCCGTTCGCCGCGATGACGGCGCTGTCGTTCTTCGCGATCATTCTGTTGCCGCGGCAATTCCACGTCTCGGTGGTCGAAAATCACGGCGAGGCTGAAATTCGCCGCGCCGCCTGGATGTTCCCGGTCTATCTGGTGCTGATCAACCTGTTCGTGCTGCCGATCGCCATGGCCGGCCTGTTGAAGTTTCCCTTGGGCCATGTCGACAGCGACATGTTCGTCGTGGCGCTGCCGCTTGCCGCACATTCCGAACTGATCACGCTGATCGCCTTCGTCGGCGGCCTGTCGGCGGCCACCGCGATGGTGATCGTGGAGACGGTCGCGCTTTCGATCATGGTGTCGAACGACCTTGTGATCCCGCTGGTGCTCAAGCGCCGCGCCGCGCTGAATTCAGGACCAAGCGACGCCGGCGCGCAGCTCTTGACGACGCGGCGGATCGCCATCTTCGTCATCCTGCTGCTCGCTTACATTTATTACCGCTCGGCGGGCGACGCGCAGCTGGCCGCGATCGGGCTGTTGTCCTTCGCCGCGGTGGCGCAGTTCGCGCCGGCTTTCTTCGGCGGTCTGGTGTGGCGCCGCGGCACGGCTCTCGGCGCCATCGCCGGCATGAGCGCAGGCATCATGGTCTGGGCCTATACGCTCTTGCTGCCGAGCGTTTCCGACGCCGGCATTGTCGGCCATGGCATCCTGGTCGACGGTCCCTGGGGCCTCGCTTTGCTGCGGCCGCAGGCGCTGTTTGGCTTGGACCTGCCGCCGCTGGTTCACGGCGTGCTGCTGAGCCTCGGATTCAACATCGCCTTCTACATTTGCTGCTCGCTCATTCGCCGCCCGACTGCCATCGAGCACGTGCAGGCGGATCTGTTCGTGCCGTCGTCGCTCGCGCCGATGGCACCAAGCTTCCGGCTGCGCCGCGCCTCGGTGACGGTCGAGGAACTGATCACGACCGTCGCCCGCTATCTCGGCGAGGAACGCACGCGCGAATCCTTTGCCAGCTTCGCGCTGACGCGCCGTGTCGACATCGAGCCGCAGGCGGAAGCCGATTTTCAGCTGCTGCAATATGCCGAATATCTCTTGGCCTCCGCCATCGGGGCGGCGTCGTCGCGGCTCGTGCTGTCGCTCCTCCTGCGCAAGCGCAACGTTTCGACCAAGGCCGCTCTCAAGCTCCTCGACGATGCCAATGCGGCGATCCATTACAACCGCGAGATTTTGCAGACCGCGCTCGACCATGTCCGCCAGGGCATCGCGGTGTTCGACAAGGAACTGACGCTGGTCTGCTGGAACCGGCAGTTCGGCGAGATTTTCGATCTGCCGCACGGCCTCACCCGCGTCGGCACCGCGCTTGCCGACATCTTGCATCATGTCGCGCAGCACGCCGAGCGCAACGGCAAGAACAGCGACGAGTTCGTCGCCGAGCGCATCGCCAATTACACGTCCGAGGACGAGCCGTTCCTGGAGCGCTTCGCCGACCGCGGGCTGGTGATCGAAGCGCGGACCAACCGCATGCCCCATGGCGGCCTGGTGACGACATTCACCGACATTACGCCAAGCGTGAAGGCGGCCGAGGCGCTGGAGCGCGCCAATGCGACGCTGGAGCGCCGCGTGCGCGAACGCACCGGCGAGCTGACGCGGCTCAATACCGAGCTCGAACGCGCCAAGGCCGAGGCCGACGAAGCCAATGTGTCGAAGACGCGCTTCGTCGCCGCCGCGAGCCACGACATTCTGCAGCCGCTCAACGCGGCGCGACTTTATGTGACGAGTCTCAGCGAACGCCACCGCGCCGGCGAAGATTCCGACCTGGTGGCGAACATCGACGGCTCGCTCGAAGCGGTCGAGGAGATTTTCACGGCGCTGCTCGACATCTCGCGGCTCGATACTGGCGCGATGAAGCCGGAAATCGCCAATTTCCGCATCGACGATCTGCTGCACCGACTCGAGGTCGAATTCGCGCCGCTGGCCCGCGCCAAGGGCCTGAAGCTCGTCTTCATGCCCTGCAGCCTGAGCGTGCGTTCGGATCGCCGGCTGCTGCGGCGACTTTTGCAAAATCTGATCTCGAACGCTGTCAAATATACGCCGGAGGGCCATGTCCTGGTCGGCTGCCGCCGCCGCGGCGACAAACTGCGCATCGAGGTCTATGACACCGGCATCGGCATTCCGCAGACCAAGCGCCGCGCGGTGTTCAAGGAATTCCACCGGCTCGACCAGGGCGCGCGGGTGGCGCGCGGCTTGGGCCTTGGCCTCTCGATCGTCGAGCGCATCGCGCGCGTGCTCGATTGCGAGGTCATGCTGCGCTCGAATGTGAGCCAAGGACCCGGACGCCATGGTTCGCGCTTCTCGATCGAAGTGCCGCGCGCGACCGGTCCGGCCGCGGTGCAGAAACTGCGCGCGGCTCAGCGCCCCGATATCGGCCGGCTCGACGGCACCATCGTGCTCTGCATCGACAACGAACGCGCCATCCTCGACGGCATGGAAACGCTGCTCGGCGGCTGGAACTGCCGCACGCTGACCGCCGCCGATCTCGGCGAAGCCTTGGCCGCGATCGACGGAAGCGGGCTCGAGCCGGACGGGCTTCTGGTCGACTATCACCTCGACGGCGGCCAGCTCACCGACGCCAATGGCGTCGCCGCCATCGCCGAATTGCGCCGCCGGCTGGGCCGTCACGTCCCGGCGATCCTGATCACCGCCGACCGCTCGCGTCACGTGCGCGAGGAAGCCCGCACCGAAGGCGTCCATGTGCTGAACAAGCCATTGAAGCCCGCGTCGCTCCGCGCCCTGATCACGCAGTGGCGGGTGCAGCGGGTCGCGGCGGAGTAAGCCTCAAGATCCCCTCGCCGGCACCTGCGGCCATTGGCCGGCTTCGATCTTGCCGGCGGCGATGACGGCCTGGGTGCGGCTCTCGACGCCGAGCTTTTGCAGGATGGCGGAGACATGCGCTTTCACCGTCGCCTCCGACACGCCGAGCTCGTAAGCGATCTGTTTGTTGAGGAGCCCACCCGACAGCATCATCAGCACGCGCACCTGTTGCGGCGTCAGCGTCGAGAGCCGCGCGATCACCGCGGCGCCTTCCGAATCGGCGTCGCGCTGCAGATCGACGTCGGGCGGCGTCCATACTTCGCCGCGCAGCACCTGGGCGACCGCCTGGCGCAGCGCTTCGACGCCGAGCGTCTTTGGAATGAAGCCCGAGGCGCCGAACTCCATGCAACGGCGGATCACGGCCGGATCGTCATTGGCCGAGACCACGACGATGGGCAGGCTCGGATATTGCGCGCGCAGATACATCAGCCCGGAAAAGCCGCGCACGCCGGGCATGCGCAGATCGAGCAGAATCAAATCGATGTCGCCGCCGCGCTCGAGCAGCTCCGTCACTTCCTCGAAAGTGCCGGCTTCGGCGATATCGGCGCGGTCGAACAGGCCGTTGACCGCTTCGCGCAGCGCGCCGCGGAACAGCGGGTGATCGTCGGCAATCAACAGATGATGAAACTCAGCGTCGCTCAAAGACACGCCCCAATCAGTCGCACGGCTTGCGCGCGAGCTTGCACGCCGGTTTGCGCGCGTTTTTTATCTTACCGCCGATCGTCGGGGCTGGTCCACTGCGGCGGGCTTTACGACTTTGATGGCCCACCGCCCCAATGCCGCACGCGTTCCGCGGTGATGAAGAGGAGCGGAATGAGGAAAATGCCGAACACCGCGGCCGCGATCATACCGCCGAAGACCGGCGTGCCGACCGCGTGACGCGTCGCCGCGCCGGCGCCCTTCGCAATGACGAGGGGAATCAACCCGAAGATGAAGGCAAAGCTCGTCATCATCACAGGGCGGAAGCGCAAGGCCGCGGCTTCGATCGCGGCCGCGTCGATGTCCTTGCCGAGCGCGCGCTGATCGACCGCGAACGCCACGATCAGAATGCCGTTCTTGGCGGCGAGCGCGATCAGCACCACCAGTCCGATCTGGGCGTAGACGTCGAAACTCAGTCCAGCCAGCGCCACCGCGCTGACGGCGCCGAGGATACCGACGCTCACCGACAGCAAGGCTGGAATGGGAATGTTCCAGCTTTCGTAAAGCGCCACCAGGAACAGATAGGCAAACAGCACGGCAAAGCCGAGAATGCTGGCGGTGTGGCCGCTCGCGGTCTTTTCCTGCAGCGCGGTGCCGGTCCATTCGTAGCTGAAGCCCGGCGGCAGGGTCGCGTCCGAGACGCGCTCCATGGCCGCAAGCGCCTCGCCGGAACTGGCCGGCGGCTTCGCCGCGCCGTTAATGACGGCGGCGCGATAGCCGTTATAGCGCACCACCGTTTGCGGCCCTTGCACGAGCTTTGCCTCGGCCAAAGCCCGCATCGGCACCATATCGCCCTTGGCGTTGCGCACATAGATCCGGTCGATGTCGCTGATCTGATCGCGGAATGAGGTTTCGGCCTGGACGTTGACTTGCCAGGTGCGGCCGAAAACGTTGAAGTCGTTGATGTAGAAGCTGCCGAGCGTCGATTGCAGCGCGTTGAAAATATCGCTGATCTTGACGCCGAGCACCTGCGCCTTGTCGCGATCGATGTCGAGATAGATCTGCGGCGTGTCGGCAGCGTAGGTGCTGAACACGCCGGCGAGCTCGCGGCTGCTGATTGGCGGCGACCGTCAGCGCTTTCATCACCGCGGCGACATCGGTCGGCGACTGGCCCTGCAGCGCTTCCAGCACATATTGGAAGCCGCCGGTACTACCGAGGCCGAGGATCGGCGGCAGGTTGAACGGGAACGCAATGGCGCCCTGGATTGCGGCCAGTTGCGGGCGAAGCTTGGCGACGATCGCGCCCGCGCTCTGCGCCCGATCGGTGCGATCTTCATAAGGCTTGAGCCGGATGACGAAGAACGCCTGGTTCGACGAGGCGACATAATCGATGAAATTGAGTCCGACCACGGACAGCACGCCTTCGACGCCGGGGATGGGTCGCACGATGTCCTCGACCTGCTTGACTACAGTTTCGGTGCGGTTGATCGAAGCGCCTTCCGGCAGCCGCAACGCGGCGAAGATCGCGCCCTGATCCTCATCCGGCAAAAAGCTCTGCGGCGTCCTGCTGAAGACAAAGGCGGCGGCCGCCAATACGCCGACAACGACAACGACGCCGATAATCGCGACCCGCGCCAGCCGGCGCACGATCGCCACATAGCCGTCGCGCGCCTTGTCGATGCCGCCCAGCACGTAGCGCATGACGCCGCTCGTCCGCTGGCCGCGCTTCAACAACACCGAGCACAAAGCCGGGCTCAAAGTCAGCGCGTTGAGCGCCGAGATCAGCATCGAGATCGAGACCGCGACGGCGAACTGCCGGAACAATTGCCCGCTGATGCCGGGCATGAAGGCGACCGGGACGAACACCGACAGCAAAACGAGCGTAATGGCGAGGATCGGCCCGGTGATTTCGGACATCGCCTTCTTGCAGGCGTCGGGAATCGAAAGCTCGGGCTCCTCCTCGATCACCCGCTCGATATTCTCGACAACGACAATGGCATCGTCGACGACGATGCCGATGGCAAGCACCAGCGCCAAGAGCGAGACGGTATTGGCCGAATAGCCGATCAAGAGCATGACCGCGAATGTGCCGATGATCGACACCGGCACCGCGATCAGCGGAATGAGCGTAGTTCGCAATTTGCCGAGAAACAAAAACACCACGATAGCCACAAGCACGATCGCGATGATGAGGGTGCGCACCACCTCGACGATGGTCGCGGTGACGAAAACCGTGGTATCGAAGAACATCGTGTAGGTGAGATCGGCTGGGGAATCGCTTCGCCAGCGTCGTCATGGTCTCGCGCACCTGCTTCGCCACTTCGACCGCATTCGAGCCCGGCGACTGATAGATGCCGAGCGCGGCCGCCGGCGCGCCGTTGTAACGGCTGTAGCGATCCTGGGATTGCGCGCCCATTTCGACGCGGGCGACGTCGCTCACCCGCACCACCGAGCCGTCGGGATTGGCGCGCAAAATGATGTTGGCGAACTCTTCCGGGCGCGTCAGCCGGCCCGTGGTCTTGATATTGATCTGGACCTGCTGCTCGCTCGACACCGGCGCGGCGCCGATGCGGCCAAGCGCCGCCTGCACGTTCTGACTCTGCACCGCGGTAATGACATCGTTCGGCGTCAGGTTGAGCTCGGTCAGGCGGTCGGGATCGAGCCAGATGCGCAGCGAATAATTCAGCGGGCCGAACAGCACCACTTGGCCGACGCCTTTGATGCGCGCCAGCGTGTCGATGACGTTGATGGTCGCGTAATTGCTCAGATAGACGGCATCATAGGTGTTTTTCGGCGAATAAAGATTGATGACCTGAAGCAGCGCCGCCGATTTCTTGCGCACAGTCAGCCCCGAGCGCGACACCTCGTCGGGCAGCTGCGGGATGGCGAGGCTAGCGCGGTTCTGCACGTTGACGGTGTTGATGTCGGGATCGGTGCCGAGCGCGAAAGTCACGTTCAGCGTATAACTGCCGTCGGAGCCGCTCGCGGACTGGTAATAGAGCGCATTGTCGACGCCGTTGATCTGTTCCTCGATCGGCTGCGCCACCGTGGTCTCGACCACTTCGGCGTCGGCACCCGGATAGTTCGCGGTCAGCGTGACCTGCGGCGGCACGATGTCGGGAAATTGCGCGATCGGGATTGCTGAAATGGCGATGAGGCCGGCCAGCGTGATGACGATGGCAATGACGATCGCAAATCTCGGCCGGTCGATGAAAACGTTGGAAAACATTGGCTCGATCTTGGCCTGATTGTTCGGTTCAGTTTTCCGGCACGACGGTCGCCGCTACGATTTGCCCGGGCCGTACTTTCTGAACGCCGTCGACGATAACGAGCTCGCCCTCTTTGAGGCCGGACGCCACCTCGACATCCTTGCCGTGCTCGGAACCCGTCGTAATGCGGCGCTGCTCCACTTTCTTCACGTCATCGACCACCATGACGTAATGACCGGCCTGATCGAGCAGGACGGCCGATTGCGGCACCAAGAGCGTGAACCGCGGCTTGCCGCGTTCGACAATGACGCCGACGATGCCGCCGGGGATCAAGACGCCATCCGGGTTCGGCATCTGCGCGCGCACCGTGACGGTGTCGGTATCGGTTTGCACCTGAACGTCGAGGAAATTCGTTAGGCCGGGATGCGCGTATTCGGTGCCGTCCGGCAGTCTGATGTGGACGGTCACATGCGGATCCTTGTCGGCCGAATTCGCGACCCGCTTGCGGTAGGCGATGATATCGGCCTCGCTCGCTTGGAATGTGACATAGATCGGATCCTGGCTGACGATCACCGCCAGCCGTCCGGATGTCGGATCGACGAGATTGCCGACGGTGAAATTGGCAAGCCCGATCCGGCCGTCGATCGGCGAGCGGATTTCCGTATAGCCGAGATTGATCTTGGCCTGTTCGAGCAAAGCTTGCGCCTGCAGCACATCGGCCTGCGCCGATTGCTCGGTGGCGGCGAGCTCGTCGACGGTCGCTTGCGGGACGTTTTGGTTCTTCACCAGCGCCTGCGCGCGCTGCAATTGCAAATTGGCGTTGACCTCGGTCGCCTTGGCCTTGGCGAGATTGGCCTGTTGTTGGTCGACCGCGGCTTTGTAGGTGTCTTGCTCGATGCGGAACAAGAGATCGCCGGTCTTGACCATCTGCCCTTCGGTGAAATTGCGCTCTTCGATGAAACCCGCCACCCGCGCGACAACATCGACTCGATTGATGGCGACGACCCGGCCGATGAAATCGCCGGTCTCCGTCACTTGGCGGCTCGCCACCGGGCTCACGGAAACCGCCGGCGGCGGGCCTGCATCCTGCGCTGCGGCCGCGCTGCAGCCGAGAACGACAACAAGCGCGCCGATAACGGCTCTCATGCTCGATCCACGCATTGGCCTCGTCCCACGCTCGGCGCAAATGTGCACCAATTTTCATGGCGTGTCGCGGTTTCACGCCCGGACCCGTCGCGCAAATTAAATTTTGGGCGAACCTCTGCAATGATCGGGACGACGACAACGCGGCCGAAGGCTAGCTCGCGCGCGCTTGCTTTTGCGGCGGGCTTTTTGCCTCCAGCACGTCCGGCGGCACGATCGCATTGCCGTTTCCGTTCATGCTGAATTCGCCCTCACGCGGGCGGCCGAACCGCGCCGCGAGAAAATCGACGAAGGTCCTCGATTTGGCGGAGAGGTTACGGCTCGGATAGACGGCATAGACCGGCGTCTCATGGGTCTTGTATTCCGGCATGATCCGAACCAATCGGCCAGTCTTTATGTGGTCTTCGACAAGATAATCCGGCGCCAGCAACAGGCCGCAGCCGCGCAGCGCCGGCGGCAGCAAGACGTCGCCGCTATTGGCTTGGAAACGCCCGGATATGTGGACGTCTTCTTCCTTGCCGTCGCGATCGACGAAGCTCCAGACGTTCTGCGGCGCGGCATGCGTGTAGATCAGGCATCTGTGCTTGGCGAGATCGGAGGGAACATGCGGCGCGCCGTTCTTCTCCAGATAAGCCGGCGCCGCGCAGAGATAGGTCTCGAGCGCGTAGAGCTTTCGCGCGATCAACGACGAATTGGCGAGGTGGCCGAAGCGAATGCCGAGATCGAAGCGCTTTTCGAGAAGGTCGACATAGGGATCGTCAAGGCTGAGATCGATCGACACGTCCGGATATTGGACGAGATAGTCGGCCACCACGGGCGCGAGCAGGTGCGTGCCGAACGAAACCGGGGCGGTGATGCGCAATTGGCCGCGCGGCGAGGTTTGCATATCGCCGGCCGCCGTTTCCGCGTCTTCCATTTCCGCGAGGATGCGCACGGCGCGCTCATAATAATCCTGCCCCGCTTCGGTCGCGCTGACGCGGCGCGTGGTGCGGTTGAGAAGCCGCGCGCCGAGCCGCTCTTCGAGCGTCTGCACGTGCTTGCTGACCATGGCCGGCGACATGCCGAAGTGACGCGCCGCCGCCGCAAAGCTCGCCGAATCGACGACCTTGGCGAATACGGCCATTCCGACGAAACGATCCAAGATCTGTAATCCCTGTGAAAAATGCCCCCGGAGAAGCCCGAGGCGGGAAACGACATGTCTGCATTTATGAGGGCCGCCGCGATGCGCCACGGCCGCGCCTCTCATTGCAGCAATGTGCAAACCGCATGAATCGGAAAAAGCTTGCCTGCGACCGCACTTAGCCGCAGTTACCAAGGAACTGCAGCACCACCTCGCGGCGGTGCGGATGGGCGCGGTGCTCGGCGACATAGATGCCCTGCCAGGTGCCAAGCGCGAGTTTCCCGCCCGCCACCGGAATCTGCAGCGACACTCCGTTAAGCATGGATTTGATATGCGCGGGCATGTCGTCCAGCCCTTCCACCTCGTGAACATAGCCGGCATGCACCGGCGCCAAGCGCTTGAGCGCGGCCACGAGATCGGTGCGCACATCGGTATCGGCATTCTCCTGAATCACGAGCGACGCCGAGGTGTGCCTGATGTAGAGCAGCAGCGCGCCGTCGCGCGCCTTGACGGCGTCGAGAAAAGTCGCGGCGTCGCGCGTGATTTCGAAGAACCCTTCGCCGGACGTTTCCAGAGTCAGAATTGCCGTCGCTATGGTTTCGACGCGCGTGGTCGTGACGGCCGATAATTTACCCAAGCGACCTCATTCTTTGTTCGAGCAGAGGGATCGTGCTCTAGCTCTTGTTCAAGATCTGCTGCTGCGCCCGCTCGACCATCTCCTTGAAGCGATGCCAGACCTGGTTGGCGAAATCGGCCATGCGGTTGATATCTGCATCGCTCGGCAGCGGCAGGGTAATGCTGTTTTGCGGTGTTTGTGCAACGGGCGGCTCCGGCATGGCGCCCGGCGGCAACGGCAGGCCGCGTGACAGAATGTCCTTCTTCAACGCGGCGTTCTCGGTGCGCAGCCGCGCGATCTCATTCTCCAGAACGGCGCGATCCTCGGGTGCCGCCTCGCAGGCCCAGCCCACGGATCTTTGGCTGCACAGCGCGACTTGGCCGCTCTGGGTGTCGAGCCGCACCACGCCGTCGGCGGTCTTGTTGAACATGTAGCGGCCGCCCGCACCATCCGGCGTCGCGTCGTCAGCGATCGCGGGCACTGCGAACGCCAAAGCTGCTATCAAGGCGGCAAGATATTTTGCGATCGTCATCAGGTCCTCCCGCGGCTATCCGGAGCGTTGCGATCTTAGAACGTCTTAGGCAACTTGACAGGCGGCAAAAAGGCGTCGCCAAAAGTCGTGTGGACAGCAAAGTTTTCTTGTGATTTCAAATGATTAGCTGGGGTGTGCCGTTCTTGACTTGGGTAGACCCAATCAGTATGGTCCGCGCGGCTTCAAGGTGCGCGCGTGCTGCCGTTGCTGAAAGCCGCGAGTGTCGGGACCGGGTGTCGGAATAAAGTGCCGGGACCATGAGCGACGCACGCGAAAACGGCGACCGGGGCAAGCAGTATACCGACGAGGCCGCTCTCTCCGCTAGGCTTCAGCGGCTCAACGAAGGTCTCGGCCAAAAGCGCAGTGCGGGCCGGCCTTCCGAAGGTTCTGAGGCGGATCGGGCGACAACTGCATCCGGCTACGCCAAGGGCTTTCGGCTCTCCAGCGAACTCGTTGCAGGTGTTGTGGTCGGCGCCGGCCTCGGCTGGATTATCGACCACTGGTTTCACACGTCGCCGTGGGGGCTGATGATTTTCCTCCTGCTCGGCTTTGCGGCGGGCGTGCTCAATGTTATGCGCTCCGCTGGAGTAGTGGCGGGCAATGCACTCGACGGCCACAACCCGGGCAACCGGAAAGAATAAACTTCCGGCGCATCGGCACCGGGGTGAATAAATAAGGCGGCATACAGGGCGGCGAACAGGACCATGCAGGTCGATCCTATACACCAGTTCCAGATCGAGAACTTGATGCCCATGACCAGTATGGGCGGGCATGACATCTCGTTCACGAATTCCGCGCTATACATGTTTATCATCGTCGGCGCGGTCTCAGCTCTGCTGATCGGCGCGACGGCGCCGCGCGCCGTGATCCCGGGACGCCTGCAATCGATCGCGGAACTTTCCTACGAGTTCGTCGCCAATACGGTGCGCGCTTCGGCCGGCACCGAAGGCATGAAGTTCTTTCCCTTCGTGTTCACGCTGTTCATGTTCGTGCTGTTCGCGAACCTGATCGGGCTCATTCCTTATTCGTTTACGGTGACAAGCCAGCTGATCATTACCGCGGCGCTGGCGCTGCTCGTTTTCTTCATCGTCGTCGGCTACGGCTTCTATCGGAACGGCCTGCATTTTTTCAATCTGTTCGTGCCCAAGGGCGTGCCAAAACTGATCCTGCCGGCGATCGTCTTCATCGAAGTCTTGTCGTTTCTGTCGCGCCCGGTGTCGCATTCGGTGCGTCTGTTCGCCAATATGCTGGCCGGCCACATCACGCTTCAGGTCTTCGCCGGGTTCATCATCATGCTGGCCGGCGCCGGCGTGCTCGGCTGGTTCGGTGCGGTGCTGCCGTTTTTCATGGTGGTCATGCTGACCGCGCTGGAATTCCTGGTGGCGTTCCTGCAAGCCTATGTCTTCGCCATCCTGACCTGCATCTATCTCAACGATGCGATCCACCCGGGCCACTGAGACCAAATCTTCATACGCAACAAGCCTTCGCACGCAACAAGTCTTCACACAACAAGTCGCACCAACCTCAAAAAAGGAGTTTCGTTATGGATCCGATCGCCGCGAAATATATCGGGGCTGGCATTGCCTGCATCGGCATGGGCGGCGCCGGCGTCGGCGTGGGCATCATTTTCGGCAACTACCTTGCCGCAGCGATCCGCAATCCGTCGGCGGCCCAGGGCCAGTTCGGCAATCTGATCTTCGGGTTCGCCATTACCGAAGCGCTCGGCATTTTCTCGCTGCTGATCGCGCTGTTGCTGCTGTTTGGCCTCTAAGCTTTCGCCACGACGGCAGATCTTAGGCAGAACATAATGGCCGAACCGACCGCCCATACCGAGCATCCCGCCGGGAAGACCGCGTTTCCGCCGTTTCAGGCGGAGCATTTCCCGTCGCAGCTCGTCTGGCTGACGATCAGTTTCGTGCTGCTTTACGTGCTGATGTCGAAGATCGCGCTGCCGCGTATCGGCGCGATCATGGCCGAGCGTAGCAGGCTGATCGGTGACGATCTTGCGGCGGCGGAACGGCTCAAGGAGCAGTCGAACGCGGCGCATGCGGCCTATGAGAAATCGCTCGCCGACGCGCGCGGCCGCGCCCAGTCGATCGCAAACTCGACGCGGGAAAAGCAGGCGGCCGACACCGAGGCGGCGCAAAAGGCGCTCGAGGCAAAGCTCCACGACCGGCTTGCCGCGGCGGAACAGTCGATCACGGCGACGCGCACCGCCGCCATGGGCAATGTGCGTGGCATCGCGGCCGATACCGCCGCCGCGATCGTCGAGCGCCTGATCGGCAAGGTTCCGGCCGACCACGAAATCGCCGCCGCGCTCGACGCCGGCAAGAACTGAGCACAGCCATGATGGAAACCGAAAACTGGGTCGCCTTTGGCTTCTTCTGCTTTCTCGCTCTGCTGGTTTATCTCGGCGTCCACCGCAAAGTCTTCGCAAGTCTCGACGCCCGTCAGGCGCGCATCAAGTCCGAGCTCGACGAGGCGCGCAAGCTGCGCGAAGAGGCGCAGGCGCTGCTCGCCGAGTTCGAGCGCAAGGGCCGCGAGGCGGAAAGCGAAGCCGAGGCCATCATCGCCAGCGCCAAGACCGAAGCCGAGCGTCTTGCCGCCGAAGCCAAAACGCGCATGGAAGAATTCGTCTCCCGCCGCACCAAGATGGCGGAAGCAAAAATCGCCCAGGCCGAGACGCAGGCGCTCGCCGACGTGAAATCGGCCGCGGCCGATGCCGCGGTGGCGGCCGCCGAGCGGATTCTCGCCGTCTCGGCCAAAGGCAAGGTCGCCGAGGACCTGCTGGCGCGGGGCATCGAGGACATCAAAAAGCGATTCAACTGACGTCCGTTTCGATATTTCAGAACTGAGGCTTTTTCTTCAGTTTGAATTCGACTGCTGCTCTAGCCGGCAAGGCAAATCGCCTTGATATCCATCCAGCCTTGATATCGGTGCGCGCGCTTCACATCTTTGAGGTTGCGGGTGGGTGGGAATTTGAGAGCAATGAATCCGTTGTTCCTACCGCGCGGCCAACATTCCCTGACCATATACCGTTCTCTGACCATACGTCTTTCGCTGTCGGCGTTTTTGCTGGCCGCAAGCGTGATCGGCGCCCATGCGAGGGCGTCCACGAATACAGCTTCCCGAGCACCTCAGGAAACAGCGGCAGCAACGGGACCTCGACCGGCGGCAAGGTGTATAGCGGAACCGCGGTTCCGACCGGGCGCGGCCCGCTGGATCAGCCGATCCCGCCGCCTGCGGCCGGCTACTATGGGGTCGCGGCGGCGGGCGCGCGGCGACGCCGACCTATCCCTCGCCGTATCCGTTCGGCAGACCATGATCTTTTTCAGAAGATGATCTTTCTCAGAAGATTATGGCTTCTGAAGATTGTCAGCTGCTCGCCCGTTCGCCGATGAAGCACATGCTCGGCGCGTCATCCACAGATCAAATCTGATTCCTGTGCATAATCGCCAAGTCGGACCGCGGCACTCTTTGCAGCGCCGCGTCCGGCGCTATGGTGCTTCCGCAAATTCCTTGAAAAGCCAGACGGCGGCCGACTGTGTCGGCCGCGGATCGGAGGGACCATTGGTCATCTTCGATTGTAACGGCGTGCTTGTCGACTCAGAACCGATCACGGCTGCGGTGCTTGCCGACGCGCTCGACCGCATCGGTATTGCGATTTCGGCCGACACGGTGATGCGCCGTTTCCAGGGCCGGCGGGTATCCGACATTTTCGCCGCCGTCGAAGCTGCAACGAACACAAGAATTCCGCCGACACTTCCGGGCGAAGTCGCAACAGAAACGCTGCGCCGCTTGCGGGCGGATCTGCGCGCGATTGCGCATGCCGCGCACGCGCTGACATGGATACGCGGGCCGAAGGCCGTGGCCTCGTCGTCGTCGCCGGAACGCATTCGGCTTAGCCTCGAAGTCACCGGCCTCATACGTTTCTTCGAGGCCCGCCTGTTCTGGGCAAGCAATGTCTACAAAGGCAAACCGGCGCCGGATGTTTTCCTGCTCGCGGCCGCGCGCAGCGAGGTCGAGCCATCGCAATGCATCGTGGTTGAGGATTCCGTGCCCGGCGTGGCAGCCGCCATAGCGGCGGGCATGACGCCGATCGGCTTCGTCGGCGGCAGTCAGGCGCCCGGCCGGCTTGCGGCCGAACTCTCCGCCCGCGGCGCCCGCACCGTGGTCGCCGATATGCGGGCGCTCAAGAGCGCGGTCACCGATTTGCGCGGCTGGTAGAAACTATCAGCCCGTCGGCGCGTTCGGATTGGGCTTCGGCTTTGCTCTGGATTTCGCGGCGGGCGCGGGCTTCGGCGCGGGCGCCGAGAACTGATCGAAGCCGATATAGACCACGTAATTTCCAAGTTCATCCCTTGGCGTTGGCAACGGGAAGGTCAAGCCTTCCTCGATGTGGGTGAAACTGGCGCCGTCGTCGTTGGTGATCTCGACCGGGATCTGGATGAATTTTGTGGCGATGACCTTCGTGCCCGAAGACGGCGCGTCGACCACCGCGATGCGGAGCGGCACGTCGACGTGACCGGGCCCGCCGGCCGGCCCGACGATGACGCGGCCCTGCACGCCGACTTTCATCACCATCTGACCGCTGACGACGGCGCATTCACGCGCCGCGCGGACAAAGCTGCCCTGATATCGAAGCGTCATCGCTTCATTGCTGCCGTCGGGCGGCGGCGGCGGAATGGTCAAGGTCGAGGCGCCCTGGCGAATATCGATGAAAGGACAATCGACGTCCGGCTGCGCATTGGCTACCGCCTGCGGCGCCTTGTCGGACGCGCTTGAGAAGAAATTTGCGATCTTGTCCTTGAACGAGGGCGAACCCGATGGAGCGGGCGGCGCGGATGGAGCCGGCGGGGGCGCAGCTGTAGCCGTGGTGCCCGCCGGGACCGACGTTGTCGGCACGCCGACAGTGCCGCTGCCGGTGCAACCGGTAGCCAGCAGCACAGTCGAAAGCAGAGCCGCGATCGGCAGGCGATCGCCCCACTTTATGGGTTGAAAGTCGCGCGGCATCCCCAATTCATCGCCATCTGTTTGAGCATGATCGGCCCGGAAAGCACTTTTCGGGATCATGCTCAGTTGCGATGCCCAGGATTTTATACCAAGCCAACCGTGGCCTTCCCAAGGCGGCATTTTCGCCCTCAGGCGGGCGTGGTTAAGACGGTCAAGACCTCGGCTGCGTCAGGACTTAGATCCGTCCTTCAGCCGGGCAAACAGCAGGTGGTCCTGCCAGATGCCGTTGATACAGAGATATTCCCGGGCATATCCCTCCCGGACGAAGCCGTTCTTCTCCAAAAGCCGGATCGAACCGGTATTGGTCGGGATGCAGGCGGCCTCCAGCCGGTGCAGCCGGAGCGTGGCGAAAGCGAAGGGAATAACGGCGTGGACGGCCGCCGTCATATAGCCCTGGCGTACGAAAGGCAGGCCCATCCAATAGCCGAGACTGCAGGCCTGGGCGACGCCGCGGCGGATATTGGCCAGCGTCAGGCCGCCGACCAGCGCGCCGTCCGAATAGCGGATAATCAGGAAGGCATAGCCCTGGTCGCTGCGCAGATCCTCGGTATAGCGCTTGATCCGCCGCCGGAACGCGCTGCGGGTCAGATCGTCATCGGGCCAGGTCGGCTCCCAGGGCATGAGGAAATCGCGGCTCGCTTTGCGCAACGCCGACCATTCCTCGTAGTCGGTCATTTGCGGCGTGCGCAGCAGGAGGCCGTCGCCCTCGACGGTCGGCAACGGCTCGGTAAAATTGATGGTGCGGAAAAACGCCATCGGACCAACTTGCGACCAGGCTTGCGACGAACGCATGACCCCTCAAAACGCCGGCAGCGGCTCGTCAAGCAGCCTGGCTTGTCAGACTTTCCGCAATCGCAGCCGCACTTTCAAGTCCGGACCCGAGGCCCATGACGGCGGTCGCGAGCTTGCCGCGCTTGAGCAAGCCGCGGCCCGCGGCGCGCGCGCGCTCGACCGTGACGGCTTCGACCCGCGCCACCAGTTCGTCGAGCGGGATCGGGCGGCCGCGCGTGATCATCTGCCGCGCCAATTGCTCGATGCGGGCGCCGGAGCTTTCAAGCGCCATCAGCAGGCCCGCTTTCATCTGCGCCTTGGCGCGCGCCACTTCGGCCTCGGAAATGGTCTCCGCAGTGCTCGCGATCTCGTCGACGATGACCCGCATCAGTTCCGAGGTATCGGCCGCGTCAGTGCCGGCATAGAGCCCGAACATGCCGACATCGGAATACGGCACGTGGAACGAATAGATCGAGTAGCACAGCCCGCGCTTCTCGCGCGCTTCCTGGAACAGCCGGGACGACATGCCGCCGCCGAGCACATTGGTGAAGACCTGCAGGTCGTAAAGCCCGGGATCGGTGATGGAGACCCCCGCCAGACCCAGCGCGATATGCACCTGTTCGAGCTCGCGCTTCTCGACATGGGTACCGCCGCCGAACCGCCCCGGCTCGGGCGCCGGACTGGCAGGACCGTTGAAGGCGCCGAACCGCTTCTCGACCTCGGCCAGCACAGCCTGATGGTCGACGGCGCCGGCGGCCGCGACCACGATATCGGGCGCGCGATAATTGCGCATGAGATAGCGGCGCAGCTTGTCGCCGTCGAACGAACGCACCGTTTTCGGTGTGCCGAGGATGGAGCGGCCGAGCGGCTGATCGGGGAACGCCATCACGTTCAAATGCTCGAAGATCAAGTCGTCCGGCGTGTCGGCGACGGCGCCGATCTCCTGGACGATGACATTCTTCTCGCGCATCAACTCGACGCTGTCGAAGGCCGGCTCGGAAAGAATGTCGGCCAAAACGTCGAGCGCCAGCGGCACGTCGGCCTTGAGCACGCGCGCGTAATAGGCCGTGCTTTCGGCGCCGGTCGCGGCGTTGAGATCGCCGCCCACGGCCTCGATTTCCTCGGCGATCTGGCGGGCGCTGCGCCGCCGCGTGCCCTTGAACGCCATGTGTTCGAGGAAGTGCGAAATGCCGTGCTCGTCGTGATGTTCATCGCGGCTACCGGAAGCGACCCAAACGCCGAGCGACGCCGTCTCGAGATGCGGCATCGCGTCGGTGACCACATTGATGCCGGACTTCAGGGTCGTTACTTCAACACTCATGCTGCCGCTCCTTCCTGCGCCGCGCGGCTCGTCGCGAGGACGAAACGCTCGACCGCAGCTTGATCCGCCGGCAGCACCGTGACGCGCTCCGGCCGCTGATTGATGTTGGAAAGCCATTCGGGCAGATGCGGCCGCGCCCCGCAGGCCGCCTCGACCGCGTCGGGAAATTTCGCCGCATGCGCGGTGGAGAGGACCACCATCGGCACCGCCGGATCGCGCGGTTCCTTCTCCGCGACCGCAATGCCGACCGCCGTATGCGGATCGACGAAATTGCCGGTCTCGCGTCTGACCGTGCGCATTGTGGCCGCGACCTCGTCTTCGCCGGCGCGGCCGGCGGCGAACAGGCCGCGAATATAGGCCAGCGCCGGAGCCGAGAGCGAGAACCGCCGCGATTGCGCAAGCGATCCCATCACCGCTCTGATGGCGCTTGGATCGCGGTTATAGGCGTCGAACAGCAGGCGCTCGAAATTCGACGACACCTGGATGTCCATCGACGGCGAGGTCGTTGCCACCACGTCGCGCAATTCGTAGGCGCCGGTCGAGAGCGTGCGCGCCAAGATGTCATTGACATTGGTGGCGATGACCAGCCGGTCGATCGGCAGGCCCATGCGTTGCGCGACATAACCGGCATAGATGTCGCCGAAATTGCCGGTCGGCACGGTGAAGGCGATTTTGCGGGCCGGCGCGCCGAGCGCCACTGCGGCCGTGAAGTAATAGACGACCTGTGCGACGATGCGCGCCCAGTTGATCGAATTGACGCCGGACAGCCGCACCCGGTCGCTGAAGGCGTGGTGATTGAACAGGCCTTTGACGATGGCCTGGCAGTCGTCGAAAGTGCCTTCGATGGCGAGCGCGCTGACATTGCCCGCGTCCGTCGTCGTCATCATCCGCCGCTGCACGTCGGACACGCGGCCCTGCGGAAACAGCACGATGAGATCGACCTGATTGCGGTCGCGGAAGGCTTCGACGGCGGCGCCGCCAGTGTCGCCGGACGTCGCCACGACAACGGTGCGGCGTTCGCCGCGCGCCGCAAGTGCGTGGTCCATCAGCCGCGACAGCAATTGCATCGCCAGATCCTTGAAGGCGAGCGTCGGCCCATGAAACAGTTCGAGCGCGAACGTATTCACGCCAAGCTGCGTCAGCGGCGCCACCGCAGGATGGCGGAACGTGCCGTAGGCCTCGCGCGCCATGCGGGCGAGATCGGCTTCGCCGAGCGCGTCGCCGACAAAGGGCCGGATCACCTCGACCGCGACCTCGGCATAGGGGCGGCCGGCAAAACCCGCGATCGCTTTCGGCTCGAGCTGCGGCCAGTGACCCGAGGGGATGTCCGGCACATAGAGGCCGCCGTCGCGGGCGAGACCCGCGAGCATGACCTCGGCAAAGCCGGATGCGGGGGCCGCACCCCTGGTCGAGACGTAGTGCACCTTGTGGCGATCCCAGATGGCCGGACGGTCCCTGGCCAAACGCATTAACATATTGATTCCGAACGATATTTACTAAGGGTCGGCCACAGCCGCCCAGGGTGATAACGCCGGCACCGCTATCACACTAATCGGAAAAGCTTGGCCTCCACAAGGAACCGCGAAAGGGGCCGCAAGGGGCCCGGATCGGGGTCCAATCGGGGTCTAGGACCCCTCCTCCGCCCCTTCGCCGCGCCCCGACGTGAGCGCCCAGGAGATAAAAACCCCCGCCAAGACGGCTGCCAGGCCGAACCAGGTCAGTGCGTATTGCAGGTGATTGTCGGGCAGGCTCACGATGAGCTTACCGGGCTGCGGCAGACCGCCGGGCGGCACCGGCGACTCCTGCTCGATATAAAACGGCGCGACGGAACCCAGGCTCTTCGCCGCGGCAATCGCCGCCGGGTCGCGCACGAACCAGAGATTATGCGCGGCATCGTCGGCGGGCGTGAACCAATGCCGGCTGTCCGGCCAGCGTATTACGCCGGTGAGCGCCACCGGACCCGACACTTCGCCCGCAGGCCGGGATTTCGCGTTCTTGCGCGCGTCCGGCACGAAGCCGCGATTGACGATGACGGTGCTGCCGTCAACAAGCCGCGCCGGCGCGAAGACCCAATAGCCCGGACCGGCGTCCGACACGTCGGGACGAAACGCCGATGCCGAAGCAAAGACCAAAGCTTCCTTGTCGTTGTCGAATTGCGCGGTGAAAGTTACGCGGCGGTATTCGTCACTGGCCTGTTCCAGCGCCGGCCATTCGCGCGCCGCTGGCAGCGCCTGCGGCGGCACGGCGAGCCGCTCCGTCAACGCCGCGATCAACCCTTCCTTCCAGACCTTGCGCTCGAGCTGCCAGACGCCGAGCCCGATGAGGATCGCAAAGGCAAGGATCGCCGGCACCAACAGGCCGAGCCAAGAACGCTGGCGCTGTTTCACGGCTCGTCGGCGCCGAAGCGGCTTTCCGCCGCCTTGTGATGAAATTGCAGGGCGATCATCAAGCCCTTCATCGGCCGCAGCGGACCGAGCGTCACGATCAGAATAAGCGGCAGCCACAACGCCGCATGCACCCAATAGGGTGGGTGAAACTCGATCTCGGTGATGAGCGCCGCACCGACAACAATGGCGCCGGCAAAAAACATGATGAACACCGCCGGCCCATCACCGGAATCGGCGAAGTTGTAGTCGAGCCCGCACACGTCGCAGCGCGGTCGCAAGGTCAAAAAGCCCTGGAACAGCTTGCCGCGTCCGCAGCGCGGGCAGGCGCAGCCCAATCCCGCTGCGATTGATCCGCCAAGCGTTTTGATCGCGGGTTCGGTCATAACCGCAATGTATGTTTCCGCTGGTCCCCGCGGAAGCGAGGACGCAAGGTTATTTCCATGCAACCGGATCCGCGCTTCCGCGGGAATGAGCGGAAAGGGCCGCCGCTATCCGGCGTGCGGTCCGCCGCCCCACACATAGATGCAGGCGAACAGGAACAGCCACACCACGTCGACGAAGTGCCAGTACCAGGCGGCAAACTCGAAGCCGAGATGCTGCGTCGGCTTGAACTGACCGGCCATGGCGCGGAACAGGCAGACGATCAGGAAGATCGAGCCGATGATGACATGCGCGCCGTGGAAGCCCGTCGCCATGAAAAAGGTCGCGCCGTAAATATTGCCGGAATAGTGGAACAGCGCATGGCCATATTCCCAGGCCTGCACGCAGGTGAAGCTCAAGCCCAGCGCGATGGTGCAGATCAGCCCCCAGATCAGGCCCTTGCGATCGTTCTCGAGCAGCGCGTGATGCGCCCAGGTCACCGTGGTGCCCGAGGTGAGAAGGATCAGGGTGTTGAGGAGCGGCAGATGCCACGGATCGAAGGTCTCGACGCCCTTGGGCGGCCAGACGCCGCCGGTATAGGCGATCCGCGCCACGTCGCGAAACTCGTCGGGGAACAAGGCCGTGTTGAAATAGGCCCAGAACCAGGCGACGAAGAACATCACTTCCGAGGCGATGAACAGGATCATGCCGTAGCGGTGCGAGATCTGCACCACGAGGGTGTGATCGCCTTCGACCTCGGCTTCGTGAATGACGTCGCGCCACCAGCCGATCATCGTATAGGCGATGCCGATTGTGCCGGCCCCCATGATGAGCGGCGCATAGCTCGCCATCTGGTGCATCCACATGATGAGACCCACGGCCGCGACGAAGGCCGAGACCGCGCCGATCGCCGGCCACGGACTGGGATTCACCAGGTGGTAGTCGTGTTGCGGTTCGGCGTGAGCATTAGCCATCGTTATCTTCTCCACCCTTGACGCGGAGGACTTCGCCGCCCGCGCCGCTTCGTTGCCATTTTATATGCGTCCAGACTTTTCCGGATTGGCGCCCTCCGCTACCGGCTGTTCCGGCTCGCGCACTGGATAGAAGGTGTAGGAGAGCGTGATGTTCTTCAGCGTGTCCTGTTCGGAATCCTTGGCGAGCTTGGGATCGACGTAGAACACGACCGCCATGTCGCGCTTCTCGCCCGGCTTCATGGTCTGCTGGGTGAAGCAAAAACAGTTGATCTTCTCGAAATAGATGCCGGCGGTGGGCGGCGTCACATTGTAGCCGGCCTGCGCCGTGGTCGTGCGCGCGGATTCGTTGGTCACCGAGTAATAGACGGTGACGACCTGACCGAGCTTGACGTCGATGGTCCGCCGCTCCGGCTCGAAACTCCAGGGCAGGCCCGGTGCGACGTTGGAATCGAAGCGCACCGTGATCGTCCGCCCGGCGATCTCCGTCGTCGGCACCGACGTCGCCACCTGCGTGGTGCCGCCGAACCCGGTGGTGCGGCAGAACCAGGAATAAAGCGGCACGGCGGCGTAGGACATGCCCACCATCAGCGCGACGAAAGCTCCGCAGGCAAAAGCGACGAGAAGATCGGACTTGCGCGGCGATGTCTTGCGCGGGGCCTGATTGCTCACAGCGGTCGCTCCAACACGCCCGGTCCTTTGACCAGCGTCACGATGTAGAACAGGATCACCAGGAGCCCGAGCGCCACGCCAATTGCGATCGAACGCGACCGGCGCGCGCGCAACTGCTGCTCGGTCAGCCTGATACCGGGCACGCCCTCCCTGCCCTCCCCCGCAAGCGGGGGAGGAAATGGTGGGGGTTTCGTGCCGTCGTTCATCGAAACGCTCATCATCGTGTCGCGCAAGGTCATGCCGCAAAGTGGCCGAACAGCCCTCCCGACATGCGATCGGCCAGCAGCACGGCGAACAACAGGAACAGATAGAGGATCGAGAAGGCGAACATTTGCTTGCTCGCGGCGTAGCCCTCTTTTTCCGCGCGAATGCGAAAAGCCAGCGCCACCATGACGGCGCCGGTGACAATGGCGGCGATGCCATAGGCCGTTCCGGCATAGCCGAGGAGCCACGGCGTAACGCCGAGCGGCGCGAGAACGAGCGTGTAGAGCAGGATCTGCTGCCGCGTCGCATCGTCGCCGGCGACCACGGGCAGCATCGGCACTCCGGCGCGCGCGTAGTCGTCCTTGCGGTAGAGCGCCAGCGCCCAGAAATGCGGCGGCGTCCACATGAAGATGATGAGGAACAGCACGACCGGCTCAAGCGAAACTCCGCCGGTTACCGATGCCCAGCCGATGATCGGCGGCAGCGCGCCGGCGGCGCCGCCGATGACGATGTTCTGCGGCGTCGAGCGCTTGAGCCACATCGTATAGACGATGACATAGAAGCCGATGGTGAGCGCGAGCAGAGCTGCGGCAAGGACATTTACCAAAAGCCCGAGCACGCAGACCGAAAAGCCGGCCAGCGTCAGGCCGAACGCCAGAGCTTCGCCGCGCCGCAGCTTGCCGGCCGGAATCGGCCGTCCGGCGGTGCGCGTCATGCGCGCGTCGATGTCGGCGTCGTACCACATGTTCAGCGCGCCGGAGGCGCCGGCACCGACCGCGATACAGATCAGCGCAGTGAGGCCGATGACCGGATGCACATGGCCCGGCGCGAGCACGAGCCCGACCAGCGCCGTAAACACCACGAGCGACATCACCCGCGGCTTCATCAGTTCAAGATAATCGCCGGCGCCGGCAATGCTCGGTGCAATGCTGGGGTCGACGCCGGTATCACCGACTTCCGCTTGGGCAAACGTTACGCTCATCGGATCAGCGGCAGCGTCTCGTATTGATGGAAGGGCGGCGGCGACGGTAGCGTCCATTCGAGCGTGGTGGCGCCCGGTCCCCACGGATTACCGGCAGCGCGTTCCTTCTTCATGAAAGCGAGCGCCATGCCGTAGAGGAAGATGAGCACGCCGAAGCCCGAAATATACGAGCCGATCGAAGACACGTAATTCCATCCCGCGAACGCGTCGGGGTAATCGACGTAACGGCGCGGCATGCCGGCAAGGCCGAGGAAGTGCTGCGGAAAGAACACGATGTTGACGCCGATGAACGTGACCCAGAAGTGCAGCTTGCCGATGGTCTCGTTGTACATGTAGCCGGTCATTTTCGGGAACCAGTAGTACCAACCGCCGAAAATGGCGAACACCGCGCCGAGCGAGAGCACGTAGTGGAAGTGGGCGACCACGTAATAGGTGCCGTGCAGCGAGCGATCGACGCCGGCATTGGCGAGCACCACGCCGGTGACGCCGCCGATGGTGAACAGGAAGATGAAGCCGATGGCCCACAACATCGGCGTCTTGAACTCGATCGAGCCGCCCCACATGGTCGCGATCCAGGAGAAGATCTTCACGCCAGTCGGCACCGCGATCACCATCGTTGCGGCGATGAAATAGGCCTGCACGGTCGACGACATGCCGACATTGTACATGTGGTGCGCCCAGACGATGAAGCCGATGGCGCCGATCGACACCATCGCATAGGCCATGCCGAGATAGCCGAACACCGGCTTCTTCGAGAAGGTGGCGACGATCTGGCTGACCATGCCGAAGCCGGGCAGGATCAGAATGTAGACTTCGGGGTGACCGAAGAACCAGAACAGGTGCTGGAACAACAGCGGATCGCCGCCGCCTTCCGGATTGAAGAAGGTGGTGCCGAAATTGCGGTCGGTGAGCAGCATCGTGATCGCACCGGCGAGCACCGGCAGCGACAGCAGCAGGAGAAACACCGTGACCAGGATCGACCATACGAACAGCGGCATCTTATGCATGGTCATGCCGGGCGCGCGCATATTGAAGATCGTGGTGATGAAATTGATGGCGCCGAGGATCGACGACGCACCGGCGAGATGGATCGAGAGAATGACGAAATCCATCGCCGGGCCGGGATGGCCGTAGGTCGACAGCGGCGCGTAGATGGTCCAGCCGGTGCCGGCGCCGTTGGTGCCGGGCTCGCCCTCGACGAACATCGAGGTCAGAAGCAGCGCAAAGGACGCCGGCAACAGCCAGAACGAAATGTTGTTCATGCGCGGGAAGGCCATGTCCGGCGCGCCGATCATCAGCGGCACCATCCAATTGCCGAAGCCGCCGATCATGGCCGGCATAACCATGAAGAAGATCATGATCAGGCCGTGCGCGGTGACGACAACGTCGAATGTATGGGTTTCGTGGAAGATCTGGATGCCGGGATACATCAGTTCGGCGCGGATCAGGATCGACAGGATGCCGCCGATGATGCCGGCGAAGATCGCGAACACCAGGTACATCGTGCCGATGTCCTTGTGATTCGTCGAGTAGACGAAGCGCCGCCAGCCCTGCGGGATCGCGTGTCCGCCTTCGTCACCATGCGCCGCGTGTGCCATCGTATCCATTGCCAGTCCCTTCGTTAGCGACCGCTCGTCGCTTTTCGGCTTGTTGTTTTGCCTTCTCAGTACTTTGGCGTTTCTTGTCGTCGGTCCTCAGTGCGCCGATGCAGCGCCGGCCGCCGCGAACGTGTTCGCCGGGGCCTTGTCGTCGGTCGCGTATTTCTGTTTCGCCGTGGCGAGCCACGCCTTGAAGTCGGCATCGTTCACGACCCGCACCGCGATCGGCATGAAGGAATGATCCTTGCCGCACAGTTCGGAGCACTGGCCGTAGAACATGCCGGTGACCGTCGCCTTGAACCAGGTCTCGTTCATGCGGCCGGGAATGGCGTCAATGCGGGAGCCGAACGACGGCACGGTGAAAGAATGGATGACGTCGGCGCCGGTCACCAGCACGTGGACGACCTTGTTCACCGGCACCACCATCTCGTTATCGACCGTGAGTAGGCGCGGCTGACCGGGTTTGAGGTCTTTCTCGGCGACCATCAGCGAGTTGAATTCGAAATTGCCGTTGTCGGGATAGGCGTAGCTCCAGAACCACTGCTTGCCGGTCGCCTTGATGGTGAGGTCCGGCGTCGGGACAGTGAGCTCGTTGAACAAGAGCCGGAACGACGGCACCGCGATCACCGCGAGGATAATGACCGGCACGATCGTCCAGAGGATTTCGATCGGCGTGTTGTGCGTAGTGCGCGACGGCGTCGGATTGGCGCGCGCGTTAAAGCGCACGATGACGATCAGGAGAAGCGCAAGGACGAACAGCGAAATCGCGCCGATGACCCAGAGCAGGAAATAATGGAACCCGGCGATTTCCGCCATCACGGGGGTCGCGGCCTCCTGCAGGTCCATCTGCCAGGGTGCCGGCTGCCCGAGCTGGGCCAGCGCCACGCTCGCGGTCGCCAGCACGGCGCTCGCGGCAAGCGCGATAGCGGTCAAATGTGCACGCACCTTCATCTGTCGTTCTTCTCCCTGTTTCTATTATTGGTCACGGCTGCCGACAGCGAGCGCGGAGACTTTACTTCAACGCAAACCGCAACAGTGTGACGCCGCTGCTTTGGACGGCATTTTAGCCTTGTAAGTAGCCTTGTTAGTGGCCTCGGCCCGGCGTCCTCGGCTGGTAGCGACGGGATAGGGAATCCCGGTTTCTCCAAACCACAAATCGGGCTTTGCCGCAATGCGCTCGTCGGCGCCAGGGCGCTGGTCATGCACAGCGGCTTGGGCTGCGGCAAATTGGGGTCTTCCGGTGCGCCGCGGCGACCTTTGGGCGGCCACAATGGCTTGGTCTGGATCGACCTTGACACGGTGGGCTCACGATGTAGGCAAGCCTTCGCGCGGCGGCCCGTTAAAGTCGACTGATTCGCGTGATTGGCGAGCCTGCCGGAGGCAGCTATAGGCGGCTTGTCGGCCGCCCGAAAACCGGACGGCTCTCCGAGGAGAAACTTGATCATGGCGATATTCGACGGCGCATGGCGGTTGCGGCTATCGGCGTCCGCGCTCGCCGCCAGCGCTGTTGTTTTAGCTGCCGTGTGGAGCGGCGCCGCCCATGCCCAAGGTGCGGTCAAATCGGTTCACGGCGATTGGCAGATCAGGTGCGACACTCCGCCCGGCGCGCAGGGCGAGCAATGTGCGCTGATGCAGAGCGTGACGGCGGAAGACCGGCCCAATGTCGGCCTGACCGTCATCGTGCTCAAGACGTCGGACCAGAAGAGCCGGCTGATGCGCGTCGTCGCGCCGCTCGGCGTGCTGTTGCCGTCCGGGCTTGGCCTGAAAATCGACAATGTCGATGTCGGCCGCGCCGGTTTCGTGCGCTGCCTGCCCAATGGCTGCGTCGCCGAAGTGGTCATGGACGACAAGCTGATCGGCCAGTTGCGCAACGGACAGACCTCGACCTTCATTATTTTCCAGACGCCCGAGGAAGGCATCGGCTTCCCGATGAGCCTCAAGGGCTTTGGCGAAGGCTACGACCAGCTGCCGTAAGCGCTGCCTCGCTGCGACATTAGCGCCTCTTGTCGCCTCTCGGCGTCGATTGACGCTGTCCACCGGCTTTCGATTACCCACAAGTGCCTGACTCTACTTGGTGATCACCACGGAAAATTGTTGAATCGGATGAATCTGTTATGATTCCTTGTCGAGCACCTGAATCGCTGCTGCGAGGTGCTCATGAGCTCGAGGATTGCTAAATCTCACCCCGCGATGACGCCCGGGACGAGAGACGACCCTCGGAGACCGAGCGCCGTTGAGCACTGGACTGAGCACGAGATAGACGAATCCGCTTTCGAAGACGCGCGTCTTGGCCGACGGTTTGGCGAGCTTTTGAAACAGATCGGCGACGGCATGGGGGAGAGCATTCCGTATGCCTGCCAGGATTGGGCGAACACCAAGGCGGCCTATCGGTTTTTTGCCAATGGACGCGTCGAGGAGGGCGATATCCTCAGCGGCCATTTCGCGGCAACACGTGCCCGCTGCGATGCGTCCGATGGTCCGATACTTTTGATCCAGGATACCACGGAGTTCTCTTACCAACGCGCGAGCGTGAGCGCCGTTGGCGTGACCAAGAGCGTCAACAGCGGTCGCGACAAGCGAGGACGCCTGCGTCATCATACTGTCTGCGGGATGCTGATGCATTCGAGCTTGGCGGTAACGGCCCAGGGGCTGCCGCTGGGGTTGGCGGCCGTAAAATTCTGGACGCGAAAGAAGTTCAGAGGAACGGCGGCGCTAAAGAAGAAGATCAACCCGACTCGCGTTCCCATCGAAAAGAAAGAAAGCGTGCGCTGGCTCGATAACCTTCGGCAGTCACTTGAACGCCTCGGCCAGCCAGAGCGCTATATCCATGTCGGCGACCGCGAAAGTGATATTTACGAGCTGTACTGTCTGACGCGTGAGCTTGGCTCGCATTTCCTGGTTCGGGCCTGCGTGGATCGAACTCGCAGGCGACGGCAGCCATACGATAGCCGACGAAATGGAGGAAACTCGCGTCAAGGGTCTACATCACATCGAAGTGCGGGACGACGGAGGCGAAGTCACGAAAATCGCGCTGGAGATCAAGTTCAGACACATCACGGTCCTGCCGCCCATCGGTAAGCAGAAACGTTATCCCGCTCTCGAACTTACGGTGATCCACGCCAGCGAGCGCGGCGCGCCGAAAGGACGAAAGCCGATTGAATGGAAGCTGATCACGGATCTGCCTGTGCGCGGGCGCGCCGAAGCTATCGAGAAGATCAATTGGTACGCCATGCGCTGGAAAATTGAGATGTTTCATAAAATCTTGAAATCGGGTTGTCGGGCCGAAGATTCGAAATTACGCACTGCCGAGCGGCTCGCGAATTTAATGGCAGTCTTCTGCATTATCAGTTGGCGAGTTCTATGGCTCACCATGCTGGCCCGGGCCGCCCCCGAGGCGCCGCCTTCAGTCGCTCTGACAGAGCCTGAAATCGCCTTGCTTGACCAACTTGTGAGCGATGCCGGCAATCGACGTTGTAAACCAGGCACGCTCTCCTTCTACCTCACAAAGCTTGCTCGGCTGGGCGGCTATCTCGCCAGGGCCAGCGATCCGCCACCGGGCAGCGTAGTTGTGTGGCGCGGCCTGTCGCGACTAACCGACATCGAAATTGGCGCGGAGCTTGGAGTGACCGCACTTGTGGGTAATTGAAAGGTCCACCGGACGGGTACCCTCGCCGCAAACATGGCGCGGGGGAAACGTTCATGCGTGCTGTCGGCACTGTTGCGGCCATTGCGGCCGCGCTCACCATCTTCGCCGTCGCGCTGCCACTGTCCGCGCAGAGCGACAGTGATTATCCGACGCGGCCGGTGACGCTGATCGTGCCTTATGCCGCGGGCGGCGTCGCCGACGTCGGCATGCGTATCCTCGGCGACAAGCTCTCGAGCAAGCTCGGCCAGCAATTCGTGGTCGAAGACCGGCCCGGCGCCGGCGGCGTTGTCGCGGCGCAAGCCGGCGCGGCGGCCGCGCCCGACGGCTATACGCTGCTGATGACGGGCAACAACAATGCAATCGCCGCGGCTTTGTTCAAGTCGCTGCCCTTCAACGTACTTACCGATTTCGCTTCGATCTCGACCGCGGCTTTTTTCGATCTCCTGATCGTGACGCGGGCCACTTCATCGCTGAAAACGGTTCAGGATGTCATCGACGCGGCGCGGAAAAATCCCGGCAAGTTGAATCTCGGCACCATCAATCCCGGCAGCACGCAGAATCTCGCCGCGAATCTCTTCATCAACGCCGCCGGCATCAATGCGGCGATCGTTCCGTTCCGCGCCTCGCCCGACATGGCGGGCGCGGTGATGCGCGGCGACGTCGACGTGGCTTTTGAGTTCTATGCCGCGATCAGCGGGCTCCTCACCGACAAGAAGCTCACGGCGCTGGCGTCCGCCGGTTTGCGGCGCACGGCCTATCTGCCGGACGTGCCGACCGTCATCGAGAGCGGCCTGATGGATTTCGAGGTGACGAGTTGGAACGGACTGTCGGTTCCCGCAGCAACCCCGCCCGGCATCATTGCAACGCTCAACCGCGCCATGAAGGACGTCATTCCGACGCCCGATGTTCAGGACAGGGCGAAACAAATGGGCATGGCCATGCGCTGGAGCACGCCCGAGGATATGACGGCGCGCATGAAGGCCGATATCGCCAAATGGGGCGCGGTCATCGAAAAGGCCGGTATCGCCAAGCGGGACTAGAGTGAAATTGCTTTAGTTTGAATCGGTTGTCGCTCTAGCATCTTGATTGAGCATGATCTTTTCGGAAAACCGGTTTCCACTTTTCCGGATCATGCTCTAAGCGCCCCTCGCCGCGCGGCCGCGAAGCACTTATGTATGGTCGAGCAATCCGAGAGCGTGCCTGAGGATTCTTGCCATGACCAATTCCCCCATCTCCCTCGTTGACCGTGCCGGCCTCGACCGGCCGCGGCTCGCCAAGATCATCTCGCGCGGGCTCGACGGCGCCGATGACGGGGAACTGTTCCTCGAATACCGCCAGTCCGAGGTTTTGGGCTTCGACAATGGCCGGCTGAAACAGGCGACTTACGATACATCGCAAGGCTTCGGCCTGCGCGCCGTCAAGGACGAGGCGGTGGGCTATGCGCACGCTTCCGACGTGTCGGAAGCGGCCATCGAGCGCGCCGCCGACGCCGTGCGCGCGGTCAAGGGCGGTTATTCGGGCACCTATGCCGACGCGCCGGCGCGCACCAATGTGAAGCTCTATGGCGAGGACTCACCGCTCGGCAGCCCGACCTTCGAGGCCAAGGCGCGGCTTCTCGAAACCATCGACGCCTATGCGCGCGCCAAGGATCCGCGCGTGCGCCAGGTTTCGGCGAGCCTTGCCGCCACTTGGCAGGCGGTCGAAATCCTGCGCGGCGACGGCGAGACCTATCGCGACGTGCGGCCGCTGGTGCGGTTGAATGTCTCGGTCGTGGTCGGCGACGGCACGCGGCAGGAGACCGGCAGCGATGGCTATGGCGGCCGCGAAGGCTATGAGCGCTTCATCGCCACCGACGCGTGGCAAGGTGCGGTCGACAACGCGGTGCGCCAGGCGCTGGTCAATCTCGAAGCCGTTCCGGCGCCGGCTGGCGAAATGGATGTCGTCCTCGGGCCCGGCTGGCCGGGCGTCATGCTGCACGAGGCCGTAGGCCACGGGCTCGAAGGCGACTTCAATCGCAAGAAGACGTCGGCCTTTGCCGGCCTGATGGGACAGCGCGTCGCAGCGAATGGCGTCACCGTGCTCGACGACGGCACCATGGCGATGCGCCGCGGCTCGCTCTCGATCGACGACGAAGGCACCCCGACCAATCGCACCATACTGATCGAGGACGGCATCCTCGTCGGCTATATGCAGGACCGCCAGAACGCGCGGCTGATGGGCATGAAGCCGACCGGCAACGGCCGACGCGAAAGCTTCGCCTGCGTGCCGATGCCGCGCATGACCAATACCTACATGCTCGCCGGCCAGCGCGACCCGCAAGAGATCATCGCCTCGGTGAAGGACGGCATCTACGCCACTTATTTCGGCGGCGGCCAGGTCGACATCACGTCGGGCAAATATGTGTTCCAGTGCACGGAGGCCTATCGCATCGAGAACGGCAGGGTCGGCGCGCCGATCAAGGGCGCCATGCTGATCGGCAATGGCCCGACCGACCTGCACCGCATCTCGATGATCGGCAACGACCTGAAACTCGACAATGGCATCGGCACTTGCGGCAAGAACGGCCAAGGCGTCCCGGTCGGCGTCGGCCAGCCGACCCTGCGCATTGATCGCATTACGGTCGGCGGAACCGGCTAGAGGATTTTTGGTGGGGCATGATCCCCACTTATCTGGATCATGCTCTGGCCATTTTTGCGACATGATCTGAGGGCCGTTTACGGGCGGCGCGCCGCGCAGGGGAATCTTTGCAATGAACCGTTGGGTCAAAACGTCCGAGGACCGCCTCCCGGCGGAACCGCGCCGGGGAATTTTTACCAAGTACCGCTGGCTCAAGACCCTCGTCGACACAGCTGTCATCGTTGTGCTGGTCATCGCGGCGAAGACCGCCATTGCCGAGCCCTATTACGTGCCGTCGGGCTCGATGGAGCCGACATTGCAGATCGGCGACGAATTGCTGGCGACCAAATATCCCTACGGCTACAGCTCGGCCTCGCTCCCGGTCTTCGTCACGCTGCCGGAATCAAAGCGCATTCTCGGTGCGCTGCCGCACCACGGCGATGTTGTCGTGTTCCGCTGGCCGGGCGACCGTTCGCAGATCTGGGTCAAGCGCGTCGTCGGCCTGCCCGGCGACCGCATCGAGATGAAGGATGGGCGGCTGTGGATCAACGGCGCGCCGGTCGGCCTTAAGCCCGACGGCGTCGGCCAGAACGAATCCGAAGACGGTTCGCAAGAGCCGGTCTCGCGCTTCATCGAGACGCTGCCCGGCGACCGCACCCATACGATCTTCAAGCACTCAACGATCGGCCAATTCGACAATACGCCCGAAGTCACCGTGCCGATGGGTCATCTGTTTGTCATGGGCGACAATCGCGACAATTCGGCTGACAGCCGCATCCCGCTGGAATGGGGCGGCGTCGGGCTCTTGCCGATCTCCGATCTTGTCGGCCGCGTCGATGCTCTGGTCGGCTCCTGGGACATGACGGCGAAGAGCCAGCCGGTCTGGGAATGGCCCGCGGCACTGCGGCTGTCGCGGTTCTTCACGGCGGTGAAGTAGCGCTCTAACAGGCTGCTGAAAAACCCTCTCGACGGCAAGGCTGGATAGTGATTCCGTTGTTTGGCGACGACGGGGTGATTTGACATGCGCGGCGAGGAACGAGAATCGGAAGGGCTTTTTTCGTACATTCGTCTGGAGGAGCGGATTGCAGCGGACCACCCGCTGCGCGCCATCCGGGTGTTGGTGAACGAAGCGTTGGCGGCACTGTCGGGTCGGTTCGAGGAGCTTTATTCCCAGACTGGGCGCCCCTCGATCGCGCCGGAGTATCTGCTTCGGGCGACACTACTGCAGGCCTTCTTCACCGTGCGCTCCGAGCGACAGCTAATGGAGCAGATCGATTACAATCTTCTGTTCCGGTGGTTTGTAGGGCTTTCGATTGACGATGCGGTTTGGGACGCCTCGAGCTTCTCGAAGAATCGAGACCGGCTGCTGGAGGCGGATGTGGCACGCGAGTTCCTGGCTACGTTGCTGTCGCTGCCCAAGGTCAAGCGGCTTTTGTCGAACGACCACTTCTCGGTGGACGGGACATTGTTGAAGGCTTGGGCCGGGATGAAGAGCTTCCGGCCGAAGGATGGCTCAGGCGATCCACCCGCAGGAGGGCGCAACGGCGTGCGCAACTTCCACCGCGAGAAGCGCTCGAACAAGACGCATACGAGCACGACCGACCCGGATGCCAAGCTTTATCGCAAGGGCGACGGCCATGAGGGCCGTCTGTGCTACATGGGTCATGTGCTGATGGAGAACCGCAACGGGCTGGCGGTCGGTGGCGATGTCACGCGGGCGAGCGGCACGGCGGAACGCGACACCGCTCTCGACCTCATCGACAGCCACCGCCAGGGCCGGCGGCGGATCACCGTGGGCGGCGACAAAGGCTTCGATGTCGAGGGCTTTGTCTACGCCTTGCGCGAGCGCAAGATCACCCCGCACATCGCCATCGACGGTCATCTGTCCAAGACCGGCAAGCCGCGCAAGACCGCCGTCGACGAACGCACCCTTCGTCATCCCGGCTACGCCATCAGCCAATGTTGCCGCAAACGCATCGAGGAAGTGTTCGGCTGGATCAAGACGACGGGCGGCCTCGCCCAGCTCAAAGTTCGCGGCTTGGCCAAGGTGCAGGCCGTCTTCACCTTCGCCATCCTCGCCTATAACCTCGTGCGCATCCCCAAGCTTCTGGAGGCGACATGAGCCGCCGCGCAGCGAGCCCATTGATCGGCAAGTGGCGGATCATTGAGATGGCGCTCTGGGACAAGGATTATTTGGATATGGTCGAGCCCGCCTATATTCAGTTCAAAGCCAATGGGCTGGGCGAGTTCAAGTTCGGATGTGTCGTGGGCGCCCTCGATTGCACCCTCTATACCGACGCCGCCGAGTTCACCTGGGAAGGCAGCGACGAAATGGATCGCGTCTCCGGAGACGGATGGGGCCGAACGCGACGACGACGGCACGATCCACGGCGAAATCAGCTTCCATCTCGGCGATGAATCAACCTTCAAAGCTCGGAAATGGTGAGTTTTTCAACAGCCTGCTAACGCACCACGCCCGAAATGCAGCACGGCCGCCGCCGTGGCGGCTTAATGGTTTCCTTGAGAAAACAGCGCGGTGCCGCCAAGCCATAGCCCGGCCGACGATAAGTCCAGGCCCGGCACTTGCTCTCGGCCTGGCAGGCATCGGCACAGGCCTTCCCCGTCGGATCCGCCGGCGTTTCGAACGACCGGTAGTCGCCGCCATAACGATCGATCGAATATTCCGTGGCGCCCGCTTGCGGCTCGATCACGCCGGCGCCGCGCACGCCCGACACGCAGCAACTCGAGGCCACCGGCGGCACCACTTCGCGCTTGAGGTAACACATCGCCGGGCTGCCGGAGGCCGGATAGGAAAAGCTCCAGGACTTGCAGGCCTTTTCGCGCTCGCACCGCGCCGCGCAGATCGCCGGATCGCCGCCCGGGACCGACGCGCTGGAATAGTCGCCGCCCGGCCGATCATAACCAGCCTGCGCCAAAGCGGGCGTTACGCCGCCCATCGCGCCGCCCAACACGGTGCCGATGGCGGCCGCGAGCAGCACTGCAACGCCCACGGTCAGCGCCCGCTTCATCGCGCCAAGCTCTTAAACCTCAGCCGCCCCCGCACAGAAGAACGTGTCCTTTACCGAAATGCCACTGCTATTTTCGCGTCTTGATCGGAATCGACGGGATTCTCAGCCGCGGAAATGCTTCGACAATTTGAGGCCCTGGGCCTGATAGTTCGAGCCGATGCCTTGGCCGTAAAGCTGATCCGGCCGCGCCAACATCTTCTCATAAACGAGCCGGCCGACGATCTGGCCGTGTTCTAGGATGAACGGCACTTCGCGCGACCGCACTTCGAGAACGGCGCGCGAGCCGAGCCCGCCGGAACCGGCATAGCCGAAGCCGGGGTCGAAGAAGCCGGCATAGTGGACGCGGAATTCGCCGACCAGCGGATCGAACGGCACCATTTCGGCGGCGTAATCGGGCGGCACCTGCACCGCCTCGTTCGAGGCCAGGATATAAAATTCGTCGGGATCGAGGATCAGGCTGTTGTCGGCGCGCGCCGCGATCGGCTCCCAGAAATCGGCGACCTCGTAAGCGCCGCGGCGCTCGACTTCGATGACAGCCGTGTGGCGCTTGGCGCGATAGCCGACAATCCCGGCATCGTTGCCGTTGCCGCGCTCGCGATGCACACCGGACAGATCGATGCTGACGGCGACGCCGTCGCCAAGCACCGCTTCGGTGCGATCGACCAGCCGTTCGCTTGCGTGCAGCGCGCGCAAGGCCTCGGCGCCGAGCACAGCTTCGCCGCGGCGCAGGCGCAATTGCGACAGCCGCGAACCTTCGCGCACCAGCACCGGAAAAGTCTTCGGACTGATCTCGGCATAGAGCGGTCCGTGATATCCGCCGGCAATACGATCGAAGCCGCGGGTCTCATCGGCGATGACGCGGGTGAAAACATCGAGCCGGCCTGTCGAGCTTTTCGGATTGGCGGCGGCCGAAATATCGGCGGGTAAGGCGAGGCTCTCGATCAGCGGCACGATATAGACGCAGTTTGTCTCCAGCACCGCGCCTTGGGCGAGCGAAAATTCGTGGAGCTTCAGTTCGGCGATGCGCTGTGCCACCGTGGTGCCGGGGCCGGGCAGAAAGCTCGCGCGCACCCGATAGGCGATCGCACCAAGGCGCAGGTCGAGGCTCGCCGGCTGGATCTGATCGGGCGCAAACGGATAAAGCGGACGAATCTCGCCCGCCTCCGCCAGCGCCGCGATCATGCGGTCGGGAAGAATGCCTTCAGCCGAGGGTTTGGACGCGGGCGCCACGGGCAGCGATCTAACCCGACGCCCGGTTTGACGCAAAGATGCTCACGGCGTATACACCCGCTTATCCCGTGGTCATTTGAGCCGGCCGGCTTGCAAGCCACGTAAAATAAGTTGCTAAAAGGCCGGGGACACGTGTGCCCGGCCGAGGATTTTCCTCCTGGCCGGGTTTTTGTTTTCGGCCGATGTCTCGTTCGGCCATGGAGCAACACATGTCCGCGTCCGCACAAAAGAACTACCGCCCGGAAACCCGTCTGGTTCAATCCGGCACGCTGCGCTCGCCGTTCGGCGAGACGTCCGAAGCGCTTTATCTCACGCAGGGCTATGTCTATGACAGCGCCGCCCAAGCGGAGGCGCGCTTCAAGGGCGAAGACCCCGGCTATCAATATTCGCGTTTCGCCAATCCGACCGTCGACATGTTCGAGCGCCGCATGGCGGCGTTCGAAGGCGCCGAGGCGGCGCGCGCGACCGCAACCGGCATGGCTGCGGTGACGCTTTCGCTGGTCGGCCAGGTGAAGGCCGGCGATCACGTCGTCGCTTCGAAAGCCATGTTCGGATCGTGCCGTTATATCGTCGAGGATTATCTGCCGCGCTTCGGCGTCACTTCGACGCTGGTCGACGGCTGCAATCTCGACGCCTGGCGGCAAGCGGTGCGGCCGAACACCAAGACGTTCTTTCTCGAAAGCCCGACCAATCCGGCGCTCGAAATCATCGACATCGCCGAAGTGGCGAAGATCGCGCATGCAGCAGGCGCAACGCTCGTCGTCGACAATGTGTTCGCGACGCCGTTGTTTCAGTCGCCGCTCGCACTCGGCGCCGACTGCGTCGTCTATTCCGCGACCAAGCATATCGACGGCCAGGGCCGCTGCCTCGGCGGCATCGTGCTCGCCTCGCAGAAATTCATCATGGACCACGTCCATATCCTGTTGCGGCAGACCGGTCCGTCGATGTCGCCGTTCAATGCCTGGGTGCTGCTCAAGGGCCTCGAGACGCTCGCGGTGCGGGTGCGGCGGCAAACCGACAACGCGGCGACGCTG
This sequence comes from uncultured Alphaproteobacteria bacterium, assembly GCA_963761185.1. Classification (GTDB taxonomy): domain Bacteria; phylum Pseudomonadota; class Alphaproteobacteria; order Rhizobiales; family Xanthobacteraceae; genus BOG-931. The sequence continues at coordinate 443,790 of CAVXFY010000009.1, forward strand.
GCGGTGGCGCTGGCCGAGCATCGCAAGATTTCGCGGCTGATCTATCCGGGCCGACCTGATCATCCGCAAGCCGCGGTCGCGCAAAAGCAGATGCGCGGCGGCTCGACGCTGGTCGCTTTCGAGATCGACGGCGGCAAGAAGGCCGCGTTCCGGTTTCAGGATGCGTTGAAGCTCGTGCGCATTAGCAACAATCTCGGCGACGCCAAAAGCCTGATCACGCATCCGGCGACGACCACGCACCAGCGGCTGACGCCGCCGCAGCGCGCCGAGCTCGGCATCAGCGACGGACTGGTGCGCGTTTCGGTCGGGCTCGAGCACCCCGATGACATCGTCGAAGACGTGCTGGCGGCGCTCGACGCGGTGTAATCGTCGTTTCGAATCGCCGGTTCGCGGCTTACCGAACGCGGACGGAGGCAGCGTTGCTTACTGAAGGCCGGGTTTCGCCGGCGCGGCGGCCGGCACGGCATGCGCCGCGGCCGAGGTGATCGGGCGGGTGGCGGCTTCGGCGATCGCGCCGGCGAGGAGTTTCGCCACGCAGCCATAGCCCCAATCGTTCATGTGCAGGTCATCCGGCGCCACGAACGTATCGAACGAGAGATGCTGCACTTCGCTCCAGTTGCGCATGATCTCGAAACGCTCGAACTCGTCGACGTTCTCGGTCTTGGCGGCAAGCGCGATCTGCTCGACCATGCCGTCGGTTTCCGGCTTGGCAATCACCGCCGGCGAATATTGCAGATCCATCAGCATCACATCAGCATCGATGGCTTTCAATTGTTGGATGCCGTCGTGCAACTGCTCCGCGTGCCTTTGCAGCGAACGATCGCGCAACACCGAATTAGTGCCGACCTGCCAGATCACCAGTTGCGGATGCGCGGCGACCACGTCCGACGCGAAGCGCGCCATCATATTGTCGGTCTCTTGGCCGTTGACGCCGCGATTGAGCACGGTGATGTCGTGGCCCGGAAATCGCGCACGCAGATCGGCGGCAAGCTCGACTCGGATAACTCGCGGCGGCCGAGCTCGCGCCGGCGCCTGCGGTTGACGACGAACCGATGGCAACGATGGTGAGCGGCGCGCCGCTCGCGAGATGACGCATCGTGTGCAACAGCGGACGATCGAGATGCGCGAGCGCGGCGGGCGCGCTGCAAGCGGCCGGTGGCGCAGCGGCGGCGGAAGCAGGCGCCGGCAAGCCGGCCGGCTTGATCAGATTTGACGTTGCCGGGCGCGTCGCGGACGCCGCAACTGCGGGAACGGCTGCCGGCGTCGCCGAAGGCGCGGCGGTGGGCATGACGTCGAAGGGAATTTGTGGTGCGACAAATTGCGCAGGCTGCATTTGCGCATGGGCGGCGGTGTGCAGTGCAATAGAGTGCACCGCAAAAAACGCGGTCGCAGCCGCGACCCGCGTCAAGCAGGGGAGTTTTGTTTGCTTGTCTGGGGACATTAACGCGTTGTTTGCATTCTTACGGCGTCAAGATGCGCTGAGTTTATAATTTGCGACGCCAAGGCCCGGCCAATGCACTCATGAACACGTCGCGCCATATCATATTTTTTTGTAGCGGTATAGAGGTCGAAGGTCCCCGCATCGTTCCAATAATGCATGATGGCTAACCGATCGAACAACAACGCGCCGTGCTGCTGAGCGACCCAGCGCATGACATCCGCATAGGCGGAGACATCGAGCATCAACTCCGTACGCGGGCTGTACTGCATGTTCATCAGGATGACGTCGGCGTTGGCGGCTTGGATTTCGGCGACGCCTTGATCGAGGCTGTTGCGAAAATCTTCCGGCTCAACGCCGCTCAGCGCGTCCGACGTGCCGGCCTGCCACACCACGAGCGACGGCTTGTCATCGGCAAGAATCTTGCCCAAGCCGGATACCATCACAGCCGTAGTTCCGCGCGGCTGAACGTGCGCGGTGAGCTTGATATCGACGCCTGTGAGCTGATTTTTTAAGGCGTCCTCAAGCCGCGCCGGGTAAGCAAAATGCGAGCCTTCAGGGCCGGCGATGGACGACGAGCCGGAGCCGACGACGCTGATATCCAAACGATGTTTGGTCTTCACTTCCTCGGTGACGTGCGGCAGATCGATGTCGCTTTCGATGAGCGATTGCGGCACGTCGCATTCTTCCGGCGGCGGATCGGCACGCGCCGCGCCGCCGAAAGCGACAGCCAAAGAAGCGCCGGCAAGCGTACCCGCGGCGAGGATGGCAACGACGAGCTTCATGCCCCGCCTCCCGCGAGGTCGGCGTCGGGTGTTTTGACGCGCGATGTGGGACCTCGCCCTTCTATATATTTGTACCACGATATCAGGCTCGCTGTCGCAATCATGATCAGGATGCCGGCAAGGCTGATCAGCGTCTGGATCAGCGGCCCGCCCGACCATTCACTGATAATGAATTGCCCGGCAAAGGCCAAGAATACGCCGAGACAGAAAATTTCCAATGAATGCTGGCCGCACACAATCGCCGGCTGCAGAAACGGCGATTTCAGCGCCGGCCAATCGCGCGGCACAAAACGCACCGTGACCGCGGCAAGCGCGAGAAAATGTGCAAAGCGGAGAACGTCCAGATTGGTTTTGTCGATCGGATACATCCAATCGCTTAACCATTGCGGCACGAAGCGCTGCAGCGGCTCGAAGTACCAGGTCAGCGTGATGGCGAAGGCGAATACGAGATAAGCGATCGCCAGCGTCAGCACGTAGGGCGAGCGCAATACATTCGTCAGCCGTTGCGCCCCGCCGAGCGCGCACCAGGCGCCGAACACGAACAACAATTGCCAGGCGAACGGATTGAAGAACCAAACGCCGTTCGGATAGGCCGGCAGATTCCAATCGAAATTCCACGCCAGCACGTACATCAACGCCGAGCCGGCAAGCGCGAAGCCCGGTTGCCGCAAGAGCGTCCACAGCATCGGCGGAAACAACAGCAAGAGGACGATGTAAAGCGGCAGCACGTCCATATTGACTGGCTTGAATTTCAAGAGCAGCGCCTGGAAGATCGTGACGTCGGGCTGCTTGAGAAAATCCAGAATGTTCATTTCTTCGGCGTAGAGCGGGTTATCGAAAGTCGCGGCGACATAGGCGATCTCGGCCATGAAGATCGTGAACAGAAAAATGTGCGCGACATAGATCTGCCAGGCGCGCCGCAGTACGCGCGCGCTCGCAATCAGCATGCCGCGTTCGCGCATGGCGCGGCCATAGACGAAGGCCGCGGTGTAGCCGGAGATGAAAATGAAGATCTCGGTAGCGTCGGAAAAGCCGTAATTGCGGATGGTGAACCAGTTGAGGATGTTGCCGGGAATGTGGTCGAGGAAGATCAGCCACAGCGCCACGCCGCGGAACAGATCGAGCCGCAGGTCGCGCTCGGCCGAGACCACCGGAAGTGGAGTAGCCGTCGTTATAGGCGTCACCAGCATAGGCGTTGCGATCATTCCCGCCCGCCCCGTTGCGGCAGCGCGGCCCATCCCACGGTGTTTATCCAGTCCGTCCGGCGTCCCCAACTTGAGAAAGCTGGTCCGCATGGTTATTGCAACAAGAGCCGCGACGTTATTCACTTTTCCGTGGAATCATTAACTAATACGGCTGATCGAGCTTTGCGCCGATAGTGCGGCGGGTCGAGCACCATGAACCGCAAACGGGCCTTGCCGGCATCGGCGATGCCTGCGAGACCCACGAGAAGTACTGCGAGAAGCGCCGTGATAGGAACCAAAGCATGTATCGAGCGGTGACTCGCGATATCGAGGTCGTGGTGACCCCGCGCTTTGTCGCCGACCGGTCGTCGCCCGAGAATAATTATTTCTTCTGGGCCTATACGATCTCAATCACCAACAAGGGCAGCGAGACGGTGCAATTGAAAACCCGCCATTGGCGCATCACCGACGCCCACGGCCGCAAGCAGGAAGTCCGCGGCGCCGGCGTCGTCGGCGAGGAACCGGTGCTCAAGGCGGGTGAAGTATTCGAATATACCAGCGGCGTGCCGCTGCAGACGCCATCGGGTTTCATGGTCGGCAGCTATGGCATGGTAAGCGCGGCCGGCGAGCATTTCGATATCGAGGTGCCGGCATTCTCGCTCGACAGCGTCGCCACCAAGCGGACGCTGAATTAAATAGAAAAAAGCTCCCGCTCGGCGATCAGCGATCGACGCATCCGGCAGTGCACGGTCCGTGGTCGCAAACCTGCCGGCAAACCTGTTCGGCGCGGGCGGCGTGCGAGAGCACGAACCAGACGGCCGCGGTTGCGACGCCAATCAAAATCTTGGCTGCGATATCGCCCATATGAAGCTCCTGAATCCCTTCCTGGTAACGCCCTACCGGTTCGGGACCCGCTGACGACGTGCTGTGCATTTAAGTCAATTGCCTGCACTGCGTCTGGTTCCCGACGCCCGGCAGACTCACGGCCCCGGGTCGATGAAGAGGCGGCCAGCACTGCTTTTTACCGCATTGCAGTATAAAAAATAATCTCTATATATCTCAATGTGATAATAGAGCAATAGGGCCGAATTATTGGGTAGTCACATTGCAATGCACAAATTCGGCCAATTTGGCTGGCAGAGTTGGAATTCAATTGGAGGGGCCATGATTCGGGCAAAGACATCAATGCGTTCACAGGCCATAGCGGCGGTTTTGGCGGGCTTGGCGGTTATGATCGGCGGCGAGTGCGTGCGCGCCGCAGCGCATTACGATGCGTTTGGCGGGGACGCGACCGGTACGGTGGCGGCGTCCGCCGTGTTCGGCCCCGCGGAACTCGATCCGGCCTTCCAGCAGAAGCTTTTGGAGCGGGTTCGCGGCCGCTATGAGCGGGTGCATCCCCTCAACGTGCAGGCCCCAGAGCACGGTAAAATCTAGCGCCGAAATCGGCAGCCGGCGCGAGCTTAAGACGCCGGCGTCTCCTGCGACACCACTTCGTTCGGCACGAACACATAGGTCGAGCTGCAGAACTCGCAGGTGACGGTGATCTTGCCGTCCTCGACCATGTCGTCACGATCTTCCTGCGAAAAGCTTTTCAGCATGTTTTCGACGCTGTGGCGCGAGCACGAGCATTGTGCGTTGACCGGCGCCGCGCGGAAGACGCGCACGCCGCGCTCATGGAACAGCCGGTAAGCTAACCGCTCGCTCGACAGATCCGAATCGAGCAGTTCGATGTCGTCGACGGTCTCGATCAGCGAACGGCCTTCGACCCAGGCGTCATCCTCGGCGATCACATGCGGGGCCGTGCCCGGCGGCGCGTCGCCGGGATCGAGATCGGCCTGCCGCGTGCGTTCCGTCGAATTGGGCAGGAATTGGAGCATGATGCCGCCGGCGCGCCAATGCCGCCGCGGACCGTTGTCGCCGGCGCGGAATTCCTCGGCGACGGCGAGCTTCACGCGCGTCGGGATTTGCTCCGAACGCAGGAAATATTCGTGCGCGGCCTGTTCGAGGTCGCCGCCGTCGAGCGCCACGAGCCCCTGATAACGGCTCATTTCGGCGCCCTGGTCGATGGTCATGGCGAGATGGCCGCGGCCTAACAGCTGGCCCGGATCGGCCTTTCCCGCGGCGATGGCGGCCGCCACGCGCGCGGCGTCGAAGCGCGCGCAGGCCCGCACCTTTCCGGGCGACGTAAAATCGACGACCAGCATACGCACCGGGCCATCGCCCTGGGTTTGCAGGATGAAGCGGCCCTCGAATTTAAGGCTCGAGCCGAGCATCACCGTCAGCACGATGGCCTCGCCGAGCAGTTTTGCCACCGGCGCGGGGTAATCGTGACTGCTCAGGATGGTGTCGACCGCGGGACCGAGCCGCACGATGCGGCCGCGCACGTCGAGCGCCTTGACCGCGAACGGCAAGATCGTGTCGTCGAGACCGTTGCGATCGGGCTCGCGAACCGGAATAGCGAGATCGGGCTTGTTCATCGCGCCATAATATAGGCGTCTGAGGTTCAATTGTGAGCCCTTGAGCGAGCGTCGCACAAGAGATCACACGCGTCAGGAAAACGGCGTTTGTCAGCGCCCGCCGGCGTGCAGGCACCAGGTCAAGATGCCCTTCTGCGCGTGCAGGCGGTTCTCGGCCTCGTCGAACACTACCGACTGCGGCCCGTCCATGACCTCGTCGGTGACTTCCTCGCCGCGATGCGCGGGCAGGCAATGCATGAACAGCGCGTCCGGCTTGGCGCGCGCCATGAGGCGCGCATTGACCTGGTAGCGCTTGAGCAGGTTATGCCGGCGCGCCCCGTTGCGGTCGCCCATCGACACCCAGGTGTCGGTGACCACGCAATCGGCGCCCTTGACCGCCTCGTCGGGATCGGACCCGATGCCGATGTCGGCGCCGGAGGACTTTATCCACTGGAGCAGCGGCTTTTTCGGCGCCAGTTCCGGCGGCGACGCCACGCGCAGCCGAAAGTCGAAGCGCTCGGCGGCGTGCATCCAGGACGTCAGCACATTATTGGCGTCGCCGGTCCAGGCCACGGTGCGGCCGCGGATCGGGCCGCGTTTTTCCTCGAACGTCATGACATCGGCCATGACCTGGCACGGATGCGAGCGCCGCGTCAGGCCGTTGATCACCGGCACCGTGGCGTGGCGCGCCAGCTCGGCCACGTCATCGGGGTTGAGCGTGCGGATCATGATGGCATCGATATAGCGCGACAGGACGCGCGCGGTGTCGCCGAGCGTCTCGCCGCGGCCGAGCTGCATTTCCTCCGCGGTGAGCAGAAGAACGTCGCCGCCGAGCTGCCGCATGGCGACCTCGAAGGACACCCGCGTCCGCGTCGACGGCTTTTCGAAAATCATCGCCAGCGTCTTGCCGGCGAGAGGCTTGCCGGCCAAAGGCTTGCCGGCCAAAGGCTTGCCGGCGGGCGCGCCATCGGCCTGCGCCCGCTCTGACTTCATGACGCGGGCGTCTTCGATCATCCGGCGCAGATCGGCGGCGGGAATGTCGATGAGGTCGAGGAAGTGACGAATGTCGCCCATTGCGCCGCTCATTGCGCCGCCTCGGCCTTGGGCTTCGCGGCGTGCACGCGGCTGAGATTTGCGCAGGCGCGATCGAGCCGCGTCACGCCTTCGGCGATTTCCTGCTCGCTGATGATGAGCGGCGGCAGCAGGCGCATGACATTGTCGCCGGCCGAGACGGTGATCATCTTTTCGGCGCGGCAGGCATCGACGAGTTCCCCGACCGGAACCAGCGCTTTGAGTCCGATCAGCAGGCCTTCGCCGCGCACTTCGGCAATGATCGAGGGGTGGCGGTCCTTGAGTTCGGCGAGTTTCTGCTTGAGCACCAGCGAGGTGCGCTGCACCCGCTCGAGGAAGCCGGGCTCGAGCATGACGTCGAGCGTGGCATTGGCGGCGCTCATGGCCAGCGGATTGCCGCCGAAGGTCGAGCCATGCGTGCCGGCGGTCATGCCCTTCGCCGCCTCGGCGGTGCCGAGAAACGCGCCGACCGGGAAACCGCCGCCGAGCGCCTTGGCGAGCCCCATGATGTCGGGCGTGACGCCGATGCGCTGATAGCGCGAACAAATCGCCGGTGCGGCCCATGCCGGTCTGCACCTCGTCGAACACCAGCAGCAGCCCGTGTTCGTCGCAGAGCTCGCGCAGCGCCCTGAGGAACGACGGCTCGACCACGCGCACGCCGCCCTCGCCCATGATCGGCTCGATCAGGATCGCGGCCGTCTCCGGTCCGATCGCCCGCTTGACGGCCTCGAGGTCGCCGAACGGAACCTGATCGAAGCCTTCGACCACCGGGCCGAAGCCTTCGAGATATTTCTTCTGCCCGCCGGCGGCGAGCGTCGCCAGCGTGCGGCCGTGGAAGGCGCCTTCGAAGGTGATGATGCGGTAGCGCTCCGGCGCGCCGTTCGCCGCATGATATTTGCGCGCCATCTTGATGGCGCCTTCCATCGCCTCGGCGCCGGAATTGCAGAAGAAGACGACGTCGGCAAAGCTCGCGTCGCACAGCCGCGCCGCTACGCGCTCGGCTTCCGGAATCTCGTAGAGATTGGAGACGTGCCACAGCTTCTGCGCCTGCGCGGTCAGCGCCTCGACCAGATGCGGATGCGCATGGCCGAGCGCGTTGACGGCGACGCCGGAGGTAAAATCGAGATAGCGGTCGCCGTTGGTCGCCGTCAGCCATACGCCCTCGCCCCGCTCGAAAGCGAGGTGGACGCGCGCGTAAGTGGGCAACAGATGCGATGTCACGGGCTAAATCCATCGGCGCTGCGCGGCAATTGGCGCGGCCGAAAGGCCAATTGCGCAGCTAAAAAAGCAATGTGCCGCCTCTCCGGGCGGCACGGACACATATTTTATTTCGGCGCGCCCCACTGTCAACACAGGATAATTAGCCGCTCCGGACTCGTTTTGTACCCATATCATCCACATATAAGCAGGAATGTGTGGAAGTGGCTTGTGCGAACTCTTGCGCCGGAGTCCCGCCATATTGTAGCATTTTTCTTGTCAAGTACGACATATCGTGCGGCGGACAGTCATCTAAAGAGTTTGTTGGTTGAGTACGGGTTGGGCGGCCTTGCGTCGCCTGGCGTGGCGATGGATTCCGCCAACGGTCCGACGAGAACTGAACGAACGCCCAGTGCGTACCGGTGAGGAGAATTTGCTCATGTCGTGGACAGACGAGCGGGTCGAGCTGCTGAAGAAACTGTGGTCGGACGGCCTTTCGGCCAGCCAGATCGCGGCCGAGCTCGGCGGCATCACCCGCAACGCGGTGATCGGCAAGGTGCATCGGCTCGGCCTCTCCGGCCGCGCCAAGAGCACGTCGAGCGCGGCGCCGCGGCAGCGCAAGGCGCGCGCCCCGTCGCACATGTTGCGCATCGGGCGGCCGGCGATCCGCGGCAATACCGCGCTCGCGCATGCTTATGATATCGAAGCGGAAGCCGAACCGGAACTGATCGATAACATCATTCCGATCGGCCAGCGCCGCACCATTCTTGAATTGAACGAGCAGACCTGCCGCTGGCCGGTCGGCGATCCCGGCAGCGGCGACTTTTTCTTCTGCGGCGGCAATACGCTCGGCGGCCTGCCCTATTGCGCCTATCACTCGCGCGTCGCCTATCAGCCGGCCAGCGACCGCCGCCGCGACAAGCGGCCGCCGCGGTAAGCGGCCAGACAACGGTTCGGTACTTTTCCCGCACATTCCCGCGCAAGCGGGAATCCAGTCGACTGGGTCCCCGCTTGTGCGGGGACAAGCGGATGATTTTTGCTCAGCTCGCCTTGCCGAAACGGTCGTCCAGCGAATAGCCGGCGCCGCGCACGGTGCGGATCGGATCGGTCGTATGGCCGCGGTTGAGCGCCTTGCGCAGGCGGCCGACATGCACGTCGACGGTGCGCTCGTCGATATAGACATCGCTGCCCCAGACGCCGTCGAGCAATTGCTCGCGCGAAAACACCCGGCCCGGACGTTCCATCAGAAATTCGAGCAGGCGGAATTCGGTCGGTCCGAGATCGACCGGGCGGCTCGAGCGCGACACGCGCTTCTTCTCGCGGTCGAGTTCGAGGTCGCCGATATTGAGGATCATGGCGACGCGTTCCGGGCTGGCGCGGCGCAACAGCGCGCGCACGCGCGCCAGCAGTTCCGGCACCGAGAACGGCTTGACGATATAGTCGTCGGCGCCGGTGGCGAGCCCGCGCACCCGCTCGCTTTCCTCGCCGCGCGCGGTGAGCATGATGATCGGCAGGCTCTGCGTCTGCGGCCGCGCCCGCAGCCGCCGGCACAATTCGATGCCGGACAGGCCGGGCAGCATCCAGTCGAGCACCACGAGATCCGGCGCGGTTTCCTTGAGCCGCGTATCGGCGTCGTCGCCGCGCGTAACGGCGTCGACCTCGTAGCCCTCGGCTTCGAGGTTGTAGCGCAGCAGCGTCGTCAGCGGCTCCTCGTCTTCCACGATCAGGATGTTGGCACCCATCCCGGTCTCCTATTTCTGCAGCGCGGCTGCCGGAAAACTCGTGGTGTCACCCTTCGGACGCTGGTCGGTAATCGGACGGCCTTCGATCATGTAATAGACGGTCTCGGCGATGTTGGTGGCGTGGTCGCCCATGCGCTCGATGTCCTTGGCGCAGAACATCAGATGCATGCAGAACGTGATGTTGCGCGGGTCTTCCATCATGTAAGTCAGCAGCTCGCGGAACAGCGAGGTGCACATCGAGTCGACTTCTTCGTCGCCGTTCCACACCGCGAGCGCGCCTTGCAGATCGCGGCTGGCATAGGCGTCGAGCACCTGCTTGAGCTGGCCGAGCACGAGCGCCGACATGTGCTCGACGCCGCGGATCAGCTTCTGCGGATAGAAGTCGCCGTCGAGCGCGACGACGCGCTTGCCGATATGCTTGGCGTGGTCGCCGATGCGCTCGAGATCGTTGCACGACGCGCATGGCGCCGACGATCTCGCGCAGGTCGACCGCCATCGGCTGCCGGCGCGCGATGGTGAGGATGGCCTTTTCCTCGACTTCGCGCTGCATGACGTCGATCGCGGGATCGGTGGCGATGACGCGTTCGCCCAGCTCGATATCGCGATCGACCAGCGCCTGGACGGAATCGGCGATCTGACGCTCCGCAAGCCCGCCCATCTCGGCGACCTTGCGGGTGATCTCCTGCAGATCGGTATCGAACGCCTTGGTGGTGTGGTCGACCCTGGTGGTCGTGGTGATATCGGTCATGTCTGTTGTTACCCGAAGCGGCCGGTGATGTAGTCTTGCGTGCGCTGATCTTGCGGCGCGGTGAACATTTTGCTCGTCGAGTCGAACTCGATCAGCTCGCCGAGATACATGAAGGCGGTGAACTCCGAGACACGCGCCGCCTGCTGCATGTTGTGGGTGACGATCGCGATCGTGTAGTCGTCGGTCAACTCGTCGATCAGTTCCTCGATCTTGGCGGTCGAGATCGGATCGAGCGCCGAACAGGGCTCGTCGAACAGGATCACTTCCGGCCGCACCGCGACGGTGCGGGCGATGCACAGCCGCTGCTGCTGGCCGCCGGACAGGCTCTGGCCGTTGGCGTTGAGCTTGTCCTTGACCTCGTCCCACAGCGCCGCGCGCCGCAGCGAGGTTTCGCACGCGGCCGTCGAGTTCCGATTTCGGCAGCCTCTCGTACAGCCGGATGCCGAAGGCGATGTTCTCGTAGATCGACATCGGGAACGGCGTCGGCTTCTGGAACACCATGCCGATGCGCGCGCGCAGCAGATTGAGGTCCTGCTTCGGCGACAGGATATTGCCGCCGTCGAACAGGACTTCGCCGGTGGCGCGCTGGTGCGGATAAAGGTCGTACATGCGGTTGAGCACGCGCAGCAACGTCGATTTGCCGCAGCCCGAGGGGCCGATAAAGGCGGTGACCTTGTTTTCGTAGAGCGGGAGGCTGATCGATTTCAGCGCTTTCGATTCGCCGTAGAAGAAATTGAGATCGCGGATCGTGATCTTCTCCGTCAGGCTCGCCCGATCGGTCGCGTCGTGACTGACGGCGGGAACGGCGACTGAAGCAACGCTGCTCATGCTCATGACTGTTTTCCTGATGCGACAAGGGCGCGCGCGCTGATGCTCAACGCGAGCACGGCCAGCGTGATGATAAGGGCGCCGGTCCAGGCCAGCGACTGCCAGTCGTGGTAGGGGCTGAGCGCGAACTGGAAGATGACGACCGGCAGGCTCGAGACCGGCGCGTTGAGGTTCGTGCTCCAGAACTGGTTGTTGAGCGAGGTGAACAGCAGCGGCGCGGTTTCGCCGCTGATGCGGGCGACCGCCAGCAGCACGCCGGTGACCATGCCGGCGCGCGCGGCGCGATAGCAGATGTGCCTGATCGTGAGCGAGCGCGGCAGGCCGATGGAGGTTGCCGCTTCGCGCAACGCATTGGGCACCAGCGTCAGCATGTCCTCGGTCGTGCGCACCACCACCGGGATGACGAGCACGGCAAGCGCGACGGCGCCGGCCCAGCCGGAGAAATGCCCCATCGGCGCGACCATGACCTCGTAGATGAACAGGCCGATCACGATCGACGGCGCGCTGAGCAGGATGTCGTTGATGAAGCGCACCACGCTGGTCAGCTTATCGTAGCGGCCGTATTCGGCCATATAGGTGCCGGCGAGGATGCCGATCGGCGTGCCGATCACGACGGCGATGATGGTCAGGATCAGGCTGCCGACGATCGGATTGAGCAGCCCGCCGGCCGAGCCGGGCGGCGGCGTCATTTGCGTGAACACCGCGAGCGACAGACCGCTGAAGCCCTTCCACAGCAGCGAGCCCAAGATCAGCACCAGCCAGCCCAGGCCGACGGCCGTTGCAGCCAAAGCCAGCGCCGTCGCGACCACGTTGGTGGTGCGACGGCCAGCATAGCGAGAGGGTAAGACTGTGTCCGGCATGGCGTCATCCGATCCGGCGTTCAATGCGCATCAGCATATAGCGCGCTATGGCGAGCACGATGAAAGTGATCACGAACAGGATCAGGCCGAGCGCGATCAACGCCGAAGTGTAGAGATCGCCCACCGCCTCGGTGAACTCGTTGGCGATGGTGGCGGAAATGGTGGTGCCGGGCGCCAGGATGGAGGCCGAAATGCGATGCGCATTGCCGATGACGAAGGTCACCGCCATGGTTTCGCCGAGCGCGCGGCCGAGCGCCAGCATGATGCCGCCGATGACGCCGACCCGGGTATAGGGCAGGACGACATTGCGCACCACTTCCCAAGTGGTGCAGCCAAGGCCATAGGCGGCCTCCTTGAGCACGGGCGGCACCGCCTCGAACACGTCGCGCGTGATCGAGGTGACGAACGGCAGCACCATGATGGCGAGGATCAGTCCCGAGGTCAGCATGCCGATGCCGTAAGGCGGCCCGGCAAACAACGACCCGATGCCCGGCACGTTGCCGAGCGTATTGATCAGGAAGGGCTGCAGCGTTTCCTGCAGGAACGGGGCGAATACGAACAGGCCCCAGATGCCGTAGATGATGCTCGGGATGCCGGCGAGCAATTCGATCGCGATGCCGATCGGCCGCCGCAGCCATTGCGGGCACAGTTCGGTGAGGAAGAAGGCGATCATCAGGCCGACCGGAACCGCGATCAGCATGGCAATGAAGGACGTGACGACGGTGCCGTAGATCGCCGGAAGCGCGCCGAACTTGTCGGTGACCGGATTCCAGCTCTGGCTCACCAGGAAGCCGAAGCCGAAGGTCCTGATCGCCGGCAGCGAACCCATAAGCAGCGACAAGATAACGCCGCTAAGCAGCAACAACACGCCCATCGCCGCAGCGCGCGTCATATGACGGAACGCTTCGTCGCCAAGCCGCAGCCGGTTGAGCACCTTGGCACGCGTGACCGCTTCCTGCGTCACGAGCACACCATTTTGTAACGCGACATCAGCCATGGACCGGCTCTCCGCGGGACCCATCAAGACGCTCTCCAAACCCACAATCGGGAGCGTCCACTCAAACGGACTACCGGCCGCCACGCAAGACTCCCCTGCGGCCGGCCGATGAACGAGAGGCAAAGCGCCCGGATCGGGCGCTTTGCCATAACGCAGTTAGATCAATTGGACGTCACGTGGAGCGGCTTGCCGCTACTGTCCTTGATATCCTTCGCCCACATCGCCTCGACGTCCTTCACGACCTTCGGCGGCATCGGGACGTAGACCAGGTCTTCCGCCATCTTGGCGCCCTTGGAATAGGCCCAGGCGAAGAACTTGAGCGCCTCGGTGGCCGCGGCCGGATCCTGCGGCGCCTTGGGGAAGAGGATGAAGGTCGCAGCGGTCATCGGCCAAGAGCCGGCGCCCGGCTGGTTGGCGAGGATCACGCCGTAGCCCGGCACCGAGTTCCAGTCAGCATTTGCCGCGGCGGCCTGGATCGCTTCGCTGGTCGGCGAAACGGTCTTGCCGTCCTTGTTGACCATTTTCACGTAGGCAAGCTTGTTCTGCATGGCGTAGGCGTACTCGACATAACCGATCGAGCCCTTGGTCTGGGCCTCATTTGCTGACACGCCTTCATTGCCCTTGGCGCCAATGCCGACCGGCCATTCGACCGAGGTATTGAAGCCGACCTTGGAGTTCCAGTCCGGGCTCACTTGCGCCAGGTAATAGGCGAAATTGAAAGTGGTGCCGGAACCGTCGGAACGGTGCACGACGGCAATCGCCTGCGACGGAAGCTTGGCGTTGGGATTGAGCTTCTTGATCGCCGGGTCATCCCAAGTCTTGATATCGCCGAGATAGATCTTGGCGAGCGTCGGCCCATCAAGAACGAGATCGCCGGCATTGACGCCATCGAGATTCACGACCGGCACGATGGCGCCCATAACCATCGGGAATTGCGCGAGGCCGTTCTTGTCGAGTTCGTCGCCCTTGAGCGGCGCGTCGCTGGCGCCGAAAGTGACGGTCCTGGCTTCGATCTGCTTGATGCCGCCGCCGGAACCGATCGACTGGTAGTTGAGACCGACGCCGGTCTCTTTCTTATATGCGTCCGCCCATTTGGCGTAGATCGGATAGGGGAACGTGGCGCCGGCGCCGGAAATGTCCATGGCGGCGGCGGGCAGTATCGCCGCGGCCAGGAAGCCGGCAACGGCAAATGTCCTGATGTGTTTCACTTGTTCTCTCCTGTGGTGGAATTTCGGGCGACGCGGGTTGCCGACCAAAACCCGGTCTTAAGTCCCGGTCTAAGTTCCGGTCGAAGTCGGCTTAACGTCCCTGTTAGGGAGCTTCTGATGAGCTCGCTGTCTGTGAGAAGCACGCTGTACAAGGATTGGCCCTAGCAGAGGCGTATCCGCAGCGTGGGCATCGTTAGTGTCGGCACATCACGGTTCTATGAGCCGCGTATGACAATCAGATGACAGAGCAAGTTATTGAGAGAGCGACAATTTATCGCGTGTGCACGGGAAGCACGGTGGGTAGGTGGACGGTGAACGTCGCCCCCGCCCCTGGCGCACTATCGATGGTCAAACGGCCGCGATGCCGGTTAAGGATGTGCTTGACCAGCGCCAGCCCAAGCCCGGTTCCACCCTGTGCGCGGCTTTCACCGACATCGACCCGGTAGAAGCGCTCGGTCAGCCGCGGCAGATGTTCCGGGGCGATGCCCGGCCCATAATCGCGCACGCTGACTTGCGCTTCCGGCTCGCCGTCGGTCGATGAGCCCAGTCCGATCTTGATATCGACGCGGCGGCCGGCGGCGCCGTATTTCAGCGCGTTCTCGACCAGATTCTCGAAGATGCGGACCAGTTCGTCGTGATCGCCGTGCACCGTCAAGGCGGCCGCCGCGTCGATGTGAAGGGTGACGCCGCGATCGCGCGCCAGTGTTTCCAGACCGTCAGCCACCTGGCGGACGATCGGTACCAGATCGACCGGCGTGTCGGGACGGCGATGCGCATTGAGTTCGATCCGCGACAACGACAACAGATCGTCGATCAGCCGCGCCATGCGGCGCGCCTGTTCCTGCATGATCGCGAGGAAGCGCGCCCGCGCCTTGGCGTCTTCGCGGGCGGATCCTTGCAGGGTCTCGATGAAGCCGAGCAGCGCGGCGAGCGGCGTGCGCAATTCGTGGCTGGCATTGGCGACGAAATCGGCGCGCATTTCCTCGACCCGGCGCAGCGGCGTGAGATCGTGAAACGTCATCAGCACCAGATCGGGCCGAGTTGCGTTGGCTTCGCGTCTGACCGGCATGACGATGGTTTCGAACCAGCGGTCGAGCGGCACGCGTTCGAAATAGACGACGCGCTGTTCTTCGCCTTGCGCCGCGGCGCGGCCGATGGCTTCGATAAGTTCCGGCATGCGCAGCGCAAATGAGACCGGCTCGCCTTGGCGCAGCGCCGGCGCCAGCGCCCGCGCCCGTTCATTGAGCGCCAAGACCCGGCCATCGTGGTCGAGCGCAACGACCGGATCGGGGAGGCCGGCGACGACGGCGCGAAGCAGATCGTCGCCGCGCTCGGAAATGGCGATCGGCGTGCGGCGGCGTTCTTCCCCTTCGCCGGTGCGGACGGCGAGCACGGCAGCCGCGGTGATAATCGCAAAGCCGACAATCGCGTAGGAGTGAGGCAGCGCACCCGCGATCGCCAAACCTGCGAACACGATCGCCGCCGCCGCGATCACCAGCCGGCCGCCGCGCCAGCGTCTGCTTGCAAGCGATGCCCGCTCTTCAGCCAAGCTCATGAAATTCCTCGCGGCAACGCATTGCCCGGCGGATCACGCAAGATCACACAGCATCATCCGGCATGCTGCCGCAAGCTCACGGCGGCGGCGACGCCCGATTTATGCGACGCGCGGCACGGCTGAGCAAGGCTTCGCGGATTCCAAGCACGGCAAGAGAGATCACGAAGGGGATAATGTAATAAAGGAGACGGAACAACAGCAGCCCGGCCAGAAGATCTTCTTTGTCGAACTGCCACAGCGCCACCATCATGGCGGCGTCGAACACGCCGAGACCGCCGGGCGCGTGGCTGGCGAAACCCAACAACGTGGCAGCAACAAAAATCACCGCCACCGTGACGAAGCCGAGATTGGGCTCGTCGGGCACCAGCATATACATCGCCGCCGCGCAGCAGGCGAGATCGATGATGCCGATCGCGATCTGAAGCAGCGTCAGCGGGCCGCCGGGCAGCGTCACCTGCCAGCCCTCGCGGCCGATGACGCGCGGCTTGACCCAGACCCAGGCGACATAGGCGACCAGCATGGTGAGGATCACCAGCGCCATGACGCGATTGCACCACAGCGGCAATTGATCGATGGCGCGCGCGGCCTGCGGCGCCCGCAGAACGCCGAGCCCGAGCACGGTGGCGTTGCCGAGCCAGAAGGTCAGCCCCGCGACAAAACAGATCTTGGTGACCTCGATGACCGAGAGGCCCCAGTTCGAATAGATGCGGTAGCGCACCGCGCCGCCGGAGAAGACGCTGGCGCCGACATTGTGGCCGACCGCATAGCTGGTGAAACCGGCAAGCGCCGCCACCCGGTACGGCACTTCGGAGTGGCCGATCGTGCGCAGCGCGAACAGGTCGTAGAAGGTGAGCGTCAGATAGCCGGCAACGACGAACAGGCCGGCGATGATCAGCGTCTTCCAGTCGGTCGCCTCGATGGCGTCGACAAGTTCGTCGGGATCGATATCGCGCAGGATGTGATAGAGCACGATCACGGCGACAGCGATCATGGTCAGGCTGATGGCGATGCCGAGCCGCCGCAGCCCGATCTTGCGGTCGAAGAAGCGCACGGGGCCGCGCAGCGACTTCAAAAGACCGCGCTCGGAACCGGCTGCTTGCGCATCCATCGACAAATCTCGTTTCACTCTAACGCTGTGGATTCGAAGTTCCCGGGATCAACCAATAAGCCTGCTTAGGAATGTCGAAGATCGCACCGGCAACATACATATTTCGACGTCCCATAAATGTTCGGCGTTCCATGAACCTTTGGCGTGCCATGAACCTCTGGCATTTCATGAATGCCGAAACTCGCATCGATTTGTGCCGCAAAGACGGGCGAAATTCGGAATCGGACGCCAGCGGGAGCCGGCCCCAACTAGCAGATGTTATGCGGCAGGGCGAGGCCGGCAATTCCACTTCACACCCCCTATTTGGGTCCGTATTCGTACCTAAACACTTGCCGCCTTGCGCGGTGTTTGGCCACACCCCCGGCTGCACAGGTCTGCCCAGATCTTGCGGCGCCTGCTATTCTCGCCGCAAATCGTTGAGGAAACGCTCCGATCCCATAAGCCAGACAAGGCATTGAGAGAGCACCATGAATGAATATTCCATCGCACGACGCACCCTGCTCGCGGGAGCCGGTCTCGGAATAGGCACGAGGCTCCTCGGTGGCGTCACCCTGGCGCAAGCGCAGACTGCCGAAGCTGCGGCGGGCAATATCTGGAGCGGCGAATATTGGGCCAAAAAAGGCGACGTGAAGCTGTTCATGTTCCGCAAGCGTGTCGGCTCACCCTCTGCCGGCGCGAAACCGCTTCCGGTGCTGTTCCTGGTGCATGGCTCCTCGATGTCGTCGCTGTCGAGCTACGACCTGACCGTGCCGGGCAAGGGCGAATATTCGCTGATGGATGTCTTTGCCCGTTACGGCTTCGATGTCTGGACCATGGATCACGAAGGCTACGGCCGTTCGACGGTGACTTCGGGCAATTCCGATATCGCAAGCGGCGTCGCCGACCTCACCGCGGCTTTGGACGTGCTGGCGCGCGAAACCGGCCAGGCCAAATATCATTTCTTCGGCAAGTCCTCGGGCGCCATTCGGGCCGGCGCCTTTGCGCAGGCGCAGCCGGATCGCGTCGAGCGGCTGATCCTCACCGCCTTCACCTATAAGGGCAACGGCGCGGCCGAGATCGGCCGCCGGCAACAACACCTCGCCGAATTGCGCGCGAGCCCGCGGCGCAAGCGCGACGCCGCCATGGTGCATTCGATCTTCAGCCGCGACGGTCATCCTTCCGCTTACGATCCGGCCGTTGCCGATGCGCTCGTCGCCGCCGAAATGAAATACGGCGACACGGTACCGAGCGGCACTTATATCGACATGGCGGCGAACCTGCCGCTGGTCGATCCGACCAAAGTGACATGCCCGGTGCTGATGACGCGCGGCGAATGGGACGGCAATTCGACCAACGCGGACCTCCTCGACTTTTTCGCCCAACTGCCGAACGGCGACCGGCAATATGTGATCCTGCCGAATACGTCGCACAGCGAAGTGTTCGGCAAGAACCGGCAATTGCTCTGGTACGCGATGAAGAACTTCCTGGCCGAGCCAGTGCCGGAAGCGAGCTAGGCAAGCTCGCCGCCGGCAAAGAACGCGCGCAATTCCCGATACGTCTCCTCCGGCGCTTCCTCGGAGAGATAATGTCCGCACGGCAGCGCCTTGGCGCCGCGGATGTCCGACGCATAGCGCTGCCAGATTTCGCCGGGCGCGGGCTTTGAGTTGTGGCCGACGCCGCCAGTCGCGCCCCAGAGCAAGAGCAGCGGCACCGTGACTTTCTTCCCGGCGTCGAAATCCTTGGTGTCCATCTCGAAGTCGATGCCGGCGGTCGCGCGATAGTCTTCGCACATCGCGTGGACGGTCGCCGGATTGCGGAAATAGCGCTTGTATTCGGCAATCGCCGCCGGATCGAAGAAGCTCAAGCCTTGCTTGGTCTTCGACAATTTCTTCTCGATGAAGAAATCCGGCTCCGCGCTCATCAGCCGTTCGGGAAAATCGTAGGGCTGGATCATGAACAGCCAGTGCCATGAAAACGTCGCCCAGGCCTTGTTCATATTGTTGTAGAGGTGATGCTGCGGCACGATGTCGAGGATCGCAGCGCGCGCGATCTTCTCCGGGTGATCGAGACACATGCGATGCAGCACGCGGGCGCCGCGGTCGTGGCCAGCGCAGTAGAACTTGTCGTAGCCGAGCGCTGCCATCACTTCGAACTGGTCTTGCCCCATGGCGCGGAACGAATAGTTCTCGTGATTGTCGCCGCCCGGCACTTTCTCTGAATCGCCGTAGCCGCGCAGGTCGGTGGCGATCACGGTGAATTCCTCCGCCAGCTTCGGCGCGAATTTCTGCCACGACAGATGGCTGAACGGATTGCCATGAATGAGCAGAAGCGGCGGGCCCTTGCCGCCCTTGAGCGGTGACGATGCGGGCGCCAGACGTCTTGATCTCGCTCCTGGTGAAACCTTCGAAGAACATCGGGCGTCGTCTCCACTCGATTGCAGGGCTATTGTCTTTAAGCCGCGGATGATCGAGTAAATCGGCTGAACTCGCAACCGCCGTGTGGCACACTCGCGCTCACGTAAAGCGAACATAAAAAGGGAAGAAAATGCCGCCGTCAGATGTCGACCCGCAATCCGGATTTCGCCTGCCGCTCCCCAAACGCGAGGACTTGGACGACGCCGGCAAGCGCGCCTATGACCGCGCCTCGACGCCGGGCAAGACTATCGTCGGGCTGCGCGGCCCCGCCGGCATTCATCTCTACAGCACCGGAACGGTCGACGCGCACAACACGATGAACTCGTATCTACGCCAGCAGGCGGGTTTCGATCCGAAAGTCCGCGAAGTCGCGATCCTCACCGTGGCCCGCGAAATGGACAGCCAATTCGAATGGGCGGCGCACGAGCCCGAAGCCTTGCAGGTCGGCGTGCCGGCCGATGTCATCGACATCATCAAGCATCGAAAGAGCACGCAAGGTCTCGACGAAACTTACGCCGCGATCATCGAGCTCGGCCGCCAGGTGCTGAAAAACCACAAAGTCTCGTCGGCGGCCTTCGCCCGCGTCAAAGCTTTGTTCGAGCCGACGAAATTGGTTCAACTCGTCATGCTCATGGGCATGTATGCCAACACCGCAATTCTGCTCGCGGCCTTCGACATGCAGGTGCCCGAAGACAAGCCGCAATTGCCGGTGCCGTAAGCGACGCGCACGCGTGCGAAAAATCACTTCTTCTTATCGAACCCCAATTCGTTCCAGCGCGCCTTGACCGCGTCGAGGTCTTTCTTCTCCGGCCACACCGTCGGCGGGAAGCGCGCGCCGCCGAGATCGGGATCGGGATCGTGGTCGAGATTGATCGTGGCGTCGATCAGCATGCGGTTCCACTTGCCGGTGCCGTACAACGAGGTGTTGCGGTCGCGCTTGCGTGTCGACGGATCGAGACCCAGACCGAACGTCGCCGGCATGATGACGATGTCGTCCTCGCCGGCATTGACGCGATAGGCGATCGCCCAATCGACCGCGGCATAGTCATGAATATCGATATCGTCGTCGACGACGGTGACGTGCTTGTAGCGCACGTGGCCGGCCGACGAGCCCCACAGCGCGTTCGCCACTTGCTTGGCCTGGCCGCGATAGCTCTGCTTGATCTGCACGACGATATTGACGCCGGCCTGCACCGGCGGGCACCACACATCGGTGATGCCCGGCACGCCCGCGCGGTCGAGCACGTTCCACGCCGTCGCCGAACGCATGATCGAGGAGCACATGCCGTTCTCGGAGAACGAGCCGGGCATCGAGCCTTCGATGGTGCCGCGGAAGATCGGATCCTTGCGGTGGGTGATGGCAGTGACGCGGATTGTCGGCTTGGGCGATCTGTCGCCGGCGACATAGCCGGTGACTTCGGCGAACGGGCCTTCCATCATGTAGGTTTCCGGATCGAGCCCGAGATAGCCTTCGATCACGATCTCTGCCGTGGCCGGCACGTGCAGATCGACGGTCTCGCATTTGACGAGATCGACCGGCGCGCCGCGCACGGCGCCGATGACGTCATATTCGCACATGCCTTTCGGCACCGGGGAGCCGGCGACAAAGCCGAGCGACGGCTCCCAGCCGATCGCGACCGCGATCGGCATTTCCTTATGGCCTAACTGCTGCCAGGCGGTGACGTGGTGGCCGATATGCTGGGCGCGCCACATCAGGATCGGAATCTTGTTCTTGCCGCCAAGCATGCCGCGATAGATGCCGACATTCATCACGCCGCTTTCGGGATCCTTCGTGACCACGCCGCCGTAAGTCATGATGTAGCGGCCGCCGTCGAGGCGATTCCATTGCGGCACCGGCAACTCATAGAGGTCCACATCGTCGCCCTTGACGATGTTCTCCTTCACCGGACCCGTGGCGACGACTTTCGGCGGCACGCTGGCGCTGAGCGCGGTGCGGCCGAGCTTCACCAATTCGCGCGGATGCGTATCCGGCGGCAGGCCGAACATCATGGCGACGCGGCGCGCGCTCGACAGACCGCCGGTGAAGACCTGCCGGCAGCGCGCATTGGCGCCATAGTCCTTGATGTTGCTGAACAGCACGGCGGGCCCGGTGCCGGCGCCTTGCGCCAGCCGCGCGATGGTGCCGAGCTCGATGTCCCAATTGACCTCGGCCTCGACGCGCTGCAATTCGCCCGCGGCATCGAGCGCCTTGATCCATCCGCGTATGTCGCCGAATGCAACCGGCTTTCGTTCAGTGCTCATGATTTATGGGGCTTTGTCTCAGGTCTTGAAGGGATGCGCGGGCGTTCTGCGCTGTCCCGGCGGGGCCTGTCAAGGAAGTGACCAGCGTCGCACATATGTTGATGTGACTTGAGAACTCGCCGGGGGCAGATTTGTCCATTGATTGAACGGCCGCAGCGTGCCTGAGAGAAATTCGAAGTCAAGGATGCGCGAAGCGCACCGCCCAATCGCGCGTTTACGCGCGTGAACGCGCTATGAGCGGCGACCCATAGGGGCAAACGCCCTATGGGTCGTCCTTGAGTTCGAATTTCTCTCAGGCAAAATAGTGGACGTGCAATTAATGGTGACTTGGCGCAGCCGGCAGCGCCGTCTCGAACCTCTCCAGCCCAGGACCGAATGCCGCACGCACGAGCCACGCAAAAGCATGGCTGCGCCGCGCGCTGTGCGCCCTGAGCATTGCGGCACGCTCCGTGCATTGGCGGCACGCACACGAGCGTTCATAGTCCGGCGCGAGGATGCGAAAGTGAACGATGCGAAAAAGTGGAGTGAATGGTGACGCGTGACGACGACCACAGAGTGTTGATCGCAGGCGGCGGGCCGGTCGGCCTGTTGTGCGCGTGGCTGCTCGGCCGCCGCGGCGTGCCGGTGCGGCTGTTCGATCTCAACAGCGGCCCGCAGGCCGATCCGCGCGCGGCGACGACGCATCCGGCGACGCTCGATATGCTCGACGACGCGCTTGTCGCCGACATGGCGCGCGTCGGGCTTAAGGCGCCGATCTTCCAGTTCTGGGATCGCCCGAGCGGGGAACTGGTCGCGGAATTCGATCACGCCGTGCTCAAGGACGACACGCGGCATCCTTTCGTCATCCAGTGCGAGCAGTTCAAGACGTCCAATCTCCTCCTCGAGCGCTTGAACAAAGTGCCGAACGTCGAAGTGCTGTTCGATCACGAAGTCACCGGCGTGACCCAGGCCGCCGATTCCGTCAGCGTCGAGGTGCGCGGTCCTTCCGGCGTCACCTCGCATAGCGGCGCCTATCTGATCGGCGCCGAAGGCGGCCGCAGCACCGTGCGCAAGGCGTCCGACATCGCGTTCGAAGGCTTCACCTGGCCCGAGCGCTTCATCGTCTTGACCACGCCGTTCGATTTCGCGGCCAACCGCGGCTACAGCTACCGCAGCTATTTCGCCGACCCGGGCGAATGGTGCAATTGCTTCAAGGTCTCGGCCGACGGCCCGCCCGGCCTGTGGCGCACCGTCTATCCGGCCAATCCTGCGCTGACCGAAGAAGAAATCCTGAGCGACACCGGCGTGCAGGCGCGCATCCAATCCTTCTTCCCCGCCGACACGCCCTACGAGATCGTGCATCGCAATCTTTATGTCACGCATCAGCGCGTCGCCGAAACCTTCTGCAAGGGCCGCGTGCTGCTCGCCGGCGATTCCGCCCACGTCAATAATCCGATCGGCGGCATGGGGCTCAACGGCGGCATCCAGGACGCGGTGAATCTGTCGGACAAGCTCGCCCGCGTGGTGCTCGATAAGGAATCCGACAAGCTCCTCGATCTCTACGATCTGCAGCGCCGCACCGTCGCCGTCGAATTCGTCCAGGAGCAATCGATCGCCAACAAGAACCGCCTGGAAGCGCGCGATCCCGAAACCCGCAAGCGTAATCTCGACGAATTGCGCGCGATGGCGGCGGACCCCGCGCGTGCCCGGCAATTCCTGCTGCGCACCGCGATGATCGCGAGCCAGAGGCGGGCGGATTCGCTCGAATTGGCGGACGCGACGTGACGCTTGGGTGCGGCGCATCTTCTTTCCCGCGCGCTGTCGCTTGCTCGCCGCCGGGGCGCGCAAGTTATTGTTCGCTAGTTGATAGGATCACGCCATAACGAACAAAGAGGGAGGCGGAGCGCCGACAGGCGCGTATCCTACCGTCCGCATCAACGGATGCGGATGCGCGCTGATCGCAGCGCGCTCACCTCTCGACGCTTCGCCGCGGTTCTCGTTTAGGCGACCGAACGCCACCACTCAGCTCCGGGCCGCGCTTCCCGGCAGCGGATAGGCTTGAGGCCCTCTCCGCGGCCAGTTAAGCCAAGCACCTGGCAGGCCGGTCATAATGCCGGCCGGGTCGATGCCCGAAGCCGCCCGGGTGCGGAGTGTGTCGCTCCGCGCGCGGGCACCGCACTCGCTCCGCACAATCGAGAGCACCCTCGCGATGGCGTCCCTTACGTGAGCGAGATTCGCAACGGGACCTATATCTCTGTTGACACCGGCTAAAATGTGCTAGGGTCCGTCCGTAAGGTCGATTCTTCGGCAGGAATTCCTGCGCGACATGCGCGGAACCATCCTTGACCTTAAGGCATTCCGGCATCGCGACACGCCCCGGAACCAGCCTTCCCCCAGGCAAAAGTCAAACAGGCAAAGTGCTTGCGTGCGTAATCCGATCAACGGCCTCGCGGCCGTCCGACCGTTGCTGCTTCCTTTCCCAAGGACAGCACCGGAAGGACAGCCGTGAGCCACGCAACCAAAAGGAGGCCCATTTGATTTGGGTCGATCCGTACTACCGCATACGTGATGGAGTTATCCAACACGTGCGCGGGCACTGGCGGCGATGGCCGCAACGTCAATCAGACTCCGGTGTTGCGCTTCCGCATCCGCCTGCGGCGTAAGTCAACAACGGTTTCCGACTGAGAGGTACCGCCGGACACTTTTGCCTTGCGCTTTGTGCCCGGCGGCTTTTTTGTTTTCGACCGCTTAATTACTTCCTCGACTTCACGCGGATCGGTGCGAATGAAGCGCTCTAGCGCTTCGTCGAAGCCCATTTTGATCTTGAACGGCGAAGGGTGTTTTGCGCCCTTTGTCATGCAATCAGCGCCTTGTATGTCAGCCGACCATCGACGGCCCGGAACAATGCGTTGACGCGCTGCTCTGCCATCATGGCACGGCGATTCGTGCGCCATGCCATTTCGGAAACATACTGCTGCAGATGCTTCGGCGATACCCAGTGATGCGTACCGACGATTTGCCTCTTTAGAAGAGCCCAAACGCTTTCAATCGAGTTGGTGTGAACGTCGCCGCGTACATACTCGCCAGCGTGATGGTTGATAATTTCATGTGGCGGTACGCCATACATTGCCTGATAGGCCGGATGTGCGTCCGTAACGAGCCGCTCAGCATTGGGCGCAACTTCACGGATGAACTCCGCCGCCTTTTCGGTGCTGAAACCGTTGGGCAGTACTTCCGCAGCGACTTTGCCGTCACGCGATACGGCACCAATAACTGGCGTCTTGTTGGCAACGCCTACTTTGCCCTTTTTCTTCCGGCGATCCGCCTTGTGCCGATTGTAGCCTTTGCCGCCGACATAGGTTTCGTCCACCTCGACCGTGCCAGTGAGCGGCGCATTGAACGATCCGGTGCGTGCAGCGTGGCGCAAACGGTGCAGAACAAACCACGCCGATTTTTGCGTGATGCCGAGATCGCGGGCGAGCGTCGTCGAGGCGATACCCTTCGGATGATTAGTCAAAAGCCAGATCGCGCCGAACCAAACGCGCAACGGCAACTTTGAATTTTCGAAGATCGTCCCGACCACGATCGAGAAGTTTTTTCGGCATTGAGCACAGCGATAAATGTTCTCCCGTTTGAGGCCATAAACCTTGTCATGGCCGCAGTGCGGGCAGAACTCGCCGTCACGCCATCGGATACTTTTGAAGTGGCTTAGCGCTACTTTGTAGTCACGGAAATCGTTACTCAATTCCGCTAGTGTTTTGAATGACTTAAGCATTTGTCAAGCGCCCATGTTTCCGTCGAATCTTCTAAAAACCATTATATATCAACGGAAAATAGTGTCAACAGCTATATAGGTCCCTTCGCAATCGCATGTAACAGAAATGGTGACTTATGTCAAGAAGTCATGATAACGGCGACCGACGCCTATAAGACCGGCAACGTCGGGAAAAACGTGCTAGTGTTCGAGCATGGTCAAGACGCTAGAAATCGCGATCAATAAAGCGACCGCCCTTCCGGAGGCGGCGCAGGAACAGCTCGGCAGAGAACTTCTAGAGCGCATCGAGGCGCTGAAGAATTTGCGCGCCGAAATCGAGCTCGGGGTCCGCGAGTTGGATGCCGGGTTGGGTGAAGCGCTCGATGTAGAAGAACTGCTTCGGCAAATCCACAGAGAGCATGGCGGCAAAGCTTAGGCATGTGGTCTGGGCCCCGCGCGCAAAACGCGATTTGGCCGATGTCTGGAGCTATTACGCGCGAGTCGCATCTGTTGAAGTCGCCGACAAGCTTTTGCGTGATATCAACGACGCAGCGGCACGATTATCCACGGACGCTCTCAGATGGAGAGCGCGCGACGAATTGATGCCGGGATTACGATCAACGCTGGTCCACCCATACGTCATATTCTATCGGATAAAAGACGAGACAATTCAGATCGTGCGCGTTCTGCATGGACGCAGGAATTTTCCTGCAATTCTTTCCAAGACAGAGCGCTGATTGTGGAGCGAGTTAGGGGCGAACGGACCAGCTATGGATTTTGTTTTTGACCAAGAGAAGCGGGTTGCCATCGATCCGCAGCGTGGAATCTCCGTCCACGTGACGGACCTTAGGGACGATACCTATCCCATTCTGGCGTTTCAGTACGAAAGCACTCAACTATCCTTCAAATTTTATGCGGTAATCCGCTCGGAACGGCGCACATATTCTTGGAACGGGAAGACTCACGATCGCGCCCTGCCTCTTGAGATTGACATTCTTGAGCCTTCCGTGAAATCCGGCCTCAGCAGAGTCACAGGTGCGCCAAACTCTTCGGAAGAATACGAAGGGCTAAAGAACATATTGAAGAAAGCCATGACCGCATATGGCGTTCCTCGACACTTAGATAACTCGCCTATTTTTCCAGAGTTTGAAGTGAGGTTTGTCGAGAAGGCGATTAACACGTAGGGCGGATTTGCGAAGCGTAATCCGCCATTCAATCGACGAGGCGGCGGATTACGCCTTTGGCTAATCCGCCCTTGTCATAGCGAAAACAATTATTGTCGGGGTGTTCCGAAAGGAATGCTCTGCCGCGGACGGCCATCCGCGGCAGAGCGGCTGGCGATCGGATCGAATCCACCCTGAGCAGTTTTGTTGCTGCCCCGTAGCGTGATCGCGTCAGCGCCTTCATCGGACCCGGATGGTTGCCGGAACTCATGGTTCGCTCAACAAGGCGGGGTCGACGAAGATGACGCAGAATAGCACAACGGCAGGAATCGATACATCGAAAGCCAAACTCGACATCGCGGTTCACGGTAGGACCGAGCGCTGGCAAGTCGACAACGCAGTGTTCGGTTGGCGGCGTCTCGCGGCCGATCTCTCTCGGGCTGGGGTCACGCGGGTCGGCATCGAAGCCAGCGGCGGTTACGAAAGCGGTGTAGTCGGCTATTTGCGGGACAAGGGCTTCGTGGTTCTGATGCTGCAGCCGATCCAGGTCAAAGCCTATGCGCGCGTGCATCTGCGCCGGGCCAAGAACGACAAGCTCGATGCGGCTCTCATCGCCGCCTGCGCGGCAACGATCGAGCGGCCACGCATCGAGCCGGACGAACGTTTGGCAAAGTTGGCGCACCATCTGACCTTCGTCGAACAGATCGAAGAGGACATCGCCCGCCTCAAGGTCCGGCTCGAGCACGTCGGGGATCTGCGGCTACGTCGCATGGTCGTGGCCGACATCGCCCGCTTGAAGGTGCGACGATCGGCCGAACTGCTGCGCATCGTCTCAGCGCTGCGCCGTTATCATGACCTCGCCCGCCGTTTCGACCTGGTGCTAAGCATCCCCGGCCTGGGTGAGCGTACCGCTATCGCTCTCATCGTCCGCATGCCCGAACTCGGCCGCATCAGCCGCGAGGAAGTTGCCGCGCTGGCCGGTCTCGCGCCCTACGACGACGACAGCGGAAAGCATAAGGGTCAACGGCATATCGCCGGCGGACGGGGACGTCTGCGCCGCTCGCTGTTCGCCGCGGCGCTGCCGGCCGCCTTCCGCTGGAACAAAGCTTTGGTCGATCTCTACAAGCGCCTCATCGCGAGGGGAAAAGCTCACAACGCGGCCCTCATCGCCTGCGCCAGAAAGCTTCTGATCTACGCCAATACTGTCGTCCACCGCGGTACGCCATGGACTGAAACACCGCGCACCGTTTAATGGTTGCTACCGGCTATTACCGCCAGCCGAAGAACGAGCGCGGCGCTTTGGCGGCAGCGCGCGGCGGGGGCGCCGCAACAGCGCGTTGCGGGATGAAAGGCGCGGGCGGCGGAAATTCCAGCTCCGGCAGCAGCAGGTCGCTCGCCACGCGCAGTAGCGGCTCCGGCAGATCGGTGTCCTCGCGCATGATGCGGCGCCAGATGCGGTAGCTCAGCTCGGTGAATGGAGCGAGGCCGAGGAACTCGTCGGCGAGGATCTTGCGCATGGCCGCCGTCTGCCGGGCGCTGGCACTGAACGTCACGAGATAAGCATCGACCAGCGTGTCGACTTTGTGCGACAGGCCGGCGTCTCCTGAGCCGGCGTCGCCTAAATGCACAAGCGCCGCGGCGACGGTGCGCGTGTGATCGAGTCGCTCCATGAGACGATGCTCCGCGCGCGACGGGGCGGAGTCAAAACACAATCGGGAAAAATCCACAGCGTGTGGACAGCGCGAAGGCGGTTCCTCACTCGTCATGCCCGCGCTTGTCGCGGGCATCCACGTCTTTCGGTTTCGCGGCCGTTAAGTCGTGGATGGCCGCAACAAGTCCGGCCATGACGGCTAAGTGTGGTCGCGATGTAGCGCACCGCAAATTCGCACCCAGCGGAGAGGCCCCCTCACCCCGACCCTCTCCCCGCGTGCGGGGAGAGGGAGCACGCGGCGCTACGTCGGCAGCGGCTTGCCGTTGGTCTCGGGCAGGAACGGCGTCACAATGAAGCCGAGCGCGTAGATGCAGGCAATCGTCATCGCGGCGCGGGAAAAGCCGCCGAATTGCGCGATCAGAACGCCGGCATAAAGCGGCCCGAGAAAGGCGATGAAGCGCGGCGCGTTGAAGGTGAACGCGAGCCCCGTGGCGCGCGAGCGCGTCGGGAACAGTTCCGGCAGCCAGACCGGCATCCAGGAATATTGCCCGAGCGTGAAGAACGCATTCACCGCCGCAGCCACGAGCAGCAGCGTCAGATCCTGCGTCCACAGGAACAGCACCGGCGTCATCACAAACGCCATGGCGAAGAAAATCATGACCACGGGCTTGCGCCCGAAGCGATCGGCGAGGAAGCCCAGGCTCGCATAGCCCGCGATGGCGCCGAAATTATAGGCCATGCCGGCATAGCTCGCCCATTGCGGACCGGGCAGGCCGGCTTTGGCGGCGACCGAGGCGATATAGGGCGGCACCCAGGACGAGATGCCCCACCAGGCGAGCGTCGTCGTGAGCGACATCAGGAAGACGAGGATGGTGCGCGTGCGCGTCACCGGATCGACGAACAGATCGGCGACGGTGAAGCGGTTGAGCGCCACGTCATGCGCCGTCAGAGCCGCGCCGAAATCTTTCCGCGCCCGGGCGTCGCGGCGCTGTGCATCGACCTCACGCCAGGCATGCGATTCCTCGATGGAGGTTCTGATCCACACCGTGAGCAGCGCCGGCAGGATGCCGATGACGAACATGTAGCGCCAGGCATCCGGCCCGTAGGCGGAGACGAACAGCCAGATGAAACTGGCGAGGAAGAAGCCGATGCCGAGCCCGCATTGCATCAGGCCGGCGCCCTTGCCGCGCGCATTCTGCGGCCAGAGCTCGGCCAGCATCGAGGAGCCGGTCGCCCATTCCGAGCCGATGGCGATGCCGACCAGAAAGCGCAGCACCGCAAACGAAATCCAGTTGAAGGAGAACGCCGTGAGCCCGGTCATGATCGAATAGGCGAGAATGGCGTAGATCATGGTGCGGCGGCGGCCGAAATAGTCGGCGAAGATGCCGCCGCAAATGCCGCCGATGCCCCAGCCCAAGAGCGTGATCGAGATCACCGTGCCGGCGAAAGCGGGCATCTGCGCATATTGCGAGGGTTCGAGCAGCGAATGCATCGCCGGACCGACGGTGAGGATGAGCGCGTAGGTCTCATAGCCGTCGAACAGCCAGCCGAGATTGGCGGCGATCAGCGTCTTCCATTGGCTAGAGGTGAGCGACTTGTACCACGGCGCGCCGCCGGCTGCGGTGTTAGAAACATCGGTCAATTGGGTCATGTCGTCCTCCCCAGCATTTTGACAACGAGTTGCAGGTTGAACCTGCTTCGACGCCGCAACCTGCGGCGCCGTGCTCGCCTTCACCCTCTAGCGAAGAGTTTAGCGGAAAGAAACAGGCCGGTCACGACGCAGTCGTGTCGCGCAAGGACCGCCGCCGATCAAGACATGCCGCACTGCAGCAGATTTGTTCATTGTTGAACGGCTGCTATTTTGCCTCAGAGAAATTTGAACTCAAGGACGGCCCAAAGGGCCGCCGCGGAACGCGGTGCGCTTCGCGCATCCTGACCTGGCCCAGACAGATCCGAGACGGCGGCTTGAGTAAAGGCGAGGGGTCTCCGAAGCTGAGAGTTGCGAATCAACCAACCTCAGGAGACCCCCCATGCAGGTTTTTGACCTGCCGGAACAGATTATCCGAAACGGCCAGGTGGCGTCGCGTCTTCTTGCCGCGAAGACCACAGATATCGAAGCGGCGAGAAGACGCTATGCGGTGGCGCGCTGGCGCCGGGCTATGGCCGATGGGCTCACGGCAGAACAAGCCGCCAGAGCCGTCGGCATCGCGCGCGCCAATCTCTATCGCTGGGAACAGCGCGCCGAACCGCGCAGCCGGCGTCCGCACGCGCTGCGCCAGCCGACGTGGCCGCGTGCTCTTGTCATCGCGGTCGAGAAGCTGCGCGCCGACAATCCGATGTGGGGCAAGCGCAAGCTCGCAGCGCTACTGCGCCGTCAAGGCTGCACCGCCTCGATCTCAACCATCGGACGCATCCTCAAAAAGCTTATGGACCAAGGCCGTGTCACCCCCATCCCGACGCTCCGCCGCAAACCGGGCGGCCGGCGCTTTCGCTTTACTGCCGGCGAGCGCTACGCCAAGCGTCTGCCCAAAGGGCTCAAGCCGCAACGGCCCGGCGACATCGTCCAGATCGATACGCTCTTCATCAACATCGCCTCCGACAAAGCCATCAAGCACTTCACCGCCTACGATCCGGTCGCCAAATAGACCTTCGGCCATGTCGCCAGATTTGCCAAAGCCGCGGCCGCAAAGGCTCTCCTCGACAAGCTCATCGCCGAGGCGCCATTCCCAATCCGCGGCATCCAAGTCGACGGCGGCAGCGAGTTTCGCGCCGAGTTCGAGAAAGCCTGCGCCGATAAAGGCCTCGCCCTCTTCGTCTTGCCGCCGAAAAGCCCCAAGCTCAATGGGGCCGTCGAACGCGCCCAAGGCTCATGGCGCTACGAGTTCTATCAAACCTACGAACTGCCCGAGCGCCTCGATGAGCTGCAGCCCCTCGTCGACGCCTTCGCCTATCACTTCAATCACCACAGGCCTCACCAAGCTCTTGGCGATCGCACCCCGGCCGAGTATCTCGCTGGTATCAGTCAGGAGACCGCGCCGTCTCATATGTGCTGAACCCGGTCACATCCTTGACTTCAAATTTCTCTGAGGCACGCTGTGGCCGCGCAACAATGAATACTTGGCGCTGCAGCAGCGCCCGCCCTTTTGGCTTATTTCGTCATGAGGCCGCCGGCGCCGCAAACGCCGCATCGAGCCGCGCGGCAAATTGCCGTTCCATCTCCTTGGCCTTGGAGCGCAGCACTGGCTGGCCGAGACTGCCGAGCTTGCCGGTCAAGGCCGCCTCGACCTCGTAGTCGATCCTCGTGCCCTCACCCATCTCGGTAAGCCGGGTCAGCGACGTCGCCGTGAGCCGGCCGACGATGCCGAGCGGCGTGCCTTCGACCTTGGCCTCGATCAGGCTCGGCTCTTCGGCGCGCGTGACCTCGACCGCGACCTTGAAGCTGAATTTCATGTAGGCGACCTTGGTCTCGAACACCGCCGCATAATGGTCGGGCGAGGTCTCCTGCAGATCGCGCACGCCCTCGACGCAGGACGCCAGCATGCGCGCGTCGCGCAGCGCCTTGTAGACGTCGGCGCGCGGCACCTTGACCGTCACCTCACCGGTAAATTTCATCGGGACTCCATGACTTCCGCTCTCGCCCGCGGTGAGAGGCCGCTCCTACGCGCGCAGCGCCGTGAGCATGTCCTTGATGTATTCGTCGGCGCTGGCGATCACCAGCATCATGGCGTGCGGGCGCAGCTGCGCGAGCATCTTCGACATGGTCTCGTCGCTCGAGGTCGCGCCGCCGAGGATCAGCGCCGTGGTCATCACATGCTTGACGCTGCAGGCTTCGCTGATAATGGCGGCGGCCGCGGCGTTTTCGCCCGTGGTCGCGACCATGACCACGAGATCGGCTGAGTTCACTTCGTCGACCAGATCCTTGGTGCGGCCGGCGAGATCGTTGAGCCAGCCGTTCATGGAAAACGGCTTGCCCTGCGCCGGCGCGCCGGAAAAGGCCGTTGCCGTGAGGAAGATCGCGCGCTGCCATTGCGCCTTCGCGAGCTCCTTGACCACCCGCTCGGTCGGCGGATCGAGCGCGATCACCTTGACGGCGCGGGCTTGCGAATTCGGCCGGTCGATGCGGAATTTGGCCTGGGCCGCTGAGGCCATCCGGGCCGATTCACTGTCCATGAGCCACACTCCTGATCCGCCGGCCCGCACTATAGCCGGGGCCTAAAAATATTTCATTATTGGCCGCGTCTTGTATAAGGGCGCCCGACAAACCCCAGCAAGCCCGGCAACGGCAAATTGCATAGCAGACGAGACTGCCCCTCATGTCCGCAAAACGTATCGATCTCTGCAGCACCGACGAGGTCGCGCCCGGAGCCGCGCTGAAGGTCGAAATCGACGACCTGGTGCTCGCGGTCTTCAACGTCGACGGCCGGTTTTTCGTCACCGACGACACCTGCACCCACGGGCCGGGCTCGCTGTCGGAAGGCTATATCGAGGACGACGTCGTCGAGTGCAACTTCCACAACGGCCAGTTCAATATCCGCACCGGCGAAGTGGTGTCGCCGCCCTGCATGGTACCGATCAGGACCTATCCGGTGGAAGTGGTCGACGGCAAAGTGACGATCGAGGTGTGAGGCGCACCTTTACGTTTTATGGGCCGCGGCCCAACCTACGATATGCGTTGGCGATTTCCAGTTGACGAAAGCCCCGCCTCCGGCTTGTTAGGCGTCAACAATTTTGCCGGAGGAACGCCCCAATGATGAGAAGCAAGCCGCCGTTTCGCGCCGACGTGGTCGGCAGCCTGTTGCGCACCGCGCCGTTGAAGGAAGCCCGCGCCAAGCGCGAGAAGGGCGAGATCACCGCGGCAGCGCTCACCGCGGTCGAGGACCGCGAGATCGAGAAGATCATCAAGAAGCAGGAAGAGGTGGGCTTAAAGCTCGCGACCGACGGCGAATTCCGCCGCTCCTGGTGGCACTTCGATTTCTACGGCATGCTCGACGGCGTCGAGATCCACGAGATCGATCACGGCATCCAATTCCAGGGCGTGCAGACGCGGCATCTGACCCCCCGCATCACCGGCAGGCTCGGCTTCACCACGCACCCGATGCTGGAGCATTTCAAGTTTCTCAAGGCGCATACGCGCGTCACGCCGAAAATGTGCATCCCGAGCCCGGCGACGCTGCACTTCCGGCTCGAGCCGAGCGCCATCACCACCAAGGACTATGCCGACCGCGGCGCCATCTTCGACGATCTGGCGAAGACCTATAAGCAGGCAATCCGCGGCTTCTACGATGCCGGCTGCCGCTATCTGCAGTTCGACGACACCGCCTGGGCCTATCTGTGCTCGCCGGCCGAGCTGAAAAAGGCGCGCGACCGCGGGCTTAACGCCGAGCGGTTGCAAGAGGACTATGCCCGCGTCATCAACATGGCGCTCGAAGGCAAGCCTGCCGACATGGTGATCACCACGCATGTCTGCCGCGGCAATTTCCGCTCGACCTGGATTTCCGAGGGCGGCTACGAGCCGGTCGCCGAGATCATGCTCGGCAAGCTCAATTACGACGGCTATTTCCTCGAATACGATTCGTCGCGCGCCGGCGGCTTCGAACCGCTGCGATTCCTGCCGAAGGGCAACAAGATCGTCGTGCTCGGCCTGATCACGACGAAG
The DNA here is from genome assembly GCA_963761185.1 of uncultured Alphaproteobacteria bacterium. Classification (GTDB taxonomy): domain Bacteria; phylum Pseudomonadota; class Alphaproteobacteria; order Rhizobiales; family Xanthobacteraceae; genus BOG-931. The sequence continues at coordinate 477,825 of CAVXFY010000009.1, forward strand.
TCCGGCTCGCTCGAGAAGAAAGGCGACGTCAAGCGCCGCATCGAGGAAGCGACCAAATTCGCAAGCCTCGATCAGCTCTGTCTCTCGCCGCAATGCGGCTTTGCCTCCACCGAAGAGGGCAATGTCCTTGCCGAAGAGGAGCAATGGGCCAAGCTGCGCATGGTCGTTGAAGTGGCCGACGAGGTGTGGCGCTGACGCGGCGTCAGGCCGTCACCATCGACTTCGCGCTCACGCGCTTGTGCAGATGCACCATCAGCGCCATGGCGACGATCGGCGTCGCGAGATTGACGATCGGGATCGAGACGAAGGCGGTGATGAACAGGCCGCCGACATAAACCAGCGCGGCATTGCGCTTGCGTAGCAGCTTGGCCTCGGCCGGCGGCCGGAAGCGCATCGCAGCAAGCTCGAAATATTCGCGGCCGAGAATGTAGGCGGTGGCGAGAAAGAAAATCACCGCGCCGAAACCGGCCAGCAGAATGAACGGCGCGGCGACGAGATAGATCAGGACGGCAAACAGCGCGGTCTTGAAGCCTTCCCACAGCGCAAGCGTCAGCGGCAGCGCCTTGCCCGGCGGATCGGCCGGATAATATTCGCGCTCGACCTCGTCGCCGATGCGGTCGGCGAAGAAGCTGCCGACCACGGCCGTCACCGCCGGCATCAGCATGACGCTGCCGACGACGATGCCGAGGCCTGCGGCAAACGACAACAACCACGCCAGCGCCGTCACCGGGCCATGCGCCTGCGCGCCGAGCGTAGTTTCCACCGTCGTGCTGCCGGCGCCGAGCAGCCAGACGATGATGCGTTCGAGCGCGATGCCGGCGACGACGATGAGCGCCAGCGCCAGCCCGATCGACCGCCACAGCACCGCGCGCAGCGGCGGCGCGAACATCTGGGTAATCGAATTGACGACGGCGTCGATCATGGGGGCCTCTACCTCGCGGCAGAGGTAGCGACGGCGGCTGGAAAGTACAAGGGAAGCTGGCGGATGGATTTTCGCTTAAATCGCACTGCAGATGTGGACTGCCGCGAGGCAGATTTAGCCATTGATTGCACGGCCACAGGGTGCCTGAGAGGAATTCGAAGTCAATGACCGGGTTCAGCACATATGAGACGGCGCGGTCTCCTGACTGATACCAGCGAGATACTCTGCCGGGGTGCGATCGCCAAGAGCTTGGTGAGGCCTGTGGTGATTGAAGTGATAGGCGAAGGCGTCGACGAGGGGCTGCAGCTCATCGAGGCGCTCGGGCAGTTCGTAGGTTTGATAGAACTCGTAGCGCCATGAGCCTTGGGCGCGTTCGACGGCCCCATTGAGCTTGGGGCTTTTCGGCGGCAAGACGAAGAGGGCGAGGCCTTTATCGGCGCAGGCTTTCTCGAACTCGGCGCGAAACTCGCTGCCGCCGTCGACTTGGATGCCGCGGATTGGGAATGGCGCCTCGGCGATGAGCTTGTCGAGGAGAGCCTTTGCGGCCGCGGCTTTGGCAAATCTGGCGACATGGCCGAAGGTCCATTTGGCGACCGGATCGTAGGCGGTGAAGTGCTTGATGGCTTTGTCGGAGGCGATGTTGATGAAGAGCGTATCGATCTGGACGATGTCGCCGGGCCGTTGCGGCTTGAGCCCTTTGGGCAGACGCTTGGCGTAGCGCTCGCCGGCAGTAAAGCGAAAGCGCCGGCCGCCCGGTTTGCGGCGGAGCGTCGGGATGGGGGTGACACGGCCTTGGTCCATAAGCTTTTTGAGGATGCGTCCGATGGTTGAGATCGAGGCGGTGCAGCCTTGACGGCGCAGTAGCGCTGCGAGCTTGCGCTTGCCCCACATCGGATTGTCGGCGCGCAGCTTCTCGACCGCGATGACAAGAGCACGCGGCCACGTCGGCTGGCGCAGCGCGTGCGGACGCCGGCTGCGCGGTTCGGCGCGCTGTTCCCAGCGATAGAGATTGGCGCGCGCGATGCCGACGGCTCTGGCGGCTTGTTCTGCCGTGAGCCCATCGGCCATAGCCCGGCGCCAGCGCGCCACCGCATAGCGTCTTCTCGCCGCTTCGATATCTGTGGTCTTCGCGGCAAGAAGACGCGACGCCACCTGGCCGTTTCGGATAATCTGTTCCGGCAGGTCAAAAACCTGCATGGGGGGTCTCCTGAGGTTGGTTGATTTGCAACTCTCAGCTTCGGAGACCCCTCGCCTTTACTCAAGCCGCCGTCTCGGATCTGTCTGGGCCAGGTCAGGATGCGCGAAGCGCACCGCCTTTGGCGGCGACCCATAGGGCGAACGCCCTATGGGTCGTCCTTGAGTTCAAATTCCTCTCAGGCAAAATGGTGGGCATGCGATCAATCGTGACTTAGCGCTGCCGCCAGCGCTGTCTCAACGTGGTCACGCCACCATCGCCTCGACTTCGTCTTCCGCCGCTTCCGGCACCAGCGGGATGGCCGAGTCCTCGGCGTCGCGCGACCGGTCCGCCCATTGCAGCCGCTTATAGTCGAAGCCGCGTACGATGGTCGGCTTGACCACGTTGAAATAGGGCGAAATATCGAAGTCGCGCGGGCAATAGAGCGACGAGTGGCGGATCTCCAAAATCTCTTCGCGCGCCAGCTGGCTGCCAGCGAGCTTGATCTTCGGCAGGATCGGATAACGCACCGTCGTGAACGCGTCGGCGATCAGCGCCGAGCAGATCAGCCGGCTCGGATCGCCGGAGCCGAGCGAAATCAAGCGCCGCCGCCAGCGTTGCGGCACCGGCAGCGGAAACAGATAACGCAGCAGGTCGACGATGTTTTTCAGATCGTAGGCAAAGCCGATGCGGGCGACCGCATAGGCGCACACCGCTGTGCAATCCTCTTCGACCAGGCCGACCGGCCGGCAGATGCGCGTGTGGAACGGTGTGTATTTCGACAGCGGCGCCGAGACGACGCCCTCGCCGAGATTGGCCTCGATCAGCACATGCGGCTCGCCGTCCTCGCTGACGCGGCCGTCGAGCGGCCCGACATAGAGCGCCGAATGCGACCAGGTCGATTGCGTAAGGTATTTGATGACGCCAGAAACGTGATTGTTGCCTTCGACGAGAAGCACGTCGCCCGGCTGCAGCGATTGGCGCAGCGCCTCGGGATCGCTCGGGGTAAACGGCTCGTAGCCCGCAATGGGCTTTTGCAAATAACGGGCGATCAAACGCCCAACGCCATCGAGCATCCTGCTCATGGTGGCCTCCCAGCCTTCTCTGAGCATGATCTTTTCGGAAAACCGGTATCCACTTTTCCGGATCATGCTGTTTGAGCATGATCTTTTCGGAAAACCGGTATCCACTTTTCCGGATCATGCTGTTTGAGCATGATCTTTGCGGAAAACCGGTGCCGACTTTTCCGGATCATGCGCGCGCGCGGTTTGACCGCATCTTTTCTTGTCGCAATTTAACCGAACTCCGTTGCGATTTCGTTCACGGGGCCTGCGCAACGCCGTTCTGGAATTGCGCGCCAGCCGCGGTTCGGGCAATGTGCGGCCGCGTTGTTCAGCATTTGGAAAGCATAGCGCGACAAAGCATGTCGCTATTCAACATGCCGCGATTGAGCCGACGTTCTCTCCTCGCCGCTTCGGCCGCATTTGCCGCACGTCAGGTGTTGCCGATAGGTAATCCCGTATTGGCGGCGACCGCGCCGACGTCCAGCCCGGTCGATGCCGTGATCGTCGGCGCCGGCGCAGCCGGCATCGCCGCCGCGCGCAAGATCGCCGCCGCCGGGCGCCGCTATGTCTTGATCGAAGCGACCGACCATATCGGCGGCCGCTGCATCACCGACATGACCACGTTCGGCGTGCCCTACGATCGCGGCGCGCATTGGCTCTACTTGCCGGACTCGAACGCGCTGACGAAACTGGCACCGAACCGCAGCGACATTTATCCGGCGCCGCGCAGCCAGAAAGTGCGCGTCGGCCGCCGCTTCGCGCGCGAAGGCGAGCTCGAGGATTTTCTCTCGGCGCAGGTCCGCGCCACGCGCGCCATCGACGATATCGCGCGCAAAACTGATGCGCCCTGCGAACAGGCGATGCCGGCCGACCTCGGCGATTGGAAACCGACCGTTGAATTCGTGCTCGGCCCGTATAATTGCGCGCGGGATCTGGCGCAGGTGTCGGCATTCGATTTCGCCAAGGCGGCCGAACGCAAGACGGCGGCCTTTGCCAAACAAGGCCTCGGCACGCTGCTCACCTCGCTGGCGCAAGGTCTCACAGTGCAACTGTCGACGCCAGCGACATCGATCGATACGCGCGGCGGCGTTTCAGTGGTGACGCCGAAGGGCACGATCAACGCTCGCACCGCGATCGTCACCGTTCCTACCAACGTCATTTCGTCCGGCGGCCTGAAATTCACCCCCGATCTCGAGCATCATCAGTTCGATGCCTTCGGCCGCATGGCGCTCGGCAGCTACGACCACATCGCGCTCGAGCTCAAAGGCAATCCGCTCGGGCTCGACAGCGACGATCTGGTGTTCGAGAAATCCAGCGACACCCGCACCGCGGCGCTGCTCGCCAATATTTCCGGCACGCCGCTCTGCGTCATCGATGTCGCGGGATCGTTCGGCCATGACCTTTCGGCGAAAGGCGAAGCCGAGATGTTCGCCTTCGCCAGCGATTGGCTCGCGAACCTTTACGGCACCGAGATCAAAAACGCGATCGGCCGCAAAGCTGCCACGCGCTGGAACAGCGATCCCTATACGCTCGGCGCCTGGTCGGCCGCGGTGCCGGGCAGCCAATTCGCGCGCAAGCAATTGCTCGGGCCGATCACCTATTCGAACAATGTCTGGTACGCCGGCGAGGCCGCGCACGAAACTTTGTGGGGTACGGTCGGCGGCGCCTGGGAATCCGGCGAGCGCGCCGCCGACGCGGCGTTGCGGGCCGTGGGCGGACTCCGGCCGGCAACGCCGATGGCGAGCGATACCGACACCGACACACCGGGCAGGCAAAAAAGTAAGCGCACCAAAGCCGAGCGCCGCGCGCCGCGCTATGGCGAGAGCGCGCCGCAATATCGCGGCACGTCAGGTTACACCGGCACGCCCAATATCATGGGCACTGAGCGCTGAAGCGGCGCGGCGTTTGCCGCGAATAGCCGGCCGTTCGGGCGCGTTCGTGAGAGTGCATAGACGGGCCCTGCGCTCCTAGAGTTCGGCACGCAAATTACGCCCGCAGCACGCCGCCGGTGCGCTTGCCGACTTCGGCGACGATCTTTTGTGCCAGCGCTTCGATCTCGGCGTCGGTCATGGTCTTGTCGCGCGGCTGCAGCGTCACCGCGATGGCGATCGACTTCTTGCCGGGCTCGATGCCCTTGCCCTCGTAGACGTCGAAGACGCTGACGCCCGTAATGAGCTTGCGGTCGACCGACTGCGCGGCGCGCACGATATCGGCGGCCTTCACATTGCGTTCGACGACGAAAGCGAAATCGCGCTCCACCGGCTGGAACGGCGACAGTTCGAGCGCGGGCTTGGCGCGCGTCGGCTTTCGCCTTTGGCTCGGGGATGTGTTCCAGGATCACCTCGAAAGCGACCAGCGGGCCTTCGGCGTCGAGCTTTTCCAGCGCGCTCGGGTGCAATTCGCCGAAATAGCCGAGCACGTTTTGCGGCCCGATCTGGATGGTGCCGCGAGCGGCCGGGATGCAGCCACGCCGGCCCGCCCGGCACGACCTGCAGCGCCTGCATCGGCGCCCCGGCCGCGATCAGCACGGCGAGCGCATCGGCCTTGGCGTCGAAGGCGTCGACCTCGTCGTTGAGCTCGCGCTTTGCCCAATGGCGGCCGATGCCGGACGGCTTCGCCAGTGCGCGGCGGACGCCGGCCGCCGCGGTGAACTGATCCTCCGGCCGGTCGCCGCGGAAGATCTGCCCGACCTCGAACAGGCCGACATCGGGAAAGCCGCGGTCGGTGTTGCGCCGCGCCGCGCCGACGAGGCCCGGAATGAGGCTCGGCCGCATGTCGGAAAGATCGGCCGCGATCGGATTGGCGAGCGCGAGCTCGGGCTGGCCGCCGCCGAACAATTCGGCCTGCGGCTTTGCGATGAACGACCACGTCACCGCCTCGACCATGCCGCGCGCGGCGAGCGCGCGCTTGGCGTTGCGGGTGCGCACCTGGATCGGGGTCAGCACCGGCTTGCGTGGCGTGTCGCCGCGCGGAAACGGCGTCAGCGGCACTTTATCGACGCCGACGATGCGCACGACTTCCTCGACGATATCGGCCTTGCCCTCGACGTCCGGGCGCCATGACGGCACCGCGATCTTCACGCGCTCGCCTTGGCCGGCGACGAAGAAGCCGAGATGGTTGAGCATGCGCCGCATCTCGGCTAAGCGGCACGTCGAGGCCGGCGAGACGCTCGAGCTCGGACAGCGGGAAATCGATGATCTTTTCCGGCGGTTCGGCGTTCGCCGGCGACGATGATCTCCGACGGCGTGCCGCCGCACAGCTCCAGTCACCATCTGGGTCGCCATGCTCGAGGCCCGGCACCATGAAGGCCGGATCGACGCCGCGCTCGAAGCGATAGCGCGCGTCGGAATTGATGCCGAGCTTGCGGCCGGTCTGCGCGATGTTGATCGGTTCCCACAGCGCCGATTCGATCAGCACGTCGGTGGTCGTCTCGTCGCAGCCGGAGGCTTCGCCGCCCATGATGCCGGCGAGCGATTCGACGCCGGTGTCGTCGGCGATCACGCAGATCGTATCGTCGAGCGTGTAGGTCTTGCCGTCGAGCGCCAGCAGGTTCTCGCCGGTCGCGCGCGCGGCGCACGGTGAGATTGCCCTTCGACTTTTGCGGCGTCGAACACATGCAGCGGCCGGCCGCGGTCGAAGGTGATGAAGTTGGTGATATCGACCAGCGCATTGATCGGCCGCAGCCCGATCGCGGTCAGCCGCTTCTGCAGCCAATCCGGCGACGGGCCGTTCTTGACGCCGCGCACCAGCCGCAGCGCGAAGGCCGGGCACAGCGACGGCGTCGCGCCGAAATCGAGCGTCACCTTCACCGGGCAGGGGAACTCGCCCTTGACCGGCTTGATCGCGGGATCCTTGAACTTGCCCATGTCGGCGGCGGCGAGATCGCGGGCGATGCCGTGCACGCCGGTGCAGTCGGGCCGGTTCGGCGTCAGATTGATCTCGATCACCGGATCGCCGAGCTGCGGCCCATTGCGCGAAAGCTTTCGCCGACCGGCGCATCGGCCGGCAGCTCGATGATGCCGTCGTGATCGTCGGAGATCTGTAGCTCGGCCTCCGACACCAGCATGCCGCGGCTTTCGACGCCGCGGATGGTGCCGATGCCGAGCGTGATGTTCTTGCCGGGAATGAAGGTGCCGGGCGGCGAGAACACGCTGGTCATGCCGGCGCGCGCATTCGGCGCGCCGCACACGACCTGGATCGGCTTGCCGTCGCCGGTATCGACCATGCAGACGCGCAGCCGGTCGGCATTCGGATGCTGCTCGGCGGAGATCACCTGGGCGATGACGAAGGGCGCGAGCAGCTTCGCCTTGTCCTCGATGTGCTCGACCTCGAGCCCGATCATGGTGAGCTTGTCGGCGATCTCGCCGAGCGGACGTCGGTGTCGAGATGCTCTTTCAGCCAGGAGAGGGTGAATTTCATCAAAGCCCCACTCCTTTCTCGGGCACGTAGAGATAGAGCAGCGGCAGACTGATGAAGACCAGGATGGTCAGAAGAATGGCGCCATGATTGCACCATTTGAACAGCTCGCGCCGGATGATGAGTTCCTCGAGCGCGACCTGTTCCAGGGGCCGCGTCTCATCGCGATGGAACATGGAGAGGCAGCGCAGACAGCCCAAAGCCACCAGGAGATACAGCATGATCTCGAGCACGATCACGCCTTGTTCGAAATGATTGTCGGCGACCACCGGCGCGGACACGCCGAGCGCCGCGATCATCATCGAGGTGTGGGTGAGAAGGCCGCCGGCCTTGTTGTCGAGGACCCCAAAGCTGACGCGGATGGGATTGGGGCCGAGCGTGCCTTCGCCGTCCACCGCAAGGTGCTCGGTGTAGTGCGCGATGCGCTCTTTCGGCCAGCCGCGCGTCATCGCGTGGAACAACATGCGGTCCACGGCTTGTATGGTCGAGATGATCATCGCGCGATCTCCCCGTTCATCCGCTCAAGCCCGCGGCCAGCGTCGGGAAATCGAGCGGCTTGAAGCCGTAATGGGCGAGCCAGCGCACGTCGGCCTCGAAGAAGGCGCGCAGATCCGACATGCCGTATTTGAGCATGGCGATGCGGTCGATGCCCATGCCCCAGGCAAAGCCCTGATACTCGTCGGGATCGAGGCCGCAGTTGCGCAGCACGTTGGGATGCACCATGCCGCAGCCGAGAATCTCCAGCCAGTCCTCGCCTTCGCCGAAGCGGATCTCGCCCTTGTCGCGGCGGCACTGGATGTCGACTTCGAGCGACGGCTCGGTGAACGGGAAGAACGACGGCCGGAAACGCATGTTGACGTTGTCGACCTCGAAGAAGGCCTTGCAGAATTCCTCGCAGGATCCATTTCAGGTGGCCGAGATGCGAGCTCCTTGTCGATGACGAGACCCTCGACCTGGTGGAACATCGGCGTATGCGTCTGGTCGGAGTCGCTGCGATAGGTGCGGCCCGGGCAGATGACGCGGATCGGCGGCTTCTGCGTCAGCATGGTGCGCACCTGCACCGGCGAGGTGTGGGTGCGCAGCAGCAGCCGCGAGCCGTCCGGCTTCGGATTGAAGAAGAACGTGTCGTGCATCTCGCGCGCCGGATGGCCTTCCGGGAAATTCAGCTTGGTGAAATTGTAGTCGTCGGTCTCGATGTCCGGACCTTCGGCGACGGCAAAACCCATGTCGGCGAAGATCGTGGTCAGTTCGTCGATCACCTGCGTGATCGGATGGACGCGGCCGATCTCGATCGGCGCTTCGCGCACCGGCAGCGTGACGTCGACGGTTTCGGTATTGAGCCGCGCCTCGAGCGCGGCGTCCTTGAACGCTTCGCGGCGTTCGGCGAGCGCGGCGTTGACGCGATCCTTCAGCCCGTTGATCAGCGGGCCCTGGCTCTTGCGCTCGTCCGGCGTCATCGTGCCGAGCGTCTTGAGCAGCGCGGAGATCGAGCCGTTCTTGCCGAGCGCCGCGACGCGCACGGCTTCAAGCGCTGGCTCGTCGCCGGCGGCGGCGATCTCGCCGAGGATTTGTTGTTCGAGCTGAGCGATGTCGGACATGTCTGGCTTTCAATCCGGCAGGAACGGCAGGTCGGTATCGGACGGCTTGCTGCCGGCCTGCGTCAGCATGCAATGAACCTGGCCGCGATGATGTGTCTGGTGATTGAACATATGGGTGACCAGCATCCAGCGCGGCCGCGTCCATTCGCGCCCGGTCGCGCCGGAGAAATAGGTCAGGTCATTGGCGAGCCAGGCGTCATCGACAGTGCCCGCCCAGTCGATGATCTTCTTGTCGAAGGCCACGCGCTCGGACTTCAGCTCGTTCCAGTCGGGATAGACCGAAACGGAGCCGGGAATCCCGACCTCCGGCCGCGGCAGGTCGGTGAAGCGCGCCATCCAGCTGCGGTCGCCCCACAACAGATGGTTCAGTGTCTTGTGGATCGAGCCGAAGAAAGCGCCGCGCTCCCGATTGCGCTCCGCGTCGGAGAGCCGGTCGGCCGCGCCGTACAGATTCTCGTTCTGCCAGCGATTGTAGCGCGCCATGCGCTGGACATAGGCACGGTCGATCATGTGCGCGATCCATTATGGGCGCGCCCGGTCATGACGCGTTTATGCCGGAAGCGCGGCCTTGGCCTTCCGACGATCGCCTGGAAGGCCGCCGGCTCGTGGATCGCGAGATCCGAGAGCACCTTGCGGTCGACGGTGATGCCGGCTTTGTCGAGGCCCGCGATGAAGCGGCTGTAGTTGAGGCCGAACGGGACGCACCGCGGCGTTGAGGCGCTGGATCCACAGCGCGCGGAAGGTGCGCTTCTTCCGCTTGCGGTCGCGGAAGGCATATTGATTGGCCTTCTCCACCGCCTGCTTGGCGATGCGGATGGTGTTCTTGCGCCGGCCGTAATAGCCCTTGGCGGCCTTGAGACTTTCTTGTGCTTGGCGTGAGAGGTGACGCCGCGTTTGACGCGAGCCATGACTGATCTCCTTCGGAAAGATTGTCGAACGCCGGACGTGGACCGCTCGCTTGAGGGCGAGGGCGGACGCGATCAGCCGTTCGGCAAAAAGTATTTCTTGATGTTGTCGCCGTCGGTCTTGAACAGCACGTTGGTGCCGCGCAATTGGCGGATCTGCTTCTTGGTGCGCTTGATCATGCCGTGGCGTTTGCCCGACTGCGCGTAGAGCACCTTGCCGGTCGCCGTCACCTTGAAGCGCTTTTTCGCGCCCGACTTGGTCTTGATCTTGGGCATTTGGCTCTCCTGATAAATAGGCACCACCCTCACCCGACCCTCTCCCGCGCGCGGGAGAGGGTCGGGTGAGGGCAGCGCCGGCGATCGTTAATGATCGCGTGCTGATGAGCACTTCACCGCCGCCACGGCAGCCCTTAATCGGCCGGGCGGCGGGAAGGGCGCGGTTATGGCAGAGAGCGTCGCCAAACGCAATCGGCGGGACTCGCAGCCTGGTGCCGGCGCCAGGCCGGCGCCGTCTCAGAGCCATTGTGGTTACAGAGTCAGTTTCCAATAGCTTAAATGCCGCAGCAGCCCGGGTCCTCGACACGGCGGCACATCGTTCTCCGGCAATGGGATACGATTTTGAGTTAGAACGCACACGTCGCGGCCGAGGCGGCTCACGCGGCGCGACTGTCGTCGTCCTGAGAACGTAGAACATTCCGGCGCCGCTTACCGCGGCGCCAGCACCATCACGACTTGGCGGCCCTCGAAGCGGGGCTCCTGTTCGATCTTGGCGATCTTGAGCGTATCGCCTTTGACCCGGTCGAGGAGCTTGTAGCCGAGCTCCTGGTGCGCCATTTCGCGGCCGCGGAAGCGCAAGGTCACCTTGACCTTGTCGCCTTCCTCGAAGAACCGCTGCATCGAGCGCATTTTCACCTCGTAATCGTGATCGTCGATCATCGGCCGGAGCTTGATCTCCTTGATCTCGACGACCTTCTGCTTCTTGCGCGCTTCGGCGGCTTTCTTCTGGGCCTGATATTTGTATTTGCCGAAATCGAGAATCTTGCAGACCGGCGGAACCGAATTCGGCGCGATCTCGACCAGATCGAGCCCGGCTTCCTGCGCCATGGCGATGGCGGCGTTAATCTCGGTGACGCCCTTGTTGGCGCCGTCTTTGTCGATGAGTTGGACCTCGCGAACGCGGATGTCCTCGTTGATGCGCGGCCCATCCTTGGTGGCGGGCTGCGGCAGTCTGATGGGGCGACGAATGGGTAATGTCTCCTGTGTGGTTGCGACGATGTCGTTATAACGATGGGCTGTGGCTTACGCGTTACGCATTACAAATCCGCATCGCACGATACGATGGACCTTGATCGGCGATGCCGGACGATAACACCGAGAATCAAGCGTTTTTTGCTTTAAGTCAACGCCAATACACGTTCGGCCTGGGGCCCAAGCGCTAGGGCCAAGCTTGTCGACATGATTTATGTTCCCTCACCGCGACCTGCTACCTCCCTTGCTCTCCCTTTGCTCCCGCGCCGCCAGCCGAAGCCCACAATGAACGATAACAGCCTGAAATTCCTGCACATTGGCGAAGGTATCGACCGCCGCGCCATCGCCGTGCGCGAGCCAGAGCGCCGGCGCGCCGCCCGGGCTGGTCTGGCTCGGCGGCTACAAGTCCGACATGAAGGGCACCAAGGCGGCCGCGCTCGCCGATTGGGCGGCAAGCAAAGGCCGCGCCTGCCTCCGTTTCGACTATTCCGGCCATGGTGAATCGGGTGGCGACCTTCACCGACGGCACGATCTCGCGCTGGCTCGCCGAAAGCTTGATGGTGTTTCACGCCTGCTGCCGCGGGCCGCAGATTTTGATCGGCTCGTCGATGGGCGGCTGGCTCGCGCTGCTGCTCATTCGCGAATTGCGGCGGCGGCCGCCCCCTCCCCCGCAAGCGGGAGAGGGAAGCGCTGCGGCGAGCGTCGCCGGCGCTCGTCCTCATCGCGCCGGCGGTGGATTTCACCGAAGAATTGATGTGGAAACGCTTCACGCCCGAGATCAAGCGCGAGCTCGCGGACAAAGGCGTATGGGCGCGGCCGTCGGAATATTCGGCGGAGCCCTATCTCGTCACCCGGCAATTGATCGAAGACGGCCGCAACCATCTTCTGCTCGGCGGCATGATCGAGACCGGCTGTCCGGTGCGCATCCTGCAAGGCGTCGAAGATCCCGACGTGCCGTGGCAGCACGCCAAAGCGCTGGTGGCGCGGCTCGCTTGCGACGATGTCGTGCTGACTCTGATCAAAGACGGCGATCATCGCCTGTCGCGGCCGGAAGATATCGAGCGGCTCATCGCGGCCGTGGCGGAGTTCTGATGCTGATTTCCCGAACGTGACGCCGTCAGGCAGCCTTTGTCCCGCGCAGTTGCTCATTGCCGGGCCGGCGCTCCGGCCACGCTGACGACATCGCCTCTTCTTCGGCCTCCTGCGGCGCGCCCCAGAATTCGGCGAGCGTCGGGCCGTGTTTCAGGCGGCGGTCGCGGAAAAAGAAGTTGCGCAATTCGTAGGGCCAGACGCGGCGTCCCATTTGGGTGTACCAGCGCATTGCCTGGCGCAGGCCGGCGTCGCGGTGGAACAGGATACGCGCGAGCGCTTTCGGCCGCGAGTGCAGCACCATTTCAGTGAACTTGAACCAGAGCAACACCCGCCACGGCGGCATGTGGCGCGTCGCCAGCACCTGGTGCTTGTAATCCCAGCGGCGCCGGTCGGTCTGGATCACGTGGCGATCCGCGGCGAGCTTGAAATACGGCGTCCAGCGGTGCGGGGTGACATAGAGCATCTGGATCTGATCGGGATCGAGTGACAGAAGTTGCCGCAGGCCGTGCCAATGGTCGCGGTCGGTTTCTTCTTCGAAGCCGACCAGCCATGTCGCCATGGACAAAATTCCGTGCTGGCGCATCAGGCGGATGGCTTCGCGGTCGGTCGAGGTCTCAGCGCCCTTCCTGATGAGCGCGAGCGTTTTTTCGTCGGTGCCTTCCAGGCCCAGAAGGAAGCGCACCCAGCCGGCTTTTTTGTAGAGATGAAGAATGTCGGCGTCGCGCACGATGTCGTCGGCGCGCGTCGAGCCGACCAGGATCAGATCGACGTTTTCGGCGATCAAGGCTTCGAGAAAGGCGCGCCAGGCTTTCTTTGATACCGTCGGATTTTCGTCGGCGAAATTGATGACTTTGACGCCATGCTCGCGGTGCAGCCGCGCCAGCTCTTTCGCGAACAGGACAGGATCGCGATGCCGCCACCGCGTCCAGAAGCCGCGCTGGCCGCAATAATTGCAAAGATGCGGACAGCCGCGCGAGAACTGCACGACGACGGCGCGATAGCCGCCCCAATAGCTGTAGCGGGCGTGATCGATGAGTTCCCAGCCGACGCGATAGGCGTCGAGATCGCGGATCACCGAGGCCGGCTGAGTCGCGCGCGGGCCGCGGGCGGTGCGATAGGCAATCCCGGCGATGTCGTCCAGATTGTCGCCGCGCTGCAGCGCGGCCATCAGGCGGCGCGCGGTTTCTTCGCCTTCGCCGCGCACGATCGCGGTGACGTAAGGCTCGTCGCGCAGAATTTCGCGCCAGTGATAGGTCGGGAATACGCCGCCATAAACGATACGTGCGTGCGGCAGCGCGACGCTGATCGCTTGCGCCACTTGCGCGATCCCCGGATGACCGGAGGTCGAGCCGGAATGTCCAAACAGCACCGCATGCGGCGAGAAGCGGGCGGCCTCCGCAACGATAGCCGACATCGGCATCGGGCCGAACTCGCCGTCGATCAATTTGACGGCGTGTCCGTCGTCGATCAGCGGGCCGCCGATCGACAGCAGGCCGAGCGGCGGCAAGTGGTCGTCGGGGATGCGGCTGCCGATGGCGGGATGCGGCACGTTGACGAGAAGGATGCGCATGGTCGGCTCCTCCTCATGTCAGGCTCAAGGCGGGTTCGGCGGCCGGCTCGGCGGCGGGCTCGCCAGTTTGCGGTTGCAGACCGCCGAACCGCCGCTCGCGCCGGTGAAAGGCATCGAGCGCACCGGCGAGATCCTCCGCCGCGAAATCCGGCCACATCCGCTCGGTGAAATAGAATTCGGCATAGGCGCTTTCCCAGAGCAGGAAATCGGACAGCCGCTTCTCGCCGCTGGTGCGGATGATGAGATCGACGTCGCGAAACTCGGCCTCGCCGGTGACGAGTTGCGAAAACATTTCGCGGGTGAGATGACCCATACCCGCCGCCTGCATCGCGGCGTTGAGGATCGCGTCGCGCGCCGAATAATCGATGGCGATGCGCAGATTGAGCGCGTCGCCGTTGCCCGTGGCGGCTTCCGCCTGCGCGATCGCTGACGCGATGCCGTCGGGCAGGCGATCGCGGCGGCCGATCACTTTGAGGCGGACGCCGCTCTTGGCGAGGCTTTCGATCTCGTTCGCCAGATAAAAGCGAAGGAGCCCCATCAGCGCCGCGACTTCCGCTCTCGGCCGCCGCCAATTGTCGCTGGAAAACGCATAGAGGGTCAGCGTGCCGACGCCTTGCTCCGGCGCGGCTTCGACGACGCGGCGGATGGCTTCGACGCCGGCTTCGTGGCCGCGCACGCGCGGCAGACGCCGCCGGGCGGCCCAGCGCCCATTCCCGTCCATGATGATGCCGACATGAAGCTTGGCCGTAAGCCTGGCTGTCAGTTTGGCTGTAAGTTTGGGCGAGAGAGTGCTTTGCATCACAAAGTCTCCATGTAAAAAAACCGCAAGAATTTTAAGCCGGGAGGATCTTCAGGCGCGCAGACGTTGTTTCCTGCTTGGTCTCTTGCTTGACGTCCTGTTTGCTCTCGAGCTTGCCCGCGGCTTTTGCCGCGTCGCGCACCAGCTGTTCAAGCACGGCGAGGTAATCGAGAAAGCGCCGGCGGCCGGTTTTGGTGAGGCGGCAGGTGGTGTGCGGCCGGTTGCCCTCGTAGCCCTTGATGACTTCGACCAGGCCCGCCTCCTGCAACACTTGCAGATGACGGCTGAGATTGCCGTCGGTGAGTGCGCAAAGCTGTTTCAGATCGGCGAACGACAGGCCCTTGGGATGCGCCATCAGCGAAGTGAGCAGGCCGAGCCGCGCCTTCTCGTGAATGACGCGATCGAGACCGTCATAGGAAAACGGCGCGCTGTTATGATTGTCAGTGCTCGGCATCGGTTTCCTCGGAGGCAATGTGCAGAAGAGCCGCCATCAGCAATTGGCCGATGACGAAAGGCAGGCCCATCGTCCACGGCGACAGCGTGTGACTGGCGCTGCCGAACAGCAGGACGGTAAATCCGGCAATGAAGTACCACGCGCCTACCAGCGCGACGCTGCGCGGCAGCGACCGCACCGAGGCGAAGATGCCGAGACTGACCAGCACCTGCCATAGTCCCGGCAACAGCCAGAGCGTTTCCGGCGCGAATTTCCACAGCATGACCGCGAGCAGGAGGCCGGCGATAGCGGCCGGCAAAAACTGCTCCACCGCCTGCTGCACCATGGCGTCGGCGAGACCGGAATGATGACGGCGCGAGCGCGCCCGCATCTCGATGAAGATCATCGCCGCCGACACCAGCGCCGCCGCGGTCCAGCCGAAGAAGAACGTCAGCGGATGCGCGGTCGCATCGTCGAGCCAGAGGATTTGAACGAAGGCGGTGATCAAGGCCACAGCGCCGGTCGCAGCAACGGCCGTCGGCCCATAGCCTTGAAAGGCCGTTCCCGCCGCAATTTGGCTGCGGATCGCTAAGATATCGGCCAGCGCCTTGTCGAGATCGGGCATCGCCAGCTATCCCGCGCTGATTTAACTTTGCAATGCAAAGTAAGCACGGCGGCAAAGTAAAAGCAAGCCCGGAGGTCGATATTTTTGGCGCCCCGCGTCGCTATAGCGGGACGAAGCCGTTTCGCGCGTCTACAACGTCGGGACCGACTTCGGATCGGACAGGCGCAGCGGCGCCGCCGAGTAACTGAACAAATCGCCGCGCGCCACTTTGCCGGTGCGGTCGACTTCGAAGGTGACGGCGGAAATGGTTTTCTTGTCGATCGTCAGTTTCATGAAGCCCCAGGCATCGTCGCAGGCGTATTTCAGCACGGCGCCGGTATCGGGCGCCTTGGCGCCGGCTTTGCTGTGGACCTTGTGGAGATTGTGATAGCCGCCATTGCCGGTGACGATGAACGGCGTCGGCGAGCCCTTCACGATTGTCTGCTCGATGCGCTGATAGTCGTGAACATGGCCGGTCAGGACCAGATTGGGGACGCGGCCGGTATCGCGGATCGCGTTTTCGAGCACGTCCGCCATTTTCGAACTGCCGCTGTGAAAGACGTCGAACGAATAGATCGGGTGATGCAGCGCGAGGATCAGCGCCCGATCCTCGGGCGCGGTGGCGAATTCGTTGGTCAGCCATTGCTGCTGCACCGAGTCGATCGAGCCGCCTTCCGGCACATTCGTATACATGCCGATGATGGTGGCGAGCGGCGTGACGAAGGTCCAATAGACATTGGGCAGATTCATCTGGACGCGCGGACAATCCTTGGCGATCGGGTCGACGTCGGGATTGGCCTGCATGAAGAAATCGACCCAGCCGTCGAGCGACGTCTGCGCCGTGGGATCGTCGACCTCGCCGTCGTGATTGCCGGGAATGGCGAAGATCGGCGCCTCGTAATGGGCGTATGGTTCGTAGAATTGCGCGTAGTAATCGTCGTGCATGCCGGTGAAGTAGACGACGTCGCCGACATGGTAGCAGAATTGCGGTTTGCCGCCCTTGCCGCTCGTCAGATCGTCGATCATTTGTGCGGCGACATTGTTCTGAAACTCGCCGTCTTGCACGCCGCCGCTATCGCCGACGACGTGAAACACCATCTGGTCTTGGATATTCTTGGCGATGTCGGGAAATCTGCCGGAAATATCGTAGTGATAAGGCGGCGCACTGAGCGGCCGGGGCAGCGGTTGAAAACTGACATTACGATGGGTGACCGGGTCCAGCGCCGCGACGCCGCCATGCGCTTGCGAGCTCTTGACTTGGGGCCGCGGCCGCACCTCGCCCGGCCGCAGCGAGTTGCGCGCAGCGACGGTCTGCGGATTTTGGTCCGCGGCGCTTGTTGCGGGAGATGCACTAGAGCTCGCCGCAGCCGCGCCCGGAACATTTTGCCGCGAAGTTCGCGAACGCGAGGTTGCGGCGCGTGAAGCTTTGGCCTGGGAAGTGCGACGTTTTGCTTTGGCTGGAGATTTCATAGGACGCCCCTCATTGAGCTCCCCGAACTGAGCGCCGGGTGAGCATGTCGAGACAATCGCTGATGCAACTGCAAGTTTAGTCTAATCTGACGTCGGCAACAAGCGGCGGCATCGCGTTTAGGCGCGGCTCGCGCAAAGACGAAGCGGTGCACGCGCGATCTCGCCACAGCCGATGTCATGGTGTAGTCGCACAATGTAACGCTTTGTCGAACGGAACCCTGCGCAATTTGGCGTAACGCCGCGCGGCGAGGAGCAACGCAATGGCAGACTTCAAGAACAAGATTGCTTTCGTCATCGGGGCCACGTCGGGCATCGGCCGCGCCACGGCCACAGGCTTCGCGCAATAAGGCGCCACCGTCGTCGTCACCGGGCGGCGCGAGAAGGAGGGACGCGAAACGCTCGACATGATTCGCGCCGCCGGCGGCGACGGCGTATTTCTCAAGCTCGATCTCGCCATCGAGAGCGAGGTCGCGGCCGCCGTGCGCGAGACCGTATCCCGTTACGGCCGGCTCGATTGCGCGGCCAATTGCGCCGGCAACGATATCGCGCATGCGCTCACGGAATTTTCCGAGGCCGATTACGACGCCATATTCGATGCCAATGTCAGAGGCCTGTTCTTCTGCCTCAAGCACGAAATTCTGGCGATGCACGAGACGGGCGGCTCGATCGTCAATGTCGGCTCGGTAGCGGCGCAAATGACCGATCTCGGCAACGCGCTCTACAATGCCAGCAAGGCCGCCGCACGTTCGCTCACCCGCACGGCTGCGACCGAAGGCGCCAAGTACCGCATCCGCGTCAACGAAGTAGCGCCCGGCCCGGTCAGGACGCCGATGCTCGAAGGGTTCTTGCAGAAGGCCGCGGCGGCCGGCTCCGCATTCAACACGGATTCGATCGTCGCCAATATCCCGCTCGGCCGCATCGGCGCGGCGGACGAGATCGCCAATGCGGTGCTGTTTCTCTGTTCCGACGCGTCCGCCTATACGACCGGCGCGTCGCTTACGGTGGATGGCGGATTTTTGCTGGGATAAGAAAATCTGGCGCGCCCGAGAGGATTCGAACCTCTGACCTTTGCCTTCGGAGGGCAACGCTCTATCCAGCTGAGCTACGGGCGCGCAAAGCCGGTACAATGCGGACTAGATAGCGAAACCGGGACGGGGCGGCAACCGTTCGCCGGGATATGAAACTCGGTCGGGGCCGGATTTTCCCTTAAATCCGGTTCTCGGCCCATGTCACTAATTCAAGACAGGAACTGGACCGCTTGCCGCACGCCAGCGCGGCTCCTAATCTTGCCGGCCAAGTCCAGGGAGCAACCCCATGTCGCAACTTGCCGAGAAATCAGACCACAAGGCGGAGAAGCGCGAAACGAAGGGCGTCCAGATCAAGGACACAGCCTTCAACTGGGAGGACCCGCTCGATCTCGAAGGCGAGCTCAGCGAGGAAGAGCGCATGGTGCGCGACACCGCGCGGGATTATGCGCAGGAGAAATTGTTTCCCCGCGTCATCGCCGCCAATCGCGACGGCAATTTCAACCCGGACGTGGTCAAGGAAATGGGTGAGCTCGGGCTGCTTGGCCCGACCATCCCCGAGGAATATGGCGGCGCGGGCCTCAACTATGTCTGCTCCGGGCTGATCGCGCGCGAGATCGAACGCGCCGATTCCGGCTACCGCTCCCTGATGTCGGTGATTTCCTCGCTCGTCATGCACCCGATCTATGCCTACGGCAGCGAGGCGCAGCGCAAGACATATCTGCCGAAGCTCGCAAAAGGAGAAATGGTCGGCTGCTTTGGCCTCACCGAACCCGATCACGGCTCCGATCCCGGCTCCATGGTGACGCGCGCGCAGAAGGTGCCGGGCGGCTATAGCCTCAGCGGCGCCAAGACCTGGATCACCAATGCGCCGGTCGCCGACATCGCCGTGGTCTGGGCCAAGCTCGACGGCAAGATCCGCGGCTTCATCGTCGAGCGCGGCACCAAAGGTTTTTCCACGCCGAAGATCGAAGGCAAGCTTTCGCTACGCGCCTCGATCACCGGCGAGATCGTGCTCGAAGGCGCGGTGGTGCCGGAAGAGAACATCCTGCCGAATGTTGCCGGCCTCGCCGGGCCGTTCGGCTGCCTCAATATGGCGCGCACCGGCATTGCCTGGGGCGCGATGGGGGCGGCCGAATTCTGCTGGCATCGCGCCCGCGACTACACGCTTAACCGTAAGCAATTCGGCCGGCCGCTCGCCGCCAACCAGCTCATTCAGAAAAAACTCGCCGACATGCAGACCGAGATCACGCTCGGCCTGCACGCGGCGCTGCGGCTCGCCCGGCTGATCGACCAGGGCAAAGCGTCGCCGCCGGCGATCTCGCTGCTCAAGCGCAACAATTGCGGCAAGGCGCTCGATATCGCGCGCATGGCGCGCGATATGCACGGCGGCAACGGCATCTCGGAAGAATATCATGTCATGCGCGTGCTCTGTAATCTCGAGACCGTGAATACTTATGAAGGCACGCACGACATTCATGCGCTGATCCTCGGTCGCGCGCAGACCGGCATCCAAGCGTTCATGTAAGTCTTTATCCGTCACCCTGAGGTGGCCGCGAAGCGGCCCTCGAAGAGCGACGGCCCGAACACCTCGGCCGACATCCTTCGAGGCTCGCTTGGCTCGCACCTCAGGATGACGGGAAGAGCGCCGGAGACACCATTTAGTGGAGCAAAACAATGTGCCGCAACATCCGCACCCTGTTCAATTTCGAGCCGCCGGCCACTGAAGATGAAATCCGCGCTTCGGCGGTGCAATTCGTCCGCAAGCTCTCCGGCTTTGCCAAGCCCTCGCACTTAAACGAGGCGGCGTTCAACCGCGCCGTCGACGAGGTGACGGAGGCCGCGCGCCGGCTCCTCGGCGCGCTCGAAACGTCGAGCCCGGCGAAGAACCGCGACGTCGAAGCGGCGAAAGCGCGCGAACGAGCGCGGGAACGGTTTGCATGACCGGCAGGCAACCAACATGAACGGCAGGCTTGGCGCCGACGACGTTCGCAAGCTTCTCGATCTCGAACCGAACGCGACCTGCGGTTTCGTGAAGCTGACATTCGCGAGCCCGCAAGCGCTCGCGGCGGGCGCCCTCCCCGCACCATTCGCGGACGCGCGGCCGGTGGGTTCGGCGCTTTATTTCATGGTGACTCCGGAAGCGCCGGTGCGGCTGCATCGCATCCGCAACGATCAGCTCTATCATTATTATCTCGGCGACCCGATCGAGCTGTTCCTCCTGCATGGCGACGGCAGGAGCGAACGCATTATTGTCGGGCCGGATATCGCCGCCGGCCAGCGCCTGCAGTTTTTGATCCCCGGCAATACGTTTCACACCGCGCGATTGATCGGGACCGGCCGGTGGTTTCTCGGCGCCTCCACCGAGTGGCCGGGCGTCATCCCGGCCGATGTCGAGATCGGCAATCTCGATGGGCTGGCCGCGAAATATCCGGCCGTTGCCGCCGAAATACGCGCCATCGCCACGTCGGTCAAAGTCGTCGCTTAAATCGGCGAAAAAAGCCTGTCGCGCTCTAGCTGTAATTCCGGCGCATGATGCCGATGCCGCGGAATCATTTCCTTTAGGCAAGGAGAACTTTCATGCGTCTGCCGCTGATCGCGCCCGCCGACCTCACTCCCGAACAACGCCCGGTTTACGAGGACATGAAAGCCGGCATCGAGAAGAATTTTCAGGGTTTTGCGACCATCGCCAAGAGCGGCGCCAAAGCCGGTGCGCTGATGGGGCCGTGGAATCCGTGGCTGCACGAGCCGAAATTCGGCAAGCCGATCTGGGATCTGACATTGGCGCTGTCGATATCGCCGTCGCTGCCACGCACCGTGCGGGAAGTGGCGATCCTGGTGACCGGCACGGTCTTTCATTCATCCTATGAGCTTTACGCCCACGTCATCGCCGCCGAACGGCGCGGGCTCTCCGACGACAAGCTCGCCACCATCGTCTCGGGCCAGCGGCCGCCCGATCTGACGCGCGAAGAAGTCGTGGCTTACGACATCGCCTCCTCGCTCCTGCACCACGGCACCTTGCCCGAACTCAGCTATCGCGCGGCGGTGCAGGCATTCGGGCAGCATGGCGCCGCCGAACTGATTTATCTCGTCGGCCTCTACTGTCTCGTCTCGGTGACATTGAACGGCTTCAATGTCCCGGTGCCCGAGACCGAGCCCGTTTGAGTGGGCAAACCGCGGCGGCGCTGCCGCCGCTTTGGCCTATTCCTGTTCGGTGCGGCACGCCTCGAACAGGAACCAGGTTCGCCGTTCCAACTCGTCGATCCACACTTCGAGCAGGCTTGTTGTCGCCACGTCGCCGTGCTCGTCGCACAGGTCGTGGGTTTCGCGCATGGCAGCCGTCAGCTGCTTGTTGTCCTCGCGCAGCTCGGCCAGCATATCGAGCGGGGTGACGAACTCGGCGTCGTTGTCCAATACCCGCTTGAGCTTGCTGATCTGGCCGATCGAACGGATCGTGGTGCCGCCGATCTTGCGGGCGCGTTCGGCGATGACGTCGGTGGTGGCGAAGATCTGATCGGACTGCTCGTCGAGCATCAGATGATAATCGCGGAAATGCGGGCCGGACATGTGCCAGTGAAAATTCTTGGTCTTCACATAGAGCGCGAACATGTCGGCAAGGAGGATGCGCAGCGCGCCGGAAATATCGCCGACGGCATTGTCCTTGAGATCGGTCGGAGTTCCGAGCGCGGCAGTCCGCGAAGCTTTGGCGTTCATGTGTCAGGTCCTTTCGTTGCTATAATATCCATCACCGCGCGGGGTAACGCGCGGAGGGCGAAATGGTGTCATGCGGTTTGCGGGTGAAATTTGCGCACGGCGAGGAACCCGAGCGCGACGAAGACGATCAGCACGGCGCTTTGGGCGATGAGGAAGGGCGGTTCCGATTGGGTCGGCGCCAGATCGTGCAGCACCGGCACTTTCAAAAAGCCCTGGAACACCAGCACGAAGCAGTTCAGGTACAGCGAGGTCATGGCGGTCACGACATAGACCCAGCGCCACGCGCCGGCGAGATGAAAGAGATAATAGGCGCCGACCGCGATTGCCAGGAGAATGAGCGAAAGCGTGCCGACGGCGCGCGGCGGGTCGAAGCCGAAGGGCGCGAGCGGAAAGCCGGTGACGCTGGTCAGGATCGTCGTCGTCAGAAACAGAGCCGTCCAGCCGCCGAGCGCCTGGCCAGTCAAAAGACCGTAAAGCACGATCAAGGCCGGACACGATGCCGACCAGGCTCAAACCGACATGAATAGCAAGCAATGACATCTCGACCTCCTCACGTCACTTCGGAATACAAAAATTCTGCACGAAGAATCTTGTTCATCAAGCTCATGTCTTGATGATGAAATCGACGATCGCCGCCGTGGTCTGCCGCGGCTCTTCCTCCATCACCCAATGGCCCGAATCCGTGATGACGCCGCCGGTGACGTCGGTGGCGACGAACCGCATGATATCGGCCATCAGCGTCTTGTAGGAATGGTCGCCGCCAAGCGCCAGGATCGGCATGGTGAGCTTGCCTTGGGCGGCCAGGGCCTTGTTGTCGATGGCGTCCTGCGTGAACGCGGCGAATTGCTCGAAGGCGCAATGCATGGCGCCGGGGCGGGCATAGAGCCGCGCGTAATGCCGCCGCGTCGCTTCGTCGATCTTCTTCGGATTGGCCGACAGTTCGTTCCAGAAGCGGTCGAGAAAGATGCGCTCGCGGCCCTTGACCAGCCGCTCGACATCCGGTCCGCGGAAATTGAAGTGCCATGTCTTCGGATTGCGCAACTGATTCGTCCAGGGGCCGATCCCCGGCAGCGGCGCATCGATGACGACCCAGCGCACAACCCGCGCCGGAAATTGGGCGGCAAAGGCGTAGCCGACCATATTGCCGATATCGTGGGTGACGAGAGCCGCGCTGCCGATCTTCAGCCGATCCAGCACCTGCGCGATATCATGCGCTTGCGTCTTCTTGTCGTAGCCGCCAGGCGGGTGCGACGACAGGCCCATGCCGCGCAGATCGGGTACGACAATTGTGTGGTCCGCGACCAAAGCCGCGGCAACCGGCGCCCACATGTCGCCGGTGTCGCCAAAGCCGTGCAGCAGGACGACCGCCGGCCCTTTGCCGCCGGACCGGACGTGGATCGTCGCACCATCAGTTTTGATATTGCGGGCATGGAAGCCCTTCGGAAACGACCGCGCTTTTGCGGAGACCGCTGCCGCCACAACACACCTCCGTCCGCGCCATTCCTTGATCGCGCCATGCCTTGAGTGACATGGCCGGATGACGCGAAAATTTCATACACCCCGCATCACTGCACAGACCGGCAGGCCATATTATGTCGCATCGGCCGGGCGAAGCGAAGTGCCGCTGCTGCGGGGTGTGACCCGACCAAACCGCGGAGCCGAATAACCGCTGGAAGCCGACAAGTCTCGAAAACCGGTGCCGGTCACCGGTCCGAAACGGCTGGCGGCCGGGGTCCGAACACACTACATAGAGTTCTCCCCCACACAGGAGTACTTCATGGCCTCGCGCCAGATCAAAATGCCGGTGAAGGACGATTCGGAAAAGGACGTCGAAGACGTGTTCTCGCAGCGTAAGCGTCCGGAACGCGGACGTTATTTGCTCCAGGTCGACCGGCAAACCAAGGGCTCCTACACGACCCCCGATGCCGCGCAGACGGTGGCACTGGGTATCAAGACCGCCTATCCGATCGTCCAAGTCTCGATCTATGACAGCGTCGATAACACCAGCACCATGGTGGAAGTGGCTGCTGCCGCGGCGCATCCTCAATTGACTTGGATCAAGGCCTAGCTTTTCCATTTGCGCATGATCTTTTCCGACCTTGCTTCGCCCGCCGAAGCGGGCTTGGCGAAGGCGGGAAACCGGCTTCCGCTCTTCGGGATCCTGCTCCAGGAGGACCAGATTTTATGACAATTCACCACTTTCATGCCGTGATCTGGATTGATCACCACGAGGCGCGCGTCTTTCATTTCAGCCCGAGCGACGCCGAGAAGCTGGTGCTGCACCCGGACAATCCGACGCGGCACATCCACCACAAGGCCAATTCGATCGGCAGCGGCCACGCCGCGGAAGATCACAATTTCCTCGAAGCGGTGACGCAATCGATCGCCGATGTCGGCGCCGTCCTGATCACCGGACCAGCCAATGCCAAGACCGAACTGGTCAAGCATATCAGCGCTCATCATCCGCCACTGATGAAGATCATCACCGGCATCGAGACGGTCGACCACCCGAGCGACGGGCAACTGCTCGCTCATGCCCGGAAATATTTGAGGGTCGAAGACGAGATGCTGCCGCAGAAGAAGTAAGCCTAAGCTTACTGCGCCGACAGCGACGAGATCGCCACGTTCACCGCGCCATTGGCATTGGCGATCACCCGCAGCGTCTTGTCGTCATAGGCGATGCCGGCGAGCCACAGATCGTCGACGGTCGCGGTGGCACGAAGGCCCGGCGCTTGCGCCGCCAGATTGCCGACCGCTGCGGCAATGCGCGTCTTGGCGTCGGCGGCGAAGGGTTTCAGATCGATGACCGCCTTATCCGCGAGCGTCTTTTGCAGATAAGGCACCGCCGCCTGCGCCGCCGCGCCGAGGAGCCCGAACGCGGCCTCCGACTCCACATCGAGCGTGACGTCGGTGAAGCGTAGAATCTGCTGATCCTGATCGAGCACCGGCCGCCCCCACACATAGACTGTGGCGTCGACGCCGATAGAGAAGAAACCGCTTTTCTTCACGTGAACAAGCAGTGCGATCAAAAGATGGTCGCCCGCGGCCGCGACGCTCGCTTGTTTGATGGTCGCCGCGAACTCGCCGGAGCCGTCCTCCGGAAAGGTCTTTCCCGCGAACTGCGTCTCGAGCAAGCGGCTCACTTCGGTGAATGGGATATCGATCGGCACCGCGATATTGACGCGGCCTTGGTTCGCCTGCGGCACCAGATCAAGCTGTTGCGGGAACGGACAATCGGGCCTGGTTTCGTTCGGCACGATGCGGGTTTCCGCCTGCACGCCGACCAGCAAGGTCACCGCCTTGCCGTCGATCAGCGGTTGCGCGGCGATGGCGCGGCGCGGGCGAATTTCGAGCCAGAGATTTGGCATTGCTTGAGAGCTGCCCTGCCCGGCGGCGCCGAGCGGAACGGCGCAGCAAAGCTTGGCCCATTCGCCGCGCGCGGCGTTCTCGATGAACGGATTGCTGCGCAGCTGCGCTTCCAAGGCATCGGTCTGCTGGTGGACTAGGTTATCGAGCACCGGCTTTACCTCATTGGCGACGCTGAGCTTGAGGACCCCGATCGGCAGCACCACGTCGACGACATTGACCTGCGCCGCCAGATTGGGCGCCAGCCGCCAGTTCGGCGCGAGGCTCGGCCGCGACGTCGTCGTCACGCTGCCAGATATATTGGTGTGCTGGTCGAACGCCTTGCCGGCGAGGTTTTGCACCTGCTGGCCGACATTGCCGCCGAGCAGATTGCCGATGGCGCCGTCGGCCGCGGCGACGCCGGTGCCGGCGGCGCCGGTGATGGTGCCGAGCGCCTGGAACTGGCCGGAGAGCGGTGTGGTGACGGTCAGCACGCCGGGCTGTCCGCTCATGACAAAGGGCCCGCGATTGACGTTAAACGTGAGCTGGGCGTTGGACAGAAGCTTCGAGACCGGATTCTGCGGCTTGCCGCTAAGGTTCCTCCGCGCCTGCGCGTCGAGCGCTTCGCTGATCGCCGACAGCGCGATCGCCGCCGGGGCCAGCACCACCGATGTGCCGGTGAGCGGCGGCAATGGCGGCATCGCGGCGAGCACCGGCCGTGCCTGCTGCGGCGCCACCGGCCACAGCACATTCATGAGGTAGGTCGCACCGGCAAAGGAGCCGACGAGAACCCCGGCACCAAAGATGATCGTGCGCAGGCGCATCGCGAATCGGTTTGCTCCCTCGTTTCGATACTATACGAGCGCTGTGCGACCGGCCCCGGATTTCGCCGCCGCCCAATTCGGGATAGGCTAGGCGAAGCGCCTTTCCGCTTCGAACGTGAGGACGCCATGCGCTGGTTTTATCTGACGATCATCATCCTCTTCGCCGCCGCCATGCTGATCTTCGTCCTGCAGAATTTCGATTTTGTCACGATGGCATTCTTAGGATTTCGCATCCGCTCGCCGCTCGCGCTCTTGGCGGCGGTCATCTATGTGCTCGGCGCGATCACCGGCGGCTCGCTGTTGGCCCTGCTGCGCCGGTCGATCCGGGAATCCAAATCCGGCGTATAGGCATATAATCGGCGCAAAATAGGGCCTTGCGGGCCGGCCGCGGCGGAACCATATCCGCTTTGCGGCCACACGTTTTCCCGCCACTTGTTCCCGCCTTTTGGCCGTTTTTACTCACCCGCAACCAAATCAGTGAAAGCCACGGATCCGCCATGCCTCAATCGATGTCGCAATCTTCGCTGCCGATTTTCGAAATCACCCTGAATGCGCTGTCGGCCGTTCTCGACAAGGCGGAGGCCTTCGCCACTGCCAAGAAGATCGATCCCGCGGTGCTGCTGCACACGCGGCTTTCGCCCGACATGTTCGATCTCATCCGCCAGGTGCAGATCGCGACGGATCAGGCCAGACGCGGCTCGGCGCGGCTTGCCGGCGTCGAACCGCCGAAATCGCGCCCGACAACGAGACGACCATCGCGCAGCTCAAGGAGCGCATCGGGAAGACCGTGGCTTATCTCAAGACGCTCGACCGCAAGGCGATCGACGCCTCGGCCGAGCGCGAGATCACTTTTCCGCTCGGCCCGGAAAAGAAGGGCGCACATGAAGGGCGACGACTATCTCAACCACTTCGTGCTGCCGAATTTCTATTTCCATTGCACCACCGCCTACGACATCCTGCGCCATTGCGGCGTCGATATCGGCAAACAGGATTTCATGGGCGCTATTCCGCTCAAGATCAGCTGAGGCGGCACAAAGCCATGAGCGAGAGCGGTTCAGCGATGGACCAGCACGGGTATCTTGCAATGCGTGAGGACCTTAACCGTCTCGCTGCCAAGGACGAGCGCCGAGATGCCATGGCGGCCGTGCGAGGCCATGACGATGAGATCGCAGCCTTTCGTCACCGCGATATCGATGATCGCGCGGTAGGGATGCTCATCTTCGACCTGGACCGTCTCGCATGAAACGCCCGCCGCCTGCGCTGCGTTGGCGGCGGCGCCGAGAATCTTATCGGCATGCTTTTGCATGCGCGCCTTGTACAGAGCCGGCGTATCCTCGATCATCTGCGTGTCGGTCGTGAATGTGTGAAAAGGCGCCAGGACGGTAAGCACGGTGGTCTTGGCGTCGATCCGCTGAGCCAAGGCGATACCATGCTGGATGGCTTTCCCGGCGAGTTCCGATCCGTCCGTCGGCAACAGCATGTTGCTATACATCGCTCTCTCCTGCGATAGCGCCTCAAGACATAAACCCCGGACGGCACTTCGTTCATCCGGTGGTTCGGGCAATCCGCCATGCCTCCCGATAACGGCAGCCAAGATCGCGAATGCCGAGATCAATAGGGGCTATAACGCGTGAAATCCTGTCACCGCCGCGAAAGCGCATCACGGAGACCGCCCGCTTGGACCCGGAATTCATCCGCGAACTGTTCGCGCCATTCGGCCCGGTGACGGTGAAGCGCCTGTTCGGCGGCTCGGGTATTTCGTCCGACGGCCTGACCTTCGCGCTTGTCTTCGATGGCGCGATCTTCCTCAAAGTCGACGACGGAAGCATCCCGGACTTCGAACGCGAAGGCTCGAGGCCCTTCGTCTATACCCGCGCCAAAAGCAAAGGCCGCGTCGGCAAAGCCTCGCTGTCCTATTGGCGGCTGCCGGAGCGGCTTTATGACGATCCGGAGGAGTTAGCGGTATGGGCGCGGCGGGCGTTCGCGATAGCGCAGCACAAGAAATCAGCGCCGCGAAAGCGGGCCAAACGAAAGGCCGGGACGCGGCGATCGAAAGTCTAGTATTGTACGCCGTCCGCGCTCAGGCGAATACGCCGATCCGAGGAACAGCCACGCGCTTCTTATAACATCGGTGCTTTTCTCGCCATGTATCGTTTTCTGCAAGCTACGGCGGAGCAATATATGACGCGCACGGTGACAACCGTGACGCGCCGGACGACCATGCGTGAGCTTGAGGCGCTATTCGAGAAGCACGATTTCAATTCCTTCCCCGTGGTCGAAGACGGCAAGATGCTGGGCATCGTTACAAAATTCGATTTCCTTCGGGCCTTTGCCTTCACCACCGGTCAGATGACGCCGCATTACGAGGAGCTCATGCGGCGTCCGGTCGGCGAGGCCATGACCGAAGCCGTCGTGCATGTCGAGCCGGCAGAACCGTTGACGCGAGTGCTCCAGCTGATGGTGAGCCTCAAGGCCCGCAGCTTCCCGGTGATCGGGCCCGATCGGCGACTGGTGGGTATAATCTCGCGCGAGGACGTGATGTGCGCGCTCAAAGAAGCGACGGATGCAGGGAGAGCGTAAAGTGGCGAAAATCGAAGAGAAAGAATTAGAACAGCATCGTCATCAGATTATCGCCGACGTAAAGAAATTGGTGGAAAAATATCGTGCGATATTCGATTGGGATGTGCCGGATATCGACCAGACCGCCGCGGACCGACTGATCTTGACGGAGATACGCAAGGCCTTGAGTGAGCTTGAGCAAAAGTTGCTGGGCTGATGTCCGCGCCGGGGCGGAGATGCGGCGGTAAGCCGCTATAACGGCGGCTCCTCGCCGCCTTCCTTCTTGCAGGCGATGCTCGCTTCTTCAAGGTCGAGCTCGCGTTCGATGCGGCGGCGGGCTTCGTCGGTGATCTCGCCGCGCTGCAGGAGGCCGTAGATATATTCGCGCTCGGCGGCGATCAGCTCGAGCCGCAATTCCGCGGCCGCCACCGAGGCGTCGATCCCGTCGGGCGTCACCCGCGGCAGCCGGCCGGCGCGGTATTCGTGGCGGGCGCGAAGGATCGCGTCGGCCCCAGGCGACACCCGGCCGTCGGCGACGAATTGCTTCAAGCGGCCATACGCCACGTTCAACGCCCCCGCTCGCGCGGCGATCTCCGCTCCGTGCTCGCGCTCACGCTCGTCGGCTGCGTGTTGGCCAAGCCCGAGCCAGCGCACGACCGCCGGCAGCGCTAGGCCTTGTCCGATCAGGGTGACGACGATGATGCCGAACGTGACGAAGAGAATGAGATCGCGATCGGGAAACGGAGCGCCGGACGCCGTGAAGAGCGGCAGCGCCAAGGCCGCCGCGAGCGAGACCACGCCGCGCACGCCGACGAAGGACAGGAAGAACGCCCATTGCCAGGGCGGCGCCGGATCGCGCCGCCGCAGCGACGGGCTCAGCCAGCGCGGCAAATAGGTCGCCGGATAGACCCAGACGAATCGCGCGACGACCACCGCCGCTACGGTCAGCAAGATGGCGAAGGCGAAATGCTGCCACGGCACGTCGTGCATGCGCAGGAACAGCCCGCGCGTCTGCATGCCGGTGACCAGGAAGATGAAGCCTTCGAGCAGATAGATCAGCAAGTCCCAAAAGAAGATGCCTTGCAGCC
The DNA here is from genome assembly GCA_963761185.1 of uncultured Alphaproteobacteria bacterium. Lineage (GTDB taxonomy): Bacteria > Pseudomonadota > Alphaproteobacteria > Rhizobiales > Xanthobacteraceae > BOG-931. The sequence continues at coordinate 507,675 of CAVXFY010000009.1, forward strand.
GCGTCGCCGCCGGGATGAGGAGCGGTCCGTTCCAGCTCACGAACAGGCCGGCCGCGACCGTGGCCAAGACGCCGGAGCCGCCCATTTGTTGGGGAATGAGAAACGCGGCGTAAGGCGTCATCAGCGACAATGTGATCTCGACGCGCGGGTCGCGCGCCCAGCGGCGCAGCCGCAGGCTCACCCAGCCGACGCCGATGCCATAGGCGATTTCGCCGACGACGATGAGGGCAAAGGTGCCGGCGGCGTTGTCGAAGGAAAACAGCCCGGTGCTCACCGCGGCGACGGCGAAGCGATAAAGGGTCAAGGCGGTGGCATCGTTGGCGAGGCCTTCGCCCTCGAGGACGACGACGAGCCGGCGCGGCACGCCGAGACGCCGCACGATCGCGAGCGGCGCCACCGCGTCGGGCGGCGACACGATGGCGCCGAGCACGAACGCGACAGCGGGCGGCATGCCGAGCAGCCAATGGGCGGCCGCCGCCACCGCACAGGTGGTGAAAACCACGCCGCCGAAAGCGAACAGCGTGATCGGGCGCAGATTGAACCTGAACTCGCGCCAGCTCATGGCGACGCCGGCGGAATAGATCAGCGGCGGCAGGATGCCGAGAAGGACCAGTTCCGGCGCGAGCTCGATGCCGGGAAGCCCCGGCACGAGCGCGAGCGCAATGCCGGCGATGACGAGAAGGATCGACGGCGCGGTATTGAGCCGCCGTGCCACGATGGCGACGATGACCAGCACGCCGAGGAGGAGCAGGATGGTTTCGATCGTCTGGGCCATGGGGCGACCCTACAAAAAACTCTGCGGATCGACGTCGATATCGAGTTTGAGCGAGCCTTTTTTCTTCGGCGCAGCGGCGAGCCAGTCGCGCAGATAGCCGGAGAGATCGAAATTGCGCGGCGCCTTGACCAACAAACGCAGCCGATGTCGGCCGCGCACCAAAGCGAGCGGCGCGTCGGCAGGGCCGAGCACGCGCAAGTCGTCGTGCTGCGGCGCGCAGCGCGCGAGTTCCCGCGCATAGGCCGCAGTCTCGTGCTTGTCGGAACCGGAAACAACGATCGAGGCGAGGCGGCCGAACGGCGGATAGTGCGTTTTCTCGCGCACGTCGATCTCGGCCGAGTAGAACGCCTCGCGATCCTGCGCGATCAAGGCGCGCATCACCGGATGGTCGGGCTGGTGCGTCTGCAGGAAGCCGCGGCCGATGCCAGCGTCGCGGCCGGCGCGGCCGATGACCTGATGTAAGAGCTGGAATGTGCGCTCGGCGGCGCGCGGATCGCCGTTGCTCAAGCCCAGATCGGCGTCGACGACGCCGACCAGATTCAGCATCGGGAAGTTATGGCCCTTGGCGACGAGTTGCGTGCCGATGACGATGTCGAAATGGCCTTGCGCAATCTCGGCGAATTCCTCGCGCATGCGCTCCGCCGTGGCGACGAGATCGCTGGAGAGGACGAGCACGCGCGCCTCGGGAAACAGCGCGTGCACCTCCTCTTCGAGGCGCTCGACACCGGGCCCGCAGGCGACGAAGGAATCCATCGCCTGGCATTTCGGGCATTCGTGCGGATGCGGCATGGCGAAGCCGCAATGGTGGCAGACGAGCTGCTTCCTGAAACGATGATCGACCAGCCAGGCGTCGCAATTCGGGCAGGCGAAGCGGAAGCCGCAGGCGCGGCACAGAGTGAGCGGCGCATAGCCGCGGCGATTGAGGAAGAGCAGCGCCTGCTCGCGGCGCTCCAGCGCCGTCTGCACTTCGCCGACGAGCAGCGGCGAGATGAAGCGGCCGCGCCCCGGCGGCGCATGCCGCAGATCGATCGCCTCGACCGACGGCAGGCGCTGGCCGCCGAAGCGCTCCGGCAGAGCCAGCCGCTGGTAGCGGCCGCGCCGCGCATTGACTTCGCTTTCGACCGACGGCGTCGCCGACGACAGCACCACCGGAATTTTCGCGATATGGCCGCGCACCACCGCCATGTCGCGGGCGTGATAATGCACGCCGTCTTCCTGCTTGTAGGCGGGGTCGTGCTCTTCATCGACGACAATCAGCCCGAGATCGGCGTAAGGCAGAAACAAAGCCGAGCGCGCGCCGACGACGACGGAGACTTCCCCTTTGGCGACAGCCGACCAGGTGCGCGCGCGCCGGCGCGGCGTCAGTTCGGAATGCCATTCCGCCGGTCGGGTGCCGAAGCGTGCCGCAAAGCGGTCGAGGAATTGCGCAGTGAGCGCGATCTCCGGCATGAGGATCAGGCTTTGCCGACCGCTCCGGATCGCATCCGCCACCGCCTCGAAATACACCTCCGTCTTGCCCGAGCCGGTGACGCCGTCGAGCAGCGTCACGGAATAGCTGCCTGTAGCCATCGTGGCCTTGAGCGTTGCCGCGGCGGCGCCCTGATCGGGCGTGAGGCCGGGCTGAACGAAATCCAGATCGGGCTTTTCGGCGACCGGCTCCGGCGGCAGCACCACGGTTTGCAGCGTGCCTTCGTCGATCAACCCGTCGATGACGCCGGCCGAGACGCCGGCCTCGCGCGCGGCTTCGCTCTTGCCGCGCGTCATGCCGTCGGCGAGGAGCTCGAGCACGCGCCGGCGCGCGGGCGTCATGCGTAGCGGCACAGGTCCCGCAAGCCGCACGCCGGGGCGTTCGCGTTCGGCGCCGAGATGCTCGCCCATGCGCAGGCACATGCGCAGCACCATGCCGCGCGACGACACCGTGTAATTCGCCACCCAATCGACGAAACCGCGCAGCTCGGGGCGCAGCGGCGGGAATTCGAGTTTTTCCTCGATGTCCTTGAGACGGTTGTCGAGGCGGATATCGGGCTTCGGATTTTCCGCCCACACCACGGCGGTTGCGTCGCGGGCGCCGAGCGGCACGCAGACGATATCGCCCGGGACGAGATCGAGCCCGTCCGGCACCCGGTAGGAATAGGCCCGGTCGAGCGCGACCGGGACCAGTACATCGACGACGCGCTTGGCCATACCGGGGAAGTTCTGGGCCGATTCCGGCCGGTTTAGGAAGGGTAAAGGGCGGAGGGCTAGATTTCCCACTCATTCCCGCGAAAGCGGGAATTTAGTACCGAAAGCGCGGCAAAACAGACCTGGGTCCCCGCCTCCGCGGGGACGAGCGAATGATGGCCAAATCCGAGCTAACAAACGTCGCGCCTAGGGTCGCCGCCGAGATCGCCAATTGGCTCACGCATCTCGGCGCGGAACGACGCATGTCGGGAAAGACCGTCGAGGCCTATCAGCGCGATGTGCTGCAATTCCTCGCTTTCCTCGCTGAACATCTCGGCGGCGCGCCATCGCTGAAAGAGCTTGCCGAACTGACGCCCGCGGATGTGCGCGCCTTCATGGCAGCGCGGCGCGCCGCCGGCATCGGCAGTCGCTCCTTGATGCGCACGCTTGCCGGCACCCGCGCGTTTGCGCGCTTTCTCGAACGCAACGGCAAGGGAAGGGTCGGCGCGCTCTCCGCCGTGCGGGCGCCGAAAATCGGCAAGACCTTGCCGCGGCCACTCGCCGTTGCGGGCGCGCGTGCCGTCGCCGATCCCGACATCGCCGCGGGCGACGGTCGCGAGCCGTGGATCCATGCGCGCGATGCCGCGGTGCTTGGTCTGCTCTATGGCTGCGGCTTGCGCATATCCGAGGCGCTGGGCTTGAAGCGCTGTGAGTTCGGCGCGCACGACGTGCTCACCGACAGGCTCACTGTTTTGGGCAAGGGCCGCAAGCAGCGCATGGTGCCGCTCATTCCGCAGGTGGCAAGACTCATCGCCGATTATGTCGCGCTCTGCCCCTACGACCTGCCCGAACAATGCCCGCTGTTCGTCGGCGCCAAAGGCGGCCCGCTGTCGCCACGCCTCGTGCAACTCGCCATGGCGCGGTTGCGCGGCGCGCTTGGACTCGCCGAAACGGCGACGCCGCATGCGCTGCGGCATTCCTTCGCCACGCATCTCCTCGCCCGCGGCGGCGATCTGCGCTCGATCCAGGAACTTTTGGGCCACGCCTCGCTGTCGACCACGCAGATCTACACCGAAGTCGATGCCGACCGGCTGATCGAGGCCTACCGCTCGGCGCATCCGCGCGCCTGATCCAAATCCCTGTTGGCGGCGTAGCATGTGAGGTACGAAGCTCACCCGCCCCACGCGGTTGCGGTGAGTTACGCCTTCGGCTAACCCACCCCACAGACGATATAAAACGAGGGGGCCATCATGTCGGAAATCAGCGAAGCCATCGAGAAGGCCAAAGAAGGCGAGAAGATCGAAGTCGGCGAGGGCTTCAACCGCAAGATCGCGCTGGTGATCGCAATCCTGGCGCTGTTCCTTGCTTTCTCGGAGACGCTGGGCAAAGGCGCGCAGAACGAGGCCAACACGAAAAACATCGAAGCGTCGGATCTCTGGGTGTTTTTCCAGGCCAAGGACATTCGCCGGACAACGCTGAATGTCGCGGCCGATCAGACCAACCTGCTGGCTGCAGGCCTGAGCGATCCGGCAGCCAAGGAAGCGATCGGAAAGCAGGTCGAAACCTGGCGCAAAACTGCCGAACGCTACGAGTTCGGACCCGCAAGCAGGGAACGGCCGCAAGCAACTTGAGGAAAAGGCGAAGGACGCCGAAGCGGAGCGCGATCTGTCGCTGACGAAATATCACCACTATGAATTGTCGTCGGCGGCGTTCCAGATCGGCATCGTGCTGGCGTCGGCCGCGGTCATCACCGGCATGGTGGGGCTGGCTTGGCTCGCGGGACTGCTCGGCGTGGTCGGGCTTGGACTGTTGGCGCTCGGCATCTTCGCGCCGCATGCCGTGGCGTTCATCGCGACGCTGTAGGCGAGCCTTGGGCCCGTCATCCTGAGGTGCGAGCGGAGCGAGCCTCGAAGGATGCCAGCTGGGGCGCCCGGGCCGTCGCCCTTCGAGGGCCGCTTCGCGGCCACCTCAGGGTGACGGAATAGACTTCAGAAATTGATCGCGCGCTTGTTGACCGCAAGCGCGGCCTCTTTGATCGCCTCGGTCAATGTCGGATGCGCGTGGCAGGTGCGCGCGATGTCCTCGGACGAGGCGCCGAATTCCATGGCGATGGCGGCCTCGCCGATCATGTTGCCGGCGTCGGCGCCGAGAATATGGATGCCGAGCACGCGGTCGGTCTTGGCGTCGGCGAGAATTTTTACAAAACCCTCGGTGGTGAGGTTCACCTTGGCACGGCCGTTGGCGGTGAACGGGAACTTGCCGACATTGTAGGCGACGCCGGCGGCCTTCAGCTCCTCCTCGGTTTTGCCGACGGAGGCGATTTCCGGATAGGTATAGACCACGTTCGGAATGACGTCGTAGTTCACGTGGCCGGCCTGGCCGGCGAGAATTTCGGCGACCGCGATGCCCTCCTCCTCCGCCTTGTGCGCCAGCATGGGGCCGGCGATCACGTCGCCGATGGCATAGATGCCGGACACGCTGGTCTGGAAATGCGGGTCGACGATAACCCGGCCGCGATTGTCCTTCTTCACGCCGGCGGCTTCGAGCCCGAGCCCATCGGTGAACGGCACCCGCCCGATGGCGACGAGCACCACATCGGCGTCGAGTGTCTCCGCAGGCCCGCCGGCCGACGGCTCGACCTTGACCTTGAGCACCTTGCCCGAGGTGTCGACGCCGGTGACTTTCGACGACAGTCTGAACGTAAGCCCCTGCTTCTGCAGCATGCGGTGGAATTGCTTGCCGACTTCACCGTCGATGCCCGGCAGAATGTGATCCAGGAATTCGACGATGGTCACTTCGGCGCCGAGCCGCCGCCACACCGAACCGAGTTCGACCCCGATAATGCCGGCGCCGACGATGACCAGCTTTTGCGGCACCTTGGCGAGTTCGAGCGCCCCGGTCGAGGACACGATGCGCTTCTCGTCGATGTCGATGCCGTTCAATCGCGTCACGTCCGAGCCGGTGGCGATGACGACGTTCTTGGTTTCGAGCACCTGGGTCTTGCCGTCGACCGACTTCACCTCGACCTTGCCGGGCGCCGCAATGGATCCGGCACCGATGAAGGTCTCGATCTTATTTTTCTTGAACAGATAATCGACGCCTTTGACGTTGCCGTCGACGCCCTGCTGCTTGTATTTGAGCATCGCCGCGAGATCGACACTGGGCTTGCCGACCTTGATGCCCATATCGGCGAATTTGTGCACCGCCTCTTCGTAAAGCTCCGACGCATTAAGCATCGCCTTTGACGGGATGCAGCCGACATTGAGGCAGGTGCCGCCGAAAGTCGGCATCTTCTCGATGACGGCGGTCTTCATGCCGAGCTGCGCCGCGCGAATGGCGCAGACATAGCCGCCGGGACCGGAGCCGATAACGATGAGATCGTAAGCCATTAAGAAAACTCCGTACTCTCAGTCGTCATGGCCGCACTTGTTGCGGCCATCCACGTCTTTCGGACAAGCGAAAAGACGTGGATGCCCGGCACAAGGCCGGGCATGACGGGATTTAAAGATCCAGCACCAGCCGCGCCGGCTCCTCGAGGCATTCCTTCACCCGCACCAGGAAGGTCACGGCCTCGCGGCCGTCGACGATGCGGTGGTCGTAGGACAAGGCCAGATACATCATCGGCCGCACCTCGATCTTGCCGCCGATCACCATCGGTCGCTCCTGGATCTTGTGCATGCCGAGAATGCCGGATTGCGGCGCGTTGAGGATCGGCGTCGACATCAGCGAGCCGTAGATGCCGCCATTGGTGATGGTGAAGGTGCCGCCCTGCATCTCGTCGATCTTGAGCGCGCCATCGCGGGCGCGGTGGCCGAAATCGGAGATGCTCTTCTCGATCTCGGCGAGCGATTTCTGATCGCAATCGCGCACCACCGGCACCACCAGGCCGCGCTCGGTGCCGACCGCGATGCCGATGTGATAATAGTTCTTGTAGATCAGATCGGGTCCGTCGATCTCGGCATTGACGGCGGGGATTTCCTTGAGCGCCTGCACGCAGGCGCGCACGAAGAAGCCCATGAAGCCGAGCTTGACGCCGTGCTTCTTCTCGAACAGGTCGCGATATTGCGTGCGCAACGCCATGACATGGCCCATATCGACCTCGTTGAAGGTCGTGAGCATGGCGGCGGTGTTCTGCGCGTCCTTGAGCCGCTTGGCGATGGTCTGGCGCAGCCGCGTCATGCGCACGCGCTCTTCGCGCGCGGCGTCGTCGGCCGGCGACGGCGCGCGGACGGAAACGGCGGCGGCCGATTGGGCCACCGGCGTCGGCTGGGCCGCGGCGCGTTCGATGGCCGCCAGCATGTCGCCCTTGGTGACGCGGCCGTCTTTGCCGCTGCCCGGCACGGTCGCGGCATCGACACCGGATTCGGCTGAGAGCTTTCGCACCGACGGCGCGAGCGGCAAGTCGGAAGCATTTGCTCCCGCTTTCGCGGGCGCAGGAGCCGGTGCTGCGGCCGGCGCGGGCTTCGCAGCCGCCGCTGCCGGAGCCGGCGCGGCACCCGCGCCTTCCTTGATCTGGCCGAGAACGGCGCCGACGGCGACGGTCTCGCCGTCCTTCGCGGCAATCTCGCTCAACACGCCGGCGGCAGGCGCCGGCACTTCGATGGTGACCTTGTCGGTCTCAAGTTCGACCAGCGGCTCGTCGACCGCGACCGCCTCGCCGGCTTTCTTGAACCATTTGCCGATGGTCGCCTCGGTGACCGATTCACCGAGCGTCGGCACGCGTATCTCAGCCATGATTTCCTCTTCGTCATGGCCGGACTTGTTCCGGCCATCCACGCCTTTGCCTCGATTGCGCCGCCAAGACGTGGATGCCCGGCATGAAGCCGGGCATCACGGCGCTAGAAATTACCCCAGAGCGTCTTCCAAGAAATTCTTGAGCTGCGCGAGATGCAGCGACATCTGCCCGACCGCGGTCGACGCCGAGGCCGGCCGGCCGGCGTAACGCGCGCGGCGGTGCTTGGCGCCGATCTGGTTGAGCACCCATTCCAGGAAGATATCGACGAACACCCAGCCGCCCATATTGCGCGGCTCTTCCTGGCACCAGACGATCTCAGCTTCCTTGAAGCGCGACAGTTCCGTCATCAGCGCCTTGGTCGGAAACGGATAGAGCTGCTCGATGCGCAGCAGATAAATATCTTCGATGCCGCGCTTCTCGCGCTCGTCGTACAGATCGTAATAGACTTTGCCCGAAGAGATGACGACGCGGCGGATCTTGGCGTCGGGCACGAGCTTGATCTTCTCGCCGGAGAGCGTCTGCGCATCGTCCCACAACAGGCGATGGAACGACGTCGCCGGCCCCATGTCCGCGAGCTTCGACACTGCGCGCTTGTGGCGCAGCAGCGATTTCGGCGTCATCAGGATCAAGGGCTTGCGGAAGTCGCGCTGGATCTGCCGGCGCAGGATGTGAAAGTAGTTGGCCGGCGTCGTGCAGTTCGCCACCTGCATATTGTCTTCGGCGCAGAGCTGCAAGAAGCGCTCGAGCCGCGCCGAGGAGTGCTCCGGCCCCTGCCCTTCATAGCCGTGCGGTAACAGGCAGACGAGGCCGGACATGCGCAGCCATTTGCGCTCGCCGGACGAGATGAACTGGTCGAACACGACCTGCGCGCCGTTGGCGAAGTCGCCGAATTGCGCCTCCCACAAGGTCAGCGCATTGGGTTCGGCGAGCGAATAGCCGTATTCGAAGCCGAGCACGGCCTCTTCCGACAGCATCGAGTTGATGACTTCGAAGCGGGTCTGGCCTTCGCGCAGATTGTTGAACGGCGTGTAGCGCTGCTCGGTTTCCTGATCGGTCAGCACCGAATGGCGCTGCGAAAAGGTGCCGCGCTCGGAGTCCTGGCCGGACAGCCGCACGCGGTGGCCCTCGAGCAAGAGCGAGCAGAAGGCCAGCGCCTCGCCGGTTGCCCAATCGATGCCCTCGCCGGTCTCGATCGACTTGCGCCGACTGTCGAGGAAGCGATTGAGCGTCTTGTGCAGATGAAAGCCCGAAGGCAGCGTCGTGATCTTCTCGCCGATCTCTTTGAGCGTTGTGAGATCGACGCCGGTCTTGCCGCGGCGCGGATCGTCGGCATTGGCCGACGACTTGAATCCCGACCAGCGGCCGTCGAGCCAATCGGCCTTGTTGGCGCGGTAGCCAAGCGCTGACTCAAGCTCCTCGTCGAGGTGCCCGCGCCAATCGGCCTTCATCTTCTCGACTTCGGCCGCGGTGACGACGCCTTCGGCGACGAGCTTGTCGCCGTAGATCTGCAGCGTGGAGGGATGGTTGGCGATCGCCTTGTACATCAGCGGCTGGGTGAACGACGGCTCGTCGCCTTCGTTGTGGCCGTGACGGCGATAGCAGAACATGTCGATGACGACTGGCTTCTGAAATTTCTGCCGGAACTCGGTGGCGATCTTGGCGGCGAACACCACCGCCTCCGGATCGTCGCCGTTGACGTGGAAGATCGGCGCATCGATCATTTTCGCGACGTCGGACGGATAAGGTGACGACCGCGAATAACGCGGATCGGTGGTGAAGCCGATCTGGTTATTGACGATGAAATGCACCGAGCCGCCGGTGCGGTGGCCGCGCAGGCCGGACAGCCCGAAACATTCCGCGATCACGCCCTGGCCGGCGAACGAGGCGTCGCCGTGGATGAGGAGCGGCATCACCATGGTGCGGTCTTCCGGCGAGGCGCCGTGCTGATCCTGCTTGGCGCGCACCTTGCCGAGCACCACGGGATCGACGATTTCGAGATGCGACGGATTGGCCGTGAGCGACAGATGCACCTTGTTCTGATCGAACTCGCGGTCCGACGAGGCGCCGAGATGGTATTTCACGTCGCCCGAGCCTTCGACCGCATCCGGCGTCGATGAGCCGCCCTTGAATTCATGGAAAATGGCGCGCTGCGGCTTCGCCATCACCTGCGCCAGCACGTTGAGCCGGCCGCGATGCGCCATGCCGATCACGATTTCGCGGACGCCGAGCGCGCCGCCGCGCTTGATGATCTGTTCCAGCGCTGGAATCATCGACTCGCCGCCGTCGAGGCCGAAGCGCTTGGTGCCGGTGAATTTGACGTCGCAGAATTTCTCGAAGCCCTCGGCTTCGACGAGCTTGTTGAGAATGGCGCGCTTGCCCTCGCGGGTGAAGGTGATCTCCTTGTCGGGGCCTTCGATGCGTTCCTGTATCCAGCCCTTTTGCGCCCCGTTCGAAATGTGCAGGAATTCGACGCCCAAAGTCTGGCAATAGGTGCGGCGCAGGATGGCGACGATCTGCCGGATCGTGCCGAATTCGAGACCGAGCACCTTGTCGATGAAGATCGGGCGGTCGAGGTCGGCGTCGGTGAAACCATAGGTGCGCGGATCGAGCTCTTCTTCGTTGTTCGGCACCGCAAGGCCGAGCGGATCGAGCTTGGCATGGAAGTGGCCGCGCGCACGATAGGCGCGGATCAGCATCAAGGCGCGAATGGAGTCGCGCGTTGAGCGCTCGACATCGGCCGAGGAAATATCGACGCCGCGCGCCTGCGCTTGCGCCTTCACTTTGCCGCCGAGCGCCTTGCCCACTTCGGGCCAATCGCCGTCGAGCGCGGAAATCAGCTCGTTGCGCTCCGGCACCGGCCAGCCCGCGCGCGCCCAGGACGGACCGCTGGCGTTCTTGACGACGTCGCGCGCGTCGTCCTTGAGGCTCTGAAAGAACGATTGCCACTCCGCGTCGACGGCCTTCGGGTCGGTCTCGTAGCGGGCGTAGAGGTCTTCGATGTAGTCGGCGTTGCCGCCGTAGAGAAAGGATGTGAGGGCGAAGGCAGCATTCGCGTCTTGGCGAGACATGGTTCGTTCCTTGAGCGAATCCCGAGCTGGTCGATGGAGAGCAAAGCGCAATACGTAAAAACCGACAGGCCGCGAGAAGCGGCGAATCGGCCCGGCCCGGCGCTCGGGAACTCTCTTTTACCCTATTTAGTCATCGGATGCGGCACGGAAAAGACGAAAGAACTGAATCAGGATTTCAATATTTCCGCCAATGTTCTCCCGAGACGCGCCGGCGAAGGTGAAACCTTAATTCCAGCCGATTCCATGGCGGCGATCTTGGATTCGGCGTCGCCCTTACCGCCGGCGATGATCGCGCCGGCATGGCCCATGCGCCGACCAGGCGGAGCAGTGCGCCCGGCGATGAAGCCGACCATCGGCTTCTTGCGGCCGCGCTTGGCTTCGTCCTTGAGGAACTGGGCGGCGTCTTCTTCCGACGAGCCGCCGATCTCGCCAATCATGATGATCGATTCGGTCGCCTTGTCGGCCAGAAACATTTCCAGCATTTCGATGAAATCGGTGCCCTTCACCGGATCGCCGCCAATACCGACCGCGGTGGTCTGGCCAAGCCCGACCTGCGAGGTCTGAAACACGGCTTCGTAAGTCAGCGTGCCGGAGCGCGACACGATGCCGACCTTGCCGGGCTTGAAGATGCTCGCCGGCATGATGCCGATCTTGCATTCGCCGGCCGTCATGACGCCCGGGCAGTTCGGCCCGATGAGCCGCGACTTCGATCCCGACAGCGAGCGCTTCACTTTGACCATGTCGGCGACGGGGATGCCTTCGGTGATGCAGATGATCAGTGGAATCTCGGCCTGGATCGACTCGCAGATCGCATCCGCGGCGCCGGGCGGCGGCACATAGATCACGCTCGCGTCACAGCCGGTCTTGTCGCGCGCCTCGGCGACGGTCTCAAAGACCGGCAGGCCGAGATGGGTGGTGCCGCCTTTGCCGGGCGAGGTGCCGCCGACCATTTTAGTGCCGTAGGCGATCGCCTGCTCCGAATGGAACGTGCCGTTCTTGCCGGTGAAGCCCTGGCAAATGACCTTGGTGTTCTTGCCGATGAGGATGGACATTACGCAGCCTCCTTCACGGCTTTGACGATCTTCTGCGCGGCATCGTCGAGATCGTCGCCCGAAGTGACGTTGAGGTTGGACTTGGCGATGATCTCCTTGCCGAGCGCCACATTGGTGCCTTCGAGCCGCACCACGAGCGGCACGCGCAGGCCGACTTCCTTCACCGCGGCGACGACGCCTTCGGCGATGACGTCGCATTTCATGATGCCGCCGAAGATATTGACCAGGATGCCCTTCACGCTCGGATCCGAGGTAATGATCTTGAACGCGGCGGCGACTTTTTCCTTGGTGGCGCTGCCGCCGACGTCGAGGAAGTTGGCCGGCATTTCGCCGTACAGCTTGATGATGTCCATGGTCGCCATGGCGAGGCCGGCGCCGTTGACCATACAGCCGATGGTGCCGTCGAGCGCGACATAATTGAGATCGTAGCGCGACGCCTCGATCTCCTTCGGATCTTCCTCAGTGAGATCGCGCAGCGCCACGATGTCGGGATGCCGATAAAGCGCGTTGTCGTCGAAGCCGATCTTGGCATCGAGGCAGATCAAGTCGCCGGCTTTGGTGACGACCAGCGGATTGATTTCGAGCATGCTCATGTCCTTGGCGACGAAGGCCTGATAGATCTTCGGCAGCATGTTCTCGGCCTGCTTGCCGACCTCGCGATTGAAGCCCAGCACGCTCGACACGTAGCGGGCGTGGTGCGGCATAAAGCCGGTCGCCGGATCGATCGAAAACGTCACGATCTTCTCGGGCGTCTTGTGGGCGACCTCTTCGATCTCCATGCCGCCTTCGGTCGAAACCACGAAAGCGATGCGCGAGGTGGCGCGATCGACCAGCACGGAAAGATAATATTCGCGGTCGATGGCCGAGCCTTCCTCGATATAGAGGCGGCGCACTTCCTTGCCTTGCGGCCCGGTCTGGTGCGTCACCAAAGTCGAGCCGAGCAGGCGCTGCGCTTCCCGCTTCACCTCGGCGACCTCTTTGACGACCTTGACGCCGCCGGCCTTGCCGCGGCCGCCGGCGTGGATTTGGGCCTTCACCACCCAGACCGGCCCGCCGAGCGTGTTCGCGGCGGTTTCGGCCTCAGTGACGGTGAATGCGGGAATGCCGCGCGGCACCGGCACGCCAAAATCGCGCAACACCGCCTTGGCCTGATATTCGTGGATGTCCATGGATGGCCCTATCTATCGTGCTTCCGGCCGGGAGCCGGAATTCAAGTCACAGCAATTTCGAACTTTGCGCGAGCAGCGTCTTATATCGGGATTATGAATTCCGGGTTCGCGGTGACACGGCGCCCCGGAATGACGCTACCGCTATTTTCCCAGATCCGGCGCGATTTTCTTGCAGGCGTCGACCAGACCCTCGACGGACTGAACCGACTTGTCGAACATGGCGCGCTCGGCGCTGTTGAACTCGACTTCGACAATACGCTCGACGCCCTTGGCGCCGACCACCACCGGCACGCCGACATAAATATCCTTGACGCCGTATTCGCCGTTGAGCCAGGCGGCGACCGGCACGACGCGCTTCTTGTCGAGCAGATAGCTCTCCGCCATCGCGATCGCCGAAGCCGCCGGTGCATAGAACGCCGAGCCGGTTTTGAGAAGGCTCACGATCTCGCCGCCGCCGTTCCTGGTACGGTCGACGATCTGATCGATGCGCGCCTGCGTGGTCCAGCCCATTTTCACGAGATCCGGCAGCGGAATGCCGGCGACCGTCGAATAGCGCACCAGCGGCACCATGGTGTCGCCGTGGCCGCCGAGCACGAAGGCGGTGACGTCCTCGACCGACACATTGAATTCGTCGGCGAGGAAATAGCGGAAGCGCGCGGAGTCGAGCACGCCGGCCATGCCGACCACCATGTTCTTCGGCAGGCCGCAACACTTTTGCAGCGCCCAGACCATGGCGTCGAGCGGATTGGTGATGCAGATGATAAAGGCGTTGGGCGCGTATTTCTTCAAGCCGGCGCCGACCTGCTCCATCACCTTGAGGTTGATGCTGAGCAAATCATCGCGGCTCATGCCCGGCTTGCGCGGCACGCCGGCGGTGACGATGCACACCGAAGCGCCTTCGATCGCTTCGTAGGAATTGGTGCCGGCGAGCTTGGCGTCGAACCCCTCGACCGGCGATGCTTGGACGAGGTCCAGCGCCTTGCCTTGGGGGACGCCTTCGGCGACGTCGAACATAACGACATCGCCGAGCTGCTTGAGACCGATCAAGAGCGCCAGCGTGCCGCCGATTTGACCAGAGCCAATCAACGCAATCTTGTTTCGCGCCATAGAGAAAAGTCCTTGATTGACGGGGAAAGGCCCAGCAGTGGCGGTCATTAACTCTTTCGGCGCGCGCGTTCAAGTCGGGAGAATCGGCGATTTCGCCGGATAGCAACGAAAACGGTCCCAGTGCGTCCCAATGTGATTGACCGACCCCGCGGCCGGTCCCGTCGGGCCGGCGGCGGAGGGATTTAAGTCTCGACGATGCCCGCCGTCGAGCCGGACGTCTGACCATGCGCCGCGCCATGCGGCCGCGCCAGGTAGGCATCCGAGCGCATTTCGATGAGACGCGAGGCCGTGCGATTGAACTCCAGCGCCTCATAACCTTGATCGGCTTTGTAGAGCGCGTCGGGCTCGGCTGCCGCGGACGCGATCAGCTTCACATTCATGTCGTAGAGCGTGTCGATCAGAATGATGAAGCGCTTCGCCGCATTGCGGTTATCGAACGTCATCGCCGGCACATGATCGAGAATGACGGTGTGATATTCGTGCGCGAGGCGCAGATAATCGGCAGCGGCGAGCGGCCTCTCGCACAGATCGTGAAAGTCAAATCGCGCCACCCCCATGAAAGCGCGCGGCACATGCACGCTGCGGCCGTGCAACGGAAGATCTTGCGCCGCGCCCTCATGTCCGCCGGTGAGCCGCCGCCAGGCGTCGTCGAGCGCCCGGTCGGAGGCAGCATCCGCCGGTATGTACCAGACCGGCTTGCCGCCGAGCTTTTCCAGCCGGAAATCGGTGCGCGCTTCGAGCCGCACCACGTCCAAGCGCTGTTCGAGCAAGTGAATAAACGGCACGAACAGAGCGCGGTTCAATCCGTCTTTGTAGAGATCCTCCGGCGCCACGTTCGAGGTCGCGACAAGCACGATGCCCTGCTCGAACAATTGCGTGAACAGCCGGCCGAGGATCATGGCGTCGGCGATGTCGGTGACGTGAAACTCGTCGAAGCAGAGCAGCCAGGCTTCTTCGGCGAGTTCGTCGGCGACGAGCTTGATCGGATCCTCGCCCTGATGCTCGCCGATCTTCATCTTCTGCCGGATCGCATGAACGCGCTCGTGCACGTCGATCATGAATTCGTGGAAATGCGCGCGGCGCTTGCGCGCCACCGGGCTGGCGTCGAAGAAGAAATCCATCAACATGGTCTTGCCGCGGCCGACTTCGCCGTAAACGTAGAGACCCTTGATCGCCGGCTGAGCGCGGGCGCGGCTCGCGAACAGCCAGCCGAGCGCCGAGGATTTTCGCGCCAGACGATGCTCGACGATGCGCGCTTCGAGCTGCGCCATCAATCCGACGACTGAAAGTTGCCCCTGATCTTCTTCGACTTGGCCGGCGGCAGCGGCTTCCGCGTAATGTGCTGTGACCGAGTTCGGCATAAAGAGTTAACGGACATTAATGGTTGTGAGAGAAACGTGGCGGGAGATTGTGCACGCTGCGTGCCAAACTGGCGGTTAAGTCTATGCGTGATGTTTTTGATTGTCGTCAAATAGCCGCAAACTTTGAGCGAGCCAATTTTTAGCAAGCTATGCGTATACGGGATGTAGGCATGTTGCTCAATCCTTCGCCTTGCCAAAGTTCGGCGGCACTCCGACATTAGGTTTTGATTCGACGGGCGTGCGAGACCATTCTCGTTTCGCCCGTTTGCTTTCTGGGAGGAAGGCGCAAGCGAGGGCTTTGGCGACGTAACGTCAGGAGCTCTTGGAATGCAGGAAGTACTTCCCGAAGGCGGCGTGATCCGCAAATTGTGGGTCGGCGAAACGGCTCAATACCGTGAGCACATCCTTCGCCTCGATCCAGAAAGCCGACGCAACCGGTTCGCCGGCGGCGTGTCCGACGATTTCGTCCGCAAATATGTCGATCTCGCCAACTCGCTCGACGCGGTGATCTACGGCTTCTTCGTCGACAACGTGATGCGCGGCGCGGCCGAACTGCGTCCGCTCGGCATGCGCTTTGCGCGCGAGGCGGAAGCCGCGATCAGCGTCGAGAAGCGCTGGCAGTCGCATGGCGTCGGCTCGGCGCTATTGGCGCGCGTATTGCTGACGGCGCGCAATCGCGGCTACCGGCATCTGCACATGGCCTGCATGGCCGAGAACCGTCGCATGCAGCAGCTGGCGCGCAAATTCGACGCCGAACTGACCTTCGATTTTGAAAGCGTGGTCGGCGAGGTCGAAGCGTCGCGGCCGACACCGATGTCGCTGATGCGCGAAATCATGTCGGACAGCCACGGCTTCGCCACCGCGATGCTCGATCTGCAGACCAGGATCTTGCGGGCTTAGATCAGCTCGCGCGCTGGGCGAAGCCCATCTCGCTCGCCGCCAGCGGATAGGCTTCCTCGACGAGGTAAGGGCCGCCGCCGACCGACGAGCGCGACGAAAACAGAACAAAGCGCGAGACTTCGAACGACATCGAGCGGTAATGGCCGCGCGCGGCGAGATAGTCGGCAACCTGGTGGCTTGAAGAGTCCCGCAAGCGCGCCAGCGTGACATGGGGCGTGTATTTGCGGCCTTCGGGCTCGAGCCCGAGCCGCTGCAGCAGGCGGTCGTGCTCGGCCTGCAATTCCATCAGCGGCGCGACCTGGGCCGCCGGCGCCACCACCGCGCGCGGCTTTCTGCCGCCGAACGAGGTGAGCCCGTCGAGCCGAAGCTCGAACGGCCGGCGATGCACGCGGCCGAGCATGCCGGCGATTTCGTTGGCCAAGGCATCATCGATATCGCCGATGAAGCGCAGCGTCAGGTGGTAATTCTCGGGATCGATCCAGCGGGCGCCTGGTAGGCCGCCGCGCATGATGGCAAGCGTCTGGGCGACAAGCGGCGGAATTTCGAGACCGGTGAACAAGCGGGGCATGACAAACTCCTGCTCGTGTTAGCGATTCGCCGCCTCCGCAGAATGGGATGAACGGCGAGTCTGCGCAACCCATTATGAGGGGTGCTGCGTATGGACTTGGTCAACAAGCTGCAAAATTTTGGGCAAAATGCGCTCGACAATGAGACCGACGCCTATGGCGTTGGGATGCATACCGTCTTGCTGCAGCAGTTTGAGGTCGCCGGCGGCCCCGTCGAGGAAGAACGGATAGAGCAGCGTGCCGTATTTTGCGGCAAGCTCCGGATAGATGTGCTCGAAGGCCTCGCCATAATCCGTGCCGAGATTCGGCGCCGCGCGCATGCCGCACAAGATGACGGCGATGTGACGCGCCGCGAGCCGTTGCAGGATCTTGTCGAGCGCGCCGCGCGTCACCTCCGGCCTGATCCCGCGCAGCATGTCGTTGGCGCCGAGCTCGACAATGACGGCGTCAGTGTGGTCGGGCACCGACCAATCAAGCCGCGCCAGGCCGTCGGAGGCGGTATCGCCCGAGACGCCGGCATTGGCGACGGTCGCGTTCACGCCCTTGGCGGTCAGCGCCGCCTGCAAGCGCGGCACAAAGCCATCCCTGTCGGTAAGCCCGTAGCCTGCCGTCAAAGAATCGCCCAATGCGACGATTTGGATCGGTGCGGATTGAATCGGCGTTTGCGCTAAGGCCGGATATGCCATTGTCCAAAAACCGAGCGAAAAGGTACAAAACGCCGCAGTCGCGATTTGGCGCAGGGCGCGCCGCAACCCATATGAGCAAGCGCCGGCAAATCGCGGGACTTTTTTTGCAGGTTGTTCGGCAAGGCTCGGACCAATCAGAAGCATGAACGACATTTCGGGATTTCCTTTCGCCGGCGACGCCATCGTACTCAGCGGGGTCAACCTGTCACTCGGCCGCGGCGCCGCCCGCGTTCACATCCTGCGCGATATCGACCTCCATATAGGACGCGGCGAGGCCGTTGGCTTGCTCGGCCCGTCGGGCTCGGGGAAGTCGACGCTGCTGATGGTGATGACGGGACTGGAGCGGCCCGATTCCGGCTTGGTGAGAGTCGACGGCCAGGAGCTGCAACGACTCAACGAGGACGCGCTGGCGCGCTTTCGCGGCAAGAATGTCGGCATCGTATTCCAGGCATTCCATCTGATCCCGACCATGACGGCTTTGGAAAACGTCGCCGTGCCGCTCGAACTCGCCGGCATTGCCGACGCGCTCGATCGCGCGCAAGCGGAGCTTGCCGCCGTCGGATTGGCTGAGCGCATTCATCACTATCCCGCCGAATTGTCCGGCGGCGAACAGCAGCGCGTGGCGCTGGCGCGCGCGCTGGCGCCGAACCCCGCAATCCTCGTCGCCGACGAGCCGACCGGCAATCTCGACGAGACGACCGGAGGCGACATCGTCGAGCTTTTGTTTCGCGGCCACAGCGAGCGCGGCACGACCTTGGTGCTGGTGACGCACGACAATGCGCTTGCCGCGCGCTGTGATCGCGTGATCCGGCTGCGCTCGGGCCAGATCGAGAGCCGCGCCGGCGCGGCAGCACCGGCATGACGAAGGCTGCATGACCAAGAGCATGACCGAAAGCATGCCCGACAGCTTGACCGATAGCGCTGTGCCGACGGCATCGCGCGTGCCGCTTGTTCTCAAGCTTCTTTATACCGGCTATCTCGCGGTGCTGATTCCGGTCTATTGGCACTATTACGGGCCGACCAACTTTCTGTATTTTTGCGACCTTGCGCTGATCATCACGCTGATCGGGATCTGGACCGAGAGCGCCCTTCTGATCTCGATGTGCTGCGTCGGCATTTTGGTGCCGCAGCTGATCTGGCTGATCGATTTTTGCGCCAATATCGCAGGCATCTCGCTTACCGGCATGACCAATTACATGTTCGATACGAACCATTCACTGTTTCTGCGCTTGCTTTCGCTGTTTCACGGCTGGCTGCCGATCCTGCTCGTCTATCTGGTCTGGAAGATCGGGCACCATCGGCGCGCCGTGCATTCATGGACCGCGGTCAGCTCTGTGGTGCTGCCGGTCTGTTTCTTTCTGATGCCGCCGCCAGAGCCTAATGCGGGACTGACGCCGGTGAATATCAACTATGTCTGGGGCATGAGCGACCACGCCGCGCAGACTTTCGTTCCGGCTTATATGTGGTTCTTAGGTCTGCTGATCGGCCTGCCGCTTCTCGTCTACCTACCCACGCATTTTGTTCTGACGCGCGTCGCGCCCAGCGCCCACGCACCCAAACTCGCGGAGACCGCGTGATGCTCGCGCCGGCGGCGAAACCCGTCCGTCATGTGCGGCTGCGTATCGCGCTGCGCTTTGCCTGGCGCGAATTGCGCGGCGGCGTGCGCGGTTTCGGGGTGTTCATCGCCTGCATCGCGCTCGGCGTCATGGCCATTGCCGGCGTCGGCTCGGTGGCGGCGAGCCTCAATGACGGATTGGCCAGCGCCGGGCGCACCATCCTCGGCGGCGATCTCGATTTCTCGCTCATTCAGCGCGAGGCGAATGGGGCGGAGCGCGGCTTCCTCGATGCGCACGGCACCGTGTCGGTTGCCGCCACGTTGCGCGCCATGGCGCGGACAAGCGACGGCCGCACCAACCTGGTCGAGGTCAAGGCCGTCGACGGCAATTATCCGCTGGTCGGCGCCGTTGTCACCGATCCGGCCATGCCGCTGCCTGATCTCTTCGCGCAGAAGGACGGCGCTTTCGGCGCGGCGGTCGACCCGACGCTGTTGACGCGGCTCGATCTGAAAACCGGTGACCGCATCGCCATCGGCGCTATCACGGTCGAATTGCGCGCGGCGCTCAAGAACGAGCCGGACAAGATCGGCGGCAATCTCGGCCTTGGCCCGCGCGTGCTGATGAGCGATCAGGCGCTGCGCGCCACCGGGCTGCTCCAGCCCGGCAGCCTCGTGCGCTGGCAATACCGGCTGCGTTTGCCGGAAGCGACCGCGAGCGACGGCGCGGTGGCGGCATTCGAGAAACAGGCGCAGCAGGATTTTCCGGACGCCGGCTGGGACATCCGCACCCGCAGCAAGGCCTCGCCGCAGCTTGAGCGCAGCGTCGATCGCTTCACCCAATTCCTGACGCTGGTCGGCCTGACCACGCTCTTGGTCGGCGGCGTCGGCGTCGCCAACGCGGTCGCGAGCCATCTGGCGAGGAAACGCGACGTGATCGCAACGATGAAGGCGCTCGGCGCCACGAGCGGCGATGTGTTCGCGGTCTATGGCACCGAAACTTTGCTGGTCGCGCTGTTCGCCACACTCATCGGCGCCGCGCTCGGCGCGGTATTGCCGTTCGCCATCGCCTGGGGCTTCGGCAGCATCATCCCGCTGCCGGTCGCACCGTCACTGCATCCCACCGTGCTGGCGCTGTCGATCGCCTACGGCCTCCTCACGGCGCTCGCCTTCGCGCTGTGGCCGCTCGGGCGCGCCCACGATATTTCCGTCACGATGCTGTTTCGCGATCAGATCGCAGCCGAACGCAACTGGCCGCGCCGCCGCTATGTGATCGCCACCGCGGCCATCGCCGCCCTGCTCGCGGCGCTCGCCGTCGTCACCAGCTACGATCCGCGCGTCGCCGTGTATTTCGTCATCGCCGCGGCTGTCGTTTTTCTGCTGCTGCGGCTCATCGCCCAGCTCACCATGGCGATCGCGCGCCGTGCGCCGCGCGTGCGCTCGACGGTCCTGCGGCTCGCCATCGGCAATATCCACCGGCCGGGCGCTTTGACGCCGAGCGTCGTGCTGTCGCTGGGCCTAGGCCTCGCGCTGCTCGTCACCGTGATCGAGATCGACGGCAATCTGCATCGCGAATTTGCCGCGGCATTGCCGGAACACGCGCCGACCTTCTTCTTCCTCGACGTGCCCGCGGCCGACGCCGACCGCTTCAGCGCCTTTGTCCGCAACGAAGCGCCGCATTCGAAAATCGAGCAGGTGCCGATGCTGCGCGGCCGCATCGTCGCGGCGAAAGGCATCAAGGCCGACGATCTGAAGGCCGCCGAAGGCTCGCGCTGGGTGCTGCGCGGCGACCGCGGCATCACTTATGCGCGCAACGTGCCGGCGGGATCGCGCATCGTCGAGGGCGCGTGGTGGGATGCGAATTATTCCGGCGAGCCTTTGGTGTCGCTGGAAAGCCGCACCGCGCACGATCTCGACCTGAAGATCGGCGACACGATCACCGTCAATGTGCTCGGCCGCAACATCACGGCGCGGATCGCCAATCTGCGCGCCGTCGAATGGGAAAATCTCGGCATCAATTTCGTTCTGGTGTTCTCACCCGGTCCGTTCGACGGCGCGCCGCATACCGATATCGCGACGCTGACTTTTGCCGACGGCGGCACGCCGGCGGAGGAAACGTCAATCATCAAGGGCCTGGCCGATTCATTCCCGACGGTAACCGCGGTGCGGGTCAAGGACGCGCTTGACGCCGTCGGCGGGCTGATCGGCAATCTGGTGCTGGCGCTGCGCGGCGCGAGCTCGATCACGCTCGTTGCCGCAGCGCTGGTGCTCGGCGGCGCACTGGCGGCGAGCCAGCGCTTTCGCATCTACGACGCCGTGGTGCTGAAAACCTACGGCGCAACGCGGCCGCGGCTCACCGCGGCCTATGCGCTGGAATATCTTTTGATCGGGCTGGCCACGGTTGTATTCGCCGTCGTCGCCGGATCCATCGCCGCCGATCTGATCGTGACCAAGGTGATGGATTTTCCCTTTGTCTTCGTTGCCGGCGCGGCGGCGGGCGCGGCGCTGAGCGCGCTTATGGTTACGGTTGTGGTCGGTCTGGCCGGAACTTTCTCGGCATTGGGCCGCAAACCCGCAGCCGTGCTGCGAAATCTCTAGAAACGCGGCGTTTGCCGGCTTTTAACCGGCCGCCGTTAAGCACCATGAATTGTTTGTAACGCCCATATTTATGGCGTCGCACCCATCTGGCGCGGACCCTGCTTTCGCACTAGATTCCCGCCACGTGGCGCTCGTCGAGCGCCTAGCCCGGTAAAGGTACCGGGACAACCCAGGGGTTAATTCCATGTCCGACTTCGATCGGAATTTCGCGACCACGAGGACCGGCTACCGCACGGACCAGGTTGCGATCGACGCGGGGCTGCGCGCCTATATGATCCGCGTCTACAACTATATGGCCGCCGGCGTCGCGCTGACCGGGCTGGTGGCATGGTTCACGTTCTCGGCCGCGGTGACGGATACCGGCGCCGGCCTGCAACTGACGTCGTTCGGCCACCTGATCTTCCAGAGCCCGCTGATGTGGGTGCTGGTTCTGGCGCCGCTGGCTTTGGTCTTTGCCATCTCGTTCGGCATCAACCGGCTGGCGCCGAGTACAGCGCTGACGCTGTTCTTCGTCTATGCCGGGCTGCTCGGCCTGTCGCTGGCGTCGATCTTCCTGATCTATACCGGCTCGTCGGTCACCCGCGTGTTCTTCATCTCGGCCGCGACCTTCGGCGCGCTGAGTCTGTGGGGCTACACCACGCAGCGCGACCTCTCCGGCATGGGCTCGTTCCTGTTCATGGGCCTGATCGGCATCATCATCGCCAGCCTGGTCAACATCTTCCTGCGCTCGAGCGGGCTCGATTGGGCGATTTCGATCATGGGCGTAGGCATCTTCGCCGGCCTCACCGGCTATGACACCCAGCGTATCAAGGAGATGTACAGCGCGCAGGACGACGGCACTGTCACCGGCCGCAAGGCGGTGATGGGCGCCCTGTCGCTCTATCTCGACTTCATCAACCTGTTCCTGATGCTGCTGCGCCTGATGGGCGACCGCCGCTAAGCGATCAAGCCAAGTTCGACTGCGACGCTCCGGGCCCAAGCCCGGGGCGTTTTGTTTTTGCTGTTACGTCTTCTTCGCGGAGAGACACAGCAACGCCGCCAAAGCGGCAAGACACAACGCCGCCGAGACGGCGATGACCCAAAGCCCCATGACGTCAAGCAGCAGCCCGAACAGCAACGGCGCGAAGGCTTGCGCTGCGCGGGCCGGCGCGCCGAGCAAGCCGGTGCGCTCGCCATAGCCGTGCGGGCCGAACACCGCGAGCGGCACGGTGCCGCGCGCGATGGTGAGAAGGCCATTGCCGGCGCCGTAAAAGATAGCAAATGCGGCGGCGGCGGGCGCGCCGATGACGGCGAACAGCACGGCGCCGAGCGGATGCAGCGTGGCCGCGATCCGCGCCGAGACCAAGGGATGGATACGGCGCAGGATCACGAACTCGGCGAGCCGCGCCGCCACTTGCGCCGGACCGACCAAAGACGCCGCGGCAACCGCCTCGACCGGCGTCGAGCCGGCGCGTTCGAGCAGCGCCGGCAGATGCGACGCCATCGCGCCGGTGACGAACCAGGCGGCGGCAAACACGAAGGCGAGCAGAAACATTTCCCGGCGCGGCTCCCAGCCAATCGTTTTGTCTACAGCATGTGGAACCTGCGCGGGCTGCGCCGGCAGCGGCAACACCAGACGATTGAGCGGCAGGCCCAGCACGATGTTGAGCGCGGCCCAGACCAGCACGGTCTCACGCCAACCGAATGCGTCATTGAGAAACGTCGAGATCGGCCAGCTCACGGTCGAGGCGAAGCCGGCGAACAGCGTGACGCCGGTGATGGGGCCGCGGGCGTTTTGCCGATACAGCGCGGCCAGCGCGGCAAAGCCGGCGTCGTAAAGCCCGAGCGCCATGCCGATGCCCAGGATCGCCCAGGCGGCAAACAGCGTCACGATCCCGTTGGCGGCCGCGAGCGCGAGCAATCCGGCAGCCAGCACAATATTGGACAGCGCCAACACGCCGCGTCCGCCATAGCGGTCGATGAAACGGCCGACGACCGGCCCGGCGAAGGCCGCGATCAGGAGCGCCATCGAAAACGCGGCGAACACCCACGACCGCGGAACATGCAGGCTCACGCCGATCGGATCGGCAAGGATCGCCGGCAGGTAATAGCTCGAGGCCCAGGCCAGCGTCTGTGAAATGCCGAGCGCCGTGACGACGACGCGGCGCGAGCGCTCAGGCAGTTCGCGTGTCGTGTCTGCGCTCATTTATGCTTTGCGCTCAAATCGCGATTCTCTGCCCGCGCAAGTTTTGCAGAAATCGGCGGGCGGGAGTAGCAACCCCGGGCAGAAGCGCGGAACATCGCACCATGGCTGACACCAAATCGATCGGCGGCATCACGCTGCGCCCGGCCGGCTCGGGCGATATCCCGGCCATCACCCGGATCTACGCCGACGCCGTCGCCCGCGGCACGGCGTCGTTCGAGCTTGAGCCGCCGGACGAAGCGGAAATGGTGCGGCGGCTGAACACGCTCCTGACCGGCGGCTATCCTTATCTGGTTGCCGAGCTTTCCGGCGCTATCGCCGGCTATGCCTATGCCGGGCCCTATCGCGCGCGGCCTGCCTACAAATGGACGGTCGAGA
This sequence comes from uncultured Alphaproteobacteria bacterium, assembly GCA_963761185.1. GTDB lineage: Bacteria > Pseudomonadota > Alphaproteobacteria > Rhizobiales > Xanthobacteraceae > BOG-931. Next base: position 531,964 of record CAVXFY010000009.1, read on the forward strand.
ATTCGATCTATGTGGCGCCGGAATTTCACCGCCGCGGCATCGGGCTTGTCCTGCTCAAGCGGCTGATCGCGGACACCGAACAGCGCGGCTTCCGCCAGATGATCGCGGTGATCGGCGATTCGGCGCAAACGCCCTCCATCGCGCTCCATGCCGCAGCCGGCTTCGACATGATCGGCACCCTGCGCGCGGTCGGCTTCAAGCACGGCAAATGGCTCGATACGCCGCTGATGCAGATCTCGCTCGGCAAGGGCGATACGGCGGGGCCGTAAATTATCCCGCCACGACCCGCAGCGAACGGTCGAGCGCCGAGAGCACGCGATCGAGTTCGTGACCGCGGCGCAGGATGTGGCCGGTCGCCGAAATCACGCTATAGGCGCCCTGGCGGCGTTCCAGTTTCGGATTCTTCTCGATGCGGTAGATCGGGATTTCCGAGGCGCGGCGGAAGACGGAAAACACTGCGCGATCTTTGAGGAAATCGATTGCGTAATCACGCCATTCGCCGGCGGCAACTTTGCGGCCATAGAGCCCCAGAATACGGTCGAGCTCGCGCCGGCTGAAGGTAACCTTAGCTGCGGGGACGGAAGAACGCGGCTCGCCCCCGCGCCACGCGCTTGGTTCGGTCTCGCCGAAATCCATACGGCGCCTCCATTGTTGAACTTTCTGCTCAGGTCTCGCGTGATCCGGTTGCATCCGGTTGCGTCATTGAAGCTTCATGATCGCGCCAGAACGGACCGGCGGCAAGCCCCTCTTGCGCGCCGCAAGACTGTCTTCTGCACCTAATGCACCGCCGAGATGGCGCGGAAACGGGCACGCAGAGGAGCCCATTTGGCGCCGAGGAATTTGCGGTCGAAGCGAGCGACGCCTTGCGGCTGCGGCGTTATGGACAGTTGGAATCACGCGTTCGTTAAGCGAATCATAATCCGGCCCTAATTCGGTCAAGCACAAGCCAAGCTGGACTGCGAATAGATAACCTGTTGCCTCAGGGCCCGGTTCGGTTTGCGTTCCGGATTCCTCAGCCCCCCAGCCCCCCGGGGCGCGATCGGACCGGGCCAGTAAGGTAGAAATCCCCCAAGTTGTCACAAGTGCTAAAAAGGCCGGCGAGTTGCCGGCCTTTCTTGTTGTTGGTCGCGCGACGGGGGCGTTATCTGGCCTGCGACGTCATTCCGCCTTCGACCGTCGATTGCTGGCCGAGCGAATAATAGGCCGCGCCGAGAATGATGCCCGGCTTATCATGCGTGCCTTCCTGCACCATGACCGCCGCGGCATCGGCGTCGTTCGACTCGATCTCCGAAATCGGCACGTTCCAGTTCATCTTCGTCCCGGTCCAGTCGCCGAGCTTGACCCAGTTCCGCACCACATTGTGGTAGGTGATGGTGCGGCCGTGATTTTCGCCGCGCTCGATCGCGACGGGCACCGACTTCATCAGCGGACACAGCCAGACTTCACCCGCGGCGTGGTCGGTCTTTGCCGTATCGACCTGCACGTTCAGTCCGCTGCCGCCCATCGACACCATCACCGGCAACGACATCACGCCCGGCTTCTGATCGGTCTGCGCGATGGCGCGCTCGATCGCAGCGTGATCGCTGCCCAGCGCATGCGCCGCGCCGTTGATCACGACCTGCGGCGTGTAAACCTGGCGGTCGCCGCGCAGATGCGCATAAGCGCGCTGCCGCGCCGAATGCGCCGGATTGGCGAGCGTGTCCTTCCAGCCGAGATAATCCCAATAATCGATCGGCACGCTGAGCGCGACAACGGACGGATCGGCGGAGAACTCGCCGAGCAGCTTGTCGGCGGGAGGGCAGGATGAGCAGCCTTGGCTGGTGAAGAGCTCAAGGAGGGCGCGCGGCTCGCCGGCTCGCGCGACGGCAAAAGTCGCAATCGACAAACCGGCTATGAGCGACATCGACGCGAGGCGGCGACCTACCATTCCAACAACCTCCACCACCCCAGACCCCGAGCGAAGAACAGCCCTAGGCCACGATTCGCTCCCCGGCGACGCGCGACGGCGTCATTACTAAGCGCGGCGGCAGTCACCTACCACTCACTTCGCGGTGAGGCGGAAAATGGACAGGACGGCGACACGGAAGCGGCAAGCACGAATTTAAAGCACATTCGTTGCCCAATCGTGTTCAGAACAAATCGTGCTCGGGACCCTGCCCGATTCAATCGAATCGGGACAGGGTTTCGGTCTTCGATCGTGGATGAACGTGGAATTTACGCCGCGAGGTGGCGCAGGACGTACTGCAGGATGCCGCCGTTCTTGAAATAGTCCAGTTCCTCGAGCGTATCGATGCGGCAGATCAGCGGCACGCGCTTGAGCCCGCCGTTGGACGCAATGATCTCGGCCTGCAGCTTCTGATGCGGCTTGAGATCGCCGTGCAGGCCGCGGATCGTGACCTGCTCGTCGCCCTTCAAGCCCAGCGTCTGCCAGGACGTGCCTTCCTCGAAGCACAGCGGAATGACGCCCATGCCGACCAGGTTCGAGCGGTGAATGCGCTCGAAGCTCTGCGAGATCACGGCGCGCACGCCGAGCAGCACCGTGCCTTTCGCCGCCCAGTCGCGCGACGAGCCGGTGCCGTATTCCTTGCCGGCGAACACCACGAGCGGCACGTGCTCGCTCTTGTAGCGCATCGCGGCGTCATAGATCGTCATGCGCTGCTTCGACGGATAGTGGGTGGTGAAGCCGCCCTCGACGCCCGGCAGCATCTGGTTCTTGATGCGGATATTGGCGAAAGTGCCGCGCATCATCACCTGGTGATTGCCGCGCCGCGTGCCGTATTGATTGAAGTCCTTCGGACGCACCTGATGGTCGCGCAGATATTCGCCGGCCGGGCTCTCCTCTTTGATCGATCCCGCCGGCGAAATGTGGTCGGTGGTGATCGAGTCGAGGAACAGGCCGAGGATGCGCGCGTCGACGATGTCTTCGATCGGCGTGCTGCGTTTATCCATGCCCTCGAAATAAGGCGGGTTCTGCACGTAAGTGGAACGGTCGTCCCATTTATAAGTCAGCCCGCCCTTGACCGCGATCTTGCGCCAATTGGCGTCGCCCTTGAACACGTCGCCGTACTTGCGCGCGAACATCGCCTTGCTGATGTTCTTACGGATGACGTCGGCGATCTCGCGGCTGGTCGGCCAGAGGTCGCGCAGATAGACCTTGCGGCCCTTCTGGTCGGTGCCGAGCGGCTGCTTGGCGACATCGATCTGCATCGAGCCGGCGATGGCGTAGGCGACGACGAGCGGCGGCGAGGCGAGATAATTGGCGCGCACGTCGGCATTGACGCGGCCTTCGAAATTGCGATTGCCCGACAGCACCGCGGCCGCGACCAGATCGTTGGTGTTGATCGCCTCCGAAATCTCCTCCGGCAGCGGACCGGAATTGCCGATGCAGGTGGTGCAGCCGAAGCCGACCAGATTGAAGCCGAGCGCGTCGAGATCCTTCTGCAAGCCGGATTTATCGAGATATTCGGCGACCACCTGCGAGCCGGGCGCGAGCGAGGTCTTCACCCACGGCTTGACGGTCAGCCCCTTCGCCACCGCCTTGCGCGCGACCAGGCCGGCCGCGACCATCACGCTCGGATTCGACGTGTTGGTGCACGACGTGATCGCTGCGATCACCACGTCGCCGTTGCCGAGCGTGAACTTCTTGCCCTCGACCGGAACGCGCTTGTCCATCTCGGACGCCTTGCCGAATTCCTTGTCCATCGACTGCGCGAAGCCGTTCTTGACGTCCTTGAGCGTCACGCGGTCCTGCGGGCGCTTCGGTCCGGCGAGCGACGGTTCGACCGAGGACAGTTCGAGCTTGAGCACCTCGGTGAAGATCGGGTCCTGCGTCGACTTGGTGCGGTACATGCCCTGCGCCTTGGCATAGGCGAGTACGAGTGCGATGCGGTCCGCCGAGCGCGCGGTGTCGCGCAGATAGCGGATAGTGTCGTCGTCGATCGGGAAGAAGCCGCAGGTCGCGCCGTATTCCGGCGACATATTGCCGAGCGTGGCGCGGTCGGCGATGGTGAGACCGGCGAGACCCGGGCCGAAATATTCGACGAATTTGCCGACCACGCCGCGCTTGCGCAGCATCTGCGTCACGGTGAGGACGAGATCGGTCGCGGTGACGCCTTCCTTGAGCTTGCCGTTCAAGCGCACGCCGATCACTTCCGGCAGCAGCATCGAATAGGGCTGGCCGAGCATGGCGGCTTCCGCCTCGATGCCGCCGACGCCCCAGCCGAGCACGGAGAGGCCGTTGACCATCGTGGTGTGCGAATCGGTGCCGACCAGCGTGTCCGGATAGGCAAGCTCGGTGGCGACGGTCTTGTCGGGGAACGTGGTCTTGGTCTTCGACGTCCACACCGTCTGCGACAGATATTCGAGATTGACCTGATGGCAGATGCCGGTGCCGGGCGGCACGACGCGAAAATCCTCGAACGAGCGCTGCGCCCATTTCAGGAAGCGATAGCGCTCCTGGTTCTGCTTGTATTCCTCTTCGACGTTCTTCTTGAACGAATCCTTGTGGCCGAAGAAATTCACCGCCACCGAATGGTCGATAACGAGATCGACCGGCACCAGCGGATTTATCTTCTTGGCCTCGCCGCCGAGATGATCCATCGCGTCGCGCATGGCGGCGAGATCGACGACGGCGGGAACGCCGGTGAAGTCCTGCATCAAGACGCGCGCCGGGCGGAACGCGATCTCGCGATCCGAGGTCTTGGTCTTGAGCCATTGCGCGACGGCCTGGATGTCCTCCTTGGTGACGGTGCGGCCATCCTCGTTACGCAGGAGATTCTCAAGCAGCACTTTCAGCGAGAATGGCAGCCGCGAAATCCCCTTCAGGCCGTTCTTTTCCGCGATCGGAAGGCTGTAATAGGCGTAGGTCTTGGAACCGACTTTGAGCGGGCGAAGGCATTTAAAGCTGTCGAGCGAAGTCATGACTTTTTTCCCAAGCTGCCGGCCGGGCGCCGGTGCAAAACGAGAAGGCAATTAGATTGCCGAAGGGCCTCACCCCTCCCCCTTTTCTCCCCAGGCAGGGAGGAAAAAGACAGGGAAATCGAATGTGGCAGGCGTCACCGGCGCGCCGAGATCCGACCCTCGGCTTATAGGGTCTTTTGCAATGTAGTGCCAGTTCGGCAACGAATTGTCCGCTAACATGCAGCGTTTAATCGGACGGGCTTGGGTTTTTGCGTAGTTTTGGCCGGATGCGGCCCGTCATCGAGGCGGCAAGGTTCTCTCAAGGTTTGGCTGATGCGGCTCACCGCTGTGGAATTGCACTGTCATCGCGGCGGCCGTGACGTCTTCACCGGCGTCAGCTTTGCGGTTGCGTCCGGCGAGGCCTTGATCGTGACCGGCCGCAACGGAGCGGGAAAATCCTCGCTGTTGCGCACCATCGCCGGACTTCTGCACAGCGCGCAGGGCAGGATTACGCTGGACGGCGGCGACCCCGAATTGAGCATCGGCGAGCAGGCCCATTATCTCGGCCACCAGGACGCCATAAAACCCTCGCTGTCAGTCGCCGAGAATTTGCGGTTCTGGGCGGACTTCTTCGAAGCACCGTCTGGTGACGTTGCCGAGCCGCTCGCGCAGGTCGGGCTTGAGACGCTTGCGGCGCTTCCCGCCGCCTATCTTTCGGCCGGGCAGCGCCGGCGGCTGTCGATTGCGCGGCTTGTTGCCGCCAAGCGCCCGATCTGGCTCCTCGATGAGCCGACCAGCGCGCTCGACGCCGCGGCCCAGACCCGGCTCGCCGCGCTGATGCAGGCGCATCTTCGCGGCGGCGGCCTCATTGTGGCGGCGACCCACGGACCGATCGGGCTCGATAAGACCCTGGAACTGCGGCTCGGAGCGGCGGAACCACCCCACCCCGACGCGCAAAGCGCGTCGTCCCTCCCCCTGCAGGGGAGGGTGTAACGATGAGCGCGCTCACCGCCGTTCTCCTTCGCGACATGCGGATCGCCGTGCGCGTCGGCGGCGGCGCGCTGATGGGCGTGCTGTTCTTCCTGGTCGTGGTGACGCTGACGCCGTTTGCGGTCGGACCTGACCTCGCGCTGCTCAAGCGCATCGGGCCGGCGATCCTGTGGCTCGCCGCTTTGCTGGCAAGTCTCCTGGCGCTCGACCGGCTGTTCACCAGCGATCACGAGGACGGCTCGCTCGATCTGATTTTGATGGGACGCGCGCCGCTCGAACTCATCGTCGCCATGAAGGGTCTCGCGCATTGGCTCACCACCGGCTTGCCGCTCGTCATCGCGGCGCCGCTGATCGGATTTTTTCTCAACATCGATGCCGCGGCCGAGGGCGCTCTGGTGCTGACGCTTCTGGTCGGCACGCCGGCGCTGACCTTCATCGGCCTGATCGGCGCGGCGATCGCGGTGACGCTGCGGCGCGGCGGTTTGTTGCTCGCCGTCATCGTGCTGCCGCTGACGGTGCCGGTCCTGATCTTCGGCGTCGCCGCCGCGAACGCCGCCGTCGTTGGCCCGGTGCCGTTCGGCACGCCGTTCACGATCCTCTGCGCCTTGACGCTCGCGAGCCTCGTCGTCGGACCCTTTGCCGCGGCCGCCGCCTTGCGGCAAGAGATCGAATAAAGAGAGCGAATAAAGGCTTGATCGCGCTATGCTTAATTCGCCAATGAATTCGCCATGATGTTCATGCAAACATGATGTTCATGCAAAAGTGAGAACGCGCCGCATAAGCGGCATTGCCTCGAAATAGGAAGCGCCTGTAGGACATCGCCGATGGCCCTCACCGATCTCGCCAATCCTTCGCGATTCTTGCGACTCGCCAACAACACCATTCCGTGGCTGAGCGGGGTGACGGTGCTCGTTTTCGCTTTCGGCATCGACCAGGCCATGATCGCGCCGGACGACTATCAGCAGGGCGCCACGGTCAAGATCATGTTCCTGCACGTGCCGTCGGCCTGGCTCGGCATGCTCGGCTGGGGCGTGATGACGGTCGCGGCGCTTGGTACGCTGGTATGGCGGCATCCGCTCGCCGACGTGACGGCGAAGGCGGCGGCGCCGATCGGCGCCGCCTTCACGCTGCTCTGCCTCGTCACCGGTTCGCTGTGGGGACGCCCGGAATGGGGCACCTATTGGGTATGGGACGCGCGGCTGACCTCAGAGCTCGTTCTGCTCCTGCTCTATCTCGGCGTCATCGCGCTGTGGCGCACGGTCGACGATCCGTCGCGCGCGGCGCGCGCCGCCGCGATCCTGACTTTGGTCGGCGCCATCGATCTGCCGATCATCAAATTCTCGGTCGATTGGTGGAACACGCTGCACCAAGGTTCGTCGGTGTTCCGCCTCGGCGGGTCGACAATTGATCCGACGATCCTCATTCCACTTTTCGTCATGGCCGGCGCGTTCACGTTGTTGTTCGCGACGCTCTTGCTCGCGGCGATGCGCAACGAGATTTTGCGCCGTCGTGTGCGCACCCTCCATCTCCTGCAAGCGAGCGCCGCGAGCTGAAGATGGAAACGACTGCGCATCTCGACTTCATCGTCGCGTCCTATGCCGCGGCCGTGATTATCATCGGCGCACTGATCGCCTGGGTGTCGCTCGATTATCGCGCGCAGCGGCGCACACTCGCCGATCTCGAACTGCAAGGCTTCACGCGCGGCTCCGGATCGGTTCGCGCCGACCGGGCGGACGCAGGTAAAGAAACGGCGAAGGAACAAGCATGAGCGTGACGGCAAACGAAAACAGCGGCGTGGGCCGGCGCCGGGCGCTCGTGCTCCTGCCGCTCCTGCTGTTTCTCGCGCTCGCCGGCTTGTTTCTGTTCCGCCTCTTTGCCGGCGACCCCTCGATTATCCCTTCGGCGCTGATCGGACATCCGGCGCCGCAAACAGCGCTGCCGCCGGTCGCGGGCCTCGAGCGCGACGGCGCGCCGCTGCCCGGCCTCGATCCGGCGAATTTCAAAGGCGCCGTCACCGTCGTCAATGTCTGGGCGTCGTGGTGCGTGCCGTGCCGCGACGAGGCGCCGCTTTTGGTGCAACTGGCGCAGGACAGCCGGTTCCGCCTGGTCGGCATCAATTACAAGGACGAGGCCGAGAATGCGCGACGTTTCCTCGCCCATTTCGGCAATCCCTTCGCCGCGGCCGGCGCCGACGAGAGCGGCCGCGCCGGCATCGAATGGGGCGTCTACGGCGTGCCGGAGACTTTCGTGGTCGGCCGTGACGCCAAGATCGCTTACAAGATGGTCGGGCCGATCACGCCGGACAATATCGATTCGGTGCTGAAGCCGCAGATCGAAAGGGCGCTGGCGGCGTCCAACCCGTCATCCTGAGGTGCTATTCTGCCGCCGGTTCGACCGAATATTTCTTCAGCAGCGGCATTTGCAGCGCGCCGAACAACAGCGTCAGCGGCATCACGGCGAAGACTTTGAAATCGACCCAGGTATCGGTCGAGGCGTTGCGCCAGACAATCTCGTTGAGGACGGCGAGCACGAGGAAGAAGATCGCCCAGCGCAGGGTCAGCTTGCGCCAGCCTTCTTCCGTCAGGTGAAACAGCGAATCGAACACGATGCCAAGGAGCGGCTTGTTGAAGACGAGCCCGCCGATCAAGATCGCGCCGAACAGCGCATAGATGATAGTCGGCTTGACCTTGATGAAGGTCGCGTCGTGCAGAATGAGCGTCAGCCCGCCGAACACCACGACGACGATCGCGGTGACGACGGTCATGATCGGGAAGTGGCGCGTCATCGCATAGGACACGGTCATGGCGGCCAGAATCGCGACCATGAATGTCGCGGTGGCGACGAAAATTCCGTAATGCGAATTGGCGAAGAAGAACAGGAGCAACGGCCCGAGATCGAGCGCGAGCTTGAGGAACGGATTGAGCTGCGGCTTCGTCGTTGGCGTCATGAGTCCAATCCAGCAATGGCGCGGGCGAAATCGCGCGCCGAAAACGGCGAAAGATCGTCGACACTCTCGCCGACGCCGATGAAATGCACCGGCACCGCGAATTTCGCGGCGATGGCGACGAGGATGCCGCCGCGCGCGGTGCCGTCGAGCTTGGTCATTGCGAGCCCGGTGACGCCGACGGCCTTCTTGAAAATCTCGACCTGAGACAAGGCGTTCTGCCCAACCGTGGCATCGAGCACGAGAAGCACGGCGTGCGGCGCCTGCGCGTCGAGCTTTTTGATGACGCGGACGATCTTGTGCAATTCGTCCATCAACTCGGTGCGGTTCTGCAGACGGCCGGCGGTGTCGATAAGGAGAACGTCTATGCCGCGCTCTTTCGCTGCGGCGACAGCGTCAAAGGCAAGACCCGCGGCATCGGCGCCCGCCTCCCGCGCGATGAAACTCGCGCCGGTGCGCTCCGACCAGATTTTAAGCTGTTCGATGGCCGCGGCGCGGAACGTGTCGCCGGCCGCGAGCATCACTGAACGGCCCTCAGCGGCGAGCTTTGCCGCAAGCTTGCCGATGGTCGTCGTCTTGCCGGAGCCGTTGACGCCGACGACGAGGATGACGAAGGGCTTCTTTGTTGTGTCGATGACGAGCGGCTGGGCGACGGGTAGAAGCGCCTTCTCGACTTCCGCCGCCACCACCGCTTTCACTTCATCGGGCGTAATCTCGGCATTGTGCCGGCCTTCGCTCAGCTCGGCGACGATGCGGTTCGACGTTTCGAGCCCGAGATCGGCGCGGATGAGCGCATCGTCGATCTCATCAAGCGTCGCGGTGTCGAGCCTGCGCTTGGAGACGAGATCCGAAATGGCGCTCAGCGCCGTGGAACTGCGCCTGAGCCCGCCGGTGAGACGCTGCCACCACTTGCCCCTGCTTTCAGGGGTTTGGGCGGCCGTTTCGCTGTCGGCGGCACTGTTTTGCTGACTGTCTTGCATCCGGCGCCCGTGATAGCGGTTTCGGCATGAACTCGAAAGACATGTCGCCGAAAGACATGACCCCGCAAGAGATGGTGTCGCGGCTCTTGTATCGCGACGGGCTGATGCTGGTGATCGACAAGCCGGCCGGCTTTGCCGTCCACAACGGCCCCAAAGGCGGGGTGAGCCTGCAGGACCATTTCGACGCACTCCGCTTCGGCCTACCGCGGCCGCCGAGCCTGGCGCACCGGCTCGACCGCGACACGTCCGGCTGCCTGGTGCTGGGCCGCCACCGCAAGGCGCTGGCGGCGCTCGGCAAAAAGTTCAAGAACGGCGAGGTCGGCAAGACCTATTGGGCCGTCGTCGAGGGCGCGCCCGAAGCCGACGAGGGCGTCATCGATCTGCCGCTCGGCCGCCTCGACGTCACGCGCGGCTGGTGGATGAAACACGATCCGGCGGGGCAGCCGGCGGTGACCAAGTGGCAGGTGATGGGGCGCGATTCCGCGTCAACCTGGCTCGCGCTCGAACCTCTGACCGGGCGGACGCATCAGCTTCGCGTCCATTGTGCGGAAATGGGCTGGCCGATACTGGGCGACGCCGTTTACGGCAACGCGCCGCGCTCGGGCGGACCGCCGCTCCATCTGCATGCCCGCGCGGTCGTGGTGCCGCTCTACAAGAACCGCGCGCCGATCCGGATCACGGCGCCGGTGCCAGAGCATATGCGCGAGCGCCTGACGCAATGCGGCTGGCGCGGCGAAGACGGCGAACAGACAGCGCTCGCGCCTGCCGCCTCCCCGCGTGACGCTGCGATCAATAAATCGTCTCTTTGATCCGCTCCGGCGCCAGCCGGTCGTGCTCAGATCCACCCATTTTGCCGTCGGTCAGTTCGGCGAGGACCGAGCCCGGCGTCGGCAGGGTCTTGCGATCGACCTGTGTCGCAGGGTCCCACAGTTTCGAGCGGATGATCGCCTTGGTGCATTGAAAATAGGCGCGCTCGACCGTCACGATCAGCACGCATTTCGGCGTCTTGCCGTTGAAAACAAAGCTCCCGGTCAGCTTCGGATCGGTCGAGACCGCGGCGCGGCCGTTCACGCGCATGGTTTCGCCGACGCCGGGAATGAGAAACAACAGCGAGATGCGCGGATCACGCATCAGATTGCGCAGGCTGTCGATACGATTGTTGCCGCGCCGGTCGGGAATGAGCAGCGTATGCTCGTCCACCACGCGCACGAAACCGGGCGGATCGCCGCGCGGCGAGCAATCGAGACCTTCGGGACCGCAGGTGGCCAGCACCGCGAAAGGAGCGGCTTCGATCAGCTTGCGATATTGCGGCGTGATGCGGTCCGCTTCCTTGAAGACGGCGGGGCCGTAGGGCGCATCGCTGTAAAGCTTTTCCAGCTCAGCGGTCGTCGTGATGAGATGATCCTGGCCGCCGTCCATCGCATTGCCTCCGATTCCGCGGAAGCCCAAGCTTACTCAAGCGGCCAGCAATTGTCTGCCGTCGTGTGCGGCGATTTTCAGCTCGACGATGCTGCCGGCCTCAACCGGAGAGGCAAGTTTGACTTGGGTGAATTGCTCGGTACGGCCGCTGTCGTCCGATTCGACCAGAACGCGGCGTGTCGCGCCGACCTCGTCTTCAAGATGCCGTGTCAGCGCCGTGGCGCCGCGTTGGCGCAGCCGCGCCGCGCGTTCCTTGACGGTCTGGCGCGCAAGCTGCGGCATGCGCGCCGCCGGCGTGCCCGGCCGCGACGAGAACGGGAAGACATGCAGATGCGTCAGCCCGCACTCCGCGACGAGAGCGAGCGAGTTCTGAAACATGTCCTCGGTCTCGGTCGGGAAGCCCGCGATCAGATCGGCGCCGAACAACGTATCGGGACGCAGCCGCCGCACCGTCTCGCAGAAGGCAATGGCACCGGCGCGCGAGTGCCGCCGCTTCATGCGCTTGAGAATGAGATCGTCGCCTGACTGCAAGGACAGGTGCAGGTGCGGCATCAGCCGCGCGTCGCTCGCCAAGGCATCGAGCAGATCGCGATCGGCCTCGACCGAGTCGATGGAGGACAGGCGAAGCCGCTTGAGCTCCGGGACGTGTTTGAGAATCTGCTTCACCAAGGTGCCGAGCTTCGGCGCGCCCGGCAGATCGGCACCATAGCTCGTGATATCGACGCCGGTGAGCACGACTTCGCGATAATCGTTGCCAACAAGCCGGCGCACGTCGTCGACCACCGCGCCCATCGGCACCGAGCGCGAATTGCCGCGGCCGTAAGGGATGATGCAGAAGGTGCAGCGGTGATCGCAGCCGTTCTGCACCTGCACGAATGCCCGCGTGCGGCCGGAAAAATTATCGACGAGATGCGCCGCGGTTTCCTTGGCCGCCATGATGTCGTTGACCAGCGCCTTCGGCGCGTCGGCGAGGTCGAATGCGGCGCGCGCTTGCGCCCAGCCCGAAGCGGAAAGCTTTTCGACATTGCCGAGCACACGATCGGCTTCGGGCATGGCGACGAAAGTCTCCGGCTCGGTCTGCGCCGCGCAGCCGGTGACGACGATCCGCGCCTGCGGGCGCTCGCGGCGCAGCGCGCGAATAGTTTGCCGCGCTTGCCGCACCGCTTCCGCCGTCACGGCGCAGGTATTGACCACGACGGTGTCGGTGAAGCCCGCGCCTTCCGCTTCGCGGCGAATGACTTCGGATTCCGCGGCATTGAGCCGGCAGCCGAAGGTGACGACTTCGACCGACATCGCTCAGACCGCTCCCGCGGCGGCGAGTGCCGCATCGAAGCGGCCCTTATGCTCGTATTCGACCGGGCCGGTCATCAGCACATGGTCGTCCGTCTCGCGCCATTCGATGGTCAGGTCGCCGCCGGGCAGCGATACCCTCACCTTGCGACCGGTGCGGCGCAGCCGCGCCGCGGCGACCGCGGTGGCGCAGGCCGCCGAGCCGCAGGCCTTGGTGAGACCTGCACCGCGCTCCCAGGTGCGCATTACGATATGGTCGCGCTCAGGTGTCGCCGCGAGCGTGATATTGGCGCGCTCCGGAAACATCGGGTGGTTTTCCAGAAGCGGGCCGATCTTGCCGAGATCGTAGGCCGCCGGATCATCGACCCAGAAAATCGCGTGCGGATTGCCCATGCTGACGACGGAGGGCGAATGCAGGATCGGCGCGCCGCGCGGCCCGATCTCGAGCTCGATGGCGCGCGTGTCGGCGAATTCCTGCGCCAGCGGAACCTCGTCCCAGCGCAATCGCGGCTTGCCCATGTCGACGGTGTAGAGGCCGCCGTCGCCGCGCCAGCATGGAATGAGTCCGGCCGGCGTCTCGAAGGTGAGCGCCGATTGGCCGGTCTGCTCGCTCACGAGCGCCGCCACGCAGCGCATGCCGTTACCGCAGGCGCCGGCTTCCGAGCCGTCATTGTTGTAGATGCGGATCGCCCCGTCGGTCGCCGCGCGCGGCGGATAGAGCATCATGAGCTGATCGTAAGGCTCCTGCCGCGCCGCCGCCTGCGCTTCCGCAGCCGCGACCGGGCTTTGCGCAATGAGATTTGGCGTCGCGCGCAGATCGACGATGACGATCTCGTTACCGAGGCCGTTCATCTTGACGAAGTCCTTGTTCGCCAGCGCGCTCATAACAAAGCCCAAAAGTCCGCAACAAATGCCGGCGACTTATATGAGAAGTCACCGCTCATACACCAGGGCCCAGGGCCCCGCACCAGGGCCCGGCGCCGGTGGATAGGCCGGTGCCCGCAGCAATGTCCCGATTGTGCGGCAACCGCCCGGCCGTGCTAAAGTCGTTCGGGCGACGGATGGATTTGGTGCGACGGTGCGGCCGCGGGCACCGGTCGCGTGGTCATGGAGAGCCTGATGTCGTTCCGCTTGAGCCTTCGCGCCGGTGCCGCGGCGGTCATCGCCCTGTTCGCGACCATGTCGATCGCGACAATCCAGGCTTCCGCGCAGCAGCCCCCAACGACGCCAGCCCCGGCCGCAACGCCCGCCGCTCCGGCGCAGGGCGCGCCGGCTCCCACCGCTCCTGATGCGACGCCCGCTAAGACCAGCCCGAGCGGCGACGTGTTCGGCGAGAACACCGCGCTCAAGGCCCAGACCATCATTTACGTGAAGGGCTCCGGCACCTGGGACAAGGCCTTCGAGACCATCACCAATTCGCTGAAGAAGATCGACGCCTATCTCGACAAGGAAGGCATCAAGGCGAGCGGCCCGCCGATGACGATCTTCACCTCGACCGACGATACCGGCTTCGAATTCCAGGCCGCCGTTCCGATCGCCGAGACCCCGAAGAACCCGCCGCATGGCGACATGGCCGTCGGTCAATCGCCGGAGGGCGCGGCGCTGAAATTCGTCCATCGCGGCTCGTACGACGATCTCGACAATACCTACGAGGCAATCACCAATTATCTCGACGACAAGAAGCTCGAAGCCAAGGACATGTTCATCGAGGAATATGTGACCGACCCGGTCAAGTCCGAGGCGGGCAAGCTGGTCGTTAACGTCTATGTGCTGATCAAATCGCCCACCGCGCCGGGCTAAGCCATTGTTCGGCTGGCAGTAATAGGCGCGGTTGACAGTCAACCACGCCGTCACTAGGTTCCGCGCACTCTCGCAAGAGACTGAGATTTTTGACCGCCGACCGGTCCTTGAGACCGGAGGTACCCGCCCGACAGCGCGATGCGCCCTCGGGCGTCGTTTTGTTTTTCTCCTTCTCCTCGCATGCGGGGAGAAGCTGAGAGGTAAAAATGTTCGACAATCTGTCCGAACGGCTGGGTTCGATCCTCGACCGCCTGACGCGGCGCGGCGCGCTGTCGGAGGCCGATGTCGAGGAGGCGTTGCGCGAAGTCCGCCGCGCGCTGCTCGAGGCCGACGTCGCGCTCGACGTGGCGCGGGCGTTCACCGAGCAAGTGAAGGCGCGCGCGGTCGGCGCCGACGTGATCAAATCGGTCACGCCCGGCCAGATGGTCGTGAAGATCGTGCACGACGCGCTGATCGAGACGCTCGGCTCGGACGCGCAGCCGATCGACCTCAACGCGCCGGCGCCCGTCGTCATCATGATGGTGGGTCTGCAAGGCTCCGGCAAAACCACGACCACGGCGAAGATCGCCAAGCGCCTCACCGACACGCAAAAGCGCAAGGTGCTGATGGCGTCGCTCGACACGCGCCGGCCCGCCGCCATGGAACAGCTTGCCGTTCTCGGCAAACAGGTCGGTGTCGAAACGCTGCCGATCGTTATCGGACAAACGCCGGTGCAGATCGCGGCCCGCGCCCAGCAGGCCGGGCGACTCGGCGGCTACGACGTGGTGATGCTCGATACCGCGGGCCGCCTCACGCTCGACGAAGAATTGATGCGCGAAGCCGCCGAGGTGCGCCGGGCTGCGGCTCCGCACGAAGTGCTGCTCGTCGCCGACTCGCTCACCGGCCAGGACGCCGTCAATCTGGCGCGCGCCTTCGACGAACGGCTCGACCTTACCGGCATCGTGCTGACCCGCATCGACGGCGACGGCCGCGGCGGCGCTGCGCTATCGATGCGCGCCGTCACCGGCAAGCCGATCAAGCTCATCGGCACCGGCGAAAAGCTCGACGCCATCGAGGACTTTTATCCGCAGCGCATTGCCGACCGCATTCTCGGCATGGGCGATATCGTTTCGCTGGTCGAGAAGGCCGCGACCACGATCGACGTCGAGAAGGCCACGCGCGCCGCCGAGAAGATGCGCAGGGGCGCCTTCGATCTCTCCGATCTGCGCGAACAGCTTGGCCAGATGAAGAGCATGGGCGGCATGTCAGGACTGATGTCCATGCTGCCCGGCATCGCCAAAATGAAAAACCAATTGGCCGAGCGCAATCTCGACGAGACCGTGCTCAAGCGGCAGATCGCGATCATCGATTCCATGACGCCCGCCGAGCGGCGCAATCCGGATGTCCTCAAAGCCAGCCGCAAGCGGCGCATCGCCGCCGGCTCCGGCACCAAGCCCGAAGACATCAACCGGCTTCTGAAAATGCACCGCACCATGGCGGACATGATGAAGGCCATGGGCGGCGCCAAGCGCGGCCCGATGGCCGGCCTCGCCAACATGTTCGGCTTCGGCGGCGGCATGCCGAGCGCGGAAGATTTGGCGAAGCTCGCGGAAAAACTGCCGGGCGGCCTGCCGGCGGGATTGCCCGGTGCGCCAGGCCAGATTCCGGGTCAGGCACCGGGCGCGCCGCCGAAAATGCCGGGCATGCCGGGTCTACCGGGCCTGCCGCCGAATTTTCCGGGACTTCCGGGTCTCGGGGCAAAGTTTCCGGGCGGCCTGCCCGGATTGGGAAAGAAGAAGTGATTTTTTTAGGTTCAACGCAATCAACGTAGCGAAAGGAAACTGAATGCCCCTCGTCATCCGCATGGCCCGCGCCGGAACCAAGAAGCGGCCGTTCTATCACATCGTCGTCGCTGACAGCCGCAGCCCCCGCGACGGGCGCTTCATCGAGCGCCTCGGCTTTTTTAATCCGCTGTTGCCGAAGGACAGGACCGAGCGGCTCACCTGGGATCTGGAAAAGGCCAAGGCCTGGATCGCCAAGGGCGCGCAACCGTCGGACCGCGTCATGCGCTTCCTCGACGCCGCCGGCGTGATGAAGCGCACGGCGCGCAACAATCCGGAAAAAGCAATCCCGCGTAAAGAGCGCAAGGCGCAGGCGGAAGCGGCGAAGGCCGCGGCAGGTGCTGCGCCCGCAGCGCCCGCGGCGGCGGCACCGGCAGCGACGCCGGCCAGCTAGGCTAGGACGACGGACACCATGGCGGGCGGCACTCGAATTTGTCCAAGACTTGTTTGTCTGGGCCAAATCGGCGCCGCCCACGGCGTGCGTGGCGAAGTCCGCCTGCACTCCTTCACGGCCGATCCGTCAGCGATCACCGCTTACGGTCCGCTCGAGACCGAAGACGGCCGCGTCTTTGCGATCGAAACATTGCGGCCGGCGAAGGATCATTTCGTCGTCAGAATTTCCGGCGTCGCCGATCGCAATGCCGCCGATCTCTTGAAGAATATCAAGCTCTACGTGCCGCGCGAGCGGCTGCCCGAGCCGGACGCGCCGGACGAGTTTTATCATGCCGATCTGGTCGGGCTCGCCGTCGTCGATCGCGACGGGAAGAAACGCGGCACCGTCATTGCGGTCCATAATTTCGGCGCCGGCGATCTGATCGAAGTCACTCCGGAGACCGGCGGCAAAACCGAATTGCTGCCGTTCGACGAGACCCACGTGCCGACGGTCGATATTGCCGCCGGCAAGATCGTCGTCGTCCCGCCAGCAGTAAGCGATGAAGCCGAGAGCGACGACGCGGAGAGCGATTGAGATGTGGCGGTCAAGCGTGCTGACGATTTTTCCGGACATGTTTCCGGGCCCGCTCGGCGCAAGCCTCGCCGGCAAGGCCTTAGCCGTCGGCGCCTGGTCGCTCGAAGTGTCCGACATCCGCGATTTTGCGACCGACAAGCATCGCAGCGTCGACGACACTCCGGCCGGTGGCGGCCCGGGCATGGTGATGCGGGCCGACGTGCTCGGCCGCGCCATCGATGCAGTCGCCGCAGATGGCCGGCCGCGATGCCTCCTCTCGCCGTGCGGCACGCCGCTGACGCAGGCCCGCGTCGAGGCGCTGACCCAGGGACCTGGCGTCGTCCTCGTCTGCGGCCGCTTCGAGGGGGTCGACGAGCGGGTGATCGCAGCGCGGAACCTGGAAGAGATCTCGGTCGGCGATTATGTGCTGTCCGGCGGCGAGATCGCAGCCATGGCGTTGATCGACGCCTGCGTGCGGCTCCTCCCCGGCGTCATGGGGGCGCCTGCGTCGGGCGCCGAGGAGAGTTTTGCCGGCGGGCTTTTGGAATATCCGCACTATACCCGGCCGCAGATCTTCGAGGGCCGGCCGATCCCGGACATCCTCACCTCGGGCGACCACGCCAAGGTCGCCGCCTGGCGCCAGGCTGAGGCCGAAAGGCTGACCCGGGAGCGCCGCCCGGACCTGTGGGCCGCCTTTTTGCGGCGTTTCCGCAATGGCTCAAAAGCGGGGTGACGACAGGGTGACAAACCCCGCGCGGTAGCGTAGAAGCTCGCCCAACCCGAGTAGAACCGGCCCAAAACAGCGCGCGCCAAGGGGCGCAGCGGATGGAGAATTCGCGATGAACGTCCTCAAAGAAATCGAAGCCGAACAGGTGGCGAAGCTCACCGCCGGCAAGGAAATCCCGGATTTCCAGCCGGGTGATACGCTCATCGTCAACGTCAAGATCGTCGAGGGCGAGCGCTCGCGCGTGCAGGCCTATGAAGGCGTCTGCATCGGCCGCGCCGGCGGCGGCATCAACGAGAATTTCACCGTGCGCAAGATTTCGTACGGCGAAGGCGTCGAGCGCGTCTTCCCGCTTTACGCGCCGATGATCGACTTCGATCACCGTGGTCCGCCGCGGCAAGATCCGCCGTGCCAAGCTCTATTATCTGCGCGGCCTGCGCGGCAAGTCGGCCCGCATCGTCGAGCGGCAGGATCATGCCGGCGAGGAAGCCCTCGGTTCCGAAGGCGCAGCCAAGGCCTCGGCCAAGGCGGCGACCAAAGCCATGAAAGCCGAGGGCGATGCCAAACCGAAGGCGAAGGCCGCTGCTAAGCCCGCGGCGAAGACCAAACCCAAGGCTTAAGCGGCGAAAGCATAATGATCCGCCGCCTTGCGATTATATTGCGCGCAGGCGGAGGACTGGAGTTTCGTAACGATGAGCAAAGCGCGCACCCTCTACGACAAAATCTGGGACGATCATGTGATCGAGGAGGCGCCGGACGGCGAAGCCCTCATCTATATCGATCGTCACATCGTGCATGAGGTGACGAGCCCGCAGGCTTTCGAAGGCCTGCGCCTGTCGGGCCGCAAAGTCCGCGCGCCGGACAAGACGCTGCTGGTCGTCGACCACAACGTGCCGACGACCAATCGTCATTTGCCCAATCCCGATCCGGAAAGCGCCAACCAGATCGCCTATCTCGCCGAGAACGCGAAGTTCTTTAATCTCGAATATTACGACGAGTTCGATAAGCGCCAGGGCATCGTCCACATCATCGGCCCGGAGCAGGGCTTCACGCTGCCCGGCGTCACGCTGGTCTGCGGCGACAGCCATACCGCGACCAACGGCGCGTTCGGCGCGCTCGCCTACGGCATCGGCACGTCAGAAGTCGAGCATGTCTTGGCGACGCAGACGCTGAGCCAGAAGAAATCCATGAACATGCGCGCGATCGTCGACGGCAAATTGCCGCCGGGCGTCACCGCGAAAGACATCATACTCGCCATCATCGGCGAGATCGGCACCGCCGGCGGCACCGGCTATGCGCTGGAATATGCCGGCGAGGCGATCTCGGCGCTGTCGATGGAAGGCCGCATGACGGTCTGCAACATGTCGGTCGAAGCCGGCGCCAAAGCGGGCTTCATCGCGCCCGACGAAAAGACCTATGCCTATCTCGAAGGCCGCCCCAAGGCGCCCAAGGGCAAGGATTGGGACGCGGCACGACGCTATTGGGACACGCTGCGCTCCGAAGACGGCGCCCATTTCGACCGCGAGGTCAGGCTCGATGCGGCAAAACTGCCGCCGCTCGTCACTTGGGGTACCAGTCCCGAACAAGTGGTCTCGATCTCCGGCAAGGTGCCGAGCCTCGACGGCGTCACCGACCCGCATAAGCGCGAGGCCATCGAACGCGCGCTCGCTTATATGGGGCTCAAGGGCGGCGAGAAAATTTCCGACATCGCCATCGATCGCGTCTTCATCGGCTCCTGCACCAATGCGCGGATCGAAGATCTGCGCGAGGTCGCCAAAGTGGTCGGCGGCAAATCGGTCAATGCCAAGGTCAACGCGATGATCGTGCCCGGCTCGGGTCTCGTCAAAGAGCAGGCCGAATCCGAAGGGCTCGACAAGATCTTCGTCAAGGCCGGATTCGAATGGCGCGAGCCCGGCTGCTCGATGTGCCTGGCGATGAACCCGGACAAGCTCAAGCCCGGCGAACGCTGCGCCTCGACCTCGAATCGCAACTTCGAAGGTCGCCAGGGCTACAAGGGCCGTACGCATCTGGTGTCGCCCGCCATGGCCGCCGCAGCCGCCATCGCCGGGCACTTCGTCGACGTGCGCGAGTGGAATTAAGCGACAGCTTACCCCCGCACCCACCAGCAGCGCATTTGCGGGTAGAGCACGGTGCCGCTCGGCCGGTTCTGCAATTCGTACCAGTCGATGCAGCGGCGGTAGAGCAGCCTTCCCGGATGGATCTCGATGCGCCGATGCGCGTAACGCGGCGGTGGTGGCGTCGGACCGGACAGGCTCGGTTCGGCAAGCGGCGAGGTTTGCGCCATCGCATGCGGTGCGGCGCCCAGAAGCGGTAGTGCGGCGAGGGTTATCGCGATCAACTGCTTTGGTTTTGTCATCGGCTCAATCTACCCTATCCCGCAATACCGACTACACTGGGATTATGGCCGATCTTGCATCCGATCCGCTGCACTGGCGCCCGGTCAAGGCGCCGTCGCTCGCCGCGCTTGAGGTTCTGGCGAGCGAAGTGTTCCGCCATTTGCCGAAAAAATTTCGCGACCTGTGCACCGATGTCGTCATCCAGGTCGACGATTTTCCGGCCGACGACGTGCTCGAAGAGATGCAAGCGGAGAGCGAGTTCGATCTGCTCGGCCTGTTCCAGGGCACAGGCCTGCCGTTTCGCGCCGAGAGCGCGGCGGTGCAGATGCCGAATATGATCTGGCTTTATCGCCGCCCGATCCTCGATTATTGGGCCGAGCACGACGAAACCTTGGGCGCCATCGTCAAGCACGTGCTGGTGCACGAGATCGGCCATCATTTCGGCCTGTCCGACGGCGACATGGAAGCGATCGAACAGACTGCGGATTAGAATTCCGATTGGGGAGAAGCATCATGAAAGTCGACGGCGGCTGCGCGTGCGGTGCGATCAAGGTCGAAGCCGAGGCCGATCCGGAGAAGACGCAGATCTGCCATTGCACCGATTGCCAGACCGCGACCGGAACCGCGTTCCGTGTCTCGGTCCCCGTTCCCGGCGCCTCGCTCAAGATGACAGGTAAGCCCGCGATTTACGTGAAGACCACGGCCGACAGCGGCAATCCGCGCGTCCAGGCTTTTTGCGGCACCTGCGGCACGCCGCTCTATTCGACGACGCCGGGCGCGGGCGTGCAGCCGTCCTATACGCTGCGCGTCGGCATTCTGCGCCAGCGCGATCAATTCGTGCCGCGCAAGCAGATCTGGTGGCGGTCGGCGCGCAATTGGGTCACCTCACTCGGGAGTGTGCCGCAATTCGAGAAACAATCGTGATATCCGCGACAATTCGGTTCGAGGCGGCACTGACCACAGCACCGCAAGACACTCAACAAGACACTCAACAGGAAGCGAAAGAATCGCCAGCAAAATCGGGGGCTCTGGCCTAGATGCAAGCCGGGCTTGACCCGCGCCTGCGGAGCCGCCATTAACCCGTCAAAATAAAGCTTATAGGCTGTCAGCAGGACCGCCAGCCGGCAGGATTGAAAATGGAAAAGTTCACCACTCTCGAAGGCGTCGCCGCGCCGTTGCGCATGATCAATGTCGACACCGACATGATCATCCCGAAGCAATATCTGAAGACCATCAAGCGCACCGGCCTCGGCTCTGGCCTGTTCTCGGAGAAGCGCTATCAGCGACGACGGCAGCGAGAACAAGGATTTCGTGCTCAACAAGCCGGCCTATCGCAAGGCGAAGATCCTCGTCGCCGGCGACAATTTCGGCTGCGGCTCCTCGCGCGAGCACGCGCCGTGGGCGCTGCTCGATTTCGGCATCACTTGCGTGATCTCGACCTCGTTCGGCGACATTTTCTACAACAACTGCTTCAAGAACGGCGTGCTGCCGATCAAGGTGTCGCCGGAAGACCTGGAAAAGCTGTTCGACGACGCCGAGCGCGGCGCCAATGCGACGCTCACCGTCGATCTCGAGAAGCAGGAAATCCGCGGCCCCGACGGCGGCACGGTGAAATTCGACATCGATCCGCACCGCAAGAAGGCGCTGCTCGAAGGCCTCGACGATATCGGGCTGACGATGAAGAAGAGCGCCAAGATCGACGGCTTCGAGGCCAAGGCCAAGGCTGAGCGGCCCTGGATGTGACGGCCGGCTAGTCCCAAGCCGTAATTGACTTCGCGCACTTGATCGCGGCGGAAGCGCGCATAAATCGCTAACGGCGACTTGACCGCCGGCATTCCCGTATCGACGGGTCTGCCGGTTTCACACAAAGGGCCGTGCAAGCGATACCGACCGCGCTTGTCACAACTTGGCCGCCCTCCCCGCTCGTTCCCACACCTCCTTTGGCAGCAGATTTTCGCAGCATGACGTCCGCCATTTCCATCTCGCACCTCAACAAGACCTACGCGTCGGGCTTCCAGGCCCTCAAAGACATCAACCTGGAGATCCGCCACGGCGAGATTTTCGCGCTGCTCGGCCCGAACGGCGCCGGCAAGACGACGCTGATCAGCACGATTTGCGGCATCGTGCAGCCGTCGAGCGGCACCGTGCTGGTCGACGGCCACGACATCCTTTCCGATTACCGCATCGCGCGTTCACTGATCGGGCTGGTGCCGCAGGAACTGACCACCGATGCCTTCGAGACGCCGCCGGCGACCATGCGGTTTTCCCGCGGCCTGTTCGGCAAGCCGCCCGATCCCGACGTTGATCGAGAAAGTGCTCAAGCAGCTGTCGCTGTGGGACAAGAAGGACGCCAAGATCCGCATGCTTTCGGGCGGCATGAAACGCCGGCTGATGATCGCCAAGGCGCTGGCGCACGAGCCGCAGATCCTGTTTCTCGACGAGCCGACCGCCGGCGTCGACGTCGAATTGCGCAAGGACATGTGGCAATTGGTGCGCGAATTGCGCGCGTCGGGCGTCACCATCATCCTCACCACGCATTACATCGAAGAAGCCGAGGAGATGGCCGACCGCGTCGGCGTCATCAATCACGGCGAGATCATTCTGGTCGAGGACAAGGCCGAGCTGATGCGCAAGCTCGGCAAGAAGCAATTGACGCTCGAACTGCGCGAGCCGCTCGACGCGGTCCCGGCGGCGCTTGCGGGCTATAAGCTCGCGCTCGCCGACGACGGCAAGAAAGCTGATCTACACCTACGACACCACGAAGCGAGCACACCGGCATCACCGCGCTGCTCGACGACCTCCGCCACGCCGATATCGCGTTCAAGGATCTGCAGACGACGCAAAGCTCGCTGGAGGACATTTTCGTCGGCCTGGTGAAGCGAAACGGGGAGCCGCGCGATGAACATTTACGGCGTGCGCGCGATCTATATGTACGAAATGGCGCGGACCGGGCGGACGCTGTTCCAGAGCATCGTCTCGCCGGTGATCTCGACCTCGCTCTATTTCATCGTGTTCGGCGCCGCGATCGGCTCGCGCATCACCCAGATCGACGGCGTCAGCTACGGCTCCTTCATCGTGCCCGGACTGATCATGCTGATGCTGCTGACGCAGAGCGTGACCAATGCCTCGTTCGGCATCTATTTTCCCCGCTTCGTCGGCACCATCTACGAAATCCTATCGGCGCCGATCTCGCCCTTCGAGATCGTGCTCGGCTATGTCGGCGCCGCCGCGACCAAATCGATCGTTCTCGGCGTCATCATTCTTGCGACGTCCTATCTGTTCGTGCCGCTGCATATCGCGCACCCGTTCTGGATGGTGGCGTTCCTGGTGCTGACCGCGCTGAGCTTCAGCCTGTTCGGCTTCATTCTCGGGCTGTGGGCCGGCGGCTTTGAGCAGTTGCAGATCGTACCGCTTCTGATCATCACGCCGCTGACGTTTCTCGGCGGCACGTTCTATTCGACCAGCGTGCTTGCCGCCGTTCTGGCGCACGGTGACGCTGTTCAACCCGCTGGTCTATCTGATCTCGGGCTTCCGCTGGAGCTTCTTCGGGATGGCCGACGTCGATGTCGGCTTCAGCCTGGCGATGACGCTCATTTTCCTCGCGGTGTGCCTCGCGATCGTGTGGTGGTTCTTCAAGACCGGCTATCGGCTGAAGAACTAGGCCGTTCCCGCCCAATGTGAATTGTTCTCCTCATTAAATTTTAAGGGCACCGGCGTATCTTCGCTGTCCGTCCAAGACGACAAGAACGCTGGGAGGCGTCAATGTTGGCGGAGATCTTTCTGTTGCGATTGGAAATGGCGATGCGGATCGCGGAAGAGGCGAACGCCGCAGCAGCCCCTCGCTTCATTCCCTTGCCGCGCGGCGTGAAGCCCCAGTTCAAGAAGACGCTGACGGCCGTCTAAGCAAAAGTATCTTCGGCGGAATTCGCCTTTAGACCGTCAGGGCGGCGGCGCCGCGCGCAGGCGTTCTGTCGGCGACGCTCCATGTCCTGCTGACAATGCGGCCGGCATCCCGCCAGGTTAAATCCATCGCATACGCCATATTGGACCGCTGCGCGGCGATCGCGCACGACCACTCATGCAGCCGCGTCATAGCGGCAAATGCGGAACCCTGGACAGCGCATCGGGGCGAAAGTAGCCTCTTGGCTCGATCGTATCTGTGCTTACCAAAACAACCGTGCCGGGACGAACGGCGCGGCCGCAGCGGGAGGACTGGTTGCGGCTCAAGGTCGAGCAAATCGACGCGGCGACGCCCCGTATCCGGCGGATCGAGCTGTCGTCGGCCGACGGCAGCGCCTTGCCGGCCTTTACGGCGGGCGCGCATATCGATTTGGAACTGCCGAACGGCGAAACCCGCTCCTATTCGCTGCTCAACGATCAGGGCGCCCCGCAACGCTACGTGATCGGCGTCTTGCGCGAGACGGAAAGCCTCGGCGGCTCGGCTTACATGCACGAGAAGCTTAACGTCGGCGACACGCTCGAAGCTTCGCCGCCGAGCAACGATTTCGCGCTCTACGAAGCCGGCGAGGTCAATGTCCTGATCGCCGGCGGCATCGGCATCACGCCGTTGATGCCGATGGCGGCGCGGCTCGCCGAGATCGGCCGCGGCTACACGCTCTATTACTGCGCGCGCTCGGCGGACGAAGCGGCCTTCCTTCCTGAACTGCGCGCCCGCCACGGCGAGCGGCTGCTCACCCATTTCGATGGCGGCGATCCCGCGCGCGCGCTCGATGTGAAGACACTGCTGGGCACGAGGTTGCCGGGCATGCATGTCTATGTCTGCGGGCCGCTCGGCCTCATTCGCTCGGTCGTCACCGCCGCATCCGACTGGCCGAAGGGCACGGTGCATTACGAGCTGTTCAAGGGCAACGCCGCCGATCTCGCGCCGGTCAACACCAACCAGCCGTTCGACATCGTGCTGAATAAAGCCGGCAAGACCTTCACCGTTCCGGCCGACAAGAGCATTCTCGAAGTGCTCAAGGCGGAAGGCTTCAAGGTCAAGACGCTGTGTCAGGCCGGCCGCTGCGGCACCTGTCGCGTCGGCTATCTGTCGGGCAAGGTCGATCATCGCGACGACATTCTCGACGACGACGAAAGACAAGAATTTTTGCAAGTCTGCGTCTCGCGCGCCATGCCGGGCGAGACATTGGTGCTCGATCTCTGAAACGACCGATCCGTAAAGATCACATCCGCAAGTGTCACATCTGAAAGGCTCCGCCATGAATATACAAGTCAAGCCAAGCGCCACGTCGCCGCACGTGAAGACGCAGTCGCTGATTTGCGGCACGTTAGTGACGACCGATCTCAAACGCGCCCGCCGCATGTACGAGGAAGTGCTCGACATGGAATGCGTCGAGCCGTCGAAGGGCGTGATGTATGTGCGCGAGAAAGGCCACCGGCCGGGCGAGGCCAAGCACGGTCAGCCCTATTGGGTGCTCGAAGTCCGCGAGGCTCCCGAAATCGCCGTGCCGCAGGAAATGCTGAACCATTGGGGCTTCGAGGCGCCGAGCCAGGCCGCCGTCGACGAGGCTTACGCCAAGGTCACCGCCAACAAGGTGGAATACGGCATCACCCGCGTGCAGAAGCCGTTCTTCCGCAACGGCTCCTATGCGATCTACATGACCGACAAGGATTCCAATTGGTGGGAGGTCGAGTATCGCACGCCCGACCTGATCTACACCGCGCTGCGCGAAAAGGGCGACCAATTCGCTGACTGATGCATGCAAACCGATTTTAGGGAGATGACAATGGCGCAACCGCTCGTCCAAAACGAGTTCTTCTCGCACGGCACCTATGAGTGCAACAACATGCCGGCCACCCGGCGGTTTCTCGTCGATTTCCTCGGCCTCGACATCGTCCGGCCGCTGAAGGAAGCGCAATATATGTGGAAGGGCGGGCCGTGGTCCGTTGTCTGCGTCTGCGTGCAGGACGGCGACGCCAAGGAACAGGGCCCGCAGAACTGCTTCAAGCTGTCCGTCGCCTCGAGCGCCGATGTCGACGCCGCGCATGCGGCGGCGCTTGCGCATAAGGACGACTATGGCATAAAGCGGGTGCTCGATCTCGAAACGGCCGACGGCCATCGCTCGTTCAAGCTGCTCGACCTCAACAATACCTGGTGGGAGATCAGCACCGTCTCGCAGGCCTATTTCGATGAGGTCTTCGCCAAAGGCGATGCGCGGCACTGATAGGCAGGCATAGCGTTTCGCCCGCGGTTGCGTCGTGACATTGCGCGTGTAAAGTCCGGCCGCCCGAGAATGGGCTAGTCCGAAAATGGGCGAGGCCGGCCGATGATCTTTTGCCGATTTCGAAAATCCAATCTCGTGTCCTACGGTATCGTCGAAGACGATATCGTGCGCGCCATCGATGGCGATCCGTTCGCTGGCTACAAATCGGCGTCGACGCGCTTTCCGCTGCGTGAGGTCGAATTGCTGGTGCCGGTGATCCCCGGCACGTTTTATGCGATCGGTTCGAACTACCACAACCACGTGGTCGGCCGCGCCAAGGTGAAGGGCCGCGAGCCGATCTTCTACAAGACGCCGCGCGTCGGCTACCGCGCCAACAGCGCGCTCTTGCCGCACGAAGCCGACATCGTCAAACCAGCGGATGCCGGCCCGCGCTTCGAATACGAAGCCGAGCTTGTCGCCGTGATCGGCAAGACCGCACGCAGGGTCAATCCGAGCGAGGCGGCGGACTGCATTTTCGGCTGGACCATCGGCAACGACCTGACCGAGCGCGACTGGCAGGCTAAGGACCCGACCAACCTCCGCGGAAAGAACGCCGACACGTTCAAGCCGATGGGGCCGTGGATCGTGACCGGGCTCGACCTGCGCGACATGACCACCAATGTGCGGATCAACGGCCGGCTGATCCATTCGTTTCCGACCGCCCATATGCTGTTCAGTCCCGGCGAAGTGATCAGCGACGTGTCGCGCTACAACACGCTGTCGCCCGGCGACGTGGTCTGGCTCGGCACCGACGAAGTGCCGGAGGCGGTGAAACCCGGCGACCTGATCGAAATCGAAATCACCGGCATCGGCGTGCTGCGCAATCGCGTCGTGGCGGAGGCGCCATGATCATGTTTCCCAACCGCGCAGCCTTGTTTCCTATCCGCGCAGCTTTGGCGGCGCTGCTGCTCGCAGCCGCAGCCGGCGCATTCACGACGTCGGTGCAAGCGCAATCGACGTTTCCGAATCGTCCGATCCGCATTCTCACCCAGTTCCCGCCCGGCGCGGTCTCCGATATTTCGCTGCGCATCCTGGCCGATCGCGCCGGCACGCGTCTTGGCACCCAGATCATCGTGCAGAACCAGCCGAGCGCGGCCGGCGTCACCGCGGCGCGCGATGCCCTATCGGCGCCGGCCGACGGCTACACGCTTGTCATGCTGTCGAACGCGACCGCCGTCAGCGCCGCAACTTACAAGAAGATGCCGTTCGATCCGCTGACGGATTTTGTCCCGATCTCGGGCATGAGCGACTTCGCCTATCTGTTTCTGACCAATTACGCGTCGAGCCTGCATACGCTGCAGGATTTTCTCGCGGCGGCGAAGGAGCAGCCGGGCAAGCTGAACGTCGGCACGTCGGCCGCCGGGACGACGCCTTATCTCGCAGCGCTGCTGTTCAAGAAAGCCGCCGGCATCGACTTTACGATCGTGCCCTATAAGGGCGCACCCGACCTCACCGTGGCGCTGCTGCGCAGCGACATCGACGTCGCGATCAACGCCTATGGCGGCTACCGCGAAGCCCTGACCGACAAGAAGCTGCGGGCACTGGCGGCGACCACCGCGAGCCGCACCGTCTTCTTGCCCGACGTGCCGACGACGGCGGAAGCCGGCGTGCCGAATTTCGAGGTGTCGTCGTGGAATGGAATTTACGCGCCGGCCCAGACACCGGCGCCGGTCGTCGACCGGCTGGCGCAGGAATTCCACGCCGCCCTCGCCGAACCCGACCTGACCGACAAATTCCACGATCTCGGCATCGAGCCTTGGCCGGGCACCGCGGCGGAACTGTCCGCGCGCATGAAATCGGAGATCGCGCGCTGGAACAAAGTCGTCGACGACAACGCTATCGAACGGCAATAGAGCCGGCTGTCTTTAAGCCGGTTTGCGCTTCTCGATCGCGTCGGCGATCGCCACGGTCTGCTTGGCCATTTCGGCATGCAGGCGCTCGACCATCTTGCCGTCGATCTGCACCACGCCTTTGTTGGCGTTCTCCGGCAATTCGAAGGCGGCGATCATCTTGCGCGCCATTGCCACTTCATCGGCGCTCGGCGAGAAGACTTCGTTGCACGGCTCGATCTGGCGCGGGTGAATGAGCGTTTTGCCATCGAAGCCGAGATCGCGTGCCTGCCTGCATTCCTCGACGAGGCCTTCGGCATTGCCGAGATCGTTATAGACGCCGTCGAGAATGCTTAAGCCGAAGGCGCGCGCCGCGGCGACGCAGGTCATCAGCCAGGGCAGCATCGGCGCCCGGCCGGGCACGAGCCGCGCACGCGTATCCTTGGCGAGGTCGTTGGTGCCCATGACGAAGCCCGACAGCCGCGTCTCGGAATCGAGCGAAGCGCCGGCAATTCTGCCGGCATTGAGCATCGCCAGCGGCGTTTCCATCATCGCCCAGATCCGCACATGCGGATCGGTGTGGAGGTCGACAAAGCGCGACGCCAGATCCTCGAGCTGATTGGGATCGGAGATCTTCGGCACCAGGATCGCGTCGGGCTTGCGCACGCCGCCGAGCACGGTGTTGAGGTCATCGACCCACCAGCGCGTGTCGAGCCCGTTGATGCGCACCATCACCTCGCGGTCGCCGAAGCCGCTTTCGAGCGCCTTGACGATGGCGGCGCGGGCCGGCTCCTTGGCGTCGGGCGCCACGGCGTCTTCGAGATCGAGGATCAGGCAATCGGCCGGCAATTCGCGCGCCTTTTCCAGCGCGCGAGCGTTGGATCCGGGCATGTAAAGCACGCTGCGGCGCGGACGGACGGTCATAGCTTCCCCCAGGATTGATCGGCTTAGGCTAATGGACTTGCACGCCGCGTGCCAAGCGCGTCATTGCGAGGAGCAAAGCGACGAAGCAATCCGGGCCGCAAAGCCGACTGGATTGCTTCGCCGCGCCCGCAATGACGGAGTTAGCGGCTAAGCCGCCTTGCGCTTCGCCGTGATCAGCTTGCGGTTGATCAGGCATTCGGCAATCTGAATGGTGTTCAGCGCCGCGCCCTTGCGCAGGTTGTCGGAGACGATCCACATCGACAGCCCGTTCTCGACGGTCGCGTCCTCGCGGATGCGGCTGATATAGGTCGCATCCTCGCCGGCCGCCTCGTAGGGCGTCACGTAGCCGCCCGGCTCGTGCGAATCGATCACCAGACAACCCGGCGCATTGCGCAGAATGTTGCGCGCCTCGTCGGGCGTGATCGGCTCCTCAAACTCGATATTAACGGCTTCGGAATGGCTGACGAAGACCGGCACGCGCACGCAGGTCGCGGTGAGCTTGATCTTGGGATCGAGAATCTTCTTGGTCTCGACCACCATTTTCCACTCTTCGCGGGTGTAGCCGTCCTCCATGAAACTATCGATCTGCGGAATGATGTTGAAGGCGATGCGCTTGGGAAACTTCTTGGCCTCGACCTCGTTGATCTGAAACACCGCCTTGGTCTGCGAGAACAATTCGTCCATCGCCTCCTTGCCGGCGCCGGACACCGATTGATAGGTCGCGACCACGACGCGCTTGATCTTGGCCTTGTCGTGCAGCGGCTTGAGCGCGACGACGAGCTGCGCGGTCGAGCAATTCGGATTGGCGATGATGCCGCGCTTACGGAAGCCCACAAGCGCGTCGGCATTGACCTCCGGCACGACGAGCGGCACGTCCAGGTCGTAGCGCCAAGCCGACGAGTTATCGATCACCACCGCGCCCTGGGCGGCGATTTTCGGCGAATATTCCTTGGAGACGTCCGACCCTGCCGACATCAAGCAGATATCGACGTTCGAGAAATCGAAATGTTCGAGCGCTTTGACCTTCAGCGTGCGGTCGCCATAGGACACATCCACGCCCATGCTTCGCCGCGACGCGAGTGCAACCACCTCGTCGGCCGGGAACGACCGTTCGTCGAGGATATTGAGCATTTCGCGTCCGACATTGCCGGTCGCACCGACGACGGCGATGTTGTAACCCATCGTTAACTCTCCACCGAAAATTCGCGGTCCCAGGAACCCCACGGGAACCGAAGCGGAAGCGCTTCTAGGCGAGAACCGGCACGAACACAACGTTGCTGGGGGCAGCCGTGCAACCGGTCCCGTATTCCGCGCCGGGCGACATTCGCGCCACCGTCGTGCGCATCCTTCTCTATATGGGCGGGCTTGGGCTTCTTGCCATGCTGGCGGCGAGCTTTTTCCGTACCGAGACGGTCGTCGCAGCGGTCACTCCCGAGCCGCGGCTGGAATGGGTTAGCATCGACCGCCCCCATCCCGCCTTCGAGCTGCAGATGCCCGAATGGGCTTCCAGCAATACCGACTATGCCATCCAGCGCCGGGCCGCCGACAACGGCCGCAAGGACGTGCTGAGCTTCGGCGATCCGGCCGCCAGCGGGCCCTATATCATAGTCGAAATCGACCGGCCGGGCAGCTCGAGCGAGCGTTTCCTCGATGCCCAAAGCGAGATAGCAGCCCGCATCGTCTCCTTCACCGTCACCGATGACGTCAAGGCTGCGGGCCAGCTCATCACCAAATTCGGCGCCGTGCCGCTGGTCGATTTCGCCATCGCCCCGCGCGAACGCAGCGATATTCATGCCGCATCGCGCCGCTGCCTCGGCTTCGCGCGGTCCTTCAGTACCCCGGTGATGCAGATTTCCGGCTGGTATTGCAGCCCCGGCGAAGAGATCGTCGACCGCGCGACACTGTCGTGTGCGCTCGACCGGCTCACCATGCTCTCCTCAGGCAACGACCCCGACCTTGCCGCCTTGTTCGCGCAAGCCGAAGTGAAGCGCACGTTCTGCGGCCAGCGCAGCCCGGTTCTTGCGGCGACGCCGGAACATGCCCTGCCGGCGCCCAAGCCGCGCACCACGAAAACCGGCGCCGTGAAGCTGCGCGGCCGGCTCTCGATGCGCTAACTTCTTATTTAGGGCCTTTGACGGCGGCCAGATAGGCGACAATATCTGGCACGTCCTTCTCGTCGACCGGCGCCTTGTAGACATTGCGCATCTTGACGACCTCGGCCTGCCAAGCGGCTTTCGCTATCACCGGCTGATTCAAGATCATGCCCGCCGAGTGGCAGGAGACGCAGTTGTTCTGCACCGTCGCGAGGCCCGGTCCGTCAGGCAGCGCGCGGTCGCTGTCCGGCAGCGTGACGTCGACGGACTTCAATGCGATCGGCACATTCGCGGCCCGCACCGCCACGGCAGCGATTATGGGCGCGAGGCCGGCCAGCAACACCAAAACAATTCCGCGCTTCATCTCCGCCCCCGTCTCATGACACCGAAACCGGCGTCGCTTCGATCACGTTGCGCATGAAGCCCGCCGGATTCCAGTTCGGCTCGGCCGGCTGCACTTCGCCGCTTGAATTGGTGCAACGAACCATCAGCGTCGCATCGCCTTTCGCAGCCGGCGTGAACACGGTCTGCCACTGCCGAAAACCATATTTGCCTTCGTCCTTGCCGAGTTTCGCCGCGCTCCAGCTCTTGCCGCCCTCGGCGGAAAAGTCGACCGCTTTGACGCCGTCATAGCCGCCGAAGGCGATGCCGCGGACCGTAACGGGGGCGCCCGCCTTAAGGCTCGCGCCGGCCTTGATGTTGGTGATGAATGATCGCGGAACCATGCGATTGATCGGCACCATCGGCACATCGGATTGGCCCGGCCGCATATCGGCGTGCGGCGTATCCGGAATTGTGTAGGCCGTCTTCATCCAGAAATTGGTGTCCGGTCCGTCGAGAACCTCGATGTCGTCGACCATTTTGATCCAATAGGTCGCGTACCAGCCCGGCACCACCAGACGCAGCGGGAAGCCGTTGAGCAGCGGCAGTTGCTGCCCGTTCATCGCATAAGCGAGCATGACCTCGCTGTCGCGCGCGTGGTCGACCGCAAGCGACTTCATGAAATCCGGCCCGTCGGTGACGACCGGTTGATCCATGCCGTTGAAGCGCACCTGCGCCGCATTCGACTTCACGCCCGCGCGATCGAGGACGTCCTTGAGCCTGGCGCCGGTCCAGCGCGCATTGCCCATCGCGCCGTTGGCCCATTGGCCGCCGGCGACGCGCGGCTGGAACAGGCCGCGCGAATTCCCGGAGCATTGGTTCACCGCGGCATATTCGACCTGTGGCAGGGCCATGATGTCTTTCAGCGACAGCGTCAGCGGCTGATTGACCTGGCCGTGCACCTTCAGCCGGAATTGATCGATGTCGACGCTGGTCGGAATCACCGCCCAGTGCCAGCGTACGTAAAACCGGTCGTTGGGCGTGAACACGCCTTGGTCGAAAACCTCGAACGGCGTCTCCAACAGCGGCGGACGGGTGCGCTGCAGGATCATCGCGCCCTTTTGCGGAAATGCCGTAGTGATGTCGCGTGCGTCGGGACCGCCCGGCAGCGGCAGATCGACGGTGGATGCCGCCCAGGCCGGTAAGCCGGGCGGCAAGGCATAGGCCGCAAGCCCGGCAATTGCTCCTTGGCGAAGCAGGCGACGTCTGCTCAGCGGTCGCGAATTGGATGACCTCATGCGCGTCCTCCCCGTTATCGGCACGCCTGCCGATTTTGGCGGACGGTCGGCACGGGCACGGTCATCACCGCACACTGGCCGCCATCATTGGTTTTGGCAATTTATTGTATGCCTGCCTGCACCGGCGGAAAAGATGCCGCGTGAAATTAGCAGTTGGAGAATATTGTTCTGCAGCGCAACATACGGAACTACGCCCGATGCGGGCCGTTGCCAGAACGCTATTGTGGCCCGCGAAAGCAGGCTACATTGCGCATCGAAGCCGGGGAGCCAGTGCAATCATGGGTTTTTCAGCCAGTCGTGCAGTCGCAATCGCCGCGTTTTCGGCCGTCATTGCCGGGCTGACAGCGCTTACCGCCCCAGCAAGCGCCGCTACAAAGAAGGCCTATCCGCCGGTCGAGGTCGCCCGCTCCGCCAGCGGCACCGTGATCCAGCCGACCACAACCATCCTTCCCGACGGGCAAGGTCGCGTCAGGGTTCTCGTCATTCCGCGGCGTTCCTACCTCGACACCGGGACCGAGGTATCGGTGGGTGACCGCAGCTACCATGACTACGTTGTCCTGCCCGGCGGCGATCCCGGCCACCAAAATTGGTTCTTCGGCCCCGACGTCCAAGGCCGCGGCTCTTATCCGCTGCCCGGCCCATTCGATGGGATGTCGAATTCGCCGTTCTAGACGGGCAACCCCTTAAGCTTGTAGTGAGTGCGGCGGTGACGTGACCGTGGGGGCGGTATGAGTCTGGCGTTAAGGTGGCGGAACAAGTGGCGGCGGCGCGTCTATAAGCCGTTCAACAAGATCTTTTATCGCGGGCATTATTTCGTCTGCAGCTATTTCGGCGCCGACTTTTTGGTGCGCTCGGTCAATGTCGGCGGCCTCGAGATTTCGGCAAAGATCGGCGAATATCCCGAGCTGAAAAATTTCATGCGGAGCTGCGCCGAGATCAAGCCGGACGTCTTCATCGATATCGGCGCCAATCTCGGCCTCTATACCTGCATCGTGATGAAGAACACGCTCGCGCCGCGCGCGATCCTGTTCGAGCCGGACCGCCGCAACCGCGTGCATCTGCGCGCCAATCTTCTGATCAACGATCTGCTCGAATCCGACATCACCATCAACGAAGTGGCGCTCGGCGCCGAGCGGGGAAAATTCCGCCTGGTGCCGGGGCCCGAGCGCGATATCGGACTGTCGCAGATCGTGGAGAACGCGCCGCCCGGCGAAGGCCAAGACTTCTGGTTACGAGGTCGACATCGTGCGTTTCGACGATCTCGTTCAACTGTCCGGCAAGACGCTGGCGATCAAGATCGATATCGAGCGCTACGAGCGCAAGGCGCTCGCCGGCATGGCGAAGACGCTCGCCGACAATCGCGGCGTGGTGCAGATCGAAGTGCTCGAAGCGCGCGACGAAACCGTCGGATTGATGGCCGCGGCCGGCTTCAAGCTGGCGCAGGAATTCGGGCCGAATCTGGTGTTCCGCAAGGCGTGAGCGCCTCGTTCAGACCCATGTGAGACAGCGCTGGCCAGCGCCAAATATTCATTGTTGCACGGCCACAGCGTGCCTGAGAGGAATTCGAAGTCAAAATGGTGGGCGTGCAGCAATGAAATAATCTGCCTCGGTCGGCACACTTACGACAGCTTCTCCAATTCGCCGACCACCGCCTCGCCCATTTCCGAAGTCGATACGATCTTGGCGCCGTCCGACTTGATGTCGGCGGTGCGCAGCCCCTTGGCGAGGGTGGCGGCGATTGCGGCATCGAGCAGATCCGCCTCCTTGCCCATATTGAACGAATAGCGCAGCGCCATGCCGAACGAGGCGAGCATGGCGATCGGGTTCGCCATGCCTTTGCCGGCGATGTCGGGCGCCGAGCCGTGCACCGGCTCGTACATCGCCTTGCGGCGCTTGGTCTTGGCGTCGACCTCGCCGAGCGAAGCCGACGGCAGCATGCCGAGCGAGCCGGTGAGCATCGCCGCGATATCGGATAGCATGTCGCCGAACAGATTGTCGGTGACGATGACGTCGAACTGCTTCGGCCAGCGCACGAGCTGCATGCCGCCGGAATCCGCCAGCATATGTTCGAGCTGCACGTCCTTGTATTCGCGCTTGTGCACCTCATCGACCACCTCGTGCCAGAGCACGCCGGTCTTCATCACATTGCGCTTTTCCATCGAGGTGACTTTGTTGCGCCGCTTGCGCGCCAATTCAAAAGCAACACGTGCGATGCGCTCGATCTCGTAGGTGTCGTAGACCTGGGTGTCGACGGCGCGCTTCTGGCCATTGCCGAAATCGGTAATGGTCTTGGGCTCGCCGAAATAGACGCCGCCAGTGAGCTCGCGCAGGATGATGATGTCGAGCCCCTCGACCGCCTCGCGCTTGAGGCTCGAGGAATCGGCAAGCGCCGGATAGACGATGGCCGGACGGATATTGGCGAACAGCCCGAGGTCCTTGCGCAGGCGGAGCAAGCCCGCTTCCGGCCGCGCCTCATAGGGCACCGTGTCCCATTTCGGCCCGCCGACCGCGCCGAAGATCACCGCATCGGCGGCATGGGCCTTCGCCATGGTTTCGTCGGTGATCGCGACCTTGTGCGCGTCGTAGCAGGCGCCGCCGACGAGCCCATCCTCGGTCTGGAAATCTGCGATGCCCTTCTTGGCATAGAAGCCGAGGAGCCGTTTCACCTCGGCCATGACTTCGGGGCCGATGCCGTCGCCGGCGAGCAAGAGGAGCTTGTAGATAGCCATGACTGACGCCTCGTGAAAATGAGGCGACGAGTGCTAAAGGGCTGCGTCTAGCTTGGCAAGACGGGCTTGGATGACGGGCTTGGATGGCGGAGTTTTAGAGCCCAGAGAACCAGTTATAGCCCTGGTTCTCCCAATAGCCGCCGGCGTCGTTGTTCTGCACCCACATCGCGGTGACGTATTTCGGATTCTTGAAGCCGAGCTTGGTGGGGATTCGGATCTTGATCGGGAAGCCGTAGGCGGTCGGCAGGGTCTGGTGGTCGAATTTCAGCGTCAGCTGCGTCTGCGGATGCAGCGCCGTCGGCATGTCGATGGTGTTGGAATAGCCCTCGGCACACTGGAACCAGACATATTTGGCCGTGGTGTCGGCGCCGATCATTTTGAGGAAATCCGACAGCTTCACGCCCTGCCAGGAGCCGATGGCGCTCCAGCCTTCGACGCAGACATGGCGGGTGATCTGGGAGACTTCCGGCAGCGCATTGAGTTCCGGCAGCGTCCACGATTTCTTGTTGTCGACCAGACCGCCGATCTCGAGCTTATAGGTATCGCCGTCGACGTCCGGCGCCTCGTCGTCGCTGTAATAGGCGTTGAACGGGAATGGCCGCGTGATCGCGCTTTCCGGATATTCCGGCGCCAGCGTGTGTCGGAGAACAGCAGAGCCTGAACGCGGTCGTTGAAGCGCGACATGACGCGCAAGCGCGTTCTCCGACGTCGGGCCGTCGATGATGTCGCAGCCGGTGAGCATCGACAGCGCGCCGAGGCTCGCGGCGCCGCGCAGGAACATGCGCCGCGACGGTTCCGGCAGGAGCTTCGCCGCGTCCTTGATCAGGAGCTTTGGGTCGACGCCGGATGTTGGTTTTCGCGCACGGGCCATGGTTTCTTCCTTCAGCGCCCGAAGATCATCGCGCGCAGGCTTTTCGGCACCAGGAGCGCGAGCGCGACATGGATCGACAGGAACGCCACGATCGACGACATGGCGAAGAAATGCACGTAACGCGCAGTGTCGTAGCCGCCGAACAACGCGGTGAGATATTTCAACTGCACCGGCTTCCAGATCGACAGGCCGGACAGCACGATGACGACGGCGGCGAGAATCACGCCGAGATAGAGCAGCCGCTGCACCGCGTTGTAGACCGAGAGATCGTCATGCGAGAGCTTGCCGCGCAGCGCGGCGGTGAGATCGGCCCACACATCGCGCGGGTGGATCGGAAACAGCTTTTTGCGGAAGCGGCCGGTGGCGATGCCGAGCGTGACATAGACGATGCAGTTGATGACGAAGAGCCACATCGCCGCGAAATGCCACAACAGCGCGCCGGCAAGCCAATCGCCAAGCGCGAACTGGCTCGGGAAATAGATGAAGCGGAACAGCGGCGAGGCGTCGTAGATCTGCCAGCCCGAGCCGATCATCATGAGGATCGCCAGCGCATTGATCCAATGCGTGACGCGCACCCAGCGCGGATGAACGAGCGGTTCCGCGGCACGGCCGGTCGTGACTGGTAAATTGCTGGTGGCTTCGAGGGTCATGGTGCCTTCGTTGATCTGGGCAGACCTGTACCAGAGCCGCAGCGCACGCGCGTTTCACATTCCTGTCAGCAGGGCCTCTCCCCGTTAACCGGGGAGAGGGTTCTTAAGGCGCGATCTGCCGTATTTAGTTCGGCAGCAGCACCGTGTCGACGACATGGATAACACCGTTCGACTGCAGAACGTCCGCGATCGTGACATTGGCGACGTCGCCCTTGGCGTCGGTCACGGTGAGCTTGCCGGGGCCGGCCTGCTTCACGGTGAGGTCTTCGCCGGCGACGGTCTTGAGATGCGCCTCGCCCTCGCCGTCCTTCACCGCCTTCATCAGGCTCACCGCCGTCATGCGGCCGGGCACGACGTGGTAGGTCAGCACCTTGGTCAACGTCGCCTTGTTCTCCGGCTTGAGCAGCGTGTCGACGGTGCCGGCCGGCAATTTGGCGAAAGCCGCATTGGTCGGCGCAAACACGGTGAAGGGGCCTGCGCCTTCGAGCGTGTCGACCAAGCCCGCGGCCTTCACAGCGGCGACCAGCGTGGTGTGATCCTTGGAATTCACCGCGTTCTGGATGATGTTTTTCGAGGAATACATCGGCGCGCCGCCGACGGTCACCGTCTTCTCCGACATTTGCGCAAGCACGGGCGCCGGCGCCACGGCGGTGGCGAGAGCAACGATGGCCGCGCTGGCGAAGAGAGCGAAACGCTTGGACATGACAGTCTCCAATTGGGTTGCTTGTTGGGGTTTGCGGCGGGGGAAGCCGCCGGCGACACGAGATGTCTCGCGTCGTCGAGCCAGATACGGTGGCTTTCCGGTAGGGTTTCAGGGCCGCTGTCACGGATGCGTGAACACGGCGCTTTCCCGCCTGCCTACGGTGGGCTATGAAGCGCGGCCGCATGCCGGGGTCCGTTAATTTGAGGGTGGATGAGCAATGTCGAAGAACAGTCCCGGCAATTTTTTTGAAGATTTCCGCATCGGCGAAGTGATCCGCCACGCCACGCCGCGCACGGTGACCGTCGGCGATGTCGCGCTCTATAACGGCCTGTTCGGCGCGCGCTTCGCCGTGCAATCGTCGGACGCCTTCGCGGAGGCCATCGGCTATCCGCGCGCGCCGATCGACGATCTCCTCGTCTTTCACGTCATCTTCGGCAAGACGGTGCCGGACGTGTCGTTCAACGCGGTCGCCAATCTCGGCTATGCCGGCTGCTATTTCCGCACGCCGGTCTATCCCGGCGATACGCTCACCGCGCAGTCCGAGGTGATCGGGCTTAAGGAAAATTCAAGCCGCAAGACCGGCATCGTTTACGTGCGCACCACCGGCTACAACCAGGATCTCAAGCCGGTGATCGAATATGTGCGCTGGGTGATGGTGAATAAGCGCGATGAGGCCGCCCCCGCGCCCGGCGATCACGTACCGCGGCTGCCGACCGTGCTCGATCCAAAAGTTCTGGGCGAAGCCTGCCCGCCGATCGATGTCGTCGATTACGACCTCGCGCTTGCCGGCAGCACCGCCAAATACGGCGACTACACGGTCGGCGAGAAGATCGATCACGTCAACGGCTACACCGTCGAGGAAGCCGAGCACATGATCGCGACGCGGCTTTATCAGAACACCGCGCGCATTCACTTCAACCAATTCATCGAAGGCAAGGGCCGCTTCGGCCGGCGGTTGATCTACGGCGGGCACGTGATTTCGTTGGCGCGCGCGATCTCGTTCAACGGGCTCGCCAATGCCTTCCATATCGCCGCCATCAATGGCGGCCGCCATGTCGCGCCGCTGTTCGCCGGCGGCACGATCTTCGCCTGGTCGGAAGTCCTGGCGAAATCCGAATTGCCTGGGCGGACCGACGTTGGCGCATTACGTCTGCGCACCATCGCCACCCGCGACCGGCCGTGCGATGATTATCCGGTCAAGAACGGCGACGAATACGATCCGGCGGTGTTGCTCGATCTGGATTACTGGGTGCTGATGCCGCGCTAGAGCCTTGCCGGCTGATAAGAGCGGAAGCCAATTCCGCCGCTTTGGCGGAAATAGTCTACGGAGTGCGGACTGCGGCCTGCAGGCGGAGCCCCGCTGATAACTTCGGATATGATCCGAAGCGACCGCGCGCCTAATCGGAGCCTGTAGTGAAGCCTGTTCCGTTCGATTACATCCGGCCGGTATCCGTCGAAGAGACCTGCGCCTTGCTCGCCCAAGACGGCGACAGCCGCGTTATCGCCGGCGGTCAATCGCTGGTGCCGATGCTGGCGATGCGGCTGGCGCG
This sequence comes from uncultured Alphaproteobacteria bacterium, assembly GCA_963761185.1. GTDB lineage: Bacteria > Pseudomonadota > Alphaproteobacteria > Rhizobiales > Xanthobacteraceae > BOG-931. The sequence continues at coordinate 571,325 of CAVXFY010000009.1, forward strand.
GCCGGAACGGATCATCGACATCCTGCGCCTGACGGAATTGTCCGGCATCAAAGACAACGGCAACAGCATCGTCATCGGCGCCACCACACGCCAGGCCGCCGCCGAGCGCGATCCGCTGATCGCTGCCAAACTGCCGCTTCTCGCAAAAGTGTTTCCCTGGGTCGGGCATCCGGCGACGCGGCGGCGCGGCACCATTGGCGGCTCGATCGCGCATGCCGACCCGTCGGCGGAAATTCCGCTGGTGGCGCTCACGCTCGGCGCCGAGATCGTGGTGCGCGACATGAAGGGCGAGACGACGATCAAGGCGAGCGACTTTTTCTTAGCCCCCATGGTCACCGCCATCCCCCAAGGTGCGCTCCTTACCGCGATCCGCTTTCCGATTGGGCCGCAGCAGCGTGTCGGCACCGGCTTTCATGAAGTGAATGCGCGGCACAGCGATTTCGCTTTCGTCTGCGCCGCGGCGCAGGTCGCGCTGGACGAGGCCGGCCGTTGCGCCGCCTGCGCGATCGGAATCGGCGGCCTCGGCGAATTTCCTATCCGCCTCGACGACGCGGCGGAGGCCTTGATCGGAACTGATCTGAGCGACGCAGCGATGACCAACGCGGTCGACGCCGCAATGGCCGACCTCGACATCTGGGGCGACCTGCATGCGTCTGCGGACTATCGCCGGCGCACCGGCGGAGTCTTGGCACGGCGCGCCTTGAGCGATGCGCGGCAAGCCGCAGCGGCGAGGCGACAATGAAGATCGAACTGTCGATCAACGGCGAGACCCGCAGCGCCGACGTCGAGCCGCGCAACACCTTGCTCGATTGCCTGCGCGACGATTTCGGCCTGACCGGCTCGCATGCCGGCTGCGAGCACGGCGTCTGCGGCGCCTGCACCGTTCTGCTCGACGGCGAGCCGGCGCGCTCGTGCCTGATGTTCGCCGTGCAGGCCGACGGCTACGAGATCACGACCATCGAAGGCATCGCGCCTGCGCCCGGCGAGCTCAGCGTCATCCAGGATGCGTTCTGCGAGATGCACGGTCTGCAATGCGGCTATTGCACGCCGGGCATGGTGCTGACCGCGACCGCGCTGCTCCGCGACAATCCGCAGCCGACGCGCAAGGAGATTGTCGAGGCCATTTCCGGCAACATCTGCCGCTGCACCGGTTACGGCCAGATCGTCGAAGCGATCGCGCTTGCCGCGGAGCGGCTGGCGCTCGCCAATGCGCCGAAGGCGGGCAAACGATGAGCACGTCACCCCGCTATTTGCGTTACGTCTCCACCAATCGCCGCGTGCGCGAGGACCGGCGCTTTGTCGCCGGCATGGGCCAATTCGCCGCCGATGTGCGCGCGGCCAACATGCTGCATGTGGCGCTCGTGCCCTCGCCGCATCCTGCCGCGCGCATCGTCGCGATCGACGCCAAACCCGCTTTGGCGGTGCTCGGCGTGCATTACGTGTTGACCGGCGACGAACTTTCCGGCGCCACCGAGCAACTGATGAACGGCCTCGATACCCCGGAGGTGCGGCGCTATCCGCTCGCGGTGAAAGAGACGCGCTATGTCGGCGAATGGGTCGCCGCCGTCGTCGCCGACACGCGGGCGCTGGCGGAAGACGGCGCCGAACTCGTTGAGGTCACCTACGAGCCGCTGCCTTTCGTCATCGACCCCGAGGAGGCGTTAAAACCCGACGCGCCGATCGTGCATCCGCCGCATGGCTCGAACGTGCTGCTCGATCGCACTTTCGTCTGGGGCGAGGTCGAACGCGATTTTGCGCGAATCGCCGAACCATTTGTCGTTCCGCGTCGTCTGGGGCCGCAGCTCGACGGTGCCGGTCGAGACCTTCGGCATTACGGCGGCCTGGGATCCGTGGCGCGAATTGCTCGACGTCTGGGCCTCGATCCAGATGCCGAAATATGCCGACCAGATCGCGCGCGCACTGCGGCTGCCGGCCAATGCGGTGCGCGTGCATCAGGACGTCGATGTCGGCGGCAGCTACGGCGTCAAGCGTGGCATCAAGCACACCATTCTCTGCGCCTATCTGGCGCGCCGCCTCGGCCGGCCGGTGCGGCTGATCGAAGATCGGCTGGAAAACATGCGCGCCGGCGACGCGCACGGACCGGACCGGATTTTCGACGTGTCGCTCGCCTTCAACAGCGACGGCATCATCCGATCGATGAAAATGCGCGCGCTCGACAATGTCGGCGCCTATGCCGGCCGCGCGCCGTTTCAGCTCGGCAAGCCGATCGGCGCCATTGTCGGGCCTTACAAGATTCAAAGCGTCGAATACCGCGCGCAGTCGGTGACGACCAACAAGGCTGTGCAGGAGGCGGTGCGCGGCTTCGGCCAGTCGCCGACCAATTACGCCATCGAATCCGCGATCGACAAAGTGGCGACGGCACTCGGCCTCGACCGCGTCGAAGTGCGGCGGCGCAATTTCATCCGCAAGGACGAATTCCCCTATCTCATCCCGAGCGGCACGCGCTACGACAGCGGCGATTATCACACCGTGGTCGCCAAGGTTCTCGCTCACGCCGATTGGGCGGCACTGCAAGCCGAACGCGACCGGCTGCGGCAGAGCGGTCTGCTGGCCGGCATCGGGATCGCCGCGTGCTTGGAGCCGAGCGGCGGTAATTCGTCGTTCGAGCCGCTGCTCAATCCGAAGAACACGACCAGCACCTGGATGGAAGCCTGCCGCGTCCATGTCGATGCGCTGGGCGATATCGTCACCACCGTCAACACGACGTCTTCAGGGCAAGGGCACGAGACGCTGGTGGCAACCGTCATCGGCGAAGTTCTCGAAATCGATCCCGACCGCATCCGCGTGGTGCGGCCGGATTCGCTCGAAAGCATGCCGAGCAATTCGCCGGTCGGCAGCCGCATGGCGATCATGCTCGGCGGCGCGGCGTTCCATGCAGCGCAGAAGCTCAAGCAGAAACTGATCGCCATCGCCGCGCATCAGTTCGGCACCGGCGAAGATGCGGTGGTCTATGCGAACGGCGGCGTGGCGACGGCTGACGGCGGCCGCGGGCTGGCCTGGCTCGACCTCGTCACCATCGCGCACCGCAATTGGCATCTGCTGCCTGACGGCTTCGAGCCGGGGCTCGAAACCAATGCCGTCTATCAGGTGCCGACCGGCGGCACGCTGCCGACGCCCGACGGGCGGGTGCAGATGTATCCGTGCCACTCCTTCGAATTCCATGTCGTGCTGCTTTCGATCGATCCTGATCTCGGCCTGCCGAAGATCGAGCGCTATGTCATCGGCCACGATTGCGGCACGGTCATCAATCCACACATCGTCAAAGGCATGACGCTCGGCGGCATCGCCCACGGCATCGGGGCCGCTCTGTTCGAGGAATTCGTCTATGACGACCAGGGCCAGATAATCACCCAGACCTTCATGGATTATCTGTTGCCCTCCTCGCTCGAAGTGCCCGAGGTCGAGATCGTGCATCACTGCACGCCGTCGCCGTTCACGGTGCTCGGCCAGAAGGGCTCGGGCGAGTCCGGCTATCTCGGCGCGCCGGCGGCGATCTCCAGCGCGGTCAACGATGCGCTCGGCCCGCTCGGCATAACGGTGGCAAAACTGCCGATCCGCCTTTCCGCGCTCGGCGACGCCATCGCGGCGGCGAAGCCGAAAGCCGAGCCATGATCAGCGTGCCACTGACGCGTTTTTGACGTCATTGCCGGGCTTGTCCCGGCAATCTCGATCAAATCGACGAGACGTTGCCGTAATCATCGGGATGCCCGGGAAAAGCCCGGGCATGGCGCGGCCGTTACGCCGGCGCCCGCAGGTGCTCGACGAGTTGGCGCGCATAGGCCGGCAACTCTTCGCGGCTCCTCACGCAGATCGTCAGGTCCCGCGCCGCCCAGGGATCGGACAGTGCGACGAGCTTGATGGCCATGGTCTTCGACACCCGCCGCGCCGTGGTCTCCGGCACGATGCCGATACCGACCTTGCATTCGACCAGCCGGCAAATGGCGTCGAAGCTGCGCAATTGCACGCGAAGCCGCAACGGGCGGCCGATGCGCACCGCTTTCGCGGCCAGGAAGCGCTGGATGGCACTTGAGCGATCCAGCCCGACGAAATCCTGATCGAGCACTTCTTCGAAGGCGATCTTGGCGCGTTTGCCCAGCGGATGATCCTGCGCGACCACCAAGACGAAACGATCGCGGCGGAACGGATAGGTTTCAAGCCCGCCGGCATCGACCGTGCCGGCGACGACGCCGAGATCGGCAACGCCCTCGGCGATCAACCCGACGATCTCGTCGCTCAGGCGCTCCTCGAGATCGACGCTGACATGCGGATGCGCGGCGAGGAACGACGAGAGCGCCTCCGGCAGAAACTCCGTCAGCGCATTGGTGTTCGACAGCACGCGGATCTGGCCGGCAAGCCCGCCGCCATAAGCGCCGAGGTCTTCGTGCAGTCGCTCGGCCTGACGCAGGATGGTGCGCGCGTGCTGCAGCAGCGTGCGGCCGGCTTGGGTCGGCGTCACGCCTTGGCGCCCGCGCGTCAGGAGAGCGACGCCGAGCGCATCCTCCATGTTGCGGATGCGCGTCGAGGCTGCGGCGAGCGCCAGATGCGCGCGCCCGGCGCCATGCGTGATGCTGCCGGCCTCGACCACGTGGCGAAACAGACTGAGATCGGCGAGATCGAACCGCATGAAGATGATCCTGCCTTCGGATTTGACGAAGTCTGGCTTCCAATATCGCTCATTGTGTTGAGTTATTCTAATACTATTCTTCGTGAACGGCGAAATTAGAGCCTTCCGGCTGATCCTGACATTTGTGCGGTGCTGCATTGCGGGACGCGCGCGGATTGGGTAGGAACGGTTCTAAGCTCGGCGCGCCCGCGTCAAAGCGAATTCGGATGATGCCCATGGCTGACACACGCTCGCTCGAACGTCGGACCCCCGCCGAGCGGCCGCTCTCTCCGCACCTGCAAATCTACCGCTTGCCGCTGACGATGCTGATGTCGGGCTTCCACCGCATCAGCGGAATGGCGCTCTATTTCGGCATGCTGCTGCTTTGCTGGTGGCTTCTTGCTGCCGCACAGGGACCCAACGCCTACGCCAAGTTTCAATGGTTTGTCGGTTCGATCATCGGGCAGATCGTCTTGCTCGGCTACACCTGGGCGCTCATCCACCACATGCTTGGCGGCATCCGTCACCTCATCTGGGATACCGGCCGCGGCTTCGGCCCGCAGGAGCGCGAGTGGCTGGCCGCAGCCACGATCGTCGGTTCGCTCGCGCTGACCTTTGTGCTCGCGGTATTCGCTTATCTCGCCATGGGGGGCGCGCGATGACCGGAGGTTCACGATGAGCGACATCGCACCCAAGCATTTTCGCACACCGCTCGCGCGGGTCCGCGGCCGCGGCACGGCGAAATCGGGCACCGAAGATTTCTGGATGCAGCGGGTGACCTCGGTTGCCGGCGTCCCCCTCACGATCATGGCGATTGTCATCGGCTTCCTTCTGCTCGGCCGCAATCAGGCCGCCGCGGCGCAAATTCTCGGCTCGCCGCTCGTCTCCATCATCATGTTGCTTTTCGTCATCTGCACGGTCGTCCACATGAAGATCGGCATGCAGGAAATCCTTGTGGACTATGTCTCCGACGAATTCGATGAAGCTCACGCTGGTGCTGGCCAATACGTTCTTCTGCTGGGCCGTCGGCGCGGTCGCGATCTACGCGCTCCTCAAATTGTCGTTCGGATTGTAAGCAATGGCTGAAAACGGAAGCAACGGAAGCGCGGCGCCCGGCGTAAATGGCCGCGCCTATCCGATCGAAGATCACAGCTACGACGTCATCGTCGTCGGCGCCGGCGGCTCAGGGCTTCGCGCCACCGTCGGCTGCAGCGAAGCCGGCCTGCGCACCGCCTGCATCACCAAGGTGTTTCCGACGCGCTCGCACACGGTCGCGGCGCAAGGCGGGATCGCTGCAGCGCTGGGCAATATGGGCGAAGACGACTGGCGCTGGCACATGTACGACACCGTGAAAGGGTCGGACTGGCTCGGCGACCAGGACGCCATCGAATATATGTGCCGCAACGCGCCGGAAGCGGTCTACGAGCTCGAACATTGGGGCCTGCCGTTCTCGCGCCGCGAGGACGGCAAGATCTATCAGCGGCCGTTCGGCGGCATGACCACGCATTTCGGCAAGGGCACCGCGCAGCGCACCTGCGCCGCCGCCGACCGCACCGGCCACGCCATGCTGCACACGATGTACGGCCAGGCGCTGCGCCACCAGACCGAATTCTTCATCGAATATTTCGCCATCGACCTGATGATGGACGACGACGGCCGCTGCCGCGGCGTCATTGCCATCAATCTCGACGACGGCACCCTCCACCGCTTCTCGGCGCAGATGACCATTCTCGCCACCGGCGGCTATGGCCGCGCCTATGCCTCCTGCACCGGCGCGCATACCCAGACCGGCGACGGCAACGCCATGGTGCTGCGCGCAGGCCTGCCGCTCCAGGACATGGAATTCGTGCAATTCCATCCGACCGGCATCTACGGCGCCGGCGTCCTGATCACCGAAGGCGCGCGCGGCGAAGGCGCTTACCTCGTCAATTCGGCGGGCGAGCGTTTCATGGAGCGCTACGCGCCGTCGGCCAAGGATCTGGCTTCGCGAGACGTCGTCTCCCGCGCCATGACCATCGAGATCCGTGAAGGCCGCGGCGTCGGGCCGAAGAAGGATCACATCTTCCTGCACCTCGATCATCTCGATCCGAAGATTCTCGCGGAGCGGCTTCCCGGCATTACCGAATCGTCAAAGATCTTCGCCGGCGTCGACCTGTCCCGCGAGCCGGTGCCGATCGTGCCGACGGTGCATTACAATATGGGCGGCATCGCCACCAATTATCACGGCGAAGTGCTGATCAAGAAAGACGGCAATCCTGACCATGTCGTGCCCGGCATGATGGCGCTCGGCGAGGCGGCTTGCGTCTCGGTGCACGGCGCCAACCGGCTCGGCTCGAACTCGCTGATCGATCTCGTCGTATTCGGCCGCGCCGCGGCGCATCGTTGCGCCGAACTCTTGACGCCGGACGACAAGCAGCCCGAACTGCCGAAGAACTCAGCCGAGATGGCGCTGTCGCGGCTCGACAAATACCGCAACGCCGCGGGCTCGACGCCGACCGCGCATATGCGCGCCAAGATGCAGCATGTGATGCAGAGCAATTGCGCGGTGTTCCGCACCGGCGAAGTTCTGGAAGAGGGCTCCAAGCTGATCCACGACGTCTATAACGGCATCGGCGACGTGCGCGTGTCCGACCGCTCGCTGATCTGGAATTCCGATCTGATCGAGACGCTCGAATTCGTCAATCTGATCGAGCAGGCCGTGGTCACGATGGATTCAGCTGCCAACCGCACCGAAAGCCGCGGCGCGCATGCCCGCGAGGACTATCCCGATCGCGACGACCAGAACTGGATGAAGCACTCGCTGTCCTGGCTCGATCACGCGTCGGGCAAAGTCACGATCGATTACCGGCCGGTGCACACCTACACGCTGACCAACGACGTCTCCTATATCGAGCCCAAAAAGCGGGTGTATTGAAATGGTCGAATTCACACTGCCCAAGAATTCCAAGGTCGGCGAAGGCAAGTCCTGGCCGCATCCGGCGAACGCGAAGACCGAGCGCGAATACCGCATCTATCGCTGGAACCCCGACGACGGGCAGAACCCGCGTGTCGACACCTATTACGTCGACACCGCCGATTGCGGGCCCATGGTGCTCGACGGCCTGATCTGGCTGAAAAACAACGTCGACGCGACGCTGACCTTCCGCCGCTCCTGCCGCGAAGGCATCTGCGGCTCCTGCGCCATGAATGTCGACGGCACCAATACGCTCGCCTGTACCAAGGCGATGAGCGATGTCAAAGGCACCGTACGGCTTTATCCGCTGCCGCATATGGCGGTGGTGAAGGACCTGGTGCCGGACCTGACCAATTTCTACGCCCAGCACGCCTCGATCGAGCCGTGGCTGCAGACCGTGTCACCGACGCCGCGCACCGAATGGAAGCAGAGCCACGAGGACCGGGCAAAGCTCGACGGTCTGTACGAATGCATTCTCTGCGCCTGCTGCTCGACCTCGTGCCCGAGCTATTGGTGGAATTCCGAACGCTATCTCGGCCCGGCCGCGCTCTTGCAGGCACGGCGCTGGCTCGTCGATTCCCGCGACGAAGCGACCGGGGCGCGGCTCGACAATCTGGAAGACCCGTTCCGCCTTTACCGCTGCCACACCATCATGAATTGCGCCAAGGCGTGCCCAAAACATCTCAATCCGGCGCAGGCCATCACCGAGATCAAGAAGATGATGGTGGAGCGGCAGGTTTAGGATTTACAGCTTCAACTTCCGCTTCCTTTGCCCGAGCGTGCGCAGCCGCAGCGCGTTGAGGCGGATGAACCCTTCGGCGTCGCGCTGGTCGTAGGCGACCTTGCCGTCCTCGAAGGTGACGAGGTCCTGATCGTAGAGTGAATATTTGCTCTCGCGGCCGACCACGCTGACATTGCCTTTGTAGAGCTTGAGCCGCACGGTCCCTGAGACGAATTCCTGGCTCTTGTCGATCGCTGCCTGCAGCATGTCGCGCTCCGGTGCGAACCAGAAGCCGAAATAGATCAGTTCGGCGTATTTCGGCATCAGTTCGTCTTTGAGATGCGCAGCACCTCGGTCGAGCGTGATCGATTCGATGCCGCGATGCGCCGCGAGCAGGATCGTGCCGCCCGGCGTCTCGTACATGCCGCGCGATTTCATGCCGACGAAACGGTTCTCGACCAGATCGAGCCGGCCGATGCCGTGCTTTCTCCCGAGCGCGTTGAGCGCGGTCAGCAGCGCCACGGGCGAAAGCTTCGTGCCGTCGACCGCAACCGGATCGCCGCGTTCGAATTCGACGGTGAAATATTCCGGGGTGTCCGGCGCCTTTTCCGGGGAGTCGGTGCGCGAATGGACGTAATCCGGAACTTCGCCGGCGGGGTCTTCCAGCACTTTGCCTTCCGAGGAGGTGTGCAGAAGATTGGCGTCGGTCGAGAACGGCGCCTCGCCGCGCTTGTCCTTGGCGATCGGGATCTGATTCTGCTCGGCGAAGGCGATCAGCGCTTCGCGCGACTTGAACTCCCATTCGCGCCACGGCGCGATGACTTTCACGTCGGGCTTGAGTGCGTAATACGAAAGCTCGAAACGCACCTGATCGTTGCCCTTGCCGGTGGCGCCGTGGGCCACCGCATCGGCGCCGACTTTCTCGGCGATCTCGATCTGCTTCTTGGCGATGAGCGGACGCGCGATCGAGGTGCCGAGCAGGTACTGGCCTTCATAGACCGCATTGGCCCGAAACATCGGAAACACGTAGTCGCGGACGAATTCCTCGCGCAGGTCCTCGATGAAAATATTCTGCGGCTTGATGCCAAGATTGAGCGCCTTGGCGCGGGCCGGCTCGAGCTCCTCGCCCTGGCCGAGATCGGCGGTAAAAGTCACGACCTCGCAGCCATAGGTTGTTTGCAGCCACTTAAGAATGATCGAGGTGTCGAGCCCCCCGGAATAGGCCAGCACCACCTTTTTGACGTCGCCTTTTGGCATTGAAAGAGACCCTGCTGAGCGCGCGAAATTCGCCTAAATTCGCGCGGACTATAGGGGCGCGCGGGGCTGACGCAAGCAGGGAGTAAGCCCATGGAGAATTGGAGAACCTGGAAAACCTGATTTTCAGGGGCCGGCCCGACGAGAACAACGAATGCGATCAATGGACCCTCGAAAGAGACCCCGACGATCATCAGGATTATGTCGTGCAGGAGCACGTCAAGCTTGACGCCGTGCTGTCGGGCAAGCCGTATCTGCGGTTGATCCGGCGGATGACCGTGGGCGAGTTTTTGCGCACCGATCAGCCGCCTGCGGTGAAGCGTAAGTTGCAAGCGATCCTCGACGAAAGAAGGCCCGCCAAAGCGTGAACTGGCCTGAGCCACCTTGAAGTTGACCTACAGGCGATACCCGAGGCCCTTTCCCGCCCCGTAAGAACCGCACTAAGCTGGCGCCTGCGGATCGTCGCGGAGGGGCACCATGCGTTCGACGCTCACAACCATCATCATCATCGGCATGCTGCTCGGCATCGCGGTCGGCTACGCCTGCCACACGCTGTGGCCCGATCCGGCCACCGCCAAGGAGATCTCCGATTACATTTCGCTGATGACGGACATCTTCCTGCGCCTGATCAAGATGATCATCGCCCCTCTAGTGTTCTCGACCTTGGCGGTCGGCGTGGCGCATATGGGCGATCCCAAGATCGTCGGGCGCATCGGCGCCAAGGCGATGCTGTGGTTCGTCTCGGCGTCGCTGGTGTCGCTCCTTCTCGGCCTCGTGCTGGTCAACATCCTGCGCCCCGGCGACCATCTCAACCTGCCGCTGCCCGACGCACAGGCTTCGACCAATCTGAAAGTCGCCTCGCTGTCGATGAAGGATTTCGTCGCCCATCTGGTGCCGCGCTCGATCATCGAGGCCATGGCCAACAACGAAATCCTGCAGATCGTCGTGTTCTCGCTGTTCTTCGGCGTCGCCTGCGCGGCGCTCGGCGAACGCGCCGCCAAGCTCGTCGAGGGCATCGAGGAGCTGTCGCACGCGATTCTCAAGATTACCGGCTACATTATGAAGCTGGCGCCGATCGCGGTGTTCGCCTCGATCGCCGCCATCATCACCACCCAGGGGCTCGGGATTCTGGTGACCTACGGCAAGTTCGTGCTCGAATTTTATATCGGGCTCGTGCTGCTGTGGGTCCTGCTGGTCGCGATCGGGTATCTGTTCTTCGGCAACCACGCGATACGGCTCGTTCAGCTCGTGCGCGAGCCCTTCCTGCTCGCCTTTTCCACCGCCAGCAGCGAGGCGGCTTATCCGAAATTGATGGAGCAGTTGGAAAAATTCCCGGTCAGCAGGAAGATCATCAGCTTCGTCTTGCCGATGGGCTATTCGTTCAATCTCGACGGCTCGATGATGTATTGCACCTTCGCGACCATGTTCATCGCGCAGGCCTACAATATCCAGCTTGGGCTCGGGCAGCAGATCACCATGCTGCTTTTGCTTATGCTCACCAGCAAGGGCATGGCCGGCGTGCCGCGCGCCTCGCTGGTGGTCATTGCGGCGACCTTGGCGAGCTTCAATCTTCCCGAAGTCAGGCCTTCTTCTGATCATCGGCATCGACCAGTTCCTCGACATGGGCCGCTCCGCCACCAATGTGATCGGCAATTCGCTGGCGACCGCGGTCGTGGCGAAGTGGGAAGGCGAGAAGCTCTACCACGCGCCGGTCGAGCCGGCGCCGCTGCTGCAAGCGGCCTGAATCTCGCGGCATGCGCCCGCGGCCCCTCCTCGGCCTCGTTATCGCTGCGGCACTGACAGCGCCCGCCGCGGCGCAGGATGCCGCCGTCGGCGCGCTGTCCGGGACGCTGAAGAAAATCCGCGACACCGGCACCATCACGCTCGGCTATCGCGAAAGCTCGCTGCCGTTTTCCTATCTCAATCACCGGCAGCAGCCGATCGGCTATTCGCTGGACCTGTGCCGGGAGGTCGTCGAAGAGGCGGCGACCGAGCTCGACGGCATGGACATCAAGATCGCGCTCGCGCCGGTCACCGCCGCCGACCGCTTCGACATGGTGAAATCGGGCGCCGTCGATCTCGAATGCGGCTCGACCACGAGCAATCTGCAACGCCAGAAGGAGATGGCGTTCTCGCCGGTGTTCTTCGTCGCCGGCACCAAGCTCATGGTGCGAAAGGATTCCGCCGTGAAATCCTATCGCGAGCTCGCCGGCAAGACCGCGGTGGTGACCGCGGGCACGACGAATGAAGCGGCGCTCCGCACGCTGTCTGACAAGCAGAATCTCGGCATCGACATCGTCACCGCGCGCGATCACGCCGAGTCATTTGCCATGCTGACCTCGGGCAAGGCCGAGGCGTTCGCCACCGATGACGTGCTGCTCTATGGCATCATTGCCACCGAGCCCGCCGCGCACGACATGAAAGTCGTCGGCGAATATCTGTCCTACGACCCTTATGGTCTCGCCTATCGCCGCGACGATCCGGACTTTGCCGCCGTCGTCGAACGGACCTTCGCGCGCATGGCCGCCGAGCGGCGCCTCACCGAGCTTTACAACAAGTGGTTCGTGCGCCGCCTGCCGACCGGCGAGACGCTCAATCTGCCGATGAGCCCGCAGCTGCAGCAAATCTTTCAAGTGCTCGGGCAGCCAGAATAAAACGCGCGATTGGGCGGTGCGCCTTCGCGTATTCTTGACTTCGAATTCCTCTGGTGCAGCGTGCGGGCGTGCAATCAATGGGAGAAAATGCCTTAGCTAACTCGATGCGCGGCTGTAACGCATCAGCTTGCTCAGCGCGTCGCGGATACCGTCGCTCACACGCACCAAAAATGCCTCGATCGCATCCTCGCCGACGGCCGTCGCGCGCCAGCGATAGATCAGGCCGTAAACGAGCCAAATCTCCAGATAGACGAATACGCCGGCGAAGACGACGTCGCTGAAAAAATGCCCGCCGCCGCCGATGCGGAGAATGCCGACGGCGACGCCGAAGACGAGCGCCGCGCCGACAGCGAGCGGCTGCAATTCGATCGGCGCGAGCGCCGCGGGCGCCAGCGTCCAGAACGCGCCCGACGGCTCGCCGGCAACGAAGGAGCAGTTGTTCGGGCAATCGCCGCGCGGATCCCACCACGGCGTGAATTTGTCGGTGCCGCCGAATTGCTGCACGTCGATGGGGCGCGACCGGCCCCAATGATCTTTCAGAATCAGATTGGTGATGATGCCGGGGCCGAGCGCCAAGGTCACGATCAGAAACAAGGCGGCGCGGCTGTCGATCAGCATGCGCCGGTGCGGCCAGATCAGTTTGCCGACAATGGCGAGAAAGGCCGGCAGCACCAAGAGCGTAATGATGACGCGCGCGGCTTCGCGGGCGTGCTGCACCCAAGGCTGCGCGTTGATGCCAAATAATTGCCGGTTCGGATCGAAGCTGATGCGCGCAAGGTCGAGGTCGATCTGCGGGTCGACGGCGCACAAGATGCCGACGACAAAAGCGATGGTGAGCGCGATCGTGAGCCCGGTCCGGTTCATGATCAGGTTCATGATCAGGTTCATGCGCTCACTTCCAGACGCCGGCCCGGCGGCCGGCGAACAGCCAATAGACGAGCCCGCCGGCGATGCCCGCGGCCGCGAATACTTCGCGCTCATGCATCATGTCGGCATTGGGGGCGGTAACGTAACCGCCGAAATCGAGCCCATAGGCCGCCGCGAGCGAAAGCGCCCCGCCGATCACGGCGTAAATGACGATCGAGCGCAGCTTGAACCCCTCGGTCAGGACGATCGCGAGCAGCGTCGGGAAAAAGCCTATGGCGAAGATGATGGCGGCGCCGATCCCGATCACCGACCACAGAGCAATTGTGGGCACGTCCGACGACTGGTTGCCGAGCGAATGGCTGAGCGCGTCGAGATCGTTCCAGTCCGGCTCAAGCGTGCCGAGCGTGAGCACGAGCGAGGCGGCGATACAGGCCCAGATATAGCCAACCAGCATCATGATTATGCGGAAAAACGCGGTCATGGTTGTGTCGTGGCCGGCGTCAATCTCGGCGCATCAGTCTGTAAGAGCCATGGCGCGCAACGCCAGGCGCTCGCGCGCCGACAGCTTTTCCGTCGCGCTCTTGAGCTGGCCGCAGGCGGCGAGAATATCGCGCCCGCGCGGCGTGCGCACCGGAGACGCGTAGCCGGCATCGAAGACGATCTCGGAAAATTTCTCGATCTGCTCCCAATCGGAGCATTCGTATTGGGTGCCGGGCCACGGGTTGAACGGGATCAGATTGATCTTCGCCGGGATGCCCTTGAGGAGCCGTACCAGCGCCTTGGCGTCGACCAGCAAATCGTTGATGCCCTTGAGCATGACGTATTCGAACGTGATGCGCCGCGCATTGGAGAGGCCGGGATAATTGCGGCAGGCATTGAGCAATTCGCGAATCGGATATTTGCGATTGAGCGGCACCAATTCGTCGCGCAATTCGTCGGTCACCGCATGCAGCGAAATCGCCAGCATGGATCCGATCTCGGCGCCGGCGCGCGCGATCTCCGGGACCACGCCCGACGTCGACAGCGTGATGCGGCGCTTGGAAATACTCAGGCCGTCGCCGTCGGCGACGACGGCAAGCCCGTCGCGCACCGCCTCGAAGTTATAAAGCGGCTCGCCCATGCCCATCATCACGATATTCGAGACCAGGCGCTTTTCCTGCTCGCCGCCCGCTGGCGCCGCCGCGCGCTGCCAATCTTTGAGAAAGTCGCGCGCCAACACGACCTGACCCGCGATCTCTGCCGCCGTCAGATTGCGCACCAGCCGCTGCGTGCCGGTGTGGCAAAAGGTGCAATTGAGCGTGCAGCCGACCTGACTCGAAATGCACAACGTGCCGCGATCGGTTTCCGGGATATAGACGCACTCGACCTCGTGCGGGGAGCCGCCATGCTCCCCCGCGCCATGCTCGCCGGGAAGGCGCAGCAGCCATTTGCGCGTGCCGTCGACGGAAATCTGCTCGGCGGCGACCTCGGGGCGATCCAGCGTGAAACGCTGCGCCAACGCCGCGCGCAGATCCTTCGACAAGGTCGTCATCTCGTCGAAGCCTTGCGCCCCGCGCACGTAGAGCCATTGCCAGATCTGCTGCACCCGCATGCGGCGCTGCCGCTCCGGCACGTCGATCGCGCCGAGCGCCGCCGCCAGGGCGTCACGCGACAGGCCGACCAGCGACGGCTTTTGCGGCACCGTATATGTCTCGAGCGGCAGCTTCTCGAGGAACGGTGCCGAGCCTTCAGTCTTCGTTGCGGTCAGCGAAGCGGTCATCGTCAATCCAAAAAGGCAGCGGCGCGCATGCCGCATCTGCTGACGCATAGATGGTGCGCCGAACCCGGTTTGGACAGTTCCGATATCAGCCCCGGGCGCCGCAGCCTAGAGCGCAATCGCTTCATTTGAATCGATTGACGCTCTAGCATCTTGATGGCGCATGATCTTTTCGGAAAACCGGTTTCCACGGATCATGCTCTGCGAGGCCGTTGGCAAAGGGTTTATTTGCATTCCTGACCGACCCGGTCGAGGGCCTGCGACAGACCTTTGAGATTGAAGGTGTCGCTCGATTGGGTGCCCTTCGCGGAAACGCCCTTAATCACGGCGGTTTGACCGGTCCGCATGGCGTCGATCATGTGCGATTCATCGGCTGAGTTCTTGATCCAGGCGCCGTCCTGCTGGGTGTAGAGCGGAAACGCGGTCGAGCCGACGGAAGCGGTCGCATCCGCGCTCGGCTTGAACGGATAGCCGATGATGATCGAAATCTCGTTGGTCACCTTTTCGGCCGGGCGCGTCGAAATGAACATAAAGACCGGATTGCGCGGCCGGCCCGGCGGCACCGTCTCCGAGGCCGACGGCTTGGCGATGGCAAAGCAGACCTTCTTGCCACCGGGCGAAGCCGTATAGGCGCCCCAATCGGCATATTGTCCGAGCAGTTTCGGCTGCGCACCGCCCATGGCCGGCGGCACGGCGGGCTTCGTTGCAGGCTTCGCCTGCGCCGCAGGCGCAGCAGGCGTCGCGGGCTTGGCGGCCGGCTTTGGTTTCGGCTTGGCGGCCGCCGGCGGACTCGCGGCCGGCGCCGGCGTTTGTTGCGCTGAGGCTGGAACAGCAAATGGCGCTGCCAACAGCAACGTCAGCGACGTGAGCGGCAAAAGGACAAGCGGCCACCGTCGACGAATGCGCATCGGCCCTCGCGGAAATGTCCCCCGGTGATTGATAGCAAACCTGTCACATTTAATCCAATTCGGGCGGAAAACAGCGCGGCAAGCGGCCTTGCGCTGTGCCGATTTGAAGCACCGGTCGCGCGCCGCGCCCCGGACTGATTCGCCGCACCGCCAAAACTGTGACGTTCGACACAGCCAGATACCGCCGCTCCCTGAATAATCCCACCATCGAACGACGCGCGGCAGGGGTGGGCAATTATCGCGTCCGACAGGCCTCCCTACTCGCGCCATCACTGGGAAGACGTGCCTTGAGCCTGACCGAGTGGTTGCATAACGAAGTGCCGTCGCCGCATCGGGCGCAGGCGGCGAGCTCCGCAAACGATCTCGACGAACTCCTGATTGCGGTGGGGGCCGATCGCAACGGCGAAGCCTTCACTCTCCTGTTCGATCACTTCGTCCCGCGGGTGCAGGCGCAGATGGTGCGGCTTGGGCTAGCGCCCTTTGCCGCTGCCGACGTCACCCAGGACGTCATGGAAACGATATGGCGCAAGGCGCATCTGTTCGACCCGCGCAGATCCGCGGCGACCACCTGGGTCTTTCACATCGCCCGCAACCGCCGCATCGACGTCAAGCGGCGCTGCCGCGAAATCATCTGCGCCAACGAGGATTTTTTCCATATCCCCGACCCCGCCGAGGCTTGCGACAATTGCATCGATTTGAGCCAGCGCGAAGAGTGCCTGCGCGCGGCGCTGCGCATCCTGCCGCGCGAGCAGTTCGCTTTGGTGAAACTCGCCTTCTTCGACGAGCTGTCGCACTCAGAGATCGCGGAACGCACGAAGCTGCCGCTCGGCACGGTGAAGTCGCGGCTGCGGCTCGCCTTCACGCGGCTGCGCCGCGCCCTGCTTGATGCCGGGGTGACGGAAGCCTGATATGACTTCCGCATGAAAGCAATTCTCTGCCACCAATTCTGCTCGCCCGACGAACTCGAACTCGCCGATATCCCAGAGCCGCAACCGGGACCCGGCGAAGCCTTGGTGCGCATCAAGGCCGCGGCTCTCAATTTTTTCGATACGCTGATCATCGCCGGCAAGTATCAGCAAAAGCCGCCGTTTCCGTTCTCGCCGGCGGCGGAATTCTCAGGCGTGGTCGAGACCGTCGGTCCGGGCGTGACCGATGTCGCGCCCGGCGACCGGGTCACGGGAAATACCGGCTGGGGCGCGGCGCGCGAAGCGGTCGCGGTGCCGGCGAACATTCTGGTCAAAGTCCCGGACGGGCTCGATTTCGATCGCGCCGCGGGCCTCACCGTCACTTACGGCACGACGCTTTATGCGCTCCGCGTGCGCGCCGAACTCAAGCCCGGCGAAACGCTGGTCGTGCTCGGCGCCTCCGGCGGCACCGGTCTTGCCACTGTCGAGATCGGCAAGGTCATGGGCGCGCGCGTCATCGCCTGCGCCTCGTCGGACGAGAAGCTCGCATTTGCCCGCAAGCACGGCGCCACCGAGATGGTGAATTACGCCAGCGAGGATCTGCGTTCGGCGCTCAAGACACTCGGCGGCGAGCACGGCATCGACGTGGTCTACGATCCGGTCGGCGGCGCTTACGCCGAGCCCGCAGTGCGATCGATGGCGTGGAACGGCCGCTATCTCGTGATCGGCTTTGCCGCCGGCGAAATCCCCAAACTGCCGCTCAATTTGGTGCTGCTCAAGAATTGCGATATCCGCGGCGTCGCCTGGGGCGCCTGGGTGCGGCGCGAGCCGCAGGCGCAGCGCGACTTGATGCGCGACATCGTGAACTGGGCAGCTTTTGGCAAGCTCAGCGCGCATGTGCACGCGGTCTATCCCTTGCCGGACATCGCGGCCGCGCTCAAAGCGATTGCCGATCGCAAGGTGATGGGGAAGATCGTGCTTCACCCATGAAGCTTACGCGCGGCGCATCTGCTCCAGCATGAGTCGCGCCGCCTCGCGATGTTCCGGCTTGATGTGCGAAGAAAACATCTTCAGGGCGGCCGCCAGCACGGCGGCGTCGTCAGCATAGCCGATCACGGGAATCGAGTCCGGGATCAGATCGTCCGGCACGATGAAATAGACGACGGCGCCAACGAGCGCGAGCTTCACATAGAGCGGCGTCTTGCGGTCGAAGGCGCAATAATGCGCGGTGAGCGCGTCCTCGACGAACGGAATGTTTGCTGCTTCGCGCTTCAGCCTGCTCCAGATCCGCCGCCGTAAGTCGCCCTCATCGGCGGCGAAGCGGCGCGCCTGTCCGACAAGATCCTGCCAGGTAAGCCTTGGTCCGGAAAAATTTGACCCGGAAAAGCTTTGCCCGGAAGCCCCTCGCCCGAAAAACCCCGGCGAAGCGGCGGCTTGCTGCCGAAACCACATCGGCTCCTCCTGCGATGCACGATGGTGTCTTGCGCCACGCGGCCCAAACACCATGAGCGTAAACTTGAGCGTAGATTTGGTCCCGAAAGGCGGCAGCCACAAGGCGGCATTTAGCCCGCGAGTTTGTCCCATCGCGGGCGCGCTAGCCCGCAAGCTTGTCCATCATCTCGGCGAGCTTGATGTCGAGATCGGTCAAGCCGCCGGCATCGTGGGTCGACAACGTCACGTCCACGGTCTTGTAGACGTTGAACCATTCCGGATGGTGGTCGAGTTTTTCTGCGATCAAAGCCGCGCGCGTCATGAAGCCGAAGGCCTGATTGAAATCCGCGAAGACGAACTTTTTGGCGATGGCGTCGCGGCCATCGACCTCGCTCCATCCCTTGAGCCGGCCGAGCGCGGTCTTGCGCGCTTCGCCGGAGAGTTTTTGGCTCATGGCAAATTCACTCCTTCTCGCGCCCCTGCCCGGCTCTCGAAATAACCTACCGCGCTCCTTACTTAGCAAATGACGCTGCAAATCTAGCAAAGTAAGACCTGTGGCGCGAGGTTCCGTTATTTCCGGGAGGGTATTATGGGCTGGTCATTGAACATCGGGTCGGTCGCCGGGACGGCGGTTCGCATCCATGTGACGTTCGTTTTGTTTCTCGCCTGGATTTTCGGCGTCAGTTACGTCTCGGGCGGGCCGCAGGCCGCCTGGAGCGCGCTCCTGTTCATGATGCTTTTGTTTCTCTGCGTGCTGCTGCACGAGTTCGGCCACATCTTCACGGCGCGGGCCTTCGGCGTGGCGACGCCGGACGTGATCTTGCTGCCGATCGGCGGCGTGGCGCGGCTCGAGCGCATTCCGGAACAGCCGAGCGAGGAATTCCTGATCGCCATCGCCGGGCCCGCCGTCAACGTGGCAATCGCTGCGGTACTGGTCCTCGTCGGCGGCGCCGATCTCAGGCCCGATCATTTGGTCGCGATCGAAAGCACCAAGGCAAGCCTTGTCGACCGGCTCGCCGAGGTAAACGTGTTCCTTGCGGCGTTCAATCTGATCCCGGCTTTTCCGATGGATGGCGGGCGTGTGCTGCGGGCGCTGCTCGCGGTCCGGTTCGGTTATGTGCGCGCCACCGAAATGGCGGCGGCGATCGGCCAAGGCGTGGCGTTCCTGCTCGGCTTCGTCGGCCTGTTCGGCAATCCGCTGCTCTTGTTCATCGCCATCTTCGTCTATCTCGCGGCATCGTCGGAAGCGCATCTGGTGGCGATCCGCGCCATGTCGCAGGGTGTGCCGGTAACTGCGGCGATGATGACACAATTCGCAACGCTGACGCCCGACGAGCATGTCGATGCCGCGGTGGAAACGCTGCTGCGCACCAGCCAGGGCGAATTCCCGGTGGTCGACGGCGCCGGCCGGCCGCGCGGCCTCCTCGCGCGCAACGATCTGATCCGGGCGCTGAAGGAGCGCGGACCGGACGCCAAGGTCGCCGACGCCATGACCGGGCAATTCCCGACATTGAGCCACCGCAGTTGCCTCGACGAGGCGTTCCGCCTGCTCCAGGAGAAATCGGCGCCCGCAATTGGCATCATCGATGCGTCGGAGCGCTTGATCGGCCTGGTCACATCCGAGACCATCGGCGAAATGCTGATGCTGCACCGGGCCATGCCGGCCGGCTTCCGCTTCGGTCCGTGGAGCCGCCCGGCGGGGGCGTGATAAAGTGGGCCGCAGGGCTGGAACGACTGGCGCGACCGGCCGGGAACTCCTCGGGGGAGTTGTCAAAGTCGGGCCACAAGTCGGACCGAGATTAGCGGCGGAACCGCGCACCGGCGCCGCCCGGATTAACCAAGCGGCATTTTGAACCCGGTCGGCGCGGCCGCGACATAGGGTCAGACGCTAGGAGGCGTGTTAGGATTTACCATGCCGCCCGGACTACCGCATCGCCCGCCTGTGGCCATGAGATTTTGGCTGTTTCGGCGTTCCGAAAAGTCCGGCGGCTCGGCTTCCGCGGCCGCTTCGCCCGGGCGCGGATCGGGTAGGACGATGAGCATCGAGTCGCTCGAAAATATGGTGCGAAGCCGCGTGCGGATGTTCCTCCGGCACACGTGGCTCGTCGCCATCCTCGGCACCATCCTCATCGGCGCGCTGGTCTGGGCCGGCTTTTATTATGCCGCGGAACGCGATCATTTGCGGGTCGCCGCCGGGCCGCGCGATGCCCGGTTCGTCCAGGTGCTGACCGATCAGATCGCGGCCGAACACCGCGACCTGCATTTGCAGCCTATTCCGACCGATAGCACGCAGGGCACCGCGGAGGTGATGAGCAAGGGCCAAGCCGAGCTCGCCATCCTGCCGAGCAATCTCGATGACACGCTCAATTGGCCGGTCGTCGCCATTCTGCGGCAAAACGTGATGGCGCTGATCGTCCCTGCACCTGCCCCGAGCAAGCCCAAGCCGGAGGCAAGCGCCGCGAAATCCGCCAAAGCCGGCAAGAGCAAGAGCGGCAAAGACAGCAGCAAGAGCACCAAGACTGCAAAGGACAAGAAGGGCTCAAAGACGGCAAAGAGCGACGATAGCGACGACAGCGATGACAGCGACTCGTCAAGCGACAGCAGCAGCTTCGGCAAAGTCACCGATCTCACCGGCAAGCGCGTCGCCGTCGTCAAAGGCAACGAGGCGACCCGAGGTCTTCTTGAGCTTGTGCTGAGCCATTACGGCGTTCCGCTCGCCAAGGTGACGATCTCCGAAATCGATGCGAACGACGTCGCCGCGGCGGTCAAGAACAATCAAGTCGATGCGCTGTTTGTTGCCGGCCCGGCGACCGGCAATGCCATATCCACCGTGGTGGCGGCCGCCACGCAGAACGGCGTCGCGCCGAACTTCATCGAGATCGATCAGGCTGACGGCATCGCCAAGCGCAACCCGGCCTTCGACTCGGTCGATATCGATGCCGGCACTTTCGGCGGCACGCCGCCGTCGCCGAGCGACAGCCTCAAGTCTCTCAGCTTCGGCGAATATCTGGTGGCGCGGAAATCGGTCAGTTCATCCGTGATCGCGACCCTGGCCAAGGTGATCTACACGTCGCGGCAAGAGATCGCGACGGCGCTGCCGCGGGAGGCGAAAATCACCGCCCCCGATACCGACAAGGACGCCGACATCGTCACCCATCCCGGCGCGCTCGCTTATCTCACCGACAGCCAGCAGTCGTTCTTCGACAAATACGGCGACGACATCTTTTACGGCATGCTGATCTTCCCGGTGTTCGGCTCGGCCATTGCCGGCGTCGCGAGCTATTTGCGTAGCGACACGCGCACGCGCCGGCTGCGGCTGTTGCAGAAGGTGCTGGACATGGTGCGCAAAGCGCATTCGGTCCAGAACTTGGAGGCCCTCGATCAGCTTCAGGTCGAGGCCGACAATCTCGTGATCGCCATCATCCATCAGGGCGAACACGAGGAGTTCGACGAGACGGTGCGGATGTCGTTTGCTTTCGCGCTCGACCAGCTCCGCTTCGCCCTTGCCGCGCGGCGCAGCGCCATCCTCGACCAGATGGGTGCGGCTACTACGAGCGAGGCAGCGCCGGCCATCGCCGCCGTGAGCACGCCGGGGTCCAACAAGGTCGCCGCGGCCTAGATTCCTGCCGCGGATCCTGGAGGCCGGGCCGGAACGCCGGCTCAGGCGCTATCCTTAACGCCATACGGCCCATCCCTGCGTCCACCCCTGGCCGTTGTGCTCTGCACAAACTTCGATTGCTTCCGGGCCAAAAAGCCCTATATACGCTCACATTCGCGGGCCCCCTGCGCCGCTTGGGGCCCGCCTTTGATTCCCGGATACGGTTATGAACCTGCGCAATATCGCCATCATTGCCCACGTCGACCATGGCAAAACCACTTTGGTCGACCGCCTGCTGCAGCAATCGGGCTCGTTTCGCGACAATCAGCGCGTCGTCGAGCGCGCCATGGACTCGAACGATCTCGAGCGCGAGCGCGGCATTACCATCCTCGCCAAGGCGACCTCGCTGGTGTGGAAGGACACCCGGATCAACATCGTCGATACCCCCGGCCACGCCGATTTCGGTGGCGAGGTCGAGCGTATCCTTAATATGGTGGACGGCGCGCTGGTGCTCGTCGACGCCGCCGAGGGCCCGCTGCCGCAGACCAAATTCGTGGTCTCCAAGGCCCTGAAAATGGGTCTCAAGCCCATCGTCGTCATCAACAAGGTGGATCGCTCCGACGCCCGCGCCACCGAAGTCGCCAATGCGGTGTTCGACCTGTTCGCCGCGCTCGACGCCACCGAAGAGCAGCTCGATTTCCCGATCCTCTACGGTTCCGCCAAGCAAGGCTGGATGGCTGCGTCCGAGGACGGCCCCAAGGACCAAGGCATGGCGCCTCTGTTCGATCTCGTGCTGCGCCACGTCGCGCCGCCGCAGGTCGAAGATGGTCCGTTCCGCATGCTCGGAACGATCCTCGAATCCAATCCCTATCTTGGGCGCATCGTCACCGGCCGCATCACGTCGGGCTCGGTGAAGCCGAATCAGCCGATCAAGGTCATCGACCGCAACGGCGAACTGATCGAAGAGGGCCGCGTCACCAAGGTGCTGGCTTTCCGCGGCCTCGAGCGGGCGCCGATCGAGGAAGGCTTTGCCGGCGACATCGTCGCCATCGCGGGGCTGCCTGAAGCCTTCGTCTCGCACACGCTGTGCGCGCCGGAAGTCACCGAGCCGCTGCCGGCGCAGCCGATCGACCCGCCGACGCTGACCATGACCTTCCGCATCAACAATTCGCCGCTTGCCGGCACCGAAGGCGACAAGGTGCAGAGCCGCGTCATCCGCGATCGCCTGCTGCGCGAAGCCGAAGGCAATGTCACGCTGCGCATTTCGGAATCGAACGAGAAGGATTCCATGGAAGTCGCCGGCCGCGGCGAATTGCAGCTCGGCATTCTGATCGAGACCATGCGGCGCGAGGGTTTTGAGCTTGCGGTGTCGCGGCCGAAGGTGCTGTTCCAGCACGGCCCGTCCGGCGATTTGCTCGAGCCGATCGAGGAAGTCGTGATCGACGTCGACGAGGAGCATTCCGGTATCGTCGTGCAGAAAATGGCCGAGCGCAAAGGCGAAATGGTCGAAATGCGTCCGTCCGGCGGCGGGCGCGTGCGGCTGATCTTCTACGCACCGACGCGCGGGCTGATCGGCTATCAGGGCGAGCTCCTCACCGACACGCGCGGCACCGCGGTGATGAACCGGCTGTTCCATGCCTATGGTCCGCATCGCGGCGAGATCGTCGGACGCCGGAACGGCGTCTTGATCTCAACCGATCAGGGCGAATCGGTCGCCTATGCGATGTGGAATCTCGAAGACCGCGGCCCGATGATGATCGAGCCGGGCTGGAAGGTCTATCGCGGCATGATCATCGGCGAGCACACCCGCGGCAACGATCTCGAAGTCAACGTGCTCAAGGGCAAGAAGCTCACCAATATCCGCACCCATTCCAAGGATGAAGCGATCAGGCTGACGCCGCCGATCCGCATGACCTTGGAAAAGGCGCTCGCTTATATCGAGGACGACGAACTCGTCGAGGTGACGCCGAAATCGATTCGTTTGCGCAAGAAACTGCTCGATCCGAACGACCGCAAGCGCGACGAACGGCGCAAAGAGGCCGAGCGCGTCTGAGCAATGCCCAAGCGCGTTACGCGCACGCCGATGTCGCGCCTCGCGCGCGGCATCGGATAGCCTACCGACGCGCCCATCCTGTCACAAATTGCGACACATTCGGAACACCTCCGGCACAAAAACCGGCGGACCGTGACGCTATTGCAACAGCGGTGCGAGATTGCAGTGGGCACGCGTATTTTTACCTTCGCAATTCTGGCCAAGCCCGGTCTTTTGGCTAATAATCCACATCGTTAACTGAACGTGAATCTTGGCCCTTGAGTTGCCCGGAATCGCTTGCTTTGATCGAAGCATGAGCATCGCATCATGAGCACAGTCCTTATCGAAATCCGCCGCGCCACATCGCGTGATGCCGGCGACGTCGCGGAAGCCCATGATGAGGCCTGGCGCATGGCCTATCAGGGCATCATTCCAGGCACCGAACTCGAAAAGCTCATCAATCGCCGCGGCCCGGCATGGTGGGAATCGGCGATCCGCAAGGGCAGCCGCATCGCGCTCTTGCAATTCGGCGACAAGATCGCGGGCTACGCCAATTACGGGCGCAACCGCGCGCGCAGTCTTTATTACGACGGCGAGATCTACGAGCTCTATCTGCGGCCGGAATTCCAGGGGCTCGGCTTCGGCCGCCGCCTGTTCACCGCCGCACGCCGCGATCTGGTGCAGAGCTCGATGAAATCGCTGATCGTGTGGGCGCTGTCGGAGAACGAGAACGCGGTCGAGTTCTATCGCGCACTCGGCGGCAAAGCGGTGGCGCGGTCTTCGGAGAAATTCGGCGCGCGCGTGCTCGACAAGGTCGCGTTCGGCTGGAATAGCTGACGTATCACACCAAAGGCGGCGGCAGCTTCGCCTGAATGCAGGCGGCGCGCAGCGTATTGACCAACAGGCACACGATCGTCATCGGGCCGACGCCGCCGGGCACCGGCGTGATCGCGCCCGCGACATTGACCGCTTCGGCAAAACACACGTCACCGACGATACGCGACTTGCCGTCGGCGCCCGGCACGCGATTGATGCCGACATCGATCACGGTCGCGCCCGGCTTGACCCAATCGCCGCGAATGAATTCGGCGTGGCCGATGGCGACGAACAGGAGCTCGGCGCGCCGGCACAGATCGGGCAGGTTCTTCGTATGCGTATGCGCAATGGTCACGGTGGCGTTGGCGGCGAGCAGAAGCTGCCCGAGCGGATTGCCGACAATATTGGAGCGGCCGACGACGAGCGCGTCGAGCCCGTCGAGCGACGGGCGCACCGAATTGGCAAGCTTCATACAGGCGATCGGCGTGCAGGGAATGAGCGTCGGCAATTTTGCCGCGAGCCGTCCGAAATTGATCGGGTGAAATCCGTCGACGTCCTTGTCCGGATTGACGCTGCCAACGACGCGCGCCGCGTTGATCTGCGGCGGCAATGGCAATTGCACCAGAATGCCGTTCACCGCGGGATCGGCGTTGAGCTTCGCGATTAGCGCCAGCAGATCGGCCTCGCCCGTATCGGCCGGGAGTTGATGATCGAACGGCCGCATGCCGGTTTCGAGCAAGGCGCGCGCCTTGCTGGCGACGTAGGTTTTGCTCGCTGGATCGTTGCCGACGAGAACCACCGCCAATCCGGGCACAAGCCCATGCGCCGCCGTCAGCCGGCGCGTCTCGGCCGCGACTTGGGCGCGCAAATCGGCGGCGATGGCCTTGCCGTCGATGATTGTCGCACTCATGTGGTCACCTTTGCGGATTCCTTCGTGAATCGTTCCAGTGAGGTCGCGAGCACCTGCGGATCGCCCGCGATCCGCAGACGCTTGAGGCGCGCCGTCGCGCCGCCTGCGAATTCGACCTGCCGTGGAGAAATGCCGAGTTCCTTGGCGATGAGCCGCCGCAGCGCCGCGTTGGCGTCGCCCTCGACCGGCGCCGCGCGCACCCTCGCCTTGAGCACCGTTCGTCCGTCGGCGCGGCGCTCGACGCCTTCGATGGCGTCGCGCGCGCCGCGCGGAGTGAGGCGCACGTCAAGCATCACGCCGTCAGCTGTTTGCGTCCACGGCCGGCCCGACATTACGCTCAATAGACGTTCGGCAGGATGTAAAGCTCAATAACCCTTTGAATGAATATGATGATCAGAAAAAGGATCACCGGCGAAATATCGATGCCGCCGAGATTGGGCATGAAATTGCGAATCGGGCGCAGCGCCGGCTCGGTGATGCGATAGAGAAAATCGCCGATCATCGCGACGACCTGATTGCGCGTATTGACCACGTTGAAGGCAACGAGCCAGGAGAAGATCGCCATCGCAATCACAATCCACATGAAAAGGGAGAGAGCGATATCGATGACTTCGAAAAGAGCGCGCATGGACCTCTGCTTCGTCTCTGAGGATGGCGGAAACTAGCCATTTGCGGGTTCCCGAACAAGCCACCGGTTTTGGCGGGTTTCGCTGCCATTGCCGTCCAATGGCCGTCCTTGACACCCGGAAATGGCGGCCCTAAATGGCCGACACTCGCCGAACCGGCCGTTTTTGCCGGTCGTTGTCTATGGCGGGGGCCGTAGCTCAGTTGGGAGAGCGCCTCGTTCGCAATGAGGAGGTCAGGGGTTCAACTCCCCTCGGCTCCACCAGCCCTTCGCTCGCTACGCGAGCTACGGCTCGGCAGGCCCATTTTCGTATCCTCGACATCCGCTTTACCCACCGGCTGGATCAACCCGTCCTTCGGATGGCTATCCGCAGCTGTGACGGATAAACACCCCTCGCAATGACGCAGAGTGATTCCTCCCCCGAACCATCGCTTTGGCGTCATCCCGCCTTTCTGCGTTATCTCTACGTGCGGGTGGCCGCGTCGGTAGCCCTGCAGATGCACGTCGTCGCGGTCGGCTGGCAAATGTATGCGCTGACCGACAGCCCGTTCCGGCTTGGGCTGATCGGGCTCGTGCAATTCGTTCCGGCGATCTGTCTGTTCCCGTTCACCGGCCATGTCGCGGACCGCTTCGACCGGCGCTGGGTCACCTTCATCGGCGAGATCGTCGAGGCTATAGCCGTCGCCGTTCTTGCCGTGGCGAGTTTCACCGGCCACCTGACGCCGAATCTTCTTCTCGCCATGGCCTTCGTTGTCGGCACCGGGCGCGCCTTCGAACAGCCGAGCGTGCAGACGGTTCTGCCCAATGTCGTGTCGGCGAGAGTACTGCCGAACGCGGTGGCGGCCGCGACTTCGGGCTCGCAGACCGCGGTCGTTGCCGGGCCGGCGCTGGGCGGCATTCTGGTCGCGCTCAGTCCGACCTTGATCTTTTCGGTCTGCGCCGTGATCTGGCTGTCGGCCGGGCTGGCGATGATCACGGTCGCCATGGAGCGAACGGCCTCGGCGCGCATGCCGCTCGATCTGAAGACCCTGTTCAGCGGCGTCACTTTCATCGCGCGGCGCAAAGTCGTGCTCGGCGCCATTGTGCTCGATATGGTCGCGGTGCTGCTCGGCAGCGTCATGGCGCTCCTGCCGATCTTCGCGCGCGATGTTTACGTCATGGGCCCGCTGGGCTTCGGCATCTTGCGCGCTTCGCCCGCCGTCGGCGCCATCACAACCGCGCTCGTGCTCGCGCGCTGGCCGGTCTCCGATCGCGTCGGCCGGGTGATGTTCACGACCGTCACGATATTCGGCATCGGCACGATCGGCCTGGCGCTGGCGCCGAATTTCATCTTCGCCATCGCCGCCATGGCCGTCATCGGCATCTCCGACACAATCAGCGTCGTGATCCGGCAGACCATGGTGCAATTGCGCACGCCGGACGAGATGCGCGGCCGGGTCTACGCGGTCAATTCGATGGCCGTCATTACCTCAAACCAGCTCGGCGATTTCCGCGCCGGCGCCGCGGCCGCGTTCTTCGGCACCGTCCCCTCGGTGCTGATCGGAGGCTTCAGCATTCTTGCGGTCGTGCTGATCTCGCGAAAGATATTTGCCGAGCTTTATGACGCCGACCGCTATGATGTCGTAAAATCGTGACCCGGGAGCGTGGTCCGGAAAAGTGGAAACCGGTTTTCCGAAAAGATCGTGCTGCATCAAGATGCCAGAGCGTCAATCGCTTCGACAGGATGGGATGGACGCTCTGGAAGCGCCGCCGCTCCTGCGGCATCATAAGGCTATGATTCAACCTTAAGGCGACACGGAAGGATTAACGCATGCGATTGCCAATCATCCGCGTGATGTGGGCCTTCCTCGCGCTTGCCGTTATCCCGATACCGGCGCATGCCGCGCCCTGCGGCGGCGATTTCGGAACCTGGCTGCAAGGCCTCAAACAGGAAGCCGCCGCCGATGGCGTGTCGCAGCGGACAATCCAGTCGGCGCTCGCCAATGTCACCTACGACCCGACCATCATCGCGCGCGACCACGCCCAGGGCGTGTTCCGGCAGAGTTTCGAGCAGTTCTCCGGCCGCATGGTGCCGCCGCGGCTCGCGCGCGCGCGGCTGATGCTGCTGCAATACGGCTCGGTGTTCGTGCGCATCGAACAGCAATTCGGCGTGCCCGCCCCGGTGATCGTCGCCATCTGGGGTCTGGAAACCGATTTCGGCGCCAATTCCGGAAAATTCCCGACCATCCGCTCGCTGGTGACGCTCGCTTACGACTGCCGGCGGCCGGACAAGTTCCGCGGCGAAGCGATCGCGGCGCTGCAGATCGTCGATCGCGGCGACATGTCGCCCGCCGACATGCATGGCGCCTGGGCCGGCGAGATCGGCCAGACGCAGTTTCTGCCGTCGTCTTATCTGAAATATGCCGTCGACTACGACGGCAATGGCCGCCGCGATCTCATTCGCAGCGTGCCCGACGTGCTCGCCTCGACGGCGAATTATCTCAAAGGCTACGGCTGGCAGGCCGGCCAGCCCTGGGGCGAAGGCACCGCGAATTTTCAGGTGCTGCTGCAATGGAACGCGTCGCAGGTCTATACCAAGACGGTCGCCTATTTCGCCCAGCAGCTCGCCGCCAGCTGGAAGTGACGCGCTCGAGCACGATCCGGAAAGGCGGACCCCGGTTTTCCGATAAAATCATGCCCCATCAACTAAAACGCGTCACGCGGCAAGCCAGCGTTCCAGAAACACGTTGAGCCAAGCGCGCGCGGAATAGTCATAGACCGCACGATCGGCGAAATGGGTGTGGCGCGGCCGCGCGCCCGGCAATTCCATGCGGTCGTGGCCGCGCGTGGTCCATTTGTGGATCATGGCGTGAGTGACATCGGGATGGAATTGCAGCGCGTAAGCGCGTCCCGCGCGTATCGCCTGCACCTCGAACGTGTCGCCCTCGGCCAGGAGCTCGGCGCCCGCCGGCACGTCGAAGCCCTCGCGGTGCCATTGATAGACGCATTCCGGCCAGGTCTCGACGACGGCAAGACCGGCCTGCGTCGGCCGGATCGGGTAATAGCCGATCTCGGCATGGCCGCTCGGATGCTTGAAGACTTTGCCGCCAAGCTGCCGCGCGCACATTTGCGCGCCGAGGCAGATGCCGAGGAAGGGCTTGTTCTCCTTCATCGGCACGGCGATCCAATCGATCTCCTTGCGGATGAAATCGTCCTCGTCATTGGCGCTCATCGGACCGCCGAAAATGATGGCGGCAGCATGCTCGGCCATGCTCTGCGGCAGCGGCTCGCCGAAGCGCGGCCGGCGCACATCGAGCCCATATCCAAGCTCCTGGAGGGCGCATCCGATGCGGCCCGGTGTGGAATTCTCCTGGTGCAGGACGATAAGAATCTGCTGTTGCATCAGCCTGTTCGAACACGTTTTTCTTCATTGGTAGCGTGTTCGCGAGTGAAATCAATGCGCAATGGATCAGATCTCGGTTGCGGCCATCAACTCTTGATGCCGGCCGTGCGCTGATCGACCGTCCGCAGCAGGACGGCGTGCGGCGTCATACGTATCGCAGCGACCGCGAGCTTGTTGCCGAGCCCGGCGATGACCACACGCTCACCGCGCATGAGACCGTCATAGCCGATCTGGGCGACGCGATCGGGCGGCAGTTCGATCATCTTGGCGGCGCTCGGCAGCTCCATCTTGGCGCGCGCCTGGAATTCGGTCGGGACCGGCCCTGGGCAGAGCGCGGTCACCCGGATGCCGCGGCCGGACCATTCCTGATGCAGAGCTTCCGTGAACGACAGCACATAGGCCTTGCTGGCGTAATAGACCGCCATGCCCGGCCCGGGCAGGAAGGCCGAGATCGAGGCGACGTTGAGCAGGCCGCCGCGATGGCGCGCGAGACTGTCGACGAAGGTCAGCGACAATTCGGTGAGCGCGCGCACATTGAGATCGATCATGCCGAGCTGCTCGTTGCGGTCGAGCGTGGCCGCCTCGCCCATCAGGCCGAAGCCGGCATTGTTGACGACGAAATTCAGTTCGAGGCCACGCGACGACAATTCCGACGCGATTTTTGCCACCGCATCGCGCTGTTCGAGATCGGACGCCAGCACCGTCGGCCGCGGCCCGCCTGCTTTGGCGATGTCGTCGGCGAACGCATTGAGCCGATCGGCGCGTCGCGCCACCAGAACGAGCTCATGCCCGTGAGCGGCGAAGACCCGCGCCAATTCCGTGCCGATGCCGGCCGAAGCGCCGGTGATCAGCGTGACCGGTTTCATGCGCCGCTCCTGTCTTCTTCTTCAACAGCCGCACCGTCGGCGCCCGCACTTTCAGCGCCGACATCCTCGCCGCCGATCCGGCGGCGTAACGCGATGCGTTCTTGCGGCGACACACCGAGAAGATCGGCAGCGCGCCACAAGAGATTGTCTTCGAGCTCGTCGCGGCGGCCGTCGGCATAAACGATCTCCCACATCATCTCGATGATGCGGGCGCGGCCGGCTTCGTTCAGCGAACGGTTGAGCTGATGGGTGAAGTGATAAAGGTCGACGGATTCGCGTTCGACCGCAGTCGCCTTGCCGATCAATTCCGCGGTTGCGGCGTCGTCGAGCGAGAAATTCTTCTTGAGCAGAGCCTGGAGCTTGTCGCTCTCGCTCTGCGACATTTCGCCATCGATCGTGGCGGCGTGAACGAGGAGCGCCGCGGCGGCCAGCCGGTAATCGTCATCGGCGAACTGACTCGGATGCTTGTCGCCATCGACAAACTCGGAGATGAAGTTTTTGAAAGATTCGAACATGGAATGATCCCGTTGCGGCGCGCCTTATATCGCGACATCGGCGGCAGGGTGCAAGCCTGCCGTTTAGCCGGATTCCAGCCCGCTTGCCTAATCGGGCGATTGCGCCTTTGCTACGGGGTCTTTGCCCGTCCCGGCCCGACCCATCCCTCTTGCAGCAATGACCGCAGCCAGTCGAACTCAAGTGGCGATCATCGGCGGCGGCCCGGCCGGGCTCTTGCTGTCGCATATCCTGCACAAGAACGGCATCGACAGCGTCGTGCTGGAGCGGCAAAGCCGCCAATATGTGCTGGAGCGGATCCGCGCCGGCGTGCTGGAAGCCGGCACGGTGGCGCTGTTGCGCGAGGTCGGGCTCGGCACGCGCATGGACCGCGAGGGTCATCCCCATGACGGCGCGGCGATCGCCTGGGAGGGCCGGCCGCGTTTCTTCATCGACACCCTGAAATATACCGGCAAACGGATGATGGCCTATGGCCAGACCGCGATCACCGAAGACCTCTATAGGGCGCGCGATTTAGCCGGCGGCAAGATCGTCGATGAAGCTGCCGATGTGAAGCTGCACGATCTGACGTCGGACCGGCCGTTTGTGACCTACGAAAAAGACGGCGCTGAGCGGCGGGTCGATTGCGATTATGTCGCCGGCTGCGACGGCTATCACGGCGTCAGCCGGCCTTCGATTCCGGCGAACGTGCTCAAGACCTATGAGAAGAGCTATCCGTTCGGCTGGCTTGGCATCATGTCGGAAACGCCGCCGTATAAGGACCTTTGCTATTGCTATCACAGCCGCGGCTTCGCGCTTGCCTCGATGCGCAACCCGATGTTGAGCCGCTATTACATCCAGTGCGATCTCGAGGCCAAACTCGACGATTGGCCGGACGACCGTTTCTGGGAAGAATTCAAATCGCGCTGCCCCAACGACATGGCCGACGCCATCGTCACCGGCCCGTCGATCGAAAAATCGATCGCGCCGCTGCGCAGCTTCGTCGCCGCGCCGATGCGATACGGCAAGCTTATGCTCGCTGGCGACGCCGCCCATATCGTGCCGCCGACGGGAGCCAAGGGGCTTAATCTCGCGGTGTCGGACGTGTTTTATCTGTCGCGCGCGCTGATCGAGGCCTATCGCGCCGGCAAGACTCATTATCTCGACTGCTATTCCGACATGGCGCTGCGCCGCGTCTGGGCTTCGGCGCGGGTGTCGTGGTGGCTGACAATGCTGCTGCACCGCTTCCCCGACGAGACGCCGTTTGAAGCGCAGATGCGGCTCAATCAATTCGACTATCTGCAAGCTTCCGCGCACGCCCAGGCGTCGCTCGCCGAGCAATATGTCGGATTGCCGTTCGAAGCGTGACGCGCGAGTTGGAGCATGATCCGGAAAGTGGAAACCGGTTTTCCGAAAAGATCATGCTCCATCAAGAAGCTAGAGCGTCAATCGATTCAATATGAAGCAATTGCGCTCTAGGCGCGCGCCGCGCGCGCTTCTGTTTTGGCCGGCTCACCGGTTGCGTGAGGATCGAGTCCTTCCAGCGACCGCCGCGCCGGCTCGACGCCCCAGAAGTACACGGCGACGATCTGGATCGCGACCAGCCCGATCATCAGCCAGATCACGCCCGGCAGCGCATAATTGACCATCAGATAACCGACCACGAACGGCGAGATCACGGTGGCGCCGCGGCCGAGCGTGTTGCAGATGCCGTTGGCGCGCAGCCTGATCTCGGTCGGAAACAGTTCGGGCGTATAGACGCCGAACAAAATCGCGGTCTGGATATAGATCGCGACGATCAAGACGGCGCCGATCGCCAGCACGATCGCCGGATCGGATGCCGCATTGGAATGCGCATAGAACCAGCCGGCGATGATGGTGACGATCGAAGCGCCGATAATGCTCCAGCGCCGGCCGACCGCGTCGGATAAATAGGCGCCGGCCGCACAGCCGACCAACGACGCCGCCGCGAGCACGATGGTATAACCGAGCGAATTGGCGATGGACAGGCCTTGCCGCAGGAAGAACTGCGGCAGGAAGATCACGAAACCGAAGATCAGCGTATTGATCGTGATCAGTACCCAGCTGCCAACCAGGAGCCGCTGCAGAATCGGCGGGCGAAACATCGCGGCCGCGGTGAGCTGTGGGATAGGCGCCGTGATCGCCGGCGCCGGCAGCGGCCCCGCGCCCGCCGCTTCCTTCTCGATCGTCTGCAGCAGGCTTTCCGCTTCCGCGGTGCGGCCTTGAGCTTCCAGCCACCGCGGGGATTCCGGCAGATTCTTGCGCAGATACCAGACGATCAGCGATCCCACACCGGCGATGACGAACATCGGCCGCCAGCCGAAGCTCGGAATGATCAGATAACCGAGGATGGCGGTGGCCGGAAAGCCGCACACCGTCACGAACGCGAGAAACGACAGCCAGCGCCCGCGCGTCTGCGGCGGCACGAATTCGGTCAAGGTCGAATAGCCGACCACGATCTCGGCGCCGAGCCCGAGGCCCTGGATGAAGCGGCAGACGATGAGCTGCGGCATATCTTGCGCGAAAGCCGCTGCCAGCGAGGCGAGACCGAAGATCAAAAGATTGATCTGATAGGTGAAGCGCCGGCCGAATTTGTCGCCGACAAAGCCGGTGATCAGCGAACCGATGGTCATGCCGAGGAAGGTCAGCGAAACGAATTTCAGGTTCTCCGGCAGCGTCGAGAATTTGGTCTGAATGGTCGCGGCGAGCACGCTGCCGGCGACATAGAGATCGTAGCCGTCGAAGAACATGCCGGCGCCGACCAGCCAAAAGATGCGGTAGTGAAACGACGAGATCGGAAGCCGATCGAGACGCGCACCTGCATTGACGGAAGCAGCCATCATTCCCCTCCCCCTGCAGATCCAACGGCGGATCCTTGATCTTTTTTGTCCGGTTTATTCACCGGATCGCGGGCGATGCTATCGTAGACGGCCCGACTACACCACCGGTTGCCGGGGCGGCATAGAGCCCGCCTTTATCCGCGAGTGGCCGATCGGCGCCGAACCCCGTGGCCAACCCCGTGGCCATGCCGCCCGCGGTGCACTATGAAAAGGCCCCCGCAGCTTTGGTGTGCCGGAGACAGTCCTTATGCCCACGTCCCTGATCGATTCCGCCGTATTTCGCGACATCTTTTCCACCGAAGCGATGCGGCGGGTTTTTTCCGACGAGAACCGCGTGCAGAAATATCTCGACTTCGAGGCGGCTTTGGCGCGGGCGCAGGGGCGGCTCGGCATCATCCCGAAGGAAGCGGCAGAGGAGATCGTCAAGCACTGCAACGTCGCCGAGATCGATTTCCAGAAGCTCAAGGTGCAGACCGAGAAGATCGGCTATCCGGTGCTGCCGGTGGTGCAGCAGCTCGTGGCTTTGTGCCGCGACGGGCTCGGCGAATGGTGCCATTGGGGCGCCACCACGCAGGACATCACCGATAGCGCCACCGTGATGCAGATCCGCGAGGCGCTCACGCTGATCGAAGGCAGCCTCGATCGGATTTCGGACGCGCTCGCGACGCTCGCCAAGAAATATCGCGACACGCCGATGGCCGGCCGCAGCAATCTGCAGCAGGCGGTGCCGATCACCTTCGGCTACAAGATGGCGACGCTGCTCGCCGCCTTCGAACGCCACAAGCAGCGCCTGAAAGAGCTGCGCACGCGCGTTCTGGTCGGCGAATTCGGCGGCGCCGCCGGCACGTTGTCCTCGCTCAGCGGCCAAGGCCTCGCCACGCAGGTCGAGCTGATGAAGGAATTGAAGCTCGGCCAGCCGGCGATCGCCTGGCACACGGTGCGCGACACCATTGCCGAAGGCGGCTGCTTCCTCGGCCTCGTCACCGGCACCTGCGGCAAGATCGCCTTCGACGTGAAGCTGATGATGCAGACCGAGGTGGAAGAGCTCTACGAGCCGTTCCACGAAGGCCGCGGCTCGTCCTCGACCATGCCGCAGAAGCGCAATCCGATCTCCTCGGTCTACATCACCGCGCTCACGTCGGTGGTGCGCCAGCAGGCCGCCGCGCTGCTCGACGCCATGGTCGAGGACCACGAGCGCGCCACCGGCCCGTGGGAGATCGAATGGATCGTGCTGCCGGAGATCTTCTCCTTCACCGCCGGCGCGCTGGCGCAGACCGAATTCGTGCTGACAGGCTTGCAGGTCGACGAGAAGAAGATGCGCGCGAATCTCGACATCACCAAGGGCCTGATCGTGTCGGAAGCGGTGATGATGGGGCTCGGCCCCTATCTCGGCCGGCAATATGCGCACGACCTCGTCTACGACATCTGCCGCAAGGTGGTGGCGACCGGCCGGCCGCTGGTCGATCTGCTCGCCGAGAACGAGGAGATCACCAAGCATCTCGACCGCGCCGCGCTGGCGAAGCTGTGCGATCCGGCGAATTATCTCGGCGAAGCCGGCGCCATGGTCGATCGCGTGCTGGCGATGCGGGGCGAAGTAATCACCTCTTCCCGCACGCGGTGAGAGGGAGATCACTCCGCCGCTGCCGCTTTCGCCGCCGCCTGCTCGCGCACGAATTTGTCGATCGCCAATTGATCGACCTTGCCGGAGCCGAGCATCGGCAATTTGTCGAGCACGACGATCTCGGCCGGGAACATCAGTTCGGAGGCGTGCTTGCTGCGCGCATAGGCGATGAAATCGGGACGCGTGGCGCCGTGCTTGTCGGTGACCATGACCAGGCGCTCGCCCTTGCGCGCGTCGGGGATCGCCGACACCGCCGTCACGTAGTTCGGCCACAGCTCCGCCGCCAGCATTTCCACCGCCGCGAGCGACACCATCTCGCCGCCGACCTTGGCGAAGCGCTTGGCGCGGCCCTTGATGGCGATGAAGCCCTGATCGTCGATGGTGACGATATCGCCTGTATCGTGCCAGCCGTCATGCGGCGGTTCGAGCACGCCCGGTCTGTCGGCGCGCAGATAGCCGAGCATCACGTTCGGCCCGCGCACGAAGAGCCGCCCGCCTTCGTCGACGCCCTCGACCTTGTCGAGCCGCGCCTCCATGCCGGGCAACAGCCGGCCGACGCTGCCGAATTTGTTGAACATCGGCGTGTTGACCGCGAGCACCGGCGACGTCTCGGTCAAGCCGTAGCCTTCGAGAATGCGCAGGCCGAACTTTTCCAGATAGATGCAGCCGCGTCGCTTCCTTCACCGGCTCGGCGCCGGCCAGCACATAGCGCAAGGAACGGAAATCGTAAGGATTGGCCATGCGCGCATAGCCGTTGAGGAACGTATCGGTGCCGAACATCGCCGTCGCGCACCAGCCGTAAATCAGTTCCGGCACGGTGCGGTAATGCAGCGGCGAGGGATAGAGATAGATCGGAACGCCGGAAATCAGCGGCAGGATGACGCCGCCGGTGAAGCCGAACGAATGGAACACCGGCAGCGCGTTGAACAGCTTGTCCTCGCGGCCGAAATCGATGCGGGCCGCGATCTGCGCGACGTTCACGATCATGTTGCGGTGAGACAGCACGACGCCCTTGGGCAGGCCTTCGGTGCCCGACGTGAACAGGATCACCGCCCAGTCGTCGGGCTTGCGCGCGACCAGCGGCTTTTGCCAGCTCGAACAGGCCGCGCAGCTTGTCGAGCCTGCCGATCGTCGCGCGGATGTCCTCGAGATAGACAAGGCGCACCTGCTTTTCGAGTTGCTCGACGACGTGGCCAGCCGGCCCTTCTCGACGAAGGTGCGCGAGGTCAGGATGGTGTCGACTTCGGCGGCGCGGCAGGCGGCGAGAATATTGGCCGCGCCGGCGCTGAAATTGATCATCGCCGGCACGCGGCCCGCCGACAAGCACCGCGAGCATGGTGACCACGGCGCCGTTCGAGGTCGGCAGCATGACGCCGAGCGCGCGGCCCTCCGCCGCCAGCGGCATCAGCTTGCGGCCGAGCACCGAGACGCCGATGAGGAGCTTCTTGTAGGTCAACTGGCCGGACACCGGATCTTCGGTCGCGAGCCAATTGGGGCCGTGGGCTTTCGCCGCGTCGATCAGCGCTTCGACCACGGTGCGTGTCGGTCGCCGTGGTCCGGATACATGAGGTCGGACATGATCGTGTAGAGCGCTGCGCCCGCGGCCTGCCGCCGCTTGCGGCCCTTGAGCTCCGGATCGACCTCAAGCTTCACCGGCTCGAGTATCGTCACGGTGATTTTCGGAAACAGCCGCCGGCGCACTTGCGAGCTTTTCAGCCGGCTGAAGATCGTGACTTCCGGCCCTTCGATGCGCACCGGCACCACCATCGCGTTCGCCTTGTCGGCGATCATCGCCGCGCCGTCATAGACCTTCATCAGGCTGCCGGTGACGGTGATGCGGCCTTCCGGAAAGATCACGAGCCTGTTGCCGTCGCGCACGGCATTGATGATCGCGCGTAACGAGAACGGTTTCAGCGGATCGAGCGCCATGGTGCGCACGAATTTGAGGAACGGCTGGATCCACCAGCGCTGCGACATGGCGACATCGATGGCGAAGACCGGACGCTTCGGCAGGATCGAGACCGCGAGCGGCGCGTCGAGGAAGCTCACATGATTGAGCGCGATGATGGCGTTGTGGCCGGCCTTGTCGATGTTCTCGAGGCCCTTGACCTCGAGCCGGAAGAAGGCGCGGAACACGATCGACAGGAAATCGTTGAGCCAGCTCGTCGGCATGGTGAAGCCGATGGCGACGGCGACCAGAAGGTTGGCGGCGCCGAGCAGCGCGAACAGAACCGGCGCGCCCAAGCCGAATTTCTGCAGCAGCGGCGAGAACGAGCGCGCCGACGACCATGAAGGCGGCGTTGAGCACATTGACCGCCGCCACCACGCGGGCGCGGCGATCGGCGCCGGCCCAGACCTGCACCGCCGTGAACACCGGCACGATGAACAGGCCGCCCGCGATGGCGAGCCCGGCGAGATCGATGGCGATATGGAGGCTGTAGCGCGTGGCGAAATAGGCCGGCGATAGCCGATCGGGCTCGCCGCGGGCGCTATGGCCGACGCGGTCCAGCCGAGATCGAGCGCGAACAGGCCGATCAGCACCGCGCCGACCAGCGTCGGCAACAGCACGATGCGCCCGGCCGCGAGCCAGGCGGCAAGGCCCGAGCCGACGGCGACCGCGACCGAGAAGATGGTGAGGAAAAGCGTGACCACCTCTTCGGTGCCGCCGATATCGTGCGAGCACGAGCGGCGGCAACAGCGACAGGACCAGCGCGCCGACCAGCCAGAACCAGCTGGCGACGACGGCGCCCCACCACAACCGCGGATCGGCGCGCACTTGCCCGATCAGCGAGCCGGTGGAAACGAAGATGTTGCGATTGATCGGGAGATCGGGGCGCCGCGCGGGGACTTTGCGGGATCAGCAGGCTCGATCACCCAGCTCGCGAACGCGGTCAGGATCATCAGCCAGGCGAAATGGATCGGATTGCTGTTGCCGTTGGCGGCGAGCCCGGCGACGATCGTGCCGATCAGGATGGCGAGAAAGGTGCCGCCCTCGATCAGCGCATTGCCCGACGGCAGTTCCCGGCGCGGCAAGAGATCCGGCAGGATGCCGTATTTGACCGGACCGAACAGCGAGGCGAGCGTGCCGAACAGGAACACCGCGAGGAACAGCAAGCTCAGCGAATGAAAGGCAAAGCCAGCGACGCCGACGATGGCGGCGCCGATTTCGACGAGCTTGACGCGCTGCGCGACGAAGGACTTGTCGAAACGGTCGGCCAGTTCGCCGCCGAGGCCGGACAGAAAGAAGAACGGCGCAATCAGCGTCGCGCCGGCGAGCGTGATCAAAGCACCGGAATTGGCGCCGGACACTTCGTAGAGGATGACGAAGACCAGCGCGGTCTTGAGGAAATTGTCGCCGAACGCCGCGAAGAACTGACACCAGAACAGCGGCGCGAAACGGCGCGACGTCATCAGCGAAATGGACATGTTTGAACCTGGCTCTGCCGGCGCTCTCGCCGTTCCTCTTCCCAGCGGTCCGCTAGGCTTGTCCACTACGACTCGCCAGCACCGGCTCCCGCCGCCAGTCTAGCCGCCGGCGGCGAGCTTGGCGACGCAGGCCGGGCATAGTGACGCGGGGCGCTCCGGGACACCTCTCGCGCGCTCGTTCTTGACCAATTCTCGCGTAAAATCAACGACAAAGCGCGCAATTGATAGCGCAACATCAAGGCCCTATGGTGCCGCCGCTTTCTGCCGCTTTCTTGCCGGTTTCCTGGCCATTTGGATCGGACAATGACGTTCATGCTGCACTCATCGACCACTCGGCGCGCGCTCCTGGTTTCGGCCACGGCGCTCGGCGCCATGACGCTTAGCCGTGGCGCCTACGCCGATACCTATCCGAGCCGCCCGGTGCGGGTCGTGCTGCCGCTCGGCCCCGGCGGCGTCGGCGACATCTCCGCCCGCATCGTCGCCGACAAGCTCAGCGACAAACTCGGTCAGCGCTTCTTCATCGAGAACCAGCCGAGCCCCGACGGCCTCGTCGCCAGCCACACCGTGCTCAATGCCGAGCCAGACGGCTATACGCTGTTGCTCCTGACCGGCGGCATCGCCAGTTCGGTGCCGCAATACAAACAGTTTCCGATCGATCTGAAATCCTTGGTACCGATTTCCTCGATCGGCTATTTCGATTGCATGATGGTGGTCAACGCCCAATCGCCCTATCAGAATTTGTCGGATTTTCTCAAAGCTGCGGATGCCAAACCGGGCGCACTCAATGTCGGCACGATCAGCGCCGGCGGCGTGCAGAACCTCACCGCCAATTATTTCAAGCAAGCGAGCGGCGCGAATTTCGTCATCGTGCCGTTCCGCACCACGCCGGACACTGTAGTGGCGCTGATGCGCGACGACGTGCAGATGGTGATCGATTTCTATGCCGCGCTGAAACCCGGCCTCGACAGCGGTCAATTGCGCGCCATTGCCTGGACCGGCCCGAAACCGTCGCCGGCATTGCCCAATCTGCCGACCGCGAGCGCGCAAGGCGTGAAGGATTTCCACGCCGCGTCGTGGAATTCGCTCTATGCCAAAGCCGGAACGCCGCAGCCGGTGATCGACACGCTGAACAAGGCGCTGCACGATGTGCTTGCCGACCCCGACATCAAGCAGAAGCTGCTCGCCCTCGGCATCGATTCGCGTGCCTCGACGCCGGCCGAAATGGATCAGCAATTGCAGAACGACATCAAGCAATGGGCGCAGGTGATCGACCGCGCCGGCATCGAGAAGAAGTGAGCCCACGCCGCGCGCTTTGACCGCGGCGTCAGCGCGTATCCAAGACGTCGCGGATCTTGGCGGCCAAGGACGTTTGCGTCAGCGGCTTCTGGATGAGCTGAACTCCTTCGTCGAGCCGGCCTTGATGAATGATGGCGTTGTGCGAATAACCAGTCATGAACAGGACTTTGAGCCCGGGGCGCTTGCCGAGCGCCGCGCTGGCCAATTCACGGCCGTTGCGCCCCGGCAGGATCACGTCAGTGAGCAGAAGATCGATGCGCTCCGCTTGATCCAGCACCTTGAGCGCCGAAGGCGTGTCGCCCGCCTCCAACACCACATAGTTCAGCTCTTCGAGCGTCTCGCAAATGAAAGCGCGCACATCGTCGTCGTCTTCGACGATCAATATCGTTTCCTTGCCGTAGGCCCGCGGCGCGCTGCCGTTCGGGCTCGGCTGTTCGCCCGGCTTTTTGCCGTAGGCGCGCGGCAAATAGATCTTCACCGTCGAGCCCTGTCCGGGCTCGCTGTAAATCTTCACGTGACCGCCTGATTGCTTGACGAAGCCATAGACTTGGCTCAGTCCGAGGCCGGTACCGTGCCCCGTCTCCTTGGTCGTGAAGAAAGGCTCGAAAGCGCGGCTCACGACATCGCCCGGCATTCCCATGCCGTTGTCGGTGACGGCAATCTGGACGTGCTGGCCGGGCCGCACTCCCGCGTTCTTCGCGCAATAATTCTCATCGAGCAGCACATTGCTGGCCTCGACGGTCAATTTTCCGCCGTTCGGCATGGCGTCGCGCGCATTGACCGCGAGGTTGAGGATCGCGGTTTCAAGCTGCGCCGCGTCGGCCTCGACTTGCCAGAGCCCGCCCGCGCCGACCACCTCGAGCTGCACCGCCTCGCCCAGCGAGGAGCGCAAGAACGCCGACATCTGGTTCAACAGCTTGTTGACGTCGAGAACCTTCGGCTCGAGCGGCTGGCGGCGCGAAAATGCGAGCAGATGGCCGGTGAGCGTCGCGCCGCGCTGGGCTCCGGCCAGCGCATGGTCGATGGCGCGTTGCAGGCGCGCCTTGGCGCCGTCCTGCCAGGTTTCGAGCGTACGCTTGGCATTGTCGAGATTGCCGATGATGATGGTCAGAAGATTATTGAAGTCGTGCGCGACGCCGCCGGTGAGCTGGCCGACTGCATCCATCTTCTGCGATT
Source organism: uncultured Alphaproteobacteria bacterium (assembly GCA_963761185.1). Lineage (GTDB taxonomy): Bacteria > Pseudomonadota > Alphaproteobacteria > Rhizobiales > Xanthobacteraceae > BOG-931. The sequence goes on from CAVXFY010000009.1 coordinate 612,499, forward strand.
GATAGAGCTGCTCGCGCGCCGCTTCGAGCCGCTGCTGCACTTCGCGGCGCTCGGTAACGTCCCGCGTGACCTTGGCCAGGCCGATGAGCCTGCCGTTTGAATCCTCGATGCGCGCGAGCACTACGTTGGCCCAGAACCGCGTGCCGTCTTTGCGGACCCGCCAGCCCTCGGCTTCGTATTTGCCCTCGTTGATCGCGGTCAAGAGCGCGCGCACCGGAACCCCGTCGGCGCGATCTTCCGGCGTGTAGAAGAGGGAGAAATGCTTGCCGACGATTTCGCTTTCCTTGTAGCCCTTGATGCGCGCGGCGCCGGCGTTCCAGTTCGTCACATGGCCTTGCGGATCGAGCATATAGATCGCGTAGTCGGTGACGCCCTGAACGAGCATCTGAAAGCGCTGCTCGCTCTCCTGCGTCGCAGCGCGAACGAGTTGCCGTTCCAGCTCGCCGCGCCGGGCTCCGGCGGCAACGAGTTCGCTGCCGACCTCGTTGAGCTCGCGCACCGGAATGTCCGTGGCGGTAACGGTTTCGCCGCGGCCGAGCGCGCCCGCTTGCGCCGCCAGTGCGGCGCTGGCGCCGGCAAGTCCTCGGGCAAATAGCGAGGCCAGCGCAATCGCGAGGATCGTGAGCGCGGCGCCGAGCCCGCTCAGCGCCCATAATGTATGTCGCAAATCGGCTTGAACGGCAGTGTCGGGCACTCCGACCCAGATCAGCCAGCCGGACAATTTCGATCGCGCGTAGCCCAATCGGATCTGATAGCCCTGAATATTCGTCCCGACCCAGAAGCCCTGCGGTCCTTTGATCTGGTCGGTGAAACTCTTCGATGATGGTTTTCCCACACGATCGTCGAATCCCTGCGTGCGCGCCAAAACGATATTGTCACGGTCCAAAATCCCGGCGATTTGACCGGGAGCAATTTCTGCCTCCAGAAAATCGCCCAGGCGCGAAAGATTGACAGTCATATGAAGAAGGTAATTCACCTCGCCATTCTCGATGACCGGGACGCTTATGACGTAAATGGGCTGACGGGCGACCACGCCCTCGGTGAAGTTGCTGGCGACCGGCTTTTTGGCAGCGACCACTTCGTCGTCGCTTGGGAATAAATTGTGCGGCAACGGCGTTCCCCAAGGGACGCGGGTATTGGCGAGTTGCTGGCCGTCGCGATCGCGCAGCGAGATATCGACGCCCGCGACATCCTTTACTTTCATGGCGCGTTCGTAGAACCGGGCGTAATCGTGCGAGTCCATCGAGCCCGCCGTCGCCAGAGTCTCCAGCGTCACGATTTTGCCCTGCAAATCGCGATCGATGTCGAGCGCAATATCGCGCGCGTTGTTTTCCAGCGCCTGGTCGATGCGCGCGAGTTCCGAATCGTAGTAGCGCCAGAACAGCACGCCGGCGAAGACGACGACCGGCAGCAAAATCGCCAAGACCATGACAAAAAGATAGCCCCGCATCGTGAGGCTACGTCGCGGACGGTCGGGCGCCTTCGACAATCAGCATCTCCGGGAAGATCGTCTGCAATCCCCGTCGCCGCCGCTCTTACTCCCCGTGAGGGTCAGCCGACGAAACCCTCAGTATCCCGGTGCGCGCTCGACCTGCTCGTACCAGTCAAACCCCATGTCTTTCACGATACCATTGCTCATCACGATGATGCGGCACTCCTCCCCGGGCTTGGCGAAGTGCTGATGCATGGTGAACGGTGGAATATAGACGTAATCGCCGACGGTCCATTCGAACTTCTTCGGCGTATCGGCCCATTGCCAGTCGAAGGCTTCGAGGCAATCCCACTTCAGGTCCCAGTGCAGGTCGTAGCCCGAGCCCTCGACCACGAAGAACAATTCTTCCCACATGTGGCGATGCTTGCCGGAGCGTTCGCCGTCCCTGAGGAATTGCATATAGGCCTCGACGCAGCACTCCCGCGTTTGCATCTTCTTGTTGACGAGGTGCTTGATCAGGCCGTCGGGCGAACGCTCCCACGGCATGTCCTTGCCCTTGATGACGTTCGGCCGGGTCGCGTAATCGGCGCGGAATTTCTCCGATTCGACCATCGCCTCGGCGAGGAAATTGCTGCTGGCGGAGCCCGACAGTGCGGCTTCTTTGTCTTGAAACGACGACTGCATGTTTGTCCTATTGCTTGAAGGCTCAGATATCGGTCGGCGGATGGAATTCCGTGATGCCGGGCGGCAGCTTGTCGGTCGGCCATTCCACCATTTTCTGAAACAAGAGGTGCATGAACAGGAACAACGGCTTGGCCTTGAACACGAACAGGATGGAGGATTCCTTGTCGTCGTCGTTGAAGTGCTGGTGCACGCAGCCGTTCTCGACGATCATCACGTCACCCGCCTCCCACTTGATGTAGCGGCCGTCGTGAACATCGTGGCCGTGGCCCTTGAGCACGTAGAACACGGCGCTGTTGAGATGACCGTGCTTCTGCCCGGCATTGAGCGGCGCGTAGCACTCGATATGGGATTCAATCGACTGCACGATATTGACGGCGCTCGGCGAGATGACGTGCTTGCCGTACATCGCCGGACCGCCCTTCCAGGGATGATCCTTGGCGGAATAGACGCGCGGCTCTTCGAGCAGTTGCTTGTAAATGTGGCTATAGGTGCCTTCGAGCGCGCGCACGAAGGTGCGCTTCTTGGCCCAGCGGTCCCATTTGCCGTGTTTGATCTCGTCGGCGTCTTCCTGGGACGGCTTGTTGTGGCCGAACCCGGGGGCTTCGTGTTCGAGCATTCCAGTCATGCGCGCTCCGTGGTTTTCGCGGTGCTGCGGCGAACGCGGGTTCCGCTGCGACTTTCCGGAAAACCAGCCCGCGTGGCGCTTCGCCGTGGTCCTTACGGGATTTCCGCAAGGCGCGCAATCGAAGCGCCAAGGTCGCGGCGGCGCGCGGCTGCGACGCTGGCAACGCGCAGGCGAAGCGCTAGTATGCGGTCTAAATCATAACCGGGGAGGACTTGGCATGAGGCCGAACGCGATAGGGGGAACCGCGCTGATCGCGGCTGCGGTTCGCCGGCTTCTGGCGCTCCTTATCATGGCAGTGCCCGTCCTGCCGCAGGCGGCCCGCGCGCAAGACCCCGCTGCGTTCTATGCCGGCAAATCGATCGATCTGGACATCGGTTATAGCGTCGGCGGCGGCTATGACCTCTATGGCCGGCTCTTGGCGCGGCATATCGGCAAGCACATCCCGGGAAATCCGACCATCGTGCCGAAGAATATGGAGGGCGCCGGAAGCCTGCGGCTTGCCAATTTCCTCTATTCGGCGGCCCCGCGTGACGGCACCGTGTTCGGCACGGCCGCTCGCGGCATCGCCTTCGATCCCTTGCTCAACGAGGGCGGTGCGCAATACGACGCGTCGAAATTCTCCTGGCTCGGCAGCGCCAACAACGAGGTCGCCGTCTGCGTCGCGCTGAAAACCGCCGGGATCGAGAAGTTCGACGACCTCTACACCAAATCGTTGACCATCGGCTCGACCGGGATCTCCGACGACACCTATCAGTTTCCGGCCGTCGTCAATGCGGTCTTAGGAACCAAGTTCAAGATCGTCACCGGCTATCCGGGCGGCAACGATGTCAGCCTCGCCATCGAGCGCGGCGAAGTCGACGGCCGCTGCGGCTGGTCATGGTCGAGCCTCATCACCACGCGGCCGACCTGGGTCGCAACCGAGAAGGTCGTCGTCCTGGTGCAGATGTCCTTGGCCAAGCACCCCGACCTGCCCGACGTGCCGCTGATCATGGACTTTGCCAGGACCGACGAAGAGCGGCAGATTTTCACACTGATATTCTCGCGCCAGATCATGGGCCGCCCGTTTTTCGCGCCGCCCGGGATACCGGCCGAGCGGCTGGCGGCGCTGCGCAAGGCCTTCGACGACACCATGGCCGACAAGGATTTCCTCGCCGACGCCGCGCAAAATAAAATCGAGATAAATCCGGTGTCCGGCGAACAGGTCGAAGTGCTGGTCAAGAAGGGCTACGCGACCCCGCCGGACATTGTGAAGAAGGCCGCTGCCGCGGCCTTGCATCAAGCTGACTAGAGCATGATCCGGAAAAGTGGAAACCGGTTTTCCGAAAAGATTACGCTCCACCAAGATGCTAGAGCGACAACTGATTCAATCTAAAAGTCGGTTTCGAAAGTCATGAAGGACGAGCGATCCGGCGCACGAGCAGCATGACGGATGCGGCGTAGAGGAAAGCGCGTGCGGAGTCGATTGTTGCCTCAAAGTCCTTTGCCAGCCGTCGATTGCGTCCGATCCATGCGAAGAAGCGCTCGACGACCCAGCGCCGCGGGTTAACGGCAAAGCCGACCTGATCGGGGTTTTTTCGCACGATCTCGACCGCGATCAACGTGGCCTTGGCGACCTTCTCACCGGCATATCCGCTGTCGGCGAAGACCCGCTGGATGAACGGGAAGATGCGGCGCGAAGCCCGCAAAAGCGGTCCGCCGCCGTCGCGATCCTGGATGCTCGCCGGATGCGGTTCGAGCATGAGGCCACGCCCGTCCGTGTCGACAAGCGCATGGCGCTTGCGGCCGTTGATCTTCTTTCCAGCATCGTAACCGCGGGGTCCGCCGGCCTCGGTGGTCTTGACGCTCTGGCTGTCGATGATCGCACCCGTAGGGCTGGATTGGCGTCCGATCCGTTCGCGATCGAGCATGACCATAGCGTGATTGATCCTCTCGAAGCGGCCTTCGTCCCGGAACTTCGCAAACCATCGATAGATCGTGCTCCACGGCGGCAAATCGCTCGGCAGCAGGCGCCATGGGCAACCCGCCCGCATGACATAGAAGATGCCATTGATGATCTCGCGCATCGGCCAGGCACGTGGTCGTCCGGTGACATTCGTCCCAGGCAGCTGAGGCTCGATCACACGCCATTCCTCGTCGGTCACATCAGTTTGGTATCGGCTCGTCTTGCGAATATGCTGCTTGCGGGTGGTTGGGGTCCACATGGCAACTCCGGGGTTGGTGTCAGCAACCACCTGGAATCACGTCGACTCCACCCACTCAACCCCTTTCGAAACGGCCTCTAAGGCAATTTCGCTCTAGATCAGCCGGGTATATTCGCGCACCGCCGGAAGGAGATCGCCGAGCAGCGATTGCGGCCACGCCACCTGCAGTCCCCACTGAAACACGACCCAGCACACCAGCGTCGTGGCGGCAGCATAGCCGAGCGAATGCAGCCACGGCTCGCCGAAGCCGAAGGTCATATAGGCGAAGACGAACACCGCGATCGCGGGAATGAAGCCGATCAGCGCTACAATGGCGATGAACGCGGCCATCCAGGCAAAGAACGAGACCGCCCGCAACCGCGCGACCTCGTCGGTCACGCCGAGATCGTTGACGTGAGCGCTGACCTTTTGGGCGCTCATGTTTATGCCGGAATCCGCATGCGCGACCACCGCCTGCTGCGGGCCGAGCAGCTCGTAGATCAGATTGAGCACAGCGGCGACCAGCGCCATGCCGCAGGCGGTGAGCGGCACGAGCTTGGCGTCGTGCGGCCAGCTCGCCGACGAGATGATTGCCGCAACGATGAGGATAATGACCGCGAGCGAGAAGGCGGATGCCGAGCCGAACTGCACCTTGCGGCTGCCGATTTGCCGGAACTCGGTGACGAGCGTGGTCACGATCTGCGAAAGCGGCCGATACAGCGCCCAGACGACGCAAGCAAGGATCGCCAGCACCGCCGGCCGGTAGAGCCAGCCCCAGCCGTAAAGCTGCGTCGAGATGAACAGATAGCGTTCGAAAATGGCGCCGACCACGATGCCGAGCACCATCGGCGGCCGCGGCCAGCCGAGCCGCTTCATGATCCAGCCGACCACGCCGAAGAACAGCAGCGAAAACAAATCGCCCCAATCGTGCTCGCCGTCGAAAGCCGCGACGAAGACCAGCGCGATGATCACGGGCAAAAGAATTTCCGGGCGGATCCGCGAAATCTGCGCGAGCCAGCCGCTGCACAGGATGCAGATCACGGCGCCGATGACATGCGCCAGCGTCAGGCTCCAGACGATCATGTAAGTGAGATCGAGATGCTTGGTCAGCATGTCCGGCCCGGGCGTCAGCCCGTGCATCAGGAAGGCGCCAAGCAGAATCGCCATCGACGCGCCGGCCGGCACGCCAAAGGCAATGGTCGGCACCAGATGGCCGCCCTCCTTGGCGTTGTTCGAACTCTCCGGCGCGATCACGCCGCGCACGTCGCCGGTGCCGAACGTCTCGGAATTCTTCTCGGTGCGTTGGGCGTAGCCGTAGGCGATCCAGTCGATCACGGCGGAGCCGATGCCGGGAATGGCGCCAAGGCCGGTGCCGAGAACGCCGCAACGCAGCACGAGCCACCAGTTGCGCCCGACGTCGCGCACGCCTTCCCATTGGTTCGAGAGATTGATCTTGGGCGCATTATCGCCGGCGATGCGCTTGCGCGACACCGCAAGCTCGGCAAGCTCCGGAAGTGCGAAAATGCCGAGCGTCGCCGGAATAAGCGGCACGCCGTCCCAGAGATAGAGCCAGTCGAAGGTCCAGCGCAGCGTGCCGCTTTGCGCGCGCGAGCCGACCATCGAAATCATCAGGCCCAAGCCGGCGGCGGTGAGGCCCTTCAGCGGCGCACGGCCGGACAAAGTCGCCACCATCGACATGCCGAACAGCGTAAAGGCGAGAAGCTCCGGCGAGCCGATGGCGAGCATGATCGGGCGCAACACCGGAATGCTGATCGCCGAGCACGATCGCGCCGACGATGCCGCCGGCAAGCGACGAGGCAAAACCGGCGCCGAAGGCGCGCCCGGCTTCGCCCTTCTTCGCCATGGCGTGGCCGTCGATCACGGTCGCCGCCGCGCCGACATGGCCCGGCACGCCGAACAGCACCGCGGTGATGAAGTCCGACGAGGTGATGACCGCGGCCATGCCGAGGAGGAGCGCGAAGGCGGTATATTCGTCCATGTTGTAGGTGAACGGGATCAGCATGGCCAAACCGACGATGCCGCTGAGGCCGGGGAGCACGCCGATGGCGAGACCGATCAAGACACCGAGGAACAGGAACATGAGCCGCGCCGGCTCAAGCAGGAGTTGCAGCGCGTGGAACGCGCTGGCCAACATATCCGGCTGCATGCGGCGATAACTCCCCTTACTCCCCGCGGCACAGCGCCCGAAACCGGCAATGCCGTCAAGTCATGATGGCGCCCAATGTCGCCACCCATGATAGCCATGCTAGGGTGATGCTAGACTAGCCAATTGCCGCAGGGCAGAACCCCCGCACCAAGGCAAAAGAGGCAACAAGGGCGGATCGCTAACTGAGGAAGGACGACACGTGTCTAGGGGAATTGGACGCCATCGATTTGTTCGCGTTATCGCGGCTGCATTGCTTGCGGTCATTGCGCCCGCCGCAATCGCTCTCGCGCAAAGCGTCGAGGAGTTCTACAAGAACCGCGATATGGATCTCTATGTCGGCTATTCGACCGGCGGCGCCTACGACTTCTACGCCCGGGTCATCGGCCGCCACATGGGCAACCATATCCCCGGCAATCCGACCTTGGTGCCCAAGAACATGGAAGGCGCCGGCAGCCTGCGGCTCGCCAATTTCCTCTATCGCGTCGCCCCGCATGACGGATCCACGATCGGCACCATCGGGCGCGGCATCGCCTTCGATCCGCTTCTGATCGGGCAAGGCGACGCCTTCGACGCGCAGAAATTCTCATGGATCGGCAGCGCCAATAACGAGGTCAGCGTCTGCGTGGCGATGAAGGATTCCGGCATCACTAAATTCGAGGACCTGTTCACCAAGGAGCTCACGGTCGGCGGCACCGGCACCTCGGCCGACACCGATCAGTTCCCCCGCGTGCTTAACGGCGTGCTCGGTACCCATTTCAAGATCGTCGAGGGCTATCCCGGCGGCAACGATGTGGTGCTGGCGATGGAACGCGGCGAAGTGAAGGGCCGCTGCGGCTGGTCGTGGTCGAGCGTGAAGACGACGCACAAGGACTGGCTCGACGACAAGCGCATGATCGTGCTCGTCCAGCTGTCGCTGACCAAGCATCCGGAAATGCCCGACGTGCCGCTCGTCACCGACTTCGCCAAGACCGACGAGCAGCGGGCGATCCTCAAGCTGATCTTCGCGCGCAACGTCATGGGGCGGCCCTATCTGGCGCCGCCGGTCTGCCGGCGGACCGTCTCGCCACGCTGCGCCAGGCCTTCATGGACACCATGAAGGACAAGGACTTCTTGGCCGAAGCCGACAAGACCCAGCTCGAGGTCAATCCGGTGTCCGGCGCGGACGTCGAGACGCTGGTCAAGGACGTCTATGCCACGCCGTCCGACATCATCGCCAAAGCCAAGGCGGCGGCGGCGACGCAGTGATGGTTTTTCACGTCAGGCGCGCTTGACCGAGGCCGGCATCCAGTTGACGGCGCGGCGCGACAATCTCGTTTCGGACGTCTCGCCGTCATAGTTCGAGACGGCGGCGGTTTGCGTGAAGCGCGCGCGGTCGGCGAGACAGTTCACATTGACGACGGCGCGCGTGCCGGCGGCGGTTTCGCAGACTGCGCCGATATAATTGCCGCAGCGGCGGCAGACATAATAGTCGGCGGTGCGCGAGCCGAAGCGATAGGGCTCGACCAGCGCCCAATCGTCAGCCCACATTTCGAACAGCCCGTCAGGATCGGCGACGGTGCGCGTCAGAATGCGCGCGGCAGAACGCGCAGGCGCAGGCGCGCAGCGGCGTGTCCTGCGGCGCTTTCGAAAGCCGCAGCCGCACATGGATATTGCCGCAGTGACAGCCGCCCAGATGCTCCGTCGTCAGTCATAGCTCCAGAGTGCCGCGCATCATCGGCACGCAGCGGCCGCCGATCGATAGCGCCGCGACTTCGCCGTTGCGCTTCTCCGCCGAAGCTTCGAGGAGGCTCGGGCGGCCCATGTCGACGCCCTGGGCGATCCGGAGCTTGAGCGCCAGATCGCGCTCGGGACGCAGGCTCGCCAATAGGCCCACAAGCGCGACATTGGCGCTCCCGGTCGCCGGATCTTCCGGCACGCCATAAAGCGGCGCGAACATGCGCGCCTGGATGTCGGCGCCGCCGTCTTGATCTTTGACATAGAGCAGGATGCCGGTTGCGACTTCGGCTTTGACATGCGCGGCGAATATTTCGGTGCGCGGCTGCGCCTTGGCGAGCGCCGCGCGCGTCTTGAGCTCGGCAAAGACGAAAGCGGCACCGCAGGAGGCGACGCACGGCGTGTGATCGGCGGTCTCGATATCGGCAATGTCCAACGAACATGCCGTCGCGACGAGATCCGGCGCGATGCTGATCGCCGCGCTTGAGCGGCTGCGGCGGCGTAAGCCTCGCGCCGACAATCGAAGCCGCCGTCCTTGATCAGATCGAGCCGCACCAGACCGGCTTTTTCCTCGAACAGGTCAGCAGCGTCGCCGACGGCGCCTTTGCCCTCGGTCGCCAGCACGTAAGCCGTGCCGACATTGGGATGCCCGGCAAACGGCATTTCGTGCCTGGCGTGAAAATGCGCACCTGCGCCGTATGGGCTGCGTCTTGCGGCGGCAGCACAAAGGTCGTCTCGGCGTAGATTGAACTCGGCGGCGATGGCCTGCATCTGTTCGGTGGCAAGGCCGCGCGCGTCAGGCACGACGGCCAGCGGATTACCGCCGAATTTTTTCGGTGAAACGTCGACGGTGACGAAGTCGAGCGCATGTCGCTTTTCGGCGTCGGCATGATTTACGATCTGTCGCCAATCAGCAACGGTCCGAATCGTCCTTCAGCGCCACGCCCGACAAGCCGCGCGTCCGCATGGCGCGGAGCAGATGGAGGAGCTTGAACGCGGCGGCGTCATAATCGATGCCTTCGGGCCGGATATTGGAGATGCAATTGCGCTCGGCGTCGCTGGTGCCGGCGCGCGGCTGCCAGGTCAGATAGGCGCCCATGCTGTCGGGCGCCGACAGCCCGGGCCGTTCGCCGATCAGCACCACGACGCATGTGGCGCGACAGCGCAGTCGCGATGGCGTCGCCGATCGCGACCCGGCCGTGGCGGACGATGACGAGCGGGGCGAGCTTCCAGCCTTCGGCGCGCAGCGCGGGCATCACGCGCGGCGAGGACCGGCCGCGCGTGAACCTGCACGGCCCGCGCCGACAATCCGTCGGCAATGACGAAGACGACATCATAGTCGCCGCGCTGCGCCGCAAGCGCCGCGTCGGCGCCGGCGGCAGAGGCGGCGGCCGAGATCGGGCCGCATCAAATAGGTCTGCCGGTCTTCCGCCGCGCTGGCGATGGAAATCACCGGAACACCGAGCCCCGCCAAGTCCGCCGCCAATTTCGCCTCATCGAGCGGCGCATGCACCGCGTCGCGGGCGCGGGCATGCGCCAGCTGGAAATCGAGCAGTGGCGGGTCGCAAGCGCGGCGCCGGCGCGCGCGAGCCCGATGCGCGCCGCGGTCAAGCGGCGCAAGCCGGTCCAGATTTCGTTCTCAGGCGCCATGACTGTTCAGGTTTTCCGAAAACCGGTTCCCACTTTTCGGGATCATGCGTGAGCAGCGCCCGGAAATTGTTCGGCAGACTGCGCGGACGGATGCGGTCGGCCGCGTCGATGAAGCCTTGCCGCGCGAGCCAGGCTTCGAATTCCGGCGCCGGGCGGCGGCCGAACAGATCGCGCATGGCGAGCGCATCGTGAAACGAGGTGCTCTGATAGCCGAGCATGATGTCGTCGGCGCCCGGCACGCCCATCACGAAATTGACGCCGGCCGCGACCAGCAGAGCCAACAGCGCGTCCATGTCGTCCTGATCGGCTTCGGCGTGATTGGTGTAGCAAACGTCGACGCCCATCGGCACGCCGAGGAGCTTGGCGCAGAAATGGTCCTCGAGCCCGGCGCGGGTGATCTCTTTGCCGTTGAACAGATATTCCGGGCCGATGAAGCCGACCACGGTATTGACCAGCAGCGGCTTGAACGCCCGCGCCACCGCATAGGCGCGCGCCTCGATGCGTCTGCTGGTCGGCGCCGTGATGCGCGTTGGCGGAGAGCGCACTGCCCTGCCCGGTCTCGAAATACATCACATTGTCGCCCGACCGTGCCGCGGCGAAGCGACAGCGCGGCGTCGCGCGCTTCTCGCAGCAGCGCGAGATCGATGCCGAAGCTTTTGTTGGCCGCCTCGGTGCCGGCGATCGACTGGAACACGAGATCGACCGGCGCGCCCTTGCCGATCAGATCGAGCGTGGTCGTGACATGCGCAAGCACGCAGCTCTGCGTCGGGATGTCGAGCTTGGTGATGATCTCGTCGAGCATCGACAGCAGCGTCATGCGTGCTCGCCGGACTGTCGGTCGCCGGATTGATGCCGATCACCGCGTCGCCCGCGCCGAGCAGCAGCCCGTCGAGAATGCTGGCCGCGATGCCGCGCGCGTCGTCGGTCGGATGATTGGGCTGCAGCCGCACCGATAAGCGGCCGGGCAGGCCGAGCGTGTTGCGGAACGCCGTCACCACCGAGCATTTCGCCGCGATCGCCATCAGATCCTGCAGGCGGCAGATCTTGCTGACGGCCGCCGCCATTTCCGGCGTAAGGCCGGGCGCCAGCGCCGACAAGACCGGCGTCGTGGTCTCGTCGGCGAGAAGCCAGTCGCGAAAGCCGCCGACGGTCAGATGCGCGATCGGCGCAAAGGCGTCTCGGTCATGGCTGTCGATGATGAGGCGGGTGACTTCGTCGCTCTCGTAAGGAACGATCGCGTCGTTGAGGAAGGTCGCCAGCGGCAGATCGGCGAGCGCGAATTGCGCGGCGACGCGTTCCTCGCCGCTGTCCGCGGCCACCCCGGCAAGGCGGTCGCCGCTGCGCGACGGCGAGGCTTTGGCCAACAGCGTCTTGAGATCGGCGAACGTATAGCGGCGGATGCCGATCGTGGCGCTGTACATAATGAAGTTCCAACAACCGGCGAAAATCAGCCTACATCAATTGGCGGTGTCGAAGCCAACCGTAATTCTCACGCGCAACGAGTTCCTCGCCGGCGGAGATCGGCACCGGCGCCGACACACCGCCGGACATTCGCGCCATCATGGGCATGGGCGGCGCATAGCCGGGGTCTTCGGTGATCCACAGCACGCGGCCGAGCGTCAGGCCGGACGCCTTCGCATAGATCTCGGCTTTGCGCTTGGCGTCGGCAATTGCGGCCTCGCGGGCCTGGTCGAGGATTTTTGACGGATCGGCGTGCAGGAATTCGATATTGCCGACATTGGTCACGCCGGCCGCGACCAGCCGGTCGAGCACATCGCCGACCTTGCCGATATCGCGGATCTTGACGTTGACCTGATTGCTGACGCTGTAACCGGACAGCTTGGCGTCGCCATGCGGGTCCGGCGGCGCATAGATCGGCTGGATCGAAAAGCGCGAGGTCTGAATGTCGGTCTGGGCGACGCCGGACTCCGCAAGCGCCGACGTCACACCCGCCATCACTTTGGAGTTGGCGTCGGTCGCTTCCTTGACCGACTTGCCGCGTGTCGTCACGCCGCCATTGACCTCGGCATAATCCGGCGCGGCACTGACGCTGCCTTCGCCGATCACGACCACGCGTCCGTCGAGCGCGGATGGCGCCTGCTGAACCGGCGCGGATTGTTGCTGCTGCGCACGGGCTGCACCGGCCAAAGCGATCCCCGCGCAAAGAGAGACCACGAAAAATAAAACACGCAGTGCCGCGCTACGCGATGCCGACATAGCGACCTCCCTGATCTCCGACCCATCGGCGCGGAGGTAACGGGCACAAAGTGTTCGAAGCGAGGCACTAGAGCAAATCAGATCAGGAGCCGCAGCTCAGCAGCCGGTCGCTGAGGCGGCAATGGTTGAGCGGCTTGGCGTCACGTCAAACAGAGTGCCGCTCCAGATATTCGCATCGACGCGGTTCCAGACCATGTAGCCGAAGCCGGAATAGGTGACGGCATTGACGGCGGTTAGGCCGTTGATATCGGCGCCGGCGACGCTCGCTTTGGGCATTTCTTCGAGATTATCGCCGCCGGTGCCGACCACGAGCTGCGGCGGCCGCGCGCCGCCGAAACCGACCACCTGGAAGAAATGGATGTGGCCGGCGATCTCCATGCGCACGCTCGCGGGCATATCGGCGCCGAGCGCCGCTTGCAGCACCTTGTTCGAGACGATGTTGACCTCTCGGTCGCCCGGCTTGGCGAGCATGGCATTCACGGGCTTATGCGTCACCAGCCACGCATTGTTTGGAATCTTGGCGAGCACGTCGAGAAATTGGCGACGCAGGATCGGAACTTGCTCGCTGTCTGCTCCGGCCGTGTCCTTCACTTTGGCGCTATCGACGACGACGACGCCGAGATCGCCGAGCTGCACCACATAATCGCCGGTCAAATCGCGGCACGCCGTTGCCATCGGCGACGGATCGAGAAAGCGGAACCAGCCTTCGCCGGCGCGGCCGCAATCCTCGTGATTGCCGCGCGCCATGATCCAGGGCGCTGTGGCGAACAGCGGGGCGGCGGGCTCGAAGAAATCGGCATTCCAGGGCTTCCAGCCATAACCCGAGGGGCTACCGGCGCACCCGGTATTGCCGGCCGGGCACGGCTCCTCGCGATACTCATAATCGCCGACATGGATCACCAGATCGGGGCGGGCAGCAGCGGCGACGGCCGCGATCTTGCCGAACGGCCAAGCACTGGCATCGTTGCAGGCCTGCCAGGCGTCGCCGGTTTTGAGTCGGCAGCCGGTATCACCGAATATCACGATGCGCTGCGGATTGGGCCGCGGCAGTGGCAACGGCTTGCCGTCGAGAATGGCCGAAATCGCGCCGGGAGGCACCGCCAGCTCGCAGCCACGCACCGGAAACTGCTGATCCGGCTTGACGTTGCCGAAGCTTTGTCCGGGCTCGGAGCGGACATTCATCGGCACCGCCGTGCCGTCGAAGGTCACCGCCGGACAAGCATCCTCGGTGATCGCGCGCACGCTCGAGGCGCCGTCAGGCCCAAGCTCGACCCATTGCGCAAGAATTTTCGCCTGCGCCTGCGGCAGTGCCGTCAACACCGCCGTCGCCACGGAAATCGCCATCAACACGGCGCGCCGGCGCTGCCTCATGGTGCTTCTCCTCAAGGACGACCCCCGCAGACCGTAGTACAATTTCGACGACGAATTTGCGTCGCGGCATGTATTTGGCGGCATGCCTTTGACGGCGTGCTGCAACGATGACCGGTCGAACGTCCGTCAGGAATTCTGCTTCGCCCGCCCGATGCGCCGCGGGCCGTGGTCGGTGACGCCGAGATGGGTCTCGAGCGCGGCACTATCGGCGGCGAGCGTTATGCTGTCGGCCGCATGCACCACGGCGCCGCGCTCGAGAATGATGGCGCGGTCGGTGACCGGGAGAATTTTCTTGGCGTTCTGTTCGACCAGGATCGCCGACATGCCCTCGTCGCGGATGATGCGGCGCAGCGCCGCCAGAAGTTCGTCGACGATGATCGGCGCCAGGCCTTCGAGCGGCTCGTCGAGCAGCATGACGCGCGGATTGAGCACCAGCGCCCGGCCGACCGCCAGCATCTGCTGTTCGCCGCCGGACAGCTGATTGCCCATGTTCTGCCGCCGCTCGCCGAGCCGCGGAAACATCGTATAGACCTTGTCCGGCGGTCCAGGGGCCCGGCTGCGCCACCGCCGTGAGGTTCTCATGCACGGTGAGCGATTTGAAAATGTTGCGCTCCTGCGGCACCCAGCCGACGCCGCTATGGGCGCGCTGTTCCGGACGCAGCGTGGTGATATCGGTGCCATCGAGCGCGATCTTGCCGCTGAAATAATGCGTGACGCCGATCACCGTATTGATCAGCGTGGTCTTGCCCATGCCGTTGCGGCCAAGGAGCGCGATCGCTTCGCCTTCGCGGAGCGACAGCGAGACGTCGGACAGCACGATGGCCTCGCCGTAACCGGCGCATAATTTCTCGACGGTGAGAAGATCAGGCATCGAGTTCCTCGCCGAGATAGACCGCCTTCACGCGCGGATCGCGCGCGACTTCTTCGGGCGCGCCGTCGACGAACAGCGCACCATTGACCAGGACCGAGATGCGGTCGGCAAACGAAAAAACCAGATCCATGTCGTGCTCGATCAGGAGCACCGTGACCTCCGCCGGCAGCGCCTCGATGGTGGCGAGAAGCTCGTGGCGTTCGGCCTCCGGCACGCCTGCAGCCGGTTCGTCGAGCAACAGCACGCGCGGCCGGCAGGCAAAGGCGAGCGCGATCTCGAGCAGCCGCTGCTTGCCATAGGGCAGAACCGCGACCCGATCGAACATGACATCGGTCAGCCGAAAGCGCTCGACGATCTCGACGATCTCGTCGGTGACAGCCGATTTGGTGCCGACGATCCGCCACCAATCGGCGCCGGTGCCGAGCCGTTCGGACACCACGAGCCCGATCGATTCGAGCGGCGTGAGATCGGGAAACAATTGATTGATCTGGAAGGTGCGCGCCATGCCGAGCCGCACCCGCTCATGCGGCGAGGTATCGGTGATGTCGCGGCCTTCGAGCATGATGCGGCCTGAGCTCGGCTTGAGCACGCCGGTCAGAAGATTGATGAAGGTGGTCTTGCCGGCGCCGTTCGGCCCGATCAAGGCGTGGCGCGCGCCCTTTTCGACACTGAGGCTGACATTGCTGCGTCGCGACGATGCCGCCGAAGCGCTTTTCGAGGCCCGTGGTTTCCAGGATCGGCATCGCTCACTTCCCGTCGCGGCGCGGCGAGCTTGCGCCGGACGCGCCACAAGGCGCGCGCCGAAGTTCTCGATCGCGCCGCGCGCCGTCGCGATCCAGCTCTGCATGCGGTCGCGGCCGATCAGTACAATCGTGACCAGCACGAGGCCGATCCAGAACTGCCAGTATTGCGGGGTCAGATTGGCGATATAGTCCTGCAGGAACTTGTAGATCACCGCCCCGATCAGGCCGCCATAGAGATAGCCGGTGCCGCCGATGATCAGCACGAGCAGGAGATCGGCCGAGCGGTCGAGCGAGAACACGTCGAGCGAGCAGAACGCCGTGGTCTGCGTCAGCAGCGCGCCGGCAATGCCGGCAATGCCGGCGGAGAACGTATAGATCGACGACCAGCCGCCATTTGACCGGAATGCCGATTGCCGAGGCGCGCAGCGGATTGCCTTTCACCGAGCGCAGCGACAGGCCGAACGGCGAATAGACGACGCGGCGCGCGATCACAAAGCAGACGAACAGCACGATGAGACAGTAGACGTAGCCGGTCTGTGGCCGTAGAGATCGAAACGGAAGCGGCCGAGGATCGGCTCGATATCGACGCCCTGCAGACCGTCGGCGCCGCCGGTGATATCGGAATAGCGGTTGGCGAGTTCGCCGAGCATCAGCGAGACGCCGAGCGTCACCATCAGCCGCGTCAGATCGGAGCCGCGCAGCACGAGGAAGCTCGTCACAAAGCCGAGCGCCGCGGCGACCAGGCCGGCGGCGAAGAGCGCCACCACCGGCTCGTTGATGTAGCCGTATTTCGCGACCAGGCCGGCAAAATAGCCGGCAAAGCCGAAAAACGCCGCCTGGCCGAGCGAGATGATGCCGGCATAGCCGAGGATCAGATCGAGCGAGAGCGCGAACAGCGCCAGGATCGCGGTGTCTTTCAGGATCAGATATTTGCCGGGAAACAGCCAGATCGTGGCAAAGGCGAAGATCCAGAATGCGATCTCGAGCGGCGACCAGCGGGCGCGGCTCTTGAGATAAGCGGAGACCTGATCGGTGAGCGGCGTGGTCATTTCGCCGTCACCGCGCCGTCGAGCGGGCGAACAGGCCCTGCGGCCGCCAGATCAGGACCACGATCATGATGGCGTAGATCACGAAGGCGCCGAGCTTGGGCACGTAATATTTGCCGGCGACGTCGCCGATGCCGAGCAGGATCGAGGCGAAGAACGGCCCGGTGATGCTCGACGTGCCGCCGACCGTCACCACGATCAGAAAGTAGATCATGTATTTGAGCGGAAAGGTCGGATCGAGGCCGAGAATTTCGGCGCCGAGCGCGCCGCCAAGACCGGCGAGCCCCGAGCCGAACGCGAAGGTCAGGCCGAACACCGCACCGACATTGATGCCGAGCCCGCGCGCCACGCGCTGATCGTCGACCGCAGCGCGCAGCCGGCTGCCGAACCGCGTCTTGGTCAGGATCAGTTGCAAGGCGATCGTCAGCAGGCCGCAGACGGCGATGATCAGCAGGCGATATTTGCCCATGCCGATGCCGAACACGTTGATCTGGCCCTGCAGCGCGTCGGGGATCTGCACGAATTGCTGCGACGAGCCCATCGTGTAATCGATCGCCGCGACCGACATGAAGACGAGTCCGATGGTGAACAGCACCTGGTCGAGATGGCTGCGGGCATAGACGTGAACGTAAAGCGTGCGCTCGAACAAGCCGCCGAGCAGGCCCGTCACCAGAAAGGCCAGCGGCAGCCCGAGCGCGAACGGCACGCCGAAGCGGTTGACCAGAATGACGGTGCAATAGCCGCCGGCCATGGCGAAAGCGCCATGCGCGAGATTGATGAAATTCATCAGGCCGAGCGTGACGGACAGCCCGCATGCCAGGACGAACAGCAGCATGCCGTAGGCGACGCCGTCGAACAGGATGGTCAGCATGATTTACTCAACGCCCGTTCCCCAACTCTGCCTTCCCACCCGCGTGCGGACAGAAGGTGTCAGCAGCCCGTTAAGCCACTTTGGGCCACCGTACTCAGTTTAGACCGCCGATGCACGGCACCGGCGGTGACAAGGGGTCGCCTTCGTTCGGTTCGGCAAAGCGGCGAAGCCCCCACCCCGCGCGCTATTTCCTCGTGCGCGAAGCTTACTTCGCCGCAGCCTTGATCGGATCCTTCACCGCCGGGAAGGTGGCGAATTCGACATTGTAGAGTTCGCCGTTCTTCTTCTCGACCTTGCGGATATAGACATTCTGGATGATGTCGCGCGTATCGGGATCGATCGAGATCGGGCCGCGCGGGCTTTCCCAGGCCATGCCCTTCATGGCGGCGATGAGCGAATCGCCGTCGGTCTTGCCGCCGGTCTTCTTCAGCGCCTCGTACATCAGATGCATGCCGTCATAGGCGCCGACCGCCATGAAGTTCGGCCGCATGCCGTTATTGGCCTTTTCGAAGGCGGCGACGAAAGCCTTGTTGGCCGCCGAATTGTGATCGGCCGAATAGATATGCGCGGTGACGGTGCCGATCACCGCATCGCCCATGCCGTTGACGAGATCGTCGTCGGTCACGTCGCCCGGCCCGATGATCTTGATGCCGGCTTTGTCCATGCCGCGCTCGACGAACTGCTTGACGAAGATGCCGCCTTGGCCGGACGGCACGAAGACGAAGACCGCATCGGGCTTCTGGTCGGCGGCGCGCTGCAGGAACGGCGCGAAGTCGGGATTGGCGAGCGGGAAGGTGATGCTGTCGACGACCTGGCCGCCCTTCGCGGTGAATTCGGCGGCGAAGGATTTTGCCGCGTCTGCCCCCGGCGCGTAGTCGGACACCATGCTGACGACTTTCTTGATGCCGTTCTGCGCCGCCCAGTCGGCGAGCGGCACCGTCGATTGGGCGAGCGTGAAGCTGGTGCGCGCGATGTAGTCCGACTTTTGCGTGATGATCGAGGTGCCGGCGGCGGTGACGATCTCCGGCGTCTTCGATTCGGTGGCCAGCGGCGCGACGGCAAGCGCCGCGGGCGTCACGCCGAAGCCGGCGAGAAACGTCACCTTGTCATTGACGATGAGATCCTGCGCGAGGCGCTTGGAATTGTCGGGAACGGCGCCGTCATCCTTGATGATGAGCTCGACCTTCTTGCCGGCGACCGTGTCGCCGTTCTGCTGCATGAACAATTTGGCGGCGGCGGCTTCTTGTTTGCCGGTCGATTGTTGCTGGCCGGTCATCGGCAGAATGAAGCCGATTTTGACGTCCTGCGCTTGTGCGCCGCTCGCCGTAGCGAGCGCGCCGACGGCGCACGCCGTCATTAAGAAATGCCTGAATTTCATGGATATCCTCCCGGAGCTTTAGCTGAATTACGCGATTGGCGCGCATACCAACATTCTGGACCGACATTGTCCAGTTACCGCTTTGTCTCATATCGTGGCATGGGTTAATGCCTCAGCCGCGCGGCAAAGCCGGCCGCAGCAGAACGGCGTTTTGCAGGCGCGTTATTCCCCGCAAGCTTGTTATTTGAGCATGATCTTTTTTGCACAGCCGCAGTCGGCTTGCCGATCATGCTTTAGTCGATCTTAAGACCTGCGGCTTTGATGACCGGGCCCCATTTGTCGTAATCGTCGCGCGTCACCTTGGCGAGCGCTTCCGACGTCGAGCCGATGGGCGTCGCGCCAAGCTGCAACAGCTTGGCCTGCATGCCGGGCGTCTGCACGGCGTCGGCGCAATCCTTGGCGAGCTTGGCTTGGATCGCCGCGGGCAATCCCGCCGGCGCGAAGACGCCCCACCACACACCGGTGTCATACCCGGGTACACCCGACTTCGGCGATGGTCGGAATGTTGGGCAGAACGGGCGAGCGCACAGCCGTGGTCACGCCGAGCGGGCGCACGGTGCCGGCTTGGACCTGGCCAAGCGATTCCGGAATGTTGTTGAAGGTCAGCGGAATTTGTCCGCCGATCAGGTCGGTCAGAGCCGGCGCGCCGCCTTTATACGGCACCGGCGTGATCTCGACCTTCGCCATATATTTGAACAATTCGCCGGAGAGGTAGGGCGAGGTCCCATTGCCGGCATGGCCGTAGGACAAAACGCCGGGCTTGGCGCGAGCCGCCGCGATCACATCGGTTACCGATTTGAACGGCGAGTCTGCGCGGACCAGAAGCATATTGGGCGAGGAGCCGATCTGCGAGATCGGCGTAAAATCCTTGAACGTGTCGTAGGGCAGCTTGTCGTAGAAATGCGGCAAAAGCGCATGGCCCGAGGCGACGAGGATCAGCGTGTAGCCGTCAGGCTGAGCCTGCACCAAAGCTTGCTCGGCGACGATGCCGCCGGCGCCCGGCCGGTTCTCGATGACGACGGGCTGGTTCCAGCGCTTGCCGAGCGCGTCGCCAAGCGTGCGCGCCACGATATCGACCGCACCGCCCGGCGGATACGGCACGTAGATATGGACCGGCTTTGTGGGATAGGCGTCTTCGGCGAATACGGTCGTGCCGAACGCCGCGAAAAGAACGGCAGCCAGAAACGCCGCCACGAGAACGCGAACAGACGCAAGCATAAAAAATTCTCCCCAAGTGCTTTTTCTTGGGAAGGACTATAGCGGAGAAAGGAAAGACAGTCCGTAATTGTTACGCGTGCGCCTTGCGCTGAGGATCGATGATCTTCTCGAGCTTGCCGAGCACATGCATGCACGGCAGGAGCTGCGCCAGGCTGGCGTTCGGCTCGCGCTTTTCCTTGATCGCGGCGACGAATTCGCGATCCTCAAGCTCGATGCCGTCCATCGACACGTCGACCTTGGAGACGTCGATCTTGTTGTCCTTGCCGTCGGATAGATCGTCGTAGAACGCCTTGTAGGTGCCGTTGTCGCAGATGTAGCGGAAAAATGAGCCGAGCGGGCCGTCATTGTTGAACGACAGCGACAGCGTGAGGATCGAGCCGGACGGCGTCTTGGCGACGATGCCCATGTCCATAGCGATATTGAGCTGCGGATGGATCGGGCCCTGCACCGCGTAGCAATCGGAAATGGTCTCGCCGGCCTGATACTGGAACAGATCGATCGTATGCGCGGCGTGATGCCACAACAGATGATCGGTCCAGCTCCGCGCATTGCCCGCGGCGTTGATGTTCTTCCTTCGGAAGAAATAGGTCTGCACGTCCATCTGCTGGATTTTCAGCTCGCCCTTGACGATTTTCCTATGGATGTATTGGTGGCTCGGATTGAAGCGCCGCACATGGCCGCCCATGGCGGTGACGCCAGTCTCCTTGGCGATCTTCACCAGGTTTTCCGCATCCTCGACGCTGTCGGTGACCGGGATTTCGACCAGCACGTGCTTGCCGGCGCGCATCACCTGCTCGCCCTGGCGAAAATGCATCTTGGTCGGCGTGGTCAGGATCACTGCATCGGCGCGCTTGATGCCTTCGGAGAGGTCGCCGGTGTAGTGCGGAATGCCGTATTTCTTGGCGACCTCGGCGGTCGAATCCTGATTGCCGCCGACCAGCGATGTCACCTCGACGCCGGCAATGCGCTTGAGCGCATCCAGATGCTTTTGGCCGAACGCGCCCTGTCCTGCTACGCAAATTTTCATCATAGGCCTCTTGGATTTCCTAAATCGTTCGTCTCTCCGTCGTCATGCGCGGGCTTGTCCCGCGCATCCCAATCGTGTGGGCACAGTGCTCCTGGAATTGAGATGGCCGGGACAAGCCCGGCCATGACGGTCAGGGTTAGCTGCGAACGCGATCCACCTTCGCCCGCGCCGCGGCGCGCTTGTGCTTGACCGCCGGCTTGCGCTTGCCCGCGCTCTTGCGCGCCTTGTTTTCCAGAATGATATGGCCGACCGCGGTGTTCGACGCCGGCACGGTATAGAAGCGATAGACTTCGTCCACCTTGTCGTCGAGCGCGCCGCGCATGATGAGCCACATCACCATTTCGATGCCTTCAGCGCCGGCCTCGCGCATGTACTCAATATGTGGGATCTTGACGAGCTTTTGCGGGTCCTTCGACAGATTGTCGAGGAAGTTCTTGTCCCACTTGCTGTTGATGAGCCCCGCGCGCGGGCCGGAAATCTGGTGCGACAGGCCGCCGGTGCCGAAGATCACGACCCGCAGATCGTCCGGGAAGGATTCGACCGCTTTGCGGATCGCCTTGCCGAGCATGAAGCAGCGGTGGCCGGTCGGCGGCGGATACATGACGACGTTGACCGCGAGCGGAATGACCGGGCACGGCCAGTGGCCCTCCTTCGGGATCTTGCCGAACAGAAGGTTCATCGGCACCGTCATGCCGTGGTCGATTTCCATCTTGTTGCAGATCGTGAGATCGAATTCGTCGAGAATGCAGGATTGTGCGATATGCGAAGCGAGCGCCGGATGGCCCTTGGCGACCGGCACCGGCCGGGGGCCCCAGCCTTCGTCGGCCGGCGGGAACTCCGCGGCGCAGCCGAGCGCGAAGGTCGGGATCATCTCGACCGAGAAGGCCGAGGCGTGATCGTTATAAACGACGATCGCGACATCGGGCTTGGTCTCGCGCATCCATTCTTGCGATTTCTCAAAGCCCGAGAAGACCCGCTTCCAATAGGGCTCCTCGGTCTTGCCGTTGTCGAGGGCCGCCCCGATGGCGGGGACATGCGATGAACCTATTCCTGCGATGATCCTGGCCACGGTGTCACTTCCGTTTCTGAGATTTGGATTTGGGTTTGGATTTGCCGGCCTTGTCTTTAGTCTTGGCCTTTGTCTTGGCCTTTGTCTTGGCCTTTGTCTTGGCCTTTGTCTTGGCCTTTGTCTTGGCCTTTGTCTTGGCCTTTGTCTTGGCCTTTGTCTTGGCCTTTGTCTTGGCTTTGGCGACCTTTGCCTTCGGCTTGCTGGCGGCCTTCCGCGCCGGCACCCCCTCGAGATATTTGGACGGCGCGTTCTTGCCGCTGCGCGAACGGTTGCCTTCGACCGAGCGGCCGCCTTTAAGCATCATGTCGGCATAGTCGGGCTGCGTCGCGCCGGTC
Source organism: uncultured Alphaproteobacteria bacterium (assembly GCA_963761185.1). Classification (GTDB taxonomy): domain Bacteria; phylum Pseudomonadota; class Alphaproteobacteria; order Rhizobiales; family Xanthobacteraceae; genus BOG-931. The sequence goes on from CAVXFY010000009.1 coordinate 635,096, forward strand.
ATGACGGCCGCCAGGTGCTGGAACGAATGGCCGTCGGTGGCGCCGAGCTTCGCGGTGAAATAGATGTTGCCGCCGAGTTCCAGCATGCGGTTGTAGTCGCGCTTGAGCACGGCGTCGGTCTGTTCCGGCGTCAGCTTGAACTTCTTCAGATATTCCGCCTCGTTCGCCTTGAAGGCCTTGCGGTTCTCCGCCTTCATCAGCGACATGCAGAACATATTGATGCCGAACCCTTCCCGGGACCGTTCGGCGTCGAACACAAAGGTGCCCGGGATGTCGTCGTAGTCGTGCTGTTCGCGGGCCATCGGCCTTCTCCCAATTAATTTGACATATATAGCGCGACGAAGCTTGGCAACGTAAGCCTTCCCGCGTCCGCGCGTCATGCGAAAGCGGAAGGTCAGCGCAGGAAATAATTTAGAATCCCTGCAAGCTGGCCTGGATTCCCGCTTGCGCGAGAATGAGCGGTACTAGCCGCCTACCCCCAATAAAGCCGCAACGGGTTGTCGACCAGCATCGCCTGTTGGGCTGCCGCCGTGGTTGCGATTTTGGGGATGTAGTCGACCAGCACACCGTCGTCGGGCGCTTCCTTCTTCATATTGGGATGCGGCCAATCGGTGCCCCAGATCACCCGGTCGGGGAAATTCTCGACCAGCGCCTTGCCGAACGGCACGACATCGTCATAGGGCGGCCCGGCGAGCGTCATGCGCTCCGGGCAGGTCGCCTTCACCCAGAAGTTCTTGTGCTTGTCCATGAGCTTGTGGAAGCGCTGGTTCTCCGGATCGTCGACGCCCTTTTTCACAGTGGGCGTGCCCATGTGATCGACCACGACGGTGGTGGGCAGTTCGGTGAAGAAGCCTTCGAGTTCGGGCAGATCCGGCATTTCGAAATAGACGACGACATGCCAGCCGAGTTTGTCGACCCGCTTGGCGATGCGCTGGAGCACGTCGCGGGGGGTGAAATCGACCAGCCGCTTGATGAAATTAAAGCGCACGCCGCGCACGCCGGCTTTATCCATCCATTTCAATTCGTCGTCGGTGACCTCCTCGCCGACGAAAGCGACGCCCTTGGCCTTGCCGTTCGCCGCATCGAGCGCGTCGACCATCGCGCGGTTGTCCTTGGAATGGCACGACGCCTGGACGATGACGTTCTTGTCGAAGCCCAAAAAATCGCGCAGCGCGAACAGCTTTTCCTTCGGCGCATCGCAGGGCGTGTATTTGCGCTCCGGCGCATAAGGAAACTTCGCCTCCGGCCCGAACACATGGCAATGCGCATCCACTGCGCCCGCCAGCGGCTTGTATTTCGGCTTCGACGGGTTGGGGTGGAAGGGAATGTAACCGGGTGACATCGGCACGCGAGAGTTCTCCATATTCAAATGTGATGCCCCGCGCCTGCGGGGCATTCCGGAATTACCGTCTATGCGTTCAAACTTTTTCCACCGCGAGCGACACGCCCTGGCCGACTCCAACACACATGGTCGCCAGCGCCCGCTTGCCTTGGCGCTTTTCCAGGGCATGCACCGCCGTCAGCGTCAGCCGCGCACCGGACATGCCGAGCGGATGGCCAAGCGCAATGGCGCCGCCATGCGGATTGACAATTTCCGAATCGTCGGCGATGCCGAGCTGGCGCAACACCGCGAGGCCTTGCGCGGCGAAGGCCTCGTTGAGTTCGATTACGTCGAAATCGGTGATCTTCAAGCCGAGCCGCTCCAGGAGCTTCCTGGTCGAGGGCACCGGGCCGATGCCCATGATGCGCGGCGGCACGCCGGCGGACGCCATGCCGAGAACGCGCGCGCGCGGCGTCAGCCCGTGCGCCTTCGCCGCCTCTTCGCTGGCGAGAATGATCGCGGCTGCGCCGTCATTGATGCCCGAGGCATTGCCTGCCGTGACGGTGCCGGGCGTGCGCGCGATGGGTTTGAGCTTTTGCAGATTCTCGATCGTGGTGTCGGGGCGCGGATGCTCGTCCTCGTCGACCACGGAGGGCCCGGCTTTGCCGTTTTGCACCTGGACCGGGACGATCTCCTTCTTGAAATAGCCGGTGGCGATAGCCTTGCCGGCGCGCTGCTGTGAGCGCAGCGCAAAGGCGTCCTGATCGGCGCGGGTCACCTGGAATTCCTCGGCGACGTTCTCAGCGGTCTCGGCCATCGAGTCGACGCCGTATTGCGCCTTGAGCAGCGGATTGATGAAGCGCCAGCCCAGCGTCGTGTCGAAGATCTCAGCCGTGCGCGAAAACGCTTCGCCCGCTTTGCCCATCACGAACGGCGCCCGCGTCATCGATTCGACGCCACCGGCAATGGCGAAGTCCATTTCGCCGGCGCGGATCGCGCGCGCCGCGTCGCCCACCGCATTGAGGCCCGAGGCGCAAAGTCGGTTCACGGTCACGCCCGGGATCTTGTCCGGCAGGCCGGCCAGCAACAACGCCATGCGCGCGACATTGCGGTTGTCCTCGCCGGACTGGTTGGCGCAGCCGAAAAAGACCTCATCGAGCCGCGACCAGTCGGCTTTGGCGTTGCGGGCGACCAGAGCCTTGATCGGAACCGCGGCCAGGTCGTCGGTGCGCACCTTGGCGAGCGTCCCGCCGTAGCGGCCGATCGGGGTGCGCGCGGCGTCGCAAATAAAGACTTCTCGCATCGGCCGCTCCGTTTTGGCTGTTCCGTTTTTTGGCCATTCCATCTTGGCCATTTGGGCGCATTCCAGCACGTGCAGGCTATTTAGGGGCCGTGGCGGAACGGGTCAATCGAGGCCGGCGAGACCTTCGCGCTCAGCCGAACTCACGCAACAGATCGAGCAGCAGCAACCGGCGTTCGCGGCCGATCAGTTCGATCATTCGCGCTTCGTGGCGTGCGGCAAAGCTCCTGACCCGCACCAAGGCCTTGGCGCCGCCATCGGTGAGATAGAGCGAATGCGACCGCCGGTCGTCCGGCGCCGCACGCCGCTCGATCCATTTGCGCCGTTCAAACTCGTGCAGCATGCGGGCAAGCCTGGCGCGCTCGATATTGAGCGCCTGGCCGATGGCGGATTGCGAGCGGCCCGGATTGGCGGCGACGAGCACAAGGACCGAATATTGCGCCGGCCGCACGTCCAACGGCTTAAGCGTCCTGATGAAGTTGCCAAATACCGCGACCTGCAAGCGCCGCAGGAAGTAGCCGATATGGTCGTTGAGTTCGGCAAATTCCAGCCTTGCATTGGGCGCGGCGTCGGGCCGCCGTGCCGGCCGGCGGCGCTTGTCACCCCGCCTTTCGCTATTTGCTCGTTTCGGGACTGCCACGTTCCAGCGCTCCGCCGGCCTCTGTAGCAGATTCGCCGCAGCGACAGGCTCCTTGACGCAGATTGTTGTTAATGACAACATATTACCGCGCAGGCAGAATGGCCGTAGCGCGAATATCGAACGAGCGCCGGACAACAGGCGCCGCTGATCGCCAAGAGAGCGGCAGGATCACGGGAGGAACGCATGCTCAAACTTGCAACGCTTTTGGTCGTTCTGATCGCCGCTTTGTGCGGCCCGGCCGGCGCCGAAAACAACGGCGTTCTGCGCATCGGCGTGCTCAACGACATGTCGAGCGTCTATTCCGACTTTCAGGGCCCCGGATCGGTGACCGCGGCGCAGCTCGCGGCTGAGGACTTCGCCAAGCAGTCCAACCGCAAGGTCGAAATCCTCTCCGCAGATCATCAGAACAAGCCCGACATCGGCGCGGAGATCGCGCGGCGCTGGTTCGACGTCGACGGCGTCGACATGATCATCGACGTGCCGAATTCGGCGGTCGCCTTCGCGGTCGCCGACATCGCACGCGACAAGAACAAGGTCTTCATCGGGTCCGGCGCTGGCAGCGCGCTGCTCACCGGCGCTAAATGCTCGCCGAATACCGTGCACTGGACCTACGACACCTGGGCGATGGGGCATGGGGTCGCGCGCGGCCTGCTGCAGCAGGGCGCAAAGACCTGGTTCTTTGTCAGCGCCGACTACGCTTTCGGCGCCGATTTGCAGAAGCAGGCGAACGACGAGGTCGTCGCCGACGGCGGCCAGGTGCTCGGCAATGTCCGCCATCCGCTCGGCACCAGTGATTTCTCCTCGTTCCTACTGCAGGCGCAAGCCTCGGGCGCGCAGGTGATCGGCCTCGCCAATGCCGGCGGCGACACCGTGAACGCGGTCAAGCAGGCGGCCGAGTTCAATCTCGGCGCCAAGCAGAAGATCGTCGCGCTGATTTTCGATCTGCAAAGCGTGCCGGCCTTGGGGCTCAAAGCGGCCGAAGGCATTACCGCGCTAAACGCATTTTACTGGGACCTCAATGACCAGACCCGCGCCTGGTCGATGCGCTACCAAGAGCGGCATCCCAAGAAGGAAATGCCCAATCACATGCAGGCCGGCGTCTATTCCGCGACCATGGATTATCTCAAGGCGGTGGACAAAGTGGGCTCCCCGGCCGATGGACGCGCCGTCGTCGCCGAGATGAAAGCAACGCCGGTCGACGATCCGCTGTTCGGCCATGTCACCATCCGACAGGACGGACGCGCGCTGCATCCGATGTATCTGCTGCAGGTCAAGACGCCGGACGAATCGAAGAGCCAATGGGACGTCTTCAAGCTCGTAGCGACCATCCCGGCCGATCAGGCTTTTCGTCCGCTGAACGAAGGCGGCTGTGCGCTGGTGAGCAAACAAAACTGATGCGTTTCCGGCGCGGTCGGGAACCGATGGAACCCATATGCCAGCTTGACCGGGTGCCCAATGACCGGTTTGTTGCGTTTTCCAGATCCCGTAACCCGAGCGGGCACTGACCGCCCGCTCGCCGAGGTTATCGAGGTTGTCATGTCTTCGCATTGGTCCGATCTACCCTCTTCGCTGAAGGCCGAGCAGCATGGCGCGGTCGCCGTGCTGAAGCTTGCGCGCGCGCAGAAGCGCAACGCGCTCGACGATCCGATGGTATTCGGCATCGAGACTTTCTTCTCGACGCTGCCCGAAGACATCCGCGCCGTCGTCCTTGCCGGCGAAGGCGAACATTTTTCGGCGGGCCTCGATCTCAGCGAACTCTCCGAGCGCAACACCTTCGAAGGCGTCGAACATTCGCGGTCCTGGCATCGCGCCTTCGAGCGCATCGAATTCGGCAGCGTGCCGGTGGTCGCGGTGCTGCACGGCGCCGTCGTCGGCGGCGGGCTCGAACTCGCCGCAGCAGCCCATGTCCGCGTCGCCGAGCGTTCGGCCTTCTATGCGTTGCCCGAAGCGAGCCGCGGCATCTATGTCGGCGGCGGCGGTTCGGTGCGGCTGCCGCCGCTGATGGGGACCGCGCGCGTCATGGACATGATGCTGACCGGGCGCACGCTGTCTTCCGAAGAGGGCCAGACCATCGGGCTCACGCAATATCTGGTCGACGAGGGTCAAGGCCTCGCCAAGGGCATCGAGCTTGCGCACCGCATCGCCGGCAATGCGCCGTTCACCAATTTCGCCGTGATGCATATCTTGCCGCGCATCGCGCGCAGCGATCCGGCGGCGGGCTTCGTCGCCGAGGCGCTGGCCGCCGCCATCGCGCAGGGCGACGAGGAAGCCAAGGCCCGGCTGAAGGCATTCTTGGAAAAGCGCGCACCCAAAGTGGCGCGCGGCTAAAGATGACGTCCGCGACGACGATGACGAGGCAAAGCGCGCCGCCGCTGCGGCCAGTGAAACTTGCAGCGCCGGACGTCACCGTCGAGCAGCGCGATGACGGCGTGATCGTCTTGCGCTCGCCGCACCCATTGCCGCCGCACCCGCAAAAACTGACGGAGCGCCTAGTGCATTGGGCGAACGCCGCACCGGATCGCATCTTCATCGCCCAGCGCGACGCGGCCGGCGGCTGGCGCACTTTCAATTACGCGCAAACGCTCGCAGCTGTCCGCGCGATCGCTGCGGCGCTCCTGCAACGCGATCTGTCGCCCGAGCGGCCGGTCGCGATCCTGTCCGGCAACGACATCGAGCACGCGCTCCTTGGCCTTGCCGCCATGCATGTCGGCATTCCCTATGCGCCGATCTCGGTGCCTTATTCGCTGTTGTCGCAGGATTTCGGCAAGCTCAAAGCGATCATGGCTACGCTGACACCCGGCTTGGTCTTTGCGGCGAATGGAACGGCGTTCGCGCGCGCCATGGCTGCGGCGGTGCCCGACGACGTCGAAATCGCGGTCACGGCGAACCCGCCCGGCGATCGGCCGGCAACGCTGTTCTCGACGCTCACCGGCGCTCAGCCGACGCCGGCCGTCGATGCGGCGCATGCCAAGGTCGGACCCGATACCGTTGCCAAATTCCTGTTCACGTCGGGTTCGACCGGTCAGCCGAAGGGTGTGATCAATACCCAGCTCATGCTGTGCGCGAACCAGGCGATGATCCGCGCCGGCTTTACTTTTTTGGCCGACGAGCCGCCGGTCCTGGTCGACTGGCCGCCGTGGAATCATACTTTCGGCGGCAACCACGATTTCGGCATGGTGCTCAACAATGGCGGCTCGTTCTATATCGACGAGGGCAAGCCGCTGCCCGGCGCCATAGAGGCCACCGTGCGCAATCTGCGCGACATCGCGCCGACGATCTATCTCAACGTGCCCAAGGGTTACGAGATGCTGCTGCCCTATCTGCGGGGCGACGCGGACTTGCGGGCGCGGTTCTTCAGCCGGCTCAAGGTGCTGTTCTACGCCGGCGCGAGTCTCGCCCAGCATGTGCGCGACGAACTCGAGCAGCTCGCCACCGACACGACCGGCGAGCGGATCATCTTCCTGGCGAGCCTCGGCTCGACCGAGACCGCGCCGCTCGCGCTCGCCTGTACGTGGGAATGCGCACATGCCGGCAATATTGGCCTGCCGGCGCCGGGCGTCGAACTGAAACTGGTGCCGAACGGCCGCAAGCTCGAAGCGCGGCTGAAGGGGCCGAATATCACGCCCGGCTACTGGCGCGCGCCGGCGCTCACCGCGGCGGCTTTCGACGAGGAAGGTTTCTATAAGCTCGGCGACGCGCTGAAATTCGAGGATGCCGACGATCCCGCGAAAGGCCTCCTGTTCGACGGCCGCATTGCCGAGGATTTCAAGCTCGCCACCGGCACCTGGGTGAGCGTCGGACCGCTGCGGACGAAATTCATCGCGCATTTTGCTCCGCTGGTGCGCGACGTGGTGATTGCAGGGCCGGACCGCGACGATGTCACGGCGCTGGTGTTCCCCGAACTCGATGCTTGCCGCAAGCTTGCGCCCGGTCTTGCCGCCGACGCGCCGGCCGCGGAAGTGCTCGGCGACGCGCGGGTGCGGCGCGAATTCGCAAGCCTGCTCGACGCGCTGGCCAAGGCGAGTACCGGCAGCTCGAACTGCGTCTGCCGCGCCGTTTTGCTCGCCGAGCCGCCGTCGCTCGACATCGGCGAAATGACCGACAAAGGCTCGATCAACCAGCGCGCCGTGCTCAATCATCGCGCCGCCGCGGTCGAGGAGCTCTACACGCCGAAGCCCTCGTCGCGCGTCATCGTCATCAAGCCTGTGGAAGCGTGATGACGGCGGGAGTGGGAACCACATTCGCCGACGCCGTTCTGCTCGACGGCGTCCGCACGCCATTTGCCGATTACAACGGCGCACTCGCCGGTATTTCGCCGATCGATCTCGGCATCAAGGTAGCGCGCGAAGTGCTGGCGCGGACGGAGCTGCCGCCGCGCGACGTCGGCACCGTGATCGCGGGCTCCATGGCGCAGGCGAGCTTCGACGCCTACATGCTGCCGCGCCATGTCGGGCTCTATGCCGGCGTGCCTGTCGAGGCGCCGGCGCATATGGTGCAGCGCGTCTGCGGCACTGGCATCGAAGTCTTGAGCCAGGCCGCCGACGCGGCGTCGCTCGGACGCGCCGAGCTCGTGCTTTGCGTCGGCACCGAATCGATGAGTCGCAACCCGATTGCCGCCTATACGCATCGGAACGGCTTTCGCATGGGCCAGGTCGAATTCAAGGATTTTCTCTGGGAAGCGCTGCTCGATCCCGCGCCGAACGCCAGCATGGGCGACACCGCCGAGAATCTGGCGCGGCAGTACCAGATCACCCGGCCGCAGGTCGACGAATTTGCCGCGCGCAGTTTCGCCCGCGCCATCGCCGCGCAGCACCGCGGATTCTTTGCCGGCGAAATCGCGCCGGTAAAATCCGAGACATTCGAGCGGGACCGCTACCGGCCGCGCGGCATCAGGCTCAAGGGCGAGTTCGCGGCCGACAGCCACGTCCGCCCCTCTCCGGTCGAGGCGCTGGCGGCGATCCGGCCGGCCTTTGGCGGCGTGCAGACCGGCGGCAATTCGTCGGCCATCGTCGATGGCGCGGCGGCCGCGCTGGTTTCATCCTCGGCGTATGCGAAGAAGCACGGACGTGAACCGCTCGCCCGGCTCGTCGCCGTGGCCGCGGTCGGCGTGCCGCCGGATATCATGGGTATCGGCCCGGTGCCGGCGATCCGGGCGGTGCTCGAGCGCGCCGGGCTTACGCTCTCCGACATCGATCGCTTCGAGATCAACGAAGCATTCGGTGCGCAAGTGATGGCCTGCGCGCGCGAGCTCGGCCTCGATGAGGAAAGGCTCAACGTCAATGGCGGCGCCATCGCCATCGGCCACCCGCTCGGCGCCACCGGCGTGCGGCTCGCCGTCACACTGGCGCGGGAATTACGCAACAGCGGCGGGCGCTACGGCATCGCCTCGGCCTGCATCGGGGGCGGTCAGGGTATTGCACTCGTGATCGAGAACGGGAAGAAGTAAAGCATGGACATCAAGGGATATGCCGCGATCGTTACCGGCGGCGCTTCCGGCCTCGGCGCCGCGACGGCCCGCATGCTGGCGGAGGCCGGCGCCAAGGTCGCGATCTTCGATGTGAACAAGAAGGCCGCCGCCGAAGTGGCGATCGACATCAAAGGCATTGCCGTCGACTGCGACGTGACGAGTAGTGATGCAACTGAAAGAGCCGTCGCCTCGGCGGCGGCCGATCACGGCCCGGCGCGCATCGTGGTCAATTGCGCCGGCGTCGGTCCGGCGCGGCGCATCGTCGGCCGCGACGGCGTGATGCCGCTCGAGGAATTCTCCCGCGTCATCGCGATCAACCTGATCGGTACGTTCAATGTGATGCGGCTTGCCGCGGCGCAGATGCAGAATCTCGCGCCGATGCAGGACGGCGAGCGCGGCATCATCGTCTGCACCGCTTCAGTCGCGGCCTATGACGGCCAGATCGGCCAGGCCGCTTACGCCGCCTCGAAGGGCGGCATTGTCAGCCTCGTGCTGCCGGCGGCGCGCGAATTCGCCCAGTTCGGCATCCGCGTCACCGCCGTAGCGCCGGGAATTTTCTCCACGCCGATGCTGCATGCGCTGCCGGAGGCAGCCCAGCAAAGCCTCGCCGCCTCGGTGCCATTTCCAAAGCTTCTTGGGCAACCGCCCCAATATGCTGCCCTGGTCCGGCACATGATCGAGAACCGCTATCTTAACGGCGAAGTGGTGCGGCTGGACGGCGCGCTCCGCATGGCGCCACGATAAACGGCGCCGCGATGACCAAGATGTTCAGCAATACCCGGCAGCTCCGCATCGAATGGGGCGACTGCGACCCCGCCGGCATCGTGTTCTATCCGCGCTATTTCGCGATGTTCGACACGTCGACGACCGAGATGATGGAAGCCGCGATCGGCATGAGCAAGTTCGAATATCTCAAGGCCTTCAAATTCATCGGCCATCCAATCGTCGAAACCCGCGCCATCTTCCGTATCCCCAACCGCTTCGGCGACAGGGTTTCAATCGAGACGTCGGTTGCCGGGCTCGGCAAGTCGAGCATCAAGATCGAGCATCGCCTGATGAAAGCCGGCGAAGTGTCGGTCGAGGGCTTTGAGACGCGCGTTTTTGTCGCTCCCGATCCGGCCGACCCGGAGCGCATCAAGGGGCAGCCCATTCCGCCGGAGGTCGTCGCGCGGCTGGCGCATGGCACATAGCGCAAGGACCGCGCCGGGGGCTTAGCTGCGCTTCGCTTCTCTTGCCGCCCCGCGGCGCGGATATGCTAGAACGCGCCCGCCACAAAGGAGATGAACGCCGATGCGTGTTGATGCGTATACCCACTTTTTTCCGGAAAAATTCTTCACCAAGCTCAACGAAGTCGCCGGCGACTATAAGGACATGGGCAAGCGCATCCGCTCGCTCCCGGCTTTGTTCGATCTCAACGTGCGCAAGAAGATTGTGGACGGCCACAAGGACTATCAGCAGATCCTGTCCTATCCGCAGCCGCCGGTCGAGAAGTTCGCCAAGTCGCCGAAAGACATCGACGAGTTCTGCAAGATCATCAATGACGGCTTCGCCGAACTGATCGCCAAGGAAAAAGATCACTTCCCGGGCTGGGTGGCGCAGGTGTCGCTTGCGGCCTCCGACGCCGGCGTTGCAGAGGCGGAACGCGCGCTCAAGAACGGCGCGCTCGGCGTGCAGATCTACACAAATGTCGCCGGCAAGCCGATCGACCGGCCGGAATATCTGCCGTTCTGGAAGAAGATGAACGAGCTCGGCGCGCCGATCTGGATCCATCCGGCGCGCGGCGCCGAAATGCCGGATTACATCGACGAAAAGAAGTCGCTCTATGAGATCTGGTGGACCTTCGGCTGGTCGTATGAAACCGCCTGCGCCATGATGCGGCTCGTCTATTCCAAGATCATGGACAATCATCCGAACCTGAAAATCATCACCCACCATTTCGCCGGCATCGTGCCGATGCTGGAAGGCCGCATCGGTCCCGGCAACGACGTGATGGGATCGCGCACCACCGACGAAGATTACGTGTCGCTGCGCAAGAGCCTGAAGAAGCGCCCGCTCGATTATTTCAAGCAGGATTTCTGGGCCGATACCGCAGCCTTCACCGCGGTGCCGGCGACCAAAGCCGGCATGGAATTTTTCCCCATCGACAAGATCGTGTTCGCTTCCGATTGCCCGTTCGATCCGGAAGGCGGCACGCTGTTTCCGCGGGTGACCTTGGAAATCCTCGAGTCGCTGAAGATGGACAAGACCACCCACGACAAGGTGTTCTACAAGAACCTCGAAGCGGTCACCGGCAAGAAACTGGTGAAGTAATATTTGTCCTCCCCCGCTTGCGGGCGAGGAGGCGAGCGAAGCGAAGCCGGAGGGGGCAAGTGTTCGCCGCTCTCACATGCGGGAATGCCTCAGACCCCCCTACCCTCCCCCACAAGCGGGGGAGGGTTATTGGTATCAGGCTACGCCGCCGCGCGGTCGACGTCGGTCGCGTCGTACTCGGCCGAGACGTCCTTGCCGGTATAGTCCTTCAGGAACATCGTCGCGACGATCGAGATGATCGCGGTGATGAGGATATAGATCGCGATCGGTGTGCCGGATTTATAAGCGGCAAACAACGCGGTTGCGATCAAGGGCGCCGGGCCGCCCGCGGTGATCGAAGCGAGCTGATAACCGATCGACGCGCCGCTGTAACGCAGCCGGGGCGTGAAGCTTTCGGCGATCAGCGCCGCCTGCGGCCCGTATTGCATGTCATGCGGGATCAGCGACAGCACGATGGCGATGAAGATCAGCGTCGACGAGCCGGTGTCGATCAGGCCGAAATAGACGAAGCCGAACACGCCCATGGTCGCGGCGCCGATGATGTACATCTTCTTGCGGCCGATGATGTCGGAGATATAGCCGCTCAGCGGAATGGTGATCGCCGAGAGGAAAACCGCCCCAAGCACGCCGGCCAGCAACAGATCGCGCGACGCATGCAAGGTCGTCGTGCCGTAGGCGAAGATGAAGGCGGTGAAGATGTAGAACGGGCCTTGCTCCGACGTGCGCGCCAGTGCGGTGAGGATGATCGTGCCCCATTGCTTGCGGCACACTTCGGCGATCGGCGCCCGCTCGATCTTGTTCTCGGCGACGAGATTGCGGAACACCGGCGTTTCCAGGATACGAAGCCTGATCCACAGACCGATGCCGACCAGAACGATGCTGAAGGCGAACGGAATGCGCCAGCCCCAGGCAAGAAATTGATCGCCCGACGCCCAGCTGAAGATGAGAACGGCAAGGTTGGCCAGACCCAAGCCGGCGGGCCCGCCGAATTGCGGCCACGAGGCGAGGAAGCCGCGTTCGCCATTGTGACGCGCCCATTCCATCGACAACAGCACCGATCCGCCCCATTCGCCGCCGACGCCGATGCCCTGCAACAGGCGCAGAACGGTGAGCAGCACCGCGCCCCACATGCCGATCACGGCATAACCCGGCAGGAAAGCCACCAGAAATGTCGAAATGCCCATCAGCAGCAGAGTAATGATGAGCGTCGACTTGCGGCCGAGCCGGTCGCCGAAATGGCCGAAGATGAACGCGCCGATCGGGCGCGCGACAAAGCCGACGAAATAGATGGCGAATGAGTTGAGCGTCGCAGTGAGCGGGTCCTCGTTCGGGAAAAACAGCTTGCCGAAAACGAGGCCGGCCATCGTGCTGTAGAGGAGAAAATCGTACCACTCGATCGTGGTCCCTACCGTCGCCGCGACGACGGCGCGACGGAGCTCGCGGGTATGCTGGTCTGGCGTGAGCGCATAATTGACATCGGTCACAGCTACCATGGTCATTCCCTCCTTGGATGGTGTTATTTCTGGATTGCACTTCCTCCTTCACCTACTGCCACCCACTGCATGTAGGTTTGCCGCTGATGCGGCTTCGGTCGCCGCTTGAGCGGCGTGCAGCTGCAATCATCCTCCCTTTGCCCGATATTGCCAAGGCGACAGAATGGCCCGCCCGTTCCACTTTTGCCGTTTCAGCTGGGGAGCGTTGAAATCGGGGCGGTGAAACCGCACCGGCCATCTGCTAGCGTCCGCCCGCATGGACGCGGCACGCACCATCATGACCGACGAACCGGAACGCGCGCTAGAGACGCCGGCCAGCGTGCCGCCGAAAACGGCCGACGAAGTCGCTCGCGTAACACCCATGATGGAGCAATATATCGAGATCAAAGCCGCCAATCCGAATTGCCTGTTGTTCTACCGGATGGGCGATTTCTACGAGATGTTCTTCGACGATGCCGAGACGGCCTCGCGCGCACTCGGCATCATGCTGACCAAGCGCGGCAAGCATCTCGGCAACGACATTCCGATGTGCGGCGTGCCGATCGAGCGCGCCGACGAATATCTGCATCGGCTGATCGCGCTCGGCCACCGCGTCGCCGTCTGCGAACAGCTGGAAGACCCGGCCGAAGCGCGCAAGCGCGGCGGCAAAAGCGTGGTGCGCCGCAACGTCGTGCGGCTGGTGACGCCGGGCACGCTCACCGAAGATTCGCTGCTCGACGCCACGCGCAATAATTATCTGTTGGCACTCGCGCGCTCCCGGGCCTCCACCGGCGACGACCGTTTCGCGCTCGCCTGGATCGACATCTCGACCGGCGAATTCCGCGTCGCCGAATGCGAGCGCTCCGGCGTCGGCGCCGAGATTGCGCGCATCGAGCCCGGCGAAATCGTCGTCTCCGATGCGCTTTATGCCGACGCCGAGCTGGCGCCGCTGTTGCGCACATTGCCGGCGGTGATGCCGCTGACCCGCGACGTGTTCGACGGCGCGACCGCGGAGCGGCGGCTTGCTGCGTTTTTCGGCGTGGCGACGACGGCCTCGTTCGGCGCGTTCTCGCGCCTCGAACTGACCGCCGCCGCGGCCACGGTGACCTATATCGAGCGCACGCAACTTGGCAAACGCCCGCCGCTGTCGCCGCCTGCGCGCGAAGCCGCCGGCGCGACGCTCGCCATCGACCAGGCGACGCGCGGCAATCTCGAACTCATCCGCACCATCGGCGGCGAGCGGCGCGGTTCGCTGCTTGCCGCCATCGACCGCACTTTGACATCGGCCGGCGCGCGGCTCCTAGCGCAGCGGCTTGCCGCGCCGCTGACCGATCCTGAAGAGATCGCGCATCGGCTCGACATCGTCGGCGCCTTTGTTGGCGACAGCGCCGCGCGCTCCGATTTGCGCGCGCGGCTGCGAGCGGTGCCCGATCTCGCCCGCGCGCTGGCGCGGATCGTCGTCAGCCGCGGCGGCCCGCGCGATCTCGCCGCGATCCGCGACGGGATTTTGGCCGCGTCGGAATTCGCCGCGCGGCTTGAAGCGATGAAAGAGATTCCGCGCGAGCTTGTGCAGGCGGTCGCGGCGTTGCGGCAGCCCGATGCCGGCATTGCCACTGAGCTTGCCAATGCGCTCGCCGACGAATTGCCGGCGTTCCGCGGCGACGGCGGTTTCGTGCGCGCGGGCTATGTGCCGGCACTCGACGAGGCACGCGCCTTGCGCGACGAATCCCGCCGCGTCATTGCCGCGCTGCAAGTGCGCTATGCCGAGACGACCGGCGTTCGCGCCTTGAAGATCCGGCACAACAATGTGCTCGGCTATTTCGTCGATGTCTCCGCCCAGCACGGCGAGAAATTACTGGCCGCGCCGCTCAACGCGACGTTCATCCATCGCCAGACCACCGCCGGACAGGTGCGCTTCACCACCACCGAGCTCGGCGAGCTTGAATCCAAGATCGCCACCGCCGCCGAACGCGCGCTTTCGCTCGAGCTTGAAGTCTTCGAACGCCTCTCCGCCTCGGTTGCCGCGGCCAGCGCCGAGATCAAAGAGGCCGCCGGGGCGCTGGCGATGCTGGATGTCACAACCGCGCTCGCGGCGCTCGCGGTCGAGCGCGATTACGTCCGCCCCGAGGTCGACAATAGCTTGGCCTTCGCGATCGCCGGCGGCCGGCATCCGGTGGTCGAACAGGCGCTCGCCACCGACGGCGGTCCCTTCGTCGCCAATGATTGCGATCTATCTCCTCCCCAGCACGCATCTACCAAGATGGCGGCCGGCCGCATCTGGCTGATTACCGGCCCGAACATGGCGGGCAAATCGACCTTCCTGCGCCAGAACGCGCTGATCGCCGTTCTGGCGCAGATGGGAAGTTTCGTGCCGGCAAAGGCCGCCCATATCGGCGTGGTCGACCGGCTGTTCTCGCGCGTCGGCGCCGCCGACGATCTGGCGCGCGGGCATTCGACTTTCATGGTCGAGATGGTGGAGACGGCGGCGATCCTTAATCAGGCCGGCGAGCGCGCGCTCGTCATCCTCGACGAAATCGGCCGCGGCACGGCGACCTTCGACGGGCTCTCCATCGCCTGGGCGACCATCGAGCATCTGCACGAGGACAATCGCTGCCGCGCGTTGTTCGCAACGCATTTCCACGAAATGACGGCGCTCGCGGCAAAGCTGCCGCGGCTGCACAATGCCACCATGCGGGTGAAGGAATGGCAGGGCGACGTCGTGTTCCTGCACGAAGTCGTCGCCGGCGCCGCCGACCGCTCCTACGGCATCCAGGTGGCGAAACTCGCCGGCCTCCCGCCGAGCGTGATCGAGCGTGCCAAAATCGTGCTGGCGCAGATCGAAGCCGAGGACCGCACGTCGCCGACGCGGCGGCTGATCGACGATCTGCCGCTGTTCGCCGCCGCGCGCCCCGCGCCGCCGCCGCAAGCCGACGCCACGCTCACCGCGCTGGTCGAGGCGCTCGATGCGCTTCATCCCGACGAAATGTCGCCGCGCGAGGCGCTCGAAGCGCTCTATGCGCTTAAGGCGCGGCTGGCGACGAAGCCGTAGCTCTCTGCGCGCGCTTCATCGTCCGCAGCCGCGCCAGAAACAACATGCCGCACCAGGCGATGCAGATGGAGAGGCCGATGGCGAAGGCCCACCACGAGCCGAGCGGCACGGCCGTATAGTGCACGGCGATAAAGCCGAGCGAGAGCCCGACGAGCGCGATTTGCGCATGCGCCAGCATGCTGGCCGTCGCCTTGCCGCCGACGCGCGGATGCAAGATGACGATCGAACTGCACATGACAATGGGAAATACCGCGAACATACCGGAGGCGAATGAGCCGATGCGATAGCTCGCCGTGGTGACGACGGCGACGACGATGGCAGCGGCCATGGCGCGCAGCGGGATATCATAGGGCGTGCGCAAGAATTTCTTCGGCGGCCCGGACGCGCGATAGCGCCAGCTCAGCGGAATGGTGATGCCGAACACGACGGCGTTGAGCATAGCGGCGGTCAGCGGCGTCCAATCGATCAGGCGAAAGACGGCGGTGACGACGAACCAGACGAGAAGCGCAACGCCGAGACTGAGCAGCAGCCCGCGGCGTTGCGCCAAAATGATGTAAACGACGGAGAAGATCGAGACCGCAGCGCTGGTGGCGAGGCTGCCGATGGCGCTGGTCGAAATAAAGCTCGGCGGATGTTCGAAGGCGAGGATGACATAAGCCGCGCCGGCCGCCGTCGGCAGCGACGCGATCAGCGCGCCGATGAATGGCCCGCTGCGCTCGACCGCGACCGAAGTGATGACGACGACGAGCGCCGTCAGCGCCATTTTCAGCGCCAGGCCGTACCAGAATATGAGTTCGGGCGACACTATCGCGCGACCGGCTTAGTCTTTTGTTTGAGCATGATCTTTTCCGAAAACCGGATTCCACTTTTCGGGATCATGCTCCATAAGCTCGAGCCGATTGCCGAACGGGTCCGCGACATAGAAGCGCCTGTAGCCCGCGAGCGGCTCGTCCTCATAAGGCGCGTAGCCGTTCTGCTCGAGACGCGCGCGCAAGCCGCCGAGATCGCTCACCAGAAAGGCCGGATGCGCCTTAAGCGCGGGGCGAAAATCCTTCTCGACGCCGAGATGAAGCTGCTGCGCGCCGAGCGCAAACCAGACACCGCCGCGCACTTCGAGGTTCGACGGCTTCTTCAACTCGGCAAGCCCGAGAAGGCCGCCGTAAAACGCGCGCGCTTCGGCTTCCTTGCCGCGCGGCATGGCAAGCAAGAGATGATCGAGCGCGACGACGCCGGTCATTGGGCACTCATGATTTTCTGGCTTTTCGCTGTCACGCGCGCTGCATGGTCACCGCGACCGGTGGGCCGCTTTTGATCGTCTGATAGACGACGCAATAGCGCTCGGTGAGCTTGAGCAATTGATCGAGCTTGTCGGCCGGCGCGTCGGTATCGACATCGAAGCGCAAACGGATCTGCGCAAAGCCGACCGGCGCCTCCTTGGCGACGCCGAGCGTGCCGCGGAAGTCGAGATCGCCTTCGGCCGAAACCGTGCCGGATTTGAGCGGAATTTCGATTGCGGTGGCGACGGCTTTCAGCGTGACGCCGGCGCAGGCCACCAAAGCCTCCAGCAGCATATCGCCCGAGCAGAGTTCCATGCCCGAACCGCCAGTGGCGGGGTGCAGCCCCGCGACCGCCAACGCGCGGCCGGTCTCGACCTTGCAGGCGATATTCGAATCGTCGAGCGTGCCCTTGGCTTTGAGCGTGATGAAACCGGCCTTGGGATCGGCCTTGTAGCGCTCTTTGATCGGCGCTTGCAGCGCCCGCAGCCCGGCGGCGTCCATATTGCTCACTCCCTGCAATCAACGCGTCATAGCCGGGCTTGTCCCGGCTATCTCGATGAATTGAGCACCGTGCCTAATCAATCGGGATCGCCGGGACAAGCCCGGCGATGACAGTGCGGCAAACCCTACCACCACATCGCCGCGCCGGCTTCGGCTTTGGGCTCTTCCGCGGCGTCAGTCACCGTGCGCGCGAGCGAACGGTCGAGCGCGGTGAGGACGCGGCGTTTGACGAAATCGAAGGCGGCGGATTGCCGGTCGCGCGGCCGCGGCAGGTCGACGGCGATTTCTTCAAAGATGCGGCCGGGGCGCGGGCACATCACCATGACGCGGTTGGCGAGCACGATAGCCTCGTCGACGTCGTGCGTCACGAGAATCAAAGTCGGCGTGGCGTCGGCCCACAGATCGAGCAGATGATCCTGCAAATCGGCGCGGGTGAAGGCGTCGAGCGCAGAGAACGGCTCGTCGAGCAACAGAACTTCCGGCCGCGGCACGAGCGCACGCGCGATGGCGACGCGCTGCGCCTGACCACCGGAGAGTTCGCGCGGCCACATGGCGGCTTTATCGGAGAGCCCAACGCGCTTAAGCGCCGCGGTGACGCGCTGCGTACGTTCCGGCTTGCGCCGCTTGCGCAGGCCGAAGCCGACATTGTCGGCGACTTTCAGCCACGGCAGAAGCCGCGGCTCCTGAAAGATGATGCCGATCTTTTCGTGCGGCGCAGTGATGCGCTCGCCGTCAAGCATGACCGCGCCTTCGCTTGCCGGATCGAGCCCGCCGATGGCGCGCAGCAAGGTCGATTTCCCGCAGCCCGAGCCGCCGATCACAGCGACGATCTCGCCCGGATCGACATTCAGGGACACGCTGCCCAGCGCTTGCACGCCATTGGGATAAGTCTTGCCGACGCGTTCGAGCACAAGCATCAAGCGGTCCTACTCGGAACGAACAACATCTTCCCAGCGCAGGAACGGCGCCGCGGCAAGCGCGATCAGCCAATCGCTGGCTTTGCCGACGATAGCAAAGGCGACGATGGCGGCGACGATCTCGGCCGGCTTGCCGAGTTGCTGGCCGTCGATCAACAGATAACCGAGCCCCTCGGACGCGCCCATGAATTCGGCGGCGACGACAAACATCCAGCCGAGCCCGAGCCCCGAGCGCAACGAGAGCACATAAGCCGGCAGCACCGCGGGCAGCAGGATGCGATACACCATCTCGACATCGGACAGCCGAAAGGCGCGGCCGACCTCGACGAGCTTGCGGTCGACCGATTGGATCGCGCCCATCAGGCCGAGATAGACCGGAAAGAATACGCCGACCGCGATCAACGTCACTTTCGAGGCTTCGAAAATGCCGAGCCAGAGAATGAACAGCGGCACCCAGGCGATCGATGGGATCGCGCGCAAAGCCTGCAGGGTCGGATCGAGCAGCCGCCGGACGAGCGGCGAATAGCCGGCTGCGGCGCCGACAATGGTGGCGGCTGCGACACCGAAGCCGAAACCCGCAGCGACGCGGCCGAGCGTCACCAGCGTGTCGCGCTGCAGATCGCCGGCCTTGGCGAGATCGACAAAGGTCGTGAACACCACCGACGGCGGCGGCACCAGCCGCCCGCTCGCCAAGCCCATGCGGACGATGATTTCCCAGGTTACGGCGAGCGTGACCGGGAGGAGCAGCCCGAGCGCCGGCCGAGTCAGGCGCGCCCAGCTTCGCTCCGATGGGGTTCCGGACGTCTGTTCAGTAATCCGGGTGCCTTCCGCAACGATCGTCATGAGCACAGGAGACATGGCGGTACCGGGAAATGCAATTGCCCGATTCACCTCTCCCCGCATGCGGGGAGAAGGAGCGATCACGCCGCCGTGACGAACCGATCGTCGACCAGATCGTCGAGCGTCTTCTTCACGTCGACGCTGCCCGGGATCACGCCGGCCTGCCGCAAAGCGAGACCGGCCTGCAGGATAGTGTCGCGCTGTTCGGGACCGATGCGGTTGAAGGTGAGCTCGGTGCGCTCCTTGAGCTGGATGTCGACCACCGCCTCCGGCAGCTTGGTCACGTCCATGAACACCTTCTTCTCGGCATCGTAATTGCCGAGACAATATTTACGCGCGTCCTCGTAAACGCCGAGCACGCGCTTGGCGAGATCGGGATATTTGTTCAGAAAGTCTTCGCTCGCATTGAGGATGCCGTAGGTATTGGCTGCCTTGTTGCGATAGAACAGCCGCGCGCCGTCCTCGACCTGCGCCGCCGCCATCATCGGATCGAGGCCGGCCCAGGCATCAACGTCGCCGCGGATCAGCGCGATCTTGCCGTCGGGATGCTGCAGCAGCACCGGCACGATATCCTTCTCGCTCAAGCCGACCGATTGCAGCGCCCGCACCAGGAAGATGTGCGGATCGGTGCCGCGCGTCACCGCGACGCGCTTGCCCTTAAGGTCTTCGATCTTGTTGATCGAGGTATCCTTGCGCGTCACCAAGGCGGTCCATTCGGGACGCGAATAAACGTAGATCGATTTGATCGGATTGCCGTTGATCTTGCCGAGCAGCGCGGCCGAGCCCGCGGTCGAGCCGAAATCGATCGAGCCGGCGCTCAAGAATTCCAGCGCCTTGTTGGAGCCGAGCGACTGCACCCAGCGCACGCCGATGCCGTCCTTGGCGAATTCCTTTTCCAGAAGCCCGTTCTGCTTGAGCACCATGGAGACCGGATTGTAGGTCGCCCAGTCGATGCGGATTTCCGACGGCTTGTCGGCGGCGCGGGCGAGCCGCGGCAGCGCAAGCGAAACAAGGCCTGAGCCGGCAGCGGTGCCAATAGCGGTGCCAAGGAATCCACGGCGAGACAGCATGAGAACCCTCCCTACAATATGTTTTTTCTTTAGGAGACGCCAGATACGGCGTCAATTAGAAACAAATACCTCGTTTTTGCCATTTCGTAGAATTATCTATCTATAAGGTCGCATCGCGCTTTTCCCCTGTTTCGTGAACACCAATTATGGGAACCCGGCGGCGCAGGCGATGACAGTTAACCCCTCCTCCGCTATCTCGTAAGGCGATGATGCTCGACACGCAAAAATCTGCGCCAAAATCCGCGTCGCCTGCGGCGGCCGATACCGACGAATTGATCGATCCCACAGCGACCGCCGCCGAGCTTCGCGAACTCGCCAAGGCCTATGACGGCCGCGAACGCGAGTTGCGCACGGCCGTGGCGCAACGCCTGAAAGCGAGGCTGACCGAAGGCCGGGCGCGCGCCGAAGCCTTGCTGCTGAAGGATCGCCACGGCCGCCGCTGCGCCGAGCGGCTGTGTCAGATGCAGGACGAGATCATCCGCATCCTGTTCGACTTCGCCAGCACCGTGCTCTATCCGCCGCAAGTGCGCTCGGAGGCCGAGCGCATGACGGTGGTGGCGACCGGCGGGTATGGCCGCGGCCTCTTGGCGCCGGGCTCCGATATCGATCTGTTGTTTTTGCTGCCCTACAAACAGACCGCCTGGAGCGAGTCGGTCGCGGAGGCGCTGCTCTACTGTCTGTGGGACATGGGGCTGAAGGTCGGCCACGCCTCGCGTTCGGTCTCCGAATGCATCCGCCAGGCCAAGGCGGACATGACCATCCGCACGAGCTTATTGGAATCGCGCTATCTGCTCGGCGACAAGAAGCTCTATGACGAGCTCACCTCGCGCTTCGACAAGGAAATCGCGCAGGGCTCGGCGCCGGAATTCGTCGCCGCCAAGCTCGCCGAGCGCGAGGAGCGCCACCGCCGCGCCGGCCAGTCGCGCTATCTGGTCGAGCCCAATGTGAAAGACGGCAAAGGCGGCTTGCGCGATCTGCACACGCTGTTCTGGATCGCCAAATACGTCTATCGCGTACGCGAGCCGGAAGGCTTGATCGCGCGCGGCGTGTTCGACCGCGACGAGTTCAAGCTGTTCCGCCGCTGCGAGGACTTTCTGTGGTCGGTCCGCTGCAACATGCATTTCCTCGCCGGCCGCGCCGAAGAACGGCTGTCGTTCGACATCCAGCGCGATATCGCGGTGCGGCTTGGCTATACCGCGCATCCCGGCCTGCGCGACGTCGAGCGCTTCATGAAGCACTATTTCCTGATCGCCAAGGATGTCGGCGATCTCACCGCGATTCTGTGCGCCGGGCTCGAGGAGCGCCAGGCGAAGCCGGCGCCGGTCTTGAGCCGGTTGACGGCATGGCGCTCGACCTGGCGCGCGGCGCCGGCGCGCAAGAAGCTCAGCGAATCCGACGATTTCGTCGTCGACAATAACCGCATCAATATCGCGCGCGCCGACGTGTTCCGCCGCGATCCGGTCAATCTCATCCGCATCTTCCATCTGGCGCAGAAGCACAATCTCGCGTTCCACCCCGAAGCGATGCGGGTTGCCACGCATTCGCTCAAGCTCATCGACAAGGATGTGCGCGACGATAAGGAAGCCAACCGGCTGTTTCTCGAAATCCTGACCTCGAAGAACGCCACCGAGATCGTGCTGCGGCGCATGAACGAAGCCGGCGTGCTCGGCGCCTTCGTCCATTCGTTTGGCCGCATCGTCGCGATGATGCAGTTCAACATGTATCACCACTATACGGTGGACGAGCATCTGATCCGCTGCATCGGCGTGCTCAACGAGATCGAGCGCGGCGAGAACCCGGAATTCGCGCTCGCCAACGAATTGATCAAGACGATCCAGCCGCAGCACCGCACCGTGCTGTACGTCGCTTTGTTCCTGCACGACATCGCCAAGGGCCGCGTCGAGGATCACTCGATCGCGGGTGCGCGGCTGGCGCGGCGGCTGGCGCCGCGGCTCGGGCTGAACGCTGCCGACACCGAACTCGTCGCCTGGCTGGTCGAGGTGCATCTGGTCATGTCGACGGTGGCACAATCGCGCGATTTGTCGGACCGCAAGACCATCGAGAATTTCGCCGCCGTGGTGCAGTCGCTGGAGCGGCTGAAGCTGCTGACCATCCTCACCACCGCCGATATCCGCGCCGTCGGGCCCGGGTGTCTGGAACGGCTGGAAGGCGCAATTACTCCGCACGCTCTATTACGAGACCGAGCCGGTGCTCACCGGCGGCTTTTCCGAGGTCAACCGCGCCCAGCGCGTCGCCATGGCGCAGGCCGAATTCCGCGCCCAGTTCAAGGACTGGCCGGCGCATGCGCTCGACGCCTATATCGCGCGGCATTATCCGGCCTACTGGCTCAAAGTCGACCTGCCGCACAAAGTGGCCCATGCCCGCTTCGTGCGCGACATCGAATCAGCCGGCAAAATCGCTGGCGACCTGCGTCGGCTTCGACGCGGCGCGCGGCGTCACCGAGCTCACGGTGTTCGCGCCGGATCATCCGTGGCTGCTCTCGATCATCGCCGGCGCCTGTGCGCTTGCCGGCGCCAATATCGTCGACGCCCAGATCTACACCACGACCGACGGGCTCGCGCTCGACACCATCGCGGTGTCGCGCGAATTCGAGCACGACGAGGACGAAGGCCGCCGCGCCGCGCGCATCGGCGACGCGATCGAGAAGGCGGTGCGCGGCGAACTCAAACTGCCCGACGTGGTGGCGAAGCGCGCGCCGCCCAAGGGCCGCCTCAAGGCCTTCGCCATCGAGCCCGAAGTCACCATCAATAACCAATGGTCGAACCGCTACACCGTGGTCGAAGTCACCGGCCTCGACCGGCCGGGCCTGCTCTACGAGCTGACCACGACGCTGTCCAAGCTCAATCTCAACATCGCCTCCGCCCACGTCGCGACCTTCGGCGAGCGCGTGGTCGACGTGTTCTATGTCACCGATCTTCTCGGCGCGCAGATCACCGCGCCAACGCGGCAGACCGCGATCAAGCGGCCGCTCTTGGCGCTGTTCACGACGCCGGCGGAAGGCAAAGCGGCGTAAACCGCGGCATCAAAGTTTCGCGGAAGCCTTCGGCGATATCTTGCTCGCCAGCAAAATTCCCCCGGCAATCAGCACGATGCCGACCACGTGATAGAGGTGGAAGTGCTCGCCGAGAAACAGCACGGCGAGGATCGCGCCCAGAACCGGCATCAAATGTGCCGATTGGCCGGCGCGGCCGGGGCCGATCAGTTCGACGCCGCGATTGAAGAACAGATAAGCAATGAAGGACGGCAGCACCGCGGCATAAGCGATCGCTGCATAGGACGGTAGCCCGCCGCGAATGGTCGCGCCGTTGCCGGCTTCCCACAGATAGAACGGCAGGATCATGCAAGAGCCGATGCCCATCAAGGTCACCAGAAGGCTCAAGGGGTGCATCGCCGGCCGCCGGCGCAGCAGCGGCGTATAGAGTCCCGTGACCAGCAAGGCGCCGAGGATCCAAAGGTCGCCGACATTGACGGAGACATGCGCCAGCACGGCGAATGAGAGCTGATTGACGATGGCGAGCACGCCCAAGAGCGATAGCGCCACGCCGAGCACCTGCCAGAGACTCGGCCGCACGCGAAACAGGCCGAAGTCCCACAAGAGAACGATCACCGGCAGCGCCGATTGCAAGAGAAGGCCATTCAAGGCCGTGGTGTACTGCAGGCCGATATAGCTCATGGTGTTGTAGGTCGCGATGCCGGTCGCGGCGAGGAGCAACAGCATCGGCCAATGCCGCAGAAGTTCGGGCCAATCCCTTTTCAGATGCGGCCAGGCGAAGCCGATGGCGATGCAGAAAGCGCCAGTCCAGCGCCAGTAGGCGAGCGTGATCGGCGGCACGCGCCCGGCAACGGCACGGCCGATCACGATATTGCCGGCCCAGAACAGATTGGTGAGGAAGAGGAGCGTCCAGGCCGACGACCAGGCGCGGTGCGCCAGCCATCCGAGCGGCGACGGCCGCGCCAGCGCGCCGCGGTCGGCGGGCGCGGATGGCGCAATGACGGGATCTGCCGGAACGGCACGATCAGAGGGAAGCGTCATGGAAGAGGCCCGATCCGAGAGGCACCTCACATGGCATTTTTTGCCGCTCCGGCCTATGCCGCTGCAGCAATGCTGAGCTGAGGGGACGGAGCGGCCCCAATCGCGCCCGATCATCACCGAATCCGGCCCAGTAACCGCCCCTTAAATGCCGCGCTTTACCGTGATTCCAGCGCCTAATTCGCGCTGGGGACGGGTTATGGCGTGGCGAGAGGGACGCAAGAAATCAGGCGGCTTTAGCCTCGATCTTCGGCTGACCCCGCAGGACCGCACCGGCGGTCCGCCTAACGAGCGCGCCGGGGGCCGCGCCGAACCCGCTCGCCGCCGCCGCGAATCGAGCCCGCCGCGCCAACCGAAAAAACGCAAAAGCGGCAAACGCCGCTCCGGCTTTACCCGCATGGTCTATTGGGGCTTCGTGCTTTTGCTGTGGGGCGTGATCGCCGGCATCGGCGCGCTGGTCTGGATCGGCGTGCATCTGCCGCCGATCCAGTCGCTGGAAATCCCCAAGCGCCCGCCGTCGGTCCTCATCCTCGGCTTAAACGGCGCGACGCTCGCCACCCGCGGCGACATGGGCGGCGCCGCGGTGCCGCTGAGCGAATTGCCGGCTTACGTGCCGAAGGCGTTCGTCGCCATCGAGGACCGCCGCTTCTACTCGCATTTCGGCATCGACCCGCTCGGCATTATGCGCGCCATCGGCGCCGACATTCTGCGTCGCGGCGCCTCGCAAGGCGGCTCGACCATCACCCAGCAGCTCGCCAAGAATTTGTTCCTGACCCAGGAGCGCACCATCTCGCGCAAGGTGCAGGAGGTGGTGCTGGCGCTCTGGCTCGAGCACAAATTCACCAAGGCGCAGATCCTCGAGCTCTATCTCAACCGCGTCTATTTCGGCGCCGGCGCCTACGGCGTCGAGGGCGCGGCGCAACGCTATTTCGGCAAGTCGGCGCGGCAGCCTGACGCTGCCGGAAGCCGCGATGCTGGCGGGCCTCGTGCAATCGCCGTCGCGGCTCGCGCCGAACCACAATCCCGACGGCGCCGAACGCCGCGCCGCGATGGTGCTCGCCGACATGGCCGAGCAGAAGATGATCATCGCCGATGCCGAGAAGCGGCGCTCGCTGCATCCGGCGCGCGCGGTGCAGCCGTCCGGCGGCGGCTCGGTCAATTACGTCGCCGACTGGGTGATGGACGCGGTCGACGACCTGATCGGCAAGTTCGACAGGACATCGTGGTGGAGACCACGATCGATCCGGCGCTGCAAAGCGCGGCCGAACAAGCGCTCGACGACACGCTGGCGCAGAAGGGCGACAAGCTCAATGTCGGCGCAAGGCGCGCTGGTGGCCATGACGCCCGACGGCGTGGTGCGCGCGATGGTCGGCGGCCGCAATTACGCCGAGAGCCAATTCAACCGCGCCATCGACGCCAAGCGCCAGCCCGGCTCGTCGTTCAAGCCCTTCGTCTATCTCACCGCGCTCGAGCACGGGCTGACGCCCGACAGCGTGCGCGACGACGCGCCGATCCAGGTCAAAGGCTGGAAGCCGGAAAATTTCGAGCACGCAATATGTCGGGCCGGTGACGCTGACGCAGGCGCTGGCCAATTCGCTCAATACGGTGTCGGTGCGGCTGACGCTCGAAGTCGGCGCCGGCCGCCGTGGTGCGCACCGCCTACCGGCTCGGCATCACCTCGATGCTCGAGCCCAACGCCTCGATCGCGCTCGGCACCTCGGAAGTGTCGCCGCTCGAGATGGTGTCGGCCTATGCGACATTCGCCAATGGCGGCTTCGCGGTGACGCCGCATGTCGTCGAGCGCATCCGCACCGCGCGACGGCAAGACGCTCTACGACGCGCCGACGCAGCCGCTCGGCCGCATCGTCGATGCGCGCTATGTCGGCATGATGAACGCGATGATGCAGCAGACGCTGGTCACCGGCACCGCGCGCGGCGCCGACCTGCCCGGGCTGGCAGGCCGCCGGCAAGACCGGCACCAGCCAGGATTTCCGCGACGCCTGGTTCATCGGCTACACCTCGCATCTCGTCACCGGCGTGTGGCTCGGCAACGACGACAATTCGCCGACCAAGAAAGCCGTCGGCGGCGGCCTGCCGGTGGAGATCTGGAGCCGCTTCATGCGGGTCGCGCATCAGGGCGTCGCGCCGGCGGCGCTGCCCGGCCTCGAAACCGGCGGCTGGTTCGGTGCGAACCCGCAGACCGGCCTGCAGCCACCCGCACCGGTCGGCGCGCCGGTTGCGACCAACCGCTATGGCCAACCGAATTACCAGCCCGGCTACCAACCGGGTTATCCGCAAAACGCGCAGAACAATCAGCAGAGCGACGGCCCCTTCGATTTCCTGGAAAAATTATTCGGGCGAAGGTGACCCGGTCACTTCCTTTTGTAAAACCCGGTAAACGTCACCATGACGCCGCCGCAGCCGTTGTTGTCTTCGACGACAAGGAGCTCGCCTGTACGCTGCATCCGCACCAGACATTCCGCATTGTCCTTGGCCTTATCGAAGGCCACGCTGCCGTCGTCGGCGAATTGCAAAAGCCCGTTCTCGGGTTTGGCGACGGCATCGATGACGCCGGTATGGACGTTCTGCGCGGCCTGATAAAAAGTTTCGCCGTGAATGGTAACGCCATCCTTGCCACCCTCCTTGGCGCCGGTGATGTCGATGTCGCCCGCGGCATGCGTCCAATGGCCGAGCCAATCCGCGCGTGACGGCGCAGGCGCCGGCTGCACTTTGGTGAAACTTGCCGTCGGCAGCCAGCCGCTCGACCAGCGACTTTTTGGCTCGGCTTTTTCATAAGCGACGCAGGTGTAAGAAGCACTGGTCTTGTCCGAAAAATTCTTGCCGAGCAGGATGAGATCGCCAGGGATCAGATAGGCTTTTTGCCGGCAGGCATCGCTGTCCGCCGGGCAGACGGCATCGTCATAGGCACTTTTCAAGAAATAAGTGCGCGGCTTGTCGGCGGCGATTTTCGCGATAGTCACCGGGTGCGCCACGTCGAAATCGACGCCGAGGCAATCGCCCGGCCCTTCGTCCGCCTTCGCGGACGTGATCGCGGCGCACGTCAATACAAGCGCGACGAAGACAGATTTCTTCATTGATTGCACGTCCGCCATTTTGCCTGAGGGAATTCGAACTCAAGGATGCGCAAAGCGTACCGCCTTCGGCGGCGACCTATAGGGCGCTCTGCGGCCTATAGGTCGTCCTTGACTTCGAATTCCTCTCAAGCACCGTTTGGGCGTGCAATCAATGGCAACTTAGCGCTGCTGCCAGCGCCGTCTCAAAAGGGCAAGGACTTACCGCCATTTCTAGATCGCAAGAAAATCGTGGTTCTTCAGCGGCAGCGAGCGGATGCGCCGGCCGGTCGCGGCGAAGATGGCGTTGCACAAAGCGGGCGCGAGCGGCGGCACCGGCGGCTCGCCGACGCCGCCCCAAAATCCGCCGCTCGCCACGACCACCGTCTCGACACGCGGCGCGTCGGCCAGCCGCAGCATTTCATAGCTGTCGAAATTCGATTGCTCGGCGCCCCCATTAGCAATGGTGATCTCGCCATAGAGCGCGGCCGTCAGCGCATAAACCACCGCGCCTTGAGTCTGCATTTCGATTGAGAGCGGATTGACCGCATAAGCCTGGATCGATCGCCGACACTACGCGATGCACGCGAAGCTTGCCGCGATCGAAAGAAATCTCGGCCACCTGCGCGCAATACGAGCCGCAAGCGCGGCTGAGCGCAATGCCGCGGAACACGCCAGGCGGCGGCGGTGTTTCCCAATCCGCTTTCTTCGCGGCGGCGTCGAGCACCGCGAGATCCTTCGGGCTCTTGGCGAGCAGCTTGCGGCGATAGAGATAGGGATCGATCCCCGCTTCATGCGCCATCTCGTCGATGAAGCTCTCCTTGTAGAACGCATTCTGGGTGTAGTTGATGGCGCGCCACACGCCGAGCGGCACCGGCGTCGAACGGATGGCGTAATCGACCAGATAATTCGGCAGGTCGTAGCCCATCTCGTCGCCGAGCCCGCTGATATAAGTCCGGTCGACGACATTGGGGATAAAAGCCGGCACCAGCGACGCCACGAACGAGGGACCTGCAAGCCGGATGGTCAAAGCGACCGGCATGCCGTCGGCGTCGAGACCGGCTGAAAGCCGCGCCATGCTCAGGGGCCGATACAGATCGTGCTTGATGTCCTCTTCGCGCGTCCAGACGAGCTTGACCGGCTGCGCGACTTCCTTGGCGATGAGAACGGACTGCGCGGACATATTCCTGGATCGGCGCGCGCCGGCCGAAACCGCCGCCAAGCATCATGCGATGCACGGTGACCTGATCGTTGGTCACACCGGCGGCGATAGCTGCGGTCGCGACCGCGGTCGCCGGATCCTGTGTCGGCGCCCAGATCTCGACGCTACCGGGCTTCACATGCGCGGTGCAGTTCTGCGGCTCCATCGTGGCGTGGGCGAGGAACGGCACGCCGTAATCGGCCTCGATGCGCTTGACGGCGCCGCCGAGCGCCGACGCGGCATCGCCGCGCTTGTGGCCGACTTGCGCGTCTGCGCGTCGAGCCCGCCGCGCACCAATTGCGCGATCGAAGCGCTCGAGAGATCGCCATTGCCGCGCTCGTCCCAGTCACTTTGAGCGCGTCGGCCGCGCATTTAGCGCGCCACCAGGAATTGGCGACCACCGCCACCGCGTCCGTCATGCGTACGACGCGGCGCACGCCTTTCATGCCGGCGATCGAACTTTCGTCGATGACTTCGGCGTGCCCTGAACACCGGGCAATGCACGATGGCGGCGTAGAGCATGTCGGGGAGCCGCACGTCGATCGCATAGACCGGCTGGCCGGTGACCTTGTCGCGCACGTCGAGCCGCTTCGCGGCGTGCCGGCGAGTTTCCAGTCGGTGGGCGCCTTCAGCCTGATGTCGGTCGACGGTTCGACGCTGGCAGCATCTTCCGCAACCGCGCCGTAGCTCAGCGTGCGGCCGCTCGGTTTATGCGTGATGGTGCTATTGTATGCTGTGCATTGCGCCGCCGGCACGTTCCAGCGCGCCGCAGCGGCAGTGATCAGCATATCGCGGGCGGTGGCGCCGGCCTGCCGCAGATAAAGCTGCGACGAGGCGATCGAACGGCTGGCGCCGGTGGACGTGTCGCCCCAGGCATTGTTGCGGCGCAAATTTTCCGTCACCGACACCAGTTGGGTGCGGACCTTGGACCAGTCGCATTCGAGCTCTTCCGCCACCAGCATGGCGAGGCCGGTGAGCACGCCCTGCCCCATTTCGGAATGGGCGACGCGGATCGTCACCGTGTCGTCGCGCGCGATGGTTAGCCAGCAGGTGATTTCAGGGGCGGCCTGGGCCTGCGCCGAGACGGCCGAACGCTGCGGCCCGAACGGAATGGCAAAGCCGAGCGCCAAGCCGCCGCCCGCCGCGCTCGCCCCAATAAGGAAAGAACGGCGATTGAAACCGCCGCCGGACCTCATGAAATACCCCCTGATTTACCGGCGGAAGAATGCCAAATTCCGGGCGGACATAAAGCCCCGGGACCAAGGGCCTGACAATAATCTAGCCAGCCTGTGGCAAAAATCACATTGCGGGGGGATAGAATGACGACCGATCCCAAACACCAGGAAGCAACGCTCGAACAACGCCTTCGCGCCATCGAGGACCGGCTCGACATCTACAACCTGATCGCCGGCCATCCGCCCAGCGCCGATACCGGCGCCTCGGCTTACGCGGAGGCCGTTTATGCCGAGGACGGGGTGTTCGACCGCGGCCCGGGCTTCGCCAGCACCAGCGGCAACAAGGCGATGGCGGCACTGTTGGCGAGCCCCGGCCATCAGGCGGCGATCGCCGGCGGGCTCGCCCATTTCACCGGCCTGCCGCATGTGACGATTACGGGCGACGACGCCGTCGTCATTTCCTATCTGCAAATTCTCACCCCGAACAAATCCGGTGACGAAGTCGAGGTGCCCAATCACGGCGCCTCGCGCGGCTATCACATCCATCGCGTGCTGACGAACCGCTGGGAGCTCAAGCGCACCGCCGCGGGCTGGAAAATCAAACGGCGAACGCTCCGCCTCGTCGACGGCTCCGAACCGTCGCGCGAGATTTTGCGCGGCGCGCTCGGGGCTTTCGCGTGAAATTTTTAGTGCGGCGTGATCTTTGCGGAAAGCCGGTCAAAGTCCGCTCTGTCCCCCAAGAGCCGCCGCGACAAGCCATCGACTGACGCCTCCGCTAAGGGCCAGGAGAGACTCATGCACTGCAATATGGTCGGCGGCACACCTGATCTCCGAGCGCCAAAAGAAGAACCGACTCGCGGCAAGTTGCTCAGTCTGCTACTTGTATTTCCTTGCGGCATCTCACGCAAGCTGTGACCACGATTCGCACCGGAATCGGCACTACGCTACCCGGACCTGTGCCAGAAAGCGCTCGACTTCAGCACACAATCTGCCGGATTTGGCCGCTAGTTCGCTGCCGGCATTGAGCACCGCATTGGCAACCTTACCGGTCTTGCTCGCGGCGTCGGAAACCTGCACGACGCTCGCCGACACCTCGCGGGTGCGCTCAGCCGCGGCACTGGCACTGCGGGCGATCTCCTTGCTGACGGCATCCTGCTGCTGCACCGCCACCGAAATTTCAGTGGCATTTTCGTCGAGCTGGCCAATCGTGCCGGCGATGGCTTGAATGGCCTGCACCACGCTCGTCGTCGTTCCCTCGATCGAGGAAATCTGCTGCGTAATGTCGCCGGTTGCCTTCTCGGTCTGCGACGCCAGCGTCTTGACCTCCTGCGCGACCACGGCAAAACCGCGACCAGCCGGACCGGCACGCGCCGCCTCGATCGTCGCATTGAGCGCGAGCAGATTGGTTTGCGCCGCGACGTCGCGAATGAGATTGCTGACGCTGTTGATCTGCCCGACCGTCGCCGCCAGGCGTTCCACCGTCGCTATGATCGACTTTGCTTCCGTAGTCGCCCGGCGGGCGATGTCGGCGGATTCCCGCGCCTGATGGGAAATCTGTTCAACCGATTGCGCGATTTCCTCCGACGCCATGGCGACGGTGTTGACATTTTTCGTCGCCTCTTCCGACGCGGTCGCGGTCGTGTCCGCCTGCATCTGATTGTGATTGGCGGCCTCCGCCATGATCTGCGCGCAATTGGCCATCGTCTTCGACGCGCCGTCGTTCCATCAATCGTGCGAGCCATGGCCGGTTCTTGGTCCCGTGCTTCTGTGCATAACGGATGACGGCCGTCGCGCCGACGACCAACAACCAGCGCAGGTATCGATTGCCCTGCTTGGTGATGCTGCCGAGCCTGTCCTTGCCACCGGTCGTATGCTGCTTGGGCACCAACCCGATCCAGGCGGCAAGGTTGCGCCCCGATGCAAAAGCCTTCCAGTCGCCAATCTCGGCAACCAGAGCCGTGGCGACGATCGGGCCGATACCCGGAATCTCCGCCAGCCGCCGGCTCGCTTCGCACGCGCGATGCCAAGCCAGGATGTTCTTGTCGATGGATCCGATCTCGGCTCCGATCGCGCTGTACTGCCGCGCCAGCACATCGAGGATGCCGCGGGCGGCGGGGGGAATCCGGCCATCCTCGGCGTCGGCGATGATCCGCAGCAGTTCTCCCGTCCCGTTGCGGCCCTTCGCCGACACCACGCCGAGTTCGGCCAGGTGCCCGCGCAGCGCGGTGCTCAGCATCGTGCGCTGGCGCACCAGCAATTGCCGGGTCCGGTGCAGCATCAAGGCTGTCTGCTGTTGTTTGGTCTTGATCGGGACGAACCGCATCGACGGCCGCGTGACCGCTTCGCAAATCGCTGCCGCATCGTTCGCGTCGTTTTTGCTGCGCTTGAGATAGGCCTTCACGTAGCTCGGCGGCATCAGCTTCACCGTGTGGCCAAGTCCAGTCAGCTCGCGGCCCCAGTGATGCGCTGACGGACAGGCTTCGATCCCAACCAGGCACGGAGGCAGCTCGGCGAAGAACTCCAGCATCTTCGCGCAACTCACACGTTTGCGGATCACTACCCCGCCCGCACCGTCGACCCCATGCACCTGGAACACAGCCTTCGCAATATCGAGACCAATCGTGCTAACCTCGCCCATGGACGGCTCCCCTCAATGTGGTTCGCTTTAACGCAACCACCCTTTGGCACTTCGATGCCGGGAGCGGGCGGTCGCGGTAGGGACGGAGATTACTCTCCGCCCCCCGCACAGATCCCGGCGGGCGCTGCTAACGCACCGGGCTCCCACCTTGGATGGTGACGAGGAACCGCTTCTCTGGCCACGGATGCAGGATGCGTGGGAACGGCAGGTACCGGTCAGCGATCGTCTTCATTCTCGTCCACGTAAGTCGACGTCTGTGGCTTCGACGCACCAGCGCGCCATGCCAACGTTCGATCACGTGATGACGGAATGCTGAGATCGCTGAGCCGCTCATCGGCACAGCATAGTAGGCCATCCAGCCGCGCAGGACCTGAGCAAGCCATTTGCCCTGCCCATCGATCCCGTCGTGGCGGGTCACCATGAGCTGCTCCTTGATCTCCCGAAGTTTGGTTCGCATGCGCTTGGCCATCGGCTTCCTTCCGAGCACGAAGCCGCTGCCATCCCGCCGGGCCGTGCAATAATGCTTGAACCCCAGGAAGTCGAACGTCTCCGGCTTGCCGAGGCCTCGAGCGCGGCGGTTCGCAATCGCGTGCCGACCAAACTCGATGAGCCGCGTCTTATCGGGATGAAGATTCAGTCCAAAACGAGCGAGCCTCGCCTTGAGATCGGCAAGGAATTGCTCCGCTTCGTGCCGATGCTCGAAGCCAACGATAGAGTCGTCCGCGTAGCGCACGACAATCACGTCGCCGGTGGCGCATCGCTGCCGCCACTGGTGGACCCATTGATCATAGACATAATGGAGGTAAATGTTCGCCAAGAGCGGGCTGATGACCGCGCCCTGCGGCGTCCCGTCCTCCGTCTCGATCACGCGTCCATCTTCGAGCACGCCTGCCGTCAGCCATTTGGCAATCAACCGGGTGATTCGGCGGTCGCCAATCCGATGCTCGACGAAACGGATCAGCCAATCCCGGCTGACCTTGTCGAAAAAGGATTGTACGTCGCAGTCGAGCACCCAGTTGATGTGTCGCCTGCCGATCCCGAACGCGAGTGCATCCAACGCTTGATGCTGGTTGCGCTTCGGCCGGAACCCGTAGCTGAAGCCCAGGAACTCCGACTCATAGATCGGCGTCAGGATCGCCACCACCGCTGCCTGGACGATCTTGTCCTCTACGGCAGCGACGCCGAGCGGCCGCTGTCTGCCATCTGCCTTCGGAATGTAGGTCCGGCGCGATGGCAGCGCTCGATACGCTCCCGTTTGAACGCGAGAGTGGAGGCCCGAGAGGTTTTCCTCGAGGCCTTCCATGTATTCGCTCCACGTCACCTCGTCGACACCCGGCGCGGCGGACTTCTTCAGACCGAAGAAGCTCGCCCGCAAAACGTCAACGGTGAGGTGATGCAGGAGCGCCGTCAGCTTGTCCTGTCTGTTCCTGATGACGGCTTCTCGTATGCGGGCCTGCGCTTGTGACACGGCTGCCCGGCTCTGCGTCCGGACCGTGCTTTGCAGTTCCGCATTCTCCTTGGCCCCGCCCCTTCGCTCCACGAGCTCCGCCGCAGCCGAGGCCGCTTTGTTCGCTCGCTTCTTTGCTACTTCGGGCAGGTCCGACTTCTCCGTCGCGCTCATCGTCGGCTACAGCCTCCGGCCTTCCCGACAACGTCCCGGCCACGACTGGCGGGGGCGGCGATGGAGATCTCCCGGTTCCCGTGCAAAAGGCTTCTGCGCATGCCAGGGTCTACGACGACGCGGGGTCGGCGTGTGTCTTGCGATATCGACACCAGCCGTGTTGCCTTCTGTGGGACGGAAAACATCAGCACCCCGAACTTGTCTTACGCCGCTCAATACCTCGCCTGCGCCCTCCCCTGTGAACGCTTCACGTTTGTCCTCGCGGACAACCCGCGCATCACTCGGGGCCAGTGCGGTTCGCTACTCCTTCACCGTGACGGACTTCCACCGTCTACCTCTTGCCGGTCTCCCGGCGCACCCGTCCACAGCATCAAGAGGTGCCGCGGCCCGATCACGTCCGGACGTCCGCTTTGAGCCGGCACCCCGAAACCGGACCCGCCTGCGCGTTCATGAGCCAACGCCCTAGGGATGCGCATTGAACTCCTGATTGGGAAAGGCGGACGCATCGGGCACCTTGATCACCACGAAGGGATGATCGAGCGAGCCATGGCAGGCATTGCAGCCTTGCGTCAGCTGGTCGTAAGCGGCGGCGAATTTCTGCGGGTCTTGTTGTTTGATGGCGTCGTCGACGGCGGCGAGCGGCGCTTTCAATGCCGCGTCGACCAGATCGGCGACCGGATAGCCGCGAAACTTCGGCTGCGCCTTGACGATACCGGCAAAGGCTTGGCGGATCTCGACCAGCGCATATTCCGCAAGAGCGCCAATTTCCGGCATGGCCGGCGACACCGAGCTTCAAGTGGCGCGGCTGCACCAGCGTGTTCATCATGTCGCCCATGGTCATCGTGTAGGGAACGGGCGGCGGTGGCGGCGACGGCTGCGCGGTCTGCGGCCAGCTGATGTTTGCACCGGCAATCAGGAGCGCGCCGGCGGCCGCGGCGGTCAGCACGGATTGCTTGGTCATGACACCTTCCCTCGCGCTGAATTCTAATCCAGCGGCTCGATCCGCAAAATCTCCGCGCCGTGATTATTGCCGGCCCAGAACGTCACCGGATCGGTTGTGTTGTCGACAAAGACGCGTCGGATATTGATCGGCCGCGGCAACAGATATTCGATCCCCTTGCCGCTTTGCGGATCGAAGCGCAGCACGCGATCGCTCGCCATACCGCCGCTCCATAATTCGCCGTTCTTGTCGTGGAACACGTCATACGGATAAGTGTGCGGCGTCGGCACGTCCCATTCCTTGAACGCTTCCGTCTTGATGTCGAACATCGCGAGCTTGTTGGCGGCGAATTCGGTGAACCACAGACCTCGTGCTGTCGAGCATGGTGCGGCGCGGCCGCGATTTCTCGGTCGGCGTCGGAAAGATCGTCGGCGCGCCGGTCTTGGCGTCGATGCGGCCGACCGCTTCACCGCCGAAATCCATGAAATAGAGATTGTTCGCTTGATCCGCCGCCATGCCGTAGGGCGCATGGGCCCTTGCCGAGGAACGCGAACGGGTCAATGCGTTCGTAAACGCCGGTTTTCAGATCGAGCCGCATGATCGATTGCCGGGCGACGTCGTTGGTCCACACCTTGCCGTCGGCCTTTAAGCCAGCCGGCATCACCATCGACTGCTGCATGGCGTCGTCGTTGAGAGCGGCAGACAGCGGAAAGATCTGAAATGTCTTGCTCGCCATATCGAAGCGCGCGAGCCCGGTCTGAAACATCAAGGCGAGCCACAGATTGCCGTCGGCATCCGGTTCGAGATCGAGCGTGCCGGTCGGGAACGCGGGCTTTGACACCGGGATCGGATACTCCGTCACCGCTCCGGTCTTGGGATCGAGCTCGCCCAGAAAATTCTCGACGAAGTCCGAATACCAGACATGGCCGTCGCGATCGGTGCGCACGTCGTGCGGCGCGATCGTTTTACCCGGCAGACCGTATTCGGTGATGACGACATGGGTGGCGCGGCCCTTGGGCCGCGGCAGAGTCTGCAATTCGTAATTCCAGGTTCGCCCGCGCGACAGGTTGACCGTCGCCAGATAGGACGCGAGCTTGCGCACGGAATCGTCATTGACGTCGCGCGCGGCGACGCGCGACTGCACCCGCGCCTGAATCGTGTTGTTGGCATATTGCGCCATGCGCTTGAGCACGGGAACGAAAGTGTCGGCGTCGTAAGTCGAACGCACGATGCGTTCGAAGCTGTGGCAGCTCATGCATTCGATCAGCGGCCGCTTCTCTGCCGCCGTTCCCGGCATGCTCATAAACCATTCGGTATTGGTCAGTTGCGCCGCGCGATCGGCGGTCTTGCGCAGCTTGATCGCTATGTCCGCCGTCGCCGCGCCGAGATCGACGGCTTGCGGACCGGCAAGCTCGTATCCGGTGGCGCGGATGCGCAGCGCATAATGTCCCGCCGTGAGCCGCCCGTCCGGGAAGCGGAAATGGCCGCTCGCATCGCTGACGACCGTCACGGTGATCGGTGAGCCGTCTTTTTGCGCGCTGACCAGCACGCCCTCCATCGCGCCCTCTTCGGCGGAACTGACGGAGCCGGTCAGCCCCTGCGCGCGACATTGTACAGTCAGACCAGGAGTTGCCTGAATGGCGATGCAGAGAAGCGCCGCCGCGATGAGGTACGCGGGTTTCATGCTTACTGCTTCTGCAAAGTGCAATCGACTTCGACCGGGTCCTTGACGTCGGCCTGGCCGCGCCGGACCACGTTGGATTGGGCATAGCCGTCCTTGGTGCAGGAGATGGCGACGGTCTTGGGATCGATCTCCTTGGCGAAGCCCGGGATCTTGTAGATGCCCATGCTGTTCGACCGGGTGACGAGCGAACCGCCGGCTTGCGGCGCTGCCGTCACCCGCGCGCCGCTCACGGGCGAGCCGTCGCCATCGCGCACGAAGCCGAAATAGGACGGCCCGTCGTTGGCGTCGCTGTCCTCGCCGAAATTCACGCCGCCGGAGCGCGCCGGCTGCGTCGATACCGCAACCGCCGCAACCGCCAAGAAAACGACAGACAGCCAGCGACGATCCAACGCCATTCCCAAAACCTCAATGTGTGAAGTAGCCGCCGAGCAGATGGATGATCGCCGCGATGGCGCAGACCGGGATGAGCCAGGCGAAGCCGGACCACAGCCTGCGGCCGAAATTCTCCGGCAAGAAGCTTGCGATCAAACCCACAGCTGCCGCCACGATCGCCGAGGTCACGATCCAGCCGTACCAGTACATGGTCGGCCCGTCGGACGCCGCATGATTGAACAGCGTCCATTCGCCGACCGCCGGCCCATAAGAGAACAGCGGCCAGTTATTGGTCAGGACGACGTAATAGGCGGCGGCATAAACCGCGGCGAAAGTGACGGCGAAGGTGCGGAAACCGCGCGAACCTCTCGTGCCGGAGCTTTTCACGCTGCTCATGTGCGAACCGCTCACGTACCCAAGCCGCGGATATTGTTGGCGACGTGTCCGGCGAGGAAGGCCCACCAGACAATGAAGGCCAACAGCGCAGTCAGCGCCTTCCGCGTCGATGAATCGGCGTCGTCGAGCGGTTGCCGCCAGAAATACCAATAGGCCGGAAGGGTCGCCAAGCCGATCGCGATCAGGTGCTCCTTGATCTCGAACGCGCCGAACGATTTCCAGTAATGGCCCTGTTCGAGCGTCAACCGCGCGCTGATGCGGTAATTGGTATAGATGCAAGAGCCGAAAGCCGCCGTGACGAGATAGAGCACGATGATGGCGTTGGCATAATTCGCCGAACCCACGGCACGGAAGCGCGCCACGAAACTCGCGGCTCCCGCGCGCGCCGGCGCCCAAGTGCTGACGACTTGATGGGTGACGGCGCCGAGCAAGAGAAATGCCAAAAGTCCGTGTGTGATCACCAAGGCGATCCACATGATATCCTCCCAGCCTTCATTACCGCGCCATCTGCGTGACGCTTGTTCCAATCGCGGCGGACCCGCGAAGCAAAGTGACATCTTCGCCGTAGCGATCTTAGCGCGGCCGGTCGCCTCCGACAATTTCCTCAATGCATGCGTATAGCGCAATGCCGCCGCGCGATGGCGCCCAGAACTGCCATCATCGATCGGTCCGGTCGCGCAAGTGACGGCTGAATTGGCGCGCCCGCCTCAGCTCTCGCCGCCGTATTTCGCGCCGAGGTCGCGCTGGATCATCATGCGAATGAACGGATCGGGATCGCTGCCGAGATAATCGGTGCCGTTGTAGACCGGACCGCAGGGAAAGAGGTTGCCGCCGCGGCAAGATGCCGCCGCGCCGCCAGCCGGCGCGATATGTTTCGCTTGTTTGATCTTGGTCGCGGCACTGGCGCTGGACGCCAGCACCGCTGCGAAGCCGATGACAAGGATCGGCAATATGACGCGGCGCGATGTCATGGCCATATATCCCGGCAAATATCCCGGCATGGCAGGATCGTCTCGGCGGGTATAACCCCAAGACGCTGCGTTTATTCAAGATCGTGTTGGAAAATCGGAACCGACGGGAACATCAAGGCGGCGACTGAACCGGTTGCCCAACACACTTTTCGCGCTCAATGCCGCGCTTCGCTGTCGAGATGCGCCATTTGCGTCGGATCGTAACGCGCGCCGGAAGTAAGCTCAGGCGACACCGCCGCATCGATGCGCGCGAGATCGTTGGCCGTGAGCGACAGTTTGAGTGCACCGAGCGTTTCCTCAAGCTGCCCGCGGCGGCGCGCGCCGATCACCGGCACGATGTCCGCACCGCGCGAACGCGCCCAGGCGATCGCAAGCTGCGCCGGCGTTGCGCCGTTCTCCTTGCCGATCTGTCCGAGTTCTTGCACGAGGCGCAAATTCTTTTCCACATTGCCTTGCGCGTAACGCGGCATGCGGATGACGCGGATATCGCTCTTGCTGTCGGCTGCGGGAACGCGTCCGCTCAGGATGCCACGCGACAGCACGCCATAAGCGGTGATCGCGATGCCGCGTTCGCGCGTCACCGGCAAGATCGCCGATTCGATGCCGCGGCTCATCAGCGAATATTCGATTTGCAGATCGCAGATCGGATGCACCGCATGCGCCCGGCGAATCGTCTCGGGGCCCATTTCCGAAAGCCCGATATGGCGGACGTAGCCGGCGCGCACCATGTCGGCGATGGCGCCAATCGTGTCCTCGATCGGCACGGCGGGATCGAGCCGCGCCGGGCGGTAGATATCGATGTAGTCGGTGCCGAGCCGGCGCAGCGTATAGCTGAGAAAATTCTTCACCGCTTGCGGCCGGCCATCGTTGCCGCCCCAGCCGCCGCCCGGCTCGCGCAGCGCACCGAATTTCACCGAATAGACCAGACGCGCGCGCGGCACGCCGTCGAGCGCGCGGCGGATCAGCATTTCGTTATGACCCATGCCGTAGAAATCGCCGGTATCGATCAGCGTGA
The DNA here is from genome assembly GCA_963761185.1 of uncultured Alphaproteobacteria bacterium. Taxonomy (GTDB): domain Bacteria; phylum Pseudomonadota; class Alphaproteobacteria; order Rhizobiales; family Xanthobacteraceae; genus BOG-931. Next base: position 674,395 of record CAVXFY010000009.1, read on the forward strand.
TGCCGGCGTCGACGGCGGCGCGCAGCGTCGCGATGCTTTCGGCATCGTCCGCCGCGCCGTAGATGCCGGGCGACATGCCCATGCAGCCCAGCCCGAGAACCGAAACCTCCGGCCCGTTGCGGCCCAGCGTCACTGTTTGCATTGCGCGCCCGTTACGATGATTGTGTGAATGCGCCGGCGAGGAAGGCGTCAGACATAGACGCTCTTCATCTGCGCTTCCGGATAACGCAAGCCGGCCGCGGCGCCGATCGGGAACGCCGCCGACATCTGCGCGATCTCGGCGTCGCTCAGATGAACCGACAGCGCGCCGATATTCTCGCGGAGCCGTTCTTTGCGTTTAGTGCCGGGTATCGGCACGATGTCGTCGCCCTGCGCCAACAGCCAGGCAAGAACAAGCTGGCCCGTGGTGCACTTCTTCTGCCGCGCCATGTCTTCGAGGCGCTGCGCGAGCGAAATGTTCTTGTCGAGATTGTCGCCGGAAAAGCGCGGATGGCGACGGCGTGCATCGGTTTCCGCGAGCTCCACCCCGCCGGTCAAGAGACCGCGGCCGAGCGGCGAATAGGCGACGAAGGCGATGTTGAGCTTGCGCGTCACCGCCAAGGTCTCGTCGGCATCGGCGCGATAGAGCAGCGAGAATTCGTTCTGCACTGCGGCGAGAGGGTGCGTCGCTTGCGCCCGGCGGATGGTTTGCGGACTCGCTTCGCTGATACCGAGCGCGCGCACCTTGCCCTGCTGGAGCAATTTGGCCATCGCGCCAACCGTGTCCTCGATCGGCACGGTCGGATCGATGCGGTGCTGATAATAAAGATCGATCACGTCGACGCCAAGCCGCTTGAGGCTCTTCTCGCAAGACTCGATGACGAATTCCGGCCGGCCGTCGGCGAACTTGCCGTCGCGGCCGCCGAGATTGCCGAATTTCGTCGCCAGTACGACGCCCGAACGGCGGCCCTTGAGCGCCTTGCCGACCAGTTCCTCGTTGTGGCCCGCGCCGTAAGCGTCGGAGCTGTCGAGCAAGGTGATGCCCTGGTCGAGCGCCTCGTGAATGAGCGCGATGCCGTCATCATCGCTGGTCTTGCCGTAAATGCCGGAGAGCGACATGCAGCCCAGCCCGATCGCGGAGACCTCGATACCGGAGGAACCGAGCTTACGTTTGGGAAGGCTCTTGGTCATGGTGATGCTTTCATGAAGGTTGTTGGGATGATGTAAACTGGCGGCAACGGCGCTTCAATGCCGGCGCCATGTCTTTACGCGGCCCCCCGATTTGGCTTTGCGCTTATCCTTGCGCATGAGCTTTTCCACGGCGCGGAATTCGCCGGCGGCGGATTTGCGCGCCCCGGTTTCGATCGAACGATAGATCTTGACGATGCGTTCGCCGACCGGCGTCACCACGGCGCCGCCGCCGCGCCGGCCGCCGGTGACGCCCGTCACTGCGGGCTCGCGCAGCGCGGCGTTGATCTGTTCGACCAGAAGCCAGGCGCGGCGATAGGACATTCCGACCTTGCGCGCGCCGGCGGAGATCGAGCCGGTGTCGCGGATCGCTTCCAGAAGCGCGATCTTGCCCGGACCGATACGATCGCCGCTCACGAGATCGAGGCGGATGCTCAGGCGCGTCTCGGTCATGATGAACGCTCGTTACCGCCGATTTGCCCCAACCAGGCGGAAAAGATTCTTGCCGCCCGTGCCCCCGCCTGTTGCGAAGCGTCTTTCGTCTGCGCGCGAAATGCCGCGACGGACATCTGATCCGCCGAGGCATGATCAGCCGCCAGATCCCGCACATAGCCGACGTACCATTTTTCAAGGACGGCGGCATCGGCTTCGAGATGAAACTGCAAGGCGAGCGCTTGGCCGCCGAAGACAAATGCCTGGTTCTGGTAATTCACGTTCGAGGCGAGCCGGGTCGCGCCCGCCGGCAAGTCGAACGTATCGCCGTGCCAATGCACGACCTTGGCGCCGTCTTCGGCGAGCGGCAGCAGACACGATTTGCGGCCCTCAGCCGTCAGATCCACCTTGCCCCAGCCGACTTCCTTGACCGGGCCGGCGAAGACGCGGCCGCCGAGCGCGCTCGCCGTGAGCTGGGCGCCGAGACAGATGCCGAGCGTCGGCAGGTTCTTCGCCAGGCGGCGCTCCAGGATGCCGATCTCTTTGCCGAGGAACGGATAGGCTTGCGTCTCATAGGCGCCGAACGGGCCGCCGAGCACGATCAGCAACTCGGCGCGGTCGATCGACGGATCGTCGAGATCGTCGGTCGGCGCCTCGCGATAGGTGGCATTCCAGCCGGCGTCGCGCAGGATCTGAGCCAACAGGCCGAGGTCCTCGTATTCGACGTGGCGAAGCGCAATGGCCGAACGTTTGCCGGAAGGCATTCGGATGTCCTTGGACCGAAAGCGTGGAGCGCCTCCATAACATCGTGCCGCTGCCGCAGCTAGAACGCCGCCATGCGGCGCCGCGGGCGTTGACACCGCATTGACACCGCATTGACACCGCATTGACACCGCATTGACACCTCTTGGGCTATATCCCTATGAATATAACGCCGGATTCGGAATTTGCGGGTATAGCTGCATGTCGGAAGCACTGCTCGAGGACTTCGAAAGATTCTTCATCGAACTGCCCGCGGAGGTGCGCAGCGATCTCTGGTTCATGCTGGTGATCCTGTCGGACGAGAACTTCGTCTTTCAGGATGACACCGACATCGACGATCGTGCGGCGCAAGGCCTGTTCCAGGCGAAGACCCGCATCGGCCGGCTGGGCAATCTGATCCAGGCGGCTTCGATCTTCGACATCTATTTCGTCATGGACGCCGGCGAGCGGTTCAATCCGGATCGAAGCGCTGCGGCCAAGACATCGCGCGGCGGACAGCCGGCGCTTTATCGTTACGCCAATCAGATCGGCGCCATCAAAGCCGCCAAGCGGCGCTGGCACGAGCTGCGCGCGACGAAATTCACCCCGGCCGCGATCGCAACCGCACTCATTCCGCCGGGTCTGCCGCGCCGGCGCGGGCGCACTACGGCGCAGCAGAGCGATCTTGCGAACGTGTCGGCTTAGTGAAGATCCGCCGCCCGCACCCGGCGCGTGAACGCCCAGATCAGACAGGCGACGCAGCCCATCGACGCGACCACGGCGGCAACCGGCCAAGCCGAAGCGCCGAGATAAAGCCCGATGCCGCCGGCAGCAAGCGCGGCGCCGGTTTGCTGCGAAAAGCCCATGAGCGACGAGGCTGTGCCGGCGCGATCCGGAAACGGCGTTAGGGCGCCGGCCATGGAGGCCGGCAGCGTAAAGCCCAAGCCGGCCAGAAAGATCGTCATGGCGCCGACAAACCAGATCACGTCGGCAAGACCGAGCGCCAGCACCGCCACCATGACCAGGCCTCCGGCCGCCATCATCACGGTGCCGATGCCCATCATGCGATCAAGCCCGAGGCGCATGACGATGCGGGAGGCGATGAACGTTCCCGCCATATAGCCGCCGGCGCCGATCGCAAAGGTGATGCCGAAGACGAGCGGCGTGAGACCATAGACCGTGCCCTGCATCACGATCGGCGCGCCGGACACCCAGGCGAACAGCCCGATAAAGGTCGTGGTCAGAATGCCGAGATTGGCGAGGAAGCCGCGATGCACCAGCACCGAGCGATAGAGCTTGCCCATAGTCCGCAACGAGAACGGCCCGGGCGTGCGCTGGCGCAATGTCTCCGGCAGAAACAAGGCCGCGGCGGCGCTGGCGACAAACGAAAATATCACCAGCAGGAGGAAACAGGCGCGCCAGCCGAACGCGGTCTGTAACACGCCGCCGATCATCGGCGCGACAATCGGCGCGAACGCGGTGATCGAGCCCATCAGCGACAATTCGCGTCCGGCACGCACGCCGGAATAGAGGTCACGCACCACCGCGCGCGCCAGAACGATCGCGCCGGCGCCGCCGATCGCCTGCACGAAACGCGCCGCGATCAAGGCATCGATGGATTGCGCCAGCGCGCAGGCGACAGTAGCCAGGCCATAGAGCGCGAGCGCGATAAGCAGCACAGGCCGGCGGCCAAAGCGGTCCGACACCGGCCCATAGACGATCTGGCCGACGCCGAAGCCGAGCAGATAAAAAGCGATGGTCAATTGCACTTCAACGATCGGCGCGTTCAGCGATTGCGCGATGTCCGGCAGCGACGGCAGATACATGTCCATCGACAGCGGCCCGAGCGCAGTCAAAAACGACAGCAACAAAGTGAGGGCAAAGGAGCCGGGAAGAAGCATCGGCAATGATGTCCGCAAAAGGTTCGGCAAGCATTGCGCCGGATCGCGGAGCAGAATGCTTAAGGAGAATGAGAGGGCATTTCGGGCAGTTGACGCGGCATGTCCTACCCTTTGGCCGCAGGTCCGCCTAGCGGTTTTCTATGCCCGCATGAGAGCTATGCCGGGGGAACTTGCGGTTGGGTAACGGAAAACGGGCGTCCGGGCTTAGTCCATCAGCACGTGTGAGACTGCCGCAGAGGCGGACTTATTCATTGAATGCTTGCCCACCTCTGCCGCAGAGGCGGACTTATTCATTGAATGCTTGCCCACCATTTTGCCTGAGAGGAATTCGAACTCAAGGATGCGCGAAGCGCACCGCCTTCGGCGGCGACCCATAGGGCGCAGAGCACCCTATGGGTCGTCTTTGACTTCGAATTCCTCTCAGGCACCCTTTAGGCATGCAATCAATGGTGACTCGGCGCTGCCGCCAGCGCCACGCATGGCGGCAAGGCTCACTCGGCGGCCCCGTCATTGACCCGGCGGACGCCAGCCCTGTTTGGCAAGCTGAATCTGCGAATAAATATGTTTGCGCAACTCGCCGAACCGCGCCATCGAGCGGGTGTCGAGCTGGTTACGCTCGTCGGGCAGATCGATCGCCACGTCTTCCATGATCACGGTTGGGGCGTGCGACATCACCAACACGCGCTCCCCGAGATAAACCGACTCGTCGATGTCGTGGGTGACGAACAGCACGGTGACGCGGAGCTTATGCCACAGCACCCGGATCAGATCTTCGAGATCGGCGCGGGTCTGCGCGTCGACCGCAGCGAACGGCTCGTCCATCAGCAGCACATGCGGCTCGTAGGCGACAGCACGCGCGATGGCGACACGCTGCTGCATGCCGCCGGAGAGCTGCCAGGGATAAGCGCCGTGCACATTGGCGAGATCGACGGCGGCGAGCGCGTTGCGCACGAGTTCCTCGCGCCGCTCCGCCGGCATCTTCTTCTGCTTCAGCGGCAAGGCGACATTGTCGTGCACCGTCAGCCAGGGGAAGAGGCTGCGCCCATATTCCTGAAAGACGACCGCCATGGAAGGCGGCGGGCCGAGCACCGGATGGCCTTCGAGGATCACGCCGCCCGATGTCGGCGCCAGCAGTCCGGCAATGCATTTCAAAAGCGTGGTCTTTCCGGCGCCGGACGGGCCGACAATGCAGACCAGTTCGCCCTGCCCGACGCTGAAACTGACATCGCGGATCGCCTCGACGGTGCGGCTTGAACCCTCGTAAACCTTGCGCAGCTTTCGCACTTCGAGCATGGGCGTCGTTGCTCGATCTTTCGCTGTGTCGTTCATGATCAATTCGCCCGCTGCGCGCGCCGGAAGCCGAAATACCAGCCCAACAGCCAAGCCTCGATGGCGCGGAAGATCAGCGACAAAGCGATGCCGATGAGGCCCAACAGAATAATGCCGCCCCACATTTCGGGAATGGCGAAAGTGCGCTGATATTGCACCAGCGCGAAGCCGATGCCGTTACTGGCGGCGAACATTTCGCTCACCACCATCAGGATGATGCCGATCGACAGCGATTGCCGCAGTCCGGTGAAGATCTGCGGGCTGGCGCCGGGCAGGACGAAGTGCCACAGCCGGGCCAAGCCGCCGATCCGATACGAGCGCACGGTTTCCGCAAGCACTTCGTCGAGCGCCCGCACGCCGGCGACCGTATTGAGCAGCACCGGCCAGATGCAGCCGAACACGATCACAAGCGTCTTCATCTCGTCGCCGATGCCGGCGAATAGCATCAGCACCGGGACCAAAACCGGCGGCGGGATGGCGCGCAGGAATTCGAGCACCGGCTCGAGCGTCGCGCGCAAATTGCGCGAGGCGCCGACCGGGACGCCGATGGCGATGCCGAGGAACGCCGCGGCGAAATAGCCCGTGGCGAAGCGCAGCAGGCTCGGCACCACATTGGGCACCGCATCCGGCGACAGCCAGAGTTTGACGAAGGTCGCAAGGATCGTCTGCAGGGGCGGAAAATAGAAGCTCTGGCTGCCGGCGCTTGTGATCCACCATGTCGCGATGAGCGCCACGGGCAGCGCCAGCACCACCGCGACCCGGCGCGTCGCGCTCGCGGCGCCGTTCATCGCACAGCCCCCGCGATGTCGAGCCGAATGGACGGATGCCAGGACAGCACCCGCCGCTCCAGCGCCCGCGCGCCGAGATTGACGATAACGCCGACAATTCCGGTGACGATGACATAGGCATACATGATGGCGACGGCGCCGCCGGATTCGGTCTGCGAAATCTCCCGGCCGAGACCTTGGGTGTCGATGGCGATTTCGCTGGTGATGGCGAGAATGAGCGCCACCGCCGCCGCGAGCCGCACGCCGGTCATCAGATAGGGCAGCATGGTCGGCCAGATGAGGTAGCGGATTTGCGCCCATGTGCCGAGCCCATAGGAGCGCGCGGTTTCGCGCGCCACCGGATCGACATCCTGCACGCCATAGAGCACCTGGATCAGCACCGGCCAGAACGACGCATAGACGACGAGGATCAGCGTCGACTTCATCTTGGTGCCGAACAACAGCACAGCGAGCGGAATAAGCGCGACCGACGGGATGGGACGCAGGAATTCGATGGTCGAATAGGTCACGGTCCGCAGCAGCGTAGAACTGCCGATCACGATGCCGACCGCAACACCGGCAACAAGTGAAATGACGAGCCCAAGCGCCCAGGCGCTCATCGTGTCGCGGAACGCCGTCCAGAAAGTTGAGCTCATCAACTCGCGGAGCAGCGCCACCATGATCTCGCTGAACGGCGGCAGATAATTCGGCGAGACGAGCCCGATCCGCGGCGCGAGTTCGAGCAACAGCGCGAAGCCGGCCAGGCCGCCGAGACCTCGCAGCCAAGCGGGTGGGCCGGCCTTGATCTTGGTTGTGATCTCGGCCGGCGCGCTGATGGTTTCGCTCGCCATACGACAGCTTACCTGGACTGCTTATTTGCGCCGGCTTACAGGCAACCGCCTAAGGCAACAGCGCCGCGATATCCGCCTTCTTGGTGATCAAGCCGTCTAGAAGCGCATCGTCGGCAAGCGCCTGGCTCGAAGCGCGGTTCATCTCGGTCGGCCAGCGCGGCAACGTGATCTTCGCCGCGATCTCCGGCGTGATGCGCGTATAGGTCGGGATGATCTGGCGCACCTCGTCGGTGTGCGAATCCGCGTAAGCCATCGATTTGGTGATCGCCGCCTTGAAGCGCTTGACGATGTCCGGGTTTGCCTTGGCGTATTGCACCGAGGTGAAATAGACCGCGATCATCATCTTCGGCGCGACATCGACCAGATTCCAATCCACCACTTTGGCGCCGCGTTGCAGCGCGATGGTGAGGAACGGCTCGACCACCCAACCGGCCTCGATGCGATGCTCGGCGGCGGCCGCCGGCATGTCGGGGAACGGCACTTCGATGAATTTCACTTTCTTGGAATCGCCGCCCGCGGCGCGCACGCCGGCGCGCACCGAAGTGTCGCCGATATTGTTCAGATTGTTGACGGCGACGGTCTTGCCTTCGAGATCCTTGGCATTTTGGATCGGGCTGTCGCCGGGCGCGATGATCGCCGAGAAGTCATGGCCGCGTTCCCCGGTCGAGGAGGCGCCCGGCGCGATGCCGATGAACTGCAAGCCCTTGGTCTGGGCGATCAGCATCGAGGGAATGTTGGAAAAGCCGAATTGCGTCTGGCCCGACAGCACGCTGGGGATGATGGCGGCGCCACCGCCGGCGGTGGACAGGTCAATCTCCAGATTCTGCTTGGCGAAGAAGCCCTTGGCGATGCCCAAATAGATCGGCGCGCAATCGCCGATCGGGATCACCGCGACCGAAATCTTGTCGGCGGCACGTGCGCTCTCGCTCAGCGGCGCGAGCAGCGCGGCCGCAGCCAAAGCCGCGAGCGCGTATTTCCAGGTCCCTCTTACCGAGGTCTTTTTTAGGACCGATATCCTTTTAGTGAACAGCATAACTCCCCCCTCTTCGCCCCCTCTGTGGGCCAAAGCCCATTTGGCCCAAACTGAGCAGCAGGCGGAGCTGTGTCAAGCTGCCGCTCATTTTGACGCGGGGAGGCCCGGCGGTCAAAATGTAAACTAGCTTACGGCATGCTCTCGGTTTGCCCGCGGATTGCACGCCGCCGGTTCTATCGCATGGCGAGCGGCGCGACATTCGCGTCGCCGGCGCGCTTGCTCCGGCCGTCGGCGGCGGTCAGCGTCTTGACGGCGGATGCAATAATGTCCCGCAGCGCCAGGACCGCGCGCGCATTGCTCTGGTCCTTGCGGTAAGCGACGCTGAGCGTCCACGACAATGCCAGCTGCCGCAGCCGCACCGCCGAGAGCGCACGCTCCTCGACCTCCCTTTGCACCGAACTGTAAGGCAGCACGGTATAGCCCAGGCCGGCGGCGACCAGCGTCTTTGTCGTCGTATAGCCGTCGACCTCGATCGCGACGTCGATCCGGCCGCCACGCTCGGCAACGGCGCGCTCGATGATCATCCGCAGACTATGCGTGCGGTTCGGCAAAATGAGCCGCAGCCTGTCGAGCCTCATCCCCGGCTGCGCGGCAGGCAGCGCGTGCGCATTCGCCGCGGGTCCGATCAGATACATCGGCTCGGTCAACAGCGGCGCGATCTCGATCGTCCGATGGCGCGGCGGATTGTGCATCAGACACATCGTCAGCTCCTGATTGATCAGGCGCTGAAAGATGAAGCTTGAGAATCCCTCGACGAAATTCAGCCGCAAGTCGGGATGCCGCTTGGCCGATTCACGGACGATGCGCGGCCCGAGCGCTTCGATGATGGCGGGACTGACGCCGAGCGTGATCGTGCCCTGAACGCGCGAGCCATAAGCGCGGATGTCGTCGGCCATCTGCGCGGCCTGGCGCAACAGCGAATGCGCCCGCTGCAAGAGGACAAGACCGGCATCGGTCAGTTCGAGCTGGCGGCGGGTGCGCAGCACGAGCTCGAGCCCGACCTCGTCCTCGAGCTTGCGGATCTGCCGGCTGAGCGCCGGCTGGGCGATGCGCAACTGCACCGCAGCTTTGGAAAAGCTTCTCGCCTCGGCGACATAGACGAAATAGCGCAGCGTCCGAAGATCCATGGTGTTTTAATCGGCGTTTCAATTCGGGTTTCACTTCCATGCCGGAACGGCATAATGAATATCACTATTATATCTTAGACGAACATGGGGGCCGCGGCTACGTTTCCGCACCACGATAAAATGGGAGGCGCCCCGATGCCCGAGATCATCATTCGCGACACCCAGGCCATGGACTTCGAGGAGGTTCGCCGCGGCCGCGTTCATATGATCCGCCGCAAGCGATTGCCGCTCGAGACCGGCATCGACGGCATCACCATGGAATATTCGCTGTCGGTCGTGCCCGACGGGTATTTCACGCCGCGTCACCGGCATAATTTCGATCAGATCCGTTATACGCTCTCGGGTGTCCAGAGCACCGGCCTCGGCGATCTCGCCGCCGGCGAATGCGGATATTTCCCGGAAGGGTCGCATTATGGCCCGCAGCAGCAGAAAGGCTCCTGCGAGTGCCTGGTTCTGCAATTCCAGGGCGCCAGCGGCGAACATCTTCTGTCCAACGAGGAGATGAACGCCACCTACGAGAAGCTACTCACGTCCGGCGGCAAGTTCGAGAACGGCGTCTATAAGGGATTCAAGCCGGACGGCACGCCGAAGAACAAGGACTCCTATGAAGCCATCTGGGAGGAGCATGAGGGCCGCGATCTCGTTTTCCCCGAGCCGCGTTATCGGCAGCCGGTGATGATGCTGGCGAAAAATTATCGCTTCTGGCCCGATCGCAAGCGGCCCGGAGTTGAGGTCAAGCATCTCGGCACGTTTAGCGAAGCGCGCACCGGTATAAGTTTCTTGCGCCTCCGACCCGGCGCCGAAATCAAGGGCGGCACGCAGGAGGACGCGGAGCTGCGCTATCTGATCGAAGGGTCCTGCGCCTATGACGGCAAGAACTGGGGCGAAGGCACCTATATGTTCGTGCCGAACGGCGCCGCAGTGAAGGACCTGCGCTCGGACAAGGGCGCGACTTTCTTCGTGATCACGCTGCCGATGCTGGCCGACCTTGCCGCCGCCAAGCGCAATCCGGCCGTCGGTCATCCGATGCTCGCGCGCGCGGAGCACGCTGTCGCTTAGCAAAAGACAAGCGCCGTTCAAGGCGCGCAAACCCGTTTGGGAGGAGCGCATGTCACGCAACATGTCGCGCATGGCGTGGATTATTTGCGCCTGTCTGGCCTTGGCCGGTGTACCTTTGGTCGATGCGCCATCGCGTGCCGACGCCGCGACCAAGCTTGCCGTCGCCAAAGTGGCGAATGATTTCGCCCTGATGATGGTCGACTACGGCAACAAGCTCGGCGCGTTCCAAAAGAACGGCCTCGACGTCGAAGTCACCCAGATCACGCAAGCGAAGATGATTTCAGGCGGTGGTCGCCGGCAGCATCGACATGGCGCTCGGGTCGGGCGCGGTGCTGGCTTTCGTGCCGAAAGGCGCACCGCTGACCGGAGTGGCGGCTTTGTCCGGGCCGCCCTCGATCCTCGTTCTCGTGGTCCGGCCGGACAGCCCGATCACGGCGATGGATCAGTTGCGCGGCCGCATCGTCGCCGTCACCAATCAGGGCTCGCTCACCGACTGGGCGGTATCGCAGATCGCGCTGCACGAGAACTGGGCGCCGTCGGAGATCACGCGCGTTTCGGTGGGCGATACGATGGCGCGCGTCGCGACGCTGCGGGCCGGCGACGTCCCGGCCGCGGTGATCGATCTCGCCACGGCGCTCGAGCTCGAACAGCGCGGCCAAGCCAAGATCCTGGTCAATTTCGGCGATCTGATCGGCAAGTTTCAAAATCAGATCATCTATGCATCCGACAATCTGATCCGAACAAATCCCGACGCGGTGCGCAATTTCAATCGCGGCTGGTTTGCGACGCTCGATTATGCCCGCACGCACAAGAGCGAGACGATAGCCTTCGCCCAACAGGCGCTTGGTGTCGGGCCGGATATCGCAAGCCGCGTCTACGACAAACTGATGCCGACGGGATTCTTCTCGACCGACGGACGATTTGATCCCGCAATTCTCAAAAGCATGAGCAAGAGTTTCGTTGACATGAAGCTGCTCGATCAAGATGCCGACCTGTCCCGCTACGTCACCGAGCAGTTTCTGCCCAAAGAATGAGTTAAGGAATGACGCGCGAAACCGTCGTTCGTTCTTACCGTTCCCGCAGCGGCTTGATCTTCAGTTCGTCCGCAAGCTTGTCGAGCAGCGCCAGAAGCGGCTTCGCCAGCGGCACGCCATCGCGCGCGCGCTCGACACGGCATTCGGCGCGGCGGTCGCCGGGCAAGCGGATTTCGTCGACGCCGGGCAGCCGCTTCGACGCCCGCAGATCGCGGATGTGGCGCTCCACTTCCGTCTTGAACGTCTCGAGCGGCAGAAAGCGCGGGATATCGACGGCGACGATGAAGTGGCCGGTATTGGTTTCGCTCTTGTCGTCGGCGTTGAAATCGACGACGTCGCGGCCGAAGGCTGCGCCGTTGAGGACGCCGGCGATGAGCCCGAGCATCAGCGCGAGGCCTGAGCCTTTATATTCGCCCATCGGCAGCAACAGCCCTTCATCCGAGCGATCGGCGTCAGTGATCGGCGCGCCGGTCGCGGCATTCACGAACCAGCCTTCAGGCATGGGAAGCCCGCGCTGCGCGTATTTCTTCACCGTGCCGTAGGCGACGATCGACGTCGCGATATCGAGAATGAGCGGGCCCGCGCCCGATGGAACGCCGATGGCGAGCGGATTGGTGCCGAGCAAGAGATCCGTGCCGCCCCAGGTCCCCATGTGATTGGCATTGGCGACGGCGGCATAGAGCCCGACCATGCCGTGCTGCGCCGGCATTTCGGCGTAGAGACCGGCCGGCCCGGCATGGTTCGAGCGCCGCACGCCGACCCAGGCAACGCCGGTCTCCTTTGCCATCGCGATTGCCTCGCTGGTGGCGCGCGACATCGCCAGATGGCCCATGCCGTTGTCGCCGTCGACCAGAGCGGTCGCCGGCGCCGAGCGCGTCACCGTGATGTTGGGATGCTTGTTGAAGCCGCCGGCATTGAGGCGGCGGATATATTGCGGCAGCCGGAAAATGCCGTGGCCGTCGGCGCCGGTGAGATCGGCCTCCGTCATCAGCGCGGCGCATTTTGCGGCGTCCGCTTCCGGCAACCCGGCGGCGACGAAAGCGTCCTTGATCAGCGTCTGCGTTGAGCGCGAGGAAACGTTGACGAGATCGGCATTGCTCATGATGCGCTATGCCATCACGCGTTTCTTGGCGAGAATCTTCGCCGCATGGCTGTGCAGGATTTTCTTGCGATCACCGTCCGCGATATCGAGCGAGCGCACGTGCCGCACGCAATCCATCATGCCCATGTCATAGGGATAATCGCTGCCGAGGAAGATGCGATCGGCGCCGACCATCGAGATGAGCATTTCGAGCGTCTTCTTCGAATGCAGGATGGTGTCGTAGAGAAAGCGGTCGAGATATTTTTCCGGCGAATGTTTCAAGTGCACTTTCGGCTCCGGCCGCACCTGCCAACCGTGCACCCAGCGCATGCCCTGATAGGGAATGAAGCCGCCGCCATGCACCATCATGAAATTGAGCTTCGGATGGCGCTCGAGCACGCCGCCGAAGATCAGGCACGCCGCAGCGATCGTGGTGTCGAGCGGATTGCCGATCAGGTTGCCGAGATAATAGGAGCGCAGCCGGTCGGCGCCGGCGACATTGCCGGGATGCACCACCATGAAGGCGTCGAGCTCGGCCGCCGTCGCCCACAGCGGCTCGAAGCTCGGATCGTCGAGATTCTTGCCGTTGATATTGGAACCGATCATCGCGCCGTGCATGCCGAGCTTCCCCATGGCACGGCGCAATTCGTCGGCTGCCTGCTGCGGTGCCTGCATCGGCAAGGTGGCGATGGCGGCGAAACGGTCGGGATGCTCCTTGGTCAGGCGCGCCATGTCGTCGTTCTGGATCACCGAGAGCGCGACGCCGACCGATGGTTCCTGGCCGTACAGCCAGGTCTGCGGCGTCGCGGTGACCACGTGCATGTCGACAAGCGCCGCGTCCATGTCGGCGAGCCGCCGCGCGATATCATGGCCGCCGCGCGGAAACGGCTTGTATGGCACGCCGGCCACCTCGATCACGGCATTGTCGCCGTCGATCGGCGTGAGCTTTAAGCCGAGGCTCGGAATCTCCTTTTGCAGGCGCTTGATCGCTTGGTCGGCCAGCACATGCGTATGCGTATCGATGGTCCGCGACATTGTTGCTCATTCCTCCCCGTTTCTGGCGCGGGGTGTTTTGCGCATAACCGGCAAAGCCAGACAAGGGGGTGCGGGCGAGGACGCTGGGCGCGTTAGAAACGGCTGCTCTGGAGCAGCTAGTGATCCTTACGTTGCACGGCTAACGGCAGCGCAGAGAGAAATTGAAGTCAAGGATGACTTTAGCCCGTTGCAAGCAACGGGCTAAAGTCACCGCCGTAGGCGGCGGCCCTCCGGGCCGTCCTTGAGTTCAATTTCTCTCTGCGCTCCAATGTGGCCATGCAATGTAAGGAAAATACCGCCCCGAGGGCGTTACACACACTTCCCGGACCAGGTCTTCTTGGCCGCCAATTTCGGCTATAAAGAGCGACCGAATTTCCCCACCGAATACCCAAACTCCCGAATCTCCTGCGGAACATCTCATGGACGCGACGACCGACAAGACGCACGCCAACCCTCATCCCAAACACGGCCGCGTCGAGGACGAGCCATTGGTCCGCGGCCGCGGCCGCTATGTCGCCGACGCGCCGCTGCCGAACCAGGCCTTCGCCTATTTCGTGCGCTCGCCGCACGCCTTCGCCCGCATCGTCAGCATCGATACGTCGGGCGCGACCAACACGCCCGGCGTCGTCGCCGTGCTCGCCGCAAAAGACATGGAGGGCGTCGGCAGTATCTCGCGGCATCCGCCGATCGCCGGCCGCAACGGCGGCAAGCTCATTTTGTCGCACCGGCCGGCGCTCGCCGGCGAACGCGTCATGCATATCGGCGAGCCGGTGGCGATGGTGGTCGCCAATTCTGCGCAGATTGCGCAGGACGCCGCCGAATTCGTCCACATCGAATATGAAGAGCGCACCCCGGTCGTCGACGCGCGCGACGCGCTGCGCGAGGGCGCGCCGCAGATCTGGCCGGAGGTGCCCGGCAATATCGCGGTCGACTGGCCGGGACCGCATCCCGAGCCGGAGGCCAATGCGGCCGAGGTCGAGCGCATCTTTGCTTCGGCCAAATACGTCGCGCGAATGAAAGAAATGAATCAGCGCCTCGTCGTCGCCTCGATGGAGCCGCGCGGCGCCACCGCGAGCTACGACGCCTCAGCCGACAGCTATCTGCTGCGCACCTGCTCGCAGGGCGCCGGCGCCATGCGCGACGGCGTCCTCACGATCATGGGCTGGCCGAAGGAAAAATTGCGCGTCATCACCGAGGATGTCGGCGGCGCCTTCGGCCTGAAGACCTCGCCCTATCCGGAATATCTCGCGCTTCTGGTCGGAGCGAAGAAAACCGGGCGGCCGATCCACTGGATGTCGGGACGCTCGGAAGCCTTCCTCACCGACAATCAGGGCCGCGATATCTATTCCGAGGCCGAGCTCGCGCTCGACGAGAAGGGCAAATTCCTGGCGCTGCGCATCCGCAACATCGGCAATATGGGCGCCTATGTCGGCGCGGTGGGCGCCAATATTCCGTGCTTCAATTTCACGCGCTGCCTGCCCGGCATGTACGACATCAAACGCATCGATATGGCGACCAAGTGCGTCTACACCAACACGATCCCGACCGCGCCCTATCGCGGCGCCGGCCGGCCGGAAGCCAATTACGTGCTCGAGCGGCTGGTCGACGATGCGGCGCGCGTCTCCGGCATCGATGCGGTGAAGCTGCGCCGGCGCAATCTGATCAAGAAATCGCAGATGCCGTACAAGACCGCGGTCGGCACCACCTTCGACTCGGGCGATTTCGAGCCGATCCTCGACAAGGCGCTGGAGCTTGCCGATTACGATAATTTCAAGAAGCGCAAGCGCGAGGCGCTAAAGCGCGGCAAATATCGCGGCATCGGCATTTCCTGCATGCTCGAACATGCCGGCGGCGCGCCTATTGAAAGCGCGATGCTTAGCTTTCCGGGCGGCGACAAGCTTCTGTTGACGCTCAACGTGCAGAACACCGGCCAGGGTCATGCCACGGTGTTTCCGCGCGTGATCGCCGACCGGCTCGGCATTCCGTTCGACAGTATCTCGCACACCAACGGCGATTCCGCGAACGAATTGGCGGGTTATGCCTCGGTCGGCTCGCGCTCGGCGATGACGGTCGGGCATTCGCTCGTCACCGCGATGGACACTATTCTGCAAAAGGGCAAGCCGATCGCGGCGTCCATGCTCGAAGCCGGCGAGAGCGACATCGCCTATAAGGACGGCCATTTCGAAGTCGTCGGCACCGACCGCCGCGTCACTTTGTTCGAAGTAGCATCTCACGCTGCCGCGCTCAAGAAGCGCGGCGAGCTACCCGAAGATCTCGACACCAGGTCGAAGACCGAGACGCCGCTGTCGTTCCCGAACGGCTGCCACATCGCCGAGATCGAGATCGATCCCGACACTGGGCGCCTGACGATTGTCGCTTATTCGGCCGTCGACGATTGCGGCAAGCCGCTCGATCACATGATCGTCGAGGGCCAGCTTCACGGCTCGCTGATGCAGGGGCTCGGCCAGGCGCTGATGGAGAACACGGTGTTCGACCGCGACTCCGGGCAATTGGTCACCGGCTCGTTCATGGACTACGCCATGCCGCGCGCCGAGGATGCGCCGCCTTTACGCGATGCGATGCATAATGTGCCGGCGACCACCAATCCGCTCGGCGTCAAAGGCGTCGGCGAGGCCGGTACGACGGCCGGCATTTCGGCGATCATGAACGCGGTCGCCGACGCCATCCCGAATGGCGCCGGCGCACATCTCGAAATGCCGGTCACCGCGCCGCGGCTGTGGGAAGCCTGCCAGCGCGCCAAGGGGTAAAGCCGTTCACCGTCATCCCGACGGAATACGTTCGGAGACCTCGTCGATGGCCGAAACAAAGCAGCAGCAAGACGACGCCTTCCCCCGCACGATGCCGATGCTGCTCAGCTTTGTCGCCGGCTATGTCGACAGCTACACCTATCTCGCTTTGTTCGGCCTGTTCGCCGCCCAGGTCACCGGCAGCTTCGTAATCGCCGGCGCGGAATTCGTCACCCGCGATTACGGCATTGCCGGAAAGCTCCTCGCCATCGTCGTCTTCGTGGTCGCCGCCGCGCTGACCGCGGCGCTGATCATGTGGGCGCGCAGCGCCGGGCGTGCGCCGCTGCCATGGATGCTCCTGCTCGAAGCGGCGCTCCTGGCGATCTTTGCCGCGATGATCCTGTTCGGTCCGACGATCGCGAATGCCGCCGACTGGCACGGCATCGTCGCCGGTCTCCTCGCCGCCAGCGCCATGGGCGCGCAGAGCGTCCTGGTGCGGCAGCTGATGAAAGGCATCCCGCAGACCAATGTGATGACCGGCAATATGACCCAGCTCGGCATCGCCGCGACCGATTTGATCGTGGCATGGCGAAAGCTGCGCCGCAGCCGGCATGACGCAAACGACGTAAGCGACTTCGAGAATGTCCGCGCGCAGCTTTTGATCGTGGTCTCGATTGCGGGCGGCTTTCTGGTCGGCGCCGCGATCGGGGCCGTGGCCTTCGCCACGATCGGCCTGCGCGGCGCGCTGCTTGCCGTCGGCATCATCGCCGCGCTCGCGGTATGGGCTTTCCGCCACCGGCAAGAGGACTGACAGCTCGCGCTCAAGACATGCGATCACAAGACATTCGATCACAAGACATGCGCCCCGGTCATGACGCCCCCTGGGCCGATTGACGCAAATCGCATGGCAGGTAATGCAAGATCTGCATGCAAGAGCGGCGTGCAAGCGTGGCGTTGCGCATAAATAGGTTGGAGGCCCCGATGGTAGACCACCCCGAAGCGATCCTGGCCGGCAAGAAGCGCCCGTTCACCGGCGCCGAATTCCTGCAATCCCTCAAGGACGACCGCGAGGTCTATATCTACGGCGAGCGCGTCAAGGACGTCACCGCGCATCCGGCGTTCCGCAATTCGGCGCGCTCCATCGCGCTCCTCTACGACGCGCTGCACGACAAGGCGACCAAGGACGTGCTCACCGCGCCGACCGATACCGGCTCCGGCGGCTACACCCACAAATTCTTCAAGGTGGCGAAGAGCCGCGAGGACGTCATCGCGCAGCGCGACGCCATCGCCGCCTGGGCGCGCATCACCTATGGCTGGCTCGGCCGCAGCCCCGATTACAAGGCTTCCTTCCTCAACACGCTCGGGGCGAACGCCGAGTTCTACGGCAAGTTCGCCGACAATGCGCGCGCCTGGTACAAGCGCGGCCAGGAAGCGGTGCTGTTCCTCAACCACGCTTTGGTCAATCCGCCGATCGACCGCAACAAGCCGATCGACCAGGTCAAGGACGTCTATATCAATATCCAGAAGGAGACCGACGCCGGCATCTATGTGTCCGGCGCCAAAGTCGTCGCCACCAATTCGGCGCTGACCAATTACAATTTCCTCGGCCAGAATATGGGCCAGGAAATCACCGATCCGAGCATGGCGGTGATGTTCATCGCGCCGATGAACACGCCGGGCATCAAGCTGATCTGCCGGCCGTCCTACGAATATGCCGCGGCCGCCACCGGCTCGCCATGGGACTACCCGCTGACGTCGCGCTATGACGAGAACGACGCCATCTTCGTCTTCGACAATGCCTTCATCCCCTGGGAGAACGTCCTCATCCACCGCGACATCCAGCGCCTCAAAGACTTCTATCCGCGCTCGGGCTTCTTCAACGGCTTCACCTTGCAGGGCTGCACCCGGCTTTCGGTGAAGCTCGATTTCATCGCCGGGCTTCTCTACAAGGCGGCGCGCACCACCGGCGTCGAATTGTTTCGCGGCGTGCAGGCGCAGATCGGCGAAGTGATCGGCTGGAGGAACCTGTTCTGGTCGCTCACCGACGCCATGGCGTGCAATCCGGAGCCGTGGGTCAACGGCGCGGTGCTGCCCAATGCGCGCGGCTCCGCCACCTATCGCCTGTTCATGACGGAAGCCTATCCGGCGGTGCGCAACATCGTCGAAAAGGTCGTCGCGTCGGGCCTGATCTATCTGCCGTCGCATTCCGCCGATTTCAAAAATCCCGACATCGACAAATATCTCGCCAAATATGTGCGCGGCTCGAACGGCATCGACTACAAGGAGCGCATCAAGATCATGAAGCTTCTGTGGGACGCCATCGGCACCGAATTCGGCGCCCGCCACGAGCTCTACGAGATGAACTATTCCGGCAGCCACGAATTGATCCGCGTCTTCCAGCTGCAGCAGGCCCAAGCCAACGGCACGCTCAAAGCCATGGAAGCGCTCGCCGACCAGTGCATGGCCGATTACGACGAGAACGGCTGGAAGCACCCGGCTTATTTAGAGAGTGATATTTCGCTGGTGGGGAAGTGACTGTGTAGAGTGGGTTAGCCGAAGGCGTAACCCACCAACTTTCCCGACGTGCGGCGGATTACGCTTCGCCAATCCGGCGCACGGGCTGACCGCAAGCTCGCATGGATTGCCGCGTCAAGCCCGGCAATGACGGGCCAATAGGTAGTGTCTCAGTTTGAATTTCTGCTCTCGACCCTTGCGGATGTTCCTTCAGTCGTCGCCGATCGAACGAATGACCCGCGCCGGATTTCCTCCGACAAGGGTATTCGGCGGAACGTCCTTGGTGACCACCGATCCCGCAGCCACAACCGAGTTTTCGCCTACCGTCACCCCGCCGACAATTGTTGCGCCCACTGCGATCCAAACGTTTCTCTCAATCACGATGGGCTTTCCGATTGTGGCGGCGCGGCGTTGCGAAGGTTCAAGGGGATGGCCCGTCGTGATGATGCTCACGTTCGGCCCGATCATCACATCGTCCGCGATGTCGAGCCCGCCAAGGTCATAGAAAGTGCAGTTCTGATTTACGAAGACATTATGGCCGACGCGGATTTCGTCCCCGCCGGCAGTATAGAATGGCGGGATCAGCAAAAAGCTCTCGTCTACCTTTTTACCGATGAGTTCGCTGAACAAGGCCCGAATTTCGTCCGCATCGTTGAACGTCAAACGGTTAAGTGTGGCGGTGATCGCCATCGCTCGTTTGACGTTTGCCAACATGGCCGCCGATTCCGGCGTCCTGCTGTAAATTATCTTGGTGCCGTCCTCATTCGACATTCGTTATTTTCCTCGGGCTACAGTTGAGCGTGCGTTTCGGCGCGCGAGGGCGGCGCCGAGATTCGCTGAGCGTAGCCACGAAGCGTTAGCGCCGAAATCCACCTGAAATTCAAACTGAGACACTACTGACGCCCCTTCCACCACCCTTGTTGCGCGGCAACGATCGAGCGGCCACGCATCGAGCCGGACGAACGTTTGGCAAAGTTGGCGCACCATCTGACCTTCGTCGAACAGATCGAAGAGGACATCGCCCGCCTCAAGGTCCGGCTCGAGCACGTCGGGGATCTGCGGCTACGTCGCATGGTCGTGGCCGACATCGCCCGCTTGAAGGTGCGACGATCGGCCGAACTGCTGCGCATCGTCTCAGCGCTGCGCCGTTATCATGACCTCGCCCGCCGCCTCGATCTCGTGTTGAGCATCCCCGGCCTGGGTGAGCGTACCGCTATCGCTCTCATCGTCCGCATGCCCGAACTCGGCCGCATCAGCCGCGAGGAAGTTGCCGCGCTGGCCGGTCTCGCGCCCTACGACGACGACAGCGGAAAGCATAAGGGTCAACGGCATATCGCCGGCGGACGGGGACGTCTGCGCCGCTCGCTGTTCGCTGCGGCGCTGCCGGCCGCCTTCCGCTGGAACAAAGCTTTGGTCGATCTCTACAAGCGCCTCATCGCGAGGGGAAAAGCTCACAACGCGGCCCTCATCGCCTGCGCCAGAAAGCTTCTGATCTACGCCAATACTGTCGTCCACCGCGGTACGCCATGGACTGAAACACCGCGCACCGTTTAATGGTTGCTTCGGGTGGTCCCCCTTCCCCGTTATCGCGGGGCAGGAAAAGTGCGCCTCACTCAAGGCCGCGCAAGCCACCGGCGATTCGCACCATGTTACCGTTCGCGCCACTTCCGCCGCGCGAGAGCGCGGCTTCGCCCTGCCCGCTTTCGCGGCACCGGGAAGTTCCGCGGTGGATAAATTGTGGCGCGTGCGGAAAAATAACTTCAACACCGATGCTTAGCCGCCGCGTGCACATTGTCGCCGTATTTAAACAAAAGCGAACAAGGCTGTGGCCAAAGAGGTAATTTTCGGTATCTTTGAAACTCCCAGCGCGAGGCCCCCGCATGACACGAGCTGGAACTGGCGAAGCGCAATTGCCACCTCTTCGCGCGGTTCTAGATGCCGCAACCATTGCGCTCGAACTGGTCATCATTGCCGTCATCTATTTCGGCCTGGCGGAATCAGCGCTGCTCCTCCCCGTGCTCAATCCGGTGGGGACCCCGCTGTGGCCGGCGACCGGCGTCGCGCTCGGCATTATTCTCCTGCGCGGCTATCGGGTGGCGCCGGGGATCTTCGTCGGCTGCTTCGTCGCGCATGTCGTTGCGTCGGGCGTTGTCGAGGTGCGGCCGTTCGTCGAAGCGGGCGCGATCGCGCTCGGCACCACGCTCGCCGCACTCGCCGGGGCCTGGCTGATCAATCGCTGGTCGCACGGCCGCAAGACCTTCGCGAGCCCGCTTGGCATCGGCAAATTCGCGCTGGTGTGCTTCGGCCCGGTCGCGGTCATCGCTTCGGCCGTCGCCATGGCCGGGACGCTCGTCGGCAAGATTCTGACAAGCGAATCCGGCCTCGCCGGCGCGCTCGCCAATTGGCCGATGCTGCTGAGCACCTACGACACGTGGTGGCTGGCGGACGCCGGCGGCAGCCTCGTGATGGCGCCGGTCATCGTGCTGTGGGCGGGGACGCCGCAACCTGCCATTGCCGCGACGAAGCCGACCGCGGCGAAACCGGCCAGCGGGTCGAATATAGCGGATACGCCGGCGATGCTGTTGGCCGCGGCCGCGATCGGCGTCGTCGCCTTCAGCCCGCTGATGCCGGTCATGGGCGGCGCGCTCGGCGGCGCGCTCGACACGCTGATGCCCTATCGCGGCATGCTCGGCTTCCTGATCGTGGTGCCGCTGATGGCGGCGGCGCTGCGCGCCAATCAGCGCGACGCGGCGACGGCGGCGCTGATTTTCTGCGCCATCGCCGGCGTCTCGGCCGGGCTGGGCTCGTCCGCCGATCTCAACAATTCGCTGTTGCTGCTGCTCGCCATGGCGATCTCGACGTCGCTCGCCCCGCTCATTCTCGGCGCCGCCGTCGCCGCGCATCGCGACACCGAAGCGCGCCTGCTGTTGGCGCAGGGGCATCTCAACCGCCGCGTCGAGCAGACGCAATTGGCGTTCAAGAACGCCAAGCGGCATTTCCAGATCTTCATGGAAGGCGTCTCCGACTACGCGATCTTCCTGCTCGACACGTCGGGACGCGTGGCGAGCTGGAACTCAGGCGCCCAGAACATCATCGGCTACAAGGCCGACGAGGTCATCGGCAAGCATTTCGGCATCTTCTACCGGCCCGACGAGCGCCGCGCCGGCGAGCCGAAACGGGCGCTCGCCTCCGCCATCAAGAACGGCAAGCACGAGGTCGAAGGCTGGCGCATCAGGAAGAACGGCACGCCGTTCTTCATGACCGGGGCGCTCACCGCGATCCGCGACGACGACGGCTCGCTGATCGGGCTCGCCAATATCATCCGCGACGCCACCGAACGGCGCGACACCCAGGAAAAGCTCGTCGAAGCGCGCGAACAGCTCGCCACCGCGCAGAAGATGGAGGCCATCGGCAAATTGACCGGCGGCATCGCGCACGACTTCAACAATCTGTTGATGATCATCGGCGGCAATGCGCAGACCTTCAAGCGCCTGCTCGATCCGAAACTGCCGCGCGCCATCGAGGCCATCCAGACCGCGGCCAAGCGCGGCGAAAGCCTGACCCGGCAATTGCTGACCTTCTCGCGCCGCCAGCAGCTGTCGCCGACGGTGGTCGATCTCAATGCCGGCATCCGCAACATGCGCACGATGCTGGAGAGCTCGCTGCGCGGCAACATCGTCTATAACGAGAATATCGCGCAGAGCGTCTGGCCGGTGAAAGTCGATCTCGCCGAATTGGAGCTCGCCATCGTCAATATCGCCGTCAATGCGCGCGACGCCATGCCGAACGGCGGCACTTTCACGCTGACCGCGGGCAATGTCGAAACCGACGAAGGGCTGCGCGACGACGAGCACAATCAGGGCTATGTCGCGATCTCGTTCTCGGACTCAGGCATGGGCATTCCGCCGAATCTTCTTGTCGAAGATCTTCGATCCGTTCTTCACCACCAAGGAAGTCGGCAAGGGCACAGGCCTTGGCCTGTCGCAGGTCTATGGCTTCGCCCATCAGGCCGGCGGCACGGTAACCGCCGACAGCAAGGTCGGCGAAGGCACGACGATCACGGTCTATCTGCCGTCCTGCGGCGACGAGGCGATCACGGCGCAGGACATGTCCGAGATCGACGCGCCGCATCTGCAGCGGCCGATGGTGCTGGTCGTCGACGACAGCGCGGAAGTTGCGGAAGTGACGTCGTCCTTGTTCGAGCATCTCGGCTACGACACGGTGTACCGCGACTCCGCCGAAGCGGCGCTGAAGCTCTTGAGCGAAGGCGCCAAGATCGATCTCGTGTTCAGCGATATCGTGATGCCGGGCACGATCGACGGCGTCGGCCTCGCCACAGAAGTCCGCGCGCGCTATCCGCACCTGCCGGTGATCCTCACCACCGGCTACAGCGATGCCGCGCAGGCGGCGCCGCCGGATTTGAAAATTTTGCGTAAACCTTTCGACAGCGACGCGCTGCGCGGCTTCATTCAAGACACGATGGAAATGAGTCTCGGCGTCGTAAAATGGTCGTCGAGAGCATGATCCGGAAAAGTGAAAACCGGTTTTCCGAAAAGATCATGCTCCGTCAAAAATGGCCGCGCGCTCGCTTTCGCATCATTCAGTGCCCATTTGGCAGCCATCACAACTCGTTGATCCGCGCGTGATTTACGCGCCGTTGACAGCACTGCCGCGCTGAACGAAGCCACGCCGGGGCGACTTAGAAAAATACGGAAGATGCAATGGACTCGGTAGAAAAGTTCGTTCCGGTTCTGGGCCGCGCGCTTCTGGGCCTGATCTTTGTTCTCGGCGGCTACAACAAGCTGTTCACGATCGGCGGCACGACCGCGCAAATGGCGAGTCACGGTCTTCCGTTCGCGAGCCTCCTGATCTACGGCGTGATTGCGCTCGAGCTTGGCGGCGGATTGATGCTGATGTTCGGGCTGTTAACGCGATGGGTGGCTCTGGCGCTGTTCTTTTATCTCATATCGCTGGCGCTGATCTTCCATCCCTATTGGGCGATGCCCGCCGAGCAGGCGCGCGAGCAGCGCGCTGCGTTCTTCGAACACGTCTCGATGATGGGCGGCATGCTTTACGTCTTCGTGTTCGGCGCCGGCGTGTGCAGCCTCGACGCATTGCTTGGCTTGGCGCGGCCGCGGACCGGAGCGGCGCTCGCCTAAGCTCGGTGCAAAAAAATCAGGCCGGCTTGCGCCGTCTGGTCATCTGCCACGGCAGCTGCGCAATGGCGCAGGCTGCAGCGCAGAGAGCGACCAGGATCACGGCGCGAGCCGGCCATGGACCAAGCGCTGCGACAAACGGTGGGATTTGTTGCGGCGGCAGATTGCCGAGATAGCCGTAGTCGGCGCCGCGTGCGAGATCGAGCGGTACGACCACGGCGAGATAGACCGCACTCACTGCGTAACACCGTAACAAGTCGGACCATTGCGGCCGGAAGCGCAGCACCGCGAGATCGTAAACGGCGTAAGCCAGAATGATCGTGTGCTGCGCCCAGAACCAGTAGAACAGCGGGCTCGCCGGCCCAAATTGCAGGGCCGGCTGAATGAAGGCCTGGGTCGAAAGCGCGAAGGCCCAGAAATACAGCGTCGCGCGCAATAAGCGCCGCTGCGTGAGCAGAGCGAGCGGCGCGATCACACCGTTGATGTCGCAAATCTGCAGCGGCAGGCCGCTCGCGAGATCGATGCCGTACCGGTTCCACCAGATATTATAGGATAGCCAATAGACGAGACCGAAAATGCCGAGCGCACGCCGCAAACCCGCTTCCCGGGTCTTCGCCAATGCGCGGCCGGCCATTGCGAGGCCGGCGATGAGGAGCGCGCAAACCCCAACGGTGAAAAAATGCAGCGCGCCGTAGGGGACGAAGATTTCCCACGATGTATCGGGCAGAATATTGAGCGGCGCGCCGGGCATGGCCGCAGCATAGTGCGGTGGGTACGACGGCTGCGTAAAGGATCAACGGAAATGCCGAAAAGAGTGGTGCAAAGGAGACGCCGATGCCGATCTACGTTCTCGAGCCGCCGGCGCGCTTTAATCATCCGTATTCCGGCCAAGTGATCGAACGCGTCCTGCCGCTGCGCGAAGCGCGGGCGGCTTGCGCGCATAAAGGCGTCAGCGCCGATGCCTGCTCTTGGGAAACCGGCCACATCTGCGTCCTGATCATTCCGCGCGGCGGGCCGGTCAAGGATTTGCGAGCTTACGTCCGCCACGAACGCGCCCATTGCAACGGCTGGAGCGAAAATCACGAGGAATGAAATCGGCGTCGGCTTTGGCCTATGCTCAATCGATCAAATAGATCGGGCTCGACCAGGCTTGATGGCCGTCCGCCTGCGTCACGCGCACATAGACCGGAAGGTCGGCGCCGCCTTTGAAGGCGACATCATGCACGAGCGTCAGCCGCCGGCTCCAGTCGTATTCCGGCAAGCGATAGATGCTGAGCTTGCGGCCGAGCCCGCCGCCGTCGAAGACGACCGTATCGTCGGCGAGTTTGCCGAGATCCACTTCGCCCGACAAGACATTGGTCTCAATCCGCAACACGCCCGAACCCGGTGCATCGAGCCAGAGGTCGATGCCGGCGAGATTTCCGGTGGTCACCGAGGTCCAGCTCAGCGCCGAGCCGGCGACTGTCTCCTCGACCTTGCGCTCGGGGTTGAGAAAGTTCACCGGCGCAAAGCGCGTTATGCGGTTGCCGGCGACAGCGAGCTTGCCGCGCCAGATGGTTTCGCGGCCGCGGCCGCGATATTCGGCGCCCTGCCACAGGATGCGCAGCCTGCGGGCGAGATCGGGCGCGGCGAAGGGGCGCGCCGATTGCACGACTTGCGTGCCATGGAGCACATCGATGCGATCGAGCGGCGCCGTGCCGATCGCCTCCACCAACAGCCGCATCGGCGCCGTCTTGGGGCGGATGATGTCGCCCATCATGGCTTCACGCACCGGCAATTCCTGCGCCGGACCGAGCTTGGGGTCCTCGGAGAACCCGGTCACGTCCCGCTCGAAGGTGCCGCGGACATCGAGGAACAGCCGCGTGCCGGTCGTGCCGTAATGCCGGCGCTGGCGCAGTGCTTCGAACAACGCATCGCGGGTCAGTTCCGGCATGAAATAGCAGGACAGGCCACCCATGGCGCCGAATGTCGATGCGCCCGGCGTGGTCGCGCCGGGCCGTCCCTTGTGGTCGTCGCTGTGGCAGACGACGCCGACGCGAAAGCCCTTCTCGAACGCGTCATGCAGAATCCATTCGAAAGTGCCCCAGGTCGAATGCACCTCGACGCTGCGTTCGACGCGACCGTCATGGGCATATTTGACGTCGGCGTAACGGCCGCCGACATGGGCGATGACGCGGCAATCTTCGCCGCTTAACGCCGTGAACAGCTTGTCCGCGGTGTAGATCGCCGCGGTGGACGTTTCGCCTTGCACGAGGATATGCGACGAGCGGCGGATCGGCCGGCCCTCGCGGCGAAAGAAAATATTGCGATCGCCGCCCATGCCGGTATTGCCCGACCATTCATAGCCCGGCAGGCAGACGAACTTGCCGGGCTGATCGAACGCCGCGGTGAGCTCGTTCAATTGCTTCCAGAACGCATCGGTGATCTGGAAGTCGTTGCCCTGATGGCCGACCATGTCGACGAAGGCCTTGTCGCGCGCATAGCGGAAATATTCTTCCGCGGTGCCCATACCGATCGTTTCACCGCTCTGGCCGTGCAGATCGGCCCAATAGCGCCGTAGCGGCGCGGCCGCCACGACGCGCAGCGGATTTGCCCGGGCGACGATCTTGCCTTCAGCGCTCAGGCTCAGATCGAGATCGCCGGCGCGATCCGCCACAAGGCCATCGATGACGCGCGGGCCGTCGCCTTTTGCGATGGCGATGCTATCCGGCAAGCCGCGCAGCGGCTGCGACGTCTCCGCCTTAAACGTCGCGGCCGCGTCGCCGGTCGGATTTCCCCACATGTCCTCGGCGACAATCGCCAGCCGGAACGGCTCGCCGACGACCGCGAGCGAAGGCAGGATCGCCTTCCATCGCGTCGCCGGTCCCGCCACGAGATCGAATGCGGGCTGGCCCGGCAATTCGCAGAATTCGTAAGTTGCAAAGGCGTCGACCGAGGTGCGCAGCTCGACATTGTTCTCGACATTGGTTTGCAGACGCAATCCGGGCGAGCCCTTGCGGCGATCACCGAACCTGATCGTCAATGTATCGCCGGCGCGCAGATAGCCGCGGCCGACACGGACCAAGAGCGTATTGGCGTAGGGCCGGATATTGAGGCGATCGAACCAAACGTCGAGCTTGGCGCCGTTGCTGGCTTCCACCGTCGTGAAATTCGGTGCGTCCGGCTGGTTGAACTGCGGCTTGCTCAGGTCCGACGTGGTTCGCCAAGATACTTTCAGCATGCCGGTATCGTCGATGCCGAAGGTGCCGGCGGTGTAGACAAGCACGAGTTCGGCATTCGATCCGGCGACGAACGGGCCCGGTGTCAGGAGTTTGATAGAACCCATATGTTCGGGGAGATATTTGGAGTATGGCATGTCGATTGCTTGATCCTGGCGCGGGCCGCTGATCTGGCGGATTTCGGCGATATCATCAGCGATATCACATGGAATGCCGACGGCGAAAGTTGAGAGGCAGGCTTCGATGAGCAAGTTGCGTTTTGTGATTCCGCTTCTGCTGCTCGCAGCCGCGCTTCCGGTGACGCCGGCAGCGGCCGAGTGGCCGGAGCGACCGATTCATTTCATCGTGCCGTTTCCCGCCGGCGGCTCCACCGACGTGGCCGCCCGCGTCGTCGGCGATATGCTATCGCATTCGCTCGGCCAACAGGTCGTGGTCGAAAACAGGTCGGGCGCCAACGGCAATATCGGCATGGAATATGTCGCCCACAGCACGCCCGACGGCTACACGATCTTGATCGGAACGGACGCGGTCAGCAGCAATCCTCACGTCTACCAGATGGACTTCGATCCCTTGACGGCGCTCGTGCCCGTCATCGAATTGTCGCACCAGCCGATTGCGCTGGCGGCGCATCCCTCGCTCGGCGTCACCACGCTCGCCGAATTGACCGCCAAGGCAAAGCAGCAGCCGGGCATGAGCTTTGCGACCGGCAGCGGCGTCGGCTCGCTGCAGGCCATGGTTGCGCTGTGGTACGCGAAACTTGCGGGCATCACGCTGGTCCAGGTGCCGTATCGCGGCGGCGGCGAGGCGATCAATGATTTGATCGCCGGGCATATCCTGCTCGGCTCGCTCGGCACGACGCCGCTCATTCCGCATTACAAGGCCGGCACGCTGCTTTTGCTCGCCCAATCGACCGCCAGCCGCTCGTCGGCGCTGCCGAACGTGCCGACGTTTCAGGAAGCCGGACTGAAAGAACTCGTCGTCGATCAGTGGACGGGGGTCTTTTTGCCGGCGGGCACGCCGCCGGAGATCGCCGCCCGCCTCAACACCGCCATCAACGCGGCGCTGGCCGACGCAAAAGTGCGCAAGACCTTCACCGATCAGGCGCAGGAACCGGCCGGCGGCACCAGCGAAAATTACGCCGCCTTGGTGCGCAGCGATTCCGACAAAGATGCGCGATTGGTGAAGGAGCTGAACGTCAAGGTGGAATAGGCACCGAATTCAGAATGGCGCGCCTATGTCCGCCACGAACGCGCCCATTGCAACGGCTGGAGCGAAAATCACGAGGAGTAGAGGAATAATTGACCCGCAGTGGCATTATCTCAGAACTGCGCGGCACGAAGCGTGTCGAACTCCTCGCGGCAGGCGTCGCCGAATTCCTTGAGGATATCGATTGTTCCGCTGTGGACCATTTCGCGCAGATCGAGAAACGTTCTGTCCGGCTCGAGATAAGTATCGAGAAATCTTGTGTCCGACGCGTTCGGCGCTGGCGACCACTTGGGGCGAGGACAAAACGCGCATTCTGTTGACCTTGCTGTAAAGCACGACCAATCCTGGCAGATCCGGCTTGGTGACGTCGTGTTGGAGCGCATCGACATAGCAATTCGACGCTGCCTCGATGAATTCCTTGTAGAGGTCCTCGCGGCGGAGCCTGTCATGCGTAAACCACTGCGCGCGCGCCTGGCGCTGTTGCGCCAGCCACGACGCGACGACGGACATCAATCCGCCGATGAAGGCTCCAGCCAGCGCGGCCAGGGCCGAAACAATCGAAGCGTCCATGAGGTTCTCGCAGGCTGGAAGATCGGTCATGAATCATAGAATTTTCCGGGGCGCCTTTGAAGCGCGCCGGCTAACCGTTGCCCCGCGGGCCGACATTGCATTGACCAACGGCACCCTTTCGTGTCACGTCCGGCGGCTCCGAAAAGAACCGTGATTGCAATGGAAACCGACCGCTACAACGCCCGCGTCGCCGAGGCGCGCTGGCAGAAAATCTGGGACGAGCGCGGCATTTTCGCGACGAAGAACGACGACCCGCGCCAGAAATACTACGTGCTGGAGATGTTCCCCTATCCGTCGGGGCGCATCCATATGGGCCACGTCCGCAACTACACGATGGGCGACGTGGTGGCGCGGTTCAAACGCGCGATGGGCTTCAACGTGCTGCATCCGATGGGCTGGGACGCCTTCGGCATGCCGGCCGAGAACGCGGCCATGGAGCGCAAGGTCCATCCCAAGGAATGGACCTACGCCAATATTGCCGCGATGAAGGCGCAGCTCAAATCCATGGGCCTGTCGCTCGATTGGAGCCGCGAGATCGCGACCTGCGACCCGAGCTATTACAAGCATCAGCAGAAGATGTTCCTCGATTTCCTGCGCGCCGGCCTCGTCGAGCGTGAGAAGCGTAGGGTGAACTGGGATCCCGTCGATCAAACCGTGCTCGCCAACGAGCAGGTGATCGAAGGTCGCGGCTGGCGTTCCGGCGCACTCGTCGAGCAGCGCGAGATGAGCCAATGGGTATTCAAGATCACCAAATATTCGCAAGAACTGCTTGACGCGCTGGATCGGCTCGACCGCTGGCCTGAAAAAGTGCGCCTAATGCAGAAGAACTGGATCGGCCGCTCCGAGGGATTAAAAATCAAATTCAAGCTAGATCCTGCAACAGCGCCGCTGCAGGAGAAGGAGATCGAAGTATTTACTACGCGCCCGGACACCCTGTTTGGCGCTAAATTTGTAGCACTTGCGCCTGATCATGTTGTTGCAAACGCGGCGGCAATTACAAATCCTGAGCTTGCTGAATTTTGCGCTAAGTGCCTACAACGAGGTACTGCCCAAGCCGAAATCGATACCGCGGAAAAGCTCGGCTTTGATACCGGAATAAAGGCCATCCATCCGTTCGATCCGAACTGGAAGTTGCCAGTTTACGTTGCCAATTTCGTCCTGATGGAATACGGCACCGGCGCCATTTTCGGCTGCCCGGCCCACGACCAGCGCGACCTCGACTTCGTCAACAAATACGGCCTCGGCAATGTTCCAGTGGTTTGCCCGCCGAACGTCGATCCGAAAACCTTCGTCGTCACCGATACCGCCTATGACGGCGATGGCCGCATGATCAATTCGCGCTTCCTCGACGGCATGACCATTTCCGAAGCGAAAGAGGAAGTGGCGAGTTGATTGGAGAAAGAGATTTGGGGCTACAAATTGGAACTGCCG
Organism: uncultured Alphaproteobacteria bacterium; assembly: GCA_963761185.1. GTDB lineage: Bacteria > Pseudomonadota > Alphaproteobacteria > Rhizobiales > Xanthobacteraceae > BOG-931. Next base: position 704,794 of record CAVXFY010000009.1, read on the forward strand.
CTGGGAACTGAGGAGCGAGAAGCAACGGCGGAAAAGCCTGCAACCTTAGTTACCCCTGCAGCGAAGGATGCCCTCGGCAAAGCCATCTCGCCGCCTCTTGATCAAAGTTGGGAGTTCGATCTCAAATTCCTATCAATGGGGTCTTGGGTCCGGTCATTGGATCGCTAATCATCGATATTTTGACCGTTTCGTCATTGGACAAAAGGAGCGGTTTGAAGAGCGCAAGATGCTGCACCTTACGCAGCCTGTTCCAGTGGCGCAGCGTCAGGTGAATTTCCGCCTCCGCGACTGGGGCATTTCGCGGCAGCGTTACTGGGGCTGCCCTATCCCGATCATCCATTGCGACAAATGCGGCGTGGTCGCGGTGCCGGAACAGGATCTGCCGGTAACGCTGCCCGAGGACGTGACCTTCGACCGGCCCGGCAATCCGCTCGACCATCATCCGACCTGGAAGCACGTCGCCTGTCCGCAATGCGGCGGCAAGGCGCGGCGCGAAACCGATACGATGGACACGTTCGTCGACTTGTCGTGGTATTTCGAGCGCTTCACCGATCCGTGGATCACGACCGCGCCGACCGATCGGCCGATGGTCGACGATTGGATGCCGGTCGATCAATATATCGGCGGCATCGAGCACGCGATTCTGCATCTGCTCTACAGCCGCTTCTTCACCCGTGCCATGAAGACGACCGGGCATGTCGGGCTCGAAGAGCCGTTCGCCGGGCTGTTCACGCAAGGCATGGTCGTGCACGAAACCTATCGCACCAAGAGCGGCGAATGGGTCGCACCGGCGGAGGTGAAGATCGAGGCCGACGGCGATGTGCGGCGCGCCACGCTGATCGCGACCGGCGAACCGGTCGAAATCGGCGCCATCGAGAAGATGTCGAAGTCGAGACGCAACACCATCGACCCCGACGAGATCATCGGCGACTACGGCGCCGACGTGGCGCGCTGGTTCATGCTGTCGGACTCGCCGCCCGAGCGCGACGTTGAATGGACCGAGCGTGGCGTGCAAGGTGCGTCGCGGTTTGCGCAGCGGCTGTGGCGGCTGGTCGGCGAGGCGGCCGGTATCGCCAAATCGGCGCCCGATCAGCGCCCTGCGGAATTCTCGCCGGCAGCTATGGCTTTGCGCAAGGCGACCCATACCGCTTTGGCCAAGGTCACCGATGACATTGAAAAGCTGCACTTCAATGTTTGTGTGGCGGCCATCTACGAATTCGCCAACAAGATCAATGAGTTCATCGGCAATATCGACACCGAGGACGGGGCCATCGCGGCGGATCAGCGCTGGGCGATGCGGGAAGCGGTTAATGTTCTTGTGCAACTGTTCAACCCGATGATGCCGCATCTCGCCGAGGAATGTTGGGCCATGCTCGGCCATAACAGCCTCGCCGCCGAAGCGGCGTGGCCGAAGGCCGAGCGCGAACTGTTGATCGAGACCACAGTAACGCTGCCGGTCCAGATCAACGGCAAAAAGCGCGCCGATGTGACGGTCGCCCGCGACGCCAAAAGCGCCGATATCGAGGCTGCCGTTTTGGCGCTGGATGCGGTAAAAAAGGCGCTTGAAGGCAAGGCGCCGAAAAAGGTGATCGTGGTGCCGCAACGGATCGTCAATGTGGTCGCGTAAGCAGATGTCTTGTCGGGAACATCTGGCCAACTGGCGCGGGCTCGTGCGGGTGGCCGTCGTGCTGGTCGCCGCCGGGCTAACGGCCGGCTGCTTCGAGCCGCTCTACGGCCGCAACAATGCGCCGCCCGGCACCGACAGCGTTCGCGACAAGCTCGCCGAAGTGGACATTCCGGTCATCCCGACGCGGCAGGGTTCACCCGCGGCTCGGATCGCGGTCAGCATGCGCAACGCGCTGCAATACGATCTCAACGGCGGCGCCGGGCCCAATGCGCCGACGCACCGCTTGACGATGACGGTGACGCCGACAGACATAACCGTCATTGTCGATGCCGCCAGCGGACGGCCGACGACCGATATCGACGGGGTCACGGCGAATTACCAGCTTATCGAAATCGCGACCGGCAAAGTCGTGCTTCAGGACACGGCCTACGCGCATGTCGACACCGACGCTCCCGGGCCGGAGCAGCGCTTCGCCATACAACGCGCCAAACGCGACGCCGAGGACCGCGCGGTGGAGGCGGTCGCGGAAACGATCCGCAACCGGCTCGCGTCCTATTTCGTCGCCGGCACCTGACCTTTTTCCGCGTGTGTGAATTTTCCGGGGAAGCCGTTTCCCCTGTCCGGATCATGCATTAGATCTCGATCATGGTTGCGATCAAAGCCGCCAATGCCGACGCCTTCGTCGCGCGCCCCGATCCGGCGCGGCCGGTGATGCTGGTGTTCGGGCCGGATGCCGGCCTGGTCAGTGAACGCGTCACCGCGCTCGTCAAAGCGTCCGTCGACGACATCAACGATCCGTTCGCACTGGCGCGACTCGAAGGCGAGGATTTGAGCGCCAATCCGGCGCGGCTCGTCGAGGAGGCCCAGACCATTCCGCTGTTCGGCGGCCGCCGTGCGGTGTGGGTGAAAGCCGGTAGCCGCAATATCGCACCGGCCGTCGAGGCGCTGCTCGACGTCGAAATCGTCGACTGCCGCATCGTCATCGAGGCCGGCGATTTGCGCCGCAATGCGCCGCTGCGCGTGCTGTGCGAGCGCGCCAAGAACGCCGCGGCGCTGCCCTGCTATGCCGACAGCGAGCGCGACCGGGCGCAATTGATCGACAGCGAAATGCGCGCCGCCGGGCTTGCCATCGCGCCGGACGCGCGCGCCTTGCTGGTTCCCTTGCTCGGCGGCGACAGATCGGCCTCGCGCAGCGAATTGAACAAGCTCACACTCTACGCCCACGGCCAGAAGCAAGTCAGCGTCGATGACGTCATGGCGGTCGTGTCCGATGCCTCGGCACTCGCGCTCGACGATATCGTCGATGCGGCCTTCGCCGGCCGCCCGGCCGAACTCGAGGTCCAACTTGGCAAAGCGCGGACCGCTGGCACCAATGCCGGCTCGATCCTGTTCACCGCGCAGCGCCATGTCGCGCAATTGCACAAGTGGCGCATCGCCATCGAGGAAGGCGCGCCGTTCTCGCTCGATACAGTGCAGCCGCCGCTGCATTTTCGCCGCAAGGATCTTATCGGCGCGGCGCTGAAAGCGTGGAGCGCGGCGCGGCTCGCCACGGCGATGGCCGAACTGGCCGACGCGGTGCTGGATTCACGGCGCCGAACGGCGCTTGCCGACACCATCGCCGAGCGCGCGCTGTTGGCGATCGCGGCGAACGGTCGGCGCAGCGCGGCTTAACCGCTCCGAATTATTGCACCGGTCGCGCGTTGGCCCGCTCGGCCGGCCAATCGGCAAGCTTATTGCGGCCGATGACCGACATCTTGCTGGCCGCCGACGCCAGCATGTCGTGGATGACCTGATCGAACCGCTCATGCGCGGCATGATTTTCCGCCATGGCGTCGCGCATCGCATCGGCGTTGAACGGATCGGCGCGCAGGCTCTTGCGTACATCGTCTTGCGACAGGCGAAGATCGGCTTGCGCGGTCGCAATTTTCACGGCGTCAGTGCGCAGCTCCGCGCGCATCGCATCGGCGTCCGCCGGCGGCAGCGTGTCCGCGACGCGATTGAGCCGGCCGACCAGATTGTGGTCGATCCGCGCGACCGTCGTCAGCGGCACCGGACCCGAATAGCGGAACGCCACGGCGCCGGCTGCGCCGACGAAAACCAGGTTGAGCGCGAGCGAGCCCAGCAACAGCCAATGCACGCGCGCGCCGTCTTCGATCTTGGGAAGTACCGACATAGTCGCCCTCGCTTTTCGATCGTGGCCGGCGAAGAGCCCATTCCTTCAAGCGCTTTAAGCCCGATTATTGCCGAGGCCACGCAGTCTCGAAATCCCAGAGCTGCGACCGCCCCGATCTCCGGGCGATTTAGCTCCAGTCAGCGCTGCCACGGTAATAGGGCGGAACGGCCCGTTGCAAGGCCCCATACGGCTCTCAGGCCGCTCTCGGGCCGCTGTTGCGCGCCGCCGCGGGCGAGGCCGTCCGCCAGGATCTAGGTCGGATTTTCGAGGCTGAAGGTCTCGGAATCGTCGTCGTAGGCAAAGACCTCGGCGAAGCGGCCCCAGGCGATCACGGCGCGCAGCGTATGCTCGGCGTCCTCGGTGCTCATGTGATCTTCCAGCTCGTCGAGAAAGCGGCTCTTCGGCGCCACGTGATTGGCGCGCTCCTGCAGCACGCGGCGGATATGCGCGGCGAGCGGAACCTGGGCCACGAGCTGGCGCGCAAAGAGCTTCTTGCGATCGTCGGTCGCCATTTCGACGAACTGCTTGCCGATATCGGTGAGCTTGATGTCGCCGCCCTCGATTTCCGCCAGGCGGAACGTTTGCAGCGATTCCGCGACCGGCAATAGCTCGTCGGAATCCATGTGAAGCTCATCGGCAAGCACTGGCAAATCGGCCTTGCCATTAAACGGCGCGGTCGCGAGGGTTTCCACGAGGCCGGACATCAGATTGGCCGACACCCGCGGCAGCACCGTATTCATGGTCGCTACCGGCGCCGTGCCGATCTGCATGGGGGCCACCTTGCGCGCGGTCATCGCCACGTAGATTCTTTCGACCAAATCGTGGAATTGCGGATCGAGACGGTTGCGCGGCTGTTTCAGGTCGACCGGGATATCGCTGATGATGCGGCCGGGATTGGTCGAGAACAGAAGAATGCGGTCGCACATCAGCACCGCTTCCTCGATATTGTGAGTAACCAGGATCACGCCCTTGATCGGCAGCTTGCCCTCGCCCCAAAGCTCGAGGAAGTCGGTGCGCAAGGTCTCCGCGGTCAGTACGTCGAGCGCGGAGAACGGCTCGTCCATCAAAAGAATATTCGGGTGCACGACGAGCGCGCGCGCAAAACCGACGCGCTGACGCATGCCGCCCGACAATTCGCGCGGATAGGCGGATTCGTAGCCGTCGAGACCGATCAGGTCGATCGCCGCCAGCGCGCGTTTGCGGATTTCCGGCAACGGCAGGCCGAGCGCTTCGAGGCCGAGTTGCACGTTTTCCAGCACCGTCAGCCAGGGAAACAGCGCGAAGGACTGGAACACCATGGCAATGCCCGGCGCCGGCGCATTCACCGGCTGGCCGAGATAGGTGACGGTGCCACCGGAAGGTTGCGCCAGGCCCGCGATCAGCCGCAGCAAAGTCGACTTTCCCGATCCGGTGCGGCCGAGGAGACCGACGATCTGCCCCTGATTGAGCGACAGTTCGACGCCGTCGAGCACGAGATGCTCGCCGCCGTCGGCGCGCGGGAACGACTGTCGCAGACCATGAATGTCGAGCAAAGCGGCGGTCATACTGCGATCCTTTGCAATCCTCATCCCAGGCGGAATTTGCGTTCGGCGTAATAGTACAGCGGACGCCAGAACAAGCGATTGATGACGACGACGAACAGGCTCATCACGGCAATGCCGAGCACGATCTTATGGAAGTCGCCGGCGTCGGTCTGCTGGGCAATATAGGCCCCAAGCCCGTCGGCTTGCAGATGCACATCGCCCCAGGACGCGACTTCGGCGACGATGCTGGCGTTCCACGAACCGCCGGACGCCGTAATGGCGCCGGTCACGTAATACGGCAGCACCGCGGGCAGCGCGATGCGCCGCCACCACAGCCAGCCGCGCACCTGCAGATTGACACCGACGGCGCGCAGCTCGTTGGGAATGGCCGCCGCGCCGGCAATGACGTTGAACAAAATGTACCACTGCGTACCGAGGATCATCAGCGGGCTGAGCCAGATATTCGGGCTCAGCTTCCACGCGACGATGACCGAGACCACGATCGGGAACAGCAAATTCGCCGGGAACGCGGCTAGGAATTGCGCCACCGGCTGCACCAGATTGGCGACGCGCGGCCGCGTGCCGACCCATACGCCGATCGGGACCCAGATGACGCTAGCGATGGCGATAAGCACGACGACACGGGCGAGCGTCGCAAGACCGAGCACCAAAGTCGTCATGACATCGGCAAGCGTGAGGCCTCCGATGGCGAAGCTCACGATCTGCCATAGAGCAATGGCGGCGACCGCGACGACGATCACGCCGCCTTGGAATGCAAAACGGCTCTGCGCAATCGACGAAGTCGGCGCGACCGGCGCGGGCTTGCCGGACCGCCGCGGACGAAACGTGAGCTGCCAAAGCGCCGCGAACGGCGCCGTCAATCGTTCGATCAGCCGCGACCGCCGCAGCACGTCGAACACCCATGATTCAGGCGCCAGAGCCCCGGGCTCCTGCTCGAAGCGGAAGCGGTCGGCCCAGGCCACCAGCGGCCGGAACAGCACCTGATCGTAGATGAAGATCACGACCAGCATGGCACCGATCGCCCAGCAAACCGCGACAAGATCGCGGTGCTCGATGGCGACCGCAATATAGGAGCCGATACCCGGCAGCGTGACCGTGGTGTTGCCGACGCTGATCGCTTCCGAGGCGACGACGAAGAACCAGCTCCCCGACATCGACATCATCATGTTCCAGATGAGCTGCGGCATGGCGAACGGCACGTCGAGCCGCCAAAATCTCATCCACGGCGTGAGACCAAAATTGCGTGAGGCTTCTTCGAGCTCGGTCGGGATCGTGCGCAGCGACTGGTAGAAGCTGAAAGCCATGTTCCAGGCTTGGCTGGTGAAAATCGCGAAGATCGCGGCGAATTCGGCGCCGAGCACGCGGCCCGGCGCCAGCGCCATGAAGAAGACGACGGTGACCGAGATGAAGCCGAGGATCGGCACCGACTGCAGAATGTCGAGAAGCGGCACCAAGAGCCGCTCCGCCGCTTTGCTTTTGGCAGCGAGCGTCGCATAGGTGAAGGTGAAGATCAGCGACAGCACCATGGCGATGAGCATGCGCAACGTGGTGCGCGCGGCATATTCGGGCAGATTGCGGGGATCGAGCGAGGTCGGCTGCTTCTGCAGTTCGGCGAGCGGCTCAAACAGATGGCGGCTCGCCTCGCCCAAGAACACCAGCAGGCCGAGGATCAAAAGAAACGCGAGAATGTCCCATCGGCTGAAGCCATTCCAGACGCCGGCGGAGATAGGGACGTTTACGCGCATGTGTCACGGCCTGGCTGGCGCAAATTTGCGGTCACGGATTGGCTGTCACAGAATTGTCGTGAAAATCGCGACGTGGATCGAGGCCAAGCTCGCGACCCTGATCGGGCGATCGCAGAACCATTGGATAAGGCGGGCCGCAACCATGGTCGTAAGCTTGGTCTGCCGCGACCACATAACACCAGCCGCGTGACGTTCAAACCTTTTTACCATCGCTCGCACCCTCTTCTGTGCCGGTCGTCCGGGCGCACCGTGCCTGGGTTGCTCACCACCGGAGCGCTACGGTTTGCTTGTCCTCGTGCAGGGACCGGGAAAATCGTCGCGAAATCACCTCATTGTCGACCAAGAATTTCCGCGACGTTGAGTCGTTCGATTCTCTTCCTGGGGCGAATGGAGAAGTGCCGTGTTTGCGCAATACGCAAAGCTCATTGTGAAACCGATCGTTTCGGCGCTGCTGCTCGGGTCTCTAATTGGGCTCGTCGGGTCGCTTGCCGCCGTCCGTTCGGCAGCCGCGGCGGAGCCCTCGGTGGTCGGTCTGTGGCAGAAGATCGACGAGCAGACCGGAGCGACGGTCGGCTGGTTCCTTTTCGTCGAACACGGCGGCAGCTACGAAGGCGCCATCGCCAAGACATTTCAGCGGCCGGGCGACCCCAAGAATCCGATCTGCTCGGCCTGTCAGGACGACCGCAGGAATGCGCCTCTGCTCGGAATTTCGCTGATCAGAAACATGACGCGAAACGGCCTCACCTACGAGGGCGGCAACATCCTCGATCCGCGCGACGGCAACATCTACAACGCCATGATGACGGTCAGCCCCGATGGGCAGACGCTCACCGTGCGCGGCTATCTCGGCATCGCCTTGTTCGGCCGCGACGAGATCTGGCACCGCCTGCCGGACTCGGCGATGAAGCAGCTCGATCCGATCGTGGTGGCCAAATATCTGCCGGGTCAGCATCCGCTCGGGCAGAACTTCGCGGGTCAGGTGAGGGTCGGCGCACCGGTTGCCGTCACCAAGCCGGCGAACACGATGCACTAACGTCAGATCCCGACAATCGCTATTCGATAACGCCGAACTCGCAGCCGGGCGCGGCATATTCGTAGCGCGGCACGCCGTACTGGTCCTGGAACACGGCCGGCCGGCAGTGCGCCTGCCATTTGCGGTCGGGTTCGGCGTTGAGCTCTTTTCGGCCTCGGTCCCAGGGTGCAGCACCCTGACATAGGGATCGCTATAGGAGCCCCAATGCGCGACGCAATTGAGGGTGTAGCGCGAGCCGATACAGCCGCCGACGACCATGCCGTCGGCGTGAGCCGCGCTCCAAGAGAAGCTCCAAGCCAAGGCCGATAATGCAACCGCGGCACCGAGATGCGCGGGCCGTGAGATCACTCTGGCACAGCGAAGGGTTAACACCGCTCTCTCCCTCGAACGCGTGCCGATCGAAAAACAATCGGCACATGTTGCGGCCCGTGTTGCGTTCACTGTGATTGCGCACGAGTACCCACACACGGCCGCGCTGATGGGAGCAAGGCGCGTGCCAGCGGATGTGCCCTGTTTTGGCACATTGCGTTAAGATAAACGGCGACGCGTGGTCGAAGAATATCTGGTCGAAGAACTCTTGATCAGCGCCGAATGATGGCCGACGGCGGCAGGCGCCGCTCTTCCCATCCGGCGCGCTCGAGCTCCGGCACGACGTCGTCGGCCTGCGGATAGCCGAGACAGAAATAACCGATGAACTTCCAATCCTCCGGCACGTTCAGGATTGCCGCCACCGCCTTGGCATCGAGGATCGAGACCCAGCCCATGCCGATGCCTTGCGCGCGCGCCGCAAGCCAGATCGTGTGCACCGCGGTGACCGCGGAATAGTCGATCATTTCCGGCATGGTGTGGCGGCCAAGGCCGTGACCTTGTCCGGTCGAGCGATCGGCGAAGACGGCGAAATGCGCGGGCGCCTCGTCCAATCCGGCGAGCTTCAGTTTTGCATAGAGGCTCGCGCGTTCTGGCGCCTGCGCCGCGAGCGCTTGCGCGTTGCAGACCTCGAAGTTCTTGCGGATCGCCGCACGCAGCGCGCGATCGTCGACGATGACAAAACGCCACGGCTGGCTCAAACCCACCGACGGCGCGAGACAGGCAAATTCGATCAAGGATTCCAGCGCGCCGTCCGGCAACGGATCGTGCAGGAAACGCCGGACGTCGCGGCGCCAGACCAGAAGATCGCGCAACCGCGCGCGGAAATTGCTGTCGAAACTCATCGACGGCGCGCCCGTTCCGGCGGAACCGTCGACTTTCTGATGGGCGCGCACGTTCATGCCGCAACCTCGCCGTTGTCGCCGCGTGCGGCCATCATATTGAAGGCCGTCATGTCACCGAAATCAAACTGAAAGCAGATATGGCGCTTTGCAATCGCTGCCAATCCTGCTCCTCAGCCGGCAGACCGAAACGTAGCCACGCCGGATGATCGGGGAACTTGCGAACGAAAATTCCCGCGCGCCCGAGATGGTGAAACAGTTCATTGGCGCGGCGGCTATGCGTGAGGCGGAACAATGTCGTGCCGCCGACAATGTCGAGATCCGATCCGGTGAGAATTGCATCAAGTTTGCTCGCCGCCGCGGCGAGACGGTTTCGCGAAGCACCGATCCAGGGCCGATCCGCCAACGCCTGCGCGCCAATCGCGAGGGCGGGCCCTGAAACCGCCCATGGCCCCAAAAGCGTCGCGATGCGCTCGGCAAGCGGCAGAGCCGCAAGCGCAAAGCCAAGCCGCAGTCCGGCGAGACCAAAGAATTTGCCAAAGGACCGCAGTACGACGATGTTGCCGAGCGCAACGTCAGGCGCAAGGCTCGCATCGGTGGGCGCGACATCCATGAAAGCCTCATCGACCACGAGCAGGCCGCCCCGCGCGCGTAATTTCTTGGCTAGCGCGATCAGCTCGTCGCGCGCCGTGAGCCGGCCATCCGGATTGTTGGGATTGGTCAGGATCATGAGTTGCGCATCGCCGAGCGCGCCGATATCGCGCACCTCCGTCACGCGGTGCCCGACCAGCGCCGCGGCCCGCGCGTGCTCGGCATAGGTCGGCGCCAGCACGGCGGCGCGACCCGGCTCGACGAGCCTTGCGACGAGCGGCAGCAGAAGCTGCGTCCCCGGCGCCGGCACGACATGAGCGGCCGACGGCGCCCCGTAAGCCATTACCGCGGCAGCCGCGAGTTCTGCGAGCGCGGCTGAATTCGGCAATCGCGCAAACAAATCGGCGGACAGAGACGGAACGGGATACGGATTGGGGTTGATCCCGGTCGAAAGGTCGACGAAAGGTTCAGGTGATCCGGGGAACAATGTTCGGGCGGCAGCGAGGTCGCCGCCGTGTTCGAGACCCTGTTCGACGCCATGATCAACGGCGCCCGTTAAACGCGGATCGTCCGCCCCTTTATAGGCCGCCATGTCCGTCGCGCTCGCACTCCTTGCCATGCTGATCGAGCTCGCTCTCGGTTATCCGCAGGCGCTGTTGCGCGGCATTGGCCATCCCGTGACCTGGATCGGCTGGCTGATCGGCGCGCTCGACCGTTTCCTCAACCGCGACGGAGACGGAAGAGTCTGGCGGCGGATCGCCGGCATCCTTACGATTTTAGTGGTCTTGGCCATTGTCGGATCGATCGCCTATCTGCTGCAGCATACGCTGCTTCGCCTGCCGTTCGGGATATTCGCCGTGGCGCTATTGGCGAGCACACTGCTCGCACAACGCAGTTTGTACCGCTACGTCGCCGACGTGGCCACAGCGCTGGAAACCGGGGGCGTCGAGGCCGGCCGCGCCGCAGTATCGCACATCGTCGGCCGCGATGCCGCAACGCTCGACGCCTCGGGCGTGGCCCGCGCCGCGATCGAAAGCCTGGCGGAGAATTTCTCCGATGCGATCGTGGCGCCGGTGCTGTGGATGATCGTCGCCGGGCTTCCCGGGGCTGCAATCTATAAGGCAATCAATACGGCCGACAGCATGATCGGCCATCTCAGCAAGCGTTATGCGGATTTCGGCTGGGCCGCGGCCCGGCTCGACGATCTCGTCAATCTGCCGGCGTCGCGGCTTACGGCGCTCTTTCTCATCGCCGCGGCGGCGACCGGCCTGAGATTCGACGTCGGCGCGGCGGCGAGCGCCGCGTGGCAGGACGCCTCGCGCCATCGCTCACCGAATGCCGGCTATCCGGAAGCAGCGATGGCGGGAGCGCTTGGCCTCGCGCTTGCCGGGCCGCGTGTCTACGGCGGCGTCGCGGTCGACGACGCGGTGATGGGCTTTGGCCGGCGCAATGCCGATGCCGCCGACATCCGTCGCGCGCTGGAACTGTTCCGCCGCGCCGATGCGATGCTGATCGTGCTGCTCGCCCTCTTTGTCGGCATGTTTATCTTGCGAGCTTGAGCAGGCGATCGAGATCGAGATGCGCGGCAAGGTGAGCGGCCAGCGCGTCGAGCGTCTCGTCGACCAATGCGTCATAGACAATATTTGTCGCGCCCGCGCCGAAGCGGCCGAGCCAAGCCGCGCGCTGACGGTCGTCGGCGAACAGGCCGTGGATATAAGTGCCCATCACGCGCCCGTCGGCCGCAACGGCGCCTTCCGGCGAACCGTCGGCGAGATGCGCGAAGGGCCGCGCGCGATCCGGGCCTTCGGTCACGCCCATATGCATCTCGTAGCCGAAGAACGAAGCGTCGTCGCCCGTCGTGCCGCGCACAGGTTCGAGGCGTTTCTCGTCGGAGAGCGTGGTCTCGACGTCGAGCAGGCTAAGGCCGTCGACTTTCCCCGGCGGCCCTTCGATGCCACGCGGATCGGCAATCGTGCGTCCGAGCATCTGATAGCCGCCGCACAGGCCTAAAACCACACCGCCGCGGCGGTGATGCGCAGCAATATCGATATCGAAGCCCGCGGCGCGCAACGCATTGAGATCGGCGATCGTCGCTTTCGACCCCGGCACCACGATGAGATCGGCGTCGCCCGGCAACGCCTGGCCCGGCTTGACGCGGACGAAGTCGACCGCAGGCTCGGCATCGAGCGGATCGAAATCGTCGAAATTGGCGATATGCGGCAGGATCGGCACCGCGATGCGAAGTTTTGCGCCGGGTTTTCTCTCGCGGATTTGCTCGAGCGCCAAGGCATCTTCGGCCGGAAGAAGTTTCGCATCGGCAAAATGCGGCACGAGACCAAGCGCCTCCCACCCCGTCAATTGCGCGATGCGCTCCATGCCGGCGTCGAACAGCGCCGGATCGCCACGAAACTTGTTGACGATGAAGCCGCAGATCAGCGCGGCATCTTCCGGCGCGATGACGGCTTTGGTGCCGACCAGGCTCGCAATCACGCCGCCGCGGTCGATATCGCCGATCAGTACGACCGGAACGCCGGCCGCTTGTGCAAAGCCCATATTGGCGATGTCGTTTGTGCGCAAATTGACTTCGGCGGCACTGCCGGCGCCTTCGACCAGCACGATGTCGGCCTCGCTGCGCAACTGTTCGAAGCTCTCCAGCACATAAGGCAACAGTTCGCGCTTCATGTGCTGATAGGCGGCAGCCTTGGCGCTGCCGTGGACCTTGCCTTGCACGACGATCTGCGCGCCGACCTCGCTCTGCGGCTTGAGCAGCACCGGATTCATGTGAACGCTCGCCGGCGCCCGCGCGGCGCGCGCCTGCAAGGCTTGCGCGCGGCCGATTTCACCGCCGTCCTCGGTCACTGCCGCATTGTTCGACATGTTCTGCGGCTTGAACGGGCGCACGGTGAGACCGCGCAGCGTCAAGGCGCGCGCCAACCCGACGACGATAAGCGACTTGCCGACGTCGGAGCCGGTGCCTTGAAACATCAGCGCGCGCGCCGGCATGACTTTAGAACTCGATGCCCGGCTGCGCCTTCACCCCGGCGGCAAAGTGATGCTTGACCAGCGTCATTTCGGTGACGAGATCGGCGGCGGCGATCAGTTCCGGCTTGGCATTGCGGCCGGTGACGACGACATGCAGACCGGGCCGGCGCGCCGTCAGCGCGGCTATGACGCTTTCGAGGCTGAGATAATCGTAACGCAGCGCGATATTGATCTCGTCGAGAACGACCATCGCGAAACTTCGATCGTCCATCAATTCGCGTGCCTTTGCCCAGGCGCGCTCGGCCGCCGCGACATCGCGCGCACGGTCCTGCGTTTGCCAGGTAAAGCCCTCGCCCATCGTGTGCCAGACCAGCTGATCGCCGAACTTCTGCAGCGCGTCGCGCTCCGCGGTGTGCCAGGCGCCCTTGATGAATTGCACCACGCCGACGCGATGTCCGCGCCCGAGCATGCGCAACGTGAGCCCGAACGCTGCCGTCGATTTTCCCTTGCCGGTGCCGGTGTGGACGATAAGCAGACCCTTCTCGATCGTCTTCTCGGCGACCTCGGCGTCCTGCACCGCCTTGCGCTTAGCCATTTTGGCGCGATGCCGCTCGGCTTCCGCTTCGTCCATTGTTTCCGTCATGACAATGTTCCTTTCACCGCAAGGGGAATCCCTGCGACAACAAGCACGACACGATCGGCGCGCGCCGCCATGCGCTGATTGAGCATGCCCTGCAAATCGCGAAACCGCCGCCCGAGCGGGTGATCCGGCACGATGCCGGAACCGACCTCGTTGGCGACCAACGCCACGGGCGCTATTGTCGCCGCCAAGGCCTGATCGAGCAGCGCGCTTTCCGCGTCGATATCGGCGTCCGCAAGCATCAAATTCGACAACCACAGCGTCAGACAATCGACCAGCACGGGTTTGTCGCGGGCCGTCTTCAAGGCGGTCGGCAGGTCGCGTGGCGCGTCGACGGTCTGCCAATTCGGCCCGCGCCGTGAGCGGTGGGCGGCGATCCGCGCGGCCATTTCCGCATCACCTGCTTCTGCGGTCGCCACATAGATCCAAGGCGGGATCCATGGCGGCGGCAGGGCGGCAATGACGCCCTCGGCAAAGCGGCTTTTGCCGGAACGGGCACCGCCGAGAACGAGAGTGACCTTTGCGACGCTGGACATAATCTGGGCACCCTGAACCTTGGGGCCAGATTGACAGCCCGGCCCGGCGAAATCTATCACTAGCGCATCGATGGTCCCTCGCGAGAGGGCGAAAAGGGAATGCGGTGTGGTGGGTCGTAAAATACCTGCCAGACCCGCAGCTGCCCCCGCAACTGTGAGCGAGAAGTCTCGTTCGGTTAAGCCACTGGCGCTGTGAAATCGCCGGGAAGGCAGGACGAGGCGACGATCCGCGAGCCAGGAGACCTGCCATCGGTCGTGTCGACGCGACAAACATGGGTCGGGGTGTACCTGTGGATGATCCAAAAGACGCTACGTCTTTTGGTCCTCGCTCGCGCCGACGGCAGGCCACGCGAGGACCAGTCGTGCTCAATTTCCTGAAAGCTACGGTCGACGACACGTCGGCCAATCATCGCGGCAAAGTCGCCGCGCTTTATGTGTTTCTGATCGGCGCCAATCTCCTGGTATGGATCTGGGCCATTGTTGCGCTTGAAGGACGGCCGACGCTGCTCGGCACCGCCTTTCTCGCCTATGTGCTGGGGCTGCGCCACGCCGTCGATGCCGATCACATCGCCACCATCGACAATGTGGTGCGCAAGCTGATGCAGGAGGGCAAGCGGCCGGTCTCGGTCGGCCTGTTCTTTTCGCTCGGCCATTCGCTGTCCATTGCGCTTGCGGTCGCGGCTATCGCGACGACGGCGTTCGCACTGCAGGGCCGCTTTGAGAATTTCAAGGAGATCGGCAGCCTCATCGGCACCGGCGCTTCGGCGTTCTTTCTCCTTGCGATTGCGGCGATCAATCTCGTCATTCTGCGCCACGTCTGGCAGAGCTTCCGCCGGGCACGGCGCGGCGAGCCGGTCGGCGAGCAGGAGCTCGATCTCCTGTTGTCCGGCCGCGGGTTTCTGGCGCGGCTGTTCCGGCCGTTGTTCCGCATGGTGTCGCGCAGCTGGCAGATGTTTCCGATCGGCTTCTTGTTCGGGCTCGGCTTCGATACCGCAACCGAGATCTCGCTGTTCACCGTCGCCGCCAGTCAGGCGTCGGGCGGCATGACGTTCGGCACCGTGATGATCTTCCCCGCGCTGTTCACCGCGGGCATGACTTTGGTCGACACCACCGACAGCGTGCTGATGGTCGGCGCTTATGGCTGGGCCTTCCTCAATCCGATCCGCAAAATTTGGTACAATCTCACCATCACCGCCATTTCGGTTCTCGTCGCCCTCTTGATCGGCGGCATCGAGGCGCTCGGTCTCATTGCCAGCAAGCTCGGGCTCGAGGGCGGGATCTGGGACATGGTCGGCGGACTCAACGGCGGGCTCGCCAATTTCGGCTATCTCGTCGTCGGCATTTTTGTCGTCAGCTGGGCGCTGTCTTACCTGATCTATCGCTGGCAGGGCTTTGACCGACCCGCCACCGAGCAGGCGTGAGGCACAGCATGACAGGCCAAACGCCCATTATCTACGTGTGCACCACATGCAAACGCGCCGGCGAGCCGGACAGCGATCCACGCCCCGGCGCGCTGCTCGCTGAAGCTACCGAACACGCCGCCGACGGCACGGAGGTCGTGGTGCGGCGGCTGCGCTGTCTCGCCAATTGCACGCGCGGGCCGAGCGCCGCGATGCGCTGCAACGGCTCCTGGACCTATGTGTTCGGCGGCCTCGACGCAGAAAACGCGCAAGCGCTGGTCGACGGCGCAAAACTTCTCGCGACGGCAGCCGACGGCATTTTGCCCTGGCGCGGCCGGCCGGACATTCTCAAGCGCGGCCTGATCGCCCGCGTTCCCCCCATCGACTTCAACGAGGCCGACGCATGAACGTCAAAGCAGACACCAAGACAGATACCAAAACAAATGGCCAACTCGCGCGCGTCCCCTGCACCATCGTCACCGGCTTTCTCGGCGCCGGCAAGACGACGCTGATCCGCCACGTGCTGAGCAATGCGCAAAATCGCCGTCTCGCCGTCATCGTCAACGAATTCGGCGATATCGGCATCGACGGCGAAATCCTCAAAGGCTGCGGCGATACGGCATGCCCGGAAGAAAATATCGTCGAACTGGCCAATGGCTGTTTGTGCTGCACGGTGGCCGACGAATTCGTGCCCGCACTCGACGCGCTCCTTGCCAGAGGCGGCATCGAGCACATCGTGATCGAGACCTCCGGCCTCGCGCTGCCGAAGCCGCTGGTCCAGGCATTTCACTGGCCGGCGATCAAGAGCCGCGTTACCGTGGACGGCGTCGTGGTCGTGGTCGATGGCGCAGCCCTTGCCGACGGCCGTGTCGCGCAGGATCTCGAAGCCCTGTCGCGGCAGCGCTCGGCCGATACGGCGCTCGATCACGACGACCCGATCGAAGAGGTGTTCGAGGACCAGATCGCCTGCGCCGATCTCGTCGTCCTCAACAAGCGCGATCTGCTCGACGAAGCCGGCGTCAATCAGGCGCTGGCGACGATTTCGAGCGCGCTGCCGCGCAGCGTGAAAGTGCTCACCGTCACCGGCGGCAAGGTCGACGAGACCTTGCTGCTCGGCCTTGGTGTCGGCACCGAGGACGACATCGCCAATCGCCGCACCCATCACGATCTCGAAGAAGACCACGATCACGACGATTTCGATTCTTTCGTGGTGCCGATCGGCGAGATTGCCGACCCGTCGAGTTTATCGGCACGCGTCGCGTCGTTGGCGGAGCGTTTCGACGTGTTGCGGGTCAAGGGTTTTGCGGCGGTAACCGGCAAGCCGCTGCGTCTATTGCTGCAAGCCGTTGGACCCCGCGTGTCGCATCACTATGACCGTGCGTGGACCGCATCCGAGGCGCGCGAAGGGCGCCTCGTTGTGATTGGACTGAAGGGACTCGATCGCGCCGCAGTGACACAAGCTCTCGTTGGATAAACGGACCAGGCGATGCATCTGTTGACGACGAGTTCAACCGGCCTTGACGAGCTTGTCGAAGCGATCGATCTCGGCCAGCCGCCGGGCGATATCGCAATCCTGTCGTTTGCCGACAGCGACCTCTCGGGCCTCGCCGCCGCCTGGCAGGCCGAGCGCGACCTATTGCCGAGCGTGCGGCTCGCGCACCTGCGCGATCTGCGCCATCCGATGTCGGTCGATCTCTGGATCGATCGCGTCGGCGCCCGCGCCAAGGTGATCCTGGTCCGCCTCCTCGGCGGCCTCGACTGGTGGAAATACGGCATCGACCGGCTGTCGGCGCTGGCACGCGAACGCGGCATCGCGCTCGCCGTATTGCCGGGCGAGGATCGCGACGACCTGCGCTTGGCTGCCGCGTCGACGCTGCCGGCGCAACAGCTTGATGAATTGCTGCGCTTCTTCCGCGAAGGCGGAAACGAGAATCTGCGGGGTCTGCTGCGCCGGCTGGCGCGCCATGCCGGTGCGGACGTGGAAGCGCAAGCGCCGAAGCCGCTGCCGCGGCTTGCCGGTTACATCCCGGGCCAAGGCGCTGTCGATCTCGAGCGGTTGGCGGCTTCGCTCAATCCCGACCGACCAGTGGTGCCGGTCATTTTCTATCGCGCGATGCTGCTCGCATCCGACACCGCGCCGATCGATTTGCTGTGTGAAGCGCTCGCCGCGCGCGGCTTGGCGCCGGCGGCGCTGATCGTCGGGAGCTTGAAGGATGGCGATGCGGCGCAATTCCTGCGCGGCGCCTTTGCCAAGCTCGATCCCGCATTGATCGTCATAACGACAGCCTTCGCCGCCGGCGGCAGCGCCGACGAGCCAACGGTGCTCGACGAGCCCGGCGTGCCGGTGCTGCAAGTCGTCAGCGCCACGACAAAGCGCACGGCTTGGCGCGACAGCCCGCGCGGCCTCGGCTCCGCCGACCTCGCGATGCATATCGTCTTGCCGGAGCTTGACGGCCGCGTTCTTGCCGGCGCGATCGCCTTCAAGGATCCATTGCCGCCGCACGAGGGACTGGCCTTCACGGCGCTGATAAGCCGGCCCGAACCGGATCGCATCGCGATGGTGGCGGACCGCATTGCCGCGCTGGTTCGCTTGCGGGCCCTGCCGCGCAGCGAGCGCCGCGTCGCAATGCTGATGCCGGATTATCCCGGCGCGCCGGGCCGCGCCGGCTATGCCGTCGGTCTCGACGTGCCGGCAAGCGCGCTCGCGGCTCTCGACGATCTCTCGGCCGCCGGATATGCCGTGAGCGGCACGCCGAAAACGCCGCGCGATTTGCTTGATGCGCTGGCGCACGGCTCCGATGACGCGCAGCTTGCCCTCTCACAATACGAAAACCTGCTGACGCGATTGCCGAGCGCCGCTGTCACTCGCCTATGCGAAGCATGGGGTGACCCCGCGAACGATCCCGATATGCGCGATGGCGCGTTCCGCTTCCGCGCGAAGAAATTCGGAAATATTTGCGTCGCGCTGCCGCCCGATCGCGGACGCGCCGCGGAACGCCGTGCCGATTACCACGATCCGGCGCTGCCGCCGCGTCACGCGCTGGTCGCATTCGGGCTGTGGCTGCAACAGGCCGCGAAAGTGGATGCGCTCGTGCACATGGGCGCGCACGGCACCTTGGAATGGCTGCCGGGCAAGGCCATCGCCCTGACCGCGGAATGTTTTCCCGAAATCGTCACCGGCGCGTTGCCGGTCATCTACCCGTTCATCGTCAGCAATCCGGGCGAGGCCGCACAGGCCAAGCGCCGCATTGCCGGCGTGACCATCGGCCACTTGCCGCCGCCGCTCGCGGCCGGCGGACCGAGCGGCGACGCGCACGAGCTCGAGCTTCTGCTCGACGAATATGCACAAGCCGACGGCCTCGATCGCCGCCGCCGCGAGCGGCTCGCCAATCTGATCGTCGAAACGGCGCAGCGCACCGGACTGGCGCGCGAAGCAGGCCTTGGCGCGACTGTCGAGCCGGACGAGGCGCTGCGGCGCATCGACGCCTGGCTGTGCGACCTGAAAGACCTCGCCGTCAAGGACGGCCAACACATCTACGGCCGCATGCCGCCGAACGTCGACGACCCGGCGTGGCGCGCCAGCGCGGAGGCCGAACGCGCAGCGATCCTCGCGGCGCTCGACGGCTGCCGCGTCGCCGCGGGACCGGCCGGCGCACCGGCGCGCGGGCGGAGCGACGTGCTGCCGACCGGACGTAATCTGTTCACCGCCGACCCGCGCACATTGCCGACGCCGACGGCGATGGAGCTTGGCCGCCGCGCCGCCGACGAAATCGTGCGCGCGCATCTGCAGACCCATGGCGACATGCCGCGCGCGGTCGTGATCGATCTGTGGGGCAGCGCCACATTGCGCACCGGCGGCGAAGAGATCGCGCAGGGGCTCGCGCTTCTGGGCTGCCGGCCGATCTGGGACCATGCAAGCGGCCGCGTCACCGGCGTCGAAGTGCTGCCGACCGCTGCGGCAGGACGCGCGCGCATCGATGTCACCTGGCGCATTTCCGGCCTGTTTCGCGATCTCTTCCCGGCGCAGATCGCGCTTCTCGACACCGCGGCGCAGGCCGTGGCGGCGCGTGACGAGGCGGCCGACGAGAACCCGCTCGCGGCTGCGCGCCGAAGCGCGGGCGGCCAGGCGCATCTCGACCGCATCTTCGGCACGGCGCCTGGCGCCTATGGCGCGGGCGTCGAAGACTTGCTTGGGCACGATACCGACATCGACAAAATCGGCGCAGCCTATCTCGCCGCGACGTCCCATGCTTATGGCGGTGCCGACGGCGAGGCGAGCGCCGCGCCAGGCGGTTTTGCACAACGCATCGCCAAAGCCGATATGCTAGTACACACCAGCGACGATCCCGCGCGCGATCTGCTCGAAGGGGCCGAGGATGCCGCCTTTGTCGGGGGCTTTGCCGCGGCGGCCAAGATGCTCGGCCGCTCCGCCGATCTCGTGATGCTGGACATGACCGATCCGCAACGGCCGCGCGCGCGGGCTTTGTCGGCGGCGCTCGCCCGCATTGTCCGGGCGCGCGCCGTCAATCCGCGCTTCATAGCCGGACAAATGCGCCACGGACCGCGCGGCGCCGCGGAATTCTGCGAGACCGTCGATCGGCTGTTTGCCTTCGCCGAAACGACCGATGCGGTGAGCGACGAATTATTCGATCTGCTTTACACGGCCTATGTCGCCGACGCCGAGGTGCGCGACTTTCTGCTGCGCGAAAATCCCGATGCCGCGGCTGCGATTGCCGACAAGTTTGACGCGGCGCGGCGCCGCGGCTTCTGGCATCCGCGCCGCAACGATATCGATGCCGGTCTTGTGGCGCTGCGCGCGGAGGTGATGGCATGACCGCACATGCGATCGCGAGGCCGCTACGCCGCGGCGCCTGCCCCGGATTATCGACGCCGATGCAAACCGGCGACGGCTTGCTGGTGCGGCTTTTGCCGGCTGGCACCATTTCACTCGCCGCCTTCTCCGCGTTGTGCGCGGCGGCACGCAAGCACGGCAATGGCGTCATCGAGATCACTTCACGCGGCAGCATTCAGGCGCGCGGTCTGAGCGCGGCGTCGGCGTCGCAATTCGCGGCGGCGATCACCGCACTCGATATCGCCGCAGAGGACGGCGTTCCGATCCTGTACAATGCGCTCGCCGGGCTCGATGCCGAAGAGCTTTTCGAATTCAACTTCCCTCGCCGTCGA
Source organism: uncultured Alphaproteobacteria bacterium (assembly GCA_963761185.1). GTDB lineage: Bacteria > Pseudomonadota > Alphaproteobacteria > Rhizobiales > Xanthobacteraceae > BOG-931. Next base: position 725,457 of record CAVXFY010000009.1, read on the forward strand.
ATTGCGGCGCGCGATCGTACCATGCACGCTCGCGTCGAGAACTCTCGCCGAAAGTCTCCGTCCTCATCGACGGCGGCGGCGCGACGGGTCTCGATGCGGTCGCGGCCGACATTCGGCTTCGTGCGCAGACCGTGAATGGCGATGTGGTGCTTCGCCTCAGTGTCGGAGGCGACGAAGCCCATGCGGTAGAGCTCGGCTGCGTCGCGCCGACGCGTGCCGCCGAAGCTACACTGCGATTGCTTGACGTTATCGCACGAGGCGGTCGTACGGCGCGCGTGCGCGATATGCTTGGCGCCGAGGGAGAGCAGATATTTCTCTCCGCCGTCGCCGGGCTTCTCGTCGCCGCTCCTCACCGCGAGAGCGGGAACCCGGCGCCATATTGCAGAGCCGCAATCGGCACACATCCGCTGCGCGATGGAACGATCGCCTGCGGCATCGGGCTTGCTTTCGGTCACGCCGATGCGCGATCGCTTGAGCGATTGGTCAAGGCGGCGCGGGCAGCAGGCGCAAACGGCCTGCGGACCGCACCAGGGCGCGCACTCCTGGCGATCGGACTTACGCCCGGAACGGCCGCCGATTTCATCGCTGCCGCCGCGCAACTCGGCTTCATCATCCGTGCCGATGATCCGCGCCGAAATGTTGTCGCCTGCGCGGGTGCGCCGATTTGCGCTTCCGCCTATATCGCCTCGCGCGCGCTGGCGCCTGTTGTGGCAACCGCCGCGTCGCAGCTCGGCGGCACGATCCATATTTCCGGTTGCGCCAAAGGCTGCGCGCATGCCGCGGCGGCGGCGCTGACTGTCGTCGGCACACCGAGCGGCTGCGCGCTCATCGCCGATGGCTCCGTGCGAGACATGCCGTTCGGTGTGGTCCCGGCGAATGAATTGCAGAGCGCCATCGCAAAATATGCACGCAGCAAGAAACGCGAGGCCGCGCATGTCTGAACAGGCCGCCTATTTGCGCGACGGTACCGCGATCTATGAGCGATCCTTCGCCATCATCCGCGCCGAGGCCGATCTGTCGCGCTTTTCCGCGGAGGAAGCTGACGTGGCCGTGCGCATGATCCACGCCTGCGGCCAGGTCGACATGGCGCAACACATCGTGTTCGGCGGGAACCTCGTCGCCGCGGCGCGCGGCGCGCTGGCCGGCGGCGCGCCGATCCTCTGCGACGCGCAGATGGTGGCGCATGGCGTGACGCGGGCGCGGCTGCCGGCGAAGAACGACGTGATCTGCACGCTCAACGATCCGCGCACCGCGGCGCTCGCGGCAAAGACCGGCACAACACGTTCGGCGGCGGCGCTCGAGCTGTGGGCCGATCGGCTCGGCGGCGCGGTGGTCGCCATCGGCAATGCGCCGACGGCATTGTTTCACCTTCTGGAAATGCTTGACGCCGGTGCGCCGAAACCCGCGGCCATTCTCGGCATCCCGGTCGGCTTCGTCGGCGCTGCCGAATCCAAGGCAGCGCTCGCCGCCGATCCGCGCGGCGTATCGTTTCTGATCGTGCGCGGGCGCATGGGCGGCAGCGCCATGACCGCCGCCGCCGTCAACGCGCTGGCGAGGGCCGGGATATGAGCGGAAAACTACTAGGCGTGGGCGTCGGTCCGGGCGATCCGGAACTGATGACGCTTAAGGCGATGCGTGCTCTCGGCAGGGCTGACGTGATTGCGCACTTTGCCAAAGCCGGCAACGCGAGCCATTCGCGCGCCATCGTCGCGCAGCATTTGCGCAATGGCGTGATCGAACTGCCGTTGCTTTATCCGGTTACCACCGAACTGCCGGCGTGCAGCAACGGCTATCGCGACGCCATTCGCGAATTCTACGACACCGCCGCCGCCGCGATCGCGGCGCATCTCGAAGCCGGACGCACGGTTGCCGTGATCAGCGAAGGCGACCCGATGTTCTACGGATCCTACATGCATCTGCACACGCGGCTCGCGTCGCGCTTTGCCACCGAGATCGTCGCCGGCGTCACCGGCATGTCGGGCTGCTGGTCGGCGGCGGGCATGCCGATCGCGCAGGGCGACGACGTGTTCACGGTGCTGCCGGCGACACTGCCCGAGGCCGAACTGGCGCGGCGCCTGTCCGATGCCGACGCCGCCGTCGTGATGAAAGTCGGGCGCCACCTGCCGAAACTGCGCCGCGCGCTTGAAACGAGCGGGCGGCTCGAGCGCGCCATCTACGTCGAGCGCGGCACCATGTCGGAAGAAAAGCTGATTCCGCTCGCCGCAAAGCTCGACGACGACGCGCCCTATTTCGCCGTGGTGCTGGTGCCGGGCTGGGAGAAACGGCCATGACGAGTGTCATGACGGGCAAGCTCGTCGTCATCGGCTTGGGTCCGGGCGATCCGCGCTACTTGACGCCGGAGGCGGCCGACGCGCTCGCGGCGGCCGAGGTACTCTACGGCTACGGACCCTACCTCGACCGCGTGCCGCCGCGCGCCGAGCAAAGCCGCCACGCTTCCGACAACCGCGAGGAAGGCGCCCGCGCCGCCGCTGCGCTACGTCACGCCGCGCAAGGCGCCCGTGTCGCGGTCGTATCCGGCGGCGATCCCGGCGTCTTCGCCATGGCGGCCGCGATCTGCGAACAGATCGAAGCCGGGCCGGAGGCTTGGCGCGCGCTCGACGTGGAATTTGTTCCCGGCATCACCGCGATGCTCGCCGTCGCGTCACGCGTCGGCGCGCCGCTCGGCCACGACTTTTGCGCGCTGTCGCTCTCCGACAATCTGAAACCTTGGGAGATCGTCGAGCGGCGGCTCGATGCCGCGGCGGGCGCCGGCTTCGTCATCGCGCTCTACAATCCGATATCGCGGGCGCGACCGTGGCAATTCGGCAATGCGCTCGACCGGCTGCGGCGGCACTTGCCGGAAACGACTCCCGTCGTATTCGGCCGCGCCGTCGGGCGGCCCGACGAGCGCGTGACGATCACCACGCTTGCCGAGGCCGACGCCGCGAAAGCCGATATGGCGACGCTGGTGATCGTCGGCTCGCGCGAGACCCGCGTCATCGCGCGGCCGGGCTGTTCCGCGCTCGTTTACACGCCGCGCGCCGCCGCCGAGGTGAGCGCATGATCGAGCCAGGCGGCCGCCTGCTCCACTGTCTCGACGGCAGGCGCATCGGGCAGAGCCGGCCGGCGCAGCATGATCACATCCAGTCCGAGCGCACGCGCGGCGGCGATCTTGCCGTAGGTCGCGCTGCCGCCGCTGTTCTTGGCGACGACGATTTCGATGCGATGCGCCGTGAGCAACGTCTTGTCGTCGGCTTCGCTGAACGGGCCGCGGCCGGTGACGTAGCTCACATGCGGCAACGGCAGCGGCGGCGCGACCGGGTCGACGCTGCGGATCAGATAAGAGTGCTGCGGCGCGTCGACGAAAGGCGCAATCTCGTTACGGCCAAGCGCGACAAAAACGCGGCGCGGTACCTTTCCGAGCGCCTCGACCGCGGCGCGAACATCCGTCACCTCGGTCCAGCGATCGCCCGCGATTTTCAACCAAGGCGTGCGCCGCAGAGCCAGAAACGGCACGCGGGTCTTGCGTGCGGCCGCGGCAGCGTTCGCCGATATGACATTCGCGTAGGGGTGCGTGGCATCGATCAAGGCGTCGATCCGCTCACGCAACAGATAATCGGCAAGCCCCTCGGCGCCGCCGAAACCGCCGCTGCGGACCGGGACCGGCATCGCCGCAGGCGACATGGTGCGTCCGGCGAGAGACAGCGTAATATCGAAGTCGGCGCGCGTAGCGAGACGCTCGGCCAAGCCGCGCGCCTCTGTAGTGCCGCCGAGTATGAGGATGCGTGGCATGACGTTTAATCCGCCGCTTCCCACCGCGTTTCCGCCCGACACTGCCGCATTGCCGCGCTGGCTGTCCATTGTCGGCATCGGCGAAGACGGTCCCGAGGGCTTGAGCCCCGTGGCGCGCGGGCTGATCGGCGACGCCGAAATTGTATTCGGCGGCAGGCGGCATCTCGGCCTTGCCGCCCCGCTCATTCGCGGCGCGACACAGGCCTGGCCGAGCCCCTTCGACACGGCCGCCCACGAAGTGCTGCGGCATCGCGGCCATCCGGTCTGCGTGCTCGCCTCCGGCGATCCGTTCTATTACGGCGTCGGCGCGGTCCTGGCGCGCTATGTCGATGCGCGGGAAATGGTCGTGGTGCCGGCGCCGTCGGCCTTCAGCCTGACCGCGGCGCGGCTCGGCTGGTCGCTGCCGCAGGCGGTGCTGCTGTCGCTGCACGGCAAGAACCTCGACCTCATCCGCCCGCACCTGCAGCCCGGCGCGCGCATCATCGCGCTCACGTCCGACGGCGAAGGCCCGGCGGCGCTGGCGAGGTTACTCACGCAAAACGGCTTCGGCGCCTCGCGCCTGACGATTCTCGAAGCGCTCGGCGGCCCATGCGAGCGCGTCCAGAGCGCGACCGCCGCCGGCTATATGTTCGGCACCGTCGAGGCGCTCAACACCGTTGCGATCGAGGTCGAGGCCGCGCCGAATGCGCGCATTTTGCCGCGGGCGCCCGGTCTCGCCGACGAACTGTTCGAGCACGACGGCCAGATCACCAAGCATGAAGTCCGCGCCGTGACCTTGTCGTCGCTGGCGCCGCGTCGCGGCGAATTGTTGTGGGACATTGGCGCTGGCTCGGGTTCGGTCGCGATCGAATGGATGCTGACCGACCCGTCGATGCGCGCCATCGCCATCGAGCAGCGCGAGGATCGCGCGGCGCGGATCCGGCGCAATGCCGCGGCCTTCGGCGTGCCCGGGCTCGAAGTCGCTGAAGGCATGGCGCCGACCGCGCTCACGACGCTGGCGCCGCCGGAGGCGATTTTCATCGGCGGCGGCGCCAGTGAAACCGGCGTGTTCGACGTGGCGGCGCGCGCGCTGCGTCCCGGCGGCCGTCTGGTGGCCAATGCGGTGACGCTCGAAACCGAGACGCTCTTGATGGCGCGCCATGCGGCGCTCGGCGGCGAACTGATCCGCATCGCGATCTCGCGCGCGGAGGCTTTGGGCGAAAAGACCGGCTGGCGTCCGGCCATGCCGGTGACGCAATGGCTATGGACAAAACCGTGATCGTCGCCGGCGTCGGCTGCCGCCGCGGCGCACCGGCGTCCGAGATCGAGGCCGCCATTCGCGCCGCGCTGGCGCGAGCGGGCGTCGCGTCGAATGCACTTGACGCCATCGCCACCACGGCGGCCAAACAAAACGAGACCGGGATCGGAGCTGCGGCGGCAAATTTTGGCGTCGATGTCGTTTTGGTATCCGACGCCGAGCTCAAAGCCGCCGGCAATCGGACCGCAACGAAATCCGAGCGCGTGCTGGCGCTGACCGGCGTGCCGTCGGTCGCCGAAGCCGCGGCACTTGCGGCTGCGGGTCCGTCGGCGCGGCTGATCAGCCCGCGCTTGGTCGTCGGCTCCGCGACCTGCGCGCTCGCGACATCCGAGCCCGCGTCATGACGGTGCATTTCATCGGCGCCGGGCCAGGCGCGGCCGATCTGATCACGGTGCGAGGGCGCGACCTCATCGCGCGCTGCCCGGTCTGCCTCTATGCCGGCTCGATCGTGCCGCGCGAACTGCTCGACTTCTGTCCGCCAGGCGCGCGCATCGTCGATACCGCACCGCTGTCGCTCGACGAGATTGACGCGGAATTCGAGCGGGCGCACGCGGCCGGCAACGACGTGGCGCGGCTTCATTCCGGCGATCTGTCGATCTATTCGGCGCTTGCCGAGCAATTGCGTCGTCTCATACAACGCGGCATTCGCTATACGCTGACGCCCGGCGTGCCGGCCTTCGCCGCAGCCGCAGCGGCGCTCGAATGCGAACTCACCGTGCCTGAAGTGGCGCAGAGCGTGGTGCTCACCCGCGTTTCCGGCCGCGCTTCGCGCATGCCCGAGGCCGAGAAGCTTGCCACCTTCGCCGCAAGTGGCGCGACACTCGCCATTCATCTCGCGATCCACGCCATCGACACGATCGTCAAAGAGCTGACGCCGTTTTACGGCGCCGATTGCCCGGCGGCGGTCGTGGTGCAGGCCTCTTCGCCCGCACAACAGATTGTTCGCGGCACGCTGGCCGATATCGCGCAAAAGGTCGCCGCGGAGAAAATCGAGCGCACCGCGCTCATCCTGGTCGGACGCGCGCTCGCCGCGGAAGATTTTCGCGACAGCGCGCTCTATGACGCGGACTACCGCCGCAGATTTCGTGGGGGCGCGGCATGAGTGCGCGGCTAATTTCCAAACGGCGCGCGGCCGACGAGATTTTGCTCGCGGTCGAACACCACGATTTCGATCGCGATGTCGCAGCCGACGACGAGGCCCGCCGCCGTTTCCTGCGCCGCCTGCGCGACGAAGTCGCCGAGCGCAATGCCTTCGGCCTGCGCGTGGGCAAAAGCCTCCGCCGTGGTGTTGGCGGCGATGATGCGCTGGCAAAGCTGCGCCGAGCCGCCGGCCGCCGCCGTGACAATGGCAAGCTCCGCCAGATCGACGGCGCCGCGTTTGGAATGCAAGTCGGTGAAGCCTTGCGCGAGCTTGGTCATCTTGGCGATACCGCCGGCGATAGTCACGCGCGGCACCGGATGGCGGCGCAGATATTTCAGCATACCGCCGACGAAGTCGCCCATATCGATCAGCGCGATCTCCGGCAGATCGTAAAGTTTTTGGACGCCGGTTTCGGAACTGGCGCCGGTCGCACCGGCAATATGGGTGAGGCCCGCGGCGCGCGCGACCTCGATGCCGGAATGAATCGAATGGATCCAGGCCGAGCACGAATAGGGCACGACAATTCCCGTGGTGCCGAGAATCGACAGGCCGCCGACAATGCCGAGACGGCCGTTGAGCGTTTTCGCGGCCAAAGCCTCGCCGCCGGGAATGGAAATCTCGACTTCGGCATTCGCAGCGCGGCCGGCCGTGGCAGCGACTTCGGCAATGGCGTCGCGGATCATCTGGCGCGGCACCGGATTGATGGCGGGCTCGCCGGGCGGAATGGGCAGGCCGGCGCGCGTGACCGTGCCGACGCCCTCGCCGGCCGTGAAGGTCACGCCTGCACCCGGCGCGCCAGCTCGCACCGTGGCGCAGACCAGCGCGCCGTGCGTAACGTCGGGATCGTCGCCGGCGTCCTTGATGATGCCGGCAGTCGCTGTGCCTTCGCCTGTTCGCGTCATGGCGAGCGCAAAGCTCGGCCGTTCGCCGCGCGGCAGCGTCACCTCGACCGGATCGGGAAATTCGCCTGTGACCAGCGCCGCGAACGCCGCTTTGGCCGCGGCCGTGGCGCAGGTGCCGGTAGTCCAGCCCCGGCGCAAGGGGAGCTCCTGTTTCGCCATAAGCGGTCCTCTGATGAGGCTTTCTTTAGTCCCGCAGCCCGTGCACGTCACCACGGCGACGCCGACGCGAAAGCCCTATCATGACCGCCCGCGGGATCATCATCGCCGCGCCGCATTCCGGCGCCGGCAAGACGACGGTGACCCTCGCCATCCTGGCGGCGCTCACCCGGCGCGGCCTTGCCGTGCGCGCGGCAAAAGCGGGACCGGATTATATCGACCCGGCGTTCCATGCCGCGGCGATCGGCCGGCCGAGCGTGAACCTCGATACCTGGGCCATGCCGGAGGCGCTGCTCGATGCGCTTGCGGCACAGGCCGCCGATGGCGCGGATATCTTAGTTGTCGAAGGCGCCATGGGCCTGTTCGACGGCGCGGCCGGCACGACGGGCCGGCGAGGCGCAACCGCCGAGATCGCGGCGCATTTCAGCTTGCCTGTCGTGCTGGTGCTCGATGTCTCCCGGCAGGCGCAATCGGCCGCCGCTCTGGTGCGGGGCTTTGCCGCGCACGATCCCGCCGTGCAGATCGCGGGCGTCATCCTCAATAGAGTCGCCAGCGAGCGGCACCGTGCGCTTGTCGCCGACGCAATCGAGACGCTCGGCATCTCCGTCCTTGGCGCCGTGCCGCGCGAAGCGGCGCTCGAACTGCCGGAGCGTCATCTCGGACTGGTGCAGGCCGGCGAACATGCCGACCTTGCGACGCTCATCAACCGTCTCGTCGCCATGGCGCAGAGCCATATCGATCTCAACGCCGTTTTCATTGCGGCGGCTCCGCTTGCGCTGGACAGCGCCCGTTCGAATCGATCGCCTGCTTTGCCGCCGCCCGGCCAGCGCGTCGCGCTCGCCAGCGATCAGGCGTTCAGCTTCGTCTATCCGCATCTGATGAGCGCATGGCGCGGCGCCGGCGCCGAGATCATTCCGTTCTCGCCGCTCGCCAATGAGCCGCCGTCCGAACATGCCGATAGCTGCTGGCTGCCGGGCGGTTATCCGGAGCTGCATGCCGGGAAGCTTGCGGCGGCCGATCGCTTCATGTCGGGACTGCGGCACTTTGCGCAGACGCGGCCGGTGCACGGCGAGTGCGGCGGCTACATGGTTTTGGGCGCGAGCCTCGAAGATGCCGCGGGCCAAACTCACGCCATGGCCGGATTGCTCGGACACGCGACGAGTTTTGCCAAACGCAAATTGCATCTCGGCTACCGCACGGCGCGGCTTCTTCGCGATAGCGTGCTGGGCGCGAAGGACGCGATCATTCGTGGCCACGAATTTCATTATGCGTCGCTCACTGCTGCCGGTGACGACGAGACGCTTGCCACAATGAGCGACGGCGAAGGCAAGCCGCTCGGCCGTGCCGGCGGCCGGCGCGGCCAGGTCAGCGGGGCGTTCTTTCACGCCATCGCGGCGATCCCGGAATAGAGCATGATCCCGAAAAGTGGAAACCGGTTTTCGGAAAAGATCATGCTCCAACAAAGGATCTACGCGTTCAGCGCTGCAACAGCGCGACCGTGCCGAGACCGCCGTCGGAGCAGATGCTGACGATGGCGCGGCTGCCTTGCGGGAACGTCGCAAGCTCCTTCATGGCCTGACTGAGAATGCGCGCGCCGGTCGCCGCGAACGGATGGCCGAGCGCGACGCTGCCGCCGTTCGGATTCATGCGCTGGCGCGGAAAGCTCCCGAACGTGTGCTCGACGCCGGCTTTGGCGCGGACGAAATCCTTATCCGCAAGCCCTTTGAGATGGCAGAGCACCTGCGCCGAAAATGCCTCGTGAATTTCCCACAGCGCAATGTCGTCGTATCTGAGCCCGTGCCGCGCCAAGAGCCGCGGAATGGCGCTGACCGGCGCCATCAGCAGGCCTTCGTGGAAAATATCGACGGCAGCCATCTCGAAATCCACAAGCCGCGCGCGCGGCGTTTGCGCCGGCAAGCGGCCAAGTCCTTCCTCGGTCGCGACCCAGATGGCGGCAGCGCCATCGGTGAGCGGCGAGCTGTTGCCGGCCGTGAGCGTGCCGCGGCCGCTGGTGCGATCGAATACAGGTTTCAGCCGTGCGAGCTTCTCCAGCGAGGTGTCGCGACGCGGGAAATGATCCTTGTCGACGCCGTCGAGCGAGATAATCAGATCTTTGAAGAAGCCGCGGTCCTGCGCCGCGATGGCGCGCTGATGGCCCTCGAGCGCGAGTTCATCCTGCTCCTGCCGGCCGATATTCCAATCCTTCGCCATGTCCTCGGTGTGCTCGCCCATGCTGCGATGGGTGACGCGGTTCTGCACTTTCGGCACGAGCAGACGCACGTCCGACAGATGCAAGCGGCCGAGCAGACGCAAACGATCCGCCATGCTGCGCGCCTGAAACATATGGCGCAGCCAGACCGACAAATTCTCGCTCAAGCCGATCTGAGCGCGGGTCATGCTTTCGACGCCGCCGACCATGGCGAGCGACGCGCGGCGAGACCCAAGCATGCCGGCGGCTTCAAACGTGCCGACCATGCTGGTGCTGCATTGCAGGATGGTCGTAAACGTCGGCACGTGCGGGTCGAGCTTGCTGTCGAGCCAGATCTCGCGCGCCAGATTGGCGTAAGCGAGATTGACGACCACGGAGCCCCAGACGCCGAAGTCGATCGGCCCGTTCACGTGCTGCGCCATGGCCTGGACCACGGGCACCGACAAAGTCAGTGCGTCGCGCTCGGCGAAGGGGCCGTCCACGTTGACGAATGGAGTGCGTAATCCGGACGCCAGCCAGATCGCTTGTCCGTCGTCAGGCATCGTTTCCCCCGGCACTTGTCAGCTCGCAGCTTTCGGCTCCGCGTCGCTTGTTGGTTTGTCGGACACGCCCGCCTCGGCAAAGGTCGCCATGCCGGTGTGGCACGCTAACGCCGCGCGCAGAATTTGCAGCGCCACCGCGGCGCCAGAGGCTTCGCCGAGCCGCATGTTGAGATCGACGAGCGGCTTAAGCCCCATTTCGTCGAGCAGCATGCGGTGGCCGGCTTCGGCCGAGACGTGCGCTGCTTGCGCGTGTGCCAGCGTATCGGCGCGCAGCTTCACGAGCGGCGCAACGGCCGCCGTGCAAACAAAGCCGTCGAGCAGCACCGGAATATTCTTGCGTCGCGCCGATAAGCAGGCGCCGAGAATAGCCGCGAGCTCGCGGCCGCCCAAGGCGGCGGCGACCGCGAGCGGATCGTAGAGCGTGCCGACATGCCGCGCGATCGCCCGGTCGATAACGGCGCGTTTGCGGGCAAGGCCGTCCTCATCAACGCCCGTGCCGCGGCCGGCCCAGCGCGCGCCGCCGCCGCCGAACAGCGCCGCAGCGATCGCAGCCGCTGCCGTGGTGTTGCCGATGCCCATTTCGCCGAGGCAGATCAGATCGCAATCCGGCGCCACGGCGTCGAAGCCGGCAGTCACGGCGGCAATGAATTCGCCTTCGGTCAGCGCCGCTTGCTGCGTGAAGTCCGCCGTCGGCTCGTCGAGCGAAAGCGGAAGAACGCGGAGCTTCGCGCCGGCAGCGCGCGCAAGCTGATTGATGGCGGCGCCGCCTGAGGCGAAATTCGCCACCATTTGCGCCGTCACCGCAGCCGGATAGGCGGAAACGCCTTGCGCGGTCACGCCGTGATTGCCGGCGAAGACCAGGATTTCGACGCGATCGAGGTGCGGCGGCGCGTGGCCTTGCCAATGCGCGAGCCAGGCGACGAGGTCTTCGAGCCGGCCGAGGCTGTTCGGCGGCTTGGTCAGCACCGCTTCGCGCTGGGCGACGGCCGCACTCGCGGCCGGATGGCCGCTCGGCAGGTCGAGACAGACTGCGCGCAGGCCGGAAAATGAGGTAAAAGCGGTCATGCTCCAGATGTCTAGCAAATCAACCAAGCCGCAGCCACACGCGTCCGCGCCGACAGGCCGTAGCTGACGATGCCCGAGAACTGGCTTAGGGATCGCATCGACGAGCTCAGAGCGAGCATCGTGTTTTGCACGCGCCTGCCGCTGTTGGGCACGGGAACGATCACTAGCGGCGCGCTGGCCAAGGCGGCTTGGGCGTTTCCCGTCGCGGGCATTTTGATCGGACTGATCGCGGCCGCCGTCTACGGGCTCGCGCATCGCGCCGGCATTCCGGCTTGGCCGGCCGCCGCGCTCTGCGTCGCGGCGACGCTGCTCGTCACCGGCTGCCTGCACGAGGACGGCCTGGCCGATACCGCGGACGGCTTCGGCGGCGGCACGACGCGCGAGCAAAAACTCGACATCATGCACGACAGCACGCTCGGCGCTTACGGCGTCTGCGCCCTGATCGTGGCTCTGCTCCTTCGCGTCGGCGTGCTGGCAAGCTTTTTCTCGGCTGCGTCCGTCGGCTGGGCGCTCGTGGCCGCGCATGCCGGCGCGCGTGCGAGCATGATGGCATTTATGTTTCTCGTGCCGCCGGCGCGCCGCGACGGGCTGTCGTCCGACGCCGGCCAGCCGCCGATCGAAAGCGCCGGCGCAGCCGTGGCGCTTGGCTTTATCGCCGCCGCGATCTGCCTCGGTCCGCTGCGCGCGATCGTGGCGCTCCTCTTGCTGGCCATCGTCGTCGCGCTGATGGCGTGGCTCAGCCGGAAACAGATCGGCGGTCAGACCGGCGATGTGCTCGGCGCGGTCGAACAGATCAGCGAGATCGTTATTTTGCTCGTCGCGCTGCGCTGAGCCTTTCCAGGTTAATGCATAGATTTTGCGCAATCTGAAGCGCCACTGCACATAGTGGGCCGCCCCTCCGCCAAACCACCATTGTTTGTATTGAGCTTTTGTTTGTTTGCTCTGTTGGCACGAAGCTTGAATGGACGTTCATCGTCTTTGGTGCCGGACCTGAAAGCACACGCCATTACTGGGACGAAATCATGCGCAGCAGCATGTTTCACAGAAGCGGACGGCTAAGCGGCTCAAGCTGCTCGCCGGCCATGGTCCGGCTCAAGCGGCAGCTTGACCGGCTGCTTGAGCTTCGCCGAGAGGTCGAGGGCTTTGGTCAGCATCAGCCGGTTATGCGCCTCGGCAGCGGTCGCCGCCTGCGTCGGCAGGCCAAGTGACACGCGGTTAAGCCAGGAATCGGTCTCCTCGCGCATCGGCCCGCGCAATTCACCGAGCACCATGTCGCCCGGCGGATAGGAGCCGAGGAAATCGACCAGCCGGCTCTGATCCGGCGCGTAGCCTTCGCTCTGCGGCGCCGAGACCGCCAGCACCATGTCGCGATGGGTGTCGTCGATGGTCAGCACGCCGTGGGTGCCGTTGATCCCCACCTCGAGACTATAGACCGCACCCGGCCAAGTGACCGGCAGCGCCCAGGAAATGTTGAGGTGATAGACGGTGCCGTCGGCGCACATGATCATGCCGGCGGTGGCGTCGATGCCCTGGTAGAGCGGCCCCAGAACCTTATCGACGGAGCGCGCATAGCATTCGACCGGCTGCTTGCCTTCCAGATACCACATGACGATGTCGAGCGCGTGGGTGCCGGAAATCACCATCGGCGAGATCGTCGCCGGATCGTTGGTGCGCTTGTAATTGTCGATGGCGACCAGCCGATTCATGAACGCGCGCGAGGTCACCATCGTTACATCGCCGAGCGCGCCTGAGCGCACCTTCTCCTTGCCGGCGAGCCATTTGCGGCGGAAGCGCTGGGTGTAGCCGACCACGGCATCGAGCTTGGCGTCGGTGATCGCTTTGAGCACGCGTTCGGACTGCGCCAGATCGGTGGCGAGCGGCTTCTCGATCAGCATCGGCACGCCGCGCTCGACTGTCGCGAGGATCGGATCGACATGCAGATGCTCATCGGTCGCGATAATAGCGCAGGTGACTTCCGGCCGTGCCAGAAGCTCGCGATGACTGGTGGTGATGAAATCGGCGCCGATCTTGGCACCGACATCGCCGCCGCGGTTGTGGTTGAGCTCGGCGATGCCGATCCATTCCACCGCCGGATGGCGCGCCGCCACTTCGCCGCGGAACTGGCCGACCCGGCCGGCGCCGATAATGGCGAGGCCAATGCCCTTTGCGCCCTTTCTCATACGTTCAATCCCGCGCGGTTTTTCTGCTTGAGCTCGGCGATGCCGGAAATCGTCTCGTTGGTGAGCGGCAGATCGATCGGCTCGTTGCGGTCGGCGGAGAGGTCCGCCGCACTGTAAGTTTCCATCACCCGCCGCGCGCTTTCCGGCGTCACCATGACATTGGTGTCGCGGATGCAGGCTTCGAGGAAGTGGATGGTCTCCGGCCCGATGCCGCCGGCAAAAACGTGATCGACCCATTCGCCCGGCATGGTCGACATCGGAAATTCCTGGCCGCGCTTTTCGGTATTGAGCCAATTGTCGCGCTGGGTGTCGTCGAGCGTCAGCGCGCCGTCGGTGCCGGTGATCTCGATCCAGGTCGAGCAGTAATTCGGATAGCTCGGCGGGAAATTCCAGCCGCCGCCGATCATCACCACCACGCCATTGTCCATGGTGACAGTGGTGAACATGATGTCGTGCGAGCCGTTCACCGGCTTCATATAGCCGTAGGCACCCTGGCTATAGACGCGCACCGGCTTTGCCGGCTCCAAAAGCCAGAATACGAAATCGAGATCGTGCGTCGATTCCATCACCACCGGCGACAGCCGCACGCGGCTTGCGATCTTCTTGCCGAGCTCGCGCGACAGATGGCGGCTGACCAGGACGGACACCACATTGCCCAGCGTGCCGTCGGTGATCTTCTTCTTGGCGAAGGCCACTTTCGGATTGAAGCGCTGCGAATAGCCGATGGTGAATTTCAGATTGTTGCGGTTCGACAATTGGATCAGCTCGTCGGCTTCCCACAATTCGAGCGCGATCGGCTTTTCCAGCATCACGTTCTTGCCGGCTTTGAGGCAGTCGCGCGCGATCGGATAATGGTTCGCTTCCGGCGTGGTCGAGACATAGACGACGCGGATATTGTCGTTCCTGATGAGGTCGTTGTAATCGAGCGTCGCGCTTGTCGGGTTGTAGAGCTTTTTCACCTCGGCGAGCCGGTCCGGCCTGATCTCGCACAGGTGCAATTTGTCGACCAATGCCGTGCGCGACAGCGTGTCCGCCCGCAAGCCGCCGATCCAACCAACCCCGATCACCCCCGCTTCAACTGTCTTCACTGCGCGTCCCTTCTAGATTTTACGTTTGAGCATGATCTTTTCCGAAAACCGGCTTCCACTTTTCGGGATCATGCTCGAGCTGCGGGTGCATAAAAACCATGATGCGGCGGGGGGCGCAATGCTCGGGGGCTTTCATCCTCCCCCGTGAAAACGGGGGAGGGGGACCACCCGAAGGGTGGTGGAGGGGGCGCGAGCCTCATCACATCACGAGTCATCAACGTCTCGTTCCGCTGCATCTCAGACGCCCCCTCCACCATGCTTCGCATGGTCCCCCCTCCCCCGCTATCGCGGGGGCGGATGACGTAGCCATTTGTTCTCGCGACGCACCTGCGCCCGAGTCTGTCCAAAGCACGGCAAAAAAATCCCACGAACGAAAAGAAGGGAGGCGGAGCGCCGACAAGCGCGTCTCCTACCGGCCGCATCAAGCGGATGCGGCAGCGCGCCTTTGTCCCTCGCTTTTCCCTCTCCCGCTTGCGGGGGAGGGTCAGGGAGGGGGCGCGCTCGCCTCTCGGCGCCCCCAGGCATGCGGACGATGAGAGCGATAGCGGTACGCTCACCCAGGCCGGGGATGCTCAGCACCAGGTCGAAACGGCGGGCGAGGTCATGATAACGGCGCAGCGCTGAGACGATGCGCAGCAGTTCGGCCGATCGTCGCACCTTCAAGCGGGCGATGTCGGCCACGACCATGCGACGTAGCCGCAGATCCCCGACGTGCTCGAGCCGGACCTTGAAGCGAGCGATATCCTCTTCGATCTGTTCGACGAAGGTCAGATGGTGCGCCAACTTTGCCAAACGTTCGTCCGGCTCGATGCGTGGCTGATCGATCGTCGCTGCACAGGCGGCGATGAGAGCCGCATCGAGCTTGTCGTTCTTGGCCCGGCGCAGATGCACGCGCGCATAGGCTTTGACCTGGATCGGCTGCAGCATCAGAACCACGAAGCCCTTGTCCCGCAAATAGCCGACCACACCGCTTTCGTAACCGCCGCTGGCTTCGATACCGACCCGCGTGACCCCAGCCCGAGAGAGATCGGCTGCAAGACGCCGCCAACCGAACGCTGCGTTGTCGACCTGCCAGTACTCGGTCCTACCGTGAACCGCGATGTCGAGTTTGGCTTTCGATGTATCAATTCCTGCCGTTGTGCTATTCTGCGTCATCTTCGTCGACCCCGCCTTGTTGAGCGAACCATGAGTTCCGGCAACCATCCGGGTCCGATGAAGGCGCTGACGCGATCACGCTACGGGGCAGCAACAAAACTGCTCAGGGTGGATTCGATCCGATCGCCAGCCGCTCTGCCGCGGATGGCCGTCCGCGGCAGAGCATTCCTTTCGGAACACCCCGACAATAATTGTTTTCGCTATGACAAGGGCGGATTAGCCGAAGGCGTAATCCGCCATTCTTTCGCTCGTCGAGGCTGCGGCGGGTTACGGCTTCGCCTAACCCGCCCTACACGCCAGGCGCGCTCATCCGGTTGACGAGGCCGTAGCGCCAAAGACGTTCTTCGCGAATTGCGGATAGACCTCGGCCAGCATCGGCCCGATGGTGCCCCGCATCAGTTGCAGCGTCTCCGCCGAGGGCGCCGCCGTGACCGGCACATCGTCCGGCCGGTCGAAGTCGAAGCCAGTATTCTCGACCACCTCGGCGACGCTGTGGCCGGGATGAACGCTCGCCAGCCGAAACCGCCGCCGCGTGCGGTCGAAATCGAACAGGCAGCGGTTGGTGACGAGCGCGATCGGGCCGCCGGGGCGGAACACGTTGTCGGCGCTGCCGCCCGGCGCGCTGATGAAATCGACCTTGGGCACCAGCGTGCGGCGCGAATGCTCGACGCGGAACAGGATCACCTTCGGCACCACGTAATAGAGATAGGCCGAGCCGAACGAGCCGGGGAAGCGCGCCTTCGGGTGGTCGTAGTCGCCGACGCTGACGAGGTTGATATTGCCTTCGCCGTCGATCTGGCCGCCGGAGAGGAAGAACACGTCGATGCGGCCCTGGCCGGCGCAGTCGAACAATTCGCGCGCGCCGTCGGTGAAGAAGGTGTGCGCCCGGCTGCCGAGCAGCGAGACGTAGGGCCGTCCACCGCCCTGTTCGCGCGCGAGCAGCGCCGCGGTCGCCGGGATCGGCGAGGCGGCGCCGACCGCGACGTGGCGCACGTCGCCGATCAGCCGGCAGATCACGTCGGCGAGAAGCTCCTCGTCGCGGAATGATTCAGGCGGCGCGGCGGTCATAGACGTAGCGCTGCAGATAGTCGGCAAAGCCTTCCGCCGTCGCGGCAAGCTGCGCATATTCGCTCATATGCGCGGCGTCGATGGCGTAATAGTCGGGCAGCGGCAGCGGCCAGGCGCCGCGCGGCGCGACCGCGACCGCTTCGACGTAGAAGCCGGGCAAGGCACCGGCGGCAAACAGCGGATTGCGCAGCAGATCGCCGTCGTAAATCTTCTCGACCGTGACCACGGTCTTGCGCGCCGCATGCGCCATGGCCACGAGCTCGCGCTGCGTGCCGATAAAGACATTGCCGAAACGATCCGCCATCGGCGCGTGGAACAGCGCCACGTCCGGCGTCAGCGCCGGCAACAGCACGATGGGATCGTTGTTGCCGAACGGATTGTCGACCACTTTCCATTCCGGCCGGTGCGCCAGCACGTCGGAGCCGATGAGGCCGCGCAGCGGCATGAACGGCACGCCTTTCTCCGCGGCCTGGAATTGCGCATGCAGCGCCGGACAGGTGGCGTCGAGCATGCGGATCGTGCCGGCGAGAATGGCTGCGTTGAAACGCGGCGCCGGGCCGAATTCGCCTAGGCTCACCGCGGAAGTCTCCAGCGTCTCGATGCAACCTGCGCCGATGAGGAGATCCGCCTGCAAGGTCGAGGTCGGCAGCGCCACGAGATGCAGGCGCTTGACGCCGCGCCGGATCAGCGCGCGCGTCGCCGCCATCGCCACGCCCGAGGTCTCGCGCGGCACAGCCAAGAGGCAGCCGTCAGTGATCGGCGCGAGCGCTTCATCGAGCGTGCGGAGAATTGATGTCATGAGATCAGGCTACTCCCTCTTGTCCTGGCTCAGACACATCTGGGAGGGCGCTGGCCCAGCGCCACGTCCCCATTGATTGCTCGGCTACCATTTTGCGCGAGAGGAATTTGAACTCAAGGACGGCCCGAAGGGCCGCCGTCCATAGCGCGTTCACGCGCGTAAACGCGCGATTGGGCGGTGCGCTTCGCGCATCCTTGACTTCAAATTCCTCTCGCGCAGCCTGTAGCCATGCAATCAATGGGTAAATCTGCCTCGGTGGCGGTCTCATATGTACTGAACCAGGCCCCTTCCCCCATTCATGGGGAGAGGGAGCTTTTTCACGACAGCGCCGATTTCACGTTCTCCGGCGAGAACGGCACGCGGCGGATGCGCACGCCGGTGGCGTCGAACACCGCATTGGCGATTGCCGCGGCGACCGGACGCGTCGACGGCTCGCCGGCGCCGGACGGCTCGATCTCCGGATGGTCGATCAGGACCGACTCGATGGATTCCGGCATTTCGGTGATGTCGAGGATCGGATAGGTCAGCCAGTCGACGCTGGTCACGTTCTTAGCGTTGAACTTGACCTCTTCCCACAGCGTCCGGCTGATGCCCTGCACGACATTGCCCTCGATCGCGTGCCGCAAGCCGTCCGGGTTGATGATCTGGCCGCAATCGTGCGCGACGGTGAATTTGCGCGCCCAGATTTTTCCGGTCGAGCGGTCGATGTCGACTTCGGCGACGATGGCGACGCGGGTCGGACCGCGCTGCACGTAGGCGAAGCCGCGGCCGGAGACTTTGCTGCCGGTCTGGTCCTTGCGCGACGACGGCCGCGATTGCCAATTGGCCTTCTCGGCCGCGGCCTTGATGACCGCGATGTCGCGCGGGTCTTTCACGTATTGCAGGCGGAATGCGACCGGATCCATGTTGAGAGCGGCCGCCACTTCGTCCATGAACGATTCGGACGCGAAATGGATTTGCGGCCCGACCGGATCGCGCAAGTGCGAGGTGCGCAGCGGCGAGCCGCGATCGAGCAGCGGCGGCACCGTTTCCCAGTAGGTCAGCTTGTTGTCGAAGCCGTAGGATTCCTGCGGCACGGCAAAGCCGTCGCCGGATTTGAGCGGCACGCCGGTGAGCTGCCCCGCCAGCGTGTCGCACGGCTGGCTCTCGTTCGAATTGACGTCGACGCGCGGCAAGCCTTTGCTCATGAATTCATAAGCAATCACCTTGCCCGACGCGTCGATCGCGGCGCGGGCGCGATGGATCGACGCCGGACCTTTCGGATCCCAGCCGGTACCCTGATCGCGCATATATTGCAGCCGCACCGGCTTGCCGACGGCTTTTGCCAACAGCGCCGCATCCATTGCCGCGTCGCCGGCATCGTTGCGGCCATAGCCGCCGGGACCCGGAATCCAGATGGCGTGCACGGTCTCGGGCTTCAGCCCAAGAATATTGGCGACGCCGTCGCGGGTGAAATGCGGCTTCTGCGATCCGGTCCAGAGCGTCACCTTGTCGTCCTTGATGTCGACGAGTGCGCAAGCCGGCCCCATGCTGGCATGCGACTGGAACGGCCATTCGTATTCCGCTTCGATCACCCGCGCCGCGCTCTTGAACGCCGCATCGACGTCGCCGACAGTCTTGCCGGCGACTTCCTTTTTGCGAACGGCTGAGTTGCGGATGTAGTCGTAGATCGCGGTCGCCTGGTCGGGGAACGGCGGCTTCGCGTCCGACCATTCGACCTTGAGCTGCCGCATCGCCTTGATCGCATCCCATTCCTTGTCGGCGACGACACCGAGGAAGCCCTGGTTCCACACCACCTTGGCGCCGGGAATATCCTTGATCGAGCTGTCGTCGACCTTGACCGGCACCGCGCCGGCAACGGCCGGACGGATCATGCGGCCGTGCACCATGCCCGGCACTTTGACGTCGGTGCAGAAATCCATTTGCGCGAACACACGCGGCGCGACGTCCTCGCGTTTGATCGGCTGGCCGACGACCCGATAATCTTTCGGATCTTTCGGCGCCGCCTTGCCCGGCGCGAGCAGCGGATTGCCGATCTTGCCGTTCCAGGCGAGCGGCACGTTGAAATAACGGCCGCCGACGAGTTCGCGGTAGGACACCTTCTTTGCCGCATCGGCCTTGCTGTGAACGACGGCGTCGGTGACGGCCAACTGATCGGCCGGCAGGCCAAGCCTGTCCGCTGCCATCTCGACGAGGACGCGCCGCGCTTCGGCTGCCGCGAGCCGCAGCTGCTTGCCGCCCTCTTGCACGCCGGTCGAGCCGGAGGCGCCGCCCTGGTTCACGCTGGTCGCCGTGTCGCCCATGAACATCGTCACGCTCGAAAACCGCGCATCGAGCTCTTCGGCGACCATCTGCGCGATGGCGACCGCAATGCCGTGCCCCATATCCATCTTGCCGAAATAGGCCGCGATCGTGCCGTCGGCATTGATCGCGACATAGCTCGAGAGCTGGTCCGGCGTCAGCGCCGGCTTCACGGCGACGCTCATGGACGCAGCGTCATCGGCGCGCGCGAAATCGAAAGTGACCGGCGCCCCGATCGAGACGACGAGCGCGCCACCGGCTTTGAGCAGAGCGCGGCGCGAGAAGCTTGCTGTTTTTTCCATTCTGGTCATGACGCGCTCCCTCAACCCATCATCGCTGCGGCGCGCTTGACGGCGCGCAGGATGCCCATATGCGTGCCGCAACGGCACTTCAGGCCTTCGAGCGCGCTTTTGATTTCGTCGTCGGTCGGCTTTTTCTTGTCGCGCAGGAACGCGGCGGCGGTCATGATCCAGCCATTGATGCAATAGCCGCATTGCGGAACCTGTTCTTCGACATAGGCGGTTTGCAATGGATGCGGTTTTTCCGGCGTGCCGAGGCCGGCCAGCGTGACGATCTTGCCGGTGCCGATCGCCGAAACCGGCGTGATGCAGGAGCGGACCGCCTGGCCGTCGACATGAACGGTGCAGGCGCCGCATTGCGCGAGCCCGCAACCGAAATGCGGATTGTTGAGGCCGAGATCGCCGCGCAAAGCGTAGAGGAGCGGCATGTCTTCGTCGGCTTCGATCTTATGGACCGTGCCATTGACGTTCAGCGAATAGCTTTGGCTCATGAATTCTCCTCCTCAAGCGTGCGGGCGGTTCTGTTCGGGCGTTACCGCATGTGCCGGTGTGTCCCGATGCCGCTGTCTGGCGCCGAATTTAGCCTATTCCCAAAATCGCCGTTTTGGAACACGGTCCCGGCTGGCAATACCTGCTATGCTTTTTGATAATAAAGCTATTGGGAGGTCCCTCGCATGAGAAGGAAAATCGCCGTACTGGCCGCGTGTTTCGCCGGCCTAGTTTTGCTGTGCGGCCTCGCCGCCGCGCAGAGCGGCAAGCCATCAGACAAGCCTTGGCGCCACGCGCTGATCCAGCCCAAGAGCGACGCCGGCATCCTGTTGATGCCGCAACATGGCGGCTTCTACAAAAAAGCCGGCCTCGATGTCGACATCACCAATGTCAAAGACGACGAGATCATGCTGCACGCGCTGATCGCCGGCGATCTCGACAGTTTCGAGGGCGGACCGGGCGCCGGCATGATCGCCGATGCGCATGGCGCCGACGTCAAGATCGTCGGCTGCTCCTGGCTCATGGTGCCGCACGGCATCTTCGTCCATGACGACATCACGGCGATGGATCAGCTCAAGGGCAAGACCATGGCGATCTCGTCGCCGTCGGCGTTTCCCGACCTGTTCGCGCGTGGCGCGCTCGAGCATTTCAAGGTTCCCGCAGACAGCGTGAAATTCGCCAGCCTCGGCGGCGACCTCGATCGCTACAAGGCGCTGGTGGCGCATCTGGTGGATGCCGCGGTCGTATCCGGCGAATACACGCCGATCGCCGAGAAAGAGCACATCAAGATGCTGGTTTCGGCGCAAGACGCGCTGCCGCATTTCGTGCGCATGTGCGAGTTCATGCTGGGCTCGACCATCAAGGCGCGGCCCGACGATGCCGCGAAATTCCTGGCCGGCGAAATCCTCGGCCTGCGCTACGCCGTCGCCAACAAAGACGAAGTCGTCAAAGTGACGCAGGACATCACCGGCACCAAGCCGGACGATCCGCGGCCGGCCTTCATCTACGATCTCGCCATGCAGCAGCATTCGATCGGCACCGAAGTGCCGATCCCGACCGCCGATCTGCAATGGATGAACGAGGAACTGGTGAAGGTCGGCAATATCCAAAAGCCCTTGGACCTTAGCACCGTGATCGATCCCAAGCCGCGCGAGGATGCGCTGAAACTCCTTGCGCAGACTCACTGAGGATTTCGCTCATTAAGCGCTTCGCGCATTGAGTGTTGGGCTGAGGCGTGATTTTTAGCGGCGTCCGGCTTGGAACCGGTGTTCCGGTTTGGAACGAGTCTTGGAACAACTCTTGCAGCTCGCGACAGCCTGTACCTGCCGGTTATTGTAAACAGGTGTTTATATGGGTGAAGTCAGGCTGATCGATGTTTCCAAACGCTTCGCGCTGCGCATCGAGGGCACTGTGCAGACGGTGCGGGCGCTCGACCGGCTGAGCTTCACGGTCGCCGACGGCGAAGTGGTGGCGCTGATCGGCCCGTCCGGCTGCGGCAAGACCACGGCGTTGCGCATCGCCATGGGATTGGAGACGGCGAGCAGCGGCGCCGTGACGGTCGACGGCACGGCGATCAAGGGTTGCGGCTACGACCGCGGCATCGTGTTCCAGCACGCCGAATTGCTGCCCTGGCTGAACGCCTTGCGCAACGTGGAGTTCGGCCTGGAAATGAAGGGCATGCGCGGCGCCGAACTGCACGACACCGCGATGAAATATCTGACGCTGGTCGGCCTTAAGGACAGCGTCAATCGGCGGCCCTATCAACTCTCCGGCGGCATGCAGCAGCGCGTCGGCATCGCGCGCGCGCTCGCCATCGATCCCAAAGTGCTGCTGATGGATGAGCCGTTCGGCGCGCTCGATGCGCAGACGCGCGAAAGCCTGCAAAGCGAACTGCTCGACATTCACGCGCGCACCAAGAAGACGATCCTGTTCGTTACCCACGATCTCGACGAAGCGGTGCTGCTCGCCGACCGGGTCGTCGTGATGCAGCACGGCCGCCTGCAGGAGATCGTCGATGTGCCGCTGCCGCGGCCGCGCGACGATCTCGCCAAGATCCGCGGCTCCGAAGTGTTCGCGCAAACGCGCTATCATATCTGGCGCGCGCTGCACGCCGGCGTGCCGACGCTGCATTGAGGCAAAGGGTCGTCATGGTCGACATCACCGAGCGCAGCCCTGCCGCCGACAATTCCCGCGATGTCGCGCCGGCACGGCGCTCCGTGCCGCGTTGGGTTGTCACCGCGATATCGATCACCGTCATTCTCATTCTCTGGGAGATTTTCGGCCGCGACATCAATCCGATTTTCGGCTCCTATCCGAGCGCGATCTTCGCGGCCTTTCTGACGCTGCTGCGCAACGGCAAGCTTGGTACGGCGCTGCTGCAAAGCATCCAGCCGTTCGTCGCCGGCTATGGCGCGGCCATCGTCATCGGCGTGCCGCTTGGGCTTGTGATCGGACGCTTTTGGGTGGCGGAAGCTGCGCTCGGGATTCTCGTCACCGGCGGCTACGCCATGCCACTCGTCGCGCTGGTGCCGCTTCTGGTGCTGTGGTTCGGGCTTGGCTTTGCGGTGAAGGCCGCGGTGATCTTCCTGATGTCGGTGTTTCCGATCTGCATCAATACTTGGCTCGGCGTGAAATCGGTGCCGAAGACGCTGATCGATGTCGGCAAATCGCTGGTGGCGCCGAATTCCGTCATCCTGCGCCGCATCGTGCTGCCGGCAACGCTGCCTTACATCATGGCGGGCATCAAGCTCGCGGTCGGCCGCGCCGTGGTCGGCATGGTGATCGCGGAATTCTTCACCTCGATCTCCGGGCTCGGCGCCATCATCATCAACTCGGCGAATAATTTCGATACCGCGACGATGTTCGTTCCGATCATCGTCCTTATGGTGCTCGCCGTCGGGCTGAACGCACTTCTCGGCTGGTTCGAGCGCGTCGTCGCGCCCTGGCAGGACGAGATCGCCGGACGCAATTAAAGCAATTTCCGTTCAGGCCCACAGAGTCTTGGTCGCAAGGCGCGCGCCTTCGACCAGGCTTGCGAACTTGGCCCAGACGATCTCCGGTTCGATCTCCGGCGGCTTGTTGGTATAAAGCGTCGAGGCGAAGCCGCAATCGGCGCTGGCGATGACCCGTTCGCGGCCGACGATCTTGGCAAGACGCGTAATCCGCTGCGCCACGAGCTCGGGATGCTCGACGACGACCGAAGCCTGGGTGATGCAGCCGGGCAGCAGCACTTTGTCGTCCGGCAGCTTGACCGTCTGCCAGATGTCCCATTCGTGCTCGTGGCGCGGATTTGCCATTTCGAACGAATAGAACGTCGCTCGGATCGTCACGATCAGATCGGCGAGATATTTCATTTCGAAATCGCTGGTGCGCGGCCCGATATTGATGCCGTAGCAGGTGTGATGCCGGATCTTGTCCGGCGCAATGTTGCGCAGCGCGTGATTGAGGATCTCGATGCGGTGGCGCGCCCATTTGCGCGAATCCTCCGGCGTCTCCTCCGGCGACATCATGTAATGCATCGCGAGCCGCGGATCGTCGATCTGCACCGCGAAGCCGGCCTGGACGATTCCCTCATATTCTTCGCGCAAGGCCTCGGCCACCGCGAGCAGATGCTCCTCCTCGCTCTTGTAGAATTTGTTCTCCATCGTGCCGGCGCAGCTCGACGGCGACACCGACGGAATGAAGGCGCCGACCGGATTGGCGCCTTTCAGCGCGGCTTTGAAATTGGCAATGTCCTCGGCGAGTTGCTTCTGGCCGACATATTTGATCGGACCGGTGCAGGCGAGGCGCGCCTGCTGCGAGCCTGAATGCGCGCCGTCTTTGTAGAACGTCGGGAACGCCATGTTCTCGCGCGTACGGCGCTCGCCCGCCATCGGCGCGATCGGCGCGAGCCCGGTGAGGCGGTCGGCAATGTAATGCTGGAAGCTCGTCTTCGACTGCTCGCCGTCGCTGACGATATCGACGCCGATCTCGATCTGTTTGCGCACGACTTCCGCAACCGCTTCGGTCGTTTCACGCGCCAGCGCTTTTAGGTCGAACGGCTCTCCGGTCATCCGCGCCAACAGCAGGTCGGACAATGAATGCCGCCGTGGGAGACTGCCCACGCCGGTCGTGACAATGCGGCGGCGACTCTCGGCGATGACGCTCATCTTTTCTTCCCTGGTCTTATTATTGGATGCGGCGTTTGGCGCCGCGGATAATGCCGTCTTCCAGATGCTTGACAAGGCGCGTTGTAAGGTGCGCCCTCTGCGTTTTTCGACTGGCTCGAACCGCGCGAATTATTTCTTTGATTTCGTCAGCGCCGCGACAGCCGCGAACAGATCTCTGACATCGCGCTCGGCAATATCGCGCGTGATGAATACGACGCGGCTCTTGCGATTGGCGTCCGGCCAAGTCTCAAGCTCGACCGGCGGATGGGCCAGGTGCTGCACATATTGCACCACGACCGGCCCACGGCAGCCGACGACATTGAGAATGCCCTTCACGCGCAGAAGATCGGAGCCGCGCAGCGCGATCAGCGTCTCCATGGCGCGCGAAAATACCTGCCATTCGAGCGGTTGATCCTGGGCGATGACGAAACTGGTTATCCCATCGGCGTGCTCGGCTTCGGCGACGAAGCCGCCGCGTTCGCCGGTGGCCGGTTCGATGAGGCGATTCGGATCGAGCGCGCCGGCGACGGCGATATCGATCGCCGCATGCGGATTGAGCGATTTCAAGCGGCGCGTCAGGCTTTCGACCGTCGCCGGTGTCGCGAGATCGGACTTGGAAATGACGATGCGGTCGGCGAGGATGATTTGCTTGCGCGCCTCGGCCGCACCGTCAAGCTCGGCCTCGCCGTTCACGGCATCGGCCACCGCCAACACGACATCGATATGAAATTCGCCGCCGAGCGCGCGATCGGTGGAGAAGGTCTGCAGGATCGGCGCAGGATCGGCAAGACCGGAGGTTTCGATCACGACACGCGCGAAGGGCGGAACCGCGCCGCGCTCGCGGTCGAACACCAGCCGGCGCAACGCGACCTGCAAATCGGTGCGCGTGATGCAGCAGACGCAGCCATTGCCGAGGAGAACGGTCTCCTCGGCGCTGTCGCGGATCAGTGCGTCGTCGATACCGACTGCGCCGAACTCGTTGACGATCACCGCGGTGCCGGCGCCTTCCGGAGACTTGAGAAAGCGGCGGATCAACGTCGTCTTGCCGGCGCCGAGAAATCCGGTGACCACGGTCACCGGAACGCGCGCGCCGCGCTCGCGCCTGAGCCTCCTCCCGAACGGGCCGGCGTCACGCGAAGGGAAAAGGTCGAGCATGGGCTCCGATCAGAAATCCATCTCGAGGATGTACAGCCCGCCGACATGCCGGTCGACGGTATAGACGATGCCGCGCTCATCGACGAAAACGTCGTTCATCTGGATCGTGCCGGTCGGCGCGCCGGGAGGCGCCGGCGGCATGAAGACGCCAACTTCCTTCGGCTGATACGGATTGGAAATGTCGTAGGCGCGCAAGCCGCCGTTGAAGAAGGTCCCGAGCACGATCTGATCGGAGAACCATGACGTCGGCAGCGGCACGTTTTCGTGGATGTTGTGCGCACCGAAGCGGCCGGCTTCGGCATAGACCTTGGGATCTGGCAGCGGACAGGTCGATATCGAAACGAGGTTGGTCTCGTCGCGGGCATCGAGCACCCAGATCAGCTTCGGCCAATCCTTGGCGTTGTTCTCGGTCAATTCGTCGGTGACCAGCATCAGGCCGCGATCGAACAAAGGCACGATCGTGTGCATGAAGCCGGTATAGGGCGGCGAATTGGTCCACGACGAAATCTTCTTCGGATTCGCCTTGTCGGAGATGTCGAGCACGAACATGCCGCCGTCGATATAGGCGAGATAGCAGCGATCGGGCCGCTGCGGATAGACGTTGCAATTATGCGCGCGGAAGCCCTTGTCGATCGGGTGCCGTGCCGGCGGCATGACATTGTCGCCTTGGCGCGTGCCGGGCATCCACCAGCGGCCGATTTCGACCGGCTTTGACGGATTACGCACATCGATGCAGCGATAGAGCTGATCGTCGAGCGCATTGGTCGGCACGAAATCGCGCGAGCCGGACGCACAATGGACATATTCGCCGTCGCAGAACCAGAGCTGATGCACGCCGCGCGAATGCAGACCGGAGCAGTCGAAGAAGCCGATCGACTTCGGATTTTCCGGTTTGGAAATATCGAACAGTTCGAAACCGGCCGGCTGCAGATCCTTCTTCGAAGTCTGATAGGCCACCGCCATCATGTTGCCGCAGGTTTCCAGAGAATTGGAGCGCATATTGGCGTGCGGCAGATCGGTCTGGCACACCACTTTCGGCTTGCGCGGGTCGCTGACGTCAACCGCCGTGAAATTCTTCGGCGCGCTTTCATGCGCCAGCCAGATGATGCGGCGTCCGTCCGGCGCGATCTGCACCGACATGCCCTCGCCCATGCCGCCGAAGCCGCCGAGCATGTCGTGAGCCAAAAGTTTGAAATTCCAAGTGACGGGTTGATAGCCCTGGGTGAGCGGGCTTTTGTCCGTGGCGGGCATTCCTAAGTCTCCTGTTGAAGTCTTCTGGAGGCGGACGCGATCGATATTGCCCCTGATATTACGCCGCCGAGCGGGCGCGTTCCATGAGGTCCGGACGCAGCGCCTTGCTCCAGTCCGGGATCGCAGTGATGAGCTTGCTTTGCAGCAGAATTTCCGCCTGCTGTTGCATGTAAGGCGTAAGGTCGGAGGGAAAGCCGGGAGATACCTCGACGCGCGACAGCGCCTCGGTGAACGCGTCGAGCGACATCGAGTAACCCTTACCCGTATAGAAGGTGTAAATGACGTCGGCGACCTTCTTCGGATCGGTCTTGAAATCCTTGGCGACATCGAGCCAGGCCTTCAGATAGGCGATCACGGCGTCGGGCTTCTGAGCGACGAAATCAGGCGTTGCCGCCATGAACACCGGCATCGGATCGACGCCGGAGAAGTCCATCAAATCGGTGCCGATGCCCTCGGACACCGCGATGACGTTATAGGGCTCGACATTGACCATGGCGTCGACGGTCTTGGCGGCCATCGCCGCGACCATGTTGTTCACGTCCATACGGACTTCCTGGTAATCGCCCTTCTTCAGCCCGTGCTGTGGCGCGATCGTGTCGACAAAGACATTGCCGACCGAAGAGCCGGTCTGGTTGGCGATCTTGAGGCCCCGGAGCTGTTCAACCTTGGTGATGTTCAGATCCTTGCGTGTCGTGATGCGGGCGGTCTTGCCGACATGCTCGATCAGCGCGATCGCGACCAGCCCGCCCTTGGCATTGCCGATGATGAAGGACTGCCCGGCATAGGTGCCGAGATCGACCTGACGCGCCACCATCTGCTGCATGGTGAGATTGCCGGATGGCACCGGATATTCTTCGAACGCGAGGCCATGTTTTTCCAGATAGCCGGACTTCATCAGGTAATAGGTCGGCATGCCCCAGATATTGGTCTGGTAGCCCTGGCGGATGGTTTCCGCGGCCGATGCCGGGCGTCCTGAGCCGAAGCCGAGGGCGAGAGCGCCGGCTGCGGCGAGGCAGTCTCGGCGCGTGAGTGTTATTTGTTTCAGTGTTGCTTAATTCAGCGTTGCTCAATTCATGGACTTCCTCCCATCTGCGCAAGTTATTGTTGCTGATCTTGCTGCATGCCGAATTCTTGAATGCTCGAAGTTACATCGTCCGAAGTCTTTTTGATCACCGTGCCGAGCTCTTCCGGCGTCGACGACATCGCCAGCGAACCGCCGTTCTCGATCAGAGCGTGATATTCGGGCGTGGCGACGATCGGCACGATCTTGTCGTGCAGCGTTTTGACGATCGACGCCGGCGTGCCGTTGGCGACGCAGATGCCGAGCCAGCCGAAGCGCACGAAGTCGACACCCTTCTCCCGCATCGTCGGCACTTCCGGCAAGTTGGCCAGCCGTTGCGGACTGGTCGTCGCCAAAATCTTGATCTGCTTTGACTGGTATTGCGGAACGATGCCGAGAGTGGGTGAAACATAGAAGTCGACCCTTCCGGCGATCATTTCCTGCACCACTTGCAGGCCGCCGCGGAACGGAATGCGGTTCATCGTAATGCCGGCGAGCTTTTGCAGTTGCCGCGCCATGATCTCCTGCGCCGAACCGGCACCGATCGTGGCATAGGTGACATCGCCGGGATGCGCTTTCGCATAGGCGACAAAGCCATCGAAATTATCCGCCGGGATCGCGTTCGCCAGCGCCAGGCCATAGTAATATTCGGCGATCAGCGACACCGGCGCGAGATCTGCGAGCTTGAAACCGACGTCGCGGTACATCGCGACATTGATCGGATCGAAATGCGTGCACAGCAGCAGCGTATAGCCGTCCGCGGCCTGGGCCAGGAGGTCGCGCGTCGCCATGATCCCGGCCGCGGCCGGCTTGTTCTCGACGATGACCGGCTGGCCGAGCGCGTCGCCGAGCTTGTTGGCGATAAAGCGCGCCGGAATGTCGGTCGGCCCGCCGGCGCCGAAGCCGACCAGAAGCCGGATGGTCCTTTTCGGATAGGCGTCGTCGGCAATCGCCGACAAGACATTCGCCGACAAGGCACTCGCCGCGACGATCACAACCGAAAGCGCGACAACCACATAACGGCGCAACGCAAAACGACATTCCAAACACTTCACGCGTGTCTCTCCTGACCAAGCAGACGCAGCAGCTCTTTCTGGTAATCGAGGAATTCGACGCTGAGCGAATCGCGCGGACGCGGCAGCGCGATCGGCACCTCGACCTTCACCGTGCCGGGATGCGGCGTCATCACCACGACGCGGTCGGCGAGATAGACCGCTTCGGCGACATTGTGGGTGACGTAGATGATCGTCTTTCGCGTCGTGCGCCATACATCGGCGAGCAATTGCTGCATGTCGTCGCGGGTGAGCGCATCGAGCGCCGCGAACGGCTCGTCCATCAAGAGCACCGCCGGATTGTAGGCGAGCGCACGCGCAATCGCGACGCGCTGCTGCATGCCGCCGGACAGATGATGCGGGAAGGATTTCGCGAAATTTTCGAGCTTGACGAGACGAAGCTGCTCGAAGGCGATGGCCTCACGTTCGGCCTTCGGCATGCCTTTCATTTCGAGGCCGAAGGCGACGTTGCCGAGCGCGGTGCGCCAAGGAAACAGCTGGGCGAAATCCTGGAACACGACGCCGCGGTCCATGCCAGGTTTATTGCCATGGCCGTTAACCGGCGCGCCGCCGATGCGGATCTCCCCGGACGTGGGCGCGAGAAACCCGGCGATGATGTTGAGCAGCGTCGACTTGCCGCAGCCGCTCGGGCCGACCACGCAGAGGAATTCCGAGGCCTCCATGGCGAAGTTCACGCCGCGCACGCCCGGCACGACACGGCCCGGCGTGTCGTAAATCAGCGTGATATCGCGCGCCTCGATATGGGCCATCGCCGCGTCCCGCCTCGTTTCCCGCTCGCATTCCGGCTCGGATATTCCGCTACCGGATCCTCCCCGGTTGCATCCGGAGCAGGTTTTTTTCGGGATCATGTTCTAACATGTGGCGCTTCTTCCGGCGCGCAGGCTTTGTGCCAGAAGCCGATGCTCGCGGCCAGCCGGAAACAGGGGGAGACGGCCTCATGAAATTTCTGTCCGGGACGGGCAGGGTCTCGCGGCGCGCGGCGGTGGGCACGGTGCTGGCATTTGGCGTCGCGCTCGCGGCGTGGCCAATACTCCCGGCTTGGCCGGACACCTATCCGAGCCGGCCCATTCATCTGATCGTCAATTTCGCGCCGGGCGGCACCGGCGACATCGTGGCGCGGCTGGTCGGCGCCAAGCTGCAGAACAATCTCGGCCAAACGGTCGTGGTCGAGAACCGCCCCGGCGCCGGCGGTACGCTCGGCGCGCGCGACGTCGCCAATGCCCCGCCGGACGGTTACACGCTGACCGTCGCGCAGACGCCCGAGATCGCCATCAATCCGTATTTCATGAAGGAAGCCGGCTACGATCCGCTGAAGGATCTGCAGCCGCTGGCGCTCGCCGGCGTCGTGCCGCTGGCGCTGGTCGTTCCGGCCGCTGCACCCTATTCGACGATGGCGGATTTCGTGAAATTTTTGCGCACCACCGATCAGCCGCTCACCTTCGCGTCCGCCGGCGTCGGCACGCCCGGCCATCTCGCCGGCGAATATTTGAAGCTCAAGCTCAACAACAAGCTGACCCACGTGCCCTACAAAGGCGCGGGTCCCGCCCTCAACGACGTGGTCGGCAATCATGTCGATTTCTATTTTCCGGGCTTCCCGGCCGCGATGCCCTTGATGCAGGGCGGCAAGGTCAAGTTGCTGGCGGTCTCCTCCGCCACGCGCGCACCGACGGCACCCGATATTCCGACCGTCGCCGAGGCGACCGGAATTCCGAATTTCGATTTCACATTGTGGGTCGGATTTTTCGCGCCGCGCGGCACGCCGCCGGAACTGGCGGCGCGGCTCAATGCCGAAATCAACAAAGTCTTGATGGAACCCGAGATCAAATTGCGCTTGGAGAACGACGGCGCGCAAGTCTCGGCCTTGTCGATCCCGCAATTCACCGCCTTCGTTGTACGCGAGATCGACAAATACAAAGAGATCATCAAGGCGGCCGACATCAAGGCGGAGTGACGGGGCCGCCGCCCGTCCCATTGACCCGGCCCCTTCCGGCATGCACGCTCTCGTCGGCGCGCACGTCTGTGCCGGAAGCCGTCGCTCGCAGCCAGCCGGAAACGGAGGGAGCCGCGATGACCAAGCCTTCGAAGCGACATGCCACCGTGACGGCGCTGTTGGCTGGGCTCACGGTCGCGGGCCTCACCCTTGCGGGGTCGCCGGCTTGGCCGCAATCCTATCCGAGCCGCCCCGTTCATTTGATCGTCAACTTTGTGCCGGGCGGGACCGGAGACATCATTGCGCGCTTGATCGGCGCGCGGCTTTCCGAAGAGCTCGGTCAATCGGTCGTCGTGGAAAACCGGCCCGGCGCCGGCGGGACGCTCGGCGCGCGCGATGTCGTCAATGCCGAACCTGACGGCTACACGCTGACGGTGGCGCAAACACCCGAGATCGCCATCAATCCGTATTTCATGAAGAACGTCGGCTACGATCCGCGCAAGGACCTGCAACCGATCGCGCTCGGCGGCGTGGTGCCACTGGCGCTGGCCGTCCCCGCAAGCGCGCCCTATTCGACCGCCGCGGAATTCGTGACGTTCCTGCGCACGACCGACAAACAGGTTACGTTCGCGTCCGGCGGCGTCGGCACCTCGGGTCACCTCGCCGGCGAGCTACTGAAGCTCAAGCTCAACAGTAAGCTGACCCACGTGCCGTATAAAGGTGCCGGCCAGGCTTTGAACGACCTGGTCGGCGGCCAGGTCGATTTCTATTTTCCCGGCATGATCGCCGCGATGCCGCTGATGCAGGCCGGCAAGCTGAAAGTGCTCGCGGTCGCGACCGCCAAACGATCGCCGGTGGTGCCGGACATCCCGACGGTCGCCGAGGCCACGGGGATCGCCAATTTCGATTTCACGTTATGGGCCGGGTTTTTCGGTCCGCGCGCGACGCCGGCGGACGTCGTCGCCAAGCTGCACGATGCGATCAACAAGATCATCCTCGAGCCCGACATCAAGTCGCGGCTGCAGGACAACGGCGTTCAGGTCACGGCCCTGTCGATCGATGAATTCAACGGCTTTGTCAGCGGCGAGATCGAGAAATACCAGGCCATCATCAAGGAAGCGGACATCAAGCCGGAATAGAGTTTTCCGTCCATGTTTCGTTTGAGCATGATCTTTTCGGACCTTCCTTCGCCCGCCGAAGCGGGCTTCGCGAAGGCGGGAAACCGGTTTCAACTTTTCCGGATCATGCTCTAACTCTTCGCCGCGCGCGCCATGCCCCAGCGGTAAATCGTGGCGCGCTCGATCGAGCCGAACACCAGGCGCTCGCTGACGAATCCGATCAGGCCGATGACGACGAGCGAAGCGAGCATCACGTCGGTATTGAGGAATTCCTTGGCGTCGAAGATCACCCAGCCAAGGCCCCAATCGGACGCCGCCAGCATTTCCGCGCCGATGACGGCGACCCAGGCGCGCAGGAAGGATTGCCGGAAACCGGCGATGATGAACGGCGATGCGCCGGGAATGATGACTTTCCAGAACAGCGCACGCTCGTTGGCGCCCATGGCACCCGCGGCGCGCAGCCAGATCGGATTGACGGCGCGGACGCCGGTCCAGGTATTGAGCAGCATGGGGAACAAGGCGGCGTAGAACACGATGAGGATGGTCACGGTATCGCCGAGACCGAACCAGAGAATGAACACCGGCACCCAGGCGAGCGACGGGATCGGCATCAGCGCGCTGGTCAGCGGCAGAACGAAATGCTCCACCGGCCGGAAACGGCCCATCATCACGCCGAGCGGCAGGCCGACCGCGACCGCAAGCGCGAAACCGGCCAGCACGCGATAGAGCGTCACGCCGGCATGGACGATGATGCTGCCGTCGAGGATCGAAGTCAAGCAGCGTGTGTCCGACGGTGCCGAGCGTCGGCATCAAAGCCGGGGCAAAATAGCCGCTGCGCGCGACTGCTTCGTAAAGCGTCGCCAGAACGAGCAGCGATATCGCGCCGCGCCGCAGCGATTGATAGCGCTGTAGGAACGAGCGATCCGCGTTCATGTCATCATGCCCCAGCGCACGACGGTGAATTGTTCGAGCGGCTGGAATACGAGCTTCTCCAGCGTCAGCCCGATGACGGCGATGACGGCGATGCCGGCCAGCATCACATCGGTGTTGAGGAATTCACGCGCGCCGAAGATGAGCCAGCCGAGCCCCCACGGCACGGCGGCGAGCATTTCGACGCCAACAAGTATGCGCCAGGCCTGCGCCAAGCCGAGCCGCAAGCCGGTCAGGATGTAGGGCAGCGCGCCGGGCAGAATGACATGGCGAAACAGCCGGCGATTGTCCGCGCCCATGGCCTGCGCCGAGCGCACCCAAATGTCCTTGACCGCTTTCACGCCGGTCCAGGAATTATAGATGATCGGAAACGCCGAAACGAACGCGACCAGAAGCACCGAGGAAAAATTGCCGAGACCGAACCACAGCAAAAACAGCGGCGCATAAGCGAGGCCGGGGATCGGCGCGCCGATGCTGATGACCGGCAACAGAATATCCTCGGCGCGGCGCGAGCGGCCCATCAGGATGCCGATCGCGACGCCGACCACGGCGGCAAGCGCGAAACCCGCGATCAGCCGGACCAGCGTATCGAGCGCATGGTGCGGCAGAGTGCCGTTCACCGTCAGCCGCACGAAGGCCGAAGCGACGGCTTCCAGCGGCGGAAACAGACGCGGCGGGAAATAGCCAAGATGCGCGACCGCTTCCCACAATGCGCCCACGACGATGAAAGGGAATGCGTTGCGCAGAGCGTTTCGCCAACGCTCCGACCACCTCCCGGCCGCGGCGGCCAAGGGCACGTAACCGAGGTCGCGATGCTCTACGACATCTTGCATTGTTTTGAAGGATAGAGCGGCTCATCGTCCGAGGACAACAGCCATCTTGCCCCAGGCGTTGCAGTGTTCGCCCTCTGTGCTAGAGCATGACCCCGAAAATCGGGACACGAGATCGAACCGCCAAAGCCACGAGGTCCGGCAAAGGAGTGCAGTAATGGCCACGAAAACCGCGTTGAAGATCGGCTGGATCGGCATGGGCCGCATGGGCTTTCCCATGGCCGAGCGCCTGCTCAAAGCGGGCCACGATGTCTCGATCTGGAATCGCACGCGTGCGAAGGCCGAACCGCTGGAGAAGATCGGCGGCAAGGTGGTCGATCATCTGTCCGAATTGAAATCCATGGACATTCTGTTCTCGATCGTCGCCACCGGCGCCGATGTCGAGGAGGTGCTGTACGGCAAGAACGGCGTCTGCAGCCAGGGCGGCAAGATTCCGCCGGTGATCGTCGACTGCTCGACCATCGCGGTCGATGAATCCAAGTCCATCCGCTTAAAGCTCAAAGATCTTGGCGCCGACTTTGTCGCCGCGCCAGTGAGCGGCAATGCCAAAGTGATCAAAGCCGGAAAGCTGTCCTCTGTCGTGTCCGGCCCGGAAGCCGCGTGCAAGATCGCGATGCCGCTCATCGAAGTGTTCGCGCCGCGCGGCGTGTCCTATGTCGGCGAAGGCGAGCTCGCGCGCGTCTGCAAGATCGCGCACAATGTCATGCTCGGCGTCGTGATCGAGAACCTGATCGAGATCACGCTGCTCACAAACAAAATGGGTGTGCCGCGCCACGCTTTCCTCGCCTTCCTCAACAACGGCGTGATGGGCTCGATGTTCACCGCCTATAAGTCGCCGGCTTTGGTCAATCTCGACTGGACGACGACGTTTACGCCGGAATTGCTGCGCAAGGATCTCGACCTCGGCCTCGAGCTCGGCCGCGAGATGGATGTGCCGATGCCGGTGACGGCGGCGACGCGCGAAGTGCTGCAAGGCCATTTCGGCGCCGCTATGCTGCAAAAGAATCCGGAGGAATATCTGTCCAAGGATTTTGCGGCGCTCGCCGAGACCATGGCACTTGCCGCCGGCATGAAGCTTGAAAGCGAGAACAAGAACGTGCCGACCGGGCTTGAAAGCTAACGGGACTTGAAAGCTAAGAACCGAACGACGGCCGCACGACGGCGAAATGGGGGGCGAAAAATGACACGGCTCAAGTTGCGTTGGCTTCTTGCGCTTGGACTTGCTGCGGTCTTGTGCGCTGCAGCTAAGGCGCCGTCGGCATCGGCCGAGGATTGGCCGACGCGGCCGGTCCGCTTCATCCTGCCGCTGGGTCCGGGCAGCGGCGTCGATATCGAAGCGCGCCTGTTCGCCGACAAGCTTAGCCAGCGCTGGGGTCAGCCGGTGATCGTCGACAATCGTCCGGGCGGCGACGGCATCGTCGCCATCAATGCGTTCGTCTCCGCGCATGACGACCATATTCTGCTGTTTTCTCCGACATCGTCGTTCACCGCGCATCCCTATCTCCACGATCATCTGCCCTATAAGCAGAGCGACCTCGTGCCGATCGCGCGGGTGTCCAACACTTTCGTCGCGGTATCCGTGCCCACGAGCCTCAACGTCGATTCGCTCGCCAAGCTGGTCGCGCTGGCGCGCGAGAAACCCGGCCAGCTCAATTGGGCAGGCTTGACCGGCGCGCTCGATTTCCTCTTGGCCGGCTGGCTGCAGCAGGAAAACCTGAACATCGCCAAGATCGCCTACAAAAATCCCGTCGATGCCGCCAACGATCTCGCCGAGGGGCGCGTG
Source organism: uncultured Alphaproteobacteria bacterium (assembly GCA_963761185.1). Classification (GTDB taxonomy): domain Bacteria; phylum Pseudomonadota; class Alphaproteobacteria; order Rhizobiales; family Xanthobacteraceae; genus BOG-931. The sequence continues at coordinate 761,218 of CAVXFY010000009.1, forward strand.
CAGCTTTACGAGTTGGCTTTCGCCATCGTGCGGCCGCAACTGCAGAACGGCAAGATCAAGGTGATTGCCGTGACCAACACGGTGCGCGCGCCGAATCTACCCGACCTGCCGACGGTCGCCGAAGCCGGCTATCCGGCGCTGACCGTCGACGGTCTCGTCGGCGTGTTCGGCCCGACCGGAATGTCGAGCGCATTACGGGACAAGATCGCAGCCGACATCAAGGCGTCGGCCGACGACACTATCAAGGAGCGGCTCGCGGCCACCGGGCAGCTTCTCAATATCGGCAGCGCCGACGAATTCGCCAAGTCGATCGATGCCCAGCACAAACAGATCGCGGACTTCGCGCAAAAACTCGGTATTCAGGAAATGCCGCAGAACTGACGGGGAGACCTGATGGAGGCGCGGTTCAGCCTTTGACGTCGGTCTCGACGTCGATCATGAGCTGCCACTGCCCGTTGCGCTTGGCCCACACGCTTGCGGCGCGATAGGGCGGCCGCGAATTGTCGGGCGAAACGTGGTTCGCGATCATCGCCGCGCCGTCGCCGTAAACCGAAAGCCGCATCGCTTCGATCTCGCTGACGGTTACGCTTGAATTGGACTTCTTTTCGCGTTCGATGGTTGCGACATTGCCGGACTTCGGCACCGGCGCGTAGCCCGATCGATAGAGCACGAAATCGTCGGCGACGTGCTTGCTCCATTCGTCGGCATTGTGGGCGACGGCGGCTTTCTCGATCTGTTGCAGCGCCGTAATGACATCCTGCTCGGCGGGCGAACGGACGCGATAGGGAATCGCTTCGCAGGGATTCTTGCACTCGTAGGGTTTGGCGTCGGGCTTGGCGTCGGGCTTGGCGTCGGGCTTGGCGTCGGGCTTGGCTTCGGTGCCGGGCGGCGTCTCCGCAGCGGCCGCTTGAGCGTCGCTCGTGCCGAGCAGGACATCTTGCATCGTCAGCGCGCGCCAGGACCCTTTCTGTTTCGCCCAGATGTCGAGGAAGAAAACCGGACTCCCCTGCGCGGATTTGCGGGTGCCGGTCACCATGGCGACGAGCCCGTAGACGCTCACTTTCACGTCCGCTGCCGCTTCGGCGGCGGCAAAGTTCTTGAGATTGGCGAGAAATTCTTTGCGCGCAAAGATCTTGCCGTTCTCGTCGGCGAAGGTGAATTGCAGCGAGAGCAGCTTGCGGGCGGCGGATTTGTCGCCTGAGCGCAGCGCATCGCCGAGCGCCTTTTGCGCCGTACTGACCAGCGCCTCTTCGCCCGACGCCGGCTGCGCCCGAGACTCGGCAAGAACCGCGACCAGAAGGATAACGGCGACAACGCCGAGCCAAATCCACTGTCGGGCTAATCGCATCATGCGTTGTACGGCCGCCGGCATTCTCACTCCCGCGCCCAAATCATGCACGCCCCAATCGAAGCCTCGAGTTGCAACTCACAGTCCAAGCGATGACATCGCGGCGACGCCATCGTGCGGCCGAAACCGTCAAGCACAAGCGCCGAGCGGAATGGCCGAGCGGATGTGCCGCGACGACGGGCCGCGGCTCGCCATGCCGGAGTTTCGAGCTCAACAATGCCGGCAATGCCGCCGATGGTGATGCGAACCGCCCTTGCCGCCGCCCATTGCGACCTGGCACGGCGGGCTCAATTGCGAAAATTTTGCCTTCATGCACGCCGTGACCTTGACCACGTCCGGAATTGCGTCGCCGCACAATCGCATGGCATCGGGCGTACAGGCTTGACGTTCGGCATCGGAGCCTTGGGCGACCGCGCCATCGAGGTGGTAAAAAAATACGCTGGCGAGCATTGCCAGCAAGCAGACAAATCGGACCATCCGCATCAACATTATCCCTGCCCCCAGAGGATTTGACCCCGCGACGCCTTCAGCAACTTGACGTCTGGGCAACCTAGCGGCGGCGAGGGATGGCGTCGATAGCAGAGTTTGGTGAAAAATTTGTATGCCGCCGCAATTGCGCTCGATTGCCGCGCTGGCGGCCTATCGCGCCAACGGCGGTAAATTCAGAGTCCGGGAAAAGGCGAAACGGCGATCTCAGCGGCAAAGGCCGCTGCATTATTTGCCGTTCAGCGAATGCCCCAGGCGAAGCCGCTCGCTGCAGCCGGCGTCGGGGGACCGTCCCTGGAGATGTCGGTCTTGCAGGGCTCAACGGTACCCTCGACCATGCTCGCGGTCGCATTGTCGAACGTCATGTGCCGGCAGAACTTGCCGTCCGGCATCGTCACGACGACGTCGCCGTTCACCGGCGCATCGCTGGCCGTCATCGCCGAGCGCAGGAACGGGTCGATCGCGGCCCGGCCGCCGAGTAGTAAGGCCGCCGCCAGCAATACGATAAAGACGGAGGAAGCGATGGCGGCGCGGGTGGACGTCACGCCGTCATCGCTCAGCCGAGCCTGCGGGGCTTTCTTCGCAGGCGATTTTGCCGGCGCGGGGTTCATGTCCGCGAACCACGTCGCCGCCTCAACACTTGTTCGTTTGACCACACGCATTTTGCCATTAAACAACAAAATCATTGAATCGCGTGTAAGGAAATGTTTCTGATTTTATTGAATTGCCCCGTGTCCGGTCCGCTAAAGTCTATCGGCGCTTGACTTTTCTCATTTCCCGGTCCGCCCTGGGGAGGGATAATCGTAGTGAACGATAAGTAAATTGCGGCCGCGCTGAAGAACGGCCGATACGGAGGAAAGTCCCGTTTCATGCGAACCCAAGTCGCCATCATCGGCGCCGGCCCGGCAGGACTTCTGCTCGGCCAATTGCTCCATAAGAACGGCATCGACAACATCATCCTGGAACGGCAAACCGCCGATTACGTGCTCGGCCGTATCCGTGCCGGCGTAATCGAGAAGGTCACGATGGATCTGCTCGACGAAGCCGGCGTCGGCGCACGGATGCACACGGACGGCCTAGTGCATGACGGCGTGCATATCTGCGTCGACGGCAAGCGCCATCACATCTCGTTCAAGGACACGACCGGCAAGTCGGTCATGGTCTACGGCCAGACCGAGATCACCCGGGATCTGATGGAAGGCCGTGCCGCGGCCGGCGCGCCGACGGTCTATTCCGCCCACGACGTAACGCTGCATGACATTTCCGGCAAGGCGCCGCGTGTCACCTATCAAGCCGGCGGCAAGGTTGAGGAAATCGTCTGCGACTTCATCGCCGGTTGCGACGGTTTCCACGGCGTCAGCCGCCAAAGCGTGCCGGCGAGCGCGATCTCGACCTTCGAGCGCGTCTATCCGTTCGGCTGGCTCGGCATTCTGTCCGACACGCCGCCGGTTGCGGATGAGTTGATCTATGTGCGGCATCCGAACGGCTTCGCGCTGTGCTCGATGCGCTCGCCGGCGCGCAGCCGCTATTACATCCAGTGCAGTCTCGATGACCATATTGATGCCTGGCCGGACGAGCGGTTCTGGGAGGCGCTCAAGCCGCGGCTTGACGACGAGGGCCGCGCCAATCTCGTCACCGGGCCTTCGATCGAGAAGAGCATCGCGCCGCTGCGCAGCTTCGTCGCCGAGCCGATGCGCTTTGGCCGGCTGTTTCTCGCCGGCGATGCGGCGCATATCGTGCCGCCGACCGGCGCCAAGGGCCTCAATCTGGCGGCAAGCGACGTGCAATATTTGGCGCGCGCGCTGATCGAGTATTACAGAGACAAATCTGATGCCGGTCTCGATCGCTATTCCGACCGCGCGCTGGCGCGGGTGTGGAAGGCCGAGCGGTTCTCGTGGTGGATGACGACGACGCTGCACCGGATTTCCGACAATTCATTCGATCACAAGCTCCAGCTCGCCGAACTGGACTATCTGTTCCGCTCAAAGGCAGCGCAGACTGCATTCGCGGAAAACTACGTCGGATTGCCTTACTAGAGCATGATCCGGAAAAGTGGAAACCGGTTTTCCGAAAGGATCATTCTCCCTTAAAATGCCAAGCGGAGGCACGCGATGCTGCAATTACGCCCAAGCTGCGAATGCTGCGACAGGGATCTGCCGCCGTCGGCGCCGGACGCGATGATCTGCACGTTCGAATGCACGTTCTGCCGCAACTGCGTCGAGAACAAACTTCACGGCGTTTGTCCCAATTGCGGCGGCAATTTCGCGCCGCGCCCGATCCGGCCCGCCGGCGAGCTGGCAAAGAATCCGCCGTCGACGCAGCGGGTGTTCAATCCGCAAGGCTGCGGCCGCGCCTAGAGCATGATCCGGAAAAGTGGGAACCGGTTTCCCGCCTTCGCGAAGCCCGCTTCGGCGGGCGAAGGAAGGTCGGAAAAGATCATGCTCAAATGAAATATCTGGACCTTGATCAATTCAATTGAACCGGATCAAGATCCAGCGTCGATTTGTTTGATTTGCCTTATTTCGCCGAAAACCGCCGCGTGCCGAGCAGCCCGCGCGGGAAAAACAGCACGACCAAAATGAAAATCGTACCGATGAACGACATCCAGTTCACCGTCATCGAGGAGATGTAATCCTGCAGCACCACGAACACCGCCGCGCCGAGAAGCGGCCCCCAGAAAGTGCGCATGCCGCCGATCACGGTCATCACCACGAAATATCCCGACAGCGAATAGTGTAATGCCAGCGGATCGGCGAAATTGTTGAGCAGCGCATAGAGCGTGCCGGCGAGCGCCGTGAAGAAGCAGGAGATCGAGAACGACAGCCAGATATGCTGTTCGACGGGAATGCCGAGAAACCGCGCGCGGCGCTCGTTTTCGCGAATCGCGACCAGCGTGCGGCCGAACGGCGAGCGCAACACGAAGCCCATCAGGGCCACCGCGGCCGCGAAGACGGCGAGGAGGAAAAAGTAGAACGTCGTTTCACTGCTCTCGATATGGAGACGCAGCACGCCCCAGCCGATCGGCTCGCGATGGAAATCGCGCAATCCGTCAAACCCGCCGGTGAAGCTGTTCCAGCTATAGGCGAGGTAATACCACAGCTGGCCGAAGGCGATGGTGCACATCGCGAAATAGACGCCGCGCCGGCGCACGATCAAAAGCCCGAACAATGTGCCGGCGACGCCGCCGAACAGCGTGCCGAAAAGCATCGCAAGCGGCGTCGAATGCACGAGATAGCGCAGCGTCAGTCCGGCGCCGTAAGCGCCCAGGCCGAAATAGGCCGCGTGGCCGAAGCTCAATACGCCGGTGAAGCCCAGCAGCAGATTGAGCCCCATGGCCGCGAGCCCAAAGACCAGGACGCGACCGGCGAGCGCCGTATAGCCGCCCAAGAGCGGCAGCCACAGCGGCACGGTGAGCAGCGCCCCCCAAATGACGACGAGCAAGATGGCGCGTCGCCCGGCGGCAAAGCCTGCTTTATCCGTCTCTTTCTCCGCGCCTTTGGCAGCGACGATGGCCGTGGTCATGACATCATGCCTTCTTCGCCGACCAGCCCGCGCGGCCGCAGCAGCAGCACCGCCATCAGAATCGCGTAGATCACAGCTTCGCTCGCGGACGGGTAAACGACGGTCGTCAGCGCCGCCGCCATGCCGATCAGCAGTCCGCCGAACAACGTGCCGATCAGGCTGCCGACGCCGCCGACAATGATGGCGATGAAGCTCGGCATCAGAAGATCGTCACCCATGTTCGGATTAAGCCCGATCTGTCCGGCCGCCAGCACGCCGCTCAAGCCCGCCAGCATGCAGCCGACGGCAAAATTGAATGTCCGCAAATTCCGGACATTGATGCCGAGCGTCGCGACCGTCTCGAGATCGAAGGTCCCGGCGCGGATGCGCAAGCCGATGCGCGTGTAGCGCAGAAACGCGAACAGCCCGGCCACAGAGACGATGACGATCGTCACCATGAAGACCCGATACCAGGTGATGAAGAACAGATCAGGCGTGATCGGCTGCGCCAGGAGATCGGGCAGGCCGAGCGGCAGTCCGTTCGGCCCCCAGATGTAGCGCGCTATGTCCTGCATCACGAAGGCCAGCCCGAAGGTCAGCAGCAGGCTATAGACCGGATCGCGATTGTAGATGCGGCGAACCATCAGCCGCTCGACCGCGAGCCCGATCAAGGCGGTGAGCACCGGCGACACCAACAACGCGCCCCAATAGCCCAGCACCGGCGACAGCGTGAAAGCGAGATAGCCACCGAGCGCCAGGAAATTGCCGTGCGCGAAATTGATGACGTTGGAGAGATTGAGGATGAGCGACAGGCCGAGCGCCATCAGCACGTAGAACGCGCCGATGATCAGCCCGTTGGTAACGTTGAACAGTATGACTTGCGCCATCCGCCGCCTTTCCCTTCAGGGTCTAGCCCCTTCAGGTTTCGCCCTTTGAGGTCTTGCGGCGGATCAGGTCGGTTGCGACATCTTGCAGCCGGTGTCGGCGACGGAACCCGCGGCCTGCTCGCCGGAAACGAGCTTCGCCACCGTGAACACGTCGTTGGGGTCGCCCTTCGGCGGATGCATTTCGCCGACGAAGATATTGGGCATGAGTTCGTGATCGCCGGCGCGATAGCGCACCTTGCCGGGCTGCAGCGCCACGTCCGGCGGCAGTTCGAAGTCTTCCAGCGCCGCCGCCAGTTTCGGGCCGTCCAGCGATTTCGCTTTTTCGGCGCCGAGCCGCACCGTGTGCATCGACACATAACCGAACCAGTCGCGCGCCGACGGCGTCTTCTTGGTCGCCGCCCGATAATCGGCGACGAATTTCACGACTTCAGGCACGTTGGGCTGATTCCACCACCACTCCATGTCCCACCAGCCGGTCTGCGCATCGGCCGGCAGCGCCTTGACGGTTTCAAATTCGAACAGCGCGCCGCCGAGCGCCATTTCCTTCTGCATGCCGAACTGGGTGAACTGCTTCATGCAGTTAATCTGCGTCAGCCCGCCCATATTGTTGAGCAGCACATTCGGCTTGTAGGCCTTGGCCTTGATCAGGGTCGCCGAGAAATCGGTGTTGTTGATCGGCAGGTAATCGCCGTCATAGGTGCCGCCGAGCTTGGTCAGGGCCTTGATGAAAGCATCCTGCAACGTGTGGCCGTAGGCGTAGTCCGGCGTGATGAAGAACCACTTCTTGCCGAAGCGATTGACCAGTTCCGGCGTGACCGCATTGGCGTCCATCGACGTCGTATTGCAGACGCGGAAGACGTTCCATTTGCAATTGGTGCCGGTGATCGGATCGGTATGGCCGCCGGGAACGATGTGGAAGACTTTCCGCTCATTCGTCACCTGCGACATGGCGTAGGCGATGCCGGAATTCACGTCGCCTAAAATCGCATTGACCTGGTCGCGATCGATCAATTTTTGCGTCTTCTGCACGCCGGTGCCGACATCGTTGGCCGAATCCTCGACAAGCAGCTGCACCTGCCGGCCGAGAATGCCGCCCTTCTTGTTGATCTCCGCTTCGGCATATTTGGCGCCGTCGACCTCGCTTTGCGCCAGCGCCGACAAGACGCCCGTCAATGGATTGACCATGCCGATTTTGACCGGCTCGTCGCCTAACGCTTTGATGATGAACGGCGCACCGACGACTTGACTGGCGCCAAGCGCAAGACCCGCCTGAACAAACGTGCGACGGGGTACCGAAGCTATGAACTTCGACATTACGATCCTCCCAGATCTTTATCCGCCTGTTTCGGCGTAACTTTTGTTTTGTAATTTCGTCAGGCTTGGTCGAACGGCATTTCACACGGCATTGCCGCCGCGGCACGCGATGCGGAAGATGGTTTCAAACGGCACCAATTGATGCCGCGCAAGCCTTGTTGCATGTACCCCGCTTGCATGTACCCCGCTTGCATGTACCCCGCGCCGCGCAATCGACGCGGCATTCACGCCCTGCTCGGGCGTCATCGGCACAGCCATGTGGCCAAACCTGGAAGCCACACGGCCTAACCGAGGCGCGATTATCTTCTACCGGGCTTTTGCAGCGGTCAAGGCGAGCCGGCGGGCATTTTCGATTCCAAGTGACGCAGCAGGTGACGCAGCAGGTCATCACCGGTCCGCCGCAGCGGCTTTCCGTGCCTTGGCCTGGGCGGCAAGAAACCGTGACAGCCGCTGTCGCACCGCGTCGGCCTCTCCCGGCCTCCATTTGCGCATCCCCTCGCCGGTTCTCATGCCGAGCTTGCCGGCTTTGACCTTCTCGCGCAGGAACGGGTGTGGCCCCGGCGTCGCGTCGAGGTCTTTGTAGAGAACCTCGGCGATATTGAGCGTGAGATCGACGCCGACCAGATCCGTCTGCTCCATCGGCCCCAGCACCGCTGTGCGCGCGCCAAAGCCTTCGCGCACCACGGTGTCGATCGTCTCGGCGTCGCAGACTCCGGAAGCGACCAGCGCAATCGCCTCGCGCTTCATCGCGTGTTGCAAGCGATTGCCGACAAAACCCGGCACGTCGCGGCGCACGTGAACAGGCACCTTCCCGGCATCGCGCAAGAGATCCATGGTCTTGCGGACCGTTTCCGCATCGGTCTTTTCGTTCTGGATGACCTCGACCAATGGAACGAGATGCGGCGGATTCCAGAAATGCGTGCCGAGAACGCGCTCGCGGTGTTTGAGATGCCGGCCGATCTCGGTCGAAGGAATCGCCGAACTGTTGCTGGCAAGGATCGCATCCGGCGCGACGTGCTTTTCGATCTCGGCGAAGATTTGCTGCTTGAGCGGCAGCTTCTCCGGCGCCGCCTCGAAGACGAAGCCCGCGCCGCGCACGGCCGGCGCCAGCGCATCATGGACGGAAATCTTCTTGATAAGCGCAGCGTCGTCTTCGAGCAGTTCGACAATCGCCAAAAGGCGCTGCGGCAGCGACGCCCGCAGATCGGCCGACGGTTCGTATACCGCGACCTCGTGCCCCGCGGCGGCGAGCAAATAAGCGATGCCGTGGCCCATCAATCCGCCGCCGATGATCCCGATTGTTTGTTCACTCATGTTGTCCTCGACCCGGAGATTCGTGTTGGGGTGAGATGCCAGGCCCCGTTGATGCAAAGCACCGCATTGAAGCAGAGTCTGCGAAGTCCCGCGATTAACCTCATTTACGGCTCGCCCGAGCGGGGGACGCTCATTTCGCTATCAGGACCTCATCAGAAGCCCTCTAGCGTGGAAAACCAAGCCGGACGGGGCAAACGGCGCGATATTGCCGCGGGCTGGTCGCGCCGTTATGTATACGCGCCTTTTGCGCCGGCGGACTTATTGGCGGCCGGCGCCTCTTATTCCAATGGCCGCGAATACAAGTCACTGATCACCATGGCTCGACTCGTCATGAAGTTCGGCGGAACGTCGGTCGCCGATATCGACCGCATCCGCAACGTCGCGCAGCACGTCAAGCGCGAGATCGACGCCGGCCATGAAGTGGCCGTCGTGGTCTCGGCCATGTCGGGCACGACCAATCGTTTGGTCGAGTGGTGCCGCGAGGCGGCCGTCCTGCACGACGCGCGCGAATACGACGCCGTCGTCGCCTCCGGCGAACAGGTGACCGCGGGCCTGCTCGCCATCGTGCTGGAAGGCATCGGCGTCAATGCGCGCTCGTGGCAGGGCTGGCAGCTGCCGATCCTGACCGACAACGCCCACGGCTCAGCGCGCATCCTCGACATCAACGGCGACGAACTGATCAAGCGTTTCAAGGAACGCAAGGAAGTGGCGGTGGTCGCCGGCTTCCAGGGCCTGTCCAAGGAAACCGGCCGCATCACCACGCTCGGCCGCGGCGGCTCGGATACGTCGGCGGTGGCGATCGCGGCCGCAATTCGCGCCGACCGCTGCGATATCTATACCGACGTCGACGGCGTCTACACCACCGACCCGCGCGTCGTGCCGCGGGCGCGTCGGCTCGACAAGGTCGCCTTCGAAGAAATGCTCGAACTCGCCTCGCTCGGCGCCAAGGTGCTGCAAGTGCGCTCGGTCGAGCTCGGCATGGTGCATAACGTGCGCATTTTCGTGCGCTCGAGCTTCGACAAGCCGGAAGCAATCGATCCCTACAGCAATCATCCGCCCGGAACACTGATCTGCGACGAGAGTGAGATCATGGAACAGCAAACCGTCACCGGCATCGCCTTCTCGCGCGACGAGGCGCAAATTTCGATCCGCGAGGTGTTGGACAAGCCCGGCGTCGCTGCGGCCATTTTCGGACCTTTGGCCGACGCCAATATCAATGTCGACATGATCGTGCAGAACGTCTCGGCCGACGGCAAGACCACGGACCTCACCTTCACCGTGCCGGCGTCGGATTACCAGCGCGCGCTCGACGTCATCGCCAAGGCGAAGCCGGCGATCGGCTATGCCCGGCTCGATAGCGCCACTGACGTCGCCAAGGTCTCGGTCATCGGCATCGGCATGCGCAGCCATGCCGGCGTCGCAGCGCAGGCGTTCAGCGCGCTCGCCAAGCGCTCCATCAATATCCGCGCCATCACCACGTCCGAGATCAAATTTTCCATCCTGATCGATGCGGCCTTTACCGAACTCGCGGTCCGCACGCTGCATTCGCTCTACGGGCTCGACCAGGCGGCCTAACAGACGACGGTTTTTGCGACGGTTTTTGCTGCGTCTCGCTGCAACGCACAAAAGTTGCGAGCGGCATAGCGGTCATAACTTTGTCTCTGGCTTGCGGTTTGCATACCGCATTCGATATAGGCTGAGGGACACTCGCCGCGGTCCGGGACCGGGAGGCGAACTCCTCTTTGAATGCGGCCGGCGCGGCAAGGGCTTCGCTCCGGCCATAGTCACGCCCGAGGGACCTTACGCCATGCGAGGCGCGCTCGGCGGTCCGCGCGTGCTGTTGCGCCGGCTTCGCGAAGTGATGGCGGAGCCGGTCAGCGCGCAGGAACGCCTGGACAAGATTGTGGTGCTGATCGCCGCCAACATGGTTGCGGAGGTGTGTTCCGTCTATGTGCTGCGCGTCGATTCCACCCTGGAACTCTACGCCACCGAGGGCCTCAATCGCGACGCCGTGCATCACACGGTGATGAAGTCCGACGAGGGCCTGGTGGGCCTGGTGGCGAGCCAGGCGAGCCCGATCAATCTGTCGAACGCGCAGGCGCATCCGGCCTTCTCCTACCGGCCGGAGACCGGCGAAGAAATCTACCATTCCTTCCTCGGCGTGCCGGTGCTGCGCGCCGGCAATACGCTCGGCGTGCTGGTGGTGCAGAACCGCGCCCGGCGCAATTATTCCGAGGAAGAAGTCGAGGCGCTGCAGACCACCGCCATGGTGCTGGCGGAGATGATCGCGTCCGGCGAACTGTCGGCGCTGGCGCCGCCCGGCGCCGAGCCCGCGGCGCGGCGCTCGGTTCATGTCAAAGGCTCGGGGCTGAGCGAGGGCATCGCGCTCGGCCATGTCGTGCTGCACGAGCCGCGCGTCGTCGTCACCAATTTCATCGCCGACGACGTGCCGAAAGAGCTGGAGCACCTGCGAGCGGCCGTCGAATCGCTGCGCTCCAATCTCGATGAGATGCTCGAACACGGCGACGTGGTCGAGGGCGGCGAGCATCGCGAGGTGCTCGAAGCCTATCGCATGTTCGCCCACGATCGCGGCTGGGTGCATAAGCTCGAAGAAGCGGTAATGACCGGACTGACTGCCGAGGCAGCGGTCGAGCGCGTGCAATCCGATACCCGCGCGCGCATGCTGCGGCAGACCGACCCGTATCTGCGCGAGCGGCTGCACGATCTCGACGACCTCGCCAACCGGCTGATGCGTCAGCTCACCGGCCGCGATCACGCGCCGTCGCGCGAAAGCCTGCCGGAAAACGCGATCCTGGTCGCGCGCTCGATGGGCCCGGCGGCGCTGCTCGATTACGACCGCAAGCGCTTGCGCGGCCTGATCCTGGAAGAAGGCGGCCCGCATTCGCACGTCGCCATCGTCGCGCGTGCGCTCGGCATCCCGGCCATCGGCGAGATCGACAATGCCGCCGGCATCGTCGATCCGGGCGACGCCGTCATCGTCGACGGCTCCACCGGCGATCTGCACATCCGCCCGCTGCCCGACATGGAAGCGGCCTATGCCGAGCGGGTGCGGCTGCGCGCGCGGCGGCAACAGCAATATCTGGCGCTGCGCGACAAGCCTTGCGTCACCAAGGACGGCCAGGAAATAAAGCTCCTGATCAATGCCGGCTTAAGCGTCGACCTGCCGCATATCGAGGACACCGGCGCCGCCGGCATCGGCCTGTTCCGCACCGAACTGCAATTCATGGTCGCGGCGAATTTCCCGCGCACCAGCGAGCAATACACCCTGTACCGCGCCGTGCTCGACGCCGCGGGCGACAAGCCGGTGACCTTCCGCACCCTCGATATCGGCGGCGACAAAGTGCTGCCCTATATGCGCAATGTCGAGGAGGAGAACCCGGCGCTGGGCTGGCGCGCCATCCGGCTCGGCCTCGACCGGCCCGGCCTGTTGCGCACGCAAATTCGCGCGCTGTTGCGCGCGGCGGGCAGCCGCGCGCTCAAGATCATGTTCCCCATGATCTCCACCGTTCAGGAATTCGATCAGGCCAAGGAACTGGTCGAGCGCGAACTGACCCATTTGCGCCGTCACGGCCACAAGCTGCCCGACCAGGTCGAAGTCGGCAGCATGGTCGAGGTGCCTTCCCTCCTCTATCAGCTCGACGAATTACTCGATCGCGTCGACTTCCTCTCAGTCGGATCGAACGATCTGGTGCAATTTCTTTACGCCATCGATCGCGGCAATCCGCGGGTATCGAACCGGTTCGACGCCATCTCGCCGCCGGTGCTGCGCGCGCTTAAGGACATCGCCGACAAGGCCCGCGAGCATCAGAAGCCCGCCACGGTGTGCGGCGAGATGGCGTCGCACCCGATCGGCGCGCTGGCTCTGGTCGCCATCGGCTACCGCTCACTATCGCTGACGCCGTCCGCCATCGGTCCGGTCAAGGCCATGCTGCTCGACGTGGACTGCCGCAAGGCCGCCGCGTTTCTTTGCCCATTGATCGAGAAGCCGACCCGCGGCGCGCCGATCCGCGAGCAGCTGGAAAAATTCGCCGCCGCAAGCGGCTTGCAGCTTTAGAGCATGATCCCGAAAAGTGGAGACCGGTTTTCGGAAAAGATCATGCTCAAATGAGCAATCTAGAGATAGAAAAGTAAAAAGTAATAAGTGAAATCAGGCGTCCGGCGGCAATCCGGACGTGACGAAGAGAAGCAATGCTACCCGATCAGAAACTCAATGCGGTCGTCACCCGGCATGCGATGCTGGAACGTGAACTCTCGAGCGCACTGCCGACCGAGACTTTCGTCAAGCTGTCGCGCGAATTCGCCGAACTGGCGCCGGTGGCCGACGCCGTCAAATCCTATCGCGCGGCGCAGCGCGAGCTCGACGATTTGACGGGGTTGATCGCGGATCCCTCGACCGACGCCGAAATGCGGTCCATCGCCGAGGCGGAAAAGCCCGAGCTCGAAACGCGGCGCGCGGCGCTCGAGCAGCAATTGCGGATCGCGCTTCTGCCCAAGGACGCCATGGACGAGCGCAACGTCATCCTCGAAATCCGCGCCGGCACCGGCGGCGACGAAGCGGCCTTGTTCGCCGGCAACCTGTTCCGCATGTATGAGCGCTTTGCCGCCCTTCAGGGCTGGAAGGTCGAGGTCGTGACCGCAAGCGAAGGCGCGATGGGCGGCTATAAGGAAGTCGTCGCGGAGATTGCCGGCCGCGGCGCCTTTGCCAAGCTGAAATTCGAATCCGGCGTCCATCGCGTGCAGCGGGTCCCGGACACCGAAGCCTCGGGGCGCATTCATACCTCGGCCGCCACCGTCGCCGTCCTGCCGGAAGCGCAGGAAGTCGACGCCGACATCAACGAAGGCGATCTCAAGATCGATACGATGCGCGCGGGCGGCGCCGGAGGGCAGCACGTCAACAAAACCGAATCGGCCGTCCGCATCACGCATATCCCGTCCGGCATCGTCGTGGTGATGCAGGACGCGCGCTCGCAGCATAAGAACCGCTACAAGGCGATGGCCGTGCTGCGCACCCGCCTCTACGATTTCGAGCGGCAGAAGCTCGACGCCGCACGCGCCGCGGAGCGCCGCGGCCAGGTCGGCAGCGGCGACCGTTCGGAGCGCATCCGCACCTACAATTATCCGCAAGGCCGCGTAACCGACCACCGCATCAATCTCACGCTCTACAAGCTGCCCCAGATCCTGGAAGGCGAGGCCTTGGGCGAGATCATCGACGCGCTGGTCGCCCACAATCAGGCGGCGCAGCTCGCGGCGGAGGACGCCTGATGTCGGGCGACGCTGCCGCATTCATCGCATCGCCACATCCGGCGCCGCCGGTCGCGCGCACGATCGAAGCGGTGCGGCGGAGCTGGGCGGCGAAATTCGCGGCCGCGGGCCTCGATTCGCCGCAACTCGACGCGCGCCTTCTCGCCGGCCACGCGCTCGGTCTCGATCAAGCCGCGCTGCTGGCGGCCGGCGCGCGCGCGCTTGGCGCTGAAGAAGAGAGCGCCGTCGCGGCGCTGGCAAATCGACGCCTCGCCCATGAACCGGTTGCGCGCATTATCGGCGCCAAGGAATTCTGGAGCCTCGATCTTCATATCGATGATTCGACGCTGGTGCCGCGGCCGGAGACCGAAACGCTGGTCGAGGCAGCGCTCGCGGGCCTTGATCTTCGCGGCTCGCGGCTGCGCGAATGGCGCATCGCCGATCTCGGCACCGGCTCGGGCGCCATCCTGCTCGCATTGCTGAGCGAACTGAAAAACGCGTTCGGGGTCGGCAGCGACATAAGCCTGCCAGCGCTTCTGGTGGCGCGGGACAATGCCCGGCGTCTCGGCCTGCAGCGCGCGGCATTCGTCGCCTGCGACCTAGCCGCGGCGCTGGCCGGCCCGTTCGATCTGATCGTCTCCAATCCGCCCTATATTGCGTCCGGCGACATCGTCACGTTGCCGCCGGAAGTCCGCTTGTTCGATCCTCTACCGGCGCTGGACGGGGGAGCCGACGGGCTCAATGTCTATCGGGCGATTGCGGCCACGGCGCCGCCGCTGCTTGCGCCCGCGGGCTTGCTTGCCGTCGAACTCGGCGCCGGCCAGGCGGAACCCGTTGCCACAATATTTGCCGCGGCGGGCCTTGTACCGTCCGCTCCCCGCCCCGATGTTAATAACGTGCCGTGTGCCCTCGTTGCATCAAAAAAAGGGCGTGGATCATGAGCGCAATCAGTGCCGCAGTTATAAGTGCAACTTGGCGCGGTCGTGGCGGAATATTGGGCGTCGAGTCCGGCCAAAACAGACCGTTAAGCCCCAGCAAAAAAGCACGGGTGGTCCGGCAAAAAACACTTGGAATGTCGCCCGGAACCTACTAGCTTGCGCCCCACGGAATCGGCCCGAAACGAGGGTGCCGCGTCGCCCTGAAGGCCCGGAGCGGAAATCTTAAGAGCTCAAGAGATTGGCTCCCAAAGGTTGACTCCCAGAGGTTGGCGGCGCAGGCCGGACACAAAGCGAATACACGCGAGCAAATGCGAATATACGCAAAGCGAATGCTGGCAAGCGACCGCTAATAGCAAGCGAAAGCTGGATATCGAAAGCCGCATCGGTCGGCATACGAGATCGCGAGATTCAGACCTCGAAGGTTCAGACAGTAAACTACAACCGGTCGGCGCGGATTTACGCAATGGTCGCGCGCGTGACTTGGAGGTTTGCCATATCGCAGTTGAGGGCGCCGCGCGCGGGGCTTTTGGTGCGGCACGGTTTGCTGAGGGTTCGTGAAGATTTGCCGGGGGCTGAGAGTCTTGGCCATTGAGAGCGGTTCGTAGATATGC
The DNA here is from genome assembly GCA_963761185.1 of uncultured Alphaproteobacteria bacterium. Taxonomy (GTDB): domain Bacteria; phylum Pseudomonadota; class Alphaproteobacteria; order Rhizobiales; family Xanthobacteraceae; genus BOG-931. The sequence continues at coordinate 776,879 of CAVXFY010000009.1, forward strand.
GGCGCTGGGCGCCGAAGCGCACATTCATCAGGGCACAGCGCTTTGAATCAAATCTGGTGAAGAGAAGCGGCGGCATCTGTGCCGACGCAAGTCAAGGGGATTGGCGGAACAGCAAACCATGAGAAACGGTCAGAACAAACGTATGCGCGGTCGCAACCGTAAGGGTGGTCATCATCAAAATCCGTTGTCGCGAATGTACGAGTCCAACGGGCAGGACGTAAAAATTCGCGGAACGGCGTCCCACATCGCCGAGAAATATCTTCAGCTCGCGCGCGACGCGCAAAGCTCCGGCGACCCGATCGCTGCGGAAAATTACTATCAGCACGCCGAACATTATTTCCGCCTGATCGCCGCCGCTCAGGAACAGCTTCGCCAGACGCAGCCCTATTATCAGCCGCAGCAAGGCGACGCGCGCGGCAATGCCTCCGATGACGATTACGATGACGGCGAGGGCGATCAGCCGTCCATGGGCGGCGAACCGTTCGCGCCCGCGAGCCGCAACCGTTCTATCCGCGCGAGCAGCAGCACCAGCCGCAGCAATATCAGCCGCAACAACAACAGCCCCAGCCTCAGCCTCAGCAGCACTACCAGCCGCGTCCGCAGCATAATCAGCAGGCCGATAACGACGCCGACGTCGAGCGCCTGCCGTCGTTCATCACCGGTGGCCAGCCGCAGCCTGCCCCAGCAACACAACCAGGGCGGCCAATGGCGGCCAAAATGGACAGAATGGTTACGACGGTTCGCCCGACCGCTTCCCGCTGCACCGGCGTCGCCGCCGGCACCGCGGCAACGGCCCACGCGACCACGCAGCCGATCATTCGATGTCAGGCGACGGCGGCCCGCAGCGCGGCCCGAACGACGAATAAGCGCACAAATCAAAGCGACGAATAACGGCAAGCGCGGGCTTAAAGCCCGCGCTTGTGCTTATAGGCCGCGCGGCGCTTTGGCGAGCCGCGCCAAAAGCCAGATCGGCACGACGATCACGGCCCCGAGCAGGAAATAGCGCCACAGCCAGCGCACGGTGTCGAAGCCCAAGTTCCAGATGTGCTGGAGCAGCCGCTGGACCGACTCGATGATATTCCACGGGTCAAGGCCGATCGCGGCGAGAATGACGCCGACCAGAATCGACAGCAGAATAAGCCGGCCGATCACCTGCCAATCGGCGGACCGCCGAAGAAGCGATGGACGAAATCCTGCGGATTCCGCGATTCCAAGCTTGGTTGGGCCGATTCTTGGCTCATTGAAATCTCCCGCCCGCAAAGGCCGCGTAAGGCCGCCCAGTGTAAGGCAGCAAATCAACTAGGAACTTGCGCCCCCGCGCGCAAGCGGCTGACGCGTGAAATACCGGTAATCCTACCCACTTTCAGACCGGCAAGAGAGGGTTCGTCACCAGGCTCCGGCGGGCGGTCGCGCCGCCTGGATATGACGTTGCCTCAGCTTCGCAACTGGCGCTAAGTTGCGGCCCTCCCCAGCTTTATGGGGCCGCCCCAAGGATGTCCCAGGCACTTATTCCAGGCACTCAATCCAGGTAACTCTTGCCATGGCCAAGCTCGAAGACCGCGCGCTCGCTCCGAATGCAAGCCTCAACGACGATATCGGCGAGGAGACGCGGCTGAAGCTCTGTATCGCACGCAGGTCGAGATCCGCGAGGCCGAGCAGCGCGCTTCGATCTGTTCCTGCAGAACCTGGTGAAGGGCACGAGCCATCTTTCGCTCGGCCAGGAGGCGGTCGCCGCCGGCTTCGCCGCGCCATGAAGCCGGGCGATCTGTCGCTTCTGCACCTATCGCGGCCATGCCCATACGCTCGCCCGCGGCGTGCCGGTCGAGCAAGGTGCTCGGCGAGCTGATGCAGCGCGACAACGGCTTGATGCGCGGCAAGGGCGGCTCGATGCATCTGACCTCGGTCGATCACGGCGTCATGGGCTCCTACGCCATCATCGGCGCGCATCTGCCGATCGCCTGCGGCGCCGCCTGGCGCGCGCAGTACAAGGGCCAGAAAGACGTTTCGGTCTGCTTCTTCGGCGACGGCACCACCAATATCGGCGCCTTCCACGAGGCGCTGAATTTCGCCGCGGTGTGGAAGCTGCCGGTGATCTTCGTCTGCGAGAACAATCTCTACATGGAATACACGCCGATCGGCGACGTCACCGCGGTCAAGCATCCGGCCGCCGATCGCGCATCGCGCCTACGGGCTGCCGCGCATCGTCATCGACGGCAACGACGCCGACGTCGGTCTATCGCACCGCGCAGCGCGGCCTACGAGAAGGCGCGCGCCGGCGACGGACCGTCGCTGATCGAGTGCCTGACCTATCGCTACAGCGGCCACTCGCGCGCCGACCCGGCCAAATACCGGCCCGAAGGCGAACTGGAAAAGTGGAAAGAGCGCGATCCGATCAAGATCTATCGCGAGCGGCTCAAGCAATTCGGCATCGGCGACGACGACGATCGCCGCGCATCGATGCCGACGTGAAACGCGCAAGTCGACGAGGCGACCGAGAACGTGCAAGGCCGCGCCGCCGCCGCCGCTCGATATCCTCACCACCGACGTCTATGCCGACGGAGGCTTCGCATGGCGGAACTGACCTATCGCGACGCCGTCATCCGCGGCATCGCCCAGGAAATGGCGCGCGATCCCGACGTCGTGTTTCTCGGCGAGGACGTCGCCAAGGCCGGCGGCGTGTTCAAGGCGACGGTCGGCCTCTACGAGCAGTTCGGGCCGCTGCGCGTGCGCGACACGCCGATCTCCGAGCAGGCGATCATCGGCGCCGCCATGGGCGCGGCGATGACCGGCCTGAAGCCGATCGCCGAGATCATGTTCTCGGATTTCTTCGCCGTGTGCTTCGACTACATCGCCAACGAATTTCCCAAGAGCCGCTACATGTCGAACGGCCAGGTCAAATGCCCGCTGGTCGTGCGCACCGGCAACGGCGGCGGCTCGCGCTTCGGCGCGCAGCATTCGCAGAGCGTCGAGAACTGGTGCATGATGATTCCCGGCCTCAAGGTCGTCGCGCCGTCGACGCCCGCGTCGACGTGATCGGGCTGCTCGCCGCGTCGGTGCGCGATCCCGATCCGGTGATCTTCCTCGAGCACAAGTCGCTCTACGCCACCAAGGGCGAAGTGCCGGACGGCGAGATCGTCGACACGCTCGGCACCGCCAAGATCGTGCGGCCCGGCAAGGACGCCACCATCCTCGCGCTGGCGCTGATGGTGCCGCGGGCGCTGGCGGCGGCGGAGAAGCTCAAGAGCGAGCACGGCATCGACTGCGAAGTGATCGACGTGCGCTCGCTGGTGCCGCTCGACACCCAGACCATTCTCGGCTCGGTCGCGCGCACGCATCGCCTGTTCACCGTGGAGGAAAATCCGCGGCTGTGCGGCTGGGGCGCGGAGATCGTCTCCATCGTCGCCGACGAGGCGTTCTACGATCTCGACGGCCCGCCGGTGCGCATCACCACGCCGCATATTCCGCTGCCGGCCGCCGATATTCTCGAAGATCTCGCGCTGCCGAGCGTCGACCGCATCGCCGAGCGCGTGCGTGACGGCAGTTCGCTGCGCGAGACCGTTGGCACCGATTTTTGCACGGCGGGTATGCACGTTCCCCGCGGCAAGAAGCGTGGCATGACCGCTACGTCTATCAATCACCGCGGCAAAGATTGAGAACGTGCAGGGCATCTCATCGCGACAAGGCGGCGTATCTGGCGACCGGCGAGAAGCATGAGCGCGATCGACGAACACGGCAATGCGAGAACGAATGAACGACCAAGGTCGTGCCATGTACGATAATCTCCTCGCCAACGTTCCGACCGATCTGTGGATCGGCGGCAAGTGGCGCAAAGCGTCCGACGGCGCGCGTTTCGACGTGATCGATCCGGCGACCGAGAACAAAGTCGCCTCGGTCGCGAGCGCGACGGTCGAGGACGCCAAGGCCGCGATCGATGCCGCGAGCGCCGCCTTCCCGGCCTGGGCCGCCAAGAAGCCGCGCGAGCGCGGCGAAATTTTGCGCAAGTCCTACGAACTGATCATGCGCGACGCCGAGCGGCTCGCCAAGCTGATCACCATCGAGAACGGCAAGGCGCTTGTCCGACTCGCGCGGCGAGGTCGCCTATGCCGCGGAATTCTTCCGCTGGTACGCCGAAGAAGCGGTGCGCAATGTCGGCCAGAATTCCGTCGCGCCGTCGACCGGCGCGCGCATCTTCGTTCATCACAAGCCGGCCGGCATCGCGGTGCTGGTCACGCCGTGGAATTTCCCGGCCGCGATGGCGACGCGCAAGATCGGCCCGGCGCTCGCCGCCGGCTGCCCGGTCGTGCTCAAGCCCGCCTCCGATACGCCGCTCACCATGCTGGCGCTGATGCCGATCCTCGAAGAAGCCGGCGTGCCGGCGGGCGTCGTCAACGTCATTCCCTCGCGCTCCTCCGGCAAGGTCGTCGAGCGCGATGCTGCACGACCCGCGCGTGCGCGTGGTGTCGTTCACCGGCTCGACCGAAGTCGGCAGAAAGCTCCTGCATGAAGCCGCCGACTACGATCGTCAAGCCGGCGATGGAGCTCGGCGGCAATGCGCCCTTCATCGTGTTCGACGATGCCGATATCGATGCCGCGATCGACGGCGCCATGATCGCCAAGATGCGCAACATGGGCGAGGCCTGCACCGCGGCCAACCGCTTCTATGTGCACGAAAAGGTGCACGACGAATTCGCCAAGAAGCTCACCGCCAAGATGTCCGGCCTGAAAATGGGCAACGGCCTCGACGACGGCATCGCGCTTGGCCCGCTGGTCAACAAAGAAGGCCTCGACAAGGTGATCGAGCTGGTCGACGACGCGGTGAAGAAGGGCGCCAAGGTGCTCACCGGCGGCAAAGCGCCCGGCGGCCCCGGCTTCTTCTATCCGGCCACCGTGCTTGCCAACGTGTCCAACGACGCCAAAATGCTCAACGAGGAGATTTTCGGTCCGGTCGCCTCGCTGCAGACCTTCAAGTCCGAAGACGAGGTCATCACGCGCGCCAACGACACCGAATACGGCCTGGTCGCCTATCTCTACACCAAGGATCTCAGCCGCGGCATGCGCGTCTCGGAGAAACTCGAATTCGGCATGATCGGGCTCAATCGCGGCCTCGTCTCCGATCCGGCGGCGCCGTTCGGCGGCATCAAGCAATCCGGCCTCGGCCGCGAAGGCGCGCATGAGGGCCTGATGGAATTCATGGAAACCCAGTACATCTCGGTGACGTGGTAAGGCTTGCGAGCAATTCATGAGCGAGGGTGAAGTCGCCAAGAAGCTGCTCGGTGCCTGGCGTTATATCGGCACCCGCATCGACGGCGGGAACTGGGATCGCGGCGCCAATCCGAAGGGCATGATTTATTACGGTCCGCATGGCGAGATGTCGGTGCAGATCGCGCCCGACGTGAAGCGCATGCGCGCCGGCGCGGTGATGACGCCGGAAGAGGCCAAGCTCGCGCTGACCGACTACATTGCCTATTTCGGCACCTATACGATCGACGAGAAGGCCGGCACCGTGACGCATCATCGGTTGGACAGCCTGCAGCCCGGCGATAGCGGCGATCTGGTCCGCCGCTATGAATTCACCGGCAATCGCCTCGTGCTGCGGCCGCCGAATTCGACGATGGAAGTGATTTGGGAACGGATCGCGTGAAGCGGCCTTTTGGGATCGTGAACCTCTTGGGATTGTGAAAATGGACATGCTGATGCCGCAACTCGGCGAGACCGTCGCCGAGGGCAAGATCACCAAATGGTTCAAGTCGGCCGGCGAGGCGGTGAAGCCGGGCGACAACCTGTTCGAGATCGAGACCGACAAGGTGTCGATGGAAGTGCCGGCGACCAAGCCGGCACCTTGAGCGAAATCCGCGTGTCCGGCGGGCGAAGTGGCGCCGGTCGGCGCCGTGGTTGGCGTGATCGCGGATGGCGCAGGCGCTGTCGGCAAGTCGCGCCGGCTGCAGTCCGCGCCGCCGAAGGCGCCGCCGCGCCAAACCGGCCGCGCCTGTCGCCGCCGCGACGGCGCCCGCAACGCCGGCGCGTCAAACCGCCGCACAGCCGATCAAGCTCGATCCGTTCTTCGAGGTGCGCACGCCCGACCGCAATTTCGGCCCGGCGAAGCTTCCCGGCGGCGCTTCCGTCACGCCGCTGGCGCGGCGGCTCGCCGGCGAGGCCGGAATCGATCTGTCCCGCCTGCGCGGCTCCGGCCCGCACGGCCGCATCGTCGCCCGCGACGTCGAGACGCGCCGCGGCCTTCGCGCGCGGCCCGCCGCGCTGGCGGAAGGTCCGAGCGCCGCCAGGTCAAGGCGCTCTATGCGCCCGACAGCTACGAGGAAGTGCCGCTCGACGGCATGCGCAAGACCATCGCGGCGCGGCTGCCGCAGGCCAAGCAGACGATCCCGCATTTCTATCTGACCGCCGACATCGTCATCGATCGGCTGATCGCGGTGCGCGAAGAGGCCAATGCGGCCGCGCCGAAGGACCGCGACGGCAATCCCGCATTCAAGCTCTCGCTCAACGATTTCATCATTCGCGCTCTGGCGCTCGGCGCTGCAACGCGTGCCGGCGGCGAATGCGGTCTGGGCCGGCGACCGCATTTTGCGCTTCAAGCATTCCGATATCGGCATCGCGGTGGCGCTCGAAGGCGGCTTGATCACGCCGGTCATCCGCAACGCCGAGACGAAGTCGCTCAGCGCCATCTCCGCCGAAGATGAAGGATCTTGCGGCGCGCGCCCGCGACAAGAAACTGCAAGCCGGCCGAATATCAGGGCGGATCGTCGGCGATTTCCAATCTCGGCATGTACGGCGTGCGCGAGTTCACGGCCATCATCAATCCGCCGCACGCAACGATCCTCGCGGTCGGCGCCGCGCGCCGGCAGGCGGTCGAGAAGGACGACGGCGGCGTCGCCTTTGTCAGCATGATCAGCGTCACGCTGTCCTGCGACCATCGCGTCGTCGACGGCGCGCTCGGCGCCGAACTGTTGGCCGCCATCAAGACTTTGATCGAAAAGCCGGTAAGCCTCTTGGTGTGAGGATGGACAATGGCGACAAGCGCGAAGTTGTTCTGTTCGGCCCGGCTAAACCGACGATCGTCAACGGCCTCGAAACGGGCTGCACGGTCTATAAAGCCGTCGATGCCGCCGATCGCGACGCCTTTGTCGCCCAACACAGTCAGGTCCGGGCGATCGCCTGCGCCCAAGGGCTGATGTCGGCGAGCCTTCTCGAGCATTTTCCGAAGCTCGAAATCATCTCCAGTTTCGGCGTCGGCTACGACCATGTCGACGTCAAATATGCGGCCGCGCACGACATCATCGTCACCAACACGCCGGAAGTGCTGACCGAGGAAGTGGCCGACACCGCGCTCGGCCTCCTGCTCTGCACCGTGCGCGAACTGCCGCAAGGCCGAGCGCTATGTGCGCGCCGGCAAATGGGCGGAAAAGGGCTTTCCGCTGAGCAAGGCGACGTTGCGCAACCGCACCGTCGGCATGGTCGGCATGGGCGCAATCGGTCAAGCCATCGCGCGGCGGCTCGACGCCTTCGGCGTGCCGGTCGTCTATCACACGCGCAAGAAGCGCCCCGAACTGTCTTACCGTCACTACCCGAAGCTGATCGACATGGCGCGCGATGTCGATACGCTGATGGTGATCGTGCCGGGCGGCGCGGCGACGCAGAATATCATCAACGCCGAGGTGCTCGACGCGCTCGGACCGAACGGCATCGTCATCAACATGGCGCGCGGCTCGGTGGTCGACGAGCCGGCTTTGATCCAGGCGCTCAAGAGCAAGCGGATCATGGCGGCCGGCCTCGATGTATTCGTGAAGGAGCCGCATGTGCCGGCCGAATTGATCGCGATGGACAATGTCGTGCTGTTTCCCCATGTCGGATCGGCGTCGGTCTATACCCGCCAAAAGATGGATCAGCTCGTCGCCGACAACATTCTGGCCTGGGCGGCGGGCAACCCGCCGCTGACGCCGGTGCCGGAAACGCCGTGGCAATCCTGGCGCGCAAAGTGATTTGGAACAAAAGCTAAAGGATCGCCGCGCATCGCCGGCACCCCAGTCTTGCGCCCCTGTCATGTTCGGCCCCGGCATGACGTCTTGGCGTTCGTGTGCTAGCGTTCACGGCATGGTGAGAGCAGTGCGATCGAGTACGATATGAGTTGCGGCGGTATTATCGTGATGGCAATCGCGGCAAGCCTCTTGAGCGGCTTGGCCTTTGCCCAAGATTCGCAAAAGGACGCGCAGAAAGACGCGCAGACGGTCGCACCTGGCGCGGCGCCCGACGCGTCCTCACCAGGCACCCAGCCGCAGAACGCGATCAACGATCCCGTGCACAACATGCTCGGCACCTGGGAATTTTCCAACGCCGACCACGACAAGATCTGCCACTTCACCTTCCGCGCCGACACCGTGCCGAACGGCTACAAGCTCGATATCGACAAGAACTGTCCCAATCAGTTTCCCTCGACCAAAAACATGGTCGCCTGGTCGGTTGATAATTACGGCAGCCTTCGCCTCCTCGACTCAAGCGGCAATTCGATTGTCGATCTATCGGAAGTCGAAACCGGAATGTATGACGGCTTCACGCCGGAAGAGGGCCGCTACATTTTGCAGGCGGCGACGTCGGCGCCTGAGCTTTCGGCCAGCGACGTCGCCGGCGACTGGGCGGTTACCCGCGGCACCGGCAAGCCGATCTGCATGCTCACTTTGGCCAACAGCCCGATCGCCGGCGATATCCTGGCGCTGAAGGTGAAGCCGGGCTGCGACGCTTCGGTCACGCGCTTCGGCCCAACCGGCTGGCGCATGGACGAAGGCGAGTTGATGCTGATGTCGCCGAACGGGCAGACGTGGCAGTTCGAACAGAACGATGCCAATACCTGGCAACGCGTACCCGAATCCTCGGTGCCGGTTCTGCTGGTGCGGCAGTAACCGAAGTTCCCAAAAAAAGATAAGTGAGAATGAAAAACCGATATCAGGTCGTCATTGTCGGCGGTGGCCCCGTCGGCATCGCGCTTGCGGTCGAACTCGGCCAGCGCGGCATTTCCTGCGGCGTCGTTGAGCGCCGACGCGAGCCGCAGCACATTCCGAAGGGCCAGAACCTGACGCAGCGGTCGGCCGAGCATTTTTATTTCTGGGGTGTCGCCGAGGAACTCAAGGCCGCACGCCTGCTGCCGCCGTCTTACCCGATGAGCGGGATCGTCGCCTATCACGATCTCAACAACAAATATTGGTACGCGCCGCCGTTGCGCGAGATCGTCAATGCTTATTACTTCCAGAACAACGAACGATTGCCGCAGTACTTGGGCGAGTATGTGCTGCGCAAAAGAATGGCGCAGCTGCCGAATGTCGAAGCGCGGTTCGGCTGGATCGCGGACAGCATCGCGCAGGACGCCGACGGCGTGCGCATCGCCTGCGTCGAGGACGGCGGCACTGGGCGTGAGACGCTCGAAGCCGAGTACGTGATCGGCTGCGACGGCGGCCATTCCACAGTGCGCCAACAAGCCGGTATCGAGCGCGCCGGCGCGGATTTCGACGAGCTGATGGTGCTGGCACTGTTTCGCTCGCGTGAACTGCACGAGAAGCTTGAGCGCTTTCCGCCGCGTTCGACCTATCGCGTGCTGCATCCGGATCTGAAGGGTTACTGGCAATTCTTCGGCCGCGTCGATGTCGGCGAGAGCTGGTTCTTCCATTCGCCGGTGCCCGCCGACACGACGCGGGAGAATTACGATTTCCACGGCCTGTTGCAGAAGGCCGCCGGCTTCTCCTTCAAAGCCGATTTCGATTATGTCGGCTTCTGGGATCTGCGCATCGCGGTCGCGGAGAGATATCAGGTTGGCCGCATCTTCATTGCTGGAGACGCCGCGCATTCGCATCCGCCGTATGGCGCTTATGGGCTCAACAACGGGCTCGACGACGTGGTCAATCTCGGCTGGAAGCTCGCCGCCAGGCTCAAAGGCTGGGGCGGCGATGCTCTGCTGGGGACCTACACCGAAGAGCGCCGTCCGATCTTCAAGGAGACCGCCGAGGACTTCATCGAGGCGGGCATCCGGCGCGATAAGGACTTCATGGCGCGCTACAGCCCCGAGCGCAATCTCGCCGAATTCGAAAAGGCCTGGAACGAGCACGCCAACGCCGCCGCGCCGCGGGTCTTGACCTACGAGCCGAATTACGAAGGCTCGCCGATCGTCTTCGGAGCGCCGGGCAGCATGAGCAGCGCCCACGGCTCGCACACGTTCAAGGCCCGTGCCGGACATCATCTGCCGCCGCAGCTGCTGTCCTCGGGGCGCAATGTCTTCGAGGAGCTCGGCGAGGACTTCACGCTGTTTGCCTTCGATGGCGATGGCCAGACGGCCGCGTCATTCGAGAAGGCCGCTCGGACGCTCGGCGTGCCGCTCAAGATCGTCTGCGACAGTTTCGCCGACGGCCGCACGGCCTATGAGGCGAAGCTCATTCTCGTCCGTCCGGATCGCTACGTGGCCTGGATCGCCGATCGGGCGCCTGATGATACGGCAGCCATCCTTCGCAAGGTCGTCGGACGCGGATAGCGTGACAGTGATCGATAGGCTTTGATTCCGAAGCTCGCCGCACATCTCACTTCGAAGTGACGCCCTGTTGTTCGAACGCGAGGAGACTCGCGGCTCGAATTAGATCGAGGCACCGTTCCTTCATGGCTACATATGCCGGATCAGTTGCAATCTTTTGGGTCCGAGGCTGCGGCAAGGAGACTTTCAGATCGCACTTGATGCGCCCGGGACCCGCGCTCATGATCAAAACCCGGTCGGCGAGGAAAAGCGCCTCATCGACGTCGTGCGTCACGAAAACCATCGTAGTTTTGATCTGAGCCCAGAGCTTGAGGAGGTGTTCCTGCATAAAGACGCGCGTCTGTGCGTCGAGAGCGCCAAACGGCTCGTCCATCAGGAGAACGCTCGGCCTATTTGCAAGGACGCGCGCCAGCGCAACGCGCTGCTGCATCCCGCCCGAAAGGGTGTGGGGATAGGCATCCGCAAAGCGGACGAGACCGACCATTTCTATGAACGTGTCGGTGATGTCGACGACATCTCGATGGTCCTTGCCCAGCATGCGCGGCCCGAAGGCGATGTTTTCGCGCACGGTCTTCCACGGAAACAGATTCGGCTGCTGAAACGCCATGCCACGATCGGGACCGGGTGACGTCACCAAATGCCCGGCTACGGACACGCTGCCTTCGAAAGGGGTCTCAAACCCGGCGATGGAGTTGAGCACGGTCGACTTGCCGCAGCCGGACGGCCCCAGGATGCAGACGAATTCGCCGCTGCAGACCTGGAACGAAACGCGGTCAGCCGCGATGACTTGCCCTTTGGGAGTCTCGAAAACGATGGTGACGTTATTGACGTCAATTTCGACATTGCTCGAGCCAAGCTCGCTCTGCGGCGCAGCGTCGGCTGGATCCGCCTTGTCGTCCCGCCAGATCTTGATGAGATTTGTCATCGCCACCACACGAATCTTTGCGAAAAACTCGCGAAAGTGCAATCCGCGATGAAAGACATCGCGCCAAGGACGACGAGGCCGCCCATAACATGGCCTGTCTGAAGATTCTGCTCCGCGATGTCTATCCTATACACGATGCCGGCAAAGGCGCCGGCGAGTTCGGCCGCCACGAGCGTGTAGAACGAAATGCCGACCGCAGTACGCAAACTCACCACGATATACGGGAGCGCACCGGGAAAAATGACCTCGCGCAACAGCTTTCGCTGCGGCGTTCCGAGCATTTGTGCGGCGCGGATCAACCCGTTGTCCACCTTCTGGACACCGAGATGAGTAGAAAGCCATACGGTGAAGAATACGCCCCAAAACACCAGGAAGAACTTTCCGGCTTCAGACAGGCCAAACTACAAGATCACGATCGGCACGAAGGCGATCGGCGGAATAGGGCGCAACAGATGGAATAACGGCGAAAAGAGACTTGAAAACAAAGGATATCGGCCGGTCAAAATGCCGAAGACCACGCCAATGACAGCGCCGCTCACAAATCCGATCACGACGCGAAAGAGGCTGAAGGCGAAATCAACAGCAAATTGACCGCTTTTGACCCACTCCAGCATTGCCACCGCGACGACCGACGGCGGCGGGAATAGAACAACATTGACCACCCCCGAACGCGATACAAGCTCCCAACAGGCCGAGAAATATCGAAATCGACAATCCCGATATGATCGCATTGAGCCGGAAGCGCAGCGAACCGTTGGAAGTCGGCATGTTTCGCACGGGGTCCGAAGCGGCACCGCCGCTACGCGCTTCCCCGCTCAACTGCCGGAGTAGGTCACGCGACTGGGGTAGACCTTCTTCAGAGGTCCGTCATCGATCACTTTGAGGAAATCCGGCATTGTCGCGCCGGGCGGATGATTGCCGCTCTCAAGGCGCCACGCTGCGTGAGCCTTGAGAATGCTGACCTGCTTGTCGTCAAGTACGACGTGATAGACGTAGCCGCTCCAAAGGGCGGCAAGGTCGTCGCGCTTCATCCCGACCGCTTGCGAAACCACACCGATCGAAATTGATGCAACCACCGCACCAATCGCCGCAATTGTAGCCGGTTTTCCTCGTAGCATCTCGCGTCTCCTTGACAGCCTGCGCTACCCGGCGATAGCGCGGCGAATTGGGATTGAACGGTAGTGTCCCCTTACGTGCAGGATGCGGGTGTCTTTGATGGTCGGCGATGTACTCGATGAACAGCAAGCAATTAGTTGCTAGGAATGATCGCAACGGCCTCCTAACGTCGGCAAAACTTATGCCACGCAACGCTGCGTTGTCGTTCGGCGTCATGATGCGCGGTACCAACAAAGCATCGTGAACGTTTCGCGGTCGGCACATCGCTTGTGTCCCGACGCGACCCGGCGTGGACCTGAGCGTTACTAAAATGGCAGCTACCGATATGACGGCAACAATTCCGGCCTCTAAATGCGCTCCACGCGACGAAACGGCATTCGAGATCGCAGTCCTGCTGTCACTTTACCGCCGACGCGAAGCGACCGTCGTGGACGTGATCCGCACCGCCTACCGACGAATCCGCCAGGACCACCGGCCGGATGTCTGGATCAATATTCGACCGGAAGCGGATGCCTTGGCCGCCGCGCACGTGCTGGCGTCGCGATCGCCGGAAAGCTTGCCGTTGTACGGCGTGCCGTTTGCGGTCAAGGACAATATCGACGTCGCCGGCCTACCGACCACGGCGGCATGCCCCGCTTATAGCTACCTGCCCGAAGAATCCGCACAGTGCGTCGTCCTGCTCGAACAGGCCGGCGCCATCTGCATCGGTAAAACCAATCTCGATCAATTCGCTACCGGACTGTGCGGCGCGCGCTCACCTTACGGTGCCTGCGGATCGGCTTATGATCGCAACGTCATAGCCGGTGGCTCAAGTTCCGGATCGGCGGTGGCCGTCGCTCTTGGCGAAGTCGCGTTTTCGCTGGGCACCGATACCGGCGGATCGGGCCGCATTCCCGCTTCATTCAACAATGTCGTCGAATTGAAACCGACGATCGGTGTAATTTCCACGCGCGGTCTTGTGCCGAATTGCCGCACGCTCGATTGCGTTTCCGTGTTCGCGCAAACCGTGGCCGATGCGGCGACCGTCGCCGACATCATGCGCGGCTTCGACGCCCGCAATCCATTTTCCCGGCGTCAGCCTGAAGATTTCTCCTTCTGTTTTGCCGCGCCGCCGGCTTCGTTCCGATTTGGCGTCCCGAAAGCCGACGACCTGGAATTTTTTGGCAATGACGAAGCGCCGCAGCTTTTCGCCGCGGCCGTGCGGCGTCTTGAAGACATCGGCGGCGTTGCTGTCCCCATCGATTTTGCCCCGTTCCGTGACGCAGGCATGCTGATGTTCGACGGACCCTGGGTCGCAGAACGGCTGCAGGCGGTCGGCGGCTTCGTGATAGAACATCCGGACGACGTGCTGGCGGTGACGCGCGGCATTTTCGAGTCTGCCAAACAGTATAGCGCCGTCGATACTTTCACAGCGCAGTATCGTCAGCAGGAGCTCAAGCGACAAGCGGAGCTGGTCTTCGCGGAGATCGATGTCATGGCCGTGCCGACCGTCGGCACCTGGTTCACCATCGCTGACTTGTTGGAAGAGCCGATCAAGCGCAACTCGATGATGGGCTTCTGCTCGTACTTTGTGAATTTGCTGGACTTGCGCGCCGTTGCAGCACCGGGCGGATTCTACGGCAATGGGATCCCGGCCGGGCTCACCTTCATTGCACCTCCTTTCCACGACACCATCTGCGCAGCGATCGCCGATCGCTTCCATCGGACGCTGCCACGGCGTGCAAATTGAACGATTACGGCGAATTAGCTTTTACAGGGACATTGAGCTGAGTGAAACGCTAGCGCAACAATCCGCGATGCCAGGTCCTTCCCAGGCGACTACCGAAGGGGCCGGATTAACAAATCAGCAACCGCGTTTTTTATCGCATTGGCAACCGAGTTACTTGTCAAATTAGCAACTGCATTACTTATCATCCTTGCAACTTGTGGATTTTATTGTCGGCCTTGTGATGCCGGGGAACAGTAGCCCGGCATCTGAAAGACGATCAGAAAGAGCTCTCTATGCGCATGCCTGCGCGAATTTTGGCGAACGATTTCGTCGCCACCGCTCGATTGATCGGCACGTCGCTGAAATAATTCCACGGCCGGTGAGATTGTGCCTAGGTTTTCTCAACTGGCAGCGAGCAAAGCACCAAATCTTTCCGTCGAGCACGCGCCTGAAGCCGTTAACCATCGGCATCAGGCGATGCCTGCACTGGTATCGTTGTTCGGCCAGGGCGTGACGCTGCACCGCGCCGGGCGAATGACCGATGCGGAAAGAATTTGCCGCGACATTCTGTCGGTGCATCCCGATCATTGCGACAGCCATCATCTGCTCGGCATAATACTGCACCAGCGCGGCGATCATGCCGGCGCCGTTCGGGAACTGGAGTTTGCCCTTGCGTTAAATCCCGACGATGTCGCCGCGCTCAACAATCGCGGGACCGCGCTCACTGCGCTGAGGCGGTTCGCAGAGGCGCTGGCGAGCTACGACGGCGCGCTGGCGCGGCGGCCGGATTATGCCGACGCGCATCATAATCGCGGCAACACCCTGCAGACGCTGAATCGGTTTGAGGAGGCAGTGGCGAGCTACGACCGCGCCGTTTCGCTGCGGCCGGCCCATGCCGAGGCGTTATGCAATCGCGGCGCGGCGCTCCATGCGCTGCGGCGATTCGAACCGGCGCTGGGGAGTTATGACCGCGCTCTCGCGCTCCGCGCTTCCTATGCTGAAGCGCTCTGCAACCGCGGCAACACCTTGCACGCGCTGAAACGGTTTACGGAGGCGCTGGCGAGCTGCGATCAGGCGCTGGCGCTGCGGCCGGATTTCGCCGAGGCGCTCTGCAATCGTGGCGTCGCCTTGCAGGCGATGGAACGGTTCGACGAGGCGCTCGAAAGCTACGAGCGCGCCATCGCAGTGCGGCCCGACTATGCCGAGGCGCTGTGCAACCGAGCGGCAACGCTGCAGGCGCTGGAGCGGTTCGACGAGGCGCTGGCGAGCTGTGACCGCGCGCTTGCCGGGCAGCCCTATTATGGCGAGGCGCTCTCCAATCGTGGCGCCAACCTGAACGCCCTGAAGCGCTTCGATGAGGCCCTGGCGAGTTGTGACCACGCGCTGGCAAAATGCCCGGACCACGCCGAGGCGCACCGCAACCGCGGCAATGCGCTGTACGGACTGAAGCGGCTCGATGAGGCGCTGGCGAGCTATGACTGCGCGCTTGCGGTACGGCCGGACTACGCAGAGGCGCACCACAACCGAAGCGTGACCCTTTACGGATTGAAACGCTTCGACGAAGCGCTGGCGAGCTGTGCTCGCGCCCTCGCAATTCGACCGGACTATGCCGAGGCTCATTTCAGCGAGGCGTGCTGCCGCTTGGCGGCTGGCGACTTCGTCCGCGGTTGGGAAAAGTACGAGTGGCGCTGGGCGACGCGTGAACGCAAAAGCAGCAGGCGCAACTTCGGCCAACCGTTGTGGCTCGGATCGAATGATCTTGCCGGAAAGACCATACTTCTCCACGCCGAACAGGGCTTTGGCGACACGATTCAGTTCTGCCGCTATGCGCAGCGCGTTGCGGAGCGCGGCGCACGCGTGATTCTGCAAGTGCCCGAGCCACTCCGCGCCCTGATGAATACGCTGCCGGGCATGGCGCAAATCCTAGCGACGGACGATGCGCTGCCCGATTTCGATGTTCATTGTCCGTTGCTCAGTCTACCGCTTGCGTTTGGCACGAAACCGGAAAGCGTTCCGGCGCGGACGCCTTATTTGCAGGCATCGCCCGACGCGGTGACGAATTGGAGCGCGCGGCTAGGTGTGAAAGACCGCCCCAGGGTCGGCCTGGTCTGGTCCGGCAGCGCGGCCGACCATAACCGATCGATCGGGCTGCATGCTCTGTCGCCGCTCTTGGCTCTCAACCTGTCCTATGTGAGCTTGCAGCGCGAGATCTGTGACGCCGACGCCGCGGTCGTGCAACGCCACCGCAATCTCGTCCATTTCGGCGAAGAGCTGGAGAATTTCTCCGACACGGCGGCGCTCATGTCGAACCTGGACCTCATTATCTCGGTGGATACCGGCGCGGCCCATCTAGCCGGCGCCTTAGCAAGGCCCGTTTGGATTCTGTTACCCTTCATCGCCGATTGGCGCTGGCTCGTCGATCGCGAAGATACGCCGTGGTATCCGACGGCCCGCTTGTTTCGCCAGGACGGGACCCAGAATTGGGAGAATGTGCTCGCGCGCGTTCTCGTGGCGTTGCGGACGACGTTCGCTCTCCCTGATTGATCGACCGTCGCGTCGCGTGCGGCGATGCGGTGATGCGGCGTTCACGCCTCGTGCATTTCCCGCCCGAGCCATCCCAGTAAGGGACTTCGCCACCTAAATCAGCTTTAGCAGGCTGTTGAAAAACTCACCATTTCCGAGCTTTGAAGGTTAATTCATCGCCGAGATGGAAGCTGATTTCGCCGTGGATCGTGCCGTCGTCGTCGCGTTCGGCCCCATCCGTCTCCGGAGACGCGATCCATTTCGTCGCTGCCTTCCCAGGTGAACTCGGCGGCGTCGGTATAGAGGGTGCAATCGAGGGCGCCCACGACACATCCGAACTTGAACTCGCCCAGCCCATTGGCTTTGAACTGAATATAGGCGGGCTCGACCATATCCAAATAATCCTTGTCCCAGAGCGCCATCTCAATGATCCGCCACTTGCCGATCAATGGGCTCGCTGCGCGGCGGCTCATGTCGCCTCCAGAAGCTTGGGGATGCGCACGAGGTTATAGGCGAGGATGGCGAAGGTGAAGACGGCCTGCACCTTGGCCAAGCCGCGAACTTTGAGCTGGGCGAGGCCGCCCGTCGTCTTGATCCAGCCGAACACTTCCTCGATGCGTTTGCGGCAACATTGGCTGATGGCGTAGCCGGGATGACGAAGGGTGCGTTCGTCGACGGCGGTCTTGCGCGGCTTGCCGGTCTTGGACAGATGACCGTCGATGGCGATGTGCGGGGTGATCTTGCGCTCGCGCAAGGCGTAGACAAAGCCCTCGACATCGAAGCCTTTGTCGCCGCCCACGGTGATCCGCCGCCGGCCCTGGCGGTGGCTGTCGATGAGGTCGAGAGCGGTGTCGCGTTCCGCCGTGCCGCTCGCCCGCGTGACATCGCCACCGACCGCCAGCCCGTTGCGGTTCTCCATCAGCACATGACCCATGTAGCACAGACGGCCCTCATGGCCGTCGCCCTTGCGATAAAGCTTGGCATCCGGGTCGGTCGTGCTCGTATGCGTCTTGTTCGAGCGCTTCTCGCGGTGGAAGTTGCGCACGCCGTTGCGCCCTCCTGCGGGTGGATCGCCTGAGCCATCCTTCGGCCGGAAGCTCTTCATCCCGGCCCAAGCCTTCAACAATGTCCCGTCCACCGAGAAGTGGTCGTTCGACAAAAGCCGCTTGACCTTGGGCAGCGACAGCAACGTAGCCAGGAACTCGCGTGCCACATCCGCCTCCAGCAGCCGGTCTCAATTCTTCGAGAAGCTCGAGGCGTCCCAAACCGCATCGTCAATCGAAAGCCCTACAAACCACCGGAACAGAAGATTGTAATCGATCTGCTCCATTAGCTGTCGCTCGGAGCGCACGGTGAAGAAGGCCTGCAGTAGTGTCGCCCGAAGCAGATACTCCGGCGCGATCGAGGGGCGCCCAGTCTGGGAATAAAGCTCCTCGAACCGACCCGACAGTGCCGCCAACGCTTCGTTCACCAACACCCGGATGGCGCGCAGCGGGTGGTCCGCTGCAATCCGCTCCTCCAGACGAATGTACGAAAAAAGCCCTTCCGATTCTCGTTCCTCGCCGCGCATGTCAAATCACCCCGTCGTCGCCAAACAACGGAATCACTATCCAGCCTTGCCGTCGAGAGGGTTTTTCAGCAGCCTGTTAGTCCTTTCAGGCTCGCATGCCCATCCCTGCCGACAATGATGTGATCGCGCACTTCGATGCCGAGGCCGCGGGCGACCTCGATAATCCGCTTCGTCATTTCAATGTCGGCACGCGAGGGCGTCGGGTCTCCTCCGGGATGATTGTGCACGAGGATGATCGCCGTCGCCGATAGTTCCAACGCGCGCTTGACCACTTCGCGCGGATAGACCGGCGTGTGATCGACGGTGCCGGTTTGCTGGATCTCGTGGGCGATGAGCTGATTGCGCTTGTCGAGAAAGATCACGCGGAACAGCTCGCGGTCGGCAAAAGCTTGGGCGCTACGGCAATAATCGAGCACGCTCGCCGAGGACGACAGAACCGTCCGCTTCTTCACCGCGCCGCGCAGCAACCGGCTCGCTGCCGCCTGTACGATCTTGAGCTCGGTTATGCCGGCGTCGCCGAGACCTTTGACCTCGGTGAGGCGGGATTCCGGCGCGGCGATCACTTCGGCGAACGAGCCGAATTTCTCCAGCAGCGACTTCGCCAAAGGTTTGACGTCGCGCCGCGGCAGCGCGCGGAACAACAGAAGCTCGAGAAGCTCGTAGTTGGACAAGGCATCCGCGCCGGCGTCGCGGAATCGGCCGCGCAGGCGCTCGCGATGGCCGTGATAATGCGGCGCCGCGTCAGCAAGGCCGCGGTCGCTTTCGTTCTTCTTGTCCGACATGTTCACGGCTGGAAAATTTATACGCAACCCTTTTGCCGCATCGGCCGCGCGCGGCCCCCGCCAGCAGCGGCAAGGATGCCCGGATTGGTAGAATTTGCAATCGGGTTAGATCACGCCGGATAAGGCGGCTTGTCCAAACCAGCCGGCGACAGCGTGAAAATCTCGACGCCGGTTTCCGTCACGCCGACCGAATGCTCGAACTGCGCCGACAGCGAACGATCGCGCGTTACCGCGGTCCAGCCGTCGGACAAGACTTTTACATGCGGGCGGCCGAGATTGATCATGGGCTCGACGGTGAAGAACATGCCGGGCTTGAGCACGATGCCTTCGCCGGGACGGCCGACATGGACGATATTCGGCTCGTCATGGAACAGCTGGCCGAGACCGTGGCCGCAGAAATCGCGCACCACGCTCATATGCTGGGCCTCGACGAAAGTCTGGATGGCGTGGCCGATATCGCCGGTCGTTGCGCCGGGCTTGATCGCGGCAATGCCGCGCATCATGCCTTCATAAGTGACCTCGATCAGCCGTTCGGCGCGGCGCGGAATCTCGCCGACCGGATACATGCGGCTCGAATCGCCGTGCCAAGTGTTCGAGGATCAGGGTCACGTCGACATTAACGATGTCGCCTTCGCGCAGCGGCTTGTCGCTCGGAATGCCGTGGCAGACCACGTGATTGACCGAGGTGCAGGTCGATTTGCGGTAGCCGCGATACATCAGCGTCGCCGGCATGGCGCCGTGATCCATGCCGAACTGAAAAACCAGCCGGTCGATATGCTCGGTGGTGACGCCCGGTTTGATCTCGCCGACCAGCATGTCGAGGCATTTGGCGGCGAGCTGTCCGGCCTTGCGCATGCCCTCGAAGGCGGTGGCGCCGTGAATCTTGATCTGGCCGGTTTTGCGCAACGGCGCGCAGGCCGCATCGACATAGGTCATGGTGAGATAGAGCAAAGACGACGTTGAGTTTCTGCCCGCAATGTAAGCATAAGCGGGCCTAACGCAAGCAAACCATGCGGATGGCGCAAACGCCGACCCGCCGCCGCGAGCATGGCATGGAACCCTTTTTTGCGGGAAATCCGGGCAAAATCGACGGTCTCACGCAGCGATCCTGCCGCCCAGTTCATCCTCGATATGGGCGCGGATGATGTCGTCGAAGGAGGCCTCGGCGGCAAAGCCGAGCGCCAAGGCGCGCGGCGGGATCGAACCGGCTCGGCCAGCCGGCGACGATGCGGGCGACCAGCGGGTCGGGCGCGCGGCGGATGCGGGCCACAGCCTTGTCGCCGGCGATCCGGCGCAGCGCCGCGATCTGCTCGCCCACGGTGCAGCAGACGCCCGGCATGGTCAGGTTGATGCGCGGACCGAGCTTCGCCGCATCAAGCCCCGCGGCATGGATGAGAAAGCCGACCGCCGCACGCGGGCTGGCGTGCCAGTGCAGCACGCTGTCCTCGACCGGCAACGTCGCCTCTTCGCCGGCGAGCGGCTCGCGAATGATCGAGGAGAAAAAGCCGGACGCCGCCTTGTTCGGCCGTCCCGGCCGCACCACGATGCTCGGCAGCCTGATGCCGACGCCGTCGACAAAGCCGCGCCGCGTATAGTCGGCGAGCAGCAGTTCGACCATCGCCTTCTGCGTGCCGTAGGAGGTCAGCGGCGTCAGATGAAAGTCGTCAGCGATGGCGTCCGGGAACGGCGCGCCGAATACCGCGATCGACGAGGAGAAGACCAGGCGCGGCGATAGCCGTCGCCGATCGCGCGGACGGCCTCGAGAAGCGCGCGCGAGCCGTCGAGATTGACCCGCACGCCTTTTTCGAAATCAAGCTCGGCCTCGCCGGAGACGACGCCGGCGAGATGAAAGATCACGTCCGGCCGGCCGGCGACGGCCGCACGCGCCGCTCTCGGATCGGCGATATCGGCCGCCGCGGTCTCGACTTTGCCGGCGAAATTTTCCGGCTGTTGCGGCGCGGCCACATCGAGCAGCGTGAGCTTGTCGATCGGCTTGCCGTTGAGCGACTTCATGTCGGCGACCAGGCGCGCGACGAGCTTGCGCCCGATCATGCCGGCGGCGCCGGTGATCAGAATATGCATGTTCCTTACGCCGTCCATCATCCGCGAAAGCGGACGACGACGTCCCTCCCTAAAGCGCCATCCCGCCGTCGACGAGATGGGCTTGGCCGGTAATGTAGCTTGCTTCGTCGCTGGCAAGAAAGAGGGCCAGCGCCGCGACTTCCTGCGCCTTGCCGAGCCGGCCCATCGGCTGGCGATCGACAAAGTCCTGCCGCACCACATCGGGCGACTGCCCTGTCGCCTTCGACTGCGCGGCGATGCGGTCCTCGAGCGACGGCGATTCGATCGTGCCGGGGCAAATGGCGTTGCAGCGGATGCCTTGCTTGATGAAATCGGCGGCGACCGCCTTGGTCAGTCCGATCACCGCGGCTTTGGTCGCGCCATAGGCGTAGCGGTTGGGCACGCCGCGGATCGAGGACACCGCCGACGAAATATTGACGATGGAGCCGGATTTCTTCTCCAGCATCGTCGGCAGGAATGTCTTGATCATGCGATGCATGGATTTGACGTTGAGGTCGAACGAGAAATCCCAATCCTTGTCGGTGCAATCGAGCACCGAGCCGTTGGCACATAGCCCGCGCAATTGACCAGAATATCGAGCGCGCCGAATTCGCCGCGACCGACTTCGCCAAAGCGTCGATATTGTCCTGCGCGCGCACGTCGAGTTTTTGCCGCTTCTTGGCTTTCAGACCGTGAAGCTTGTCATCGGCAAGATCGGTCGCGATGACGTTGCCGCCTTCGGCGATGAGCGCTTCGGCGATGGCGCGGCCGATGCCCTGCCCGGCGGCAGTGACCAGCGCGACTTTGTTCTGCACTCTGTCGCTCATTTCACGCTCCAAGATTTTCGTTTGAGCATGATCTTGTCCGAAAACCGGTATCCACTTTTCGGGATCATGCTTCGTTCAAAGCCGCGAGACTGACTTTCTGATTGCCCTCACCGTCGAAATTCTCCGGCGCGAGCCAGCGCTCGAAATTGTGCTTGCGCTCCGGCCATTCGCTGTCGAGCATGGAGAACCAGGCATTGTCGCGGTTGCGGCCCTTGGCAATCATGTGCTGGCGAAACATGCCCTCGTAGACAAAACCGTAGCGCAACGCCGCGCGCCGCGAAGGAGCGTTGAGCGCATTGCACTTCCATTCGTAGCGCCGGTAGCCCAGCGTCTCGAAAACATAACGCGCCAACAGGTATTGGGTTTCGGTGCCGAGCGGCGTGCGCTGCAGCTTCGGCGAATAAAGCACGTGGCCGACCTCGATGACCCGCATTTCCGGCTCGATGCGAAGAAGCGTCACATAACCGACGGCGCGATCCGCCAAGTCAATGATGGCATAGGCGTAAGGATCGCTCGCCGCCGCGCGCTTGGCAATGAACGACATGAATTCGGCTTCCGAGGCGAAGGGCCCGTCGGTCGAAATATAGGTCCAGACATGATCGTGCCCGCCGAAGGCCTGCCATAGGTCGGCTGCGTGTTCGGCTTTAAGCTTCTCCAGCCGCCCATAACGGCCCTTGAAGACGACGGGGCCCGGACGCGGCGCCGCCGTCGTATCGACCGGCAGGCCGATGGGCTGGCCGGTCTGCGGATGCGGCTCGGACTTGTCGGTCATGATCCGCTCCTCGCGCGATCGGCGCTGAAGAATTTGTTCAGCTCAGCGTTCGTGATCAGCCCGTCGAAGCCGTCGAACTTGCCCTCTTTGGCGATCTCGGTCGCGATGCGGATGAAGGCGTGCATGGCGACGCGCGCGAGCGAGCCGCCGACGCTGATCCGGCGCACGCCCATGGCCGCAATGTCGTCCACTGTGAAGCCGAACGCGCCGCTATTGAGGAAATTCACCGGCTTCGGCGCCACCGCCTTCACCACGGCTTCGATCTGCTCGCGGGTCTTGATGCCGGGCGCATAGAGGCAATCGGCGCCCGCCGCCGCATAGGCTTGCAAGCGGCGGATGACATCGTCGAGATCGGCGACGCCGCGGATGAAGTTCTCCGCGCGCGCGGTGAACACCACATCGCCGCCGGCGCGATCGATTGCCGCGCGCGCGGCTTTCACGCGCGCTACCGCCGTGTCGAGCTCGTAGAGCGGCTGTACGCCGTCGTTCGGTGAATCCTCGATCGACAGGCCGGCGACGCCGGTCGCGATACAGCGCGTGACGTTGTCGGCAACGCCGTCGGGATCGTCGGCAAAGCCATTCTCGAAATCGGCGTTGAGCGGCACGTCGGTCGCTTCAGCCAGCTCGCGGAAATGCGCCAGCACTTCGTCGCGGCTCTGCGCGCCGTCGGCAAAGCCTTGCGAATGGGCATGGCCGGAGCTTGTCGTCGCCAGCGCCTTGAAGCCGAGGCCCTGCAGATAGCGCGCGGTGCCGACATTCCACGGATTGGGAATGACGAAGCAGCCGGCTTCGTGGAGCTTGCGGAAGCTTTTCCGCTTGTCGGCGGTCGAAGGACGGTTCCCGGTCATAATGGATCCCAGCAATCAGCGGAACGGCATTCATAAATACAGCACTCATTAGTGATTATCGCGCGGCACGAATTTTTGCGCCACCCGCTGATATTTCACCGCCGGCTCCAACACCATGCCGCTGCCGAGCTGATCGACCATGGCGCGCTGGATTTCCTGCCACGGCGTCTGGCTCGGCGGATAATGATAGCCGCCGTTTTTCTTTAGTAGCGCGGCGCGGTCCGCCAATTCTTCGGCCGAGATCAGAATATCGGCGGTGCCCTTGTTGAGATCGATGCGCACGCGGTCGCCGGTTTTGAGCAGCGCAAGCCCGCCGCCGGCCGCCGCTTCCGGCGAGGCGTTGAGAATGGACGGCGAGCCCGACGTGCCGGACTGCCGGCCGTCGCCGATGCAGGGAAGTGCGGTGACGCCTCTTTTGATCAGCGCCGCCGGCGGCTGCATGTTCACCACTTCGGCCGAGCCCGGATAGCCGATCGGCCCGGCGCCGCGCATGAACAGGATCGTGTGCTCGTCGATGCCGAGCGCCGGATCGTCGATGCGCTGGTGATAATCCTCGGGCCCGTCGAATACGACGGCGCGGCCTTCGAAGGCGTTCGGGTCTTTCGGATTGGTCAGATAGCGCGTGCGAAATTCGTCGGAGATCACGCTGGTTTTCATGATCGCATTATCGAACAGGTTGCCGTGCAGGACCTTGAAGCCGGCATGCGGCTTCATCGGCTTGTCGATAGGGGCGGATGACGTCGGCATTGGTCGCCTTCGCCGGCGCCACATTCTCGGCCATGGTCTTGCCGTTGATGGTGAGCGCGTCGCCGTGAAGTCGGCCGGCGGCGAGCAATTCGTGCATCACCGCCGGCAGCCCGCCGGCGCGATAATAATCCTCGCCGAGATAGGCGCCGGCCGGCTGCATGTTGACGAGAAGCGGCACGTCATAGCCGATCTTCTCCCAATCCTCGATCGAAAGCTCGACGCCGACATGCCGCGCGATGGCGATGATATGGATCGGCGCATTGGTCGAGCCGCCGATCGCCGAGCAGGCGACGATCGCGTTCTCGAATGCGGCGCGGGTGAGAATATCCGAGGGCTTGAGATCCTCGCGCACGATCTCCACCGCGCGCAGGCCGGTCTCATAGGCGATCTGCGCGCGCTCGCGATAGGGCGCCGGGATTGCGGCGCAGCCGGGCAGCGACATGCCGAGCGCTTCGGCGAGCGCGTTCATGGTCGACGCCGTGCCCATCGTGTTGCAATGGCCGATCGAAGGCGCCGAGTCGGCGACGATGTCGATGAATTCCTTGTAGTCGATCTTGCCGGCCGCATGATCCTCGCGCGCCTGCCAGATCAGCGTGCCCGAACCCATCAGCTTGCCGTCGCGGACATAGTCGAGCATCGGTCCGCCGGACAGCACGATCGCCGGCGTGTTGACCGTCGCTGCCGCCATCAGGCAGGCCGGCGTGGTCTTGTCGCAGCCGGTCATCAGCACGACGCCGTCGAGCGGATAGCCGAACAGCACTTCGACCAGGCCGAGATAAGCGAGATTGCGATCAAGCGCCGCGGTCGGCCGTTTGCCGGTTTCCTGGATCGGATGCACCGGAAATTCAAAGGCGATGCCGCCGGCATCGCGGATGCCGGCGCGCACGCGCTTGGCCAGTTCGAGATGATGGCGATTGCACGGGGACAGATCGGAGCCGGTTTGCGCGATGCCGACGATCGGCCGGCCGGACGTGAGCTCTTCGCGCGTGAGGCCGTAATTGAGATAGCGCTCGAGATAGAGCGCGGTCATGCCGGGATTATCCGGATTGTCGAACCACAATTGCGAGCGCAGGCGGCGACCTTGTTCGCTCTTGCCGTTTTTGCCCATCACCGCCTCCCGATTTATTCCCGCGATGCGCGGGATGCGTGTTATGCGATCTCTGCGAAATGAGGCACCGCGCCCGGCCGTCTGCCGATTTAACGCCGCAACAGCGGAAAAATCTGCACCTCGCCAAAGATAAAATCGGCCGCGCATCACGGCCGCCCTTTGCCCAAATGGGGGCCGTCGGGTGTTCATTGCGATGCGGAATTCGGGCGTAAATCGTCCCATAAATTCTGCGTCAATACATTGATTCATATAACAATTTTGTGAAAGCGCCCGCTATTGTGCGATGCCAAATCTCCATTAGGTAGCGCGCAAGGGTGATGACTGCAGATGGAGAATTCCTATGAAGTCGCTCAACATCAAATTGGCCCTGTCGGCACTCGCCATTGCCTTGCTCGCAACACCGGCTTTCGCACAGCGCCCGTATCAGCGCGCGCAGAACGAGCAGTTGCAGTCGCAGGACTATGTCAGCGGTGACGCCTATCAGAACGCCGCGCCGCTGCACTATCCGGATTTCGGCGCCGATCGCACCGGAACCCTGGCGTCTCAGGAATCCGGCGCCGAGTTCAACCTCGGCCGCTGAGCGTTGCGCTGTTTAAGTGTGAGTGCGATGGGAAGCCCCGAGCTTGGTCCGGGGCTTCCTGCATTTGCATTTGATGAACGGTTAGGCTGAACTGCGCCGCATCATAAGTTGCCGGGGGAAATGCCATGCTGAAAACCATCGCCGCCTTCGATCGTATCGGCGAGGAAAACGCCTTCGCCGTGCTGGCGCGCGCCATGCAGCTTGCGGCGCAAGGCCGCGACATCATCAATCTCGGCATCGGCCAGCCCGATTTTCGCACGCCGGATTTCATCGTCGAGGCGGCGGTGAAGGCGCTGCGCGACGGCCATCACGGTTACACGCCGGCGGTCGGCATCCTGCCGCTGCGCGAGGCGGTCGCCGCCGATCTGCACAAGCGCTTCAACGTCAATGTCTCGCCCGACGAGGTGATGATCATGCCCGGCGGCAAACCGACCATGTTCATGTCGATCCTGATGTTCGGCGAGCCCGGCGCCGACATTCTCTATCCCGATCCCGGCTTTCCGATCTATCGCTCGATGATCGAATATACCGGCGCGCGGCCGATCCCGGTGCCGATCCGCGAGGAGAATAATTTCGCCTTCTCCGCGGACGAGACGCTGAGACTGATCACGCCGCAGACGCGGCTGCTTATTCTCAATTCGCCGGCCAATCCGACCGGCGGCGTGACGCCGAAAGCAGAAGTCGACAAGCTCGTCGCCGGGCTCGAGCGCTTTCCCGATGTCGCGGTGATGTCGGACGAGATCTACGACCACATGGTCTATGACGGCGAGAAACACGTCTGTCTGCTGTCCTATCCGTCGATCCGCGACCGGCTGATCCTGCTCAACGGCTGGTCGAAGACCTATGCGATGACCGGCTGGCGGCTCGGCTATGCGGTCTGGCCCGGCAAGCTTTACGACTTCGCGCGCAAGCTTGCGGTCAATCTGCATTCCTGCGTCAACGCCTCGGCGCAATATGCCGGGCTTGCCGCGCTCACCGGCCCGCAGGACGAAGTGACGAAAATGGTCGCCGAGTTCGACAAGCGCCGCAAAATCGTGGTCGACGGCCTCAACAAGCTGCCCGGCACGTCCTGCGCCACGCCGAAAGGCGCGTTCTACGCCTTCCCTAACATCAAGCGCACCGGCTGGAAGGCGAAGCCGCTTGCCTCCGCGCTGCTCGAAGACGCCGGCGTCGCGCTGATCGGCGGGCCGGATTTCGGCATTCTCGGCGAAGGCTATATGCGCGTGTCCTACGCCAATTCGACCGAAAATATTTTGAAGGCGCTCGACCGCATGGGCGAGTTTCTGGCGAGCCGCAAGGCGGCGTGACACAAGCGTCGGTCTGTTATTTCTTCTGCGTCAGCCGGAAGCCGAAAACGACGACCACGAGTCCGACGAGCTGCGATAGGCTCGGCGCCTCACCGAGCGCGAGAAATCCGATCAACAGCGTGAACGGCGGCACCAGCGCGGGAAACAAGACGGCGCGCCAGGCGCCGAGCAGAACCACGGCGCGGGTGAACAGATAAGATCGCGCCGGCGCCGGCGAGCACGCCCTGCACCACCGCCTGCATCAGATTTTCGCAGAAATCCCGCGGCCAGCAAAATTTGTCGAAGCAAAAGAACAGCAGCGGCAAGCCGGCAAGCGACAACGACGCTGGTGATCGCGGCCGCCCGCATGGCGGGAATCCGCCACAGCCGCACCAGCATGCCGAACACGGCAAAGGAGCTGCCGGCGGCGACGAACATCAGGTCGCCGCGAAAGCCGTGCGCGCCCATCGTCCGCAGCGCTTCGATGCCGATGACGCCGAGGCCGGCAACGATCGCCAAGGCGCCCGGCGACGCGGCGCAGCGGCAGCGGCTCGTTGAGAACGAGCCGCGCCAGCACCAGGCCGCCAAGCGCCGCGCAGGACGGCTGAATGATCGCGCCGTGGCCGAGCGGCACGAAGACGTAGCCGAATAGCTCAACAGCGCGAGCGGCAGGCCGCCGAACAGCGTAAGCACGATGCCGCGCCCCAGCCGATGCCGCCGAGATCGCCGAAGCCGCCCACGGCGGCGACAGGAAGCAGCGCCAGGCCGGCCAGACATAGCGGTGCAGCGCCAGTACCAAGCGGCGACATGCCGATCAGTAATGCCGTGCCGCGCCGCGACAAAGCCAAGCGCCCAGCACAAAGCCGCGCCGGCGCCGCAGACGACGCCTAGAGCCGTCGGGTGTTTGGACGCGGTAAATTGAGCCGCCAGGGCCGGAGAATCATTCATTATAAACCATTGGCATCTGCGGTTTTACGGGACAACCCGCGAATTCATCATGCCTGACTTCGCCGATTGCGAAGCCGCGTCGAACCCGCAGATCAGACGAATATATCGGCGTCGGCGTCTTTGAGAAGCTCGAGCCCGCCGGTAGCGACGACACAGCCCGCATCGAGCCGCACGACCGTCGTGGCGATACGGCGTACTTCCGCTGGCGATGTGGCTGACATAGACCATCGGAATTCCGGCATCGTCGCGCAGGCGCACCAGATAGGGCAGGATTTCGCGCTTGTGGCCGGCGTCGAGCGAGGCGAGCGGCTCGTCGAGCAGAAGCAGCCGCGGCTGCATCAAGAGCGCGCGGCCGACGGCGACGCGCTGGCGCTCGCCGCCGGACAGTTTTCCGGGCCGGCGGTCGAGCAGATGTCCGATATCGAGCAGCTTGACGATGCGCTCGAATTCGTCCGCATCGCGCGGACGGCCGCTCATGCGGCGGCCATAATCGAGATTCTGCCGCACCTGACAGATGCGGAAACAGCCGGCCTTCCTGGAACACATAGCCGATGCGGCGGCGATGCGGCGGCACGTTGATGCGTTTCTGCGGCATCGAACAGCACCGTCTCGTCGAGCGATGATCGCGCCGCGATCCGGCGTCAGAGCAGGCCGGCGATCATATTGACGACGGATGTCTTACCGGCGCCCGACGGACCGAACAAAGCCGTGACGCCGCGCGCCGCTTCGAACTGCACGCGAAGCTTGAGCGCGCCGAGTTGCTTTTCCACCTCGACGGCGAGCACGATCAGTCCCCGTGAAAGCGCATGCCGGCGCGGCGGCGCGAGCCATTCCGAGGCGAACAGCGCCGCAAAGCGAGAACGCGATCGCGATCAGGACCAGCCGTCCCGCCGCGGCGTCGCCGCCGGGAACTTGCAGTCAAGGTGTAGATCGCCGCCGAAATCGTTTGCGTCTCGCCGGGAATGTTGGAGACGAAGGTGATGGTGGCGCCGAATTCGCCGAGCGCGCGGGCAAAGCACAACACCACGCCGGCGATGATGCCCGGCAAAGCCAGCGGCAGGGTCACGGTGAGGAACACCAAGACGCGGTTGGCGCCGAGCGTTGCGGCGGCGTCTTCGAGCCTGCGGTCGATGGCCTCGAGCGCGAGCCGGATCGGCCGCACCATCAGCGGAAAGCCCATGACGCCGCAGGCAAGCGCCGCGCCGGTCCAGCGGAACGAGAACACGATGCCGAAATGATCGTAGAGAAACGCGCCGACCGGACCGCGCCGGCCGAACGAAATGAGCAGCAGATAGCCGGTGACGACGGGCGGCAGCACCAGCGGCAGATGGACAAGCCCGTCGAGCAGGGACTTGCCCCAGAAATTCCTTGCGCGCCAGCAGCCAGCCGATGCGCGATGCCGAACGGCAGCGCGCACAGCGGTGGCGACGATCGCAATGCGCAGCGACAGCTCGACCGCAGTCCAATCGGCGGGCGAAAGGTCGAGCAAGGTGAACCCGGCCGGCTGCGTTTCGCTACGACGTCGGTTTCATCAGAACGATGAAGCCGTAATTGCTCGAAAATCGCCTTCGCCGCTTGCGAGCGCAGGAACGCCAGATACGGCATCGCGTCCGGCTTGGCGTTCGCCGTCGCGGCGACCGGATAGACGATCGGGTCGTGCGAGTCTTCGGGAAACACGCCGACGATCTTGACGCCGGGCTCGACCTTGGCGTCGGTCGAATAGACGATGCCGAGCGGCGCCTCGCCGCGCGCGACCAAGACCAGCGCGGCGCGCACGTTCTGCGGCCATCGCCATTTTCGGCTCGACCGTCGCCCAGACGCCGAGCTTCTCCAGCGCCGCCTTGGCGTAGAGCCCGACCGGCACGGCTTTGCACGTCGCCGGTGGCGATGCGGCCGTCGCCGGCTAGCTTGGCGAGATCGAAGCCCGGCGCGATCGTCACGTTGTCGATCTTGGAATCCTTCGGCGCGATCAGCACCAGCTGGTTGCCGAGCAGATTGACCCGCGTGTCGTTCTTGATGAGCTTCTTCTGCGAACCGTAATCCATCCATTTCAGGTCGGCGGAGACGAACACGTCGGCGGGCGCGCCTTGCCTCGATCTGTTTCATCAGCGCCGAGCTTGCCGTCATAGCTCGCGACCACTTTGATGCCGGTCTTCTTGGTGAAGGCCGCATCGACGTCGTCGAGCGCGTTCTTCATCGAGGCGGCGGCGAAAACGGTGATGGATTTGTCTTGCGCCACGGCGGATTGCGCCGCCGCGACTGCGGTGCGGCAACAATGGCGATGGCGGCGGCAAAAGCCGCGAGGAACGGCTTCTCTTCGAGCACGACGGTTCTCCAATGCAGTGACGCGCGTCAAGTCTGCGCGCCGGACCCTGTGATCCGTTAAGAGCAAGACGACAAGCTTCGGGAACCGTCGTTCCTGGCTTGTCCGGCGCGCGCACGGCACGCCGCATGTCGCTGTTGCAGATCATAGCAGCCGCTCGGCGAAGCGTGGCGACAAGTTACGTGCGCGCCGCACCGCCTTCTCACGCTCGATCCCGCTGCTATGGTCGCGGCAAGGTTTGGCCATAGGGGAGCGAGATTTGCCCAACGCAGAGGCGAAGAAGCCAGAGCCGATCGACGGCGACTACGACTACATCATCGTCGGCGCCGGTTCGGCCGGCTGCCTGCTCGCCAACCGGCTGTCGGCCGATCCGCGACAAGCGCGTGCTGGTGCTCGAGGCCGGCGGCCGCGACAACTGGATCTGGTTTCACATCCCGGTCGGCTATCTGTTCGCCATCGGCAATCCGCGCTCGGACTGGTGCTTCAAGACCGAGCCGGAGGCGGGCCTCAACGGCCGCAGCCTCAATTATCCGCGCGGCAAGGTGATCGGCGGCTCGTCCGCGATCAACGCCATGATCTATATGCGCGGCCAGGCCGCCGACTACGATCATTGGCGCCAGCTCGGGCTCACCGGCTGGGGCTGGGACGACGTGCTGCCGTTTTTCAAGCAGCACGAAGATCATTTTCTCGGGCGAGAGCGCGGTTCATGGCGTCGGCGGCGAATGGCGCGATCGAGGCGCCGCGCGTGCGCTGGGATCTGCTCGACGCGTTCCGCGCCGCCGCCGAACAGGCCGGCATCAAATCCATTCGCCGATTTCAACACCGGCGACAACGAAGGCTGCTGCGCCTTTCACGTCAATCAGAAGCGCGGCCGGCGCTGCTCGGCGGCGCGCGCCTTCCTCAAGCCCGTGCTCAATCGCGCCAATCTGCGGCTCGAAACCGGCTGTCTGGTCGAAGGCGTGGTGTTCGACGGCCGCCGCGCCGCCGGCGTGCGCTGGCGGCAGAACGGCAAAAGCGCGCATGGCGACGCTGCCGCGGCGAAGTCATTCTCGCCGCCGGCTCGATCGGTTCGCCGCAGATTCTTGCTGCTGTCCGGCGTCGGGCCGGCGGCAGCATTTGCAGGAGCACGGCATTCCCGTCGTGCTCGACCGGCCGGGCGTCGGCGGCAATCTGCAGGATCATCTGCAGCTGCGCATGATCTACAAGGTCGACGGCATCAAAACGCTCAACGAGCGCTATCACGCGCCGCTCGGCTTCGCGCGGATGCTCGCCGAATACGTGCTGTTCCGGCGCGGGCCGCTGACCATGGCGCCGTCGCAGCTCGGCCTGTTCACCCGCTCCGACGGCGATCAGGAGCGCGCCAATCTGCAATATCACATGCAGCCGCTGTCGCTCGACCAGCTTCGGCGAGCCGCTGCACCCGTTCCCCGCCTTCACCGCGAGCGTCTGCAATGTGCGGCCGACCAGCCGCGGCGCAGTGCGGCTGCGTTCGCGCGAATCCGTCCGACCGCGCCGGCGATCAAGCCGAATTATCTGTCCACCGACGAGGACCGCCGCATCGCCGCGCAGCGCGATCCGGCTGACGCGCCATATCGCGGCGCAGCCGGCGCTGGCGCCGTTTCATCCCGACGAATATCTGCCGGGCGCCGCCGCGCGCGACGACGACGAAGCAGGCTTTGGTCAAAGCCGCGGGCGATATCGGCACCACCATCTTTCATCCGGTCGGCACCGCGAAAATGGGGCTTGCCAGCGATCCGACTGATGGTGGTCGACGAACGGCTGCGCGTCGTCGGCCTCGAGCGCCTGCGCGTCATCGATGCCTCCGTGATGCCGACGCATCACGTCCGGCAATACCAACGCGCCGACCATGATGATCGCGGAAAAGGGCGCCGCCATGCTGCGCGCCGACGCCAAAGGGCTTTGCATGATCGCGGCCATGCTGCGCGCGAAGGCGATCCTGACCGATCCGGCTGCTGAATGGGCGGACGATCGAACGAGAGCCGGGCGATCCGGCTCATCGTGCTGACCGCTATGTCGCGCTGCTCGCGATCATCCCGGCCTGTGCGGCTTCATCGGCGCCTGCGTGATCGGCGTTATCGCCAGGAACGGCGCCACACTGCGCGCGCCGATCGTCGACGGACTGTTCGGCGCGATCTTCGGTTACGTGATGGCTTGCGCGACTGTGCTGGTCATCGCGCTGGTCATCAATCTGCTTGCGCCGCTGTTCGGCGGCCGCCGCGGTTTCGACAGCGCATTCAAGCTCGCGGTCTATTCGTTCACGCCGGTCTGGCTCGCCGGAATTTTTCTGACTGCGCCGGGCCTGCGTTTCCTCGCGCTGTTCGGTTTCTACGGCGTCTATATTTTGTGGCTCGGCGTGCCGCGGCTGATGCAAAGTGCCGGACGAAATGTCGCTCAGTTTACGCGATCGCGATTGCCGCTTGCGCCGGCCTGCTCGTTTACACGGCCGCCACGGCGCAACACACGCTGTTCGGCACGCGCAGGGCTTTAAGGCGCCCTCGACCACCTGCTTGCACGCCGGCGGCAGGCCGGCGAGCGTCATCCCCGGTTTCGGCTTCGCCGGAACGGACGGCGGCGCCGGATGCAGCGTCGATTCCTTGAACCAGAAATCGAGTTCGTGGCCGCAGCCTTCGCCGGGATCCGGCGGCGGTTGCGGCTTGCATTCGGCGCTGTCGGCCGGACAGGAGATGCGGACGTGAAAATGCTAGGCGTGGCCCCACCACGGCCGCACTTTGCTCAGCCAGGCGCGATCCGACCCGGCCTCGCGGCACAGTGCCTTCTTGATCGCGGCATTGACGAAAATGCGCGTCGACCGCGGGATCCTTCGCCGCGGTGCGGATCAGCGCGGTGTGCTCGTGCGTCCACACTTTAGGATCGACGTCGCGCCCGTCCGGCTGCACCATGTTGACCGCGCCGTCCATCTCGCGCTCCTCGGGCGTAAAGCACGTGATCGGGCATCGGCGTGAACCAGATATCGGCGTCGAGCCCGATCTGATGGCTGGCATGGCCGGTGATCATCGGCCCGCCGCGCGGCTGCGACATGTCGCCGACCAGAAGGCCGTTCCATTCGCTTCTTGGCGTGCTCGGCGAACCGCTCGAGGAAAGTGATGAGCTCCGGATTACCCCAATTGCGATTGCGCGACAGCCGCATCACCTGCCAGGCCGGGCCGCTGATCGGCAGCGCGACGCCGCCGGCGAGGCAGCCGTCGGCATAGCCGCCGATCGAGCGCGCCGGGCCGGCAAGCGGCGTCGTCTTGCGCGCGAACAGTTCCTTGGCCGGGACGGTCGGCGAATTCGGAGTCGGCGAGCGGCGGCAGCGGCACGGGATTGAGTGTTCCCGGCGGCGTCGGATCCGCGTTCGCCTGAGCGAGCGCAGGGCCGGCGTTCAAGACGGCAGCAATGGCGGCCGTCGCCGCAAATGCGATCGTAAGAAGGCGAAAAGGGGCGCGCATCATTTCTTCCTGACCTTCTTCGCCCCACTCCCGGTCGCACGCGGGCCGGATTTGCCGCGATAGGCGACGGCGCGGGCGCGACGCAAATACGCTGCCGCGAGTCGCTCGTTCTGTCCAGGCGCGAAGAGGTCCTGGTCTTCGCCTTCGAGCGCCAGGAGCCGCTGTTCGGTCGCCGCGTGCGGCTCGATACTACCGTCATAGAGAATGTGGCCGATGTTAAGGCCGCGGACGGCGAGCGCGCGCGTCACCAGGAGACAACGATGGCATTCGAGCGGCTGGCGTTCCGCGCACATGATGCAGATGCGGCCCGTATTGCGGCCAATGCCGCGGGCGTGCGCCGCCTCGGCGACCAGGCGGTCGACGCCGGCCCGGAATTCCGCCTGCCGCGCCATAGCCTCGAAATCGGCGACGCCGTCGCGATAGAGCGACGCATCGCGCGGCCGCCCGCCGAGTTCGACGCCATAAGCGGAATAACCGATACCCTCATTGACCAGGAGCGGTGCGAGATTCTTGGCCGAGAACCACGGGCAAAAGCGCGAGAACGGCGTCGAGCGCACATCGGCGATCGCCGTCACGCCCGCCGCACGCTGCATCGCAACAAAGCGCTCGGCAGGGATATTGGAATGGCCGATGCTGAACAGGTCGAACGCTGTCATCGTTGCTCATTAATGTGTGACTAATCTTTCCGATACGCTAGTCCTTAATGTCGGGCTTACGCTTGCGATTAACCGTCGAGGCGTCGGTAACTTTACAAATATGGACGGTTGAGCGCTAAGCTTTATTGCGTCTTGTTGTTTGGTCGCGGTGTAACAGGGCTGGGAGTGTCATGCGTCGAAGTATCATGCGTCGAAGTATCATGCGTCGGAGTCTCTTGCGTCGCTTGGTCTGCATTCGCGCGCTTTTCGCTTTGGCCGTGCTCGGCTGCATCGTGTTCGGTGCGGCAGGCCGCGCCGAGGCTTCCGTCGTCGTTTCGATCGATCGCTCCAATCAGCGCATGTCGGTCACCGTCGACGGCGTGCCGCGCTACAATTGGCGGGTCTCGACCGCGCGGGCCGGTTACGTCACGCCGCCCGGTACCTATCACCCGCAAATGCTGGCGCGGACATGGTACTCGAAGAAATATTACAATTCCCCGATGCCGCATTCGATCTTCTTCTATGGCGGCTTTGCCATTCACGGCACCTACGAGATTTCGCAGTTGGGCGGACCGGCCTCGCATGGCTGCGTGCGGCTCGACCCGGGCAACGCGGCCACGCTCTACGGCATCGTCGAGCGCGAAGGTATGGGCGCGACGACAATCGTGATTCACTGACGGTCGGTCAGCGCGCCGCCCGTTTCTTCCGCATCCGCGCCGCCTTCCGCGCCGACGCGGAACGTGCCGCCGCCGGCCGTTTCGCCGCGGCGCGGGCGTCGAGCCGGCCGCCTTTGCGCGAGGACGCGGCGCTGTTCTTCCTGCCGCGCCCCGAGCCGCTCTTCTTGCCACCATGCGTCTCCTTGTTGACGGTCGCCCAGGCGCGCCGTTCGGCTTCCTTTTCGCCGACACCTCGG
Source organism: uncultured Alphaproteobacteria bacterium (assembly GCA_963761185.1). Lineage (GTDB taxonomy): Bacteria > Pseudomonadota > Alphaproteobacteria > Rhizobiales > Xanthobacteraceae > BOG-931. The sequence goes on from CAVXFY010000009.1 coordinate 812,543, forward strand.
CTCTCGTAGCCTTCTTCGATATGCTCGGCCATGCGCTTTTGTTTGCTGGTGTAGCTCGACTTGTCGCCACGCGGCATCGCGGTCTCCTCCGGATCGCTTCCGTCACGCCGCAATCGATCTGTCGGCGCGTAACAGGAAGAACGTTCGCGCGAGGCGTGGGTTCCGGCGCGCAGGAAGCTCGCGAACAGGCTGCGGCGAGTCATGATCTCCTCTCTTCCGCGAAAGCGGATACGCTTCTCGCAACGCATCCGCGCCCGAGTCTTCCCAGCACCGCCACGATGAAAGCGCGAAGACGAGCGCGGAAGAAAAAGAAGGGGTGGTGCCTAGCGCCTTTTCGCTGCCCGCTCTACTCGCCTCGCCAAATGAAGAAGGAAGCGGAACGCCGACAGACGCATTGGTCCTCATGCCGTGCCGCCGGCACGGCCGCCGCCCCCAGCGGGGGGCAGCACATCTATCGGCGTTCCGCCGCGGCTCTCACCTAAGGGACTGCGCATCCCAAAGGCCCAGCTCCAGGCCATGCTTCCGGGGACTTGGTAGAGCGCCGATCCCTTGATCCCCCGCCAGGGGGAAGATCCGCACGCAGTTTTTGCGGGTGTTATCCGCCCGGTCCTGTCCCCGTCCAGCGAGCACCTCGCGGCCCAGTCCGTAGTGCTGGGATGCTGATGCCCAAAGCTGCCCGGGAGCGGTTTGCAAATCCGCCCGCGGGCACCGCCCTCGCTCCTATGCCCCGACTGCAGGCGTAACTGAAACAGTGACCGATATCAGTAGAAAAGTGACCACGTCCTGGCACTACCGCAGCTTATAGAGCGCATGCCGCCGGTTGCGGGTGAACGGGCGCACTTCGCTCGGCCAGCGTCCCGCTTCGACGGCCTTCGCCCATTCGCGGCTGACCAGAACGTCGGGGCTGTCGATCTCGAAGAGCGCGCTATAGCGCGGCCCATCGTGCGGAACTTTCTTGTCTTGCCCGCCGATATTGATGGCGAACGGCTCGCCCACCATGCGCGCGACCGCATGCACGCCCGGCACCTGCAACAGACTGGGGACGTGCTCGGTGTCGTAGACTTCGTTGAACAGCGCTTCCTTGTCGGGATCGACATCCATCGAGGCGACGAACAGATATCTGGATTTGATCGGCATCGGAGTTCACTCCCTGGAGCTGCCGCATCTTAGGTCGCCGGCGCGCGTCGGGGCAGGTGAAATCGCCCGCTCTTTTGCGCCCTCCGCACCGGCACTCAGGTCGTGTATTTTATTCGAGCCACGACGACGTTGCGCGTCGGGCTTGCCGCGAAAGGACCAATCCAATGGCGAAGCAAACGAAGCAAACAGAGAGCGTCTACCGGATTGTCGATGTGGTCGGTGTCAGCGAGAAATCGTGGGAGGACGCCGGGCGACGTGCGGTGGAAACGGCTGCCGGCTCATTACGCGATCTGCGCGTGGCCGAAGTCACCAAGATGGACATGAGGGTGGAGAACGGAAAGGTTCTGGCGTTTCGAACGCGCGTCGCACTCTCGTTCAAATACGAGGCTTGATCCGGCGAAGGTGCTGAGATCGCTCGTCGGTGACGCGCGTGCGCCGCGTACTGTGTTGCGTCCGGGGAATGATTTATCCCCGCAGCGGCGCGAGATTGACCGGGCCTTTGAATAGGCCGCCGATCAGCTGCAACGCATTGGCCGCGCGCGTGTCGCTCCAACCGCCGTGCTTGGCATTGAGCAGGAACTTCTGCTCGATGTCGGCGCCGGTGAGCGGCTCGTGCGCGCCGCCGCGCATATAGGGCTGGCGCTCTTCGACCACCGAACCGTCGCGCAAGGCGGCGCGGATGTGGCCGGTGAAATTCTTCGGATAGGGATTATTCGGATCGATCTGGTAACGCACCTTGCCGGCGACGGCGAGGACGGCCGGATCCTTGACCGCGGCGTCGGTGAAATCGCTTAAGCCCACATTGCCGCGGACAAAGCCTGAGGCGATGCAATAGGGCGACGAGAACTTTCCGGCATAGCCGTTCTTCGGATGATGTTTCGCCGCGAGCGGTTCCCACAGCCGGTGCACGGTGCCCTCGCCGACTTCGCAGACCATCTCCACGATGTCGTCGGCCTTCACCTTTTTGGCAAGCCGCCGCGCGCAATCGATATAGGGATGCGTCATGGTCCCGCACGGATAGGGCTTGAACGCCAAAGTCTCCGTCACCCAGCGCTCACCGAAATCGCCGGCGATGGCGTCGAAATCGCCGGTGGTCGTGTTGGCGAAACCATGGAAGAAACCGTGCACGCCTTCGAACACCGTGCGCGGGCCCAAAAATCCGGCGCGGCCGAAGAGTGCGGCGCGCAAGCCCGATTGCGCGGCCCAGCCGGCATGCAGCCTTTTGGTCCAGGCGCCTTCGGCGAGATATTCGATGATGCCCGATGCCATCGAGCCGACGGTGCCGAGCGCATCGACCATCTGCCGTTCGTCAAGCCGCAACGCCGCGCCGACGCCGGCCGCGGCGCCGACCGCGCCGAACACTGCGGTGGGATGAAATCCGGCTTTGTGCGTCAAAGTCGGCGCCACCGTCGACAAGCGGCACATTGTCTCGACGCCGACAGCGATGCCATAAAGAGCAGCTTCACCTGAAAGCGCATGCCGCTCGCAGGCCGCCAGCACGGCAGGCACCACGACCGCGCCGGTGTGAATGGGCCCGCCCTCGAACGTATCGTCGAAATCCTCGCCGTGGATCGCCGTGCCATTGACGATGGCGGCCGCGGCCGCGCTCAGCGTGCGGCCGTGGCCGATCGCGGTGCACGGGCCGTCGTCGTCGCAGCCGGCGAGCACAGCCCTGACGTAGTCCTCATGGCGCGCGGTGACGGCGAGGCCGACCACGTCGATGACCAGCTGTTCGCACTTCTCGCGCACCGCTTGCGGCAATTTGGCGGCATCGAGCGCGCGGATCTTTTGCACCAGTTGCTCGGCGAGGGCGGTCTTGGGCAGCGCATCGGACGCCATTTTCATGTCTCACTTGATCGATCCGGGAATTGGCGGAGAAATGGCATGTCATCGGAATTTGCCGATCCGTCAAGCACTTGTTGACACGGAGGAAAATCGCTTCGGAGCGGCTGCGCGCCGCCTTGCGGTAAAACCTTTTTACCGGAGAAAGCGACTTATGCAGGACGGCCGGTTGGGCCGCCTATTGCCGCATTAGTCTGGAGCCAGTCATGCGCCGCGCCACACCCATTTTCACCGCCGCCTGCCTCTTCGGCGGCTTATCGAGTGTCCTGTCCGTGCCGCAAGCCAATGCGCAGAGCAGCACCAATGCCGAGATCTGCGCCAACACCAACGAACAAGGCACCTATTCGCCGGAGCAGCGCATCTCGGCCTGCGGCGCGCTTATCGACACGCTCAAGGACCAGCCGCAGGCGCTGGCCGCAGCGCTCGTCAATCGCGGCGCGACCTACTGGTACATCGACAAGACGCAGCCGGCGCTCACCGATTTCGACCGCGCCATTGCGCTCGATCCGAAAAATGCCCGGGCGTTCCGCGAGCGCGCCAACACCTACCGCACCATCGGCCGGCTCGACAAAGCGCTTGCCGACGCCAACCAGGCCGTGCAGCTCGACCCCAACGATGTGCAAGCATTGGACGGCCGCGGCAACATCTTCAACAATAACGGCCAGTACGACCGCGCCATCGCCGACTATAACGAGGCGCTCCGCCTGAAGCCCGACGATGCCCAGACCCTGATCGACCGCGGCGCCGCCTCTTATTTCAAGAAGGACTATCAGTCGGCGATTACGGACTACAGCGCAGCGATCAAGATCGATCCGAAAAAATCCGACGCCTATACCAATCGCGCCGCCGCCTACAAGAAACTCGGCCGCATCGACCAGGCCATCGCCGACGACAGCGAGGCGATCCGGATTGATCCGCTCACGCCGGAATATTTCGACAATCGCGGTCTGTCCTATGCCGCAAACGGCGACTACGACCGCGCCATCGCCGATTACAACGAAGCGATCCGGCTCGTGCCAAAGGCGAACTTCCTCACCGATCGCGGCGACAGCTACAATTTCAAACACGACTACGATCGCGCCATCGCCGATTACGATCGCGCCATCGCGCTCAATCCGGGATTCTATCTGGCCTACAACAACCGCGGCGCCGCCTTCGGCAAGAAGGGCGATCTCGAGCACGCCATCGCCGACTATCAGCAGGCGCTGCAGATCAATCCGCAGTTCGATCAGGCTGCCGAGAACCTCGCCGATGCGAGGCAGGAGCGCGACCGCAAGATCTCGGCCAAAGCCGACGGGTCCGGCGCCGTGCTGCCGACCTTCGACTGCAGCAGCGCGAGCCGCGCCGTCGAGAAGGCGATCTGCTCCGATCCCGATCTGGCGCGGCTCGATCGCGAGATCGACACCGCCTACAAGGCGGCGATGGCGACGCGCAGCGGCAAGGCCACTACGCAATTGCGCCAGGAGCAGCGCGACTTTCTGGCCGCGCGCAACAAGTCGTTCGGCGACCCGCAATATAATCTCAAGCGCGAAATGGAAACGCGCCTGGATACGCTCCGCGGCATGAGCGCAAAGCTTTTGCCCTAGACCGCCGCGCGGCCGCTTGGCCGAATCGGCCGCGCGAAGCCTTTGCCCCAGTAGCCCCTGGAAATTGCGGTTTTGGCCGGTTCGGCTGCGCTCACGCGACGAGAGCATGTCCGGAGCGGCTGCGGCGAGCGCTTGCGCCGCAACCGCATTGTCATCCGCTTAACCCTAATCAATGGCTAAAAGCCATTTTAAATCAGTACTTTAATACCGTACTGGTGTGGCCCTAAATCCACAGCCCGGAGAATATCAACCTGGAAGCGGCCGGCGGGGTCATTTACGCGATCATTTGTCGCCGATCGGCTGTATATTCCGACCATCGGATAATGGGGAGACGGGCCATGAAACGAATTCTTTTCGCCGGCGCTGCGCTGCTTGCTGTTGTCGGCGCGGCGAGTGCGGCGGATCTGCCGCCGCGCTATGCGCCGCCGCCGGTCGTCGCACCGGCTGTCGTGCCTTACACTTGGACCGGGTTTTATGTCGGCGCCGGCTGGGGCTACGGCGTATGGGACATGAATTCGAGTGTTATCGGGCCCGGGGGCTCGGCCGGAACCACCAATAACGGCGGCCGCGGTTGGCTCGGCATGGCTGATGTCGGCTATGACTACCAGTTCAACGTTGGCGGCTGGAACCTCGTGGCCGGCATCCTCGCCGATTACGACTTCGGCAACATGACCGGCACGTCGAATTTCCAGGCAGCGTCCGGCGCTGGTCTCGCGACGACCCTGACCGGTGTCGAGAAGGAGAAATCCTTCTGGGACGCCGGCGGCCGCATCGGCTGGCTGATCACGCCGGACATTCTGTCGTATTTCAGCGGCGGCTATAGTTCAGCCCAGTTCAACGGCATCAATTTCTCGCCGTTAGGCGCGGCGATGTCCACTTCCTCGCACAATTACAGTGGCTGGTTCACCGGCGCCGGGATCGAGACCAAGATCGCGGCCGTTCCGGGACTGTTCTTCAATACCGAATATCGCTTTACGAGCTACGGCAACGCCACCTTGCCGGTCACGGGTTCGGGAGCATCCGCAATCGGCGTGCCGATCAGCCTGAAGCTTCAGCCGTCACAGCAGACTGTGATGTCGGGCCTCCACTACAAGTTCAATTGGCAGTAAGCGCCGTTCAAATATCCAACTTAAGAAACTGCCATCCACCCAAACTAAAACGGCCGGGCCTAACGCCCGGCCGTTTTGATTCATCCTCACGTTTCAGCATCACGAAAAAAGGAAAGACGTGGATAGCCGGAACATAGGCGAGCGAAGCGACGCCGTCCTATGGACGGCTATGTCCGGCCATGACGGATCACCAAGATCAATACTTCGCCGAGATCGGCAATTCCTCGGCGGGGAACAGCGAGATCAGCCGGCAGCCTTTGTCGGTGACCACGACCTCTTCCTCGATGCGGGCCGCCGAATAGCCGTCGGTCGCCGGGCAATAGGTCTCGATCGCAAACACCATGCCTTCCTTGATCTCGGTCGGGTGATCCATCGACACCACGCGCGAGATGATCGGCCGCTCGTGCAGATTGAGCCCAAGCCCGTGGGCGAATTGCAGGCCGAAGGCCGCCATTTCGTCAGGGAAGCCGAACTCGTTCGCCTTCGGAAACACCTCGCAGATATGCGCGGTCGAGGCGCCGGGCTTGATGCGCTCGATGGCGTTGTCGAGCCATTCGCGCGCCATGCGGTAGGCGTCGTGCTGCGCCGGCGTGGCGCGCACGACATTGAAGGTGCGGTAGTAGCAGGTGCGATAGCCCATGAACGATTGCAGGATGTCGAAGAAGGCCTGATCGCCGGGGCGGATCATGCGGTCGGTGAAATTGTGCGGATGCGGGCTGCAGCGCTCGCCGGAAATGGCGTTGACCGCTTCGACGTCGTCGGAGCCGTGGGTGTAGAGGAACTTGTTGACCTCGGCGACGATATCGTTTTCGCGCACGCCCGGGCGGAGCATCTGGTTGACGACGTCATAGGCGCCGTCGACCATCGCCGCGGCGCGATTCAAGAGCGCGATCTCGTCGGACGATTTGATCTCGCGGGCTGAGAGCATCACCTGCTGGCCGTCCTTGATCTTGAGCCCGGCCTTTTCCAATTCGAACATCATCGGCGGCTCGATGATGTCGACGCCGATCGGCATCTTGGCGACGCCGGCCGCTTTGAGGATCGAGGCCATTTCCTCGGCGTGGCGCTTCATCAGGCCGAAGGCGGGATCGACCGTGCCGCGCAGGCCGACCAGACCGGCCTTGCAGTTCTCCGGCTTGAGCCACGGCGAATAGAGCTTGTGGTGCACGGCGGCCGAGCCGAAGTCCCAGAGGATGGGATCGCCGCCGCGCGTCAACAGCGCAAAGCGCGAGAGCTTGTCGCGGGCCCATTCGCCGATCTTGGTCGAGGTGACGTAGCGGATATTGTTGTCGTCGAACAACAACAGCGCGCCGAGATCGGACGATTCCAGCGCCGCCTGCGCGCGGGCCAGCCGATAGCGGTGCATGCGCCGGTAATCGACGCGCTCCTCGAAATCGACCCCCATCGTGCCGAGCACCGGCAGATGGCGGCCCCAATTGTAGCGCGGGTTGACGTCTTCGGCGGTGATTTTGATCGGATCGCGCTTTGTGATGTCGTCCATGGCAGGCTCCTTGGGTCTTTCTTCTTCATCCTGAGGTGCGAGCGAAGCGAGCTTCGAAGGATGTGGGCACGGCAAATGTGATTAATACTGTAACCAATTTGTGCAGGCGATAATACCCGGACACTACGGCATCGGGATGGGCCCCATATCCTTCGGCACTCTATAGCCCTTTTGCACCGCCGGGCGATTGGCGATGGCCGTGTACCAGCGCTTGACGTTCGGATATTTGTTCAGATCCACGGTCTGCCATTCGTAGCGCGATACCCAGGGCCAAATCGCGATATCGGCGATGGAATAATCGCCGGCGACGTAGTCGTGGGTTGCAAGCTGCTTGTCGAGCACGCCGTAGAGCCGGTGCGCTTCCTTCAGATACCGCTCCTCGGCATAGGGCGCCTTGCCCGGATTGTATTTCACGAAGTGATGCACCTGGCCGAACATCGGCCCGGGTCCGCCCATCTGCCACATCAGCCATTCGATGGTGTGATAGCGCGCCTCCCCGCTCTTCGGCAGGAGTTTTCCGGTCTTGTCGGCGAGATAGATCAGGATGGCGCCGGATTCCATCAGGCTCATGCCGTTGTCGCGATCGACGATGGCGGGGATGCGGTTGTTGGGGCTGATCTTCAGGAATTCCGGCTTGAACTGCTCGTCCTTGGAAATGTCGACCGGATGCACGGTGTAAGGCAGGCCGAATTCCTCGAGCGCAATGGAAGCCTTGCGGCCGTTCGGCGTCGTCCAGGTATAGAGATCGATCACGGTGTGTTTCCTGCTTTTGCTTCGAAAATTCCGAGAGTTTTGGTCCTTGTCATCTTCCGCTCATTCCCGCGCAGAGAACGGCTAAGCCGCCGTCCTTTTACCCCAAAGCCGGGCCGAGGCGATATCCGCCCCGTCGCGGATCGCCTTGAGCTTGAGCCAGACCGCGGGCTCGATGACCCATTCGCGGCGGGTGAAGGTGCCGAAGCCGCAATCGGTCGAGGCGATGACCCGCTCGCGGTCGCCGATCGTCGCCACCGCCTCCTCGATGCGGCGCGCCACCACTTCCGGGTGCTCGACGAAATTCGAGGTGGTCTCGACCACACCAGGAATGAGGATCATGTCCTTGGGGAACGGCACGCGCTTGAGCGCGGCATATTCGTGCGCATGGCGGGGATTGGAGAACTCGATCGACAACGCGCCGACGTTCGCCTGATAGAGCGCGGGCAGGATCTTATCGAGCGCGATGTCGTGGATATGCGGGCCTTCCCAGTTTCCATAACAAATGTGCAGCCGCACGCGGTCGCGCGGAATGCCCTCGATGCCCTTGTTGATCGCCTCGACATGGCGCTCGCAGCGCTTGATGAAATCGGCGTCGGACAGATCGCGGTACATCATGGTGCGGTCCATCGCCAGATCCGGCGCGTCGATCTGCAGCACGATGCCGGCTTTGTGGATGGTCTGATATTCGTTCTTCATCTCGCGCGCGATGGCGTCGAGATAGGCGTCATGCGTCTCGTAATAGGCGTTGAGCATCGTGGTCGAGATAATGCCGGGCGACGGCGCGGTCATGAACCGCTCTGAGAAGGCGTGCAGCTCATCGGCGATCTTGTTGAAGCCCACCGTCTCGTCGGTGATCGGCTTGAGATCGCGATATTTGATCTCAGCCTGCGCTTCCGGTGCCCCCTGCTGGCTCTTGGGCGGATTGGGAAAGCGCCGCATCAGATAACTCACCAGCTCGGGAAATTCCTCGAACTCGCGGCCGCGGCGGCGCTTCGACACGCCGGCGAAACCCGACATGCGCTGCGGCACATAGGTCTGGAAGCCGATGCGGCGCTGCTCTCCGTCATTGCCGATATCGATGCCGGCCGCCATTTGTTTTTGCACGACGTGGCGGACCGCCTTGTCCATCTCGGCGGCCATGACTTTTTCGTCGTAGGCCTTGCCCTCCTCCTGCGCGATCAAAAGGTCGCTCAAGGTCTCGTTGCGCGGCAGGCTGCCGACATGGGTGGTGAGAATGCGGTCGCGGCTCAAAATCATGCGGCAGGCTCCGGCGGGGCGGGTGTTTGGTGCTTTTTTCGCGGCCTGTCATAGCGCAATTTCGCGGCGCTGACAGGCCGTTCGTTGGCCGGCGCCGCGATGATTTGCACGCGGCATTGCCGGGTGATTTTTAGGTCGGCATAATGCCCTTGCGGTGGGCCGCTAGTGGGCAAAGACCCCTGAACAAGACCCACGAATGACCCGGTTTCGAGGAAGCCGCCGAGGACACGCCGCAATGAGCATCGCCCAGCCGAGTGCAAGCTTCAGCGCATCCGCGATCCCGCGCGATTACAATTTCGCCGCCGACATCCTTGCGCGCAATCTCGACGCCGGCCGCGGCGGCAAGACCGCCTTCATCGATCATCGCGGCACATACACTTACGGCGAGGTCGCCGAGCGCGTCGAGCGTTTCGGCCATGTGCTCCGCTCGCTGCGCGTCCGTCGTGAAGAGCGCATGCTGATGTGTCTCCTCGACACCATCGACTGGCCGACCGCGTTCCTCGGCGCCATCAAGGCCGGCGTGGTCGCGGTGCCGGTCAACACGCTGATGACCGAGGACGATTACTGCTTCATGCTGCGCGACAGCCGCGCGCGCGTGCTCGTGATCTCCGCGGAGCTGTTGCCGAAATTCAACAAGGCGATCCGCGAATCCGAGGATCTCGAGCACATCATCATCTCCGGCGAGAAAGTCTACGACCAGCCGCGCCTCGACGACCTGTTGGCACAGGCGAGTAGTGCGCCGGTGACGGCACCGACCACTCGCGACGACATGTGCTTCTGGCTCTACACCTCCGGTTCGACCGGCAAGCCGAAGGGCGCGGTGCATACCCACGCCGATCTCAAACTCACCGACGACCTTTATGCCGGTCCCATTCTCGGCATCGCCGAGAACGACATCTGCTATTCGGTGGCGAAATTGTTCTTCGCCTATGGCCTCGGCAATGCGCTGACCTTTCCGATGTCGGCGGGCGCCACCACGGTGCTGTTGCCGCAACGGCCGACGCCGGATCTGGTCGCCGACCTCCTGAAGAAACACCAGGTCAGCGTGTTCTACGCCGTGCCGACATTCTACGCCGCGTTTCTCGCCAGCCCCGCGGCGCCGCAACGCGCCGAGCTGAAACTGCGGCGCTGCATCTCGGCCGGCGAAGCGCTGCCGTCCGATATCGGCCGGCGCTGGAGCGAGCGCTACGGCGCCGACATTCTCGACGGACTGGGCTCGACCGAGATGCTGCACATCTTTCTCAGCAACCGCCCGGGCGAGGTGAAATACGGCACCACGGGCAAGCCGGTGCCGGGCTACGATATCCGCCTGGTCGGCGACGACGGCGAGGTCATCAAGACGCCCGGCGAAATGGGCGAATTGCAGGTGCGCGGCCCGACCAGCGCGATGATGTATTGGAACAATCGCGACCAGTCGCGCACGACCTTTTTGGGCGAATGGACGCGCTCGGGCGACAAATATGTCGAGGACGAGACCGGCTATTACGTCTACTGCGGCCGCCGCGACGACATGCTGAAGGTCTCCGGCATGTATGTCTCGCCGTTCGAGGTCGAAGGCGTGCTGCAAAGCCATCCCGACGTACTGGAAGCCGCCGTCGTCGGCTGGCCCGACACCGATGCGCTGATCAAGCCCAAGGCTTTCGTCGTGCTCAAGACGCCGAGCTTGGCCTGCGCCGAGTTCGCGCAAAGGCTGCAGGACGAATGCCGGCAGAAGCTCGCGGTCTACAAATATCCGCGCTGGATCGAGTTCCGCACCGAATTGCCGAAGACGGCAACCGGAAAGAATTCAGCGCTTCAAACTGCGCGCGGAAGCGGATGTGAAGTGATGCCCCCGTTCTGTTCTTGCGGCTAACCGGGGTGTCATGAATGCTGCTCTTGAGCAGCTAATAATCTTTACATTGCACGGTGGCAGGGGAGCGCAGAAAGAAATTGAAGTCAAGGACGGCCCAAAGGGCTGCCGCCTACGACGGTGCCAAAGGCATCCTTGACTTCAATTTCTCTCTGCGCTGCCGTTAGCCATGCAATGTAAGGAAGACTCCCGCCTGCGCGGCGCATCTCCCCTCTACTAGCAGGCTGATCTGGAAGCATCAGCACCACTCAATTCAACTTCACATCCGCCGCCTTGATGACCGGAGCCCAGCGCGACACTTCAGCGTCGATCACGGCGCGGAATTCCGCTGGCGTGTTGCCGACCGGCGCCATGTATTGCGTCGCGAGCTTGTCGCGCACGGCAGGCGAGCGGATCGCCTCGACTACGTCCTTGTTGATCTTGTCGACCAGAGCAGGCGGCGTCTTGCCGGGCGCGATCAGGCCCATCCAGGTGTCGGCTTCGACGTCGATGCCGGATTCCTTCAGGGTCGGCAGGTCAGGCAGAAACGGCGAGCGCTTGGCAAGCGACACCGCCAGCATTTTCACCTTGCCGTCTTTCGCGAGCGGCACGACGGAAGCCGCCGGCAGACAGGCCATCTGCACGTCGCCGCGGATCACCGCGGTCATCGCCTGCGGCGAGCCGTTGAAGGGAACGTGCACGATCTGCGTGCCGCTTTTGAGCGCGATCGCCTCCATCGACAGATGCGACAGCGAGCCGTTGCCGATCGAGCCGAAATCGTATTTGCCCGGGTCGCGCTTGAGCAGCGCGACGAGCTCGGCGACGCTGTTGACGCCGAGTTGAGGATTGACCGCGAGCACGCTCGGCATGGTGACGAGCTGCGTCACCGCGGCGATGTCTTTCTTGGGATCGTAGGGCAGGCCTGAAAACAATAGCGTGTTGATGGCGAGCGGCCCGCCGATGCTCACCCCGATCGTCGTGCCGTCCGGATCCGCCTTGGCGACCGCATCGGTGCCGATATTGCCGCTCGCGCCGGGCTTGTTTTCGACGACGAAGGCGGAGTTCGGATATTTCTGCTGCAAGTTGTCGGCGATCAGCCGCGCCACGATATCGGGCGTCGAACCGGGGCCGAACGGCACGACGATGCGCACGGTCTTTGCCGGCCAGTCCTGTGCGAGGGCCGGCGCCGCGGCCGATAGGAACCCGGCCGTGAATAGGCCGATGAGAAGCGCGATCTTTTTCACGATGTTTCCTTCCCAAGATAAACGCCGTTTCGCTCAAGTGTCTGCTGTAACCGCGTGACGTCGATATCCGCCGGATTGGTCCGCGCGGCAAGCGCCAGATGCGCGCCCGTGGCCGCGGCCTCGCCCATGACGAAACAGGCGCCAGAGACGCGCGCGGCCGACTGGCCTTCATGCGTCATCGACGCGCAGCGGCCGGCCACGAGCAGATTATCGATCTTGAGCGGCAGCAGCATGCGGTACGGCAGATGATTGAAGCCGCGCGAGCCAGGAATATCCGGCCACTCCCACACCACGTCACCCGCGACATGGGCCTCGATCGGCCAGCCGTTGACGCCGATCGTATCGGCAAAACTGGCGCAGGAAATCACGTCATTGCGGGTGAGGCTGTAGCGGCCAGTGACGCGGCGGGTTTCGCGGATGCCGAGTTGCGGCGGGATATCGACGACATAGGCGCCGGCGAAGCCCGGCGCATTGGCTTTGAGGAATTCGAAGAAGGTCAGAGCCTGGCGGCGGCCTTCGCTTTCGCCTGCGCTCAATTCGCGCGCATCGGTGCCGTCGATGGCGCGGCCGTTGCCGGTCTTGAGCTGCGTGACGTTCACGCGCCATTCGCTCTCGTGCTTCATCGGCCGCACGATCGCGCCTTTGCGCGGAAAGCGCACGCCGCGCTTCTCGGCCTCATCCATCAAGGCGGGAATGGTCTTCCACGCTTCGCCCGCGGCCTGCGGATCGACGCCGTTCAAGCGAAACATCATGGTCGGATAGAGCATGTTGCCGTCGGCATCGCCGATTTCAAACGGCGCGCCGGCAAAGCTCGCCAGATCGCCGTCGCCGGAGCAATCGATGAACATCTCCGCGCGCACCGCCATGCGGCCGGATTTGGTCTCGATCAGAAGCGCTTCGATCCGCGCGTCGTTTACAGTGGAGTCCTTGGCGGCGCCCGCAGCGAGCGCATGAAACAGCACCTCCACCTTGCGCGCGGCGAGGAGATCGTCGGCCGCGCATTTATAGGCCGCGGTGTCGTAGGCCTGCGCCATGGTCTTGCCGAAGATCAGATGCGGCGCGTTGACGCCGCCGAGCGCGTCGATACGGCCGAGGATGTCGTCGGCGACGCCGTGCACGACCTGGCGGATATCGCCGTGCACATTGGCGTGCAGGCCGCAGAAATTGGTCACGCCCGCGGCCGTACCCATGCCGCCGAGGAAGCCGTAGCGTTCGATCAGAAGGACTTTGCGCCCAAGCGCACCGGCCGCGGCCGCCGCGGCAATACCGGCAGGGCCGCCGCCCAGAACGACGATCTCGAATTCGCCGAAAATCGGCGTGTCGCGCGCGGGCTCGGTGATACTCGGCAGAAGGGCGCTCCCAAAAACGCTTTTTCGGATCGCCGCTCTATAGCGGTTGCGGGACACCCTCGGCCAGAATGAAATTCAGCCAAATCGGGTTTCGAGCGGTCCAAAAAGCCGGCTGGAGCGCCCGGCAGTACTTCTTGCGTTTACAGTTTCCGGGTATTACGACGGCATACCGCTGGTCAGCCGCGGTAGCTCAGCCGGTAGAGCACCGCATTCGTAATGCGGGGGTCGGGGGTTCGAATCCCTTCCGCGGCACCAGCGTTTTTCCTCACATGACCATTTTCCGTCGTCATGCCCGGCTTTATGCCGGACATCCCGATTTATTGAATTCAAGATTCCGAACTCGGTACCGTTTTATCGAGATGACCGGGACGAGCCCGGCCATGACGCGTGGATCAAGGTTCAAGACAATTGCTATCATCCTCCCGAGAACAAGCCCGACAGGAGGAAGTCTTGCCCGTGATGTCCGGAAAACGCGCGTTTCTCGATCTGCTCAAGCAGGAGGGCGTCACGGTGATGTTCGGCAATCCCGGCACCACCGAATTGCCGCTGATGGATGCTTTCGCGGTCGAGCACGACATCCGCTACATCCTCGGCCTCCAGGAAGCCGCCCTGATGGCGATGGCGGACGGCTACGCGCAGGCGTCCGGCAATCTCGCGGTGCTCAATCTTCACGTCGCGCCGGGGCTGGGCAATGCCATGGGCATGCTCTACGACGCGGCGAAAGCGAACGCGCCGGTCTTGGTCACCGCGGGCCAGCAGGATCTCGAATATGTCGTCACCGAGCCGGTGCTGACCGCTGACCTGCCGACCTTGGCGCGGCCTTTCGTCAAATGGGCCGCCGAGGTGCAGCGCGCCGAGGACCTGCCGCGCTACGTGCATCGCGCGGTGAAGACGGCGCTGGCGCCGCCGACCGGGCCGGTATTCCTGTCGCTGCCGGGCGACATCTTGAAGACCGATGCCGATATCGATCTGCTCGAACCGACGCGCATCGCGCCGCGCATGCGCGGCGATGCGGAAGCGGTCGCCGCCGCCGCCGAACTGCTCGCCAGGGCCGAGCGCCCGGTCATCATCGCCGGCGACGCCGTGGCGCAGAGCCGCGCGCACAAGGAGCTCGCCGCACTCGCGGAAGCCGTCGGCGCGCCGGTCTATGTCGAGTTCATTCCGAACACCGCGTCGTTCCCGGCGTCGCATCCGCTCTATTGCGGATCGATGACGCGCTCGCAGTCAGGCGTGCGCGAAGTGCTCGACAAGCACGATCTGCTGTTTTCCGTCGGCGGCGACCTGTTCACCTGGTCGCTGACCTCGAGTATCGATCCGTGGCCCGCGGGCCTGCAGCTTATTCATCTCGACACCGATCCATGGCAGATCGGCAAGAATTATCCGGCGCAGGTTGCGATCCTCGGCGATCCGAAGGCGACGCTGCCGGACATTACGGCCGCTGTCGCCGCGCGCATGAGCACGGGCGAAAAGAGCGCCGCGGCGGCGCGGCTGAAATCCATCACCGAGGCCAACAAGAAAGACCGCGAGGCGTTTCGCGCCAAGGCCCGCGCGATGGCCGGCAAGACTCCGGTGCAGCCGCTGGCGCTCCTCGAAGCGATCGGCGCCATGCTGCCGAAGGACGCCGTGGTGATCGAGGAAATCCTATCGTCGGCGCCCGGCGCACGCTCGCTGATCAACAGCGACGACGCGCAGAGCTTTTACGGCTTGCGCGGCGGCGGCATCGGCTGGGGTCTGCCGGCCGCGATCGGCGTCAAGCTCGCTTTGCCCGACCGGCCGGTGGTGGCGCTGGTCGGCGACGGCAGCGCCATGTACACGATCCAGGGCCTGTGGACCGCGGCGCGCTACCGGCTGCCGATCGTCTGGGTGATCTTCAACAATACGAGCTATCGCATCTTGAAACAACGGCTCGTCATGCTGCGCGGGCTCGCCGAACAGGCCGACACCTTCGTCGGCATGGAGCTCAACGATCCGGCGATCGACTTCGTCGGGCTGGCACATGCCCTCGGCATCGACGCCCACCGCGCCAAGACGGTACATGACGCGACCGATCTGATCGGCAAGGCGCTTGCGAGCAACACGTCGATGCTCATCGACGTCGACATGGAGCGCGGCTACAAACCGCTGTGAGTTTCGTCACACGATCCGTCATCCTGAGGTGCGAGCGCAGCGAGCCTCGAAGGATGCCAGCCGAGGCGCCGGGGCCGTCGCCCTTCGAGGGCCGCTTCGCGGCCACCTCAGGGTGACGGAACACAGTCAGGCACCCACCGTCGCAATCGGCATGTCGGCGTAGAGCTTGTAGCTTTGCGACTTCGGCTTCGTCTTGTCCTCTTCGTTGAGATATTCGATCGAGCTTTTGCCGATGAGCGCGCGCGGCAGAACCATGACGCGGATGAAGCGTGTCGGCCTGTCCGCGGATGCCTGCGCGAAGACCGGATCGGGACCGGTTTCGTACCAGGCGCCGCCCGGGCCGTAGGACGTCGATTTGCCGTGGGTGTCGATGCGGATGGCCCCTTCGAAGACGCAGCGCGTGCCGGGACCCTGATGCCGATGCAGATAGGCGCAGCCGCCCGGCGGAAAGGCGACGCTGTCGCCGCGCAGCAGCAGCTCGCCCTTAGGCAGCGTGTCGAGCGACGCGGAGAGTTTTTCGCGCGTGTGTATACCGGGCGCCGTCATGGCGGCACCGGCCGGCGCGAGTTCCCAGCGCCACAGTGTGACGCCCTCGGTGCCGGCCTTGAGCGTGACGGCGCCCTCGCCGCTGAAGGCCTCCTCGGCCTTCAGCGCGCGATCCGCGATCGTCGCCGATCCGTGCGCGACAAAAATCATGCGGGGCGCGGCCGGCAACGACGCCGCATTTCCGTTCGCTAGGATGTCTTCGTAAAGCCTCAACTGCGGGGGCACGATCCCACTCCTTTTCCATTATGCAAATAGTTCACCATGCATTTGGCGAGTGTCTCCGCTCGCCGCCGCCCGCGCAATGGCATTTACACCTGCTCTGCCGCGCTGCTAAATCCGATCCAGCCCGCCGCGACAGCTTCACATCACGAGCAAGAAAGTCTCGGAAAACAAAGTCGAAGCGCGCGCGCGCCGAGGAACCGGAGGAGGACACCATGCAGCGTACGGCACCGCCATTCCGCGCCGATCATGTCGGCTCCCTGCTGCGCCCCGCCGCGCTGAAAGAAGCGCGCGCGAAATTCGCGCAGGGCGCAATCAAAGCCGCCGAGCTCAAGACGGTCGAGGATCGCGAGATCGAGACCGTCATCAAGAAGCAGGAAGGCGTCGGGCTGAAGCTCGCGACCGACGGCGAATTCCGCCGCTCGTGGTGGCATTTCGATTTCTTCCGCGGCCTCGACGGCGTGACGCCCTATTCGACCGAAGGCGGCATCAAATTTCACGGCGTGCAGACCAAGGCCGAGGGCATCAAGATCACCGGCAGGATCGGCTTTTCCGGCCATCCGATGCTGGACCATTTCAAGTTTCTCAAAAGCCACACCCGCGTCACGCCGAAGATGACGATCCCGGCGCCGTCGACTTTCCATTTCCGCCAAGGCCGCGCGTCGATCAGCAAAGAGATCTATCCCGATCTCGATGTGTTTTTCGACGACGTGGCTAAGGCCTATCGCGCCACCATCCGCGCCTTCTATGACGCCGGCTGCCGCTATCTGCAGCTCGACGACACCGCCTGGGCGATGGTGTGCGATCCCAACGAGCGCGTGCAATCGCGCGGCCGCGGCGACGATCCGGACGCGCTGCCGCAGCTTTATGCGCGGCTGACCAATCTGGCGCTCGACGGCAAGCCCGCCGACATGGCGATCACCATGCATTCCTGCCGCGGCAATTTCCGCTCGACCTTCATCGCGTCGGGCGGCTACGAATTCGTCGCCGAGCAGCTGCTCGCGCATACTGCGCTCGACGGCTATTTCCTCGAATACGATTTTGAGCGCGCCGGCGGCTTCGAGCCGCTGCGCTTCTTTCCGCGCGGCAAGAAGCAGCTGGTGCTCGGGCTCGTCACCTCGAAAAGCGGCAAGCTCGAGAAGAAGGACGACATCAAGCGGCGCATCGACGAAGCGACCAAATATGTCGCGCTCGATCAATTGTGCCTGTCGCCGCAATGCGGCTTCGCCTCGACCGAGGAAGGCAATGTCCTCGCCGAAGACGAGCAATGGGCGAAGCTGCGCATGATCGTGGAGTTGGCAGATGAAGTATGGGGTTGAGAATGCAACGAACTAAGCCGCCGTTCCGCGCCGACCATGTCGGCTCTCTGTTGCGCACCGCGGCGCTGAAGGAGGCGCGCGAGAAGCGCGCAAGCGGCGCGCTCGGCGCCGAGGCCTTCAAGGCGATCGAGGATCGCGAAATCGAGGGCGTGATCAAGAAGCAGGAAGAGGTGGGGCTGAAATCGGTCACCGACGGCGAGTACCGCCGCATTTCCTGGAACATCGATTTCCTCGAACAGCTCGACAATGTCGAGTCCTATGCCGGCGAACGCAAAGTCAAATTTGCCTCGAGCGGCCCGCAGCCGCGGCAGGTTCTGCTCCGCGTCATCGGCAAGCTCGGCGGCTACAAGCCGCATCCGATGATCGAGCATTTCAAGTTCTTGAAGGCGCATACCAAACAAACGCCGAAGATGACGATCCCCTCGCCGTCGTCGCTGCATTTCCGCTACGGCCGCGACGCGGTGCCGGAAAAGCTGTATCCGGCGATGGAGGATTTCTACCGCGACCTCGGCCAGTCCTACAGCAAGGTGGTGCACGGCTTCGCCGAGGCCGGCTGCCGCTATCTGCAGCTCGACGAGGTCAATCTGACTTATCTGTGCGATCCGACGCTGCGCAAGCAGATCGCCGACCGCGGCGAGGACCCGGCAACGCTGCCGGCCGCCTATGCCAAGATGATCAATGCCTCGATTGCCGGCATTCCTTCCGACATGACCATCACCATGCATCTGTGCCGCGGCAATTTCCGCTCGAACTTCGTCGCCTCGGGCGGCTACGAGCCGGTGGCCGAGATGCTGTTCAATGCGATCAACGTGCACGGCTATTTCATGGAATACGACTCGGAACGCGCCGGCGGCTTCGAGCCGCTGCGCTTCGTACCGAAGAGCAAGACCGTCGTGCTCGGGCTCGTGACTTCGAAAAACGGCACCTTGGAATCCCAGGACGCCATCAAGCGGCGGATCGACGAGGCGACGAAATTTATTCCGCTCGATCAGCTCTGCCTGTCGCCGCAATGCGGCTTTGCGTCCACCGAGGAAGGCAATGTGCTCGCCGAAGACGAGGAATGGGCGAAGCTGCGGATGATTGTCGAACTGGCAGACGAAGTCTGGGGCCGCTGACGCACAACGGGAGTGAAGCAATGAGTTAACGAACAAAACCGCCGTTCCGCGCCGATCACGTCGGCAGCCTGCTGCGCCCCGCCGCGCTCAAACAGGCGCGCGAGCAGCATGCCAAGGGCGAGATCGATGCCGCGGCGCTGAAAGCCGTCGAGGACCGCGAGATCAAATCTGTCATCGGCAAACAGGAAGCGGCCGGCCTGCAGTCGATCACCGACGGCGAATTCCGCCGCTCGTGGTGGCATCTCGATTTTCTCTGGGGCCTCGACGGCGTCGAACGCCACGTCATGAATACCGGCATCGCGTTTGCCGCGGTGACGACGCGCAACGAGGGTGTGCAGGTCACGGGCAAGATCGGCTTTTCCAGCCATCCGATGATCGAGCATTTCAAGTTTCTCAAAGCCAATACGACGCGCACGCCGAAGATGACGATCCCAGCACCGTCGGCGCTCTATGGCCGCCCGACGCCGACCCCGATCAACAAGGCGGTCTATCCCAAGACCGACAAGATGTTCGAGGACCTCGGCCAGGCCTACAAGAAGGCCGTGCGCGCCTTCGCCGATGCCGGCTGCCGCTATCTGCAGCTCGACGAGGTCTTCATCGCCATGCTGTGCGACCCGAAATACCGGGCGCAGATGAAGGACCGCGGCGACGATCCCGACGCGCTCGGTCCGCTCTACGGCGATCTGATCAATGTCGCGATCTCGGATATCCCGTCCGACATGACGGTGACGATGCATCTGTGCCGCGGCAACTACAAATCGACCTTCATGGGCGCGGGCGGCTACGACGCCATGCAGGAAGTGCTGTTCGACCGCATCAAGGTGAACGGCTATTTCATGGAATACGATACCGAGCGCGCCGGCGGCTTCGAGCCGCTCAGGCGCCTGCAAAAGGGCCGCCTCGCGGTGCTCGGCTTGGTCACGACCAAGACCGGAACGCTGGAATCCAAAGACACGATCAAGCGCCGCATCGAGGAAGCGGCCAAGTTCACCGATCTCGACCAATTGTGCCTGTCGCCGCAATGCGGCTTCGCTTCGACCGAGGAAGGCAACGTATTGGCCGAGGACGAAGAATGGGCCAAGCTGCGCATGATCGGGGAGGTCGCCCGAGAGGTCTGGGGAAACTGAGCGCATGCCGAATATCGTCGCGGGCAAGGTCGCCATCGTCACCGGTGCGGGACGTGGCATTGGCCGCGGCATCGCACTCTTGATGGCGCAGGAAGGCGCCCATGTCGTGGTCTGCGACATCGGCGCGTCGCTTGACGGCATCGGCGCCGATGCCAGTCCGGCGCACGCCGTCGTCGACGAAATCGCCAAGTCGGGCGGCAAGGCCATCGCCTCGACGCTGTCGATCAGCGAGCCGGGCAATGCCGAAAAGATCGTCGAGACCGCGCTCGAAACCTTCGGCCGGGTCGACATCCTGGTCAACAATGCCGGCATCCTGCGCGACCGTATTTTCCATCGCATGAGCTGGTCGGATTGGTCCGACGTCATCACCGTGCATCTGCATGGCAGCTTCCTGATGAGCCGCGCCTGCGCCACGCAGTTTCGCGAGCAGAATTCCGGCAGTTACGTGCACATGACGTCGACGTCGGGTCTGGTCGGCAATTTCGGCCAGGCCAATTACATGGCGGCCAAGATGGGCATTGTCGGCCTGTCGCGCGGCATCGCGCTCGACATGGCGCGCTCCAACGTGCGCTCGAATTGCGTCGCGCCGTTCGCCTTTACGCGGATGATCGATTCGATCCCGGCCGAGACCGAAGAAGAAAAGGCCCACATCGCCGCGTTTCGCGAAATGACGCCGGAAAAGATCGCACCGTTGGTGGTCTATCTCAGCTCCGACAAGGCCACCGGCATCAGCGGACAGATTTTCTCGGTGCGCAACAACGAGATTTATCTGTTCAACCAGACGCGCCCGATCCGCACGCTGCAGCGCTCCGACGGCTGGACGCCGGAAAAGCTCGACAAGCAGCTCAAGGGCGCATTCGCGGCCTCGTTCACGCCGCTCGACCGTTCGAGCGACGTGTTCTCGTGGGATCCGGTGTGATGGCCGCCGCATCGCAAGGCGATCTTGTTCCGATCCGTGACGCCGTGCACGCGCTATGCAAGGAATTTCCCGGCGAATATTGGCGCGCGCTCGATCGCGAGCGCGCCTATCCGGAAAAGTTTGTCGCCGCTCTGACCAAGGCCGGATTTCTCGCGGCATTGATCCCCGAAGAATACGGCGGCAGCGGACTGACCATGACGGCGGCCGCAGCGATCATGGAAGAGATCCAGGCCTCGGGCTGCAACGGCGCGCCGTGCCACGCGCAGATGTATACGATGGGCACCCTGCTCCGCCACGGCAGCGGAGCCCAGAAGGCGCGCTACCTGCCCGGCATCGCGCGCGGTGAATTGCGCCTGCAAGCCTTCGGCGTCACCGAGCCGACCTCGGGCACCGACACGCTCAGTCTGCGCACCACGGCGGTCCGCGACGGCGACCACTACATCATCAACGGCCAGAAGATCTGGACATCGCGCGCCGAGTACTCCGATCTGATGCTGCTGCTTGCCCGCACCACGCCGCGCGACCAGGCGACATCGCGCACCGGCGGCCTTTCGGTGTTTCTCGTCGACATGCGCGAGGTGAAGGGCAAGGGCCTGACCATCAGGCCGATCCGCACCATGATGAATCACGCGACCACCGAAGTGTTCTTCGAGAACATGCGGGTGCCCGCCGACACCCTGATCGGCGACGAAGGCATGGGCTTTCGTTACATTCTTTCAGGCATGAATGCCGAGCGCATTCTCATCGCCGCCGAATGTATCGGCGACGCCAAATGGTTCATCGAAAAGGCTGTCGCCTATGCCGGCGAGCGCGTCGTGTTCGGCCGGCTGATCGGCCAGAACCAGGGCGTGCAGTTTCCGATTGCGCGAAGCTACATCAACATGCGCGCCGCTGAATTGATGGTGCGCGAGGCGGCCTCGCTGTACGAAGCCGGCAAGGATTGCGGCGCCGAAGCCAATATGGCGAAGCATCTTGCCGCCGAAGCGTCCTGGGCTGCAGCCGATATGTGCGTGCAGACCCACGGCGGTTTCGGCTTCGCCGAGGAATTCGATATCGAGCGCAAATTCCGCGAGACCCGGCTCTATACCGTGGCACCGATCTCGACCAATCTGGTGCTGTCCTATATCGCCGAGCACGTGCTCGGCCTGCCGCGATCGTATTAAGATCGCCCAAAACAATTGGGAGAACGTCCATGGACATCGGCTTCATCGGCCTCGGCAATATGGGCGCGCACATGGCGCGGCGGCTGATCGAGGCCGGGCACAAGGTCATCGTCTACGACACCCGCCAGGAGGCGATCGGCGATCTCGCGGCGAAGGGCGCGGTCGCCGCCCGTTCGCCGAAGGAAGTCGCCGACATGGTCGAGACCGTGATGGCGAGCCTGCCGACGCCCGACATCGTGCTCAAAGTCGCGACCGGGCCCGACGGCGTGATCGAGGGCAAAAAGGTGCGCCGCTTCGTCGATCTCTCGACCACCGGCTCGGTGATGGCGCAGCGCATCTTCAAGGCGCTCGGCGCGCGCGACATCGTGCAGATCGACGCGCCGGTGTCGGGCGGCGTTGCCGGCGCCGAGAAAGGCACGGTTGCGGTGATGGCGTCCGGCCCGCGCGCCGATGTCGAGGCCGTCGAGCCGGCGCTGAAAGTGATCGGTAAATTTTTCTTCATCGGCGAGAAACCGGGTGCAGGCCAGACGATGAAGCTCTGCAACAATGTGCTCTCCGCCGCCGCCATGGCCGCGACTTCGGAATCGATCCTGATGGGCGTCAAGGCGGGTCTCGATCCGCGCGTCATGCTCGAAGTAATCAATGTCAGTTCCGGCCGCAGCACCGCGACCGAACAAAAATTTCCCGACGTCGTGGTGACGCGCAAATTCAATCAGGGCTTTACCGCGGGCCTCATGCTCAAAGACGTCAATCTGTTTCTCTCGGAAGCGAAGGCGCTCGGTCTGTCGAGCGATGTGATCGAATCGGTGGCCGCTTTGTTCAAGCTCACCTGCGACGAGCTCGGCCCCGACAAGGACATCACGCAGATCGTGCAGCCGCTGGAAAAGCGCGCCGGCGTCGAGATCCGCGCGCCCAAAGCCTAGGGCCAAGACCTGCGACCAAGGCCCCATCCGGCGCCGCCCCACGACCGGTGCCGGCACAATCGCCGTTTTTTGCCATGCCGCGCCCCTTTGCGAGACGAATAATTTATGAATTACAGTCACTTAAGCCAAAGTGACTTTATGTGATACCTGTCACTTCGCGAAAATGCGGAACGGCCTAATTTTACCAAATGATTGGACGTCATCAGGTCGGCCCCCCCCGACGCCCCCGATGACCTGTGACGTCCGAGGGTGTAAATCGGTCCCCATACACCCCGATGGCCCTCAAGCAGGGGTCATACAGCCCGCCCAGTCCCCCCTGGGCGGGCTTTTAGTTTGCGTGAGCATCGACGTCGTCGCTGCCGGTCGGCGGCAATGGAAATCGCGGAAAATTTTTGGAAAGTTCACACGCGTTCAAAAACTTAAAGCCCGCAAACCCATTCAATCGCGGCGTCATAACAGACCCTCGAGCAATTACAGGGTCCCGGCAATTGCGCTTCCGCCGTTTCTGCCGCATTGTTGCGGCGCCGACCCGGGGACCGGTTCAGAGCAGAAATACGCGACAACAGGCGCGTCCGTCACACCAACATGCCACCCACGCGTACGAATCCGAGCCTGCTATCAGGCTTGCCCGAACATCTTTCGGCGGACCTCTTCGGCAGCGCGACGCCGAAGCAGCTTGCCGCCGAAGAAGTTCTGTTCCTCGCCGGCGATGCCGGCGACGGCTGCTATCGGGTCGAGGACGGGCTCCTTAAAGTCACGATGATGTCGCGGTCCGGCACGGAGCGCATTCTCGCGTTTCTCGGCCGGGGCGCGATCGTCGGCGAGCTGTCGATCATCGACGGTCTGCCGCGGTCGGCTTCGGTGGTGGCGGTCCGCAACTCCGACCTCTCGTTTCTCAGCCGCGCGGCGTTCGAGGATTTCACCAAGAAGCATCCGGAAATCTACAAGTCGCTGGTGACGCTGCTCGCCACGCGCTTGCGTGAAACCGACGCGGTGATCGCGGCCGGAAGTTTCTTGCCGTTGCGCGGCCGCGTCGCCTGTACGCTCCTCGAACTGGCGCAGGACTTCGGCCAGGATGTCGGCTCGGGCCGCATCGTCATTCGCCAAAAGATCGGCCAGAGCGACCTCGCCGCCATGGCCGGCATCGCGCGCGAGAATGTCAGCCGCATTCTCAACGATTGGAAGCGCCGTAAATTGGTGAGCCGGCTGTCGGGCTATTATTGCCTGGAAAACAAAGAGCAATTGCAAAACGAAGCCGAGCTTTAACCTCCGCGAAGTCCTGAATTTGGCTTGGTTTTTCGCCGCCGCTCGACCTGCCCTCTTGGCCTGCCCGCTCCTCCCGCTTAAACGTCCCTCATGAAGACGCCTCGGCTCGCCGACTTCCGCCGCATCGTCGTCAAGGTCGGCTCCTCATTGCTGGTGGACGCGCAGGCCGGCCGGCTCAAGGAAGCCTGGTTGGAATCGCTGATCGCCGACCTCGCGACGCTTCACGGCGGCAAGCGCGACGTTTTGGTGGTGTCGTCGGGCGCCATCGCACTCGGCCGCACCGTGCTCAAATTGCCGCCCGGACGTCTTGAGCTTGAGGAAAGCCAGGCGGCCGCCGCCGTCGGCCAGATTGCGCTGGCGCGCACCTGGACCGAAGCGCTGTCGCGGCGCGCCATCACCGCCGGCCAAGTGCTGGTCACGCTCGGCGACACCGAAGAGCGGCGGCGCTACCTCAATGCGCGCTCGACCATCGACAAGCTTCTGGACTGGCGCGCGGTGCCGGTCATCAACGAGAACGACACCGTCGCGACCACCGAGATTCGCTATGGCGACAACGACCGCCTCGCCGCGCGCGTCGCCACCATGGTGAGCGCCGATCTCTTGGTGCTGCTTGTCCGACATCGACGGCCTCTACGATGCGCCGCCGGCAACCGTCGCCTCGGCGCGGCACATTCCATTGGTCGAGCGCATCACGCCGGAGATCGAAGCCATGGCGGGATCGGCCGGTTCGGATCTCTCGCGCGGCGGCATGGCGACCAAGATCGAAGCCGGCAAGATCGCGACCGGCGCCGGCACCCACATGGTCATCGCCTCCGGTCTTGTCGAACATCCGCTCGACGCCATCGCCAAAGGAGCGCGCTGCACCTGGTTCCTCACCAGCGCGAACCCGGTGACGGCGCGCAAGAAATGGATTGCCGGCTCGCTCGAGCCCAAAGGCACGTTCGGTATCGACGCCGGCGCCGTAGCAGCGCTACGCCGGGGCAACAGCCTGCTCCCGGTCGGGGTCGTGAAGGTCGAAGGCGAATTCGCCCGCGGCGATGCGGTGGTGATCCGCGGCCCCGACGGCGCCGAGATCGGGCGGGGCCTGAGCGCTTTCGACGCCGAGGACGCGCAGAAGATCAGAGGCCGCTCGTCTGCCGATATTGATACAATATTGGGCTTTGGCGGCCGGTCCGAGATGATCCACCGCGACGATCTGGTGGTCCGGGACTAGAAAAAAGAGGGAGCCCCGGCCGCTAACGCGGCCGGGGCTCGACGCCGGGTGATTGAGGGTGAGGGGCTGGGGGGCTTCGCCCGGCGTCCGACACGTCAACGACGATGTCGCCTGGACGTTCCACCACCCGCGATAATTTTCTTCGACGTAACTTCGCGCCGTTTTCCGCCAGTTTGATTAGAGTTCTCACCACGGACTCGCGGGCGCCGGGCCCGCGACGGGGCGGAACTGCCGAGATCGGCACCCAGATTGATGCGCTGCCCGTTGGGCAGCACCACATAGCGTGAGAATACGCGTAAATTGCCGTCTTCGCCGCCGCGCCCTTCGACGACATAGGTTGTACCGACCGGGAACCGTTTGGGCAGGCGGCTCGTCTGACGGCTCAGCGATAAATGCATGGCACACCCTCTCATCCGTGGGAGACAAATTAGCAACGTCAATCACTTTCCTCACGTTCCTCGAAGACTGTGACGGCCCCGCGAAATGCTGTGAATCACTGTGGGAAACTCGGTAAAAGGCCGGCCATAAAGGAGCCAGAGAAAGGTCCGGGAAGCCGCCTCGCCGGACCGGAACGGACGTGTTAGAAAGTTGCCCGAATGCGCGACGGATCAAGGCCATGACGGTGCCGGGAGGCAGCCTGCAGGCCGCAATCGAGGCTCCGATGAATGCCCC
This sequence comes from uncultured Alphaproteobacteria bacterium, assembly GCA_963761185.1. GTDB lineage: Bacteria > Pseudomonadota > Alphaproteobacteria > Rhizobiales > Xanthobacteraceae > BOG-931. The sequence continues at coordinate 838,758 of CAVXFY010000009.1, forward strand.
GCTGAAGGCAATTGCCGGCTCGGGAAAGGTCGGGGTCAAGCTTGACGCCAAGCTCGACTCCAATCTCGACTCGTTGATGCGCGGCATCGCCCAGGAGGCGCGTGACGCCGCGCGCGTGCTCGCGCTTGCCCCCGCGGCACAGAAGAACCGGGCGCTGCTCGCCATGGCCAAAGCGGTGCGCCGTTCGCGCAAGACGATCCTGCAACGCCAATGCCGAAGATCAGGCCGAGGCGAAATCGGGCGGTGCGACGCCGGCCTTCCTCGACCGGCTGTCGCTCGATGCCGCGCGCGTCGAGGCGATGGCGGCGGGACTGGACGTGATCCGCAAGCTCAAGGACCCGGTCGGCACCGTCATGGGATCGTGGCGGCGGCCGAACGGCATGCGCATCGAGCGCGTGCGGGTGCCGCTCGGCGTCATCGGCGTGATTTACGAGAGCCGGCCCAATGTCACCGCCGACGCCGGCGCGCTGTGCCTCAAGGCCGGCAATGCCGCGATCCTGCGCGGCGGCTCGGAGAGCTTTCGCTCCTGCCGCGCCATCCACGCAGCCCTGGTCGAGGGCCTGACCGAAGCCGGACTGCCGCCGGCGGCCATCACGCTCGTGCCGACGCGCGACCGCGAGGCGGTCGGGATGATGCTCGGCGGGTTGAACGGCGCGCTCGACGTGATCGTGCCGCGCGGCGGCAAGGGACTGGTCGAGCGCGTGCAGAAGGAAGCGCGCATCCCGGTCTTCGCCCATCTCGAAGGCGTCTGTCACGTCTATGTCGACAAGAAAGCCAAGCTCGCGATGGCGAAGAAGATCGTGCTCAATGCCAAGATGCGCCGCACCGGCGTGTGCGGCGCGGCGGAGACGCTTCTGGTCGATCGCTCAGGCGCCGAAAAATTCCTCAAACCGCTTCTGACCATGCTGCTCGACGCCGGCTGCGAGATCCGCGGCGATGCCGCGGTGCAGGCCGCCGATCGCCGCGTCAAACCGGCGAGCGAAGCCGATTGGGGCACCGAATATCTCGACGCGATCTTGACCGCAGGCGTGGTCGACGGCGTCGACGACGCGATTGCGCATATCGAGCGTTACGGCTCGCACCACACCGACGCGATCGTGACCGAGGACAAACGGGCCGCAGAGAAATTCCTGCGCGAAGTCAATTCGGCGATCGTGCTGCACAATGCCTCGACGCAATTCGCAGACGGCGGCGAGTTCGGCTTCGGCGCCGAGATCGGCATCGCCACCGGGCGGATGCATGCGCGCGGCCCGGTCGGGGTCGAGCAGCTCACCAGTTTCAAATATCGCATACGTGGCAGCGGGCAGACGCGGCCGTGACGGCATGATCCCGAAAAGTAGATTCCGGTTTTCGCAACGGATCATGCTCAAGCAAATAACTCTGCCGACGTGTCGGGAGGGGGATTTTTTTCAAAGGCCATGAATTGCGAGTTCCCTCCTGTGCGCGCGGCCGACGCGCGGCCAAACGATCGTGCCCTTGGCCGCGGTCTCGGCCGTGTCGTCCTACCTCCGCACGCGCGCGGCATGCGCATCGGCCTGTTCGGCGGTACCTTCGATCCGCCACATGCGGCGCACCGCGCCGCCTGTCTGTTGGCGATGCGGCGGCTCGGTCTCGACCGCGTATGGTGGCTGGTGACGCCCGGCAATCCGCTCAAGGATACCCACGGCCTGACGCCGCTTAGCCAGCGGGTCGCGGCTGCGCGCGCGCTCGCCCATCATCCGCGCATCGACGTCACCGACCTCGAAGCCGATCTCGGCACCAATTACACCTTTCAGACCATCAATTATCTCGTGCAGCGCTGTCCGGGCGTGCAATTCGTCTGGATCATGGGCGCCGACAATCTGCGCCACTTCCATCGCTGGCAGCGCTGGCGCGATATCGCCAGGCTAGTGCCGATTGCGGTGGTCGATCGGCTCGGGCCAAGTCTCTATTCGGCCGCGGGCGTTGCCGGCAACACCTTGGCCTGGGCCCGCATTCCGGAAACGGCGGCGCGAAGTCTTGCCGGGCGCAAGCCGCCGGCCTGGCTCTATTTGCACGGGCTGAAATCGCCCTTGTCGTCGACGGCGTTGCGCGCCGCGCGCGCCTGGCGTGCGTCCAAATGACGTTCGACGGAACCCTTGCGGCCTTGCGGCGTGACATTTGGTTAAAGCAAAAAGGTTGAAACTATTAACTCGCCGTGACTATCTTAAGGGAGCCTCGGATTCGGTGACCGGGGTTATTGGCGGAGTAGGAACAGTCGGTCAGGAACCCTTGCGGCGACAAAGACAGTACGGAGCGACAAGGGAATCTTGGAGCGACACTTAAACTTGCTGTCACGATCTTGGAGCGAAAGGATAAAACGCCCTGTCCACAGTTGTAATCTCCCGGGCCGAACGTCGCGAGCCCGAAGCGGTCTCCAGAATGCGTGCTAACGCCGAGGAGATCCTCAGTCTGATCCTCTCCCGCCTCGACGACATGAAGGCGGAGAACACCCTCACCATCGATCTTCGCAACAAATCATCAATCGGCGACTACATGGTCGTGTCCTCCGGCCGGTCGCAGCGCCATGTCGGATCGGTGGCCGACAGGGTGGTCGAGGATTTGCACAAAGCTGGCGTTCGCACGCGTGTCGAAGGCATGCCGCATTGCGATTGGGTGCTGATCGACGCGGGCGACGTCGTCGTTCACGTCTTCCGTCCGGAAGTTCGAGACTTCTACAATCTCGAAAAGATGTGGGCGTCGGGCAACAAGGCCCAGCGCGCGAGCTGAGAGTTAGCGCCAGTATCTGATTTTCTCGGATACGGCGGCTCGCGGGATCGATGGATTTTCATTGCTGGGCGTTTTGCCCTTGCGGTTGTTTTTGGCTTCGGTTGTTGTTGTCGTCGCTTTGTCATTATCGCCGACCGTCTTTATCTTTTGCGGTCTTTTACGGTCTTTTGCGGCCGATCTTCGTGTGGCCCTCATGCGCATTCTCATCGCTGCGGTCGGCCGCCTGAAACAAGGCCCCGAACGCGAGCTCGTAGCCACCTATCGCAATCGCGCCGAAGCGGTCGGCCGCTCATTCGGCCTTCGTGAGATCGAGATCGTTGAAATTCGCGAGAGCCGCGCCCAGGACGTCGAGCGCAGGCGCACCGAGGAATCGATCGCGATCGCCACCGTCATTCCCGAGCGGGCGGTGGTCGCCATCCTCGACGAGCACGGCGAGAACCTCGACAGCGCGACGCTCGCAGCGCTCTTGCAGCGCTGGCGCGGCGAGGACCGGCCGGCGGCCTGCTTTATCATCGGCGGCGCCGACGGCTTGGCGGAAAGCCTGCGCCAACGCGCCAAGCTCAGGCTCGCTTTCGGCGCCGCGACCTGGCCGCACCAGCTGGTGCGGGTGATGATGCTGGAACAGCTTTATCGCGCCGGGACGATCCTCGCCGGCCACCCCTATCACCGAGCCTGAGGCCCGACCGCCCAGCGAGCTTTCAGGAAAGCTTTCCGACAATTAATGCGGCATCACCGAATTGTGACGCTTGGGGCACACCCTCCGCCAAAGCCGGTCTTATTCAGGTCCATCCATGGTGCTTCTTGGCCGCCGCTTTGTCTTGCCTTCCCGAGGCCCTCGTCTAGCTTGAACACGATGATTCTCCGACGGTCGCTCCGCACCGACGCCCGGCTTGTGCTCGGGTCGGCTTTAGCATTGGCGCTGCTGCTCGGCTGGAATCTCGAAGAGAATTCGGCGGCTTTGGCGCAATCGGCGCCGGCACAAGCTCCGGCACATGCTCCTACACAAGCCCCTGCTCAAGTTCCATCCGCGTCACAAACGCCGGCGCCGCCGGCCGACAGCGCCGGCGCGCTCAAGCAGCGCGACCAGGACCTGAGCGCGGCGCTGGCCAAGCAGCGCAGGTCGGCGGAAAGCCAGGCCAAGCTCAAAATCGAGATCGAGGCGCTGAGCGATGACCGCCGCAAGTTCAATCAGCAACTGATCGATACCGCCGCGAAGATTCGCGACGTCGAAGCCAATATCGACGGAACGCAAGCGCGCCTTGGACCGCTCGACGAGAAGCAGGCGCTGTTTCAGAAATCGCTCGCCGAGCGCCGCAGCACGATCATCGAAATTCTGGCGGCGCTTCAACGCATTGGCCGACAGCCGCCGCCCGCTTTGATGGTACGGCCGGAAGACGCCTTGCAAGCGGTGCGCACCGCGATCACGCTCGGTGCCGTGGTTCCGGAGATGCGTGCGCAAGCCGACGCCTTGGCCGGCGACCTTTCCGACCTGCTGGCCGTCCGCAAGCAGATCGTCGACGAACGCGACCGGCTGTCCAACGACATCGAAGTGCTCGGCCGCGAGCAATTGCGCATGACGCTGCTGATCGACCAGCGGCAAAAGAAACAGGCCGTCGCCGAACAGGCGCTCGACACCGAGCGCCAGCACGCCGCCGACCTCGCGCATCAGGTCGATACGATCAAGGATCTGATTGCCAAGCTCGAACAGGACCTCGATCCCGCCACCCGCGCCAAACGCGATTCGGCGCGCTCCATCGAAAACGATGCGACCAAGCCCAATCTCGCCGCCTTAGGCGATCCCGGTCGGCTGTCCCCTGCCGTGGCCTTTGCCGATATGCGCGGACACATGCCTTTGCCGGTAAACGGCACGCGAATCCGCGACTTTGGCGGTTCCGACGGCGCCGGTGGAACTCAAAAGGGACTTTCCATCGCCGCCCGCCCCGGTGCCCAAATTACGGCCCCTTGTGATGGTTGGGTTGTGTATGCAGGGGCGTTCCGGAGTTACGGTCAACTCTTGATCCTGAACGCCGGCGGCGGGTATCATGTGTTGTTAGCGGGGATGGAACGGATTTCCGTCGATCTCGGCCAGTTCGTGCTAACGGGTGAGCCCGTGGCGGTGATGGGTGATGCATCGCAAGCGTCAGCGAGCGTCACGACAATGCCCAAGCAATCGGTTCTATACGTGGAGTTCCGCAAGGACGGCACTCCCATCGATCCCAGCCCGTGGTGGGCTACAAACGAAGGCGAAAAGGTTCGCGGATGATGCGCAAAACTTCCCTGGTTTTCCTCGGTGCTGTGGCCGGCGCCTTGGCGACGCTGGCACTGACCCAGCCTTATTCGATGTCGGTCGGCTCGGCAGCGCGAGCGGCCGCTTCGGACACGTACAAGCAGCTCAATCTGTTCGGTGACGTCTTCGAGCGGGTTCGCACCGACTATGTCGAGAAACCCGACGACAGCCAGCTCGTCGAATTGGCGATCAACGGCATGCTGGCCGGGCTCGATCCCCATTCGAGCTACATGGATCCGAAAAGCTTCCGCGACATGCAGGTGCAGACCCGCGGCGAGTTCGGCGGTCTCGGTATCGAAGTCACCATGGAAGACGGCTTGGTGAAAGTGGTGGCGCCGATCGACGACACACCCGCCGCCAAGGCCGGCATCATGGCCAACGACATCATCACCAAGCTCGACGACGATCAGGTTCAGGGCCTCACCTTGAACCAGGCCGTCGACAAGATGCGCGGGCCGGTCAACACCAAGATCAAGCTCACCATCATGCGCAAGGGCTCCGACAAGCCGATCGAAGTGTCGATCATGCGCGATGTCATTCGCGTCAAATCGGTGCGCTCGCATCCCGAAGGCGAGGATGTCGGTTACATCCGTATCACGCAGTTCAACGAGCAGACCACCGACGGCCTGAAGCAGGCGATCACCGATCTGAACAATCAGCTCGGCGCCGACAAGATCAAGGGCTACATCGTCGATCTGCGCAACAATCCGGGCGGCTTGCTCGATCAGGCGATCTCGGTGTCGGATACGTTCCTCGACAAGGGCGAGATCGTGTCGACCCGCGGCCGCAATCCGGAAGAGACCCAGCGCTTCAACGCGCGGCCGGGCGACATGACCAAAGGCAAGCCGGTGATCGTCTTGATCAACGGCGGCTCGGCGTCGGCATCGGAAATCGTCGCCGGCGCATTGCAGGACCATAAGCGCGCGACGCTCGTCGGCACGCGCTCGTTCGGCAAGGGCTCGGTGCAGACCATCATCCCGCTCGGCGCCGGCAATGGCGCGCTGCGGCTGACCACGGCGCGCTATTTCACGCCGTCGGGCCGCTCGATCCAGGCCAAGGGCATCACGCCCGACATCGAAGTGCTGCAGAGCGTACCCGACGATCTGAAGTCGCAGACCGACTCCAAGGGCGAGGCTTCGCTGCGCGGCCATCTCTCCGGCGACTCAGGTCCCGAGCAGACCGGCTCGCAGTCCTACGTCCCGCCGGACGAGAAGGATGACAAGGCGCTCAAGATGGCGGAAGACCTGCTGCGCGGCCAGGCCAGCAACGCCGCCTTCCCGCCCAATCCGAAGGCGGCCGTTCCGAACTGAACCGGCGTTTCGATCCAAGCTAAAAAAGGGCGGCCCAAACAGGCCGCCCTTTTTGTTGCCTTTTTTGCTGTTCTGGCCGGCGTCCCGACCGGCTCAGCCGCCGCGGGCCGTGGTCTTGAATTGCCGTGCTAGACTCCACGGCATGATTCGCGAGGCCGGAACTCGTAAGGCCATGATTTACGAGCGGATTTACGGGCGGCTTGGCGGGCGCGGGATCGGCGAATGACGGCGGATGATCTGACCGCACCGCTGAGCCGGCGGCTGAAGCGGCGTCCCAAGATCAAACTCCCGGCCACTGCGATCATTGCCGGGACATTGGCGCTATTTCTTGCCGTATTCGTGCTGTGGGCGATGGTGGCCGAAGACCCCTTCGGCGGCGAGCCGATGGCCGTGGTTCCGGCCGATATGCACGTGGTCGCGAAGGTGCCCAACATCCCGGGCACAGGGCCGCCCCCGTTAGCCCAGCCGCAGCAAGCCCAACAGAGCCACGACGCTGCGGCGGCAGCGGGCCAAGGCAGCCAGGGCAGCCCGAGCGCGCCGGGTACCACGACCATCACCATCATCGACGGCAAGACTGGGGAACGCCATGAGGTCGTGGTTCCGGGTCCGGCCAATCGCGTGGTCCCGGCCGAAGTGCCCGCGGTCGACCCGAAATTCTTGGAAATGACGCCGCATGGCCCGGTGCCGAGGATCGCGGCTGACGGCACGCGGCCGGCGGATGTTTTCGCCCGGCCGGTCCAGCCGCTTCCCGGCAAGCCGGACGCGCCGCGCGTCGCGCTCATCATCAATGGGCTGGGCGTCAGCGGCACCGCGACCGCGGACGCGATCGCCAAGCTGCCGGAGGCGGTGACGCTCTCCTTTGTGCCTTATGGCGCCGACGTCGCGGCGCTCGCCACCCGCGCCCGCACTTCAGGCCACGAAATCCTGCTGCAAGTGCCGATGGAGCCGTTCGATTATCCCGACAACGATCCGGGCCCGCAGACGCTGCTCACCACGCTGACGCCGCAACAAAATATCGACCGGCTCTATACCGTGATGGGCAAAATCCAGGGCTATGTCGGAATGACCAATACGATGGGCGCGCGCTTCACCGCGTCCGAGGATTCGTTCGCGCCGATCCTGCGCGAGACCGCCAAGCGCGGCCTAATTTTTGTCGATGACGGCTCGAATCCGCGCAGCACCGCGGCCCGTATCGCCGGCGCCAACAACATGCCCTTCGTTCACGCCGATATCGTGCTCGATGCGGTGCCGACGCCGAAAGAAATCGACCGCGCGCTCGACCGGCTGGAAATGGCGGCACGGGAACGAAGCTTCGCGGTGGGCGTGGCCTCCGCGCTGCCGGTCTCGATCGAACACATCGCCGCCTGGGCCAAAGCCGCCGAAAGCCGCGGCCTGCTCTTGGTTCCGATCAGCGCGGTGGCGGCGAAGGGCAAGCAGATTTAACCAACGGCGAATAGCGAAATGGCGAAGTAGCGAATACACTACTCGCCATTCGCCACTCGCCATTCGCCCGCTCCATGCGCTTCGAAGATCTCCCCTATCGGCCCTGCGTCGGCGTGATGGTGCTCAATCGCGAGGGCCTCGCCTTTATCGGCCGGCGCATCGGCGGGCCGGAACATGTCGACCTCACCCATTCCTGGCAGATGCCGCAGGGCGGCATCGATCCCGGCGAGGAGCCATGGCCGGCGGCGCTGCGCGAATTGCGCGAAGAGACCAATATCCGCACCGTCGAGTGCATCGGCGAAATATCGGACTGGCTCACTTACGACATTCCGCGCGAAATCGTCGGCCAGGCCTGGAAGGGCAAATATCGCGGGCAGAAGCAAAAATGGTTCGCGCTGCGCTTCACCGGCGCGGAGAACGAGATCGACGTCGAACATCCCGGCGGCACACATCAGCCAGAGTTTGCGACGTGGCGCTGGGAGCCGTTGAAAAACGTTCCCGACCTCGTCGTGCCGTTCAAGCGCGCGGTCTACGACCGCGTGGTGGGCGAGTTTCTGCCGCTGACGCGGTAAGGGAACGAAGCTTACTTCGGCTCGACAGCAAAAGGACCGATGCTGATGACGCGGCAGGAACTGTCCTGCTTGGCGCAATCGGCCATGGCGCCGTCGATCGCCGACTGTTCGTTCGCGGCTTTCAGCGCCACGCCGGGTTTACCGCTTGCGCCGACCGCGACCGCGGTCCAGCCGCTGGCATTGCCGAGCCGGTGCGCGACGTCGTCGCGCAAGCCGGGCGCAATGGCGTCGGCATTGGCGGCGTGGAAGAAGCCGGTGACTTTCATCACCGTCGGCACCGGCACGACGAAATTGTCGTTCAGCGCCACCAGCAGGCAGGGCACGCCGGCATTGTTGCCGCAAAGCTCGAGCACGCGGCGTGTCGCTTCGTCGTCCGATTGCTGATTGAACAAAAAGTAATAGCCGCCCAGCGGCCCGAGCGCGAAGGCCTTCGACGGACGGCCGGGCAGATAACCGCGCTCGACGGCCGTCCTGCCGCCCTCGCGCAGCATCGGCACGTCGGCCGGCACTAGCGGCCGTTCAATCGACGGATCGTTCGTCACCCACGGCGTCGGCGGCATCGGCGGATGGCCGTGGGTATAAACCACGGTATTGCCGACGGCATAGAGCTCGCATTTGCTCGCCCGCGGCAGCGCTTCGGTGCGCCGCTGGCACATATCGAGCGCTGCCGTCTTGGCCGTGTCGTCGTCGGCTTGTCCCGTGCTCAACCCGATCGGGCCGCTCGAAATCGCCAGCGCCTTATGATCGGCACCCGGCATATATTCGTCGCGCACCGCGGCGCGGCCGCGATCGGTAATGAACGGAATCGTCTCCGGCACCAGCGCCTCCGCCGCGCGCGGTGGCGGCGTATTCGGCGCCGCGGCGCTTGCAAGCGAATCAGTCGCCGGCGCGGCCGTCGGAGGCGTCACCTGTGGCGCTTGCTGCGGCGGCGCCGGCTGCATCGCTGCCTGTGTCGTCGCTTGCGGCGCGCTTGGTCGCAACAGCACCTTGTAGGCAAGACCCCCGCCGATCAGAAGGACCGCGCAAGCTGCCGCCACGGCGATCGGAACGCCGAGCGAATTCGATTTCGCCGCGGGCTTCTTCGCGCGCGCCTCGGCCTGCGCATCGTCCGGCCGCATCGAGATGTGATAGGCGTGCACCGGAGTGGGAATGTTCTTGACCTGCTGCTCGCCGATATCGGCGAACTGCACCGACAATTTGTTCGCCACCTGCTCGTGCACCGTGCGCGAGATGCAGATGCCGCCGACCGGCGCGATGCCCTCGAGCCTGGCGGCGATATTGACGCCGTCGCCCAACAGATCGCCGTCGCGCTCGACGACGTCGCCGACGGTGATGCCGATGCGAAAGCACATCTGCCGGCTCGGCGGATAGGCCATGTTACGCGTACGCAAGCTCTCCTGGATGTCGATGGCGCAGCGCACCGCCTCCACCGCGCTGGAAAATTCGGCGAGCACCGCGTCGCCCGCGGTGTTGAAAATCCGCCCGCCGGCCCGCGCGATGAAATCGTCCATCACCGAGCGATAAGACGCAAGCCGCCGCAGCGTCTCCTCCTCGTCCTCGGCGACGAGCTTGCTGTAACCGGCGATATCGGCGGCGAAAATGGCCGCGATTTTTCGTTTCATGGTTTCACGGCTGCCTGGCCGCCTGCGGCCAAGGAAATAAAATCGGATAAGGGCAATAAGATGCCCTACCGGTACGGTGCCGCGCAACCGGCTCCGCACCGACAAGGTATCCTGTCACCGGCCCAGGGTTAGTGAATTCTATTTGAAAACTAGTGCGGAGCGTCGGGGCGCCGTGGTCCGTCGGGACGCTGCGAGCCCGAGGTTGCGCCCGAAGCCGCGCCCAAAGCCGCTTGCAGCGACTTCAACTGCTCGAGGTGGCGCCTGAGCTTGTCGCGCTGGGCGTCGTCCTTGGCGTCGGCGACGTCTTCCTCGGCGTCTCTGATCTCGGTCGCGAGCATTGTCATGTCGAAATTTTCGCGCGGCTCGGCGCTCTCGGCAAGAATAGTCAGGCCCGCGGGGCTGACTTCGGCAAAGCCGCCGACGACAACAATCTCCTCGCGCCGGCCTTGATTGAATATGGTCACGATGCCCGGCCGCAATGTCGTCACTAGCGGCGCATGCTGCGGAAGAATGCCCATATCGCCTTCCGATCCGGGCAAATCCACCTGATCGACGTCGCCGGAGAACAGCACGCGTTCCGGCGAGACAAATTCGAAATGCAGTGCGGCCATTTTTCTAACGGGCGAATGGTGAACAGCGAATGGCGAATAGACCCGCCAACCTATCCATCATCGCCTTCCCCCATTCGCTACTCGCTATTTCGCACGTTTACGCCTCGGCGGCGAGTTTCTTGCCCTTCTCGACCGCCTCTTCGATGGTGCCGACCATGTAGAAGGCGGCTTCCGGCAGGTTGTCGTACTTGCCTTCGACCAGGCCCTTGAAGCCTTTGATCGTGTCCTGCAGGTCGACGAGCTTGCCGGGCGAGCCGGTGAACACTTCGGCGACATGAAACGGCTGCGACAGGAAGCGCTCGATCTTGCGGGCGCGCGCCACCGTAAGCTTGTCCTCTTCGGACAGTTCGTCCATGCCGAGAATGGCGATGATGTCCTGCAGCGCCTTATAGCGCTGCAGCACCTGCTGCACGCGGCGCGCCACGGCATAATGCTCCTCGCCGACAACCAGCGGGGAGAGCATGCGCGAGGTGGAGTCGAGCGGATCGACTGCCGGATAAATGCCCTTGGCAGCAATATCGCGCGACAGCACCGTGGTGGCGTCCAGATGCGCGAACGAGGTGGCGGGCGCCGGGTCGGTCAAGTCGTCGGCCGGCACGTAGATCGCCTGCACCGAGGTGACCGACCCCTTCTGGGTCGTGGTGATGCGCTCCTGGAGCGCGCCCATGTCGGTCGCCAGCGTCGGCTGATAACCCACCGCCGAAGGAATGCGGCCGAGCAGCGCCGACACTTCCGAGCCGGCCTGGGTGAAGCGGAAAATGTTGTCGACGAAGAACAGCACATCCTGGCCCTGATCGCGGAAATATTCGGCAACCGTCAGCCCGGTGAGGCCGACGCGGGCGCGGGCGCCGGGCGGCTCGTTCATCTGACCGTAGACCAGCGCGCATTTCGAGCCTTCGACCGATCCTTCCTTAGGGTCCTTGTTGACCTTGGACTCGATCATTTCGTGATAGAGATCGTTGCCCTCGCGGGTGCGCTCGCCGACGCCGGCGAACACCGAATAACCGCCATGCGCCTTGGCGATGTTATTGATCAGTTCCATGATCAGCACGGTCTTGCCGACGCCGGCGCCGCCGAACAGGCCGATCTTGCCGCCCTTGGCATAGGGCGCGAGCAGATCGACGACCTTGATGCCGGTGACGAGAATCGCGGCTTCGGTGGATTGATCGGTATAGGGCGGCGCCTCCTGATGGATCGCGCGCATCATCTCGCCTTTGACCGGACCGGCCTCGTCGACCGGCTCGCCGATCACGTTGATGATGCGGCCGAGCAGTCCCGCGCCCACCGGAACGGAGATCGGAGCGCCGGTGTCCTTGACCTCCTGGCCGCGCACCAGCCCTTCGCTGGTATCCATGGCGACCGTGCGCACCGTATTCTCGCCAAGCTGCTGGGCGACTTCGAGCACCAGGCGACGGCCCTGATTGCTGGTCTCGAGCGCGTTGAGAATCGGCGGCAGGTCCTCATCGAAGTGCACGTCGACGACAGCGCCAATGACCTGGGTGATGTGTCCAACTTGTTGAGCCATTGTTGTCCTCTTCGAGAAAGCGTTACAGCGCAAAAGGTCCAGAGAGCATTAGGTCTACAGAGCCTCGGCGCCGGAAATGATCTCGATCAGTTCCTTGGTGATCATTGCCTGACGGGTGCGATTGTACTTGAGCGTCTGCTTGCGGATCATGTCGCCGGCATTGCGCGTGGCATTGTCCATTGCCGACATCTGCGCGCCGTAGAACGAGGCGGCATTTTCCAAAAGCGCGCGCAGGATCTGAACGGCGAGATTCCGCGGTAACAATTCGTGGAGAATGTCTTCCGCCTCCGGCTCGAACTCATAGGTCGCGCCGCCGAGCGCATCGGCGGTCTTGGCGTCGAACACCGGCGGGACGATCTGCCGCGCCGTCGGAATTTGCGCGATCACCGAGCGGAAGCGCGAATAGAACAGCGTGCAGACGTCGAATTCGAATTTGTCGAACATCGCGATGATCTTTTCCGCGACCATTTGCGCATTCTCGAAGCGCAGCACGCGCACCGAACGCAGATCGACCAGTTCGACGATTTGCGACGCATAGAGACGGCGCAGCTGATCGTAGCCCTTGCGGCCGACGCAGAAGAACTTGACCTCTTTGCCCTCGGCCATCAGCGTATTGGCGCGCTCGCGCACAAGCCGCACGATCGCGGTATTGAACGGGCCGCACAGGCCGCGTTCTGCCGTGCAGACGAGAAGAAGATGCCGCTGATCGCTGCCGGTGCCGCGCAACAGTCGCGGCGCGGTATCGACACCGGCCACTGAAGCCGCGATATTGCCGAGTACCGTATCCATGCGTGCCGCATAGGGCCGCGCCGCCTCGGCCGCGGCTTGCGCGCGGCGCAGCTTCGACGCCGCGACCATCTGCATGGCCTTGGTGATCTTCTGGGTCGCCTTGGTTGCGGCGATGCGGTTACGCAGGTCTTTAAGCGACGGCATTCAGAGCTCGGTCTATTGCGATGCTCTCACGCGAGAGTCGTTAGTAAAGGTCATTAAGCGAAGGTCACTAGACAAAAGTCTTGGCGAAGCTTTCGACCGCGCCCTTGAGCTTGCCCGTAGTCGCGTCGTCGAGATCGCGCGTCTCGCGGATGGTCTTGAGGATATCGCCGTGCTGATTGTGCAGCACGCCGAGCAAGCCGTCCTCGAAGGCACGGATGCGATCGACCGGCAGCGGATCGAGATAGCCGTTGACGCCGGCATAGATCACGCAGACCTGCTCTTCCATCTGCAGCGGCGAGAATTGCGGCTGCTTGAGGAGCTCGGTGAGGCGCGAACCGCGGCTGAGCAGCCGCTGCGTGGTGGCATCGAGATCGGAGCCGAATTGTGCGAACGCCGCCATTTCGCGGTATTGCGCGAGCTCGCCCTTGATGCGGCCGGCGACTTTCTTCATCGCCTTGGTCTGCGCGGCGGAGCCGACGCGCGACACCGAGAGGCCGACATTCACCGCAGGCCGGATGCCCTGATAGAACAGATCGGTCTCGAGGAAGATCTGGCCGTCGGTGATGGAGATGACGTTGGTCGGAATATAGGCCGATACGTCGTTGGCTTGCGTCTCGATCACCGGCAGCGCGGTCAGCGAGCCGGATTTGTGTTCGTCGTTCATCTTCGCGGCACGCTCGAGCAGCCGGGAATGCAGATAGAACACGTCGCCCGGATAGGCTTCGCGGCCCGGCGGGCGGCGCAGCAGGAGTGACATCTGGCGATATGCGACAGCCTGTTTCGACAGATCGTCATAGATGATCACGGCATGCATGCCGTTGTCGCGGAAATATTCGCCCATGGCGCAGCCGGCGAACGGCGCCAGATATTGCATCGGCGCCGGATCGGACGCGGTGGCCGCGACCACGATCGAATAATCGAGCGCGCCGTTCTCCTCCAGCACCTTGACGAATTGCGCGACGGTCGAGCGCTTCTGCCCGATCGCGACATAGACGCAATAGAGCTTGATCTTCTCGTCGCCGGATTGGTTGAGTGCCTTCTGATTGAGGATGGTGTCGAGCGCGATCGCGGTCTTGCCGGTCTGGCGGTCGCCGATGATCAGTTCGCGCTGGCCGCGACCGATCGGGATCAGCGCGTCGATGGCCTTGAGCCCGGTCGCCATCGGCTCGTGCACCGACTTGCGCGGAATGATACCCGGCGCCTTGACGTCCACCTGCGCCATGTGGTCGGCCTTGACCGGGCCCTTGCCGTCGATCGGATTGCCGAGCGCGTCGACGACGCGGCCGAGCAGGCCCTTGCCGACCGGCACTTCCACGATGGCGCGCGTACGCTTGACGGTCTGGCCTTCCGCGATCTCGCGGTCGGAGCCGAAGATCACGATGCCGACATTGTCGCTTTCGAGATTGAGCGCCATGCCTTTGACGCCGCTCTCGAACTCGACCATCTCGCCGGCCTGGACGTTGTCGAGGCCATAGACGCGCGCGATGCCGTCGCCGACCGACAGCACTTGGCCGACTTCGGAGACCTCGGCTTCCTGGCCGAAATTCTTGATCTGATCTTTCAGGATTGCGGAAATTTCAGCGGCGCGGATGTCCATTAGCGAGCCTCTTTCATCGCGTGCTTGATCGAATTGAGCTTGGTGCGCAGCGAGGAATCGACCATGCGGCTACCGAGCTTGACTATGAGTCCGCCGATGACGGCGGGATCGACTTTGATATCGAGATCGACGTCCTTGCCGCTCACCGCTTTAAGCGCTGTGCGGAGCGCCGCAACGTGCTCGTCCTTGAGCTGTTCGGCGACGGTGACTTGGGCGGTGGCTTCGCCCTTGTGCTCGGCCACGAGTTCGCGGAACCCTCTGATCATGTCGCGCACCGCGAACAGGCGGCGGTTCGTGGTCACGAGCTTCAGGAATTTCGCCGCGAGCCCGCCGATGCCGGCGCGATCGAGCACTGCGCTCAGCGCCTGCAGCTGCTCCTCGGCGGAAAAAGCCGGGCTGCGCACGAGCCGCAACAGATCGGCGCTCTCGGCGACGAGCGCATCGAAGCGTTCGAGGTCCGCCTGCACCGCGTCGATTGCGTTCGTCTCGCGGGCGAGATCGAACAGCGCGGTGGCGTAGCGGCCCGCCATGCCGGAGACGGTGGGTTCTTCAGTGGCCAAAATTCTGCTCGTTCGCTGCCGGTTCGGCGTTCTTGTGGAGCATTTCCGCAAGCCCCGCAACCAGCCCTGATGGCCGGCGACAAGCCCTTGAAATTGAAACGGGACTTGGTTTGAGCGAGAGTTCCAACGAGACTTGGAATTTCGTCGGGCACGGCCCCTAAACCGTGCTCAAGCGAAATCGCCGCGTTGCTAACATAGAGGCCATGGCGGCGCAACAACGCGGCCATGCGGAAAACCGCCATGGGCGAGGCCTGTGCGAGGTCAAATCCTGCAGCCGGTTTCTGCAATCAGAGGCTGCCGGCGGCGTGCTGGCGGATGGTGTCGAGAAATACTTGGCCATATTGGCGGAGCTTCGCCTCGCCGACGCCATGCACCAGGCTCATCTCGCTGGTGTTCCTCGGCTTGAGCCGGACCATGTCGATCAGCGTCTTGTCGGCAAAGACGACATAGGCCGCGACGCGCTGTTCCTTGGCGAGTTCGGAGCGGCGCTTGCGCAGCGCCTCGAACAATTCCGGATCGCCCACCGCGCCATCGGCGAGCGCCGCGGCAGTGGCGGCGGACCGCGCCGTTTTGCGGCTCGATTTGAGCGTGTCCTTGCGCAGCGTGATCTTGTCATCACCCTTGAGCACGCGGCGGCCGGCGTCGCTGACCGACCAGGTGCCGTAGCCCGTGACATCGAGGGTGATGACGCCGGCGCCGTTGAGCTGGCGGAAAATCGAACGCCATTCCTGCGCACCGTATTCCTTGCCGACGCCGAATGTCGGCAGCGTGTCGTGGCCGAATTTCACGACGGCGTCGCTCGCCTCGCCGATCAGAATTTTCGTCAGATGCTCGGTGCCGAAACGCGAGCCGGTGCGCACGATCGCCGACATCGCCTTCTGCGCCGCGATGGTGCCGTCGATCACCTCGGCGCCGTCGCAGCAGAAGTCGCAATGCCCGCACGGCGCCGTGGTCTCGCCGAAATAAGCGAGCAAGGTCTGCCGCCGGCAGCGCGGCAATTCACACAGCGACACCAGCGCGTTGAGCCGCTGGCGTTCGACCCGCTTCTGCTCGTCCGGCGTGTCGCTGTCGTCGATCTGCAGCCGGCGCAGCCGTATATCGCCCATGCCGTAGAGGGTGAGCGTATCGGCCGGCAATCCGTCGCGGCCGGCGCGGCCGATCTCCTGGTAATAGCTTTCGACATTGGCCGGCATGTCGGCATGCAAGATGAAACGCACATCGGGCTTGTCGATGCCCATGCCGAAGGCGATCGTCGCCGCCATGACGACGCCGTCCTCCTGCAAGAACACATCCTGGTTGCGCGAGCGCGCGGCCGACTCCATGCCGGCGTGATAGGACAGCGCGTTGATACCTTCCTCGCGCAGATAACCGGCGATCTCCTCGGTCTTGCGCCGCGAGGCGCAATAGACGATGCCGCTTTGGCCTTTGTGAGCTTTGACGAAATCGAGAATCTGTTTGCGGCCGCCGGCTTTGGCCTGCATCGCGAGCCGCAGATTGGGCCGGTCGAAGCCGTGCACGAACACGGCCGGCGGCTTGCCGAACAGCTTTTGCAGAATATCGGCGCGCGTGGCGGCATCAGCGGTGGCGGTGAATGCCACCGTCTGCACGCCGCCGAATGAGGAATCGCGCGAAGCGCCGAGCGCTGCCTGCACGGTGCCGAGCGCCGCATATTCGGGGCGGAAGTCGTGGCCCCATTGCGAAATGCAATGCGCCTCGTCGACCGCGAGCATCGTCACTTTGGCGCGCTTGAGAAGGTCGAGCGTCTCCGGCTTCAACAGACGTTCCGGCGCAGACATAGACGAGCCGCAGCTCGCCGCGGGCGAGATCTTCCAACACGATCTGATTTTCCACGGGATCGTTCGCGGAATTGAGCGCGGCAGCCGCGATGCCATAGCCGCGCAATTGCGCCACCTGGTTGCGCATCAGGGCGATCAGCGGCGAGACGACGACGGTCAGGCCGTCGCGCACCAGGGCCGGAAGCTGGTAGCACAGCGACTTGCCGCTGCCGGTCGGCATCACCGCGAGCACGTCACGGCCGCCGAGGATCGCCTCGACGATCTCGGCCTGACCGGGCCGAAATGCCGAAAAACCGAAGGTCTTGCGAAGAATATCCTGCGCCGATGCGAGGTCGGCCATCGCTGATTCCGCCGGTTCCCGTTTGCCAGAAGCGGCATCGTTCTAGCTTCGTTCTCATGCCTTGCCAAGGTCTTGCCAAGCCGTTGGCAGCGGCTTTCAAGCGAAAGCCCGGGCAATTTTGCGCACCCTGCCTCCCCCGGCCCTTGCTTGCGGCGGCGCGCGCGCTGATGCACGGTCCGCGGCCAACGCGTAATCGTCCTCATGCTTCTTGCCGGAAATCCTGCCGAACTCTCGGCCGGCCGCATCGTGAAAACGATGGGCGCGCTGTGGCTCGCCGGCGTCGCCATGCGCATGACGATCTTGGCGATGCCGCCGGTCATTCCGCTGGTGCACGCCGAACTGCACATGACGGAGACGCAGGTCGGGCTGCTGGTCGGGCTGCCACTCTTGCTGTTTGCGCTCGCCGCCATCCCCGGATCGCTCCTGATCGCGCGGATCGGGCCAAGCCGCGCCGTGCTCGCCGGCATGGTGATTGCGGCGTTCGCCGGCGCCGCGCGCGGCTTAGCAATCGACGTGTGGACGCTGTATGCCGCAGCGCTGGCGACCGGCTTCGGTGTCGCTATCATGCAGCCGAGCATGCCGGTGCTCGTGCGCGAATGGACGCCGAGCCGCATCGCGCTCGGCACCATCGCCTATACCTTTGGTATGATGATGGGCGCGACCTTTCCGCCGCTGCTCACATTATCCACGATCCTGCCGCATGTCGGCGGTTCGTGGCGGCTCAATCTCGTGGTGTGGGCGGTGCCGGCGCTTCTGATCGCGCCGCTCTTTGTGCTGTTGAGCCCCAAGCGCAGCAACAGCATCATGCTGAAAACGACGAGCGCGTTGTGGTGGCCCGATTTCAAAGATCCGGTCGGTCTGGCTGCTCGGCCTCACCTTCGGCTGCAACAATAGTCCGTATTTTGCGATCAGCGCTTTCCTCGGCGACTATGTTGCCGCCCGCGGCCGCGCCGATCTGTTGGGCCCGACCTTGACCTGGCTCAACGGATCGCAGCTCTTAGCGCTCGTGCTTTTGTTCGCGCTGTCAGGCCGGCTGCAGCGGCGCGCGTGGCCGTTCTTGATCTTCGGCCCGGCTTTGCTTGCGGCCATGCTGGCGATCATCCTCGTGCCGACGGACTTCGCGCTCACCGCCGCCGCGGTGCTCATCGGTTTCGCAACCGCGATGACGTTCACTCCGATCATGACTTTGGTGCCGATCCTCGCCAAACCTGCCGATGTCGCGCGCACCGCCGCCGGCATGCTCACCATCGCCTATGCTTGCGCGATCGTCATTCCGACGATCTGCGGCGCGCTGTGGGACTTGACCGGCAAGCCGTGGACCGCGTTCCTGCCGCTCTGTCTGTGCGCTGCGGCATTGACAGTGCTCGGCGCGATCGTGACGAAACGTCGTCCGGCACACGAAACTGCGCCGTGAGACACGGCGCGATGCGATCTCGTTCTTGAAAACGACCAGGAAGGAAATGTCCGTAATGGCCAAAGCAATCCAAGAAGAAACCCGCGGCGCGCAAAGCCAAGACGCCGATCAAGACGCCGATGCTGCCGACCGATCGCCTGACCTATTCGCCGATCACGCAGCGGCCGCCGCTGAAACTGCCGAACGGCGCGCGCATGGCGATCTGGGTGATCGTCAATGTCGAGGAATGGGACCCGCTGCAGACCATGCCGCGCACCGTGATCACGCCGCCGGCCGGCGGCTCGCCGATGCCGGACGTGCCGAACTGGGCCTGGCACGAATACGGCAATCGCGTCGGCTTCTGGCGCTTCATCAAGATTTTCGACGAGTTCTCGATCCCCGGCACCATCGCCATCAACGGCTCGGCGCTCGCCGCTTACCCGCAGATCGTGAAGGCCGCGGTCGAGCGCCATTGGGAATTCATCGGCCACGGCTTCACCCAGCGCAATCTGCAGAAAGTGCCGAACGAGCGCGCCGATATCCGCAAAGTGCGCGAGGCCATCCAGAAGGCGACCGGCAAGCCGCCGCGCGGCTGGCTCGGTCCGGGCCTTACCGAGACCTGGCAGACGCCCGACGTGCTTGCGGAAGAGGGCTATGACTATGTCGCCGACTGGGTGCTCGACGATCAGCCGGTGTGGCTGAAGACGCGCGGCAAGCCGATCCTCAACGTGCCCTATACGCAGGAATGCAACGACGTCGCCATGATGCTGATCCAGCATCACAAGGCGTCGGAATATTGCGAGCGTGCGCTCGACCAGTTCGAGCAGATCTACGACGACTCCGCCGATTCGGCGCGCATCATGGCGATGGCGGTGCATCCCTACATCATGGGCGCGCCGCACCGCGCCAAATATTTCCGCCGCATCTTCGAGACCATCCGCAAGAAATCCGACGTGCTATTCTGGACCGGCGGCCAGATCGCCGACTGGTTCACCGGCGCCGGACCGAAAGCGCCGTGACCGTTTCGCCGGGAAGTTCAAGCACCAAAGCCGCGAGCGGCGATGTCGGCGCGCGGCTGATGCTGGTCACGCTGTGCTTCATCTGGGGCACGACGTGGCCGCTGATGAAAGTCGCGCTCAACGAAATCCCGCCGCTGAGCATGCGCGCGGTGGCGGCCGCGCTCGGCGCGCTGACACTCTATCTGCTGTGCGTCGTGATGCGGCGAAGCTTGCGGCTGCCGTCGGCAAAGGCCTGGGGCCATGTCGTCATTGCCTCGCTCCTCAATATCACCGGCTTCAGCCTGTTCAGCGCCTTCGCGCAGCTTGCCGCCGCCACGTCGCGCGTGACAATCGTCGCCTATACGATGCCGGTCTGGTCGGTGCTGCTGGCCTGGCCGTTTCTCGGCGAACGCCCAAGCCGCATGCAGTGGACGGCGCTCGGCCTGTGCGCCA
Organism: uncultured Alphaproteobacteria bacterium; assembly: GCA_963761185.1. GTDB lineage: Bacteria > Pseudomonadota > Alphaproteobacteria > Rhizobiales > Xanthobacteraceae > BOG-931. The sequence continues at coordinate 858,946 of CAVXFY010000009.1, forward strand.
TGGGGCTTTCGATCCTGATCTATCCGCTGACTGGCAGCGGCGTTCCGCTCGGCATCGTGCTGGCGCTGGCGACCGGCCTGAGCTGGGCGGCGGGCACCGTCTATCTGAAATGGGCGCAGGTCGCCGCCGATCCGATGGCGGTGGCAAGCTGGCAGATGACGATGGCGTTCGGTGCCCTGACTGCCTGCATGTTCGCCGTCGACGGCCACCTCGATCTGCACGGCCTTAAGCCCGCCGGCACCTTCGCCACGGTCTGGACCGGCGTCGTCGGCAACGGCGTCGCCTATGCGCTGTGGTTTCCGGTGGTGAAACGGCTGCCCGCGGTGACCGCGTCGCTCGGTGTCCTTGCGGTTCCGGTCGTCGGCATCGTGCAGTCGTTCCTGATTCTCGGCGAAGTGCCGACCACGTCCGACATGATCGGCTTCGCCTTGATCTTCGCCGCCTCGGCCTGCGTATTGCTGACGCCGCACAAAGTGGCGGCTGCGGCTACGCCTTGATGGTGCGCGCGAGTTCCAGAACGCGCGCCGTCATCGCGCTTTGCGGATCGGCGAGCGCGTCGATCACGGTGAAATGGTTGGTGCCGGCGATTTCCTCGCAACGTGTCTTGGCGCCCGCCTGTACCCATACCTGCGCGATGCTTTGGCTCTGACGTTTGAACTCACTCAATTCGAGCCCGCCGCACACAGCATCGAAAATGCGCCCGGGCTTGACCGGCCAGGTGAGCGGCGACAGCTCGCGCGCCTGGGCCTCGTCGAGTTTCAGATCCTGATTGACGCTGATGCCGACGAGCGGCACGAGATCGAACACGCCGGATATGGCGTAACCCGCCGGCACCAGATCGGCCGGCGCCTTCGGATAAAGCTGTGGCCAGTCGGTCGCCACCATGGCAGAGGCGAGATGACCGCCCGCCGAATGGCCGATGAGCAGCATCGGCCGGTTGTAGCGCTGCCACATGAATATGCAGGCGCGGCGAATCTGTTCGATGATGTCGGCGATCGTCACGTTGGGACAGAGATCGTAGCCGGCGACGGCGACCACGACGCCATGCGCGTTGAGGCCGTGCGCCATCTGGCTGAACATCGAAGGGTCGAGCGAGCGCCACCAGCCGCCATGAACGAAGATCGCGAGCGGCGCAGTTTCGCCCTGCGGCGGAAAGAACAGATCGATAGCCTGCCGCGGCGTATCGCCATAGGACAGGCCGAACTCCGCCCGGCCGGCTTTGAGCGCTTCGGCGCGATAATCTTCCGCCTCGCGCGTCCAGCGCGCGAAAATCTCCGGATGCTCGGGGACGCGTTCGCGATTGTTGTATTCGGTCTCGTAATCGATGGCGGCCATCGGCGTCTCCGGTGGATTCTTATTAATGGAAGATTGCGGCAAGGCCGCCGCGGGGGCAAGCGTGACCCTGACCTTGTCATTGCCAGGAGCACAGCGACGAAGCAATCCAGTTCCCCGGCACCGAGCTGGACTGCTTCGCTTCGCTCGCAATGACGGGGCAAATTACGGCATCGACAGCCTCCCAAAATCTGCTAGGTGAACCGCATGAAAGTCGACGGCAAATCCATGCGCACGATCTGGCTCGAGCCGGATGGCTGGTCGGTCGGCGTGATCGACCAGACCGCGCTGCCGCATCGTTTTGTCACGGAGCGGCTGACGACGCTGGACGACGTGGCGCGTGCCATCCGAACCATGGTGATCCGCGGCGCGCCGCTGATCGGCGCGACCGCCGCTTACGGCGTCTGCCTTGCGCTGCGGGCGGATGCTTCCGACGAAGCGCTGGAGCGCGACTATGCTACGCTGCTGGCGACGCGGCCGACTGCGATCAATCTGAAATGGGCGCTCGACGAGATGATGGCGACCGTGCGCAACCGGCCGCGCGCCGAACGCGCCGCCGCCGCCTATAAGCGCGCCGCCGAAATCGCCGAGGAAGATATCGCGATCAACAAAGCCATCGGACAAAACGGCCTGCCGCTGATCGAAGCCATCGCGGCGCGCAAGAAAAAGGGCGAGCGCGTCAATGTGCTCACCCATTGCAATGCCGGCTGGCTCGCGGCGGTCGACTTCGGCACCGCCACCGCGCCGATCTACACCGCGTTCGACAAGGGCATTCCCATTCATGTCTTTGCCGACGAGACCCGGCCGCGCAATCAGGGCGCTTCGCTCACCGCCTGGGAGCTCGGCCATCACGGCGTGCCGCATACCGTGATCGCCGACAATACCGGCGGCCATCTGATGCAGCACGGCCTCGTCGACCTCGTGATCGTCGGCACCGATCGCGTCACGGCGAACGGCGACGTCTGCAACAAGATCGGAACCTATTTGAAGGCGCTCGCCGCGCACGACAACAATGTGCCGTTCTATGTCGCACTGCCTTCGCCGACCATCGATTTCACGGTGGCCGACGGCTTCGCCGAGATCCCGATCGAGGAACGCGGCGCCGACGAAGTGGCGACCATGACCGGGCTCACCAAGGATGGCCGCATCGAGACGGTGCGCATCGTGCCGGACGGCTCGCCGGTGGCGAATTACGGTTTCGACGTCACTCCGGCGCGGCTCGTCACCGGGCTGATCACCGAGCGCGGCGTGTTGAAGGCTTCGCGCGAGGGCTTGGCGGGGGCTTTCCCGGACCGCGCAGGCGCGGCAGAATGAAACTGCTGGGTTGTCCCGCGCGGGAGTCAGGTGGCAGTCGGAGTTCGTGACGTGCGTAAGCTCGCGTTTCGTCGGCTGTCCAGTCTGCCGTTACCGGGAATTCTTGACCATGAGCCTCGACCTCGCTGGCCGCTTCCGCTTCGGGGCTTTGCCGGTCGACGGCCGGCAATCGCCGACCGCTCTCGCCATCGCGCGCGGCACCGCGCGCTATCTGCATGCGCTCGGCTATTGCGTGGTCGCCGAATTGCCGCTGCCGTCGGGCCGCCGCGCCGACCTGGTCGCGCTCGGCGGCGACGGCGAGATCGTCATCGTCGAAATCAAATCGTCGGTGGCCGATTTTCGCGCCGATCAGAAATGGACCGACTATCGGCTGCATTGCGACCGGCTGTTCTTCGCGACCGTCGTCGACGTGCCTTGCGAGATATTTCCGCCGGATGCCGGGCTGATCGTGGCCGACGCCTTCGGCGCCTCGATCGTCAGCGAGGCGCCCGAGCATCGGCTGCCGGCGGCGACGCGCAAATCGTGATGCTGCGCTTCGCGCATGCGGCGGCGCTGCGCCTGCAGGCGCTGGCCGATCCGCAGGGACCCTATTCCGGGGAGACTTTCTGATCGCGGCTTAGGCAGCGGCGACGGCGGCGTGAGGCTGCGTTCTGATTCGCTCGAAGCTGTATTTCAGCATTTCCAGATCGACCGGTTTCGAGATCGATTCCCGGATATCCAGATTGAGCGACTTGGCGGCTTTCAACGTTTCGCGAAACGTCGCCTCGTCGCAGCCGCTGATGATAACGATGGGCGCCTTGCAGCCGATGCCGCGGAGATATTGCAGCATCTCGACGCCGGCATGCTGACCGAGCGACAGATCGAGGCTGACGCAATCGAAGGGGCTTTCCAACGCAAGCCTCGCGGCCTCTTCATAAGTCCCGGCGCCCGCCGGAGCATAGCCGGCCTTGGCCGCGACGCGGCAGATGATCTTGCGGTGAAGATAATCGTCGTCGATGACGAGAAGGCGCGGCACTGCCGCAGCCTGCGGCGCATCCGCGGGGCTCTCGCCGTTGATTTGCGATGAGACTTGCAATGATCGCTCCGGGCCGAGCATGCGATCGCCTTGGCCGAATATGCTTGCCCCTTGATAAGCGCCCGCGGGACAGATTTGATTTAAACAGATCGATAAAATTTTAATCATCGCCATTCGATCGTAACGATGGAGATGCGCTGCATATCCGGCGCGGTTAGCTGCCGGTTAACGACATTATCTCATGAACTGCGCGCCTATTTCGGCGCGCGCTTGGCGAGAATGCGCTGCAAGGTGCGGCGGTGCATGTTGAGGCGGCGCGCGGTCTCCGAAACGTTGCGGCCGCACAATTCATAGATGCGCTGGATGTGCTCCCAGCGCACGCGGTCGGCCGACATCGGATTTTCCGGCGGCTCGATCTTCTTGTTGTCGAGCGCAAGCAGCGCCGCGGCCACATCGTCGGCGTCGACCGGCTTGGCCAGATAATCGACGGCGCCGAGTTTCACGGCGTTGACCGCGGTCGCGATATTGCCGTAGCCGGTGAGGATGATGGCGCGCGCTTCCGGCCGGCGCTTCTTCATCGCCGAGATGACGTCGAGACCGTTGCCGTCGCCGAGCCGCATGTCGACCACGGCGAAAGCCGGCGCCGCTTTCTCGACCTGCAGCAGGCCATCGGCAACCGACTCGGCCGTGGTCACAGCGAAACCGCGGCCTTCCATGGCGCGGGCGAGCCGTTGCAGGAACGATTTGTCGTCCTCGACGATGAGAAGCGAGCGCTCGGTCGGCAGCCGGGCTGCAGGCGACGCAGTGGTCATGCGCATGCTACTCCGTCAAGCGGGCACGCATCGCGCCATCGCATCGTCGCTGCCATCGACACGGATAACTCGCGTTCCAAATAGCGTCGCCCAATACAATGCAATAACAACTAAGAAGTTTATAGCGCCGAGCCGGCTCAAGGGGCGGCGCAGCGATCGGCCGCTCAAAATCGGCCCGGCTCCAGGTCACGGTAACCGTGGCGCCGTGCAGCGGCGGCGACTGGTTGATCAGCGAGAGCTTGGCGCCGGAGCGCTCCAACAGCGTTTTGGCGATGAAAAAGCCGAGCCCGAGCCCGAAACGCGGCGTCGTCATCGCCGTCCGGGCCCGCGCGACCCGGGCCGGCGATGGGTCACATAGGGCGCGCCGATGCGGTCGACGACTTCGGGCGCGAAGCCCGGCCCGTCGTCGCTGATGGTGATGCTGACCTCGTCCGCGGTCCATTGCGCGAAAATCTCGACGCGCGCTATGGGCGAAATCGACCGCGTTCTCGATCAGATTGCCGAGCCCGTAACGGATCGCCGGATTGCGCGCGCCGACCGGCTCGTCGGCGCGGTTCGGCGGATAAGTGACGCCGATCGAGACGCCGAAATTGCGGTGCGGCGCCACGGCCTCCTCGATCAGGGCCGAGAGCTGCATGCGGTCGAACGGCTCGCCGGTCGGCAGTTCGGTGATCTTGGCCAGGATTTCGCGGCAGCGCTGCGCCTGCTCGCGCAGCAATTTCACGTCGTCGGCATAAGGCGAATTCGCTTCGAGCGCGCGCTCGATCTCGCGGATGACGACCGTGATGGTCGACAGCGGCGTGCCGAGTTCGTGCGCCGCGGCGGCGGCGAGGCCGTCGAGCTGGGACAGATGCTGCTCGCGCGCGAGCACCAATTCGGTCGCCGCCAGCGCATCGGACAGCTGCCGCGCTTCTTCGGCGATCTGCCACGTGTAGACGCCGATATAGCCGATCGCGAGCAGGATCGAGAGCCAGACGCCGACCATGTAGATTTCCGGCAATTCCAGCGGATCCTCGGCTGTCCCACGGCAGATTGTAGTGCAGGAACACCAGCAGCCGTGGCGCAGAACATCGCGAATGTGCCGATCAGCAATGTCATGCGCGGCGGCAGCGCCGTCGCCGAGATCAGCACCGGGCCAAGCAGCAGAAAGGAGAACGGGATTTTCCAGGCCGCCGGTGAGATAGAGCAGCGCCGTCAAGTTCGGCGATGTCGAAGCCGAGAAGCCAGGCGGCGCGGTCCGGCTCGAGCCATTGCGTTTGATGGAAAGCTCACGCGCAGCGCCACATTGAGCAGCGCCGCAAGCGCGATGACGGCAAGGCAGGGCCAGATCGGCACCTCGAATTCGAGGCCGAAATGCACCATCAGAACGGCGGCGAACTGGCCGAGCACGGCGAGCCAGCGCAGCCGCACCAGCGTATCCAGCCGCACGTTGCGCGGACGCTCGTTAGTTCGTGGCAGACCGAACATCGATCCAGACCGGACATCCGGCTCAATGTAGCGGCTGGCGCGGCGCATATCCAAAAGGCCCTATGCCGCTACGAACGGCCGCCGGATGGGCTGGCGCCGGTCGATCAGTTGCGCGAAAATAAGGTCGACAACGCTACTCAGGGCGAACGATCTCAGGGCAAAGCTATCCAGGGAGTGACCGCAATGGCTTATGAGCTCGACCAATTCATCTCGGATTGTCGTTCCATTCTCGCCCGCGATCCCGGGCCGGCAGGGCCGCGAGGAGGTGCGCGCGCATCTCGAAAGCTGCTGCAGAATCCCGATTTCGTCCGCAAACATTGCGAAGAGGCGCCGCGCGGCCTGCACGTGCTCTACGAGGACCCCAAGCTCGGCTTTCAGATCCTCGCCCATATCAACGACAAGGCGCGCGTCTCGCCGCCGCACGACCACGGCGAGTCGTGGGCGATCTACGGCCAGGCCACCCATTACACCGAGATGACCGAATGGGAGCGCGAGGACGACGGCGGCGACCCCAGCATGCCAAGCTCAAGCCGGTGAAGAAATATCGCCTGATGCCCGGCCATGCCGGCATCTATCAGGACGGCAAGATCCATTCGATCGACTATCCCGACTATGCCCGCTTCGTGCGCGTGACCGGCACCAATCTCGACCAGATCGATCGCGTGCGTTTCGACCTGAAGACCGGCGAAGTGAAACGGATGACGCCGCAACAGGCCACCTGAGCGGATTCGAACGTGAGTCATTTCGTCAGCCCGCCACGATCTGCGCGCCATGATCGGCGGCGGCGGCGAGCTCGCGCTCGTCGACGTGCGCGAGGAACTGATCTTCTCGCAAAGCCATCTGCTGTTGGCGCGCTCGGTGCCGCTGAGCCGGTTTGAACTGAAATTCCGCGCGCTGGTGCCGCGCCGCGCCACCCGCATCGTGTTGTGCGACGACAATGACGGCCTCGCCGCGCGCGCCGCGGCGATCCTGTCGCGCAACGGCTACACCGATGTGAGCATTCTCGCCGGCGGCGTCGCCGCCTGGGGCGCGGCAGGCTTCGAATTGTTTTCCGGCGTGTACGTGCCGAGCAAGGCGTTCGGCGAATATGTCGAGCACACCGACGGCACGCCGAATATCACCGCGCCCGAGCTTGAACGCCTGATCCGCGACGGCGCCGACCTCGTCGTGCTCGACAGCCGCCCGTTCGACGAATATTCGCGGGTGTCGATCCCGACCTCGACCAACGTGCCGGGCGCCGAACTGGTGCTGCGCGCGCGCGAGATCGCGCCGTCGCCGGAAACGACGGTGGTCGTCAATTGCGCCGGCCGCACCCGCAGCATTATCGGCGCGCAATCGCTGATCAATGCCGGCCTGCCGAACAAGGTCATGGCGCTGCGCAACGGCACCATGGGCTGGAGCCTCGCCGGTTTCACGCCGCGACAGCGGCAAGGATCGCCGCGCGCCGGACGTGTCGCCGAAGACCCTCGACTGGGCGCGGAAGGCCGCGCAACGCGTGGCGCGACAGCTGCGGCGTGAAACGCATCGATCGGCCGACGCTCGACGCATGGCGCAAGCGACGATCGGCGCACGCTTTATGTCTTCGACGTGCGCGATCCCGCCGAATACGAAGCGGGCCATCTGCCCGGCGCGGTCTCCGCGCCCGGCGGCCAGCTGGTGCAGGCGACCGATCAATATGTCGGCACGTTCGGCGCGCGCATCGTGCTGGCCGACGATGCCGAGGTGCGCGCGGCGATGACCGGATCGTGGCTGCGGCAGATGGGTTATGCCGACGTCTTTATGCTGGCCGAGGCGGGAACGGAAACCGGCTGGCCGGTGCCGCCGATGCTGGAAATCCGAAACGGCGCGTGACGCCGCGATCGATTGCGCCGGCGCTGAGCCGAACTTCTCTCGCGCAACGCGCGCGACGCGTCGTCGATCTTTCCTTGAGCCGCGATTATCTCGCGCGAGCACATTCCCGGCGCCTGGTTTGCGATCAGGACGAGGCTCGATCGCGCGTTCAAGACGATTCCGGGAAATGGCACGATTGTGCTCACCTCCGAGGACGGCGTGCTGGCGGCTATGGCCGTCGTCGAGGCGAGAGCTCTGACCGGCAAGCCGGTGCGTTTTCTCGCCGGAGGCAATGCCGCCTGGCGCGCGTCAGGACACGCATTCTCGGCCGAAGCCAAGATGGCCGACGAGGCCGTCGATCAATGGCGCAAGCCCTATGAGCGCTCGGGCAATGCCAGAGCGATGATGCAGGAATATCTCGATTGGGAAGTCGATCTCCTGCCGCGCATCAAGCGCGACGGATCGCTGCAATTCGACCGGTTCAGGCCGCAGCTTCCAGCAGAAGCGCGGTGAGACGCTCCGGCGCGTCCACCATCACGTCGTGACCGCTTGGCACGTCGTGGCAGCGCCATGACGGATCGGATTTCACCGCGGCGACGGCGCGATCGAACCCCGGATTGGCATAGCTCTTGGCGCGGATATAGGTCTTGCGCGCGATCTTTTCGCGGGCGCCGGTGAGCGCGATCTTATAGCTGAAGGTTCCGACCGGCTGCGGCGTGCACAGACTGTCGACCCAGGCGCGGTCGGCTTCGTTGACGCCGAAGAATTCCGCCGGCCGCGGCGGCATGCCGACCGCGCCGCTCGCCAAGGCCGCGCGGATCGCGTCCTGAACGGCGGTGCTGGTCAGGCTTTGCGTAGTGTCGCCGTCGTTCGGCAGAAACGCATCGAGAAAGACGATCGAACGGATCGCAGACACCATCTGCTCGGCGACGCCGGATATGACAAAACCGCCGTAGGAATGACCGCACAGCACAACGTCGGTCAGCCGTTCCCATTTCATCACATTGACGACATCGGTGATGTGCGTGCCGATGTCGATTCCGGCGTGTAGCAGATGCGAGCGCTCGCCCAGCCCGGTCAATGTCGGCGTGAACACTTTATGGCCGCCGCTGCGAAGCCGGTCGGCGACGCGTTGCCAACACCAGCCGCCGTGCCAAGCGCCGTGGACCAACACAAAAGTGTAGGTCATGAATTTCCCCCCAAAACAATTTACACGATACCTCAGGGCTGCCAGGCCGCGTCCGCCACTTCCGGTTCCGCTTCTTCCTTGCGCGCCCGCGCGATGACCTTGAACAGTGCGCGCAAGACTTCGTTCACGCCTTCGCCGCTCACCGCGGACACCACCAGCGGCGTCTTCTTCGCCGCGCGCTTCAGCCGCGCCACCTGTTGTTTGATGTCGTCGGGGCTCAGTGCGTCGGCCTTGTTGAGCGCAACGATCTCCGGCTTGGTGGTCAGTTCATGCCCGTAAGCTGAAAGCTCCGTGCGCACCGTCTTGTAGGCCGCGCCGGCGTCCTCTTCCGTGCCGTCGATCAGATGCAGCAGCACGCGGCAGCGCTCGACATGGCCGAGGAACCGGTCGCCGAGGCCGACACCTTCATGCGCGCCTTCGATCAAACCCGGAATGTCCGCCAGCACGAATTCGCGGCCGTCGACATCGACCACGCCGAGCTGGGGATGCAGCGTCGTGAACGGATAATCGGCGATCTTCGGCTTGGCGGCGCTGACGGCGGCGAGGAATGTCGATTTGCCGGCATTGGGCAGGCCGACGATCCCGGCATCGGCGATGAGCTTGAGCCGGAGCCGGATCGTCATTTCGACGCCGATCTGGCCCGGATTGGCGTGGCGCGGCGAGCGGTTGGTTGACGACTTGAAATAGGCATTGCCGAAGCCGCCATTGCCGCCGCGCGCCAGCACGATACTCTGGCCGACTTCGGTGAAATCGGCGAGCAGCGTTTCGCCGTCCTCCCCGTAGATCTGCGTGCCGACCGGAATTTTCAGCACGGCGTCGGCGCCGTTGGCGCCGTGGCGATCCTTACCCATGCCGCCGCCGCCGTTCTTGGCGGTGAAATGCTGCTGGTAGCGATAGTCGATCAGCGTGTTGAGACCGTCGACGGCGATGGCAATCACGTCGCCGCCCTTGCCGCCGTCGCCGCCGTTCGGGCCGCCGAACTCGATGAACTTCTCGCGGCGGAACGACACGCAGCCGTTGCCGCCGTCGCCGGAGCGGATATAGACCTTGGCCTCGTCGAGAAATTTCATGATTCAACTATTCAACTTTTGGGCTCAACTTCGTAGAGCGCCGCTGCCGCGGGCACAATCGCTAATCGCATCGGTGGCCGGTGTCTCCCGCCTGATATAGTGTGCAAATTCGATATTGCGGCAGGGCCTTGTTACGGGATGGCGTTTTCATCGAGATTCGCGCGAAGAATTGCAAGCCTGCGCGGGATTTTGAGGCTGGCGGCGCGGGCCGCGGTCTGGCGCACGACGTCCGATCCGCCGCGTGCGGAACTGCCCGTTCTCTTGGGCATCGCCATCCTGACTGCGACCGTCCGCGTCGAATTGCAATTGGCGGCGGCCTATCCCTCGTACGGGTTCAATCCCTACGGTCTCAACGCGGTCGTCGCCTGGCTCGCGTTCGAGCTTGCCGTCGCCGCGCTGTTCGTGCGCCCGGGCGCGCGCATCACCGCGCTGTCGGCCATGTTCATTCTCTCGATGACGGCGGATCTCGCGACCGCCGCGATCAGGCTCGGCTTCCCGCTCATTGCGCCGGGCGCGGCGGAGGGTCCGATTTGGACCAGCCCCATCACCGGGATCGTGATTTTTGTCGTCGCCGTCGGCTGGTGGGTCGGCGCCATGGCTTGCGTCCTCGGCAGTCTCGAGCCGCGGTCGCGGCCGCGTGCGCTCGGCATCGCCGCCGCGATGTGGGTGGCGCTGTTCGCGGCGAATGCGGTCATACCGCACACGCCGGTTTTCGTTCCGCCCAATTTCGACATGAGCAGCGCCAATTGGTGGGAAGTCGTCCACGCCTATTATGCGGAAAAGAACGGCGAGACCCCGGGCGTCCCGCCGCAAGTCGTGCAACTCGAAAAGGCCCAGCCCGAATTGCTGAAGACCGCGATTGCCCGCCTCGCGCCACGCAAGGACGCGACCAATGTCTACGCGCTCGGCATCGCCGGCTGGGCGGAGCAGGACGTGTTCATCAAGGAACTCGACGGCGGCTTAGACGCCATCGCCAGCGTGCTGCCGATCAAGGATCGCACCGTCAAGCTGATCAACAATCGCGAAACTCTCGACACCGTGCCGCTCGCCGATCCGCAGAATTTCGCGGCCGCCGTGCATGCAATCGGCGGCGTCATGAACAAGGATCAGGATGTTTTCGTCCTGTTCATGACGTCGCACGGCGAGCAGACCGGCTTCGCGCTGCAAGTGCCGGGCAAGACCATCGAACTGACGCCGCAGCAGGTCGCGGCGGTCCTCGACGGCGAAGGCATCAAGAACCGCGTGGTGATCGTGTCGTCCTGCTTTGCCGGCATTTTCCTGCCGCCGCTCGCCAACGATAATACCATCGTCCTGACCGCAGCCGACGCAAGGCACACGTCATTCGGCTGCGCGCCGGAGCGCGACTGGACCTATTTCGGCGATGCGTTCTTCCGGCAGAGCCTGCATCCCGGCGCCGACTTCGCCAACGCCTTCGCACACGCCCGCGTTCTGATTGCGGGCTGGGAAATGATGGATCACGACGCGCCGTCGAATCCGCAGGCGCATTTCGGCCCGGCCGTGGTCGACAAGCTCGCGCCATTTTTCGCCGCCGCGCAGAGCGCCGGACAGTAGCGCTTGCGCGGCGAGCTTGCCTATCACGCCACCTGCTTTACCCGTCCCCAGGTCTTGAGCGAGGCCCACAGGCCGCGATCGAGGCGGAAGCGGTCGAGCGGCGCCGAGGACTTGATGGCGCGGATGCGATAGAGGCCGACGCCGGTCCATTGGAAGCCGCACTTTTCCAGCACGCGGCGCGACGCGGGATTGCTCACGCGCGCGCCGGCATCGAGCACGTCATGGCCGAGATCGCCGAAAGCATGATCGATCAGCGCGCGCGCCGCTTCGGTTGAGTAGCCTTGGCCCCAATGCGGCGCGCCGAGCCAGTAGCCGATCTCCGGCCCGCTCTCGCGCGGCTCGACGCCGCACATGCCGATCGTCTCGCCATTGAGCACGATCACGAAGGTCGCTTCGCCATCCTGCCGGTTGACGGCTGCGATGAATTGCTCGGCGTCCTCGCTGCGATAGGGATGGGGAATGCGCGCGGTGTTTTCCGCAACGCGGCGGTCGCCGGCGAAACGGACGATGGCTTTGACGTCGTGAAGACGCGGCACGCGCAATGTCAGACGCGCGGTCTCGAGGACGGGAATAGAGCGCTCTCTGCGCCGTTGCGTGTCGCTTTGGGTCGAGGTCGATAGAGTCATCGCCTGGGCTCCTGCAGAAAAACCGAAAGGGGGAGCCGGCATCCCGGTCTCCCCCTGAATCGGAGCCCATTTGGGTCCGCCGGTTCGACTGGATGCCGGCAGACCACTTATGATCCACCGTATTACTGTGCCGCAGCCTCGGTCATCGGAAGTACCGATACGAAAATGCGGCCTTTGGCTTTGGCGCGGAACTCAACTTTGCCGTCGATCAACGCAAACAACGTGTGGTCCTTGCCAAGGCCGACATTGCGGCCCGGATGCCATTTGGTGCCGCGCTGACGCGCGATGATATTGCCGGCGACCACGGATTCGCCGCCGAAAATCTTCAGCCCCAGGCGTTGACCGGCCGAGTCGCGGCCGTTGCGTGAGGATCCGCCTGCTTTTTTGTGTGCCATTGCTGGCCTCCGAAACTCTCTAGCTAGTGGTTATACAGGATTCGTGACAGAAGCATCACCTTCCAAAATCACTTCTTTTTGCCTTTGGCCGCCGCAGTTTTGCCTTTTGCGGCAGTCTTGGCAGCAACTTTGGCACGGGGCGCCTTGGCCGGGGCGTCCCCGGTTTCGGCGGCGTCCGCTTCAGCCGCGGCGACGGGCTTTCGCTCGCGCTTGGGCCGCGGCTTTGCTTCCTTGCTCGCCTTCTGACCGTCGGTCAGAATTTCGGTGATGCGCAGAAGCGTGAATTCCTGGCGATGGCCGATCTTACGGCGTGAATTCTTACGCCGGCGTTTCTTGAACGCGATGATCTTCGACCCACGCCCCTGCTGCAGCACTTCGGCCGCAACGGTAGCGCCGGCAACGGTCGGAGCGCCCAGCTTCACGCTGTCGCCGCCGACGACCAAAACCTCGCCGAATTCGACGATTTCACCGGGTTCGCCCTTGATCTTGTCGACCTTGAGCAAGTCCTCGGTGGCAACCCGGTATTGCTTGCCACCGGTTTTGAAGACCGCGAACATCTTTTTTTCCTCGTGTTCGATATTCCGATACTCGGATTTTCTCGTCCGGATCGGCTTCTTTCAGTCGATTCTGCTGATAGTTAGCGGCGTGGTGCCCGACCTAAGCCAGACCACAGGCGCGCTGACCGGCGCTCTTATGACGGTCCCGTAACGCCCTGTCAAGAAATGGAAAACGGCCTTGGCTTGGAAACTTAATCCGGGCCGGGTCGGCCGCGGCGCTCACTTCACATTGGTCACTTTGAGATCGTTGAACTTCCAGGTGTCCACCTTGTCGGCGGACTCGGCGTAGAGACCGATCAGGGTCGAGGCGCCCGGAGACTGGGCGCGCAGCGTCGCGCCCGGCTTGCCGTTGATCTCCACCGCCAGCGACTGGCCCTTGATGGTCAGCCGCAACGTATTGGGTTTGCCGGTGCCCTGCACGATGGCGTCGGTTTGCGTCCAGTCGAGCGGCGCATTGACCCAGGCGCCGTCGATCAGGCGGCCGATCTTGTAATAGCCGTTGGTCGCGAGCAGGAGAAAATAGGCGTTGCGATAGTCCTGCGCCCAGAACACAAGCCCACCTGCCGACGCTTCGGGCTTGCCGATATCGAGCGCCGTCACCGTCACGCAGATATCGGCATCGTCGAACAGGAAGGCGTTGTCGAGCGCCTTATAGCCGCGCTGACTATCGGCCTTGATGACGGCCGAACCGTCTTTGATCGCGAAATTATTGTTCTGCGCGCCCCACGATGCATCGGCCGAGGAGAAATCTTCGGCGAGCAGAACCTTGTCGCCCTGACAGGCGAAGCTTCGGTCCACATTCGTAAAGATCAGCGCCGCGACGAAGAGAGCAATGGCAATGGTCGGGCGGCGCATTAACTTCACCTGATTCTTGGGGGTCGATATTCGGCGGACACCCGGTTACCGTCAAGGTAACGGCCCCACAGAACGGCCCAATACTGCGCATAAAAAAAGTCGAGGGAGAGAGCAGCGATGGCGTCCGATACCGGGCCGGATAAGCTGATGAATGTATCGCGCCGCGCGCTCCTTACCGCGGCGCTCCCGGCACTCGCGATCAACCCGGCGCGCGCCCAAAGCGCCGGCCCGGATGCCGAAGCCTTTCCGGATCATCAGGTCACGTTCATCGTGCCGTTCGCGCCGGGGGGCGGCACCGACACGCTGGCGCGCCTTCTTGCCGACAAGCTGCAACAGCGGCTCGGCAAGCCCTTTGTCGTCGAGAACCGGCCGGGGGCCGGCACGGTGCTCGCCACCAACTTTGTCGCCAAATCCCCGCCCGACGGCTACACGATCATGATGGCGGTGTCCTCGGTGGCCATCGACGTAACGCTGTATAAATCGCTGCCTTACGATCCGGCCAAGGACCTTGCACTGGTCGCACTGATTGCGACGGTGCCCTTTGTTCTGGTCGTCAATCCGTCGCTGCCGGTTTATCAGGTCGCGGATCTGATCAAGCTCGCCAAAGAACGGCCGCTCAGCTACGGCTCGGGCGGTATCGGCGCCTTTCATCATCTGGCGGCCGCTTTGTTTGCCAATATGACCGGCATCAAGATGCAGCACGTGCCTTATCGCGGCACGGCGCCGGCCCTCAACGATCTCATGGGCGGCTACATCCAATTGCTGTTCAGCGATCTCGGTCCGGCATTGCCGCTGATCAATGCCGGAAAAATCCGTCCGCTCGCGGTCACGACCAAACAACGAGTTGCGGCCTTGCCGGACGTGCCGCCGCTCGCCGAAGCGGGCGTGCCGGGCTACGACGCCGCCGCCTGGCAAGGCGTCATCGCGCCGGCGCACGTACCCCAGCCGGTGCTCGCCAAGCTCAATGCCGAGCTGAACGCGATTATGGCCCTGGACGATATCCAGACGCGCATAACGGCTTTCGGCATGATCCCAAAGGGCACAGGTTCGATCCAGGAACTGCAGGAATTCCTCGACTCTGAAATCGTACGCTGGGCCAAGGTCGTCGAGGACGCGGGCATTGCCCACACCGAGTGACGCGCGCTTCCACATGCGGGCCGCTTGGCCGTTCCGGCCGCACTGCGGTTTGGCCGCACCTTTTGCTTTTCACGGCAGCGTGCGATAATTGGCCAGATGCGGCTCGCGCATCACCAATAAATGCCGAGAGCTTCCGTTGCATAGCCCGACAAATATCGAAACGGATATCGGAATATCCTGGCCGGATGCGATCTACGCGCAGTTCCGGCGCGTCGGCGTCCGGCAGGTCGGCTATGTGCCCGACGCCGGCCACAGCCAGCTCATCAAACTGTGCCAGGACGATCCGAACATCGCCGACGTGGTGCTGACCACGGAGGAAGAAGGCGTTGGCCTCGTCGCCGGCGCCGCGCTCGGCGGCCAGCGCGCGGCGCTCTTGATGCAATCGAGCGGCGTCGGCAATTGCATCAACATGTTTTCGCTGTTGCGCAATTGCGGCTTCGGCTGCGTCGTACTGGTGACGATGCGCGGCGAGTTCGGCGAATTCAATCCGTGGCAAGTGCCGATGGGCTCGATCACCGAAGACGTGCTTAAGCTTTCGGGCTTTCTCACCTACCGGATCGACAGCGCAGACGACGTCGACGATATCGTCAGCGCCGGCTGCGACATGGCGTTCGACGGCAATCTTGCCGTCGCGATCCTGTTGTCGCAGCGCCTGATCGGCCGCAAGCAATGGACGCGATGATGCTCGATCGCCGCGACTTCGTGCGTGAGCTGCTGGTCGATCGCGGCGATCTGCTCGTCGTCACCGGACTAGGCTCGGCGACCTACGACGCCGCCGCCGCTGGCGACCATCCGCTCACCTTTTATCTCTGGGGCGCGATGGGTGGCACCGCCATGATCGGACTCGGTCTCGCGCTGGCGCGGCCGGATCGCCGCGTCGCCGTGATCACCGGCGACGGCGATTTTCTGATGGGGCTCGGTAGCCTCGCCACGATCGGCGTCAAGCAGCCGAAAAACCTCGCCATCGTCGTCCTCGACAATGCGCATTACGGCGAGACCGGCATGCAGGCGAGCGCGACGCAATCCGGCATCGATCCCGTCGCCATGGCCTTGGCCTGCCGTTTCCGCGAGGCGCGCCAAGTCTCGCGGATCGAGGAAGCCGCCGCCGTGCGCGCGCTCCTGCATTCCGGCGAGGGCCCGCTTCTGGTCAATGCGCGGATCAAGTCCGAAGACGCGCCGCGCGTTCTGCCGCTGCGCGACGGCCACGCGATCAAAGAGCGCTTTATTGCCGCCTTAGGTGATTAGCGGATGCGATCGTCATTGAAGCCGACATCGGCGCCGTCCTTGACAGGAAACAGTCGCGCCTTCGGGCTTTTCATCCGCACGCAATAGCCGGGCTGGCTTGTCTCGTCGCCGAGCGTCAGGGTCGTTGCGTCACGCGCCAATTTAGGAAATTCGTCGTCGGTCTTGAAGGCGCCGCCGACCATCTTGCCGTCGGCTTCAAAGTCGCAGGAACTTTTCCAATCGCCGGTCTCCCATTTGCGGCCGGCGGCTTGCAGCAGGCCGGGCTTTTCCTTGTCCGGCGCGATCGCCAGCATGGCGGTGTGGCCGACCCAAAGACCGCCTTCGCCCTGGCGCTTCTCGTCGAAATTTTTCAGCATCGCCAGCCGTTCTTTGAGCCGAAGCTCGAGCTCCTCGCGCGCGTCGCCGGTATGATGGACGTAATGGGACGGCTTGTCCCAGGCGGCGAGAAGATGCGAGTCGTAAGCGACAATATTGTCGGCGACCCAGGCCCGCTCGTCGGCGCGCAGATAGTCGGCGCTCTTTGCGTCGAGACGGCGCATCGCATCGTTGTAGGCCGCGGCGATGGCGACATCCTTTTCCGCAAGCTCGGGATCAGAACAGATTTCCTGCTCGTCGGAGTTCTTCGCCGTCGCGCAATTAAACGACGGCGCGGTCATCGGCGGGGGTGCGCTCGCCGCGGCTCTGGCGGATGCGGTCGCGACGGGGAAATAAGAGGCGGTGAGATTTTCCGGCCTGTCGCAGACCGGCTGATCGTCACCGTGCGCGACCACGATGCGCAGCGTGTTGGCCTGTCGGCGCGCGCGCAGTGTGATCGGCGAATCGGGCGCAATCGCCGGCGGATCGTCGACGTCTTCGACACGTGCGGCCGGCCCGGACAGCCAGCCATCGTCGCCGGGCTTGAGCTTTGCGATGAGCGCACAAGCCACGGGATCGCTGTCGTCGCCGTAGACCACCTTGGTGCGGATGTCGACGCGCATCGAGCCGTCCGGCTGGGCCGTGACCTGTGCGATGCCGAAGGCATTGCTCCACTCGCCGACAACGCCGTCGGCGCGGCTCGCCAGGTGGTCGAGCATGGCGAGGCGCGCTTGCAAGACCGCGATGATGCGTTGGCGCGCCGGATCGTCCGCGCCCTTGAATTCCGCATAAGCGCCGCCGGCAATGTCCGCCGTCCAATTCTGATCGCGCTGCAGCAGCATGGCCGTCACCGGATCGACGGCGTGCTGCGCCCGCGCGAGGCTGGCGTCGACCGCGCGGTCGAGCCGCATTAATTCCGCGTCACGGCAGACGGCGGTGAATTGGTCGGCGTTCTTTCCCCCGCAATCGAATGCCGCCATTGCGGCGCCCGGCATCAGCGTGGCGAGAACGGCCGACGGGATCAGAAACCGGAACGGGCGCGATCGAAATGGATTCATGACGTGTGCACAATTACTGTAAGCTTTGCAATGAAGCCACGCCCCAAAAGACAATGCCCGACTTCACACCATCGCTCCGAGACCCGGTCGCCACGGACGAAGCGGCCTGGCGGGAATTGTGGTCGGGCTACAATGCATTTTACGAGGCCACCGTGCCAGAGGCCGTCACGGCGCGAACCTGGCAGCGGATTCTCGATCCGGCGTCCCCGATCTTCGGCCGGCTCGCCGTCGTCAACAACCAGGTCGCCGGATTCAGCATCAGCGTTCTCCACGAGGGGACCTGGGTCGTCGCGCCGATCTGTTATCTCGAGGATCTGTTCGTCGCACCGCAATTCCGCGGCCAGGGCCTCGGCCGGATGCTGATCGCGGATCTGGTCGATCGCGCCAAGGTCAAAGGCTGGTCGCGGCTCTATTGGCACACGCGGGAGAGCAATCCGGCGCGGCGGCTGTACGACGAATTCACCAAGGCCGATGATTTCGTACGCTACCGGCTGACATTCCCGGACACGATCTAAACCATCTAGACAAACTAGGCGCTGAACCGGGCCCGATAATCCTGCGGCGTTGCCGAGAGCAGCCGGCCGAAGCTTCTCCGCAGAGTTTCCTCGGAGCCGAAACCGCAACGCTCGGCGATGCGTTTCACCGGCAAGCGCGTATCGGAGAGAAGGCGTCGCGCCGCTTCGACCCGCAGCCGCTCGACGGCACGCGCCGGCGTGATGCCGGTTGCCTGCGCATAATGCCGGCAAAAGCTTCGCTCGCTCATGCCGGATTTGCGCGCCAGCGCCGGCAGCGACAGATCGCCATTCAGTCGCCCGCTCATCCAGGCGTGCAATGCGCCGAATTTGTCCTCGGCCACTTGCAGCGAGAGGACGGTGCTGAATTGCGCCTGACCGCCGGGCCGCTTGAGAAACATCACCAGATGACGCGCAACGGCAAGCGACAGCGCGCGGCCGGCATCCTCTTCCACCAGCGCCAGCGCCAGATCGATCGCCGCCGTTACGCCCGCCGACGTCCAGACCGCGCCGTCACGCACGTAAATCGGATCCGGCTCGACGCGAATATCCGGGTAGCGGCGGCCAAGTTCGGCGCAATGCATCCAATGCGTCGCCGCGCGCCGCCCCTCGAGCAAGCCGGCAGCGCCGAGCAGAAACGCCCCGGTACAGACCGAGGCGACGCGC
The DNA here is from genome assembly GCA_963761185.1 of uncultured Alphaproteobacteria bacterium. Classification (GTDB taxonomy): domain Bacteria; phylum Pseudomonadota; class Alphaproteobacteria; order Rhizobiales; family Xanthobacteraceae; genus BOG-931. The sequence goes on from CAVXFY010000009.1 coordinate 877,952, forward strand.
CGCGCCCGCGCCGCCCGCTTGCGTAGCCAATCCAGCACCACCGGATTTTCGGAGGCGGCATGGACGCCGGGGCCGCCGGCGACCAGCAAGGTATCGAGCCTGGTTCCAGCGCGCGGCAGCGGCGCGGCGACGAGTCCCAAGCCGGCCGAGGCGGCCACCAGCGGGGCATCCGCCGAAACGACCTGCACCGCATAAAGCGGCGTTTCACCGCGCGCGGCCGCGAGCTCATTCGCCGTAGCAAAGACCTGCAGCGGTCCGGCGACGTCGAGCAGCTGCACCGCCGGATAAGCCACGATCTCGACGTTGCGGGTGTTTTGAGCGCGCGGGTTTTGGGCGCGCGGGCCTTTGCCGCGCTGCTGTCGCTTTGGCAGGAAACGAGGGTTCTTTGGCATTTCCGCCACAGCTTGCCAGCCTAAATTGCGCCTGTCTAGAGCCCACTCGAACGGAAGGCCGCGAGGCAAAACGATGATCCCCCAAATCGCGCCGGACACGCATCTTCATATCGGCTCGCTGATCTTCGACAGGCTGGACCAGATCGATCTGACCGGACCGTTCGAAGTTTTCAGCCGCATTCCGAATTCCACTTATCGAATTTACGGCAAGAGCACCGCGCCGCTGCGCGATCTGCGCGGCTTGCGCATGATGGCCGACGCGACGCTTGCGGAAGCGCCGCAGCTCGATCTCGTGCACATTCCCGGCGGCTTCGGCCAGGAGGCGGTGATGGACGACGAGGAAATTCTCGGCTGGGTTCGTAAGCAATCAGCCGGCGCGCGTTGCCTGTTTTCCGTGTGCACCGGCGCGCTGATCTGCGGCGCCGCAGGCCTGCTGCAAGGACGGCGCGCGACGACGCATTGGGCGTCGATGGAACTTTTGCCTTTTTTCGGCGCCACACCGGTGAACGAACGCGTCGTCGCCGACGGCAATTTCATCTTCGCCGCGGGCGTGACTTCCGGCATCGACGGCGCGCTGCGGGTGGCGGCCGATCTGCGCGGCGACGAGCTGGCGCAAGGCATCCAGCTCGCGATCGCCTACGCGCCGGAGCCGCCGTTTGACAGCGGCACGCCTGAAACCGCGCCGCCCATCGTGCTCGAGCGCGCGAAGGAATCGATGCGGCAGATTACGCAGCAGCGCGAACAGACCGCGCGCCGAGTTGCCGCGCGTCTTGGGCTTGCCGCCGCGTAGCGGCCTTGCCGGAAACAGCAGCTGGGTTGCGACAATTTTTCCGGGGGAAAGCGCCCGAAACCGCGCTCTTGCGTGGGGCTTCCAGCACTGTTCAACCTCCCGGCGCTACCTGTAGAATAAAAATCATGTAAACACGTGGGAACGGCGATTTACCCCGCCGGTCTCCGCTTGAGCGCGCCGGTTCAGTCTTAGAATGCATTGGTAAAATCAAGAAAATGAGCCGTCGGGAGCGAAGAGCAAATCTCAGCCGCGCTGGGCGACCGCCCTCATCAGGGGCATCATTTTACCACCATCAGCCCGCGAAAATTGACGACGTTTATGCTGCGGCTATGGCTCATTATCGCCGTCGCGAGTTGGCGTCGGCGCAAAGCCTTTGCCGCGAGATTCTGGCTCGCGATGCGCGCCATGTGCAGAGCCTCGTTCTGCTCGGCGACATGGTGCAGCAGGACGGCCGCAGCACGCAGGCGGTGAAACTGCTCGGCCAGGCGCTTGCACTCGATCCGAACAACGCGGCGGCGCACGACAATATCGCGATGGCCTATCAAGCGCTGGGCCGCCGCGACGACGCGGTTGCGCATTTCACGCAGGCCCTGCTGCTCGGGCTCGGCGATGCCGAGAATCTTGTCAAACACAGCGCCGCGGTTGCGCTGCCGTTGCAGCGGCTCGCCGCGGCCTAGCCGCGACAGTTGCGGCTTGCCGATCTATTCGGAGATCCCGGTCCTGGTGCGATCTCGGGGGAAGCGCTGCTGCTCGCGCTCCTACAGTTAAGACCGATCCATGACATCGATCTGGAGCGCTTGCTCACGGCGGTGCGACGCGGATTGCTCGCGCAGGTGGCCGAGCGCGCCGATCCGATCTTGGACACGGCGGTGCTCGAATTCTTTTGCGCGCTCGCGCAACAGTGTTTCATCAACGAATATGTGTTCGCGCTAAGTGACATCGAGCGCGTGCAGTTGCGGCACGTTCGCGATCGCATCGTCGCCGCACTGGCAACGGATGCGGAGATCCCGCCGCTCGATCTGGTTGCGGCGGCAAGCTACATGCCGCTGCACAATTTGCCCACGCCGGCAGCGCTGTTGGACGGCGCCTTCCCGAGCCCGGTGGCGCGACTATTGACGCAGCAGATCAGCGAGCCGCTCGAAGAGGACGCGGACCGCAAAGATATCCCGGTGCTGACGCCGATCGACGACGGCGTGTCGCTGAAGGTGCAGAACCAATACGAGGAAAATCCCTACCCGCGTTGGGTCGTGGCGCGACCGGTCGAGCCGACCACTTTCGTGGATTTTCTGTCCGACAGGATCGGTGCTACGCCGCCTCGTGGACCGACGCCGGCGGGCCTATCGATGTTCTGATCGCCGGCTGCGGTACCGGCTCGCACTCGATCGACACGGCCCGGCGATTTACGCAAACGCAGGTTCTGGCGATCGATATGAGCCGCGCCAGCCTGGCCCATGCCCGCCGGAAAACCAGAGCTTTGGGTCTCGCCAATATCGAATATGGCTAGGCCGACATTCTCAAGCTGGCTTCGCTTGATCGACGCTTCGACGTGATCGAGGCGGCGGGCGTGTTTCACCATCTTGCCGATCCCGAGGCGGCGTGGCGGCTCCTACTGTCGCTCTTGCGCCCGCATGGCCTGATGTTCGTCGGCCTTTACAGCGCGTCGGCGCGACGCCCCCTTGCAGCGGCGCGCGCGTTCATCGCCGACCGCGGTTATCGTCCCACGCCCGACGATATCCGCGCCTGCCGCCAGGAATTGATGACGCGCTTTGGCCTACCGCCGTTCCGCGATTTCTCCAGCACCAGCGGCTGCCGCGACCTTCTGTTCAACGTTATGGAGCATCAGTTCGCGATTAAGGACATCAAGGCGTTCCTCGACGCCAATCGCCTGACATTCCTGGGCTTCGAACAATTGCCGCCCGAGATCCATGAAAATTTTCGTCATAAGTTTCCCGATCCGTCGGCGCCGCGCAATCTCGATGCTTGGCACGCCTTCGAGCAGAAGAATCCGTACACGTTCGGCAACATGTATCTCTTCTGGGTGCAGAAGAAAGAACCGAGCTGAGGCGTTATACCTTGGCCGCGCGCTTCACCGCTTCGATAATCTCCGGATAGGCGGCGCAACGGCAGAGATTGCCGGCGAGATAATGCTTGATCTCGTCGTCGCTCGGATCGGGATTTTCTTTGAGCAATTGGTGCGTCATCAGCACGAAGCCCGGCGTGCAGAAGCCGCACTGGAACGCGCCGCAATCGATGAAGGCCTGCTGCACTTTGGACAGCGCGCCATCGGCGTCGAGATGCTCGACGGTGGAGACCTTCTTGCCGTCGACCCAGACGCCGAAATAAAGGCAGCCGGACACGGCAACATCGTCGACCAGCACGGTGCAGCAGCCGCACAGGCCCTGGCCGCAGCTTTCGCGCGCGCCGAGAAGATCGAAGCGCTGCAACAGTTCGACGAGATTGCGATGCGGCTCGATTGTCGTCGAGACCGCCTCACCGTTGAGCGTGAAATTGATGACCTGCATGCTCATCTTTGATCCAATCATTCGTCGTCGAGCGGGCGGCCTTCCTTGGCGCGCAGCGCGCGCAGGACCGCTTCCGCCGTTATCGGCAATTCGGTGATGCGGACGCCGACGGCATCGTGGATCGCATTGGCGATCGCCGGCGACACGCCGAACGTGCCGGATTCGCCGAGCCCCTTGGCGCCGAACGGGCCGGAATGCTGTTCGGCGGTGACCAGTTCGCACTCCATCGGCGGGATATCGCCGATGCCGGGGATCTTGTAGTCGGCAAGCGAGGCATTGGTGACCTGGCCGCCGTCGAGCTGCATCGCTTCGGACAGCGAGAAGCCGAGCTGCATGATCGCGGCGCCGGACAATTGCGTCTTGGCGACGGCGGGATTGATCGGCTTGCCGCAATCGGCGCCGTTGACCAGCCGCAGAATGCGCACATGCCCGGTCTCGGTATCGACCTCGACTTCGACGCCGGCGCCGCCGACCATCCAGAACGGCGTGACGTTCTCCGACATGCCTTTCGCGTCGGGCGGGCTATAGGTCGGAAGGAAGGTCGCAGCCCCGATCACATTGCCGGCCTGCATGCCGTAGCGCTTCTTGAAGATCTCGACCGGCGGATAATTGGTGCCTTCGGGCAGACCGGCTTCGCTGGCGAGCGCGCGCAATTTGGCGCGCGCATCCTCGGCGGCGAGCCGCACCGCATTGCCCATGTGGTAGAGCGAGCGCGAGCCGAGCGTGCCCATGTCGTAGGGCGTCACGTCGGTATCGGAATGAACGACGCGCACGTCTTCGGCGGCGACGCCGAGCACTTCGCCGACAATCTGCGCGAAGGCGGTATCGGAGCCCTGGCCCATATCGACGGTGCCGGTGAACAGCGTGATGCTGCCGTCGGCGGCAATATTGATGATCGCAACCGACGTGGTCGGCGAGATCACGGCCTTGAGCGCGATGGCGATGCCGCGGCCGCGCTTGAGCGGGCCAGAGCCGCGGTCGAACGGCGCATTCCAGTTCATGCGCGCGACAATGGCTTCGAACACATCGGGGATGGCGGCGTCGTTGCAGCACGGTGCCGCTCGCCTGCGGGCGGCCGTCGCGCAACAGATTCTTGCGGCGGAATTCGACCGGATCGATGCCGAGCTCGCGCGCGATCAGATCGGTGTGGGATTCGTAGGCCCACACCAGTTGCGGAATGCCGAAACCGCGCAGCGCGCCGGCCGGCGTGCGGTTGGTATAGATCTCGTAGGAATCGACGCTGACATTGTCGATGTCGTAGGGGCCGGCGGCGGTGAAGCCGGATTTCTGCGCGACGCGCGGCCCGATATCGGCATAGGCGCCGCCGTTCCAGAACACTTGGCAGGTCGCGCGCGACGATCTTGCCATCCTTGTCGACGCCGCTCTTGATGCGGAACGTCGTCGGATGTTTGGTGATCATGTAGAACTGCTCTTCCATGGTCAGCGCGATCTTGACCGGCCGGCGCGACGAGCATCGACAGCGCCGCGACCAGCGCTTCGAGCTTGATGTAGAGCTTGCCGCCGAAGCCGCCGCCGAGATACGGCACCTTCACGCGGACGCGATTTTCCGGCCAGCCGAACAGGCGCGCGATCTCGATGCGCACGAAGGACGGCGACTGGTTCGCGGTATAGATGGTCAGCTTGTTGTCGCCGGGCTCGGCCACCGACACGAACGGCTCGAACGGCGAGATGCAGGCATTGCTGCGTCTTGAACGTGTGTTCGAGCACATGATCGGCTTTGGCCATGGCGGCGTCGGCGTCGCCGCGCCGCAAATGATAATCGAGCGCGACATTGGTGCCGCCGCGACCCTTCAGATGTTTCAGATCGGCGAAAGTGCCGGCCGGCTTGAGCACATCATGGACGAGAATGTCCGGCTGCATGGCCTCGACTTCGTCATAGACCGCCGGCAGTTCTTCGTATTCGGCAGCGATCAGCTGCACCGCCTGTTCGGCGACATGCGGATCGCTCGCCAGCACCACGGCGACCGGTTCGCCGACATGGCGCACCTTGTCGAGCGCCAGGATCGGCTGATCGTGGAAGGCCGGGCCGTAATAGGGATCGGGGATGAGCTTTTGAATGTCGGCGCCGGTAACGACGCGATACACGCCGGGAAGTTCTTTTGCCGCCGCGGTGTCGATGCGCACGATGCGCCCATGCGGCACCGTCGAGCGGAATACCTTGCCGTAAAGCATGCCCGGCAGACGAAGGTGATGGGTGTAATCGGCGCGGCCGGTGACCTTGGCGCGCACTTCAAGGCGCGGAATGTTGCGTCCGACTTGGTTCATCACGCCACCTGCCGCGTGTCTTCGCCTAATGCGTACCGCACCGCGCGCCGCAGATAGACGCGCAAGAGCTCGCGCTTATAGGCGGCGGACCCATGCGCGTCGGCGAGGATCGACGCTTCGTCGGCTGCGGCATCGCCGGCGCGCCTGAGCACCGCGTCTTCGGCTACAGCGCCTTGCAGCAGCCGTTCCGCGCCGGACATGCGCGTGACCTTCTCGGTCGCGGCGCTGGCGACAACGATCGGATCGCGCATCGCGCCGTCCTTGAGCGCAAACGTCACCGCGACGCCGAGCGCCGGCCAATCATCGGCGCTGCGCGAGGTGACTTTCATATAGGCGGCCTTGCGCGCGCCGAGCGGCGGCACAGTCGCGGCCGTAATCAGCTCGTTCTTTTGCAGCACGGTTTCGTAATAGCCGGAATAGAGCTGTTCGAGCAGCAGTTCGCGTGTGCCGTTCGGGCCGGCTATGGTGATGCGCGCGCCGAGCGCGGTCAGGACCGGCGGCAGATCCATATGCGGATCGCCATGCGCCAGCGCGCCGCCGACGCGGGCGACATTGCGCACGCGCGGATTCGACAAGCGCCGCAGTGCGTCTTTGAGCACCGGAAAAAGCCTTCCGACATTGGCGTCGTGTTCGAGCTGGCTCAGCGTCGCCAGCGCGCCGATCTGCAATTCACCGGCGGCGGTGACCGCGATGCGCGAATAGTCCGGCTCGATCTTGTGCAAGCAGATGAGGCGGGTGGGCTGGAACACGCCGGCCTTCATCATCAGCATCAAAGCAGTGCCGCCCGACACCGGGCGGATCGTTTGGTCGTCCGGATCGAGCAGCGCTATCGCTTCTTCAAGCGATGCCGGCTCTACCATGTCGAACGGAATCATTCGAAATGTTCCACCCTTAGTTTCGCCCCGCCATATGCGGGGCATCCGCATCTTGTTGCTCCGGCCGATGAGGAAGGCCGAGACCAGCCTGGTCGCGACGGAGCAAAGACGGGAGCCGTGTTAAATCACACCTCGCTCGGCCGCGTCGAGCCGCCCGCCAGGATGACGCATTGGCATTTCCGCATAGCGGTCAAATGCTGCTTTAGACCTACTTTGGGCGCGGGCTCATGAAGCGGGCGCCGGCGACCACCGCGAGCGCGATCAGGCCGGGCGCGATGGCGAGCCAGAGATTGGCGGCGGCGACGGCCGCGGTCGCGGCCCAGCCGATCGAGGAAAACGCCTCGGCAAAGGTCGCGACGCGCGAGGAGACTTGGCGGCGGCGAAACTGGCTGCGTTTGGCCTGGGTGCGGAACCAGAGCTGGATCGCGGTCGCGGCGCCTGCGGCGACGACGATGCCGCCGCCGGTGATCAGCGCATGCCACGGCGAGACGAAGGCGAGCACCACGACCAGCGGCGCGAAGATCACGGCGATGACGCCGAGCACCGCCTCGATCTTGGCGCGCAGCGATGAAGCGTGCCGGAACCGGCGCGGTGGCGACGAGATCGGGCGCGTCTTCGCCCGAGATCGTGAGCCAGGCGAGGCCGCCGGCGAGCTGGCCCGCCGCCATGACCAGGACCGGCACCAGCAATTGATAGGCGCCGCCGCCGTCCTCGAAACTGCGCCACAACAGCACCGCCGGCGGGAGCAGATAAAGCATCTGCATCAGCGTCTGCGAGACGAGCCAGGGATCGCGCGCGCAGCAGCAGCCATTCCTTGCGGCGGAGCGCCCGCGCGCGGCGACGTTGACGCGGAAACCTGCCGGCGCGCGGCGCTCGGCCGGCCGGCGCATTGCACGGCGCTCGAGGCCGCGATGGCATATTCGCCGAAGCGCGGCGCGACGAGCGCGATCACGGCGGCGAGCAAGACGAGACTCGAGCGCGAGCACGGCGGCGAGCGCGGCGCCGTCGCCGAGCGCGGCGCGCGCCGGCCACCAGAGCAGGCTGCCGACGTCCGGGCGCCAGCGCCACCACGGCTGCGATTGCAGCACGTCGGCGCGCGACAGCGTGCCGTAGGACAGGATCGCCGCGACCTGCAGGCCGATGACGAAGGCGGCGCCGATCACCGCGGCGACGACCTGCGCGGCGAGCCGCGTGCGTTTCGGACCGATGGCGCGAAACAGCGCGACGGTGAGCGCCGACCGCGACCGCGGTCGCCGCCGCGCCCATCGCGACGATCACGCCGTAAGCGCCAAGCCAGTGCCAGCCGCCGCGCGCGATCAGCATGTCGATGAACGGCGCGGCGAGCGGCAGCGCCATCATCGCCACCGACAGCGCGACGGTCGCGATGCGCACCGCGAAGACCTTCGCGCGGCGACCGGCGAAGCGAGGATGAGATCGAGATCGGAGCGCGAGTAGAAGGCGCGCGTCATCGATTCCATCGCCTGCGACACCATCAGGAGCCACGACAACAGGACGCGTCGCCGTGATCGCGACCAGCGTCGCTTGTCGGCGATGGCGGCCGGCAGAAGCCGCCGACCACCAAGTAGGCGACGACATGCATGAAGATGACGAAGACGGCGATGCCGATCAGCGACGCGGCGGCGGCGCGCCGCGCCGGCCCGCGGTCATCATCGCCACCCAGTCGCGCCAGGCGAGCCGGGATTCGTGCCGCGCGAACCAGAGGGCGCGTGCCCGGTCGAACCATCACGCGGCTTGAGCTTCGGCTTGCTCGGCGACCAGCGCGAGGAAGGTGTCTTCGAGGCTCGCGCCACCGGCAACGCCAGCGCGTTGTGTTGCCGGCCTTGCAGGCGCAGCTCGTCGAGCGTGCCTTCGGCGATGAGCTTGCCGTGGGCGATGACGCCGATGCGGTCGGCCATGCGCTCGGCGACTTCGAGAATATGCGTGGTCATGATGACGGTGCCGCCCGCGCGCGGCGCGCTCGCGCAGCACGTTCTTGACCTGCCGCGCCGAGCCGGCATCGAGCCCGGTGAGCGGCTCGTCGAGAATGATCAGACTGCGGCTCGTGCACCAGCGCGCCGGCGAGCGCCACTTTCTGCCGCATGCCTTTCGAAAAGCCTTCGCAGCGCTCGTGCGCGTGCGGCGAGAGACCGAGCCAATGCAAGCAATTCGTGGGCGCGCGGCTGCGGCGAGCTTCGGCGCGACGTCCCACAGGCCGGCGACGAATTCGAGATATTCCTCGGGCGTCAGCTTGTCGTAGATCATCGGCTCGTCGGAGATCCACGCCATCACATGCTTGGCGCGCGACCGGATCGGCCAGCGCATCGATGCCGGCGACGCGGATCGTGCCGGCGTCGGGGCGCAATGAGCCCGGCGATCATGCGCAGCGTCGTCGTCTTGCCGGCGCCGTTCGGGCCGAGCAGCGCGTAGAATTCGCCGGCGCGCACGGTGAGATCGAGGCTGATCGACCGCGGGCCGGTCGAAGCTTTTGACCAGATCGCGGATTTCGAGCGCGAACAGATCCGGCGGCGAGAGCGGCAAAATACTGCATGAACCACACATTCGGGCGGGCACGATCAGCGCGCGCGGCGCACGCTAGCCGACACTGGTTTCGGCATCGTGAATCGATCAGCTGCGAGCTTAGCGGCGGCCGCAACAGGGTTAACGTGCGAAGACAGATCCGGTTCAGCCGCTGACATTGATAGGCGGCGAGCGCCGCCATATTGACGAGCTGGGCGTCGTTGGCCGACAGCGGCACGATCTGCACCGAGCGGTCGAGGCCGACCAGCATCGGGCCGATCACGGTGGCGCCGCCGAGCTCCATCAGCATCTTGGTCGAGATCGAGGCCGAGTGGAACGCCGGCATGATCAGCACATTGGCCGGCCCGGACAGGCGGCAGAACGGATAGGCCTCGCGCAGCTCCATGTTCAGCGCCACGTCGGCCGCCATCTCGCCGTCATATTCGAAATCGACGCGCTGGCTGTCGAGGAGCTGCACGGCTTCCTGCACGCGCTCGGAGCGCTCGCCTGGCGGATGGCCGAAGGTCGAGAAGGCGAGCAGCGCCAGCCGCGGCTCGTAGCCAGAGCGCGCGCGCCACGCGCGCCGCTTCGATCGCGATCTCGGCGATGTCGCTGGCGGTCGGCATTTCGGTGACAGCGGTGTCGGCGACCAGCACGGTGCGGCCGCGCGCCAGCACCAGCGACACGCCGATCACGCGGTGGCCGGGCTTGGGATCGATGCAGCGCCGCACGTCTTCCAGCGCCACCGAGAAATTGCGGGTGACGCCGGTGACCATCGCATCGGCGTCGCCGAGCGCCACCATGCAGGACGGCGAAGTGGTTGCGGTCCTGGTTGACCAGCCGCTGGCAGTCGCGCTGCAGATAGCCGTGGCGCTGCAGCCGCTCATAGAGATAGGCGGCATAGGCGGCATTGCGCGACGACAGTGCCGCATTGACGATCTCGATGCCGCCGCCGAGTTCGACGCCGAGCGCCTGCGCGGTCTCGCGCACGCGCGCTTCGCGGCCGACACAAGAGCGCCGTGCCAAGGCCCTGATGCACGAACGTCGCCGCGGCGCGGATCACCTGCTCCTCTTCGCCCTCGGCGAAGACGACGCGGCTGCGGCTGCCGGCGCAACCGCTCGATAGACGCCGCTGCAGCACGCCGGCGATCGGATCGAGCCGGCTGCGCAATTGCTGGCGATAGGCTTCCATGTCGACGATCGGCCGCCGCGCGACGTTCGAATCCATCGCCGCCTTCGCCACCGCCGGCGGAATGTCGGAGATCAGCCGCGGATCGAACGGCACCGGAATGATGTAGTCCGGCCCGTATTTCGGCCGCGCGCCGTAGGCGGCGGCGACTTCGTCGGGCACGTCCTCGCGCGCCAGGCTGGCGAGCGCGTGCGCCGCGGCGATCTTCATCTCCATGTTGATGGCGCGGGCGCGCACATCGAGCGCGCCGCGGAAGATGTAGGGAAAGCCGAGCACATTGTTGATCTGGTTCGGATAGTCGGAGCGGCCGGTCGCCATGATGGCGTCGTCGCGCACTTCGGCGACTTCTTCCGGCGGTGATTTCGGGATCCGGATTGGCCATGGCGAAGATGATCGGCTTGTCCGCCATCGACTTCACCATGTCCTTGGTCACCGCGCCCTTCACCGAGAGGCCGAAGAACACATCGGCGCCGGCCAAAGCCTCGGCGAGCGTGCGCGCCTTGGTCTTGACGGCAAAGCCCGACTTCCACTGGTTCATGCCCTCGGTGCGGCCTTCGTAGATCACGCCCTTGGTGTCGCAGAGGATGAGGTTCTCCGGCGCGAAAGCCGATGGCGCGAAGAAGCTCGAGGCAGGCGATGCCGGCGGCGCCGGCGCCGTTGCAGACCAGCTTGGTGTTGTCGATCTCGCGGCCGGTGAGTTCGAGCGCATTGATCAGGCCGGCGGCATGCGATGATGGCGGTGCCGTGCTGATCGTCATGGAACACCGGAATGTCGAGCAGCTCGCGCAGCTTCTGCTCGATGATGAAGCATTCCGGCGCCTTGATATCTTCGAGATTGATGCCGCCCCAGCTTTTGCCGAGCAGCTTGACGCAATTGATGAACTCGTCGGGATCCTCGGTGGAGACTTCGAGATCGATGGAATCGATGTCGGCGAAGCGCTTGAACAGGACCGCCTTGCCTTCCATCACCGGCTTCGCCGCCAGCGCGCCGCGATTGCCGAGCCCGAGAATGGCGGTGCCGTTGGTGATGACGGCGACGAAATTGCCCTTGGTCGTGTAGTCGAAGGCGCTTGGCTTCATCCTCGGCGATGGCCAGCACCGGGACGGCGACGCCGGGCGAATAGGCGAGCGACAGGTCGCGCTGCGTCGCCATCGGCTTGGTGGCGACGACTTCGAGCTTTCCGGGCCGGCCCTGGCTGTGAAACAGCAGGGCTTCCTGGTCGGTGAAGGTCGGGCGGTGCGAGCCGCCGCCATTTTTGGAAGCCATTTCAATTTCCTATGGGTACTGCAACCGGGTATGGCGGGCGGCTGGAACTTTACCGAACCCGAGGGCCTATGCTCAAGGGGAGTACCGGCGAGGACAGCCGGCTGCCGCGGCGGGGGGAGTGGCGAAAGGCGCCGCATTGAACAAGTCGGCGCGGGAGGGTAATGCCTGCGGTATACAGCCGGACTGTACACGAATCGAAGTCCCGGTCACGTCGCGGCCGTTGCAAAAATCCATCCGCAGCCAAACCTTGCGCAGTCAGACTCCTGATGATCAGATTCCTGCTTCGCTTTCTCGGCCTGTGCCTCCTGGCCACCGCCTTTGTGTTCTTCGTCTATGACGGGACCAAATCGATCGCCAATCACGACCTGGTCTATACCAAAGTCGGCGATGTCTGGGCGATCGTCGATCAGAACAGCCTCAATCTGGCGCAGGACTGGCTGAAGCAGAAAGTCGCCTGGGCCTGGGATCCTTATCTGCAGAAGGGTTTTGACCTGCCGGCCTGGGCCGTCATCGGCATCGTGGCGACGATCCTGATCCTGCTCGGCCGCAAGAAGAAGCCGCTGATCGGCTATGCGCGGAACTAATCCATGATCCGTCGCGCTGCGGCATGGTCCAGCGCGAACTCGCCGTGGCGGCGTCTCGTCATGATCCTGATCATCGCCATCGCGATCCTGGTGCTCTTGCCCTATGCTGATCGCGCCGTTCTATCGCGTCAGTCGACCCGGTCTCGACGCCGATGCTCTGGCGCTGGGCCACCGGCGCGCGCGTCGAGCGCATCTACCTGCCGCTGAACCGCATGGCGCCGGCGCTGCCGCTCGCCGTGATCGTCGCCGAGGACGGCAGCTTTCTGCCACAATCGCGGCATCGACCTCGGCGCCATGCGCGAAGCGTTGCGCCAATCCGGCGACAATCGGCGAAGCGCGCGGCGCGCTCCACCATCACCCAGCAGACCGTCAAGAATCTGTTCCTGTGGCAGGGCCGCAGCTTCGTCCGCAAGGCGCTGGAAATCCCGCTCGCGCTGTGGCTGAACGTGGTGCTGCCGAAGCGGCGGGTCCTGGAAATCTACCTCAACATCGCCGAATGGGGCCCGAACGGCGAGTTCGGCGCCGAGGCCGGAGCGCGCTGCGCCTTCGGCAAGTCGGCCCGCGACCTAACGCCCCGGGAGGCCGCCGAACTGGCCGCGATCCTGCCCAACCCGTTCCGCCGCAGCGCCCGGACGCCCAGCCTCCTGGTCCGCCGGCTGGCCGGCCTTTACGAGCGCCGTTCCGCCGCCGAATTTCCGGGGCTCGCCGCCTGTCGATCACGGACGCACCCTAGCATTACCAAGCGCTCGTTCTTCTATAAGCGCGCCACCCCGAGCAACACGACCTATCAGGAGAACGACCCCATGGCCGTGCCGAAACGAAAAACTTCGCCGTCGCGACGCGGCATGCGCCGGTCGGCCGACGCGCTGAAGGCGCCGTCCTATGTCGAAGACAAGGATTCCGGCGAATTGCGCCGCCCGCACCACGTCGACCTCAAGACCGGCATGTATCGCGGCCGGCAGGTGCTCAAGAAGAAGGGCGAAGCCTAAAGCTTCGCTCCGCGGCCGCGCGGCAGCGCCGCGGACAAGTGCGTTGCGTGACGTAAGTTTCGTGTCAGCAAGAAGCGTGTGACCAAAGCCGCGAAACGCTCAGAGAGCCAGCTCACCGAAGAGTTATGTGACGAAAGAATTGACGTCATGTTCGTGCTCGGCTTTCCGCTCCTGCTTCTGTTCCTTTCGCCATCTACAACATGATCGCGTTCCTCACCCCGGGCGTCAGCTGGACCGCCCGGTGACGACCGTGCACATGATGTCGGGTCAGGACTGGGTGCTGACCTGGGAAGATATCCTGATCGCCTTCTCGATTTTTCTGCTCTGGATCGAAATGATCAAGTCGACGCGGATCGGCATGCGCAGCGATCATGGATCACATCCTGGCGATGGTGCTGTTCATCGTCATGCTGGTCGAATTTCTTCTGGTGCCGCAGGCCGGCAACGTCGACGTTCTTTCTGCTGATGATGATCGCGCTGGTCGACGTGCTGGCGGGCTTCATCATCGGCATGCGCGCCTCAAGGCGGCAGATCGAAATCGACGGCTCCGGCGCTATGTGAAAGCCGATCAAGTGGCCTCGCCGGCGCGGCGTGAGCCTTACACGGCCAAGCCATGGCCTTGACGAAGCGCGGCTCGGGCCGGATCGACGGTCGACCGTAAAGCGCTCCTAGATTCCAACGTTTAGAGCGAGCGGGAGAGGACGCGCCCGGCCGCGCTCGGCCGCTGGCCTAGTCCGGCATAGGCGCTGATGGCTTCGCTGGGCTCGGCGCGGCGGCGGGCGCGGGTTTGCGGCGCCTGTCGCCGACGTGGCGATGAGATGGGCGAGAAAGCCGACGTCCGGACGGTTCACCGCACGCGGCGTTTCGCTATCGCGGGTGGTCGGCGTGACCGGAACGAGGGCAGTCTTCACCGGCATCTCCTGTCCCGAAAGGGACATCGCGTGGCTGTCACGTAGGAGATCGCAAGCGACGTGCCGTGGCCGAAACGATGGTTCAAATCGCAGGCCAAATAGCCAAGCTAAATAGCCAAGGCCGCGATTTACCGAATCGTTTAAGGTCCGCGGCTATCGGCGTTGCCGTCAAATCGCCGCGCACGCGATTGCGGCGACGCATCCGCCATCCTTTCACAGCCGAGTTCGGCCGTGAGTCTCAGCGCGCCTCCCGCACCGATCTCGACGCCGCGCAAATTCTCGCTTCGGTCGGCGAGGTCGCCTACGACTGGCGCATCGACAGCGACGTCCTGTTATGGGGCGATAACGCCGCCGACGTTTTGCTCATTCCCGACGTCGCCGCGATTTCGACCGGCCGCGGCTATGCGCAGATCCTCGAAGCCGAGAACGCGCAGGCGCGGTTCGACGCCGTCATGCAATCGGACAAGCGCGACGACGGCCACGGCGTCGCCTACCAGATTCAATATGGCATCCGGCCCGATCCCGCCTCCGAAACGCGATTGTGGGTCGAGGATACCGGCCGCTGGTTCGCCGGCCCGGACGGCAAGCCCGCTGCGCGCGCACGGCGTGCTGCGCGTCATCAACGAGCGCTACGAGCACGAACGTCAGCTGACCTTTCTCGCGCGCTGCGACGGCTTGACCGGCGAGTTCAACCGCCACCGCCTCACCGAAGTGCTCGAAGACACGATCGACGAGGCGCTGCGCTTTCGCTCCTCCTGCGGCTTTCTCCTGGTTGCCATCGACAATCTGGCGCGCATCAACGAGTCCTACGGCTTCGACACCGCCGATGAAGTGATCCGTGTCGTCGGCCAAGCGTCTGCGCAGCCGGATGCGCGGCAAGGACACGCTCGGCCGCTATTCCGGCAACAAATTCGGCCTCGTGCTGCGCGACTGCACGCCCGACGACATGGCGATCGCGGCCGAGCGGCTGCTGGCCGGCGTCCGCGACGAAATGGTGCCGACCGCCGCCGGGCCGATCGCGGTCACCGTCACGATCGGCGGCGTCACGGCGCCGCGCCACGCCCGCAGCGTCGCCGAAGTGCTGGCCCGCGCGCAGGAAGGCCTCGATGCCGCCAAAGCGCAAGCGGCGCGGCTCGTTCCATGCCTATCGCCCCAATGTCGAGCGCGAGGCGATGCGCCGCGACAACGTGCGCGCCACCGACGAGATCGTCGCCGCGCTCAACGAGCGGCGCATCTTTCTCGCCTACGAGACCGTGGCGGCGGCCGCGGATCGCAAGGCCGGCGTTCTACGAGTGCCTGATGCGCATCCGGCGCGCCGACGGCAGTCTGATCGCGGCGCAGCGAGATCATTCCGATCGCGGAGCGGCTCGGCCTGGTGCGGCTGCTCGACTCATCGCGTCCTCGAACTCGTGGTCGACGAAATGATCGCGAACGCCGGCCTTGCAGGCGAGCCTCAACGTTTCGCCGGCTTCGACCACCGATCCCGATTGGTGGGCGGGCTTGGGCTCGCTGCTTGCGCTCGCATTCCGGCGTCGCCGAGCGGCTGATCGTCGAGATCACCGAAAGCGCGGCCATCCACGATATCGACGAGACGCGCGGCTTCGTTGCTCGCGTCAAGGATCTCGGCTGCCGCATCGCCATCGACGATTTCGGCGCCGGCTACACCTCGTTCCGCAATCTGCGCAAGCTCGGCGTCGACATCGTGAAGGTCGACGGCGCTTTCGTGCAGCAACATCATGCGTTCGGAGGACGATCGCGCCTTCGTGCGCACGCTGATCGAGCTCGCGCAAGCGGCTGAAGCTCAAGACCGTCGCCGAATGGGTGCAGGACGAAGAAGCGGCGCGCATGCTGCAAGACTGGGGCTGCGACTACTGCAGGGCGCGCTGATCGGGCTCGCCGCGGCGCGAGCGGCCGTGGCTCGCGGACGCGACCGAAACCGCAAGCCGGAACGATTGCGGTCTAGATCCGGAAAAGTGGATACCGGTTTTCCGAAAAGATCATGCTCCGCTCATAAACTCAGTCTTTCGACAGCCGATCGACTTTGCGCTGCATCTCTTCGAGCTGGCGCTTGAGATCGTCGATGTCGCCGGTCTTTTGCCGGCGTTTTTTCCGCCTCGGCCACCGCCTCGGCGGCGGCGTTCGCCGCAGCGCTCTCGCGGCGCGCGAACGGCGCGAACATCGCGAAAGTGCGCTCGAACATTTCCATGTTCCGCCGCACCTGCTCCTCGAGCGAGGTGAAGGCGCCGACGCCGAAAGCTTGCGCCATCTGATTGCGGAACTTTTCCTGCTCGCGCGTCAGCGAATTCGATGGAGACTTCGAGATAGCGCGGCACCAGCATCTGCATGCTGTCGCCATAGAAGCGGATGAGCTGGCGCAGGAAGGTAATCGGCAGGAGATTCTGGCCCTGCTTGTTCTCCTGCTCGAAGATGATCTGCGTCAGCACCGATCGCGTGATTTCTTCGCCGGTCTTGGCGTCGAAGACGACGAAATCCTCGCCGGTCTTGACCATGGCGGCGAGGTCTTCGAGCGTGACATAGGTGCTCGTGCCGGTGTTGTAGAGACGCCGATTGGCGTATTTCTTGATCGTGATCGGCTCAGCGGTCTTGGTCATGGCTTCGGTCATCGGGGCACCAACACGCAGACGTTGCTATCAAAATAGGCGGTTTTGTGCGGCGCGGCTACCGTTTTGTGGACCATGGAAAACGCAGCGCAAAACACACGGCAAAATGGGCGGCAAAATGCGTGGCAAAATCGCTTTGCTGCGCACAAATCGGCCGCAGAACCCGCCTTCCTTTGGCATAACAGCGATGCCGGCCTTTCCAGCCTTGTCGACGGCCGGTCACGTCCTTATGACATATATCAAGGCCAGCCGGCGAACCTGCCTGATAAGGTCAGCCTGCCCAGACTCCGCACAAAGGCTAAGCCCGCCTGAGAATAAAGCCCTAATCGGAAGGATTCTCCCAATGAAAGACGATATTGTCATTGTCAGCGCGACGCGCACGCCGGTCGGCGCATTCAACGGCGTATTCGCCACTGTGCCCGCCCACGAACTCGGCAAGACGGCGATCAAGGCGGCGCTCGACCGCGCCGGCGTCGAGCCGCCGCGGGTCTCCGAAGTGATCATGGGCCAGATCCTGACCGCCGGTCAGGGCCAGAATCCCGGCCCGCCAGGCCTCGATCGCGGCCGGCATCCCGGTCGAAGCGCCGGCCTGGAGCGTCAATCAGCTCTGCGGCTCGGGCCTGCGCTCGGTCGCGCTCGGCTACCAGGCCATCGCCAACGGCGATTCCGAGATCGTCGTCGCCGGCGGCCAGGAATCCATGAGCGTCGCACCGCACTGCGCGCTATCTGCGCAGCGGCGTGAAGATGGGCAATTTCGAAATGATCGACACCATGATCAAGGACGGCCTGTGGGACGCCTTCAACGGCTATCACATGGGCAACACCGCCGAGAACGTCGCGCGCCAGTGGCAGATCACGCGCCAGCAGCAGGACGAATTCGCCGTCGCCTCGCAGAACAAGGCGGAAGCCGCGCAGAAGGCCGGCAAGTTCAAGGACGAGATCACCCCGGTGACCATCAAGAGCCGCAAGGGCGACATCGTCGTCGACACCGACGAATATCCGAAGCACGGCACCACGCTCGAAGCGATCGGCAAGCTGCGGCCGGCCTTCGACAAGGAAGGCACCGTCACCGCGGCCAATGCGTCCGGCATCAATGACGGCGCCGCCGCCAGTGGTGCTGATGAAGGCGAGCGAAGCCGCCAAGCTCGGCAAGACGCCGCTGGCGCGCATCGTGTCCTGGGCGCAGGCCGGCGTCGATCCGAAGATCATGGGCACCGGCCCGATCCCGGCGTCGCGCGCGGCGCTGAAGAAGGCCGGCTGGAGCGCCGGCGACCTCGACCTCATCGAGGCCAACGAGGCCTTCGCCGCGCAGGCCTGCGCCGTCAACAAGGACCTCGGCTGGGACACCGGCAAGGTCAACGTCAATGGCGGCGCCATCGCCATCGGCCATCCGATCGGCGCCTCGGGCGCCCGCGTGCTGGTGACGCTGCTCTACGAGATGCAAAAGCGCAACGCCAAGAAGGGCCTCGCCACGCTGTGCATCGGCGGCGGCATGGGCATCGCGATGTGCGTGGAGCGGTAAGCGCGGCACGCGCCTATCATTGATATAGCGTCATGGCCGGACGTCGTTCCGGCAGCATGGTCGGCACGTCAAACTTGCGCCGGCCATGACGTCTTTAAGGTGGCTCAAAACGGACATAGCGTCCGGAACTGCCCGGCAGTCAACAGCCGGGACGTGACCGGACCGTAGGATCTAGACAGGGAGGAGATCATGCCCCGCGTTGCGCTGGTGACGGGGGGAACGCGCGGCATCGGCGCGGCCATCAGCCAAGGCGCTCAAGGCGGCCGGCTATAAGGTCGCGGCCAATTACGGCGGCAACGACGAGGCGGCGCAGAAATTCAAGTCCGAAACCGGCATCCCGGTCTACAAATGGGACGTGTCGTCGTTCGACGCCTGCGCCGCCGGCATCAAGCAGGTCGAGGCCGATCTCGGGCCGGTCGACGTGCTGGTCAACAATGCCGGCATCACCCGCGATGCCCAGCTTCACCGCATGAAGCCCGAACAATGGACAGCGGTGATCAACACCAATCTCGGCTCGCTGTTCAATATGTGCCGCAAGGTGATCGAGGGCATGCGCGAGCGCAAGTTCGGCCGCATCATCAACATTTCCTCGATCAACGGCCAGAAGGGCCAGTTCGGCCAGACCAATTATTCGGCGGCCAAAGCCGGCGAGATCGGCTTCACCAAGGCGCTGGCGCAGGAAGGCGCGCGCGCCGGCGTCACCGTCAATGCGATCTGCCCGGGCTATATCAGCGACCGAGATGGTGCAAGGCGATGCCGCAGGAAGTGCTGCAGAAAAGCATCCTGCCGACAGATCCCGATCGGCCGGCTCGGCGAGCCGGAGGAGATCGCGCGCTGCGTGGTGTTCCTCGCCTCCGACGATGCCGGCCTGCTCACCGGCTCGACGCTGACCGCCAATGGCGGGCAGTATTTCGCGTGAGCGAAAGCCGACCTATATAGGGTGCTGTCTCGTCGCAGCATCGGGTCGTAGTCGGGTTCCATCATGGCGTCGCCTCCCGTGCCCATCATCGAACGGCGTCGCGATCAGATATTCCCCGATCTCGAGCCGTTCGAGATCGAGCGGATGCGCCGGTTCGGCGAGTGCCATACCTTTCAGCCCGGCGACAAGCTGTTCACCGCAGGCGAGGTCGGCCCCGGGCTGATCGTTATCCCATGCGGCAAGGTCCAGATCACCCAGAACAACGGTTTTGGGCAGCATCGCGAAATCGTTACCCACGGACCCGGTCAGTTCCTCGGCGAGCTCGCCCAGATGGCGGGCCGGCCGTCGCTTGCCGATGCCACCGCGCTTGAACCGGTGCGTAGTATCATCATTGCGCCGGACCGGCTGCGAGCGCTGCTCGTTGCCGAAGCGGAACTCGGCGAGCGCATCATGCGCGCGCTCATTCTCCGCCGCGTCGGTCTGCTCGAAGTTGGGGCCGGCGGCCCGGTCATCATCGGGCGCGCCGAGAATGCCGACGTGCTGCGGCTGCAAGGCTTTCTCCGCCGCAACAGCCATCCGCATCAATTGCTCAATTCTGACACCGATGCCGAGGCGAAGGCGCTGATCGAGCGCTTCCATGTCGATCCCGGACAATTGCCGATCGTGCTCTGCCCCGGCGGACAGTTGCTGCGCAACCCGAGCGAAAACGAATTGGCACGCTGCGTCGGGCTGGTGCGGCCGATCGATCCGAACCGTCTCTATGACGTCGCCGTCATCGGCGCCGGCCCCGCCGGTCTTGCCACCGCGGTCTATGCGGCGTCCGAGGGGCTCTCCGTTCTCGTGCTCGATTGCCGCGCTTTCGGCGGCCAAGCCGGCGCATCGGCTCGCATCGAAAACTATCTCGGCTTTCCGACCGGCATCACCGGCATCGCGCTGATGGCGCGAGCCTACAATCAGGCGCAAAAATTCGGAGCCGAGATGGCGATCCCGGACGAAGTGAGCCGGCTCTGCGCGTGTGCACAGGGGGGCGGCGACGGCGAGCCCTTCGTTCTCGACCTGTATAACGGCGAGCAGGTCAAAGCCCGCGCAGTGGTAGTGGCGAGCGGCGCACGCTATCGGCGGCTGACCGTCGACGATCTCGACGCCTTCGAGGGCGCGAGCGTGCATTACTGGGCGACGCCGCTTGAAGCAAAACTTTGCGCCAATCAGGAAGTCGCTTTGGTCGGCGCCGGCAATTCGGCGGGCCAGGCCGCGGTCTTTCTCGCCGGCCAGGGCGTCAAGGTGCGGATGCTGGTGCGGCGGCCGGACCTCGCCGAGACCATGTCGCGCTATCTGGTCGATCGCATCGAGGGTCTCGCCAATGTGCAGGTCGAAACCGGCTGCGCCGTGAGCGGGCTCGAAGGCAATAACGGCATGCTCGAAGCGGTGCGCTGGCGGAACGGCGCGAGCGGCGAGGAAGTGCGGCGGCCGATCAGCCACTTGTTCCTGTTCATCGGCGCCGACCCGAATACCGATTGGCTTGCGGATTCGGGCGTGAATCTGGACGGCAAGGGATTCGTGCTGACCGGCGAAGCGGCCGGCGGCGAGCGTCATCCCTTGGAGACGAGCCGCCGCGGCGTGTTCGCCATCGGCGACGTGCGCGCCGGCTCGATCAAGCGCGTCGCCGCGGCCGTCGGCGAAGGCGCGCAAGTCGTCGCGGCGCTGCATTCGTTTTTGGCCGCGACCGGCCGTGCGCCCTCGGCCCCGATCGCTATGGCGACCAGCCCCTCGGTGCAAGCTCAAACGTCTTGAAATCGAAACCCGGCGCGACGGTGCAGCCGACCAGCGTCCAGTCGCCGAGCGTAAGCGCCGCCTGCCAGGCGTGAGCCGGCACGATGCCTTGCGGCCGCTCGCCGGCGGCAAGATCGCAGCCGAGCGTCACGCTCTCGATCTTGCCGGATTGCGGTAAGGAGATTTCAAGCTTGAGCGGCGCGCCGGCATGCCAATGCCAGACTTCGACGGCATCGACGCGATGCCAATGCGAGCGCTCGCCGCGCGCCAGCAGAAAATAGATCGCGGTCGAGGCGGCGCGGCCGTCGGCGGTGTTGCCGCGCGTCGCGAAATGTCTCGCGGAAATGCCCGCCTTCCGGATGCGGCTTGAGATCGAGCAGCCGGATGATGTCGGCCGCGGCAAACGTTCGCGCTCAAAGCGGACGCTTTCTTCAGAACTTGTTCTTGCGCTCGCGGATTTCGGCAAAGACCTTCCACGCCGGAGCTGCCGGCAAGCCCGAGCGATTTCGCGACTTCCGGCATCGTCGGCGCGCAGAAACGGATTGGCCGCCTTCTCCGCGCCGATCGTCGCCGGGATGGTGGGTTTGCCGGCAGCCGAGAAGCTTGGCCACTTCGTCGGCGCGCGCGCCGAGCGCCTTGTTGTTCGGCTCGATGGTCTTGGCGAAGCGGATATTGGCGTCGGTATATTCGTGGCCGCAATAAAACCGCGTGTCGTCCGGCAGGCCGCGCAGCTTGAGCAGCGAGTGCCACATCATTTCCGGATTGCCCTCGATGACGCGGCCGCAGCCGATCGAGAACAGCGTGTCGCCGACAAAGGCAAGCTTGTCCGCCGGGAAGAAATAGGAAATGTGCCCCGGCGGTGTGGCCCGGGCGTGTCGAGGACGTTGCCTTCGAGCGCGCCGACTTTGACTGTGTCGCCCTCGCCGACCGTCTCGTCGACATGGGCGATGCGTTGCGCCTCGTGCGCGCGGCGCGACGACGCGGCATTTGTGCTGCGCCTTGAGCTCGCCGATGCCGGCGGTGTGATCGGCGTGATGATGCGTGACTAGGATATCGGTCAGCTTCCAGCCGGTCTTCTCCAGCGCGGCCTCGACGGGCGCCGCCTCGGGCGCGTCGATCGAGGCGGTCGCGCCGCTTGCCGGATCGTGGATGAGAACGCCGAAATTGTCGGTAAGACAGGGGAATAGATAGGTCTTCAGCCGGCATATTGGGCAATCCATGATGATGGCGCTTGAGGATAGGTGTTCAAGGTAGGCACTGCGCATCGTTAACCGCAAGGGCGGAGGGCTAAGGATTCCGGCCACCGCCCGTTCGGCGCATCCCGGCATGACGTGCTATTTTGCCGGCATGGACGTCGTCGACCTGCGCAATTTCTACGCCCAGCAGCTTGGCGTCGTCGCCCGCCGCTTCATCGGCCGCGGCATCCGCGCGCGCTGGGCCGATACCAGCACGATGCGCGTGCTCGGCATCGGCTACGCTACGCCCTATCTCGGCCTGTTCCGCGAGGAGGCCGAACGCTGCCTGGCGTTGATGCCGGCGCCGCAGGGCGTGGTGCGCTGGCCCTCGGCGCGGCCGGCGCTCGCCGCCCTGGTCGAAGAGGACGAATTGCCGCTCACCGATTCGGCGGTCGATCGCGTGCTGCTGGTGCATGCGCTCGAAATGTCGCCCGACCCGGCCGAATTGCTGCGCGAAGCCTGGCGCGTGCTCGCCGCCGGCGGCCGCCTTCTCGCCGTGGTGCCGAACCGGCGCGGCGTGTGGGCGCGCATGGACACGACGCCGTTCGGCCACGGCCGGCCCTATTCGCGCAGCGCAGATCACGCAGCTGTTGCGCGATACCTGGTTCACCCCGACCGGCTGGGGCGAAGCGCTTTACGTGCCGCCGATTTCGCGCAGGCTGGTTTCTGCGCTCCGCCGTCGCCTGGGAACGCACCGGCGCGTCGCTCTCGGCGCCGTTCGCCGGCGTCCATATCGTCGAGGCGACCAAGCAGGTCTATCGCGCCATCCCGGCGCGGCGCGAGAAGCGGCGGCTGGTTCCGGCGCTCAAGCCGGTGCTCATCGCCCTCGCCTGGCGCGACGGCGTTGCGCTGACAAAATCGGACCAGCCTATGGGGATGACGATCAATTGCGACATGGGCGAAGGTTTTGGCCTTTATCGCCTCGGCAACGATGCAGCGCTGATGCCGCATATCGATTTGGCCAATGTCGCCTGCGGCTTTCACGCGTCGGACCCTTCGATCATGCACGCCACTGTGCGGCTGGCGAAGCAGCATGGCGTCAAGGTCGGCGCACATCCGTCGCTGCCCGACATGCAGGGTTTTGGCCGGCGCGCCATGGTCATCTCGCCGGCCGAGGTCGAGGACTTGGTGATCTATCAAACCGGCGCGCTGAAGGCGTTTCTCGACACCGAGGGCATGGCGCTTAATCACGTCAAGCCGCACGGCGCGCTCTACGGCATGGCGGCGCGCGATGAAGCGATCGCAGGCGCGATTGCCGAAGCCGTGCGCTGGTTCGGCGTGCCCATCCTCGGCATGGCCTTCACCGCGCACGAGACCGTCTACAAGCAAAAAGGGGTCGAAATGATCCCCGAATTCTATGCCGATCTCGAATATGACGGCGACGGCAATCTGATCCTCAGCCGCGTGCACGATGCGGTCGATCCGGCGCAGGCGACGGCGCGGGTCCTGCGCGTGATGCGCGATCATGTTGTCGCGACGACGTCAGGGCGCGACATTCCGATCAAGGCGCAGACGGTGTGCGTGCATTCCGATACGCCGGCGTCAGCCGCCATTGCCGCGGCTTTGTCCAAAGCGCTTCGATAGAGCGAATAGCCCGGCGAAAATATCAGTGCGGCCACGGCTCGGCGGTGACGGAAGCCGCATCGGCGCCGACATAATCGACGAGGCTCGATGGCTGATCGCGATCGAGCGCGGCGACCAGCGTGCGCTTGATATCGGCGACAAGGCCGAGACCGCGAGAAAACCAATCCCGAATAGAGCTGAACGAGGCTCGCGCCGGCGCGGATTCTGGCCAAGCGCGGCCGCGCCGGAATCGATGCCGCCGGCGCCGATCAGCGGAAACACGCCTTCGACCCGCACATAGGTCTCGGCCAGCATGCGGTTAGCGAGCGGCAAGAGCGGCCGGCCCGACAGACCGCCAGCCTCTTTGGCGATCTCCACCTCGCGCAAGCTCGGCGGCCGCGCCAGCGTCGTATTGCCGACGATCATGCCGTCGACGCGGCGCGAGCGCGCGATGCCGACGACATCGTCGAGATCGGGCAGCGACAGATCGGGCGCGATTTTGAGCAGCACCGGCGTCGGGCCGGCATGCGGCGCGACGCGCTCGCGCGCGTCGATGACCCGCGCCAGAAGATCGTCGAGCACCGCCGCCTGCTGCATGTTGCGCAGGCCCGGCGTGTTGGGCGAGGAAATATTGACGGTGACATAGCTCGCCACCGCGGCGAAGCGCTCGATGAGCGCCACATAATCGGCGACTGCGGTCGGGCGAATTCTTGTTGGCGCCGACATTGATGCCGACCATGCCGCCGGCATTGGCGCGCGCCGCGAGCCGCTTGAGCGCCGCCTCGGCGCCTTGCCGAATTAAAGCCGAGCCGGTTGATCACGCCGCGATCGGCATCGAGCCGGAACACCCGCGGCCGCGGGTTGCCGGGCTGCGGCTGCGGCGTGATGGTGCCGACTTCGACAAAGCCGAAGCCTAGGCGCAAGCAGCGCATCCGGCACTTCGGCGTTCTTGTCGAAGCCCGCCGCGATGCCGATCGGGTTGGGGAAATTCAGCCCGAAGACGCGCATCGCCAGCCGCGGATCGTCCGGCGGCGCCGCCGGCAGCGGCGCGAATTTGAGCAGCCTGACCGCGAGCCCATGCGCGTCTTCCGGATCGAGCGCATGCAGAAACGGCCGCGCCAATCGGTCGATAAGCGATCGAGAAAGCCGATCACGGACGAAGCTCCGGCATCTCGCGGCGGCCGCCGATCTCGTCGGGCAGCGGCCGCGCCCAGCGCACCGCCGAAACCGGCAGCGCGGCATAGAGATGCGGAAACAGCGCGCCGCCGCGCGAAGGCTCCCATTTCAGCGCCGCGCCCAGCGCGTCGCCATCGACCGCGACCAGCATCAGGTCGGTCTGCCCGGCAAAATGCTTGGCCGCGGTCTCGCCGAGCTGCGCCGGCGGTCGAGAAATGGATGAAGCCGTCGCGCATATCGACCGGCGATCCGCGATAAAGCCCGGCGCTTTCGGCCGCCTGCCAGGCCGCCCGCTCGCAGATTTTGTAGATCGTCGTCACTCCGAGCTCGCCCTGCGCTTTATGATTTCGCGGGCGACCCTATCGGCGGCATTTGCGCCGTTCAAGGCGACGCTACGCAGGGCGGCGGCCTGCGCGGCGGGACTTGAGCATTCAGGCAATAATTCCTATGATTAAAAGCGCTAGAAACCCGGTCGGTTTTTGTCCTGTCAAAATCCGGTTCTAGCTTTCGCTTGAGCATGATCGCTTCCGAAGATCGGGGACCTTCTTCGGGATCGTGCTGGGGTTGGGGTTCCGATGCTGACGCACGCGCAGGTCTGGTCGGCCATCGATCGTCTGGCGGCGCGCGCCGGCCTTTCGGCTTCCGGCCTCGCCAAGCGCGCCGGGCTCGATCCGACCACCTTCAACAAATCAAAGCGCATCACCGCCGCAGGGCCGCGCGCGCTGGCCCTCGACCGAATCGATCGCCAAGGCGCTGGCCGCGACCGGCACGCCGTTCGACGCTTTCGTCACGCTGATCGAGCCGGCGCCACGAGCCGCGGCGCGTGAAGCCGGTGCCGCTGCTCGGCTTCGCCGAAGCCGGCAGCGGCGGCTATTTCGACGACGGCGGCTTTCCGGCCGGCGCCGGCTGGGACGAGATCGCCTTCCCCGCCGTCAACGACGAGCACGCTTACGCGCTCGAAATCTCCGGCCAGTCGATGGAGCCGGCCTATCGCGACGGCGACGTCATCGTCGTCTCGCCGTCAGCCCCGATCCGCCGCGGCGACCGCGTCGTGGTGCGGACCAGAGGCGGCGAGGTGATGGCGAAGGAACTCAAGCGCAGGACCGCGAAATCGATCGAGCTGAGATCGCTCAATGCCGAGCATCCCGACCGCACGCTGGCGGCATCGCGGACGTGACTGTGGATGCGCGTATTCTGTGGGCGAGCCAGTAGATCCGCTAGCGCCGAGCGCGCCAGCGCGCCGTCGATCATGTCGATGGTGTTCTGGATGCCGTAGGCGGCGACGAAGGAGCCGAAGCGCGGGCCTTTCTCCTGGCCGAGCAGCACCTGATAGAGCATGTTGAACCAGTCGAGCGAGACGCCGGGCTTGCCGTCCTTGGCCTTTTTCTTCTCGTCGAGGAACGGCTCGCGCCGGCCGATCTCGTAGACCACGTCCTGAATGTCTTCCGGCGAGGCGTCCGCCGGCAATTGCGACAGCGCATCGCGCAGATCGATGAGCGCCGCGCGCTCGGCCGGCGCTCGGCTCGCGGAATTGCTTCTGCCGGCAGCACGAAGTCGCGGAAATAGTGGATGGCGTAATCGACCAGCGCGGCGAGATGCGGATGCGTCTCGCGCGTCACGCCCGGCCGGTAGCGGCCGATGAAGCCCCACAGCGTATCGGCATTCTCCGCGTTCGAGGCGGTGACGAGCGACAGCAGCATCGCGAACGGCACCGGATTGTCGGCCTTCGGCGGCGCGCCGCTGTGAATGTGCCAGACCGGATTGCCGAGCCGCTCCTTGCGGCGCCTGCCGCGGATAGGCGTCGAGAAATTGCAGATATTCGTCGACGTGGCGCGGGATGACGTCGAAATAGAGCCGCTTCGCCGCCTTCGGCTCGCGATACATGAACAGCGACAGGCTCTCCGGGCTGGCATAGCGCAGCCATTCCTCGATGGTGAGCCCGTTGCCCTTCGACTTGGAAATCTTCTGGCCGTTCTCGTCGAGGAACAGCTCGTAGTTGAAACCTTCCGGCGGCGTGCCGCCGAGCACGCGGCAGATCTCGCTCGGACAGCTTCACCGAATCGATCAGATCCTTGCCGGCCATTTCGTAATCGACGCCGAGCGCGACCCAGCGCATCGCCCAATCCGGCTTCCATTGCAGCTTGCAGCGCCCGCCGGTGACGAGCGTGGTCACGCGCTCGCCGTGTCGGATCCTCGTAGGTGATGGTTCCGGCCTTGGCGTCGTGCGCGACCACCGGCACCTGCAGCACGATGCCGGTCTTGGCGATCGATCGGCAGGAACGGCGAATAGGTTTGCGCCCGCTCCTCGCGCAGCGACGGCAGCATGATCGCCATCACCTCCTCGAAATGCGCGAGCATCGTCAGCAGCGCCGCGTCGAAGCGGCCCGACGTGTAGCAGGCGGTCGACGACATGAACTCGTAGTCGAAGCCGAACTGATCGAGAAAGGCGCGCAGCCGCGCATTGTTGTGCTCGGCGAAGCTGTCATGCGTGCCGAACGGATCGGGCACTTTGGTCAGCGGCTTGCCGAGATGCTGCGCCACCATCTCCTTGTTGGGGACGTTGTCGGGCACCTTGCGCAGCCCGTCCATGTCGTCGGAGAAGGCGATCAGGCGCGTCTTGATCTTGTCGTCGGTGAGCACGCGAAAGGCGTGGCGCACCATGGTGGTGCGCGCCACTTCGCCGAAGGTGCCGATATGCGGCAGGCCGGACGGGCCGTAGCCGGTCTCGAAGATCACTTCGTCCTTCGGCGTCTTCTTCAGCCGCGCGACGATCTTGCGCGCCTCCTCGAACGGCCAGGCGTGCGACTGCTCGGCGAGTTCGCGCAGGCTCTGTCGGATTTTCAATCGTCGCTGTCGTCATCGTGGTCGCGCGTTACAGACCTCAAGTCGTCGCCGCGTCAAAACGGGCTGATCGGGAAATAGCGCAGCCAGAGATCGGTAAAGCTGCCTTTTTCCCAGAGCCGGAACAGCGCCCAGTTCAGCGCCTGGCGCAGCAGATCGTTGCCGCGCTTGACCGCGATGCCGACGCCTTCGCCGAAAAAGCGGCTTTCCAGATAAGGGCCCGCCGCGGAACGCGCAGCAGCCGTTGGAATCGCTGCCGTTGAGCCAGAACGCGAGCGCGATGCCGTCGCCGAACAGGAGGTCGACCTCCTTGTTGCGCAGCGCTTCGCGCGCCGCCTCGGCATTGGGATAGGGGCGCACCTCGGCCTCGGTGAACATCGCCTTGAGGAAGGCCTCGTGCGCGGTGCCGGCGACCACCGCGATCTTCTTGCCCTCGAGCCGTTCCGGCAGCACGTCGCGGATCGGGCTGTCGGCGCGCGCCACGAAGCGCGCCGGCGTGCGGTAATAGGGATCGGTGAAATCGGCGCGGCGGCGCGTCTCGGCAGTCGGCGCGATCGAGGCGATCACGGCGTCGCCGCCGCGATTATCGTTGAGCGCATCGAGCAACGTATCGAAGCGGCCGCGCCTGGATGGTGCAGGTGATCTTGATCTCGTCGCAGATCAGCCGCGCCAGATCGACATTGAAGCCGGCCGGATTGCCGTCGGTGCCGGCATAGTCGAACGGCGGATAGTCGAGCTCGGTGAGGAAGCGGATGCTCTGGATGCGCGACAGATCGGGCCGCTCCGGCCGCCGGCGCGGATCCCAGAAGCCCGGCACTGCAGCGGACGCCGCCGCGGCCGGCGACACGCCGTCTTTGGTCACGACGCCTTCCGGCGCGCTGTCCTGAGCTGCCGCCGCGCGGCGCGCTCGAAAGCGCCGCGAGCAGCACGGTCGAGCAAAGCGAGCCGCGCAAAAAGCGCGTGTGAAATGCCGGGAAATGGCGCGTCTCAGATTGCATCGCTCACGTTCCGCGCCGGGAAGCCAGGCTTCGATGCCTCACTTCGCCTGTATCGGCCTAGCGGGAGCGCGAAAAAAAGTCGAGGCGGACGGCAAAAAATGGAACTCTTTGGCGCGGTCAGAATTCGCGGGCGCCCGGTCAGAGATAACGGCGCAAATCCGCGGCTTCCGCCTCAGGCGTCCGGCTCAAATCGAATGGGGCGACGAAACGGCCGTTCTTGTCCATGAGATAGACCAGCGCGGTGTGGTCCATGGTGTAGTCGCCGTTTTCGAGCGGCACTTTCTTGGCATAGACCCGATAGGCCTTGATCGCGGCATCGATGGCGGCGCGGTCGCCGGTGAGCCCGCGCAGATGCGGATCGAAATTCGACAGATAATCCTTCATCACTTTCGGCGTGTCGCGCTCGGGATCGACGGTGATGAACAGCGCGCCGGTGCGGTCGGCATCGGGCCCGAGCGCCTTCATGCAGCTGCGACATGTCGAACAGAGTGGTCGGGCAGATATCCGGGCAATGGGTGAAGCCGAAGAACACCAGAAAGGGCTTGCCCTTCATGTCGGCGTCGGTCACCGCCTTGCCGTTCTGATCCGTCAGCCGGAACGGGCCGCCGACGGCGGCGACGGCCTGCCCGACCGGCGACGGCGCATAGCCGGTCACGATCAGGATGGCGGCGAAGAACAGGACGAGGCCGGCGAGGAAAGCGCCGAGCACCAGCGCGATGCGGGAGGTCTTTTCGTTCACGGCGCTAATTCCATCAGCCGAAGCACGCCGAAAAACCGGCGCGGATCGTTTCGAAAAAGACGGTGGTGCCGTAATGCGCCCAGAGTAAGACAGCTACCGGCCAGCGCGAGCGCGACAAACGCGCTCACCGCCAGTATCGGCCGTGGCCCCATGGACTGACGCGATGGCCGGCGCGGCCGTCTCGGCCGCGGTCTCCGGCAAGACCCTTGGCTATGAACGCCTTTGACATGCGAGCTTAGATAGGCTGGAACAGGGCGAGCCACAACGGCAGCGGGTACCGAACCGGATATCCGCTCAGCCTCGCCTAAAATTCCCCAAAACCGCTACCGGCAGGCGGGATAGAGCGCCGTCAGTTCGCGGCCGCGCATCAATATCAGCGTGGGCGTCAACCCGCCGTGGCGGCCGATCCAGGCCCTGACCGCGGGCGGATAGAGCCTCATGACGACGCGGCTGCCTTCCCTGGTCGGGACCAGCGAACGCGACGCATCGTCGAAATACGATGCTGCATGGAAGCCCAGCACGGCGCGGCTGGTGACGCAGACCCGATCTCTTGGGATAATGCCGGTCAGCAAGGTGCAGGCCGAAAGGCACGGCCCATCGATGACGACGCGGTCGCCCGCGGCGCGCATCTCTTGGAATTTCTGCACGTAGGAGGAAACTTCGCCCCCCGGATCGTTGACGATGCGAACGTCGGCATACGCCGCATCGGCAAAAACGACACATGTCGAGAATACCGACGCCACCGCGCCGGCCACGATGGCCTGCCATTTCATGGAGTGCCCTCCCCCGCTCAACCGCTCGTGCTATCGCCCCGCTTTGTGGCAAGACTTCGGGCATCCGAAGTCTTTCTCCGGAAAAGATCGCCGCGCGTCGCACGGACGACGACCGACAAGGATGCTATAAGGAACCGACCAGAGCACCAACGGCAAACTGGAACCTGCAACAACCTTCGCCATCTTCAGCAAAAAACACCAACGAGCGCTCAAATCATGGAAACGTCAGCCGTCCGCAAAACCAATGTTCCCGAATTTGCCACTGCCTATTATTTCCTCGAAGGACTGAAAGAGATCGGCATCGATTACCTGTTCTGCAATTTCGGAACCGACCACGCCCCGATCATCGACGAGATGGCGCACCGTAAGAAGCTCGGCGCGCCGATGCCGGACGTGGTGCGCTGCCCGCACGAAAACACCGCGGCGCATATGGCGGCGGGCTATGCGCTGGTGACCGGACGCGGCCAAGGCGTGCTGGTGCATGTCGACGTCGGCACCGCCAATTCCGCAAACGGCATCCACAATATCTTTCGCAGCCGCCTCCCCGTGCTGCTGATGGCCGGCAAGGCGCCCTATACGGTCAACAACGAACTGGTCGGCTCGCGCGACACTTACGTGCATTTCATTCAGGAGCCGTTCGATCAGGCGAGCCTGGTGCGGCCTTATCTGAAATGGGAATGGACCTTGCCGTCCGGCGTCGTCGTCAAGGAAGCGTTGCGGCGCGCCTCGTCGATCATGCAAAGCGAGCCGCGCGGACCGGTCTACCTGATGATGCAGCGCGAGACGCTGACGCAGACCTGGAGCGCCGACGAGATCAGGAGCTATTCGGGCGACCAGTACGCCGCGACAACACGCGGCGGCGGCGATCCGAAGCTTGTCGAGGAGATCGCCGACAAGCTCCTGGCCGCGGAAAATCCGATCCTGATCACCGGCTATGCCGGCCGTCATGCGCACGCAGCGCGCGCGATCGATGAGCTTGCGCAATTCGCCGGCATCGCCGTCTACGAGGCCCACGCCACCAACAATATCTCGCACGACAGCCCCTGCTTTGTCGGCTTCAGCGCGGAAAAGGCCGTGCCCAAGGCGGATGCCGGGCTATTGGTTGATGTCGACGTGCCGTGGTTCCCCAACAAGGTGCAGACGCAGCCGAACGCCTACTGGGCGCATATCGACATCGATACGCTCAAGCCCGGTTCGCCGATGTGGAGCTTCCCCGGCAATGTGCGCATGCAGGGCGACAGCGGGCGCATCCTCGAACAAGTGCTCGAGGCGGCGAAAGCAAAGGCGACGCCGCGCTTCAAGGCGGCGGTTGCCGAGCGGCTGACGCGCATCAAAGCGGCACGCGAGGACCGGATCGGCCATGCCAAGAAGCTCGCCGCCGAGAAGGGCCGGCCGGGCGCCATCAATCCACATTACCTCATGGCGGAACTCGGCAAACTGCTCGACGGCGACGACATGATCTTCAATGAAGGCATTACCAATGCCGCCGCGGTGTTTCTGCAAATTCCGCGTCCCAAGCCCAACACGCTTATCGTTGCCGGCGGCGGCGGGCTGGGCTGGTCGAGCGGCATGGCGCTCGGCGCCAAGCTTGCGGCGCCGGATCATTTGATGGTGCAGATTTCCGGCGACGGCGGATTCTATTTCGGCAATCCGACCTCGGCGCTGGCGATCGCGCAGCAATACAAATTGCCGTATCTCTCCATCGTCCTCGACAATTCGGGCTGGAACGCGGTGAAACAATCGACACTGCGCGTCTACCCGGAAGGCGAAGCCAAGACCGCCAATTCGTTTGAGTCCGAGCTTGCGCCCAATGTGCACTTCGCCAAAGTCGGCGAAGCCTTCGGCGCCCATGCGGAAGAGCTCAGCGATCCGGCCGAAGTTCCGGCGGCGCTCGAGCGCTGCATCAAGGCGGTGCGCGACGGCCGCGCCGCGTTGCTGCACGCCCGCGTCACCAAGATGTAGTTTCGGGGAACAGGCGAAAGCGCCGGCGGCACTGCCGACGCTTTCGCCTGCCAATGATGATCTTGTGCGCGAAGAGCGCCCGAGAAGCCCGTCACCGCTACGGGCTTGCGTGATTGATGAATTTTTCCGGCGGCTTCTCGCCCCATTGCGACATCAGCGCCTCTTCGGCGGCAACGAGATTGGAGCCGTTTGACAGATTGAGCCGGTCGCTGTCGGCCCAATGCTCGTGCACGCGGCCCCACGGGTCGGCCCAATAATCATAGACCTGGCTGCCGAGCACGTGGCGGCCGATGCCCCACATATGCTCGTATTTGCTGAATTGCTTGAGATAATCGTGACCCATGCAGACGTCGTCGATGTCCGGCACTTCGAAGGAGAAATGGTTCAAGCCGGTCTTCTCGTGATTGAGGCAGAAGAAGACATGGTGGTCGACATATTGATCGCCGCGATCGCAGCGGTTGAACGAGCCGATCAAATTGTCTTTGTTCTCGGCATAGACGTCGTCGGAACAGATAAAGCCGAGCATTTCGCGGAACCAGCCGACTGTCTCGCCAAATTTCGGCGTCATCAGCACGCCGTGGCCGATGCGCTTGACGTGCGCCGGCCCTCGCGGCAGCCGCATCAATTCGCCGGCGCGCGCCGTCGGCGCTTCGCCGGAATTGAGCTTTTGCCGTTTGACGACGATCGGCTCGACCGGCGCGATGCCGGCGACCACTTCGATCTGATAGCCGTTCGGCTCGGTCAATCGCACGCGCTTGCCGCCGCCGGGCGCATCCATAGTCTCGACAGCCGACGCGCCTGGCGCCTTGGCGAGCTTCTTCAGGTCGTCCTCGTCGTCGACGTAATAGGCGATGCCGACGAACTTCGGATCGCCCTTTTCGGTGATGTGAATGTGGTGGTTGGGATCAGTCCCACGCATATAGAGCGCGTTATTGGTGCGCTCGGTCCGCTTCATCCCGAAGCGGGTCAAAAATTCCTCGGCGACATCGAGATCCGGAGACCGCAGACGGCCATAAGCGATATCCGACACTTTAGACCAAGCCATTTTCCTTCTCCCTCACAGCGCCATGTCACAAGGCCATGTCACAAGGCCATGCAGCACGTGTCATGCGCCGCGGCTTCGTTGTCCGCGCTGCTGCTGGCTTAATGTGCCACGATCGACGCGCCGGAGCTACTGCGGCGTCATGCAGCGGCGCATGGTCCCGCCGCAGAAAAGCCGCGCGGCGCAGCCGCTGCCGATCGGAGCGCGGTCAGGCGTAATAATCGGCCGGGACGGTGACGTCGATCGGCTTGCCGCCCTTGCCGCGCAAGGCATTGAAGACCGGCGTCAGCACTATCGCTATGATCAGGTTGAGGATCACGGTCGAGAACGCGGTATAGACCGGCAGCGTGTAGCCCATGAACGACAGCGCGTAGGTCGGCGTGAAATTCATCGACGCCGCCATGGCGGTGCCGGCCACGATCCCGACCGCCCAGCCCACCAGCAGCGCCCAGTCGTTGAACCAGCGCGTATAGACGCCGAGCATCACGGCAGGCAGGGTCTGAATGATCCAGATGCCGCCGAGCAGCTGCAATTGGATCGCGTAAGTCGTCGGCACGAACAGGATGAAGATGAGCGCGCCGAGCTTGACGATCAGCGACACCCATTTCGCGATCTGGGATTCTTCGCGGTCGGTCGGGTTCTTGTTGAAGAACTCGCGGTGAATGTTGCGGGTGTAGAGGTTCGCCGCGGCGATCGACATGATCGCGGCCGGCACCAGAGCACCGATGCCGACGGCGGCAAAAGCGACACCGACGAACCACGCCGGAAAGACGTGGAGGAACAGCGCCGGCACCGCGAAATTGTTGCCGAATTGCTTGAAGCCCGATGCAAATTCCGGAAGCGTGCCGACGCCCGCGGCAATGGCGAACAAGCCGACCAGCGCGAGCAGGCCGAGCATGAAGGAATAGCCCGGCAGCATCGCGGCGTTGCGGCGAATGGCGTGGCCGCTGCTCGCGCTCAGGATTCCGGTGATGGAATGCGGATAGAGAAACAGCGCACAGGCCGAGCCGATGGCGAGCGTGACATAGACGCCGTAGGCGCCGGTCGTATTGGCGCCGGGAACCGCTAGCAAGGTCTTGGCGGCGGGCACCGCGGCGAAGATCTTGTCGAAGCCGCCCAATTGCATCGGCACGACAATGATGGCGGCGAAGGCGGTGATGTAGATCAAGATGTCCTTGACGATGGCGATCGACGCCGGCGCGCGCAGCCCGCTCGAATAGGTGAAGGCGGCGAGAATGACGAAGGCGATGATCAGCGGCAGATCGGCGGCAAGCCCCGAGCCGGACACACCCATGGCACCGATCACGACCTGAAGGCCGACGAGCTGCAACGCAATATACGGCATGGTGGCGACGATGCCGGTAATGGTGACGGCGAGCGCGAGCCAGCGATTGCCGAAGCGGCCGCGGACGAAATCGGCGACGGTGATGTAATTGTGTTTGTGGCAGACATACCAAAGACGCGGAAACACCAGGAACAGGATCGGATAGATCAGGATCGTGTAGGGCACCGCGAAGAACGCGATGGCGCCGGCGCCGAAAGCGAGCGCGGGAACGGCGATGAAGGTGTAGGCCGTATAGAGGTCGCCGCCGATCAGGAACCAGGTGATGATCGTGCCGAACCGGCGTCCACCGAGACCCCATTCGTGAATGAGATCGAGATCGCCCTTGCGCCAATGTGCGGCGGCAAAGCCCAGATAAGTGATCAGGGCGAACAACAGCACGAATACGGCGAGCGCAGTCCAGTTCACGTCAGCCACGGCACCTTCTCCTCGTTTCTTCCTTCTTATCCGTTTGTTTTTTTCCGATCGCTCGACTTGGCCCGTTCAATCCCACGCGACCGGGACCTAAAGAGCATTTCCATTTGACGGTCATTCTTTCCAAGACCGGCAATTCAAGCTGCCAACGGCCTGCCGATCGGGACCGGCCGGCTTCACCTTTGATGCTGAGCATCGGTGGCGAAATAAACGATCGCCGTGAGAATGGCGCCGATAACGACCCACAGCAGCTGATACCAATAGAAGAAGGGAATCCCCGCCCAGGTGGGTTCGATCTTGTTGTAGAACGGCGGCCACACCACCGCGAGGAGCTGCACCACGAACAAGAGGTACCACCAGCTCCATTTCGGCTGTTCGCCCTGCTGACCGGCATTGCGTTGCGACAGATTTTGCTGGCTCATTTGGCCACTCCGGCGTTTCGTCCCTTAAGGTCGGCGCGATCGCTCACGCTCGCGTGCCGCACCATAATCGCTGCGCCAGCCGAATCAAAACAAAAATAGATGCTGCGTTGCAGCGCAGAAAAGTCGCGGCTGCCGCGGCTAAAGTTAAAGATGGAGATTGCAAGAAGCTTGGCGCGGGGCAGGCCGAGCAAGTGGAGCGGGCGATGGGAATCGAACCCACGACATACAGCTTGGGAAGCTGTCGTTCTACCACTGAACTACGCCCGCGCTCCGGAGAGCATAACCAAGCTCGCGCGGGTGCGGAAGGGTGTGGCGCGACGGCCGTGTTCAGGCGGCGCGCACGGCAGCGAGGAGACTTTCCATCTCCGCCGTCAGGCGGCTGCCCTCGCGCGACAGCGACTTCGCCGAGGCGAGAATCTGCGCCGAGGCCGAAGTGATGCCGCTGGCGCTGTGATTGACCTCGCCGAGATTGGCGGCGACATGGGCGGCGCTGCCGGTCGCGGCGGCGACGTTGTCGGCGATTTCGCGCGTCGTCTGCGCCTGCAGTTCGACCGCAGCCGTAATGGCATTGGCAATCTCGGCGATGCGGGTGATCGTGCCGCCGATTTCCTTGAT
This sequence comes from uncultured Alphaproteobacteria bacterium, assembly GCA_963761185.1. Classification (GTDB taxonomy): domain Bacteria; phylum Pseudomonadota; class Alphaproteobacteria; order Rhizobiales; family Xanthobacteraceae; genus BOG-931. The sequence goes on from CAVXFY010000009.1 coordinate 914,228, forward strand.
GCTGCCGACGGAATCCTGCGTCGCCGCCTGCACGCCCGCGATCTGCATGCCGATCTCGTCGGTCGCTTTCGAGGTTTGCGCCGCCAGCGCCTTGACCTCCTGCGCGACCACGGCGAAGCCCTTGCCCGCCGTGCCGGCGCGCGCCGCCTCGATCGTGGCGTTGAGCGCCAGCAGGTTCGTTTGCTCGGCGATATCGGTGATCAGCTTGACCACGTCGCCGATGCGGCCCGCCGCACGGGTCAATTCGGCGATGCGGCCGTCGGTCGCTTCGGCCTGCGTCACCGCTTCGCGGGCGATCCGCGTCGATTCCTGCACCTGGCGGCTGATCTCGTCGACCGACGCGATCAGCTGTTCGGTGGCGATGGAAACGGACTGCACGTTGTCGGCGGCTTGCGTCGACGCCGACAGCACCCTCTCCGATATATCCCGCGTCGCGCCCGCCATCGTGCCGAGCGCCTCCGCCGCCGCTTCAAGCTCTGTCGACGATGACGATACCGAATGGACGACGCTGGCGACGGTCGCCTCGAAACGGCCGGCGACGCCGTTGATATCGGCGCGGCGTTGTTCGGCCATGCGCTGCGCCATGTCCTTTTCCGCGATCTCGAGCTGTTCGACCCGCAGCAGCTTTTCCTTGAACGCTTGCGCGGCGCGGGCATTGTCGCCGACTTCGTCCGTGCGCCCGCGATAAGGCACCTCGACGTTCTTGTTGCCCTGCGCCAGCTCGCGCAGAACCTCGCCGATGCGGCGGATCGGCATGGCGATGGCGACGGCGCCGAAGACGGCGAGACCGGCAAGCACGAGGATGACGAAGAGGCCGATGCCGAGATCGATGCGGCTGACCCGGCCGCGCTCGGCGCCGGCTTGCGCGTTACGGTCTTCGGCGGCGCTGATCAGATCGTCGGTTGCTTCCTCGATCAGCACGTTCATCTGCCGGCCGAGATTGACCGCGCGCGCAATCTTGGAAACCGTATCGCCATAGTCCTTCGCCGCGGCGGCAAGTTCGGCGCTGACCGCAACGTAGTCCTTGGTGAGCGCGTCGATCTTCTGCAATTGCTGCTTGTCGTCGGTCTCGTCGGTGAGATCGATCGCGGTCGCGATATGTTGAGCGGCGGCGGCGGCGGCGGCGCGCAGCCGGTCCAACGCGTGGTCGATATCAGCGCCGACGATGGCAAGACGCATCTCGCGCAGCTCGATCTGCATGTTGCCGAGATTTTTGGCCGCGTGCAGCGCTTCGACGGCGGCGAATTGCCGGCTCTGGGCAGCCGCGCGTTGCTGCTGGGCCCAGCGATCGCCAACCTGCTGTTCGGCAAGCATGCCGGCGACAAGCAGCACGCCGAGTGCCGCCCAGATCGCAAGCTTCGTGCGAATGGGAAAATCGAAACTCGGCATCCTCGGCCTGCCCCTGTCGCGGCATGATTAATGAGCGCGGTTAATTCCGTGTAAAATTTACGGTGGTTGCGGCTCTTATGTCTTTGTCCCGATGCAACTTTCGCTGGTAATTCGACCTACGGGCAGAGGCCTACACGCCAAGCGTGCGCGGCGGGGCGAAAGTTCGTATGATTGCTTACCAGTGCGATCCAAGCGTCACGCTTCCGGACCCTTGAGCGGCCGGGACAGTCGCTTGGCGAGTAGGGGGAACCCGGCGAATTGATCGGTCATCCAATCGGCCGCTTCTTCCGCTGCTTCCCTTATTCGGCGGCGATCCTGCGACTCGGCTTGCGCTTCGATATCGGCGAGGCACTTCGCGAGCGCTTCGCCCTCGGGGTCGAGCAGCGCCGCGGTGCGGGCGCTGGCGATGGCTTCCGCGGCCTGGCGCGGCGGCATGGTGCCGGCAAGCGCCGGCAGTCATCACTTCGCGCTCGATCAGGCGGTAATTGCGACGTGCCGCGCTTATGCGTGTCGCCATAGCCTTTGATCAGGCGGGCGCATTCGGCGATTTCGAGCGCGAGCTCGCGCCGAGAGCGGCGCTGCTTGCGCGATCATGCGCAGCCAGGCCTCGATGCGCGCGCTGCTCTTCCTGATAGCGGAACGTCTTGCGGCCGATAGCCGCGCAGCTTGGCGAGCACATGGAAGCGCAGATAGCCGAAGACCGATCGCGGTGTTGATCTCCATGCCCCAATGCGCGCGGCCGAATGTCGGGTGAGCGTTCGGCGAGACGCAGAATCGGACTTGCCAGCCAAGGCGGCAGCACCGAGCAAAATTCCTCGACGCCGGGCTTGAGGAATTCGGTGACGGTGAATGTCTGCTCCGGCTTCAGGCTCATGTCCGCTTTCGATGCGCGGCGAACCGCGCCGGATCGATCTTGACCTGCGCGACGCGGATCACGTCCTCATAGGACATGCGCACGGCGAGATGCCGCGCCGTCTCCGGCAGCAGCTTGCCGTCGGCGCCGGCTTTCGCATCGGCATCGCGGATCGGCTGCAAGGCGATCGAGATAAAGCCGCGCATAAGCGAGATCCTGATAATGTGGCGAGCCGGCGTACGCCTTCGGTCATGAACGCGCGTGCCGCCTCGGGCATGCTTGCGATTTCGGTTTCCAATGCGGCGAGCGATGGCGAAGCGGCCTGTGCGCGCTTCGGCGGTTCGGTGCGCACGCGCGAACCGCCGTGCGCCGCTTCGAACCCGGCGCGGAAGCCGCGCAGATTGGCGCTCGACCGCCTTGCCGTCGGCGCGGATCGCTGCCTCGAACGCTTCGGCCGGAATCGGCAGCGCGCCGGCAGCCGGCGATGGCGCCGAGCATCACCGCATTGATCATGGCGCCCGACTTCGCGCGCGATGGCTTCGAGATCGAGCAGCAGCGTCTTTTGCGAATTCTTCTCGACCGCGACCGATGAGCTTGTCGTGATCGTAGCGGCCGTCGCCCATCGCCATTCGCTCGGTCACCAGATAAGAGCGGCTGGTCGAGGCGATCGTCATGGTGCGGTCGGGCGTGACATAGCCGCCGGCAATGGCGCGGCCGGCTTCCATCAATTCGCTGGCGACGACGAGATCGACATCGCCGACGCCCGGCGCGAGCGCCAGGATCGGCCGGCGCCCCTTCCCGACCCTGTCCGCTTGCTGGGCGGCAGGGCGGGGGCGACCAATTCGATGTGATAGGTCGTCGCGCCGGTACGCTGCGCGACACCCGGGATCGACGTCGATTGCACCGGGAAGCCTTGGCTCTCCGCGGCGGCAACGATCCAATCGGTCAGCACGCCGCCGCCTTCGCCGCCGAGCGCCGCGATCAGGATCGTCAGCGGATGAACGGTTGTCGGCGCCGACGATTTCCGCTCGGACTGTGCCGGCGCGACGCGCGGAGCTTGCTCTCTCGCTGCGAGTCCGGAGCGCATAGCGGGCTCGGACCGGGAGCAGCCGCATGATACCCGCCGAGCCGCGCGATCACGGCGCGCCGGAAGCCTTGCAGCGTACGGTCCCACCAGTTCGGATTGCTGACGACATCGGCGCGATAGAACGACGGACAGAGCACGGCGGCATGGGCGACTTCGCCGCACAGCCCGCAGCCGACGCAGCTTTCGATCACCGCCGCCACCGGATCGGTGCGCAGCGGATCGGGGCTCGGTTTCACGGTCAATGATGGGCAGCCGGAGAGCCGGATGCAGGAATGGTCGCCGGTGCAAATCTCGTCGTCGACGCCGAACCGCGTCTTCACCACGCGCTCGCCGCGCTCGAGCTTTTGCGCATCCTCGGCGCGGATGCGGCGCTGCCGCGCCAGCATGCATTCGCCGTCGGCGATGATGACCTTGAGCCCGCGCTCGGCCGTGCGCATCGCCTCCTTCAGCGTCGCCACCATCTTGGCGACGCTGTAAGTGCGCACCGTGCGCAGCCAGGTGACGCCGAGCGAGCGCACCGCGTTCTCGATGCTGATGCCGGTCGGCGCGCCGCTGCGGTTGCCTTTGCTCGACGGCAGATATTGCTGGCCGGTGGCCGAGGCGTAGCCGTTCTGCATCACGATCAGCACGCCGTCGCCCTTGTTGAACATGTTGGAGGCGACGCCGGTGATTAGGCCGTTATGCCAGAAGCCGCCGTCGCCCATGATCGCAATCGGACGCTTTTCCATGTTCGGGCCGACCGCGGCGGCGCTGGCGAGCGACATGCCGTAGCCGAGGATCGAATTGCCGAGCGAGAACGGCGCGAAGGTCGCAAACGAATGGCAGCCGATATCGGCGCTGATATGCGTCGGCCCGATTTCGCGCTGCGCCAGCTTGATCGCGGCAAAGACCGGGCGCTCCGGACAGCCGGTGCAGAAGTTCGGCGGCCGCGGCGGGATGTCGCCGACCGTCGGCGGCGACAGTGGGCTTGTGCGCCAGGAGGTCTTGCGCGCGCGCCGAAATCGCCGCGGCATCGATGCCGGCCGGCTGCGTCTGCGCCAGGAACGCGGCAAGGCCGCGCAGGAAAACCTCGGACGTATAATCGCCGGTGCGCGGCAGACAATCCTTGCCGAGCGACGCGCGTGTCACTGCCGGCCGAACGCAGCACGACATTGATCTGCTGCTCGACATAATCCGGCGAGCCCTCCTCGACGACGAGCACCGCGCGCTTGCCGGCGCAAAATTCCATCACTTCGCCAGGCACGAGCGGATAGGCGACGTTGAGCACGTAGATCGGAATCGCGCGACGTGCCGTAGAGATCGGCGAGATCGAGCCGCGCCAGCGCGCGCAGCAAGCCGTTGGTCAACCCGCCGAGCACCATGATGCCGATCTCGGCGACATCGCCGGGGATCACCTCGTTGAGCTTGTGCTCGCGGATGAATTTTTGCGCTGCCGGCAGGCGCTCTTCGACCTTGAGCCGCTCCTGCGAAAAAATGACCGGCGGATGCGCCAGCCGGCCGTATTCAAAGCGCGGCGGGCCGGCGAGACGATGCTGGCCGCTATAGACGCCGCGCTTGTTGTCTTTGGCGGTGAATTCGCCGGTGACATGGCAGGCGCGCACCCGCAGATCGAGCATCACCGGCGCGTGGCTCGCCTCCGACAGCTCAAAGCCCTTCTCGACCATATGCACGATAGTCGGCAGATCCGGGCCGCGGATCGAGCAGCCAGATCGAGGATTTCAGCGCATAGGCATAGGAGCGTTCCTGGATGACGCTCGCGCCCTCGCCGTAATCCTCGCCGAGCACGATCAGCGCGCCGCCGATGACGCCGGGCGATGCGAGGTTCGACAGCGCGTCGGCCGCGACATTGGTGCCGACGATCGACTTCCAGGTCACCGCGCCGCGCAGCGGATAATTGATCGAGGCGCCGAGCATGGCAGCAGCGGCGGCCTCGTTGGTGCAGGTCTCGACATGCACGCCGAGATCGGCGAGCAGATCCTCGGCATCCACCATGACGTCGAGCAGGTGCGACACCGGCGCGCCCTGATAGCCGCCGACATAGCTGACGCCGGATTGCAGCAGCGCCTTGGTGACGGCGAGGATGCCTTCGCCGCGAAAAGTCTCGCCGGCGCCGAGCCGCAGCGCATCCACTTCTTTCTTGAACGAGCGTTCCATCGGTATGACTGATTATTCTAGGGCCGTTGCCTCTTGGCCACATATATCCGCTTTTGCCGGATCCTACCAAACACTGCCGAAGACGTTGTGCCGGGCGCTCTTGGTGCTTCGCGCTTGCCCGGCTAGGGTGCCGAATTGAAGGCGTCCGGGACGACACCCAACGGAGCGCCGGGGGAACGCGTAGGCAGGCATAGATGGACGGCCAAGGCCAGATCGTCATCGACCGGGTCAATCACACCTATCGCCCGCCGCGCGGCCGGGCCGTGCTCGCTTTGTCGGATATTTCGCTCGAAATCCGGCCGCGCGAATTTTTGGCTTTGCTCGGGCCGTCCGGTTGCGGAAAGTCGACGCTGCTTTATCTCGTCGGTGGGTTTCTGCCCATCGAAAGCGGTCGTATTCTCGTCGAGGGCAAGCCGGTTGCAGCGCCCGGCCCCGACCGCGGCATCGTGTTTCAGCATTTCGCGCTGTTTCCGTGGAAGACGGTGCGCGCCAATATTCTCTACGGGCTCGAACGGCAGGGCCTGCCGCGCGCCGGAGCGCGAGAAGCGGGCGCAGGCCTTCATCGACATGGTCGGCTTGCGCGGCTTCGAGGACAGCTACCCGTCGCAGCTGTCCGGCGGCATGAAACAGCGCGCCGCGATCGCGCGCACGCTCGCCATCGATCCCTCCATTCTGTTGATGGACGAGCCGTTCGGCGCGCTCGACGCGCAGACGCGCGCGCTGATGCAGACCGAGCTTCTCAAAATCTGGCAGCGCTCGCCAAAGACCGTGATTTTCGTCACCCATGACGTGCAGGAGGCGGTCTATCTCGCCGAGCGCGTCGCGGTGATGTCGGCGCGGCCCGGCCGCATCAAAGCCATCGTGGAAACAAAATTTTCCAACCGCGATCCGAGCATTCTGCGCACAAAGGAATTTGTCGAAAAGGTCGACGAATTGTGGAATATGGTGCGCGACGAGGCGATCAAGGCGCAGGAAATAACTGGATCATGACGACAGGACACTGATGAAAACCATTGTCCGCTATTTGCCGATCGTGATCCTGGCGATCGCCTGGGAGGTGGTCGCACGGCTCAATCTCGTCGATTCGCTGGCTCTGCCGCCCTTGAGCAAAGTCGCGGTGGCCTGGGCTGACCTCATGCGCGACGGCGAGCTTGTCGATAACGGCGCGTCGTCGCTCTATCGCGGCGGTATCGGACTGCTTCTCGCCATCGTTATCGGCGGCGGATTGGGCGTCGCCATGGCGCGCTTTCGCATCCTCGATATGTTCATCAATCCGCTGGTGGAGCTGTTCTATCCGCTGCCGAAATCGGCGCTCATTCCGGTAACCGTGCTCTGGCTCGGTTTCGGCGACGGCTCGAAAATCCTTCTCATCTTTCTTGGCTGCATGATCCCGGTGACGATCGGCGCCTATAACGGCGCGCGCGGCAGCGATCACGCGCTGGTCTGGTCGGCGCGCGGGATGGGCGCGGGTAACCTGCGCATGATCTGGGACGTCGTGTTGCCGAGCGCGCTGCCGGAATTGCTCAACGGCGTCCGCACTGCACTCGCGCTCGCTTTCATTCTTTTGGTGTCGTCCGAGCTGATCGTTTCGCAGAAAGGCTTCGGCTATCTGATCGGCTACCTCGGCTCGACCGGCTCTTACGAAGGCATGTATGCGGTCGTGCTGACCGTCGCCTTTCTCGGCTTCGGCGCCGACCGGCTCTATCAGCTTCTCATGCAAAGGCTGCTGCGATGGCGGGAGTAGAACATCAGGCCTCGTTGGCGCAGGCGCAAGCCGACATCTCGCAGGACGCGCTGCGCCGCTTCGACGATATTTTCCGGCGCGGCGCCGGCATTTTCTCGATCCTCGCGCTGCTCGTCGCCTGGGAGCTGTTCGCGAAAAGCGGCAAGGTGACGCCGTTCATGCTGCCGGCATTTTCCGTCGTCGCCGAGCGCATCTATAACGACGCCCTGCACGGCGACCTGTGGATCAATCTCGGGCTGACGATGTACCGGGCGCTGACCGGCTTTTGCATCGCCGCGGTCGGCGGCATCGTGCTCGGCGCCGTGATGTCGCGCTCTAGGATCTTGCGCTGGTTCTTCGATCCGCTGATCTCGGTCGGCTTTCCGATGCCGAAGGTCGCGTTCCTGCCGATCATCATTTTGTGGCTTGGCCTCTACGACGTCTCCAAGATTTCGATGGTGGTGTTCGACGCGATTTTCCCGGTAGTGACCGCGACGCTCGCCGGCATTGCCAGCGTCGACAAGGAACTGATCTGGTCGGGCAGGAATATGGGCGCGAGCGAGCGCGAGATGATGTGGCAGATCATTCTGCCGGCAGCGCTGCCGCAGATCATGACCGGGCTTCAGGTCGCGCTGCCGATCGCGCTGATCGTCGCCATCATCGCCGAGATGGCGATGGGCGGCTACGGCCTCGGCGGCGCCATGATGACGGCGTCGCGCTACGCCAATTCGCCCGGCGTATTCGCCGGCATCGTCGAGATCGCCGTTGTCGGCTACATCTTGATCAAGCTCATGGCCATGCTCCGCCGCCGGCTTCTGGTCTGGCACGCCGAGACGGCGGACCGCTAGATTTTGCATTTGAGCGTGATCATGCTCTGAGCTAATGCAACTTGATCCGGGGCTCGGTGCGCCTTGTGACGGCGTGAACGAGCGAATCCAGCGCGACTTTGAAATTGCCGTGCAGCGCCTGCAGATGCCGCTTGTGTAGGGCCCGATAGGTCCAGCGCGCGATCAGGCCCTGCAGCTTCACATTCTTGAACATGCCGAATGTGTCGTAGTCGGCGAGCGACACCAGCGAGCCGCGATCGTGATATTTGAAATTCGGCAGCGGTTCGCCGCGCAGCCTCTTGTTGACAGCCGTGATCATGAAGCCCGCCTGCTGGTGCGCGACCTGGGCGGTCGGCGGCAGCGGATTAGTCATGCCCGGCAGCATACAATTGGCGCAATCGCCGATGGCGAAAATGTCGTCGTCCTTGGTCGTCTGCAGCGTCGGCCGCACGATGAGACGGTTGATCCGGTCGGTCTCGAGCCCGTCTAAATTCCGTAAATAATCCGGCGCCTTGATGCCGGCGGCCCAGACGATCAGTTCGGCCGGCACGATCTCGCCGCCGTCGAGCACGACTTCGCCGGCGCGCACCTCCATCACCCGACGTCCGGTGCGGATATTGACGCCGAGCCCGCGCAGCACGTCCGCCGTGGCGGCCGCGAGACTTTCCGGCAGCACAGGGAGGATTCGCGGCGCCGCCTCGATCAGCTCGATCTTGATCTGCATGTCGAGGCCGACGCGGTCGAGATTGTAGGACACCAGATCGCGCATCGATTTGTGGAGTTCCGCCGCCAGTTCGACACCGGTCGCGCCGGCACCGACGATCGCGACATGCAACTGACCGGGCTTGAGCGGCTCGTATTGCGCGTTGGCGCGCAGGCAGGCGTTGATCATGCGGCGGTTGAAGCGCGCCGCCTGATCGAGCGTATCGAGCGTAATGGCGTAAGTGCTGACACCGGGCGTGCCGAAATCATTCGACATGCTGCCGACCGCGATGACGAGCGTGTCGTAGCCGAGCACCCGCGGTGGAATGATCGTCTGTCCGTCCTCGTCGAGGCTCGGCGCGACATGGACTTGCCGCTTGGCGCGATCGAGACCGACCATGGCGCCGATGCGGTAGCGATAGTGCCGGTACCGCGCATGCGCGATGAGTTCGAGCGAATCCGTCTCGCTGTCGAGCGATCCGGAGGCGACCTCATGCAGCAGCGGCTTCCACACATGGATGCGCGACTGCTCGAGCAATGTGATCGAAGCCTTGTGGCGGCGGCCAAGCTTGGCGCCCAACAGCGACGCGAGCCGCAGACCGCCCGCACCGCCGCCGACGATCACGACACGATGCAGCGACGGATCGTCCGTCGACGGGATCTCGGCAATGGTGTGAAAGGATGGATTTGGCATGGCCAACGCCCCTCAGCACCCATCAAAAAATCGAAAGATCACCGATCCGAAGCAGTCTCGGCCTCGGGATCGTGAACCGCAACGCCCATCATCGGATCGATCGGCTTCTCCCACGGCCGGCGGTCGACCGTGCGCATGGTATCGGCATAGCCCGCCTGCCAGCGCGCGCGGATGCCGGCGCTGGTGAAATCGATATCGCGCAAATGATCTTCATGATCGAGCCGCGGCGCATTGAGCCGCACGATATGCATGAAGGTGCCGCAGCCGTAGCCGGCCATTTCCTTGACTTCCGGCATTTCGCGCTGCTCCTCGGGCATCCGCCGCACCAATTCGCGCACGATGTGGCGGAGCTGATGAATGTGCTCCTGGCGCATGATGTGGCTGTCGGCGCGGCTGGCAAATTGAATGTCTTTCTGACGGTTGAGCACTTGCCAGACCAATTCCGGCTCGGGTCCCGCGGCGTGCCACATCTGCACCGTGAACACGACAGAATCGCGCCGCGGATAATCGTCGAACACGGTCTCGACCGGCGTGTTGGAATAGATGCCGCCGTCCCAATAGGGGTCGCCGTCGATGCGGACCGCCGGAAACGCCGGCGGTAATGCACCGGACGCCAGCACATGTTTGAGCGTGAGCGGCATATTGCGGCTGTCGAAATAATGCATCTTGCCGGAACACACATTGACCGCGCCGACGGTCAAGCGCGGCTGTTTGGCATTGATGCGCTCGAAATCGATGACGCTCGACAGCGTGTCGTGCAGCGCGTCGATCGTATAGAAGCCGGCCTGTTCGACGCCGACCGCCGCGTTCAGACCAAAGGTGAGCGCCCGGTTCGGCGAGAAGTAGCCGGCGACGCCGCTGAAAATCGTCATCATCTGCGCGGCGATATTGCCGCCCAACAGCGCGAAGGGTTGCGCGAACGGTAGCGGCATTTGCGCAAACGGCGATTTGTGCTCCATGCGGTCCCAGAATTCGCGCAAGCGTTCGAGCCGCCGGCCGGGTTCATTGCCGGCAATGATGGCGCCGTTGATCGCGCCGATCGAAGTGCCGATCACCCAGTCCGGTTCGATGCCGGCCTCGTGCAGCGCCTGATAGACGCCGCCCTGGTAGGCGCCGAGCGCGCCGCCGCCCTGAAACACCAGCACGACCTGGCCGGGCAAAGCTCGGCCTGTTTTGATTGCCGTAACGGAAGTTGTCTCGCTGTCGTTCATGTCGCCCCGCGATCCCGTCTTGGAAGCACAATGCTCGTCGCCGCAATGTGCTCCCTACAGGCCGCTCGTTACCTGTCGCAGTGGTAAACTCGAAATGACACGCTTGTGCTTGACGGGATCGTGAAGCCCGGAGGGCCGCACCCCTGCGGCAAGCGGGAGGCTTGCGCCCTATCACCGTTTCCGCCCACAATTGCCGCAACGGCCGGCCCATAGAGAATTGGGCACAAATCCGCGGCCAATTGGGGGGATCAGCATGCGTCGGAAGGTCATACTGGCAAGCGTCGCGCTTTTGGCATTCGGCATTGGCCTCGCCCACGCTGACCCGCTGAAAATCCGTGGCGCCTGGGTGGCGCCGCTCGCCAACTGGTCCTCGGTCTGGCTGCAGAAAAAGGACCTCGCCGTCCATTTCGGCAAGTCTTACGAATTCGAACCGGTGCGCTATGCCGGCACGCCGCCGATGATCACCGCGATCGCCAACAACGAGCTTGAAATCGGCAATCTCGCCTTCTCGACGCTGCCGATCGCGATCGGCAATGCCGGCATGGACGATATCCGGGTGATCTCGGACGATTTTCAGGACGGCAATACCGGCTATTACAGCAACGAATTCGACGTGCTTACCGACGGGCCGATCAAGAAGATCGAGGACCTCAAGGGCAAGGTGGTCGCCACCAACGCCGCCGGCTCGGGCGTCGACGTCGCCATGCGCGCCATGCTGCGCAAGCACGGGCTCGAGGCCAATCGCGACTACACGATCATCGAGGCGCCGTTCCCCGCCATGCGCGCGATGCTGGCGGAGAAGAAGGTCGACATGATTCCGGCGGTGCGGCCGTTCTCGCTCGACCCCGAGCTGAAAAAGATCGCGACAAAACTCTTCGACATGCGCGATGCGATCGGGCTGTCGCAATTCGTCATGTGGTCGGCGCGCAAGCCGTTCATCGACGCGCACCGCGCAGCGCTTGTCGACTTTCTCGAAGATTCGTTGCGGATCGTGCACTGGTATCTCGATCCGAAGAACCACGACGCCGTCGCCGACATCGCATCGCAGATCACCAAACAACCGGCCGACCATTTCGGCTGGCTCTATACCAAAGACGATTACTATCGCGATCCCAACATGCTGCCGAACCTCGACGCGCTGCAAAAGAACGTCGACATGACCAAGGATCTCGGCTTCGTCAATGCGAGCTTCGATGTCAAAGCGCATTCCGATCTGAGCATGATCCAGGAAGCGGCGAAGCGGCTGAAGTAGCGCCCGCGAAAAAACGCGGCGGATTTGAGATCAGCCGACCAAGACGTTGCTGAACTGCCACGGGTCTTTGTCCAAATTCTCCTTGAACAGGCCCGGGCGGCCCTTCAACGGCGTCCAGTCGGTGTAGGTGCCGATCACCGGGCCGAGATACGGCATCTGCACTTCGAGGCAGCGGTGGAAATCCATCTCGTCGGCTTCGATAATGCCGGCATTGGGATTTTCCAGCGCCCACACCATGCCGGCGAGCACGGCGGAGGTGACCTGCAAGCCGGTGGCGTTCTGATACGGCGCGATTTCGCGCGTCTCGTCGATCGACAGCTGCGAGCCGTACCAATAGGCGTTCTTCTTGTGGCCGTAGAGCAGCACGCCGAGCTCGTCGATGCCGTCTTCGATCTCGTGCTCGTCGAGAATGTGGATCGCCGGCTGCCGCTCACCGGCCTGGCCGAACAATTCGTGCAGCGACAGCACCGCGTCGTTGCACGGGTGATACGCATAGTGACAGGTCGGCCGGTACACGACCTTGCGGCCGTCGCGCAGCGTGAAGTAGTCCGCGATCGAGATCGACTCGTTGTGCGTGACCAGGAAGCCATATTGCGCCTTGGCGGTCGGCGTCCATGAGCGCACGCGCGTATTGGCGCCGGGCTGAGTCAGGTAAATCGCCGCCTGACAGCCGATTTTGTGCTTAAAACCGTTCTTCGGCAGCTTCTTCTCATGCGTGCCCCAGCCGAGTTCGGCCGGCTGCATGCCTTCCGACAGAAATCCTTCGACCGACCAGGTATTGACGAAGACTTCGATCGGCTTCGGCTTCTTGGCGCGCTGGGTGTCGCGTTCGGCGATATGGATGCCTTTGACGCCAGCCTTCTTGGCAAGCTTGCCCCAGTCCTCGCGCGTCTTCGGCTCCTTGAATTTCAGGCCGAGATCGCCGGCGATGTTGAGGAGCGCCTGCTTGACGAACCACGACACCATGCCGGGATTGGCCCCGCAGCACGATACCGCCGTGACGCCGCCGGGGGTCTTGCGACGCGCCGCGAGCACGGTCTCGCGCAGCGCGTAGTTCGAGCGCTGCTCCGGACCGAGCTTGGAATCGAAGTAGAACCCGGCCCAAGGTTCGACCACGGTGTCGATGTAAAGCGCGCCGATCTCGCGGCAGAATTGCATGATGTCGACCGAGGACGTGTCGACCGAAAGATTGACGCAGAAGCCCTGGCCGCCGCCTTCGGTCAGGAGCGGACCCAGAAGCTTGCGGTAATTGTCGCGCGTCACGGCCTGGTGGATGAAGCGGATGCCGCGATCATCCAGGAGCTTGCGGTCCTTGTCCTCAGGATCGATGACCACAAAGCGGGACTTGTCATATTCGAAATGGCGCTCGATCAAAGGCAGCGTACCTTTGCCGATCGAGCCGAAACCGACCATGACGATTGGGCCGGTGATACGTCCATGAACGGGCCATGCGGTCATTATCGCGACTCCAAAGCGAATGGATTGAATGGATGATTGATTGCTTCAGACCCTGATCCAATTCAATGGGATCAGGGTCCAAAATTTCCTAAGGACTAAGCTTTAGGCAGCGCGTTGTACAACAACGTGACGCGCACCACCATTTGCCGCGATCAGCGCGTTGAGGTCGGGCTTGGGCTCAAGCTCGCCGGTGGCGCCGATCATGCCCCGCGCGCCGGCGAGCGCCGCAGCCTTGAGCTCGAGTGCGAGCAGCCGGTCGCGCTCGAAGCTGCCGGGCATCCACAGATCGGCGGTCTGTGCCGCGGAAAAGCCGAAACGGCCGTAATACGGCGCATCGCCGACCAGAAGGATGGCGCCATGGCCGGCAAGACGCGCGCGGGCGATGGCGCGGCGCACCAGCGTCGTGCCGATGCCGCGGTTGCGATAATCCGGATGTACCGCGAGCGGCCCGAGCAACAGTGCCGCGCGACCCGGACCGGCGGCGACATGCCAGAGCCGGACGGTGCCGACGACGCGGCCGCGATCGGTCGCGACGAGCGACAGCCCGTCCGCCGCCCGGCGCCCTTCGCGCAGCCGCTCCGAGGTCTTGGTGAAACGGCACGCGCCATAGGCCAGGTCGAGCAGCGCTTCGCGCGCCTTAACGTCCGCGATTTTCTCTTCCCGAATGGTCACCATTGATCCGCTCCTTTTTGCCGTTGCGCTCGGGCACCTCCGCCCTTACCTCCCCCGCCTGCGGGGGAGAGTCACAGGTGAGAGGCCGGAGCCAGAGGGGTCAGATGTGGAAGGTGCGCAGCGGTGCGAAGCCGTTGAAGGCCACCGCCGCGTAGGTCGCGGTATAGGCGCCGGTGCCTTCGATCAGGACCTTGTCGCCGATCTCAAGGCTGACCGGCAGGTCGTAAGGCCGCTTCTCGTAGAGCACATCGGCACTGTCGCAGGTCGGGCCCGCGAGCACGCAAGGACCGACCTCGTCGCCGTCGCGCGGCGTCTTGATCGGGTAGCGGATCAACTCGTCCATGGTCTCGGCGAGACCGCCGAACTTGCCGATGTCGAGATAGACCCAGCGCGCCTGGTCCTGCTCGCTCTTCTTGGAGACGAGCACGACTTCGGCCTCGATCATACCGGCATTGCCGACCATGCCGCGGCCCGGCTCGATGATGGTTTCCGGGATGCGGTTGCCGAAATGCTTGCGCAGCGCCTTGAAGATCGAACGGCCATAGGCCTGGACCGCCGGAACTTCGCGCAGGTATTTGGTCGGAAACCCGCCGCCGAGATTGACCATGGTCAGGTTCATGCCGCGTTCGCCGCAGGCACGGAAAATCGCCGCCGCCGTCTTCAGCGCTTCGTCCCAGGCCGCGGTGCGGCGCTGCTGCGAGCCGACATGGAACGACACGCCGCAGGGCTCGAGACCGAGCCTTTGCGCATGGTCGAGCACGTCGACCGCCATGTCCGGGTCGCAGCCGAACTTGCGCGATAGCGGCCATTCCGCGCCGGCGCAGCCGAACAGGAAGCGGCAGAACACCTTGGCGCCGGGCGCGGCGCGGCCGATCTTCTCGACCTCGGCCTTGCAGTCGACCGCAAACAGCCGAACGCCGAGCGCAAAAGCACGCGCGATGTCGCGCTCCTTCTTGATCGTGTTGCCGAAGGAGATGCGGTCCGCCGTGGCGCCGGCCGCGAGCACCATCTCGATCTCGGCGACCGAGGCGGTGTCGAAGCAGGAACCTAGCGAAGCGAGCAAGCGACAGCAGTTCCGGCGCCGGGTTCGCCTTCACGGCGTAGAACACCCGGCTGTCCGGCAAGGCCTTGGCAAACACCTGATAGTTGTCGCGGACGACGTCGAGATCGACGACCAGGCACGGACCTTCGTCCTGCCCGTCTTCGCGGCGGCGGCGCAAAAAGTCTTGGATGCGCTCGGTCATCGGAGTCGCTCCTTCATCCAGGTTCAAGGGGCCAAGCTCGACGGAGCTTTTGCGGCCCAGCGTTGAAGTTCAGCCGCCCGCGCTTGCGCGCAGACGACCGGCGTCAACGGCGAAATCGCTCTGCGCCGGCCGTGCGATGGAGACACGGTGCAAGCGCGCGGCTCTTAAGCCGTAGATGCTGCCTTGGATTGGAGCGGGAGATCCCGTTCCGCACGGCCGGCAAGACAAGATGGACAAGCCTCTTCGGTGTCGACCTTTGGAGGGCCAACGAGACCAAAAAAGCCCGCTCCGTCGTTGCTTTAAGCCGCGTCCCCCGTTGAGCGCGGGGTGCGCCGGTTTCGCCTCCGGCTGCCGATCACGTAGTGAAATTGAAAGCCTAGAACGTCCGGCTTCAACCTCAGGCGACTGTCCGGCCTCTTGTCCGGATGCCTACCGATCGACACACGGCCACAGGCACGTGCGAATTTGGGCGAGCGGCACATAGGCGCATTGGAAATGCATTGCAAGAAAAAACGACACACGCGCTTAAAAATTTTTGAATTTTTTGCGCGGCGAGGCTCGTCGCGGACGCGCGTGAGCACTGCGAGGCGACGCGCGAGACACGCGGTGCCTCCACGGCGCGCTCCGCGAGGCGCCTCGCGTCGCTCGCGCGTGATGACGCGAGCGCAGCAGTGTGTGAAGCTCCGCGGCGTCCATCCTCGAACTCTCTCTCATAGGTGCTGGAATGCCTTCCCTGCCGATCACCTTCGCTTGCGGCCTCTACGACCGCGTCCTCGCCCTCCACACCGGCGAGATCAAGCCCGACGGCATCGATCTCAACTTCGTCGTCATGGACAATCCGCGGCAAATTTTCGACCGCATGAACAACCGGCTGGAATTCGACGCCTGCGAGATGTCGAGCTCGGAGTTCATCAGCCGCTACGCCGCCAAAAAGCTGCCTTATGTGGCGCTGCCGGTGTTCGTCTCGCGGGTGTTCCGCCACGGCTTCATCGTCGTGAACCGCAAATTCGTTAACGCGGCGAAAGATCTTGCCGGCAAAAGGATCGGCGTGCCGCTCTATACCCAGACCGCGGCGCTGTTCGTGCGCGGCCTCATGCAGCACGATCTCGGCGTCGATCTCACCGGCATAGAATGGGTGCAGGGCGCCGTGAACGAGCCCGGCGCCTACGGCAATCCCGCCGTCATGCCGATGCGAAAGCCGGTCAAGATCACGCCGAACCAGAGCGGCAAGTCGCTGAGCCAGCTTCTCGAGACCGGCGAAATTCAGGCCATTATCGGCTCGAACCTGCCCAAGGCGCTCGGCCGTCATCCGGACGTGGTGCGGCTGTTCCCCGATTACCGGGCCCGCGAGCAGGACTACGTCCGCCGCACCAAGATCTTCCCGATCATGCACCTGATCGTCATCCGCAACGACGTCTATGAGCGCAATCCGTTCGTCGCGACGAGCCTCTACGAGGCCTTCAACGCGGCGAAGGACCTAGCCTGGGAGAAAATGCGCTTCTCCGGCACGCTGCGCTACATGCTGCCGTGGCTGCCGGACGACGTCGCCGAGATCGACGATATCTTTGGCGGCGACTGCTGGCCCTACGGTGTCGAGCCGAACCGGCCCACGCTTGAGGCGCTGGTGACCTATATGGTCGAGCAGGGCCTGATCCCGGAGCACATTCCGGTGGAAAAGCTGTTCGTGCCGACCTACGGCTAAGACGGTGCCGCCGCGCGCAGGCCTGACCGATTGACCTTTTGCCGCTCGGCCTATTGCGGTTTGGGCAAAGTGGCGCAGAACTTCGGCACCGTGCCGTCGCCGAGGAAGGCGCAGCGGTAGATATTGTGCGAGATCATGAGTTCGCAGGTATTCTCGGCATTGCAGGGCGGATGCGTCTCGGTGGCGACCCGCAGGCACTGCTTGACATAGAGCGCCGCCTGCTTGGCGCCGACAGTGTCGCGGCATGGCGTATCCGGCGTGTTCGGCCCCGCGGTCAAGGCCCCGGTGCGCACCGCATAGGCTTTGCGGATGCAGGCCTTGTTGGCTGCGCACTCATTGCGATGAGCAACCCAGGCTTTCTGCGCGATGACGATCGAGTCGTGATCGTCGTCATCCGCATGAGATTTTCCCGCCGTAATCGCGTCGAGCTTGGCCTTGAAGGCCGCGGCCAGCGCGCGATCGAGCGCCGCAAGATCGTCGTCATTGCAAATGGCGGCCTCGGTCGACGTCAAACTGCCGGTGCAGGCAAAGCTCGGCTCCGCCGCCGCGGCGGGCCGCGGCGGATGCAATATCAGCGGCACCGCCAGCGCGGCGGCAACAACATATCCGGCAAGCACGGAACGATGCGGCATGGTGCGATAGTCGCGCGACGAGCCATGCCGGTTCAAGTTACTTTGCGGCGCTCCTGAGCGCGCGTTCGACCATGACGCCGATCAGGGCTTTGCGGTACGCGCCGGTGGCGTGGATGTCATCGGATGGATCGACGGCGGCCGAGGCGGCCGCTTCGGCCTTGGCGATCGTCGTATCGTCGATTTTGTGGCCGTTGAGGACCTTCTCCACGGCCGCTAGCCGCAGCGGCACATCGGCAACCCCGATCGCGCCGACATGGGCGTTGCGCGCTGTGCCGCCGCTGTCCTCGTCGTAGAACAAAGCCGCTGCCGCGAGCGCGAAGTCGCCGCGGCGGCGGGCGAATTCGCAGAAGCCGAAGCGGCGGCCGGCCGGCCATGCCGGGAAACGTATCTCGGTGATGATCTCATCGGCCTTGAGCGCCGTCATGAGCGGCCCTTGGAAAAACTCTTTGGCTGCGATGACGCGCGCCCCGGCTTTGCCGAGAACGGCGATTTCCGCCTCGCAGGTGACGACGATGCCCGGCAGTTCGGCCGCCGGATCGGCATGCGCGAGGCTGCCGCCCGCGGTGCCGCGATTGCGGATCTGATAATGCGCGACGTGCTCGATGGCCGCCACCAGGAGCGGATGTGATTTGCGCAGCCGCTCATCCTTGAGGATGTCGCTCCAGCGCGCCATGGCGCCGAGCGTCACCTCACCGTCGGCGATCTTGATCTGCCGCAGCTGCGGGAGCTTTCGCAGATCGACCAGGAGCATCGGTGCGGCGACGCGGAATGCCAGCATCGGTACGAGACTCTGGCCGCCGGCGAGCAGCTTTGCTTCGCCATCGTGAGCCGCCAACAAAGCGATAGCTTCAGGTATCGTGGTGGGGCAGGCGTATTCGAACGGCGGAAGTTTCATATAGTTACGGTCCCCGCTGCATCCGCTTCGCACCGCAGAAATGGATGCGGAACGCTAACATCGGCGTCCGCAACGGGTCAAATGAGGATGAGACGCATGCTTTCCGCGCCGATTCCTGCTAGGCTTGGTTGCAAATGACGAGGCGCGAACGCGCCCGCTGCAATGGCGGAGGAAGCTGATGCTGAAGAAAATGCCGCGCAACGGAAACGGCCACAAAAGCGTTTCAAGGAACGGCAAAAAGCAGCCGCCGCGCGTCAGCGAACTGCCGAAGATCAACAACCTCACCGACACCCGCGACATTCTCGCCCACGCCGCGAAGGATGCCAAACAGCACGACTATTTCATCGTCGACGTCGACGCCCATGTCACCGAGACGGCGTTCTGGTCCGAGGTCGTCGATCGCATGGAGAGCGACGTCTACAAACAGATGGCGCGGGCCTTCAAGGAGCGCGGCGCCGCCCCGGGCCTGCTCAACGCCACGCCGGGCATGCTTTATCAAGACGTGTTCGGGCGCATCCCGCATCAGCAACGGCTCGGTGAAGCGGTACCCGGCGGCCGCACGCACGCACAAGTGACGCTGGTGCAGCGCGCCATGGACTCCATGGGCATCGACTACATGGTGGTGTTCCCGACGCCGATGCTGGTGCTCGGCATGCATCCGCAGATCGAGATGGAAGTCGTCATCGGCAACGCCTTCAACAAATGGCTGACCGAGGAAATCCTGCCGCAAGACCCGCGCATCAAGGCGATGCTGTATCTGCCGTTCAATCATCCCGAAGCCTGCGTGAAGGCGGTCGAGACTTACGCCAATACGCCGGGCGTCATCGGCTATTCAGTCACTTCGACACGCTTCCGCGCCGTCAATCACGACAGTTACATGCCGCTTTATGCCGCGATCCAGGCGACCGGAAAGCCGCTCGCGTTCCACTCCGGCTTTCACTGGGGCGACCAGTCGATGCAGCAGTGCAACCGCTTCATCTCCATGCATGCCATCTCGTTCGTCTATTACAACCTCATTCATATGACGAACTGGATCATCAACGGCCTGCCGGAACGGTTTCCGAAACTCAAAGTGCTATGGATCGAAAGCGGGCTCGCCTGGGTGCCGTTCCTGATGCAGCGGCTCGATTCCGAATACATGATGCGGTCGTCGGAAGCGCCACTCCTGAAACGGCGGCCGAGCGAATACATCGCCGACATGTATTTCACCAGCCAGCCGCTCGAACGTTCGAATATGAAGCTTACCGAAGCGACCTTCGATGCCATCAAGGCGGAGACCCAGCTTCTGTTCGCGTCCGATTGGCCGCATTGGGATTTCGACCTGCCCTCCTCCATCACCACGCTGCCGTTCCTCGATGAACAGGCCAAGCGCAATATTTTAGGCATGAACGCGGCGCGCCTATTCAATCTCGAAGTGCCCAAGCACAAGCTGCTCAAGCCTAAGAAGGCCCCGGCGGCGCGCGTCCCGGTGACGGCTTGATTCCATGACGAAAGTTCGCAAGGCGGCGAAAACCGCGATCAAGCGTGCGGCTAAGCCAAGCCGCACGGCCGCGCCAAGCCGCGCGAAAAAGACGGCAAGGAAAGATGCGGACTTTTGCGCCACGGCCCGCGACGCGCTCAAGCGCGGCGAACCCGACGCCATTTCCGACAAGACGTTGCAAGAGGTGCTGACCGCTGCGGTGAAAGTCTACGCCGCCAAGGTCGAGCGCCGCGGCCATGACGTCGAGCCGTTTCCGCGCGGCACCGTGACGGCAACCGAAACGGTCGTGACCGCCTGCGGACTGATCCGCGCGGCCGACCTCAATATGTTCGACGTGGCGATCTGGTTTCATCGCCCGCCGGGGATCGAATAGAGCATGATCCCGAAAAGTGGATGCCGGTTTCCCGCCCTCGCGAAGCCTGCTTCGGCGGGCGAAGGAAGGTCGGACAAGATCATGCTCAGTGCGAAATAAGGGAGAAACAAAGATGGCGAAGGACGAAATCGCGATCGGCAAACTCACCGACATTGCCGACGGGGACTATCGGGTTTTCGCCCTGGAAAATCTCGAAGTCGGCATTTTTCGGACCGGTAGCAAAGTGCTGGCCTACGAGAACGTCTGCCCGCATGCCGGCGGACCGGTGTGCCAGGGTAAGATCTTCCATCAGGTCGAGGAAATCATCATGCCCGACAAGAAGAGCGCGGGGCTGCGCTTCGGCAAGCAGCGCCACATCGTCTGTCCCTGGCACGGCTACGAGTTCGATCTCGCGACCGGCTGCCATCCGGGCGACGCCTCGGTGCGGCTGACGCCGGTGCCTGTCGCGGTGCGCGACGGCAAGATTTTTGTCAGTGTGCAAGACTAGCAGGCTGTTGAAAAACTCACCATTTCCGAGCTTTGAAGGTTGGTTCATCGCCGAGATGGAAGCTGATTTCGCCGTGGATCGTGCCGTCGTCGTCGCGTTCGGCCCATCCGTCTGCGGAGACGCGATCCATTTCGTCGCTGCCTTCCCAGGTGAACTCGGCGGCGTCGGTATAGAGGGTGCAATCGAGGGCGCCCACGACACATCCGAACTTGAACTCGCCCAGCCCATTGGCTTTGAACTGAATATAGGCGGGCTCGACCATATCCAAATAATCCTTGTCCCAGAGCGCCATCTCAATGATCCGCCACTTGCCGATCAATGGGCTCGCTGCGCGGCGGCTCATGTCGCCTCCAGAAGCTTGGGGATGCGCACGAGGTTATAGGCGAGGATGGCGAAGGTGAAGACGGCCTGCACCTTGGCCAAGCCGCGAACTTTGAGCTGGGCGAGGCCGCCCGTCGTCTTGATCCAGCCGAACACTTCCTCGATGCGTTTGCGGCAACATTGGCTGATGGCGTAGCCGGGATGACGAAGGGTGCGTTCGTCGACGGCGGTCTTGCGCGGCTTGCCGGTCTTGGACAGATGACCGTCGATGGCGATGTGCGGGGTGATCTTGCGCTCGCGCAAGGCGTAGACAAAGCCCTCGACATCGAAGCCTTTGTCGCCGCCCACGGTGATCCGCCGCCGGCCCTGGCGGTGGCTGTCGATGAGGTCGAGAGCGGTGTCGCGTTCCGCCGTGCCGCTCGCCCGCGTGACATCGCCACCGACCGCCAGCCCGTTGCGGTTCTCCATCAGCACATGACCCATGTAGCACAGACGGCCCTCATGGCCGTCGCCCTTGCGATAAAGCTTGGCATCCGGGTCGGTCGTGCTCGTATGCGTCTTGTTCGAGCGCTTCTCGCGGTGGAAGTTGCGCACGCCGTTGCGCCCTCCTGCGGGTGGATCGCCTGAGCCATCCTTCGGCCGGAAGCTCTTCATCCCGGCCCAAGCCTTCAACAATGTCCCGTCCACCGAGAAGTGGTCGTTCGACAAAAGCCGCTTGACCTTGGGCAGCGACAGCAACGTAGCCAGGAACTCGCGTGCCACATCCGCCTCCAGCAGCCGGTCTCGAATTCTTCGAGAAGCTCGAGGCGTCCCAAACCGCATCGTCAATCGAAAGCCCTACAAACCACCGGAACAGAAGATTGTAATCGATCTGCTCCATTAGCTGTCGCTCGGAGCGCACGGTGAAGAAGGCCTGCAGTAGTGTCGCCCGAAGCAGATACTCCGGCGCGATCGAGGGGCGCCCAGTCTGGGAATAAAGCTCCTCGAACCGACCCGACAGTGCCGCCAACGCTTCGTTCACCAACACCCGGATGGCGCGCAGCGGGTGGTCCGCTGCAATCCGCTCCTCCAGACGAATGTACGAAAAAAGCCCTTCCGATTCTCGTTCCTCGCCGCGCATGTCAAATCACCCCGTCGTCGCCAAACAACGGAATCACTATCCAGCCTTGCCGTCGAGAGGGTTTTTCAGCAGCCTGCTAGAGCGCAATCGCTTCATATCGAATCGATTGACGCTCCAGCTTTTGGATGGAGCATGATCTTTTCGGAAAGCCGGTTTCCACTTTTCCGGATCATGCTCTAGCCAACATCTGCTCGGCAAGCTTCTCCGCGACCATGATGGTTGGGATATTGGTATTGCCGCGCGGGATCGTCGGCATGATCGAGGCGTCGATGACGCGCAACGCCTCAATGCCACGGACGCGCCCGGTCGGATCGGTGACCGCATCGCGATCGTCGGCAGTTCCCATCCGGCAGGTGCCGACCGGATGGAACGTGCCGGCGACGTTCTCCTGAATGTGCGCCGCGAGCGCGTCGTCGTCCTGCACAAGAGTGGTGAGATCGACGCGGCGGTCGGCAAGTGTGGCGAAGATCGGCTCGGCAAGCGGCGGCACGGCTTCGATCAGGCCCGCAATCGCTGTGCTCTTGATCCTGTTCCCCATCGTGATGCGGTTGAGCCGCCGCAGCCGGTCGTTGAATTTCACCGGGAAGGTCAGCCGCGTCATGGCGCGCACCGCCTCGTGCCCGAGAATTTCGACACAGCGGCGGAAGCCCAGCATGAAGCGGCGCAGATCGAGCTCGTGCTCGGTGAAGTTGAATTCGACGAGCGGATAGGCCGTGGGATCCGCCGAGACCAGCGACACGCGGCCGCGCGCCATGGGCTTGAGCAGCGATGGGGCGATATTGGCAACCTGATACCCCAAAGGGCTCCAAGACGTTTTGCACTGCACGTTAATATAGATGTCCTGGGGCGGGGTTCCCGGCAGGCCGGAGGAATAGCGGAACGCCGACATCGGGTGTGGCCGGATCTCATCCGCTTGCCGTGTTCCGGGCTTTTGCAGAAGCCCGATAAAGATGATGGCGTGGTTGGAGAGATTTTGGCCGACGCCGGGACGATCGGCCTTCACCTCGATGCCAAGTTCGCGCAGCGCCGATGCCGGACCGATCCCGGCGCGCATCAGAAACGCCGGTGAGTGGATACCGCCGAGCGCGACAATGATCTCGCGGCCGAAGAAGGCTTTGGTTTCGTCGCCGGTCTTGACGGTGACGCCCGTGGCACGGCGGCTATCGAAGACAAGTCCGGTGACCGTCGCTTCGGTGAGCACGCTGAGATTTTTGCGGCCGCGCACAGTGGCGTCGAGATAACAGGTCTGTGCCGAGGCGCGTTTGTCCGGCCAATTGCTCATCGGCACCGGACCGTAGCCGTCGCGGAAATCGCCATTCATGTCGGCGACGAAAGGGATCTGGCGCTCTTGCGCAAAGGCGCCCACGGCCTTCGACAATTGCGGCCAGTCGTCGACCTTGGTGCGGCGGATCGGCACCGGCCCGTCCTTGCCGTGCAAGGCGCCGTCGAAATCCCAATCGCTTTCGAGCTTCTTATAGTAAGGCAGCACATCGTCCCAGCCCCAGCCCGTAGCGCCATGCGCCTGCCATTCGGCGTAGTCGTCGGGCGTGCCGCGATAGGCGACCATGCCCATGACATTCGAGCCGCCGCCGACCAGCCGGCCCTGGGAAAATCCGCTAAGCGGCGAATTATCTTTCCGTCGCCAGTGCACTTTCAGGCCGGGCCAGAAATAGGCGTCGTTGTAATAAGAGCGTGGATAGGAATCGAGCACGTCGGCGGGCTCGGCGCCCGGCACGACATCGCGGCCGGCCTCGAGCAGCAGCACGTTCGAGCTCGAACGCGCCGACAGCCGGTTGGCCAATACACAGCCCGCGGCGCCGGCGCCGACAATGATGACATCGAAGCTTTGCGACATTTCGGGTACCGGCTCCCCCCTGATTTGCACACTCGGGCGCTCGATTGAACATCGGCTTTGCATGCTTTACTGGATCACCAACTGGCGCAAGCCACCCTCAATTGGCCCGGCAAAGGTAGGTATTTCCATGAGCGAGACCAAAACTCTGCACGGCGTGATCGCCGCCATCGCAACAGCCGTCGATGCCAAGGGCGAGCCCGATTGCGCCCGCTCGACGGCGCTAGCTCGCTTTCTTCTCGACACCGGCTGTGACGGACTGAACGTGCTCGGCACCACCGGCGAAGCGACCTCGTTCTCGCTCGATCAGCGCAAGCGCGTGATGAGCGCTTACGCGCAGAGCGGATTGCCGCTCGGCCGCATGATGGTCGGCACCGGAGCCGCGGCGCCGGCCGACGCCATCGCGCTGACCAAGCACGCCGCCGAACTCGGCTTCGCTGGCGCGCTGGTGCTGCCGCCGTTCTATTACAAGGGCGTGGCTGACGATGGGCTCGTCGCCTATATCGATGCGATCCTGACCGCGACCGCGGCGAAGCCGATCCCGATCTACCTCTATCACTTCCCGGCGCAATCGGGCCTGCCCTGGCACGTCGCGCTGATCCGCCGCCTGCTCGATACGTTCGGCGAGCGCATTGTCGGCCTGAAAAATTCCTCGGGCGACATGGCCTATGCGCGCGAGGCCGCCGGCATTCTGCCGCGCTTTAAGGTATTTCCGTCGACCGAGGCGGCGCTGCCCGAAGCGCGCTCCGGTGTGTTCGCCGGCTGCATCTCAGCCACCGCCAATCTCAATGCCGACCTCTGCGGCCGCGCCTTCCGGAGCGGCGATGCCGGGGCGCTTTCGGAAGCGGTCGCGATCCGCAATCTGTTCAACGGCAAACCGCTCGTGCCCGGCATCAAGATGCTGCTCGCGCATATCCATAATGAGCCGCAATGGGCCCTGATGGAGCCGCCGCTCTCGGCGTTTCCGGCAGCCGACCGGGCGACGGTGGTGTCAGGATACGACGCGGTCCGCGCCAAGCGCGTTGCCTAGCGCGCGGCGCACATAGGTATTCACCCTAATAAGTATTCGTGCGGACCGGGGGCAAGAAGGGGGCTCACAACGTGACGCAAAGACCGGGACGAGACCGCTTCTGCCCTAAAATAGCAGGTGGCGTTGACGATAGGGTCCGACACCCCTATAAGCCGCGCTCTCATTCATCATCGACTGTATCTAACCATGGCTAATACAAAGTCCGCCAAGAAGGCCGCCCGTCAGGCTGTCCGCCGCACCGCCGTCAACAAGGCGCGCCGTTCGCGCGTCCGTACTGCGGTACGCAAGGTCGAAGAGGCAATCGCCTCAGGCGACCGCACGAGCGCTGTCGCGGCGATGACCGAAGCCGAGCCCGCGATCATTCGTGCAGCGCAAAAAAATATCATGCACCGCAACGCAGCGCGTCGGAAAGTGTCGCGGCTCGCGCATCGCATCGCCAAGCTCGCGAAATAACGATCGCAAGCGATACCGCTTGGCGTTGTTCGATCCGGCGGCGCACACTGCCGCTCGCGGCAAAATGGCGAATCGCCATCAAACTGTTGTAGAGTTGTCATCGCAATCTGCAATGACGGCCAGGCTGGCCGTCGTGCAGATTTCTGCGCGCGTTATTGCGTGCGCCGGTACGATCGCCGTTTTTCTGCTCGCTATTTGCTCGCGGACGGCTACCCGATGAAACTGAACAAAAGATCTTATTTGCGATGAATGGGTTATTGCACACGCGCAAGATTGGACTTTGAGTCACCCAAAATCTGCGACGTCGATCGTTGTTTGCTCCGGTTCTTCGGACGCCGTATTTCCTGCATTACAATCCGATAACAATTTTGTAAATCGCCAAATTGACTCAATGCGTTGAGCGCCGGGCAGATCTGTTGCCCCGCGCCCACATCTGAAACTCGAATGCGCGCGCAGGGTTTTTAGTAATTTTTTTACGGTTGCAGGTCGCGCATCGCGTGCTAGGGTTTCCTTCCCTTCACATCGAAGGTTTTCAACAAGCGTCTAGGTGGAAACTCATCAAGATGGGTGCGGGATAACTGTGTCTTCGGGGTGCCGTACTGACGTCGTCGTCGCGCTGAATTTCGTTTCTCTGCCAAGAGCCGATGCCGGTCCGTCAGCTTACCCGAATATGCAGGTGAAGGTCTCGTAGCCGCGTTACGCGACGAAACTTACGGACGACCATCGAATCTGGGAACGATGGAGGTGGGGCATGATGACGGCAATCTGCGATCCATTATCGGCTGCGAGCCGCGCTGTGCGCGAGACCTTTCCGCGCAAAAGCTCTTCGGGCAGGGGCTCTCCAAGTAGACCCTTTTGGCCCAGAGCGGCAGCCAGCGGCTGACGCCGCTTCCTCCCCAGCGGGATGGCCGCATCCGTCTGCGACGGAAGTGCCGGCCGGCTTGGACCACACTTTTCGTAGCGAGTTGCAACTCGGCAGGGCCGGGCATGGCGAGCTTGTGCTCGCGCGCCAGCGGCTCGGACAACATGCCCTCGGGAAAGACGGAACCAAAATGGTAGGCACGGATCAGGAGCGCTGGCGGCGGGTGAAGGATCAATTGCGCACCGAACTCGGCGACGATGTGTTCACGAGCTGGTTCGGGCGGATGGAGCTCGACGGCGTGGACAAGGGCGTGGTGCGCCTGTCGGTCCCCACCCGCTTCCTGCGCAACTGGATTCAGTCGCACTATAGCGAGAAGGTGCTGACCCGGTGGCAGGCGGAGGAAGCCGACGTCACCCGTCTGGAGCTGAGCGTCCGCTCGGCCACGATCCGTCCAATCACCGCCAAGCCGAAGCTGCCGGAAGCGACGCAGCCCCTGCACAATGGGCGCGACGGCTACGTCAACGGCAGCGAGATCCGCGCCAGCGTGCCGTTCATGACCGTGCACGAGGCGCTGGGCGGCTCGCCGCTCGATCCCCGTCTGACCTTCGACAATTTCGTCGTCGGGCGCTCCAATACGCTTGCGCACGCCGCCGCCAAGCAGGTCGCGACCAGCAAGCAGGGCGAACAATTGATGTTCAACCCACTCTACGTGCATGCCGCCGTCGGGCTCGGCAAAACGCACCTCTTGCAGGCGATCAGCTGGGCCGGCAACGGCGCCGGTGACCGCAAGATGCTGTACCTGACGGCCGAGCGCTTCATGTACGGCTTCGTTTCGGCGCTGCGCACCCAGACCACTTTGGCTTTCAAGGAGGCTGTCCGCGCCATCGACGTGCTGGTGATCGACGACTTGCAGTTCCTGCAAGGCCGTTCGACCCAGGCCGAGTTCTGTCACACGCTCAACGCCCTGATCGATGCCGGACGCCAGGTGGTGATCGCCAGCGACCGGCCGCCGGCCGACCTCGAAAGTCTCGACGACCGGGTGCGCTCGCGGCTCGCCGGCGGGCTCGTGGTCGAAATCGGCTCGCTCGGCGAGGAATTGCGGCTCGAAATCCTCAAGAGCCGGGTCTGCGCGGCGCGCGCGCACCATCCCGGCTTCGAAGTGCCGCCGCAGGTCTTGGCCTATGTTGCCAAGTCCGTGACCCATAACGGCCGCGACCTCGAAGGCGCCGTCAATCGCCTCCTCGCCCATAGCAAGCTCACCGGTCAGCCGGTCACGCTGGAAATGGCCGAGCGCGAAATGCGTGACCTGATCCGGCCCGCCGAACCGAAACGGGTGCGGATCGAGGACATCCAGCGCGTCGTGGCGCGCCAATACAACGTCAGCCGCGCTGACCTGCTATCGTCGCGGCGCACCGCAAATGTCGTGCGCCCGCGGCAGGTGGCGATGTATCTGGCGAAGGTTCTGACGCTGCGTTCGCTGCCGGAAATCGGGCGGCGGTTCGGTGGCCGCGACCACACCACGGTTTTGCACGCGGTGCGCAAGATCGAAAATCTGGCCGGTAACGACAGCGCCTTTGCCGAGGAAATCGAGGGGCTGAAACGGCAGCTCCAGGACTGAGCCAGAACTAACGAGGACTAACCAGGACCGAGCAATAGCTTGAAACCGCTTGATCCGAGCGGCGGGCACCGGTTTCAACCGGCAATGGCCCGCTCTCTCTACCGACGCCACCTCCCCAAAAGCCTGTGAAAAGACAGGGAAAAAGCTGCGAAAAGACAGACCCACTTGCCCTCCGGCCTTGCCGAAACCTCCATACCAAGCCACCCTTGTCGTCCGCCAAGGTTCCGGCGCCCGGGTTCTGCTCCGCATTTCTCCACGGATTGAGCGATGAAGGTCACGGTAGAGCGTTCCGAATTGTTGAAGTCGCTGGGCCATGTCCACCGCGTGGTGGAACGCCGCAATACAATTCCGATCCTGGCCAATGTGCTGTTGCACGCCGACAAATCGAAACTGTCGCTGAAGGCCACCGATCTCGACGTCGAAGTCACCGACGCGATCGCGGCCGAAGTCGGTCCCGGCGGCTCGACAACGGTGCCGGCGCATATGTTCTTCGACATCGTGCGCAAGCTGCCCGAGGGCGCGCAGATCGTTCTTGAATCGTCCGGCGACCGCGCGGCGCTGGCGATCCGCGCCGGCCGTTCGCGCTTCACGCTGCAGACGCTGCCGGAAAGCGATTTCCCCGATCTCGCCCCCGGCGAGATGACGCACAAATTCACCCTGAAAGCCGCCGACCTGAAGCGGCTGATCGACAAGACGCAGTTCGCAATCTCGACCGAAGAGACGCGCTACTATCTCAACGGCATCTATCTGCACGCCGCGGGCTCCGGCAAAGCGCAGACGCTGCGCGCGGTCGCGACCGACGGCCACCGGCTGGCGCAGATGGAATTGGATTTGCCGAAGGGCGCCGAAGGCATGCCGGGCGTCATCGTGCCGCGCAAGACGGTCAGCGAAGTGCAACGGCTGATGGAAGACGGCGACGCCGAAGTCCTGATCGAATTGTCGCCCGGCAAGATCCGCTTCACCGTCGGCCAGGCGATTTTGACCTCGAAACTGATCGACGGCACGTTTCCCGATTATGGCCGCGTCATTCCGGCAAACAACGACAAGGAACTGATCGTCGACAAGAAGGAATTCGAGGAGGCGGTCGATCGCGTGTCGACGGTATCCAGCGAGCGCGGCCGCGCCGTCAAATTGTCGATCACCGGCGGGCGGTTGTTGTTGTCGGTCACCAACCCAGACTCCGGCAGCGCCAACGAAGAACTCGAAGTCGACTTACGAAGCCGATCCGCTCGATATCGGCTTCAACTCGCGCTATCTCCTCGATATCGCCGCGCAGATCGAGAGCGAGGCGGCGGTGCTCAGGCTCGCCGATCCGGGTTCGCCAACCTTGATCCAGGACAAGGATCCGCGCGGCGCGCTCTATGTGCTGATGCCGATGCGGGTCTGAGCATGATCCCGAAAAGTGGAAATCGGTTTTCGGGAAAGATCATGCTCAAACGTAAAATCTAGACCGAGCGGCCCAGCGCGCCTTCGGATGGCGGCGGGTCGCCGTGACGACTAGATACGAACTTCATGGCTCCCGCTCGCCTTCGCCAGATTAGGCTCACCAACTTCCGCAACTACCACGCGGCGTCGCTGGACATCGACGCGGCGACCGTCGTGCTCATTGGACCCAACGGCGCGGGCAAGACCAACCTGATCGAAGCGATTTCCTTCCTGGCGCCGGGCCGCGGGCTGCGCCGCTCCACGCTTGACGAAGTGGCGTTCAGCGAGGGCGACGGCTCTTGGGCGGTCTGCCGCCGAGATCGAGGGCGCGCTCGGGCTTGGCGACGCTCGGCACCGGCATCGACCGGCCGCCGGACGACGGCGCGGTCGTGCGCAAATATCGGATTGATCGCGAACCGGTCGTCTCAGCTTCGGCTTTCGCCGATCATCTGCGCGTGCTGTGGCTGGTGCCGGCAATGGACGGGCTGTTTGCCGGCGCGCCGTCCGAACGCCGGCGCTTTCTCGACCGGCTGGTGCTCGCCGTCGATCCCGAACACGGCAGCCGCGTCAACGCACTCGACCGCTCGCTGCGCTCGCGCAACCGGCTATTGGAAGAGCCGCGGCCCGATGCCCATTGGCTCGACGCCGTCGAACATGAGACCGCCGAGCTTGCCGTCGCCGTCGCGAGCCTGCGCGCCGAAACCGTGCATCGCCTCGGAGCCGTGCTGGCGAGCCGCAAGGATTCGGCTTTCCCGTCCGCCGAGATCGCGCTCGACGGCTGGATGGAGCAACTCTTCCCGGCACATCCCGCGAGCGAAATCGAGGAGCGCTACCGCGCGGTGCTGCGCGACAATCGCGCACGCGACGCCGCGGCCGGACGCACGCTCGACGGCCCGCATTTGACCGACCTGAAAGTCGTCTATGCGCCCAAAGGCATCGCCGCCGCCGATGCTTCGACCGGCGAGCAGAAAGCATTGTTGATCGGGCTCGTGCTGGCGCATGCGCGATTGATCTCCGACATGACCGGCCATGCGCCGATCTTGTTGCTCGACGAAGTCGTGGCGCATCTCGATCCGGCGCGGCGCGGCGCCTTGCATGAGGAACTTCGCCAATTCGGCAGCCAGGTCTGGATGACCGGCGCCGATCCGGCGCTGTTTGTGGAGATCGAGCGTAGCGCCGCAATTGTCGACGTCAGTTCCGGACGCCTGGAACCGAAATCGGGACCCCGATGATATTTGCCGCTGCGGCGGCTCCAAAAACCGCACGCGTGAATTGCCCGGTTCCAGCCCGATGTTATGGAAAGGGGTTATGGAACAAGAGTCGGCGAACCTCTTAAACAGTATAGGCGGGGAGACGCAGATGCGCGGCAGAGGCGAAGGCAATGCCGGAAACGGCAGAAGACGTAATCGTTCGAAATCTGATCGAATCGCTGGTGCGCCTGCGCGAGGATTTGGATCGCATGGAACTATGGGCCGAAGCGCTTGGCTGCTTTCAACACCCGGTTCCCGATTATCGGCCCGGCGATCAGCATCTTCTGAAGGCCCGATCGCAACGCGCCCGATCCTGATCGCGCGCTAGCCTCGACCGCGATTTCTTATTTATCGCGCATTATCAGGTGAGGCCCTTTCCGGGCCGAATCAGGGCTCGATTTCGGCCTCCGCCAGAACCTTGAAAAACGACGATCCGACAATATCTTACGTATATTCAATTTGACCTGTACGCGGCACCGTTTTCGTGTACAAGAATCATCGTTTCACAAGCGTTTCTGGCAAGCGATTCGCGAGCTCCCCGCATGGCTGAACCTGTCCGCAAACCGACCCCGGAAGCATCCTCCGATTACGATGCGGAATCGATCAAGGTGCTCAAGGGGCTCGATGCCGTGCGCAAGCGGCCGGGCATGTATATCGGCGACACCGACGACGGCTCGGGCCTGCATCACATGGTCTACGAGGTCGTCGACAACGCCATCGACGAAGCGCTCGCCGGCTTCGCCAAGGAAGTCACGGTCACGCTCAATCCCGACGGTTCCTGCACCGTGCGCGACGACGGCCGCGGCATTCCAACCGACATCCACAAGGGCGAAGGCGATCTCGGCGGCCGAGGTCATCATGACCCAGCTGCATGCCGGCGGAAAATTCGACCAGAACTCCTACAAGGTCTCCGGCGGCCTGCACGGCGTCGGCGTCTCGGTGGTCAACGCGCTGTCGACCTGGCTGAAGCTCACGATCTGGCGCGACGGCAAGGAGCACTTCATGGAGTTTCGCGACGGCGACGCCGTGGCGCCGCTCGCGGTGGTCGGCGCGGCCCGCGACAAGCGCGGCACCGAAGTGACGTTCCTGCCGTCGAAAGAAACCTTCACCATGACGGAGTTCGACTTCGCGACGCTGGAACACCGGCTGCGCGAACTCGCCTTCCTCAATTCCGGCGTCAACATCGTGCTCTCCGACATGCGCCACGCGGTCGAGAAGCGCGAGGAGATGCGCTACGAGGGCGGCGTCGAGGCCTTCGTCAAATATCTCGACCGCAACAAGACCCCGCTCATCCCGCAGCCGATCGTGATCAAGGCCGAGCGCGACGGCGTCGCGGTCGAATGCGCGCTGTGGTGGAACGACGGCTATCACGAGAGCGTGCTCTGCTTCACCAACAACATTCCGCAGCGCGACGGCGGCACGCATCTCGCCGGCTTCCGCGGCGCGCTGACGCGCCAGATCACCGGCTATGCCGAATCCGGCGGCGTCGCGCGCAAGGAAAAGGTCGCGCTCACCGGCGACGACTGCCGCGAAGGCTTGACCGCGGTGCTCTCGGTCAAGGTCGCCGACCCGAAATTCTCCTCGCAGACCAAGGACAAGCTGGTCTCCTCGGAAGTG
Organism: uncultured Alphaproteobacteria bacterium; assembly: GCA_963761185.1. GTDB lineage: Bacteria > Pseudomonadota > Alphaproteobacteria > Rhizobiales > Xanthobacteraceae > BOG-931. The sequence continues at coordinate 946,611 of CAVXFY010000009.1, forward strand.
CGGCCGGCGGTCGAGGGCATCGTCAACGACATGCTCAAGGCCTGGCTCGAAGAGCATCCGGGCGAGGCCAAGATCATCGTCGGCAAGGTGATCCAGGCGGCCGCGGCGCGCGAGGCGGCGCGCAAGGCGCGCGAAATGACGCGCAAGAGCGCGCTCGGCATCACCTCGCTGCCCGGCAAGCTCGCCGATTGCCAGGAGCGCGATCCGGCCAAATCCGAACTGTTCATCGTCGAGGGCGATTCCGCCGGCGGCAGCGCCAAGCAGGGCCGCAACCGCGAATTCCAGGCCGTTCTGCCGCTGCGCGGCAAGATCCTCAACGTCGAGCGCGCGCGCATGGACAAGATGCTGTCGTCCGAGCAGATCGGCACGCTGATCACCGCGCTCGGCACCGGCATCGGCGCCGACGAATTCGCCATCGACAAGCTGCGCTACCACAAGATCATCATCATGACGGACGCCGACGTCGACGGCGCCCATATCCGCACGCTGCTGCTGACCTTCTTCTACCGGCAGATGCGCGAGATCATCGACCGCGGCCATCTCTACATCGCCCAGCCGCCGCTCTACAAAATCGCGCGCGGCAAGTCCGAGCAATATCTCAAGGACGAGCGCGCGCTCGAGGATTATCTGATCGATACCGGCCTCGAGGAGGCCGTGCTTGCGTCTGTCGTCGGGCGAGGAGCGCGCCGGCAACGATCTGCGCAAGCTGGTCGAGGATGCCCGCATCATCCGCAATCTGCTGCGCGGCCTGCACAGCCGCTACAACGGCAAGGTCATCGAGCAGGCCGCGATCCTGGCGTGCTCAATCGCGAGATCTTCGGCGATCCGGCAGAAGGCCATGGCCGCGGCTGCCCTATATCGCCAGGCGGCTCGACGCGCTGGCGGACGAGACCGAGCGCGGCTGGCAGGGCGAATTCACCGAAGGCTCAGGCTTCCAGTTCGAGCGCACGCGTGCGCGGCGTCAAGGAAGTCGCCGTGCATCGATCAGGCGCTGCTCGGCTCCGCCGACGCGCGCAAGCTCGACGAATTCGCGCCGGCGCTGCAGGAGGTCTATCCGCGGCCGACGCCGCCGGCGATGCTGCGGCGCAAGGACGACGAAACCCCGATCCACGGGCCGGTCGGCCTGTTCGAGGCGGTCACCGACGCCGGCCGCAAGGGCGTGTCGCTGCAGCGCTACAAAGGCCTGGGCGAGATGAACCCCAACCAGCTCTGGGAAACCACGCTCGACACCAACGCCCGCTCGCTGCTGCAGGTCAGCGTCAAGGAGATCGACGAGGCCAACACGATCTTCGACGAGCTGATGGGCGACAAGGTCGAGCCGCGCCGCGTCTTCATCGAGGAGCACGCGCTCACCGCGAGCGTGGACGTGTAATCGCCCGAATTTGTGTCGGGTGACGCATAAGTCTGACTCTAGGACCCATAAGGCTGACTCAGTTTACGCATAAGCCTGACTCTGCAAAACACAACCTATGCGCTAGTCATCCTGCGCGCCCTGCAGGCGCGGTCTGCAGATCCGCCAAATCGAGGGGGCACAGATCAACGCTCGCCTTCGCAAAAAAACTGGCAAGCGGAAAGTGGTCAGACCACCAATAATTGAGAATCGTACATCAATAATTGAGAATTTTTTAAGCGGGCGATGGCGCCGGGGGGAATTAGAGCATTCCCCACTTAAGACGACGCATAACCTGCGTGTGCAAGATAGTTAGCGCATTCGCCTTGTGTGAAGGCGCCGAGAACGTCTGCGATTGCGTCCCAAAGCGAGTCTCTTGTTGGTGCGGCGGCCTTGCGGAGCAGGGTCTTGAGCTTGGCGAAGGCCATCTCGATGGGATTGAGGTCGGGAGAGTACGGCGGCAGGTAGAGGAGGAAGGCACCTCGGGCCTCGATCGCGGCGCGGACGCCCCCGACTTTGTCCGCGGGCAGATTGTCGATCACGACGATGTCGCCCTCCGACAGGCTTGGGGCCAGCACCGTCTCGACATAGACCAGGAAGGCTTCGCCGTTCATCGGTCCATCGAGAACGAAGGGTGCGACAAGCCCGTCGCGGCGCAGTCCGGCGGTGAAGGTGGTGGTTTTCCAATGTCCCCACGGCGCCTTGCCGATCAGGCGCTGGCCCCGGCGGCAGCGCCCGTGAGTGCGGACCATCTTGGTCGAGGTTCCGGTCTCGTCGACGAACACCAGGTGCTTGGCATCAAGGCTGGCCTGGCCGGCCTTCCAGCATTGCCGCGCCGCGGCTACGTCGGGGCGCTCCTGCTCGGCGGCGTGCAGAGTTTTTTTTGAAGGTCACACCGTGCCGCTTGAAGAACCGATCGACCGAGCTGTCCGTGGTGCGCACCCCGCGCTGCTGCCATAGCCGCTCGACAATCTCCGCCAGGGTCAGGTCCAATTCCTGCTCGACCAGTTCCAACAACCATGCCGCATGCGGCTCCAGCGACGAACGGCTCTTGCCGCCGCGCCGCTGCGGGCTGACGCTTCCCGTCTCCTTGTGCAAACTCACCCACCGGATTGACGAGGACTCGCTTACCGCAAACCGCTTGGCCGCCGCTCGCCGTGAACATCCCTCGGCAACGGCCGCAACCACCCGACTGCGAAGATCATCCGAATACGGCTGTCGTCCCATGGCTTCCCTCCAAATCAGAACAGCCATGAACTCACAACCAAAACTAGCCGGGAATCCCAAGCCCGATCACAATCAATTCATCAGAACTGGGGAACGCTCTAGCGCTAACGTCAATGTTGTCCGATAATTGCACTACTGGCGACGGCACTACAACGCAATACGCCCGCACGCATCGCTCGGCTACAAACCACCCGCACCGGAGGTGTTCATGCCCGCATTCGCCGCGTGGCCGGCTTCGCTACGTCAGCCAGCTCCGCCGGCCACGCTGGCGCAACCGCCAGCGCTAAACTAACATTGGACCTGGACCACTCAATGTGGGCTGCTCACTTATTGATCAGAAATCCATGTCCTGCACCTGGTGCTGCACTTGGCACTGCCGGCGACTGAGCTGAAGCATGAGTGACGAAAGCTGCGGCGGAAACGCCGAGTATCGCCAGTGTAAGAAACCGGGATCGTCGCATTTTCGGTGCCTCCACGTTTGAGCTTATGGTTTGGAACCGATTCGATTGGCCGCGCATCCCGGCGGCTGATGCGCCATGGCCTTCAATGCGATGACGATCCAACATGTGAAGCGGGAGCCAGGCGCGGAAGCAAATTGCCGCTCCCGCGCACAGCCGCATAACTTATGTGTTCTCGCTCGCGTGCCTCGTCACGATGCCGACGGCAAGCGACGCTTCGGCGCGCTCGACGAAATCGCGTTTGATGCTCTTGATGTCGGGCGTGCCGGCAAGCCGCATCACCATCGACAGCTCATTCTTGAGATGCGTGTGGACGCTCTGCACTCCTTGTGCGCCACCGAGCGCCGAGCCGTACAGCGTCGGTCGGCCGATCGCGACCACGCTGGCACCCAGAGCCAAAGCGCGAAACACGTCCTGCCCGCGGCGGACCCCACCATCGATGATAATCGGCACGCGGCCCTTCACCGCTGCGGCGACGGCTGGCAACGTCGTCATCGGCGCCGGAGAATTATCCAGCTGGCGGCCGCCATGATTGGACAGCCATATGGCGGCGCAGGAGTGTTGCAGCGCCTGCATCGCCTGTTTCGCCGACATGATGCTCTTGATGATGACCGGAAGGCCGGATTCCTGGCGGGCAAAGTCGATATCAGCCCACGACATGTCGCCCTTCATGTCTGTGGCACTTCCCTTGCTGCCAGGCGTCTTGGGAACGTTGCCATTGCCCAGATTCGGCAAGGCCGCTCCCTGCAGTCGCATTGAGCGTTCGCGGTTGCTGACGACATCGACGTCGGCGGTAATGATGATCGCCTTGTAGCCGGCCGCTTTGGCGCGCTGCAGCAGTTCGCGCGCGAAGCCGCGATCGCTCGGAATGTAAAGCTGGAACCATTTCGGGCCATCGCTCGCGGCAGCGAGGTCCTCCAGGCTCTGCTGGGCAACGGAACTGACACTATACAACGTGCCCGCTGCGGCGGCTCCCTTGACATTCGGGATGTCGCCTTGCGCATGCACCGAGCCCTGGTTACCCATCGGCGCGGTAATGACCGGATATGCAATCTTGCTGCCGAGAATCGTGGTGGCGGTGTCGGCGCTGCCGGTGCCATTCATGAAATCGGCATTTATGACCCAGCGATCGAATGCGGCCACGTTCTCGCGCATAGTCCATTCGTCGCCAGCGCCGCCAACCGCGTTGGCAAAGCCGTATGGCGGCATAACTTTCTCAGCCTGCGCATCAAGGTCGCGCAGCGTCACGATATTGATTCTCTTCTCATTATTCGGCACACCGCTGGTATCGGCTCGGGTTTCGGGCATGGACTGGGAGGCCGTACCTGGCACGTGATCGGAATTCTGCGCCAGCGTAGATGACGCCATCGTCACTGCTGCAGCAGCACCAGTGCCGGTCACAAGCAAGTTCCTTCGGTTGAAGCTCATAGCGTCCTCGTTGTTGTTGCAGGAGCCAAAAGGCACAATCTAGCATCCCCGGAGAGTGAGTTTGAGCAATTTTGAACACTCGGACGGACCGCTTTATTCAAACGAACTGCCGCCCGATGCGGGAACAATCTGCCGCCCGCTGCTATCAACTCCGTAAATGTACGAAGGCCGCCAACTGAGTTGGTCTAAGAGTTGGTTTCGAAAGTCATGAGGGACGAGCGATCCGGCGCACGAGCAGCATGACGGATGCGGCGTAGAGGAAAGCGCGTGCGGAGTTGATTGTTGCCTCAAAGTCCTTTGCCAGCCGTCGATTGCGTCCGATCCATGCGAAGAAGCGCTCGACGACCCAGCGCCGCGGGTTAACGGCAAAGCCGACCTGATCGGGGTTTTTTCGCACGATCTCGACCGCGATCAACGTGGCCTTGGCGACCTTCTCACCGGCATATCCGCTGTCGGCGAAGACCCGCTGGATGAACGGGAAGATGCGGCGCGAAGCCCGCAAAAGCGGTCCGCCGCCGTCGCGATCCTGGATGCTCGCCGGATGCGGTTCGAGCATGAGGCCACGCCCGTCCGTGTCGACAAGCGCATGGCGCTTGCGGCCGTTGATCTTCTTTCCAGCATCGTAACCGCGGGGTCCGCCGGCCTCGGTGGTCTTGACGCTCTGGCTGTCGATGATCGCACCCGTAGGGCTGGATTGGCGTCCGATCCGTTCGCGATCGAGCATGACCATAGCGTGATTGATCCTCTCGAAGCGGCCTTCGTCCCGGAACTTCGCAAACCATCGATAGATCGTGCTCCACGGCGGCAAATCGCTCGGCAGCAGGCGCCATGGGCAACCCGCCCGCATGACATAGAAGATGCCATTGATGATCTCGCGCATCGGCCAGGCACGTGGTCGTCCGGTGACATTCGTCCCAGGCAGCTGAGGCTCGATCACACGCCATTCCTCGTCGGTCACATCAGTTTGGTATCGGCTCGTCTTGCGAATATGCTGCTTGCGGGTGGTTGGGGTCCACATGGCAACTCCGGGGTTGGTGTCAGCAACCACCTGGAATCACGTCGACTCCACCCACTCAACCCCTTTCGAAACGGCCTCTAAGAGTTGGTTTCGAAAGTCATGAAGGACGAGCGATCCGGCGCACGAGCAGCATGACGGATGCGGCGTAGAGGAAAGCGCGTGCGGAGTTGATTGTTGCCTCAAAGTCCTTTGCCAGCCGTCGATTGCGTCCGATCCATGCGAAGAAGCGCTCGACGACCCAGCGCCGCGGGTTAACGGCAAAGCCGACCTGATCGGGGTTTTTTCGCACGATCTCGACCGCGATCAACGTGGCCTTGGCGACCTTCTCACCGGCATATCCGCTGTCGGCGAAGACCCGCTGGATGAACGGGAAGATGCGGCGCGAAGCCCGCAAAAGCGGTCCGCCGCCGTCGCGATCCTGGATGCTCGCCGGATGCGGTTCGAGCATGAGGCCACGCCCGTCCGTGTCGACAAGCGCATGGCGCTTGCGGCCGTTGATCTTCTTTCCAGCATCGTAACCGCGGGGTCCGCCGGCCTCGGTGGTCTTGACGCTCTGGCTGTCGATGATCGCACCCGTAGGGCTGGATTGGCGTCCGATCCGTTCGCGATCGAGCATGACCATAGCGTGATTGATCCTCTCGAAGCGGCCTTCGTCCCGGAACTTCGCAAACCATCGATAGATCGTGCTCCACGGCGGCAAATCGCTCGGCAGCAGGCGCCATGGGCAACCCGCCCGCATGACATAGAAGATGCCATTGATGATCTCGCGCATCGGCCAGGCACGTGGTCGTCCGGTGACATTCGTCCCAGGCAGCTGAGGCTCGATCACACGCCATTCCTCGTCGGTCACATCAGTTTGGTATCGGCTCGTCTTGCGAATATGCTGCTTGCGGGTGGTTGGGGTCCACATGGCAACTCCGGGGTTGGTGTCAGCAACCACCTGGAATCACGTCGACTCCACCCACTCAACCCCTTTCGAAACGGCCTCTAAGGCTGATCAGGACTTATTCGGTTGCCTTGCCTTACCATTTCGTCGGTCAAGAGCTTCTGCAATAGCTCTCGCTTGGCCGTGTCGGTTTCAGTCATCAATAGAGTGGTGAAGTGTTTGATGTTCTGGCCCTCGACAAACTTGTCCATGGAAGTCACCATGCAAGCCTCCGTCCGGCTCTAACCACATGAAAATGACACCCCACTGGATTTTAATTTTGAGCCGCGCCCTTTTCAAAAGCTGTATCATATAGCTCACTCCGAATTGTCGGTGGACAAGTGGACTAACTCCGCCTCGGGTTTTGCCGCATCCAAGGGAAGCCACGCGCGACTTCCGCGTCGGGTCAGTCGTCCGTGAAGAACTCGCAAGCCATTGAATGACGTGGGTGATCGGGGGCGTTGAAGTATTCAAGTTTGCCGGTTTTGGTGACCGGGTCCTAGGTTTCCTTGCAAATTCGATTTGGCGATTCCGTCGAATTGGAAGTCGGTGATTCTCTCCGCTGAGTTGATCGAGCGGAGGGACGCAGATGCGACCGAAGGAGCATCGGGAGAGCGGCGAACAGGATTTGTTCCGGTCGCGTCTTGACCAGATCATCGACATGGACCACGCGCTGGTGAAGCTTTCGGGTTCGATCGACTGGCGTTTTCTGGAACAACGGCTCGGCGCGGTCTACACCGACAAGCCCGGTCATCCGCCCCTGCCGACGCGGCTCATGGCCGGCCTCGCCATCCTCAAGCATATGCACAATCTGTCGGATGAAGCGCTGTGCGAGCGTTGGGTGGAGAACCCCTACTTGCAGTACTTCTGCGGCGAGGAGTTCTTCCAGCACCGCCTTGTGTTCGACCGTTCCTCGCTGACGCGTTGGCGCCAGCGCATGGGGGAAGAGAAGCTTCTGGCGTTGCTGCAGGAGAGCTTGGCGGTTGCGACCAGAACCGAAGCGATGAAGCCTTCCGACCTTGCCCGCGTCGTGATCGACACGACAGTGCAGCCGAAGGCGGTGATGTTCCCGACCGACGCCAAACTCATCAACCGCGCCCGCGAGCGGCTGGTGCGGTTGGCTCATCGGTGGGGCGTGGACCTTCGCCAATCTTATCGAAGGGTCGGCAAGCTGGCCCTGATCAAGCATCAGCGCTACGCCCATGCCCACCAGTTCAAACGCGCCAACAAGGCTCTGCGCAAGCTCAAGACCTATCTGGGCCGGGTGATCCGTGACATCGGCCGCAGGATTGCCGGCAACGACGCGTTGGAACAGATCTTCGCCAGAGAGATGAGCCTAGCCCGCCGTGTGCGCGACCAGGACCACCGCCAGCGCGGACCGAAGGTCTATTCCTTGCACGCGCCGGAGGTCGAATGCATCGGCAAAGGCAAGGCGCATAGACCTTACGAGTTCGGCGTCAAGGTGAGCGTGGCAACGACGCTGCATCGGTCGCGCGGCGGTCAGTTCGCCACCCACGTCGCCGCATTGCCCGGTAATCCGTACGATGGCCACACGCTCGCGACCGTCATCCCCGCCATGCAGGCGCTCGTCGGCAATACTCTCGATCGCGCCATCGCCGACGCCGGTTATCGCGGCCACAACGCACCGCCCGATTGTAAGTTCAGGGTCTTCACTGCAGGTCAAAAGCGCCGCGTCACGCCACAGATCAAACGCGAGTTCAGGCGACGTGCCGCCATCGAACCGGTGATCGGCCATCTCAAGGCTGAGCACCGCATGGGCCGCAATCATCTCGCGCACCGCGCCGGCGATGCCACCAACGCCGTGCTCGCTGCCGTCGGCTACAACTTCCACCTCTTGATCCGGTGGCTGAGGCTCTTGTTGTATCGAATCCTGCTCGCGTTCGCCGTGACCAATCAGTTCAATCCCGCCTGAAATCCTAGTTCTTCACGGCCGACGGGTCAAACGCGACTGGGTCGAGCCAGCAGCAAGTCGGGCCATGTCCGCTATGGCCCGATTGTGTTGCAAAAGTCGAAAATTGCAGGACTGCAGATTTTCACGAAAAATCTGAAACGGGAAACAATCGCCAATTTGTACAACCTCAATCGCGCTACCGAAGTCGCCGATGAGTTTAACGTAGGGCGATGAGGCCCCTCACATCTTTACACGAAATCCGCACCTATAGCCCTTAGAATTTTTGACCGTCAGTGCAAAACGACTTTTGCAACACAATCGCCCAATAGCGAACAAATTCCGTATCTTGCCGAAATGACGCAATGGGCCAACAGCGAACTCATGCGCTGCAACAAGATGATCGGCGAGACGCAGAACCTAATGTACCGCGCTTCTCTTGTTCACTGACCGCAAAAGAAAATCAGATTGGCGGTATTGGCTCAGGCGCTAGCCCGCCCAGAGCCGGCCGCCGGGCTAGCGCGGCTTCGCCGTCGAGGCGCTCTAGCGTCTCGATGGCGAGCCGCAAGTCGGCAGCGAGGAACGGTTCACCTGCATCCTCCGTTTGCTGCACTCTGCTCCGCAATTTATGAATGATGGCCTCAGTTGAATTTTTTGGCCTCAATTTATCAAGATCGGCATCAGCATCTTCTGCCGCACGAAGACGCCTCCAATTTTGTATCCGGCAGTAGATTTCAATAACGCCGATTAGCACTAGAACCGGCCCTAGACCCAGAACGACCACCACAGTCGCAAAACCCCTGAGCATGAAGACCGCGAAGAGCGTGATTAGAGCAAAGCTCACGTAAATGAATTTGCGCGTAACGTTATCGCTAGCGATTTCAGCCTGTACCCTGTCGGAATATTCGCCCATTTTGTGCTCGCGGCTTCCCGATCTTCTAGCACTTTCGCAGATTTCAAACTGAGGCACTACCCCCAATCTGCGGAGCGGTTCTTGCGCGACCAACTAAGCTGCAACAGCCAGAAAGTAAGCCAGCAAACAGCCACGACCCCTAGAAAATCGCGCCTCGCCAATACCAAGTGTGGGTCACATTCGTCGAAACCACGAGCGCAATAAACACTCCGATGACGCGCACACTTCCGTGTCCATAAGGCACGCTCAATGTCTGCTTCGGGCCGATTGTGTTGCAAAAGTCGAAAATTGCAGGACTGCAGATTTTCACGAAAAATCTGAAACGGGAAACAATCGCCGATTCGTACAACCTCAATCGCGCTACCGAAGTCGCCGATGAGTTTAACGTAGGGCGATGAGGCCCCCTCACATCTTTACACGAAATCCGCACCTATAGCCCTTAGAATTTTTGACCGTCAGTGCAAAACGACTTTTGCAACACAATCGGCCAGGAGTGGACTCATGCAATGCAGCAAAACCACAAAACTCATAGCGGCAAATTTCCGTGTGCTTGAGGTCGCTTTTTTGTGAATGACGCAACTTGTTTGGATGGCACGCGTTATCGTATCCGACCAGCCAAGTGACGGCGCCCCAAATCAGAGTTCGGTAGGATGGCTTTAGCTCTCTTCAAAGGTGGAGCATGAAATTGCTCAAGACCGCCCTAGTTGCGGGGAGCCTGCTTTTCGTTCTAACCGCCCGGGTAGCCGCTGAGGGACAAGCTGTCTTGGGACAAGGAAATGTCTCGTGTAGTTCCTGGCTTGAAAATCACACGAGTGACGATGCCCGGGCTGCCTGGATTCTTGGCTATATAACTGGATTTAATCAATACGGATCCAGGTCAGAAAGCGACGTCTCCGAAGGGACGACTACCGAAAAGATGATGGTTTGGATTGATAACTATTGCAGAAATCATCCAGCCGACAATCTGTATAGGGCGTCGGCCGCGCTCGTTGCCGCGCTCGTTGATGAGTTCAGACAGAAACCCGGGCGCTAGCTAGGCCAATTCGAGGCTCCTACCGCTCGCTCGCCACCTACGAGCGACTGGCCACTCGTGTCCGAGAGATGGGTCAATCGCTACCGAGCTTTTCGGCTCCAGCACCGCCCGATGTCCGCTGTGCCACCAAAAGCGACCAGAATATTGCAGGGCCCGGATTGATCGCTAAGGGCGATAAACGGAAGTGCGCCGCCTCATTCAATTACCTCATCAGCGAGCGTCAGGAGATTTTGCGGTACGCTGAGGCCAAGGGCTTTCGGAGTCTTGTTATTTATTGTTAGCTCAAACCTAGTGGGCTGTCGCACGGGCAACCTTTTGCGGAACTTGTCGGCAAGGCCGCGATAGTACCAGAGCGTTTTCTCGCGGGGCTGGCTAAAACGGGACCAGACGGCTTCGCCAACATCAGGCTTGCGCAGATCGCGCAGGATTGCGCGGGCATTGTGGACCTTGTCCGCGAGCGAAACACGCAGAACGTCGTCGTCGGCGGTGTCGAGATGCGCGAGGTAAGCCTCCTTGCGCTTCTGCCAGTCTGCCTTGAGCTCGCCTTTGGCCGTGTCGGCGAGGCTGCCCCAAAGCGCCTCCATGCTCAGTTTTTGACGGGTTGCAACTTCTAGAAGTGCAGGAAAGCCGCGTTGTGATGCTGCCCGATGGTCGAAAGGCCGCAACCTGGCGGGGCCTGGCTTATCCTTTGCTGCCGCCAGGCGACCAAATCGACGTCAACGGTGAGGCTGTTCCTCTTAACCGCTGCACTCACAACGCCAACGCTTCCGGTACGCCATTTGAAGTAATCGATGGCGCGGCAGAGGCCTATTTGGTCCTCGCTGGAAATGCCTCGGCCTGCGAGCGAAGCGCGATCGCTTTGCGAAATGCCGGATTTCAGGTGCTGCGAACGGGCCGATACCTTGGCGAGCCAATTGTTGGCGTCGGCGGGGACTGGTTCGTTCGGTTCGCGAAACGTTCCGATTTCATGGATACTGAATCTCTCCGATCGGAACTAGCGAAAATCCTGGGGCTGCCTAAGGCCGATTTAGCTGCCGCAGAGCGTTCTTCAGCCGAAACTCGATCGAGACTAATCGCTGCGGAATTACTTGCCGCAAAAGCACGAGAGGCAGGGCTTCGGGCCGAGATTGCACGGTTGAAGAGCAATTCGGCGACGCGATTGGGATTTTCCAGTTGATGCAGATAGTTGCGGGAAATCAGCGCTACGTGGATGTAGCTGGTCGGAGTGATAGGATTTGAACCTACGACCCCGTCGTCCCGAACGAGGTGCAGCATTTGACCATCAAAGAATTAGCCGCTGCGAATGGTTGCCTCACAATATCAGGCGTTCTGTGTCCTTACCCAGTTCGGTGAAAAAATGCGTTATTGGTGGCGAGCGCGCGTGCAGCGCTGGTCAACGTTTCTGCAGCGTGCGCGTCGAGAAGTGATAGCCGCTTCGACGCGAGTGAGAGAGCAGCGACCGCTTTTTCGGGTGTACGCGCGACGCACGCCAGCCGTTCCAGGGCGACGTTCAGACTCCGAGAGACGCTAGTTGGTAAATCGCCTTTCGTGAGCATATCGCGCGTCGCCAGGACGGCGGAGCCGAGGGCCAATACCGACAGTCCGCCGTCAATCGTAGCATTGCGATCGCTGCCACTTTTGTCGGCCAGGCGTATGAGGCGCAATAAGCGGTGATAGAGTTGCGCTCGCCAGACCGATCGACGCTTCGCCGCATCCGCCGCGCGTGCCATATCTTGCACTTCGTGAACCATCATAGCGACCAGCATGGCGAGCCTGCGCCGATCATCGAGCGGAAAGATGAATCGATAGGCGAACATGCCGATCAGTGGCGCTGCGACGACTGCCAGGGCGCCGGCCAGCATCTCCATAAAGCTTCCAGTCGGGGGGTAGGCCGGACGCAAGAGCAGCAACGACACCATGGCATAGTCGAAGGCGATAGGCAGAATGCGCCGGTGCGAGAAAAAGAGCGCCGCAGCGAGAATAAAGGGCGTTGTGAGAAGTACCACCTGCAACTCACTGCCGGCCAGCGGCCAGACGAGAAAGCGGCAGGCAAGCGCGGCTGATGCGCCGCAGACCTGTCCCACGAACACAAAGCGCATAACACCAGCAGGATTGTCAAAGATTGAGAACAGCGAGGCCATGATCGAGACGCCGAGCAAAAGGAACGGCCCCGCGCTCCATCCAGTCGCGGCCCAGATCAACCCGATCGCGACCAGGACAAGGCCAGCGCGGACGGTCGCCCGCCACGCCCCAGCCCAGTCCCGGTGTAGGACGACAGGCGGGCCGGATAGCTTATTTCTCCCTCGCCCTGAAATCAGGACCGACATGATCCCGAATGGCAGCCACCATCATGGAGAGCGTCTGCCTGAGCGTGGGATGGGAGGCGCTGCGAAGGACGAGCCGATCTAAAGCGGCAAGCGACTTTGTTCGCGATTCACCACTTTCCAGCGTGGCGGCCGTCTCTTCTAGGGCGGTGACGATATCACGGTAATCTGTCGTGCGGCTCTTGCACTCCGCAAGGAGCAATTCGACTTCGGTCATCAGCTCGGTGCGTATGGCGTGGACTGATCGGCGCGAGCGCAGTGAGCCGGCACCGTGCGGCTCCAGTGCATCTTCGATCAATGCCATCTCTGCCAGGATGTCCCGCCGTTCCGCGACGAGGTAACTATCGCCGGTTCCTCGGAGGCCTTGCGCGACATGCCGGAGCACACGCGCCGTGAGCCGCCTAAGCCGACCTATCAATTCCTCCTCGGCAGCTCTCGGGGTGAAGACGAGGCCGACCGCCAATGCAAGCAGCACGCCGACGAGAATAGTTGCCATGCGGTCAAGGCCCAGCGCCAACACATGATCAGGATGGGCACGGTCGAGGAGCGCCACCATGGCGGCCGAGTAGCCCGCGAGCATAGTGCCATAGGCGACGAAGCCACGCTGGAGATTACCGATGCCGGCACAGAGTGCGATCCACGTCGACAGTCCGACCGCGAGCAAAATCGGCTGACCGCCGCACGCGATCACGACAAGAATGCCGGCAATCGCGCCACTCACGGTACCAGCGACACGAAATAGGCTCTTTTCGATCAATTGACCGCGCGTTGGCTGCGATGCCGCCCAAACAGTCATCGCCGACCATTGTGGATGTTCCAGACCGAGCTGCCAGGCGACCAACAGCGCTGTAGAGGCTGCAATTGCTGTACGCAGCGAAAAGCGCAGTCGCGGCAGGTCGAAGCCGAGACAGGCTAAAGTCGTGGGAGCTCTCATCTCACGGAGGGCCGCACAGCAAGGCTCAAGCTGGGGTGGCGCCGAGCTGATCGGCGATCACTTTGTGCGCTACCTCCGACGAACGGTCCGGCGGCCTTGATCCGGAACCACGTCACATAGAGCGCCGGCAGAAACAGCAGCGTCAACCTGCGTTTAAGGGGAACGCAGTGGCTCAAGAGCCGAGGGCCTTGCGGAACATGGGCACGAGCATTCGCTCCGCTTTGGCTTTGCGGATCACCCATGGGCACCGGATGATACCGAAAGGCGACAGATGTGCGACCCCCGTACGACTTCCTAGCGTAACCACCATTGTCGGATCGCCGGTTCGCGGTTTGTAAGCGCGCGGTGCAGCTTTCCCGTCCAAGACCGCCCGTATGTTTTTCTCGGCGACTTTAACTTGCCCTTTGATGTGGAAAGCCATCTTGTTCTCCGCGAGATCGGTAATGTCTCCCAGAGCGAAAATTCTTTCTTGCGCAGCTACTCGCAAGTCGCTGCCGACCTTGATGCGCTCTTCCGAGGTCAGAGTGTTCGGGAAGTGCCGCCGCATGTAAGCTGTGTTCGGATGTCCGCCTATGCACCAGAACGCAAGGTCGTAAAGGATAGATCGGCCTGTGCTCGTTCGTGCCTTGCCGTTGGCAAAAACGTTTTCCTTTACGGCACGGTCCACTCCTTGGACCCGTTCGCCCGTCACGATGCGTACGCCCCGCTGGGCCAGGACGGACGCTGCGTGTGCCGCCGCGGGCGCTGAAGTGCCACCGAGCAGACGCGGACCAGCTTCGATAATCGTGACGGTCTTTTCTGGCCAGGTTTCTGAAATTTCGCCCGCCAGCTCGACCCCAATGGGGCCTCCACCAACAATAAGAATGCGCTGCGCGAAAGATAGGCGCTCATGAAAACGCCGGTAGAACGCTTCGCGTTCTTTGCCGGTTCCCCGATGGGCGCGCACCAATTCGTTCGGGAAGCGACTGCCTGTCGAAAGAACCGTGGCTGTGCCCTGGATGATCATCTGCTGACCTTCGGTATTCTCTACCAGGCCGCCTTCGGGACTCAGTTCGATCAGGCGTGCCCGCAGGTGTTCGACCTTGGGCATCGCCTCCGCAAATGGAACAATGGCGGCGTTGGCGAAGGCAGGCAAGACGAGGTTGCGCGGCATTGCCATCGGCACCTCGAAATAATCCAAAGGGTCTACCAATGTGACCCGGACATCTCGCGATAGCTTCTTGGCAAGAATCCCGCCCGCAATGCCGCCTCCATAGATGACGACGCCGTCTGTTTCCCTTGCGATCACTGGGTTCTCCTGTGCGTTGCGATTTTTCAGCGCGCGAGGACCGTCCCAGGACCCATTGAGTCCAGCGAATGCCCACGCTAGGAATGAGCGATGCGAACAATTTGTTCGTTGCGTCATATTAGGTGGTGCGAGAGGCGGCACAAGGAGGCACATCCATGATCGACACGAACACCGCTGTTCGCCGCGCCGACGGACCGCCTTCGCATGAAGCCTGCCAGGAGATCGTGGATACGCTGACCCGCATCGGCGATAAGTGGACAGTGATGGTGGTCGGCGCCCTCTCGCAGGGCGGGTCGCTGCGCTACAATGAGATCCATCGCCGGGTGCATGGAATTTCTCAGCGGATGCTGACGCTGACCCTCAAGGGCTTGGAGCAGGACGGGTTGGTCAGGCGTACGATGTATCCGACCATTCCGCCGCGTGTGGAATATGACCTGACAGCGCTCGGGCGGACCTTGATTGTACCCCTCTGTGAACTACGCGACTGGGCAGTAAAAAATCGTCCTGCGGTGCTCAAGGCGCGGAAGGCATATGCGCTGCGGAAGAATGAGGAGACAGCGCGCCGCGCCACATTCTTTAGGCCGAAGTAAGTCGCGAAGTCCGCCTTGGGTCTGGCTGCATTTTAGGTTTGGACGACCGCGAGAGCTATCGCGAACTGCAGCTGGAGCCGTTATGCTGCCCTCAACCGTCTAAGGCGAGGAACTGCTCCGCATGAACGAGACTATCCACGGAGAAAGGACCGCTTCTGAGCCGCAAGATCGGGTGTCCGAACTCATCGAGCAATAACGCCCGTGCGGCTTTGAATTTTTTAGAGAAAAACCCACCCGATATGGCGGAGGTGAAAGAGGCTCTCACTTGCGTTGTAAACGACGCCGATCGAGCCAGCGACGTGATAACACAACCAATAAGAATCTCCGGCAGAAGCGCCATCGAGCCCGGCTCCGTGATCCCGTTGGGGCTGACCAATGGCAACTGGTATCGAAAGACGGCGCTTCATATCCACGCTCGGCGGAGCGGCGGCCGCATGGCCGCTCGCGGCACGGGCGCAGCAACGCACAGATGTGCCACGAGTTGGCTTTTTGGGAGTCGATACTGCGTCGATACTTGGAGATCGGATTGGCGCATTTCGGGGAGGCTTGCGCGATTTGGGATACGTCGAGGGGAAAAACATTGTCGTCGAATTCCGATATGCGGAGGGACGGTATGATCGCCTTTCACCTCTGGTCTCCCAGCTGATTGATCTCAAGGTTAGCCGATAGCCGACGCGCAGCAATGCGGCTTGCTAATTGCTCTTGGTCTGGTAATTGCATGGCCGCGCTAGGCAAAAAGGTGGCGTAGAAGGAGCTGATAAGTGACCAATCTGGCAGGCTCGGTGTCCACGGCGGATCGACTTCTTGCGAGTGCCGATGTGCCGGTCAAAACTAGCATTCTGGTCTTGGTGCTGTGTTGGATCGGAATTTTCTCGGAAGGCTACGATGTCGGCGTGTTGGGCGCGATCCTGCCTGCGCTCGCCACCGATCCGAACTGGAAGCTCACACCGATCCAGCTCGGCGCGCTCGGCAGCTACACGATCTTCGGCATGCTCGCGGGCGGCCTGTTGAGCGGAACGCTCAGCGATCTCTACGGCCGCAAGCCGATGTTTCTCTTCTGCCTGACGCTGTTCGCCGCCTGCATGGTGGTGACCGCGTGGTCGCCGACGCCGTTATGGTTCAGCGTGAGCCGCTTCATTGCCGGCCTGGGCCTCGGCGGCATCATCCCGGTCGCCGCGGCGCTGACCATCGAATATTCCTCCGCGCGCAACAGAAACATCAATTACGGCATCATGTATTCCGGCTACTCCGTCGGGATTTTCGCCGCGGCCCTCGCTGGCCGCGCTTTGTTGCCCGACTATGGCTGGCGGCCGGTTGTGTTGCTCGGAGCGGCACCAGTGGTGTTTGTGCCGCTGATGCTTTGGCTATTGCCGGAATCGCTCGAGTTTCTCATCGCCAAGGGGCGCACGGGCGCAGCGCAAAAGCTTGCCGCGCGGCTTGCGGTCCCGATGCAGGCGCGCGCCGCGGCCAATGCCGAGAGCTTGAATTGGCGCACGGTGCTCGGCGAGATATTTGCCCGCCGCAACGCCATGGCGACGATTTGTTTCTGGACCGCATTGTTCATGGGGCTGCTCCTTGTCTATGGCATCGCGCAGTGGCTGCCGCAGATCATGCGCAAGAGCGGCTACAATCTCGGCGACAGCCTGTTGTTTCTTGCCGTGTTCAGCTTTACCTCCGCGGTCGGCGGCATTCTGCTCGGGCAATGGGCTGATCGTCTTGGTGTCCGGCTGACGGTGACGCTCGCTTATCTGCTCGGTGCCATCGGCATCGTCGCGCTGATCTTCAAGGGATCGATCTGGCTCAACTACGTCATGGTCGCGATTGCCGGGTTTGGCACGGTGTCGGCGTCGCTGATCTTGACCGGCTATCTCGCCAATTATCTGGCGCCGTTTGTGCGCTCGGCCGGCACCGGGTGGGCCTTGAGCTTTGCCCGCCTCGGCGCGCTATGCGGCCCGCTCCTTGGCGGTTATATCGCTAGCATCGGTGTCGACGTGAAATGGAATTTCTATGCTTTCGCCGGCGTCGCTGCCATTGCCGCCATCGCAACGGCGCTGATCCCGAATAAACCTGCTGCCGATACACGCCCGAGAAAGCGGTCGAGGATGTACGGGGCGAAATAGTGCATCGGGATGATCAGCGGCGCCTTAAGCGCCGTGAGCACGTCCATCATGCCGTCGAGATCGAGCGTGTAGGAGCCGTCGACCGGCGCCATCACCACGTCGACCCGGCCGATCTCGTCGAGCTGCTGTTGCGTGAGCGTGTGATGCAGGTGGCCGAGATGCGCGATGCACAGATTGGCAATCTCGAAAATGAAAATTGAATTGCCGTAACGCTCGGTGCCGCCGTCGAAGCTGCGGATATTGGTCGGCACATTGCGCACGCGCACGTCGCGATAGATGAGATCCCATTGCGCCGGCTGATCCGGTCTCTCGCCCCAGCCGCGCAGCACGTATTTGATCGCCGGATCCGGATTGTCGGTGTAATGCGTATCGTGCGCGTGGTTCATGGTGACGATGTCGGGCAGAATCGGCGGCCGCACATAGTCGTTGTAGTCGGTGGCGATGCGCACGAGCTGCGGACTCTCGATCAGGAACGTGGCATGGCCGATAAAGGTGATGCGCACCTGATCGGCATTCAGCGCCGCGACGTCGAATGACGCCGGAATGAGGCGCGGCCGGTCGCGCGCGACCAGACCCGGACAATTTTGCGACATTTGCGGCGGCGATGCCGAGGGCGCCGGGGAATCTTGCTTCGGCGCAGGCGCATCGATTGCTTGCGCATAGAGCTGCTGCGCGGATGCCACCGCGATGACCGCGACTGCGATTGCAATCGCTGAGCTACACAGAAGCCGCGAGACGCTGCTCATGACACGATCCCGTCGCTCGTCTGGCATTTCAGTCATAGAAAAGCGAAGTTTGGCCCGGAATGTGGCCGCAAAACTACAGGTCCAACGCTAACGACAGGTCCAAGGCTACCAGTCTATCGTAGCTGTCACGTGAAACGAGCGGGAATGAGATCATGCGTCCAACCACCGTGTTCGGCGTGATCTGGCTCGGCTGGCTGGCGAGTTGGATCGTAGCGGCGCTCTGGTCCGGCCGCACTGAAAAGCGCGTCGCCACGTGGCAGATCTGGTCCTATCGCGCGGCGCTGCTCGCCGGCGCGATTTTGCTGCTGCATTCGACGC
The DNA here is from genome assembly GCA_963761185.1 of uncultured Alphaproteobacteria bacterium. Taxonomy (GTDB): domain Bacteria; phylum Pseudomonadota; class Alphaproteobacteria; order Rhizobiales; family Xanthobacteraceae; genus BOG-931. Next base: position 965,232 of record CAVXFY010000009.1, read on the forward strand.
GGCAGCTCCTGGGCGAAAGCCGGCTCTGGCATGTCGGTTACGATGGCGCCTATGCGCTCGCCGGCCTCACCTTGGCGGGAATTGTGTTCGCCTGGTGGGCGCGGATTCATCTCGGCCGATTGTGGTCGAGCGCCATTACCCGCAAGGAAGGTCACCGCGTGATCGACACCGGGCCTTACGCGCTGGTGCGCCACCCGATCTATACCGGCCTGATCGTGGCGATCTGCGCCACGGCGGCGGCGCAAGCCACCGTCAGCGGCTGCTTCGGCGCCGCGCTGATTACGCTTGGCCTCTGGCTGAAGGCGGGGATCGAGGAGCGCTTCCTGATGAGCGAGCTCGGCACCGAGGCCTACGGCGCCTATCGCCGCCGCGTGCCGATGCTGGTGCCGTTTCTGCCGGGCGGCTAGCGGCGCGGAGCGCGCCGCTAGATTTCAAATCATCGGCGGCGAAACGTCAGTGACCCGAGGTGATCGTGCCGCGGGCGGTGAGAACGAGCCACTGGCCGTCCTGCCGCTTGATCGAGTCGACGCGGCCGATGCCGGGAAGCACGCTGCCGGCACCGACATCGAAGACGCCGCCGTAACGGCTCTCGACCAGCGCGCGGCCGTTCTGCACGGCATTCACGACCCAGTCCTGCAAAATCCTGTCGGTGTTTTTCGGCTGGTCCGGCACGGGCGCCGTGCTCGAGGCGATCGAACCGGTCGTGTCGGCTGAGGCAAAATGCTGATCGAGCCGATCGAGCCGATCCGCGATCTTGCTGTACTGGCCGTTGGTGCCGCGCATGGTGGAATCGACTTCGGCCTTGAGCGCGGCCAGCTCGCCCTTCATCTGCTGCAGCGCCGGGGTGTCGGCGGAGACCTGTGTGCCGGCGGCGCCGGCAGTCGCCGGGAAATAGAAATGCGCAAAGCCCGAGCCCGACACCGATCCGACGAACGAGCTGAATGCGGCAATGAAGGCGACCGTCGCCGCAAGGAGCAGAAAGCGCGAGGACTGTGCCGGCGACGCAGCGGCTGTCGTCTCTTCGGCGGGCTTCTCGGCTGCTTCTTCGACCGTTTCATCTTCCCCGGCGCCAAGTTTCGGCGCGAGCACCATCGGCAAATTCCGGTGCGGATCGCTGTCGGCGGGCGCACTCGCCTCCGGTGGCGTTTCGCTGCCGGAAGTCTCGCTGGTGTCTTTGATCGGGTCGAGCTTTTCGCCGTCGTCGGCGTGGTCCGGGTTCTCGGCCATCTACTGATCTCCGGGATTACAGGTGACCAGTCGTTAACCACGTTCGGTTAGCAATTGGTTACCAAGAACATCCGGGGATGTCCTGACCCAGCGCCAGCGGGCAAATTCTTAGTCCAAGAGGCCGTTTTCCCGCGCCAGGTCCTTCAGCGAAGCTTCCGGACGCGCGCCGAGATGCTGGATCACCTCCCCGGCCGCGAGCGCCCCCAAGACGGCCGCAGGTGCGGTCGTCGGCGCCGCGGGCGAGACCGGACAGGAAGCCGGCCGCGAACAGGTCGCCGGCGCCGGTCGTATCGACGACGCGCTCGACCGGGAATGCCGGCACCGCTTCTTCGCCGTCGGGACTGATCACGAGACAACCTTTTTCGCTGCGCGTGATCACCGCGATGTCGATGTCCTTGCGCAACGCGGTAATCGCGGAATCGAAATCCGCCGTCTGATAGAGGCTGCGCAACTCGGCCTCATTGGCGAAGATGAAATCGACCGTCTTCGAACGCATCAGCTGCAGGAACTCGTCGCGCCAGCGATCGACACAGAACGCGTCCGACAGCGACAGCGCCACCCTGCGATCGGCCTCATGCGCGATCTTTGCCGCCTTGAGGAAGGCATCCTTGGCGTTCTTCGGGTCCCACAAATAGCCTTCGAGATAGATGACGGCGCTCGACGCGATCATGTCCGGATCGATGTCGGCCGGGTGCAGATCCTGCGCCGCGCCGAGAAACGTGTTCATGGTGCGCTCGCCGTCCGGCGTCACCAGCACATAGCAGCGTCCGGTCGAAGGCCCGTCGGATGCGGGCGGCGGTGTTGAACGCCACGCCGGCGGCGCGGATATCATGGGTGAAAGCGCGGCCGAGCAGATCGTCTTTGACCTTGCCGACAAAGGCCCCGCGGCCGCCGAGCGAAGCGAGCCCGACGATGGTGTTCGCGGCCGAGCCGCCCGAGGTCTCCACCGCCGGCCCCATGGCGTCATAGATCGCTTCCGCACGCGGCTCTTCGATCAGCGCCATCGCGCCTTTGGTCATTTTTTGCTTGAGCAAAAAATCTTCCTCGGCGCGGGCGATCACGTCGACAATTGCGTTGCCGATGCCGAGAACGTCATAACGAGCTGATTTCATCGATAATACTCAGGGGGGCCGTTCTTGCGGGACGGCGCGCACTATAGCGACGGGGACTTGGGGGGCAAGCTCTTGCAGGACAAGCCAAGCTCTTGCAGGACGAGCTATAGCCGTGGCATTGGACGCCCGCGCGGCGCGGAGGCTCTGCATGGCATTCAAGGAACTGGTCTTTTCCGGCGTGCAGCCGACCGGCAACCTGCACCTCGGCAATTATCTCGGCGCCATCAAGCGCTTTGTCGAGCTGCAGGACCGCTATGACTGCATCTATTGCGTGGTCGATCTGCATGCCATCACGGTGTGGCAGGATCCCACCGAGCTGCCCAAAACCATCCGCGAAGTGACCGCAGCCTTCATCGCCTGCGGCATCGATCCCAAAAAGCACATCGTGTTCAACCAGAGCCAGGTCGCCGAGCACGCCGAGCTCGCCTGGGTGTTCAATTGCGTGGCCCGCCTCGGCTGGCTCAATCGCATGACGCAGTTCAAGGAAAAGGCCGGCAAGGATCGCGAGAACGCCTCGGTCGGACTCTACGCCTATCCGACGCTGATGGCGGCCGACATTCTGGTCTATCGCGCCACGCATGTGCCGGTGGGCGAGGATCAGAAGCAGCACCTCGAACTGTCGCGCGACATCGCGCAGAAATTCAACAACGATTTTGGCGCGTCGATTCGGGACAAGGGCTTTGGCGATGTGTTCTTCCCGCTGCCCGAGCCGCTGATCACCGGCGAAGCGACGCGCGTGATGTCGCTGCGCGACGGCTCGAAGAAAATGTCGAAGTCGGATCCATCGGATTATTCGCGCATCAATCTCACCGACGACGCCGACGCCATCGCGCAGAAAATCCGCAAGGCGAAAACCGATCCCGAGCCGTTGCCGAGCGAAGAGAAAGGCCTCGAGACACGGCCGGAAGCCGACAATCTCGTCGGCATCTATGCGGCGCTTGCCGGCACAACCCGCGCCGGCGTGCTCAAAGAATTCGGCAATGCGCAATTCTCGACTTTCAAATCGGCGCTGGTCGACCTGTCGGTCGCCAAGCTCGGGCCGATCGGCGACCGAGATGAAACGGCTGATGGCCGACCCCGCAGCGATCGACGCAATCTTGGCCGACGGCGCCGGCCGCGCCCAAAAGCTTGCCCGGCAGACCATGGATGCGGTGAAGGATATTGTCGGTTTGGTGCGGACTTAACCGCCATCCGCCCCTTGAACTTCCAAGGCAATTCGCCACGTACTAAAGTAACGGATATTAGATCTATCGCGCGTCTGTTCGCGCGGAACGCGCCCAGCGCCGGAGGCTTTGTCATGTTCATCCAGACCGAAGCGACGCCGAACCCGGCGACCCTCAAATTTTTGCCCGGCCGGCCGGTGCTCGACAACGGCACGCTCGAAATCCGCGATGCCGATCAGGCGGCACAGTCGCCGCTTGCCGAACGGCTGTTCGGCATCCTCGGCGTCAGCGGCGTGTTCTTCGGCTCCGATTTCATCACCGTCACCAAGGGCGCGGGCGAATGGCCGCAGCTCAAGCCGATGATCCTCGGTGCCATCATGGAGCATTTCATGTCCGGCGCGCCGCTTTTGGCCAACGCCGCAGCCGAGAGCAATGACGGCGAAGAGTTCTTCGACGAAAGCCGACGCCGAGACGGTCGCCACGATCAAGGAACTGATCGAGACGCGGGTGCGCCCCGCCGTCGCCAACGATGGCGGCGATATCACCTTCCGCGGTTTCAAGGACGGCGTCGTCTATCTCAATATGAAGGGCTCGTGCGCCGGCTGCCCGTCATCGACGGCGACGCTGCAGCACGGCATCCAGAATTTGCTGCGTCATTTCATTCCCGACGTGACCGAAGTCCGGCCTATGTAGGCGTGGAAATCATGTAGTGTGGGCCGCGTAGTTCGGCCGCACCGCCAGTCTCAGCAAAGTCTCACGCTTCATGCGCGTCCTCGCTATTGATACGGCTTTGGCGGCCTGTTCCGCCGCCGTGCTCGACACGGCGAGTGGCGGAATTGTCGCGAGCGAAAGCCTCTTGATGGCGCGCGGCCATGCCGAAGCGCTGATGCCGCTTTTGGCGCGGGTCATGAAAAAATCCGGTCTGGCCTTTGCCGATCTCGAACGCGTCGTGGTGACGACCGGCCCGGGCAGCTTTACCGGCCTGCGTGTCGGTATTTCCGCCGCGCGCGGCCTCGGCGTTGCGACCGCTATTCCCGTTGTCGGCGTGACGACGCTGTCCGCTTATGCGGCGCCTTACCTTGCCGCCGACGATCAAATTCCGGTCGTCGTCGCCATCGACGCGCGGCACGAGCACGTCTATTTGCAGGTCTTCGGCGCAGGCGGCCGCACCCTGATCACGCCACGGCTCGCGCCGCTGGACGAAGCGGTCCGCGCCGCCTCCGATGCCTCTGCCCGCATTGTCGGCACGGCGGCCAAGATGGTCGCATCCGGTCTTGCCAGAACCGCGCCGGCGCCGGTCGTCGTCGATGCGCGCGAGGCCCCCGACATCGCCTGGGTCGCGGAAATCGGCGCGGCGATGGCGGAAGCGCAAGCCCCGCCGAAGCCGCAATATCTGCGCGCACCGGACGCGCAGCCGCAAAATGCCGCTTCGCTGCCGCGCCGATGATCGGCGTTCTGTCACGGCTTTTCTCACGCGGCGCGCTTAGCTTTGCCGACGCCCGGCCGAGCGATGCCGCGGCCATTGCCTTAATCCACGGCGCCTCGTTTCAGCGCGGCTGGGGCGAGGATGAAATTCGTCGCCTGCTGATCGAAAAAAATGTGGTTGCCCACCGCGCCATAAGCGGCCGCAAAGTGATCGGCTTCATCCTGTCACGACTCGCCGCCGGCGAAGCGGAAATCCTGTCGGTGGCGATCGCGCCGTCCTGGCGCGGCCGAAAGCTCGCGCGGCCCCTGCTCGATCTGCATCTGCGCCGTCTGGCCGGACTGGGCACGCGCGCGGTGTTTCTGGAGGTGAGCGAGCATAACGCGCCGGCGACCAGGCTCTATCGGCGCGCCGGCTTTCGCGAGGTCGGGCGGCGCCAAGGCTATTATGACGGCGGCGCGACGGCCTTGGTGCTGCGCCGCGATCTCGGCTGACGCGGCCGCACAAAATTATCTACAATGGCGACGGACCCGAAATATCGGGCCACACGGGAGGAGACTGTCATGGCGCCAACATTGGCGGCACTTTTGCGCGGCGTGCTCGCGCTCACGCTTATCGCTTTCACCGGCAGCGTTCGCGCGCAGACCACCGACTACCCCAATCGGCCGATCAAAATGCTGGTCGGCTTCGCCGCCGGCGGCGGCACCGATGTCGCAGCGCGTGTGATCGCGCAGAAAATGTCGGAAATCCTCGGCCAAGGCGTCGTCGTCGAGAACCGCACCGGCGCCTCCGGCCTGATCGCGGCGCAAGATTTGGCGAAATCCGATCCCGACGGCTACACGCTGATGATGGGCAGCCAGACCACCTGTGCGGTGGCGCCGGCGCTCTATCACAAGGTTACCGTCGATCCGGTCAAGGATTTTTCTGGTGTGGCGCTGACCGGCGCATCGCCGCTCGTGCTCGTGGTCAATCCGAACTTCGCCGCCCATTCCGTCGCCGACGTCATCGCTCTGGCCAAGGCCAGCCCGGGCAAGATCAATTTCGGCACCGGCGGCGTCGGTACGACGCCGCATATGACGGCTGAACTGTTTCAATACATCGCCGGCATCAAAATGGTGCACGTCGCCTATCGCGGCGAAGCGCCGGCGATCAACGATCTGCTCGCCGGACAAATTCCGCTGATGTTCGCGAACCTCTCCGCCGTCATCGGCAATATCAAAGCCGGCACATTGCGCGCGCTCGCAGTGACAAGCGCGCAGCGCTCGCCTTCGGCGCCGGATATTCCAACCGTCGGCGGAAACGGCACTGCCGGGTTTTGATTCCGCGACCTGGTTCGGCATCGTCGCGCCGGCCGGCACGCCGCTTGCCATCCGCGCCAAGCTCAATGCTGCGGCGCTCAAAGCGCTCGCCAGCGACGACACCCGGAAGCGCTATCTCGACCTCGGCATGGTCATCCGCAGCAGTAGCCCGGAAGAATTCGATGCCTATATCAAGGCCGAAGTCGCCAAATGGTCGGGTGTGATCAAGGAGGCCAATGTTCAGGCGCTGGACTGAAAGCGGAGCACGGCGGAGCCTTGGCATTCCTTTTTGGCGGGAATCCCGGTAAGACAATCAGGCGCACAGCCGCCCTCTTCCGCCTCTGGCGGAGGTTTTGCGCTGGAGCGGAATTTGCGAGCTAGAGCAAAGACTTAGGCTCGAACCACCGGCATGAACGCACCTCGCAAACTCTACGTCAAATCGTTCGGCTGCCAGATGAACGTCTACGACTCACGTCGTATGGCGGACACTTTGGCGCCGGAAGGCTATGTCGAGACGGCGGCCGCCGAAGATGCCGACCTCGTCATTCTCAACACCTGCCACATCCGCGAGAAGGCCGCCGAGAAGGTCTATTCCGAGCTCGGCCGCGTGCGCGTGCATGAAAGAGACCGCGGCCGCCGCGGGCCGCAATGTCGTCATCGCGGTCGCCGGCTGCGTCGCGCAGGCCGAGGGCGAAGAGATCATCCGCCGCGCCCCGGCGGTCGATCTGGTGTTCGGCCCGCAGAACTATCATCGCCTGCCCGAATTGCTTGCGCGCGCCAAGCGCTGACGGCAAAGCCGTCGATACCGAGTTTCCGGTCGACGACAAATTCGATCATCTCGCCGCGCCGAGCACCGGCCGCGATCCGCGCGCGCGGCGTCTCCGCTTTCGTCACCGTGCAGGAAGGCTGCGACAAGTTCTGCACCTTCTGCGTCGTGCCCTATACGCGCGGCGCCGAAGTGTCGCGGCCGGTGCAAAAAATCCTCGCCGAAGTCGAGCATCTGGCGGCGGCCGGCGTGCGCGAGATCACGCTGATCGGCCAGAACGTCAACGCCTATCACGGCGACGGACCGGACGGGCGGACATGGTCCCTGGCGCGCCTGCTGGAACGCGCTCGCACGGATCGCCCGGCATCGAGCGGCTGCGCTACACGACCAGCCATCCGCGCGACATGGACGACGATCTGATTGCGGCGCATCGCGATTTGCCCGAGCTGATGCCGCAACTGCATCTGCCGGTGCAATCGGGCTCCGACCGCATTCTCGCGGCCATGAACCGCCGCCACACGCCGCGCCGATTATCTCGATATCGTCGCGGCGGCTGCGCGAGGCGCGGCCCGACCTGGCGCTGACGTCCGATTTCATCGTCGGCTTTCCCGGCGAGACGCGAAGAGCGATTTCGCCGACACGCTCGAGCCTGATCGACGAGGTCGGGTTTTCCGGCGCGTTCTCGTTCAAATATTCGCCGCGGCCCGGCACGCCCGGCGCCGATATGGACGATCAGGTGCCGGAAGACGGTGAAGTCGGAGCGCCTGCAGCGCCTGCAAGCGGCGATCGATCGGCAGCCAGGCCGCGTTCAATCGCAGCTGCGTCGGCCGCACCTTCGCCGTGCTGTTCGAACGGCCGGGCCGGCATGACGGCCAGATCGTCGGCCGCTCGCCCTATCTGCAGCCGGTGCAGGTCGAGGCGCCGCCATCGCTGATCGGCGAGATCGCCGCCGTCACGATCACCGAAGATCGCCAGCAACAGCCTGTTCGGCGCGCTTGTCCAAGAGTCGCCGTCGCACCCGCCGCAGCAATCCGAACGCGAGCACGCTCTTCTTCGCGCAGGAGCCTGAATTGCGAACACCCGAAACGGAAGAATCGGTCTTCGTCGCGCCGGACAATGCGGCCCAGATCGTTCTGACCTTCGACGACAATCGCCTCGCCTCCGCGCTGTTCGGCCAATACGGCCAGAACCTCGCGCTGATCGAACGCCGGCTCGGCGTCGTCGCCAATTCGCGCGGCAATCACGTCACGCTCGAAGGCTCGCGCGAGGCCTGCGAGCAGGCGCGCCGCGTGCTCGAAAGCCTCTACGAGCGGCTCAAGAGCGGCGACGAGCTGGCGCAGGGCGACGTCGACGGCACCATCCGGCTGGCGCTGTCGCAAGGCTCGCTGTTCGATTTCGATCCCGCCGCCGCGCGGGAGAATTTCGAAGAGATCAATCTGCGCAAGCGCCGCGTGCGCGCCCGCACCGCCGGCGCAGGACGCCTATATTCGCGCGCTCAAGCGCCACGCGCTGGTGTTCTCGACCGGCCCGGCCGGCACCGGCAAGACCTGGCTCGCGGTCGCGCATGCCGTGCAGCTGTTCGAGCGCAAGGAAGTCGATCGCATCGTGCTGTCGCGGCCGGCGGTCGAAGCCGGCGAGCGGCTCGGCTTCCTGCCCGGCGACATGCGCGAAAAGGTCGATCCCTATCTGCGCCCGATCTACGACGCGCTCTACGACCTGATGGACGCGCGCATCGTCGAGCGCGCGCTGCAGACGACCGAGATCGAGATCGCGCCGCTCGCCTTCATGCGCGGCCGCACGCTGTCGAACGCCGCCATCATTCTCGACGAGGCGCAGAACACCACCGCGATGCAGATGAAGATGCTGCTGACGCGGCTCGGCGAGAACAGCCGCATGATCGTCACCGGCGATCCGAGCCAGGTCGACCTGCCGCCCGGCCAGACCTCGGGTCTCGCCGATGCGGTGCGGCTGCTCGACGGCGTCGAAGGCATCGGCCATGTCAAATTCACCGCCGCCGACGTGATCCGCCATGAGCTCGTCGCGCGCATCGTCGACGCTTACGACAAGGCAGGCGGCGCGCAAGCGCGAGCGGCGGGAATGACGCGGCGCGCGCGGCCGCGCGCTCGAAGATCGACGTTCATGGTCGATTCCGAGTCGCTGGAAGGAGCCCGCGAAGAGTCAAATCGGTCGTGCGGCGCGCGGTCACCAGGCTGCCGCCGCCACGCTGTCAACAAGGCCGAGCGCGAGCTTGCTATCGTGCTGACCGATGATTCGGCGATCCGCGTGCTCAACCGGGACTGGCGCGGCATCGACGCGGCCACCAACGTGTTGTCGTTTCCGGCGCAAGACGCGCCGGCGGTCGACCGCCGCATCTCGGCGACATCGTGCTGGCCTATCGAGACCATCGCAGCGCGAGGCCGAGGACGAGCACAAGCCGTTCGCCCATCATGTTGCCCATCTTGCCGTGCACGGTTTCCTGCATCTGTTCGGCTACGATCACGAGCGCGACAAGGACGCCGAGGCGATGGAACAGGTCGAGCGCGACATTCTGCGGCGGCTCGACGATTCCCGACCCCTACCGGCAGCCGGCCATGCCATGAAGACTGCGCCAAAAGACTTCCGCCAAGCGCGCGCAATGACCGCCTGATCAGATCCTGAAATCTCGCACGGCTCTGAAATCCACATGATGGCGCAATCCCCCGATCCGCACCGAACCGAGCGACAGCGAACGCCGCGCGCTGCCGATGGTGCTGCCGAAACCGGCCGAGCTGCACGAGGGCTGGCTGACGCGCGTCATGCGCATTCTGTTCGGCTGGAAGGCGGCGTCGACGCGCGCCGATCTCGAGCTCGTGCTCGACCGCCGAGCAGCCGCGAATCCGGCTTCTCGCCGGAACGAAGCCGCCATGCTCAAGAATATCCTCGGCCTGCGCGAACGCCGGATCGAGAGCGTCATGGTGCCGCGCGCCGACATCGTCGCCGTGCAGCAGGACATCACGCTCGGCGAACTGGTCAAGGTGTTCGCAGGCGCCGGCGCATTCGCGGCTCGTGGTCTATAACGATACGCTCGACGATCCGAGTCGGCATGGTGCACATCCGCGACCTGGTGGCCTTCATGGCGGCGCGCGCCGCGCGTCGAGCCGGCGGCGACCGCCAGCCGGCGCAAGACAGCCGCCGCCGGCCGACCTCGATCTCGCGCAAGATCGATCTCGCGATGCCGCTGTCGGCGGCCAAGATCGTCCGCGAGATGCTGTACGCGCCGCCGTCGATGCCGGCGCTCGATCTGCTCGCCAAGATGCAGGCGACCCGCATTCATCTCGCGCTGGTCATCGACGAATATGGCGGCAGCGACGGCCTGGTCTCGATCGAGGATCTGGTCGAGCTGATCGTCGGCGATATCGCCGACGAGCATGACGAGGCGGAAGCGCCGACGGTGATCGCGCCAGAGCGACGGCTCGTTCCTCGCCACCGGCCGCGCCAGCCTCGACGACGTGCGCGCCGTGATCGGCGAGGAGTTCGACGTCGGCGAAGCCGCGCAAGAGGTCGACACGCTCGGCGGCTATCTGGTCATGCGCGCCGGCCACGTGCCGGTGCGCGGCGAGCTGGTGCCGGGACCGGCAACCGTTCGAAACCGAAGTGCTCGATGCCGATCCGCGCCGGGTCAAGCGGGTGCAAATCTATCGCAGCAAGGACCGCCGCCCCGGCGCCGGCGCGCGACTGCCGCAGCGCTGCGGCGCAACGCCGACGCGGCCGGCGACGCCGCGCGACGAGGCCGCAATCGGCCGAACCCGAACACGCCGCGCACGCCGTGAAGCCGACGGCGTCTGATCACATCCATCGTGCTGGCCTGGGGCTGGCGGCGCTGGCTGATCGCCTTCGCCGCCGGCGCGCTGTCGGCGCTCGGCCATGGCGCCGTTCAACGTCTGGCCGGTCCTGTTTCTGACTTTCCCGACGCTGGTCTGGCTGATCGACGGCGCCGGCGCCGGCCGCTTGGCGCGGCGTGACCGGCGCGGCGGCGACCGGCTGGTGGTTCGGCTTCGGCTATTTCTCGCCGGCCTTTACTGGATCGGCTACGCCTTCCTGGTCGATGCGCCGACCTTCGGCTGGCTGTTGCCGTTCGCGGTGATCGGCCTGCCGGCGGGCTCGCGATCTACACCGCGTTCGGCGTCGCGCTGGCGCGCCTGCTGTGGACGCGCGGCGCGCTCGCGCATCCTCGCCTTGGCCGTGGCGCTGACGATCGCGGAATGGCTGCGCGGCCACCTGCTGACCGGCTTTCCCTGGAACGCCTTCGGCTACGCGCTGACCGCGCCGCTGGCGCTGGCGCAGAGCGCCTCGCTCATCGGCATCTGGGGCCTGACTTTCATCGCCGTCGTGGTCTTCGCCAGCCCGGCGACGCTCGCCGACGATCGCGCGCGAAACGCCGCTGGCCGCTGGCTGCCGCTGGCGCTCGGCTCGCCGTGCTCGTCGGCACTCGGCGGCTACGGCGCGCTGCGGCTCGCGCGCACGCCGACGCGGCTGGTCGACGGCGTGCATCTGCGCATCATGCAGCCGAACCTGCAGCAGGACGTGCGATTCAATTACGCCGCCAAGCAGGAGGTGATGGAGCGCTACATCGCGCTGTCCGACCGCGCGTCCGGCGCCGCAATCGCACGGCGTGCGCGACGTGACGCATCTGATCTGGCCGGAATCGGCGTTTCCGTTTTTCCTGACGCGCGAGCCCGACGCGCTCGCGCAAATCGCCGATCTGTTGCCGCCGAGCACCGTGCTGATCACCGGCGCGGTGCGGCTCGCCGAACCGGTCCACCCGCACGAATCCGCGCGTCTACAATTCGATCTATGTCATCGACCACGACGGCTCGATCGCTGCGATCTACGACAAGGTGCATCTCGTGCCGTTCGGCGAATATTTGCCGTTCCAGCAATTCCTCGAACAGCCTCGGCTTGCAGCAGCTCACCAAGCAGCGCGGCGGCTTTCTTGCCGGCGACCGCCGTCGGCTCGATTGCCGTGCCCGGCGCGCCGCGCGCGCTGCCGCTGATCTGCTACGAGATCATCTTTCCCGGCGAAGTCGATGCCTCGCGGCGCGACGGCCGGGCTGGATCGTCAATGTGACCAATGACGGCTGGTTCGGCATCTCGACCGGCCCCTATCAGCATTTCCAGCAGGCGCGCGTGCGCGCGATCGAAGAAGGCCTGCCGCTGGTGCGCGCCGCCAATACCGGAATTTCCGCGGTCGTCGATCCGCTCGGCCGCGATCATCAATTCCTTGCCGCTCGGCGCCGAGGGCGTGCTCGATGCGCCGCTGCCGCGGCCGATTGGCGCGCCGCTCTATGCCCGCGTCGGCGACGTCCCCGCCGCCATCATGGTCGCGATCGCGCTGATCGCGGTCGTTCGCCGCCGCCTGCAGCCGGACGTGATGAAAGTCTGAGCCGTGCGCCGCCCGAAGATCATGAACGAGCGCGGCATACCGCAATGAGATACCCGTAGATGTACGATAGCGGAACCACGGTTCCGACCGGTGCTAGCTGAAACTGTAGTTAACATGCGGCCGCAAAGCGCAAGCAGCTGTTGCGAGCTAACATAATTAAAGCAGATTATAATCATCTTCTAAATGGCAAAGTGTCAGCCTGATTTGCTGCAAACAGCAAGGTGGTTTCATTTGTGACAGATTTGATATCTAAAGCCATTACGGCTAAAGTATCGAGACATAGGAGCTGGTAAATATGATGGCCAAGAAGGCGCCGAACCCGATCGACAAGCATGTCGGCAGCCGCGTGCGCATGCGCCGGATGATGCTTGGCATGAGCCAGGAGAAGCTCGGCGACGCTCTCGGCCTGACATTTCAGCAAGTGCAGAAATACGAGAAGGGCACCAACCGGATCGGCGCCAGCCGGCTGCAACAGATTTCGCAAATCCTGCAAGTGCCGGTGTCGTTTTTCTTCGAAGGCGCGCCCGACCGTCGGTCAACGCGCCAGCGCTCGACGGCATGAGCGAAGCGCCCTCGCCGGCTTACGTCTCCGACTTTCTCGCCACTTCGGACGGCCTGGCGCTGACCAAGGCCTTCATGCGCATCGACGACTCGAAGTTGCGGCGGCGCATCGTCGATCTCGTCGAGCAGATCGCGGCAGCGACAAACGCTGAGAACATCGCGCCGCGTTGCTCGGCGCGGCGCCGGCATACGCCCACTTTCTGCCCACATCTTGACCGCGCAGAGTGACGCTGCAACAACCACGTCACGGTCAGCGCGGGCTGCGTCGCCGGCGCTCGAGCCGAATAAGCCCGACGCGACGAGGCCGGCTTATAGGGGAGTGTTTCGCTGTGGCAACGTGCAAACTATCTGTTCACCAGCGAGTCGGTGTCGGAAGGACATCCCGACAAGGTCTGCGACCAGATCTCCGACGCCATCCTCGATGCTTTCTCGAGAACGACGTCAAGCTCGGCATCGCCGACGACAGCAAGGTCAATACCCGGCTCGGCTGCGAGACGCTGTGCACGACCAACAAGATCGTCATCGCCGGCGAAGGCCGCGGCCAGGCGCCGCTGTTCCACAAGCATCGGCGACAAGGCGGTGGTCGACCGCGAGACTGATCACCGAAATCGCCCGCGGCGTGGTCAAGGATATCGGCTACGACCAGGACGGCTTCTCCTATTACGGCGCCGACGTCGAGGTGCTGCTGCACGGCCAGTCGCCCGACATCGCCATGGGCGTCGACGCCAAGAAGAAGAAGAGCGGCGAGGAGGAAGGCGCCGGCGACCAGGGCATGATGTTCGGCTTCGCCTGCACCGAGAGCGAGGTCTACGAAAAGGGCTCGTTCATGCCGGCGCCGATCTATTTCGCGCACAAGATCCTCAAGGTGCTGTCGGAGAAGCGCCGCTCCGGCGCAGCTGTTCGATCTGCAGCCCGACGCCAAGAGCCAGGTGACGGTGAAATACGTCGACGGCAAGCCGGTCGGCTGCACCAAGGTCGTGGTCTCGACGCAGCACAACGCGCAGACCCGCAACGGCAAGAAATACACGCCCGGCATGGTCAAGGACATGATCGAGCGACGCCGTCGAATCGGCGCTGCCGGAAGGCTGGATGCCGAAGAAGCCGAGCGATTTCCTGGTCAATCCGACCGGCAATTTCGTCGTCGGCGGCCCCGACGGCGATTGCGGCCTGACCGGCCGCAAGATCATCGTCGACACCTACGGCGGCTATGCGCCGCATGGCGGCGGCGCGTTCTCCGGCAAGGACCCGACCAAGGTCGATCGCTCGGCCGCCTATGCCGCGCGCTATCTCGCCAAGAACGTGGTCGCCGCCGGCCTCGCCGAGCGCTGCACCATCCAGATCGCCTATGCGATCGGCGTCGCCGATCCGATGTCGGTCTAGGTCGACACCCACGGCACCGGCAAGGTCGAAGAAGCGAAGCTGCGAAAAGATCCTGCCGGAACTGTTCCCGCTGCGGCCGACCAATATCCGCCGCGCGCTCAAGCTCAACCGGCCGATCTATCGGCGCACCGCCGCCTACGGCCATTTCGGCCGCGCGCCGGACAAGGACGGCGGCTTCTCCTGGGAGAGGACCGACCTCGCCGACGCGCTCAAGAGCGCGCTGCGCTAATCGCGGCACAATCTCTCGTCATGGCCGGCACAAGCGCAAGCTCGTGCCGGCCATTCGCGTCTTTGCTATACGCTGCAGACACGACTGGATGACCGCGCGAAGCGCGGTCATGACGGCGGATGAACCAGCAAGCCGGCAAGCCGGAACACGACCAATCCCGCGCCTTCTTCGGCCGGCGCAAGGGCCACAAGCTGCGCCCCCAGCAGGCGCGGCTGATCGAGACGCTGTTGCCGCGCCTTGCGATCGATCTCACGCAACCGGCTCCGGCCGATCTGCGACGCTGTTTCCCGCTCCCGTCGACGAGGTTCAGCTCGAGATCGGCTTCGGCGGCGGCGAGAACATGATCGCGCAGGCGGAAGCGCAGCCGCAGACCGGCTTCATCGGCGTCGAGCCCTTCGTCAACGGCATGGCCAAGGCGCTCGCCGCGATCGAAACGCCAGGGCTTGCGCAATATCCGCCTGCATTTCGACGACGCGATCGACGCCTGATCGCCTGGCTGCCTGACAGCGTCGCTGGCGCGCATCGATCTGATCCATCCCGATCCGTGGCCGAAGCGGCGGCACTGGAAGCGGCGTTTCGTTCAGGACGACGATGGTCGCGCGGCTCGCCCGCATTCTGCGGCCGGGCGGCGAGTTGCGCTTCGTCACCGACATCGCCGACTATGCCGCGTGGACGCTGCAGCGTCTTCTGCGATCGCCGGATTTCGCATGGACGGCGGAGCGCGCCGACGACTGGCGCAAGGCCTGGCCGGATTTCACCGCGCACGCGCTACCACGCCAAGGCCGCGCGCGAACAGCGGCCGTCGTGCTTCCTGATTTTCCGTCGGGTTTGAAGTCGCTGCGGATCACGGCTGCCATTGGCCTGCCGCACCTGCCAGAAGCGCACCACGCGCTGCGCGGTCGAGGCCGAAAGCCGTCCGTAATTGGCGAAGGCGGCATCGAGCCCTGGCCCGGACGTGCCGTTCGCGTCGGGCGCAACATGATGACCGCCTTCACCGTCGGCCAGCTCAAGATCGGCGGCCTTGCACAGGATCAGCACCGGATCGGGCCGGTCGCCGTCCATCAGCCGGTCGGCGATCTTCGATCGGCACCTTGGCCAGCGTCGCCAGCGCGACCACCGTCTCTTCGTATTTGCGTTCGCCGCAGAACGCCGACCAGCGCTGCTTCGTTCAGCCGGTTGGCCTGCGTCAAGGCCGAGCACGACGCGTTGCGCGGCGCGATAATCGCGCGGACCGACGCGCGCGCCGACTTCCTTGGAGACCTTGGCGAGCACGTCGCCGAATCGCCGCCCTGCACTTCCGGCGTCGCCGCGGCGAGCAGGCGGTCGATGCACGACCGCGGTCGCTTTGGTCAGCAACTCGCGAAACATCGGCGGCGGAATGTCCGGCCGCAGACCCGACCTTCTCGGCCAGAATGCCGTCCTCTTCGGCGCGCTTGACGAGGCTGGAGAAGCCCTTCTCGCGAAATGCGCGCGCCGCGATTGTCGGCGACGCTGCGCGCGACCTCGCGATCGCCGCGCCGGACCAGCACGTCGGTCACCGCCTCGCCGAGCGCCCGGCGCCCGGAGATGGCGCTGCAGATGCGCTTGGCTCTTGGTGCTTGGCGAGATCGATCAGATCGGTTTCGGCAGACGCGGCGCGAGCTTCAGCACCGGCCCGGCGACGGCGATGTCGTCGTCGTTGGCGAGCGTGCGCAACACCTTGACCGGCGCGTTGTCACCGGCGCAGATGGCTGCGACAGCTCGGCGCGCGCCTTGGTCTCGATCTCTTCGATGAGCAGGCCGAAGACGTCGTCGAATAGATCGACGTGCTCGTCGTTGTAGCGGCTCGGCGCCGTCGAGAAAGAGCGCGGTGATGCGCTGCAGCGTTTCGGCACGCTTCTCGCGCGAGCCGTGCTGGACGACGTCTTCGAGCTCGGGGATCAGCGAGGCGGCGGCACCCATCGTCATTCACCACGTGCTCAAACGGCCTGGAATCGCGGAAACTGCTCGGTAAGCCTCTGCTGGCCTAATCGCGAATTTACTGGCGAGATTTTACCAAGAATGTGCGACCGGGTGCCCGATTACCGGCTTCCCTGACCCTGGCGGCCTTGCAACGCCTTGAGGAAAGCGCTATATTCTGCGCTGTCCGTCATGGATACCTCATAACGGTCGGTGATCCGACGGTTTTGAGAGTGGGTCCCCCGGGACCCGCTCTTTTTTATTACCTGAGGGGCCCGACGGTTCCTTTGCACGGCACGTTTCGCGAAGGACAAGGTCTGCGACACGCATGGACGACAGGCCGACGAACGCTGAGCTGACTTTGCCGACGAGCCGCGGCTGATCACCGAGCCGGGGCGCGCGGCGCGCGTCGCCGCGCTCGCCGAGCCGGTGCTCGCCGAGCTCGGCTATCGGCTGGTGCGCGTGCGCGTTTCCGGCCGCCGCCGGCTGCACCGTGCAGATCATGGCCGAACGGCCGGACGGCAGCATGGCGATCGAGGATTGCGAGGCCGCCTCGCGCGCGCTGTCGCCGGTGCTCGATGTCGCCGATCCGATCGAAGGCGCCTATCGGCTGGAAATTTCGTCGCCCGGCATCGACCGGCCGCTGGTGCGGCGCTCGGATTTCGACCGCTATGCCGGCCATGTCGTGCAGATCGAGATGCTAGTCGCCGATCGACGGCCGCAAGCGGTTCCGCGGCGAGCTTGATCGGCACCGACGGCGACTGCGTGCGCGCATTCGCCGCGACGATGCGGCGCAGGCGACAATCCGGAGGTTCTGCTGCCGATCGAAGACATGAGCGAAGCCAGGCTCGTTCTGACCGACGAGCTGATTGCCGAATCGCTGCGGCGGAGCAAGCACGGCGCAAGCGCGAAGACGCGCGCGCCGCACGCGACGGCGACAGCACAGCATGCGAACCGGACATCACACGACATGGCGCCGCGCCGGCAAGACCGGCGCGCCAACCAACGCAAGGAGACTGAGCCATGGCGACGGTCAGCGCCAACAAACTCGAACTGCTGCAGATCGCCGACGCGGTCGCCCGCGAAAAGGCGATCGATCGCAGGATCGTGCTCGCCGCCATGGAGGACGCGATCGCCAAGGCCGCGCGCTCGCGCTACGGCAGCGAGACCGACGTGCACGCCGAGATCGATCCGAAGAAGCGGCGAGCTGCATCTGTCGCGCCACATGCTGGTGGTCGACGCGGTCGAGAACTCCGTCGATCCAGATCAGCGCTCGAAGACGCGCGCCGGCGCCATCCCGGCCGCGCAGATCGGCGACACCATCGCCGACCCGCTGCCGCCGCTCGAATACGGCCGCATCGCCGCGCAATCGGCCAAGCAGGTGATCGTGCAGAAGGTGCGCGAGGCCGAGCGCGACCGGCAATATCGAGGAATACAAGGATCGCATCGGCGACATCGTCAACGGCATCGTCAAGCGCGTCGAATACGGCAACGTCGTCGTCGATCTCGGCCGCGGCGAAGCCATCGTGCGCCGCGACGAGATGCTGCCGCGCGAGGTGTTCCGCAACGGCGACCGCATCCGCGCCTATATCTACGACGTGCGCCGCGAGCAGCGCGGGCCGCAGATTTTCCTCTCCCGCACGCATCCGCAATTCATGGCGAAGCTGTTCGCGCAGGAAGTGCCGGAAATCTACGACGGCATCGTCGAGGTCAAGGCGGTGGCCCGCGATCCCGGCTCGCGCGCCAAGATCGCCGTGGTCTCGCGCGATTCCTCGGTCGATCCGGTCGGCGCCTGCGTCGGCATGCGCGGCTCGCGCGTGCAGGCCGTGGTCAACGAGCTGCAGGGCGAGAAGATCGACATCATTCCGTGGTCGCCCGACATCGCGACCTTCGTCGTCAACGCGCTGGCGCCGGCCGAAGTCGCCAAGGTGGTGCTCGACGAGGAGCGCGAGCGCATCGAGGTGGTGGTGCCCGATCAGCAGCTCTCGCTCGCGATCGGCCGGCGCGGCCAGAACGTGCGGCTCGCCTCGCAGCTCACCGGCTGGGACATCGACATCCTGACCGAGCAGGAAGAATCCGAGCGCCGCCAGGCCGAATTCGAGAACCGCACCCGCATGTTCATCGAAGCGCTCAATGTCGACGAGGTGATCGGCCAATTGCTGGCCTCGGAAGGCTTCACCTCGGTCGAGGAACTGGCGATGGTCGACGCCAAGGAAATCGCCGGCATCGAAGGCTTCGACGAGGACACCGCGAACGAACTGCAGACCCGCGCGCGCGAATATCTCGACAAGATCGAGGCCGAGCTCGACGCCAAGCGCAAGGAGCTCGGCGTCGAGGACGCGCTCAAGGACGTGCCCGGCGTCACCTCGGCGATGCTGGTCCGCTTCGGCGAGAACGGCATCAAGACCGTCGAGGATCTCGCCGGCTGCGCCACCGACGATCTCGTCGGCTGGACCGAGCGCAAGGACGGCGAGAGCCGTCCGAGCAAGCCGGCATTCTCGACGGCTTCGAGATCTCGCGCGAGGAAGCCGAAGCCATGATCATGCAGGCGCGCCTCAAGGCCGGCTGGGTCACGCGAGGCCGATCTCGCGCCGCCGCCGGCCGGCCGAAGAAGCGGCTGCCGCCGAGGCGCAAGCCTGAGACTGAAGCCTGCACGACGCGCAGCATGATCGCCAGAACGCAAGACCACGAGCTGACACATCGAGCTCGACAGCGGACCGCGACGACGCCGCGAGGCGAGCGGCTGTGCGCGGCCACCCGCGCAGGTGCGGCCGATCGACGAGCTGATCCGGTTCGTCGTCGGGCCCGACGGCGAGGCGGTGCCGGACCTCAAGCGCAAGCTGCCCGGCCGCGGCCTGTGGGTCACCGCCACGCGGGACGCGCTGCGGCGAGGCGATCAAGCGCAAGGTCTTTGCCCGCGGCTTCAAGCGGGACGTCCGCGCTGCCGCCGGACCTCGCCGACCGCACCGAGCGGCTGCTGGAGCGAGCGTGCTCGATGCGCTGGCCATGGCCGGCAAGGCCGGCCTGGTCGTCGGCCGGCTTCGCCAAGGTCGAGAAGCCGCGCCTGGCAGCACGACGACGTTATTGGCCCTGCTCCATGCCGCCGAAGCGGCCGCCGACGGAATCCGCAAGCTCGATGCGCGCTGCGTCGCAGCGCCGAGGCGACCGGAAGTCGGCCCGATCCCGCGTGATCATCGGATGCTTGACCTCGGCGCAATTGGATTTGGCATTGAGCCGCCCAAATGTGATACATGCTGCCCTGCTCGCCGGCCCTGCGAGCGAGACGTTTTTGGCGCGCTGCCAGCGCCTGGAGCGGTTTCGGACCGGCGGACGCTGACAAGCAGCTGGTCAGGCCGGAATGCGCCGACAGAGCCTGTGCGGAACACGCCGGCCTGACGAAGACTAGCGACGCGAATGGATCGATGACGAACGACCAAAATAGCGGCGAGAAGCTGAGCGTAACTCGACCAAGACGCTGACGCTCAAGCGCGGCGGCGTCGAGCAGGGCATGGTGCGCCAGAGCTTCAGCCATGGCCGCAGCAAGGCGGTCGTGGTCGAGAAGGTCAAACGCCGCATCGGTCCCGGCGAAGGCGAAGCCGGAGACCGTCGCGCCGCGCCGGCGGCAGCGCCGACCGCGCCCGAAGCGCGCCGTCGCCGGCGGCCAAGCGCCGCCGCAGCAGCGCCGCGCCCGCAGCGTGCCGCGCCCGCCGCCGCGCCGAAACCGTCCGGCGTGGTGCTGCGCACGCTGACCGAGGACGAGCGCAGCGCGCGCGCCACGCGCTCGCCGACGCCAGCTTGCGCGAAGCCGAAGAGCGCAAGATCGCCGAAGAAGAGGCGCGCGCGCCGCAGCCGCGAAGAAGCTCGAGCAGGCCGAGCGCGCAAGCCGCCGAAGCGCGCAAGGCGACGAAGAAGAGCGCCGCAGCACGACGAGGAAACCAAGCGCAAGGCCGACGAGGTCGCCAAGAAGCGCTTCGGCGGCGAGACGACGATCGCCGCTCAAGCTCGGCGCGCCGCGCCCGGCCGCGCAGAGGCCGACGAGGACGAAGCGCCGCGCCGCGCCCGCCGCGGCCCCGGCGCCGCGTCGCGCGGCCGGCACCGGCGCCGAAGCCGACCGCGCCGGCGTGCGGCGAGAAGCGCCGCGGCCGCCTGACCGTCGTGACCGCGCTTGACCGCCGACGAAGTGCGCGAGCGCTCGGTCGCCTCGTTCCGCCGCCGCGCCCAGCGCATGACGGGCCACGCGCGACGAGCCGAAGGAAAAGATCGTGCGCGAAGTGACGATCCCGGAAACGATCACCATCCAGGAACTGGCCAACCGCATGGCCGAGCGCGCGGTCGACGTGATCCGCATCCTGATGCAGCAGGGCCAGATGGCGCAAGATCACCGACACGATCGACGCCGACACCGCGCAGCTGATCGCCGAGGAACTCGGCCACACCGTGCGAGCGCGTCGCCGAGTCCGACGTCGAAGAAGGCATGTTCGACGCGCCGACGATCCGGCGAACCTGCAGCCGCGCGCGCCGGTCGTCACCATCATGGGCCACGTCGACCACGGCAAGACCTCGCTGCTCGACGCCATCCGCTCGACCGACGTGGCGGCCGGCGAAGCCGGCGGCATCACCCAGCATATCGGCGCCTATCAGGTGACCTCGCCGTCGGGCGGCGCGGATCACCTTCATCGATACGCCCGGCCACGCCGCCTTCACCGCGATGCGCGCCCGCGGCGCCAAGGTCACCGACATCGTCGTGCTGGTGGTCGCGGCCGACGACGGCGTCATGCCGCAGACGGTCGAAGCGATCCACCACGCCAAGGCGGCGAAGGTTCCGATCATCGTCGCCATCAACAAGATCGACAAGCCCGACGCCAAGCCCGAGCGCGTGCGCACCGAACTGCTGCAGCACGAAATCCAGGTCGAATCGCTCGGCGGCGACGTGCTCGAAGTCGAAGTCTCGGCCAAGGAAAAGACCAATCTCGACAAGCTGCTCGACATGATCGCGCTGCAGGCCGAAGTGCTCGACCTCAAGGCCAATCCGAACCGTCCGGCCGAAGGCACCGTGATCGAAGCGCGGCTCGACCGCGGCCGCGGTCCGGTCGCGACCGTGCTGGTGCAGCGCGGCACGCTGCAGGCCCGGCGACATCGTCGTCGCCGGCTCCGAATGGGGCCGCGTGCGCGCGCTGATGTCGGATACCGGGCATTCCGTCGTCGCCGCCGGACCGTCGATGCCGGTCGAGGTGCTCGGCTTCAACGGCACGCCGGAAGCCGGCGACCGGCTGGCGGTGGTCGAGACCGAAGCCCGCGCCCGCGAGATCACCGATTACCGCGCCCGCCAGAAGCGCGAGAACGCGGCCGCCCGGCAAACCGGCATGCGCGGCTCGCTCGAGCAGATGATGACGTCAGCTCAAGACCTCGGGCCGCAAGGAATTCCCGCTGGTCATCAAGGGCGACGTGCAGGGCTCGATCGAAGCGATCGTCGGCGCGCTGGACAAGCTCGGCACCGACGAAGTCGCCGCCCGCATCCTCTATGCCGGCGTCGGCGGCATCACCGAATCCGACGTGACGCTGGCGGAAGCTTCCGGCGCCGCCATCATCGGCTTCAACGTCCGCGCCCACAAGGAAGCGCGCGAGGCCGCCGAAGCGCGCCGGCATCGAGATCCGCTACTACAACATCATCTACGATCTCGTCGACGACGTGAAGAAGGCGATGTCGGGCCTGCTGGCGCCGACGCTGCGCGAGACCATGCTCGGCAACGCGACGATCCTGGAAATCTTCAAGGTCTCCAAGGTCGGCAACGTCGCCGGCTGCCGCGTCACCGACGGCACCGTCGAGCGCGGCGCCAATGTGCGGCTGATCCGCGACAACGTCGTCGTCCATCGAAGGCAAGCTGTCGCAGCTCAAGCGCTTCAAGGACGACGCGCGCGAAGTCGTCGCCGGCCAGGAATGCGGCATGGCGTTCGAGAACTACCAGGACATGAGGGTCGGCGACGTCATCGAGTGTTATCGCGTGGAGACCGATGCAGCGGACGCTGTGAGTCCAAATCTCACGTTCGCGCTCCGAATCGTTGCCGACCTGGCAATCGAAGTCGACGCAAGGCCGTATTGTGCCGGACATCCACGTCTCATAGGCAAGTGCAACGGACAGACGTGGATCGCCCGGCTATAGCCCGGCGCATGACGGCAGTAAGAAAGATGGCCACGTCACCACTCACCGCGACAACGATTCCGCCCGGCGGCTCGCAGCGCCAGTTGCGCGTCGGCGAACTGATCCGCCACGCGATCGCCGACATGCTGTCGCGCGGCGACGTGCACGATCCGGTGATCGAAGGCGCACATGATCACCGTGCCGGAAGTGCGCATGTCGCCGACCTGCGGCTCGCGACGATCTACGTCATGCCGCTCGGCGGCCGCGACGACGAACGATGTGGTCGCGGCGCTCGAGCGCAACAAGAGTTACCTGCGCGGCGAGATCGCGCGGCGCGTTAACTTAAAATTTGCTCCTGAAATTCGCTTTCGCATCGACGAACGATTCGACGAAGCGGAACGGATCGAGAAACTTCTGCGAACACCTGCGGTCCAACGCGACCTCGAACGAGCGAAGAAACGATTCGGACGACGACGACAAGACGAATCATGAGCGCGACCAGTTCGCACATGCTGAACGAAGTAACTCGCCGAGCTCGCCGATGTCGTCGCCGGCGATCAAGCCGGCGCGCCGCAGCCCGGACAGCGCAACAGAACCAACAAGAAGCGCGCGACAAGCGCGACGTGCATGGCTGGGTGGTGCTCGACAAGCCGATCGGCATGACCTCGACGCACGCGGTCGCGCGTGATCAAGCGCCTGTTCTCGGCCAAGCGCGCCGGCCACGCCGGCACGCTCGATCCGCTCGCCTCCGGCTGCCTGCCGATCGCGCTCGGCGAAGCCACCAAGACCGTTCCGTTCGTCGATGGACGGCCGCAAGACCTACCGCTTCACCGTGCGCTGGGGCGAGGAGCGCGACACCGACGATGCCGAGGGCCGCGTCGTCGACGACCAGCGACGAGCCGGCCCGACGCCGCGGCCATCCAGGCGCTGCTGCCGCGCTTCACCGGCACCATCGAGCAGGTGCCGCCGCGCTATTCGGCGATCAAGATCGACGGCGAGCGGGCCTATGACCTGGCGCGCGACGGCGAGACCGTCGAACTTGCGCCCCGCGCCGGTCGACATCCACCGGCTGGAGCTCGTCGATACGCCCGATCCCGATCATGCGGTGTTCGCGGCCGAATGCGGCAAGGGCACCTATGTCCGGGCGCTCGCCCGCGACATCGGCCGGGCTGCTCGGCTGCTTCGGCCATGTCTCGCGCGCTGCGGCGGAGCCGGGTCGGCCCGTTTCAGCGAAAGCGACATGATTTCGCTGGAACAGCTCGAGGCTTTGTGCCATAGAGCCGCCGCCGGCGAGGGAAGCCTCGCCGATACGCTTCTGCCGGTCGAGACCGCGCTGGACGACATCCCGGCGCTGGCCGTCAGCCCGGCAGATGCGGCAAGGCTCCACAGGGGCCAAGCCGTTTTGTTGCGCGGACGGGATGCTCCCAATCTTCCGCGGCACGGTCCAGGTCGCTTCGAGCGGCCAGCTCGTGGCCATTGCCGAGATCGACCGCGGCGAAATCGTCCCCAAGCGCGTGTTCAACTTGACCGGCGTCGACAGGTCGCGCCGGCAGACAAAAGGGTTATGACGATGTCGATTACGACCGCACGCAAGGCGGAAGTCATCAAGACATATGCCGACAAAGGCCGGCGACACCGGTTCGCCCGAAGTGCAGGTCGCGCTCCTGTCGGAGCGGATCAATCAACCTGACCGAGCATTTCAAGACCCACGTCAAGGACAACCATTCGCGGCGCGGGCTTGCTGAAGCTCGTGTCGCAGCGCCGCCAGATTCTCGATTACCTCCGGCGCACCGACGAGGCGCGTTACAAGGCGTTGATCGAACAGCTGGGTATCCGCCGTTGAACAAGTTTGCGCGCGGGAACGTCCCGCGCGTTTGTCGGCGGAGCGCATGAGGCGCCCGCTGTTACGTCCAGCAGCGAAGCTGCCGCTTTGAGCGAACGGGCCGAATGGTCCGTCCACATCCGAGGAAGGTCCGAAGGCCATGGCAGGATCGCCGGACGCTGATACGGCATTGCAGCTTGCCTGCTGCGCCGACAGCGTCTCGCCGTCTTGCTTATGGCTTTCGCGCTTTCGCGAAAACCATGAGAGAAAATCGCAATGTTCAATATTCATCGTGTAGAACTCGACTGGGGTGGCCGCCAGCTCACGCTCGAGACCGGCAAAGTCGCCCGTCAGGCCGACGGCGCCGTGCTCGCCACCTACGGCGAGACCACCGTGCTCGCCACCGTCGTCGCCGCCAAGCAGCCGAAGCGAAGGCATCGACTTCCTGCCGCTGACCGTCAACTACACCGAAAAATACTACGCCGCCGGCCGCATTCCCGGCGGCTATTTCAAGCGCGAGCGCCGTCCGACCGAAAAGGAGACGCTGATCTCCCGCCTGATCGACCGTCCGATCCGTCCGCTGTTCGCCGACGGCTGGCGCTGCGACACGCAGGTGATCGTCACCGTGCTGTCGCACGACCTGGAGAACGATCCCGACATCGTCGCGCATGGTCGCGGCCTCCGCCGCGCTGACGCTGTCCGGCGCGCCGTTCATGGGCCCGATCGGCGCCGCCCGCGTCGGCTTCATCAACGACGAATACGTGCTCAACCCGACGCTCGACGAGATGAAGGAGAGCCAGCTCGATCTCGTCGTCGCCGGCACGCAGGACGCCGTGCTGATGGTGGAGTCGGAAGCCAAGGAGCTGTCCGAAGAGATCATGCTCGGCGCCGTGATGTTCGGCCACCGGCATTTCCAGCCGGTGATCAAGGCCATCATCGAGCTCGCCGAGAAGGCCGCCAAGGAGCCGCGCGAATTCACGGTGCCCGACGACGACGGCGCTCGAAAAGGAAATGCTCGGCCTGGTCGAGCAGGACCTGCGCGCGGCCTATGCGATCCCGGCCAAGCAGGAGCGCCAGGACGCGGTCGCCGCCGCCAAGGAGAAGGTGATGGCGCACTTCTTCCCCGAAGGCGCCGAGAATCCGAAGTACGACAAGCTGCGCAAGTCGCCGGCGTGTTCAAGGAGCTCGAAGCCAAGATCGTGCGCTGGAACATTCTCGACACCGGCAAGCGCATCGACGGCCGCGATCCGTCAAGACCGTGCGCGCCGATCGTCGCCGAAGTCGGCGTGCTGCCGCGCACCCACGGCTCGGCGCTGTTCACCCGCGGCGAGACGCAGGCGCTGGTGGTCGCCACGCTCGGCACCGGCGAAGACGAGCAGTTCATCGACGCGCTGCAGGGCACCTACAAGGAAACGTTCCTGCTGCACTACAACTTCCCGCCCTTCTCGGTCGGCGAGACCGGCCGCATCGGCGCGCCGGGCCGCCGCGAAATCGGCCACGGCAAGCTCGCCTGGCGCGCGATCCACCCGATGCTGCCGCCGAAGGACGAGTTCCCCTACACCATCCGCGTGGTCTCGGAGATCACCGAGTTCGAACGGCTCGTCGTCGATGGCGACGGTCTGCGGCGCCTCGCTCGCGCTGATGGATGCCGGCGTGCCGCTGAAGCGGCCGACCGCGGGCATCGCCATGGGCCTGATCCTCGAGGACAAGCGCTTCGCCGTGCTGTCCGACATCCTCGGCGACGAGGATCATCTCGGCGACATGGACTTCAAGGTCGCCGGCACCGACGACGGCGTCACCTCGCTGCAGATGGACATCAAGATCGCCGGCATCACCGAGGAGATCATGAAGGTCGCGCTCGGCCAGGCCAAGGACGGCCGCATGCACATCCTCGGCGAGATGGCGAAGGCGCTCGACCACGCGCGCGCCGAGCTCGGCGAATACGCGCCGCGCATCGAGACCTTCAAGATCCCGACCGACAAGATCCGCGAAGTGATCGGCACCGGCGGCAAGGTGATCCGCGAGATCGTCGAGAAGACCGGCGCCAAGATCAACATCGAGGACGACGGCACCGTGAAGGTCGCGTCCGCCGACGGCGAATCGATCAAGGCGGCGATCAACTGGATCAAGTCGATCGCGTCCGAGCCCGAAGTCGGCCACATCTACGACGGCACCGTCGTCAAGGTCATGGACTTCGGCGCCTTCGTGAACTTCTTCGGCGCCAAGGACGGCCTGGTCCATATCAGCCAGCTCGCGCCGCGCCGCGTGCAGAAGACCTCCGACGTCGTCAAGGAAGGCGACAAGGTCAAGGTCAAGCTGCTCGGCTTCGACGAGCGCGGCAAGGCGCGCCTGTCGATGAAGGCCGTCGATCAGGCGACCGGCGAAGACCTCGAGGCCAAGGGCGAGCAGCCGCAGGAAGCCGCGGCGGGCGGCGCGGAATAACGCGCTGTCGGCTCAAGAAGCTCCAAATGAACAAATACAAAGGCGGCCGCGAGGCCGCCTTTTTGTTTCTAGCCGGCATAGGCCGGCGTCTTTCTCCAATTTCGGCCGCTTCTGCGTTCTGCAGCACGCGCGTGACGAGCTGCCCGAGCGCGAAAAAATCCGCCTTGCGCGGCGAGGTGCGCCGCCAGGCCAGCCCGACGGTGCGGCCGGGCTCGGGCGACGTGAAGCGCAGAAGCTTGACGCGCTCGTCGCGCACTTCGACGTCGACCGCGACTTCGGGAACCAGCGTGACGCCGTAACCGTTCGCGACCATCTGCATCACGGTTGCAAGGCTTGTGGCGCCGAGACTGAGCGGCATCTCGTGTCGCGCCGTGGCGCAAAAGGCCAGCGCCTGGTCGCGCAGGCAATGGCCTTCTTCGAGCAGAATCAGGCGTTTGCTGATCGATGTCGGCGCGGGTTCACGCGCGCGTTGCGCGGCGGCGGATCGCTGGCCGGCACCGCGAGCAGAAAGGCGTCGTCGAATAAACGGATGCTCTCGATCTCGGTGTCAGGCAGCGGCAGCGCCAGCATCACCGCGTCGAGATCGCCTCCGGCGAGCTCTTCGAGCAAGGCCTTGGTCTGGGTCTCGCGCAATTCGACGATGAGATCCGGGTAGCTCGCTTGCAGATCCGGCAGAACTTTCGGCAGCACGTAGGGCGCAAGCGTCGGAATAATGCCTAGCCGCAACCGGCCGGTCAGGGTGCGACTGCGATGGCGAGCGAAATCGCAAGATCGCGTGCGGCGGCCAATACGCGTTCGGCCCGACGCGCGACCTCGCTGCCGATTTCGGTCAGAGCGGCCTCGCCGGTCCGCCGCTCGACGAGCTCCACCCCAAGCTCCTTCTCGAGATCGCGGATCTGCATCGACAAAGCCGGCTGCGTGACCGCGCAGGCCTCGGCGGCGCGGCCGAAATGCCGATGTTGCGCCAGGGCGCTGAGATATCGGAGCTGACGGAGCGTGAGCATCTCGATAAGTATTCTTATCGAGGTCGTCAGTCAATACGACTGGACCTGATCTCATGTCGGAGCGATAGTGCCGCGCCCCCCACCTATCCCCGGGAGAGCCCCACGGCCAAAGGCCCGACCTCGACCCCCGCTTCGGCATGCCGGACGGCGACAATTGGAACGCCATCACCGCGGGCCCGCGCGGCCGCCGAGCACGACTTTGCGCCGCGCTTCTATACGACTGAAGGCAACTGGGATCTCGTCGGAACAACGCGAAGAAAATCACAGAACACGATCGGAGAGAAAAATGGACGCAAAGACTGACGACAAGAGCGCGGGCAAGTGCCCGGTCATGCACACGGACACGGAACCGTGACTGGTGGCCGACGCAGCTCAACATTCAGGTTCTCCACACGAACTCCACCCTGTCCGATCCGATGGGCGAGGCGTTCGACTACGCCAAGGAATTCAAGAGCCTCGACCTGAACGCCGTCATCAAGGACCTGCGGGCCTTGATGACGGACTCGCAGGAGTGGTGGCCGGCCGACTTCGGCCATTATGGTGGACTGTTCATCCGCATGGCGTGGCACAGCGCGGGCACTTACCGCATCACCGACGGCCGCGGCGGCGCCGGCGCCGGCCAGCAGCGCTTCGCGCCGCTCAACTCTTGGCCGGACAACGCCAACCTCGACAAGGCGCGGCGGCTGCTATGGCCGATCAAGCAGAAATACGGCCGGAAACTCTCCTGGGCCGATCTGATGATCCTCGCCGGCAACGTCGCGCTCGAATTCGATGGGCTTCAAGACCTTCGGTTTCGGCGGCGGCCGCGCCGATGTGTGGGAGCCCGAAGAGCTCTACTGGGGCCCTGAGGGCACATGGCTGGGCGACGAGCGCTACAGCGGCGAACGCCAGCTGGCGGAACCGCTCGGCGCCGTGCAGATGGGCCTGATCTACGTCAATCCGGAAGGGCCGAACGGCAATCCAGACCCGCGTCGCAGCGGCCAAGGACATCCGCGAGACGTTCTTCCGCATGGCGATGAACGACGAGGAAACCGTCGCGCTGATCGCCGGCGGCCACACCTTCGGCAAGACCCACGGCGCCGGCGATCCGTCGCTGATCGGCCCGGAGCCGGAAGCCGCCGCCATCGAGGACCAGGGCCTCGGCTGGAAGAGCAAGCATGGCACCGGCATTGGCGCCGACGCCATCACCGGCGGCCCGGAAGTCACCTGGACGCAGACGCCGACGAAGTGGAGCAACCACTTCTTCGAGAACCTGTTCAAGTACGAATGGGAGCTGACGAAGAGCCCGGCCGGTGCAAAACAGTGGAAGGCCAAAGACGCGGACGCCACGATCCCGGACGCCTTCGACAAGTCGAAGAAGCATGTGCCGACCATGCTGACCACCGACCTGTCGCTGCGGTTCGATCCGGCCTACGAGAAGATCTCGCGGCGCTTCTACGAGCATCCGGAGCAGTTCGCCGACGCATTCGCCCGCGCCTGGTTCAAGCTCACCCACCGCGACATGGGCCCGATCGCGCGCTACCTCGGCCCGCTGGTGCCGAAGGAAACGTTGATCTGGCAGGACCCGATCCCGGCGGCCAATCATCCGCCGATCGGCGACCAGGATGTCTGCAGCCCTGAAGGCGAAAATCCTCGCCTCTGGTCTCACCGTCTCCCAACTCGTTTCGACAGCTTGGGCGTCGGCGTCGACGTTCCGCGGCTCCGACAAGCGCGGCGGAGCGAACGGCGCGCGCATCCGTCTCGCGCCGCAGAAGGACTGGGAGGTGAACCAGCCGGCCCAGCTTAAGACCGTCCTGGCGAAACTCGAAGCGATCCAGAAGGAGTTCAACGCTGGCGGCAAGAAGGTTTCGCTCGCCGACCTGATCGTTCTTGGCGGCTCTGCTGCGGTCGAGAAGGCTGCGAAGGACGCCGGCGTCGAACGTGAAGGTCCCCTTCACGCCGGGACGCATGGACGCCTCGCAGGAAGCAGACCGACGTCGAGTCCTTTGCTCCGCTCGAACCCCGCGCCGACGCCTTCCGCAACTATGTAAGCGGCAAGCGGCAGTTCATGCAGCCTGAAGAAGCCTTGGTGGATCGGGCGCAATTGCTGACGCTGACGGCGCCGGAGATGACGGTTCTGCTTGGCGGGTTGCGCGTCCTCGGCGCCAATGCCGGGGGCTCCAAGCATGGCGTCTTCACCAAAAAGCCCGAGACGCTGAGCAACGACTTCTTCGTCAATCTGCTCGACATGGCCACGCAATGGCAGCCGTCAAAGGACGGCGTCTACGAAGGGCACGATCGCAAGACCAAAGCGTCCAAGTGGACCGGCACCCGTGTCGATCTGATCTTCGGTTCGCACTCGCAGCTCCGGGCCCTCGCCGAAGTCTATGCCTGCGCCGACGCGAAGGAGAAGTTTGTGAAGGACTTCGTGGCGGCCTGGACCAAGGTGATGAATCTCGACCGCTTCGACCTCGCCTGATCTCTGCGGAGAGGTTTACAAGAGTTTCCAACGGGCGGGGCAGCGATGCG
This sequence comes from uncultured Alphaproteobacteria bacterium, assembly GCA_963761185.1. Taxonomy (GTDB): domain Bacteria; phylum Pseudomonadota; class Alphaproteobacteria; order Rhizobiales; family Xanthobacteraceae; genus BOG-931. The sequence continues at coordinate 995,667 of CAVXFY010000009.1, forward strand.
CCGCCCTTTTTTTGCCTAGAGCGTTCCCCAGTTCTGATGAATCGATTGTGATCGGGCTTGGGATTCCCGGCTGGTTTTGGTTGTGAGTCCATGGCTGTTCTGATTCGGAGGGAAGCCATCGGACGACAGCCGTATTCGGATGATCTTCGCAGTCGGGTGGTTGCGGCCGTTGCCGAGGGATGTTCACGGCGAGCGGCGGCCAAGCGGTTTGCGGTAAGCGAGTCCTCGTCAATCCGGTGGGTGAGTTTGCACAAGGAGACGGGAAGCGTCAGCCCGCAGCGGCGCGGCGGCAAGAGCCGTTCGCCGCTGGAGCCGCATGCGGCATGGTTGTTGGAACTGGTCGAGCAGGAATCGGACCTGACCCTGGCGGAGATTGTCGAGCGGCTATGGCAGCAGCGCGGGGTGCGCACCACGGACAGCTCGGTCGATCGGTTCTTCAAGCGGCACGGTGTGACCTTCAAAAAAAACTCTGCACGCCGCCGAGCAGGAGCGCCCCGACGTAGCCGCGGCGCGGCAATGCTGGAAGGCCGGCCAGGCCAGCCTTGATGCCAAGCACCTGGTGTTCGTCGACGAGACCGGAACCTCGACCAAGATGGTCCGCACTCACGGGCGCTGCCGCCGGGGCCAGCGCCTGATCGGCAAGGCGCCGTGGGGACATTGGAAAACCACCACCTTCACCGCCGGACTGCGCCGCGACGGGCTTGTCGCACCCTTCGTTCTCGATGGACCGATGAACGGCGAAGCCTTCCTGGTCTATGTCGAGACGGTGCTGGCCCCAAGCCTGTCGGAGGGCGACATCGTCGTGATCGACAATCTGCCCGCGGACAAAGTCGGGGGCGTCCGCGCCGCGATCGAGGCCCGAGGTGCCTTCCTCCTCTACCTGCCGCCGTACTCTCCCGACCTCAATCCCATCGAGATGGCCTTCGCCAAGCTCAAGACCCTGCTCCGCAAGGCCGCCGCACCAACAAGAGACTCGCTTTGGGACGCAATCGCAGACGTTCTCGGCGCCTTCACACAAGGCGAATGCGCTAACTATCTTGCACACGCAGGTTATGCGTCGTCTTAAGTGGGGAATGCTCTAGCCTAATCGGCGACCGCCAGATGTTCGGCGCTGGCCGGGCGCGCCGAGCGCTTGAACACCAAGAGCAGCGGGAACACCGCCAGCGTCGCGATCATCAAGAGCTTGTAGTCGTCGATATAGGCGATGATCTGCGCCTGTTCGGTGATGACGGAATCGAGCGCGGCGCGGCCGGCAGCCGTCAGCGGATCCCAGAAATGCGCGACGTTTGGATTCTCAAAGCCGTGATTGACGGCGGTGACATGCGCGGCGATGCTGGCATGGTTGACCTGCGTGTTGCGCGTCAGCAGCGCATTCACCACCGAAATGCCGACGCTCGAGCCGATATTGCGCGACAGATTGTAGAAGCCCGCGCCCTCGGTGCGTTGCTCCGCCGACAGCGTCGATAAAGTCGCGGCGCTCAGCGGCACGAACAGAAAGCCCAAGCCCACCCCCTGCATTATGCCGACACCGACGATCGATGACTCCGAGACATCCGGCGTCCAGCCGGTCATGGTATTGAACGACCACGCCGTCAGCCCAAGTCCGACGCCGAGCAGGATGCGCGTATCGACGCGCCCGACCAACCGGCCGACGATCAGCATCGAGGCCATGGTGCCGACGCCGCGGGGGCCCATGACCAGGCCCGCGGTGACGACGGGATAGTTCATCAGCTCCTGCAGGTAAGGCGGCTGCAGTGCCAATGAGGAGTAATAGGTCAGGCCCACGATCGAGACGAAAACCACACCGGCCGCGAAATTGCGGTCGCGGAACAGGTCCGGCCGCACGAAGGGCTTTTTCGCCGTGAGGGTGTGGACGATGAAAAGATAAAAAGCCGAGGCTGCGACGACGGCTTCGATAATGATCTCGCCGGAGCTGAACCAGTCTTTGATCTCGCCGCGGTCGAGCATGATTTGCAGCGCGCCGAGCGTCACGCTCAAAGTGCCGAAGCCGAACCAGTCGAGCCTATCGCCTTGTCGCCGCGGCGTGTCCGGCAAGAACGCGATCATGCCGAGGAGACAGAGAATCCCGATCGGCAGGTTGATATAAAAAACATAGCGCCAGCTGTAATTCTCGGTGAGCCAGCCGCCGAGCACCGGCCCCAGCACCGGGCCGACCATCACGCCGACGCCGAACAGCGCCATGGCGAAACCCTGACGCTCCTTTGGATAGACGGTGAACAGCATGGATTGCGACAGCGGCACCAAAGCCGCACCAAACGCGCCTTGCAGCACGCGGAACAGCACGATCTGCACCAAGCTCTGCGCCATGCCGCAAAGCATCGAAGCAATCGTGAAGCCCGCGACCGAGGCCAAAAACAAGCGTTTGACGCCGAAACGGCCGGCAAGAAATCCGGTCGGCGGCGTCATGATCGCGGCGGCGACGATGTATGAGGTCAGCACCCAATCGATCTGATCCTGGCTCGCCGAGACACTGCCTTGCATATAGGGCAGCGCGACATTGGCGATGGTGGTGTCGAGCGCCTGCATCAGCGTGGCAAGGATCACGCAGAGCGTGATCATGCCGACATTGACACCGTCTGCTTTGTTTTCGGTGGCCATCTCGCTCACCTGTCGCTTACCGCTCGCATCGAGCGCTTACCAGAGATGCGGCAGTCCGCGGGCATGGCCGGTATCGACATTGACCTCGACGCTCATGCCGGCGCGCAACGGCGGCAGTTTTTGGTCGTCGGTATCGACGCGCACGCGCATCGGCACGCGCTGCACGACCTTCACCCAATTGCCGCTGGTGTTCTGCGCCGGCAGCAATGAAAATTCCTGCGACGCCGCGGGGCTGATGCTTTGCACAGTGCCATGCCAGACCGCATCGGGATAAGTGTCGACCGTCACCGTGACCGGCTGGCCGGGCTTCACATACGTCAGTTCGGTTTCCTTCGGATTGGCATTGACCCAAAGGTGATCGGTGTCGACCAGATAGAACGCCGTCGTCGATGACGCGAGATATTTGCCGGGCGCGATGCTCGGCACATTCGTCACCGTGCCGGCGAACGGTGCCTTGACCACGGTATGATCGAGTTGGCGTTGCGCTTCTTCGACCTGCGCCTGCGCCTGCAGATATTGCGGATGCTGCGTCGTCTCGATGTCGGCGTCGCCGCCGAGCCGCGCCAATTGCGTCGCCGCCTGCTGGCGCAGAGATTCGAGCTTACTCTTGTCGTTGAGCAGCGTGTATTGCGCCTGATCGAAGACGGCTTGCGATACCGTGCCGCTGTGCAGCAGCATGTTCTCGCGATTGTAATTGGTTTGATCGAGGTCGACTTGCGCCTGCTCGGCGGCCGCGTCGCTCAGCATGTGCTTATAATCTTGCTTCATGGCGTCGACGGCGAGCGCGGTCTGCGCGAGATTGGCCTTGGCGTTGTCGAGCGCAATCTCAAACTGCCGCGGATCGATCCGGTAGAGAATTTGTCCCGCCGTAACGTGCTGGTTGTCGGTGACATCGACGTCGTGCACCAAGCCCGCGACATCCGTTGAAATGGCGACCTTGTCGGCATCGACATAGGCGTCATCAGTCGACATGATCTTGCCGCCGGTGAAATAGAAATAGCCGCCGACGATCAGCACGAGCGGAAGTAGACCGAACAGGGCCCAGCGCGTCGCGCGCTTGCGGTCGAATTCCTTGGCGACACCGGAACGCGCATTGATCTGATGTGGCACTGCGGCCGGCGGCGCCTCGCGGCGCTCCGGCGCTTCGTCGTGCACAGAAGGTTGGCGCTCGGGTTGCGGAACGGATTTCAGAACACGCTCAACCATAACGCCGGCCCCCGTCTTCCTTGTTCGCCGCCGCCGCGGCATGCTTTTGCGCGATGGCTTGGCGCAGGTTTTCCTTCACGGTGGCGAGCTTGGTCACCATCATTTCGACGTGCTCGCGCTCGACACCGACGAGCGCCGTCGTCATCAATTCCTCGCCGAGATCGCCGAGCTGTTCGAGGAGCGGCTTGGCCTTGGGCGTCAGATAGAGAAGCTTGGCGCGGCGGTCGTTCGGATCCGGACGGCGTTCGATCAGACCGCACTCGGAAAGCCGGTCGAGCAGGCGGGTCAGCGTGATGGGCTGCAGATCGAGCATCTCGGCCAATTCGGCCTGCTTGAGACCCTCGAACCGATCGAGGCGCACCAGAACCACCCACTGCGCGCGGGTGATGCCGAACTGCCTCGCCTTATGGTCGGCATAGGTTCGGAGCATCCGGGCTACGTCATTGAGCATAAAGCCAAATTCTCTGTTGAGGGAGCGCGGCAGCATAGGATGTCTCCAAAGCCTTGTCGCCGCATCGAGGTCGAAGCGGCGCAGACGTAATATAAGCTTACTTACTAAATTTGGGTGTAGAAAATGGTGCAAGGCAGCCTTGCATGGCCGTCATTGCCAGCGGCCGCCGGGTCCACTTCAGGCCAGTCCGAGCTCGGCGAGGGCGGCGACGTGCTGATCCGCGGAGTTTTGCGAGAAGCAGCAAAATATGACCCGCGCCATGCCGCGCGGCGATGCGATGACCTCGGCCGCAACGGTGCCCACCGCGATCCGCGCCGCGCGATAGGGCGGAAAGCCATAAATGCCGGTCGAGATTGACGGATAGGCAATCGATGCAAGACCATGCGGCGCGGCGAGATCGAGCGCAGTGCGGTAGCAGGACGCGAGGTGGCCGTCCTCGCCGGAGCCGCCGCCGCTCCAAACCGGACCGACGGCATGGATGACGTATTTCGCCGGCAGACCAAAGCCGGGCGTGATCTTGGCGCCGCCGGTCGCGCAGCCGCCGAGTTTTTCGCAAGCGGCGAGCAATTGCGGTCCGGCCGCACGATGAATGGCGCCGTCAACGCCGCCGCCGCCGAGCAAGCTCCTATTGGCGGCGTTGACGATCGCATCGACGGCGAGCGCCGTGATGTCGGCGACGCAGACTTCAAGCCGGCTCGATCCGACGGCGGCCGTCAGGAGGGGCGCCAAGTCACTCATTGGAGCTGTCAGTCATTGCGCTGTCACGGCAACAAAACGCCGACAGATTATCACGCCCACTCGGCTTGCGCCTCGGCCTGCAAGTCGACGGTGCTGCGCACACCGATATCGTCGAAATGTTCGTCGAGGAAACGCCGTGCCGCGCGCTTGCCGCTGAGATGCAGCATGTCGAAGAAATCGTAATCGGTCGACAGCTTGCTGAAAGCATCGAAATGCGTGCCGAAACGATCGAGCACGATGCGGTGCACGTTGATACGCCGGTATTGTCCGGGCCCCGTGCCGTGCGGCAGCCGACCCTGATCGATCAATCGCGCGACAAAGTCGATGGCGCGGAATTCGTCGATCAAAGAAGAATTGAAGGTGATCTCGTTGATACGATTCATGATCTCCTTGGCGGAAGTCGGCGTCGACTTGCGTTCCGGCGGATTGATTTCGACGACCAGCACATCCTCGGTGCTTGTGCTACGGAAAAACGGAAAGATGACCGGATTGCCGCGATAGCCGCCATCCCAATACGGCACGCCGTCGATCTCGACCGCGCGGAACAAAGTCGGCAGACAGGCGGACGCCATGACAGCGTCGGCGGTGATCTTCTCGCGGCCGAAGATGCGCACTCGCCCGGTATGCACATTGGTTGCTGAAATGAAAATCTGCAGATCGTTGTTGGCGCGCAGCTTCTCGAAATCGACGAAACGCTCGATCAGGTCCTTCAGCGGATTGATGTTGAGCGGATTGACGTCATAGGGCGAAAAGTAGCGCGACACCGCGTTAATCCAGGCCTGCACGGGAGCGCCTTCGAGCGGCGTGAACGATAATAGCCGCTCCATCACCGCGCGCTGCGTCGCCGACAGATTGCCCGTGCTCGACGCGGCCCGCCAGAAATCGGCAAGCCGTTTTTGCGCCTCCTCGCGTCCGCCGCGGGTCAGCCCGTCGGCCAGCATCACGGCGTTGACCGCCCCAGCCGAGGCGCCGGAGACGCCCTCGATGACAAGCCGCTCGTCGCTCAGAATCTGCTCGAGCACGCCCCAGGTGAACGCGCCATGCGCGCCGCCGCCTTGCAGCGCGAGGTTGATGCGTTTGACCGACGGCGCGGCGGCCTTGTTGGCCGCGCGCCCGGGAAGAATTGCCGAGAGGATGTTCTTCATGCCCAAGGTTCAAGACCAGGCATGATGGCTATTCCGCGGTCCAGCCGCCGTCGATCGAAATATTGGCGCCGGTGATCGACTTGGCCGAATCCGAGGCGAGATAAACCGCCAGATCGGCGACTTCGTCAACGGTGACGAATTCCTTGGTCGGCTGCGCCGCCAACAACACGTCGCGCTTGACCTGCTCCGCCGTCATGTTGCGGGCCTTCATCGTATCGGGAATCTGCTTCTCGACGAGCGGCGTCCAGACATACCCGGGGCTGATGCAGTTCGCGGTGATGCCGAAAGTCGCGACTTCAAGCGCAACCGTCTTGGTGAGACCAGCGAGCCCGTGCTTCGCCGTGACGTAGGCCGATTTGAACGGCGAGGCGACCAGCGAATGCGCCGACGCGGTATTGATGATGCGGCCCCATTTGCGCGCCTTCATGCCGGGCACCGCGGTGCGGATGGTGTGGAAGGCCGACACCAAGTTGATGGCGATGATCAGATTCCATTGGTCGACCGGAAAGTCCTCGATCGGGGCGACGTGCTGAATGCCAGCATTGTTGACCAGGATATCGAGCGAACCGAATGTCGATTCGCTCGTCTTGACCATGTCCACGATCTGATCGGGCTTGGTCATGTCGGCCGGCGAATAGATCGCCTTGACGCCGAAATCCTTCTCGATGCTGCTGCGCTCTTTCTCGATCGCGTCTTTGTCGCCGAAACCGTTGATGGTGATATTGGCGCCCTGCTTGGCAAAGGCGCGGGCGTAAGCGAGACCGATGCCCGAGGTCGAACCGGTCACCAGTGCAGACTTTCCTTTCAGCATGATAATCCCCAATTCAATGATGGTAGCTGAGTGTACGAAAGACGGCTCCGCCTGAAGGCGGTGTCTGAATTGGCAAAGCTCGGCGGACTCTGGGGCGCTTCCTGTTGCGGCGCAACATAAAAAGCCGAGGAACCGTCACGTTTTCGCGATCCTCCGGACAATGCGCTACACTCCTCCGTTGAGGCCCGGCCGAGCGGCGAGGATTGAGACATCAAGCTGGGCCATGAGGTTGGGCCATCAGAATGACCGAGCGATGACGAACATGTCCCAGGCCGTCTTCCCAGCGCCCGACCACGATCATGAGCGATGCACCAGCACGGCAATCGCGCATGCCGAAGCGCATTGCGCGGCGCGCGCGCAGCGGCTGACGCCGATCCGCCGTCACGTGCTCGAAGCGCTGTTGGCCAGCCACAAGCCGCTCGGCGCTTATGAGATCATCGAGCGCTTGGTTCAACAGAGTTCGGCTCAACACGGTCCGGCGCAGCAAAACCGTCCAGCGCCGATCACGATTTATCGCGCGCTCGATTTTCTGCGCGACAACGGACTCGTGCATCGCATCGAGAGCCGCAACGCGTTTGTCGCTTGCGCGCATAATCATGGCGACGACGATCTTGTCGTTTTCCTGATTTGCGAGAAGTGCGGCGCGGTCGGCGAAGCGCCGGGCGGCGCCGCCGCCGAAGCGCTCAAGTCATCGGCGCGCGCGGCGGGATTTTCGCCGAAAAGTCCGCTGATCGAGATCGCCGGCATTTGCTCGCATTGCCGGGAAAGCTAAAGCTCCGGATCCTGCTCCAATATTTCGGCATCCTGTAGCGCCGCGGCACGGCCTTGTTTACCATGATCGAAACCGCGCGTGGCCTTGAATACGTCAAAACTGCGCGGCGTGACGTAATTCTGGAGTAAAAGGCCCTTAAATTTGGCATTTGGAACCGGTATCGAAGCCGGAAGACATTTAGTTTCAGCGAAATCTAGGCCATCGGCCTCCTCGTCAACCGCGCTCGGGGAGGCTATATCGTGGGGGCCCAGCCAGGTCCCATTGCATTTGGCAGCGGCGCCAGACCGGCCGACATCCGGCTGACACCCCCGCTGGCTGAGACCCGTAAGGACTGACACCCCTAAGGACTTGCCCATGATGGAATTTTCCGGTCCCGCCGCGAGGCATCAAACCGTTGCCGTCAAGGTTGGCAATGTGACCGTCGGCGGCGGCGCGCCCGTGGTGGTGCAGTCGATGACCAATACCGATACGGCCGATGTCGAGGCGACGGCGACGCAGGTCGCGGCGCTGGCGCGCACCGGCTCGGAGATCGTGCGCATCACCGTGGACCGTGACGAAGCCGCGGCCGCCGTACCGCACATCAAGGAGCGGCTGCTCAAGATGAAGGTCGACGTGCCGATCGTCGGCGACTTTCATTACATCGGGCACAAGCTTCTTGCCGATCATCCGGCCTGCGCCGAGGCGCTCGACAAGTATCGCATCAATCCCGGCAATGTCGGCTTCAAGGAAAAGAAGGACAAGCAGTTCGGCGCCATCGTCGAAACCGCGATCCGTTACAACAAACCGGTGCGCATCGGCGCCAATTGGGGCTCGCTCGATCAGGAACTCCTGACGCATCTGATGGACGAGAACTCACGCTCGAACCGTCCGGTCGATGCGCGCGACGTGACGCGCGAGGCCATGGTGCAATCGGCGCTGCTCTCGGCGCAGCGCGCCGAAGAAATCGGCTTGCCACAGTCGAAAATCATTCTTTCGGCCAAAGTTTCCGCCGTGCAGGATCTCATTGGCGTCTATGGCGAATTGGCGCGGCGCTCGAATTACGCGCTGCATCTTGGCCTCACCGAAGCCGGCATGGGCTCGAAGGGCATCGTCGCGTCGTCGGCCGCGATGGGCGTGCTGCTGCAGCAGGGCATCGGCGACACGATCCGCATCTCGCTGACGCCGGAGCCGAACGGCGACCGCACGCTCGAAGTCAAAGTCGGCCAGGAATTGTTGCAGACCGTAGGCCTGCGCACCTTCGTGCCGCTGGTGGCCGCCTGTCCCGGCTGCGGCCGCACCACGTCGACGACGTTCCAGGAGCTGGCGTCGAGTATCCAGAAATTCATCCGCGACTCGATGCCGGAATGGAAGACGCGCTACCCCGGCGTCGAAGGCCTCAACGTCGCGGTCATGGGCTGCATCGTCAACGGGCCCGGCGAATCCAAGCACGCCGATATCGGCATTTCGTTGCCGGGCACCGGCGAGCAACCGACGGCGCCGGTCTTCATCGACGGCAAGAAGGCGATGACGCTGCGCGGTCCGACCGTCGCGGCCGACTTCCAAAAGATCGTCATCGATTACATCGAGCGGCGGTTCGGCGCCCGCCAGACTGCGGCGGAATAACGCATCGCGGGCCGGACGGCCCTTCTTCGATTACCGCTCAAGCGGGGGGTGAGTTTTCGACCGGGCTGGCTCGTGCGACGCCGGTCGCAAAATGGTTGCCAAATAATCACAGCAACCCGGAATCATGCGCTATCCACCGCCCTTGTCCTCGACAGGACAGGACGGCTCGTTCAAATTCCGTTAGCCATGTGGCGATTGCGCGTCCTTTTTCGGGTGCGCACCCTATGGAGGGGGAGTTTTCGAAATGAAGCGGTTTATTCTTGCGGCCCTGGCCCTGATCATGGTCGTCGGATTGCAGCCACAGTCTGCGAGCGCACAGCCGACCAGCAATACCAGTGCATTTCCGTTCCTGAATTGGTGGGGTCATGGGCAGGATCCTCGTCTGACGGCTGCCGGCATTGGCATCGGAATCGGCACCGCCGTCGGCGCCTATGCCCTGAGGCAGAAGCACGGCAATCCGGGCACCTATCGCGTGACCGCGCTTGGCGCTTACGGCATCACCACAGGCGCCTGCATGGTCGCCACGCCGTTTGTTTACACGGTCGCGGTCAATCGCCCGCTAACCTATCGTGAAGTTTATATGGGCATGGCCGATTGCATCGTGCCGTTCATCGGCAGCTATCTGGTCAATGTCTATCTGCCGCATAACATGCTTTATGACGGCGTGAACGGAAAGCTGGTCCGTTACTAATTAGGCGCGCATGTAGCGCAATTAAAAAGCCGGCCATCAGGGCCGGCTTTTTTCGTTGTTTGATTCATGTTCCTAATCAGATCGGCAAGCAAATCTGATTCGAAGAGATCAGATCGCGCTCAGTGTCTTCTTTCAAGCCGGCGCAGCACTTCATCGAGCTGATCGTGATTGCGGTAGCGGATGCTGAGCGTGCCGCCGCGGGCACCGTCTTCGATGTTCACGACGAGGCCGAGTGAATCGGAGAGTCGCTTCTCGAGCGCGATCACGTCGGCGCTCTTCTCGGCGTGCGTCTGCAATCCGCGGCCATTGCCCTTGCCGCGCTTTTGGCCGGCGTCGCGCGCCATCGCCTCGACCTGACGCACATTGAGGCCGCGCGCGACGATCTCCTCCGCAAGCTCTTCAGCATTGGGTTGACCGATCAACATGCGCGCGTGCCCGGCGGACAATTTGCCGGAATGAATATGCGCCTTCACCGCCTCGGGGAGTTTGAGAAGCCGCAGCGTATTGGCGACATGGCTTCGGCTCTTGCCGATGATTTTTGCGATGTCGTCCTGGCTGTTGTGGAATTCGTCCATCAAAGCGCGATAGCCGTCCGCTTCTTCGAGCGGATTGAGATCGGCGCGCTGCACGTTTTCGATGATCGCGATTTGCAGCGCCTCGCCGTCCGTCGCTTCGATAATAACGACGGGGACTTCGTGCAATCCCGCGCGCTGCGCCGCGCGCCAGCGGCGTTCGCCGGCAATGATCTCGTAGGCGTCGTTCGCTCCCCGCATCGACCGCGCGACAATCGGCTGGATGATGCCGCGCTCGCGCAGCGAAGCGGCTAACTCGTCAAGCTCGACGTTGGAAAATACGCGGCGCGGATTGCGCGCATTCGGCCGCAGCGAGCCGGTCGGCAACCGCCGCTGACCGCGCGGGCGTTCCGACGAAGCTTCCGCCGAGACTTCGCCGATCAGCGCGGCTAAACCACGGCCCAGTCGCGATCGCGATGCGTCTTCCGCCATCGCCGCTTTCCCCAAATCACTCACTTAAGCTGCCCTCACCCAACACAGAGCTTTTTTTCGCGCTGGATGATTTCGGTGGCGAGGCGCAGATACGCTTCGCTGCCGCTGCATTTGAGATCATAGACAAGAACGGGCTTGCCGTAGGACGGCGCTTCCGACACCCGCACATTGCGCGGGATGATCGTGTCGTAGACTTTCGCGCCCATGAACTCGCGCACGTCGGCGACGACTTGTCCCGAGAGATTGTTGCGCGCGTCGAACATGGTCAGCACGATGCCATGAATCGTGAGGCCGGGATTGAGCTGCTCGCGCACCGATTCCACCGTCTTGAGCAATTGCGACAAACCTTCGAGCGCGAAGAACTCGCATTGCAGCGGCACCAGAATGGCGTTCGCCGCCGCCATGGCGTTGATGGTGAGAAGATTAAGCGACGGCGGACAATCGACGAGCACGTAAGTGAATTCGTGTGCCGCCGACGGTGTTCAGCGGCGTGAGCGCACTGCGCAAGCGAAACGCACGATCGCGCGATTGGCCGATCTCGAGTTCGAGACCGGAAAGATCGAGCGTCGACGGCGCAAGATGCAGTCGCGGAACGGCGGTCGCAACGATTGCGTCCCTGAGTGCGGCTTCGCCGGTGAGCACATCGTAGGTCGAGTGATTGCGGCTGCGCCGATCGATGCCGAGACCCGTCGAAGCGTTGCCCTGCGGATCGAGATCGATGATCAAGACATCCTCACCAATGGCGGCGAGGGCGGTGCCCAGATTGATAGCGGTTGTCGTCTTGCCGACGCCGCCCTTCTGGTTAGCGACGGCGAGGACGCGGGGCGCCCTGACCTGCCGCGCGGCGAGCGCGCCGTCCGGTGCGGGGAATGCAATCACGGTCTGATCGGGTGTGTCATTCATCGCGGCTGATCCAGCGCTTTTCAACTACAAGTTGTTTCTGCGAGACGGCGAAAGTTTCGGTCCGCTTCTGGGCTCGACCCTTGGTTTAACTCTTGGCTCGATGCTTTCGACGATAACGATCTGAGACCTCGGATCGGTGCTGCTTTCTGCCAAGGTCGCGCAGATGTTCCAACATTTAGCGGCCTCGGTCAATTCAATAGCAACATCTTGTCCCTTGGGAAATAGTCCTCGGACGCCTCTTTTCAACAACGGATAAGCCTCGGCCAGCAATTTCGGCAGCGGAGCTAACGCGCGCGCGGTGACGATGTCGAGGTGTTTGGGCGCCCGCTTGGCAAAATCCGCAATGCGCATGGCATGGACCTCCGCCGGTGCGCCAGTGGCGCGTGCAGCCTCACGCAGAAAGGTCGCCTTCTTGCCGATGCTCTCGACCAGGTGGACCTCCGCGCTATTCTCGTCAGCGAGCGCGCAGGCAATGATCAAACCGGGAAAACCGGCGCCGGAACCGAGATCGACCCATATTTTGGCCTTCGGCGCGAGCGGCAGAAGCTGCAGGGAATCGGCGATGTGACGCGTCCAAATCGCGCGTTCGGTCGACGGCGCGATCAGATTGGTGTGCTGTTGCCATTCCAAGAGGACTTCGACAAAACGGTCGAGCCGAGCCAATGTTTCACGTGAAACAGGCGTGAGCGTCAGCGCCCGCGCGCGGTCCTCGGCGAGGGTCGCAGCCAACGCGGCGATATTGGTTCGCTGACCTGTATTCACCCGCGCAGGTCTTTCGCGTCGCGCATTACTCCCCTGGTGGGGCCCGCTCATCACGCAACCCCGCGGTCCGGCTGACTATTCGGCTTGCGGTTCTGCCGCCGCACATACGCCACGAGCAGAGTCAGCGCCGCCGGCGTCATGCCGTCGATACGGCCGGCCTGGCCGATGGTCCGCGGTCTATGGATCTGCAGCTTATAACGGACTTCATTGGAAAGCCCCGGCAACGCCTCGTAATCGAGGTCATCGGGCAGAACCACGCTTTCGTCCCGCCGATAGGACTCAACATCGGCGGCCTGCCGGCTCAGATAGACGTCGTATTTGGCGTCGATTTCGAGCTGTTCGGCGATCTTGGGCTGAAGTTGCGCGAATTCCGGCCAGATCCGCGATAGATCCGAGACCGCAAGGTCCGGATAGGACAAAAGCTCGAAGGCCGTACGCCGCTGGCCGTCCTTCCGCAGCGAAAGTCCATGTCTCGCGGCCTCAGTCGGCGTCACTGCCAGCGACCGCACCATAACGCGCGCGGCATCCAGAAGAGCCGTCTTATCGCGGTGTTTGCGGGCCCGTTCGCCGCCGACGCAGCCGAGCGCGATGCCCCTATCGGTGAGCCGCTGATCGGCATTATCGGCGCGCAGCGTCAGCCGATATTCGGCGCGCGAGGTGAACATCCGATAGGGCTCGCTGACGCCGCGCGTCACCAGGTCGTCGATCATCACGCCGAGATAGCCTTCGGCGCGATCGAACACGATCGGCGCGCCCTCGCCCGCCTTGGCAGCGGCATTGAGGCCCGCGACTAGGCCCTGGGCGCCGGCTTCTTCATATCCGGTCGTGCCGTTGATCTGACCGGCGAGGAAAAGCCCCGGCAAACGGCATGTTTCCAGCGCCGGCGTCAGCTCGCGGGGATCGACATGGTCGTATTCGATGGCATAGCCCGGCCGGACAATCTGCGCCCGCTCCAGGCCCGGGATCGACGCCACGATGGCGGCCTGAACCTCCTCCGGCAACGACGTCGAGATGCCGTTCGGATAGACCGTCGTATCGTCGAGGCCTTCCGGCTCGAGAAAGATCTGATGGCCGTCGCGCTCGCCGAAACGGACGATCTTGTCCTCAATCGACGGGCAGTAACGCGGCCCACGGCTCTGGATCTGGCCGGAATACATCGGCGAACGATGGACATTCGCCCGGATGACTTCATGGGTCGCCGGCGTCGTGCGGGTGATGGCGCACTGGATCTGCGGATTGGTGATGCGGTCTGTGAGCATCGAGAACGGCTCGGCCGGATCGTCCCCGGGCTGCATTTCCAGAGCCTTCCAGTCGATCGTCCGGCCGTCGAGGCGCGGCGGCGTCCCGGTCTTGAGGCGCCCTAGTGCAAACCCAGCCCGTTCCAGCGTGCCGGAAAGCCCCATGGCCGGCGCCTCCCCGACCCGACCGGCCGGAATTTGCCGCTCACCGATATGAATCAGGCCCCGAAGAAACGTACCCGTCGTCAGAACCACTGCGCCGGCGCCATACAGCCGCCCATCGGCCAGCCGAACGCCGCTGACGCGCCCGTCGGCCAGAAGGTCATCCACCTCGCCTTCAATTACGGTCAGACTGGAGATGCTCTGGATGGCCGCCTGCATGGCCGTGGCATAGAGCTTCCGGTCAGCCTGGGCGCGGGGACCGCGAACGGCCGGTCCCTTGCGGCGATTGAGCAGACGAAACTGAATGCCGCCGGCGTCGGCCACGCGGCCCATGAGGCCATCCAGCGCATCGATCTCACGAACCAGATGGCCCTTACCAAGCCCCCCAATGGAGGGGTTGCAGGACATCGCCCCAACAGTCGCAAAGTGCTGGGTCACCAGCGCCGTGCGCGCGCCCATACGGGCAGCGGCGCCGGCCGCCTCGCAACCGGCATGGCCACCGCCGACGACAATCACATCGAAGCGGCCGTCCATCGGAATCTCCAAGGAGGAGGAGGCGGTTGTAGCCAAGGGCCAACCCGTGGTCAAAGCCTGATCGAGGCTCCGGACTCGGCGAGGACTCGTCGAGTTCAACGTTTCACGTGAAACAATGCTAAGCCTACTTAGCAATTTCGAGGCGATGATTAGGGTCAGGCGACTACGCCTAGAGACCGCTTTGCTAACTATTTGCCAATGCAGAAATCACGAAAAATAACATCCAAAATATCTTCAACATCGACCCGCCCGGTGAGCCGGCCAAGCACGGTCGCCGCCTTCCGCAGCTCTTCGGCAATCAGCTCTTCGCGGCCGCCGGTTTTCGCACCCTCCGCCAAAGCCCGATCGAGCGCCGCGACGGTGTCCTCAAGCGCCCGCCGGTGGCGCGCCCGAGTCACGATGCCCGACTCGGCCGCGGAAAAAAACGAACGCGCGTAATCGGCAAGGCCGGTAATGATCGCCTCAACCCCGGTTCCCCGCCCCGCCGAAATTGAATAAATGAATCTCAATTCATTTCTTGATAAACTATTGTTCTCCTGATGTTTTCCACCTATCAGATCTATCTTGTTTTCAACCCGCCAAACTTCGGCCGGGCCGAGTCCCAACCCGAGCTCTCCATCGCCCTCAGCTCTCGCTGCGATATCAACGACCCAAAGCACCACATCCGCCGAAGCCGCCCCCTCGCGCGCCCGTCGCATGCCCTCTAGCTCGACGGGTTCGTTACTATCTCGGATCCCAGCCGTGTCTAGAAGAGTGACCGGATAACCTTCGAGATCGAGATGCACCTCGATGACATCGCGTGTGGTGCCCGCAAAAGGCGACACAATCGCCGCCTCCCGCCGCGCCAAACGGTTGAAAAGAGTGGATTTTCCAGCATTCGGCGGCCCGGCTATGGCGACCACAAGTCCTTCCCGCAACCGTTCACCGCGACCTTTGTCCGCCAAAATTGCTGCAATCTCGTTGCGTAATTGCTGCGCAGCATGAAGCGCTGGGCCGATCAGATCCTCCGGCACATCCGCCTCGTCCGAAAAGTCGATCCGCGCCTCGACCAGCGCCAGCGCCTCGATCAATCGCCGGCGCCAGGCTTCGGCGCGGTCACCGATCAGACCCTTTAATTGGCGAAAGGCCTGCCGCCGTTGTGCCGGCGTTTCAGCGGCAATCAGGTCGCCAAGCCCTTCAACGGCAGTCAGATCGAGCCGACCCGCTTCAAAGGCTCGGCGCGTGAACTCGCCTGGCTCCGCGAGACGGCAACCGGGAATGGTCCCGAGCGCATCGAGCACGCCGGCAATGACCGCGTGACCGCCGTGCAATTGCAATTCGGCCACGTCTTCGCCGGTCTCGCTCTGCGGACCCGGAAACCACAGCGCCAAAGCCTCGTCGATCGGCTCGCCGTTCGCCGGATCGCGCACCCGGACCAAAGCCGCCTTCCGCGGCTGCGGCACGCGACCGATGAGCTTCTCAAGCGCGACGCCCGCCTGCGGCCCCGATACGCGCACGACGCCGATAGCCGCCGGCGGGCGGCCCGACGACAGAGCGAATATCGTGGAACGATCGGCCATATCTCTCATCGGCCATTATCTTATTGGCCATGACTTTAGTTGTGCAGTCATCGTGTTATCGGCGCTTCGCGCCATGCGGCGCTACCTGCTACCGTGTGCTCATGTCAACTTCGCAGCACCCGACTCCGTCGTCGCAGCAAAATCGTCTCGCCCAAGAGACGAGCCCCTATCTCCTGCAACACAAGGACAACCCGGTCGATTGGTGGGCCTGGGGCCCGGAGGCGCTGGCCGCGGCGAAACAAAGTCAAAAGCCGATTCTGCTTTCGGTTGGCTATGCCGCCTGTCACTGGTGCCACGTGATGGCGCACGAGAGTTTCGAGGACGATGCCACCGCGCGCGTCATGAACGAACTCTTCGTCAACATCAAAGTCGATCGCGAGGAACGGCCCGACATCGATCAGATCTACATGTCGGCACTGCATCATCTCGGCGAGCACGGCGGCTGGCCGCTGACCATGTTTCTCACGCCGGACGGCGAGCCGTTTTGGGGAGGCACTTATTTCCCAAAGACGTCCCGCTACGGCAAGCCGGCCTTTGTCGACGTGTTACGCGAGGTCGCGCGGCTATTCCGCGAAGAGCCGGCGAAGATCGAACAGAACCGCGCAGCGCTGATGGCGGAACTCGCCGCAACCGCGCGCAGCGGTGTCGGCGCGACGATCGGCGTCGACGGATTGAACAGCGCGGCGCGTCAGCTTGGCGGCATCATCGATCCGGTGAACGGCGGCACTCGCGGCGCGCCGAAATTTCCGCAGGCGGCTTTGTTTGAACTGCTCTGGCGCGGCGGCCTGCGCACCGGCGAGGCGCGTTATTTCGCCGCCGTCGAGATCAGCCTCGACCATATTTGCGAGGGCGGCATCTATGATCATCTCGGCGGCGGATTTTCGCGTTACTCGGTCGACGAACGCTGGCTCGTGCCGCATTTCGAGAAAATGCTCTACGACAACGCGCAGCTTCTTGAATTGCTGGCGGTCGCTTATCAGCGCAACGGCAAAGAGCTTTACCGGCAGCGCGCCGGCGAAACCGTGACCTGGCTCACGCGCGAAATGACAACCGGCGAGGGCGGCTTCTCGGCTTCGCTCGACGCCGATTCGGAAGGCGAGGAAGGCAAGTTCTACGTCTGGTCCTATGACGAGGTGATCGAACATCTCGGCATCGAAGACGGCGAATTCTTCGCGCGCCATTACGACGTGACGCCGGCCGGCAATTTCGAGGGCCACAATATTCTCAATCGCCTCAAACCATTGCCGCGCGGCGACGCCGACGAAGCGCGGCTTTCAGCCTTGCGTGACAAGCTTCTTGCCGTCCGCGCCACGCGCGTGCGTCCGGGCCTCGACGATAAAGTGCTCGCCGACTGGAACGGGTTGATGATCGCTTCGCTCACCCATGCCGGACTCGTTTTCGACGAGCCGTCCTGGATCGAACTCGCGTCACGCGCCTTCCATTTCGTCGCGCACACGATGACGCGCGGGGATCGGCTCGGCCATTCCTGGCGCGAAGCCAAGCTCAAATTTCCGG
Source organism: uncultured Alphaproteobacteria bacterium (assembly GCA_963761185.1). Taxonomy (GTDB): domain Bacteria; phylum Pseudomonadota; class Alphaproteobacteria; order Rhizobiales; family Xanthobacteraceae; genus BOG-931. The sequence goes on from CAVXFY010000009.1 coordinate 1,013,379, forward strand.
GGCTCGCGTCCGATTTCGCGGCGATGATCCGCGCTGCGCTCGCGCTCTATGAAGCGACCGGCAAACCCAGTTGTCTCGAACGCGCGCTCGCTTGGCAGCACGCCCTCGACCGCGACTACGCCAATGCCGAGACTGGGACCTATTATCTCACCGCCGCCGACGCGGAAGGGCTCGTGATCCGGCCTGCGGCAACGACGGATGAAGCGACACCGAATCACAACGCGGTCGCCGCGCAGAACCTGATCCGGCTCGCGGTTCTCGCCGGCGACGATGCCTGGCGCGACAACGCCGACCGGCTGATCGGCGCCATTGCGCCGCAGATCGCCGAAAATCTCTACATGCATATGGCGCTGCTCAACGCCATCGATCTGCGGCTGCGCGCTGTCGAGATCGTGGTGACCGGGGAGGGCGAGGGCGCGCACGCGCTCCTTGCCGCGGCGCGCCGCTTTTGTCTACTCGATCGCATTGTGCTTCACGCGCCGTCCGCCACAGCGCTGCCGCAAGCCCACCCGGCCCGCGCCAAAATCGCGGCAGTCAAGGAGCCGCAAGCGTTCGTCTGCGTCGGCGAGGCGTGTTCAATGCCGGTGCTGACGCCTGCCGAGCTGATCGCCGGCATGAATACCGCCACCGACCCGGTGCGACATTCTTGACGCCTCGGTCCAGGCACATTTCGTGCTTTATGGAAGCCGTGGGGCGCGCCAAGAGAACGATCAAGAGATCGATGTGGAGACCGAGATCATGCGGCAAGAGATCCGATACGGGATCGCTTTAGCGGCTACCCTCGCTGCGCTATCAACAACCGGCGCAAAGGCCGACGAGTGGTGCGGCTACGCCACCCACGACAACGCCGTCATCGAATGCGGCTATACGACCGAGGCCCAGTGCGAGAACGCCATCGGCAAGGGCGGCATGTGCTTTGTCGATCCCGACACCGCGCTGAACTTGACACGCGCGACGCCGGCCAGAGCCACAAAGATGCTCGGGATTCTTGGGCGGGATTCCGGGCGGGGCTAAAAGCCCCGCCGCCTGACACGCTCGACTTACGTATTCATCGAGTTCGAAGAATTCGCTGTTGTTCTTGGTGTTGCGCAGCTTGTCCAACAGGAAGTCCATGGCGTCCATGGTGCCCATCGGATTGAGGATGCGGCGCAGCACGTACATTTTCTTGAGCTGATCCGGCGGCACCAGGAGCTCTTCCTTGCGGGTGCCGGAGCGGGTGATGTCCATGGCTGGGAAGGTGCGCTTATCGGCGACCTTGCGGTCGAGGATCAATTCCGAATTGCCGGTGCCTTTGAACTCTTCGAAGATCACTTCGTCCATGCGGCTGCCGGTATCGATCAAAGCGGTGGCGATGATGGTCAACGAGCCGCCTTCCTCGATATTGCGCGCCGCGCCGAAAAAGCGCTTCGGACGCTGCAAGGCATTGGCGTCGACACCGCCGGTGAGCACCTTGCCGGAGGATGGCACGACCGTGTTGTAGGCGCGGCCGAGACGGGTAATCGAGTCGAGCAGGATGACGACGTCGCGGCCGTGCTCAACCAGGCGCTTCGCCTTCTCGATCACCATCTCGGCGACCTGCACGTGGCGCACCGCCGGCTCGTCGAAGGTCGAGGACACGACCTCGCCTTTCACCGAGCGCTGCATGTCGGTCACTTCTTCCGGCCGCTCGTCGATCAGAAGCACGATCAGATAGCACTCCGGGTGATTGTGCGTGATCGAGTGGGCGATGTTCTGCAGCAGCACGGTCTTGCCGGTACGCGGCGGCGACACGATCAGCGCGCGCTGGCCCTTGCCGACGGGTGCCACGATGTCGATGACGCGGGCCGAGAGGTCCTTCTTGGTCGGATCCTCGAATTCCATCTTCAGCCACTCGTCGGGATAGAGCGGCGTCAAGTTATCGAAATTGACCTTGTGGCGGGCCTTTTCGGGATCCTCGAAATTCAGTGAATTGACCTTGAGCAGGGCGAAATAGCGTTCGCCCTCTTTGGGGCTGCGGATATGGCCGTCGATCGTATCGCCGGTCCGCAGTCCAAAGCGGCGGATCTGCGAGGGAGACACGTAAATATCGTCAGGCCCGGGCAGGTAGTTCGCTTCCGGCGAGCGAAGAAAGCCGAAGCCGTCCGGCAGAACCTCGACGACGCCTTCGCCGACGATGTCGGTCTCACGCGCCGAGAGCTGCTTGAGGATGCCGAACATCAGCTCCTGCTTGCGCATCGTCGAGGCGTTTTCGACCTCGAGCTCCTCGGCAAAAGTGACGAGCTCAGCCGGCGTCTTGGTCTTGAGCTCTTGTAGTTTCATTTCACGCATAGAATGTCCTGTGGAAATTGGCCTAGCGGCAGAATTTGGCTACGGGGCCGCTGGCTTAAGGAAGGTCGTAGGTCTTTTTGCAGAAGGTCTTGTGGCAGCAGGGACTTTTTGCAGCAGATCTTTGCGTGGAGAGGGGCTTGGGGGCCCCGGACCTGATGCACAGGCGGCTCCAATTCACTGGAGCCAGAACGCAACTGCATCCGCCTACGTTTGGTGGGATGGCCGTAAGATAGGAAAAGACTGCAGTTCAGGCAAGTGCCGACAAGCGGCAAGGCCGATATTTCAGTAGGCAACGCGTGAAGATTAGAACGGTTTCACCACCGCGAGAATGACAATAGCGATCATAATAATCGTCGGTACCTCATTGATAATTCTATAGAATATAGAGGTGTGCCGGTTTTCGTCGCGGCCAAAGGCCTTGGTCCAGCGCGCGAACAGCCCATGCACCGCCGAAAGCGCGAGAACAAGCGCCAGTTTGGCGTGAAACCACGGCGCGGCGAACCAGCCGTAGTGAGAATCAGGTCCGTTCCAGGCGAGCCAAAGCCCCAAAAGCCAGGTCGCGATCATCGCCGGATTGATGATGCCGCGCAAAAGCCGGCGCTCCATCACCTTGAAGGTTTCCGACTGGACCGAACCCTTCTCCGCCGCGCAGTGATAGACAAACAGCCGCGGCAGATACAGCATCCCCGCCATCCAGGCGATGACGGCGATGATGTGGAAAGCTTTGATCCATTGGTATGTCATCGATCCAACTTACCTGAACTCAGCTTCCCCGCACGCGCGCGATCAGCCGTTCGACATGCGCGATCGGCGTTTCCGGCAGGATGCCGTGGCCGAGATTGAAGATAAACGGTCGGGACGCGAACGCTGCTGCAATCGCATCGACGGCGCGATCGAGTGCCTTGCCGCCGGCAAGCAGTACCAACGGATCGAGATTGCCCTGAACCGGACGCCTAGTCTGAACGCGATCGCGCGCAAAGCCAAGCTCGATCATCCAATCGAGCCCGACCGCATCGACCGAAACTTTTTCAACATAACGCTCAAGCTTGGTTGCCGCGCCGCGTGGAAACCCGATGATCTTGGCGCCTGGAATTTTGGCGCGAACCGCAGCGATGATTTTGACGCAAGGCTCCACGCACCAGGTTTCGAATTCACCGGGCGGTAACACGCCTGACCAAGTATCGAAAATCTGCACCGCATCAACACCAGATTCAAATTGTCGAATCAAATAAACAGCTGAGGCCTCGACCAGGATATCGATCAGCGTTCTGAAAGCGTCGGGATGACGATAAGCAAAAAGGCGCGCCGGAATCTGCTCGCTGGTGCCAAAACCCGCCACCATGTAGGTCGCCACAGTCCACGGTGCGCCGCAAAAGCCTAACAGCGCGATATTGGCCGGCAATTGCCCTTTGACCACACCGATCGCCTCATAGACCGGTGCAAGCACACCGTGGTCGATCTCCGCACGCAAGCGATTGAGCGATCCGGGTCCATCAAGCGCATCAAGCCGTGGTCCTTCGCCAGTTTCGAATGTCACCCGCTGTCCGAGCGCATGCGGCACAACCAGGATATCGGAAAACAAGATTGCTGCATCGAAACCGAAGCGGCGGATCGGCTGCAACGTCACTTCGGCCGCCAATTTCGGATTAAAGCACAGATTGAGAAAGCTCTCGCACTTCTCGCGAATGGCCCGGTATTCGGGAAGGTATCGTCCTGCCTGACGCATCAGCCAAATTGGAGGGATTGCGCGTCGCTCGCCTCCGAGAACACGAAGCAGAGGTTTTGTACTCCGGTTATCCGCCACGCTTCTTTCCCAACTCAAATAGATTCTTAGAATCTGTTGTAGTGTTTAGACGGTTGATAGGACTCATAGGTTTGCGCTCACAGGCAATTTGCGGCTTACCCACATATCCCCACAGCCAAGTGCGGCGGAAGGTTAGCGTCGCATAAGCAAGCAAATTGGCAATCGGCGACGACTCTCGACAGAGCTTTGCAGTCTTTGTCCACATTTCACCACTGACAAGGTCGAGCCCCAAAACTTTACTCCCGCGTGGCAGGGATGTGGACAGGATTGCGGGTTACGCACCCATTTGACTTGCACCCCCCGGCAAGCCGTGGCCTTCTCCCTAATTGTCGACAGGTTGTCCAACTGGCTCCAGACGCTTTCGATGGCCGACGCGCCCAGCTATTTCCACCTGCACCTGATCTCCGACGCGACCGGTGAGACCTTGATCGCCGTCGGCCGGGCGGCGGCCGCACAATATGCCAAAGTCATGCCGGTCGAGCATGTCTATCCTCTGGTACGGACAGTCAAACAGCTCGACCGAGTGCTGACCGAGATCGAGGAATCGCCCGGAATCATCCTCTACACACTGCTCGAGAAAACCCTGGTCGAAAAGCTCGAGGGCAAATGCCGCGAGCTCGGTCTGCCATGCCTGTCGGTATTGGGGCCGGTGCTGCACTTGTTTCAGGCCTATCTCGGCGCCGAGTTCGACCCACAAAGTCGGCGCCCAGCATACGCTAAATGCCGAGTATTTCCGCCGCATCGACGCGCTCAATTACACGATGCTGCACGACGACGGTCAGCAGGCCGATGACCTTGAAGAGGCCGATGTCGTTCTTCTCGGTGTGTCGCGCACGTCAAAGACACCGACCTCGATTTATCTTGCTAATCGCGGCGTCAAAACCGCCAATGTTCCCTTGGTGCCAGGTGTGCCTCTGTCGCCGCATGTCGAGCGGCTTAAGAATCCGCTGGTCGTGGGGCTGTTTGCCACACCGGAGCGGATCGTGCAGATCCGGCAGAACCGGCTCCTCGGCCTCAAAGTGGAGCGCCAGGACGACCAATATATCGATCGTGACGCCGTGACCGCGGAAATCGCCGCCTCGCGCAAATTGTGCAGCCGGCACAATTGGCCGGTGATCGACGTAACGCGGCGCTCGATCGAAGAAACCGCAGCCGCAGTGCTTGCTTTTCTCGCCGAACGCCGCAGGCAGCGGGCATCGTGAAATCGCTGTGGCTTGCCGACAAGCCGCTTGTCCTGGCCTCGCGCAGCAAGGTCCGGCGGACGCTACTTGAAGGTGCCGGCATTCTGATCGATGTATGTCCTGCTGATCTCGACGAACGGCGACTGGAAGGCGATGCCGCCTCGCAAGCGCCCGGCGCGATTGCCGCCCACTTGGCGCGGGAGAAAGCGCGCGCAGTAGCGATATCTCATCCCGGGCGTCTGACGCTCGGCGCCGACCAGACGCTCGCTCTCGGCGCCGAGCGTTTTTCCAAGCCCACCGATATTGCCGCGGCGCGCGCGCAGCTTCGTGCGCTGTCCGGCCGGACGCATGAGCTTCATTCGGCTATCGCCTTTGTCGAGAGCGGTGCGGTAGTGTTCGACTATGTCGGCGTGGCGCGGCTGACCATGCGCACGTTTTCGGAAAAGTTTCTCGATCTTTATCTTAAGACCGCGGGGGTGGCCGCGACGGTTAGCGTCGGCGGTTATCAGTTGGAGAGCCTTGGCATTCAACTCTTCGAGCGTGTCGACGGCGATTATTTCACCGTATTGGGCCTGCCGCTCCTGCAGGCGCTTGAGTTTTTGCGGCAACGAGGATGTCTTGCCAAATAAACGTACAAGTGAACAGACAAGTGAGCGATGAGCAACCATTCGTGCTGTGTCTGACCGGCTCGCTCGGCATGGGCAAGTCGACAGCGGCGAAATTCTTTGCCGAGGAGGGCGTGCCGGTGCACGATTCCGACGCCGTCGTGCATGCCCTCTATGAGGGCGAGGCGACGCCGCTCATCGAGCAGGCGTTTCCAGGTTCGACCGCGGGCGGCAAGGTCGATCGCAACAAGCTTGCCGCAATGGTGCTCAACGATAAAATGGCGCTGGCGCGGCTCGAAGCCATCGTTCACCCGATGGTCACGGCATCGCGCGAAGAATTCATCGCTGAGGCGCGCGCGGGAGGCGTCAAGGTCGTGGTGCTCGATGTGCCGCTATTGTTCGAAACCCAGGCGGATCGCCGTTGCGATGCCGTCGTCGTCGTCTCGGCGCCCGCTGAAATCCAACGTCAGCGCGCCTTCGAACGGCCCGGCATGACGGACGATAAGCTCGCAGCTATCCTCGCCAAGCAGATGCCCGACGCCGAAAAACGCCGCCGCGCCGATTTTGTTGTCGATAGCTCACAGAGTTTGGATCACGCGCGTGCGCAAATCCGCGATATTCTGCAAAAGGTGGCTAAACTGCCGCAGCGACCGCGGTGATTCGCGGCCGAGTTCGACAACATGGTTCCAGGCTAGACTGAATTCCCATGCGCGAGATCGTCTTCGATACCGAAACCACCGGCCTCGATCCGTTCCAAGGCGATCGACTGGTCGAAATCGGCTGCATCGAGCTCGTCAACCGGTTCCCGACCGGTAAGACATTCCACTGCTACTTCAATCCGGAACGCGACATGCCGGAACAGGCCTTCAACGTTCACGGCCTGTCGATCGATTTTCTCAAGGACAAGCCGCTGTTCGCCGCCAAGGTCGACGAGCTGATTGCTTTCCTCGGCGACGAGGCCGCGCTGGTCGCTCACAACGCCATGTTCGATCTCGGCTTCCTCAACGCCGAGCTCGAACGCGCCGGCCGCGGCGCTGTCGGCCGCGACCGGATCGTCGACACGCTTTTGCTGGCGCGCCGCAAGCATCCGGGCGGCGCCAACCGGCTCGACGATCTGTGCGTGCGCTATTCGATCGACAATTCGCGGCGCACCAAGCACGGCGCGCTGCTGGATGCCGAGCTTCTGGCCGAAGTTTATATCGAGCTGATCGGCGCGCGGCAGGCGCAACTCGTTCTGTCGCAAACCGCCGAGCCGATCCGCGTCGCCGGCGAGGCGATAGTGGTGCGCGAGCGGTCGGCGCCGCTGTCGCCGCGCGTGTCCGCAGAAGAACGCGCCGCGCATCGGCGCTTCATCGCAACGCTCGGCGAAAACGCGATCTGGCGCGATTACGTCGGTCTGGATTAGTTCGGATTTGCCGAAAATGGCGTCGCAGGTTGCGAAGCAGCGAGCCGCTGACGATACAGCGTCACGAAATCGACCGGCTCCAGCAACAACGGCGGAAAGCCGCCATTGCGTGTCGCAGTGGCGATGATTTCGCGCGCAAACGGAAACAGCAGCCGCGGGCACTCGATCATCACGGTCGGCTGCAAGCTTTCCGGCGGCACGTTGAGAATGCGGAATACGCCGGCATAGAGAAGCTCGAAGCCGAACAGCAGCATGCCCTGAGATTCCGCGCGACCGTCGAGCCGCAGGGTCACTTCGCAGTCGGTCTCGGTCAGCGGCGCGGCTTCAACCGCGATATTGATGTTGATGGCCGGCTGTTGCGTGCTGGGCGCCATTGAACGCGGGGCGTTCGGATTCTCGAAGGAGAAATCCTTCACATATTGCATGACGATGCCGATCTGCACCATCGGCATTTGCGGCATGCCGACCTGCGGATCGGGGCCACCATTGGTCGCTGACATACTCATCTCCGGCTGCGCCCGCGGGCTTTACGGCGCGCTGGCGGTATCATTTGGCAGATTGGCCGGGGCTTGGCTAACACAGGGGCGAGGGGCGAACAATGCCACACCGCGGGCCCATGAAGACGGTCATGGCGGCGGCCCTGAAAGCGGTCATGGGGGCCGTTAAAGGCGGGAAAATCGCGGGATTTGCCTAAAAGCCCGTCACGGGAAGGCCGCTTCCTTTGTCGACGCGGCGACGTTGATCGTTTAATGTTCTGCCCCGGCACGCTAAGGTCATGATCCGAGGTTATTGGATGCTTTTAGACGTGCACTTACATGGACGCGTGCCTAGATAGAGCGGATGGATCCGGGGTTTCTCGTGCGGCCGGTTTGAACCGCTAGCCTGATTCGCCCGAGGTTGCGCTGAAAGGGTGCTGTCTCAACACGAGCTGTCCCAAGCCAAGCGACAAAAGACGAGCGACACCGAAAGAATGCCCGACGTGTTCGACATCTACACCATCATTTTCCTGGCGCTCGCGGTGTTCATTTTCCTGCGCCTGCGTAGCGTCTTGGGCCAACGCACCGGCCGCGAGCGGCCGCCTTACGATCCGTATTCGCCGCAGGACGCGATCCGCCGGCCGATCGACAAGGTGGTGCCGATGCCGCAGCGTCCAGCCGATGTCGCGCCGCGGCCCGCGGAAACGGCCCCGGAAAGCTCGGCCGACCGCTGGAAAGATATTATCGAAGCAGGCTCCGCCGCCGCCGCGGGGCTTGATGCCATCGCCGCCACCGATCCGGGCTTCGACGGCAAGCATTTCATCGCCGGCGCGCGCGCGGCCTACGAGATGATCGTAACGGCGTTTGCCGGCGGTGATCGCCGTCAATTGCGCAATCTCTTGTCCCGCGAAGTGTTTGACGGCTTCGATGCCGCGATCACCGAGCGCGAGCGCCGCAACGAGACCGCCGAGTCGCGCTTTGTTTCTATCGAGGGTTCCACCGTCACCGCCGCCGAGCTGCGCAACCGTACCGCACAGATCACCGTCCGCTTCATCTCGAAACTCATTTCCGCGACACGCGACCATTCAGGCGCCGTGATCGACGGCAACGCCGAAAAGGTCACCGACGTCACGGATGTCTGGACCTTCGCGCGCGATATCTCCTCGCGCGATCCCAATTGGAAAGTGGTTGCGACCGAAGCCGGGCAGTGAGGTCAATGACGGCGTTGCGTCGGGGCGTCAGCCTGCTGATCCTGCTTGTGGGTCTCGCCGTCCTTACGCCGACGGCGCAAAGCCCGGCGCACGGAGAAGAGCAGCAACCGATCAAATTTCCCGATACCCAATACGAACCTGTCGATTGGACCGATCTGCTGGGGTGGGATAGCGACGATCACGAAGCGGCGTTTGCAGCCTATCTGTCGAGCTGCCGCGCGCTCAACGTCAAACAGCGCAGCAACGCCAGGCACGTCAGCCGGAGTGTCCAACTGACGGGAATCGCCGCGGCGCTCCGGGATATCTGCGATCGCGCGCAGGCGGCCATCCCGCTCGACGATGACGGCGCGAAAAAATTCTTCGAAGACAATTTCCGCCCGCTGCACATCGACAAGCTCGGCGATACCGCCGGATTCCTTACCGGCTATTACGAGCCGATTATCGACGGGTCGCGCGTGCCGACCGGCGAATTCAACGCGCCGCTCTATCGACGGCCGCCCAACCTCGTCGTCTCTGGCCGGCGCAAGCTCGGCGACGTTTTTCCGAGCAAGGGTATCTTTGTCGGCCGCCGCGTTGGCCGCCGCAAGATCGTGCCCTATTACACGCGCGCCGAGATCGAGGACGGCGCGCTCGACGGCTGGCATTTGGAAATCTGCTATCTGCACGACCCGGTCGACGTGCTGTTCGCCCAGATTCAAGGCTCGGCCCGCATCCGGCTCGAAGACGGCACAATTCTCCGCGTCAATTACGATTCCCACAATGGCTGGCCTTACACGCCGGTCGGCCGTGTGCTGGTCGACATGAAGGCGCTGACCAAGGACCAGGTGTCGATGCAAAGCATCCGCGATTGGATGGAAGCCAATCCGGATCAGGCCAAGGACGTGCGCCGCGCCAACAAATCCTACGTGTTCTTCCGCATCACCGATCTCGCAACCGAGGACGAAGCCATCGGCGCCGAGGGCGTGCCGTTGATGCCCGGCCGCTCGATCGCCGTGGATCATTCGCTGCATATCTATGGCATGCCGTTCTTCATCGCCGCCGATCTGCCGATCGCGGCGGAAAAGGCGGCGACCAAATTCGATCGCCTCGTCGTGGCGCAGGACACCGGTTCCGCCATCGTCGGCCCGGCGCGTGCCGATATTTATTTCGGCGCCGGCGACGAGGCCGCGCGCACCGCCGGGCGCATCAAGAATTCGGGCGACTTTTTCATGCTGTTGCCGCGCGCGCTCGATCCGGTCGAAGCGGGACGCGATACGCCGTTGCCGCCCGAGCGGCCGGGCCCGTTCAGCTTTGCCACCAGCACCATGGAAGATCCGACAGTGCCGGACGGAGCGACCGTGCAGGACGTGCCTTTGCCGGAGCCGAAGCCGGCGACCCTGCCCACGGCAAGCATAGCGCCCGCGCCGAAAGCAAAAGCCAAGACGCGACCCAAACAATGAGCCGCCGCCGATTGAGCGAAGAGGAAGAAGCGCTTTGGATCGGCGTTGCGCGTTCGATCAAGCCGTTGCGACCGAGCAAGGCCAAGGCGAAAAGGGCGGTTAAAGCCGCGCCCACGGCGGATGAAACAAAGCCCGCGCCGCAACGCGCTCCGAGACCCCATCAGCCGCCTGCGCCGCCAACGAAAAAGCCGCCGCCGCTCGCGCCGCTCGACAAGCGGCAGAAGCAACGCGTCGCCCGCGGTCGCGACACGATCGATGCGAAGATCGATCTGCACGGCAAAACGCAAAGCGAGGCGCATGACGCGCTTATTCACTTCTTGCGGCGCGCGCAGGCAAACGGCGCGCGCCTCGTTCTCGTCGTGACCGGGAAAGGAAGCTCGGCGCGAGACACCGAGCGTGAGCGCGGCGTATTGCGGCGGCAAGTTCCGCTCTGGCTCGCGCTACCGGAGTTCCGTCGTTTTATCGTCGGTTTCGACGAAGCCCACGTTACCCATGGCGGGCAAGGCGCGCTTTACGTGCGATTGCGCAAGATTCGCTGACAAGATTCATGAGTAGCATTCGTTAACCTTAATAATAAGTAGGCCAAACATTCTGCAAGAATTGGCCAACTTCTCCTGCGACCATGACGCTTCGAACGTTGTGGGAGTAGTACGCGTCATGACCGACACCTTCACGTCGCAGACCAAAGCGGCGCGCGATTTGCGGATGTTGGATCAAGTCGAACGGTGGATGGCGACGATCCGCGAGATCGATCGCGAGAAGCGCGCCGAAATCGAACCGGCCAGCGCCCGGCTCGAGCATCTGCTCGCGCCAGTCACGGAATAACTCACCGCAATAATTACAGAATAAACCGGCTGAGATCGGCGTTCTTCGCCAGATCGCCGACGTGCTTCTGCACGTAATCGGCGTCGACCTTCACCGTCTCGCCCGAACGGTCCGATGCTGCGAACGATACCTCGTCGAGCACGCGCTCCATCACCGTCTGCAAGCGCCGCGCGCCGATATTCTCCACGCTTGAATTCACCGCCACCGCGACATCGGCCACGGCGTCGATCGCGTCCTCGGAGAATTCGAGCGTTACGCCTTCGGTCGCCATCAGCGCGATGTATTGCTTGATCAGCGAGGCTTCGGGATCGGTGAGGATGCGCCGCATATCGTCCCGCGTGAGCGGTTTCAGCTCGACGCGGATCGGCAGCCGGCCTTGCAGTTCGGGCAACAGGTCGGACGGCTTTGAGATATGGAATGCGCCCGAGGCAATGAACAGGATGTGATCGGTCTTCACCGAGCCGTGCTTGGTGGCGACCGTGGTGCCTTCGATCAGTGGCAACAGATCGCGCTGCACGCCTTCGCGCGACACGTCGGCGCCGGCGCGGCCCTCGCGCACGCAAATTTTGTCGATCTCGTCGAGAAAGACGATGCCGTTATTCTCGACGATTTTGATAGCTTCATGCGTCAATTGCTCGGTGTCGAGCAGCTTGTCCGATTCCTCGTTGATCAGAATCTCGTAGGAATCGTGAACCGTGACGCGCCGCGTCTTGGTCCGGCCGCCGCCAAGCTTGCCGAAAATATCGCCGATCGAAATCGCGCCCATCTGCGCGCCGGGCATGCCGGGAATATCGATCATCGGCATGCCGCTGCCCGCCGCCTGTACCTCGATTTCGATTTCCTTGTCGTCGAGCTCGCCGGTGCGCAGCCTTTTGCGAAACGCTTCCTTGGTCGAAGCGCTGGAATTGGCGCCGACCAAAGCATCGAGGACGCGATCCTCGGCGGCTTTCTCGGCGCGCGTCTTGACGTCCTTGCGCTTTTTTTCCCGCGTCAAGGTGATGGAGATTTCGACCAGATCGCGCACGATCTGCTCGACGTCGCGCCCGACATAGCCGACCTCGGTGAACTTGGTCGCCTCGACCTTGAGAAACGGCGCGCCGGCGAGCTTGGCGAGGCGGCGCGAGATCTCGGTCTTGCCGACGCCGGTCGGCCCGATCATCAGAATATTCTTTGGCAAGACTTCTTCGCGCAGCCGGTCGTCGAGCTGCAGGCGGCGCCAGCGATTGCGCAAGGCGATGGCGACGGCGCGCTTGGCGTCGGCCTGGCCGACAATAAAGCGGTCGAGCTCGGAAACGATTTCGCGGGGAGAGAAGTCGGTCACGTCTTCAAGATCTCGATGGTCACATTGCGATTGGTATAGACGCAGATGTCGGCGGCGATATCGAGCGAGCGGCGCACGATGGCTTCGGCGTCGAGCGGCCCGTCGGCGAGCGCCCGCGCCGCGGCAAGCGCGTAATTACCGCCGGAACCGATGCCAACAATGCCGGCTTCGGGTTCGAGCACGTCGCCGGTGCCGGTGAGGACGAGCGACACGTCCTTGTCGGCGACGATCATCATGGCTTCGAGCCGGCGCAGATAGCGGTCGGTGCGCCAGTCCTTGGCGAGTTCGACGGCGGCGCGGGTGAGCTGGCCGGGATACTGTTCGAGCTTGGATTCAAGCCGTTCGAACAAGGTGAAGGCATCGGCGGTGGCACCGGCAAAGCCGCCGATCACGTCGCCTTTGCCGAGCCGGCGCACCTTCTTGGCATTGGCTTTGACGATAGTTTGGCCGAGCGAGACTTGGCCGTCGCCGCCGACGGCGACCACCCCGCCCTTGCGGACGGTGAGGATTGTCGTGCCGTGCCAGAGGCCGGATTGGCCAATTTCAGGAGTCGTCATTTGGGGTGTCTTGCAGGCTGTCTTGTGCCGGAAAAGCTGCGGTTAAACCATGATTTAGGAGTTGGCCGCCGGCATTGCAAATCCACGCATGGAGGCTGGCGGGAAAGGTTGGCGGGGCGCATGAACCCCTGTTAAAAGGCGCGCGGCGCTGCCTCGCGGTACCTGCCGAGGCCCTGGAGACCACGATGCGCAAGGCATTCGTGAAACGGAAGACCAAGGAAACCGATGTCGAGGTCGCGGTCGATCTCGACGGCACCGGCGCGTCCTCGATCGCGACCGGGATAGGCTTCCTCGACCATATGCTCGATCTGTTGGCGCGGCATTCGCGGATCGACCTCACCATCAAGGCCAAGGGCGATCTGCATATCGATCATCATCACACCACCGAGGACGTCGGCATCGCGCTCGGCCAGGCGGTGAAGCAGGCGCTCGGCGATATGAAGGGCATCACCCGCTATGCCAGCGTGCATATGCCGATGGACGAGACGCTGACCCGCGTCGCGCTCGACATATCCGGGCGGCCGTTCCTGGTGTTCAAGGCCGACTTCGGCCGCGCCAAAATCGGCCCGTTCGATACCGAACTGGTGCGGGAATGGTTCCAGGCCTTTGCCATGAATGCTGCGGTCACGCTGCATGTCGCCACCCTTTATGGCGGCAACGATCATCATATCGCCGAATCCTGCTTCAAGGGCCTGGCGCGAGCCTTGCGCACGGCCGTCGCCATCGATCCGCGGGCGGCGAACGAGGTACCCTCGACGAAGGGCACTCTCAGTAACTAAATAACGATCGGGATCTGAGGCGATTTGCCTCGGGGCTGAAAAGTAGCAGTTCAAAGCAGATGCCTGTCTATACCGTTCATGAGCCGCCGGTGCGGACTCCGGGAGCATTGGCTGACCCGGCACGCTTCGCATTCGTCCGCGACGCCTTTCACTGGTGGGCCTTCCTGCTGACCCCGCTATGGATGCTGTGGCGCCGGCTGTGGCTCGTGCTGGCGCTCTATCTCGCGATCTCGATCGGCATCGAAACGGTGATGACCATTTATGGTGCGTCCGGCGGCATGATCTCGTTCGTCGCCGCCTTGATCTCGCTGCTCGCCGGGCTCGAGGCCGGAACGTTGCAGCGCTTTACGCTCAGGCGCCGGGGTTGGAAGAATGTCGGCGTCGTCAGCGGCAGCGATCTTGAGGACGCCGAGCACCGGTTTTTTGCGGACTGGGTGCGCAATGCGCCGCCGCAGATGAGCGCGCCGCCTCCGCCCACAACTCCACCGACAACGCCGATGGCACCCTATCTGGCGCTGTCGAGAATGCCGCCGCGCGACACGCCCTATTCGTCCGGCGTCATCGGTCTGTTTCCCGAACCGGGAGCGAAGCGGTGAGCGTCGCCATTGTCGATTACAGTTCCGGCAATCTGCACTCCGCCGCCAAGGCGTTCGAGCGCGCGGCGCATGAGGCGGGTTTGGATCAGCCGATTGCGGTCACCCAGGATCCGGCCGTCGTGGCGCGTGCCGACCGCGTCGTGCTGCCCGGCGTCGGCGCCTTTGCCGATTGTCGGCGCGGGCTCGATGCGGTGCCTGGAATGGTCGCGGCGCTGGAAGAGGCGGTGCGCCGCCGCGGCCGGCCGTTTTTCGGCATCTGCGTCGGCATGCAGCTCATGGCCGAGCGTGGCCTCGAATACGAAGTGAAGGAGGGCCTCGGCTGGATTGCCGGCGAGGTCGATCGCATCGCCCCGAAGGACGCGAGCTTGAAAATTCCGCATATGGGCTGGAACACGCTGAATGTGGCGCGGCCGCATCCGTTGCTCGATGGGCTTCCGCTCGGGCCGGACGGCCGTCACGCCTATTTCGTGCATTCCTATCAGCTCAAGCCATCGAACCGCGCCGATCTGATCGCGGAAGCCGATTACGGCGGCCCCGTCACCGCGATCGTCGGGCGCGACAATATCGTCGGCACGCAATTTCATCCCGAGAAGAGTCAGAAACTCGGGCTGGCGTTGATCGCAAATTTCTTGAAGTGGAAGCCGTGATTCTTTTTCCGGCCATCGATCTGAAAAACGGCGTCGCCGTGCGCCTGCAGCAAGGCGACATGACGCGCGCCACCGTGTTCAACGATGATCCGGCGGCGCAGGCCAAGATCTTCGCGCAAGGGGGATTCGAATATCTGCACATCGTCGATCTCGACGGCGCTTTCGCCGGCAAGCCTGTGAACGCCGCCGCGGTCGAGCGCATTCTCGACACGGTGAAAATTCCGGTGCAGCTCGGCGGCGGCATTCGCGACCATGCCACCATCGAAGCGTGGCTCGGCAAGGGCGTGAAACGCGTCATCATCGGCACGGCGGCGGTGCGTAACCCGGCGCTGGTGAAGGAAGCGGCGCATGCGTTTCCCGGCCGCGTCGCCGTCGGCCTCGACGCGCGCGACGGCAAAGTTGCGGTCGAAGGCTGGGCGGAGACGTCGACGCTATCGGCGCTCGATATCGCGCAACGCTTCGAAGATGCCGGCGTTGCGGCCATCATCTATACCGATGTCGCGCGCGACGGCATGCTCAAGGGCCTTAATCTTGAGGCGACGATTGCGCTTGCCGATAAGATTTCAATTCCGGTGATCGCCTCGGGCGGGCTCGCGTCGATCGCAGATGTCCGTGCTTTGCTCGAGCCGCGCGCGAAAAAACTCGAAGGCGCCATTGCCGGCCGCGCGCTCTATGACGGCCGGCTTGATGTGGCGGAGGCCATGGCGCTGCTCAACGGTGCTCGGCAACGGACGGGTGCATCATGACTGTGCCGTCGAGTCCGCATGGCGCCGGCCAAGTCCGGAAAAGCCATGCCGGCGTGTGGCTGAGCGTGACATTCATTCTCATCCTTCTTATCGCGACGGCGCCGTTGATCTCGGCGTCCATCGGCGGCGGCATCGCCGGCGCCTTGGGCTGCGAGGTGACCGAAGGCGTCAGCTCGCCATGCATGTTCATGGGCAGCGATATCAGCGAGACGCTGTCCGTGATGTTTGTGGTCGGCTGGCTCGCCTTCGAGACATTGCCGTTCGGCGCTTTCTTGCTGGCGATTTGGGCAGTCGTCGCCGCCGTGGTCGTATTTTTGCGGTGGCGTCGCCGCCGCAGCGCGGTCTAGGAACGCGCATGTTCAAAGTTCGCGTCATTCCCTGTCTCGACGTCAAAGACGGCCGCGTCGTCAAAGGCATCAACTTCGTCAATCTGCGCGACGCCGGCGATCCGGTGGCCGCGGCCATCGCCTATGACGAGGCCGGCGCCGACGAGCTGACATTTCTCGACATCACCGCAAGCCACGAGAACCGCGGCATCATGCTCGACGTCGTGCAACGCACGGCGGAAGCCTGCTTCATGCCGCTCACGGTCGGCGGCGGCGTGCGTACCATCGAGGATATCCGCGTGCTGCTCGCCTCGGGCGCCGACAAGGTTTCGATCAATACGGCGGCGGTAACGCGCCGCGCGTTCGTGAAAGAGGCCGCGGAAAAATTCGGTGATCAATGCATCGTGGTCGCCGTCGACGCCAAGAACGTCGCCAAGCCCGGCGAGGCGCCGCGCTGGGAGATCTTTACCCATGGCGGCCGCAATCCGACCGGCATCGATGCGGTGGCCTATGCGCGCGAAGTGGTGGCGCTCGGCGCCGGCGAAATTCTGCTCACCTCGATGGATCGCGACGGTACAAGGCAGGGTTTCGATATCGCGCTGACGCGCGCCGTGTCGGATGCCGTCACTGTGCCGGTCATTGCCTCGGGCGGCGTCGGCAATCTTGATCATCTGGTCGCCGGCATTCGCGACGGCCATGCCAGCGCGGTGCTCGCCGCCTCGATCTTTCATTTCGGCGAACATTCGGTGCGCGAAGCCAAGAATTACATGGCACGCGCCGGACTGCCGATGCGGCTTGATCCCTAACGCTCGTTTGCCCAAATAAGCGCGCGCTCCAGGCGATCGTTGCCCCAGAACACCTCGCCGTCGGCGGTGTTGAAAGTCGGCGCGCCGAAAATGCCGCGCCGTTCGGCTTCTTCGGTTTGAGCGCGCAAACGCGCCTTGGTGTCGTCGCTTTGCGCGGCTTTCAGGATGGGCTCCGCCGCGATTTCTAGCCGCGCCAGGATATTTGCGATCGCCGCGGCATCGTCGATGCGTTGGCCTTCGCCAAATTGGGCACGAAAAACCTCGGTGCAAAATTCTTCTCCCCAATGCTCGCGCAAACCGACCAGCGCGACGCGGGCGGCGAGAAGGGAGTTTTGCGGAAACGGATCGGGCCGCTGAAACGGCACCGCCAGGTCGGCGCAAATCCGCTCGAGGTCGCGCCACATATAGCCGCCCTTCGCGGGATAAAGGTTGAAAGGTGACGTCGTCCAGCCCTGCGCCTTGAAAATCGGTCCGAGCAGAAAGGGCCTGAAATTAACCGCAACACCTGTTTTGTCGGCGAGCGCTTGGATCCGCACGGCGGCCGGATACGAATAGGTCGAGGCAAAATCGAACCAGAAATCGAGGGTGGGTGAGCTCATGAGGGCGATCCTAAATAGAGATCAAATATGACGAAATGCTGCTATTTGGGCAGTAATCTCACTCTCCCCGGCCGCCTGGAGAGATGCTAAGGAAGGCGCGAAGGAAGGCGCAAGAGTGCGCGCAAATGAATACGTGACAGAATGCCGATGAGCAGTTTCACCCTCAACGACCTGGAGAAGCGGGTCGAGATGCGCGCGCAAGAGAGCGCGGACGTGTCCTATACCCGCAAGCTTCTCGACCGCGGCGTGGCGCAATGCGCCAAGAAGCTCGGCGAGGAAGCAGTCGAGGCCGCGATTGCCGCGATCAGCGAGGACCGCGACCGCATGATCGGCGAGGCTGCCGACGTGCTCTATCATCTCCTTGTCGTGCTCCATGCGCGCGGCATCAAGCTCGACGAAGTCGAGGCCGAGCTCGGTGCCCGCACGCGCCAGTCGGGCCTTGACGAGAAGGCCGCGCGTAAAAGCGGCTGAGCGCCAAAAGCTGAACATCATGGAGCAGCGCACTCAACAGGACGTCTCGCCCTACCGCGTGTTCCCGCGCGGCGAATGGGCGAGGCTGCGTCAAGACACGCCGATGACGCTCAAGTCGGCCGAGGTCACGCGGCTGCGCTCGATGCACGAGCGTCTCGATATGTCGGAGATCGAGGAAATCTATCTGCCGCTGTCGCGCCTGCTCTCGCTTTATGTGGTGGCGACGCAAAGGCTGTTCCGCGCGCAGCAAGGCTTTCTCGGCACCGAAGACGCCAAGGTGCCTTATATCATCGGCGTCGGCGGCTCGGTTGCGGTGGGCAAATCGACCACGGCGCGCGTCCTTGAAGCCTTGCTTGGCCGCTGGCCGAACGTGCCCAAGGTCGGTCTCATCACCACCGACGGTTTTTTGTACCCCAATGCCGTGCTCGATCGCGAAGGCCTGATGGAGAAGAAGGGCTTTCCGGAGAGCTACGATCTGCCGGCGCTGCTGCGCTTTCTCTCCGACATCAAAGCCGGCCTGCACCCGGTGCGCGCGCCGGTCTATTCGCATCTGACCTATGACGTGATCCCCAATCAGTGGGTCGAGATCGAGTCGGCCGGACATATTGATCGTCGAAGGCCTGAACGTATTGCAGGCCGGGCGGCTGCCGCGCGACGGCAAGGCGGTGCCGTTCGTTTCCGACTTTTTCGATTTCTCGATCTATCTCGACGCCGACGAGGACGTGCTGCTGCATTGGTATGTCAATCGCTTCCTGACGCTGCGCGGCACGGCCTTTGCCGATCCGAAATCTTACTTTCACCGCTATGCGCGGCTGTCGGACGAGGAAGCGGTCGAGACCGCGACCTCGATCTGGAACAGCATCAATCTCGTCAATCTGCGCGAGAACATTTTGCCGACGCGGCAGCGCGCCGATCTGATCTTGACCAAGAGCGAGCACCACCGGATCGAGGAAGTGGCGCTGCGGCGGTTGTGATCCTTACGCCGCCGAAGGCGGGCTCGCCCGATGCCATGAGCGCAGCGGCGAGCCGCTCACGATCCAGCGGCTTGACGACAAACCCGTCCATGCCGGCGGCGTAGCAGGCCGCGCGATCCTCGGCGGAGGCGTTCGCGGTGAGCGCGACGATCGGCGTGCGCGCGCCTTCTTCCTCGGCTTCGATGGTGCGGATGCGACGCGCGGCTTCGAGCCCATCCATGCCGGGCATGTGCAGATCCATCAGCACGCGATCGAACGGCGTGCCGGCTGAGCGGGCGGCCTGCCAGCAGGCGATCGCCGCGCCGCCCGATTCCACGACGACCGGACGATGGCCGAGCTTCACCAGCAAAGCGCGCGCCAACAGCGCGTTGATCTCGTTGTCCTCGGCGACGAGAATCGAGAGACCCTCGCTGTCTGGCGCGATGCTCGGGGTTTCGATGGGCTCGCTGACCGGGCCGCGATCGAAGTCATCGTCGGCGGAAAAGCGCGCGGCAAGCGATGCTGCGCGCACCGGTTTGATCAGATAGCCGGTGAAACCGGCGTCTTTGAGCGCTGCGAGCTCATGGCGCATGGCCGGCGTGACCAGCACGATCCGGCGCAGGAATGTCGCGGACAGGCGCGCCAGCGTGACGCTCGGCTCGGTGCCCAGCGCATGATCGACCAGCACCGCGCTCCAGGGTTGCTCCGGCAAGAGCGCCGCGGCCACTTTGTCGTCGGGAACGATGGTGGTGCGGGCGCCCCAGCGCTGCAGCCGCCGCGCCAGCAAGGACGCTTCGACGGCGGCGGGCGCGACGATGAGAATGTCGTTGCCGGTGAGATCGGGGACCGCAAAGGCCGCCACGTGACCTTTGCCGTCGGGCGGCAGCGGCACGGTGACGCGGAACAGCGAGCCTTTGCCCGAAGCGCTCTCGATCGCGATCGCGCCCGACATGCGCTCGACGATGCGCTGCGAGATCGTAAGCCCGAGACCGATGCCGTCGAATCGCCGTGTCATCCCGACGTCGGCCTGCTCGAATTCCTGAAAGATCCGCGCCTGATCCTCGGGCGCGATGCCGATGCCGGTGTCGCGCACGGCAATGGCGATATGGTCGGATTGGTGATCCGGCTCGACGATGATCGACACGCCGCCGGTCTCGGTGAACTTGATCGCATTGCCGACCAGATTGAACAGCACCTGGCGCAGACGCGCCGCGTCGCCGATCACGCGCGCCGGCAGCCGTTCGTCGACATAGGCGCAGATTTCGAGCCCCTTGGCCTGCGCGCGCGGCCCGAGCAATTCGACAGCCTCTTCGACGAAGCTTGCCAGGCCGAAAGGATGCGGCGTCAGATCGAGCCGCCCGGCTTCGATCTTGGCGAGATCGAGCATGTCCTCGACGAACGACACCAGGGTGTTGCCGGACGTTTTCATCGCCGTGAGATAGGTCGTCTGTTCCGGCGCGAGCGGCGTGTCGCCGAGGAGACCGGCCATGCCGAGAATGCCGTTGAGCGGCGTGCGGATCTCGTGCGAGACCATAGCGAGGAAGCGCGATTTGGCGCGGCTCGCGGCCTCCGCCTGATCGCGCGCGTCGGCGAGCGCGTGCTCGGCGATCACGCGGTCGGTGACGTCGCGGCCGACGCTTTGCGTCTCGGCGTCGCCGTCGGAGCGCACCGAGACCTCGCGCCAGGCGATCCAGCGTGCGCCGTCGGCCGCCGCGATTTTTTGATCGTGAATGCGCGTGCCGTCGGCGAGCATCGCGGTTTCGCCTTGCGCTTCGACCGGCAGCACAAAACCGGTGCCGACCAGCTCGTTGCGGCTGCGGCCGGCGAGCGTGCAGAACACGTCGTTGGCGTAGGTGATGATGCCCTTGCCGTCACGGCGCACGATGACGTCGCCTTGCGCGTCAAAAAAGCTCTTGGCGCGTTCCTGGGCTTCCTTGAATTCCCAATGCCGGTCTTCCGCTTCGTCGAGACGGCCTTCGAGGCGTCGCAGGTCGCTCTTCATCTGCCGGATGCGCGACAGCATCAGCCCCATGCCGCCGCAGGCCGCGCCGAACAAAGCAGCGACGCCGATGGCGAAGACGTGGGGATCGTAATGCGCGTTCGGCGAGGTCGTGGCCGACAGGAAGCCGAAGGCGACGCCGAAGGCCATGGTCGTGATGGCCGTCGCGCGGATAGCGATCGCAAACAGCCGGCGGCTGATGATGGCGGGCTTTCGGAGCGCTACGCGAGGCCGCATGGTCCCTTCAGGTCCCTGTCCCCCCGCTCGGCGCGGCTTTAAGGCGCCGCGTCCGGACCCGGTTTATCGCTGGGTGAGTGCCAATTTTGGCCCGGGAACCTTGCCCTATGAATCTTGCACATTGCTTGCGATTGGCGCTGCCCAACCCCACCGCTTTGGCGGACGGTTGATGCTTTATTAACGGTCGATTGGCTGATCTAATTCGCGCTGATCTAATTTGCTTTGCCAGAGCATGATCCGGAAAAGTGGAAGCCCGTTTTCCGAAAAGATCATGCTCTATCAAGTGCAATGGCCGCCGGAGAAAATCAAATGGACAAAACTGTGGGTTCCAAGCGTTCGCGCCCCAAGGCCGCTGAACAGGACAAGGCCGCCGAACAGAAAAAGTCCGCGCGGCCGTCGCGCGAACAGGCCGAGGCGGCTGTGCGCACCCTCATCCAGTGGGCCGGCGACAATCCCGACCGCGAAGGCTTGCGCGCCACGCCGTCGCGCGTGGTGCGCGCCTACGAGGAGTGGTTTTCCGGCTACAACGACGATCCGCGCGAATATCTCAAGCGCACCTTCGAGGAGACCGGCGGCTACGACGAGGTCGTGGTGCTGCGTGACATCCGCTTCGAATCGCATTGCGAGCATCATCTCGCTCCGGTCATCGGGCGCGTGCATATCGGCTATCTGCCGCGCAACCGCGTTGTCGGCATCTCAAAGCTGGCGCGGCTGGTCGAGGTCTATGCGCGGCGGCTGCAGATCCAGGAAAAAATGACGGCCGAGATCGCATCCTGTCTCGATGCTGTGCTCAAGCCGCACGGCGTCGCCGTCGTCACCGAAGCCACGCATCAATGCATGACGACGCGCGGCGTGCACAAGCCCGGTGTCACCATGGTGACGAGCCGGA
The DNA here is from genome assembly GCA_963761185.1 of uncultured Alphaproteobacteria bacterium. Taxonomy (GTDB): domain Bacteria; phylum Pseudomonadota; class Alphaproteobacteria; order Rhizobiales; family Xanthobacteraceae; genus BOG-931. The sequence continues at coordinate 1,035,558 of CAVXFY010000009.1, forward strand.
TGGTCGGCGTCTTCCGCACCAATGCCGAAACGCGTCAGGAGTTCTTATCCGCCATCGGTATGCGCGGCGCGATCCATGGGGGCAATGGCGCGGGATAATATTCAAGCTGCAGGCGCTTCAGCCGCCTGTGTGAACTTGACGCCTTCCATGCACCTGTCTTCCTTGTGAAAGGCGATGAAATTCATGCCGACGGGAAATACCGCGTAGCCAAAGCCTTCGAGCCGCGCGCGCAACGCGCCCACATCCGTTTTCAATGCTTCGACGAGCATGATCGGACGTTTGGCGGTGATGCATTTTGCTGCGCCTTCGATGACCTCCAGCTCCATTCCCTCGACATCGATCTTCAAAATATCGAGCCGCGGAAAGTTGAACGAATCGAGATGCACCATCCGCACGTCAATCATCTTGTCTTCGGAATAGTCGATCTCCTGGCCGATGAATTCCGTTCGATCGAGCTTCTTCAGTTCGAGACTGCCGAAGCTGGCATTGGCCAGATAGTTCGGCTGCGGAATTTTCATCGTGCCGGATTGGCTCGATACCGCGGCATGGAAAGCGCGGGCATTGAAGCAATTGTTGATCGCGATATTGCCAGCGAGCGCGTAATAGATGCGCTCCTGCGCTTCGAAGGCCAGCACCACGCCCCAGTCAGTCATGTATTTGGCCCATTCGATGGTGTGGACCCCGAGATTGGCGCCGCAGTCGACTGCGACCAGCCCGTCGCCATGATATTTGCGGCGTAGCTCGAGGATGTGCAGCATCAAGGACACCTCTTCCGAGTCATAGGAGGCCTTGTTGAGCAGCTGATAGCCGGCGCCGAAGGCGACGCCAGGTCCGACAACCTGGTCGAACCGGTTCAGGATCATGGTGCCGTGATCGGTCGAGGCAATGATGAAGGCGAGAGGGCGTTGCGGCTTTTGCATGGGATGACGGCCCAGTTTGCAGCGAAAAGCTGGAGCGATGCCGCAGCCGGCTGACACGCTGCGTGACGGAAGACCTTACCGTCTTACGTGATTCGCGGGGTTTTGGCCCGTTGGGGCTATCTTATTGATGGAACAAGATTTTCGGATCTAGCGCGAAATTGTTTTAGATTGAATCAGTTGTCGCCCTAGCATCTTGGTGGAGCATGATCTTTTCGGAAAACCGGTTTCCACCCTCGGATCAAGTCCAAGGGCATGCTTTTCCGGATCATGCTCTAAATGTTGCGGAATTTTCAGCGGCTGCCGGCGGCCAGCAGCTCCCGCCGCGTCGCTTCGAGAATTTCGTTGGAGAATTCCTTGTTGCCCTTGGTGCCGACGGCGCGGGCGAGCAGCAACGCTCCGACCAGTCCCGCCATTGCCGCGACGCCTCTGCGGCGGCGTTCCGCTTTGGTCTTGCCGGGCGCCGATTTGGCAAGAAGATCGATCAGCGGCTCGAGCCCGTCGGCGAAAGCGTCCTGCACCACCGTGCCGCTCCTCGCCGCGTCGGCGCCGAGCGCGGCGAAGACGCAGCCTTGCCCGGGCTCGTCACGATGGCGCGGCTGCAGATAGCGCGTCAGCAAAGCAGCGTAGGGGTCGTCGGGAGATTTTACCGCGGTCTTTTGCCAGTTCTCCGCCGCCTGCGCCGTCACTTTGCGGCAGGCCTGCGCGACCAGATCATCCTTGGAATTGAAATGGCCGTAGAAACCGCCATGGGTGAGATCGGCGGCCTTCATGATGTCGGCGACGCCGATACCAGAAAAACCGTTGGCGCGCAGCAACGCACCGGCCGCATCGATGATGCGTTCGCGATTTTCGGCAGCTTTCTGCCGGCTCACTCTCATCGCGCACCTCAGCTATGCAGCGAGACCACGCTCTCGGCCGCGCCCCTTGACAAATTATATGACGATCGACATCAATAAACAAGCGTCGATGACGGCCGTCATGTAACGGCCGCGCTCAACCCCGCAGATTTGCCGGCAGATTTGGAAAACCACCATGGCGTCTACCGCGCTCGCCGCGACTTTGGCTCGCCGCAATATCCACTACGGCTGGGTCGTCGTCGCCGTCACCTTCCTTACGCTGTTGGTCACCGCGGCGGCGATGGGCACGCCGGGCGTTCTGATCGTGCCGCTCGAGCAGGAATTCGGCTGGAGCGACGCGCAGATTTCGTCGGCGCTGGCGCTGCGCATCATGCTGTTCGGATTGTTCGGCCCGTTCGCCGCGGCGTTCATGAATCGCTACGGCGTGCGCCGTGTGATCATGGTGGCGATGGTATTGATCGCCGGCGGCCTTCTGGTCTCGCTGGCGATGAAGCAAGTGTGGCAACTCGTTCTGCTGTGGGGCGTGGTCGTCGGCGTCGGCACCGGTCTCACCGCCATGGTGCTCGCGGCGACGATCGCGACACGCTGGTTCAATCATCGCCGCGGCCTGGTCATGGGCATGCTCGCGGCGAGCAACGCCACCGGGCAATTGGTGTTCCTGCCGCTGATCGCGCACCTCACGACCGGCTACGGCTGGCGCATGGCGCTGGTCTTCGTCGCCTGCATGCTGGCGGTGGTCGCGGTTTTCGCGGCGCTCTTCATGCGCGACCGGCCGAGCGACCTGAATTTGCCGATGTACGGCGAGACTAAGATCACGCCGCCGCCGCCGCAGGGCGTCGGGCTGTTGTCCTTGCTGATGTCGCCGATCCATGTGCTGAAAGACGCGGCGCGGGTGCCTATCTTCTGGGTGCTGTTCGGCACGTTCTTTGTCTGCGGCTGCAGCACCAACGGCCTCATCCAGACCCATTTCGTCACGCTGTGTCACGATTACGGCCTGCCGGCCGTCACCGCGGCGAGCGTGCTCGCCATGATGGGCATCTTCGATTTCTTCGGCACGATCGGCTCGGGCTGGCTGTCCGACCGTTTCGACAATCGCTGGCTGTTGTTTTGGTATTACGGCCTGCGCGGGCTGTCGCTGCTCTACCTGCCGTTCACTGATTTCACCTTCTACGGGCTGTCGCTGTTCGCCGTGTTCTACGGCCTCGACTGGATTGCGACCGTGCCGCCGACCGTGAAACTCACCGCCGATCGCTTCGGTCCCGAACGCGCCGGCATGGTGTTCGGCTGGGTGTTCGCCGGCCACCAGATCGGCGCCGCCAGTGCTGCATTCGGCGCCGGACTGGTGCGCACGGAATATTCGACCTACCTGCCGGCGTTCTTCGCCGCCGGCGCGCTGTGCCTGATCGCGGCGGCGCTGGTGCTCACGGTGCGAAAGTCGTCACGCACGGGGGTCGGCGTTGCGGCGCCCGCCCGCGCCTAACGCAGCTAATTCAGTCAAAATATTGTGTCGAAAGCGCCTTTAGAACTTGGTCGGCCTGCACTCTTCCGAGCCCCGGTTTTCGATAGCCAACAAATTGCGTTGACGACGCACGCTCGTTGTTTTGAACCGAATGCAAGAATATTTGGCAAATCTGCATCCCAGGGCTCAATTTTATTGGAGCGGCACCGACGTTCGCCAGTTCCAATGTAAGGCAGCCTGTAAAGCCAGGAGGGATATCGCATAGTGACGGAACTCCCAACTAATTTGGATGTAACCGCCTCATTCATGCGTTCACATTTTACCCGAGAGAACGTCAACGGCTTGTGTTTAGAACAAAGCAAGAACATACTGCGACAAAGCTGTCAACAGCGGCGCTTTTCCGCGATCCTGTCCCAGATCAGCGCCGCGATATCCGGGCCGCCGAGATTTTTCACGGCGCGGATGCCGGTCGGCGAGGTGACGTTGATCTCGGTGAGATAGCCGCCGATCACGTCGATGCCGACGAACATGAGCCCGCGCTCGCGCAAAGCCGGCCCGAGCCGCGCGCAGATCTCGCGCTCGCGCTCGGTGAGGTCGGTGGCTTTCGGCACGCCGCCGCGCACCATGTTGGAGCGGAGATCGTCCGGCGCCGGCACGCGATTGACGGCGCCGGCGAATTCGCCGTCGACCAAAATGATGCGCTTGTCGCCTTCTTTGACCGCAGGCAGGAATTTCTGGATCACCCACGGCTCGCGGAACGTCACCGAGAACATGTCGTAGAGCGAGCCGAAATTGAGATCCTCGCGCGTCACCAGAAACACCGCCTCGCCGCCTTTGCCGTAGAGCGGCTTCATGACGATGTCGCCGTGCTCGGCGCGGAACGCCTTGATGGCATCGAGATCGCGCGTGACCAAGGTGGGCGGCATCAGGTCGGGAAATTCGGTGACGAAAACTTTTTCCGGCGCGTTGCGCACATGCGCCGGGTCGTTGACCACGAGCGTCTTCGGATGCACGCGCTCGAGCATATGCGTCGAGGTGATGTAAGCGAGATCGAACGGCGGATCCTGGCGCAGCAGAATCACGTCGAACGACGACAGTTCCGCGTTGCGTGCTTCGCCGAGCGTGTAATGGTCGCTGGGAACGTCGCGCACGACGAGCGGACGGACGCTGGCCGACACTTTGCCGTCGCGCAGCGACAGCTTGTCCGGCGTGTAATAGGACAGCGCATGCGCGCGCGCTTGCGCTTCCAGCAGCAGAGCGAACGTCGAATCGCCGCGGATATTGATCCGCTCGATCGGGTCCATTTGGACGGCGACGTTGAGAGCCATGATTTCTGGGGTCCGGCGGGGTGAAAGGCTGTAGGAACGGGCGAAGGTCTACGCAATTTTCGCAGACGCCGCTATGGCTGCGGAAAAGGGCTTAGCGGCTCGCGTCAAAGGCATTTGGGATGTGCTGCGGGATTTTGCCAGGCGTCACCACGATGACGTCGAAGCGGATATCGCCTTTGCCGTCATCCGGGTGATGCGCGAGCCAGAGCTCGGCGGCGGCTACGATGCGCTGCTTGCTCCGCTCGGTCACGGCTTCCACCGCCTCCTCGAGCGTCGCGCGCGCTTTGACTTCGACAAAGACCAGCGTGTGGCGGCGGCGGGCGACGATATCGATCTCGCCATGCGGCGTTTTCCAGCGCCGCGCCAGAATCCGATAGGCCTTGGCGATGAGAAACATCGCCGCGCGGCTTTCCGCCGAAAGGCCGAGCCTGAAGGCCGCCAGGCGCTCGGGTCGCGGCGCGGCTTTCGGCGGCTTCAGCGGCTCAGCGCGGCGCGCCATCGTCCTCGCTCCGATCTTTGGCGAGCGCCAGCGCCCGCTGATAAACCTCGCGCCGCGGCAGGCCGGTGGCGTCCGCCACTTCGCCGACCGCGTCCTTCACGGAGACGCGGGCCAGCGCGTCCCGAAGCAGAATATCAGCCTCGGCCGCGCTGACCGGCTCCGCCTCCCGCGGCGGCGCAATGACGAGAACGATCTCGCCGCGCGGCTCGCTGTCGGCGCAGGCCCTGGCGAGCGTTTTGAGATCGCCGCGCAAGACTTCCTCGTGGAGTTTGGTGAGCTCGCGGCACAAAGCGGCTTCGCGGTTTTCGCCGAGCCCATTGGCGAGATCGGCGAGCGCTGCGGCCGCGCGCGGCCCAGTCTCGAACAGGACCAGCGTCGCCGGAATGCGGCCGAGCTCGGCGATGCGGGCGCGGCGTGCGGCTTCCTTCGGCGGCAGAAATCCGGCGAACAGGAACTGGTCGGTCGGCAGCCCGGCGATTGTCAAAGCGGCAAGCAGCGACGACGCACCGGGAAGCGGGGTCACGCTAAGCCCCGCCTCCTGCGCCGCGCGCACCAGCTTGAAGCCCGGATCGGAGATCAGCGGGGTGCCGGCGTCGGAGACGAGCGCAATTGCCGCGCCGTCGGCGAGCCTCTGCAGGAGCACCGGCCTTGCCTGCGCCGCATTGTGCTCGTGATAGGGAGCGAGGGGGGTGGCGATCGCATAGCGATCGAGCAGTTTGCGGGTGACGCGGGTGTCCTCGCAGGCGATGAGGTCGGCGCCGGCGAGCGTTTCCAGCGCGCGCAGCGTGATGTCGCCGAGATTGCCGATGGGGGTGGCAACGATATGCAGGCCGGGTTTGAGCTTCGCCACGTCGATCTGTCGGCCGGCAAGGGCATAGTGCCGTGGCGCGCCGGGCTCGGCCGAGGCCGGTTTTCGATGCAGTTTGCTCATCGCCGTCAATCTAGCCGTGCCGCGACGAGCCGTCATGATCGCGGCGCTTTCCGCAAGCCGCAATTTGCGGCCGGATTCCCCAATTCTTGGCTTTAGTTAACCATTCGCCGCCAATATGTCAGATTGGCGATGCCTATTTGCCTCGGCGTTGCGGGGCGCCGTGAGGAGGACCGCCTTGTCGTCGCAGTCGAAGCTTGAGCCGTCGGCAATCACGCCCGTGATTTTGCCCACGCGGCGCCGCTCGATTGCGGGGCTGCTGGCCTCGGTCAGCGTCCTTGCGGCCGGCTGCACGCAGAATTCGCAATATCTGTCGTCGACGCCGCCGCCGGCGAGCGCAGAGGCGGCGCCAGGCGCGACCATCGGCACCGGCTCGGTCAAGGCCGGGCTCATTCTGCCGCTGTCGGCGCCGGGCAATGCCGGCGTCGCCGGGCAGGCCATGCGCAACGCCGCCGAAATGGCGATCGCCGAATTCAATTCGCCCAATCTTCAGCTCCTGGTGAAGGACGACGGCGGCACCGCCGAAGCGGCGCGGATTGGCGCCCAGCAGTCGATCGACGAGGGTGCCGAGATCATTTTGGGACCGCTCTTCGCGCAGTCGGTGACCTATGTCGGCCAGGTGGCGCGCACCCGCAACATTCCGGTCATCGCGTTCTCCACAGATACGAATGTCGCGGCGAGTGGCGTCTATCTGCTCAGTTTTCTGCCGGAATCCGACGTCGACCGCATCGTGCAATATGCCGCTTCGACGGGAAAACACTCCTTTGCGGCGCTGATCCCTGACAATCCGTATGGCACGGTGGTGGAAGCTGCATTCAAACAGTCGGTGAGCCGGCGCAACAGCCAGATCGTCGGCCTTGAGCGCTATCCGCATGACCAGGCCGGGATGGCGAACCCGATCCGCAATATCACCCAGGCGTCGCCCCGCGCCGATGCGCTCTTCATCCCGGACGGCGGCGATGCCGTGCCGGGTGTGGTCGCGGCGCTGGCGGCGAACGGAGTCAATATCAAGCGGCTGCAGCTTCTCGGCACCGGGCTTTGGGACGATCCGCGCATCTATGCGACGCCTGCGCTCGACGGCGGCTGGTACGCAGCGCCCGATGGCGTCGGCTACCGGAACTTCAGCCAGCGTTATCGGGCGCGCTACAAGCAAGATCCTGTGCGAACTGCTACGCTAGCTTATGATGCGGCGGCGCTGATCGCGGCTTTGGTCAAAACCCAGGGTACGGCGCGGTTTTCGCCAGAAACCTTGACCAATCCGTCGGGATTCTCGGGGATCGACGGTCTTTTCCGCTTTCGCTCGGACGGAACCAACGATCGCGGATTGGCTGTCCTGCGTGTCGCGTCGGCGGGTCCGCAGACAATTTCTCCCGCGCCCAAGAGCTTTGGCGGATCGCCTGCAGGATAGTAAGCTAGCTTATTTAATTTGGGGCAGCTAGTCGATCTCACGATAAATCGCGGGCTTTGCAGGCTCAGCTTACTTGCCCATGGACCGCGGGCCGACCAAGATATAAGTTAGCTTATTAAATTTCAGAGTCCCTACGCCGCCAGATCCGCCACGACAGCATCAAGCACAGGAAAGCCGGGCAGGGTGACCCGCAGGCAACCGTCGGGCGTCTCCTCCACTAAACCGTGCTCAAGGAGCGCCGCCACTCGCGCCGGATCGAGCTTGCGGCCGGAAACCTCTTCGTAGCGGGCGATATTGATGCCCTCGGCGAGCCGCAGACCCATCAGCAGGAATTCGTCCGAGCGCTCCTCGCGCGTCAGCACCTCGTCGGTGATGACGCCATGGCCCTGCAACTCGACGAGGCCGAGCCAGGTTTCCGGGCGTTTTTCGGTCGCGGTGGCGTGCCTCTGGCCGTCGATGTCGAGCCTGCCATGGGCGCCGGGGCCGATACCGGCATATTCGTGGGAGCGCCAATAAACGAGATTGTGCCGGCACTCGCCGCCCGGCCGTGCATGATTGGAAATCTCGTAGGCCGGTAGGCCGTGCGCCCCGCAAATCTCTTGGGTGATGTCGTAGAGCGCGCGGGCGGTGTCCTCGTCCGGAAGCTGCAGTTTTCCCGCGGCATGAAGAGCGGCGAACGGCGTCTCGGGCTCGATGGTCAGCTGGTAGAGCGACAGATGTTCGCCCGCCTCGGCCAAAGCGGTCTTCAATTCGGCCGCCCATTGCTTCGGTTCTTGTCCCGGCCGCGTATAGATCAGGTCGAACGAATAGCGGCCAAACACCTTGCGCGCGACATCGACGGCGTCGAGCGCCTCGCGTGCCGTGTGCAGCCGCCCGAGCTCGGCCAGCACGCGATCATCGAGCGCCTGCACGCCGAGCGATACGCGGTTAACACCGGCCGCGCGATAGCCGCGGAAGCGCTCGGCTTCGACGCTCGTCGGATTGGCTTCGATAGTGATTTCGGCGTCGGGCGCCACGCGCCATTGCCGTGCGATGGAATTGAGTACGCCGGCAATCGTCGCCGGCTGCATCAGGGACGGCGTACCGCCGCCGAAAAAAATCGACGATACAGTGCGATCGCGCAGCCGTTCGGCTGTTTTCCCGATCTCGGTGTGAAAGGCGCGCAGGAAGCGCTGCTCGTCGATCGCGGCATGGCGAACATGGCTGTTGAAGTCGCAATAGGGGCACTTCGACAGACAGAATGGCCAGTGCACGTAAACGCCGAACGCCTGCTCGTTATCCGAGGCGCTGTTTCCGGCATTATCCAAGACAAGCCTCCGCCAGTTTCAGGAAAGCCCGTGCCCGATGCGACAGACCCTTGCCGCGCGGCGGCAGTCCGTGTTTCTCGTCGCTCGACATTTCCCCGAAGGTCCGGTTGTGGCCGTGAGGCAGGAACATCGGATCGTAGCCGAAGCCTTTGTCGCCGTGCGGCGGCCACACCAAAACGCCGTCAACGCGGGCCTCGAATTCTTCCAGATGGCCGTCCGGCCAGGCGACACATAAGGCGGAGACGAAATGCGCCCTTCGCTCGTCCGGCGACGCCGCGCCGCGCTCTTTCAGCTTGTCTTCGATCATCGCCATGGCAGCGGCAAAATCCTTGTCGGGGCCGGCCCAGCGCGCCGAATAGATCCCGGGCGCACCATCGAGCGCGTCGACGACAATGCCGGAATCGTCAGCAAAAGCAGGCACTTTTGTCGCCGCTGCCGCGGCCATTGCCTTGATGCGGGCGTTGTCGCGAAAGGTCGTTCCGGTTTCGGCGGGCTCTTTAAGCCCGAGTTCACCTGCCGATGTGGCGTCAATGCCGTAGGGTGCAAGCAGTTCACGCATCTCGGCGAGCTTTCCCGAATTATGCGTCGCGATCACCAAGCGGCCCGTGATGCGGCGATGTTCTTTTCCGCTCACATGACCGCCATCTTCTGCAGGTCGACGAGCTTGGCGACGCCTTTGCGCGCCAGCGCCAAGAGCGCCGAGAATTGCTCCTCCGAGAACGGGGTCTTTTCCGCCGTCGCCTGGATCTCGACGATATTGCCGTTGCCGGTGAGAACGAAATTGGCGTCGGTATCGGCTTGGGAGTCCTCGGCGTAGTCGAGGTCGAGCACTGCCGTGCCCGAACAGACGCCGCAGGAGATCGCCGCGATATGATCGCGCAGCGGATCGCCTTCGAACATTTGTCGCGTCTTCATCCACGCGAGGCAATCATGCAGCGCGATCCAGGCGCCGGTGATCGAGGCGGTGCGGGTGCCGCCGTCGGCCTGGATAACGTCGCAATCGATGGTGATCTGCCGTTCGCCCATCGCCTTGAGATCGACGACGGAGCGCAGGCTCCTGCCGATCAGGCGTTGGATTTCCACGGTGCGTCCGTTCTGCTTGCCGGCGGAAGCCTCGCGGCGCGTTCGTTCGAGCGTCGCGCGCGGCAGCATGCCGTATTCGGCGGTGACCCAGCCGCGCGCCTGGCCTTTGAGCCAGGGCGGCAACCGGTCTTCCAGTGTCGCCGTGACCAGCACATGGGTATCGCCGAATTTCACGAAGCACGAGCCTTCCGCGTATTTCACCACGCCGCGCTCGAGCGAAATGGCACGTAGCTCATCAGTTTGTCGGCGGCTCGGCCGCATGCAGGTCTCCTGGTTCCCAGCGCACGATCCCGGAAAAGAATCCGGTTTTCCGGAAAGATCATGCTCCTTCAAGGCGACGTGTCTTTTACGTGCTCCGCCATCACATGCGCAATGGCAGCCACCGTTGGGTAAGGCTGCATGTAAGCCCACGCGGGCACAAGCGCGATTGCCTTTCGCCGCGCCGAACCGCTACCCTCGCGATGGTCCGGCTGGCAGGGAGGTCGCGATGCAAGAAAAAACACAACCGGAAACAACTCAAACACTCGCAAAATTCGCCGCCACGTTGACCTACGACGAACTGCCGCCGCGGGTCCGCGATCACACCAAGAACCTTCTGCTCGATGCGCTCGCTTGCGCCGTCTCAGGCTTTCGGGGCGAGGAGACCGGTCAGGTCGCGGCTTTCGCTACCGCTCTGGCGCAGGGCAGCGAGTCGAGCGTGATCGGCGGCGGGCATCTGTCGCTTGCCGGCGCGACGTTGCTCAACGCCTATCTCGTCACCGCGACAACGATGTGCGACGTGCATCGGCCGACGATGACGCATATCACGCCGGAAATCGTGCCGCCGGCGCTGATGATTGCGGAGCGCGACGGTCTTTCCGGACGCGATCTTCTGGTCGCCATCGCCGCGGGCTCCGAAGTGACGACGCGGATCGGCATCGGTCTCGATTATCCGGTGTTCCGCGCCCGCGGCTGGCATGGGCCGGGCATCATCGGCCCGTTCGGCGCGGCCGCGGCCGTCGGCTCGCTCCTGCGCTTCGATGCCGACACTATGGCGCGCGCTTTCGGCCTTGCCGGCAGCCAGGCCGCGGGCACCTACGCGGCCTGGGGCACACCGACAGTGAAATTTCACCAATGCCGCGGCGCTTTGTCGGGCCTGATGGCCGCCTTGCTGGCGCAGCAAAACTTCGTCGCGACGCGCGAATTTCTCACCGCCAAGGACGGCGGACTTTACAACGCTTACGTCAATGGCGGGCTGCCGGACGCTGTCACCGCCGATCTTGGTCAGCGCTTCGAGCTCGAACAGATCGCGTTGCGGCTCTGGCCGTCGGCGACAGTGATTCAGGGTCTTGCGGCCGCGATTTTCGATCTCGTCGCGCAGCACAAGATCGACCCCGCGCGCCTGCGCCAGGTCAGGGTCGCGATGAGCCAAACCGCTTTCGATCTGCACGGCGGTTTCGGCACCTACAAGGGCAAGTTCGAGGCTCTGCTGTCCGCGCATTACACGGCGGCGATCATTCTGCACGACCGCGCGCTGACCTTGGCGCAGTTCGAGCCCAATCGTTACGACGACCCGAAGCTGCGCGCCTTCGCCGCGCAAAAGGTCGAAGTCTATGCCGATCCGGCGGTGAAAGGTTCGCAGGCCAAAGTCGATGTCGCGATGGAGGACGGCGCAACATTCTCCGCCTTCTGCGAATATCCGCTCGGTTCGTTTGAGAACCCGCTGTCGCGCGCGCAAATCGAGCAGAAATTCCGTACCTATGCCGCGGGCGTCCTGTCCGCCACCGCTACGGATGCCGTGGTGAAGGCCGTCGACCGGCTCGAGGATTTCGGTTCGATCAGCAAACTCATGGACTTGCTGCGCACCGCCGCACCGCGTGCGATGGCGGCAGCGGAGTGATAGATTGGCGCGGTCACGGGAGTAAAGGCACCCCTCTTGGCAAGCCACGACTTTCCCATAGGCGTCAATCAGATGGGCGTGAATCAGCAGGGCTTGGCCCAGCTTAACGAGCGGTCGCGCGAGATTTTCCGCCTGATCGTCGAAAGCTACCTCGCCACCGGCGAGCCGGTCGGCTCGCGCAATCTGTCGCGCATTCTGCCGATGACCTTGTCGCCCGCTTCGGTGCGCAATGTCATGTCCGATCTCGAACAGCTTGGGCTCGTTTATGCGCCGCATACCTCGGCCGGGCGGCTGCCGACCGAAGTGGGGTTGCGCTTCTTCGTCGACGCCTTGATGCAGATCGGCGACCTCACCGAGCGTGATCGCAAGGCGATCGAGGCCCAGGTCGCGGCTTCCGGGCAGTCGAAATCGGTCGAAGGCGTTTTGACGGAAGCGTCCGGCCTCCTCTCCGGCTTGAGCCGCGCTGCCGGTGTGGTGCTGACCTCAAAAGCCAATCCGCGCGTCAAACATATCGAATTTGTCCGGCTCGAGCCGGAGCGCGCCTTGGTCATTCTCGTCGGCGAGGACGGCCAAGTCGAAAACCGCGTCCTCAACGTTTCTGTTGGTCTGCCGACCTCGGCGCTGACGGAGGCAGGGAATTTCCTCAATGCCCGCATCCGCGGTCACACGCTCGATGAGGTCAAGGTCGAGATCGAACGCACGATGAAGGAGAGCAAGGCCCAGCTCGACCAGTTGACGCAGAAAATCGTGGCCGACGGGCTGGCCAGCTGGTCTGGCGGCGACAGCGACGAGCGCAAGCTGATCGTGCGCGGCCAGGCTCACCTGCTCGACGATCTCAAGGCGGTCGCCGACCTCGAGCGGGTGAGGCTTCTGTTCGACGATCTGGAAACCCGGCGCGAAGTGATCGATCTGCTCGGCCGCGCCGAACAGGCCGAAGGCGTCCGCGTCTTCATCGGCTCGGAAAACAAGCTGTTCTCGCTGTCGGGCTCTTCGACCATTGTCGCGCCCTATCACGACGCGTCCGGCCACATCGTCGGCGTGCTCGGCGTGATCGGCCCGACACGGCTCAATTACGCGCGGATCGTGCCGATGGTGGATTACACTGCCAAGGTCGTCAGCAAGCTGCTCGGTGGCTGAAAACGCCCTGCAAAATCATAAGTGTGCTTAGGTTATTCAGTAACAGCGCTTGATTTTTGTCGATTAAGCCCTGATATCCGGGGCACCAAGACCCGGCTTGAGATCGGGCGAGGATTTTTGCTCCAGACGATGGGATTGAGACATGACGGAACAGACCGCTCGCGCTGAGGACGACGCGGCCGTGCCGCCGGGCACTGCAACCGCCGCTGCGCCCGCACCGACGCCATCCACGGCTCTCGAGCGCGAGCATGCGGAGATGAAGGACCGGCTCCTTCGCACGCTCGCCGAGATGGAAAATCTTCGCAAGCGCACCGAGCGCGAGGTCGCGGATTCGCGGCTTTACGGCGTCTCATCGTTCGCGCGCGACATGCTCAATGTCGCCGACAATATGCGCCGTGCGCTCGACGCGGTGCCGCCGGAATTGCGCGCCAGCGCCGAACCGGGCGTCAAGGCGCTGATCGAGGGCGTCGATCTCACCGAGCGCGAACTGTTGAAGGCGCTGGAAAAGAACGGCATCCGGCAGTTCTCGCCGCAGGGCGAGAAGTTCGATCCGAATCTGCATCAGGCGATGTTCGAAGTGCCGGATCCGACGGTGCCCGCCGGCAGCGTCGTGCAAGTGGTGCAGCCCGGCTACATGATTGGCGAACGGATGCTGCGGCCGGCTCTGGTCGGGGTGTCGAAGGGCGGCCCGAAAGTCGCACCGGTATCGTCTATCAACGACAACGCCAAAGCCAAAGCCGCGAACTGACGCTCGCTCAAATCCAAATGTTATGTCCGGGAAGATTATCTCGGATCGATGCTGTCACGTACCGTGCGCATGCGGTTGAACGCGGTCGGCCACGCATCGGCGCGGGCGATGCCGATCATTTGCAGAAAACCCGACGATCCAAAGCGCAGCCATTGCACGACCATGACGTCGGCATTGCTCTGCATGTCCTTTGCTTTTGCGAGAGTTTCAAAGCCCTGCTGGCTGCCGATGCGAAGCGGCTCCGCGTCCTGGACCTGCACGTCCTTGATGCCGACGATCTGCTGGAATAGCAAACGCGCAAAATTGCTGCGGTCCGCCGGTTCCGCCGGACCACCCGGCATGGCGGCGATGAACAAGCGCGTATTGAACGCGGCTGCGTCCTTGTTTTGATCCTTGACGTCCTTGCTTGGGCTGCCGGCCTGCGCCGAAGCCGTATCGGCCGGCTTGTCGATCAGCATCAGCGCACGGCCCGGCAAGACTTCATCGATATGAAAGCCGGCCATGTCGCTGATGGTGAAAGGCACCAAACTGAGCTGCTCCGCGTCGGGGACGCTGTCGCGCAACACCAGGGTCGTCAACGTGTCGCGCATCATCTTCTCGGGATAGGCGGCATCACCATCCGGCACCTGGATCGTGACGAGCGCCGTTATATTGCCGGCGGCGGCGACCATGAGCCATTTGCGATAGCGCGCGTTTTTGGTTGTCTGCGTGCCGCTGAGAAGAAAGCCCTTGCCGATATTGAGCTGGATCGGCTCGCGTTTATCGACGTCGACGCCGTCCTTCTTCATCGCTTCCGGCACCATTGACTTATCGAGCGAGTCGTAGGCTTGCGCCGGCAACGTGGTGAAAAGGATCGCGGCGTTCTTCTGCGGATCTTCAAAGCCGATGAAATTGCGGCTGGTCACCATGCCGGCCGGCGGCACGATGCCGAGCCGGGAGCCCGTCGGGAAAATCGGGTCGGCTGCCCAAGCCGGCCTGGCCACCGGTATGGCGAGCATCGCGGCCACAATTGCAAAGGCGGCAACATAGCGGGCGGCAAAACCAGCGCGAATTCGGGTCGAACGCATTGGCAATCGAAAAAGCATCGGATTAGTCCCGGCAAGTATTGAGCGGCGAGTATTAAACAGGATCGACGGCGGCGCGTTGTGGATCTGGCCGTTGTGGCTCTGGCATCTGTACTCGCGTCACCCGTCGCATGGTCAAATTGATCCGTCCACCCTCCAAGAGTCCACCCTGCATGAGCAGGCTGGATGTGCCGGGATAGATACGATCGACGCCATGGAAGGCGAGCCGGGCCGCGCCACCCAGCACGACCACGTCGCCGGAATTGAGGCGGATGGAGCGGGTGGGGTCGGAGCGCTGCCTTCCGCCGACCCGAAACAGACAGGAATCGCCGAGCGACAGCGACACCACGGGGGCTGCGAATTCGGCCTCGTCGCGATCCTGATGCAGACCCATCTTCGCCGCTGGGCCGTAAAAGTTAATCAGGCACGCTTCCGGCGGCTGCGGATAGCCGGCAACGTCGTCCCATAAGGCCGCGAGCGGTCCCGGCAGCGGCGGCCAGGGCGCTCCGGTCTCGGGATGCGCCGGCTCGTAGCGATAGCCCTTTTCATCCGAGATCCAGCCGAGCGCCCCGCAATTCGACATACGGACCGTGAACGGGCGGCCGGACTTCGGCATGCGCGGTGTAAACAGCGGCGCCGCGGCAAAGACCTCCCGGATGGCGGCGAGCATCGCCGCCTGCGCGTCGCGGTTGAGATAGCCCGGATAGAAGCTCGCCCCGCCGATATCGAGCGGGCGCGTCTTCATCCGGCCTTTACCACTGCCGGGCAAGTTGCCGCCCTATCTATCAGCATGAATCGGCCTTTGCGTTGTCTTGCCCGGTCTTCGACCACCGCGCGCAACGCCTTATACGCCAAACCGAAGGAGGGCCCGTCTGTTAAATACCTCGATGGGAGGCCGCTTTACAGCCATTACTGTCTTGCAGGGCGATAGCGCCCTCCTATATGAGCCAAGGGAAATTGCTCTGCGCAGTGGGCTTTAGGACAGTTTCCCAAAGCCGCGTACAGGATAACTGGGACAGGGCAACTGAGTGTCATAAGGGGGTCGGATTTTCGGGCGCCTTCGGGGCTTGCCCGGCCTGCCGCTAGAGAGAGGATTTAAGACCATGGCCAAGGTCATCGGTATCGATCTCGGGACCACCAATTCCTGCGTCGCTGTCATGGAAGGCACGACGCCGAAGGTCATCGAGAACGCAGAGGGAATGCGCACCACGCCGTCGATCGTTGCTTTTACGGACGAGGGCGAGCGTCTCGTCGGCCAGCCGGCTAAACGCCAGGCGGTCACCAATCCGGAGCGCACGATTTTCGCAGTCAAACGCCTCATCGGCCGCCGTTACGACGATCCGATGGTGGAGAAGGATAAGAAGCTCGTCCCCTACAAGATCGCGCGCGCCTCGAACGGCGACGCCTGGGTCGAGATCGAAGGCAAGACCTATTCGCCTTCGCAGATTTCCGCTTTCATTTTGCAGAAGATGAGAGAGACGGCCGAGGCCTATCTCGGTTCGAAGGTCGATCAGGCCGTCATCACCGTTCCCGCTTACTTCAACGACGCGCAGCGCCAAGCCACCAAGGACGCCGGCAAGATCGCCGGCCTCGAAGTGCTGCGCATCATCAACGAGCCGACCGCGGCCGCGCTTGCTTACGGTCTCGACAAGAGCAAGTCCGGCATGATCGCGGTCTATGACCTCGGCGGCGGCACCTTCGATATTTCGATTCTCGAAATTGGCGACGGCGTGTTCGAGGTGAAGTCGACCAACGGCGACACCTTCCTCGGCGGCGAAGACTTCGACATGCGGCTGGTCAATTATCTGGCCGATGAATTTCAGAAGGAGCAGGGCATCGACCTGCGCCGCGACAAGCTCGCGCTGCAGCGGCTCAAGGAAGCCGCGGAAAAAGCCAAGATCGAGCTGTCGTCGACGACGCAGACCGAAATCAATCTGCCGTTCATCACGGCGGACGCGTCCGGCCCGAAACATCTGACGATGAAACTCACCCGCGCCAAGTTCGAGGCACTGGTCGACGATCTCATCCAGAAGACGATCGAGCCGTGCCGTCAGGCGCTCAAGGATGCAGGCCTCACCGCGGCCGAGATCAACGAAGTCGTCCTGGTCGGCGGTATGACGCGTATGCCGAAGGTCCAGGAAGTCGTGAAGCAATTGTTCGGCAAGGAGCCGCACAAGGGCGTGAACCCCGACGAAGTCGTGGCGGTTGGCGCGGCAATTCAGGCCGGCGTGCTGCAAGGCGACGTCAAGGACGTGCTGTTGCTCGACGTGACGCCGCTGTCGCTCGGCATCGAGACGCTGGGCGGCGTGTTCACCCGGCTGATCGATCGCAACACCACGATCCCGACCAAGAAGAGTCAGGTGTTCTCCACGGCCGAAGACGGCCAGACCGCGGTGACGATCCGCGTGTTCCAGGGCGAACGCGAAATGGCGGCGGACAATAAGATGCTCGGCCAGTTCGATCTGGTCGGCATCCCGCCGGCGCCGCGCGGCATCCCGCAGGTCGAGGTCACCTTCGACATCGATGCCAACGGCATCGTCAACGTGTCGGCGAAAGACAAAGGTACCGGCAAGGAGCAGCAGATCCGCATCCAAGCCTCGGGCGGCCTGTCCGAGAGCGACATCCAAAAGATGGTCAAGGACGCCGAGGCTCACGCCGAGGAAGACAAGAAACGCAAGGCCGAGGTCGAGGCGAAGAACCACGCCGAGGCTCTGGTCCATGCCACCGAGAAGACGCTTGCCGAGCATGGTTCAAAAGTCGGCGAGGGCGAACGCCGCGCCATCGAGAACGCCATGGCCGACCTCAAGGAAGCCTTGAAGGGCAATGACGCCGAAGCGATCTCGGCCAAGACCAACGCGCTGGCGCAGGCTTCGATGAAGCTTGGCGAAGCGATGTACAAGCAATCCGAGCAGCAGCCGGGCGGCGACGCCCAAGGTTCTGGTGGCGCCGGCGCGGAGAGCAAAAAAGAAGACGTCGTTGACGCCGAGTTCACGGAAGTCGACGACGACAAGAAGAACAAGAAGTCCGCTTAAAAGCAGCGAGGCGCTTGATGGCGTTGCCGCTTGTCAGAATTGCACCCCCGGAACCGAAACGGGGGTGCTTTTTCGCCGACAGGCCCCAGCTCTGGGCTCTTGGGCAGCATTTTGGGTAAGACGTGATGGCCAAGCGCTGCTACTACGAATCGCTTTCAATCGAGCGCACCGCGACCGAAGTCGATATCAAGTCGGCATTCCGCAAACACGCGATGCAGTGCCACCCGGACCGCAATCCGGGCGATAAAGACGCCGAGCATCGTTTCAAGGAAATCAACGAAGCCTACGAGGTCCTCAAGGACCCGGACAAACGCGCGGCCTATGACCGTTTCGGCCATGCCGCTTTCGAGCATGGTATGGGCGGCGGTCAGGCCGCGGGTTTTGGCGCCGAGTTCGGCACGACCTTCTCCGATCTGTTCGAAGGCATATTCGGCATGTCAGGCGCCGGTCGCGGCCGCGGTTCCGGCCGCGAGCGCGGTGCCGATCTCCGCTACAACATGGAGATCTCGCTGCACGAGGCCTATGTCGGCAAGAACGCGCAAATCCGCATTCCGACCTCGGTCACTTGCGAGGCGTGCTCGGGCTCCGGCGCCAAGGCCGGCACCAAGCCGAAGGTCTGCACGATGTGCGGCGGCCAGGGCCGCGTCCGTCACGCCCAGGGCTTCTTTACGCTGGAGCGCACCTGCCCGAATTGCCATGGCCGCGGCCAGTCGATCGACAGTCCCTGCGGCTCGTGCTCCGGCTCCGGGCGCGTCACGCGCGAGCGCACGCTGTCGGTGAATATCCCGCCAGGCGTCGAGGACGGCACGCGGATCCGGCTTGCCGGCGAAGGCGAGGCCGGTGTGCGCGGCGGCCCGCCGGGCGACCTCTATATCTTCCTGTCGATGGCATCCCATCCGTTCTTCCAGCGCGAAGGCGCCGATCTGCATTGCCGCGTTCCGGTATCGATGGTGACGGCGGCCATGGGCGGCGACATCGAAGTGCCGACCATCGACGGCGGCAAGACCAAGGTGAAAGTTCCCGAAGGCACGCAGTCCGGCCGCAGGTTCCGGCTGCAGGCCAAAGGTATGCCGGTATTGCGGCAGCGGCAGCACGGCGACATGTATGTGCAAGTCGTCGTCGAGACGCCGCAGAAACTGACGAAGAAGCAGCGTGAGCTGCTGGCTGAGTTCGACCGGCTGTCGTCGGTCGAGACCCAGCCGGAATCCTCGGGCTTTCTCGGTAAGGTCAAGGAATTCCTTGACGGATTGGGCGGCCGCGCCGGCTCGCCCTAGTGCCTGATCCGATCCAACCGAACCCTGTCCAAGCCCAGATGCTTCATTTGCGCATGACCATGAGCCAGGCCGATATGGCCTTTGTCACTCAAATGTTTTAAAAGCGGCAAGATTCTGTCGCGTGAATTGTCGCTTGGATTGCCAGTTGGTTTGTCATGTCGCTGCCGGCCCTGCAAAAATTCGAACGGAAGATCGAGCGGCAACTCCGGCTTCTCGAAGTCGGCAAGACAATCATCGAGCGCAAGATCGAGCGCCACTTCCGGCAGTTCGAACTGCGCCGAGACGACATCGGCAAAAAAATCGAACGGACCATCGAGCAGCGCATCAAGCAGTTCGAGCTGAAGAAGGGCATCCGCCTCGACGACGAGGTGAGCTTCATCCGCTCCTGGCTCGAGCGCCCGCTGTCGACCGGCGCGGTGGCGCCGTCGAGCAAGATTCTCGCGCGCACCATGGCGCGTTATGTCGATCCGAACAGTTCCGGGCCGGTGGTCGAATTGGGGCCGGGCACCGGGCCGGTCACCGAAGCCCTGGTCGAGGCCGGGGTGGATCCCTCACGCTTGGTGCTCGTCGAATTCAATCCAACCTTCTGCCGGCTTCTGCGCGCGCGCTATCCGCAAGCGACGCTGGTGCAGGGTGATGCTTACAGCATGCGAAGGCTTCTCGAATCGCTCCTGCTCGAGCCCGCCGCTGCGGTCGTTTCCGGCCTGCCGCTGATGACCAAGCCGATCAAGATGCGGCTGCGTCTGTTGCGCGACGCCTTCGATCTGATGCTGCCGTCGGCGCCCTTTGTGCAGTTCACCTATTCGGTCGCCTCGCCGGTGCCGACGCGGCTCAAAGGCGTTACCGCGGAACCCTCCGAGCGCATCTGGATGAACCTGCCGCCGGCGCGCGTTTGGGTGTATCGGAAGACATAACGCTTCCGCCTTCACGCGTAACCGCGATGCCCGTTCCGAAAATCCTGATCATCCCAGGCTCGCTGCGCACCGGCTCGCATAACGCGCGGCTGGCGGCGCTCGCGGCCAAGGAGCTGGCGCTGCTCGAGGCCGAGGTCACGCGCATCTCGCTCGAGGACTACACGCTGCCATTGTTCGACGCCGACCTCGCATCGTCGTCGGGACTGCCGGCGGCGGCCGTGCAGCTCAAGCGCATGTTGTTGGCCCACCAGGGCGTGTTCATCACCAGCCCCGAATACAGTGCCTCGGTGACGCCGCTGATCAAGAACACGATCGATTGGATCTCACGGGTGCGCGATCCGGGTGAGCCCGCCTATGCGGCGTTCAAGGGCCGCGTCTTTGCCATCGGCGCTGCGGCCAACGGCGGGCTCGGCGGGCTGCGCTCGCTGATGGCGCTGCGGCAAATTCTCGAACTGGGCTGCGGCGCGCTCGTGATCCCTGAGCAAGTCGCCGTGCCGCGCGCCGAGCAGGCTTTCGACGAGATGGACAATCTCAAGGATGAGGCTGTTGCCACGGCGCTGAAAGCTGCTATGCGCAGGCTCGTCGAATTGGCCAGCGTGATCGGTTAAATCGCGCCGTCGGAGCATGATCCCTAAAAGTGGCAGCAGGTTTTCGGAAAGGATCATGCGCAAACGAAAAATCTAAGGGATTAAGCCGATGCAGTTAGAGCCCCGCGACCGCCTGATCGTTGCGCTTGACGTGTCGACCGTCGAGGAAGCGCAGGCCATGGTGGCGCGGCTCGGCGACGCGGTGTCGTTCTATAAGATCGGCTACCAGCTCGCACTTGCGGGCGGCCTTTCTTATGCGTCGGCGCTAATCGGCGCCGGCAAAAAATTGTTCGTCGACATGAAACTGCACGACATCGGCAACACGGTTGCCTCGGGTGTCAAAAGCGTATCGGGGATCGGCGCGACGTTTCTCACCGTGCACGCCTATCCGCAGACCATGAAGGCTGCCGCGCAGGCGCGGGAAGGCGGCTTGCGCATTCTCGCCGTCACCGTACTGACCTCCTACGACGACGCCGATCTCAAAGCCGCCGGCTACGACCTGTCCGTGCGCAATCTCGTTGCCCGGCGCGCCCGGCAGGCGCTCGAATTCGGCATCGACGGACTGGTCTGCTCGCCGGAAGAAGTGGCCAATCTGCGCGCGATCGTCGGCGATAGACTTGCGCTGGTGACGCCGGGCATCCGGCCGGCCGGGTCGGACGCGGGCGACCAAAAGCGCATCGCGACGCCGTCCGCTGCGATTGCGGCCGGGGCGGACTATCTTGTCGTCGGCCGCCCAATCGTCGCTGCCGCCGATCCGAAGGCCGCCGCCAAAGCGATTGTCGCCGAGATCGCCGCGGCTGCGCCAAAATGATTGAGATCACCGGGACAAGCCCGGTGATGACAGAAGTGCGAGGGAGCGCGCCATGGCGAAGGGTTATTGGCTTCCGCAGATCGATGTCAGCGATCCGGAAGGTTACAAAGATTATATGGCGGCGACGCCACCCGCCCATGAAAAATATCACGGCATTGCGCTGGTGCGCGGCGGCCGCAGCGAAGCGGTCGAGGGCCGCACGCGCGCGCGCTGCGTGATCCGCGAATTCCCGGATTACGCAACTGCGCTCGCTTGCTACCGCTCGGACGAATATCAGCGCGCGCGTCCGCTCCGGCTTGCGCATTCGACCTGCGATTTCGTCATCGTCGAAGGCTATGACGGCGCGCAACCGCCTCCGCTCGGGGCGCCGCCTGCGCCTGCCGCGAAGAAGGGCTATTGGATCGGGCATGTCGATGTGGCCGATCCGGAGCGCTACAAGGCCTACACCATCGCCAACCAGACGCCGTTCGGCGAATTCGGCGCGCGTTATCTGGTACGCGCCGGCACGCGCGAAGTGACGGAAGGCAGGGCGCGCGGCCGCACCGTCGTGATGGAATTCCCGAGCTTTGACGCGGCGCTTGCCTGCTACCATTCGCCCAGTTATCGGGCCGCGAAAAAGCTCCGCGAAGATTGTTCGGTGGCCGATCTCGTCGTCGTCGAAGGCTACGACGGCCCTAAATTCTAGGTCTCGCACACGGAGCCGCCTCTTGCCCCCATTCGGGGGGAGGGGAAGAATTGTGCTATACCGCCTTGAACGACCGTAAGCGTTGAGAAGGCGGTAAGATGTCTGCTCCGAATTCCGATATGCGCGTTGTCATTGCCGGCGCCGGTGGCCGCATGGGCCGCGCGCTGATCCATGCCGTCGCCGCGACCAAGGGCCTTGCGCTCGGCGGCGCGGTCGAGGCGCCAGGCTCCGCCGTGATCGGGCGTGATTCCGGGGAGCTCGCGGGCCTCGGCCTGAACGGAATCAAGGTGACGAGCGACGTCGCGGCGGCCCTGAAGGACGCCGACGGCCTGATCGAATTCACCATCCCTGCGGCAACGCTCGCTTTCGCCGAACTCACCGCGGCCGCCGGCAAGGTTCATATCATCGGCACCACCGGTCATACCGCCGAAGAGGAGGCGGTGATCGGGAAGGCGGCCAACCGCGCGACCATCGTGAAATCCGGCAACATGTCGCTCGGCGTCAATCTGCTCGTCGCGCTCACCAAGCGCGTGGCGAAGACGCTCAACGACGATTACGACATCGAGATCGTCGAAATGCACCACAACAAGAAGATCGACGCCCCGTCGGGCACCGCCTTGATGCTCGGGCGCGCGGCGGCGGCCGGCCGCAGCATCGATCTCGCGCAACATTCGGCGCGCGGCCGCGACGGCGTCACCGGCGCGCGCCATCCGGGCGATATCGGCTTCGCCTCGCTGCGCGGCGGCACGGTGGTCGGCGAGCATTCGGTGATCTTCGCCGGTCCTGCGGAGCGCGTCGAACTCACGCACCGCGCCGAGGACCGCATGATCTTTGCTCGCGGCGCGCTGCACGCCGCGTTATGGGCGCGCGGCAAGAAGCCCGGACTTTATTCGATGGCCGACGTGCTGGGGCTCGCGGACATCTAACGCGTGTCAGTTGTGACCAAGCCGGCGTGACCTTAGTCTGTGTGACCATGCCCGACGACAGAGTCGAACGTATTCGCAAGCTGCTCGCCGACCTGGTCGGCTTCGACACGGTGAGCGACCGCTCGAATCTGCCGCTGATCGCTTATATCGAAAGCTATCTCGCCTCGTTCGGCATCACCGGCCGGCGGCTTGTCGACGACACCGGGCAAAAGGCATCTCTGTGGGTGACGATCGGGCCGGAGAATACGCCGGGCATCGTGCTGTCCGGACATACCGACGTCGTACCGGTCGAGCGGCAGCCGTGGACCAGCGATCCGTTCAAAATGGTCGAGCGTGACGGCCGTTATTACGGCCGCGGCACGACCGACATGAAAGGCTTTGTCGCGGTGTGCCTGGCGATGGTGCCGGAAATCCGCAACGCCGATCTGAAAATGCCGATCCACCTCGCCATTTCATATGATGAGGAGGTCGGTTGCGTCGGTGTACGCCCGATGCTGCGCGAGATCAGTCAGTCACGGATCAAGCCGCTCGGCTGCTTCGTCGGCGAACCGACGCAAATGCAGATCATCGTCGGTCACAAGGGCAAGCACGGCGTGCGCGCAACCTTCCATGGCAAATCGTGTCATTCGTCGCTGGCGCCGAACGGCGTCAATGCCGTGGAATATGCTGCGGACCTGATTACCGAAGTGCGCCGCCGCGCCATCGAACTGTCGAAACACGGGCCGCGTGACGACATGTACGACGTCGCGCATACGACGCTGCTCACGAGTGTGGCGCAGGGCGGCACTGCGTTGAACATCGTGCCCGACGAATGTGCGGTGGAATTCGAATCCCGCGGTCTGGGCGCGAACGAGTTGAAAGAGGTCACCGACGCTATCATCGCCTGGGCCAAGGCCGAGATCGAGCCGGCGATGCGCAAGACCGATCCGAGCTGCGGCATCGATTTCGAGGAAATCTTGGAATATCCGGCGCTCGACATGAAGGCCGACCATCCGCTGGTCGCGCTCGCCAAGCAGCTCACCGGCCGCAACAGCCTCGGCAAAGTCAGCTTCGGCACCGAAGCCGCCCTGTTCGTGAGCATGGCCGACATCCCCACCATCGTCATCGGGCCCGGTTCGATCGAGCAGGCGCACAAGCCGGACGAGTTCGTGGAAATCTCCGAACTTTCGAACTGCGCCGGCTTCATCGCGCGGCTGATTGCACATTGTGCGAGAAGTAACGGCTTGGCCACGGGTTGAGCGGCGATCCGTATTGGCGAGCGGGGGCTTCTCTCTGGCCGCGTTTCAGTTCAGAGGGGCGGCGAGTGTGATGCTGGTTTCTGCATAAAAACGCCTCGCGCCGTCATGGAACGGCAGGAACCGGTCGACGCCGGCGTTCGCGGCGCGCGTCGCGGCGGCGGTCGGATAGATCTCTGATTTCGGATCGACCGCCGACAGGACGGTCTTGGTGATCGTGTAGGCGGTGTCGATCGGGAGATCTTTATTGGCGACGACAAAATTCCATGCCGAAACGCTCTCGATTTCGGCGGCCTGGCCTTTGTAGCTTCCCGCGGGAACCGTTGTCGCCGATAGCTGCGGGAACTTCGCCAGCATGGCAGCCACGTCGGCATGAGACAGACCAAAGACGACTGCGTCGGCGTGATCGGTCACCTCACGCAGTGAGGCAATGGGCACCGCGGCGCCCTGCCATAGCGCGTCGATGTCGCCGGCAACGAGTTGTTTGGCGAGCGCCGCCGGATCGCCGTTGACCAGGACAGGTTTCACCTGCGCGGCCTCGGCAGCGGCTTGGAAAAACACCTCGGCCGGCCCTTTCGCCGGGCCGACGCCGACCTTCTTGCGATCGAGGCCGGCAAGAGATTTGATTCCGCTCGTGCGCAGCGCAGCGACCTGGAATGAGGTCTCGTACATCGGAAACACCGCGCGCAAATGAGTGTACTTGCGACCGGCCGCCCAACCGGTCCCTTTCACGGCGTCATAAACCGAACCCATGAAGGCCGTGCCGATGGTCGTCGCCGACCCTTCGATGGCCGACAAATTCTCATTCGAGCCGGCGCTCTTCTTCACATCGATGGCAATGCCTTTGGACGCAAGAAAGGCGGCGATGCCCTGGCCGTAGGGCAAGAACGCGCTGCCGTCGCCGGCGGTCATCAGCACGACTTTTGCCGGTTCTTGCGCGGCGTTTTGCGCCAAAATCGTTTGCGCCGAGACTGAAATGCCGCTGAGAACGGCGAGGCTCAACAGCGCAAAACATAAAGTCGCTTTCCAGGCCGTAGTCGCGCGCATGCTCGGTGCTTTCGGCTGAACTGCTTGTTGGAATAGTAGCACGGAAGCGCGCGAATGGTGCGGCGTCCGGCGGCCGGAAGCTGGGCCAGAGTTACCCCGCCAACAGCGACGCGCCCGTCATTTCCTTGGGCTTCGGCAATTCCATCAGCTCAAGCAGCGTCGGCGCGAGGTCGGCGAGGCGGCCTTCCGCGACCAGGCCGCGATTGCGGCCGCCGACCAGCAGAAGCGGCACCGGATTTGTCGTATGCGCGGTGTGCGGCCCGCCGGTTTCCGGATCGCGCATCATTTCGCAATTGCCGTGATCGGCGGTGACGAGAAGCGCGCCGCCGGCCTTGTCGATGGCGTCCGCGATACGGCCAAGCCCGGTATCGACCGTCTCCACCGCCTTGATCGCTGCCGGGAGGCTGCCGGTATGGCCGACCATGTCGGGATTGGCGAAGTTGAGCACGATCAGATCGTATTTGCCGGAATTGATCGCGGCGACCGCTTTGTCGGTCAGTTCGGGCGCCGACATTTCCGGCTGCAGATCGTAAGTGGCGACCTTCGGCGACGGCGCCATGATGCGGTCCTCGCCGGAATAGGGTTCCTCGCGGCCGCCGTTGAGAAAATACGTCACGTGCGGATATTTTTCCGTCTCCGCCATGCGCAATTGCGTGCGGCCCGCCTGCGCGACCACTTCGCCGAGGATATTGACGAGCGTCTGCGGCGGGAAGATCGTCGTCATGAGCTTGTCGAGCACGTCGCTATATTGCGTCATGCCGACGGCGGCGGCGAATTTGACGACACGCTTGCGGGCAAAGCCCTTGAAATCCGGCTCCAGCATGGCGCCGAGAATTTCGCGCACGCGATCGGCGCGGAAATTGAAGCACAGCACGCCGTCGCCGTCCTTCATGCCGCGATAGTCGCCCACCACGGCCGGCACGATGAACTCGTCGAATTTCTTGTTGGCATAAGCGTCGGCGACGACGGCCGGCGCATCGGCAAAGCGCGGCGCGTCGGCTTCGACGATGGCGTCATAGGCCTTCTCGACCCGGTCCCAGCGCTTGTCGCGATCCATCGCGAAATAGCGTCCGCAGACGCTTGCAACCTTCATCGATGGCGGTAGCGCGGCAAGGAGCCGCTTCACATCTTCAGCCGCCGATTGCGGCGGCGTATCGCGGCCGTCGGTGAGCACATGAACGAGCGTCGACACGCCGGCTGCGTCGAGGATCTTCGCCAAAGCCACGGCCTGGTCCTGATGCGAATGCACGCCGCCCGGCGAAACAAGCCCGAGAAGGTGGCAGGTGCCGCCGCTCGCCTTGAGCCTCTTGATCAGATCGGTGAGCGCCGGCGCATTCTTGATATCGCCATCGGCGATCGCCGCCGTGATGCGCGGCAGGTCCTGCATCACCACGCGGCCGGCGCCGATATTGAGATGGCCGACTTCGGAATTGCCCATCTGGCCGTCGGGGAGCCCGACATCCCTGCCGGAGGTGCGCAGAAAGCCGTGCGGTCCGTTCTGCCACAGCCGGTCGAAGGTCGGCGTCTTGGCCTGGCGGATGGCGTTGTCGGCTGTGTCCTCGCGCCAGCCCCAGCCGTCAAGAATAACAAGCATCACCGGCCGCCGACGCTGCATTTCTTTAACCCCTGTTGCGAATGACGGAGCGGTATCGCGGATCGCGGCGCAGGCGTCAATCCAAGCGCTTTTGCCGAGCTGCGGCGCGCGCCGCATCCCTTAAGGTTTTCGTTTAAATGCAGTCAAATAAGGTAAAATTCTGATTCACATTGAATCAGAAGCGGTGAAATGCTTTTAGGCTCGCCGATGGGGCGGACCATTTTCACAGCTTTTATTTTGTTCGCGGCAAGCGCGTCGTTCGCAGCACCGGCGCGCGCGGTGGAGCGGCCGCCGCAATTCGTCGAAATCGCATTCGATAACTGCACCGAGCTCGAACGCTGGAAGGAGCTCACCGCGTTCGCCGACGCGATGAACAAGGACGGCGATCGCCTGCATTTCACCTTCTTCGTCAGCGGCGTCAATTTTATCGCCGACAGCAATCGCAAACTGTACGAGGCTCCTGGGCAGCCGCGCGGTGCATCTCAGATCGGCTTCGGCGGCTCGCCCGAAGACGTGCGGCAACGCGTCGATTACATCAACGCACTCTATCGCAACGGCCATGAGATCGGTTCTCATGCCGTCGGCCATTTCAGCGGCCGCAACTGGTCGGCCGGCGATTGGGCGCGGGAACTGCATTCGTTCCGCGACATTCTCGCCAATGTCGGACCGAACAACGGGCTTGGCGACGACGTGAAATTCGCCTTTCCGGCTTCGGAGGTCTCCGGCTTCCGCGCGCCTTATCTCGATCACAGCCCCGGCCTTTACACCGCGCTGAAGGACGACGGCTTCCGCTACGACACGTCGGGCGACAGCAAGGCCGATGCGTGGCCGGACAAAATCGACGGCTTGTGGCGCTTCAACCTTGCGGAGATCGGGCTGCACGGCGTCAACAAGCACTTATTGTCGATGGACTACAATTTCTTCGTGGCGCAGTCGCACGGCGTGGTCGTGCCCAGCCGGCACGACTTCTTCAAAGAGCAAATGCTGCAATCCTATCTCGATTATTTCAAAGCCAATTACAGCGGCGATCGCGCGCCGATCCATATCGGCCAGCATTTCTTCGATTATCAGGGCGGCGCCTACCGCGAGGCGGTCGAAGAGTTTGCGATCGACGTTTGCGGTCTGCCGGAAGTCCGCTGTACGACCTATTCCACGCTGGCCGATTTTCTAGACCGGCAAGATCCGGCGACGCTTGCCGCCTATCGCAACGGCGACTTCCCGCACGCGAACGATCCGCTCGCCATTGCCGGCATCGAAGGCCTCCGCGGCAGTTTGGATTAGCCGCGGCTAAAAACTTTACGCCGCTCCGACCTGCCCCGCCTCCCAGCCGAGCATCGCCCGCTTGCGGGTGAGACCCCAGTGATAACCGGTGAGGTCGCCGGCTTTGCCGATAACGCGGTGGCACGGCACCACGAACGAAACCGGATTCTTGCCAACGGCGGCGCCGACGGCGCGCGCCGCTTTCGGCTTGCAGATATTGGCGGCGAGATTGGAATAGGTCGTGGCGCGGCCCATTGGAATCCGCAACAGGGCGTCCCAGACGCGCACCTCGAAATCGGTGCCGATCAGCACCACGCGGAGCGGCTCGCTCGGCCGCCAGCGCGACGGATCGAAAATGCGCTGCGCGATCGGCGCGGTCATGGCCGCATCCTCGATGTAATTGGCCTTGGCCCAGCGGCGCTTCATGTCGGCGAGCGCTGAGCGCTCCTCGCCCGGATCGGCAAAGGCAAGCCCGGCAAGGCCGCGGTCGGTTGCCATGACCAGCGCGTTGCCAAAGGGCGAGGCGTGGAAGCCGTAGCGGATGGTCAGTCCTTCGCCGCCGGACTTCCATTCGCCGGGCGACATCGCCTCGTGCGTCACGAACAGATCGTGCAGGCGGCCGGGGCCGGACAGACCGACCTCATAAGTGGCGTCGAGCACGCTTGCAGAATCGCGCAGTAGCTGACGGGCGCCGTCGAGCGTGAGCGCCTGCAGGAACGCCTTCGGCGTCAGCCCGGCCCAGCGGCGGAACAGGTGATGCAGTTCGGTCGGCGTCACGCCGGCGGCTTCGGCAATGGCCTCGATTTCGGGCTGCTCGCGCCAGTGGCCGCGGATGTGGCCGATGGCGCGGCGCACTACCTCGTAATCGGCTGCGGCCTCGGCGAAAGGCGCGGAACTGAATGCGGCGTCGGGTAAGCGATCGGGCGATAGCATTGTGGCCTCCATCATTGCTCCCGATTTAAGGGGCGGCTGGCCGCGAAACCACCCGATTTCTGAGGAACTTGGGCCCGTGCGGGGACCTATTCCAGCACCGTCCGGGTTGGGCCGCGTTTGGCCTCGCTGATCGCATTGGTCAGGGCATGCGCGAAGCTCGCCTTTTCGGCCGGCCCGAGAAACGCCGCGATCGGCAGCCGCCGGCCGCGCGAGACCAGAAACAGCCGCTCGATGCCGAATTCGTCGTGCACGATGCGGTCGAGCCGCACCCAGAGCGGATTGAGCGTCCATTCGCGCACCCGGCCGCGATGGCTCACCTGGCGCACCGTCAGTTCGGTTGAGGTGACCGTGACCTCCTCATAGGCGCGCGCGGTGCGGTAATTGGCGCGGAATGCCAGGTAGACGAGGAGCACGTCGAGCCCGAAGAAGCCGAAAATCGGCCAGGCGCCGATCATGACGAAGAACACGCCGGACGCAAAACTTAAGCCGCCAATGCAGAGCATGAAAACGAGAAAGCCGGTCGGGCCGAGCGAGCGATGCGGCGTGAGCACCGCCGAGAAGATTTTGGGATCGGTGGCGTCGTGGAAGCCGGCTGCGCTGTTGTCGCTCGTCATGCGGCTCATTATACAAAAATGATGGCGCGAAAAACCAGCAAGACGGCCAAGAAATCCAAGGCGAATTCCAAGCCGAAAACCAAGCCGGGGAAAACCACCAAACAAGGTTTGCAGGCGGCCAGGAAGGGCAGGGCCGCTCGCCTTAAGCCGGCCACGGCGCAAAAGCAGGCCGACGCCAAAGCCGCCCACGGCGAGCTGCCGCAATGGACCAAGGCCGAGATCGAGGAAGCGTTCCGGCGCTTCGCGGCGGCCAATCCGGAGCCGCGCGGCGAATTGCATCACGTCAATCCGTTCACGCTTCTGGTTGCGGTCGTGCTCTCGGCGCAGGCGACGGATGCCGGCGTCAACAAGGCGACGCCGGCATTGTTCGCGCTTGCCGATACGCCGGAGAAGATGGCCAAGCTCGGCGAGGAGCGCGTGCGCGAATTGATCAAGACGATCGGGCTATTCCGCACCAAGGCGAAGAACGTGATCGCGTTGTCGCAAATTCTCGTCGCCCAGCACGGCGGCAAGGTTCCGCATGACCGCGAGGCGCTCGAAGCGCTGCCCGGCGTCGGGCGCAAGACCGCGAATGTCGTGCTCAACATCGCCTTCGGCGAGCCGACTATCGCTGTGGACACGCATATTTTCCGCATCGGCAATCGCACCGGACTTGCCGTCGGCAAAACGCCGCTCGATGTCGAACTGAAACTCCTGGACGTCGTGCCCGACAAATACCGGCTGCACGCGCATCACTGGCTGATCCTGCACGGCCGTTACGTCTGCCTCGCGCGCCGCTCGCTGTGCGAGAAATGCATCATCGCCGATCTGTGCAAATGGCCTGGAAAGACCGTCAATTCACCTGCCGCCGCCGCAGGTAAATAACCAGCGCGACGCCGGCATTGGCGACCACGAGTGTCGCCGGAAAGACGCAGGTCGCCACCGAAATGCTGTCGAGCGCGAAGAACGACGGGATGAATTTCAAGCTGTTGAGCAAAAAGATGCTGACGCTGTCGCTGTGCGGGCGTGCCCAGGCTTTGGTCATTGTCGGGCCGAAGCCGAGCACGTTGACGAAAGCGGCGAGCGTCGACGAGATCGCCGGCGCGTGCCGGATCAAAAGGTCGCGCGGCGTCCCGCTCAGCACCGCGCCGAGGAGTTCGGGATTGCGCGACCACAGATAGAAAGCGAAGACGACGATGGCTGCGCCCAGAAACGCCCACTCGTACCAGGGGAATGTCCGCTCGCCGCGCCAGAAACTCATCACGCACAGCATCAGGCAGACGATCGTCGTGATCGCCATCACCCAGCTACCCGGTCCCGCCTTCTGGTCGAGCTGGACCAGATAGCCGGTTCCGGTGAGCACGCCGAAAATCAGCCACGACAAAGGATGCGGCCGCGCTTCGCCGTGCAGGCTTTTCCAGACATAGATCCCGTAAGCCAGGACGGCGATGAGGACGGCCAGCGCGCCCATCAGATCCTTCATCGACAACACAAAGCTCACCGCGCCGCTCCCGGAAAAATCCGCGGACAAATTATTTTTATCCACCGCCGCATTGCAGTGCGAAATAACGGTGATTTCGTCAAATCTGTTTGCCTTTAGATCGGTACCCGACCGCCGATCCACTGAATTATCCCCAGGCGCGATACAGCCGCGCGCGCATGCGCTTTCACTTGCACCCAAGGATCGCAGCGATATCCTCGCAGTCAGATCGGTCGCGTTTGGTTCTGCCGAATGTGACGATCCCCAAGGTCGGGTCCGCCTGGGCGTGTAGCCGCTACCAGCGCCGCGCCACGCGGCAGATTTGATCCTGGTTCCCAGCCGCGGGTAGCAGCGCTAGGAACGTGACGGGCGGGCGCAAGCTCGCCCGTCATGATTCTGGGTACCCTTTTTCTCATTCGTTGTTTCCTCGTGAGTCCCCAAAGCTCTCGCCGGTTGACCGCCGCGGCGCTTTCCGGCGATAGAGATTCATGGGAAGTTTCATCAGCCGCCGGCAATTCACCATCGAATGGGGCCATTGCGATCCCGCCGGCATCGTCTTCAATGCGCGCTTCTTTGAATTTTTCGACGGCAGCACCTGGAGCATGTTCGAGCAGGCGCTCGGCGTGAAGGCGCATGAATGGCCTTCGGTCTACGGCGTTGTCGGCATTCCTCTGGTGGATTCCGGAGCGCGCTTCATTATGCCGGCGCGCTTCGGCGACGTCGTCGAGATCACATCGCAGGTGACGGCGTTTCGCCGCTCGAGCTTCGACCTCGCCCACACGCTCACCGTACGCGGCACGACCGCCGTCGAGGGCCGCGAAACCCGCGTCTGGGCCGGCCGCGATCCGGCCGATCCGGAAAAGATCAAATCGCGGCCGATCCCCCCGGAAGTCACGGCGCGCTTTCAAACGGCCTAATTAGAGAAATGACGTGCTGCGTCAGGCCGATGTCTCGCTACCGCGAGCATGGAACTCGGCGCCGCGCGAAGCGGTCCTCCCACCTTGCCAGACGACCCGTTTTGCGGGAGTCTTGGTGCAAGAAAATCGACATAGGGAGGATGCCACGATGGACGTCGTTCGTCTTGGTCCTGGCTTTGCCGCACAAATACGCGGCGTGACGCTTGCGGACGTCACCAACGACGATGCCGCCTATAACGCGGTGCGCGCTGCCTTTGAGCAGCATTCGGTTCTGGTTTTTCGCGATCAGGATGTCAGCGACGAGAGCCAACTCGCTTTCTCGCGCCGCTTCGGTCCGCCGGAAGTGACCAAGGTCGGCTCGCTCGGCACCGGCACGCATTTCGTGATCCTCACCACCATCGACAAGGACGGCAAAGTGGTGCCGCCGGATCACCGCTACGCCATGCGCAATAAGGCCAATCAGCTATGGCACACCGACAGTTCGTTCAAGTCAACGCCGGCGCTGACCTCGATCCTGTCGGCGCGCGTGATTCCGGCGAACGGCGGCGAGACCGAATTCGTCTCGACGCGGCTCGCCTTCGAGCGGCTCGATTCGGCGACGCAGAAAAAACTGGAAAACTCCTTCGCCTGGCATCACTACGGCCATTCGCGCGGCAAGATCGCGCCGGGCCTTGCCACCACCGACGAGCTTGCGGCGTTGCCGCCGCAGTGCTGGCGTATGGTGTGGAAGAATCCGGTCAATGGCCGCAGCGCGCTTTATCTCGCCTCGCACGCCTATGCCGTCGAAGACATGGGGCCTGCGGAAGGCGAGAAGCTGATCGAGGATCTGACGGCGCAGGCCACCGCGCTCGGCACCCGCTACACGCATGCCTGGCGGGCCGGCGACGTCGTCATGTGGGACAACCGGGCCACCATGCATCGCGGCCGCCCGTGGCCGGCGCACGAGGCGCGTCACATGGTGCGCACGACGATCCAGGCAACGGCGGCCGACGGGCTCGAATCGATGCGCCCGCCGCAACAGGTGGCGGCCGAGTAGAAACAGATCAGGATACTTGTTGCTCAAGAGACTTGCCGCAAGAAGGAGCGCTCCTCGGCGAGGATGAAGCGCTCCTTCCGCGCATAGGCAAAGTTCGCCGCGCCGTCGCTGTCCTGCAAGAGCCGCGCCCGGTAGCCCTCGTAGGCCGCGAGGCTCTCGAACGAGATCAAGCCGAAGGCAATGTTGTTCGTGCCTTCATGCGGCATCCAATAGCCGACGACCTTGCCGCCGCATTTCGGAATGATGTCAAGCCAGCGCCGCGCGTAATCCTCAAAGCCGTCGCGTTTGAAGGGATCGAGCTGATAGCGAATGAAGACGGTGATGGTCATGCTGCCTCGTTCTCCGCTGCGAGAGCGAGCACTTTAGCGGCTGGTGTCGCCTGACGTTTCGGCGCTTGCCGTACTGTGAACGGCGACTATTCCGCGGCCGCAAGCGCGCCGGCTTCTTTCCCGGCCTGCCGCGCCTCGCGCTCCATCTCGCGCCGGATGCGGACGGCCTGCATATTGCCGTCGAGCGCCACGTCGGCTGACGTGACGATGTCGCCTGCCGCGACGTCGCGCAGCACCTTGACGTGATGCGCAAGCCCGATCGGCAGCGCGTTGCTCTCAAGGCTCTTCGCCGCCGGAATGAGCTTGGCATAGACGGTGTAGCCGCCTTCGCCGTCGAGCGTCTCGCCGGCCTTGAGCGCGCGTTTGGCGACTGCGACCGCGTCGCCGCGCCAAGCCCGGCAGGTTCCGGTCGGCTCGCCGCGCAGCGCTACGTTGAGCACGGAGATCGACAGTTCCAGCCCGATCAGATGAAACGGCTTGTACATCGCAGCGTAACGGCCGGTGGGGTCGGTTGGCAGGCCGTATTGCTTGAAACAGGCAGCGGCGTAATCGCTGTTGGCCTTGAACACCACATAGACGCCCCAGCGCAGATCGCGCTCGACCGGCGAGCCGTCGCGCTTAAGCGACGACACGACCTCGACCATGCCGTCGCCGCCCAGCACGCCGCCAAGCGCCTTCGGCCGCAAGACGCGCGCGAGCTCGTCGGCGCCGCAGGGCGGGAAGTGCAAGCCGGCAGGCGGCACGTCGAGCCCGCAGGCATTGGCGACTGCGGCCATTTCGATGGCGGACTTGGTGCCGTCGAGGAACGAATTGAACATCTGCGAATTCATGCCGGCCGCTTTGGCCTCGGCGGCGGTGAGCCCGTAATGCTCCCACACACCGTCCGGCGTGACGCTGTGATAGGCCGGCAGATATTTTGTGCCCTTGCCCGCCGCCGCGATCTGAAAGCCCGACGAGCGCGCCCAGTCGACCATTTCGGAAATCAGCGCCGGCTGGTCGCCGTAGGCCATGGAATAGGTCACGCCCGCCGCGCGCGCCTTGCGGGCGAGGTAGACGCCGGCGAGCGCATCGGCCTCGACATTGGCCATGACGATATGCTTGCCGGCCTCGATGCTTTCGAGCGCATGCGCGATGCCGGCGCTGGGATCGCCGGTCGCCTCGACCGCGACCTCGACGTGCTCGTCGCCGATGGCGTCGCTGCCGCGCTCGACAAAACGCGTGTCCGCGATGCGCGCGGCGTCCCAGCCGACGGTGCGGCAGGCCGCCTTGGCGCGCTCGACATCGCGATCGGCGATCACTGCCACTTCCAGGCCCTTGATCGACGGCACCTGCGCCAGAAACATCGAGCCGAATTTTCCGGCGCCGATCAGCCCGACGCGGACCGGTCTGTTGGCGTCGATGCGCGCGGCGAGAAGGGCTTGCAGGTTCATGACTATTCCGCCGCCACCTTGTGTGCGCGCGCATATTGCAACAGCGCATCGTCAGCCACCGGCACGATCGGGGTGAAATCGCGATGCGCGATCCACTCTTCGCGGGTGAATTTGGTGATGTGGTTGGAGCAGGCGCACAAGGTCAGATAGACGATCTTGCGCGGATAGGGCGTGATATTGGGCGGCGAGGCGTGCACCAGATTGCCGTGGAACATCAGCACCGAGCCGGGCTTGCCGGTCGGCGCCACGATGCCGCCGTCGGCGGCGAGCCGGGTCACGGTCTCCTTGTCGAGCGTCCACAGCGGATAGGACGTGGTGAGCACATCGTGGCCGGCCGCCAGCACGCCCTGTTTGTGACTCTTCGGGATCAGCATCAGCGCGCCGTTGATCGGCATCACCTCATCGAGAAAGATCGCGATATTCATGGCGCGGGGCTCAGGCATGCCGTCGTCTCGCGCCCAGGTGCCGTAATCCTGGTGCCACTGCCAGACGTCGCCTTCGAAGGCGGCCTTGGCATTGAGCTTGAACTGATGGACGTAGACATCCTCGCCGAACAATTGGCGCAGCGGCTCGACCAGGCGCGGATGATGCGCCATCAGGCGGAACGTCTCGTTGAAGGTGTGCGCGGCGAAGGCGGTGCGCGGGGCGCCGGATTTCTCGCGCCACACTTCCTTGCGGTCGAGCTTGAGGATCGCCTCGGCGTCGTCGCGCAACAGCGCGATCTCTTCCTCGTTGAAGCAGTTCGGGAAGAACAGATAGCCCGCTTCGTCGAAGTCCTTGAGCTGATTGGGGGCAAGCTTCATGGCGCGTTTCCCGTTGTTGTTGGTCGATCCCGCGCTGAGCGGCGGTTGTTGGCGCGATCTTAGCCCCGATCCGCCGGCCATTCCACCGCTGCCCTAGCCGCTCGGCATGACGCGGCCGAAGACCTCGATGAAGCGGTCGATATCGGCTTCTTCGTTGTAAACATGCGGGCTCACGCGCAGGCGTCCAAGCCGGGGCGCCACGTAGACTTTCTGCGCCGCCAGACTTTGCGGCAGTCCCTTCGGCACCCCTTTGCGAAAGCCGAGGCTCAAAATATGCGGCGTTCGGAGCTTCGCGTGCGGAAACGAGATTCCGCCGGCGCGCCTAGCCTCGTCCAGACCGGCCGCGAGCCGCGTGGTGAGCGCGCCAAGCCGCGCGGCGACGGCTTGCGCTCCCCAATCCGCCATCATCTCCATGCCGATGGAGGCCATCTCCATCGAGATGAAATGATCGCGCTCGCCCATGTCGAAGCGCCGCGCGTCGCCGACGTAATCGGTGTCGGTGAAATAGACGTCCTGTTCGGCGCG
The DNA here is from genome assembly GCA_963761185.1 of uncultured Alphaproteobacteria bacterium. Classification (GTDB taxonomy): domain Bacteria; phylum Pseudomonadota; class Alphaproteobacteria; order Rhizobiales; family Xanthobacteraceae; genus BOG-931. Next base: position 1,071,586 of record CAVXFY010000009.1, read on the forward strand.
CACAGCCTTGCGGCCATAGCTTGTCTGCTCGAGCGGAATGCCGTTGTGGTGGCGCTTGGCGACATAGATGAAGGCGCGGCCGTAGGGTCCGAGCAGCCATTTATAGGTCGGGAACACGACGAAGTCCGGATCGAGCGCACGCACGTCGAGATCGATCACGCCCGCGCCTTGCGTCGCGTCGATCAGGAATATGGCGCCTTGCGCCCGCGCCGCGCGCCCTATGGCGGCAGCGTCCAGCACCGCGCCGTCGGCCCAATGCACCGACGAAATCGAAACGAGGGCGACGGGCGGCGCTCCCGGCCGCGCGATGGTTTCGAGCACGGCGCTGGTCCAGTCATGATCGCTTGGGATCGGTACGGTGTCGACGGTGAACGCGCCGTCGCGGGCGCGCGTCGTCCATTCCAGCACCGGCGAGGAATGATCGTCCTTGAGCACGATCACGCGCGCGCCGGACGGCACGGGAACGATCTTGGCGACGGTGGCGACGCCGTAGCTGATCGACGGAACCAGCGCCACGTCCGCCGCTTCCGCATTGATCAGCCGTGCGGCGGCCTTGCGCGTGCGGTCGTATTGCCCCGCGGCGAAGTCGTTATCGATCAGCCACGGCCGGCCCTTGCGGCCGACGGCCGCTCGCCCGGCTTCAAGCGTCGCCAACGGCAGCGGCGTATAGGAGGCGGCGTTGAGGTAGCAGACATCACCGGGAATATCGAAAAGCGCGCGTTGCGACGGCAGCATCAATTTGACCCGCTAGATTCTCGCTCTAAGCTTCGGCGACAAAGCGGTTGCGCATGCGGCCGAGCAATTCGATTTCGGTTTCCATCACATCGCCCGATTTAAGGAAAGTGTTGGTGCCCTGGCCGACGCCGCCGCAGGTGCCGCAGCTGAAAACATCTCCCGGCTGGAGCGAGAGCATGTTCGAGGCGTATTCGATCTGCTCCTCGGGCGTGAAGATGAATTGCGAGGTATTGCCGTCTTGCTTCAACTCGCCGTTGACGGTGAGGCGGATGAACAGATTCATGTGGCCCGGCACGAAGGCGCGCGGCACCAGGAACGGCCCCATCGGCGCAAAATTGTCGTGGCTCTTGCCGCCGAGCCAGTCCGAGCGCAGCGCAGGGCGATCCGGCGCGCATTTGCTGGTCGCGGCAGGAGACGTCGTTGGTAGTCATGAACCCGGCGACATGATCGAGCGCATGTTCGGCCTTGATGCGCTTGCCGCCTTTGCCGATGGCGAGCGCGATCTCGGCCTCCCAGTCGATCTTCTTCATGCCGCGCGGGATCTCGATATCGTCGAAGGCGCCGGCGAGACAGCTCGGCGCCTTGAGGAACAGATACGGTATCGTGGTCGATTTCTCGCCGGTGAAGGTCGGCCCGCTCGACGGCGACATGCCGGCGCGGATCATCTCGTCGACATGTTCCTGAAAGTTCTGCGCCGCGTAGAACATCTTGCCGGGCCGGCCGACGGGCGGCAGCGCCCGCAAGCTCGCAAGCTTCGCCGTGCCGGACGGCAAACCTTGCTTTTCGAGAGAGGCGACGATCTCCTGCAAGCGCGGCAAAGTTGGCGTTCCAGTTGTCCAGGAGGCCGAGCATCGTCTCGGTGCTCGACACTCCCTTGCGCGCCGCGGTGCGGTAAGCCGCGTCCGCTGCTTTGAGATCGACGGCGTCGTCGCCGAGCACGATGGCAACGAAAGCGTTGCCATCCGGTTTTGCCAATGTGGCCAGTTTGAACGCCGTCCCGTTCATGGACTCCTCATTGCATTTGGCGATGCACTACTTCTTTGCGTCGGCGTAGGGATAGATCATGTCGCCGGTCTTATACTCTTTCGGCCACACCACCACCTCGTGGCTCGAATCCCTGAACTGATCGAGCGAGTTCGGCGCGACGTGCTGGAATTGGGTGAAGAAGACACGCGACTTCGCCCATTCGCCATCCTTGCCGAATTTGATGTCGCCGACCACCGTCGAGAACGTGTGCGTGTGCATGTAGTCGGCGAGCGTCTTCTGGTCGAGACTTTTGGTGCCTTCGACCGCCTCGGCAAGAACCTGGCCGGCGGCGTAACCGAGCGGCGGGAAGGCTGGCCCGAGCGGATCGATGCCGGCGCCTTGAGCCGCGGCCTGGTACTTCGCCAAGAGCTCCCGCGTGCCGGGGAACATCAAAGATGACGCCGGCAAGAACACCTCGTTGTTGACGATACCGTTCATCAGCGGCCCGAGCTGCACTTTGATGGGGGTGACCAAGAGCCCGATGAAGGCGCCGCCGAACATCTTTGGCGTGAGCCCGATTTCGTTCGCGGCGCGCACGATGCCGACCGAATCCGGCGGATAGGCCGCGACGAACACGATGTCGGGATTGGCGGCCTGGACCGCGCGCATGACCGGCGTGTAGTCGGTCGTCGACGGCGGATATTTCTGATCCAGCACGATCTCGAAACCGCCCATATCCTTGACGACCTGCCGCGCGCCGTCAGCGGCATTCTGGGCAAATTCGGCGTCGGCGGCGACGATCGCGACTGTCTTCGGACGCGGCTTGGCGGCGGCCGCCAACTCGAAAAAGCCTTGCGCAAACGATTTCTGCGGCTCGGGCCCGGTCGGCAGCATCGAGAAATACTGGTCGTAATGCAGCTTCGAATTGGCGGCGTTGGCCAGGATGCCGATGGTCGTCTTCTTGTATTGCATCAGCACCGGAATGGCCGGCGCCACCATATTGGTGGCATAGGGGCCGATCAGCAGATCGACCTTGTCGACATCGATCAGCTTGGTGAAGAGCTGCGGTACATTGTTCGGATTGCTCTGGTCGTCGTAATAGACGAGCTCGACCGGCCGTCCGAGCAAGCCGCCTTTGGCATTGACGTCGTCCTTCCAGATCTGCAGCGCAGCCAGCACTTGTTTGCCGATCGGCGCCACGCCGCCGGTCAGCGCGAGGCTGGTGCCGATCCTGATCGGATCGGCTGCTTTCGCAACATTCGGCAGCGTCATCGCGCTCGCGGCAACACAAACCGCGAGTCCCAAGGCTCTCGCCCAATTCCTCAAGTTACGCATTTTGTCTCCTCCCCTGCATGCCTTTTGTTTTTTGCCGGCATGCATTTCATTGTTTAAGCGACGTGGCGTCCTCCAAGATTTCTCATGGCCGCACTTCCAATTCTAACATGTCCCAGTCCGGCCGCGGCACTCATCGTGCTGCGGCATTGCAAACATCGTGAATTAGCTGCCGCGAAACTTCGCTTTGCGCTTACTGTGAAACGCCTCGACGCCCTCGCGGAAATCGTCGGATTGGCGGAGCCGGCTGTAGCAGTGGCCTTCCAATTCGATGGCGGCTTCGAGATTGGTGTCCTCGGTCTCGTTGAGCAATGTCTTGGCGGTGCGCTGCGCCAGCGGCGAGAAGGCGCGTAATTCATCGACCAGAGCGTCGGTCGCCGCTTCGAGCTTGCCGTCCGGCACGCATTCGGTGGCGATGCCCCAGTCATGGGCTTGCGCCGCCGGAATGCGTTTCGACCGCATGACGATGTCCTTGGTGCGGGTGATGCCGATGATCTTCTGCAGCCGCGCCGAGCCACCCGAGCCCGGGATCTGGCCGAGCCGCTGCTCCGGCAGCGCATAAAGGCAGGTTTCGGAGACGAGACGGAAATCGCAGGCAAGCGAAATCTCAAACCCGACGCCGAAACAATAGCCGCGATTGGCGACAATGACCGGCTTCGCACAGCGCGCCGGAGCTGCGATATTCCAGGCGAGCTTCGACACATGCTCCGGCGACGCCGCCAGAAATCCCGCGATATTGCCGCCGGAGGAAAAATGCTCGCCCACCGCGCGCAGCACGATCACGCGCACGCGGTCGTCGTCGTTGAGCGCCTCAAAGACCAGCCGCAACTGATCGCGCTGCCCCATTTCGATGACGTTGAGCGGCGGCCGGTCCAGCACGATATCGGCGCGTTCGCGCTCGGGATCGATCTCGACGCGGAAACCGTCGAGCTTTTGCAAACGCGGATCGGAGAACACGGTCATGCGGTGGTACCTTGCTGGCGCGATGTTGCGACTGAGGATGGAGAAGATTCGATCGTGTATTCGCCGGCGACCAGCTTGCGGCGCAGGAGCTTGCCGACCGGCGATTTCGGGATTTCCGCGACGAAGACATAGCGCCGCGGCCGCTTGAACCTGGCAAGCCCCGACGAGCGGCAGAACGCGTCGAGCTCCTCGGCTGCAACGGCGGCGCGGCGCTTGATGAAGGCGGCGACGATCTTGCCCCAGCGCTCGTCCGGCATGCCGATCACCGCGACTTCGGACACCGCGGCATGCAGCGACAGGCAGGATTCGATCTCGACCGGCGAGACATTCTCGCCGCCGGTGATGATCATGTCGTCGACGCGGCCGGTGACGAAGAGGTCGCCGTCGCCGTCGACGAAGCCGGTGTCGCCGGTGAAATACCAGCCTTGCCGCAGCGCCTTGGCGTCGGCGTCCGGCCGCCGCCAATAGCCCTCGAAGGATTCGTCGCCGGCCAAGAGCGCGATGATCTCGCCTTCCTCGCCGACGCCGGCAAGGTCGTCGACCGATTGGGCGCCGAGCTTGACCACGCGCACCATCTGATTGATGCCGGCGCGGCCGGCGGAGCCGGGCTTCTTGTGCGCATTCTGATCGATGGTGAAAGTGTAGATTTCCGACGAGCCGTAGTGATTGACGAACAGATCCGGATTGAACGCGGCCTGCAGCTTCTTCAGAAGACCATCGGTCATCGGTGCGCCGGCAAAGCCGAGCTTGCGCACCGAGCCGACATCGCTCGCCACGAATTGAGCGTGGTGGACGAGATCGTGATAGAGCGTCGGCACCAGATAAAGATTGGTGACGCGTTCGGCGGCGATGATCCTCAGCGCTTCGGCGACATCGAAACGGCGCAGGCAGACGAAAACGCCGCCGACGAGCGACATGGCGATGAGCGAGCGCACGCCCATCGTGTGATAAAGCGGCATGACGCCGAGCGTGCGCTCACCATGGGCATAGAGATTTTGCGCGACATGGGCGACGCCCGCGGCGCGCTCGGCCTGCTGGCGGCGCGGCACGCCTTTTGGTTTCGCCGTGGTGCCGGACGTGTAGAGCATTACCGACCAGGCCTGCGCATCCGCGCGCGGCTTCGCGTCCGCGGCGTCGCGCGCAACGAGCGAAGCAAAGGTGACGTCGGAGGGCTTGCCCGCATCGAGCGCGATGCGCGTCGTCTTTTGCGTAAGCGTCGAAGCTGCAACGGCCGCGGCCGATGCCTCTTCATAGGCGACGGCCTTGCCTTCCGCATTTTCAAGGTAGAAATCGAGTTCGAGCGCCGTCGAGCGCCAATTCACCGGCGTGATGACGATGCCGGCGAACTGGCAGGCCCAATGCAACGTCGCCGCTTCCCAGCGATTTTGCAGAACCGTGACGAGGTGGTCGCCATGCTTAAGGCCGAGTGAATCGAGGCCAGCGACCAGTGCGGAGATGCGCCGGTACCATTGCGCATAAGTCAGGCGCAGGTCGCCATCGACAATCGCCAGCGCCTGCGGATCGCGGGCAACGCTTCCAATAAAGCTTTGGCCGAGGTCGAGCATGCGGGAAGAGCATCCGGCAGATAGCGAGGTCAGCCATGATAAGGCTTTGGCGGGCGATGACAAACGAGTGGAGCACGCGCGTCAAGCGCTCACACAGCCGTGATGGAATTCGGCGGCGCCCGGCGCGTTCTTCTTCCTGGGCGGGCGGCGTCTGCGTTTGCCGGGGTAACCCAGGAGAAAAGTCTATGATCCCCGTCTCAGTATTCGCCCTCACGGCCGCAATCGCAGCGGTGAGCTTGGTCGTGCCGGCAGCAGCAAAATCGAATCATGTTCCGGCGGCTGTCCATCACAGCGGCCCCCTTTACGATGTCGTTCCCCAGGGTGTCGTCGGTGGAGCCGTCAATTCCGACGATCCGTCACTCACCGGCGGCGGCAGCACCGGCTACAATCAGATGATTTATAATTGGTGATACGCCGAAGCGGCGTTGCCGATATCGGCCAACGAAAACAGGGCGTGCGCAAGCACGCCCTGTTTTTTGTTCCGCGATTTCGTTCCAATCAGCGTCGCGTCGGAAACAACGCGGCCGGAAAATCCGCGGCGGAACGCGGGGCCCGCTGACGCGGCTTATAATCCGGCCGTGGATTGGGGTCCGGCTCGACCGCCTTGCGATAGAGATGCCAGGTGGCGTGTCCGAGCACCGGCATCACCACCGTCAGCCCGATGAAGAACGGGATCGAGCCGATGACCAATAGCGCAGCGACGATGAAGCCCCACAGCGCCATGGTCGCCGGATTCGCGGCGACGACGCGGATCGAGGTGGCGAGCGCGACGGCGGCGCCGACATCGCGGTCGAGCAAGAGCGGAAACGAGATCACGCCGACCGTCAACACCACAACAGCAAACAAAAAGCCCGTGCCGGTGCCGACGGCGATCAAATTCCAGCCGGCCGGCGTGAAAAAGACGTTGCGGACGAATTGCTGCAGCGTGCCCGGTCCGCCATAGCCGAAATTGGCGATGTAGAGCGCTTCGGCGACCGCGAGCCAGATCAGAAAGATCGCCATCAGCAGCACGCCGAGTGCGACGATGGCGCCGAGCGACGGCGAGTGCAGCACGTCAAGCGCGTGGCCCGATGAACTGTCCAAGCCCGCCTCGCGGCGCCGGCTCAGCTCATAAAGGCCGATGGCGGCAAGCGGCCCGACCAGTGCGAAACCCGCCGCGATCGGAAACGCCAGCGGCAGCATCGAATTGTCCAGCGTCAGCGCGATCAGAAGGATTCCGAGGATGGGATAGACCACGCAGAGGAAAACCGCGTGGCTCGGCATCGCCATGAAATCGTCGATGCCGCTCTTCAGCGCCTGATAGAGATCGGACGGCGAGATATGACGGACGACCGGCCGCGCCGGGCTCAGGCTTTCGCCAGTGAGAATATGCGAATGGGACATGCTGCTCCTCCGAAACCCAATCGAATATGGGTCCTGAACCGTTTCGGTTCGGGCCGCCGTTGCGGCCGGGGCCGCAATGCGCCCGAGCGTTTTTCCCTACGAACGGCATCATGCCACCGTCGCCGCGCCGTTGCACGTCACAACGCGAGGCGCGCCCGCGATTGCGGCTTCACAATGCAGTGTGGTGTCTTTTTCGTTTTTGCGCTTTTTGCGCCGCAACGACGCTTGCTGCATTGCGATCAGGTCCGCCAAGGACCTCATGAAGCGCGGGAACGCTACTCGGCCGCGAGCGGCATGGTTCCCGGCGACATGGTTCCCGGGGACGCGGCGTCGTGCCGCTTGCCGCCGTTCAGCCAGTTCTGCAGGCGATCGAGATAGAGATAGACCACCGGCGTGGTGAACAGCGTCAACATCTGACTGACGATCAGCCCGCCCACCATCGCGTAACCGAGCGGCTGGCGCAGCTCCGATCCCGAGCCCGTTCCAAGCATCAGCGGCAGGCCGCCGAACAAGGTCGCCATGGTGGTCATCATGATCGGACGGAAGCGCAACAGGCACGCGGCGCGGATCGCGGCTTCCGGCGTGAATCCTTCGCGCTCGCGCGTGATGGCGAAGTCGACCAGCATGATGCCGTTCTTCTTCACGATACCGATGAGCAGGATGATGCCGATGATGCCGATGACCGAAAGGTCGAAGCCGCCGAGCCAAAGCGCGAGCAGTGCGCCCACGCCGGCCGACGGCAACGTCGACAGAATGGTCAAGGGATGGATGTAGCTCTCGTAGAGCACGCCGAGGATCACATAGACGACCACGAGCGCGGCCGCGATCAGGACCGGCTCGCTCGACAGCGAGGTCTGGAAGGCCTGCGCATTGCCTTGGAAGCCGGTGATGACGGTGCCCGGCATTCCCATGTCGCGCGCGGCCTGCTCGATGGCTGTCACCGCCTCGCCGAGCGCCACGCCGGGGCGAAGATTGAACGACAGGGTCGCCGCCGGGAACTGCGACTGATGCGAGACCAGAAGCGGCCCGACCGTATCGGTATTGAAATTCACCAGCGTCGCGAGCGGCACGAGCTGTCCGGTCGCCGGCGCCTTGACGTAGATCTGATTGAGAGAATTCGGGTCCTGCTGCAACAGCGGCAGGATTTCGAGCACGACGAAATATGAGCTGGTCTGCGTGAAATATTGCGCGACGTCCGCTTGGCCGAAGGCGTCATTGAGCGTGGCGTCGATTTGCTGCGCTTGAATGCCGAAGCGCGAGGCGGCGTCGCGGTTGATGGTCACCGCGAGCAGCGGCGCGTTGGTCTGCTGATCGGTCGAGGCGTCGGCGAGTTCGGGCAGCGTCTTGAGCTTGGCGAGCATTTTCGGCGCCCAGGCGCTCAACTCGTCGAAACTCGGATCCTGCATGGTGAACTGGTATTGGCCGGCGGAAATGCGGCCGCCGACGGTGATGTCCTGCGACGGCTGCAGGAAGAGCTGGACGCCCTCGATCTTGGCGAGCTGCGGCCGCAGCCGGTTGATGATGTCCATCGCTGTCGCTTTGCGCTCGTCGCGCGGCTTCAGCGCAACAAAGAAGCGGGCGGTGTTGAGCGTATTGCCGCCGCCATTGCCGAAGAACGAGCCGAAAGCCGCGATGTCGGGATCGCGCGCCAAGACCGCCGAGAGCTGTTCTTGAATGCCGCGCATCCGGTCCGGGGAAACGTCCTGCGCGGCATAGGCGATGCCCTGCAGTGCGCCGGTGTCCTGAACCGGGAAGAAGCCTTTGGGAATCCCGACGAACAGCACGCCGGTACAGGCCATGGTGGCGAAGAACGCCATCAAGGTCATGAATTGGTGGCGCAGCACGACGTCGAGACCCCTTTTATAGCCGTTGATGAGGGTCTCGAAACACCACTCGATCGCGTTGTAGATGCGGCCGTGATGTTCGGGTTCCGCGGCCAAGAAGCGCGATGCCAGCATCGGCGTCAGCGTCAGCGAAACCAGCACGGACACGCCGATACACGCGGTGACGGTGATGGCGAATTCGCGAAACAGCCGTCCGATAATGCCGCCCATCAGGAGCAGCGGAATGAACACCGCCACCAGCGACACGCTGATCGAAACGACGGTGAAGCCGATTTCGCTCGCGCCCTTGAGCGCCGATTGCAGCGGCGAGGTACCGGCCTCGACATGACGGTAGATGTTCTCGACGACGACGATGGCGTCGTCGACGACGAAGCCTACGGCGATGGTCAGCGCCATCAGCGACAGGTTGTCGAGGCTGAAGCCGAACAGATACATCAGCGCCGTCGAGCCGAGCAGCGCCAGCGGTACGGTGACGCTCGGAATGAGCGTCGCCCGGATGTTGCGCAGGAACAGAAGGATGACCATCACGACGAGGACGATGGTGATGGCAAGCGTGAACTCGACGTCCTTGACCGAGGCCCGAATGGTCTGCGTGCGATCAATGATGGTGTCGACCTTGAGACCCTGCGGCGCGATCGCCGCAAGTCGCGGCATTGCCGCCTGGATCGCGTCGACCGTGCCGATGACATTGGCGCCGGGCTGCTTGTAGATGATCAGCAGAATGCCCGGCGTGATGCCGCTCGGCAAGCTCGCCAGCGCGCGCTGGGTGATGTCTTGCGGACCGGTTTCGGCATGACCGACGTCGCGAACCCGGATCGGCGCGCCGCCGCGATAGCCGATGATGACGTCGTCATATTGCTCCGGCTGGGTCAGCTGATCGTTGGTCGAAATCGTAAAGGTCTGCAGGGCGCCATTGACGGCGCCCTTGGCGGCGTCGACCGTCGTCGCGGCGAGAACGCCGCGCACGTCTTCCAAGGTCAGCCCGCGCGCTTGCAGCTTGGCCGGATCGACCTGAACGCGGATCGCCGGCTTCTGCTGGCCGCCGATATTGACCAGCGCCACGCCGCTGATCTGCGAAATCTGCTGCGCCAGTACGTTCTCGGCGAAATCGTCCACCGAGGTCAGCGGCAGCGTGTCGGAATGCGCGGCCAGGATCAGAATCGGCGTGTCGGCCGGGTTCACTTTCTTATAGTAGGGCGGCACGGTCAGGTTTTGCGGCAGGGTCTTGCCGGCGGCCGTGATTGCCGCCTGCACGTCCTGCGCGGCGCCGTCGATATTGCGATTGAGGTCGAATTGCAGCGTGATGACGCTGGTGCCGAGCACGCTGTTCGACGTCAATTGCGTGACGCCGGCAATCTGGCCGAACTGCTCTTCGAGCGGCGTCGCCACGGTCGCCGCCATGGTGTCGGCGCTGGCGCCGGAAAACTGCGCGGTGACCTGGATGGTCGGGAAGTCGACCTGCGGCAGCGGCGCGACCGGCAACAGCGGAAAAGCCACGAGACCGACCAGCGCCAGCGCGCTCATCAGCAGCGATGTGGCGATCGGCCGGCGGATGAACGGTTCGGAAATGTTCATCAGGACTTATCCGGACCGCTCGCTGATGGTTGGGTCTTTGCGTTGACGCGAGATCCGACGTCGAGCCGATACTGGCCGTTGACGACGACGCGCTCGCCGACCGCAATCCCCTTGGTCACGATCGTGGTGTCGCTGTTGTTGACCGACATCGTTTCGATGCTGCGCTGGTCGACGGTGTTGTCGGGCTTGACCACCCAGGTATAGAGCCCGTTCGGACCGTGCTGCACCGCGACCGGCGGAATCGTGATCGCGTCCTTGCGCGTCTGGATCAGGATGCGGATGCGCACGAATTCGCCCGGCCACAGCCGCTCGTCCTGGTTGGGAAATTCCGCCTTGAGTTGGATCGTGCTGGTGGTTTGATCGATCTGATTATTGATCAACAGCAAATGGCCTTGCGCCAATTGCTGCTTGTCGTCCTGGTCGAAGGCGATCACCGGGACGGTGCCGTTGAGCATCGCTTCGCGCACCGGACCGAGGTCGCTCTGCGGCAGCGTGAAGATGACGGTGCACGGCTTGATCTGGGTGAGCACCGTGAGCGGGCCGATATCGTTGGTGTGGATGATGTTGCCGAGATCGACCTGGCGGAAGCCGACGACGCCGTCGATCGGCGCGACGATGGTCGCGTAATTGAGCTGGGTCTGCGCCGCCTCGATCGCCGCCTGGTCGGCGTCGATCATCGATTTTGTCTGGTCGACTTTGGCTTGCTGCGCGTCGACGTTCTGCTGGGTCTCGAAATCTCGTTGCACCAGGGTCTTAAAGCGCGCCAAATCTTTTTCGGCGTCGACGAGCGTTGCCTCGTCCTGGCTCTTCTTCGACACCGCCTGATCGAGATTGGCCTTGTACGGCGCCGGATCGATCTTCGCCAGCACGTCGCCTTGTTTGACTTCCTGGCCCTGGCGGAAATCGATGGAGACGATCTGTCCGTTGACCTGGGCGCGGATGGCGACGGTGTTCAGCGCCTGCACGGTGCCGAGCGCGTCGTAATAGATCGGTACGTCGCGCTGCGCGGCTGCGGTGACGGTGACCGGGATCGGAGGCGGAGCGCTATTCGGCGCGGCTTGAATACTGCCGTGGCGGTAAAAGCCGAGCGCCACGGTTGCACACAGCACGACGGCCCCCAAAATCGCGAAGATCTTGCCCCAGGAACTTTTCGCGGTCATTTCGGTGGTCATATTCCAGCTATGCCCTGGTTAACGTTCGGTCGTCAGCATTATTCCCGTTACCGCCGGAATGGTCCTGCGATGCCGCAAACAAAAAGCAACTGATGTGCCACTCTTGGAAGTAACTCGGGCTGCCATACCGTACAATGACTACGAGATTAAAGTTAATTAAGGTGAGGACCATGCGGCGATTAACGATGCTCGCTTAACGCGACAGTAAAGCGAAAGTTGACACTTGATCCGAGTACCAAGCTGATGGCTAGTCGTTCTGGAATCTTCTGGAATCGCAGTAAGAAAGCGTTCGGTTCTCGTGCTGTCGCGGTCCACACCTGTAGACGCTCGAAACGCTCGCCCAGTTCTCGCGGTGGTCCTGCGCGCCTTCGAAGGCGGCGGCGCGCAGCGCGACATGATCCTGCTCTGCAACGCGCTGGCCGCGAAGGGCGTTCAACTCATCGTGTTGACGCTCCGTCCCGAGGGACCGCTGCGGTCCCTGCTCGATCCCTCCATTCGCGTCGTCGAAGTGCCGGGCGGCCAGATTCGCTATGCCGTATTGGGCTTGCGCCGCCGTCTGCGCGAGTTTTTGCCGGCCGCCGTCATCAGTTCCGAAGCCAGCCTCAATCTCTGCACGCTGATCGCGGTGCGCACATTACCGCGGCGTAAACGACCGAAGCTTGTATTGCGCGAAGTCGGCAGCCCTTCGATTGCGCAATTGCACGATCCTTACGCGCAGAACCGAATCGCCTATCGCATCCTGCGGCGGTTCTATCGTTACGCCGATCGCATCGTCGCGCTGACCGAAGGCGCGCGCCGCGATCTGCGCGAAAACTTCGCGGTGCCCGACGACGTCATTGCGGTGATGCTCACCAATGCGGTGATCCCGCCGGCTGTGGCCGAGCGGCTCGCGCAATGGGACGGCGAAACCGGCCGCGACAAGGATCTCGTCGTCTGCGTCGGCCGGCTGTCGCCGGAGAAGGACCAGCACACGCTCATTCGCGCGATGGCGCTGCTGCCGTCCGGCCTGGCATCCGGTTTATCTTGCCGTCTCGCCATCGTCGGTGACGGCGCGGAGCGGCCGGCGCTGGAAGCGCTGGTGCGCGAGCTCGGCCTCACCGATCGCGTCGTCTTCACCGGGCAAGTCGCCGACCCGTTCGCCTGGATGATGCGGGCGCGCGTTGCCGTGTGTGCCTCGATCTATGAGGGCCTGTGCAACGCCATCATCGAGGCGCTTGCCTGCGGCACGCCGGTAGTGTCGACGAATTGTCCGTACGGTCCGCACGAAATCTTGCAGGGCGGCCGTTTCGGCGCGCTGACGCCGGTCGGCGATGCGCAAGCCATGGCCAAGGCCATTGCCGCAGCGCTGATCGAAGCGCCTGATCGCGGAGCGCTGCGCGCCCGCGGCTTCGACTATACGGCTGAGCGCGCGGCGGAAAGATTCCTCGAAATCGCCGGCGAGCTGCATGTGTTGCCGTCGCGGGCCAACGGTCCGCTCGCCGTCGCGAGCGTGTCATGATGCAATCCATGCTGCAGCCCTTGGTCAAAGGCGTTCTGCGCCGCGCCGCGCGGCACACCCGCTCGAAGCCGTTTGCCATGCGCAACGCTGCCCCGCTCGTGACCTTCACGTTCGATGACGTTCCGGATTCGGCCTATATCAATGGCGCCGCCGTGCTCGACGAGCGCGGCCTGCGCGGCACGTTCTATATGGCGAGCGGCACCTGCGGCAGCATGGATCAGCATTGGCGCGTAATCGGCGAGGATCAGGTTCGTGCGCTGTATGACTGCGGTCACGAAATCGGCTGCCACACCTTCTCGCATGTGCGCGTCGAGGATCTCGATGCGCGGCAGCATGGAGGAGGAATGCGCGGCAAAATCTGCGCCGGCTGCGCGAATTGTGCCCGGGCATCGCGCTCACCAATTTCTGCTATCCGTTCGGCCGTGCCTCGCTGCCGCGCAAGGTGCAGCTGCAAAAGCGCTTCGACAGCTGCCGCGGCATTTATGAAGGAATCAATGCCGGCATCGCCGATCTCGGCATGTTGCGCGTGATCGAGCTTTACGACCGCACGCTGACGCCGGACAGGCTAAAGCGCGCGTTACGCGAGACGCGCGAGCGCAACGGCTGGCTGATTTTCGCGACCCACGATGTCGCCGAGATGCCGAGCTGGATCGGCTGTTCGCCGCGCCTATTGCGCGAGACCGTGGCAGCGGTTTTAGCCGAGAATATGCAGTGCCTGCCGATCCGCGACGCGCTCACGGCGATCGGCTACACGCGAGCAAATTAAAAACGCGATCGAATTTCAGCGCCCGCGGGGCGCCCGTTCCGCCATGAAGATGCGAAAGATCTTCGGCAAATCGACCAGGTAGCGGCGCCACAGCCGCAACGGCTCGCGCGCCAGCCGGTAGGCCCATTCGAGCCCCATCTTCTGCATCCACAGCGGCGCGCGCGCTCTCTTGCCAGTGAGAAAATCGATCGACGCGCCGACGCAGAGCGTGATGCCGGACTTGCAGCCGAGCTCGGCAAGCTGCCGCGCGATCAATTCCTGCGCCGGACAGCCGACGCACAACAGCGCGATGTCCCAGGTCCGGTTCATCAAGGCGCGCGCTACCGCGAGCCGCATGTCGGCGCTTTTGCCGAGCGCGCCCGGCGCCGGACATCACGTCAATGGCGAGATTGGAATAGGCGGCGCGCAGCACGCTCTTCGACGGAACGCGGCGGCCCGACGACGAGAATGCGCCGCGGGGTGTGATCGCGATCGATCTCGTTCAGGGTCGAAAGCAGCGAGGCGACGAGATCGCTGCCGGTGACGAGCGGCAGCGGCAGCCGGTCGAACCGCGCCAGCGCCCGCACGACGCGGCTGTCGCATAGCGACAGCCAGGCGGCCTGGTAGATCGGCAACAGCCACTTCGGCTCATCGTGGACGGTCACGACGTGATAGGCGTTCGGGCGTGACGACATAGCGATAGGGCGCACCGCTTTGCTCGGTGATCAGCCGGATCACTTCCGCCTGCTGCAACAAGGAAAACGGCAGACCGAGAAATTCGGCATGGCGCGGCTGCCGGCGGCGGAACTGCGGCTGCGGCGCGCGCGAAATGATGCTGCAACGGGCTCATCGGCTACGGCACCGTCACGCCCTCGGCAACGACCTCGGCCGAGGGCAAGTTCAAGAGCCCGAAATGGCGCACCGCAAAGCCGCCGCAGATTGCGAAGATCGCGGCATCGACGACGAGCAGCAGCGAATGGCCGGGCAGGAATGCCGCCACGGCATGCGCGCCGAACACGAACAGCGCCGCAAGCGACGGCATGACGCCGAGCGCGGTGAGATCGATCGGCATCCGGTACCAATGCCGGCCGAGCACCATGAAGGCGAGGCAGGCGAAAATGCAGGCCACCATCAAGCGCGATGGCCGCGCCGTGCGGGCCATAGACCGGGACCAGAAAAATCGACAGCATCGTCGAAATCGCGAGGAACAACAGCGCGATAATGAGCTCGAGATAGCTCGCATTGGTGAAATAGATCACTTGCGCGAAATAGAAATTGCGCATGGTCGCAAATGCGAAAGCGACGGCGAAGATCGGAATGAGATCGTGCATCGGCGCGACGAATTCCGGCTGCAGCACCACCGCGCAGCACGGCGTCGCCGAAGACGATGAAGAACGCCGCGCCGAAGGTCGCCGCGGCGAGGCAGGCATTGAACGCCTTTTGCAGCGTCTGCGCGGCGCCTGCGGCATCGCCGTCGTTGGCCTGGGTCTTGGCCACCGTCACCAGCGAAAGGATGATCGCCTCGCCGAGCACGGTGAAGCTCTGCCGCAGCACGTCGGCGACGACGCCGTAGGGGCCGAGCGTCGCCATGCCGAGATAATGCGCAAGCAGAAGTCGGTCGATGCTCTGGCCGACCGCGGTGACGCCGAATGACAACAGCAGCGGCCAGCCGTAGCTGACGATATGCAGCGCCGCGGCGCGCGACGAATGCGACCAGCGCACCTGCGAGAAGGTCGCGAGCGCGGGGGCCGCGGCGACGAGATGCGCGGCCGCGATCGCAACCGCGAGACCGAGCGCGCCGCCGCCGAAATGGAGCGCTGAAACTGCCGAGGCCCACCATCAGCACGGTGCGCAGGATCATGGCGAGCGACGCGCCGCGAACGTTCAGCAGCGTGCGGGCCACCTCGAACGCGGCCTCGTAGATCGCGATGCCGCAGACCAGCGCGAACACCGCGGCGAGAAAGCTCGGCTCGAACAGCCCGAAAAGCCCGAGCGCCGCGAGCACGAGCGCGACCGCCGCGAGACCCACTGTGAGCAGCCGCGCCAGCGAGGCGACGTATTCGCCGAAACGGTCGAGATGGTAAACGCCGAAATAGGCAAAGCGCATCCACTGCGCGCCGAAGCCGTAGACGATCAGCGACCACGCGAAGATGAACACGTAGTGGCCGTATTCGGCGGGCCCGGCCATGCGCGAGAAGATCGCCACGGCAAGGAGATTTCCCGCCGCCGACATTGCACGCGCGCTCAGATAGAGCAGGCCCGAGGTGTTAAGCATTACTCGTGATAAGCAATTGTTGCTGCGAGCATAAGTGGGTACGACAGCGTTTCACGGAGTATCGTTAAGTCGCCGCCGCGGGATCAAACAAACAATCGCGTGCGAGGCGCTGGTTGCAAGCGAGATATGATGCGTATCGTACAAATCATCCACGATGGTGAACGCGGCGGCGTGCAGACGCTCGCGCGCATGATCGAACAAGGGCTTGCGCCGCAGCGGTTCCGCATCGAGACCGAATATCTCTATCCGCGCCCGGGCATCTCGGTGTTCGCCAAGCTCGGTTACGTGTTGCGCATGGCGCGCCTGATCTGGCGCGGCGACTTCGATGCGCTGATCGCCTATCAGTCGACGGCGTCGATCCTGGTCGGCGTCGTCGGCTTGCTTCGGCGGCTGCCGCTTTCGCGTCGTTCACCAAACCTGCACGCCGGACGAAATGCCGCGGCTGCTGCGGTTTATGGATATGGTCGCCGGCACGCTCGGTCTCTACTCCGCCAATATTGTTAACAGCGCCAGCACCTGGGCCGAATATGCGCATTACCCGCAGCGCTACCGGCGCGCGATGATCCTGATCGAGCACGGCCTCGACGCGCCGGTGCCGCAGGAGAATCGCGAGGCGACGCGGCGGCGCTTCGGTCTGCCGCAAGCGCAACCGTTGCTGCTGAATGTCGGCCGGGTCACCGCGCAAAAAAATCAGGACGTGCTCATTCGCGCGCTGGCCTGCCTGCCGCAGGCGCATCTCGCCATTGCCGGCGCCGGCCCGAAGGACGACACGTTCCACGAGCTTGCCGTGACGCTCGGTATCGAGAGCCGGCTGCACATGCTCGGCGCCCTGCAGGCCCAGGACATCGCCGACCTCTATGCCGCGGCCGACCTGTTCGTGTTCCCGTCGATCTGGGAAACGTTCGGCCTCGCCGCCGCGGAAGCCGCCATGGCCGGAATGCCGATGGTGGTCGCCGACTTGCCGGTGCTGCGCGAAGTGCTGCATGCTGACGGCGTTCGAGCCCGTCACTTTCGTCGCACCGCAGAATGTCGAAGGCTGGATCGCGGCGATCGGCAGGGCGCTCGCCGACGCCGCCGGCGGCGCCTGTCGTCACAGGATTTCGCGTGCGCCATCGGCCGCAAATATTCGCGGCAGCGGATGATCGAAAGTTATCTGAGCCTATTCGAAGCCTATCGGCGGCCTGATCGGCGCTGTGTCTCCGCCTTGCAGCCGGCGGCGGAAGAATCGTGATGCGCGTCCGGCTCGCAGCCGTTGCGCTTCTCGGCGCGGCGCTCGCGGCCGGCTTGGCGTCCCTGCCGAGCGCTGCGGAAACGTCCAAGCCAACGTTCATGCCACTGTTCAAGCGCGGCGCGACGCTGGTCGAGTTTTTCGAATTTCCCGCGACCACAGGCGACGGCGCCGCCAAGGCCTATGCCGTCCCGGCCTTCCCGCATCCGCTGGCGGCGCTCGATCTTTTCGACTTCGACGAATTGCACCGGATCGGTTTCGATCACATGCGCGTGCCGCTCGACGTCGGTCCGCTGATGCAGGGCGGCGAACGACAGCGGCAAGACATTCTCGCGCAGCTCGTCGCCGTTGTGGCGGCAATCAACCGGCACGGCCTGGCCGTGCTGGTGACGCTGTTTCCGCCGTCGCTGCAGCACGAATTACCGGAGACTTACCTCGACGGACTCGACGGTCCGAAATTCCGCGCTTACGCGGCCGAAGTCTCCCGCGTCGCGTCAGCGCTCGCCACCGTACATTCCGGTGTGGTCGCGCTCGAGCCGATGAACGAGCCGCAGTCGAAATGCCGCGTGGTATTCGGCACCGATTGGAGCGCCTATCAGCAGGTCTTGATCGGGCGCATCCGCCGCATCTCGGCGCAATTGCCGCTGTTTCTCACCGGCGGCTGCTGGTCGAATATCGAAGGCCTGGCCGATCTCGATACCGATTTGCTGCACGACCCGCGCAATTTCGTCAGCATCCACTTCTACTATCCGTTCCTGTTCACGCATCAGGGCGCGACATGGTCGGAGCCTTATCTCGCCGGCACCATCGGCGTGCCTTACCCGGCGTCGGCCGGAAATATCCAGGATACGCTCGACTTGTCTCTGCGGCGCGTCCAGACGATGCCGCTGCCGGCGGGCGCCGACCGCGTCAGGGCGCAAGCGCAAGCGGAAATCGAAAAATATTTCCAGGAAGCGCAAGGCCCTCGACAAGTCGAGGAATGGATGAGCCGCGTCGCCGCCTGGCAACAGCGCGAGCAGGTGCCGTCCGACCACATTGTCTTCACCGAATTCGGCGCCATGAAGGAAACCATCGACGGCGCGCAATATGACCACGCGTCACGCGCGCGCTGGCTGCACGACGCCTCGGCCAGCATTGCGAGTCGCGGTTGGGGCTGGACGGCCTATGTGCTGCGCGACGATCCGTTCGGACTCTATGTGCAGGAGAGCGACCGTTATCCCGATCCCGAATTGATGAAAGCTCTCGGTCTTGGCGCGCCCAAGGCCGTGCCGCAATTCGATCGCTAGGGCATGAGCTAGACGGAGGCGCGCGCGAGCGAGGCGTAGCGCAGGCCGAAGGCGCAGGTCATGAAGAAGAACCAGACTTCGCCGACCTGCTGAAAGATCGAGCTTTCGAAGCAGGACGAGTAAATGCCGTAGAGGCAGATCCGCAGAAACAGCAGCAGCAGCGGGGCCGTCTCCGCATCGCGTGACCGCCGATAAAAATCGGCGATCGGCAGAACGGCGATCCACAGGATCGTCAGCAACAGGCCGGGCAGCCCGATCGTCAGGGCGAGATTGAGGTAGGCGTTGTGCGCGTCGGTCGCGGCATTCGCCCAGGTCGCGTTCTCGCCGAGGCCATAGACCACCTCGTCGGTGCCGAAGAAGGTCGAGAAGCCGTAGCCGGTGATCGGGCGCCGGGCCACGGCGTCGACGCCGAGCTGCCAGATTTCCGTTCGTCCGGTGAAGGTCGCGTCCGGCATGACCAGTTCGACGAGCTTGCGCACCGGCTCGAAAATGACCGTGCCCACCGAGAACAGATTGAACGCGGCGAGGATGACGACGACAAGCGCGATCCCCGTCATGGGCCTGCGACTGCGGCCGATGATGCCGGAGAGTATGAGGACGAGCGGCATCACGCCGATGGCCGTTTTCGACTGCGAGAAGCCGAGGAAAATCAGAGCCAGCGCCGCGATCAGTCCGCCGAGCGCCAGGCTGCGCATGCGGGCGACGTAGAGGCCGATGAAGACGATCATCACCATCACCGCGCCGGCCTGGTTCTTGTGCGCGAAGACGCCGCGCCAATTGCCGGCATGTTCCGGCTCGAGAAAATCCGTCGCCTGGTGAACGGCAAGCTGCGGCACCAGAAACACGCCGAGGTAGCTGGCGACCAGCACGATCAGCGCGACCGCGGCCAACAGATCGCTGAAATGCCGCATATTCTTCGGCAGCAGCATGACCATCATCGCGATGCCGATGAGGACCAGCGCGAAGGCAAAGCGGCGCGCCGCGAGCGAAGGCTCCCATGAGGTGGCGCAGGTGAGCACGCACCAGACCAGCAGACAGACAAGGATCGGCCGCACCAAGAGCGCGAGCCGCTGCGGCTGGTGAAACCAGGTCCAGGCGGCGAGCGCGAGGAATAGAGTCGAAAAGGCGAGCTGATTGACGAGATCGCCGCCTTCGACGACCGCCGGCGGCGGCTCGGCGAGGCTCTGGAACGGGTGAAACGAAATCCATGCCGCCAGAAACGCGGCGACGAACAACAGGCTGCGGATCAGCGTGTCGGCGTTGACCGCAGCCTGCGACGCGGCGTCCGGCGATGTGTGCAGATCGAGCTGCGCCGAGTTGTGCGCCAAGTGACCCTCGTCAAGCGTCGGCGCCGGTCAGCACCGCGCCGCGGACCTTCTTTGCATCGAGTCCGAGGCGGCCGATCAGGCGCGCGACGGCGGTTTCGTCGTGTTCGTCCGCCTTGGCGACCAGCACGATATGGTCGACAACGCCGCCGAAGAAGCGCGTGCTCGGATCGCCGGTCACGTCGATCGCGGCGACGATCACGAGATCGAAGCGCTTGGTCTGATCGAAAGCGCGGCGGATATCGGCGTCGTGAATGCGTCCCTCGCGGCGGCTCTCCGGCGACACGAAGGAGGCCAGATTGATATTGGTCTCGCGATCGCGCGTGATGACGTCGGAGAGGAGCCGGCGTCCCGTCGCGACATCGACAAGCCCGGCTTCGCTCTGTTCGGCGTCGAGCGCCGACAGCGTGCGGCGCTCGATATCGGCGTCGATCAGAAGCACGCGCTCGCGTTCGGCGGCGAGCGCCGCAAGCGTGAGCGCGACGGTCGCAGAATCGTCCTCGGCGTCGAGCGCGACGACCAGAACGCTCGCATTGTCGTCCCGATCATCGCTCGCCTGCAGCGCGTCGTAGATTTTGTGGATGCCTTTGGCGAACGCCGATTTCGGATCGTCGACCGCGTTCAGTCCGAACGACACATCGACCGCCGGCAAAACCGCGAGCACCGGAATCTTTGACGCGCCGGCCCCCGGCCAGAAATCCGCTGGTTGCCCAGCCGAGCCTCCTGCGCCAAGGATCGCTTTGTCGCCAAGCATCGCTGCGGCCTTGCCGCGCGGCGCTGTCGTCGTCGGACTGCGGCCGCACCAGAACGATGCCGACGCCGGTGGCGGCGCCCAACAGCATCGCGCCGAGCGCGATCAACAGGCTCGGCGGCGGCGAGCTCCGGCGCAGCGGCATATCGGCCTTGGAAATGACGCGGATATTCTTGGTATCGATCTGCTGCTGCTCGCCGGTCTCTCGCGCGCGCGCCAAAAACGCCTGATAGATGTCGCGGCTCGCCTGCGCCTCGCGTTCCAATTCACGCAAGCCGACCATGGCCTGATTAGTGTCGACGGTCGTGCCCTCGAGAACCTTTAGATTATTGGCGATGATCTGCTCGCTGGTCTTGGCGCTCTCATATTCGGTGCGTGAAGCGACCGCGGTGCGATCGATCTCGCTGTCGATCATGCGGCGCAGCCGGTCGGCTTGCGCCTGAATGTCGAGAACGGCCGGATGCCGCGGGCCGAGCGTCGTCATCTCCTCGGCCTCGCGCCGCATCACCTCGGCATATTGGCCGCGCAGGGCGGTAATGGTCGGCGACAGGAGCGCGGCCGGAAACGCGCCGTTCTCGTCCTTGATCCGCTGCACCAGCGTCACCTGGTCGAGGCGCGCCTTGGCCTCGGCGGTGCGGGCGCGCGCCGCACCGAGCTGATTGTTCATCTCGGTGAGCTGCTGTTCGCTCACCAATTGGCCGTTGGCGCCGACCATGTTGTTTTGCGCCTTATAGGCCTCGATCTTTTCCTCGGCCTCGCGCACGCGGTCTCTCAGATCCTTGAGGCGGCCGGACAAGGATTGCGAGACTTGGCGCGCGGCGTCGGCGCGGATCTGCGTCTGTTCGGCGAGATAGGCGTCGGCGATGGCATTGGCGATGCGCGCCGATTTCTCCGGATCGCGCGTCGTGACGTCGACTTCGACGACATAGGTGCGCTCGTCGCGCTTGACGATGACGCGCCGCTTCAGTTCGGTCAGCGCCGCGAGCGTCCTGTCGTCGGAAAACGCGTCCTTGCGGATGCCGATCAGGGCGAGAAAGTCGTCGCCCAAGGCGCGCAGCGGCGATCTGGCGCCGGCGAATTCGGGGTCCTCGTCCAAATTGAGCCCCTTGACCACGCGACGCAGCACGGCGTCCGAGCCCAGAACGCGCACCTGGCTCTCGACCTGAAGAAGGCCGGCGTCGCTCAGCGGCGCCGACGGCGTCGTGCCGTTGCCGACGGCGAGCAGATCGGTCGGGTCGATCAGGATTTGCGTGGCCGCCGTATATTGGCGCGGCGCTACCGCGATGAAGACGAGCGCCAGTACGAGCGCCACGAGCGCCGAGGCCGCGATCGTCCACTTGCCGCGCCACAGCGTCGAGAGGGTTTTGCCGAAATCGATCTGCGCGAGCGGCGCAAAGCCAATACCGACGTCGCCGGCACCGACGGCTAAAGGTCTGATCTGACGCGGCGCTTCGAACATTCGCTACTCGCATTCACCACGCGAACTCATTCCCACGCATTTTGGCTGAACAGCGGACAGCCAGATTTTGCACTTGAGCATGATTTTTCCGAAAACCGGTTTCCATTTTTCGGAATCATGCTCTAGCCCCACACGCGTCGCGTATGGTTAATCAATTCATAAGGGATCATGGTTAACGCGCAGTGTATGGCGCGCCGACCCGGGCGCGGTCTCAGTCGTGGCCGGTCACAGCCGGCGCCACACGCCGACAACGGCACTGAGGATCACGAGAGCCGCCACAAAGGGCAGCCAGATCAGCGCCGTGCCGATCAAGAGCAGCAAGAGGACGGCAGCAAAAAGGCCCGCCACCAGCATGAACAGCCCGAAGCCGAGCGGCCCGATCCGGGTCACGAAAATGCGCTGCGTGCCGGAGCTGCTCTGTGTATAGCCGTAAGGCGGCGGCCAACCCTGGCCGCGCGGATTGCTGCGGCCGCTGCGATCCGGCGGAATAATCTCCGGCTCCACGCGGGGCCGCTCTGGCTCGTTTGAATTACCTGCCATTTTCGTCCCCATTCTCGCCGGAAGGCACCTTGGCCGCGCGCGGCGTCGTCAACACGTCACCTTTGAACACGTAACGCTTAAACATGTAACACCCGAACATGTAACGCTTGCCGGCGTCATCACAAGCGGCGCTTTGCCGCTTTGCCACCGGGCTTAGCGCGCCAAGGTCCGCGCGTGATGGTCGTGCAGAAATTTCGCCAATTGCTCGCGCAGGCTCTCGTCCTGTTCACGCTGATGGCCGAGCACGACGGCGCGCTCGAACAGCGCATGCTGCAGATCGGGCGGCAACTCGCTCCACAGGTCGGCGGCCGCGGCGCCGAGCACGAGCAGATAACGAGCCGGAATGTCGTTGACGACTTGATCGGGCTTATTCATGACGCCTCGCGCGCTTGTATCAATGACAAGGAAGCGTAGGCAAACAACGCAGTGGCGTCCAGGGCCCGCCTATCCGGCGGGTTCCAGACGATCGAAACGGCCGATCCGATAGATCGCGATCGAAACGAGCCAGCTGCCGGCAAAGATGGCGATGATCAGATAACCGAGGCTGCCGAAATGATCGTTCAGCGCGCCGACGAAGGACCAGAACGGCCCTTCGAGACTCATCCGATCGGCGATGAGACCGAGCGCTTCGATGCCGCCGATCAGGACGGCGACCACGACCGAAACAAACGTGATGGTAAGATTGTAATAAAGCTTGCGCACCGGCTTGGTGAGCGCCCAGCCATAGGCGCCGAGCATCATCACGCCGTCGGTCGTGTCGACGAGCGACATCGCCGCGGTAAACAAAGCCGAGAACACCATGATCGACCAGATCGGCAGTCCCTTGGACGCTTCCGCCGCCGAAATGCCGAGCAGCCCGACTTCGGTCGCGGTGTCGAAGCCGAGCCCGAACAGAATGCCGAGCGGATACATGTGCCAGCTGCGCGACACCAAGCGGAACATCGGCCGGAACAGCCGGCCGAGCAGGCCGCGCTGCGCCAGCAGATGATCGACGTCTTCCTCGATATAGGCGCCGCCGCGGCGCACGCGCTGGAAGGTGCGATAGACCGCGCAGAGAATAATGAAATTCACCGCCGCGACGAGAAACAGAAAGACAACCGACACCGACGTGCCGATGATGCCGCCGACCACTTTGAACGCATTGAAGCGGCCCTCGAGTTCGGCGGTCGCCAGCGCGATCGCAGCCGACGCCAGCACCACGATGGTCGAATGGCCGAGCGAAAAGAATAGGCCGACGGCGACGGGCTTCTTGCCCTCCTGCATCAGCTTGCGCGTCACATTGTCGATGGCTGCGATATGGTCGGCGTCGACGGCGTGGCGCAGGCCGAACGTATAGGCCAGAAACGCCGTGCCGATCAGGACCGGGTAATCGTGGAACGCCAGCAGCGCCCAGATCCAGGCCAGCACATTGGCGGCGATCAGCGCGCCGTAAAGGCCGGCGATCTTGGCCGCCAATTCCGCGTCCCGGTCGTTGAACAGTTTGGCGATGCTGGCCCGCATGAAAGACATGTAAAACCACTTGGCAAAATCATTGCGGCTGGATTCCGGCGGCGCGAATGACGTCGCTCCAGCGCTGCGTCTCCTGCTTGATGAAAGCCGCCACCTCGGCCGGCGAGCCGCCGCCGGGGCTGATGCTGAGCTGGCTGTAGCGTTCGAGCAGGACCGGATCGTGCATCGCACTATTGGCCGCCGCATTGAGCTTGGCGACGACGGCCTCTGGCATATTCGGCGGACCGGTCAGCGCGTGCCAAGTATCCGAATCGAAGCCCGCAACGCCGGCTTCTGCCATCGTCGGAATGTCCGGCAATGACGGAACGCGCTGTTTGACGGTGACCGCGAGGATTTTCGCGCTACCCGCTTTGTACAGTTCGAGCGAGGTGGCAAGCTCGTTGAACATCAGATCGACATTGCCGGCGAGCAGATCGTTAATTGCAGGCGCGGTGCCTTTATAGGGCACGTGCGTCAACTTGGTATGGGTGATCTTTTGGAATAGTTCGGCGGTGGTGTGCGACGTGGTGCCGATGCCTTGCGAGGCATAATTGATCTTGCCGGGATTGGCTTTGGCGTAAGCGATCAGTTCCTGCACGGTATTTGCCGGAAAGTCCTTGCGCACCAGGAGCACATTGGGCACGTGCGACATGATCGCGATCGGCGTCAGCTTCGCCGGATCGTAATTGAGCGACTTGTAAATCAAAGGATTGGTGGTGATCGGCGACGGCTGCGAGGCCAGAATCGTGTAGCCGTCGGGGGCCGAATTATAGACGGTTTCTGCCGCGATGCTGCCGCCCACGCCGGCCTTGTTTTCGACGATCAGCGGCTGGCCGAGCGGCACCCGCATCTTGTCGGTGACCAGACGCGTCACGGTATCGACGCCGCCCCCGGCCGGCACCGAGACGATGACACGGATCGGGTGGTCGGGGAAGCTTCCGGCGTCGTCTGCCCAGGCGCGGCTCAAGATCTGATCCGAAAACCATGAATGGGCCAAGCCCGCCGCCGCAACGACAAGGACGCCGAGAAACACGGTGGATTGAAAACGTCGCAGCATTTCGCAAACCCTCAAACAGCAGCCTGCCCCGCCAACGGGCGTGAGCTTTTGGCATAGCGCGGGCCGCCGGGGAAGTCCCGCGACCTGCTGCCGCCCTGCGCTCCGCTCATGCCCGAAAACCGCTTCCGGCCTTTCGGGATCGTGCTATGGAACGCCCGCAAATGGGAGAAATGCCGCGATGAGTAAGCTCGATTTCGTTCTCGAAGAAATAGTCACTGCCAACCGGGTTCTGGCGAACGAGGGGATCGTCGATTCCTTCGGGCATGTGAGCGCGCGGCATCCCGAGCGGCCTGACCGTTATCTTCTGTCGCGGGCCCGCGCGCCGGAGCGCATCGAGAAGGACGACATCGTCGAATATACGCTCGACGGCACGCCGATCGACGAGCGCGGCCGAACGCCCTATCTCGAACGCTTCATCCACGGCGCGATCTACGAGGCGCGGCCCGACGTGCATGCGGTGGTGCACAATCATTCGCCGAGCGTGATCCCGTTCGGCGTCACCGGCAAGAAGCTGAAGCCGCTCCTGCATATGTGCGCGTCATGCGGTCACGAAGTGTCGATCTGGGATTCGCAGGATAAGTTCGGCGACACCACGCTGTTGGTGAGCGACATGGCGATGGGCCGCGATCTGGCGAAGCACATCGGCGCCAATCCGACGACCTTGATGCGCGGCCACGGCGCGACGGTGGTCGGCCGCTCGGTGCGTCACGCGGTCTTCATCTCGGTCTATCTGGAAGTCGGCGCCAAGCTGCAGATGGAAGCGATGAAGATGGGCGACATCAAATTTCTCAGCAAGGGCGAGGTCGACAAGATCGTCGCGCGGGTCAACGACTACACGCTCAATCGCGCCTGGGAAAACTGGGCGCGCCGCGCCGGACGCGAAATGCAGAAACAGGCGGCGGGTTAGAGCATGATCCGGAAAAGTGGAAGCCGGTTTTCCGAAAAGGTCATGCTCCATCAAGAAGCTGGAGCGTCAATCGCTTCAATATGAAGCGATTGCGGTCTAGCGCGGCGAGATCGTCAATCTGCGGCGACCCGGGGACCGCGCCGCGCGCCGCTGCACCGGGTTGCCGGGATTGGGACGGCGCGGCGAGGGGTTCGCGGCATCGAGCGCGAGCCGGCCTGTCCTCAGATAGGTCTCGAAATCGGCGCCGGGCATCAGCCTGGCGTAGAGATAGCCCTGCGCCTCCTCGCATTGCTCGTTCAGCAGGAATGTCGCTTGGGCCTCGGTTTCGACGCCTTCGGCAATGACTTCGAGGCCGAGATTGTGCGCCATGGCGATCAACGAGCGCACGATGGCTGCGGCATCGTCGTCCTCGGTGATTTTTCGGACGAAGCTGCGGTCGATTTTGATCCGCGTCAGCGGGTAGCGTGTGAGATAGCTCAATGAGGCATAACCGGTGCCGAAATCATCGAACGAAATGTTCACGCCGCGGTCGCGAAGCTTCTGCAATGTGCCGGCTGCTTCCTCGTTGTTGAGGGCGATGTTTTCGGTGATTTCAAGCTCGATGGCTTCGGCCGGCAGCTCGGTTTCGCGCAAGACGTCTTCGATGTCCTGCAACAAAGCGTCGCCTTGCAGCTGGATCGGAAACAGATTGATGCCGATCCGGTGGAGCGAGAGCCCCATCGCGCGCCAGGCCGCGGCTTTCCCGCACGCGTTATGGATGATCCATTTGCCGACATCCGCCGCAATCGCGCTCTCGGCGAGCGTTTCGATGAATGCGCCCGGCGCAAGCAAACCCCGTTCCGGGTGCCGCCAGCGCAGCAGCGCCTCGGCGCCGACGATGGCGGCGTCGGCAAGCCGGATCTGCGGCTGAAAATGGACTTCAAACTCGCCTCGGGAATGGGCCCGTCGCAGCTCGATATCCAATCCGCGCCGCGCTTGCGCTTGCGCACGAAGCACCGGCTGGAAGAAACGGAAGGCGCGGCCGCCGGCGGACTTCGCCTGATAGAGCGCGAGATCGGCATTGGCGATCAATTCATCGACGCTCGCACCATCATTTGGCGCCAGCGCGATACCGGCGCTGCCGCCGAGATGCAGCGCCTGGTCGTTGATGTCGAAGGCCCCGGCGAGCCGGTTCAGGGCCGCCTCGACGATGGCGCCGACGACGCGCGGATCGCCGCATTCGGGAACAACCACCACGAACTCGTCGCCGCCGAGCCGAAACACGCAATCCGGCTTATCGCGATCCGGCTCGCCATGGACTTCGACAGCTTCGATCAGACGCCGCCCGACTTCGATCAGCAACTGGTCGCCGATGGAGTGACCCAGCGTGTCGTTGACGTCTTTGAAGCCGTCGAGGTCGAATAGCGCTATGGCAACGCGACGATTGCAGTCATCGCCGGCGAGCAATCGGCCCAATTCTTTTGCAGCGACAGGCGATTGGGCAGCCCGGTGAGCGGATCGTAATGCGCCAGCCGCAGCAATTGCTCCTCGGCCCGCTTATAATTGGAAATATCTTCGTGCGCCCAGGCGACACCGCGCACCGCGCCGCTGGGGCCATACATCGGGGCTGCTGAAACGCTGACGTCGATCAATGCGCCGTTCTTGCGCTTTCGCTTCACCTCCGCATCGCGGACGGTCTCGCCGTTGCGCGCGCTGATACATCGCCAGCGATTGCGCCCTGCCCTCCGGCGGCACCATTCGTATGGTCGAGCCGATGGCTTGCTCTGCGGTGTAACCGTAGAGCTTTTCGGCCGCGGGATTCCACAAGATGACCCGGCGCTCCATGTCGGAACAGACGATGGCCACTGGCGACGCGTCGATGATGGCGGCCAGCATGTTCTTTGAATCTTCCGCCTCGCTTTCGCGACGTTGCAGCGAAGCCGCCATCCGATTGAAGGTCTCGGCCAGCGATCCGACTTCGTCGTGCGTCGCGACCGTGGTGCGGTGGCCGAGGTCGCCGCCGGCAAGCGCCGCGGCGTCCTGTTCCAATTGCCGCAACGGGCCGACGATCCGGCCGGACAGCATCCAGGCGATGAAGCAGGCGGCAAACAGCGAAATGCCGATGAAGAGCGCGCCCCACGCCAGGCGAGTTTCCATCTCGGCGAAACCGATACTCGTCGGCAGTCCGACAGAGACCAGCCACGGCACGCGGTGTGCCGTCGAGGAGCCGGTAATGCGTTTGACGCCATCCGACCAGACCGCGACTTCGGACGCCTCCTTGGCGGCGAGATAGCGCGCGATGTCCTTGGAATCGTGCAGATCGCGGCCGATCCAATTTGGACCGTTCACGCTCTGCGCGACGACAATGCCGTCTTGATTGACGATGCGAACGACGCAGCCGGAAGGCAACTGACGCAGACGCAACGCATCCTGGAAGCGATCGAGCTGGGTGCCTATGGCGAGAACGGCGCGCAATCGGCCGGTCTGATCCCTGACCGCGGCACCGATGGAGAGGACCCATTGGCCGCCAACTTGGGCATGGATCACTTCGCCGATTGAGAATTCGTTCCCCGCCAGCACCTCCCGAAAATACGATCGCGCGCTGCCGTCGACGCGCCGCGCCGTTGTATCCGCCGACGTGCCGATATTGCTGCCGTCGAGCGAGAACAGCATAATGTTGCTGATAAAATCGGGCAGCTCGGCTTTCACCTGATGCAGCAGCGTGTCGTTTGCAGCGGTGTCGGCCGGATTCGTCGAGACGGCGCGGCTCAGCCCGGTCAAGAGATTTTCGACATTGCCGACATGGTCGTCGACTTGCGCCGCAAGCAGGCGCGCTTCATTGAGCGTCCGCTCGGTGGCCTCGGCCTGGTCACTGTGCAATTGGTTCCACAGGCCACACCCGATCAGCGCCGCGAAGGGAATGACGGTTGCGAGCACCAGCCCTAATAGCCGCGCGCGAATACTTCGCAGCAGCATGAACCAAGATCCTCCCCCGGTGCGCTTGTGCGCACGCTGATGTGGCGGATCGCTGTAGAACGGATCGCGTTTCACCCGGGTTTAGGCTGCGGCACGGAGATCGCTGTTCTTTGTTACGTTTAATCCGGCCTTAACCGATTTGACCTCCGGTAGCAGAAATAGATCAGCGCATCTTTTGGGTGAGGGATGGGCCCCGGCCTGATTGCGCAAAAAAGAGCCCGGCCTGCGCGGGGCGCGGGCCGGGCCTTTGTCGCCGCTGGATTGAGCGCGTCTCGATCCGGGCTACGACGTTACGCGGTGATCAATTCGGAACGCAGGCGTGCACGTTCCAGCCGAGGTGATAGCCGTAAGGACAGCCCGACGTGGGTCCGTAATTCGGGACGCAGAAGCCGGAAAAGTTGCGGTGGAAGCCGTGACCGCAATTGTCCCACGCGAATGCGCTGCCGCTGAGCAAAGTCGCCGCCATCGCTGTCGCCGACAGAAGAACGAGCAATTTCTTCATGATACTTCTCCGGGGGTTGCCTTGATGCGCGATTGTTGGCGCAACCGGCGCGCTACCGATTAGTCAGGGAGAGCGGGGCGCAGGTTCAACGGCAATGGGCGATCCGTAACCCGTTGCCGCACCGGAAAAATCCACGCGGAACACGATAAGGGCGCCCAGAATCGAAATGGCCGGGCTTACCCCGGCCATCACAACATTGCGAGCTGGATTGCTTCTAATTTTATTCCGCGGCGATCCGAACTTCCGGCGCGGCGGCGCGGACGTCGGCGTCCACGGTCTGCTCGTATTGGGCGAAGTTCTTCTGGAACATGCCGACCAGCTTGCGCGCGGTCTCGTCGAACTCGAGCTTGTTCTGCCAGGTCTTCTGCGGATAGAGCAGATGCGGCTCGACGCCGGCGACTGGGTCGGCACGGCAAAGCCGAAATAAGGATCGGTGCGGAAGCTGGCGTTGCTTGAGCGAGCCGTCGAGCGCGGCGGTGAGCAGCGTGCGCGTCACCTTGATCGGCATGCGCCGGCCGACGCCGTAGATGCCGCCGGTCCAGCCGGTATTGACCAGCCAGCAATCGACATCGTGCGGCGCTGATCAGTTCGCGCAGCAGATTGCCGTAGACCGACGGGTGACGCGGCAGGAACGGCGCGCCGAAGCAGGTGGAGAATTCCGGCTCGACGCCGACCAGGCCCTTCTCGGTGCCGGCGACCTTGGCGGTGTAGCCGGACAGGAAGTGATACATCGCCTGCGCCGGCGTGAGCTTGGCGATCGGCGGCATGACGCCGAAGGCGTCGGCGGTGAGGAAGAACGATATTGCTTGCGGCATGCCGGCGCGGCCGGTGCGCGACGCGTTCGGGATGAAATCGAGCGGATAGGCCGAGCGCGGGTATTCTCGGTCTTCTTGTCGTCGTCGAAATCGCAGATGCGCGTCTCGGGATCGAACACCACGTTCTCGAGCACCGTGCCGAAGCGGTGCGTGGTGGCGTAGATCTCCGGCTCGGCCTCGGCCGAGAGCTTGATGCATTTGGCGTAGCAGCCGCCCTCGAAATTGAAGACGCCCTGCGGGCCCCAGCCGTGCTCGTCGTCGCCGATCAGCGTGCGGTTCGGATCGGCCGACAGCGTCGTCTTGCCGGTGCCGGACAGGCCGAAGAACAGCGCGACGTCGCCGCGCAGGGCCGACATTGGCCGAGCAATGCATCGGCATCACGCTCTGCGGCCGGCAGATAGATAATTGAGCGTGGTGAACACCGACTTCTTCATCTCGCCGGCATAGGACGTGCCGCCGATCAGGATGATCGCGCCTGGTGAAATCGATGGCGATGATGGTCTCGGGCTGCGCACGCCGTGGCGTTTGGGATCGGCCTTGAACGACGGCAGCGACAGATGGTGAAGTCCGGGAACGTAGCTGCGAAAGCTCGGCGCGCTCGGGGCGGATCAAGCAGCGCGCGGATGAACAGCGAATGCCAGGCGAGCTCGTTATAGACGCGGACCTTGATGCGGTATTTCGGATCGGCGCCGCCATAGAGGTCTTGCGCGTAGAGCGTCTTGCCTTTGGCGTGCGCGATGAAATCGTCGAACAGCAGTTGTCGAAATGTTCTCTGCGCTAGGCTGGCCGATTCTCGTCCCACCAGACGGTTTTTTCGGTCGTGCGCATCGGCGACGACGAATTTGTCCTTCGGGCTGCGGCCGGTATGATGCGCCGGTCTCGGCGCAGAACGCGCCGCCGTGCACCAGGTGCGCCTTCGCCGTTGGCGATGGCGTGCTCGACCAGAACGGTGTCGGGCAAATTCCAATGGACCGCTGCGAGGTCTTTCAGGCCAAATTTGTCGGCGCCGTGGGCGCCGTTCCGCAGACCGCGTTTCCTTCACACTCGCCTCCGCAGCTCGTCGGGCCCGCATCGCCGAGCTGGCGTACGCACCTTATCCGTCCGACGGCGGACCTAGCGACCCTATATCGAGCATCCCAGCCGCTGCCAAGACTGCACTGTCGCCTAGCCCTCAACGAGCAACAGCGTGCCCGTTCCGCTGCAGTGCAGCGCAACCAAATGACGACGCGTGCGCTCCTTCCCGGCGGTGAGCATTGATGCGCATGCCGCGTGAAGCGCAGCTCAACACCGGCGGTCTATTCGCGCCGCGCCTTGCGCTGCCAAATCCACCACCACTTTGCGCAATTGCTCGGCGTCGGCGACACGCTGCGGAAATGGCAGGCGCAGCGTGGCGTCGCTGCGCGCGAGATCAAGGCCCTCCGGATCGATGCCGGTGAGCCGCCACGGCTCCGTCCTCGGCGCCGAGGAGCTTGGTCGCGTAGAGCCGGACCGCTTCGGCATGGTCGGCATTCATATGCGCGATCGCGCCCGCTTCGGCGTCGATCAGATCCTCCGCGCCGGCAATGTCGGTCATGACGTCGGCGGCTTTCAGATCGGCGGCGCGGGCGAAGCCGCCATTGAGATGGGCGGACACGACGTCAGCCGCCAGAACGAAAAATCGGCAAAGCCGGCATAGAGCTCGGACTTCGGATGGCGCGCGAGGAAGCGCCGGCGCAGCGCGCGGCTCGTCGCGATCGTTGCGCGCGATCGGCGCGAAAGCGCCGAGCAGCGTCAGACGCGGATGCGCCAGCGGGTCGCCCTGGCCGGCCGACGCGAGCAAGCAGCGAGGCGCGGCCGTCCGACTTCCAGATTGGCGGTGTGGGTGGAAAGCCGCGAGACCAGAATGAGCGGGGAGCCGTCGACTGTCGGTGGCGACATTAACCAGAGATGCGAACGGATGGCCGGTATTGCGGTCGATGGTCGCAAGCGCTCCGGCCCGGGTCGCCCGCAGCAGGGCCTTGGCGACAGCTGTCGGCATCGAAATCGGCGGCGCCGGCGCGTTTTCCGGCAGGCGGTCCGGCATGGAGCCGGGCAACGGCGGCGCCGTTTCTCGACTGTCGGCCATCGATGGTCTTCCGTGTTCCGTCGCCGCCTCAGCAATTGCCCCGATTTCGCCTTGTCTGGTCACACTTCCGCCCCTACATGGGTTTTCAAAGGCTTATGGGGCCGGGGCTGATGATGCTTGCGGCCGACTCATGTTAGAAGGCCGCTCATGCCGACAATCGCTCTCGTCGACGACGACCGCAATATCCTCACCTCGGTGTCGATCGCGCTCGAGGCCGAAGGCTATCGGATCACGACCTATACCGATGGCGCCTCCGCGCTCGACGGGTTCAAGACGCGCGCCGCCCGACCTCGCCATCCTCGATATCAAGATGCCGCGCATGGACGGCATGGAGACGTTGCGGCGGCTGCGGCAGAAGTCCGACCTGCCGGTGATCTTCCTCACCTCGAAGGACGAGGAGATCGACGAGTTGTTCGGCCTGAAAATGGGCGCCGACGATTTCATCCGCAAACCGTTCTCGCAGCGGCTTCTGGTCGAGCGCGTCAAGGCCGTGCTGCGCCGCGCCTCGCCGAAGGACGGCACCGCGCCGAAGGAAGTCGACAGCAAGGTGCTGGAGCGCGGGCTCCTGCGCATGGATCCGGAACGCCACACCTGCACCTGGAAGAACGAGCCGGTGACGCTCACCGTCACCGAGTTTCTCATCCTGCACGCGCTGGCGAGCCGGCCCGGCGTGGTGAAAAGCCGCAACGCGTTGATGGACGCGGCCTACGACGATCAGGTCTATGTCGACGACCGCACCATCGACAGCCACATCAAGCGGCTGCGCAAGAAGTTCAAGGCAAGCGACAACGAATTCGACATGATCGAAACGCTGTACGGCGTCGGCTATCGTTTCAAGGAATACAACGCGCAGAGGCGTAACATGCCGCGGATAGGCCAGCTGTCATGGACATCTGAACCATGACCCCTGACGGGGCGGCTGACGTGCGGTACTAATGGCGTCCATGCCCCGCCGGTAAGGCGGGGCATGGAGGATCGAAACCCCGGCAGACGACGTGCTCGATCGAACCGCAGAAATCGCAGCGGGCCCAGAGGCGGAGGCCCACGCCGCGTCTCGAAGGAGCGCCGCAGCGCCGCTGTCGAGATCGGTCGGCGCATCGATGCGGCGACGCCCGCTGAGGCTCTCGCGTGCCGACGAGCTGGCACCGTTGCGCGGCATCGCGCGGCTGGGCTGCCGGCGCGCGCTGGCAGTTCTTCATCACGCAGAGCTTCTCGAGCCTCACCCGCCGCATCGTCTTCCTCAACGTCGCCGGCCTGCTCGCGCTGTCCATCGGCATCATCTTTCTGTCGCAATTCCGCGCCGGCCTGATCGACGCGCGCGTCCAGAGCCTGCTGGTGCAGGGCGAGATCATCGCCGGCGCGATCGCCGCCTCGGCGACCGTCGAAACCGATTCCTCGATCACCATCGATCCCGACAAGCTGCTCGAATCTGCATCCGGGCGAAAGCTACGGCCCGTCCGAAGACGCGCTCTACGGCATCGATTTCCCGATCAATCCGGAGCGCGTCGCGCCGGTGCTGCGGCGGCTGGTTTCGCCGACCAAGACGCGCGCGCGCATCTACGATCGCGATGGCGTGCTGCTGGTCGACAGCCGCAATCTGTTCGGCCGCGGCGACGTGCTGCGCTTCGATCTGCCGCCGCCGAACGCGGAAAAGCCCGGCCTGTTCGAGCGCGCCTTCATCGCGGTGCGGCCGCTGGCTCGGCCGCGGCGATCTGCCGCTCTATCACGAGCTCGGCGCCGACGAACGGCAAGGGCTATCCCGAAGTGGCGCAGGCCTTGAACGGCCAGAATGCCAGCATGGTGCGCATCAACGATCGCGGCGATGTCATCGTCTCGGTCGCGGTGCCGGTGCAGCGCTTCCGCGCCGTGCGCGGCGCGCTCATGCTGTCGACGCAGGGCGCCGACATCGACGACATGGTCGAGGCCGAACGGCTCGCCATCTCAAGGTCTTTCTGGTCGCCGCCGCGCGTGATGGTCGTGCTGTCGATCCTGCTCGCCGGCACCATCGCCGAGCCGGTGCGGCGGCTTGCCGACGCTGCCGAAAGCGTGCGCCGCCGCATCCGCTCGCGCGTCGAAATCCCCGATTTCACCCGCCGCCGCGACGAGATCGGGCACTTGTCCGGCACGCTGCGCGACATGACCAACGCGCTCTACAGCCGGATCGAGGCGATCGAAAGCTTCGCCGCCGACGTGGCGCACGAACTGAAGAATCCGCTCACCTCGCTGCGCTCGGCGGTGGAGACGCTGCCGGTGGCGAAGACCGAGGAGAGCCGCGGCGCGGCTGCTCGCCATCATCCAGCACGACGTGCAGCGGCTCGATCGGCTGATCTCCGACATTTCCGACGCCAGCCGGCTCGATGCCGAGCTGCAGCGCCAAGAGGCCGCGCCCGTCGATCTGGCCAAGCTGCTCAACACGCTGGTCGCCGTCGCCAACGAGGTGAAGCGCGACGACGGCGTCAAAGTCACGCTGCGCTTCGAAGGCGGCGGCGTCCGCGCGCGTTCCAGGTGCCGGGCCACGACTCGCGGCTCGGCCAGGTCGTCGACAATCTGATCGAAAATGCGCGCTCGTTCTCGCCGCCGGACGGCACGGTGCGCGTCACCTGCCGGCGGCTGCAAGAAGCGAGATCGAAATCTTCGTCGACGACGACGGTCCCGGCGTGCGGCCCGAGCGCTGCGAAAAGATCTTCGAGCGCTTCTACACCGATCGCCCGCACCAGGGCTTCGGCCAGAATTCCGGCCTCGGCCTCTCGATCTCCAAGCAGATCGTCGATGCCCATGGCGGCGCGATCTGGGTGGAAAACCGGCTCGGCGCCGCCCGGACGCCGACGGCGAGCCGACAGTCGCTCGGCGCGCGCTTCATCGTGCGCCTGCCGGCGACGTGATGCTGCAATCGGCGGACGACGACGGTGCATCCATGCTTCGGCCGTGCTTGTCGGCGCGCGCGCCGTGCTTGATCCGCGGGCCATCCGGGATCCGGCAAATCGCGGCTGGCGCTGGAACTGATCGAGGCGGCGCCGCACCGGGCAGCTTCCTTTCGCGCGGCTGGTCGGCGACGACCGGGTTCATCTCGAAGCCGCATCGGCCGGCTGCTGGCGCGGCCGGCCGAAGCGCTGGCCGGCCTGATCGAGAGTCGCGCGGCGTCGGCCTGCTCCGGCTCGACGCATGAGCCATGCGCCGTGGTCGGCTTGGTGGTCGATCTTGCGGCCGCGGACGCCGAGCGACTGCCGGAAGCAGCCAGGCACAGTGATCCGGAAATCGATGGCATAAACTACCGCGACTTGCCGTCGCATCCGGGCGTGCGGCCTTGCCCGGCGTGCTCGCGCTCCTCACCTTCAGTCGCACAGCTATTGACTCGAGGCCGTCTGACCTTGATCGCCGCCGGAAGCGAATTGGTGATCGGTTGACCATAACTAGGCCAAGATTAGCCGGGACTCTATCGGGCGCAGATAGCTTTATTGACCCTACATCCGATCGTATGCAATTGCCGGTCGCCCCGTCGCCGACCCGCAAAGCCGGGCGGCTAGCGCAAGGAGCTTTCGCTACCGCAATGCAACAACCGCTCAGATATCGCTCGAAAATGCCCCTTGCGCTTGGGCTTCGGATGGTCAAGATGAGCACCCTTTCGTGCGGCGCACCCGGGACGCGCCCGCGGGGAGTTTCATGATTGGTCTTGTGCTTGTGACCCACGGGCGGCTGGCTGTCGAGTTCCGCTCGGCCCTGGAGCACGTCGTCGGTCCGCAAGGGCCAGATCGAAGCCGTCACCATCGGCCCCGACGACGACGTCGAGGAACGCCGCAAGGACATCATCGAGGCGGTCAAGCGCGTCGACAGCGGCGACGGCGTCGCCATCCTCACCGACATGTTCGGCGGCACGCCGTCGAATCTCGCCATCTCGGTGATGAGCCGGCCCAAGGTCGAAGTGCTCGCCGGCATCAATCTGCCGATGCTGGTCAAGCTCGCCAAGGTGCGCGACGAATGTCCGCTCGCCGAGGCGGTCGCCGCCGCCCAAGAAGCCGGCCGGAAATACGTCACCATCGCCAGCCGCGTGCTCACCGGCAAATGAACGCACCGGCCCCCCGCAGCCGAAGAATGCGCGCCCGATCAGGACCGGCGTCCGCGACGGCGCCGTCGTCCGCGGTCTCGTCATCTGCAACAGGAAAGGTCTGCACGCGCGCGCCTCGGCCAAATTCGTGCAGACGGTCGAAAAATTCGACGCCGACGTGCGCGTCATGCGCTGCGGCGAGACGCGTCGGCGGCACTTCGATCATGGGGCTGATGATGCTCGCGGCCGCGCCCGGCACGTCGATCACCGTCGAGGCGACCGGCAAGGAGGCGGCGGAAGTCGTCGAGGCTTTGGCAACCCTCATCGAATTCGCGCTTCGGCGAGGCGGATTGATCCGCTCGCCGATTTGAGATTGGTTAGCCGGTCTGATGCCGAGAACCACGCCGAAACGAGGCAACCCGCGGCCAAAACTGTCGTATGAGACAGCTACAAAACCGCCGCGCCCGAACAAATCGCAGCCCGAGCATGCGCTGAAGGAGAAGACACAAATGGCCGAACCGACAACCTCAAAAGGCGATTCCGCGCCGGCTGCGACAGCGGCTCCGGCCGAACGTCCGCAGGCGTCGATCCGCTATCTCGATCAGCCCGATATGGCCGAGACTTTCGCCGACTGCGATCACCGGCCTGATCTTCGACGGTCAGACGCTGCGCATCGAATTCGGCGTCACGCGTTTCGACGAAGTCAAGCCCAATGCGCCGATCACCGGCCGCCGCTATCCGGCTTGCCGTCTGGTGCTGCCGCCGGCGGCGGCGGTCGATCTCATCAACCGGATGCAGCAGATCGCGAACGCGCTGACCCAAGCCGGCGTCGTCAAAGCGACGCCGCGGCCGACGCGCCGAGCCGAGCGAAGAGCTGATCGCCCAGCAAGTTTCGAGCTTTTCTTCGCCGCCGTCGCCGCCTTCAGATCGGCGACGAAATTCCGATAGGCCGCGCGCCTTTCATCTTCGTCTTCGATGCGCAGCAGCGCCGACGGATGAACGGTGACGACAAGTCTGGTGCCGTCCGCCAAGCTCAAGCTTCGGCTTGCCGCGCACTTTGCCGATCGTCACGCGTTTTGCCGGTCAGGCTGCGCGCGGCGGTCACGCCAAGCGCGATGATCAGTCACGGCTTGACCAGAGCTGCGCTCGCGATCGAGCCAGATCTTGCAGCGCTCGATCTCGTAATTGTTCGGCCGTTTGTGCAGCCGGCGCTTGCCGCGCATTTCATGCTTGAAATGCTTGACCGCATTGGTGACGAAGGTTTCTCTCGCGCGAATGCCGGCGTCGGCAGCGCCTGATCGAGGACGCCGCCCGGCCGGGCCGACGAACGGCTTGCCGGCGAGGTCCTCTTTGTCGCCCGGCTGTTCCCCGACCAGCATGAGCTGGCCCGTGCTCGGTCCCTCGCCCGGCACTGCCTGGGTGGCGTCCGATAAAGCGGGCAGCGCCTGCAGCCCGCCTCGGCTTCCGCCAGGCTTCTGAATGATTTGATGGGCTTATCTGGCCGGTCCATATGCGTGAATGCCTGTCTTGGCAGAGGTAGCCGCAAATTCACGGGAGGGACATAAAGGTATCTTTATGTCTTTATTGCCGAGCCGCGGCACCCTGCTATAGCCACGCCCGACAGCCCCACAGCCAAGCTCCACAAGCCCCGCGCCAAAAGGATCGTCATGAGCACGAGCACCGCCGCCGCCAAAGCCCTTTCGCCCTCCGATTACGTCGTCAAGGACATCGGCCTCGCCGAATGGGGCCGCAAGGAAATCGTCATCGCCGAAACCGAAATGCCCGGCCTGATGGCGACGCGCGAGGAATACGGGCCGCGAGCAGCCGCTGCGCGGCGCGCGCATCGCCGGCTCGCTGCACATGACCATCCAGACCGCGGTGCTGATCGAGACGCTCACGGCGCTCGGCGCCGACGTGCGCTGGGCCTCCTGCAACATCTATTCGACGCAGGACCACGCCGCCGCCGCCGATCGCCGCCGCCGGCACGCCGGTGTTCGCGGTCAAGGGCGAGAGCCTCGACCGAATACTGGGAATACACCCACCGCATCTTCGAGTGGCCGGACGGCGGCGGCCCGAACATGATCCTCGACGACGGCGGCGACGCCACGCTGCTGATGCATCTCGGCATGCAGGCCGAAAGCAATCCGGACGTGCATCGCCAAGCCGAGCAACGAAGAGGAAGAGGTGCTGTTCGCGGCGATCAAGAAGCGGCTGAAGGAGCAGCCCGGCTGGTACACCAAGACGGCCAAGAACGTCGAACGGCGTCACCGAGGAAACCACGACCGGCGTGCATCGGCTCTATCAGATGGAGAAGGAAGGCCGGCTCCTGTTCCCCGCCATCAACGTCAACGACAGCGTCACCAAGTCGAAATTCGACAATCTCTACGGCTGCCGCGAGTCGCTGGTCGACGGCATCCGCCGCGGCACCGACGTGATGATGGCCGGCAAGGTGGCGATGGTCGCGGGCTTCGGCGACGTCGGCAAAGGCTCGGCCGCCTCGCTGCGCCAGGCCGGCTGCCGCGTGCTGGTCTCCGAGATCGATCCGATCTGCGCGCTGCAGGCGGCGATGGAAGGCTACGAAGTCGCGACCATGGAGGACGCGGCGCCGCGCGCCGACATCTTCTGCACCGCGACCGGCAATGTCGACGTCATCACCATCGATCACATGCGCAAGATGAAGGACCGCGCCATCGTCTGCAATATCGGCCACTTCGACTCGGAGATTCAGGTCGCGGCGCTGAAGAACCTGAAGTGGGAGCAACATCAAGCCGCAGGTCGACGAGATCGAGTTCCCCGACGGCAAGCGCATCATCCTTCTGTCCGAAGGCCGCCTGGTCAATCTCGGCAACGCCATGGGCCATCCGAGCTTCGTGATGTCGTCGTCGTTCACCAACCAGACGCTGGCGCAGATCGAGCTGTGGACCAATCCCGGCAAGTACCAGAAGAAGGTCTACACGCTGCCGAAGCAGCTCGACGAGAAAGTCGCGCGGCTGCATCTCGACAAGATCGGCGTGAAGCTGACCAAGCTCTCCGACAAGCAGTCGACCTATATCGGCATCCCGGTGCACGGGCCGTACAAGACCGATCAATACCGGTATTGAGATTTCGTCTTCCTACGCACCCGTTTTTCGATCACGTCATGGCCGGGCATAGCTGTCCGAAGGACGGCGTCGCTTCGCTCGCCTATGTCCCGGCCATCTCGTTTAGAGGGGCACGGTGCCAAAATTGTCGGGATGCCCGGCACAAGGCCGGGCATGACGGGCGATGAGGTCCGAGGATGACGGCTAACCGCTAACCGCTTGCCGCTACGGCAAGCCGGTGTTATCTGCGCCCCATGACCGCCAACCCCATCGAAAACATCCGCAATTTCGCGATCATCGCCCATATCGACCACGGCAAATCGACGCTCGCCGACCGGCTGATTCAGCTCACCGGCGGGCTCGAAGCGCGCGAAATGGTCGAGCAGGTGCTCGATTCCATGGATATCGAGCGCGAGCGCGGCATCACCATCAAGGCGCAGACGGTGCGGCTGAACTACCGCGCGCGCGACGGCAAGGACTACATCCTCAATCTGATCGACACGCCCGGCCACGTCGACTTCGCCTACGAGGTCAACCGCTCGCTCGCCGCCTGCGAGGGCTCGCTGCTGGTGGTCGACGCCAGCCAGGGCGTCGAGGCGCAGACGCTCGCCAACGTCTATCAGGCGCTCGACAACAACCACGAGATCGTGCCGGTGCTCAACAAGGTCGATCTGCCGGCCGCCGAGCCCGACAAGGTCAAGCAGCAGATCGAGGACGTGATCGGGCTCGACGCCTCCGATGCGATCCTGATCTCGGCCAAGACCGGGCAGAACGTGCCCGAGGTGCTGGAAGCGATCGTGCATCGCCTGCCGCCGCCCAAGGGCGATGCCGTCGGCGCCGCTCAAGGCGCTGCTGGTCGACAGCTGGTACGACGCCTATCTCGGCGTCGTCGTGCTGTTCCGCGTCGTCGACGGCGTGCTGAAAAAGGGCCAGCGCATCCGCATGATGGGCACCGACGCCGCTTACGAGGTCGATCGCGTCGGCGTGTTCACGCCCAAGCGCGTCGAGCTCGACGAGCTCGGCCCCGGCGAGATCGGCTTTCTGACCGCCTCGATCAAGGAAGTCGCCGACACCCGCGTCGGCGACACCATCACCGACGAGCGCAAGCCCGTTGCCGCGCCGCTGCCCGGCTTCCGCCCGGCGATCCCGGTGGTGTTCTGCGGCTTGTTTCCGGTCGATGCCGCCGATTTCGAGGACTTGCGCGCCGCCATGGGCAAGCTCCGCCTCAACGACGCGAGCTTTTCCTACGAGATGGAAACCTCGGCCGCGCTCGGCTTCGGCTTCCGCTGCGGCTTTCTCGGGCTGCTGCATCTCGAAATCATCCAGGAGCGGCTCGAGCGCGAGTTCAATCTCAACCTGATCGCGACCGCGCCGTCGGTGATCTACAAGATCAAGCTGCGCAACGGCGAGCAGCTCGAGATTCACAATCCGGTCGACATGCCGGACCCGAACCATATCGAGGAAATGCAGGAGCCGTGGATCGAGGCGACGATCCTGACGCCGGACGAATATCTCGGCTCCGTGCTGAAGCTCTGCCAGGACCGCCGCGGCGAGCAGAAGGAGCTGACCTATGTCGGCAACCGCGCGCTGGTGAAATACGACCTGCCGCTCAACGAAGTGGTGTTCGATTTCTACGATCGGCTCAAATCGGTGTCGCGCGGCTATGCCTCGTTCGACTATCACCTCACCGACTACAGGCCGGCCGATCTGGTCAAGCTGCAGATGCTGGTCAACGGCGAGCCGGTCGATGCGCTCGCCATGCTGGTGCATCGCACCCGCGCCGAACAGCCGCGGCCGCGCCATGGCGGAGAAGCTCAAGGAGCTGATCCCGCCGCACATGTTCCAGGTGCCGATCCAGGCCGCGATCGGCGGCAAGATCATCGCGCGCGAAACCGTGCGCGCCTTCCGCAAGGACGTCACCGCGAAATGCTACGGCGGCGACGTGACGCGCAAGCGCAAGCTTCTCGACAAGCAGAAGGAAGGCAAAAAGCGCATGCGCCAGTTCGGCAAGGTCGACATCCCGCAGGAAGCGTTCATCGCCGCGCTGAAAGTGGACGTCTGACGCGACGCGTCAGAAATGGCCGCGCCGCAGCTCGACGTCTGACGAGATGTTGCGGCGCTGGACCAAAGGTACCCGGTCACCGGCCGCGGTAACCATCAGAGCTAACCATCACATCGATGTCATGCCGCCGTTGCATGAGGACGTGCTTGCAGCCCTATCGCTGAATTGCGAAAATCGATTGGGGACGACGTCGAGCCTGAAGCTTCCGCTCGAGCCATCGCTTTGCGTCAAGGAAGTTTGAGCCAAAGGGATTGACCAATGGCCACGTCCATCACCGTCGCCCAAGCGCTTGCCTACGAAAACGATCCCTCCACGATTCCCGCCGGCGCGGTCTTCGACATTGTCGACGTCGCGGCAAATATCGAGTCGCTGACCGCGTCCGAGATTTCCGGCCTGAAATCGATCGGCGTCACCTCGATCAAATCGACCGATGGGCTGGTCAAAGTTGATCCGACCGGCGCCAAGGAAACCGCCTTCGCGAACACGAATATCCCGATCACCGCCGACATCACGGTGGCGAAGGCGCTTTCACTTGAGACGACAATTGCCGCGAGCGGGACGCCGGTTCTGGTGCCGCCGGACGAGCGTGTCACCGTTGTCGGCACCGCGGCTGAGCTCGAAGCGCTGACCAAGAGCCAATTGAAGGCGCTCGGCGCCATTATCGACACGACTGCATCGGGCGGCACCGATAGCGGCAAGAGCGCGGTCCACAAGATCGCGGCGACCGACGCGCCGCCGGTCTTCACCGCCGCCGACATGACGGCGCTCGGCAACGACAATATCGCCGTTGTCTGCGTGCGGATCTTCCCCCTGGCGGGGGATCAAGGGATCGGCGCTCTACCAAGTCCCCGGAAGCATGGCCTGGAGCTGGGCCTTT
Organism: uncultured Alphaproteobacteria bacterium; assembly: GCA_963761185.1. Taxonomy (GTDB): domain Bacteria; phylum Pseudomonadota; class Alphaproteobacteria; order Rhizobiales; family Xanthobacteraceae; genus BOG-931. Next base: position 1,114,117 of record CAVXFY010000009.1, read on the forward strand.
GGGATGCGCAGTCCCTTAGGTGAGAGCCGCGGCGGAACGCCGATAGATGTGCTGCCCCCCGCTGGGGGCGGCGGCCGTGCCGGCGGCACGGCATGAGGACCAATGCGTCTGTCGGCGTTCCGCTTCCTTCTTCATTTGGCGAGGCGAGTAGAGCGGGCAGCGAAAAGGCTAGGCACCACCCCTTCTTTTTCTTCCGCGCTCGTCTTCGCGCTTTCATCGTGGCGGTGCTGGGAAGACTCGGGCGCGGATGCGTCGCGAGAAGGAGAGCGCGCATGTCCTCCCCCCGTTGTCACCGGCGGAGGAGAGAGGGCTTCCCCGCTGCCGCGGGGCGGGATAAAGGCCAGGAAATCTAGATGGTTAATCGGGTCTTAACCTCGCTGCACCTATGGTATCCCGTGCTTGAAGCGGCGGGGCCCCGCTGTTTGCGATGTACAGGATGAGTACCGAGACTAATCCCACGCCGTTTCGCGCGCCCAATGCGCGCTCGCCGTTCGTGCGTTTGCGGGAATTGCTGGGCGACACGTCGCCGGGCAAGTCCGCGATCAGCCTTGCGGTGGGCGAGCCGCAACACGCCATTCCCGCTTTTGTCGGGCCGGTGATCGCCGCGCATGTCAACGAATTCGGCCGCTATCCGATGAACAAGGGCCTCGATGCGTTCGGCGAAGCGGTCGCGCTTTGGCTCAACAAGCGCTTTGCGCTCGAGCGTGCTGTCGATCCCGTGCACGAAGTGCTGGTGCTCAACGGCACGCGCGAAGGACTGTTTCTCGCCGCGCTGGCGGCGAAGAACTATGTGCCACAGCGCTCACGCAAGCCCGCGGTCCTGATTCCCAATCCGTTCTACGCCGCCTATGCCGCCGGTGCGATCGCAGCGGATTGCGAGCCGGTCTATCTCCCGGCGACCAAGGCCACCGGCTTCCTGCCCGATCTCGACGCGCTCTCCGATGACCTGCTGGCGCGCACCGTCGCCGTCTATCTCGCCTCGCCGTCGAATCCGCAAGGCGCGGTCGCCGATCTCGCTTATCTGGAAAAGCTCGCAGGGTTGACGCGCCGCTTCGGCTTCATCGTTCTCGCCGACGAATGTTATTGCGAGATCTACAGCAAAGACGCGCCGCACGGCATGCTCGAAGCGGCCGGTTCCGATTTCCGCAACGTCGTCGTGTTTCACTCGCTGTCGAAACGCTCGAATCTGCCGGGGCTGCGCATCGGCTTCGCCGCCGGCGACCGCAAATTTCTCGCCGCTTATCTCGAACTGCGCAATGTCGCGGCGCCGCAAGTGCCGACGCCCATGCAGCACGTCGCCATCGCCGCCTATAACGACGAAGAGCATGTCGAGGAGAACCGCCGGCTCTATCGCGAGAAATTCGATCTCGCCGATCAGATCATCGGCGACCGTTACGGCTATCGCCGGCCGGCCGGCGGATTTTTCCTCTGGCTCGACGTTGCGGCCCATGGCGGCAGCGAGAAGGCGACGCAGCTGCTGTGGCGCGAAGCGGGCTTGCGCGTCGTGCCCGGCCGGTATCTCGCGCGCGAGCAGTCAGACGGCAGCAATCCCGGCGCGGACTATATCCGCGTCGCCATGGTGCAGGACAACGAGATCACCGCCGAGGCGATGCATCGCCTCGTCGCGGTGTTGGGCTGAGAGGCTGAGAGGCAAGCAACGCGATGTCGATGATCGACCGCAGCCTTGACGGAATGGCCGCACTTTCCGGCCAGCTCGGTACCGTATTGCGCCGGCGGCTGCGCGAGCTCGTCGGCATTGCGCTGATCAGCGTCGCCATGATGGCGGGCTTGGCGCTGGCGAGCTGGTCGGTCCAGGACCCCTCGCTCAGCCACGCCACCGATGCGCCGGTGCACAATCTCCTCGGCGTGCCGGGCGCCATCGCCGCCGATCTGATGATGCAGCTTCTCGGGCTCGGCTCGCTGGCGCTGCTCTTGCCGATCGCGGCATGGGGCTATCGGCTGCTCGGCCATCGGCGGCTCCCCCATGAGCGGCTGCGCGTGCTGCTGTGGATGTTCGGCGCCGTGTTGAGCGCGGCTTTCGTGTCCTGCCTGCCGCGCACCGCGCATTGGCCGCTGCCGTCCGGTCTCGGCGGCGTGGTCGGCGACGCCATGCTGCGGCTGCCCGTGGTTCTGTTCCACATCCAGCTTGCCGGAACGACGCGGCTTGTGGCCGCGGTTCGGACTCGGCTTCGCCGCGCTCGCGGCCTTCGGCGTCGCCGCCGGCATGATTTTCGGCGGCGACGTCGAGGATGACGACGACGAGGACGAAGCAGAGGAAGACGACGAGACAAGCGAGGACGGCGACGACGCCTGGATATCGCTCGGCTTCGTCGAGCACCATTTGCTCAGCTTCCGCGCTTGGCTCGGCCGGCTGTTCGGCCGCCGCGACCGCATGCCGATGCCGGGGCGCGACAATCCCACCATTCCGCGCCGCCGTGTCGAGCCGCGCTTCGCCAATGCGACGCTCGCTCCCGATCAAGACGCCGGAGATGAGGACGACGACGACGCGGCGCCGCGGGCCCGCAAGCCGCGCGCGCCGGCAAAACCCGCGCGACGCTCCTCGAGCGGCTTTCGAACGCCTTCGCTCAATCTGCTCGCGGCGCCGCGCGCCAGCGAGCGCGCCACGCTGAGCACCAGCGAAATTCAGGAAAACGCCACGCGCGCTCGAAGGCGTGCTGGGCGATTTCGGCGTGCGCGGCGAGATCATCAATGCGCGGCCGGGCCCGGTGGTCACGCTCTACGAGCTCGAGCCGGCGCCCGGCATCAAATCGTCGCGCGTCATCGGCCTCGCCGACGATATCGCGCGCTCGATGAGCGCGCTGTCGGCGCGCGTCGCCGTCGTGTCCGGCCGCAACGCCATCGGCATCGAACTGCCCAATCCGATGCGCGAGAAGGTCTATCTGCGCGAGCTGCTGGCGTCGCGCGAATACGCGGAGACGAGTTTCCGCGCTGCCGCTGTGTCTCGGCAAGATCGATCGGCGGCGAATCCGTCATCGTCGATCTCGCCCGCATGCCGCATCTGCTCGATCGCCGGCACCACCGGCTCGGGCAAATCGGTCGCCATCAACACCATGATCCTGAGCCTGCTCTATCGGCTGCGCCCCGATCAGTGCCGCCTGATCATGGTCGATCCGAAAATGCTCGAACTCTCCGTCTATGACGGCATTCCGCATCTGCTCACGCCGGTCGTGACCGATCCGAAGAAGGCGGTGGTCGCGCTGAAATGGGCGGTGCGCGAAATGGAAGAGCGCTACAAGAAAATGTCGAAGCTCGGCGTGCGCAATATCGACGGCTACAATGCGCGCGTCGCCGAAGCGAACAACAAGGGCGAGGAACTCACCCGCACCGTCCATACCGGTTACAATCGCGACACCGGCAAGGCGATCTACGAGAACGAGGAGCTCGATCTCGAGCCGCTGCCCTATATCGTCGTCATCGTCGACGAAATGGCCGACCTGATGATGGTCGCCGGCAAGGACATCGAAGGCGCGGTGCAGCGTCTTGCGCAGATGGCGCGCGCCGCCGGCCTGCACGTGATCCTGGCGACGCAGCGGCCGTCGGTCGACGTCATCACCGGCACCATCAAGGCGAATTTCCCGACCCGCATCTCCTTCCAGGTCACCTCGAAGATCGACAGCCGCACCATCCTGGGCGAGCAGGGCGCCGAACAGCTGCTCGGCCAGGGCGACATGCTCTACATGGCCGGCGGCGGCCGCATCAGCCGCGTGCACGGGCCGTTCGTCTCCGACGAGGAAGTCGAGAAGGTCGTGCGCCATCTCAAGACGCAGGGCCAGCCGGAATATCTCGAAGCCGTCACCGCCGAAGAGCCGACCGACGAAGACGGCAATCCGGTGTTCGATGCAACCGCGCATGGGCGGCGCCGAAGGCGGCGACCTCTATCGCGCAGGCCGTTGCCATCGTCAACCGCGACCGCAAGGCCTCGACCAGCTATATCCAGCGCCGGCTGCAGATCGGCTACAACCGCGCCGCCTCGCTGATGGAGCGCATGGAGCAGGAAGGCATTGTCGGCCAGCCCAACCATGCCGGCAAGCGCGAAATTCTCGTCGAAGGCCCGGAAGAGATCCCTTCTGAGGCGCGAAAAAGCCCGCCGGACAAAGTCTATTGAGAATCGGCCTATTGAGAATCGAGAGTTTCGTCTTTAAGCCTAGCCGCGAATTCGCCATACCGCTCCCGTAGCGGATTGGGTCGTCGCGGGCGTCACAAATCGTTAGCAGGGCGTGTCAGCGGGAGATGGATATGGCGGCAGCAGGTGCTGCGAAGATTTGCGCGGCTTTGGTTCTCATAGCGACGCTTTGCGGCGTGCCGGCGATCGCGCCGGCCTTTGCCGAGAACGTGCCGCTGCCGACGCCCGCGCCGCAGCCCAAAACCGGTGCCGCCGGCGGCGCCGCCAACGGTTCTACTCCCGCCGCGACCGGCACGACCCCGGCTGCAGCCGACACCCAGCAAAAGCCGCCGAGCTTCTTCCCGTTCACCTTGCCGTTCGGCAAGGGCTCGGACTCGGCAGCTCCGGCGCATCGAGCCAGCAGGCCACCGCCTTCGACGCCAAGCAGCGCGCGCTGCTCGACAAGGTCAGCGCTTACCTGTCGGGCGTGCAGACCATGGTCGGGAATTTCGTGCAGGTCGGCCCCGACGGCGGGCGGACCAAGGGCAAGTTCTACATCCAGAAGCCCGGCAAGGTGCGCTTCGACATATAACGCGCCGAGCCCGATCGAGATCATCGCCGACGGCTCGTCGGTGGTGGTGCGCGACCGCAAGCTCGCGACCCAGGACCTCTATCCGCTGTCGCAGACGCCGCTGCGCTTATCTGCTCGCCGACCACATCGATCTGATGAAGGATACCAACGTCGTCAGCGTCACCGCCGACGACGTGTTCACCACCGTCATCATCGAGGAGAAGCAGGTGATGATCGGCACCAGCCGGCTGATGATGATGTTCGGCGCCAAGGATCTGCAGCTCAAGCAGTGGACGGTCACCGACCCGCAGGGCTACGACACCACTGTCGCGGTCTACAATCTCGACACCGCCAAGAAGCCCGACCCCGAGCCTGTTCGTGATCAATTACACGCGATACTCCGGCGGGATCACCAATCAGTAAGCGGTGGGAAGATTGCTGAAATCAGTTGGCGAAGGCGCCGGCTGATATTTATATGCTGGCTGTCGCAATTGCCGGCCGGCTGATGACCGATCCCTCACCGTGAAGCTTACCCTGACAACCTGGAACATCAATTCGGTGCGGCTGCGCATCGATCTCGTCGCCAAATTCATCAAAGCGGCGCGGCCGGACGTGCTGTGCCTGCAGGAGACCAAGTGCCCGACGACGCGTTTCCGCTCAAGCGCTTCAAGCGGCTCGGCTACGAGCATGTCGCGCTCAACGGCCAGAAGGGCTATCACGGCGTCGCCGTGATTTCGCGGCTGCCGTTCGAGCGTTTCAGCGTCCAGAATTTCTGCGGCAAGAAGGATTGCCGTCATGTCTCGGCCGTGTTCGGCGAACGCGCGGGACTGCGCGATCCGATCACGGTGCATAATTTCTACGTTCCGGCCGGCGGCGACGTTCCCGATCCGGAGGCGAATCCGAAATTCGCGCACAAGCTCGGCTTTCTCGACGAGATGCGCGAGGCCATCGCGATCCGGCCGGAAAAGTCCGAGCGCGCCATCCTGGTCGGCGATCTCAATGTCGCGCCGCTCGAGCACGACGTCTGGAGCCACAAGCAGATGATCCGCGTGGTGTCGCACACGCCGATCGAATGCGAGAAGTTGGCCCTCGCGCGCAACGCCGGCGGCTGGATCGACGCCATGCGCGCGCTCACGCCGGAGCCGGAGAAGCTCTATACCTGGTGGAGCTATCGCGCCGCCGATTGGGCGACCGCCGACAAGCGGCCGCAGGCTCGATCACATCTGGACGTCGCCCGCGCTTGCCGATCGCGTTTCGAACATCGCCATCGCCAGGAATTATCGCGGCGCCGAGCGTCCGTCCGACCACGTCCCGGTGACGGCGACGATTGAGGTGTAATTACCGTTGCGGCCCGGTGCCGCGCGCCAAGGCCGCGCGCACGTTTTCCATTTCGCGCGCCCATTGATCGGCGCGCGCGGCGATCACTTCGCGCAATCGCACCGCGGCGTCGGGAAAGCTGTCGAGCATTTTGAGAAACATCGCGCGCGAGATGCGCAAAACCAGCGACGGTTCGCGCGCGATCGCGGTCGCGGGCCGCGTTGTCTCCGCGAGCAGCGCCACCTCGCCAAGCAGCGTGCCGGGCTCGGCGATCAGTTCCGGCTCGTTGATCCGGCCCGAATTGAGGCTGAACGAGCCGTCCTGCACGATATAGGCGCAGTCGGCCGCGTCGCCCGAGCTGAACAGAACCTGGCCTTCCTCGACAGTGTAGCTCTCGGTGCTGATGGCAAGGATGCGCAGCGCTCCGGCGCCGAGACGGCGGAGAATGGGAACGCGCTCAAGGAACGCGATGTCGTCCTCGATCGTCATGCCGCTCCGCGATTAGAGCATGATCCGGAAAAGTGGAAACCGGTTTTCCGAAAAGATCATGCTCCACCAATATATTATGGGACCAATTTATAGCCGCCGGCCTCGGTGACCAGGATGGCCGGCGCCGCTGCATCCTTTTCGATCTTCTGCCGCAACCGGTAAATATGCGTTTCCAGCGTGTGCGTGGTGACGCCCGAATTGTAGCCCCAGACCTCCTGCAGCAAGGTCTCGCGCGAGACCGGCTTTTGCCCGGCGCGATAGAGGTAGCGCAGGATCGAGGTTTCCTTTTCGGTCAGCCGGACCTTGCTGCCTTTGGTGTTGAGCAGGAGCTTCGAGCTCGGCCGGAAGGTGTAGGGCCCGATCGTGAAGACCGCGTCCTCGCTCGCCTCGTGCTGGCGCAGCTGCGCGCGGATGCGCGCCAGCAGCACGGCGAAGCGGAACGGCTTGGTCACGTAATCGTTGGCGCCGGATTCGAGGCCGAGGATCGTGTCGGAATCGGTATCGTGGCCGGTCAGCATGATGATCGGCGCCTTGAAGCCGTTCTTGCGCAGGATGCGCACGGCTTCGCGGCCGTCGATGTCGGGCAGGCCGACATCCATGATGACAAGGTCGATCTGGCCGGTCTTGGCGGCTTGCACACCTTTGCTGCCGTTTTCGACTGCGACGGCTTCGAACTCCTCGTGCAGCGACAATTGCTCCGTCAGCGCCTCGCGCAGCTCGGTATCGTCGTCGACGATCAGAATCGTCCGCGTATTCGGCATTACATCCCCTGCCACAGCCCTTGCTGGCTTTGCCGCCCAATTGGACGCGAAGTAGAACATTGCACGATACAAGAGCAAGCGGCGGTTGGGAATCGGGGCCGGGACAGGATGCGCAGAACATTGCTGAGCTTAATTCGCGTCAGAACCCGGCCGGGCTCGCGGACCGAAGGCTGGCTGAGGGCAGGCGGCAAAACAGTGCGCGTCGCGCTCGGGCGCGGCGGAATCAGGCCTTTAAAGCGCGAAGGCGATGGCGGCACGCCGGTTGGAACTTTCCGTCCGGTCCGCCTGTGGTGGCGCGCAGATCGGCTAAAACGGCCGCGAACTGGGCTTCCAGCGCGCCAGATCGCTCCCGACGACGCCTGGTGCGAGGATCCAAAGGACCGGCGCTATAATCGCTCCTTCAAACGCTCAGCCAATGAACCAGGCGACCGCCTGAGGCGTGAGGACGGCCTCTACGACCTCATCATCGAGATCGATCACAATACCCGCCCGCGGGTCGCTGGCCTGGGCAGCGCAGTGTTCATTCACGTCGCGCGCGACGCCTTTAGGCCGACCGCCGGCTGTGTCGCGCTACGGCGGAACGATCTGTTGAAACTGCTTTCACGTATCGGGCGAAAGACAAGAATCAAGATTCACTACTAGCTGCCTGATGCGGCCGGTCACCGAAAATCGCGCTTCCAACCCGCACATGAGTGGCGCCGAAGGCAATTGCCGTCTTGAAATCGGCGCTCATGCCCATCGACAGCAAATTCAGCCCGTTGCGGCGGGCGATTTTGGCGGTGAGCGCAAAATGCGGGGCGGGCGCTTCGTCGTGCGGCGGAATGCACATCAGGCCCGAAATTTCGAGCCCAAAGGTGTCGCGGCAGGCCGCAACGAAGGCGTCGGCGTCCTGCGGCAGCACGCCCGCCTTTTGCGGCTCGGCGCCGGTATTGATCTCGACGAAAAGCAGCGGGTGACGGCCCTGTTTCTTCATCTCCTTGCTCAGCGCCTCGGCGAGGCTTGCGCGATCGACCGAATGCACGGCGTGAAACAGCGCCACTGCCTCGCGCGCCTTGTTCGATTGCAAGGGGCCGATGAGGTGCAGTTCGATGCCGGGGTGTTGAGCGATCAGCGGCGGCCACTTGGCCTTGGCCTCCTGCACCCGGTTCTCGCCGAAGATCCGTTGCCCGGCCGCGATGACCGGAACAATAGCATCGGCGCCAAATGTCTTCGAGACCGCGACCAGCGTCACGCTTGACGGATCGCGGCCAGCGTCGCGGCAGGCCGAAGCGATGTCGCCCCGCACGGCGGCGATGCCGATTTCAGCGCTGTCTTGCCGGCTCATGGTTTCCATCTGGTCAACGCCCTCGCCGAATCCATTCAAATTTTAGCTTCATGGCCAAACGCATCTTTACGGGTCTCCGGTAGCTTATGGAACTGGGGCGGGGGAATGCTGGATGCCAGACGGCGAACCAAAATCCAAGAAGTCGGCGACGCCGAGCAAGCCGATGCTCAGCATTCGCGTCCGCCTGATTCTTCTTGCGCTTTTGGCGATCGCTCCGCTGATGATCGAACGTGTCCATGGGCTCGAAGCGGCCCGCACGATCCGCACCGAGCGCGCCAATAACGACGTGGTCGAACTCGCGCGGCGCGGCGCCGAATCGCAACGTCAGATTATCTATTCGGTGCGCTCGCTCCTGCAGATCGTTTCGCGGGTCTACGCCAAGACCCAGCTCGACCCGTCGAACTGCAGTCAATACCTCACCGACCTGACGACGAACATCCCGTGGATCCGCGACCTTTCCATCGCCAGTATCGACGGCCGCATCAAGTGCTCGACCCAGCCCGTGGCGCTGGGCTTGAACATGTCGGACCGCCCGCATTTTCAGAACGCTCTGAACGCGCGGGAATTTGCGCTCAGCGATTACCTGATCAATCACACCAATGACGATGCGCCGAGCGTGGTCGCGACCTACCCGATCATCAAGGACGATGGGTCCTTGAATGGCGTCGTCATGGCGGTCATCAATCTGCAATGGATCAGCGATCTCGCTGCGACCGCAGCCGAACATACCGGCGCCGCCGTTCTGCTGCTCGATAGCGCGGGTACGCTCGTCGCCGGCTCGGCCGACCAGCAAGCCTATATCGGCAAGCGGTTCGCCGACAGCAAATTAGCCCGGGAAATGCTTGCCAATGACAGCGGCACGATCACCGTGCCCGGGCTCGACGGCGTGCAGCGGATTTTTGCCTATGTCCGCGTGCCGTGGACGCAGGCGCGGCTCGCCGTCGGTCTCGACGAGGGCGCCGTGCATGCCGGCATCGATCACGAGATCGACATCGCCTATCTGCAGCTCGTCGCCTTCGGCCTGTTCGTGCTCCTGATCGCCTGGTTCGGCGGCGAGCAATTGGTGGTGAAGCCAATCCGCTCGCTGGTGCGCACCGCAACCCGCTTCGGCCGCGGCGACTTGTACGTCCGCGCCACGCAAGAGCCCTGGGTCGCCGAATTCGCGCCGCTTGCCGCAGCGCTTGACGACATGGCGGCAAAGCTCGCCGCGCGCGAGGAAGAATTGCAGATCGCCAATCGGCATCTTGACGAACTGGCAAGCCTCGACGGGCTCAGCGGGCTTGCCAATCGGCGCGGCTTCGACCGCGAGATCGAGCGCGAATGGCAAAAAGCTGCCGAGACCCGCACGCCGCTCGCACTGATGATGGTCGATATTGATCACTTCAAGCTGTTCAACGACCGCTACGGCCACGTCTCCGGCGACACCTGTTTGCGCGCGGTCGGCGAGACGCTCTCGCTGGTGACGCTGGAAGAGGCCGTGCTCGTCGCCCGCTATGGCGGCGAGGAATTTGCCCTCTTGCTGCCTGGTCTTGATATCGACCGTGCGGCTTCGCTCGCCGAGGAAGCGCGCCAGGCGATCGAAGATCTCATGATCAATCACTCCGAATCGCCGATGGGTCACGTCACCATCAGCATCGGCGTCGATTCCATGGTCCCGGAGAAGTTCCAAAGCTGCGCCGACCTGATCGAAGCGGCGGATGGTGCGCTCTACGAAGCCAAGCGCGGCGGACGTAATGCCGTGGTCATGCACAAGCCTATGCCGCTGCGTGCGGCGTCGTAACCACGGCGCAGCTAGCTCTGCTACTTCTTCGTTCTTGTGGCCGATTTTGCCTTGCGTTTCGGCCCAGCCGGCTTTTGCCGTCTTCGCCGTTCCGGCGGCGCCCAGATCATGCCTTCGAGTTTCATGCCGTCCGGATCGGTGAAATAGATGGCGTAATAATTGCGGCCGTAATACTCGCCCGGCGGATCGACCACGTTCATGGCGTTGGCCTCGAGGAAGGCGCCCAGCGCGTCGACGTCCTTACGGCTGGCAAGTTCGAAGGCGTAGTGGTGAAAGCCGATGTCGCCCTTGCGGTATTTGCGCTTGCGGCCTTGTTCGTCAGCAGCCGCTATCCAGAACAGCGTCTTGCCGTTGCTCCAGCCCGCCATGTCGGCATAGCCGTATTTGAGCTTGAAGCCGAGGAATTTAAGAAGCTTCCCGTAAAACGCCTTCGAACGCTCGAAATCGCCGACGCTCAGGACCAGATGATCGATGCCGACGACGCGGGGCATGGGCCAGCTCCCAATTATGCAGGCGCTCGAGTTATGCGTCCGGCCCGCTTGCCTTGAGCAATGCCGACGCCCAAAATGAACGTCAAGAAGCGCCGACCATGCGCCTTATCTCGGCAGGAACACACCGGTAGAAACACGATGCCGCGCACTCTGTTCGATAAAATCTGGGATTTTCATCGGGTCGGACAGCGCGCCGACGGCCGCGATCTCCTATATATCGATCGCCACGTGCTGCACGAATTGCATGCGCATCACGCCTTCGCGCAGCTTGAAAAGCAGGGCCGCCCGGTGCGCCGCTCCGATCTCACCTTCGCCGTGCAGGATCATACCGTCGCCACCAAGCCCGGCCGCGATGAAAACACCAATCCGTCGGGAACAGCCTTCATCAAGGCGATGCGCGAGGGCTGCCGCAAGAACGGCATCAGGCTGTTCGACGTCGGCGACCGCGAGCAGGGCATTTGCCATGTCGTCGCGCCGGAAGTCGGCATTGTGCTGCCGGGTGCGACGCATGCGGTTCCGGACAGTCACGCTAGCACGGTTGGTGGCCTCGGCGCGCTCGCTTTCGGCTGCGGCACGACCGAGCTTGCGCATATCCTTGCCACGCAGGTGATGGCGATGAAGCGGCCGAAGCGGATGCGCGTCCGTCTCGACGGCAAGCTTGGCGTGCATGTCAGTTCAAAAGACATCGCACTACGGCTCATCGCCGATTTGGGGGTAGCGGGCGCCCGCGGCTATGCCGTCGAATATACCGGCTCCTCCGTCGGCGCGATGCCGATCGAGCAGCGCATGACACTGTGCAACCTCAATATCGAGATGGGCGGCCGCTCGGGCTTTGTCGCGCCCGACGATAAGACCTTCGCCTGGCTCGAAGGCCGGCCCTACATGCCGCAGGGCAAAATGTGGGATCGCGCGCTCGCGCATTGGCGGACGCTGAGGACCGACGAGGACGCCCAGTTCGATCGCGAGGTCACGCTCGATTGCGCGGATCTCGAGCCGCAGATCACCTGGGGCACCGATCCGAGCCAGGTCGTCGGCATCTCCGACAAGGTCCCCGAAAAGGCTGCGATCGAAGGGAGCCGCCGCGCCGCCGCCGAAAGCGCGTTCGCCTATATGGGGCTTGAGCCTGGCAAGCCGCTGATGGGGCTTCCGGTCCACCGTGTCTTCATCGGGTCCTGCACCAACAGCCGACTGCCGGATTTGGAAGTGGCCGCCACGATCGTGAAGGGACGGCGCGTCGCCGAAGGTGTTTTCGCCATGGTCGTGCCCGGCTCATCGAGCGTGAAGCGCGAGGCCGAAGCCGCGGGGCTCGATCGCGTCTTCCGCGATGCCGGATTCTTCTGGGGCGAATCCGGCTGCTCGATGTGCGCTGGCGGCAACGGCGATCGCGCCGAGCCGGGCCAGCGCGTCGTCTCGACCACCAACCGCAATTTCGAGAATCGCCAGGGGCCCAAAGTACGGACACATCTGGCGAGCCCGGCGACCGCCGCCGCGAGCGCCATCGCCGGACGCATCGCAGATGTGCGGCAATTGGTGGGGAGCGCCTAATGCAGCCGTTCACCAGCCATACCGGCGTCGCCGCGCCATTGTTGGTCGACGACATGAATACCGACCAGATCGCGCCGTTTCTGCCGTCGCGCAGTCTCAAGGACGACTATCAGGTCATGCTGTTCAACCGCGCCCGCTTTCGCGAGGACGGCAGCGAGATTGCGGATTTCGTGCTCAACAAGCCGCAATTCCGCAACGCCGGCATCCTGGTGACCGGCAACAATTTCGGCGCCGGCTCGTCGCGCGAATCCGCGGTGTGGAGCATGCTCGCCAACAATATCCGCGTCATCATGGCGAAGAGTTTTGCCGATATCTATCGCGAGAACTGCCTGCAGAACGGCTTGCTGCCGATCGTGCTGGACGCCGAGCTGGCGGATGCGTTCATCGCCCGCGTCGTCGCAGTCGATGGCAAGGGGCCCTTCACCGTCGACCTCGTCACGCAGCGCATCGCCGGACCTGGCGGTCCGGACGTGGCGTTCGACATTCCTGCCGCGGATCGCACGCGCTTGCTTGAAGGCCTTGACGATATTGGAATGACGATGAAACACGTCGATGAGATCGTGAGCTGGGAACGGCAGGCAGCCGAGGCTCAGCCATGGCTGCAACAAGCGGCGGATCGCCGGCGTTGAGTTCTAGTACTTTGATGGAGCATGATCTTTTCGGAAAAGCGGTTACCACTTTTCCGGATCATGCTCGATTACGCCGCCGGACACTTCTGGAAATAATGAAAGATCTCGGGCGCCTGCAGCCAGAGCACCTGATAGGTCAGGCCGCCGTGCTGATCGAGCCAGGCCTTGATATCGTCCGGATAGGCTTCCAATAATTGTTTGGTGGCAAATTCCATCGTGGCCAGATGGAAGCCCAGAACGCCTTTTTCCGTCACGCAGATGTTCTTCCGCGGAACATAGCCGAGCAGCACCGTGCATGCGGACAAGCAAACTCCAGAAATCCGCACGTTCGGATGTTGCAAGGCGATTTTCTCCCACTTCTGCTGATAGAGGAAAAGAAATCCGCCGCGATCGTCGCTGATGTCGATCGTCTCCGCGCTTGCGGCGGACATGATGAGAGAAAACAGAGTGGCCAGGAGGAAACGCCAAGCTCTCACAGCGGCCTCGTCTTCAGTCCGGCTCGAAAACGCGACACAAGCGGAGGCGTCGCGGCCGAGTGTTCAATCGGCTGCCGGTCGCATAGAATAAGCCTCGGAAATATCCGCCCCATAAGCCATCAGGAAATGATCGCCGGTTCGTAATTTAGCACGTTACTCGCCAGTGACCAGAGAGGTCGCGTAGGGTGGCCGGAACAGGATTTTGCAATGGAGGAGACCCGTCAATGAGCGTGCGCAAAAAGCTGAGGTCGATCATGTCAGGCAAGCGGCTCGTGCTCATGCCCGGCGCTTATGACGGGCTATCGGCGCGGATCATTGAGGCCGAGGGCTTTGAGGCCATCTGCGCCGGCGGCAATGCCGGCATCGGCTCGATGCTGGCGCAGCCCGATACCGGCCAGTCGAATATGCGCGATTACGCCGATCATTACGCGCGCATCTGCGGCGCCGTGAACGTGCCAGTCTATGTCGACGCCGACACCGGCTTCGGCGGCGTCAATAATATCCGGCAAATGATCCGCGCCTTCGAGGCTGCGGGTGCCGCGGGCGTCTTCATCAGCGATCAGGTCTTTCCCAATCGCTGCGGTTACCTGCCCGGCAAACAGATCGTTCCGATCGAACAGGCGCTCGCCAAGCTTAAGGCCGCGCTCGATGCGCGAACCGATCCCGATTTCTTCATTTGCGGCCGCACCGACGCCATGGGCGTCGAGGGCCTCAACGCGGCGATCGAACGCAGCCAATTGTTCATGGAAGCCGGTGTCGATATGGCAAAGCCGATCGGCGTCGACACCATCGCCGACATCAAGCGCGTTATCCGCGAAGTGCCGGGGCCGCATATGGCGACGTTGTCGCAGGCGGCCGGGCGGAAGGAGCGAAGCCTCGAGGAATTGGCGGCGGCCGGCGTCGTCGCAGCGACGTTCCCCTCGCTGGCGATATTCGCCGCGGCGCGCGCGGTACGCGACGTGCTGCGCATTCTCAAGCGCGAGAATTCAATGACGCCGACCTTCGATCAACTGCTGTCGCTCGACGAATACTACGATCTGGTCGGGTTGAAGGAGCAACTGGCGCGCGAAGAAAGCTACGACAAGGCGGCTGCGGCGCTCGTTCAAAAGCGCGCCGCCGAATAGCCGACGGTCTCACCTATCCACAGTCATCTACAATCGGAAATGGACTTAGGGTTTCCCCGAACGGGGCGGGTCGTTTGGTGCAAGCGGACCCCCAAAAAGAAAGGGGCCGGCACAAGGCCGGCCCTTCCCCCATACAATTGCTGTATAGCAACTTACCCCTTGGTAACAACCGGCGGCGGGGCCTTACCCTTGCCGACTTGAGCGCAGCCGGCAATGCTCAGGAGAGCCAACACCGCGGCTGTTGCTAGAGCGAGCTTTTTCATGAAGAGAACTCCCCCTTGTCATGACACGATTAACTATACGGATCGGGCCCCCGATCCTCTAGTGCTGAAAAGCCACAGTCTCGATCTGATTGCACCACATCCGGGTTCCATGCCGCGATTGTGGCGGCCAATGGTACTAAAACACCCGTATGAAATGCGAGCTAGGCCTTTGGGCCAGGCATCTCGTCAAATAGCAGAGAAAATCCCGGCTCGCGTCTTCGATTCCGCCCATTCGTTGCCTGCGGGCGCCAGCGTTGCAAATATGACGCACTGCGGAAATCTATCGCGCCTGCCGAACATTTGCCATCGGGGCAGGGCCAATTAGCGGTACCATTATGGCAGTGGATGCGGTGAACCGCCGATAATCGGCGCCCGAGCGGCGACGAATGGCCCAAGGGGGCCATCCAAGGTGGTTTGCACCAAGTCCGTGACCTCGGTGGCTCGTGGCGGTTACTCGGAGGGGATCATGCGGCGCAGGCTCATCGACCGATTTCGTTCTGCAGGGCTGACGGGACTGATCGCCGCGGCGGCGATCGCAAGCGTCGCCTCTCACTCTGCGAATGCGCAATATGCGACCGCCAAGCCGCAGATCGTGCGCCAGCCTGGGCAAGGCGCGCCGCTGGTGACGAGCGGATCCGGCCCGTACTACATCGAATTCAGGTCGCGCTTCTCCTGGGATTACGGCCACACCTATATCGTTCACGGCAGGGTCGGCGAGGCGCCGACTCACGCGAGCGTTGCCGGCCTCTCGCCAGTGGGCGATGACGCGACAGCCTGGGTGATCGGACATTACGTGCCGGTGCCGGCGGAAACGGGCTGGACCGACGGCGATCTCGAGGACAAATACGTCACCTCGCGCTATCGCGTGCTGATGAGCAAAGACCAATACGATCGCATCATGGCCTATGTGCGGGACTTGCAGTCGCGTTCGCACACGTGGAGTGCGGAACTCTACAATTGCAACGCCTTCGTCGCGGATATTGCGCACGAGATGGGCCTGAAAGTGCCGTCTTCGACGCTGATCTATCCGAAGATCTTCATCAATCACCTGCGCGCGATGAACACCTCAAACCCGAATGCGGACGACACGCTGGTGAGCGATAACGTCAAGGAAATGAGCAACCCAACCCGCGACGGCCGCGCGATGATCATGAGCGGCGTGCACACTATCCATCCGGATGGCACGCCGGCGACAGACGTTGCCACCGCGGCGCCGCCGGCGAAGCCGGCGGTCACGCCGAAAGTCAGCATCGGCGCCGTGCGGGTATCAAGCAAGACGACGAACCCGGATGCCGCATCCGCGCCTTCGCGCTAACGACGGACCTCTCGTGCAAGAATCAAGACTTACGGCGATTGCCGCGCTGGCGGCCGGCCTTCTTCTTTCCGCCTGCGCCACGGGTCCGGCTTCGACCGCGGCCCCATCTTTATCTTCGGCCTCGAATCCGATGTCGAGCGCCATGCCGGCAGCAACTCCGGCCGGCGTCGCGCAGCGCGACCTGACACCGCAGGAAAAGAAGGCAATCGTCGACGCGGTGTCGCCGTCGCTGCGCAATCCGGGTTCGGCAAGATACAAATGGGCGAAGTTTCCGGCCGTCGTGACGGAGAACTCGGTGAATTATTGCGGGGTGGTCGACGCGCAGAGTCCATACCGCGCCTATAACGGCCCGCAGGCCTATATCGTCGAGGCCGATGTATCCGGAGGCCGGGTCACGGGCGCCGTGATGGGCCTTATTGCCGGCGGCAAGGACTTCGCCATCGTCAGCAAGATGTGCGCGAAATACGGTCTCGATCCGAAAAGCGCGAGCTGAATAAGCGGCCTCGAGCGCGGTCGATCTAACATAAATCGATTGCGTGCTAAGCCCGCGGCGTCCATTCCTCGGCGCTGGCGCCGGCCAGCGACTGCACGCGGGCCTCGTCGGCGGCGAGTTCGCGCGCCGGGCCTGAATAGACCACGTGGCCGTCGTCGAGCACATAAGCGTGGTCGGCGACTTCGAGGCTCATGCGCACGTTCTGCTCGACCAGCAAAACCGTAATGCCCTCGGTGCGCATCTTGGCAACGATGCGGAACACTTCGCGCACGATTAATGGCGCAAGCCCCTGCGACGGCTCGTCAAGAATGAGAAGCTTCGGATTGAGCAACAGCGCGCGCGCGATCGACAGCATTTCCTGCTCGCCGCCGGAAAGCTGCCGGCCCTTATTGGACTTGCGTTCCTGCAGCCGCGGGAAGAGCTGATAGATGCTCGCGAGAGTCCACGGTCCCGGCCGCTCCAGCGGCACCAGGAGGTTTTCTTCGACCGTGAGGTTGGGAAAGATCTTGCGGCCTTCCGGGACATAGCCGACGCCAAGCGCTGCGACGCGGAACGACGGCCAGCCCGTCGTCTCGGCGCCGAAGATCTTGACGTGACCTTCGCGCGGCGGCGTCAGTCCCATCAGGCTGCGCAAGGTCGTGGTCTTGCCGGCGCCGTTGCGGCCGAGCAGCGCCGTCACCTGGCCCTCGGCGGCCTCGAGGCTGACGCCGTGCAGGATATGGCTCTTGCCGTAATAGGTGTGGAGCCCGTCGGCGCTCAGAGCTGCGGTCATGCTGCTTGTCCCAGATAGGCGGTCTGCACCGCTTTGTTGGCGGCGATCTCCTCCGGCGTGCCTTCGGCGAGGAAGTTACCCTGATCGAGCACCATGATGCGATCGGCGAGATGAAACACCACGCGCATGTCGTGCTCGATCAGAACGATCGTGAGCTTTCCGTCTTTGTGCAGGCGGCGGATGAGCTGCGTGATATCGTAGGTTTCCTGGTCGCCCATGCCGGCGGTCGGCTCATCGAGCAGCAGGATCCGCGGCTTCAGCGCCAGCGCCATCATGATCTCGGTGGCGCGCTGATCGCCATGGGCCAGTTCGCCGACCGGGCGGTCGGCCTTGTCGGTGAGACCCCCCATGCCGAGCAGTTCGGCGACCCGCTCGCGGATTTTCACGTCGTCGGCTTGCGACAGCCACGCGCGCAAGCGCAACCCGGACGCGACCTCGACCGGGATGCGCAGATTTTCCCGCACCGTCAGTTCGGGAAAGATCTCGGTGATCTGGAAGGTGCGCGCCATGCCGCACCAGACGCGGCGCGCCGGCAGCAGGTGCGTGACATCGCGTCCGTCGAAAACGATGCTGCCCGATGTCGGCGTGAAGAATCCGGTGATCAGATTGAAGAAGGTCGTCTTGCCGGCGCCGTTCGGGCCAATAATGGCGCGCAACTCGCCCGGCTCGACCGTCATCGAGATGTCATTGACGGCGACAAGACTGCCGAAATGCTTCGAGACGTTTTTGACCTGCAATAGACTCATGACGCAGCCTTTCGTCGAATGATGCCAAGCACGCCACGCGGGAAGAACAGGACGACGAGCACGAAGAACAGGCCGATAAACGACATCCAGTTCTCGGTCTCGCTGGAAATGTAATCCTGCAGCACGAGGAAGATCGCCGCTCCGATCAGCGGACCCCAGAAGCTGCGCATGCCGCCCAACACCGCCATGATGACGAAATTGCCGGACTGGTCCCAGCGCAGCGCGCGCGGATCGACGAAATCGTTCATCAGCGCGAATAGCGTGCCGGCGACGCTGACGAAGAAGCACGAGACCACCCAGGACATCCAGATATGCCGGTCGACCGGAATGCCGAGGAAGCGGGCGCGGCGCTCGTTCTCGCGAATGGCGAGCAGCGTGCGCCCGAACGGCGAGCGCAGCAGGAACGCCATTGCGGCCGCACAAATGCCGAAAATTGCCAGCGCGAAGTAATAAAGCGCTTTGTTGTTGTTGAGGATGTCGAGCGTGGCGAAGCCGAAATCCAAGCGGAACGCGGTGCCAGGCGCTGACGCCGTCGTCGCCGCCGGTGAGCGAGAACCACTGAAAGGCGATGAAGTAGAACACCTGGCCGAAGGCGATGGTGCACATGGCGAAATAAACGCCGCGCAAGCGCGCAATCAGCGGCCCGATCAGCATCGCGGCAACGGTGCCGAGCACGATGCCTGCGGCCATGCCGACCGGCGTGCTCGGATAGACATATTTGATGGTCAAGGCGGTGCCGTAGGCGCCGAGCCCGAAATACGCGGCGTGGCCGAACGACAGCACGCCGGTATAGCCAAGCAGAAAATTGAGCGCCATGGCGGCGAGCGCGTAGATCACGACGCGCGTGCCGAGTTCGACATAGCTGCCGACATGCGGCAGCCAATAGGGCGCGCTCAAGAGCATCGCCCAGACCAGAATGTCGCCGGCCCGTTTATCGAATTTCGGCATCAGAAGCGGCCCTCCTCGCCGAACAAGCCGCGCGGCCGAACGATCAGCACGGCCGCCATCATGACATACATCACCGCCTCGCTCGCTGCCGGCAGGAAGACGGTGGTAACGCCCGACACGACGCCGATCAAAATGCCGCCGACGAGCGTGCCCGGCAGCGAGCCCAAACCGCCGACGATGATGGCAATGAAGCTCGGCATGATCAGATTGTCGCCGACAGTCGGCTGCAAGCCGAGCATGCCGGAGGCCAGCACGCCGGCAAGCCCGGCAAGATAGATGCCCAGCCCGAAATTGAGGTTGCGCAATACGCGCACGTTCACGCCCAGCACCGATACCGTCTCGAGATCGAGCGTACCGGCGCGAATGCGAATGCCGAGCCGCGTATAGTTGAGGATCAGAAACAGGCCACCGACCGCCGCGCTCACCAGGATCACCATGAACACGCGATAGCCGGTGAGGAAGAAATATTGATAGCTGAGCGGCCGTGAAAGCCAGCTCGGGATCTGATAGGGCAGGCTCTGTGCGCCCCAGATAAAGCGCGTGCCATCCTCGATCATGAAGGCAAGACCGAAGGTCAGGAGCAGGCTGTAGAGCGGGTCGCGGCCATAGAGTCGCCGGATCAAGACGCGCTCGATCAGGATGCCGATACCGGCGACGAGGACGGGCGAGGCAATCAGCGCGCCCCAAAACCCGACATAGGGGATCAGCGTATAGGCGAGATAGCCACCGAGCGCCAAAAACCCGCCATGGGCGAAATTGATCACGCCGGACAGGTTGAGAATGAGCGATAGGCCAAGCGCCATCAGCGCATAGAACGCGCCGATGATGAGGCCGTTGAAGACGTTGAACAAAACGAGTTGTGTCATATGCGCAGTAACGCCATTACGCGACGCAACGCTATCCGCATCGCGCCATCGAGACTGTCGACGCGAGCGCGGTCACCTTCGCCAAACGTCAATTCTAACCCCCCACATGCTCTGGAATTCCAGGCGCCGCTCCCAACGGCGCCTGGTTTACTCACGTTATTTCAAGCCGGCCGCCATCAGAACCGGCCAATTCTCAGGCCGGCCAATCCTCAGGCCGGCCAAGTCATTTTGCAGCCGGTCTGATCGACAGGCAGCGCCGCCTCGTCACCCTTGACCAGCTGATTGACCTTGAACAGATCTTCCTTGTCGCCGCCCGCCGGCGCCGGCTGCGATTGGCCGACGAACAGCGTCGGCATCAATTGATTGTCGCCGATCCGGTAGTACGGATTGTTCGGCATCAGCGCCACTTCCGGCGGCAGCACCAGGCCTTGCATGGCCTTGGCCATCTTGATCGGCTCGAGCGACTTCGCCTTCTCGGCGGCGAGCTTGCAGGTATGGACGGCGGTGTAGCCGAACCACGTGCGCGCCGTCGGCACGTTGCCGCCGGAGCGCTTGCGAATGTCGGCGACGAATTCCTCGACGTGCGGCACGCCGGGTTGCTTCCAGTACCATTCGAATACCCAGTCGCCGAATAGAGCTTCGGGCGGCAGGCCCTTGTTCACCTCGAGCTCCTGCTGCGCGCCGGCGATATGTATTTTCTGATTGAGGCCGAACTGCACCGCCTGCTTGAGGCAGTTGATCATGTCGTCGCCGGCCAAGAGCAGGATCAGCGCGTCCGGATTGGTGGATTGCGCCTTGATCAGATTGGCCGAGAAGTCCGTGGTGCCGAGCGGCGTGTAATCGGCGCCGAGCTCGGTGCCGTTGGCGGCTTTCAGGCTTGCTTCGAATCCGGCCTGGAGCGAATGACCGAAAGCATAATCGGTCGTGATGAAGTACCACTTCTTGCCGTAATTGGTGAGCAGCAGCTTGGACACCGAATTGGTTTCCATGCGCGTGGTGTTGCAGACGCGGAACACGTTCCAGTGGCACTGCGTGCCGGTGACGCTGTCGGTGTGGCCGCCGGGCACGATGTGAAACACGCCCTTCTGGTTGCTCTCGTTGGCCATCGCCTGCGCCAGCGCCGAATTGATGTTGCCGATCAGGAAGTCGACTTTGTCGCGGTCGATCAGCTTGTCGGCCTTCTGCACCGCGGTCGCGGTGTCGCCGCTGGTAGAAGTCCTCGACCAAAAGCTCGACCTTGCGGCCGAGAATGCCGTTATTGGCGTTGATCTGGTCGACGGCGAGCTGAGCGCCGATCAATTCATTCTTGCCGAGCGCCGCGAAGGTGCCGGTCAACGGATTGTCGAGGCCGATTTTTACGGGCTCGTCGGCGAGTGACTTGACTACGAACGGGCTTGCAACCTGTAGCGCGCCGATCGCGAGACCGGCTTTCAGCACCGTCCGGCGCGGAATACGGCCGCCGGTAATATTCTTGAGCATCACGTTCTCCCTTGAGGTGTCGTTTCTTGAAGCTGGCCATTTATCCCTAAACGGCCATTTCTTTTCAATCAAACGAATGTCGTATTACGGCGGCAAATGCAATGCGCTTAAACCGCCGGGGGCGGCTGAAATGACCGCAGAATCCGCCAAAAAGCCTGTTTTATAATCACGGCGCCCTGGGTTCTTCGTGCCGGGTTCGGGCCAAGGCCGTCGGCACCGCTATTCGCACCAGATCCCTTGTTCGGCCTTGAAAAAATTGTCCCAAACGCGGTGCAATTGGGCGATACCGTCCTCGATCGGTGAGACAAAGAGCCGCTCCCCGTCACGCCGCAGCAGGCCGAAACGATCGAGTGTCGCCAGCGCATTGCCGATCTCGAAATCAAGGTTAATCGCAAAGGTTGCCGACAGCCATGCCTCGATACGTTGGGCGAGTTCGGCTGCGGTGGGCGGCGCTGACGCGGTACGTATGAAGTGATAGGCGAGCAGCGCCTCCTTGCATTCTTGGTCCTCGGCTGTGCCGATGATGTAATCGAAGATGCCCGCATTGTTGTTGATGTTGCGGTAGTAAATATTATCGGTGAGTTCCATGTGGTACTTCAGCGACTGGTGCTGATATTTCAGCCACTGCCGCATGGCGAAGCCGCCGAGCGCGACGATTCCCATCAAGGCGGCGAGCGCGGTTTTCATGTCCGCGTCGGCGACCGATCGCGATCCGCCCAGATAAACGCCGACCACCAGGAACAGCACGGAAATTGTAGCGTAGAGCTTGAGCAGAATCGGAATGCCGCCGGCGATCGCGGGCAAGCCGAGGAATGCTTTGTCGAAGCGGCTCATGACCACCCGCGCGTTGGGGAACAACGCATAGATGTCACCGCAGGCGATGTTGCGGAAATATTTGAGCAGCACCGAGCCCGGAACGATCTTGCGGCGCTTGAGCACGCGCAGTTCGCGCCGCGAGCCAATCTCGGCTTGCGTCTTCATCGCGACCAGAAGCACGATGTCGTCGAACACCTCGATCTCGACCTTGCGCCGCCGCAGGCCGAACCATTCGCCGATCTCGACCTGCTCGACGTGGCGTCCGCGCCGGTAGAAGCGCACTTCGCGGAAATCGTCATGATCCGCCTTGACCTCGACCGGCACCGTGCGCCTGCGGTGGGCATCGGCGACGTCTTCGTGCGGCAGTTCTTCGAAATTCGCGTCTTTAAGGACTTTGTCGAGCGACCGCACGAGATCGTCGTAGGCGCGCTCGCTCTTTGCGTGGTCTGTGACGGCGAGAGCGGCGACCTCCGGGTCGAAATAGTAATAATCGTCACGCAGACGCTCGAGCGTCTCCGAATATTCGTAATGACAGATCGTCCGCAATGTTCGTGACAAGCGGCGGAACAGTTCGCATTCGGCGGTGTTTTCGAAATCGCCCTGTTTGACCACGGCGGCAAGAATATCCTCCTTGCGAATCGGGATGAATTTGTCGCCGCCCTCCTCGGTGTTTTGTCGTGGAATCTCAGCTATCGCGTCCAATTTGGTCGACCCTTGCGTTCAAAGTCGCATCCGTAATCGATCAGGGCGAAATGTAGACGTTCCGGGCATCCGCGGTGAAGGCTTTGCGCGAGGCCGGATCGAGATAGAACATGTGGCCGCCACGGTAGAGTTTCAATTCCGCACGTTCCTCGCCGTCAAATTGCGGCAGGTGCTGCAGCACATAGCGCGAGTCCGCGTAGGGCGTCACCATATCGCTGTAGCCGTGCGCGATCAGCAGCCGGAACGATGGCGTCAGCGCGAGCAATACGCGCAGGTCGTCGGCAACGCTCGGCGTGCTGTGGCCTTGCTCCCAATCCCATCGGTTGGAAATCGTCGGAATCGAGCAGGTTGTAGGTCATGTCGGTTTTGAAGCCGAGTTCGTCGCGCGCATAGCCGACGAATGTGCTGCCATAGCCGCGGATGACGCCGTCGAGGATCGGATCGGGGCCTCGCGCCACCGGCGTTTCCGGATACGGATCGTCGGACGCGAAGGTCGCATCGTAATGGCTGACGATCTTGTGGTCGCCGGCGTTGAGATTCTTGACGTAATCGTCACGGATGAAGCCGTGCGTTTCGGCGAGCGCGTCCGCGGATATGCCGGTGAGGCCGGCGACGCGGGCGTAGAAATTCTTGGCCGCGTCGCCTTGCAGCGGCGGGCCGGCGAGCGTCGTCAGATAGTCGGTCAGCGCAAAATGCTCGGCTTGTGCCAGGGCGTCCTGACTGAATTTGCCGTCGCGCTCGAGTTTTGCCGCGGCGAGCGAAGGCAGCTGCAGCGCGGCGCCGAGCGCGAAGCGGTCGCCGCCGAACTGAAACGCGCCTTCGAGCAGCGGCGACAACATCAGGATTCCGGACGCCACGATGCCTTGGTCGCTCTGCAGGACGCGGGCGACCTTGGCGGCGCGAAAGCCGCCATAGCTTTCGCCGAGAATGAATTTCGGCGAAGCGGCGCGGCCGTTCTTGGCGACGTAGAGCGCAATGGCCTTAGCCACCGATTGCGCGTCCTCGTCGACGCCCCAAAAGCCTTTGGCGCCGTCGGGCTTGGCGGCCCGGCTCCAGCCGGTGCCGATCGGATCGATCAGAACGAGATCGGTGAAGGCGAGCCAGGTATCGGGATTATCGACGAGGTGCACGTTCGAACCGTCGCGGCCATCCATGCCGAATTGCGCGATGCGCGGTCCGACGAGGCCCAGGTTAAGAAATGCGGACGCGGCGCCCGGGCCGCCGTTGAAGACGAAGGTCACCGGCCGCGCCGCGGGATGGTCAGATTTCGCGACAAAAGCAGTATAGAAGATCGCGGCCGAGCGTTCGCCGGATTGATCGAACAGCGAAAGCGTCCCGGCGGTCGCCGTGTAGGCGAGCTTGCCGGACGGCAGATCCAGGCTGTGCTCGGTCACCGAATCTGCCGGCAAGAGCGAGAGCACGCCAGGTTCTTGCTGGCCGCCACTTTGCCGGCCGGACCGATCACCGGCGTGATCCTGCGCGACCGCCGTACTGGCTGCGGCGATGAACAGGAGCGCGACGAGGGAACGGTGTAATTTGAGCATGGTGATTTCCCGGAAATTGGCGGAGCGAGCGCTTTATTCAAGCCAGGTCATTCGAGTTCGATGGCGCCTTCGATTTCGACCGCGAGACCGACGCCGTCCACGGTCAGGACAGCCTTGGCCGGCAAAGCCTCATTTCCTTTCAGCCGGCCGCTGGCAACGGCTGCGCGCAATGCCTGCTCGATCTCGCGCTGTGAGGTGATGCCGACCTTTTTGAGAAATTTGCGCAGGCTCACATTGAGTACATCTTCGTTCATGATCGCCTCGTGAAAGTGCCGGAAAGATGGCCATTTTCACTCTATTCTAGCGGATCGCCGGGCGCCGAACGACTGGCTAAACCGGCTTCAGGGGGCGGTGGACAAGAACGGCGAGATCGGGGAAGTTCTGGCCCCCAAACGGCGCCCAACAAGCCGCAGTTCGGAGAACCCAAATGCCCTTCCCCCGCGCGTCGAAAGCGCTCTCGCGATTTACGGTCCTCGATCTCACCCGCGTCCGCTCGGGGCCGACCTGCGTGCGCCAGCTCGCCGATTGGGGCGCCAACGTCATCAAGATCGAGACGCCGCCCGGTATCGAAGAGCCCATGGGCGGTCCGCGCGAAGGGCCCGATTTTCAAAATCTGCACCGCAACAAGCGCAGCATGACGCTCAATCTGAAGGCGCCGGAAGGTCTCGCCACCTTCAAGCGCATGGTCAAGAAAGCCGATGTCGTCGTCGAGAATTTTCGTCCCGACGTGAAGAAACGGCTCGGTATCGACTACAAGACACTCAGCAAGATCAATCCGAAGCTCGTCTATGCCAGTATTTCCGGCTTCGGCCAGGACGGGCCTTACGCCAACCGTCCGGGCTTCGATCAAATCGCGCAAGGCATGGGCGGCCTGATGTCGATTACCGGCCTGCCGGGACAAGGACCCGTGCGCGTCGGCATTCCGATCGCCGATCTCAGCGCCGGCTTGTTCGCCTCGCTCGGCATTCTCGTCGCCCTGCTCGAACGCGAGAAATCGAAGAAGGGCCAGCACATCGAGACATCGCTGTTGCAGGCGGAAATTTTCATGCTCGATTTCCAGGCTGCGCGCTATCTCGTCTCCGGCGAGGTGGCGAAGCAGGCCGGCAACAATCATCCGACCAGCATCCCGACCGGCGTGTTCAAGACCAAAGACGGCCATATCAATATCGCCACGACCGGGCAGCGCATCTGGCAGCGCTTCTGCGAGGCCGCCGACGCTCAGCAACTGCTGAAAAACCCCGACTACGAGACCTCGGCCCTGCGATCCAAGCATCGCGATGCGCTCAATGCCGAGATCGACAAGCTCATGGTCAGCCGCACCAGCGCCGAATGGGTCGAACGCCTGAACAAAGCCGGCGTGCCGTCGGGACCGATCTACGCCATCGACGAAATGTTCGCCGATCCGCAGGTACAGCATCTCGGCATCGCGCAGAGCGTGACCAAGAAGGACAAGAGCAAGATGCGTCTTGTCGGCCAGCCGGTCACGCTGTCGCGCACGCCGTCGCGGCTGGTGGCGCGTCCGCCGGAGCTCGGCGAACACACCAAGGCGATCCTTAAGGAGTTTGGCTTCAGCAAGCGCGATATCGCGGCGCTGCATAAGGCCAAGGCGGTTTGATTTGCACGCGTTTCCGGGCGCAGCGCAGCACCATTAGCGCGCACCGCATCCGGGACACAACGAGAATTCAAGGAGTTGTAAATGTCACAGACCGACAAGATGCTGTCGCACAAGGAAGACGGCGTCGGCTACGTCACCTTCAACAATCCGGAACGGCACAACGCGGTGTCGCTCGACATGTGGGAAGCGACCAAACGCATGCTCGACGATTTCGCGGCCGACGGTGATGTGCGCGTCGTCGTGCTGTCGGGTGCCGGCGGCAAGGCCTTCGTATCCGGCGCGGATATTTCCAAGTTCGAGAGCGAACGCGCGACGCTCGAAGCCGTGCGCGCTTACAATGTGAAGTCCGACGGCGCCTATACCAGCGTCGCCGAATTCCCCAAGCCGACCATCGCCATGATCCGCGGTTATTGCATCGGCGGCGGCCTTGGGCTCGCCACCTGTTGCGATCTGCGCATAGCTTCCGACAATTCGCGCTTCGCGGTGCCGGCGGCAAAGCTCGGCCTGGGCTACGGCTATAACGGGCTCAAGCGGCTGGTCGACATTGTCGGGCCGGCTTTCGCCAAGGAGATTTTCTATACCGCGCGCCAGTTCGATGCGCAGGAAGCGGCTGCCATGGGGCTGGTCAATCGCGTGGTGCCGTCCGCGGAGCTTGAAGCCTATGTGAAGGGCGTCACCGACATGATCTGCGCCAACGCGCCGCTCACCATCAAGGCGGTGAAATATACGGTGGGTGAAGTCGTGAAGGAGGATTCCAAGCGCAACCTGGCGCGCTCGACGGAGCTCGTGGAGCAATGCTTCGCCAGCCGCGACTATACCGAGGGTCGCACTGCCTTCATGGAAAAGCGCAAGCCGGTCTTCACCGGGACCTGATCGCTCCTTCTAGAAACTTTCCTATCTTGGCGCAGTTGCCCACTCCTGCCCATCGCGAGTTGGGCAGAAAGCGCCAGCGCGCAAATTCGCGCCGATACGTCTTATCAATGTCGGGGGCGGCTTGCTAAGCTAGCGCCCTGAAAGCCTGCGAGCGGATCAACAACTCGCGGCACTTTGCGGGAGGCGAGCGAAAATGTTTCGGGCGACTAAGGATATCAAGTTACCGACGACGATCACCGGCTCGCTGCCGCGGCCGAGCTGGTACACGGAAAATCTCGGCACGCGTCACTTTCTTGAAGCGATGGTCGGCCGCCGCTTTCGCGAGCAGTATGAAGACGCGCTGACCTGTTATCTGCGCGACCAGGAGCTCGCCGGTCTCGACATCGTCACCGACGGCGACTGCCGCTTCGACGACGATGTCGGCGGCCAGAGCTGGACCGCCTATCCGCCGAACCACATGACCGGGCTCGATATCGATCATCCGGTGGCGACGCCCGCCGGCCGCGGCGGCATCTGGTTCCCGCGCGGCCACATTCTGCACGACTATCTGGAATCGCGCGTCATGCCGACGATCACCGGGCCGATCGGCCGCGGCAATCTGCAATATACCGCGATGTGGAAGGCGGCCCAGCGCTTTACCGAGAAGCCGGTCAAGTTCGGCGCGGTGTCGGCGGAGATCGTCGCTTTTGCGTTGCAGGACAAGCATTACAAGAGCGTGCCCGACCGCATGTTCGCGATCGCCGACGCCTTCAACGAGGAATATCACGAGCTCGCCGATGCCGGCTGTCCGGTGATCCAGATCGAGGAGCCGCAAATCCATCTGATCGCGGTGCGCAAGATCGTCGACAAAGTGATCAATCCCGAACTGATGGTGGAAGTCTTCAACCGTACGGTGAAGGGGCTGCGCGCCAAGACCGAAGTGTGGGCGCATTCGTGCTGGGGCAACCCATCGCAGCAGCGCATGTTCGCGCAGGTGCAGAGCTACAAGCCGGCGCTCGAAACCTATAACACCGTCGACGCCGACGTCATCACGTTCGAATCCTCGAGCTCCGGCGGCATCGACCTCGAAGCCATCGGCAAGACCATTACCGAGAAGAAGATCGCCATCGGCGTCATCGATCATCACACGCTGCAGGTCGAAAGCCCGGACGAGGTCGCGGAAAAAATCCGCGCGGCGCTGAAATTCATTCCGTCGGAGCGGCTCGTCATCTCGACCGATTGCGGCATGGGGCGCGAAGGCATGAGCCGGCGTCACGCCTACTACAAGATCGTGTCGCTCGTGCTCGGCACCAATATCGTGCGCAAGGAGCATGGCCTGCCGCTGGCCGAATGCCTCGCCGCCGACGAGCGCTATTCGCTCGTGGTGCCTACGAAATAAGTCGGCCAAATAAAACGAATAATCGGGCTAGCCGATTGTTCTTCAACGAACGCCAGTTCGAAAATGGCGAGATCCGGGGAGGATATGATGACACAAGCACAGACGCAGTCGAAAGCTGCCGAGCCGAAACTTGTCCTGCCGTTTCTGGAACGGTTCTACGATGCCGCAATCCCGTTGTCGTGGTTGATCGTTCGCATCGCGATCGGCTGGAATCTCCTGGTGCACGGCTGGGGCAAGATCATGATCGGTCCTACCGACGCCTTTCTCAAAGGCTTCGCCGATCTCGGCTTCACGCCGCCGGCCTTCTGGTTCTGGTCCTCGACTGCGGTCGAAACGCTGGCCGGCATCTCGCTCATTCTCGGCCTGTTCACCCGGTTCTTTGCCGCGGCGGCCGCGATCGAGCTCTTGGTCATCACCATGCTCTACTGGAACAACGGCTTCGGCTGGATGCACCGCGGCTACGAATACACATTGCTGTGGGGCCTGGTCTGCTTCGCCATTGCACTACGCGGCGGCGGCCCGTATTCGCTCGATCGCAAGCTCGGCCGGGAGCTCTAGGAGCGGCGGCTACGGGTGGCGGAGAGGGAGGGATTATCCGCCCGGCACTTTGGCGACCTGTAAACCATTGCAGAAGATAGCTATTTTCGGGCATTTCTGTTGGGTTTATACCCACTGAAATTACCCACTGAAATTGCCCCTGCGTGACGCATGCCAAAGTACCTGTTCAAGCGGCCCGACAGCCAAAATTGGTGTGTCCGATTCCGCTATCCGCCTCCCGGCCGGGAGGTTGTGCGAAACGGCAAGATCGAGCTTCGCGAAGTCATAGAGGAGTCGCTCGGCACGCCGGACTTCAAGCAGGCGGAGATACTAGCCACACCGCTGATCGGCCAGCACAAGGCCGCCTTACTGGCATTGAAGCCCCGCTTGGAAGTGAACTGGCGGCACGATTACGAGCCGGGCCTGCACGATGCGCCCAATGGCGAGCGCGTCGCCGCGACCGAACGCGAACTGTCGTTCTATAGCACCGATGGCAAGCTGTTGCGGACGAATCCCAACGGCGGCCCTGAAATGCAGATCGTGAACCTTGAACCTCGGCTCGGTCTACCGGTGCCTGTTGGCGAGCGCCTGATCTCATTCGACGAGAAGGAAGTCCGCAAGGCTGCGACCGTCAAGACCGATGACGATGCGATCATTGAAACGTATCTCAAGAACGCCAAGCATGGTCCGGTCACCGGCTACGACGAACGGGAAGCCCGCGCCGTGTGGTCGCTGTTCAAGATGCTGACCGATGGCAAGCGGTTGAAGGATTGCGACCGCGACGACGGCCGCAAGCTCGTTACCCATTTCGAGGAGCAAGAGCTTAAGAGCGCGACCATTGAGAAGAAGGTCGCATGGCTCAATGCGGCCTGCAATCTTGCCATCAAGGACGGCAAGCTGAAACTCAATCCGTTCGCGGCCATCGCCCCGAAGCGCAAGGACAAGCTCAAACGGCAGCCACTCAGCGCCGCCGACATGAAGGCGATCAAGAGTAACCTTGGAGACCTTAGCGCATCGGATCAATTGCTGGTCCGCTTGCTCGCCAGCACCGGAATGCGAATCGCCGAAGCGTTTGAGATCGGACAGACCATCAAGGTGAAGGTGAGGGTCAAGGTTGATGGCAAATGGAAGTTGGAGGAACGGGAACAGGTCAACGAGGATAAGATCGAGCGCGGCGTTCGGTATTGCATCGTCGGCCACAAAACGGAGGAGAGCTTGCGCCGCGTGCCATTCCCGGCCGCTGTGCTGCCGTACCTTCCTAAGACCATCAAAGCCCCGCTGTTCCCGCGTACCGCCAAAGACCCGGCCGACGCGGCGTCGAAACGGCTGAATAGATTTCTTGACGACATCGGCATTGATGATCGAGCCAAGGTCATCCACTCGTTTCGGCACCGTGCACAAGATCGCCTGCGGGCCGCCGAGTGCCCGCAGGACATCCGTTGGGCGCTGCTAGGCCATGAGGAGGAGACTGTTGCCGAGGATTACGGCAAGGGTTTCAGCGTGCCGCAGTTGAAGAAGTGGATCGATAAGATCGGGTTTTGAGGCATCGGCCGCGTGCTGCGGCTTTACCCTTTATACGGGTTTGCCTTCGCAAACTCTGTTGCGGCGCGCGTCGCCATTTCGAGCACCTTGTCAGATGCAAAAGAGTATTCGCCGAAGTCGTCACTTTTGTTCCTGTGGCTGACCCCCGAGCGGCTGACACCGCCGTCCGCGAGACGATAATAACCAATGAAGGTGTTGGTCGGCTTGAAATGGACTTCAATTCCGCCGCCCTTCGCGGTCGCTTCAAAGTCGTCTTTGTTCGGGTATTTCATCGGGTCTGGCCTATTTTCGTGTTGTGAGCGTTTGGAAAAACTTCGCTGTCGCGGTGTCCAATGAGTTGTTTGGGTTCTGGCGGCAATAGTTGCTAATCCAATCGGAATCGGCTCGGGCTTGTTGTCATCGGCCATGTGGCGAGCTTAGCACGTCAGCGCGGCGCGTGGAACGCCATGGTTGCTCTTTTAGGATTGTAGGAAGCCGACTTCGCCTTATAATCCGATGCGGGCTAGGCGAAAACGATGGAAATCCTAATCGGCTTTGGGGTGCTGATCTGCATTATATGGTTTGCGTTCGGCGCAAAAACGGCGCGCGCAATAGCAGGCGCAGTCTTAATTATTGCCGCTTTGTTTTTTGCCTACATCATGTATCGCGTTGTCACAGGCACCATTTAAGTTGAGAGCCATTTCCATGGCGATGTGGCCCGCGATGCGTGACAGTCAACGGCAGATCAGCGCCTACATTGTGAAGCGGCTCAGGGCTGGATGCTGGCGCTTATGAGGGGCGACCTTTGACTTCTGCAAATGAAGCGGGCCGCGTAATTCCCGTTCCCCGCATCTTACGCGAGTGCTACTATGCGGCCGGGAGGGCTTGCCATGCGGATTCTTAGCCGTGTGCGGCTCGCGCTGGTTTCAGGTTTGTTTCGATGGTCTTGGTTTTTGGGGACAACCTTCATCGAAAGCGCACGTCCGTCGCCACATATGGCATCGCGGCTGCTTGCGTCGCCGTCACTGTAGCCGAAATCTCCCTGCCGGAAGCCACGATTGCGATTGATCGGCTATTCGCGTTCGTCCCAATTGAGTTTAGTCTGCATCCCGCCGTCTCACTGTACACGTTGGTCACTGCCGAATTTCTGCACTCGGGCATATTGCACCTTGTCGGCAACCTCGTTTTCTTGATCGCATTCGGTCGCTCGATTGAGAACTTGATTGGCCCCAAACTATTTCTCGCGGCATTTGTCGGTCTTGGCGCTCTCTCCTTCCTTGGGTCTTGGCTCCTAAATCCTGCGTCGCCAATTCCGATCATAGGAGCATCCGGTGCGCTCTCGTTCTTGATGGGAGCATACACGGTCATTTTCCCGCGAGCCAAACTGCGAATCATTCCGTTCTTGCGCGTTCCCTACGTGCGAGCTTGGTTCTTTTCCGCAACATGGATTGCATTCCAGATATTGGATGGAATCTTCGTCGGCGAAGCAGCCGGGGGCGTAGCCTACGCAACCCATTTTGGCGGCTTCATCATCGGTCTTGTGGCCGGGATTGCTTGGAAAGAATTTGCGCTCGATACAGACCGGCTAATAGCCGAGCTTACAGACGAGGCATCATCGTGAAGCACCTGCTTTTGCTCGCCGCGATGGCAATCACTTGTGTTCTAGCGGCCATTGCCAACGTCGTGATAGCCCGGACAATCGGCATCAACTTTTTCACGATGAAGATTTGGCTTGTCGTGCCGGTCGGAGCGGGCCTTGTCGGAATGCTTGGCGCGAGCGGCGCAATCCTCGCCGCACGGTACTTCAACATCGTGCCAACGATTCTCGACGCTGTGTTCATGGTGGTTATAGCAGCGGCCACCATGCTCCTGATTTATTATTTGGATTACGCAACTTTGGTCCTCGCCGACGGGCGCAAGGCAAGCGACCTAATAGACTTCGCTTCATACGTCGATCTTGTGCTTACAACGTCACACATGCGCGTGGGTCGGGGCGCTCAATTCGACACGGGCGAAGTCGGCCAGTTTGGCTATTGGCTTGCCGCCATCGAATTTGTTGGCTTCTTGGTCGGCGGCGCTATTGCGTTTCTGTTTATAAGGGGCATGGCGCGATGCGGCGATTGCGGATCGTACTTGCGCAAGCTCAAAACCAAACGGACCAAAGAATTGACGTTCGACGAAACGGACAAGGTGATCGACCTTTTCAAACGCGGCGATCTAGATACGATGCAAAGTCTGTTGGCGTGGGCACCGCGAGAACGAAAGCTGAACTCACAAAAGGCACTTATCACCTTTGATCTACTCGGATGCCGAAAGTGTAAGACTGAGGCCATCACTGCGAAGGTGCAGGTATTCAATGGCAGAGAATGGAAGGATGTTCCTTCGCTTGGGGCACGCCGTAATCTAGTAGGCGGCCTGTCATTGCGCGACGGATTCGGGACAGCCAAAGGCGCGAAACCTGTTCCCCATATCCCTGAGTTTGGCAACGACTGGTCGGATGCGGAGAAAGAGGCGTTCAAGCGTTCAATGAACACGCCACGGATATGAGTGAAGCGATTGTCACGTCGCTAGGGCAGGCGTAACGTCGCGCGTGTTACCAATGAGTGCAGGCGGGCCGATGCGCTTCAATCTCGGGGAAGTGTGGATCAATACGGCCGGGCGGCGCGCCGTGGTGGTCAAAATCGACGATGAGAACGACCGCCGCAAGGGAACGCTGTTGTTCGCCGACACCGGCGAGGAGCAATCGTTCCAATGGATGGAATTGACGCAAGCCGAGCAATGGAAAGTAGACACGTCGCCGCGACCAACAAAAACCGCGAGCGAATTGGAAGGCTTGATCCTCCAAAGGATCGCGCGGCACCCGGTCTGCCCGGACGGAATGGGCGTTCAAATAAGAGGCGAAGGCGGCGGGAAGTGGGTTGCGGATAGCGTGCCGCCTCCGGGTCAATCAATCGGCTATGCGGACTGCGCTCACCACATCGGATATGTGGCGAGAGCGTACCGGCTGCTTTACGATTTGAAGTAGGGGACGCCCATGGCTCGGATCATCAACGCAATTTTTTGGTTCGGCGTTTGGCTCGCCATTGCCATCAACTTCAATGCGCTCAGCGATCCGCCTCGATTGCTCGGCGAAGCTGTTATCCCCGCACTCTTGTGGTTCGCCGTTGATAGCTGGCTGCGGCGACGCAAAAACCGCGCAAGCCCCGAAGGGTCAGTTTGAACCGATGAAAAGGCCAAGTCGTATTGCGTCGTCGTGACAGCGATGGCGGCGATTTACCTTGTCGAAAATAGAAGGCCGCTAAGGATTTATGGCCATTCCCGAAGAACTAAAAGGGAGAAAGGGCGACATGCTCGCCGCCCGCGTCGCTGTCCCGATCTTTGCGGCCATCATTTATGGCCTCTACAATTTCGTCCTGTTGGGCACATCACAAGATCACTACCTCTACACCTTCGTCCCCACTTTGGGCGGCGTGGCGGGCATGGTCGGGCTTCTCACGTACTACCTGCTTGTCGTGTCGTCATCGTTGAGCAAGCGCAGTTGGAAAAACCTGTTGCTGCTTCTCGGCTTGCTGCCGTACCTCTTTTTGACCTACGTCATCGTGTTCTTTGGACTGTACGCGATCTATAGAGGCGTGCTTGTGTCATTTTCGATTTGGACAATCCTCGGCGGGCTGTTCTGGATCGCAATCGTCTATCGGGGCATCAATCAGTTTTATTTGATGACTGAAATCGTGAAGCGACACGACTACATGGAGACAAAATGAAAGTTGAAATCACCACCCCGCCGGGCATCTTCGCTGAGGGAAGCCTAGAACGCATCCTGTCGCAACACGGCGCACCATATCCCCACATCGTCATTGAAATGAAAGTGACGGGATCAAATTATCCGGTACACGTCACGCTTGACGTGCTCGACCTTTAGACGATTGCACGTCTGGCAAGAGGGTCAGGCATCCAACAAATTTAGGACGCTACCCGGTAGCAGAATTGAAGGGTCGGGCCGATGGTTTGGCTTTTCTCTATCCCCGCTCCGGCTCGGTCTCGACTTTTGTTTCCTTCACCGCAACCTCAGTGCCAGCCTTGAGCAACAAGACGACGGTCACTCTGACACGATCATCGACGGTCACGGTAACCGGAAATTCACGGGGCGGCTCGGGCTGCGCATCGCTCATGCGGACAAGTTAGCGCGTCGCGTGCGCGACGGCGAGGGCAACAAGACGGGGGCGGAAAATTTCGTTTTAGTTTTATTCAGCGGCAACGTGCTCCGGCTTTCCACTAAAACGGAAAGCGAAATGCCGATGCGCCAGGACCGGGCAAGCAAGCAGATATAGGGGCGCATTAGGCCATTCGGCGACCGGGGCCACTGTTAACGATACCCCGTAACTGATGGTGACCGTCCGCGCGTCACCGGCTCACCACTCCACCATCCATCAGTGCTTCATGAGCCTCCCCCGGCGGCTTATCAGCGTCGAATTGCAGCCCGCTGCGGGGCGCGGCGCGTGGTAAACTCGCGCTCGTCATTGCCGGGGGGCTCGGCGCTTAACGTGAATTCTTGAGCCTTCCAGATCGTAAATTGCTGCGGCGCATTTTCAGAGCCACTAGCCGTGGTGGCTCGAAAGGCACATTCCATAATCGGTATTACGCGAACTACCGCGCTGCAACACGGGGAATGCTACAATCGATCAGCAACTTAGTTGGTTACCGCTGCGTTCACTATGCGCCGGGCCATTTAGTAGGGAATGAAATTCTTCCGAGCGGCCGATCACCATGGCGGCAAGGACGGGGTGGTAAACAAAAGCGGGCGAGATATTAACCATAACGCCCTTTGCGCTCGATCCGGCGACGTGGCTGTGTGGTCCATTATAGGTGCGCTGGATTGCAATTCACCCAATTCCACTAAAGCGGAACCCTTCAAATCATCTCTTCATCCCTTCAACCCTTCACAACCCGTCAAAAAATCTAATCCTCAAACCGTCCAAAATTCCATAGATCGGTCAAGGGGGTTATGCCGTCATCCGGTCAACCCGTCAGCATCCCGTCACCCTCCGCCAAAATGCCCCCCTTAGAATAAGGGGGAATTGAAGGGTTGAAGGGATGACGGGATTGACCGGACAACGGATATAAGGCTGCCGCTCACGCGCCGTGCTCTATCGCGAGCCGTTCGGCCCGCAACGGCAATCCGGCCGTGCTCTTTGATATCGTGAAGTCCGCCTAGGCGACGGCGCGCTTGTGCAGATCGCAGCGCGCCCGGCCGAATGCGCGTTCGCAGCGTTCCGGGGTTTGCGTTGTGGACACCACAAAGGGCGCGCCGCAGTCAACGCAATTGCCTTGCCAGTCCAAAAGGTCAAGCTCTACCCCGTTCTTCTTGGTGTACGGGTGCGAGCCGATCAAACGGAAATGCCGCTCGCCGTTGCGCGTGCGGATCGTTGCGCGCCTGCCATCGATCACAAGCTTAGCCATGGTCACACCTTGTTGCTGGCGGCAAGCCCGGCACTAAAGACGCGCCGGTAAACCTCCATCAGTCGCCGCGCCGTTTTCTTTTCATTGTGCTTGGCTCGGCCGGTGCCGACAGCTTCGACGTAATCGACCATCCCGCGCATGGCGCTTATCAAGGCGTGGGCGGCAGGCGTCGTGCCTCGCGACGTGAGGAGGAGGTTCAAAGCGGTCACGTCCGGGTCCTTATCCAATTCGCTCATTTGAGCCTCCTAATTTTGCCGTCCTTTTGCTCGATCAGCTTGGCCGCTTCCCACGCGGCGCGGAGCCGCCGCCAAAGCGTCTCGCGGCCAGCCTCTTTGAGCTTGGGTGAAAACAGGTCATCCACAAGCGCGCGAGTGCCTTTGACCGGCCGCCACGTCGTCGGCAAGCGCGCCAGCATGTCGGGGCGCTCAATCGTGCCGGTGCGGATCGGCGGCGCGCCAGCGTTCGAATACGCGCCTTCCAGCGTGTACCTAAACGGTTGCTCGGGCGCGTCGTCGTTTTTCAGCACGTCAACGGTGACCGTGATCTGATCGCCGTCGCGCTCCACATGCACCTTGCTGTCAAGCGCGGCGTCAAGGAACACGCTGCCATAGAGCCGCGCGTCGCCGCCCTTGGGCTGATGGTGCAGCACAAACACGGCCGCGCCGGTCTCGTTCGCAATGCGCGCGAGACCCGCGACGGCGGCCAACATGACGGACGGTTGCAACGGGTCGCCGGACAGACACTTATAGAGCGGGTCGATCACCACCAAGGCGAAGTCGCCGGGATTGTGTTCTAGCAGCGACGCGACCGACTCCGGGTCATCCAAGATCACGCGGCGAGTCCACCACGCGGATGTGGGCATTCACTGAAACGTTTTCCCGTTCCATGATTTGCCGCAAGCGCGCTTTGACCTGTCCGCCGCGTGCGCCGCTATCGGCGCTTATAAAGAGCACATCCAAATCCTTCGCCGCGACCTGTACGGCGTACAATTGCGCGAGTGCCGACTTGCCCGCTTTGGGCGGACCATAGCCAACCGTCAACGCGCCCGCTGGCACAACGCCTTCAATGAGGTATTCGGTTTCGCTGTCATCTTCGATGTCGTCGAGACTCCGGCCGCTATGCGCTGTCGTGTGACGGTCAAGCATTCGGCGCGTGCGGGTAGTGTACTCAATGAACCGCGCGACCACCGAATGGGCGGCAACCTTGGCAGAAATGGTCACGCCTTCCGACGGCTCAATGAACACAACCAGGAAGCCATCTTCGCTCCGGCCGGTCACCACTTGCTGGCGATGCCTTGTCGTCCAATAGCGTTGCAGCGCGTCCGGGAGCTTGGCGAACGTGTCGCACCACGCTTTCAAGATCGGCTCGCGCGGATCACGCGGAGTCAGTTTGATGTCCGGGCCGTCTCTTTGGTCCACTGGTCGCGGATCGTGCGGCACGGGCGCATCGGATTGTTCGCGGGGTGTCGGATCAGGATCAAGCACGGCAATCGGTGGCGCGATGTCTGCGGCGATTGCTTCGGCGTCGTCGTCATCATCGCCACCGCTTTCGTCCTCGTCCTCGCGATCATGTTGCACGCGCTCCTCGTCGTCGGCCTCTTGTGCCGCTAGTTCGGCGTGGTAGTTCGCAAGGTCGGCTTCGTCGCGCAGATGCCTTTCCCATGCGGGCATGAACACGGCGCGCACTTCGGGCGTTATTTTGTCGGGTGTCGGCTCGGCCACATATCGTTGCCGAAACCATTTGCTGAAAAATCCGACATCGGGAGCGATGCGAGCGAATGCGGGATCATCTAGGCGGGAGGCTGTCGCCAGCTTCCGCTTTATTTCTGCCTCTTGCGCGGGCAGCAGCGTTTTGCTAGTCAGGCTCATCGGAAACATCCTTTCCGCAAGCTATCCCTTTCAGCCGTGCAATCGGCTTAGGGTTTGAGGCTCCCCGCGCCCGCCGCGCGGGGAGCCTCACTCGTTTATCAGGTCGGTTTCCACGCACCAAACAAATACAGCGTTAACGGCTTTATTTGTTTGTTCGTTTTCTCCCGTAGCCGATATTTCTTTTTCGATTAATTTCCTACGGGAGCCGACGCGTCATTCGTCCAACAATTCCGGTGCGGCGGACCATCGCGGGTTTTTGTTGTACGCCGTAGGGAATGAGCGGCGCATCGGGCGCACTCTGAGATTTTCCGGCGGTCGCGCTACGCCTCGCATGGCGTCGTTCTTTTCGCGCTTACAGAAAACGCATTCGCCGTTCGCTGTGTAGCGTTCGGCATTGTCGTGACGGCTGCACGGCCTGCCGATAAAACGCGGTGCGCCGCACGCTCGCGCCGCCTTTCGGCTTCGTGCAGCCATATCGTCAATCGCTTTCTCGCGTGCGGCGTCAAGCGCGACCTTCGCGGCAGCACGCGCCGCAGCGCGCTTGTTCGTCCAATGTTCAAGATGCAAGGTCTGCGCGCCATAGCATGTTGAGATTGGCTGTGCAGTGACGACGGCCGCCGCGCTGCTGCGCTCTGCCACCAATAGTTTCGCCGCTCGCTTGCGCGCGTTGTATTCCCGAAAATATTCGGCACGATCCCGCGCCGTGCGCTTGTCCTTCGTCGTCATGGGTGCGCGCTCCTCGGATCAATCCATGGCGCGTGTGGCTTCGCTTCCCATTTCGCAAGCTCGTGTTTCAGTTCCGCAATCTTTTGGGTGCGCTCGCGCACCGCACGCGGATTGTCGGCGTAGCGGATCAGCGCAAGCTCATTATGTTTGATGGCGCGGCGAAGTCGGCGGCCCAAGCCCGGCGAGTGTGTTGGTAGAATAAAGCTCGGCATGTAACGCCACCTTCATGCCGCCCGGCGGCGCGTCGCCGGGTCCAATCCCTTCGCCACGATCAAGAGCGGGGTTCGGTCGCGCGTATGATGGTCGTGGTTGCGGCTCGGGTGCGGGCGGCGGAGTGTACGGCGCGACATACGGCGACGGCTTCAAACCGAGTCCCGCGTCGTCCGGCCGGTCATCCATACGTGGCGCGGATACCGGAAGCGTTCGGCGGCCCGCGCTGTCCAATGGCACCGCCGTTGCATTGAGGGCGGCCCGGCGGGCCTCTGGAACTCATTGCGGCAAGCGCCCTGAGTCTGGAAACGTCAGGTTTGCTCTCCCCGGGCAACCGTTGCAGCGGGCGTTGCACGGTGATCTCGCCTTGAACGTTCACATCATGCTGTTCGCGGTGAATATAATTTCGGTCTTGCTCCAAAACTTTCTGGCGCAACGTCGCGGGCAATTGAGTCCTTTTGGTCAACGGAATCGGCTTGCCGTCCGCATCGTGTTCGAGCCGATACCATGCGACGCTCGCGCCCGCCTCCAATCCTTCGACTAGGCGAACGTAATCATCATCGCGCCCAACAAATTCTGGCCGCTCGCAATAGAGCACGCGTTGATCGGGGCCGTGCACAACCTCCTCGATTCCAAAAATTGCTTGGTCACGGATCACACTTTCAAATAGGATGATGTTCTCCGTGCGGGCGCGGCCCGCGTGGCAATGCCAGTAATCCCAAGTGCCGCGCCACTCCAAAAAGAACGGCGAGGAACGGTCATTGTCCTTTGCGGCCTTCATGGATTGCGCACGCCAATTGAACGCGGTGCAACTCGCTCGCGCCGATGGTACGCATAACGACTTTCCACGACGGCCGATCAACGAGGCGGTCAAGAATTTTCAGCAAATTTTCTGTCGTCAAGTGCATGGCGTCACCGAACATTGTCATTGAAGTATCGGCCAAGGTCATCGTCGAACCATTCTTTCGCGTCGGCGCGGCTCATTTCGTAAAAGTATTGCGAGCCGTCGCGCGAAAACGTCGCGTACACGCCGCCATCGGTCGCGCTGTAACGCAAATCGTCAAAGCAACTACTGTCCGACACGTCGGCGATCAGAGGCTTGGGCTTGTGTTTTTGATGTGCCATGTCGGAAGTGCTCTTTTATCCACACGCGCCAGATGAACCGCAGGAACTTCATTGCGCGCTCGGAACCTTGACGCTCCGCCCGAAATAGTTGCGCGGAAACGCGCCGCGATGGTTGCCGGAATTCGTCATCCGCTTTTGCACAAATGCGCTTGCCCGCGAATGAGGCGCGCCGCGTGCCGTGCGCTTCGCCTGTTCGCTCGCCAAGTGATTCCGCATTTCGCGTTCGCGGCGTTGCGCTGGCGTCAACGGGTCGGCTTGCTGTTGCCAAGCCATAATCATGTCGCCGAGCTTGCCCTTGGTCTCGCGAAGCGCCTCAGTCGCGACGCGCACGCCGATGCGCGCGTTATCGAGCCGAACGTGCGCGGTCTCTACTAGCCGCTGTGCCTGTTCGCGGCCGATATTGGCCTCTGGCGTCGAGTCGGCCGTCTCAATGTGCGGCGGCGGCGGCTCCGGTGCGCGTGGGGCCTCGATTTTCTTCAATGATTCCGGTGCGAGCTTCATTTCGGTGAGCGCGTCGGCCAGTTCTTCGGCGAGCAAATCGAAGTCCGCCGGGAGCTTGTCAATTACCAAGCCGATAACCGGAGCCTCGCGAAGTGCGACGCATTCGCCGATGGCCCGTCGCAGCATTTTGTCTCGTTCGATGTTTCCAGTGCTCATGACGATTTCCTTTTCAAGATCGGGTCAATGCCTTCCACTTCGCAGGCGATCAGATAAAGTTCGAGCGTGGCATTCGCGGCAAGCTCACGGCTAAGAATCAGTTGCCGCCGGTAGCGTGACGCAACTTCGCCGAAAACAATGTCGCGCATTGCAATGGCTTCGTGTGCCGTCATCGGGCCGTAGAGCGCCCCCCATTCTTCGTCATTCGCGAACGTATCATCCTCTATGAACACCAATGGCGCGCGGTGTTCCTCCAAAGTCATGGCCTCGCACATCGCGCCGTTTAGTTCGGCCTCGATCAGATTTAGCGGACGCAACGGCCACTTGACCTTAAGCACCCGCTCTTGTTCGTCGCCTTTCGCTTCGCCGAAACTTTCATCCATGCGTCACCTGTTAGTTGGCCCCGAGCGCGGCGGAAGGCTGACGCCACCACTCGGGGCCTTTAAGATCGGGGCGAAGCGTGCCCACCACTCCCCGATCTATTTGTCGGCCCGAGCATCAAGCCGGATGTCCCCCATCAAGTTCTCAATGCTCGGGCCTATGGGCCATCGCGGGGCTGAATCCGCGACGGCTTTTCAAGCTCGCTTCGCGAAAAATTCCTTCTCGATTTGGGCGAGTGCCGCGTGAACTTGATCTTCGGTCGCGTAGGTCAGAACGGCAGGCTCGCGAATGCCCGCGCGTTCTTTCACTTCCAGAAAAAGATCGCCGCCGCCCCGCACCGGGTCGTAGTCTTTATGCCGCCCCACGAACATATCGACGTTGCGCGCACGGATTTTCAGCCAATCGAATTCGATTTCCGATGTCTCCATTATCGCCTCCCGCTTCGCGCGTAGTCGTCGCCCGTGAAGTTCTCGCGCCAAAGCTCATAGAAAGTTTGGCGGGGCCATCGCGCGTTATAAAAATCTTCGGTGTTGCGCACGGCCGTCACCGCGTCGCGTACTTCGGCATTCGCGTCGGCGAGTTTTTGCTCGGTTTCCTGGTTCGCGGCGTGCGCGGCCACAATCGCGGCGTAACGCTCACGCATCGGCGCATCAAGCTTGCTCGCGTCGATCTCGATCAGGCGGCCATTGTCGTCAAAGATTTTGGGAATGTCATTCATCGGGGACCCCCGTCTTGTTGTATGGCTCAAAAGTGAGCGGCGTTCGTTTCCGAAGTTGTCTAAGCGCCATGCTCACTTCGTCGTCAGTGAAAAACTCGGGGCAATGCGGATTACAAAGAAGTTCGAGGGAATAGTTCTTCCAAATCCACATGTCGGATTCGTAGGGTATCCATTCCCCCAAGCTCACATCGCGTTGCACCTTCCACATTGGTTACGTGCCCGGCTTGCGCACGCTTGTCGGGTTGAACGCGGACTCGCCAAGCTTTGACGGGACCTGCCCCGCTGGCGCGCCGCCCGCGTTCGCCGGGCGCATCGCCGGATGCGTCGGCACATTTTTGGGCGGCAATGTCCGCGTTTGCCAGTTCACGTCAGGGTGCGGACCCATATCGACGCTGTGCGCGCCGCCGCGAACGATTTGGTCAAGCACGCCTTCGCCGTCGTCCGCGCTTTCGCGCAAATTGCGCGCAAGATCGGACTCTACAGTTTGTCCGGGATTGGTCCGGCTCGCGTTGTTCTTCGGGCTCGTTCTCGCCATAGCTCTGCGCTGTCGGGTTGCGGATTTCCATCACCGCGTCCGGCGGCGCTTGCCGCGTCGGCGCTGGCGTCTTGGGCATTCCGGTTGCAGGCGCATTTCCCGCCGCTGCTTTCTTCACGCTGATTGCCATTGGAGCCTCCCCTTATCTGATACCTGTTGCGCGGCTCTTGAACCGCGATTGCACGTCTGCCTTTTCGTCCGGGAAGTGGCGGCGGTCTGTTGCCACGTTCAACGCGACGCGCTCGGCTGCCGCGCGGCCCAATCCCGTGGTTGTTTGCTTGGGCTTCACGCGAACGGCGAAGCTTCCGCCCGGGCTAACTGCGCCCGGGCTTCCGCTGCTTCCGTTCCCACCACTCGCCGTCCCCACGCTGTCGGCACCATTATGTTTGGTGACAACGATTGCGCGGTGAAGGCTGAGTCCGTTCACGTTGCGATGCGTCGGCGACGGGCTGACCGCTTCGTGATGGCCGTTCGCTGCGGCGGCGCTTGACCCGGGAGCGAACCGGCCTGTTTTTTCATCGTGATTGTTGTTCATGTTACTTGCTCCCGTCCGGCTTACGGCCATGCGCCGCGCGGTCATCCGGCGAGCCTGCCGAGAATGCAGCATTCAAAATCGCCCCGCCTAGCGCGTGCATGTCAGTGCCCGGCGCTGCGGTTCGCGAACGCATGCCAAAGGACGGCTTGACCGGCCCGAGGTTCTTACCGCCGGGAGCTTTCGCGAAAGGATGCCCGCTTTGCACGCCCGCATTGCCATAGCCGGGCGTTGACATGGTGCCAGCGGCCGGAATGCTCGCGCCGCTCAGCGCGTCAATCGCCGATGCGTGATCGCCGCCAAGCGCGCGATAGTTTCCTTCTGCCGTGTGCTTGACCATGCCGCCGTGCACCTTGATGTCATGCACGCGCTTTCCGCGCGTCGCGTCGCGCGCAATGTTCGGCCGATTGCCGTGACGTGCTGGCGTATCAGCGCCGAGTCCGTGGCTCGCATG
Organism: uncultured Alphaproteobacteria bacterium; assembly: GCA_963761185.1. Lineage (GTDB taxonomy): Bacteria > Pseudomonadota > Alphaproteobacteria > Rhizobiales > Xanthobacteraceae > BOG-931. The sequence continues at coordinate 1,157,281 of CAVXFY010000009.1, forward strand.
ATGCGAGAACGCGGGATTGAGTTTGACCGGATCAAGCTTGCTCATTGTTTGCTCCCCTTGCCGCACCATGCAGGGCGGCCATCCTTTGTTGTTAGTTCGGCGTCGGGGACTCCAAATCTCGCGACTGTCGCGGCGCTGGCCCTAAAACCCACATGGCCTCGCCGATTGCCGTCCGCGTCGAAAACCGGAATGCGGTTCGGCGGAAGCTCGCCGGGCTTGCTCGGCTTCGTCTTGCGCGGCTTTGGTGCAACGTCGTGTCTCATGTCGCCCTCAGAATTTCGGGTTTGGTCGGGTGTCGCCGATCTTCGCGCCAACAGCCGCCGCAATCTGTGCAGCTTTCTCGACGCCTACGGCTTTAATGAGCGACCCTTGTTTCGTGATTGACCATCCTTCTTTGCTGAAAGGATTGGCGGCGCGGTCGCCCGCCGCTGGCTTTTTCTTGTCGTCAATCGGCGCGTCCAAACTTTTTGGTCGCTTGCCCTCCACTCTGCTGTGCAGCGTTTCGTGGCCGTACCGCTTCGCCAGTTCGCGCGTCGGGCCTTCGCCGATCTCGCGAATGAGTTGGCCGCGCGCTGCGAAGTTGTTTTCCAGAAACGCGCGATCAGCCAAGCTCACTTCAAACACGGGCGGCAAAAGGTGCGGATACTTTTTGGCGACTAGCGCATGAACATCGGGATGCGTTGCGGGCAAGCCGGACGCGGTGTGCGTCGCCGCGCCGTTGCTCATATGAAACTCGCCGCGATGCAATTGCGCGAAGTCGAGCGCCTGTGCTTCTGTGCTGCCCCATTCGAGCGCGATCTTGTGCAAATCGGTTTCGACTTCGTAAGGCTCTAGGGCTTTGTCGAGTGCTGTGGTCATCGGGGAACTCCTTCGCGAGTGAAGAACTGCGGAATTGCTGCGATCACATCGGTGACCAGCATTTTGCGGCGCGTGCCGAAACGATAGAGCGGCAGCCCGGCCGCGATCATCGCGTAGACGATGCGCCGATGAACGCCGAGCGCGTAAGCGACTTCGGAAACGGTCAATGCAATGGGCCACAAGCGTGCGCGTGCCATGATGCGACTCCGGTGGCGAAGCGCGCGGCGCTTCGCCGATGAAAAAATTTGAGGGGGGTTTGTTTCGACGTGCCGCTGGCCCATGCTGCGGCGGCGCTCGCCATGGAGCACCCGTCTACTGTGGAGCAAACAATCACAATAACCGCCGGGCAGCAACCCGGTTTGTTTGTCCACGTCCAAACCCCGGTTGCTCCGGCGACAAAGCCACACGGCGCGGGCGTTTCGGATGCGGGACTACGCCGATTTCCGCATGCGTGGTTCGCCGGACGGTATGTCTGTCGCGAGCGACATTCCGCGTTTCCAATGCGTGGGCATCATGCGCGCGGCAACGGAAAGCATGATCGACCACAGGACGCTTGCGCGTGCCATTGGTTGCCTCGATTGGACGCAGAGCGGCTCGCGCCGTCTGCCATGGTATTTTCGGGGACTTCTTTAGAAGTGCCGGGCCGCGCGGCCATGCAGTGCGACCATCACGATATGGGCGCGGTTAATTTCGAGCCAACCGGGATTTGAGTGGAAAAATGTACGCCGACTTTACCCCTGTGAAATCAGCGGCCGGTCGCCGACGAGCGGCGCGCTCCGGGTCATATTCTTATTTAGAGCCGAAGGTGACAATAAATTTGGGCGCTCCCTTTGGCCCCTTTAACACCAACCCGCCAGCCTTTTCGATGCGTAAATCTGATAATTCTTTCGAGAATTCCGTTTGCTTGTTTTGGTGCCCCTTGAAAAGAGTATTGATCGCTTTCGCGGTGATCGTGTCAATAACGTCGATCATCAATTGCATGTGGGCTTCAATCGCATCTGATAGATTGACTTTCTCATGTCGCATCGGAGATGTGTGGCGCACGGCCGTGACATTGGTGTCGCCAAGATCGAGACGAAGTGGGACGTATGCCTCCAAGACGGCACCCGTGCTTAGATAGTCAGTGCTGTGAGCCGAAAGTTTGTGGCGCAACTTTCGAATTTCTAAAGCATCAAATCGCTCTCTGATCTTTTTTGGATCAGGCGCATTCATTATTTTGTAGATCGTGAGGGTGGCCTGTTGTTGAATGTAAGTTGAACTTAAAAGGCCATATAGACGAAGATACCTTTCTCCAAGGTCGTTATATTTTGTTGGGCCACTTAGCCCGAATTGCTGAAAATTGGAAATTGCCTCCGATGCGTCGCCAATGATGTCCATCGCAGCAATGAGGAAATCGAAATCCGAGTCCTTGTTCAGCTTCAACAGGTGCTTGATCGAGCTTTTGCTCCCCAACACCTTCGCCTGAATTATCTTGCGAAATGTGGAGGCATATTTTTGAAGAAGATCGAGTGCTGATACCATGCCATGTTTCATCGTCGCACCTTCACGTTCCGCGCAAAAAGCTATTGACGGATGCCGACGACATTTCTCTCGTACCAAACTGTTTCGTGGTCCGCATTTCCCACTCTAAAGCTTTGATCGATCCTATAGGTGTTTTGTCCTCTCACGACGGCGATATGAGCGATGTAATGCCCGTTTGATAGTGGAGTTGGTGGCAGCTCTTGCCGACCGTCCACGACGGCGGCTTGTCCATTGCGGCTACTGATTATTGTCAGCCCCACGGTAAATCCGGGAGCAGAGCGCGCCTGCAATCCGATTTCACGTAAATGCGTGGTTTGCATAAGGCCAGTCACCGCGCGGGCGATAATCTTGCCTGTACCAAGTTCCTGAATATCAAAAAACGCGTTCACATCGCCTGTCTCGCGTTCGACGCCCATAAGACGCAGAAGCCGACTCTTCACCGCCAAATTCTTGATTGCTATTACGAGAATTTTTCCTTCCGGCCCGGTAAAATCATCTGCTTCAAAATTCAGATGCGGACGGCCGAAAAACATCTGCAAAATGGTGGGAATCGCCATAAGTGCCACCACAAGGGCGATGATGCTGATGACAAGACTCGCGATTTCCACGCCAGGATTCTCCCTTTTTGGGATTGTACCCCCAAAAGAGCGATCTTGCGCGTGATGGCTGTCGCTGTCGCTGTCGCTGCAATGCCGACCCGCGCCTTCAATCACGATGGTTTACAAACCCACTGAAAAATCCCACTGAACCACTGAAATCTGCGCGTCTAAGTCATTGATTTTATTATATTGGCGGAGAGGGAGGGATTCGAACCCCCGATACGGTTGCCCGTATGCCGCATTTCGAGTGCGGTGCTTTCAACCACTCAGCCACCTCTCCAGAATGCGTCACAGCTTAAGCGGTGGCGCAGTATCTAGCGGCCGAGACGGCGCTAGACAAGGGCGCGCCGCGGCATGCTTTCGGTCTTGCCCTTGGCCTGAATTCGGCATTCCGGCCAGCAAGATGACGGATTGAGATCAAGGGATCGTACGGCCCTCTCACGCGTTATTATATGGCATGGAGGGTTTATTCCGCGGCTACGCGATGATCGGATCGGGGCGAGATTTTGCCCGCCAATTCGCGCCCGACGCAGCGATTTTACGGAAATCGAAGCCTGGCTATGTTCTCACGCAGCTCGGCGTGAGCCGGCGTCCCGGCGATACGTTATTCTTCGGCAATACCGCTGCGGCGGTGCTCGACCGCTCGGAGAAATCGAATCTGTTCGTTGCCAGCTGACGGAATAATGCAAACACGGAACGGTGACATGTCGATCATTCCTCTTCTTGCTCAGTCAGCCTTCGAGCCGGAAACGATCGAGATTCTGGTTTCGGTGTTCGAGGACGCCTGGCAGAAGGTCGAGCAATCAGGCAGCAAGCTCGCTTCGCCGCGCTACAAGCGCGCGGCCCAGGAAATCATCGCCAAGCGGATTATCGAAATGGCGCAAGACGGCAAGCGCAATCCGGCGGAGCTTGCCGACGACGCGGTCGCTTATTTGGAGCGGTCATATGCCTAAGGTTGCCGCTCAAGCTTGAAGGTCAGTCGGCGTAGCCCAGAAAGCGCGTCTCAAAGTCCGAGGCAAGTCGGTGGCTTCGTTCTTGCTGGACCATCTCACGCCACTGCGCCCGCGAAATCTTCGATTTCTGGCGTCCGTCGATTGCGGCGAGTTTTTGCGCTGCGGAAGGCGAGGCCTGGGGGATCGCCGCAGCCTGCGGGGCCACTTCACGTTTTTGTGTAGTCGTCACAGTATAGTTAACAGGGAGCTTATCAGCCGGCCCGCTTTTCACGGCGGGGTTCTTCGCGTCTGCGAGCGTCGTCATTTTGAGCGGGCTTGTGCTGGCTATCGCCGCATCATGTTGCGGAATGACAGGTTGATTTGGTGTTGAAAATACAACAACAAACGACACAACGAACGCGCCAATAACGCCGGCGACGCACGTGAGGTAGGCGAGTATGGGGGCTACAATATCCATCGAACAAACCAACACTGACCCGCCCGCCCGCTTTACAATGCGTCATCACTGAATTTCGTTCCTAAAAAGGCGCGAAATGGGGGGCATTGGTTTGTCGCTTGGTCACCATGTCCGGGTTCAAAAACGGCGGGACGGTGTCGCGAGGGCCGAAAAGCAAATGCCCGGCACCATAGGCGAGCCGGGCATTGCGTTCGTTGAACCCAAATGACGGCGCCGTCCGTCTCACATCTGCGAGATGAACTTCGTATTGAAATAAGCCTGCAGCCCTTCGAGGCCGCCCTCGCTGCCATAGCCGGATTCTTTGATGCCCCCGAACGGCGTCTCGGGCGTCGAGATGGCGATCGAGTTCACGCCGACCATGCCCGATTGCAACGCGTCGCCGATCAGCGTCGCGGTTTGCGCGGAGTTGGTGAAGGCGTAGGACGCAAGCCCGTAAGGCAGCGAATTGGCGCGCTCCACGACCTCGTCGAAGGTTTTGAATCTGACCACCGGCGCGACCGGTCCGAACGGCTCCTCGGTCATGATCTTGAAATCGTCGGGCACGTCGGTGACGACGGTGGGCTCGAAGAAGTAGCCCTGATTGCCGCGGCGACTGCCGCCGGCGACGATCTTGCCGCCGCGCTCCTTGGCGTCGTTGACGAAGCTCTCCATCGTGTCGATGCGGCGCGCATTGGCCATCGGCCCCATGGTGATGCCTTTTTCCAACCCGTCGCCGACTTTGATCGATTTGGCGTATTCGGTGAAGCGCGCAAGGAAGCGGTCGTAGACCGGTTCCTGCACATAGAACCGCGTCGGCGAGATGCAGACCTGGCCGGCATTGCGATATTTGAACGCGGCGATGGTCTCGGCGGATTTTTCCGGATCGGCGTCGGCGAAGACGACGACCGGCGAGTGGCCGCCGAGCTCCATGGTCGCACGCTTCATGCCTTTGGCGGCGAGTTGGGCGAGATGCTTGCCCACCGGGATCGATCCGGTGAAGGAAATCTTTCGTACGTCGTCCTTGGCGATGAGATGCTCGGAAATCTCGGCCGGCACGCCGAACACGAGATTGAGCACGCCCGCGGGAACGCCGGCGTCGGCGAAGCAACGCACCATCTCGACGCAGGCGCCGGGCGTTTCTTCGGATGCTTTTAGGATGAGCGAGCAGCCGGCCGCGAGCGCGCCGCCGATCTTGCGCGCCGGCGTCAGCGTCGGGAAATTCCATGGCGTGAAAGCGGCGACGACGCCGACCGGTTCCTGCAGCACGATCTGCCGCAGGCCCCTGCCGCGGCCCGGCACGATGCGGCCGTAAGCGCGGCGGCCTTCCTCGGCGTACCATTCGATGATGTCGGCCGAGGTGATCACTTCAGCGCGCGCTTCCGGATAGACCTTGCCCTGTTCCTGAACCAGGATCTTTGCAATCGCGTCGTGCCGTTCGCGGATCAGGTCGGCGGCTTTGCGCATGATCTTGGCGCGGTCGTAAGCCGACGTCGCGCGCCAAACGAGAAAGCCTTTCTTGGCGGCTTCGAGCGCCTGATCGAGATCGGTCTTGCTCGCATGCGGCAGGTGGGCGAGCGGCTTTTCGGTAGCCGGATTGATGACGTCCTCGCCGCGGCCGTTGCCGCCGGTCCATTTGCCGTCGATGTATAGTTCGAGATTGGCGTAACTGGTACTCATGGTGACGTGTCCTCGCTGGCGTTCTAAACTTGGGAGCTTTCGGGGTTCTCAGGTTCTTGGCGGCTGGATTAGCAGGTTTTACGCCGCCATTCACCCCTGGCCGGGAACCGCGATGACACCGCAAAAAAGAAAGAGGCCCCAGCTTGCGCCAGGGCCTCTCGACGGTCGGTGACAGTGCCGGGAAGCCGCCCCGACCGTTGAACGCCTGCGTGTTACTGGATGGTCTCGCCGTGCAGCGCGAGATCGAGGCCGTCACGTTCGACTTCCTCGACGACGCGCAGACCGATCACCAGGTCGACGACTTTCAGGATGATCAGCGTCACGACCACGTCGTAGGCAAAGACGATGCCGACGCCGATGCATTGATTGACGACCTGGCCCCAATTGCCCTCGATGGCCCCCGACGTTCCGCCGTATTCGTTGATGGCGAATACGCCGGTGAGGATCGCGCCCGCCGCGCCGCCGATGCCGTGCACGCCGAAAGTGTCGAGCGCGTCATCGTAGCCGAAGGTGTGCTTGAGCCCGGTGCAGCCCCAGTAGCAGATGATGCCGGCCGCGATGCCGATGAAGAACGAGCCCATCGGGCCGACGAAACCGGAGGCCGGCGTAATCGCGACCAGGCCCGCGACCGCACCGGAGCAAATACCGAGCACAGTCGGCTTGCCGCGCATCATCCATTCCACGATCATCCAGGTGAAGCCCGCCGTCGCGGTTGCGGTGTGGGTCACCAGCATGGCCATGCCGGCCTGCATTCCGGCACTGACCGCCGAACCGGCATTGAAGCCGAACCAGCCGACCCACAACAGCGAAGCGCCGATCATGGTCAGCACCACATTGTGCGGCGGACCGGTTTCCTTGCGCTTGCCCAGCATCAGGGCGGCCATCAGGCCGGCGGTGCCGGAATTGACGTGCACCACCGTGCCGCCGGCGAAATCCAGCACCTTCACCCAGGCATTGCTGTTGCCGGAGTTGAGGAAGCCGTCGGGTCCCCAGACCCAATGCGCGATCGGCGAATAGACGAAGATCGCCCAAAGCCCGATGAACCACAGCATTGCCGAGAACTTCATGCGCTCGGCGAAGGAGCCAGCGATCAGCGCCGCGGTGATGATCGCGAAGGTCAGCTGGAACATCGAATAGACGGATTCAGGAATGGTCGGCGCCAAGGAATTGGGATTGCCGATGCCGTTCGCGATGTCGCTCAAGATGCCCTGCAAGCCGGCGCGATCGAAGCCACCGATGAACGGCGAGCCGGCGCGGAACGCGATGCTGTAAGTGAACAGCAGCCAGAGAATGCTGATCAGACAGGTGATGGCAAAGCTCGTCATCACTGTGTCGCCGACATTCTTCTTGCGCACCATGCCGCCATAGAACAGCGCCAGCCCCGGAATGGTCATCATCAGCACGATGGCCATCGAGGTGAGCATCCAGGCAGTGTCGCCGGAATTCGGCGTGCACTTTTCGAGCACCGTTGCGCTGCAGGCCGGCGGCGAGGGCGCCGCGGCGGGTGCCGCCGCGTCAGCCGGGGCGGCGGCAGGTGCGGCCGGCGCCGCGCTCGGCGTCTGCGCATAGGATGATTGAGATGTCGGCAGGCTGAGCATGATGCCCAGCAGGATCGCGCCTGCGCAAGCAATCAGTCCCGCACGGGGGAACTTCTTCAACGACATTTGTCTCACTCCTGTCCCTTGTGCTGTTCTTGGCTACGTTTTCTTGGCTGCGTTTCTTAAAGCGCCGCGGCGTCGGTCTCGCCGGTGCGGATGCGCACCGCGTGATCGAGACCGAAGACGAAGATTTTGCCGTCGCCGATTTGTCCGGTTTTCGCCGCGGCGCTGATGGTGTCGATGACCCGGTCCACTTGATTGGACGGAACAGCGATTTCGATCTTGATCTTGGGCAGGAAGCTCACGGCGTATTCGGCGCCGCGATAGATTTCCGTGTGACCCTTTTGACGGCCGTAGCCCTTCACCTCGGTGACGGTCAGTCCCTGAACGCCAATCTTGGTCAGAGCGTCGCGGACCTCGTCGAGTTTGAATGGCTTGATAATGGCCATGACGATTTTCATTGATTTGTTCTCCCCGTCGCCCGGTCGGAGTGCCGACCGAGCGCACACAACTGAGCGATGGCTGCGGTGGAATGCGCCCCCCGTCGCGGCCTCGCCGCGCGTTGGGTAATCAAGGGTCGTGCCAAGTGGGCGAAAAGCCCGAGAATCGGCGGTGGAACGGGCATCAGGGCCGGCGGTACGCCGGTATGACCTGGAACCTTCCGAGCTCCGGAGAAGCCGATGCTGAGGATTCCCATGCGAGTCGCCTAATTGTCAGAACTCGCTGCATAATAATTAATCGAGAAATCGCTGCATCATCTTAGTTGCCGGCGAAGCAACCACAGGCAACGCCTAAAAAGTCGCCTAAAGCATGATCCAGAAAAAAATGGGGCCGGTCTTCCGAGAAGATCATGCGCCCTTCTTGCGCCCTTCTAAAGGGCGTCGGCGTCGGTCTCGCCGGTCCGGATGCGCACCGCCTGGTCGATCGGCGTCACGAAGATCTTGCCGTCGCCGATCTTGCCGGTTCTGGCCGCGCCGCTCATGACCGTGACCACCTGTTCGGTTTGATCGGTCGAGACCGCGACTTCGATGCGGACTTTGGGCAGGAAATTCACCGCATATTCAGCGCCGCGATAAATCTCGGTATGTCCCTTCTGCCGGCCATAACCCTTCACCTCGGTAATGGTCATGCCGTGAATGCCCATCTTGAGGAGAGCATCGCGGACTTCCTCGAGTTTGAATGGTTTGATGATCGCTGTGACGAGCTTCATGGCATCTTCCGGTTCGGCGAAGGCCACCCAGCCGGGCTACACAGCACCGGCGTGGTGACGAAGGTAGGGTGCACAGCTTAGCGGCATTACCGCCAAAATTTAAGCCACCTGGCGAATCTGGGTCGCGCAGCGGCAGCGTCGGTTCCAGGCGTGGCAGGCGTGTCGGCCTATTCGGCCTTCTTCGTCCGCAGCCGCAATAGCCCTTCCTGCGCGACCGAGGCGACCAGCGTGCCGTCGGCCGCGAAAATGAGACCGCGGGAAAAGCCGCGCGAGCCGCCGAGGTTTGGGCTGTCCTGCGCATAGAGCAGCCACTCGTCGGCGCGAAACGGCCGATGGAACCACAGCGCGTGGTCGAGGCTCGCCGCCATGATGTCGTCGCTGAAAACGGTGCGCTGGTGCGGGATCAGTGCGGAATCCAGAAGGGTCATATCGGATGCATAAGCCAGCACGCATTGGTGGATCGCCGGTTCGTCGGGGAGCCGCCCGGTGGCGCGAATCCAGACATTGAAGCGGCCATCCTTGGACGCCTCCCCGAGATAGCGGCCGTATTCCACGAGCCTGAGCTCGATCGGGCGTTCGCGTTCATAATAGCGCCGCACCGGCTCCGGCATCAGCGGCAAGATTTTCTGTCTCATTTCGGCGTCGGTCGGCAGCGAATCCGGTTGCGGCACGTCCGGCATTTGAAACTGATGCGACAGGCCTTCTTCGATGGTTTGAAACGATGCCGACATCGAGAAAATGGCATGCCCGTGTTGGATCGCGACCACGCGCCGCGTCGTAAAACTCTTGCCGTCGCGAATGCGATCGACCTCGTAGATGATCGGCACTTTGGGATCGCCGCCGAGAAGAAAATAGGCATGCAGCGAATGCGGCGGCCGCGCAGTGACGTCATCGACGGTGCGGCAGGCGGCGACCAGCGCTTGGCCGATGACCTGGCCGCCGAACACGCGTTGCCAGCTCGATTGCGGCGAGCGGCCGCGAAACAAATTCAATTCCAGCGTTTCGAGATTGAGAATATCGATCAGATCCTGGACGGCGGAGGCCATATTTCGTCCCTTCGCACCGGCAAGGCCGGCAGCATATATCTTTGCATACGGGATTGCGGATGGGGTCAAGCCCGCCAAGATCGGCAAGTGTCGGGAGGGGTTGCCGTGCCCGCCGCCGTGCTAGAATGAAAGGGTCATGACCGGGAAAAGCGTGGATGTGTTGATCGCGGGCGGAGGCTTTGCCGGCCTCACGCTCGCCATCGCCTTGCGCAAGGCGCTCGGGCCCTCGTTCGCGGTGACGGTGGCCGATCCGGCGCTGGTGGCGAACTACGCCGACGACGAGCGCGCTTCGGCCATCGTGGCGGGCGCGCGGCGGCTCTACGAGACCATCGGCGTTTGGGATGGCGTTGCCGAACAGGCGCAGCCGATCCTCGACATGGTGGTCACCGACAGCAAGCTCGGCGACGCGGTGCGGCCGGTGTTCCTCGCCTTCTCCGGCGACGTCGTCCCCGGCGAGCCTTTCGCCCACATGATCGAGAACCGCTATCTCGTCGCGGTGCTGGCCGAGAACGCCAAAGCCTGCGGTATCGATTTGCAGGCTGCGGCCGTCCGCAAAGTCAGTCCCGGCAGCGAAGGAGCGACGGCGGAACTTGCCGACGGCACGGCTCTGCGCACGCGCCTTGTCGTCGCCGCCGACGGCGCGCGTTCGGCTATTCGGCAGAGCGCGGGCATTGCGACGCATGGCTGGAATTACGGCCAGTCGGCGATCGTCATCAATGTCGGGCACGAGCGCGATCACGAGGGTCGCGCCGAGGAGCATTTCCTGCCGGCAGGGCCGTTCGCGATCTTGCCGCTGAAGGGCCGGCGCTCGTCGATCGTGTGGACCGAAAAAACGCGCGAGGCGGAGCGCATCGTCGCTCTGCCCGACGATGCGTTTCATGCCGAGCTCGAGCAACGCTTCAAGCTGCAGCTCGGCGAGATCAGCGTTCTCGGCGCGCGGCGCGTTCATCCGCTCGGCTTCTTCGTCGCGCGCTCGTTCATCGCCGAGCGCATCGCGCTGATCGGCGACGCCGCACATGTCATTCATCCGATCGCGGGACAGGGGTTGAATATGGGGCTCAAGGACGTGGCCGCGCTCGCCGAGGTGATTGTCGATGCCGCGCGGCTTGGGCTCGATCCCGGCACGGCGAACGTGCTCGAACGCTATCAGCGCTGGCGGCGGTTCGACACTATGGCCATGGGGCTGGCCACCGACGGGCTGAATCGTCTGTTCTCCAACCGCTCCGATGTGCTGCGCCTCGCCCGCGATGTCGGGCTGGGGCTCGTCGAACGCATCCCCAATCTCAAGCGGCTGTTGATCAGGGAAGCCGCGGGGCTGGTCGGCGAAGTGCCCAAATTGCTGCGCGGCGAAGTGCTGTAATGAAATTTCATCGTGAGTCTCCATGCCGTCATGGCCGGGCTTGTCCCGGCCATCCACGTCTTTAAACTCGCATCGCTTTAAGACGTGGATGCCCGGCACAAGGCCGGGCATGACGAGTCGTGAACATGGCGTTCAATCACATCGCGGTCATCGGTGCCGGGGCCTGGGGCACCGCGCTGGCGCTGACTTGCGCGCGCGCGGGGCGCAGGGTCACGCTGTGGGAGCACGACGCGGCCAATGCCGAGCAGCTCGCCGATAAGCGCGAAAGCCTCTATCTGCCGGGTGTGCGTCTTGAGGACGGCATCACCGTCGTCCGCGATCTCGCCGAGGCCGCGCGCGCCGACGCGCTGCTTCTCGTCGTGCCCGCGCAGCATGTGCGTTCCGTCGTCACGGCGCTCGATCTGCAGCTCTCGCCGCGCACGCCTTTGATCGTCTGCGCCAAAGGCATCGAGCGCGACAGCAAGAAGTTCATGAGCGAGGTGATCGCCGAATGTGCGCCGGACGCGGTGCCGGCAATTTTGTCCGGACCGAGTTTCGCCCGCGACGTCGCGCTCGGCATGCCGACTGCGGTCACTCTGGCTGCGAACGACGGCAAGCTCGCCGGCGAGCTCGCCCATGCGGTGAGTTCGGCGACCTTCCGGCCGTATCATTCGAGCGATGTGCGCGGCGTCGAGATCGGCGGCGCGGCCAAGAACGTGCTCGCCATCGCCGCCGGCATCGTTTCCGGCCGCGGCCTCGGCTATAGCGCCACCGCGGCTTTGACCACACGCGGCTTCGCCGAGCTCATCCGCTTCGGCAGAGCCTGCGGCGGCAGATCGGAAACCATGACGGGGCTGTCGGGACTCGGCGATTTGATCCTGACCTGCACCAGTCCGCAGTCGCGCAATTTCACCTTCGGCGTCAATCTCGGTCAGGGCAAGAAGCCCGGCGATATCCATCGCACCACGGGCCTCGCCGAGGGCACATTCACAGCGCCGGTGCTTCTCGAAATGGCGCGCGACCGCGCGGTCGATATGCCGATTTCGGCCGCGGTCGCGGCGGTGATCGCCGAGAAGATGAGCGTGGATGCGGCCATCGAGTCGCTTTTGGCGCGGCCACTGAAGGCGGAAGAATAGACGGAGGAACGAAGATGGCGCACTGGCTATTGAAAACGGAGCCCGAGGAATTTTCCTGGGACGCTCAGGTCAAGCGCGGGGCGAAGGGCGAAACGTGGAGCGGCGTGCGTAATTTCACCGCGCGGCGGCATCTCAAGGAGATGAAAAAAGACGACACGTTTTTCTTCTACCATACCGGCGACGAGAAGCAGGTCGTCGGCATCGGCAAAGTGATCCGCGAGGCCTATCCCGATCCGACGGCGAAAGCAGGCAAATCCTGGATTGCGGTGACGACCCAAGCGATTGAGCCGCTGCCCAAGCCGGTGACTCTCGCCGCAATCAAGGCGGAAGCGAAGCTGAAGGACATGGCGCTGGTCAAATATTCGCGGCTCTCGGTTCAGCCGGTGACCGCCGAGGAGTGGAAGATCGTCTGTAAGATGGGCGGCGCCAAGGGATGACACGCGGCTAAGACAAACGGCTAACGCGGGTGACCTTGTCGTTCGTCCGCCGAGCGTCGCATAATAGAGTTTAAGGAAACGCTTTTGGGCATGAACCGAAGACCACGCGTTGTGGATTGATCCATCTGGATTTGATCCAGGTCATTGTCGGCTTTGGGATTATTCATTCCCAATCGGTTCGGGCCGCAGCCGCCATCTGCTGTATCGGTCATCTGTAGAACGAGCCTTGTGCGCGTGGAGGGATAAAAAATGTCGGACAAGATTTACGAAGTGCCCGCCGAGTGGGCGAAACGAGCGCTGATCAACGAGGTCGACTACAAGAAAATGTACGCGCAATCGCTCGCCGATCCCAACGGCTTTTGGGGCGAGCAGGCCAAGCGTCTGCATTGGATGAAACATTTCACCAAGGTCAAGAACACGTCGTTCGATCGGCACAACGTCTCGATCAAGTGGTTCGAGGACGGCGCGCTCAACGTCGCCTACAATTGCATCGACCGTCACCTGCACAGCCGCGGCCATCAGACCGCGATCATCTGGGAAGGCGACGATCCGAAAGATTCCAAGCACATCACCTATAAAGAACTGCACGACGAGGTCTGCCGTTTCGCCAATATTCTGCGGAACCGCAACGTCAAGAAAGGCGACCGCGTCACCATCTATATGCCGATGATTCCGGAGGCGGCCTACGCCATGCTTGCCTGCGCGCGCATCGGCGCGATCCACTCCGTGGTGTTCGGCGGCTTTTCTCCGGACTCGCTCGCCGGCCGCATCGAGGACTGCAAGTCGAACATCGTCATCACAGCCGACGAAGGTTTGCGAGGCGGCCGCAAGGTGCCGCTGAAGGCCAATACCGATGCTGCGATCGCCAAAGTCGGCGGTGTCGATTTCGTCATCGTCGTCAAACGCACGGGCGCGCCGGTCGACATGGATCCGGTGCGCGACGTTTGGTACCACGAGGCCAAGGACGTGGTGACGGCGGACTGTCCGTGCGCGGAAATGAACGCCGAGGACCCGCTGTTCATTCTTTACACGTCGGGCTCGACCGGCAAGCCAAAAGGCGTGCTGCACACGACGGCGGGCTATCTGCTCTACACGTCGCTGACGCATCAATACGTCTTCGATTATCACGACGGCGACATCTATTGGTGCACGGCGGACGTCGGCTGGGTCACCGGCCACAGCTATATCGTCTACGGCCCGCTTGCCAACGGCGCGACGACCTTGATGTTCGAAGGCGTGCCGAATTATCCGACGAATTCGCGGTTCTGGGAGGTGATCGACAAGCACAAGGTCAATACCTTCTATACCGCGCCGACGGCGATCCGCGCGTTGATGCAGGCCGGCGACGGTCCGGTGAAGAAAACCTCGCGCGCGTCTTTGCGGCTGCTCGGCTCGGTCGGCGAACCGATCAATCCCGAAGCTTGGGAATGGTATCACCGCGTCGTCGGCGACGGCCGTTGCCCGATCGTCGATACTTGGTGGCAGACGGAAACCGGTGGCATTCTGATCACGCCGCTGCCGGGCGCGACGCGGCTCAAGCCCGGATCGGCGACGCGGCCGTTCTTCGGCGTCATTCCGGAGATCGTCGACGCCGAGGGCAAGGTGCTGCAAGGCGCCGTCGCCGGCAATCTCTGCATCGCCGATTCATGGCCGGGCCAGATGCGCACGGTCTATGGCGATCACCAGCGTTTTGTCGAAACCTATTTCAGCGCCTATCCCGGCAAGTATTTCACCGGCGACGGCTGCCGGCGCGATGAGGACGGCTATTACTGGATCACTGGCCGCGTCGACGACGTGATCAATGTCGCCGGCCATCGTCTCGGCACTGCAGAAGTTGAATTGGCTCTGGTCGCGCATCCGAAAGTCTCGGAGGCCGCCGTGGTTGGCTATCCGCACAACATCAAGGGCCAGGGCATCTATGCCTATGTCACCTTGATGGCCGGCGAACATCCGACCGAGGATCTGCGCAAGGAACTCGTGCAATGGGTGCGCACGGAAATCTCGCCGATTGCGGCTCCCGATCTCCTTCAATTCGCTCCGGGCCTGCCGAAGACGCGATCCGGCAAAATCATGCGCCGCATCCTGCGCAAGATCGCCGAGGACGAATCCGGCAATCTCGGCGACACTTCGACGCTTGCCGATCCCGCCGTGGTCGACGATCTCGTCAACAACCGGCAGAACAAGCGGAGCGCCTAGAGCGAAATTGCCTCATGTCGAATTATATGGACGCTCTGGTATTTTGATGGAGCATGATCTTTTCGGAAAACCGGTCCCTACTTTTCCGTATCATGCTCTAAGCGGCGCTTCGTATCTCTGGACGGCATGCATCAACCGCCGTTCCAGCCCGGGCGTAACTTCGGCGTTAATTCAAGGGGTTGGTCGCTGTCGCATGCAGACCACACCCCGCAAAAATTTGCGAAAACTTCACCCTGGCGGCTCCATACTGCTGAGGTCAGCCGCCGTTTCCACTAGGATGGAATCCGGCTGGTGCGTCCGCCGGGGGCGGGATTTGTCGGGCATTTCCGCAGTAGGGAATTGAACATGCGAGGGAAAACTTTGATCGCGGCCGCCCTGGCGGCCATCGTGTCGTTCGCTTTCGCGCCCAAGGCGGCGCAGGCGCACGGCGATCTCGTTTCGGTCAGAGACAGCTATATGCCGGGAACGATCGTCATTCGCACCAACGAGCGCGCGCTCTATTACTTCGTCGGGCCGGGACAGGCGCTGCGCTATCCGGTCGGCGTCGGCCGGCTCGGCATGCAATGGTCCGGCACCGCCTATATCGACGGCAAATACATCAGGCCGGCATGGTCGCCGCCGGACTCGATCAGGAAGGATTACAGCCGACTGCCGCCGGTGGTTCCGGGCGGCTCGCCGCAAAATCCGATGGGCGTCGCCGCCATGACGCTCTCCGGTGGCGGCCAATACGCCATTCACGGCACCAATAACGAAGGCTCGATCGGTCATTTCGTGTCGCATGGCTGCATCCGCATGCACAATGTCGACATCGAAGACCTCTACAGCCGCGTCATGCTCGGCACGCGGGTCGTCGTGACGCGGTAATCGAGAGTAGGGGATCGGCTTTCCGATCCCCGGTTTCAGCCGTTTTGAATTTTCCTGAATGCGCGGAGGAACCGCTGCGAGTCGCCGCCCGTTGGCTCGCCGCGGCTCGTTTGGGCCTAGAAATCCGATATCAGGCCGTTGATTTCCCAATCGCCGTAGCGCGCCGGATCGAGGCCGCCGCGGCCGGCAACCTCCTTCGGGGTTTCGGCCTTTTCACGCCCGGCCATTTCGCGTTCCTTGGCCCGGCGCGCCGCCGCCTCGGCCAGCGCGCGCTCAGCCTCGGGCGTCAATGGACGCTTTTTCGCCTCTTGGCGGCTATCTGTGTCATTCACGGGTGCGGACGCGGTCTGCTCGGTTGGCATAGCGCCTGACTTGGCGTAGCCCAGCGCGAGATTCAAGAAGGAATTTCTTCCGAATGGAAGGCGTGCCTAAGCCTGCAAGCTCGCCCGTTGCCGCCGGCGAGGTCCCCGGTTTGGCGGTCCGCCGCATCGCCGCCGACATTGTCGACGGTGTGCTGCGCCGCCGCCGCGCCTTCGACGAATTTTTCGACAGCACGGCCGAACTCGCCACGCTCGAAGACCGCGATCGCGCGCTGGTCCGCGCGCTGGTCGCCGTGGTGTTACGCCGGCTCGGCACGCTGCGTCACCTGCTTGGGGTCTTTCTCGATCGCGGTCCGCCGCCGCAAGCGCCGCGCGTCGAAAGCGCTTTGTTGATCGGCGCCGCGCAAATCCTTTTTCTCGACGTGCCGGACCACGCCGCGGTCGATCTCTCAGTGCGTTTGGCGCAGGCGGACCGTCACGCCGCGCGTTTTGCCGGACTGGTCAATGCCGTGTTGCGGCGCGTGACACGCGAAGGCGCAGCGCTCCTCGCCACATTCGATATTCCGACGCTCGACACGCCGGCTTGGCTGATGGCGCGCTGGACCGCGCGATATGGCGCAGTAACGGCGCATGCCATCGCCGCGGCCAACGGCCATGAACCGGCGCTCGACATCACGGTGAAAAGCGATCCAGAACTTTGGGCCGAGAAACTCCAGGGGCGCGTGCTGCCGACGGGCACGGTGCGCGCCGTCGTGCATGGTGCGATCACGGCACTGCCGGGATTCAGCGAAGGCGCGTGGTGGGTTCAGGACGCCGCCGCCGCATTGCCGGCGCGCTTGATCGGCGACGTTCGCGGCTGCCGCGTCGCCGACCTTTGCGCCGCGCCCGGCGGCAAGACCGCGCAACTCGCGGTAGCGGGCGCTCTGGTCACCGCGATCGATCGCGCGCCGGTGCGGCTCAAACGGCTGGAAGACAATCTCGCGCGGCTGTCGCTTCCAGCCGAGCTTGTCTGCGCCGATGTCGCGGAATGGAGCGCCGAACCGTTCGACGCGGTCCTGCTCGATGCGCCGTGTTCGTCCACCGGAACGATCCGGCGCCATCCCGACGTGCCCTGGCTCAAGCGCGTCGAGGACATGACCGCGCTCGCCAGTGTCCAGCGCCTTTTGATTGATCGCGCCGTCGCGCTGACCAAGCCCGGCGGCACGCTGATCTATTGCACCTGCTCGCTCGAAGCCGAAGAGAACGAGATCGTCGTCGCCGATCTCCTGGCGCGCGATCCAAGCGTGCGCCGCGTTCCCTTCACCGGCGCCGAGCTTTTCGGGCACGACGAGTTCATCTCGGCGGACGGCGACCTGCGGACCCTGCCGTGCCAGCTTCCCGATCCCGATACGCGATTCGCCGGGCTTGATGGCTTCTATGCGGCACGGCTGGTAAAACAGTAAGGAAATCAAAACGATTCGGCAGTTGGCCGTCGAGCCTTCATTTCGTTATGGTCGCGCGCGCGGGACTTTTTTCACACCCCCGCGCGCAAAGGGGGCAAACAGGTCGATGTCGCGCGTCGCAGTCGCGAACCATGCGAAGCTGTCCTGGCTTCTGATTCGCGGCGCCGTGCGCCGGGTGACCGGCCGCGCCAATGGCCATCCGTTTGTGCGCTGGCCGCTTCTTCCGCTGCGCACCGACCGCTTGCTGATCGCGCCGCCGGACCTGCGCACCGCCGACGCCACGCGCGCGAGCGAAATCTATTCCGGCCGTTTTGCCTTCGCCGGCAAGGTCGTGATCTGCGATGGCCGTTCGGTTTTCGAAATGGAACCGCCGTCGGACGATTGGGCGACAGCGTTGCTTGGTTTCGGCTGGCTGCGCCATCTGCGCGCGGCGGAGTCGGGCATCACCCGCGCCAATGCACGCGCTCTGGTCGACGAATGGATCGCGCTGCAGGGCTCGTGGCATCCGATCGCCTGGCGGCCCGACGTGCTGTCGCGCCGCATCATCTCCTGGCTCAGCCAATCCACGCTGGTCCTGCAAGATGCCGATGCGCGGTTCTATCGGCGCTTCCTGCGCAGCCTCATTCGCCAGGTGCGCTACCTCCGCCATACCGCGGGCGACGCGCGCCGCGGCGTCGATCGGATGCAGGCAGTCGTCGCGCTTGCTTATGCCGCACTCTGCATCGCCGGCCAAGCCCGGCACATCAAGACCGCGACCGAGCGGCTGAGCCAAGAGATCGAACGGCAGATTCTTCCGGACGGCGGCCATGTCAGCCGCGATCCCGGCGCGATCATCGAAATCCTGATCGAATTTTTGCCGCTGCGTCAGGCTTTCACCGCGCGCAATATCGCGCCGCCGCGGGCGCTCCTCAATGCGATCGACCGCATGATGCCGATGTTGCGTTTCTTCCGCCACTCGGAAGGCAGTTTCGCGCACTTCAACGGCATGGGCGCGACGCCGGCGGGCCTGCTTTCGACGCTTCTGGCCTATGACGAAACCCACGGCACGCCGTTCTCGAACGCGCCGCATTCGGCCTATCAGCGGCTCGAGGCCGGAGGCGCGGTGCTCATCATGGACACCGGGCGCGCGCCGCCGATCGAAATGAGCCTCGACGCCCATGCCGGTTGCCTGTCGTTCGAGTTCTCCTCGCCGAAGCAGAGCCTCATCGTGGTGAATTGCGGCATGCCGGCCACCGGGCGCGAGAACTGGCGGCAGGTCGCGCGCTCGACAGCTGCCCATTCCGCGGTGACCTTCAACGACGCGTCTTCGGCCCGTTTCGTCGAAATGGCGACGTTCAAGCGCATGCTCGGCGGCTCGCCGATGCTGGGCGGCCCACGCCATGTCGCAGTGACGCGCGAAGAGCGGCCCGATGCCGTCGTGCTGCGGGCGGCGCATGACGGCTACGCCGACCGCTTCGATATCGTGCATGAACGCGTGCTGATGCTTGCGTCCGACGGCACACGGCTCGATGGCGAGGAAGTTTTTCTCGATGCCAATGGCAGTCCGCAGGTGCGCACGGATAAGGATGCTTTCGCGGTGCGCTTTCATCTGCACCCCATGGTGAAGGCGACGCGGCTCTCCGACGGTCACGGCGTCATGCTGATGATGCCGAACAAGGAAGTCTGGACTTTCAGCGCCCACGAGGACCAAGTGGAGCTTGAAGACAGCGTTTATCTGGCCGGCAGCGAAGGACCGCGCCGGACGGCGCAAATCGTCATCCGCGGCCATGCGCGCACCGCTTCGCGCGTGCAGTGGAGCCTGCAGCAGGCGCCGGCCGGCGCGCTGGCGAGCACGGGCACGTCGCGCCGTGCGCGCGAAGACGAGCCGAGATTGCCGCTATGACAAGCTTTGGTGCATAGACTTTGGTGCATAAACTGGGAGCATCATGACTGAATCCCCTCCGCCGCGCCATGCGCGCCCTTATTTCCGTTTCCGACAAGACCGGGCTGGTCGAATTCGCGCGCGCGCTTTCGGGTTTCGGCATCGAGCTCGTCTCGACCGGCGGCACGCGCAAGGCGCTCGCCGACGCCGGGCTTAAAGTGCTCGACGTCAGCGACTTGACCGGCTTTCCGGAAATGATGGACGGCCGGGTCAAGACGCTGCATCCGGCGGTGCATGGGGGGCTGCTCGCGATCCGCAACAATCCGCTGCATGTCGAAGCGATGCTGGCGCACCGGATTTCGCCGATCGATATCCTGGTGGTCAATCTCTATCCGTTCGAGGAGACCGTCGCGCGCAGGGCCGATTTCGAAACCTGCATCGAGAACATCGATATTGGCGGCCCGGCGATGATCCGCGCCGCCGCAAAGAACCATGACGATGTCGCGGTGGTAGTCGATACGGCAGATTACGCGGCACTGCTCGACGAGCTCACGGCGCATAACGGCATGACGACGCTGCGCATTGCGCCGAAAGCTCGCCGCCAAGGCCTATGCGCGCACGGCGGCCTATGATCGGCGATTTCCAACTGGCTCACCGATGAGCTCAACGAGATCGCGCCCGATTATCGCGCCTTCGGCGGCCGGCTGATCGAGAAATTGCGCTACGGCGAAAATCCGCACCAATCGGCGGCGTTCTACCGCACGCCTGACGCCCGCTTCGGCGTCTCGACCGCGCGCCAGGCGCAGGGCAAGCAGCTCTCCTACAACAATATCAACGACACCGACGCGGCTTTCGAATGCGTCGCTGAGTTCGATCCGGTGCGTACGGCGGCTTGCGCCATCATCAAGCACGCCAATCCGTGCGGTGTCGCCGAAGGCGAAAGCCTGGTCGACGCCTATCGCAAGGCGCTCGCTTGCGACACAACGTCGGCCTTCGGCGGCATCGTCGCACTCAACCGCCAGCTCGACGCCGAAGCGGCGCGCGCCATCACCGAGATTTTCACCGAAGTCATCATTGCCCCGGATGCGACGGACGAAGCCATCGCCATTGTCGGCGCCAAGAAGAACTTGCGGCTTCTGCTTGCCGACGGCTTGCCCGATCCGCGCGCGGCCGGTCTCACCGCGAAAACGGTGGCCGGCGGATTGTTGGTACAGACGCGCGACAACGCCGTGGTCGACGACATGGATTTACGGCCGGTGACCAAGCGCGCGCCGACCAATGCCGAATTGCGCGATCTGCGTTTTGCCTTCCGTGTCGCCAAGCACGTCAAGTCGAACACCATCGTCTATGCCAAGGATCTGGCGACCGTCGGCATCGGCGCCGGTCAGATGAGCCGTGTCGATGCAGCGCGCATTGCCGCGCGCAAGGCGCAGGATGCGGCCAAGGAAGCCGGTCTCAAGGAGCCGGCGACCAAGGGATCAGTGGTTGCCTCCGACGCCTTCTTCCCGTTCGCGGACGGTCTCCTCGTCGCCATTGAGGCCGGCGCCACGGCTGTGATCCAGCCGGGCGGATCAATGCGCGATAACGAAGTGATCGAGGCCGCCGACGCGCATGGCATTGCGATGGTGCTGACCGGGACGCGGCATTTCCGGCATTAGGCGACCTGCCCAAAAACGAAATGGCCGGGACAGACCCGGCCATGACGACGTCCAAACACTGAATTGGCGCAGATCACACCGAAGCGGTGATCCATTGTTCGAGCTTCTGCTTCGGCGCGGCGCCGACTTGGCGCGAAGCGAGCTGGCCGTCCTTGAACAGCATCAGGGTCGGGATCGACATGATGCCGTATTTCGACGCAATGCCTGGGTTCTCGTCGACGTTGAGCTTGACAATCTTGACCTTGCCGTTGAGCGAATTGGAAATCTCTTCCAACGCGGGCGCGATCATGCGGCACGGGCCGCACCATTCCGCCCAGAAATCGACGACGACCGGGCCGCTCGCCTTGAGCACGTCCGCTTCAAACGTCGCATCCGTTGTTTTCTCGACCATGAAGAACCTCGTCTTTTCGGGGGAATCGGCTGCCCGGGGCTGTTGAACGTATGAATGGCCGTATGGGGCGTCAAGGCACCTTCACTGCAGCGTGACGGACCGAGGCGCGGCGGCGCTAGGTTGGGGCTTTGCCAAGCTCGGCTGCAAGCGCCCTGTCCATGGCCTCGGCGGGAATCTCCAGCAAAACCGGCCCGTTGGTGAAAACCAGCGCCGCGCGTACGGTCCTGCCCGGATAGATGCGGCCGAGCACCGCCCGATAGAGCGCGAGCTGGGTGACGTAGTGAGGCACCTCTTCGAGCGTCCGCGGCACCACGCCGTCGGTTTTGTAATCGGCAATCAGAACGGTGTCGTCCTTCACGATCAGCCGGTCTACCTGTCCCGGAACTTCAATCACACCTCCATCCGGTCGCGGGACATGACCGACAATCGACACTTCGGGACGGCTGCCCGGCGCAAAAATCTCGGCAAAGCGCTCATCGCCGAGAACGGCGGAGACTTGACGCGCGACTTCGGCGCGTTCGTCCGCCGTAAAATTCTTCGCCGTGCGAAGAAGATATTGCTCGATCATCGTCGCACGCCGCTCGGGCGGAATGTTGGGCAAGGACTGCATCAGCCGATGCACGATCCGGCCGCGTTCCAAAGCTTTGCGGCGCGCGGCAGGCGAAGCGCCCGGCTGTGCCGCGCGCGCAATGTCTTCGTCAAAGGCTGAGGACGGCGAAATCGGTCCGCCGCGCCGCGCTTCGTACGGCGCGCGCTGACGCAGCCACGCCGGAAGCTCTCGGTGAGCGGACTGTGGCTCGGCGGCGATGGACGGCGATTGCTCGACCGCAGGACTAGATGCGATCCGATAGCGCCAGACTTTGTCCTCGCCATTCGTCTCCTCGACCAGGAACAATTTGAGCGGCTCGCACACCAGATCGTACCAGCAGCCGTCAGGCCGCTTCTTGTCGCCTTGCGCGCCGCAGATGATCAGCCGGTCGGCGGCGCGCGTCATCGCTACGTAAAGAAGCCTGCGATATTCGTCCGCCGCGTCGCTTTGCGCCTCTTGCCGCGCGGCGGCGACAGGCGCCGGATCGTCCGCCTTGCGTCCGACCCAGATCGTAGCGTTGCCGGGAAGTTCGAGAAGTCGGGGCGGCCGCGGGCCGGCCGGCGGCGTCATGGTGTCGGCGAGGAACACGATCGGTGCTTCGAGGCCCTTGGCGCCGTGCACCGTCATCACCCGCACTTCGTCGCGGGCGATTTCCATGTCGCGCTTCACTTCGGCGCGCGCCTGGCGCAGCCAGGCCATGAAGCCCTGCAGCGACGGCGTCTCGCGCCGCTCGTACTCGATCGCAAGATTGAGGAATTCGTCGAGCGCGTCGTTTGCCTCGGCGCCGAGCCGGCCGAGGAAATGACGTCGCGCGTCCTCTGCGCCAAGAAGTCTTGCGTAGAACGCAAACGGCGTCGCGTGTCGCGCGATCTCATCGAACCTCGTGAGCTTTGTGAGCGCCGATGCCGCTATCAATTCGCCTTCGCCGGCTTTGCGCGCGAGCGCCTCACGTAGCGATAGACGGCCGCGATCGTAGGCAATGACGAACAGATCGTCATCCGACAGACCGAACAGCGGGCTGCGTAGCACCGTCGCGAGCGCCAGATCGTCCTGCGGCAACAGCAGCGCATCGGCGAGCGCCATCAGATCCATCACCGCGATATGTTCGGTGAGGATAAGGCGGTCGGCGCCGGCGACTTCCACGTGTTCATTCTTCAGCGCGCGGATGATCGATTCGAACAATTCGCCGCGCTGGCGCACCAGGATCAGAATGTCGCCGTAGCGCACCGCGCGGCGCTCGATACCGACCGGCGCGCCGGTATCGACCATGCGTTTGACCGTGCGCGCGATGCGCTTGGCGAGTTTGACGCGCGGGCTCGTCTCGTTGACGGTATCGAACGGCGCATCCCAGCCTTCGATCTCCTTGCGCTCGTCGGGCTCCTCCGGCTCCCAGATTTCGACCAGGCTCGGCGCTGCATCCGGCAACGCGATGTGCGGCGGGAAGCCGCCGGCATCCGAGGAGACGCTCGCCGCGACGAGCTTGTCCTTGAAAACCTCGTCGACGGCGGCAAGCACGTTCGCGCCGGAGCGGAACGAATGCTCGAACTTGCGAAATTCGAATCTCAGCGCGGCGTTCTGATGCGCAGAGGCAAAATGGCGCCGCATCTCCTCGAATTCCTTCGGCGCCGCATTTTGGAACGAGTAGATCGATTGCTTCTCGTCGCCGACCGCGAAGATCGTGCGCGTGCCGAGATGGACGCCCGCGCCCGCGGTGAATTCCGCGACCAATTGCCTGACGATCTGCCACTGCTTGTGGCTCGTATCCTGCGCTTCGTCGATCAAGAGATGATCGATGCCGAGATCGAGCTTGTAGTGGACCCAAGCCGCGTCGACATTGGTGAGGAGCGCGAGCATCTTGTCGATCAGGTCGTCGTAATCGACCAATCCCCGGCGTTCCTTCTCGGCATGATAGCGCGTCAGCACGTCATTGGTGACGGTCAGCAGCGCGGCGGATCGGTCGCGGCAGATGACGGCGCGCAGCCTGGGCAGGAGATCGCAGACGCGATCGCGTTCCGCGGTCAGGCGCTCGATCAATCCGGCATCCTTGATCGCTTTGGTCGCGACGGTTTTTCGCGGTGTGCGCTCGTTCGCCGTGCAGAAAATCTCGAGATAGGTGTCGACCCGATCCACGCGCGGCAGTGACGCAAGCAGGCCGAAGCGGCGCGCTTGTTCTATGTCGGTCTTACTGCCTTGCGCCAGGATCGCGGCAATTTGGTTCCAGTCCGAAGGCGCAATCGGCGAGTCATCAAAAAATTCGTTTTCGATGTCTTCGCGGCTTTCGGAAGGGTCGATGCCGAGTGCGCGCGAGAGCGCGGCAATCGCGGCGAGGACGCCGCCTTCCTTCATCACCCAGCGCGCGATCGAATCGCGCCGGCCGATGGCGGCGCGGATCACGTCGCGGAACGTCTGATCGGCGGCCGCCGTCATGGCGATAGCGAGCGCACGGCCGAGCCGGCTTTCAGGGTCGCGCGCGCCGTCCAGCAGCACATGCAGGGTCAATTGCTCGAGAAGCTGCGTCTGTTGCGCTTCGTCAAGCACGGTAAAACGTGCGGCGACATTCGCTTCGAAGGGAAATTGATGCAGCAGCTGAGTGCAGAACGCGTGGATGGTCTGTACCTTCAATCCACCGGGCGTTTCCAGCGCGCGGGCGAACAGCCGCCGCGCCACGACGCGCCGCCGCGCATCGCTCGGCAGGCCAGAGCCTTCGCGGATCGCCTTATCGAGCGCCGCGTCGTCGAGGGTGGTCCAGGCCGCAAGCGTGTCGAACACCCGCTTCGCCATATTGGCGGCGGCGGCCTTGGTGAAGGTGATGCAGAGAATCTTTTCCGGCGCCACGCCGTCGAGGAGAAGGTTGATCACCCGCTGCGCCAGCACGTGCGTCTTGCCCGAGCCGGCATTGGCGGCGACCCAGGCCGAGACATCGGGCGCGGCGACCGCGCGCTGCAGCTCGCGGACCTGGGATGGAATATCGTCGGCGGTTCTCATTCGCCGCCCCCGAACTCTTCGTCGCGCCCGCTCGACCATTCCTTGACGCGCGCGAGATGATCGTAGTCGCCGTAATGCGTGGTCCACATTGGATGAACGAGCGAGCGGTACGGCTGCTTCTCGTCGTCGAAACGCCGGGCGAGCTCCGTCAGCTTGGCGAGCGCCCGGTCGGCATGGCTATCCGCCGTGCCTTCCTTGAACTCCACCTCCACATACCTGCCCGGCGGCTCGCCGCCCTTGAGCAGCACGTAGGCGAGTTCGGCGACGGAAGCGCCGCGCGGGATCTCCTCAAAGCCGCCGTCGCGCAGCATGGCAGCTTCAAGCGTGAGCTGCGGTGCGAGCCCGGAGCGGACTTGTTTCTCGCTGCGCGCCGACCCGGTTTTGTAATCGAGGATGACATAGCGGCCGTCCGGCATCCGTTCGATCCGGTCGGCGACGCCGCGCAGCTTGAACGTTCCTTCCTCGATCGCGATGTCGATCTCGCCGCGAATTTCGGCCTCGATGGCTGTGATCGCTGTGCGGCGCTCGGCATCCCAGCGCGCGAACCAATGCGCGATGCGCCGGAAGCGCGGCCACCAGAACGCGCGCGCCTCGGGAAAATCCTCCAGCGCCGCGAAATGCGGCTCGCCCAGCGCGATGAGCTTGTCGGCCGCATCGGCCGGCAGACCCTTGGCATAGAGCTTGGTGAAGTCGCCGACGGCGGCATGAATGATAGTGCCGCGCTCGGCCGCGCCGAGCGCGGTGTCGATCGCATCGAGCGGCCGCAGCCGCAGAATGTGCTTGGCATAGATCGTATAGGGATCGCGCAGCCAATGTTCGATCTCGGTGACGGAGAGACTTTTCGGCCGCGCCGCGCGCGGCGGCATTGGCGCGGGCTGCGGCGCCGGCATCACCCGCTCCGGCCGGTCGAGCTCGCGGGCCCAGGCGCAGATAGGTGTTGCCGCGTTTGACGGCCGGCTCCCAGCGCTCGCCGGCAACGGCGGCGAGGCGCTGGATAAGGCGCGACGGCACCGTCGGCGTGCCGGCGATCTTGGCCGCATGGCTTAACGTCACCTCGCGCGCGCCAAGCAATTGCGCGAAGTCGTGAGCGGAAAGCCCGATGCGCCGCTCCGGCAGATCGAGCCCGAGCGCAAGCCGCATCGGCCGGCTCAGCCAGGCATCGGTATTGCTCTCCGGCGGCCACACGCCTTCGACCAGGCCGCCGAGTACGATGCGGTCGTTCTCGGTGAGACGCGCTTCGAGCGGCCCGAGGATGCGCACGCGCAAATCCGGCTGCAGCGGACGCCGTACGACCCTGCCGGCAAGGGCTGCGGAAAACAGTTCGACATAATCCGATTTTTCGA
Source organism: uncultured Alphaproteobacteria bacterium (assembly GCA_963761185.1). GTDB lineage: Bacteria > Pseudomonadota > Alphaproteobacteria > Rhizobiales > Xanthobacteraceae > BOG-931. The sequence goes on from CAVXFY010000009.1 coordinate 1,183,740, forward strand.
CCGCCAGATCGGCGGCGGCTTCACTCGTTGCCAGTTCGTCGAGCGCATCCGCGAGCTTTGTACCGTCGCGACCGGCAAACGCGACGGCGCTGCCGTCTTCGAGCGATAGCGCGGCAAGAATTTTTTGATGACGCGCGGCGAACTCGCCGAGCGGTTGTTGTTCGCGCCCGATCGTTTCGAGCGGCTCAAGCGCCGTGGCAAGCCAGTCGACCAGCCCGGACGCTGCATCCAGCTCACTCTCGGTCAGGTCTTTTCGCGGATCGGATGGATGCAAGTCGGTTTTGGTCTTGCGAAAAGTATTCAGCGCGCTTGCGAGGCCGGCGCTGCCGGCGCGCGGACGTGGGCCCCTTAAAATGGCGCGTTCAAGCGCGGCAACGGCATGCTCTTTGTTGCGCAGCGCCGGCCGCAACAGCGGATGTTTGAGCAATGCAAGCAGTGTGACCGGCTCAAGACCGCCGAGAGCCGCCGCCGCCGCGAGCCGCGCGAAATATGCCGGCCGGCGTATCGGCGAGCGCATCGCCGCCGGAATCCTCCGCCACGATGCTCCAGCGGGCCAGCGCGGCCAGGACGCGGCGTCCGAGCGCGCGGTCCGGCGTCACCAAAGCCGCCGTCTTGCCGTCATGCACTGCCTCGCGCAACGCAACCGCAATGGCGAGCGCCTCCTCTTCGGGATTGGCGGCCTCGATCACGGTCAGTGTCTTGAGCGCGGCATCGGCGTGAGTCGCGAACGCCGCGTCGGCGGATGTTTGCCGCCACATGTCGGTTGCCGCCGCCGGACGCAGTGCTTCGGATACGAGATGCTCGCGTCCGTGCGGCTCGGCCAAAGCCACGACATCCGCACGCGTGATGCCGATGCGCGCCAGCAACGCCTGCATCGCGAATTGCGGATGGGCCGGCGCCGGCGCGATCTGTTTTTTCTCGTCGCCGGCGATCAGCTGCCACGAATTCATCATCGAGATCGGTATCGAGGCCGGGCAACACCACGGCGCCGTGCGGCAAATGCGCGATGGTCGCGATCAGTTCGGCCGTCGCCGGGATCGACCCTGTGGAGCCGGCGGCAATGACCGGTCCGTCGGTGTTGCGCTTAAGGCGCGCGGTTTCGGCCTTGATCAGGCGGTCGCGCCGCTCGGCCGGTTCGATGCATTCGCGATCGCGCAATACTTGCGGCCAGTATTTGTGTGCAATCTGCAAAAATCGCAGCGTCAGCTGCCAATATTGGTCGAACTTGTCGGGCACGAGGTCGTCGAGCCGATCCCATGACACGCCGCGCGTGGTCATGTCGTCGATCAGGCGCGCCAGATCGTCGGCAAGCGCGCAAGCCGACGCCGGTGTTTGAGCAACGAGCGGTGTGCCGCTCGTGCCGTGCAGTTCGGACGACGACGCCCATTTGGTGACGAACTGGGTGAGCAGGAGCCGCCGCTCCAAGCCGCCGAGCGCATCCGGCAAGGCCAGCGCCTCGGCCGCAATGTTGCCTGTGGCGACTTCCGCGAACGCGATCTCGTCTTCGTCGATGTCGCCGATCGGAATGATGCGCGGCAGAACCGTGGCGTCGAATTCCTTCAAGAAACGCGTCGCGCATCAGCCGGCAAGCGCGCCGCGTCGGCAAGTAAAGCGTGGCCGACGCCAGCGCCAGCGGATCGCCGGCCATAGCTGAGCCGAGCTTGGCAAAGCCGAGCTTGCCGCTCCTTAAAGCCTCGATCAGCGTCGGCAAAAACGGCGCCGACGCCGGAATGGTGAAAACGCGCGGGTTCATGTCGATGATCGGTTCGCGGTGTTTCGTCATTTCCCGCGAAAGCGGGAATCCATGGTCACTGTCACGGCAAACTTGCTCGACCCGTGACTATGGGTCCCGCTTTCGCGGGGACGACGAATGACGACGTGTCTATCAGATTCTACTGCGCGGCCGCCAGCGCCGCGTCGGCCGCAGCGACCGCTTCCGGGGTGCCGACATGCATCCACACGCCCTCAAGCCGCAAGCCGAACAGCCGGCCATTCTCGCCGGCGCGGTCGAACAAGAGCGTCAGCGGGAAGGCGCCTTTGGGCGCGCCGGCAAACAAAACGGGCGAAAGAATTGCCGCATCCGGAATAAATGAAAGGCGCCACTTCGTGCTCGGCACGGCGCTGCAAGCGGCCGTCGGACGTCATCATGTAGTCGCCACGGCCGGAATAGCCGATGCTGTCCGTGGTCGGCGCCAACAGCAGCAGCGCATCCATGGTGCTCGGATCGAACGTTTCAGCAAGTCGCGTGAAATTGGGCCGCACGCCGTCGAGCCACAAGCGTGTCGGAATTGACCAGAAAGAACGGCGCGTCGCCGAGTTGCGGCAACGCCTTGGCGATGCCGCCGCCGGTGCCGAGCAGTTCGGCGCGTTCATCGGAAATGACAATGTGCGGGTGCCGGCGCGGCGCGAGATGTTTTTCCAGCGCATCGGCGAGGTGATGCACGTTGACCACCGCGCGTTCGACGCCGGCATCGGCGAGGCGGTCGAGCCCATAATCGATCAAGGATTTGCCGCCGACGGCGACCAAAGGTTTCGGGATGTGGCCGTTATACGGCCGCATGCGCGTGCCGAGACCCGCCGCCAAGACCATCGCACTTTTCGGCATCATCGTTTTGGGGAGCCCAGCCGTCGATGTGATTCTAGCCGTCGCATCATAGCCCATCTGGTGCCGGGACATTGGCTGCGTACCAAGCCCTCAGGGGCGCAAGTGCGGGATGCGCCAGCGAACGCTGCAAATAGTTCCATAGGCGGGGCATGTGACGCAGATATTGCGGCTTGCCGTCGCGCCGGTCGAGCCGAGCAAAGATGCCGAGGATCTTGGTGGCGCGTTGCGCCGCGAGCGTCGCATAGAGCAGCATGAAACCGGCGGTATCGAATTCCGCACCGCGTTCTGCGTTCTGGCTTTGTCGCGCCCGCACGTATTGGCCGAGCAAAGACATTTCCAAGGCTTCCGGTACGTCGACGCGGGCGTCTTGCAGGAGCGAGGCGACATCATAGGCCGCAGGGCCGATCAGCGCGTCCTGGAAATCGAGCACGCCGATTCGCGCAATATTCTCGCGCTCCGGCAGCCAGAGCAGGTTCGGCGAATGATAATCGCGCAGCACCCAGGTCGGCGGCGCGTCGATCGCCGGCTGCAGCGCCTGGCTCCAGAGCGCGATGAAGTCCCTGCGCGCAGCGGCTTTGCCCCCAATTTCCGCTTTATCCTCAACGCCGGCCTTGATCAAATACCAGTCGAGCAACAATTCGGCCTCGATCAGAAACGCCTGCCTATCGTAGCGCGGCAGCCGATAATCGAGATGCGGGGCGACAGGCAGCGTATCCGGCAATTCCCGGCCGTGCAGCGCGGCGAGAAGATCGACGGCGGCGACGTAGCGCGCCGCGATCGGCGCCGGCGGATCGCCGGTGACGATGCGGTCTTCGCCCAGATCTTCCATGACCAAGAGGCCGTGATCGAGATCGGCGTGCAAGATCGCCGGCGCCGAGAGGCCGACCGAGCGCAGTCCAGCGGACAGCGCAACGTAAGGCACGATGTCTTCGGCAAGATGCGCGATGGCGCTATAGGGCTTGCCGTCGCGCACTGGCGGGCCGTCAGGACGGCGCGGCGCGTTCATCAGAATCGCGGCCTCGCCGTTGAGATTCAAGCGTTCGAAAATCCGCGTCGAGGCGTCGCCCTGCATGCGGATGCGAAGCGCGGCACCAAAGCCGGATTCGTCAAGAAAGGAGCGCACCATGGCGATGCGTTCGGCGCGCTGCGCAAAGCTGCCATAGCCGACGTAGCGGACGTTGCGGACGTCGGGCCCGAGCTGCGGCGCCAGCGTGAAGGTGATGTCGAGACGATCGGGTGGCAAGAATCCGGCGGCGCGATCGGGCCATTCCATCATCACCACCGCGCCTTCGGGAAGATCGTCGAAGCCGAGCTCGGCAAGCTCGGCCGCGCCCGATAGCCGGTAGAGATCGGCATGGACCAATGTGAAGCGCGGCAGATCGTAGGTCTGGATCAAGGTGAAGGTCGGGCTCGGCACTTCGATCGTCTCGTCGCCGGCGAGGTAGCGGATCAAAGCCCGCGCGAAAGTGGTCTTGCCGGCGCCGAGGTCGCCCGACAGTGTCACCAGATCGCCGGGCTCGAGCGCGGTCGCGATGTCGGCCATGAACCGCCATGTCGCCTGCTCGTTCGGTAATGTCGCGTTGAAGCTTGCGCCACCCGGGGTGGTCAGCAACATACGGCGCTCCGCTCAAGAATATGCTGTTTGAGCATGGCCTTTTTCAAAAGCAACGGCTACTCGGCGGCCGTGAGGGTGGCACGTGCGCTCAGCGGGAACGTGCAGGTGACCGTGGTGCCTTGTCCGACCTGGGACGCGATCGCGACCGTGCCGCCGTGCAGTTCGACAAAGGAACGGACCAGCGAGAGACCGATGCCGGGGCCGCGATGCGTCGAACCGAGCGAATGCGTCTCGAACCAGTCGAAGACTTTCTCCAGCACTTCAGGCGGAATCCCCGGCCCCTGATCCGTAACCGAGAAGACGACGGCGTCGGGGCGGCGCTCGGCGCGGAACGCAATGCGTGCGCCGCCCGGCGAGAAGCTTGCCGCATTGGCGAGGAGATTGAACAGGATTTGCCGCACGCGCAGCTTGTCGGCGATGAAACCGCCGATGTCGGCGGGCGCTGCGATGTCGAGCGCGAGGCCGGAACTGACCAGCCGGTCTTGCACGCCCTCGGCGGCCGCCGCCATGGTCTCGCGGATGTCGACCGGCCCGAGATTGAGCTGCATGCGGCCGGCATCGATGGTGGCGAGGTCGAGAATGTTGTTGATCAGCGCCAGCAAGGTGTTGGTCGAGACCGTGATGTAGTCGAGATATTCGCGCTGCTTTTTCGCCAGCGGCCCGGTCGTCGGATCGCTCAGCAGGTGGACGAAGCCGATAATATTGGTGAGCGGGGAGCGCAACTCGTAGGACACGTGGTGGACGAAATCGATCTTGATCTTGTCGGCGTCTTCGAGCGCCTCGTTACGTTCGCGCAAGGCACGCTCGACATTGACGGAAGCCGTGACGTCATGGAACGTCACCAATGTGGCGCCATCGGGGAGCGGCACCGTCGTTGAAATCGACGGCGCTGCCGTCGTGAAGCTCGAGACGTCCCTTGGTCGCTTCGCGGCTGTCGATCGCGGTCACGACATCGCGCAAGGTCCGCCAGGCCGGCGCGTCGCCGTGCAGCGGCTGGCATAGAGCCGTGATCCGTTCGATATGCGGCCGGTCGGCGAGATCGGAAGCCTCGAGCTTCCACATGCTGACGAAGGCGGCATTGTGCAGGCGGAGCCTGCCGTCGCTGCCGAACACGGCGACGCCCTCTGCCAGGTTGTCGAGGGTCTCGCCCTGGACGCGGATCAGTTCCTGGAAGCGGCGTTCGAGATCGAGCCGCTCGGTGACGTCGTGGAACAGATAGGTGAGACCGCCGTCCGGGTTGGGTGTCGTCACCACGCGCAAGGTGCGGCCGCCGGGCAAGTGCCAGGTGTGCTCGGTCGCCTCGACGGCGCGGTAGGCTTCATGGAGCTCCGTCTTCCATTGCCGGAAGTCCTGCTGCTCCGGCAATTTGCGCGCGGCGCGCAGCATTTCGATCACCGCCGAGTCGGTCGGCTCCTGGTCGAGGAAAGCTGTGTCGAGATCCCACAGCGCGCGATAGGCGGCGTTGTAGAACGTCAGGCGATGATCGGAGCCGAACATGGCGACGCCGGTCGGCAGCTGGTCGAGCGTGCGGCGATGCGCGTCCATGAGATGGTCGCGGGCAACCCGCATGGCTTCGGCTTCCGTCGCATCGACGGCGATGCCGGTCGAGCCGCTGTCGGTAATGATATCGAGCACGTCGAAGGTGCGCCGCGTGCCGGCGGCGACCGCCCGCAACCGGCCGGCATAACCGGAGCCGTTCATGTGCGATTGTGCGATGCTCGCGCGCGCCGAGCTGTCGAGCAGTTCGGTGCGATGCGCCACCGCATCAGCGGCATTCCTGGCATCGACGGCGCGCGCATAGGCGGCGTTGACGAAGATCAACTGGCCGTCCACGTCGCGTGCCCAGACGGGCGACGGCAGCGTCTCGATCAGGGCGCGCAGCGGCGCGACTTCGGCGGATAATTTGTCGTGCCGGGTGGCAAGCTCGACCAGTTCGCGATTGACGCCGCTGGCATTTTTCAGCCGCAGCACGGCCCGCCCGCCGATGGCGCGGCCGAGCGCTTCGATCGGATGGTCGGCACGGGTCGTGAGTGTCATCGCGAAGGCTTCGCCGCGGGCGCGCAGCGCCTCGACGGCGCGCTCCATCGCGCTCGCCTTTCCGGCATCGAGCCAGCTGCCGAACGCGAGCACCTGGTGCGCCATGGCGACGCCGACGGCGCCCGGATCGCCGTCAATTTTCGGCTCGTCGGCGTCCGCGGGCCAAACCACCACGACTTGCGGCTCCGACCGCATCAGCGCGTTGGCGCGATCGACCTCTTCGCGCAGCGCGGCAATCTGGTTGCGCAGCCGCCCCTCCTGCCGCGCCGCACGCGCCGAACTGCCCACCAGCATGATCGCGGTGACGACGGCGAACAGTACGACGCCGCAGACGACGGCAATGAATGCAATCTGATGCTGGTCGATACCTGACTGCGCGATCAGGACGAGTTCGTGCAGCGCTGTCGCGGGCTGTTCGGCGGCGCCGGCCGGGAACGGGAAAAGGACGCAAGCAGCTGCAAGGAATCGGCTCATTCCCTGCTGCGCGCGCCGCCGATGCCGCTTGTCGCGGCTCCCCCGGATCGTGTCCGGCATGCCCCTTCGCCTCTGCTGGCTCGCACCCAACCCCCTCCCTTCCCTCCCCCGCGAGCGGCGGAGGGAAGGGAGGGGGAACGAGCCCGCGAATCGGACGACTTTACTCTCAAGCGGAATCGCGCCGTAAGAGTCCAGATCGTGAACATGATTGTGAAGCTCTGACCGCCTTAATTCCTAACGGCGGTCTTCCCGGCGGATTTGAGTGCCTGAGCGTCGCGCGCCAAGTCATCCAGACTGATGCGCGCCAGCGCGATGCCGAATTCCTGCTCGGCATGGGCCATGGCGGGAAGCACGACCTTGGTCAGGAGATCGGAACCGGCATGCGCTTCGTCGGTCTCATCGACCGTACCGGCGGCGCGCAGAATATCGTTCGCGGTCACGCGGCGCCGATCGCGCGCAAGTTCATAGCCGCCCCGCGGACCGCGAATGCCTTTGAGTATTCCGTAGCGGACCAGCGCTTGCAGCACGGGTTCGAGATGTCGCGGTGGCAGGCCGTGACGTGCGGCGAGCGTTTTCGCTGAGACCGGCTGTCCTTGCGCATGCAATGCCACGTCGATGACAGCTGCAATCGCGAGGACTCCTTTGCGGGGGAGCAGAGGCATGCGGCGGAGAACGTTACGTGACGGGAAAGCGTTCGAGACTGACGGTGCTATATTACAACACTCGTCCGGTCCAGTTGAACTTCGTTTTAATCACGCTTGTCGGCAATATTCGTCGACGTTCCAGTGGAGCCAAAGCCCCCAACGCTTCGCTCTGTCGAGTCTAAACTTGCGGATTCAACAAGTTTTACATGTGATATCGGCGCGATTACTAGCTGCGCGATCCGCATTCCGCGGCTGATTACGAAGCGCTCCGCTCCGAGATTCACAAGAATGATTTGTATTTCCCCGCGGTAATCGGCGTCGATCGTGCCCGGCGAATTCAGCACTGTGACGCCGTGGCGCAGGGCGAGCCCCGAGCGCGGCCGGACTTGCGCTTCGTGACCCGGCGGCAAAGCGATCGCGACGCCGGTCGGAATCAGCGCGCGTCCGCCGGGCGCAATTTCGATCGGCGCAGTCCTCCGGAACCGCGGCAAGAAGATCGAGTCCGGCGGCGAGCGCGCTTTGATAGGCCGGCAACGGCAGGTCGGCGCCATGCGGCAGTCGCACGATCCGCACTTCGGCACTCACCGCTTGCTTTCCTTGAGCGCTGCGGCGATGCGCGCGACCAGTACGTGGGCGACGTCGTCCTTCGATTGCGGCGGCCAGTCCTCGACGCCGCCGCCGGCCGAGATCAGATGAATCGTATTGCCATCGCCGCCCATGATGCCGGTCTCCGGCGAAACGTCATTGGCGAGGATCCAGTCGCAGCCTTTCTTGGCGAGCTTTGCCTTGGCATTGGCGATGACGTCTCGGTCTCGGCGGCAAAGCCGATCACCAGCCGCGGCCGGCCGGTTTTGCGATGGGCGATGGTCGCGAGGATGTCGGGATTTTCGACGAGCTGCAGCGTCGGCGTCCCGCCTGCCGCTTCTTGATCTTCTGTCGCTCGGCCGTTCGGCGCGCCAGTCGGCGACCGCGGCGGCGAAGATCGCGACGTCGGCCGGCAGCGCCTTTTCCACCGCGTCCAGCATCTGCCGCGCGGTTTCCACTTGACGACGGTCACGCCCGGCGGATCGGGCAGATTGACCGGGCCGGAGACCAGCACGACATCGGCGCCGGCGGCGGCTGCCGCCGCGGCAATGGCGTGGCCCTGTTTGCCCGAGGAGCGGTTGGCGATGTAGCGCACCGGATCGATCGGCTCGCTGGTCGGGCCGGCGGTGATCAGGACGCGCTTGCCGGTCGAGGCCGATCTGCGCGCTGGCGCGCGCAAGAGCCGTTCGGCGCGCGGCGGCGATCTCCAGCGGCTCGGCCATGCGGCCCGGTACCGGCTTCGCCGCGCTCGGCCATCTCGCCGGCATTGGGGCCGACGATACGGACGCCGTCGCGCTGCAAGCTGCGCGACATTGCGCTGCGTCGCCGTGGTCGCCCACATCTGCGGGTTCATCGCCGGCGCCAGCAGGATCGGTTTGTCGGTCGCGAGCAGGACGGCGGTGGCGAGATCGTCGGCATGGCCGTTCGCCATTTTCGCCATCAGGTCGGCGGTCGCCGGCGCGACCACGATCAGATCGCAGTCGCGCGCGAGCCGGATATGGCCGACGTCGAACTCGCTCTTGCGGATCGAACAGGTCGGTATAGACGCGCTCGCCGGCGAGCGCGCCGGCGGCGAGCGGCGTGACGAAATGCTGCGCGGCCGCGGTCAGAACGCAGCGCACCTGCGTGCCGCGCTCCTTCAGCCGGCGGATCAGATCGAGCGATTTGTAGGCGGCGATGCCGCCGCCGATGATCAGCAGGACGCGGACGCCCGGCTCGCGTCGCGGTCTCCGGCGTGGCGACTGTCGGCTGCGGTGTGCTGGCCGGCCGTTGCGCCGGCGGCTTCGACGGTGACGGTCCAGGAGGCTAGCGCCTCGCGGCCGGCCTCGTGCTGCCGCCTCCCGCAGGATGACCCGGACCTCGTCCTCCATCGAGCGGCCGTTGCGCGCGGCGCGCAGCCGCAAGTAGCGTCTTGAGCTTGTCGTCGAGCTGGCGGACGGTCAGGCTGGCCATGACGCTGCTGCCGTTTCCCTACCGATTCTCTCAGTAGACGGTAGAAAAATAGCAGGATTATGATTGCATTGCAATCAATGCAATCACAGGATGCCTGAGGACGATACCGATAGCAACAGCGCGGCGATCACCCAGAGCGCCGCTGCGGTCCAGCGGCTGCCGCCGTCGCTTCGGCCTTGCCGATCGCGGCGATGGTTTCCGGCGACAGCACGCAGGCCGTCGCGGGTCATGGTCGTCGAGCTGCTCGAGCACGCGGGCGCCGCGCGTCGAGCAGGCCCGGCGCATTGCCGACGAAGCGGCCGACCTCGCCGGCGCCCTGCGCCGCGCCTTCGAGGCGCCCGGCGGGGCCGAGATTGCGCTCATCCATTCGCGCACCACGGGCTCGGCGGTGGTCCACATGTCGAGCTTGGGATCGAGCAGCGCGCCACGCCTTCGACCACCACCATGGTCTTCTGCAGCAGCATCAGTTCCGGCCGCGTGCGCATGTCGAACAGGCCGGTGACCTCGAACAGCAGCGTCAAGCAGCTTCGCCATCGAGATGTCTTCGGCGGTGCGGTTGTGGATCGGCTCGCCGATGGCGCGGATCGCCTGCGCGAAATTCTCGACCGAGTGATGCGGCGGCACATAGCCGGCCTCGAAATGCACTTCGGCGGTGCGGCGATAATCGCGGGTGATGAAGCCGAGCAGGATCTCGGCGAGGAACCGCCGCTCCTTGGCGCCGAGCCGGCCCATGATGCCGAAATCGACCGCGACCAGCCGGCCGTCATCGTCGACGAACAGATTGCCCGGATGCATGTCGGCGTGAAAGAAGCCGTCGCGCAGCGCGTGGCGCAGGAAGCTCTGGATCACCGCGGCCGAGCTCCGGCAGGTCGAAGCCCTTGGCCTGCAGCCGCGCGCGGTCGGTCAGCGGCGATGCCGTCGATCCATTCCAGCGTCAGCACGTCCTTGGTGGTGCGGTCCCAGTCGACCGCCGGCACGCGGAAATCCGGATCGTCCTTGGTGTTCTCCGCCATCTCGGACAGCGCCGCGGCTTCCAGCCGCAAATCCATTTCGATCGCGACCGAGCGGCGCAAGGTGTCGACCACCTCGATCAGCCGCAGCCGCCGCGCTTCGGCGGAAAGCTCTTCGGCGCGCTGCGCCGCGATAGAAGAAAGCGGCGAGATCGGCGCGGAAGCGCCGCTCGACGCCGGGCCGCAGCACCTTGACCGCGACCGCGCGCGGCTCGCCTGCCGTGGCGACCGTCGCCCGATGCACCTGCGCGATCGAGGCGGCGGCGACCGGCGGGCCGAAGCTCGCAAAGACCGCGGCGACCGGCTTGCCGAACGACGGCCGCGATCGCGGCTTCCGCCTCGGCCTGCGGGAACGGCGGCATCTGGTCCTGCAGGCTTTCGAGATCGCGCGCCAGTGCCGCGCCGACCACGTCGGGCCGCGTCGCCAGAAACTGGCCGAGCTTGACATAGCTCGGGCCCGAGCCGGGTCAGCGCCGCGACAGCCGCGCTTCCGCGGCGTCGCGTCGCGGCCGCTCGATCAGCCGCGCCATGCGCGAACAGCGGGCGCGCCGGCAGCGGCACCATGGCCGGATCGACGACGCCGAACACGCCCTCGCGCGCGAACACGAAGCCGGCGCGGGCCAAGGCGGAGGAGATGCGCGGCGCCGGAGATCACAAACGCCAGCCGGAATGCAGCGCCACGATGCCGCCGGTCATCGGTTGGACCGAAACGCGGGCAAAGCCGGCGCGCGCGCATCATCTCGGCGAAGACTTGCGGCTTCGGAAAGTGGCGGATCGATTCCACCAGATAGCGATAGGACTCGGCATCGCCGGTGACCATGCGGCCGAGCGCGCGGGATGACGTTGAACGAATAGAGATCGTAGAGCCGGTCGAAGCCCGGCACGTCGACGGCGGAGAATTCGAGGCAAAAGAAACGGCCGCCGATTCTGAGCACGCGATACGCTTCGGCCAGCGCGCGCTCGATGCGCGGCACGTTGCGGATGCCGAAAGCGATGGTCTCGGCGTCGAAGCTGCGGTCGGCAAACGGCAGCGCCTCGGCATTGCCTTCGGCGAAGGTGACCGCGTCGTCGAGCGCCGCGCCGCGGCGCGCTCGCGGCCGACCGCGAGCATGTCGGCATTGATGTCGCAGACGGTGGCGCGGGTGTCCGGGCCGCCGGCCGCGACGACGCGGAACGCGACGTCGCCGGTGCCGCCGGCGACGTCGAGCAGCGCGAACGGGCGATGGCGTGGCGGATTGACCGCGGTGACCAGCGCGTCCTTCCAGGCCCGGTGCAGGCCGACCGACATCAGGTCGTTCATCAGGTCGTAGCGCGCGCGACGCTGTGGAACACGTCGTCCACCAGCGCCTGCTTGTCGGCCAGCGGCACTTGCCGGGAGCCGAAATGTGTCGTCTCGCTCATTAGTCCCACCTTAATTGGCCAAACCATAGCGCGCCGGCATCGGAGACGCTATGTGTTTGGAAATTAACCTTGTTATTCGGTCGCATACTTCGCGCCCGGCGGCGGATCAAGCAATGCCCGAACTGCCCGAAGTCGAAACCGTGCGCCGCGGGCTTGCGCCGGCCATGGAAGGCGCGCGCTTCGCCAAAGTCGAGGTGCACCGCGGCGATCTGCGCTGGCCGCTGCCGAAGGATTTCGCGCAGCGGCTTGAGGGCAAGACCGTCACCGGCCTCGGCCGGCGCGCCAAATATCTGCTGGCCGATCTGTCCTCCGGCGACGTGCTGCTGATGCATCTCGGCATGTCCGGCTCGTTTCACGTGTTTCAGGAGAAGCGGCAAGACAGCTCGGCCGCTATTATCACGAGCGCGCGAAACACCGGCGCACGACCATGTCGTGTTTCACATGTCGTCCGGCGCGATCGTGACCTTCAACGATCCGCGCCGCTTCGGCTCGATGAAGCTCGTGGCGCGAGACAAGCTCGACGCCGAGCCGCTGCTGCGCGGGCTCGGCCCCGAGCCGCTCGGCAACGCGTTCGACGCCGCCATGCTGGCGCATGCGTGCCCGGCAAGAAGACAAGCCTGAAGGCCGCGCTGCTCGACCAGCGCGTCGTCGCCGGCCTCGGCAACATCTATGTCTGCGAGGCGCTGTATCGCGCGCGGCTGTCGCCGAAGCGCCAGGCCTCGACGATCGCCGGCAGAAACGGCGAGCCGAACGAGCGCGCCGAGCGGCTGGTCGAGGCCATCAAGGCGGTGCTCAACGACGCGATCAAGGCCGGCGGCTCGTCGCTGCGCGACCACCGACAGACCGACGGCGAGCTCGGCATTTCCAGCACCATTTCCGGGTCTACGACCGCGAGGGCGAGCCGTGCCGGACACCGGGCTGCAGCGGCACCGTCAAGCGCATCGTGCAGAACGGCCGCTCGACGTTTTATTGTCCGGCGTGCCAGAAGTGATCGCCAGACGTGCTGTCAGGGTGGCCGTCGCAGATGACCGGGAGAGCGCTCATGAGCACCGAGAACATCATCGTCGAAACCCGCGGCAAGGTCGGCCTGATCCGGCTCAACCGGCCGCAGGCGCTCAATGCGCTGAACAGCGCGCTGATGCGCGAACTTGCGCACGCGATCGACGGATTCGAGGCCGACGCCAATATCGGCTGCATGGTGATCACCGGCTCCGAGAAGGCCTTCGCCGCCGGCGCCGACATCAAGGAGATGGCGGACAAAGAGTTCGTCGACGTCTTTCTCGACGATTTCGCCGCGGACTGGCATCGCGTCGGCGCGGCGCGCAAGCCGGTCATCGCCGCCGTCGCCGGCTTCGCGCTCGGCGGCGGCTGCGAGCTTGCCATGCAATGCGACCTCATCATCGCCGCCGACAATGCCAAATTCGGCCAGCCCGAAATCAAGCTCGGCATCATTCCCGGCATCGGCGGCACGCAGCGGCTCACCCGCGCCGTCGGCAAGGCCAAGGCGATGGACCTGATCCTCACCGGCCGCATGATGGACGCCGCCGAAGCCGAACGCGCCGGCCTGGTCGCCCGCATCGTGCCGGTGGCGAGCCTGATCGAGGAGGCGATCAAGGTCGCCGAGACCATCGCCTCGATGTCGCTGCCGTCGGTGCTGGCGGCGAAGGAAGCGGTCAATCGCGCCTTCGAGACCTCGCTCGCCGAAGGCGTGCGCTTCGAGCGGCGGATCTTCCATTCGCTGTTCGCGACGCACGATCAGAAGGAAGGCATGAACGCTTTCGTCGAAAAGCGTCCGCCCAAGTTTCAGAACAAGTGATCGATTTTTAGCGCGTCACTTTCTGACGCAGATCACGCGAACGATAGATTGGTCGCTTGCCGGGTGACCGGGCGCAGCGGCGATCGCCTGCGCCTGCAGAAAAGCCCGCACGGCCGCGGCGGGTACCAGCGCCGCCTGCGGCAGCGCGGCCGATCCGGCGAGCGATGGGCGCTTTCAGTTCCACAAGGCCGGCGAAACGGCCCTGCGCATCGATGGCCGCGGCGCCGGAAAAGCCGAGCTTCGGCGCCGGATCGAGACCTTGGGCGGTAAGCTGCGCACCGGCGCGCATCACCCGATTGTCGCTGCCCTCTCCCAGCGGATCGGCAATGCCGAAGAGCGTCAGCGCGCCGCCTGCGCCGCCGTTGTCGGCGAGTGCATCGGCACAAGGTCGCGCGCGCCGTAGAGCCGCAACAGCGCAAGATCGTCGGTCTTGTCGGCCGCGATACGCTCGGCGTGACCGAAGCCCGGAACCGTAATGGAGTGGCACTCCTCGGTGACTTGCGCGGTGGTGACGAGATCGCCGGAACTGCTGACGACCAAGGCGCTGCCGTATTCGACGCCGCGTTTTCGGCCGGCCGTCGGCAGCGCCGCCGGATCGGGAAACCGTCGAACGTGTCGGCGACCGCAATTGCGATCGGCGCCATGGTGCCTTCGGTCGCCTGGTCGTACAGGATCGTCACGCCGCGCACTTCGCTGCCGCTCGATTGCACCCGCACGACGAACTTCTTCAGGCCTTGCTCGCCGGTGATGACAAAGGAATTGGGTTTGAGGTTGCTGGAGCCGATCTCGCGCTGCGACACCCTCTTGTCCTGGTCGAACAGAGCCGGCAACGATGCCTCGCGCAGGCGGAATGTCTCGATCCGGACTTGCCCTCCTTTGGAGGTCCAGCGGCTGCCGGTGCGCGCCGCGCTCGCTTTCGGCACGAGCTTTTCCGGCAGGCCGAGCCGCGCGCCCGTCGCGGTATCGTCGATCAGCCGCCAGCCGGCGGCTGCCTGCCGAGGTTTGGCGGCGTCCGCCAGCGCCGCGCGTTCCTGGTCGGTCAGAACGCCGGTGTCCTTGCCGTTGTTGCGCCGCTGAAACGCTTTGATCTGATCGACCAGATGCGCGTTGATTTCCTCAGCGGCCATCTCGCCATAGTTGTTGAGCCAGACGAGGTCGGCCTGGATGGCGAGGCGTTGCGGTTCCGGAATGCCGGTCTCGGCGCCCGGCAGCGCCGCGCTATGTGTATTAACGCTCATATCGGCCTTGGGGCTTGCTTTGGCATGGCCGGCGGCGTGTGCGCCCTTGGCCGGTTTGGCGTCCGCCTGCGGCGCGAAGGTGAGCGTCCCCGCCACCAAATAACCGACAGCAATGCTCGCGATACGCGCTGTCATCGCAACACCTGAGGCCATGCGGCAAACCTAGAGCATGATCGGGAAAAGATCATGCTAAAATGAAAGATCTAGACGATCGGGCGAGTCCAATCTCGCAGGTGCCGGTCGCCGGACGGCGCATCGTGACCTATATTAGCGGCATGCTGAGCACCCAGTTGAGCGGCGAAGAACTTGAACGTTACGCGCGCCACATCGTGCTGCGCGAGGTCGGCGGGCCGGGACAGGCCGCGCTCGCGCCGCGCGCGCGTGCTGGTGGTCGGCGCCGGCGGGCTCGGCGCGCCGGTGCTGCTCTATCTCGCCGCCGCCGGCGTCGGCACGCTCGGCGTGGTCGACGACGACGTGGTGTCGCTGTCGAACCTGCAGCGGCAGGTGATCCACGCCACGCCGGATATCGGCGCGCCGAAGGTCGACAGCGCCGCGGCCGCGATCCGCCGGCTCAATCCGCATGTCGCCGTGGAGCAGCACGGTGTCCGGCTGACCGCGCAGAACGCGCTCGATCTGATCGGCCGCTACGATATCGTCGCCGACGGCTCGGACAATTTCGCCACCCGCTATCTGGTCGCGGACGCCTGCTATTTTGCCAAAAAGCCGCTGGTCACGGCCGCGCTCGGCGCCTTCGACGGCACGCTCACCACGATCCGCGCCCACGAGCGCGGCGCCGACGGCAAGCCGAATCCGACCTATCGCTGTCTGTTTCCCGAGCCGCCGCCGCCCGGCACCGTGCCGGCCTGCGCCGAGGCCGGCGTTCTCGGCGCGCTCGCCGGCGTCATCGGCTCGATGATGGCGCTCGAAGTGATCCGCGAGATCGTCGGCTTCGGCGAAGGCCTGGTCGGCCGCCTCGTCATGCTCGACGCCCGCGCGATGCGCTTCGAGACCTTGCGCTACGGCTGGGATCCGGCAAACCCGCTTATCCGGCGAGAAGCCGACGATCAAGGATTTGTCGATGCACGCGTAAGCTTACTTGCTTGAGCTCTATTTGCTCCAGCTCTATTTGCTCCAGCTCTATTTGCTCCAGGTCGCCATGATGGTCGAGCCCTTGAGCACCGACCATTTGTTGTCGCCGGCGCTCGACCACCGTGAAGCAGTGGTCGCTGGCGCCCTTCCAGGTGGTGCAGAAGCCGTCCTTCGACAGCTTCCAGGTGCCTTCGCCCTTGCTGCCGGTGCCGATGCGGGTGCGCGCTTCATCTTGCCGTCGGCCGTGAACGTCATCTTGAACTTGAGGTTGGAGGGCGTCGCCGCGGTGAACGGCTGGCCGTTGAAGAACGTCGCTTGAATGTCGTTCGGCGCAAGCTTTGCGACGGCGGTGCGGCAAACGCCGCCGTGACGAGAGCCGAAGTTAAAAGAGCCGAAGTGACCGAGAACCAACGAAGCGGCAATGCCTGAAAGCGCCAGCTATCCGAGCATGCATCGCGATCCCCCCGAAGCTCATGATTCGTCGCCGTTAGAGTATGTCAGCGGCTTTGCCGATGATAGACGCTGTTCGGCCGCATGTCGGTGGCGGACGCGACCCGGTTCGACATGTTGAAGAAGCCGGCGACGGCGGCGATGTCCCAGATATCGCGATCGCTGAAACCGGCACGGCGCAAGCGCTCGCGATCCTCCTCCTCGACGAGCCACGGCTCGGCCGTGAGCTTCACGGCGAAATCGAGCATGGCGCGCTCGCGCGGCGACAGCCGCGCGGCGCGATAATTCATCACCATCAGTTCGCCGAGCGCCGGATCGCCGGACAGCTGCCGCACCGCGGCGCCATGGGCGACGAGGCAGTAATAGCAGCGGTTGTGCGACGAGACCGCGACCGCGATCATCTCGCGCTCGAGCTTGCTCAAGCCCGACGGCGCCAGCATCAGATCGTTGTACATGGCGACAAAGGCCGAAAGCTTCGCCGTGTCGAAGGCATAGGCCTTGAGCACATTGGGCACGAAGCCGAGCTTTTCCTCGCATTTGGCGAAATAGGCCGCCATTTCCGGCGAAAGCGTCTCCGGCGGCAGGTCGAGCGCGGTGATGGCCGTGTCGTCGCCCGCCGTGCGCGGCCGCGGCCGGTGCGGTTTGCTGCGCGGGCTTTGGCGCCGGGCTTATGCGGCGGTCTTTGCTGTTCGCTTGGCCATGATGCTCTCTTCGGCGGTGAAATTTGCCGTCATGTCGCGGCGGTGGACAGTGCCTGACATTATAGATGTTGCAGTAGCGGATAGGCGCGCCACGCGGGTAGTATCGGACGAAATGCGCTCGCGAACCGAGGAGGGGAACATGGCCGTGCAGGACGTTCCCGAGCGATCTCCCCATCCGAGCGACGACTACGCAAGCGAGACGCTTGTCGGCGCGGCAGCCGCCGTGCTGGCCGGCGCACGGCGCGATATTCCGCAGGATTTTCTCGCCGAGCTGTTCGGGCGCGCGGTGCCCGACGATCTCGAGCGTTACAGCCCGGAAGAGCTTGCCGGCATCGCCGAGCAATCCTGGTCGTTTCTGCTGCGAGCGCAAGCCGGCGCGCCCAAGATCGCTTTCGACGCCGCGTCTCGCCGCACAACGGCGTCGCCGTGCTCGAAATTCTCAACGACGACATGCCGTTCCTGGTCGATTCGGTGCTCGGCGAGCTCGGCGAGCGCGGCGCTCGACATCCGGCTGCTGGTCCATCCGGTCTTCACCGTCGAGCGCGACGAGGCGCGGCAGGCTGATCGCCTTCAAGGGCACGCGCACGGCGGCAGGCCACCGCGAAAGCTTCATCCACATTCATGTCGCCGGCGTGGACGATGACGGAGCAGCGGGCGGAGATCGTCGCGCGCACTCGAAGAGGTCCTCGCCGATGTGCGCGTCGCCGTGCAGGATTGGCGGCCGATGCTGGCGCGCGCGAGCGACGTCGCCGCCGAACTGCAAAGCCAACCCGCCGCCGCTTCCGGCCGACGAGATCGCCGAAGCGATCCAGTTTCTGCAATGGATCGCGGCGGACAATTTCACGCTGCTCGGCGCGCGCGACTACGCCTTCACCGACAGCGACGACGCGCTCGAGCCGAAATTCGAGACCGGCCTCGGCCTGTTGCGGTCGCCCGACATGCGGCTGCTGCGCCGCGGCGATCAGCTCGTGACCATCACGCCGGAAATCCGCGAATTCCTCGAAGGAGCCGAAGCTCCTGATCATGACCAAGGCCGCGGCGCGCTCGCGCGTGCACCGGCGCGTCTATCTGGATTATATCGGCGTCAAGCGCTTCGACCGCGACGGCAAGCTGGTCGGCGAATGCGTGTTCTGCGGCCTGCTCACCTCGACCGCCTATACGCGCTCGGTGCGCGCCATTCCCTATCTGCGGCGCAAGGTCGATCGCGTCATCAGCCGCGCCGGCTTCGATCCGTCGAGCCATTCCGGCAAGGCGCTGGTCAACGTGCTGGAAAACTATCCGCGCGACGAACTGTTCCAGATCGACGAAGACACGCTCTATCAGTTCGCGCTGGCGATCCTGCAGCTCGACGAGCGCCCGCGCGTGCGCGTGCTGCCGCGGCGCGACCGCTTCGACCGCTTCGTCTCGGTCCTCGTCTACATCCCGCGCGACCGCTACGACAGCGAGATCAGGGCGAAGATCGGCGACTATCTCGCCACGGCCTTCAACGGACGCGTGCGCGCCTTCTATCCGTTCTTCCCGGAAGGCCCGCTGGTGCGCGTGCACTTCATCATCGGCCGCTACGAGGGCGAAACGCCGGATCGTCGATCGCGCCGTGCTCGATCGCGCGGTCGAAGCGATCGTGCGCAGCTGGACCGACGGGCTGTGCGAGGCGCTCGTCGCCGGCGCGACCCGCGCGCAGCGGGCCGCGCGCTGTTCGCGCGCTATCGCGACGCCTTCCCGGTCGACTATCGCGAGGTCTATCCGCCGGCGTCCGCCGCTCGCCGATATCGGCGTTGATCGAGGCGCTGACCGCCGAGCATCCGCTCGGCGTCGAGCTTTATCGCGATGGCAAGGCGCGGGCCGCGCGAGCGCCGGCCTCAAAGTGTTCAGCCGCAGCCGGCCGATCCCGCTCTCCGAGCGCGTGCCGGTGCTGGAGAATATGGGCTTCCGCGTCGTCGACGAGCGCACCTATCACATCCAGCCGCAGCGACGCCGCCGACGTCTGGTTTCACGACATGACGCTCGAAAGCGCGCTGGGCCAGGCGCTCGACCTGGCCGCGCTCAAGGAGCGGCTGGAGGCCTGCTTCCTCGCGGTGATGGGCGGACGCGCCGAGAACGACGGCTACAACGCGCTGGTGCTCGCCGCCGGCCTGGTCTGGCGCGACGTCGCGCTGATCCGCACGCTGTCGCGTTTCCTGCGCCAGGTCCGCGTGCCGTTCTCGCAGGATTACATGTGGGCGACGCTGCGCAAGCATGCCGGCATCGCGGCGCAGATCGTGAGCCTTGTTCCACACCCGTTTCGATCCGCATCTCGGCGCGCCCGCCGGACGAACGCGCGGCGCGCGAGGCGTGCATCGCCGCCTCGATCGAAACCGCGTTGCAGGCGGTCGACAGCCTCGACGAGGATCGCATCCTGCGCCGTTTCGTCAACGCGGTGACGGCGGCGATCCGCACCAATTTCTATCAGCTCGGCAGCGACGGCGCAGCCGAAGGACCTCATCGCGGTCAAGTTTGCCAGCCGCAAGCTCGACGGCATGCCGCTGCCGCGGCCGCTCTACGAGATCTTCGTCTATTCGCCGCGGCGTCGAGGGCGTGCATCTGCGCTTCGGCAAGGTGGCGCGCGGCGGCATCCGCTGGTCCGACCGGCCGCAGGATTTCCGCACCGAAATCCTCGGCCTGGTCAAGGCGCAGAACGTCAAGAACGCCGTGATCGTGCCGGTCGGCGCCAAGGGCGGCTTCGTGCCCAAGCGCCTGCCGGCGGGCGGCTCGCGCGAGGCGATCCAGGCGGAGGGCACCGCCACCTACAAGCTCTTCATCTCGACGCTGCTCGACATCACCGACAATATCGGCACCGGAACGACCGGCGTCGTGCCGCCGGCCGACGTGGTGCGCCACGACGGCGACGATCCCTATCTGGTCGTCGCCGCCGACAAGGGCACCGCGACCTTCTCCGACATCGCCAACGAGCTCGCCATCGCGCACGATTTCTGGCTCGGCGACGCCTTCGCCTCCGGCGGCTCGGCCGGCTACGACCACAAGAAAATGGGCATCACCGCCCGCGGCGCCTGGGAATCGGTCAAGCGCCATTTCCGCGAGATGGACGTCGATATCGGCAGGACGCCGTTCACCGTGGTCGGCGTCGGCGACATGTCGGGCGACGTGTTCGGCAACGGCCTGCTGCGCGAGACAACGACCAAGCTCGTCGCCGCCTTCGATCATCGCGACATTTTCATCGATCCCGATCCCGATCCGGAACGAGCCTTCGCCGAGCGCAAGCGGCTGTTCGATCTGCCGCGCTCGAGCTGGCAGGATTTCGACAAGACGCTGATCTCCAAGGGCGGCGGCGTCTATCCGCGCGCCGCGAAGGAGATCAGGCTGTCCGCCGGAAGCGCAGAAGCTGTTCGGCGTCGGCGAACAGCTCACGCCGCCGGAACTGATCCGCGCGCATCCTCAAGGCGCCGGTCGATCTGTCTGTTCTTCGGCGGCATCGGCACCTATGTGCGCGCCGCCGACGAGAGCGACGAGGCGGCCGGCGACCGCGCCAACGATGCCGATCCGCATCGCCGGCAAGGATTTGCGCTGCAAGGTGATCGGCGAGGGCGCCAATCTCGGCATGACGCAGCGCGGCCGCATCGAAGCGGCGTTGCGCGGCGTGCGGCTCAACACCGACGCCATCGACAATTCGGCCGGCGTGAACACCTCCGACATGGAGGTCAATATCAAGATCGCGCTGAGCATTCCGCTGCGCGACGGGCGGCTCGACGATGGACGCGCGCAACGCGCTTCTTGGCCGGCATGACCGACGAGGTCGCGGCGCTCGTGCTGCGCAACAATTATCTGCAGACGCTCGCGCTTTCGCTGTCGCAGCGGCGCGGCATGGAGGATTTCGGCTTTCTGCAGCGGCTCATTCAGACGCTGGAAACGCGCGGCCTGCTCGACCGCGCGGTCGAATTCCTGCCCGACGACATGGCGCTCGCCGAGCGCCGCCGCCGCTCGCAAGCCGTTCACGCGGCCGGAACTGTCGGTCCTGCTCGCCTATGCCAAGCTCACGCTCTACGACGACCTGCTCGAATTCCGCGGTGCCGGACGATCCTTATCTCGGCCGCGAGCTCGGCCGCTATTTCCCGAAGGAGATCGCCGAACGCTATTCCCGACGCGCTCGAGCATCACCGGCTGCGCCGCGAAATCATCGCCACCCAGCTTGCCAATTCGATGATCAACCGCGGCGGCCCGTCGCTGATCGTGCGCATTGCCGACCAGACCGGCGCCGCGCCGGCGGCCATCGCCTCGGCCTTCGCCGCCGTGCGCGACAGCTACGGCATGACCGCGCTCAACGCCGCGATCGACGAGCTCGACAACCGGATTCCGGGCAAGCTGCAGCTCGATCTTTACGCGGCGGTGCAGGATCTGCTGCTCGACCGCATCATCTGGTTCCTGCGCAATGTCGATCTGGCGAAGGGCCTGGCCGACGTGGTGGCGCATTATCGCGACGGCATCGCCGCGGTCGACGGCGGCGCTCGACGGGGCGCTGTCGCAGGAGGCGTTGAACGCGCGCGCGGCGCGGCGGCAGGAGCTTGCGCGAAGCGGGCGTGCCGGAGGAGCTTGCCCGCCGCATCGCCAATCTCGCGCGCGCTCACGGCCGCGC
The DNA here is from genome assembly GCA_963761185.1 of uncultured Alphaproteobacteria bacterium. Taxonomy (GTDB): domain Bacteria; phylum Pseudomonadota; class Alphaproteobacteria; order Rhizobiales; family Xanthobacteraceae; genus BOG-931. The sequence goes on from CAVXFY010000009.1 coordinate 1,205,484, forward strand.
CCGACATCGTGCTGGTCGCCGACCGCACCGGCAAGCCGGTCGGCGAAGTGGCGGCGACCTATTTCGCCACCGGCGCGTTCTTCCGCCTCGACCGCATCGCCAGCGCCGCCGAGCAACATCCCGATCGCCGATTATTTCGACCGGCTGGCGCTCGACCGCGCGCGGGATTCGATCGGCGATGCCGAGCGGCGATTGACCGCCGCCATGGTCGGCAACGGCGCGGCCGGCGCCGGCGCGGTCGAGGCTTGGGTGGCGCCGCGAAAGGGCGAGGTCGAGCGCATCCGCGGCGCGATCCACGAGATCGCCAGTTCCGGGCTGACGCTGTCGAAGCTTGTCCGTCGCCGCGAGCCTGCTTGGGCGATCTGGTGAAGAACTAGGCTGCAGCTGCCGGAACCGCACGTCACCGATCTCACAACAAAAAAGAACCCCAAGCAGATTACGCGCTTGGGGTTCTCAAGTTGTTGCCTCAACTCAGGCTTATCTGGCCGGGCGGCGGGGTGTCGGGGGATGGGGAGCCGCCCGGTCGGCCTATGTCAACGACATAGGTGCGCCTCTCCAGATGCAATGCAGATCACGGGTTAGTGTTATCACGCTGCGTCAAAACGCGCAGGGCGGCGTGAGAGGCGAATGCAGTGCAGCAAATCGGGGCGGCGTTTTCGCGCATGCGATGTGGCTTTTGACATTACGAGAAAGTCATAAAACGCGCTTCGCCAAGCGGCGGCATCAAAATATTCCTAGAGCATGATCCGGAAAAGTGGAAACCGGTTTTCCGAAAAGATCATGCTCCATCAAGATGCTGGAGCGTCAATCGCTTCAACGTGAAGCGATTGCGCTCTAGAGTTCAAACGAGACCAAACAGATGAACTCAAGGGGTGCCGTAGCGATGCAGGTCGGCTGCCGTGGACGTCGAGCCAGCCTTGGCGCGTTCGTGATCCGGACAGAGGCGCTGCACCAGCCGCCAGAACTCGCCGAATGGTTCATCTCGACGAGATGCGCCACTTCGTGCGCGGCGAGATAGTCGAGCACGAGGCTCGGCGCCAGAATGAGCCGCCAGGAAAACGACAACACGCCCGTCGGTCGAGCATGAGCCCCAGCGGCTCGACTGATCGCGCACCGTGACCCGCTGGAAGGCGACGCCGAGCTCGTCGGCGTAACGCTGGCTCGCGGCTTCGAGTTCGCGCTTGGCCTCGCGGCGCAGGAAATCGCCGATGCGCCGATCGATATGCGGCGCCTCGCCGGCGACGCATAGCAGCGCGTTCGCCGGCCGCGCCGATCTCGGTCCAGACCGTGCCGCGCGCGCCGCGCGCGATGGCGATGCGGTGCGGCACGCCGCGCAGCGGAAGCACGACGCCGTCGGCGAACGGCGCCGCTTCCGGCAGCCGGCCGAGCCGCGCCGCGATCCAGCCGCCGTGCTTCTGCGCGAATGCGCGCGCTTCTTTCAGCGTGCCGCGCGGCGGGATCGTCAGGATGACTTCGCGCGTCGCGCCTGGATGCGCAGCGTATAACGGCGCGCCTGCCGGTGCCGCCGCACGCGCACGAGATAGATCGAACCGTCGAAGACGATGTCGATCGTCTTCGGTTCGCTCGGCCGGCGAAAGAGCAGCGCACGCTGCGCCATTTGCTGCGACGACATGGCGAGGTCACTCCAACGCGGCGAGAATGACGGCAAGAACGGCGGCAAAAACGGCGACAAGAAACACACGATAAATCGCGGCTATAGTGCCACAACGCGGACAATAGGGGGAGACTGCGGGGATATGCGGCGCCGGCCGGTTGCCGCTTACGCCGTGTGCAGGGCGACGCCGTTACCCGCGTAGCGATTGCCGGCGCCGTTGAGCGCCGCAGGCTGCAATTCCCGCATCGACAGAACGAAATCGGCGATGCGCGGCGCGATCTCGGAGCGGAAGCGCGAGCCGTTGAACACGCCGTAATGGCCGACGCCTGGCTGCAGCCAATGCGCTTGGCGGTCGGCGGGATATTGACGCACAGGCGATGCGCCGCCTCGGTCTGGCCGACGCCGGAAATGTCGTCGTGCTCGCCTTCGATGGTCAGCAGCGCGACGCGCTTGATCTGGCTCGGATCGACCGGCCGGCCGCGATGCGTCATCTCGCCCTTCGGCAGCGCGTGCCGCACGAACACCGTATCGACCGTCTGCAGATAGAACTCGGCCGCGAGATCCATGACCGCGAGATATTCGTCATAGAATTCCTTGTGCTTCTGCGCCGAGTCGCCGTCGCCCTTCACCAGATGCTGAAACAGCTGCTTGTGCGCCTCGATATGGCGATCGAGGTTCATGCTGACGAAGCCGTTGAGCTGCAGAAAGCCCGGATAGACGTCGCGCATGAAGCCGGGATTGGGAAACGGCACCTTGGTGATGACGTGGGTGCGGAACCAATCGATGCCGCGCTTCTTGCGCGAGATCGTTGACGCGCGGTCGGGATTGATGCGGGTGTCGATCGGGCCGCCCATCAAGCATCATGGAGGTCGGCACGTAGGGATCGTCGTCCGCTTCCATCAAGGCGACGGCGGCGAGCACCGGCACCGACGGCTGGCACACCGCGACCACATGGGTGTCGCCGCCGAGCGCGTGCAGGATGGAGATCACGTAGTCGATATAATCGTCGAGATCGAACGCTCCTTCCGACAGCGGCACCATGCGCGCATCGCGCCAGTCGGTGATGTAGACGTCGTGATTGGGCAGAAACGCCTCGACCGTGCCGCGCAGCAGCGTCGCGTAATGGCCCGACATCGGCGCGACGATCAGCAGCCTCGGCTGCGGCCGGCTTCGGCGGATGCTCGAATGCGCGCTCGAAATGCAACAGCCGGCAGAACGGCCGCTCCCAGACGGTGGTGATAGTGCACCGGCACGCGCTCGCCGCCGACCAGCGTCGAGGAGATGCGCCATTCCGGCCGGCCGTAGCGGCGCGTCGAGCGCTCGAACAGTTCGCAGGCCGCGGCGACCGATTTGCCGAACGTCGTGAAGGAGAGCGGATTGATCGGATTCTTGAAGAACAGCCGCGTGGCGTCGGCCACGGCGCGCGACGGATTGAGCGCGGCGTGGCTCATCTCGTAGAACCAATAGAGCGGCGTCGACAAAAGAATGCCGTGGTCGCCGCCCGGCACGGCAGGCGCGCCGCCAAACTCCCCGATCGCCATTGAGATGATCCTTGCCCGGCTTGCTGCAGTGCAGCACTGTGACTGTCGTATGTCATACCGTCAATCATATCAGGCAAACTTTCCCTTTCCGTTACGTATGAGTCAATGCTTTCCTGCCATTCCCGGCGCACATGGGGCCCATCCACAGGCCGCCGGAAACCCCCTGGGAGGGTTCTGCTACGGCACTTTGGAAAGCTGGTTGCGGCTCTCTGCCCATTCGAGCTTTATTCGCCGGTCTGCATCAGCGAGCCGTGGCGGCGGGCGCTCTGCAACAGCTTGAGAAAGCCGAAGACGCCGGCGGCAAAGAACACGACGTTGAGCGCCAGCGCATCGAGCATCAGGTCGGGGCGAAACGCGTGGTCGATCAGGAGCGCGCGCATGCCCTCGAACACGTAGGTCGGCGGCAGCGCCCAGGCCACCGGCTGCAGCCAGACCGGCAGCGTCGTCACCGGGTAGTAGACGCAGGTCAGCGGCATGAACAGGAACATGATCGACCAGGCGAGATTCTCCGCGCCCATGCCGTTGCGCAGCATCAGGCCCGACACGAAAATCCCGATCGCCCAGCTGGTCAGCATCAGATTGAGAAAGAACGCGACCAGCGCAAAGCCCGAGCCCGTAGAGATTGAAGCCGAAGAAGGCGATGGCGAGAAACGTCACCGGCACGGCGCCGATCGACAGCCGCACGATGCTCATGACCATCAGCGCGGTGATGAACTCGATCGGCCGCAGCGGGCTCATCATCAGATTGCCGATATTGCGCGACCACATCTCTTCGAGGAACGAAATCGAGAAGCCGAGCTGGCCGCGGAACAGAATGTCCCACAGCAGCACCGCGCCGATGAAGCGTGCCGCCGGCGCGCGCGAAGAAGCCGGCATTCTGCGCGACGTAATATTGCAGGAAGCCCCAGGTGACCATCTGCACCGTCGGCCAATAGATCAGATCGAGCAGCCGCGGCCAGGACGAGCGCAGCAGATACCAGTAGCGCAGCATCATCGCCGCCGACGCGCCGTGGCGAGAACGGCGTAGCGCGCTCTCCGACGTGGCTGGTCATTGCGCGGCCTCGCTGTGATCGCCTTCGCCGCGCGCCACGTCGAGGAACACCTCTTCCAGCGTGCGCCGGCCGTAGCGGGCCAGCAGCTTCGCCGGCGTGTCGTCGTCCTCGATGCGGCCGCGCTTCATGATGATGACGCGCTCGCACAGCCGCTCGACCTCGGTCATGTTGTGCGAAGCGAGCAGCACGGTGGCGTGGCGCTCGCGGCAATAGCGTTCGAGATGGCCGCGCACCCAGTCGGCGGTGTCGGGATCGAGCGAGGCGGTCGGCTCGTCGAGCAGCAACACGTCCGGCTCGTTGATCAGCGCCTTGGCGAGCGAGACGCGCGTCTTCTGCCCGGCCGAAGCTTGCCGGTCGGCCGGTCGAGCAGATCGGTGAGATCGAGCTCGCGCGCCAGTTCGGCGATGCGGTCGCGCAAATCCGCGACGCCGTAGAGCATGCCGAACACGGTCAAGTTCTGCCGCACCGTGAGCCGCATCGGCACTTCGACATAGGGGCTTTCGAAATTCATGCGGTGCAGCACGCGATAGCGCTGCTGCGGCATTTCGGCGCCGAGCACGGTCACGCGGCCGGAGGTGGGCATGAACGAGGCCCATGATGCATGGCGATGGTCGTGGTCTTGCCGGCGCCGTTGCCGCCGAGCAAGCCCGGTGATCGAGCCGGGCGTGAGCGTAAACGAGATGCCGTCGACGGCCGGCATCGTCTTGTAGATCTTGACGAGGCGCTCGACGGCGATCGGAGGAGGTGCGGAGCCCGGCATCGCGCACATGTGGCGCGGTTAGCCGCGGGAGGCAAGGGGAGTACCGGCAAGGCAGCGCGTAGGCCGTGCCCACGCTGGCAAGCCGCCGTCGAAGATGGCAAAACGGCCATCGGGAGGACCACAATCATATGAGCAGCATCACATGAGCATTGTTACGATGGCGCAAGCCGATCTCATTATGAACGCCGTCATCGAGCGCGGCGCCGCGCTGAATTGCCGTCCGATCAGCGTCATCGTCGTCGAGCCGGGCTGCAAAGTGAAAGGCTTCAAGAAGGAGGACGGCGCGTCCATGATCCGCTTCGAAATGGCCTATGGCAAAGCCTATGCGGCGCTGTCGCTTGGGCGGAGCTCGAAGCTCGTGCGCGAGCGCGCGGACGAGCGGCCGATCTTCATGCGCTACCTGATCGCCGCAAGCGGCGAGCAGATTTTTCCCGAAGGCGGCGGCATGCTGATCCGCGACGACAACGGCGAGGTCATCGGCGCCGTCGGCGTGACCGGCGATACCGAAGACCGCGACGAAGAGCTTGCGATCCACGGCATTCACGCGGCGGGACTGAAGACCGACGAGGATTGCCGCGACCTGGGCCGGCGCATCGGCCTGCTGGCGAAGAACCCGGCTCGTCCGTAGCGCTCAAATCTAAAGTGAATTGCCGATCAACATTGCAATGGTCAAAGTGACATCATGAAAATCGGACTTTTCGACCAGTCGAAAACGGCGAACGGCCGCTCACCACTTTGTTCGACGAGCGATTGCGTTTCGCGCAAGCGGCGGACGCGGCCGGCATCTATTGCCTGCATGTCGCCGAACATCACGCGACGCCGCTCAACATGGTGCCGGTGCCGGGCGTCTATCTCGGCGCCGTCGCCCGCGCCACCAAGCACCTGCGCTTCGGGCCGCTGGTTTATCTGTTGCCGCTCTATTCGCCGCTGCGGCTGATCGAGGAAATCTGCATGCTCGATCATCTGAGCTATGGCCGGCTCGATGTCGGCGTCGGCCGCGGCGTGTCGCCCTACGAACTGAAATTCCACAAGGTCGAGCACGATCAGTCGCGCGAGATTTTCATCGACGCCTACAAATGCATCAGCGCCGGCCTGACCACGGACAAGCTCAGCTACAAGGGCGAGCATTTTGTCTACGAAAATGTGCCGATCGCGTTGCGGCCGCTGCAGCAGCCGCATCCGCCATTCTGGTACGGCTCGTCGAACGAGATCGGCTCGACCTGGGCCGGCGAGCAGGGCCTGCATTTCGTCACTTTGGGGCCGATGGCGACCGCCAAGGCCAATATCGACGCCTACAAAGCGCGCTGAAAAAGCGCGGCGGTCCGGCGCAGCCGAAGCCGGAATTTTCCGGCGGCGCCGCGATCGGCGTGCAGCGCCACATCTTCGTCGCCGACACCGATGCGGAAGCCATGCGCTTCGCCAAGCCGGCGATGGACGTGCATCTCGCGCACCTGAATTGGCTGCGTACGAAGCAAGGCCAGACCGGATTGACGTCGCGGCTCAACGTGCCGCGCGGCGCGAATTTCGAGGCTTGCGTCGCGGACCGCACCGTTATCGCCGGCTCGCCGCAGACGGTGCGGGCGGAAATCGAGCGGCAGGTCGAAGAGCTCGGCATCAATTATCTTTTGACGTATCTGTTCCTCGGCACGATGTCGCTTGCCGAAGCGCTGCGCTCGCTGCAGCTGTTCAGCACCGAGGTGATGCCGCATCTGGCGAAGCTTTAAAGTTACCAGTCACCCTGAGGTGCGAGCGTAGCGAGCCTCGAAGGGCGACGGCCGAGGCGCCCCGGCCGTATCCTTCGAGGGCCGCTACGCGGCCACCTCAGGATGACGGATCACTATGGGATGACGCCGCTACTTCGCCGCCTCGTCCGCCGCTTGCTTATGATCGGCCCGCAGCGCGTCCGGATGCGGCATGGCGATGATGTTATAGCCGGAATCGACGAAATGGATTTCGCCGGTGACGCCGGTCGAAAGATCCGACAGCAGATAAAGCCCGGCGCCGCCGAGCTCGTCGAGCGTCACGCCGCGATGCAGCGGCGAATGCCGTTGCTGGAACGCGAACATCGCCCGCGCGTCGCCGATGCCGGCGCCCGCCAGCGTGCGGATCGGGCCGGACGAGATGGCGTTGACGCGGATGCCGCTTGCGCCGAAATCGACCGCGAGATAGCGCACGGAAGCTTCCAGCGCCGCCTTGGCGACGCCCATGGCGTTGTAGTTCGGCATGGCGCGCTCGCCGCCATTATAGGTCAGCGTCACCATGGCGCCGCCGTTCGGCATCATCGCCGCCGCGCGTTTGGCCGCTTCGGTGAAGGAGAAGCACGAGATCAGCATGGTGCGCGGAAAATTCTCGCGCGTGGTGTCGGCATAGCGGCCGGTGAGCTGCGTTCTTGTCGGAAAAGGCGATGGCGTGGACCAGAAAATCGAGCGTGCCCCAGGTGCGGCCGAGCTCGGCAAACACCGCGTCGACCGATGCGATGTCCTCGACGTCGCACGGCAGCACCAGATCGGCGCCGACCGATGCTGCCAGCGGCTTGACGCGCTTGCCGAGCGCATCGCCCTGATAGGTGAAGGCGAGCTTTGCGCCATGCGCGGCCAGCGTCTTGGCGATGCCCCAGGCAATCGAGTGGTCGTTGGCGACCCCCATGATCAGGCCGCGCTTGCCTTGCATCAGTTCCGTCATGCGTCAGGCATCCAGGCGCTTGAACACGACGGAGGCATTGGTGCCGCCGAAGCCGAACGAATTCGACAGCACGCAGCCGAGCTTCACGTCGTCTCGGCGTTCGCGCACGATCGGCATGTCGGCGAAGGCCGGATCGAGATTTTCGATATTGGCGCTCTCGCAGATGAAGCCGGTGTTCATCATCAACAGCGAATAGATCGCCTCCTGCACGCCGGTCGCGCCGAGCGAATGGCCGGTCAGCGACTTGGTGGCCGAGATCGGCGGGCATTTTCGCCGGCCGAACACTTCGCGGATCGCCTCGATCTCCTTGAGGTCGCCGATCGGCGTCGAGGTGGCGTGCGGGTTGATGTAGTCGACCGGCGGCTTGACCGTCGCCAGCGCCATGCGCATGCAGCGCATCGCGCCCTCGCCCGACGGCGCCACCATGTCGGCGCCGTCGGAGGTCGCGCCGTAGCCGGCGACTTCGGCATAGATCTTCGCGCCGCGCGCCTTGGCGTGTTCGAGCTCTTCGAGCACCAGCACGCCGGCGCCGCCGGCGATGACAAAGCCGTCGCGATCGGCGTCGTAGGCGCGCGAGGCTTTGTCCGGCGTGTCGTTGAAGTTCGACGACATCGCGCCCATGGCGTCGAACAGAACCGACAAGCGTCCAGTCGAGCTCTTCGCAGCCGCCGGCGAAGATCATGTCCTGCTTGCCGATCTGGATGGTCTCGTAGGCGTTGCCGATGCAATGGTTCGAGGTCGCGCAGGCCGACGAGATCGAATAGTTCACGCCCTTGATCTTGAACCAGGTCGCAAGCGTCGCCGACGCGGTCGACGACATCGCCTTCGGCACCGCGAACGGTCCGACGCGCTTCGGCCCCTTGCTGCGGGTGATGTCGGCGCTCTCGACGATGGTGCGCGTCGACGGCCCGCCCGAGCCCATGATGATGCCGGTGCGTTCGTTCGAAACGTCGGTCTCTTCCAGGCCGGCGTCGCGGATCGCCTGCTCCATGGCGACGTGATTCCAGGCGGCGCCGCCGCCGAGGAAGCGCATGGCGCGGCGGTCGACCGATTCGCTGGCGTCGAGCGTCGGCGCGCCGTGCACCTGGCAGCGGAAGCCGAGCTCGGCATATTTGTCGGCGCGCACGATGCCGGATTTGGCTTCGCGCAGCGACGCCAGCACTTCCTGCGTATTGTTGCCGATGGACGAGACGATGCCCATCCCGGTGACGACGACCCGCCTCATGGTCGCCTCGTTCTTGATTTTCTGTTTGCGCATGATCACGGCCGGAAACAGATAACGGCTCTTCGGGATCATGTAAGCGCGATCGCGCTCACGCTCCGGTCGGCTGCGGCTCGACGTCGCGGAACAGACCGACTTTCAGATCGAGCGCACGATAGATCACCGAGCCGTCGGCCGAGAGCCAGCCGTCGGCAATGCCGAGCACGAGCTTCGAACGCATCACGCGCTTGATGTCGATGCCGTACACGATCTTCTTCATGTTCGGCAGCACCTGGCCGGAAAACTTGAGCTCGCCCATGCCGAGCGCGCGGCCGCGGCCCGGAGAGCCGAGCCAGCCGAGAAAGAAGCCGAGCATCTGCCACAGCGCATCGAGGCCGAGGCAGCCCGGCATCACCGGATCGCCCTTGAAGTGGCAGGGAAAGAACCAGAGATCGGGCTTGAGTTCGAGCACGGCGCGGACCAAGCCCTTGCCGTATTCGCCGCCGACTTCCGCGATCTCGGAGATGCGGTCGAACATCAGCATCGGCGGCAGTGGCAAGTTGCGGGCCTTCGGCGAACAGCTCGCCCCGGCCGCAGGCCAGCAGGTCCTCGTAATCGAAATTCGAACGCCGATCCTGCATGCGCATCCACTCCGCCGCCTTCGGCGGCTCAGTTAATCACCTAACATATTGGGTGAAAGCGGCAAAGCTACACCCCAATATGCGCTCTACTTGCGCCCCCGCGCGGTGGGCAACTCGGCCTGCGGCTCAAAAAGCCGGGACAGTTGCGGCAGGCGCAAGGTGGCGTATAATAAATGCAGATGCAACGGGTGTGGTCCGTTTCCGGGGCACGCTTTTGCTATGAAAGTATTGGCCTTGCTATGACAGAAACGCGTCGAGTACCCGGCTCCTCATTAGCCTTCGGGCCGAGTGCGCAGCGGTCCGCTGTGCCGGCTTCCAGTGTGATGATGGTCAAATCGCAAGGTCAACAGGATCGCGCCGACCTCACCGGCTGTCCGTGGCATGACGTCAAGTCGAAGTTGCGCGACGTCGGGTTGCGCCCGACGCGGCAGCGCATGGCGCTTGGCTGGATCCTGTTCGCCAAGGGCGACCGGCACGTGACCGCCGAAATGCTCTACGAGGAGGCGACCCGCGCCAAGGTGCCGGTATCGCTCGCCACCGTTTACAATACGCTGCATCAGTTCACCGAAGTCGGGCTGTTGCGGCAGGTCGCGGTCGATGGGTCGAAAGCCTATTTCGACACCAATAATTCCGAGCATCACCACTTCTTCGTCGAGGACCAGAACGATCTCATGGACATTCCCTCGACCGACGTCGTGGTCGGCAAGGCGCCGGTTCCGCCCGAGGGTTACGAGATCGCCCGCATCGACGTCGTGGTGCGGCTGCGGCGGAAACAGGGCTGACTTCGCGGCCCTGGTCTCGGATTTGTCGTTTAATCCCGAATCCTGACCGGGTCCGGTTTGGCCGGACCGCAGCGGTTTCGGCGGCTTCCGGGCGTATTTCCTCAGCGGGCTTCGGGTCCGCGCTCATCAGGCAGATAGGAGACGTCAGTGACCCGCCGGGAAGGGCGGCATCGCGATGGCTCGGCCATGGCTCGAGTGCAAAGAGCCGCTTGACGATTTTAGAATCATAATGCTATTTTCATATACAAAGATAGATATATAAAACATCACTTCTAATGCGATTCCATGATCACCGCAGGGCAGCTTAGGGCGTCGCGCGCCCTTCTCGGTATGGATCAGCGCACGCTCGCCGAATCGGCCGGGCTGTCGCTTCCGACGATCCAGCGCATGGAGGCGAGCGACGGCGTCGTCCGCGGCAATGTCGACTCCTTGATGAAGCTTGTCGCAGCCCTCGATGCGCTTGGCATCCAGCTGATTTCGGATAATGCGCCAAGCCAAACCGGCGGCCGCGGCGTGCGCCTGAGGGGGCCGGCGTCGTGATGCTGACGGTCATTCTTGCCTGCGCAGGGGCGCTGCTCGCGCTGGCGGTACTTACCGTGATCCTTGTGCGTTCCGCCGCCGCCACGCGCATCGTCTATGGGGCGAGCATGATTGTGGCGGCGATTTCGCTCTGCGCGGCGGCGTTCCATCTTCTGAGCGTTGAGGCGACGGCGAGCCTTGTTCTGCCGCTCGGCGTGCCGTGGCTCGGCGCCCATTTTCGGCTTGATGCGCTTTCGGCTTTCTTCCTCATCGTGGTCGATTTCGGCGCCTTGAGCGCGAGCTTGTTCGCGCTCGGCTATGGCACGCATGAAACGGCGCCGCAGCGCGTGTTGCCGTTTTATCCCGCCTTTCTCGCCGGCATGACGCTGGTCGTCGTTGCCGACGATGCGTTCACCTTCCTCACCTCCTGGGAGTTCATGTCGCTGACGTCGTGGGCGCTGGTGATGTCGCACCATCGCGTGCCCGAGAACGTGCGCGCCGGCTATGTCTATCTGGTCATGGCGAGCTTTGGCACGCTGTCCTTGTTGCTGGCTTTCGGTCTGCTCGCCGGCCCCGAAGGCTTTTACGCATTCGCGCAGATGCGCGCGGCGCATCCGTCGGCGCTGCTCGGCGCGTTGGCGCTTATTCTCGCGCTGGTCGGCGCAGGCTCGAAGGCCGGGCTCGTGCCGCTTCATGTCTGGCTGCCGCTCGCGCATCCGGCCGCGCCGAGCCACGTCTCAGCGTTAATGAGCGGCGTCATGACCAAGGTCGCCGTTTACGGCTTCGTGCGGATTGTCTTCGAGCTTGCCGGTGCGCCAGCTTGGTGGTGGAGCATCGTTGTGCTCACGCTCGGCGGCATCACCGCGGTGATGGGCGTGCTCTATGCGCTGATGCAGCACGACCTCAAGCGGCTTCTAGCCTATCATACCGTCGAAAATATCGGGATCATCTTTATCGGTTTGGGTCTCGCGCTCGCCTTTCGGACCTACGGGATGCCCTCCGCCGCAGCGCTGGCGCTGACGGCCGCGCTTCTTCACGTATTCAATCACTCGCTGTTCAAGAGCCTGTTGTTCTTCGGCTCAGGCGCGGTGCTCACCGCGACCGGCGAGCGCGACATGGAGCATCTCGGCGGTCTCATTCACCGCATGCCGCAGACCGCGTTTGTCTTTCTCGTCGGTTGCGCGGCCATTTCCGCGTTGCCGCCGCTCAACGGCTTCGTGTCGGAATGGCTTACGTTTCAGGCGATCCTGCTCAGTCCGCAACTGCCATCATGGGGGCTCAAGCTTCTGGTGCCGGCGGTGGGCGCGCTGCTTGGCGCTCTCGGCGGCGCTCGCCGCCGCCTGTTTCGTGAAGGCCTATGGCGTGACCTTTCTCGGCCGCCCGCGCACGCGCGCCGCCGAGACGGCGGCCGAAACCGACCGCTTCTCGCTCGCTGCGATGATGGTGCTGGCGGCATCGTGCCTGCTCATCGGCATCCTGCCCGGTCTGTTCATCGATGCACTGGCGCCAGTATCCTCGGCTCTGATCGGCGCGCATATGCCGGCGCAGATCGGCTCGCAATGGCTCTCCATCGTCCCGATCGCCGCCAGCCGCAGCTCCTACGACGGCCTGCTGGTATTTTTGTTTATGGTCATATCGGGCACGCTCGCGGCGTCCGCGATCCATCGCCTCGCCTCCGATCGCTTACGCCGCGCGCCGGCCTGGGATTGCGGCTACCCCGACGCCAGTCCGGCGACGCAGTACACCGCCATGAGCTTTGCCCAGCCGATCCGCCGCGTCTTCGGCACCATGGTGTTCCACGCCCGCGAACATACCGAGATGCCGCCGCCCGGTGACACGCGTCCGGCGCGTCTCACCGTCGAAATCTCCGATCTCATCTGGGACGCGATCTACGCGCCGCTCGCCGCCGGTATAGGCTACGCCGCGGATCGTCTCAATCGCCTGCAATTTCTGACGATCCGCCAGTTCTTGAGTCTCGTCTTCGGCGCGCTCGTCATTTTGCTCTTGGTGCTCGCCGTATGGTCTTGATCCGCGACTTTGCCGTTCAGGGCGCGCAGATGCTGCTGGTGCTCATCCTAGCGCCGCTCTTCACCGGCTTCGTGCGCAAGGTGAAAGCGCGCTTGTTGCGGCGGCAGGGCGCGCCGCTTATTCAGCCCTATCTCGATCTGGCGCGGCTCATGCGCAAAGAGGTGGTGCTGGCTGAAAGCGCTTCCTGGCTGTTCCGCGTCATTCCCTATCTGATTTTCGCCGCCACTTGGGTCGCGGCATCTTTGGTGCCGACCTTCCGCACGGGGTTGCTGTTCTCCTGGTCCGCCGATCTCATCGCCATTATCGCGCTGCTGGGCAGTGGGCGCTTCTTCCTGGCGCTCGCCGGTCTCGACGTCGGAACCAGCTTCGGCGGCATCGGGTCGAGCCGCGAAGTGATGATCGCCTCGCTCGCCGAACCGGCGATGATCATGATTGTCTTCACGCTGGCGCTGATCGCCGGCTCGACGCAACTCTCGACCATCGCCGAATTCATGGCGTCGCCGCAGGTCGGACTGCGCGTCTCGCTGGGGCTGGCGCTGGTCGGCCTGGTGATGGTGGCGATCGCCGAGAACGGCCGCGTGCCGGTCGATAATCCGGCGACGCATCTCGAACTGACCATGGTGCATGAGGCCATGGTGCTCGAATATTCCGGCCGGCACCTGGCGCTGATCGAATTGTCCGCCTCGCTCAAGCTCATTCTTTATGTCTCGCTGCTCGCCTGCGTGTTCCTGCCATGGGGCGTCGAGTTCGGCCGGCGCCTCATTGCCGACGCTCGCGATCGGAATCTCCGCCTATCTTGGGAAACTCGCGCTCGGCGGCTTTCTGCTCGCCCTGTTCGAGACCTCGATCGCCAAGATGCGCGTGTTCCGGGTGCCCGAGTTTCTCGGCGTGGCGCTGATGCTCGGACTGCTGGCGACGCTGCTGCGCTTCGTGTCGGGGAGCTTCTGATGAGCGGCATCGATTTCGACATCGCCCATCTGCTCGCCGGCTCGCTGGTGTTGGTCAGTTTTCTCGAACTCTATCAGGACCGTCTCTATGCGCTCCTCAACGTCTATGCGATGCACGCGCTGTTGCTCGCGGCTTCGGTCGCCTGGCAGGCCTTCGTTCAGGACGCGCCGCATCTCTACATCACCGCCGCAATCGCGCTCGTCTTCAAGGCGATCATCATCCCCGTGGTTCTGCATCGCATGATCGTGCGTCTCGGCATCCACCGCGAGATCGAGAAAGTGGCGGGCGTCGGTCCGGTCATGCTCGCCGGCATCGGGCTCGTTGCGTTATCCATGGTCGTGATGCTGCGCGTAACGCATGAGGCCGATCCGCTGGCGCGCGAGGATCTGGCCTTCGCGCTGTCGGTCATTCTGCTCGGCCTCTTGATGATGGTCACGCGGCGGAACGCCGTGAGCCAGGTGGTGGGCTTCATGTCGCTTGAGAACGGGCTCGTGCTCGCGGCGACCGGCGCCAAGGGCATGCCGCTCGTGGTCGAGATCAGCGTCGCGTTCTCCGTCCTGATCGCCTTCATCGTGATCGGAATTTTCTTGTTCCGCATCCGCGAGCGTTTCGACACCGTCGACGTGCAGGCGCTCGATCGTTTCCGCGGAGAGCGCCGATGACGTTCAGTGCCATAACGTTCAATGCAATGACGGGCTTGCTGCTGGTCCCGGCCCTTGCCGCCATGCTCTTGGCGCTGCTGCCCGGTTATCGGCTGACGCGCGCGGCTCAATGTGCTGGCGACGGCGGTCACGCTGATCTGCGCGCTCTCGCTCTTGGTGCGGCGGCCGCAGCCGGGCGTCTATCTCTTGATCGACGACCTCAACGGCACCTTCGTCGTGCTCACGACTTTTGTCGGCTTCACCACCAGCGTGTTCAGCGCGAGTTATATCGGCCATGAACTCGAAATCGGGCGGCTGACGCCGCCTTTCGTGCGCTTTTATCACGCCATGTATCAGGTGCTGATGTTTGCGATGAATCTTGGCACTCATCGCCAACAATATCGGCTTGATGTGGGTGGCGATCGAGATGGCGACGCTGACCACGGTGCTCATGGTCGGTATTTACCGCACCCATGAGGCGCTCGAAGCGGCGTGGAAATATTTCATCCTCGGCAGCGTCGGCATCGCGCTCGCTTTGTTCGGCACTATTCTCGTTTACATGGCGGCGCGGCCGGTCATCGGCGAGGGCCTCGACGCCATGGAATGGACGGTGCTCGTCAGCCGCGCCGGCGGCTTCGATCCAGCGCTGCTCGATCTCGCCTTCGTCTTCTTATTGCTCGGCTATGGCACCAAAGTTGGGCTGGCGCCGCTGCATGCCTGGCTTCCTGATGCGCATGCCGAAGGCCCAACGCCGATCTCCGCGGTGCTGTCCGGTCTGTTGCTCAATGTCGCGCTCTACGCGCTATTGCGTTTCAAGATGCTGCTCGCGGCAAATCCCGCGGCGCTGGCGCCCGGACCGCTGATGGTGACGCTCGGCCTCTTGTCGCTCGTCTTCGCCGCCTTCATGCTGTACCGCCGCCGCGACATCAAGCGCATGTTTGCTTATTCGTCGATCGAGCATATGGGCATCATCACCTTTGCATTCGGCATGGGTGGTCCGCTCGCCAATTTTGCCGGGCTGCTGCACATGACCATGCATTCGCTCACCAAATCGGCGATCTTCTTTGCGGTCGGCCACGTCACTCAAGTCAAAGGCACGCAGCGTATCTCCGATATGGGTGGTCTCACCGAAACGCATCCGGTGCTGGGCTGGACTCTCATCCTCGGCGTCGTTGCTATTGCCGGGCTGCCGCCGCTCGGCATCTTCATGAGCGAATTTCTGGTGGTGAGCTCGACCTTTGCGCGTGCGCCGCTGTTGGCGCTGGTGCTCGTCTTCGGCATCCTGGTCGGCTTTGCCGCGCTGTTCCTCCGGCTCAACAGCATCGCCTTCGGCGAGCCGCGCGGACCGAGCGCCAAGGCGAAAGCGTCCTACGTGCCGATGTTCTCGCATCTGGCGCTGGTCTTCATGGCCGGGATTTATCTGCCCCCGGCACTTGTGACCTGGTTCGAGAACGTCGCGAAGCTTCTGGGATGACCGCATGCCGTCGCTGACCGAGATCATTGCGCAAGGCCGCCGTGTCGCTGAGCATCGGCCGTGGCCGCGCGTGGTGGTGACGGCGGACGGCTGGACCGCCATCGCCGGCGAGCTTGCCGCCGGCCGGGCAACGCTGCTTGGCCTGTGGGGTGAAGCCGGCACTTCCGGCGCGGTGCATATGGCGATCATGGCTCAGGATGCGAGCCAAAACACGAACGACATCGCTGTCGTCAGCCTGGAATGTCCGCAACAAACATTTCCGTCGGTCGGCGCGCTGCATCCGCCGGCGATCCGGCTGGAACGCGCGATTCTCAGTCTGTGCGGGCTGGAGCCCGTCGGCGCGCCGGATGCGCGGCCTTGGCTCGATCTCGGCTTTTGGGACGTGCAATACCCGCTCGGTCCGCGCCTGCCGGCCGCCGATCCGCGACCCATCTACGACTTCCTGCCTGTCGAGGGCGAAAGTCTGCATCGGATTCCGGTCGGTCCGGTTCATGCCGGCATCATCGAGCCGGGCCATTTCCGCTTCACCGCCTCGGGTGAAACCGTGGTGCGGCTCGAAGAGCGCTTGGGCTATGTGCACAAGGGCATCGAGTCGCTGATGGCGGGCACAACGATCGACAAGGCGGCGAAACTTGCCGCGCGCGCCTCCGGCGACAGCACGGTCGCCTATGCCATCGCTTTCGCGCACGCCGTCGAAGCGGCGTTGAACATCAAGGTGCCGCCGCGGGCGCGCTATCTGCGCGCGCTGATGGCGGAGCTCGAGCGGTTGGCCAACCATTTCGGCGATATCGGCGCCATCTGCAATGACGCTTCGTTCGCGATCATGCACGCGCATTGCGGCATCCTGCGCGAGCAGGTGTTGCGCGCCGCCGACGCCTGTTTCGGACATCGTTTGATGATGGACGGGGTCGTTCCCGGCGGGATTGCGGCCGATCTTCGCAGCAATGGCGTAGCAACCCTGATCAGTTCGCTCGAAATTTTTCGGCAGCGCTTCCCGCGCCTGATCGAGCTTTATGACAACACCGCCTCGCTGCAAGACCGCACCGCTTCGACCGGCATCGTCCGCGCCGAGTTCGCCCGGCAATTCGGCGCCCCCGGCTATGTCGGACGCGCCAGCGGCCGCGATTTCGACGCGCGGAAAATGATTCCCTACGCGCCCTATGACCAGCTGGACTTCACTGTACCCGTGTTGACGGCGGGCGACGTCAATGCCCGCGTCTGGATACGCATCCGCGAAGTCGAGCAGAGTTTCGCGCTCATTGAACAACTGCTTGATCGCCTGCCGGTTGGGCCGATCGCTGTTCCGTGCGATGGCGGTAGCGGCGAAGGGCTAGGCTTTGCCGAAGGTTTTCGCGGCGATGTGCTTGGCGCAGTGCGGCTCGAGAGCGGCCGCGTCAGCCGCTGTCACTTGCGCGATCCGTCGTGGTTTCAATGGCCGCTGCTTGAGGCCGCGATCGAGGGCAACATCGTTGCCGATTTCCCGCTCTGCAATAAATCGTTCAACTGCTCGTATTCGGGGCACGACCTCTGATGCGCCGAACTCTGCTCGAAAGCCTCACGCACCACGCGCTCACCGAAGCGCCGCCCGCCGCGGAGGATGCAGCGCTTGCCGAATTGGCCGCGAGTGTCGAGCGGTCGGCGCGCCGCCGGCTCGGCCGCAGTCTCGCGATCCGCCAGGTCGATGCCGGCTCATGCAACGGTTGCGAACTCGAAATCCACGCGATCGGCAATGCATTTTACGATCTCGAGCGCTTTGGTCTGCGCTTTGTCGCCTCGCCCCGCCATGCCGACGTGCTGCTGGTGACCGGACCCGTCACCAAGAATATGCGTGAGGCGCTGGAGCGAACCTACCGGGCGACGCCGGATCCCAAATGGGTGGTCGCGCTCGGGGATTGTGCTCTCGACGGCGGAATTTTTGCCGGCAGCTACGCGATCGTCGGCGGAGTCTCAAATGTCGTGCCGGTCGATCTGCACATCCGCGGCTGCCCGCCGTCGCCGAACGCGATCCTCAAGGGGTTGATCGCGCTCTTGGATACGCAATGAGGCCGCGTGCGGCGTGGTTAAGGCCTTCTTACTCGAATTTTTCGTTCGGATAGACGCCCCACAGCTCGTTCTGCGCGATCCAGCCGTCAAAGCCGTCGCCGGTAAACTCGCACCACGCGCCGGTGCAGCGCTTCACCGTGCCCAGCACGCCGACCTGCAATTGCGCCGTCACCGTGCTCTTGTCGTCGGGCTTGGCATAGAGCTGCGCCAAATCGGTTTTCGCTTTCATCTGCACCGCGGCGGTGCGCTTGCCGGACAGCAGCGAGTGATAGACCCAGCCTTCCGAGCCGTCGGAATCGCGGATGCGGCGCCAGTTCTCGAATTCGGCGGTGATTTCGACCGGCCAGCCGACGCGGGTATAGATCCAGGACACGTCGTGGTCCTTGTCGGGCCCGCCGCGCACGGCGACGCGGTCGGCCTTGAGGCTGACGAAGCGCGGAACCGGCAGTCCGCTCGTGCTGTCGCCGCCGGCCCACGCGGTCGCAGTCAGGCAGGTCAAGCGCGAGCAGGAACGGAATCGCCGCCCGCGACACCAAAACAGCCAGCTTTCCCCGTCGCAAACCCATCGCGACACGCCCCGGTCCCGTTATCAACGCTACGCGCCGGGAGCCCCGGCGCGCTTTGTGGGAAGCGCGGCCATCTGCTAGAGAGATTTTAAAGAACCGCCTCCCGCCCGCAGTGTCGGCGAGGGGGGTTAAGGACAACTGAACGGGCGGCTAGGGGCTGACCCACCGTTGCAGGCGGCTGAATTTTCAAGCTGAATTGCAGCAGGTCAACGTCTGGGCCCGTCGCGCAAGAGGCAGCGCAGAGGGCTGCACGAGAGGCAGGGATGGCATCGCCCAAAAAGCCGCTGGTCGTGGTCACCCGCCGCCTGCCGGACAGCGTCGAGATGCGCATGCGCGAACTGTTCGACGCGCGGCTCAATGCCGACGACAAGCCGATCAGCCAGGCCGAACTGATCCAGGCGGTCAAGACCGCCGACGTCATCGTGCCGACGGTGACCGATCACATCGACAAGTCCGTGCTCAGCCAATCCGGCGAGCGGCTCAAGCTGATCGCCAATTTCGGCAACGGCGTCGACAATATCGACGTGGCGACCGCCGTGCAGCGCGGCATCACCGTGACCAATACGCCGGGCGTGCTCACCGAGGACACCGCCGACATGACCATGGCGCTGATCCTCGCCGTGCCGCGGCGCTTGGCCGAGGGGTCGCAGGTCCTCACCGGCGACCGCGAATGGACCGGCTGGAGCCCGACCTGGATGCTCGGCCACCGCATCTGGGGCAAGCGCCTCGGCATCGTCGGGCATCGGCCGCATCGGCCAGGCCGTGGCGCGCCGCGCGCAAGGCGTTCGGCCTGAAGATCCATTATCACGACCGCCGCCGGGTCGCTGCCGAGATCGAGGAAGAGCTGCACGCGACCTATTGGGAGAGCCTCGATCAGATGCTCGCCCGCATGGACATCATCTCGATCAATTGTCCGCATACGCCGGCGACCTATCATCTGCTCTCGGCGCGGCGGCTCAAGCTCGTCCGTCCCGACGCCTATATCGTCAACACCGCGCGCGGCGAGGTGATCGACGAGAACGCGCTGGCGCGGCTGATCGAGAACGAAGAGATCGCCGGCGCCGGCCTCGACGTGTTCGAGCACGAGCCGGCGGTCAGCCCCAAGCTCGTCAAGCTGGCGCGCGCCGGCAAAGTCGTGCTGCTGCCGCATCTGGCTTCGGCCACGATCGAAGGCCGCGTCGACATGGGCGAGAAGGTCATCGTCAACATCAAGACATTCCTCGACGGCCACCGCCCGCCGGACCGCGTGTTGCCGTCCATGCTGTGAACACCCAGTTTTAGAAATCAGGCGCAAATCGGAGCGATGCCGAACTTGAAACTTTTGCCGCGCCGCTTTTGCTCTTTCGCCCTCATCTTTGCTCTTGTCTTTCCCGTCGTCGCGCTCGGGCAGGACAGCCAGATACCGCCGGCGGCAGGCGTGCTCGCGCAAAACGGCATGGTGGTGGCGCAAGAGGCGCGCGCCGCCCGCATCGGCAACGATATTCTGCAAAAGGGCGGCAATGCGGTGGATGCCGCGGTCGCGGTCGGCTTCGCGCTTGCCGTGACTTATCCGCGCGCCGGCAATCTCGGCGGCGGCGGCTTCATGGTGATCCATCTGCGCCAACGGCACCGATACGACCATCGATTATCGCGAGACCGCGCCGCGCGGCGATCAACGCCAAGAGCTTTCTCGACGCGCAAGGCAATGCCGATCCGCAGAAGTCGCGCGATTCCGCGCTCGCCATCGGCGTGCCCGGCACGGTCGCTGGCCTCGCTTTGGCCGAAGACAAATACGGCTCCGGCCGCTTCACCCTGGCCGATTTGATGGCGCCGGCGATCGCCATGGCGCGCGACGGCATCACCTTCGCCGACGACCGGGCGGAGGCGCTGCCCAACGAGCGGGCGCGGCTGGCGCGCTGGCCGTCGACGGCGAAAATCTTCTTCAAGGCCGACGGCAGTCCGGTGTCCGCCGGCGACCGTCTGGTCCAGGGCGATCTCGCGGAAACGCTCGAGGCGATCGCGCGCGAGGGCCCGAGCGCCTTCTACGAGGGGCCGATCGCGGACGAAATCGCCGCTGCCGTGCAGGCCGCCGGCGGCGTAATGACGGCCGACGATCTCGAAGGCTACGCGCCATCGAGCGCGCGCCGGTGCGCGGCACCTATCGCGGCTACGACATCGTCTCGATGCCGCCGCCGTCCTCGGGCGGCGTCGAACTGATCGAGATGCTCAACATTCTCGAAGGCTACGATCTGGCGCATGCCGATAAGGCGCAGGAGCTGTCATCTGTTGATCGAGGCGATGAAGCGCGCCTATGCCGACCGCGCGCTGTTTCTCGGCGATCCGGACGAAGGTGCAAAACCCGGTCGAGCGCCTGACGTCCAAAGAGCTATGCCGCGGCCTGGCGCGCCACCATCGATCCGGCGCATGCGACGCCGGCGAGCGCCATTCGCGCCGGCGGCAATGCCGATCACGAAGGCCACAACACCACGCATTTCTCGGTGATCGATCGTTTCGGCAACGCGGTGTCCAACACCTACACGCTCAATTTCAGCTTCGGCGTCGGCCTGGTCGCGGAAGGCACCGGCGTGCTGCTCAACAACGAGCTCGACGATTTCGCCGCCAAGCCCGACGCGCCGAATGCCTATGGCCTGCTCGGCTCCGAGGCCAACGAGCCGGGTCCGGGCAAACGGCCGCTGTCGTCGATGACGCCGACCATCGTGCTCAAGGACGGCAAGCCGTTTCTCGTCACCGGCTCGCCGGGCGGCAGCCGCATCATCACCACGGTGCTGCAGATCGTCGTCGACGTGATCGACCGCAACATGGATATCGCGCGCGCGGTGTCCGACGCCGCGCGTGCACAATCAATGGATGCCGGATCAGGTCTATGTCGAGCCTGCGGTCGCGCCCGAACTCGTCGCCGCATTGCAGGCGCTCGGCGACAAGGTCGTTCTGCAGCGGCCGTTCACATCGGCCAATTCGATCATGATCACGCCGAAGGGCATCATGGGCGCCGCCGATCCGCGCACCCACGGCGCGCTGGCGATTGGCAATTAAGTTGCCACCGGACCGGAGCGGCGCACTGTCGAGGCCAGGAGCACGATCACAAGGCCGCAAACCGCAGCCGGCGCCAGGCCCGCGACCGGCATGTGCGTGAAATCCCAGAGCCAGCCGCCGACCACCGACAGCACCATTGCGACGCTGTAACTGATGGTGAACATGCCGGCCGAGGTGCGATGCACATCGTCGGGCGCGCCGAGCACCGACGGCAACGCCAAGACGAGAATGAGCGTCACCGCGGTGACGAAGCCGAGCACGCCCGACCAGAACACGATCCAGGACCCCGGCATCGTCATCATGCCGATGACAGACAGGGCGGCGATCGCGCCCGTGACGCGATAGGCCCATGGTTGCTTCACCAGCCTCCCGGCCAAAGGAAGCATCATGAAAGACGCAGGCAACTGGCAGAGATTGAGCGCAGTGAGCGATTGGCCGATCAGATCGGGCCGGCCGGCGGCGGTGACATAGTCCGGCAGGAACGCGTTGGTGACGAAATACATCGCATTGATGCTGCCGAGGATCAGACCGAGCCGCCAGATCAGCGGCTGCCGCCAATCCGGCCACCATCGGCGATTTGTTGCAATCGCCGTTGTGGTCCCGCCGTTGCGCAACGACGTGCAAACAACGACGAGCAAGGCGGTCAACAGAACCGGCGCCGACCAGACGACGAAGCTCAAACGCCAGCTGTTGTTCACCAGCGGCAGAACGAGTGGAATCGTCAGCGCAACGGCGAGCGTCTCGCCGATGAGAAGTCCATTGGTGTAAATCGCGGTGGCGAAGCCGATGCGTTGCGGAAACCAGGTTCGCACCAGAGGCGGCAGCGAGGGCTGCATGATCGACACGCCCGCCGCCATGATGACGGTCGAGACGTAGAGCGACATCGCGTCGGGGTAAGCCGCCCGCGCGGCGGAACCGAGGGCGTTGATCAGCAAGCCCATCACCAGAGCCGGCAGGATGCCGAAGCGGGCAATCAGCAACGCGCCGGGCACCGCGGCAATCGCAAACAGCATCGGCGGCAGGCCCAACAGCCAGCCGATGTCGGTTTCGGACAGATGCAGGTCGGCATGGAGCAGCGGTATGACCGGCGGAATGGCCAACACGGTCAATCGCAGGCATGCGCCGCAGAGCCAGAGCAGGCTTAATCGGATCGGGTCGGGACGAATGATGGCTCTCTTTCGCAGCTTTTCGCCGGCGCATGTTTATTTTAGCGTTCAATCTAGCCCATTCATCGCGGAATGCCGAGGCAATCACGCGCGGTGCGGCCGTGCGACATGCGCATAGAGCGCGCCGAGCCCCATCAGAATGCCGGTGCCGAGGAACACGGCGCGCATGCCGACATGGCCGCCGACGAAGCCGCCGAGCAGCGGGCCCGCGACCTGGCCGACGAAATTCGACGACGTCGCGTAACCCAGCACACGGCCGACGACGGCGTCCGGAACGCTGTGGCGGATGATGCTGGTGACGCAGGGCATCAAGCCGCCCAGGGAGAGCCCCATGAGAAAGCGCAAGACCACGAGCTGCCAGCCGGCGGTGACGAACGCCTGCGGGATCAGGAGCAGCGCCGAGATCGCAAGCGTCACGACGATCACCCGCCAGTGCCCGATGCGGTCGGCGAGTTTGCCGAGCCGCGACGCCGACAGAATGGCGCCGAGCGCCGCCGCCGACATCGTCAGTCCCGAGACGAAAGTCACGCGCGCGGTGTCGACAAACTGCCCGACATAAAGGGTGATGATGGGCTCGATCGACATATTCGCGAAAGTGAGCAGCATGCCGGTCGCCAGCATGGCGATGACCGGCCGCTTATCCGGAATTTGCGACCAGCTCGCCTCGACAGCCGCCTTCTTCGTCAGCGCCGAGCGCTTCTCCTCTTTGATGAGAAAAGCGGTCGCGAGGAACGCGAGAAAGATGACGCCGCCGGCGAGCCAGAACGTGTCGCGAATGCCGATCAGCGGTGGCAGCACGCCGCCGACCAGGGGGCCGACTAGGCTGCCGGCCATGATGCCGGACATCAGCATGCCGAGCGCCCAGCCCGAGCGGTGCTTGGGCGTTTGCGTCGCCACGAGAATCGTCGCGCCGGACGAATAGCCGCCGGCAAAGCCCGCGAACAGCCGCAAGCCGACAAGCTCAAAGACATTATGCGCCATGCCCATCAGCGACTGGGCGATCGCCATGCCGAGGCTCGCGCGCACCAGCATCAGCTTACGGCCATAGCGGTCGGCAAGCCGCCCCCACATCGGCGCGACCAGCGCTGCGGCAAAGAACGTCGCGCCATAGGCGATGCCCGACCATTGCGCGACGGCCGCCCGATCGGTGACGCCGAGCTCGGCCACATAGAGCGGCAGGAACGGCAGCAACAGCGTCATGGCGACGATGGTCGTGAACGAGCCGATCAGGCAGACGGCGAGGTTGCGCCGCCAATATCGGTCTTCTTGTTCCATGCTGTCCGTGTGCTTCTCGATTACCGGCTTTATTCCCGCCGCTCGCAACTGCCTATAGCAAAGCAAAGCGCCACACGTTCGTCATTGCTTCGCTCCGCTCGCGATGACGTGCCGTTCTCGCGACGCATGCGCGACCGAGCTTTACGAAGCCACTCCGAAAAAACCGCCTCGAAAAAGAAGGGAGGCAGAGCGCCGACAGGCGCACCATCCGTTGGCCGCATCAGACGGATGCGGCAGCGCCCCTTTGTCTCTTCCCTCCCCCGCTTGCGGGGGAGGGTTAGGGAGGGGGCGCTCGCCTCTCGGCGCTCCACCGCGGCACTTGCTTAGGCGACCGAACGCCACCGCTCAGCTTCGGGCCGCGCTTCCGATGCGTGCGAAAAGACCTTGCTCCAGCCGAAGTGAATAGTCGCCCCAATGGTTAAACCCGCTGCCTCGTCTCGGGCATCAAGCCCCACACGACGAGCAGCGCAACCAGAGCAATCGCCGTGATGGCCGCGAATCCAGCTGTCAGGCCGAAGTTCCCGGCGATCAACCCGGAGAGCGTGGTGCTGAGAGCAGCTCCGACGCCGGAAAAGGTACCGACAAAACCTTGAGCGAGGTTGAAGCGGCCTGTGCGGCCGGTCAAGTCGGCGATGATCAACGGCTGCAGGACACCGAGGACGGTTGCGCTGACGCCATCCAGGAGCTGCGCGGCAACGATGAGTACGGGATCCGTGGCAAACGTAAGTAACAGTGCACGAACCGGCAAAGCCCCGAACCCGACAAGCAGCAAGGGGCGGCGGCCCCAGTTCTGAGCCTGCCGGCCGATCCATGGCGCCGCTAACACGACCAGGACCTGGGGAACGACGACGAGCACCGACATGCTGAGCGAAGAGTACCGTCCGACGTAGTGAGACAATGTTCCCCCAATCAACGGCAGTATCGACGCATTGGCCATCTGAAATAGAAAGAGACAGGTGGCAAAGGTCAGGAGAGAGGGATCCTTCCAGAGCATCGCGCGTCGCGCTCGCGTTGGAGCGGTTGGTTCACGGTGATCAGTTAGGCCGACCGAGCGTCCAAAATCGACCTCCGCGGAGCGGATCCGGGGGAGAGCGACGAGCGCCGGCACGACGAGAAGCGCCGCGGCGAAAAATATCGCGCGGTTCGTCAGGACATATCCGAGCGCACCCATGAGTGTGGCGGCCGACAAGCTCCCGGCGGACTGGAAGCGCTGATTACGCCCGAGCCTCTCGGCAAGGGCAGGTTGGCCGACGAGGCCCAAGCTTACGGCAGGGATGGCCAACCCGACGAATCCACCCGTGGTCCCTTGCAACACCAGAGCGATGAGGACTACGGCATTCGTCGGCCAAAGTCCGATCATGAGCGCGCTGAGCCCTACGACACTGACGCCCAAGCCTAATGCAAGTCGCTTCGACCGGACTGCATCAAGCAGCTCGCCGCTAGGGTATTGCGTTGCCAAGCCGACAATAGCGCCCAGGGTCAGCACAAAGCCAATGTTCTCCTGGGGCCAGCCTTGCTCGCCGAGAAAGACCGTTACGAACGGTCCGAAACCGGCTAGCCCACCTCCGACAAAGAAATTGACGCCGTCGAGCGCCCGCAGACTTTGATCCGATGGAGCAGCTTCTACGTTGAGCGGCTGTCGCGCGATGGTCATTTATGTGATATGTTATTGATGTGTGAGGACGTTACCCATTTCGGTCCAGACAGTGAAAGCTCAAGTTGCCAAATCAATCAATTCGCGGATCCGAACGGACACGCACAAGAATGCTCCTCCGACTCTGAAAGGTCGAGAGCTTTAGTAGATGGCGACGCGAGCAAGGCACGGTGGGCCGACACTTTCACAATTGTCCGCGGCCGCGCTGTGGAGACACTGGTGTGCGTTCTCCCAGATGCATGGAGCGTGACCTGAGGCTTAATGAAACGGGAATTAGTTCGAATTAGTCACTGCTCATCGCCTTGTTGCGAACGATCACGCCACGGTTGGCTGAGCGCCGACCAGAGTAAGAATTGAATCCATGTGCGAACCAATGACTGTCGATCGAGGGCGAGCGCCGCAGGCATCCACCTCATAGATAGGCATCTTAATTGGAGCGGCGCGGCAGAGTAGTCCTGGAAGCACAGCACCGAGCTTTAAGCGTCGCGGTCACCGGACGGTGGGAAATGGAAAGTGAGCAGCCCACATTGAGTGGTCCAGGTCCAATGTTAGTTTAGCGCTGGCGGTTGCGCCAGCGTGGCCGGCGGAGCTGGCTGACGTAGCGAAGCCGGCCACGCGGCGAATGCGGGCATGAACACCTCCGGTGCGGGTGGTTTGTAGCCGAGCGATGCGTGCGGGCGTATTGCGTTGTCGTGCCGTCGCCAGCTCTCGATGACGATTTTGGCTTCCCGAAGCGTGTAGAAGATCTCGCCGTTGAGCAGTTCGTCTGGCAGGCGCGCGTTGAAGCTCTCGACATAGCCGTTCTCCCAGGGGCTGCCCGGTTCGATGTAGGCGGTTTTTGCACCAACTGCGCCGATCCATTCCTGCACCGCTTTGGCCACGAACTCGGGTCCGTTGTCGGACCGGATGTGCCCAGGCACGCCGCGAAGGATGAACAGGTCGGACAAGACGTCGATCACGTCGACCGCCTTGAGCTTGCGATTGACGCGGATCGCCAGGCACTCGTGCGTGAACTCGTCGACCACGTTGAGCATGCGGTAGTTGCGGCCATCATGGGTGCGGTCCTCGACGAAGTCGTAGGACCAGACGTCGTTGGGATGCTCGGGCCGCAGGCGGATGCAGGAGCCGGCGGTCAGCCACAGCCGTCGGCGTTTGGGCTGCTTGGAAGGCACTTTCAGCCCCTCCCGCCGCCAGACGCGCTCTACCCGGCCGTCGCTGACCGACCAGCCCGCCTGACGCAGCAGGGCAGCGATCTTGCGATAGCCATAGCGGCCGTACTGGCGGGCGAGCTCGACGACGTCAGCGGTCAGACGGTCGGCATCTTCTCGGCCCCGCGGCACCTTGCGCTGCGTCGAGCGGTGCTGCCCGAGCGCCGCACAGGCGCGACGCTCGGAGACGTGCAAGTGCTCACGAATGTGCTCGATGCAGCCGCGACGACGCGCGGGGCTTAGAAGTTTCCCCTGGCGGCCTCGGTCAGGATCAGCTTGTCCAGCGTCAGATCAGAGACGGCTTTGCGCAATCGGCTGTTCTCAAGCTCCAGCTCTTTCAGTCGCTTCACCTGATCGCTCTTGAGCCCGCCGAACTCCTGGCGCCAGCGATAAAACGTCACCTCACTCACGCCGATCTGGCGGATCGCATCGGCCATGCTCGTCCCTTGTGAGACCAGCACATCTACCTGCCGCAGCTTCGCGACAATCTCTTCAGGCTTGTATCTCTTCCTCGGCATATCGGTCCTCCTTGATGCCAATCACATCGTTCAAGTCGGACCACTTCAATGGGGGTGGCTCAGTGCCGCATCGTTTCTTCGTCCACCAGCAGCGCGGGAATGGCGATCGGCACATGTATGCAGTGCGAACGCGGTTCATCCCCCGCGCGATTACCAAGCATTTCGTGCAATGTGCTTGGCCACCTGCCGCGCGCGAGGCTGGTACAAAGACCACAAAAGCCACCAAATCAGTCGACATCGGCGCGCGGCTTAAGGGCATGTTGCGTTAATAGGTGCATCGTTCAATCACCGTTCGAGGCGTGCGCTGATCCTTTGGGAGCATTGAACTTGCATGATGACCAAAGCGACGACCTACATGACGAAGAGATGGATCTTGGTGATGTCACACTGCCGAGAGGATTCTCTGCTCGATCACAAGACGGCACGAGCGCCTGAACGCGCGCTCGTTGGATGCTTTCTCCAGGTCCGCTCTTCGCCCATTTCCGGACTTAATCGTGACATCGCGCGAGGTCGCTTATGTGCCAACAAGAGACAACCTGCGTGGAACAAAAACCTCATTCGATCACCTCGTCGGCAGAGGCGAGCAGCATCGGCGGACCCTTAAGTCCGAGTGCTTTGGCAGTCTTTAGGTTGATTATGAGCTCGTACTTTGTCGGCGCCTGCACGGGCAGATCACCGGGCTTCTCGCCTTTGAGGATGTGATCGACGTAAGCTGCCGCTCGTCGGAAACGTAGCCTCACTTAAAGTGCTTTAGCGCGGTGCGGCAGGCGGGAGAGACGCGGCTCTCGCTGGCGAGCAGACAGTGCGCAACGCGCTCGCGGTCCGGAATGAATTGGCCGCAGACGGTCACGGCGTCACTCACACAGGCATTGTGATCATCTTGGTTTTCGGCGCGCGAAGGAATGGCCGCAAGTTGAAACACAAGGTAGACGACGGCAAGCGCGGCTGCGTGACGGGGGGTCATGGGCATCTCCGGCAAGTGACACACTAACCGATGGCATACGGACAACTCACACGCGTAGGTACGGTTCCAGCGTCGTTTGTCCCATTAAAATTCCGCGGTCCAATTTTAGCGCAGCGCAAGCAGATGCCGCCCCGTCCGAACTGGTCGCGCGCCCTGCCCCGACCGCTCAGCATTCTGGACAAGGGCAAGGAATTTCTGCGCCTCACGACGCTCGCCGATGTGCACGATTTCCTCAAGCCCATTCCGAAGGAGCGGCAACAGCAAGACACATTGCAGGCCGTGGCGCGGCGTCTAGACGATGCAGCCGCCGGCCGCGATGTTTCGATCGCGCTGCAGATGACGTTTCAATTGGAGCGCATCGATTATCGGCAACTCATCGTCCGTGACGCAGACATTCAACGAAAAAGCACCGAGGACCATTCAAGCGGCAATCAGGGTGGCGAGGCAGGCTGCATGACCCAAAGCTTCATTAGCTGATTTTCCTAAGAATTTTGCCCGTCCCGGAGATTTGGAAAGTGCCATCCTTGAGACGATTGACCTTCTCGCCGCCGAGCAATACGTGACGCTTAACTCGTCTGAATATGGATCGCTGCGTTAGCTCGATAACGGTATATCTCTCGCCTTCGTTATCAACCGCACTGAGGCGATCCGCTGCCTTGTTGGATGCAGGCATCCTTTTTCCTTTTTGCGTGTCGTGTGCGGCTTCGCCAGCGCACGAAGGGCGCGCAGGGCCAAATACGGACATTGCGATGACGCTGCGCGATGTCCGCTTTTGGGGTTACCCCGTCAGACTGTGCGCTTTCAGCCGATACATCAACGCGGTGTTTCAGCATTTTTAATTACGTACATGTCCTTCGCCCGACCGCTTTGATGCGGATCAAATGTGCCAATCACAATTCGCGAATGGCAGTCGACCGCGATCGGGGGAATCGATTGAGGTGTCCAACTTCTCAGACATGGCGTGCTCCTTGTCTTTGGCACCCCTTGCCAGCTTCCATCGCTGGCGGGGCAGGAGCACGGCCGGACCATTCCATTAGATGGGGTAATCGGCCGGCAGCTTGTGGATGGCTGAAGATTTTGGGTGCTGCGCTTCAGGCTGATGGTGAAACGAGGTCACCGTGGTTACGGGCCTCAAGCATCAGAAGGAGAAGCGCAGCATGGACCATTTTGCGGGATTGGACGTTTCGGTCAAGGCGACCAGCGTCTGCATTGTGGATGAGACGGGCAAGATTGTCCGCGAAGTGAAGTTGGCGAGCGAGCCTGACGCATTAGTGGTGGTGCTGAAGAACCCGGCCTACCGCTTCAAGCGGATTGGATTGGAAGCTGGACCGCTGTCGCAATGGCTGTTCAGCGCTCTGGCCGAAGCGGGCTTGCCAGTGATCTGCGTCGAGACGCGGCACATGCGGGCGGTGCTGAAGGCGCAGATCAACAAGACCGACCGCAACGATGCGCGCGGCATGGCACAGATGATGAGGGTGGGACTTTACCGCCCGGTGCACGTGAAGACGTTACGCAGTCAGAAACTGCGGATGCTGCTGACCCATCGCAAACTGCTGCAGTCGAAGGCCATCGCCATCGATAACGACCTGCGCGGTACCTTACGCAACTTCGGGCTCAAGGTGGGCATGGTGAGGACGGCGAAGTTCGAGGCCCGCATCAAGGAGCTGGTCGAGAACCTGCCCGACCTGGCTATGCTGGTCGAACCGCTGCTTGTCGTTCGGCGGGTGCTTCGCGAGCAGATCGGCGTCCTGCATCGTCGGTTGCTGGCCATCGTCCGCGACGATGAGGTGTGCCGGCGCCTGATGACGGTTCCCGGTGTCGGTCCGGTAGTGTCGCTGACCTATCGCGCCACCGTCGACATTCCGGCTCGCTTCCGCAAATCCAAGTCCGTCGGGGCAGTATTTGGGCTGACGTGCGCCAAGTATCAATCGGGCGAGGTGGATTGGGACGGCAGAATATCGCGCTGTGGAGATGAGATGATGCGGGTCATGCTCTACGAAGCAGCTCAGAGCATGATGCGTTCCAAGAAGTGGTCATGGCTCAAGGCCTGGGCGATGCAGATCGCCAGGCGCCGCGGGATGAAAAAGGCGATTGTGGCGCTGGCCCGCCGATTGGCTGTGATCATGCACCGCATCTGGGTTGACGGCACCGAGTTCCGCTGGACACGGGAACAGGCCGCGGTAGCAGCATGACAACCGCACCGGATCAAATCCGATAGGAGGAAACTCGAGTTCCACCCTGCGGTGGAAAGATGTCCCTCGCGGGACGATGGATGAGGTGAGTTCGCATGTCCGCTTGATCCCGCCGTTCATCTGACGGCAAGGCCGCCCAATAGATTGTTCCGCCTCGTCCTCGGATCCCATGATGGAAGGGCCTTGGTGCCGATTCCGAAGAGAAGCACGAGCCCGTGAGCGACATTGACACTGAAGCGGTGGATAGCCTGAAAGTGCTTGACCCCAACCGGCCGATTAGAGAAGCGGACATTCAGCGCTGATAGGCCGACCGACGGCTTCCTCAAGATCAGCCAGCAGCCAGTGCTCGACACATCCGCCAGTATCTCGGGGTTGTCAGAATAGCGGAACGATTATGAAAGTCGGACACAATGCTCGAGTTTCAGTCTACGCTGCCACTATGGCACATCGACTGCTGCCTATCTTGGATTGGTTTCCTCTCTACAGGCGTGCCTGGCTATTGCCGGACGCATTGGCTGGACTCGCGCTCTGGGCAGTAATGGTGCCGGAAAGCATGGCCTATTCAAGCATTGTTGGCGTGCCGCCAATTATGGGGCTCTACACAATCGTTCCACCATTGATTGCCTACGTGGTACTCGGTACATCGCGCCTTCTCGTTGTCGGGCCAGACACGGCAACTGGTCTGATTTCCGCTCTAACCGTGGGTGCCGTCGCGTTGCAGGGGACCGCTGAGTTCAACACGCTCACTTCAACCCTTGCAGTATTGATCGGTGCCTTTTTTCTTTTCTTTGGTGCATTGCGCATGGGATGGGTCGCTGCCTTTATTCCCACTCCGGTGATGCGCGGGTTCATCGAGGGCCTTGTTTGCGTTACCATCGTCGGTCAAGTGCCGCATCTGCTTGGTTTCACCGGTACGTCCGGCAACTTTTTTGCAAAACTTTGGGATATAGTCGGGCACTTGTCAGACGCTTCGCTTGTTCCGGTGCTGACCGGCGTGCTTAGCCTGGCTGCCATGCAGTTGCTCCGTTCCGTCGCGCCCAGCTTGCCCGCAGCGCTCGTCGTCATGGTGACGGCCACGATCGTGGTTGGCTTGCTCGGTGGAGAACATGCCGGAGTCCATGTGGTCGGCAACCTGCCCTCCGGCCTGCCCCACCTGACGCTACCCAATCTCGACCCGACGATATTGCTGGAACTTACGCCTGGGGCGCTCGCCATCGTCATGGTCGGCTATGCCGAAGCGCTTGGCGGGGCAAAGGCTGCGGCGATGCACGGAGGAGGCGACATCGATCCGAATCAAGAACTGATCGCACATGGGCCGGCCAATATACTAAGCGGCCTGTTTGGTGGCTTCCTCGTCGTCGGCAGCCTTTCCAAGACTTCCGTCGCCATGGCGGCTGGAGCCCGCACGCAAGTTGGCAACCTTATTGCGGCCGTACTTTGCTTCCTCACGCTAATTTTTCTAACGCCCCTGTTCCGGGGCATGCCGCAACCGGCGCTCGGCGCTATCGTCATTGCGGCCATGCTGCACCTCTCGAAACCTGACTATCTGCGAACTCTGTTCGCGCGAAGCCGCCTGGAGTTTGCAATTGCCGCAGCGGTTATCGTAGGCGAACTGACGCTGGGCGTGCTGCAAGGTATTGGGCTCGGCGTAATGTTGTCGTTGCTGATACTAATCTATCGAACCACGCATCCCCACGGCGCGGTGCTTGGCCAGCTGCCCGGTACGGAAGCTTATCGCGATATCCAGCGCCATCCCGAGGCGTTGACGTTTCCTGGCTTGTTGATTTGGCGAGCCGGGGGCGATCTGTTTTTCGCGAGCGGGGATCGTATGGGGGATGATTTGAAGACAGCGCTCAAGGCGAGCCGCTCGCCGCCGCGACATGTGCTTCTTGACTTCAGTTCGGTGAATTTCATTGATACCAGCGCTTGTGACGCGCTGCTGGCCTTCATCAAGGAGATGAAAAGCCGGGGGGTTACTTTTTCGTTTGCCCGTGTACGGGACGATGTAAGGGATAGAATGCAAGATAGTGGGATGGGGGCTGTGGTGGATCCCGCCTATTTCTATGAGCGCTTGACCGATGGCGTGCAGGCGTGGCGGCAGCACGAAAACCACGCTGTCGAGGCCGTCTCCAAATGCTGAATGGCAAAACGGCCAATGCCCTCGGTTTGATTCCTCCTGCCGCCCAGCTAGTCGCGGCCGACGAGGTGATCGAATAAGCATGGTGATGTCTGCTTATGATGTTGTGGACGGGTGCGCCGGGAGACCGGCAAGAGGTAGACGGTGGAAGTCCGTCACGGTGAAGGAGTAGCGAACCGCACTGGCCCCGAGTGATGCGCGGATGTCCGCGAGGACAAACGTGAAGCGTTCACAGGGGAGGGCGCAGGCGAGGTATTGAGCGGCGTAAGACAAGTTCGGGGTGCTGATGTTTTCCGTCCCACAGAAGGCAACACGGCTGGTGTCGATATCGCAAGACACACGCCGACCCCGCGTCGTCGTAGACCCTGGCATGCGCAGAAGCCTTTTGCACGGGAACCGGGAGATCTCCATCGCCGCCCCCGCCAGTCGTGGCCGGGACGTTGTCGGGAAGGCCGGAGGCTGTAGCCGACGATGAGCGCGACGGAGAAGTCGGACCTGCCCGAAGTAGCAAAGAAGCGAGCGAACAAAGCGGCCTCGGCTGCGGCGGAGCTCGTGGAGCGAAGGGGCGGGGCCAAGGAGAATGCGGAACTGCAAAGCACGGTCCGGACGCAGAGCCGGGCAGCCGTGTCACAAGCGCAGGCCCG
The DNA here is from genome assembly GCA_963761185.1 of uncultured Alphaproteobacteria bacterium. Classification (GTDB taxonomy): domain Bacteria; phylum Pseudomonadota; class Alphaproteobacteria; order Rhizobiales; family Xanthobacteraceae; genus BOG-931. Next base: position 1,238,768 of record CAVXFY010000009.1, read on the forward strand.
CATACGAGAAGCCGTCATCAGGAACAGACAGGACAAGCTGACGGCGCTCCTGCATCACCTCACCGTTGACGTTTTGCGGGCGAGCTTCTTCGGTCTGAAGAAGTCTGCCGCGCCGGGTGTCGACGAGGTGACGTGGAGCGAATACGTGGAAGGCCTCGAAGAGAACCTCTCGGGCCTCCACTCTCGCGTTCAAACGGGAGCGTATCGAGCGCTGCCATCGCGCCGGACCTACATTCCGAAGGCAGATGGCAGACAGCGGCCGCTCGGCGTCGCTGCCGTAGAGGACAAGATCGTCCAGGCAGCGGTGGTGGCGATCCTGACGCCGATCTATGAGTTGGAGTTCCTGGGCTTCAGCTACGGGTTCCGGCCGAAGCGCAACCAGCATCAAGCGTTGGATGCACTCGCGTTCGGGATCGGCAGGCGACACATCAACTGGGTGCTCGACTGCGACGTACAATCCTTTTTCGACAAGGTCAGCCGGGATTGGCTGATCCGTTTCGTCGAGCATCGGATTGGCGACCGCCGAATCACCCGGTTGATTGCCAAATGGCTGACGGCAGGCGTGCTCGAAGATGGACGCGTGATCGAGACGGAGGACGGGACGCCGCAGGGCGCGGTCATCAGCCCGCTCTTGGCGAACATTTACCTCCATTATGTCTATGATCAATGGGTCCACCAGTGGCGGCAGCGATGCGCCACCGGCGACGTGATTGTCGTGCGCTACGCGGACGACTTTATCGTTGGCTTCGAGCATCGGCACGAAGCGGAGCAATTCCTTGCCGATCTCAAGGCGAGGCTCGCTCGTTTTGGACTGAATCTTCATCCCGATAAGACGCGGCTCATCGAGTTTGGTCGGCACGCGATTGCGAACCGCCGCGCTCGAGGCCTCGGCAAGCCGGAGACGTTCGACTTCCTGGGGTTCAAGCATTATTGCGCGGCCCGGCGGGATGGCAGCGGCTTCGTGCTCGGAAGGAAGCCGATGGCCAAGCGCATGCGAACCAAACTTCGGGAGATCAAGGAGCAGCTCATGGTGACCCGCCACGACGGGATCGATGGGCAGGGCAAATGGCTTGCTCAGGTCCTGCGCGGCTGGATGGCCTACTATGCTGTGCCGATGAGCGGCTCAGCGATCTCAGCATTCCGTCATCACGTGATCGAACGTTGGCATGGCGCGCTGGTGCGTCGAAGCCACAGACGTCGACTTACGTGGACGAGAATGAAGACGATCGCTGACCGGTACCTGCCGTTCCCACGCATCCTGCATCCGTGGCCAGAGAAGCGGTTCCTCGTCACCATCCAAGGTGGGAGCCCGGTGCGTTAGCAGCGCCCGCCGGGATCTGTGCGGGGGGCGGAGAGTAATCTCCGTCCCTACCGCGACCGCCCACTCTACGGCATCGATGTGCCAAAGGGTGGTTGCGTCGAACGCACCACATTGAGGGGAGCCGTCCACATGCAAGTTACCACGATTGGCTTGGATATCGCAAAGAACGTGTTCCAGGTTCACGGGATCGACGCCAGCGAGAAGGTCGTCGTTCGCAAGCAACTCCGACGCAGCCAGGTACTGGTATTCTTCAAAGCCTTGTCGCGGTGCCTTATCGGCATGGAAGCCTGCGCCACGGCTCATTATTGGGCGCGTGAGCTCACAAAGCTTGGCCACGAGGTACGGCTGATGCCGGCGAAGGACGTGAAGGCCTACGTCAAGCGCAACAAGAACGATGCCGCCGACGCCGAAGCGATCTGCGAGGCGGTGCGGCGGCCGACGATGCGTTTCGTGCAGGTTAAATCGGCCGAGCAGCAGGGCCAGTTGATGCTGCATCGAACGCGCGATCTTTTGATGCGGCAGCGGACCCAACTGATCAATGCCTTGCGGGCGCATATGGCCGAGCTCGGCATAGTGGCTGCGCAAGGGCGCGAAGGGATCAAGGAACTGCTGAGGATCATTGCGAGCGAACAGGATGCGCGCTTGCCGGTCGATGCTCACACCAGCCTAGTCGTGTTGGCGGCGGGGCTTCAGGCGGTGCAGACGATGATCGGATCGATCGAGAAGCGGATCATTGTTCAGCATCGCTCGAACGAGGCGAGCAAGCGGCTCGAGAGCATCCCTGGGATAGGCATTGTGGGCGCGACCGCTATCGCCGCCACCGTCCCGGATCCGAAGGTTTTTCGATCGGGTCGTGACTTTGCGGCCTGGATCGGGCTCGTGCCGCGCGAAGATTCGACCGGTGGCAAACAGAAGCTCGGGCCGATCTCGAAGCAAGGCGACCGCTATCTGCGACGCATTCTGGTGGTTGGAGCCCATGCGGTATTGAAACGGGCGCGCCAGCAGCCAGAGAAGTATCCCTGGCTTACACAGCTTCTCGGCCGCAAACCGTTCAGGGTCGTAGCGGTGGCGCTTGCCAACAAGATGGCGCGCATCGCCTGGGCGTTGCTGGCCAAGGGCGGCACCTATCGGGCGCCTGCGCTTGCGGCAGCGGCGTAAGCGGTCTGGCGATGGGAGGATGAGGTTGCGTCTGTGCGTATATGAACTGCAGGGGTGATGACGACGTTGATGCGAAACGGTCGAGACCGTCGATCGGGAAAACCCGTTAAGGGCCACGCGATAGTTGAGCGCGTGCTTTTGGTTGGGACCCGATCAGCGGATCACATCAGGGCCAGCGGCCATAGCGGCCGCATCGCGACGAGGCAAGCCTCCAAGCGAAAACAGGCCGGATACATGGCTGCACCCGAACGCTTCGCAAAACGTCAGATTCCTCTTGCACCGCGGGCGCCGTCCATACATGGCCCTTAGCTGCCGCGGTGCTGTCAACACGGCATATCCGCCTTACCCCCGAAAGTGGACACCGCAGCCAAAATTAAGTCGGTAGTTCAGATTTTGTCGAAACCGCTGTTTAAAGCAGCCCGCGCCGGCGAAGCCATAAAATCGTGGTGACCGCACATACGACGGGGAGCAGAATGCCCAAGGCTATAAAGCTAGTCGTGTTAGCGAGATGACTGGCCATCCAGCCAAAATTCATCCCGAAGAAGCCTGTCAGAAAGGTAATCGGAAGGAAGATAATGGATACGACCGTCAACCGATTGATCTGTTGACCTTGCCGCTCTGCGAGAGCGGTACTGTAATCCCGAACGAGGTCGGAGGCCCAGTGAAAGCGTTCCGAAAGCCTGTTCGTGACATCCTCCACATTTTCACTGTAATCGTCCAGCTCCGCCACACCCCGTTCGGCAATCCCGGTGATGGCCTCAAGTCCGACAACGGCTGACCGAACCGCAGCGCTATAGCGATCAAGTTTCAGCCAGACGCTTCTCAATAAATCCAATTGACTGCTCAATTCATCGAAACTGACGGACTTCGGGTTTTCCTTCAACTGCTGGCGCACCGCATGAGTCACCTCATCCGCCCTTCTAATCTCATTATCTTGCGTGGCGAGCAGCAACTGCAGCACGATCGCTGCCGCGTGATACGAACCCGTCTCAACGCCCCCGACCCGATCTGCGAATTCCTGGCGCGCCTCGTCCAAGATGCGCGGCTCGCCATTCCAGATCGTGAATATGAATTTTGGACAGGACAGGAAATGGACCTCGATCTGATGTTCTTTCGGAGGGTCTGCCAACCAAGTGACGGCACGGATGCCGTGCCGGCCGATTGAAATGCGCCCAGTTTGGTCAAATCTGAGAGCCTGAGCCCTATCGGCCTCGGCTAGTCCCATCTGGCAAAGGAATTGGCTAGCAAGCGATGCCTCCGCGTCACAGATGTCGAGCCAAAAGAAACGCCCCGTAGAAATCCGCGTGCGGACATCCTCAACGGAAGCGTTTCTGCCCACGCCGTTAGAATCGATTATGGTGATAGCGTTCGGTCGAAGACTGCTCATCCGAAGGTTTCCCGTTTATTCAAGCCTATTCGCGAACGGGCCCCTGTAATAGCGTGCATACGACCCAGGGGCGCCCCGGGTCTTCCTCAATTATGATCGTTTCGGACAGCTAGATGCTGCGTGAAGTCTCTCTGCCCCGCGCCGGATCAAGGACTTTCGCTCCCAAATAGAGCCTCCCTAAATTGACGGATAGCAATCGCAGGAGGTGGCTATTTGTTCCCAGGCTGCGGCCTGCTTGTAGTTGTGGGCATGACTGTGCTGGAATGTACGTGCGTCCGGCTCGCCCCACGATCAAGGACGCCAAGTGGCCCGGCCGCCTGACCCCAGATAGCAGGCGCTTCGGGGCCACACCTAATGCCACCCGTTTACATCTTGATCTGTGGCATGCAGATGGGCGAAAGAACCGAGCTGACGGCAGTTGAACGGAACGGTCGATGGACCGTTCGCATCACTTGGCCAAATGGCTCGATCCACTTCTTCGGCCACTTTCCATCTGAAAAAGAAGCAACCGGCTGGATCAACGAACATCGTTGGATGACAGCAAAGAAGATTGCGCAAGACGACGAAGTCGTGCGCGCTAGTCAGTCACGCCAGAAACCCTTGAAACGATCCGACGCCAAGGCGGTATAGCGCGTCGTGTTTTGAATGTTCTTGTGCCCAAGATAGGCTTGCAAGGACCGCGTGTCGACGCCGTCATTGGCGTCGATGAACTGCAAGCCGTTGCCGATCGGGGCTACTTCAGTAGCGAGCAAATTCTGGCGTGCGATCAAGCCGGAATCACCGTTACGCTTCCCAAGCCGGATCACCTCTGGCATTGAGGCCAAAGGTCGCTTCGGCAAGCAGGACTTTATCTATCTCAGCGATGAGAATGTGTATCGCTGTCCTGTCGGAGAAAAGCTCGCTTACCACTTCACCAATGAGGAAAAGGGACTAGTCCTGCACCGCTACTGGACCAACGCCTGTCAGAGCTGCGCCATCAAACAGCGCTGCACCACTGGCAAGGAGCGACGGATCACGCGCTGGGAACATGAGCACATATTGGAGGCGGTGCAGAAGCGCCTCGATAGGAACCCGCACGCAATGCGCCAGCGTCGCGAAACGGCCGAGCATCCCTTCGGCACGCTGAAGATGAGGATGGGCGCGACGCATTCCTGATGAAACGCCTGCCCAAGGTCGCCACCGAGATGGCACTCCACGTGCTCGTCTACAATCTCACCCGGGTGATGAACATCATGGGCATCCAGCCGCTGATGGCTGCAATCCGAGCATAGTCAAACCCGGAAAAAGCGGCATCGCGTCACCTAATTCGGGCCTCGCCGCAAAAGGTTTTGACACGGCCAAGACTCATAACGGTCATGTAGCGGCTTATTCGATCACCTCGTTGGATAATAAACTAACGCCGCCCGCCTTTAACTGGCGGGCGGCAAATGAGAAGTTGGATGAGGGAGCTATTTGTTTACTGGTGGCACCAGCCATTAGCGATTGCCCAATTGAGCTTTCGCTCTGCCCGGTCCCAACTGTTGGTATGGTATGTCCAACGATGCAAATGGTGCCAGCGTCTCCACCATAGAAACGTTCCGCCCCACGGCTCGGACGAGCTATCGACCCACACGCGGCACGCTCCACTTTCGAACCTAACCACGGCGAAATCTGCTTGGGCGGGCTTCGACGCTACAGAACCGAGCGCTAACAGGCCAACTGCAAAAACTATCCGCTTCAAGGCCATCTCCATTGTTGACGCAGTCAATTACACAAAATGTTTTCACATTCATCCAAAGATTGTTGACCTATATCAACGCCAGTAGGTCAGTCGATCCGCATCGCGACGCATTGTTTTCTTGCTTGAGCTAAGCACCCTAGTTAAGCTCGAAAACTGTTCAAAAATGCTCACTCGCACAGCGGCGCAGCCGAGTCGGGATGTCCGATTTGCCCCCCGAAAGCCGCCGCGCGGCAGCTAATGACCCCCCGAACCGGCCATCGCGCCAACGAGCGCGTGGATGTGGGTTCCTTTAAATTACGGCAATGCCGCTAGGTGGAGTTGTTCCACTTATCCGCGGCCAGTTTGCACCGAGCTATATTATACAGTTTTAGAAAAGCGCTCGGCTCAAAATTAAAAATGGACCCAAATCTCTGCGCCCGAGTTTGTTCCCAGACGTGCCCAACCGCTGGGGTCTTAATTTTCACGTGGTTACGAGCGGACGGAGGCTTGCATGGACACTTCCACGGACAAGTTCGTCGAGCGCCAGAACATCGTGCGCTTCACCACTCTATTGATGACGGAAACTGACACGGCAAAGCGAGAGCTATTGCAAAAGCTGTTGACCGACGAAATGGTAAGACAAGCTAGCCACAGCGACGCAAACAACAGGCTCTAGTCGACAAGGCATCCCCGTGTGGTTCTCAACGGATGATTCAAGATTGAAGGCGAACTTGAGAAATGTCTAGCGGCATTATCTGAACGCCAAGCATAAAGCGAACGGATCAATGTCGCGCCTTTCATCCCTCGACGAGTACGATAGCGCAGTCAGGGCGCCGCGCATCGCCAACAGCACGGCGATTCGCCTTCATACCCTATGGCGGGAGTGGCAGGACAAGCGCGACCGGTTAGCAGCAGAAGCCGACGCGGCTTGGGAGAAAGTGCAGGTGGACATGAAGGAGGCGATGACTATTCGCTCTCGCAAGACTAACGAGCGCCGCGCCTTCCAGCCACTGTAAATAGTAACAGGCCGCTCGGTACTCGCCTGTTTCCAAGGCTAACCGCTGCATCAAGTCTTGATTTGTGGCTGGTCGTGCAAAACGGCATTTAACAATGAGCTGTGAACTTCCAGGCCGCTGCCGTTGTAGTCGATGAAGCCCAGTTCTCGAAATTTGTTCATGAAGAAACTCACGCGGGATCGGGTCGTTCCGATCATCTCCGCTAGGGTTTCCTGGCTGATCTTGCCGATAATCGGCTCCGGTTTGCTTTCCTTACCGAAGTTCGCCAACAGTAGGAGCATTCTGGCAAGACGTTTCTCGCTCGAATTGAACAACTGATCGACGAGATCTGCTTCGACGCGGATGGTTCGCCGCCCACCTGCTTGCGTGAACAGCCGTTTGATCTCCCCCCATCGAGATGCCGCCGCGCTGCAAGCGCGTCGGCGATCGCGTCGAGCGCGCCTCGGTTGTCGCGGCAACACGCCTCGGCATATGCATGCAGGCAGCGCAGCTGGTCGTCGATCGTCTCGCGCAAAGCTAAATCATAACGCAGGAGCTTTTGCTCCGGTCAATCGGGGAGGAGCCACCATGCAGTCAAAAATGGCGCCTTGGGCCTTCGTGCTCGCTGTTCCTGATATTAACAAGAGCGCCCAGTATTTTGGCGACGTTCTTGGCTTCCGTATCAGTTGGGAGAATGCAACGGATTGGCGATTAGCCGAGAGGGACAGCGTTAGGATAATGCTGGGCCGATGCCCTACCGACATACACCCGAGCGCGCTTGGCTCTCACAATTGGTTCGGCTATTTGGAGGTCGGTGATGTAGATAGTTTGCATGCCGAATTTGCTGCGCGTGGAGCGGTCTGCTCTGCGCCCAAGGATACCCACTATGGAATGCGTGAGATTGTCGTAACCACCATTGACGGGCACAGGATCGTGTGCGGGCAGCCGTTGAAGGCGTGATGAGCGATACGTTGATCCCCTCGGTCGATGTAGTCCGGCGGACGCTGGCAGCGGATATTTCCTATACGGTTTCCCGCATGAAAGTGCTCGAAGGCATCCAGGGCAACCCGATCGGTATCGCCTATCGGTGGTTTGATGAGGGCGCCGTTGCGCTGATGGCGCGCTTGCCGCCCTTCTGTCGGGTCGTTGGGCTTTGTTCGGGTCACGAACATCACATCGAACCGCTGGCGCGCTGGTACGCCGAGCACGACATCAAGCCAACGTTCGAACTTGTACCTGGACAATACGATCAGAACCTCGGTCAGGAGTTAGCTCGACTTGGCTTCTACCAATCGAGCTTTCACGCCTCGTTGATTGGCAAGCCGGGCGCTGCTGGATATGCAGATGACGGTGGAGCGATCGAGCTGGTAGCCACCGCAGAGGCGTTGGAAGACTATCTCGACGCCTATGTCGCCGGTTGGGGCATCCCCGAGAAGGATCATGCCCGTTTCAAGAGTAACGTCAGGCCCTGGTTGGAGCAGGCGGGATGGTCGCTCTATCTCGCACGCGTGAATGGGCGACCTGCCGCCGCTGCGACTCTCTATGTCCATAACGGCGTTAGCTATCTGGCGGACTCGGCAACCGATCCTTCGTTCCGTTGCCGCGGCCTCCAGGTCGCGCTGCTGCGGCGGCGCATACGCGACGCCGGTCTCGCCGGGGCTGATCTCGTTTTCAGTGGCGCCGAGCCGCTTTCGTCTAGTCATCGCAATATGGAACGGGTCGGTATGCGCCTACAATTCACTCGGGCAAAGTGGACCCGAGCCAGCTAGAGACAGGACCACCGCAATGTCGCCTAATGGCCCAACGCGTCGTTTCGTGGCGGCGCAGTCTTTCGGTCGCTTTTGAATTTAAGCGGACATCGGGCCGGGTTTTATGAGTACACCGCGAAGACGAAACTCAAGTCCTCATCCTGGCGTGGTCGTATGGCACGGGGTCGGCGAGCACTGTGGCCGAAAGGCTGAGCTTTTCCTGTGGATGGTAAAAGCTACCCGTAGGCTACCTTTTACAACTGTGCCCGGCGATTTTTGAGGGCAGAAAACCGGACCTAACCTATTGATTTGATTATTGGAGCGGGCGAAGGGATTCGAACCCTCGACCCCAACCTTGGCAAGGTTGTGCTCTACCCCTGAGCTACACCCGCATCCGAGAAGGGTAATGCCACGGTCAAGCTGTGACCGGGGGGCAAGCTATGCCAAAGCCGGCCCAGTTTTGCAACCACGGCCGAAATCCCTCAGTGGGGCATGATCTTAACCGACCTTCCTTCGCCCGCCGAAGCGGGCTTCGCGAAGGCGGGAAACCGGCCTGCGCCCTCGGATCGAGTGCCAGGGGCATGCTTTGGGCATGCTTTTCGGGATCCTGCTCTGCGTCTATGAAGGCGGACATGCCCGCCTCGCCTGACGACCTTTTCGCCTATCTGGCCAGCCTCGACATCCTGCACCAGACCGGGTGGCACAAAGCTGTCTTCACCGTCGAGGAGGGCCGGGCGCTGCGCGGGGCCGCCGCGGGCGGGCATACCAAGAACCTCTTCATCCGCGACAAGAAGGGCGTGCCTTTTCTCGTCGTGGCGCAGGAAGACACGGCGATCGAGCTCAAATCGCTGCATCGGCTTCTCGGTGCCAGCGGCCGGTTCTCGTTCGGCTCGGCCGAGCTGATGGCCGAGCTTCTCGGCGTCGAGCCCGGGTCGGTGACGCCGTTCTCCGTCATCAATGACACGGCGCGCCGCGTCACCGTGGTGCTCGATGCCGCCTTGATGAAGCATGAGGCGCTACACTTTCATCCGCTGACGAATACGGGGACAACGACGATTTCCCGGCAGGATCTGGTCAAATTCCTAAAAGCCACAGGACATCCGCCGCGGATCGAGGTCCTGACCGGCGCGGAATAAGGTTCCGATTGCATTTCGGCGGTTTTCTTCCCATTTAACGGGGCGAATAGGGCATATCTCTGCCGGCGCACGGGCGAGACGGGCATCAGGACAAGGAAACATGTTGCAGGAAGCGCAAACCGCGGTTGCGGATACGTCCATCAAGGACACGACGACACAGGCCTTCGTCAAAGACGTCATCGAGGAATCCAAGCGCCAGCCGGTGCTGGTCGATTTCTGGGCGCCGTGGTGCGGGCCATGCAAGCAGCTCACGCCGATCCTTGAAAAGTCGGTCAAGGCGGCCAAGGGCAAGGTGAAGCTCGTCAAGATGAACATTGACGACCACCCGGCCATCCCCGGCCAGATGGGCATTCAGTCGATTCCGGCCGTGATCGCCTTCGTCAACGGCCAGCCGGCCGACGGCTTCATGGGCGCGCTGCCGGAGAGCCAGGTCGTCGCCTTTCTCGAGCGCCTGACCAAGGATCGTATCGGCGGTGAGGCCAAGGATCTGCTCAAGGCGGCCGATACGGCGCTCGCCGAAGGCGACGCCGCGGGCGCGGCCGAGCTTTACGCGCAGCTCCTCGCTGAGGATGCCGCCAATGTGCCGGCGCTCTCAGGTCTTGCGCGCAGCTATGTCGCAACCGGCGCGCTCGATCAGGCGAAGCAGACGCTTTCGATGATCCCGGAGGGCAAGCGCAACGACTCAGCGGTTGCCGCCGCGCGCGCAGCCCTCGAACTTGCCGAACAGGCCAAGACCCTTGGGCCGATCGCCGAGCTCGAACAGAAAGTCGCCGCCAATCCGCTCGACCACCAGGCGCGCTTCGATCTTGCGCTCGCGCTCAACGGCAAGGGCCAGCGGCACGACGCCCTCGAACACCTGATCTCTATCGTCAAGCGCGACCGCAAATGGAACGACGACGGCGCCCGCAAGCAGCTCGTCCAGTTCTTCGACGCCTGGGGGCCGGCGGACGAAGCTACGATCGAAGGCCGCAGGCGGTTATCGTCGCTACTGTTCGCGTAACGTTGCGTTTATTCCGTCATCCTGAGGTGCCCGCGCGCAGCGCGGGCCTCGAAGGATGCACGGCCGAGGGGCAATCGAAATCGGTATGCCGATTTCGAAATGTTCAGGTCGGCGGACTTGCCATCGCCCTAACGAAATCGGGCTCGCCCGATTTCGCATGCTTGATGGTCAAGTCGGCAAAAGCCGACGTGATTGGCTCGCTTTGCTCGCACCTCAGGGTGACGGGACATGGGATTACGGGCATGCCGATGAATGCGAACTACAAAGGCCCGGAAGATCTGCCCGAGGTGATTTCGGTGTTCCCGTTGCCGGGCGCGCTCTTGTTGCCGCGCGGCCAGATGCCGCTCAACATTTTCGAGCCGCGCTATCTGGCGATGACCGACGATGCCTTGCGTTCGCCGCATCGCCTCATCGGCATGATCCAGCCCGACCCCGCGCATCCGGGTCCCGATAAGGAGAAGCCGCATCTGTTTCGCGTCGGCTGCGTCGGCCGTATGACGCAATTCGCCGAGAGCGGCGACGGCCGTTACCTCATTCAGCTCACCGGCGTCGCGCGCTTTCGCATCGAGGAAGAGCTTGCCGTCACGACACCTTATCGACAGTGCCGCGTCACTTATCGGCCCTTCATCGGCGATTTCACCGCGCGCAAAGGCGAGGACGAGGTCGACCGCAAATCGCTGTTGCGCGCGCTCACTTCGTTCCTCAAGGCCAACAATCTCAAAGCCGATTGGGAGGGAATCGAGAATGCGCCCAACGAGGCCTTGGTCAACGCGCTGGCGATGATGTCGCCCTATGACACCGCCGAGAAACAGGCGATGCTCGAAGCGCCGGACTTGAAGACGCGCGCCGAGATCCTGGTCGCCGTCACCGAAATCGAACTTGCCAAGGGCAAGACCGGCGAAACGCCATTGCAGTGAAATTTTTCATCGGAGCTCCTTCATGTCCGATCGTCCCCCCGACAGCGTCGATCCAAAACTTCTGGAAATCCTGGTCTGCCCGCTGACCAAATGCCCGCTGGAATACGATGCCGAGAAGCAGGAACTGATTTCACGCGCGGCCAAGCTCGCTTATCCGATCCGCGATGGCATTCCGATCATGCTGCCGGAAGAAGCGCGGCGGATTGATTGATTTGCCGTGCCGCTTCACTAGCGTCATGCCCGGGCTTGTCCCGGGCATCCACGTCTTTCAGGATGTGCGGCACGCAAAGACGTGGATGGCCGGGACAAGCCCGGCCATGACGAGTTCGGGAGAAAAATCGTGATCAAAGTCTGGGGACGAAACACCTCGTCGAACGTGCAGAAGGTGATGTGGGCCATCGGCGAAATCGGCCTGCCGCACGAGCGCATCGATGTCGGCGGCGCCTTCGGCAAGAATCGCGACGCCGAATATCTCGCCATGAATCCGAACGGTCTGGTGCCGACGCTTGAGGAAGAAGACGGCTTTACACTGTGGGAATCCAATTCCATCGTGCGCTATCTCGCCGCCAAGCATAAATCGGCGGTGCTCGAACCTGCCGACCTGCGCGGGCGCGCGCTGGCGAGCAAGTGGATGGACTGGCAGTTGTCGGTCGCCGGCCCGGCGCTCACACCTGTTTTCTGGGGCATGATCCGGACGCCGCCGGAGAAGCGGAATCACGCCGAGATCGAGGACGGGAAAAAGAAAAGCACCGTTGCCATGAGCATGATGGACGAACAGCTCGGCAAGACCGCTTATCTTGCCGGCGATACGTTCAGCTTCGGCGATATTCCCGTCGGCATCATGGCCTATCGTTATCGCCAGCTCGTGCCGGACCGGCCGCCGCTGCGCAATTTCGAGCGCTGGTATGCCGCGATCTCGTCGCGGCCGGCGTTTAAGGATCAGGTCGGCAGCGTGCCGTTGTCGTGAATCGACACCTCGCTCGAATGAGGCAGACTGTTTCATTGTTTGCACGGCTAAAGCGTGCCTGAGAGGAATTTGAAGTCAAGGATGCGCCGAAGGCGCACCGCGTTCCGCGGCGGCCCTCTGGGCCGTCCTTGAGTTCAAATTCCTCTCAGGCAAAATGGTTGGCGCGCAACAATGAAGAGATGGCACCGCCCAGCGGCGCCATCCTGGCTTGAAGGCCGCGCGACGCGACGTTACTCCGCCGCCACCCGCGCTCCGTTCGAATGCGCCGAGACGATGTAGTCCATCGCCGCCTGCACGCCGCCCTTCTTGTGCGGGATGCCGGCGAGCGACAGCGCCATTTCGGTCGCCGCCAGCGCGCCGATCTGCCAGCCGTCATTGACGTCGCCGAGATGGCCGATGCGGAAATATTTCTTGGCGTAGGGGCCAAAACTCGCGCCGTAGGAAATATTGAAGGTTTCCAGCGCCAGCGCGCGGAACGCGTCGGCGTCGTGGCCGTCGGGCAGGAGCACCGCGGTGATGGTCGGCGAATAATATTTCGCGTCGCGGCAGAGGATCTCGAGCCCCCAGGCGCGCACCGCCCGACGCGTCGCTTCGGCAAGCCGGTGATGGCGCGCGAACACATTGTCGAGGCCTTCCTCGTGCAGCATGTCGAGCGATACCGCGAGCCCTTGCAGCATCTGCGTCGCCGGCGTGTAGGGGAAGAAGCCCTGCTTGTTCATCGTCAGCATGTCGTCCCAGGCCCAGAACGACTTGGTCAGCTTCGAGGTCTTCGATGCCGCCAGCGCCTTGTCGCTCACCGCGTTGAACGACATGCCGGGCGGCAGCATCAGGCCCTTCTGCGCGCCGCCGACGGTGACGTCGACGCCCCATTCGTCATGCCGGTAGTCCGTCGAGGCCAGCGAAGAGATAGTGTCGACCATCAAGAGCGCCGGATGGCTCGCGGCATTGATCGCCTTGCGGATCGGATCGATCGGCGTCAGGCAGCCGGTCGCGGTCTCGTTGTGCAGCACGCACACCGCTTTGATCTCATGCGCCTTGTCCTTGCGCAGATGCTCCTCGATCACCGTCGGATCGACGCCGGTGCGCCAATCGCCCGGAACGAATTCGGGCTTCAAGCCGAGCTTGCCCGCCATGGTCTTCCATTGCGTGGCGAACTGGCCGGTCTCGACCATCAGCACCTTGTCGCCGGGCGACAGGGTGTTGACCAGCGCTGCTTCCCAGGCGCCGGTGCCGGTCGCGGTATAGATGATGACCGGATTGGCGGTCTTGAAAATCGTCTTGATACCGTCGAGGCAGCGCTTGGCGAGCTTGGCGAATTCCGGACCGCGATGATCGATGATCGGCATGTCCATCGCGCGCAGCACGCGATCGGGCAGCGGCGTCGGCCCGGGGATTTGCAGGAAATGACGCCCGGCGGCGCGCGAGGTGTTCTGCGGCATAGTCGAAGCTCCTTCGGACTTTTCGATTTGGCCCCGGCGGCGCGTGTCCGAAAGCGCCAGTGGCTTGTGGAGTTGGCTCGTAGTGTCGGCTCGTGGGGGTTCACATAGCGAATGCGATGCCCTGGTCAAGCCCATTAGGGACGACGGGCTATGCCCGAAAAACGTAGATAACCTCTGATTTGATGATCGAAATCGAGGGCCGTGCCGACAAGAATGAGGAATGGGAGGCCGCCCAAATAGAACGGGACGTGCAGGTAGAACGTTAATATGGCGGGCAGGAGGCAGATCACCGTGAGACAGGCAGCACCGAACAGGGCAATGCGTGACACGGCCGCATCGAGATGGGCGACGGTGGCTTCTCCCGGCGCAATTGACCGAAGCACAGCGCCCTGCTTTTGCAGATGCTCTGCAGCTTCTTCAGGGCTGAATACGTAAGCCGTGTAGAAAAGCGTGCAGACGAATATGAGTATTGCATACAAAAGCAAATAAACTGGCTGTCCCGGCACCAGATGCTTGATGATGAGGTCCTGGTCGGCGACGAGGCTGGCAATTGCAATTGCGATGCCGAGCACCCACGAAGCGAGCAAGGCCGGAATAATTCCTGCAGGGTTGAGCTTGATCTGCAGAGCCGACGACAAGCCTTCAAACACGCGATCGCCGATCTGACGGTTAGCATAGTCGATTGGAAATTGCCGCCGCGCGCGCTCGAACACGACGACCGCACCGGTGGTAATGACAAGGGTTCCGATCAAGCTCAGCAGAGTATTACTCGACAGTGATCCGCGTTCACTCAAATTGATGATCGTCGAAATCGGGTCGCGCAGCGATGCCACCGTACTGGACAAAAGAATAAGCGCGATGCCGTTGCCGAGACCGAGCGCGGTGATTTGCTCGCTGAGCCAGGCCAGAAATACGGTGCCACCCGTCAAGGTGAGCGTGGTCGACGTTAGAAACAGCCATCCAGGATTTTCGACGGCGCTCGTGCCGCTTACTCCCTCGTTTACTCCCGCAAGGGCATGCGCGACGCCATAGGCCTGAAAGGCCGCTAGGCCTATGGTCAGGCAGAACGTGAGCCTGCGCAAGATTTGCCGGCCGCGCTCGCCCTGCGATTGCAGGAGTTTTAGACGGCTGAAAACGATGCCGCTGAGCTGCAATAGGATGGCCGCTGAAATATACGGCGTGATACCGAGCGCGAAGATCGCGAGTCGCGAAATGCCGCTCAAGGGCATTAGCCAGGCGTTCGGGCCGTGCGCCACTTGCGTTCGGAAAATCCGCTCAATCACCTCGAAATTGAGGCCGGGCAACGGAATGTTGCAGCCGAGGCGGTAGATCAGGAGCGCGCCAAGGGTAAATCCCGCGCGCCGTACGAAGTCGGAGGTCATCGGTCCAGCCCCAGGCGCCGATCAATCGCCGCAGGGCAATAAGCATACCATAGTTTGGCGGTTCGAATGACCCGAAAATCCTCGCGGATGTGGACCGGATTGAAATGCGTTGCTATCCCACCGGCAGCTTCGCTTGGTGGCGATGACCGTCACGCCCGTCAGGACTATCGATGGCTTCTGTTCTACGACCCACGCTCGAACGCCGCCTGAAGGCCGAACAGGCCGGCGAGGTGCGTTTCGACGCATTTACGCGTGGGCGCTATTCCACGGACGCATCCCACTATCAGATCATGCCGCTCGGCGTCGTCGTCCCGCGCACGATCGAGGAAGCCGATCGGGCGATCGGAATTTGCCGCGACGAAAGCGTGCCGGTGACGCCGCGCGGCGGCGGCACGTCGCAGGCCGGACAGACCGTCAATCGCGCGCTGGTGATCGATTGCTCGCGGCACCTCAACAACGTGATCGAGGTGGATACCGTCAACAAAAGCTGCGTGGTCGAGCCGGGCATCGTGCTCGACGACCTGAACCGCAAGCTGAAATCGACCGGCCTGTGGTTCCCGGTCGACATTTCGACGGCGTCGCGCGCCACCATCGGCGGCATGGTCGGCAATAATTCCTGCGGCGCCCGCTCGCTGCGCTTACGGCAATACGCGCGAGAACGTGCTGTCGATCGATGCCGTGCTGCCCGACGGCACGCAGGCGCATTTCGGCCGCATCGGTGACGCTGGCGTCAACGTGCCGCAAGCTCTGGTGCGCGACCTCCTTGCCATCGCCGCGCGCGAGTCAGCCGAGATCGAGCGGCGATTTCCGAAAGTGCAGCGCCGCGTCGGCGGCTACAATCTCGACGCGCTGGTGCCGGGACGTAACGACATCAATCTCGCGCATCTTCTGGTCGGCTCCGAAGGCACGCTCGCGTTCTCGACCAGGATCGAGCTGAAACTCGCTCCGCTTCTCGGCCGCCGCGTTGTCGGCGCCTGCCATTTCGGCAGCTTCCACGAAGCGATGGCGGCGGCGCAGCATATCGTGAAGCTCGGTCCGATCGCGGTCGAACTGATCGACCGCACCATGCTCGGGCTTGCCTGCGACATCGCGATGTTCAAGCCGACAATCGATGCCTTTTTGCGCGGCGATCCGGAAGCGATCCTGTTCGTCGAATTCGCCGAGGACGACGATGAGAATTTGCGGCGGCTGCAAGCGCTTTCCGAGCTCATCGGCGATCTCGGCATCGCCTGGGACAAGGCCGGCGCCAAATGGGGCGGCGTGGTCGAAGTGCGCGACGCGAAATTGCAGGCCGCGATCACCGAAGTGCGCACCGCGGGCCTCAATATCATGATGTCGATGAAGGAGGCCGGGAAGCCGATCTCTTTCGTCGAAGATTGCGCCGTGCCTATGGAGCATCTCGCCGACTATACGGCGCGGCTCAACGAGGTTTTCGAGCGAAACGGCACGCGCGGCACCTGGTATGCCCATGCCGCGGTGGGCTGCCTGCATGTGCGGCCGGTGCTCAATCTGCGGCTCGACAAGGACGTTCGCGCCATGCGCGCCATCGCCGAAGAAGCCTTCGCCATGGTGCGCGAATACAAGGGCTCGCATTCCGGCGAGCACGGCGACGGCATCGTGCGCTCAGAATTCCACGAAAAGATGTTCGGCGCCGAACTGGTGCATGCCTTCGAGGAAGTTAAGGACCGGTTCGACCCGCAAAACCTGTTCAATCCCGGCAAGATCGTGCAGGCGCCGAAATTCGATGATCGCACGAATTTCCGCTACGGCCCGGCCTATCGCGCCGAAGACTTCAAGACCGCGCTCGATTGGTCGGCCTATCCCGGCGCGGGCGGCGGGTTCCAGGGCGCGGTCGAAATGTGCAACAACAATGGCGCCTGCCGCGCGCTCGCGGGCGGCGTCATGTGCCCGAGCTATCGCGTCACCCTTGACGAGCGCGACGTCACGCGCGGCCGCGCCAATTCGCTGCGGCTCGCCATCACCGGCCAGCTTGGGCCGGATGCGCTGACCTCAGGTGACATGGCGCAGACGCTCCAACTCTGCGTCTCCTGCAAGGCCTGCCGCCGCGAATGCCCGACCGGCGTCGATATGGCGCGGATGAAGATCGAAGTGTTGCGTGCGCGGGCGGAAAAATTCGGTCTCACGCTGCACGACCGGCTGGTCGGCTATCTGCCGCGCTACGCGCCTTACGCAGCGCGGCTGCATTGGCTGCTGAACTTGCGCGATGTCGTTCCGGGCGCAGCGAAACTATCGGAAGCGGTGGCGGGATTCAGCGCGCAGCGTAGCCTGCCCCGATGGCGCGCCGATTATTTTCGCGACGACGCAACATCCTTCTCCCTCTTCCGCTTGCGGGGGAGGGCGGGGAGGGGGCCGGGAGCCCCGAGACTCCGAACGCAGCCCCCCTCCTGGATCGCTTCGCGATCCGGCCTCCCCCGCAAGCGGGAGAGGCGAAGTTGTTTTGTTTGTCGACACGTTCAATCGCTACTTCGAACGCGAAAACATCGACGCCGCGCTCGCTGTCCTCGCCGCCGCCGGCTATCGCGTGCATTTTGCCATGCCGCCTGACGGCGACCGCCCGCTGTGCTGCGGCCGCACGTTCCTCTCCATCGGCAAAACCCAAGAGGCGCGCCGGGAAGCCGAGCGCACATTGGCCGCGCTCGCGCCGTATGTGAGCAAGGGCATCCGGGTCATCGGCCTCGAACCAAGCTGCCTGTTCAGCTTCCGCGACGAGATCCCGTCGCTGGTGCAGAGCGAGACCGCGCGCCAGGTCGCCGCTAAGGCGCTCTTATTCGAGGAATTCTTGGCGCGTGAGGCGGCGGCGGGAAAACTCGACTTACCACTGACGCCGGTGAAAAAGCGCGCGCTGCTGCACGGCCATTGTCATCAAAAATCATTCGATACGATGAGCGCCGTCGAGACAGCGCTTAAGCTCATTCCCGATCTCGACGTTGAGAAAATCGAATCGAGCTGCTGTGGCATGGCGGGCTCGTTCGGCTATCACGCCGACACGATCGAGGTGTCGCGCGCCATGGGCGAATTGTCATTGTTGCCGGCCGTGCGCAAGGCGCCGGATGACGCCATCATCGTTGCCGACGGCACGTCCTGCCGGCATCAAATCCACGACGGCGCCGGGCGCGATGCCATTCACGTCGCCCGTGTTTTGGCGATGGCTTTGCCGAAAGAGAATTAGCGTTCCTGCTCCAGCGCGCTTTCGTGCCAGCGCCGCAGCGCCAGATAATTGATGAGCGAGAGCAGATAAAAGATCACGATGCCGGCTACCGATAAGAGCAGCAGCGCCGCGAACATGCGCGGGATGTTTAGGCGATAGCCGGATTCGGCGATCCGGTAGGCGAGGCCGGAGCCCGCGCCCGCCGATCCCGCGGCGATTTCCGCAACCACGGCGCCGATCAGCGACAATCCGCCGGCGATGCGCAGGCCGCCAAGAATATAAGGCAGCGCCGAAGGCAATTTCAGGTTCCACAGCACCTGGCCGCGCGAGGCGCCGTAGAGCGAAAACAGATCGGTGAGATTGCGGTCGATGGAATTGAGCCCGAGCGTAGTGTTGGCCAGCACCGGAAAGAAGGCGACGATCCAGGCGCAGACCAGGACCGCAAGCGGCTGCGGCAGATAGATCAAGAGCAGCGGCGCGACGGCGACGATCGGCGTCACCTGCAGAATCACGGCGTAGGGATAGAGCGAATATTCCAGAAGCCGGAATTGATTGAACAGCACGGCGAGACCCACGCCGCCGGCTGCCGCCAGCAAGAACCCCTCGAGCGTCGTGAAGAGCGTGACGAGCAGCGATTGCCAGAGCAAGGACCAGTCGGCGATCAGCGTTTGCAGGATCAAGCCCGGCGCCGGTAGCACGTAGGGTGGAATGTTTCCGAGGCGGACGACCGTTTCCCAGATCACGAGAAAGAGCGCCAGAACGACGATCGGCAGCGCGATGCGCAGCACGCGATCGTGGTTAGGGGCTCCCGCTCGTCCCCGCGAAAGCGGGGACCCAGTGCTTTGCCGATGGGCCGTACCTGGATTCCCGCGTTCGCGGGAATGAGCGGGGGAGGGCTCGTTGCTCATGGTCCGACCCCCGGCGGGGTACTCTCCGACATGGCCTGCGCCAAGGCCTCAGACGCCCGGCGGCAGAACGCGGCATATTCCGCCGAGGTGCGGAAATTCTGATCGCGCGGATAGGGCGCGTCGATTGCGATTTCGGTGAAGATCCGCCCCGGCCGCGCCGCCATCACCACCACGCGGCTCGACAGGAATACCGACTCGAACACCGAATGGGTGACGAAGACCACGGTCGTGCGCAGGTTCTGCCACACCTCCAAGAGATCGTTGTTGAGCTTAAAGCGCGTGATCTCGTCGAGCGCCGCGAACGGCTCGTCCATCAACAGAAGATCGGGCGCGGTGACGAGCGCGCGCGCAATCGACACCCGCATGCGCATGCCGCCGGACAGCTCGCGCGGATAGACTTGCGCGAAGTCGCGCAAGCCGACGCGATCGAGCGCGGCGGTGACGCTGGCCTGGGCCTGATCGCCGGCGATGCCTTTGAGCTTGAGCGGCAGCAGCACGTTGTTGAACACCGTCGTCCACGGCATCAATGTCGGCTCCTGAAAGACGAAGCCGAGTCTGTTTTTTGTTCCCGGCCACTCCACACTGCCCGCGCTCGGTTCGCTCAAGCCCGCGATGATGCGCAGCGCCGTCGACTTGCCGCAGCCGGAAGGGCCGAGCAGCGACAGGAACTCGCCCCGGCGCACATCGAGATCGAGCCCGGCAAGCGCCGCCGTGCCGTTGGGGAAGGTTTTGGCGACGCCGTGCAGTGCGACGACGGATGGAACGGAAGTGGCCGGTGCAGGCATCGTGCTATGGCTTCGGCCGCAGATCGAGCCCAACCTTCTTGTCGACGAATTGCAGCGTGTAGCCCTTCTTGTAATCGAGTCCGGCCTTGGCGACGCCGGCGCGCACCATTTCGTCGAAGAATTCCTTCATGCGCGCATCCGTCATGGCGCCGACGCCGAGCGTCAGTGCGTCGCCGGAATCGACGATGCCGTATTGTTTCATCTTGGCGACGGAATAGGCGAGGAGATCGTCGGTCATCTCCGGGTTCTGTTTTTCGATCAGCGCATTGCCGGCGGAATTGTCGTGATAGATGTAATTGTACCAGCCGATGATGGAAGCATCGACAAAGCGCTGCACCAGATCGGGCTTTTTGTCGACGAGGTCGCGCCGCGTCTCGATCAGCGTCGAATAGGCGGAGAAACCCTGGTCGGCGAGGAGGAACACCTTGGGCGTGAACTTCGCCTGCTTCTCGATGGCGAAGGGCTCCGACGTGACGTAGCCCTGCATGGCGCTCTTCTTGTCCAGGAGGAACGGCTGGGCGTTGAAGGTGTAGGGCTTGACCTGGGAACCCTTGAAACCGTAATCGGCCTTGAGCCACTGGTAATAGCTGGCGACGCCCTCTTGCGACACGAACAGCGTCAGGTTCTTCAGGTCGGTGAATTTGTCGATGCCCTGATCGGGATGCGCGATGAAAACCTGCGGGTCTTTCTGAAACATCGCGGCGACTTCGATGGTCGGGATGTTCTGCGCGACCGCATCGAAGCTCTGCAGCGTGTTGGCGCTGAGAAAGAAATCGATCTTGCCGACCGGCAAGAGGATGCGGTTGTTGGCGTTCGGCCCGCCAGGCACGATGGTCACGTCGAGGCCATGCTTGCGATAGGTGCCGTCGGCAAGCGCCTGATAGAAGCCGCCTTGTTCGCCTTCGGCGAGCCAATTGGTGCCGAAGGTGACCTTGTCGAGCGCCTGCGCGTGGGCGGGAGCAAGCGGCGCCGCGAGGCAGAGAGCGACGCCGATTTGCCCCGTCAGCAGGACGAGGCTTTTACGAATAACCCCGGGGAATCGCATTGCGTGCTCCACATCTTCGGCGGCGGGGACAATAGGAAAGCAGGACGGAATTGGCGAGTAACCGTATGAGTAAAACGAAGCGCCCTGCGCAGAATTTCCCTTATATTGCACGGTCGCATTGGAGCGCAGAGAGAAATTGAACTCAAGGACGGCCCGAAGGGCCGCCGCCTGCGGCGGTGACCTAGCCCGTTGCGAGCAACGGGGTAGGTCATCCTTGACTTCAATTTCTCTCTGCGCTGCCGTTAGCCGTGCAATGTAAGGACTGGTCTCTTCTCCGAAGCAGTTTTACCTACCCGCTCAAACGACCAACGAGTCCGCATGACACTCCCCCGACGCAACTGGATGGACATGACCTGGCAGGAGATCGCCGGGGGCGAAACGGCGCGCTGGATCGCCGTGCTGCCGCTCGCCGCGGTGGAGCAGCACGGGCCACATCTGCCGCTCGGCGTCGATACATTCATTGCCGAGGCCTATCTGGAGCGCATCGGCAAAATTCTGCCCGAGGGGCTTCCGGTGACTTTCCTTCCGGTGCAGCGCGTCGGCGTCTCGGCCGAGCATCTGTCGTTTCCCGGCACACTGACGGTCTCGGCGACGACGGCCATTGCCGCTTGGACCGAACTCGGCGAAAGCCTTGTGCGGGCGGGGCTGCGCAAGCTCGTCCTGGTCACCAGCCACGGCGGCAATGTCGCGGCGATGGAAGTGGTGGCGCGTGAATTGCGGACGCGGCTTGGCATGCTCGCCGTCACCGTCGGCTGGCATCGCTTCGGTTATCCGGACGGCACGTTCACGGCGGAGGAAAAGAAGCACGGCATTCACGGCGGCGATATCGAAACCTCGCTGATGCTCGCGGCGAAGCCGGACATCGTGCGCATGGACAAGGCGCCGAACGCCGTGCCGGCGACGATCGCCATGGCCCAAGAATTCAAATGGCTCGGCGCTTATCGGCCGGCGAGCTTCGCTTGGATGACGCAGGACATCAATCCGACCGGCGCGGTCGGAAATGCGACGCTCGCCAGCGCCGCCAAAGGCGATGCGGCGCTCGCGCAAGGCGCTGAAGCTTTTGTCGAATTGTTGCGTGAGATCGATCGCTTCGATTTGTCACGATTGCGCGAGGGGCCGCTTACTTCAAGGTAACGTCATCGCATTTTCGCGCGGCGCGATATAATTGACTTGCTGGGCGGGCATATTCAGCAGTCGCGTGATTGCGGAAAGGCGGATCATGTTTGTCAAGACCAAAGACGGTGTTGAAATTTTTTATAAGGACTGGGGCAAGGGTCAGCCCATCGTGTTCAGTCACGGTTGGCCGCTGTCGGCCGATGACTGGGACGCGCAGCTGCTGTTCTTCCTCAATCACGGCTATCGCGTGATCGCTCATGACCGGCGCGGCCACGGCCGCTCGACCCAGGTGGCCGACGGCCACGATATGGATCACTACGCCGACGATCTTGCCGCGGTGGTCGCGCATCTCGATCTGAAAGATGCCATTCACGTCGGCCATTCCACCGGCGGCGGCGAAGTGGTGCACTATCTCGCGCGCCATGGCGACAGCCGCGTCTTCAAGGCGGCCATCATCAGCGCGGTGCCGCCCTTGATGCTGCAGACGCCGGCCAATCCGAAGGGTCTGCCGAAGAAAGTATTCGATGATTTCCAGGTGGCGCTCGCGGCCAACCGCTCGCAATTCTATCGCGATGTCGCCTCAGGCCCATTCTACAATTACAACAAAACCGGCAAGCCTGCCGAGGCAACCATCGCCAATTGGTGGCGGCAAGGCATGATGGGCGGCGCCAAGGCGCATTACGACGGCATCGTCGCCTTCTCGCAGACCGATTTCACCGAAGACCTCAAGAAGATCAGCGTCCCGGTGCTGGTGATGCACAGCGAGGACGATCAGATCGTTCCCTACGTCGCTGCCGGCCCGTTGTCGGCCAAGCTTTTGAAGAACGGCACACTGAAGACCTATAAGGGCTTTCCGCACGGCATGCCGACCACCGAGGCAGCGACGATCAACGCCGATCTGCTGGCGTTTTTGAAGCAGTAGGCAAACCCTAACTCGTCATGCCCGGCCTTGTGCCGGGCATCCACGACTTATCGGCCGAGCAGGCAAAGACATGGATGGCCGGGACAAGCGCGGCCATTTTGATGCAAGAAGCCCTTTGTTTTCGGGCTTTTCTGCAAAACCGACCACACCCTTGACCACACTTTGCGGCCATTTGGATTGATTGAATACGGCCACTTGCTTGCCGAGCGCAAGGGCATTAGATCACTGTCGGCCCGAACGGATGGGGGATACGTCCGCCGGGCAATCAGCACATAGCCTAAGCGCGATAGGAGCGCGCACGACATGAGCGTGTGCTATGCCATTGTTGCAGTCAGCCCGACAGGCCGCCGACTATTTGGGAGTCGGCCGCACCAAACTCCTCGCACTGCTTAAGGCCGGACGGATCAAAGCCAAAGTGCTTGACGGCCGGATTGAAGTCACCACGCAATCGCTAGAGGCTTTCGCGGAAGGCTTGCCGGATTACGACGGCGCGCCGGACAAGCTCGGGGATTTGCTGTTGCAGAGTATGAAGGCGCGGCGCAAAGGGAAGCGCGGCGGCCGGAGCCACTAAGCAGCGGCCTAGCCGCTCGCTTGCGTCGGGAACGGCTGAAACCCCTCAACCGAATTGACCCATGAGGGATGTTGCAGCGTCGCGCCCTTGTGGCCGCATGCGGTGCATCGTGCGCACAGCCTGAGTTTGTCGCTTGATACGTCACCGCCCCATCGGATCATGAGCGGCACGAATGCCATCGGCGCGCGATGTTGGCACCGCTCGCAATGAACCCAAGTCCATGGGCTACTCCTTTGCAAATCGGCGAGCGTCGGGCGCGGACCAGGGCGCGACTTGTAGCGCTTTCTGGACTCCCAATAGGCAAGGTCCCTTGGACTTAGGTTATGTGGCTCGCCGCTCATGACAGCGATTTAAGTGGTGCCTCAAAGAGCGGGATCAAGCCGACTCATGATCCGCTAAGCGGGCGGCCTAACCGCATTGCACCAACTGCTTGCGAGGCATAGATTTCATCCAACCGAGTCTATGGAGCAAGTTCCCTATGCAAGTTCAATCGCCTATTTCGATTGCCGCCAAGCGCAGCGCGGATCATCTAAGGCAGTATTGGCAATTTGCCGCGTGTGATGGTCCTGGAATTCCAACGCCTCGAAAGGCGGAAATTCTGGCGTGCGCCGACAGGATGGAGGCGAGCAAGACCGCCGCCGATTACGAGTCCGCATTGGATGAAGCGCACCGGCTCGGAATGTTTCCGTATAACAGCGAC
This sequence comes from uncultured Alphaproteobacteria bacterium, assembly GCA_963761185.1. Lineage (GTDB taxonomy): Bacteria > Pseudomonadota > Alphaproteobacteria > Rhizobiales > Xanthobacteraceae > BOG-931. The sequence continues at coordinate 1,263,133 of CAVXFY010000009.1, forward strand.
GTGCGCCAAGTTGCGCAAGCTGGCGTGCTTTACGCGGACTAGCGCGTCGGCGCGCTTGCACTCGGCACGCAACGGAAATTGATTTCGGCGCGCGGATAGTTGCCGAGCAAATAGGGCGGTTGCGTCTCGCTCGAATTTGTCAGCAAAAAATCACGACCTTGGCTCGCGCAAAATTGGTTCGCCTCTTGGAAAAGATCGGTCTTGAGACTGCCGAGGCCAGGGAAGCCAGTCGCTTGTTGCTTTGAGTCGGTATAACCGCCCTGACCGTCAGGCGTAACGCCGCTATGTGAAGCGCACCCGGCAAGCGCCAAGGCAAGCAAGGGCGCCGTCAATCTATAAGCCATCCCCAATCCCCAATCCCCAATCCCCTACCTGCGACTATAGCCCAAAAGAGAAGCGGGCGGTCCACGACTTCAACGCGTCCGGCTCTCGCGCCGGATTGTCACGCTGCCAGGGCGGTCTTAGACTGCCACCAACAAGGGGACGGGCAATGTACGTCGTCCTTTTTATTCTTTTCCTGCTCGCCGCTTCCATTGTGGCGGGGATCGTCCGCAAACTTCGCGGTGGCTCGTTTCTGCCGGAGCCTGCTCCGGGTGAGGACCGTCACTTCAAAGACAAGGGCGGCCGTTGGTGGCGTGAGAGCGAGGACGGGACTTTCGAGGAAGCTTTTCGGCGTCCGCCTGCGGACCCTGCGTTCACAAAGGCAATCGTCGCTAACACCCTCCACTACTACGGCCAGCTTTTTCTATGGTTGGCCATTCCCGCTGCGATCTTGGCTGGCCTAGCATGGCTCTCAACAACTGTCGCCGAAGTCGGCATTCCGGGATGGTTGCCGTGGGTTGGCGCAGTGGTCGCCTATCTACTGATCCTGCGATACGGCCGTAGGCGCGGGTGGTTTTAACACCGCGATGTTAAATTGTATCCGGGGTATAATGAACAGCGTATTTTGTAATCAGCGAGGCCAGCCCTTTCTGATCTGGCTTGGTCTTTGGTGGCTCGTAATTCTCCTTGTCGGATTTGGCGCGGCTCTCATGGGTTCAAGTGCAGGCGAGATTGCTGGTGCATTAGCCCCTGTTATTGCTGCGATCATCGGCGGGGGCTTCGCGCTCACGGCGGCCTTGATCGCTTGGAAAAGCGTTCAGGCGAAGATCAACGCGGAGCAACATGTCGATAAGCTGAAATTTCAGCTAGCCATCACTGCGGAACTCGTTGTGTTTCAGTCCCCGCTTATTAAGGCCACGTCAATTTTTAACCAGCGGGCGCACGAAAACTCGACGGCAGAGATACCGCAGCGGGCGGGGTGGCCTAAGCTCCCCCACCCGCACGCATACTTGGCTCTAGTGTCGCACATCGGATTACTTGAAGGACCAACCGCTTCGGCAGTGATCGCCTTCTACGGGAATTTCTTGACCTGAATGAGATGTCCACGGAAGCGATGCAGGATCGACCTACTATCGGTGAAAATATCGGCACGATAGCAAAGCGGTTTCAAGACATGGCGATGTGTCTGGCCGCTTCGCTAGACGGGCTAAATTCAAATCGACCGTTTCCAATTGTAGGACATGACCCGGCCACGTTGATCGCGCCTAACGGTGCCACGGTCGCGAGTGCCGAGCGAGCGCCGACAAGCCTTCAAGAGTTGTTGCGGACCATCAGTGGACACGCCGCGCAAGGTTAGCGTGCGGAGTGTGCCGGGCGTCCTAAAACCCAAGTACGTCTCTATTCGCCAAAATCTTTTCCATCCGGGCTAATCCTCTCACAGCAAATTCGTGACCGCGCTCGGCACCTTCCTTGAAATGTGCGATAGGCGACAGACGCCACATCAATGAACCTGAAATCAAATAGAACACGACCATTGCAGCCGCCATCCAATAGACCCGCTGCCATAGACCTATCGCAATCCAAATCACTCCGAACATCCGTGCGTAGTTCACGAAATGAGCAAAGTTTTGCGTGCCGAACGGAAACCGAAAGAACGCGTAGTATCGCTTAAATAAGCTCTCCTCCTCGGGTGACAGGATAATCTTACGAGCGCCCACCGGATCAGGCGGCGCTCTGACGGACCAAAGCGAAATCAAAATTACAGCGACAACAAAATAGATCGCGCCAGCATATACGACGGCACCCCACCACACTGAGAACAGCGCCGTTCCCAACGATACGACGAGAAAGGCAAGTGCTGGCAACAGTCCCATTATCCACATGACGCCTGATCCGCCGCCCTCAGAAATCTTCCCGTAGGAAAGCCTTGAAGGTGTCGCCCGGAAGTTTGATGCGCAACACAACGTCGTCATCAGGCGCAAGTCCGAGTGCAGCCGCCCATCCCTTAGCTGCCCGGAACGCTTCATCGTCGCTATTGGCACTGATCGTGGTCGTATCCACGTTGTCGCTGCCACGGGTGATAAGAGCGATGTAATCCAAAGCCCACCTACCCCTCTGTCGTCGGCCATGACGATGCAGCGTAACACGGCAAGACTTGCTTAGGGAATGTCGGCTTCGACGCTGGCAAGGGAGCCGCGCGCGTCAACGGGCTGCCGCGAAGTCGTATCGGGCGCGCCGCTTAATCGCGCGTCCGGGGCTTTTGCTTTCTCGCGTGCCGGACGTGGCGCGGACGCTCGCGTTTAGCTTTTTCGGCGAATGCCGCTTGCGGCTCGTTCGGGCGATTAATGAAATCCGGGATGGTGGCCCGCTCGCCGATCTTCCTAGTGCGCTTCGCGTGCGCCGCTGGTCGCTTGGTCATGTGGTGCCCTTCCGCCGCGTCCGGCGCTGCCGCCGTTGCTCGCGGCGCTCGCTCAAAATGGCTTCCACTAGATCGAAGCTCGCGCCGACTTCGATCAGGTCCGCGATGTGCTGATAAAGCTCCGCCCGCTCGGTGCTGGCTTCCGGGGCCGCTTCCAGCCCTTCAAACTGGCGCATGCGGTCAAACGACATGACGATGTTTTCGACAGCACGTAGGACCGCCGGATAATCGTAGTGCGGCAGGTCCGGCATGGCCGGGTCAAACGGATCAGGGTTGTCGGTGTCGCTCGCCATGCGGGCACGGTAGCGCGTCGCGTGTGCGGCGGCTAGGCGGGCGGCTCGATCTCGGTTTTCGTTTCCTTGACCGCCACGCTGGCGTCGCGGGCGATCAGCAACGTGACTGTCACGCGGACCTTGCCCACCTTTACCTCAATGGGGAATTCGCGCGGCGGCTCGGGCTTGGCATCGGGCGTCAGCACATCGGTCAAGCGACGCGCTCCGCAAATCGGCCTTGCTCGCGCGGCGCTGGCTCGCCGAAATCGCCAAGGTGCTTGTTAAGGCGCATGTTGCAGCGATGGCATGTCCACGCGACAAACTCGCCCGTGTCGTGGCTGTGGTGCATTTCGAGATTGTCGGGTGAGCCTGTCGGTTCATGGCAGCACTGGCAACACCCATCGGCCGGGCGCGGCGGGCAATCGGCTTCACGCGGCGGTGCGATGTAGCCGCGCCTCTTAGCTTCCGCACGCCGATGTGCATCGCGCGCCTTGTCGGGATGCCGCGCTCGCCAGCGCCGCATTTTCTCACGATCAGCGGCACGCATGCGGGCGATGGTTCGTCTTTCTCATGTCGCAATCGAGTCGCTCGCCGACGCGGCGGCCAGCACGCGCGAGCAAATAAACGGCGGGTCATAACTTTCTGTTCTTTTTAGTGATAAAAAACCGGATGCGTCAGGACCACCCGAGCAAGCAGCTATAGGGGCGCATAAGCTCTGTGGCAAACCGGGGGCACTGTTAACCATACCCCATAGCAGATGGTGACCGTCCGCGCGGCACCGGCTCACCACCCCACCATCCATCAGCGCTTCGATGAGCCTCCCCGGCGGCTCACGCACGCGCCTCTAAAGCCCGGCGCGGCCTGTGCGCGTGGTTAAGATCGGTTCGAGCCTAACGCGCGGCGGCCATCGCATTAACGTGAAAATTCAGGGTTGACAACCGCTTACAGGACAAAGTGGGGTCAGGTAGTGGGGTCAACACCATAGAAGTGCCCATTTCATGCGGGTTTGTGGCCGGGAGCGGCTCGGCCACGTCTACGCGGTAAATGGAAATTAGAATGAAAAATAAGGGTAACAGGCCCCAAAGCCTGGGGTGGTTAACAAAAGCGGGCGAGATATTAACCTTAACGCCCTTTTCGAGCGATCCGCGCTGCGGTCTCGACAGCCATTATAGCGGTGTCTGACTGCAATTGCTCCAAACCGATGTGTGCCGTGCATCTGTGCAAGGGCCATCAATATCACTGCACAGATCACAGAACAGATAGAATATATTGATAACGCGCGAGGGATACACGTAGGACCTATAGGCCGTCCGTCGTCACCCCTAATATACGGACTAAATGAAAAACCCGATCTGTGCTGTGATCTGTGCAGGCGCTCGCCGCCGTTAAACCGAGCCGCACGGATTAGCTGGCCGCCGCTTGACGGCGCGCGCTCTATCCCGGGTGCACTTCGCTGTTTGACAGGTAAATCAGGATAGGCCAGCGGCGGCCTTACGGCGCGCCGTGGTGCGCGTTTGCGTCGCCGCTGGCGTTGTCCACCTAACGGACGCTAGGCCACGTTGTCCCATGGCTCGCGCACCCGGCCGCGTCCCGAAAGTTTATCAAGCTCCTCGCCGAATGATCGGCATTCCCCCATCACCGCTTCGCATAGGGCGCGGTTCGCCTCATATCCCGGCGCGAGCCGTTCGGCTTTGGCGGCCCATTCTTTGGCCTTCGTGGTGTGAAGCGCGAGCGCCCGTTGTGCTTCCTTCAAATCAACGTCGCGGTGCGGGTGCGGCGCGAAGCGGTCCACAAGCACTTGCGCCTTAGCCGCTTCGCGGACGTGTTGCGCGGCTGCCGCCTTGGCGATTTGGTAATCGGTGAAATCGGTGCCCATGGGGAGACTTCTTTTTAGTGAATAGTCGTCGCGGTCGTCGCCCGGCTCGAAGTCGCTGGCGAAGTCGTCAACGATGTCCCACGGCTCGCGCTCGGGCGGCGGCGGCTGTGGCTTGTCCGCTGGCTTGCCCGTGCGCTCGGCATAATAGAGCGACACAAGCTGCGCCGGGTCCGTGTTTGTGTGGTGGTCGGCAATCGCCTTGTTCACGGCCCATAGGCGCGGGCGGCCATCCTTGAGTGTGACCTGTACGTCGCGGCCATCGGCGCGGCGGAGCTTGCGGCAGCCGACATCCTCCATGATGGTCGTCAACGTCTTGTCGGCCGATGCGTGAACGTGCTTCGCCACATCCTCGGCAGTCAGCAGGTTGAACCGGAACGGGCCTTCGCGATTTTTGTAAGCCTCGGCAACGCGCGCTTGTAGCCTGCCATCCTCGCCCGCTTCGCTCGCTTCTTCTTTCGCGCCGGTCAGCGGCGGGACCATCGCGTCAAATTTGAGCGCAGCCAAATCGAGCGTGCGCAGATAGTGCAGGACGCGGCGCGCTTCATCGGTCACAGTGCCATCGTTCGGCACCACATTCCAAAGCCGCTTGTAGTAAGCCGCGTGCGCTGGCGTCGGCCGCCCGCGATCATTCACGCCGAAAGGATCATCCGCCGCGCGGATCACGGCCCAACGCCGATTTGTCAGATTGATTTTCACATCCTCATTTGAAATAGCCATCAGGTTCGCGAAGTTCTCCGCCTTGTAGCGTTCAATGCCCTTGCGATTGATGTGGATGTCCTGTTCGGTGATTAGACCTTTGACCTTTTCTAGCAGGTCCGCCATTTGCTTCGGGGGAGTCTCATGCAGGAACACTAGCCGCTTGTTCTCGCTAAAGCCGTTGAATGTGGATGTGACCACATCCTCCTCGGAAATCAGCACCACGTTGTCCGCGCCGAAAATCCGTTCCATCAGCTTGCCGAGCCACGACTTGCCGGTGCCGCCGCGCCCCACGATCAAAATGGCGTACTGCACCTTTTGGTCCGGGTGTTGCACGATCCACGCGAGCCACGACAGCAACAAACGCCGCTCGCTTTCGTTCGGGATCAGATAAGTGATGTGTTCAAGGAAGATTTTCGGCTCGCCTTTAAGCGGCACGATCCCGGGATCACTCCACATATTGAATTTGCGATCAATGATCGCCGGGCCGTCCGGCCGGTAACAGATGGTCCGCACGATGTTCAAGGCGGCCGATGCAATGGCATATCCGGCCGCGTCGTCTTTGTAGCCCTTCAAGCCGCCGATGTTGTTCACGATGCGGTTGAATTCCATATTGAATGAGCGCGGGCTGAGCATTTCTTTGTCGCTATGCCGGATCAAACAATAAGGCTTTTGCACACCAACGTGCTCGCCTAGTGCGAGCGCGAAAAGTTCCTCGGGGGTAAGGGGCTTTTCCATGATCGACTCTCAGTACGCCAAACCCAAGCTATTCAAACGATGGCGTGTGATCGCTTGCTCGTTCTGTCGTTTGATCTTTTCGACGGTTTCAAGTTCGGTCACGATCTTGCGCCAGAACACCGCTTCGGCTCTCGCTTCCAAGATTGCCGACAACGAAACAAACTTGCCGCCGTCGTTCCATTTAATATCACCAGCGCCTCGCCAGTTCACGCGATCTTCGTAGTTAACGCGCGCTTTTTTGAAATTGCGGCGCGCGACTTTTAGATCGGCGTCGGCTACGCGACGCGCGTTAAGGGATGCAAGCTCGCAGCCGTAGGCGTGCACCAAATGATGACGCGGGAATTTCAGAATTAAGCTGCCGTGATCGTTCAAGCGTTGATAGCGAAGGCCGCCTTCGCCGATTGCCGTCTCAAATTCTGCGGCATCACGCTGCAACACGGGCACGCGCTCGATCAGTTCCGCGCGGTCAAGTGCGCGCTTGACAGGGCTTTCCGCCGGTTCTATGTGGGGATCATTGTTGGTCATTGGATTAGGTGCCCTTCACACCTTGTCCTAAAAAGCCCCTTGGTTCGCCGCCGAGGGGCTTTTCGTTTTTGTTGCTAGTCTTGTTTGCTTGCCGATTCCATGCTGTTAGTTCTTTTTAGAGTTATTTGCTCCCGTAAGCCGCGTTTTCCTTTTTTGTTAATTTCCTCACGTAGCCGATGCGCGCTTCTTCGGTACTATCCCGTGTTGATGCGCCAGCACGCCAGCGCGGATTTTTTCTTTTTGTTCGGTCGAGAGCTTCGTTCCCGGCTTTCGGCCTGGGCGGCCACGGCGCGGGGCGCACATGGTCGTGGCGTCAATGCGAGCCTGTCGCATCTTTTCGGTGCGCACCTTGTCAGCCTCGCGCTTTGTCAGATCAATCTTAGTCGCGGGGCCGCTCTGACATTCGAGCTTGTGGAAGTGCTGCCGCCATACGGCCGCGTCCGCTGTCCACAATTCGAGGAGTTGCTTTTCCTGTTCACTCATTGGCCGTCCCTCTCCACTAGAAGCTTTGTCAGGAAGCGGCCACGGATCGTTAGATCGCTTAGGAGCTTCTCACGTCGGCGCGTGTCATCCTCGACTTTTAGCTCGCATTCCATCCATTCAATGCGCCGCTCGCATTCGGCGATTTGCTGGTCAAGTGTGTGACGGCCGCGCGTTCTGATCGGCGCGCCAGCAAATCGAGCCGACGCGTGAGGGCGCGCCGAACGGCGCGAATGTTCACTCTCGCCCGATGCAACATAGCCGGGCGCGACATTCGCAAGATCGGCGGAGCTTGTGCCCCTGTTTGCTTGTCTGACGTGCGCCATGACATCACGCGACCTTCATTCCGCCCGGTGGCGGGTCACCGGGTCCGATGCCTTCGCCACGATCAAGAGACGGGTTCGGCCGCGCGTAGGATGGTCGCGGTTGCGGCTCGGGGGCTGGCGGCGGAATGTACGGCGCGACGTAAGGCGACGGCTTCAAACCGAGTCCCGCGTCGTCCGGCCGGTCATCCATCTTAGGAGCCATCACAGGAAGCGTGCGCCGTCCGGCCGCGTCTTTCGGCACGGCTGTTGCCCCGAGCGCCTTGCGGCGCTCCTCTGGCGTCATGGCCGCAAGAGCACGTAGTCGGCTGACATCGGGCTTTGCTTCGCCGGGCAACCGTTGCAGCGGCCGTTGCACGGTGATCTCGCCTTGCACGTTTACGTCGTGTTGTTCGCGGTGAATGTAATTGCGATCTTGCTCCAAAACTTTCTGGCGCAACGTCGCGGGCAATTGAGTCCTTTTGGTCAATGGAATGGGCTTGCCGTCCGCGTCGTGTTCAAGTCGATACCATGCGACGTTCGCGCCCGCGTCCAATCCTTCGACTAGGCGAACGTAATCATCATCGCGCCCAACAAATTCTGGCCGCTCGCAATAGAGCACGCGTTGATCGGGGCCGTGCACGACTTCCTCGACTTCGTTCAACGCTTGATCGCGGATCACGGCTTCATAGAGGATGATGTTTTCAGTTCGTGCGCGGCCCGCGTGGCAATGCCAAAAATCGTAGCTACCCCTCCACTCTAGGAAGAAAGGCGAGGAGCGATCAGAGTCCCGAGCGGCCTTCATAGATTGAGCGCGCCAATTGAACGCAAGCGACTCGCTCGCGCCGATGGTTCGCATAACGACTTTCCAGCTAGGGCGGTCTACAAGCCGGTCAAGAATTTTGATTAGGTTTTCCGTCGTCAAATGCGTCATGACTTCACCGCACGTTGTCATTGAAGTATCTGCCAAGGTCATCGTCGAACCATTCTTTCGCGTCGGCGCGGCTGATTTCGTAAAAATACTGACTGCCATCGCGAGAGAACGTCGCGTACACGCCGCCATCGCTCGCGCTGTAACGCAAGTCATCAAAGCAACTGCTATCGCTAGTGTCGGCGATCAGCGGCTTTGGCTTGTGCTTGCCTTTGCTTCGGGATGTCATAGACGTGACCCATTATCCAGATGCGCCATAGGAGGCGCGCTAGTCGTTTCATTGCGCGCCCGGAGCCTTTGCGACGCTCCGCCCGAAATAGTTACGAGGGAACGCGCCGCGATGGTTGCCGGAATTGGTCATCCGCTTTTGCACGAATGCCTGCGCTTGCGGATAAGGTTTGCCGCGTGCGGCGCGCTTGGCTTGTTCGCTGGCAAGGTGGTTGCGCATTTCGCGCTCGCGCCGTTCGGCGGGCGTGAGCGGGTCCGCTTGCTGTTGCCATGCGGTGATCGCCGTCGCGGTAGCGGCCTTGGTGTTGCTAAGCTCTTGTTGCGCGATCTTGACGGCGATGCGCGCGTTATCGAGCCGGACGTGCGCGACTTCCATCATGTGTTGCGCTTGCTCACGGGAAATTTTGGCCTCTGGCGTCGAGTTGGTCGTGTCAATGTGCGGCTGTTCCGGCTCCGGTGCGCGTGGGGCCTCGATTTTCTTCAATGATTCCGGTGCGAGCTTCATTTCTCGCAACGCTTCCTCTAGCTCCTCGGGGAGCAAATCGAAGTCGGCGGGGAGCTTGTCAATTACCAAGCCGATAACCGGAGCCTCGCGAAGTGCAACGCATTCGCCGATGGCACGGTGCAGCATTTTGTCTCGTTCAATGTTGCCGGTTGTCATGGTGTTTTCCTTTTCAAGATCGGTTCAATTCCTTCGACTTCGCAGGCGATCAGATAAAGCTCTAGCGTGGCCTTCGCGCCAAGCTCGCGAGCAACAATGAGTTGCCGCCGGTAGCGTTCGGCCACTTCGCCGAAAACAATGTCGCGCATTGCAATGGCTTCGTGTGCCGTCATCGGGCCATAGAGCGCGGCCCATTCTTCGTCATTCGCGAATTGGTCATCCTCGATGAACACCAACGGCGCTCGGTGTTCTTGCAAAACCATCGCTTCACACATCGCGCCGTTAATTTCGGCTTCGATCAAATTCAGCGGACGCAACGGCCACTTGACCTTAAGCACCCGCTCTTGTTCGTCGCCCTTCGCTTCGCCGAAACTTTCATCCATGCGTCACCTGAATTAGTTGGCCCCGAGCGGCGGAAGGCTGACGCCACTCGGGGCCGTTAAGATCGGGTGAAGCGTGCCGAAATCGCCCGATCTATTGTTGGCCCGAACATCGGGGCCGGTACTCCCGTCCCTGTTCCCGACGCTCGGGCCTTGGGCCATTCGCGGGGCTGAATCCGCGACGGCTTTTCAAGCTCGCTTGGCAAAAAACTGCTTTTCGATCTTCGCGAGCGCGGCGTGAATTTCATCCTCGTTCGCGTAAGTGAGAATGGCAGGCTCGCGAATGCCCGCGCGTTCCTTCATTTCCAGAAAAAGATCGCCGCCGCCCCGCACCGGGTCGTAATCCTTGTGCCGCCCGACAAACATATCGACGTTGCGCGCACGGATTTTCAGCCAATCGAATTCGATTTCCGATGTCTCAGGCATTATCGCCTCCCGCTCCGCGCGTAGTCGTCGCCCGTGAAGTTCTCTCGCCAAAGTTCGTAAAACGTTTGGCGGGGCCACCGCGCGTTATAAAAATCCTCGGTGTTGCGCACGGCCGTCACCGCGTCGCGTACTTCGGCATTCGCGTCGGCGAGTCGTTGCTCGGCTTGCTGGTTCGCCGCGTGCGCGGTGACGATGGCCGCATAGCGTTCGCGCATCGGCGCATCAAGCTTGCTCGCGTCGATCTCGATCAGGCGGCCGTTGTCGTCAAAGATTTTGGGAATGTCGGTCATCGGGACTTCCTTTCACTCATACGGTAGCGGCGTTCGTGCTCGCAGTTTTTGGAGTGCATCGCTTACCGTGTTGTCATCCATGAAATCGGCAACGTGCCGATTGCACATGAGGTAGAGCGAGTATTCCCACCAAATCCACGCGTCGGACTCATAGGGCGGGCGCTGCGGTAGAGTTACGTCCGCCCCGATGGTCCATTGTTGTTTCACTGGCCCGGCTTGCGAACTTGCGTCGGATCGAAAACGCTCTGGCCCAACTTGCTCGGGACCTTTGGCCCCGCGCTCGCGCCTTTCATTCCGAACGTCGCCGGGTATGGCGACTTGTCCACTTCGCGCGTTTGCGGCGATTGCAACTCGACTTGCGCCGCACTGCCGCGCGACGTGCCGCGCTCGATAATGGTTTGCAGCAAATCGCCCGCGTCACCTTCCGCCGCCTTCGCCTTCAAATTGTCGGCGAGGGCGGAGGTTGCTTTTTCCCCCGGCGTCAATGACGACGATCCGGGCGCATGATTTGTGCCGTAGCCGGGCGTGAAGTCGCGTTCGGCCAACGGCGGGTTTACGTACTTGACCGGAGCCGGAGTTGGTCCCGGGGCACCTGTGTTAGGCGCGTCGCCCGGCGCGGGCTTCTTCACTGGTCGTGTTTTTCCAACTTGTACGGCCATGGTGGCCTCCTCTTGTTTGGTTTGTTAGATGCCGAGCACGCGGCGCTTAAGCCGCCCTTGAATGTCGGCTTTGTCGTCGGGGTAGTGGCGACGGTCTGTTGCCACGTTCAACGCCGCACGCTCGCGAGCGGCGCGGCCGAGTCCCGTGGTTGTCTGTTTGGGTTTCAGGCGGACATTGAAGCTTCCGCCCGGGCCGCTTGCGCTGCCCGAGCTTCCGCCGCTTCCGTTCCCACCCGTTCCCACGCTCGGCACGCCGTTGTGTGCGACAACGGTGACTTTGCGTGAGACATTCAATCCGCCAACATTCCGGCGCTCGGGATGCGGCGAAACTGCTTCGTGATGGCCGCTCGCTGCGGCGGCGCTCGATCCGCTCGCGAACCGGCCTTTTTCATCGTGATTTGGATTTGCCATAGCTTCCCCCGTTACCCCGCTGGCGTCGGCGGCATGTAGTTCAAGCGTCCGCCGAATTGCAGCCACTCGACTCCGCCATCGTTCACCACGCCGTTGCCTATAAGATCGCCGTTGCCTGTGGTGCCGCTTGTGAGCGCGACCCATGGCAAGCCGTCCGCGTCTTGAACGAACATCGCGCCGCTAGTCAGCCGTCCGCCGAATTGATCCGCGCCAGTCACGACAAGGCCGGGACCGTGCACCGTGAGCGCGAGCGCGAATTGACGGCCGCGCTGGCGCTTGCGGATCGTGAACGAGGCGGCCTGACGTGCGGCGCTGTTGTTCATTTGCATTTCCTTCCGTCAGGTCCGCGACCATGAGCGGCCTTGTCGTCGGGCGAGCCGACGCTGAAAGCGGCGTCCAAGATCGCAGCGCCTAGCGCGTGCATGTCGGTGTTGGGTGCTGCGCTTCGCGAGCGCATGCCGAACGATGGCGGAACGGGTTTGAGATTTTTTGATCCCGGTGCCTTGGCAAACGGATGGCCGCTTTGCACGCCCGCATTGCCATAGCCGGGCGTTGACGTGTTGCGCGCGGCCGGAACGGTCACGCCGCTCAGCGAGTTGATTGCCGACGCGTGGTCGCCACCGAACGCGCGGTAGCTTCCATCTGCGGTGTGCTTGACCATGCCGCCGTGCACCTTGATGTCATGCACGCGCTTAGGCGCGCCGTCGCGGGCGATGTTGCCTTTTACCGCGTGGCCTTCGACGTGATCGCCGAGTCCGTGGCTCGCATGATGCGAGAACGCAGGATTTAGTTTGACCGGATCAAGCTTGCTCATTTGCTCCCCCTCTTGCCGCACCATGCGGCGCGGCCGTCTTTTGTTGTTAGTTCGGCGTCGGGGACTCCAAATCTCGCGACTGTCGCGGCGCTGGCCTTAAAGCCCACATGGCCGCGCCGGTTGCCGTCCGCGTCGAAAACCGGAATGCGGTTCGGCGGAAGCTCGCCGGGCTTGCTCGGCTTCGTCTTGCGCGGCTTTGGTGTAACGTCGTGTCTCATGTCGCCCTCAGAATTTCGGGTTTGGTCGCGTGTCACCGATCTTCGCGCCAACTGCCGCCGCGATTTGCGCGGTCTTTTCGATGCCAACAGCTTTCAGCAACGATCCCTGTTTCGCCAAGGACCATCCGTCTTTGCTGAAAGGATTCGTTGTGCCCTTTGGCAGACCGGCATTCGGATCGTTCGGCTTCTTTGGCTTGAATGCGTCCGGCGTCTTGCCGGGCTTGCCGCCTAGCGCGGTGCCGAACTGTGCAGCGATTTCCGCCGCCTTCGCCTCGCCGTGCTCACGCAAGAATTCGCCTTGCGCCTTTAGTGTGCGCTGCTCGCCGAATGCCGCGACGGCTTCCGCGTCAAGATCGGCCGCCGTCCCGCTGAAAAAGTGATGGCCCGGTGTGCCGCGCCATTCGGCGAGCTTGCCGTCAAGCTCGGCCTCGTTGAATTGTCCGGCGCGGTATCGCGTAATCACATCTTCGAGGCATTCAATGCGAACGCCAGCGGCGGCGCACGTTTCGCGAATTCGGCCTTCGGCTGCATAGTTCGGAATTGTCATTTGGGACTCCCGTCGCGTTTGAAGAACTGCGGAACTGCTGCAATCACATCGGTGACCAGCATTTTGCGGCGCGTGCCGAACTTGTAGAGCGGCAGCCCGGCCGCGATCATTTGGTAGACGATGCGCCGATGCACCCCGAGCGCGTCGGCGACTTCGGAAACGCTAAGCGCAATAGGGAACAGGCGCGATGCGCGTGCCATGATTGACTTCCGGTGGCGGAGCGCGCGGCGCTTCGCCGATGTAAAAATTCGAGGGGGGTTTGTTTCGATCGTGCCGCTATCCCATGACGCGGCGGCGCTCGCCATGGAGCACCCGTCTACTGTGGAGCAAACAAGCACAACGGCCGCCGGGCAGCAACCCGGTTTGTTTGTCCACGTCTATGCCCCGGTTGCTCGGGCGACAAAGCCGCATGGCGCGGGCACTTCGGGTGCCGAACTACGCCGATCTCCGCAAGCGTGGTTCGCCCTGGCCGCACAAAAGAAAACGGCCGGGCGCGTGCCCGGCCGCCGTCTGTCAATGTCCGTCCTCAATTTAGCCCGGTGCTTCTGCGAGCAAGATCGCGCCGCCGAACCGTAACGCTTGTGCTTCAAGCTCAGCGGCGCTCTCATAGATCACCGGAGCAACATCGGGGCTTAGGTGCAGTTCAAATTTGCCATCGCGGGCGACGACGCGAACACCTGTGATGCCATGCTTGGCGTAATGCCCGCTCACAATCGTATCGAGGCGCGCCGCGTCGGCGAGTAGCCTGACAACTGTCATCATGACCGCCCCCAACCATGGCGACGTGCATCTTGTGAACGCCAAGTCCCGGTGTCGTGGATTTTGCGAGCGAGTTTTGTCGCACCACTTTCAAGTGCCAGTTCGGTCTTGGCGAACTGCGCTTCGGCCCGGGGATCGTGACCGCGTGTTTCGAGTCCTCTCGAATTGAAACAAGGCCAGCAAGCCAAAGCGCCGCGCGCCTTGGCTCCGCCGCACAGCGGGCAAATGTCGAATGCCCGCAGACGCGGAAAGTTTGTCTTTCGCATGGGGTGGTCCTTTCGGGTTTGCGACTCGTCAAAGTCGCGGGTAGTTTCGGGAAGGGTGCGGGTGCGGTTCGGAGGGTCCTTTCGGCCTCTTAGAGCGGCCCGCATCAAGTCCCCGCCGTGGCGTCAACCACGGCGGGGGCGCTCGGCCTTTACGCCGTGAAGTTCGCGGCGTTCAACGTGTCGAGAGTGGCCGCACTGGTCGCGGCAAGCGATTCCAAAACAGCGGTTTCGTGCTCGCGCATTGCGGCTTGCAAAGCCTTGGCGGCTTCATTGCGCTTGATGGTGGCGGCCTTCACGCGATCAAACGTATGCGTGACCAGCTTGCCATTCGTGAGCTTCTTAGACATGGGGACATGACTTCTATCGGGCGTGATTGCCCTCACTACCGCGCCAAAGACGACACGGCAGAAAGTGCAATCACGCGCGCTCACGCTCGCGCAATTCCGATGGTTCGGTCATCTTGAAGTCCTTTCGGTTGTTACCCGCGTCAACGGGCAAGCTCGAATATAAGCAGCCGCCGGTCACCCGGCGGCGGCTTTCTAAGATTTGCTTAATGAGCGGTTGTCGCGAATTTTGCCCATTGTTCCATTAGCTCGCGCCGCAACGCCATGATGCCTTCCGGGCTATCCGTGTCCGCGTCGGGCCGCACATAAGCCCGCTCGACACTTCCGCCGAACTTGTGCGCGAGCGACCATTCGGTTAGGGCGCGATCCTTTCTCTTTGCAATGCTCCACATCTTGAAGCCCGCGCGGGCCGTCGCGTGCAAGCTCATTCCGGGCGCGACCGCCTGCAACGCATTGAGCATTGCATTTGACGCGAGCTTGAACAGCGGCGCGTCCGGCGCGCCCGGCTTGCCGAGCAACTTAAGGGCAGCGGGCGTGAGCGGAATGCGGTGCTCTTTGCGCGCCTTCATTTTGTCAGCGGGGATAATCCATGCGCTGGAACCATTCTCGCCGACAATCTGACTCCACGTCGCGCTCTCGACTTCGCCGGGGCGTGTCGCGGTCAAGATCGTGAAGCGCGCCGCGTCGCCGACTTCGCCATCCGGGAGCGCCTTATAGACTGTCGGCAATTGCTGCCATGGCACGGCCGGGAGATTGTTGTCAGACTTTTTGAACGCGGGCCAAAGCTCGCGGCGCGGTCCCTCGAATTTCGCCGGATTTCCGTCCGCGTCAAACACGACCCATTTGCGCCCGGCCGCGAAGTCTAGCGCGCGGGCGAGATTTTGGCGCACGTCCTGCCGCTGGCGCTCGGGGAGCGGCAACAGCGACGACAACACGTCGTCAGTGGTGATCTTGCTCACGTCCTTGGATGCGAGAGGCAGCCGAAGCAATGCGCGCTCCGCCCCGTCCCGAGTTTGTCCGCCCATTTGACGGCCGCGACCGCAAGCCACTCCGTCACCGCTTCCGGGAACGGCTTGCCGGTGGCGACGCTACGGGCTTTGCGAGGCACTCCGCCGCGACGTGCGAGCCATTCCTTAGCGCGAGCTTCGCGCGCTTGCGTCAATGACATTGCGGCCGGGCCGATTGCAGGCCCGAGCCACATGGATTTGACCACAGGCTTGCCGTCCTTATTGAGATCACGGAAGCGGTATTCCCACCGCGCGCTTGCCGGACCTTTGACCGTGAGATAAAGCGATTGCCCGCATGCGTGCCGCCCTTCGGTGCGGAGCATGTCGGCGAAAGCGGGGCGAGCCATGTGTGATCCTTTCGATCTGCGGGACACGTCAATGTCCTTTCTCTGACCCAACATATGACCCCACTTTAGGGCTATGGAATACCCCTCACAATGATTAGATACGGCCACGGTAAACGCGGCGGAAATGCCCGGACTATATGGGGTTCGTGGCCGGTCTGATTAGATACGGCCAGGGGGCCGTGGCCGAGACAAGCCCGGCCATGACGTTGCTGCCTGTGATCAGCCTGACCTTACGCCGCGATCCTCACATATTCGAAATCGCCGGGCTTGTTGTCGATGCCGACGCGCGGCGGCGCGATCCAGCTGGCGAATTGGCCGGGCTCGACCACCTGATTCATCAGGCTTGCGATGAAATCGCCATCGTCTTTCGACGGCAGCCATTTGCTGTGCTCGCGGTTCCACGCAGCCTCATCGATCAGCTTGCCGTCCGGCGAGATTTTCGCATCCTTGAATTCGCCGATCTGGCGGTGGAAGCCGACATGCGGCAGTTCGAGCCTGAAGGCCACACCGGTGCGTTCGAAGATCTTGTTCCAACGATCGAGCCCGCGCTGACAGTCGGCGGTGTAGTCGTCGCGTAGCCGCATATTGATCGCGGTCAAAGCCGGCTCGTCGACCCGCTTGATCGCGCCGTCGACAAGTTTCAGCACCGGATAGGTCGCGCTCTCAAGGCGATGATCGTCGTCGATCTTGGTTTCCTGAAAGCGGCCCTTCAACCCCGCGGTGAATGTGTTCGCCGCGTTGGTCGAGACTTCGGAGCCGAACAGGTCGAGCGACAGCGTGTAATGCAGATTGAGCTTCTTCTGGATGGTCGGCAGGTCGATCACGCCGAGATCGCGGATCTTCTCGATGTCGTTCGGATCCTCGATGCCGGCCGCCTTCATCGCCTCGCAGGTGCGCTGAACGGTGCGGCCGACGCCGGTCTCGCCGACGAACATGTGATGCGCCTCTTCGGTCAGCATGAAGCGGCAGGTACGCGACAGCGGATCGAAGCCGGATTGCGCCAGGCTTTCGAGCTGCATCTTGCCGTCGCGGTCGGTGAAGAAGGTGAACATGTGGAACGACAGCCAGTCCGGCGTCGCTTCGTTGAAAGCGCCGAGCATGCGCGGCTTGTCGGCGTCGCCAGAGCGGCGCTGCAGGAGTTCGGCCGCCTCCTCGCGGCCGTCGCGGCCGAAATATTTTTGCAGGATATAGACCATCGCCCAGAGGTGACGGCCCTCCTCGACATTGACCTGGAAGACGTTGCGCATGTCGTAGAGCGACGGCGCGGTCTTGCCGAGATGCCGCTGCTGCTCGACGGAGGCAGGCTCCGTGTCGCCCTGGATGACGACGAGGCGCCGCAGCATGGCGCGGTATTCACCGGGAATGTCCTGCCAGACCGGTTCGCCGTAATGGCGGCCGAACGGAATCTTGCGGTTCTCTTCCTTCGGCGCCAGCAGGATGCCCCAGCGGTAATCGGGCATTTTGACATAATCGAATTTCGCCCAGCCCTTGGGATCGACCGAGACGGCGGTGCGCAGATAAACCAGCGCCTCCTGGAAACCTTCCGGTCCCATATCCATCCACCAGTCGATATAGCCGGGATGCCAGCTTTCGAGCGCGCGCAGCACCTGCCGGTCCTCGGCGAGATTGACGTTGTTCGGAATCTTGGTCGTGTAATCGACCTGCTCGATGTTCATGACTGGCTCCTCATTCGTTTTCCTCTCCCGCGAAGCGGGGGAGGGGGACCGCCCGAAGGGCGGTGGAGGGGGCTGGCTTCCGTGTCATGGGCCGACTTGCCCCTCCGGCTTCGCTTCGCTTGCCACCTCCCCCGCAAGCGGGGGAGGTGAAAAAAGTCTTCACACCCTTCTCGTGTCGAACACCGGCTTCTGCCCGGTGCCGTAGCGTTTCAGCGCGCCGTCTTCGCCGATGGCGTTGGGGCGCTGGAAAATCCAGTTCTGCCACGCGGTCAGCCGCGCGAAGATTTTCAATTCCATGGTTTCGGGTCCGGCGAAACGCAGATTGGCCTCGAGCCCGGTCAGGCCGTCCGGCGAAAAACTGGCGCGCTCTTCGAGGAACACGCGCACCTCGTCGTCCCAATCGATATCGTCGAGCGCGAAGGTGATGAGGCCGAGTTGTTGCGCCGCATCGGCATCGAGCATTTCGCCGCGCTCGGCTCTCGCGGTTTCGACGTTTTCCGGCGCGGCGAGGAAACGGCAGGCAAGCCGCGTCAAGCCATTCGACATCGGATAGGCGCCGAAATTCACGTCGGCGAGCGCGATCGTCGCAGCAGGCTTGTTGTCGCCCCCCCACCCTGACCCTCCCCCGCTTGCGGGGGAGGGAAGAGTGGGAGTCAGCATATAAGACCGGTCGCTCGCCAAGGGCAGTTCGGCGAGCGTGCCGGCAAAGCACGAGCCGGGCTCGATCAGCGTGACCAGTGAGCGCGAGGTGAGGTCGACGCGTTTGAGCACGCGCTTCCACAGATGCCTGATCTCGCGCGCCAGCCAGTGAGTCTTTGTTGGCGTCGAGGAATTGGTCGTAGGCCAGCACCAGTGCCGGGTCGCCTGCGGACTTGAACACCAGCGCCGCGGTATCGAGCTCGTTGATCCGGATATGCAGGATGGCGTCGTCGAGGTCGCGCGCCAGCGCCAGCGGCCAGAAGCTTGCACCCTGCGCCACCATGGCTTCGGCCGAAGCGGGCGGCGGCGTTGTTGGGCCGCGCAAGGTCAGGGTCGCGATGCGTTCGGCGCGCTGGAACGCGACCGAAAGCGCGCCGTAGTCTATGCCGTCGGCGGCAAATTTTCTGGCGAGCGGCGAAAGCTTGATGCCGGGGCCCTTGGCGGTGCGCGGCGAAAGCGCCGAAAATTCCTTGGCGCGCGCGGCAATCGTTTCGTCGAATTTCGAGCCCGGGACCGCGGCATCGACCAAGCGCCACTCGACCGCGCGCTTGCCCTTGATGCCTTCTTCGGTGGTGCAGAACACGTCGGCGAGGTCGCGCCGCACTTTGCGCTTGTCGGAGACCCGGGTCAGCCCGCCGGTGCCGGGCAGAACCGCGAGCAGCGGCAATTCCGGCAGCGACACCGCGGCGGAGCCATCGTCGACCAGCATGATGTAGTCGGTGGCGAGCGCCAATTCGTAGCCGCCGCCGGCGGCGGTGCCGTTGATGGCGCAGATCGATTTGACACCGGAATGCTCGCTCAGGTCCTCGATGCCGTTCCGCGTCTCGTTGGTGAACTTGCAGAAATTGACTTTGTGGGCGTGGCTTGCGCCGGCCAGCATGCGGATATTGGCGCCGGCGCAGAACACCCGTGGCTTTGCCGACCGCAGCACCAGCGCGCGCACCTGCGGATGCTCGAAGCGCAGCCGCTCCAGCGCGTCGGCGAGCTCGATATCGACGCCGAGATCGTAGGAATTCAGTTTCAGATCGTAGCCTTCGAACAGGCCGGCCTTCTCGTCGACGTCCATCGACAACCTCGCCACATCGCCGTCGATGGCGAGCTGCCAATGGCGGTAACGCGCGGGCTCGGTCTGGAAATCGATGCAAGTCTTTCCGTTAGCAAGCTTGCCGTCAGCGAGCTTGCCGCTCGCCGGCTTGCCGTTTCCGAGCGTGCGCTGCGCGTGATCCGCGTCGCTCATGACAATGCCTCCGCCTCAAGCCCTTGGGACGTATACGCTTTTATGTGAATTATAGTGCCTATATCCGGCACGTAAGCTTGGATTATGCACTATAATTCATGGCGCGGCAACGCCGGGATCGGTTCCCCTTCATGATGGTCGCGCAACAGCCGATTGATGAAGCCGGAAATGGTGTTAAGCGTCAGTTCGGGTGCCTCGCGCTGCGGCACGTGACGGATGCCGGGCAAGATCGCGGTCTCGACCGGGCAGTAGCACTCTTCCTTCACGATCTCGACCTGCCGCAGCGTGCCATATTGGTCGTCCTCGCCTTGCACGACGAGGATCGGAACGCGGATGTAACCGAGCGTTTCGGTGATGTCCCACTTTTCGAAATCCGGATGCGTCCACGGCTCGTTCCAGGAGCGGAAGGCGCACTCAACATCGGCGTGCCAGGGTGCGAGCCTTTCGCGCAGCGCGCCGCCCGCGAAGGATTTTCCGGCGCGGCGGATTTCGGCGAGGCCTTTTTCCTCGGTGAAAAAATGCGGCGCGATCAGCACCAAGCCGCGCACGCGATGATCCTGAACGCTGCCGGCATAGATCGCGGCGATCGAGGCGCCGTCGCTGTGGCCGAGCAAGAGGCCGCGCTGAAAACCGATGGCGTCGAGCACGCGCGGCAGCACCTCGCAGGCCTCTTCGTTGAGGAACAAGGTCGTGCGCGGCATTTTTCCGGGCGGCGACTTGCCGTAGCCGGCGCGCGAATAGAGAAAGACGCCGGCGCCGGTTGCCGCCGCCAGTTCATCGGGAAACGATCCCCACAGGCCGACGCTGCCGAGGCCTTCGTGCAGCATGACGATGGTCGGCGCGGCGTCGGGCCGCGGCCCGATCATGCGGTATTCGAGCCGCAGCGGCGCGACGTCGAGAAAGCCTTCGTCCGGAAGCGTCATTGCGGGATCTTCACCGGCGAGCCGATCAACTTTGTGACCAGCCGCAACAGCTTGGAAAAGCTCTGTTCCACCGCATCGCCCGAGGTGTCGAGCTCGGCTTGCGCGCGGGCATAATCGGCGCGGCGTGCGTCGAGGATCGCCATCAGGTCGGCCATGGCGGCGCGGTTCTGCGCCATCGGGCGGAAATCGCCCTGGGCCATGACGCGGCCCATGTGATCTTCCGGCCGCGCCTTGATCCAGATCGTGTGCGTGCGCCGCAAGAGCAACGTGTAGGTGTCGCGGTTCGAAACGATGCCGCCAGCCGTGGTGATGACGGCGGAATCATTCGCACCGATGACGCGTTCGAGTGCTTTGCGCTCATGGCGGCGGAACGTGGCCGTGCCGGCCATTTCGATCAGGTCGGGAATGCGCGCGCCGTAATCGTCCTCGACGACGCGGTCGAGTTCGATGAAGGGCCAGCCGAGATGATCGGCAAGCTTACGCCCGAGCGCCGATTTGCCGGCGCCGCGTAGCCCGACGAGCGCGATGCGCCGCGCCCGGTCGGCGCTGCCCGGCCGAGCAACGCGCGCCTCGATCAATTTCGTCAGCGCCGGCAGTTCGCCTGCCGGCACTTGCGCCAAGAGATCGAGCATGGCGCCGAGCGCCGTGTGGCCCGCGCCGCTCTCCGGCAACAGCGCAACGACCGGAAGATCGAGCGCGAGCGCAATGGCGCGCAACACGCTGACCGACGGATTGCCGGCACCGCTTTCGATCTGCGCCAGGTAGCGCTCCGAGGTTTCCGAGGCTTGCGCCAATTGCCGCCGCGTCATGCCGCGCTTGGCGCGGTGGCTGCGCACCTCGCGGCCGATGGCGGCCAGGAATGCCGCAGCCGCGGCCGTTTCACTTGCTGCGGCAGAAACGTTCTTTGGACGAGCCTTGGGCTTGGCCGTGGGCACGGTGCGAGTTCCTATGCACTATAATGCATATGACATAATGCACAGGGCCTGGGGACGTGGCAATCAGCAAGCACGGCTTGTGAGATCCGAGCCGTGCGGTTCAGCCCAAAATCTTGCGCCAGCCGCCGTCGGTTTGCTCGGCTGCCGGCTCGGTTTCGTCGTAGGCATCCGGTCCCGGATCGTCGGGCGCATGGACCAGCGGAATGACGGGTTCGGGTTTGCTGTCCGCGGTTTTTGAGTCTGCCGTGGGCTGTGCGGGCGCGGTTCGCGCTGGCGACGAAACGATCTCCGCGCTCGCGGACGGCGCTGCAATGCTTGCGGGCTGCGGCTGCGCGGTCATCTCAGTGGGCGGCTCGGGCTCGATCACCGGTGCGCTGAGCGTTCCCGACACCGGCACGCGCCATTCGAAGGCGTCGATGCGCCCGGTCACCGGCGACGCCGGCAGCCAGTGATCGGAGACATAACCGTCGGCGGTCCAGGCCGGATCGGGGGCGGCGTGAACCGCGCGCGCGGTCCATTCGCGGGCCCGGCCTTCGTCGTTGCGCTCGGCGCGCTCGATCGCCGCCATCAAGAGGCACACGCGCTTGGTCGGCGCCTCGAGAAATGCCGCGAGCGCCGCGCGCGCTTTGGCGAATTCGCGCGCATCGAGCGCGGCGCGCGCCAGCGCCAGCGCGCTTTCGATATGGTCGAGCGCCTGCTTCGCCAGCGCCTCGATGCGCTTCAAGCGGTCGCGCGCCGCGTCGCCGTAGCGCAGCCGCGCATAGGTCTCCGCAAGATCCGGATGCGGATTGGCGCGCCAGGCTTTGTCGATGACGCGGCTCGCCCAGCGCAAATGGCCGCCTTCGGCCGACAGTCGTGCCGCAAGCGCCGCGGCCGGAATCAAAGTCGGCGCGAGCTTTTGCGCTTCCAGCGCGAAAGCCTTGGCGCTGTCGCGGTCGGTATCCTCCACGGCCAGTGCGCGTGCAGTGAGCAGCACCGCGCGCTGGCGGCGATAGCTCGCTTTGTCGTGCATGTCCTTATGACGATCGAGCAGCGCGAGCGCGCCGGCCCAGTCGCCGGTCGCGCAGCGGAATTCGAGCACCGCGCGTCCGGCCCAGCCGAGCGAAGGCGCGGTGCGGGCGGCTTCCTCGGCGAAGGCGTGGGCGCTGGCAAGGTCGTTGCGGCGCCGCGCTTCGGCGAAAAGCCCATGCAGGCCGAGCGCCTTGGTGTCGGCACGGTTCGCCATGGCATGGAAGACACGTTCCGCCTCCTCGCGATCTCCGGACAACTGCGCCGCTTGAGCGCGCAGCAACAGCGCGAGCGGTTCGTCCGGCGCGAGCTGGTTGACTTGCGCGGCATGTTTGTTCGCCGCCGCGATATCGCCCGAGCCGATCGCGATCAGACCATTGGAGATCGCCTCATAGGCGCGCAGGCCGCGGCGATTGCGCCGCATGCGCGACAGCACGAAGGGCGAGCGCAGAATGGCGCGGATAATAGCGATGATGAAGTAAAGCGCGACAAAGGCCGCAAGCAAAATCTCGCCCATCACCAACAGCGAGGCTTTGAAATGTGCACCTTGCCAAGTGACGACGACCTTGCCCGGTATATCGGCAAATAGGGCGACGCCGTAGGCGGCCAGCCCAACCAGGATCAGATAAAGGACGACTCTGATCATTGCGCGGCCGGTTTGCTCAAGGCCGCAAGCGCATCGGCCAAGATCTTGCGGCTTGCCGCAATGGCGGCTTCGCGCGCCTGCGCTTTCTTGGCCCAATCGGTGGTAAGGGCTTTAGCGCGATCCGGCAGGGCCGCAATGTCGCTCAAGGCGGCAGCGATATCGTCGCGATCGGCGTCGATATCGATCCGCGTGATCACCGCGGCGGGATCGTTGCCGGGCGGCGGTTCAGCCGGCGTGAACTCGACGAGCCCCTGCGCATGGGCTTTGAGCTTGCCGAGGAAGGTTATGTCGCCAGACGAGGTGTCAGCAGCCTGCCGCAAGGCCGGCACCAGCGCTGCGAGTTCACGCACGAGCGCGTCGGCGCGCGGCATGCCGGTTGCAGCAAAAGCTTCGAGTGATTCGGTGACGCTTGGTTCGGCGCCGAGCGATTGAATTGCTCTTAGCTCGGCTTGGTAAGGCGCGCCGCTCGCGACGGCAGTGCGCAGCGCCTGTGCGGCAATCGTCAGGCGCGCCGCCTGGTCGGTTGCGGTTGTCGGGTGCGCCACCTCATCCGAAAGCGCCTTCACCGCGCTGTCCAGTGCTGTGATCCGGCTTGCCAGCGCGTCCAGGTCGCTCTTTTGCACGCCGGCCTGTCCGGCATTCTTCGCGGCATCCGCCGCGGATGCGGCACTGTCGGCCTGCTTTTGCGCCGCTTGTGCCGCCGCTGCGACGTCGTCGGCGCGGTGATTGAGGGCTGCGACCGAATCGCCGAGCATTTTGGCCTGCAGTTCCACCGCCGTGAGCCGGTTGCTCAGCGCGGGGGGGACAGTCGCGGTTTCCGGCCGCGGTGCCTGGATGGCGTGCTCGATCTTGTCGAGCCGCGCGGCAACATCGGCATTCAAGCGGCTCGTCGCGGCATCGGACGTGGTCGCCTCGGTCACGACATCGCGCGCCAGCGTAAAACCGAGAAGCCACAGCCCAACCAGGACGGTCGCCGCCGCAATCGCCCCGATCGCGGCGCTGACGGCGTGTGCGATCATGCGGCCTTCGGACCTTGCCGCGAGCTTTGGCTTTGGCGCTGCCTGCGTTGCCGGATTCTCGGCCGCTGCTTGCTTCGGGGGATCGGCATCTGCCGCTGGCTTGGGAGCGGCAGAACCCTGCGCGGCCTGCGGCGGTTCGACCTCCGTCGCCGTCAGCTCGATTGTCGGCGGCCGTCGGCCCGATGTGCTGTCAAACTCACTGGTCATCGTGTCCCTTAAGCCGGCTTGTAGACCGATATCCACGGCATAGTACGGGGCAGCCTTAGCGGCAACATGTCGGATAGTCCGAAAAGACCGTGGAATATAAGGCTTAATCAGCGCAAAAGTGCGATCAGCGCCGCCTCGTCCGGCCGCGTGGCGACGCGAATTTCGGCCGCGCCGGCCGCCGTCAGCGGTTCGGCGATTCGCTCGGAGAGACAATAATGGACGGGCTTGCCGAGCGCGTCTGCGAGAAGGCCGGCATGGCGCGCCGCATTCACATAAGCCTCGGCACTGCGGCGCGAGAAGTGCAAGACCCCGTCGAGGCCTGTGGCCAAAGCCTCGGCCGCTTCACGCGGTAGGTCCGCGCTGACGACGGCGCGATAGACCAGCGCCGTATGCACGGCGAAATTCCGCTCGCGCAGCAGGCCGGCGAGGTCGCCGGAACGTTCCTCGCCGGCAAGATAGAGGAGGCGCGCCGGCGGGTTCACGCGGTCGGCGACGAGGCGCGCGAGATCATTCACATTGCCGCCGGCCGAGGTGACATTGGTGAAATTGGCATCGCGCATGGCTTGCGCCGTGCGGTCGCCGACTGTGAAGACGGCAATCTTGAGCAACTCCTCACGTCGCCGATGACCAGCGATCGCGCGCACCGCATTGGCGCTGGTCAGAAGGATTGCCGCGTAGGACCCAGTGCCCAAATCGGCGTCGGGCAGGATTTCGAAATCAAGGAGCGGCGCGATGATGATGTCGTGACCTCGCGCCCGCAGCGCGGCGGCGGTGCGCTCCGCATCGGCTTCCGGCCGCGTGAGCAGAATCCGCATCGTCTAGGCCTCGGCGAAAAAACCGGAACCGGCGCGCGCTTTCAGCTCGTGGCCGGCATCGGCGCCGAGCTTTGCCGCTTCGTCGCGGCGGCCCTGGCGCGCAACGTCCAAGACTTCGCTGCCGTCGGTTCTTGCGATCAAGCCGCGAAAGCGGATCGTATCGCCGTCGACGCGCGCATGGCCTCCGATCGGCGTGCGGCAGGAGCCGTCGAGCACGGCAAGGAAAGCGCGTTCGGCGGCAAGCGCGATTGCCGTATCGGCGTCGTTGATCGCGTCGACCAGCGCGCGCGTCTTGGCGTCGTCGCCGCGTGTCTCGATTCCGATCGCGCCCTGGCCGACCGCCGGGACGAATTCCTCGGCGTCCAGCATGGACGTCGCCGCCGCGAGGAGGCCAAGCCGTTTCAAGCCCGCCAGCGCGAGAATAGTCGCGTCGAAGTCGCCGGCTTCGAGCTTGCGCAGCCGCGTCTCGACATTGCCGCGCAGCGGCACGATCTTGAGGTCGGGCCGCAAATGTTTGACCAGAGCCTGACGCCGCAGCGAAGCGGTGCCGATCACGGCGCCGCCCGGCAGATCGCGCAACGTCTTGGCGTGCCGGCCGATAAATGCGTCACGCGCATCTTCGCGCGGCAAAAACGCCGCGAGCACAAGACCCGGCGGCAGCACCGTCGGCATGTCCTTTGAGGAATGCACCGCGAGGTCGATCGCGCCCGCAAGCAAAGCCTCCTCGATCTCCTTGGTGAACAGCCCTTTGCCGCCGGCTTCCGCGAGCGGCCGGTCCTGAATCGCATCGCCTGTTGTCCGAATCACTTTGATTTCGATGCGCTCCGGCGGAAACCCGCAGGCTTTAGCGAGGCGGCTTTGCACCTCGCGCGCCTGAACCAGCGCCAGCGGGGAACCGCGGGAGCCGATGTTCAGGACGGGGGATGTCGCAGAGGACGTCAATTGTGCCATTGGACCTTCAAATGCTAGGTCGCCACAGCATTCCCGCGATGGCGTGACCATATAATACACCGATGATCGTTCTGGGCATTGAAACCACCTGCGACGAGACGGCTGCGGCCGTGGTCGAGCGCGCCGATGACGGCCAAGGAGGCGCTGAAGAGGGCGTCAAAGGCCGAATCTTGTCCAATGTGGTGCTGTCGCAAATCGGCGAGCACGCCGAATTCGGCGGCGTGGTCCCCGAGATCGCCGCCCGCGCCCATGTCGAGGCGCTCGATCGCATCATCGCCAAGGCCATGGGCGAGGCGAAGGTGTCCTTTGGCGCGCTCGACGGCATCGCCGCAGCGGCCGGACCGGGCTTGATCGGCGGCGTCATTGTCGGGCTGACGACGGCCAAGGCAATTGCGCTCGCGCACGACAAGCCGCTGATCGCGGTCAATCATCTCGAAGCGCACGCGCTCACGGCGCGGCTCACCGACGGCGTCGAATTCCCCTATTGCCTGTTTCTCGCCTCCGGCGGCCACACCCAAATTCTTGCCGTGCGCGGCGTCGGCGACTATGTGCGGCTCGGCGGCACGGTCGACGACGCGATCGGTGAGGCATTCGACAAGACGGCGAAACTGCTCGGTCTCGGCTATCCCGGCGGGCCGCTGGTCGAGAAAGAAGCGGCGCGCGGCGATCCGGAGCGCTTCGCGCTGCCGCGCCCGATGAACGGCCGCCGCGACGCGGATTTTTCGCTCTCAGGCCTGAAAACCGCGCTCCGCATCGAGGCCGAGAAAATCGCGCCGTTGTCCGACCAGGATGTCGCCGATCTCTGCGCCTCGTTCCAGCAAGCGGTGGTCGATGTCGTCAAAGACCGGCTGCGCTCAGGTCTGCGCATGTTCCGCCTGCGGGTCGACGCGCCGAAAGCTTTGGTCTGCGCCGGCGGCGTTGCCGCCAATCATGCCATCCGCAAGATCCTGCACCGGGTCGCCTTTGAAGTCGGCATCGAATTGGTGGCGCCGCCGCCGGCTCTATGTACCGACAATGGTGCGATGATTGCCTGGGCTGGCGCCGAGCGGCTGGCGCTGGGTCTGACCGACTCGCTCGCCGTCGCGCCGCGCGCGCGCTGGCCGTTGGAGCAGGTGACGAAGGGGGCAGGAGAGAAGACGGTCATTCGCTGAAGCGAGTTATAATTGCGCTCATTCCCGAGGAAGCGGGAATCCAGCTGGGTCATCGCTTTCGTGGGGACGACGGGAAATAGTCATTCTCATTTCTGCTCAATCCGCTCGATCATCGTCTCAAGCCGCTCCAGGCGATCGGCTTCGCCCGGCGGCTTGTCCCAGCGCAGCCGGCTGATGCGGGGAAAGCGCATGGCGAGGCCGGATTTGTGCCGTGTCGAGCGCTGCAGCCCCTCGAAAGCGATTTCGAGCACCAGGCCCTGATCGGGCTCGTGGACGACCTCGCGCACCGGCCCGAAGCGGTCGGTGGTGTTGCGGCGGACGAAGCGATCGATCTGCAGCAATTCCTCGTCGGTGAAGCCGAAATAGGCCTTGCCGACCGGGACCAGTTCGTCGCCGGCTTCGCCCTTGGTCCAGACGCCGAACGTGTAGTCGGAATAATAGGACGAGCGCTTGCCGTGGCCGCGCTGCGCATACATCAAGACCGCGTCGATGATGAAGGGATCGCGCTTCCACTTCCACCACGGGCCTTTCGGCCGGCCGGGGAGATAGAGTGCGTCGCGGCGCTTGAGCATGACGCCTTCGACCGCGGCCGAATCCGCGCCGGCGCCTGCTGCCGCCGGATTTCTTCGCGCGGCGGTGAGTTCGTCCCAGGTCGCAAAGCTGACGAGCGGCGAGAGATCGATCCGCTCCTCGTCAAGCCGCGCGACGAAATCTTCAAGCCGGGCGCGGCGCTCGATGAACGGACGCTCGCGCAGATCATCGTCGCTGTCGGCGAGCAGATCGTAGGCGCGCAGATGCGCCGGAAACTCAGCGAGCAATTTCGGCGTCACGGTTTTACGATTGAGCCGTTGCTGCAATACGTTGAAGGATTGCACGCGACGGTCGCGCATGATCAGCAATTCGCCGTCGATGGCGCCGGGCAGCCGCAACGCGTCGAGAAGATCGGGAAAGCTCTTGGAAATATCCTCGCCGGTGCGCGAATAAAGCCGCGCAGTCATGCTGTCGTGATTGCCGTCGTGGTCGCGCTTGGCTGCAACGGCCTGCACCCGGATGCCGTCCCATTTCCATTCCGCCATGAAGTCGGCGGCATCGAGCCCGGCGAGGTCGGCGTCGTCGAGCGCATGCGCCAGCATCGGCGGCCGAAACGGCGCCGGATCGGCGCTCACCGGCTTTTCGCCTTTGCCCTCGAGCCAGGCGAACAGACAGCGGTAGGGCGGCGCGAGACCCGGCCAGAGCAATTCGATGTCGTGCGCGTCCTTGTCGCCGAGCGCGCCGACGGCCGCCTTCGCCAGACGCGCCGACACGCCGATGCGTAAGCCCCCGGTGACGAGCTTGATCAGCGCCCAGCGGCCCGTCTCGTCGAGCGCATCGAGCCAGCGCGCCAATCGCTGCGGCAATTGCGCCTTGCCGAGCGTGGACAGCGTTTCGATGACGGTCGTGAGAGATAGTTCTCGCCCGGCGCCCCCTCCCGCTTCGCTTCGCTCGCGTCCTCCCCCGCAAGCGGGGGAGGAATTTGCCGGCCACATCAGCGCGACGGTCTCGGAGAGGTCGCCGACATAGTCGTAGGAGAGTTCAAACAAAACGGGATCGGTGCGCTCCGCGATCAGGCTGCGGATGAGGCCTGCCTTGGCGTGCGGAAAGCTCAAACTCCCGGTCAGCGCAGCAAGCGCCCAGCCGCGCTCGGGGTCCGCCGTCGAGCGAAAGTAATCGGCGATCAGCCGCAGCTTGGCGTTGCGGGCCGGCTCGTAGGCGAGACGGTTCAACAGTTCGGCGAAGCGGTTCATGATGCCGCTTCGCCGTCGCTCGCGTCCGTCTCGTCCTCGTCGCCATAGCCGACGATATCGAGCGGCCGCGCCTTCAGCCCGCGCGTCGCGCACCAATGCACCAGCGCATCTTCCTGGCCGTGGGTGACCCAAATTTCGCCGGCGCCGGTTGCGGCAATGGTTGTGGTCAGGCCGTCCCAGTCGGCGTGATCGGAAATGACCAGCGGCAGCGCGACGCCCTGCTGGCGCGCCCGCGCCCGCACGCGCATCCAGCCGGACGCGAAAGCGGTGAGCGGGTCGGGAAACCGCCGGGTCCAGAGATCGTTCAAGGCCGATGGCGGGCAGATGGTAATGGTGCCGGCGAGATCGGCTTTGCCGGCGCCGCGCACCAGCCGCAACTCGCCGAGGGCTATGCCGCGCTCCACGTAATAATTGGTAATCTTCTCCATGGCGCCGTGCAGATAGATCGGCGCCGTGTAACCCGCCTTGCGCAACAGCGCGATCACGCGCTGCGCCTTGCCGAGTGAATAAGCGCCGACCAGATGCGCGCGCTCGGGAAACAGCGCGACCGAGCTGAGCAGTTTTGCGACTTCGCCGTCGGGATCGCCGTGCAGGAACACCGGCAGCGCGAAGGTCGCTTCGGTGATGAACACGTCGCACGGCACAAGTTCGAACGGTGCGCAGGTCGGGTCGGCCACGTTCTTGTAATCGCCCGAGGCAACGATGCGCAGTCCATCGGCTTCGACCGCGATCTGCGCCGAGCCGAGCACATGCCCGGCTGGATGGAACGTGACCCTCGCGCCGCCCAGACTGACGCTCTCGCCATAGCGGATGGCCTGCGTCGTGCCGGCAAAATTCTCGCCGTAGCGCAGCCGCATCATGTCGAGCGTTTCCTGCGTCGCCAGCACCGCGCCGTGGCCGGTGCGCGCATGGTCGGAATGGGCGTGCGTGATCAGCGCCCGCTCGACAATGCGCGTCGGGTCGATATGAAAACCGCCGAGCTTGCAGCACACGCCGGCGGGGGTCGGGACCAGGATGTCTTCAGGACGCATCGCGAGTCATAAATAGGCATTCTTGTTCAAGGCGCGAGCGCGATGACCGATACCGGCCCACTCTTGGCTTCCTCCGGCGACCTGATCGCCGACCGGCGTTATCAGTGGGCGCTCGATCTGGCGTCGCGCGGCGATTTGGCCGGCGCAGCCGATCTTTTGGCGCAGACCACGGAACTTGCCCCCCGTTTTGCCGCGGCCTGGTTCACGCTTGGTGCGGTGCGCAACAAGCTTGGCGATCGCGATGGCGCGATGGAGGCTTTCACGCAGGCCTGCGACGCGGATCCCGAAGACGCTCAGGGTGCGCGCCTGCAACTGGCGCGGCTCGGCGGCAGTGAGGCCGCGCCGGCGATGTCCGAAGCTTATGTCCGCCGGCTATTCGACCAATATGCCGGGCGTTACGACACGGCGCTCACCGAGCACCTGCGCTATCGCGGCCCGGCGATCCTGCTTGAAACGGTGCAGCTTGTGATGCGGGACACCGGCCGCCCGATGCATTTTGGCACTGCGCTCGACCTCGGCTGCGGCACCGGCTTGGCGGGTACTGCTTTTCGTCCGGTCACGGACAGGCTCGTCGGGGTCGACCTTTCGCCGGCGATGATCGCGAAGGCGCAGGAGAAGGGCGTCTACGATCGCACCGCTGTTGCCAGCTTTGAGGATTTTCTTGCCGGGGCCGCGGTTGCATGGGAGCCGTACGATCTCGTCCTCGCCGCCGACGTTTTTGTCTACCTCAACGATCTGACGCCGGTCATTGCCGGCGTCGCAAGAATTCTCGCGCCAAACGGTCTATTGGCGTTCACGGCGGAGACCCATGCGGACGACGGCATAAAGCTTTTGCCGACGCTGCGCTTTGCGCATGGCGAGGCCTATTTGCGCGCGTTGCTCGAAGCGAACGCGCTTACGGTCCGGCATCTCGGCAAAACTTCGGTCCGCAGCGAGAAGGGCGTGCCGGTCGAGAGCCTGGTCGTGGTCGCGACTGCACGCTGACTGCGCGCCGTCAGGCGAAACCCTTGATGCTGTCCGCGACCGAATCGGCGACGTGTTCCTTGGAGATAATGCCCTTGACGTCCGCTCCGGTCGGCACGCCTTTGCCCGCGACGACGACGGCCATGGCGCCGCCCTTGCGCCACATCCGCTTGATGACGTCGAAGGCGACGTCGTCCTCGCGCGCGATGGTGAAATCGCGCTGCGCCACGTCGCCAAGCGTGACGCCGGTGAAGGCCTCCTCCAGGCCGCGTCGCAGCGCGGTGTTGACGCGCAGCACGCCGAAAATCCGGTTGTTGCGGATCACGACGACATGCTTCATCGCGCCTTGATGCTCCTCCTGGCGCAGGAAATGATCGAAGTCGGCGGCGGCCGGCAGCACCAAAACGTCCTTGTCCATGATGTCGCGGGCATGCCGGACCAGGAACATGTTGGCGTGAAGCGCCTTCGGAATCAGATGGCCCCGGCCGACAAGCTTGATCGTGTAGATGTTTTCGCGCGACAGCACGCGCCGCACGCCGATGCTTACGGCGACGGCGAGGATCATCGGCATGACGAGTGCGTAATCGCGCGTCATCTCGAAAATCATCGTCACCGCCGTCATCGCCGCGCCGGTGCCGCCGGCCACCATTGCCGCCATGCCGACGATGGCGAAATTCGGAATATCCACTTCAGGCAGCGGATGCACGAGGTTGACCACGAGGCCGAAGGCGCCGCCAAGCGTTGCGCCCATATAGAGCGACGGCGAGAAAATGCCGCCCGATGCTCCGGAGCCCAGACTGATCGATGTCGCGGCAAGTTTTGCCACATAGAGCAACGGCAAAATGGCGAGCGGCGCCAATTGGCCGGTCAGCACCGCTTGGATCGTCGAATAGCCGACACCCTCGACGAAGTAATGCCCGTAGAAATGGAACAGCGAATAGATCAACAAGCCGACCAACAGCATGCCGACCGCGTGGCGCAGATAGGGATTGCGGATGCGCTCGAAGACATCCTCCGCCGCCGACAGCCCGCGGACGAAGGCCGCAGCAGCCGCGCCCATGACCGCGCCGAGCAGCGCATAGAGCCCGAGCGCAATCATCGACGACGGATGGTGACCGAGCGACGGCAGTACCGGAACGGCAAAAGCCGGCTGCGGGCCGAGGAACCAGTTGCCGATGAAAGTCGCCGTGCCGGTGGCGAGCGCCACCGGCAGAAACGTGCGTACGCTCACTTCCGGCATCATCAGCTCGATGGCGAACATGACGCCGCCGATCGGCGTATTGAAGGTCGCGGCAATGCCGGCGCCGGCGCCGGCGCCGACCAGCGTGATGCGCTGCCACGGCTCCATTGCGATCAACTGGCCAATGCTCGATCCGAGCGAAGCGCCGATCTGAATGATCGGGCCTTCGCGGCCGACCGCAGCGCCTGAGCCGATCGAAAAGGCCGACGCCAGCGATTTCACCGCAGCGACGATCGGCCGAATGACGCCTTCGCGGTAATAGATGGCGTCCATGACTTCGGGCACGCCGTGGCCGCGGGCTTCCGGCGCGAAATTCGTCACCAGCGCGGTCACCACCATGCCGCCGATGATCGGCGCCAGGATGATGAAGGCGCCCCATGGGCCGGCTGGCGTGAAGATATTGGCGTCATATTGCAGCGAGAACGTGCCGAGGAAGAACAGATTGTGGATCACAGCGATCAGACCGCGAAAGAAAATCGCGCCGAAGCCGGTGATGAGGCCGGTGATCAGCGCCAGCACGGAGATGAAGACGAGGCCGTGGCGCGGCCCGGGCGGGGCATCGGGGGTTGTCGTGGACATGTCGGCGGCTTCTTAGCCCGCACCTTCAGGTGCGTCTACCGCGTGGCCGAAAGCCCCATACATGCCTTGTGATTGTTCTCGCCATTGTGGGGCCGCCGGTTGCTCGACCGCGGACGATCCTCACGGTTACTCTGGGCCGTGTGATCTGCCCTGGACCATGTGATCGTGCTCGAAAAGACCTCACCGCTGCCGGAGAGTTTTACCCGCTGGTTCGCCGGCCGCGGCTGGGCGCCGCGCGCGCACCAGTTGGAGCTTCTGGCGAAGGCGCAAGCCGGCCGCTCGGTGCTGCTGATCGCACCGACGGGTGGCGGCAAGACGCTGGCCGGATTTCTGCCGAGCCTGGTGGAGTTGAGTGCAATTTCCCTCCCCCGCTTGCGGGGGAGGGTTAGGGAGGGGGTCAGTGGGAGCCACGGCGCTGTCGACTTGCTCCCCTTGCCCCCTCCGGGCGAGCTTCGCTCGCCGTCCTCCCCCGCAAGCGGGGGAGGAACAAAACTCTTCTCCACCGGCCGCGATGTTCGGCGTGAAGGCGGCCTTCACACCCTCTATATTTCGCCGCTGAAGGCGCTCGCCGTCGATATCGCGCGCAATCTCGAAGCGCCGATCGCCGAGATGAAGCTGCCGATCCGCATCGAGACCCGTACCGGCGATACGCCGGCGTCGAAGCGGCAGCGTCAGCGCCGCGATCCGCCGGAAATCCTGCTGACGACGCCGGAGCAATTGGCGCTGCTGCTCGCCTCCGCCGACGCGCCCTATCTGTTCGGCTCGCTCCGCCACGTCATTCTCGACGAGTTGCACGCACTGGTGACGTCGAAGCGGGGCGATCTCTTGTCGCTCGGACTGGCGCGGCTGTTTCGCCTTGCGCCGAACCTTTGCAGCATCGGACTGTCGGCCACCGTCGCCGAGCCTGACGATCTGTGCCGGTTCATGGTGCCGCAGCGCAATCGCGAGGGGAAGGCGGCGCGCGCCGAGCTTATCGTCGCCGACGGCGGCGCCGCGCCGCATGTCGCGATGCTCGATTCGACCGAGCGCGTGCCCTGGGCCGGGCATTCAGCACGTTATGCGCTCGGCGAGCTTTATTCGCTGATCAAGGCGCACCGCACCACGCTGGTCTTCGTCAATACGCGCAGCCAGGCCGAAGGCATCTTTCAGGATCTCTGGCATCTCAATGAAGACAACCTGCCGATCGCGCTGCATCACGGTTCGCTCGACGTGGCGCAGCGGCGCAAGGTCGAAGGCGCGATGGCGGCCGGCCGCTTGCGCGCGGTCGTCTGTACGTCCTCGCTCGATCTCGGCGTCGATTGGGGCGATGTCGATCTCGTCGTCAATGTCGGCGCGCCGAAGGGTGCGTCGCGGCTGTTGCAACGCATCGGCCGCGCCAATCACCGCATGGACGAACCGTCGGAGGGCGTGCTCATCCCGGCGAATCGTTTCGAAGTCCTGGAATGTCGCGCCGCGATCGACGCAATCGCGGTGAATGCGCAGGACACGCCGGCGCTCCGCACCGGCGCGCTCGACGTGCTGGCGCAACACGTGCTCGGTTGCGCTTGCGGCGAGCCGTTCCGCAGCGACGATCTCTATGCCGAAGTGACGACGGCCGCGCCCTACGCGGCGCTGACGCGCGAGGATTTCGACGCCGTGGTCGATTTCGTCGCCACCGGCGGCTATGCGCTGAAAGCCTACGACCGCTTCGCCCGCATCCGCGAAGGCAAGGACGGCCGCTGGCGCATCGCGCATCCCAATGTGGCGCAGCGCTACCGGATGAATGTCGGCACCATCGTCGAAGCCGACATGCTCAAAGTGCGGCTGGTGCGTTCGCGGGCGTCGAAAATGATCCCGCGTGGCGGACGAATCTTGGGCGAGGTCGAAGAATATTTCGTCGAGACCATGGTGCCGGGCGACACCTTCGTCTTTGCCGGCGAGATTCTCAAATACGAGACCATCGTCGAGGACCAGGTCTACGTGTCGCGCGCGACCTCCGAGGATCCCAAAGTGCCGGCCTATGAAGGCGGCAAATTCCCGCTCTCGACCTATCTCGCCGACCGCGTGCGGGCGATCATTTCAGACCCACAGGCGTGGCGGCAATTGCCCGAGCAAGTGCGCGAATGGCTCGAGATTCAAAAGTGGCGATCGCAAATGCCGGGCCGGCGCGAACTCCTGGTCGAAACCTTTCCGCGCGCCAACAAATATTACCTCGTCTGTTATCCGTTCGAAGGTCGCCTGGCGCATCAGACGCTCGGCATGCTGCTGACGCGGCGGCTCGAACGCGCGCGGCTGCGGCCGCTCGGCTTTGTCGCCAATGAATATGCGCTCGCGGTCTGGGGGCTCGGCGACGCGGCGCTGCGCATCGCGCGCGGCGAGTTGTCGTTGGCGGCATTGTTCGACGAAGATATGCTCGGCGACGATCTCGAGGCGTGGCTTGCCGAAATCGGCGCTGATGAAACGCACCTTCCGCAATTGCGCGATCATCGCCGGCCTGATCGAGCGGCGCTTTCCGGGCGAGGAGAAATCGCGCCGGCAGGTCACGATCTCGACCGATCTCGTTTATGACGTGCTGCGCAGCCATCAGCCCGACCATGTGCTGTTGCGCGCCGCCCGCGCCGATGCCGCGACCGGGCTGCTCGACGTGCGCCGGCTCGGCGAAATGCTCTCGCGGATCAAGGGCCGAATTGTCCATAAAGCGCTCGATCATGTGTCGCCCCTCGCAGTTCCGGTCATGCTGGAGATCGGCCGCGAGGCGGTCTATGGCGAGGCGGCCGAAACGCTCCTCGCCGAAGCCGAGGATGAATTGGTGAAAGAGGCCATGCAGTGAGCGTTTCCGCTCATTCCCGCGCAAGCGAGACTCAAGCCGCGTCCTCGCCTGCGCGCGAGATCGTCGTTGCCGGCGTTACGCTCATTGCCGATCCCGCCGGTGCTCTCTATTGGCCGGAAGAAAAGCTTCTCGTCGCTGCCGATCTGCATCTGGAAAAAGGCTCCGCTTATGCCGCGCGCGGCGTGCTGCTGCCGCCCTACGACACCGCGGCAACATTGGCGCGGCTCGCGCGCCTCATCGATCGCTATGCGCCGCGTCTCGTCGTGGCATTGGGCGACAGCTTCCACGATGGCGGCGGCCCGGCGCGCATGGCCGAGCCGAGCCGCGTCACGCTCGCGACGCTCCAGCGCGGCCGTGACTGGATCTGGCTTGCCGGCAATCACGATCCCGATCCGGCGGACAATATCGGCGGCCGCTTCGCCGACGTGCTGGCGCTCGGCGCGCTGACATTCCGGCACGAACCGTCGTCCGATGCGAGCGACGGCGAGGTCGCCGGTCATCTGCATCCGCTCGCCTGCATCGTGCAGCGCGGCCGCGCGGTGCGGCGGCGCTGTTTTGCGAGTGACGGCCGCCGTCTCGTCATGCCGGCTTTCGGCTCCTATGCCGGCGGCCTCAATGTGCGCGATCGCGCCATCGCCTCGCTGTTTGGAGCGCTGTCGTTCACGGCGCATATGCTGGGCGAGCGGCGGCTCTATGCCGTTCCCGCCGCGCGCTGCCTGTCGGATTAGCTGATTAGAGTTTTGCTTCGGGCGCGCCGGGCTTTGCGCCGGCAGGCTTCGGCTTCACCGTCTTCGCCGCTTGCGGCGCCGGATCCCAGCCGCCCGGCGGCGCTTTGACGTTGATCGCCTCGTCCGGCTGCGCCGTGGCGGTCCATTTCTGGACGGCAGCCTGCGCCGCATCGAGCGATTGCTGGTCGAGATGAGGGGCGACTTCGTCACGCTTCTTGCCGGCGTCCGCGTCGCCGCGATTGGCGGCGAGCGCGAACCATTTGTAGGATTCGGCGTAGTTCTGCTCCACGCCGATGCCGCGCGCGTAGAGAATGGCGAGATTGTATTGGCTGTCGGTGATGCCGCGGTCGGCGGCTTTGCGGAACCAATGCGCGGCGGTCTTGTAATCGGCCGGGCCGTTGATGCCTTCGGCATAGAGCACCGCAAGATTATGCATCGCCTTGCCGTTGCCCTTGTCGGCGGCGGCTGCGTAGAGGTCGCGCGCCTTGGCGAGGTCCTTCTTCACCCCGGTGCCTTTTTCATAAAGGCCGCCGAGGCGGAATTCCGCTGGCGCCGATCCTTGGTCGGCGGCGCGCTGCAGCCAATGCATGGCCTGCTCGTTGCTCTGCGGAACGCCGTGGCCTTCGGCGAAGCGGGCCGCGACCTCGTATTCGGCCGAAGCATCGCCGGCGGCCGCGGCCGCGCGGAGCGTCGGGCCGCCGATCGTTGCTGGCAGCTTGTCGGCGTCGACGGCCGGCATCGGCGGTGGAACCGGGGCCAGAGCCGGAACCGGCTCAAAGTTCGCTGGCGGCACGCGGCGCGGCAGCGAGCCGGTGACGTCGGGCGAATCGGGGAGCGCCGACTGGCGTTGCGGTGTGGGCTGCGCGTCCGGACTGATGCTCAGCGGCTGACTTGACCCGGCATTCGGCTCTGCATTCGGAGCCACGCTTGGCGGTGTGTCGGTCGAAGCGCCGGGAACCGGGAGCGTCAGCGGAGTCGCTGTTGCCGCCGGCGGTGGCGCGACGGCGGAATCTTTTTCCGGCGGGATGTCGGACGATTGTTCCGGCAGCGGCGGCGGCGAAATCGCGGAGCCGCTATTGTCCTGGAACATGTGCAGGACGATGTGAACGCACAAAGCTGCGACGACGACGGCGCCTCCGGCGACGAGCAGCTTGCGCAAGCGCTCCGACAGGCCTTTTGACTGCGAGGGATCCTTCGCGGCTTTTGATTTGCGATCGGCCGGTGCCGCGGCGGCGGCCTGGGCAGCCCGTCGCGCGGCGGTCAGGTAATTCGGCTTTTCTTCCGCGACAGAAGGCGGCGGCTCGACCAAGCCGACGGCAGCCTCCGACGCAGCGATGCGATCGGCGGCGGACGGCGTGGCGCGCGAACCGGGCATCGAACCTGGCATGGAGCCGGGCTCCAGCGGATGATCGGGCGGCAAATTGGGATCGATCGGCGCGCGGGGAATAGCCGTCATGCGGCGCGGCGCGGCGTCGAAGGAACCAGGCTCGCCGGCGACAGGCGCCATTGGAATTTCCGGTGCGGACATCGTCATCGGCGCCGGCGCCATCGCTGCGGGCGCTGCCGGTGCAGGCGGCAAGGAAGCAGGTGCCGCGGGAGCAGGGATTGGCTTGCCGAGCGGGGTTTCGGTCTTTGCTGACGCCACGGCCGGCGCCGGAGCGGGCTCGTGCATGCCGCTTTCGATCATCGCCAACCGATCGACCACATGCTCGACGGCGCCATGAACCGCTTCGAGCGAATCCTGCGTGCGGCGGTCGCCGCGCTTGATCTCGGCGACCTCGCGCTTGATGGCATCGACCGCCACAGGTTGCGGCGTTGAAGCTATCCCGGCTGAGCCGCCACGGGTGCGGGCCTCGTCGATATGCACCAGGAGATCGGCGAGCCCGCGCTCGACGGCCTGGAGATTGCCCAGCCGCGCATCGGACGCGTCGAGCCGTTTGATCAGTTGCGCGATGCGGTCCTCGAGATGACCGAGCGCAGCGTGATCGGTGTGGGTGAGCTGGACCCATTCAAGCTTTTCGATGAGACCGGAGAGAAGCTTTTCGAGTTCCCGCGGCACCGCGTGGCCCGCTTCGGTTGAGGCGGTGAGCGCATTGGCCAGCGTATCGAGCCGGCCTTCCAGTGCGGAAATCGCATGTCCACTCGCCGCGCTATTGGCGATCTCGTCGACTTGCGCGGCCAGCGCGCGCACGTCCTCGGCGACCTTCGTCAGCGTATCGTTGGACGCGACGTGGGAGACGATCCCGCGCAGCGCGCCGATGGCGGTCTCGAGTTGTTGCAGCGTCACCGGGTCTTCCTTGGCGATAATCAGGTCGACCTTCTGCGCGAGCGTCCGCACCGCGTCGTCGAACCCCACCAGGTTCTCCGCCGGCGTCAATCTTTGCAGGGCCTCGCGCACTTCCGCGAGCCCGCGTTCGAGCCCGGCCAGCGCCGACGAGTCGACGCCGCCGTCGCGCGAATGATCGATCCGCTGCGCCAGCGCCTGGACTTCGATCTGCAGCGATTCCACCGCATGGCGCGGCAGTGCCTCGGTGATCTGACGGCTGATTTCGGCGAGATCCTTGCGAAACGCCGATATGATCTCGTCGAGATCGCTCGATGGGCGAAGCGTCTCGATCCGCGCCGTGATGTTGCGCAGCTGCTCTTCGAGCTTGGAGATGTCGAGTGCGGGCGCGGCCGGGACGATCGGGGCAACCGGCGGCGAAACGGCCTCCGGCAGCGGCTGCGCCGGCTTTGCACTGAACGAGAGCGGCTCAGGGGCCGCTTGCGGGGGCGGCTCGGGCGGCCTTGATGGCGCGGCAACAAACGGGACCGGCGCGCGGGGTGCGGGCGGCGCCAGCGGCGCTTCGCCGTAAAGCGTGCGCTGCCGGTCGGCGATTTCGGCAATGGCGTCATCGACCGAGAGAGCGGCGCCTTGCATTGGCCGATTGGCGCTTTGCGGCCGGCCCATCGGTATCGTTCCGTCGCGATACGGTGACGGCGGGGCACCGGTCAGGCGCGGGGCTTCGGGCCGTGCCAGGCGTTCGAGCTGATGCGAGAGCTTATCGAGGCGGGCGTGAACCTCGCCCATTTCGGTGCGGGCCCGCGCGGCGAGCCGGAGTTCCTCGGCGCGGGCAGCCTCGCGCGCCTCTTCGCGGGCGGCTTGCCGGAGTTCTTCGCGGGCGGCTTCGCGCGCGCGCGTTTCCTCACGTGCTCGCGCCGCCTCGCGGGCCGTGGCGCGGTCCATGTGCCGCCCCTCATCGCGGGCGCGAGCGGCAGCGCGCGCCGCTTCGCGAAGGCGGGGAGGGTTCCGGTCCGGTTCGCGATCGGGGATGCGATCTTGGTGGTGATCTTGGTGGCGATCTTGGCTTCTATCCCGGCCGCGTTCGACATCGCGGTCGCGATCCCGGCGCCGGGGCCGGTCGCCGCTCTCGCTATGCCGCGGTTCCACGTCTTCGAAGCGCGGACCGCGGCGGGCGTGACGGCGCGGGGCGTAGTCCGATTCGCGTTCCAAATCGCGATAAGAGTTGCCGCCATAGTCGCGGTCGTCATCGGCGTGGCGCGAGCGTTCACTGAAATCTTCGTCTTCGGGCCGGATAACGTCGTTGAGCCATTCGCCGACCGACATGCCGGATTGACGCGCGGCGTCGCGGGCGGCTTCACGCGCTTCTGGACGGAGGCCTCTCAGGTTCCACGGACCGCCAGATTTCATTGCGCGCCTAATCACATCGCGAGGAGCGGATGGCCCTGTTCTTTGAGCTGTGGCTCGGCAACAGACGAAGCAGAGGGCGCGGCGTCCTCGGGAGGCGACTTTTCAGGAATAGAGTAAACAAGCGGTTAAAGACCGCCCGGAACCCGTTAAGAAAGGGCCATTGGGCAGGAGGGAACGCCTGCGAGCCCCTGCCACAATTGGCCGTCGTAGCCGTGTCGTGAATCGGCTAGCCTATGGCCGATCCGGTCATGACGCGGGGTTCGTGGCGCAAGGATTTTGGCGGGCGCGGGGAGGACGGCATCATGCCGAGCTACAAGGCTCCGGTTGACGACGTCATGTTCCTGTTGAGCGACGTGTTCCACATCGATCGCTACAACAACCTGCCCGGTTTTGCCGAGGCGACGCCCGATCTCATCGCCGCCGTGCTCGGCGAGGCGGCCAAATTCTGCGAAGACGTGCTGGCCCCGCTCAATCGGGTGGGCGATAAAGAGGGCTGCCGCCGCCACGACGACGGCAGCGTCACCACGCCGACGGGGTTCAAGGCCGCGCATAAGCAATTCGTCGGCGGCGGCTGGGTCGGCCTTGCGGCGCCGCCCGAATTCGGCGGCCAGGGCCTGCCGGTGGTGATGGCGCAGGCGGTCAGCGAGTTCCTGTGCTCGGCCAATATGGCGTTTGCCATGTATTCGGGGCTGACCCAGGGCGCGGTCGCGGCCTTGCTCACTCACGCTTCGGCGGAGCAGAAAGCCCTCTACCTGCCCAAGCTCGTCAGCGGCGAATGGGCCGGGACGATGAATTTGACCGAGCCGCAATGCGGCACCGATCTCGGTCTGGTGCGAACGCGCGCTGCGCCGCAGCCGGGCGGCAGCTACAAAATCACCGGCACGAAAATTTTCATCTCCGCCGGCGAGCACGATCTTACGCCAAACATCGTCCACCTGGTGCTGGCGCGTATCGAGGACGCGCCCGAGGGCACCAAGGGAATCTCGCTCTTCGTCGTGCCGAAATTTCTGCCGACGGCGAATGGCGGCGTCGGCGCGAGCAATGCCGTCAGCTGCGGCTCCATCGAAGAGAAGATGGGCATCCACGGCAACGCCACCTGCGTCATGAATTACGACGGCTCAACCGGCTGGCTGGTCGGCGAAGCCAACCGCGGCCTGCAGGCGATGTTCGTGATGATGAACGAGGCGCGGCTGAGCGTCGGCCTGCAAGGCTTGGCGTTGTCGGAAGTCGCCTATCAAAACGCCGCCGCCTACGCCAAGGAACGTCTCGCCGGCCGCGCCATGACCGGCGCGAAATTTCCGCAGCAGCCGGCAGATCCCATCATCGTGCATCCGGACGTGCGCCGCATGCTGATGAATATCCGCGCCTTCAACGAAGCGGCGCGCGCGCTCGTGTTGTGGACGGCGCTCAGAAGCGACATCGCGCACCGCTCGCAGGACGCCAAAGAGCGGCAAGCGGCGGACGACCATCTGGGTCTGATGACGCCGGTAATCAAAGGCGTGCTCACCGACCAGGGCTTTGCCAATACGGTTGCGGCGCAACAGGTGTTCGGCGGCCACGGCTATATCGCCGAACACGGCATGGAACAGTTCGTGCGCGACGCGCGCATCGCCATGATCTATGAGGGCGCGAACGGCATCCAGGCGCTCGATCTCGTCGGCCGCAAGCTGCCGAAGGATGGCGGCCGCGCGCTGCAGGCTTTCTTTGGCGAAGTCTCAACCTACATCAAGGAGCGTGGAACCGATGCGGCGATGACGCCGTACACTGTGCCGCTTGCGCAAGCGCTCGGCGAGTTGCAGCAGGCCACGATGTGGTTTGTGCAGCATGCCATGGCCAACCCGGAGAATGCCGGCGCCGGCGCCACCGATTATATGCATCTCTTCGGCCTGGTCGCGCTCGGCTATATGTGGTGCCTGATTGCCGAGGCGGCGAAAGCCAAAATGGCAAACGGCGCGGACGAACGCATGGCGCAGCGGATGACGACGGGGCGGTTTTTCATGGAACGGATATTGCCGGCCACAACGGCGCATCTCGCGCGCATCAAGGCAGGCGCCTCGAGCATCATGGCATTGCCGTTGGAGGCATTCTAGCTAATCATCGGATAAATTTGCGCGTCTCTTCGTAAGCGCTTTGAGAGGAATCCATGCCCGAGGCATTCATCTACGATCACGTGCGCACGCCGCGCGGCCGCGGCAAGGCGGACGGCGCACTGCATGAAGTCACCGCGCTCAATCTGGCGGCGCAGGCGCTCGGCGCGATCAAGACCCGCAACAATCTTGATACTGCTCTGGTCGATGACGTGGTGATGGGCGTGGTCGATCCGGTCGGCGAAGCCGCCGCCGACATCGCGCGCACCGCGGCATTGGTCGCGGGCTTCGGCGACAGCGTCGCCGGTGTGCAGATCAACCGCTTTTGCGCCTCCGGCCTTGATGCTGTGAACTTCGCTTCGGCCCAGATCATGTCGGGGCAGCAGCAATTGGCCGTCGGCGGCGGCGTCGAATCCATGAGCCGCGTCGGCATCGGCGCGGCCGGCGGCGCCTGGGCGATGGACCCCTCGATCGCGGTAGCGCATTACTTTCTGCCGCAGGGCATTTCCGCCGATCTGATCGCGACCAAATACGGGTTCTCGCGCGACGATGTCGATGCCTTTGCGGTCGAGAATCAGAAGCGCGCCGCGGCTGCGTGGGACGAGGGTCGTTTCGACCGCTCGGTGATGAAGGTCAAAGACGTCAACGGGCTCACCATTCTCGCCAAAGACGAGCACATGCGTCCGGGCACGACGATGCAATCGCTTGCCGCGCTGAAGCCGTCATTCACGCAGATGGGCGAACTCGGCGGCTTCGATGCGGTCACCATCCAAGCGCATCCCGAGGTGGAATTCGTCAAACACGTCCATCACGCCGGCAATTCCTCGGGCATTGTCGACGGTGCCGCGGCTGTGCTGATCGGCAACAAGGAAACCGCACAGAAGACGGGATTGAAACCGCGCGCGCGGGTTCGCGCCTTCGCCAATATCGGCTCCGATCCGTCGCTGATGCTGACCGGCCCGGTCGACGTAACGAATAAGGTTCTCAAAGCGGCCGGAATGAAAATCTCGGATATCGATCTGTTCGAGGTCAACGAGGCCTTCGCTTCGGTGGTGCTGCGTTATCTGCAAGCATTCGACCTCGATCCCGCCAAGGTGAACGCCAATGGCGGCGCCATCGCCTTGGGCCATCCGCTCGGCGCTACGGGTGCGATGATTCTCGGCACGCTGATCGATGAGCTCGAGCGCCGTAACCTGTCGATCGGGCTCGTCACGCTGTGCATCGGCGCCGGCATGGGCACCGCGACAATCGTCGAGCGTGTGTGACGTTCTTAAAGCCTGAAGAGAAAGCAATGCCCAAAATCGATATCAGCAAGGTACCGACCGATACCCGCACCGGTTACCCCGCGCCCTATGATCGCGTCGTCGTCGGCCGCGAGCGCAAGCGCCTGGGCGACGCGGCGGGTCTCGATCAGTTCGGCGTCAACCTGACCACGCTGAAGCCCGGCGCGTCGTCGGCGTTGCGCCATTGGCACGAATACGAGGATGAATTCGTCTACGTGCTCGAGGGCGAACTGGTCTTGATCGAGGACGGCGGCGAGACGCCGCTCAAAGCGGGCGACGCCGCAGGCTTCAAGGCCAATAGCGGCAACGGCCATCATCTGGTCAACAAATCAGATCGCAACGCGGCCTACCTCGAAGTCGGCACCCGCTCGAAGCGCGAGCGCGTCGAATATCCCGAAGCCGATTTGCTGGTCGTGCGCGACGACATGGGCTTTCGTTACACGCA
The DNA here is from genome assembly GCA_963761185.1 of uncultured Alphaproteobacteria bacterium. Taxonomy (GTDB): domain Bacteria; phylum Pseudomonadota; class Alphaproteobacteria; order Rhizobiales; family Xanthobacteraceae; genus BOG-931. The sequence continues at coordinate 1,306,957 of CAVXFY010000009.1, forward strand.
CAAGAACGGCGGTCCCTATGAGTGAGAGTGAGCGAATGACCTTCACCAAATTCAGCCTCGACGTGGACGGCGACGGCATCGCGCTCGTCACCTGGGACGCGCCCGGCTCGACGATGAATCTCATCGACATGACGATGATCTCGGAGCTGTCGGCGATCGTCGAACAGCTTGCCGCCGACGCCGAAGTCAAAGGCGCGATCGTCACCTCGGGCAAGGATACGTTTTGCGCCGGCGCCGATCTCACCATGCTGGAAGGCTTAAGCCGCACCTTCAAGGATCTCGCGGCGTCGCAGGGCGAAGAAGCGGCGAATGCGCGGCTGTTCGAGGAAAGCCGCAAACTGTCGCAGCTCTATCGCCGCATCGAAACCTGCGGCAAGCCGTTCGTCGCCGCGATCAACGGCACGGCGCTCGGCGGCGGATTCGAGCTGGCGTTGGCTTGCCATCGCCGCCTCGCCGCCGACAATGCCAAGACACGGGTCGGGCTACCGGAAGTCAAAGTCGGGCTGTTTCCGGGCGCCGGCGGCACGCAGCGCGTCGCGCGGCTCTTGCCGCCAGCCGATGCGCTGCAGCTCCTGCTCAAGGGCGACCAGTTGCGGCTCGATCGCGCCAAGACGCTGAAACTCATCGACGCCGTGGTGCCGCCGGGCGATCTGATCAAGACGGCGCGGGACTGGATCAAATCCGGCGGCAGCGCCACCGCCCCGTGGGACGCCGAGGGTTTCAAGCTGCCGGGCGGCGCGGTCTATTCCAAGACGGGCATGAACATCTTCCCGCCGGCGAACGCCATCTATCGGCGCGAGACCTTCGACAATTATCCGGCTGCACACGCCATCATGCAGGTTGTCTATGAGGGCCTGCAATTGCCGATGGACGCGGCCTTGCGCGTCGAGTCGCGCTGGTTCGCAAAGATCCTGCGCTCGCCGGAGGCGGCGGCCATGATCCGCTCGCTGTTCGTGTCGATGCAGGATCTCAATCGCGGCGTGCGCCGCCCGGCCGATGTGCCGGCAAGGCCGTTGAAGAAGATCGGCGTGCTCGGCGCGGGCTTCATGGGCGCCGGCATCGCCTATGTCAGCGCGCTCGCCGGGCTCGACGTGGTGCTGGTCGATCGCGATCCGGAAACCGCCGACAAGGGCAAGGCGCATGCGGAAAGTCTGATCACCTATCAGGTCAATCGCGGCGCAGCGACCGCCGCCGACCGCGATGCGGTGCTGTCGCGCATCAACGCCACCGCCGATTTCGTCGAACTCAAAGACTGCGAGCTCGTCGTCGAGGCCGTGTTCGAAGACCGCAAGGTCAAGGAGGAAGTCATTTCCCGGACGCAGAATGTCATCGGCGACAAGGCGATCTTCGGCTCGAACACTTCGACGCTGCCGATCACCTCGCTCGCGGCGGCGTTCAAGGATCGCGCCCGCTTCATCGGCATTCATTTCTTCTCGCCGGTCGAGCGCATGATGCTGGTCGAGATCATCATGGGCAAGGAGACCGGCGACGAGGCGCTCGCCGTGGCGCTCGACTACGTGCGCATGATTCGCAAGACGCCGATCGTGGTCAACGATTCGCGCGGTTTCTACACCTCGCGCGTCGTCGGCACTTATCTGCGCGAGGGCCATCTGATGCTGATGGAGGGCCTGCCTGCAGCGCTGATCGAGAATGTCGGCCGTATCGCCGGCATGCCGGTCGGTCCGCTGGCGCTCAACGACGAGGTCGCCGTCGATCTGGCCTGGAAAATTTTGAAAGCCACCGAAGCCGATCTCGGAGCGAAAATGGTCGACCCGCGGCAGAAGGCGCTGCTCGAGGACATGGTCGAAAAGCGCGGCCGCCTCGGGCGCAAGAACGGCAAGGGATTTTACGACTATCCGCAAAACGGGCCGAAGCGGCTATGGCCGGGGCTTGCCGATCTGCAGCCGAAGAAGGTCGATCCCGACACAGTCGATGTCGCGGGCCTCGGACGGCGGCTTCTCGCCATCCAGGCGCTCGAATCCGCCCGCTGCATCGAGGAAAAGGTGGTCACCGACGTGCGCGAAGCCGATGTCGGCTCCATTCTCGGCTTCGGTTTTTCGCCTTTCACCGGCGGCACGATTTCCTATATCGACGGCATGGGGACCAAGGCCTTTGTCGCTCTCTGCAACGATCTGGCCAAAACCTGCGGCGATCGTTTCAAGCCGGGCGATCTGCTGCTCGACATGGCGAAAACCGGCGACACGTTCTATCGCCGCTTCCCGCCGCTGCAGCGCAAAGCCGCCGCCTAGAGCATGACCCCGACAATCCAGGCGCCAGCCGCATAGGTTCCGCCCTGTTGCATAAAGCTTTCGCGCATTACCTAATGGCTGTCGTAGAGCCCCGTCTGGGGTTGCATTGCCCTCCGCTGTACGCCGCGTGTAAGGTCGCGGCCGTTTTTCCCGGGACCCTGCATGGCACGTGATCAAGTCGACCTGACGCCGCTCGAACGGCGCGACGATCTCGTGAATTGGATTGCTCAGGGCGTCAAACCCAAGTCGCAATTCCACATCGGCACCGAGCACGAGAAATTCGTGTTCACGCTGGAGGGTCATCGTCCGGTCCCTTATGAGGGGCAGCGCGGCATTCGCGCGCTGCTGGAGGGCATGCAGCATCTGCTCGGCTGGCAGCCCATCATGGAAGGGCCGAATATTATCGGCCTGTTCGATGTCACCGGCGGCGGCGCGATTTCGCTCGAGCCCGGCGGCCAGTTCGAGCTCTCCGGCGCGCAGGTCGAAACCATTCACCAGACGTCGAGCGAGCTGATGGCGCATCTCGCGCAAGTGCGCGAAGTGGCACGTCCGCTGCACATCGGATTTCTCGGGCTGGGCATGACGCCGGACTGGACGCGCGCCGAGATCCCGAAGATGCCCAAAGGGCGCTACAAGATCATGACGGCCTATATGCCGAAGGTCGGCACGCTCGGTCTCGACATGATGTATCGCACCTGCACGGTGCAGACCAATCTCGACTTCTCGTCCGAAGCCGACATGGTCAAGAAGCTGCGCGTTTCGATCGCGCTGCAGCCGATCGCGACAGCCTTATTCGCCAATTCGCCGTTCACCGAAGGCAAGCCCAACGGCTTTCTGTCGTTCCGTTCGGAAATCTGGCGCGACACCGACAATGCGCGCTCCGGCATGCTGCCCTGGGTGTTCGAGCCGGGCATGGGTTTCGAGCGCTGGGTCGATTATGCGCTCGACGTGCCGATGTATTTCGTCAAGCGCGGCGACGATTATATCGATGTGTCCGGCCAATCGTTTCGCGATTTGCTCGCCGGCAAGTTGCCCGCCATGCCGGGCGAGCGCGCGACGCTGTCCGATTGGGCGAACCATCTGAGCACAACGTTTCCGGAAGTGCGGCTCAAGCGCTATCTGGAAATGCGCGGCGCCGATTCCGGTCCTTTGCCGAATCTTATGGCGCTGCCGGCTTTGTGGGTCGGTCTGCTTTATGACGACGTCTCGCTCGACGCCGCCTGGGATCTGGCCAAGGTCTGGACTGCGCAAGAGCGGCAGAAGCTGCGCGACGATGTGCCGAAACTGGGGCTCGCCGCGAAAATCCAAGACCGCACTGTTTTTGAGATCGCGAGCGAGGTTCTCAAGCTCGCGCGTTCGGGCCTCGCACGGCGCAAGCATCTCGATTTTGGTGGCGAGGACGAGACGCGTTACCTCGAAGTGCTGGAGGACCGCGTCGCGCGCGGCACCACGCCGGCGCAGGAATTGCTCGCGAAATATCACGGCCCCTGGGGCGGCTCGGTCGATCCGATCTATACCGAAGAGGCGTATTGATCTTTCTCGTCATGGCATGATTGAGATCATGATCGCTGCAGGCAAATCTCGTCTGTCGCCGACCGGAGTTTGACCGACGCATGGCATCATCCGCCAATGCTGTGCTGTGCGCGCTGCTTGCGGCTGCGTTTTGGACGACAGTCGGTTACAGCGTCGCCCGGCATCTCTTGCCGCGCGGGCTTGCCGCCGGCGCGGCTCCGGTCGTCGGTTGGGCGGTTTTTAGCGCCGCAACGCTGCCGATCCTGACCGTCACGGGCTTCAGCGTGCTGACCGTCACCGTCGCAGGTTTGCTGGGTCTTGCCGCCAGCTTTTGCTTGCTGGCGATGCGGCCGCGGGAGGCCGATGCCGCGCCGGCAATTCCGCTGTGGAGCTACGCGGCCGCCGCAGTTCTTGCCATCGGGCCCGCCGCGGCGCTCTTGCCGAAAACGACTGCGGACGGCGTGCAACTCGCCGATCCGATTTTCGATCATGCAAAGATCGCGATCGTCGACGCGATGGCGCGGCAGGGACTGCCGCCGGTCAATCCCGTCTTTGGCGCGGCGGGTCGGCTTGCATATTATTACCTCTGGCACTTCAGCGCGGCCGAGCTTGCGCTCCTGCTGCATGTGACCGGCTGGGAAGCCGCGATCGGGCTCACTTGGTTTACGGCTTTTGCGTCGCTGACTTTGGCGATGGGCCTCGCGGTGTGGCTCAGCAAACGCTCGGGCGCGGCCATCCTCATTGTGCTGCTGGCCGCCGCGGCGTCGCTCCGCGTCACGCTGAGCTGGTTCTTCGGCTCTTACGAACTGACGCCGTTCATGGAAGCGCCCACCGGTTTCGCCGGCTGGCTGTTTCAGGCGGCCTGGGGGCCGCAACATCTGATGTCGGCGTCGTGCGTGGTCGCGGCGATAGCGCTGCTCGTTCACTATGCGCGGCGGCAAAGTGTCGGGGCGCCTTTGGCGCTGGCTTTGATCGTCGCCGCGGGCTTTGAAAGCTCGGTCTATGTCGGCGGCGTCACGTTCGCGATCACCGCAATTGTGTGCGCGCCAATTCTGTTTGCCGGCGTTGCGCCCAAGGAGCGGATGCGCTTCGCGGCGGGTCTGGCGGCCGCTGCGATCTTTTCCGCCTGTCTCGCCGCGCCATTTATCCGCGGTCAACTCGCAAACGTCACGGCGCGCGGCGCCGGCCATCCCATCGCTATGATGCCTTTCGCGGTGCTCGGCAAGATGATCCCGCCGACGCTGCGCCCGGTACTCGATTTGCCAGCGTATTGGCTCGTGCTGTTGCCGATCGAGTTTCCGGCAGCCTATGCCGCGGGCGCGCTCGCGCTCGTAGTGGCGCTGCGCCGCACTCAGCCTGGCGTGGAGAAAACCGCAGTGATAGTGTTTGTGGCAGCCGCAGCTGTGAGCCTCGCCGTTTCGTGGCTCCTTGTCAGCACGGTCGGGAACAACAGCGATCTGACCTTGCGCGCGGTGCTGCCGGCTTCTCTCATTCTGATGGCGGGCGCGGCTGCGGGAGTGATGGCGGCGTCACGCCGGCGCCGATTGATTACAGCGCTCGCGGTTGGCGGCCTCCTGCTCAGTCTGCCGGATACCGCAAGGATGCTGGCGTCGAATATCGAGGGCACGCGGCGGCCCGGAGAGGCGCTGTTGGCACAGGCGCCGGAGCTGTGGGCTGCGGTGCGCCGCATCGCGCCGCCGAATGCGCGCGTCGTCGATAATCCGCTTTACCTGCAAGACGTGACGCCCTGGCCGGTCAACATTTCCTGGGCGCTCCTTGCCGATCGCAGCTCGTGCTTTGCCGGGCGCGAAATGGCGCTCGCCTTTGCGCCGCTGTCGCCGGATCACCGCGAAGCGATCAACGCGCAATTCATTCGCGTGTTCACAGGCGCCGGCACGCCGGACGACATTGCCGCACTGGCCAAAGACTATGCCTGCGACGTTGTCGTCCTCGTGCCGCAGGATGGCGCCTGGAGCAACGACCCGTTCGCTTCAAGCCCGGATTATAGGCTCGCCGAAGCTCGCGACGGGCGCTGGCGGATTTACGCGAGGGCAATGCGTTCGTCACCCTGAGGTTTAAATTCCGGCGAACCAATTGAAGCCCTGCTTGCTCCAGAACGTCTCGCGAAAATCGTTGGTGACCTCGATGGCCTTGATCCATTTGGCGTTCTTGTAGCCGAGCTTGGTCGAGGTGCGCAGCCGCAGCGGATAGCCGAACGGATCGGCCAGAACGTCGCCGGCATATTTGGTGGCGAGCAGCGTCTGCGGATGCAGCGCGGTCGGCATGTCGATGCTTTCGGTATAGTCGTCGTTGCAGATGAAATAGACGTATTTGGCGGTGGTGTCGGCGCCGATGCGCTCGAAGAAGCTCTTCAGGTTCACGCCGGACCACTGGCCGATATAATCCCAGCCTTCGACGCAGACGTGCCGAATGATGATTTCCTGTTCCGGCAGCTGATAAATCTGCTGCGCCGTCCACGGCTGCTTATTGGCGATGCGTCCGGCCAGTTCCAGCTTCCAGGTCGCGCCGTCGATCGGCTTGACATCCTCGATATCGTAATAGGCATTGAAGCGCGCCGGTTTGACCACTTGCGACGCGCTGAAGGTCGGCGCCAGGTGATCGGCACGGAAAATCGCTTCCTGGACGCCGTCGTTCCACGCCGACACGGCGCGCAGCACCTTCTGCACCGAATCGTCCTCGGTGACGTCGCAGCCGGTCAGCATGGTCAGCGCGCCGAGACTGACCGCGCCGCGCAAAAGCCCGCGGCGATTGATGTCCTCGACCAGCTTGCGGTTCTCCTTGAGCACGCTCCGGTCGATCGGCGTCTTAGGCCGGAACAAGGATCGCGAAAAAGTCTGGATCGACATGACGCGCCCCGCGCAAGGTGGTGGGTTGAGAAGGTCGTCAGTGCGTTGCTTTGATCTCGTGCACGCCGTCGATGGCCGGCGTCCCGTCGTCGACGTTAGGTCCGCCGGTCACCATGGCGACGAGGCTTTGCGGCACCAGCAAAGCCAGCGACACATGAACCAGAATGAAGGCCACGATCGCCGACATGCAGAGAAAATGCACCAGTCTGATGGTCTGGAAGCTGCCGAACAAAGCCGCGAGTTCGGAGAATTGCACCGGCTTCCACAGCGCCAGCCCGGAGATCACGATACAAATGCCGATCAGCATGACGCCGAGATAGAGAATCTTCTGCACCGGATTGTAATGCGTCAGGTCGTCGTGACTGAGCCGGAAGCGCAAAGCGTCGCCGATCGTCGCGATAATCTCGCGGATCGAGATCGGAAACAGCTTGCGGCGGAAGCGGCCGGTGGCGATGCCGTAGGTCAGATAACACAGCCCGTTCAGCACGAAGATCCACATGCCGAAGAAATGCCATTGCAGCCCGTGCTGGGCCCATTTGCCGATCACGAGCCAGTCGGGAAAGTGCAGAAAGCCGAAGATCACGTCGTCGTTGTAGATCTTCCAGCCGCTGCCGATCATGATGAAGATCGCGATCGCGTTGATCCAATGCATGATGCGAAGCGGCAGCGGATGCAGGCGGTGCGGGTTGGCGGGCTCGGTTTTGGCGAGCTCGGTTGATGGGGCGGTCGGCGTTGGCATCTATGGATTCCGCGATCGTTGGGTGAACACAGAACTGTAATACTGAACTGCAATACCGATATCGTATGAGCGTTCTTGATTCGGCGGATGCGTCGCGCGATTCCCGCACACGACTTATTGAGACGACTTTCGGACACTACGGTTGCAGAATGTTGTCCGCAACAAACGTCGCTTCACAAATTCGCGTGTCGTTCTTGATCGGGAGATTCTTCGCATGAAATTGCAGTTGACCGCGATAGCATTATCGGTCGGCGCCGCATTTTTCGTAGCCGCCGCAAATGCTGAGCCTGGAGCTGCGGACCGCGGCTTCGTGGTGGCACAGGCCAATATCCCGCCGACGGGCATGGGCGAAGAGGACAAGGCCATGGCGGCGGCGAATATGGCCGCGGACGAGCGCATGAAGCGGCGTTATCCGCAGCCGATCAGGGTCGGCGCCCTCATCGGCGCGCGGGTGACCGATAACGATAGCCGCACGCTTGGCTTCGTCAGGCAGGTGGTGCGCACGCCGCAAAACCAGATCGATTGCATTGTCGATTACGGCGGCTGGTTCGGTTGGGGCGCGCGTCCCGTAGCCGTTCCGATTGCCGCGGTTGGCAGCCTCGGTCGCGAGGTCGCGTCCCTCGACATGCCGCGTCCCGAATATGCCAGCGCGCCGACGTGGCAGAGCAATGGCGACACCGTACTGCCGAGCGACGACACCATCCGCATCGCGCTGGCGCGGCGGTAATCGCGTAGCCGATCACGACTTGGTGAAGCGGATAACTTTTTGGTGTTTCACGAATTGTGCCCTGTGAGATGGAAGTGATTGGCGCTTTGCGGGCCGCTTTGGCAAGCAGGGCGTTGCGTTGTTTTATCGGTTGCATTGGGGGCACTGCATGAATGGCGCGGATCGATTTAATCCGAGATCCGAACAGTCCGCTTCCGCTTTTTGCGGTATCGCTTTTATGGCGAAAGCCTCGGCGCCCGGACGCGCCAAGACGCGGCTGGTGCCGCCGCTGACCTTCGAGCAGGCGGCCAGCCTCAACACCGCCTTCCTGCGCGACGTCGCCGACAATGTGCTTCTTGCCGCGCGCCATGCCGCTCCGCAGGCTGGGATCGCGGGCTACGCCGCCTACGGTCCGCCGGGCTCGGAGGAGTTCTTCCACCGCACCCTGCCGCGCGCGATCGGCTTGATCGGGGCCTGGCTGCCGAATTTCGGCGACTGCCTGTTTGCGACGATTTCGGAAATTTTCGCCCGCGGCCATGGCGCCGCGGTGGTTCTCAACGCCGACAGTCCGACATTGCCGACCGCGCTCTTGGTCGAGACAGCGCAAGCGCTGGCAATGCCGGGCGACCGCGCCGTGCTCGGTCCCTCGAACGACGGCGGCTATTATCTCCTTGGACTCAAGGCTGCGCATCGCCGCATGTTCGATAATATCGATTGGAGCACGGAGCACGTCGCCGAGCAGACGCGCGAACGCGCGCGCGAGATCGGTCTCGAGGTGCACAGCCTGCCGGCCTGGTACGACGTCGACGATGTGGACGGCCTGCGCCGGCTCAACGCCGAGCTTTCGGGAGAAGACATTGCCGAGCCGCGCCCAGTCGCCCATTCGCCGCATTATGCGCATCAGACGGCGAAGCTGATGGCCGAACTGTCGCGCGACTGTGAATTCGGAAGCAATATCGAGAAAGTTCTTAAAGTTGCCGGCGCGCGCGCCTGAGCCGCGCCCGCTCGCGATCCACAAGCAAGACGGCATTGCAATTCAAGCGAATAGTCAGGGCGAGACAGAATGCAAAGGGCGGCGACGAAGCGGGCGATCGACCCCAGACGCTATTTCGAGAGCGTGGAAGCAAATAGCGAGGTTCCGGAGCGCGAGCCGGTTTGCCTCTATTTGGAGACGACCAATCGCTGCAATCTGTTGTGCACGACCTGCCCGCGCACCTACGAGGAACTCGAACCGCCGGCCGACATGAGCTGGGACCTGTTCACCTCGATCGTCGACCAGATCCCGAACCTTGACCGCGCCGTGCTGCACGGCGTCGGCGAGCCGATGCTGGTGAAGCATCTGCCGCGCATGGTGCGTTACCTCAAGGACCGCGGCACCTACGTGCTGTTCAACACCAACGGCACGGTGCTCAACGAGAAGAACGGCCGCGCGCTGATCGGCGCCGATTTGGATGAGCTGCGGGTCTCGTTCGACGCCGCGAACCCGGAATCTTATCGCGCCATTCGCGGCAAGAATTATTTCAACCGCATCCTCAAGAACGTGCGCGCTTTTCGCGAACTGCAGGAGCGTGAGGGTCATGCCAAGCCGCGGGTTTCGGCCTGGTTGACCGGTCTGCGCGAGACCATCGAGGAATTGCCCGATTTCGTCCGCGTTGCCGCCGAAGCCGGCGTCAAGGAAGTGCATTTGCAGCGGCTGGTGTTCTTCAAGGACGACGCCATCGGCCTGGCGCGGCCGGATCAGGCGCTCTATGAGCAGTTGTCCGGCAAGGAGGCGGTCTATATCGATCGCGCCACCGCACTCGCGCAATCGCTTGGCGTGACGTTCAGCGCCTCGGGCGGCGCCTCCGAACCCGGCGTCAGCCTCAAGCGCAAGGATAACGGCACTCCCTGGTCGATGTGCCGCCGGCCGTGGACGGTGATGTATTTCACCGCCAATGGCCGGGCGCTGCCGTGCTGCATCGCGCCGTTTTCGCAGCGCGGCTACGAGAACTACACGCTCGGCGACGCCACCCAACAGACGCTGCGCGATATCTGGACCGGCCCCGCCTATGCGAGCTTTCGCAAGGCGCTGATGTCGAACACGCCGCCGCAGGCCTGTGCGAGCTGCGGATTGCGGTGGAGCCTCTGACCATGCCGCCGCAAACCGGCGCAGCGGTCGGTGGTGTGGCCGTCGTCATACCGACCTTCAACGAAGTTGAATCGATCGGATCCGTCGTCGGCGAATTGCCGCGCGATATCGTCACACGCATTTTCGTGGTCGACGGCGGCTCGAGCGACGGCACGCAGGATCGCGCGCGCGCCGCAGGCGCCGAGGTCATCCCGGTCGGTCGCGGCTACGGGCTCGCCTGCCTGACCGGCGCGCAAGCCGCCGGCGCCGACGACATCATCGTCTTCATGGACGGCGACGGCGCCGACGATCCCTCCGCCATCGCCGCGATGATCGCACCTGTCCGCCGCGGCGATTATGACTTCGTCATCACCTCGCGCGCGCGCGGCGCACGCCAACCGGGCAGCATGACTTGGCATCAGATCCTCGCCGGCCACCTCGCCGGCCTTTTGACGAAGCTCCTCTACGGCGTACGCTACACCGATATGTGCGCCTTTCGCGCCATCCGCCGCGACACCTTGCTCGGTCTCGGCATGCGCGAACTGACCTATGGCTGGAATCTCGAAATGCAGATGCGCGCCGCGCGCGCCGGACTTCGGGTGCTCGAGGTCCCGGTCGGTTACCGGCGACGGCTCGGGGGCGAATCGAAGGTCGCCGGCTCGTTCCGCGGCTCGCTCAAAGCCGGCGCAAAAATCATGTCGACCTTCGCCCGGGTTGCAACCGAGCCGATGCGCGAGCGCGCCTCTTGAGCCCGAAAGGCCTGGTTCGGACTTGATCGAAGGCGGAGACCAGTTTCCCGACGCAAGCTTTGATCTAGATCAAAGCCGCTTTTTCCCTGCCGGCCATGATGCGCTAAATCGGGAGGCCAGCATGTCAATGTCGGGTTTACTTGTGCTCACCGCCATCATTATCGCTTTTTTGGTCTTTGGCGTCGTTCTCGCCTGGGGCGAGCGGCAGACAAGGAATTTGGTCGCGGCGGGTAAGCGCGACGAAAAGCGCGGTCAGCAAACCGCGGAGGCATTGATGCGATCCGCCAAAGCGATCGGGATGACGGACAGTTTCGCCGTAAACGACGATCGCAAAATGGCAAAAAGCTGATTTTCGAATTCAGACGCCAGGGGTCGCCGCGAAGGCGCTGTCTATGAGTCCGTGTGTCTAGGACTGCATCCGTCTAGGACTACATCGCAACTTTACGGAGAAAGCCGTCGACACTGTCGCGCAGACTGTCAGCGGCCTTCTGGACGGCGTTTGCCGCCGTTAGCACCGTATCCGCCGAGCTGTGCATGTCGGTGATCGCGGTCGATACCTGTTGCAGCACGGCGATCACCGACCTCGTGCCGGTCGCGGCCGCCGCGACATTGTTCGAGATCTCGCTGGTCGCGGCATTCTGCTGATCGACCGACGTGGCGATCGCCGAGGTGAACAGCCGGATTTTCTCCATGCGACTGGCAATGCTGCCGATGGCGCGGACCGCGCTTTGCGTCGAGGTTTGCACCGCGGATATCTGCGCGGCGATGACGTCGGTCGCCTTGGCGGTCTGAACGGCCAGCGCCTTGACCTCGGAGGCAACGACGGCAAAGCCCTTGCCGGCCGTTCCGGCGCGCGCCGCCTCGATCGTGGCGTTGAGCGCGAGCAGATTGGTCTGGCCGGCCACGTTTTGAATTAGCTTGACGACGTCGTTGATCTTTTGCGCCGCCTGGGCAAGGTCGCTGATGACCGCGTTCGTCGTCTGTGCCTCGGCGGTGGCGGCGCCGACGACATCGCTGGCGCTGACCAGCTGGCGATGGATCTCGGCGATGGATTTCGACAATTGATCGGCCGCGGCCGCCGCGCTTTCGACGCCGCTGAACGCGTCGTTCGACGTGCGCACCGCGTCGGTCGTATGCGCGGTGGTTTCGTTCGACGTGGTCGATAGCACGGTCGCCGTCGACTTCATCGCCGTGACGCTTTCCGTGACGGTTTTGAGGACGCCCTCGACGCTGCCGCGGAACCAGCCGATGGCGTCGTCGACGATGGCGCGGCGCGCTTCCTGCTCGCTCAATTGCGCCGTCTTTTGCTCGGCCGACCGGCGTTCGGTGATGTCGTCGTGGGTTCCGACCCAATATATTCCGCCGGGTATGGCGCGATTGATGACCGAAATTGAGCGGCCGTCGGGTGACTGGGTGACGAAGCTGACGACTTTCGCGGAGCTCATGCTGCTGGTGAGCTCGTCGCAATATTGCTGGGGATCTCGCTGCAGGCTGCCCGTTTCAAAGCGATGGCGGACGATGTCGACCAAGGCAGCGCCCGGTTTGACGATACTCGGCGATAATCCGTACATCTGGAGATAACGTTCGTTGCAGACGACGAGCCGCCCGGCGGCGTCGAACATCACCACGCCCTGCGACATATTGTTCAGCGTGAGCGCAAGCAGCCGCGCGGCGTCGTTGCGCCGGCAATTCCAAAGAATAATCGCGCCAATCAGCAAACAAACAATGCAGGTGGCAACGACAAGAGACCAGTCGTATTGCATCGCAGAATCGGTCAAGATCCAGGCGTCACGCGTTTCTGCTCCGCCGGAAAGCCAGCGCACCCCCGTTACCTAAACCGCGCCGATTTAGGTTTCGTTAATGAGGGCGCGCGATCAGTCCGTCAGGATCGCCTTGTCGGGGTCGATCCAGAACGCCCATACGCCCGAGCCGGCGACAAGAAGCGCGGCCGCGACGATGAAAGGCGCTTCCCAATTGCCGCCTTGGGCGAGGTAGCCGAAGACGATCGGCGAGATCGCGCCGCCGAAATTGCCGGCCATGTTCATCATCCCGGACACCGTGCCGGAATATTTGCCGCCGGTATCCATCGGCACCGCCCAGGACGGGCCGATGGTGCATTCCAAAAAGAACATCGAGATGGTGAGACAGATGACCGCGGTCATGGCGTCTTCGGTGAGCGCGGCCGGCGTGATGAACACCGCGCAACCCAACAGGCCGGTGATCGCGACGGTCCGCCGCGCGATCTTGGCGCTGCCGGTTCGCTTCAACAGCCAATCGGTCGCGAGCCCGCCGGCGGTGTCGCCGATCACGCCAGCCCATAGCGGCAGCGAAGCGAGCAGGCCGCCTTTGAGCAGCGTGAAGTGGCGCACGTCGATGAGATAGGTCGTCAGCCAGGTCAGGAAGATCCACAGGCAATAGACGTAAGTGAAGTAGGCGCACATGATCGCCCACATATTGGCCGAGCGCAGCAGCGTGGCCCACGGCACGTCCGTCCGTTTTTGAATCTGCGGCGGATTGATCGCGCCCTTGGCGTCGAGACCGCGGATGCGTTCGAGTTCGGCGCGATTCACCAAGCTGTGGTCTTCCGGCAGGTTGCGGTAGCTCAAGGCCCACCACGCCGACCATATCAGGCCGATCGCGCCGCAGATGATGAATGCCCAGCGCCAGCCCAGATTGATCATGATCAAGAGCACGAGCGGCGGCGCGATCGCGGCGCCGGCGCGGCTTGCGCTATGAGTGATGCCCTGCACGAAGCCGCGCTCGCTGCGCGGATACCAGAGCTGCATCGCGCGCGTGGCGCCCGGGAAGGCGCCGGCCTCGCCGACGCCGAACAGAAAGCGCACGGCGATGAAGGAGGTGGCGCTGAAGGCAGTCGCGGTGGCGGCGGTCATGAGCGACCAATAAGCGACGACGCTCGCCAAGACCCTGCGCGCGCCAAAGCGGTCGGAAAGCCAGCCGCCGGGGACCTGAAACAGCGCATAGGCCCATACGAAGGCGCTGAAAATGTAGCCCATCGTAATCTTGTCGAAGCCGAATTCCTTGCTGATGAGCGGCGCCGCGGTCGAGATATTGACGCGGTCGAGATAGGTGATCAGGTACATCGCGCTGATCATGAACAAGATGTACCAGCGGCCGTTGCTCGGATTGGCGCTGGCAGACCCAGCCGGCTTGTCGGACATGTTTTTCACTCCCCAGCAGTGTTTTTACGCCCCGGCGACGCGCTTCTCGCCGGATTTGGCGGCACATTGCCCCTTTATCTCTTTACCGGCAAGCGCGCCCGATGACGCGGCGCTATAGTCGGAATTGGCAGTTCGGCAGCACACCGGGCAACATCGTCGGGGCATAGAATGATCAAACGCTACAGCGACCACGCCGCCAATGAACGCACCTTTCTCGCCTGGGTCCGTACCTCGATCGCGCTCATGGCGTTCGGCTTCGTGATCGAAAGATTCGATCTGTTCCTCCAGGTCGTCGCGCCGCAACTTGCGCAACGGCAGATCAGCGCACACGGGCAGACCTTCGCGAACGTTGCCGGTCTCGCCTTCATCGCCATTGGTGTCATCATGATCGCGATTGCAGGCTTTCGGTTTGCCAGAACGGCAAAAGACATTGATTCCGAGGCCGAGGTACCGGGCGCTGGCGAACGCCTCGATGTCGCGCTCGCCGCGCTGATCGGCCTCCTCGGCGTCGCGCTGTTTCTTTATCTGTCGCGCGCGGTATTGCCGGCGATTTAAGACGCGGTCTTCGCCGCGTCGCGCGTAGGCGCTTCTTCCGTGACGACCTTGAAGCTTGCCATGGTGCACGGTCCGAAGGAGGTGACGATCGCGACGTCGGTGGCGTCGCGCCCGTGCCCCATCAGGATGCGTCCGATGCGCGGCGTGTTGTGGCGCGCGTCGAATGTGTACCAGCGGTCGCCGAGATAGGCTTCGAACCAGGCGGAAAAATCCATCGGCGAAGGGTCCGGCGGCACGCCGATGTCGCCGAGATAGCCGGTGCAGTAGCGCGCCGGTATGTTCATGCAGCGGCACAGCGCGATCGCGAGATGGGCGAAGTCGCGGCAGACGCCGCACCGCTCGCGGTGGACTCCCCAGGCGGTTTTGGTCGGGCTCGCGTGCTCGTAGCCGAATTTGATGCGGTCATGCACGTAATCGCAGATCGCCTGCACCAGCGGCCAGCCTTTCTGAACGCCTCCGAACAAGGCCCACGCATTGTTCGACAGGCGGTCGGTCTCGCAGTAACGGCTGCCGAGCAGATAGATCAGCACACCCACCGGCAAGTTTTCGAGTGCATGCTGCTCCGCTTGTGGCGCCCTCGCGTCCGGTTCGCCGCTGTCGCGGATCAAAAAGTCCGCCGCGATCGTCAGCCGGCCGGCGGGCGCGCGGATCACATGGCAGAAATTGCCGAAAATGTCGTGATAGGTGTTGGGAACGATCGGCGGTTCAAGCCGCATGCGATCGAGCGTGACCAGATCCGCGACGCGCGACGGATGCACGCTGAGCATCGCGATCATCGGCGTCGGCTGCGGACAATCGTAGGAGATTTCGTAGCCGGCGCGAATTTGCATGGGGCGCTCCGCGGTTCGCTCGAGCGGACGTTGCAGCTCAATTCCACAACATGCGTTTCATGCATTTATTGGGCCATAAGACGGCCATCCTACCAATTGGGTTTGCGAAAATTGCGCTCTTGGGGCGCAATTGAACGAGCTCGCCGCGCCAAAGGCCGGAAGCGGAGGTTTGGCGCCGCGCGGTTCGCGATGCCGTTCCCTCAGGCCGAGCTATTGATCGGACAGGAATCGCCGGCAGCCGACGGGCTCTGCCTTGCTCTCAGTTGCGCTTTGACGCCGTGATCTCGGCGGTCTCGATCTTCGGATCGAGGTCGTCCATTCTCGCCAAAATATCCGTGATCGGATTATCGGTCCAGGCATGGGTGACAAAATCCCGGTGCGGGACGTCGCCGGCGGGCAGGAACGCGACCGTGCCCTGGAGATGATTGCGCCTGAGTTCCGAACTGTACGGCACCGAGCGTTCGTTCAGTAGGTGCTCGAGATCGGCGTTGTGGTGCTCTGTATACGGCGTGTAAGAGCTCACGAAGAATGCCGATCTGTTATTGGCAATCCAGTCGGCGAACGTATCGATCCCGGCGTAGAGCGCGTCAAGCAAGACCAAGCCGCGCACGCGCGATCTGACACCGCCGCGATCGAGGACCGCCAGCGTCGGGCCGAAGCCGCCGCTGTAGGCGACAATGACGATCGGCATGTTCGCAAACGCCGTTGCGCTACGCGGATCGCCATACATCTTGGCAAGCTTCTGTGCGGCTTCGTCGAGGAAACGCTTGAATCCGTCGGGCTCCCAGAATTTTCCAGCACTCGAGTCGGCGGCATCGAAGGCAAATTGCGGCGCCACCAGGACCGCATTGGCCCCCGCGGCCGTGATCTGCGCCGGCAGGAGTTGCCTGTCGCGCACGTCGCGCGCCAGATCGGCGCCGTGGCCGTGAAAGAAAACCACCATGACGGCGGGACGTTTGGGATCAAACCCTGGCGGGATGTGAAGCAGCACCCGGTCGTCGCTATAGGTTTGCGACTCCCAATAGACATGACCACGGAAATTGACGTGGCCGCGGTGGCCTTCTTCGCCCGCATTCAGGAACGGGCGGTCCGTTCCGGGCATGTTGCCGTGATAAGGAAAAGGCGCCGTCTCGAAATCGACGAGGCTTGTCTTCGCCACGATATTGATGGGAACTTGGCGCGCGAGAACTTGGTGCGCGAGAGTTTGGGATGCGACGGCGGTGGCCACGGGGGGTGGCGCTGTAATTTGTGGCGAAGCGCTCTCGACCGCCGCCGCATCGAGCGCCGCCATGTGGACTGGCGCCACGTGGGCCGGGGGTTTGATCTCGGCCGCTTGAGCTGGCGCCTGACCACGGTCGGCCTGCTGCACCGGTTGGAAGAAGCTCCACTCCTTGGCGACGATGCTGGCGGCGCTCTCGCCGCCGGCCGTCACGCTTAAGCGCGCCGCTGTCGGGGCCTGCGGGGGATCAATACGCGCGTAGGTCGACATGTAGGTCGACGTGCCGAACGCGTCCGCTTTTCCGACATCGGCATTACCGGCACTCATCGTCGACGTCACCGGCCCGGGAGCGGCCGCAAATAACGAGCGGCATTCGCTGTAAAACAGCAGGCCCCAGCCCGCGGCGCACATCAGCAACAAAACGGCGGAAATCTCGAACAGGTATTTCTCGATCGCGATCCGCAGTGCGCTTGTCCGGCGCGCCGGCCGGTGCGTGGACTTGTATCGGGCGCGGCCGCCTTCGGGATTTCCGCGCGCAGGATTTGTGGTTGCGATGGCCGGTTCGACGCGCCGCCGCGCGTCCGGGTCCAGTTTGAAATGACGCGCACGCTGGCCGGCAGCCGAGCCCATGATCGAGCCCGTGGCTGGCCTACGAGATGTCTCCAGCGCTGGGCCTGGGACCCAATGTGGCACTTATCTTTCCCCACCCGACGAAGCCACAATATCGGTGACGACTTTGTTCCTATTTTGGCGGTCGGGAGCCTAACGACCGTGGTAAAATCGAAAAAAGGGGTGCCAGGGGAGCGGTTTGGTGTCGGGTTGGCTCGATTTTCCGCTGCCGCCGCACGTCTTCGGCGGAGCGCCCCACGCGTCCGATGCGGCGGTTAACGGGGCATTGAGAGCGGAGCCGTCGACAGCTCCGATCCGCTGCGCGACCAAGAGGTTCGATTCGTTGGTTCGCCACCGGTAGCCGAGCCCGAAATCAATCGGGATGGGGTTGCCCTTGCTATAAAGTTCCGCCATCGCCGGCTGGTAACACGAGGGGAATTCCGAGATCGGACCGAGATAGTGGCCAAACGGCTGCAGCCGCCATTTTTTCGGATCGAAATAAGCCAGCGGAATGCCGGTGTCGTCCTGAACGATGGTCGCGCTGCGGTTGAGAATGAAATTGCGCACTTTGTTGAAGGCGCCGCTGGAGATCAAATAGGACGCGCTCTTGAAGAAACTGTCGGCGACGCCGAGTTTGTCGCAGAACTGCAGGAAGCCGCTCGTCTTGACCCCGTCGTCGGCAAGATTGGTGCTGAAATAGTAGAGCGTCCGATCAGGCCCATTGCCGTCGGAAAAGACGATCTTCACGCCTTTGGCTCCGCTCTCCGCAAATTTCTTGGCGGCGGCTTTGTCGCCCGGCGCGGGTGGCGTCTCGATATTGCCGTCGGCGTCGAGGCTCACGAAACTCACGTCGTGGATGGTCTTGCCGGTCCGCGCCAGAAACACATAGAGGATCGGCAGCGTCCCGTAGACCGGCCCGCCCTGCAATTGGGTTTTCATGTCTTTGGTAATGAAGAAACTGATGCTCAGGAGCGAACCCAGCGCGCTCTCGAGGTTATGCTGCGTCGAATCGACGACCGGACGCGGCAGGCCGGTCAATTGTGGAACCTCGCCGACCGGCTCGAGACCGCTCAGCACATATGTCGTGGCGCTCGGGAAAAACGAATCGGCGAAGAGAAAATCCGGACCGCTGAACATGTACAGCATCGTCGGCTGCTTGTCGGTCAGCCGCTCTTTCGCAAATGCGCGGATCTTTGAAAGCCTGGTCTTGTCGACCTGCGCGAAAATGGAATTGAAACGGCGCGCGTGCTCGTCCCAGGATGGACTTCTGCTCAGCGGCGCAAGCGGCGAGTCCGCGGCCGGCGGCAGCCCGGCGAGAAAGTGCGCCGTATCGTCGGGCGTCGCCGTCTCGGCGCTCCGCGCCGGCGACATGGTCAGGGCCAGCGCCCCCGCCAGAAGCGCGGCCGCCATCAACTTAGGCGCGGTCGAGAGCATTGACTTTCTGGGGCGGTGTTTGGGGCGGCTTTTGGGGGACGTCCGAAGCGGGAAGCTTCGAGAACAGGCGAGATGTATAGTAGATCACGAGACCAGCCAACATTAAGGCCAAGCCGCCGAGAGACTGCAGCGGCCGGTTGACGACGAGATAATACATCACAAACATTGTGGCGGCGAGGAAAACGAGCGGCGTCAGGGGGTAGCCCCACGCGCGATACGGCCGCAAAAGATTTGGCTCGGTGATACGCATCTTGATGACGCCCAGAACCGCAAAGAATGAGCAGAAGGTAAGGCTGAACTGGATAAAATCCAGCACCGCTTCGAAGCTCCGGGTCAACAGCAGCAAGTTCGAGACCAGGAGCTGAAAGGTAATGGCGATGGCCGGTACACCCTGCTTCGACCGGCGCGAGAACAGGCGCAGCGCGGCCATGTCCTCGCCCATCGTCATGGTGACGCGCGGGCCGATCCACGTCATGGCGCTGATGGAAGATATCAGCCCGAGGCAGATCAGCCCCCCGACGATGCGTCCGCCAAGCGGGCCGAACACGTGCTTGCCGGCGACGAATGCGACGTCAAGCTTTCCGGCCAATTCCTGCATCGGGGTCGTTGCCAAAAACACCGCATTGAGCGCGACATAGAGAACGATCACGATTGCAGTGCCCGCCAGCAGCGCCAGCGGCAAATTGCGGGCGGGCTCGCGCAGTTCGCCGACGATATAGGTGGCGGCGTTCCAGCCGGAATAGGAATACATCACGAACACGAGGCTGATGGCGAACGGCGCCCCGGTAACGACGGCGATGTCGGTTGTGCTCGGCGCAAACGAAATCGGCTGCGGATCGCCGAATGCGAAACCGGCGATGATGAAGGCTGTGATGAGGATGAGCTTGATCGCCGTCCAAAGGTTATGGAACGCGCCGCCGAGCCGCACGCCGCAAAGATGCACCAGCGCGGCGAGCCAGGTTATGCCGAGCCCGAGCAGAAGCGGCGGCGCATCCGGCGCGATGGATTTGAAATAGCTGCCAAACGCCATGGCGGCGAGCGCAATCGGCGCCGCGAAGCCGACGGTCGCCGACAGCCACCCGGCGACAAACCCGAAAGCCGGGTGATAGATGCGGCGCAGAAAATTGTATTCCCCGCTCGAGCGCGGCAGCATGGTCGCCAATTCGGCGTAGCAGAACGCGCCACAGATCGCGACGACGCCGCCGACGACCCAGAGGAAGAGCAGCGCAAAGCCAGACTTTATGTCGGTAACCTGAAATCCGAGGCTCGTAAAGACGCCGACGCCCACCATGTCGGCGATGACGATCGCCGTCGCCGTGAGACCCGAAACCATGCCGGCGGACGCGGGACCCGGATTGGACTTGCTCATGCTTTCTAAGCTAGCCGCCTTGGCCTCGACTGGGTTTCGATTCCATCTTTTCCGGGCGGGACTTTATCAGGAAAATACTGAGCGCGATCAAAACAGGATTTTGGCGATGGTGCCCAGGGGCGGCGTCGGACTCTTCGCAGTTTTCAATAGCTTGGCGTGTCCCACCTTCGCCAATCGTCCCATTGAGTTCTTAATGGGTATTTTTAGGATTGTCCCACCGATTCTCGGCCTCGCGGCAGTTGCCCGCGGTCGGGTCCAAAAAAGCAGAATGCGGGGCGGTCGGAAGTTTATTTCGTCGAGGTCTTGCGGGCCAACGCAACATGTCCCGAAGCAGCTGACAATTCGGCGGCGGATTTCACAACGGATGACGCGGTCTTCGCAGCCCAGCGCTCGTCGAGCCGCGCCTCGGGACCGAAAACGCCGACCGAACCGGCCACGCTGCCGGTGTGATCGAAATAAGGCGCCGCAATCGCGATAGCGCCGACAAAAACCTCGCCACGGCTGACAAAATATCCGTCTCCGCGGGCGCGAGACAGATCTGCCGCGAGCGCCGCCTTGTTGATGGTCTTGGGGAGCGTCCGCATAACTTCAGCGATTTCATTCTCATCGAGAAAAGCCAGGATCGCCTTGCCACTCGCGCCTCGCCACAAGTAACCGGTGTCGCCAAGGCCGCGCGATATGGCCAGCACATGCGGGCTGACGACTTCGGCTACGCACTGGCGCAGGTCACCGCGTCGCAGGAAGAGCGCGGTGGTTTCTCCCGTTATGTTTCGCAACGCCTCCAAAATCGGGCGCACCAGCGCAATCACGTCAATGCCGGCGATCCAATTATGGGCAAGCCGGCCAATGCCGAAATCGAGCGCAAATCGCTGCGGATCGCCTTCCGCTCGCACCAGGCCTTTGGCGATAAGCGTCTGCAGCAGTCGGTAGAGTGTCGGGCGGCTGAGCGGCACTTTTCGCTGGATCTCGATCACGCTCATCCACGGCCTCTCCGGCACGAAGCATTCGAGAATGTCGATCGCACGCTCGACCGCACGAACATTCTTGCCCTTCAGAGGATCTCTCGGCATCGCATTTCCTTCTAGCTTTACTATGGTGTCCGTCACACGGACATTGAAAAATCCTCTCTTGACATGATGCAAGTGATGCAATCAACTAAGACACAATAAATAGTGTCCATCTGATGGACATAACTGGAGGATGCGCCTTGGTCAACACCCGTCGGGCATTTCTATCGTCCGGTCTGGTCGGCGCATTGATGCTTGCCGCGCCACTTGCGGGGCGTGCGGGGGCATGGCCACAGCGGCCGGTAAGATTTATTGTCCCTTTCGGACCGGGTGCGGGGGCGGACATTGGCGCGCGGATCTTTGCCGAGAGATTGCAGGCTCTATGGGGACAGCCTGTTGTCGTCGAGAATTGCCCGGGCGGTGACAGCTTGGTGGCGATTACGGCGTTTCTGAACGCCAATGACGATCATACGTTCTTGTTTGCACCGGCGGGTAATTTCACGGTGCACCCGTTCATGTACAGCAAGCTTTCATACGATCCGAACGACATAGTTCCGATTGCACGCGTCTCCAACACCATCCTCGCGGTGGGAGTGAAGGCGGACTCTCCGTTCGCGACGATCAGGGATTTCACCGGAGCAGCCAAGCAAGCACCAAGCAAATACAA
The DNA here is from genome assembly GCA_963761185.1 of uncultured Alphaproteobacteria bacterium. GTDB lineage: Bacteria > Pseudomonadota > Alphaproteobacteria > Rhizobiales > Xanthobacteraceae > BOG-931. The sequence goes on from CAVXFY010000009.1 coordinate 1,328,755, forward strand.
TTGCGCAATGGTGCAAGGTGTCACCGAATTCACGTTTTGGGGTTATGAGGCGACCGAGGGATTGAACATCACACAGGTCCCGTATCGCGACATTAATTCGGCGGCCGTCGATCTCGGCGAAGGCCGCATCGACATCGCGATGCTGTCCTATGCGATGTTGCGGTCGCAGGTCGAAGCCGGCCGGGTTCGATTGGTCGTGGTGAACAACGCGACGCGAGCACCTTTCGCGCCGGATGTCCCGACCGCGCGCGAAGCTGGCTATCCGTCACTGGAGGTAGAAGGCCTCATCGGCCTCTTCGGCATCACCGCCCTTGCGGATGAGCTCAAGGAAAAAATTGCGGCCGACATCAAGGTCGTGTCCGCGGCTCCTGTCATCGCGGAACGGCTGAAGGCCACCGGCCAGGTCGTCAACTATGGCGACCCAAAAGAGTTCGTCGAAGCGATCGCGGCGCAACGCGCCAAGATCGCCGCAACCGCCAAAGCCATCGACTTCAAACCGAAACTGTGACGCTGCCCTCGACCCGACAGCAAGACGAGAAGGATCGCAGGCGATGAAAAAGGAAATAGCGGAAACACTGGTGCGAACCGACCCTGGCACCCGCATGGGCAATCTGTTGCGGCGTTATTGGGTGCCGATTCTGCTGTCGCGTGAGGTCGCCGAACCCGACGGGCCGCAAGTGCGGGTGCAAATTCTTGGCGAGAAGCTTCTCGCCTTCCGCACCACCGACGGCGAAGTCGGCTTGATCAGTGAATTCTGCTCGCATCGCGGCGCGTCGCTCTATTTCGGCCGCAACGAGGAAAACGGCATCCGCTGCTCCTACCATGGCTTGAAATTCGCTCGCGACGGCAGCTGCGTCGACGTGCCATCGGCGCCAAAGGTCTGCGCGGCGCACAGGATTAAGGGTTATCCCTGCATCGAGCGTGCCGGCATTGTTTGGGCCTATATGGGCCCGAAGGAAAAGCAGCCGGCGCCGCCCGCGGTTGAATGGTGCAATCTTCCGGCGAGCCATGTATTCGTCTCGAAGCGTCTGCAAGAATGTAACTATTTGCAGGCGATGGAGGGCGGCATCGACACCAGCCATGTCACATATGTGCACCGGTTCGAGGTTGATGATGACCCGATGCACCGGAATACGAAGGCCAACGACTACATCAAGGCCGATGGCAATGTGATTTTTGAGATCGAGAAAAATCCCTGTGGCCTGACCTTGTTCGGTCGACGCAACGGAGAACCGGACTCCTATTACTGGCGGGTGACGCAGTGGTTGTTTCCCTGGTTCACCTTGATACCGCCTTTTGGCGATCATGCCCTTGGTGGTCACGTCTGGGTGCCGATTGACGACCACAATTGCTGGGCCTGGAGCATCAATTTTCACCCGGCCAAGCCGCTCTCGGTCGAGGAGCGGCGCGACATGGAAGAGGGCAAGGGAATCCACTGTCCTTACGAGCCCGGCACATTCCGACCGCTCGCGAACAAAGATAACGATTACCTCATGGATCGCCGGGCGCAGAAGGATAAACGCGCCTATAGCGGTGTGTTCGGATTCGCCGCCCAGGATGCTTCCTTGCAGGAAAGCATGGGAGCGATTCAAGACCATGAAAACGAAAAGCTGCTTCCAACCGATCGCGCAATCGTCATGGCGCGGCGATTCCTTTACGACGCGGCGGTAGCGCTTGAGAATGGTGTCGAACCTCCCGCGCTCGATGCTGGCCAGCAGCGTGTTCGTGCCGCCGGCGTGCTGCTCGACCGCGCCGCCGATCCGCGGGATTGGGCCACGACGCATTTGGCCGATAGCTTGAACCAGCCAGTTTACTCAATCTGAACTGTGACGGATTGGGCTTGCTTCCGCACGTTCGGTCCAAACTGGAACATAGAGTCTCGCGACATGGATAGGGTCGCCGGCAAGGTAGCTTTGATCACGGGCGGCGGCTCGGGAATTGGTGCCGCCACCGCTCGGATTTTCTGTAGCGAGGGCGGCAAGGTGATGCTTGTCGACACCAGTCAAGAGGGACTGGTCGATACACAAAAGGACATTCTCCACGGCGTACCGGGCGCACAAGTCGCGACTTTCCAAGCCGATGTCAGCGATGCCGACATGGCGACGCGAGCGGTAGAGAAAATTCTTCAGATATTCGCTCGCCTCGACATCTTGGTGAACAATGCTTCCATGCGCAATTATTCGGCGGTCGGCGCGGCCGCGCCGGCGGAATGGGCGGCGATAGTCGGCGTTAATCTGATAGGGCCCGCGAACTACTGCCGGGCGGCGCTACCCACCCTGCGCAAAACCGATCGCTCCAGCATCGTCAATGTGTCGTCAGTTTACGCAGTAGCGGGCCGGAAGGGCATGGGGCTTTATGATGCGACAAAGGCCGGCGTGCTCGCCATGACACGAACGCTGGCATGCGAAGAGGCGGCCGCTGGCGTGCGTGTCAATGCGGTCTGTCCAGGTTCCACGCTGACCGGTTTCCATATGAAACGGGCGCGCGCTGCCGGAAAAAGCGTCGAGCAATTGAAGACGGAGCGGCAGACCACTTCGTTGCTTGGGCGGTGGGCGACGCCCGAGGAAATCGCATGGCCGATCCTTTGGCTAGCAAGCGACGAAGCCTCGTTTATCACTGGCGCCACATTGATGGTCGACGGCGGTCTTTCGGTCATTTAGTGCCAAGTGCCGTAAAGCCGTAAATCGAACCATACCGAAGGTCCGCTCCGGCCCCCCAAAGCGGATACCCAGAGCGCAGTGACACGCCTACTCGCCGTCGGAAGTAGGCGGGGTTTGATTCCGTTTTTTTGGGTGGGACTTTCAAGAGAGAAAACTGAGCAGAATCAAAATCGAATTTTTGTGTTGGTGCCCAGGGGCGGAATTGAACCACCGACACCTGCATTTTCAGTGCAGTGCTCTACCAACTGAGCTACCTGGGCCCAGAGCCTTCGCGATGTCGCTCTGTACTCTCGCGCGGACGGTAACCCGATGACAGGGGGGTCTCGCGAGAGCGCCGTTTTATAAAGGGTGAGCCCGGCACTGTCCAGAATAGGTGTGCCGCCGACTTTTACAGGCTGGTTTCTCGATGGAGCATGATCTTTTTCGGAAAACCGGTTCCCACTTTTCCGGATCATGCTCTAATGCTGCGTTCCGTCGTCCTCGTCCCGCCGCTCGTCTTCCTCCTCGTCCTCCGTCACCGGCACCGCATAGACGCCGGACAGCCAGCGGTGCAGATCGACATCGGCGCAGCGTTTCGAGCAGAACGGCCGGAACACCGCGTCCGCGGGCTTGCCGCAGATGGCGCAGAGTTTGCGGTTTTTGGTGTCAGGCATGAGCGGAATATGGGGCGCTCCGGCGCCGCCGCCAGCGTCAGATGGTGTTGAGCCAGCCGAAATGGATCGGATAGCCCTCGCCGCCGAGCAGCGTGAGCGTCTCGTAGAGCGGCAGGCCGATGACGCTCGAATAGGAGCCGACCATTTTGACCAGAAAACTTCCGGCGATGCCTTGGGCGGCATAGCCGCCGGCCTTGCCGCGCCATTCGCCCGAGGCGAGATAGGCCTCGATATCCTGGTCAGACAGCCGCTTGAAGCGGACGCGGGTTTCGACATGGCGCTGGCGGAAAGTTTCCTTCGGCGTCACCAGGCACACGGCGGTGTGGACACGGTGATTGCGCCCGGACAGAAGCCGCAAACATTGCGCCGCTTCGTCGAGCAGTTCCGCTTTCGGCAGGATGCGGCGGCCGACGGCGACCACGGTGTCGGCGGCGAGTATATAGGAGCCTTTGAGCTCCTCATCGATGCGGATCATGTTGAGCGCGGCCTCGGCCTTGGCGCGGGCGAGACGCGTGGCGCAGGCGCGCGGCAGCTCGCCGCGCTTGGGCGTTTCGTCGATATCGGTCGGACGCAGCGCGTCGGGCTCCAGCCCAATCTGATTGACCAGCGACAGCCGGCGCGGCGAGCCTGAGGCAAGGACAAGTTTCGGACGGCCGATCATTTGAACCGGTATGTAATCCGGCCTTTGGTGAGATCGTAAGGCGTCATCTCGACGAGCACCTTGTCGCCGGCCAAGACGCGGATGCGGTTCTTGCGCATGCGTCCGGCGGTATGGGCGATGATCTCATGCTCGTTCTCGAGCTTGACGCGAAAGGTGGCGTTCGGGAGCAGTTCCGTCACGACACCGGGAAATTCCAGAAGTTCTTCTTTCGCCATTCGGTATCCGGCAGTGTTGGTCCGGTCACGACCTTGAGCAAAGTGACCTGAAAAGAGGATCGGCCCAAAGGGGTCGAAATTTGCGCGGAACCTAGCGGATGGCGGGCCGCTTCACAACAGCCGTTGCAAGGCCCATTCCCGCTCATTCCCGCGCAAGCGGGAATCCAGATGGACGGCACTGGCACTGGGTCCCCGCTCTCGCGGGGACGAGCGGAAAATGATGCTCATTCATTCCCGGTCCCCCGGGCGACGAAGCGCTGCCGGATTCGCGCCAAAAGCTGGTCGCGGACTTCGCGATAGGCATCGAGCCGTTGCTCGCGGCTGCCTTCGACGGCGCTCGGATCCGCCGTCGGCCAATATTCGACATCGATGGCGTTGGTGCGCGTGATTTCGAGCGCGCGGTGATGCGCCTCGGGCGCCAGCGTGACGATGAGATCGAAATTGAGTCCTTCCCATTCTTCGATCTCTTCGAAAGTGATGGGCTTGTGCCGTGAAATGTCGAGCCCGATCTCGTCCATCACGGCGACGGCGAACGGGTCGATCTCGCCTTTGCGCACGCCGACCGAGCCGACATAGATCGCGCGCCCGAAGATTTGGTTGAACAGCGCAGCCGCCATCGGCGAGCGCACCGAGTTGAGACCGCAGGCGAACAGCACCGCGAGCGGACGGTCGGAGGGGCGGCTCTCGGTCGGCGGCATCGAGCCCCTCAGCCCTTCCAGTGCAAGACCGTGATCAGCGTGAACAGCCGCCGCGCGGTGTCGAAATCGAGATCGACCTTCTGCTTGAGCCGCTCGATGACGAGGTTCGACCCCTCGTCGTGCAAGCCGCGCCGCGCCATGTCGATGGCCTCGATGCGATCGGGCGTCGCGGTGCGGATCGCGGCGTAATAGCTGTCGCAGACGGTGAAGTAGTCTTTGACGATGCGGCGGAACGGCGCCAGCGACAGCATATGCGCGATCACCGGTGTGCCGTTGGCCTCGCGGATGTCGAAGACCAGCCGGGCGCCGGTAATGCCGAGCTGGAGCGCATAGGGGCCGCCGTCGTGGCCGGTCGGCCGGAAGCTGTTCTCCTCGATGAGATCGTAGATCGCGACACGGCGTTCGTGCTCGATCTCGTCGTTGGCATGGCCGAGCGAAGCTTCGTCGAGCGTCACTGCCGTGAGCCGGCCGGTTTTGTCCTTATCGCGGCTCCCCGGAGCCATCACCGGTTCAGCCGGATCGACACCGAGCGAGCATGGGCGTCGAGCCCCTCCGCGGTGCCGAGCGTGATCGCGGCTCCGCCGAGCGCGCGCAATTGCTCAGGGCCGCATTTGAGGATCGACGTGCGCTTCATGAAATCGAGCACGCCGAGGCCAGACGAGAAGCGCGCCGAGCGCGCGGTGGGCAGCACGTGATTGGAACCGGCCACGTAATCGCCGATCGCTTCCGGCGTGTGCGCGCCGATGAAGATCGCGCCGGCATTGCGGATGCGCCCGGCGAGACGCTCGGCGTCGGCCGAGGCGATTTCCAGATGCTCGGGCGCAATGGCATCGACCAGCGCCGGCGCTTCGTCGAGGTCGCGCAGCAGGAAGATGGCGCCGAAGTCGCGCCACGACGCAGCGGCCACTTTTTCGCGGGGCAGGCTCCTGAGCTGGCCTTCGATCGCGCGCTCCGTCGCGTCGGCAAGTTGCGCATCGTCGGTCAGAAGGATCGCCTGCGCGCTCGCATCGTGCTCGGCCTGCGCCAACAGATCGGCGGCAATCCAGTCGGGATTGCCGTTCTTGTCGGCGATGATCAGCACCTCGGAAGGACCCGCGATCATGTCGATGCCGACCTTGCCGAACACGATCCGCTTGGCGGCCGCCACATAGGCGTTGCCCGGCCCGACGATCTTGGCGACCGGCGCGATCGTTTGCGTGCCATAGGCCAGAGCGGCGATCGCTTGCGCGCCGCCGATGCGGAAAATCTCATCGACGCCGGCAAGTTTCGCCGCCGCCAGCACGAGCGGATTGAGTTCGCCGCCGGGCGACGGCACCACCATCGCCAGCCGCGGCACGCCGGCGACCTTCGCCGGCACGGCGTTCATCAGGACCGATGACGGATAGGCCGCGGTGCCGCCCGGCACGTAAAGCCCGACCGCCTCGATCGCGGTCCAGCGCGAGCCGAGCTCGACCCCGAGCGCATCGGTGAAGCGATCGTCCTTGGGCATCTGACGGCGGTGATAGGCCTCGATGCGCGCGCGGGCGAATTCGAGCGCGTCGAGCGTCTCGCGGCTGCAGGCTTGCAGGGCAGCCGCGATCTCGTCCGTCGTCACCTTAACGCCGGCGCGGCCGAGATCGAGCTTGTCGAATTTGAGCGTGTAATCGTTGAGCGCCAAATCGCCGCGGACCGCGACATCGTTAACGATCGCGCGCACCGTCGCTTCGACGTCGGCGGACGCCTCGCGTTTGGTATCGAGGAAAGCGCGGAATTTTTGCGCGAAATCGCTGGAGCGGATGTCGAGACGAATGGCCATTGTTGCGATCGGAAGGCTTGAGGTTACGATCGGAATGTTACGGCGCGGCTATTTGCACGAAGGGGGGCGGCGAATTTGGTGCAGAACTGTGCGCTCAGTAGCAGTCCTCCGTCCTTATAACAATTCTAATGTTCTGCTTTTAGATTGACAAAAAGTCCGATGTTCCCCAACTCCTTGAGCATCAATTCACGGTGGAGGAAACGCGCTTTGTCGTTCGCGAACAACGCCTCGTTTGTCCGGATGGCGCGACAGGTTCTGGCCCTCCTGGTCGGCGCCGCATTTCTTGGCGCCGCGGTCGCCGCGGGCAGCGCGCCGGCCAAGGCCGATGACACGGTGCAGCTCTCGATCACGATGAAGGATCATCTGTTCGATCCCGCCGAACTGCACGCGCCGGCGGGCAAGACGATCGCGATTCATGTGAAGAACCTCAATACGATCGTGTCCGAATTCGAAAGCAGCGAACTGCATTTCGAGAAGATCGTTCCGGTGGGCAAGCGAGGGCGTCGTTTACGTGCGGCCGCAACAGCCGGGACGCTATAATTTTTTCGACGATTTCCATCATGAGACACAAGGCTTCCTGGTGGTGCAGTGAAATGAGGGTGTCCGTGCTCGCGTCGTTGCTGATCGTCTTTCGCGAAGTCTTCGAGGCCGGTCTGGTCGTCGGCATCGTCATGGCCGTGACCTCTGGTGTTCCCGGCCGCACGATCTGGATCGCGGGCGGGGTCGCTGCCGGCGTGTTGGGCGCGTGCCTGGTGGCGCTGTTCACCGGCGGCCTTTCGGAACTGTTCGGCGGCAGCGGCCAGGAAGTATTCAACGCTAGCATTCTCGGCTTCGCGGTGCGTGATGCTGACCTGGCACAATGTTTGGATGTCGCGGCACGGCCGCGAGTTGGTCGCTGAATTGCGCGCGGCCGGCGAGGCGGTGGCGGCCGGATCGAAATCGCTCCTGGCGCTCGCTATCGTGGTTGCGATCGCGGTGCTGCGCGAAGGCTCCGAGGTCGTGCTGTTTCTTTACGGGGTCGCGGCGGCGCAGGGCGGCGCCAGCTGGTCGATGGTCGGCGGCGGACTTGTTGGGCTTCTGCTCGGCTCCCTGGTGTGCCTGTTGACCTATCTCGGCTTGGTCACGATCCCGGCACGTTATCTGTTCAGCGTGACCAGCGCTTTGATCGCGTTGCTCGCCGCCGGCATGGCGGCGCAGGCGATCGCCTTTCTCGAACAGGCCAATATCCTCACCGCGCTCGACGAGACGGTATGGGACACGTCTTGGATCCTGAGCGATTCAAGCTATCTCGGCAAGGCGCTGCACACTTTGATCGGCTATGTCGATCAGCCGACCGCAATGCAGGTCGTGGTCTATGCGGCGACGCTTGCCGTCATCATTTTGCTGATGAAGCTGTTTTCCGCGCCGGTGCAGCCGTCGCAGCAGCATCCGCGTCCGGCGTGACGGCGCTCAAACGAAAGACTAGGCTGTCGCCGCGGCCGAAATGGTCGGGGCACAGAGCCGCTGTCGTGACCTCGCCGAGATCGGCAAGCTCGGCTTCCAGACATTCGACGTCGAGACGAATGACGCCGCCGCCGGAAAAGGTCAGCGTGATGGTTCCGGCCGGAGAATCCGTTTCGGCGAATTCGACGGCGAGCAGATTGAGCCGCGTGTCCTTGCCGGTCTGATCGAGATTGCGGGATCTTGCAGGCGAGCACGCGCTCGAAGCGCAGCGCCGTCCGGCATCGCCGATAGTCCGCCTTGCTGTCCGGCTTGGCCTCGACCGCGCTGATCCAATCGAAACGGTTCATCGCCATGACGAAGCGATGCTCGCGCGGCTTCCAGAAAATGTCGCCGACCTTCACCATGGCGTCCTGCACGTGAGCGGACACGACTTCCATATCGTCCTTGTCAAGCGCGACAAGTTTCAGTTCCACGCACGAATCCATCGCCAACCCGCCTGATGCGCTCGGCCGAAACGTCCATCCGGCCTGTTTCCTGCTGTGGCGAAATTAGGAAGGGGGCTTGCAGGGCGCAAGCCCCGACGGTGCGAAATCAGAAAGAAACGCAGGCCGGCCGGACGATGACGGCGACCGACTGCTGGTGGAAATCGTGCTTATAGGCGGTGACGATGGCGTCGAGTCGCGCTTCGTCGTCGGCCGCCCCGGGCAGCACGATTTCGACGCGCTTACTCGGCTCGTGCACGATCGTGCCGCTTTTGGGATCGCGTCCTTGTCCGCTCGCGTCGATGACGGTCAAGCCGCCGGGAAAGCGCGGCGTCATTTCGCGGGCAACAAAGCGCGCCCAGGCGCTTTCGCTCACGCCGAGCTTGTTGCCGATATCGCGACCGAACAGGAGTTCGGCGACTTGCCGAAGTTGTTGCGCGCCGTGACAGGACAGACCCTGCGTCTGGGCGTGCAGGCCGTGTTCCGTGGCGGTAAGAAGCGCGAGGCTGAGCAAATAAAGCCGGGCGACGCGCATCGGGCGGCTCGCCGCGCCTACAGGTCTCGGGACAGCGAGAAATCAGGGTAGCGCCGCATCATCTGATCGCGCGTCACGGCCGCGGAGCCCGCAGCCCACAGCACCATCGTGCACGTGGCTCCAAACATGAAGCTGATAAGAAGTGTTTGCATGACGCCCCGTCCCTTGCGCTGCAACATAACGAGCCGACCTTTCACATTCGTTAGGAGACGGGTCCCGGAAAGTGAACAGGCCGGCGAAAAATCGCCGGCCTGTTTTGTTGCTTAAAAATCATTTGCAGCCGGCGGGCGTTTCCTTCTTGCCGGGCGGACAACCGCCTGCGGGATGCGCCGCCGGCTTCTCCGGCGGAGCCGGTTTCGCCACGGCTGGCGCCGGATGCGGCGGCGGGGGAGGCGGTGGTGGCGTCGGTTTAACCATAGCCGGCGCCGCGTGAGCCGGTGGCGTTACCAGCTTTTCGATCGCCGGCGCCGGTCCCGTCGGCGGATGCGGTGGCGGTGCTGCGGGTTTCTCGAAAGCCGGTGTCGGTCCCGTCGGATGCGGCGGCGGCGTCGCGGGTTTCTCGAAAGCCGGTGTCGGTCCCGTCGGATGCGGCGGCGGCGTCGCGGGTTTCTCGAAAGCCGGTGTCGGTCCTGTCGGATGCTGCGGCGGCGTTTCGGGCTTCACCATCGCGTTCGATGGCGATGGCGGCGCGCCGGCGCCGGGATGCGCCGGTGCTCCGGGCGTCACCGCCGCAGGCGTGCCAAATCCGGGCCGCGTTCCGGGCGTGCCCGGCGCGCCCGATGTCGCGCGCGCCGCGGCCGCGGGCAGCGAGACGCGGAACTCCGGGCGGCCGCCCGGGCCGGGAGGCGCTCCCACCGGCGCCGGACGGATCACGACGGTGCGCGGCGACCGAATGAACACAGGAACTGCTGCGGCAGCAGGAATGGGCAGTACGAAACGTTCCCGCGGCGGTGGCGGCGGCGGCAAGCGTTCGAATTCGCGTGGCCGCTGCGGCAGGAAGAAAATCGGCGGCGGTGGCGGTGGCAAGAAGCCGAGACCGCCGAACATGATGACCGGCTGATCGACATAACCCATCTCGTAGGGCCGGGGCGGCGGAACGCCGAAATCGAACATGACAAAGTCCGGCGGCGGATCCATCGCCGCGCGCAGCATCGCCAAGCGGCGGCGCGCGTCCCAGATGTGCGGACCGTTCGGATAGCGTCGCATATAGGACCAATAGGCCGGCGGCGTGTCGTTCATGACGCAATGACGCCAGGCGATTTCTTCGCGGCGCACCGCAATCATTGCGGCGACGCGCTGCGAATAGGGACTGTTCGGATAAGCGGCGAGGAATTGCTCGTAACCGTCGATGGTGTCGAGCGCGAGCGCCGCAGCATAGGCATCGTCGGGATTGCCGAAGTCGCGCATCGGCCGGTTGCGAATGTCGGCGATCGGCAGCGCGTTCTGCGGCGGCGGCGCGTCGGCCGAGCGTTCGGTCATGACGAACGGTCCGTCGATCTGCGACGCATACCAGGGCACCTGGGCGCCCTGCGTCTGTTCGCTGACGCGCAAGCGCACGCGGGCGAAAATATCGTCGAGGCTCAATCCGCCGGCGCCGATCATTTCGGTGAGTGCGGTGGCGTAGGCGCCGTAGGGTCCCTGCTCATCGGGCGCGACGGTACCAGGTGCCGCGTTGAACGCGATGGCCATGCTCGGCGCCGGATCGACCAGCGCCAGGCCGCCGGCCAGCGGCTGGCCGCCCTGCGCGAAGGCATTCTGCCGCGCCGCATCGAGGATCACGATTTTGACGCGGCCGGGAAGCGACGCCAGCGGCTGAGTGAAATCCGAGACCCGGATCGCCTGCAGCGGAATATCGACGTCGTGTTGGATGTCGGCGTCGACCGGCACGAAATAATTATCGCCGGCGAACTGCACGCCGTAGCCGGAGAGATAGACCAGCGCCACGGCGTCGGGCCCCGCGGCAGCGACCTGATCGATGAATTCGCGAAACGATTCCCGCAGCGTCGACTGGTCGAGGTCCCGCGCGCCGGTGACGGTGAAGCCCGCGGCCTGCAGCGCGTCGGCGATGAGGCCGGCATCGTTGGCCGGCGTCGCCAGCGTTCCGGTCTTGTACTGCGAGTTGCCCACCACCAGCGCGAAGCGTTGTTCCGCCGCCAGGCCCGGACGCAGGCCGAGCGTCAGTGCAACGCAAACAGCGAGCCATAATAGAGGCGTATGCAGAACTTTTCTCATCGCTTGTTCCCCGAATCGCCGGTGTCTAACCGAGTTTTGTCGTGCGGCATCCTGCCGATCAATGGGACTGAATGATGTCAGGCGCTGTGTCTGTTCGCACCGTCTTGCGAACGCTTTGTGACTCTTCGCCGAGCAATTCTTGGCGAAGCGGTTCTGGCGAGCATGTGGCGCGGTCGTTTCGCAGAGCGGAATCTCTAGGTTGAGTTTGCGTCCCGGCGATGACCACGCTAAGAACCATCCAACAAAAAGCCTTTGTTAACTCGCCCGGTCGTATCAGCGTTTGCTGCTGTTGCTATCCAATGAAATTGTCGATATGCGACCAATGCCGATGCGATCGATGGCCATGTGATATCGACAGCGATCTGACATCAATGGCCAGCTGACAAAAATGGCCAGCTGACAAAGGCTTCTGCAACCGGAGTCCTTGGGTATACGAGTTTATGCGACGCGGACTTTGCAAAGCTTATTCATGCAACAATGAATGATCATACAACAAAGACCTGCGCGATATAGGCTTGCGCAACTCAGGTTCATCTGCAAATAAAGTTCCCCTCCAAACCATCTGTTGGCTTTTCTTTCACTCCCGTAAGGGATACAAGCTGCCTTTCTTGAAAGGGAGGTTTTATGGCGAAGACGAAGAAGAAGCGGCGTGCATGGACTGCAGCCGAAGTTCGTGAACTCAAGGCGATGGCGAAGAAGAAGACCACCGCGTCGCAGATTGCGAAGAAGCTGAAGCGGACCGAAGGCGCGACGCGCCAGAAGGCGTTCAGCATCGGGTTGTCGCTCGACTCCCGTTCCTAAGCTCTCAGCAGCTCATTTCCTCACGAGATTTGACGGCGTGCCGGCCCGCCAGTGCGGGCTCGGCATGCCGCTGCGCGTCTTTTTGTTGTTGATGGGCCGGGGCGTCGTTCCGCCGGCGCCGCGGGCACCCTAAATTGAGGCCGTTCTGGGAATATTCCCCTCGGGGGCGCCCAAACAGGGTGCTCGAATGGGGCCCGTCTCCGCCGGGTCGAGGCGCACTATATTAACTACCGGCCGTGAACCTGCGCCAATGCCTCCTCAACTAAGTGTATAGTGTTCCCGATCTGGTCGGGGGCATCCGCCGTTTTTCGGGCCATTCAAGGGGGCCGCGGCCAGTCGCGCGCAAGTTCGGGCGTGGTTCTACGTCGGCTACGGTGATACGAACGCTCATGAGCCAGCCTCTCGGTCCGCTGCGGCAGCAGCCCGCCAGTTCCGAGCTTGCGAACGCGCTCGGCGCGTGCCGGCGGGCTTTCTACGCCATCGCCATGTTCAGCGGCATGAGCAATCTTTTGATGCTCACGAGCGCGCTGTTCATGCTCGAAGTCTACGACCGGGTGTTGCCGAGCCGCAGCGTGCCGACCCTGGTCGCGCTGTTGTTGCTGGCGGCCGGGATGTACGCGGCCCAGGGCGTCATCGACATGATCCGCAGCCGTATTCTGGTGCGCGTCGGCCAAAGCCTCGATGAGGCGTTGAGTTCGCGGGTCTATGACGCCATCGTGCGGTTGCCGCTCAAGATCGGTAACAAAGGCGAGGGCACGCAGCCGATCCGCGATCTCGATTCGGTGCGCGGCTTCCTCTCCGGCATCGGCCCGGTGGCCTTTTTCGATCTGCCGTGGATACCGGTCTATCTCGCCATTTGCTTTCTCTTTCACTTCTATATCGGCCTTACCGCTCTGTGCGGCGCCATCGTCCTTGGCGCGCTCGCGGTCCTGACCGAGCTGCAGACCCGGCACCCGACCCGCAGCGCCACGCAATTCGCCGCGGCGCGTAACAATCTCCTGGAAGCGAGCCGGCGCAACGCCGAGGCGATCACCGCCATGGGCATGGTGGGCCGCATTTCCCGGCGTTGGAGCGATCTCAACCGCAGCTACATCGCGGCTTCAGGCCGCGCCAGCGACGTCGGCGGCGGCCTTGGCGCGATGGCGAAGGTTTTGCGGATGCTGCTGCAATCGACCATTCTCGCGGTCGGCGCGGCGCTGGTGATCAATCAGATGTCGACGCCCGGCATCATCATCGCCGGTTCGATCCTCGGCGCGCGCGCCTTGGCGCCGGTCGACATGGCGATCGCCAATTGGCGCGGCTTCATGGGGGCGCGGCAAAGCTGGCAGCGCTTGTCCAAGCTGCTCGGGCACCTGCCGCCGCTCGCCGAGCCGATGCCGCTCAAGCCGCCGGCGCGCACGCTCGTGGTGCAGAACGCCGCCGTCGCGCCGCCCGGCCAGGGCAGAATCGTCTCCCAGGACATCAATTTCACGTTGACGGCAGGCAAGGCGCTCGGCGTGATCGGACCGACGGCGTCGGGGAAGTCCTCGCTGGCGCGTATGCTGGTCGGCGTCTGGTCGCCGGCGCGCGGCACCGTGCGGCTCGATGGCGCGACGCTCGATCAATGGTCGCCGGAATCGCTCGGCCGCTATATCGGCTACGTTCCGCAGGACGTCGAATTGTTCAACGGCACGGTGGCGCAGAATATTTCGCGTTTCGACGAGCCGCCCGATCCGGACGCGGTCATTGCCGCGGCGCAAGCCGCCGGCGTGCACGACCTCATCATCAATCTGCCGGACGGCTATGACACGATCGTCGGCGACCACGGCAGCGCGTTGTCGGCCGGGCAGGCGCAGCGCCTGGCGCTGGCGCGCGCGCTCTATCGCGATCCCTTCCTCGTCGTGCTCGACGAGCCCAATTCCAACCTCGACGCCGAGGGCGACGAGGCTTTGACGCGCGCCATTCTCGGCCTGCGTGCGCGCGGCGCCATTGTGGTTGTGGTCGCGCATCGCCCGAGTGCGATCGCGGGCGTCGATTACATTCTCATTATGGGCAAGGGCCGCCAGCAGCAGTTCGGGCCGAAGGAAGAGATTCTGACGCGGGTTACCGCGCAGACGCCGCCGCGCGCCCTGAAGGTCGCGGAGCAGGGAGGCGCAGGATGATCGGCGCGTCCGGCAAGGTAACGACCAGGCTCAACAGCAAGATGCCCGACAATCCTGCGGGCAGGCTCGCGGACCGGCTCGTCGATAGGTTCCCAGGCAGGCTTTCGGGCGCACGGTCCTGGAGATTGCCGCGCCAGCTGCATTGGCTGGAAGCGAAATTGGGGCCGACATTCTCCTGGCTGATCTACGACAGTTCGCAACCCGAGAGCGCCGACGCCTCGATCCGCCGGCACATCATCGCTGGCAGCGTCCTCGTCGGCGTGCTTGCCTTCGGTTTGGGCGGCTGGGCGTCGACTGCCGAAATCTCCGGCGCGCTCATCTCGCAAGGCTCGCTCGTCGTCGATTCGAACGTAAAGAAGGTGCAGCACCCGACCGGTGGCGTGGTCGGCGAGATTCTGGCCCATGACGGCGATCACGTGAAGGAGGGCCAGCTCCTCATTCGTCTCGACGTGACCGTGACTCGCGCCAATCTGGCGATCGTCACCAAGGGTCTTACCGAATTATACGCGCGCAGAGCGCGTCTTGCCGCCGAACGCGACGGCGCCAACTCCGTCGCGGTGCCGAAGGAACTGGCGGACGACGTCGACGATCCCGACGTGAAGGAAGCCCTCAGCAGCGAGCGCCGGCTGTTCGATTTGCGGCGGCAGGCGCGCGCCGGCCAGAAGCAGCAGCTGCAAGAGCGCATCACGCAATTGCAGCAGGAGATCGTCGGGCTCACGGCGCAACAAAGCGCCAAGGACCAGGAGCTGGCGCTGAGCGAGGAAGAATTGCAGGGCGTGCGCGAACTCTGGCAGAAGAACCTGGTTCAGCTCAACCGCCTCACCTCGCTGCAGCGCCAAGAGGCGCAGGTCGAGGGCGAGCGCGGCCAGCTCGTCGCCCAGGCCGCCGAAGCCAAGGGCAAGATCGCCGAGATCCAATTGCAGATCATTCAGATCGATCAGGACCTGTCGAGCGACGTCGCCAAGGAGCTGCGCGAGACCGAAAGCAAGATCGGCGAATATGTCGAGCGCAAGATCACGGCGGAAGATCAGCTCAAGCGCACCGATATCCGCGCGCCGCAGGACGGCACGGTGTTCCAGTCGACGGCCAATACGGTCGGCGGCGTGGTTACCGCCGGCGATCCGATCATGCTGATCGTGCCGGAGAGCGACAATCTGTTGGTCGAGGTCAAGGTCGATCCGAAAGATATCGATCAGGTCCAGTACGATCAGCCTGTCGTGCTGCGTTTCTCGTCGTTCAACGCGCGCACGACGCCGGAGATCAACGGCAAGGTGGTGCGCATCGCCGCGGATACCAATACCGACCAGCGCACCGGCCAAAGCTATTATCTGGTCCGCATCGCGATGCCGGCCGACGAGGTCAAGCGGCTCGGTGACGTCAAGCTGACGCCGGGCATGCCGGTCGAAGCCTTCATCCAGACCGGCGAACGCACCATGCTGTCGTATCTGATCAAGCCGCTGCATGATCAACTGATGCGGGCGTTCCGCGAGAAATAAACGAGAAATAAAAATGTCCTCCCGCGTTGGCCCGGGAGCAGGTAAGAGATCGACGTCGTGCGGTTTGGCTCGACCTCCGCCGGAACAGGCAGATCGCGAGGACCTCCATGAACAGAATCGGCCGCTGGGCGCGGCAATTCGGCGTGGCGAGAGCGGTGTGCCTCGTGCTGCTGTTCGCGCAGGTGCCGCTGCGGCTCGTCGATCCCCGGCCGCTCGCCGAATTGCGCGCGCGCACGTTCGATCTGTTTCAGGTGCTGTGGCCGCGCGAACAGACGTCGCGGCCGGTCGTCATCGTCGATATCGACGAGGACAGCCTCAAGGAGATCGGGCAATGGCCGTGGCCGCGCACCACCGTGGCCGACCTCGTCACCAAGATCACCCAGCTCGGCGCCGCTGGTATCGGCTTCGATATCATTTTCGCCGAGCCGGACCGCATGTCGCCGGCGATCGCCGAACAGAGCTTTCGCGGCATCGATGCCGACACCCGCGCCAAGCTCGACAGCCTGCCGAGCAATGACGCCGTTCTGGCCGACGCCATCAAGAATTCGCGCGTCGTCGTCGGCCAGGTCGGTTCGGCCCATATCGACCCGAAGACCAAGGCCGAGCAGACGCTGCAGACCGGCGTCGCCTTTCTCGGTCCCGACCCGACGCCCTTCCTGGTGACGTTTCCGGGGCTGTTGCGCAACGTCCTGCCGATCGAGGAAGCCGCCGCCGGGCGGGGCCTGTTCTCGATCAATCCGGAAACCGACGGCATTATCCGCCGCGTGCCGGTGATCATGGAGGCGCAAGGCGCGCTGGTGCCGTCGCTGGCGATGGAAATGCTGCGGGTGGTCACCCACGCCAGCGCGGTCCTGGTGCGCGTCAACCAGGCTGGCGTGCAGTCGGTGGCGGTGCCCGGCCTGCAAGTGCCGACCGACCGCAACGGCCAGCTCTGGGTCCATTTCAACAAGCATGATCAGGGGCGTTACGTGTCGGCGAAGGACGTGTTGCAGGGCCGTGTGCCGCCGGACCGTCTGCGCGGCCGGCTGGTGCTGATCGGCACGTCGGCGACCGGCCTTCTCGACATCAAGACGACGCCGCTCGATCCGGTAATCCCCGGTGTCGAGGTGCACGCCCAAATTCTGGAGAGCGTACTCACCAAGTCGACGCTGGTGAATCCGAATTACGCGATCGGCGCGGAACTGGTGATCGCGGTGCTGCTCGGGATCGGCGTCATCATCATGGCGCCGATGCTGTCGCCGACCGTCAACGTGATTCTCGGCGCGCTCCTCATCGCCGGCCTGATCGGCTTCTCGCTCTACCTGTTCGCCGAGCACAATCTTCTGATCGATTTCACCTATCCGCTGATTTCGAGTTGGCTGATCTATCTGGTGCTCACCTTCGTCAATTATTTCCGCGAGCAGAAGCAGCGCCAGCAGATCCGCTCCGCCTTCGGCTATTACCTGTCGCCGCACATGGTCGAGCAGCTGGCGCGGTCGCCGGAAAAGCTGGTGCTCGGCGGCGAGGAACGCCGCATGACCATCCTGTTTTCCGACGTGCGCGGCTTCACCGGCATCTCCGAGCACTTTAAGGACGATCCGCAGGGCCTGACGCGGCTGATGAACCGCTTCCTTACGCCACTCACCAACGCCATCATCGAGAAGAAGGGCACGATCGACAAATATATCGGCGACGCCATCATGGCGTTCTGGAACGCGCCGGTGGACGATCCCGAGCAGGAAGCCAATGCCTGCGAGGCGGCGCTGCAGATGCTCGAGCGCGCCGAGACGCTCAACGGCGAGCTTAAGAGCGAGGCCGAGGCTAATGGCGGCGCCTACATGCCGCTGCGCATCGGCATCGGGCTCAATACCGGTCCCTGCGTCGTCGGCAATATGGGATCGGATTTCCGTTTCAATTATTCGGTGCTGGGCGACACCGTGAATTTGGCCTCGCGGCTCGAGGCGCGGACCAAGGATTATCGTCTGCCCATGGTCATCGGATCGCGCACCGCGGAGATGGCCAAGGAAAAATACGCCATCATGGAAATCGACCTGATCCTGGTGAAGGGCAAGAAGCAGCCCGAAGCCGTGTTCACCGTGCTCGGCCGCGCCGAGGTCGAACAAGATCCGAACTGCCGGGAATTGCGCGATCTCAACGCGCAGATGCTTGCGCGTTTCCGCAAGCAGGATTGGGACGGGACGCTGGAATTGATTCGGCGCTGCCGCAAGAGCGCCAACGGCTTCGACGTCGCGGGGCTCTACGATATGTACGAGGAACGGATCGCAGCCTACCGCGCCGATCCGCCGGGGCCGGATTGGGACGGCGTCTACGAAGCCGAATCCAAGTAATATCGATCTAGTTGTCGATGGAGGCCGGCGCCGGCGAGCGGCGCGCGCCGATCAGCACGTCGGGCAGGTACTGCCGCACGTCGTTATTGCCGAGCGCGAACAGCGGCACCGCCTGCGGCATCGCTTTATCTTCGACGAGCCTCAGCCAGCGATTGTCGAGGATGATCCACGTGCCGTCGAGCCGCACGGCGGTGACCGCGTGGTCCTCGTTGGCGGCGGTGTTGTGCACGATCAGCAGCTTGACGTCTTCGGCGGCGATGCCGACTTCCGTGAGCGCGACATATTTGGCGATGGCATAGTCCTCGCAGTCGCCCTTGCCCGTCGTGAAGGTCTCGAGCGGCGCGCTCCAGCGGTCGGGCACGCCCCATTGCACCATGTCGCTCACCGGTTCGATCGCCAGATTGACGGCGCGGTTGATCACGCCGATCCGGGCGCGGCCGGTCAGCCCACGGCCTTGGTCGACGATGCTGAGGAATTTCTTCGCCGCGTCCGGGCATGCGGCCGCATTCGCCCGGCAGCGCGCGAAAATCTCGCTCTCGGCGCGCATGTCGGCTTTGACGCCGTTCCACTTCGCGAAGACATCGCCGCCGTCGACGGGCAGGATATCGAAGCGGAACGAGGCGTCGATCCGCGGCAAGTCGTTGCGCGGCATCTCGGCGCGCGGCAGGCCCGCATTCGGCAGATCGGGCGTCACCGGTTCGAGCGCGGCAAGCTGCGCCGGCGCGGCGGCTTCGGTCTGAACTCGTTTCTGGACGTCGGGTGAGGCGGCGGCCTGGACAGGCGGCTCAATTCCAGCGGGCAGAGCGGCTTCGATCGGAGCGGCAGCGACCGGCTGAAGCTTGGTCTGGTCGTCGCTCGCGCCCTCGGCTTTCGCCTCGATCGTCTGTTGCTGCTCCTGCGGCGCATCGATCCGTGTTGCCGCAACGCCCATCGGAGCATTGATCGCAATCGCCGTGGCGGGCAGGTTCGCATCCGCGACCGCGCCGGTCTCGACGCCGGCGGAGGCCGGCACAGCGATGAGGAATGCGGCGACGCACCAGGCCGCGACACGCAACAACATTTTGACGTCCCTGAACGGCGAGATGAGACGCTTGCGCGTGCTCTCCCGGCTTTTTGTTCAGGGACGGCATAACGTCGGCGCCGCTGCCGCCCGGTTAAGTTGAGGCGTGCCGGCGCGGAATGATCGAAAACAGCGTGTAACAAGCGCAATTCCGATCAGGACAATTTTATCGATTGGGTTGGCGATGCGCTTGGACAGCGCGCCGTTTCTACGATTAAATGGGCCCCAAAATAGGTAAACGGGGAGGAATTCATGCCAATCAAGAAATTCTGCGGCGTTGCCGCCGTCGGTCTTCTGCTCGGGCTTGGCTGCGGTTTCGGCGGCGCTTCGGCAGAGGACAAGACCTTCGAGCTAAAACTCTCGCACTGGGTACCGCCGTCGCATCCCTTGCAGAAGGCCATCCAAGACTGGGCCGACGATGTCCAGAAGGCATCGAACGGAACGATCACATATAAAATCTATCCGTCGCAGCAGCTCGGCAAAGCATTCGACCATTACGACATGGCGCGCGACGGCATCGCCGACTTCACCTACGTCAATCCGGGCTATCAGCCGGGGCGCTTCCCCATCATCGCGGCGGGCGAGCTGCCGTTCCTCGTCGGTCACGCCAAGGGCGGCAATCGGGCGATCGATGCCTGGTATCGCAAATACGCTGCGACCGAAATGAAGGACGTGCATTATTGCTTCTCCTTCGTCCTCGATCCGCTGGTGTGGCACTCGTCCACGAAGAAGATCGTGGTTCCGGCCGACATCAAGGGCATGAAGGTGAGGCCGGCCCAGGGCACCATCGCCGCCTGGGTGACGCAGCTCGGCGGTACCAATGTCCAAGCCAGCGCGCCTGAGGTGCGGGACGTTCTCGCCAAGGGCGTCGCCGACGCCGTCACTTTCCCGTGGGGCTCGACGCTGCTGTTCGGCATCGACAAGGTGACCAAGTATCATATGGAGGAGCCGCTCGGCTCGGTGACGTTCCAGTGGTTGATGAACCCGGCGACCTACGAGGCCATGTCGGCGTCACAGAAGAAGGTGATCGACGAGCATTGCACGAGCGAATGGGCCGCGAGATTCGCCGATCCATGGGCCGATTTCGAGGCCGCCGGCCTTGAGAAGATGAAAGCCGAGCCGGACCAGGACGTCTACAAGATCACCGACGATCAGCTCGCCGAATGGAAGCAATCGGCCGATCCGCTCAAGCTGAAATGGGCCGCCGACGTGAAGAAATCCGGCGGCGATCCGGATGCAATCTTCAAAGAGCTGCAGGCGTCGCTGACGCAATACAACGCGGGCTTCTGACGGCGCAATCACAGGGGCGCCGGCGTCTCGTCGCCGGCGCAGGTCTCAATTCGAGCAGCGCATATGGCAGAGCCGCAAGCCCGAGCTGAGCTTGAGCCCCGACTCGATCACCGACCCGCGTCCCGCGGCGTGATGGATCGCTTCATCGACGGCATTGAGCTGATTGCGGCATTCTTTGTCGGCATCGTCGCACTCGACATCTTCGTCTCGGTCCTGTTGCGCTACTTCTTTGCGGTGCAAATACCGGACAGCTACGACTTCGGCCGTCTGCTGCTCGGCATTCTGATCTTCTGGGGCATCGCCGCGACGTCCTATCGCGGCAATCACATCACGGTCGATCTGCTCTATTCCAATGTCGGCGATCGCGCCAAACGCGTGATCGACGTATTCGCGACGCTGGTCCTGCTGTTCGTCGTGACGGTGCAAACCTACACCTTATTCGACAAGGTGCGCGGCACCTATGCCGACCACGTGCTGACTTTCGATCTTCGGCTTCCGGTCTGGCCGTTTTTCCTCGTTGCCTGGCTCGGCGACGTCTCCGCGGTGCTGCTCATCGCCGTGCGCACCTATCGCCTCATCTTCTATCCCGACCTCCTGGGCGGCCAGTACCAGATCAAACCGGTCGAATGACGGGCAAGACGATGAGGCGCATTTGCATCTGAGCACGGACGCCGTCGCGATCATCGGCTTTGCCGCGCTGTTCGCGCTGATGCTGTTGCGCGTGCCCGTCGGCATGGCGATGGGCCTCGTCGGCGTCTCCGGCTTCGCCTACCTCGTCGGCGGCACCGCAGCCCTCAAAAGCGTCGGCCTCACCTCGATGCGTACGGTGACCGACTACACGTTCGGCGTCATCCCGATGTTTCTGCTGATGGGCGCCTTCGTGTCGAATTCCGGCATGAGCCGGGAACTGTTCCGCGCCGCCAATTCCTTCGTCGGCCATTTCAAGGGTGGTCTCGGCATCGCCACGATCGCGGCCTGCGCCGGCTTTGCCGCGATCTCCGGCTCGTCCGTTGCCACCGCCGCCACTTTTGCGGCCGTCGCCTATCCGGAAATGCGGCGCTACAACTATCCGCAATCCTTCGCCACCGGCGTGATCGCCGCCGGCGGCACGCTCGGCGCCATGCTGCCGCCTTCGACCGTGCTTGCGGTCTACGGCATCATCACCGAGCAGGATATCGGCAAACTTTTCATTGCCGGCATCGTTCCGGGCCTGCTCGCCGCTGCCATGGACATGATGACCGTCGTGATCATCGGCAGGCTGCGGCCGAATTACCTGCCCGCGACGCCGCGCCATTCCTGGAAGGAACGGCTCGCCGGTCTGCGTGACATCTGGGCGACGCTGCTGCTGTTCGCCTTCGCCATCGGCGGACTTTATGGCGGCTTGTTCACGCCGACGGAGGCCGGCGGCATGGGCGCGTCCGGCGCGCTGTTGATCGGCGTCGCGCGGGGCAAGCTGACGCGCCCGGAAATCCGCCGCTCGCTGCTGCAGGCGGTGCGCACCGCCGCTGCCGTGCTCACGGTGCTGATCGGCGCGCTGTTGTTCGGCTATTTCCTCACGGTGACGCAGACCCCGCAGAAGGTGACGGAATTTCTCACCGGGCTGGGGCTCGGCCGTTACGGCGTGCTGGCGCTGATCATGGTGATGTATATCGTGCTCGGCTGCCTCATGGACGCGCTAGCCATGATCATCCTCACCATCCCGATCATCTTCCCAGTAATCACGCAGCTCGGCTTCGATCCGATCTGGTTCGGAGTGATCATCGTCATGACCGTCGAGCTCGGGCTCATTCACCCGCCGGTCGGGATGAATGTGTTCGTGATCAAGAGCGTCATTCCGGATGTCAGCTTCTCGACGATCTTTGCCGGCGTGCTGCCGTTCATCGTCACCGACATCATTAGGCTCGTGATCCTGATCGCCTTTCCGATCCTGGCGCTCTGGCTGCCGTCGCACATGTTCAAATAAGCCTTCAAATAAGCCGCCGTCGGCCCGCCGGTGCGAGGCGCGAAACGACGAAGCCATCCGGGCTCGCGTCCGGATGGCTTCGCGACATGCGCAATGACGCTTGTCTGGACGCCTTAACTCCGCCCGCCGCCGGCCAGCACGGCGCGGGTGGCGCGGTCCGGGCCGAAATCGTCGACGCTGTCGATGGCGAGAAGATCGGCCAGCCGCGTGCGGGCGCGGTTGACGCGGCTCTTGATGGTGCCGACCGCGCAGCCGCAGATCGCCGCGGCGTCGTCATAGGAAAAGCCGGAGGCGCCGACCAGGATCAGCGCCTCGCGCTGATCGGACGGCAGCTTCGCCAGTGCGGTGCGGAATTCCTCGAACTCCACTCGCCCGGTCTGTTCGGGGTGCGACTTCAAGGTCTCGGCATAGCGCCCATCGGCGTCCTCAACCTCGCGCCGCCGTTTGCGATATTCCGAGCGGAACAGGTTGCGCAAAATGGTGAACAGCCAGGCCGGCATATTGGTGCCGGGCTGAAACGAGTCGATATGCGCCAGCGCGCGGAGCAGCGTCTCCTGCACCAGGTCGTCGGCGCGGTCGATATTGCCGCACAACGAGATCGCGAAAGCGCGCAAACTCGGCACGGTGGCGAGAACTTGATCGCGAATCGCTGGGTCGAGTTTCATGTTGGCCCGCCCCTCAATCCTGGTCCTGGTCGCTCAGTCGCCGAACCAAATCGGCGAGATGCGGCGGCACGCCCTGATTGACCACGTCGTTGTATATGGCGCGCAATTGTTGGCCGATCCTGGCTTGAACTTCCCGGCCGAGCCTTGCTTCGGGTTTTGGCGAAGTCGGCCTGACCGTCGTATCGCGGCTTTCCGGCTTCTCAGCGTCCGGATCAACCGGCTCAAGATTGGAATTACGGTGTTTCATTTCATTGTTTCCCCGTTCACCCGTGTTTTGGCATGTTTTGGCCCGCCATCAGCGCCACCCGCTCATCCCCGTTATGCCCTAACGCACTGACATGGCCCGAAGTTCCGCCCAGGATTTGATGTCGGAACTTTTTTTGCGCTGCGACGTTTTTGTTAGTAACCTCAGCACCATGGAAGGGGAGGGTCGTAGTGTCCACCTCGCAAGCCGTACTCCAGCACCTGCCGTCGCTTCGCCGTTACGCCCGGGCCCTCACGGGCAGCCAGGCGTCGGGCGATGCCTATGTCGTCGCCGCCGTCGAATCCCTCATTGCCAGTCCCAAATTGCTGGAATCGAGTTCGAGTTCGCGCGTCGGCCTCTATCGTCTGTTTACGAAGATCTGGAATTCGGTGGCGCTGAACGACAAGCCGGACGCCGGCCGGGTCATTCTGCCGCCCGAGCAGCATCTCACCCAGATCACGCCGCGGCCCCGCCAAGCCTTTTTGCTGGTCGCGCTCGAAGGCTTCTCCGAAGAGGACGCGGCCGAGGTTTTGGACTGCGATCTGCAGACGCTGCGCGGCCTGGTCGAGGAATCCGGACGCGAGCTTGCCGCCGAGATCGCGACCGACGTTCTCATTATTGAGGACGAGACATTCATCGCCATGGATATAGAGGCCCTGGTCGAGAGCCTCGGTCATAACGTCATAGGCATTGCCCGCACCCATAGCGAGGCGCTAGCGCTGGCCAAGAACAAGCGGCCGGGGCTGATCCTCGCCGACATTCAGCTCGCCGACGGCAGTTCGGGCCTCGATGCCGTGAATGAGCTTCTCGGCTCGTTTGAAGTGCCGGTCATCTTCATCACCGCCTATCCGGAGCGTTTCCTGACCGGGCAGCGGCCGGAGCCGGCCTTCCTGATCGCCAAGCCGTTCCAGGTCGCGGTCGTGTCGGCGGTTGTCAGCCAAGCTCTGTTCTTCGGGCGCAAGGCACGGCAGCGCGAGCGCAAGCCCGTGGAGCGTCAGGCGACCGCTTAGGCCGCAGCGCTCCCGTGGAGCGTCAGGCGACCGCTTAGGCCGCAGCGCCCATTCCGCCTATTTTTCTGTTTCTGATCAATGGCCGGGACAAAACCCCGGCCATTGGCTTTTTTCGGATGGGTGTCTGTCGCGCCGCTCGCGGCGCACAAAAAGCGAGGGCGCAGCCGATCGGCATATCGGCTGCGCCCAACACGACCGGCCAAGCACGGGGGGAGGGGGAAAGACTGGCCGGCACGCCACGACAAACCATGACGGTGGTGTTTGTTCCTGTGCGATCACGCGCGCGTGTTTGAACCGCGCGCGCTGTCTTCACGTCTCAGTGAATGGAGGCGATGGAACCGTTGCCGCAAACTGCACGTTGACCTTGCGGTGAGGCTGCCAGTTCGGGGGCGTTCGGCGTGTCCGATCGATCAAACAAACAGTCGATCGGCACTGTGGGAGAAGTCCGATGGCCAGAGCCTTATTCGTCCGCATATTCATTCGGATGGCGAGCGCGATTGGACTGTTCTCGCTGTCTTTGCTTTTCGTCGGTCTCATTGCGTTCGTGAATCCGGGTCCGAGCGCCGGCGCGGGCGTTGCCGTGAAGCCGCCCGCCGCCTCGGTCAACCGCGAATTCAAGAGCGACCGGCTGCCGGTGCCGTCGGATATCAATTCCGCCTTCTCGAAGAACGAGGCGCAGCCTTCGCAAGGTTCGAAAGAAATTCCGGACGGTTGCGACCGCTCGTTCTCGCCGATCACGGCGCCGCAATTGGCCTATGTCTACGGCCGCTGCACCACGTAGCGCGGCTGGCGTTCAGTCACCTTGGCAATGCGATTTGGCAATGCGGCGCCGATCCGAGCATGGGCAGGATCGGCGCGATTTAGCGTTACCCGCGGGGTGAACTTTCTCGCCGCCGAACGCGTCTCATCGAAAACCGTTAATGCGGCCCGCGCAATTCAAATGAAATTCGAGTGAGCGATTTCATTCGACTTTTATTTGTTTGTTGTTTGTTTGTCGCGGAACCAAAACGCCTCATCTGCAATTGAAGCAAAAGAGAACGGCATTCTCTTGAGCACGGGGAGAACGTTATGTCAGCACATCGCCGATCACGGCATTTTTGCAGCCTTATCCTGTTTGCCGGCATCCTGACTGTCCCGGTCGTCCCGGCCTTCGCCCAGACGCTGGCGTTCAACGATCAGCCGGGTTATCCGCAATATGCGGGCCAGATGCTCGCCTTCGGGCCGATGCAAAATTATCAGCCCGGCTTCCAGCAATACGCGCCGCAAACCGCACCGCAAACCCAAGAGCCGAGCGACAGCGCCGCGTCGGATCAATTGCCGCCGCAGCTGCGCCACCAGGTGGTCGCCTATTCGAGCACCGAGCCGGCCGGCACGATCATCATCGATACCGCGCACAAATTCCTCTATCTGACCATGGGCGGCGGCAGGGCGATGCGCTACGGCATCGGCGTCGGCCGCCAGGGCTTCACCTGGTCGGGCGTGCAGACGATCTCGCGCAAGTCGGAATGGCCGGATTGGATTCCGCCGGTGGAAATGGTCGCCCGGCAGCCCTATCTGCCGCGCTGGGTCGGCGGCGGTCCGGGCAATCCGCTCGGCGCTCGTGCCATGTATCTCGGCAATACCGAGTACCGCATCCACGGCACCAACGACCCGACCACGATCGGCAAGAACGTCTCTTCGGGCTGCATCCGGCTGGAGAATTCCGAAGTTGAGGATCTCTACCAGCGCGTCGGTATCGGCACCAAAGTCATCGTTCTTCCCAACGACCCGCACGCCTCCGCCGAACGCGTGTCGGCGAACGACGGCGGCAGCGTCGCGATCGATCGCGGTCACGGCGGCCACATGACGGCGCAGATAACGGTTGCGCCGCTCGCCGACGTGCCGCCGGCGCGGATCGCCGCGCGGTAACATCACCTCTAAGCTTGCCTGAGGCGCGTCCGCGGGACGCGCCTCTTCGCGTTGTTCCAAGCCGCCCGCGCCGAGGAACGAATTCGCGCCCCGATATTTTGTCTTAGGAGTTCTCGCCGCGCTGCAATCAGATTGAGTTCCGCCTCTTCCGATCGGTACCCGCAATAACAATCTTTACCGACGGAACGGAAGGTGGAAGGGTAAAGGCATGGACATGCCTGGTAATAAGAAGTTCGAACGAACCGAGCCTGTGCCCGACTCTGTAAAGAATCTCGCGACGGACTTTTTTCCGAATGCGGCAACGGTTCGCGCCGGGCTTGAATCGGCGCGCATCGGCGTGTGGTCGTGGGACGCCGACGCCGATACGCTGACATGGTCGATTAATCTCGAATCGCTGCACGGCCTGCCGCCGCACAGCTTCAACGGCACCTTAGCGGGTTTCCTCGGCGGCATTCACAGCGAAGACCGCGCTAATGTCGAAGCCTTGCTCAAGGAGGCGATGCATGCGCAATCGCCGTTCCGCGCGCGCTATCGTACGCCGGAGCTCAAAGGTCGCGACGAGTGCTGGCTCGAAGCCACGGGAACGGTCATTGCCGAAGGCGGCAAAGCCAAGGGCATGTCGGGTCTCTGCTACGATGTGACGGGGCGGGTCAGTCTCGAGAACGAGTTGCGTAGCCGCGCCAAGCAACAGGAAGCGCTCGCCCAATTCGGCGAGCGGGCGCTGGCCGAGCCCGATATCGAGCGGCTGCTCAACGACGCGGTCTCGACCGTGGCGCTCACGCTGTCGGTCGATTTCGTCAAAATCCTCGAACTTCTGCCCGGCGACCGCGAGCTGCTGCTGCGCGCCGGCTTCGGCTGGAAGAGCGATCTCGTCGGCACGGTGGTGACGATGGCGGAGCCCGGCAGCTTCGCCCGCTTCACGCTGGAATCCTCCGTGCCAGCCGTGATCGAGGATTTTGCCGGCGATAAACGGTTCACGATCGCGCCCTATCTGAAGGACCACAATTGCGCCTGCGGCGTGAACGTCACCATCGCCGGCCGCGACGGCCGCGCTTACGGCATTCTCGGCGTTTGCAGCAGCCAGAAGCGGCGCTTTTCCGCGCAAGACACGGTGTTCCTCGCCGCCGTCGCCAATCTTCTCACCGGCGCCATTCAGCGCCGCCAGCTCGAACAGCGCCACGAACTGATGATCCGCGACATGCGCCACCGCACCGGCAATCTGTTTTCGCAATTGCTCGCGCTGTTCTCGCAGACGGCGCGAACCTCGAAGAACATCCCGGATCTCACCAGCAAGTACCAGGCGCGCGTGCTGGCGATGGCCAATGCGCATCGGCTGATCACCGAAGGCGGTTGGCGCTCGATCCCGATCATGGATCTGCTCCATGTCGTGCTCGGCCCTTATCTCGACCGCGCTTCGCTCAACGGGCCCAATGTCGATCTCGAGCCCGATCCGGTGTTCAATCTGAGCGCGGCGCTGCACGAGCTTGCGGCGAACGCGATCAAGCACGGCAGCCTGTCGCGATCCAAGGGACAGCTCGGTCTGCACTGGTCGGTGGAGCGCACCGCGCGCGGCATGACCTTGATGCTCGATTGGGTCGAGAAGAACGGGCCGCCGGCGCGCCGGCCGCGCAAGACCGGATTCGGCACGCGGTTGATCGACCTCGTCATCGAGCGTCAATTGAACGGCGAAGTCATCCGGAATTTTTCCGGCACGGGGCTCAACATAAAAATGCTGGTGCCGCTCACCCATGAGCGGTGGCCCGTTCCGACGCCGGCCTCAGGCGACAACACTCGCTAACCTCACACGGATGTGTTCCGACGCGGCCCTTGCCGCCCGGGGCGCAACCGCCGTAGGGTTGGGTGCGGTGCAATAAGATCCCGTCGACCCCAGCAAGGAGCGAGCATTGTCGCAAGGACGCACGCCGTTCGAGCAGATCACTTTGTTATTGCAAGGCGGGGGCGCGCTCGGCTCGTACCAGGCCGGGGTCTATGAGGCGCTGGCCGAAGCCGACCTCCACCCGGATTGGGTCGCAGGTATCTCCATCGGGGCGATCAATTCGGCGATCATCGCCGGCAACCCGCCGGAGAAGCGCGTCGCGCGCTTGCGCGAGTTCTGGGAAACCGTGAGCACGTCGCCGCTCGGTATTCCCTATTTTAAACATGTCGAACCGAAGAACCAGGCGGACCACCAGCTCGTCAATCAAGCGCGCGCCATTGGCGTCCTCTTGTTCGGTGCACCCAACTTTTTCGTTCCCCGCATGCCGCCGGCCGTGCTCTGGCCGCCCGGCCATGCCGATAAGGCGAGCTATTATGACAACAAGCCTTTGAAGACGACGCTCGAGCGGCTGGTCGATTTCGACCGGATCAATTCCGGTGAGATGCGCTTTAGCGTTGGCGCCGTCGATGTCTGCTCCGGAAACTTTACCTATTTCGACACGACGACGCACAAGATCATCTACGAGCACGTCATTGCCTCGGGCTCGCTGCCGCCCGGCTTTCCGGCGACCAAGGTCGGCGACCAGTACTTTTGGGATGGCGGATTGATCTCGAATACGCCGCTGCAATGGGTGCTGGATTCCCGGCCGCGGCGCGACACGTTGGCGCTTCAGATCGATCTTTGGAATGCGCGCGGCATGCTGCCGAAAGATATGATCGAAGTCGAAGTACGGCAAAAGGAAATCGTCTATTCAAGCCGTAATCGCAACGCCACAGATCAGTATCAGAAAATGCAGAAGCTTCGCATTGCGCTGGCGCGGGTCCTTAAGAACCTGCCGCCCGAACACCGGGATAGCGAGGATGTCAAACTCCTGGCGGCAGAAACCGACGACAAAGTCTGCAATATCGTGCATCTGATCTATCGCTCCAGAGCTTACGAAGGCATCGCCAAGGATTTCGAATTTTCCCGGCGCACGATGGAGGAGCACTGGAAATCGGGTTACAGCGATGCGCGGCAGACGCTGGCGCATCCCGAAGTGCTGCAACTGCCGGACCGGCTTGTCGGGGTGCGGACATTCGATCTCGGTGAAGACCTTCCGGACTAGCGGTTTTTCAGTAATGAAAGGAATTCGACATGAAGGAAAGCGATGTACGGCAGCGGGCCTTCGCGATGCCACTCACCAGTCCGGCCTTCCCGATGGGCCCCTACCGTTTCGTCAATCGCGAGTTCCTCATCATCACCTATCGCACCGATCTGCGGAAATTGCGCGAGCTGGTGCCGGAGCCGCTGCAGGTCGAGGAGCCGCTGGTCAAATTCGAATTCATCCGCATGCCGGACTCGACGGGCTTCGGCGATTACACCGAGAGCGGGCAGGTCGTTCCGGTCACGTTCAAGGGCCGCAAGGGCGGCTATTCGCATTGCATGTTTCTCAACGACCATCCGCCGATTGCCGGCGGCCGCGAGCTGTGGGGCTTTCCGAAGAAGCTCGCGAAACCCACGCTGCATGACGAGATCGATACGCTCGTCGGCACGCTCGACTATGGGTCGATCCGCATCGCCACCGGCACCATGGGCTATAAGCACAAAGTGGCGGATTACGATGCGGTCAAGGCTTCGCTCCTGGCGCCGAATTTCCTCCTCAAGATCATACCTCATGTCGACGGCACGCCGCGCATCTGTGAGATCGTCGAATACGAGTTGACCGACGTCGATCTCAAGGGCGCCTGGACCGGGCCCGCGGCATTGACCTTGGTGTCGCACGCGCTGGCGCCGCTCGCGGAATTGCCGGTGCTGGAAGTCGTGTCCGGCACCCATATCATCGCCGATCTGACGCTGCCGCTCGGTAAGGTCGTTCACGATTATCTTGCTTAGAGCGGGTCTCCTGGGCTACTTGGCTGCGTCAGTCTGGCTCCGTCAGCTGAGCTTAGTCAGCTTAGCTTCATCTCGGCCGCGAACCCGCGCGGCCAGCATTTCCCCGCTTCGATTGGTCTTGCTCTCATGAAAGAAGAAACTGTCAGCTTTCAATCCGCCGGCTTGCGCCTGCATGGCGCCGTCGGCGTTCCCGACGGTCTGGGTCCGAAGGAAGAGCGCGCGGCCTTTATCGTGCTGCACGGGTTCGGCTCGAACAGCGAAGGCAATAATGTCCTGCAGCCGACGCGGGTATTGAGCGAATTCGGCTATGTCACGATGCGCTTCGACATGCGCGGCTGCGGCAAAAGCGAGGGCGAGTTCGGCCGCGTCATCTGCCTGGAACAGGTCGAGGATCTCGGCAACGCGCTTGCGTTCCTGGCGCAGCATCCCGCGGTCGACCCCGACCGCATCGGCGTCATCGGCTCAAGCTTCGGCGGCGCGGTGGCGATCTATGCCGGCGGCACCAATCCGCGCATCGCCGCGGTTATTTCCAACGGCGGCTGGGGCCACGGCGAGCGCAAATTCCGCGGTCAGCACCCGACGCCCGAGGCCTGGGCGAAATTCACCAAGATGCTCGCGGACGGCCGCGCCCATCGCGAGCGCACCGGTCAATCGCTGATGGTGCCGCGTTACGACATCGTGCCGATTCCCAATCACGTGCGGGAAAGTCTCGAGAAGCGGAAAGTCGGCATGCTGGCGCCAAATTCGGTGGAGATGTTTCCGGCCGAGACGGCGCAGAGCATGTTCGATTTCCGCGCCGAGGAGGTGGTCGGCAAGATCGCGCCGCGTCCGCTTCTGCTCATTCATTCGGCGAAGGATTCGGTGACGCCGACCGAGCAGTCGGTCGAGATGTTCAAGTGCGCCGGCCAGCCGAGCGAATTGCATCTTTTCGCCGGCCTTGATCATTTCCTGTTCGCCGAGAACTCGACGCGGGTCTGGACTCTGATGCGCGGCTGGCTCGACACTTACTTTCCGGCAAAGCACGCATGAGCCGTGAAAAGATTATCGTCGGCCATGAAGAGCTCAAGCGCTTCATTCACGACGTGTTTGTTGTCGCCGGCGCGAGTGACGCCGATGCCAACACCGTCGCCGACGGTCTCGTTTGGGCCAATCTGCGAGGCGTCGACGGCCACGGCGTATCGCGGCTGCCGCGCTATCTCAAATATATCGAAAGCGGCGAGATCGACGTGAAGGTGCAGCCGCGCCTCATTGCGGACCGCTCAGCGACATTCCTCATCGACGGCCACCACGGCCTCGGGCCGGTGGCGGCGATGTGGGCCTCGGCGCTCGCCGTCGAGCGGGCGAAACAGGCCGGCGTTTGCTACGGTCTCATCCGCGAGACCACGCATACCGGCGCCATCGGGCGCTACGCGCAATGGATCGCCGAGCGCGATTGCGCCGCCGTTCTCATGGGCGCGGGCCAGACCTTGATGGCCTATCACGGCGCCCGCGTCGCGAGCCTCGGCACCAGCCCGATCGCGATCGCGGTGCCGACGAGCAGGGGCCCGATCGTGCTCGACATGGCGACCAGCACGATTTCCAACGGCAAGGTGCTGCAGGCGCGCGCGAGCGGCGAGCCGCTGCCGGAAGGCACGGTGCTGACCGCCGCGGGCGAAGCCACGATCGATCCGCGCACAGCGGAAATCCTGCTGCCGCTCGGCGGTCCTAAAGGCTCGGGCCTGAGCTTCATGTTTGAAATGCTGGCGAGCGTATTGGGTGCCGCGCCGATCCAGGCGCGCGTGCTCGGGCCGGAGAAGCGCAAGCGTCACACCTCGAATCTCGCGATCATCGCCATCGATGTCGCGGCGTTCCGGCCGTTCGGCGAATTCGTCAGCGACGCCGATACGCTTGCCGCCTTGATCAAGGCGCTGCCGCGCCAGGCCGGTTTCGACGAGATTCTCCTGCCCGGCGAACGCTCCGGCCGCACCGAAGCAACACGCCGCAAATCCGGCATCCCGATTCCGGGCAAGCTGTGGGACGAGCTTGAGGCCATCGCTAAGCCGCAGGCCATAAAAATGCCCGAGCCGATTTCCTCGCCCCCGCGATAGCAAGGCTTTGCCTGCCGCTTTCGCGGGGCGGGACAGAAGTGGTACCAGATGTCGGCGACAACAGGTCCCAAATGAACCCGCAGCCCACATCCGCGGCCACGATTGACGAGAGCGAAGTCGCGCGGTTTTCGCGGCTGTCGAGCCAATGGTGGGATCCGAACGGCCCGATGGCGCCGCTGCACAAGTTCAATCCGGTGCGCCTCGCTTACATTCGCGACCGTGTCGTGGCGCATTTTGGCCGCGGTCCGAACCGGCTCGACAATCTGTCGGGTTTGCGCATGCTCGATATCGGCTGCGGCGCCGGCGTTCTGTCCGAGCCGCTGGCGCGGCTCGGCGCGTCCGTCGTCGGCGCCGATCCGTCGGAGAGCAATATCGCGGCCGCCAAGCTCCACGCCGAGCAGTCGGGACTGACCATCGATTATCGCGCCACCACCGCCGAAGCGTTGGAGGCCGCGGGCGAGAGTTTTGACGTCGTGCTCGCCATGGAAGTGGTCGAGCACGTCACCGATGTCGGACTGTTCGTCGACGTCGCGGCCGAGATGGTAAAGCCCGGCGGGCTGATGTTCGTCGCTACGCTTAATCGCACCTTGAAGAGCTTTGCGCTCGCTATCGTCGGCGCCGAATATATCTTGCGCTGGCTGCCGCGCGGCACGCATCAATGGGACAAATTCGTCACGCCCAACGAGCTTGAAATCGCGATCGTGCAGAGCGGCCTGCATATCACCGACCAGGCCGGTATCATGTACAATCTCCTGGCCGACCGTTGGCAGCTTTCGACCGACATCGACGTGAACTACATGGTCGCCGCGGAAAAGCCTTCGCGATGATGGTGCGATGATCTCCGCCTGGCTGTGGGCCATCTTCACCGTCATCGCCGCTTTCGCCCAGACCGTGCGCAACGCGATGCAGCGCGAATTGACCGGCACGCTCGGCACCGCCGGCGCCACGCATGTGCGTTTCCTGTTCGGCTTTCCCTTCGCGCTTGTGTTCCTCATCGTGTTGCTGGCGGTGACCGGCGCGCCGCTGCCGCGGCCCGGACTGAAATTCTGGCCGTGGACGATCGACGGTGCGTTGTTCCAGATCGGCGCCACGGCGCTGATGCTCCTGGCGATGGGCGAGCGCTCCTTCGTCGTCACCATCGCCTATATCAAGACCGAGCCGATCCAGGTCGCGATCTTCGGCCTGTTGTTTCTCGGCGACGCCGTGACCTGGCAAATGATGACTGCAATCCTTGTCGCCACCGCAGGCGTCATCGTCATGTCGACCAAGGCCGGCGGCATGGTGGCGGGGTATCAAGCCGACCCTGCTGGGGCTCGCCTCGGGCGGCATGTTCGCCTTGTCGGCAATCGGCTATCGCGGCGGCATTCTCAGTCTCGCGCTGCCGGATTACGTCATGGCCGCGACCTTTACGCTCGTGGTCGGGCTCGCCATGCAGGCCGGCGCGCTGTCGATTTATCTGTGGCTGCGTCAGCCGAGCGTCATGTCGGCCCTGCTGAACGCCTGGAAGCCCTCGCTGTTCGCGGGCTTCATGGGCGCGCTGGCGTCGCAATTCTGGTTTCTCGCCTTCGCGCTGACCAGCGCCGCGAATGTGCGGACGCTGGCTTTGATCGAAGTCTTATACGCGCAGCTGATCGCGCGCTTTTCATTCGGGCAGAAAACCACGCCGCGCGAGGCGATCGGCATGCTGTTTGTTGTGGCCGGCGTCGTGCTTTTGATTTTGACGCACTAGGGCGCGATCGCGCTCACCTAGTGTTTTTGGAGCATGATTTTTTCGGAAAACCGGCTTCCACTTTTCGGATCATGCTCAGTTCTGATCGTCCGGAAGGATCGGTAGCGGATGAAATTCGATGCCTTCTTCGTACAATTCCTTGGCCTCGTCGGGCGAGGCCTCGCCATAGATCGAGCGGTGCTCGGTTTCGCCGTAATGAATTTTGCGGGCTTCTTCGGGAAAACGCGCGCCGACATAATTCGCGTTCTTGGTGATGTGATCGCGGATTTCCTTGAGCTTCTGCCGCAGTTCTCGTTCCGGCGACGACATCACCGCGACCGGTATATTGGCAGGAGGTTGCGGTGTCGAAACCGGCTGCGGATGTCGGCGCAACCGGCGCGGGCGGCAGTTGCGGCACGGCAATCTCGGCGCCCGCAGAATTTGCCGATACAAAACTTGGCGCGACATTCGGCGCCATCATCGCCTTCTCGATTTTTTCCGAACCGCAGACCGGACACGTCACCAGCTTGCGCTTCGCCTGCTTGTCGTAAGCAGCCGAGTTCTGAAACCAGCTCTCGAAAACGTGGCCTCGGTCGCAATTGAGCGCGTAACGGATCATGTCGGCTCCCGCACGGCGTGCAGGTAGGTTGGCTCGGCCATCGGCTCGACCAGTTCGAAGCGCCGGCCGTGGCGCAGCGACGGCACCTTGCCGCGCGCCGAGGCGACTGCGGCCGGATCGATCTCGGCCATGACGACGCCGGGCTCGGTGCCGCCTTCGGCGAGAACGCGGCCCCACGGATCGACGACGAGCGAATGGCCATAAGTGTCGCGGCCATTCTCGTGGCGGCCGCCTTGGGCAGCGGCGAATACGAAGCAGCCGTTCTCGATGGCGCGCGCCCGCTGCAGCACATGCCAATGCGCTTCGCCGGTCTGCTTGGTGAAGGCCGACGGAATGGCGAGGAACGACGCGCCGGCTTCGGCCAGCGCCCGATAGAGCGCCGGGAAGCGCAGATCGTAGCAGACGGTCAGACCGAGGCGGCCCCATGGCAGGTCGCCGATCACGGCCAGATCGCCGGCGCGGTAATTGTTGGATTCGCGATAGCTCTCGCCGCCGGCAAGGTCGACGTCGAACATATGGATCTTGTCGTAGCGTGCCGCGATTTCGCCCTTGCGGTCGATCAGGAACGAGCGGTTGACCGCTTTGTCTGACGACGCCTTGATCGCGAGCGAGCCGATATGGATGAAGGTCGCGGACTTGCGCGCGACTTCGCGCAAGGTCGCGAGCGTCGGATCCTGCTCTTCGTCGACGATATTGGCGAACAGCTGCTCGCGCTTGAGCGCCAGAATATTGGTCATTTCCGGCGTCAGCATGTAGTCGGCGCCGGAGCGTTTGGCCTCGTCGATCAGTCCTAAGGCCGCGGCGAGATTGGCCTGCGGATCGAGGCCGGACCGCATCTGGATCAGGCCGACCTTGAAGGTCGAATTGCCCGCTCATCGAGCCTTCTGGCCTCGGCGAGCAGGGAATCGAGCTTGCCGGCTTCCTCGAGCGCATAGAGATCGTCGCAGCCGCCGACATGGGTCGCGCCGATGAAAATCTGCGGAAAGGTGGAACGGCCGTTGGCGCGCGCCATCATCTCTTTACGAACCTCGCGGTTGGCGCGCCCGTCGATCTCATGGAAGCTGACGCCTTTCCGGGTCAGAAGGTCCTTCGCGTCGGCGCAATAAGGGCAATAGGGGATCGTATAGATATCGATGGTCGCCATGGTAGCGTGTAATTTCGGTCAAATTACTTACACTTATATGGACGTTCGCCCGGGGTCGGCAACCCTGGCAAAAACCAGCACATCGACATTGGCGGCGCCGGCCCGCAGCAGCGCCCGTGGCGCAGCCCTCGACGGTGGCGCCGGAGGTGAGCACGTCGTCGATCAGGACGAGGCGGCGGCCGACCACGGCAGGCTTTGCCCTCGTCCGGCACGCGAAACGCGCCCTGGATGTTGTCGCCGCGTTCGGCCCGCGACAGGCCGACTTGCTGTACCGTGGCTTTGACCCGCTTGAGCGCTGCCGGCTGCGATCGGCACGCCGCTTTCGGCCGAAATCGTCGCCGCCAGCATGGCCGACTGGTTGAAACGCCGCGCCCAGAGCCGCCGCCAATGCAGCGGCACCGGCACCAGCGCGTCGGCTTCGGCGAGAAGCTCGCGTCCGGCCTGGCCGATCCAGCGCCCCATCATCGGCGCGAGGTCGAGCCGGTCGCTATATTTGAGCGCATGCACCAAAGCACGGGAAATCTCGTCGAACCGCACCGCGGCGCGGGCGCGATTGTAGGACGGCGGGTCGGCGATGGCCTCCATGGACAGGATGCCCGGACCCGGGTCATACACGAACGGAATGCCGAGCCGCTCGCAATAGGGGCGGGTGATGAAGGACAGTTTCGACCAGCATGACGCGCAGAGGCCGCGGCCTTCGACGGTGTCGCGGCACGCCGGGCAGAGTTGCGGCAAAGCAAGATCGAGCGCTGCGCGCAATGCGCCATGCACCGCGCCGGCGGCACGTTTGACGGGGGCCGGAAAGGTTGATGTTCAGCAATGCGGCATAGCGCTACCGCTCTCCGGTACGAAATGTCATCGTCCGGCCGCCACAGGGTCACGGCGATCATGGTCAGCGGGCCGATAGCAACAAGCCCGGTGATATTTCGACCGCGCGCTGCTGCGCGCGCCGGCGCCGGCGCGCAGCGGCTTTGGGGCCGGTGACATTCCTGATCGAGCGGGTGGCCGACGAATTTGCCGATCGGCTTGCCGCGGTGATGCGCCACTTCGAGCTTGCGGCCGATATCGGCACGCCGACTGACGAGGTGCGGACGGCGCTCAAGAAGCTCGGCTCTGATCGGTACGATCATCGGATCAGGCGCCGAATGCTGATCGCGCGGACATAACAACCGTCGCCGCCGACGAGGAGGCGCTGCCGTTTCGCGACGCGTCGCTCGATCTCATCGTCTCGGCGCTGGCGCTGCAATTCGTCAACGATCTGCCGGGCGTTCTCGTGCAAATTCGCCGCGCGCTCAAACCCGACGGATTGTTTCTCGCGGCGCTCCTCGGCGGCGAGACGCTGACCGAGTTGCGGCAATCCTTCGCCGCCGCCGAAAGCGAAGTGGAAGGCGGCGTGTCGCCGCGGGTCGCGCCGTTCGCCGATCTGCGCGAGCTCGGCGCTTTGTTGCAGCGCGCGGGCTTTGCGCTGCCGGTGACCGACGTCGATCGTGTGATCGCGCAGATACGACACCGTGTTCGGCCTGATGCACGATCTCCGCCGCATGGGCGCGGCCAATGCGCTGCTGGCGCGCCGCCGCACGCCGCTGCGCCGCGCGACGCTGCTGCGCATGGCCGAGATCTATGCCGAGCGCTTTGCCGACGGCGACGGGCGGCTGCGCGCGACATTCGAAATCGTCTGGCTGTCGGGCTGGGCGCCGCATCCGGATCAGCAGAAGCCGCTGCAGCCCGGCTCGGCGAAGACGCGGCTTGCCGATGCGCTCGGCACGCAGGAAATCTCGGCGGGAGAAAAGCCAGGCCGCGCTTAACGCAATTTGTCGCGGATAATGTCTACTTCAACGCGGTCGAGACGTTCGTGAACAGACCGTTGACGCCCGAGCCAAGGCCGTTGACCGCGGCCACAATGGCGACAGCGATGCCTGATGCGATGATGGCGTATTCGATCGCGGTCGCGCCGCTGTCGTCGCGCAAGAAGCGCGACACGGTCGTGACGATGATGGCGGCAGGGCTATCGCCATTTTTAATTTTGAACATCATGCGTACCTTCTGGCGTTTCGATCACAACAGTGTCGTCAGATGCGAAATCAGCGGTTCGTCGGCGGGCGGCATCGGATAATTCCGCAACTCGCTCGGCCGCACCCATTTCAGCTGTTGCCCTTCGAGCGGCGCCACGAATCCTTCCCAGCGCCGGCAGACATAGAGTGGCATCAGCAAATGGAAGTCAGGGTAGAGATGGCTCGCAAAGGTCAGCGGCGCGAGGCACTCTTCCTTGACGGCGATACCCAGCTCCTCCTTCAACTCGCGGATCAAGCTCTGTTCCGGCCGTTCGCCGGTCTCGACCTTGCCGCCGGGAAACTCCCATAGTCCCGCCATCGACTTGCCCGGCGGGCGTTGTGCGAGCAGCACGCGGCCGTCGGAATCGATGAGCGCGCAAGCGGCGACCAAGACAAGTTTTGACGCTCACGGCCTGCCCTCAATC
The DNA here is from genome assembly GCA_963761185.1 of uncultured Alphaproteobacteria bacterium. Lineage (GTDB taxonomy): Bacteria > Pseudomonadota > Alphaproteobacteria > Rhizobiales > Xanthobacteraceae > BOG-931. Next base: position 1,366,876 of record CAVXFY010000009.1, read on the forward strand.
TATGCGGGTGATGGTAAACGCGCATTCAAACCGATCGACAGCAATAGCTGCAATCGCCGCGTTGGTTAATGGGAAGGCTACCCGCGAACCAGTTCGAGGACGGCATCGGCATAAGGCCTGCGGCGCTTCCTGCGGCGGAGTTGTGCCCGATCCGCGGCAAGATGCGGCGCTGATGCGGCCCGGTGAAAAATCGGCATCGAGCTGCTCGAACGCTTCCGACGGCTGCACGCCGTCGGCTTCGCCTTGCAAGCGCGATCGTGGGCACGGCGATCTTCGGCTGCGCGGCGAGCCGCTGTTCGATCGGCTCAAGCGCCGGATCGCCCGGCGCATTAGCCGTAACGATGCCGATAGGACTGGATCGTCACCGCGACGAAATCGGGATTATCGAACGACGCGGCGCTGCGTTCGAATGTTGCGTCGTCGAAGGCCCAGTGCGGCGACCATAATTCCCAGAGCAGACGGCAGAAGCCGCGGCGGTTTGATCTCAAGACCGGCCCGCGCCCGCTCGGTGTGAAAATAATACTGGTACCAGAAGCGGTGCTCTTGCTCCGGCGATGCCGGCTTCCCCGACGCCGGGATGTTCTGGATGTTGTAGCCGTTGCCGGTGACGAGGCCGTGCACGCGCTCGGGCCACAGCGCCGCGACGATGCAAGCGGCGCGGCCGCCCCAGTCGTAACCGGCGAGCATGGCGCGCTCGACGGACAGCGCATCCATCAATTCGCGCAGATCGTTGCCGAGTGCCGCCTGCTGGCCCGAGCGCGGCGTTTCCGCCGAAAGAAATCGCGTCGCGCCAAAGCCGCGCAGATAAGGCACGATCACGCGGCAGCCGGCCTCGGCAAGCGGCGGCACGACCGCGTCGTAGCAGCGCGGATCGTACGGCCAGCCGTGCATCAGAAAGATCGGCGCGCCATCCGCGGCGCCGCTCTCCTCACAAGCGATGTCGAGGGTCGGCGTGCGGATATGGCGGATGTCCGCGCGCATTTCTCTCAGCTGCGGTAGTCGCCGTTGATCGCGACGTACTCTTTGGTGAGATCGCAGGTCAGCACGCGGTCGCGGCCTTTGCCCAGCCCGAGCGCGACTTTGAGCGTGATTTCGGGCTTCTTCATCACCGCGGAAACCTCGGTCTCGTCATAGGCCGGATCGCGCGCGCCCTTATGCGCGACGCGAATGCCGCCGAACCAGATCGACAGCCTATCGCGGTCGGCGGGCTCGCCGGCTTTGCCGACGGCCATGACGACACGGCCCCAATTGGCATCCTCGCCGGCAATCGCGGTTTTCACTAAAGGTGAATTGGCGATCGACATCGCGACACGCCGCGCCGAGGGTTTCGACACGGCGCCTTCGACGACGACTTCGAGGAGCTTGCGCGCGCCTTCGCCGTCGCGCGCCACTTGTTCGGAAAGATCGGCGAGCACCGCATTGAAAGCCTTGCGGAAAGGAACAAGACGCGGATCGCCGGCGCGGGTGATGCGCGGCGCGCGCGCGGCCCCGGTCGCGAAAGCCAGCAATGTGTCTGACGTTGACGTGTCGCCGTCGATGGTGACGGCGTTGAACGTATCGACGACGCCTTCGCGCAATAGCGTCTGCAACACCGGCGCCGCGATCGGTGCGTCGGTGAAGATGAAGGACAGCATCGTCGCCATGTCGGGCGCGATCATGCCGGCGCCCTTGGCGAAGCCGTTAATGGTGACGTCGCTGCCGGCGATCCGCGCGCGCGCGGTCGCGACCTTCGGAAACGTGTCGGTGGTCATGATCGCCTTGGCGGCATCCATATAGCCGTTGGCGGTGGCCTCGGCTTCGAGCTTGGTCATCACGCCGTCAAAGGCTTGCGCGGGAAGCGGCTCGCCGATGACGCCGGTCGAGGCGAGAAATACTTCGGACATTTTGCAGCCGACCGCGGCGGCCGCGACTTTCGCGGTGAAGGCGCAAGCGTCGCGGCCGTTCTTGCCGGTGAAGGCATTGGCATTGCCGGAATTGACCACCAGCGCCCGCGCGCGCGCACCCTTCAGCCTGGCGCGGCACCACTCGACCGGCGCCGACGGGCACTTTGATCGCGTGAATACGCCGGCGACGCTCGTGGCTTCGTCGAAAACCACAAGGAGAACATCGGTGCGGCCCTTATAGCGGATGCCGGCGGCAGCCGTGGCGAGGCGGATGCCAGCGATTTCCGGCATGTCGGGGACGGTTTTGGGGGCAAGCGGAGAAACAGTGGAGGACATGAAATCGTCATGCGCGACCGGCTCGCGCATCCTTTGTGAGGACTGACGTTCCGTTAGGTGCGATGGATTGCCGGGTCAAGCCCGGCAACGACGCCGAAGAAAACTTCGCCGTGCTGCGGCTACTTCTTCGCCGGCGCTGCCGGGTTGAGCGACGGATCGGCGGCGGCCGGCGGCGGCTGGTCGAGGCGCTGAATGTTGGCGGCGCTGCGCAGCTTCGAGACGAGGTCGGCCTGGGCACGATGCGCAACGTAGTTCTCGAGCTGGCCTTTGACCTCGTCGAAGGTCGGGGTCGGCTTGATGCGCTTGTCCTCGACTTTGATGATATGCCAGCCGAACTGCGTATGCACCGGGTCGGAAATCTGTCCCTTGTCGAGCTTGAACGCGACGTCGGCGAATTCCGGCACCATCTGATCCTTGGTGAAGTAACCGAGATCGCCGCCTTCGGCAGCGCCCGGATCTTTCGACTTCTCCTTGGCGAGCGTGGCGAAGTCCGCGCCCTTTTTAAGCTGGTCTTCGATCGCCTTGGCTTCGTCTTCGGTGGCAACCAGGATATGGCGCGCGCGCACTTCCTGCTCGTTCGCCATCTGCTTGACGGCGTCGTCATAGACCTTGTGCATCGCGTCATCGGTCAAGGCCGCGGTGCCAGCGTCTTGCAGCAAGGTTTCCATCAGCACCTTGTTGCGCTCGAATTGGATCCGGTGCTTGACGTCGTCCCGGTCGGCGAGCTTCTGCTGCTCGGCGGCCTGCGCCAGCACGATGACGTCGGCGAGATAGGTAATGAGGTAATCGCGCTTCTGGTCGGGCCCCATTTGCGGCATGTTGGAGCCGACCTCGTCCTCGGCCAGCGCCAGGTCGCTCTGACGGATATCGACGCCGTTGGCGCGGGCGACCACCGGATCGGTGTCCTGAGCCCAAAGTGCCGAGGTCGGTCCGACCAGGAAAGCGGCAAGGGCAAGCACGCCGAACGTGCGGGCAGCGGACGGATGGATGGAGGCCATAAAACGCTATCCTGTGGCAAGGCGGGAAAGTCGCCGGGTTACGGGTTAATTGGGGGTGCCGGACCCGAGGTCTGCGGTTCTCAGATCTGCGGACCCGAGGTCTGCGGTCCGAGGTCTGCGGTCCCAGGTCTGCGGTCCCCAAGTCGGCGCGGACACTCGCCGAATCGATAGTTCTTGGCAATGGCAGATTCGGGGGGCCGCTTAACGAGCGCGTGATATGGGCTTTGCATTGACAAAAAATCGACCCCCTCCTATCTCTCGACCAGAATTTGAGACGTTCAGTCGCCTTGCACAATCCCAAATAGCGCCGCATTTTCCGCTTGTTGGGATGGCTATCGCCCGCAAGCGAAGAGCGTGATTCCGGACAATCTCAGGCCGGGCAACACTCTGATGCCGGGGAATGGGATCGCCGGGCGATGGGAACCGGTTTTCGGCCAAGATCGTGCTTCAAGATCGTGTTTCATCAAAAAGCTCGAAAATTAGGCAAGGCTCGCAAGAGGTTGACGGCGCAAGCCCGTTAGAAGGATGTTGATGCGATGATCGGCGCTGTCGCCCGCAAGTTGTTCGGTTCCTCTAACGACCGCCGCATCCGCACCTATCGGCCGCGGGTCGAAGAGGTCAACGCGCTGGAAAACGAACTCGAGGCGCTGTCCGACGAGGCGCTCCGCGCCCGCACCGACGAATTCAAGAAGCAGCTTGCGCAAGGGGCGACCATCGATGACCTTCTGGTGCCCGCCTTCGCCACCGTTCGCGAGGCCGGCAAGCGCGTGCTCGGCCAGCGCCATTTCGACGTCCAGCTCATCGGCGGCATGGTGCTGCACGAAGGCCGGATCGCCGAGATGAAGACCGGCGAGGGCAAGACGCTCGTCGCCACGCTGCCGGTCTATCTCAATGCGCTGGCCGGTAGCGGCGTTCATGTCGTCACCGTCAACGACTATCTCGCCAAGCGCGACTCCGAGTGGATGGGCCAGATCTACAAGTTCCTCGGCTTGACGGTCGGCGTCATTGTGCACGGCCTCGACGATGCCGAGCGCAAGAAGCAATACGATTGCGATGTCACCTACGGCACCAATAACGAACTCGGTTTCGACTATCTGCGCGACAATATGAAATACCGGCTCGAGGACATGGTCCAGCGCGGCCACGTCTACGCCATCGTCGACGAAGTCGACTCCATCCTGGTCGACGAAGCGCGCACCCCGCTCATCATTTCCGGGCCGCTCGACGACCGCTCCGAATTCTACAACACGATCGACGCCTATATTCCTAAGCTCGACAAGGGCGACTATGAGCTCGACGAAAAGCAGCGCACCGTCAATCTCACCGAATCCGGCATGGAGAAGATGGAGGTTTCGCTGCGCGATGCCGGCCAGCTCAAGTCGGATTCGCTCTACGACGTCGAGAACGTCTCCGTCGTTCACCACATCAATCAGGCCTTGCGCGCGCACAAGCTGTTCCAGCGCGACAAGGACTACATCGTGCGCAACGGCGAGGTCATCATTATCGACGAGTTCACCGGCCGCATGATGCCGGGCCGGCGTTATTCGGAAGGGCTGCATCAGGCGCTCGAGGCCAAGGAGCATCAGCCGATCCAGCCGGAAAACCAGACGCTCGCCTCGATCACCTTCCAGAACTATTTCCGCATGTACAAGAAACTCGGCGGCATGACCGGCACTGCGGCGACCGAGGCCGACGAGTTTCAGGACATCTACAATCTGGAAGTTCTCGAAATCCCGACCAACCGGCCGATGGTCCGCCTCGACGACGACGACGAGGTCTATCGCACCTCCGCCGAGAAATTCCGCGCTATTCTCACGCTGATCGAGGACTGCAAGCAACGCGGCCAGCCGGTGCTGGTCGGCACGACGTCGATCGAGAAATCCGAACAGCTCGCCGAGACGCTGCGCAAGGCCGGCTGGGAGCAGCACGACTTTTCCGATCCCAATGCCTTCGCCCCGCTCTATTCGGGGAGCGAAGGCGGCGCCAAGCCGAAAGTGTTCGCCGTGCTCAATGCCCGCTATCACGAGCAGGAAGCGCAGATCATTTCACAGGCCGGCGTGCCGGGAGCCATCACGATCGCGACCAACATGGCCGGCCGCGGCACCGATATTCAACTCGGCGGCAACGCCGACATGCGTATTCGTCAGGAACTCGCCGACATCGCGGATCCGCAAGAGCGGGACAAGAGCGCGCGCGCCGACGAAATCCGCGCCCAGGTCGCGCGCTTGAAGGAAAAGGCGCTCGCGGCCGGCGGCCTCTATGTGCTCGGCACTGAGCGGCACGAGAGCCGCCGCATCGACAATCAGTTGCGCGGCCGCTCCGGTCGCCAAGGCGATCCGGGCCACTCCAAATTCTTCCTGTCGCTCGAAGACGATCTGATGCGCATCTTCGGCACGGACAAGCTCGACGGCATGCTGACCAAGCTGGGCTTGAAGGAAAACGAAGCGATCATTCATCCCTGGATCAACAAGGCGCTGGAAAAGGCGCAGCAAAAGGTCGAGGCGCGCAACTTCGATATCCGCAAGAACATCCTCAAATACGACGACGTGATGAACGACCAGCGCAAGGTTATTTTCGACCAGCGCGTCGAGTGGATGCAGGATGAGACCGTGAGCGAAGTCATCGCCGATATGCGGCACACCGCGATTGACGAACTCGTCGCCAAGCATGTGCCGGAAAACGCCTATCCGGAACAATGGGACACTGTCGGGCTGCGCGAGGAACTCACGCGCGTGATCGGCCTCGATCTGCCGGTCGACGAATGGGCCAAGGAAGAAGGCATTGCCGACGAGGAGATCTTTAGCCGCGTCGAGCGCCGCGCCGACGAGCACATGGCGGCGAAAGTCGCGCAATGGGGCTCGGACGTCATCCGCTACATCGAAAAATCGATCCTGCTGCAGACGCTCGATCATCTCTGGCGCGAGCATCTCGTCATGCTCGATCATCTGCGCCAGGTCATTGGACTGCGTGGCTACGGCCAGCGCGATCCGCTCAACGAATACAAGGCGGAGGCGTTCAGCCTGTTCGAGGCGATGAGCCACAGCCTGCGCGAGGCCGTCACGGCGCAACTGATGCGCGTCGAGATCGTCGCACAGCAGCCGCAGCAACAGCCCGCGGCGCTGCCGGCCATGGAGGCGCATAAGATCGATCCGACGACCGGCGAGGACGAGATGGCGCTGGCGCTGGCCGGCGCCGAGACGCTGGCGCGCCACGGTATCGGCGGACCGGCGCCGAATGCCGGTGTGCCGTTCGGTGCCAATCCCTACAGTGGTCCTGCGGCCGCCATCCCGCCGCGCGTGGCAGTCACGCCGGACCGCAATCCGCAGGATCCGCAGAGCTGGGGCAAGGTCGGCCGCAACGAGGCGTGTCCCTGCGGCTCCGGCAAGAAGTTCAAGCACTGCCACGGCCGCTACGCTTAGACAGAATTGTCTGATACCGCGCCGGCGTCGCCCGGCTGGCGCTCACTCCGCCATTGCGCGAGCGCGAAGGGCTGCGGCGAATTTACGCGTTGGTTATTGCCCGCTCCCCGTGTGATCGACGGCTTGGCGCGTCCATGCTAAGCCGCCGCCGCGCCCCGCAGCCTTTTGAGACAAATAGCGAGGGCATCAGGGGGATATCGCGGATGACTGCGGGTGCAATGCCGGCGGCGAAATTAAGTTTCGTGCGAAATTTCTACTGGTGCGCCGCGGTTCTTTCCGGCTTGCTGGCTGTGCTTGCAACCGTCAGCGCCGATGCCCAATCCGGCTACCCGAACCGTCCGGTGCAACTGATCATCTCTTACGGCGCGGGCTCGACCGGCGACGTCAGCATGCGCATCTTGACCGAGCAGTTGAGCGCGAAATTGGGTCAGCCGTTCCTGGTCATCAACAAGCCCGGCGCCGGCGGTGTCGTCGCCGCTCAGGCCGCGGCGGCAACGGCGCCGGACGGTTACACACTTCTTCTCACCGGCAACAGTTCGACGATCAGCGTCGCGCTTTTCAAGTCGCTGCCCTACAACATTCTCACCGACTTCGCGCCCGTCTCGATGGTCGCCAATTTCGACATGGTGGTCCTGGTCAAGGCCGGCTCGTCGCTGAAGTCCATGGCGGATGTCATCGCCTATGCGAAGGCCAATCCGGGCAAATTGAATATGGGCACGCTCGCCCCCGGCACGACGCAATATCTTGCCGCCGAATTGTTCAAGATCGCCAGCGGCACCGATGTCGCCACCGTACCGTTCCGCACATCGCCGGACATGATGACGGCGCTATTGCGCGGCGATGTCGACGTCGATTTCGAGTTCTTCGCGCCGATGCAGGCCTTGCTGGCGGATCACAAAGTGACCCCAATCGCCACCACCGGAAAGACGCGGGCGGATTTCCTGCCCGACGTTCCGACCGTGATCGAGAGCGGCATTCCGAATTTCGACGTCACGAGCTGGAATGGAATCACGGTGCCGGCCGGTACGCCGAAGCCGATTATCGACATATTGAGCCAGGCCGCGATCGAAGTCCTGCAGAAACCCGCCGTCCAGGAAGCCGGCAAGCGGCTCGGCATGGAAATGCGCGGCAGTACGCCCGAACAGCTTACGGCGCGGCTCAAGAGCGACATCGCCAAGTGGACGGACGTGGTCGAGAAGGCGCATATCCCGAAAATGGACTAAAGCGATTGCCGCCGCGAAGGCATTGCGCGCATCACCAATAAAATCGTGGGACATGAACCGCGTGACCAGCGCCGATAGATTTCCCGTCGAACTTGAATCCAAAATCCCGCTGACACTCGCAGATTTTCTGCAGCCGGGCCGCGTGGCGCTGGTGATGTGGGATATGCAAAAAGGTCTCGTCGGCCGCTCGCCGATGATCGATCAGATCGTGCCCAACGCCAACGTGCTGATCGATGCCGCCGAACGTGCGAAAATTCCGGTGATCTGGAGCCGTCATATCCTGCCGCCATTGCGACTGACCAGCGGCCCGTTCCTGCGCTTCCTGATGAAGAAGCAGAATGTCGACCGGCCGAGCCTGCTCAAGCCGACGATGCAGGACGGCATGGACGACACCGAATTCGTCGACGGTCTTACGCCGCTGCCCCATCATATCGTCCTGCAGAAGAGCCAGCCGTCTATGTTCGTCGACACGCCGCTCGATCTGCGGCTCAAGACCATGGCGATCGACACGCTGGTCATGACGGGAGTGGCGACCGATATCGGCGTTGAGCTGACCTGCCGGCATGGCGCGGCGCTCGGCTATTACAGTGTGGTCGTCGAAGACGCGACCGGCTCGTATAACAGCGAAGTGCACGAACGAAGCCTTGCTTTCCTGCGCGGCTGGACCACCCCGGTCGTCACGACGCAGATGGTCGTCGACATGTGGTCGGCCCGCTAAGGCTTAAGTGGAAGTGAACGATGACGTCCGATCCGCAGGTCGATCTGATCTTCTCGCATTTTATCCCGCGCTATGAAGCGACCGGCGTTGATCCGAACGACCTGCGAAAATTGATGCGCAGCATCGCATGCTGGGAGGATTGGTGCCGCGGCTGGTCGGAAGAGGGCGCCCGCCACGAAAAGCTCGCGCAGGAAGCCGCTGCACAGGGCCGCGCGCTGACCGCCGCCGAAGCCTATGTGCGCTCAGCGATCTACTATCATTACGGCAAGCACCTGTTCGCCGAGCACCCGGAAGAATTCCGCACGGCGCACGACGCCATGCTGCGCTGCTATGCGGCCGGCGTGACCAAACTGCCGGCCCCGGCAGAGCGCGTCGAATTTCCGTTCCGCGGCGTCGCCATGCCGGGCTGGCTCAGGAAACCGCGCGATGTGCATCGTCCGCCTGTCGCCATCATTCTGCCGGGGCTCGATGCCTGCAAGGAGGAGCTCCACGCCTGGGCCGAGGCGTTCGTCGACCGCGGCATGGCGGCGCTGACGCTCGACGGCCCGGGGCAGGGCGAGACATCGTTCAAGCTGCCGACCACGCACGAATGGGGCGCGGTTCTCGGCGCAGTTATTGATGTGCTCGAGAAGCGCCCGGACGTCGACGGCAACCGGGTCGGCGTGGTCGGTCAGAGCCTCGGCGCGATCTATGCGCCGCTCGCGGCCGCTGGCGAGCCGCGGCTGAAGGCCTGCATCGCCAATTGCGGACCTTACGATTGGGGCGCCGTGCTGCCGAAAATGCCGAGAGTATCGCAGGAGGTGTTTCGGGTGCGCAGCCACGCTGCAAGCATGGACGAAGCCTATGCGCTGGCGCGTAAGATCACGCTAGAAGGTAAAGCGGAACACATTACATGTCCGCTCCTTGTCGTGTTCGGCGCCGGCGATCGGCTGGTTCCGCCGAGCGAGGGTGAGCGCCTCGTCAAAGCCGCGTCTGGTCCGTCACAACTCGTCGTCTATGAGGAAGGCAATCACGTCTGCTTCAATATCAGCTACAAGTTCCGGCCGCTCACGGGAGACTGGATGGCTGAACAGTTGCAGGCACAGACGCGTTAACGCTGCTGCAGCGTTCGAACAGTCTTGATCGGTGGGCTTATTGCAATCCGGCCCAGCGGCCGTCGAACGAGCCGGTCGGCACCACAGGCTGTGCGCCCTTCATCACGCTGCTGCTGTTCGCCGGCGGTGGCGCGGCGTTGGCGTCTTGCTGCGGCCTGCCCGGTTGCGGCCTCGGCGCCGCCGCCACGTTTGTCGAAGGCCTAAGCTTCGGCGTGTCCGCGACTTGCGGCGCGGGTTTCTGCGGTTCGGCCTTCGGCGCGTCCGCTTTATGCTGTGGCACAGCAGGCGGAAGGCCGGCGAGCGGAACGCCTTGAGGCTGAGGTTGCTGCGCGGCGTCGCTCTTCGGCTTGAACCAGCTGCTGAAGAAGCTCGCGTGGTCGTTGGCGTCGGCCGAGGCGACTTGAGTCTGCGGGGCTTGAACTTGCGGCGCGGGTGCTGGCGCACTGTTCGACTTGAACATCGCCGTCAGCAGACCGCGCGACGAACTGCCGGTCGAGCTGTCGGCATCTTCGCGCGGGCCGCTGATCGTGGGCGTCGGCATGCCGGGATGCACCGGCGGCGCGTGCAGGTGGCCTTCGTTGTCGTAGAACGGGCCGGTGGTTTCGAGCTTGGCGACGAATACCCGGTTCATGCCGCCGTCGGTGCCGAGCGTGACCGGCGCGACCGCCACGTTCTCTTTGGTCAATTGCGCGAGTTGATAGTCGTCGTTCTTCTGCTTCTCCAGCGCCGGACCGGCGATTTCCTGCGGCACTTCGAAAGCCGGGCAACGGCCGGTCGGGCTGAAAACGAGCGGCTTGGTCGAATTCGCCGGCGGTTCGGCGTCGAACACGTAATGCCGGTCGCAGACATCGACCTTCGGTTCGAGATGCGTCACCTCGAAATGGTCGTTGCCTTCCTTGAGCATTCTCCAGAACGGCATGTTCGGATTGGTGCGGTGGCGCGCCAAATTCGCCGCCGTCAGGCGGAACGGATAGGCCTGGATCTGGAATTCCTTCTGGCCGCCGAGGAAAAACTCGCGCGCCAGCGAATAGATCTCGCCGATCTGTTCGTCGGTCATGGCGTAACAGCCGGCCGACGAGCAATCGCCGTGGATCATCAGGAACGCGCCGGAATAGTTGTTGGCTTTGTCGTAGGCGTTGGGGAAGCCGATATTGATGGCGAGGTAGTAGTTCGAATTAGGATTCATCAAGCCGGGCGTGATCGAATAGAAGCCCTCGGGTGCCTGACGATCGCCTTGCACTTTCTTCGGGCCAAGTTCGCCGGACCAGCGGCAGATCGGATAGACCTTCAGCAGCGAATAGCGGCCGGTCGTGTCCTGCTTCCAGACTTCCAGTTCCAATTCCTCTTTGAAAACCCGAACGAGGATCGGCGAGTCCTTCGGCATGTTCTTCTGATCGAGCAGCGCCAGCATCTCGGGCGACAGCTCTTTCATCGCCCGCGTCGGGATTTGATAACCCTCGTCGCCGTAGCAGCCGGCCAGTGCCAGCGCGCCCGTTAGCGCAAAAAGCGTCGCAAGCGCGCGCAATCTCGGCGCGCGCAGCTTGAGGGCGCGGTTTACATAGGCGCGGATCAACGTCGAATTCCCCGACAGATGGATTATCCCCGTGCCATCTACGGCCTGATGGTTACCCATAAGAGGTGGCTTTCGCAAGGCAACCGGCACTCGGAGCTGCGGTTGGCCATGCGGCTGCTAAATATTGGTAAATTATCCGAAAAACGGCCGGAAAAGGCCAATGAATTGGGCACTTTTGCCGTGATTTTAGGCCAATCGTGGCAAGATTGTGGCAGCATTTTCCAACAAGAGCCTATTTGCTCAGGCCGCAGTGAAATCCGGCAGGTAAATCAGCCGAGCGTCCGCCCGATGGCGAGGAATTTCTCGCGGCGGCGGCGGACGACACTCGCGCGGTCGAGGCCGCGAAATTCGGCGAGCGCGGTGCCGATCGCTTCCCCTGCGGCCGCCATTGCCGCGGCCGGCTCGCGATGCGCGCCGCCGGTGGGTTCGGGCACGATCACATCGACGACGCCGAACCGCAGCAGATCCTGCGCGGTGATTTTCATGTTGGATGCCGCGTCCTGCGCTTTCGCAGTGTCGCGCCACAGGATCGAGGCCGCGCCCTCCGGCGAAATGACGCTGTAGACCGAGTGCTCGAGCATCAGCACGCGATTGGCGGTGGCGATGGCGATGGCGCCGCCGGAACCGCCTTCACCGATGATCAAAGCGATGTTCGGCACGCCGATCTCGAGACAGGCTTCCGTCGAGCGCGCGATGGCTTCGGCCTGGCCGCGCTCCTCAGCGCCGATGCCGGGATAAGCGCCCGCAGTGTCGATCAGCGCGATGACGGGGACATCGAAATGGTCGGCCATGCCCATGAGGCGGGCCGCCTTGCGGTAGCCTTCCGGGCGCGCCATGCCGAAATTGTGCTTCAGCCGGCTCTCGGTGTCGGAGCCCTTTTCGTGGCCGATGATGCAGACGGCGTCGCCGCGGAAGCGGCCGAAGCCGCCGATAATGGCGGAGTCCTCGCCGTGCTTGCGGTCGCCCGCAAGCGGCACGAAATCGGTCATGAGCGCAGAGATATAGTCGAGGCAATGCGGCCGCAGCGGATGCCGCGCGACTTGCGTCTTCTGCCACGGCGTCAGCCCGGCATAGAGCTCCTTGAGCGCGACCGCGGCCTTGCCTTCGATGCGGTTGATTTCCTCGCCGATGGCGTCGCCGTCGGAGTGCAGCGCGCGCAGCTCGTCGACCTTGGCCTCAAGCTCAGCCACGGGTTTCTCGAAATCGAGGTAAGAACGCATCGTTTAGGTCAACCGGCGGCAAAAGGCCGCGCGGCGGGTGCCGCGGGCGCGGCTAAATCGCCCGCGCAACGCGGGGAAGTCAAGGAAGGGCCCTGGTTCCATAGTTAACTCTGCGCCAGCGGGTGCAAATCGCGCACCAAGCTCTTCAGGCGCTCTTCCAATACATGGGTATAGATCTGCGTCGTTGAAATATCGGCGTGTCCCAGAAGCGTCTGCACCACGCGCAGATCCGCGCCGTTGTGCAACAGATGGCTGGCGAAGGCGTGGCGCAGGACGTGCGGGCTGACTTGCGCGGCGCGCAGGCCGGCGGCACTGGCCAGCGTTTTGAGCTCGCGGGCAAAATGCTGGCGCGTGAGATGGCCGCTGTCGCCGAATGACGGGAACAGCCATTTCGACTGCGCCTCGTGTCCGGCTTCCTTGAGCAGCAGGAGATAGGCCGCCATCGCGCGCTTCGCCGCGTCGTTGAGCGGCACCATGCGCTCTTTGTTGCCTTTGCCGCGGACGATGATGACGCGCGCGTCCTTGCGCGCCGCCGAAGCCGGTAGCGCCACAAGCTCGGAGACGCGAAGTCCCGTGGCGTAGAGAAGCTCGACCAGGCAAGCGAGCCGCGCCGCGCGCAGACGTGCCGGCAATGGCGAGGCGGCATCGCATGCGGCAGCCGTGCGCAGGAGATGATCGACTTCAGAAAGGGAAAGCGTCTTCGGCAAATTGCGTTCGCGCTTGGGGCCCTGCAGCACGGCCGCGGGATCGTCGGCGCGATGGCCTTCGGCGTAGAGAAAGCGATAGAGCTGCCGCATGGCCGACAGCCGCCGCGCCACTGTCGTCACGCGCATGCCGCGCCGCGACAAGTCGCTCAGATAACCGCGCAAGTCGTCCGTGCTCGCTTTGGCGATGGAGTGGCCGGCGTCTTTCAGGTAGACGGAAAAGTCCTCGAGGTCGCGGCGATAGGCGGCGAGCGTGTTGGCTCCGGCGCCGCGTTCGGCCGCCAGCATGTCGAGATAAAGTTCAGTCAGCGCCGCGTCGGAATGTCGTGCAGTCGAAGCGGCCTTCTTTGCGCGCGCCATTTTGCGGTTCGAACCTGTGCGGGCCATCGTCATCACCGCGCTTAGAGCATGATCCCGAAAAATGGAAACCGGTTTTCGGAAAAGATCGTGCTCAAACGTAAGATCCAGACCTGACCCGATTGGATCAGGGTCTAGTGGTCCTTGAAGAACTTATCCGGCGGTATCGTCACGCTGATCTCGCGTGTCTTGGGCTGAACAAAATGCGCAAGCGAATAGAGCCCGCCATAGACGGCTCCGACGAGAATCGCGATGACAGCAAGTAACCGGAGCAGGCTCGGCATCGTTAAGCGCTCGCGCTCTTCCCCTTGGTGCCGGCGGGCGGGACCGAGTACGATCATGTTCGCGCCGGACTGGCAAGAGGTGTGGCAAGAGGTGTGGCAAGAGGTGTGGCAGAGTCCTTGCAGGGGGTCTGGCGCGCGCTTTTCCCGGCGATCTGATAAGTCATCCGGCGGATCGTTCGGGCGCTTGATCCGGACCGTTCGAGGCGCCGGGAGGCCGATGTCGGACTCAGCTTAAATGACTGATATTGCAGTACAAAATAATACGAACTTGCAGGTCCCAGCGGCGCCGCTCTTGGCCCGCTTGGGCACCCGTTCGATCGTGCTGACCGGGATGATGGGGGTCGGCAAATCGTCCATCGGCCGCCGCCTTGCCGCGCGGCTTGGCGTGCCCTTTGTCGATGCCGATACCGAGATCGAGAAAGCCGCCGGCATGAGTATCCCCGATATTTTCGCGCGCCACGGCGAGGCCGATTTTCGCAGCGGCGAAGCGCGCGTGATCGCGCGCCTGCTCGAATCCGGCCCGCAAGTTTTGGCGTCCGGCGGCGGCGCCGTCATGAACGCGGATACGCGCGCGGCGATCAAAGCCAGGGGCGTTTCGGTCTGGCTCAAGGCCGACTTCGACGTGCTGATGCGCCGCATCGCCAAGCGCAAGCACGAACGGCCGATGCTCCATACCGACGATCCGGCCGAGACGCTGCGGCAGCTTCTGATCGCCCGCGAACCGGTCTATGCGCTGGCCGATCTCACGGTGCAGTCGCGCGAAGTTCCGCACGATGCGATCGTTGCCGAAATCATGAAGGCGCTGTCCGATTTTCTCGGAGTGTCGCCGCACGAAGGGAACAATCCATGACGGCGCCGGTCCGTACCGAGACCACGACTGTTGCCGTGTCGCTTGGCGCGCGCAGCTACGACATTGCGATCGGTCGCGGCCTGCTCGCGTCGCTCGGCGCGCGGATCTCGGCGCTGCGGCCGGGCTGCAAAGTCGTGATCGTGACCGATGAGAATGTCGCGCGGCTGCATCTCGCCGCGATCGAAGCGGCGCTTGCCCGTGCCGGCGTCGCCACGCACCGCGTGATCGTTCCGGCCGGCGAGGCTTCGAAGAGCTACCGCGTGTTCGAACAAGTTTGCGAAGCCGTCATCGCCTCGCGCATGGAACGCGACGATCTCGTCGTCGCGCTCGGCGGCGGCGTCATCGGCGATCTTGCCGGCTTCGTTGCGTCGGTGGTGCGGCGCGGGCTCGACTATGTGCAGGTGCCGACCTCGCTGCTCGCCGACGTCGATTCCTCGGTCGGCGGCAAGACCGCAATCGATTCCGCCCACGGCAAGAATTTGGTCGGCGCGTTCTATCAGCCGATCCTGGTGCTCGCCGATACCGCGCTTCTTGACACGTTGCCCGAGCGCGAGTTCCGCGCCGGCTATGCCGAAGTGGCGAAATATGGGCTCCTCGGCGATGCTCCGTTTTTCTCCTGGCTCGAAACCAATTGGCGTGAGGTTTTTGCCGGTGGGCCCGCGCGCGAGCAGGCCATCGCCATATGCTGCCGCGCCAAGGCTGCCATCGTCGCCCGCGACGAGCGCGAAACCGGCGACCGCGCTTTGCTCAATCTCGGCCACACCTTTGGCCACGCTTTTGAAGCGGCCTGCGGTTTTTCCGACCGGCTGCTGCACGGCGAGGCGATCTCCGTCGGCATGACGCTGGCCTTCGGCTTTTCGGCGAAACTGGGCCTTTTGCCGGCGGTGGAGGCCGAGCGCGCCATTCGCCATTTGGCGGACGTCGGCCTGCCGACGCGGCCGCGCGATATTCCAGGCCCCTTACCAAGCCTTGACCAATTGATGGACCTGATCGCGCAGGACAAGAAAGTGAAGCGCGGAATGCTTACATTTATTTTGGTGAGGGGGATTGGCGCCGCTTTCGTCGAGGGCGGCGTCGATGCCGGCGCGGTACGCGCATTCCTCGGCGAGAAGCTTGCGGAGCGATGAGCACGATTGATTGGCTGACCGTCCTGGCGGTCGTTATCTGTCTGGTGATTTCGGCGTTCTTTTCGGCGAGCGAGACGGCGCTGTCGGCCTCCTCGCGCGCATCCATGCTGCGGCTCGAGAAGCAAGGCAATCGCGACGCCGGTATCGTCAACCGTCTGTTGGCGACGCGGGAACGGCTGCTCGGCGCCATCCTGTTCGCCAACAACTTCACCAATATCGCGGCGTCGACCTTGGCGACCGGCTTGTTGCTCACCTATTTCGGCCATGCCGGCGAAATCTACGCCGCCTTCATCATGACGTTCATGATTTTCATCTTCGCCGAGGTGTTGCCGAAGACGGCGGCCTTCAACGCGCCGGACCGCATGGCGCTCGTGGTGGCGCAACCGGTCGAGCGGACGGTGCGCTGGTTTTCGCCGTTCCTGCGCGTCGTCGAATGGCTGGTGAAGTACATCTTGCGCGCACTCGGTATGCCGGTCGGCAAGATCCAGTCGATCCTGTCGCCGGACGAGGAATTGCGCGGCGCCGTCGATCTCATGCATCGCGCCGGCGTCGTCGCCAAGCACGACCGCGACATGATGGGCGGCTTGCTCGACCTGCGCGAGCTGACCATCTCCGACGTAATGATCCACCGCACCAAGATGGTGATGCTCGACGCCGACGAGCCGGCGAGCGAATTGATCGACGCGGTGCTCGCCGCCGGCGTGACGCGCATACCGCTGTGGCGCGATTCGCAGGACAATGTCATCGGCGTGCTCAACGCCAAGGAGGTCTGGCGCGCACTGCACGCCGCCGGTGGCGATGTCGAGAAGCTCGACATCGAGGCGCTGGCGAAGCCGCCGTGGTTCGTGCCGGACACCACGCCGGTTGCCGAACAGCTCAAGGCGTTTCGTCACAAGAAGACGCCGTTCGCGCTGGTCGTCGACGAATACGGCGAGCTCGAAGGATTGGTGACGCTGGAAGATATCATCGAAGAGATCGTCGGCGACATTACCGATGAATACGATATCGCCGTTCCCGGCGTGCGGCCGCTGCCGGACGGCTCGGTCAATGTCGACGGCGGGGTCACCATTCGCGACCTCAATCGCGTGATGGATTGGAACATTCCCGACGACGAGGCGACCACGATCGCCGGCGTCGTCATCCACGAAGCGCGCTCGATCCCGGAGCCCGGACAAAGCTTCACCTTCTACGGTTTCCGCTTCCAGGTCCTGCGCAAATCCCGTAACCGCATCACTGCTTTGCGCGTCGCGCCGCTGACGCGCAAGGTCACGGCAAAGGCAAGCTGATGAGCAATCCTTCCATTAATTCCGGTGTTCGCATCGGGCATGTCCATCTCAAAGTCGCCGATCTCGACCGGGCGCTGGCTTTCTATTGCGGGGTCTTGGGCTTCGATCTGATGCAGCGCATGGGCGCGCAGGCGGCCTTCATTTCCGCCGGCGGCTATCACCACCACATCGGGCTCAATACCTGGGAAAGCCGCGGCGGTCCGCCGCCTGAGCCGGGCGCGACCGGCCTCTATCACGTCGCGATCCTTTACCCGACGCGCGCGCAACTGGCCGATGCTTTGCGACGCCTCATCGAGGCGGAAATTCCGCTCGAAGGCACTTCCGACCACGGCGTCAGCGAAGCACTTTATCTGCGCGATCCCGACGACAACGGCATCGAGCTCTATTGGGATCGTCCGCAGGAAGAATGGCCGCGCACCGCCGACGGCAAGCTCGCGATGTTCACGCACCGGCTCGATCTGGTCGGTCTCTTGAAGCAGGCCGAGAAAGCGCCGGCGCCAGCGACGTAGATCAGCTAATCGGCGGCAACGGCGATCCCCTGGATCTCGATCAGCATCCCGGACCGCGCGAAATCCGACACGGTGATCAGCGCGCTGCACGGGTAATGGCCGGCGCCGAAGAACTCTTTTCGGATTTCGACAAAGCGGTCGCCGTGGCGCGGATCATTGATGAACACCGTCATGGTCACGAGATCTTTGAGACTGCTGCCGACTTTCCTCAATGTCGCATCGATGAGCTTGAAGATCGTGCGCGTCTGGCCCTCGAAATCGCCGACGAGCGATTTGCCGTCCTGGTCCTGCAGCGCGGTCTGCCCGGCAAGATAAATCGTACGGCCGCCGCGCGTGACAATGGCCGGTGAATAGGAACGGCTGGCATGGCGTTCCGTGCCGGCAAAATGTTCGACTGAGTAGGTGCTCGACATGCTGTGTTGGTCTCCGATTGTCGAAACCAAGGAATGAATGATCGGCGAACCGGCTCGCTTAATTTTCCCCGGGCGCTTGCGCATGGATGGCGAGCGCATGCACGCGGCCCTTCATCTCGTTCGCCAGCGCCGTATTGATCATGCGATGGCGTTCGAGCCGGCTCTTTCCCTTGAACGCGCTCGACACAATATAAAGCCGGAAATGGCTCTCGCCGCCCGGCCGGTGTCCGGCGTGGCCTTGGTGTAAATGGGATTCATCCTCGACATGCAGGCTCTCCGGGGCGAAAGCCGCCATCAATTTGGTGGTGATGATATCCTGCATTCCCATTTTGCAGCCCTAAAGCCGTAAATCCCGAAAAGGGGATGCGATATTCGGAAGAGAACGTGACTCAACGCGAGATATGGCTCAAAGCAAGATCATATCTCAGAGCAAGATCTAAATGGTGTCACGTTAAGGTCAATCGCCGCCCATACCGATTTAACTCCTGTCAAGTCTTGAAGGTTTAATCGACCCACCCGCATAATCATCACGATGAGTAACAACTCGCCGCTTTTCGATCGCATTCGCGTCAAGCCGGATCAGGACCGCCGCTTGCGCGCGGAGCTTCCCGCTTGCCAATGGCCCGGATGTACCGGGCCGGCGACGCATCGTGCGCCTAAAGGCCGCGAGCTTGCCAACGAATATTGGCGGTTCTGCCTCGAACACGTGCGCGAATACAACAGTTCATACAATTTTTTCTCCGGCATGAGCGACGATGCGGTCGCGAGGTACCAGAAGGATGCGCTGACCGGCCACCGGCCGACCTGGAAGATGGGCTCGCTCGGCGGCAAGCGCGCGCAGCGCACGGCAAGGGAATTTCGCGGCACGGATATTCCCGGCGACGATCCGTTCTCGCTGTTCGGCGAGAGCGGCGCTCGCCGCCCGGGCCATGCAAAGACCGCGGCCGAGAGCCGCAAGATATTCAATGCGCAGCACCGTGCGCTCGAAACGCTCGGCCTTGAAGACGACGCCAGCCGTGCCGACATCAAGGCGAAATTCAAGACCTTGGTGAAACGGCATCATCCCGACGCCAATGGCGGAGATCGCGGTTCGGAAGCCCAGCTGCGTGAGATCATCCAGGCCTATAATTACCTGAAGTCGGCGGGCTTCTGCTGACGTCAAGGGGGCTCCGCGGCGGTTTTCCGCCCCGCTTCGGCCACCACTTTCGCCACCTTGGCCCTTTCTGCTAGACGTAGCGGGACAATCCGACCGCCGGTAACAGCCGATTAGCGCCTCGGAATTGCTGAGGCCGACTACCCAAGGTTGCCTTGCCGAGCCTGCTGGCCGAGCCCGCCTTGCCAGGGTTGCCTTGCCAAGTACGCCTCGCCGAGGTCACGGAGGAGCAATGACTCTCGCTACTGACAGTGCGTCCGGGCTGCCGGACATGAAGGTTTCCGTCCGTCAAGTCTTCGGGATCGATAGCGATCTCGAAGTTCCGGCCTATTCGGAGCCGGATGAATATGTGCCGGAGTCCGACCCGGATTACCGCTTCGATCGCCCGACCACGCTTGCCATTCTCGCCGGCTTCGCCCGCAACCGGCGCGTGATTGTCACCGGCTATCACGGCACCGGCAAATCGACCCACATCGAGCAGGTCGCGTCACGGCTCAATTGGCCGTGCGTGCGCGTCAATCTCGACAGCCATATCAGCCGCGTCGATCTGATCGGCAAGGATGCCATCGTGATCCGCGAAGGCATGCAGGTGACAGAATTCCGCGACGGCATTCTGCCTTGGGCGCTGCAGAACAATATCGCTTTGTGCTTCGACGAATACGACGCCGGCCGCCCCGACGTCATGTTCGTCATCCAGCGCGTCCTGGAATCGTCCGGCCGGCTGACGCTGCTCGATCAGAATAAAGTGATCAAGCCGCATCCGGCGTTCCGCCTGTTCGCCACCGCGAACACCGTCGGTCTCGGCGACACGTCGGGCCTCTATCACGGCACGCAGCAGATCAACCAGGGCCAGATGGACCGCTGGTCGATCGTCACCACGCTGAACTATCTGCCGCACGACAACGAGGTCGATATCGTCCTCTCCAAGGCGAAGCATTACCGCACCACGGAGGGCCGCGAGATCGTCTCGAAAATGGTGCGGGTCGCCGATCTCACGCGTAACGCCTTCATCAACGGCGACATCTCGACGGTGATGAGCCCGCGCACGGTGATCACCTGGGCGGAGAACGCCGAAATCTTCGGCGACATCGGCTTTTCGTTCCGGCTCACCTTCGTCAACAAGTGCGACGAGCTCGAGCGTCCGCTGGTGGCGGAATTCTATCAGCGCTGCTTCGGCCAGGAATTGCCGGAGAGCGCGGTCAACGTGGCGCTTTCCTAACAATTGCCTCTTCCCGCTTGCGGAAGAGGGGTGGGCCAATGTCGTCGAACATCAAGCCGAAGAGCACCGCCAAGGAAGCGCCGACCGAGCCGTTCAAGCGCGCCGTCGGCGTGTGCCTGCGCGCCATCTCCGGCAAGGGCGATCTCGAAGTGAGCTTCGCGTCGGAGCGGCCGGGTCTGGCCGGCGGCAAGGCGCGGCTCCCCGAGCCGCCGCGCCGGCTCAACGACCGTGAGGCCGCGATTGTGCGCGGCCATGCCAATTCGATCGCGTTGCGGCTCGCCTGCCACGATCCTGCCGTGCATCGCAAGCTTGCACCCGGCGGCCAGCAGGCCCGCGCCGTGTTCGAAGCGGTCGAACAGGCGCGCGTCGAGGCCATCGGCTCGCGCCGCATGGGTGGCGTCGCCAAGAACCTCGCCGCCATGCTCGACGACCGCTTTCATCGCGGCAAATTCGACGACATTACCGACCGCGCCGACGCGCCCATCGAGGAGGCGCTGGCCATGATGGTGCGCGAGCGGCTCACCGGCCAGACGCCGCCCGCCGCGGCGCGAAAGCTCGTCGATCTGTGGCGGCCGCTGATCGAAGAACGCGCCGGGCGCAATCTCGACCGGCTCGAGCGCGTTCTCAACGACCAGCGCCAGTTCGGCGACGTCGTGCACGATCTCCTCGACTCGCTCGACATGGGCGAGGACCGCTCGAGCGAATCCGACGAGGAGGATGGCGAAGAGGGCGAGGAGGAAAATCAGAAAGACGAATCCGGCGAAGACGGCGACGCCGAGGATGCCGCCGAGAGCGACAAGACGAGCAGCGAATCCGAGGCTTCCGCCGAGGAAATGCCCGACAGTTCGTCGGAAGCCGTCGATGCGCCGGCTGCCGAAATGGCCGACGACGCCGAAATGGGCGATTCGGAAACCGCCGCCGAACCGTGGCGGCCGCGGCAGCAGCGCAACGAGCCGCGCGGGCCGGACTATAAGCCCTTCACCTCGAAATTCGACGAGACGGTCGGCGCGGAAGAATTATGCGAGCCGGAAGAACTCGACCGGCTGCGCGGCTATCTCGACAAGCAACTCTCGCATTTGCAGGGCGTTGTCGCGCGATTAGCCAATCGGCTGCAGCGGTTGCTCCTGGCGCAGCAGAACCGCGCCTGGGAATTCGATCTTGAGGAAGGCTTGCTCGATCCGGCGCGGCTGACGCGCGTCATCGTCGATCCGATGCACCCGCTGTCGTTCAAGCGCGAGAAGGACACGAACTTCCGCGACACCGTGGTGACGCTGCTCCTCGACAATTCCGGCTCGATGCGCGGCCGACCGATCACGGTGGCGGCGACCTGCGCCGACATTCTCGCCCGGACGCTGGAACGCTGCGGCGTGAAGGTCGAAATCCTCGGCTTCACCACGCGTGCCTGGAAAGGCGGGCAATCGCGCGAAGCCTGGCTGGCGCAGGGCAAGCCGCCCAATCCCGGCCGGCTCAACGACTTGCGCCACATCATCTACAAAGCGGCCGACGCGCCGTGGCGACGCGCGCGCAAGAATCTCGGCCTGATGATGCGCGAGGGGTTGCTCAAGGAGAACATCGACGGCGAGGCGCTCGATTGGGCGCATAAGCGGCTTTTGGCGCGTCCGGAGACGCGCAAGATCCTGATGATGATTTCCGACGGCGCCCCGGTCGACGATTCAACGCTTTCGGTCAATCCCGGCAATTATCTCGAGCGTCATCTGCGCTGGATCATCGAGGAGATCGAGACCCGCTCGCCGGTCGAATTGATCGCGATCGGCATCGGCCACGATGTCACGCGCTACTATCGGCGCGCGGTGACAATCGTCGACGCCGAGGAGCTTGGTGGCGTGATGACCGAGAAACTCGCCGAGCTGTTCGGGGAACACGCGACGCAGGATCTCGTGCGTCCGGCACGGCCGCGGCATCGCTTGAACGCCTAGCGCGCGGGATTGCCGCTCATTCTCCGCGTTTCCTGGATTCTGGCAAAGATGCTTGGCGATAAGCGAGGTCCCTGCTTTTTGCAGGGACGAGCGGCTTGCAGAAGCTACGCCGCCACGGCGGCACGCTTCTTCACCACCTGGCGCTTGAGCTCAAGCACCCGCGGCGACAGCTCGGCGTCTTTGGCCTTGAGCAGGAAAGCATCGAGGCCGCCGCGATGGTCGACGGTCTTGAGCGCATTGGCCGAAACCCGCAGTCTCACCTTCCGGCCGAGCGCGTCCGAAATCATCGTGACGTTGAGCAGGTTCGGCTTGAATTGCCGCTTGGTCTTGCGGTTGGAATGGCTCACTTTATGCCCGATCTGACGGTCCTTGCCGGTGAGCTCGCAACGCCATGCCATAGGTCGAATTCCTTGGTTCAAATTCCTTGCGGAAATGCCGTGTCCCTCCCGCGCATCATGGGCGCCTGCATGGGCCGCCTGCCGAACGATGGGGGGAGATGGCCGCGGACCTATAATCAGAGCCTTACCTAGCGTCAAGCGGAGCCTGGCGTTGGGCCAATTCCATATGCGAATCCTGGATGGTTCTCGGGCGATTCTCGGCTAAATATCCGACTGAATTCCCAAAGAGATTCCCGTCGCGCGCGGGAGGCTTAAAACCACACAAAGGACGCATTCTCCGCCAAAACAATGCGGCCGGTTCCACGTCCGGCCGCCCAGGGAAAATCTATTGTCTGCCTTCGTGTTACCGTCACCGTCTGGCCGCCATGCAGGCCGTGCCGCGTTCGCCGCGGCATTTTTTGTCTTGGCGCAGCTGGGTATTGCTTTCGCGGTATTTCCCGCGATGGCCGGGGATCGCGGCCGTCCGCTCCCCGATCCAAATCGTGCGGCGCCGGTGCAGGGCCGGCTCGAAGCGGAATATGTCGCAAGCCTCGCCGGCATTCCGATCGGCCATGGCAATTGGATCATCGAGATTTCCAACGACCAGTACACCGCAGCAGCGAGCGGCGCGACGACGGGTATCATTCGCTTCTTCACCGGCGCCCACGGCACCGGCGCGGCCCACGGCATCGTCAGCGGCGGCCAGCCGATCCCGGCGAGCTACGGGGCGACCATCATCTATGACCGTAGGGTCGACGACGTGCGGTTGACGCTTGTCGGCGGCAACGTCACCGAATACGCCGTCGAGCCGCCATTGCCGCCGATTCCGGAGCGCATCCCGATCACCGAGGCCGACCGTCAGGGCGTGTTCGACCCAATGACATCGATGCTCAATCGCGTCGGCGGCAGCGGCGATCCGGTTTCTCCGGAAGCCTGCAATCGCAAAGTGCCGGTGTTCGACGGGCGCGTGCGCTACGATCTGCACAGCGAATTCAAACGGATGGAAAACGTGAAGGCCGAACACGGCTATGAAGGGCCGGCGGTCGTCTGCGCCGTCTACTTCACGCCGATCTCCGGTTACGTACCGGATCGCCCCGCGATCAAATATCTGGTCGAGTTGCGCGATGCCGAAGTGTGGCTGGCGCCGATTTCCGGCACGCGTGTCCTGGTCCCGTTCCGCTTCTCGATGCCGACGCCGCTCGGCACGGGCTTGCTGCAAGCGACCTCATTCGTCTCGGTCGCGCCACCGTCGCATTCGGCTGCGAAGACTCAGTGACCTTTGCCGCGACAGCGCGGCGACAAATCGAAACCGCGCCCGTGCCAAAGCTGACTCAGTGCCAAAGCGTCCCCATTATCCACAGGCTTGTGGGCCTTGACTCCCCGTGGAATCGTGATCGTGCGACACGTTAACGCTTTTGGCGCCAAAACGGCCGGGTGGCACCCAGAATTCCACCTGATCTGGTATTCAGCTGTAGTTACGATGCCATATATCGCAGTGAACGGAATCGAACAGCCCCAGAGTCGCCGATTCGGCCGCGATTCGTTCCAGACTCGTTCCACACCTTAAGCACAGGAATATTGCGCGTCGCATTGTGATACAGAAGCGCTGTGCTACTTGCGCAAAGCCGTGTGAATGCCGGGACCTTGATGCCGATTTCGTTTTCGCCGCCTGCCGACCGTGACTTGCGTGCCCGTGGTGCCGGCGTTACCGCCGTGCTTGGGCCGACCAATACCGGGAAAACCCACCTCGCCATCGAGCGGATGCTGGCGCATTCGTCGGGCGTGATCGGCCTGCCGCTGCGGCTTTTGGCGCGCGAGGTCTATAACCGCGCGGTGGAGCGCGTCGGCGCCGAAGAGGTGGCGCTGATCACTGGCGAGGAGAAGATCAAACCGCCGAATCCGCGATTCTGGGTCGCCACAGTCGAGGCGATGCCGCGCGATCTCGATGTCGCCTTCCTCGCCATCGACGAAATCCAGCTCGCCGCCGATTTTGAGCGCGGCCATGTCTTCACCGATCGTATGCTCAATCGCCGCGGCCGCGAGGAAACGCTGGTGCTCGGCGCCGCCACGATGCGGCCGATCGTCGAACGCCTGTTGCCGGGCGCCAGCATCGTCAGCCGGCCGCGGCTGTCGCAGCTCACGTTTTCCGGAGAGAAAAAACTCACGCGCCTGCCGCGCCGTTCGGCCGTCGTCGCGTTCTCGGCGGATGAAGTCTATGCCATCGCCGAATTAGTCCGCCGCCAGCGCGGCGGTGCAGCCGTGGTGCTCGGCTCGTTGTCGCCGCGCACGCGCAACGCCCAGGTCGAACTCTATCAGTCGGGCGAAGTTGATTATCTCGTCGCGACCGACGCCATCGGCATGGGGCTCAATCTCGACGTCGATCACATCGCCTTTGCCTCCGACCGCAAGTTTGACGGCTACCAGTACCGCAAGCTCAATCCGTCCGAGCTTGCCCAGATCGCGGGCCGCGCCGGCCGCGCCACCCGCGACGGCACATTCGGCACCAGCGGGCGATGCCCGCCGTTCGAACCGGAGCTTGTGCAGGCGCTCGAATCGCACACTTTCGAGCCGGTGAAGCTCGTGCAGTGGCGCAATTCCGACCTTGATTTTTCGTCGATCGGCGCGTTGCAGGCGACGCTTGCCGCGGCGCCGACCGAAAGCGCGCTCGCCCGCGCTCCAGTCGCCGAGGATATTCTCGTGCTCGATCATGCGGCGCGCGACGACGATGTGCGCAACATGATCGGCACGCCGGCCGACGTCGAGCGCCTGTGGGACGTCTGCCAGCTTCCGGATTATCGCAAGATCGCGCCGGCCAACCATGCCGAGCTTGTCGTCACGCTGTTCGGTTATCTGCAGCGCGAGGGCAAGATCTCGATCGACTGGTTCGCGCAGCAGATCGCGATGGCGGACCGCACCGACGGCGATATCGATACGCTGTCGACGCGCATCGCGCATATCCGCACCTGGACCTTTGCCGCGAACCGTCCCGATTGGCTCGCCGATCCCGAGCACTGGCAGGGCGTCGCGCGCGCTGTCGAAGACAAGCTGTCCGACGCGCTGCACGAGCGGCTGACGGAGCGCTTTGTCGATCGCCGCACCAGCGCCTTGATGCGGCGGATGCGCGACAACAACGCGCTCGACCCGCAATTCAACAAGACCGGCGAGGTGATTGTCGAAGGCCATGTCCTCGGCCGGCTCGATGGCTTTGTCTTCGTGCCGGAATCGTCGGCCGGCGGGTCGGAGGCCAAGGCGCTGCAAAACGCGGCGCAGAAGGCGCTTGTCGGCGAGATCGCGGCGCGGGCGACACGATTGGCCGAAGCGCCGGACGAGCAATTCGTGCTCGCCTCCGACGGTGCGCTGCGCTGGACCGGCGCTGCGGTCGGTAAGCTCATCGCGGGTGAAGAGGTTTTGCGTCCGCGCGCGCGGGTTATCGCCGACGAGCATCTGACCGGCGCGGCGCGCGACGCCGTCGAAGCGCGGCTCGACGCCTTCGTGAAGTCTCACATTGAAAAGCTGCTCGGGCCGTTGTCGCAGCTTTCCGCAGCCGCCGACATCAACGGCATTGCGCGCGGGGTCGCTTATCAATTGGTCGAGGCGCTCGGCGTGCTCGATCGCCAGCGCGTGGCCGAAGAAGTGAAGGGGCTCGATCAGCCGGCGCGTGCGACTTTGCGCAAATACGGCGTGCGCTTCGGCGCCTATCACATCTATTTGCCCAACCTGCTGAAGCCCGCGCCGCGCACGCTCGCCGCGCAATTGTGGGCGCTGAAGAACGAAAGCGCGCAAATCAAAAGCCTCGACGATTTGCTGCACCTCGCCGGCTCCGGACGCACCTCCATTCCGATCGATAAGGACATCGATGCCGGGCTCTATCGCACGGCCGGTTATCGTGCCTGCGGCGAGCGCGCGGTGCGCGTCGATATTCTCGAGCGTCTTGCCGATCTGATTCGCCCGGCCCTGGCGTGGCGCGAAGGCGCGCCGGGGCCGAAGCCGCCGGGCGCCGTCATTGGCGGCGGCTTCACCGTCGTCAACGGGATGACGTCGCTGACCGGCGCGTCGGGCGAGGACTTCGCTTCGATCTTGCGCTCGCTCGGCTACCGCATGGACCGCCGTCCGAAGCCGCCCGAGCCGCCGCCGACGGTGGCGCCTGTTCCTGCCGCGGAGGCTGCGGCGGAAGCTAGGGTTACGGAGACGCCCGCCGAGGCGGCTGCTGGCAGTGACGGCGTGCCGGCCCCGGACGCTGCCGCCGAAGTGGTGTCGGAAGCACCGGCAGAGGTCGCCGAAGCCGTCGATGTTCCGCCGCCAGAGGCACCGGCATTAGCAAGCGAGCCGGAGCCCGCCGCCCCGGAGGCATCCTCGACGGAGAGCGAATCCCAGGCCGAGCCCGCCGCCGCACCTGTCAGCGCCAGCAACGAGGCTAAGGCCGACGCGCCAGTGGAGCCTGCGGAACCCGTTCTGATCGAAGTCTGGCTGCCGGGTCGGGCGGTGCGTCCGGAAGGGGCGCGACGGCGTCCGCGGCATCGCCGCGAACCCCGCAAGGATGGCGCTCACGTAGCGCCGCAAGCACAAAGCGCCGAGGGTGCGGCGCCGCTTGCCGCCGTCGCATCGGACGCCGCAACGGCTTCGCCTTCAACCCCGGACACAACGGACGGTGCTCCGTCTCGCGAAGGCCGTCATTTTCGCCACCGCCGACGTCAGGGTGGTGAACGGCATGGTGGCGAAAGACACGGAAGCGACCGGCATGGTGGCGATCAGCGTCAAGATCGTGCGCCGCGCGACCGCGATCGGCAACACGTCAAACGCTTCGAACGGCGCGAACGCGACAAGGCGCCCGATCCGAATTCGCCGTTTGCGAAACTTGCGGCGCTCAAGGCGCAGCTTGAAGCCGATGCCAAGGAGCGCCGCTAGAGCATGATCCGGAAGAGTGGAAACCGGTTTTCCGATGACATCATGCTCCACCGAGGTCGCGACGCAACGACCGATTTAATTACGAGGTGCCGAAGGCATGGCGGCGGAGCCTGACCGGCAACGCATCGACCGCTGGCTATGGCATGCGCGCGTCGTGCGCACGCGCGACGACGCCGCAGCGCTCGCGGGCGGGGGCTATGTCCGCGTCAACGGAACGCGCATCGACGCGCCGGGCCGCATGGTGCGGGCGGGTGATGTGATCACGGTTGCGCTTGATCGCGGGGTGCGGGTGCTGAAAGTGAGGGGATTCGCCGAGCGGCGAGGTCCCGGAGGCACCGGCGCCACCCT
Source organism: uncultured Alphaproteobacteria bacterium (assembly GCA_963761185.1). GTDB lineage: Bacteria > Pseudomonadota > Alphaproteobacteria > Rhizobiales > Xanthobacteraceae > BOG-931. Next base: position 1,394,809 of record CAVXFY010000009.1, read on the forward strand.
ATATGAGGTCCTTGAATAGGGGCAGGCTTTGGGTCAGGCGATTCGGTGCGCCTGCTTGCGTGCGCCGGACCCATGCGATAGGAGCAAGGCTCCTAAAAAGCCCGTTCAGAGTGTCCAGATGACCTATATCGTCAACGACAATTGCATCAAATGCAAATACATGGACTGCGTCGAAGTTTGCCCCGTTGACTGCTTTTACGAGGGCGAAAACATGCTGGTCATCCACCCCGACGAATGCATCGATTGCGGGGTTTGCGAGCCGGAATGTCCCGTCGAAGCGATCAAGCCGGACACCGAGCCGGGGGTCGAGAAGTGGTTGAGCGTAAACGCGGAATACGCAAAGTCGTGGCCTAATATCACGGCCAAGAAACCCCCCCCGGCCGACGCCAAGGACTGGGAAGGCAAGCCCAATAAGTTCGAAGAGCAGTTCTCGCCCAATCCTGGCACGGGCGACTGATACGCTTACGGGTTGCGGATATTAACCATTGTTAACGAATTGGCGGACGCGACGCCGGTGCGACGCTTTCACGACGCGTTAAGGCTTTGATTTTGGCCGAAAATGTGCTATAAAGCCAAAACATAAAGAAAAACACCCCCGAAACACCGCTTCCGCTGATTGGGAGCATCCTTTTTCGGGGGAATTTTCGAGGAACCGTCAATAGAGGCGTGAGACCCACGCGAGAGCAGTGGCAGAGAAAACTCGTCGTCGTTCAAAGAAAAGTGCGGCCGGCATGAGCCGGAAGACAGCAAAACCCGCCTCCCGCGCGAGCCGGAGGCCCTCACAGTCCACGCGAGCTACGGCCCGGTCCAGGGTCAGCGTGGCGAAGCCCGCCCAGCGGCAAAAGCCCGAGGCGGAAGGAGCAACTTTGGGAATGAATGCGAAGAAGACTACTCAACGACAAGGCTTCAAAACTCAAGAATTCATCGTTTATCCGGCTCACGGCGTGGGTCAGATCGTAGCGATCGAAGAGCAAGAGGTCGCTGGCGCCCGGCTCGAGCTGTTTGTCATCAATTTCGTCAAGGACAAGATGACGCTGCGGGTACCGACCTCGAAGGTTGCTTCCGTCGGCATGCGTAAGCTTGCCGAGACGCCGATGGTCAAGAAGGCGCTTGAGACGCTGAAGGGTCGCGCGCGCATCAAGCGTACGATGTGGTCGCGCCGGGCCCAGGAATACGAGGCCAAGATCAATTCCGGCGATATCGTCGCCATCGCGGAGGTCGTTCGCGACCTCTTTCGGTCGGAGTCGCAGCCGGAGCAATCGTATTCCGAACGCCAGCTCTACGAGGCGGCGCTCGACCGGCTCTCGCGCGAGGTTTCTGCCGTGCAGCGCGTGACCGAGACCGAAGCGATCAAAGAGATCGAGGCGGCCCTTGCCAAGGGTCCGCGCCGCGGTCCGAAACCCGAGACGGAAGAAGAAGCAGTCGTCGAGGAAGAAGCGGCATAAGACGCGATTTGTTCTCGTGAAGATGCAAAGGGCTCGGCAGAGATGCCGGGCCCTTTTCTTTGCGCGCTCCGCCGCGTGCCCTCTTTGGCGCCGCCGTGCGGGCGCTCAAATCATTATGCTGCCAGCAAAATTCCACCAGTTAGTCTTAAATTAAGCCCTATTTGAAAGGACATAGAAGGGGTTGCGTGAACAAGGGGCGGGGCGCCGGGCATGCGGCAAAAAACAGCGCTGAAGCGCGGTCGGGTTGTGCCAATTCTGTTGGCCGGCAGTATCGGATATTTGGTGGGCAACGCGCATATCGCCGCGTTCCGCAGCACCGATTTGTCGGCCGCTGAAGCCGTCGCCTTACGTTTCCCGCAAGATTGGAAAAACGCGTCGCTTGCGACAGCGGCAGCTGTTCGCACCGCGACGCTGAAACTGCAGGCGCGGAAGAACCCGAACATCGCGAGTGCCGGCGCAATCACGACCGATGCGCAGGTCGCACTTTTCAGCTCCGAGCCGATGGCGCCGCAAACCGCGTCCGAGACCGCTTCAGACACAGCTCCGCAAGCCGATCAAGAACTCACAAGCAACGATCCGGACTGCGTCAGCCGAACAACCCGATGCGGCGCCTGCGCCCGGTGTGAGCGCGCTATCTCGGGCGACGCCGGCGCGAGTCCAAATGCCGGCACCGAAATCACTCCCCGTGGCGTCGCAATCCGCTTCCGCGCAGAAAGCCGCTGCGGCTGCACAGCGCGCCCGTGTCAACGACCGGCCGGGCTACATCCTCAACGACACGCAAATCGCGAGCATCAAGGATCGGCTGCATTTGACCCCGGATCAGGAGGAGATGTGGCCGGCGGTCGAAGCCGCGCTGCGCAACATGGCCTATATGCGCGCGCAGCAGGCCCATGGACCCTCTGGGCGCGGAGCGCCGGCGAACGGCACGCAAACAGCGGCGGTCGATCCGGAGGCCGTGCAGGGCCTCAAATCCGCGGCGGTGCCGCTGATTATGAGTTTCAACGCCGAGCAAAAAGAAGAAGTGCGCAACCTCGTCCACGTGATGGGGCTCGATCAGCTCGCCTCGCAGTTCTGATCAGGCGCCCAATTCAGGGCCTTTGGCCGCCGCATCTTCGCGCGAAATATTCGCGGCAGGCCGCAACAGGTCGGCTGTGCATTTGGCGCCAATCAGGGCCAGGCCGGTGAAACAAATCAGTTCGCCCCAACCCATCGGATCTGCGACATAGAAGCTGTAGACCGGGTCGTAGAGAAAAAATGCGGCGCAAGCGGTCGCCACAGCGGTACACAACATTGCTGGCAGGCTACCGTAGAGGATCGCGACGAGCACCATCGGCAAGAGATAAAAGAAGACGAGGTGCTGCTCGCCGTTCGCGGATTGCTTGACCATCCAGAGCATTGCCGTTGCGACCGACACGACGGCCAGCGCCACGGCGACGGGCTCCGCCCTTTTCACGATCCACATTCGTATTCCCCCACAGCCGTCTTGGACTTTTGTCCGCAGGACTTATGTCCTTCAAGCCTTACCGACCTTTATTACAGTATACCGCACCTAACCGCCTGAGAAAATAGGCGAAACGGCGGGTTCGGCCGCCTTAAGACTATTCGACGACGATTTTCACCTGGCTGCCCGGCTTTAGCTTATCGCCGGGATCGAGGCCGTTGAGCGCGCGGAAGCGCTCAACCTGGCGGTCGGTAACCGCCATTTTGCTCGCCAGCTTTTCGACCGTATCGCCCGGCGCGACAGTGACGATCTGCAAGCGTAAGGGCTTCGCGTCCTCGATTTCGGCCAGACTCATGCGGCGGAACGTACCGATTAATTCGCGAAACGCCTTGTCCGTGTCGGGCGTCCAGTGCTTGGCGGCAAAGATGAAACGGTAAACGTCGCTGCCGAAGCGAAGCGCGTAGAGGCGGAAATCCCATTGATCGCCCTTGGCGGCCGCGGTAGCGCCGGGAAAGCCGTTGATGGTGACGTCTTCGACGGTCGCGGGATCGATATTCTCGATCCACCCGGATGTAAGATATTCGGCGAGTGCTTGCTCGGCCGGCACGCGTACGACATCGAGCCGCAGCGCTTGCCCGCCGCCATGTTTGATGCCGAGCACCGCCTGCGCCGTATTGTCGAGAACAAATCCATCAGGCGCGGTAAAGGTGAAGCCGAGTTTGGGGTGCAGAAAACGTCTGCCGCGGACGAAACCTTCGCTTGGATCTTCGCCATAGACGATGCCGTCGATGTCGGCGAGATAGGCTGCCTTGGCCTGGGCGAAATCCTGCCCGTCTTCGGTGGCCGGCGCCCGGTATTGCCGGGCATTGGCGAGCGCATTGGTGATGCGCTCGGGCGTCGCCGGATGCGATGAGAGAAAGTCGGGCGCGGCCGGATTGATCGCGCCGGTCTGTTCCGGCTTGAGGTCGGAATTGTGCTCCATCGAGGACAGGAAACGCACCGCACCATAGGGATCGTAACCGGCGCGCGAGGCGATGCCGACGCCGATGGCGTCGGCCTCGAATTCCTGCGCACGCGAGAAGCTTGCCAGCGCAAGCTTCGATTTGGCGAGCGCCAGCGCGCCGGCCTCCGGGTCGGTGACGACATCGGTCACGACGCGGCTGACGAGGTCCGCTTGGCGCGCCTGCTCCTCGCGGATCTCGGCGTGCCGCGCGATGACATGTCCCATCTCGTGCGCAAGCACCGAAGCGAGTTCGGAATCGTCGTTGGCCAGCGCGATCAATCCGCGGGTGACGTAAAGCTGCCCGGTTGGCAGCGCGAAGGCGTTGACCGACTGCGAATTGAGCATCGTGACCTTGTAGTGCAGGTCGGGACGTTCCGACGCCGCGACCAGGCGATCGACGGTTTGCTCGATCATGGCTTGCAGCCGGGGATCGTTGTAGACGCCGCCGTAGGTAGCAAGGATGCGCTGATGCTCGCGCAGCACCGCGGGCGGTATTCCGGCATCGGCTTGCTTGGTCGGCGAGGCGAGCGAGGCCTGCGGTGTGACGGGCGGCGTCGACGCCGTGCACGCGGCAAGCAGCAGCGCCGCCACGGCGACGCCCGCATGTCCGAACCGGCCCGATCCTAGTCCCCACTTCACAGCGTTACCCAAGGTCGCTTTCAAGGTCCCTTGCGTCAGTCGCCCCCGATCGCGCACGCAAAGTCAGTTTTGATCCGCCGTCTCGATCTGTTCCGGCCGGGCGGCTTCGATCCAAGGAACATCGCCCCCCGCGCCTCGAGCCTCGACCCAGCCGCGAACCCTGACGCGGCGGCCGGCAAGACTCTTGAGATCGAGACCCGCCGCCGTGAAATTACGCTCGTTTCGCTTCGAGATCGTAACCGCAAAGCTCTCCGACCACCGCCGCCCGAAATTCAGGTAGATCGTGGCCCCGCTTTCGCGGACGGACACCACCTGGCCCTCGACTAGCGCAAAGCGGCCGCGTTGCGCCAGCACATCCGCAGGGGTATCGGCGTTGAGCACCTCATAATACGGATCGCCCCAGAGGCCAAGCTTGGCCGCCCGTGCGGCATTTTCGTCGCCGAGCAGTTCCGCAGCGCAGGCTTTGCTGCCGATCCGGTCGGCGACCCGGGCAAAACCCGAGGCGACCAGCGCGCCCTGGGTGAACAACTCGGCGCCATCGCGGACCGCGTAAGCATAGGCGACAATGCGGCCATAGCGATCCATACCGTGGTCGAGCGCCGCATCCGCCTGACGCAGCACCACCTCGTCGCCGCCGACCAGCGCATCGAGCGCTGCTTTTGATGACATTGCCGACTTCGTGCCCGAAGGTGTGTCCGAAGGCGAGCCCGGCGTTGGGCCGGATTGCTGCGGCATCGGCAGCGGCGGCGCTCGATGGCGGCTAGGCGAACCTCGCGTCCATCGTCGAGAACAAAGGTGCGCCCGTCGATGATGCGGCCGACCGTTGCATGTGCAACCGTATCGCCGCCGCAGACGATTTGAGGCGGTGCGTCCGCTTGGGCTCGTGCGTCCTCGGCCAAGCCGCAGCAACACCCGCACGTCGTCGCAATCGCAACGCCCAAGATGCCGTCCCACCACCCGATCATCGGCGCCAAGTGAAAGGCCGCAATGCGGCAGAGCTACGGCGACGAAACTCGTGTCCCCGATATGAATGACAGATCGACGCGGCGCGGGCTCGCGATATTTTCGTAGGCAAAACCAAGGCCTTAAGCCGGATTTCAATCCGGAATTTAATGCCGGCCGCGCGCCGCGAATCAGATAATATGCTTCCAACTCAATAGTTTATCTTGGGGATATGTCGCGGCATGCTCAGGACCAGCTTGATCCGCGTCAAGAAGCAGCGGTTGATGGGAGTTTAGAAACTAGCAGCAGAATAACTATATGAGGGGGGCTATGGCCGATCCCGTCCGCAAATACGCGTCCGATTCCGACCAGAACGTCGTCTTGCCGGAAGGCTCACCGCCGCCGGCGAGGACAGGGGAATCCGTCGCAGATATCGGCGCCGCCTTCCCCGAGGCCGCGACTGAAACGATTGCGGCGCTCCTTCATCTGATCAAGCTGATGGGCGGCGAACTCGTCCTCAACGTGGCCGGCGGCGAGACGGTGCGTTTCGAGCACGCCGTGCGCACCAAGATCGAGCAATACACCAGCCCGACGACAAACCAAGCCGCGCGCAAATCCGGCTTGGCCTTCGCCTCTCATCTCGTCGAACAGGTGCTGACGCAACTGCGCGCCCAGGCGGAAGTGAAGCGGAGTCTGGCCAAGAGCCGGCAAGGCGAGCGGCAGGAGCCACGCGCGGACACGAGCGAAGCTTCGGCGAGCCTGCCGAAATTCCTGAATTGACGCGCGAACGCCGTCACGCAACAAGAAGCCTCCAAAACTAGCCACCCGGTCCCGTAGCTCAGCCGGATAGAGCAGCGGTTTCCTAAACCGAAGGTCGGAAGTTCGAGTCTTCCCGGGACCGCCAATCAATCCCATGCTGTTCTTCGTTTACGTCCTCGGCAGCCGGCGCAAAGGCGATCGCCGGACCAAAGACGATCAGCGCACCTATGTCGGCTGGACGACGGACCTCGATCGGCGTCTGCGGCAACACAATGCCGGAACAGGCGCCAAGTCGACCCGGGGGCGGACATGGATTTTGCTCTATTGCGAACGTTGCAAAAGCAAACGCGATGCGATGAGCCGCGAGTGGCACATCAAGCGCGATCGAAAATTCCGCGCCGCGTTGCGGGCGACCATTCCAATCGGGCGCCGCCGGCGCGTCCCGGCCGGTTCTTGAACCGGAATATCCCGCCCTGTAGGCTTTCGGCCCCTAAGATGTCTTCCGCCCAAGGTGGCGGGTCCAAATCCCTCGACCCGCTAGGAAAACCGAAAACCCGAAACACAAACCAGAAGACACGCATCGCAAATGATCAGCCAGAACCAAGACGAAGCGAGAGCCGCGGCGAATGCGGCTGCGACCAACGAGTTTCACAATCTGCATGAATTGGTCGCCAAGGCCCGCGCCAATCTGAACCAGAACGATTGGGACTATATCGTCGGCGGCACCGAGACCGAGACGACGCTGCGGCGCAACCGCATGGCGCTCGAACTCGGTCGCATTCCGGCCACGCGTGCTGCGCGACGTCAGCAAGGTCGACGCCTCGGCGGAAGTGCTGGGCCACAAGCTCCGGCTGCCCATCGTGCTGTGTCCGGTTGGCTCGTTGGAAAGCTTTCATCCCGGTGGCGCCGAGCCGGTGATCAAAGCGGCGGCCGAATTCGGCGTCGCCCATATGCTGAGCTCGGTTTGCGATCCGGGGCTCGAACGGGTCGCGGAAGCCGGGCCCAATGCGCTGCGGATGTTCCAGCTTTATGTCCGCGGTGACGCCGCCTGGGCCGACGATCATGTCGAGCGCGCGATCAAGAACGGCTACTCGGCGTTCTGCCTCACGGTCGATACCGCGCATTACAGCCGGCGCGAGCGCGATCTCGCCAAGCGCCATACCACCGGCGGACGCCGCCGCGCGACGGGCCGTGAGTTCCAGATGGCGCTGGATTGGCGCACCGTCGAACGCATGAAGAGCAAATACAAGATTCCGTTCGGCATCAAAGGCATCGGCACCGCGGAAGACGCCAAGATCGCGCTCGATCACGGTGTCGAGATCATCTACGTCTCCAATCACGGCGGCCGGCAGCTCGATCACGGTCGCGGCTCATTCGACGTTCTGCCCGAAGTCGTCGAAGCGGTGGCCGGGCGCGCCCTGGTCATCGTCGACGGCGGCTTCTATCGCGGCACCGACGTCATCAAGGCGGTCGCTATGGGCGCCAGTCTCGTCGGCCTCGGCCGCATGCAATGTTACGCGCTCGCCTCGGCCGGGCAGGCCGGCATCGTGCGCATGCTCGAAATCATGGAAGACGAAGTGACGCGCGCGCTCGGCCTTCTCGGGGTCACGAGCTATGGCAAGCTCGATCGTTCCTATCTGGCGCCTGCGGCGCCGGCCAATGCGCCGCATGTGTTCTCGGCCTTCCCGTTGTGGGAACATCAGCCGTATCGGTACTAAATTTCGTTTCGCGGACGCGGTGCGGCGCGCCGGCGCTGCGCCGCCGATCGAGGAACTTCCCACGCTCAGAAACCGTAACGATCCCGGGTCTGCAGCGCACCACTTCGTGCTGCGCCGCGCCCGGGATACGCGCTTGGAAAAAGTCCGCAGAGAGAACCCATGAATCTCCAACTCAGCATCGGCATCACCAATAATCCGCGCACCTGGCCGATCATCGACGGCACGGTAAAGGCTGACGGCATCGATCTCATTCCGACGGTGCTGCACCCGTCGGAATTGTTCTGGCGGCAGCTTCACTTCTCCGAATTCGCGGTGTCGGAAATGTCATGCTCGTCTTTCATCATTGCCGTGGCACGCGGCGATGCGCGCTTCATCGGCCTGCCGATCTTCACGACGCGGCGGTTCTTCCACACCAGCATTCTGGTGCGCCGCAAGGCCGGCATCGAGACGCCCGCCGATCTCAAGGGCAAGCGTGTCGGCGTGCCGGAATATCAGCAGACCGCGGCTTTGTGGGCCCGCGGCGTGCTGCAGCACGAGTTCGGCGTCGCGCCCAAAGACATGGAATTCTGGATGGAGCGCACGCCGGAAATGAGCCATGGCGGCGCTACCGGCTTCAAAGCGCCGCCCGGCGTCACCGTGCATCAGATCCCCGCCGACAAAAGCATCGGTGCGATGATGCTCGCCGGCGAACTCGACGCCGTGCTGCATTATCTCGCCGACCGTAATCTGGTCGATCGCAGCCGCGCCGATCTGCCGAGCCACCCGGATTTCAAATATCTGTTTCCCGATCCAATCGCCGAAGGCGTGCGCTTCTACAAGAAGACCGGCCTGCTTCCGATCAACCACCAGGCCGTGATCCGGCGCGACATTTTCGAGAAAGAGCCGTGGGCGGTGCTCAACCTGATCAAGGCGTTCAACAAAGCCAACGAGATCGCCGACGCGCAACGTGTCGCCCATGTGCAGGATCATTTGGCCGCGGGCCTGCTTGCGGGCGACCCAAAGCCGCGGCTCCTTCATCACGGCGTCAAAGCCAACCGCACGGTCATCGAGACCATCGCGCAATATTCGCTCGAACAGAGCCTGACGCCGCGCCTGGTCAAGATCGAGGAGCTTTACGCCCCGAGCGCGCTGGACACGTAAGGTTTAGAGCATGATCCGGAAAAGTGGGAACCGGTTTTCCGAAAAGATCATGCTCAATCAAGATGCTAGAGCGACAACCGCTTCGATCTGAAACAACTTCGCTCTAGTGCCGGGCATCGGAGCCGGCTGTGCCCAAGGCGTCTTGCTGCCGATATTCGGCGTCGTAGGTCATGATTTCGCGCATCAACTGCTCGATCATGCTCTGCCGGCCGGAATCGTCCCGGCCGCACGTCAGTTCCGCCATGGTTTTGGCCAGCGCGGTTGTGACTTCGTCGGTATCCATGGCGTCCGGTTCTTCGTTCGAAGCGGGATATTCGGCGAAGAAATTGTCGATCAATTCGACAATCAGGCAATGCAAGCACGGCCGTTCCTCGGCTTCATCTTGATCGTCTGACATGGCCGTTCTCCTGCTGCGGCTGTCTTTACGCCGCGGATAAAGGTCCAATCACGGTTCCGGCCCCCGGTCCAGCCCCGAACCGCGCCCTAGATTTTGCGTTTGAGCATGATCTTTTCCGAAAACCGGTTCCCACTTTTCGGGGTCATGCTCTAGAAATGCGCATCGAGACCGCGCGCCGCAACGATATCCGCGACCTGATCGCTGCGGGTGCCGTGGGCATGCAGAAGGTCGCCGATATCGCGCTCGCGCTCCGCGGCGCTGCGCTGGTGCTCCGGCTTGAGCTGCGCGGAGAGGTAGGCGCCCTCCTGGCGCGACAGCGCGACCATGGCGCGGCCGAAAGTGCGCTGCGCCTCGTCGTAGCGGGCGAGACTTCGCGGCGATATCATCGCCGGCCTCGCGCAAGCACTCGGCGAGTGTTGCCGCGTCGACAGCCGCCTTGGTGGTGCCGGCGCCGACATGGGGCCGCGCGACGAAAGCCGCGTCGCCGGCCAATGCCACACGGCCGAACACGATCTGCGGCGATTCGAGATCGTAGATCGGCTGGAAGAACGGCGCGGCGCGAAGGAAGATTCCGGCGATCTGCGGCGCCAGCAGCCGCTCGGCGTCGGCCTTCACTCGCGCGATCACGTCGGGCCGGATCAAGGGCGGAGGAATGCCGGCGTCATGATGCCGACCGGCTGCGTCGGTGCAGAGGTCGGCGAGCGTGTGCGCATCGGTCGGCCGGTACCAGACGATGTTATAGGCACGGCGGCCGACCTGCGTGTCGTTGTCCCGCCCCGGCACCGGATAGCTGAGCAATTGCTCGCCTTCCGGCAGGCAGAAGGCGTAAAGATCGAAAATCTCGCGATGGATGTCGGGCGGTATTCGCTGCTCGTCGAGCACCGCGCGCCAGGCGACATAACCGGCATAGACCGGCTGCGTCTGCGGCAGGAATTGCGCACGCACGGTGGAGCGGACGCCGTCGGCGCCGACCAGGAGATCGCCTCGCTCGCGCGTGCCGTCGGCGAAGATCGCGGTGACCGCGTCACTATCCTGCTCGACCCGCGCAAGCGCCTTGCCGAGCCGGTAATTCTCCGCCGGCAACCCTTCGCGCAAGGCGCGATAGAGCCGCGCCCAGCCGCTCATGGTCCGCGCCGAGGGTTGCGCGACGATCGTCCTGCCGGCGCTGTCGAGGCAAACGACTTTAGGCACCGGAATGCCCATCGTTTCGTCGAAGGCGACGCCGGCGTTGCGCAGGATGGCAATAAGCTGAGGGTGCGTGCCCAGCCCGACGCCGCGGCCCGCCAGTTCCTCGAGATTGCGCTCGAAGACGACGGCATCCCAACCGGCGCCGCGAAGCAGATGCGCCGTGATGAGACCGCCCAGCGAGCCGCCGATCACCAGCGCGCGGCGCATCATGCTCCTCCGCCACATGGACGGAGGCGGACGCGCGCCTTACGAGTTTTCACGGCACACCGCCGCCGTCACGATAGCGCCCAAGACATGCTGTCGTGGCCGGGCCTGTAATCCATATTGGTCACCGCCGGGTTGCGGTTGACCAGGGGGCGGCCGTACATCGGATTGGTCATGCTGCGCGTCTCATGCTCGACGCGGAACAGCGGCTCGCGCGTGTCGAGATCGATCACGTCGACAAACCGGTACTCGTAGTCGTTGGTTTCCATCGTGATCAGGCTGAGTTCCTTGAGCCGGCGATACGGAGCCGAGAAATCCGCGAGATAGATCTGCACATGATGATTGTCGTAAGGCACTTCCGCCCCGGCGGTCTCGCGAAAATAGAAATATTGCTTCTCGCCGACCTGCACGCGCGCTTCCGGACCGGCGCCATTCTTGAGGACATCGGCATTGGTGCGCAGCACGTCGCGATAAAAGCGGACAATCCGCTCGGCGGTGCCGGGGCGGACGTCGAAGCGCACGTAAGCCATACCGAGCGCGACGCGGCCGAAGCGCTCCTCGTCGGGCGTGTGCACGTGAATGCGATTACCCCAGGGGCAGACCGTCTCGACGCAATCGTTGCTCTCGCGGAAATCAAATTTGGTTCCGGCGAGGAGCTTGCGCGCGCGGTTCAGGCGGTCGAGGAGCGCCTCGCGATCCGGAATGACCAGTCCGGTGACGCCGCGCAGCACTTCCGGCGTTCCGATCGGCAGATGGAATTGGCTCATGCCGACATTGATCCACATATTCCCTGACCCGGTCATCAAATAAGGATCGCGCGTCAGTCCGAGCCCGGTGACGTAATAGTTCGTCGCCACGTGCTGATCGCTGATCGAGACGTTGACATGGCCGAGATTGACGATGTTGCCGATATCCTGCGCGGCGCGGTCGTAGTGTCGTTCCAGCATTGGAGTTTCCCTGGTACTTCGTGTTCTTTTCCCGCTAGATAGTAGGCGCGAGCCGATGCGCGCTCAACCGCAGACTTGCCTCAATAGAGCCTGCGCCAAACCAAGCGCCGGAGGAGGTGAATGGCCTTTCGTGGTCCGAGCTTGACCCATTTCGAGCGCCGCGGTCAGCCCGTCGCTTCGCGCCGGAAATTCGCGGCGCGCATGTCGGTTGCGATCGGATTGTGGGCAGTCCTCACCTTCGCCGGTCTCGCCGTCGGGATTGCCGGCTATGCCTTTTTCGAGGGCATGTCGTTCGTCGATGCGTTCGTGAACGCGGCGATGATCCTGTCCGGCATGGGGCCCGTGGGCGAACTCAAGACAAATGCGGGGAAGATCTTTGCCGGATGGTACGCGATCCTGTCGGGACTCATCATCGTCATCGCGACAGGCGTGATCCTCGCACCGATCTTTCACCGGGTGCTGCATGCCTTTCATGTCGAGACGAACGATTGAGCCGAGCTTTTGGCCGGCGCCGGATCATGGCGGCAGTTTTTGCAATTCCGGAAACGGCGCATAGGTCACGCCGGCGCATAAGTCCTTCGAATTCTCGACGAAGTGATCGAATCGACCAGCAAGGAAAACGGCCACGATCTCTTTGGTGCCGGCATAGTCGTTGCTGCCGTCCCTTTTCCCGTTGAACCTCAAACAGGCCGCGTAGCGCGTCGTGTTGCCGATTGTTTTGATCGCCGGCTCGGAAAGACCGGCGTCGCGAATTCCGGTCGGGTTGTTCAAATAGGCGTGCATGGCCCCGAGAATGTCGGATTTGTAACTCGTCGGATAGGCGTTGGCGCCGTTGTCGCTGTCGGCATCGAGTGAATGGTGTCCGCAAGCGCCAAGGAGCGGACCAAGAAGCATCACGCTGGAGAAGATGCTGCTCACACGTCGAGCTGCGACGCCCCGCATCGAACTGTCTGCCCCTGCTCACTCGCCCCGCGGCAAAATTAGTCTGAATTCGGCGGCAACGCCACCGCGACATTACTCCGCAGCTTCGTGGGCGTGGGCCTGCACCTGCATGTTGACGAGCTGCAATGGCGAGGCGGTGGCCTCGAGCATGCCCCAGCTTTTGAGCCAATCGTAGGTGCGCTGCAATTCATCCAGCGGGATCGGCGCCGGGTCGCAGACCACGAGGCGGCTTTCGCGCAAATCCTCGATTTTCAGCGCCGCGATCTCGGGATCTTTCGCGGCGTAATAATCGATGAAGTAGTGCATGTAGGCTTTTTTGTTCGCATTGATGCGGCGCACCGCCTCGCGGACCGCGCGATTGAAGGCGGCATAGGTTTCCGCATCGACGCGGTCGGAGGCGACTTCGGTGCCGTGATAGAACGCCGAGCAGATGACGCGGCAGCCTTTCTTCTCGGCGAGCGTGACATGCGGTTCGCAGAGCGTGGTCGCTTCGATCTCGCCCTTCATCATCGCACTGAGCCGAAAGCGCGAGCCGTTCGGCGCCCGGCACAGTCTGATCATCTCGCGCGGCACAAAGCCCTCCAGCATGTGTAGCGCGAGATAATGACTGCCGAAATAAAACGGCACGCCGACGGTGCGGTCGGCGAGTTGTTGCGGCGTATAAACCGGAGAATCCGGTCGGACGACGATTGCCGCGTAAGCGACGATAGCGCGGCGGCCGAGTTGCCGGCTGCCTTGGCCGGTGTCGGCGACGCGGCAATAGTTGCCCCATTCGCAGGCGTTATACATGTCGGCCTTGCCCTGTTCCAAGAGCTTGCCGTGACTGGCAAAAGGCGTGAGGCCCTTCGGCGTCGTCACGTCGGCCTCGACCCTTTTCTCGACGCCGGCTTCGCGATCGACCCACGCAATATCGAGCCCTTCCTTGGCGAACAGGCCTTCATCGTAAGCGACGAGCTCCGGCAAGCCTTGGAATGGTGCCGTAGTTTCAAGAATCAGTTTTTTCATTGGCACGGCCTTCATTGGCGCGGTCATTGTCGTGTTCGGAAGCGCCATTTCGCAGGCGCGCCGTTACAGGCATTTTCAGGCAAGCTCCGTGCCGCCGCAAGGTCGGATGGAGCCCATGTTTTCAGCCCGCATCATATGGGCCCATGTTCTCGCCTCAATCGAGCCTGATTCCGCCCTGCGGAATTGGACGCATTTTTTGCAACGCACGCACCGAACGCCGCTCGGAACCGCTGCGACAAAGTCAAGGTATTATCTTTACGTCGGAATATGTTTAAGTAAGCCCCGTTCCGCACCACAGCCCGGTAATGCATTTCGTCGAGCATCTCATCCACGCCTACGGCCTCGTCACGGTCGCCCTTATCGTCGGCCTGGAATGCGTTGGCGTTCCGTTGCCCGGGGAAACGGCGCTGTTGGCTGCTGCCATCTATGCCGGCACCAAGCATGACCTGAACATTGTTGCGGTCATTTTCACCGCGGCGGCCGCCGCGATTGTCGGCCGCATCGTCGGTTACGCCCTCGGCCGTGTTTTCGGCTATTGGCTGCTGCTACGCTACGGCAATTACGTGCGGATGACCGAGGCCCGGATCAAGCTCGGTCAATATCTGTTCCTGCGCCATGGCGGTAAGATCGTTTTCATCGCGCAATTCGTACCGGTATTGCGCACCTTCGCCGGGATTTTCGCCGGCGCCAATATGATGCCGTGGCGCGACTTTCTGTTCGCCAATGTGACCGGCTCGGTCGTCTGGTCGCTGACTTATGGCTATGCCGCTTATGCGCTGGGCCGCCAATTCGAGCGCCTGGAAGGCCCGGTCGTGATCTTCCTCGCCGTGATCACGGTGGTGGGCTTCATTGTCGGCGGCATTTTCGTCAATCGGCACGAGGCGCAGCTTTTGGCCGAGGCCGAACGGGCGATGCCGGGGCCCCTGAAGGTCCCTTAAGCGAGCGCGCCACGCCAAGCGTCCCCCCGGCCGATTGCGCCGGACCGGCTCATTGGGGGCCGTCCAGGCCGTCCTTGAACCCATTGATCCGCATGGCCATATTGCTTGTGGTCGAGCGGGTGTTCCGCACGATCATTGGGGCGCCGGTACGGGCCCCGCCAAAGTCGCTTAACCAAGGGCTTTGAAACCATGTCCAGGGTTTCGTCGCTTTCAAGTCCGTTTTTGCTTGGCTTCGACGAGATCGAGCGTGTGCTCGATCGGGTCGGGAAGGCCGCAGACGGTTACCCTCCCTACAATATTGAGCGCGTCGCGCGCGACGGGAATAATCCCGAGCGCCTGCGCATCACCCTTGCGGTGGCGGGGTTCACCCGCGACCAGCTCGATGTCTCCGTGGAGGAGAGCCAGCTCGTCATCCGCGGCCGCCAGCAAGACGATAAAGGCCGGCAATATATCCACCGCGGCATCGCCGCGCGCCAATTCCAGCGCACCTTCGTGCTGGCGGACGGCATGGAAGTGCTGGGCGCGGACTTGAGGAACGGATTGCTGTCGATCGATCTCGCGCGCCCGCAACCCGAGCGCATCGTTAAATCGATTTCAATCAAAGAGTGCGATTGATGAAACTGGCAGGACTTGACCAAAACGACTCGACCAAGACACAGAAAGGAGTCGAGGGCCATGAATGATATGAATGAGATGAACCGAGACGGTGCAATTCTCACCGAATCCGAAAAGGATTTTTCACCGGAAGCGCTCGCGCAGCTCGGCGACGGCCATATCGCCTATGTGAAGGCGGTCCGCTTCGAGGACTTCCGCAAGCTTTTCCCGCAGACGGAGATGCCGCAGATCGAGCCCGGCCAGGTGCTGTTCGCGCTGCACGCTGCCGACGGCACGCCGATCATGCTGACCGACAGCCGCGAAGCCGCGATCGCCAATGCCTGGAGCCAGGAGCTCGAGACGGTGAGCGTGCACTGATCCGAACAATCAGCGACCACTCATCAAAACGGGGCCGCAACGGCCCCGTTTTTCTTTTGAGATTGCTGATGCTGATTCCCGAGCCTCACGCGGCGGAAGCGGACGGCATCGCCAGCACCGCGTAAAGCGATTCGGCGTCCTGTGAACCGCGCAGCTTGTGCGTGATTGCCGGATCGCGCAGCAGCCGCGCAATGCGCGCGAGCGCCTTGAGATGATCGGCGCCGGCGCCCTCGGGTGCGAGCAGCAGGAACACGAGATCGACCGGCTGGTTGTCGAGCGCTTCGAAATCGACCGGGCGCTCGAGCCGCGCGAACAATCCGAACAGGCGCGTGAGCGTCGGCAGCTTGCCGTGCGGGATGGCGATGCCATTGCCGACGGCGGTCGAGCCGAGCTTTTCGCGCTGCATCAGAATGTCGAAAATCGCACGCTCGTTCTGTCCGGTGAGCATGGCCGCGCGCGCGGCAAGTTCGTGCAGCACTTGCTTCTTGCTGTTGACCTTGAGCGCCGGAAGGATCGCGTTCGGCGCGACGAGATCGGTAAGCGGCATGAGTTAGAACCTGAAGAGGAGCGAGTCGGCGCGAAAGCGTCGGTGACTATTGGTCGCGGTGGAACCGGGTATCAGTTTCGCATCGGAGCATGAATTTTTCTCGAAAAGCCGGCGCCCGAACCGTGCCAACCGTCTTGTAACCGTCCTGGCACCACGCGAAAGGCGGCGGACCATAGGGAGACGGGGTCACGGCGTCAATGGGCATCGCAGGGCATTACTGGGCCGCCAGGGCCGGTGGATCGATCCAGCCGAAATGGCCGTCGGCGCGGCGATAAACGATGTTAACGCCGCCGTGGGCGGCGTGACGGAACACGAGAACCGGGGCGCCGGTCAGATCGAGCTCCGTCACCGCGTCGCTGACCGAGAGCTGTTTCAGCGTCGTCGTCGATTCGGCGATGATGACGGGGGTGAAAGCGTCGATATCCGTTTCGTCCTCATGCTCCGGCGCGGCGATGATATAGCTTGCGGCGTCGACGGCGGCCCAATTGGCGGCGCGCGCATCACTACGCTCGGAGTGGTGATCCTTGAGCCGTCGATGATAGCGGCGCAGCCGTTTTTCGATTCGCGACGCCGCCTGATCGGCGCTGGCATAGGCGTCCGGCGCCATGCCGTCGGCATGAAGCGTGATCTTCGAATCGAGATGGATCGCGCATTCGGTGCGGAACCCAAAACCGTCCCGCGCCAATGTCAGATGTCCCGAATAGCCTCCGTCAAAATACTTGTCCACCGTTTCGGCAATCCGATCGCTGATGCGATCGCGCAGCGCGTCGCCGACGTCGAGATTTTTTCCAGACACGCGGAATGTCATGGCAGCCTCCGCAATGTGAATGACGCATTTGGGACGTATCGCGTTCGATCAATAGGCTTCATATAACGCCAATATCCTTCGTATGACGCCAACATTCTTCACATAACGCATCGACTCGACCTAGGTATCGGCGGTCAGGGAGTCAACGCGACACCGCGGCGCACGCCTGACTGACCCACGCGCCACTCCATGCCTTGCTCATGCTTTGGCCGGCGTCGCTGCAGCGATGCTGTCCGAAGTTGGTAAATTGAATATCAGTTGGCGGCCGCCGCCTGTTTCTCGCGCCGGCGCTGGACGGAGGAGGGAATGCGCATAGCCTCACGGTATTTGGCGACCGTGCGCCGCGCGATATCGATACCCGCCTCGCGCAGCTTTTCGACGATGGTATCGTCGGAAAAAACATCGGCGGAGGTCTCGGCGTCGATCAATTGTTTGATGCGGTGACGCACCGATTCGGCGGAATGCGCCTCGCCGCCATGCGACGCGGCGATCGCCGAAGTGAAGAAATATTTCAGCTCGAAGATGCCGCGGCTGGTCGCCATATATTTGTTGGCGGTGACGCGAGACACCGTCAATTCGTGCATGCTGATGGCTTCGGCGACGGTCTTCAAATTGAGCGGGCGCAGATGCTCGACGCCGCGGGCAAAAAACGCATCCTGCTGGCGCACAATCTCGTTGGCGACTTTAAGAATGGTTCGGGCGCGCTGATCGAGCGCGCGCACGAGCCAGGTGGCGCTCTGCAGACATTCGGTGAGGTAGGATTTATCGGTATCGCGACGCGCGGTGGCCGAAACCTCCGAATAATAGCTCTGATTGACCAGAACCTTCGGCAGCGTGTCGGAGTTGAGCTCGACGATCCAGCCGCCGTCAGGCCCCGGCCGCACGAACACGTCGGGCACGATCGGCTGCACGACCGCCGAGCCGAAAGCGTGACCCGGCTTTGGATTGAGGCGGCGCACCTCGGCGATCATGTCGGCGAGATCCTCATCGCCGACGCCGCAGATTTTCTTCAGCGCCGCGAAATCGCGTTTGGCCAAGAGATCGAGCCGCGAAATCAGCGCCGCCATCGCCGGATCGTAGCGGTCGTTTTCTCTGAGCTGAATCGCCAGGCATTCGGCGAGATCGCGTGCGCAAATTCCCGGTGGATCGAAAGTCTGGAGAATGGCGAGAACGGCCTCGACTTCCGGCACACCGGTGCCGAGCCTTTCCGCCGCGGCGGCGAGATCGCCGCCGAGGTAGCCGGAATCGTCGACCAGATCGATCAGGTACTGGCCGATCATGCGCTGCACCGGATCGGCAATCGCAAGCGTGAGCTGTTCGCGAAGCCAATCCGCCAGCGTGGTTTCGGTGGAAACGAAGGCTTCGAGATTGTACTCGCCGTCGTCGCGGCCGCCGGAGCCGGTGCCGGCCCATTCCGAATAGCCCGCAGGACCGTCCGCGGCGCGCGCCTGGGTCGGCTCGCTATCGTCGTTATAGTTTTCGCCGGCGGTGGTGCCGGGCGCATCGTCGTGGACGTGGCCGTTCAGTTCGAGCTCGCGGTGCGGGTCTTCGGTAATCTCGGCGCCATTGCGCAACTCGCCATCCATCACCGGCTGGTCGGAGGACGGTGCATTATCCGGCTCGGCGACCGGCTCGAGTTCGGCGCCGCGGTCGAGCAACGGATTTCGCTCGAGCTCCGCCTCGACATAGGCGACCAGATCGAGATTTGAAAGCTGCAGCAGCTTGATGGCCTGCATCAGCTGCGGCGTCATCACCAGCGCCTGACTCTGTCGGATCTGTAGTCGCTGCGAGAGAGCCATGAGGGCCTGTGGCGTAAGGACTTTTGAGGTAATGGGCCGGTAAATTGGTCCGATTCTTGCTTCCCTCCTTATCGTATATCTTTGGCCCTGTCGCCAGCCTATTTTCGTCGGGCTTAAAGATAGGCATTCCACCCCTAATTACCTTTCCTGCGCGTCGGGCGGGTGACAGCCACCTGGTTCTGCCTAATATTTGAGCATCGGTTCCCGCTTGATCGGCCCGATGGATTCGATGCTCCCGCGCGTCATTCAGCCGCGCTCCGGCTGGCAGCCGTGGTCCGGGACAGCTGTCGGCAGCCTCCCTGTTGGGCGCGACCGGCGGAGGCTTCCACGGCTTGCCGACACCGTTTGTACATCCCTGCGGTCCTGCTATGAGTCCGGCCTTGGGTCGGGTACCGGGTCAGGGGTTTCTTGTGGCTTTGTTCAGCGTCACGGCGGTGCCGGAGCGGCGCTACCAGTCGGTGGTGGTTGCCACGATTCTGACTCTCGTCGCGGTGCGGCTTGTTTTTGCCGGGATGGCGCCGCTCAGCTTTGACGAGGGTCTCTATTGGCTCTGGTCGAAGCACCTCGCCGGCGGCTATCTCGATCACCCGCCCGTCAACCCCCTTCTGATCAGGATCGGCACGACGCTTTTCGGCGATACCGAATTCGGCGTGCGCGCGATCGGCGTCCTGCTTGCGTTGCCGGCGAGCTGGGCGATCTGGCGGTCGGGAGCGATCCTGTTCAACGACGATCGGGTCGGCGCCACCGCGGCGCTCTATTTCAATCTGACAATCGTCATGGTCGCAGGCTCGGCGCTGGCGACGCCGGACAACGCGCTGGTCGTTTCGACGGCGTTCCTGCTGCTCACGCTGGTCAAGCTTCTCGAGACCGGGCGCGGCGAGTGGTGGCTTGCCATCGGCGTCGTATTCGGCGTCGGACTATTGTCGAAATATACGACGATTTTCTTCGCGGTCAGCATTCTTGTCTGGCTCCTGATGGTGCCGCAGCAGCGCAAATGGCTGTTTACGCCCTGGCCGTGGATATCAGGCGCCATCGCGGTCGCGGTGTTTTCGCCGACGCTGATTTGGAACGCGGAGCATGGTTGGGCATCGTACCATTATCAGTTCAACCGCCTGGTCGTGCACCAATGGTCGCTGCGCTATCTCGGCGAGTTTTTCGTCACCCAGATCGGAATGGCCACGCCGCCGATCTTTATCCTCGGGTCGCTCGGGCTTGCCGCAATGCTCAAGGGCGAGGGCGGATCGCAGCCGTCACGCGTTCTCGTCAACGCGATGGTGTGGCCGATCGTGCTCTATTTCATCTGGCATTCGTTCCACGGCCGCGTCGAAGGCAACTGGCCGGAGCCGATTTATGTGCCATTCGTCATCGCCGCAGCGGTCGCCGCCGAGCGGATAAAGTGGGACGAGACCTGGGCGCCGCTCGTGTCGTGGTCGCAGCGGCTCGCCGTGCCGGTCGGGCTTGGCATCGCGGCCTGCCTCTATCTGCAAGCGGTGTTCGGCGTGCTGCCGCTCGGCCATGCCGATCCGACGGCGCGCGCGCTCGGCGCCGGCTGGAAGGAACTGGCGGCGAAGCTCGATGACGTGCGCGCGCGCATCGGCGCTCCGATCGTGGTCACCACCGAATACGGCATCGCCGGCTGGCTCGAATTCTATTTGCCGTCGCATCCGGTCGTGGCGCAGGTCAATGAACGCATGCGCTATGTCGATCAGCCGCAGCCCGATCCGGCGCTGTTCCAGGGCACCAGCATGTATGTATGCCAAGAGCCGTGCTATGCGGTGCCGCTGCTGCAACAAAAATTCAGCAAAGTTGAACTGGTGGCGACTTTCCCGCGCACCCGCCACGGCATTACTATCAACGATTATTCGGCGTACAGTCTGTCCGGCCCGACCGGGCAGGTGCTCGACCCGCCGTAACGGGCGGTCTCAGCGAGGCGAATGTGAACGAGCAACTTCGCGTCTCGATGCCGCTGCCTCAGGATGGGCGCGCGCGTCCGCGGCTGTCGATCGTCGCGCCTTGCTACAACGAAGAGGCCGGCCTCGAAGAGTTCCACCGGCGCATGACGGCTGCCGCCAAGGACGCGGCCGGTGCCGACTATGAGCTGATCCTGGTCAATGACGGCTCGACCGATCGGACCTGGGAGATCATGCGCGAACTCGCCGAGCGCGACCCGCAATTGGTCGCGGTCAACCTGTCGCGCCGCCACGGCCATCAGCGCGCCATGACCGCGGGCCTGCATTCCTGCCGCGGCGACCGCGTGCTGACCATCGATTCCGACTTGCAGGATCCGCCGGAGCTTTTGGGCGAGATGTGGCGCCTGATGGATCGTGTCGAGGCCGATGTCGTTTACGGCCAGCGCCGCGAGCGGCAGGGCGAAACCATGCTCAAGCGCGGCACCGCGGCCTTGTTCTACCGGCTGCTGCGGCGCCTGGCCGACGGCGACATGCCGGTCGACAGCGGCGACTTCCGGCTGGCGAGCCGAAAGGTCATCGACATTCTCAACTCGATGCCGGAGCAGCAGCGTTTCATTCGCGGCATGGTGAGCTGGATCGGCCTGCGCCAGGTGGCGCTCGCTTACGATCGCGCGCCGCGCACGACGGGCAGCAGCAATTATTCGCTCGGCAGAATGTTTGGGCTCGCATTCGACGCGCTGACGTCGTTCTCGATCATGCCGCTGCGGCTGGCGTCCTATCTCGGAATCATTTTGGGCTTTTTGAGCCTGCTGATGCTGGGCTACACGCTCGGCAGCTGGGCGTTCGGACACGTCGTCGAGGGCTGGACCAGCCTGTCGACGCTCATTCTCGTGCTCGGCAGCATGCAGCTTATTCTGTTCGGCCTGCTCGGTGAGTATGTCGGCCGTCTCTATCTCGAATCCAAGCGCCGGCCGCTGTTTGTCATCGACGAAATTCGCACCGGCGAGAATGTGTCCGCGGCGGCGCCGTATCAGATCGCGGCCGAACGGCGTGGCATTCCTGGCGAGACGTTAAACTAAAGCGGGAAAACTACAGCCGGAATTCCTCGCCGAGATAAAGCCGACGAACATCGGGATTGTTGACGATCTCGTCGGCGCGGCCTTCCATCAACACTTCACCAGAATAGATGATATAGGCGCGGTCGGTGAGGCCGAGCGTCTCGCGCACATTGTGGTCGGTGATGAGAACGCCAATGCCGCGATTGGTGAGATGCCGCACCAGCGATTGAATATCGCCGACGGCAATGGGATCGATGCCGGCGAACGGCTCGTCGAGCAGCATGTAATTCGGCCGCGTCGCCAGCGCGCGCGCGATTTCGCAGCGCCGCCGCTCGCCGCCGGACAGCGCGATCGCCGGCGTCTTGCGCAGCCGCGCGATGTTGAATTCTTCGAGCAGCGCATCGAGATCGCGCGCCCGCCGTTTCTTGTCGGGCTCCACCACTTCGAGCACCGAGCGAATATTGTCCTCGACGGTGAGGCCGCGGAAAATCGAGGCTTCCTGCGGCAGATAGCCGATGCCGAGCCGCGCCCGCTGATACATCGGCAGCTTCGTGACATCGTGGCCGTCGAGCTCGATGCGGCCTTTGTCGGCCCTGATCAGGCCGGTCACCATGTAGAACACCGTGGTCTTGCCGGCGCCGTTAGGGCCCAAGAGGCCGACCGCCTCGCCCTTGCGCAGGTAAAAGCTCACGCCCTTGACCACCTTGCGCCCAACGAAGCTTTTCTCGACGCCGTGGACGGCGAGGAGTCCCGAGCGGTCGGCCGGCGCCGCACCATTGCCGTCCGTGCGGCGTCGCGGCCGCGGCGCCGGACGCTGGCCGTTTGCCGAAGGCTGTGGGCGCTGCGGCCGTGCGGCAACCTCCGGCGGCGGGGACGGAGACGAGGGGGGCGGCACGAACGCCCGTGGTGGCGGCGGCTGGGTAAAGGTTTGGGGTTGAGGCGCGGTGAATGTTTGCTGTTGTGG
Source organism: uncultured Alphaproteobacteria bacterium (assembly GCA_963761185.1). Lineage (GTDB taxonomy): Bacteria > Pseudomonadota > Alphaproteobacteria > Rhizobiales > Xanthobacteraceae > BOG-931. The sequence goes on from CAVXFY010000009.1 coordinate 1,417,575, forward strand.
CGCAGGTTGCGGCGCGGAGGGCTGTTGCGGCGGGGTTTTTGCGCGCGGCTTTTCGGTAGCGGCGCCGACGCTTGCGATGTCGAGATAGACATTGCTGATCGCACCGCCGATCGATTCCAGATCGATGGCGTCCTCTACGACGGCTGGCTTGCGCCGCCCCTTGGTTGGGGCCCGGCGGAAGTATGAAAGGATATCTGCCACGGTCTCGAGAAGCTCGCCTTCGGGTCGGTTCAATACCGTCTATATAGCGGATTTTAGCCGATTTTCCGCACCCGGGCGGAAGGGCCGCATCAATTGGTTTGGCCCGGTCCGATGGTCATGCCCTTTCCGGGCTGGATCAGCGCGCGAACGCGAGGCGTCTGACCGGGCGTGCCGACGCCCGGGGCCCCATTGCTCGAGCCCGATTCCACCTTCGCATTTCCGGTGACCGTATCGACCACGACCCTTTCACCACGAATGACGTTCTGGCCCTGGCTGACGACGACATTGCCGCTCAGCGTGATGGTCTTCGATTCCAAGTCATAAATGCCGGTGTCCCCCTTCACGTTCTGATCCTTGGTGGTGACCGTAACGTTGCCATGCGCCTCGATGCGGCGAATATTCTGCGCGCCTTGCGGCATGCCGGGCGTCGACTTCGTGGTCGCTACCGGGGTCGCTGCTGGTTTGCTGGCCCCGGCGATGCCGATTTCCTGACCGTAAAAAACAACGAGGCTCTGGCATCTCATCGTGGTGTCGCCCTGCACCACTTGCACGTTGCCGGAGAACGTCGCCGTCTTGTTCTTGTCACGCACTTCAAGGGTCGCGGCTTCGATTTGGACCGGCTGATCCTTTTTCTGATCGTTCATCATGCCCTGGAACGGGCCCGGCGCGGCCGTGTTCGATGTCTGTGCGGCGCCGGGCGTCACAGCTAGAGCCGCGGTCACCGCAAGACTTGCCAAACGACTTGCCAAGGCGGCAAGGAATTTTTGCCTGCGCCGGCTCATTGATCGCCGGCCTTTGCCTGATCTTTTGAACTCTCTTTGCCCGGCTGCAGCGTCATTTCGACGACGGTGAAGCGGAGCACGCTGCCGTTGTCGGCGATGTCGAGATGCTGCGCGTTCAGCGAGCCGTTGAGCATTTTCACCTCGACCGGCTTATCCGATACGACGCTGCCCTTTTTTACGTCGATCACGGCTTCGCTGAGGTGACCCGAATAACCGCTCGACGACAGCAGATCGATATTTTGATTGAGCGTGAGGATTTCGGATTTGACGTCGTAGACGCCGGAGACCGCGGACATTTCGACCGTGCTCTTGTCTGCCATCTCCATCTTGGCATGCAGCTTTTCCAGCTCGACAAGATTGGGCTTGGTCATGTCCTGCGCGGCGGCGTCCGCGGAGAATTCGTAGGCACGGGAATCGGCCGTGAAGCCCGTCAACCGCGGCGCTTCCATCGTGATCTTGGTGCCGTGGATGACGAGATTGCCGAGCTCTCCGGGCAGCCGGAACCCGCCGATCGGCGGGATATAATTCATCGCCACCACGGCCAGCAGCAGCGCCGCGATTCCCACCGGCACGCCGATGCGCAGCCATCGCACGTGGCGGCTGTGCCGCAACGCGGCGCGGTAGTTGAGCTCGATGTCGCCGCGCGGCTTGGTGGAAAGCCGTTTTGCGGCACTCTCCGGGTAGGCCATTGCCAAGCGATTATCCCTCAAGATCGCCCCGGTTCGGGCGTTAGACCACACTTTTAGCGGGTTTGTCCCACAAAAGTCGCTGGTGAATATGTCCCAGGCAGGGCCGCCGTTTTATGGCCGATGGGCCCAGCGCCGCCTCAGGAATGGGCAAATATGTCGTCTGCGGCAAAGCCCGCAAGGTCGAGTCGCACTCGCACCGGCAGAAAGCGGAAACAGGCTTCCGCGAGTTCCTCGCGGCCCTCGCGCGCCAGCATGGCGGAAAGCCTGTCCTTGAGCGCGTGCAAATGCGTCACGTCGGAAGCGGCATAGGAGACTTGCGCTTCGGTGAGCGCGGCGGCACCCCAGTCCGAGGACTGTTGTTGCTTGGAAATTTCCTGGCCCAGCACCTCGCGCACCAGATCCTTCAGCCCGTGTCGGTCGGTATAGGTCCGCGTCAGGCGCGAGGCGATCTTGGTGCAGAACACCGGTCCCGGCATCACGCCGAAAGTCTTGCACAGCATGCCGAGATCGAACCGCGCGAAGTGAAAAATCTTGAGCAGCTTTGCGTCGGTAAGGAGCCGCTTGAGGTTGGGCGCCGAGTCCGCACTGGCATGCGGCGCGATCTGCACCACGTCGGCTGAGCCGTCGCCCGGCGAGAGTTGCACCACGCACAGCCGGTCGCGATTGAGATCGAGACCCATGGTTTCGGTGTCGATCGCAATCGCGCCGCTATAGCGCGAGATGTCCGGCAGATCGCCGCGATGCAGGCGGATGGTCATGTGGGGTATGGCTATAGAGGGATTCGGGGGCGGTCTAAAGCCAAACGTCCAAATCGTTACTGCGGATTAGCGAATTGGCTTCGTTCTGCCAAAAAAGCGCAATCTGAGGATGTATAATGCCTAATATAACACGCAGGAGTAATAAGTTAAATCCCCGCCAAGAGTAACTCTGAATACCGGATTGGCCGCGGGGAGTTGGTCGATTGCTTCGAGTCCGCTCCATTCTCGATACGAGTAACTGTATTAGCTGTGACCCCGGCCGGCGGCTCCGATGCCCGGATCATCATGGGGACCGATGAGGCTGCCCTGGTGCGGCTGTGGCGGGAAAAGCGCGCGGAGTGGAGCCAGAGGACTTGTCCGGCAACCTCATCGTGCAGCTTGGCCTTGTGACCGAGGAGATCAATCGGCGGCTGGTATGAGGCCAATACTGGCCAAGTGATTGTCGTGAGGGCCGGCCTTGCCTTCCAACCTGTAACGCGTTACGCTGTAACGCGTTACAGGTTGGAAGAGTCCATGGTGGCAGCGGCCGAGAGGATGAAGATGATGCGGCAGCGGCGACGCACACGGGGTCTGCGCGAGTTGCGCCTCGTGGTTGCCGACCCCCGCTCGCGGGCAGTGCGACGACGAGTAGCAAAGCAAGTCGCCGGCCTCGATCCGGATCGCGAACGCGACGCTTTGAAATGGATCGAATCGGTTTCCGAGTTTGATGCAGATGCGACGCGGTGATCTGGTGACCGTTGCCGCGGCCGGTGACTATGGCAAGCCTCGTCCGGCGGTCATCGTGCAGACCGACGCCTTCCCGGAGAATCATGCTTCGGTGGTGGTCTGCCAGCTGACTTCCGAACTGGTGGACGCTCCGGATTTTCGCGTCACCATTGAGCCTAGGCCCGAAAATGGATTGAGGTTCAAATCGCAGGTGATGGCCGATAAACCAGTCACCATCAGACGCGAACGGATAGGACATAAGATCGGGCGTCTCGGCCGCCAAGACATGGCTCGGCTCGGAATAGCTTTGGCGTTTGTCTTGGGGCTTGCGGATTAGCTTCCGGTCCAGGCGATGGACGTGAAGATTAACCTGCGGCCTTGAGCTGTTCGATGAGGGTATTTTCCGACGCCCGGCAACAATATCGTGCAAAACCGCACATTGGAGCGTCCGAAGAGATTCGAACTGCCGACCCCCAGATTCGTGGTCTGACCGTGCCTGGTCTGCGGCCGCAAGCCTTGCGATGCCCATCACCTGCGCTTTGCCCAAAGCCGGGCGCTCGGTCGTAAGGTCAGCGACGAGTTCACTGTCCCCCTGTGCCGCGGACATCATCGCGAGATTCATCGCCACGGTGATGAAGCGAAATGGTGGCGCAAGGCAGCGATCGATCCCTTGGCAGCAGCACGTGCCCTATGGCTCGAAACCCATCCCCGACTGGCGGATTTCTCACCGAAAAGCAAAGCCGTGATCGCCAGCGCCAAACGTCATGAGGAGGTCAGACGTCAGCTACGCCGCGAGTTCAAAACGGGCATTACATTCATTTAGAACAGTCTTGAAGGAACCAATTGGCTTCGCCTCGCTAAAATAGAAGCCCTGAACTTCCGTGCAGCCTTGCGCAACGACAAAATCAAGCTGTTGCCTTGTCTCTACACCCTCGGCGACGACATCGATGTTGAGCGCGTGCGCCAAACCAATGATCGTCTTGACGATCGCAGCTGAATTATCACCCTTGGACAGATCCTTGATGAAAGACCTGTCGATCTTGATCTTGTCGAACGGAAAGCTCCGCAGGTAATTCAATGACGAGAATCCGGTTCCGAAATCGTCCATGACGATGTGTACGCCGAGCGAACGAAGCTCGTGCAGCATGGCTAGCGTCTTGACGTTATCCTCGAGCAGCACCGATTCAGTTATCTCCAGCTCCAGGCGGGATGCCTGCAATCCCGATGACGCAAGTGAACCGAGGATCACTTTGACCAAATTCATGCTCTTGAACTGAATCGGCGACAGGTTAACTGCGACGCGCAGGTCTTTCGGCCACTTGGCGGCGTCGGCGCAGGCCGCCTGCAGCACCCATTGTCCGAGTGCCGCGATAAGACCTGACTCCTCAGCCAGTGGCACGAAATCCGTGGCAGGAATCTCACCGAGCTTGGGGTGAAACCAGCGCAAAAGCGCCTCGAAACAGCGTATCTGCCCCGATTTCGGATTGACCAAAGGCTGGTAATAGAGCTGCAAATGTCCATTGGCGAGCGCATTTCGCAGTTCGAGCTCAAGCGCACGCCGTGCCTGAATGCGCGCATCCATCTCTGGCTCAAAAAAGCAAAATGATCCGCGGCCATCGGCTTTCGCTCGATACATAGCGAGATCGGCGTTCTTGAGAAGTTGATCGGCATTTGTACCGTCGGTCGGGGCAACAGCGAGGCCGACGCTTGCACCGATGTCCATCTGTTGCCCGTCAACATCATAAGGCGCGCTCAAGCGTTCGATAATTCGAATCGCAAGCGCGCTGCTTTCTTCAGGGCGGGTCAGGTTAGTTTGAATAATTGCGAACTCGTCGCCGCCAAGGCGGGCGACAAAGTCGCGGTCCTTGCAGCAATTCGTAAGTCTTGAAGCGACAAGCTTTAAGAGCTTATCCCCGACAGAGTGGCCCATCGAGTCATTGACGGCTTTGAAGCGATCCAGATCGATGCACAGAATTGCAAAGCCTTGTCCGTTCCGCAGGCTTCGGAAGTTCTTTTCAAGTTCGTCACGGAAGTAGACGCGATTGGGAAGATCGGTCAGATGGTCATGTCGTGCCATGTGGGCGATATGAGCCGCCGCTCTTTGGCGCTCGGTTATATCCTCATGGACGGAGACCCAGCCACCGTCCGTCGTGCCTTGGTTGGAAACCGACACGAGGCGGCCGTCGGAAAACAGCTTGGTGAACTGAATGCCTTTAGCGGGTGTTACGTCGTTGACTGACGAGAAAGTTTCCTGGGGCGTTTCGGCGAATATCTTTTGATCCACAAGGAATTGCAGGATTGCTCGGAGTTCCGTGCCCTCCCTGCATAATTCAGGCGGCAGACCATACAGCTTCGCGTAAGTTCCATTACAGACAATCAGTCTCCGATGCGAATCAAACATGACCAGGCCGTGCGTCATGTTATTCAATGCGAGATCAAGCTGCGTGTTGACCTGCTCGAGCTGCTGCTTGCGTTCAAATAGCTCGGCGGCGTTCTCTTTGAAGACCTGCACCGCGCGTGCCATATCGCCAATTTCATCATGATCGCCACGAGAGGGGACCTCTTCAGCAATCGGCTGTTTCGCCAACCGGACCATATAACTTGTAATAAGGCTTAAGCGCCTAAGAACTCCGCGGGTGGTTGTGAGACCGACCGGGCCGATCAATAGCAGGGCAGCGACGGCACTTATTGAAACCCAAAATAGCAAGGAACGCGCGCCATCGAGCAGCGTCGAAACGCTGACGTTTGCAACGGCGACTTGATGCGCGCGATATTGTCGGATTTTATCCTGAACATCGTCGGCGATTTTTGCGTAAGTTGTTGCCGACGCAATTGCGCTGTCCTGCGCAAAGTTATACGCGTAGAACATGACTTGCTGGGCCGCCGTGACCAGCTTTGGAATATCATTCGCAATCTGCGTCTGAAGGTCGCGCGCGACCTTGTCGGCTTGCTGCCCTCGATCCAATTGATCGATCAAGGACGAAAGCTGCGAGGTCTTTGCCAGGAATTCGCGCTGGCTTACCTCAAGGCGAGATCGATCAACCTCGGCCGGCGCGCTTTCGACGATTTGTCGATGCTGGGCCAGAAGCGCCTGAAGGCGCCCAGAATTCTCGACGGCTGCAAAGCCTTTCTGATCGAGCTGAAGGGCGGCATCTTCCGTCACCCAAGCGAAGTGAATCGATGCTACCGCGAGTAGCACAACGGCAAGGGTTGATAGGCTCGCCAGCCAATAAAGCTTGGCGGAAACTCCGACCTGATGCCAGCGCAATCGCCTGCTGAAAGTCATCGATCTAAGCTTGCATTCGCTATATTGGTTGCGGCGCGGATAACTTTGAACATCTCCGGCGTTGGCTCGCCGAGCGTAATCAGGTTAAGATGCTGCTCAACTGGGCGATCCAACTTGAGCTCGTCGGTGTTGGATTTCGATACGATGCTGAGCTGTGAAAGTCCGAGTGCCTCGGGCAGCTGCTCGACGACCTTGACGACCTGCGAGCTGATCTGAACAAGAATGGGATTTTGGACGCTGATGCTCTTGCCCTTGAGCACGACCTCTTCGATTGAGGCTTGAACGCCGCCCCCCTCGCGAACTTGCACAATCCTGATTGGCAGATCGCGTCCACCGACATCCTTCCAGTTCGTAATTTCGCCCATCAGTATCCCGCGCATTTTATCAACGGTCATCTCTTTGACCGGGTTTTCCCGATTGACGGCAAAGGCCATGCGCGTGTTGTAGATATTGAAATTACGAAGCTGATCGTACGGAAGAGTAGCGTTCGTCTCCTTGAGATGCTCGATTTCGTTTTCCAGCGGTCCGGAAATCATTGCGAAATCGGCGCGCTTATCGAAAAGGGCAAGCAGCCCCAGACTCGATTTATTGGGAACGACAGTTAAGCTGTGACCCGAGGACGCTTCTATGGCAGCTTGATAAGGCTCCATGATCCGATGGGTGAAGGTCGTGGAGCCCTGGACGATGAAGGTCTCTGCGCGAGCGGCAAAGCACGGCAAGACGAGAAGCAGCAAAGCAAAAACAAATGTGACGGTGTTCCTGCGCATGATGTCGAATTCCATGAGTCCCTATGAGATTAGTGGACTCACATTACGCAACTATCCTTACGTTTGCTTGAACCGCTATACTTTCAATTCCCTAAATCGGACGTTTACGACTTGCGCTATTTGATACCCAACCGGCGGGATTCCGTCAGAAACCATCGAATTTTAGCTAACGGCGCCATCTGTTCGTAATGTTGACTTGCTAGCCTTCCATCAGGTCCGCGGTGCCGTTGCGTGCGGTAAGCGGAATGCTGGAAGGGCCTGCGATGGTGTGGCAAACGGTGCGGTGGAATTTCGTGAACGTTTCCGCGCTCGCTGCGTTCTGCGCGCTTCCGTTTATTGCTCTCGCCGGTGGAAATTCCAGCCCGACAAAAGTGCCGCCCAATAGGTCTGTGATCCTCGAACTACACGAGGTCAGTGACGCTGCGCCCTGCAGCATGTCAGGCTAAACGCCTGTCTTCTCGATCATCGCGATAGATCAATGTTGCCGCCATCCTGACAGCGGGCGCCGCCTGCTATTCCGCGGCAACGGAGAGCGCCGACTGGACAATCTCGACGGTGCCATCCTGGTGGAGGCGCACAAGCATTCCCGTTTCAATCGCCTGCAGGCCTTTAGCCTGAACGATCAGCGGAACATTGAACTCTCTTGCGACAATCGCTGTATGGCTGAGCCAGCCTCCAACTTCGCAGACAAATCCTCCGGCCCGCTGGAAATATGGAATCCAAGTGGTCGGTACCATGCGGCTGACCACGATGTCGCCGTCTGCGAAATCGGCAATCACGGACATCGCGGCCATGTTGTCTGCGCTCACGACCCGGGCTCGTCCCTCGACGACGCCGCTGCCGGAGACGCGAAGGCCCGACATTTGTCCGGTGGCAGAGGGTGTGTCGAGGCTGAGCCCGCTCGCGTAGCTCTCAATCTGTCGAACGGTCAGTGTTGGACCCAGCGAAGCTACCGATGCGGCCTGCGGTTGTTGCCGGACACTCGCCAGCGATCGAAGCCCAGCAATATTTTCGTTATCCGCAAGCTTCGCTATCTCCTCGAAGGTGAGCGTAAATACCGAGCCCGAAAGTCCAAAACGTCGATCGACCGCCTGAAGGGCGTTGCGAAGCACGGCCAACTCGCGAAGCGAGTGGTGTTTGGCGTCCTCCTTCAAGGTCTGGAGCGAACACGCCGCTACCACCGTATCAACGAGCCGCATGTCCTTGGACTTGCCCAAGAGTTCAGCCTTGAGCTCAGCCGCCGAGCGCGAAATCGCGGTCGGCGTTTGGAGCAAGGCAGCGAGCCCGGTCATCCTTTCTGCGTATCGCGGTTCGGCAAGCTCATAATCGATCGGCGACCGGTGGCCGACGCCGCGCAGAAGGAACGCCCCGCGAGATCTAGGTGGGCACTTGCGCGCCTCGGCGATCGCTTTTTCAAACTCTGTTTGGTTTAGACGGACGAGATATCGCGCCGGTTCAAGCCCGGCAGCTGCCAGTTTTGCCTTAGCGCCCTTGAGATGAAAGTCGGCGACAATGTTTATGACTGAGGTGACGACGCCGGTCAACTCGATGTAGTTTGTTCGAATACGAGCGACCGCTTCAAGCAGATCTGAAGTCGAGAGCCTGTCAAAATCGACCGCCTCAAGTATGGAGATCTCTCTGAGAAACTGAGGCAAGAAGCCATCGCTGAAATCGTTTTCGACGGTGCGGGCGAGTTTGTTCAGGCGCCAGGTGGCCAGCGAATTGAGCTTTGGTGCCCGCGCGAGCTCTTCCGCTTCGTTGACGTAGAGATTGCCGAAGATTGTCGCCAAATACGGCGCGGAATCCTCTTCTACACGATAGCCAATGCCGATCTTTCGGCATGCAAGATCGATGCTGCCGCCGCTACTCCACATCAATTCCATAAGCGATAGCGACAACCAACTCGGCCGTGGCAATACTTCGGAGAGTTCGTTCTGCTCGAATGCAATCCCATCCGGCGTCGAACTCGTCGCGAGGCCCAGCAGGTGTGACCATTCGATTTTGACACTTTGATCCGGCTGCGCGTCGGATGAGGTCGTGATGTCGCGGCTCTGAACAATGTAAAACCGGCCGTTCAAATAGGTCCACTCGATGTCTTGGGGATGCTCAAATAGTGCCTCGAGCCGATGGCCGATATCGATCAGAGGCGTGAGGTCAAGCGGTGGCGAAACATCAGCCAATAGCTCGCGTGAGACACGCCCAATCCGGCACGACATCGGCGCAACGGTGCCCGACACCAGCTTCTCTGCGGTGCCTTCCACCATTTCGACCAGAGAATGGCCCAGGCAGGCGGGGTCTTGGGTGAACAGAACGCCCGAATAAGTGGGCTCAATCATGCGCTGGATGAGGATATTGGGCTGAGCGTTTTCGACGCCGTAACCGTCGACCACGGCAGAACTGAATGAGGACAACACCTCCGAGACCGCGCTCTCAAGTCTGGAGCGGTCGACATGGAGCACGGAGGAGAAAACGCCGGCAAAGCTGTTTGTGCCGTTATCTTCGGCACTGCCGGAGCTTCTGACCGCGAGCGATTTTGCGGCGAGACTCCGACAAACGCGGTCGAGCTTGCGGCTGCGCCATCCGTTGTCGGCGTTCTTGAATTTTTCAAGAAAACGGGCTGTCAGCACAATGCCTTCCGGCACTGGAAAGCCGTTTGTACGCATAACACCTAGGCGGTAGGCTTTGTTGCCGCAGCCGGAGAGCTGCTCGACGTCATCGAGTGCCACGATATCATCGCCGAGCCGCCATCGCTCTATCGAGCGCATTAAATAAGCGAACTGCTTCGTCACGATGGCGCGCTGCAACAGAAGGAGTGCGACACTTACGATGAGGTAGATGTCGGCAGCTCCGTTGAGCAGGCGGCCGGTCACGGTCATGACGAGCATTCCGCCAATCCAAACCAGAACGCGCTGCCGCGTTGTGCGAACGAAAACACTGTCGAGATATAGACAGACCAAAACCGCGAATATCAGTGGCAAAACATAAGTCGGATCGGCGCTGGCGGAATTTGCCATCCATAAAATCGGCTCGTTACGAAGAGCAGCGGCCGCCGCTATTGCTGCAACGGAGATTGACATCAGCGGCAGGAAAGCAAGCGCCAGCAAATTCCGGACCGGCGTCAAGCCCTTCTGCCGATAAAAAGCGCGCATGGCGCGTGCCAGTCGCGGGGGATCCGCCGCGAGCCGGCTTTTGAGGTCGTCGACAAGGTGGTCGCAATTTTTCGAAACGATCTGGTCGCGCTCTGCCTTTAATGAGATCGGTAACACCAGGAGTCGCGAGATCACGGCAAGTAAAATGATGGCCGGCAGGAAGCCCACATAGTGCGCGAAGATGTTCAGATACGTCGTGAGGAGATCGACAAGCTTGCGCCACCAGCTTTGATGAAGCTTGTTCAGATAGTCGGCGATATAGGGCCGTGGCGGCGGCGCAATGAAATAGTCCCCCGGCAGGGTGTAGCGGCCGGCAAAATCGAGGCCCGCGTGGGTGACTTCATAGCCGAGGATTTGGGAGTAGAAGCAACTGCGCCGGTCATAGCAAGGCGCGATGATTGGGCGATGAGGGAGCGTGGCAATGCGCTTCCTCAATTCATCGATGACTGTTGGCCGGATCGGAAGATTGATGGCGTCGGGGAGATGGTATGCGGCAAATTCGCCGGGATAGCGGACGTCGACAAACACGGCCCCCTTGTCGATCAAGGCGTGCACGTCCGGCGTATCCAGGAGCACGTCCTTGTTTTTGTAAGGTGGCAGCGATCGGAAATCGGACAGGCCCGTGGCTTTCTGATTACCCAAGGGCCGATGCTCGGCGAACCATTTTTCAAGGCCGCCGACCATGAAACGGCAATCAATACCCATTGACGACAGCTCCTGGCAGGTCTGCCAACTTCGATTGCCGTTGTCGCAGAAGAGAATCGCTCGTTTGCCCTTCAGATCTAGATGCGCTTGGGACAAGTCCGGAAATCGAATTGCGATTGCTCCTGGAAGGCTGCCCGTCGACGTTTCTGCGTTCTCGCGAACGTCGAGCAGCAATTCGTCGTCATGCTGGCCCTGCTGCTTCTCCTCGACGAGGCGCTCGACCTCGCTCGTGGAAATGCCGCGAGGTGAACTCAACTGCTGGGCATAGGTCGGCTCTTTGAGTTCGGGATCGAGCGTGTGGCCGTCTGTCGTGATCGTCGGACGCAGGATGGCGGCTTCCAGGCGCGTCTGCCGTTCGGCCCGCTGCGTTGTATATTGATGATAATTTGTAGCAAGCGACAGCGCGAGAAACGCGATGGAGACCCAGACGATGCGCCACGCCGTGCGTGCCGTGCGGCTTGCGGTTCTGGCGTTCGAGGTCGCGCGCATCCCAACAACGACGGCGCCACCTCCCAACGTGGCCGAGAGCAACGCGATCAGTTGGGAAATGCTCGAAATTGATCCCACCACCAGATCCGGCGATGGAATAGCGTAGCTCGGAGTGGTCGACAGGATCACGAGAAGCAGCGAGGCCGTGGCGGGGTAGCGCAAGCCGAGAACCGTCTTGGTCCGAAAGGCCGAATTGATTGCCGCTTGCGCAGAGCGACGAAGCTGGCTCATGGAATGCACCACCGCAGGGCAGGCCTTAATTCCAAGTAGGTGGGGCCATGACGACCCGCCCAATGGCTGTCCATCTCCGGCAGTCCTTCCTCCCGCCTTGTGGAAGGATCGCCTTGCGCAAGTTGTAATATGACTGAAGTCTTAACCCAATTGAATTGGTTAAGGGTTCGTTCATCTTAGTTAACATGGCCGTTTCGCTGGCCGCTGTAGGGAACTGCCGGCAATTAACTGCATTTTCGGGAGAATTTGCCTGCATTCCGCCGGGGGGAGTTGGTAGCGACAATGGTCGGCGAAGCCGGCACGACCGAAATGCCAATTCGGCGGCGGCGGGTTCCCGACAAATGCGCTCCCGACCTCCCGGTGACGCGCGAACGGTGGTTTAGCGTTGTCGGCGGCGGAACGGTCGCGTTCCAAGCTGCGAAGAAGCATTGAGCCGGCGCAATCAGACGCGGAAGACAACACTCCTTTCAGGGTTAATTCACAGACCCGTGTGAGCCCTTGTAGTTTGTGATCATTGCGTCGATCTGCTCGACGGTCATTGGTTTGCCGAAGAGAAATCCCTGCCCGACATCGCAATCGAGTTCCGCAAGCTTTCGAAGATCAGTCTCCTTCGAAATGCCCACGGCGACCGCTCGGCAACCAAAGTTATGCGCCATCTGGATCAGGGTTTTACAGATCTTCATATTACCGATGTTGGTTGCGCAATCCTCGACGAGGGGGCGGTCGATCTTGATTTCGGCAAAATCGATTTTATTCATCACCTCGAGATTGGTCGACATCCGTCCGAAATTGTCGATCGCGATGGAGACGCCGACCTGCTGTAGTTTAGGCGACCGTGCCTTCAAGAGATCGATCCTGTTGACGACCTGCCGCTCGGGCATATCCAGGATCACGCCGGCCCAGCCACTGTCCTCGGGTCGATGCAGCAACACAATATCGGCTACCGGAATTTTCAATAGATTGTCGACACTCATGTTGAGTGCGATGGGCAGCGCTATGCTCTGCTTGTGAAAGTGCACACTTGCTTTGATGGCGCTGAGCAACGCCAAGCGCGACAGGCTGACAAGCAACTCTTCATCTGCGCCTTTGAGGAATTGATCGGGCGTCAGAAGCCCAAGGTCGGGGTGCGCAACGCGCGCAACGGCTTCGGCGCCGATCATGACTCGCGCCTTCAGATCGAACTTCGGTTGGTAGAGAAATCTGATCAGGTTCTTCTTGAGCGCGTCCGCGAGCGATATCCCGGCAGATGGCGCCGATGCAGCGCCCAACTTTTGGCTCTGAATGACGTTGTAGATAGTTGAGACCTTGATTGGCTTATGTATCGGCGGCAGCATTCTTAGTGAGCAGTCGGCGCCCAACGCCTGAAGGCTTTCAAGCATCTTGGGTTCGCATTGCCCGAACAGCTGGACAGCACCGAAATAATTGCACTCCTTGAGGACCAGCAGTGCTCGCACGCTTTCATGTATCGCGTCCAGACTTATGAGAACGATGTCGGGATTCTGTTCATCCACCATGTCCAGAAATCGAGAACTGTTCGATAATTCGACGACATCGACGCCGGCTTTCCGCAACTCCCCTGCCAGGCTTTGCCTGAGCACAAAGTCCCCTTCCATTATGAAACACAATGGAGCGGCTGACCTTTCGGGCTTTTGAGCGGTGCTAATCGATGCGTGAGCCGTGGTCATAATGCTTGCCCGTGGAAGCTCATTTAAACGAATTGGAGGCGCCGCGTGTTCCGGTCCCTCTGCTCAAGGGATGGTGCGTTATGCGGCGGACGATTGGCCATGATGTCACGCCGCTCCAGCCCTTACGCGCGAGACGCCACGAAACTCACGCACCAGGTCGCGATCCAGCTTAGGACCCATGTCGAGCAAGACTTTATAGGCAGCTGCGCCCGAGAGCGGGCGTTTGTAGGAACGGCGCTCGATCAGGGCACCGAAAATATCCGCAATCGTAAGGACGCGAACGAAGTCGGAAATCTCACCACCTTCGAGACCATGAGGGTATCCGGTCCCGTCGAGATACTCGTGATGATGAAGAACGGCGTCGACCACTTCCTTGGGAACGTTTGATGCCGTTGCGAGCGCTTCCGACCCGAGGGTGGGATGCTGCTTCATGATGTTAACTTCGACGTTGTCGAGGGCACTCGGTTTCTCCAAGATCGCCACCGGTATCTTGGCCTTTCCGACGTCGTGCAAGATACCGGCAAATGCCAGGCGCTTGAGATCGCCGCGGGAGAACCCGAGGTGTCGACCAAAACCGACGGCCAAGCCTGTTACGAGAAGGGAGTGCTGATAGGTCTGACTGTGGTGTTTGCGGACAATCTCGATCCAAGAAGCCATTCCATCGTTGTTGATCTCTTCGATGACGCGTTCGCCGGCTTTATCGATGGCCACCTGGTCAGGCGTCTCTCCCGAATATACCGATATGAAGACGTCTTGAAGGCTCGTGAGCGCTGCGGCAATGCCGGGCGATGCTTCTGCTTCAAACTCCGGCGAGGCGGTCGATAGCAATTTGAAATCGCCAAAAAAGCTGGTGAGGAGCGCGTTCGCGTCTACAGGCCGATGCACAAGGTGCGTCGCGCCGACGGCGTAGGCGCGTGCCACATCGAGCCGCGAGCCTTTGTCGACGATGAAAGCAAGCTTTGCGTATTTTGGCCTTCGACTAAGCCATTGCTTAAGCGCGCGAACCCGGTCGAAATTGTCGAGATCGACGCCAACAATCGTGTAATAGCTCGGGGGCTCAGTCTCGGCGAGCTGATGCGACGAAACACACTGTGTTTCGAAAATGCCCTCGAGATACTGGCGAATTCTCTGCGCATCCTCGGGCAAGTCACAAATCGCAGCAAGCCGGTTCATGGCCACTCACGCCAGGCATAATTAACTAAGAGGTGATTTCTGCGTGGCCCCCTGCTTACCGCGGTCTCAGCAAAGCGCCCCGTCGGCAATATTTCATATGGCAGGTTAAAGGCGGGTTACAGCCTGTCGCTGTAGTCACTTTGTAAAATCGCGTGAAGATTGTCCAATCGACTTGGGAGAACAAACAACCGCGGCTCGCACCGTCTTGGCAATTTCTTAAGGAATAGCCATGCCGTCCACATCGTCCCTGACGCGAGGCTGCAGAAACGAGATCCACGGCCCTCATTGTCGAAATAGTTATGTTTAGATTTTATCCACCGTCAGATACAAAATAAAAAATGCCGTAAGGACGAATGAACTCACGACAAACAAGGCAATGCTGAACTGCTCTGAAAACATGTGCGCCGTCTATGCTGCCAGGTTAGTCATTCAAGAACCCTACCATCGAAGTGACGGACACGGATTACGACACGCGCTCCCTGCCAAACCTCAACGATAGCGTGAAGCATTTGCTTGGCGTGGCTGATGGCTTCCTCGTCGGAGACAAGGTCAACTATCTCGTTTGGTGGCGCTGTGCCGCTAGTGCCGGTATAAAATCGATAATTCGGCATAATTGCATACTACGCTTGGCAGGTCGTTGGCCCTGACTTGTGAGCGGGCCAGTCGCGCAGAGTGTAACTTGAAAAAAGTCATGGAAACGCTATGCCAAATCCTAAAATGCGAGAATGTTGTATCGCGTCGCTCGTGATCGGTCCTAAGGTCTGCTGTGGGCCAAATCGGCGCCAAACGATGAGGTTAGTCGATTGAGGTGGCAGGACTTATAAATTTGGCACCAACCTCTCGGTCCCGCCGCCACGCCACTTTGTACGTGCCATCCTTTCCCGGCCCGGTCTTGGGAAAAATCAGTACAAACTCGTCAATGACGTCGATGCCATTGAGTTGAAGGCAAACCCCTTCCTCGGATACATTGGTGACAAGGCAGCAGCGCGGCGCGAGACCGACCCCGAGCTTGATTGTCGCCAGCGCCCCAAAGCGCCGCCGCGGTCTGCTTCGCCTATCTTCAATGTCGACGGACGTCATAAGCGCGCCTCCATATTGAGGCTGCCACGCCGACAGCCTACGAGAGCAACACGACACTGCCGATCAGCGATTGCTGTGGGGTTTGGTCCTTCGCTCGAAATTTCGTCAAACTGTCAAAAATGTTGAAGTCAGATCTGGTGGGGACCGGCGATGTTGAAACTCTTACGTCCCCGGAGAAGACACCTATGAGTGGGCCGTCCCATTCGCATCCCGCTTTTAGATCCGGATGGCAATTGTCAAAGTTGAGACAATCAAGCTCGACAATTTCCGACAATTCTCACAACTACAACTGTAGTTTGTAGTTTTACGCACTGAGAACAAATTGCATGTATTTACGCAACCTTGGGAGCGGCAACAAGCAAGGGCTGAACATGCGCGATATCATTTCTCGGTTTTTCAAAGACGAAACAGGGGCCACCGCTATTGAATATGGTCTGATCGCTGCAGGCATTTCGGTCGCGATCATTGCCACGGTTCAGGCGCTTGGAACCAACTTGAATACGACGTTTACTAGTGTCTCCACCGCACTCAAATAAGTCTGTCGGATTTCGTCATCCTGACTATAGGGCCGCCTCTCTTGGCGGCCTCTTTCTTCGCAAGCCAGACAATCAAAGTCCGAATAGGCGTCAAGTAAGGTTTGGGACGAACGTGGGTGGTCCCCTCCCGATGCAACAACATTGCGCTGCCGCGCGTTGCGGCGGTAAGTTGTGCTATCCCTCGTGACGACACGTGACGATAAGAGAACGGCGCCGATGTTCAAAAAATCGACTTTCGTTGTAGTCTGCAGCGTTTTGGCGTTGTTTTTTGGGTCTAACGCCCAGGCGTTTCCGACTGATCTGCAGCCGGACCGCCCGGCGGCTGCTGCTGTCACGCCGGTCAGCGGTTATTGCGGGCTTAATTCTCACCGCACCCGCAAGGGCTACTGCGTCGGAAACGACGAATTCGAGATTTATCCACCGCCGCAGCCGCCGACACAGGTTGTTGCACCTCTCGGATGCCCCTACGGCTTTTACCTTAGCCCGGATGGGCGCTGCTTTGCGCCAGTCGCGTGCACCTCCGGCTACTACCTTGGCCCGTACGGCCAATGCTTTCCTTACTGGTGGCATCGTCCTTACACGTGGGGTTGGTAGGGCAATAATGCTGCACATGTCCGGTGCGAGCCGTTGATGTAGACGACCGGCGGCGCCTCCTTCAAACGGATGGTTGCTTTTGTCTGAACAAGGCTTTGTCAAGAAGCGGTTGCGGGCGGCAACACACTAGGTAGGCTCAAGCATCTTTGTCTTCGCTCGGTGCGAGGGGGGCTTGCGCGCTGGCGGCGGTGGGTTCGTATGACGCAACGGGTATCCCGTTTGTTAATTCTTGTAGGTTAGACAAACATCAACTTGCCCCGCATATCGATTGCCCATGATCGAAAACACTGGCGCCGTGCAACATTTGTCGCTGATCGACGAACTTGAGAGCGCGGTCAGAGATGGATCGGCCGAACGACGGACAAGCACGCTTCGTCGGGTGACTGATCTTTTCCTGCACGATGCCGATCGGCTGAATGAGGAACAGATCAAGGTCTTTGATGATGTTCTGTGCATCATGGCGGACAGGATTGAGAAGGCCGCGCTCGTTGATCTTGGTCATCGGCTGGCCGCCGTCGACAACGCACCCACCCGAGTGATCAGGCGCCTTGCGGCCGACGACGAAATCGCGGTTGCCGAGCCGGTCCTAAGGGAATCGCGAAGGCTTTCCACAGAAGATTTAGTTGAAATCGCTCGCAGCAAGAGCCAGGCCCATCTTTTGGCAATCTCGGGGCGTGCTTCGCTGGAGCCTGTCGTCACTGATGTTCTTCTCGATCGCGGCGATCGAAAGGTTGTGGCTTCGGTTGCGACAAATGCCGGCGCCCGCCTCTCCGAGAGGGGCTTTGCCAAACTTGTGGAAAATACGATAGGCGACGACGGCCTGGCAGAAATTGTCGGATTACGAGGGGATATTCCGCTTACTTTGCTGCGACAGCTTTTGCAGCGTGCGACCGACGCCGTGCGGGCAAAAATTGCCGCCCTGGTACCGCCGGAAAGACGTGAGGAAGTCGAGCGTCTGCTCGCCAAGATTTCGAAGAGCCTCAGCCGCAAGACTGAACACGACTACAGCTTTGCTGAAAGCCGTATTGACGCACTGAAATCGGCGGGAAAGTTGGACGAAGAGGCGTTGCTGACTTTTGTTCGCAGGAGCCAGCAGGACGAATTGATCGTAGCGATCTCACGACTCAGCTCCTTTCCGATCGAGACTGTTGCCTCGTTGTTGACCGGCCACCGCAACGACGCCGTGTTAATTCCGTGCAAGGCGGCTAATCTGCAATGGTCCACGGTGGAAGCCATTTTGCAAAATCGAGTGCCAAATCAAAAGGTCAGCGAAGCGACCATTTCGTGCGCCCGCGACGACTATTCGAAGCTGACCACGGCCACAGCTCAACGCGCTTTGCGCTTTATGCGCGTTCGTGAAACGGCCCAATAGCGATTGGGTCAGTCAGTTCCAGCCGCGGCTGCGGTGGACATCTTGAGACCCCGAAAATATCTGATGCCTGCAATTGACGTGCAGCGCTATACTGCCTCATGCGAATCGGTTTTCTTAGCGGGGGCCGAAATGGCAAACCTCATTTTGTTGGCCGCTATAATCCTGGCAGGGGCAAGTTTTACGTCATTTACCGCCATGGATGCGTCCGGCGCCCAGAATTGGGCAACTAGCTTGTGTTATGCCGCACCCCCGTTTTGTGAGTACCCGCGGCAAATGGCCTATGCGGCAGCTGGGTTGGCGGTTTTGTGGCTTGTGATGGTTTTCGTGTCGGCCGTTCGAGACTAACGAGCGCGTTGCGACAATTGCTGATTTAGCCAGCGCTGCGGATGCGTTCTGTTGCGCAGGACTGCGCGCTGAACTGCTCAGGCAGGGTCCGAGTCGCCGCTAATCTGGCTTATCAGCCGTTTGAGCGTCCGCCGCATCAACGCCATTTCGTTTTCGATCTGCGCGACTCGCTCGGTCAAATCATTGGCTGCCGATGGCGCGCTAGGTACGCGATCGGCGTCAGCGAAGGCGAGACCTATCTCGACGCCATGGCGCCATATGACGCGGCCACGTAATGTCTCGTTCTTCTGGGGAATCTCCAGCTCGACCACCGCCGGGATGTTGACGGCATCAGACATGATGATCCGAGCGCCCTGGCTCGAAAAGTCGCGAACCAGGCAGTCCATCGACCCGCGGCCCTTGTTGAAGTGAACGCAACCGCGCAGGAAGCTCTTTTGACGTGGAGATTGGCGGCGTTCGGCCATGACCGGCTCTCGGCTAATCGTAATCCCAGAAGATTGCCGCAAGGGAATTAATGCCGGCTTACGTCCGTCGTCCAGGATATATCGGGGCGCAATATCCTCCCCGGGACATTTCGCTGGAACTCCTGCGGGAGCCGCAACTAGACCGACTGCCCGCCGGTCTGTTCTATTGCGCTTGGCGTCGGTCTAGAGCCGCGAGCGCGCCGTCTCGAAGGCGCACAATATCTCGTTCACCCAGGCGTGCAGCTTCAATGATCCGCCTCGCGATAACCTCCCGCGCGTCGTCAGGATGGCCGTCGTGAAGCTCTTTGCAGGCGGCGTCAAAAGCTTCACCCAGCATGCGGGTGACGTTGTCGTCGAAATCTGATCTTGGGCGAATGAACGGAAGAATCGAAGCTACAGCCGTGACGATTTTAGCCGGCTGGACACTCTGGAACGGAACGCGAAATACTATGTCGCGGTTCTCATCCTTTACGACCACATGCCAGGCTGGATGATCGTACGCGCCTGTCACCTTTAACTCCTCGATGACTCGCTTGGCGTGGTCGAACGCTGCATCGTCATGCGGCAGATTTGTCCCGTCACCGTCAGTGTGATTGTCATTACGCTCGTCTGGTCCATCGAGATCGAAAAAATATCGAAAACGTCCGATTACCATTGGCGTCTGCCCCGGAGGTACCCGACGCGTGTATTCTTGCGTAGCTTGGCAAAGAATCAAGCACACTTTTTCGGCAGATAATGCGGGAGTTTGAAAAGTCATTGAGGGTAGGGCGTCTCAAGTCTAGTCGCGCAGATTCTCGGTCTACCTCGCTTCAGGCAGCACAGCCGATGACGGGGGCAACGCGCACTGCCGAAGTCGTAGCTCGAGCCAACCGGCATCGTCATGGCCATCGACGAATCCCCGCCGTGCTCGAGAGGCGGGTCGGACGGATGTCGCAACGGGACGGGTTCAAAGTGCAACCCAACGGGGCCGCCTCCGGCTGACCGATGGGTCGCCCCGCCGTTTACTCTTGACGCGGCAAAAACAGCAAAAAATTCAAAAGAATCAATCGATCGAGACCATTCGCGGCCGTCATGACGGATGAAGGCGACGAGGTAAAGGCTTCCTTAAGCTTCTCTCCGTAAAAATTGATGTTGCCGCATCGGGTATTTGGCGAGCCCAGCAGGTGCAATCTTGAAAACGCTTCTCGTCGTGTGCATCGCCACCGCACTCTGCGGCGCGCCTGCGCTCGCCGGCGATATCGCGGTCAAGGCGCCGCCGCTTACACCCGCTAGCTGGACCGGCTTCTACGTCGGCGGCGATTTAGGCGGAGCATGGTCCAATACGAACGGCACGTGGAATCCGCTTCCCTCACCTGTTGCGTTCGGCGAGTTCGGCGCAACTGGAGGTAATAGCGGCTCCGCTGTCATTGGCGGCGTCCACGCCGGTTATGATTACCAATTTGCGCCAGCCTGGGTCGCAGGCGTCGAAGGCGATTGGTCGTGGACCAAGTCGGGCGGGTCATTTTCGCAGAGCGTGATGGTCGATCCTGCACCAGGCTCTTGCTGCCAGTTAACGATGAGTTCGAAGTTGGACTGGGTGTCATCGCTCCGTGGCCGCTTTGGCTATGTGGTAACGCCCAATTTGCTGGCCTACGCAACGGGTGGCGTGGCATGGGAACGTTCCGACTACGCGGGGCTTTTTTGCGTCACCTCATGCGACCCGTCGGTTGGGCCTTACACCGCGAACACGGCTTTTTCTAAAATTGAGACAGGCTTTGCGGTTGGTGGCGGTCTCGAATGGGCGATGACGAGCCGGTGGTTGCTCAGAGCCGAATATCTCTACTATCACTTCGGTAACGGCCCGAGCGTCGTTGCTACTCCACCCCAGGCTTTCTTTGCGGCTTTTCCTTCGGGTTTTTCGTGGGGCGCAACGAGTCTCAGTGTGCTTCGCGGGGGTTTGAGCTATAAATTTTGAGCGCATTTGGCAATACGCCGTTTGATTTGCGCGAGCTGACGGCCTGACTTGCAGCCAACAACTCTTGGATCTGAAGAAACCGACTTCGCGATGCCCGGACTGATTAGCCCGACCAGTGCATTGGGGAACCCTCAGGCTCGTGGGAGTCTCGGCAGCTCCCACTTCCATGGCTCACGTGCCGCCCGGAGGAGCCGTCCACAGCATCACAAGCAGACCCATGCATGTAGGAAACGGTTTCTTTAATCCATAACCACGTCGACGTTCCTGGATCTACGCCGCGCGAACACCAACGATGAATTTGTCGAACTCGACGTGAATATCGTCGGATTGCCGAGATAGCTCGTCCGCCGCATCAAGAACCTGATGAGCTTCCATCTTCGTCGTCGCCGTTGCATCCTCGATGCTGGCAACGGCGCGCACGACTTCCACCGCGATCGACGATGCCTCGTGGGCATTTTGCGCAATTGTACGGGTGACATCCCGCTGCTGATCGACAGCTGCAGCTACCGACGTGGTAATCGCGCTCATTTCGCTAATCTTGGTCACCATGTCCTGGATTGCAGTAGCCGCTTTTGCAATGACGAATTGAATACCTGCGATTTGCGACGCAATTTCTTCCGTGGCCTTGCTGGTTTGTGTTGCGAGGTCTTTTACTTCGCTGGCGACAACGGTAAAGCCTCGCCCGGCCTCGCCGGCGCGGGCCGCTTCGATCGTCGCGTTAAGCGCCAAAAGATTCGTTTGTTTGGCAATTTGTTTGATGAGACCTGTCACTCTCTCGATTTCGTGCGTGTCCCCGACCAACGCCTGTACGGCCCGATTGGCGGTTAGCGCTTCCTCGGTCGTCTTGGTTGAAAGAAGGGACGAGCGGGTAGCGCTATCGCTAATGGCCTCGATCGACGCGGAAAGCTCCTGAGTGGCGCTGGCAACGGTTACGATGTTGGTAGATGCTTGTTGCGCAGCGGTTTTGACGGCCGCGGATCTTTGGCCAGCCTGCTCGGTCGCCGTAGACATCGCTTCCGCGCTTTGTTTTAGGCCGACAGCAGCCGATGCAAGCGTCGCCGTAAGCGCGGCAGCCGTCGATTCAAAATTCCTGTTGAGAGCCTCAAGGGTCTTAGTCCGCTGCTCTTTTGTTTGCCGCTCAGCCTCATTTTCACTGGCGAGCCGATCGGCCTGGATCTTGTTATTTCTAAATACCTGTACGGCCTCCGCCATGGCGCCTATTTCATTGCGGCGTCCAACCGGGGGGATCACGACATCGATCCTGCCGTCTGCAAGTTCTCGCATGACGGCCGTGATTTGCTGGATCGGCCGGGCAATACCTCGTCCGATAACGAACGCCAGAATCACGCCGGCAACTATTGCAAGTATTGAGGCAAAGTATTCGAGATGACGTGCCGATGTCACGGTAATCATCATCCCGCTCACCGTCCCGAGCTGCGCCTCGGTCGCAGCAAGCCGAATCTCGCGCGTTGCGCCGATCAAAGTCGTCGCCGCTTTATCTCGATCGGCTGCGACACGTGCAAATCGTTCAGTGGCTGAAATCAGGCCCTCCAGCGCCTTTTGGTACTGTTCGACGGGCGCGATCATTGCCTTTAGAAAACGCTGAACGCGAGGATTGCTGACATTGCGCGCCTGCAGTGCCTGCAAGGAGCGGCTCATGGCCTGGATATCCACGCGAGTCGTGTCCGAATCCGCGGGATTCCGCGATGCCAAAAAGCGCGTCGCGCTCGCATCGCTGCTATGGAAGGCTTCCATCAATCGAATGGCGTCGTCCAACGCGCCGCTATCGCCGCTATCGTGGGCAAGCGTTTCGACAATCGCCGCGACCGTCGTATTCAATCCGGTTGCGCTTTCCGCGAGGGCAATCGCGTTGGCCTTCCGGGAGTCTATGGTGTCTATCGTTGCAACCACGGAACTTCGGTACTGATCAGCGAGTTTCTTGAGCCGATCGACAATGCCAGTATCGGACCCGCCCCAGACAGCGGCCTCTCTCACCGAATCGATGTTCGCCTGAAGCCGATCCAGCGAACGCTGCGCAATTCGCAAATCGCTGTCGTTTTCGGACAAAGCGTACTGAGCTACTTCCGAACGCGTTTGACCAACAAGAGAGGCCAACTCAGTTACCGCCGCAGTTTCGGCAACACTTGAGTTGACGTAAGCAGCCTTGTCGTACACATCGGTTATCGTACGCCAGGAATAGACGGAAAGCCCGACCAACAGCAGCAGGACGACACACATCCCGCCGAATACGCGTTGAAGTATCGACAGGCGGTCAAGGATCATGAACGATTTTAGCCGTATCACTGCTGCGCTCGTTCGTTATAGGCCCGCAATTGCTAATGATATTCGCGTATCTGTTGGATGCGATCGCCGCCGAACTGCTGAGCAAAAACCGGATTGGCCTGCGCCATCGCGGCAGCAAACTTTGCCCGGTCTACATCAGCGATGACCTCCATGCCTGACTGCGCCAGTTCGGTGACGCCATTTTTCTCCGCCGCGGCAGCAAATTGGCGCGACGCCTCTCCAGCGAGCTTTGCCGCCTCAATGAAGGAGTTCCTATCGCCGGCCGAAAGATCGGCAAAGTCGTCGACCGACATGAACAGGATGGCCGGATCGTAGACATGGCCGGTCAGCGTCAGATATTTCTGAACTTGATTAAATTTGGAAGATTGGATGGTCGCGATCGGATTTTCTTGGCCGTCAAACTGTCCTGACTGGAGTGCTCCATAGAGGAGCGGGAATGCCAGCGAACTGACATCTGCGCCCAGTGCCTTAAATCCTGCGAGCATCACATCCGATTGCGGCACGCGTAGCTTCAGTCCCTTGAGGTCCTCAGGCGAGCGTACTGCGCGTTTGGAGTTCGTCAGATGTCGCATTCCATTTTCGCCCCAGGCCAGAGCTACGAGGTCCTTGTCGCGAAACTTTGCCAAATACGACTGTCCGATCGGACCGTCGAGAACCGCGTGAGCGTGACTCACATCGCGGAAGAGAAACGGGATGTTGAATATGCCGATATCGGGCAGGAAGTTCGGCAGTGGAGCTCCCGTAATGAAAGCGAGATCGACCGTGCCCAATTGCACAGCCTTGAGCATCTCGACCTCGCCACCCAAGGCCGAGTTCGGATATTGCTCGATTTGGTAGCGTCCCTCGGTGCGCTTGGCAATTTCATCGGCAAATAGCGCAGCACCGGCGCCGAGTTGAGAATGTGCCGAGAGGATGTAGCCAAGCTTCAAGGTCTTGGGCGTTTGCGCCCCTGTCGTGAACGCTCCAAGGCAACACGCAAACGTAATTACCGTGCTCGTCAGGAGCCACAACAGTGCTTGCCCGGGCCCTGAGTGATCGGTGGACCTGTGCATGAGCGTCGATCCAAATAGAAAGGAATTTTGGAAATGTGACACCAACACGTTTAGAGAACGTTAATCTAGGCGATTGAGATTCCCGGCCGCCCTTTATCAGCTGGAAAGAAAGTTGAAGTACCTTCCGCTGCACTGGTCGCGGAGCATCGGAACCACCATGGGCACGACCACGAAGCTTAACGCTTGGTTCGGCCGCAAGTTTTTTGCTGTGGGCAATGCCGTGGCAAACGAGGCCGGCATTTTGCGCCGCATCTTGGCCGCGCTTTTTGAATACGGCGAGACGCAGGGAGATCATCAAATCGCCCCCTTCGCCGCCCGGCCGAACGAAACTCTCACCGACGGTATTGAGCGCGAGATTGTGCAGCGCACATCAATGGGTAATTCCTCGCCTCGCTGGTGAGGGGCAGCGCCATCCGGTAGTTCGCAGAGTAGGCTCCCCGAGTAGCATCATCGCGAGTAAGGCTCGACACACCGTCATATCGCGGCCGCGAGCGCGATTTGCGCGTCGGGCCTACGGAGGTGCGATCGCCCTGGCCAAGCGCCACCTTATCTTTGGACGCCGCTGTCGAAAGTCTCTGAACTACGAGGTGCTGATAGAACGCATCTCTCGAGGTGTAGTGCCGGTCCAGCGCTTGAATGCGTGCGTAAAAGCGCTAACCTCCTGATATCCGAGCAGCCATGCAATTTGAGAAATCGACAGGTTCTCTTCGGCCAAATAGCGTTTAGCGAGATCGGACCTCAGGCCTTCCAATACATCGGAAAAAGTCAGCTCCTCGGTTGCCAGCCGGCGCGCCAGAGATCGTGGGCTTACGCCGAGGCGGCGTGCGATTTCGTCCACTCGCACCTTTCCATGTGGCAGGAGCGGAACAATCGCATTCTCAACGCTTGACTGAAACGAGCTGCGGTTTGTTGATCGACGAGAAAGGGCTTTCTCAAATTCTGCTATCAAATACTTATTCAGGTAGGGATCCGCGCTAACGACGGGAATCTCCTTAATAGTTGGCGCAAAAGCGACCTCGTCATCGGTACCCCCAAATTCAACCTTACCGCCGAAGAACTCGACGAACTCGGCGGAGATATTATTCCGGTGATGGGTAAGGCTCACCCGAGACGACATAATGCGACGGCCGGCCAACTGCCGGCACAAACGGAGCAGCAACGTCATAAAAAATTCGATTTGATGACGGTCCTTGTGTCGGCTAACACCGACGTATTGAAACGCTATGACAATATCGTTGTCGTCGATATATTTGATGACAACGCCTTCATTAATGATTGAGCTGTATCGCGCTGCCCGCTGCAGAGCCATGCCCAGCATTTCTGATGACGCCGAGACATAATAGAACAAGCCAAGTTCTCGAAGATCGGGTATCTGGGCAAGATGAAATCCGAGAAAATCGTCCTCGAGCGCATCGGCGGCAAAATTAAGAAAAGCGATTTGTTCTTGAACTTTGACGCGCACGCTCGGATCTTCGATTTGACGAAGCGTCAGACCCGCCTTCTTTAACAGCCGCTCCACGTCAAGCCCCGCCTCCTTAGACCTTGCATACGCAAGCCGGGCTATAGTTCCAGTTGCGTTTGGGAGTGAGCCAAAGCGCTTGGCGTTGCGATCCCGCATGGCTCGTTTTTCTAGGCCCTTTAGCCAAGACTAGATCAATAGTCCGCCACGGCGTCTGGCATGTGCGGACAAAACCTTGGCGGATAATAACAAGACGTCGGTGGGAAGTCGCGTATATCCAGCCTGCTCAGCAGGTTTCTTACATATCAGCAACCCCGCGCAGACCTCGACGCGCAATCGGCACCAGGAGCCGTCCATGTGCGACGAGCAGAAGGACTTAGCCTACTATCTTCGCAAGGCGGAAGACTATCGCGTGAAAGCCAAGGCGGTAAGTGAACCCAATCTGAAAGCCGCGCTTGAAGCGGTTGCCCGAGAGTACATGGCGAAAGCGCGCGAGCTTGATCCTTCTCTCACCTCAAAGGGCAAGAAGTGAGCGCGCATGAATGTCATCCATCGAGGGCAAACTTGCCTATATGCCGCCGCGCCTGGCGGATCTGTATCTCCCACGTTGGCGGTCGAGCTGAATCGGCTGATAAAAATTCCTTTTAGTGCAAGACCATTTAACCATGAGCCATCGGTGTCATTCGGATTCCGCTTTGAGAGCGATCCTTTCTTAATGCAAATGCCGTAGTGTGCGTGGGCACGGTTCACAGCAGGCGCCCTACCGGCAATGCTCATATCGGAAAAGACCTTGATCGCCGTCCCGTGTCCGAAGTGCACCGCCAAAATGATTTTAGCCGTAATAACGCCGCATCCGATTTCTGCGAAAATGGAACGTCACACGTTCCTTTGTGAAAAGTGCAATCAAACAAAAACCTATATGCTGCAAGCCCAATAGAAGAGTTTCACCGAGCGCCAAAAAGTCCCCTCGGCTAGAATTGCTGTTCACCGGCGGTTAATCATAAAGCCGCACCATAGCTCCCGGAATTACCAGACGGTACGGCGAATTGGGTGCATCCGAGATCGCGCCGCGTCTGCGCTCATTTGTTTGAGGCTACGGCAAATTGGCAGGCTATCTTGTTGTTGTTTCATCATGACTTTCGGCGTACTGCCAGGCTCTCAGGAGATCACCCCTATGGTGTGGCCACTTAATCTCGTGCCCCACAAGGGGCTGGGCTGAGAGAATCATGGGGCGGCGCAAGGAAGCTCACGGCGGCGGTCACGGCTGGTTTGTCACTTTCGCCGACCTCATGGGACTTCTCGTGAGCTTCTTTGTCATGCTCGTAGCGTTCTCCAACCAAGACGCGAAAAAGGTTGAGGCTGTTGCCGGATCAATGCGCGATGCCTTCGGCGTGCAGTCGGAGGCACGCTACTCGGGGATTGTCGAAGCGGATGGGCTGATCACGCGCCCTCGAATGAGGAACGCAGCACACATTGAACCTGAGGATTCGTCTGTTAGGCCGACGCCGGATCAGTTGGATAATGGCCCCGGTTATCAGAGCAGGGAAGCTTTCGGCATGGCCGTAGCCTCGTTGCGTCGGGCACTGCAAGACATGCCAGAGCTGACTGAAGCCAGTAAGCACATCATGATCGAAGAATCGCAAACGGGATTGAACATTGATCTTGTCGACCAGGACGGCCGCTCGATGTTTGCGGAAGGCTCCCAGGAGCCGTACGAGACTACACGGCATATCATTGAAAAAATCGCCGTCCCGCTAAAAGCGTTGCCGTACCGGGTTTCGATCACCGGCCACACGTCAAAGTCGCAGATATTTCCAACGGCGGACTATGGGCCGTGGAATCTGTCACTCGACCGCGCCAATGCCGTGCGCAAAATTCTGGAAGAGCAGGGACTGCTAGCCAACAACATATATTCCGTGATCGGCAAGGCCGATACCGACCCATTATTCCCGGACGATCCCTACGCAGCGCCCAACCGCCGCGTGACCATTACCCTCATCCGCGAAAACCCGCCGGTGCCGCCAGGTTTGCAGCCATAAGCGCAACCTTTTCCTGCGGACCCTCTGGTACGTTCAAAACGTAGTATCTAGTTGGAGCCGTCCGACGATCCTCGCCCTCGGTAAGATTTATATTGTCTGCGATGATGCCGCCTTTCCAGAAGGCCTATTTCGACAAGAAGGATTTGCTGATCGCATCGAGCCGGCGGACTGGACCGCCCGGAACCGGAACGCCGTGATCATCGTAATCGAAGTCACAAGGTCGAAAATCCGGTGTCGTCTGGCCAGTATTATTGTCGAAACTGAACCTCTGACAGCGGGTTCCTTGGCTGTTCATCACGATGGTGCCCACTCGAGTGGTTTCGAACTCGGCTTTGGCTCTGTCTTCCTCCTGTGGTTGGCCGTACCAAAGAGCCCCATGGCTTAGGACATTCGCCATGTAGGCAGATACGAGTATGAGCGCAATGCAGCCAGCCAGATAGAACCCGTATTTCGGCTGGGACCCATGCGCAGTGGTGCGTCTTTTTCTACTCGCAGCGGCCATTGGAAGTGTCCTGAACCCCAGCCTTGCGCACGGCCTTCATTGTATTCCGACTAGACGCGTATCTTATGCTTGCGAGGAACGACGGTTTACTGAATCGATTTTCCACTCCGGTAGCTTTCTTCCAGCAATTGTTGATTGGCCTGGACGTACGGATTACCTGGATCCTTGGCGGCCGCCTGTTCGAGTTTTTTATGCGCGCGCTGATAATCGCCGCGCAGCATGTAAGAGAAACCTTGGTCATTGAGGATCTCGGGTGTTTCGCCGATCAGTTGAATGGCCTGGCCATAGGCGCGATCGGCAAGATCAAAACGGTGCAGTCGATCATAGGACGCCGCGAGTTCCAACCCATGCTTCCGCGTCATTCGGATGCTTCTCTGCGGCGCTACGAAAGCTGCGCTCGGCGAGGCCGAAATTGTTAATGCGAAAGTATTTCTTGCCGAGTTGCAAATCGTCGTGGGGGTCATCGCCGAGGAGCGCCGGACTTGAGAGGGGAGTCACGGGCTCGCCGCTTGGGCCGGGTTCCGCCGGCTGGGTGCGGACTGAGCCGGTTACGTCCGTGGCATCAGAATTCGACGCGGAATCGGGTGGCGTGCCATCGTCGAGCTTGGGCGAGGACGCGCAGCCGCCGAGCCAGGTCAGACCGATGAAGCACCCTGCCGTAATTAACAGGATCCTTGCCCTTCGCATACTCATTACGCGCACCGGACCCTGGCGTGCCAAACCAACTCGTTTGCCTTCGAAGGGCGCAAAAAGTCCCGGAACTCAGGCCACTAAGGCCCAAAGCTAAAGGCAGTTGGTTAAGGAATTGCTCGCCATTCGTTAAGGTTCCCCCAGCAACAGCTCCTTACCAAAAGTAGAAGAAATCATGGTATCCTACCAATGGTTGGTGGCGAGCCGCACGATGACCGGACAGAGGATGACGATAAACAGCACCGGGAAAATGCACAGCATCATGGGAATGGCCAGCTTTGCGGGGAGGCTGTAGGCCTTCTCTTCGGCGCGCGACAATCTCTTGTGGCGCATGTCGTCGCTGTAGATCCGCAGCGCATCGCCAATGCTCGAACCAAGTTCGTCCGACTGCTTGATGAGGGTGGCAAACGATTGTGCTTCTTCCAGGCCCAGGCGTTCGGCCAAGTTCTCGAGCGCTTCAACCATGGTGCGGCCCGCCCGTATCTCGAGAATGGCCATGTGGATGTTGGCGGCGAGTGAAGGATAAGCGCCGCTGAGTTCGCTCCTGACTTTTTCCAGCGCCGCCTCCATGCTGAGGCCGGCGTCAGAGGCCACGACCAACAAGTCCATGAAAGTCGGGAAAGCCGGACCGATGCTCTTGCCGCCTGCGCTGATATTTGCCGGTCCAAATAAAGACTGGGCCCCAAATAGCCAACGAAGCCGCCGCACATAACAAAAAGCCAGAATGCACGAACTGTTGGGGAAGCCCAATGAAGGAAGTACAAAATATAGCGAGTCCGGCCAGAACCACGGCGCAACGTTGCGCGTGCCAGAAAAAAATACGCCACGGCATGCGGGTTGTAGATACCGGCCTGCAGCAGCCGGCGACGCAACACTTTTACATGTCATCGCCGTCGACAGACGCATAGTGCTTCGTAGTGTATTCGACGAGCCGCTTGCTGCGCGCAAGCCGGAAAATTGCAAAGAACGTTGTTCGTTCGGTGCGGCGTTCTCGAAATTGCCACGGACCAACGCGCGCGACGCATTCCCTCCCGCGCGCGCATTGCGATCATCACCGCGAGCGCCAATGTGCCGGCAGCAAGGAAGATGAGGGCGCTCAACATTGTGGTCGCTTCATTTCCGAATAGATCGAACATGGCGTCGACACTCGTCAGTGGGAGCGTATGTGCATCAAATCTTGAAGTTGACCATCTTGAACATGATCAGATTGCCGACGAGCATCCAGGCGAGCGGCGCCGCCAAGCAGCAATCTTGGTCAGGTTCTCGTGCCAGACCGCGGCGTAGAAATCCGGCGAAGTGAACTGGATGACGGTGAACACGCCGATCGGCAGCGCCGAAAGAATCATCGCCGAGGCGCGGCCTTCCGCCGCCAGCGCCCGAATTTTTCGTCGCATCTTGAAGCGCTGGCGGATGACGCCGGAGAGGTTTTCCAGAATTTCGCCGAGATTGCCGCCGGTCGAGCCCTGGATGGCGACGGCGGTGACGAACAGCGGCAGATCGTCGGAGCCGACGCGGCCGTAGAGGTTGCGCATCGCCGTTTCGAGATCGGCGCCGTAGGTGATTTCGTCGGAGACGATGCCGAATTCGCTGCCGATCGGATCTGTCATTTCACGGCCGACCATGGTGATCGCGATCGGCACCGGATGGCCGGCGCGCAGGCTGCGCACGATGATGTCGAGCGCGTCGGGAAATTGCGCGTCGAATTTCTTCTGCCGCCGGCTGCGCAGAAATGCGCAGCATGAGATACGGCAACGCCGTCGCGCACAGCAGCGCCGCGATCGCTGGCCTCGAAGAACATCTGCCGCGAAAGACCATCGTGAGCGGCGAAAGCGACGACGCTGGCGAAGGCGATGATCACGATCGAGGCGGCGTCAGCCCGAGCGTCAGGCCGGATTGCAGGATCAAGCTGGTTCAGCGCGACAAGTCCGAGCCGATAGTCGCCGCTGTCGGTCAGCCCGCGCTCGCGGCGCAATTCGATGCAGCACGCTTTCGCGATCGGTGTGGTCTTCGCAGCAACATCAGCCGGCGGTTGATTTGGCTGCGATAGTTGCGTCGCGGAATGGCAGACGATGATAGACGGCTTCGGCCGTCAGCGCCGCCGAAGCGCCGATCGTCAGCCAGACCAGATAGATCGGATCGAAATCGAGCGACATGCGTCACAGCGGCTGAGACGGATCGAAATAGGACGCCCGGGATCTTGACGCCCAATGGCCGACCAGATCGCTCGAGAAAGCGCGGCCGCACGCCGGTGGCCTGGAAATGGCCCTTGGACGGTGCCGTCCGGCGCGACACCGGTGCGCACGAATTTGTAGATTTCCTGCATCTGGATGATGTCGCCTTCGAGCCCGGTGATCTCGGCGATGCTCATGACCCGGCGCTTGCCGTCGGAAAGCCGCGACAGCTGCACGATGACCCGGATGGCGGCGGCGATTTGAGCCGCGAATGCTAGCCACCGTCATCGGCAGGCCGGCCATGCCGATCATCTGCTCCAGGCGCGAGATGGCGTCGCGCGGCGTATTGGCGTGGATCGTCGCCATCGAGCCTTCGTGGCCGGTATTCATCGCCTGCAGCATGTCGAAGGCTTCTTCGCCGCGGCACTCGCCGAGGATCACGCGGTCGGGACGCATGCGCAGCGCGTTCTTGACCAGGTCGCGCTGGCGGATTTCGCCCTTGCCTTCGATGTTCGGCGGCCGCGTCTCCATGCGGCCGACATGCGGTTGCTGCAATTGCAATTCGGCGGCATCCTCGATGGTGATCAGGCGCTCCTTCGGCGAGATGAAGGCCGACAGCGCGTTGAGCATGGTCGTCTTGCCCGAGCCGGTGCCGCCGGAGATGATCAGCGTCATTCGCGCGCGAACCGCGGCCGCGAGCAGATCCGCCATCTGCGGCCGCAGCGCGCCGACCTCGACCAGCTTGTCGAGATTGACGGCTTCTTGGAGAATTTGCGGATCGACATCAGCGGGCCGTCGATGGCGACCGGCCGCACCGCGACGTTGACGCGCGAGCCGTCGAGCAGCCGGGCGTCGCACATCGGGTGCAACTCGTCGACGCGGCGGCCGACCGCCGAAACGATTTTATTGATGATGCGCAGCAGGTGCGCTTCGTCCTTGAAGCGCACGAGGGTCGGTTCGAGCACGCCGCGGCGCTCGACGTAGACGCATTCATGGCCGTTGATGAGGATGTCGTTGACGGCTGGGATCCTTGAGCAGCGGCTCGAGCGGGCCCAGCCCGGTCATCTCGTCGAGAATTTCCGAGGCGAAGTCGTCGAGTTCCTGCGGCATTGAGCGCGAGCCGTATCGGTCAGCACATATTGCGAAACAAGTTCGCTGCACGTGCTTGCGCATTTCCTCTTCCGGCAGCTTTTCCAGCGCCGAGAGGTTGATTTCCTCGATCAACCGGCGATGCAGGCGCACCTTGGCGTCGAGGAGCTTCTCGCTCAGCAGCGGCTTGCCGGAGTCGGGGTCGCGGCGCGGACTCTGGCATAATGCTCGGCGCGACGTCCTGAGTCTCGTCTTCCGGCGACGCGTTCTTCTACTGCCGGGACCGGGTCCGGAGCGGCGACGCGGCGGATTGAGAAACGACTGGCCATGCATTTTCTCTTTACGTGGGCAGCATGTTGGCAAGGCTAGGAACGCGCCCATGACAACGATCGTGCCCATGACGATTTAAGCTTCCTTTCCGACATGTCGGCCATTTTGTCGGTGCTGATCGTTTCCTTAGAAGGATAAGCTTCTTCAGCTCCACCGTGATTTTATTGCCCGGCTTGACGTCGTCGAGCGGCACGCCGCGGTCGATCGCTTCGCGCACCAGGGCATAGTCATTCGGCACGCATGACAGCAGTGGCCCGCCAATCGACCTGTTCGATATCGCTCGCGGCGCAGCCCGGCCGAGAAGCAGGCTTTGCTCGAAGCGATTGATGATGACCTGCGGGCTCACGTTTTCGCCGAGCCGCTCACGGATGGCCGCCACCAGCTGCTTGGCTTGCCGCAGGCCAGGCACCGTCGGTCTCGCTGACAATGAAGAGCTTGTTGCAGCCGAGCAGCACATTGTCGGTCCAGGAGAACCAGGTTCGCGGCATGTCGAACACGACGTAGTCGAAGTGGGAAGAAACGAGATCAAGCAGCCGCGTCACGACGTCCGGATCGAATGAGCGCATTTCCGCCGGGCGATTCGGCGCCGCGACCACAGCTAGACCGGAAGCATGATAGGACAGCATGACCTCGAGCAACTGCCGGTCAAGCCGTTCCGGACGCGGCTCGATTTCTCCGAGATTGAGCCGTGGCTCGATATCGAGATAATCGGCGCAGGCGCCGTGCTGGAAATCGAGATCGACCAGGCAGGTCGCCGTTTTTGCGCGGCCGCCGCTGTTGAGCAGCAGCATCGCGGTCTGCACCGCAAGTGTCGTCACGCCGGCGCCGCCGACGGCCGGCAAGAAAGGTGAAGATCTGCGCTTCCGTCGGCCCTGTCGCTTGCTGACGGTTTGGCGGCACGCGCGCGCAGGCGCGTACCAGTTCGATCGGCGAGCACCGGCTTGGCCAGGAAATCGGCGACCCGCATCTGCAGAAGCGGCGCGCGAGCGCCTGATCGAAACGCTCGCGTCACCGCCACGACCGGTGGCCAGTCGGCCAAACCGCGTCGATCAAACGCTTCGAGCGCTGCAAGCTCGGCTTCGTCAGCTGCTATCGAGATCGATGACGATGACAGTCGCGGCCGTTAAATCGAGGTCGTTCGATCTGGAAGACAGCGTACCTTGATGACGTCGAGATCGATGTTGCGGGCTGCTCCGAACGTCGCGCGAACGGACTGTTCGAAAGCCTCGTCGGCGGTCACGATGACCACTATTCGCCTGGTTCGATTGCGCAGCTGTCCGATTGATCGCCATTGGATACGACTTATTGCCTCAGACCATTCATCGGCTGGTTGGTCGTTGCCGGTTGCAGTGCCGCCTGCTGAAGTGCCGCTAGCCGGATTGCGCGGTCATGCTGACAGCGACTTTGTTATCACAGCGCCGGAGCTGCGGGCGTCGGCGTTGATGCCGGCAACGGCAGCGTCGGTTGCCGGGTTGATGTCTACTGGCGGCGTGACTTTATCGATCGCGGTAGCACTCGACGGCGCGTTGCATCCGTTGGCCATTGAACGTCAGATTCCTGTTGCCGCTATTGCGCGGCCACGGATCGTTCGTCTGCTCGATCGCGTTGGCGGCGACTGCGTCGCCGGCTCCGAGAGCGATGGTTTCGCGCCGATCAAAGTAGATGATCGGAGCAGCCGGCGAGCAGGGAGCGAGAGAACGCGACTGCGAAGCGCGCGGTGCAGCGCTCTTAGTCCTTGGCCGAAACATAGAAGCCTCCCTTTTTCGGCAGATCGAGGATATGGCCGACATAGGGCCGGTTCAGCGCGCCGGCGGCGAGCCGGGCCAGGGCCGGACTGACTTCGGCATTGCCCATCAAGGAAGAAGTCGACGTCGTTGCCGCGGCAGCGTGCTGTCGAGCGGCGTGTGAATCGGATCCGTGCGGCGCGCAACGGACTGCACGACATGCGGGCGTCACCACGATCACGAGATCGGTCTCGTTCTTCTGGTAGGCGGAGCTGCGGAACAGGGCGCCGAGCACCGGCACGTCGCCGAGCCACGGCAGCTGATCCTGCATTGGTCTGGCTCATGTTCTGCAGCAGGCCGCCGAGCATGAAGCTTTGGCCGTCGCGCAATTCGAGCGTGGTCGAGGCCTCGCGCACGATCAGTGCCGGCACCGAGATGCCGGCGATCGAGACCGAATGGCTCGGATCGATCTGACTGACCTCCGGCTTGATCACGAGATTGATCAGGCCGTCCTTGAGAACGGTCGGCGTGAAGGCAAGGCCGACGCCGTATTTCTTGTAGTCGATGCGTGATTGCTGCCAAGCTGCCCGGCACCGGGATCGGGAATTCGCCGCCGGCGAGGAAGCTTGCGGTGTCGCCGGAGAGCGCCATCAGATTGGGCTCGGCGAGTTCGCGGATGAGGCCCTTCTGCTCAAGCGCGTTGAGTCTGCATCGAGTGGGTTCGATCCGCCGATTAGTTGGCCGACCAGGAAGCCGAACGGGTTGCGCCGGACAGCACGCCGGCCGCCACCACCGGCGAAATCGTCGCAGCGTCGAAGGCAACATGTTTGGTCCGCCGATGCCGGCACCGTTCAGCGCCGGCTGCTGGAAAGATCCGTTCGGCGCGGTCACGGCAGCTGCGATGCCGGAAGTTGATTGCCGACATTGGCCAGCACCGATTGGCCGAACACGTTCCATTGCACGCCCAATTCGCGGCTGGCCTGCGCGCGAAGCCTCGATGAAGCGCACTTCCAGCATGATCTGCTGCGCCTGCGTCACCTCGACGGTGTTGATGATGTCGGGCGCAAACTGCCGCGCGATCTGCACCGCCTTGTCGAGCGTGACGGCGTCCGGCGACCTTGCCGCTGAGCATGATGCGGCCGTTGACCGAGGAGACCCTGATGCCGCCGCCGGTTGCGCGGGCGATTTCGACCGACAGCCGGGAAACGTCATAGGACACCTCGACGTCGAAGATGCCGACCGGCTTCTTGTCTTGGTCGTAGACCGAGACGCGCGTAGTGCCGATCTTCTTGCCGAGGATCGAGATCGTATGGTCGGTCAGCGGACTGGCATCGGCAACATCCGGATCGCCGACCGACGATGTCAGCAAAGGTCTGGTCGGTGCGCACGTCCTGCGACTTGCCGATGGTGACGCTCACCGTCGTGGTGTGAGTCGGGCTGATGACTGTCAGCTGTTGCTGCGCCTGACTTGTCCCGACGAATGATGTCGTACCCGGAATCGCCAGCGCTATGCTGACGCACGTGCGCAATAGCACTGAGCGCAGGCTCGTTTTGCTTTTTCTAATCCGTATCTGCGCACGCGCAGAAACTTTTCCCTGATGATATTTCAACACGCCACTCTCCCCGTATTGCCCCAGTTCCATAGCTCATTTATTCCCGAATCTCGGATCCCTCGTGCACACGGCCGACAGGCACGAGCGCAGCTGAACGCGATGCCGCGCCTTCGACCGGCACAGAATATTGAGTCCGTTCCTTCCAAGAAGGTCGATTGACCTCAACGTTTATGAAGCGGCCGTCCTGAGCTGCCGTCTTTCCGAAGTCGATTGGCGTAATGCGGCGCGTATTTTGATCGACGAGTTCACCCGCTTTCCGCAGCGCCAGCGACAGCGTCCCTACTGTGGCCGCAAGCGCAACTCTTTGGCCGTCTGCGATATTGACTTCGAGCGTTACCGTTCGGACAACCGCCGGTGTCTGACTGCGTTCGTCGGCGAGTTGATCGATGGCGAGCACGCGAGCGTTCTGGATGACGACGTCGTTAAACGATTCATCTTTCTCCTTTCGCGACAGCAAGACATCGACATGGTCGCCCGGCAAGACGAAGCCCGCTACGCCTTCGACGTCGCTGACGCGAATCGTGACGGCTTTCATGCCGTCGCCGAGCATCGCGGAAAGCGTAGCGCGCTGTCCCGGGCCGGTAATTTTGGCATTCAGAATGGCCTCGTTGGTGTCGATCGGTCCAAGGACGATCCGCTTGCCGGTGAGAATGTCCGCGATCCTGGCAAACGCTCCCGCCGGAAGCGCTGCGTCAGGCCAAGCAATCTCGCGCAACGACGATGCGGTTAACTCATCACCGAAGCGCAGCGGCTTGCTTGCCACAACGATGGTGCGCGCCGGAGCCTCCGGTTTTCGCTGCTGTGCCTCAAGACTTTTGAGTCGCTGATCGGCTTGATTATTCAGCCATGCTTGCGAGAGAAAGACCGCAAGCACTCCGAACACAATTGCAAAACCGATCATTACGATCGTACTGACACGCACAGTCGCCCCCTGTTGGCGCTCTGAATTATTATTTTCCGAGTGTGGGGCGGCGGTGGTATGAAATGAATGAATATGTATGGAGTTCTACGTCTATGCTGAAAATTGCTTGAAA
The DNA here is from genome assembly GCA_963761185.1 of uncultured Alphaproteobacteria bacterium. GTDB lineage: Bacteria > Pseudomonadota > Alphaproteobacteria > Rhizobiales > Xanthobacteraceae > BOG-931. The sequence goes on from CAVXFY010000009.1 coordinate 1,454,547, forward strand.
CCGTATTGTTTATGCAGCGTGTATTGTTTGGATAAATGAGACGATAATTCTTTTACAAATTGAGCAAAGGTTGATTGAACCGAATGAGTGTTGCTAACCGCAGAGAGCGGATCATCGCGTGATCGATTATTTACTGTGATCCGGAGGCGGTCCTTCTTCTGTCCTTGTTAAGCCTGTGTTGTAGCGGACGAGATGAGCTGCTGTGATAACGCGTTGCGGTCAGATGCTGCAGAACGAGTGGGGTCGGTGGAATGGCAAAGGCAAAGTGCGGGCTCATCCGTGCTCACATGCGTGAACCGCTTGCTTACGGGTTCGCTTTGCTTAACAGACTAACTCGTTGGGAATTCGACCGCGCGTGCGGTTAGATCGAGCACGCGGCGAGTGCCGATATGCTGAACTGAAACTGAATGGCTTCGTCCGGAGTGAGAGCTGGCGCTGTTTCGGCCCAAGGCATCGCCCAATGCGCCAGCAACTAATCCTGGGTATCCTGCTCCGACGCCGTCGAGTTTTGATAGAGCGGACCGGTTGACAGGGTGATCTTCCGGCGGCGCGCGAAAAGCAACTCGGGTTCGGACTGCGCGACCGGCTCCCGCGATCGGTCGAAGAGGGCAGCTCCTGCGTTGCCGCCAACCATCATTAAGTCATCCCTTTCACATCCCTCGGCAATGGCAAGGCCAATTGAGGCGAGGTGAGCACGCCGGAAGCAATAAATGGCCAGTAGGGCCCGCGTTGCCGGGGGAACGGTGGCGATAAGCCTCCCCAAGCCTTCTGGTCCGGCGCGGTAAAGTTCGCCTAATGTCTGATCGGGGACCGGACAGGATCCTTCTGCGGCGTTCCATACGATCATGACGGGGCCCTCTGCCGTCGCAGAGTCAGGTGATTCTCGTTAACGGCTCGTTAACCGAACCTCGCTGTAGACCTTTTTGCGCGTACTTCCGCGTTTGCACCATAAACGCGTGCTTCACGGAACTATGCCTATCTTCCGGTGCGCTCCGTCATGGGACGGCGAGCGCGGGCAGGCTACTGCTGGCCCAACCATTAGGGCGGTTTTGCCGTGCACATCGTCGTGGTTGATCCGAGCCGGACCGTACTTAAGGCGGTTTCCCAGATGCTGGAGGGCGACGATCACGTCGTAACGGCATTTGCCGAGCCCGACCACGCGCTCGATTTCATCAAATCGAACCTCGATGTGAATGTGCTGATGACCAGTGCAGAATTCGATACCATGTCCGGGTTCGAGCTGTGCTGGGAAACGCGTCTGCTGTCCGGCTACAATCGCGCGATCTACATAATTCTTATGTCTTCCAATTCGGAGCAGAGGCAACACGCCAACGCCATCGATAGTGGGGCTGATGAGCTCATCAAGAAGCCACTTGTCGCCGAGGAGGTTCAGGCGCGGTTGCGCTCGGCCGATCGGATTGTTCGTCTTCAGGATAAGCTCATTCGGCTGTCGAGAACTAACTCGTTGACCGGAGTTTTGAAATCGCCGGGCATTTTTTGACGAGGGTCATCAGTTATGCCGAAAGGCGATTCACGCATCACGGCCGGTCGCGATTATGTTCGACATCGATCATTTCAAGCAAGTGAATGATCAGTTCGGCCACGACGTTGGCGATCAGGTCTTGCGCTTTATCGGCCAGGAACTGCCTGGAGAAGGCGCCATCGTTGGCCGTCTCGGTGGCGAAGAATTCGCAATTCTGCTTCCCAATTCAGAACTTTCCGCAGGCATCGATCTTGCCGAACGGCTTCGGCATCAGTTCGCCGCGGCTTCGTTCGCGACGTCCAGTGGCGCAACGTCGATTACCTGCAGTTTTGGTGTCACCGAATGGCAAGCAGGAGAAAACGTCGACCAACTTCTCAAGCGTGCCGACGCCGCGCTCTATCGCGCAAAGAATGAGGGGCGCAACCGGGTTGTCCCTGCTGAGCCTTCATCAACGGCGATGACTGCAGGTCCCTGGTCACGACTGCGTAGCAGCCAGCGGAACGAGCCGATGGCGCCGCACTCGACAGAGTCATTAGTAGATACTTTGACCGAGTCATAGTTTTCAGCGAACGCACACGGTGCATTGCAACATCGCGAAGTCGCTGCCGAACGCCGTCGTTTCCATCCTCGACACGGTAGAGGCGCGGCGATAGCCCTACGGCATGGCTTGTGCGTTTGGACGAATAATCCCCAATGATTCCAATCTTTGTTTGTCAGGCTTCTAGCCAAAACATCGGCAAATCAGTTACCATTTGTAGGCGTACCAGCGAGCGGCATTGAGGGGCGGTTCAGAAAAGCCCCTCGCACCAAATCTCCTGAAGCCTGAAGGGGCGTCAATGGCTGCTAACGGTCAAAATCCCACGGATCTCCACGTTGGCAGCCGTATTCGCATGCGCAGACTGATGCTCGGGATGTCGCAGCAAACGCTTGCCCACGAGCTTGGAATAACATTCCAGCAGATTCAGAAATATGAGAAAGGGGTGAACAGAGTCAGCGCGAGCCGTTTGCAACAGATATCGCATGTTTTAAAAGCTCCAGTGGAGTTTTTCTTTGAAAGCGCAGCAAAAGTCACGGACCGCAGGCAAAAACGCGGCGAAGTTCTAGGCGTTTCCGATGTGATACGTTTTGCAACGACGCCCGATGGAGTAGCCTTGGCGCAGGCGTTCACGAAGATCAAACATCCCGCCTTGCGGCGCTCAATCGTGCGCGTGGTGGAGTCGCTGGCGTTGTCGCCAAACCGCAAGAGTTAAATCTAGCGGGTGGTTGCCCTGCTGCAGCAAAAATCAACTTGGAGCGTCTCAGTAGGCGAGTTGTTTACTTTGCGCACGGGCGGCCTGCCGTCGTTCTTTTGGACAGTAGTTCAATATTTAGTGGTCTACTTAGTCGTTTTGCATTGGCTCGTCGCTAAGAGATATATGCAGAAACCGCGATGGGTGAATGAGATGCGTTTCTTCTTCGACTACACCAGTGAGGAAGGAAGAATATATGACTACGTTGGCGGTGACTTCAAAAGTACGCCCAGCGCCGTCCGATATGCAGAAGAGAAATCAGCGCTTTTAAAGAACGCTATTTCTCGAGACTGGGTCGGCTGGTCGATCGAAATTTGTAGTGCCGAAGGGGCAAAGCTCTGCTCGCTTCTTATTGATCACGCCGACAGAGCACCAAAAAGAGCAGCGTGAGCGAATAATTGAAACGGCAACCCGCCTGGCGGCGGGGCTTACAGGTCGTCTAGATCATCGGTCAATCCTTGTTCCGTATTCCGGCAGGGATTTTCTCTTTGTAATGACATTGCTAGAGAGCGATTTTAGCGGGGCTTTAACTCTCCCCGCGGCATTATCTTTTTCTTAATGAGATGAGGCCGCCGTGAATATACCCGCTTTTTTACGAACCAATTCCTTTGGTGCGAAAATTGCGGTTGCGATCGACAGCCGCGCCAAACCTCGGCACGGACTAGGCTTGAGCGTTCGTGCGCGCGCGCCGCTGCGCCTTGGCCTCGCCGGCGGCGGCACCGATCTTTCGCCCTATTGCGATACGTATGGCGGCGCCATCCTCAACGCAACGATTTCGCGCTACGCCTATGCAGAATCTGAGCTTTCGCGACGATCAGAAGCTGTGTTTCTCGGCGCATGATGTCAAACACGAGGACACCGTGCCACTCGCGGCGGAACTGCCGCTCGACAGCGGTTTGATCCTGCACCGCGCCGTCTACAATCGCATGGTGCGTGAGTTTCTTGGCGGCAAGATCCATGCTTTGACCGTCACCTCAACTGTCGACGCGCCTCCCGGCTCGGGATTAGGCGCATCTTCGGCCCTCGTTGTTGCTCTGGTGGAGGCTTATCGGTCTGCGTTTAGTCTGCCGCTCGGCAGTTACGACGTGGCTCACCTCGCGTTCGAGATCGAGCGGTTCGACGCCAAACTCGCTGGTGGGCGTCAGGATCAATACGCGGCCGCTTTCGGCGGCGTCAATTACATGGAATTCCTGTCCGGTGACCGGGTGATCGTCAATCCGTTACGGATCTCGAGGTCGTATCTATGCGAATTCGAAGCCTCGATCATCGTGTGCTTCACCGGACAATCGCGCGCCTCGGCCATCATTCAAGATCAGGTCAAAGCGGCTACCGAAAACAATCAGGGCGCCGTGGACGCTTTGCATCAATTAAAAGCCGATGCACTCGAAATGAAGCAGGCATTACTCGGCGGCAATATCCATCAGGTCGCCCAAGTCCTCAACCGCTCGTGGCAAGCAAAGCGTCGGACCTCGAAGTCGGTGTCCAATTCCAAGGTGGAGGGGATTTTCGAGCTCGGGCTCAAAAACGGCGCCGTCGCCGGCAAGGTATCCGGTGCCGGTGGCGGTGGATTCTTGATGTTCATGACCCAGCCGGAACATCGCTACCGCCTGGTCTCGGCTCTTAATGAGGCTGGCTCCATGGCGATGCCGGTTCAATTCACCGAGAATGGCGCTGAATCTTGGGTTATTAGCCGGTGAGTAATACCAGATATGGATGGGGCAGTGTGAGTTGGAGGCAAGGTGGGAAAGGGGAGATTGGCTCTGTCTATTCCCGCCCTGGGCCTCGCTCTGCTAGAACAGCCATGAGGGGCGGTGCAGGGATACAGCTTAGTGGCTTTAGTGACTGACCAGCGGCGCAACTCGACCAGGCGCATTTCGGTTACTCAGCGCAAAGGTGGTGTCGGAAAAACAACGATCGCTGTCTCGATCGCTGCCGAAATCCATGAACGCGGCGGTGACGTCGTCCTCATCGACGCCGATCCGTTGCGTTCGGCTTGTGAATGGGCGGCGCTTGGGGGATTACGCTTTCCCGTCAAGGAGATCACATTTTTATCAGGAAGACCGGTCGCCGAATGGGCGTCGGCAGTGCGGCGCGTTCATCACGACTTTGTCGTTGTCGACACGCCGCCTTCCGACGATTCCCTTGCCGCCTCGATCGCGCTCGCTGATCTTGCGATCATTCCAGTCCTGCCGTCGGGTTTAGATCTTGAAGCGACCAATCGAACGCTGGAAATCGTCGGTGCGGTCCGCGCTCGCCGCGCCGATCGCCTCCATGTCGTCATGGTGCCCAATCGCGTCGACAAGCGGACGCTCGAGGGGCGTCAACTCGTCGAAGAGATGGAAGAATACGGCGAGATCGTCGCGCCGCCGATTGGCAACCGCTCCGCTTTTGTGCGGGCGTTCTCGGTCGGCAATTCCGTAGGCGACTTTGAGCCTGATGGTCCCGGTATTCGCGAGATCCGCGAGCTCTGCGACGTCGTCGAGAATTGCTTGCAGTGCAGTATTCTCGGCTGTCCGTGACACCCGCGTGGCGGACCAAATCGAAGGTGTGGCAGGGTCGATCACGCTAGGATTTTTGCAAATTCCATCACATGCCAGCGGTGTCTTCGAGCGATCGAAACTGCCTGCAGTAGGGTGATGAGGTGTGGAAGTCGCTTATCGGCAGAGAAAATAAGCGGTTACCTTCGATCCCCGAAGGCTTGCAAATTTATGCCGTAGGCGACATTCACGGACGCGTTGACCTGTTGGACGAACTGCTTGGGCAAATCGACGCCGACGCGGTGCAGAAGCCAAACTCGAAGATCATAGAAGTCTTTCTTGGCGATTATATCGACCGCGGCCCGGGCTCCAGGGAGGTTCTTGAGCGCCTCATCGACCGCAGTCGCACCCGCCGCGCGGTGTTCATCAGGGGCAATCACGAAACCTACCCGTTACACTTCCTGCACAATCCCGCCTTTCTCGGCACGTGGGGACGGCTCGGCGGATTCGAGACGATGATGTCCTATGGAATGCAGCCGCCGGTCTCGGCTGGACCGAGCGAGCAGGGCGAAGTGGCGCGAGCGTTCGCGAATGCGCTGCCGCTGGACCATCGCGACTTCCTGCAAAATCTTAGCCCTTACGCCTGCTATGGCGACTTCTACTTCGTGCACGCGGGCGTACGACCTGGTGTGCCGCTCGAGCGGCAGCGCGAAGCGGATCTGTTGGAAATTCGCGAGCCGTTTCTGAGTTGCCGCGATGACTTCGGCAAGATCATTGTGCACGGTCACACGCCGGCGTTTGAGCCGGACTTTCGGCCAAACCGGATCAACATCGACACCGGCGCTTATGCGACCGGCAAACTGACCTGTCTTGTGATCGCTGGCAATCAGTTACGGATTTTGTGACGGGATGCCGCTCATTCAATCGAAATTAGTTGCCGCCGGCCGACGTACCGATTTCGCCGGCATACTTCTCGCGCGAGTCGTGTTCGCATTGGCTTGCCGACGTTGAGCAGCGTTTTTGGAATCTATGCTCTCTAGCAACCCGCTGCCGTCCTATGGCACTCGGCCGTGCGGCCTCGTACCGGCTGGCGTCTGTGGTGAGCGCTTTCTGAAATCTCTAATTGGGCAGGCTTGACCAGTCTTGCTGGCCGATATCCGGGCCGCCGAGGACAACCCGCCACGATGCTGATTCAGATTTGGCGATTGACGACAAAGGGCGCTGATCGCGATGAACGTCGCGTCTGACCGATTTGAGCAACGTAAGCGCCGCCCAGATAGCCGACCTGCGTGCTGGCGAGGACGAGAATGATTTCGATTGCGGTGGATGAAATGGAACCCCCGGACATCATCGTGACGGCCGCCATGACCGGCACGGTGGCGCAAAGGCACAGCAATAAAGCCCAGGCGTTGTAGCGCAAGCCAAGAACGGCGCCGAGCACCAAGGCAGCGATTGCCAACGTGGCCATTGAGCACACTCCCTGTGCGACAGGGTGCTGCCCAGCCACTTAAAAAACAATGAAAGCAACGGTCGAGTGCCCCCTCTTGCAACGTCAGATCGGGCGATCGCGATCGGCAGATGCCGTAAAACGCAATTGAGATATTTCAGAACTGTTAGCGATAACGGGTGTTCACCAGACTTGCCTGGCTATAATTTCCCCGCCGGGAGATCGCCCGCCATCAGGCAGAGGAATACCAAGGTATGCGCTGCAGGTGGCTGTCTTGCTGATGCTCGTGTTTGCATCTAGCGCTTTCACGGCTCCAACGACCACAAGCATCACGTCGGAGGAGGCAAGCGTGCTAGCAGGGCGGTTATTGCTGTCGCAGCAACCAGCGCTAGATGGGTACGGTCTTATCCGTAAACACCAGGTCTTGGACACCCTTGATGGTCATCGTCTGATCGGTGCTGGCGAAGGTGACCGTCGTCACATTGCCACTGGTGGTGATGTCGGCATTGGTAGAGACATTGTTGAAGTCAACGACGTCGTGGCCGCTCCCGCCGTTAATCGTGTCGTTGCCTGATGTGCCGATGTTGAACACGTCATTACCGCCACCGCCGTTCAGGGTGTCATTCCCGGTGCCGCTATAGAGGGTATCGCTACTACCCTGACCATTTAGAACCTGATGATTTCCCGAACCGCCATACAGCACGTCGCTGCCATTGCCGCCATTAATCGTGTCGTAATTGCCATTGCCGGCGTAGATCGTGTTTGTTCCGGAGCCGGCCGTAATGAGGTCGTGATTGCCGTTGCCCCCTACGATACTGTCATTTCCATCGCCGGCGGTAATCGTATCGTAATTCCCGTTGCCGCCGATAATCGTGTCATTGCCGTCGCCGACCTTGACCAAATCGTCATTGCCGAGGCCAACCTGAATGGAGTCGTTGCCGCCGCCCGCGGTAATGTGATCCAAATTACCGCTACCACCGAATATTGTGTCGTTGCCGTCGCCAGCGGTAATCGTGTCGGAATTCCCGTTGCCGCCGACAATCGTGTCATTGCCGTCGCCGGCCTTGACAAAATCGCTATTGCCATTGCCGGCTTGGATGAAATCGTTGCCGCTACCAGCGACAATCGTATCCAGATTACCGCCACCACCAAATATTGTGTCGTTGCCGTCGCCGACATGGACAAGATCGCGATTGCCGCCACCGGCTTGAATGGAATCATTGCCATCGCCAGCGTAGATACTGTCGGCGCCGCTGCCGCCGATGATTGTGTCGTTGCCGGATCCGACCTGCACAACGTCGTTCCCGGTTGTGCCGCTCAATGTAATGCTGTCATTGCCGTCGCCCGCGGCAACCATCACATTGTTGCTTCCGGTTACCGTCAGAGTCGCATCCGCGACATCAACGATCGCGCTCAGCGTCGAGTTCGTTGCAACTGTTGCTGTGGGTGAATCGACGAGGAGAACTTGGGTGCCCGAGTCAAGCGGAGGATAGCCGCTTTCCTGCACGACCGCCGTGCTTCCGGGTCCGGTGAAAACTCCCGTCTTCTCAAGATAATTGATAATGGAGTTCGTGACATCCGGACCGATACCGTCCGATAGCAACAGGCCGCTCAAATCCGATTCGGTCAGATTGTATGTTGCCACAACAGATCTCCACTATAGAGGACGGTCCGCCGCCTGCATGTCTTGTAAACGGTTGATTAATCGTATTTTCGCTTCGCGGGATAGCGCGAGTCAAGAGTGAATAATTAGGCAAATGCTGGACTGGATAATTGGAAATTTCGGTGCGACTACAGTTGCTTAGAAAGAAGCTATTCTGCTTGCGAAGCTTTAATGACAGTGCGGTGTACTCGCTATGAAAGTGGTTTCCTGCTGCATTGCAGCAAAGGAGAAACGTGCAACGTCCCGTGTGCAACGCAAGCTGTGCTGCATTGCAATCGTAAGTGGCAGGCGCCAAAGCGTTTGAATTTGCAAGACAAATAAGTTCGCGAGACAAAATATCTCATTAGGCGATATCTCAGTACTCGGGGCAGCTAAACGCCATCCGCTCAAATTGCCCTTTTTGGCGGATCGGTTCCGGTACCTTGCGGTTGCGCTTTTCGAAAATTGCACGGCACGAACTTAATCACGATTAACGATCTTAATGGGCGCGGCCTGCCGAATGTTTAGCCAAGCTGCCAAGTATAATAAGCTTGGCGCGGTTGAAGAGGCCCCGGTAGCGAGCCATAATAGCGGCCCATTACAAGCCTAATGTCAGGGTGACGCACGCTTTTCGTTCAAGACAGCAGCCCATCCAATAGCCCACGTGGATTCGCTATGAACGCAAAACTGCCAATCGAAGCCGAAGCCGGCTCGCCGCCCATGCCCGTAAGTTCAATTGATCTGGAACACACGCCGGCTCCCTCGGGCCTTGCATCGCTCGTGATTGTTGCGCGCCGCCATGGCATTCACCTGTCGGTCGCGAAGCTTATCCATGACAACGTCCTGCCCAATACTGAGGTGTCGTTTTCGGAAATCATCAAATGTGCCAAGTCTTGCGGCCTCACGGCTAAACTCGTCGAGCTCCATTGGGATGACTTGGTCCAGCTGAAAAACACGTTGCCGGCGATCGTGCGGCTGCGCAACGGGGTCAGCATGGTCCTGGAGCGAGTTCACACCGGAGACGGCGGCGCGCCGTACGTTGTGCTGCAAGATCCCAGCGCTGCAGACGAGGACGCGCTTTTGCCCCTCGATCGCACGCGGTTTGAAGACGTCTGGACGGGAGAAGTCCTCCTCGTCAAACGCAATTATGAAATCGATGACGAAGAGCAGCCCTTCAGCATCGGATTGGTAACCGCTCTGCTGTTCCGTGAACGCTGGGTCGTGCGCGATGTCGCGATCTGCGCCTTCATGATGAGCCTCTTGGCGCTGACGCCGATTATGTTCTGGCGGTTGATGGCGGATCGCGTTCTTACCTACAAAGCCTACAACACGTTCTTCGTGCTTTGCGTGGCGATGTTCGTACTCATCGTTTTTGATGCGATCTTCACGTATCTGCGTCAGTTCCTCGTCCTGCACATGACGAGACGGATTGACGTGAAGCTGAGCACTTACGTGTTCGAGAAGATGCTAAATCTGCCGATCGACTACTTCGAGAAGACGCAAGCCGGCCAGACCTTAACTGATATCTGGCAACTCAAAAAAATCCGCACTTTCCTGGTCGGGCAATTATTCGGCACCGTGCTCAACTCCACGACGTTGCTGATATTCATTCCGATCATGTTCTTCTTCAGTCCGGCAATGACGGCCGTCGTGCTCGGATGCTGCGGCGTTATCGTCATCTGGATACTGGCCTTGATGCCGCTTGCCCGCCGGAGAGTGAGCGCTGCAGTGGCGGCGTCGACGGAATACGCATCGTTTCTTGTTCAAACCGTCCAGGGCATTCGTACCGTCAAGTCGCTCGCGCTTGACGCCCGGCAGCGGCATATTTCAGACGTGCACGTGGCGCGTGTTGCGAACCTGCAATTTTCCGCCGACATGACGGCCAATATGATCTACGCGGTTGTGAAGGCGATCGATCGCTTCTCGCTCACGGCCTCATTCGCGCTCGGTGTTTATCTCGCGATGTCGAACACCGATCCGGTTTACGTCGGCTCGCTATTCGCCTTTATGTTGCTATCGCAGCGGGTCGCAGCTCCGCTCACGCAGATGGCCAAACTCGTCACAGAATTGGACGAAGCGCGCATCGCAGTCGGCATGGTGGCTGGTCTCGTGAACCGACCGGCCGAAGAGGGTCGCACCGGCAACGGAGTTCTCGCGCCGCTCCGCGGTAGAGTCGAGTTTTCGGGGGTAACATTCAAATACCAGGGTGCGGTCAGTCCGGCGCTGCAAAATGTAGCGTTTGAAATCCCCGAGGGCGGCACGCTCGGCATTATGGGCCGCAGCGGATCCGGCAAAACCACCATCACCCGTCTGTTGCAGCGGCTCCACTCCAATTATGAGGGTCTCATCAAGATGGACGGTGTCGACGTCCGCGAATTTGACGTCGATCACCTCCGCTCCAGCCTCGGTGTTGTTTTGCAGGAAAACTTCCTGTTTAGCGGCACGATCCGCGAAAACATCGCTGCCGCAAAATCCGACGCGACCTATGACCAAGTCGTGCGTGCAGCGCGGCTCGCCGGCGCTGAGGAATTTATCGACAAGCTGCCGCGCGGCTATGAAACCCACGTTTATGAAGGTTCGCCGAATCTATCGGGCGGTCAAAGGCAGCGGCTTGCCATTGCACGTGCACTCATTACCGATCCGAAAATTCTAATCCTTGACGAAGCGACCAGCGCGCTTGACGCGGACAGCGAGGCGATTGTCAACGCCAACTTGGCTCGCATCGGCCATGGTCGCACCATGATTATCATCTCGCACCGGCTGACGTCATTGGTCGATGCTGATGCCATTCTGGTTCTCGAGAAAGGCCGCGTGCACGATATCGGCAAGCACAGCGAATTGCTCAGTCGCTGCGACATTTACGGGGACCTTTGGCATCAACAGACGCGAAGCGTGTTGGCTACGGTCAATCGCAAGCCTCCCTTGAGGACACCGACCCTTGTCTCGTAATCCGAAAGAAATCACAGTTGTCCGGCAGTTTCAGTCGGAGACGGAGACAATTCGTGAGGCCCCGCAACCTTGGTTTGCGAAGGCTACTGTCTGGGCACTCACAGGCGTTATTCTTCTCACTATCGCTGGGATGTCCCTGACGAGGATAGACCGGGTTATTTCTGGCAGCGGCAAGGTCGTGCCCACGCGCTCGTTGAATGTCTATCAGGCTCTCGATACGTCGATCATTCGGACGATCGATGTTCGCGAAGGAGAAGAAGTCGCCAAGGGTCAACAATTAGCGTCGCTCGATCCGACATTTGCGGCGGCCGACGTCAAGCAACTGCACCTGCAGATCATTGGGTTGGAAGCGCAGATCGAGCGCGACCAGGCGCAGCTCGACAACAAACCCCTGGTCTTTGCGGACAGCACCGATCCGGACGTCCTCAAATACCAGGCAATGAACCAGTCGTATTTCGATCAGCAGATCGCCCAATACAAGGCGCAACTCGCGAGTTTTGACGCAAAGATCAAGGAAACCGAGGCCACAGTCCAAAAATACCAGACGGATAAAAATGCCTACCAGCAGCGATCAGACATCGCCAAGCAAATCGAGACCATGCGCACGATTCTTGCCGAACATGGCAGCGGGTCGGAACTCAACAAGCTCATCTCGCAGGATCAGCACGTCGATCTGGTGCGGAATCTGGACTTCGACAATAACAGTCTGACCGAGTCGCAGCAGACGTTAGCGTCACTGAACTCCGACAGGCAGGCCTTTATCGAGCAAACGCGAGCTGCTCTTAGTCAGGACCTGGTGGCGGCCAGAGGCAGCTTGGATGCGGCCAAAGCTCAGCTCGAAAAAGCGGCCAAGCACCAGGATCTCGTGCGGTGGACGGCTGAAGAGCCGTCGATCGTTCTGACCGTGGCGAGATTGTCGGTCGGTTCGGTGCTCAGGGAAGGAGACCCATTCCTGACGCTGATGCCAATGAACACGCCGCTTGAGGCAGAGGCTGATGTCGAATTCGCGAAACATAGGGTTCGTTCGCGTCGGCGATAAATGCACGCTAAAAATCGAAGCGTTCAATTATGCGGAACACGGCGCCGCCGAGGGCAAAGTCCGTTGGATCAGCGATGATGCCTTCACTACGGATGACGACGGCAAGTCCGTTGCTCCGTATTACAAGGTCCGTTGTGGCATCGATACGATGAACTTCATCAATGTCGGGCCGACTTTCAGGCTGATCCCCGGCATGACACTGACTGCCGACATGAAGGTCGGGACCCGTTCTGCACTCGCCTATTTGGTTGGAGGTATTACGACCGGGTTTGGCGAATCCATGCGTGAGCCCTGAGGCCCAACCGTGCTTGGCTTGCTCGACCGGTTACGTCCGGGTTCCACCACAGACCGGAGGTCACTGCTTTTACAGCGGGCGACCGAGGCTTACGACGCCAAGAAGTTCCACAAGGCGATGTGCGATTGGCGCGAAGTCGCCGATCTTGGCGACAGCGAAGCGCAATACCGCATAGGATTGCTTTACGAGCGCGGAGAGGGCGTAGACCGCAATTGGCCCGACGCTGTGGCTTGGTACAAGCGTGCCGCTGAGCAAGGTCACCTTGAAGCGCAATATCAGCTCGGCATTATCTACATGCACGGCACGCCGGAGCAGAAATGGCCGGGCGGCAAGGAACTGTGGTTGGAAAGAGCCTCGGCCCATAACAGCGATGCGGCCACAAGGAACCTCGACTTACTTTTCCCCAACGGTATCGCTGTCGAGAAAAACCAGGAGGAATCGCTTCGCTATTTGCGCATGGCGGCTGAGGGCGGAAAACCCGAAGCGCAGGCGCTTCTTGGCGACAGGTATCGCAGTGGTTGGAATTGCACGAAAGACTACGACGAAGCGCGTCGCTGGCTTTTACTGGGGGCGGCGCAAGAAAATGCGTCAGCAGAATTTGGATTGGGCGACATTTACTATCAGGGTCTTGGCGTAGAGGTCGATCACGCGATCGCGGCTGATTGGTATCAGAAGGCTGCCGAGAGAGGTAGTGCGCCCGCACAGGTGGCGGTCGCAACGCTTTATCAGAATGGCCAAGGCCGGCCGAAGGATCCGGAACAGGCGGGCCGGCTTTTCGTCCAGGCGGCGGAAGCTGGCGAGCCACGCGCGCAATACAATGCCGCAATGATGTATCTCAGCGGCCAAGGTCTGCCACAAGATCTCGACCGGGCGGAAACAAATCTGCGCAAGTCGGCCAGGCAGAACTATCTCCCGGCCATCATCGCGCTTGCGGAATTCTACACCCGCGGACAGGGTGTCGCACCCGATCTGCGCGAGGCGGCGGATTGGTACCGGCGCGCCGCCGAGCTTGACGACGTGCAGTCCCAATTCCTGATCGGCCGACTGTATGCCACCGGCACGGGAACGCCACTTAATGTCCGCGAGGCGGCGCGATGGTTCCTGCGCGCCGCCGAGCAAGGCCATGCCACTGCCGCGCACAATATCGCGGTCTTCTACGCCAAAGGCACTGGCGTGGAGCGGGATTCGGCAAAGGCCATTGAGTGGTACAAAGTCGCCGCGGATCGCGGCATTTCGGCCGCGCAGGTGCATCTCGGTAGATTGTACTTGGCGGGCGAGGGGGTCGAGCGAAATTCGGATCGTGGTCTCGATCTCATCCGCAAAGCCATGGAGACCGGTGATCCCGACGCTAAGACAACGCTCGCGCTATTGCATCTGCGGGGCGACGGCGCGGAACGCGATCCCGACCGTGCGGAAGAGCTGCTCACGCAGGCGGCAGATGCCGGTTTTGGACCAGCCGCCATGCATCTCGGCCATCTGCATTCCGGCAGGTATTCTATGCCACCCGATGCGCGCCGAGCCCTGGCCTGGTATCAGAAGGCCGCAGAGGCGGGCCAAGTGGAAGCGCAATTCGCACTCGGGATGCTGCTTCTCAATGGCGTAGGCGTGCCGAGCAATCCCGAACTCGCCGCCGAATGGTTTGAGCGTGCGGCCTACAGCGATGACGCCGCTTCCCAATTCCAGCTCGCCGTCATGTATTGCACCGGTCGAGGCGTGCCGCAGGATCTCACGAATGCGGTTGGATGGTATGAGCAGGCGGCGCAACTCGGCCACAGAGTTTCGCAATATAATCTCGCTGTCATGGTTGCCAAGGGTCAGGGCTGCGCGCCGGAACCATCCAAAGCGCTGACCTGGTTTCAGAAGGCGGCGGAGCAGGGCTTGGCCGAGGCCCAAATTGCGCTCGGCGACGCATATCGCGCCGGCCAGGGCACCGATCCTGACCAAACACTGGCGCGGCATTGGTACGAGAAGGCGGCCAAGCAGGGTAACGAGCTTGCTGCGACCCGTCTCGCGGAGCTTGCGAAATCACACTCCCGGTAGATCAGGAAACAAGTCGAGGTTGTTGGCTCGTAGATGAGTCAACAAGCGGGCTTTGTCTGCCTCGGGCATAAGGGCAAGCGCCCAAAGATCGTACCATGTCCCCCTCTTGGCGAGGACCTCGGCGAAACCGCTCGCGACCAGCAAACGCCCAATCCGGTCCGTCGTGAAACCCGAATTGTGTGCCATAAATAGATTGCCACGTTCGATCGACGTGGACAGGCCGAAGAGCATATCAAGCGCCGAGATCGGTCCGGCCGCCGATTGGTAAGCTGGCTCCTCTAGCCGCCCGGCGATGACAAGGCCGGCAATCGATTCAAGATCCGGCGTGGTGACCAGTGCGAAGCCGTCCGGCTTGAGCACGCGGCGGAATTCGGCGAGTGCTTTCGGGACTTCATGCGTGTGCAGATGTTCAAGATTATGCGAACACCAAATCGCGTCAAAGCTCGCGGTCGCGATGGAACTCAAATCGGCGATTGAACCGACGATATCCGGTTGAACCGCACGGTCGATGTCGAGCCGCACTTCTTTCCAGCCTGGGTTTCGGAATGCCGCATGCAGCCGTTCCGGAGTGTAAGCGCCGCAGCCGGCGTTCAGCACCTTTTTGACCGCAATCCGACCTGGCTCCCCGATATCGAGGATTTTGGTTTCTACTTGTGCCATCAACTCTTTCTTATTCCCGCACGATTGATCCGCAACTGCGACTTGGGTTCTTTGTCCTTCTTTCGCAACTCATCGCCCTGGATCGGCCGAAAAAAATTACAAGTCATCAACATGGGGGCTAAAATCCAGGAGGTATGTCCGCTTGCACCGGAAGAGCTGTGATCCGGGCGCGCCGCGGCCGCGGCGGCCAGGCCAGGGCGGAAAATGGCGTAGCGTCAAGCGACAGGATCGGACTGTAATACGGATCGGCGATCAGATATTCGCCCCAGCGCGCTCGCAAGTTCTGCAGTTCGCGCGCAAAGCGGGCGGCGCGGTCGGAAGCTTTATCTTCCCCCCGGCTTGCCGACTCATAATGATACAGCCGCGCATGAGGCGTGAACACGATGCGCTTGCCCTTTGCGCGTAATTTCAGGCAATAGTCGACATCGTTGAAGTTCACTGGAAAGTGCAATTGGTCCATGCCGCCGGCATCGAGATAATCGCGCCGGCGGGTTAGCATACATGCCGCCGTGACCGCGCTGCATTCATGGGCGGCGCAAAGCAGATCAGTGTAACCAGGGTCAGTAGAAATACGATCACAAAAGGCATGCGCAGCGGCGAAGTTTGGTCCCACAACGGTGCCGCCATGCTGAACGACGCCGCTCGGCCAGAGCAATAGTGCACCGACCGCGCCGACATCGTCCTCGCTGATGCGGCTTAGCATCTCAAGTAGCCATTTGTCGTCGATCGCTTTCACGTCATTATTCAACAGACACAGAAAGTCGCCCCTCGCATGTCGCGCGGCGACATTATTCAAATACGCAAAATTAAACGCGCCCGATACCGGTAGAATGCTTATGCCACTGGTTTTTATGCTCTCGAGATATTTGATCATCTGCGGATCGGTCGAACTCATTGTCGACGATCAGCACTTCGACATTACCGTGCGCCACCGCGGGCTGAATTGAAAACAGGCAGGTTTGCAGGAGTTCGAGCCGGTTGCGCACCGGAATGACGATTGTCGTCAAGCCTGTAGAGTGTGTTCGAACGACATGAAGCGCGGGAAACAACGCGTGAGGCGCTTCGGTGATATGAGCCGTAACCTTGCGGGCGCGCAGGTGGTCCGCTACGGCGCGCGAAAGGAGCGGACCATCGGCGGTAAAGTCGAGAGCAGGGAGCGTTACCAAGGCGCCGGGGATGTGAATCACCTTGCCGTCGCGCTGCGAATTGGCTTCGAACACGAATATGAACAGCCGATAGAGGTCGGAAACACCCGCCGCGACGGCGGCGAGTACGGTTTTCATCGGCAGGGCAAAGAAATGCACGCAGTAGCCCTGCTCCAGCAAGCGCTCATAGTCGAAGGCCGGCAGGCAGACTGGCCATTCCGCGCCATCGCTGCCGACGATATCGAAATCGCCGTAGACAGCCAGAGCGTCGGGAAAATCCGCAAAGGCGCTTTTGACGCGCTGGAAAACTTCAGACTTAAACTGCGCGCCGGAATAGGTGAAAATCACATAATCGCATTTCTCGGCGTCCTGCTCGAGAAACTCGTGCAATTGTGCGGGATCATAGGCCGCTTGATGCCCATTGGCCTCCGGCATTGCGGCAACGACCCAATCTTGGAATTCGGCGCTCTGCAAACTGCTAAGCGAGGCTTCCGGGTCGCCTGGGCCAATCAAAGCGATCGCGATCGGCATCGCGGCGTCTGCATCGACGGTGATGGGGAAACGCGCCTTCCACTTGGGATATTCGGAAAACGGCATCGCCATGGGCAGTAGGCGGTCGAATTGTTCGCCGCGCGCGCGTTCGGATTCGAGTTCGCTGAAGCGGTCGATTGTCGATTTGAGACCATCCGGAAAGGCGACGATAGAGAGTGGGCTGCCAGGAAACTCTTTCCCGTTCTCCCAGAGGAATTGCACGCGACGCACGCGGCCGTCGGCAAACCGTTCCGGTAGATAAAGATCGAATCGGCGAGCAAGCCTCGCACTGTCGAATTTGCCGACATTGGTCCAGGAAATGGCCTTCGCTTCCGCAACTCGCTCGCCGTCCACCGTGGCGGTAACCGTCGGCGCATCCTCAGCGGGACTGACGCACCAGCCCTCGAAGCGCAGCCCCCCGAGCCAGCGCACGTCGCTTGCCGGGTGCGATTTGGACTGGTCGTTTTCCGCTTTGTCGAGCGCAATGGGATTTCCGACCGGGATCCCGGTATTGGCGAGGCGAACTTCGACAACCGAGGCCTGGTCGATCGCGTATTCCGGAAGCGTAAAGATGAAAGCGTAACAGCCATCGCCCACATTCTCGATGGCGAGCTCGTTTGCATAAGCGTCCGCCCGTCCTACCTTGAACGGGTAGCCATCGAGCAGCAATTCTACAATAAAGCGCTGATCGAGGTTGCTTTCGTCGGCGACATAACCGGAAAAGGTCTCACGATCGATGCGGAAGAAATCGGCCCGCAATTGCTGCGTAGCGTGCTCGACCGATTTTGCCACCCGATTTTCCATCGACTTAGCTTCGCGAAAGCCAGGAAATGAGCGTTGCCACCAGTTCGTCGTCCGTCAGATACGGACTAAGAGCCAAATCCGTCGCGTGGGATGCAACCTTGCCCAACGACCAATCAATAAATGCGGTCGGAACCTTGCCCGAAATCTCGGTCACTTTGGGGTGCCCGAACAATGGCCGCCTGACCGGAATGAACAGATTTCCGATGGCGTATTGCAACAAGATACGGTCATACTCATCCCGTTCAACGGCGCCGGTCACGTGCACATTGTCAAGCTTCATCAAGGCGAGGTCATCGAGCGTATCGCCGATGACCACGATGGGCCGCTCGGGCAACTCACGATTGATGGCCGATGCCACAAATCGCATTAATCGATGTTCGGCGACACCGTCGCCGACGACGACAAACCCAATCGATTGTTCGGATGATGCCGTCTTGTTAATAGCTCTGAATTTTGCGGATGTGCGCCGCCGCGATTTTAGCGCGATGATTTTTCGCCGACCGAGGAAGCGCGATGCGAACGATGCGGCTTGGCGGCTTGGCGCATAAATGTGGCGCGCTCGGTTGAGGAGCTTTTCGCGAATCGCAGTCCAGTCTTTTGCGGTTTCAACATTCCGGCTCGGGACCGTGGCAACACCGAATAGGCAGTCGTCGCAAAGGCGACCAGTCCGGGGAGCACTGCAGATGCTTGCGTCGCGGCTCAGAAACTCCCGCGGGCACAAAAGTCGACCATCTGCGATAAGCAAATCCACTGGGCATTTCAGCTGCAGTATTGGAGTAAGAACCGCGAGCGGAATCTTTGCAGTGTCGGCGATTTCAATCCGCGCCGGCGCAAGAAGCCGGATATAGTTGAGTGCATCGACTTGTTGAGACGGTGTTGCGAGGCCAAATTCAATGGATTGAGGAATTCCCTTTGCCGGATTTGAGATCCTCATGGCGGGGCCAAATGCGGTTGACCTAATTTCCGCAAGCAACACGAGGGCGCCATCTGCCGCGAGATCAGTAGCGCGCGCTTCGGCGACCGCTCTGGTGAGACCCGATCCCGTGAGCAGAAGGGTTGCTTTTTTGCGGTGTTTCACCATGGCCCGTTCGATAGCGGCGCGGGCGCGGTGCAGCGGATCGGCCTTAATGAAAGCCGCGCATTCGGGACGGTATTTGGGAAACCGCTGCTCGATCGTGTCGAGATTCTGCACCACGAGCGCGCGTTTTTCGGCGCCAAATGAGCGCGAACCGGCATGACCGATAAAAACAGAGGCAGCGCAAACATTGCGAAAACCAAATTCGCGTGCGCGCAGGCAGAGGTCGACGTCCTCGAAGTAACCACGGTGAAAAGCGTCCGACAGGCGGCCGACACTGTCGAGGCAAGCGCGCGTTACATAGAGACAGAAACCGATGCCATTCGGCAGATCGATAACCGAGCCGGCGTTGGCCTTCGCTGCGATGGCATCGATTGCGCAAATTTCGGCGTATGTACCAATGGGGTTGGAGCGGAACGGAACTGGAAAGCTTGTGAACTCACCATTATTGGACAGCGGGGTAACGGTACCGATGTCTGGAGCGCTGTGCGCCGCCGCCTTGAGGCGTGCGATGAATCCCTTGCGGCACGATGGTGTCGGCATTGAGCAATATAACGTCGCCGCGTCCGGCTGCTTCAAGGCCCCGGTTGACCGATTCGGCAAAACCTAGGTTTTGCTCGTTCCTCACCAGTTTGAGGCGCGGCTCGCCCTCGAGCGAGCGCAAAAGGCGCTTGATGCGCAGATCTGGCGATGCATCGTCGACTACGACGACGCGGACGCTGCGTTTGGCTCTGAGCTCGCGCAACATGCTCGCCAAGCAGGCTTTTGTTGCTTCAAAATCCGCATAGACCGGAATGATGACGCCAACTGACTGCGGCTTTGATAGCGCGGGAAGGGAAGCGTTCGTGCCGTTCTCCCGGCGGTTCCCTTGGCGTTTCCCTTGGTGTTTCTCTTGGTATTTCTCTTGGCGATCTTGTTGGCGATTTTCAACGTTGGACCGCAAGCGCCGATCGTAAAATGCCGTCGTTCCCGCATACGCCACCACACGCTGCGAAGTCCGAGATTGTGGCCGATCGAACACAAAACTCGTAGCGTTTGCGCCCTCCGTGGCGAAAGGATGCAGGGGATCCGGAATGAGCCATTTCGTCTCGACGACACCCTCGCTTTCGATGGTGATGTGGGCCCGTTGCCCGCGGTTCCATACCGCCCATCCCCGGATCTTGTTCTCCGTCCAATCAAAAGCAGCGAAATTCGTTTGTCCGACCCTTCGCAACGCGGCAATGGCCGCGGCGATATGGGTGAAGTCGTCTTCTATAGCGAGCAAGCGTCGCGCGGCTTCGATCCGTGGCGCTTTGTGATTCCACGCCAGCATCCGGCGATTGGCGACGACGTCGTTGGGTGCGAGCTCAAGGGCCCGCGCGATATCAGCGAGCGCCGCATCGATGTAGCCCATGCGGTAAGTAATCTCGCCGCGCATGGTGTAATGATGGGCTTTCGCCAGCGGCAGAACGCGACATCGGCGGTCAGCGAACTTGAACGCGTGGCCGACATCGCCAGCGGACAGGTATTGCAGCGACAAGGTCTCCAACCCTTGGAAATGCCGCTCGGCGTCTAGCAACGTGAGGTTTGAGATCACAGCGCCGCCATCAAGCCGGATCTTCGTTCGGAAGGAGGACTTGTTCGGAATTATCTTTCTGCGACGCCCCCGATTCGAGACCCAAAAAGTCGAGGAATTTTGGCAAGCAGACCTTGCGCAGATTGAAATCTCTTACGATCGTCGCTCGCGCGTTGGCTCGGGTTGATTTGAACCGGCGTGGATGAGCAAGCGCCTCGATGACGCGCTCGGCGAGCTGATCGATGTCGAAGAATGGGACCAATATGCCGTTGTCGGCGTTCACTACCTCCTCGACCGGAGGAGTGGCCGAGGCGATCACCAAGCATCCGGTACTCATGGCCTCGAGGAGCGACCACGACAGGACAAAAGGGTAAGTGAAATAGATGTGTGCGGAAGATATCTGTAAAGCGCTGAGGAAGTCCGGGTACGTGAGATGGCCGGCAAAATGCAAGCGTGATTTATCGACGCGACCGGCGATTTCGTGCAAAAATAGCTCTTGCCATGTTTTGCCTTGCGGTGGCAGCGCGCCATAGGGTTTTCCGTCGCCGCCAATGAACAAGATTTGTGCGTTTGGCCGGGCGGCAAGAATGCGCGGCAGGGCTCGCATGAAGACGTGGAATCCGCGGACCGGCTCGAAATGTCGCGATACAAAGGTCACGACCTCATCGGCTTTGGTCAGCCGGCGACCCGAGCTCAAGCGCAAACTGGCATGGTCGGCGGGCTTGGCTTTTTCGACATAGATTCCCTCGTGGAAAATCTTAATCTTACTTTGGAACTCAACGGGGTAGGTCGAGCGCTGCCATTTTGTCGGGGAGACTGCATCGTCGCAGTCAGTCAGCGCGAGCAGTGTCGCTGCGTTTTTCAGCTGCAGCCCAACCGTGCCATCGATGCCGATCTGCGGGAACTCGACATCAAATCCGGTGTCTTGACCTTCGGCCCGATAAAAAAACTCGCAATAGGCGATAAAACGCGCCTTCGGAAATATCGAGCGTAACGGCAGCGTCTCCCCCCATCCCGGATGCGCCAATACGATGTCGGGCACGAAACCCGAAGCAGAGAGCGAGGAGGCCGCGTAGAGGACTTCCTCGGCGCGACGACATTCGAGGTCGAAGCGGCGCGCGAAGGGATGAGTTCCCGAAACGTCGGAATTCGCAACGGAATATCGCTTAAGCTTGACGTGCGGCATAGGCCGGGCTGTCTCGGTACCGATTGCGGCCAACTGGACTCCGGGCTCCTTGCCAAGGGCTTGGGCAATATGGAGATATTGGGCAGGGAAGTTGTTGTGGACGAATAGGATTTTTTTCATATTTGTTAAGGTTCGGACCCTTGCTGAACTCTACAATCTCTTTTTGACGCATAGATCGCAAAAATCGGTATCGACTTATGCAGAACATTTTAGCGCCGAAGGTAATTCAAGTTTTCCTTAAGGGAACGACCCGATGGCATTTCGGTTGATCGATCGGTATATTGCATCGCAGCGCGGCGCCGGGCGCTTTCAGCGGGGCATTGCATGGATCTGCACTCACAGCAGAAAACCCTCGAATTGGAGCGAGGGTTGTTCCTCATCAAGTATGAATCGACTGACGACGACCGCAATCCACCTGTCGTCAAAGTAAGTGCCGATCAAGGCAGCGAGAATTCCATCGAGGTCATCCTCGCGCCTGACGCGGATGATGCGATCCTTTGGTCGCCAGGCGCGGGCCTTGTTGTCCGAGCGGCTGGGAGTGCGCGGTTAAGCGTGATTGTTATGGCGGCCAAGCCGAACGGTTCGACCGCCGCCCGGGTCCAGGTTGTCACGTTGTCACAAGATCCCGGTGGCGCCAAGGAACGCAAACAGACCGGTCCACTCGATCTTTCGAATTTTCGCGTTCTCGGACATGTTGCCGGCCGAGGCGATGTCATCGTGGATGCCGACAATTGGATTGCGGGGCCGTTTGCTCCGTCTCGCATCGAAGGCTTCGCCATCCAGTGGCCCGACAAGAAACCGGATCTAACTCTTCGTTACGCCGTTACCGTCGGCGGTCCGCGGCCCACCATGGGCCCTTTCGTGGACGTGGGGAACTTCACCGGCACCAGGGGTCGTGCTCTGCCTGTTGTCGGGGCGACGCTGGAACTCGCGGGATCCGCGACGAACGGGCAGCAGCTTGTTGTTGATTCGATTTTTCTTGGCTCGCCACAGATGCGGGTTGTGGGCCAGCGGGTCGTCCTCAGCGGCCCGACTGGACGCGAGCCTTTGGTCGGTTTGAGAGTGCGCATTGATCCGGTTGACCAGCCTATGGCGATGCGGCCGGCGGCCGGCGGGGCGATCTATCCGCATTCGGGCGAGATTGCGGAGCGCCTTCCGCCACAGCAGCCGGCAGTGGTCGCTGCCGTCGAACGGGGAAGCAGGGAACAGAACGCCACAAGTGGCGCCAGCACTTCCTCCGCGAAACCGGCGGACCGGGTGCGCGTGTTCCGAAGCCAAAACAGGAAACAAGCCGCCGCTTCGCCGGCAGCAAGCTAACCGAGAATGAGACGGGCAAAGGTGCCGGTCTGAAATTTCTTGCATTAGCAATTAAGCTGCGAGCACAGCATTCGAACGTGTATCGGGTTTGAAAGAGTCTCGATGGCTGAGGCGAACACGGTTTCTGCTCCTCTGCAGGGAACAGGCGGATCGAAATCGATCCTCTTGATTGTTGAGAGCCCGAAGCCGAACCAGGTGATCACGTCGTCAGTGATCCTCATCCAAGGTTTTGCCGTGGCTGGCGCCCAGATCGACGAAATCATCGTCGAGTGTGCCGGTATCGTGCAGTCGGCAAATTACGGCATTTACCGCCCAGACCTTGCCAAGGCCTATCCCAACTATCCGCCGCTCGCGAACAGCGGCTTCACCTGCGAGATCAAGCGCGAGCAGTTCGCCAATTTGCTGGGGAAGAATTCGGGCGAAGGGCTGCCGCTCAAGGTCACTGCCCGCGACCGCAGGGGCCAAGAACAAAAAGTTCAATCCACACTGAGATTGAAGCCGCAGCTTGCCGAGCCGCTCGAGCCCGCAGCTTTGGATCCCGAAGCCGATCCGGCGATGGTGCTGCAGGTCGACGAAAGGAAGGTCGACAAGCGCGGTCTGTTGCGGGTGCACGGCTGGGTTTTGTCCCATTCACCGATCAAACAAGTCAGCGTATTCATCGATTCAGAATTGATAGGGTCGGCCGAACTTGCACTTGCACGCCCCGACGTGGCGCAGGCTTGGCCACAATTTACCAGTGCCGCAAATTCCGGATTTCTTCTGGTCGCGGACGCTACGACTTACTTCCCCGAGGGTCAGCAAAGCAACGCCAGGCAGATCAGGATCGTCGCGCAAACGGTCGGCGGCGTTTCGCGTGAAGCCAAATTCCCGCTCGAAGTACCGGACATCATCACCCGTAGAAAGCCAAAGGATATCAACCAGTTCTTTTGCGATAACATCCAGCTGACAAAAGCTGGAACTTTGTCTTTGAGCGGATGGACGGTATCGAGCCTGGGCATAGACAAGATCCGGGTCGATTTCGAGGGCGTGTCGCTCGGCTTTGCTGAATACGGCCAGGACCGCCCGGACGTCGGCAACAGATTTCCTGCAATTCTTCAATCAAGGAAATCCGGCTTCGGCTTTAGGGCTGATGTCGACCCGGCGCAGATAAAGGGCGAGCACGCGGTCTGCATCGAAACCATCTTCCGCGACGGCTCAAGCCGGCGGAACAATGTCTTTGTCGCGGCGACGGATTCCGGAGAGTTGCAACAGACAGTCGTCGAGACCGTGGCCGACGAAATTCAGTTGAACATCGATGAACCGCAGATCGTCGACGGCAAGGCGATGCGCCTCGTCGAAGGGACGTTTGCCGTTAATGGCTGGGCTATCGCCAAAGCCGGGATAGCCTCGATCGACTTCGAACTCGACGGAAAAGGTGTCGGATCGGCCTATTACGGCGTACGCCGGGAAGACGTTGCCAAGGCCTTCCCCACCTATGGCCATGACAATGCGCTGCTCAGCGGGTTTGCCTTTTCCATCCCCAATCGTGTTTTGACCGAGGGCCACCACCAAGTCACATTCACGGTCAAAGCAAAATCAGGCGGCGAAAAAAAAGTTGCCTTTGCGATCGATGTCGGGGCGATCGGCGAGCAGCCAGGCCCCTGGGTCTTGCGCGACAGGCTTTCCGGCGCAGAAGAGCTTCTTGCCGAGAGACTGGTCGAACATCTCGGCTTTCGTCCCAAATTTTACGTCTGCATCAATTGCCGCCGCGACAACGTCGAGTTTCTGTCGCGCACGCTGCGCAGCGTTGCCACACAGTTTTATAGCGACTGGAACATCCTGATCTTTGGTGACGAAAAGCGCGTGCCCGCGATCGAAGCCATCATCCACGACGAATTCGCAACAATCGCTTCGCGGATACATTATCTGCCAAGCCGGGCCGAGATCGCAAAACTGACCGCCCGGGCGAAGCCGCGAGATCTCGTCCTGCCGCTCGATGCCGGCGACATACTTGCCGTCGATGCGCTGTTGGAATTCGCGCTAACGCTTAATCAAAACGACAAGATAGATTTCCTCTATGCAGACGAGCGGCGTGCAAATGTCGGAGCCAACCGTGAAGATGCGTTTTTCAAGCCAGACTGGTCGCCGACACTGCTATTTTCGGCCAATTACATCGGCAGGCCGTGGTGCGCGACGATAGCGCGCATTCAAAAAGCCGGCCGTGCTCCGTTCGACGATCTCACCGACAACTACGATTTCATCCTGCATTTGACCGAAAAGGCGGAACAGGTTGCGCACGTCCGGCGGGTATTGGCGAGGCGCGGAGATTTCAATATTGAAAGCCAAGAAGCCGAGACCAAAGCCTTAAAAAAGGCAGTGAAACGCCGACGCTTGCCGTGGTCGGTCGAAGCGGGGCTTGTCGCGAACACCTATCGTTGTCGTCCGAAGTCAAAAATCGATGACTTGATATCGATCATCATCCCGACCTGCGGTTCGCGCGGACTGATCAAAACCTGCTTGGATTCGCTTCGGAAAGTCAGTACTTACAAAAACATCGAAATCATCTGTATCGAGAATATCGCCGACGAAGACAGCGAATGGAAGCCATGGCTGCGCGACAATTGCGACGTCGTTATTTCTATCGGGGAAAAATTCAATTGGTCGCTGTTCAATAATGTTGCTGCGCGCGAGGCGTCGGGGTCCTATCTGCTGTTTCTCAACGATGACATCGAAGTCATTCAGCCCGACTGGCTAGAGGCGATGCTCGATCAGGCTCGACGCGACGATGTCGGCGTGGTCGGCCCGCAACTGCTCTATCCCGATCGCAAGGTTCAGCACGCCGGCATGTTCCTCGCCGGGGGCAGCATTGCGCGACATGCCTTCCGCTTTTGCGCGTCGGACGACCCAGGCTATTTCGGTCTTGCGCTCACGCAACGCGATGTCGTGTCGGTGACCGGCGCGTGCATGCTTGTCAAGACGAAGACTTTCGAAAGCGTTGGCGGGTTCGATGAAGCCCATTCGGTTACCAACAACGACCTCGACTTCTGCCTGGCCATGCACGAGCGCAATCTGCGTTGCGTCTACACGCCGTTTGCGACCTTGATCCATCACGAATTAGCAAGCCGGAAGGATCTGAAGGATGAGCATGATGCGTCCGGATTTCATGCGCGATGGGGCAGCCTGATTGCACAAGGGGATCCTTACTTTCATCCCAATTTGGACAGGACCAACGATATCTATCAGGCCGATCCGGAACCTACCGAGATCATTTTTGCGGGGCATCCGCTGTTTCGAAAACAGGCAATCAAGAAGATACTTGCCATCAAGGTCGATCACATTGGCGACTTCATCACCGCGTTTCCAGCTTTTCGCCGGCTCAAGAGTGCCTTCCCAGACGCCGAGCTTGTCGCGCTCGTTGCGCCGGCTTCGAAGCAGTTGGCAAAGCTCGAGCCTTCGATTGATCGGGTCATCGCGTTCGAGTTCTTTCACGCGCGGTCTCAGCTTGGGAAGGCGGAGGTCAACGAAAAGCGGTTATTCGAATTGCAGCGCGAGCTTGCCCCGTTCCATTTCGATCTCGCGATCGATCTGCGCAAGCAGCCGGATACGAGAATGCTTCTCAAATACTCCGGCGCAAGGCTTACCGCCGGATTCGATCAGCATAATAAATTTCCCTGGCTTGACGTAGCCGGAATGTTCGAAGGCGACGTTCAGCTTGCACAGAAGCGCCAGCACGTTTCAGCCGACCTCCTTAATCTGATCGATGTGGTGGCCGGCGCCGGAGAGCAGGACCGCGGCCTCATCAAGCGTCCGGATGATTGGTCCAGTCACCAAAAACCGATCCTCGCCCGTGTATCCAAGAGCGGCCTCTACAAGAAGCCGGTCGTGTGCATTCATCCCGCCACCGGGAACGAAACGAAACAATGGCCGCCGGTCTATTTTGCAGACGTGATTAATGCGCTGCTAACCACGGAGGATCTGCATTTCGCGATCATCGGCGGTCCCGACGAATCCCCGATAGCGGATGAAATTTTGAAATCGGTCTCGCAACCGACCCGGGTTTTCAATTTTGTTGGTAAATTGCGGCTTGAAGAGCTGTCATATTTTCTTGATACCTGCTCTCTATTCGTCGGCAATGATAGTGGCCCCAAGCACATCGCCGCCGGAATTGGTGTGCCTACGATCGGCATTCATTCAGGTGTTGTGGACGCGCGGGAGTGGGGACCACAGGGCGATTTGTCCGTGACAGTCCGGCGCAACATGTCCTGCAGCCCATGTTATTACGACAAACCGGAACTCTGTCATCGCGGTTTGGCGTGCCTTCGCGGATTGCATCCTGCGCCAATTGTAAGCATGTGCCGAACCCTGCTTAAGCTTGAACGCGGTCCACAGATAAAGTAAGGTCGCATACAATTGGGCGGAACAATCAAACCATGAGCGCATCGAGTTACGTTATTCCCTACGGCGTTCTATTGAAGCAGATCGGTATTGCTCAAGAACCCCTCGAAGATAACAAGATCGTGCTGACACGGGACCAATTGGCGTCGCTCGTTCGCGCGTTTCTGGTTTCGGTCCCGGTCGATGAGGCCTGGTATACGGCGACATATCAGGATGTGGAGCAGGCGATCCAGTGCGGCACGGCGAAATCGGCAAAAGAGCATTTTGTCGCAAACGGTTATTTCGAAAACCGGTTGCCAGCCAAGGTTCTGGTTGATGCTGACTTCTATGTTTCGACATATCCCGATGTCGCCGATGGCATTAGCGATGGCGAAATTGCCTCGGCGCAGGAGCATTTCGAGTCGCATGGTTTTACCGAAGGCCGCCTGCCGTTCCGATTATGACTTCGTTGGTCCGGAGAACTGCAATCAAGTCTACCGATGACATTGCCCGGCCTGGCGACGATCGACATATCTGTGTTCAATTATAACTCTAGGCCTGCGCAATGATTTTGGTCACCGGCGGCGCCGGCTTTATCGGATCCAACGTCGTTGCCGCGCTCAACGCGGCCGGACGAACCGATATTGTCATCAACGATACGCTGGGATCGGACCAGAAGTGGCGCAATCTCGCCAAACGGCAAATTGCCGATTTCGTGTTTCCAGCCAACCTCCGCGAATGGCTAACCGGCCGCAAGCTCGATGCGGTCATCC
The DNA here is from genome assembly GCA_963761185.1 of uncultured Alphaproteobacteria bacterium. Taxonomy (GTDB): domain Bacteria; phylum Pseudomonadota; class Alphaproteobacteria; order Rhizobiales; family Xanthobacteraceae; genus BOG-931. The sequence continues at coordinate 1,482,607 of CAVXFY010000009.1, forward strand.
ATCTCGGTGCCATTTCAGCCACTACCGCGACCGACGGTGACGCCGTGATCGATTCGAATTTTCGGCTGTCACTGAGGCTGTTGGATTGGTGCACGGCAGAGCGGGTGCCGTTCATCTATGCTTCGTCGGCCGCGACATATGGCGATGGCGAAGCTGGCTTCAACGACGATTGGTCTTCGCCAGATCTCAAACTGCTCGCTCCGATGAATCTCTACGGCTGGAGCAAGCACCTGTTCGATCAACTTGTCGTCGACAGGTTTGAAAATAAAAAATCGCTGCCGCCGCAATGGGTCGGTCTGAAATTCTTCAATGTGTTTGGCCCGAATGAATATCATAAGGGCGCGATGGCGAGCGTTGTCAGCCGTGTGTTCGATGAAGCAAAGGCGGGCAAGCCGGTACGGCTTTTCAAATCGCATCGTGTGGGGATTGCCGACGGCGACCAGCGGCGTGATTTCATCTATGTCGACGACGTGGTCGCCGTCATTCTCTATTTTCTTAAAATGACGAATAGCCGCGGCATCTATAATGTTGGAACCGGTCAGGCCGGCAGCTTTCGCGAGATGATTACCGCCATGTTCGATGCGCTGGGCCGGCCTGCAAATATCGAATATATCGATATGCCGGCTTCAATCCGCGACAGCTATCAATATTTCACCCAAGCACAGGTAAGAAATCTTCGCCAAGCCGGGTATAATGCTGACTTCACGCCGGTGACGGAGGCGGTCAAACGCTATGTGCTTGGCTTCCTTGATCGCCGCGACCATTATCGTTAAGTCGCTGGGCGATACCGCGATGAATTTGGTTCACCATCAAGCCGCGCGCGTTCAAAATCTTACGAGCTAAACCAAGGAGGGACGATGTGTCTCATTTGGGCTGGCGGCCGTTTACTGTGGTGATCAGTGATAACGCCGTTATTCTGAAACCGCAGATCGTTCGGAACTACTGCACAAAACTTCGTAACTGAAACGCGAAGTAGCATGGATGCTAAGGCGATGTTTAAGTCGAGCTATGTAATTCCTTACAGACTGTTGCTTGAGCAAGTTGGTATCGGCGGGCATGCAAGTGACGACGAAATCCTGCATCTGACCCGAGAGCAGATTGCTTCTCTGATACGGAAGTTGCTGGCTTCCATCCCCGTAGACGAAAACTGGTATAAAGAAACCTACAAGGATATCGATGAGGCGATCCAAGCCGGCGTTGTAGGATCCGCCAAAGAACATTTTGTGTCAGATGGGTATTTTGAAGGGCGATTGCCTGGGAAGATTATTGTCGACGAAAAGTTTTATGTTAGCGAATATCCGGACGTTGCAGAGGGGATAGCCGAGGGAGAAATCATTTCGGCGCAGGAGCATTTTGACTCCTATGGCTTCAGGGAAGGGCGTCTGCCATTCAAAATTTAAGCCAGAGGAGCTGCTAGGTGACGGTGCCGCGGTTGAAAAAACGACAAACGTCGTTTTGGGAATTGAGACAATATGTCCAATAATAGAAAGGGTGCGTGAGTCTACAAACACAAAATAGATCTCGATACTTGAAGCCTAATTGGCAGCACAAACATTGCACTGTAAGCAGCAGCCGCTGGAGAAAATTGATATGGCGATTATTGGTCGTGCCGATGAAATCACCCGGAAAGGCATAGTCGGTTGGGCGGCCGACAAAGAGAATCCCCACACGCACCTAGAGGTTAGAATAATTGTTAACGGTACTGAAGTAGGCAGGGTGTGCGCCGAGAATTATCGTGCTGATGTAAAAGAGTCTCTGCAATGGACGTCTGGCAAATGCGGTTTCGAATTCGAATTCGCCCCCGCACTATCTGTTTGGAACGAGTACCGGGTTGAAGCGACGGTAGTAGGCACTGACTATATCCTTCCGCCGGGTCCGATTGAGCTCTTGAAGCCGGCCGTTAAGACGGCGCCGTTGCTCCCCATTATAATAACATCAAGCGGCCGAGCCGGAAGCACGCTATTGATGCAACACCTAGCGGATATTCCGGAGGTAGTAACTGCCCTTGCATACCCTTACGAAGTCAAATTGGTCAATTACTACAGTGCGGCCTTTAATGTGCTTGCGGCAGACGAGGATCGGACGAATTCAACTCATCCAGATACCATATTCGATGAAAGTCTTCGATGTCTGATTGGCTCAAATCCGTATACGCGATTGGGAAATCATGGTGATGGGCTTACCCAAGCAGCCGCACAGCATTTCTTCAAAATACGCGTCCCAGCAATTCTGGCGGAAACGTTTTGTAATCTTACGCTCGAATATTACAACTCTTTGAAGCAGGCACAGAAGAAGCCGTTCGCTCGCTATTTTGCCGAGAAGAGCAGCCTCGATGAGGTTGCCCGAAATGGGCCGCGAGTGTTATTTGGTGGCGTGCGCGAAATCTTACTCATACGTGACCCTAGAGATCTCGTTTGCTCGGCGAAAGCATTCTGGAAGTTGCCCGGCGCCGAGGCGATTCGAATGGTTTCTGAAGCAAGCGCGCGTAAGAAGGCGATACTTGAGAATAAGGCCGACGATCTTGTTGTCATTAAATATGAAGATTTGATAATAGAGCCTGTCGAAACCCTTAATTTGATTGCCGACTTTATCGGCATCGCCCGCCGGCAGAAAATCAACGCGGCGAAACAAAAAATCGTATTTCAGAGGCACGCTACCAGTGAAACACCAAAATCTTCGATCGGGCGATGGCGCAAAGACCTCTCGAAAAAAGAAATAGAGGCGTGCGACAAGCTAATGGGAGGCTTCATCGCCGAGTGGGGTTATGATAAAGGTATAACAGCGTAAAACACGTTGCTTAATACCGGTCGCGGCCGCTAAGGTTGTCGGATGTTTCGGAGGCGGACGTTCAGCCGTAGGTGGGAGATTCAATATGAGTCCCACTCGATATTTGCTGTTCCGAAGAGATTAGAAGTGAGCTATCTGCCGCGAAATAGCGAAAAGCAGTCGAGATAATTGGCAACGCTCTATTGATCTCGCGTTCGTAGGTTAGGCGGCTCGCTAGTTCATAACCAGATTGACCAATCAGCTCGGCAGCGGATTCATTGCGTTCCAACCATTTAACCTTATCTAGGAGGTCCGACATATCGGTCGCGATTGGAACATAGTTTTGCCAGGGTATAAGCTCATCATAATACCACTGCCGCAAGCCGCGAGGGGAACTCACTTTCAACACTGGACTGCCGGTCGATAGACGCTGAAACAAATTCGACCAAGCTGACGAGTTTCCATCAATATCGATCTGATATTTATATTCGCCCCAATCCTGCCAGGGAAAAAAGCCCTTCATGAATCCGGAGTTTTCAATTTCCCTTATAACTTCTGGATTGCTGAACTGCACTACACTACTAAAACCGACATCGAACAGCCCACTCGGTGTGTGCCTAACGGCAAGTTCGCAAAGTCTTGCCCGCTCAAGAGTTCGCCAATCACGCTCGGCCTTTTTCACTCCAGTTGTTGAACCTCGCCAAAACGCCTTTGGCTTCCGTTGAGTCCAAGGAACTCTCTTTTCCTTGAGAATTCTGCGCGTATATTCATAGCCATTGGTAGGAACGAAAATGTAATCTGGAATGAGGAAATAGTCTGGTCTGCTATCGCAAAAGGCAAGCCCAGGCACAAAGCCGCGATCGTGAAAATTCACTACCAAGGATCCGGATTCTCTTCCTTCAAAAAATGAATATCTGGCGAACAAAGAAAGTTCCCAAAATAATTGAAGAATACGTAGACGTGCATTGCCTTGTAGTAAAGCATCGGTACCAAAGATAAAGCGATGCTGGCCACTCGGAGTGATCTCCCAATTCAGCATACCATCGAGCCCAGCATGAGGGTCGAGTGAGATGTCAAATCCCGTGGCAAATTGAAATTTTATTTTCAGCAGCGCGACTACCAGGTCGAGACGTTGAACCGCAAATAGCGCGTACATAAGACTAATGAATGTCTCACTATCCTTGGAACAAAGATCAAGATTATGTCTGAGAGCTGCAAGTATTTCACGCTCGGCGCCGACGAAATCGCCGTCTGCGCATTTCAGTAGCGGGCCAGCCAAAATGGTGTCGATGGCAATATGCGGCGGCACCGTTCCATCGGCGATGAGCGTCAGAGCATCGCGCTGAGTTGGTGAGAAGGCTACCTGGAAACGAGCCCTATCCGTAGTGGGGCTGGATCGTTCCAAAATCTCGCGAGCTAATTTCATGGATAAAGCTTATGCCCATGCGAGCAAATGCGAAAGCAAATACGAATAGTTTAGATCGGAATTACCAAAAAGTACATAAATCGTGTGGGCATAAACCATGAGAGCGCGGGTGAAAATTGGAATTTAGCCCTCCTGCAATCATTTTCTCGAAAATTTCGACGATCTATTCTCTGGCTCCACGCGCCTTTAAGGCGTTTCAGTCTTAGGCCTAAGAGGCCGTTTCGAAAGGGGTTGAGTGGGTGGAGTCGACGTGATTCCAGGTGGTTGCTGACACCAACCCCGGAGTTGCCATGTGGACCCCAACCACCCGCAAGCAGCATATGCCGGTGAGAAGGTCGCCAAGGCCACGTTGATCGCGGTCGAGATCGTGCGAAAAAACCCCGATCAGGTCGGCTTTGCCGTTAACCCGCGGCGCTGGGTCGTCGAGCGCTTCTTCGCATGGATCGGACGCAATCGACGGCTGGCAAAGGACTTTGAGGCAACAATCAACTCCGCACGCGCTTTCCTCTACGCCGCATCCGTCATGCTGCTCGTGCGCCGGATCGCTCGTCCTTCATGACTTTCGAAACCGACTTTAACGAACTAGCGTATGGCTGGAGGTAACAAAGTATATGGTAAAAAGGCCATTTGAATAAACACGGCGCCCTTATATGGCAGGCAATTGATTACTTAGTACCCAGTTTCGGAAGCCGTCGAAAGACAACTTGCCAAGTGCTGGAGGTAAGATTTCAAGAGTTTCCTCCTGTGATGGCCTAGTGTGACGTGTTAACGCCACCTCCTTTGTGGCGATGCCCGCCAGGTCGAAAGCCGAGCTTGAAATGTTGAGATCGGAGGCGTGGACAACATTATCGTCTCGGACGGGACTTATCGAGAGAGTACATCAATACCGCTTCGAATGAGCCGAGTGTGACTAAAACTGTCAGGCTGATTGTCAGGAAGGTTAATTGGTATACTCTTTTCCTTGCAGTATGGTGGGTCAGCCGCCGAGCATGGCGCCGATAGACAGGTGGATGTCGCATTAGGGCAATCTACAGGTGATCTAGTGACCCAGCTTTGAAAGATCGCCTGATCCGGCCGACCGATCGCTTCGTGTATCCGCTCAACAAAGCTCATCGTGTGCTGGAAGTACGATAGGTCCGAATTCAAGGGATCATAGCCACTCCAAAAAATCACACCGAACGGAATTCCTCGAGACTTTACGAATGAGTAAAGCGCTCTCAAGTCTGTGGCCATATCCAAATCTGGTTGAGCATCGACCGCATGTAGGTCAATGTCGACGTGAAAAAAATCGAGACGCGATTTTGATAGTTGAATATCGTCAACCCACCTCTCGATTGTGGAAACTCTAAAGAACGGGTAAGGTTCAATGTCCCCAACGAATAGGAGAGGGTCGCCGCCGTTGCTAATATCTGCGGCTCGGATAGTGGCCATATACTTTGACGTACGATTTGCGGCGTCCATTGGGAACAGCTTACAGGCGCGGGTAGCTGACACCAATGGTTCGTCCATGGAAACGTACTGTACGTGGCCCTCGGCTCTGTGGACGTTAGCAATCATTTGAGCCGTTTGCTGTGCGGCTGACTCTCCATGACAATCCCATTCCTTGATGGCGCCTGCCTCCAACGCCAGGGGTATCTTCCAATCGTTCAGAAGTTGAAAGGCGTGTGCCGCAAGTAAATCGGGATAATTATTGGCCTTGAGCGCATTGGATGAAAATGCTTGTTGACCCGGTAATTTAAATACGTTGATCATCTTTCGGCTTGAGGCCCAAAGCTGCGGACGTGTGAAGAGATCGATCAGGTCAGGTGTTTCGGCGTCTGGCCCGAACCAGGTAGCCATGGATTTTGCAGAGACGGCCCGGTTCGTCCAAAGGGGCTCTGCCAGAAAGGAAATAATGACGACGATTGCACATCGAACGGCGTAGCGGTTCATTGCTGCTCTATGTTGGTTGTTAGGTCGAGGGATTCCTAAAAAAGAGCGCCGAAATTGCGAGATGCAATAGACCTACAATCCAATTGCACAAAAAATAAAAATATGTGGTTCTCTGATGTAATCTAGACCTAGACTACGGGTTTTTTTGAACAAGCACTCTACTGGAAATCATGTTCGGCCCTCCCGCCCCATCCTCCCGTACTTCGAGGATGCGGCAGGCACATTTGTCGATCAACTCGAATAACTTGTTTTGCGGTATCACATGCATTTCTGGAAAACCGAGCTTCAATTCGCTTTCAAGATATCTTTCAGCGTTAAAGGAATAGCTCAGTGCATAGGTGGGCACTTGAAAATAGCCAATTCCGCCCGGTCGTATCTTTGAAAGGATGACGCCAAGCAAATACGCAATTAGCGGGGGTGGGTTGTGCTGCAGAACAATAATGGAAAAGAATACGTCGAATGCAGGTAGACTCTCGATGGATCGTAGATCATTTATATGGTGGAGTTCGACATTGCCGATCTGCCGTTTGGCGAATGCATCCTTTGCAAGGTCAAGGTGAATAGCGGAAACGTCGGAACCTATCACTCTCTTAAATCTTTTTGCCAGCCAGATTGTGCTGCGGCCTAGCCCCGAACCTAGTTCGAAGCAATCAACGAAGTCATCAACTTTGATGTCATAGCGCGAAGCCGTAACACGAAGGTCGTCAACAACGCCAGTTCCCGACTTAAAGAATTCGTCTTCATTCGTACCGATATTTGCTGTGCGAAATCTATCTTCGCTAATGACGGACCAATGTGGGTCCGTCCGTCCAAGATGAGAAAATGCTTCCTGCACACGGGAAATCATTTTTTCCAATAGAGTGTCAGGCACGTCTACGTCGACGGATATCTTGGGCCAAATTAGTGGTTTAAATCCACGGGCCTCGGCTTCGGGAACAAGTTGCCTGACGTTATTTCGAAATTCCTCTGACGTGAGGAAAACCCTCCTCAGGTCTGCAAGATCTTTTTGTGACGCTGCATGTTGTGTTACAACGTCGTCGTTGTCGGGCTCTCTTCCCAGTATCAATTTATAGGCGTTCTGAACGTCTGTTTTGGATACCATTCAAAGCTCTCTCATCAACGCTTCTTGATTTGAAGGATGGTTCACAGCAATTGCAGTTTTTCTAACTACATGCGCAATACTAAGCATGCCCCGATTTTTCGAGGCCGGCAACAGGTTGCTTAGTGTCGCAACCCGCAAAAGGCTGCGTTGCCACCCGATCGCCCGCACATTTGGCAATACTATATGGCCGTTTTACGAAAAAGAGATTGTAACTCGACAACAGCATGTGGCCTTTTTGAGAAAAAGAGATAGTGACTAAGTATCTTAGGGATGGACCGCTGGCGGTTTCAAACTAGCCAATTTAAAATTTTACATTACACGCGATTAACCGTGACGCAGCATGTGTTCTGGCCTGAACCCTTAAAACTGGATCGTTTTGGCTCGAGTTTTGCACGGTGATTTCTCGGCTGGGAGGAGCGGAGAGCGATGAAGGCCTCGAAGTTTTCAAACGCCCAGGAGGCGTTCATTCTCAAGCAAGGCGCTGGCGGGATGCCGGATGGCGGATACCCCCAACACGGCCGAACGAGACCTGGGCGATGGACTTCGTGCACGATCAGCTCGCGCCTGGGCGAAAGCTCCACGTGCTAACGATTGTCGGTACGTTCTCACGCTTTTCGCCGGCGCCGCGCCTTTCTTTCCGTGGTACGGAGATGGTCGAGGTCCTGGAAAGAATCGGGCGAGAAGTGGGATTACCTGTCACGATCCGGGTCGACCAAGGCACCGAGTTTGTGTCACGCGATTTGGATCTGTGGCATACCAATGTGGTGTCAATGCTTGGTTATAAAGCCGGGAGGGCGATGGAGCATTCCAAGAGCCGGCCTCGGAAATCTGCACAAGTCGATAAGTGGAGTTTCTGCCTGACAGCGGGCACGCTATGGCCTGCGAATCAGGAGCGACTATGCAGAGACGAGCGCGCCGGAACCACACACCGGCTTTCAAGGCGAAGGTGGCTCTTGCCGCCATCAAGGGCGATCGGACATTGGCGCAGCTTGCCGAGCAGTTCGACGTTCACCCCAACCAGATTACCTCGTGGAAGGCGCAGCTTGAGAATGGAGCTGCCGATGTGTTCGGTCCTGGCGGCGGCCAGGCGGCGGCGCCTGCGGTCGACGTGAAGTCGCTGCACGCCAAGATCGGCGAACTGGCGCTGGAGAACGATTTTTTAGAGGGCGCGCTCACCAAGGCGGGGTTGCTGAGCGCAAAGCGATGATCGACCGCGGGCACGATCTGCCGATTGCCAAGCAGGCCGAGGTTCTGCGCATCAGCCGCGGCAGCGTCTACTACCTGCCGCGGCCGGTGCCGGAGGCCGACCTTGCGATCATGCGGCGTCTCGACCGGCTGCATCTGGAGTTTCCCTTCGCCGGCTCGCGGATGTTGCGCGGCCTGCTGGTGGCCGAGGGGTGCAAGATCGGACGCCGGCATGTGAAGACGCTGATGCAGCGAATGGGGATAGAGGCACTTTATCGGCGCCCACGCACGACCAAACCGGAGCCCGGTCACAAGGTCTACCCATATCTGCTGCGCGGGCTTTCGATCACGCGACCGAACCAGGTGTGGGCGATGGACATCACCTACATCCCGATGGCGCGCGGCTTCGTCTATCTGGCTGTGGTGCTCGACTGGTTCAGCCGGCGCGTGCTGTCGTGGCGGCTGTCAATCACGATGGAGGCGGCGTTCTGCGTTGAAACGCTGGAGGATGCTTTGGCTCGTCACGGCAAACCTGACATCTTCAACACTGACCAAGGTTCGCAGTTCACCGGCACGGCCTTCATCGGTGTGCTCGCTGGCAACGGCATTGCCATCAGCATGGACGGCAAAGGCGCCTGGCGCGATAACGTGTTCGTCGAACGGCTGTGGCGCAGCGTCAAATACGAGGAGGTTTATCTGCGAGCCTACGACGGCGTCAGCGAGGCGCGTGCTTCGATCGGCCGCTACTTCGACTTCTACAACAGCCGCAGACCACATTCGAGCCTTGACGGCATGACACCCGATCAAGCCTACTGCCCACCACCGCTGCCGCTCCGCTTGGCAGCCTAACCTTGGCAGGGACTCCACTTATCGAAGCGGAAAATCTGTTCAGATAACCGAGACCACCTCACCATGGCAGGTGTGATCTTTATTGAAGCTTTGGACGCTGCTAATTTGCAACCGCACGATGATTGATCGGGGCGTTAGACGTCATCTGTGTTCGCAATTGAAGCAACCGAAGACCGCCAAAATTAGGAAGAGGAATTGTCTAAGTTTCGTGATATGATGCTCCAACTTGTCTAGCGGTTTCTGCGACCAAGTCAAAGCGCCCAGCAAAAAGTGGTGAAGCTTAACCTGCCACGCAGTACCGAAAGTTTCCTCGTGCTCATTTTAATGCCCTATATGGAGAGCTCATTGATGACTGTCTCCCCAGTCGGGATGGGTCTCGTGGCTGACGCCAGATGTGGAGGGAGAGCGTGCCCTTAAGGAAAGTGGTCGTGTTCGGCCACAGCCATTTAGGGGCCCTCGATTCTGCCTACGCATTGGCAGCCGAGCGTGCCGATTTGACTTACGAGCTAACTACGTACCAATTTTTGCACAACAAACGTCCGCAGCTGATTAACACTGACGCGAGAGGATGGCGCTACCATGACGACATTGAGCGCGAATTAACTGATCTACTAGCGCGTTCCAGACCCGAGGCCGTTGCGATTATGATGCATGGCGAACAGGCAATTTCGTCTGGTTTACTCACGCCGGTCAAACCGTACGACTTCTTCTTTCCAGGTGAAGCCGATTACATCCCGGATCCAGGCTGTGAGATTATCCCATTTGATCTGGTTCTAAAAATCCACATGGACCACTTTCATTTAATTTCTACCTTTATAGACCGGATTAGAAGTCGGCTGCCACCACTCTCGTTTTGCCTCTGCCCACCTCCCCCGGTTGGCGATCGGCAATATATTTTGGATAGTGACATACAGCACGGAAATATCTCCAGCCACATCGCGAAATACGGGCTTCCTTCTACGACTTGGCGGCGTCGAATCTGGAGATTGAATATTATGGCCCTCCGCAGCATATACCGCGCGAGATCAATAGGTTTTGTCGATCCGCCGATTAATTCGTGCGACGAGAGCGGCTGCCTGCGACCAGAGTTTCGCGCGGACGTTTTCCATGCGAATGCAGCATATGGAAGACTATTGTTGAACCAAATTTATAGCGCGCTGGGCGATCTAACGTGCACGCCGGAATACCAAAAGCCGTAGGAGGATTTGCCTGGTCGATCATCCGTACAAGAATCTGCCGACGTGGAACTATTGGAGGCGCTCGATTGCAGAACCTGCCGCGGATAGGGTCGATCCCGTGGTGAGAGGCAAGTTTCGGATCGGCTCTTCCGACCGTATTGCGACTGCTGGAAGTTGCTTCGCACAACATATCTCTCGGCATCTCAAAAGTTCCGGCTTTAACTACTACGTATCAGAACGACCCAATCCTGTTGTTCCCGAACACGCAGCCGAGAATTTCGGGTTCGGGCTGTTCACAGCACGTTATGGAAATTTATACACACCGCGGCACTTGATCCAGTTACTGAAGCGAGCTTACGGGCTTTTCCAGCCTGTTGACGACATGTGGTCAGGGAGCGACGGCTACCTCGTCGATCCATTCCGCCCCCAAATCCAGCCAAGCGGGTTCGCCTCCGTTGCCGAGTATTCAGCGGACCGCCGTCAACACTTTGCAGCCATCCGGCTTGCTGTAGAGCGACTTGACGTCTTGATCTTTACCCTGGGTCTGACGGAGACCTGGGTTTCAAGAGAGGATGGTGTTGCATATCCGCTCTGCCCCGGTGTTGCAGGCGGAACATTTGATGAGAGGCGGCATCAGTTCGTCAACCTGGGGGTTGTCGACGTCATCAAAGACTTAAGCGAAGCCGTGCTCTTCATTAGGGAGCGTAACCGGGGGGCAAGGTTTGTCCTGACCGTCTCCCCAGTGCCCCTGGTTGCGACCGCGGAGCCCCGTAGCGTCCTCGTCTCGACCACGTACTCGAAGGCCGTACTACGAGTCGCGGCTGAAGAAGTCGCAGGCGCCGACGAGCGGATTGCTTACTTTCCTTCTTACGAGATCATCACCGGCAACCACACTCGTGGGAAATATTTCGCCGACGATTTGAGATCAGTTACGGACGAAGGCGTGCGACGCGTCATGGAGTTGTTCATGCAGCATTACACAGATCAATCGATCCCGCCGGGGGTTCGTCTCGACACGGAACACGTGGCTCAGGAGCGGCGCAGCGAGGATATTGCTAAATCGATAGCCGTAATGTGCGATGAGGAGGCACTCGGTCGATAACTTATGGCCGGATTGTTTCTGCTTGGGCCTCTCTGCATCCGAGGCTTATCGACCAGACTAGTCTCGGCCGAAGGGGTCGGAACCGTTAGGTTCACCCCGGAAATAGATTAGGGCCTTTTTCGAAAGGCCAAAACAATACGTGGCTGAGTTTCGGCAAAAGATCAGATTGCAGGTCCGTTAATTGTGCTATTGTGCTATGACTATAGCCACACAAAAAAGAATATGAAATTTGTTGTAAATTCTCGCTGAGTAAATCAGCAAGGAGTTGTTGGGCAATGGAAAAGCAAGTGGGCGCTGCTGGCGCACCATTCGAAACGGTACTGACGCAATTCCCCTCGCGTCGCATCCTGGTCGTCGGTGACTTGATGCTGGACCGGTTCAGCTACGGCAGTGTGGGGCGTATTTCGCCGGAGGCGCCGGCTGCGGTCATCAATCTCGATCGCGTCGAGGAAACGGTGGGTGGAGCCGGCAACGTCGCTCGCAACATTGCCTCGTTAAGCGCGCATTGCGATCTTCTCGGCATGGTCGGGACCGACGAGGCCGCGAACGCAATCTGCCGATGCCTGGCGGCGCTACCTAATGTGGACGTGCATCTAGTGCATGCGCCCGGGCGCGTCACTACAGTTAAGAGCCGCTTCGTCGCCAAACTTCACAACACCCATCTGCTGCGTGCCGATGTCGAGGATGCGTCGCCCATTTCGTCAGATCTGCAGCAAAAAGTCGTCCGTTTCGCAGCCGAGTTGATGCCGCAAATCGATGCAGTATTGCTTTCCGACTATAGCAAGGGTCTGCTGACCGCCGAAACCATTCGAAATATCATCGAGTCAGCGTGTAGGTCAGGAAAATTCGTAGTCGTCGATCCAAAAGGGCGACATTACGAGCGTTACGCAGGTGCGCACTACATAACGCCCAACCTGAATGAACTGAGCCATGCTGTCGGTGCTCCGGTCGATACCGAAGAGCATCAGATAGTCGCGGCTCGGAAACTTCTTGCCGTGACCCAAGGTTGTGCGGTGCTCATCACCCGCAGCGAACACGGAGTGCTCGTCGTGCCAGCGGAAGGGGAGGCGACGAGCTTTCCGGCCACGGCACGGCAGGTCATCGACGTTTCCGGCGCCGGAGACACGCTCGTTGCTGGCTTTACATTAGCGCTGGCGAGTGGCGCTTCAATTGCCAACGCCGCGCGGCTTGCCAATTACGCAGCCGGCATCGCTGTATCCAAGTTTGGTACTGCCTCCGTGACACATGAGGAATTGAGCGACGCGCTGTTGTCGCGGCCGGACTTCCACATCAAGTCGAAAATATTCGGCACTGTGCTAAGCCTGCGACAAGCGGTCGCCAAATGGCGAGACGATGGTATGGTCGTGGGCTTCACAAACGGCTGCTTTGATATTATTCACGAAGGCCATATCGAGATATTGGCCGAGGCGCGGTCGCATTGCGATAGGTTGATCGTCGCTATCAATAGTGATGCATCAGTCAGTAGGCTCAAAGGGCCGACGCGTCCCATCCAGTCCGAGCGGGCGCGGGCCAAAGTCATATCGGCCCTGGCTTTCGTCGACGCGGTGATCACCTTTGACGCCGAAACACCGATCGACCTGATCGCCGAGATTAAACCGAATGTTCTTGTGAAGGGCGCCGATTACAAGGTCGAGGAGGTCGTCGGCCGTTCGATTGTGGAGGCCAATGGCGGCCGCGTGGTTCTGGTGCCGCTGGTTCCTAATTCGTCGACGACCCAAATCGTCGAGAAGATGCGGATCGGCAAGGACCAGGCGCTGGTCTGAGGGAACTTCCGCAACATGGGGCTGTCATTCTACACCAGACGGGCCATCAAGTGGTTGGTAGTGTCCCTCCTTCTCTACGCAGCTACCTTTGCTGTTCGTGAGGTGGCCTGGACCGAAATGCACGCCGGCGGCGGCTTTGCGTTGGCTTTTTTTGTGCTTTTGATATTGGGCATACTCGCGACCATCGCGCTTGCAAGGGCGATCTTTTTCGCTCTTATGGCACTGGCCTAGGAAAGCGACGTGAAGACCTGTCACGTGGCCTTGTTTTCGAGCGCCCATGATTGTATCACGCTGCGACATTTCTGATGACCAAATTTCCTCATCTTCAGCGCGACCTCGCTCCACTTCTTAAGTGGACCAAGGAGACAGCCCTTCCGTTCTGGGGCACTGTCGGGGTGGATACCGCGCGCGGCGGATTTCACGAGCGGCTCGACCTCACGGGCAAGCCGGTTCTCGACGTGCCGAAGCGATTGATGGTCCAAGGCCGGCAGCTCTTCGTCTATTGCAGCGCTGCGCTGTTGGGTTGGTTTCCCGACGGAAGGGCACTGGCGGATCGCTGCGTCGACTACATGATTGGCGAGTTTTATCAGACTGACGGCGAGCCAGGCTGGATATTCTCTCTGGCGTCCGACGGCGGCATCGGCAATCCGGTTCGCGACGGCTATGCCCATGCCTTCGCGCTCCTTGGCTTGGCCTGGTATCACCGCCTGACCGGCGATCAGCAAGTCATCGCGTTCATCGATGCGACCATCGCCTATCTCGACGACGCCTTTGCCGCCAAGTATGGCGGCTATCTCGATGCTGTGCCGCCACCCGACACTATACGCCGGCAAAACCCGCACATGCATCTGTTCGAGGCCTTCATCGCGCTCTACGAGGCGACGAAAAGAAGCTCGGATCTTGCCCACGCCTCGTCAATTTATGAGCTTTTTGCGCAACATTTCTTTCGGCCGGCGACCGGCACGCTCTGCGAGTACCTGACCGAGGAGCTTGCGCCGCAGCCCGGACAGAAGGGCCGGATCGTCGAGCCTGGGCACCATTACGAATGGGTGTGGCTGTTGCGAAACTATCAGCGTCTCTCCGGGCTCGCCGTGGATACCCAGGCAAAGGCGCTGTACGCGTTTGCCAATAGGTACGGCTGGGATGCTGGAGGGTTCATCGTCGATGAGGTCGATGAGTCAGGCACAGTGCTCGTCAACTCGCGCCGTTCGTGGCCCCATACCGAGGCGCTCAAGGCGAGCGTCGTGGAAGGCGAAAGGGGCGACCCGACCGCCGACGAGCGCGCCGCGCGCTGCGTTTCGTGTCTTATGCAAGGGTTTCTCGAAAAGCCCATTCCCGCGGGCTGGGTCGATCGCATAGGCGCCGATGGCGCCCCGATTGCGGAATTCATCCCCGCGAGCACGCTCTATCATGTCTTCTGTGCCGTAGCCGAGGCGGCATGCGCGACGGCGTAGCTGGTTATCTTCAGCTCCTGTCGCCGGTTGTCAGGAAGGGCATTTGATGCGTCCCGACGATCACCTGTCGCATCATGCTCGACCGCATGTACACCATATTGCGACGATCGGGCTTCACAGCAGCGCCTCGACCTGGGTTTTCAATGTCGTGCGTGAGTTGTTAGTCGCCTCCTTCGGCGAGGCGAGCGTGCAGGGGCACTATGCCGACGAGATGGCGCAGTTGCCGGCGGAAGGCTTGCCGCTCTTGCGACATTTCGTGCTGAAATCGCATCAAGGCAGCCGTGAGCTCGATGATTGGCTCCTAGGCAATGACTTTCGAATAGTTCTCAGCATCCGCGACCCGCGCGACGCCGCGCTCTCGATGGCGCAACGATTTAAGGCCCCTCTTGCATTCGCATCAGGTTGGATTCTGGCGGACTGCGAGCGGATCATGCGCCTTGCCGGCCTGAACTGTCAGATCGTGCGATATGAAGACAGGTTTTTCGATCATTTTTCCGCAGTGGCGCACCTTGCAGAGTCGCTGCAGATCTCGGTGGCGACGCCCGACCTGCAATCGATATTCGACCGCTATCGGACCGAGCAAGTCCGCGCATTTGCGCGCACAGTGAAGGACAGGCCGAGCGAGCTCACCGCCAAAATTGACCGCTTCGTGATGGACAAGGTGACGCACATCTTTGCTGATAGGCACATAGGAGATGCACGGACCGGCAAGTGGCGCGATTTGCCCGCCGCAACCCAGACGGAGCTCACGCGAATATTTGCGCCGTTCCTTGAGCGCTTTGCCTATTGATGGGCATTACGGATGCAGCCGCAACAGCCAATCCACGATTGATACCTGGGAGGTGTCGGCGGTCTGATCGGACACCCCTTCTTCGAGGGCGGCCCGTCGCGCCATGAGCGGCGTTATGCCATAGGTCATGCGAAACAAGCGGGTGAATGCACTGAAATTGTCAAAGCCATAAAGCTGCGCAATGGCTTTGATCCGCTTGTGGGCATGTTCGGGGACAATGATATCCTGAAACGCTCGATCGAGTTTTTGCTTTCGCATATACACGGCGACCCCGCCGATCGGCGCGAACAGGCGATAGAGCGATGCGCGCGATAGTCCAAAATTTGCGGCAATGAGATCGACTTCAAGATGTTTGGATAGAAGGTTTTGATCGATGAAGCGCCTGATGACATTGAGACTGACGGGCGCCGTGGCGATGCTGGATTTCGTGGCTTTGAGATCGGGCACAATTGCGCGGGCGATCAAGCCAACGACAGCGCCACCAAAAATATCCATCTCGCGGGCACTCATGCTGGCGACGTGATCCGCAAGCGCCCTGAGACAGTTGCCGGCGAGGGCGCCAGCCGGTCGGTCACCCTTCAGCAGCAGGCCATGAACGGGTTCCTCGTTGTTCAGGGCTGGCTGCAGCCGCACCTGGGGGAACCAGAGCGACAGGAGTTCTGTCGAAGCGTTTTCTGCTGATCGCAACGCGATCGGTTGCAGGAGATCCAGGACGATGACGTCGCCGGGGCCGGCGCGCACCGAGCGCGCGTCCGCAAAGCCCTCGAGACCACCATTGAGGACAAGCTTCACGACGAAATGAGTTAGCCGCGTGCGGGCTATCGTCGTTGCCGAGCGTACCAGGTGGACGGGTGACATCGTGGTGCGGCTGAGCAGCAACCGGTCCGTGGCGTGCGCCGAAAGATCCGCCGCAAATGCGCCGATCGCGTCGGTTGAAGTGTCAAAGACTGCGAGCGCGGCCTTCCAGGTGGCCCAAGCCTGCTCCCCTGAGCGTGCTTCACCGGCCAGTTGAAAGGCCTTCGGCTGGGCTGGTTCGTGGAGCTTTATCGTGTTCGGGGAACTGCCCATGGAGCCGATTGATATGGAGCTGGTCGATCCGCGGCTGTCGAACGCATCAATCCTGATATGTTTGCAATTCGTATCATAAAATATCCAATCTGTCTCATAGAGCCTCTTATAAATTGACACCCCAATACACCGTAAGCAGAATTCGACTTGGTCAGGACACCCACCGCTGCTGGGCGTCTTCCAGCGCAACCATTGGGAGAGTTCGATGGCGTTAGCTACCCCCTCAATCTCCATCATGGACAATAAGGAGCCTGATATCGGCAACGTGACGGGCGGCTACAGCAACGATCCGACCCCGACGCTTGTCCTCGGTTTGGATCCGAGCGCCGTTAAGGGCGGCACCATCACGATTGATTGGACGGGCGGCGGATCGAAGACAATCACGCTGACCAAGGCTGAGGTCAGCCAGGGCTTCGTCAATGTCAACGTACCAAAATTGACGATGAATGGACTTTATACTTTCAGCGCAACCAACTCGGATGGCTTTAGCTACACGCCCGAATCCTACACATTGGATGCGACCAAGCCGGTCATTAGTGGCGTCAATGTAACCTCGGACAACATTCTCACCGAGGCCGAGGATGCAAGCGGCTTTACCGTTACAGGAAACATCCTCGGCGGTCCGAGCATGCAGATTGGTGATTCCGTCACGGTCATCCTGACCGACAAATTTGGTGACTTTCAGACTAAGGTGACAGGCACTATTTCGGGTCCGATTGTCAGCGCCGGTTCCGGGCTTTTTAGTGCGTCCTTCACGGCGAATTTCGATCCGGGAGCTGTGCCGCTCGGTTCTTCGGGCTATAAGGCCATCATTGAATACACCAATGACGCTGGCGTCTCGAGCAAGGCGACGACGGACAAGTTCACCGCCATATGCTTTATGGCTGGCACAATGATCCGCACGCCCGTTGGCGAAGCCGCAGTTGAAACCTTAAAGACCGGCGATCTTGTTGTGACGACCGAAGGCAAGGTCGCTCCGATTGCCTGGCTCGGCCGCCAAACCGTGTCGATGGTGTTTAGCGATCCGCTACGCACAACGCCGATCCGCATCAAGGCCAATGCGCTTGGTGCGAACGTGCCTTCGCGCGATCTTATGATATCGCCGGATCACGCCGTGCTCCTAGATGGCGTTCTCGTCCAGGCCGGTGCCCTGGTGAACGGGCAATCGATCGTCCGTGAAGCCAATGTGCCGCAGGTCTTCACCTACTATCACGTTGAGCTTGCCGACCACGCGTTGATCCTTGCCGAGAACACGCCGGCCGAAACCTTCATCGACAATGTCGACCGTCTCGCCTTCGACAACTGGGTCGAGCGCGAAGCGCTTTACCCAAACGGTCAGGCCATCGCCGAAATGAATTACCCGCGTGCCAAGTCGCATCGGCAAGTCCCGCGGGCCATCCGCGAGCGTCTCGCCCGGAGGGGGCATGCCTTAGCCGTACTGGCGGCAACGGCGGCCTAGAGCGAGATTGCGCTTGGCGGCATTTCCGGCGCGGCCGTCTTGCTGATGGTCGAGCCGGTGAAGTGCTACTGAAATTGCGAATAAATCGGCCGAGCAAAAGTTGGTGGCGCCGGAATGCGTCGCCAATTTGTTTCTACAGTATGCTCCTAAACGGGTCAGGCGAGCTTTTCTGCTGGCCACAACGGTCCGATCCAACCACTTACGCGTTCTTCCTGCGTTTACCGAAACTCGTACGGCTCCAGTGTCGCTCCGTTTTCTTGTATGCGACTGGGCAATGAAAGCCGATGCGTTTGGCCGTATAGGCCATATCGAGGATTGTCGGCTCTTCCGTCACGCCGGTTTCGGTTGCCGTCGAGATGATTTGCGCGAACGCTCGTGTCAGCAAACCAGGTCCAGTAGCAAGCCATAGGAAATCATTGTCACCGCGGTTGATCGCTTCCGTACCGAGCTCAAGAGCGAGGTCTATGACGGGATGGCCAGGGACCACGCCAAGCAAGTTGTTGCCCAGAGTTCCGTAATCCTCCTGAAAGGCGACAAATGTAGCATCAGCCGGAACATAACTTCCAAGTGGCGCCAGACAGAGGTCGTCGGCGTCAGCGTAGAAGCCCCCATGCACCGAAAGATATGCCAGCCGAAGAAGATCCGCCCGCTGTGCCGGCTCGCGCGCCCGCCGATAGGCCTGGAGCGCGGCCATCAATTTGTGTTCTTCCAGAAACTGCTGTGCTCGTTCGTCATCAAAACGGACATATTCGAACTCCGGATGGGCTTTCTGCCAGGAGTCCATAAGCGTCTGAATTTCCTGGGGCGGTACAGCTTCGTCCCAGTACTGAAAAATGCGCAGTGGGATTCGTGCAAATCCAATATCCGGTGTCACCGTAAAATCCCGAACGAGCTGACCGCATTCGCGCATCGCGATCAACAGCATGATCGCAGTCGGGGTATGATCGGGATTGAGGCGCACAAGCTCCTTAAGGGGCGCTATTCGCTCTGCGGACGGAATATCACGCAGGCTTTCCAACTCGCGCAGTTGCTCTTTGTCCAATAGGAATTCGTCGAGCAATTGGCCAACGTGGGTCTGCGAAACGTTTCGGCTTTGAGCCCGGAGTTGGAGCATAGACATCATAAGGTCCACTTGCTTTTTCAGATGGTGTCTACATGCTTCGACATCCAATAGTTTGAGAGAGGCGCGTGCTAAGTCGAAATGCGCTCCTGCATCTTCAGGGGCCAATACAAGTGCGGAGCGGTAATGTTCCACGGCTTTCCGCAATTCCCAGCGTCCTTCTTCGATTTGACCTCGAAGAAGCTCAATTCGGGATTTATCAATAGGCAAGGTTGGGGACGACGGCAGCTCGCTCTCGGCCGCTTCAAAATCGCCCGTCGTGATGGCCAGCCTTGCAGTAATCGTCCAAAGGCAGGAATGCCGACCTCGCTCTAGCCCGGGGGCGTGCAATACTTCGCGTGCGGCATCCCAATTTCGAATCGCCATATAGTTATTGGCTCGCATCGCCCTGATTTCAGGATAAGGGCCCGCCAATTCTTCGGCCTGATCCAGAAATTTGTGAGCGTCTGTGACGCGTCCGAGCTCAAGAGCCGCGCGACTCGCCTTGAGATAAGGTGCATATTTGCGAGGGTAGAGGTTCATCGCTTGACGAGATATTGCAAGTGACCGCTCAAAATCTTCGGCATCGAAGTAGTGGTCCGCAAGCAGTTCAATGGTTGTCTGGTTGTGGGGAGCCAAAGCTAGAGCTTCCTGAAGTAACTCCTCTGATTTTCGCGGATCGCCGAAGGCTCGGTGTTCAATTGCCATCTCAAGCAGCGGCAGTGGATGATAAGTCTGCAATTTATGGGCTGCTGCAAACAGCTTAAGCGACAAATCCCTTTCACCCCGCCTTCTATGCAAATGCGCCCTGTGCATTGTAGCGTCGAAGTCATTGGGATGAGTTCTTAGAATACCATCGAGAATATTTTGTGCTTCGTCAAATCGTCCGAGGTCGCGAAGCTGGTTAGCCGTCTCGATGGCGACTCCTAGGTGAGAAGGAGCCGCAGACCTCGCGGATTCAAAGTACCCCAACGCCTGCTCGTGATCTCCTTTGAGCTTGGCGAGTCGTCCCAGAGAAAGTGAACAGATAAACTCGCGCGGGGCCAATTCTGATGCTCGGCGAAACAGATCTTCCGCATCGCTGAATCTAAACTGTTCAATCTTAATTCTGCCGAGGGCCAACATGCTGGCAACATCGTGCGGATCTTGTTCAAGTTTCCGGAAGAAGGCTATCTCGGCACCTGCTACACGGCCGAGCTCGCACAGCGCGCTAGTTAGATCGAGGGCTGTCCCAATGTCGTCAAGTTGTCCGCAGAGTGCAGCTTCGAATGCCTCCACCGCTTTGGCGTTGTCGCCTCGTCTGACTGCAAGATGTCCAATCCAACTGAGGACTGTAGAATGCTTCGGGTTTATCTCCAGTGCTTGGCGCAAGACGCCTTCGGCCTCGTCGAGGCGATCCAACGAGCGAAACTCGGCGGCAATGTCCAACTTATGTTGGAAATGACGGGGAGACATTTCTGCCGCGATCTTGAACCACGCTAGAGCCGTTTCGTGGTCTCCTCGAGCACGGTTGATACGACCAAGTTCAGAAAGAGCTTCTGCGTGGTGTGGATCAAGATCCAAGACCTGATGGCAGAAAACATCCGCTTTCTCCAACAGGCCGAGTTCACGAAAATCTAAAGCCGCCTGAAGTTTCAGTCCAACGTTTCCTGGGTGTTTTGCGCATGCCGACTGAAACAGACTCGGCTGCTCCACGGTGATCCCCACGTGCCCTGGCGATATATCCAAGCTCTGCCAAGCAAGCGACGTGAGTCGGATCGACTGAAAGGGCATCGCGACATTGCCTTTCCGCTTCGTCAAGGCGGCCGAGCGCTCGCAACTCTTGCACCACATGTGCCCTTAGACCCATGTGGTCCGGCCTCGCCGCGGAGGCCTCCGAAAAAGCATTGAGCGCAGCCGAAAAATCACCTCGAACGTGAGCTAGATAACCGAATTCTGCAAGACAGCCAACATCTTGCGGATCGATTTCGAGAGCTTCTCGACAAAGCCTCTCTGCTTGCTCATTGCGTCCGAGCGCGCGCAAATCCGAAACCGCATTTGCCATTAAGCCGACATGCTTTGGATGCGCGGTCATCGCGCGCTCAAACGCGGCGAGAGCTGCGGAAGAGTCGCCTTGGCTTCGCGCAATCAGTCCAAGTTCGACAAGGGCTCCAATATTATTTGGCTCAGCCGCTAAGGCCTCCTGGCAGTATTGTTGGGCCTCCTCGTGTCGGCCAAGCTCTCGCAAGTCGCTCGCCGATTCGATCTT
This sequence comes from uncultured Alphaproteobacteria bacterium, assembly GCA_963761185.1. Classification (GTDB taxonomy): domain Bacteria; phylum Pseudomonadota; class Alphaproteobacteria; order Rhizobiales; family Xanthobacteraceae; genus BOG-931. The sequence continues at coordinate 1,504,049 of CAVXFY010000009.1, forward strand.
CAGCTGAATATGATTTGGATTAGCTAGGGCTGCCGCACTAAAGGCTTCGAAAGCTGCAAACCGATCGCCGCGCTGTCGAGCGATTTGACCGAGCTCGATCAAGGTATCGAGATGATTGGGATCAATGGCTAGCGAGTCGCGGCACAGCGTTTCAGCTTCGGCAAGCCTGTTTAGAGGACGTAAAAGCCGCGCTAAGTCCAATTTAAGATCAATATGGTTGGGGAGCAGTGCAATTGCCGAATGATAAGCGCTAACGGCAGAAGCGTAGTCACCGCGACGCCGTGTGATGTGTCCGAGTTCAGTCAAGCAGGCAACATCCGTTGGATCTATAGACAGCGCCTCGCGGCAACACTCTTCCGCTTCATCGAGTTGGCCGAGCTCTCGCAACAGCGACACCACCTTCTCTCTTAGGCCCAGGTGATCCGGCTTAATCGCAGAGGCCGCGGAAAATGCGGTCAGTGCCGCACTCAAGTCGCCTCGCTCGCGAGCGATATGCCCCATTTCCGCGAGGCAGCCGACATCTTTGGGATCAATAGCAAGCGCCCTCCGGCATAGCGCTTCCGCCTCGTCGTGGCGTCGAAGCAAGCGAAGGTCAGCGACCGCGTAACACATCAGCCCGACGTGATTGGGATGCGCTAACATCGCCCGCTCGAAGGCGCCAAGCGCACCCGCATGGTCGCCCCGCTCCCTGGCAATTAGACCAAGCTGCACCAACGCGCCGATGGCTTTAGGATCAATAGTCAGCGCGTCTTGACAAAATTGCACCGCCTCACCGATTCGGCCGAGCTCGCGCAGGCCGGTCGCCGCCTCAATCTTGAGATCAACGCGATCAGACTGTGCGACGGCAGCTCTGCTGAAGGCCTCAAAGGTGGCGCTCCAATCACCGCGTTTTCGCGCGTCCCGTCCGAGCTGGATCATTGCTTCAGCTTGATTAGCATCAATTGCCAAAGTCCGTCGTCGCGTGGCTTCGGGTTCTTCGAGGCTGCCCAATTCGCGCGGTTCCGATAGGAAGTTGGTCTCGAGGCCCGTACTGTCGGGTCGCTCTGCGACCGTTGATGTATGCGTTTCCACTGCGTAAGCATGGTCGCCGCGACGTCGTAGGATATGGTCGAGTTCGGCGAGACACGCGATATGATTGGAATCGAGTAAAAGCGAGTCGCGACAGAATTTCTCGGCCTCGTCGAGCCGGCCAAGCTCACGCAGCTCGACAACCACCTGCGCTCTTAAGCCCATGTGGTCAGGCCTTGCCGCGGAAGCTGCAGAAAAGGCGGCGAGCGCTGCATTATAATCGCGACGGTCGTGCGCAATGTTTCCCATTTCGGCAAGACAGCCGACATCGTTTGGATCAAGCGCTAGCGCCTTCCGACCCAGCGCTTCCGCCTCATCCCCGCGTCCGAGCGCGCGCAGATCGGAAATTGCGTTAGCCATGACGCCAACATGGTTGGGGTGCGCTGCCATCGCCCCCTCGAAAGCGGCGAGTGCGGCTTCTCGGTCGCCGCGCTGCCTGGCAATCAGGCCAAGTTGCACCAGGGCAGCGATGGCTGTGGGCTCAATCGTCAATGCGTCTTGGCAGAATTGCTCTGCCTCATCGAGGCGGCCGAGCTCGCGCAACTCGGAGACCGTCTCGAGCTTGAGATCCATGCGATCGGGATGCGCGGTCGCTGCCGCTCGGAAAGCTTCGAATGCCGCGGCTCGGTCACCGCGCTGTCGCGCGATATGTCCGAGTTGGGCCAGGGCGTCGGTGTGATGAGGATCTATCGCCAAGGCGTCCCGGCATAGCGCTTCCGCTTCATCGAGCCTCCCCAAGAGCCGCAATTCCAAGGCGAGACCGGCCCGAGGTCCTGGGTGTCCCGGATTGACTTCCACGGCTGCCTGAAACGCCGCTAACGCCGCCGGATGGTCGCCGTTCTGATGCGCGGCATGCCCCTGTTTGAGGAGAGGCTCGACACTCTCAGCCGGCGCGGTATCCGTTACACTCACAACCAAATTGCCCTAGACACGTCCGACCCGTTTGGAGACCAGCGGCGCTTCCAATTCGATAGAAATAAACATTATACTGTAATGACTTAGAGGATCATTCCGAGCGTCTCTTAACGAGCATTTACGCTATGCGCCAACCTTAAAATAGCGGGCCGGTCCCGCGCAACCGGCGAACATTTTGCCGGTTAACCCGAAAGACCGACGCGCTCGGTCTTATAGCCCCGGTTGAGAATGGCCTCCACCAGGGTTGGTTCTGCAAATACGATGCAAGCGTCTTGGCGACGCCGATCTCGAAGGTTTCGCGCGCCCGCCAATCCATTCGTTTTCGATTTTCGATGCATCGATGGCGTAGCAGCATCGACCAAACGCTCGCCGCGTGACGAGGCATTGGCATTGGGGTCCGGCCAAGCAGCAATCGCATTCGATACCACAAGGACGCCGGCTGAGCTCGTCACTCTTTCCAAGGAATTCGAGGCCAAAAACGTCTCGCTCTTTCGAAAGCGGACCCCGAATTTCGAGCGATTTTAACAATTAAAAAGTTCTTACGTACTTTTACGCATGTGGAACAAATCGCATTCAACAATCATGGCGGGAGCGGGCAATTAAGGGCTGACCATGCGTAAGGTACTTGTTCGGTTCTTCAACGATGAAGCAGGCGCCACCGCTATCGAATACGGCCTGATCGCTGCCGGGATTTCCATTGCAATCGTAGCTGCAGTACAGGCGCTTGGAACCAACTTGAATACGACGTTTAGTAACGTCTCCACGGCGCTTAAATAAAGCCAACATACTAACTTAGAGGTCGCCTCGGTTGGCGGCTTCTTTCATTCTAAACCAAGCACTCTATGTCGCTAACGGACCGAAGCGGGCCATGACTAATCGACGTCGCCATGTTGGTGTGCGCGCCGAAGATGGGACCGAGGCCGACTACTGTCGCAGGAGGCACTGCGCGCCGGTGCCTTTTACTTAAGCGCTGTTTGGAGCGTCGAAAATGTGGTCTTTAGCTTGGTGCCGAGACCTGTGATCACCGGGATAATCGCGACCGCGATTCCTGTTGCGATGAGACCGTACTCAATCGCTGTTGCAGCGTTCTCATCTTTCAAGAACCGCATGATCAGACGCATAGGCGCAACTCCGAGAAGTTCGCGTCATGCTAGATTTGAGATCTTATGATGACCTTACGTGGTCTCACCTGTTAATGGGTCAGCGATTTAAAGAAGGTTTTACCGTCAAAATATATACTGCGTCGTAGCTACAAGGGGGTTCCATGACGCTGCGCGCACCCAATATTGCTCTGTTCGTTATCGCCGGCTGCCTAGCCATGCTCGGAGTTCTGGCGGCGCTGCCGATCTCACTGCCGATCCCAGGCCTCACCGGGAACTCGGCATGGTACATTTTTCTCGGTTGGTTCCTGCTTGCAGTAAACACCGCCCTGCCGCAGCAGACAGAATCCAAATCGGAATAACTGACGTAGCGCTTACCGGCCGGCAACCGCACATGCCGCCCATTGGCCCATAGCGGACGTGCCGGGTTTATGGCTTCGTATCCGTTGTCGGGGTTAGAGCGGACGCCAAAAGTTAGACCGGTGGACCGCAACACCTTCTTTTCTTGGCGAGGTGCGGCGATGGAACGGAACGACACTATGGTTTACTGAAACGGGGCATTCCCGCCCCCGCCTGAGCGTATTGACGCCGCCCCAATGCCGGACGCGGCACATGGACTACCCGAACCGCGATCATAGAGAATTCTGCTATAGGTTTTAGCAATCGCTGGGGCGGTCATGCCGAACTTCACAGAATCGGGGAAGTGGTACTTCGCGGTCAATTGTTTGGCTTGCGAACTGCCCGTCCCGTTGGCGGAAGCTCCTTCACCAGCCGAGAAACCTGACCCGCTCCGATACCGGGTTATGTCCGGCGTCCGGTGCCCGCACTGTGACCATGTTGGAACTTATGCACCAAGCCAGATGTCGCGCCGACTGGTCAACTAGCTGCCACCTTCTTCTATCACCCGACCATTCCATATTGGTCGACAATGAGCTTATCCAGGCTGGAGCGCTTGTGAACGGAGCCAGCAATGCGGAGCATTAATGGGTTGAAAAGGAGATCATCGGTCAGGGGTGTTGAATCTGTGCCTTTGCGTCTTATTTCATTTTTGCACGCTGGGGTCGTGATGCACGACGATGCTTTCAGCTCGAAGCAATCGGATAACTGATAATAGACATGCCAGGAAAGCAGAAGCGCGTATCATTTTCCTACGGAGAGCTAACCTTTGGCTCCTTGTCGGATGAGGAAATTGCGAAACTGGAGCAAGGCAACGAGGTCGACTCGGAAACCCTCGCGCGCATAGCCCACCTCGGTCGGTTTTTTTCTCATATTGGAAGTCTCGGGAGTGACCTACCAGAGGCTACGCGTTTAGAAGACTTGCTGACACCAGCTGAGCTGCAGGCAATATGGCGAGAGACCGCTGAGACCGGAACAGATGTTGGATTATGTCCATTGCTCCACTGAACCCAGAGTCAGTGCCCGCGCTGAATGTGGGCGCTTAAATTTCGCGACGAGTTTCGCAAACATTGAAATTGTCGGAACGGGTTCGCTCAGCTGCGCGATCGCGATCGCACAATCTCTCCACTCACCCACGATATCACTTTGCGCGCAGCCGGCCGCAAAGGGAATTGAGCTCGAGCGAATCAAATTCGATTGCGGGCCACGAGCAAATTCGTGCACCGCAGCATGATTGGACTGTACGTGACGGCCGAATATCGATGGGCGCACGGGATGCCAGGCCGCGAACTGAAGTTTCCCACAAACGCAATGACTTATGAGGCACGGGGGGCACGTTGTACTCATATCAGCACCCAAAGTGTCTTTTGTCTTACGCGATTTTGACATTATTGGGCTCTAACAAGTTGCAGTAATGGGGGCGGGAAACCTGGGGACCTACATGCGCAACTTATTATTTCGTTCGGCCGCAGCGGCGTCGCTGTTGCTAGGCATGAGCATATCAACCAGAGCCGCAGACCTTCCGGCTCCTCCGCCACCGCCCCCTCAAGCTCCTGTGTTTGTGCCACCGCCTCCGCCTCTTTGGACCGGATTTTATCTCGGCGGCAATCTCGGCGCAGGTTGGAACCACGGCAACATCTCCGACAGTTTCGGCGACTTCACTTGGGGTGTTAACAATAGCGGGACATTTGTTGGTGGCGGGCAAATCGGAGCCAACTACCAGATAAGCAATGTCGTGCTCGGAATCGAAGGCGACTTCGACTGGTTCGCGAACAACAACAATTCGGGTGGAGGAACATCTATCCTTGGCTCGACCGTGCAGGGCAGCAATAACGGCCGTTGGCTTACAACACTGACCGGTCGTCTCGGCGTTGTCGCCTGGGACCACTTTCTGTTCTACGGAAAGGGCGGCGGCGCTTGGGTGGGCAGCAACAATCTGACCTTGACCAACCTGACAACTGGTGGCTCGGTTTCTATCTCGAACAATAACACCAACGACGGCTGGACCGCTGGTGCGGGCGTCGAATGGATGTTTACTCCTAGTTGGACAGCAAGATTTGAGTACGACTACGTGGGACTCAGCAATAAATCGTTCACCGTGCCAGCTCCATTCCCCGAGGCCGGTGACGTGTTCTCGACCAGCAATCACAACATTCAAATGGTGACAGTCGGAGTCAATTACCTGTTCAACTTTGCGAACTGATCTGCGACCCTCGATGGCCAAAAACCTCCGGCCGCGGTTATCCCCGGCGGGGGTTTTTGTTGATAGGACGCGTAATGTCCGCTGTGGGTCCGATCGCAACCTTCCTTATAGACAGCCGATACGGCAGCTATGCCCCCATGAGCCGACATTCGATCGTGATGCGGTAAGCGCGGCTTCGGGCCAGCAACAGACATCGCCTAGTTCCCATCGGATATGATGACGTCCGCGCATCGCGGACGGGGCCCATGGCAATCGGCATCGGTATGCGAATTATCTCGCAGGTGTGTACGTCGGCCGGATTCTCAAGGGTGCCAAGCCCGCTGATCTCCCCCGTGCAACTCCTGGACAAGTTCGAATTTGTGCTTAACCTCAAGACTGCCAAGACGTTGGGCCTTACCGTCCCGTTACCGCTGCTCGGCCGCGCCGACGAGGTGATCGAATGAGGCACGCAATATCGCTGATGGGTCATGAGCAACCGATTGAAGCAATTGCGGTCAAGTCCACCTTCACCCGATAGTGGACAAGAGGACCTGTTGGCAGGAGCGCCGAGCTTCCCCTATGCTCTCTCCAAATAATACCCCCACCCGAAGGATAAACCAAAAATGGCATATTCATTGTATGACGCGGCAGTAACTCCATGTGCCCAACAGCTTGGCGCACTTGCGGGCATTATTGACAAGGCCGCAGCGCATTGTGCCGCCAACAAGATCGAGGAATCGGCGTTGCTGCAGGACCGATTGTATCCCGACATGTTCTGCCTCGCCCGCCAGATCCGTCAGTCAGCAGATTTCGCCATGAACACTGGCGGCCGACTAGCGGGTGTTACTCCGCCGGGGTTGCCCGCCGTGGACGACACCAGTTTCGCCGCCGCTAAGAGCCGCGTCGAAACCGCCCTGGGCTTCGTGAAGTCCCTAGACTCGCGCGCAGGTCGACGGCGCGGAGGACAAGGTCATCGCTTGGACTGGCGGCGGCAACGACCGGAAAATGAAGGGCAACGACTATCTGCAACAGTTTGCTCTGCCGAATTTCTTCTTCTTTGTGACGACGGCATATAACATCTTGCGTCATCGCGGCGTGCCGATCGGAAAACGAGATTTCCTCGGCCCAGTCAACTGGCTCTAATGCACCTCGAAGTTTTGCGCCGCACGCGCGTGCCGGGCCTAATAGCTGCGTGCTGAATTGAGGTTCGCTACTGCAACATGAAATGGAGCTGGATGTCACTCTTGGGTCAATCGCCAACATCCTCTTCCGTGAAAGCGCTGCCGCGTAGGACGCTTCCTCTTTTCGAGTTTTCTGCAATGCAGGAGTCCCGAAGTGGCCTCTCTCGATCACGCCGGCCGGGGACTGCCGCGCGGGTGCTTGGCAGTCGCTGGCCGGGGCGGCAGTTAAGGGTCAATGAGCAGACACGGTACAGCTGCTCGTAGACACGTAAATGGCAGAATTGCTCCGCCTCATCGAGGCGGCCGAGTTCGCGCAACTCGGAAACTGTCTCAAGCTTGAGATCCATGCGATCGGGATGCGCGGTCGCTGCCGTACGGAAGGCTTCGAATGCCGCGGCTCGATCACCACGCTGTCGCGCAATCTGCCCGAGCTGGATCAGAGCGTCGGCGTGATGAGGATCTACCGCCAAGGCGTCCCGGCACAGGGCTTCCGCTTTATCGAGCCTCCCCATGAGCTGCAATTCCGATGCGAGGCCGGCCCGAGCTCCTGGGTGTCCCGGATCGACTTCCACGGCCGCCTGAAACGCCGCTAAGGCTGCCGGATGGTCGCCGTTCTGACGCGCGGCATGCCCCTGCTTTATGAGAGGCTCACCCTCGGCCGGCGCGGTATCCGTTACACTCACAACCAAATTGCCCTAGACACATCCGACCCGTTTTGAGATCGGCGTCGCGCTCAATTCGAGAGAAATAGGTGTTATGTTGGAATGACTTAGCGGATCATTCCCGAGCGTCTCTTAACGAGCAGTTGCGCTGTATACCAACCTTAAAATAGCAAGCGGGTCCCGCGCAACCGGCGAGCATTCTGCCGGTTAACCCGAAAGGCTGACCCGCTGGGCCTTGTAGCCCGGGTCGAGAATGGCCCGTCACCAGTGTTTGTTCTGCAGATACCATCCAACCGTCTTGGCGACCGCAAAGGGAACTGAGCTCGCGTGAAGCGCATTCGGTTGCAATGCGTTAAGCGCCGCTCCGGACCAACAGCAGACCGGCGTACCATTGGATTACCTCGTCGGCGGTGATGACCGTCGACTGCGGGATGGTCAAAACGAGCGCCTTGGTGGTCTTCAGGTTGATGACCAGCGCGAATCTCGTCGGCTGCTCGACAGGCATGTCCGCTGGCACGGCGCCGCGCAAGGATTTCATCGATCATCTTGGGCGAACGTCAGCCGCGACGTGGCCAGTGGTGTAGGCGGGGCTAAATCGTCGTCCGAGAAGAACGTCGCAAGCCATGATGAATACGAGGGTGATCGGGGGCTTGAGGATTCAAGTTGCTGGTTTTGGTGATCGGGTCCATGGCTGTTCTGAATTCGGATGGGAATCCATGGGACGACAGCCGTATTCGGATTTTCTTCGCGAGTCGGGAGGTTGCGGCCGTTGCCGAGGGAGCATCAGGGAGAGCGGCGGCCAAGCGATTTGTCGGTAAGCGAAGTCCTCGACATATCCGGCGGGTGAAGTTTGCACAAGGAGACTGGAAGCGTTCAGCCCGCAGCGGCGCGGTTCCGACAAGAGCCGTTCGCCGCTGGAGCCGCATGCGGCATGGTTGTTGGAACTGGTCGAGCATGGAATCGGACCTGACCCTGGCGGAGGTTGTCGAGCGCCTATGGCAGCAGCGCGGGGTGCGCACCACGGACAGCTTGGTCGATCGGTTCCTCAAGCGGCACGGTGCGACCTTGAAGAGAAGCTCTGCACGCCGCCGAGCAGGAGCGCCCCGACGTAGCCGCGGCGCGACAATGCTGGAAGGCCGGCCAAGCTAGCCTTGATGCCAAGCACCTGCTGTACGTCGACGAGACCGGAACCTCGCCAAGATGGTCCGCAGCTCAAGAGCGCTGCCGCCGGGACCGGCCGCATGATCGGCAAGACGCCGTGGGGACATTCGGAAAACCCACCACCATGACCGCCGACTGCGCCGCGAAGGGCTATTCGCACGCTTCGATCTCGATGGACCGAGGAAAGGCGAAGCCTTCCGGGTCAAGGTCGAGACGGTGCTGGCCGCACGGCGGTCGGAGTGCGACATCGTCGTGATCGACAATCTGCCCGCGCACACGGTCGGGGGCGTCCGCGCCGCGATCGAGGCCCGAGGTGCCTTCCTCCTCCATCGCGCCGCCGTACTATCGCGGCCACAAGCCCGATCGTAAGTTCAGGGTCTTCACTGCAAGGTCAAGACCCTGCGCCGCAAGTCACGCCACACGATCAAGAAACGCGATTTAGGGATCCGCAATCGAAGAGGTGATCGGCGCCTTCACACAAGGCGAATGGCCGCTAATTATCTCGTGCACCACGCCGGCGATGCCACCAACGCCGTGCTCGCTGCCGTCGGCTACAACTTCCACCTCTTGATCCGGTGGCTGAGGCTCTTGTTGTATCGAATCCTGCTCGCGTTCGCCGTGACCAATCAGTTCAATCCCGCCTGAAATCCTAGTTCTTCACGGCCGACTAAATCGCCATTCGAGCTAGTTCCACAATCCCGTATCCGAGGAACGCTGTCCAAGCCGCCGAGAGCGTCAGTCCCAGGATTATGAATGCCATTGGCAAAATCCCCTCAAAAAGCGACGGAGCTTGCGAGGGCAAAGGGATGACATGTGGTGATGCAAAGGACAATTTCTTCAACCTTCGATTTTTATTTAAACGCGATCAAATTCACATGAATGCTGCATTGCAGTATTTCTATGGCACTGCAGCAATTATCGCGAGAAATCAAAAAAGGGGCCACTCAGATTGTCAAAAGTGACTGCCGGGGACGGGGAACCGGTCTCCGGCCCGCGAACGAGGACAGATCGGGAATCCAGAGCAATGGCCAACCTCATAGTTGCGAGTTTGATATTTCCAACTGAGGCCTTTTTTCGATTGTCGAAGCTCGTGCGGCTCGAGGTCGCCGCGACGTCGCACGCGAGTCGCGACAGAACTTTCCCGCCTCGTCGACGGTTAACCTGAAAGGCCGACCCGCTCGGCCATATAGCCTCGGTCGAGGATGGCCTGCCACAGGATCTATCCAGCCGCTGCTCGGCCAGGCAACTCCATCACTAAAAGCGCAGCTGCTTTTGTCAGTGTGAGAGGGCACATCGCGCAGTCGAAAATCTGCAAGGGGCGTACGCACCAGAATGCTGCGTACCGCAACGACAGGCGCGTCCGTTGCGTGGTTTAAGAGGTAACAGGATGCTTCGCGGCGGGACCCTCTCCCCCGATCGGGTGATACGAAGTTGTCGCCCGGCAAACTAACTTGCGCGGGCACGGCGGATGTCGGCATCATGGGAATTGATGACGAATTCGCCGCCGCTGCCGGCGTAGATTATTTTCCCGGCAAAATGCCGAGACAACGGCCAAATATAGACGACTTGCGCGACAATCGAACCGGGCGTCGCCACACGATGACAAAAGAAATAGCGGGAAAAGCCCCGAACGAGACCCTAAAACTGACCCAGACCGCCCAGCGCAGGCAGGCGGTTCTGACCTACAGGAGACGGTTCGATGACTTCAGTCCAAGCGTGGGAAGCGCTTGTTAACAGTCGCACGTACGATCCAAACGTTGCCTACACCATCGTAGACTCGGCGCAACAAATCAACGAACTCCAGTTAAATGACATTATTGCTCCGCTGGTCGCAATCCAGGCTTCCGACGGGAACGTTGTATTTAATTATGACTACGCCCAAGCCATCCTGAAGGCAAATATTGCCGTCACCAGTCTGACCAACAATTACGTTATATTCGCCGATCAGGTAGCGACCGTCCTGGCGCTGTCCCTTTCCTATATCGAACAGCTTAACAAGCTCGGCTTCGACGAGATCGGCATCACCGATCGCGCGGCCGCTATCCAAAATCTGACCAGCTCCCAGATTCAAAAAGCGTCCCAACTAGGCGTGACGCTAATCACGTCGAATGACGGTTCAGTCGTGCTCAGCGAAAATGAAGCCGTCGAGCTTGAGAACCTGTCACCTACCGGCTCGCCGTTCATGGTCGTTGCTCCGAACGGTACGGTGACCATCGCTGGTTCGCGGTCTCAACTCGAGTCCCTGACAACAGGCAGTATCTTAGGACTTAAAGCTCTGGGCGTGAGTGCACTCACGGTCAATGTTGACAGCAGCGACAATAACGATTTCCGCCCCGTCTTTTCAATTGAGAACGAGGCCGACCTCGCTCAGAATCTCGTCGCGGTCAATGAGGCCAGTGGTGTTACACTAACTATTGGGAACCTGATCAATTTCGTTCCAACTCCTGACACTGTTTATAACGTTTGGGGCATGGCGAATGATGTCGAAACAATACTAAACCAGGCAGACATCTCAGCGGCGTCCCTGCAAATAACAGAAATACAAAGCGACGGATCGGTAGTACTCAACCTATCCCAAGCCTTGGCGCTCGAGGCTGCGTCGCTGCCCATTATCGTACCCGCACATTCAGGTGATCATGTCACCCTCGTCGATGACGCGAACGCTCTTGATAATCTGAACATCCTGCAGCTTGAGGCACTGCATTATATCGGCGTCGACCAGATAGCTGCGAACGGATCCGCGCCTGCCTATTTCTATCCCGCGCAAATGAAGGCCCTTGAGACTGCTGGGATCGCCGTTGTCGCGCCTCCGGGTTCGAGCCAAAACGACGACGACAACAACACGCCGACCGTGATATCCGGCCCGACCGGAGACGGCATGACTTTTCAGATTACGTGGGACTCTTCGGTCGCCTCGGCACCGGCGGGTTTTAAAACTGACGTGGAAGAGGCCTTTCAGTTTTACGCCGATACTTTCGTGGACCCAAATACGCTCGACGTCAGTGTCGGATTCGGCGAAGACGCCGGAAGCGCGCTGCCTCTCGGCGACCTCGGCACGAATACCGGAGGCGGCTCCGCGCCTGAGTCTTACTCTTCGTTTCTCACCCAACTGACCAATCACGCATCGTCAAACACACAGCAGGAGGTCGTTGCCACCCTGCCATCGAGCGATCCGACTGGCGGATTGAGCTTGTATGTCCCTTTTGCCGAAGCGCAGCTTTTGAGGTTCAATAATGCTCCCACCCAAATCCAAGTCGACCTTGGGTTCAACGGCCTGCCCGGTGGTTTCAGCTACAGCCCGGACCCTAATCAGGTACCGCAGGCACCGGGGACCAACGCGTATGATTTTTTTGGTACGGTCGAGCACGAGCTTTCGGAGGCTCTGGGCCGTACCTCATATCTCGTTGTGCCGGCCGCGTACTCGCCAATGGACCTGCTCCGGTATTCGGCGCCGGGAATTCGCGCGCTCACGCCGTCTGCCGACCCCTCGTACTTTTCGATCAACGACGGCGCGACTAATGAGGGTCTTTGGAACAATTCTACAGCCGGCGATCACGGCGATTTGGGCGACTGGGCTCCATACACCGGTCCAGATTCATACGACGACGACAGCGGTCCCGGCGTCATAAACTCGATCACCCCTTCCGACGTCATGTTGATGAATGCTCTGGGCTATGATCTCGCGACGCCGCTCGACACTCCAGCCATAGAACAGGAAATTCCCGCCGGCTATGTCCCGATCACCGTCGGGCAAATACTAAACAACATTGCGTTCAGTGATGTGGCAACCCAGGGGGGGGCTGGCCCTACTCCATATTACTGCATCGTCGACACGGCGTTCGATATCGAGTCGTTAGGCTTCGACACCATAATAGGGGCCAAGTTGTTGGGCCTGGGCGCGATCATCGCGACGGACGCCTCGGTCGTGCTCAACGCCGAGCAGGTCTTCGAACTTCAAGATACAGATTTCTTGGCCTACCCGACGCCGGTCATCGTTCCGATCTTGGTGCCGTCTGGCGATACGGTAACCCTCGTCGATACCGCGTCCAATATTGAAACGCTTACGCCGCAAGAGATTACCAATGCGAAGACAATTGGCGTTACGCAGCTCACGGCGTCGGATGCTTCGCTCGTTTTCAGCATCGATCAAATCAAAGCAATTGAGAGTCTCAACGGGCCGCCGATCGGGGTTCCAGCAGGCGACACCATAACCATCGTCGATATGGAATCTAAAATCGAAGCGCTCAGCCAGTCAGACATAACCAGCGCCAAGGCGCTCGGCGTAACTCAGATAAATGCGACCAACATGACCAGCGGCTCAATGGTGCTGGACGCCGCGCAGGCCATGGCGTTGTCAGACCCGGTCAGAATTGTCGTGCCGACCGGTGATACCGTGATCGTCGTCGACACCGCCACCAAGATCGAACAGTTGGCCCCGGATTTTGGCGCGCTGCCACAGATTGGCATCACCGCGATCTATTCGACCGGTGATTTGCAATTGAACTCGGCCGATGTCCTGACGCTCGTCGCCGATGGGATACCGATTATTCAGGAGACGGGCGCCCCTCCTCTAACCGTCACTGTTGAAGACAATGCCGCCGCGATCGAAGGGATCTCTCCGGCGCTGCTTGCCGAACTTGCATCGTTTGGCGTCACTGAGATCGCCACGTCCGGCGAATTGGCGCTGAGCGTCCAACAGGCCACAGCGCTTGAGGGAATTACGATCGTTCAGGGCGCGGGCGCGCCGCTCCAAGTGATCATTCGCGACACGCCGGGGCAGATCGAGACCTTAACACAAGATCAAATCGACTTGCTTCCCGGTCTCTCGACTGATTTTGCCGGAATCCTTTCAAACGACAACTCCCCGAACGGCCTGGTCACGCTCAGTGTCGATCAATACGCGGCAATCGAGCAGGACGCGATACCCCTCGTGGCCCAATCTTTCGCTATCTCCGATACAGCGGCGAATATCGACACATTGACTCCGAATGAAATCAATGGGCTGCTCAACTACGCGAGCTTGCCGGTTCCGGTCACCGTCACCCTAGGTTCCACGCTAAATTTCTCGATCGGCCAAGCGCTTGCAATTGTCGGTCCGTATTATAATCAATTCAATATTCCCACAATTCAGTTCAACACCCAGGGGCAAATCCTCACGGCGACGATCGCTGACACGGTGAACGATTTCGAAAAGCTGACCACGAGCCAGATCGACGCCTTGGCTCACTTTAACGAGACCGATATTTCCGCCACGCTCACCGCCGACGGGTCAGTCGCGTTCAGCGTCGTCCAATCCCAGGAGTTCGCCGCCGACAATCTCAGCATTTCCGTGCCCACGGGGGACATCGTGAGCATCGGTGATCTCGCAGCTTCGATCACAGGTTTCCTCGACTTGGGCGTGACCGAAGTGACAAATGTCCTCCAGGATCTCCACATCAGCGGCATTGCCGCGACCGACGGCTCTATTGCGCTGAGCGTGAACGAGGCCGAGACGCTCGAAACCGTCAACGCCGCTTTGGGCACGAATGTTGCCATCTCGGCACCTTCGGGCGACGCCGTGACGCTCTCTGGCATGGCGGGCGATATTGAGGGTATGTCCGCGGCGCAGCTGGGCGCACTGTCATCGATCGGCGTCACCGCGGTCGACGTGACGGATCAGTCGCTCACGCTCACTGTCGCACAGGCTTTGGCGCTGTACGACCCTGTGCCGATTACGGTGCCGCCGGGCGACACCGTGGTCGTCGCCGATACCGAGGCCGAAATCGAAAGTCTGACGCCGACCGAGATCGCTGGGCTTGCGGCGATCGGCGTCCAGGAGATCGATGTATCCAACCTGACCGGGGGCGGCGCGCTGACGATCGATGGCGGCATTATGCTTGCGATCAGCGGCGTGGTGCCGGCGAACGAGACCATCACATTTGCGGGTACCGGCGGAACATTTGCCCTTAGCGAAGATGTTGCGGGAACGGATGTGGCCGGCACAATCTTCGGCTTCTCGCCGCCCGACACGATCGATCTGACGGACGTTCCTTACGAGACCGATGGCAATGGCACTGCCGGACTTGCAACCGACCCGAACGACAATGAACCGGCTCTGCAAGTCGTCGAGAACGGCAATACCTATTACCTGGACATCGATCCGTCGCAGGTCTTTCTGACCACGCCGACCTTCGAGCTGAACCCGGACAGCGCCGGCAACGGCACCGATCTCACCGTCGTCGAACCGACAGTAACCAGCGAATCCTTCCAAGTTTTATCGGGCCAGACCTCGGACGGCATCGTCATCGGCAGCGATGGCGAAGTGGAGGGGGAAAGCGGCGCCACGGTCAATCGCGCGGTCGTGCAGAGTGGCGGCAAGCTTTTGGGCGATGTCGGCTCCACGATCAATGACGCCTTCATCCAAGGCGGCGGCTTTGTCGACCTCTCCACAGCCGCCGCCGGGTCCGGCACGATCAATTTCGGTGCTCCCCTTGGCGACCCGGTCGGCGGCAAGCTAGAAATCGACGACACGACAAAGCTCAGCGCCACGATCACCGGCTTTGCCGAAGGCGACACTATCGATCTAACCGCGATCCAGTATGACCCGAGTGGCAGCGCCAATCTGGTGAGCGCCAATGTTCTCGATGTGACCGAGAACGGCAGCATCTACACGCTGGATTTCGACCCGTCGCAGAATTTCACCGGCGACTATTTCCATCTCTCGCTCGACAGCGGAAGCGGCACGGACATCACAGAAAACACCACGCCGTGCTATTGCCACGGCACCTTGATCCAGACCCAGCGCGGCCAGAAGCGCGTCGAGAATCTCAAGATCGGCGATCGGGTGATGACCAAGGCCGGCGTGGCCCGTCCGATCAAATGGATCGGCCGGCGCAGCTATGGCGGCCGCTTCATCATGGGGCAGAAGGAAATCCTGCCGATCTGCATCCGGGCCGGCGCTTTGGACGAGAACGTGCCGCGGCGCGACCTTTGGATTTCGCCGCATCATGCGATGTATTTGAATGGCGTGCTGATCGAAGCCAAGGACCTGATCAACGGCATGTCGATCGTGCAGACCGAGCGCGTCGAGAGGGTCGAATATTTCCACATCGAGTTCGACACCCACGATGTCATCTTCGCCGAAGGCGCGCCGTCGGAAAGTTTTATCGACGACGACAGCCGCGCCCTGTTCCACAACGCGAACGAATACCGGTCGCTCTATCCGGACGCGGCGGCGGCAACGGCGCAATATTGCGCGCCCCGCTTGGACCACGGCTACAAAGTCGAGGAAGCGCGCCGGTGCATCGCGCGCCGCGCGCAGCTTCTTCGCGCCGCCGATGGGCCACATATCGGTCCGCTGCGGGGCTACGTCGATGCCGTCCGCCTCGATCGGATCGAAGGCTGGGCACAGAATGTCGATCATCCCGAGGCGCCGGTCTGTCTCGATATTTTTGCCGAGGGCAAGCTGATTGGTCAGGCACTGGCGAACGGCTATCGCGCAGATCTTGAACATGCCGGCCTCGGCAGCGGGCGCCACGCCTTCACGTTCACGCCTCCGGCGGACATGGCCTTTGCGCCCAATGCGGTGAAAGTACGCCGCTCGCTCGACGGCGCAGCTTTGCTCCTGTCGGCAGATGCCAAGCGAAAGCTGCCATTGAGCGCGGCGTGATGCGGCGAGATGTCTGTTATTGGCCACCGCGTTATTTCGCGGTAACGCAGCATTTCGGTCGCTTTGGCGGCGAAGCGGACATTGAGCCTAGTTTATAAGTACACGGCCTAAGAGCCGTTTCGAAAGGGGTTGAGTGGGTGGAGTAGACGTGATTCCAGGTGGTTGCTGACACCAACCCCGGAGTTGCCATGTGGACCCCAACCACCCGCAAGCAGCATATTCGCAAGACGAGCCGATACGAAACTGATGTGACGGACGAGGAATGGCGTGTGATCGAGCCTCAGCTGCCTGGGACGAATGTACCGGACGACCACGTGCTGGCCGATGCGCGAGATCATCAATGGCATCTTCTATGTGATGCGGGCGGGTTGCCCATGGCGCCTGCTGCCGAGCGATTTGCCGCCGTGGAGCACGATCTATCGATGGTTTGCGAAGTTCCGGGACGAAGGCCGCTTCGAGAGGATCAATCACGCTATGGTCATGCTCGATCGCGAACGGATCGGACGCCAATCCAGCCCTACGGGTGCGATCATCGACAGCCAGAGCGTCAAGACCACCGAGGCCGGCGGACCGCGCGGTTACGATGCTGGAAAGAAGATCAACGGCCGCAAGCGCCATGCGCTTGTCGACACGGACGGGCGTGGCCTCATGCTCGAACCGCATCCGGCGAGCATCCAGGATCGCGACGGCGGCGGACCGCTTTTGCGGGCTTCGCGCCGCATCTTCCCGTTCATCCAGCGGGTGTTCGCCGACAGCGGATATGCCGGTGAGAAGGTCGCCAAGGCCACGTTGATCGCGGTCGAGATCGTGCGAAAAAACCCCGATCAGGTCGGCTTTGCCGTTAACCCGCGGCGCTGGGTCGTCGAGCGCTTCTTCGCATGGATCGGACGCAATCGACGGCTGGCAAAGGACTTTGAGGCAACAATCAACTCCGCACGCGCTTTCCTCTACGCCGCATCCGTCATGCTGCTCGTGCGCCGGATCGCCGTCCTTCATGACTTTGAAACGATTAAGCAATTCCATTAGCATTAACTTCAACTGCATGACGCTTGATGTGCTTTCGGAGGTATAGCTGCCTCAGCCGCCGTCAGACGCAGCGCATTATAGGGGCGACTGATCGTCATGAATGGGCAGAAGTATATTGCTCAGCTTATATCTCTTTGGATAATCATCGGCTTCCCCGCAGCCGTCGTCGCGCTGCTCCTGCTACATTTATTTCCTGAGTGGGACAGGAATCTCACATTAGCGAGTGCTTTGTTTGTGACCATATTCGGCGGCGCGGCTATCATTGCGTTGCGAGTCCGTAATAATCAAAGCGGGCATTGAGTACCATCCCTTCTCGCCCACATTCCTCGCCACCGCCGACGAGGCCATTGAATAAAGCAAAAAATCGGCGAGGCGGCATCGGACAATCCCACCCGGGCTGCTCGCCGTTGTAATGCACTGCAATAAAATCGTTTGATCCATATCAATTGCGGCGTCCAATATTGCGTCCATCATGGCCATTAGGAGAGGGTGTCATGTCGGAAGGCATCATTGCGAGATTTTGGCATTGGCTGATCGGTCGAATTTCAAGTGAAGTCCCCCTTGAAATTGCGCTTTGCGAGTGCGACTGCCGAAAGCTCGAGTGTCCTCAAGGCAGATGGCAATACTGCGAACGCCGTCTGGCCTTTATCGAGCAGGAGAAGCTACGGCTCGAAAGTGAGCGCGCACAGTGCGAACAATCCTAGGGTTGTTCTTCTGCCGTCATGTTTCCGAGTGGAACTCCGGCCAGAGCCTCAGCCAGCATCCCATTCGATTCCGCGCACCCAAAAATACTTACTTTAGCGCGGTGCTGACGGCCGGGGTATCAGGATGGATTTTGCCAATTACCCATTGCCGCTGATTTTTGTTGCCAGTCTTCTCGCTATTTTTGCTGCGACGGAAATCGGTCGCCAGCTTGGCTTGCTCGCCAGTCGGCAGCAACGAGAGAGTATTGCAACAATAGAAGGGGCAATCCTGGGGCTTCTAGCACTACTTATCGCTTTCACCTTCTCGATGGCTCTGTCGCTTTATGAAGCACGACGCGACGCTCTGCTAAACGAAGCAAATGCCATTGGAACCACCGCGCTTCGCGCGCGGCTGCTGCCGACACCATACAGCACGGAATGTCTCAAACTGTTGCGGGAATATATTCAGGCTCGGTTGGATTTCGCACGAAACATTACATCTCCGGCGGAGATGACTTCAACAGTTGCCCGTTCGAGCGCGATACAGGAAGCCCTATGGCAGCAAGTTAAAGGGGTCGCAGCGAAGGACAACGCCATGGTGCCGACTGGGCTATTCATCCAATCGCTAAATGAGATGATCGACGATCAAGAAAAGAGTTTGATTGCGGACGCCAACCGAGTTCCAAACATTATCCTGATGGCGTTGTATGGTGTCGCTATCTTTGCGGGCGCCATCTCCGGCTATGGTTCCGGTCTCGAAGTGCAGCGTGCGCGGCTGCCGATTTATGCAATGGCGGTGTTAGTGGCCGCGATGATCCTCCTGATCCAGGACCTCGATAGGCCGAGCGCCGGATTCATCAAGGTCAGTCAGCAACCAATGCTCGACACCGCCGCCAATATTTCAGGCTTTTCGGATTAGCCCCACGTGCTGGGCAATCGCTCGGCTCGGCGCTTCCGGTCGCCGGTATCTTTAAGAGCAAAGCAATCGTTACTGCGAAATCCTAGAGCGTTCCCCAGTTCTGATGAATGTGATTGTGATCGGGCTTGGGATTCCCGGCTGGTTTTGGTTGTGAGTTCATGGCTGTTCTGATTGGGAGGGAAGCCATGGGACGACAGCCGTATTCGGATGATCTTCGCAGTCGGGTGGTTGCGGCCGTTGCCGAGGGATGTTCACGGCGAGCGGCGGCCAAGCGGTTTGCGGTAAGCAAGTCTAGTCAATGGGTGAGTTTGCACGAGGAGACGGGAAGCGTCAGCCCGCAGCGGCGCGGCGGCAAGAGCCGTTCGCCGCTGGAGCCGCATGCGGCATGGTTGTTGGAACTGGTCGAGCAGGAATCGGACCTGACCCTGGCGGAGATTGTCGAGCGGCTATGGCAGCAGCGCGGGGTGCGCACCACGGACAGCTCGGTCGATCGGTTCTTCAAGCGGCACGGTGTGACCTTCAAAAAAAACTCTGCACGCCGCCGAGCAGGAGCGCCCCGACGTAGCCGCGGCGCGGCAATGCTGGAAGGCCGGCCAGGCCAGCCTTGATGCCAAGCACCTGGTGTTCGTCGACGAGACCGGAACCTCGACCAAGATGGTCCGCACTCACGGGCGCTGCCGCCGGGGCCAGCGCCTGATCGGCAAGGCGCCGTGGGGACATTGGAAAACCACCACCTTCACCGCCGGACTGCGCCGCGACGGGCTTGTCGCACCCTTCGTTCTCGATGGACCGATGAACGGCGAAGCCTTCCTGGTCTATGTCGAGACGGTGCTGGCCCCAAGCCTGTCGGAGGGCGACATCGTCGTGATCGACAATCTGCCCGCGCACAAAGTCGGGGGCGTCCGCGCCGCGATCGAGGCCCGAGGTGCCTTCCTCCTCCACCTGCCGCCGTACTCTCCCGACCTCAATCCCATCGAGATGGCCTTCGCCAAGCTCAAGACCCTGCTCCGCAAGGCCGCCGCACCAACAAGAACTCGCTTTGGGACGCAATCGCAGACGTTCTCGGCGCCTTCACACAAGGCGAATGCGCTAACTATCTTGCACACGCAGGTTATGCGTCGTCTTAAGTGGGGAATCCTCTGGTTGCTCAGCTATTTTCCAGAGGGATTTGTAGCGTTAACGATATTTGATCTTGCCCATGCGCGCAAAAAACCGCGGTGCTATTTTAGCAGTGGTACATATCAAATCATTGGGTAATTCATGGCCTCTGAAAAACCGGAACCAATCCAGGCACCCGCGGAAATGGTCGACTTCAAAAGCAAATGGTAATCTCGGAAGCCAACTGCGTCTCGCTGACGCCACCGCCAGATGGGCTGAAGCTCACCTGCGACGGGAACAAGCGCTAAAGCAGCAAGGATATTGAGGCGCAGGCAAAGCTTTGATTCCAAAAGCCACGGGGCTTAAACATTTGATCCCCCATTTCTGAAGTTCCAAGACAATTGAAGAGCTATTGCGGCCATCATCTCTCAGGGCCAAAAAGGCTACGTTCACATGCGGCAGAGGCGGATCGCTATTCAAGCACCTCATCGGCGGTCGCGAGCAGGGTGGTCGGTATTTGCACGCCGAGCGTCTTGGCGGTCGTACGATTGATGACTAATTCAAATTTGCTTGCCTGCTCGACGGGGATGTCACTTGGCTTCGTTCCGCGCAAGATCTTGTCGACCTGGTCGGCAGCGCGCCGGAAAAGATCTATGAAGTTCGGGCCGTAAGACATCAGCCCCCCGACGACGACATAATCGCGGTAGCTCAAAATAGTCGGCATCCGCGCATTGAGCGCCAGCGTAATGATGCGCGTACGGTTAGTGGCTATGAGCGCATCGGACACAACGTAAATTGCATCCACTTTGGCGTTGAGCGCTTCGAAAGTCGATGGAATGTCCTCGGGCCGCCGGATTTCAAGCGACGCGAAATCCAGCCCCAACGTGCGGGCCGCAGCCTTAATGTCGCTGGCTTCCATCACTGAAGTGGCAAAGCCGGCGTCGAACATGATTGCTAATCGGCGGAACTGGGGGATGATCCCGCGCAAGAGTTCGATCCGCTTGGCTACCAGATCGGACTGCTGGATCGACATTCCGGTAAGATTGCCGCCCGGCCGCGCCAAACTTGGAACCAGACCGCCGCGGACCGCGTCAATCGCCACCGCAAAGACTATGGGTGTTACCGTCGTCGCCTGCTTTAACACTGCCGCGGCGGCGCCATATGTAACAATGAGGGCAACCTTCTCTCGCAGGAAGTCGGCCGCGATCTCGCTGATACGCTCCGAGCTGCCCTCGGCCCAGCGATAGTCGATAGCGATATTATGTCCTTTAACCCAACCAAGTTCCCCCAGGCGTGCTACAAAAGCAGACGTCCACGGAGCCCAGACCGTCGCATCCGCGCCGAGCACCCCGATGGTTATCGGCTTATCTGACTGTTGTGCGTCGGCAGCATAAGGCCACGCGAACGCCGCGCTACCAAGCAGTGCTATGAAATTGCGCCGTTTCATGTCGAGCTCCCCCGCTCTGACAAGGCGTCGTTGGCAGATACTAGCGCAATGGAAGTAAGTAATCTAGCGGACGCACGACCACTTGAGCAGCGCCAATCTTGCTTTTGAGTCGTTAGAAGACACAGCGGCTTCAATTCGCGATGTCTCAGTCAGACTTCACCGCACGGCGGGCTATAACCTGGGTGTCGATCCGACGGAAAAAGCCGCGCCACTGCTGGCGCTGGCCGACAATAGCCGACCCGATCGCCGAGCCCTATATCTGCATCGCAGTCAGACCACGACACAAGCAAAGTACTGGAGCAATCCGGAAGGCTGGAGGTCGATCATCAAGTTTCTCAAAGAGGCGGGCTACCGCGTCATTCGCATCGACAGCCGCGTAGCTGAAAACCAGCCATATCCGTTCTCCCAATCACTCAAGGCGGGCTTTTCGCGCTGCTAGGGCTGTTACCATAAGTCTGATCTGAATTTGTGCCCACTAGACACAAACTCCTTTCTTTGCAATTTTTATAGATGCTGGGCCTGTTTGTTCTTTGGCTAGTGGCAGGGCACCATGGGCGTCGAGATTGTTGTCGATCCGTCCGCGGCCGAACAAGTTTCTCCAATTGAAGCTAAGCAACCCTCGGAGGTCGCAGGCGCCGAGGCATTGGCATTAGGTTCGGGCCAAGCAGCGATCGAATCCGATAACGCACCGTCGGCATCGACGACGGAACCGTCGTCGGGACCCGCCACGAAGCGTGCCTATCCCGAACCCGCCGCAATACCGACGCAACAGGGTCCCCTCGGTATCCAGTTTGATTTCAATGACGGCTGCCGCGTTGTGCTGCCGCAAGGAGAACATCCCTGGCGCGTGCGGCTCAGCGATATCGACACAGGCAATGTCTTGTTCGAGACAAAGTTTCCTGCGGGCCGCGTCAATAGCACAAAACGCTATTTCGTACGCGGTCGAATTGAGGTGTGGTCGCAAGATAATCAGGACAAGGACGACCGCCTGGTCTTCAGCCACGATTATTCAGCGAAGGACAAAAATATCCTGATCCAATTCCCGATCGGCACGCTCGGCGACACGATGGGCTGGTTTCCATACGCGGTAAAATTCAAGGAGCAGCACGGCTGCAAGCTCACCTGCGCGATGGGCGAGAA
The DNA here is from genome assembly GCA_963761185.1 of uncultured Alphaproteobacteria bacterium. Taxonomy (GTDB): domain Bacteria; phylum Pseudomonadota; class Alphaproteobacteria; order Rhizobiales; family Xanthobacteraceae; genus BOG-931. The sequence continues at coordinate 1,526,675 of CAVXFY010000009.1, forward strand.
ACTAATCCCGCTGTTCCGCGATGCTTATCCCGATATCACCTTCGTGACACACGAAGAGCTCAAACCCGATCGCTTCTACGCGACCTATAGCATGGGTCTTTTTTTTGACGACAAGGATCATGTCTTCCAGCCCTGCGACTTCCGCTATGTGGGACTCCACCGCACGGCCGGATATATCCTCGGCGTCGATCCAACCGAAGAGCCGCCACCGCTGGTGCTCGCCGATAACAGCCGGCCGATTGAAGAGCCCTATGTCTGCATCGCGGTACAAAGCACGACACAGGCGAAGTACTGGAACAATCCGGAAGGCTGGCGGTCGATCGTCAAGTTCCTCAAAGAGGCAGGCTACCGCGTCATTTGCATCGATCAGAAACCGACGCACGGCACCGGTTTGATCTGGAACCACATTCCCAATGGCGCAGAGGACGAGACCGGAGACCGCCCATTGCAGGAACGGGCACGCTGGCTCAAGCACGCCGATTTCTTCATCGGTCTCTCCAGCGGATTGTCGTGGCTCGCCTGGGCCACCAAGACTCCGGTGGTGATGATTTCGGGCTTTAGCCACCCGCTCAACGAGTTCAACACGCCGTACCGAGTGGTGAACTACCACACCTGCAACAGCTGCTGGAACGACCCGCAACTGCGCTTCGACCACAAGGATTTTCTATGGTGTCCCCGTCACAAGGACACACCGCGCCAGTTCGAATGCACGCGGCTGATCACCGTGGATCAGGTCAAAGCCGTCATCCAGAAGATCCCACAATTCGCAAAGCAGGAGAAACGCGCGGTGAAATCTCAAATTCCCGCAAAAACCAAGACGCGATCCTGAAGGCCATCTAACTTTGTCTCAAGTGGCAAGAGCACAGACTTGAACGTTGCTTCGGCGGGCATGATGACGGCAGCGGATTTGATCGCCGCACCAACATCTGTGTCGGCCGCGTCGGTCTCCGCAACTCCGATTGCGGAGGGCTCGGTGCGACCGTCGGTCAATAGCGGCCTTCCGCTGGCCGACCCGCCGACCCAGGAAGGCCCCAAGGGGCTGCGCTTTGATTTCAATGACGGCTGCCGGTTACTTCTTCCCGAGAGCGATGGCCCTTGGCAGGTGCGCCTGAGCGACCTCGATACCGGCAACATCCTGTATGAAACAAAGATCAAGGCAGGGCGCGTGAACAGCAGTGCACGCTATTTCGTGCGGTTCCGCATCGAGGTGTCACAAAATGAAGAAAGCTCGCTTGTACATGATTACTCGGCCGCCAATCGTGATGTACTGATCCGTTTCCCGGTCGACACAATCGGCGACGTGATCGGCTGGTTTCCCTACGCGGTCAAATTCAAGGAAGGCCATGGTTGCCGGCTTACCTGCGCCATGGAAGCAAGGCTCATTACACTTCTGCGCGACGCTTATCCGGACATCACCTTCATTGCCCACGATCAGGTTCAGCCCGAGCGCTATTACGCCACATACAGCCTCGCGGTGTATTTCCGGCACGGCACGATGTTCCACCATAGGGACTACGTACCGTGCGATTTTCGGTTCGTCGGATTGCACCGCGCCGCCGGCTACATCCTTGGCGTCAACCCGGACGAGGTGCCGCCGCGCATCGCGCTACGCGATGATACTCGGCCGATCGCAGAGCCATATGTCTGCATCGCTGTGCAGAGCACGCTGCAAGCCAAGTACTGGAACAATCCGACCGGGTGGCGAGAGGTTGTCGAATTCCTGAAGGAATCGGGCTACCGCGTCCTATGCATCGACCAGAAGCCGATCCACGGCAAAGGAAACGTCTGGACACAAATGCCGGCTGGAGCCGAAGATCAGACCGGGGACAAGCCGCTACTGGAGCGCGCCCGTCTTCTCAAGCATGCCGATTTTTTCGTCGGCCTTTCGAGCGGCCTTTCATGGCTTGCCTGGGCAGTGGGAACACCGGTCGTCATGATCAGCGGACTGACGCATCCGCGGACTGAGTTCACCACTCCCTACCGTGTCATAAATTACCACGCCTGCAACAGCTGCTGGAACGACCCAATGGCTGACTTCAATCGCGATGATTTCCTGTCGTGTCCGCGCCACGCAAATACCCCGCGCCAATTCGAATGCACACGGTTGATCACGGCTGAACAGGTGAAGGTCGTCATCAGAAACATACCGGCATTTGGTGCCAAGGCTCTCGTCCGCGGCGCGCACCCCAGTTAGCTACCCAAGCTTTTGCTTCTTGAATTTTGGACTATGAAAGTCAGGCGAGGGGGGTTGGGACGGTCACCGGACGCGCGCTTTCGTGCCATAAGCTTTGTCAAAAATCGGACATATCGCGCCAATGCGCTAACTAATTGGGCCGGCAGCTTACTTTTTAAAAGGGTAAGGCACGAGCCGATATGGCTTACGGGTTGATTTTACCGTTCTCAAATGCTGTAATTTTATCTTTCGTGCACCGAATAAGGGCGTCATTGCTTCTAATCTGCGACTTCTGGAATGACGGCCGCAACCAAAGGGTCGCGAACACCGATTTAGAACTGCGAGAGCCCCATGAGCGTGATCGTCAGTAGCGGAAATTCGCCGTACGACGTCCCTTTTGGCCAGACGGACACGGGCGACGTTGTCATCAGTGGCGGCTCGATGTTCGTCCTTTCCGGAGGGGTCGCAGATACGACCACGGTCGACGCAAACGGCAAATTGACCGTCGATAGCAGCGGCACCGCCAACGGCACGACTGTTTCTAGTGGCGGCGTTGAAACTGTTAACTCGGGTGGTTACGCCAGCGGCACCACGATTTCGAGCGGCGGCTTCAACTTTGTATACGGCTCTGAAACACACACGACCGATTCCGGTGGCATTCTCACAGTATTCGGCGGCGGAACTGCCAATAATCTGACGATATCGAGCGGAGGCACTCTCAATGTGCTGGGCAAGATCACCAGCAACGTCAAGCTGTACAGCGGCAGCATCGAGAACATTTCCTCCGGTGGCTCGGCGACTGGTGTGCCAAATTCCGGCACCGGAATATCCGGCGGCACGCTGAACGTTCTTTCCGGAGGGGAGTCGGACCACACGACAGTCTTCAGCGGCGGTTCATTGAACGTGTCGTCTGGAGGCACCGCGTATAGTGTAACCGTATCGAGCGGTGGTTCGCTGAATATCCAAGGCACCTTTGTTAGCTCTCTCCAGGTGTCCGCAGGCGGCAGCGCGACCGTGTCATCCGGGGGGCTCCTTTCGGGCACAGGCACCTCGGGCACCGGTCTGTTTGGCGGCACACTAAATGTACTCTCGGGTGGCACGGCTGATCTCGTCGAAATCAACAGCGGCGGTCTTGAGGTTGTTTCTTCAGGCGGCACGATCAGCAACACCATTGTCGCCAGCGGTGGCAAACTGGAGCTTTTGGGCGGCGCTCAATTGGGCAACACGCCAACGGTTCGCGCCGGGGCCACGTTGGAAATCGGCTCCGGCTACACGAGCAACGGCTATGTTGTCAGCAGCGGCGTCACCCTAGAGGTTGCCCCCGGCGGTACCGCGACTAACACCACTGTACTTGCCGGGGGCGTGCTGGATTACGTCTCAGGTGCCAACGTCACCGGAACGACAGGCGCCGGTGCGGTTAATGAACTCGCGAATGTAACGTCAATCACCGCATCACCCAGCACCGAACTTCCGGCGCTGGCCGCCGGAGCTACGGTGTCATTCACCGTCGATACCAGTGCGCCGGTGACGGTCAACACCACGGGCGGTAGTCCAACGCTATCGTTAAACGACGGCGGTGTGGCCACCTTTGATGCAGCCGCTTCCACGCCGACCGCAGGTGTATTCACCTACACCGTACAAGCCGGCGATAACACGGCCGAACTTCAGGTGACCGGAATCAACCTGAATGGTTCGACAATCATCGATGGTTCCGGGAACAATCTCTACATCGAAACCGCTCCGACTAATCCATCCGGCCCAGAGATCGAAGGCACTCTCCCCACGATGGATGTCGTGATCAATGGCGTCGTCGGCGAAGGTGCGCCGGTACAAGGGAATCAAGCATTCGATCAATTCCTCGGGTTTGGTGATAGCAACACCGATAGCGGATATTTTTTCACGCACACTGTTTCGTATAACTCAACTTTAGAGGCTCAATACCAGGCAGCTGTCGCAGCCGGAGGTGGTCTTCCGACGTCTATCGGCGGCGTGATGAATTCGGTGCTGCTGGCGCAGGATTATGGGCTCACCGCAATTCCGGTTGGAGAGCCGGGCGGCACGAATTACGCCGCAAGCGGAGCCACAGTCACTGGCCAACTTTCCGGATCGCTCGCCCCTTCGGTCGTTTCTCAGATCCAGACTTATCTGGCATCAACAGGCGGCGTGGCAGATCCTAATGCGCTTTATCTGATCAGCGGCGGCGGCAACGACGCAAAGATTGCCGAGACGCTTGTCGGCACGACGGCACAAGACAATTACATGATTCAGCAAGCCAATTCTTTGGCGGCCGCGGTTGAAACGCTTTATGCAGATGGCGCACGCTATATCATCGATGACGATCAGTCCGGGTCAGGTACATTAGGGGCTATATTTGCCGCTACACTCTGGACAGACCTAGCTCAAGCCGGCGTTCCGTTCATCGCGGACCAAGTGAAAGAACTTATAAAGGCGATAGACGCTGATCCCTCGGCTTACGGAATTACTAATATTGTCGATCCTCCTGCCGGGCCATTCACAGCTTCAAATCCTTATAATTCAGCGAATGGCGGGTCGAACATCAATCCGGACCCAAGTTTGATTGCAAAGGGATGGGCGTACTATTCCACGTCAATGGTGTCCTCGACTGCTGGCCAAACTTATTTGTGGGCGGATGACGAGCACCTTACTGCTGCCGGGCAACAGATCGAGGCTAATTCGCTCTACAGCGAGATCCAGAATGCTGTCCCAACTGTTTCTGAGACTCTCACTGCAAGCCCGCGTTTGGTCGGTAACAGTTTTGATGAGAATACCGCTAATATTACCTACCAATGGCAGAGTTTGAGTTCAGGTCAGACGACCTGGGTCAACATCACGGGGGCAACAAATACGACCTACGTAGTGCAGCCAACGGATCTGGGCGATCAACTTCGCGTCGAAGCGTCATACACGGACAATGCAGGCCAGACCGCTACAACGGAAAGTGCGCCGACTCTTGCCGTTATCAATGCGATCTGTTTTATGCGCGGTACCGCAATCCGCACCCCGCATGGCGCGTGTGCAGTTGAGATGCTTAAGCGCGGTGACATGGTGCTGACCGCCAATGGACAGGCCACGCCGGTGCACTGGATAGGCCACCATACTATTTCGATGCAATTTGCTGATCCGCTGCGGGTTTTGCCGATCCGTATCAAGGCCGGCGCGCTCGCCGATAACATTCCATCTCGTGACCTCCTGCTCTCGCCGGATCACGCGATTTTCGTGGGTGACGTGCTCATACAGGCAGGAGCGTTGGTCAACGGGACTTCGATTGTACGCGAAACCGATGTCCCAGATATTTTCACTTATTTCCACGTTGAACTTGACGATCACTCGCTGATCCTCGCCGAAAATACACCTGCAGAAACCTTCATCGACAACGTAGAGCGCTTCGCGTTTGATAATTGGGAAGAGCACAAGGCGCTTTATCCGGAGGGCAAGCCGATCGTCGAAATGCCGTATCCTCGTGCCAAGGCCCACCGGCAGGTGCCGCGGGCAATCCGTGAGAAATTGGCAGAGCGGGCGATGATCCTTTTCGGTGTGGCGCAGGACGTTGCTGCATGATGGTCGGGCTCACGATCCTTAAGCAACGTCTGCCTAGCTTTAAATAGTCGCATCAAACGCCCTTCCCGCCGGGGTCGTAGCTTGGCTTGAAGCAAGGGCTCAATTGCTCGGCGCGGTGGTCGAGGCTGCGGCCTGATCATCCAGCAGGACCCTGACGGCTTATAGGTAGAAACACGTACAGAGTTTTTGCATACCGCGCCGCAATATTTGATGTTGCGACGCACAATTTTATTGGTAGGTTGCCGGCCCGTGGTACCTGCCGGTCGTCACAGAATGCGACCAGCGATCCGCGTCGCATGTTAGGGCCGTGCGAGGGATCTGCTTAAAGCGCCCTCTCAGAGGTTACCCGTCATGGACGCAATCAGCGACCGCAAAGCTTTTCAACTCGATCCATTCGCCATCTGCGCAAGCTTCCAGATGCCACAACTTCAATTTCCCAAGATGGAAATTCCTGAGGCGTTGCGTGGCTTTCTAAATCAGGGCGCAGCTCAAGCCAAAGACGTGATTGAGAAGGCGAAGACCTCGACTGAACAGGCGACAAATGCGCTTGAGAGTTCGTATTCCTGTGCTGCGGACGGAGCTACCACTTACAACATAAAGCTCTTCGAAATGGCTCGCACCAACGTCACTGCCACATTCGACTATGTGCAGGCTTTGCTGGGCGTCACTGACTTCAACCAGCTTGTAAAGCTGTCGACTGAACATGCTCAGGATCAATTGGCAGTCTTGTCAAAGCAAACAAAAGTTCTGACCGAGCTTGCTCAGAAAACCGCAAATGCGGTCTCTGAACCCTTCACGACGGAAATCAACAAGGTGTTCAGCAAGGCCTAAAACGACTAAGCCCACGCCAACGAAGCAAAGCTTATCATAAGGACCGTCGTACGGCGGTCCTTTTTGACGTCTTCTGCCAAATCAGATGCCTATTTTATGCTTCTTGAGGTGAAGCGAAACATTATCCGTATTGGACCTCGTGATTTGGCTCACCAATCGCTTCGAGCTTGAATTCACCGGCAGTTTGGAAACGTCTGCAAGCCCTTTTTTGGCACGATGGTGGTCCGGGAAACGTTTCCATCGGGCGACGTCAGATGCGCCTTGGAGGCGTGACAACAGTTTGGCCTCTCGTGGCTCGCGCGCAGCAGTGTGCATTCTATCGCTGGGAGCGATCGGCAGGATTTCTAATACATACGGCGCCGACGCCTCTCACGGTCTGAAGACACTGTTCAAGACTCGTGAAGCCACAATGCCTGTGATGGCCGCCACTGCCGGTAGTACACCAAGGAAATTCTCGCTGGCGATGCGCCAGGTGCTGGGGTGTCGACGAATGAGCCCTAGTCCTGCTGTCAACGTGAACATTGCTCCGGCCGCTTCCACGGCCGCAGTCCACATTGCCGATCATCGAATCACACGTGTAAGCCCAGGTCCCGGTACTCGTAGCGAACAGGATGAGCGAAATGAGCAGGGCCAAACGCGATATTCGCGGAGCTACCGAGGACATCTCGGTCCGCTTTGAAAAGGGTTCAATTTGCTTGAGCGGGGTTTTCTGCATTTAGACGATCTCATCCTGGCTGAACGCCGTCATAACCTTCTGACAACAAGCCGGAATAGTCTAATATGTTTTGATGACTTTGATTCGCTCATCAGGAATCTCTGGTTTGGAAAAGCCGTTAAGAAGGCGCGGCCGGAAACGAAATTTCGCGGTGCAGGCTCTCGAAGAGAAATGGCCGAAAGGCGTGCCGGAGGATGTTTCAACCGGTGCGCTTGTAAACACGGTCCGTGAGTGGATTTCAACCCGGACGAGCCAAGGAATTCTTCCCAACTTCAAAAAGATTAGCTTAGAGACGATTCTTCGCGCCGCTGGTCGCAAAACGAGCTGAATGCGCATGCTCGCTGGGTGTCACGACCTGGCGGCAACATCACCGGGATGTCGATGAGCCCAAGATATTACCCGAGGGCAGTGCTGCCGCCGCGGGCCGGACTCGATTGGTGGCGGAATTTCCGTTGCAGCCGTCTAATGACCGCGACCCATGCCTCTGCCATTTCCAGAAGTAGTGCACGATCGGCTGGCGCGGCTCGATCGGCCAGCGCGTGGCACTCTTCGACATAGCGACTAAAGTCAGCGGGACGATTCTTGGCAGACGACTTTAAGTTCGACTGGTCTTGAAACTTAACGCCGACACGGTTCGTCTTGCGCCAGACTACGCAGCACTTTCGGCGCCAACTATCACCTTCAACTACCAGGTCAAAAAGGTTCGGCACTACGCCACGAAGTTCTATTTGGGCACCTGTTTCCGATAGATTGTAGACCGTGCACTCGGAGGAGTCGCCGTTAGGCCAAAAAGTCAGGCCACGTTTGATGATCCTTCTTCGTGCCGCACCCCGACGGTCCGGATTCAGTCTTCGATCGTCAATCTCAGACTGAGCGCTCTTCGCATTTTCTGCGGGCTTCATGCGCTAATCTCTTCGTTGAGAAAAGCAGGCTATGCACGTTTAAGGATGCGCTCCGTTTCTTAATCCATCGTTAAACCTTGTCTGAGTGCATTCGATTAACTCTTCTCAGCCACTATTTCGGGTCGATGCCTGGTCGAGGCGGGAATGATAAAGCAGCGGTTCCGGGAAGGCCGAAAAAGTCCGCGAAGCAAGACGAGCCGTTCCGCTGAATTAATCGTCGGCGCGGACGAGCGATCGATCCCGTGTCTGATATGTGATATATCTAACGACGGCGCGCGGCTTGGCGTCGCCCGCCAAAAAGCAAATTTACCGCACACTTTTGTCCTGGCACTTTTTAGCGACCGCAGTGTCCTGCGCGATTGCGAAGTTGTGTGGACGAATAGAGCTTACGTCGGCGTCAAGTTTGTCTCCAAGTGGTATGGCGCTACGAAGTCGCTGAAGCCGCGCTACGACAAAGTGGAAGAAAAGCGCTGAATGTCCGCGTCGGGTCGATCGCCAGCTTCCTGATAGACGACGGGTACGGCCGCTGTGCCGCCAGAGGCGGAGATTCGGTTGCTTCGCGGTAAGCGCGGCTTCGGGGCGGCTTCCGACATTGGTCGGCCGTCCAAATCTAGAGCTCAAGCTCCCGGTTTGCCGCGCGCGTCAAAGCTCGTGATTTAGGAGAGTGGTCAGTCCCGATCTGGCGCCGCGCCGACGTATTGCGCATTGCTCGTGCCATCGTATTCATGCGCGGCCCGCTCAAGGTCGGCGACCGTGTCATTGCAACCTCGATCGCGCGTGGAAGATTTTGGAGAAATGATCCCCCCAGAAAGGCCTATTTTGTCGTCATCCTCGCTATTATGAGGCTAGGCAGCGGCATAGCTTGACAGAGCTTGCATTTAGCCCGGAAATTGCGTGCGATTCGATGACGGGACGAGCCGCCGGTCACCGTCGGGCTGCGGGAGGGTCTCCGTGAAACGGCATGCCGGACATGGTCTGCCAGGAGATGGCCTTGACGCGAGCGGGGTCTGGCAAAGCGCCGATCCGGTGGATCAGAGTTTTCTCGCCTCTGTGGCGGATCCTTTCTCCGACGGCTCTTTCGATCAATCCGGGCTCGGTGCCGCCCCACCATCCGCCGTGCCCGACGCTCCATCGCCATCAGCTTCCCTCGATCTCGCAGGCACCGCGGCAACGCTTGACAGTACGGTGGGATCGGGCGGCGCCACCGCCGCGCAGGTGCAGGCGGCATTGGACGATAGCGGGCTGAGCGTAACCGGCGCCGGCATCAAGGTCGGTGTGCTATCCGACAGCTTCAACGATCTCGGCGGCGCGGCGGCCGACGAAGCGGACGGAGCGCTGCCCGACGTGACGGTGCTCGAGGATTTGTCCTCGGGCGGCACTGATGAAGGCCGTGCGCTGCTTCAGATCGTGCACGACGTCGCGCCGGGTGCGGCCCTTGATTTCTACACCGCATTCGAGAGCGAGCAGGATTTCGCCAACGGTATCCTGGCGCTGGCCGCCGCCGGCTGCCAAGTCATCTGCGATGACGTCAGCTATTACGACGAGCCGTTTTTTCAGAACGGCATCGTCGCGCAAGCGATCGAGACGGTGGAAGCGGAAGGCGTCGTCTATGTCACCGCGGCCGGCAATAATGCGAGCGACGCCTATCAGAGCAACTGGACGCCGATCGCCAGCACGAGCTACCACGGCGTGACACTGCGGGATGCGGAAAACTTCGGCACCAGCACCAGGCCGACAGCAATCCAGACCATCACAATTGGGGGCGATTCCAGCGAAACGGTTCCGCTGCTGCTCGAGTGGAACCAGCCCTATGGCGCGGCGACATCCGACCTCGAAGTTCTCGTTTTCCAGAATGGGCAGGAGTTAGGAACCGTTACCAATGCCGACGACGGCGAGGCGACCAATCCCTGGGTGGGCGTCGATCTCACCGGCGGACAAACCTACCAGATTGCAATCGAGAATCTGTCGGGCCCAGATCCCGGCCTGATCAAGGAGATCGGCGCCGGCGACGGTGTTCCGATCAATTTTCACATCCCCGTTTCGATTTCGGGCGCCAATGTCGGCAGCATTTACGGCCATGCGATGACTCCCGGCGTCATTACGGTCGGCGCCGTCAGCACGGCGGACACGCCTGCATTCGGCGTCGACCCGCCCGTGAGCGAGAGCTTTTCATCGTCCGGTGCCGGAACGGAGCTGCTATTCGGCAATAACGGCACCGCGCTCGCAACCCCCGACCAGATCAGTCCGGTGACAATCTCCGGCGTCGACGACATCACCACGACTCTGCCCGGCTCACTCGGCGACATCTACGGAACATCGGCGGCGGCGCCGACCGTCGCCGCCATCGTTGCGCTGATGCTGCAGGAGGATCCGAGCCTGACGCCGGCTCAAATCAGCCAAATGCTCGTCGAATCGGCGTTGCCGTTTGGCAATTCGTCGGTCAGCGGCGCCGGCTTGGCCCAGATCGATGCCGCCGTGGAACTCGCCGCCAACGCCGAGGCCGAAAACCCATGCTTTTGCCGCGGCACGCTGATCGCAACGGAACACAGCCAACAGCTGATCGAAAATCTCAAGATCGGCGACAAGGTGCTTACATTGTCGGGCGCATTGCGGCCGATCAAATGGATCGGGCGGCGCAGCTACGGCGGCCGCTTCATCATGGGCCGCAAGGATGTTCTGCCGATCTGCGTCAAAGCCGGAGCCCTCGACGACAAGGTGCCGGGGATCGACCTTTGGATTTCACCGCATCACGCCCTTTATTTGGATGGCGTGTTGATTGAGGCAAAGGATCTTGTTAACGGCGTGAGTGTCGTGCAGGCCGAGCGTGTCGAGGGGGTCGAGTATTTCCATATCGAACTCGACACGCACGATGTCGTTATCGCCAATGGAGCACCCTCGGAGAGTTTCATCGACGACGACAGTCGTTGTCTGTTTCACAATGCGCCTGAGTTCAACGCGCTATATCCAGACGCCCGGAAAGGGCTCGCAAAATATTGCGCGCCGCGGCTCGATAACGGCTATGAAGTTGAGGCCGCTCGTCGGCGAATTATGCTTCGGGCAGGACTGCTCGGATTTGCGGATTCCATTCCAATCGGAGCATTGCGCGGTTATGTAGACCTGATCAACGCGGATCGCATTGAGGGCTGGGCACAGAACGCCGATTTTCCTGAGGCGCCCGTTTGTCTCGACATCTATGCCGCCGGCCGGCTGGTTGGACAGACGCTTGCTAATCGCTACCGCAAAGATCTTGAGCAGGCAAACCTCGGTAGCGGCCGCCATGGCTTCGTGTTCATGCCGACGGCGGAACATATCTTCTCACTCGATACGGTCGAAGTCCGTCGCTCGCTGGATGGTACAAGCCTTGTTCGCTCCGCGGTATGCAAAACAAACATCCTCTTCGGCGAAAACGCCGCTGCGTAGGACGTTTCCTCTATTCGAGTTTTTTCGCGGAAGTGGCCCATCTCGATCTCGACCGCGCCCGTAGGCGACTGCCGCGCGGGGAACCTGTTGCCTCAACGACACACCCCCGCCGGAATCAATCAGGAAAACCTGCAGAAAGCAATGTTTGGCTAGATTAACGGTTCCTGCGGTCGATAATGACGGTTCAGCTAGGAGAGCCAAGTTTGGGGGCCTCATGAGTCGGTCTGTTAGGGCGCTAGTTTTAGCGACTGTGTTGACGGTTGCCGCGAGCGCGACGGCTCTTGCGAAACCGCATCATCCGCCGCCACCTCCGCCCCCACCTCCTCCGCCCAGCTTCAACTGGACCGGCTATTATGTCGGCGGCAATCTTGGCTATAGCTTTGGCTGGGCCAACAGTAGTTACAGCAGCGCCGCCTTTGGCGGCTTCGGTATTCCGTCCTCGTTGCTCGCGGGCCAGCAGCTTGATGGTTTCATCGGCGGCGCCCAGGTCGGCTACAATTGGCAAGCAAATAATGCTTGGGTCTATGGCCTAGAGACTGACTTCCAGGGTTCCACCGAAAAGGGCACTGGTAACTTCGGCGCCAACTACTTTTTCGATTTCCCCGCGGGGTTCTCGTCTTTCGGCGGGGCCGTGACGACCAAGATTCTCTGGTTTGGCACGGTGCGCGGCCGGCTCGGCTTCCTGGTTACGCCGGACACCTTGCTCTATGCGACCGGCGGCCTGGCTTACGGCGGCATAAAATCGGCAGGGACTGTTACCGACACCCATGCGCCTGCGACGTGGGCATTCGGCGGCACGACAACTAATATTGGGTGGACCGTAGGCGCGGGGGTTGAGGGCGCCGTTCCGAATACCAGCGCCTGGACCTGGAAAGTTGAATACCTTTACATCGACTTTGGCAGCGTCAACTTCAGCGGCGCGACGCCTGATCCCACCTTCCCAACCTATAGCTTGAATACGCGCGTCAGCGACAACATCGTCCGCGCCGGCTTCAACTACAAATTCGGCACCTGGTAAGTCCGAGAAGGTCCCATCACCATTCGTCGCTTTTCTTCTACTATTTTGGTCACTGTTCAATCAGCGCAATGTCAGCTGTGGGTCCCATAGCTGCCGTGACGAACTGAAATGTTGGTGCCCGTTTTCCACCCAAAAGTAGCCGCGACAGTTGCTGGCCGGGTCGGCAGAGAGCCAATTAGCAGACACGGTACGGCTTCCGGAGACGCGTCGATTTGCAACGGTCGCTTGGCCACTGACTGGTCACCAACTAATACAAAAAGCACAAGGTGACTATTAGGCCACGTCGGATGCTATTGCGACGCCAGTCGCAAAAAACCGTGCTATTTCCTTGGCGGGTCGAGCACGGCTGAATAGGTAGCCCTGCATCTCGGTGCAGCCAAGTGACTGGCAGGTGTCAAATTGCTGTTGCGTTTCGACACCCTCTGCCGTCGATATCATATTAAGGCACTTGGCCAAGCCCGCGACGGCGTTCACAATGGCAAGTGGTTCCGCGCCATTTGCCATATCCTGAATGAAGGACCGGTCGATCTTAATCTTGTCGAACGGGAAGCTCCGAAGATAACTGAGCGATGAGTATCCAGTCCCAAAGTCGTCCAAAGCGATTTGCGCTCCCAAGCCCCGAAGTTCGTGCAGCGTCGCCAGGGTCGCAAATGTGTTCTGCAGGAGAACTGTTTCAGTAATTTCGAGTTGCAACCTGCGTGCGTTCAAACCCGAAACGGCCAGGGCATCCTTTACAACACTCACCAAGTTGCGGTTGGTCAACTGAGCCGGCGAGAGATTGACCGCGACTTTGATCTGATCCGGCCAATTAACCGCCTCTCCACAGGCCGTGTTTATCACCCATTCGCCCAACGGGATAATTAGCCCGGTCTCTTCAGCGACTGGAATGAAGTCAGCAGGCGATATTAGCCCGCGACTGGGGTGTTTCCAACGCAAGAGCGCTTCGAAAGCGGTGATCTCGTTGGTCTGAAGATTCACAAGCGGCTGATAATACAGTTCAAATTCCTTATCGAGAAGCGCCTTTCGAAGATCCATTTCGAGATCCCGCCGCGCTTTCATCCGTGCGTCCATCTCCAATTCGAAGAACCGATATGTGCCGCGTCCATCGGCCTTGGCCCCGTACAACGCCATATCCGCATTTCTCAACAGTTCGTCCGACTCCGTCCCATCCTCCGGCGAAATTGAAATGCCGATACTGATGTCAGTGACGATTTGATGACCTTCAATTTGATACGGCTTAATTATGGATTCCCGAATGCGACGGGAAAGTGTAGCCGCGTCGCTCATTTTCTGCATCTTAGTCATGATGATCGCAAACTCGTCACCGCCCAAACGCGCGATCGTGTCGGGTTCTCGCGTGCAGCCGCGCAATCGGTCAGCAACAAGCTTCAATAGCTCATCACCAATGGGGTGACCAAGCGTATCGTTGACGCTTTTAAATTGGTCGAGATCCAGGCACAGCACCGCCAAACACTCACCCCGTTTGACACGTTTAAGCTCGTATTCCAACCGCTCGCGCAGCAACACTCGATTGGGTAAATCAGTCAGCGCATCGTGCCGCGCCATGTGGCCAATTCGCTCTTCGGCGGACTGCCGCTCGGTTATGTCTTCATGTGTGGCGAGCCATCCTCCGCCGCTTATAGGCTTGCTTACGACTGAGATAATTCGACCATCCGCCATTTTTGCTGTGTTGCTGAAAGTCTTCCCTGCAACGATACATTCCTGAAGCCTAGCAACATAATCCGCAGCGTCGCCGGAAAAGGTCCCGACCTTTATGCGGCTATCTAGAAGATCTTGAAGAGTGCACCCAGGCTTTACGGCTTCTTGGGACAGCCCGTACATCTCAGTGTAGCGTTGATTGCAGATTAAAAGCTTCAGCTCTGAATCGAACAACAGCACACCTTGAGACATATTATTTAAAACAGTATGCAACAGCGACCCGTCGCTTCGTGAAATAAGCGGAAATGATAGAATGTTCGGATTCGAGAATTGAGTATTCTTCGGATCCATATTCGATCCTCCTGCTGAAATGGATTTCGCACGTACATCCAACGATAGAGATCGATTTATGATGAAGTCTTCAATTGATCGACATCGGCTTTAATCAAACATGATTTGATTGCTACGCTTTGGGTCTGCCTTGGGTCAGGAGTTACCTTCCCGGTCCCTGGCTAGCGCGGCAGTTATTCTCGACAATTGTAGACTTTGTCGTCAGCGCGCCGGAAAAGGTCTTCGAAGTTCACGCCGTAAGACACGCGCCTTCTGGCTACATAATCGCGGTAGCGCGCGCATCCAGGCCATCGTTCGACGATCCAAGGCACGCGCACAATCGGTCATCAATACCGACGATCTATGCATCAATCTGGACAGTAAGACGGTCCAGATCAGCGGGACACACGTGCATGTAACTGGCAAGGAGTACCAGATGCTGGAACTCTTGGCGCTGCGTAAGGGCACGACGCTAACCAAGGAAATGTTCCTGAGCCATCTCTGCGGCGGTCCGGACGAGCCGGAGATGAAGATCGTTGACGTCTTCATTTGCAAGTTGCGAAAAAAGCTAGCTAACGTATCCGGCGGCAAGAACTACATCGAGACGGTCTGGGGACGGGGCTATGTACTGCGCGAGCCGTCGGAGAACGCGGTAACTGTTTCTGCCTGATCGAGGGACGAGTTGGACAGCAGTTAATGGGTCAGAACCTGCCGCGACTGTCGTCCGGCGGCGTGATAGTAAGGGGCCGATACCCGGAACTTGCCGATTTCCAAGCCGTTCTCTCCGAAACCAATCGTCACAAGAAGAGATGGCATGCGCTGTGTGATAGCTAATCTAAGCGCATACCCGAGGCGGCAGTCGGAATGTCGTTACGGCCATTTATAATTGATGCCAGCGCGGATGATGTTGTCCTCAAACAGGGGATCAATCTTACCATTGAGGGTTCCCCCAGGACAATTAGCCCCTACGATCGGGCAGGCACTAATCGAGGTTGTCACGAAACCGGAAGGCTCTTCCAACGCCAAGAACAGGTATTCGAGCTTCCACGTCCAATTGCCGCTAAGTTGACCCTCGATGCCGCCGCCCGCTGTCCACCCTGCGCTCGTTCTGCTGATATCAAATGCGGTGGCGATGACGCCGTTCGTAATGGTGCCGCTGTCGTTGACCTCGCCATAAGCAAGACCACCGGTCGCATAGATCATCGTCGTTGGTGTGACGGTCCACCCGAGCCGGGGCCGTACCGTTCCAAACCAATCAAGGCGTTCGTTGACGGTCGTCGTGACAGTCAATATGGAGCAGACGCCAGCCGGACAAGTGAACGTGCCGCTTCCGCGCTCACCTGAACCCTGGAAATCGGCTTCGAGGCCAACAATCCAGTTGCCATATTGCCAATTGTAACCGATCTGTCCGCCGCCGATCACTCCGTCAATATTGTTGATATTGCCGCTGGCGACGAAAACCGGGAAGCTGGTGATAGAGTTTAAGAAGGTTTCGTTGAAATTCGAACTTCCCCAGCTGTAGCCGAGATTGACGCCGGCATAGTACCCAGTCCAGCTCCAAGCTGGCGGTGGGGGTGGCGGCGGTAATTTCTTTTTGGGCGCAGCTACGGCTACCGCACTTAATCCAATAAGCAGGCCAGCTGCCACAGCAATTGATACCAAAGGCGAGCGCACGTCGTGGATCCCTACAACCCCAACTGGAATTGATTAACTCCCACCGTTCCGCGCAAGTCCACCCCGCGAAGGCCATTTTGCTTCATCTTGATGTGAATTTTGTTGCGCGTGTCGCTACAGCAACAACTCCGTGCATGTCGCGCTAAACTATTGTTCTCTATCTGGAATTACGTATGTTTGGTCGCCAACAATCCTTTTTAGGAAGGCGAGCGTTCGATCTTTGCCTCCTCAGAAGTGCGCCCACTTCGAGCAGCATCCGGGGCCCGCGCACCCGGCGAGCATTTTGCCGGTTAACCCGAAAGACCGACCCGCTCGGCCTTGTAGCCCCGGTCGAGAATGGCCTGCCACCAGGGTCGGTTCTGCAGATACCATGCAACCGTCTTGGCGATGCCGCTCTCGAAGGTTTCCTGCGCCCGCCAGCCCAATTCGTTTTCGATCTTCGATGCATCGATGGCGTAGCGCCGGTCATGGCCTGGGCGATCTTTGACAAACGAGATCAGGCGGCGTCGTGCGCCGTGTGTCGATGGCTCGTGGCGGTCAAGCAGGTCGCAGATCGTCTCGACGACATGCAGATTGGCGCGCTCGTTGCGGCCGCCGATATTATAGGTCTCGCCGGGTCTGCCGCGCTCGACCACAAGCGTCAGAGCCTTGGCGTGATCCTCGACGTAAAGCCAATCGCGGATCTGCTGGCCGTCGCCGTAAACCGGCAGTGGCTCCTCGGCGAGCCCCTTGATGATCATGTGCGGAATAAGCTTTTCCGGGAAATGATAGGGCCCGTAATTGTTCGAGCAGTTGGTCACGAGCGTCGGCAAGCCATAGGTCTCGCGCCAGGCGCGCACCAGATGATCGGATGATGCCTTCGAGGCGGAGTAGGGCGAGTTCGGCGCGTAGGCCGTCTCCTCCGTAAACAATCCTTTCGCACCAAGCGATCCGTAAACCTCGTCGGTCGAAATATGGTGGAAGCGGAAACGCGATTGCGCCACGCGGTCAAGGCCGCGCCAGTAGCGCAGCGCCTCCTGCAACAGCGTGAAAGTGCCGACGATATTCGTTTGGATGAACTCGCCCGGCCCGTCGATCGAGCGGTCGACATGGCTCTCGGCCGCGAGATTCATCACATAGTGCGGCTGGTATTGATCGAACAATTGCCGCAACGACGGCCCGTTGCAGATATCGACATGCGCGAAGCGGTAGCGGTTGTTGCCTTGGGCCTGCGGGATCGAGTCGAGGCAGGCGGCATAGGTCAGCTTGTCGATGTTGACGACGAACGCCTGCGTGTCGTCGAGCAGATGGCGGACGACCGCCGAGCCGATGAAGCCTGCCCCTCCGGTGACAAAAACGACTGTATTCTCAAAGCGCATGGTTCAGAGTTCCGCGCGGCGCGACTTGGCGAAGGACTCGTGGATCGACAGAAGATATTGGCCGTAGCTGCTCTTGGCGCATCGCTCGGCGAGCTTCTGGAAATGATCGAGCGTGATATAGCCGAGCCGCAACGCGATTTCCTCCGGGCAGGCAACCCGCATGCCTTGGCGCTGTTCGAGAATCTGCACGAAATGGCTGGCCTCGACCAGCGAACCATGTGTGCCGGTGTCGAGCCAGGCAAAGCCGCGGCCCAGCACCTCAACATAAAGGTCGCCGCGATCCATATAGGCGCGATTGATATCGGTGATTTCCAGTTCGCCGCGCGGCGGAAGGCTTCAGATTGGCGGCGATCTTTAGGACGTCGTTGTCGTAGAAATAAAGCCCAGTCACCACGACATTCGATTTCGGATTCTTGCGGCTTTTCCTCGATCGAAATCGCACGTCCCGTGTCGTCGAGCTCGATGACGCCGAATTGCTCGGGCGTATTGACGGTATAGCCGAATACGGTCGCCCCATGGATACGCGCGTTAGCCTGCGCCAACATGCTGGACATGCCGTGACCGTAGAAGATGTTGTCGCCCAGAATCAGAACCACACGATCCGTACCGACGAAGTCGGCGCCAATGATGAAGGCATCGGCCAGGCCGCGCGGGTGGTCCTGGCTGGCATAGGAAAGTTTCAAACCAAAATCGGCGCCGTCGCCCAACAGACGCTGGAACAGCGGTTGATCCTGCGGCGTGGTGATGATGAGGATCTCTCTGATGCCGGCAAACATCAGGGTCGCCAAAGGATAATAGATCATCGGCTTGTCGAACACCGGCAACAATTGCTTCGACACAACCGATGTGACTGGGTAGAGCCGCGTGCCCGACCCGCCTGCCAGAATTATTCCCTTCATTCGCGCCCCAATTTTGCCACTTCAAGGCCCCGTGTGAATGCATAGCCCGAATAACTATTTCACTTGCTCTGTTAGCACCGTTGGAACTGAACTCAACCTAATCTCTCTGGGCAGCTGGCGAGCAGGTTTTTTCTACCCTAACCGGACTCGGCCATATGTTAGCGTAAGCTTATGCAAGAACGTCATACAATGTATCTAGCCGTTGATCAGGTGGCGATCCGCGCCGTCGAGGAAGGGCTCCAACGCAGCCCGAGTAGCTCAGTTGTGCGGCAAGGAAAAACCGCGACACAGTATCAAAAGCGGATGATGTAGATTTCGGACTGCGGTCGCGAAATGGCGCAATCGTTCCGAATGCGCTTCACGATGATGCGTTCCGCAGGGTCCTCGACCTGTCCGCCGTGGTTGATTTGGGAACTCGTTGTGGCAATCATTTTATTTCTGTCTCGACCGTCGTGGCTTGCTGAAGCGTAAGCCTGCGCCCTTTCCATCTTCGTCTATGAATTCGATTCCGGCGGAATCAAAGGCCAGCCGGATTGCGGCTTCGTTAGCTGCTGTAACTGGAATTTCTCCCTCCATAACCTCCACTCGCCGGATTGTTGCAACTCCAACTTTGGAGGCCGCAGCCAAATCCAACGCAGTCCACCGAAGGAGCGCGCGGGCAGCGCGCATTTGGGCGCTAGAAATTTTTGCCATGGAGGCTTTGATATCTGATACACAACATTATAATTATTTTCGAGATTGTCGATCAGGTCGCTCACCACGATTGCCCTTGGCAAAGACAAATCCGGACTTGGGAGCGGGGCTCCGCCTCCGATATTCTCTTCAATACGGCGCCACCGGCACGTCCGTCTGTGCAAAATCCTCGCCTTTGAACAGCAGCGCAGTTGATGCGTCCTTTGCCAACGCGTAAGCAAAACGGTCACCAAAATTAAGCTGGGCTTCAAGCCGCCCGCGGCCATAGCGGCGAAATTCGGTTCCAACAACCCCCCTCAATCGGCGCGCGCCGCTTTCCGCGCTTGATAGGCCTTTTCGCTCGCTAAAAGTTCCTCCATCCCGGATGGCCGCCGCGTGTGTGCAAGCAGGAACGAGACATATTGCTTGCTGATGCCGAGAACTCGTGCGATTTCGCCGAGGGACTTCTTTTCTTCCTTCAACCGGCGAGCACGAATGCGTCGTTGGCGTACGCCGTGGTCGCGCTCTTCGCGGCAGTCATCGCAAACCACTAGATCGAAATAATCCGGACGTGGCCTTCCGCAATCGGGACAGTGACGAACTGTCCTTCCGCCCAACAGCGCACCACGAGCAATCTTCTGGGAATTGGGTTCGGCATCGTTGGCCGCGATCTGTTGGAGTGCCTTTTTCCAACGGACCTGGTGGTTGACCATTGAAAGGTCCCGCCCGGCAGATCGCTTCGACAAATTGAAATGGAGGCCCCGACTTGTGGAGATGCGTCGGGGCCCCTTACCGGTATGGCCAGCACGCGCAACATCCCCCGGCCGAATCGAAGCGTACCGCTGCGCCGTTACCGCGGGGTTAAGCCCGTTTCCGGGATCAGTTTCGCGTTTGCCTCTTGCTTCATCGCCAAGTCTCGACGCACGAAATCTTCATCAACATGGGCGATTGAGTCGAATAGCCGGGCGAGTTCGCGATAGCATTTGGCGAAGTGCGGCGAGGTCGTATTTTCCGCCGACTGCTTACAGTGGGAAGCTTTGGCTCGGCAACGCTCAGCGGACGCCAGAAGATCAACCATCACTCACGCTCCCATTCACTGACCAACAAAAAGCTTCATCGACGTACCTTTCGATGACAAGCCGGGGGTGTGGATAACTCCCTCGGACATTGACGTTACGGGACATCCTATGCCCCCGCCAAAAGCAAGTTAAGCCCCACGCCAATGCTCTGGCTTCGTTTTATCATTACGATGACGGACGTGGACCACCAGCGGGACGTAACCCCTTGACTTCGCCCAATCAATCGCGTCTTTAGGGGTATTGAAGGTGCCGAGCACGCGGTCGACGTGATCCTCAGCTACAAAGCCCTCGAGTGGACTTCCCTTCGGGAGCGCTTCGATATAGGCGTTCGCGTTCGCCACCCAGTCCCTCCCTCCATCTTTGTGGGGAATGAAAATTACAAAGAGGGCTGAGTCTCTACCAGCGTCGTGGACGAGCAAGAGAGACCGGCGGCGCAACTAGCTGTGGAATTTCTATCCGGCCAACGGCCATAAGAGCTGAAATCAGCAGAACGCCGCCCGGCGCGGGAGCGTGCACCGGACTTTTCCCAAAGTCGCGTGATCTTGGGGAAACCGCGCCCATCGTATCAAATTAACGTGGTGGTTGGCGGCGCGGTTCCCATCGCGTAGCAAGGCGACGCAAAGTTTGTCCGCTGACAAAAGAAACCGTAGAACGCAAGCCAATTGGCTTCGTTTCGTAAAAATCGCTGACACCAAAGCCCATACTTATCCATGGGCATAGCCGAAATGAAAGAGCCCCAACAGAGGGAATGTTGGGGCTCCGGGATCGCAGTGACAACAAGTTGCGGAAATCAGGCTATCGCAAGTTTGCCATCAAACCTATGCGACAAAATAGCAGGCTCACTACGCTCAAAAGCGAAATTTTCTCGGATTGGTACTATCAACGAAGATTTACGCGCGCGAGTTGAGCGATACACCTAAGCTAAAAGCCTTCTGTCGCGTTGCCCCCTCGGTCCTCTTCAAGGTACGGGCAATACTTCCCGCTCGCATTTTCTTTTTTGCGTGTGATTTCAATGTTCGAATATCTGCTGATGTCCACGCGCGACGCTTCAATTTTCTAGCCATGTTATAACCTGCCTTTCTTGGAACGACCGATGTCCGTAGCTGGAATATAAAACAAACAATAGCCTGAGTCGGTGGTGGTGGTATTGTGGCTGTGGAAAACTGGCCAAATTGATGGCTGCAAAATACGAATTGTACGCCGCGGACCAAAAAGCCATATATCGCGACGGCTCCGTGCTACTTTGACCACACCGCGATTGTGGTCGTAATGGTCGTGGCGGTTCTTTGCACCAACCATTTATTGTCGCCACTTGGAATAACGGTGAAGCAGTTCGACCCTGCGTGTTCCCAGCTGGTGCAGAAGCCTTTCGCGTTGAGCTTCCAAATGCCAACGTTTGTTTTTCCCGGTTGTGCGAGGGCCTGCCGCGTCATCTTGCCGTCAGGTGTGAACGTCATCGTGAATTTTGTGCCGGTCGGCGAGGCAGCGTTAAAGGGTTTTCCGTTGAAGAACGTTGCCTTGATGTCGCTTGGGGCCATAGGGTCGGCAGCGTGCGCGGCGAGCGGCCAGATGGCAGCTGCGCCGCCAAGCGCGGCAATGAACCTCTGTCTTGCTGTGTAGATCGCCATCAGACTCTCCGGTCAAGGTCACACCCGAACACGGAAACGATAGCACCCTTCAACGCGGGGGTCTGTGACGTGTTTCGTAGTTCGATAGGGGGCCAACGAGTGACAGCTATTCTTCGTCGTTCGGCAATTGTCGCGGCAGCTTCTGGGGGGCAAAGCGGACACGGGGCTAATCGCTCTCGCGGCAGTTTGTGACCCAACTCGGAAATGGAATGTGCGTCGCAGCGGTAGCCGACTAGTACGTCAACCCTTCGACAATGAACGGGCGCGACTTGCCGGCCTTTTCGCCCATTGCCTTAGCTTCTTTCAGTGCATCCGAACTGTACCAAGCTTTTGCCTTGTCGCGACGCTATTTGCTGTTGCTATTTTAGGTTGTCCGATGCACTTTGTATAGTTGTTTAGCCCTAAGGTGGCTAACAAGAAAACGTTAAATGAAGGGGAGGGTAATATGAAAAAAATACTGCTTTTGAGTGTTTTCGCCGCGGTGATTGCGACCGTGATTATTCCGGTGCTGGTGTCGATCTCGGATATAGCCTCTGCCCAAGGACGCGAACGCATGGGAAGCTGCTACGATAAAAATGCAAAGAAAATCCCATGTCCTAAGTAGCGGAAGCCCGCTAGCCACGCAGCCGCCTTAACAAATAATCGGATCTCGAACAGGCCTCCACGAGGCGGTTTCTCTGTTTCGCGCTGACGATGTTGCGGTGCACGAAGCGGACACGAGCAGCCTATTTGGCTGTGACGGGTCCATTAGCACTCAATAACATGGGCAGGGTGCTCATATCCGCTCGGCTCTGCTTCCAAGAACGACATCTTGCGAACACCGCGGCTCACGGCGTAACGCTTTTCACATACGGTGGAAATTCGCCCAAGTTTGCCGCCCATGCTCTTTGATACTCGATAATTCTAGCTGTCTCGGCTGCCATTTCGGGACCGAATAGCTTCTTAAGCAGGTGTAACATCGTGTCAACGCAGAGCAATACTCCACCCCCGGTGATCACGTTTCCCTCGTCCACAAGGCTCGCCTCGCGCGCCTCGATGTCAGGATAGTCGACGCGCAGCCGTTGAAGGGGTGAGATCTCCGGCGACACGACTTCGCGCTTGGTAGTTGCCGACTTGCCGTCCAAGACGCCACTCGCTGCGAGTATCAAACCGCCGGTGCAGACCGAAACGATTGGGATCTCCCCGGCGTGCCGTCGAATGAAGCCAAGGGTCTCGGGCGACTGGGTCTGAACGCTCCAGCCCGGCCCGCCGGTCACGACCAGCACGTCGAGATGAGGGTTAGTCTGAAAATCATAATCCGCGATCACCCGCAGCCCGTTAGCTAGCATCGTAATTCCGCCTCGTGGCGCAATGGTGCAAAGCTCGATATCGGGCCGGATACGCCGCGCCATCGATAGCACGCCAAAGGTGGCGAGATCGATCGGTTCCACGCCCTCATAGATCAAAATCCCGAACAGCATGCCAGCTTCAGCTTTGCTTGTGTGGACCCGAACCGGTCATCGAGCTTACACGGCAACCGTGACCGGGAAGCCTCAGTGTGCGGTCAGGTCAGCAATTCCGCTTGGCTATCATCGAGCGGCTCGACCGGATCTCCGCGACAAATTACGCCACCCTTCTCGATCACACAATTGAGCCCTGACCGATTGTACAGTGGAAGATAGAGCGGCAAACCGAGCAACTTCTCCAGATATTTGCAGGGAAAATTGAGGCGTCCACCAAAGAGAATGGCATCTCCCACGCGAAAGCGCTTGCCGACGAGGTGACTTAGGGGAACGCCGCGCACCGTGAGGTTGCGGCGGTGGTCGGCTGGTGCGATCTTTATCGGACCAGACTGAAGGGGAGGATCATTTCGTAGGAGCGCGTCCAGCACTTCCATTTCGAAAAGGGTGACCTCGCGGGCATCAGCCTTCGATGAACGTGAATAAGTTCCCGTGCCCAAGAAATACCTATCGCCTTCAATTCCGCGGCCGGCGACAAGGATTGCTTCGGCGACCTCCGCCATTGTAGCGGAAGCGGTGGGTGCAACGTGGATGTGCAGAAGTCGTCCGCCCGTCCATCTGGTTCGGCTCTTCTCCATCTCTGTAAATGACGTTTCCACCATCTCGACAAGCGGTCCGTTATGAGTGTCAGCCTAACTGAGCAACGCCTCGCCCTTAGTTTCGCGGGCAAACAGAGTTGCAGTCAGCGTAACGAGGGCTAAGAGGATCAGCATGATCGACACGCCCGCGGTGCCGCCAGTATAGGCAGCGAGCGCGGTGGCAATGATCGGCGCGAAACCGCCACCGATAGCGGCTGCGATTTGGAATCCAAGCGAGGCGCCACTATAGCGCACGTTGGCCCCGAACAGTTCGGGGAAGTACGTCGATTCCGGCGCGAACATCAGGCCGTGTCCCAGATTCAGCGCGATGATTACGGTCAGGATCACGATTTCCGGCGTTTTCATGTCAAGCAGCCAGAACAGTGGAAACGCAAACACGATGGTGAAGGCGACGCCGGCGAAATAAAGCGGTCGGCGTCCGAACAGATCGGAGAGGTGCCCGAACAGCGGGATCGTGAACAATTCCAGCAATGCGGCGAGAACGATAGCGTTGAGCATCAGCGATTTCGGCAGACCGAGCTTGGTCGTCGCATACACGACAACGAAGATCGTAAGCATGTAGACCCATGAGACTTCGGAAAGCTTGAGCCCAGTCGCGACAATGAAGCTGCGCGGATTATTCAGCACGATCTCGATGAGCGGGGTGGGGACAATCTGGCCGCGCGCTTTGATGGCCTCAAAGACCGGCGTTTCCGGCAGCCGCGCCCGGACGAAAAGTCCGACAGCGACGAGAATGACGCTGAGGATGAATGGAATCCGCCAGCCCCAGGTTTTGAAATCCGCGTCCGGCAGCATCGCGACAAGAGAAAACATGGCGGAGGCCGAGACGAGGCCGATGGGAAATCCCACCTGCACAAAACTACCGAACAGGCCGCGTCGATGCGGCGGCGCATGTTCGAGAACCATCAAAGATGCACCGCCCCACTCGCCACCAAGCGCCATGCCCTGCACCACCCGCAGCAGCACCAGTAGAACCGGTGCCGCCAGTCCAATCTGGGAATAAGTGGGCAGCGCGCCGATCAACGCCGTCGACAGGCCCATGCAGATCATGGTCAGCATCAGCATCGATTTGCGGCCGAGCCTATCGCCGAAATGGCCGAAGATCGCGCCGCCGATAGGACGGGCCAAAAATCCGACGGCGAAAGTCCCGAGCGCGGCAAGTGTGCCGATCCTCGGATCGACGTTGGGAAAGAACTGGCTGTTGAAAACCAAGGCAGCCGCAGTTCCGTAGATCAAGAAATCGTACCACTCGATGATAGTGCCAATGGTACCAGCAAACGCGATGGTACCGATGCGCTGTATCTTCGTCCCGTCCACGGCAGCACTGGTAATGGCACTCATATGATGCCTCCCTGATAGGAGCGGAAGCCGATCACCGGCATCGCCGCCCGTTGCGCACAGGCGGCAAGAGGCCATGCGAATATCGTGCCAACGAGCGCAGATATGACCTCCCGCCCTCTGATGCCGATTGCCATTTGGTCCCTCCCGGAGGGGATCATGCAATGCGGAAAAGGATATCAGCAAAACAGCGGTCTGTGATGTGCTTCGCAGTACTTCGAGACGCCACCGGAATGCCCGCTCGTTGCCCGAAGCGGGCTCCCAATCGCTACCGAGGAATACCAGCCTTTGCGGTGAAAGCGGACGTGCCGGTCGGTCAGCGGGGCAACCGCCGCGCTGGTTAACCATTCCATGCGCCCCTTCTCGCGCCCCATTAATCATTTGTTAAGGTTGTTGCTACGTCCGGAGCGCGAGCAACGCACATGAGGAAATTCCGCGAGATCAAATCGCCAGTCGCGCTCGCGGCTTGCGGCGCATTCCTGGTGCCTGAACCGATGGGCATTTGCCTTGTCCTGGCAGCAGCAATTTGGTGGCTATGGCGTAAAGTCGGATGCGATTGCCGTAATCCGATTTTATTGTCCTGGAGCAGAAGGATCGTTCAACCCCTATCCGGGTCGCGTGTAAACTGGACCTATTGGGGCAAGAGACTCGAACCGCAGCGGGAAGGGCCGCCGTTTCCTGTCCCCGCCACGCTTGCCACCGAAGCACCGAGCAATATGCTCGCAGAGACTTCCGAGATTTGTTGATACCAGCGCTGCCGTGCGGTCGTCGGTCTTCGTGTCCGCCTTCGGGGAGCTTAGCTACCACGCAGTTCAATCCTCGGTGTAGGAGCTTTCGCTCGAAGCGGGCATTTAGCCCGATGAAAATTGAACGCCGATTGTGCTTTGGGCGCTCCAGATAATCTGGCACGAGTAGCGTGGATGACCATGATGCGACAGCAATAAGTTAAATTTTTCGGGTATTTCGTCCGTGTCTCCAACTTCCAGCTTCGCACCGCTGTCGGAAATATCGATTAGCAAGCATTGCCGCAATGGCAGATCATTGCCGACACTAATCCACGCGCGCCGGTTAATGCTTTTGCGAATGTCTTGACGCATACGGAAGATCATAATTTCCTCGCCATCAATAAAAAGGTACGCCGATCAGTCGTTATTGTGTTGGTTCATGTCGATAAGCCCCCGCAAAGAATGAACCATCACCAGCGCACATAAAGTTCATATATTTCGCGGCTCACAGCACCGAAGTACCGGCCATCAAACGCAAACGCGTCGACGCCATAGAGCACGGCAATGCAAACCAGTGCGGCGCTTAATCTCATCATTGACTCCCAAAGTACGCGGGAGAAAAGGACGCGTCTGTAAATCTACCGGCCTCGTCGAAGCAGGCCGTTAAGTGCGGCGCAAAAATTCTTATCAATAACAGTGCGAATGGCGCGCTTGGGTCCGTTGGGTATTGGCCGCCGACAACTCGCGGCCAGGACCTCGAAGTGTTCCAGGACCCGTGGCTGGAGATCGGGTTAGCGGAATCGATGCCCCAGTCGATGCCTGAAGGCTGGAGCGTGCTCTTGCCGCTTCGAAAATTAAGCGGACTTCATTTTAAAAACGAGCGCAGCAAATAAACGACGAGTGCAGCGGCAGGTGTTCCCGTCACGAACAATTTAAGCTCGGCGGTAATGAGGGGCCTGGTCCCGTGCACAAGAGACCCGTTGCTTTCCGCCTTTAACAAAGCAAGGCGCCGTTTTGTTCAAGCATTATTAACCGTATGGTGAGCAAGTATTCTGTCCGAAATTGGATGAAAGTACATTGGATATGCGCGTATTGCTTATTGAAGACGATAGCGCCACCGCGCAATCGATCGAATTGATGCTCAAATCCGAGAGTATCAATGTTTATGCCGCCGCGTTAGGTGAAGAAGGCATCGATCTCGGAAAGGTCTACGATTACGACATCATCCTGCTTGATCTAAATTTGCCGGACATGTCGGGTTTTGAAGTGCTACGCAAACTGCGCGTCTCCAAAATAAAAACGCCGGTCCTAATCCTCTCCGGCCTCGCAGCGATCGAGGACAAGATCAAGGGTCTCGGCTTTGGCGCCGATGACTATTTAACCAAGCCGTTCCACAAGGATGAGTTGGTCGCGCGTATTCACGCCATTGTCCGGCGATCCCAAGGACACGCGGAATCGGTAATCGACATCGGCGGTTTGTGTGTCAAGCTTGGCAGCAAGACGGTCGAAGTCGACGGCGCGCGCGTGCATGTTAGTGGCAAGGAGTATCAGATGTTGGAACTCCTGGCGCTGCGCAAAGGCATCACGCTCAGCAAGGAGATGTTTCTGAATCATCTCTACGGCGGCATGGATGAGCCGGAGATGAAGATCATCGACGTATTCATTTGTAAATTACGGAAAAAGCTCGCCAATGCATCGAACGGCAAGAACTACATCGAGACGGTGTGGGGCCGCGGCTATGTAATGCGCGAGCCGGCCGACGATGCAGTATCCGTCGTGATGACGTCCTCAACTGAGACGAATTCGCTTTATGACCGCGTTCAAGAGCCGGTCGCGCGATAGGGACGCCGGAATGCCCAAGAAGCGGATAGTGCCCAGAGATCAGCGCATACGGTTGAACCGCAATCAGACCGTCATTTCAAGATAACCGTCGGATCTGGCTATTCCTTCGCTTGCCCGAACGAGCGGTTCATTATGTCGAGACCAATTTTCGTAACCGTTGGCATGGCTCGATCCTCCGACTCGTGGAAGCCTTAACGGCGCCCCCAAATTTGGCAATCCCGTGCCGGTGGAGGAACCGTCTAAAGCCTCAATGCCAACCTCGTGAGCCCCTGAGCCGTCAAAATTCTTTCAATCTTATCAGCTACAGTATTGTTATCTCGTGAGGCGCAAATAAATATCGGTTGACGCCAGTGGCGCACGTTGTCGACAATCGTTCCAGTCTATCATTGTCCGCCCGATGCGATTGCGGCGGCTACGCTTTTCTCAACCGCTCCGCGCCGGACGACTTTAAGTCGCGCAGTCCAGAAATTTGGATTTATGAGTGCGTCGATTGCGGCAAGAAAATACAGCGGCAGCGCAATTTGTCCGCGCGTCGCGACCTTAGCCGTTGGCCCGTGCTTCGGACGAACTAGGCGGCAAGCGCATGCCAATAAGTGAAAGGCCCCAGTGAGGAATCCCCGGGCCTTTCCGGCCCAAGTCTGTTCGGCCGCCATGTAACCGAACCAGAACACTGTGCGCCATTCTGTACCGACCGCCTAACGAGGCGAACTCACGGCGTTTATAGGCGTTGTACGCGAGGCTTGTTGGGGTTTTATCCTTGCCCCGGCGGGCGGTGGCCCCGGGCTTCGTTCCCAGATTCCGCCTGGGCCACGCCGGGCTATGTCGAAACCGCCCTTGCTCATCGAACCCTTAAATTATCGCTCTGCGCTCAAATGATTTGCCGTGTGCGTAGCCTGAACAATTATTTGTGTTTCGCTTGCTCCGTTAGCACCGTTGGAACCGAACTCAACCGCATCTTGTCAGTTAGATGGCAAGCAAGTTTTTACTACCTTAACCGGACCCGGCCATATGCTGGCGTAAGCCTGTACAAAAACGTCATACATTGTATTTATCCGTTGATGACCCCTCCTGTCACGACCGGAAGATCATGATCGTTGCCGAAACTGCGATTTCTGGTGCCCTAATCATCGAGCCGAAGATCTTTCGGCGACAGCCGCGGCTTCTTTACGGAACTTTTTCAAGCGGAGCGTTATGCCGAAAGCGGCATGCGGCGACAGTTCTTTCAGGACAACCTTTCGCGGTCGGTCAAAGGAACGTTGCGGGGCCTGCATTTCCAATACCCGAAGCCTCAGGGCAAGCTCGTCACTGTTCTCCGCGGCGCGGTGCTCGATGTTGCAGTCGACGTCCGTGTCGGCAGCCCGACCTTCGGCCGGCACGTTGCGGTAGAGCTCAACGAGGAGAACCGCCGCCAGTTCTGGATTCCCCCCGGTCTCGCGCACGGCTTTCTCGTGCAATCCGACAGCGCGGATTTCTTCTACAAATGCGACGAGATCTACGCCCCTACCAACGAGCACGTGCTGCTTTGGAGCGATCCAGAACTCGGCATCAAATGGGGCAACGCCTCGCCGCTTCTGTCTGCACGTGACAAGGAAGGCCGCACGCTCGCCGAGCTTGACGGCAAATTGCCAAAATACGAGCCGGCCTGATGCGCATTCTGGTGACCGGTGTTTCGGGGCAGGTCGGCGGGGCACTGCTGCCGCGCCTAAAGCCCAGCGGCACGGTCATTCCCCACGATGAGTTCACGCTCGACTTCACCAACCTGGAGTTGATTCCCGCGGCATTGGATCGTGACGCACCGGACCTGATTATCAATCCCGCCGCTTACACCGCTGTCGACAAGGCCGAAGATGAACCCGAGCTCGCTATGCGCATCAATGGCGAAGCGCCGGGCGTCATTGCGCGCTGGGCGGCGGATCATTCCGTCCCCCTGATCCATTTCTCGACCGATTATGTCTACGACGGCCGCGGCGAAAAGCCGTGGAGCGAGGACGACGAGGCACGGCCGCTCGGCGTTTACGGCAAGACCAAGCTTGCCGGCGAACATGCCGTCCGCGCGGCAGGCGGTTGCTTTCTGATCTTTCGCACCTGCTGGGTCTACGCGTCCAAGGGCAAGAATTTCATGCGCACGATCAGCCGCCTCGCGCTCGAGCGGAAGGAACTTCGCGTTGTCGGCGACCAGGTCGGAGCCCCAACTTCGGCTGCGCTCATTGCCGATGCGGTGACCAAGGTTGTCTCGGGCGGCATTGACGGCTTTCGTGATCGCGCCGCCCAAGCCAAAGGTCTCGTTCACATCTGCGGCTCAGGTGAGACGAGCTGGTACGGCTTCACGAACGCCATCATCGACGGATTAAAGCATCGTGGCGTCCGCCTTGCCGTCGAAAAGGTAATTTCGATCCGCACCGACGAATATCCGACCCGGGCGGCGCGGCCGCTCAACTCACGGCTCGATTTGGGCCGATTGGAAACAATATTTGGCATCGTCCCACCGCGATGGGACGTGGCACTCGTTCCGGAGCTCGACAGTCTGGCGCAAGAGCTCGTTTCGGCAAAACAATCCAGCTAGCGGCAGGGGCGAGTAAGGAGGAGACGGGTTGCGGCCTTGGCGGCCAACGTCTCGGACAGAGGATTACGCGCTTTGCTGTCTTTCTTCGTAAAGCCGGCGTGCCTCTTTGATCAATCCATCGACATAGGCGCTGCCCGTTGTGGCCGTCGGTCTTTTACCGTTCGGCTGGGCCTCCAGCGGATAGCCGAAGCGACGCAGAAATGGCTCGCAGAGCTCGTTAATGGTGGTGACGTCCTCATTGAGGAGGAAGTGCTGCCAATCGCCGCTTGAGCCGCTTCGATGAACCCGACGCAGCCATGGTCCGACGTTGCGGCTGCCCGATAGAATTGTCCGCAAGTGCGAATCAGGGATGCTGTTGTTGATGAAGTCTTCGTAATGGAGCACGTAAGTGGGCGGGGCTTTGCAATTGGTTATGTTGTCAATGAATTGAAGATACGAGTTGTAGACTCTCTTGCCGACATGAAACCCGACGCCGAAACGTGCAATAAGTTGCTTCTCCATGCCCAGAAGGCCGATGCTGTCTGGCGCTGTTTCCTTTTGATAGAAAATCTCTAGCCAGTCGAGCCGGTCTTGTTCATTCGTCGGATGAGACGCGAAATAATTGTAGGCGGCATAATGCAGACGGCTAATCACCTCGTCGCGAGGGTCGCGAACGATCGCGATCGCTGCCGTCAGGCCTCCGTTTTTTGTGCTGCTTATAAAGTCCTTTAACGTATCGACGCGCTCGATCCAGTGATCGAACAAAATTTTTATCACAAGCCGTTCATCGGTCTCCTCTTCAATCTTGGCAAGATCAAGAGGCTCCATGCAAAAGCCCTCGATTTGCAAAGTGTTCCGAAGCGTCATGGCGACCGCTGTCGTCCCGGTCTTGGCCAAGCCGATGATCAAGTACCATTCACGTGTCATCGCAACGCCGATATCGCCGATCGGTCCAAAATACTTCTCGCAGGCTCATTGTCCGACGGAAGAATTCGGCATCTGGATCGGCAAGGGTGGTGTCGGTTTTGATTGCGCCGAGGTAGTTGGTGCAGATGACGGCTTTGTGGAAGTTGCCGCAGACATTGGCGGGGCAGGCGGAGGCGGGGCAGCGCCGTTGGCGCAGGCGCTCGTGCAAGCGCCCGCCCTGACGCTGCAGCCTTGCATGCACTGGATCCAGCCTGCTGTATCGTCCGTCACGCTGCGGGACTGATAGCAACTGGATTGACACGTCGAAGTGTTGGTCTGGCACAGCGACCGGCACAGCAACGGATTGGAAGCGACACCGCCCCGCGCGTTCACCGTCGCGATCGATGCGCCGCCACTGCCTCCGCCCCCGTTTCCGGCACCTACAGCAATCCTGGAATTTCCCGAGGTCGGCGTGTTTCCGCCGCCCGCCTCGCTAGGTCTTCCGGCGCTCACGGAAGGGTTTGCGGTGTGGCTGGCCGTAGGACTTTCTTGAGGCGGCGTGTTGTTCACTCCTGATAGGGCATACCAGAAGCAGACCACACAGAAGATGATAAGCGACGTGAAGATTATCGCGCGTTTCAAGTCATATATCCCGGGCTATTGCGAGGCTCTAAGTCAATCGCACCACTGACCAGATCATAGACTACCTTTATGCCTTTTTCTTGCGAGCCCTGACTTACGAGTGTTCCGATATGCTGACGGCCAGGGCGCGGCCACAATAGCCAACGCCCACCAAAAGCGGAGGTTTCGATCATGGCACGGAGCCTCGTTATCGGTGTGCATAGTGAAGGAACGGTCATGTCGCATTCATAGACTTTCGGCGCTTGGCGCTATAGAGGCTGGGATGCGTTTGATGGATAATGGGACGGATATGACTTGCCCAGGTAAGCAACGATTTCCATGATTTCGCAGAAAGCTCGATACGCCTTCAAGGCTATTATCGCTTTGTCAGGTTCGCAGCCCGATGCGTGCCGTCAGGCTCGCGACATCGCCGCGAGTGAGCAGATCTCCGCAAAGCTTCCTCGAACAAATCCTGCTCGAACTTCGCCGAGCCGGTTTGGTAGCGAGTTGCCGAGGCCGCGACGGCGGTCACTATTTGCTGCGGGATCCAGCCGATATCATGTTCGGTGAAGTGCTGCGCTTGATTGATGGACCGGTTGCTCCGCTGCCTTGCCTGTCGCGGACGGCGTACCGTCGTTGCCGCGATTGCAAGGACGAAAAAAACTGCGTGATACGCCGTGGGTTTGGCCGCGCCTATAACGCCACGCTCGAAGTGCTGGAGCGGACATCGATTGCCGACGCTCGCGCCGACGAGAGAGTTTTGGAACATCAGCCGATTTCGGCATTCGCGGCGCGTGACCGCCAGCGCAGCCTGAGGAACGGACCGCGGCGGAAAGCCGGGAAGTGATACTTGACAAAGTAAGTCAAGTTTACGAGACTTTCGGATATCGATCTGCTTATGCTTGCGTCATGTCGGTCATCAATGGCGGTGGTGTGAGCTGACGCATTCGGATGGCCAGGCTGGCTCAACCTAACGCGGGGCCTGACGCTTTGCCGTTCGTTACGCGTGTCGTTTATAGCATGGTCGGCCTATGCATTCGCTCGCGGCGTAATCGTGAATCTGATCGGTCACATCGATCCTCTCTACGTGTTGTCCGGCTTTCTGGTCGGGGCGCTGGTCGGCATGACCGGCGTGGGCGGCGGCTCATTGATGACGCCGTTGTTGATCCTGCTGTTCGGCGTTCATCCGACAACGGCCGTTGGCACTGATCTGCTCTTTGCCGCCTCGACCAAGACGGTCGGCACGCTGGTTCACGGCGCTACCCGAACTGTCGATTGGGCGCTTGTCAGTTTGCTCGCCGTCGGCAGCGTGCCGGCAACCATCGCGACATTGATTGTTCTATCCCGGTTGGATCTGCACGGCGCTATGGCACAGCACGTCGTCACTCTGACGCTCGGCGCTGTGCTTGTGTTCACCGCGGCCTTTTTGCTTACTGGGAAAAAGATCCGCGAGCGTTACGCTGCGGGTCTGGAAAACCTCGATATTCGCACGGTACGGTTCCTGACTATTCTGCTCGGACTGGCCATGGGTGTCCTGGTTACCGCGACGTCGGTGGGCGCCGGTGCGATCGGTGTGACAGTGCTTTTGATGCTGCATCCGAAAATGCCGGTAGTGCGCATCGTAGGTTCCGATATTGCGCACGCTGTGCCGCTCACGCTCCTCGCCGGACTCGGCCACTGGATGCTCGGCTCGATCAACTGGAGCTTGCTCGGCACCTTGTTGATTGGATCATTACCGGGAATTGTCGTGGGCAGCTATTTGGCGGGCCATACACGGGACGGTGTGGTCCGCATGACGCTTGCTATAATTCTGATCATTGTTGGCGTGAGATTGATGAATTGATTGTCGAGTTATCGCAGCACTGCGCCCCACGGGCGACGATCCGCGCTAGTCGTTTTTTCGGCATCAAGCCAGGGCTCGACCTGGCAATCTTCAAAAGCGGGGAATTGGCCGAGCTTGCCAGTTGGCCTGCTTGCCCTTCGTTTGCACGGAAGTCCTCCGAATAGCGAGAGAGCCTCGGCGGCACTCACGTGGCATTCACGTGACGGGTGGAAGAGAACCGTGGGGAACGGGGATACTGAACTTTGCTTCCTGAAAAGTCTTTGTCGAGGCGGGGGGCTGGCTTGGCGGCTTTGGTTGCATCCAGAAGTTTGAGGAGAAATCAATGATTTAGGCTGTTGGCAGGGAGCCGTTGCCCGGTATGGACCCGGAGAGTATCTAAATACTTGATCGAAACCCTTTATGTTGCCGACTCGACTATTCCAAAATAGGAAGATTTAGGGAGAAGAGATATGGCCGATCCAACGAGTTCAAAAAGTAATGCCTCGCCCGGTGCAGGAGCCGCGCCCGAGCGTCAACAGGCATCAATCCGGTATCTCGACCATCCGAACATGACGGAGACTTTCGCCGATTCGATCACCGGTCTGATCTTTGATGGCCAGACGCTGCGAATAGAGTTCGGCGTCACACGTTTCGACGAAGTCAAGCCCAATACGCAGATTAGCGGCCGTCGCTATCCCGCGTGCCGCCTCGTGTTGCCCCCAGCTGCGGCGGTAGAACTGATCAATCGCATGCAGCAGATCGCGACCGCACTTACACAGTCCGGTGTAGTGAAAGCGGCGCCACGACCTGCCACCGATGAGGCGAAGAGCTGACTGCGCCTTGCCACCACTAAGTGATCAGCCCGCATCGAGGTGGCAAACGTTGCCGGCTCGGCTTAGCCTGTAATTCGACTGGGGACTTCCTCGTTCAGTCGCTTTACTTCGCGCATAAGTTCGTCGATGGCTCTCAAAAGAGTTCTATTGATGTCGGCCTGCGAGGTTCTTTACCTCGTCAATTTCACGTGGGCTTCTGCACCTTTTAATGACATATCTCGAGCCGAACACGCCAGTGGTGGAACACAGTAGCCAAGTGTATAAGTGCGACGACCCTATGCAGGGTGGGCGTTTCGCCATCGCGCTTACCTTCGTGAAAGAAAGCTGACACCTTTGGTGGTGCGGCTTACCCCGCCAGCGATCATGGATCTTTGATTGGTTCCCTCAAACATGATGCCGATGCGGTAGCCGCGGACCCACGCCAACCGGCATAAAGTTCGGGTGCGTCCGTGGATAAATTCGAATCGCTTAGGTAGATCAATTAACTGCGGCAGCTCGAGACAGGCGCCTCCAGCCGACAGATCGACGACACGGCAGTCGAATATTTTATCATCTGCCCCAACTATAATCTTGGCGGTTCGCGGGACCAGGCCGCTGGGCTTTGTCCGAATCCATCGTCGTTTTTCTGACATGAGGGGCAATTACATTCATAATCTAAAAATGTACTTAAGGAAGTACCGCGACGCCGCTCGAAATCCTTTGCGCGAGCCTTCTGATGCGTTAGCTCTCGCAAATTCCTGGCTATTTTGACGGCTGCGCGTCGCACAAAGAGGGTCGTCTCGATCGCTCAAGTTTTATTAACGTAGCCAAGATTTAGGTCATCCATCTCCATCTACGATCTCCACCGCCGGCGGGTTGTCTGAGGGCCGGCAATATCGGACAAACTCTGCCCCCGCACGCCAGCGGGGGATTTTTTGTCGGGTGCTGCAATTCGATGATAATCAAGCTTCAAAATCGCCAGAAGCGCGCCAAATTCCGATCTTATTCCGCCTCAGACTGCCGATTTGGTCAGATCGGCGTATTGTCGCGGCCGCCAAATGGCGACATGATTGATTTCGGCGACGGTTTGATTTCCATCCGCGACGACCAAGGCGTTGAATTCGACTGTCGCGTGACCCTTGACCAGATCATTCGACGCAATCTTTGCGCGCAAAGTAAGCTCGGCTTGAACGCGAACGACAGCATGATGCCGCACCCTGCTGCTGAAATGGATCCAGGGGCCAAGTATCACGTTCTGCAATAAAGCACGATTAGCGAGCTGCAGGATCTGTCCTGGATGCACCAGCTTTTCGACGCGATAAATTGGGTCGGTTTCGTGAATTGCGTCGAGATAATCTGTCAACATTGCGTCGTCGATTATCAAAGGTGCAATACCGAGCGTCGTTCCGACCGCTAGGCTCGTCGTACTTGCGTCCGGCCGCTCGCGAGGTGGGCCGCTGGCCGGTAGCGTATCAATCCTGGGGGCGGCCGACCTGACCGAAGGCAGGAAAGCGCGACCAGTGGCACATTGGATGCCTGCGCTCTCGAAGGCCATCACAAGCCCATTATTCTCTTCGCTCGCCGTCACGCGGGCCATCGCGCCGTCGTAGACGGGCTTTCGGAAACGACATTCCATCTCGCCGCTTTCGAGCCACGCGCGGCCCCAATGGGCGACAGGCATGTGCGCCATGTAGGCATAGAGTGTCGCACCCGGCACGAGAGCGCCATCATAACCGAGCCCGCGTGCGATCGAATCGTCGTGAATCTTATTTTCTGATGCTGCCGCGGTATTGAAAGCTACGACTTCGTATACGGCGGGTCCTTGTCGGTCCATCGTTTCCCTGGTCGCAATCTGAGCGCATCGCGACGCGCTTCATTGCCCGATTAAATCTCGCTGTATCATCTTGGCCGCGGCAGCAACTAATGAGCGGCCGCCACGACCTGTCTATCCATCAGCGTCTGGAGCACTACCTCCGCGAGTTGCTCAGATGTACGATCGACCGTGTGTAGATGGATTTCCGGTGTTTCTGGAGGCTCATAGGGCGCATCAACCCCGGTAAAGTTCTTGAGTTGGCCCGCTTGCGCCTTGGCGTAAAGCCCCTTGGGGTCGCGCGCCATGCAGTCCTCGATCGGCGTATCGACGAACACTTCAATGAATTCGCCAGGCTCAACGAGGCTTCGCACCATGTCACGCTCGGCTCGATACGGCGAAATGAACGAGCACAGGACG
Source organism: uncultured Alphaproteobacteria bacterium (assembly GCA_963761185.1). Classification (GTDB taxonomy): domain Bacteria; phylum Pseudomonadota; class Alphaproteobacteria; order Rhizobiales; family Xanthobacteraceae; genus BOG-931. Next base: position 1,563,548 of record CAVXFY010000009.1, read on the forward strand.
ACGAGTCCGCTCTCGACCATCAGCTTTGCGACTTCACCGACACGCCGGATATTCTCGACGCGGTCGGCTTCGGTAAAGCCAAGATCGCGATTGAGGCCGTGGCGCACATTGTCGCCGTCAAGCAGCATCGTGTGATGGCCGCGGGCATGCAACCGCTGCTCGACGATGCTGGCGATGGTCGACTTGCCGGCGCCGGACAGGCCGGTGAACCACACAATGGCCGGTTTCTGCTTGTTCAGCGCGGCGCGCTCGGACTTGCCGATCAGGAGCGGCTGCCAGTGGATATTGGTGCCCCGCCGCAGTCCGAAGGTGATCATGCCAGCGCCGACCGTATGATTGGTAAAGCGGTCGATGATAATGAAGGCACCCGTTCGCCGGTTCTGATCGTAGGGGTCGAATGCGACGGGGAAGCCCGTCGACAAGTTACACACCGCGATATCGTTCAGTTCAAGCTTGGTCGCCGCGAGATGTTTGCGCGTATTGACATCGATCTTATATTTAATCGCGGTGATCGTCATCGGCGTCGATTTAGTGCCGATACGGCTTAGATAGGAGCGCCCCGGTACGAGCGGCTCGTCGCTCATCCAAATGATATGCGCGGCGAATTGATCGGACACTTCCGGCCGCGTCTTCGGGCTGACCAGAACGTCACCGCGCATGATATCGAGCTCGTCGGTCAGCGTGATTGTGATCGCATCGCCCGCTTCAGCCGCAGTCATTTGGCCATCATAAGTGACGATCTGCGCGATTTTCGACGTCCGCCCCGAGGTTGCCTCGACCACAGGCTCGCCGACCTTGATCTCACCTGACGCGACGGTGCCGGCATAGCCGCGAAAATCCTGGTTTGGCCGGTTGACCCATTGCACGGGGAAACGAAAGGGTTTTGCAAGATTGTCGCGATCGATGTCGATCGTTTCCAGATATTCCAGAAGCGTTGGGCCACGGTACCACGGCGTATTCTCCGAAGCGGTCGTCACATTGTCGCCGAACCGCGCCGAAATCGGGATCGGCACGACCGAAGCAAAACCGAGCTCTGCCGCAAATGCCTTGTAGTCGGCGACGATTTTGTCGAACGTTTCTTGTGCGAAGCTGACAAGATCGATCTTGTTCACCGCGACGAGCACGTGGCGAATGCCGAGCAGCGAGCAGATCAGCGAGTGCCGCCGAGTCTGCACTAGCACACCCTTGCGCGCATCGATCAGAATAATGGCGAGATCAGCGCCCGATGCGCCGGTCGCCATATTGCGCGTGAATTGCTCGTGGCCGGGCGTGTCGGCAACGATGAACGAGCGCTTGGTAGTCGAAAAGAATCGGTAGGCAACATCGATTGTGATGCCCTGCTCGCGTTCGGCCTCGAGCCCATCAACCAGCAGCGCGAAATCGAGATCCTCGCCAGTCGTGCCGTGGCGGGCGGAATCTTTCGCTAGCGCCGTGAGCTGATCCTCGAAAATCAGTTTTGAATCGTGCAACAGCCGGCCGATCAAAGTGGACTTGCCGTCATCGACCGAGCCGCAGGTGATGAAGCGCAGCAGGTCTTTCGCCTGGCCGGTTCCCAGCGAGCGCTCGAGACGAAAGTCCATCAGAAATATCCCTCGCGCTTTTTCTTTTCCATCGACGCCGCTTCGTCGGTGTCGATCAGCCGGCCCTGGCGCTCGGAGACGCGAGCGGTTTCCATCTCGGCGACAATTTCCGCAAGCGTCGTCGCCGGCAATTCAATGGCGCCGGTCAACGGATAGCAGCCGAGCGTACGGAAGCGCACCAGCCGCATTTCCGGCTTCTCGCCGGGCTCGAGCGGCATGCGGTCGTCGTCGACCATGATCCAGGTGCCGCTGCGCGAAACGACCGGGCGTTCCTTGGCGAAATAGAGCGGCACGACCGGAATGTCCTGCAGCATGATATAGGTCCAGACGTCGAGCTCGGTCCAATTCGACAACGGGAAGACGCGGATCGATTCGCCCGGCCGAACGCGCGTGTTGAACAGGTTCCACAGTTCCGGCCGCTGATTGCGCGGGTCCCAGACATGGTCCTTGGAACGGAACGAGAAGATGCGTTCCTTGGCCCGGCTCTTTTCCTCGTCGCGCCTTGCCCCGCCGAACGCGGCGTCGAAGCCGTATTTGTCGAGCGCCTGTTTCAGCGCTTCAGTCTTCATCACATGCGTGTGCACCGACGAACCTGAGGCAAACGGATTGATGCCGCGTGCGACGCCGTCCTCGTTGATATGGACAAGCAGATTGAGATTGAGGCGGCGCGCCGTTTCGTCGCGGAACGCAATCATCTCACGAAACTTCCAGGTGGTATCGACGTGCAGGACCGGGAACGGCAAAGGCGCCGGGTAGAACGCCTTGACGGCCAAGTGCAACATCACGCTGGAATCCTTGCCGATCGAATAGAGCATCACCGGCTTTTTGAATTCAGCGACGACCTCGCGCATGACCTCGATGGACTCCGCTTCGAGCCGCTTAAGGTGCTTGGGCAGCGTCGTGGTCGCCATGCTGCGGAGGACCGACTGATCGTTCATGACTGGCCTGGATACAACCTATTCAAGAATATAATCTCAACTACTCGTATTGTAACTCGTGGTGCCGCTGGGTTCACCCCTTCAAGCGCATAGCCCCGTCAGCCATCGCGGGGGTAGCGAAAATAGACACCGGATGGGGTTTCGGCAACGAGGCCACCGTTCCTTCGTGCGGCCGCCGTTTTGCAGGCTTTTTCCAGCGATTACGGCTACCGGCCGCCATTCGACGTTCTGCCAGAAGTGCTTTCGGCCACAGCAGCAGGATCATCGGCCTCGCAAGCTTTGGGACACTCGGGCCCCTCAGACTAGGCCGCGAAGCTCGGTTTTCGAACGGTGCGTCGGTCCGGCTACTGACCCAAGCGTGACATCGGTCACATCCGCTGATGGCGAGATGTAGTCACCTCGACTGGGGCTGTGGAAAAATACTTCTGTCAGCGCGAAGAACGGCTCTGGTCAATTGCGTGGCTGACGCAAAAGCGTCGTCAGTTCTGAATTAATAGAACTGGCGATACCGCTTCCTCGATCATCTGCGAGGTGCCATGACTTCAATGACGGTTCCGGAAAGAATTAGCCGGTTCCTGTCGCAACGGCAGGAGCGGATGTACTGCGACACCTGCATCCAGGAGCGCTTGGGCCTTAAGTGGCGGCAGCAGGTGCAACTCATTACCGCGACCTTGGCGGTTACCTCGGTCTTCCGTCGAGAATTCAACAAGTGCTGTACTTGCGAGGAAATTAAGCAGGTCACTCACGCGGTTGACGCCCATTCCCGTACTTCTGAAGCGGTCCAGGAGCGGCAAGCGCGGGTTTTGCCGCGCCGCAAAATCCGTGATGCACGCTTCGGTACTGGTCGTGTCAAAGGAGTGGATTTCCACGCGTCCAGCCCTAGTCATCTATTGGTCGCGGGCCGCACCAGCCTTAAATTGCGGGACAGAGGGTTTTCCGAGGAATGCTCGACGTGAGTGTTGCGCATGCTTGGATCCGCAGCACACTATCCTGACAGGATCGGCCGACTTGGTCTCAGACGAAGCCACAGGTGCTGGCTACAAAGCAGCGGCCGGCTCAGTTCTCCGCTCCGATTTCGAACTATCCAGTCTCAGGAGATCTTCGAGTACTTGGCGAACCTCCACCGCGAGGTCTTCGCGGGCGAGAGCATAGGCGATGTTCGCCGACAAAAAGCCGACCTTCGACCCACAATCGAAGCTCGCACCCTCGAATTTCAGACCGTAGAATGGCTGCTTCCGACCAAGCGAGATCATTGCGTCGGTCAGTTGGATTTCTCCGCCAGCACCGCGTGGCTGACTGGCCAGTAGATCGAAGATCTCTGGCTGGAGGATATAACGTCCGGTGATGATAAGGTTGGACGGCGCCTGATCTACAGGCGGTTTTTCGACCATTTGACCAATCGAGAACAGCTTGCCGAGGCGTTCACGCACCTCGACAACACCGTACATGTGCACTCGGTCGAGCGGCACTTCTTCGACGGCGATGATGTTTGCGCGATCGTCGACCTGACTCGCTGCATCGATCATTTGCGCAAGGCAGCCGTGCTGATGTTGGATCAACACGTCCGGCAACAAAAGCGCAAATGGTTCATTTCCAACCAATTCGCGTGCGCACCACACCGCGTGACCGAGACCGAGAGGCTCCTGCTGCCGCGTGAAGCTTGTTGTTCCGGCCGGCGGCAATTCCCTCGATAGGAAGTCTATGACGTCGCTCTTTTGCCGCCCGCGAAGCGTATACTCAAGCTCCATTTGCCGGTCAAAGTGGTCTTCGATGATGTGCTTGTTGCGTCCCGTTACAAAAATAAAATGTTCGATCCCCGCTTGGCGGGCTTCATCGACGACGTGCTGAATGAGCGGCCGGTCAACGACGGGCAGCATCTCCTTTGGCATTGCCTTTGTGGCGGGAAGAAATCTTGTGCCGAGACCGGCTACGGGAAAAATGGCTTTGCGTACGCGTTCCATCTGCTAATCGCTACTCTACGCATGATTGGCCATACAACACGAAGCTGCTTTTATCATTACCATGCAGGCGATCGGCACAAATCTGACGTCTGCGGCGCGATCGGCGGCGACGAGCTTAACCTTTACATTCGGATATTCTTCATACTCACGGTTAGCTCGGCTTCTTGTTGTTATTGGGATGCGCCGCTGGTTTCGCCTGCGGATGCGGTGGCGCAGGTGGATGCGGCGTCGCGACGACCGGGTGGGGCGTCGGCGGAGCGGGGTTCACATGCGGGGTGGCCACCAGCGGCTTGACCCCGGCATTCGCTGGCCTTGGCGGGCCCCCGCCATTCGTCCCATTGGCGCCGTTATTGAGCGTCGCGCGTTTGGCGGCGGAATTCCCTCCAGGATTCCCACCGGGATTGCCACCAAGGTTTCCGCCCGGTCCCTTTTTCTCCAGCGCGTTCGGAGTGGCCGTGGTCGTTCCCGGCCCATGACTGAGATTCGGGCTGACATTCGGGTTCGCTGCCTTCAGGCCGGCGGCGCCGGGCTTGCCTGCTGCGCCCGCGCCAACGGGTGCTGCCTCGTGCGCGGCAACCACGCCCTTGCCGCTGAACTGGTTCGGCTTGGAGGTGGCCGCGATCGCCGGATGGCCGTGATTTTCACTGGCCAGCAGGTTGCGGTTCGTACTCGCCGTCTGCTGGTGCTGCGTTTGCGCGGCGGTCGGAGCGACGTGCGCCTCGTGCGCAAAGGACTCCTGCTCCGGCGTTGGCCGTACCGTCAATCCGCCATTGCCGCCGTTGAAGCTCGTCCTGGCATGGTTATTCACCACGACAGTCTCGTTGTAGACATTGGTGATGTGGACGCCACCGAAATTGTTGACCGAGCGGTTATAGGCAAACACGCCGTTGTTCCAGCGGCCGCCGGCATAGCCGTCGCCACCGTAGCCGAAGCCGTAATTGACCCCGCCGTAGAATCCGACATGTGGGCCCCAATAGCCGGGGTTCCAGAGATAAAGGCCGTCACGCCAGCCCCAATAGCCGGGCGTCCAAAGCAGGCCGATGGTGGGGGGCAATACCCAGGTGCCGGGCACCCAGTAATAGCCGTCCGGTCCCCAGGCCCAGTATCCGGGCGCCCAAATGTAGCCGGGCGCGGGAAGCGGTGGCTGGTCGTAGACAGGCAGTTCCGGAGGAGCAATCGTAATGTTGATGTCGATTTGCGCTTGAGCCTCGCGCGAATGGGCCGTGACCGCAATCGCCAACACCGCCAACGCAAACGCGGACAAAATCATCGAATTCCAGCGCCGCATATCGATCCCCGAAAGTGGATTCGCCGCCCCTGAACGTGACAAACGTTGCGACCCAATGCCGCGTTTTTAAGGCGAAATCGAATGACGGTTCCAGACCTAGGCAATCGTCCTCTACGGCGAAGGCCGCGTCCTCTTGGCGCTGCCGGCGCGGATCTCTGACACGAATTGCAAGAGGTCGCCGCCGGTGAACAGATAGCTGGCGATGCCGGCCGCCGTCGCCGCCTCGCAATCGCTCGCCTTATCGCCGATCAGAAAGCTCGCGTCGCGATCGACCGGCCACTTCTCCAACAGATCGAGAATCATTCCCGGCGCCGGTTTGCGCCAATCGCTCGAGCGCCGATAATCCGGCACCACGCCGTCTTCGTGAAACGGACAGTAGCGCAGATCGTCGATATGCGCGCCGGCTAACGCGAGTTCCGCGTCGATCTCGGCATGGAGGATTTCAATGTCGCGCTCGGTATAAAAGCCACGCGCGACGCCGGCCTGATTGGTGACGATGAAAACGAAGACGCCGCTGTCGTTCAACGCCTTCACTGCGGCCTGCGCGCCGCCGATCCAGCGAAACGCATGATATTTGCTGATGTAGCCGTCGTCGTGATTGAGTACGCCGTCGCGATCCAAGAACACCGCGGCGCGGCGCTGCTGGCGCGGCACTTCATGCTGCGCACGCTCGAAGGAGTCCGGAACGCCGATATCGATGAAGTAATTTTCCGACGGCATGGCGCGGAGCTTTCCGCTCGCCGCAAGCTCCGGCAGCACATCCTCCTCGAGCGAACCGCGCGGCTGCAATTCATCGACGATGCGCGATCGCCAGGCGTAGACCCCACCGCTGACGAATCCGCTGCCGCCCGATTGCGTCGGACGAGACAGGAACTGTTTCACTTTGCCGTCGCTGACGACGACCACCCCGTAGCGCGATGTGTCCGCGAGATGCCGCACGGCGAGCGATCCAGTCGCTGCCGGATCGGCCTCCATCAGGCGGCCAAGCTCGAGAAGATTGATGTCGAACCAGGAATCGCCGTTAAGCATGAAAAACGATGGGTCGAGCTGTTCGCGCGCGTGCCACAAGGCGCCGCCCGTCCCGGCGCGCTCGGGCTCGACCGAGACACGGATCTCGAGCCCGAAACGCTCCTTCATCGACGTCGACGTGGCATAGGCGACGATCTGATCGGCCACAAAGCCGGCTAGAAGCAGAATCTTCTTCACGCCCTGCCGGCCGAGTTCAAACAGCAGTACGTCGAGGAAAGGCCGCCCGCCGACTTTGAGCAGCGGCTTTGGCGTGTTCGCGGTGAGAGGTCCAAGCCTGGTGCCGAGACCGCCGCACAGAATGGCAGCCTGTCTAATCATGAACGGATATAAAGTGGCGTCATCGCCGCAATTCGCCTTTGCGATAAGGGTGATAAGGGATTCTGCGGCGACTTTAAACCGCCGGCTGTTTTAAACCGCTTAACGCTGCAAAAGTCCCGTCATTTCCGGCTAAACGACACCGGTTACCATGTCACAGCGTCGGGCGCCTTTGCCCGCGCATGGCGTGTCGCATGGCTTGATCTTGGCCTAAAATCCGATGCAAGCGGAATGTGAACGGCGCTTGAGACGATGACATGCTGAAGGGAAGCCTCGATCTGGTCGATTTGCGGCAGGCCGCCGGCTGGGCGCAGGAAGATGCGCAGCCGGACGTCCCCGTCAGCCTTCTCGTCATCGACAACGACAAGCTGATCGGCCGGATCCTCGCCAATCGCTATCGCGCCGATCTCGAAAGTGCCGGCATCGGCACCGGCCGGCACGGCTTCGAATTCCAATTTCCCAAAAGCCTGACGCCGTTCGAAAAACACGTGGTCAAGGTCTGCCGCGAAACCGACGGCGAGGAACTGCCGCAATCGCCGATCGTCATCGAACCGTCGGGGGTCTTTGACAAGGCGACACGGGACGCGCTTTCGGACCTCATCCGGCGCTCCGGTTCGGATCAGGACACCGCGCTCAAGATCGACTTCCTGGCGGCCGAGCTCGAGCGATTGCTGCAACAGCTCGGCGATCTCGACAGCAAGAAATTCGAGCGCGGCCATTATCGCCAGCTTCTGCAGCGCTGGCGCAGATCGCCGCGCGACGCACCGCTTGCCGGTCTTGGCGGCGCGGCGGCCGAGCCGCCGCGGGCCATTCTACGGGCCCTGGTTATCGATGACCGTATTCCGCGACAGGATCGCGATGCGGGCTCGCTCGCAATCTTGAGCCATATGCGCTCGCTGCAGCGGCTCGGCTATGAAATCGTGTTCGCGGCCGCCACGGAATTCGCGGCCACGGACGAAGATTGCGCCGCGCTCGGTGCGCTTGGCATGACGTGTTGCCGAGCGCCGTATTACGGGTCGATCGAGGAAGTATTGCGCCGCCAAGCCGGCGAATTCGACGTCGTCTACATGCACCGCGTCGCCAACGCGATGAAATACGGTGAGCTTGCGCGCTATCACAATCCGAAGGCGCGGCGGATCTACAGCGTCGCCGATCTTCATCATCTGCGTTTTGCGCGGCAGGCCAGCGCCGAAGACCGGCCCGAACTTTTGGCACGTAGCCAGTGGCTGAGATTTATCGAACACGTCGCCGCGATTTCGGCGGATGCGGTAATTACTCATTCGACGCAAGAGGCGGCGGCACTCGCCAAGCAGATTCCGAGCGGCAAGATTCATACCGTGCGCTGGTCGGTGCCGGTGCGGCCGGTGTCACGCCCATTTGCCGAACGCAGCGGGGTCGCCTTTATCGGCGGTTACAGCCACGAGCCCAATCTCGACGCGGCCCGCTGGCTGATCGACGAAATCATGCCGCTGGTGCGCAAGCGCAATCCCGACATCGAATGTTTTCTGATCGGCAGCGGGCTGCCCGAGCAGATCCGCAGGCTGTGCGGCAATGGCGTCACGGCCGTCGGCTACGTCAAGGAGCTGACGGAGATTTTCGATCGTGTACGGCTGACGGTGGCGCCGCTCAATTTCGGCGCCGGCATCAAGGGCAAAGTGATCGAAAGTCTGGCGGCGGGAATTCCCTGCATTTGCACGCCGCTTGCCGCGGAGGGTCTCGACTTTCCCAAGGCGCTCGAAGATTGCGTCGCCGACAGCGCCACGGGCTTGGCGGCATTGATCTGCGACTTGCACGAGAACGAGGCAGCAAACGAAGCTTGCAGCCGCGCCGGCCTCGATTACGTGGCCGCGATTTTTTCCGACGAGGTGCTCGACGCCGGCATGTGTCGCGTGCTCGGACCCGCGGCGCCGGTGCAAGCCGCCGCGCGAGAAACGGCGCGCACATAGGACCACAGTCGCATAGGCGATCTGACGCGTGTAGCGAACAGGTCATTCAACCGCAGCGGCATGCGCGAAATTTCGTAAGCCTGGCACGCCGTTGTCGCTATCCGCCTTGAAGTTGATAGCGAATTTAACGCGCTGTCACATCCGCGTCAGCCGATTGTCATGGGCGGTACCCTAGTGTACGTCCCTCTGTTTGGGGGACTGCACATGAGCCAGCTGACATCGAGCGATTTCACCGCCTATCCGGCAAGCACGAGCGCGGACGACGCGATCACGGCCGGGCCGAATGCGCTCTATGCGGTCTCGCTCGATCAGATTCTGCCGACGCAGATGAACGAGGGGTTCACCGAAGTCGGCAAGAAGGCCGCCGGCTTCGATCTCCTCACCTCGCAAGCGGAACTGACAGCCAATCTGTTGACCGATATCGAGCCGGTGGTCATCGGTCCGGACGGCACGCTCTACCTGCTCGACGGGCATCACACGTTCACCGCACTCGCCGATTCGGTCTGGGGCGCGAGCGATCCGACGGTCTATGTCGACGTCGTCGCCAATTACTCGAACCTCTCGGAGTCGCAGTTCTTCGCAACATTGCAGTCGAACAACCTGCTGCTGCCGTTAAACGACGGGGTTCCGCAAATCGTCGACGACGCAAACGGCAATCCGATACCGACAAGCCTGCTCGACCTGACCAGCGATCCCTATCGCGGCCTCGAATACAGCATCCTGAAAAACAAGAGCTCGAAGCTTTTTACGACGACGAACAACATCACCGGCGCGATCGGTGCGGCAACGCCCGGTCTCGACAAGATGACCGGCTTCTATTCGGACTTCCTCGAAGCTGCCGCCTATCGCGACGCCAATAACGGCAAGGGGCTGCCTTACCTCTCGCCCGGCGATATCGCACTCGCGACCCAATGGAATCTGACGGCGACCAATCTCACCACCTTGCCGAACGTCTCCGGCACGGTGGAGGTTGGGCAATTGCCCGGATACATTCTGAACAACGGCGGTGCGGCCGCCAACATCATCATCACCGGCATTGTCAGCAATTCAACGCTGGCGAACGGCGCGCTCGACGGCACCAAGACCGGAACATTCGACGAGACCACCACCTTTGCGTCGTTCAACGGCATCACCGAGATCAATGCCGGGACAGTCGCCAACCCGATCATCATCGGCACGCCAAATGTCGGCTTCATCATGCAGCTCGGCGCCGACGATGGCGGGACGGTCACGTTGTCCAATGCCGCCAACACCTATACCGGCGGTACCTCGCTCCTCGCCGGCACGCTGATCGTCGCCGGCGACGGGTCGCTCGGCGCGGCTCCTGAGGGCGCGACTCCCACGGAATCGAATTTCGACTTTACGGCGAGCCTCACCTTCGCCGCATCCGGCGTTCCGAACAATGTGAAGTCGGCCGTGCAGGCCGACAACGGCATTATTTTCAACGGCCTCACCGAAGGCAACCCGATCCTGCAGATCGGCACGACGTCCGGCGGCGGCACCGCGACATTCGCAACCAGCCGCCCGATCGCGGTCGGCGGCGAAGTCGCGACGCTCAATCTGAACGACTACATCGTCACGCTGAACGGCCAGTTGATCTCGCTCGGCGTCGACGGCGACGGCGTCGGCAACGCCACGGGCTTCTCCGACATCACCTTCGACGATCTCAGCAGCGCCGGCACCGGCAAAGTCATCCTGTCGACGGCGAGCCCCTACTTTTACGGCAACGTCATCATCGGCAATACCGGAACGCCAATCGTCGAGGTGATGAGCGACGCCGCGCTCGGCAACACCACCGGCTCCGCCGATATGATCGGCCAGGTCGAATTGAACGGCGGCACGTTGCAGACCGGCGCCTCCTTCGCCGCGCCCGAGCGCAATCTGTTCCTGGGCGGCGGCAGCAGTTTCGACGTCGACGGCAATACCACGAGCTGGGGCACGATCACCGACGTCCAGCGCACGCTGGAGATCCTTAATAGCAACACGTCGACGGCGGGCGCCGTCACCTTCAACAACCTCACAATTTCGGCGACCGCGATCCTGCAACTGGCCGGCGGCGCCGCGGGCGAAACGGTAACCCTGACCAACGGCATCGTCCGCAGCGGCGCCGACACGCTCATCATTCAGCCGTCCTCGACCACGTCGCTCGGAACGACCGAAAAGGTTCTTTCGGGCATCGGCGCGGCGTCGCTCGTCAACACCATCGCACCGGTCTGGATTGTCGAGAATAATGACGCCTCGAAGGGCGCCGGGCCCTATGACTTCGTCACCTATGGCGCCAATGGCTATGTCAAGGCGACCTATGACAGCACCGCGACGCTGAATTCGTCGACCGGCGCCGACGTCGTCGCTTTGTCGGGCAATGCCACGCTGAGCGGCAATGCCAGCGTCTATGCGCTCAATACCGAAGGCAAGACCGTCACGCTCGGCTCAAACACGCTGACCATCGGCGACGGCACGACGACAGATGCCGCCGGCCTCATTCTCGCCACCGGCAGCGCGATCAGCGGCGGCACTTTGGCGTTCGGCCAAAGCGAAGGCGTCATTTGGCTCAGCGGCACCAATCCGACGATTTCGTCAGAAATCACCGGCACAGGCGGTCTGACCTTCTCCGGTTCCGGCACTGTCGCGATCAGCACGGCCGCCAATGTCGAAGGCACCATCACCATCGACTCCGGCACGGTGAATCTGGCTGCCATGAACGTTTTCGCAAACGACACCGCCGGTGTTCTGCTCGATAACACCAAGAGCAAGCCGTCGGCCGCGAACCTCACCATCAGCTCCAATAACCAATTCACGTCGCTCAACAGCGTCGGCAATAACTCGACGATCACGATCAAGAACGGTTCGGTACTGACGATCGGCGACAGCAACAACCAGTCCTCGACGATTTCCAGCGCTATCACCGATACGACCTTGACGGCCGGCGCCATTACCACGGCCGGCACGGGGCTGGTCGATCTTTCCGGCGCCACGGTCACGCTTGCCGCCGGCAGCTCCATCTTCGCCACCGGCGGTCAGCTCCGGGTCGCCACCGGCGCGCTCAAGAATACGGCGGTGGCCGGCAGCGCCCCCAATTTCGTGCTCAGCAACAACGCCGACCTGCAATTCGCCCAAAGCGGCGGCGGCCAATATGCCGGCGCGATTTCCGGCGACGGGACGCTGCATCTCATCGGCGGCACGCTGCAACTGATCGGCACGGGCAATACCTATACCGGCGGCACCATCGTCGAAACCGGCTCGACGCTCGATATCACCACCGCCAACCTGCCGACCATTAACGAGAACATCACCGACGCCGGCGGCCTGATCGTGTTCGATCAGGATAGCAGCGGCAATTTCACCGGCGTCATCAGTGACGGCCAGGAAATGGGCACCGGACCGACGATGTCAGGTTCGCTCGATATCGACGACAGCGCCGCTACCAATGCCAGCAAGGCCGATGTCTTCCTGCTCGCGGACCAGACCTATACCGGCGCGACCTATGTCGAAGCCGGCACGCTGACGCTGAACGTCACCAATGCCATCGTCGATTCAAGCGGGCTGACGCTCGGCCGCGTCGGCGGCGCGATAGACGGTCAGACCGCCAATCTCGTGCTCGACGCTGATAATCAGCTCACCGCGCTGTCCGACGATGCCTCGAATACGACGTCGGTCGTGCTTAACGGTCACGTGCTGACGCTGGATCCGACAACAACGAGCGTCTCCGCCTATGGCGGAACGATTGAGGACGGCACGACGCATGGCAGTATCGTCGTCGACGGCACAGGCACCGTCACGCTCGAAGGCAACAACACGTTCTCGGGCGGCATCACCGTCGATGCCGGGACGCTGGAATTGGGCAATTCCAATGCCGCTGGCACCGGCACCATCACTTTCTCTAACAATCCGACGGATCCGACGCTGAAAATCGATCACGAGGTTCGTCCCACCAATACGATCAGCGGCTTCGACAGCAGCGACGCGTTCGATCTCGTCGGCTTCGATGCGTCGACAACGTCGGCGAATATGGACTACAACACCGACGTTCTCACGGTCGCGGACGGCAACGGCAATAGCATTACGCTCAATCTAACCGGAGACTACACCGGCGAATTCTTTCATGCCGCAGCATCAAGCGATGGCGCCGATATCACCGAAAATAACGTCGCGTGCTATTGCATGGGCACGCTGATCCACACCGAGCGCGGCCAGACCCGGGTCGAGAACCTCAAGATCGGCGACAAGGTGAAGACCATGTCGGGTGTGGCACGGCCGATCAAATGGATCGGGCGGCGCAGTTATAGCGGCCGTTTTGTCCTCGGCCGGACTGATATTCTACCGATCTGCATTCGCGCCGGCGCACTCGGCGACAGCGTTCCCAATCGCGACCTATGGATTTCGCCGCATCACGCGATGTATCTGCAAGGCGTGCTGATCGAGGCCAAGGACCTCGTCAATAGCGTCTCGATCTTCCAGGCCGCGCATGTCGAGGAGGTCCAGTATTTCCATATCGAGCTTGATAGCCATGACGTCATCATCGCTAACGGTGCGCTGTCGGAAACTTTCATCGACGACGACAGTCGTTGCATGTTTCATAATGCGCACGAATATGTGGCCATGTACCCCGACGCAGTCGATGGGCTCGCCACGCGCGCGCAGTACTGCGCGCCGCGCTACCACGACGGCTACGAGGTCGAGGCGGCACGGCGGCATGTCGCATCGCGGGCCGGCCTGCGTCCGGCGTTGCCGAAGCTCGGTGAACTCCGCGGGTATATCGATCACGTCGGCGCAAAGCGCATTAGGGGTTGGGCGCAGACGATGGACCATCCCGAGGTCCCGGTCTGTCTCGACATCTATGCCGGAGGCCGGCTGATCGGCCACATTTTGGCCAACGAGTATCGGTCGGACCTAGAAAGGGCGGGGCTCGGGAGCGGCTGCCATTCGTTTGAATTCACGCCGCCCGCGGGATTAGTCCTTGCTCCGGACGCTGTTGAGGTGCGCCGGTCGTTCGATGGCGCCATACTCAGGCGCTCTCTCAGTTCGCGCAGAGCGGCCTAGGGAGCGCGGACGGCAATACGATGATGCGTGCGGGGCGACAGGCTGACGGTTGCCAGACGGGCGACGCCTTTTCCTCGACGGACCGGCCGGCGCGGACCTTCCGCGGCAACGGAAATCTTAAGCCGCCACGAGCGCCGCGCGTTGCCGCGGCGCAATAAAGCGTCGCCATCCCTGGACGGCCAAGAAAAAGGGAGCCCCGGATTATGGGGCTCCCTTACTTACGCACGCAAAACACAACATACTCGCTCAGGTGAGGAGTTGACCTAAGCCACCGCGACCCTATTGCCTTTATGTTGCGTTGCAACTGAATTATTGCAATGCAACAAATTTATACACAAGAAAGGCCGCAGTTGAGGATGGCGCCTACAACCGAGGGGAGAATGGGTCATGGGCCAAGTCGTTCTGGAAGGTAAGGGGCCCTTCCTGCTGACCAAGCTTAAAGCCACATCAGCGACCGCCAAAGATAGGACCGTACAATTGGAATTTTGGCTGGGTGGCGAAGGCGATCCCGTAAAAACAATTTTGGTGCCGATCGACCCCGATCAAGCAACAGCTTTGGCTCGCCGTCTGTTGGAAGCGGTCGCCGAGGTGAAATCGTCGGCGATGAGGCATTAGTCATCAGGTCGAATATGCGAATGATGCCGTCCGCCCGCCAGACTTATGGAAATCAACTATGGCGGCACGGAAATCACTTGCGCAGGCTGTGGTGTTGAGCGCGGCAAGTTAAATTCGATGACCAAACGTCGGCCTTCGCTTGCAAGGAGTGTGGCCAGCACATTTACCCGGCTGCCGGTACGATCATTCACAAGTCGCGGCCCAATCTCGTTGGATATACGTGGTGACCAGCACCCGCCATGGCGTTGCGGCGAAAAAGATCGGGGGGCAGTGAGGCGTTACGTGCTTGAGGAAATCATCAACGAGAACGTCGAACCGATAGTACCAATCTATTCGTGCCGAAACGATTTGCTTACTTCTGTGCCTACGTCCTGATTCGTCGCTCGCTTCCACGCGGTGGAATTTTTATCGACCGCTTTCGAGCAATCAACGACGCCGTAATCCGAAATTGCTCCGGTTGAGTTGTCGAGCGCGTGCAGGTGGCAGATGCCATCGGCGCCAGGTATGAGGATCGCACCGTTTGGCACGTCGATCTTCGCCTGATGCGCAATGACTGGCGGTGCCGGTGGCGGACTCGATTTCGGCAAAGCCCCTGTGAAATAAGCCAAGCCGGCCAGGACTGCGACGATCGCAGAAACTGCCGCGTAAGATATCTTGTTAAAGACGTAGGCTCGGAACGTCTTGCGTTGCGGTTCGGTCGGGTTGTCAGTCAGGATGTTGGAGGCCGCCACGACGAATGCCGCTCGCCCACAGGCGAGGTCCCAAATGCTGACCGGGAAGGGGAGGCCCCGACCTGTGGAGATCGCCGGGGCCTCTTGGCCTGTTGTAGCCACTTTCCGCAGCGGTTAAAGCATAGCGCAACACCGTTACCGCGCGGTTAAGCCCATTTCCCAAGGCCGCCGATTGCCGGGTTTTTTCTCCACCTCGATAAATCGTCAATCTTTGGGGAGTAATGCAGTGCAGCAAAATTCACCGACAGAGAATTTATGTTTGAGGTCACCGGCTTCGATCCGCCCGTCATTCTCGTAAAGTCCCGCCAAACCGGCGAGACCTACCGGTTCGAGGTCGACGAGGACGGCACGCTTACTCAGGGTGAAGCGCAATACGACCGTGGCGACGCTCGCCGAGCCGCGATCTTGTACTTAGCCCGATTGAAAAAAGTTGCAACCTCGGTAGCAACTCCGGCCGGGCCATAAAGCAACGAGCGTTATTCCCGCACCGGGAGAGCACACCAATGGCCGTTGATTCAAGGATGTCGGTCCTTATAGTCGACGCCTCCCCGATGACGATCCGTGTTACCCGAGATGCGCTGCGCAATATCGGCTACGACGACATTGACGAAGCCAGCGGCGGCAACACAGCGCTCGAAAAGATGGGGACAAAGCGTTACGGCCTGGTGATTTCCGATTGGAATATGGAGCCGATGACCGGCCTCGACCTGTTAAGGCACATCCGCACCGGCCTCGGTGAAATTCCCTTCATCATAATGGCAGCGGCAGCCCATATCGAAGATGTGATGGCAGCAAAGAAGGCCGGCGCGAATGGCTTCATCGTCAAGCCATTTAGCGTGTCGACGATGAAGGCTAAGATCGACGCCGTGTTCGCCCAGCGGCTGGTTGAAGTTTGAATTCCAGCCAAAGACCAATTGCCTGAGCCATTTGGCAAATGACTTGTCGCTCTAAGGCTTGATTCATCAATTCTGGTTATGGATATGTCGTCATCGGGCAACCGTTCGACCCGAGACGATTATGGTTCTTGAAACCCTGGCCCCAAACCAGGGTTTCCCTTTCTGTCGGCGTCAGTGAAGCGCAGCGCACCAGCGCAGGCCGAGCAGCGCAGCGCGGATCGCCACCTCATCAGTTGTGCGGCAGAGAAAAACCGCGACTTCTTCGACCGATGCCCCCCTGGCAATTTCCATGCGCAGGTCATCGTCATCGATATCGGACCAGGGCATGCCTGTGTTTGCGGTAAATACGCTGATCATCGCCGGCAGTGCTCGCATCGCACGACACCGGCCGCAGCGAAGCCCTATTTGTTTGTTGATCGCGCGATATAAGGCGTAGTGGCCTACCGAACACCCCCTATTGGCGCAAGGCTCCTATGCCATGGCGCGCCATCAACAAGTCGGAATTATCGGCGGGCCGCGACCAATCGGGGGCGCTTAAACGGACCTAATGCCATGACCTAATGTCATGGCCTAATGTCATGGCCTAATGCCACAAAGTCCACGCAACGCCCACCCTCACCGGCGCTTAACGGTGAAGTTTGCAAGGCTTTTCATCCGCGTGAATGCGGTGGTGCCAAGTGCTCTCGATGCAAAAATCCTGCAGCACCGTGTGCGGCTCGCCGCCGCGACAGGGCACTTGGCACCGAGCCTGAATTAATGGCGTTGTCGCCAGCCGGCACCATGAGATGATGCGCAGCTATGCCGAGCAAATATCCAATCTGCACGGCGACGATTGCCAGCACCGATGTCGCCGCGATGGCCCAAGGCGTCTCAGCGCGCGCGATACCGCCACCAATCGTGACGGCGAGACTGAGCAGGATGATGGGCAGAAGGATCAAGACTTTAAACCGCTGGGCGACCAGCATTCCAACGAATAGGCAAATAAACGCGGGTGTAATCATCCTCGTCATCCCCCGAAGGACTTTAGGTTCCACCTAAGCCCGTTATTTTTTTGCTAACACGTTCCATTGCGAAACGAGTTAGGCCGCCACTTAGGTCCCGCAAAACAACCCAGGCTACAGCATCAGGTTCCGAGAAAGATGTATGTAAAATGACATGATAGCTGATTCGTTACTGCATTCGTGTTTCAAAAAAGAGCAGTGACTTTCTGTGGATCCCTGGATTGGCGCTTGACGCAGGCGCTTTGTGGTGGACCCCGGGAGGGCTGCGCAAGAACGGCGTAAGTTCCCATCTGCGTTGGCCTGCCTAGCTGGCTGTGTCATGATCTCGCCAGGCAAGGTTATTTAACGCGTTCGGATGAAAATCTGAGATATGCAAAAATCTTTTGATTTATCCGTGGCTTACGCGGCGCGCCGCCGCCAATCAGGCAGTGGTCGGCGCGCGTGGATCTCTTGCATTGTTGCCGCGTCATTCCTGCTGGTCGCTGGCCCAAGTTTCGCGCAATCAGACGGACAGACAGTGCAGGCGGATACGGAACTTATCTGTCCAATGATCGAATCGGCCGCGCGGGCCAATGCACTACCGGTCGGGTTTTTTGCCCGATTGATCTGGCAGGAGAGCCGCTTTTATCCCGACGCGGTGGGACCAGAAACCCGAAGCGGCGCTCACGCTCTCGGCATTGCACAATTCATGCCCGAAACCGCTGCCGAGCAGCAATTGTTTGAACCGTTTGATCCAAAGCAAGCGCTTCCCAAGTCGAGTGCGTTTCTGGCGGAACTACGTGACGAGTTTGGCAATCTCGGGCTTGCCGCCGCAGCCTACAACGCCGGTCCCCAGCGGGTGCGGGATTTCCTCGCAGGTTCCCGTGGGCTGCCTGAGGAAACCCGTAACTATGTTTTGGCAATCACCGGCCGCCAGGTGGAGGACTGGACGAAAGCAGCGCCCGATCTACCCGAGGCGCAAAGCAAAGGAGAGCCGCAGATCGACGCTATGCCAACGAATTGCCGCGCGCTGATGGCCTCGCTGGAGGACTCATCCTCGTCACAGAGACGGCTCTGGCCGCAGTGGAGTAGCGCGCAGAACGTTCCAAGTTGGTGCAGAGGCCTGAACCACCCTAACACCAGCATATGCGGTCCAGTTCATGCCATTCATGCCTTGGAGCCAGCCATTCAAGCCGCTGTCGTGCAATTGCGAAAAAAGCGGCGCCTCGCAAGGTCGTCATTGTAAAGAGCCGAGTAAAGAGCCGATTGCATTTTGACCGGTCGAGTTGTCGCGAACTACGGGTTGTGAGTTGAAGAAACAGAACGAAACAATGCCAACCCTCAATGGAAACTGCCGTGATGATCCCTGCATTCTTGATCACTGCCGTCGTTAGTGCCGCAACGGCAGCCGGCGCGCCGCAAGGTGGACATCCGAGCCGTGTCACAGTCTGTCCAACAGCCAGAACTGCCGCCGCTCGGCTGATTTGTGCTGATACTGCGCTGTCTGCACTCGATACGAAGCTAGCCGCCGCGTTCCGGCAAAATAGAAGCCGGGTTCCGCCTGCAGCGCAGAAGGGATTTTTGAACGAGCAACTGACTTGGATGCGGCAACGCGATCAGAAGTGCGGGCTTGCCGGAAAGAACGCCGCTCCACTCGACGAGCTTCGCAAGGCCAGGGAGTGCATGCAAACTGAAATCGAGGCCCGGCTTGTCCAGCTGCAAAACACAGCCCAGCCCAATCTGCCGAATTCTGTTCTGACGACAAATGCGGTCGGCCCGACAGTCAACGCTCCGTCTGTCGCGCCAAGTCTCACGGCGGCTCCAACAGTCTCGGAAACCACGGCCGCAATCAACCAAACTGTTAATCAGGCGATTGTCTTAACGCCGGTAACTGCGCCCACTGGTTCTGGAGGAACAGTGCAAGCATCCGGCCGCCAAAGATTTCAGTTTTCCGTACCGGCAAGCGGCATCAGCGGCACTGCCGATTGCGAAGCGACAGCCTCGTCATATGCAACAAATCTTCCTGCATCCACCGGTGCCGCGCCGAGATCCGTGATTGAAATCACGCCGGTCGATGATGTCAGCAGCGTTCCAATATTTGAGAATGACACCTGGCGCACGCTGTTGGACGGAGTTCGTCAGGCCGTTCACGCGAGATGTGGGCTGGCATCTGACGCGACCAACAACAGCTCCCAAACATCGAGTAACCCGGAGGAGCTGTATGAGGTCAATTCGTCGCGCGGGTTGTTTGTCGCGCAAAGCACGGGGGTAAATGGTGCCTGGAGGGTTGAAACGAATCTGCCGCTCGAGCGCAAAAAGTTTCAATCCGATCTTGCGATACAAAAATGGATTAAAGCGAGTGAGCTGACGCGAAATCCCTATTTCTTTAAAGACATGGTCGTAGGAATGATCGTTCAGCTCGATCACAAGATCTCCGATCATGAGGCGGTATTCACCCGATCCGGCGAGAAGATCTTTGTCTCGGGCGTTCCGTCGGGCTTTGTGGACCCGCAGCTTTTGGTCCTGGCCGGCCGGGTGCTGGGCAACAAGGGGGTAGTGGATCCGTCCGGCAGCGAACAGTTGATGCCGGCTCTTGATTACCTCGGCACTGCCGATTGCGCGAATACGTGCGAGGCCCTGTCAATTCTCGCTGCCCAGTAGGGTTAACGGATTTCACAAGATGATCGTGCGGGGGGCGAAGGTGCCGCTACGAGGGCATTGGTGGGTGAGGGACGGCCGGCGCAGATTACAAGCAGATTACAAATAGCTTACAAGCCGCGGGTTTGTTTGGTATAGGCAACCGAAATGCCTATGGCCGATATGCAGATTTGAAATATCGGGAATATTTCATGAAGGACGGCGTGCATTGGGCGTGGAGGCGGCTTGGCCAGTGGACTTTTAGGGTCCTGCCAGGTGGTGTTCTGGCCATGGCATTGCTGCCGGTGGCTCGAAGCGAAGAGGGATTTCAAACTTTGTACCGACTGATCAGGGCTTGGCGCAGACAAGGGTGGGATAATCGCCAGTCCGGCATAGATTGACGGTCGTTCACCGGCAACAGCTTCTCTGATGGGTCCGCTCCGTTACGTACCAGATCGGCCAGAAGGTAAAGGATTAGGCTCCCGTGCCTGGCTGCGAGCACTCGAGCTCACGGCGCCCCTTGCTGGTAATCCAATACGGACCTTTCCGGTGGTTCTTCAAGAACTCGCCGAACAGTTTCGAAACAAAGACGCGCTGGTTACCGACGACGAAAAACTCACGTACGACCAGATCGGGCTACAGGCCAATCGCTATGCGCGATGGGCCCTAGGGCAGGGTGTTGGCAAGGGTGACGTCGTTTGCCTGCTGATGCCGAACCGGCCCGACTATATGGCGATTTGGATCGGCATATCGAGTGTTGGTGGCGTGGTCGCTTTGTTAAATACCGCGCTCACGGGCGCGTCGCTTGCCCATTGCATCAATGTAGCCGCACCAGGGCACATCGTCGTTGCGGCGGAGCTTGAGCCCGGCCTTAGCGCTGCGCAACCGCATATGACCGGCCAGCCGAAGGTTTGGCTCCATGGTAATGGACGATCAGATCTCCCTCGCATCGATCGAGAAATCAACAAGCTATCCGGCCAGATACTTAACATCGACGAGCGGCGGCCAGTGACGCTCGAGGATTGCGCCTTGTACATCTACACATCGGGCACCACCGGGCTGCCGAAAGCGGTCAGGGTCAGCCATTACCGCATTATGCAGTGGAGCTACTGGTTCGCCGGCCTCATTGACGCTCGCCCCACCGACCGCATGTACAATTGCTTGCCGATGTATCACAGCGTCGGCGGTGTGGTCGCTACCGGTGCCCTCCTGGTCGGTGGCGGTTCGGTGGTGCTGCGCGAAAAGTTTTCAGCCCACCGGTTCTGGGACGAAATAATCGCATGGGACTGCACACTCTTTCAGTATATCGGCGAGTTGTGTCGCTACCTTGTGAACGCGCCGCGGCATCCGCATGAAACCGAGCATCATCTGCGCTTGTGTTGCGGCAATGGCCTGCGGCTCGACATCTGGGACGAATTCAAGAACCGCTTCGCAATTCCCCAAATCCTGGAGTTTTATGCGGCCACCGAGGGCAACGTGGCGCTCTACAACATCGAGGGCCGGCCCGGATCGCTCGGGCGGATCCCGCCGTTTCTCGCGCACCGTTCGCCATTGGCACTGGTGAAATTCGACGTCGAGGCCGGAGAGCCGATCCGCAATGAACAGGGCCTCTGCATCCGCTGTGAGACCAATGAGGTTGGCGAGGCGATCGGCCTCATTGAACGCCGGCCGGGACATTTGGCGAGCCGATTTGACGGCTATACCGACGAAGAGGAGTCGGACAGGAAAATTTTGCGCAATGTCTTTAACCCGGATGACGCTTGGTTCCGCACCGGCGATCTGATGCGGCAGGACCAAAGCGGCCACTATTTTTTTATCGACCGCATCGGCGATACCTTCCGCTGGAAGGGTGAGAATGTTTCGACGAGCGAAGTCGCCGAAACCATCATGGCGTTCCCCGGTGTCGTCGAGGCGGCGGTCTATGGCGTGCAAATTCCCGGCGCCGACGGTCGCGCCGGAATGGCCGCTGTTGTGATTGATGGGCACTTCGACTTGGCGGGGTTTCCCGCGTTGCTACGGGCGCAGCTGCCTGCCTATGCGCATCCCGTGTTTTTGCGGATCTGCTCGGCGATCGAGGCTACAGCAACATTCAAGCAGACAAAAGCCAAGCTCATGCGTCAGGGCTACGACCCGAGATCCACGGACGATACAATCTACGTCAAAGACCACGTGCACCAAGCCTTTGTGCGCCTCGATACCTCAGTCTATGAATTAATTCTGAAGGGCGAAATGAAGTTCTAATAACCCTGACGACCGTTCAGAGTGAGTTTTGCAAGTCGCTGTTGAGCGGTGATTGATCTGAATTTGGCGTCCCTCCAATAAGAGGGACAGGCGTAGGCATCGTTCGGCACAATCCTTGGATAGTGCTCTTTCGGGATGGTGATTTCTGAGCAATGCTGCCGCTTCATCACCACTGTGCTATGCGTCATAAGCCGGACGTCACGTGAGATAACTGTTCATGCCTTCAGGTCACCCAAATTCACTTCGCGAAGCGCTGATTAAGGCCTCCGATACACAGAGCCGGTTTTTCTGGGGCATCACCGGGACTGCTTGTCTTGCGGATCTTGGCCGTGGGTCACGGTTAGATCGGCGCCTTTCGGGTCTTGCTGGGAGCTCGGTCATTTTGACAACGCGCGACCAGCTCGTAACTGCATTGGCCCTTATCGAGCTCGACGGCGCGGTGCGTCGGCTAACGCTGTGTCCGCCGGATTTGACCTTTCAGCAACTTTTAGCGGTTGCAAAAATTGCGGAAGCGGATGCCTTCGTGTCGGACTATCCGCAGCCCGAACCGCATATGCAAAATTGGTTGCAAGTGACGCATGATCATAAGCGCGTCAGTGCCATCGAAGGGCCGGCTACCGGTTACGCGACTGAATGGGTTCTCCTGACTTCCGGCACATCCGGGACACCCAAACTCGTGCTTCACAGCTTGGCCAGCCTGAGCGCCGCCATTCAACCCCAGCCTGAGCAAGCCGATCCAGTGATATGGGGTACCTTTTACAATATTTGCCGCTACGGCGGCTTGCAGATCCTGCTTCGCACGGTTCTTGGCGGCGCTTCGCTGGTCCTCTCTGATATGGAAGAAGCGCCGGGCGATTTCCTCGTGCGCTTGGCGCAACACCGGGTAACGCACGTATTGGGTACTCCAACCCATTGGCGTCGCGCACTGATGAGCCCGCTCTGCCGTGAAATAGCGCCACGCTATGTACGATTGTCCGGCGAGATTGCCGATCAGTCCATCCTTGATGCACTTCGACAAGCCTATCCCGATGCAGTCATCGCGCATGCCTTTGCCTCAACTGAAGCTGGCGTCGGATTTACGGTCAACGACGGGTTGGAGGGATTTCCAGAAAGCCTTCTCCGTGACACCGGTGGAGACGTTAAACTGGAGCTTAAGCATGGCTCACTCCACATCCGTTCAGCCGGCACCGCAGTCGGCTATCTCGACGGGGCAGAACTCAGAGACCAACAAAGCTTTGTCGATACGGGCGATGCCATCGAATCCCGCAACGGGCGCTGTTATTTTCTCGGGCGCGTGAGTGGCGTGATCAATGTGGGTGGCCAGAAGGTGCATCCGGAGGAAGTCGAGACCCTTATAAATCGACATCCCGAAGTGGAGATGTCTCGCGTGCGGGCAAAGAAAAATCCGATCACGGGCTCGATCGTTGTCGCCGACCTCGTTCTCAAAAAGTCCGATCATCAGCCAAAGATTGATGGGAATGCCGTACTTAAGTCTGAGATATTACAGATGTGCAACGCCGAATTGCCGAGGCATAAAGTGCCTGTGATGATCAACATAGTGTCAGCGCTGCCCATTGGCGCCACTGGGAAATTGGTCCGACAGGAAATTTAGTGACCTCGTCTGGCGTACGGTGTTAAGGCTACTCGGCCGCGTTAAGCAAAACTGACGCTGCTCTTTGCGAACCTCTCAGTCATTTGCAATAAATTCCGAGGATCCAAAGGATTATTTGTTGCCTTTACCTTGGCTGCCTGCTTCCTCCGTGAAGCTTCTACATCGCGCTGGCCTAGAGGGGAGTATCCAAAAGGATGTGTGGGATTATTGGAGTGATCGGGAGCGAACCGGCAGCGCCCCAGCTCATCGACGCGCTCAGACGGCTCGAATATCGCGGCTACGATTCCGCGGGCGTTGCTACGCTCGAACATGGCGCTCTGAGCCGACGACGTGCCGAGGGCAAGCTCAAGAACCTCGAAGCACGGCTCTTGTCCGAGCCGCTGTCAGGCACGATCGGCATCGGCCACACCCGCTGGGCGACGCACGGTCGACCCAGCGAGGCCAACGCCCATCCGCATGCCACCGACAAGCTTGCGGTCGTCCACAACGGCATCATCGAAAATTTCGCCGAACTGCGCCAAGAGCTCGAAAAGTCTGGCGCTCATTTCGCGAGTGACACCGATACGGAAGTTATTGCGCACCTCGTTACCGATGCGATGAAGCGTGGTGCGGCACCGGTCGAAGCCGTGCGGATGGCCCTACCTCGCCTACGTGGCGCATTCGCGCTCGCGTTTCTGTTTGCCGGTGAGGAAAATTTTCTCGTCGCCGCTCGCAAGGGCTCGCCGCTCGCGGTCGGTTTTGGCGACGGTGCGATGTTCGTCGGCTCCGATGCCATCGCGCTGGCGCCGCTCACGGACATGGTCAGTTATCTTGAAGACGGGGACTGGGTGGTCGTCACTCGGCAGGGCGCCGAGATACATGATGCAGCCGGCCAGATCGTGCAGCGTCCAGTGGTCAAGTCGCAAGCATCCAT
This sequence comes from uncultured Alphaproteobacteria bacterium, assembly GCA_963761185.1. GTDB lineage: Bacteria > Pseudomonadota > Alphaproteobacteria > Rhizobiales > Xanthobacteraceae > BOG-931. The sequence goes on from CAVXFY010000009.1 coordinate 1,588,270, forward strand.
GCTGCTGATCGACAAGGGCAACCATCGCCATTTCATGGCTAAGGAGATTCACGAGCAGCCGGAGGTTGTCGGCCATACGCTGGCGAATTATCTCGATATGACCGCGGAACGGGTGGCGCTGCCGATGCCGCTGCCGTTCGATTTTCGTAAACTCAGCCGCATCTCAATCGCTGCCTGCGGTACCGCCTATTATGCCGGCATGGTGGCGCGCTACTGGTTCGAGCGCTTCGCCAACCTCCCAGTTGATATCGATATCGCCTCCGAATTCCGTTACCGCGATGTCCCGCTCAAAGAGGGTAATCTCGCAATTTTCGTCTCGCAATCAGGGGAGACGGCCGATACGCTCGCATCACTACGCTACGCACGCGAGCTCAAGCAGCACGTTCTTTCGGTCGTCAATGTGCCGACCTCGACTATTGCGCGGGAAAGCGATGTCGTCATGCCGACGCTCGCTGGACCGGAGATTGGCGTCGCTTCAACCAAAGCCTTTACGTGCCAACTCGCGGCGCTGGCGTGCCTTGCCATTGCGGCAGGCCGCGCTCGCGGCGTGCTCAGTGCAGACGAGGAAAAAAGATTGGTCCATGCACTGATCGAAGTGCCGCGTCATCTCAACGAGGCGCTCTCACTTGAGCCGCAGATTGAAGCTTTGGCGCGGGATCTCGCCAAATCGCGCGATGTGCTTTATCTCGGCCGTGGTACGAGCTTTCCTCTTGCGCTGGAAGGCGCGCTGAAACTCAAGGAAATCTCCTATATTCATGCCGAGGGCTATGCAGCCGGCGAGCTTAAGCATGGCCCGATCGCGCTCATCGACGAGACCACGCCAGTGATCGTCATCGCGCCGCACGACAAGGTGTTCGAAAAGACGGTGTCGAACATGCAGGAAGTCGCCGCCCGCGGTGGCAGACTCATCCTGATAACCGATACCGAGGGGGCGAAGGCCGCCGAAGGCCAGGCGCTGGAAACGCTGGTCTTGCCGGCCGTGCCGGCGGAGGTGTCACCCATCGTCTATGCCATTCCAATCCAGCTGATCGCCTATCATACTGCGGTCCATATGGGCACCGACGTCGATCAGCCGCGCAACCTCGCGAAATCGGTCACGGTGGAATAGACGCGATGACGATCTTGGTCACCGGCGGTGCCGGCTATATCGGCAGCCAGATGGTGCATGAACTGGTCGACGCCGGCGAACGCGTCGTCGTTCTCGACAACCTCTCGACTGGGCATCGCTGGGCCGTCGCCGAAGGTGTGCCGCTCATTATCGGCGAGACCGGCGATCAGGCGCTGGTCTCGCGGCTTTTGCGCGAGCACGGCATCGAGACGATCATCCACTTTGCTGCGTCGACCGTGGTTCCGGATTCGGTACGCGACCCGTTGGGTTATTATCGCAACAACACTGCGAATTCCCGCGCGTTGATCGAATGCGCTGTCGCTTGCCGCGTGCGCCATTTCATCTTTTCCTCGACTGCCGCCGTTTACGGCAATCCGGCTGTTATTCCGGTACCGGAGGATGCGCCGACACTACCGATCTCGCCTTACGGCTGGTCGAAACTGATGACGGAGATCATGCTGCGCGATGCCGGCCGCGCGCATAACCTTGCTCATGTGATTTTGCGATATTTTAACGTGGCCGGCGCCGACCCGCGTGGCCGCACCGGTCAGTCGAGCCCAAATGCCACCCACTTAATCAAGGTTGCGGCGGAAGCGGCGTTGGGGCTACGGTCAAAGCTTGAGGTTTTCGGCACCGATTATCCCACGCCGGACGGTACCTGCGTTCGCGACTACATCCATGTCAGCGATCTCACCGGAGCGCACTCGCGTGCGCTGCGTTACCTGCGTTCCGGCGGCACTTCGCTGACGCTCAATTGCGGCTACGGCCGCGGCTTCTCCGTGCTTGATGTAATCGGTACGATGAAGCGGATGTCAGGCGTCGACTTCAAAGTCGAATACGCTCCGAGGCGCAATGGGGATTGCGCGCAGATTGTCGCCGGCAGTGAGCAGATCCGCGCCGTGCTCGGCTGGCAGCCGCGTTTCGACGATCTTACGACCATCGCCGCGCACGCACTCGATTGGGAACGCGAGCTTTCGGTGCGGCGTCGTGCCAGTTAGGTTTTCGTATCCAGCAGTAGTCTGATTCCCCGCACGCGGTTGCCTGCGGTAGGTTCGTTGTTGTCGACCTCTCCAATAGGCCGTGTGCTTCTATCCGACTAAAGCGCTTCTGAGCGGAGAGAGAGAACGAGATGTCACTTAGCGCCGGCCGTGAATTTCTGGCGATACCGGGACCGACCACAATACCCGACGAGGTATTGCGGGCCATGCATCGGCCAGCCGTTGATATACATGACCCAGGGTTGGTCGCGCTCACCGACGGCTTGCTGCATGATCTTGGTCGGCTGTTTGGGACGTCGGGGCACTGCTACATCTATATTGCCAATGGCCATGGCGCCTGGGAAGCGGCACTGACCAATGTCTTGTCGAAGGGCGACAAGATCCTGGTATTGGAGAGCGGTCGTTTTTCGCTTGATTGGGGTGACGCCGCAGCCCGGCTTGGAGCCGACGTTGATGTCATAACCGGAGACTGGCGGCGTGCGGTGAGGCCCGAAGAGGTCAAAGCCCGCCTGGGCGAGGATCGAGGCGGCACGATCAAGGCTATTCTTGTGACCCACATCGACACCAGCTCCGGCGTTATTAACGACGTGGGTGCCATCGGTGAGGCCATCAAGGCGGTGGGTCACAAGGCTCTATTGATGGTCGATACTGTCGCCTCGCTGGGTTGCGTGCCCTTCGAGATGGATTCCTGGGGCGTCGATGTCGCCTTGTCCGGGTCGCAGAAAGGTCTGATGAGCCCGCCGGGCTTGAGCTTTGTGGCGGCGAGCGAGCGCGCGCTCGAGGCCCATCAAAATGCCGGACTGCGAACACCGTACTGGGATTGGATCTCGCGTGACGGTCAGTCGCATTACCAGAAATACGCCGGGACCCCACCCGAACATCTGATGTTTGCGCTACGCCAGGCGCTCGACATGCTGTTCGCCGAGGGATTGGACGAAGTGTTCCTTCGTCATCGCCTGCTGGCGGAGGCCGTGCGGCGTGCGGTCGGGACGTGGAAACAAGAAAACGCACTTGATTTCAATATCGTCGAGCCAAGCGAGCGTTCTGACACGGTGACAACTGTCCTGATAGGCGATCCCGACCGTTTGCGTGATTATTGTCAGGGCCAATGCGGCGTCGTGCTGGGCGCAGGCTTCGGTCAGATGAGGGGCAGGGCATTCCGCATCGCGCACATGGGCCACATCAACGCGCCCATGGTGCTTGGAACGTTGGGTGTTATCGAATTAGGGCTAGCCGCGCTAAGAATTCCTCATGGTCGAGGTGGCGTACAGGCCGCAATCGACTACCTCAGTGAGGCGGTGAAGCCGCGATGATATCCTTAACGACATAGGCGTGGGTGAAGACTGGGCGCACATTGAGACTCTTTGCCGCCGTCATGATATTGCCAGCTGATGGATGGTATAATACTGACCGTATCATATCATCTCATCCTTTATCACCCACTGATTTTTTCGGCCAATCCGTCACGGACATAACTTGGCTCAATCAATCATCCCTCTGATTATGTGCGGCGGTGCCGGCACCCGATTATGGCCGGCATCGCGCGAGGACCGGCCCAAGCAATTCCTACCGCTGTTTGGTCCACACTCGACATTCCAGGAAGTCATTCGTCGAGTGTCCGATCCGGCGTTGTTCGGACGCCCGATCGTCGTCACCAATACTCGGTATCGGTTTCTGGTCCGCGAGCAACTCGCGGCCATTGGCGTCGAGGCCGATATCATGCTGGAGCCGATCCGGCGCGATTCCGGGCCGGCAATCGCGGCGGGCGCGATCTTTGCGGTCAAGCGGGGCGGCGATCCCGTGATGGTGGCGTTGGCCGCCGATCATCTCGTTGCCGATCCAGCCGCTTTCGCCGAGGTCTGCGGCCGAGCGGTGGATACAGTCGCAACCGACCGGATCGTGACCTTCGGTGTGCGGCCGACCCGGCCGGCCACTGAATACGGTTATATCCGCGCCGGTGTCGCAATCGACCGTGATGTGTTCGCAATAGAAACATTTGTGGAAAAGCCCGACGTCGAGAAGGCCAAACGCTACGTCAAGGAGGGCTATCTGTGGAATTCTGGCAACTTCATGTTCCGCGCCGGCCTGTTGCTCGACGAATATAAGAGCTTCGAGAGGGATAGTGTTGCCGCAGTGATGGCTGCCGTCCAGAACGCCGGCACCGACCTCGGGTTCATCGCGCTCGATCAGCAGTCGTTTACGCGCGCCACGGCGAAATCGATCGACTTTGCGGTGATGGAGCGCACCAAGCGTGCCGCCGTTATGCCGGTCTCCTATGGCTGGTCCGACGTTGGCTCGTGGCAGGCCGTGTGGGAGCTTTCCGAACGCGATGCGTTCGATAATTACGGGCGTAGTTCCGGTTCCGGCTCGGTCGTCTTCGTCGATGCGCGCGGCTCCTATGTGACGACGGACAAGCAGTTGGTCGCGCTGTTCGACGTTGACAATCTGGTTGTCGTTGCGACCGACGATGCCCTGCTGGTGGCAAAGCGCGAGGACGGTGGGGGCTTGCGGCGTCTCGTTCAGAAACTGAAGGAAGTGGCCCCGGCAATCACTGAGGAGCATTTGAAGGTGCATCGTCCTTGGGGATCGTACCAGTCGGTCGATCGAGGTCCGCGCTTTCAGGTCAAACGCATCGTGGTGAAGCCGGGCGGCCGGCTGTCGCTGCAGCTGCATCATCACCGCGCTGAGCATTGGGTGGTGGTGCGCGGCACCGCGCGCGTTACAATCGATGACGAGACTAATATTCTGCATGAAAATGAATCGACCTATATTTCGAGCGGCGCCAGGCACCGCCTGGAAAACCCCGGCAAGATCGACCTTGAATTGATCGAGGTGCAGACCGGCAGCTATCTCGGTGAGGACGATATCGTCCGCATCGAGGACGATTATCGTCGGTCTGAATAAGGTTTTCCTTCGGCACCGCCTGCTAGCGGAAGCTGTGCGCCGTGGTGTTGGGACGTGGGAACAAGAAAATGCACTTGATTTCAATATCGTCGAGCCAAGCGAGCGTTCTGACACGGTGACAACTGTCCTCATGGACGATCCCGACCGTTTGCGTGATTATTGTCAGGGCCAATGCGGCGTCGTGCTGGGCGCAGGCTTCGGTCAGATGAAGGGCAGGGCATTCCGCATCGCCCACATGGGCCACGTCGACGCGCCCATGGTGCTTGGAACGTTGGGTCGAATTAGGGCTAGCCGCGCTAAGAATTCCTCATGGTCGAGGTGGCGTACAGGCCGCAATCGACTACCTCCGTGAGGCGGTGAAGCCGCGATGATATCCTTAACGACGCACGTGTGGGTGAAGACCGGGCGCACATTGAGACTCTGTGCCGCCGTCATGATATTGCCAGCGCTAGGTCCTATTAATTGGGGTGCTGTGGTGATCAGACGTTAGAAGGCGATCTATGTCCAAAACGACCACATCGGTCGGCATGTCGGCACAACGCTACCTCGGGTTCCGGGGAATGGCGAAGTGGCCGATGACCAGTCCGACGTCAATCGCAGGAGCGTTCCTGGTCGCGCTTGTGTTGGCGGCGGTCGTGCTAGCAATCTTCGGCGCTGGAGAGCGGGGCACCGCTATAGCGTTGCGCGCGACGGCCAGGTGGTCGTTTCTTCTTTTTTGGTTCGCCTACGTCGGGAGTGCGACGGCGAAGCTATTCGGCTCACGTTTCGACGGATTGGCTCGTCATGGCCGAGATCTGGGGCTTGCTTATGCTGCCGCGCAACTGATCCATGTCGGCCTTGTCGGTTGGCTGCTTTACCTCACCGATGGATCAGGCGGCACCATGCTGGTCTTTTGGGCCGGAATTGCGTGCACTTATCTGCTTGCACTCTTTAGTTGGCCCAGATTGCGTGCCGTGCTCGGACCCACGTTGTGGCGGGTTCTCCGAACGGTCACGATGGATTTCATCGCTTATGTGTTTGCCGTGGATTTTATCATCATTCCGCTGCAGGCGAGTGGCCACAAATATCCGCTAAGCTATGTGCCCTTCGCGGTTATGCTGTTGGGTGGAGTAGGGTTGCGCATCGCCGCATGGCCACAATCAAAAGCGATTGGTAGGCCGCTAATCTCCTAACCCAGTTATCCCTTGGCCGAATGATCCCTCAGCCCAATGGTCCTCTCGCCCATCGCTGTCGGCGGTGCGTCCGCTGGTTTGAGATCGGCGGCGAGCAGTCGTGAGAACCCACGCCTGACAATCGATTGCCTATATTCGCGTCGTCGATTAACCTAAACATTTGGGTGGCACGGGTCGGCTTTAGTCCACGTCCCATGAGGGAGCAGGCAATGCATATTCGTCTCATGACAGGCGTATTGACTATAGTTTGGGTTCTGATCGCCTCGTCACCGCTATTTGCTCAAAATGCACTTATGAGCCGTGCCGAGAAGCGGGTATACCACGCCTGCCTTTACGCACATTGGATCGACGGCTACTGCCGAGTTCACTCGTGGAGCTTCTTTTCGGACGCGTTTAGCGACTGCATTATCGCCAATAGTGGTTGCCAGTGTGCCCTGGCGAATGGCGGGTATTGGGGTCCGGAGGTCAACCAGGCCTGTGCGGCGGCAATGCACTATCCGGGGCGTTAAATATTCGGCGGACCCGTTACCGAGACCACACTTTCTCAAGTGGCGCCCTGGGGGGCAATGATATTGACCATAAAGTTCGCGTAGCGTTGACGGCATTGGGTTTGCGCTTGATTGACATACTAAAGGGTATGGCTCCTAAGACGACTTAGGAGCGCGACAGAAAAGGGTTTGCGTATGCGGATTGCAATGATTGGTACTGGCTATGTCGGGCTGGTATCCGGAGCGTGTTTTGCTGACTTTGGCCACCACGTCGTTTGCGTCGACAAAGACGCCGCAAAAATCGAAATGCTAAAGCGCGGCCAAGTGCCAATTTTCGAGCCGGGATTGCAGGACCTCGTAAATGCAAACGTGAAGCAAGGCAGGCTCTCCTTTGCGACGTCGCTCTATGATCCAGTGCGGCACGCCGATGCGGTATTCATCGCGGTTGGAACGCCGTCACGTCGCGGCGACGGACACGCGGATCTTTCGTATGTCTATGATGCGGCCCGAGAGATCGCGGGCGCAGTCGATGGGTTCACCGTTGTCATCAACAAGTCAACCGTCCCAGTCGGCACCGGCAACGAAGTCGAACGGATCATCCGTGAGGTGCGACCGGACGCCGATTTTGCCGTGGTGTCTAATCCCGAGTTCTTGCGCGAAGGGGCGGCGATCCACGACTTCAAGCATCCCGATCGGATCGTGGTTGGAACCGAAGATGAACGGGCGAAGGCGGTTATGGCCGATCTCTACCGTCCGCTAAACCTTAATCAGGCGCCCATTCTGTATACGGCCCGTCGCACTGCCGAATTAACAAAGTATGCCGCCAATGCGTTTTTGGCGACCAAGATCACCTTCATCAACGAAATTGCAGATCTTTGCGAGATGGTCGGTGCTGACGTGCAGGAGGTTGCACGCGGCATTGGCCTGGACAACCGCATCGGCAGAAAATTCTTGCACGCTGGACCGGGGTTCGGCGGCTCCTGTTTTCCCAAGGATGTTCGCGCGCTTATAAAGACAGCTCAAGATCATGACGTGCCGCTTCGCATCCTCGAGGCCGTCGCCGCGGTCAATGAAACACGCAAGCGCGCCATGGCCCGCAAGGTCTCGGCCATGTTTGCAGGAAACCTTCGCGGCAAGACGATCGCTGTGCTCGGCCTGACCTTCAAGCCGAATACGGACGATATGCGCGAGGCTCCTTCAGTGGCACTGATCACGGCGTTGCAGGATATGGGTGCCCGGGTGCAGGCATTCGATCCGGCCGGTATGAACCAGGCTCAATCCGTACTGACGGATGTGGTCTACAGCGAGAGTGCCTACGACTGCGCGGAAGGTGCCGATGCGCTTGTCATCGCGACGGAATGGGAACAGTTCCGTGCCCTGGATCTAGAGCGGCTGCGCGACCTGATGGCGTGTCCTGTGGTCGTCGATTTGCGTAATGTGTATCGGCCGGAGGAGATGCAGCGGCAAGGCTTTGCCTATGTCGGCGTCGGGAGACCGTGCGTCGCTCCCTCGATGGCTGAAGATGATTTAGTTGACCGAAGGCCATCGGTGGCAAGAATCCGAGCGAGCGCCCCAAACTTATAGGGGTGTTAGCGGTGGTTAGCGTATTTATCCTGGTATGATCGGCTACAAAAAAGGCCGCCCTCGCGGCGGCCTTTCGGATTCTATGGGCATTATCCTAAATTCGGACCCGGACAGCGCGGAGCGGTGGTCTCGGTTATCTGAACAGATTTTCCGCTTCGATAAGTGGGTCTCTGCCGGGGTTAGACTGCCAAACGGAATGGCAGTTCATTGAAGTAGGCTTGATCGGGTGTGGCGCCGTCGAGGGTCGAATGCGGTCTCCGGCCGTTGTAGAAGTCCAGGTAGCGGCCGATCGAACTGCGCGCCTCACTGACGCTGTCGTAGGCCTTCAGATACACCTCCTCATATTTGACGCTGCGCCACAGCCGCTCGACGAAGACGTTGTCCCGCCAAGCCCCTTTGCCGTCCATGCTGATCGCAATGTCGTTGCCGGCGAGCACGCCGGTGAAGGCCTCGCTCGTGAACTGCGAGCCTTAATCGGTGTTGAAGATATCCGGCTTACCGTGACGCGCCAACGCATCCTCCAGCGTCGCGACGCAGAATGCCACCTCCATCGTGACCGACAGCCGCCATGCCAGCACGCGACGGCTGAACCAGTCGAGCACCACGGCCAGGTAGACGAAGCCCCGCGCCATCGCGATCTAGGTGATGTCCATCGCCCACACCTGGTTCGGTCGCGTGATCGAAAGCCCGCGCAGCAGATATGGGTAGACCTTGTGACCGGGCTCCGGTTTGGTCGTGCGTGGGCGCCGATAAAGTGCCTCTATCCCCATTCGCTGCATCAGCGTCTTCACATGCCGGCGTCCGATCTTGCACCCCTCGGCCACCAGCAGGCCGCGCAACATCCGCGAGCCGGCGAAGGGAAACTCCAGATGCAGCCGGTCGAGACGCCGCATGATCGCAAGGTTGGCCTCCGGCACCGGCCGCGGCAGGTAGTAGACGCTGCCGCGGCTGATGCGCAGAACCTCGGCCTGCTTGGCAATCGGCAGATCGTGCCCGCGGTCGATCATCGCTTTGCGCTCAGCAACCCCGCCTTGGTGAGCGCGCCCTCTAAAAAATCGTTCTCCAGCGCCAGTTCGCCGATCTTGGCGTGCAGCGACTTCACGTCGACCGCAGGCGCCGCCGCCTGGCCGCCGCCAGGACCGAACACATCGGCAGCTCCATTCTCAAGCTGCGCCTTCCACGAGGTAATCTGGTTGGGGTGAACGTCGAACTGCTCGGCAAGCTGCGCCAATGTCCGATCGCCCTTGATGGCGGCAACAGCCACCTTCGCCTTGAAAGCCGGTGTGTGGTTCCGGCGCGCTCGTCTCTGCATAGTCGCTCCTGATTCGCAGGCCATAGCGTGCCCGCTGTCAGGCAGAAACTCCACTTATCGACTTGTGCAGATTTCCGAGGCCGGCTCTATTCCTCTTGCCGCGATAAGCAAAAAACCCAAGCCCAATAAGTCCGGGGATCATCATCGCCCAACTGGGCGGCAGCGGGGTCGCCGATACCCCTAATGTACCTGGATCGCCTGGGTCCCAAAGCGTTCCGCCGGGGTTGTCAACGGACAGGTAGTAGGTCCCACCGTTCGAATAAAGATTTAAGACGTTACCACTGCTGTCTGCGAATAGCGGTCCGTTGATGTCGACGTATGGGGTACTAGTTGGATATAAAACGTCATTATAATACCAACCTAGCCCATTTGACGCGTAATATGTTCCTTGAGCGGGCGGCGTACTACTGGTCACACCAACGAGACCGGTTATGCTGTAACTGCTAGTCGTGTTGGTGCCTGAATTAAAAACACTGTCAGTGCCGGTGATTGCGGTAATATCGAAGCCGCCGTTGCCCGCACTCGCTCCGGTGGTGACAGTCGCCATTACATCGAAGCTATAATTGGCCGAAAGCGTCCCGGAGAAATCGACATTGTAAGTTGAGGCTTGCGCCGCGGAACTCGCCAAAGCAAGAACGAAAGCTCCTGCCGCCACCGTATTCTTCATTGGTACTGCCCCTCAAATTCCAATTTCTCGACTCCGAATAACGAAGCCAACGATCGGAAGTTTGAAACAAAAAACCTAAACATGTCAATGCGACTGGGCCAACGGGTAAAATGACACCATGCGTCGGTCTACCGCTCTTATCTATTTGATTTAATTGAGTTCTAGAAATGAATCTGAGCCAAGAAGTGCTCTTCACCAATTCCTCAAATTATGCATTTCGGGCCGGCTCCGATCGAAGGGCTATGGTAGTAGTTTCTTTTTTACGCCAAACGTGCCTCGTCTGAGCCTTAAAAATAGTCCAAACGAGCCGGAAGTAGCGTTCCACTCAGCCGGGATATCGCGCAAAAAATTGATGGCGTCAGTAAACACTGTACCTCAAAAACGATCGCTGGTGATCCACACCGACTTTCTCGTAGTCGGGGGGATCCTATTGAGCATCTTAACATTTGGGCCAGCGTTGTCGGAATTAGTCCAGCGGTGGGATCGACAACAAGAGTACAGCCACGGTTTCCTAATCCCCGTTGTGACGATTTGGCTGCTTTGGACCCGTCGCGACGCGTTGCGCGCAAACGTTGGTCAACCGATCTGGTTCGGCCTAATTCTGATTGTTGTGGCCAGCACCCTGAACGTCACCGGTGAATTGAGTGGAATTTTTATCTTCTCCCGAATTGGATTTGTAGTTGCTCTGCTCGGAATTGTGCTCAGTGTCGGAGGCTACTCTCTGCTCCGTGTCGTTTTCATTCCCGTCGCATTTCTGCTGTTCGCCATTCCGCTGCCAGGTTTTGTTGACGCCGAGCTGACCCTGCGGCTGCAGCTCATCTCGTCCGAATTGGGAGCGTTCTTCATCCGCTTGCTTGGGATACCCGTTTATCTCGACGGCAACATCATCGACATGGGAAGCTACAAATTGCAGGTCGTCGAGGCTTGCAGCGGATTGCGATATCTCTATCCCTTTATTAGCCTCAGTGTATTGGCAGCGTACCTATTTCATGTACCGCTTTGGCAGCGGCTCCTAGTTATCGTGTCCAGCATCCCGATTGCGGTCGGCATGAACGGGTTTCGGATCGGCTTGGTCGGCGCGCTGGTGGATCGCTGGGGCGCCCAAATGGCGGATGGTGCGCTCCATCTATTTGAGGGCTGGGTCATCTTTCTCGCGTGTGCCGGTATACTAACGATGGAAATGTACTTCTTGGCGAGCGTTGATGGCAAAGCTCTTGCCGATGTGTTCTACCCTCCGCAGCCACGCGTCGATATTCGCAGCAAAACCGATACGAAATCGACCGGCAAGGGTCCCCTCATATCGAGCCTGTTATTTCTGTGTGTTGCGGGAGTAGCAGCTACTTCAATTTCTGCGAGATCGGAGGTTGCACAACCGCGTCCTCGCTTTGTGGAGTTTCCTACGCGTATCGAAGAGTGGCATGGAAATTCATCATTGCTCGACCCGGGGACCGAAAAGGATTTGGCGCTTGATGACTACATGTTATCGGATTACCGTCGACACGACGGCGACGTGGTTAATTTGTACGTCGCTTACTTTGCGTCACAGCGCGAAGGCGCATCGTTGCATTCACCCCGCAATTGCATCCCTGGAAGCGGGTGGCAGATCGCTGAATCCCGACAGATAAATTATGGCGGCGGCGATGAAGGCAGGCCGCTTAACCGCGTGCTCATTAAGAAGGGTGCGGCGAAACAACTAGTCTATTATTGGTTTGACGAGCAGGGTAGAAATTTTGCAAACGAGTATTGGGCGAGGTTCTATAGGTTGGCAGATTTTATTACCGAGAATAGGTCTGATGCAGCATTGGTGCGCCTGATGACAGAAATAAAGCCCAGTGAATCCGAAGCGGATGCCGATCGTCGGCTTCAGACTTTCATGCAAGTTGCGCTAACTCCCCTGAAGGTGTTTTTGCCGAGCAATTCGGCGATGGCGCTTAATCTTGCAATTACAAAATCCTCGGATCCGCGCTTGTAGAAAATGTGGAAGTAGCTCATGTCGAGACCGCCCTTTCAGTGCGCGGCCGTGAGTCGGCTAGTATTAGTGATATTCATAGCGCTGCAGGTTCTGAGCTGCAGCTCTCCAGAGGAGCGCGCGCAAAGCTACTATGAGAGTGGAGTGAGGCTGCTGGCGGCCAATGACAATGAGAAGGCCGCGGTTGAATTCCTCAATGCTGTGAGGCTGAACAAGAATTTGTTGCCAGCTTGGAGAGGGCTCGCCAAAGCCGAAGAAGCCGCTCAGCACTGGGAGCGTCTCGTTCCGGCCTTGCGAATGATTTTGCAGATCGATCCAAAAGACGATGCGGCACGAATAAAACTTGCGCGAATTTTTCTCGCTGGGGGGGCGATTGATCAAGCGCTCAAGCTGCTCAATGACGCGAACCGGCCGGAAATTCAAAACGCTGAACTGCTCGGGCTCAAAGCCATTATTCTTTACAAGCTCAAGGACAATGATGCAGCTATTCGCGCTGCACGGGCTGCGCTCAGCATAGCTTCCGATAACGTGGAAGCGCTAAGCGTTATCGCGGCCGATCGCCTCGCGAGCAATGATCCGAAAGCTGCGTTACAACTTTTGTCTACTGGTTCTGACGCCGAAAAGACGAACCTCGGAGTGCAGCTGATCAAGCTAAAAATATACGAACAGTTGAATGATTTGCCGCAAGTTGAGACGCTGCTCCGCAATTTGACGCAGCTTTATCCAGATCAGGTAGAGTTTCGCAAGAAACTGATCCAATTCTATATTGGACACCATCGGCAGGATGATGCTGAGAATGAGCTGCGTTTGATAGCAGGTACAGATCCAAAGAATGCGGAAATAGAACTCGAATTGATACGATTTCTGTATGAGACGAAGGGTTCGCAAGCGGCGCGCGCCGAAATTGTTGCCCGCATCAGCGCCGGCGCGGACGTCTTTCCCTTTAAAATGGCATTGGCAGATTTGGATTATACCGGAGGGAGGATTAACGAAAGCCGTGACTTGCTCAAGACACTAGCCGGTGATGCAGGCTCGCCCGAACACGCTTTATTGGCAAAGATGAAACTTGCGGAATTGGATATCAACAGCAAGGATTTCGACAATGCTGAGAGACTTGTTTCAGATCTTCTTAGCGACGGCAGTCTTAGCGCACTGAAACTGCACGCCGGCGTACTGAGGCTTCGGGCATTAATACGCTTGAACCGCGGCCAGGTCGAGGAGGCAATCTTTGATCTCCGGGAAGCGCTTGAGACCCAGCCGCGCTCGGCAGAGCTTAAGGTGCTGCTGGCGACTGCCTATGAACGTAGTGGCGCAATAGAGCTTGCCGAAAAGCAGTTTGCAGATGCATTGAGGGTTTCGACTTTCGATCCGGGCGTTGGTCTTGGTTATGCCTCGTTTTTGGGGCGTCACGGAGAGACAGAGCGTGCCGAGGACATTCTAACGGATTTGGTGCGTCGTCAGCCGGAGAACGTGGCGATCTTATCGGCATTGGCTGAGGTCAAACTGACCCGGCAGGACTGGGCTGGGGCTCAAGACATCGCTGAAACCATTCGACGTACCCACCAGAGCGACGTCACAGCGGATCAGATTCTTGGCCAAGCTCTCAGCGGTCAGCAGAAAGATGAAGAAAGCATTGCGGCTTACGAAAGTGCGACAGCGGCGGCGCCATCTGCAGTGCAGCCGATAGAAGCTCTGGTGCGAGCGTTTGTCCGCGCAAAGGAGCCCGATCGGGCAGTGTCGTTTCTGCAGTCGGTCCTGAAGTCTGATCCGGCAAATTCTGAGGCCTACGTCCTGCTGGGTTCGGTTCAACTGGCAAAAAACGCGCCGGATGAGGCCATGAAGGACTTTATGACGGCGATAGAGAAACAGCCCAGAGATAGCGTCGGCTATCGCGCTGTCGCGGACCTTTATCTTCGGCAAAAGAACACCGACGCGGCGCAATTGGTTGTTCGGGCTGGCTTGAAGCAGCAGCCGGACAGCGTTGCATTGCACGTGACTCTGGCCGGCATTCTGGAGCAAATTGGGCATTATGACGCGGCAATATCGGAGTATGAATGGGTGTTGAGCCAGCAACCGGGTTCGATGATCGCGGCCAATAATCTGGCAAGCCTGCTTGCGGACCATCGTACCGACAAGGCCAGTCTAGAACGCGCGCAGTCGCTGGCAGCGAGACTGCGCCAGTCGCCGGTGCCGCAATTTAAGGATACGCTTGGTTGGGTCAGCTATCGGACGGGGCATTTTAGAACTGCGGTTCCGCCGCTTGAAGAGGCCGCGGCCGCGTTGCCCGATCAAGCGATCGTCCACTACCACCTTGGTATGACCTATGCGGCACTGGGGCAGGCTGCTAAGGCATCTATAGAATTAAATTTAGCGCTCACTAAGGTTCCTAGCCCCGAGCTAGGACAGATAATCACGGCTGAGCTAAACAAAATAAGGACACAATAGCCGACTGCCGTAACAAAGCTTCCCCTAGCAAAAGCCCCGCAAGAAAGAGTGAGACGAAATCCTCAGCAAACGTGGCGCCCGACTTCGGTGGGGTGACGAATTTGGCTTTGCAGTTTGCAGTTATTAGCGAATATGATTCTCTTTGGTCATGACATCGGGGTCTGAATCTCTGCCATCCGATCTTGCCGCCGCGCATGCGATGATTCTCGCGGAGCGCGCTGCGAAGCGTAGCTTGTTGATCTTTTATTTAGATTAGAGCGATGGAAATACCCGCAGTTTTCATGCTATTTCTATTTTAGTTTGTTTGTGGCTTGATCTATTCGACTCTTGATTGTGAGGTGGTCTCGGTTATCTGAACAGATTTTCCGCTTCGATAAGTGGGTCTCTGCCGGGGTTAGACTGCCAAGCGGAATGGCAGTTCATTGAAGTAGGCTTGATCGGGTGTGGCGCCGTCGAGGGTCGAATGCGGTCTCCGGCCGTTGTAGAAGTCCAGGTAGCGGCCGATCGAACTGCGCGCCTCACTGACGCTGTCGTAGGCCTTCAGATACACCTCCTCATATTTGACGCTGCGCCACAGCCGCTCGACGAAGACGTTGTCCCGCCAAGCCCCTTTGCCGTCCATGCTGATCGCAATGTCGTTGCCGGCGAGCACGCCGGTGAAGGCCTCGCTCGTGAACTGCGAGCCTTAATCGGTGTTGAAGATATCCGGCTTACCGTGACGCGCCAACGCATCCTCCAGCGTCGCGACGCAGAATGCCACCTCCATCGTGACCGACAGCCGCCATGCCAGCACGCGACGGCTGAACCAGTCGAGCACCACGGCCAGGTAGACGAAGCCCCGCGCCATCGCGATCTAGGTGATGTCCATCGCCCACACCTGGTTCGGCCGCGTGATCGACATCCCGCGCAACAATATGGATAGATCTTGTGGCCGGGTTCTGGCTTGGTCGTGCGCGGACGGTGATAGAGCGCCTCGATCCCCATCCGCTGCATCAGCGTCTTCACGTGACGGCGGTCGATCTTGCACCCCTCGGCGACCAGCAGGCCGTAAGCCTCCGGTGAGGCTTTCAATTACCCACAAGTGCGGTCACTCCAAGTTCCGCGCCAATTTCGATGTCGGTTAGTCGCGACAGGCCGCGCCACACAACTACGCTGCCCGGTGGCGGATCGCTGGCCCTGGCGAGATAGCCGCCCAGCCGAGCAAGCTTTGTGAGGTAGAAGGAGAGCGTGCCTGGTTTACAACGTCGATTGCCGGCATCGCTCACAAGTTGGTCAAGCAAGGCGATTTCAGGCTCTGTCAGAGCGACTGAAGGCGGCGCCTCGGGGGCGGCCCGGGCCAGCATGGTGAGCCATAGAACTCGCCAACTGATAATGCAGAAGACTGCCATTAAATTCGCGAGCCGCTCGGCAGTGCGTAATTTCGAATCTTCGGCCCGACAACCCGATTTCAAGATTTTATGAAACATCTCAATTTTCCAGCGCATGGCGTACCAATTGATCTTCTCGATAGCTTCGGCGCGCCCGCGCACAGGCAGATCCGTGATCAGCTTCCATTCAATCGGCTTTCGTCCTTTCGGCGCGCCGCGCTCGCTGGCGTGGATCACCGTAAGTTCGAGAGCGGGATAACGTTTCTGCTTACCGATGGGCGGCAGGACCGTGATGTGTCTGAACTTGATCTCCAGCGCGATTTTCGTGACTTCGCCTCCGTCGTCCCGCACTTCGATGTGATGTAGACCCTTGACGCGAGTTTCCTCCATTTCGTCGGCTATCGTATGGCTGCCGTCGCCTGCGAGTCGATCCACGCAGGCCCGAACCAGGAAATGCGAGCCAAGCTCACGCGTCAGACAGTACAGCTCGTAAATATCACTTTCGCGGTCGCCGACATGGATATAGCGCTCTGGCTGGCCGAGGCGTTCAAGTGACTGCCGAAGGTTATCGAGCCAGCGCACGCTTTCTTTCTTTTCGATGGGAACGCGAGTCGGGTTGATCTTCTTCTTTAGCGCCGCCGTTCCTCTGAACTTCTTTCGCGTCCAGAATTTTACGGCCGCCAACCCCAGCGGCAGCCCCTGGGCCGTTACCGCCAAGCTCGAATGCATCAGCATCCCGCAGACAGTATGATGACGCAGGCGTCCTCGCTTGTCGCGACCGCTGTTGACGCTCTTGGTCACGCCAACGGCGCTCACGCTCGCGCGTTGGTAAGAGAACTCCGTGGTATCCTGGATCAAAAGTATCGGACCATCGGACGCATCGCAGCGGGCACGTGTTGCCGCGAAATGGCCGCTGAGGATATCGCCCTCCTCGACGCGTCCATTGGCAAAAAACCGATAGGCCGCCTTGGTGTTCGCCCAATCCTGGCAGGCATACGGAATGCTCTCCCCCATGCCGTCGCCGATCTGTTTCAAAAGCTCGCCAAACCGTCGGCCAAGACGCGCGTCTTCGAAAGCGGATTCGTCTATCTCGTGCTCAGTCCAGTGCTCAACGGCGCTCGGTCTCCGAGGGTCGTCTCTCGTCCCGGGCGTCATCGCGGGGTGAGATTTAGCAATCCTCGAGCTCATGAGCACCTCGCAGCAGCGATTCAGGTGCTCGACAAGGAATCATAACAGATTCATCCGATTCAACAATTTTCCGTGGTGATCACCAAGTAGAGTCAGGCACTTGTGGGTAATCGAAAGCTTCAGCGGAGGGATACGTCGATCATCGCTTTGCGCTCAGCAATCCCGCCTTGGTAAGCGCGGCTTCTAAAAAATCGTTCTCCAATGTCAGTTCGCCAGTTCGCCGATCTTGGCGTGCAACAACTTCGCGTCGATGGCGGGCTGTGACGCTCCGTTGCTGCTTCCCGAACCGAACACATCGGCAGCACCGCCCTCGAGCTGTGCCTTCCACGATGTGATCTGATGGGGGTGAACGTCGAACTGCTCGGCAAGCTGCGCCAACGTCCGATCGCCCTTGAGGGCGGCAAGCGCCACTCTCGCCTTGAAGGCCGGTGTGTGGTTCCGGCGCGGTCGTCTCTGCATGGTCGCTCCTGATTCGCAGAGCACAGCGTGCCCCTCGTCGGCAGAAACTCCGCTTATCGTCCTGTACAGATTTTCGGGCCCACCTCTGTTGTGGGCCGTGGCGTGCTAAGCTGCTGCTGTTGATATCGTCGGGTAAAGCGCGGTACTCCGATGCTCAAGTCTTTGACGGACCACTCTTGGCACTTGCCGGTAAGCCTTCGCTCGTGGGTAGGGCATTTCAAGGATTGCCCGGCCCTCAGGATAGAGGGCTTCGTACTCATGCCAATTGTCGAACGATAAGCGGTCCACATTATCGATGAACGTCTCTGCAGGGGCATTTTCCGCCAAAATGAGCGAATGATCGTCAACCTCAACGTGGTAGTACGTGAACGTCTCGGCGACATTATTTTCGCGCAGAATCGAGATGCCGTTGACCAGCGCCCCGGCCTGTATCAGAACATCATCGACAAGAAGCGCATGATCCGGTGAGAGAAGGAGATCGCGCGACGGTACATTGTCGCCCAGTGCCCCGGCTTTAATGCGGATCGGCAGCACGCGCAGCGGGTCCGCGAAGCGAGTTGCTATAGTCTGGCGCCCCAGCCAGGATACCGGTATCGGCCGGCCATCAATACTCGAGATCAAGTCACCACGCTTGAGCATCTCCACCGCAACATCGCCGCGCGGTGCGCGAATCATAGTGCCCTGCATAAAACAAAATGCGACGTCGATCGCGCCACTGATGTTCGGATCCGCGCTCAGCGTGGCACTACTGTAATTGCCGCCGGTGAATTCTAGCGTCGCGACTGTCGACGTCGTACCGCCAGTCGTATACGTCAAACCCAGCATTGTCGTATTGGTATTTATATTATAATTCGGCGAAGTTCCGTTTATGGTGGGAAATTTGCCGAAGCCCTGAAGTATGATTTTCTCGCCGCTGGTGAAGCCGCCGATCGGGACGTTAAAATTCTGGATCTGCGATCCACTCACATTGCTAGCCAGATCCTCGATATGCAGCATAGCTCCGCTGGCCAACGCGATTTCTGCGCTGCTGCTACCTGTCACCGCGCCGTCGAAGGTCGCATTGCCCAGCGTCAGATTGTCATTGAGTGAGAGGCTAGAGCCCGATTGCTCTGTGAAGATGCCGGAATAGGTCAAAGCCTCGTTCAGCGTTACAGCGGTGCCTGTCCCGGTGATGGTCCAACTGCCGGTAGTAATAGTAGTGGCTGCGTTAATCGAGTCGGCACCACCGCCGCCGAGGTTCAAGGTACCGGCGCCGGAGATAGTGGTGCCGATGGGGGTGTAGGTAGTGAAAATGTTGTTGGGGCCATCAAAGGCAAGCGTACCAGTCGCAACGATGACGGATCCAAAGCCCATGCCAAAATCGACAGCGATCACTGTTGTTCCGGTACCGCCTATCTTGGCTATCGTGCCGTCACCGCCGAACGTCTGGTCGGCGATTTCACTGAGATTTTCGTAAGTTATGCCGTTGTCTGACGTGAAGTTCCATGTGGCGCCAGGGTTGACGACAATAGTGCTTTGACCGCCATCATAGGAGGAAAGCTCTACAACACCGCTCTGGTATATGGTGCTTTCATAAAGAGCGGTGGTACAGGCATTCTCCGACATGTCGATGTTGCCGAGGTAGTCGGTAGTGCTATCCCCGGACTAGTTGCCGTAATCAATCATGCCAGAGCCGATAAAGGTGCCAGAGATACTGTTGTCGGCGCCACCAAATGCAATATCGGTTGTGGTATCGCTCGGGTTGTTATCTGGGACACTGATCGTTCCGGTATCGATGACGTTGACATCGATATAGCTCGTCCCGTCAACGCCGTTGGCGGCTCGCTCCATAGTGCCATCATTGATAAAGAGCGAGTTCGCATTGCCCGCGCTGATGCCCCATGCGCCAGTGATGGCATATGTGCCTTGATTGATGACGGTGGCTGGATCACTGCTGGTGCCGAAGGTGATCCGCCCGGTCTGCGTGGTTGTCGCAGCTGTCGAAACCTGCCCCGTTCCAGTAAGCGTACCGCCGGTTGACAGCGTCGTCGCTATCGACGGCAAAGTTACGGTCACGTTGTCGCTTGACACAACAAAGGACGCGGCACTGTAGTCGCCTTCGAGGTTCAAGGTGGCAACGGTCGTGCTCCCGTTCTTCAATGTCAAAGACGTGGTATTTGTTGTCGAATTATAGCTGCCAGCGCCAGTAGTTGCTGCGGTTATCGTCGCGTTGATCGCTAGCTCATCTCCAGATGCAAAGCCCTCAATGGTTCCAGAAAACTGCGACGGCGCCGCGATGGCGAGAACGGTAGCGGTCACGCCAGTGCCGGCGAACGTGATCACCTCGCCGGCGGGTACGGCGCCAACCGCGGTGAGAGTGCTGCCCGACGCGATCGTGACCGCTGGCGCGAGTGTATAGGGGCCTGCCAATGTATAGGCGCCATCACTGACGCTCAGTGTCACGGCCGGTGGGAGTTTGACCGCATTGACGAGGACGTAGTTCTCGGCGATGTCGGCTTGTAGGATTATTTCAAAGCTGCTGCCGGAGCTGCCGGCATCCGCTTCGGCCATAGCTGCGTCAAGTTGCTCTTCCGTTGAGACATCAATAATCGTCGTCATCAACTGATACTCCGACGCGCGAGACTGGCGTGCACTTCCACCAGCGAGTTCACTCTAACCACCAATCATATCCGTAATCTATGCCACTATTTTCTCAGCGGAACAACGGCTTACGGCCGCGCTTCCTGCACGCTGCCATCATTACCAGCTCGCAAATGGCAGCAGACGTCCGTTAAACTTATGAAAAAACACGGAAATTTCGTGTCGGCCAAATCCGCGCCACCAAAGCTTAGCAACGCGTCAGACGGGCCGCAGCGATCGTCTAAATTTTGGCGGCGGACCGCACTCGGGCAAAGCCGCACAGACTTACCGGATCCGTATGCCTACTTGCGATCCGTCTTCACCAGCATCGCCGATAATGCGCGCGTTGCCCCGTAACCTTCATGGCCCGGATAAACGCGGCGAAGCAGTCGTCGGTACTTCAGCGCCTCTATTGAGTAAAGTCGGTTTTCAGTTTTTCACTTCGCCGGATCATGTTCTAAAGAAGCTTGTGCCGTATAGGGAGTTACGAGAATTCGTCCAAACTGACCTGGTCCATTTGGTGGTTGCTGGCGTCGCTGCCGAAATAGAATATGTCTCAGCGCCTCGGCGAGCGAGACGTGCGCTTAACATCGCAACCAAGCAAGCACTTTCTTCTGCAATAAGCAGCTCGGCGGCGTATCAGGCCCACCAACCGCGAAAATTTAACTTAGGCAGCCTATTGTTCGGCTATTTTATTTTCCCAAGCACAGCTTTGATTGTATGTTGTAATTGACTATCGGGAGCCTTGGTAAGCGCCGCTTTGAACTCCCTAGAGGCCTTGGCGTCTTCGCCCACTGCCGCATAGCACATGCCGAGATGATAGTGGACCAATGCGAGATCGGGTAGCGCAGCCGTGGCCTCCTCAAGTAGCTGCATAGCAGACTTAAAATCTCCACGACGATAAGCGCTGATCAGCTTCCTCAATTTGGGCGAGCCCGCGCCAAGCCGGAACCAAATCTCTCTTCAGCTGGATCGCATTCTTAAATTCGATTGCGGCCTTCTGGTTGTCATGGCGAAGAGCAGGACGGCGATTGGGATGAAGGCCACTTTGAGAAGTGAATAGCCGCCGATTGCGAGAACTATTCCGATCAGGGTCAACACAAACGCGAACTGTGACAGGACAAAAGCCGCACTCACTTCGCCAGTGAAATGCATTGCTAGGGCGAGCACGATCAGTAAAGGTCCGATCCAACTTGGCTGCCCAGTATTGGTGCGTAGAGGGTCACGACGCGTCCACAACAGACATACCGTGATAATAGAAATCAGGAAGCAATGACTATATTCTTGCTGCTTGATCCAGCGATGAACCAATTCCAGTAAGGCTCCGCTGAAGCCAAAACAAGCTACGAATATTGCGGCAGCCCCGACAAGGCCCTTCCGGCTCACTGAAAATCGCAGAAGTCTATCTGAATTAACCAATACCGACATTGCTGGCCTTTAAACCAACATTTTCCTATACAGAGCCGTAGGTTGGATCAAGGTTATTATCCCGAGCGGTTTCCTGTATAGTAAGTTTGGGAGATCTTTAGCCGCGAGTTCGCTTCGATCATGCCGTTACGCTTCCGTGAGATTACCAAAAGTGATATTGTGATAGTTGCAGCGTTACTCGCGGGCAGCTTTCCCCGCCATAGCCGCGAATTTTGGCATAGGGGATTGACGCTGTTGGGAACGCGCGAGGTGCTGCCGCTTCTGCCCGCGTATGGGTACTTGCTCGAGGCCGATAATGGTGTTGTCGGCGCTATCTTAATGATCAATTCAGAGATGCAGAAGGATGGTGCAATTACACCACGCTGTAATCTTTCGAGTTGGTGTGTCCGGCCCGAGTTCCGGCCGTACGCGTCGCTCCTGGCTTCACAAGCGCTAAAACACAAGGAGGTCACTTATCTCAACGTCTCACCTGCACCGCAGACTTGGCCGATTATTGAAGCCCAGGGCTTTTCACGCTATTGCGACGGTAGCTTCATCTCCATCCCATTGTTGAGCGGTCTTGTCAGTCGCGACAAGATTGACGTGCTCGACGCATGTCAGCGACCGGCAGGTGTCGACCAGCGTGAAGAGAAAATGCTACTGGAGCACGCGCGATACGGCTGCATAAGTCTATGGTGCATGACGGAAGAGGATGCTTATCCATTCATTTTCCGCCCGCGTATGGTTCGGAGAGTTTTTCGTGGCATGCAACTCATTTATTGTCGTGACGCGGGCCACTTTGTACGCTTTGCCAAACAGATCGGGCGTTATCTCGCGCTGCGAGGCAGCTTCTTCGTAGCAATCGACGCGAACGAACCAATTGCCGGTCTCGTTGGGAAATTTCGCCGCAGCGCGATGCCCAGATACTTCAAAGGACCGCAGCGGCCTCGGCTCGGCGATCTCGCCTATACTGAGTATGCGCTGCTAGGTATTTAAAAGTTTAAAAGCTCTCTTCGGATAACACCAAGCCGTAGCGACGGAATACTCGATAAGAGTTGGACAACTCGGGGTTAGTAATAGTGGCGCGGCTGTAGGTCCGTGACCTTGTTGAGCACCAGACGAACAAGTTGGCTCGAATGCAAGTGCCTGCTGCATTCTTCAACCTCTGACACTTTCGAATATCCAACCGCAGCTACAAGGAGAATGCAATCTACATGGGGTAAGATTGCCATTACGTCATCGCTCGGAAGCATCGGTGGTAGATCGAGAATTATAGTCTGATATTTCTTTCGAAGGTCCTGCAAAAAATTACACATCGCGCGCGAGCCAGTTAGTTCCGAGGATTGATCTGTAACAGCTGTAGGAAAGACAACGATGCGATCGTTCGCCGCCCGAACAGGCACAGCGACCGTTTCCAGCGCTTTGGCCTGTTGAAGCAAATCTAGCACGCCGTTAGGTGTGGTCTCTAAGCCAAGAGTGGTAGCAACCTGAGGCTTACGGAAGTCGAGGTCCACCAGAACAACAGCCCGATCTGGCTGGCGAGCAATACTAAATGCGAGATTGATTGCGGTTACTGTCTTTCCACATCCAGGTGTCGCCGAAGTTACGCCTAGTATCTTCCAGCGGTTTTGATCCATCGACTGTAAGACTTGTGTTCTAAGTATATCATATGGTCGCGATCGCAGGTCGGCGCCATCGTAAGTAATAATCCGTCGGGATTGCAGATGAGGCAAATTCAGTTCGATTTCCGCAGTTCGCGGGTCAGCAATATTCTCTAACTTTCCACCAATAGAATCTAATGGTGGTTCCGAAGCGCTAAGCTTGTCGGTAACCAGGGACTTCCCCAAGCTCTAGATTCGCTCTCGTCCGCGCAAGGGCCTGTCGTATGTTTTCCATAAAAATATCTCTTACGGTCTGTGCGCGAAGATCAGTTGGGCCTAACCGGTGATCCCATCGAAGACTGCAAATTCACGGCACCGACTGGAAGCTTTGTGACTACGGTAACAATAGTAGCGGCAATTAAAGCCGCCACTAAACCTGTGCACAGCATGATAATTTTCCAGCGCTTGCGGCGATCTTCATCTGGAGTTGACATGTACGGAATAACTGAAATTAATCGCCGATCAACAAGTCTTGCCAAATCGCTGGTCCGACGAATACTGCCGTCCAGCATTTCTGCTGCGGCGACGGAGGCTGCCGCCAAAGCGCCAGCTAGACCGATAACTATGGCGAACAGCTTCAGCTTGTTCGGCCGAATTGGTTTGGCTGGCATTTCGGGATATGCGATAAGTCGCAAGTGCCCAGCCTGCTGGTTTCTCTCCATTGCCTCACCTAGTCTGGCCGCGGTGAGCTTCTCGTTCGTAGCGTCAAAATTCTTCTCGATGTCCTTCTCTTGCTGCTCAAGTGCCTGCGTGGCGATGTCTGGTTTATCTGACTTGTCATTCGTAGTGGATATCTGAGGAGCTTCGGCGATCGCGCGCTTTAGCGCCGCAATTTTCCTGTTCAAGTCCTTTATTGCCGGATGTTCATCCGAATATACGGACAATTTCTGAACCAAGTCCGCCTGCAGGTCTGCGAGCGATTTCATTTGCGCCTTGACCTCATCCGAGACCGTCTGCTCTTGGTCCGGCGGTCGGTTCTTCAAGGCTTTAATCTCTGTAATGACCAAGTCGTGCTAAGTCTGGAGCTGCTTAACTTCCGTCTCGAGAAACATTGTCGTTTCCGTCGCGCTGGTGGTTCGTCTGCTAGCATCCTCGCTGAGAATTTCAGTCAAAAATTCGTTCGTTACATTCAAAGCAATATCCGGTATTTCGTATTCGAACGCCACCGAAAAGGCGAAAGCGGGACTGTTGTTGTTTCGCGCGTCAAGGACAATTGGCTTGATTTCCGTTCTTTCCCTCATCAGTTCGAGAAGTTGAGACTGGTCGAGTGACGCCCTTTGCTGCGGGAACAGGTTGAATTTAGCTACCGTGGCGAGAAGGTTATCTCCTGCCATAACGCGTTGTCTAAAGACTGCATATTGTTCGTCGGCTAACTCAGTAATAGTGGGATGCACGAGATCCGGCGCGATCTCGGAAGACTGGACCAGTACTTCGCCCTGTGCGCGGTAGATCGGCTTCAAAAGCTTGATGACCAGCGCACCGAGAGCGACGATGACGACGAATGGAATGACAAAATAGAAAACTCTTCGCCTAAGAATCCCGATGATATATTGAATATCGAGTGCCCCACCGGGATCCTCGTGCAAATCACCAATATGTTGAGAGCTATAGGTCTCAAGCATTGTCAATGCCTTACGGGCCCATTCAACCTTAGGGTTCGGCGTGCGACAAGCTCGCTCAGGGCAGCCGAAAATAGCAATACTCTAGGGTGCTTTTTCCTTCAATCGGTAATTTACCCGTCAACGTTAAGCAGGAACGTGAAAAAGCGCTTCTTTCTTAACCGTTAAATCTTGCTGCAAGTTTCATAACTTGAGCCGTGTGGCACAAAATGCCATTGGGTAAGCAAGGGGGGCCAAATTTCTCTAAATGTTGGCCTACTTCCCGCAAGAGTTCAGTTTAGGGAATCTGTGATGTATGAGGCTTATTATGGCCTCCGGGCAAAGCCATTTTCGATCTTGCCGGACCCCGACATCATTTATTGGGGCAGACTTCATCGGCTGGCATTTGCCATGCTCGAGTATGGTATTGTGAATAATGCAGGATTTACCGTCATCACCGGTGAGATTGGCTGTGGCAAAACGACCCTCCTGCGATATTTGTTGCGGACCCTCGACGCTCATATGACGGTGGGTCTGATCACGACTACTCCCCGTGGCAAGGCTGAATTGTTGCAATGGATTATGATGTCGTTAAATCAGCCATTCGATGAGTTCATATCCGGCATTATTCAAGCGCTTCCAGCAGTTTTTACACGGTCAATACTCCAGCGGGCGAAGGACAGTCCTCGTTGTGGACGAAGCGCAGAACCTGGAGTGGGAGGCGCTGGAAGAACTGCGGATGTTCTCGAACATAAACGCAGATAAAGATCAGTATCTGCAAATAATCCTGATCGGACAGCCACAATTAAAGGACCTCTTGCGCTCACCGCAACTGTTGCAATTTGCTCAGCGGGTGTCATCAGACTTTCATCTTAGGCCACTCAGTTCCACGGAGGTTGCCGAATATATCGATTTTCGACTCAAAGCTGTTGGCGCTCAAGTTCGGTTATTTTCCGAGGACGCTTGCAAGATTGTCGCTCACGCTAGTCAAGGCATTCCCCGAACCGTCAATATTCTTTGTGACACTGCCCTGGTGTATGGTTTTGCAACGTCGGCCGATCAGATCACTGCGGATTTGGTGAAAATGGTGATTGAAAATAAATCGCAATTTGGAGTAGTGCCGTTGGCATTGGCACCATGAAGCCTTTGGTTTGTTGAGACCGGCGTGGGCATAAATACTGCTATGCGATGTCGCCCGCGTCCAGAGTTCGCAAATCCGCTGCTCGTTGGTCGAATGTCAAGGCGCATGACACGGCCTTTTAGTAGAGCATGCCAGTTCATCGGCTTCGTTATCATCCTCTAAACACAAGAGTCTGAAAGAGATGCACAAGTCGGCGAAAGTAGAGTTATCGTAGGAAAGGAGCACCGTCGTTGAGATAACGCGGGCAGTTCGAACTCTGTCATCACATTTAGCCAGAAAACGCTTCATGCCAAAGTCAACGGTAGCAATCATCGGTGCCGGCCCTTTCGGTTTATCGACAGCAGCGTATTTACGACATTTCGGCGTGGACTTCCGCATCTTCGGCACGCCGATGAAGCAATGGCTGACACAAATGCCGAGGGGGATGTTCCTTAAGTCTGAAGCATTCGCCTCAAATTTGGCAGACCCAACCGGACGCTGCACGTTGGAGGAATATTGCGCGAAGGCGGTCGTGCCATATCCGGCCGGTAGCACTCCAGTACCGCTCGAGACCTTCAGGGAGTACGCCTTGTCGTTCCAGAAGAGCCTCGTCCCCATGGTTGAGGACGTTTTGGTCAGTGCCGTTGACCGACGATCGGATAGTTTTGAATTGCGGCTGTCGAACGGCGAGGAAGTCAGCGCCAGCAAGGTGGTAGTTGCGACTGGCATATCATACACGCAGTATATTCCGCCCGAGCTCGTCGCATTACCGCGCGAACTCCTGTCGCATAGCGGGGATCATTGCGAACTGGCGCAATTTAAGGGTCGTGACGTCATTGTTGTTGGTGCCGGTCAGTCTGCTCTGGAAACGGCAGCTCTTTTGAATGAGGCCGGGGCGGGTGTCCGCGTCCTCGTTCGCGGTCCAACTGTGGGATGGAATCCCACGCCTGGCTCGCGATCACTTTGGCAACAGGTACTGCATCCAGCGTCACCACTCGGCGCCGGCCGTCAAAGTTGGTTCTACTCAAACATGCCGCAACTGTTCTATCGGCTACCCGAGCGCACGCGATTGGATGTTGTGCGGAGAACCCTGGGTCCAGCTGGAGCATGGTGGTTGCGTGATCGTGTAATCGGAAAACTGCCGCTTCTGACTTCCCATTCGATCCGGGAAGCTCATGCACGTGGCGCCAAGGTCTTGCTTCGGGTTCATGGCCCGGACCGAAACCTACACGATATGACCGCCGACCATGTTATTGCTGGGACCGGTTATCGGTTTGCAGCAAAGGCACTGCCATTCCTCAGCAAGGATATATTGGGCAGCCTGCGCTGTGTGCAGGAGGTTCCATTGCTTTCGCCGCACTTTGAAAGTTCGGTTCCAGGCCTCTATTTCACCGGCTTGGCGACTGCGAACCAGTTTGGCCCGGTGATGCGGTTTCTCTGTGGAGCGCCCTTTACCGCCAAACGCGTGGCACGGCACGTTGTTAGTCATTAGCGCCCCTGTTTATCCTAGAGCCCGGTGCGAAAACGTTGCTAGAAGGAAGAGCTTGAGTGGGCGAAGCTCCAAATTCGGTGCCGGTGCTTGTCTTCAAAACCGGTCGCTATGCCATTCATCACAGCGCTCTGGGGATTATCCGTAGCCTGGGCAGAATGGGCGTGCCGGTTTACGCAGTCGTGGAAAATCGCCTTACGCCGGCGGCTGTCTCCAGATATCTAACAAAAAAGATTGTCTGGGATGACCGCGACTGCAGCCGTGAACAGCTGCTGGAAGGCCTGGATAAGATTGGCAAGCAGATCGGTCGGCCATCGATCCTTATTCCCACCGACGACTTCGCTGCCATTCTTATCGCTGAAGAGGCGGTTAGGCTGCGCCGATGGTTTATATTCCCGGAGCTAGACCCCAGCCTTCCGCAGACGCTGGCAAGCAAAAAGAATTTGTATCAATTGTGTCGGGATATGAACGTACCGCATCCCAACGCGGTATTCCCCAATTCAATTTCTGACGTGCATGAGTTTCTTAAGGAAGCGACCATGCCTGTCGTTGTCAAGATTGATGCCGGGTGGTTAAACACGACCAGGGCACCCAGCGTTCGAATTGTGTCGTCCGCCGAGGAGCTTATCGCGATCTTTCGGCAAACCCCGACCGATCTAATTCCGAATCTTCTGGTGCAGGAATATATCGCCGACGGCGAGGATTGGTTCTTTCACGGCTACTGCAACGCACAGTCAGATTGCCTTGCCGCTTTCACTGGCCGGAAGCTGCGGTCCTATCCGCCCGACGCTGGATCTACAGTATTGGGCAAATCTGTCACGAATAGCGCGCTGTGTGTCCAGACTGAAGCGCTTCTAAAGGCCATCAGATATACAGGGATCATGGATATCGATTTTCGCTTCGATCGTCGCGACGCGCAGTACAAAATGCTCGACTTTAATCCTCGTATTGGTGCTCAATTCAGATTATTTGAAGATCGTGAGAGAAACGATGTCGCAAGAGTGTGCTATCGCGATCTGACACGCCAGCCGGGCAGTAGATCGTCCCAGGTGGACGGACGAGTTTTTATTCTTGAATTCGATGACCTACGTGCCAGTCTTCAGGGGCTCCGGAAACACGAGCTCGCTTTTTCAGATTGGTGGCGTTCTTTCAAGGGTACTAAAGAATTTGCGTGGTGGAAATGGAATGATCCCGCTCCCTTTCTATTGGTTTTCCTGCTTACTATCATCAAGATCATAACGAAATTTGGTCGCTTGGTTGTTCGTGCCTCAGCGAGATGATGATTGGCTCGTCATCCCTGTGTCCTCCCGACTCCCCGAAAGCCTTCAGGTGTTATCCTATCTTCTCGCGATCGGTCCTATCCCATTTGGCATCGGCTTTGCCAGATATAATACGACCATAAAGTCCAAGCTTTCCCAGGACATAGGAGATGATCGACAGGAAAGCGCGCGGCGGCAGAACATCTCGTCCGCACTTCAGCCACGCTAAAAAAACGGCAATAGCAAGGACAAAAAGCGTTGCTGCGGAAGTCGCAAGCGGGAGCCAAGAAAAGCCGACTAATGCCGCGACCGCAGTTACAGCAAAAACTCCGACGGTCAATATCAGTAACAAAGATAGGGGCGGTACGATCACGTCGAGCGTGAGCACGAGCAACCCCCAATTATGACGCACAACCGCCAGCGATAGCATGTGCGGCGCGTCGTTGACGATCGTTTGGATATGCCCCTGTTCCCAGCGTTTACGCTGCGTCACAGCGCCTTTGACGGACGACGGAAACTCGCTTCTGACCCGCGCGGCCTCACAAAAGATGGGCGAATAGCCAGCTAGAGACAGCTGCAGCCCAATCTTTATATCTTCCGTTATGTTGCCGCTCTCAAGATCAACCGAGCGGAGCGCGTCCCACGGAAAGGCCATGCCGGTACCAGTCATTTGACAGGGCAATCCGAGTTTGCTGAGCCCGAGTGGGCGAAGCCACTGTTTCACACGGCCAGCAAATTCCGCGACTTGGTGATTAACTGACGACTTGGCCGGGGACACCATAATGTTCATCGCCTGGACTGGCTGGCCGGTTGCGGCACAATTCAAGCCTAGCTGATCGATCGAACCAGGGTCCACTCTGCAGTCGGCGTCGATCATGATTACGACAGCGGGCGGATTATGGCTCAAATGCCTAATGCCGTAAGCCAGGGCGTAACCCTTGCCGCGTCTGGTTAGGTCATGTCGCTCAATGATTTCGGCTCCGCTCGCTTGGGCGACAGCCGCAGTGTCATCGCTGCAATTGTCTGCGATGACGACCAGCCGGTCGCCGGGAAATAATTGTTTCTGAATATCTGAGAGAGTTGGTCGGAGCCCCGCGCTTTCGTTGTGCGCAGGTATTAATACGGCCAAGTGACTGCGAGGCGTGGTGGATCCCATAGCAGTATTCAGTCGGGGCAATGCTACTGCTGCAATGATTTCCGCAAAGAACACCGCAATGGGAACGGCGAGGAGACATGCGAACAGCATCAGGATGAAGGTGACTAGGGTGCTCATTGGGGTGTCTTGTACCACTCATTGTATGTAGCGAGCCCTGCGGCAAAGCCACGTTGTAGCCTCGAAGTTAGTCGAGGACCCGGCCCCCCGCCAGGGGGCGCCTCAACAGATATTGATATCTCCGTAAATTCGACCCAATAGCCGCTTCTGAGGGCGTCGCAATTCGCGCATTCGTACAGTTAACGGGGATCGGGCTTATGTGGTCGAGTTCGTCGTCGTTGTGGAATCGACCAAATTCTGCGCCTGATGTCGATTGCGCCAATCTTTTGGTCGCAGTTGAAGGTGTGAATACCTTCGGCGTTGAGTGTGGCGGTGCCGGACCATCGTGCGATTTCCGTTTCCCTGAACCTATCAGTCGTCAATTCCTCGATTTCAAGCCAGACCAAGGCGGACCCATAACCGTTCTCGCAGTCCTGAGCAGGTCGCAGCAACCGGTCGCCCCGCATAACTATTTGGCCCGCCGGGCGAGCGGAGCGGCAATCGGATTTCACCGGATTTAACCTGTGCGGTTTCCATGGACCCTCCAATTCATCGCTGTAAAAAATGGCGAGTTCGTCATGATGAGATCCGCCAAGATGCACGATCGAACCAAATATCCACCACTTGTCAGCATGCCACAGCAACGTGGAATGAGTAGAGCTCGATATCGTTCATAAGGACCCGATGGAGAGACCAATCGAATGGAAACGAACGTGCGCGATAAAGCTCGACGGTACGATTGCTGCCGGTCTCAGGGATCAGGTAAACCGTGTCGTTGTGACGAAAGAGGAAAGGATGAGAAAGGTGATACGGCCGCGCCAGGACCGGCTCCGGCTGAGTGAGCTTCCCAGGATCCGTGGCTGGCATACACGAAACGATGCCTTTTTGAGTGCGATAATCGAACTCCTCGACAAATACCCACTCCTTGCCATTGTCATTGAACGGAAACGGGTCGGCATAGAAGCGCTCACGATCATCAAGTATCAGCGCGAATTGCTGCAGCGGTACCCCGTAGGGAACTTCCCACCGGTCAGACCATAAAATCGCGACGGACCAATGTTCCGCGATTTGGAAACGTCTAACAAAGCGAGTGACGAGCTTGTCGATGAAAAAAAGGAAGACGAAGCTGCCAATTGGCGTGGACAATCGTTCGGTCGCATTTGCAGGCATCGATGGAATTGGCACATCAAGGTTCTGCAACACGCTTGTCACCACACGTTCAACGAGCACCTGGAGTCTCGCGAACGAAAACTGCAGCCCTCGACTGAGCACTCTTCTGTCTTGTATGGCCAAGTAAGAAGCCACGCGGGGCTCTTTCTGTTCGGCCAAGTGCATTGATAGGTATGGGTTCCTACGATTGAGCAACGTTTGAAGCAGTCGGACGCTATCGAGAGAGCCGTCGAACCGAGGCTCTACAACCGGGGCCGACGTGTTTTCCACTGACGTCTCGGAAAGATTTACAATGATTGCGTAATCGGGATCGAGAACATCAGGTAATGATGGCGCTGAAAAATCGATTAGTTTGGCGAGTTTAGCTTCGCGGACAAACTGGGCCTCAAGTCGCATCCACAATCGAATGGCAAGCGGATACCGCGGCACCCGCGCGGTTGTGAACACGTCCACATCGAAAGTCTGCTGCAATGCAACAATAAGCTGATGGTGCCATGCCCAGGCCCTGTATTGCGGGATGATAACTGCCAAGCGTATCCGCATAACTTTTCTGTCACTTCAGCGGCACAGCTTGGTAGATATTGCTTGCAGGGATACAAAATTGCAATCAATGGTGCCGGACACGAATACCTAAGGGACCAAGCAATATGCCGAGGGCGCGCAGCACGGATGCGAGACAATAACGCAGCTGTGGTCGTTGTCCGCGAAAAACTCTAGTGACGGGTCGTAGGCAGGCTTGCCGCAACAAATTGGCGCCATGAAGGAACATGCGGCCCGGGGTTATTCCAGTGCGAACGCTCGTTATATAAGAACTGTTGCCATGCCAGAAAAAACTGTGCAGCTGGAAACGAAGGTTCATCCGAGAGACTGGTTCATTCTCGTATACGATCGCGTGCTGTGAGTAATGAATGTTTAGGCCGGCAGCGTGAGCCGCGCGGTAAAACACCATGTCCTCCCCGCCAATCACCCCCATTTGAGGCTGAAATCGCATTGTGGGGTGTTCTCTCAACCATCGGCCTGAAATCATCGAGCTATGCGTGGCAGCAGTGGTCACAATTGCACCGTCCGCCTCAGAATGCTCCACCCCGACCTCCAAAAATGGTTCTTCGGTGATCCATGGCGGCGATCCCGGGGGCGCACGGCGAACCATGAGGCCAGTAACCGCATTGGCACCTGTGCTTTGCTGGGTATCCAGAAGTGCCTCCAGCCATTCGGGACTCGGTTCACAATCATCGTCCGTCATGGCGACCCAGTCAGCCATTTCGCTCGCGGTATTGATCGCGATATTGCGAGCAATGGAGATGTTTTGCCGACCCGAGACACGATAATGAATACCGAGTTCGAAGCGTCCCTCAAATCGGTCCGCCACCTCGCGAGCCTTCCCATCCGCCGAGTCGTCTACGATAACAACACCGACACTGGCACGATTATTCAAGCGCGCAACGCTGACAATGAGGGCATCCAGCAGGTCGGCGAGCGGGCCATTGCGATTGTAGGTGCAG
Source organism: uncultured Alphaproteobacteria bacterium (assembly GCA_963761185.1). Taxonomy (GTDB): domain Bacteria; phylum Pseudomonadota; class Alphaproteobacteria; order Rhizobiales; family Xanthobacteraceae; genus BOG-931. The sequence continues at coordinate 1,621,008 of CAVXFY010000009.1, forward strand.
ATCGCCACCGCTAATGCGGGTCGCTCGGATCGGTTGGTCATCGGTTCCCCGACTTCGGCACTACAGCAATATCGGAGCCTTGAAGCACGCTCTCTTCGACTCGGCTAACTGAAGAGTTAAAGGCTAATTCGATGCGGCGACAGGGACCAGGAAATCCGTCGAAAGTTGATCCGTCGAGCTGTGAGCCTGGGATTCCAGTCGACATTACGCACGGGATCGTACCGGAAACGTGAGTGCGCGGGAAGCTGTCATCGAGGTTACACGGAAAATACGGGGCAAAGTTAATGGGGTGCACGCACGCATACATTGCACTGACATGCGTCTGGTCGAGGGCGTAGGCGGATTTTCCGTGAATGTCCTGTCGTAAATTGGAAGCGCGCGATGGCACTATTGATCACAAAGCGCGGGCGCGATAAGCGTATCCACGATGAACCTTGAGCGTAACGACGATCTGCCGTCGTTTTGGTCGACGTTAACGTTGACCGGCATGGTCGTCGGGTAAGAGGCACGACCGGCTCATTCTCGCGTTATAGGTCCACGGTCTGTAACTACAGCAACCGCCGCTGTCGACGAATGGCCTCAAAAAACTATTATCAACAGAAAGGTAGGCGATCTACTACGGCGTCATGGACAGGTTCAGCATGAACGAAGCGGCGCCGGCCATGAAGAGCGGCGGGATCCGAGACAGCTCTGTCTCGTGCGAAAACATCCCCGACGACTTGTTGCGTGATGCGTACTGCATCCTTGGGATAGCGGTGGATGCGATTGGAATGCAATCTTGCCTGCGCCGTATCGAAGCGGCCGCTGCCGCCAAGATGCCATTCCTGATTTCAACACCCAATCTCAATTTCTTGGTCATGAGCCAATCCGATCCCGTGTTCCGAGAATTGGTGCTGGTCAGCGATCTTTGCCCGGCAGATGGCATGCCGATTGTGTGGATTGCTCGACTGCTCGGCATCCCGATTAAAAACAGAGTTGCCGGCTCTGATATCTTTGATGAACTCAAATCGAAACACGATGCGGCTAAGCCTTTAAAGGTCTTTCTGTTCGGGGGGCTCGAGGGTGTGGCGGCATCCGCCTGCCGGGCCTTGAATGCGAAGCCTGGCGGCCTTTCCTGTGTCGGATCTTTTTATCCAGGCTTCGGCTCGGTCGACGAATTGAGTTGGGGGGAGATCATCGACACGATCAATTCCAGTGCCGCAGATTTTCTCGTCGCTTCACTTGGCGCCTTGAAGGGACAATTGTGGCTCCATCGTAATCACCGGAAGTTGCAGGTCCCAATTCGGGCGCACTTGGGCGCCTCGGTCAATTTTCAGGCGGGTACCATCGCACGGTCGCCCTACCTAATGCAAAAACTCGGGTTGGAATGGCTATGGCGCATTAAGGAGGAGCCTTACCTTTGGCGCCGCTACTGGAACGACGGGCGCGTACTGTTGCGTCTCCTGTTCGTGCAGGTTTTGCCCCTTGTCATTATGAATTGCTTGCAGAAGTCAAGATACGGCTCTCGAACGTGCGACGTGCTGGTCAAGCGAGCACATGATGGTGACCCGATTAGCGTAAGCTTGCACGGCTTTGCCGTTCGCCAGAATGTTGACAAAATCATTGCCGCCTTCAGTGAGGCGGCGAAATACCATGCGCAAGTTATTATTGACCTCACGGGCACGAGGAGTGTCGATCAACGTGTTCTTGGGCTTATGCTGATGCTGAGGAAGCAGCTTGCGAACCGCAGCGCGTCATTAATGATCAAAGGTGCTTCACCTGCACTGAAGCGCACCTTCCGACTAAATGGTGTAGAGTTTCTTCTGTCCGCCGAGCAACGCTGCTGAAGGACCAAAGCTAACCGAGTTTTGGGCGTGCCGCACAGATCATGAAAATTCCGATCGGATATCTGTTCAAAGGCGCCGCTGCAACTATCGCGGCGGACGGTTTCACGCAAAGCTTGCGCCTGGCAACCAACGTCATTCTGGCGCGTTTATTGGCGCCGGAACTATTCGGCATTTTGTTGATCGTTAACAGTTTGCGCACAGGCATTGAACTTCTATCCGATGTCGGAGTCGGTCAGAACATCATCTATCATCGGGATGGGAACAATCCTGATTTTTACAATACAGCCTGGACGCTACAAGCCATCCGCGGCGTTGCGGTGTGGATCGTCGCACTGGCCGCTGCGGGCCCGATCGCAAAATTCTATCACTCGCCGATCATCGTTTATATTATGCCGTTCGCCGCCTTCAATATGGTGCTCGTCGGCTTCACATCGATCAGCCAATTTTTGCTGCGAAAAAGACTGCAAATCGCTAAACTCAACATCTTTGAGGTTTTAACAGCATGTATTTCCTCGGCAATGTACATCCTGCTAGCTTATCTGAGTCCGACTATATGGTCGTTGGTATTTGGTAATTTGTTTGCGACCACCGTCACTATGATGGGAAGCTACTTTCTTCTGTCGGGTGTCAAGCAGAGATTTCGTTTGTCAAGACGGTTTACATGGGAGATAATGAATTTTGGAAAATGGATCTTTTTGTCGACAATAGTATATTTTCTTTCCACCAATTTTGATCGTCTTTATCTGGCGAAAGTAATCCCGCTCGAGCTTTTGGGCGTCTATGGGATTGCGCGGACGATCTCCGACCTCGCGGGCACTGTAGTGATGCGCTTGGGAAATTATGTGCTGTTTCCCTTTATCGCCTCGCATGGGCAAATGGAGCGCAACGAATTGCGTGAGCAATTGGCCAGACCCCGCGCTAAACTGCTGCAAATCGCGGCAATCGGTTTTGCCTTTTCAGTCGCGGCAATCGATTTAATCATAAAACTTATCTATGATCAGCGCTACCACGCGGCGAGCTGGATGTTGCCAGTTTTGTTTATTGGTTCATGGTTTGCCATGCTTGCCAACCTCAGCGAGGCAACGCTTCTCGGTCTCGGAAAGCCGCTCTACAGCGCAGTTGGCAACGGCGTTAAATTCACGTTTCTACTGATTGGCCTGCCGGTCAGCGTTGGGACTTATGGAGTTCTCGGCGGCATTTTCATTGTGGTAATTGCGGAGCTCAGTCGTTACATTCCGCTCTACATCGGGCAGAGACGAGAACAGTTTTCATTTGGAAGGCAGGATTTGCTCATTACGATCGGTGCTTTTGCCATGCTTGGCCTTTTGGAATGGTTACGTCAAAGGTCGGGGCTTGGAACTTCATTTGAGTCTCTGCCGATGCCGAGCCATATTTGGGGCAAAGGCTAGTCACTGCTTTTAGCGACGCAGGCGAGGATGGGGGGCTCCTCCCTTGAGCGGCGCTCGCCATCCCGGCAACGCTTCTTCGTCATTCATTATTTCGCAGAAATCCGGTGGCGGCATTACATTAACCGGCCTATAAGGCCGGCTTATTATCGGACTAAGCCATGAAACCTGTGCAAAGTGTTGTAATTGGCTGCGGGGCCATCGCTCGTGAGCATTTGGCCGCCCTCAGAGAGATATCCCAGGCGGAGGTTGTTGCCGTTTGTGATATTTCCGCAGCTAAGGCCGAAGCGACCGCTGAACGTTTTGGAATAAAAAAATGGTCCACCGATTATGTGCAATTGTTGCAAGAAACAAGGCCTAACCTCGTCCACGTTACGACACCACCCGCGACGCACTTCCCGATCGCCAAAGCTTGTCTGGAGGCTGGACTAAACGTTCTGTGCGAAAAGCCGATGACGGTCGAGTACCAGGATTTCCTTAAATTGAAATCACTCGCAGCACAACACGGCTGCATGCTCCTTGAGAATCATAACATTCGCTTTCATTCATCAATCGAGCGTATTCAATCGCTTATTGGCTCGGGAGCCTTCGGCGAGGTTCTTGAAGCTCAAATTATGGTCGACGTTAACTTGTTCGGTGCCGGAAGCCCATATGTCGACGAAAACGTTCCCCATTTTGGCTTAGCTTTGCGGGGCGGCGTAATTGGAGACTTTCTTACGCATATCGCCTGCCTAACATATTTATTTGCCGGACCTCCCGTCGACTTACGAACGATCTGGACCAAACATACTGCCAAGTCGCCACTACCAGCGGATGAGTTTCGTGGTTTGATTAAAGGCGAGCGGATCAGTGCTATCGTCGGCTTTAGTGGTAACGCGCAGCCGAGTGGCTTCTGGGTGCGCGTGGCTGGCACCAAGATGTACGCGGAAACCAATCTCTATGAACCACCAAGAATTGCCTTTAGGCGTTTTCGCTCTGGCCAAGTCGCGGTGGCGAGTTTCGTCGACGGGCTAGCTGAAGGACGCGAGGTTATAAAGGGGACGACCGCGGCGTTCTGGAGAAAACTCGCGGGCACGAACCGTTACGACGGACTTCCGCAGTTTCTTACGCAGGTCTATCAAGCGTTGGATCGGCAAGAAGCCCAGCCGATTCCATTGGATGAGATTGATGCAATTGCCCGTCTTGTAGACTGCTTTACGAAGCCGGAGCTGAAACTATGAGGGTGTTAGTCTCGGGCGCGGGCGGTTTCCTTGGTCGTTACGTAGTCGAGCGCCTGTTGGCGCGCGGACATGGCGTGCGCGCAATCGTCCGGCCCGGTGCTGGAGGAGCCGAGTGGCCTGATGGCGTTGAAATATTCCGTGCTGATTTACGGAATTCAACCAACCTTAAATCGGCGTTCGACGGGATTGATGCGGTCCTGCATCTGGCTGCTGCCACGAGCGGCAATGAAGATGTGCAGTTTGCTTCCAGTGTCGTCGCTACGGAGCGGTTCCTCGAGGCGATGGCGAAATCTTCCGTCAAGCGGCGCCTGATCCACGTCAGCAGTCTCGTCGTGTATGATTGGGGCCGCGCCAACGCTTTTATGAGCGAGGACACTCCGCTCCTGACTAATCCCTACGAAATGGGTGGCTACACCATCGCTAAGGTCTGGCAGGAACGGGTGGTTGCCAGATACGCCAAAGCTCACGCCTGGGATCTTACCATTATGCGCCCGGGATTCATTTGGGGGCCGCACCATGCGGAAATTGCTGGCATGGGCCGACGTGTGGGCCGGTTCTATCTCATGTATGGTCCGTGGACGCGTCTGCCATTGAGCCACGTAGCGAACTGTGCTGATTGTCTCGTCGCTGCGGTCGAGCGTCCGTCCGCCGTCGGAGAGATTTTCAACGTTATTGACGGCGATAATATCCGGGTGTGGAGATATGTTCGCGAATATAAGAACCGCACTGGTCAATCGGGCGTTCTGGTCCCGTTACCCTACCGATTTGGCTTGGCGCTCGCTTATCTGGCACTTCTGACAAGCCGCACGCTATTTGGCTCGAAAGGGCAGCTGCCTTCGCTTCTGATGCCAAGGCGTTATAAATCACAGTTCAAACCGATCAGGTTCAGCAGCCGTAAGCTGAGCGAAAAACTAGCGTGGTCCCCGCCATTGAGCTTTGACGATTGCCTTAATGAGACTTATGGAAGGCACTAGCCCAGTGATCGGATGGCAGCATTCGTCATCCGCTTTGAGAGAGGCTTCAGCGTACTCTAAGAATCGGACGGTCCAGCGGCGCCGAGTTGTACCCGTTCAACGTTTGTTGCAAGGCAGAGCTTGAATGAAACGTGTTGCCTATCTGCTGCACCGATTTCCGGGCATTACCGACACATTTATAAGGCGCGAGATTCGCAGTCTGCAGTCTGCGGGCACCGAGGTTCGTGTGATCTCGGTATGGCGACCAGATAGCCACTTTACCACGCCCGCTATTCTTTCGGAGTGGGCCCCCGATACCTATTTTGCCTTGCCACGCTCGAAACTATCGATTGGCTGGGCGGTGCTTGCCGAATTCCTGCGGGCGCCCAGTCGGTTTTTGGGAACCCTGCATTTCGCGCTGTCAACCTCAAGGCCGGGAGTCCGCGGATTTGTCTATCAACTCTTCTACTTTGTCGAGGCGGTACTTGCGGCGCAGGAACTTCGCCGGTGGGCCGGGGACCATGTTCATAATCATATTGGCGATCAGAGCGGGACAGTGACGATGCTGGCGGCAAGGCTCGCTAGGATCAGCTACAGCATAACCTTTCACGGATGGCCAGTGTTCTTTGATGCCAAGGACTCACGCATCAAAGAGAAAGTATTGGAGGCTCGCTTTACCCGCTCAATAAGCTATTTTTGTCGAAGTCAACTTATGATGTTTTCCGAATGTGTCAATCCCGAGCCGTTCAAGGTCATTCATTGCGGCGTGAAGCTAGAAAAATACATCTATCGACCTCCAAGAGATAAGATCGAGCGGCTTTTTTGCGCAGCGCGACTGTCCCCTGAGAAAGGTCTGACCTTTGCGATAGAATCGCTTGGGCTTCTGCGTGATAAAGGTCACGATCTGGAATTGCGTCTCGCTGGGGACGGGCCCAGCAAGCTGCAATTGCAGACACTCGTCAGCACGTTGCGGTTGACGGACCGCGTCAAATTTGTTGGTTTCTTGACGGAGGACGAGGTTATTGGCGAACTACAGAAAGCCGATTTGTTCATGCTTCCGAGTTTTGTCGAAGGACTACCGGTATCCGCCATGGAGGCCCTGGCGATCGGTGTCCCGGTCATCGCCACCAATATTGCAGGTACGAGCGAACTCATCGCAGATGGCAAGACCGGCCTGCTCATTCGGCCGTCCGACCCGGTTGCATTGGCGGATGCTGTCATCAGGATGATCGAAGATCATGACTTTCGGCTTCGCGCGGCAGCCGAGGGTCGAAAGAAGGTGGAGTTGGAGTTTGACCTCGATAAAGAGACGGCGAAGTTGAACGACGTCCTGTTGCAATGTTGTGGCTAGCTGGATCGATCAATTCATCGATGCGGCCGTCACTCAGCCAAATTCGCAGGCACAGATTTGAAAAATCGTTCATTCCACGATATGGCTGCTACGCGTGTATAGGATCTCCCCATGAGCGGCGACTATCGCATCTTGGTGGCAATAGACCTAAAGCCCGGAACCAACCGGCTGTTGGATGAAGCGCGCCGTTTCGCTGTTGGGCTCAATGCCGTTGTCGATATTCTTCATGTCGCCGACCCGGATCCCGATTTCGTTGGTTACTTGAAGCACTCGGTTCTCGATAGCATAAGCCAGGAGGATATAATTCGCGGTTCCCACGCCGAAGCCCTGTCGTCGGAGCACCGGCAGTCCCAGGCATTCGCGGCGACACTACGGACAAACGGCGTTCGGGTAGATCAGGCTTTGACGGTTCCAGGGCCGACCCTGCAAACCATCTTCAGCCATGCGCGTAAGTTTGGCTCGGATTTACTCGTATTGGGGTCTCATCATCATAGTGCGCTTTATCGCCTTTGGTATGGCGATACTGCCGCTGATGCGGCCAGACAGGCACCGTGCGCCGTACTCGTGGTGCCTATGGAGTCCTAGACGAGTATTTTGGCCCGCGATTAGGATAGATTATTCAATCTGTTGGCAGATTGGCACGGTTATCGATTGAGCCCCAATTCAGTACCACCATTGCCAAGTGAACGGAATGACCATTCTGAAGGAACCTGCCAATGGTGGGAAGATTGCTAATTGTGAATTTGTGTGAACGAGGAGGCACTCGGTGAAGTGGCTCGGTCTCCTCATTGTTCTGGCAGGAATACTGCCGCTTGCCAGTTGGCTGAGGCGCGGAGCCGGTCGAGCGCCAAAGATATGGACGCTGATTGGATTTTTACCGTTTGTTACCGACAATTGGCATCTTTACATGGCCGGCATCGCGTGGACGGGATGGCCAAGCTACGTGAGGGGCGCCGAGTTTTCCGTTATCGATGGCCTAGTCATCGCCTTGTACCTGGCTTTGCCTGATGCCCCGCGTCGTCCGCCGCCATTTCGGCTGCCGATGGTTCTCTATTTCAGTGCGGTTTTGCTTGCCGTGCTTGGAGCGACGATGCCAGAAGCGGCGCTTTTTTATCCTTGGCAACTCGTTCGTATATTCCTCGTCTATGCGGTTGCCACGAAGGCAAGTAGTAACGACCCGCGCGTTGCGCCAGCGATCCTGAAAGGTATGGCGGGCGGCGTTGTGTTGGAAGCCGGCATTGCGATCTGGCAGCGGTTTGGATTGCATATTTTCCAAACGACTGGAACATTTGATCATCAGAATATGCTCGGCATGATGACCAATTTCGTGGTTGTTCCCTTCTTCGCCCTACTGCTGGCGGGGCGAGGTGGACGACTTCCTCTCATAGCAGTATTGGCCGGCGGTGTAGTCGATGTTTTGACTGTGTCGCGTGGCGCCATTGAAATCGCGGGCTTTGGCTTTGCGGTCGTTTTCCTGTTTTCCGCTATGCGGCATTGGACATCGCGCAAGAGACTTGTTCTTTTGACAGGTGCGGCAATTATCGCAGTACTTGCGCCTCTAGTCATCTCGGCGGTCGACCAACGCGGTGCAGCTGAGGTCGAAGGCTCGGACAAATCACGGATCCTCCTCAACGACGAAGCGACAGCGATCCTCTTCGACCACCCCTTCGGTGTCGGGTCTGCCCAATACGTCATTGCTGCCCGTGAAGGAGGCTATAGGCAGCCAGGCATGGACTGGGAGGTCATTGTTCATAACGTGTATTTGCTGGTTGCCGCTGAGACCGGATATCTTGGATTAATCACATTTGTGATCCTGTTGTCCTGTCCGGTAATCGTTGCCTTTAGATGCAGTTGGCGCAACCCACGCGACGTGCGAGGTGACCTCCTTCTGGGGTTGGGCGTGGCATTGCTGACCGTGTACCTGCAGAGCTTGTTTGAATGGATCTTTCTTCAATACATGACTCAGTACATGTTTGCCATGGAGGCGGGGCTGGTGGCGGGCTTGGCCCAACAACTGGGGTACTGGCGGCAGCATATGCCTGCAAAGACGGCTCGGTTTGCGGCGCCCGCGTTAGCCCCGAGAGCGGGCGGATTATTTCATAATATTGCTGGAACAGACGTTGCTCAGTTTGGCCGACGAGACGAAGCCAAGTCGAAACACTAGCGCGAAAGCCGGCCGTGTCGCGCTCGCCTCGGAAATCATCGCGCGGCACCGATGCGACGATAGATGGTAGCAATCCGATTTTTTACGCTGGTGCTGTACTCACCAGCAGAGCGTGAATGCTTTTATCACGAAGTAATTGTTCGAAATATGCAATTGTCGCTGTCAGCCCGTCCTTGAGAGGTGTTTGCGGCTGCCACTGGAGCAGCCTCTTGGCCTTTGTAATGTCGGGTTGCCGCTGTCGAGGGTCGTCTTGCGGCAGCGGTAGATGCACGATCTGTGAGCGGGAACCAGTAAGTTCGACAACCTGCGAGGCCAATTGCAGAATTGTAAATTCGACTGGATTGCCAATGTTGATAGGCCCGGTCACAAAATCATCTGTCGCCATCAGCCGCACGAAACCGTCGACAAGATCGGTCACATAGCAGAACGATCGTGTCTGCGAGCCGTCACCGTAGATTGTAATGTCGCGACCGAGCAATGCCTGTACGATGAAGTTCGACACCACGCGACCGTCATTCGGATGCATTCGCGGTCCGTAGGTGTTAAAAATCCGCGCCACTTTAATAGGCATATTGTTCTGGCGACGGTAATCGAAAAACAAAGTCTCGGCACAACGCTTGCCCTCATCATAGCAGGAGCGTGGTCCGATCGGGTTGACGTGGCCCCAATAGTCCTCAGTTTGGGGGTGCACGTCCGGATCGCCATAAACTTCGGAGGTGGACGCTTGCAATATCTTAGCCTTCACCCGCTTGGCTAAGCCCAGCATGTTGATAGCGCCGTGTACGCTCGTTTTTGTGGTCTGAACTGGATCGCGTTGATAGTGGACCGGGGAAGCCGGGCAGGCCAGATTGTAGATCTCGTCTATCTCAATGTAGATCGGAAAGGTTACGTCATGGCGAATTAGCTCGAAGTGCTTGTGGTCAAGCAGATGCTCGATATTCAAGCGAGTTCCGCTGAAGAAGTTATCGAGGCAAATGACGTTGGCGCCTTCGTCGAGTAGACGCTCGCAAAGGTGCGAACCAAGAAAGCCGGCGCCGCCGGTCACTAAAATACGCCGCTGCAAATGCATTCGATCACGCGTCCTTTTTTTTAAAATTGCCAACGACCAACAACCTACAGAATTCGCGAACCGCGCAGCGCGAGCCCAGTCGTCGCGGGACGATGGCGGATCAATGCTTCGGGATTGCGCATTGGTATCCCTAGATAGCATAACCCGAGATCAGCGTTAACATTCCCCGCGGTTTCGATAAACGGGCAATATGCCTGCATAAGTCGGACCGCGCCCGCGTTTCATGACGATAAAGTGTCAAGAGTTGGGGAGGCCGGCGGGCGCAGGCGCGGTAATCAGATAAGACGATTGAGCGCTGCACCATGGGCCGCAGCCTTGTGTCGCCAGAATCGAATACGATAGACTTCAAAGGCCCGCCGCTGGCACTTCCCATTACACGCTTGAGGCCAGAATGCTCTTTAACTCGCCCGAGTTCGTAATTTTCTGCGCTTTGGTCTACGGATTATATCTAGCGCTTCCGTTTCGTTCTCAGAACTACATGCTTCTGGTTACGAGCTACGTCTTCTACGGTTGGTGGGATACTCGATTTCTGTTCTTGGTCGCGCTCTCGACGACAATCGATTTCTGGGTCGGCCTGATGCTCGAAAACGGCCGATTGCTGCTGCGGCAATGGCTGTTGCCTGCTGTGTTCTTAACCGCATCGGCTGTGGTCTTTCTCGGCCTGAACCCTGCGGCCGTGCTGGAGGGAAATCTGGCGTTCAGCGAGATAGTACGAATGCCGATGATCGGCTGGTCTTTGGGCGGTGTCGTAGTCTTCCTGGCTTCGGTATCGACCGTTTTCTGGTTCCTTTCCGGGCCTGACAGTCCGGGGCGACGGCTTGGATGTCTGCTGGTCAGCTTGATCACGCAGCTGGGCCTGCTCGGTCTCTTCAAATACTTCAATTTCTTCGTCGACAGCATGACTACCGCTTTGGCCGGGATCGGCGTTCAAACCAGCGCGCTTCATTTGAACATCATTCTTCCGGTCGGCGTTTCCTTTTATACCTTCCAGTCCCTCAGCTACACTATTGACATATATCGCAAACAGTTCAAACCGACCGATCGGTTTTTTGATTTTGCTCTGTTCGTCGCTTATTTCCCGCAGCTTCAGGCCGGTCCAATCGAGCGCGGTCGACATCTAATTCCGCAGCTTTCCAAACCGCGCAATATAAATCTCGTTCAAACTTCCCGGGGTCTCTTCCTCATCGTCCTCGGTTTCTTTAAAAAGGTCGCCATCGCCGATGGCGTTTCGCCGGTAGTCGATCAAATTTTCAACAGCACCGGCCGAATATCATGGATTGACGTTGTCGCCGGAACCGTGTTTTTTGCTGTGCAGATCTATTGTGACTTCTCGGGATACACCGATATTGCCCGGGGAATATCTAAGTTGTTCGGCATTGATTTGATCGTCAATTTCAATCAACCCTACTTTGCCACAAACCCCCAGGACTTTTGGCGGCGTTGGCATATCAGCTTATCGACTTGGTTGCGTGACTATCTGTACCTGCCGCTTGGCGGCAATCGCGGCGGGCTGTGGTTCATTTGCCGAAATTTGATGATCACAATGTTACTTGGTGGCTTGTGGCATGGCGCCGCGTGGAACTTCGTGTTATGGGGATTTTATCAAGGCAGCGCGCTGTGCATTTATCGGATCTGGCGTGAGCGCTACCCGAAGACAGACGATCCGGTAGACAAGGGATTAGGCATCCTTCACGGCATGCGTCACCTTGCTGCGAACGCCGTATTCCTCGTTGTCGTGTGCTATGGGTGGCTGCTATTCCGAGCGCACTCTTTTGGACAGATCGCTCATTTCACGTCGCTGCTGGTCACCGATTTTGGCGATTTAAATTACGGCGGCGGCGCGCCACGACTTTCAGCCCTATTTGGATTAATCCTGCTTATCGTGATGGAACTCGTTCAACATTGGAGGACCGACTCGCTTTACTACAGGCGTTTCCCAGCACCGCTGCGCGGCTTTTTAGTCGCAGCCATGATTGTGATTACCATGATGGGCATGAGCAATGAGCCAGCGCAATTTATCTATTTCCAGTTCTGACCGTGCGAGTCGTCGACAAGTGTGGTCGGCGGTCTATGCGGCCGCCTGGGTCCTTATCGGCTTGGCGATAATCGATCTCGCAATCAATTTCCTATTTGCCTATCCCCAGGACCCAAGGGTCCATCCGTCATTCTTACAGGCATATTTCGAATATGGACGTTCTACGGAAGGCCAACTCCGGCGAATGACGCAACCGGAAGCTTCGCAAACGGCACCCATCACGCTGTCCGGATGGTATGACCCATTGGAAGTTCGAGATTTTACCCCAACAGACCCGCACAATCCGATCGTCACCTTTTATGGCATGTCGCACGCCGGACGGCTTGCCAATGCGCTGGCCCGGACATCCGATCGATACACGCCGCGCGCGGTAACTGCACCGGGCTCCACAAGCAATTGGGCTTATGGCGCTTATCTGCGCGACCACGGTGGTGGGAAAAGTTATGCGGTGGTGCTTGCCTTCATGTCGGAACTGTTGCCGATGAACTCGACGCTGTCGCCGATGACATGGAACATCGATTCGCCGATGCCGTATACAGCGGATCGATTTGTTCTTAACGGTGATCAGCTCGGGGTGATCCATCCTCCCTATACGTCTTTTGACCAATACGTGGCCACCCTCTTCAATCACGACAAATGGGCGGCGGCCCGGGATTTCTTCGCCAAGAATGACCCGGTCTATAATCCGCTGATATTCCGCGCCAACATCTTCGATCATTCGGCGCTGGTTCGGTTGGTTCGGCGAGCATACGGTCAACGTTACCTGCGCAGCGTACGAAGAGCTGTTCTTGATGAGGGTGGCTATAACGCTAACAGTGAAGAGATAAAAGTCGCTCTGGCCATGATCCATGAGTTCGCGCTGAGCGCCCGCCGCGACGGCATGATCCCGGTCATTTTTCTAGTCAACAATCTTGGTTTTTCGGACTACCTCTACCAGGCGCTAAGCCCGATCTTGCACGCCGACAAGATTCCCTTTCTGAGTTCAGATAGGATTGTTTCGCCCAATAACCCGCGCGGTTATTTGCCGGACAGCCATTTTACCGATGCCGTCGATGATGAACTCGCGCAAGCGCTGGTAAAAATCATCGACAACAACAGTACGACATTATCGCCACAGAACCGGTCTGCTGATTGATAGTAGGTTTCACTGACAGGCACGTTGCGTTGCCGAACCGCGTCGGCACAATGAATTCCTTGCTGAAATCTTGAGCGGGGATCCAGCAGGAGAATCACCAGTGCGACCGAAACGGCGCCATTTTTGGTTGCATGGGGTAGACTTTCTGATTTCACCCGAGATGGTTGATTGATGCATCGCGCCGCGCGTCGGATTAACATTGGATTACATGAATTCGAGTTCTAGGCAGTAGGAGGTCAGCTCATCTTGACGTTCCGGCTTGATCTGGTCCGCGAAAGTACGCGGTGTATGACTTTGGAATCGCCAAAACAGTCTCCGTCATTATCGTTGCTTCCGGAAAAAGATGCACAAGCTCTTGCTTTGACAGCACGGTCGTTTCGTCCACCATTTGTGGCCATATATTGCCTGGCAAAATCCGGTACCATCGCGCGATGAAGTACCGCCGCAATCCCACCGGGTAAAACCACCAAAAAGGCATTCCACAATGGGGTTCAATCGGAAACCATTTTGACGGCGTTTGCACCCAATATGACCTGCCTAAACGCCGAACTTCCCGCGCAAAACTCGCCTGCTTGTGAGCGGGTCCCACGTGCTCGATGACGCTGTTGCTAAATACGACGTCAAAGGAACGATCAGTGAATTCTAGAACATTGCATGCGTCTCCTTCGACAAACGTAATGTCGTGCTTGCTCGCAACATTTGGGCTCGCGCGGCCGGGCAGATTAAGTACGGTTAACTTCAGCCGTAGAGGGACATTATCCCAAAACGCGGGCTGTCCACCGAGATCCAGTATCGAGGTTCCTTCTCTGATGTTCAGCAGCTTGATAAAGGAACCCATCCGCCTTTTTCGTGCCCATTGCGAAAACGGACGCTTGAGTGTATCCAGTAGTTTCAAGCGAAGATAATTCAGTTCCATCGTGAGGCATGACCTCCGCGTTAATCAATTAAGAGCGAGTCCCCAGCACAGTGCCAATTTAATTTGCGCGTTTGAGAATCGAAAATCAATCGCAAAAAAGCAAGCGTCTCTCGTGGTTAGCACGAGTGTTCCGAGAGACGTCGATTTTTGGTTTGAAATAAGCGAGGTGCATTGGTTGGATTGTGAGCCGGTGCTTTTGTTTTACGTGGGCGCCCCCGCGAATATTGATCGTGCAAAAACTGCTGACAAAAAGGTTTGTATAATGCCGGATAGGATCCTTCAAAGGATTGATTCAATGACATCATGACCATTGCAGCAACTCGGCCTTGCCGCGAGGGGCGTCGTTATCAGACCGAGCCTTGGCTATCTCACGCCGAACGAATTTGCAGCTCGGCAAACAAAAACCCAGCATTTCGTCAAACGACGGGCCGGGGCGCTGCGGTATCTGGCCTCCGCGCCCCAGCCCGTTGCACCACTCGCCCACATAGGGCACATCCAACAAATGGGTGCCGTCTCAAGCTAACCGCGGTCCGAAGAATTTGGGCAGGTCAAGGCCATCGTTGCGCAGAGCCCAAAGACGACTGTTGCAGAAAGACAACCCTAGGCGCCTTAACCATTCTGACGTGTGATATGCGACACATTCCGAAAGCTTGCCGATAGGAGCGCGCCTACCCCGCTCGAGACCATGCGGTAAGTGGAATTGTGTAATGGTGCTGGACATACTGTCGTCCCGATAGTGGTTGCGTTAAATTATCATCCGGAGCGTCTAATCGAGTTCGGGGTCCTTATCTTACAAAAGTTGGCGCATGAGAATACTTTTCGCTCTTCCGGGGCTTCACCGGTATGCCCGCGGTGCTGAAACAGCATTCATTTCCGTCGCTACTGAGCTCGCAAAGATGGGCGATTCAGTAACTCTCATTGGTTCGGGGGAAGATGTCCGTTCCGCACCCTACCAATTCCTCCATGCATCCAGCATACCTCGAGAAAAGTTCGAATCGTTTCCTAAGCTGCCCCTTTTGCGAAGCCAATTTGCTTACGAAGAAATGACATTCGTGCCCGGACTTCTTCGCGTCTATCGTCCAGCCGACTACGACGTGACATTGACGTGCAGCTTCCCCTTCACCAACTGGGTTCTGCGCCGTCCGACGCTGGGTCGCTCCCGACCGCCTCATGTATTCGTCACAGAAAATGGTGATTTGCCTGCATATGCGAACAAGTACGAATTTCGTTTTTTTAGCTGTGACGGCTTAGTCTGTACAAATCCAGATTTTTATGAACGAAACAAGTCGCGGTGGCGCTGTCGAATGATTCCCAACGGCGTGGATTGCGACCGCTTTCAACCAGGGGAGCCGGAAAGACAAAAACTGGGCCTTCCCCACGACAAACTGATTGTTCTGATGGTGAGTGCGCTTGATCCCACCAAACGCGTGGCTGTTGGAATACAGGCGGTAAGTCAGATCACTAATGCGCATATGATCGTCGCTGGGGACGGCCCGCTCAGAAAATTCATCGATGAAGAGGCTGCGCGGCTGTTGCCGGGTCGGTTTACGCGGCTTTCGCTTGCGCCGAAGGACATGCCGAGTTTGTATCGATCAGCGGATGTGTTTCTGCACCTCAGCAAGGAGGAGTTCTTTCGGTAACGTCTTTATCGAAGCGATGGCATGTGGCCTTCCAGTCGTTGGGCACGATACTCCGCGGGTACGATGGATTGTAGGTGACGATGAGTTCCTGGTCGACACCGACGATCTAGCGGCATTGGCTCACGCCATCAAACTCGCGCACGATGCGCCAATCAGCTTGCGGCAAGTCCGCACCAATAAGGCGGCGGTATTTTCGTGGCCGCGGATTGCCAAAATGTACCGGGAGTTCCTACGGGAGGTTGTCAGCTCTGGCCGTTAAGTCGGAGTTCGCATCATTGATGCTGTCCCCTGGTCCTCCACCGCGCGACACAATGAAAGCTTCCCCCTCTAATCTGTGAATTGTCCAAGCATTAGGGCGATGAAGAGTGCATTGGCGGCTATCGTTAGTGGGCATTGCACCGAGGGCTATTGGCGACTTCTATCGCCGATGCTCGCGGCGCAGTCGAGCGCAATTTTTCAATCGTATCTTCTATTAGATTTTCTCACCATATATGAGGAAGTGCGGCCGCAGATTGAAGAGTAGACGATTTAGGGGCCGAAGTTGAATGAAGTTTACAAGAGTCAGTGGGAATTTGCGAAACATGTGCCCAACCTTGGCCTTAAAACCCGCCGCTCGTAGCTGGTTTGCCAAAACGAACGGATCAAATAGCCGCTCAGCGTATTCCCCCGTTATAGGATTGCGGCACCAATCATAAGTTGGTCTTGTGGGCAATGCCGTTCCGGCCCTGTAGTTCATCGCCAACTGTTCAATGTCGGCTTTTAACCAGCCCGCCGTTGCGCCTACGACGGCTTTCACTGCGTGCTCGTCCAGTTTTGGATTGGCGGCACGCACTATTTCCTCCCGCATGACGGCAAATGGACGAGCGTCGGCATGTTCAATCGGGCGAATGCTCCGCAAGTACTCGGCCCATTCCCATGAATTCTCTCGTTCATTCCACATCTTTGTAATCTCATTGCGAAAGCTGGGATTGAGAACATTTCCATCGTTGACCAGAATTAAAGTCCCTCCTGGCTTCAAAATGGAATAGCAGCGCTCTATCATCGCCGTCATGTCATGCACGTGCTCGATAGCCTCAATTGAATATATTGAGTCAAACGTACTCGTGTCGAAGTTCAGTTTGCAAATATCGCCGCACATTGGAGTGAGGTTAAAGGTCACCCCGTTTTTGCGCATGTTGTCTGTACATTCTCGCATGCCGTCTATCATTGATGGAAGGATGTCGATAGCAGTAACTGCGTTGCCGGCGTCGAGCAACGCGATAGTGAATGCCTGCCAACCCATGCCACAGCCAACGTCCAGAATCCGCTTATTTCGATAGTGGCCGATTTTTGCAATGTATCTGAGCGTCCAAAGAAAGCGCTCCTTATCGGCGAAATCCCGCTGCCGGGTCTGCTCCCTATAAGCCCTGAGGTCTGGGTGCTCAGAGCTGTCCATATATTGCTCGACTAAACGGATGATCTCATGGTTTGAATACATTTCCATTTAAGGCGATCCGACTAGAACCCAGGCATTATTTTAATGCGCCCTTGCGACGCCGTTTACGTCGAGCTTCTTTTGCAAAACCACGTGATAATCACCATAGGAAAGATTAAGCTTGTTTAATGTGACCAAGTCCATCAAACAGATCGCTCCGGTCAACAACCGACCAAGGGCGGGCCGTTTATCTCTAACCTTCGTATAGTTGTCGCCAATGTAGAGATTGAAATAAATCGGCTTCAACCCCATGTTGTCACAAAAACTCAAAAGAGCTCTGGGAGATACAAGTCTGTGATAGATTGTACGAAAGGGTGGCTGACCTGGCTGACCAGCATTCTTTCGCCCCAGTATGGTGCGATAAAACCAGACGTGAAACCAATGCGGAGAATATTTTGTTACCATTCCAAACAGGGAGAGTGGACTTGGTGCCCCGATAAACAAGAGTCCGCCGGGCTTGAGAGCGCGTTCGAAGCGCATTATCGCCTGATCGACGGCGGGCAGGTGTTCGATAACGTTGTTGCATACGATAAGGTCGAATGTATTCGGTGGAAAAGAATAGCTCTGAATGTCGCCTAGGATTTTGGTATCCGCATACTTGTTGTTTTGCAATTGAGTCTCATCGATATCGACTACGACCACCGTTGGATTGCTCAATAACGTTAGCGGCACAATAGCAAATGAGCCGCCGCCTGCTTCGTAGATGTGCGCATGTTTGCCGGCGAGCTTGTCGGCTACAAACTTTTGTACATCAGTCAACGCAGCATCGGGCGAGTGGTCTCTGCCAGTAGCAACGTTATGCGATACTTTACCAATCATGACTTTCTCGAATATCGTTTATTGTGACCCTATTCAAGCGCTAACCGTTGCGTGCGTTGGACAAGACCGTGCGTTGCAGATTCGGAATGGTGATGCAGGCTCAGAATCCGAAAGAGTTCAGAGTGCCGAACTTTTGAGCCGGACCGCAAGAATTGCCCTCTTAACGGGCTTTAAATGGCCGCCCATTCACCTGGTCCGCTCGCAGGTCAAAAAGGCATAACGCGTTTTGGTCGTCAAACGAGGGAGAAACTGGCCTCGTTTTTCACTGCGAGAGGTCCGTACCATAGCCGGCTCCTGATCCTTGAAAGGTGAAATAGCATTTGGTCGGATCATTGCCGTCGCCGCTTATCGAAACAATCAGATCGGGGTTGCCAAAGGGCCAATCCGTAAGCCACGTCCACGTCGCAATACTAGGAAGTGCGGGCTTGAAGTCCTTACAGACCGCGATTCCGTACTTGTAACGACCGTTGACATTGGTGAACCCGACGATCCAAATCGTGGGATAGTTTTGGCCTGTGGCAACAGCGCCTAGGCCCACCGCCCATACGTCGCGGACATTGCCAACTCGGCTCCAATTTGAACCGCCGTCATAGGTGAAATAGAGCGGATTGCCGTTCGGATGCGGATTGCCGCTCTCGAGGCCCGCCGTGTAGAGCAGGTGGCCAGCCCGCCCGTGCACCGAACGTAGCGTTGCAAATGCTTGGTTTATTGCTGGCGGCGCCCCAATTCCAAAGTGGTTGGACCACGACGCCCCTCCATTTGTGCTGACGTAGAGTCCCTTACTGAAATTCCAAAGATAGAATGTGTTCGCCGTCGCTCCGTCGGCACAGAGCCACTTATATCCATCCCATGCTTGGTAGGCCGCCGGCCAGCCTTCCCTCGGCAGGCCCGAGGCATCGGACCAGCTCGATCCTCCGTCAGTTGTGTAACGGGCATTTGTCGGTCCGTGTGAACACATCGCGACGAAGTTCGCCGTTGTCGACGCCGCGATTGCGCCGCCCCATTGTCCGCTTCCTGCGCCGCCGAACGGCATCGCACCGAACGGAGACCAGGTCGTCCCGGCATCGGTCGAGATACCAGAAACGTCCGCTCCTGAATTGATCGCCGGGGAGATGTTCAGTGCAACGATGGTCGAGGGGCTCGATTTAGCGAAGTCGACCTGCCAGCCGGAATAGAGCGTGCTTGAAGATTGACGACCGACGCCGTAGGTCGATGGATAAACGGCGGGGTCAGTGATCGTGAACTCCTGCCGGTCCTCCACGGAGATAATCGGTTTTCCGCCGATCGGCGAGATCACCTCTCGCCCGACCAAGCTTTCGATCCCTGCCGTGTGGCTGCTCACAAGGATGTTGCTGGATGTCGGCAGCGAAGGGCTGAAGTTGGTGGTATAAAGGACACCTATTCCCATCGGCATCCATATCCTATCACTGATTGCCGGATCGAAAATGACGTTAGCTAGCGAGTAATAGGTCGCGTTCGAGTTTTGAAGCGCGACATCGAACCAGGGAATATCGAGGCGTGAGTTGACATTGAGGACGTAATTTCCGCTCCACGAGTGTCCACCGTTCGTTGTCTGGTTGAGCCGCGTTCCGTCCGAGACGACAATGTTCGACACGTTCTTCGGATTGACCGCAACGCCAACAAGTGGGCCGCTTCCACTCGTGTACAATGTATTCCATGATTCTCCCGAGAATTGCTCCAAGTTGTTGCCAGCCGCGCAGAGAAAGGCTGAACCATTCATAGTGGCAGCAGCGGCAGCGGTAGGGCTGCCCCCGAGGAGCGACCAGCTCCCGGTCACGGTTTCCGTGGTCCGGTAAAGTCCGTGGCCGTACGAGAGCGCGTAAACTGTCTTTGTCTTGCCACGAGTGGTTCCAGAGGTGCTATCGAAACAAATGCAGTTTACGCCGGGGTAGACGCCATTAACGTCTGCCAAACTAGAGAGGATGTCGCCCAGGGATGTCCACGTACCGCCGCCGTTCATTGTATAGTAAGCGCCGTTCCGAGGAGTTCCGACAATGACGACGTCAGAATTATTCGGGTCAATAGCTATCTTCTGCTGGTTTGTCCGATAGGCGTCACTCTCGTTCGCAGCCCAAGCAAGACCGGTCAAGGCCGTCCGTGTCCATGTCTCCCCCTTGTTGCCGCTTTTGTACACCGTTCCTTTGTGGGTCATGTACCAAACACGGCTGTTGCTCGGGGCAATTCTGATCTCGTAAATGCCAATTGGCTGCAAGTAATTCCCGCTGCTGTCGAAGCCCACCGCGTCTGGTGGCATCGAATTGATGTTGATTATCTGCTTCCAATTCGTCCCTTGCATGGTGTTGCCGACACAGCCGCCAAGGACATCAACTCGCGCAGCCATTGTCCCGTCGGCATGAATGTCGATACCTGTAACATAACCGCCGCCGCCGAGCGCGAGCGGCTGAAACAACAATGATGATGGGTTTGAGCCATCCGTCGCAAGAACAGGGAATGAGCGAGACGCGCTTAGGCCCGCACCAATTGCCAGTGCAGCCCCGCTCGCAGTACTAGCTAATATCTGTCTTCTGCTAAACATAACCACAATGACGCTTGATTAGGTTTTAAAGAGGCTTCTGCAGCGAGTGATGAGGGCCTTGCATGAAATAGAGGCGTTTCGTCTCTATGTCGAGGCATCGTACACAGACCGACGAAGAACAAGCTGTCGATCGCGGAGAAACATGGCGAGCCTTTCGGGCGCCATAAGTGGACGGGCCCAAAATCCTTTAACGCTTGATGTTCTCAAAAGCTCCGACACGACGAATGCTCTCTTTGCAGCGCCAAAAATCGTGGCATCGTCGACTAGCTTATCGAAATAGCGACTCAACGACATCGGTTCTGAGGCTTGGAGCGGGTATGCTCATCCGGCTGATCGATTTGGGTCCAGTGATCGCGCCGCCGAACCCGTCCGCCAGCCATAACAGCACGCTGCCCGAACGCTCTTGTGCTTCGCACCCCCGACCGCCAACCAACGCCAGAGCCCAAACCGATCTCGCGGATTGCAACTGGCATCTGCGGCCATCAAGGAGCGCGTGGGCCGGGGTTTGCGATCGATCCGCCAGACTCGCGTTGGAAGCTCACTGCGGGGCCCGGGACAACCCCTTCCAACCGGCCTTGCTTCAATTGTGGGAGCAAATTCCTCTGGTTAGCTTTTAAATGGTCCCAAAAATGCCTTGCCTACCCATTACCCATGTTGTCATCTGATAAATAGCTAGTTTTGTCCGGTGCTAGCGGCGAGGTCGGGGGACTTCGATGGGGGCCTGTCCTGAAATTCCCAATGATGGATTTGGCTGGGCTCTGCCCATTGCCAAGACAAATTCGAAGCCCCCGTTCGTTCTCCTGTAAGTGACAGGCGCCCTCGGCGCTATGGATCGTGCGGGACACCATGAGTGCAGGGAAGGGGGCTTCCTGGTCGTGACGGATCGTTCACCCCAGCGGAACAGGGACAACGCTGGTGCCAAAAACACACATTTGCCGGCGCAGGCTTCTGCTGTTCCCAGCGGAGTAAGTCGTCCCCGGAAAGCCTTAACGAGTTGTTCCCGAAGGTTGGACCCCTCGTGCTTGTTGCAAGCTCGCCTCCACCCGACCGCAGGCCAAAGCAGCAAACGGCGCGTTATCGATGGCCAACACTTGCATAGAGAACAGCTGGAGTTGGTGAACAATACATTGATGTCAGGCCGGTCGCCAAGAGGGATGCGAAATTTATCAGCTAAAAGTTTAGTCGCTACTCCAACAAGTTTTTCAGGTGTCGAACCTACGTTCGCAGACGGCTGCGGGCGGCGTATTTCCGCTTCCAAAGAGTTTGAACTCAATCTGGCGAGGCCATTTTGATCGACCCCCCAGTGAATGACACTCTGTTGGGTACAGGTGACGTGGGCGCGGACACCAATGTCAGTACTGTTGTGTCAACTGACGCTGCGCAAAACCTCGGCGCTACGTCTGGCGATGGTTCGCTGCTCGATACGAATGGGGTTGATGCCAACAGCGGCTCTTCAACTGATACTTTGACGGCAAGCTACAGTGCGACCGACCAAAGCGATGACGAGAACGCTGACGGCACGCTCGACGGAAACGGGCCGCTGCTGGGCGGGGCAGCCACTGCCGAGAGTGATCTCAATCTGACCAACAACGATCCGCTCTCTGGTTCGGCTGCAAATCTTGCCGCCAGCGCTCAAAATTTTACGGCTGCTACGCTGACCGGCGAAGCGTCCGCGTCAGCTGCGCCGGCGCCGAGCTTTGCGGGTATTGGCAACGCTGCATCGGATCCATTCGTTCTCACAGGCACTCCCGCGGTGCAGCCCGCAGTTTCGGGCAATTCGGCGCCAGCGCTTACAATAGTCGACGGCGGCAGTGCTGCGATCGATGGCTTCAGTGGACAATCTGTGAGCTTTGCCGGCTCCAATGGCACGCTCATCCTGACGGATTCGGTCGCCTTCACCGGTCAGATCGCTGGGATGACCGGATCAGATGCGATCGATCTCGCCGATTTGCACTACGAAGCCAATACGGGTGTGACGTACACCGGCAATGCCGAAGGCGGTACGCTGACCGTCACTAATGGAACACAGACCACCAACATTAATTTGGTGGGCGACTATTTATCGTCGGCCTGGAATTTATCCAACGACGGTAATGGCGGCACGACTGTCGTCGATCCGACTTGGACTACTCTCGATGTGGGCGGTGGCGGCTGGGTCACTGGGCTCGACATTGCTCCAAATGGCACGATGGTCGCCCGCACCGACACCTATGGTGCGTATATCTGGAACGGGACGCAATGGCAGCAGCTGGTGACGGCGACCAGCATGCCGGCTGCGTTTACGTCTCAAAGCACCATTGTACCGATGGCCGGCCAGCAAGGCCTAGACGAAATTCAGGTCGCGTCGAGCAATTCGTCCATTCTGTACATGATGTACGATGGGTACGTTTTTGAAAGCTCTAACGACGGAACAACTTGGACCCAAACATCCTTCTCTCCGGTAGCGAGCGGCGCCGCCGACGCCTACCGCATGGATGGCCAGAGAATGGCCATCGACCCCAACAACCCGAATATTGTCTATGTAGGGACAATCCAGAACGGGCTGTTTGTCACGACCAATGGGGGTACCACCTGGCAGAGCGTGAGCGCTGTGCCAGTGTCCGCATCAGTCAGTGGCGTCTATCCTGGGATAACTGGAATTCTGTTTGATCCCGAGGTGGGTGGCACAACTAATGGCAATACCAACACCATCTTCGCTTCGAGCTGGGGCAACGGTGTCTATCAAAGCACCAATGCCGGGGTAACGTGGACCCACCTAAGCGGCGGTCCAAGCAATGTCGAATACGCAGCCGTATCGTCGACCGGCGTCTATTATGCGGTGGGCGACGGTGGGACCGACCTTTGGGCCTTCGCCAACGGCGTATGGACGGAACTGCTGACACCTTCGGTGGTCGGCGGTGCCGCGCTGCAGGGCGTCGCGATCAACCCCTCCAACCCGTCGGAGATCGTAGCGATCACTGACAGCGGCAGCTTGGACATCAGCTATAATGGTGGCGCGACTTGGAGCGGCGATAACTGGTTCGAGACCTTATCGTCCAGCGATATTCCGTGGCTGACGCTTGCCGGAAGTGGAACTGAAAACCAGTTCATGGCGGTCGGCGGCGTTCAATTCAGTCCGACCAATCCTAATGAATTGATCGTTACAGATGGTATCGGCGTCTGGACTACGACGATCCCGACGTCGAGCTTTGCCTGGAATACGCCGGTCACCTGGAACGACCAGACTACCGGCATCGAAAATCTAGTTGCGCGCGAAATTGTTGTGCCGCCTGGCGGCGATCCGGTTCTCGCGTCGGAAGATCGCGCGTTCTTTTACATAAACAATGCCACTGCTTACCCGTCGAACTATGGCCCAACAATGGGCGTGGCGACCGCGTCCGGTTGGTCCTTAGATTATGCCTCGTCGGACCCGAGCTTTCTGGTCGGCATCGCCGAATGGGGGGTCGAGGATTCCGGCTACTCGACCGACGGCGGCAAGACTTGGACGCTGTTCCCAAGTTTCATACCGGGTGCCGATACCAGTTTTATGGGGGGCACGATCGCCGCCAGCACGCCGAGCGACATAATTTGGGCGCCAGCTGAGGGCAATCAGCCGTATTACACCCTCAATGGCGGCCAAACATGGAATCCGATCACCCTGCCTGGGGTTACTAGCTGGAGCAGTTTCAATTCTGCCCCCGGCTACTGGGGCTTCTTTAGGACAGTGACCGCTGACCGCGTACTCGCCAATACATTTTATTTGTATTATCCGAACTATGGGGTGTTCGAGACCACGAATGGCGGCGTCAATTGGACTGAAGTTCATAGCGGATCAATTTCTCCAACGTGGCAGGATGATGCCTGGAACTCGGAGATCCAATCGGTCCCCGGCGAAGCAGGTAATCTATTTTTTACCGCAGGTCCTTTGGATAACGGTAGTTATCCCGACGGCGTCGGCTTTTATCGATCGACCAACCAGGGCGCGACCTGGTCAGCAATTTCCAATGTGCAAAACGTTATTTGTTTCGGCTTTGGCGCACCGGCGCCCGGCCAAAGCTACCCGGCTATCTACATCGTCGGATACGTCGGCGGGGTCTACGGCCTCTGGCAATCGATCAACAACGCCCAATCATGGACTCAAATTGGCACCAACCCGAATAACAGCATCGATAACATTACGACGATTTCTGGCGATCCGAACGTCTATGGGCAAGTCTATGTCGGCTTCAGCGGTTCGGGCTATGCGATCTTAACGGCGCCGCCGAGCGTCACCTCGGCTGCCGCCTCGCCATCGACCGGCGTCGAGAGCACCGGTCAGACGATCAACATCACCGTAAATCTAACTGCACTGGTCACGGTCACGGGCACGCCCACGTTGTCGCTCAACGATGGTGGCACCGCCACGTATGTCAGCGGCTCGGGCACCAATGCGCTGACCTTTAGTTATACCGTGGGGGTCGGACAAAGCACCTCGGCACTTGCCATTACCGCGGCCAATCTGCCGAACGGTGCGACCATCACCGACGACACTGGCACCAGCGCCGTCTTAACTGGAGCTGCGACGACCTTCTCCGGTTTGCAGATTACCAGCACTGGCACAGGCCTGATGTCGATTGTGGAGTCGCCGTCGAGCGGCGACCTCAACACCGGCAAGACCGTCACCCTAACGCTCAATATGAGCGGGAACGTCACGGTCAACACCAGTGGCGGGACGCCGACACTAACGCTCAACGATGGCGGCACGGCCACCTACAGCGGCGGGTCCGGGACGAATGCGCTGACCTTCAGCTACACGGTCGGTGCGGGTCAGAACACCTCGGCGCTTGCAGCGACGGCGGTCAATCTCAACGGCGGCACGATTACTGACGGGTCAGGCAATGCAGCCATCCTGTCGATCTCCGGGCTGACGCAGATCGGTCCGCAGATCGGCACCATCACGCCGACGGTCACCGCAATTGCGGAGTCACCCTCGAGCGGTGACCTCGATGCCGGCAAGACCGTCTCCTACACGCTGACCATGAGCGAGGTGGTGAATGTCAACACTGCCGGCGGCTCGCCCACGCTGTCTCTCAACGATGGTGGCACCGCCACCTATACCGGTGGCTCCGGCAGTAATGCGCTGACCTTCCTCTATACGGTGCAGGCCGGCCAGAACACGCCCGACCTGATGATCTCGGCGGTCAATCTGAACGGTGCCACGATTGCCGACGGTGCCGGTAATGCCGCCAACCTGTCGCTGACCGGCCTTACCCAGGGCAGCCCGCAGATCGACACCACACCGCCGATCATAGCGTCAGTGACGGCGCCTGCTGGTGACTACCAAGCCGGCCAGTCGCTGACATTGACACTCAATATGACCGAGGCGGTGAACGTCACCGGCACGCCGACGCTTACGCTCAACGACGGCGGCACCGCCAGTTACGTCAGTGGCACTGGCACTAACACGCTTGCTTTCAGCTACACGGTCGGCACTGGCCAGAACACCGGAGCGCTGTCGATCACGGGGGTAACCGGCACCATCACCGATCTCGCCGGCAACGCACTGAGCACGGTCTTTCCGCCGCCAGTCAGCGGAGTTGTTATCGGTGCCACGTCCATTAATTCGATCTCAGAGACGCCATCGAGCGGCGACCTCAATGCCGGCAATACGGTCACGCTGACGCTCAATATGAGCCAAGCGGTAACGGTCAACACCAGCGGCGGTACGCCGACGCTGACGCTCAACGACGGCGGCACCGCAACCTATACCGGCGGCTCCGGCAGCAGCACACTGATCTTCAGCTACACGGTCGCGGCAGGACAGAACACCGCGGGCCTGGCGGCCACTGTGGTCAACCTCAACGGCGCGACGATTATTGACGGCGGTGGCAATGCCGCCAGTCTCTCGCTCACCGGGTTGCCCCAGCTCGGCCCACAAATCGATACCACGACGCCGATTCTGTGGAACCTAGCGGTATCCGGCCCTGGCATTACCAACGGCCAGGGTGACCTCGGCGTCGGTAAGACTGTCACCTTCACCCTCGGCCTAAGCGAGAACGTGACGGTGGCGAACGGCACGCCGTCAATGACGCTCAACGACGGCGGCACCGCCACCTATCTCAGTGGCTCGGGCTCGAACACGCTGGTCTTCACCTACACGGTGGCGGCCGGTCAGGACGTGGCCAACCTGCAGGTGACGACCTTCAACCTCAACGGGGCCACCATTACCAACGGGGCGGGTACTGCCGCCAACCTGAGCTCCGTTAGAGGCAATCCGGCGAACGGCCTGCAGATCGACACCACGACGCCGGCGATCAGCTCGCTTGTCGAATTCGCCTTCGAGTGGCGCTCTGACCACGGGTAATACCGTCACGCTGACGCTCGATATGAGCGAGGCGGTAACGGTCAACACCACCGGCGGCACCCCGACGCTCACGCTCAACGACGGCGGCACGGCGACCTATTCGAGCGGCTCGGGCTCGAGCGCTCTGGTGTTCACCTACACGGTGGCGGCCGGGCAGAATACGGCGGCGCTGGCGGCAACAACGGTCAACCTCAACGGCGGCACGATCACCAATGGCGCCGGCACCGCTGCTACCCTGTCGCTGACCGGCCTGACGCAGACCGGTCCACAGATCGGAACCGGCGGGCCATTGATCTTGTCGCTGGTGGAATCGCCTGCGAGCGGCGACCTCAACACCGGCAAATCTGTCACGTTGACGCTCGACATGAGCGAAGTGGTGACCGTCAACACGACCGGCGGCACGCCGACGCTGACGCTCAACGACGGCAGCACAGCGACCTACAGCAGCGGCTCGGGCTCGAGTGCGTTGGTTTTCACCTACACAGTCGCGGTTGGCCAGAACACAGCGGCGCTCGCGGCCACTGCGATCAATCTCAACGGCGCGACCATTAAGGACGGGTCCGGCAATACCGCCAACCTGTCGTTGACCGGCCTGACCCAGACTGGCCCGCAGATCGACACGACGACGCCTGCGGTATCGTCGGTGACGACGTCGGGCACCGGCATCACCAGCGGTAGCGGTGACCTCGGGGTTGGCAAGACAGTTACGTTCACCGTCGCGATGAGCGAAGCGGTGACGGTCAACACGACCGGCGGCACGCCGACGCTGACGCTTAACGATGGCGGCACCGCAACCTATACCGGCGGCTCCGGCAGCAGCACACTGACCTTCAGCTACACGGTTGGCGCCGGCCAGAACACCGCCGATCTTGCGGTGACCGCCTACAACGCCAACGGCGGCACGATCAGCAACGGCGCCGGCACGGCAGCGACCATGACCGGGGCGGTGACCAATCCGGCCGGCACACTGCAGATCGACACGACGACGCCTGCGGTGTCGTCGGTGACGACGTCGGGCACCGGCATCACGGCTGGCTCCGGCGATCTGACGACCGGCGGCGTGGTCACCTTCACCGTCGCCATGAGCGAGGCGGTGAACGTCACCGGCACGCCGACGCTGACGCTCAACGACGGCGGCACCGCCAGTTATGTCAGCGGCTCCGGGTCCAATACGCTGACCTTCAGCTACACGATCGGCGCCGGGCAGAACACCGCCGATCTTGCGGTGACCGCCTACAATGCCAACGGCGGCACGATCAGCAACGGCGCCGGCACGGCAGCGACCATGACCGGGGCGGTGACCAATCCGGCCGGCACGCTGCAGATCGACACGACGACGCCTGCGGTGTCGTCGGTGACGACGTCGGGCACCGGCATCACGGCTGGCTCCGGCGATCTGACGACCGGCGGCGTGGTCACCTTCACCGTCGCCATGAGCGAGGCGGTGAACGTCACCGGCACGCCGACGCTGACGCTCAACGACGGCGGCACCGCCAGTTATGTCAGCGGCTCCGGGTCTAATACGCTGACCTTCAGCTACACGATCGGCGCCGGGCAGAACACCGCCGATCTTGCGGTGACCGCCTACAATGCCAACGGCGGCACGATCAGCAATGGCGCCGGCACGGCGGCGACCATGACCGGGGCGGTGACCAATCCGGCCGGCACGCTGCAGATCGACACGACGACGCCTGCGGTATCGTCGGTGACGACGTCGGGCACCGGCATCACCAGCGGTAGCGGTGACCTCGGGGTTGGCAAGACAGTTACGTTCACCGTCGCGATGAGCGAAGCGGTGACGGTCAACACGACCGGCGGCACGCCGACGCTGACGCTTAACGATGGCGGCACCGCAACCTATACCGGCGGCTCCGGCAGCAGCACACTGACCTTCAGCTACACGGTTGGCGCCGGCCAGAACACCGCCGATCTTGCGGTGACCGCCTACAACGCCAACGGCGGCACGATCAGCAACGGCGCCGGCACGGCGGCGACCATGACCGGGACGGTGACCAATCCGGCCGGCACACTGCAGATCGACACGACGACGCCTGCGGTGTCGTCGGTGACGACGTCGGGCACCGGCATCACGGCTGGCTCCGGCGATCTGACGACCGGCGGCGTGGTCACCTTCACCGTCGCCATGAGCGAGGCGGTGAACGTCACCGGCACGCCGACGCTGACGCTCAACGACGGCGGCACCGCCAGTTATGTCAGCGGCTCCGGGTCCAATACGCTGACCTTCAGCTACACGATCGGCGCCGGGCAGAACACCGCCGATCTTGCGGTGACCGCCTACAACGCCAACGGCGGCACGATCAGCAACGGCGCCGGCACGGCGGCGACCATGACCGGGGCGGTGACCAATCCGGCCGGCACGCTGCAGATCGACACGACGACGCCTGCGGTGTCGTCGGTGACGACGTCGGGCACCGGCATCACGGCTGGCTCCGGCGATCTGACGACCGGCGGCGTGGTCACCTTCACCGTCGCCATGAGCGAGGCGGTGAACGTCACCGGCACGCCGACGCTGACGCTCAACGACGGCGGCACCGCCAGTTATGTCAGCGGCTCCGGGTCTAATACGCTGACCTTCAGCTACACGATCGGCGCCGGGCAGAACACCGCCGATCTTGCGGTGACCGCCTACAATGCCAACGGCGGCACGATCAGCAATGGCGCCGGCACGGCGGCGACCATGACCGGGGCGGTGACCAATCCGGCCGGCACGCTGCAGATCGACACGACGACGCCTGCGGTGTCGTTGGTGACGACGTCGGGCACCGGCATCACGGCTGGCTCCGGCGATCTGACGACCGGCGGCGTGGTAACGCTAACTGTAAACCTGAGCGAGACGGTGACGGTCAACACGACCGGCGGCACGCCGACGCTGACGCTTAACGATGGCGGCGTGGCGACCTACACCGGCGGCTCGGGCACGAGCGCGCTGACCTTCAGCTACACGGTCGGCGCCGGGCAGAACACCGCCGATCTTGCGGTGACCGCCTACAACGCCAATGGCGGCACGATCAGCAACGGCGCCGGCACGGCGGCGACCATGACCGGGGCGGTGACCAATCCGGCCGGCACGCTGCAGATCGACACGACGACGCCTGCGGTATCGTCGGTGACGACGTCGGGCACCGGCATCACCAGCGGTAGCGGCGACCTCGGGGTTGGCAAGACAGTTACGTTCACCGTCGCGATGAGCGAGGCGGTGACGGTCAACACGACCGGCGGCACGCCGACGCTGACGCTTAACGATGGCGGCGTGGCGACCTACACCGGCGGCTCGGGCACGAGCACGCTGACCTTCAGCTACACGGTTGGCGCCGGCCAGAACACCGCCGATCTTGCGGTGACCGCCTACAACGCCAACGGCGGCACGATCAGCAACGGCGCCGGCACGGCAGCGACCATGACCGGGGCGGTGACCAATCCGGCCGGCACACTGCAGATCGACACGACGACGCCTGCGGTGTCGTCGGTGACGACGTCGGGCAGCGGCATCACGGCTGGCTCCGGCGATCTGACGACCGGCGGCGTGGTCACCTTCACCGTCGCCATGAGCGAGGCGGTGAACGTCACCGGCACGCCGACGCTGACGCTCAACGACGGCGGCACCGCCAGTTATGTCAGCGGCTCCGGGTCCAATACGCTGACCTTCAGCTACACGATCGGCGCCGGGCAGAACACCGCCGATCTTGCGGTGACCGCCTACAACGCCAACGGCGGCACGATCAGCAACGGCGCCGGCACGGCGGCGACGCATGACCGGGGCGGTGACCAATCCGGCCGGCACGCTGCAGATCGACACGACGACGCCTGCGGTGTCGTCGGTGACGACGTCGGGCACCGGCATCACGGCTGGCTCCGGCGATCTGACGACCGGCGGCGTGGTCACCTTCACCGTCGCCATGAGCGAGGCGGTGACGGTCAACACGACCGGCGGCACGCCGACGCTGACGCTCAACGATGGCGGCGTGGCGACCTACACCGGCGGCTCGGGCACGAGCGCGCTGACCTTCAGCTACACGGTCGGCGCCGGGCAGAACACCGCCGATCTTGCGGTGACCGCCTACAACGCCAATGGCGGCACGATCAGCAACGGCGCCGGCACGGCGGCGACCATGACCGGGGCGGTGACCAATCCGGCCGGCACGCTGCAGATCGACACGACGACGCCTGCGGTATCGTCGGTGACGACGTCGGGCACCGGCATCACCAGCGGTAGCGGCGACCTCGGGGTTGGCAAGACAGTTACGTTCACCGTCGCGATGAGCGAAGCGGTGACGGTCAACACGACCGGCGGCACGCCGACGCTGACGCTCAACGATGGCGGCACCGCAACCTATACCGGCGGCTCCGGCAGCAGCACACTGACCTTCAGCTACACGGTTGGCGCCGGCCAGAACACCGCCGATCTTGCGGTGACCGCCTACAACGCCAACGGCGGCACGATCAGCAACGGCGCCGGCACGGCGGCGACCATGACCGGGACGGTGACCAATCCGGCCGGCACACTGCAGATCGACACGACGACGCCTGCGGTGTCGTCGGTGACGACGTCGGGCACCGGCATCACGGCTGGCTCCGGCGATCTGACGACCGGCGGCGTGGTCACCTTCACCGTCGCCATGAGCGAGGCGGTGAACGTCACCGGCACGCCGACGCTGACGCTCAACGACGGCGGCACCGCCAGTTATGTCAGCGGCTCCGGGTCCAATACGCTGACCTTCAGCTACACGGTCGGCGCCGGGCAGAACACCGCCGATCTTGCGGTGACCGCCTACAATGCCAACGGCGGCACGATCAGCAACGGCGCCGGCACGGCGGCGACCATGACCGGGGCGGTGACCAATCCGGCCGGCACGCTGCAGATCGACACGACGACGCCTGCGGTGTCGTCGGTGACGACGTCGGGCACCGGCATCACGGCTGGCTCCGGCGATCTGACGACCGGCAGCGTGGTCACCTTCACCGTCGCCATGAGCGAGGCGGTGAACGTCACCGGCACGCCGACGCTGACGCTCAACGACGGCGGCACCGCCAGTTATGTCAGCGGCTCCGGGTCCAATGCGCTGACCTTCAGCTACACGGTCGGCGCCGGGCAGAACACCGCCGATCTTGCGGTGACCGCCTACAATGCCAACGGCGGCACGATCAGCAACGGCGCCGGCACGGCGGCGACCATGACCGGGGCGGTGACCAATCCGGCCGGCACGCTGCAGATCGACACGACGACGCCTGCGGTGTCGTTGGTGACGACGTCGGGCACCGGCATCACGGCTGGCTCCGGCGATCTGACGACCGGCGGCGTGGTAACGCTAACTGTAAACCATGAGCGAGACGGTGACGGTCAACACGACCGGCGGCACGCCGACGCTGACGCTCAACGATGGCGGCGTGGCGACCTACACCGGCGGCTCGGGCACGAGCGCGCTGACCTTCAGCTACACGGTCGGCGCCGGGCAGAACACCGCCGATCTTGCGGTGACCGCCTACAACGCCAATGGCGGCACGATCAGCAACGGCGCCGGCACGGCGGCGACCATGACCGGGGCGGTGACCAATCCGGCCGGCACGCTGCAGATCGACACGACGACGCCTGCGGTATCGTCGGTGACGACGTCGGGCACCGGCATCACCAGCGGCTAGCGGCGACCTCGGGGTTGGCAAGACAGTTACGTTCACCGTCGCGATGAGCGAAGCGGTGACGGTCAACACGACCGGCGGCACGCCGACGCTGACGCTTAACGATGGCGGCACCGCGACCTATACCGGCGGCTCCGGCAGCAGCGCACTGACCTTCAGCTACACGGTTGGCGCCGGCCAGAACACCGCCGATCTTGCGGTGACCGCCTACAACGCCAATGGCGGCACGATCAGCAACGGCGCCGGCACGGCGGCGACCATGACCGGGGCGGTGACCAATCCGGCCGGCACACTGCAGATCGACACGACGACGCCTGCGGTGTCGTCGGTGACGACGTCGGGCACCGGCATCACGGCTGGCTCCGGCGATCTGACGACCGGCGGCGTGGTCACCTTCACCGTCGCCATGAGCGAGGCGGTGACGGTCAACACGACCGGCGGCACGCCGACGCTGACGCTCAACGATGGCGGCGTGGCGACCTATACCGGCGGCTCGGGCACCAGCGCGCTGACCTTCAGCTACACGGTCGGCGCCGGGCAGAACACCGCCGATCTTGCGGTGACCGCCTACAACGCCAATGGCGGCACGATCAGCAACGGCGCCGGCACGGCGGCGACCATGACCGGGGCGGTGACCAATCCGGCCGGCACGCTGCAGATCGACACGACGACGCCTGCGGTATCGTCGGTGACGACGTCGGGCACCGGCATCACCAGCGGCTAGCGGCGACCTCGGCGGTTGGCAAGACGGTCACGTTCACCGTCGCGATGAGCGAGGCGGTGACGGTCAACACGACCGGCGGCACGCCGACGCTGACGCTCAACGATGGCGGCACCGCAACCTATACCGGCGGCTCCGGCAGCAGCGCACTGACCTTCAGCTACACGGTTGGCGCCGGCCAGAACACCGCCGATCTTGCGGTGACCGCCTACAACGCCAACGGCGGCACGATCAGCAACGGCGCCGGCACGGCAGCGACCATGACCGGGGCGGTGACCAATCCGGCCGGCACACTGCAGATCGACACGACGACGCCTGCGGTGTCGTCGGTGACGACGTCGGGCACCGGCATCACCAGCGGTAGCGGCGACCTCGGGGTTGGCAAGACAGTTACGTTCACCGTCGCGATGAGCGAGGCGGTGACGGTCAACACGACCGGCGGCACGCCGACGCTGACGCTCAACGATGGCGGCACCGCGACCTATACCGGCGGCTCCGGCAGCAGCACACTGACCTTCAGCTACACGGTTGGCGCCGGCCAGAACACCGCCGATCTTGCGGTGACCGCCTACAACGCCAATGGCGGCACGATCAGCAACGGCGCCGGCACGGCGGCGACCATGACCGGGGCGGTGACCAATCCGGCCGGCACACTGCAGATCGACACGACGACGCCTGCGGTGTCGTCGGTGACGACGTCGGGCACCGGCATCACGGCTGGCTCCGGCGATCTGACGACCGGCAGCGTGGTCACCTTCACCGTCGCCATGAGCGAGGCGGTGAACGTCACCGGCACGCCGACGCTGACGCTCAACGACGGCGGCACCGCCAGCTATAGTCAGCGGCTCGGGCACCAATGCGCTGACCTTCAGCTACACGGTCGGCGCCGGGCAGAACACCGCCGATCTTGCGGTGACCGCCTACAATGCCAACGGCGGCACGATCAGCAACGGCGCCGGCACGGCAGCGACGATGACCGGGGCGGTGACCAATCCGGCCGGCACGCTGCAGATCGACACGACGACGCCGACGATCGCATCGGTGTCGGCAAGTGCCGGCGACTACAATGCTGGCAACACGCTGACGCTGACGCTCAACATGAGCGAGGCGGTGAACGTCACCGGCACGCCGACGCTGACGCTCAACGACGGCGGCACCGCCAGTTATGTCAGCGGCTCCGGGTCCAATACGCTGACCTTCAGCTACACGGTCGGCGCCGGCCAGAATACGTCGGCACTGGCGGTGACCGGGGTCAGCGGCACCGTCACCGACCTTGCCGGCAATGCGCTGAGCACCGCCGGCCTGCCGGAGATTTTCACCGGTGTCATCGTCGACACGACGACGCCTGCGGTATCGTCGGTGACGACGTCGGGCAGCGGCATCAGCAGCGGCAGCGGCGATCTGACGACAGGCAACGTGGTCACCTTGACGGTGAACATGAGCGAGGCGGTGACGGTCAACACGACCGGCGGCACGCCGACGCTGACCCTCAACGATGGCGGCGTGGCGACCTACACCGGCGGCTCCGGCACGAGCGCACTGACCTTCAGCTACACGGTCGGCGCCGGCCAGAACACCGCCGATCTTGCGGTGACCGCCTACAACGCCAACGGCGGCACGATCAGCAACGGCGCCGGCACGGCAGCGACGATGACCGGGGCGGTGACCAATCCGGCCGGCACGCTGCAGATCGACACCACGGGCATAGTTATCCAAACGGACACGAGCGCGTATGGCGCGACCAGCCTAACGCAGGTGGGCAATAATTATTACCTCGATGGCCCAGGCGGCTCGGGACCCGAACTGAAATTCAACGGCGCGCCGGTCACGGTCGGCCAATTTGGCTCCTGGACGCCGATCGGCGCGGTGCAGACCGCGAGCGGCTATGACATTGCCTACCAGCTCGGCACCTCCAGCCAATACACGGTCTGGAATACCGACAGCAGCGGCAATTACATCTCGAACCTGATCGGCGTCGTGTCGGGAAGCAGCACTACGCTGGAATCATTTGAGCCGATCTTCAATCAGGACATCAATGGCGATGGCGTCATTGGCGTTCCACAGACCGGCGTCACGACGCCTGCGGTATCGTCGGTGACGACGTCGGGCACCGGCATCACGGCTGGCTCCGGCGATCTGACGACCGGCAAGCGTGGTAACGCTAACTGTAAACCTGAACGAGACTGTGACGGTCAACACGACCGGCGGCACGCCGACGCTGACGCTCAACGATGGCGGCACCGCGACCTATACCGGCGGCTCTGGCACCAGCGCGCTGACCTTCAGCTACACGGTCGGTGCCGGCCAGAACACGTCCGACCTGGCGGTGACCGCTTACAATGCCAATGGCGGCACGATCAGCAACGCCGGCACGGCGGCGACCATGACCGGGGCGGTGACCAATCCGGCCGGCACGCTGCAGATCGACACGACGACGCCTGCGGTGTCGTCGGTGACGACGTCGGGCACCGGCATCAGCAGCGGCAGCGGCGACCTGACGACAGGCAGCGTGGTCACCTTGACGGTCGAACATGAGCGAGGCGGTGACGGTCAACACCACCGGCGGCACGCCGACGCTGACGCTCAACGATGGCGGCGTGGCGACCTACACCGGCGGCTCGGGCACCAGTGCGCTGACCTTCAGCTACACGGTCGGCGCCGGCCAGAACACTGCCGATCTGGCAGTGACCGCCTACAACGCCAACGGCGGCACGATCAGCAACGGCGCCGGCACGGCGGCGACGATGACCGGGGCGGTGACCAATCAGGCCGGCACCCTGCAGATCGACACCACGACGCCGGTGATCAGCGCGATTGCGGAGACGCCGTCGAGCGGCGATCTCAACGCCGGCAAGACCGTTACCTATACGCTGACCATGAGCGAGGCGGTGAACGTCACGCGGCACGCCGACGCTGACGCTCAACGACGGCGGCACCGCCACTTATAGTCGGCGGCTCCGGCAGCAATGCGCTGACCTTCAGCTACACGGTGCTGGCCGGTCAGAATACCCCGACCTGATGGTGACGGCGGTCAATCTGAACGGCGCCACCATTGCCGATGGCGCCGGCAATGCCGCCAATCTTTCGCTGAGCGGTCTTGCCCAGGGCAGCCCGCAGATCGACACCACGCCACCGACGATTGCATCGGTGGCGGCGAGTGCCGGCGACTACAATGCCGGCAAGCACGCTGACGCTGACGCTCAACATGAGCGAGGCGGTGAACGTCACCGGCACGCCGACGCTGACGCTCAACGACGGCGGCACCGCCAGTTATGTCAGCGGCTCCGGGTCCAATACGCTGACCTTCAGCTACACGGTCGGCGCCGGTCAGAATACGTCGGCACTGGCGGTGACCGGCGTCAGCGGCACCGTCACCGACCTTGCCGGCAATGCGCTGAGCACCGCCGGCCTGCCGGAGACTTTCACCGGCGTCATCGTCGACACCACGACGCCTGCGGTGTCGTCGGTGACGACGTCGGGCACCGGTATCACCAGCGGCACCGGCGATCTCGACGACCGGCAAGCGTGGTCACGCTGACGGTCAACCTGAGCGAGGCGGTGACGGTCAACACGACCGGCGGCACGCCGACGCTGACCCTCAACGATGGCGGCGTGGCGACCTACACCGGCGGCTCGGGCACCAGCGCGCTGACCTTCAGCTACACGGTCGGCGCCGGGCAGAACACCGCCGATCTTGCGGTGACCGCCTACAACGCCAATGGCGGCACGATCAGCAACGGCGCCGGCACGGCGGCGACCATGACCGGGGCGGTGACCAATCCGGCCGGCACGCTGCAGATCGACACGACGACGCCTGCGGTATCGTCGGTGACGACGTCGGGCACCGGCATCACCAGCGGTAGCGGCGACCTCGGGGTTGGCAAGACGGTTACGTTCACCGTCGCGATGAGCGAGGCGGTGACGGTCAACACGACCGGCGGCACGCCGACGCTGACGCTCAACGACGGCGGCACCGCGACCTATACCGGCGGCTCCGGCAGCAGCGCGCTGACCTTCAGCTACACGGTTGGCGCCGGCCAGAACACCGCCGATCTGGCGGTGACGGCCTACAACGCCAACGGCGGCACGATCAGCAACGGCGCCGGCACGGCGGCCGACCATGACCGGGGCGGTGACCAATCCGGCCGGCACACTGCAGATCGACACCACGACGCCTGCGGTGTCGTCGGTGACGACGTCGGGCACCGGCATCACGGCGGCTCCGGCGATCTGACGACCGGCAACGTGGTCACCTTCACCGTCAGCCATGAGCGAGGCGGTGACGGTCACCGGCACGCCGACGCTGACGCTCAACGACGGCGGCACCGCCAGCTATGTCAGCGGCTCCGGGCACCAATGCGCTGACCTTCAGCTACACGGTCGGCGCCGGGCAGAACACCGCCGATCTGGCGGTGACGGCCTACAACGCCAACGGCGGCACGATCAGCAACGGCGCCGGCACGGCGGCGACCATGACCGGGGCGGTGACCAATCCGGCCGGCACGCTGCAGATCGACACCACGACGCCGACGGTATGCATCGGTGGCGGCGAGTGCCGGCGACTACAATGCCGGCAAGCACGCTGACGCTGACGCTCAATATGAGCGAGGCGGTGAACGTCACCGGCACGCCGACGCTGACGCTCAACGACGGCGGCACCGCCAGTTATGTCAGCGGCTCCGGGTCCAATACGCTGACCTTCAGCTACACGGTCGGCGCCGGCCAGAATACGTCGGCACTGGCGGTGACCGGGGTCAGCGGCACCGTCACCGACCTTGCCGGCAATGCGCTGAGCACCGCCGGCCTGCCGGAGACTTTCAGCCGGTGTCATCGTCGACACGACGACGCCTGCGGTATCGTCGGTGACGACGTCGGGCACCGGCATCAGCAGCGGCACCGGCGATCTGACGACAGGCAACGTGGTCACCTTGACGGTGAACATGAGCGAGGCGGTGACGGTCAACACGACCGGCGGCACGCCGACGCTGACGCTCAACGATGGCGGCGTGGCGACCTATACCGGCGGCTCGGGCACCAGCGCGCTGACCTTCAGCTACACGGTCGGCGCCGGCCAGAACACCGTCCGATCTGGCGGTGACGGCCTACAACGCCAATGGCGGCACGATCGCCAACGGCGCCGGCACGCGCAGCGACGATGACCGGGGCGGTGACCAATCCGGCCGGCACGCTGCAGATCGACACGACGACGCCGGTGATCAGCGCAATTGTCGGAGACGCCGTCGAGCGGTCACCTCAAAGCCGGCAAAACCGTTACCTATACGCTGACCATGAGCGAGGCGGTGACGGTCAACACGACCGGCGGCACGCCGACGCTGACGCTCAACGACGGCGGCGTGGCGACCTATAGCGGCGGCTCTGGCAGCAATGCGCTGACCTTCAGCTACACGGTGCTGGCCGGCCAGAATACCCCCGACCTGATGGTGACGGCGGTCAATCTGAACAGCGCCACCATTGCCGATGGCGCCGGCAATGCCGCCAATCTTTCGCTGAGCGGTCTTGCGCAGGGCAGCCCGCAGATCGACACCACGCCACCGACGGTGTCGTCGGTGGCGGCGAGTGCCGGCGACTACAATGCTGGCAGCACGCTGACGCTGACGCTCAACATGAGCGAGGCGGTGAGCGTCACCGGCACGCCGACGCTGACGCTCAACGACGGCGGCACCGCCAGTTATGTCAGCGGCTCCGGGTCCAATACGCTGACCTTCAGCTACACGGTCGGCGCCGGTCAGAATACGCCGGCACTGGCGGTGACCGGGGTCAGCGGCACCGTCACCGACCTTGCCGGCAATGCGCTGAGCACCGCCGGCCTGCCGGAGACTTTCACCGGTGTCATCGTCGACACGACGACGCCTGCGGTGTCGTCGGTGACGACGTCGGGCACCGGCATCACGCGCGGCTCCGGCGATCTGACGACCGGCAGCGTGGTAACGCTAACTGTAAACCTGAACGAGGCAGTGACGGTCAACACGACCGGCGGCACGCCGACGCTGACCCTCAACGACGGCGGCACGGCGACCTATGTCGGCGGCTCGGGCAGTAGTGCGCTGACCTTCAGCTACACGGTCGGCGCCGGCCAGAACACCGCTGATCTTGCGGTGACCGCCTACAACGCCAACGGCGGCACGATCAGTAACGGCGCCGGCACGGCGGCGACCATGACCGGGGCGGTGACCAATCCGGCCGGCACGCTGCAGATCGACACGACGACGCCTGCGGTATCGTCGGTGACGACGTCGGGCAGCGGCATCACGGCTGGCTCCGGCGATCTGACGACCGGCAACGTGGTCACCTTCACGGTGAACATGAGCGAGGCGGTGACGGTCAACACGACCGGCGGCACGCCGACGCTGACCCTCAACGACGGCGGCACCGCAACCTATACCGGCGGCTCCGGCACGCAGCGCGCTGACCTTCAGCTACACGGTCGGCGCCGGCCAGAACACCGCCGATCTTGCAGTGACCGCCTACAACGCCAATGGCGGCACGATCAGTAACGGCGCCGGCACGGCGGCGACGATGACCGGGGCGGTGACCAATCCGGCCGGCACGCTGCAGATCGACACCACGGGCATAGTTATCCAAACGGACACGAGCGCGTATGGCACCACCAGCCTAACGCAGGTGGGCAATAATTATTACCTCGATGGCCCAGGCGGCTCGGGACCCGAACTGAAATTCAACGGCGCGCCGGTCACGGTCGGCCAATTTGGCTCCTGGACGCCGATCGGCGCGGTGCAGACCGCGAGCGGCTATGACATTGCCTACCAGCTCGGCACCTCCAGCCAATACACGGTCTGGAATACCGACAGCAGCGGCAATTACATCTCGAACCTGATCGGCGTCGTGTCGGGAAGCAGCACTACGCTGGAATCATTTGAGCCGATCTTCAATCAGGACATCAATGGCGACGGCGTCATTGGCATTCCACAGACCGGCGTCACGACGCCTGCGGTATCGTCGGTGACGACGTCGGGCACCGGCATCACGGCTGGCTCCGGCGATCTGACGACCGGCGGCGTGGTAACGCTAACTGTAAACCTGAACGAG
Source organism: uncultured Alphaproteobacteria bacterium (assembly GCA_963761185.1). Classification (GTDB taxonomy): domain Bacteria; phylum Pseudomonadota; class Alphaproteobacteria; order Rhizobiales; family Xanthobacteraceae; genus BOG-931. The sequence goes on from CAVXFY010000009.1 coordinate 1,661,339, forward strand.
ACTGTGACGGTCAACACGACCGGCGGGACGCCGACGCTGACCCTCAACGATGGCGGCACCGCAACCTACACCGGCGGCTCTGGCACCAGCGCGCTGACCTTCAGCTACACGGTCGGCGCCGGCCAGAACACGTCCGACCTGGCGGTGACCGCCTACAATGCCAATGGCGGCACGATCAGCAACGCCGGCACGGCGGCGACCATGACCGGGGCGGTGACCAATCCGGCCGGCACGCTGCAGATCGACACGACGACGCCTGCGGTGTCGTCGGTGACGACCTCGGGCACTGGCATCAGCAGCGGCAGCGGCGACCTGACGACAGGCAGCGTGGTCACCTTGACGGTGAACATGAGCGAGGCGGTGACGGTCAACACCACCGGCGGCACGCCGACGCTCGCCCTCAACGATGGCGGCGTGGCGACCTATAGCGGCGGCTCGGGCACGGGCGCGCTGACCTTCAGCTACACGGTCGGCGCCGGCCAGAACACCGCCGATCTTGCGGTGACCGCCTACAACGCCAATGGCGGCACGATCAGTAACGGCGCCGGCACGGCAGCGACCATGACCGGGGCGGTGACCAATCCGGCCGGCACCCTGCAGATCGACACGACTGGCGTAGTTGTCCAAACGAACACGAACGTTATCCAAACGGACACGAGCGCGTATGGCACGACCAGCCTAACGCAGGTTGGCAATAATTATTTCCTCGATGGGACAGGCGGCTCGGGACCCGAACTGGAATTCAACGGCGCGCCGGTCACGGTGGGGCAATTTGGCTCCTGGGCGCCGATTGCCGCGGTGCAGACCGCGAGCGGCTATGACATTGCCTATCAGTTCGGCGCCGCCAGCGAATACACGGTCTGGAATACCGACAGCAGCGGCAACTATATCTCAAACCTGATCGGCGTCGTGTCGGGAAGCAGCACAGCGCTGGAATCATTTGAGCCGATCTTCAATCAGGACATCAATGGCGACGGCCTCATTGGCTCTTCCACGACAGTGATTCAGGTGACGGGCAACATTTTGTTGACGTTAAGCCCCTTAACACAGGCCGCCACCATCGCCGCAGGCGCAAGCCTCGAACTAGCTGGCGCCGATACCGGCTCAGTTACGTTCCAAGGCTCAACAGGGACACTAATCCTCGATCACTCTTCGACATTCAGCGGCCAGGTAATCGGGCTTACCGGCAATGGCAATGTCTCCAGCTCAGATGTCATTGATCTGAAAGACATTGCATTCGGATCGGCGACGGAATCCTACGCGGGCACCTCGACCGGCGGAATCCTGACAGTGAGCGACGCGCTCAATGACACCGCGAATATTTCGCTGGTTGGTAATTATCTCAACTCGACATTCACGCTCTCCAGCGATGGAAGCGGTGGAACGTTGGTAGTCGATCCGCCCTTATCGCAAAATTCTTCCGCCACGAGTAATGGCTCTCAAAGTGTCGCTGTGGACAGCACGTCAAGTGGCGCAACGGTCAATAGCGGCGGCACTCAGTACGACTACGGTACGGCCAGCAGTACGACTGTCGATGGCGGCGGCTATCAGATTGTCGAGGCGGGCGGTGTGGCGAGTAACACGACGATCAATAACGGCGGCAACGAACTCGCTTTCGCTGGGGGCACGGTCAGTGGTGCAACAGTCAACGGCGGTGCGCTCGAGCTAGAGGACGGGGCTCTTGCGGGAAACAGCACAATCGACTTTACGGGCGGGGGATTACTCAAGCTCGACGGGACGGGAACTTACGACATGCTCGTTGCGGGGTTTGCAAGCCCGAGCCAGGTCATCGATTTTACCGGCGTCAATTTTGCGTCGTCAAAGCTGAGCTTTACGGAAGCCAGCAATAATACGAGCGGGACGCTTACCGTCGCGGACGGTACCCACACAGCGAGCATCACTTTGCTGGGTCAATATACGGCGGCGAGCTTCTCATCCGCGAGCGACGGCGGCGGTGGAATCCAGATTGCCGCTCTACCGGAAAATCAGCAGTCGCTGTTGACCCATCCAACGCATGCCTAAGCACAAAGTGCGTTCGCCGCAACCATTATGGCTCGGAAGATTTCGGGAGGTGGACGCACTAAAGGACGTATTGTGGTGAGGGACGTCAATATTCAGCTGTGGCGAGCGGCGTCGATTTCAATGATCCCTGCAGTTGCAATATCGCGCGATTGAGCCGCGTGCGGACAGAGCTAGTATGCCCTCGCGCCGGGACAACGATATCCGGTCGACTGTCGGCGAAGCACTGGGCGCCGGTTGTGTCCAGAATTGCATACAACGGCCAATGCACTTGCTATTTACCCGATAGCAAGCTTGGCGAACTACACTCAACTACGCCCCGAAATGCCGTGTTTGACAGTTTTGCGGTCAAGCTTTTGCCATGGCCAGCGATGATTGTAGTCAAAGGGGAGACGAATCGGGAATTGGCTGGGTCCTGGGACCTTCCGCGGCGTAGCTTGTGTTGCCCAGCGTTTCACGATCATTTAGTAAATTATAGTTTCAGACGGGGGTGTTCGGGTGTCTGAAAGCCCTGAATTGCAGGCTCCGCCAACGGGGCTGACAGCGCTTGTACTGTTGCTGCGGGTCCACGGCATAGCCGCGGACGCCGAACAGATCCGTCACCGGTACGGTACCGAAATCGGCCTTCCCGAAATGCTGCGCTGCGCCAAGGACTTCGGGCTTAAGGCGCGGAGCCTATCAGTCAAAATGGCAGCGGTTGTCCAAGACGCCGTTGCCCGGAATCGCGACGTTGCGCGACGGCCGCTATCTCCTCCTCGGCAAGGCCAGTGAGGATAAGATCATCGTCCAAGATCCGTTGTCGCCGCGACCGGTGCTCATGTCGCGCGAAGAGTTCGAGGCGGTCTGGGACGGCGGTCTCGTGCTGATGGCGGGTCGTGCGGGGCTAGCGGAGCTTTCCCGCCGCTTTGACATCAGCTGGTTTCTCGGCGCCATCCACAAGTATCGCCATCTGCTAGGCGAGGTTCTGGTCGCCTCGTTCTTCCTGCAGCTCTTCGCGCTCGTCTCGCCACTCTTCTTCCAGGTCGTCATCGACAAGGTGCTGGTCAATCGCACCTTGAGTACGCTCGATGTGCTCGTCATCGGGCTCGTGACCATTGCGCTGTTCGAGACGATCCTCGGCGTGCTGCGCACCTATCTTTTCTCTCATACGACTAACCGCATCGATGTCGAGCTGGGTGCGCGGCTATTCCGTCATCTGTTGGCGCTGCCGCTTGCCTATTTCCAGGCACGGCGCGTCGGCGATACGGTAGCGCGTGTGCGCGAGCTCGAAAACATCCGCAACTTCCTGACCAGCTCGGCGCTGACATTGGCGATCGATTTGTTCTTCACCGTCATTTTCCTGGTGGTGATGTTCATCTATTCGCCGCTCCTCACCTTTATCGTGATTGGTTCGTTCCCGTTCTATATTGGCATATCAGCGGCTGCGACGCCGCTGTTCCGTCAACGGCTCGACGACAAGTTTGCGCGCGGCGCAGAGAACCAGGCGTTTCTGGTCGAGAGTGTAACCGGCGTCGAGACGCTCAAGTCAATGGCCGTCGAGCCGCAAATGCAGCGTCGATGGGAAGAGCAACTCGCGGGCTATGTCGCCGCGAGCTTTCGCGTCATCAGCCTGAGCAACACTGCGAGCCAAAGCGTACAATTCATCAGCAAGCTCGTTACCGCCGCGATCTTATATTTTGGTGCTAGACTTGTGATCGAAGGCACTCTCACAATCGGCGAGTTGGTCGCCTTTAACATCCTTGCGGGACGAGTGAGCACGCCGGTCCTGCGGCTCGCACAGATGTGGCAGGATTTTCACCAAGCGCGCCTGTCGGTCGCGCGGCTCGGTGACATCCTCAATACGCAAACCGAGCCAGCACTCACTACCGGTCGGGCCGCATTGCCACCTATCCTCGGCAATGTGGTGTTCGACCATGTCACGTTCCGCTATCGCATCGACGGACCGGAGGTATTGCGCGACGTGAGTTTCAACGTTCCAGCCGGCCAAGTCGTTGGCATTGTCGGTCCATCCGGCTCGGGTAAGAGCACGCTCGCCAAGCTCATCCAGCGCCTCTACGTGCCTGAGAGTGGACGCGTTCTCGTCGACGGCGTCGATCTCGCGATGGTCGATAGCACCTGGTTACGTCGCCAGTTGGGCTGCGTGTTGCAGGAAAACATTCTTTTCAACCGCTCGATCCGCGACAATATCGCGCTTGCCGAGCCTGGCATGCCGATCGATCGCGTCATCGCGGCGGCGACGCTCGCCGGCGCTCATGACTTCATCCTGGAGCTTCCGGAAGGCTATGACACGATCGTCGGGGAACGTGGCAACAGCCTTTCGGGCGGTCAGCGTCAGCGGGTTGCGATTGCTCGCGCGCTGCTGTGCGAGCCGCGTATCTTGATTTTCGACGAGGCGACCAGCGCGCTCGACTATGAAAGCGAGCGGATTATCCAACAAAATATGGCGCGTATCGCAAAGGGCCGCACAGTCTTCATCGTCGCCCATCGCCTGTCGACCGTCCGCTTTGCTGACCGCATTCTCACGCTCGACCACGGGCGTCTTATCGAGGATGGGACGCACGACGAGCTTCTTCGCGGCGGAGGCCGGTACGCAAGCCTCTACCGAATGCAGAGCGGCATCCATGAAATCGGCTAAAGCTGCACTTGCTGCCACGAAGAACATAATATCGTTCCCGTCACGCGAGAACGGCGCGAGCAAGGACGAGCGCGCCTTTCTGCCGGCAGCTCTTGAAATCGTCGAAACGCCACCGTCGCCGATTGGTCGCGCAATCGGTGCGACGCTCGTTGCGATCTTTTGCCTGGCACTGATTTGGGCGAGCGTCGGTCACGTCGACATCGTTGCGTCTGCGACCGGGGAAATCGTCCCGAGCGGCCGCGTTAAGGTGATACAGCCTTTGGAGATTGGCGTCGTGCGTGCCATTAACGTTCACGACGGCCAGAGCGTCAAAGCCGGCGATGTGCTGATCGAGCTTGATCCGACGATGACGGAAGCCGAGCAGGGGCATATCAGAGGTGATCTTATTGCCGCACAATTGGACGTTGCCCGATTGCGCGCCGAGCTCGACAACAGCGATAATCCGGAAAGCGAATTTCAGCCGCCTTCGGGGGCCAGTCCGGATCTCATCTCCATGGAGCGAAAATTTCTATTCCAGCAGATAGAGGAATATCGAGCCAAGCTTGCCTCGCTTGACGGTCAGCGGGCGCAAAAAGCAGCGGAACGGGATACGATTGTCGCCACTATCGATAAACTGGAAGCTGACGAACCAATTATTGCGCAGCGGGTCGATATCAGAAAAGGACTTCGTTGATAAGGAACTGGGGTCTAAGATCACCTACCTAGAGAATCTCCAACAACTGACGGAAAACCAGAAAGATACTGCCATTGAAAAAGACCGCCTAGTAGAAGCGAATGCTGCGGTGGCTGCGATTACGGCCGCCCGTGCTCAGGCCGTGGCTGAGTTTCATCGCAACTTGTTCAGTGATCTCGCGGAAGCCGAGCGCAAAGCTGGAGGCTTGAGGAGCGATCTCGAAAAGGCGAAGGAGCGAACGAAGCAGCAGATTTTGACTGCTTCCGGTGGACGGGGTCGTGCAGCAGCTCGCCGTCCACACTGTAGGAGGCGTGGTGACGCCAGCGCAACAATTAGCGGTGGTTGTGCCCTCCGACGCCGTGCTCGAGGTTGAGGCCAAGGTTTCGAACCGGGATATCGGCTTTATACACGCCGGCCAGGAAGCGCAGATCAAAGTTGATACGTTCAATTTCACGCGCTATGGCCTTCTGCACGGGAAGGTTTTGAGCGTGTCGCGGGACGCTATTGTCGCGAGACGTGCCAGCGGATACGAAAAAGGACAGTCCGGATGGTGCGGAGAGCACGAGTAGCGAACCCAAAGGTCAAGAACTCAGCTATGCCGCGCATGTCTCGCTTGATCGGACACAAATTCAGGTCGATGGCGGAGTAGCCAATCTTTCGCCCGGCATGGCGGTCACCGTCGAGATAAAGACCGGCTCACGTTCGGTGATCTCTTATCTTCTGTCGCCGTTGTTGCGCTATGCGCACGATAGCTTGCACGAACGCTAAAGCGCCTTGGGCGAAACGCGCGGCGGCTTTTTGGTGCAGATCGAGATCGTCGTAGCATTCCTAGAAATTGTAGAGCGCGCCAAGGGAAACCAGATCGCGCGTGAAACTCGTTTGGGGCGTCGGTGACTTAAAGCTGCTATACTGATAGTCCAATATCAGCGACAAATGATCCCAAAGTTGATGTTGAATACCGACATCGAAAACCAGGTCGACATTCTGCAATGGTGGCCCGCCGATTTGGTCACCTAGGGAATAGCTGGCCACAAGATAGCCGAAAGTCTGCGGAGAGAAAGGTGTAATTGGATTTGAATGTCAGGCTGGTAATTTGCAACGACTGAGTTGGCGAGACGCCAACTGGAACGTAGCTCAAGCCGCCTAAGCCCAGCGGCGAACCAGCAGTGATGTCGGAAATATTTCGCAGCCGGTCAACCCCAAAGCTCATGTTCCAATCGCTGGTTGGAAAATAGGAAATGGCGCCGCCATAAATATCGCCTCCGGCCTTGCCGCCGCTGTTCACCTCGGATCCTTGCTGACCGTAGTAGACAAAGCCCTGGAACAGGCCGATCTGACCCGAGCCGATGCCGCCTCTGGCGCGAAAAGAATTGGAGGCGAGGCCGACTTCGGGATTGGTGAACGACTGAATGCCATCCGCGAAGGCATAAAATTGAGGCGTCAACCAAAACCCGCCAGTTCCGTCATAGGTTTTCGTATTGTAACTTTGAGCTGGAGTTTTGCTCGAATTGCGTCGTGGCAACTAAGCCATTCAACCTAACAAACGCGCGATTGAATTCCTTATAAATTGTGGCTTGCGCCGTATAGACGTCGTTCGGATTGACCACGGTTTGTTGGCCGGCACCTACAACGCTAGCGGTGCCCGAAGGAGATGGCGATCCCGCCGAAGAGACTGGAGTGGGCAGCGAATTTGGCAGGACCGCGGCATTTGTGTTGTGCGTATAATCGCCCTGCGCTGTGAAGACCAAATCAGGCAACGGGGAGTAATTCTGAATGATCCCAGCCTGCCGATTGAAGGTGTTGTTTTGATCATTGAGGGTTGGATAGATAGTGCTGTCGATATTGCCATAGACTTGCGTGTCATAAAGACCCGTATTGTATTCAGCAGAAAGCGCAGGGTGTATATGCACGCCCGGGCCCTTCAGCGGAACCGTCGGGCTCGAATAAAGATTGGTATCGTAGAGCGTATAAAGTCCGAGTGTCGGAGTGAGTAGCCACTGACCGAGCGAGAGCGTTCCGGATCCACTAGGCAGCGTCGCCACTCCCGGCGGGCCTACGGGAGGTGCAAAGGGCGCTCCTGTGGTGGTCGGAATTGTTTGCTTTGTCTGTGAGCTATATGTCTGCTGTGCAACAGTCGGCGGCGGCAGGATCGATGGCGGTGGCGCGATCGTAAGCGCCGGCGTGGCGGTGGAATCCTGCGCTAGCGCACTGTTTATCGACTGGAGATCACCTGCGATCAAAGCAGAGCAGAGGATCAGGCCTTTGATCCAACCCGCCGTGATCCGTGATACCAGACCCTGAAGACCATTCATCACACGTCACTTTGCCAGCTGGATCGATTGACGATCGGCAATGCGACGCCCGTCAGTAGTAACGCTCAGGAACTCGGATAACGTCTCCTGGTTCAATGAGTTGAGGGGCTGCCAAGGAATATTGTTGCCAAACTTCTTCGCCTGGATGCCGGATCAGAACTGAGTTTCTGCTGGCGCGGTAAGTGAAGCCGCCCGCGGTAGCGACAGCCCCCAAGACGTCTAATCCATCGGTGTAGGCATATCTTCCCGGCGTAAGGACCTCGCCGAAGACGTAGAATGGACGGAGACTGGCAATGGAAACGGTGATCTTTGGTTCTTGTAGGAATTTGCCGCTTGCATACGCCCTAGTAAGCGCGCGCTCGAGTTCTCCCGTCGTGTGCCCGACGGCCACGACCGATCCAATGAGCGGCATCGTAATCGCGCCAGCCGGGCTTATGTCATAGATGCCGCTGAGTGCATCCTCTCCGAAGACAATGACTTTGACTTGATCGCCGCTTTGGAGCCGAGACGCAACGCTGGAGGGCGCGGCAGGTACCGAATCGGACACGACCGGACCATAGTCCGTCAAGCAACCCCCAACCTGCAGCCCGACCGCAACGACAGCGGCCCAGCGAACGAACCCTTTAAACATAGCCCCCTGTCCCCTCAAGGCATATCAAGGGATGCCCCGGTCCCAAGCGCGCAAGGAATCAGACCGTCATCATCTACGCCTCAGATGAACCGGTCAGGATCTTCACCTGCGCATCGCACGATTGATCTGATGCAGCGTTCTCCTTGCCAGATTGGATGCACCCGATAGTCCTATCGCACCGCGAGCGCGTCTTTTGGGAACCAAATGTACATCCGCAATCTGCCGGAATTTGTGCTGGATTTGCCACACAGAACCGAAAAAGCCGGTATCTAGAGCGCGGGCCGCGGGCGATTTGACCTTCAGGCAGTCGTTCAGGCGTCAAATACGCGCCTAGTCGATCAGAACGTCGTCAGGGCCGAACGCATACGCCATACGTTCCCGTGCCCATCTGGCAGTGATTCCCCGGTCCGCATTCAAGATTGAACGAGCAAGTCCTTCCGGCGGTGCGGTTAGGGTCAAAAGGATCACTATAAGGCATTTTATCATACCGATTTCCGGGAAACTGGCCGCCTGTGCACATGCCAATCACACGCCCGCTCGGCTTGACGCATTTGCTGCCAGGAGAACAGTCGGTATCAAAGGAGCAGGCCGCAGCCTGCACGGTTGAAAGCACCAGGGCTGAAGCGACAAGTCTGAATTTCCTGCCCCCTAGGTCCATTGGCTTGCCCAACCTAAGCTCCCACCCGATGGAGAGATAATTGGTTGCACTGCAGCGTATTTTCTAAAATCCCGATGGCTGACATGTAAAATACACATAGTGCTCAAATGACTTTTGCGGCTATTTTTGTTTGGATTTTAGCTTGCGCATGCGTCGGGGGTTATGGCTATGCAAGTGCAGATAGTTTGGCATTGGATTCTCATCGCACTTTGTCCGTCCGTGGCGGCGACAGCTTGGCTCTTTTGGCATTCAAGTAAGCCTGCTCGCTGAATCCAAGCGCGCTGCACGTCGACTCGAAGGGCCCTTCCTGAGCAGCGCCGAGCGCGCGTTGCCCGAACATCTCCCGGAGCGATAAGCGGGATATGGAAATCCTCATTCCTAGTAGGCGTTGAGGTAAGACTTCTTTGAAAACACCGTCAACAATATGATCTGTAGGTCAAGCATGAATGACCAGTTATCGATGTAGTAGAGATCGTGCTCTACGCGTCGCTGCATTTTTTCGAGGGTATCCGTTTCCCCGCGATGGCCATTCACTTGCGCCCAGCCTGTAATCCCAGGCTTGATATTGTGGCGACGAGAAAACGGCAAAATTCGCCCTTCGAACATCTGGTTGTGAGCCGTGGCGTGAGGCCGAGGCCCGACTATCGACATGTCACCCATCAGCACGTTGAAGAGTTGAGGGAGTTCGTCGATATTGGTTCGGCGCAAAAGGCGGCCGACCTGGGTCACGCGAGAATCGTTGCGGGTGGCCTGGACGAAGCAGTCAGTATTCTGCTCGACGAACATCGTTCGAAACTTGGCCACTTCGATCGTCGAATTGTTATAGCCGTGGCGTTTCTGCCAGAAGAAAATTGGACCAGGGGATTCCAATTTCACGGCGACCGCAGCGATCATCATCAACGGCGCAAGCAAAATCAGCGCTGTTACCGCCACGACAATGTCGAAAGCCCGTTTGAGAGCGCGGTCAAACACAGACAGCGGTGGTCGAGAAACCTGGAGGGTTTTTAGATCGCCCAGTTCGGCTATCCGCGATGTGCCGAAAGGATTGACGGTGCCGAGGGGGACAATATGAACGTTGACTGGGAGCTCCGATAGCAGCCGTGCAAGTTCGGGCGCTGCGGCCAATTCATCCTGCGATGACAGGATGACGATATCGTCAGGGTGTGCGGAGCGGCAATAGTCGATCATGCGCCGAGCCGTTCTTGTATCGATCAAGGCAACGCTGTCGTGATTTGGTGTTGTGTTGCGATGATGTGGAAATGGCAACGATGCGATGCTTCGAAAGCCTGCCGAGTTCACCAAATCAGGAAACTGTGATCGGTTGCGTTCATTACCGATCAATACCACTCGTCGCGCTTCAACCACACCGGCGCGTATAGCCGACTGCAGCCATACATAAAACCCCACGCGGGCAGCGCAAACTGCGAAGCTAACTGCCATTGCCTGAAAGACAAAGGCACCACGGGAATAATCGTTCATCAACCGCAAAACAAACAGGGAGGATAGAAAGCACGAAAACGCAAGTGCAACTGCTCCTATTCCGTTCCAAAGCAACGTGTGTAAGGGCTGGCGCTGCACTCCAATGAATTGTCGAAACGCGAGTGAGATAACACAAACAAGCGTTGCAAGGGCTAATGCGGCGGGCACGCCGGCTGTTCTGTCGAACTGCGAATAGGCAACGTATTCATAAGCCGCTTGGGCAAGGTATGCCGCTACCGCAACAGACAAAAACTCTATGACTACGAAATTCGTGCATACACTAGCCAGCCGCGCTGGTTTGGCCGATTTTAAACCCGGAAGACTTGTGCCCTGCAGTTCCGAGGAATTGGTCTCAATAGACATAGCCACGCACCCTCATCCTGCTCCCCTCTAACACTGGCACGGTAGGGAATATTCCACGGCAGAGGGACATAGACTGCAAAATTACCATAAAACAACCCCAAAATGCGATCTTCTCGTATTAAACTGGGTTCGATCGTCTTAGGTCGGCCTCCGGAGCGTCGGCCGTGCGAAAAGAGGTCGCAAACGCCGCTCCCCCGGACTTTGTCGCGCGTTGTTCGTCTCCGGTTCGAAATATCAGCAGCATATTTTCGGCCTGTCGTTTCGCACCGGATTCCGCTCGCCTTCCGTCATTTCTTCAAGTGTAGCTCCTCCGGCACCCCACGTTGGGGCGACACCGCACACATTTTTTCCCATTGAGTTGCTACGGCGCAGCTGCAAGCTCGAATTCGTAACAGCATCCGGTGACACGGACATTACGTAACATCGTGGACTGTCATCCGCGGCTGCTGTGCGACCGCGTGTTCTCGGACACCATCGTCCGTGCGGCGAAGCGGTTTTGCGCAACGTTGGACGAAATATACATTTAGAGGAGGCTCGTTAGCCGCAAGATTGAATTGGAAGTGTATCGATGCAATGCCCTCAACTTGGAAATATTACAAGATCGCGGCACACTCATTTGCTTGCCGTGGTAAAAGCGGAAGTTAATCCAGCTAGGGTAAAAGCCCAGAGTTCAACGTGGTAAATCTCGTTATTAACATGAAGATCGAAGACCGTTACTGCGAGCCGCCAGCGTTACTTCGCTGCCACTCAACGATAATCGAAAGAAATCTGCCGTGAGACTGTCGGTCAACCCCGTTTATATTTTTAGGATTCTGGGAGCCCCATTCGCTACAGAACGGTTCATAGATTTCTCAGACACGCGGGGCATCACTTGATCACCCCATCAACGATGAAATTCGTCACGAGCGACAGTGCCGGTGCGCTGCGCATCAATTTGCCGATAACGGTTTGCATTACTTCCATAATGCAGCCCAAGCTCTTCCCATAGTCCACTGGGCTGGGCATTTATTTAGCCGCTCCCGCCGCGGCGGACATCTAGCGAGGGGGCGATACCACGGAAACAATGGAGGTGGATGCAGGTCTTATCGCTTCGGCCTTCTGCATGATCATCCATTGAAGCCAGTTTGAATATACTTGCACCGCTGAGGTACGCCACGGATCGGCTAACTTCCCGGTCAAAAGATCCGTCGGGAAGGTCGTCATCAATTCTCTTTGCGGATTTTGAGCGGCCCGATCGCGGAAGGCATTTAGCGCACGCGCAGAATCGTCATCAAAGTAGGCTCGCGGCATCGCCGGGTAAGTTTTCAGCTCTCCGTTGAGAAACCGCGCGATGTCCCGACGGAATTCGCCGAGCAAAGTCCAAGCTTCGTATTCGGGATGGCCTTGGAATAGGACGAACATGCTCGTTTTCTGCTTGACGAACATATCGACGCCGTTGCTCAACAGAATTGGCTCAGAATTTCATAGCCGCAAGCCGATAGCGCGCTCTCTCGTATTTCGTTCCATCTTGAATGTGGCATCCGTAATCGTTGCGAAACGCCCTTCAGCAAAGGATGGCTTGCAATCTTGGCGAAATCGAAGAGTCCAAAGCACTTCTCGTCCAGTGAACGGCGGTCTATCCCATCGAAGTGCTGGACGGCTGCGTGGACGGCCAAGCACGACGCTATCGTTGAAATCGTGTTCTGATCAGCCCACTCAAATGCTTAAGTCAATTCATGCCAATAGGCTTCCTGCTTTAGATCCGAAGCGCGAGGCTCTGCGCCGGTGATGATGAGACCGTCAAGCTCGCTATTCCACAGATCTGCGGAATTAAGGTAGTGCATTCGGCTGAGATGCTTCCGTCCCCATTCTTCCCGCAACACGCTCGGCAAAGCGTAAAGCCTGAGACGGACCGCCATGCCGCTGGATGCAGCATGGAGAAGTTTTAGAATCTGCCGTTCAGTTTGTTCAAGCGCGGAATCCGCCATGTTATTGAGGAGCCCGATTTCGATGCGGTCACCCTCATCATACGGAAATTTCGAGAGTTCCTCGGTGCGGGCTGTCTGATCAGTTGCAAATAACCGGCAGCCGAGAGGGCCGCTATCAAGCCAAACCGGCATTTGGCCGACCCTCCGTCGCGTGAAGTGCCTGATCGAGGTCGGCAATTATGTCGTCGATATGTTCAATGCCGACGGAAAGCCGTATCATTTCTGGTTTGACGCCAGCCTTCCGTTGCTCATCGACGGTCATCTGACGGTGGGTGGTAGATGCCGGATGGCAGGCTAAAGACTTTGCATCACCAATGTTGACGAGCCGCTTTAACAATTTAAGTGCGTTGTAAAACTTCTTGCCCGCTTCAAATCCACCAACGATGCCGAACGTCAGCAACGAGGAGCCGTGGCCACCAAGATACTTCCGAGCCATTGAATGATCGGGGCTGTCAGGAAATCCAGCATAGGCCACCCAATCTACTTTCCCGTGCTGTCGCAAAAATTCCGCGACTTTGCTGCCGTTCTCAACATGCCGTTCAACGCGAAGCGGCAGCGTCTCTACGCCTTGCAGCAGAAGGAAGGCACTAAACGGCGCTAGTACCGACCCGGTGGTACGCTGACAGACGCTCCGACAACGGGCGATGTAGGCCGCAGGACCGTATCGCTCGGTGTAGATCAGGCCGTGATATGAAGCCTCCGGCGCGTTTAACATTTGAAATCGTTGCCGATGCTCTCGCCATGGAAATTTTCCGCTATCGACAATCGCGCCGCCAAGGGTCGTGCCGTGTCCCCCCATGAACTTGGTAAGGGAATGCACCACGACGTCGGCGCCGTAATCGATGGGCTTGAGCAAGACGGGAGTGGCAACTGTATTGTCCACGATCAGTGGAACGCCGTGCCGATGGGCGACCTGCGCGAGCGCCTCGATGTCGCAAATGTTCCCGGCGGGATTGCCTATGCTCTCGCAAAACACCGCCCGCGTGCCATCATCGATCAATTTCTCTATCGCGGCAGCACGATCGGTCTCGGCGAAACGGACCGTTATCCCTTGCTTCGGCAGTATGTGGGTGAAAAGAGTATGTGTCGTTCCGTAAAGCTGCGGCACCGAGACGATATTGCAACCCATTTCGGCAATATTTATCACCGAATAGTTGATCGCGGCCTGTCCCGTAGCGACGCATAATGCCTCTATGCCACCCTCGAGCTCAGCGACGCGCCGCTCGAGTACCGCAGTCGTCGGGTTGCTAATGCGTGTGTATCTGTAGCCCTCTGCCTCCAAATTAAAGAGCGCAGCGCCGTGTTCGGCGCTATCAAAGGCAAAAGCTACGGTCTGATAGATCGGAACTGCGACCGCCTTGGTAGTCGGATCAGCTTCGTAGCCACCATGAACGGCAATCGTCTCAGCTTTCACGGGTGTTCCCGATGGAGCGGGTACAGCCGCTCCTTATGGTGTTAGGCGACGCTTGCTACGGACTTTGAGCCATCCGAAGAAACCAGTCGCGGAGCCGCCGCGATGAGCATCTCCTCGAATTTCGCCCACAACGGAAGAATGCGATCGTCCGGTGTGAGATGCCTGCAAAGTGCGCCATGACCTTGGTTTGGGTCACTATCGAACCGAATATGCTCTGAAAGAAAATGTTTGAACGCCCGCAAAAGCGGACCGTCCCATCCATCGGCAGTCAGAATAGCGCTAAAGACCTTTTCCAATCCGCCGTCTTCGTAGCTCGCGAGAGCCATGGCCATGGTATCGCGGTCCGTCGCGCAAATCTTGCTCAAATAGCGGTTGCCGATAGCCATGAGATCACGGCGACGGTCCTCGCTTATGACGGTCAATTCGAGTGTCCGTCGCATGAATTCGTCATAATTCATCTTTTCGCCGGGCGCGGCGACGCCGGGCCAAGGCGAAAGGTTATCGGTGTCACGCTCGCCGCGATCGAGCTCCAGCAATCGCTCGTCATCGGGATAAAGCTTGCGTGCAATCTCCAGACATTCACGAAACTGCATTGAAAAGTAATAATACGCCCAGGCAATGTTGATGAGATCGTCCTCGGTGAGGTCGGGCCAGTTGAAGTCCGCATATCTCGTCGACGATCCGCTTAAAGCCTAAGCGCTTCTCTTGGCCGCGCCCGACATCGGGAGGTATCGTTTGACCACTCACTGAACACCCCTCAAGGTAATCACGCCCGGCAATACTCATAGCAACACTAATTCCAACCACTGATTGATTTCAAGTCTCATTCTTTGAAGTTCGAAATTTCCGGATGGTATTGCTAATGGCAAGGGCCGCCCCATGAACGACAAATGGAAAAAGGGAATTAGTCCGGGCGGAGTTAGCATCGAGGACCAGACAATGGCATAGAAAGTCCGGCCATTTGATGTGGCGAACGACATGCTGTAATAATCGGTCGCGCATATCGCCAGAAAGACGAGTGCAAATGGCATCGGTCAGATCAGAAATAATCTCGCAAATCCAGGAAATCGCTCGCGACCAAAACAAGAAGTTGGCGCCGTTGACGGACGACCTACTCTTGCTCGAAATCGGGACTCAACTCACTTGCATTTGCGATTCTCGTAGCGCGTCTTGAGGAGACCTTAGGCTACGATCCGTTCACAGCGTCCAACGAGGTCTACTACCCCACGACGCTGGGAGATTTCATAGGCTTCTATGAAAAATTCGAACCGGCGACACCAACGAGATGAGCCGGTGACGACAGCCTGACGATGTACTTGCAATTTACTCGCCTGCGATGGCTCATTTCTAGGAGTCGTCAGAACCGACCCGGCGCATTCATGCGAGCCGCACTAGGTAAAGCACCAGCCAGATGACGCACGAGATCCAAATTAAAGTCGCGGCGGCTCCCAATCCTATCAATGCAAGTGGCCAACGTTTAGCATTTCTTGATGAATCGTCCTTTTTTGGAGGGGGTGTTTCAGTATTAGACGTAGCCGTGGGCTTCATAATCGGGCTAGCCGCTTTCGCGGCTTAATTGCGCGAAAAAGTACAAGTAATCAAGAAACACCCCAGTATACTATTAATTGCAAGAGATGCCGCATGAGAGGCGATATTATTGACCTTGAAAATTATTCGCTTGAGCGCATGGAGTTTGGCGGGAGCGATCGTGGTTCTTTCGTTGGTCCCGGCGGAGTTGCGGCCTGAGACGGGGGCGCCACATGAGCTCGAACATTTTTTGGCATTTGCACTTACGGGCTTTGCCTTCGGTCTGTCTTATGACGTAAGGCAGGGCCTGCTTGTGCTGCAGCTAGCTATATTTGCCGTGAGTGTCGAGATTGCTCAGATTTTCGTCCCGGGCCGACACGCTCGCCTCAGCGATCTTCTAGTGGATATCATAGCCATCACCTGTGGCTCGATCGCCGGTTCCCTGGCCAAGCCGCTCTGTCCTAATTTGAAGATGTAGGTGGGCTTGAACACCCCTTCGCGAGGCGCCCGCCATGTCTGCATTAAATGTAGATACCCTGGCACCGGTCGACTTTATCCCCGCGAACGGTCTGTCGTTTTCGGCAATAAGGACATTTCCGTGAAAATGCTCGTATTTCAGGCTTGGGGACGTCATTCGGGGTGGGCGCTTCCCGCAGCACCATAGGACGACCACAGCCGATGCAGTCGACGACGTAGTACCACTTATCGCGCTCGAGAATAATCATTCCCCAACTTCCGCCCCCACAGCCTGGGAGAGAGCGGTGCTTCCCCGGTCCCCAATCCCAGTAAACCATAACTATGGGTCGAGCGATATTCTGACGCGTGTTTTTCTGAAGCGCCGAAAGCCGACAATAGCCGAGAGCGGAAGATCTCTATTTGGTCCAAATAATCAGGATTTTGTCAGTTGGCACAACCCGCTAGCTGCCTCGTTTGTACTGTCCGGTAGCCCTAAAAACCGGAGTACCCAGAAATTCTAGGAGTTTTTCGTTCGGCCCATTGTACAGTTGGATGGGTCTCCAACCATAACTCCCTTGCAGCGGCCTGCGGATCGATGGCAGCCTTGTGCCACCATTTCGCTTCATCGCCGTGACGATGAATCTCGCGATGATGCCCCCGGCATAGTGGGACGGTGAACTCGTCGCTGACCTTTCGTCCGAGCGCCCGGCTTTGCGCAAAGCGCAGGTGATGGGCGTCGCAAGGCTTGCGGCCGCAGACTAGGCACGATTGCCTGGCGACAAACCTGACATGCTCGCGATCACGGACCCGACGCGGCTCTGCCAGTGCAAGCGCACTCTTGTCGACAGGCTTGGCTTGATCGGTTGTTGGCGCCGGAGGTGTCGGGGCCTCCGTTACGGGTTGTGCAGGGAAGCTCATGAGCCTTTCTTTGAAGCTGTCTTCGACACGCTGTGCATCGGCCGCCGTCAGTGTGTTCTTCTCGGGAAGCCTGCGGCGCGCCCAGCGGGCGGCATCGTCGCCACTGTGAATGCAGGCCACTTCGGCAATCAGCTCATCATGCCGCTTCGCTGACGCCTCAGCTCCGAGCACAGGGGGCGCCTTTGGATACGACTGTTGCCTTCGGTTGCGCAGGGCCGGTGTGCGCTCCATCACTGCGTGCGGCCGACTGTTAAGCCGGCCGGGAGCGCTGCCATTACTATTGGCCTTGGCTGATCCCGACTGCTGATTGGCCGGCGCCACGAGATCCGGTGCATCGAGATCGTCCTCGCCGGCAATCCCAACCAGCGTGAACAGCGCATAGCGCCGGGCATAGGTCAGCGCCGCTCCCATCCGATGCGGGGTCGCCGTCTCACTGATCGGGCAGACCGGCCAGTCCGAGGAGATCCATTCGCCCGAGGCATGCGCCAGCACGGTGGTCAGATTGACGGTGCCGGCTGACTGGTCGATCGCCGTCGTCTGCACCGTCGCGATCTCATGCTGGCCCAAGGTCTTGCGCACGATATCGAGCCCGCTTGCGAGCGAGGCATAGCGGAACAGCCGTTCCGGTGCATTCGGCGCTTTGCCCTCGATTGACCCGATCAGGGATTTCTCCGGATTGGAAAGCTCAATCTGCGCCTTGGCCAGAGCTGCAGCCAAAGCGGCAATGGATTCACTAGACCGTTGCATGGCTGGATCCCTCCTCCCCTTTGAGAAGGTCAAAGCTCACCGCTCCCGACTTCGAGCGCTTGGCCCGGACGCCATGCCCGATCGCCTCCTTGGCATCCTCGGGCATCAAGTCCTTTGAGCTCCGTCTTGGCCCGCTCATGCTCGAGATAGGCCGATCGGGTCTCGGCAAAGACGCCAGCAAATTCCGCCCAGGCATTGGACGTGCTCATATCCACAATACGGATAGCCTCAACTTCGGGCTTTGGCGGATCGACCCCAAACAGCTGCGGCGGCTCGCCGTTCTCCACGCAGCGCCAGAACTTCCGCTCTGCCGTCACGACAAGATGCTGATAGAGCGGATCGGCATGGGCCAGGATCTCCACCCACTTGCCGCCCCCAGTAATGATCGACAGCACCGCGGTCCGTGCTGCGACCACCCACATATTGTGCTGCAGCTGCGGCATGTATTTTGCGGCTGCCGCCTCCTCCGAGAACGACCATGGCAGCATGAACTTCGACTCGAAAACCGCATCCGTGCCCTCGACCCGGCCGTCCAAAGTGGCCGCCATCCACTTCAGGGCCGGATGAAACACCCGCTGCTGCACATCGACAATCACCTGCCCGGTATTGGCCTCGTACCAGCGCCGATTGAGGTCCTCGGTCACCAAACCCAGCTGCACGATGAGGTTGCCGGACAGGTCTTCCGGCTCGACCTCGCCGCGCTTTTCCCGCCACAGCCGCACCAGGGCGGCTTCATCCGTCCCCATGATGATCCGGGCGTCGGAGCCGCCGACAAAATGACGACGATCAGCAATTCCTTTTGGAGATGTCATTGGCGTTTCTCCGCCAGATCATCAGCAGCGCCTTGAATGGCGCCCATCGCCTCAGAAACTAGATCGGAAAGCAAGGCATCGACCTGGCGCAGATCGAGCCCGCCGGGAACACTTTGAGCGGTATCCGTGAGAACCGCGCTTAAGTAAGTTGAGACGGCCGACAGGACGGCTCGTAAATGATCCGCGCGCAGTTCGAGGTCGGAACTATGAGGGTTTATTGGAATACCGTTCGGCCTATCCGCCATTACGGACGCTATGAAATTTGTGTGTGCCGTCATGACGGACTCGGCTGGGAAGCTTGGTCCGCCTATCGTTAGATCTGAGTTTGAGTTAGTTACGCGATCAGCCTGTGCCATAGGTCGCTCCTTGGCTCGGGTTAGAGCCGGTGGGGAGCTGCAACTTCCCACTGGCTCGCTCTACGAATATAGGTATTACCTAAACATGGCAAAAGTGTCAAGCAAAAAGGTATTACCAAAAAGGCCGGGTCGACCGGCTACCGGCCGTGATCCGGTCCTGGCCGTACGGCTGCCGATTTCCCTTCGATCAGCCATAGAAGTCTGGTCCAAGCAGCAGAAAGACAGGCCAACCCGCTCTGAAGCAATTCGGCGTTTGATCGAGCTTGCGCTCAAAGCAGACGCGCGAAAAAACAACTAGACAAGCGTGGCGCAAAGATGCTGGGGTTTCGTTGGGCGAGCAATTCTTCCTCTTACGGTGAGACCGCATTGCGGAGCCGAAGCTGAGCCAAGGGTCGCGCCCGATGGAGTTTGAGCAAGACGTGGATGTGCATGGAGTAAGCGAGTACGAGAATTTCCCACCCAGTGGGGAATAGAACTCGCTCTGTTAATTAGTAAATACGATTTGCACTCCCGCACACAATCAGCCTTCTGTTACAGAGCCGATATTTCCGTTATATAGGGCGCGAATTGCTTTCGCGCCCCGTATACACGGAGACGCAGATGCAATTTCTTCCAGCCTTACGACATTCCAGAGGCCCGCAACCGCTCGCATGCGAAATGCTGCCGGTTGCGAACATTCGGGTAAATCCAAACAACGCGCGCCGGCATACCCGCAGGCAGATCGCCGCACTGGGGCGCAGCATGCGGAAGTTCAGGTGCAACGTACCCGTCATCGTCGACGAGCATAGCCAACTCTTGTGCGGCCACGCTCGTCTTGCCGCCGCACGGCTCATTGGCCTGCAGGCAATCCCGGCTATCCGAAATCAACCATCTGACCGAGACCCAGAAGCGGGCGTTTGCCATCGCCGATAACCGGCTGGCCGAGCTCGCCACGTGGGACAAGGAAGCTCTCAAATACGAGTTGAGCTTTCTGCGCGATTTCGAGATCGACTTTGATTTTTCTGCCATCGGCTTTGAGGCCGCGGAGGTCGATTTCATGCTCGAACACGACGATGCCGGCGCACCTACGCGCAAGGCTTCAAGCGCGATCAAAGGGCCAGCGATCTGCCATGCCGGCGACGTTTGGTGCTTGGGACCACACATTTTGCAATGTGGTGCGACCAACACAGATCAAGCCGACGTCATCATCAGGCACTGGGAGGCCGCTACCGGCGAGGAGGCGCAACTGCTCACGACAGGTGAACGCTTTGCCGAGCGGCAGCGTGGGCGCCGCGTTTAGATAACGAGAGGCACGATCATGACCGACGAAACCAATACCGGTGCAGCCAAGGTCGTAAGCGCGGCATCCGACGAAGCCGCGACCAACGAACCCGACATCAATAAATCCAAACCAGGATACAAGCGCCCGCCAAAGCAGACGCAATTCAAGCCGGGCGCATCCGGCAATCCGAGTGGCCGTCCCAAGGGGTCGGCCAATTTGCGCACCGAGATCAGCAAATTGCTGAGTGAGACGGTTTCCATCCGAGAGAATGGCAAACGCAAACGCGTCACCCGCCAAGAGGCAATGCTCTTGAGCCTTTACGACAAGGCCGTGCGCGGCGACGTCAGAGCGATCAATACCTTTGCCAACATGACAATGAAGCTCAATCCGGCGGCAACGCCGGAGCGCGAAGCCGTCCTCAAACTGTCTAAGTCAGACGAAGAGATTGTCGCGGACTTTCTTCGCCGCAATCAGCCTACCACACCAAAACCATGAGGCCTGTCACATGTCAGATATAATTCCGGAAGAGTACTATGCCATCTTGCGGACCAACTTTCTTTGCTTCGCAATGAAGTTTTTTGAGCTTCTCAATTCAGGCGCGAAGCTTGAATCGAATTGGCATCACGAGGCAATCGCCTACCGATTGCGGCGAATCCTGCTGGGCCAAAGCACGCGCCTCATCGTCAACATGCAACCGCGCGCGCTGAAGTCGTTTTTGGTTTCCGTAGCATGGCCCGCCTTTATCTTGGGAAAAACTCCTGGCCAGCAGATTATCTGTATTAGCTACACGCAGGATCTCGCCGTAAAACTCGCGCGCGATTTTCTGCAAATCGTTCAATCGCCCTTCTACAAGATTCTGTTTCCTCATGCCGCACCTTGCAAGGCCACTGAGGCTGAATATGAAACTTGGCAGGGTGGATTTCGTTACACGACCTCGGTCGGCGGCACGCTGACGGGCCGCGGCGCCGACATCATGATTCTCGATGACCCATTAAGCGCAACCGACGCGCACTCGAAGTCAGCGCGCGAAAGAGTGTACGATTGGTACACCGGCACGGCCGTATCGCGACTTAACAACCCCGCCACCGGCGCTGTTATCGTCGTCGCGCAGCGGCTGCACCAAGATGACCTGTCAGGTCGTCTCCTCCTCGAGCAAGAAGGCTGGGAGCATTTTATGCTGCCGGCCGTCGCACCAGATGACAGACACATTGCGCTGTCAGATACGCGTATGCATCACTGGAAGAGCGGTGAGGTTTTGCACGATCGGGTTCCTTTGTCGGCATTTCACAGAGTCAAGCAACAGCTGGGCGCGGAGACATTCAATGCGCAATACATGCAGGAGCCAGTCCCTGAGACCGGAAATATGATCAAGCGAGACTATCTCCAGGTCGTAGGGGCGGCTCCAGCACGCCAGAGTAGTGACAAAATCGTGCAGAGCTGGGACACGGCCATGAAGACCTCAACGTCAAACGACTACTCGGTTTGCTTGACGTTCCAAGTCGTAAACAACAACCAATTCTACGTGATCGACATTTTTCGCGATCGTTTGGAATTTCCGGCGCTCGCCAACCTTGTTGTCACGCATGCACAGAAGTTCAATGCGAATGCAATTCTCGTTGAAGACCAAGTCAATGGCACAAGCCTGATCCAAGAGGCGAAGCACCGGGGCCTGCAAGGCGTTATCGGCAGAAAGCCATCAACGAACAAAGAGGCCCGCATTCAGGCGCAGACGACCCTGCTTGAAGCAAAATCGCTGTTTCTGCCAAAGCACATTGCCGGGCTCGACGATTTCATCACCGAATGTCTCGCTTTCCCTGGTCGTCATGACGATCAGGTGGATGCCCTATCGCAATTCCTCGAATGGATTGCCGAGCAGCAGCGTAGTATCAGTTTTAGTGTCGATTGGCTGAGAGATGATCAAGATCCGGTGCCCACCACCGAAGAGGCTCTCTATCGCTTCGGCCGACACTAACCCGGACCGTCGGAACAGCGGCCACGGCAAAACCAATACGCCGAATTAGGCCACAGGTTGAGGCTCCTTGGGGCGCTGCGGATGATGTCGTGAAGGGTACCGGCCGCCACTTGAAGCGCGATCGAACCCATCGCGGGTGAACGCGATCAGTGATTGCCCATGTCACCGCAGATTTTCCCTGTTTACGATCGGCTATTCCCTGTTCTGCGCTGACGAAATCCCTGTTTCCCGCAGCGTTCAACTTTCATCTAAGTAATCATAAGTACTGACTAATTGGAGGTTAGATGGATGCAAGTGCCGCCGGCGAAACCGGATTCCCTGTAGTTTTCCCTGTTAGCAGGGAATTGCTGGGAGCGATGTGGCGGGCAGTCGCGAAGCGTGACCTCTCATCTCATCTGGTTTTGACGGTGACTTTGAGCTATCAAACGATCTGAACAAATTGGTTCGTCGCATAGGGGTTGGTGTCGTGAATAGGACCACTGTCTTCGCGGCAATTGCATTTGTTCTAGTTGCTGGTGCCGCCATCGTAATGGCTCTTCGGCCGGCGACAGTCGTAGCCCCGGCGCCACCAGTCTAGGCCGCTAGCACCACTGTGCATTAGCCGCCCCTCGCACCGGCTGAGCTGACCATTGTGGAATATGGCGTTGTCGAGCGAGATGAATCGACCCCTTAGGGACCAGCCAAGTCCGCCCCGAAGGAGACCACTACTAGCCGAGTTGAAGTCAGCCGGTACGCCGATTGAACCATAAATCCCGGCGGGCTTTTCGGACTTCGTTGTTTAGGTGCTTCACTTCGCGCAGAAGTTCGTCGATGGCCTTCATGAGGTTTGCGCTGATGTCAACTTGCGAGACCTGCTTTCTCGCCAAGTCGGCATATATCTCCGCACCACGCAAGGACATTTTCAGAACCCAAAATTCCCAGTTTATCTATATAGGCAATTAGCCGCTGCGCAATTGAGCCTAGGCGACACGCGTAAATATGTACTCATCTAAATTCGTAAAATTGATCGAATTAACCCCGCTCCGCTGGCGCCCCCCAACGGCGGCGGTTTGTGTGAACGGTATACCATCAGGAACGGTCCATTGACGTAGCAGGAGGGCGCATCATGGGCGCATCATGGGCGCGTCATGGGCGCGTCATGGGCGGCTAGTCCTTCTTTGCGCCAGCTCTTTCAACGATTTTGCGCCATCGATCAGTCTCCGCCGCAAGCATGGCTGCAAATTGGGTCGCGTTCCCTGTGATCGGAATTGCTCCGAGTCCATCAAACTGCTGTTTGATCTGTGGGTCCGCGAGCGCAAGATTTATCTCTTTGTTCAATAAATCGACGATCTCCGGCGCAGTGCCGCGGGGAGCGCCGACCCCATAGAACGAGCTCGTCTCGAATCCCTGCAGGCTATCGCTTATCGGCGGGACATCAGGCAACGATACCGATCGTTCCCGCGTTGTCACGCCGAGCGCGCGGATTTTGCCGTCCCGGACCAGTGGCGCCGAAGAAGTGACATTATCGAACAAGACCTGGATCTGACCGGACAACAGATCTGTGAGCGCAGGCGCCGATCCCTTGTAGGGAACATGAACAAGATCGATGCCCGTCAACGCCTTGAACAGTTCGCCGGACAGATGGAGCGACGTTCCCACTCCAGACGACCCGACGCTGAGGCGGCCCGAATGGGATTTCGCATAAGCAATAAATTCCTCAACGGTATGTGCCGGGATGTCGTTATTGATGACCATAACCAGCGGGATGCGCGCCAAGCCCGCGACCGGCACAATGGCCTGCGAGAAGTCGAACGGCAAGCTTTTGTCGAACAACGCGTTGATCGCATTGGCCGTGCTGATCAGGAGCAGCGTGTATCCGTCGGGCGATGAGTTAATCACCTCCTGGGTGCCGATATTGCTGCCGGCGCCGGGCTCGTTGACCACCACGAAAGGCTGTCCAAGCTTCTGCGAAAGGCGCTGACAAATCAAACGAGAAATGACGTCGGTCGCTCCGCCAGGAGCGTAGGGAACGATCCACTTTGCCGGGCGGGTCGGATAAGAAGTCGGCGATAGCAAGTCAGCCGCGGCATGCGTGATGGAAAATGCGCCCAGGGACTTCGTCGTCACAATCCCCAGCGTGAGTGCGAGAAAATCTCGTCTTTTGGAGTTGTGCCTTGTCGCCGTCTTCTCTTTCTGTCGCCACATGTATCGTCTCGATCCTCTCTGTATTTTCCGGCAACACTTATCCGCAAGTCACCAAACTATCGTAACAACAAATTTGCGCAATATAATGTACTTAAGGGTTAACTCGCCGGCGCCTCTGCTTTACCCTTGATAGCCGTCACTGAAACGGACGGATGCCGCGTGTGCTGAGGGCCAATAGACGAATTCGGCGGTCCGGGTCACGACCTCACGCGCAGTTCTTATCCACGGCAGTTTATCCGCTTTGATCGGCGCCGGCGGGGTGCTACTCCGCAAAGCTGGGCGCCCGCGCCCGCTCTTGGTCGCTGTACCGATAGTCCTGACCCCGCATTCGAGCCATAGGAGGATAGAAGCAACGGATGCTAAGCGTGTCCAAGCAAGAGATAATGGATCGCGTCCGCGCTATGGCGCCACGCTTTGCAAAGCGCGCTGCGGCGGCGGAAGAAGCGCGTCGCATACCGCAAGAGTCGGTGTCCGACATGCTCGAGGCTGGTCTTGCCCGCATTTTGATTCCCAAGGAAGCCGGCGGTTATGGGCTGGGCTTCGACACCTGGTTCGAGGTGACCCACGAACTGTCCAAAGCCGATGCCTCGCACGGCTGGTGCGCGGGCCTCATCATTCACCACAATCATTTGATCGCGCAGTACCCGGAGGCGGCGCAGAAGACCCTATGGGCGAGTGGTATCGACGTGCCGATTGCGGCCTCACTCTTGCCGGTGGTGCAGGCCGTTGCAGTCGATGGCGGCTATCGTATTTCGAGCAAGGGCTCACCGTTCGTCAGCGGCATCGATCATTGTACCTGGGTGATGCTCAGCGGGCGGGCGCATAACGCCGGCACGGGTGCCGCCCCGGAATGGCAGTTCTTCCTGGTGCCGTCCGGCAATTACACAATACGCGACACTTGGTTGACGGCGGGCATGCGCGCCACCGGTAGCAAAACCGTCGTCATCGACAATGCGTTCGTACCGGGCGACCTCGTACTCAAATTGAGTGACCTCCGCGACGGTAAAACCCCGGGCGGCGCCATGTATCGCGACACCATATTCCACACGCCGTACTCTTACTACGCGCCGATCGCGGTTGCGACGCCAATGCTCGGCGCAGCTCAAGGCGCCTACGAACACTTCCGCGAATGGACCAAGACGCGTAGGGCGCAAGACGGCTCGTCGGTCGCCGCGAAGACTTCGGTGCAAGTGCGAATGGCGCGCGCCGCCGCCGATCTCGATGCTGCAGATCTATTATTGCGCAGGGCCGTCAATGTCACCAACAGGCCGCAAGACTATTCGCCGAAACATCTGACGCGTTCATTGCGCGACTTCGCGCGCGTCTCCGAGTTGACTGTCGGCGTAATCGATACGCTCCTCTCCTTGAGCGGCACCGCTGCGTTCGATACCTCGCATCCATTGCAGCGTGCGTGGCGCGACATTCATTTCATGTCAATGCATAGTGCCGTCGCCATCGAAAAGAACTTCGCCCACTTCGGCCACATGGAGCTCGGGGCCGGCCACCCGGTCTGACACTGCGTCCATGACGACCTGGATCACACGCCGCAGCAGACTCCCGACCAATTAAGGCGCACGGTGCGAGAGTAGGGTCGTAATCTTCTCAAGGAGGCGCGGCAATTCTACCGGTTTGGTGTCGTATTCATCGCATCCGGCGGCAAGCGCTTTTTCGCGGTCTCCCGCCATCGCGTGGGCTGACAGCGCGATAACCGGAATGGTGCGTGTTGCTGCTTCGGCTTTGAGCCGCCGCGTTGCTTCCCAGCCGTCAATTACCGGTAGGCTCAGGTCCATGAGAATGAGGGACGGCGCCTCGCTGTGGGCCATCGCGATCCCTTCCTCTCCGTTACGGGCCAGGATAACCTCATAACCCCGTCGCGTCAGTCGGTTGGACAGCATGTAGAGATTGTCTTCATTGTCTTCGACGTAAAGAATCTTGACCATCTTTAGCTATCCGTCCCGCTCACTTCCGCCACGGCAGCGTAGCGCCCAACTAGGTTACGAATTTGCCGCAAAAAATCTTCCTGGCTTGAGGCCGCCTTCTGAAGGATGTGTTCGACGCCACCATCAAGGCGACGACGGTCAGCCAGGCTCAGGTCGGCGGCGGTAACGACGATGACCGGCGTTGTCGCGAATTTCAGGTCCTTGCGGAACTCAACAAGGAACTCGAACCCGTCCATCTCGGGCATCATGAGATCGAGGAGGATGAGGTTCGGCTGCTCGGTGGTCAATCGCTCCAGAGCTTCGCGGCCGTTGGTCGCAACACTCACCGCCCAGCCCTCGCCGATAAGCAGCAGCCGCATCATTTCGCGCGCGTTCAGATCGTCCTCGACAACAAGAGCGCGTGGTATCCCATCTACTGCCCTAAAGCGGGAGAGCAGTTGAGAGAGTTGGGCCCGATCAACAGGCTTCGTCAAATACCCGGAGGCTCCAAGCGTGAACCCTTTTTGCTTCTCGTCGGAAATTGTCATCATGATGACCGGTATCCGATTCAGCTCCGCGTCCCGCCTGATCGCCTGAAGAACGCTCCACCCATCGATGTCCGGCATGAATACGTCGAGCGTGATCACCGAAGGATGCAACTTCCGCGCAAACTCGAGCCCTTCCTGACCACCGACAGCGGTAATCACATCGAAGCCTTCCCGACTCAAATAGCGGCGCATCAGATCGCGCACGGTAGGATCGTCATCAATCACCAATACGCGATTGGTTCGCGCTGCCATAGGCAATGCCGGCATCGTTGCGGTCGCGATCGCCGACACATCGGGCGCGCCGATCTGGTCGGCGGGCAGTCGCACAATAAAAGTGGTGCCGACGCCTGGTTTACTCTCGACTTCGATTGTGCCGCCCATCAAACGGCACAGGCGATCGCTGATGGCGAGGCCCAGTCCGGTACCGCCGTATTTCCGAGTGGTTGAGTTGTCGGCCTGGCTGAATTCCTGGAACAGCCTGCCGAGTTGCTCGCTTGTCATTCCGATGCCTGTGTCGATGACACGGATCGAAATCCAGTCGCCTCCGTCCGGCGGGTCGCGGCGGACCAACAACGATACGCTGCCCTGCTGGGTAAATTTGCAGGCGTTACTGAGCAGGTTGAGCATGATTTGCCGCAGCCGAGTCGGATCGGAGCGGATGGTACCGATGTCCGCAGCACATTCGACCTGCAGCCGGTTGCCGTTCTTGGCCGCAAGCGGCTCGGCCTCACCCGCCACATCGCCGACGAGCGATGCCAGAGCGACCTGCTCGTAATTGATCTCGAGTTTTCCCGCCTCGATCTTCGACAGGTCGAGCACCTCATTGATCAGTTGCAGCAGATGCCTGCCAGCGCGCGCGATCCGATCGAGCGGCTCCCGCGCGCTCTGGTCGCCTGTATCCTCGGCATCTTCCATGAGCATTTCGGTGATGCCGATGATGGCATTTAACGGCGTGCGCAATTCATGGCTCATATTGGCGAGGAAACGGCTCTTAGCGACCGTCGCCTCCATCGCCGCGTCACGCGCATCGGCCAGACGGTCCACAAGCTGTCCGAGTTGCAACTCGCGATCCT
The DNA here is from genome assembly GCA_963761185.1 of uncultured Alphaproteobacteria bacterium. Taxonomy (GTDB): domain Bacteria; phylum Pseudomonadota; class Alphaproteobacteria; order Rhizobiales; family Xanthobacteraceae; genus BOG-931. Next base: position 1,689,263 of record CAVXFY010000009.1, read on the forward strand.
TAAGCTCGGTGATATCGGTGAACACCCCGACGATCCCGCCATCCGCGGTTCGCCGCTCGCTGATCTTGAGCCATACGCCACGGTCGCGCTGTTGTTCGAAGGCACCTTTGGGATTGCGGTGACGGTCGAGCCGCTCGGTGAGCCATGTGTCGGGTCTGTCGGAGGCCGCGGGAATGAAGCCCGCCCCGGCTGCTGCGCGCAGGATGTCTTCGTACGGCGTTCCTGGCTTAATCTCGAGCCCGGTGCCGCCATACATCTCTCGGAAGCGGCTGTTCGAAATAACCAGTCGGTCGTCTGCGTCATAGAGCGCAAACCCTTCCGAGATGGCTTCGATCGCCTCCCCGAGTTGCGTTTGGGCGCGACGTGCATCGGCCTCGGCACGCTGACGATCTTGCTCCAGTCGATGGCTCTCAATGAGACTTTCACGCAACATCGCCAGCGCCCGCGCCATACCGCCAATCTCGTCCCGACCGGCTTCTGGTATGGGGATGTTGAGCTGGCCTTGGGTGATTGCGTTTATGCTGTGCTCAAGGCGACGTAGCGGAGCATTGATAGAACGCACGATGAGCGCCGTGACACCGAGCGCGACGGCCAGACCCAAGATGCCGCCGATGACCGAGAAGTCGACAGTTCGTTGCGCATCGCGAACCGACGCATCGCGTCGGGAAAACGCCTGCCGCTCAATTCGATCGACGATTTCCTCAATCTCGTTATTCACACTGAGAATGCGTGATTGGGCCTGCGCCATGAGCGCGTTTCCGCCAACGCTGTCGTCATTCGAAAAATAGGCATCGGACGCTTTCTGAACCAAGTCCCACAGCGCGTTAACATCGCGCTCGATAGCGGTTGTGCCGTCAGCATCGACAGGTGCGATGATCTTGAGGTCCTCATCGAGTTGCTTTTTGGCCGCCTCGGCATTCTGTTGCGAAGCGGGGGCCTGGGTTACCGCGAAATCGGTCAACCAAAACTTCAGATCGCCGAAATGCTTGTTCGCATTGCCGGCGCTCCTAACGACGGACACAAGCACTGCTTCATCCGCAAGCGTCTGCGAGTCGCGGGCCAGCTCACGCGTAAGGAGGGTCAATGCCACGGCCAGGATGGCGAGCAGCATGGTCGCGAGCAAGATCAGCCGTCCGCGGATCGAAAAATGCGTCATTCGACCTTGTCCTAGGATAGTCCTCGCCTCGCCATCCGGCGCTAGCACCTGGAAACCGCGCAATATGTCATCCAAGCCCTAGGGGCGACAAGCGGCGTCTAGTCGCCGGTGCGGCGCTCGCCTCGCAGAAAGTAGGTCTCCATCTGGCCCTTGCCCTTAATCTCAATCGTGCCACGCGGCTCCAGAACGAAGTCGCCGGAAAGGCGCATAAAACTAGCGTGCGAGACTTGAATTTCATTGGGAACGCCATGCGATTCCATCGCGCTTGCCGTGTTCACCGTGTCGCCCCAGACATCATAGGCGAATTTGTGCATGCCAATGACGCCGGCAACGGTACTACCGGTGTGAATTCCGATACGGATCTTGAGGTCCTCACCATGGTGTTGCGACACTTCGCCAACCACTTCGCGCATGGCGAGCGCGAGGCGGGCGATCGCCTGGGCATGATCGTCGCGCGGTTCCGGCAATCCGGCCACCGCCATGTAAGCATCACCGATCGTCTTGATCTTCTCTATGCCATACTCGATCGCCAGACGGTCGACCGCCGAGAAGACGGCGTTAAGCAGAGCCACAACATCGCTTGCGGAGCGGCGCGTCGACATGCGTGTGAACCCGACGATGTCGCTGAACAGGATGCTCACGTCGTGGAAGCGGTCGGCGATCGGAGTTTCACCGCGGTGCATCCGCGCGATGATCGAGTTAGGCAAGATGTTGCGAAGAAGTGCATCAGATCTTTCCTTCTCGGCTCTAAGCTCGGTAATGGCTGCTTGCTCACGATCGCGCAATCGCTTCTTCTCCAGCGACGCGCCGATACGCGCCCGCAGTAGAACCGGATCGAAAGGTTTCGAGAGATAATCCTCCGCGCCCGCTTCTATGCAGCGTACGACGCTGTCGATCTCGTCAAGTGCAGAGATAACGATCACTGGAATATCGCGAAAGCGCGCGTCTGCTTTGAGTTGGGTCAATACTTCATAGCCATTGATGTCCGGCATCATCATGTCGAGAAGGACGAGATCAAATGTTTCCACTGTGATGCGATCAAGCGCGGATCGACCATTCTCTGCCTCTACGATGCGGTGTCCTTCGCGGGCCAGCCGCCGAGACAACAACTCACGTGTCGCTTCTGTGTCGTCGACGATAAGGATTCGGCTTGGTTTGACTTCGCTGGAAGAGACCGTCGACAATGGCCGTACCGATTTGAGAACCGCTCTGACGGCAGCGGACTCTGGCCTCCGGTCAGTTGCGCTTGGGAGCGACGCACCGCTGAAGTCAATCAGCGTATCGATCTGTCCCAGCAGGTGCGCCGCCGCTTCGAGCAGTTTCTCCAGATCGCGTGCTAGCGTATTGTTGCCAGTGTCCTGAGCATCTTCGAGTAGCATTTCGCCGAAGCCCTTGATGGCACTGATCGGTGTCCGAAGGTCATGACGTAAATTCCTTCGAAAATCGACAAAATCCTGATGCATCGCTGCTGGATCGAGCAAGCCCGAAATCAACGCCTTAAGTTTCAATCCGGCCTGATTGAGTCTCTGGAGGTCGCCAAGGATGGAATGATGTTTCTGCTGCTCGGCGTCTTCGAGCATAATCTCGGCGTAACCTAAAATAGCCCCGACCGGAGCCTCGAATTCCTGGCTCACGTATGCGAGGAGAGCCCGATGGAGGCGATCGTCTCCGGTACTTAAGGGCTTGAGTTCCGTCATCGTCGCACGCTCACGCTCCTCGCCACCCAAACAGCTGTGCCGCCGAGGAGTTGTCGGATCCTATGTCAATCGCGAATTGTCCCCACCGTCGACAGGATCATACCAACGCAATACTTGGAATAATACCATGTCTGACGTCTGGGGTCCGTGGCTGCGTGGCGTCCGCCTTGGGCTGAGGTCGAATGCCAGCCAGAAGAAGACGCGGCGGGTCTGTCGCGCGTTAGGCTTGCAATTATGCAACAAGACGTCGAAGCGCCGAACCGTCTCCGTTTATGAGCCACAGGGAACTTAACTTAGCCCGACACATCGTGACATCGACCAGCAATCACTGCGCGGAGGGTCAATGCAAAGTTGCGGACAACATCTCACCGCACAGGGAGACCCTGTTCAACATGGTGAGACGATTTTTGTGACAGACTGCCAACAGCCGCTTTTTGATAAAAAATGGCCAGACATACATCCATCTGGTCTAAAATCGAATAATTGCGGACCGAAAACGTCCCCCGCATTGACGCCTCCATGACATAAGTGACTGGTTGGGACCGATGGGTCCGGCCGGTAACTCGTTGTCAGACGAGCCAGCCAAAGGCGACGCCGACCAGGATCACGACGCCGAGCAGGAACCGATAGACCACGAACGGCCAACTCGAAAAATTCTCCAAGATCCGCATCAATCCCCAGATGGCAAAGAACGCCGAGATCGATGCGACGACGATGCCGACGAATAGCACGCTCCAGCCGTAGGCGCCGAGATGAACCTTATGGAGCTCGTAGAGCTCCTTGAGGCCGGCCAGCGCAATAGCGGGCAACCCGAGCAGAAACGACAGGCGCGCGGCCTCGGCACGCTCGAAGCCGAGCATCAGGCCGGCGGTCAATGTCGAGCCCGAGCGGGAAACGCCGGGAATGAGCGCGCCGACCTGCGCCAGGCCGATGAGCACCGCATCCATCAGCCTCGCGTCCTTGATGGTGCGGCGATGCCGCGCCCAGATCTCGGCGCCGGCCAAGAGCAGAGCCATGAGGATACAGGCCCAGCCGATGACGCTGACATCGCGCAGCGGCGAACCGCATCTGTTGAGTATTTTCGACAGCGCAAGCCCGGCAATGCCGATCGGGATCGTAGCGATGACGATCCACATCACGAACTGAAAAGACTTGTCGCGAAATCGTCCGCGCAGCGCCGCCGAGATCGAATTGGTCGCGAGCCAGCGCAGATCGGCCCAGAAATAGCTGATTACGGCGGCGAGCGCCGCCATCTGCATCGCGGCAGAGAAAGCCGAACCCGGATCTTGCCAGCCGAGCACGGCCGGCACGAGGCGCATATGCGCGGTCGAGGAGATCGGCATCAATTCCGAAATCCCCTGCACGACGCCGAGGATCGCGACTTTGAAATAGCCCAGCGCCACGAAACCGGTATCGACGCCTTCGGTGCAAGCATTGGCCATATTCAAATCACCATGGTCACATTGCCGTTTGTCGAAAAAGCTGTGCCGATTGGAAGCCCAGCCGGGTTCTGGCGGGGAGGTCTTCGCGAACTTTCGGATTTACGCCGGAATGGTCACGATTGGTGCCCAAACTGGTGCCCAGGAGAGAGCGGACCCAAGCGACGATTGTCAATAGCTTGTCGTGTCCCACCTCTGCCAAGCGCCCCATTGAATCCCAATAGGTATTTTTAGGATTGTCCCACCGCACGGCGCAGCCCTGTGATCAATAGTAACGTCAGAGCGGCAAATCGCGCTCACGATTGTGGGCGCCGAGCCGCGCGGTGTGACCCCTCGTGGAATGTCCGCTTCGCTCCAAGAGCGACCGGAATGCCGCGTTGCCGCGAAATGACGCGAGGGGCCAATAGCGACCAAGTGCAGTGCAACAGTTTTGGTGAGGCTCTAAGCCGCCGCCTTTGATATCCGGCACATGCTGGACCGATGCGGCACCGAAGCACTGATTGGATCGACATGGCGAGCGGGGATCAGCAAATTGCCGTTGGCGCCTGCTGGCAAGAACGGGTCGTAGCCCGGAAGGCCCAACACTCCGCAGGCCTGCCACCAGCCATAATGCGCGCAGACGACCTTTGGATGGATCGAGTCGCTGAATTTCGCCTTTAGTTTGATCTTTGCCGTGGCGGTCTCAACTGTGACCCAGTCACCGTCAACGATGCCGGGGCCGGCTGCCGTCTCGGGATGCATTTCGATTACCGGCTCGCGAACTTCGTTGCGAAGCCGGGGAATATTACGATGCTGTTCGTTGACGAACTGAACGGTACGAAAATAGGTCAAGATCAATGGATAAGCGCCATCTGCCCCGTGCAGCGGGCTCTCGGCCGGCTCTTCATGGCACGGCAACGGATCGTAGCCGCTGGCGGCAAAACGCGTCGAATAAAGTTCGAGCCTACCCGATGGTGTAGCAAAGCCGCGCGGCAGCGCCGTTTGCGGATCGGCGCTAGCGTACTTGCGATAGTGGGTCGTGACTGATGCCCCGGCTCCGCGCGGATGTGCACGCAACTCCTCGAGCGTCAGGCCGCACGGCTCGAGCTGGTGCCGCCAGGCTTTCTCGACGTCACCGCCGAAGAAATGCTCGCCGAGACCAAGTCGACAGGCGAGATCGAAGACAACCGCGACGTCGGAGCGCGAATTAGCCACCGGTGGCACTACCGCCTTGCGCATTTGCGCCCAGCACGCAGCTTCAAGGCTGACGCCTTTCGCCCCCGCCCCCGAAAATCCGATCTTGAGTGACTTGACTTCCCAGCCGGTTGAAGCAGGCAGGAGCAGATCAGCAAAGGCCGCGCTGGGATTGGCGAAGAAGTCCATGTGTACGTAGAACTCAAGAACTCGCTAATGCTTCCATACCGCGTTGAACGTCGGACTGATGTACCAGTGGATCGCTGCCGAAGCAGACCATGGCTCTAACCTTGTAGGGCCGTGCGGTCAGAATGGCCTCGTAGACGTTCCCGGCCTGAACGTGTCCCGGATCGTTTGGTGGCCCGAGTGGGTGGTCCTTCAAACCGAGGCGTATTGCCGCCTTCTCCCTAGGGAGAAGTTGAAGCCCTTCCACCGGCCGGGCTGGCGGCGTCGCGATCAGCACATTGCTGCCGCGCTCATCGAATTGGCCGGTCAGGGCATAGAGGCAGCACACCGCGCGGTTGGTCTGCATGGCGTTGCTGTGCATTTCGAGCCCAGTCCAGGAGAAGTAGCAGGACGGCAGTTCGGTGGCGAACAGTCTCGCTGCCCGCCGAACATCTTCGGCTTCGATCCAGGTGATCAACTCCGAGCGTTCGGGCGCGTATTGCGCGGCTCGCCCGGCAAGCAGCGCAAAGGCCGGTCTACATGTCACCGAAGCGCCCGAGGCCAGTCGACAGGAGAAACTGCCGTCGAGCACGGGCTGCACGTCGCTGTTCGCGTAGCCTTGACCTGGATAATAGAAGGCGGTCGTACCGCGGGAATTGTCCCAAACAACAAAGGATTTCAGCCGAGCATGACGACCTCAGGTCGCGAGCTGAAAGTAGGCGTCCGGTATCATCGCGAACCAGAAATGGGCCGGTGGTCCAATCGCGGATGAAGGCCTCGTCGAAGAGCTTTTCTTCGATGAGCACGTGGATCATCGCCAAAGCCAAAGCGGCATCGCTGCCGGGACGGACCCGCAGCCAGGAATCGGCGCTGCGCGCGAGATTGGTTCGGCGCGGATCAATCACAATCAGCTTGGCGCCGCGCGCTCTCGCGCGGCTGATCCGCTGAGCGGCGGTCGGGTATGTCGCACGCGGATTGGCGCCCCAGAGCAGTATGCAGCGTGTGTTTTCGTAATCCGGCGACGGTGTTGGGGTGCCATAGCTGTGCTTTGCACCCGCGGACACATTCCAAGTGCAGATATGAATGGCCGACATACGGTTCGGCGTGCCGAATGCGTTGCCCAGCCTCGTCAACCACGGGGCAAAATCGGCCGTGCCGCCGCCGGCTGGCGTTGCACAAGCAAATACGACCGCCTCGGGACCAGATTGCGCTTTGATCTGCGCAAGGCGAGACGCGACGGTGTCGAGCGCCTCTTCCCACGAAATCTCAACCCACCCGGGATCGGGGTCGCCTTTGGCTCGCGTGCGCTTCATTGGCTGCCGCAGGCGGTCCGGCGAATAAACCAGCTCCGGAGCGGCAGATCCTTTGATGCAGATACCTCCGTTGGGGTGTTCGGAGTCAGGCTTGATCCTGGTTAATCGGCCGTCTTCGACGATTGCGACGACGCCGCACTGGGCAACACACATCGAACAAAAAGTATGGACCGCTTCGGATGCCATAACTGTGCATCCTCCGTCGCGAGATAACGAGTTCATAGGCATTCCGGAGAGACGAGTTTATGGGCCACTCGATGACCTGTCTATTACGGCGTCGACGTCCGCTCCGGGTCATTCGCTACAAATTCACTTCGTGCCGAGGAACGCTCCATGTCCGCTGTGCGCGTCTCAAACCGATATTCACCATGTACGCAGGTGTGAACGCCGCTCGCGCTGGTTGAGTGCCTGGTTTTGCCGGAATTAACCGTTTGTTTACCTCAGAAGTCCCTGCGCCGCAGCGACTTTTTGTTGGTAAACGCCCATTCGCATAACACCCCTTACGGAACATGATCTGCGCGCGGCGCGGGGCGATCTGCGCAGCCAGAATGGCTTGTCACACGGCCCTGTGGACTAGGCCGGAGCATCGCGCGAATACCGCGATCCACCGGGGGCCGACGCGGATCCGAGCACGCCTTCAGTGACGGTTCTACCCCGTCTTAGCGGGCACCTCGAGAACCAATTTACTTATTTTTCAGTACCCTAAGGGACTCGGCATTGTAGGAATGTCAACGATCGATTACATTTTCGATTGTCAGCGATCGATGACATATGGTAATGTCAGCGAACGCTAACATTATGGATCTGCCATGCTTGTGCGCACACCTGCCGACCTCGGCGCCGTCATCCGCGACCGGCGCAAGCAACTGAAGCTCGATCAGGCAGCTTTCGCCAAACAGATCGGCGTCAGCCGTCAGTGGGTCATCGAGATCGAGCGCGGTCACGCGCGCGCAGCACTAGGCCTCGTGCTTCGCGCAGTCGACGCCCTGAACATTCGTCTCGATACAAGCATCGACCAAACCGACCGCCGCCGCCGAAGCGCCGTCGATATCGACGCCATCGTGGCCAAAGCAAAAAAGAGTAAGCCATGACCAGTGAACTCGTCGTTCTTCTGGACGGACAGGAGGTTGGTCGCGTCCAAAACGATGCGCGCGGCCGGCTGACCTTCGTCTACGCCGACGAATGGCGCAACGCCGCGGACGCCTATCCGCTATCGCTCTCCATGCCGCTTGGAGCCAAGGAGCACGGCCGCTCCGTCATCGAAGCCTTTTTATGGGGCCTCTTGCCGGATAACGAACGCGTACTCGCTCGCTGGGCCGCAAAATTCCAAGTGTCGGCCCGCAATGCTTTTGCTCTCATCTCCCATGTTGGCGAAGACTGCGCCGGCGCCGTCCAGTTCGTGACGCCGGACCGCCTGAATGCCATCCGCAGCGGAAAGGAAGACAAGGTCGAATGGCTCGACGAATCCGACATCGCCAAGCGCCTGCAGACATTGCGCGAGGATCACGCCGCGTGGCGGCTACCGCGCGATACGGGCCAGTTCAGCCTCGCTGGTGCCCAGCCGAAAACCGCGTTGCTTCTGAAAAATGACCGATGGGGCGTTCCCTCCGGGCGCCTGCCGACAACGCATATCTTGAAGCCGCCGACCGGCCATTTCGACGGGCATGCGGAGAACGAACATGTCTGTCTCATGCTCGCGCGCAGCCTCGGCTTGCCCGCCGCACAATCGAAAGTCATGCGGTTTAAGGAAGAAATCGCCATCGTCATCGAGCGCTATGACCGGCAGCACAGAGGAAACGACATCGTTCGAGTCCATCAAGAGGACATCTGTCAGGCGCTCGGAATCATGCCGACAAAAAAATATCAGAACGAAGGCGGTCCGAGCGCGGCCGATATCGTCGAACTCTTGCGCACTTATTCCACGGATCGCGAAGACGATCTGGACACGTTCGTCGCTGCCCTCGGCTTCAACTGGCTCATCGCAGGCACGGATGCGCACGCCAAGAACTTCTCGCTGCTCCTGGGCGCCCGCCGCGTCCGGCTAGCTCCGCTCTACGACGTCGCGAGCATCCTCCCCTACGACGAATTCGACATGCACAAGATCAAGCTCGCGATGAAGATCGGGGGCGAATACAAGCTCAGTCAGATCGGGTTGCGGCAATGGCAGAAGTTTGCGCGCGAAATGCGCGTAGAGGTCGATGAACTGGTCGAGCTCTTGATGTCGATGGCTAAGCAGCTTCCCGACGAGGTGAACGCCGTGCGTGCGACTGCGCGTAACGAGGGTTTAGATAATACCATCATCGAGCGTCTCGCCACGCAGTTAGTCAAACGAGCTACCGAGTGCCGACGGTGGCTCGGCGACGTATAGTGCGACGATGCTCCGAAAACCACGTCCGGGTTGACGGCGTCGAATTCCGCCGGACCCGGGACGTCGCATAGTTAATCGCGTTTGGTATCAATGGGGGCGCTATGAGCCAGTTAGACCAGATCGAGCATTTCATAGTTCTCATGCTCGAGAACCGTTCATTCGATTGTTTGTTGGGAAAGCTTTATCCGCCCTCGGCTCACTTCGATGGGCTTGCCGGTACAGAGTTGAATACGGATGTGCAGGGCAACGCGATCGCCGTGTGGAATTCGCCCGCCACGGATGAGACCACAATGAGCATCCCGACGCCGGACCCCGGCGAGTTATTCGATGACATCAACACGCAGCTATTCGGGACTGCCAACCCGGCCAGCCCGGCACCTCCGGCGAGCATGAGCGGCTTTGCAATGAACTACCAGCAGCAGGCAACCGGCACCGAGCAGTATGATCCGAGAAGTGTCATGCACTATTTCAGCCCGGAGCAGGTCCCGGTCATCAGTACGCTGGCACGCCAATTTGGCGTAAGCGATGGATGGTTCGCCTCAGCACCATGCCAGACTTGGCCAAACCGTTTCTTTGTCCACACCGGGACCGCCAACGGTTATGAAAACAACTCGCCAACGCATTTTCCCTACACAATGGAGACCATCTACAACCGGTTTGAACTTGCAGGAAACGAAAACTGGAAAATATATTTCCACGATATCGCACAGTCCAAAACGCTCTCCAAACTTTGGCTCCTAGCCGACCATTTCCATTTTATCGACCAGCTTGCAAAGGATGCCGCAGACGACACGTTGCCAAACTATGCGTTTATTGAGCCACGATATTTCTCTGATTGGTCGATGCCAAACGACATGCATCCTCCCCACGTCGTTACATTGGGCGAGCAACTAATCGCAAGCATCTACAACACACTTCGCGCGAGTAGCGCGTGGACCAAGACCATGCTCATCATAACCTTTGACGAGCATGGCGGATGTTATGACCATGTGGTGCCGCCGGCGGCGGCACCTCCCAGCCAGACGCCATCCACTCCCTTCAATTTCAACCGGTACGGCGTGCGGGTGCCCGCGGTAATCGTTTCGCCGTACGTGAAGCCGGGCTCGATCATCAGGTCACCCACGGCAACGCCGTATGATCACACCTCGATCATGGCGACGCTCCGCAAGCGTTTCCCCGAGCTTGGACCGCCATTGACTGCGCGCGTCGCAGGTGCGCCTGACGTCGGCAGTGCCCTCACTCTATCCGCCCCCATCAACTTGGGGCCGGCGCGGGTCGATCCGCTCGTCTATGCGCCGAGTCCGAGCGTGGTGGCGAGAGCTCAGGAGCAGCCGCTGAACAACATGCAGAGGTCGCTGGTGAAGTTGGCGGCAAACCTGCCGCCGAACGCGGTCGGCGCCGATCCCGCAACCATCGGCGCCCACGTCGCACAGATACAGGTCAAGGAAAACGAGCCGCCGGTCGAAGCGACCGCCAGCGCAAGGGACGGAGCCGCATTCGTGAAGAAAATGCTCGGGCAGTTCTTCACGCCGGCGGTCACAAACTAGAGTCACCACTCATGACTGCAGGCTCGAGGGCGACGCCTCTCGGCTACCAAATTTGGCCTATCGAGCTTGAATACAAATCTAACGAGGTGGTTTATCTCGCCTTCCACCATCTGGTCCGACTCATTCAGCTCCAAATGACCGCGGGCATGCTCCTTGATCTGGAAAAGCCGGAAAGCTGGCCGGCAGATCTGGTCGAATTTCTCGAAGCGCATTACGGACTGATTCTAGGCTGGGAGCGCCAGAGCTACGATAATACGCCGATCACGGTGACGGGGCGGAGTTTCGATAAGGCCATAGCGGGAATTTGTCCGATCCTCGAGAAATACTTCCTTCGAGGTTGGCATTGCACCAAGCTCACCGAGACAGAAATCGCTAACATCGAGGCACATGGCATGCAAATGCAGAACCTCGCGGTCCTCAAGGGCCGGTTAGACGCGCTCGAAGTGAATGGCTTGGTCACCAGGAAAATTGCCGACAGGCTTCGCTCCGAAAACCAAGCCGACGACAAAAACCGCGCGAACATGATTTGGTTTTGCTTCTTCCCGCCGCATATTGGCGGGCAAAGCGGAATTGAACGATTCTTTTGCAGCTGGGGCGGAGAAGCGCTCTACAACTCTCACGAGGACGACCCCGAAACCGGACCCGTGCTCGCCGCGATCGGCGTCCCCTGCTTGGTCGAGACCGATGTGCCAATTAAGGGTCTCAAGAACTCGATCGGCCTGGCGATGAAGGTGATGCGCCGATATCTGATCAGTCGGGGCTACGAGACAATAGAGCCCGTTGACCATGAGGACCGGGTGGTAGAGCCGATCCGGAAGGCAAACATCCGGCGCATTATCCGCTTTCCCGAGCAAGACTTCGTCAAGCTCACCAAATGTGACAAGTGGCGTCCACCACTCGCGGTCTTGTCCGCGACCTGCAGCTCCTTGGGCGCCGGTTCCGAGAATGGTGCGACCAAGCTGGCCTTCGCCACTGCTCGGCTCACGGTCTGCGCAAAGCAGGTGCAACCATCGCTGCCAACAATGGCGCGACGGCGCATCAACTGATGGCAATGTTCGGTTGGAGCACGCTCAAGATGGCGGAAGAGTACACGCGCAAAGCGGATCAGGAAAAGCTTGCGCGAGCCGCGATGCACTTGATCGAAACGCCAGAACAAAACAGCACAGAAACGTGTCCCACCGAACAGCCGAGTGGGACTTTTTCGACAAAAAATCGAACGAAATCAAAGCCAAATTTTGGGGATGGTGCCCAGGAGAGGACTCGAACCTCCACGCCTCGCGGCGCTAGTACCTGAAACTAGTGCGTCTACCAATTCCGCCACCTGGGCAGTGTCGGGCTTTCAGAATCCGGGATAGGTACGGAGCGGTCACCGCCTTGTCAATCGAGGGCGTTAGTCCCTATACATCGATAAGATCAACAGGTATTGCGCCGCGCATGAGCACGAAGAGCAAGATTGAGACGCTGGTCACTGTGTTCGGAGGCTCGGGCTTTCTCGGCCGCCATGTGGTGCGCGCGCTCGCCAATCGCGGCTACCGCATCCGCGTCGCGGTGCGCCGTCCGGGGCTCGCCGGCTATTTGCAGCCGATGGGCCGGGTCGGCCAGATCCACGCCGTGCAGGCCAATCTGCGCTACCCGGATTCGGTCGCGGCGGCGTTGCGCGACGCCGATGTCGCGGTCAATCTGGTCGGGCTCATGCTCGAGCGCGGCCGCCAGCGCTTCGACGCGCTGATGGCGCAAGGCGCGGGTACGGTGGCCCAGGCGGCAAGCGCGGTGGGCGCGCCGCTCGTCCACGTGTCCTCGCTCGCCGCCGATCCGGACGCGCCGTCGCATTACGCCCGCACCAAGGCCGAGGGCGAGCAGCGGGTGCATGCTGCGCAAAGCTCGGCGATCATCGTGCGGCCGTCGGTCGTGTTCGGCCCCGAGGACGATTTCTTCAACCGCTTCGGCGCGATGTCGCGTTTGGCGCCGGCGCTGCCGCTTCCCGGCGGCGGCCACACCCGCATGCAGCCGGTTTTCGCCGGCGACGTTGCCGAAGGCATCGCCAAGGCCGTCGACGGCGACTTGACGCCCGGCGCCACCTACGAATTCGGCGGCCCGGACGCGTACACGTTCAGGGAATTGATGGAGTTCGTCCTGGCGACCATCGAGCGCCGCCGCCTCCTGTTGCCGATACCGTTCGGCTTGATGAAGTTCCAGGCGGCCTTCCTCCAGTTCTTGCCGAAGCCGCCGATCACGCCGGATCAAGTCGAACTGCTCAAGCGCGATAATGTCGTCTCCGAAGACGCCAAGCGCGACGGCCGCACGCTCGAAGGGATCGGCATCATCCCGGATTCGATCGAGGCGATCGTGCCGTCTTACCTGTGGCGTTTCCGCAAGACCGGCCAGTTCCAGCCGCGCGCGGCTTAGGCGACGCGCGCCGGATTTTTTTGTGACTTCATCATATTTTTTGCCGCGCGCGACCCGGTCGTGCGTGACCGAAGCTTCCATATTTCTGCCGTCGCCCGCCCAAGGGTAGGCCGCGCTTTGTGCGGGTCCGGTCTGTCGGGCGAGGAGAAAACGATTCCACAATCTTAAGGGATTTCGCGCAGGCTCCGGCGGTAGGCTCCGGCTCTTGGGGGAACTTCGGCTCGCCTTTGACGCATCGCCGGGTTTCGGGCAAGGCTCACGGCATATGCTGACACTGTTTCATCATCCGTTCTGCCCGCATTCGCGCTTCGTGCGGCTGGTGCTCGAGGAACACGGCCTGCCGCTGCGGCTGGTCGAGGAGCGGGTCTGGGAGCGGCGCGAGGAGTTTCTCGATGCTCAATCCGGCGGGAACCACGCCGGTCCTGGTGGAAGAGGGCGCGCCGCCGGTTCCCGGCGCCGCCATCATCGCCGAATATCTCGACGAAGCCATCGGCACGACGTTCGCCGACGTGCGGCTGCTGCCGGCGAAGACGGCCGAGCCGCGTCGAAGTGCGCCGCCTGATGAGCTGGTTCAACGACAAGTTCTTCGCGGAAGCGAGCGGCCCGCTGGTCATGGAGCGCGTCTACAAGCGCTACATGCCGGCCGACAATGGCGGCGGCCCGCCCGACACCGAGACGCATGCGGGCGCGCGAAAGCCAATATCAAGTATCATCTGGCCTATATCGGCTGGCTGGTTCGCGCCGCGCGACTGGCTCGCCGGCGACCAGCTGACCTATGCCGACCTGGCGCGGCGGCGCATCTGTCGGCCGTCGATTATCTGGGCGACGTGCCGTGGGACGAAGACGAGACGGCAAAGGCCTGGTACGCGCGGATCAAATCGCGCCCGTCGTTCCGCCCGCTGCTGGGCGAAACGCTGCCCGGCGTGCCGCCGTCGCCGACCTACGCCAATCTCGACTTCTGACGCCGGCTGCGCTGAAAGCGGCGCTCGCCGAAGCAGCGCGCGCGCACGGCTTCGACGCCGTCGGCGTCGCGCGGCCGGATTCGATCCCGCAGGCCGCCGCGCGGCTGCGCGAATTCCTCGCAAGCCGGCGCCATGGCGACATGGACTGGATGGCGACGCAACGCCGACCGCCGCGGCGATCCCGCGCGCGCTGTGGCCGGACGTGCGCTCCGATCATCATGCTCGGCGTCAATTACGGGCCCGAGCATGACGATCCGCTGGCGATCCTGAAACAGCGCTCGCACGGCGCCATCTCGGTCTATGCGCAGGGCGACGATTATCACGACGTGATCAAGCCGCGGCTGAAGGAGCTGGCGCGCTGGCTGATCGCGACAGGCCGGCGGCGACGTCAAGGTGTTCGTCGACACCGCGCCGGTGATGGAAAAGCCGCTGGCGCAGGCGGCCGGCCTCGGCTGGCAGGGCAAGCACACCAATCTCGTGTCGCGCGCAATTCGGCTCGTGGCTGTTTCTCGGCGCGATCTTCACCACGCTCGATCTGCCGCCCGACGCGCCGGAGCAGCGATCATTGCGGCACTTGCCGCGCCTGCCTCGATATCTGCCCGACGGCGGCATTTCCCGCGCCCTATCGGCTCGATGCGCGGCGCTGCATCTCCTATCTCACCATCGAGCACAAGGGCGCCGATCCCGCGCGAATTGCGCGCCGCGATCGGCAACCGCATCTATGGCTGCGACGATTGCCTCGCGGTCTGCCCGTGGAACAAATTCGCGCAAGCCGGGCCGTGAGGCGAAGCTCGCCGCGCGGCAGCGAATTGCGCGCGCCGCGGCTCGCCGAACTGGCGCGGCTCGACGATGCGGCGTTCCGCGCGCTGTTCGCAAAGAGCGCGGTCAAGCGCATCGGCCGCGACCGCTTCGTGCGCAATGTGCTGATCGCGATCGGCAATTCGGCAGACCCGAGTCTTGCCGGCGAGGCCGAGCGCTTGCTCGACGATCCGTCGCCGCTCGTCCGCGGCGCGGCGGTCTGGGCGCTCGGCCGGCTCGATACGCGCGCGGCTGCGGCGTGCCGCGCGGAGCCGCCGTGACGAGACGCGATCCCGATGTCATCGCCGAATGGACCGCGGCTGACGAGCATCATTCGAGCAATCATTAATGTCCACGCTCATCTGTTTCGGTTTCGGCTATTCGCGCGGAACATTTCGTCGCCGCTTCGGCGAAAGCTTCGAGCGCATTATCGGCACCGTGCGCGGCGCCGAACGCGCCGCGGTCTTGAACGCGCTACGATGCCGGCCGCTTGCAAGCTCTGGTGTTCGACGGCACGGTGGCGACGCCCGAAGTGAAACGGCGCCATCGCCGAGGCCGAGGACTGCGCTGGTCTCCGTGCCGCCGGACGAGAACGGCGATCCGGTGCTGGCCGCCTTCGGCGCTGCGCTGTCGCGCGCGAAGACAATTGCGCGTCGATCGTCTATCTGTCGACCGTCGGCGTTTATGGCGATCACGGCGGTGCATGGGTCGACGAGGAAACGCCGCCGCGAGCCGGATTCAGCGCGCAGCCGGCGCGCGGCTCGCCGCCGAGCAGGCTTGGCAGACGCGTCGGGCAGCGCAGCGGCGTCGGCCGTCGCCGTGCTCCGGCTCGCCGGCATCTATGGGCCGGGCCAGAACGCGCTCGTCCAGATCGCGCGCGGCAATGCCCGGCGCATCGTCAAAGCCGGGCAGGTCTTCAACCGCATCCATGTCGACGACATCGCGCAGGCGATCGATGCCGCATTTGCGCGCACGGCGTCCGGCATTTTCAACGTCGCCGACGACGAGCCATCGCCGCCCGGCGATCCGCTCGTCTTCGCCGCGCGGCTTTTGGGCGTCGCGCCGCCGCCGGAAATTCCCTTCGCACGAAGCGGCGCCGTCGATGTCGCCGATGGCTTTGAGCTTCTGGCAGGAATGCCGGCGCGTGCGCAACGACAAACTCAAACGCGAGCTCGGCGTGACCTTGCGCTATCCGACCTATCGCGAAGGGCTGAGGGCGTTGTTTGAAGAGAGCGCTGCACGCTGCGGCGGACGAGCGGTTGGCACACTCAATGCAAACTCGGCCCCTTGAGGAAGCGGTCGCGCTCGCTCGACTTGACGCGCAGCTCCATGGTCTCGCCGTCGCGATAGATGGTGATCGGCACTTCGACGCCGGCCTGGCCTTGCGCCCAGATGCGGCGGAAGAAGCCGGCGAGATCGTTGACCTCCCTGCCGGCGACCGACAGCACGATATCGCCCGTGCGCAGATCCGCGCTTTTTCGCCGGCCCGCGATCGGCCAAGCCGACGATGACGAGCCGGTTTTCCACTTCGGTCGCATAGAGGCCGAGCCACGGCCGCGGCGGCGCATTGCGCCGGCCGAATTTGAGCAGGTCGTCGAAGATCGGCTTCAAGAGATCGATCGGCACGATCATGTTGATGTTCTGCGCCGGCCCCTTCTCGGCCGCCTGCTGCAGCTGCAGCGAGCCGATGCCGAGCAGATCGCCGGCCGGTCCGATCAGCGCGGTGCCGCCCCAATTGGGATGCGCGGGCGCCGTGAAGATCGCCTCGTCGAGCACGTATTCCCAATAGCCGGCGAATTCCTGCTTGGCGACGATGCGCGCGGCGACCGAATGCTGCCGGCCGCCGGCGCCGCCGACGACCACGCGCTCGCCGATCGAGGCGGCCGCCGACTGGCCGAACTCGAGCGCCGGCATGTCGAGCTTGGCCAGCGCCTGCACCAGCCCGAAGCCGGTCTCCTGATCGTAGCCGAGCACATGGCCGGGCACCGAGCGGCCGTCGTTCAGCGTCAGCCAGATCGTGTCCGCTTCGGTGATCAGATAGCCGATAGTGAGGACCAGGCCGTTGCCGCGAATGATGACGCCGTTGCCGGCGCGTTCGGTGCCGAGCGTTTCCGCGGTGAAGGCGTCCGGCCGGCACGGTTGCGCGCAACGCCACCACCGAGGACAGCGCATGATCGAGATCGTAAGCATAGTCCTCCGGCTTCGGCTGCACGGAGGACGGCACCTTCCAGTCGCTCACCGATGCCATCGGATATTCCTTTGTTCACACGTGTTATTTGTTGCCGATCAGGCATCCGATCAAGTGGCACCAATTCGAGTTGCTCCTGATCAAGCTCACTTGTAAGTCTGCCGATTGTAGCAGCCGCTCCGCCGATCAGCCGCCCGAAATGCCCGCGTTCAAAAACTCCTTCGACCATTTCGAATAATCGGCCTGCCGGGTCACTTGCTTCATCAGTTCGGCGGACGCGACCATCTTGATGCTGGCAGGCGGTGCGCCGTTGCGCAACGCTTTCAGAGTTTCGTGCACGGCATTCACCGCCGCCATGAACGGCAAGTGACCCTGCAGACAGACGCGGACGTTGCGGGCGCTCAGATAGTCGAGATCGTACAGTTCGGCGCCGGCGCTGCCCAGAAACAACGGAAGTTTGACGGCTGCGGCGACGGCGTCAAGCTGGGCGCGGGTTTTGACCCCGGTCATGAACAGCATATCGACGCCGGCCTCCTCGTAAGCCTGCAATCGCGCAATCGTGTCCTCGATGCCGGTCATCGCCATGGCGCTGGTGCGGCCGATGATGATGAGCCGCTTGTCCTGCCGCCCGGCGAGCGCCGCCTTCATCTTGCCGACGCCTTCGGCGATCGGAATGAGCGTCGCGCCGGTCGCGCCGAAGCTCGTCGGCAGCGCGGTGTCCTCGATCGTCAATCCGGCGACGCCCGCGGTCTCAAGCTCTTCCACGGTGCGTTTGACATTGAGCGCATTGCCGTAACCGTGATCGGCGTCGACAAACAGCGGCAGCTTGCCGGCGCGGTTGATCCGATAGGCCTGCTGCGCGAATTCGGTCAGCGTCAGCACGACGATGTCGGGCGCGCCGAGCACCGTGAACGAAGCGACCGAGCCTGCAAACATGCCGGCCTCAAAGCCCAAATCCTCGGCGATGCGCGCGGAGATCGCGTCGTATACCGAGCTCGGATAAATGCAGCGCGGGCCCGAGATGATCGCACGCAGCCGCTCGCGCCGGTCCGTCCAATCCATCGTGATCTTCCTCTGTCCTGATGTTCGATTGCCGGCGCAATTCTAGCACGGACGCTGCCGCCGCGGCGCGCTAACAGCGCGCGCGCAGACGTGCGGCGGCTGTGCCCGATTGCGGTCCTCCCGCTACTTACCGGTTTGCGCTGCGGCCTGCTTCTGCAAGTCGTCGAGCTTCTTCTCAAGCTCGGGCAGGCTTGCCACCAGCGCGCAGTTGCTGCGGTCGTCGGCCGCTTCCTTCTGCACTTGTTCCCACTTGGCGATGGCATCCTCTTCGTTCCACGGCCGCTTGGTTTCCGGATTGAAGACCCGTTGCAAGGCGAGATTTTCCAGCGCGCGGTGATAATCCTCGAGATTGAGGATGCGGTCGCGCTGCCGGAAATAGAAATTTGTGCCGTCAAGCTCGCTGCAATGGCTCAGCCCATTGCCGAAAGTTTGCTGCGCCATCTTGGCGTCGAAGATCTTGCCTTTGAGGTCATTGATCTCGGCGGTCTGAGCGCGGACGGCGGTGGAAGAGGCCAAAGCGAGAGCAACCAAAAATATCGCCGGCGCGGCGAAGCGCCGGAAGCCGATCTGCGTCACAATCCGCGTCATGGCTCTGTCCCACAGCAGGCCAGCGTAACCGATGTCCCCACATCGGCGGGCGCCGCCGATTTTCCCCGGACGTTGACAGCAATATCACATTCCGGAGGGTGGAGTGAGTTCCACCCACGGGCGGCAAATTACCAATTGTTCACCATCCCAGCGGAACTGACGGTCAGGCGGCGGGATCGACCGCGGAAACACGGCCCGGCGCCTTGTTTGCGCCAAATGTGCCCGGCAAAACCGGGTGAGAAATAGGGGTCGGCGAGGGGTTCGTCTTGGGTATCAATCTCCGTGTCGTTTGCTTTGCGTGCGCCGTCGCGACCGTTTTTATTGGCTCGGTCAGCAGCGCTTCCGCGCAATATTATCCAGTGCCGGCCGACGCCTACTCTCCGCCTTACGGGCGCCAGCCGGTCTATCGCGACGCCAACGGCGTGCCCTACCAGCAGGATGCCTATGGCCGGCTCTATGCGCCGCAGCCGATGCCACCCGAAGAAGACGGACAAGTCTTTCAGCGGCCGCCGGCCGATGTGGCGGGCGGCGATCCGGCCGATGTGACCGGCTCGATCCATGGCGATTTTCATGGCGATTTTCATGGCGATTCCCATGGTGAGTTGCATGACGCGTCGCCGGCGCCGCAAGCGCAGCCGAGCCGTGCCACCGTGGTCGCCTCGTTGCCGCCGGAAGAGCAACCGGACCAAGGACCGACGAGCCTACCGCCGCAGTTCCGCCGCCAGGTCGTCGACTACAATACGATCGAGCCCGCAGGCACCATCATTATCGATACGCCGCACACCTACCTCTATCTGGTGCTCGGCGGCGGCAAGGCGTTGCGTTACGGGATCGGCGTTGGCCGCGAAGGCTTTACCTGGACCGGTACCGAGCGCATCAGCCGCATGAAGGAATGGCCGGACTGGTTCCCGCCGAAGGAAATGATCGAGCGCCAGCCCTATTTGCCGCGCTTCATGGCGGGCGGCGACACCAATCCGCTCGGTGCGCGGGCGATGTATCTCGGCAATACGCTCTATCGCATTCACGGCACCAATCAGCCCTCCACCATCGGCACTTTCGTGTCGTCGGGCTGCATCAGGCTGACCAACGACGATGTCTCCGACCTCTATAGCCGGGTGACCGTCGGCACCCGTGTCGTGGTTCTGCCGGGCGCGCAGGCGAGCGCCGCCCCCGCGCCGGTTCCGGTCGCGCGCTAGATCGCGCGACGACAGCGCGAATCTCTCGCGGTCCGGCGTGCATCGGTTACTCATGCGCGATTGTCACAAAACGTTGCATTTTTTGCAGGAAAGCGCTGGGCGAATCATTTTTTCGATTGATTTTTCAGCGACTCAGCTAAATTCGCGGCACCGAAGCTTATCGCGTTTCGGCAGTGCGTTGGCCGAGTGCCGTAATTGACGGGTGTGGCGACGTCGGCGCGGTGCCACGCAAATTCTGAAGTGTGATCGCCAAATCCGATCGTGAATTCCGCTCTCGCGATGATCTGATGCCCTTGTGACGCGTGCTTCTTTCGGATTCACGCGCGGGCGTTCTGCGAGGTGGAATGTTTCTCAACGTCCGACTGATGATCGTGGCGATCTCGGCCTCGCTGCTGGCGATTGTCTGCGCCATGATGCTGTTCATGGGAATGTTCGCTGCGTTCAATGTCACGCATGAGCCGTTCGCAGCATCGCCGGCCGGCCGGCCACCTTTGCAAATTGCGCTCGCCGATGAATCTTCTGCGCCAGTCGCCGACGGCAAGCCGGCGCCATTCGGTGTCCGCTTTCAATTGAATGCGCCGCAGATACCGAATGGTCCGGTGATCGTTGCCGTGCCGGCGGCGGTCGACCGTGCCGCGCCGCCGGACGTTCCCATCGCGGCGGAGCACGGCGTCGCGCCTCAATCGGACGCGACTGCGGCGACATCGCAGGCCGATGCGACGGTGCAGGCATCATCCGATGCGGAGGCACAAACAAATGATGCGAGCCAAAATACTTTGGCTCAAGATACAAAGCCCGGCGACTTGAAGATGAGTGAAGCGGCGCGGGACGCCGCGAACATGGATGACCTCACTGCGGCCATCAAGACGCCGGTCGAGTTTGCGGTTTCCGAGCGGCCGGCCGTTGAGAACGTGCAGCAACATGTCGCTCCGCAGATTAGGATTGTCGCGCGGGAGGCGGAAAATCCGGCGAGCGTGAGCACGCAGCCCGCGCCAACGCTTGCCCGCAAGGCGATCAAGCGCCGCAAGCTCGCCGTGCATCTGCATCAATCGCATCACTTCCGCAGGCCGCGCATTCAGGCGCCCGCAACCAGTCAAACGTCCGGCTACATGCAGCCGAACGCGTTTGGCCAACCTGGCTTTACCCAGCCGAATGTGAACGCGTTTGTGCAGCCGAGTGCCTACGCACAGCCGAACGGGTTCACGCAGCCGGGCCTTCAGTTTACCCCCGGGGCGATCAAACCCCGGCCGGCGAAGCTCCGTCATGCGGCTAGGAAGGCCAACGGCAATACCGTAAGCCAGTAAGCTGCTTGGGCGGCCGAGCTTGGGGCCGAAAGACGTTCCGTTGCAGATCTGATAAGCCGTCTTACATCTCCTGTGCCGCTCATCTGCGCTTCCTCGTCCTCAAGAGTTCTGCGTGATCCCGCTTTCCGTCCTCGATCTGTCGCCCGTCACCACCGCTACGCCGGGCTCGGTGGCGTTGCGCAATTCGCTCGATCTGGCGCGACTTGCCGACCGGCTCGGCTACAAGCGCTATTGGGTCGCCGAACATCACAATCTGGCGAATGTCGGCTCCTCCGCGCCCGAAATCATGATCGGGCAAATCGCGGCGGTGACGTCGCACATGCGTGTCGGCTCGGGCGGCGTGATGTTGCCGAACCACGCGCCGCTGATGGTCGCCGAGCGCTTCAAGGTTCTGGAAGCGCTTTTTCCCGGCCGCATCGATCTCGGGCTCGGCCGCGCGCCGGGCACCGATCAGATCACCTCTTACGCGCTGCGCGCCCGACAAGATCCGCGCCAGGGCGACGATTTTCTCGAACGCCTTCAGGAATTGCTCCTGCTCGAGCGTGGCGGCTATCCGGAAGGCCATCCGTTTCGCAAGGTGCGCGCCGTTCCCTCGGACGTCGCACTGCCGCCGATCTGGCTGCTCGGTTCGAGCGGTTACAGCGCCGAGCTTGCCGCTTCGCTCGGCCTGGGCTACGCCTTCGCCCATCACTTCGCCGATTACGACGCGGCGAGCGCGATGCTGAGCTATCGCGACCATTTCAAGCCGTCGGCGCTCGACAAGCCATACGCGATCTTGGGTACCGCGGTGATCGCGGCCGACACCGACGAGGAGGCCGAACGCATCGCGTCGAGCGCCGATCTGCATTATGCCCGCCGCGCCAACGGCGAATATCTGCCGCTCGCGTCGCCCGAAGAGGCCGCCGCCTATCCGTATACGCCGATCGACCGCGAACGCATCGGCCGCCAGCGGACCCGGCTCGTCGTCGGCGGCATCGCGCGCGTGAAGGAGCGGCTGCTTGCTTTGATCGAGGCGACGCGCGCCGATGAGCTTATGATCACGACGATGGTTTACGATCATAAGGCGCGCCGGCACTCCTACGAACTGCTGGCTAGGGCGTTTGCACTCACGCCCACGGCATAAGAGCCGGTATGGGCTGCGCTAAAGGCAGCCCGAAGGGACCCGTCACAAAGCCGGACAGGGGTTCCCGTTATGACCGTGTCTTGCACGCCTCATTAACGTAAAAATCCTTCACCATTAGCCGGTATGTAGAAAGGGTCCATAACGTCGAGTAAAGTCGAAGTTCCTATATCGCGATTTCCGGGCGGTTTTGGCATTTGTTGGGGATTGATTTGAGCACCACAAACACGCGGCGCCACGCGTATCGTCCTCCCTGCGGCAAGCCCGCTTGCGCAAGACCAGGGGAGCGCTCCTGGGTAGTGTTTTTGGCAGCGCTTCGGCGCTCGGTATCATGATGTCGCTCGCCCTGTCGCTGGCGCTCGGCGTTTCGCCGGCTGAGGCGCGGACCAAGAACAAGGAACGCACAAGGAAGCCGACCGCACCGGCAGCGAGCCGTTCGGCAATGTTCCGAACGGTCCGGTGCAGATCTTCATCTCGATCGATCAGCAGAAGCTGCATCTTTATAGCGACGGCACCCATGTCGCCGACACCTCGGTCGCGACCGGCGTGCCGAGCTTGCCGACCCCGACCGGCGTGTTCAGTGTCATTCAGAAACAGGTCTTCCACCGCTCCAATATCTATAGCGGCGCGCCGATGCCGTTCATGCAGCGCATCACCTGGTCCGGCGTCGCGCTGCACGAGGGCGAGAATATCGGCCATCCCGCCTCGCATGGCTGCATCCGTATGCCGGGCGAGTTCGCGGCGCGGCTGTACAAATTCACCAAGATCGGCGCGCGCGTGATCGTCGCGCGCGGCGAGCTCAAGCCCACCGACTTCGCCGACCCGCATCTGTTCGTGCATAAGGACATGCAGGCTGCTTCGCTTCCGTCTTCGGCCGCGATGAAGACCGCGCAAACCGTCGACAGCAGCAAAGCCAGCGATGCCGGGTCCGCCGATGCTGCACTGCCGGCGAAGCCGGCCGCGCTTGGCCTGCGCGGCAGCGCGAATGTGACGCCGAGTTTTGTTCTGGCGTCGGACGATGTGAGGCCCGATGCCGACGCTGCCAAGCCTGACGCGCAGGTGGACGCGGCGAAGCCTGCCGTCGCCGCCGACGCGTCAAAGCCCGAAGCCGCCAAGATCGAAGATCCTAAAACGGAAGCTGCCGCCGCAGCTTACGCCAAAGCAGCGCCCGCCCCGTCTGCCGATCCGAAGGCCGAAGCGCCGGCCGTTACCGGCAGCACACCGGCTGCCGTAGCCCCCGCCGCCATCGCACCGGTGATCGCCGCGCCGGAAGCTCCGGCGCCGCTCGGCAAACCGGCCGATGCCGTCAAATCGCCGCCGATCAAAAAGTCGCCGATCGCGATCTTCATCAGCCGCAAGGAAAAGAAGATTTACGTGCGGCAGGATTTCGAGCCGGTTTTCGAGGAAGCCATGACCATCGAGCATCCGGAAGAGCCGATGGGCACGCATGTCTTCACGGCGATGGAATATCTCGCACGACAATTCGACGTTCCGCTGGAACGTCGTGTCGATGCCGGGCGAGCCGCCGAAAGCTCCGAAGGCCTTGCGCATTATGGCGGACGAAGAGGGTTACGATCGCTACGGTCGTTACTACGTTCGTCACAACGAGCGTATTGGCAAGCGCAGACACGAGAACGCCGATCAGCCGGCCGCCGATTTGCCCTCGCCGGAGACGCCGCAACAGGCGCTTGCCCGCATCGACATGCCGCAGGACGCCATCGATCTCATTTCGCAACGGATCGTTCCGGGTTCCTCCTTGATCGTGTCGGATCAGGGCCTGGGCGACGAAACCGGCGAAGGCACGGACTTCATCGTCGTCACGCGCTGAGCCGGTCCAGCCGGTTTGCGCGGACCTGCCACCGCCGTAAAACCGCCATTCAACGGACATTCGCGACGTTGTATGCTTAAGCGCGCAGCCGCGCTCCCCGCGCTGGCGGCGTATCGCGCACATCGATTGGCGCAGCTCGATTAGCTAAGATCAATTGGTAGCAGTCAAAGGAGGATCGCCTTGGGTAAGCATTTTGCATTGACGTCTTCCGACAGTTTCAAATTCGGCGCCTATCGCGCCGATCCGGCCGGTAAAGCCAAGGGCGGCATCGTCCTCATTCAGGAGATTTTCGGCGTCAATCATCACATCCGTGCGGTGTGCGACCGTCTGGCCGGCGAGGGCTATGCGGCGCTGGCGCCGGCGGTGTTCGATCGTCAGCAGCCGAATTTCGAATGCGGCTACACGCCGGACGAGATCGCCAATGCGCGCAAATTCGTCGCCAATCCCGATTGGGGCGCGATGCTGCGCGACGTGCAGGCTTCGATCGACGAACTGAAGAAGGAAGGCCCGGTCGCGATCATGGGCTTCTGCATGGGCGGCACGATTTCGTTCCTCGCCGCGTGCAAGCTCAGCGGTCTTGTCGGCCGCCGTCTGCTATTACGGCGGCCAGATCGTCAAGAACGCCGACGAGAAGCCGAAAGTGCCGGTGCAGATGCATTTCGGCGAGAAGGACGCTTCGATCCCGATGAGCGACGTCGAGACGATCAAGTCAAAGCGCGGCGGCGATTGCGAGATCTACGTCTATCCCGGCGCGCAACACGGCTTTCACTGCGACGAGCGCGGCAGCTACGACGAAGCCGCCGCGAAGCTCGCCTGGCAGCGCTCGATGGCGTTTCTGGCGAAGAATGTGAAGTGACCACGTTTCCCGGGTCTGTAGCGCATCGCTTCGTGCTGCGCCCGGGAAATGATTCTCAGAACCAGCGTTCCTGAACCTGCACGGTGTCGCCGGGGCAGAGCGGATAAGTGATCGGCACTTCGAAGCGATGGGTGTGGCCGCCGGAATTGCGGCTGATGATCATGGTCTTGTGGTAGCCGCGCGGTCCAAAACCGCCGGCGATTGCCACCGCGGTTTCGACCGTCATGTTGGCGACATAGGGATACTGCCCGGGCTGCGTGACTTCGCCGAGGATGAAGAACGGCCGATAGGCTTCGATCTCGACCGCGACATGGGGCTCGCGGATAAAACCCTGGCGCAGTTGATCGGCGATCCGCGCCGACAATTGGTCGGTCGTGAGTCCGCCCGCCGCGACCGAGCCGATGAGTGGCATGTCGATATGGCCGCTGGCGTCGACCACGTAGGAATTGGTCAGCCCGTCCTGGCCGAACACGACCACGCGCAGCCGGTCGCCGGAATCGAGCGTGTAGCCGCCTTGTTGGAACGGCCCGCCATAAGCGGCGGGTCCCGGCGCGGTCATCGCCATTGGCGCGACCATCGGAGCGGCCATTGGAGCGGCCATGGGAGCTTGGGCGACCATGGCGACGGGAGCCGGCCGGATCATCGCCGGGGTGGGGGCTGTGGCGTAAACCGGCGCCATGGCTGGCCGGTAAGCAGGCGCGGGCGCTGTGGCGTAGGCCGGGGCGGGCGCCGGCCTATAGGCTGCAGTCGGGCCGTAGACGACATTGTCGATGCCTTGCGCTGCGGGCGCCGGGGCTGCCGGCATGGCCACGTACTGGACGCGCGTGCATCCGGCTGCCGCGAATGCCACGGCGCATATCAGCACAAAAGAGCGGGTGACCCGCATACGCGTAATCCGACCCCGGTGACCAAAGCCCGGAGCCGATTAACGCCAGTTATGGTTAATAATCCCTCACCGGCCGGAACCGCCCGGTAAGCTATCGCTCAGAGCATGATCCGGAAAAGTGGCAACCGGTTTTCTGAAAAGATCATGCTCCATCAAAATGCTAGGCCTATTTCGCGCCGGTCTTGCGGTGGTCGCTGAACCAGTCGGCGAGCGCGAGAATCAGCATGACGAGCGCGAAGACCAGCGGAAAGCCCATCACCCAGATGAGCTTCGACGTGTCCGGCTCTTTTTCCAGATCGAAATACCAGGCCAGCGCGTCGACCGCGGCAATGCCGACGACCGAGCCGAGCAGCTTTTGCTTCAGCGCCCCGAAATCGACCTGGGTGAGCCCCTCGGGCCAGTCCGGATGATCGGTGGCCACGATCCTGCGGATGAAGTTCTCGTAGCTCGAGAAAATGACGATCAGGATGAGATTGGCGGTCAGCGCGAGATCGACCAGATTCAGCACGCCGGTGACGACATCGTGCCAGTTCAACTCCCGGGCTTGGACGATCAGCCCGAATAGATCGCCGAAGAATCGGTACATCAGCACAAGGAGGCAAAGCAGGAGCCCGAGAAGGAACGGCGCCAGCAGCCAACGGCTGAAGAAAATCGACGCCTGAATGTAGCGTCCATCCGGCCAGGCCATGAAACCCCCTCTGATAACTTGCGAAGCTGCCAAATCAGGGCCGCAAAATAGCGCGGCTTTGCCCGAGGTGCACCTCTGCGCATCTTAGCTCGCGACGGCGTGCCGATTGCCGGCCTAATCGCCGCCCTCTGCCGGCCGTTGCTTGGGCTTTGGCTTGGCCCTTTTGCCTGCCGCTTTTGCCGCCTATTGTGGCCGCCGCCGTTCGATTCGGCCTATGTTTGAGCATCTCTTTACGGAAAGCCGCTATCCGCTTCTCCGGGTCATGCTTCAGAGGAGGGTTTGCCGATGTCCCGCATGTTTGCGTTGGTTTGCGCGCTGGGAAGCGTCGTCGCGCTGACGAGCGGCCCGGCGCTGGCGCAACAACCGGTTCCGGCCGCGCCATCGCCGACCGCGCCCGTGTCGACAGCTACGCTGCCATACGGCCCGCCGGTCACGCTCGATCAGGCCAAGCGCGTCATGGCGGCGGCCGAACTCGAAGCGATGAAGAATTCCTTGCAGGTCGCCATCTCCATTCTCGATAGCGGCGGCAATCTCGTGGCGTTCCACAAGATCGACAATACGCAGCTCTCCGCGACCGAAGCCGCCGAAGGCAAGGCGCGCACCGCGCTGCAATTCAAGCGCCCGAGCAAGACGCTCGACGACGCCATCGCCGCGGGCGGGGGCGGCATGCGGCTTCTGGCGCTGAAGGACATCACGCCGCTCGAAGGCGGGCTGCCGCTCGTCGCCAACGGCATGATTGTCGGCGCCATCGGCGTCTCCGGCGCGCTGTCGTCGCAAGACGGGCAAGTGGCGAAAGCCGGCGCCGATACTCTGGCGAAGCCAGGGATGTAGTTCACCGTCACCCTGAGGTGCGCGCCGAAGGCGCGCATCGAAGGACGACGGCTTACGGCTGCGCCGCCTTCAGCGCCGTTGCGGCAGCAGCATAACCGCCGCGCGCGCCGTCGACGAAATGCACATGATCGCTGCGCAGCGGTGATGGCGTGAAGCACGTCATCATCGCGGCATCCTGCCGGAACAGGCCATAACGCGCCGTTCGCTCCGCCGCGGCCAGGCGGCGCTCCAGCGCATCGGCGAGCGCAGGCGTGCAATCGAGGATCATGCGCAGCCCGTCGTCGTATTTGCGATAGTCGGAATTCTCCACGACCTGCCGCATATACCGCGCCGGCACAAAACTCCCGATCGGGCGGTTCGCGCGCATGATCAGATAATAGATGAATGTCTTGGCGAGCAGCTCGATGCGCCGCTTCAACCGGTTGCCCGGCGCCGCGCGGGTCTCGAGCTCGACGCCTTGCGGCGGCCAGCCCAAAGCCGGGCCAAGCGCTGGCACCGGCCGGCCAGCATCGGGACTCGCTTCGACCAAAGCCACGATCTCTTCGGTCAGCGCGCGGAACGCTGAAGGGTCGGCGCCCCGCGCCGGCAGAACGATCAGCGACAGGATCATGCCTTGCGCCGCGCGGAATTCCTGAAAGCGGCATGATAGGCCGGTCAAATCCGGCCAGGTGCCGGGCGGGGCGGGGGCGACGGCGAATTCGCCGCGCTTCACCGCGCCATCGGCCCAAGCCAGCCCGCCGCCGGAAAACATTGCATAGGACAAATTCTCCGACGGTCCGTAACGCGCCACGCGCACGTCGAGGCCTTGCGCGCGAACGGCCGCGACCGGAACGAGCGCGACGCGCAAGGTCAGGCCGAGCTCCGAGTTCGCCCAGGCCGCCGTCGCCGCCAGCGCCTGCCGCGCAATGTCGACATCGCCCGGCGGCACTGCGAAGCTCGCGCCGTCGCCGCCGAACACGAACGGAAATTCACGGCCGCCGAGCGCATTGGTCAGCGACGCGATGACGGCGGCGCCCGCCATGTTGACCGCCTTGTATCGCTGTTCGGCGATGGCCTTGGTCGACTGCACGATGTCGGCAATGCCGACGGTCCAATCCGCTGGCAACGGCGTGTACTGCGCCGGGTCCATCAGGCTGCGGAACCCGCGCCGGATGCGGAGGGAGGAGTAGAAAGTATCCGTGCTGCCGGTCATGCGCGTCGCTCAATTGACCGAAAAATAATACGGATTGAGAACTAATAAGTTTCAGCGATGCGTGCCAGCGGAGCGCTGAATTCGCCCGCGACGCCACGCCGCGCCACATGAACCGATTGTAACGAAACGCGCCGGCGGCGCACCGCGTTTTTTCCGCGGGGCGATCATTCCCATGGAGGAGATTGCCAATGAAGACACAAACCACGATCGCGCTGGCCGCAGCCGTGCTGCTGTCCGGCACTATCGCAGCGTCCGCGGCATCGGCCGCGACGGTGCAGCCGCGCGCGAGCGATATGCTTAGTCTGAGCAGCGCGCAGCAGAAGACGGCGTGGAACGACCTCGACCACGCTTCCAATCAGAACGCACCCGCCGGATTTAACGAGACCACCGGCGCGAAGGTGCCGACGGCAGTGAAGATCAGCGCGGTCCCGAGCAAAGCGGCGAGCGACGTTTCTTCGCTCCGGCCCTATGACTTCGCCAAAGTCGGCGGCAAGGTTCTGATCGTGAACCCGTCCGATCGGATGGTGGCCGAGATCATCAGTGGCTGACGCGCCGGCGGTGAAATGACGCGACCGCGCTCACGCCCTCCCTCGTGAGTGCAAAGACCCGGCGCTGGGCGTGGCCCGGCGTCGGGCTCCCCGTCAGCTCCACGGGCTCACCAACCAAGCCACAACTCCGCCATCCCACACCACGAGCCCCACGGCCGCGCCAGCGACCGCGCCCCAGACGCGATGCCGCCGCCACAGGATGGCGCCGAGGATCAAGCCGAAAAGCAGGCCGGGCGCGCCGACGATCAACGCGATGGCGGCGTAGTCGAAGGGTCCCCAGTCTAGGCCGATATCCGACATCAGAGCGTAGCCCGGAAATTCTCGTTTTCGCCGGCCGGCCGGCCGAACGGGCCGAGCTTAGCATCGGCACGGCTTTGCGCGACCTCTGTGGCCCGGGGCACAGCGGGCCGTTTCCGGCTGTGGCCAGAATGAACCTGCCGGGTACCGGCTTACGTCTAACGGTCCGGGTGCGCGCCGTGCCGATGGGCGCCCGGGCTCCCCCTATTTCCCATCCGGAATGCCGTAACGGCGGAGTAGCGCGATGCAGAATTCACGAATTGCCGTTCGGGCGCTGATGTTCGGCGCAGCGGTGTTGCTCTATTCGGCCGCCGGCATGGTGCTCGCCGCCTATGGCGCGGAAATGCCGAAGCCCGCCGCCGGCAAGCAGGTTCACTTTCCGGACGGCACCTGGAGCGGCCTGCCGCAGACAGGCCCCAACGGCAAAGTGCGGCAATGCGTGATGGTCGCGGAGCGGCCGCGCGCCGGATCGGACGGCAAGATCGATACCGCGTTCAGCGTCGACATCAGCGCCGGCGCCGGCCTGGTTTTCGGGGTGAGCGATGACAGGCTGTCCGCTGAGCCGGTCATGGACGACGAAGCCGAAGTCATTCTCGACGGCAAATTGTTTCCGGCCGTCGCCTTCACGATCGCAGGCACGAACAACAAGCTCGCCTTCCATCCGGGCGACGCCGCCGGCGTGCTCGCGGCGCTGAAAAACACCGAGACGGTGCAGCTGCGCGCCGACAGCGGCAGCGTCGACACCGGACCCATCGTGCTCGCGCTGCACGACGACGCCTATGGCTGGCTCAAGCAATGCGGCACCCAGTTCAAGATCGCGATCGACAAGCCGACCGATCCTGACGCGCCGGACTTGCCGGTGCCGCGTCCGCGCTCGCCCGAGATCGGCTCGGCGCAGCCGACAGCGGCCGGTCCGCCCGGCATCGAGGACAAACAGAAGATCAGCGGCTGGGACGCCTCCGAGCTGCGCGGCTTCGACGGCAAGGTCGCGGTCTGCATGATCCGGCAGCATTACGGCGTTGCTGGGCCGACGCCGCGCAATATCGCCACCTTCCTGATGGTCAGCCGCACCAGGGGCCTGACCATGATGGTGAAGGACTCCACCCTGAATTTGCCCGAGGGCAAGCCGGTCGATGCCACGCTCAAGCTCGACAACAAGCCGTTCACAGGCTTCACGGCCCAAGTGCTCGGCAGTGACGAGATCGGGATTTTTCCGGAGCACGGCGCGGCATTGGCGCAGGCGCTCGGCGACGGCGCGGCTGCGCATTTCGACGCGCCCAAGATCGAGACAATGGATTTCCCCGTCGTCTCCGGCGTCGTGCCGTGGCTCCACGCCTGCTCGCTCCGCTGGGGCATCAGCTTTGAGCCGGCCGAGATGGCCAAGATCGATCAGGGATTAATTCCAGCGCCGGCGAGCAGCACTCAGCGCTAGCCCCTCTAACCCTTCTTTCGCCTAACCCTTCTTGGCCCATGTGCCGGGCTTGGCCTGGCTGTGCATATTGGAAAACGGCGACGGCGACGGCGTGGCGCCGCCTTTCTTCATGTTCTTGTCCTGCTTCGGCTTCTTCTTTTCCTTGTTGCCTCGCATCTGACCTTTGGCCATGGCGTCCTCCTGGGTTCGCGGTGTGTGATTCTGTGCGAACGGCACAATGTAACCCATTCGCGGTATTGAGCGCGAACGGAAACCGACAGGTCAGCGCCCGCGCGGCTTGAAGCCGCCGCGCATGCCGGGGCGGCCGAGCGTCGAGCGCGGGCCGGAGGCTTTGCCGGGAATGCTTTCCACGCCCGGTCCCATCTCATCGAGGTTCGGCTTGCGCGGCGCCTCGCGGTTTTTTCCCGGACGGTGCGGCGCGACCTCGTGATAGAGCGCGATGCCCATTTCATCGAGCGCAGGCTTGTGGACCTTGCTGGCCGGGCCGGCCCCACCCCGTCGCGCGTTGCGCGCCGACCCTTCCCCTGCAGGGGAGGGTAAGAATTTTGCCGTCGGATCGTCGGTCACTGCGAGCTCGGTGGCGCGCAGGCGCTTGATCTCGTCGCGCAGCCGCGCCGCTTCCTCGAAGTCGAGATCGGCGGCGGCGGCGCGCATGCGGGTTTCGAGATCGGCGATCACCGCCTCGAAATTATGGCCGATGGTGGCGGCGTCCTCGAATTCGCCCGCCTCGCCGGCGCCGGCGGCGATCAGCACGTGGTCGCGCTCATAGACGCTGTTGAGAATGTCGCCGATGCCCTTGCGCACGCTTTCCGGCGTGATGCCGTTCTCGGTATTGTAGGCTTCCTGCTTCTCGCGGCGGCGCGAGGTTTCCGCCATGGCGCGTTCCATCGAGCCGGTGATGTGGTCGGCATAGAGAATGACGCGGCCGTCGATATTGCGCGCGGCGCGGCCGATGGTCTGCACCAGGCTCGTCTCGCTGCGCAGAAAGCCTTCCTTGTCGGCGTCGAGGATGGCGACCAGCGCGCATTCCGGAATGTCGAGGCCCTCGCGCAACAGATTGATGCCGACCAGCGCGTCGAAGGCGCCCAAGCGGAGGTCGCGAATAATCTCGATGCGCTCGATGGTGTCGATATCGGAATGCATGTAGCGCACGCGGATGCCCTGCTCGTGCAGATATTCGGTCAGATCCTCGGCCATGCGCTTGGTCAGCACGGTGATCAGCGCGCGATAGCCCTGTTGCGCCACCTGCCGCACTTCGCCGACCAGATCGTCGACCTGCGTGCGCGCCGGCCGCACATCGACCGGCGGATCGATCAGGCCGGTCGGGCGGATCACCTGTTCGGTGAAGACGCCGCCGGATTCGTTGAGCTCCCACGAGCCCGGCGTCGCCGAGACGGCCATCGTCTGCGGCCGCATCGCGTCCCATTCCTCGAAGCGCAGCGGCCGATTGTCCATGCAGGAGGGCAGG
This sequence comes from uncultured Alphaproteobacteria bacterium, assembly GCA_963761185.1. Lineage (GTDB taxonomy): Bacteria > Pseudomonadota > Alphaproteobacteria > Rhizobiales > Xanthobacteraceae > BOG-931. Next base: position 1,721,771 of record CAVXFY010000009.1, read on the forward strand.
CGGAAGCCGTATTCGGCGAGCGTCGCCTTGCGGCGGAAGTCGCCGCGATACATGCCGCCGAGCTGCGGCACGGTGACGTGGCTCTCGTCGACGAAGACCAGCGCATTGTCGGGCACATATTCGAACAGCGTCGGCGGCGGCTCGCCGGGCTTGCGCCCGGTGAGATAGCGCGAATAGTTCTCGATGCCGGCGCAGGCGCCGGTCGCTTCCATCATTTCAAGATCGTAGATGGTGCGCTGCTCGAGCCGCTGCGCTTCGAGCAGACGGCCCGCGGCGTTGAGCTGTTCGAGCCGTTGGCGCAGTTCGAGCTTGATGCCGGAAATCGCCTGCAGCAGCGTCGGCCGCGGCGTCACATAGTGCGAATTGGCGTAGATTTTGACGAATTCGAGCTCGTCGGTCTTCTGCCCGGTGAGCGGATCGAATTCGTGGATCGATTCCACCTCGTCGCCGAACAGCGACACCCGCCAGGCGCGGTCTTCCTAATGCGCCGGAAAAATCTCGATGACGTCGCCGCGCACGCGGAACGAGCCGCGAAAGAAATCGCCGCCGGAGCGCTTGTATTGCAGCGCGACCAGATCGGCGAGAAGCTGCCGCTGGTTGAGCTTCTCGCCGTGCTTGATGGTGAAGGTCATCGCCGAATAGGTCTCGACCGAGCCGATACCGTAGATGCACGACACCGAGGCGACGATGACGACGTCGTCGCGCTCGAGCAGCGCGCGCGTCGCCGAGTGGCGCATGCGGTCGATCTGCTCGTTGATCGATGAATCCTTCTCGATATAGGTGTCGGTGCGCGGGATGTAGGCTTCCGGCTGGTAATAGTCGTAATAGCTGACGAAATATTCGACCGCGTTGTCGGGAAAGAAATTCCTGAACTCGCCGTAAAGCTGCGCCGCCAGCGTTTTGTTGGGCGCGAGAATGAGGGCCGGGCGCTGGGTCTCCTCGATCACTTTCGCCATGGTGAAGGTTTTGCCCGAGCCGGTGACGCCGAGCAGAACCTGGGTGCGGTCGTTGCGCCGCACGCCTTCGACCAGTTCCTTGATCGCCTGCGGCTGATCGCCTTTGGGATCGAACTCGGACTTGATGACGAGCTTGCGGCCGCCTTCGGACTTCTCCGGCCGCGGCGGCCGATGCGGCATCCAGATCTTGCCGGCCCCTTCGCCCTCGCGGAATTCGGCGCGGCCCTCGCGCAGCAATTGTTCGAGCGCCTGCATCGAGGCGGTAACGCCGAGCGTCACCGGCTGCGGCGACGGGCGGTGGCGCTTCTCGCGCTGCCGCTCGAAAATCTCCGTCATCTCGTCGCGGCCGTCGGGAGCGAGGTCCGAAGCGCGGCCGATCAGCGGCTTGCTCGGATCGCTGTCGCCATAGCCGAGCGCGTCGGCCAGTTCCGGATTGATATCGGTCGGACCCGTCGTGGGGCCCGATATGGGACCCTTCGCCGACGTAGCCCGATTGCGGCCGCTCGTTGAAACTTTGTTGTGTCGATTTGCGGGCCTTGTGGGCATTGGAGAAGTCGCTGCGGCGGTCCCAGGAATTGTCCGGCGGCGGCGCAAGTTTTGACGCTTGCGATTCCTCCGCATCTTGCGGGGCCGGGGACCCCGTCTGCGCCCCGAGCCCGGCGCGGCCCTGGCCGATGGCCGGGTTCAGAAGTTCCGCGAGCGACGGGTCGAGCACCGCCGAATCCGGGCGCGACGCCTTGGCGCGCGTCGGCTTGGCCGGGTCTTTCTTCGAGTGCTTGGCCGGATGTCGGGTGTCTGGGCGTTTCGCCATGGCCACAATATGGGTCTAGTCCGGCGGTGAAGAAAGTCTATCGCGTGCCGTTATGACCGGGCTTATTCCGGGTGTCTCAATGCCGCTGCCACCACGCTGTCACCGGTGCGTGGATGGGCTGCTCGGCCGGCTATTCGAACTTGATCCCCGCGCGCTGGATCACATCGCCCCATTTCTTGTATTCCGCCGAAATGAGCGCGGCGAAATCTTCCGGTGTGCCGCCGCCGACGTCGTCGCCGATCTGCGCGATCTTGGACTTGAAAGCGTCCGATTGCAGCGCCTTGTTCGCCGCCGCATTGAGCTTGGCGACGATGTCCTTCGGCGTGCCGGCGGGCGCGACGACGCCGCTCCAGGTCGGCGCGGCATAGCCGGGTACCCCGGCCTCGGCGACGGTCGGCAGATCCGGGAACGCCGGCGACCGGTGCTCGCCGGTTACGGCGAGCGGGCGCACCTGGCCCGAACGCGCAAACGGCGCGATCGAGTTCAGGCTCTCGAACATCACCTGCACGCGCCCGGCAATCAGATCATTGATCGCAGCGGCGCCGCCTTTGTAGGGCACATGCACGATATTGGTGCCGGTCATGTATTTGAACAATTCGCCGTCGACATGGCCCGGCGAGCCGTTGCTCGACGAGGCGTTGTAGAGCTTGCCGGGATTTGCCTTGGCGTAGTCGATCAGTTCCTTGACCGAATGGATCGACGTTGTCGGCGATACCGCGAGCAGCATTTGGCCGCGCGTGACGACGACGATCGGCGCAAAGTCGCGCTCGACATTGTAGGGCAGCGGGTCGACCAGATGCGACGTCAGCGCCAGCGCGCCGATCGGCGACATGCCGAGCGTGTAGCCGTCGGGCGGCGCCTTGGCGACGACGTCCATGCCGACGGTCAGCGCGCCGCCGGGGCGATCGTCGACGATGACGGTCTGGCCGAGCGCGTCGCCGAACGAGGCGCCGAAAATGCGCGCCAGCGTGTCGGTGGCGCTGCCGGCGGCCTGTGGCACGACCAGATGAATCGCCCGGTCGGGAAATTCCGCCGCCGCCGGGCTCGCGAAGGCGCAAGACAGTGCAAGAGCCGACAGCAACGCGAGCGAAGCAGAACGGCGCATATGGGGTTTCCTACCTGAAGATGGGCAAGATGAGATTGGGCAAGACAGCCGGGGCGACAATAGCAATTGCGGCAAGTTCGCCAACCCCGCTCGCCGATCCGCCGCGGCACACGAATTGCCGCAGATTTGAAATCTGTACTACTCTCCCGACAAGGGAGAAATCGCTCATGACGACGCCGAAAACCGCGTTCGACTTCACGCCGCTCTTGGCGCCCGGTCTGCCGCCGCCGGCAGTGCGATGGAACGGCTTTGCCAAATACAATTTCGTCGGCGGCCACAACGATGCCGACCATGTTCCGATCGAGGCCTTGGTCGAAGCGGCGAACGACGTGCTGACGCGCGAAGGCGCGACGCTTGCGACCTATGGACTGAACAGCGGCCCGCTCGGCTACCTTCGGCTCCGCGAATTTCTCGCGCAAAAGCTCAAACGCACCGCGGGCATCGATTGCGATGCCGGTGAAATCCTGATCACGTCGGGATCGCTGCAGGCGCTCGATCTGGTCAACGGCATCCTGCTCACGCGCGGTGACACCGTGATCATCGAGCAGGCGACCTATCAAGGCGCGCTGACGCGGCTGGCGCGGCTCGGCGTCACTCCTGTCGGCATTCCGCTCGACGACGGCGGCATGCGCATGGACGCGCTCGCCGCCGCGCTCGAAGAGCTCAGGCACAAAGGCATACGTCCCAAATACATCTACACGATCCCGACCGTGCAGAATCCGACCGGAACGATCTTGAGCGAGGCGCGCCGGCGGGAACTGCTCGATCTCGCCGCGCAATACGGCGTGCCGATCTTCGAGGACGACTGCTATTCCGATCTGATCTGGACCGGCGAGCGACCGCCGGCGCTCTACGCCATGAGCAAGAGCCATAATGTCATCCACATCGGCTCGTTCTCGAAATCGATCGCGCCGGCCTTGCGCGTCGGCTACATCGTCGCCGACTGGGACCTCCTGTCGCGCATGCTGGCGATCAAGACCGATGCTGGATCCGGCGCGGTCGAGCAGATGGTGCTGGGCGAGTTTTGCCCAAAGCATTTCGTGGAGCACGTTCCGGCGCTGACACGCGGGCTGCGGGCTAAGCTCGAAACGCTGATGGACGCGCTTAACGAGCAGTTCGGCACGGCCGCCGAATTCGAGGATCCCAAAGGCGGCATCTTTCTGTGGGTCAAGCTGCCTGACCAGGTCGATACGCAAAAACTTTACCAGCCCGCGCTCGCAGCCGGCGTCGCCATCAATCCGGGTCCGGAATGGGCGACCGATAAAAGCTACGGCAGAAGCCGCACCCGGCTGTGCTTTGCCAATCCGTCGCACCAGGCGATCCGCGACGGGGTCGCGGCGCTGGCCGAAGTCTGCCGCCGCGAATTCGGCGTGCCGGCCCGCATCGCCAATGTCGAGCGTGTACGCGCCTGAACGGGGATCGATTTGCGGGCACCTCCGGATCCGCGAGTCAGGCGGATTTCACAGCGCGGACATGTGCTTGACATCGCGCCCCTTTATTCGGTCACATGGGTCCGTCGCCGGGGATGTCTCGATCACGCGCCTACGCTCCTCGAAGAGGACGGACGCTGACGCAGCCATAGGTGACCGCGATGAACAGCTTTGATCACGCCGACAGTTCTGCCGATCTGGTTGCGACCGATTTGGTTGCGACAATGGCGGGCAGCAGCCTGAGGGAAGGACGGGCCGCGGCGCAGGAGTCGCTGGCCCAATTCGAGCGCGGCTTTTCGACGTCGATCGACACGGTTCGCGATTTCAATCTCAAACTCATCGCGATGATGCGTTCGAATGCCGAGACGGCGTTCAGTCTTGCTTGCAGCCTTGCAAATGCGGCTTCGCCGACCGACGGCGCCGGAACATCGGACGGCTTGGCGCTGCAGCAGGTCGAGGCAAAGGCAATGGCCGAATCGCAGGAGGTCAAGGCGTTGATATCGAACCTGACGTCGCAAGTCGAAACGCTGGCGGCGCGGGTCGCGACATTGGAGAGCAAGGTTGCGGTCTTGGAAAGTGCGCCGGTGAAGGTGAGGGCCTCGTTCGGCGAGACTCCCCACACCGGATGGACGCCGTCGAAAGTGGTCGTGCTGGGCAACGACGGCAACGGCGGTCTTGCGGAAATTCCTTCGACGATCGAGCAGGGTGGGTTCAGCTATCTGGGCGCGCCAAGTTTTTGGATCGCCATCGGCTGACAGCTCTCACGGAGAGATTGGCGACAGGTTCGCCACCTTCACCTCGCCGTCGGTGATGTAATGATTGACGCGCTCGATCGGCAGCTGTTGGCCGGATTGATAGGATTGCACGTCTGCGATAACCCGGTTTTTCTCGAGCTCGGCGACGATGTAATCGCGCTCGGCATTGGTGTCCGAGTCCGTGGCATGGGTGATCTGGAAGGTCAGTTGGGTTAACGAGAAGCCGGTATCTCTGGTGCCGGCTCCGACCCATAGAACATGCGCATCGTCCGGCGGGCGGTCGGTATTGAGCCAGAAGCCGGGCGTGCCGAGCGTGGCCTCGGCGCTGGTCAGGCTCAAAGCCCAGAACCGGATGTGGTGGCGCTTGCGCGGGCTGTTATCGATGGCCTTCTGGAAGCCGATGTCTTGGCCGCGTCCGAACAGATAGAGCGTGCTGAACGGAGCGGTGGGATAAGGCGCGTTGCAGACGAAGGCGCGGACCATGCGCCACGAGCTTAGGAGACCCAGCCGATCGGCGTCCGACCAGCCGGCAATGGCAAAGGCCGCGTGCAGCTGTTGCAGCGTTCCGATCAGCACCAGATTGACCGGGTCGCCGGGCAAACCGTCGCCGGTAATGGTGAAGCTCGGCACACGCTTGCGCTGCAGGACTTTAAGACCCATGCGAACGGCGCGCGGCAGAATGATATAGGCGGCGATTCCGTAGGTGAGAGCCACCGCCAGGATGGACGGCAGCCTATGGTCCACAAGCTCGAAGACGAAAACGATCAGCCAAACGCTCAGAACGCCCAGTCCGAGAATGAGCAAACGCCGCAATAAGCGTACGATCCATCGCCTCATCGTCGCCCGGAGAGATAGAGCTTGAGGAAATCACGAATGCGCATCTGACTTGCGGCGGACCCGTTGCGCCGGCGCGGCGACGGGCGGCTTATACCAATCATTTCGCTCGCAGTCGCCGCCGATCCCACTCACCGTGGCCCTGCATTGGTCGAGCGTCGTGAAGCCGCAATTGTAAACGGGGCCGTCCTCATTATAAACCGCGCACCACGGATAATTTTGCGCCTTGGCGCGGCCGCCGAACAAAGCCGGGCCGGCGGTGATTGCCACAGCGAACAGCAAAAGCCTCATAGGTGCACCCTGTCTTTGCAGCGGCTCCCCAGAAATAACGCCGATCCCTCCGTTTTATTTCATCTGCCGGAAACAGAATTCCGATCAAGCCCCTAACCCATTCGGCGACCCCGGTAAATCCCTTATTCGTCGTGTTCTGCTTAATGTTTGCCGTGTCGCCTTCTTCGGCGGCGTTATGATGCTTTTCGGTCTGCTTCACCGATTTATTCTCAGCGGTCTCGGAATCGATCTGCTTTTCCGTTTTGCGGGAATTGGCGGGACCTTTGCTGCTCCGATTGCCTGGAGGAACGGGCGGCATATTGCTGGACATGATGATGAGCCTCTGTTGAGCGCCTGGTAGCCATTCAGACCTGACACTGCGCAGGCAATCGTATCGCCGTCAAACCCGGCGGCGGCTCAGAACCCGTGCACGGCCTGCGTCACGTGTTCCACCTCGGGCGGCGAAGCGAAGCAATGCGCGACGAGCTTGCGCCATTCCTGAAAATCAGCCGAGCCGCGAAAATCCACCGTGTGGTTCTCGACCGTTGCCCATTTGACGAACAGGCGATAGCGGGTCGGCTTCTCGACCGAGCGCTGCAATTCCATGCCGGTGCAGCCCTTGGCGCGCTTGAACACCGGCGCGGCTTTTTTTACGCCGGCCTCGAATTCCGATTCCATGCCGGGCTTGACGTCGATTTGCGCGATTTCGGTGACCATGGTTCCTCCTCCAATCGAGGAAGCGTAACCCGGAATTGGCGCGGGCGAAATCGCCGGTGCTAGAATTTCTGCGCGCCCCTGACGGTTTTCAGCGGCGGACAACCGGCGCCGATTTCTTCGGTATCGGCGAGGGTCTTGGCGAATTCGGGATAGACGTTCGCCGGCACTTCGTGCTTGTGCAGGATGCCGTATTGCACGGCATGGCGCACGAAATCGTCGATTTCCCGGTCGAGCGGAGTCGACCATTCCTGTTCGACCACGGCCTTGGCGCGCGGGCCGCGCAGCGCGAAGCTCTGTTTCTCGCGGCCGCGCGTGTCGTAGTAAGCGTGTACCGCGGAGATGAGGAGTTGGCGCGGCAGATCTTCGCAGCGCGACCAGTCGAGCCGCCCCAACAGCGGCTTGATGAAGGCGCGGCTGCGCTCGGCCCAGGCTCTGTCGTCCTTGAGACGGGCTTCGAAGTCGGCGGGGTCGTCCGAATCGGCGGGCGGCATCTGGCTTGCGGCGCGGTATATAGGGTCGGTGTCGTAGATGGTGCGGGTGCCGCCCGCGGTCATCGATCCATCGGCTGAGATCGGCTCATCGGGATCGAGCGCACGATGTTTGTCTCGCGGCACAAAGACGATTTCAAAAGCGATCGCCGCCAGCGTGACGGCCAGCAGCGTTCGTAAAACGCCGATCATCTATTGCCCGCAATCCAGGCGCCGGGCGCTACTGCCGCCGCCGACCTGCACTTCGACACGCCTGAACGCTTCGGTGTCTTCCGACGAATTGATCGAGCCGTCGGCGGCCAATTCCGCCACCAGGCGGACGGTATCTTTCGGGAAATCGCGCGGGGCGAAAAGGCCTTTGGCGTGGAGCGCTTCCATCGCGTCGCGTACACGAAGGTCGAGCGGCGAGCCGAACGCCTGCTGTGCGCGGTCGATCTTCTGCGAGTTGGAGGAGCTGCAGGTGCGGGTGCCCATGCACGGCGCGATACTGATCCAGGCGCGCGTATAGGCGACCGCGGCCTTGATATACCTTGCCCGCAATTTCGAATTGCACGGATCGTCGGAGAGCGCCTTGGCGTCGTCCAGCACGTCGTGGCGCAAGCGATCGCGGGTCGGATCATCATCACTGACCGAAGTCTGCTGCAATTTTTGCAGCGGATCGTCTTTGTCGACTTGATGGAATGTCGGAATTTGCGCGCTGGGCTTCAGCGGCTCGACGTGCAAGAGCCAGCTCATGCCGAGGAAAACGGCGGCGAACATAAAGGCGGCGAGGCCGAAGAAGCGCAGTGTGTCCATCATGTGCGACTGTCCGGTTTTGTCCGGACGTATACAGATGGAAGCGTTAAGCGGGTGCAACGCTCGCGCTTCTACGCGCGCAGATTGCGCGCGGTGGTTTCTGTACCGTTACTGCAACAGATAAAATGCGTCCGATCGCGCGGCCCGCCGAAAGCGTCAACGCGACACGGGAAGCGCCGCGGATGCGGCCGGCCGGCCGCCGGCAAATGTGCGATCGCCGTCGTGTTGCGCAAGCCGCGCCGCGAGCATCACCGGAAACAGCAGACCGAGCTGCGGTTTCAGGGGCAGCAGTCCGATGAGGATGCCGGCAAGCGCCGGCCTGCGGTCAAGCACAGCCATGATGGTCAACAACATGGCCGCGGTCAGAAACGAGCTTTGACCTGAGATCAAACAGAACACCGCGGCGGGCGAGCACAGAATTGGGATCAGCAAATGCCGCGCGCCGACCGTGCGCCGCGCGACCGGATGAAAATTGCAAGACCCAACACGGTCCAGCACGCGAGCGCCGGCACATAGCCGAGGCGGCCGAACGGCGCGGCGAGCAGCATGATCGTGGGCGGATACGACCAGTTCTGTCCGGGATAATCCGGGCCCAGAAGGGTAGCGAGCGCACCGTTGTAAAGATGCGGATCGTAGAACCGGCTCGGGTCGGGCAGCCAGGTGGCGTGCCCATATATCCAGAAATTCAGAAAATCGCGGCCGACGACCAGCGTGCTGGCGTCGCGCGGGAACGGCCAGGCCCACGTCATTTTCCAGACGTAAAAGATCGCGGTCAGGGCCGCGAAGGCGGCGCCGGTGATCGTCAGGAGACGAATTGCGCCGCCGTCTCCCGACTGGACTTCATCCCCTGGCTGGGCCTGCGCCGGCGCTGCGGCGTTCAACACGGTCATCGTCACAATCTCATCTGCGCCGATAGGCGCAACGGCAGGGCCGACTATGACCGCGCGTCCTTCCTTATACTGTGACGGGCTCCGTCCTGGGCGCTTCCGCAAGGCCGCCTTGAACCGCTACATTGGCCGCCCACATAGAATTCTCTGACCTCCATCACGCATCTGACCTCAACAAGAGATGGGCTCAATCATGATCGACGTACATTATTGGACTACGCCGAACGGTCACAAAGTGACGATCTTCCTCGAAGAGGCCGGCCTCGAGTACAAAATCATCCCGGTCAATATCGGCAAGGGCGAGCAGTTCAAGGCCGACTTTCTGGCGGTCTCGCCGAACAACCGCATTCCCGCCATCGTCGACCACGATCCGCCCGGCGGCGGCAAGCCGCTCTCGGTGTTCGAGTCCGGCGCCATCCTGCTCTATCTCGCCGACAAGACCGGCAAGTTCATTGCGAAAGATATTCGCAGCCGCGTCGCGGCGCTGGAATGGCTGTTCTGGCAGATGGGCGGTCTCGGCCCGATGTCGGGGCAGAACAATCACTTCAGCAATTATGCGGTCGACAAGATTCAATACGCGATGGATCGCTACCGCAACGAAGTGAACCGGCTTTACGGCGTGATGAACAAGCGGCTCGCCGATCATCAATATCTCGCCGGCGAATATTCGATCGCCGACATGGCCTGCTATCCCTGGGTCGTGCCGTGGGAGCGCCAGGGCCAGAAGATCGCTGACTTCCCGCATCTCAAGCGCTGGCTCGAAGCGATCGCGGCGCGGCCCGCGGTGGTGAAGGCCTATGAGTGGACGCCGAAGATCAATCCCGGCCAGGGCGGCATCCGCACCGCCGAGGAGCGCGCGATTTTGTTCGGTCAGACGGCGCAGTCGGTGGCCGTGGCAGCGGGCGCGCAGAAGTAACGTCGGAGGGTGGGTTGCGCGGAGCGAAAACCCACCGATAGCCCGCTGGTGGGTTACGCCGCGTTGCGGCTAACCCACATTTAATCCTGCCGCACGATGACGTGGGTGCCGACCTGCACGCGGCTGTAGAGATCCATCACGTCGTCATTGACCAGCCGGAAGCAGCCCGACGATACCGCCTGTCCGATCGTCTCCGGCGCGTTGGTGCCGTGGATGCGATAAACGGTATTGCCGAGATACATCGCGCGCGCGCCGAGCGGATTGCCGGGACCGCCCGCCATGAAGCGCGGCAGATACGGCTGACGCTCGATCATCTCGGGCGGCGGGTGCCAATCCGGCCACTCGGCTTTGCGGCTGATCTGCAACAGGCCCTGCCAGGTGAAGCCGTCGCGGCCGACGCCGATGCCGTAGCGCAGCGCGTGCGTCTGATCCTGGATCAGATAAAGGTGCCGCTCCTGCGTATCGATGATGATCGTGCCCGGCGGCTGCAGCGAACGGTAGAACACCAATTGCTTCTGGAATTCTTCCGGAAGCCTGGCGTCCGAGTTGCCGTGGTCGATCCCGGGATCGACGTCTGGCGCCGTCACCGGATATTGATACACCAGCGCCGAATTGGGGCGCGGTCCCGGCTGTGCCGGCACTTGTGCCGAGATCAGGCAGAAAGCTGCTGCGCCGATCCACGCGACCAGATTAGGAACTAGCCATTTTGAGCTTGCCATTCGTCCCACCCTCGTTGGAGGCCATTGTGCTGCGGACACGGTCCCCCTTCAACACCCGTTATCCAATGGCAGAACTGCCATTAGCACGCGTTATCACCGTCAATTGTGGCGCCAGACGGCATCAAAGTAGTATCATGATGCCTACAAAGCCCACGGCGCTGCGCTTTACTGCGGAGCAGCGCCACCGAAATAGCCGGTGATTTTCCAGCCGCTTGCATCCTTAGAATAGCACATCTGGTCGGAGCCGAGCGGCGAAATCAGCTGGGCATCGGCATAGCCGGCTTTGCCGTCCGGCGCCGCGATGTGCAGGAATAATGGATCGTTGGGGTCGGCGCCCTGGCCGGTGTCGGGCAGCACGCGGACCAAATAGACGCCGAGCTTTTCCACGACCGGCGAATTCGGCTTTGCGGTCGCGTGCACTTCGACGCCGTCCTTATTGGTGTAGCCCCACTCGGACGGATCGGTTCCGGTCGACTTGCCGAGCGCCTCGAGCGCCTTGGGATCGATGGTCGGATCGGCGGGGGAGCAGAACACGTCCTTTTGCTGCGGTGATTCCGCCGCCGTCGCTTCGTTGGCATAGCCGGCAAGCGTGTCCCAGCCCGAGCCGTCCTTGGCGTCGAGATCGATCGCCTTGGCGAGATTATCGACGCCAGACTTTTTCTTGTCGGCGAGATCCTTGTCCTGAACCCAGAAGAAATTCTGTGCGACCACGAGCTTGGCGAGCCCGGCGCGATCTTTTTTCGCGGCGATTTCGCCGAGCTGTTTGCGCAGTGCAATAAAGCCCGGGGCGTTCAGCGGCGCCGGCGGCGTCACCGCCACGGGCTGGTAGGGCCTGATCGGTGCGGCAGGCGGCGGCTTGAAGCCGCCCGGAGGCAACGGCAGCCCCTGCTGGGCGAAGCCGGAAACCGGCAACAACATAATGGCGGCAAAACCCGACGTAGCGGCGATCAACAGACGGCGCATCGACAATTCTCCCGGTTCAATCTCGGCGCAATCGCGTCAGCGTTATAGGCGAATTGCGACGGGCATGCGGCGGCCCGTCGCACCCCTCTAGGCCGTCGCTGGCCGGGGCGCCAGCACCTCACAGATGATTTTGGCCCAGCGAAAGCTGGCCTATTCCGCCGCCTGCATATCCGCAGCGTCGATGAAGCCGCCGGCCTGGCGCCGCCACAGCGCCGCGTAATGGCCGTTCTGCGCGATCAGTTCGCGATGGCTGCCTTGCTCGATGATGCGGCCGTGGTCGAGCACGACCAGGCGATCCATCTGTGCAATCGTCGAGAGCCGATGCGCGATGGCGATCGCGGTCTTGCCTTCCATCAGCGTGCCGAGCGACGACTGGATCGCGGATTCGACTTCGCTGTCGAGCGCCGAGGTCGCTTCGTCGAACACCAGGATCGGCGCGTCTTTGAGGATCACGCGCGCGATGGCGATGCGCTGGCGCTGGCCGCCGGACAATTTGATGCCGCGCTCGCCGACATGGGCGTCATAGCCGCGCCGGCCGTGCCAGTCCTCGAGATCGGGGATGAACTCGTGCGCATGCGCCAGTCTTGCGGCGCGCTCGATCTCCTCGTCGCTCGCGTCGGGGCGGCCGTAGCGGATATTGGCGCGGATCGAGCGATGCAGCAGCGAAGTGTCCTGCGTCACCACCGAGATCTGCGTGCGCAGCGATTCCTGCGTCAGGTTGGAAATATCCTCGCCGTCGATGAGGATGGAGCCGCCTTCGAGATGAAAGAAGCGCAGCAAGAGATTGACCACCGTCGATTTGCCGGCGCCGGAGCGGCCGACCAATCCGACCTTCTCGCCGGGTGCGATGGTCAGATTGAAATTCTCCAGCACGCCGACCTCGCGGCCATAGCCGAATGTCACGTTCTTGAACTCGATGCGGCCGGATTTCACCGTCAGCGGTCGCGCATGCGCCGGGTCGGGGAGTTGCAGCGGGCGCGCGATGGTGAGCATGCCTTCCTGCACCACGCCGACGTCTTCGAAGATTTCCGTAATGCGCATGGCGATCTGGCGCGACATGTTGGTGAGCTGCAGCGTCAGCGGCAGCACCATGGCGATGGCGCCCACCTCGATCTTGCCGAAGCGCCACAGCAAAAGCGCCAGCGCCCCGGATCCAGCGATCAAGAGCGCGTTGAGCAGGTCGAGCGTCGCGCCGAAAACCGTCAGCAGCCGCTGCGAGGCGGTGAACAGGTCGACATGCCGGTCGACCGCGTCGCGCACATATTGGTCTTCTTCGTGGGCGCGGGCAAAAAGTTTTACGGTGAGGATATTGGTGTAGCTGTCGACGATGCGCCCGGTCAGTTCCGAACGCGCGATGGAGCTTACCTTCGAGCGTTCGCGGATCCGTGGCACGAGAAAGTAGAGCAGCGCCGCGTAGCCCGAAAACCACAGCAGGATCGGCACCGCCAGCCAGCGTTCGGCCGAAGCGGTCAGCGCGACAGCGGAAACGCCGTACACGATAATGTACCAGACCGTGGTGATGGTCGCGGTCAGCGTCGAGCGCACCGAAGGCGCGGTCTGCATGACGCGGTTGGAGATGCGGCCGGCAAAATCGTTCTGGAAGAATGCCCAGCTCTGCCGCACCACGTGCCAATGCGCCTGCCAGCGCACTAGCCCGGTGAACGGCGCGGCCAAAGCCTGATTGTTGACGAGATAGCGCAGCAGCGTGATGCCCGGGCGGACGATGAGCACGACCACCGCCATGCCGAGAAGCCACCGCCAGCTCTCGCCGAAAAACCGGTCGGCGGGCACCTTGCTGACCATAGCCACGACGCGGCCCATGAACCAGGGCACCGCGCTGTCGCTCAGCGCCAGCAAGAGTTCGATCACGAACAAGGCCGCAAACAGCCATTTCGCCTGCCGGGCAAAGTGCCACAGGAAGGCGAGGAGCCCGGCTGGCGGCTCCGGATGTTCCGGCGTTGCCGTCGGCGTCAGGAATTGTTCGAATTTTGCGAACATTTGCGGATGGTTACAGGCCGCATATAGGCGGCGTCAATCGCGGCACCAAGGGGTTGGCGGGGGCGATACGTGATTTGCCTGAAGCGGGGTGAAATGGAATTCCGCAATCGTTTGGCGGTCGCGACAGTGTTTCTGACCTATTAGCGCGCAATCGTCCGTGGCATCGTTGCCGCCACAACAACAAGAGACGCCAGAGGAAACACCAGAGACGAAACGCCAAGGGGGAAGCCATGAAACGAGCAGGTTTCGTCGGCGCGCTCATCGCGCTTTTGGCAATATCGTTTTCCGCATTCGCAGATAGGTATCCATCGCGCCCCGTCACCATGATCGTCGGTTTTCCGCCCGGCGGCCCGAGCGACGCGCTGGCGCGCATCCTGGCCGACGGGATGGGGAGAGCGCTCGGACAAACCGTCGTCGTCGAGATCGTCAGCGGCGCCAGTGGCACGATCGCCACCGGCCGCGTCGTGCATGCCGATCCGGACGGCTACACGATCGGTCTCGGCAATTGGTCGAGCCATGTCGGGTCGCCGGCGATCTACACGCTCGATTATGACGTGCTCAAAGACCTTCAGCCGATTTCGCTCTTGGCGGCCTCGCCGCTGTGGATTTTGGGCAAGACGGCAATTCCGCCGAGGACCGCGGCCGAACTCATCTCGTGGGTCAAGACCAACCCGCAGCCGATCACGTTCGGCACCGTCGGAACCGGGAGCGCCGCGCAACTCTGCGGCATTTATTTCCAGCAGAAGACCGGCGCGCGGCTGCAATTTGTGCCCTATCGCGGGGCCGGGCCGGCGATTCAGGATTTAGTGGGCGGCCAGATCGATTTGGCTTGCCTCGAAGCGACCTCAAGTCTGCCGAACGTGCAGGCGGGCAAAATGAAAGCCTTCGCCGTCCTCGGTGAGCAACGCTGGCCGATGTCGCCGGACACGCCGACCATGATCGAATCCGGCGTGCCGGGACTTGAGCATCTCGTTTTGGCACGGCTTGTGGACGACCAAAGGCACGCCGAAGAGCGTTGTCGCGCGTCTTAATGCCGCCGTGCAAACGGCGTTGGCCGACCCGGCCGTGCGCAAGCGGCTCGAAACGCTCGGTCAAGTCATCTTCCCGCGCGATCAGCAGAACCCGGCGGCGCTAGCTGCCTACAACAAAGCCGAGATCGACAAATGGTGGCCGATTATCAAATCGGCCGACATCAAGACCGACTGACCGCGGTCATGAGTTCAAATATTCGCGCTCCGGCAAGATGCCGGAGCGACGATCGCTATTCACTTCGAAGCGGTGGCGCGCTCTACGACCGGTAGAGAATTTGCATCAGCGGCGCATGTGCGCTCGCCATGCCGATCGAGACCGCGGTCGCGGCAACCACCAGCGAGATGGCGAGCGCTACGGTCGCGATCAGTTCGACGCCGGCGCGACGCCTCTTGGCAATCGCCTTTTCGGAAATGGGAGAAGCAAAGCCGATCTTCCCCGAAAGCCCAGTCATGGTCGTCATCCTCGTCGCGGTCTTCTTCGCCAGACATAGGACGCGGCGAATCAGTTTTGCGTTGTTGGCAGATTCGCCCGGGATGCCGGCGCCGGCCTGGCCGAACTTTGTCGAAGCTTTTGAGAAATAAAGGCAAATTCGTGGTTTTGGTTAATGGATCGTTAACGCCGACAAGCTGCGGAGCAAATAACCCGCGCTGTGGCTTTGCCGCCACGCCGGGCGCGGTTAAGCGAGCGCGGTGACGGCGGCCGGGCGAAATTCCATTGGCACATAACCCGGCTCGTTTCCGACCCGATCAAGCCAGGCGCGGATCGCCGGAAACGGCGTAAGGTCGTAGTCGCATTCATGCGCGACATGCGTATAGGCGTAGAGCGCGATGTCGGCGATGGTGTAGCGGTCGGCGGCGAAGAAATCGTGCAGCGCGAGATGCCGTTCCATGACGCCGAGCGCGCGATTGCCTTCTTCCATCCAATCTTCGAGCGCGTGCTGCTGCAATTCGCGCCCGCCCTTAACCAGCGCCAGCCAGAAATACGCCGCGCCGATATTCGGCTCGAGGCTGTGCTGCTCGAAGAACATCCATTGCAGGATTTCGGCGCGGTCGATGCGATCTTCGGGCGCGAGCGGCGTGCCGCCGGCGACGAACCACAGGATGGCATTCGATTCGGCGAGGAAGCGGCCGGGCGCGACTTCAAGAAGCGGGACCTGGCCGTTGGGATTCTTGGCCAAGAATTCCGGCGTATGACTCTCGCCCTTCAAAATATCGATCTCGACGAGGCGATAGGGCACGTCAAGCTGCGCCAGCGCCAGACGCGCCTTGTAGCTGTTGCCGGATCGCTGCATCGAATAGAGCGTAAACATCGCCGCTTCCACAAAGCGCTACTTCCAAAAAAGACCACTTCCAAGAAAGTCCTGCCGGCAGTAGCGCGCGAGTGTTGCGGTCTTACGACGTCAACGCGGCGATGTCGTGGCCGTGTTTATCACGGCGCTATTTGCCGCGGTATTTTGTTCCGCAACTCGGTTCTCTGACACCACCTCACCAGAACTCGCAGGTAATGTAGTGGAGGCGTCGGAGAATGCCACCGACAAATTGAATCCGCTGCGCTGCAATATGAGAACAAAAACCGCCAGCATGGCCGGCACGCCGAGCGGAATTAGACTTATTTGAGCAAAGCTGCGGGCGATCAGCGGCACGATCCAGAGAGCTGCGAGCAAGCTTTTCTCCCACGGCCCGAATTTGCGGGTGAAACCATCTGCCGCAATGAAGGCGATGCCAGGCGCCAGCACCATCATGTCGTAATCGAAGCTGTAGGGCGTCGCGAGAATGGTCGCGAGACACAGCGCTGCGGCCTTCAGCGGATAGGGCGCGGAACTGTGCCACAGCCAGACCGAGGCCGCGCCGATGCCTGCAATGACCGCGCCCTGCAGCGCATAGGCCAGCGGGATCGGCGCGCCCCACATGCGCGCCCAGGCGAACACGCTTTGGATCTTGTACCAGCCGGTATTGCCTTGCTCGAGCACGACGGTGCGGGTGAATTCGGTTGAGGCCAGAAAGGCGTGCCAAACGCCCATGCCGAACGTAAGCGTGGTCGCCAACGCCAATAGCGCGACAGTCATCGCGGCCGAGGCAAAACATTTCCAGCGCCCGCTCACCACGAGCACGAGCGGGATCAGCAAACCATGTTGCGGCTTGTAGACCAGCAAGCCGAGCAAGATGCCGGCGACGATCGGACGGCGGTCCAGCACGACGAGCGCACCGCCGAGCAGTGCCGCGGTGAGGAATCCATTCTGGCCGTGGCCAACATTGATCAGCACCGCCGGGAAGGCGAGGGCGAGCAGGAGCCACAACAAATCATATCGCCCCGCCGTGTGAAGGGAGGGAGCGACAATCGCGCGGATCGTCAGCAGATAAAGTGCGAGCGTCACTGCCTGCCAGACCGCAAGCGCCACGCCGTACGGCATCCACGCCAGAGCCGCTGCAATGAACAGAAAGAACGGCGGATAGTGCCAGCCGTAGAATTGCGTCGTCTGACCGAAGATCGCCTGCTCGCGCGAGAATTGCTGCGGCGGATCGAACGGCGCAGTGACATTGCCGTCGAGGACGTAAGTGCCGGCGGCATAGACGTTGGAAAAATCGGTGCCGAGCGGCCGGCCCTGCCGGTCGATGACGCCATGCGCGGTCACGACCAAAAACAGAAAACCCGCGGCCGACGCGATCAGGAGCGCCGTGGCGATGAGGCGCACGCGTTCGCGCGTGAGCCATGCGCCGCTCCGCAACATCTCGCGCGTCCGGTCCATTTGGGGTTCCTGCCGGCCTAATCCGGACACTAGGCCAGGGCGGCCTTAACGGACTGTTGCGCGAAGGGCGCGCCGCTCCGGAAATGCCGCATATGTGAGGGAGAAATGCGGGATTTGCGCTTGCCTCCCCGGCAAGCGGGCTTTAGGACAACCGCGGTTTTAATGAACGGAGAATTGGAGACTCGAAATGGCCTTCATCGCGGACCAGATCATGCGCATCAAGCCGTCGGCAACCATCGCCGTCACGGATAAAGCGCGTGCGCTGAAAGCCGCCGGCCGCGATGTCATCGGCCTTGGCGCCGGCGAGCCCGATTTCGACACGCCCGAGAACATCAAAGAGGCGGCGATCCGGGCGATCCGCGAGGGCAAAGCGGCGAAATACACCGCCGTCGACGGCATCGCCGAGCTCAAGGCTGCCGTGTCGAAGAAGTTCAAGCGCGAGAACGAGCTCGACTACAAGCCGTCCGAAATCATCGTCGGCACCGGCGGCAAGCAGGTGCTGTACAACGCGCTGATCGCCACGCTCAATCCGGGCGACGAAGTGATCATTCCGGCGCCCTATTGGGTGAGCTATCCGGACATGGTGCTGCTCGCCGGCGGCACGCCGGTCGAGGTCGTCACCACGATGAAGTCCGGCTACAAGATGCAGCCGGAGGATCTGGAACGCGCGATCACACCGAAGACCAAATGGATCATCTTCAACTCGCCCTCGAATCCGACTGGAGCTGCCTATACCAAGGACGAGCTGAAAGCGGTGACCGACGTGCTGGTGCGGCATCCGCATGTCCATGTCATGTCGGACGACATGTACGAGCATCTGGTCTACGACAATTTCAAGTTCTACTCGCCGGCGCAGCTCGAGCCGCGGCTCTATCCGCGTACGCTGACGGTGAACGGCGTGTCGAAAGCCTATTGCATGACCGGCTGGCGCATCGGCTATGCCGGCGGTCCCCAGCTGTTGATCAAGACCATGGCAATGATCCAGTCGCAGTCGACGTCGAATCCGACGGCGGTGGCGCAATGGGCCGCGGTCGAGGCGCTCAACGGGCCGCAGGACTTCATCCCGAAGCACAACAAAATCTTCAAGGAGCGCCGCGATCTCTGCGTCTCGATGCTCAATCAGGCCAACGGCCTGCAGTGCCCGAAACCGGAAGGTGCGTTCTATGTCTATCCGTCGTGCGCCGGTACGATGGGCAAGACAGCGCCAAGCGGCAAGAAGCTCGAGACCGACGAGGACTTCGTCACCGAACTCTTGGAGACGGAGGGCGTCGCCGTGGTGCAGGGCACGCCGTTCGGCGTCGGCCCGGCGTTCCGCATTTCCTACGCAACCGCGACCACGGCGCTCGAAGAAGCCTGCACGCGCATCCAGCGCTTCTGCGGGAACTTGCGGTAATAAATCACCAATAAGAAAGGGCGGCTGCGTTTCTGGCGCAGCCGCCCATTTTTTTGACTCCGAGTGTCTTCGATCGCGTTTACCCGGTCGGCGGCGCGATCTCGTCGAGGCTCTTCTGCCGCGCTTCGGGGCCGAGCTGCGTCACCGACACCGCCGCGACGAACAGCAAGGTGGCGAGGCTGGCGAACACCGTCGTCAGGCCCCAGCCGTTCTGCACCCACAGGATGGTCGGCATGATGAAGGCGGTGGCCAGCCGGCCGACGCCCGCGGCCCAGCCGAAGCCCGATGCCCGCGCATTGGTGGGAAACACCTCGGACGCGAAAATCTGCATCGAATTGCCGGCGACCTGGACGAAGAAGATCATGATGAAACCGGCAACCATGAGCTCGGTTGCGGTCTCGGCATTGGCGAACACGATCGCCATCAGTCCGGCGGCGATGAAAGCGCAGACCGAGGTGATCTTGCGGCCGAATTTGTCGAGCGCGTACATCATGAAGAGGCTGGCGCACGGCACCGCGAAGTTCATCGCCAGCGTATATTGCAGCGATTTGGTGATCGAGAAGCCCTTGCCGTTCATGATGTTCGGCAGCCAGGCGCCGAGCCCGATGGCGACGCCGAAGAACGCCGTGAAGCAGATCATGCCGGCGACGACGCGGACCGGGAACATGCGGAACACAACGCTGAACGGATCGCTCTTGGTGTTGCTTGCAGCGTCGGTCGATAACGGCTTCGTCGGACCGGCAATGCCGAGCTTGCCGAGCACGTCGAGCGCCTCGGTGCCGCGGCCGTGCGTCGCCAGATAACGGGGCGATTCCGGCAGCGTGAAGCGGAACACCCAGACGATCAGCGCGCCGATACCGATGGCGAGCCACACTCCACGCCAGGCATATTCGGGTGTCGTCGCCAGGCTGCCGAACAGCAGCACGAGCGCCGTTCCGATCGGCCAAACGCAGGCGCCGCCGATGAAATGGACGATGGCAAGGATCCGGCCGCGAATGCGCTTGGGCGAATATTCGCCGGCATAGGCGAAGGCGAGCGGTTGTTCGGCGCCCAATCCGATGCCGGCGATGAAGCGGCAGACGATCAAGAGCGTGACGCTCGGCGCGAAGGCGCCGAGGATGGTGAAGATGCCGAACAGCAAAAGGTTGAACTGATAGATGAATCTCCGCCCGAAGCGGTCGGAGAATTCGCCTTGGCCGGCGGTGCCGATAAACAGGCCGAAAATGGTAGCGCTGCCGATGGCCGCGACTTCGGCTCCGGTCGCGAATTTGGACTGCAGGATGAACGGAACCAGCGAGCCGAAGACGGTGAAGTCGATGACGTCGAAGAAATATCCGGCGGCAATGAGGCCGATGATCCGGCGATGGAGCGGCGAGATTCTCGCGTCATCCAAAGCCGCGCCGACGAAATTCTCGATTGTTTGCGTGCCGGGCGCCGCAGCGCCGATTTGCGCTGCCGTAGCGGTCGCCATGTCGTCCTCCCCGTGATGCCCCGTCCGGCCACTTATGCGGCTCTGCGACACTTGAGTGTGGAAGGGCGGCCTCCCACTGTCAATGTGGTTAAGACGTCATCGGATGAGCGCGTCCACCAATGAGCGGACACGGTTAATTTCGCCGCGCGGCGATATTTATTCCGGATTCGAAGCGGGGCTGTTTACCGGCCTTCGAACTGCAAAAGATAAAGCCCGGCATTGGAATCGGTCACATACATCACGCCCTGCGCATCGACAAAACAATCGCAGGACTGGATGATTTGCGGCCGGTTCGGGCGCGGATCGTACATGCGCTCGGGGTTCGGCGGCACATAATAGGCGGTCTCGCGTGGCGCGAACGGATTCTTGATGTCGTAGACACGCACGCCGGCATTGTGCAGCGTGGCGAAAATATATTGCGAGCTGACGAACGCCCCCGGCCGGTTTTCCCAGAGATTATGCGGGCCGAAATTGCCGCCCTTCTTGCAATAATCCGCTTCGTCCGGCACCGGCATGGTGGAAATGCTGACCGGGTTCGAAGGCTCACGCACATCGAATACCCAGATGTAGCGAAGCCCAAGCTTGCAGTCGGCGAAATTGGCCTCATCGGCGACGACCAGGAGATTGCGGTCCGGCAGCGGCAGCGGCGAATGGGTGCCGCCGCCGAACGGCGGATCCCAGTTGCGGTAGGACACCATTTTCGGCTTGGCCGGATCGCCGACATCGACGATCGCCATGCCGCCGTCGCGCCAGGCGCTGTAGGCGAGATTGCCGGCGACGAGTGCGTGATGCAGCGCATAGCGTTTGCCCTTCGGCCAGGTCGGCGTCTCGCCTCCGCCGGTCCACATGCCGGGCAGCCAGAATTTGCCGACCACTTCCGGCTTCGTCGGCTCCTTCATATCGACGATCACCAATATGTGGTCGGAGAATTCCGGCAGGTGCACCGAGACATAAGCGTAGCGCTCGCCGACATACCAGATGCGATGCGGCCCCAAGCCGCCGAGCGGCAGGAACGCGATCTCGCGCGGCGCCTCGGGTTTGGCAATGTCGTAGACGCGCAGCCCGCTGGTAAATTTCTGGCCTTCCAGCGCCTGGCCCGACGTGCCGGTGAAATAGGCTTCCTGGCTCACCTGCATGGTCCATACGCTCGGCCCGTTCACCGCGAGCAGAAGATCGCCGTGCGTTTGCAGATGATGCGCCCGCGTATTCGGCGGGCAGGGCATGAACTGCACCGGCACGGGTTTTGTCGGATCGCGCACGTCGATAATGGTGATGCCGTTACTGAAGCCGTGCCCGATATAGGCGAAGCCGCGATGGACCATGAGTTGCACGCCGTCGCCGCGGCCGCCCTGGTCGCTATGGCCGAGGAATTTGATGTTGTGCGACGCGACGGCGTTCATGATTCGCTCCCGAATTTTCTTACGGCGTGCCTCTTTGCGACGCGCTACAGTATCGCGGACGACTAAGGGAAGAAACGATGGTCAAGGACGATAATTCACACGGCATGATCGCCGTCGACAAGATGGGCGCGAAGGTTCTGTTCCTCAATCCTAAGACCTATGAGACAGAAGTGGTGATCGACGGCTTCAAGCGCACTGTGCACGAACTCCTCGTCATGCCTGAAACCGGGCTCGCTTATGTGCCGATCTTCGGCGACGGCATTCACGGCCGCAATCCTAATCCGCAGCACGAATTGTGCGTGTTCGATCTGCATAAGCGCGTCCATGTCGCCACCATCGATCTTTATCCCTATATCGCTCCGCATACGCTCAAGCTCGGGCCCGACGGCTTCATCTACATTACGTGTGAGAATTCGGCGGTGGTAGCGGTGGTCGACCGCAAGTCGAACAAAGTGGTCGAGGCCATCGATTCCGGCTCGACCAACGGCCATCGCCTGATCATCGCGCCGGACGGCCAGCGCCTTTACACCGAGAACGAGGAAGACGGCACGGTGTCGGTGATCGATCTGCCCAAGCGCAAACTTTTAGGCAAAGTCAAAACGCCGCGGCCGCTGGCCGGCATCGCCGTTTCGCCCGACGGTGGCACCGTAGTCGCGGTCGACGACGCGCAGCCGACATTGTTTCTGATCGACACGCAGGCAGGCACCGTGCGCGAAGAGATCATGCTCAAAGACGTGCCGAAGGCCGCGCAGATCGCGCGTTACGCCCCCGACAACAGTCTCATCGGCGTCACCAGTCTCAACAGCGATACCGTGAGCCTGATCGATCCGTCGTTCAAAGAGCAGACCGCGATCAAGGTCGGTTCGCAGCCCATGGACATGGCGTTCCGCGGCGACGAGCTTTTCGTCGCCTGCCAGGGCGACGGCTCGGTGCACATCATCGATATTCCGGGGAAACGGGCGAAGGGGAGCTTTAGGGCCGGCACCGGGTGCGAGTCGCTCGGATTCTTTTGAGCGCCGTGCTCGCCGCGTCCCTCCGCTCACGCTCCTGTAACTGCATCAGAAGCACAAAAAGCTCGTGCGATAATTTTTGCTGCGGCTTGTAATGCTCTCGGAGGCCTTCTCCGATCATCGTTTGCATAATCCGATGCAGCGTCACCGGTTGATCGGTTTGCTTTATGGCGTGGCGTCCGGGCTTCATCGCAATGACCGAGATTGGGCCGCCTCCCGAACAATCAATCGGGGCCCGGCAAACTTGTTCCAGCAAACCGATGAGCGCGAATGATTTTCGGCGGCCGCCGATCGGATCGGCGCGACCCTCCCTGCTGTAGCGGCCGCGAAAGGAGGCGAGACGCGCGCTGTCTTCTCGCTTATGATATCATCGAATGGCCCATTGGCTGGGCCGGGGCTATGGAGCAACTAGATGGTTTCTAAGGCTTTTTCAGTGAATTTGATCAAGGCTGCGGCCGGCGCGGTGGTGGTTGCCGCAATGCTGGCGATGCCTGCCAATGCGCAGCCTGACCGTGTGCAGGTCGGCAAGCTCGCCTGCTCGATTTCGGCCGGCGTCGGCCTCATCGTCGGCTCGCAGCGCAATGTCAGCTGCAATTTCCTGCCCGATGGCGGCCCGCCCGAAGCCTATACCGGCACCATCACTAAAATCGGCCTCGATGTCGGCTTCACCACCGGCGGCGCCATGGTGTGGGGCGTGTTCGCAGGCACCAATCGTTTTGCCGGCATGTTGAGCGGCACCTATGTCGGCGCTCAGGCCGAAGCGACAGTCGCCGCGGGCCTCGGCGCCAATGTGCTGGTCGGCGGCTCGAACCGCTCGGTGGCGCTGCAGCCGCTCTCGGTCCAGGGCCAGACCGGCCTGAACGTCGCCGCCGGCGTCGGCGCGTTGGAACTGCATTACGCGCAATAATTGATAATAACGAAGGGGCGCGGTCACGCGCCCCTTGACCGCCCCCGCCGTCGCCTGAAACGATAGCCGCCAAGGGTTCGCGACCAAATAGAGCGATCCATCTCGGAAGGTTGTTGCGGGAGGTTGGCTGTCATGGCGGCAACTAACGGCAATGGCGTAGCTAACGGCGCAAATAACGGCGTGAGAGCGGGCGGTCCCCGCTGTGTCGCTCTCGTCGGCCCCTTTCAGAGCGGCAAGACCACATTACTCGAAGCGATCCTCGACCGGACCGGCGCGATCCCACGCCAAGGCTCGGTCGAAGCAGGCAACACGGTCGGCGACGCCTCCAAGGAAGCGCGCCACCACCACATGAGCGTCGAACTCACCGTCGCCACCACGAATTTCATGGGCGACGCTTACACGTTCCTCGATTGTCCGGGCTCCGTCGAATTCATCCACGACATGCGCGCGGCGCTGCCGGCGATCGATGCCGCCATCGTCGTGTGCGAGATGGACGAGAAGAAGATTCCGCAGCTTCAGCTCGTGCTGCGCGAGCTCGAAGAGCAAAAAGTGCCGCGCATCCTCTTCGTCAACAAGATCGACAAAGCCGATGCCGGCGTCCATGACGTGCTGAAACTGCTGCAGCCGGCGTCGCGCACCAAGCTGATCTTGCGGCAGATCCCGACTTTCTCCGGTGACATCATCACCGGCTTCGTCGATCTCGCGCTGGAACGCGCCTTTGTCTACAAGGAGCACGCGCCGTCCGAAGTCGTACCGCTCGAAGGCGAGCGCGCCGATCAGGAAAAGACCGCGCGTTTCTCGATGCTGGAAACGCTCGCCGACCACGACGACGAGCTGATGGAGCAATTGCTCGAGGATATCCAGCCGCCGCGCGACAAAGTGTTCGACGATCTCACCCGCGAATTGCGCGAAGGCCTGGTCTGTCCGGTGCTGATGGGCACCGCGGCGCGCGCCAACGGCGTGCTGCGGCTGCTTAAGGCGCTGCGCCACGAATCGCCGGGCATTGCCGAGACGGCGAAGCGGCTCGGCATCAAGTCCGGCCAAGGAACGTCAGCTGACGCGGTCGGCTATGTGCTCAAGACGCAGAACACGACGCATGGCGGCAAGATGTCGATCGTGCGCATGTTGGCGGGCCAGGCCGGCGACGGTACGACATTCCTGTCGAACGACAATGACGAGGCCGGCCGCGTCGCCGGCGTTTTCAAGCTCCTCGGTCAGGGCAGCGAAAAGCGCGGGCCGGCGGCGCTCGGCGAGACCGTTGCCTTCGCCAAGCTCGACAAAGCCAAGACCGGCGACACGCTGACGGCCGGCAAGCAGGCGCATCCGGCCATCGCCAAGGTCGAACCCTATCCGCCGGTGCTCGCGATCGCGATTTCGGCGAAGGAGCGCAAGGACGACGTGAAGCTCGGCCAGGCGCTCAACAAGCTCGCCGAAGAAGACCCCTCGATCACCATCGTGCACAATCCGGAAACGCACGAAGTGGTGCTGTGGGGCCAGGGCGAAATGCATCTGCGCGTCGCCACCGAGCGCTTGAGCGACCGCTACGGCGTCGCCATCGAACGGCGCACGCCGAGCGTCAATTACCGCGAGACCATCCGCAAGCCGGTCACCCAGCGCGGCCGGCATAAGAAGCAGTCCGGCGGCCACGGCCAGTATGGCGATGTCGTCATCGAGATCAAACCGATGCCGCGCGGCGCAGGCTTTACTTTCGAGGACAAGATCACCGGCGGCGTGGTGCCGCGCAATTACATTCCCTCGGTGGAAGAGGGCATCATCGACGCGCTCAAGCACGGGCCGCTCGGTTTCCCGGTGGTCGATCTGCACGTGGCGCTGGTCGACGGCTCGTATCACACCGTAGATTCCTCCGACATGGCGTTCCGCACCGCGGCCCGCATCGGCATCGTCGAAGGCCTGCCGCAGTGCCAGCCGGTGCTGCTCGAGCCGATCTATCTGGTCGAGATCGTCTGCCCGAACGACGCCACGGCGAAGATCAATGCGCTGATGGCCGGCCGGCGCGGCCAGATCCTCGGCTTCGACACACGCGAAGGCTGGGACGGCTGGGACACGGTGCGCGCCATGATGCCGGAATCGGAAATCGGCGATCTCATCGTCGAGATCCGTTCGGCGACCGCCGGTGCCGGCACCTTCACGTTCAAATTCGACCATATGGCGGAATTGACCGGCCGCACCGCCGACCAGATTATCGCCGCGCGCCGCGCGGCGGAATAGCTTCAATCCGTCACACGTTTTGCAGGCCGAGCACGGCCGCCGTATCGGCGCGCACTTTCCGCGTCAGTTCGGCGTCGTCGATCAGCGAATGTCCGTAGGACGGAATGATTTGCTCAAGCTTGGCCTTCCAGCCGCCATTGCTTAATTCACCGGCAAAGCAAAGCTCGAGCACCTTGATCTGACATGAATTCCTAATGTGACGGATAGAATTCGATCTTCTCGTGTTAGCTATCCTTCGGGAGAGAGTGATGAGCGATTTTCGCAAAGAAACCGACAGCCTCGGCGAAGTCGCGGTTCCGGCCGACAAATTGTGGGGCGCCCAGACCCAGCGTTCGCTGGAGTATTTCAGCATCGGCAAGGATCTGATGCCGCGGGAAATGATCGCGGCCTATGCGATTTTGAAAAAGGCCGCCGCCAACGCCAATCATGCCAACGGCCGTCTCGACGGCAAAATACATGAATTGATCGTGAAAGCCTGCGACGAGATCCTGGCCGGGCAGCATGGCGACATGTTCCCGCTGCACGTGTGGATGACCGGCAGCGGCACGCAATTCAATATGAACGTCAACGAGGTGATCTCGAACCGCTGCTGCCAGCTCGCCGGCACGCCGCTCGGCAGCAAGAAGCCGGTCCATCCCAACGACCACGTCAACATGTCGCAATCGTCGAACGATACGTTTCCGTCGGCGATGTATATCGCCTCCGCGATGGCGTGAAGGAACGGCTGATCCCGGCGGTGAAGGCGTTGCATGACGCGATTGCCGCGAAGGCCGCCGCATGGGACGGCATCGTCAAAATCGGCCGCACCCATATGCAGGACGCAACGCCGCTGACGGTCGGCCAGGAATGGTCGGGCTATGCCGGCATGCTCGCCGACGATCTCGACCGTCTGGAGACCGCGCTGATTAGCGTCTATCATCTGGCTCTGGGCGGCACGGCGGTCGGCACCGGCATCAATGCCGAACCGGGTTTCGCCGAAGCCGCCGCCGCCGAAATCGCCAGACTCACCGGCCTGCCGTTCGTTACCGCACCCAACAAATTCACCGTGCAGGGCGCGCATGACGCACTGGTGCAGCTGTCCGGCACGCTGCGCACGCTCGCGGTATCGCTCTACAAGATCGCCAACGATATCCGGCTGATGTCCTGCGGTCCGCGCGCCGGCTTCGCCGAGCTTATCCTGCCGGAAAACGAACCGGGCTCGTCCATCATGCCGGGCAAGGTCAATCCGACGCAGTGCGAAGCGCTGACCATGGTTGCGGTGCAGGTCATGGCGAACGATGTCGCCGTCGGTTTCGGCGGCGCAAGCGGCTACCTCGAAATGAACGTGTACAAGCCGCTGATGATCTACAATATCATGCATTCGATCACGATCATGGCCGACGGCTCCACCAATTTCCGCAAATTCCTGATCGAAGGCACGCAGCCGAACATAAAGAAGATCCAGCAGGACGTCGCTCGCTCGCTGATGCTGGTGACGGCTCTGGCGCCGGTGATCGGCTACGATAAGGCTTCCGAAGATCGCCCATTACGCGATGGACCACGATCTCACGCTCAAGGAGGCGGCGCTGAAGCTCGGCTACGTGAGCGAAGCGGAGTTCGACCGCGTCGTCGATCCGGCCAAGATGGTCAGGCCCTATGTCGCCGGCGGCGCGTGACGCTGCCGGGCGGTTCAATCGTGATCACCGGTATTTCCATTAAAGCGGCGGGGCGGAACGATGCAGCCGTTCAAAGTCGATAGACTTTCTGCGTGGGATATCGCCTACGCAGTCGACATGGCGCTCGCCTGTCTCATCACCTATTGGATCATGGCGGCGCTGTTCTTGCGCTTCGGCCATGGTCCGTCGTCCGACCTGATCGGAGGCCTGTGGGCGATCGTGGCCACCGTCTATGTATTTCGCGACACCCGCGCCAAGTCGCTATCGGCAAGCCTGGGGCGCGTGATCGCGACCGGCGTCAGCTTTGCGCTGTGCTTGCTTTATCTCCTGCTGTTTCCGTTCACGCCGCTCGGGCTCGGGGCGGTATTGGCCGCTGGCACGCTCATCATGATGGCGCTCGGCCGGCGCGACGAAATCGGCCTGGCAGCGGTCACCACCGCCGTCGTCATGCTGGTCGCGGCCATCGATCCGCACGACGCTTGGCGTCAGCCGCTGTTGCGCCTGATGGATACTATGATCGGAATTGCGGTCGGTGTGTCCTGCAAATGGATCGCCTCGTTTGTGTTTTTCAAGATTATGGGCGAAGAGGTGCGCTAGAGCGAGATTGCTTCAGATTAAATCGGGTGTCGCTCTAGCATCTCGATTGAGCATGATCTTTTTGGAAAACCGGATTCCACCCTCGGATCAAGTCCGAGGGCAGGCTTTTTCCAGATCATGTTCCAGCGCAGTGGAGACTTGTTCATGCCTGCCTATTGGGTCGCGCGTTCCAAGATCAACGATCCGGTCGAGTACAAGAAATATACCGACCTCGTACCGGGCATCATCGCCAAATTCGGCGGCAAGGTTTTGGCGCGCGGCGGCAGATTCCAGATCATGGAAGGGCCGGACAAGTTTCAGCGCTTCGTCGTGATCGAATTCCCGACCTTCGAGCAGGGCGTCGCCTGTTTCACCTCGAAGGAATATGACGCAGCGGCAGCCTTCCGGCGCAGCGGCGCCGGCGAGGTCGAGACTATCATGGTCGACGGCGGCGACATGACGAAGTGAAGGAAAGGCGAATGGCGAGCGGCGGATAGCGAATGGGTTTTAGGAGCTTCTTTTCGCTACTCGCCACTGGCTATTCGCCAATGCTAGCCCGCCTTGATATTCGCGAATTTGATCACCTTGGCCCATTTGGTGGTCTCATTGGCGATAAGCTGGCCGAATTCATCCGGCGTCGTCGGCATCGGCACGCCGCCGAGATCGGCGAGGCGGGACTGGATCTTGGGATCGGCGAGCCCGGCTTTGATTTCGCTGGCGATGCGGTTGAGAATTTCGGGCGGCGTGGCCTTGGGCGCGCCGATGCCCTGCCAGGCGAAGGCTTCGTAGCCGGGCACGAATTGCGACACCGGCGGCAGGTCGGGGAGGACCGCGAGCTTGTCCGTGCTCGACACCGCGAGCGCCTTGAGCCGGCCGGCGCGAATGTGCTCGATCGACAGAATAACCTGGTCGAACATGACCTGGACTTGGCCCTCGAGCAGATCGGTGATTGCGGGGGCGTCGCCGCGATAGGGCACGTGCAGCATGTTGACGCCGGTCATCATCTTGAACAGTTCGCCGGCGAGGTGCGGCGTCGAACCGATGCCGCCGGATGCCATGTTGAGCTCGCCGGGATGCGCCTTGGCATAGGCGATCAGGTCCGGAACCGAATTGACCGGCAGGGAGGGGTGAACCACCAGCACCTGCGGATTGCGGTCGACGCCGCCGATCGGCGCGATATCGCGGACCATGTCGAAATCCGGCGCCGGATTGAGCATGGCGTTGATGACATTCGGGTTGGCGATGAAGAGCAGCATGTAGCCGTCCGGCGTCGCGCGGGCGACGGTTTCGGCGGCGATGCTATTGCCGGCCGAGCCGCGGTTCTCGACGACGACAGCCTGGCCGATGCGTTCCGACAGCATGGCCCCGGTCAGACGCGCGATGATGTCGGCGGTACCGCCCGGCGGGAAGCCGACGATGAGATGCACGGGCCGCGACGGATAAGTGTCGGCGCGAGCGCTACGGATGACGGCGGGCAGCGCAAGCGCGCTGGCGGCCAGATTCATGAATTGACGGCGCTGGAGTTTTTTCATGGCGGCGCACCATATAGCGCGCGGGTGCACCGTGCGAAAGCGTCTTGTTCCTACGCTGCGGCGCGCGGCTCGCCGCCGCCGGGCGGCGGAACCGGCACGCCGTCGGCCGAGTATTCGTTGAGTTTATTTCGCAATGTGCGGATGGAAATGCCGAGCACATTCGCCGCATGCGTGCGATTGCCGAGGCAATGTTTCAGCGTCTCCAGGATCAGGTCGCGCTCGACCTCGGCGACGGTGCGGCCGACCAGCCCGCGCGACACCTGTTCGGCGGCAAAGGCGGCATGCGTCACCGCCGGCGCGCTCTTTTGCTGGTCGAGCCGGATGCCATCGGGCGTCAGAATGGCTTCGGGCCCGATGTCCTCGCCGCTCGCCATCAGTACCGCGCGGTGCATGGTGTTTTCCAGCTCACGCACATTGCCGGGCCAGTAGTTCAGCGTCAGCGTGCGGCGTGCGTCTTGCGACAGCGTCCGCGTCGGCACGCCGTTCGCCACGGTATATTTCTTGATGAAATAATCCGCGAGTTCGAGCACGTCGGCCGGTCGTTCGCGCAGCGGCGGGATTTTCAGGTTGACGACGTTGAGCCGGAACAGCAGGTCCTCGCGGAACGTGCCCTCGCGCACGGCTTCGGCGAGATTGCGGTTCGAGGTCGCGATGATGCGGATATCGATCGGCACCGGCCGCGTGCCGCCGACGCGGTCGATCACGCGCTCCTGGATGGCGCGCAACAGCTTGGCCTGCAGCCGCACGTCGATTTCGGAAATCTCGTCGAGCAGAAGCGTGCCGCCGGTGGCCTCTTCGAACTTGCCGATGCGGCGCGCCACAGCGCCGGTGAACGACCCCCTCTCGTGGCCGAACAGTTCGGATTCAAGGAGCGTTTCGGGAATCGCGGCGCAATTGACGCAGATCAGCGGCTTCTTCGCGCGGCCGGAGCGGGCATGCACGAAACGCGCCAGGACCTCCTTGCCGGTGCCGGATTCGCCGGTGATCAGCACCGAGGCTTCGCTCGATGCGACTTGCTGGGCAAGTTTCACCACGCGCGCGGTCGCGTCGTCGCGATAGATCATATCGCGGCTGTCGTCGGCGACGGCGGCGAGCACTGCGGCGATCAATTCGGCGTCCGGTGGCAGCGGGATATATTCCTTGGCGCCGGCATGGATCGCGGCGACCGCGGCGCGCGCGTCGGTCGCGGTGCCGCAGGCGACGATCGGCGCGTAGATGCGTTCGGCCTCGAGCGCCATGACCAAAGCGCGGATGTCGATCGCGACATCGACCATCAACAGATCGGCGCCGCGGCCGGAGCGCAGCACGGCGAGCGCCTGGCTGTTGTCCGCGGCGTGGGTGACGAGCGCGCCCTTGTCCATCGCGATCTTGGTCGCGGTGGTGAGCTGGCCATTGAGCGTGCCGACGATCAGAAGGCGCATGGAGTTGTTCCTTGTTCGCTGTAGCCGTGCAGATGGCGAATGGCGAATGGCGAGTAGCGAATAGGGAAAACAGCAGACGCCAGGGATTCACCGATCCCTATTCGCCATTCGCCATTCGCTATTCGCGCGTCTTCGCGCATCACGACCGCTCCGCCCTGATGATTTCCGTCATGGTGACGCCGAGCTTTTCTTCGACCAGCACGACTTCGCCACGGGCGACCAGGCGGTTGTTGACGTAGATGTCGATCGCTTCACCGACCTTGCGGTCGAGCTCGAGCACGGCGCCGGGGCCGAGCTTGAGGAGATCGCCGATATCCATCCGCGCCCGGCCGAGCACGGCGGAGACCTGGACCGGCACATCGAACACCGCTTCGAGATCGGAGGCGATGCGATTGACCGGCCCATCGGCATCGACCAAAGGCGGCGATTCGATTGGGGCTTCGTCGCCTTCGAGGTTGGGTAGCGGGACTTTACTGTCCTCACTCATTGTCGGACCTCCTGAACTCGTTCTCTGCCATCATCAGCAATTCGTGCGGGCTCGAACGCCCGCTGGGCGTGTCGGGTCGATCGGAAGCGCGATCTTCGGCGCGGACAATCCCGGGCGTTTCCGGCTTTTGCGGCGCGCTGCGGTGCGGCTCAAGTCCGGCGAGATTGCGGCGCGCGCCGATATAGCCGGCGACCGCCTCGCCGATCGCCGTATCGGCGGAGGCGCTGTCGCGATTGATGCCGCCGTCGGCCCACTCGATACGGCAGTCGCCGAGCGCGATATCGGGTTCGGCCAGCACCACCAGGCGGCCTTCGAAGGTGCAGGCGCGAGCGATGTCCTCGAGCTTTTCCTTGGCGGTGGCATAGACCGCGTCGTTGACGCGCACGACGATATGCGGCGCGGCGATCAGCTGGCGGAAGCAATCGCTCGCCAGCGCCGAGATTTCGGCAAACGGCTCCCGCGCCACCAATGTCGGCGCAAGCTTGCGCGCCACCGCGACCGCGACCTCGACCGCCTCGCATTCAAGCCGCGCCTCGATCGCCGCCAATGCCGCGCTCGCCGCCGCAACGCTGGTGGCGATGTGTTCAAGCGTGCCGGCGATCCGGCGATTGGCTTCGACTTCGGCGTCGTTCTGCGCTTGGGCGTAGCCGCGCTGGTGGCCTTTGGTTTCGGCTTCGGCAAGCTTCACCTCGTGTTCGGCGACCGTGATCATCGGCTCGGTCGGCTTCTTGGGGCCGCCGACGAAGTCGGTGTCGAACAGGAATTTTGTCGGTGCCGTCATACGCATCGCCTCAATAAATCAACTCTTCTTCGCCGCGGGACTTGGAGATGACGATCTCGCCCTTGGCGGCGAGATCCTTGGCGAGATTGACCAGGAGCCCCTGCGCCTCGTCGACGTCGCGCAGCCGCACCGGACCTATCGCTTGCATGTCGTCGAGCAGCATCTTGGCGGCGCGCGACGACATATTGTTGAGGAAGAACTGGCGCACCGGTTCGCCGGCGCCCTTGAGCGCGATGCCGAGCTTGTCCTTCTCGACATGGCGCATCAGCGTTTGCGCCGAACCGGTATCGAGCTTGGTCAGATCGTCGAACGTGAACATCAGCGTCTTGATGCGCTCGGCGCTCTCGCGGCTGTCTTCTTCGAGCGCGGTCAGGAAGCGCGTCTCGGTCTGGCGATCGAAATTATTGAAAATCTCGGCCATGGCCTCATGCGCGTCGCGGCGGCGCGTTTGCGACAAGCTCGACATGAATTCGGTGCGTAGCGTCATCTCGAGGCGTTCGAGAACTTCCTTCTGCACCGCCTCCATGCGCAGCATGCGGTTCACGACGTCGAGCGCCAGAGCCTCCGGCAGAATAGAAAGCACGCGCGCGGCAGGTTCCGGCCCGATCTTCGACAGCACCACGGCGACGGTCTGCGGATATTCGTTCTTGAGGTAATTGGCGAGAACCTCCTCCTGAACGTTGGAGAGTTTTTCCCACATGTTGCGGCCGGCGGGGCCGCGGATTTCTTCCATGATGTTGCCCACCCGCTCGGGGGGCAGATATTGCTGCAGCAGCCGTTCGGTCGCCTCGTAATTGCCCATGATGGCGCCGGAAGCCGACATGCGCGACACGAATTCGAGTAACAGGTTCTCGACCAGTCCGGCCTCGATCGTGCCGATGGTCGACATCACCACGGAAATCTGACGCAGCTCGTCGTCGTCGAGCAATGTCCAGACCCTTGATCCATGCTGTTCACCGAGCGCCAGCATCAGGACTGCCGCGCGTTCGGGTCCGGTCAGCTGACGCTTTTGCACGCCCTCCGGCAGATTGCTGGCGAGAGTCGCCAGCAAACCGGCAACCTCCTGCTGGGCGGCGGCGTTGGGCTGCTTATCGTTGGGTGTGTCGGGCATGTGCGCGATCAGGCCGCCGGCATTTCATGCAGCCAGTGACGGATAATGGCGACGGTTTCTTCGGGGTTCTTGTCGGCGAGCTCACCGACTTTTTGCACCGACTGGGCGTGGACCTGACCCTGGATCTGCGCCATGTCGATCATCTTGGCGGCGACGCTGGGTTCGCTGGCCTTGGATGGATCGATATCGGACGCTGCGAGCGCGCCAATCGTTCCGGGGATGAGTTCGGCGCCCGGCGCCCCCGCCACTTTCGGCTCTTCCGACGTCACGATGCGCCGCACCAGAGGCCGCACCACGAACAGCAGAACGACGAGGCTGAGAATGCCCATCACCACCATTTCGATGGCGCGCATGATGTCGTCCTTGGTGAAATGCAGTGCCTC
The DNA here is from genome assembly GCA_963761185.1 of uncultured Alphaproteobacteria bacterium. Taxonomy (GTDB): domain Bacteria; phylum Pseudomonadota; class Alphaproteobacteria; order Rhizobiales; family Xanthobacteraceae; genus BOG-931. The sequence continues at coordinate 1,755,549 of CAVXFY010000009.1, forward strand.
GATCCAGCCGGTCGGCTCGTTGATCGTCATGGCCGGCGTCTCGGCGAAGCGCAGATTGACGACGTCGACCTGATCGCCGCGCTTCTGGTTGAATCCGATCGCCGAGCGCACCAGCGTTGCGATCTGATCGAGTTCGTCCTTGCTGCGCGGCTGATAGGTGACGTCGCCATTGGCATCCTTGCCGTAGGTGCCGTCGACCAGCACCGCGACCGAAAGACGGTTGACGCGGCCGCCTTCGATTACTTCGGTCTTGGTGGTTTTCGAAATCTCGTAATTGACGATTTCCTCCGATTTCCGGCTCTGGTCGCGCGGGCCGCCACTATCGGCGGGCGGCGGCTTTTGATTGGCGCCGGGCAATTCGTTGCCGACCGTGACCTGCTGGCTGCCGTCGCTCGAGGCGGAGGTCTCCTCGCGGGTTTGGCTCGAGCGGATGACGCGGCCGTCGGGATCGAATTTGTCCGAGGTCTGGGTGATGCGGTTGAAGTCGAAATCGGCGTTGACCTGGATGCGTGAATGCCCGGGCCCGACGACCGAGGAAACGATCGCTTCCACTTGCTGGCGGAGATGCTTCTCGTAGGACGCCTGCCGCTCGTCGGCGCTCACATCGCTGCCGGTGGTCGAGTCGGTCGCGCCGTCGGCGAGGAGCTGACCCTGTTCGTCGACGATCGAGATGCGCTGCGGGCTCAAGCCGTTGACCGCGGTGGCGACGAGATGGCGGATGGCGCGCACCTGCGCCGGGTCGAGCTGACCGCGCACCTTGAGGACGATCGACGCCGACGGATCGACTTTGTCGCGCGAGAATAGCGGCCGCTCGGGCATGACCAGATGCACGCGCGCGGCCTCGACGCGATCGAGGCCCTCGATAGTCCGGGCGAGCTCGCCTTCGAGCGCCCGGAGGCTGTTGATGTTCTGCACGAAGCTCGTCGTGCCGAGCGCTTCCGACTTGTCGAAAATCTCGTAGCCGACGCTGCCGCCCTTGGGCAGGCCGTTCTCGGCGAGCGTCATGCGCAGCCGCGCCACCCGATCGGCCGGCACCATGATGATGTTGCCGTCATTGCGCAGCTGGTAGGTGATGCCCTCGCGGTCGAGCTCCTTGGCGATGGCGCCGGAATCTTCCAGCGACAGGTCGGTGAACAGCGGCGTCATTTGCGGGGTTGTGACCCGCATGATGACGAAGCCGAAAAACCCGACCAGCGCGATCGTGACCGCGGCCATCGCGGCGATGCGCGCACCGCCGAGTGTCTTGGCAAACTCGATTAGACCTTGCACCGAGCTTTCCCCCGCGGAGCGAAGCGACGCCGTCGCGTTTCACTCGGCAAGATTTGCCCGGTTGATGGTTAGCGCCCGGTTAATAAATCGGGCAAGCGCGCACAAAACTGCCGCGGCCGGGGAAGCCGGACCGGCAAAGTCGCAGATAAATTAAGCGAAGGTTACTGGCGGTATTGCTGGATGCGGGTCGTACGCAGGCCGGCAAGGCCGTGCTGATCGATCGAATATTGCCAGGACAGGAATTCCTCGACCGTCAGAGTATAGCGGCTGCACGCCTCTTCAAGCGAAAGCAAACCGCCGCGGACGGCCGCGACAACTTCCGCCTTGCGGCGAATGACCCAACGTTTCGTCCCCGGTGCCGGCAGATCGGCGATGGTCAGGGGTGAACCGTCCGGCCCGATCACGTATTTAACCCTCGGGCGATGGGGTTCGGTCATAGCAACTCTCACCAACTCGACTACTCCACAGAGGCCGACCATACGCACGGCCGCTTAAAAATTGCCTAAGCGGCACATACAATTGGGCGCAATCTGCCGGGGAGAGGGTGTGAGGCGGCGTTTCGGCGATAAAAAAGCGCATCGTGGTCACGGCCGAGCCAAGCGATAGGCAATCCGACAAGGCGCGCACTGCGGCCTCGCTAGAGCATCGAGGTGAGCGTGCTCAGCGCCGAATTGAGGCTGCTCAGACTGGTGCTCAGCCCGCTTGTTGCGCTGTTATTGACCGAGTGGACGGCGCTCATCGCGTAGTCCTGGCCGCCGACGATGAGCTGTGGCGGGCTCTGGGTGAGGTCGACGCCGCTGACGGTGCCTTGGACCTGCGAAGACACCGTGACCGCCTGGCCGCTGGCGCCGGTCGCGGTGACCGCGATCGTGTACTGGCCGGCGGGCCAGGTTTGGCCGGAATTGCCGGTGCCGTTCCAGGTATAGGTGTTATTGCCGGTGTTCAGCGAAGTGGTCCCGGTATAGACGGTCGTGCCGCTCGAATTGGTGATCGTGACATTGCCGGTCGCCGGCCCCGCCGAATTCAGGTTCCAGCTTGCGGGCGTGGTCGATGTCAGCGGCGAACTCGTGCCGGTGAGCGTGACATTGGCGCCGATCAATTGCATCGCCGAGGACGCTTCGCTGCTTTGCTGCAGCGAGATCAGCGTCTGCATATTGGTGTTCATATCCACTTGCTGCTGCACCGAGGAGAATTCGACCAATTGCTGGGTGAACTGATTGGTATCGAGCGGATCGAGCGGGTCCTGGTTCTGCAACTGCGTGGTCAGCAAGGTCAGGAACGAGTTGAAATTTCCGGCGAGCTGATCGAGGCTCGAATTGGTCGCGCTCGCGGCGTTCGAACTGCTTGAATTCGTCGTATTGGTGGTGTTCGTCGTGTTGTTGTTGACGCTGGTCGTCATGATCCGTCCTCAGACAAGTTGTTGGCGCATGTGGGCGCCGTTCACACGCGAATATCGAGTCCGCCGCGAAGGTTCAGGCGCGAATAGATCTGTGTCGTGTCGACTGCCGGCAAGCTCGAATCGGGGATGACAAGCTGCTGCGCAGTCGACTGCGAACCGTTGCCGTTCTGCGCGAAATTCTGGTTCTGCTGCTGGCCGGTGAAGGACTGATCGCGCAGCGAGAACTGCATGCCGTTATCGGAGGTCTTCAGCCCCGCCTGTTCGAGCGCGCGCTCGAGCTGCGGCTGCTGGTTCTGCAAGAGGTTGAGCGTGTCCTGACGGTCGGCGGTGATATGCGAGGTCACCTGGCCGTTGCTGTCGACGTCGAGACGCACCTCAATGCGGCCGAGTTCGGGTGGGTCGAGGCGGATGTCGAACTGGTTGGAGCCGGCCTGTGCGCGCGAAGCGATGGCGACGGGAAGTCCGGTGATTGACACGGTGGGTGTGGTTGCCGCGGTGGACGGTGTCGCCGCGGCTTGCGGTGCGGCGACATTCGCCGCGGCAATGCCGAGCGTTGGGATGTCGGTCGTGACGGTCTTGGCGCCGGTGGCGGCCTGGCCGGCCGATCCGGTGCCGTCGGCCGATCCCGTGCCGGTGAGACCGTCGCTATGCGTCGTAACGATCGTGGCGCTCGCCTGCGCGTTCGCGTCGGTTTGGGCGGTGGTGTCCTGGTTCAGCACTTGCTGGAAACTGGCGGGAACTTGTGTGCCGTTCGCAGGCGCCGCCTGGGGTTGCGACGCCGACGGATCGGTGCCGGCATTTGCGGCATTGTTGGCAGCCGCCGTCTGTGCCGAATTGGCGTCGGCGCTCGCGGCGTTATCCGCGCCTCGCGCCGCGCCGCTATCTTGGTTTCCCGCACCCGGCGCGACGACCTGCACCCGCGCCTTGGTCTCCGCGCCGATGGCGATGTTGGGCGCCGCGCTCGCGGCAGAGCCCGGCGTGCTGTCGGTGACGCTGTTGGCAATAATGACCGTTGCGACCGGCGTAGCGGTGGTGGCGGCGTTCGATGACTGGCTCGCCGCGGCGGTCGTGCCGGACGCGCTGCCGTCAGCCTGATCGTTACTAGAATCCTTGGACTTCTTCCCCGATCCTGGTGTGCCGGGTGTCGTCGTGTCGGTATTTTGCGCATTCGCGGCTGCGGCAACGGTCGCTGCCGCCGTTGCGCCCGCATTGGTCGGGGCGTTGGCGTTAGGGTCCGGCTGCGGCGCGTTGTTCTGTGTTGCCGTGCCGTTTACCGGAGCGGCCGGGGTCGCCGCATTGGGATCCGGATTCGCGGTTGCGTTCGGCGTTTGTGAGACAGGCGTCGAAGGCTTGCCATTGTTTGCGGTGGCGCTGGAGGACGACGTGCCGGACGTGACGGTGTTCGACGACGGCGCGCCATTGCCGTTTGGAGTATGGGCGCCGGAAGAATTCGTGCCGTTGGTGTTTGCCGCCGGCTGCTGCGGTCCGGTCGTTGTGCTTGTGGCGGAGCCCGAGTTATTGCCGTTATCGCTGCCATTCGCGCTGACGTCCCCTTGGCTGCCGTTGCCGGCCGAATTGGTCGACGGGGCGGGTGTTTGCTGCGGGGCGGGCGGGGGACTGGGCGGCGCGGGCGGGACGTTGGCCGGGCCGGATACGCCGGCGTCGAGCAAGGCCGCGAAGGGCTGCGCGTCGATGTTCTGGCTTTGTGTGGACGCCAGCGCGAGCGACGGCGACGTCAGCGAAACCGCGGCGGAGGTGCTTTGTATACTCGGCACACTTGGCACTTTGGAACTCCGGGAAGCGACATTAGACATGATCTGCTTGCAACCCGCGGGCCAGGGTGGGACTCCTACGAAAATATAGTTATTTCAATATCTTAACTTAGATCAAGGCGGCGCGCCTGGGCAAGGTTTACGCGGCGGGCGGCAAAATTTACCCAGTTTCCCTGTCAAAAACGGTTTCCCGCGGCGATTTCCTGCCATTAGACCTGCGTGAACAACGGGCAGAAGCGCGCCCCAGCCACGCTTTGAGCGTGCTTCGACCATGGCGAAGCGCCGGAACGCCTCTTATAGTATTGGCGGATCAATACGATGGGTGAGCGCCATAGGGCGCAGATATCGGAAACATGGCCGCAAGGCATGCCAAATACCATGCTGAACACATTGGACATCGAAGGGCGGCCGTCCGACACCCGGGTCGTCGTCGCCATGTCGGGCGGCGTCGATTCTTCGGTGACCGCGGCGCTTCTGGCCGATGCCGGCTATGACGTTGTCGGCATTACGCTGCAGCTCTACGACCATGGCGCGGCGACTCACCGCAAAGGCGCTTGCTGCGCCGGCCGCGACATCCACGACGCCCGCGCCGTCGCCGAGCGCATCGGCATTCCGCATTACGTGCTCGACTACGAGGACCGCTTCAAGGAAGCGGTGATCGACCGGTTCGCGCAGAGCTATGTCTTAGGCGAGACGCCGGTGCCCTGCGTCGAATGCAATCAGTCGATCAAGTTCCGCGATCTGCTCGAAACCGCGCGCGAACTCGGCGCCGGGGTTTTGGCGACCGGCCATTACATCGCCTCGCGCGCTTTGCCTGGCGGCGGCCGCGCGCTCTATCGCGCGCGCGAAGCTGAGCGCGACCAGAGCTACTTCCTGTTCGCGACGACGCAGGCGCAGCTCGATCTGTTGCGATTTCCGCTCGGCGAGCGGACCAAGGCGGAAACGCGCGATCTGGCGCGCCGTTATGGTCTCGCCGTTGCCGACAAGCAGGACAGCCAGGACATCTGCTTCGTGCCGAGCGGACATTATGCGCAGATCATCGAGCGGTTGCGGCCGGGCGCTTCCGGCCCGGGTGACATCGTCGATCTCGACGGGCACGTGCTCGGCCGGCATGACGGCATCATTCATTTCACTGTCGGCCAGCGCCGCGGTCTCGGCATCGCAACGGGCTCGCCGCTTTATGTCGTGCGGCTCGACGCCAATTCGCGGCGCGTCGTGGTTGGCCCGCGCGAGGCGCTGTGCACGCGCCGCGTCCGTCTGCGCGACGTCAATTGGCTCGGCGACGGCACGATCGGCGATGCGGTCGAACGGCATCCGGAAGTTTTCGTGAAGGTCCGCTCGACGCGTCAGCCGCAGCCCGGCTGGCTGCATGCCGGCGCGTCCGGCATCGAGGTCGAACTGACCGGCGGCGAGGACGGCGTGTCGCCCGGCCAGGCTTGCGTGTTTTACGATGCGGCCGAAGGTCAGGCCCGCGTGCTCGGCGGCGGCTTCATCGCCAGCACTGTCACAGCCGTGCCAAGCAAAAGTGAGACAGACGCCGAATTGGTCAGTGCGGCCAATATGCGTTGAAGTGTGTTGTTGCGCTGATGAGTCGTGACGGGGACGACTTTGCGGGCTGACCTCGACAAGGACGGCGTCACCAAAGCCTATGCGCGCTGGGCGCCGATCTACGATCTGGTGTTCGGCGCCGTGTTCGATCGCGGCCGCAAGGCGTCGATTGCCGCGGCTGAACGGATCGGCGGCCGGATCCTCGAAGTCGGTGTCGGCACCGGCCTGTCGCTGCCCGATTATTCCTGGTCGAACCGGTTGATCGGCGTCGATTTCTCCGCGCCCATGCTGCGCAAGGCCAAGGAACGCGTCGCCGAGCACGGGCTGACCAATGTCGACGGGCTCGCGGTGATGGACGCGCAAAATCTCGGATTTCAGGATTCGTCGTTCGACGTCGTCGCCGCGCAATACGTCATCACCACGGTGCCGGACGCGGAAGCTGCGCTCGACGAATTCGCCCGCGTCACCAAACCCGGCGGCGAGATCGTTTTGGTGAACCACCTCGGCGCCGAGGACGGCTTTCGCGCTGCCTATGAGAGCGCCTTTGCGCCGATCGCGCGCCAGCTCGGCTGGCAAGTGGGATTCCGGTTTAAGCGGCTCGAGCAATGGGCGGCGCGCCACGGCGGCGTCGAGCTCATCGAGCGGCGCCCGATGCCGCCGCTCGGGCATTTTTCGCTGATCAGATTCGGCAAGCTCGGGCGCAGCACAAACTAGAACACAGTGCTTTGGAATTAGCGGCTGCTGAATCAGCCGCGGCGTTCCGCTTCCCAATGTCCGGAGCATTGCGACGTTGATGACCGGCCGCTCCAATGGCCGTGGCCGTAATCGCCGGAAAGCTCGCCGGTGCCGCTGGCCGATTGGCCGCTCGCGGCCACTCTGACGGAGACACGTCCGCGGGCGTCGACATGGCCGGACACGTCGAACGACGGGTCATTATAGGTGACGTTGCCGTCGGCGATGTGCAGCGCGTAACGGTAGCCGCGGTCGCAGGTCCCGGAATTGGTCACGATCAGGACGCTCCAATTTCCGTCATAGGCGCCGCGCGCCAAGGCGGCCGGCGCCTCCCAGGGAGCTGCCCATAATGCAGCCCCGAGCACGGCGGCCGTGAGAGAAGCCGCGATAATGCCGGGTTTTGCGATGGCCATGCTGTCTCCTATGGGGTTGTGGCTGCGGAATTTGGCCGCTTTATCTTACTTTCCTGTTGCCAGGAGCCTGGACTGACCTTGGATCACGTTAGGTCTTGGAAAGACAGGGAAACTACCCTAAATCTTGCCCCGCCGGCGCCGGATTCAAGACCCGCCGGCCCATCTGTCGGTCTTAATCTGCCGGCCCAGTCTGAGATGGCGGAGTAGCTCAGTTGGTTAGAGCAGCGGAATCATAATCCGCGTGTCGGCGGTTCGAATCCGTCCTCCGCTACCAGACTTTGCCGTCCAAAATTCAGCGTTTGATTTCAGCACGTTCGCCCCAAAGGGGGTTCGGAGTTGCTGTGATACATCTCACAGGGATGTCTCACAGCTTACGGGCCCCAAAAGGATGAGCGAACGATGGCCCGCGCGCCCTATCTCACCCGCCGCGATGGCGGGCGCTATTACCTGCAAATTAGATTGGGAAAAGTCGCGAGGGCTCTTTACGGACGGCAATTTCTGCGCGCGTCGTTGAGGACGAGCGACTATGCGGAAGCCAGAAAGCGCCTCGTGGATAATCTCGGCTGGGCCTGTGAAATTATCGACGCACCCGACCTGGAGGCCTTGGGGACGGTGCTGGACGCCCGACTGACCGCCTATGCCAGCCAGGGTGCGCCGACGACCGAGCGCGTCCTGGCGGAGCGGGTCGCGTTCGAGCATCAAGTGCGCAGCTTCACAACGCGAGCCAATGAGCGTGGCTACTTGTTTGGTCGCCGGTTTAAAGGCTTCGCTAGCCGGTGGGTCGAGTTCGTCGATCAGAACAAGTTCGCAGAGCAAAATCTGCTCTGGATCGGCCAGCGTCGCGAGTATGAGCGCGGTCGAGCGGATGCCAGCGAGGCGGCAATCAATGGGTGGAGTGCCATCAATATTGTGGCGCCTTCCGCCTGCCCGACGTTGGCGCCGAGCGCCAATCGCGTGCGTGAACTGCCCGCGGACGTTCAGGGGGTATTCGGGATTCAGTCGGCGCCCTCGGACCGTGAGGCTTCCACGCCGACGGCACAGGGGGCGCCATCGCCGGCTGCTCCAAACGCTGCCAGCGCTCCGCCATCGCCCCACCTATCGGAAGTTCTCCAAGCATTTTATGCAGACAAGAAGAAACACAAGAAGGACGATAGGGCTCGCGGCGAATACGGGCCGATCATGTCGTTCCTGGTTGCGCTTTTGGGTGATCCGGAAATTGGCGCGATCAATGTAGATCATTTCAAGAAGCTGGATGAAGCGCTGCCCGAAATTCCAGATCGGAAGGGGATGCCGCAAGGTGCCCGTGGCTCCCTCATTGATCGTTATAATTACGCCCAGAAGCATGGTTGGGACTCGCTGAAGAGACTGACCGAGACCACAATCCGAAATTATCACGTGCTGATCGGCGCATTTTTTCGGTGGGCAAAGCGGAAGGGCTACTATCACGGGCCGTTGCCGGTGCTTGAGAACATCAGCGAAGAGAATCTGGCGGCGCTCCCGCGAGACGCGTTTGAGGACGACGAATTGCTAGCTTTGGTAAAGCTCCCGCTCTTCACCGGATGCCAAGGGCTAGCGGGGAGTTGGAACCCGAAGCCCGACGATCGAATTCCTGTCCTTAGGATACTCACCGTGAGGCAGCAAATTGGGCTGAGGATTGCCGGGCGGCGGAGCCATGCGCCGCACTCCTTCGTTGATCCAGTCTTCTGGCAAGCCTAGGCGCGTCGCCACCGCTCTAGTGATTTCCCTCACGATGGCATTTTCAGAGAGAAAAACGGCATCCACGTCGCCGGAGGCACTCCGTATATCGCTTGCAAGTATCAGACACGAACCGCCATAGACAGCGATCTCTACGGTTACGCCCCGAGACGCGGCGATCTTCCCCATCTCATCAAAGGCCCTCTCGACGACCTCTCTGGTGAGTTCTACTGCCACTTTTTGCAGCGCTTTCTGTTCATAGGTAAAACTTCCAACATTCAACAACGATCGCCAGCAAGTGCAAAGCGACTAGCCGATGGATATTCGCCGGCTTGGAAAGTCAAATCCAACGGCCGGAGACCGCGGGTCGAGTGCCTCTTGCTCCAGATGACGAACGTCCGCTCCGAATGCCAGCCAATCCGCCAGTTCGCGAATGGCGCTCTCTGATCTTGCGATGACGATGTAAGAAAATGATGATAAAGTGCCGTTTCTTTCGCTTTATTCTTACACTATTTAACCTCGGCATCCGCGCGCATTTCTTGCGCGCCGCAATCGCGTTAAGACGTTCTAGCGTGCGGGCAAGATGCGGTCAGTTAATGGACGACGATCATGGCGACCTACTTATTGAGGAGGTCCTACGGCGCGACAAGACAATCGGCACGCGGGATGGCCTTGAAGAGCTCTCACTTTGGCTGCTGCTTGAAACCGCGGCTTCCCTCGGCGTCATCGCAACCCTTACTGTTTCGGATAAAATAGCCTTTGTTACAATTAACGGCGAGCTACGGGAAGTGAGTGATCATGACCAGGACCGCACGCACTCTTTACACCGAGGCCCTTGACGTCCTGCTGAAGGGCAGGATGGCCGAGATCGCCGTGGCGCGAGACTGGGAGCTGTTACGCGAAGTGGCCCGGCTTGCGACGGAGGATGCGCCGCTTTCCCTTGCTTCGACGGATCCGGCTCTCTTTACCGCTTGGCGCACGGCGGTCGGCAAATATCACCTTAAAGGGTGGGGTCATATGACGCCTGAGCGCGTCGACGCCGTTTACGACGATTGGCGCCGGCGCAATATGCCTGCACCTTCACTGTAGCCAATCAATCATAACTTGGCCTTCGTCAGATCTCCGGCTTTGTCCATCGCCCGCTTGAAAGCTGCAAGCATGGTATCGGTGTATGGCAGGATCGCTTTCTCGCGCGCGATCGGCTGGCCTTTCAACAGCAGCGTCATCGGTCCTTTCGCGTGAACCTTGCTGGCGGCATCGTGCGGGCGCGCGAGCACCGTCACCAAGCGCGCATTCGGACTCAAGAAACTGCCACCGCGCCAGACCTGCTTGGTTTGGGCCTTGGTGCGCGCTGGCCGGATCCAGATGCCTTCCGTAGCCTGGCCGCGGCCGCGCGGGTGACCGAGAAAGGCGCCTTTGCGGCGCCGAGCTCGACCGACGAAGCCGCGAGGAATTGCGCCGGAAGCGGGTGATCCTGCTGCAGCGCGCGAAGCTTTGGTCGGCAACCAGTCCAGGCGCTGACCACCGACGCCACCCCAGACGCCTTTGTCGCCGGGTTTTCGCTCACCGCCGGCAATGGTGAAGCCGAGATATGCTGCCTGGAGCTTTCCGACGGTCATTGTTGACGTGATTTCGTCGCTCTGGCTCCAAGAAAAGTTTGCCCGCGATGCCCGCGATGAATGCCTGATTTTGCTAAGGGGCTGACGTGCGCAAGGTGGAAAGTGCGCCCGCGATCCAAGGCATAGTTCGCCCGCGAATTCGTAATCAGGGGGATGGTAAGCCAGACGCTGCGCGAACGGACTACCGCCCCATCGCCACGCCGGCATGCATCTGCAATTCGGCTTCCTCTTCGGCCGTCGGCGACAAACCGGAGCGGATCGTCTCGTAGGCCCACCAGCGGCCGTCACGGGGCATGCGCGCCCGCCGCAATGGCTCAGCTTCGGTGAAGATTAGACGGCGCCGATATGCCGAAGGGCTTTCAGCCAAGAAAAAACCCTTCATCCGCTCCGAACCCAGGAACCAAGGCGCCTGCAACAAAAAGCGCGCTGGATGATCAGTCCACGCTGGCGGCTCACCCAAGCCCCAGCGATGACACAAATGCTCACCAATGGCGCCCATCAGCGCGTCAAGCTTGACGTCGCCGCTAATGCCGGGATCGTCTTCGATCCGGGCCCGCCGGCTCTTCGGGTTGGGATCCGTGTAGAACCCGTCGAGAAACCCAGCCAGGCAGAATCGCAGCTCCTCGCCCTCACGGACGAGTCGCTGGACCTGTGCCAGCGTGCCAGGTCGGCTCGGGAAGGTTGGTTGAGGTTGCATAGGCATCCAATGCTTCGTTTATCTTGACCGCAATTCTCGGGTGAACAGTTGGCTCTACAATTCCAGGTACGCGAGGATAGCACTCTTTGAGCAAAGCAAGGAGTTCATCCCGCGTCGAAATCCCCGTCACCTTCATCAACGCGACGGCGTCGCTTAAATCCCCCTGGATCTTCGTCGTGTCTTCCAGAGCCCTATTAGCCAACAGCTTCATAGCCAACAAGTAGCGCGGAGTTGGTAGTAAGACGCGAAGTCCGACGATCGAATTCCCGTCTTTGGGATAATCACCATGAGGCAACAAATTGGGCTCTGGGTTGCCAACTGGCGGGGCCATCCGCCGCACCCCTTCATTGATCCAGTCCTCGGGCAAGCCTAGCCGTTTTGCCACCTCTCCAGCGATCTCTCTGATGATCGCATTGTCAGAAAGAAAGACTGCGTCCACGTCCCCAGAAGAACTTCGGATATCACTCGCTAGTATCAGACAGGACCCGCCGTACACAGCGATCTCAATGGTCACGCCGCGCGCCGCGGCGATTTTCCCCATCTCGTTGAAGGCTTGCTCAATGAGCTCTTTGGTGAGTTCTACTGCCACTTTTCACCGGTGCTTTCTGTTATCCACGTTCGGAACACGATCGAGACACACGACGGTATTCAACACCGATGCCGAGCAAGCACAAAGCCGCCCGTCCTAGCTAGCAAGGGCTTTCATCTGTCGGACTCGACGGATTAACTCACCTGGTTTTGGGACATTGCCAGTCGACCCCAAGATGCTGGGGAGCAAGTCCGCCAAAGCACAAAGCCCAGGAACACCAAAGGAGGCTAGCCGCGTCTCTTCCTGATCGATACGACGCCGATCGTGCCATGGTGCGGTAGCGTCTTCCCAAAACCACTCCTGGTCCTCGTGCCTGATCCATTCGAACGGCGAGAGCATCTGTGGTGGCCGGTCGTCGCGCAGGCGCCACATGGGGGCGTAATCGCGCGAGTACAGGACCTTGCCGCCGTCCGGCTCGGTCCAGAAACCGTAGGCAAACCGCAAGCGGTACGGGATGAAAATGGGCAGCTGCTCGCGGGGAACAGAAAAGTCCTCCCGTGCGCCTGCACCGAAGAAATTGTCGCCGAAGATCTGGAACGGCCCCTTCCTCCTCGAATCGAAGTCGGCGGTGAGCATGCCGAGTCGCCTCGGACCTGCGCTCGGAAAACGCACCCGAACGACCATGCCGGCGTGCTTGGACAACGGCCACAGGCCCTTGGCGCGCCAGCACGCCAGGCGGATCTTGGTGTGGTCATCGAGCGAGAACTGGCGATCGCCGGTCAGGCGAGAGGCCAGCAGCACGTATTGCGCTTCGCTGTCGGACACGCCCAAGGCGGCCGCCAGCTTCAACGCCAAATCGGCGCTGCGACTGCGGAAAAGATCGTCGGGCAGATACTGATCGCGCGGCGCTGGCGCGCCAGTTGCGTGAACTGTTTCGAACTCATGCCAATCGCGGTAGCCCAGTGCGACTGCAAGTCCTCGCTGGACTTTGGAAAGTGCCAGCGTGCCGCCAAGCCGGTCGGCAACACGTTTGGCGGCCTTCTTCGGCCGCTCAAGATTCGGGAAATAAAAGCGCATGGATATCCTCTTCGCGGGCGCTCAAACAGAGGCGGGTCCACTAGGCCCCAAGGCGACGCGGGAAAAAACTTTGCGCCGGACGATTGGAACGGGAGGCCTTGGCTTAAAGACCGTGTCACCTTCGCCAGCCAGACGGCTGAGGCATTTTTCCACGATGGGAAATATACTTCGCCCCACATGGAGATCATGCACGAGCTTCCGTACACAATGAGAACTCTAAGAGGCCGTTTCGAAAGGGGTTGAGTGGGTGGAGTTGACGTGATTCCAGGTGGTTGCTGACACCAACCCCGGAGTTGCCATGTGGACCCCAACCACCCGCAAGCAGCATATTCGCAAGACGAGCCGATACCAAACTGATGTGACCGACGAGGAATGGCGTGTGATCGAGCCTCAGCTGCCTGGGACGAATGTCACCGGACGACCACGTGCCTGGCCGATGCGCGAGATCATCAATGGCATCTTCTATGTCATGCGGGCGGGTTGCCCATGGCGCCTGCTGCCGAGCGATTTGCCGCCGTGGAGCACGATCTATCGATGGTTTGCGAAGTTCCGGGACGAAGGCCGCTTCGAGAGGATCAATCACGCTATGGTCATGCTCGATCGCGAACGGATCGGACGCCAATCCAGCCCTACGGGTGCGATCATCGACAGCCAGAGCGTCAAGACCACCGAGGCCGGCGGACCCCGCGGTTACGATGCTGGAAAGAAGATCAACGGCCGCAAGCGCCATGCGCTTGTCGACACGGACGGGCGTGGCCTCATGCTCGAACCGCATCCGGCGAGCATCCAGGATCGCGACGGCGGCGGACCGCTTTTGCGGGCTTCGCGCCGCATCTTCCCGTTCATCCAGCGGGTCTTCGCCGACAGCGGATATGCCGGTGAGAAGGTCGCCAAGGCCACGTTGATCGCGGTCGAGATCGTGCGAAAAAACCCCGATCAGGTCGGCTTTGCCGTTAACCCGCGGCGCTGGGTCGTCGAGCGCTTCTTCGCATGGATCGGACGCAATCGACGGCTGGCAAAGGACTTTGAGGCAACAATCAACTCCGCACGCGCTTTCCTCTACGCCGCATCCGTCAGGCGAGCGGTGTCGGGGCGCGCCAGAAAGGCGAGCATGGCGTTGCGCTCCAACCGGCTCTCGAAGTCGATGATGCGATCGGACAGCGCGATATGACCGTGGCTCGATCCGCGCCCACGCATCGGGATGGACCGCAAGCCTTGGCTCAGCATGGGCTCTGTCCAAATCTCGGGGCACGGCCGCGGCGGCCGCAGATACGGATTGGGCTTCAAGTATTCTTCCAGGCTCGTCAGCATTGCATCCCTCTGAGGCAAAGCGATCTCGTTCGCCGAACCGTGGTTCGGCGCTCGAAGGTTTCGGAGTTGTGGAAAACCAAGCTCAGAGAGGGGTCGACGTCAGCAGCGCTTGCGCCGTGCTGGCCGATCGCAGAGACTCAGCCCGCTTATGAGAGCTGGTCTTCTCCTTTCCGGGGTTGGCCGATAGCGGGTGGTCCGCTGCTACGGACCGCCCGCATTTATTTTTGATCTGCGCTCGTGAGCTGATCTCCTTGTCGATTACGTTAGACCCAATCCTTAACTCCAAACTCTGCAAGCGCCGAGTTAGAGCCCGTCTCGAAAGTTGGGGAAAACTTGAGTCACGGCAAAATCTTAGGTCCTTAGCGGCAATCCATTCGCTGCAATTCACGGTCAAAAACGTGGTCTGTCGTCCTCAAAATCAGGGTGCCCGCACAGCTCCGGAAACGCTGCCGCTTGCCGTGCGTCGAACTGCTCAGGCCAGCGCTGACGAACCAGGGTGGCCGCAAATTCGGCCCGCTTGGACCAAGTCTCGTCATCTCGACCAAGAACATAAGCCGTGAGCGCATAGGCCCGCGGATCGAACGTGACGAGCTCGATCGGCTGGCCGTCGCGGGCAACCGTCAATCCTTTCACCCGAGGCAGGTCGAGGGCATCGGAAATGACCTCAACCTCGTCGGGATCCAAAGCCCGATCCTCCAACGAGCCACGCTCAAGAAACTCCATGATGGGGGCGCCCTTGATGCAGAAGGCGATGCGTCCATTATCGCGATCGACACGCGGGCGTCCGACGATGTCTTCGATGACATCGGACACGGCCTCGATCGTTTCGCTCTGCTGATGGCCATTGAAGACGAAGATCGGGTGTTGGTCCCGCACGAGCTCGTTCGGCGTCAGCACTTCAGTCTCGGCCTCGTAAGCCAGGAGAGCGCTGCCGCCGAAGATCCAAATGTGCTCATCGAGAGACCGCAGCCACAGGTCACTGATGATCGCCGCGGTCTGCGCCGGTAGCCGCGCGAAGCCATAGGCCTTGCCGACACGGCCGGCTGTCGTCATGGCATCGCGGTTCGCTAACACCGTCTTTTTGGCGGCGTCCCGCCGCTCGATGAAATCGCTGTAGGTGCGCTCGGTCTCGGCCGACCGACGGCCGAGCGAGGTGAACTTCTTCTTGCCGGTCTTGGGATCCTGCCGGTACCGGCACAGATATTCGGCGCCGTTGACGGTCTTCCAGGTCATGCCGCCGTCGAGCCCGGCCAAGGCCCTCATCGCCGGCCCGTAGGAGGACCACTTCTCGGAGAGCTCATGCAGAAACATGGCCTCCGCACGGCTCATCGGCTCCAATTGGACGTCATCCATCGTATTCTACCCTGGATCACGAGCTGTGATTTGGGTAGAAAACGTGATATGGCTAGGGCCAAGCAGCGGATTTTGTAAGCGGTATGGTTAACGGCCTTCGCAAACTGCGCTGAAACTGGCGGCTTCTAGGACTTCGGCCTATCTTTGGAACCGAGAAACGATGAGCGCGCCAATGGCGGCAGACTGAAGGCGCGGAACGGTTTCTTCTCTGTACTCGACCGCTCCAAAGCCAAGATTGTTGCCAAGCGGGCGAAAGTCCAGAATTGATGACTGATTGAACCACCATGAGACCGTCAACATTGGTGCATCAAAATATTGATCGCGTGCGGGAAGCCATTGCACGGTTTCCCGTACGCAATCCTCGACTATTCGGATCGACGGCGCGCGGTGAGGACCGTCCGGATAGCGATGTGGATATTTTGGTCGACCCACTCCCACAGACGACTTTCTTTGACCTGGCCGAGCTCGAAATTGAGCTTGAGCGCATCCTCGGCTGCAAGGTCCAAATCAGCACGCCGGGCGGCCTGGCGCCCGATGTGGCAGAGCGAGTTGGACCAGATCTTCGGCCAATGTGATGGCGCCTAAGCCTGTTGGAGTTGAGGAACGACTTCGCGATATCGTCAAGTGGGGCGATGCGGCTGCGCGCCACATCGATGGCATGGATGCCCCGCATTTCTTTCAGGACGAGAAAACACAACACGCTGTCACTAAATGCATCGAGTCCATCGGCGAGGCAGCGAAAGAAATTCTGAAATCAGACCCGGAGTTCGACGCAAAGCATCCCGACCTTAAGCTAAAAGCAGCGGCGCGAATGCGAGATAGGTTGACGCACGGCTACCGAGACATCGACATTGGCATAGTGTGGACAACCACGAAAACCGCGGTGCCCGCGACCGTCGCTGCTGTTAAAGCTATTTTGGCGGAAATGTCACCGCAACCGCCTAAGCCGCCCTGGGCTTCTTCAGAGGAATAACATCACCGGCAGGGCGAGGCGGCCAGAACGATGTACCACAACCTTCTTCGCTGTCTTCCAACAAAGGCGCAAATCGATGCCGACTTCAGACCCACCGCAGTCGGACACAGACAAGAAACGTCTGCCGAGTTTTTCGTTGGACGCCTACGTATTGCTGCGGGATCCAGACGAGACAGACGAAGAGTATGAATCGCGCCTGACGTTGTTCGGGCCGTCAGCGAAGGCGGATCGTCCGGTGGAGAAGCCTGGCTTCACGCCAAAGGCGAATTTGGGAGGCAGCATGTCGGGCGGTCCGAGAAGAGAGTAATGACCATGGATGACGCAAAAAGGGGCAGCTTGGCGAGTGAGGCCATAGCGGACGAGCTCACGCCGGAGCAGGTCGGGAAAATTCTCGGCATTTCGAAGCTGCTGGTAGTCCGCCGGATGGACGATGGTCGACTGCCGTTCCGATATGAGGGTGAGCACCGCCGCTGCAAGCTCGCCGACGTTCTCAAGCTGAGAGCGGCCGAGGAGAAGCAGGACAAGACATTGCGTGAGCTGGCGGAGATGGACGAAATTGACTACCAGCCCACGCCCCGCTTCTGAAATCGCGCTCTTCCGATCGACCCAGGGCGAGAGCTAACATGAAAATCGTAACGGTAGAAGAGCGCAAAAAGAGAGAGGCCGAGCGCCGCCGTGCTGCCGTTGAAGAGATCATTCATGCTCTTTCTGAATTTGCGAAAGAGCATGGCGGAAAATTCTTGGTCTTCGGATCCGCCGCCCGCGGCACAATCGGATGCGACAGCGACTTGGACGTAGTCGTCGACTTTCCCGCAAACATCGAGTCGGCAGCTTGCTCTTGCGTGGAAATGTTATGCGCAAAATACGGAATACGAGTTGATCTGTTTTCGAAACAAACGGCCTCTCAAAAGTTCGTCAATCGCATTTCAGCGGAAGCGATGGTGCTCGGATGAGGGGCGGACGAGCTGCTCGGATGACAGCGAAAAACGAAGCCGTCGCGGCAGTCGAACCAAATGCGGAGGCCAAGCATGCAGACATTCCGCTCGAAGGAGCTTCAGAAACAAGCGTCGGCAATTCAAGCTGCGGCAATCATCGAACCTGTAATCATCACCGATGATGATCGGCCTAGAGCGTTCCCCAGTTCTGATGAATCGATTGTGATCGGGCTTGGGATTCCCGGCTGGTTTTGGTTGTAAGTCCATGGCTGTTCTGATTCGGAGGGAAGCCATGGGACGACAGCCGTATTCGGATGATCTTCGCAGTCGGGTGGTTGCGGCCGTTGCCGAGGGATGTTCACGGCGAGCGGCGGCCAAGCGGTTTGCGGTAAGCGAGTCCTCGTCAATCCGGTGGGTGAGTTTGCACAAGGAGACGGGAAGCGTCAGCCCGCAGCGGCGCGGCGGCAAGAGCCGTTCGCCGCTGGAGCCGCATGCGGCATGGTTGTTGGAACTGGTCGAGCAGGAATCGGACCTGACCCTGGCGGAGATTGTCGAGCGGCTATGGCAGCAGCGCGGGGTGCGCACCACGGACAGCTCGGTCGATCGGTTCTTCAAGCGGCACGGTGTGACCTTCAAAAAAAACTCTGCACGCCGCCGAGCAGGAGCGCCCCGACGTAGCCGCGGCGCGGCAATGCTGGAAGGCCGGCCAGGCCAGCCTTGATGCCAAGCACCTGGTGTTCGTCGACGAGACCGGAACCTCGACCAAGATGGTCCGCACTCACGGGCGCTGCCGCCGGGGCCAGCGCCTGATCGGCAAGGCGCCGTGGGGACATTGGAAAACCACCACCTTCACCGCCGGACTGCGCCGCGACGGGCTTGTCGCACCCTTCGTTCTCGATGGAC
The DNA here is from genome assembly GCA_963761185.1 of uncultured Alphaproteobacteria bacterium. Lineage (GTDB taxonomy): Bacteria > Pseudomonadota > Alphaproteobacteria > Rhizobiales > Xanthobacteraceae > BOG-931. The sequence continues at coordinate 1,773,774 of CAVXFY010000009.1, forward strand.
CGATGAACGGCGAAGCCTTCCTGGTCTATGTCGAGACGGTGCTGGCCCCAAGCCTGTCGGAGGGCGACATCGTCGTGATCGACAATCTGCCCGCGCACAAAGTCGGGGGCGTCCGCGCCGCGATCGAGGCCCGAGGTGCCTTCCTCCTCTACCTGCCGCCGTACTCTCCCGACCTCAATCCCATCGAGATGGCCTTCGCCAAGCTCAAGACCCTGCTCCGCAAGGCCGCCGCACCAACAAGAGACTCGCTTTGGGACGCAATCGCAGACGTTCTCGGCGCCTTCACACAAGGCGAATGCGCTAACTATCTTGCACACGCAGGTTATGCGTCGTCTTAAGTGGGGAATGCTCTAGCTTCGTTTTGATGACGATTCAGGAATACGACCGGCTTCGCGGCCGTCACCGCAAATCAGAAGCGGTGGTCGAGTTGCCGCCCGCACTGGTCGACCAGATCCAATTTCTCGGGGCCGAATAACCGGTGCCAGAATACGGCGTCAGGCCGCTCCCCACGAGGCGGCGCGTCAGCCAGACGCATGATTTTCAGTTTTCCTACGCCGCGCCGGCCGCGCGGGGGCAAGGTCATCTTCGGACATCACCATGGCCAGGTCGGCGAAGTCCGCCGACATGAACGGCTCAACCAAGGGAAGCGTTGCGCGTGCGTAGCTCGCCTCTTCCCGGTACTTGATCGCCACCGCGATCCGGCGGCCGTCGCACATCACCATCACGTAGTTGAACCAGAAACGGTGAGATACGCCGTCATCGGTGCGAAATTCGACGGGGTCGGGGTGGTTGACGATCTCAACCACGTCCCGGTTCTCCATCCAGACCCCAAGAATTTGCGCTTCAAGCGGGTGCTCCGCCACGACTGACTGATTGCCGCGAGGGAAAAACATCAGCACGCGTTCGCAGCCCGAGCGCGCCGGATAGAGCAACCATTTGGGCTGTGATAACCGAGGTTCAGTCCAAACTTCCTCTTCAGAACGCATGACCCAACCTTTCCATGGCGGCCGGCCCGAATTCTCCCTTCCGGGCCGGCGATATCAATCATTGGAAAACTTCGGTTGTTTTTTCAGTCGCCTTTAATCTTGGCTGGCGTGACCTTGTATCCCTTTTCGTTGACGGTGAACGGTACCGGCGCCTTAAAGATCGATTTCTCGGCAGCGATCAGATCCTTCCTGGCGGCGAACGCGGCATGGGACACCGCGTCGACCAGGCCGGCGCGCACGGCTGCCATCTGGGCGTCGAGCTTCTTTTGGTACTCGTCCCATTGGCGGACTAAGGATTGGTCGATGCTGGAAGGCATAATCCTGATCCATGAATCTCGGCTTCAATTTCGGCCGCGAGCCTTTCCTCATCTGGGTCGGCGCCGACCCATGCGGTCAGTATGTTGTCAAACTCTGCCAAGGCTTGTTCGCGCGAGCTGCCACGCCTCGGATAATAAAAATGGCCTGGCGCAACCTCGATTGCTCCCTCGATATTGAAAATCAAGCCCTTTTGCTCGACCTCACTCACCACGCCCTCCGCTGCCGCCTTGGCGGCTCTTTCAAGGATTCGATCATCGGCATGGTCATAGCTGCTGCACATCCAAAATCTGGCCGGTCCCGGAAAGTGTCAAACAGACGGATACTTCAGCTCGCCGGAAGTCGGATCATCCAGTGCGATCGACGGGGACTTTTCGACCAGATGCTTGATCTCGGTTTCGACAGCTTCTGCAGCGCTCTCGATAGTGTTGGCAACTTGCCCCACACTGTGAGCGGCCGTCGTGAGACGGAATGATCCAATCACGAGACCGACGAAAGCACCGCCGGCAACAAAGCCGCCAGCAAAGGCTGTCCAGAATGCAAGGTCCATGACGCTGATCCGATGTTTGGTTGTCTTTAACCGAAAATCAGACCAGCGACTGAAATAGTCAAAACGAGCTACCCTTACGGCGGCCAACCGGCTTCGCCGCACAGATGCAGCAATCTTTTCTGGATGCCAATTTTGCTGAACTGAGGCCGACCGGACCGACGTTCAACCAGACCCAAGATCAGGATCGTCCGTTTCAAGACCACCGCGACGGCCGCGCGATCTTCGAGCCCTAATTCGAGAACCGCTTCCAAGAGGGCATCGGCGACGCATCTGCGGTCCGGAATGCCCAGGTTTGACTGCCTGCTCCGATAATCGGACTGACGAGCTCTCTGCTGCTCCAGCCTGCGAAGGCGGTACAGACGACGATCCTCGGCCGTTAGGGTAGGTTTCATAGCCGACTTCATCAGTCGTCGGACTGAAAGTAGCAAGGTCATTGACTAATGATGGTGCGGTGACACCCATTGACAATTCACGCGACAGGACCAGTTGTCGATCCGAATTGTTGGCTTTCGGTGACGCTGATGCGCGGCTGCAATCCTTGAGGTCAGATGCGTAGACCGCTTTCGGGTTGACGACATACCAGCCAGGGCCGCCGCGGACCGCAACGGAAGTGACGTCATGTGCGGACTGCACGTCGTCACGGCAGCCGTAAATCTGTTCCCCCTCGACTACGATCACCGGGACGTCCGGCGCGTTGTTTGTATTTTCAGGAAGAAAGGAAGGTTTTTCTATTATTGCCGGCTGTAGAGGAGGTCCCCCCATCAGGCACCATATTGCATCTTTTTCCGTCAGCGAGATTGAGGCCATGATTTTTTCGCGGTGGGTCGCGACGGTCCGAGGATCTCGGTCAGCGAGCAGGCCGATCGCATTGTTGGTGATCTTCTTGCCGGCCGAGATCAGCTCCAGGCAGGCGCGCCGGCACTCCCACACGGTGTTGACCACCTGAGCGCGGTTTGCGTAATCGCGGCCGATGTTTTTCCGCTCAACAGGATCGTCAACACCGTGAACCCAATCCTCAGCTGCGCCGCGGTTGCGATGATCGGCGCCGGGGCGCCATGCGCGCGCGACGAAATCGGCGACAGAGCCGAGCATCTTGCGCTTGCTATCGTCAGTCGCCGCGCCGGCCTGGATCTCGTCGGCCGCCACAACCAGCTCTTCAAAAAGAAGATCGGCCAGGCCGGAGCGGTCGGCGCCGGGATAGCGGCAAGCAGCGGTAAGCGGGCCCGTCGGCGTGCGGTAGGCCTGTTTCAGGCGGCGCCAGCAAAAATCGTAAGCGGCGTGGAATAAGGGGCGCGACATGCGCCGCGGCAGGCCCAATTCCGTGATCAGGGCTTCCTTGACCTCGGTAACAACGTCGCCGCGCACATCCACGTGGCGCGCCCATTCGGCGAGGTCCGGATAATCCGTCTCGTTAAACACCGCGAACGATAGTTTCGGACACAGCGGGTTTTTGCCGTCGCGAAAATTAGCCGCGCCGGCGATATCCGCGCCGATCGATGCAAGGCGTTTGGTGACGCCCAGGACGACGCCTTTCATCTTCCGTTGAGGTGCCGTGCGGCAGCGCTCATCCGGCGAGAACCACACCGCCGAGCCCTCAGGCAGAAACCACCAGAGATGCGGGTGGATTACCTCGCCGTGTCTGCCGGCGGAATAGGCGACGATGTGCGGCAGACACGGCAGTCCAGCCTGCTCCAGACACCGGCGGAGCACGGCGGGGCTAACGAACGTTGCGTCGATCTCGACCCTGAATGCGCTCGTAATCGATCGGAGAATTGAGACGTACGTGCAATCGAGGCCGCGCAATTTGCCCCATTGCCGCTGGCGCTTGCTCTTGTCGTCGCTGGCGAGGAAAACCTCGCGCTCGTCGTCGCGCTTACCGCGGTTCAACGCCTTAGCGGTCGCCGCGACGAACTTTTCGAGCACTGGCGACAACGGCGAGCGCAGCCACCTCTCTTTGAACGGTTGCAGCGTATATTTCTCGCTGACCAACGTCGGCTCGGCGAGAACGTATCCGTTTTTGAGCCGATCGCGGACGTAGGAGCTGTTTTCTGCCCAAGGGGGAGCCTGGTCGCCCTCTTGCTCGGCCATGTGCTGTCGGACGATCCGGCGCTGATGCGAGCTCGGCTTTAGCGCTTCGTTCTTCTTGCCGGTGCGCTTTTCCTCGCGCTCTCCCCTCTCGAACGCGGCAACGACGTCGTAGGCGCGGTCGATTTCGTCCGGTGTCGGCGGCTTTTCTGCGTTTTGCTCGCGCCGTGCGGCAGCAGCCTTGCGTTTCTCGTGCCGATCCCACGAAACCTGATCGAATTTCTCGACGAACGCCCGCTCGGCGAGCGGCAGGGCGGCTGTTTGATTGATCTCAGAAAGTGCGAGCGGCAGCTCGCCAATGAGGGGGAAAGACAGCTCCGCAACGTGCTGTCGCGCGTAAACGCCTTGCAGGCCCTCACCTGTTGCTGCCGCTGCTTCCATGCCGGCGCCGATCTTTTGTCGGCCGCCAGCATGGATCAATCGCGCGCCATCATTTCTGCCACCATTAGGCGTCGCGCGGCGGTATTAGATGCGTGTAGTTTCGAACCATCGATGATTTGAAACCGAAGACATCTGCCAGATTGAGTTGTTACCACTTTCAAACAATTTTTAGATGAGCGCGAATCGAAGTATTGCGCGCCAAATAAAGTCTTTGGAGATTTCAAGGTTTTAATTTTGCAACAAGTTTCAAATCAATTGCCAGTAAAAATCGGTACCGCCGACGCCGAAATGTCCGAAGTTTTGAAATATAGATGCTCCAAAACTCGTAGCATTTTCGGCGTCAATCGCCATTTAAAAGTCGCCGTTAATTCCTGTGGATAACCCAGCTTCGGCCGACGCATAACCCATTCGATGGCGTTCAGCGACGCCGTCGATCCTGCTGAGAGTATCCTGACCCCGGCGTCAAAGGCCTCGGCTTGTCGAGCCGCTCGCCCTCCGGCGAGAACACATTGGATAGCCGCGCCCTGCATTCTGCCAACAATAAGGTCTCGATGAAATTCGATATGGGCCGGTTGTCTAATTTCGAAACAAATTCAATGGCTTCCCTCAGATCGTCGTGAACGCGAATTGCGATGCGGCCCTGCCGCCATCGCTTCTCGGAATGGGGAACTTTTTTAACCACCACGCCTTCGAATCCTTGATCTGTGCGGTCTGACCGTGGACAATGCCCGTCGTCCTGGCGATAGCCAGTGGCCATTATTGCTGATTCGGACGGTCATGGAAGCGAAGATACCCCCCATCTGCCATGTGGCGAAGCAACCAAACTGGTGGACCGCGTTTCTCAAGTTGACGAGCCGCTGCGATTTTCCGGAGCGATGGCGCAACTATGCCCTGGCAGTGACCAAGGATTGGACCGGCGACGAGTCGCAGGCCACGCGGCGTAACCTGGTTGGCGATCTGATCTATGGCGATCTCGGCGTGGACGATGACGTCCGCACGCGTTTCCAAGACGCGCTGCACCTGCTGGCGTGGCACCCGGGGGATAAGAAATCGACCGTTAGCCTCGCGCTCGCACTTTCTCGTGCGGCAAGGGAGTCTGGCCTTACAGAGCGCGTTGCAACCGCCGTTCGCGGCTGGAAAGTTTTTGCATCTGGTAAATGGCCGGATGCAAATGACGACCCGATCAGCGCGGCTCAGAAAGTCGGCGCCGATAACGTGACAGACTGCGCGGAGTCCGAGCTGATCTGCGACGCCTTTCCAATTCTTTCCAATTGGAGGCTCGTTGACGACTACATAGTTGGAGAGGTGAGCGGGCACTCGCATATCGCGGACGGAACAGTTGTTACGACGTCGAGCATCGCTGAATTTGCCCCCCATCAGGGTTGGGTTATGACCCAAAACAATATTTATCTGTTGGGCGATCGGGCGAAAGAAACTCGATCGGAAGAAAAACCTGGTGTCGTCGTGATGCCAGAAGTTATCGCCGCCCCCTTAGCGAAATCCGCGGCGCAGGCAGAACTCATGCAGTTCGCCGGCAAAAAGATTCCGCTCTATCCGACGCCCGACGTCACGAAGGTACGCGCCCAGCTCGTGCGCGAATTTCCGCACGCCGAAAACGTCATCGACATCGTGCTTCGCGATCTAGTGGGAGCTCCAAACTTCCGACTTAAACCGACAATTCTCGTGGGTTCGCCTGGCTGCGGGAAGAGCCGTCTAGTCCGCCGCATCGCCGAGCTGTGCGGGGTTCATTGCTCAAGGTTCGACGGCGCCGGCTCAGACGATTCCTCATTTGCCGGCACGCCTCGCCGATGGGCGACGGGCGAGGCGTGCTTTCCGCTTTCAGTAATAAGGCTGTGCGGAAACGCAAACCCGCTGCTGCTGGTGGATGAGATCGACAAGGCTGGTCACACCAGAAATGGTTCGCTGCAGAACGCGATTTTGGCTTTTATGGAGACGGAAACCGCGAAGCGGTATCCTGACCCCTATGCGCAGTCTGAGGTCGACCTGTCGTTCGTTTCGTTCTTTTTGACGGCTAACGACACAACGTGCCTTCCTGCGCCGCTCAAGGACCGCTGTCGAGTCCTCAGGATGCCGCCGATCCGGCCAGAGCATGTGCAGGCGATCGTTCCTGCGATTGTTTCGGATCTTGCCGCCGAGCGCGGCGTCGATGTCCGCTGGATCGAGCCTTTTGCGGCCGACGAGATCGAAATGGTGAAGCGCCTCCTCGGCGACGGCTCGATCAGGCGGCTTCGCATGATCGTCGAGAAGGTTATCGACGGCCGCGAAGAAATGGCAATGCGGAATTAAGTGCGATGTTACGGATATTGGTCGAGCTCGTCCCCGGTGGCAATGAGGCGCGCAAGCGCGAGATTGCTCGTGCGACCCTCGCAAACATCAGCGCTCTGGACGACGTCAGCGACTATCGAATTGACGCCTGGGAGCACGCCAACCCTATCGCCGGCACCGACGCTTGGGATGCTGATGGCGTAATCTACGGTCACGACCGGCGACAGAGCGTGTGGCGCCTGGTGGCGCGTGCTGCGGTTTGGGCGGCGTGGCGGCAGAGGCAGCGTCAATGATTGCTATTTTTGAGAAGGCACTTACCGAAGCGAGAAAATCAGAGCGACACTACTCGATGGCCAGCGCCATCATTGAGGCCGGCCGCTTTGAGGGGAGACTCTGGATGCTTATCAATCCCAGATGGCGCTCAAGCATGCATTCCAGTCGGCCCATACCGGCCTCGAAAGGGCGCTCCTCCATGTTTTGAAAGCCATAAACGAGGCGCCACCTCTCGGTGAGCTCGTGCACTTTGATCTTATCATGCGCGTCACGCATCAGATGGATTGGATGGAGCGTCAACTCAACGACGCCGTCGGAGGTGAAAGGCCTCCGATTTTGACAGGAGATGTAGCTAGGGCTGCCACAAATAGTGCCCGACTTCGCAATCTCGCCGCGTATGAGTACGGCTTCGGCTCGATCGATGATTTTACATCAAGCAAAGCAAGAGATACCGCGCAAATTCTCGCAACATCTCTCCACGATGCCATTGAAAAGTTCGTTCGTGATCGATCAGGAGGGTGACGCGCGTGCACACCGAATATCGCGACATCAGGGATATAATCCCCGAGCCGCCGAAGTGGTTCGACGAGTGCGCAGTGCCACGTTATTGCGCATTCGCCCCGCAACACGCCGCCAACATCTATGCGCGTGAAGCGGTCCTCTTCCTGATCGAATGCCAGGCGTGTGGGCATCAATTCCGCGTGTGCCTGACCAGCAGAAGCGGCGAGATTGCAGAAGAGATCAGGCAAGGTGCGCTGCACTACGGCGATCCGCCGAATATCAGATGCTGCGAGGCGGGCCCCTCGATGAACTGCATCGACCGGAACGTGCTCGAATACTGGCGCCGCAACGAACGCCTCGACTGGCAGCGCGATCCGTCGTTGGAGATCGAGTTGCGACAATGGTAGATCGTAGGCACTTGGATATCCCATGCCAAGTTGAAGTTATCGTTTTTGATAACTAGAATAAGACATATGAAGAGAGCTGATCTATCGAAAAAACTGCTTGCGGCTGACCGCCAGTCCGTCTGGGCCTTTACGCCGGCCACGTTCGGCGCGCTGCTCGACGGAGTGGAGCCCAACTACCTCAAGCTCATGATGAAGCGGCTGACCGACCAAGGTATCTTGGTCCGAGCGGCTAGGGGTCTGTACGTCAACCCACTGGCACGTTCGCTTCCTGCCGATATCCGACGTGGCCTCATCCGTTTCCTTCGCCCACGAGAAATCAGCTACATCAGTCTGGAAAGCAAGCTCTCCGAAGCCGGCGCGATCTCACAGGTCACCACCGCGCTTACGTGCATGACAACCGGTTCACGCGGCACTTTCTACACTCCATGGGGCATAATCGAATTCACCCATACCGACCGCGACATCGACCTAGCGCGAGACGTCTACCGCCGGGATGATGGATCGCTTGAAGCGACCATCGCGCGAGCCGCGCGCGATCTACGTCGCGTCGGCAGGAATATCAATCTCATCGACCCAGAGACACTCGCAGACGCGATCGCCGAGGAACAAAGCCATGAACAGCAAAGCTTCCAGCCTTAAGACCTCGATCAAGAACTTCATCAATCAGCATGGCCATCGATGCTGAGAACTGCGTCGACCGGAACGTGCTCGAATACTGGCGCCGCAACGAACGCCTCGACTGGGAGCGCGATCCGTCGTTGGAGATCGAGTTGCCACGACAATGGTAGATAGTAGGCAGTTGGCCGCCTTCCCGCTCGCCGCCCTCGCGGCCGGCTAGAGCGAAGATAGCTTTGGGAGTGGCGCTGTGAGCGACTACCTAGACACTGTGGCATGCTTTCGTTGCGGCAGGCCGCTCAAAGACTGGTCGAACGGCAATAATCAGCCATTCGATGCGGTCGAATTCGCGGCACGCGGTCATTATCCGTCGGCGTTGTGGGACCCCAGCGACGGGTCGGAACTCGTCGTCAACCTCTGCGATGATTGCCTGGGTGCCGGCGCGGCAGAGGGGCGCCTGCTGCGGAGGACATATCCGAATGGACGGCAGCGCGGCGCGCGGCCCTCCTATGCGCCGTGGAGACCGGGCCGATGCCGAGAGAACGAATAACCAAAGAAGAGTTGTGGGAAGCTGCTAGTGCCTACGCCGCGGACGCCGAAAAACACTTTTCAAAAGCGCTTGAAATCATCGAAGCCGGCGGCTTCGAAGGAGACGACATCGGCTCGTATCGAGCCATGATGGCGCTCATGCATTCGTTTCAGGTGGCACATACATGCATCGAGAACGCGCTTCTCCGCGTTCTGGAGGCGATAGATGAGGCGCCTCCTATGGGGGAGCTTGTTCATTACGATCTAATTACGCGCGTAACGGGCCCTCTCGATGCTCTGTGGCGCAACATAGATGACGTCGACGGCGGTGATCGGCCGGCAATTTTGGAGGGGGACGTTGCGAAGGCTGCCAAGGCCAGTGCTTGCCTTAGAAACGTAGCAGCGCTCAATTTCGGGTCGATCGACAACTTTACCTCGGATGCCGCTATTGATGCTGCGCGTACGCTTTCGCAATCACTACGGTCAGCCATTGAAAGGTTTCAACAGTTAAGTCTGGTTTTCCGTCTCAAGTGTTGAAACTGATTCGGCGTCGATTTTGTCAGATTCTGCACCGCCCGGATCCAGATGATCGGCGATTGCCTCAATCCTGGTAATTACAGAACGTTTGGCGAGGATTTCCTCACCAGATACCGTCTGACCGACGTCCGCAATGAAGCGCAGGAAGTCGGCGTCCGTCGTGGATTCGATGTGCGGCACCTTAGAGGCCGTTTCGAAAGGGGTTGAGTGGGTGGAGTCAACGTGATTCCAGGTGGTTGCTGACACCAACCCCGGAGTTGCCATGTGGACCCCAACCACCCGCAAGCAGCATATTCGCAAGACGAGCCGATACCAAACTGATGTGACCGACGAGGAATGGCGTGTGATCGAGCCTCAGCTGCCTGGGACGAATGTCACCGGACGACCACGTGCCTGGCCGATGCGCGAGATCATCAATGGCATCTTCTATGTCATGCGGGCGGGTTGCCCATGGCGCCTGCTGCCGAGCGATTTGCCGCCGTGGAGCACGATCTATCGATGGTTTGCGAAGTTCCGGGACGAAGGCCGCTTCGAGAGGATCAATCACGCTATGGTCATGCTCGATCGCGAACGGATCGGACGCCAATCCAGCCCTACGGGTGCGATCATCGACAGCCAGAGCGTCAAGACCACCGAGGCCGGCGGACCCCGCGGTTACGATGCTGGAAAGAAGATCAACGGCCGCAAGCGCCATGCGCTTGTCGACACGGACGGGCGTGGCCTCATGCTCGAACCGCATCCGGCGAGCATCCAGGATCGCGACGGCGGCGGACCGCTTTTGCGGGCTTCGCGCCGCATCTTCCCGTTCATCCAGCGGGTCTTCGCCGACAGCGGATATGCCGGTGAGAAGGTCGCCAAGGCCACGTTGATCGCGGTCGAGATCGTGCGAAAAAACCCCGATCAGGTCGGCTTTGCCGTTAACCCGCGGCGCTGGGTCGTCGAGCGCTTCTTCGCATGGATCGGACGCAATCGACGGCTGGCAAAGGACTTTGAGGCAACAATCAATTCCGCACGCGCTTTCCTCTACGCCGCATCCGTCATGCTGCTCGTGCGCCGGATCGCTCGTCCTTCATGACTTTCGAAACCGACTCTTAGGGCCTCGGGCACCATGTGCCGACATCGGCAAGTGTCAAATCAGTTATAGGAAATAAGCAGAATGTGCTCATTTCCTATAACCGCGAATATTTTTGATGAGGTCCGCCTGGTCGCGATTGGCATGCAGCAAGCTATTTGGCGGATAGCTGACCTACACAAGTGTCGGTCGAGGTCGCGACCAGGCGACGCTCGTAAAAATAGAACTAAAACTGCAGGTGTCAAATCTGATGAGGTAAAATCTTTTATAGTCAACAAAATGTCATGGCGCGACGCTTTAGTTTTTGAGGTCAGATCTACATTCGTCAACAAAGCATCATTAGAAGTTTTCCACATACATCGCTCTGAAGACGCAGGCGCACGCCACGGCTTCAGATGTTTTGCGGCAGCTTCCTTCCACGCTTCGTCTCCGTAGCGAATGCGATAGACCTGCTCGCCTTCGGCTTCAAAATCAAGCAAAGTTCGATCGCGCGCAACAGCTTTTGCCTCCAGCTGCTCAAGCCATGCGGTCCACTCCGTCAACATTTTGCGTTTTTGAACCATGTCGCGATCGTGATCATAAAATTGAGCTGTCACGTCGTCTGACTCGAATCCCTCCAGGTGATCTAGGATTAGCTTCGCGTCGCCGCCGTCATGCAGTCGATCTTCGCAATTGAAGGTACGCTGAACATCCGCCACTGCGACCGCAATACCAACGCCACCGGCTCCAGCGAGATCATCACACGCGCGCAGGCAGAATTCGGAATCTCTGCCGAAATCGAGACGCCGATCGAGATGCCGCCATACGACGAGGCGTGTGATCAAGAGATTTTGGCGGGGTTAGTGCGCCAAGGAATCTTCACCGCTGAGGAGGCCGCCGCGACACGCGCGGGTGAGATGGGGCTTCATGACGCCAATAACGCAGATAATGGCGCCCGATGGCGCCACGCTAACTCAACCTTTTTCACCACTGAGTTATTTCAAAATCGGCGTCATGCATGACGCGGTCGATCACTGGAAGGCGTTCGTTATCAACGGGTTGAAAAACCCGGAAAGCGTAAAATTATTTGAAAATCGTCGATTTCAAACAAAGTGTTTCACTTTGGGGTATGTAACGGGGGGACATGCAGACGACCGGCGTAACGCCTTGACGCTATATGGCGATCGCCGCGCTGGCCTTAGAGACCTAGCGACCGTAGGGTCGACCGCTTTAGGCCCAGCGACAGCCCCTTGAGGGCATAAATTGGACGCCCGGGCCGCGTCAAAAGCGCCCCGACTTCGACTTTCAGTCGACCCAGCTCGGTGCGCCGTTAGGAGATCGCGCCAGCTATTTTGCTCTTCTGCTGACACGCTCTCATAGCACGCAGTCACCGTCAGCGCGGTGTAGTAGAAGTAGTCAAGCAAATGAATGTGGTTGGCCGCAGCCCAAAACATCGCCTTTGCCTTGTCTGCGGCCTAAACCGGAAACGAGGCGCAGCCTGAGCATTTCCCGGAGCATGTCGGCATCGCTCCGGTCGGCGCCAGCCGTCCTGCCTGCCGTATTTTTCCTGGTATCGATCCGCCAGCCGGCTCGACAGCGTGGCAAGACGTTCCGAGAAATCACCCTCCGCCGAGAAATTCTCGGCATTGTAGGCGCCGCTCAGCTTGATATAGGCGTCGTGGATTTCGTTATTTAACCGGTGTGCCCACCGATCCTTTTCCAGGAGCTTATATGCGATCTCCAGATAGATCAGGTATTCCCAAAACGCCGTGATCAGGTGTTGGCGCGCGCCTTCGGACAGATATTCGAGGATATCCTCTTTGATCTTGAGGAGCTGATAGCCTTCCTCGTCGTGGAAGAATTGCGCGGCATCCATGCCACCGATATGGCGTGCAGCCGCTTCGCCCCATTTGACGATGTCGCGAAGTCGTTCCTCCACTCCGACTGGTTTTTGGTGCCATCACATTGGCCGAAGATCTGGCTCAACCCGCTCCGCCACATCGGGTGCCAGGCCGCCCGGCGTGCTGATCTGGACCTTGCAGCCGAGGGTGCGCTCAAGCTCCATTTCGAGCTCCGCCAGGTCGAAGAACGTCGTCTGTGGGAGAGGGTCAACCAAAATATCCACGTCGTTATCCGGACGGTCGTCGCCGCGTGCCGTCGATCCGAACAGTCGAGGATTGCACACGGGGAACCGCGAAATGACTTCGCGCACGCGATCAATATTTTGATGAACCAAGGCGGACGGTCTCATGGCGGTTCACTGACGATCAGTCCTCAATTCGAATTTTCGCTCGCCTGGCGACGATCCTAGCCTTTGAGCGATCAAGCACCGAGAAGAAACCGTTGCGCGCGGCCAATTCAGCTGGGCTGATTTCGCCGCGGGCGAGCCGCCTTTTGGACCTCGGCAGGAGGCGGCTATTTGCCACCATGCTTTTTGCGTAATCTGAAAGTGCGCATGATTTTAGCTAGGGCAGCGACTCGACTAGCTGCTTCGTTTCTTTTGCATTCATTTACGGTTACGACTTTCACTCAACCTCGGCCCGGGCCCCCCGACATGCCGCCTCCCGAACCATCGTCGTCAGATTGCAGTGGCGCCTTCCAATCCGTTCATACGGTGCGGTCTAGTCTGCCGGGTCGGTCTGCCATATAAGGTGCGACTCTGCGTAATCCTCCTGAATTTTCCTCCACGCGCTTTACGATGGCCTCTGCCGACTCGATCAATCCGTAATTTTGAAGCGTCCGCAGGAATGCGCGCGTAGATACCGCCGCTACTTCGGGAATTTGCAGTAGCAGCGCGCCGTCACCGAACGGAGCGTGACATAGTTGGATGACTGAGCGGCGCAACTGCGCCGATGCGTCATCAGTCGGCTAATCTTTCGTCAACAAATTTTCCTGGGACCCTGCGCCTTAAACGAAATGCGGGTCATTCGCGCAGGTCCGACCCCTCGCTCCTTCAAATTTTTGCAGAATCTGGTGATTTCTCATCATCAGCAAGCGAGTGTCGTCACGCGTTACGCGGAAAACGAGCGCGTTGGAGTGGTTCTGCGCCTGTGAAGAGTAGCCTGGACCTGAAGGCGGGTGGGCTCTCGATAACGAATATGTCCCTCCACGCCTTTGTTTCCGGCAGAAAGCGAGGCTCTTTGAGCGCGAAATGCAGGGGCCGTTGTGTCCAATCTGGAACGCGCAAGCCCCAACGCCGTGCGAGATGTTCCCCGACGGCGCCGATCAGGGCGTCGAACAGAGGCTCGCCCATGGGCTCCGGGGTCGGGTCGATGCGCCGCTGCTGGGCCACCTTATCAGGGTGGTCGAGGTAGAACTCGTCAGCAAACTCTTCGAGGGCCATGTAGAATCTGGAAGGTGCTTCCTTGGCCCTTTGGACGACTTCGGCAAGCGTATCCGGTCGCATAGTGACACTCTAAGTGTTTAGTCCCGGCATTTTCTGGAGCGGATTGAGTTTGAATCGTTCTGGCTGGGAAGTCCAGCATTTGCAGATGTATTCGTAAGGTGTGAGGCCCTTCAGGGTCTTCAGCCGCCGAGCATAGTTGTAGGCGTTGATGAAGTCTGGCCGCGGCGGTGGAATGTGGCCAGTTCGCCAAACAAATGCAGGGTCAGCGAAACGGCTGCGGAGTTGAGGTCGGTTTTGGTGCTCATGCGCGGCGGTCCCAGTTGAGTGGAGCGTCAATGTCGGCGATGCGATCGGCTTCGATCGCGCCGATCTCGTCATCGATGGATTTATTCATGTAATCCTGTTTCCACTGAGCGATGGTTTGCTCGGCGGTGCCGCGGTCCCTAAGTGCGTATCCGTCGTTAAATGCCTTTTCGATCGCTTCGGCGATCTGGAACGCGACGAAAACGAGGTTGTCGCGGTTCTCGTCCAGAAACAGACACCACTCGTCGACATCCGAAAAGAAGGGACGCTCTCTTCCATCGTGGGTCATAATCGATCTCCACTGCCTCGTAGCGGACAATCACCGACGTCAATGCCGCTTCGCCGCCTCCGGCCGTACCGCACCGTCGGCCAATTGGCGGAGCCGGCGCACGGCTTCGGTGGCCTCGTCGGTGGCGAGGCTGGCATAGCCGAGGCGAAGTCCGCGCTGTTCGAAGGGTGCGATCGCAAATGACCGCGAGGGCAGGAAACGGACATTGCCGTGCGGCACGCCTTGCTCGATGGCGTCGAGCACCGCAGCGTCGCGGAACGTGATCCAGAATGCCAAGCCGCCATCCGGCATTTTGAAGTCGATGATGCCGGCGAAGTTTTTTTCCAAGAGCTGCGCGAAGACGTCGCGCCTTTTGAGATAGACCTGCAGCGCCTTGCGCGAATGGCGGTGCAATTCTCCCGAACTCGATCAGCTCGGCCACTGCCAATTCGGTGGGCGCATTGCCTTGACGGTCGACGATGACGGTCTCGTTCGCCATCAAGCGGATGACGTCGGGGGCGGCGGCGACATAGCCGATGCGCAGGCCCGGCAAGAGCAGCTTCGACATCGAGCCGATATAGACCGTGCGGCGCGGCGCGTAGCTTGCTATAGGCAGGAGCGGCTGCTGCTCGAAATGAAATTCGTGATCGTAGTCGTCCTCGATGATGGCGAAGCCGAACTGGCTCGCCAGATCCAGTAGCCGCAAGCGCCGCTGCGGCGTCAGCGACACCGTCGTCGGAAATTGATGATGCGGCGTCAGATAGAGCGCGCGCACTTTGTGCTTGCGGCAAAGCCGCTCGACATCGGCGACGTCCAATCCATTGTCGTCGAGTTTGGCGCCGACCACGGTGGCGCCGGCGGCGCGGAACGCCTGCCAGGCCGGCGCGTAGCTCAGCGCTTCCACCAAGATGGTTTCGCCGGGCCGCAGCAAAATCCGCGCTGCGAGAAAAATCGCCATCTGGCTGCCGCGGGTGATGCAGATATTGTCGGCACTGGCGACCAGGCCGCGATGCGTCATCAGCATATTGGCGATGGTCTCGCGCAGGATCGGCGAGCCGCGCGGATCGCCATAGCCCAGCCAATTGCCGCGGACCGCCTGGCGCAGCGCCGTCCGGTAGGCGCGCGACAGCACGTCCGGCGACAACAGCCGCGCATCGGGCGCGCCGTCGTCGAAGGTCAGTTGCGTGCTCTCGACGAATGCGGGGAGCGGATCCGCGGCCGGGCAAATCTTGAACTCGGGCGCGGTGCCTTCGGGTCCGGTATCGGGCTGCAGGATCGGCGCCGGCCGCGGCGCCAGTTCCGGCAGCGAACTGGAGACGATCGTGCCTCTGGTGCCGTCGGAGGCGAGCCAGCCCTGCGCGATCAGGTCGTCATAGGCGATCACGATCGTCTTGCGGTTGACGCCGAGCGTGGTCGCGAGTTCGCGGCTGCTCGGCAGGAAAGTGCCGGGCACGAGCCGGCCGCGCTGGATGTCGTGGATCAGCGCCTGCACGATCTGCTGGTAGACAGGGATGCTTCGCCGCCTGTCCACACGCTCGGCAAGGCTGATTTTCCAAGGCCGCAGCACTGGACCCCTCCATCAGTCATTCTTGGACCTTTTCCATGGTCCATGGTGCCCATAGGCTTTCGGACCGGGACTTGGCAAGCGCGACCTGGCAAGCAGGACTTGGCTAGCAGGACTTGGCAAGCAGGACTTGGCAAGGAGTTCGGCAAGAGACCGAGCAAAGACCATGCCTTCGGTCGTTACTCTCAGCCGCAGCGGCAAAAGCTTCGCGGTCAATCAGGGCGAGGTGATCCTCGACGCGGCGCTGCGCCAGGAAATATGGCTGCCGCATGCGTGCCGCGGCGGAACCTGCGGCAGTTGCAAGGCGATTGTCGTCGCCGGCGTCGTCACTTATGACGGCGTTTCGCCGGCGCAAACGCGGCTCGCCACATCGCAGGCCGAGGCTTTGCTGTGTTGCGCCAAAGCGGTGGGCGACGTCACCCTCGACGTCGCCGAACTCGCGGTGCGGCCGATCGGCGCGATGTACCGCCGCCCGGCGCGTGTCGCCGATATCGTCAGACCCTCGCACGACGTCGCGATCGTGACGCTCAAGCCGCCGCCCAATGCCGCGATCCGGTATCGGCCCGGCCAATACATTTCGCTCATCGGTGACGACGGCCGTCTGCACGCCTTCTCGATCGCCAACGCGCCGCGGGCGGACGGAACGCTCGAGCTGCATGTCGGGCGCATCCCCAACGGCCGTTTTACCGCGCATGTGCATGAGCGCATGCATGCGCGCGACATCGTGCGCTTCGAAGGGCCGTTCGGCGAATTCGGCTTCGCCGATGCGGCGGATGCCGCTGCCGTGCAGCGCCCTGCGATCCTTCTCGCCGGCGGCACTGGGATCGCGCCGATCAAGGCGATGCTCGAAGCGGCCGCGCAAACGGCCAGGCAACACAAACTGCATCTCTATTGGGGAAGCCGGCGCAAGGAGGGACTTTACGCTCTCGACGAAATCGCGGCGAACACCCGCGTGCGCGTGACAGCCGTTCTCTCCGAACCGTCGGACGCAGATGCCTGGACGGGCCGCGTCGGGCTCGTGCATCGCGCCGTGATCGAGGATTTTCCGGATTTGTCGCCGTTCGATGTCTATGCCTGCGGCAGTCCCGGCCTGATCGAGGCTGCGTTTTTCGACTTCACGCGGCGCGCCGGGCTGCCGCCGGAGCGGTTTTTTGCCGACGCTTTCCACAACGCGGCGACGGTGCCGCGTGTGGTCAGCGCCGCAGGGTAATGCCGGGCCACCAGGAGCGTGTCAGGAGACGTGTCATGCCAACAATTTCCGATCTCTTCGTCTATCCGATCAAATCCTGCTCCGGCGTTCGCATGAAGGAAGTTGCCATCGTGCCGACCGGATTCGAATTCGATCGCAATTGGATGGTGGTGGATGCCGACGGCGCCTTCGTCACCCAGCGCGAACATCCCACCCTTGCGCTGGTGAAGCCGCAGCTCAACGGCGGCATCGTGCTGTCCGCGCCGGGCATGGAGCCGCTGCATCTGTCGGCGAATGGCGGCGGCGAGCCGCTCACCATCACGTTGTTCGGCGAAAAGCACGGCGCCGTCGCGACCACGGCCGACGCCGACGCCTGGTTCAGCAAATATCTCGGCGGTTCGTTTCGGCTCGTGAAATGCGATCCGGCGGCGCAACGCTTGGGCGGCGTGCAATATCCGGAGCGCGACGCGGCGCCGACGAGTTTCGTCGACAATTACGGCGTTCTCGTCATCTCGCAGGCCTCGCACGCCGCCTTGAATCAAAAACTGCCGCAGGCGGTGCCGATGAACCGCTTCCGGCCGAACATCGTCGTCACCGGCGTCGATGAGCACGAGGAAGATTATTTCATCAATGCGCGCTGCGGCGATGTCGCGCTCCGTTTCGTCAATCCGTGCTTCCGCTGCAGCCTGACCTCGATCGATCAGCAAAGCGCGACGCCCGGGCAAGATGTGCTGCCAACGCTGTCGACCTATCGCTACGACGAGGCGGCAAAGGGCGTGAAATTCGGCGCCTACGCGGCGATCAGCGGGGGCGTTGGTTCTCAGCTCCGTGTCAATTCCGATCTCGACGTGGACTGGAGCTTCTGACGGGCCAATGAGGACGGCGCGTGATCTCGGAAAGGCGGTTCTGCCATTCCGGATCGTGCTCCAGGCCCGCCGCGATTGCGGATGTGCGTTGTCCGCGTGCCGCGCAGGCGGCGCTCGGACGGCGACGCAGCTTTATTCACCCGTAAATTCACGCCGCCGGGAGCGGGAAAGCGCCCGTGGCCGCACCATTTGCGCGGCTGGGCACGGCCGCCCGCGGGTGCACGCAATGTGAGCGTGGACATGTCCCATTGGACCCCATGCCATTTGAAAACTGGATGTGTTGACCGGTCCATCCGCGCCATAGCCTTCAATCTAGGCCTGCCGCATCGTGGTCTTGAGACCGGGCTCGGACGTCGAAGGGGCGCAGGACACGTCGTCCAATGCAACGGAGCCTATGGTCATGTCTAACACCACGCTGAAACCGAACTGTTTGAACTTCTATGAAGTGCTGGCGCAAGCCGTGGCACTGATTTCTCCCACCATGACGGCAGCTCTGATCATCCCGGTGATGTATTCGAACACCGGAGATTGGAGCTGGATGTCCTATGCCCTGGGCACCGTCATGTTGTTGTTCGTCGCCTACAATCTCAACCAATTCGCCAGTCGCTCCACCGCGTCCGGGTCGATGTACGCCTATATCTGCCGCGGCCTCGGCGTGACCGCCGGCGCGGTCGGCGGCTGGTCGCTGATCTGGGCCTATCTCGGCATCTCGATCGCCGGCGCGACCGGCTTCTCGATCTTCGCCGATACGCTTCTGAAAATGGTCGGACTGAACGTGCCGCCGATCGCGCTATTCGCGTTATGCGTGGCGATCTCCTGGTATTGTGCGTGGAAGAACGTAAAACTCTCGGCCATGCTGATGCTGGCTTTCGAAGGCATCTCGGTGGCGCTCATTCTGATCTTGTGCGCCATCGTCTTGTCGCAGCACCACTTCGCCATCGAACTCGGCGCAGTTCGACGTCAGCCAGCTGCCGTGGTCGAGCGTCGGTCTCGGCGTCGTGGTCGCGATCTTCAGTCTGGTTGGTTTCGAATGCGCCACCGCGTTCGGCGATGAAGCCAAGGATCCGCTGAAGACCATCCCGCGTGCGGTCATGGTGAGCCTCGTCCTGGCCGGTGCCTTCTTTGTGTTTGTCACCTATGTGATGGTGCTCGGCGTCCGCGGCTATTCGACGCCGCTCGACAAGTTGGATACGCCGCTGAACACTTTGGCGGAGCTTGCCCATGTCGCGCCGCTGTCGATCCCGCTGTCGCTCGGCGCCATGGTCAGCTTCTTCGCGCTGAACCTGTCGTGTCTCAATGCCGGCGCCCGCATCATCTATGCAATGGGCCGTCACGGCCTCTTCCATGAGGCGACGGCGGAAGCGCACGAGACCAACGAGACGCCCCATGTCGCGGTGACGACCATGGCGATCTTCTCGTTAGTGCTGCCGACTATCGCGGCACTCCGCGGTCTCGCGCCGCTCGACATCTTCAACTATGCCGGCACGCTGGCGGCATTCGGCTTCATCACGCCGTATTGCCTCATCACCGTCGCCGCACCGGTTTATCTCAAGCGGCTCGGCGAGCAGCGCCCCATCGATCTCGCGATGTGCGCGGCCTCGCTTGTGCTCTTGATGATCCCGACCGTGGGCAGCGTCGTTCCGATCCCGGACCCGCCGGTCAATTATTTCCCCTACGCCTATCTCGTCTATCTCGCCGTCGGAATTGCCTGGATCTTCGCCTTCCATGCCCGCAAACCCGCGGCGAAAGTCGAAATCCATCAGGATCTCGAAGCGAACCATGCGCGGTTCCAGCAGGCCGCACCGCCGGTGTCGGCGATCGGGAGCCCGAAAGCCGCATGACCAAAACCCCAGGGCGCGAGTAATCCTCCCCCCTCGCGCGACACGGACATTGACCGTCATGACTGGGATCGCTTAGTCCCGTTCATGGCGGTCAGTGCATTCTCAGGACTGGCTTTCGTCGAGGCCGGCATGAACGGCAAAGTCGTATCCTTGAACGTCGGCGAGCCGAGGCTCGTCACCTACCGGGGCATGTCGTTTCGCACGGGCATCCTCAAGGCGCCGACCGACGCGCCGCTGACGCTGAAGCGGCTCAATTTCGTCGGCGACGGACAGGCCGATCTGTCGGCCCATGGCGGCATCGACAAGGCGGTCTATTGCTATCCGCTCGAGCACTATGACTTCTGGCGCCGCGAGATCGGCCGTGCGGTCCTGCCGATGGGCCAATTCGGCGAGAACATAACGACCGAGGGCGTTGTCGAAAGCGAGCTGCGCATCGGCGACGTGCTGCGGATGGGCACCGCTGTGCTGCAGGTCTCCGAGCCGCGCATCCCTTGCTACAAGCTCGTTATGCACATGAACGCGGGCGGCGATTTCTCCGTCCGCTTCCTCGCCGCCAATCGCACGGGCTTTTATTGTCGGGTCCTCGAAGAGGGAACCGTCGCGCCGTCGGATGCGATCACGCTGGTGTCGAGCGAGCCTTCGTCCCCGACCGTGCACGAGGTTATTGCCGCGACACAATTCACCGATCGCGATCCGGTCAGGCTGCGGCGGGTGGTGCGGGCGCGCGATATTTCGGCGAAGTGGCGGTCGCGGGTGCGGCGCATGATCGACTCCGAGCTCCGCCGCCGGATGGAAACCGCCTCACCGCAGTCTCGCCCAGTTGTCGTCGACGAGGTCGTGCCAGGGGCGCGAGACGTGTTTTCGATCTGGCTGCGGCCGCGCGACGGCGGCCCGCTGCCGGGCGCGTTGCCCGGCCAATATCTCACGCTCGCCTGGCCCGACGGTCTTAAACGAACCTACAGCCTATCGGCGACGGACGCCGACCGGCGTTACCGCATCACCGTGAAGCTTGAGCGCAACGCGCAAGGCGCGCTCGGCCGGGCATCGGCGCGGATCGCAAAGCTTGGCGCGGGCGATGCGCTCGACGTGGAGCGGCCGCGCGGCAATTTCCATCCCGATCCGGGTAGCGATACGCCGCTCGTCCTTGTCGCGGCTGGAATCGGCGTGACGCCGATCATGACCGTGATCGAACACGTGACGCGCGACGGCAGCCGACCCGTGTTTGCCGCTTTCGGCATGCGCCGGCCGCAAGAACACCCGCTGATGGACGAACTGAAGGCGCTTCGGGCCACGCGGCGAAATCTTCAAGTGATGCTCGCCTATTCGCATTACGACGGCGGGCCCATTGCAGGACTTCCAGTGTGGAAGCGCGGACGGCTGACGGCGGCCGATCTTCTGCCGCATGCCGCGGCGCCGCTCGCCGAAGTGTTCCTGTGCGGACCGGGCGATTTCATCCGCCAGATGCACGACGGTTTGGCCGCGGCCGGCGTCAATCCGCTCGGCATCCGCTACGAGGCGTTCGGACCGTCGACGCTGCTGCCGGCCAAAGCCGCAGGCTCCGTCGATCCGGCCGCGACGTTTAACGTCACATTCGCGCGCAGCAATATGGAGGTTGTCTGGACGCCGGCATCGGGAACGCTGCTCAACCTCGCCGAGGCCGCGGGCGTGTCGCCGACATTCGGCTGCCGCGCCGGCAGCTGCGGACTGTGCCGCACCGCGCTCAGCGAAGGCCGCGTCAGCTATGTCGAGCCTATCGACGAGCCAGAGAATGGCTACGTGTATCCATGCTGCGCCATTCCGGAAACGAACTGCCGACTCGATCTCTAGAGCATGATCCGAAAAAGTGGAATCCGGTTTTCCGAAAAGATCATGCTCAATCAAGATGCCAGAGCGACAACCGGTTCAACCTAAAACAAGTTCGCTCCAGCGCATGATCGGGAACGGAGGAAACCGGTCCTCCGAACAGATCATGCTTCACTCTTCATCAGAGTGGGATCAGGCAAAATCCGGATACCCACGGCATGATGGCAGCCGCCGCTGTCGGTTGCGGCGTTCAGGCAGAGATCAACGCTGAACCTTGAGGTTCTCCGCCGAGGTCTTGCCTCTGTTGGCGACCTCTTCGTATTCGATGATTTGTCCTTCGTTGAGACCGTTCAATCCGGCGCGCTCAACGGCGGAGATGTGAACGAACACGTCCTTGCCGCCGGCCTGCGGTTGAATGAACCCATAGCCTTTTTGCGAGTTGAACCACTTCACGGTACCCTTAGGCATTATCTGCTCCAATTGAGTTAGCGACCGCTGTCACACACCGAGTTGCCGCGCATCGAGAAGATCGCGCGGTCGCTCTCATGGAATCAAATCCGAGTCTTCGCGCGCGTGCTTCTGTCCATAAGTTTATACGCAGAACCGCCTTCTGTCCTGCCCGAATTGGCGCCGAGTGAATAAGCCGCCGCCCGCCGGGCGTGACACGATCGATGCGGAGTTTTGTGCGGCCTTGAACCGGTCTTAACACACTGACGGAACGACGTAATAGGTAAAGTTCCAAAGCCCGGTCGCCGCCGCCGGCGCGTCATGATGACGATGATCAGAAGGTGACGAAATCCAGCACATGGCCGCTGAAATCGTAGACGATCCACGCATATTCGGCCTTTGCCGAATCTTCCGGCACGTCGCGCAGACGAACCTCGATCGCATGTGCGCCGGCTTGGCGAACGAACGGATGAGCGCCGATGGTGACGCTCTCCAAATAGGCTGTCCTGTTTCCGCTCAATCTTTTGAACGCGTCGGCTTGCAGCGCTGCGAGTTTTTGCGCGTTCAGCGCGGCGAGGTCGGCGACGCCAAAGCGCGGCCCCATCGAGTTCGAGCGGGAAGCTTATTCCCGCGCGCGACACGCCGTCGTTGGTGAAATCGAACGTCGCTGCCTGGCCGCCCTGCGCGGGGTCATCGACCGTGATACGGCCGCGGCGATCATCGGCGACAATGGAGGCGATCTTGGCGTCCGCGCCGAATATCGCGCCGACGCGCGCGATGGCGCCGGCAAGGGCGGAAGGCTCGCGCCAGTCGATTTTCGGCCGCCGCGACTCCGGCAGTTCGACATGCTGGATGGCGCCTGATTTGTCGGCGACCACCGTCGTGACGCCGCCGCTCGGCTCGGCGATTTCGACCGTCCAGTTGAGCTTGGGCTGACCCGGCTGGTCGGTGGACGGCGCGAGCTCGATCTGCTTGACGCTTCCCTGCGGGATCGCGGCCTTCCCCAGCGCGTCCTTCTCGAGCTTGCCGACAATCGACCAATCGACATCGTCGACGCTGAAGGATGTCGGCGCCGGCGTGCCCATCTGCGCGCTGACGTCGATCGTGCCGAGCCGCTGCTGCAGGCCGTTGAGGTCCCAGGTAAACGTCGCGGTGGCCGGCAGGCCGCTGCCCAGTCCGGCAAGCGACTGATCGTGCATATTGGTGCCGAACGAGATCGTCTTTTGCTCGATGCCGACCCGGGTCAGCACCGCTTGCGTCCCGATCGCCTCGCGAAATGCCGCGGCCGCCTCGGTCGCCAATTCAGGCTCGTGGAGGATATTGAGCATCTTGGCGCGCTGCGTGCCGCTGACATCGGCGCCGACGATCTTGCCCGCCGCATTGGCAATAATGTCGGCGCGTTCGCGGCCGCTGTCGATGTGCAGGGTCCAGCGCACGTCGCCGCTCGACGGTTGTGGCAGAATAAATGTCTGCCGCTGGATTTCCATATGCGTGACCGTCGCCGGATCTTGCAGATGCGCGCGCGAGATCGCGGCTGCGATGACCTGCGGCGCGGCGGCGAATGCGATACCGCCAAGGTCGAAAAGATTGGCTTCGATGTCCGGATTGATCAGCGTCGGATCGACCGGCTCCGGCCCGGTCAGATGCCGCAGCGGAATCATGCCGAGATAATTGACGATGCCGTAGCGCCAGCGATCGATGTGATTGGGATTATGCGGGTCCTGCGCCTCGATCTCGATGCCGTTGGCGTCGGCTTCGATCCGGAGCGCCCGGGGGTATTCGCCGATCGCGGAGCGCAGCACCGAGATGGCGAGGCTGAACGTGGCGTTGTCGTCGATGAAGCCCGCTTGCGCGCCGCCGCTCGACGCTAACAGCACGGCGCCGACGATCAGCGCGCAAACAGCCTTCATCCGGAAACCCTGTTCTTTGGCGCATTGCGGCGCGATGGTTGGTCGCGATAGCACGAAATGCGGTTCATGTTGTCGCGGTGTTCTGGTTCAGACATATTTGATTTGAGACGACGCTGGTGCCAGCGCCATTGCATGCCCAACGGTGCCTAGTGGGCAAGCAATCAATGAAAGAGTTTGCCTCGGCGGCGGTCGCAAATTTTTGCGACGGGACACCGATGCGATGCGCCGGGATTAGGCAGAAATCGTGGCGCCGCAGCTTAATTCTTGACCCTGAAATCGCGCAATATTTCCGGCTTGAACGCAAGTCCGTGCCCCGGCCGCTCGGGTGCTGTGATCGTGCCGTTTACGACCGGCACCGGGTCGATCCACAGATCGTCGGACAGCCCCATATCCTCGATCCATAGGCCGTTCGGGATCGAGGCCAACAGTTGCACGTTCAACTCGGGGAATAGATGCGGCGCGATGGTCATGCCCCAGGTATCGGCAACTGTCGCGATCTTGCGCAATTCGGTCATGCCGCCGCGCATCGGGTCGGGCTGCAGGATCGGCAGAAGCGGATTTTCGAAGAACGGCTTGAGGTCGAAACGGGTGAAATGCGTCTCGCCGCCGACGATGCGCAGATCGAGCGCCTGCGCGATGCGCAGATAGCCGGCAAAGTCGTCGGGCACCACCGGCTCTTCCAGCCAGTACACATTATAGTCCTGAAACTTGCGGCCCATCTGGATGGCGATGTCGGCGGTCCAGCCCATATTGACGTCGATCATGATGTCGATGTCCGGCCCGAGCGCTTCGCGCATGCGTCTGACATTGTCGAGATCGGTGGCGAGATCGGCGGTGTGGGCGACTTGCATCTTGATCGCGCTGTAGCCGCGCTCCTTATAATGCAGCGCCTTGGCGATCATGCCGTCGCCGTGCGAGCCGCGGAAACAGCCCGAGCCATAGGCCGGCAATTGCGTGCGGTAATGCCCCCACAGTCGGTGCAGCGGCAGTCTTGCTTCCTTGCCAACGGCATCCCACAGCGCGATGTCGAGCGCCGACATCGCCATGCAGGCGATGCCGCCGCGGCCATAGGTGACGGTCGCGCGCCACAGATCCTGCCAGATCGCCTCGACCGCGCTCGCGTCCTTGCCGATGATGCGCGGGATGATGCATTCGTCGAGACAGGCCGCGATGCTGCGCATGCCGAGCCGGAACAGCAAGAGATAACCCATGCCGACAATGCCGCCCTTGGTCTCGACCTCGAGAACGAGGATGTTGCGGGCCTCGCCGAAAGCATGGCCCTTGAGCCACGGCGTATCCGGCCACGGCACGCTCAGCATGGTGGTACGGACGGCGGTGATGGTCATGTCGGCCATGGATGTTCCCTCCCATTCGACGCACGTTTCCGCAAGCTTATAGCCGGGCTTGTCAGGCGCCGTAAAATCGCGCGACAAGTCACAATTCGCCGCGCCGGAGGATGCCGTGGCTTCGACGCTCAATGTATCCGCCTATAGCGACGCGCTGGTCGTGCTCGGCACGGCGGGCATCGTGGTGCCGATCGTCAGCCGGCTCGGCTTTTCCCCGGTCTTGGGCTATCTCGGCGTCGGCGCGCTGCTCGGGCCGCTCGGCCTCGGCTCGCTGATCTCGTCATTTCCGCCGCTGTACTGGGTCACGGTCGGCGACGCCAAGGACGTCGCCGGTATTGCCGAGCTCGGCATAGTCTTTCTCTTGTTCCTGATCGGTCTCGAGCTCTCGCTGTCGCGCCTTCTGACCATGCGGCGGCTGGTGTTCGGGCTCGGCGGCTTGCAGGTCGTCGTCACGACCGCGCTGCTCGCCGCCGCGGCCGATCACGCCGGCCTCGGTCACTCCGAGGCGATCATCCTCGGCGCCTGTCTGTCGCTGTCGTCGACGGCGATCGTGCTGGAACTGCTCTCGAACCAGGAACGCTTGACCAGCAATGTCGGCCGCGCCACGTTTTCCGTGCTCCTGGCGCAGGACCTCGCCGTTATACCGCTCCTTATTTTCATCTCGCTGCTCGCGGCGGGTCCGCAGGGCTCGGTTCTGCAGAGTTTGGTCCGCGCCTTTCTGCAGGCCGTGGTCGCGCTCACCGTCATTATTCTGTTCGGCCGCCTGTTGATGCGACCGCTGTTCCGGCTGGTCGCCTCGACCCGCTCGCGCGAACTTTTCATCGCCGCGGTGCTGTTCGTGATCATCGCCTCAGGCGTCGTCGCCAGCGAGGCCGGACTTTCCATGGCGCTGGGCGCCTTTGTCGCCGGGCTGCTCCTGGCCGAAACCGAATATCGCAGGGCGGTCGAAGCCGCCGTCGCGCCGTTCAAAGGTCTCTTGCTCGGGATCTTCTTCTTTACCGTCGGCATGGACATCGATGTGCGCGAATTGCTCTATGCGCCGGCTTTGCTCTTTGCCGCCGTCGTCGGGCTGGTCGCGGTCAAGGCTTTGCTGGCGATCGGTCTCGGCAAGATGTTCCGCTTATCGTGGCCGAGCGCGGTCGAGATGGGCCTCCTGCTCGGACCCGGCGGCGAATTCGCCTTTGTCGGACTCGGCATGGCGGCGGCGCTTGGCCTGATCGACGGCCGCCTGGCCAGCGCCGCGCTCGCGGTCACCTCGATCACCATGGCGCTGACGCCGGGCCTGTCGTTTGCCGGGCGGCGCATCGGCGCGCAGCTGCGGGCGAGCGCGCCTGCCGCGACCGAGCTTGTGGCGCGGCCGAGCGCCGGGCAGAAACACGCGATCGTCGTCGGCTATGGCCGCGTCGGCAAAGTCGTTTGCGCGCTGCTCAAGGAGCACGGCATTTCCTTCATTGCCGCCGATTCCGACGCCTCGACGGTGACGCGCGACCGGCGCGACGGCCACGACGTCTATTACGGCGACGCCAGCGACGATAAGTTTCTCGAAATCTGCGGGCTCGCCAAGGCCTCTGGCGTCATCATCACGATCCACAATCACGATCTGATCGACGAGGTGGTCAAGCACGTCCGCGCCATGCGTCCCGACATCGTCATCGTCGCGCGCGCCCGCGACGCCGACCACGCGCGCCACCTCTATCAGCTCGGCGCCACCGACGCGGTGCCGGAAACCGTCGAGGCGAGCTTGCAGCTGTCCGAAGCAGCCCTGGTCGGGCTCGGGATTGCCATGGGTCCGGTTATCGCCTCGATCCACGAGAAGCGCGACGAGATCCGCCATGATCTGCAGGAAGCCGCGCGCGAAGCGGGCCTCGAGCGGACCCACGCGGTGCAGCCGAAGCGCAAGCTCTTGCGGCGGGGAGCATCCGCTCCGTAAAGGGAATCCTGATGCCTTATTGAGGCGATCGGGGCTGCCCGAGAATTGATCTGAATCAAATCCTTCTTGCTGAAGTGTGCTTGGCTAAAGACAAGGCATATTGAATGATGGAATTAGGCAATGACCCAAAAAAACGAACAACTTGAAGGATTGCCATCAAACCCGTCGCCGGATTTTGGGGCAATGGCAAAGACGGGCTTCGAAAAACTTTCCGAAGCCCAGTCGGAACTTATCGAAGAAATTCGGGACGCCGGCCAAGTCTGGCTTGATCGCGTGCAATCGGAGACGGCCATCGCGTCCGAATTTACGTCCAAGCTGGCCGCTTCTCGCTCCATTTCGGACGCGGCGGCAGCCTGTCAAGAATGGACGAAGCAGCACGTGGAGCTGTTCGCCGAGGACAGCAAGCGCCTTATGGCCGGCAGCCAGAAATTCATGACGAAGGCGGCGCGGCGGTTCGCCAATGGTGGGCCAAAAAACGGAAGTGCCAAGGGCGGCGCCTAATTCCGCGGCGGTCGCGCGCAGTCTCTTTTTCCATTGCGATGCGATCTACTCGTCAGAGCACGAAATTCGGCTGCACCGGTCGGATCATCGTGCCGAAGCTTGGAATGTCCGACGGGAGGACAATGATGAACACCAACGGTTCGGTCGCAGACCAACTCGTCGCCTTGGCCGAGAAGAGAATATCAAACGACATTGTGAAGCAGATCCGCAAACTGCGGTGGATTGGCATGGACGACGAGGCGATGGTCTTGCAGGTCAAGCTCCATCACATCCGCATCGCCGATGTCGTGTTGAGCAGTGCGCCGGAGACAGATTGAGGTCGGTTGCCGCAGCGGCTATCGGCTTTCGCGCCGAAATTGGCAACTCGGGATAGCTGGCCGCTTAGCCCTCGATGCCGCGCGGCGCCGGCGACGGGCTTTGTGCCGGAGCATCGACCGAGGTCTGTTTGGGCGCTTCGCCGGGCATGCTCTTTGGCAATTCGTTCGGCGACGCCATTCTCGGCGTCGGCGCGCCTTTCGGGCTGGCCACCACCGGGCTTGCACCGCCCGGCCGGCACGCTTCCGCATGCACCGTTTGCAGGATGGAGTTCAGCGCCATGCCCTGCAGCCGCGGCGACTTGTCGATGGTGAAATGATCGATGCTCGGGTCGCTCGATACGTCGACGTTTTGCAGCTTGCCGCGGAAGCCGAAGCCCGGCCGCATATAGGCATAGTAACGCTGCGTCAGATTGAGCACGCAGGCGACGTTCTTCGGCGCCGGATAGGAGCCGGTGCCGTCGAACGGAATGACCAGCGCCACCGGCACGCCTTGGGCGTTGAGGCTTTGCGCCATGGTCATCACGGCATCGGCGCCGAGCGAATGGCCGACAAGAATGTAAGGACCGTGATCGCCGGCGCGATATTTCTGCACGATCTGCGCCACGACCGAGTCCGCGAGCGTGTGATTATAGACGCTCGCCTCGATGCCGTGGCTTTGGACCTCGGCCGCAAGCTGATCCATGCCGAGCGAGAAGATGTTGAGAAGGCCGCGCATCAAATAGACATGCGGGCGGGACGCGTCAGAGCCGTGTTGCGCGATTCTGGTGGCGCTCAGCGCTGCCGGCGGCAGCCCGGCCAGCGCAAAGACGGCCAAAGCAATGGCAAAAAGGCAGCCGAGACGCGAAGGTCTCGCCAAGCTTTCACGAGCGCCCGACATCGGCACTACTCCGTTACGCCACACCACCAATGCCCGAGACTATGGCGCAAACAGGGTAAAAATTTCCTTGCTGTCGCGCGAAAGTGCCGCACTTTGGAGCATGATCCCGAAAAGCATGCCCTCGGACTTGATCCGAGGGGGGACACCGGTTTCCAGCCTTCGGCGGGTGAAGGAAAGTCGGCAAAGCGTCTACCGGTTATTGGCCGCGCGCCGGCTCGCGAGTTCCAGCACGATCGGCCGCGTCGCCGCCTGCAGCGGCGTGCGCCGCACGTCGGAAAGCACGTGGAGGAAATGGGCGAACCAGCCCTGCACCGACGCCGCTTTCAGCTTCTGCACCATGGCTTGCCAGCGCTCGCGCCGTTCCTCGACGCTCATCTTCAGCGCGGTCGCGATCTGCCGTGCCATGCCGTCGATATCGTGCGGATTGACCAACAGCGCGGTATCGAGCTCCTTGGCCGCGCCGGCAAACGACGAGAGCACCAGCACGCCGGGATCGAGCGGATTTTGCGCGGCGACATATTCCTTGGCGACCAGGTTCATGCCGTCATGCAGCGGCGTCACCAGGCCGACGCGCGCGGCCCGATAGAAGCCGGCGAGCGTAAGCTGCGAAAAGCCCTTGTT
Organism: uncultured Alphaproteobacteria bacterium; assembly: GCA_963761185.1. GTDB lineage: Bacteria > Pseudomonadota > Alphaproteobacteria > Rhizobiales > Xanthobacteraceae > BOG-931. The sequence continues at coordinate 1,803,418 of CAVXFY010000009.1, forward strand.
GATGTAGCGGATCGGCGTCCAGTCGACTTCGCCGTGGCGTCCGTTGATCTCGCCGACGAGACCCGCGAGCTCCAATTTCAGCTCGCGGTAGGCCTTGATGTTGCCGCGCGACGGCACTGCGACTTGCAGGAGCGATACGTTGCGCTTGAGGCTCGGCTCGATCTCGAGCATGCGGTCGAAGGCGCGCACCCGGTTGGCGATGCCCTTCGAGTAATCGAGACGATCGACGCCGAGCACGAGCTGGGCGCCGCGCAAGCTCTCGCGCAGGCGGGAGACTTCGGGCCGGCTGACCGCCTTGGTCGCGCGCGCGGAGAATTCGTCGACGTCGATGCCGATCGGGAAGGTAGCGAGCTGGGTCAGTCCCCAATGCGACGCGACCCTTCCGTCGACGATGTCGGAGTTGAGCTCGGCGCGCAAATAATCTTCGAAATTCTGCCGGTCCTCGACGGTCTGAAAGCCGATCAGATCGTAAGCGAGCATTGCCTCGGCAAGCTCGGCGCAATGCGGCACGGCCGACATGGCGCGGCGTTCCGCCCACGGCGTGTGCAGAAAGAAGCCGAGCGGCCGCTCGACGCCGCGCTGGCGCAGCTCGGCGCCGAGCGTGAGGAAGTGATAATCCTGAATCCAGAATGCCGCTTCCGGCGAATCGAAGCGCAGCAGCGCCCGCGCCATGAACGCGTTGATCTCTCGATATGATTCATAGTCGTCGGCGGTGACATGAATGAGATCGGGGCGCGAATGCAGCGCCGGCCACAGCGCCGAATTGGCGAAGCCCTCGTAATAGCCTTGATAGTACTTCCCCGGCATGTCCACGGTTGCCAGCGCACCCTTGCCGAGCGCTTCGATCTTCGCAAACGAATCGTGCGTTTGTGCTGCATCCCCGGCCTGACCGCTCGAGCCGACCCAGATGGCGCCGGAATCGCGAACCATAGGCAGGAGCGCCGCCGCCAAGCCGCCGGCGAGCGGTTCATCGGGCTTGGTGCGGGCAACGCGGTTGGAAACGACCACCACAGTCATGGAACACGGTCTCCACTCCTACCGCAACAACGGATTTGGCCGCGCTTTGTTCCAATTTGTGATGCGATGCAGCACGGACGCACTAAAGCGATGGTTTTTCAACGATCAATTGTGGCGAGCGTGGCGAGAGTCATTTCTCCGCGTCGTAATTGGGGATTTCGTTCACGCCTCCGCATAGGCTGTGGTGGAGAGAAGACTTAACTCGGAGCGGCGAGAGTCCAATCTTGTGTGCTGCACAACGATCGGTACATCGGATTCGAATACCGATGAATAAGCGGTGTCGCGCGGCACCGGCTTTGGATCGTGAAGGTCGTTGAATTTCAAATGCAGCGTGCGCCGAGCGCCGACGGTGACAAGATAAGGACCCACCGGGTCGCGATCGGAGAAGAAAATGGTGATGCGCACATTTGCCGTCCTGTCGCCGGCGTTGAGAATGCACGCGGTCTCATGTGACGTCAGCGCCGGATCGGCAAACGAGCTCTCCGACGGAATGTATCCTTCGGCAATAGCCCAGCGATTGCGGCCGATCAATTCCATGACGAGTTCCAATAATTCCTGCAGCTCAGCGGATTGATTAACGGCTCGCGAAAGCCGTCGGTTCCGCCGTGGGAACTTTTATTACGCGCTGGCGTTCCTTCGCGGGGCGCGTATCCGCGCAATCCCGCAAAACGGTCGTCATTGCGCGAAACAACAAATTCGGAAATGAATCATGCGCGCTCTCACCGTTGCGCCCGGCACCCCCAATTCGGCACAGCTCGATAATGTGCCCGAACCGCCGGTGTCGGACGGCGCGGTGCTGGTACGCACGCTCGCGCTTGGTGTCTGCGGCACTGACCGTGAGATCGTTTCGGGAGACTATGGCTGGGCGCCGCCCGGCCAGAAGCGCCTGGTGATCGGCCACGAGTCGCTCGGTAAGGTCGAAGAAGCGCCGGCGGATTCCGGCTTCAAGCCCGGCGATCTTGTCGTCGGCATCGTGCGCCGGCCCGATCCGGTGCCGTGTCCGTCCTGCGCGGTCGGCGAATGGGATATGTGCCGCAACGGCCGTTACACCGAACGCGGCATCAAGGAGCGCGACGGTTACGGCTCCGATTTTTTTCGCATCGAGCCGGATTTTCTGATCAAGCTCGATCCGTCGCTCGGCATGAACGGCGTATTGGTCGAGCCGACCAGCATCGTCGCCAAGGCGTGGGATCATACCGATCGCATCGGCCATCGCTCGCGAGCCTGGGCGCCGCGGACGCTGCTGGTCACCGGCGCGGGACCGATCGGGCTTCTCGCCGCGATGATCGGCGCGCAGCGCGGGCTTGACGTCCACGTGCTCGATCATCACGAAAGTCTCGAGAAGAAGACGATCGTGCGCGAGCTCGGCGGCACATTTCATCTCGGCAGCGTTTCCGATCTCGACGGGTTTGCGCCCGATATCCTGATGGAGTGCACCGGCGTGCCGAGCGTGGTGCGCGATACACTCGGCCGCACCGCCTCAGGCGGCATCGTCTGTCTGATCGGCGTTTCCGCGCCCGGGCACGATCTCGACGTCGATATCGGCAAGGTCAATCGCACCATGGTGCTCGACAACGACACGGTGTTCGGGTCGGTCAACGCCAACCGCAGCCACTACGAAGACGCGGTCACAGCCTTGCTGCGCGCCGACAAGCAATGGCTCGCCCGCCTGATCACCCGGCGCGTCCCCGTCGAGCAATGGACACAATCGCTCGTTCGGCAACCCGGCGACATCAAAGTCGTCGTCGAATTCTCATGACGGCGGGCGTAACATGACTTTGCCAATCGAAGACTATGCGCTGATCGGCGATTGCAAGAGCGCCGCGCTGGTATCGCGCACCGGCTCGATCGACTGGCTGTGCTGGCCGCGGTTCGATTCGGATGCATGTTTCGCGGCGCTGCTCGGCACGCCGGATAACGGCCGGTGGCTGGTGGCGCCGCGCGACGAGACGCGCATCACCCGCCGCTACCGCCCGAACACGCTCATTCTCGAGACGCATTTCGAGACGGACGGCGGCGCCGCCACGCTCGTCGACTTCATGCCCTTCCGCAGCGAGCAATCCGAGGTCGTGCGCATCGTCCACGGCACGCGCGGCAAGCTCGCGATGCATACGGAGCTGATTTTGCGCTTCGGTTACGGCGCCGTCGTGCCGTGGGTGACGAAGCTTGAAAGCGGCGTGCTGCGGGCCATTGCCGGGCCGGACATGGTGGTGTTGCGCACGCCGGTCCACGTCAAAGGCAAGGACATGACCACGGTCGGCCACTTCACGGTCAGCTGCGGCGAGATTATTCCGCTGGTTTTGACCTATGCGCGCTCGCACGAGCGGCTGCCGGCGGCGAACGATCCGACGGCGTCGCTGGAGACCACCGAAAAATTTTGGAAACAGTGGTCATTGAAGTGCCGGCCGGCCGGCGAGTGGTCCGATGCGGTGCGCCGCTCGGTGATCACGCTCAAGGCGCTGACTTATGGGCCGACCGGCGGCATTGTCGCGGCGCCGACGACGTCGCTGCCGGAGCGGATCGGCGGCGAGCGCAATTGGGATTACCGGTTTTGCTGGCTGCGCGACGCGACGCTGACGCTGCTCGGCGCCATGCATGCCGGCTATTACGAGGAGGCCGAAGCCTGGCGCGAATGGCTGTTGCGCGCCGTCGCCGGCAGCCCGGATCAGCTTCAGATCATGTACGGCATCCGCGGCGAGCGGCGGTTGACCGAGTGGGTCGCAGATTGGCTGCCGGGCTACGAGAAATCCGTGCCGGTGCGCATCGGCAATGCGGCGCATATCCAGCTTCAGCTCGACGTGTTCGGCGAGATCATGGACACCTACCATCAGGCGCGGCGCGGCGGCCTGACGACCGACCAATCCGGATGGGATACGCAGCTCAAATTTCTCGAGCACCTGACGAAAATCTGGCGTCAGCCGGATCACGGCATCTGGGAGATGCGCGGACCGCCGCAGCATTTCACTTATTCCAAGGTCATGGCCTGGGTCGCGTTCGACCGTGCGATCAAGAGCGCGGAGACTTTTGGCCTCGAAGGGCCGGTCGACGCTTGGTGCAGGCTGCGCGACGAGATTTGCGAGGACGTATGCCAGTGCGGTTTCAACAAGGAGCTTGGCATCTTCGTGCAGGCCTACGGATCGGATCAGCTTGACGCGAGCCTCTTGCAGTTGCCTACCGTCGGCTTCCTGCCGGTGTCCGATCCGCGCATCGCAAGGACGATCGCGGCGATCGAGCGCCGCCTGCTGCGCGACGGCTTCGTCATGCGCTATAGCACCGAGGACGTCGAGGACGCCTTGCCGCCGGGCGAGGGCGCGTTCCTCGCCTGCAGCTTCTGGCTTGTCGACGTTTACATTCTGCAGGAACGTTTCGATGAGGCCGAGCAATTGTTCCGGCGGCTGATCGCCCTCGCCAACGATGTCGGCCTGCTCAGCGAGGAATACGATCCCCGGTCAAAACGGCTGGTCGGCAATTTTCCGCAGGCCTTCTCGCATCTCGCCTTGATGAACAGCGCCTATAATCTGACGCGCGTGCGCAAGCCGGTGCATCAGCGCGCCCGGGACGAGCACGCGCCGCCCGAAGCGGTGAGGGCAGCGGAGAAGACGCCGGCGCAGTGACGCCGCGGCCTGCCTTAGAGCACGATCCGGAAAAAGCCTGCTCTCGGACTTGATCCGAGGGTGGAAACCGGTTTTCCGAAAAGATCATGCTCCATCAAAATGCTAGGGCGACAACTGATTCAATCTAAAACAACTTCGCTCTAGCCGACCATGTCCACTTTTCCCGATCTGAGCTCATAGATGCCGCCGACCACGCGGATTTTTTTGTCGTCGGCGAAGGATTTCAAGATCGGCGCAGCATTCTTCAACTTGTCGACGTTAAGCGACACGTTGCGGCGGATGGCGTTGGTCAGCATGTCGCCGCTGTCGCTCTTCGCGGCGTCGACGGCGGGTTTGATCGCCGCGACCAGCGACGGCAGATGGCCGGGCAGCGTCGTGCCGTCCTTGACCGACTTGATGGTCGCATCGACCGCGCCGCAAGCCTCGTGGCCGAGCACCATGATGAGCGGCGTGTTGAGCACCTGCACGGCATATTCCAGACTGGCGACCATTTCGTCGCTGGCGAAATTGCCGGCGATGCGGCAGACGAAGAGATCGCCGCGGGCGGAATCGAAGCAGTATTCCGGCGCGATGCGGGAATCGGCGCAGCTCAGAATCGCCGCATAGGGGTTTTGCCCCATGCTCAAGGCTTCGCGCTCATGCTTGAAGTCGTGGCGCCTGCTGACGCCTTCGACATAGCGCGCATTGCCTTTCATCAGCCGGTCGAGCGCGGCGTCGGGGGAGATCACATTCTCCGGCTTCGGCGGGGGCTTGTCCTTGGCGGCAAGTGCCTGGGGCATGAGCGCGAGGCCGGCGGCGGCGCCGGCGAACTGCAAAAGGCTTCGCCGTCCAAGAACCTTTCGCGTACCGGCTGCGTCTAAGCAATATTGGCACATGAAGCGTCTCCTTGGCTTAAATTGCCGGGGTTATGAGGCCGTGCTCAGGTTCGGCTTAGGGTTACAGTGATTTGGCCTGACTGCCAAAAGGTAAAAGCGATGCGCGGGAAACTGCTGTTTGTATTTGCTGTTTTGGGCGCCGTCGTGCCGGCGATGACGTTCGCCGCTGCCGCCGGCAGCTGGTTGACCTATCAGAACGATCGCTACGGCACCACGATCGACTATCCGGATCAGTTTAAGGCCGAGCCGCCGCCCGACGCCGATGACGGCCGAAGATTCAAGAGCGCTGACGGCGCGAAATTCGCCGTCTATGCGTCTTACGCGCTCGATTCCACTCTCGCCGAAATTCAGGAGTTTACGCTTCAGCATCTCGCACCCGGCGCGGTCGTCACCTACAAGACCCAGGGCGACAATTGGTTCGTCATTTCAGGAACGAACGGCGCTGACATCTTTTACGAGCGGCATATGTTGTCGCACGGCGGTCAAATGAGCGAGGGTTTTTCGATGACCTATCCGGCGGCGTCCAAGCAAAGCTACGACGCCATCGTCACGCGCATGGCGAAATCGTTTCGCCCCGGAAAAGGTTTTCAAACGCCGTAACAGGCGCACAGCGACTGCCTTAACCAAAGCTCAACCATATTTCTTTACCGGTTGAATGGCTCCCGGCCTGCGCACAATCGCGAGTCGGAGCAGGCAGTTGTGGGATTTCGGCTTCCCGCGGCCACAGCAGCGCACAGAACCATGCCGCAGGCTTCCCCGCCGTCAAACATCCAGAGGCTCTTGCTCCGCGGCGTCGTGCTTGTCGCAATCGCGGCTCCGGGCACAGCGATCGCCGCCGATTTGGCGGCCGGCCCGCCGCCGCCCGTCTTGCCGTTGTGGACGTGGACCGGCGGTTACGTCGGCACCCATATCGGGGCGGCGTGGGGCGACATCAAATTCGCCGATCCGGCCGGCCCGTCGATCTTCGGCGACCATGTTTCGCCGCTCGGATTTCTCGGCGGATTCCAGACCGGTTATAATTGGCAGGTGCCGCGGACGCGGCTTGTGCTCGGCATCGAAGCCGATCTGAGCGGGGTTGTTTCGATCGGCACCGGTACGTGCCTGGCGTCGTCCGGCCAATTTGTCTCGGCGAACTGCCGCGCCGAGCCGAACGTGAGCGCGACGGTCACGCCGCGCCTCGGCTATCTCATCGATCCGCAGCAGCGCACGCTGCTTTACATCAAGGGCGGCTTCGCTGCGGTTCACGACCAAATCGATATCACCAGTAACGGCATAATCGGGGCGGGGACCGATGCCCGCGACAATGCCTGGAGACCGGGTTGGACGGCGGGCGCCGGTGTCGAACGCGCGCTGACGCCGGCGTGGTCGCTGCGGCTAGAATACGATTATCTGGGCATCGAGCATTTCAACGTCACGACCCCGGTCAGCGTCCAGCAACAAATCCTCGGCGATGCGAACTCGTATGTCGTGACGCCGACCGGCACGACCAGCGTCGCGCAGAATGTCCAAGAAGTGAAATTCGGATTGAACTACCGTTTCGGCGTCGACCCATGGTCGCAATGGGGACGATGGTCGCAATGGGGACAACGGTCGCAGTGGGCCGACGTGCCACCGGCCTTGATCGGACCAGGCGTGCAGATGCCCCACGCCCCGCTTGTTTCCTGGCTTGCCGGCTGGGAGTTCGAAACCGGTGCGCGTTATTGGTACAGTTCCGGCAGATTCCGGAAAGATCTTGGCGGGACGACATCGGGCGCGAACGCTAACCTGCTGGTGTCGCGGCTCACCTATAACTCGACCGCCAATTCGGGCGAAATCTTCGCGCGGGTGGAAAGCCCGGACAGATTGTTCGTGAAGGGACTGTTTGGCACCGGCGCGCTGTCGAGCGGCCGCATGAACGACGAAGACTGGGTGATCTTCAGCGAAACGGTGCCTTATTCGAATACGATTTCGGATGTGGTGAAGGGCACGATCAGCTACGCGACCGGCGACGTCGGCTATGAGCTGCTTCAGGCGGCCGATTACAGGTTCGGCGCCTTTATCGGCTACAATTATTATCGCGACAAGAAGGGCGCCTACGGCTGTACGCAGATTGCAAATTCGTTCTCCGACTGCGTTCCGGCGATCCCCGACAGCCAGCTCGGCATCAGTGAGAACGACACATGGAACTCGCTGCGCATTGGCGTGAACGGCGATTTCACCGTGGTGCCGGGGCTGCGGCTCAATACGGACGCGGCCTTCGTGCCGTACACGCAGTTCAGCGGCGTCGATACCCATTGGCTGCGCACCGACGTGTCGAACCAGAACTCGACGGAAACCGGCCGCGGCATGGGCGTGCAGCTTGATGCGATATTGTCTTATTACATTACGCCCGCCTTCAATGTCGGCGCCGGCGGCCGCTACTGGGCGATGTGGACCAATAATAACGCCTATACCAATTCCTTCGGAACGCCGTGCCCGTGTCAGACATTGCCGGCGAAAACCGATCGCTACGGCCTGTTGCTGCAAGCGGATTACAAGTTCGACATGCCGGGCGCGATCGCGGCGAGATAACGCGGAGCGAACCTGAGCCGAAAAAGTTTCCGTTGCGGCCTACTGACCCAGCTTGCTCGCATCCTTGGCCAGCTGAAGACACGTCAGAAGCCCGGTATAGCTCGGCAGGCCGCCGGCGCTGGCCTCGCCGATGCAATTGGCCTTGTTTACAGGCTTGAAGCTCGGCCATTGTCTCACGAGCTTGCGCCGCATGGCCATCTCGCTTTTCAGACAGCTCCTGTAATCATGTCGGCCGCTCTGATTGGGCTCGAGGCCAAATCCGCCCTGTTGCGAGATACCGCGACAGACCGGATCGAGATTGTAGTGTGGGACGCTGTCCGCGATCGTGACAGTCAATTGTGTGGCTAACGCCAAGGTCATGACGGGAATCATCATCGGAATGCTCCAGCGTTGGACCGTAATGGCCAATCCATATTCGACGCCTGCCTATAATAATTGATTCCGATCAAAATGAACCGGCGCCGATGACGATTTTGAGTCGTGCGGCTACGGTTTGCCCATCTCCCCCAGGGCCGTGACCAGCGGCGCGCTGGAGAGCTTGATCAGGCCGCCATAGGGCTGATCCATCTCGATAATCAAATAGATCGAGCTCGCCACCGACAGCGCGCAGGCGAACATGGCGATGATGACGCTGCTGTTGGTCGGGGCGAACAGGCCAAAACTCGTGAAGATGGCGACGAACCAGAAAACCAGGACCGTCAGCAATGGCCATTGAATACTGCTGCCGAGCTGCTCCACCGCCGACCAGCGCACCTCCTCGATATCGCCGCTGAGCTGCAGCGCCCGCGATTTGAGCCACTTTTGCGCATCGCTCTGCGGCTCGAGATTGAGGAGATCGCGCTGAATGACCTCGATTCCGGTACCTTGGCTGACGGCTTCGGGGTTGAGCCGGCCTGCGTTTTCTTCCGGCCAGATCTGGCGCAGCCGCAACAGGGCCATCTGGCGAAGCAGATCGCGCGGCTCGCGTGTCTCCGGCCCGTATTGCGCCAAAGTGCGATCGAGCAGGATGTAGTGGGTGGCGGCGCGGGTCAGCTCACCGGCCTTGGTATCGAATGAACTCTTGCCCGAGGCAATCAAGAGTCCGACCACCAGTGCCGCAAGCGTCGCGATCGTGGCCATGGCGATCCTGATGATGTCCTTGGAATCCGAGCTCAGGTGATGCTCGGGCAGAACGATACGGAGATACATGCCGAGCAATGCGCCGCCGAAAACGGCCGCAAAGACGATGCCTCCGACGGCCAGCGCGTTCATGAGGCGCTCAAGCGCTGCGCCGGTGAAAAAACAGCGCCCAGAAATTGTCCGGGCCGATCACGCGGCTGACCTCGCTCAAGATGAAGAACGGCGCCAGCGCCACGGTCCCCATGATGCCGAGAGACACGATCCCGCTCAGCTTATTGGCGCCGACGTCGGCAACGCTCGCGCCAATCGTCTGGCCATGCCACATCCCGATCAGCACATGCTCGACGATGTGGAAGCAGATCAACGCGATGGCAAACAGGATCGATTTGAAAGCGATCGAATAAACCAGCGGCTTGTCGTGAAATCTGTGGCCGAGATGCAGATCTTCGGCGACAAGCATGACTTTGGCAAAGACCAAGGCGTTGATGATGGCGAGACCGTGCGGCGCGAAATGGATCTGATGCTGCGATAGCACGATCGATTCGTGAACGACCAGCAGGCCGAAAACGAACCAGAGGTATAAGAACATCAGCGCGAAGTCCCGCAATTGGCTTTTCGCTCTCGCCTTGAGCCGGGATTTTGACTGCTGTTTCCTGTCTACCTCTGCAGTGTTTCGCGCCGTGGGTTGCGGCTCGTCGCGAAACTCGACGGTCTCGGCAAACAGGCCGGACACGTTCGCTGCCGCAATCCAGGACTCGAAGCCGGGCTTCCACACCCAATCGCCCTGCAGGAGGCGGCTTTGCTCGGCCAAATCCCGGAGCCGGTCGCGGCTGAGCGGGCCGTAACTTTGGTTGTCGATGAGGACGTACCACTGGCTCTCGTCCGACGCGGATTCCAGGCTGTGCGACGTACTTTGGCGCTGATGATTCAACGACATAACCCCCACCCGGTTTAGATCGGCCAAGCCTCTCCACCGCCGGTCATTATACGCCGAAAAAGCGGTTATGCTGGAATTCAAAATCGGGAGGTAGCCGGGGCGTCTCGCGCTCAGCCGCGCCAGTAGCGGTCTTCCCAGCTGCGCGATAGCCGCATCGCCGAGAGGATCAGGCCGGCCATCGAATAGGTCTGCGGGAAATTGCCCCATAGCGCGCCGGTCTGCGGATCGACGTCTTCCGAGAGCAGCCCATAGCGGTTGCGATGCTGCATCGCGTCGGCGAACAGATCGTGCGCCGCCTCGCGCCGCCCGAGCGACCATAGCGCATCGATCAGCCAGAAGCGGCAGATCAGGAACGCCGTCACCGGCATGCCGAAATCGTCCTCGGCTGCATAGCGCATGACGTGCTTCTCGCGCACCAGCTCGCGCTCCATGGCGGCGACGGTCGAGACAAAGCGCGGATCGTCGACTTCGACGACGCCGAGATCGGCAAGCAAGAGCACGCTGGCGTCGAGATCGTCGGAGCCGAACGCGGCGGTGAATGCGCCGCGCTTCTGGTTCCAGGCCTGGTCGAGCAGTTCGGCGTGCATCGGTTCGGCGATCGAATTCCAGTATTTGGCGCGCGGTTCGAGGCCAAGCCGTATCGCGATCGCGGCGAGCCTTTGGCAGCCGGCCCAGCACATCGCGGCGGAATGGGTGTGGATGCGCTGGCGGCCGCGATATTCCCAGATGCCGGCGTCGGGCACGAAGGCCTTTTCGGCGGCGCGGTTGCCGAGCGATTCGAGGAGATGAAACAGGCCCTCGTCGCCGGGCCGCGGCAGGCGGCGGTCGAAGAACATCGGCATGGCGGCGAGGATGACGCTGCCATAGGCATCGTGCTGTACCTGATCGACGGCGGCATTGCCGATGCGCACCGGGCCGTCGCCGCGATAACCTTCAAGAAGCGGCGCAATCCTTTCCTCGAGCGATGCGTTCGGCACCACGCTATACATCGGCTTCAGTTCCTGATCGGGCTTTGACGCGATCGACAGCGTGAAGGAAATGAATTCCTCCATCGTGCGCGTCGCGCCGATGCGATTGAGCGCCTGCACGACGAAATAAGCGTCGCGCAGCCAGCAATAGCGGTAGTCCCAGGTGCGCCCGGTCGACGGCGCTTCCGGGATCGAGGTGGTATGCGCGGCGATGACGGCGCCGGTCTCGTCGAAATTGGACAGTTTGAGCGTGATCGCGGCGCGGATGATGGCGTCCTGCCAATCGTAGGAGATCGACAGCCGGCGCACCCATTCCGACCAATAATCCTGGGTGCGTTCGTGAAAGTCGCGGCAGGTCTTTTCCAGATCGTCGACGAACGGCTCGTCCGGCCCGAATACCAGATGCATCGGCCGGGTCAGGACGAACGGCGCCTCGCTGTCGATCAGCGACAGCGGCGCGTCCGTCGTCAGGCGAATGACGGTGTTGTCGTCGGAATAGCGAATATGATTGCTGCCGAGCGAGCGCCGCGGCAGCGGCTTGCCGTAATCGCAGGTCGGGCGCATGCGGATAGTGATGCGCGGCAGGCCTGAGACCGGTTCGATGATGCGATAGATCTGCGGCGGCCGGAACACCCGGCCATATTGGCGAAAGCGCGGCGTGAAGTCGGTGATCTTCACCTTGTTGCCGCGGCTGTCGGTCAGTTCGTGGCAGACGATCGCGGTATTGCGGACATAGGCCGACTGAAAGTCCGCCATATCCTCGAGCACGACGTCGGAAAAGCCTTTTTCCTCGCGCCCGGCCACCAGCCGGCAGAAGATCGGGTCGCCGTCGAACCGCGGATAGCACCACCACACGATCCGCGAACACGGATCGACCAATGCGGCGGTGCGGCCGTTGCCGATAACCGCAAGATCAAGACCGTGATCTATCATCCTGCGGTGCCTCCGCCGGCGGCTGCGATGCGCGCAAGCCAGGCGCGGACGGATTCAGGTTTTTCGAAATGTCCGTTAGCGTCAGGGGCGATGCGGCCGACCGAAAAGCCCAAGCCGCCGAATTGCGCAACGACGCCGAACACCGGCTCGTCGGTGATGTCGTCGCCGATGAAGATCGGATTGCGTTTCGCAAATGGCGCGAATTCCATCAAGTCGCAAACCGCGCTGGCCTTGTTGACGCCGGCCGGTTTGATCTCGATGACGCGCTTGCCGGGCAGGATTTCAATCGTGCCCGGTGGAACATCGGCGCAAATCTTCGCCACCGCGTCGCGCACCGCGTCGCCCTTCTCCGGCGCCAAGCGATAATGCAGCGCGAGCGAATAGCCTTTGTCTTCGGCGAGAACGCCTGGGCCCAGTTCGCTCACGCTGTCGAGCTTGCGCTTAAGCGCGGCGTCGAGAGGCTTCGCACGCATCTGCGCTTGATCGCCGGGTGTAGCGCGTAATTCCGCACCGTGGCCGCCGATAGCTGCAAACTCAAGCGGCGAGAAGATCAGATCGATATCGGCAAGCGAACGGCCACTGACCAGAGCCAGGGCGCCGCCGGTCAGTTCGTTGAGCCGCGTCAGCGTCTGCCGCAACTCGGTCGGCACTCGGACCTGCCGCGGCGACGGAGCGAAATCGAGGATAGTGCCGTCGATATCGAGCAAAATCGCACATTTGCGCAAATCCGGGTTGAAGGATGCGATCTCGATATCGAGATTCGCGCCGCCGGTTTTGTCGAGAATTTCCAAGCTCATCTGCAAGCCTATCTGTCAGTCGGATATCGGTCGTTCACTCGACAAGTGCAAGCGGTCGCGCCACGGATTCGAGCGGTTTGCGCTCGGCGGCGACGCCCCATAGCGCCTGGGCCATAGCCGCGCCGATCATCAGCGCGGCGCCGATCACGTAGCCAAAGGCGACGCTGCCGCGCGCGCCGGTATTGATCAGCATGCCGAACAGAAGCGGGCCGGCCACGCCGCCGATGCCGGTGCCGATGGCGTAGAAGAAAGCGATGGCGAGTGCGCGAATTTCAAGCGGAAAGATCTCGCTCACCGTGAGATAGGCCGAGCTCGCCGCCGCCGAGGCGAAGAAGAACACGGTCATCCAGGCGACGGTCAGCGTCTGCGCGGAGAGAACATCGCGGTTGAACAGATCGGCGGCGACGGCGAGCAGAATTCCGGACAGCGCATAGGTCGACGCAATCATCACTTTGCGGCCGATCGTGTCGAACAGGCGGCCCAGCAGAATGGGTCCGAGCACATTGCCCGCCGCAAACGGCAGAATGTACCAGCCGACCTGATCCGCCGGCGTGCCGTAGAAGTCGGTCAGGATCAATGCGTAGGTGAAAAAGATGGCATTGTAGAAGAAGGCCTGCGCCGACATCAGGCTCAAGCCCACCAGCGTGCGCCGGCGATAGGTCACGAACAAGGTGCGCGCGACCTCGGACAGTGGTGTGTGACTGCGCATCCGCAGCCGTGCCCGATGATCGGCCGGCTTCACTCCGCGCAAACCTGCGCCGCGAAAATGCGCCTCGATGCCGCGCACGACCGTGTCGGCGGCTTTCGGGAAGCCATGGGTGACCAGCCAGCGCGGACTTTCCGGAATCCAGAGTCTCATCAGGAGAATCACAAGTCCGATAGTCGCCCCGATCAGAAAAGCAAGCCGCCAGCCGATTGCCGGATCGATGACGGCGGGATCGAGAAGGACGAGGGAACCGCCCGCGCCAAAAGCCGCTCCGACCCAAAAGCTGCCGTTGATCAGGAGATCGGTAAAGCCGCGGAACCGTGCCGGGATAAGCTCCTGGATTGTCGAATTGATGGCGGTGTATTCGCCGCCGATGCCGGCGCCGGTGAGAAAGCGGAACAGAGAAAAGCTGAATGCGTTCCACGACAGTCCGGTCGCCGCGGTGGCGAGAAGGTAAATAGCGAGCGTGATCGTGAACAGCTTCTTGCGGCCGAGCCGATCGGTCAGCCAGCCGAAGAAGAACGCGCCGAGCACCGCGCCGAAGAGATAGCAACTCCCGGCAAAACCGACTTGCGTGTTGCTCAGGCCCAAAGCGGCGCGATCTTTGAGTTCGCCGGATAGCGCTCCGGCCAGCGTCACTTCGAGCCCGTCGAGAATCCAGGTGATGCCGAGCGCCGCGATCACGAGGAGGTGAAATCGCCCGAACGGCAAAGCGTCGAGGCGGGCCGGGATATCGGTCTCGACGATCCTGCTTATGATCGTCTTTGGCATGGCGTCCGGCTCGGCCTCTGACCGAGCGGCGGCAACGCCCTCCGCGGTCCGTTTCCGGGCTGGCGGAGTCGGGTCAGTGTGGAAGTTGGACACAAGACGCGAAAGAACGTCGGCTGCGTATGGAACCATCGCGGAATGCCACCCGGCTATGGTCACTAACGCCTTGTGGCATCGGCTGTTCCGGGCGAGAGCCTGCTGGCCGGAAGTTACCGGCGGGCGGACGTGCTGGCGGTAGCTCGCCACCGTTCGGCTCCACGCGGCGCCCGGCAGATGCGCGGGACGTTTCACTGCGCCTGCGCGGCTTTTCCCGCGTAAGTGATGCGCCAGATGGTGCCGCTTGCATCCTCGGAGATGAGCGGCGCGCCGTCTTTATCCACGGTCACGCCGACCGGGCGGCCCCAGACCTCGGCATCGCTGATGACGAAACCGGTGACGAAATCCTCATATTCGCCGATCGGAACGCCGTCCTTCACGATGGCGCGGATGATTTTGTAGCCGGTGCGCTTGGAACAATTCCACAACCCGTGCTCGGCGGCGAAAATGCTGCCGCGGTATTCAGCCGGAAATTGTCCGCCGTCATAAAACGTCATGCCAAGCGAGGCCGAGTGCGCTTGCAACAAAACGTCAGGGATCGTGATCATGCCTGCGAGATCCGCCCGCTCGCCTTTGCGGCGCGGATCTTCATGCGCGCCGATATAGTACCAGGGCCAGCCGTAAAACGCGCCCTCGCGTACACGCGTAATGTAATCCGGCGGCGTATCGTCGCCGAGCCCGTCGCGCTCGTTGGTCGAGCACCATACCGTGCCGTCCGGCGGCGCGACCGCCAAGCCGACGCAATTGCGGATGCCGGTCGCGAAAATGCGCTCGTTCTGGCCGTCAGGATCGAAGGCCAGCACGTCGGCGCGCCCGGCCTCGCTGCCCAGGTCGCGCCGAGCGGATGACTTGCGACCCAGTTCTGCAATTCGGTTCCGGAAAGTTTTTCCATGCCGTCGGCGACATTGGATGCGGAGCCCACCGAGACATACATCGTTCTGCCGTCCGGCGAGAACGCGACATCGCGGGTGACGTGTCCGCCGACCGGCAAATGCGGCACCACGGATTCTGCGCCGCCGCGCGCCGTCAGGTCGCCGTTGCGATAGGGAAAACGGACGACGGAATCGGTGTTGCCGATATAGACCCATTGCGGGTCATTGCCGGGCGGGTAGAAGGCGATTCCAAAGGGGTAACGTAAACCCGAGGCAAAGACCGAGGGCTCTGCCGCTGCCGTGCCATTCGGCCGCAGCACGCGAATGCGGCCGGCACCGCTTTCCGCAACGAAAATGTCGCCATTGGGCGCGGTGCGGATGATCCGCGGCCCGGCGAGGCCGGACGCAAACAGGTTGACTTCAAAGCCGTTTGGGACGATTGGCTTTTGCTCATTGGTGCGGTGCACTATTCGGACGAAATTCCGTGCCGACTCGGCCATATCAGGCGCCGGTAAATCCTGCGCCCTGATCAGCCGCCGCGTTCCCGGACGGTCGGTTCGCCAATCGCCAAATGCCGCCGTGCCATTAAGCAAGCTGGCACCCGTTTGCGCCACAATCGGGCCGCCGGCGAGGGTAACGATTCCGGCGACGGAAGCAGCGATGATGGCCTGGATCGAACGCAAGGCGTGCTCCTCAATCTGCGCCTTATGGGCGCGGCAAAGCCCGGTGCAAGAACTGTCGCAAGAACTGTCGCAAGAACTGCTGCAAGCACTGTTTCATGAACCGGCGGCGCGCGGCGGGGTTCCGTTCGCACATTATCTATGTCCTGATATGTGTCTTGCCGGTGGTGCGCCTTGACCGCGTGGGCGTCGGCCAGATTTGAGATCCCCCGGCGCCTGCGCGCTTTGGTGCGCGCGCGGGAATCGAGTCTGATCGGGCTCGCGGCGTTGGTCGGTGTGGCCGGGGGTCTGGTCGTCGCTCTGATGGGCGCGGCCGTCGATCTGCTCCACGAAGTGTTCTTTAATCTGCAACACGGCGAACGCCTGTCCGCGCGGTTGTCGCTCGATCCGGTTCTGGCGCTGTCGGTGCCGCTGTTGGGCGGCATCATTTTCGGGGTGTCGAGCGAACTGATCCAGCGCTGGCGCCCGGAACGGGAAATCGATCCGATCGAAGCCAATGCGCTGCATGGCGGCCGCATGTCGCTTCTCGGCAGCGTCATCGTCGCGGCGCAGACGGTATGGTCGAGCGGCGTCGGAGCGTCGGTCGGGCTCGAGGCCGGCTATACGCAGTTTGCCAGCGGCATCGCCTCGCGCATCGGCAATGCGTTTCGCCTGCGCCGCGGCGACTTGCGTATCCTCGTCGGCTGTGGCGCCGCCGCCGGCATCGCCGGCGCCTTCGGCGCCCCGCTCGCCGGCGCGTTTTATGGTTTCGAGCTGATCATCGGCAGCTATTCGCCGAGCGGCCTCGCGCCGGTCGGCATCTCGGCGCTGGTCGGCTTTCTGGTGGCGCGATCCCTGTCGCCGGCCGACCTCGGCGTGGTGCCGCCCGAGACGATGACCATCACCGGCCACGATCTCGTGCTCGCCGCCGCGCTTGGCTTGTTGTCGGCGGCGCTCGGCATTCTTCTCATGCGCGGCGTCGCCATCAGCGAAACCATGTTTGCGCGGCTCAAGCTGCGTCCGGCGTTGCGCACCATGCTGGGCGGCCTCGTTGTCGGCCTCCTGGCGATCGTGTCGCCGCAGGTGATGTCGTCCGGTCACGGCGCCTTACGGGTTGCCGGCATGCTCGATCTGTCGTTTCGCGCCGTGGCGCTGCTGTTTCTGCTTAAGATCATCGCCTCGATCGCCTCGCTCGGCTCCGGATTTCGCGGCGGCATGTTTTTCTCCTCGCTGTTGATCGGCGCGCTCGGCGGTCATCTTCTGGCTGTGGCGCTGACGATGTTCTGGCCGACCGTCTATTTCGACCCCAACGCCTATGCCGTGATCGGCATGAGTTCGCTCGCGGCGGCGGTGATCGGCGGGCCGCTGACGATGATCTTCATCGCGCTGGAAACCACCGGCGATTTGTGGCTGACGACGGCGGTGCTCATCGCGGTGATCATCGCGGCGCAGGTGACGCGCGAAGTGTTCGGCTATTCCTTCGCAACGTGGCGCTTCCATTTGCGCGGCGAAACCATCCGCAGCGCCGCCGATGTCGGCTGGATGCGCGATCTCACCGTCGAGAAGATGATGCGTCAGGACGTGCAGACGGTGAGCGCCATTTCGACCATCGGCGTCTTCCGCGAGACATTTCCGCTCGGCTCCGCGGCGTCGGTGATCGCCGTCGACGAGGCCGATCGCTATGTCGGACTCATCGTGGTGGCGGACGCGCATGCCGCCGAGCACGAGCCCGATGAGTCGATCAAGAACCTGCTGCATCATCGCGAGGACATGCTGCTGCCGGGCATGGCGGTGAAGGAAGCGGTGCTGGCCTTCGACCGCGCCGAGGCGGAAATGCTCGCGGTCGTCGATTCCTTCACCGACCGTCACGTCGTCGGGCTCCTCACCGAGGCCTATGTGTTGCGGCGTTATTCCGCGGCGCTCGAGGGACGGCGCCGCGATCTGGTGGGCGAGGAATAGAACGCGTCAACCGCGCGGCGGCGCCTTGGTCAGCATCGGCGATGGCGCGGCCGATGGCGGCGCCGGCGGCGAGATTGAGAACGTAACCCAGGTGTTCCAGCCATCGGGCCGGTCGTGGTTGTCGAACTCAACATATGCCTTCAGATTTACGACACCCTGCATGTCCCCGACCGGAAAGATGTATCCCGCCTGCGGTCCGACGCCGGCGACACGCGACTCGATCGGACCAAGAATGGGGGCAGACCCGTTATCAGCAGAAACTTGGTCGTATAAATAGCCGACGGCACCGACGAAGAACTGTTTGGACAGAAACTGCGACGCCGCCATATCCAAATGAAAATCGACGCCGTTCTGGTAATCGGTGGCCTGGTTGGTCAAGTTATAGGTAAAACCCCCGACCGCGGAAAATTCGTGGCCCGTCTGCGGGTTGAAATAGGTGTAGCCGGCACCCGCGTCGATCGCGCCGTGACCGATGCCGATGTTCGCCAGGTTGGAGGAATTATAGGCGCCGACAGGTATATCGCCGGTGACATAGGTCATGAAGTTGTTGACGCCCGCGTTCCAGCGCAGCGTGAACATCGGGTACAGATCGCCAAAGCCCGTCGTCGAGTCACTGATGCTGTCGGACCGCATGAACGCCACGCCGGGCGGCGTGAGTGTTCCGGTCACGGTCCCGTTCAAGGATGTGCTCGTATTGCCCGTTACTGTCATCAAGCTCACAGCTGCTTGGCCGCCGAAGACCGGTGTTGCGAACACGTAGCTCGGAATAAATAGACCAAGATCTCCGGTCGCATTCAGGCTGGCATTCGCATGCGCCGTTGCCGTCAGACCAACCGGGATATTTTTGATTTCAAACTCGCGTTGAAGGGCTACGTCGCCGCCCGCGGACACGGTGGTATGATAATAGATAAAAGCCGCGGACCATCCCGGTTGCTGGGGGGCGGCTGCAAGGCTGCCAAATAAGCCGGGAAGCCAAAAGCTCACACCGCCCTCGTCGGCGCGCGAGACGCTTGGCGTGCCAACGCTCGCGACCAGACAAAGAAATACCGCGAAGCCAAATCGCATGCGCGACCGGCCAGCCATTCTTCGACCGGGCGCAGCTAGCAAACGCAACACGCCAAGCTTTGACCCGAGATTCGAATCCATGAGCGCCCCCCAGGCTTTGTTGGCCCGCACTGCTCAAGGCAAGGCTTCATTGCAGTCGAAAGCTTAGCCGACAACCTCTCATATGGCATCGGCCGGCGTGCTCAAATCCGCATGGCTGCCGACCGATTTGCGCGCGGCGTTGCTCATTCGTCACAGCGCTGGTCTAACGCTTTGAGGAAGTTGAAGTGTTCCAGTGATCGTTTGCTCGGATGGAACTCATAAAATTTTACGTTTGCGCAGCACAAAAATCATCGTCAAAAGCGTTTGTCAGGTTCCCATCGGATATAATCGCCGATAGTCTTGCCAAAGTCGGCCGGAAGTTCTGACAAAAGAAAAGGCCATCGTTTCGATATAATGGATTTTTGAAACGCCCGGCGCGACGAATAGACGAATAGACGAATAGACGAATAGACGAATAGACGAATAGACGAATAGACGAATAGACGAATAGACGAATAGACGAATAGACGAATAGACGAATAGACGAATAGACGAATAGACGAATAGACGAATAGACGAATAGACGAATGTACGGCTGGATGCGTGTAACGCGAGGAGCCCGTGGGCGATAGTGAAGTTGCGTCACGCGAGTGCGCCGAGCCATCGGCGTCGCCGAACATGATCTGGATTCCAGGTGGCACGTTCCGCATGGGATCGGACAAGCACTACGCCGAAGAAGCGCCGGTTCATCGCGTTGGCGTCGATGGTTTCTTTATCGATCGCACGCCGGTGACCAACCGGCAGTTCAAGGACTTCGTCCGCGCCACCGGCCACGTCACCGTCGCCGAAATCGCGCCCGACCCGAAGAACTATCCTGGCGCGCTGCCGCACATGCTCTATGCCGGCTCGCTCGTCTTCACGCCGCCGGATCATCCGGTCGATCTGAAAAATTGGGGCGAGTGGTGGCGTTTCCTCAAAGGCGCGAACTGGCGGCACCCTTACGGGCCGAAGAGCAATATCAACGCGCTCGACAATCATCCCGTCGTGCACGTCGCCTTTGCCGACGCGCTCGCCTACGCCAAATGGGCCGGCAAGGAATTGCCGACCGAGGCCGAATGGGAATACGCCGCCCGCGGCGGTCTCGACGGCGCCGAGTTCGCCTGGGGCGACGAGCTCGCGCCGGGCGGCAAACATCTCGCCAATACCTGGCAGGGAAATTTTCCGTTCGAGAACCGCTGCGACGATGGCTTCGAGCGCACTTCGCCGGTTCTGTCGTTTCCGCCGAACGGCTACGGCGTCTACGACATGATCGGCAATGTCTGGGAATGGACCGTGGATTGGTGGTCCGTAAAACACGACGCCGACGCGCCCAAAGCCGATGCATCAAAGGCGTGCTGCGTTCCGGAAAATCCGCGCGGCGGCCGCGAGGAGGGGAGCTACGACCCCTGCCAGCCGGCAATCAAGATTCCGCGCAAGGTCATCAAAGGCGGCTCGCATCTGTGCGCGCCGAATTACTGCCGCCGCTATCGCCCGGCCGCGCGCCATGCGGAAGCGGTGGATACGTCAACGAGTCACGTCGGATTCCGATGTGTCACCAGAGCAGGGAGTGAGAAATGTCCGGTCAAGACAACGGAGATAAGTCGAACCTAGAAAATCGCGCCGTCAATCGCCGTAAAATTCTGCTTGGCAGCACGACGCTTGCCGCCGCATCCGCATTGGGCGCATCCGCGCCCGTTCAAATGGCACAGGCGCAGCCCGCGCCGTCGGGCAAGCCGCCGAACATTCTCGTCATCATGGGTGACGATGTCGGCTGGTTCAATATCGGCGCCTACCATCAAGGCATCATGTCGGGCAAGACCCCGAACCTCGACAAGCTCGCCGCCGACGGCATGCGCTTCACCGATTATTACGCCGAAGCGAGCTGCACTGCCGGCCGCGCCAACTTCATCACCGGGCAAATCCCGCTGCGCACCGGCCTCACGACTGTGGGCCAGGCCGGCGCCGACGTCGGCATGCCCGACGAATCGGTGACGACCGCGCTGCTGCTCAAATCGATGGGCTATGCAACTGGACAGTTCGGCAAGAACCATCTCGGCGACCTGAACAAGTATCTGCCGACGCTGCACGGCTTCGACGAATTTTTCGGTTACCTCTATCATCTCGATGCGATGTCGGATCCGTATTGGTTCGACTATCCGCAGGACTGGATCGACAAATACGGCCCCCGCAATCTGGTTCATTCCTACGCGACCGATGTCGACGATCAAACCGTGATGCCGCGCTGGGGCAAAGTCGGCAAGCAGCGCATTGTCGACGAAGGGCCGCTGAAGCCGTTCAAGGACATGAGCGCCGATCACCAGATGTGGCAGAAGGGCCGCGACGCCAAATACGACATGGAGACCTTCGACGAAGTTCTCGTCGAACAGAGCAAGGGCTTCATGGATCGAGCCAAACAAGCGGGCAAGCCGTTCTTCATCTGGCACAACACGACCCGCATGCACGTCTTCACCTATCTCGCGCAGAAATACCAGGCGAAGATGAATTATGAGAGCAATTACGGCCTGGAAGAAGCCGGCATGGCGCAGATGGACGACGACATCGGCGATCTCATGAAGCACCTCGACGATATCGGCGTCGCCGACAATACCATCGTGATCTTCACCACCGACAACGGCGCCGAAGTCTTTACCTGGCCGGACGGCGGCATGACGCCGTTCCGTGCCACCAAAGGCACGGTGTACGAGGGTGGCTTCCGCGTGCCGGCGATCATCCGCTGGCCGGGCAAGGTCAAGCCGGGCTCAGTGGAGAACGGCATCTTTTCCGGCCTCGACTGGCTGCCGACGCTGGTTGCGGCGGCGGGCAATCCCAACGTCACCCAGCAGCTGCTGCAAGGCCTGAAGATCGGCGACCGCACCTACAAGAACCACTTGGACGGCTACAACCAGGTGGACCTCTTGACTGGCAAGGGACCGTCGGCGCGACATGAGCTATTCTACTTCGGCGAGTCGCAACTGGGCGCCATCCGCATCGACGACTTCAAATTCCAGTTCTACCAGCAGCCGTTCGGCTGGCCGGGCGAGAAGGTGTCGACCGATATGCCGACGATCGTCAATCTGCGCCAGGATCCGTTCGAGCGGACGCCGTCGATCCGCGCTGAAACGCTCAACGACCAGGGCGGCGGCTACATGAACGACTTCATGGCGCGCGAGTTCTGGCGTTTCGTCCAAGTCCAGCAAACCGTGGGAGCGGCAGCGCAATCGTTCATTGACTTCCCGCCGATGCAGCAGTCTGCGTCCTTCAATCTTTCCGCCGTCAAGGCGAAGATCGAGGAGATGATGAAGTCTCACGAAGGGCAATAGTGAAACAACGACGCGGCGGGGGCGCCATCCGGCCGTCCGCCGCGCCTTACATAAAGGGGGATCAAATGCGCATTCACTTCACGTTGGTCGGCGCGGCGCTTGCGGTTGCGTGGGCGATGGGGCCGGCGCGCGCCGACGACATTCCCGTGCTGCATGTCGAACAGGTCTGTCACGGCATCGTCGATCAGTCCGGCGGCTCGCTGACCGTCGGCGATCCGAAAGTGGCGTTCGATCAATGCATGGCTGGAGAGAAGACCGACCGCGAGACATTGAGCAAGGAGTGGTCGACGTTCAACGCCGACGACAAAAGGCACTGCACCGATAAATCGCGGATGGGCGGCGATTCGAGCTATACCGAGCTGATCACCTGTCTCGAAATGGCGCGGGACGTGCGAAAACTGCGGGAGCCGGCATCACCGGCGCCAGCAAAGGCAAACAAGTGAGAGATGAGCAATTCAATGCGCGGAATGCATGAGGCGGCAAATCCGGCCGGGACGCCCACCAAGATCCTTTTGCGATTGCTATGCGGCGTCGCGCTGTTCGCGGCGTCGATATCGGCGACCTATGCCGGGCCGTGCTCGGCCGCTATCGACGCCACGCAGGGCCGCATCGACGCCAAACTCGAAGCCATCGCGGCTTCCGGAAAATTCGCGCCGCAGGGCATCAGCGCCGGCATGAGCGATCAGCCGACGCCGCATTCCATCGCGGCTGCCGAGGTGAGACTCGGCGAAATCAAGCGGGTGACCGTCAGGGCGATCAGGCGGGCCATGTCGCGGGCGCGCGCAGCCGACGCCGCCGGCAAAGAGAGAAGGTGTGCAAGGGAGCTTGCCGTCGCCCAGCGCCTGCTCGGTCCGTAGACTGCTTGAGTCCGCGGAAATTCTTCTCGTTCAACCAAGGGGACTGTGAATTATGCGCTTCAATCGCTTTTGTGCTGCGGCACTCGCGGTATTGATTGTGGTCTCGAGTTTCGCGGCAGCGGAGGCCCAGCAGCAACCCTGGACGCAGGTTGGCTCGCTGGTCTGCAAAGTCAATCCGAATATCGGCTTCATCATTTTCGGCCATCAGCCGATGGAGTGCACCTACACGCCGACTTTGGCGTCGGCGCCGCCGCAATATTATGACGGCGCCATCAACACGGTGGGTCTCGATGTCGGCATCAGCGCCGGCAGCGTGCTGGGTTGGGGCGTGTTCGCGCCGACGACCGGCGTCGATCCCGGCGCACTGGCCGGCGAATATGTCGGGGTGAGCGGCGATGTCGGCTTCGCCATCGGCGGCGGCGCGAATGTGCTCGTTGGCGGCTCCGCGCGCACCTTCGCGCTGCAGCCGCTTTCGCTGCAAGGCTCAATCGCCGTGAACGCTGTTTTGGGTGTGTCGTCGCTCAAGCTACGCCCACGCCAATAGGCAGCGTGCGAAGGAGAACAGATCGTCGAGGAGGAGAATTCGCTTACTGGCTATACGCCACGCCTACGAGACGTGTCGGTTTCCGACGCGTAACAGGGAAAGAAGCGCGTTATGAGCAGGGAGCGACTACATCGAAACCCGGATAACGGCGGCACGCAAAGCAGCCTGAAACGGCGCGATCTCCTGCTCAGCAGCAGCGCGTTGCTGGCTGCATCGCTCCTATCCGCGAGCGGTCTTGCCAATTCCGCCCGGGCCCAGCAGGCCAACAAGCCGAACATCGTGATCATCCTCGCCGATGATCTCGGTAACGCCGACCTCGGCTATCGCGGCAGCGACATCAAGACGCCGAATATCGACAAGCTCGCAAGCGAAGGCGTGCGGGCGGAGTCCTTTTACGGCATGCCGGTTTGCACGCCGTCGCGGGCGGAACTGATGACCGGGCGCTATGCCATGCGCTACGGTCTGCAGACGCTGGTCATCTTCCCCAGCCACACCTTCGGACTGGCGACCGACGAGCGCACGCTGCCGCAAGCTTTGAAAGACGTCGGCTATCAAACGGCGATGGTCGGCAAATGGCACCTCGGCCATGCCGACAGAAAATTCTGGCCGCAGAACCGCGGCTTCGATCATTTCTACGGTAACTTGGTCGGCGAGGTGGACTATTTCAGCAAAGAGCGCGGCGGGATCATCGACTGGCAGCGGGACGGCAAGTTTCTCAAGGAAGACGGCTACTTCACGACGCTGATCGGCAACGAAGCCGTCAACATCATCAAGTCGCACGACACGTCCGCGCCGTTGTTTCTCTATGTCGCTTCCCTGGCGCCGCACGCTCCCTACCAGGCCCCTAAGGAAGACGTCGACGCCTACAAAAATGCCGCCGGCGATGTGCACCGGCACATCTATGCCGCCATGATCACAGATCTGGACACGCAAGTCGCGCGGATCGTGACCGCGCTGAAGCAGAAGAACATGCTCGACAACACGCTCATCATGTTTAGCAGCGATAATGGCGGCGCGACGAGCGCATTATTCGCCACCGGCGCACGGTCGCCGGAAGAGCGCGAGGAAAGCGGCGGCGTGGAGCTGGGCGCCAAGACGCCGGCCTCGAACGGCGACCTGCGCGGCGGCAAGGGCTCGCTGCATGAAGGCGGCGTCCGGGTTCCGACCATCTTCTATTGGCCCGGCACGCTCAACCCGCGCATCGTCAATGAACCGTTGAGCATGGTCGATGTGATGCCGACGGTGCTGGCGCTGGCCGGGGCGAAGGGCAGTCCGGACCACCCCTTCGACGGCAAGAATGCCTGGCCGACCTTGGCGGAGGGACAGCCGTCACCGCACGAGGATATTCTGATCAACGTCGAAGCCTTTCGTGGCGCCATCCGCAAAGGCAACTGGAAGCTCGTCAAGATCGCGTTGCTTCCCGGAAAGACCGAGCTGTTCGACCTCGCTGAAGACCCGGGCGAGCAGCACAATGTCGCGGATCAGTTCCCCGAGATCACAAGCGATTTGGAAGCGCGGCTTGTCGCCTATGCCAAGGAGATGAAGCCGAGCCTGTGGATCAAGGCCCAGCCCGCCTTCCTCGGCGCGCAAGGCAAAACGATTTTCGATCCGGACTTCGATATCGACGACAGCGGCCTGCCGCACGAGAAGATCCAGCTGCCGAAGGGATAATCGGCCTGTGACTTGAAGTAAACGGAATGGGAGTGAGCGAAATGCGCAGCAGGTCTCAAGACGACGTCGTGCAAGGCGATAGAGGCCTGAAGCGGCGTGATCAGTTGCAGCATCCGACGCAAAGCGACTGACCGTCGCCGGTGTCATGAGATCGGATGCTGACTTCGATCGTGCCGCGCGGCGACACGATCGCAACAACAAAGAAGAAACGCGAGTTCACACGCTAACCGGGAGAAAATGCCATGTCAGCTACGTTGGTCAATCTGATCATCCAGCTCATCGCCGGCGCCGTCGGCGGCAATGCCGCGGGCGCCACGATGAAGAACCTCGACCTCGGCGCGCTTGGCAACACCATTGCCGGCGCCATCGGCGGCGCGGGCGGCGGCACGCTGCTCACCGCTTTGTTGCCGATGCTGCAAGGCACGGCGGGTAACGTCGATATAGGCACTGTGCTCGGCCAGGCGGTCGGCGGCGGCGTCGCCGGCGCGGTCGTCACGGCGGTTGTCGGTCTGATCAAGAATATGATGGCCGGCCAGCCGGCGAAGTAAGCGGCGTCATGTTTTTCCGGCGGCGCCCAAGCGCCGCCGCGCCTGAAGAGACGAACTTGAGAGGACGCAGATGAATTTCTGCCGGCGTGCTTTATTTGCGGTATTGCTCGCCGCGGCTGTGTTCGGCGGCGGCGACGTCTTTGCGCAATCCATCGCGCCGGCTGCGCCCTTGCCCGATCCGCTGCCGTCGTGGAACGACGGCGCGGTGAAGAAATCCATTACCGATTTCGTCGATCGCGTGACGGCGCAAGGGACGGCCGATTTCGTCCCGGTCGAGCGGCGCATCGCCACCTTCGACAATGACGGCACGCTATGGTGCGAGCAGCCGATGTATTTCCAGGTCGCCTTCGCGATCGACGAGCTCAAGCGGATGGTGCCGCAGCATCCGGAATGGAAAACCAAAGAGCCGTTCAAGGCGCTGCTCGACGGCGACAAGCGGGCGTTGGCGGCGGCGGGCGAGAAGGGCCTTCTCGAAATCGTGATGGCGACGCATTCTGGCATGACGGTCGATGACTTCACCAAAACCGTCCTCGATTGGATCGCCACGGCGCGGCATCCGCGTTTCAAGCGGCCCTACACGGATCTGACCTATCAGCCGATGCAGGAACTGCTGCGCTATCTGCGCAACAACGGCTTCAAGACATTCATCGTCTCCGGCGGCGGCATCGAATTCATGCGGCCGTGGACCGAACGCGTGTATGGTATCCCGCCCGAGCAGGTCGTCGGCTCTTCGGGCGTCGTCAAATTCGAAATGGGCGCCGACGGCAAGCCGGTGCTGATGAAGCTGCCGCAGGTCGAATTCGTCAACGACGGGCCGGGCAAGCCGGTCGGCATCAACCGTTTCATCGGCCGCCGGCCGATCTTCGCCTTTGGCAATTCCGACGGCGATCAGCAGATGCTGGAATGGACGGCGGCCGGGACCGGCGGGCGCTTCATGGGCCTCGTGCATCACACCGACGCCGAACGCGAATATGCCTATGACCGGCAATCGGCGGTCGGGCGGCTCGACAAGGCGCTCGACGAGGCCAATGCCAGGGGCTGGACCGTGGTCGATATGAAACGTGACTGGAACAAGGTTTTTGCATTCCAACAGTGAGCGCGGAACGGCCGGAAAGGCCGAGGAGGAAAAAATGATGGCCATCTCGAAACAGGTGCTGGCTCTAGCGCTGGTGCTGTCTCTGCCGTGTGCGGCGTTGGCGCAGACACCCAATGCGCAGACGCCATCCGATCAGCAGGCCGCGGCGCCGCCGGCCTCGGCGCCCGCGCAGCAGTTGCTGAGCACAGGCCAGCTCGACGCGCTGGTCGCGCCGATCGCGCTTTATCCCGACGCGCTGTTGTCGGAAATCCTCATGGCCTCGACCTATCCGCTCGAAGTGGTGGAAGCGGACCGTTGGGCGCAGGCCAACAAGAACCTGAAAGGCGACGCGCTCAAAGCCGCGGTCGATCAGCAGAGCTGGGACGACAGCGTCAAGTCGCTCGTCGCGACGCCCTCGGTGCTCGACATGATGAGCACGAAATTGAGCTGGACGCAGCAGCTCGGCGATGCCGTGCTGGCGCAGCAGCCCGACATCATGGATGCGATCCAGCGCCTGCGCAGCAAGGCGCAAGCCAACAACACGCTTGCCTCGAACCAGCAGCAGACCGTGTCGACGCAGCAACAAGGCGGCCAGCCGGTCATTGTCATCGCGCCGACGGATCCGAACACGCTCTATGTGCCGTATTACGATCCGTCCGTGGTCTATGGCCCGTGGCCCTATCCGGCCTATCCGCCGTATTACTGGCCGGCGCCGGGCTATATCGCCGCCGGCGTGATCGCGACCGGGCTTGCCTTTGGCGCCGGCTACGCGCTCGGCCGCTGGGCGTCGGGCGGATATTGGGGCGGCGGCGTCAACTGGGGCGGCAACAACATCACCGTCAACCGCAACACCAACATCAACAATATCAATCGCGGCAACAATAACTGGACGCACAATCCGGCGCATCGTCAGGGCGTGCGTTATTCCAACGCCAATGTCGCGGCGAAATTCGGCGGCGATCGCAATATCGGCGGCGGCGCGCAGAACCGCATGGATTTCCGCGGCCGCTCCGGCAATCAGGTGCTCAATCCGGGCGCCGGCGGCGCGGGCAATCGCCCGAATATCGGCGGCGGCAATGCCAATCTCGGCGGCGGCGCCGGCAATCGGCCGAATATTTCCGGCGGCGGTAATCGTCCCGGCGGCGGCGGCGGCGCAGCAGCCGCGCGGCCGGCGGTCAACCGGCCGGCGGCGGGCGGCGGCCGCGGTCCGGGCAATGCGCTCGGCAATATCAGTTCGGGACGCACGGCCAATCTCGAGGCGGCGCGCGGCCGCGCCAGTCTCGGCGGCGGCGGCGGCGGAGGTCGCGGCGGCGGCGGGGGCGGCGGCGTTGCACGCGGCGGCGGAGGGGGTGGCGGTGTCGCGCGCGGCGGCGGCGGTGGTGGAGGCCGTGGTGGCGGAGGCGGCGGTCGTGGTGGCGGCGGTGGCGGTGGACGGCGGTCGGACGTGAGATTGAAGCACGACATCGCGCTGCTCGGGCGTCTCGACGACGGCCTCGGCTTCTACCGCTTCGTCTATAACGGCGGCGACAGGACTTACGTCGGCGTCATGGCGCAGGACGTGCAAACCGTCAGGCCCGACGCGGTGGTGCGCGGGTCGGACGGCTATCTGCGGGTTTTTTACGACAAGCTCGGCGTCAAATTCGAAACCTACAGAGAATGGGTTGCATCGGGTGCGCATGTGCCGGCGGGACCGCCGCTGTCGCACTGAATGCGATCAAGGCAACACTCGAGCAACAAGCAGAGCAAAGAACTGAGGCTGTCATGAACAAGATATTCGCAATGCCGACTTTGCTGATCGCGGCGATCCTCATCGCGGCTTCGGCGTCCACGGCCTTCGCGCAACAGGACTATAAGACGCCGCAGGACGCGGTCGACGCGTTGGTCGCCACGGCGCGCAGCGGCGACCAGAAGGCGGCGCTCGCCGTGCTCGGACAGGACGGCGAGGACATCATCTCGTCCGGCGACAAAGTGGCGGACGACGCGGTGCGGGCGCGCTTCGTCAAGTCCTTCGACACGAAACATCAGATCGCGATGTCGGGCGACGCCAAAGCCGTGCTGGTGATCGGCGACAACGACTATCCGTTCCCGATCCCGCTCGAGAAGAACAAGAACGGCACCTGGTCGTTCGACACCGACGAGGGCCGCCGCGAAATCCTCTTCCGGCGCATCGGCCACAACGAGCTCGACACGATCCAGACCGCGCTCGCTTATGTCGACGCGCAGAAGGACTATGCCGACAAGGATCGCGGCGCGGGCGTGGGCGTCTATGCCCAGCGTTTCATCAGCACCGAGGGCAAGAAGGACGGGCTCTATTGGCCGAGTGCACAGGGCGAAGAGGAGAGCCCGCTCGGCGAATTGTTCGCCGCGGCGACGCGCCAGGGCTATCACGCCGGAGAGGGCCGTTCGCCCTATCACGGCTATTACTACAAGATCCTGACCAAGCAGGGCCCGGCAGCCGAAGGCGGCACTGCCGATTATGTCGTCGACGGCAAGATGATCGGTGGTTTTGGGCTGGTCGCCTATCCGGCCGAGTACCGCAATTCCGGTGTGATGACGTTCATCGTCAATTATGCCGGTCAGGTTTATCAAAAGGATCTCGGACCGGACACCGCCGCCATCGCTGAGAAGATGACGTCGTTCAATCCGGACCCGACCTGGAAGAAGGTCGATACCACCGTGTCGGCGAAGTGAGACGCGGCCTAGCTCAGCTGACCCGGCTCAGTGTCCTGGCTCACTACACGTAAGACTGCCGCAGAGGCAGAGTTATTCATTGCATGCTTGCCCACCATCTTGACTTCGAATTCCTCTCAGACACCGTTTGGGCATGCAATCAATGGTGACTTGGCGCTGCAGTCAGCGCCGTCTCAAATTTGTCCGGACCACCGTCGCCGCTCTCATATCGCCTCGATATGCGACACGCCGCAGGCGCGGCACTCGAAAGTCGCCAGATCCGGCAACCCGTCGAACCTCGACGTGCGTTTGGCAAGCCGCATCGGCTGCGCGCAACTCGGGCAGCGCGGCGGCGTGAGCGTGGAACTTAGCGCTTTCTGATCACACATGGCTGTCACCCTGAGGCCGCGGCGGCGTGGCGCGCGGATTTGAGACCCGCGACGCGTTCTTGAGGAGCGCAGAAAGGCGGTCTCACCTTCCGGCGATACGTGGGAACGGCGGGTTACCGAGACGTGGCGGCTCGATTAAGCTTTGGCAATTGAAGGTGCTTTCAGTTTCACAAGCCGCATTTCGCGTATTCACAGAATCGTTACGCCATGGAAGCCTGGGTGCGACCGCAAGCCATCGTCAATTCTGCTATTTGACGCTGATCGCGTCTATTTGCCGGGTCGAGAAAGTTGCCTGGACTCACGTCGCTTCGGCGATACAGTCGATCGTTTGCTGATTCGCGCTTGGCCTAAAGCCCGTTGGCGACAGTCGGGAATTTTATCTCCGCGCGGTGGGAACGGTGAACTCCATTATGAGGATAAGCCTGCAAGAGGTCGATGGTTTGGCGGTTCTGCCTTCATCGCTCAAGCGACCCGACGGGACACCACGCTTCAATTTGAATTTTCCCAAGCATTTGGTCCCCGATCCCGGCGCTGTCCATTTGAGGTCGGCTGCGAATACCGTGAAGGTCGACGTCCAGCCTGTTGAGGTGAGCGGTCTTCAAGATTTTGCAATCGCCTTCGCGACGATTACGAATCAACTCCCTGCCACGCAATGTCCGCTTCGGAGGTTATCGAGCCATGCAGAAATCGGCCCCCTTCTGGAAGTTCTTCAACGAAGAGGCCGCCCCCCGATTAGGCTTAAGAGAAAAGACCTTTCGGAAAATATTTGAGTATCTTGATCAGTTTTCTCATCCGCTAGTCATTGTGGAAACCGGCTGTGCTCGCAAGGCTGGACACTGGGAGGGTGACGGCCAAAGCACAGTGTTGTTTGACAAATATATCTGTTCGAAGGATTTTGACTCTGTGGTGCACTCCGTCGATATCAGCCCAAACTCCATCTCCGAAGCAAAGAAACTCGTCAGTCATCGGGTTCAGCTCACCCAAGACGACAGCGTAAGATTCCTGAAACAATTGACGGACCGATTGTTAGACGGGGGTAAAACGATCGATATGCTCTATCTCAACTCTTTCGATCTAGACTGGGTTTACTGGTATCCGTCCGCGGCGCATCACTTGAAAGAACTGTGTGTGGCCATCCGCAGCATCCGAAAGGACACCTTAGTTGCTATCGATGACTGCCCACGCGATGGCCCTTTTGTTTCAAGTTCGCCAAACCAGCTAAACTTTGTGGGAGAGCCCTCCATAGGAGGAAAAGGCAGATTGGTTGCCGAATTTGCTGCGGCTTACGGAGCTAAGCTTGAATTCGCGGAATACCAGGCAGCTTGGACCGGGTTCTGACCCACTTCTCGCTATTATAGATATCTGAAAGCGACCGGGAAGATCCGCCAAAGGTAGGTTCGGAGATTCCTAACGGGCCACGCTCCGTGGCAATGATTGAGGCGAGACCGAGCCGCCAGCGACAGGCTCACAAAACAATGGCTAACTTGAGCACTCATGTTTTTGGAGATAGTCGTTCAATTCGATCTGGATGCGCGTGATCACTCCGTCCCAAACGCGTGTCGCATCCTGCCGAAACAGCCGAGCGCTCGGGTACCATGGAGTGTCTTCACGATCGAGAAGCCACCGCCAACACGTGTCATAACGATTAAGCAGCCAAAAGGGCTTGCCGAGCGCGCCGGCAATATGTGCGACCGAGCAGTCCACCGTAATAACAAGATCGAGATTCTCAACGAGAGCAGCGGTGTCTGCAAAATCCTCGAAGTCGTCGGTCCAATCGATTACACGCCCGCGAAAGGCGCTATTACGTAACTGCGCAACGGCATCATCACCTTTTTGCAGACTGTAAAATTCGCATCCATGGATGTCGAGCAGAACTGCAAGTTGATCAAAGCTAATACTGCGGTACCGATTGCCTCGGTTGGCCGCAGGCTGGTGCTTCCGCGGGGCGCCGGTCCACGCTAGACCGATCCTGACTTTATCGTGTTGCCCGACGCGATCGCGCCAACGGTTTCGTTTATTCTCAGGCGCAGATAGGTAAGGTACCTGCCCTGGCATGTTTTCGAGTCGCGTTTCAAAAGCAAGCGGCAAACTCATCAAGGGACAATGCAGATCGAAAGCCGGCAACGGATCGCCTTGGGCGACGATCCGGAGCTTGCCAGACAGTGATTGCATAAGGTCGACCACAGGGGTCGGAACTTCTAGGATAACTTGTGCGCCCAGCTTGGAGACTAGAGGCACGTAGCGACAGAACTGAAGCGTATCGCCGAAACCTTGCTCCGCGTGTAGCAGAATGGTCTTGCCGGCGATCTCCTCGCCCCCGAGCCAAAGTGGCCGCGTGAAGTCGCGTTTGGCTATCTTTAGATCCTGGGTTTCCCACCGCCATTCGTATTCCTGCCAGCCCCGCGCAAAGTCGCCAATCAAAAGACAGCACAACGCCAAACCAAAGTGTCCATTGGCAAAATCGGGTTGCAGGTCCAACGCCCTTTCATAGCTAGCTATCGCCTCATTAAATCGCCTTAGCTCCTTGAGAGCGTGGCCGCGGTTAGCGTAGGCCACGGCGAATTCCGGCTCCAGCGTCAACGACCGCTCATAGCTTGCGAGAGCCTCCTCATGCCGTTTCAATTCGAACAAGGCGTTGCCGCGGTTACAATGCGCCTCCGGCAACTCCGGCTGAAGCGTGAGCGCGCGGTCGTAGCTAGCCAGCGCCTCGTCTAGTCGCCCTAGCTCTTTCAGGGCGTTGCCCCAATTCGAGTGTGCAGCCGCATATCCCGGCTGCAGCGCGAGTACTTGATCATAGCATGTCAGGGCCTCCGCGTGTCGTTTTAGCGCATGCAGAGCACTGCCGCGATTGCAATGCGCTTCTACAAAATCTGGCATTAGCGCTATTGCACGATTAATGCTCGCCAGTGATTCATCGTGACGCCCAACTCCACCCAGCGCCACCCCGCGTGTGTTATAAATCTCCGGCCGGTCCGCATTCGCAGGCAACGCTTTGTCGCAAATCGCGAGTGCTTCCTCGAACCTCTTTAGGTTGATGAGAGCATTTGCCCGGTTCTGTAAAGCACCAACATGGTTCGGATCGAGCTCCAGAACTTTATTGTATTTGATCAGCGCCTCGTCCAGGTGCCCGAGTTCGCTCAGTGCCAAACCCAGGTTGTTGAGCGCATCGACATGATTTCCCACGCATTCAAGCACCAACTCGTAACTGGAACGAGCATCCTCGAAATGCTTGAGTGTCAGAAACGCATTGCCACGATTGTACAGAGCGTCTGCGTATTGAGGCCGTGCCGCGAGCGCGCGGTCGCAACTTTCTATCGCCTCCCGGCATTGCCCCAACTGCAACAGCGCAACGCTCCGATTACTTAGAGCCTCGGCATCGGTCGGGGCGATGGCGAGTACGGCGTTGTACATTGTAAGCGCGTCAGCCCATCGTTTCATGGCCACCAGCGTGTTGCCGCAGCGGTTGAGCGCGGGGAGGTATTGCGGCCGTACGGCCAGGACCATTTGATAATCCGTAAGCGCCTGCTGGTGACGCCCGAGAACGCAGAGCGTGTTGCCGTGCTGGTAACGCAAATCGACGTAGTCGGGAGCCAAGTTCAGCGCCCTCTCAAAGCTTCTTAATGCTTCGAGGTGGCGGCCAAGATTATTTAGTGCCAGCCCTCGGTTGTAATGGGCAGTAGCATCTGCTGGTCGCATCTCCAGCACTTGCTCGAAAGCGGCTAGCGCCGCCGTATGGTGCTTGAGAGCGTCGAGAATAACGCCGCAATTAGCTAGCGCTTCCGCCGATCCGGGTTGAATGTTGAGTGCCGCAACGACGAACCGCAGGGCCTCGGCGGAGAACCCTTGCTGATGCCTAAGCACTCCAAGAAGATGCAGCGCATCGAAGCTGCCCGAGTCGCCCGCCAGCGCGCTTTCATAAAGTCGCTTGGCCTCGTCGAGACGCCCTCCCCTGTGGAATATCAAGGCCTGTTGAATATAAGAGGTGGCTTGCACCTCAGGAGCGACCGCCTGCCGGTCCATGCGTGGGTTCTCCAAAGAACCGCTCTCCGGGCGCCGAATCCAGCCTCGATGCCTGCCGCAGGTCGGCCAAACTAACCTCTAGTAAAGTCGCCCAAGATGGTTAATCAAATGTGAACTCAGCAATGCCAAGTCAGATGACAGCGACAAAGGCTGGCAGCGGGGGAGGGGGACCATGCGCGGCATGGTGGAGGGAGCGTCTGAGGTGCGGCAGAGCCTGACGTCGACGACGCGTCTAGCGTCACGGCCCGCGCCCCCTCCACCGCGCAAGAGCGCCGTCTCCCGTTTCCACGGGGGAGGAAAGTGTGTGAGTAGGCCGCAAGAACGGCACGTCATCTGTATCGGCACGCCGATTGCGAAAAGCAACCCCATGTCCTGTCTGTGCAATTCGTTTCAGGATGGGCTAGGATGACTTTCTCAGAGGGTAATCACCGGTACGATCATACGGACGGTGAGGGAGGCTCCATGCGTATCCTTAAACAAGCAGCCATTGTCTGCGTCTTGTCATTCTTTTTAGGCGGTATCGGCGCCGCGTCGGCGCAGACCATGAGCTATGCCGACGCGATTTCGCAACTCGCCGCGGCTTGCAGCGGCGACGTCGCCAGATATTGCAAAGGCGTGCCGCTCGGCAGCGGTCTCAAGAACTGTCTCGACGGCCATGCCAGCGTGCTGTCGCCGCGCTGCGGACAAACCCGTATGACGGTCTATGATTCCATCGGCCGGCGAGCTGCGGCGCAGCGCAATATCGGCGACATCTGCGGCGCCGATATCGAGCGACTGTGCGGCACGTCGCACGCCGACGCGCATCTTGTCGAATGCCTGCAGGCGACGTCGCCCGTGGCGATCAGCCCGGCCTGCAACCAAGCCTTCACCGATACCGGCTGGCGCACGGAAAGGGCTCAACAATGAAACCGCATTATGTTTCCGGCGTCGCCGCTTTTGTCTTCGCGCTCGCATTGACGGCCGCCGTCGCGCAGAACCGCTTGAGCTCGGGCCAGATCGCCAACAGTCTGGCGGCTGTCAGCGATACGCGGCTGACGCTGACGGCGCAGCAGATGCGACAAGCGGCATTGGACAATATCCATAATTATCCGGGCGCGATTCCGCCGCACCCGCTGACTTTCCCGCAGCTCGCCAACCTCGCGCAGTTTACCGTCGAGGTCGAGTTCGATTTCAATTCCGCGGTGATCAAGCCGTCGTCGTATCGGACCGTGGGCTCGATCGCCGACGCGCTGCATAATCCGATCCTCCTGGCTTATGGCTTCCTCGTCATCGGCCATACCAACTCGGTCGGCGGCCGCGAATACAATATCGGCCTGAGCCAGCGGCGCGCCGAAGCGATCCGCAACGCGCTGATCGATCCGTTCGGGGTCAATCCCGCCATACTCGAAGCGGTCGGGCTTGGCGAAGAGCAGTTGCGCGATCCGGCGCATCCGACGTCGGGCGTCAACCGCCGCGTTCAGCTCATCAATGTCGGCAAGAAATTCTGCTTCGGCCGTTCCGGCGAGGAGTTTCTGTGTCAGTGAGGATACGCGTTCCGATTAAGTCAAGTTTGCCAAAGCGCTGGTAGCGCCAAGGATCCATTGATTGCATGCCCGCCATTTGACTTCGAATTCCTCTCAGGCACTCTTTGGGCGTGCCATCAATGGATGGGTCTGCCTTATCCGCGGTCCTAAAAGTGTGTGGCCAGGACCGCGCCACGTCACGGCCGCAAATACGCGTAGCCCTGCGCCTGCAATTGCGCGAGCCGTACCACGCCGCCTTTGTCGGCGACGATGAAGCCGGGCAAAAGGTCCTTCAGCGTGACGTTTTGCGCCCGCATGGTGTGAATGCAGGCGTTGAGCTCGAGCCCGGTCTTCGCCAGCTCGTTGGTGCGCTTCGACAGATCGGGTGAAGCGTCCGCGCTGTGGAAAGCCTTCAGCGCCGGGCCGTGCACCACGAGCGCGATGGTGACGTTCTCGGGTCCGCCCATGCCCTTGTAATGGTTATTGATATTGCCGAGCACGAAGTCGACTTTGTCGAGGTCGGCGAGATGATAGACGGCCTGGGATGCTTCCGCTGTGTCGGTCTTGGTCTCGGCTTTGGCGCGGGTCGCAAGCAGCGAGGCCGGCGTGATGGCGAGCGCCAGTTGCAGCAGATTGCGTCGGCGCATGAGCTTGCCTTTATTTTTTGTGCCGCATCGCGGCGAGTTCCTTGCGATCGGTCACCAGCGATCTGCATTCGTCGAGATTCGTCCGGTCGAGACGGAATATCTTGTCGTCGACGCCGCCTTGCAAGCCTCTGGGTGCCGCGCCGTCCGGATCGGTGCTTTTCCAGATGCGAATGCGGTCGAGTTTGACGATGAGCGAATTGTCGCCGTTGGCGAGATTGACGGCAATGCCGCCGCCGTCGCAATCGACATCGCACTGGAAATCGATGCCCGCGGCCGGCATCGGATCGGTGTCGGGATTGCGCACCGGCGGCGCGTGGCCGCAATCGCCGCTGGAATCGAAATCACCCGGCTGGTCGCGGAAATTGACGCCGAGCCGGAACGAATAGTTGAGATAAGTGTCGTCCGGCGTCTTCTCGGCGGTGATGAGAAGCCGCATCGCGCTGACCTTCTGCAGCGGGTGCTCCGCCAGATGCGCTGAGTCGTAGCGCCGCACGAAACAGGCATAGGCTTTCGGCTGACCGGCGCTGCCGGCGAAAAAGCGCTTGGCGAAGTCGGCATCGGCCTTCTCGTCGGCGCGCGCCAGCGAAGTGGCGGCCAGAATCGCTGCGGCAAAAAAGCCGGCCAGCATGAAAATCGCGCGCCAGGACTGCATTTGGTATCTCATGCCGTTCTATATTATGGACAATTAGTCGCCAGCCGCCGGCAAGCCGGCCCGCGGACCGGTATATAATGCCGGATAACGGACAAGCGTTCGATCGGGGAGGGTGGAATGAAGTCTTGGCTTTGCCGTGCCGCGGCAATCGCATGTCTTGCGACCGCGGCGGCGACAACGGCGTCTGTTGCGGACAATTATCCGTCGAAGCCGATTACCATCATCGTGCCGGCGTCGCCCGGCGGTGTCACCGATATGCTCGGCCGCCTTTTGGCGCAGCATTTCATCGCCGACTTCGGCGCGCAGGCGGTGGTTGAGAACAAGCCCGGCGCCAATAACCAGGTCGCGGCCGAATATGTCGCGAACCAGCCCGGCGACGGCTACACGCTGTTCATCGGCCCCGAGAGCACGTTCATCATCAACCCGGCGCTTTACGGCCATCTGCCCTACGATCCCAAAAAGGGCTTCACACCGATCGTTGGCCTCGTGCAGATCGATCACACGCTCGTTCTCAATCCGACCGTGCCGGCCAATAGCGTCAAGGAATTGATCGCGCTCGACAAGGCAAAGCCGGGCCAGCTCAATTACGGCACCTACGGCGTCGGCTCGAGCGGCCATCTCAACATGGAAATGCTCAAGGCCATGACCGGCACCAAGTTCGTCGCCGTGCACTACAAGGGCGCGGCGCCGGCGATGCAGGATGTCATGGGCGGCCAGATTCAAATGATGTTCGTCTCGACCGGCACCGCCATGCCGCAGGTCAAGGCCGGGACCGTGAAAATGATCGCAATCGGCGCGCCGAAACGCTTAGCGCTACTGCCGAACGTGCCGACCATCGCCGAAAGCGGCGTGCCCGGCTTTGTCGCAGTGTCGTGGTTCGCGCTGTTCGGCCCCGCCGGCATGCCGCCCGACGTGGTCAAGAAGCTCAACGACGAGGTGCGCAAGATCTTCGCCGATCCCGATGTGCAGAAGACGTTCCTCGATAAACAATATTTCGAATCCATCGCCGGCTCGCCCGAGGACGTGGCCAAGCGCATCGCCGTCGAGGAGCCGAGATGGCGCAAGCTGATCGAGGACGATCATATCAAGCCCGAATGAACGGATGAACCGGCTGCCGCGATGCTGCAACTAAGCTCTGCCCAAGGCGGAGGAAGCCGATGATGCGTTCGGCAACGGTACTGAAATACGCGGTTCTGTCGCTTGTCATCTGTGCCGGTTTCGCCGCGGCGGCATTGGCCGAAGACGCCGCGGCACCCGTTCCTGTGCCGCAAAATCCGCTGCCCGGCACCAAGCCGTCCGATGCGCCG
This sequence comes from uncultured Alphaproteobacteria bacterium, assembly GCA_963761185.1. Taxonomy (GTDB): domain Bacteria; phylum Pseudomonadota; class Alphaproteobacteria; order Rhizobiales; family Xanthobacteraceae; genus BOG-931. Next base: position 1,841,615 of record CAVXFY010000009.1, read on the forward strand.
TCGCCGTCCCCGGATCCCGCGAAGGACATTCAAGCCTGCCTCGACGAAACCGGCGACTTCGTCACCCACGGCAAGTCGTTTAGCTACGTCATCGGCATCGAGAACAAATGCGCCAAGCGCCTGAAATGCATCATCGACGCCTACATCACGGGCGCCAAGGGACCGGTTTCGGTCCATACCGTCATGGTGCTCGATGCCAAGTCGAAAAAGACTTATCCGGCGAAGGTGAAGACTTCAGGCGGCACGGCGCAGGTTTCGCGCGACTGCAAGGTTTTCTGAAGCCGAATGGCGGCCGCAAAAAAACGCTGCTAGCCCGCGCCCCGCCCCGAAAACTCGCTTGCGATTTCGAGGTAAAACGCGAGACTGACCAGGACGCCGACGCCCGCCACCAGCGCGCCGATGATGAGCAGGCGGTTGATCGCGCTTAAGATCAATGCCGGCGCGACGAAGATCGCGGCGATAAAGAGAGCTGGAACGACGACGACCCATTCCATGCCGTCGCCCATCGGATTGGCGTGGCGTACGATATAGATAATAAGTCCGATCGGCAGCAGCGCTTGCGCCGCGGCAACGATAAACACGCCGGCGCGCAGTCCCAGAACCTGCCGCCCGTCGAGAGCCTTGAAGACCTTTTCGAGATTGAACGACATGTTTCCCGCCGCCTAGACCATTTTAGCGCCGCGGTGCGCAGGCTTGCCACCGGAAGACTTGTCACTGGAGGATTTGCCCCCGGAAGATTTGCCATAAATCCTGGCCGCCCGGCGCGCACATGCCGCGCAGCGGCAGCCGAGCGGCGCAATGAACAGGTCGAAATATTCCTTGCCGTAGTCGAGCGTGATCTCGTCGCCCGGCGCGATGTCGCGCAGTGCAATGAACACCATCTTGCCCTTGCGCAGCACGGCTTCGCAATTCGGCCGGCAGGCATGATTGATATAGCGACCGAGATTGCGCCGCGACGAGCCGTCGATGGTCCATCGCCGGTCGATCTCGAACATGTATTTCGCCGAAGACTCGCGCTCGCGCCGGTGCGCTTCCGCGGTCGGAATCCGCTTGCCCCGATAGGTGACGATATAGGCCTTGGCGGCGATCGGCTTGGCGGCGAACAGGCCAAGCCCGGTCGCGGCACGGCCGATGCGGACGATGCGTGCGGACATGATGCGCCGTTTAGAACATGATCCGGAAAAGGGAAAGCCGGCTTTCCGGAAAGATCGGTTTCCGTTTCGGGTCGCCTACCCATTTCGCAATCGCAGATGCGCTAGCGCATTGCCCAATTCGCCCGCCGGGCTATAAGTCAGTTTCCCGCCGAGATTCTGTCCGTCATTCTATCCGTCACCAACGACATAACGAGGAACGCCAGGAGTACCGCCGATGCGCACCATCACGCTCGAAGAGCATTTCACCACCCCCGCGTTCCGCGCCGGCGCCGGGCGAAAGCGCGAGGAACATGCGCAAAAGGTCGGCGGCCGCCTCGCCAAGGTTTTCGCGCAACTGGCCGAAGTCGGCGACAAGCGGATCGCGGAGATGGATGCCGCCGGCATCGACATGCAGGTGCTATCGCTGACCTCGCCGGGCTGCGAGCAGCTTGAGGCGGCAGACGCGATGGCGCTTGCGCGTGAGGCCAATGATTTCCTCGCCCAAGCGGTGAAGAAATATCCCAAGCGCTTTGCCGGTCTCGCGGTGATGCCTACGGCCGCGCCGGACAAGGCCGCGGCCGAGCTCGAGCGCATGGTGCGCGAGCACGGCTTTGTCGGCGCCGTCATCCACGGCCACAATGCCGGGCGTTATTTCGACAACAAATTCTTCTGGCCGGTTCTCGAGCGCGCCGAGGCGCTCGGCGTGCCGATCTATCTGCACCCGACCTTGCCGCCGCAGGCCGTCATCGACGTGTCGTTTGGCGGCTTCGCGCAGCCGGTGACCGACGCCTTTGCCGGTTCCGGCTGGGGCTGGCACATCGAAACCGCGGTGCACATTCTCCGCCTCATTCTCGGCGGCGTGTTCGACGCTTTTCCGAAGCTGCAATTCGTCATCGGCCATCTCGGCGAAGCGCTGCCTTTCATGTTTCAACGCTTCGAGGAGAGGCTCGCGCCGTCGCTGACCAAGCTGCAGCGCCCGGTCACCGCCTATCTACGCGAGAACGTCCATTACACCATCGCCGGCTTCAATTTTCCGCCGGCCTTCCTCGATCTGTTGCTCGAGATCGGCGTCGACCGCATCATGTTCTCGGCCGACTATCCCTACAACATGATGGAAGCGGCCCGCGCCTTCCTCGAGCAAATCCCGGTCGGCGCCGCCGATCGCGAGCGTATCGCGCACGGCAACGCGGAAAAGCTGTTCAAGTTCGCGCCATAACGCGCGGCTGCCTCGTTCATTAAAATTGTAGCGAAGTTCACAACGCGCAATTAGCGCGCGTGGCGCTATCGATGCGGGATGAGCTCGATCCTGTCGATTGCCGTGTCCGGCATCACCGCCGCGTCGGACCGTCTGCAAGTGTCAGCGAACAATGTCGCCAACGCCAATTCCGACGGCGCCCTGCCGTCGGCCGATCCGGCAATCGCGGCGCAATTCCCGCAGGCCTATGCGCCGCAAGAGGTTCATCAGGTCGAAACCGCAGGCGGCGGCACCAAGGCGGTCGTTTCCAACGTACAGCCCGGCACTGTTGCGGCCTACGATCCGACCGCGCCCTATGCCGACCAGAACGGCATGGTCGCCGAGCCCAATATCAATTACGCGACCGAAGCCGTCCACCAGCTCACGGCGCGCTACGACTTTGTATTCAACGTCTACGTGGCCCGCGTCTATTCGCGGCTAATGAAGTCGCTGGTCGATATTCAGACGTAGAAGGCCCGCGCGCCCGTCTGCCCGAGCGATTTTAGTTTCCCGGCGCTTTCGCGATGTACTTCCTGGATGTGGGCGCCAGCCACGTCGTTTGCTGAAATCAGTGGCAGACGCGGTGGTGATGCTGCCACCAGCAATGGTGGTGATGATGATAATAGTAGGCGACGATCGCGGCGGCGACTGCGGCAGCGGCGATCCCTGCGGCGACGTCCGAATCTTCGTCGCCGTACCAGCCGCCACCACCCCAGCCTCCGCCACCGTGCCATCCGCCACCGTGGCCGCCAAAATGGCCTCCCCCAAAATGACCTCCCCAATGGCCGCCTCCGCCACCGGGGTGACCGCCGCCATGACCGGCGAAATGGCCTCCTGGATGACCACCGCCATGCCCCGCCGCAGAGGCGCCGCTAAGTCCTAACGACATGTTCAGTGCAGCAATCATCGCGATCGTCACGGCAAATCGTCGGAGCATGCGCCTCTCCTTGATCTCGGATCGACGCGATATTGCCGACAGTCCGGCGCTTCCGCTTTGGGCTAGATCAAGTCATCAAGCGGGGAATTCAACAGCGGGCCGGTCGGCTTATGACGGGCAAAAAGGGTGTATAGAGTGGCTCCGAACGTAACGAGCAGAATCAGGTTTTCCGCATGAACGCCCCCCTCTCCACCCATCCAACTCCGCCCTACAAGCACTCCCCGCTCTTCCCGCTCGGCAAGGACGCAACGCCCTACCGCAAAATCTCCTCCGAGGGTCTGCGCGTCGAGCGCGTCATGGGCGAGGACGTGCTGGTCGTGCCGCGCGAAGCGCTTCGCGCGTTGGCCGAGGCGGCCTTCACCGACATCGCGCATCTCTTGCGCCCCGCGCATCTGGCAAGCCTCAAATCGATCGTCGAGGATCCCGAAGCGTCGGAGAACGACAAGTTCGTCGCCTACGATTTTCTCAAGAACGCCAATATCGCGGCCGGCGGCGTGCTGCCGATGTGCCAGGACACCGGCACGGCCCTGATCATGGGCAAGAAGGGACGGCTCGTCTGGAGCGCGGGCGATGACGAGGCGGCGCTGGCCGAGGGCGCGCGCGATGCGTATCTCAAGCGCAACCTGCGCTATTCGCAGCTCGCGCCGATCTCGATGTTCGAGGAAAAGAACACGCGCAACAATATGCCGGCGCAGGTCGAGATTTTCGCCGAGCCGAAGGGCGATACGGATCAAGCCTACAAGTTCCTGTTCATCGCCAAAGGCGGCGGCTCGGCCAACAAGGCGTTTCTGTTTCAGGCGACGCCATCGATCCTCACCCGCGAGCGCCTGCTTGCTTTCCTCAAGGAGAAGGTGCTCACGCTCGGTACCGCGGCGTGCCCGCCCTACCATCTCGCCATCGTCATCGGCGGCACCTCGGCCGAGATGACGATGAAAACGGTGAAGCTCGCCTCCTGCAAATATTACGACACCCTGCCGGATCACGGCTCCGAGGACGGCCACGCCTTCCGCGATAAGGAGATGGAGCGCGAGATCCAGCAGATGACGCAGTCGCTTGGCGTCGGCGCGCAATTCGGCGGCAAATATTTCTGCCACGACGTCCGCGTCATCCGGCTGCCGCGCCACGGCGCCTCGTTGCCGATCGGGCTCGGCGTGTCGTGCTCGGCCGACCGCCAGGCCATGGGCAAGATCACCAAGGACGGCGTGTTCCTGGAAGAGCTCGAGCACAATCCGGCGAAGTATCTGCCGGAGGTCGATACGACAAAACTTGGCGGCGATGTGGTCAAGATCGACCTCACCCGGCCGATGAAAGAAATTTTGGCGGAACTCTCGAAATATCCGGTCAAGACCCGGCTATCGCTCAACGGCCCGATGATTGTCGCGCGCGATCTGGCGCATGCGAAATTGCGCGAGCGCCTGGAGAAAGGCGAGGGGCTGCCGGACTATTTCAAGAACCATCCGGTCTATTACGCGGGACCTGCAAAGACGCCGGAAGGCTATGCCTCGGGCGCGTTCGGCCCGACCACGGCCGGCCGCATGGACAGCTTCGTCGCCGATTTCCAAGCCGCCGGCGGTTCCATGGTGATGCTGGCCAAGGGCAATCGGGCGCCGGTGGTGCGCGACGCCTGCAAGAAATACGGCGGCTTCTATCTCGCCTCGATCGGCGGCGCCGCCGCCAATCTCGCCGAGCATTGCATCAAGAAAGTCGAGACCATCGAATATCCGGAACTCGGCATGGAAGCGATCTGGCGCATCGAGGTGGTCGATTTTCCGGCCTTCATCGTCATCGACGACAAGGGCAACGATTTTTTCAAAGAGCTTAATTTGGGATAACGGCGTTGACGACAGCGTCAAGTCGCCATTGATCGCATGCCCAAACGGTGCCTGAGAGGAATTTGAAGTCAAGGATGCGCGTAGCGCACCGCGTTCCGCGGCGACCCCTACGGGGTCGTCCTTGAATTCAAATTCCTCTCAGGTAAAATGGTGGGCAAGCAATCAATGGGTAGTTCTGCCTCAGTGGCAGCCGCATATGTACTGACCTCGAACAGCCTCTCACGTCGCCGTCGTCTTCATGCTAACCTCAAAGCTGGGCCGGCGTCCGGCCCGCAAGTCCTATGGCACCTCGGGAGGGCGACGATGACCGACGTGAAATGGACGATCAAGGCGCGCGAATTCGTCAATTGCAATTGCGCCTATGGCTGCCCGTGTCAATTCAACGCGCTGCCGACCCACGGCAATTGCATGGCGGTGACCGGCATGGAAATCGACACCGGCCACCACGGCGACACCAGGCTCGACGGCTTAAAATTCGTCGGGATCTTCCGCTGGCCCGGCGCGATCCATCAGGGTAAGGGCGAAGCCGCGGTCGTGATCGACGAACGCGCGACGTCTAAGCAGCGCGAGGCACTCCTTCGCATCCTCACCGGTCAGGACACCGAGCCCGGCACCACCATCTTTCAGGTGTTTTCGACGACGCTCGAAAAACTGCACGCCCCGATCTTTGCGCCGATCGACTTTAAGGTCGACGTCGATGGCCGCACCGGTCGGCTTGTCGTGGCCGGCGTCACCGAGGGCCGGGGCGAGCCGATCAGGAATCCGATTACCGGCGCCGAATATCGTGTGCGCATCGACATTCCGGACGGCTTCGAATATTCGCTCGCCGAAATGGGCCGCGGCTGGAGCAAGGTGCAAAGTCCGATCCCGTTTACACTCTCCGATTCCTATGCACAGTTCGCGCATGTTCATCTGTGCCAGAACGGCATCGTCAAATAGACCGTGAGCGAGACTGCGCTCGAAACCGTGTTGCGGCGCGATCGGGCGATTGTGCTTGCAGCGCTCGCTTTGCTCACCGCGCTGGCCTGGGCCGATCTCGCCTGGCTTGCCCAAGACATGAAGATGGACGGCATGGACATGACCGGCTTCCGCTCGATTCCGGCGGGCCGGGGCCTGATGATGCCGTCGGACGCGCCGTGGCAGCCGATCGAGTTCTTTTACGTGTTCGCCATGTGGGCCGTGATGATGGTCGGCATGATGACGCCGTCGGTCGCGCCGACGATTCTGGTTTACGCCCGCGTCGGCCGGCAGGCTGTCGCGCAGAACAAGCCGTTTGCCGGGAGCGGCTGGTTTGCCGCCGGTTATCTGATCGCCTGGATATTGTTCTCGCTGTTCGCGACTGTTCTGCAATGGGCGCTTGAGCGCTTGGCCTTGCTGACGCCGATGATGGAGAGCGCCAGCAACGTGCTCGGCGCGATCATCCTGATCTTGGCCGGGCTCTATCAATGGACGCCGGCTAAGGCGGCTTGCCTGTCCTATTGCCAGGCGCCGCTCGCTTTTATCATGCGCCATGGCGGCTTTCGCGGCGATCCGCGCGGCGCGCTCGCCTTAGGTCTTCGCCACGGCGCTTATTGCATCGGCTGTTGCTGGGCGCTGATGGCGCTGTTGTTCGTCGGCGGCGTAATGAATCTGCTTTGGATCGCGGTCCTCGCCATTCTCGTTCTCGTCGAGAAGGCGCTGCCGTTCGGCCGGATCGTCGCCCGTCTCGCCGGCGCTGTTTTCGTCGCCGCCGGCATTTGGCTGCTGCCAAACGGCCTATGAACCTCGTCGCATCGGCACGATACGGGCCTCGGCGCGGCGAATAGGCGCTTTGCCGCAGTTTGATAACGCCGCATTTGATGGCTATGGATGACCGGCTTGCGCCGGGCGGCGTGACCTTGGTTACTTGATCTGGAATGAGACGAAACCGGGCAGAACAACGTCGAAGAAAACGTTCAGGGAAACGCCATTGCCGGAGCCATACCGAAGTCGTCCCGCGCTCGCCGTGCCCGCGCTCGTTGCGTTGTCCGTTGCGGCTTGCATCGTGTCTTTTTTCATCCCTCGGCTCGCCGCCGCGCAGCAGGCTACGCCGGCGCCTCCGGTCGAGTTCAAAACCGGTATCGCCGATCCCTTGGCGACTGTGCTGGCGCTCTATATGGCGCGCTACGCGGGTCTCGATACGGCGCAACGTCTCAGCATCGACATTATCGATATGAACGGCGGCAGCCGCGGCGCCGAGGAATTGCAGGCCGGCCGCATCGACGTCATGTCCGTCGGACTGTCCTCGGTGATGAAGGTCAATCAGTCGGGCGGCGATCTCCGCCTCATCGGTTCGCTCTCCAACGTCATGCGCTTTACGTTCTTCGCGGCGCACGGCGTCGACGGCGCGGCCGATCTGAAGGGCGGCACGATCGGCATCAGCACATCGGGTTCGGAGAGCGATTCCGCGGTGACGCTCGCCTTGCAGAAGCTCGGCCTCACCCGCGACGACGTCGTCATCAAGGAATACGGCTCGAGCGCCCATCGGCTTGCCGCCTTGAAGTCGGGCGAGATCAAAGCCGCGCCGCTCGACGAGCCGGCCGCGTCGACGGCGCGGCAAAACGGGCTCAATGCGCTGGTCGATCTCGTGCCGATGCAAATCCCGTGGCTGTTCGCCGGCATTGCGGTGCGCCATGCCGACATCGGCGCGCGGCGCGATCTGCTCACGCGCTTTCTCAAGGCCAGCATCGAAGGCAATTATATCGCGCTCAGCGACCACAAGCGCGCCGAGCAGGTGCTGGAGAAAGATCTGAAGATCGCAAACGCCAAGAATCTCGATATCGCCTATCGCGATTTCGTCGCCCAATCGCCGCCAAATCTCGAGCCGTCGCTGCCGGGTGTGCAGAACATCTTGAAAGTGTTCCCCAAGGCCAGCCAGAATGTCGGGGACTATGTCGACACGAGCCTGCTCGACGCGCTCAAGGACCAAGCCTTTTTCGCCGCCATGGCAGCGAAGTATAAGAGATAGACGCTTCGCGAAACCTTAATGCTCGGCAATTCCGGGTAAGACAATGCTGAAGGGAAGACAATGCAATCCGCCACTGCCGCCGCCTCCGCAAGGGTCAAGGGACCGATCGTCTGGCTCGATATGGACCAGCAGGAACTCGACGACGCCTATGATCAGATCGTCTACGCGCCGAACCGCGACCAGATCGGCAAGCGCCGGTTGGCCAATAGCGCCGCGGCACGCGCCCGGCTCGATGAGCCGCTGCGGCTAGCTTATGGGCCGACGCCGATCGAAGGGCTCGATGTTTACCGCACCCCCTCCTCATCCTCCCCCGCGAGCGGGGGAGGGAAGGGTGGGGGAGCACCAGTCGCGATCTTCGTTCACGGCGGCGCCTGGCTCAACGGCACGGCTTCCGAATTCACGTGTCTGGCCGAGCCGTTCGTGCATGCCGGCGCGCATTTCGCCGTGCTCGATTTCACCAACGTCGCCGACGCGGGCGGCAGCCTGTTTCCGATGGTCGAGCAGGTCCGGCGCGCCGTCGGCTTCCTCTATCGCAATGCCGAGACGTTCGGCGGCGATCGCAACCGGCTTTATCTGATCTCGCATTCGTCGGGCTCGCACTTGGCCGGATGCGTGGTGACGAGCGATTGGGCGAAGGACGGCCTGCCGCGCGACATCCTCAAAGGGGCCGCGTTGTCGAGCGGCATGTACGATCTCAAGCCGGTGCGACTGTCCAAGCGTTCCAAATATGTGAAGTTCACCGATGAGATGGAGAACGAGCTCTCCGCCATCCGTCACCTCGACAGGCTCCACACGCCGCTGGTGCTGACCTACGGCACTTACGAGACGCCGGAGTTCCAGCGCCAGACCCGCGATTTTGCGGCCGCGGTGAAAGCCGCCGGTAAGCCCGTCGAGCTTCACGTCGGCGAGGGCTACAACCACTTCGAAATGCTGGAAACGCTCAACAATCCCTACGGCCTATTGGGCCGCGCGGTGTTCAAACAAATGGGATTGGGTTGATCCATCATTCCGGCCGAGCAAAGCGAGAGCCGGAGTCCATAGTCACAGCGATCGGAGAACAATCTCCGACGGATTAGCTTACTTTCCAAAACACAGGGATTATGGATTCCGGGTTCCTCGCTACGCTCGGCCCCGGAATGACGAGAATGACCTAAGCCGCTTCCGACTTTTGCCCGGATGTCTGGCGCACCGAAGTGCGAATGAGCTCGGCGCCGCAGCGCCGGCAAGCATAAATGGTGTCTTCAACGTCGGGGGCGATCAGCCGGCGGCCGCTATAGGCCATGCGGCCTGCGCAGACCGGGCAGGGCATCATCAGGGAGGGTAGACTTGACGTGGGTGCAGTCGCTTGATGGCGCATGACGAACCGATCGGCCGGTACTGAAAGATGACTGATTTATGAATTACTTACCTATCTTACGGCGGAGTCAAGAAAAAATTGTGCGTTGCACACTTTTCGATTGCGTTGCGGCAAGGGCCGGTCCCGACAAGTCCTTTCCGGCCCTGTGCGATTTGCAACAAATATCGGGCGCGGATCGTTCCCCCGATCTCCCCGCTGTCCACACTTAACCATGGGCTCAGGTGGGCTCAGGAACCGAGTTCCGCCGCAGCAGTGCACGGGACGTTAGGCGCGGTGCGGGCCCTACGGGCGATGGTTCCGCTCACGCTCCGCTCATAGCAAACGCCGGTCGACGTCGGCGGCAAGCTTGACCAGATCGTCCGCGACCTCGACCGGGTAGGCGGCGCCCGGCGCCAGCTGCCGCAAAGCTTGCGGCAGACATTCAAGCTCGCGCTTGGTGCGGCGGCGGATGTCGTCAAGCGATGGCGACGGCTGCAAGCGCCGTCCGCTGCGCATGACCGGATGGATCAGCGGCTCTCCGGCCTTGTCGTGATCCTCAAGCGTGAGCAGGTCGCCTGACATCCGGCCGTCAGCGTCATAGCGCCGCCACACCTGCTTGCGCCCCGGCCAGGTCGATTTGTTCTCCGAGCGCTTGCGCCGCGGCAGGCCGGCATATTCCTGTAACTTGTAGACGCAATCGATCGACGGCACGTCGGATGATGTCGTCAGGCTGGTGCCGATGCCGATGCCGTCAATCGGCGCGCCGGCCTGCGCGAAGGCGACGAGAGAATCTTCGTCGAGGCCGCCGCTGACAAAGATCGTCGTCTCTTTCAGCCCGCCAGCGTCGAGAATGGCGCGTACGCTTTTCGACAGGGCAATGAGGTCGCCGCTGTCGAGCCGAACGCCGCGAATGGCAATTCCGGCTTCCTTCAGCCGTGGCGCCAGTTGAACGACTTTGCGCGCGGCGGCTTCGCTGTCGTAGGTATCGAGCAACAGCACGACATTGTCGGGGCGCGTACGCGCGAAGGTTTCGAAGGCTTCGGTCTCGTCGCTGAACGCTTCGATGAAGGAATGCGCCATGGTACCGAACAGCGGAATGCCGAATTCTTCTCCGGCCAGAACCGTGGCGGTTCCGGCGAAGCCCGCGATGTAGCTTGCCCGCGCCGCCATCAGGCCGGCTTCGGCGCCGTGCGCCCGCCGCATCCCGAAATCGACCAACAACTTGTTTGGCGCCGCGAGCACGGATCGCGACGCTTTGGCGACGATCAACACCTGGTAATGCATGATGTTGATCAGGCGCGATTCGATGAATTGCGCCTGCGGCAACGGCGCGGTGATCCGCAAGATCGGCTCGTTGGCGAAGAACGCCGTGCCCTCCGGCATGGCATGTACATCGCCGGTGAAGCGGAAGTCGTGCAGGTAATCGAGCAGGTTTGCGCCAAAGCGGCCGGTGCCCTTCAGCCAGGCAATGTCCGCGGCCGAGAAACGGAGATTTTCCAGAAAGTCGAGCGCTTGTTCGAGGCCGGCCGCCAGCAGGAATCCGCGCCGGGGCGGCAGCATGCGGACGAACAGCTCGAATACGGCGGTCTCGGTATCGCCATGGTCCAGGTAAGCCTGGATCATGTTGATCTGGTAGAGGTCCGTCAGTAGCGGACTAGAGTGTTGCATCGCAAAATCCCATCCCGCCGCACAATATGGTTATTGAATCTCGGGATGCATATTGCCGCTAACCCCTTCCACCGCTCCGCATTTACCATTGCCCAGCGGGTGGGTAAGTCGCATTTTGACAACTTAAGCGCGTGAAACGGCAAAAATACCGTCCAGCGCACCCAAGTACCTGCCGCGCTTTACTTTGTCGCGGGGAAGTGGCTCCGCACCCTTAATAAGTCCTTGCCCTAAGGCGGCAATTTGTAACAATGTGCGAACGCGCAGTTGCTCGGGATTGGGACGAGGGGTGACTGCGAATAACCGGCGCTCCAGGGGGAGTTGATAACGACGCTCTTAAGGGGGCGGGTGAATGAATTTTTATGCGTCCGCAAAGGATGGAAATTTCGGCAGCGGCGGTTTCTCGCTGATCCATTCCGATTCGCATTACGCCGACGCGATCGTCGTTCCCGACGCGGAGTTGCTGTTCAACGGCAGCTTCCATCGCGCAGGCCTCGACCTGGTGCTCACCGGCCATGACGGCCGGCATCACGTTATTCCCGGATATTTTGCCAGCGAACATCCGCCGGCCTTGGTGGCGCCGAACGGCGCGCATCTGTCGCCGGACGTCGTCGATCTTTTGGCCGGCTCGCCGGCGCCGAACGAATACGCCCAGGCGCAGACTCAAACCCAGGCCGCAGCGCCAGCCGATTCCATCGGCAAGGTGCAGAAGGTCGCCGGCACCGTCACCGTTTTGCGCAACGGCGTGTCGGTCGCAATCAATGTCGGCGACGTCGTCTACAAGAGCGACGTGATCGTCACCGGCGCCGATTCCAAGTGCGGCGTCACCTTCCCCGACGGCACCGCGCTCGAGCTCCTTCCCAATACGCGGATGGCGCTCACTGAGTATTCGTACGATCCGAACGGAAACTCGAATTCCGCGCTCTTCAGTTACGTGACGGGTACGTTCGGCTTTTTCGCGGGCAAGGTCGCGCATACCGGCGATATGAAGATCGAAACGCCGGTCGCGACCATGGGCATTCGCGGTACCACCGGCGTCATGGGCCAGGGCACCGACGCGTCCGGCAACCCTATTTATTGGCAGGCGATCTACGACGACCCCGGCACGAACGTCTCTGGCTCTTGGGACGACTTCCTGCACAATTCTGACGGCACGACGTCTGTCGGCGCCACGATTTCGCAAACTGACTTCATAACAATTTTCACGTTGCGGGCGGGGCAGCCTCCGCTCATTACGACGATCCCAAGTACGGGTGCCTACGACGACATCGGACGGGAAATCCTCCAGGGGCTTTCCGAACTCGTCAATTTGGTGAACCCGCATTCGATCGGCGTACCCGGCAGCGGGGATAACCCATTGCTCGTTTTACCGCCGAATTTCTTTCCGGAGAATCCCGGCCCGAACGGACCTTTCACATACAATTATCAGGTCCCTAGTCAGCCGCCTCTGCCGGGTCCACAACAGCCGCAAAATCCAAACCCGCCGCCCTTCACGCCGCCGCCCACGACGAATGTATTCATATGGCCAACGGGAAATGGCACTTGGCCAACGGGGCCGAAATGGCTGGCCGGTACCGCGCCGGCGAATGCGTCAGACGTCGCCGTCATCGAGTCGGGCAAAGTTAGTTATAATCTGGATCTTGCAATCTTCAGCCTTGCCATCGATGGGCCGGGATCCGACGGCGCGCCGCGGGGCGAACTCGACATCACTGGTGGGGGGCTATCGCTCACCGAGCTCGACGTCGCCGGCCTGCTTCTGGTCAAAGGCGATCCGTCGGTCCTCGTGACCTTTGGTCCGGTGCTGGTCGAGAGCGGCGGCAAAATCGTGGCGGGCCATAACGGCGCGGTCATCGATTTCTTCAGTGCCAATCCGAGCAATCCCGCCACCGTCGATAATTTCGGCACCATCGCCGCCAAGCACGGTGGCAATGTCGCGTTTTTCCAGGTGCTGGTCACGAACGAGGCCGCCAACGCCGGCAATACCAACCCGGACATCAAGACGCCGGCGGGCAGGATCGTGTCGATCGGCTGCGGCTCGCTTGTCAATTTTACCGAGGTCGATCTCGACAATGCCGGTATCGTCGCCGCCAAGCGCTTCGGTGAAATCGCTTTCGTCGAGTCATCGGTCACCAACGAGGCGAGCGGCCATATCAAGACCAAGTACGACGGCGTCATCACGTTTGCCGGCACCGACGTCACGAATTACGGTGCAATCCTCGCCGAACATGCCGGCAAGATCACATTCGACAGCCTGAGCCAGGTCACCAACGAGACCGGCGGCCGCATCGAGTTCGTCGGGCTGCGAGTCTTGTATCGCCTTCAGTGGCAACGAACTCGACAATAGCGGCGTTGTCGGCGCTGCTTGTTACGGCGTGGTCAGGTTCTTCGGCGAGACGATCGTCAACGAGGCCTCAAGTACCGACCCGACGGTCCCCGGCGGCAAGATCGAGGCGAAGGACGGCGGCCGCATCGAGATCCTGGGCGGCAGCGTCAGCAACGGCTCCGGCGCCGTCTTCGCGGCGACCGATCACGGCAGTATTTTGTTTGCCAGCACCGCGAGCAATTTGCTCGGTGTTACCAATGAGGACGGCGGCAAGATCACGGCGTCTGATTGCGGCATCATCACATTCAAGAATGTCGGTCTCTTCAACGACACCGGCGCGACGATCACGGCCAAGGATCACGGCATCGTCGCATTCTTCGAAACCAAGAACTCCACCGCCGGAATCATGAATGGCGGCACCATCAGGGCCGAGGATCACGGTGTTGTCGCCTTTGTCGACGTCGGGGTTGGCGAGAGCGGCGGTGTAATGAATGCCGGTGGCCTGATCGAAGCCATCGGCTGCGGTGCGAGAGTCGATCTCGCTAACTCGACGATCGTCGGCGGCACGTTGCAGACGCGCGACGGCGGCGTCATCGATGCCGTGCACGGCCGCAGTACTTTCTTGAACGTCTTCATCAATGGCGGAATTATTGCAGTCGACTGCCACGCGTCGCTGGCACTGCTGGGCGACACAATTATCGACAAGACCGTGACCTTCGAGGGGCCGGGCGTCTTTCTGCTCAAGGGCTCAGATTCGATTACTGGCAACGGCAGCTCTCATGCCCTGCTGAAGAACGACAGCACCATTGCCGGCAGCGGCACGATCGGCGGCAATGGCCTGACCCTGATCAACGAATGCTGCGGCACCATCCTGGCTATCGGCGGCTCCGGCGATCCGCTGATTATCGACACCGGCAGCCATAAGATCACCAATGACGGCCTCTTGGAGGCCAGTTGGTGCGGCGTGCTCGACATCAAGAGCAAGCTCGACAATTACGGCCGAGTGATCGCAACTGACGGCGGGGAGGTCGTCGCCGACGCCAACGTCGTCAACAAGCATGGCGCCCTGATCGAAGCCGAGCATGGCGGCACGGTCACGCTCGACGGTATCAAGATCGAAAACGATTTTTGCGCCGTCATCGAAGCCAAAGGCGATTGTGCGACGGTGTTCATCGACTGCAGCACCGTCGATAATGCTGGCACGATCGAGGCAAAATACGGCGGCACCGTCAGCATTGCCGACGCCACAATCCATAACGAGTGCGGCCTCATCGCCGCCTTTGGTCGCGGTGCGCTTGTCGAATTGACCAATTCCATCATCTACGGCGGTACGCTCGCGACCGGCGATCCTTGCAGCCCATGCTTCGGCGCCATCGAAATCACCGGTGGTGCGAACACCGTGGTGTTCGATGGCTCGGGACAGAAGGTCACGGTCGACGGCTTCGTGCAGGTCGATCCGGGCGCGACTCTGGAACTAATCGGCACGATCGACAATAAGGGTACGATCGACGTCGACGGCGAATCCAGCGCTGATCTGCAGATTGATGGCACGGTTAAGCTCGATGGCCGCGGCGATGTCGTGCTCGACGGCCGTAATGACGAAATCACCGGCGCGCCTACGGACGATAGCCACAGCGCCAAGCTCGAGAATTCTAACGAGATCTCGGGTTTCGGAAAGATCGGTTCCGACAGCGACGGCAACCTGAAGCTCGATAACAAAGCGGATGGCGTCGTCAATGCCGATATGCGCCACGAAAAGCTCGTCATCGAAACCGGCAATATCGTTAGCAATGCCGGCCTACTGGAGGCGAGCCACGGCGGCATCCTGGTCATCAAGGACGACGTCAACAACAAGGGCGGCGCGGTCGACGCGCATTGGTTCAGCACGGTCGTCGTCGGTGGGATCACGATCGACAATACCGATGGCGGCGCCAACGATGGATCCGTAGAAGCGCACGGCTGCGGCGCCACCGTGGTCCTCTACGACGGTACCGATATCATCGGCGGCGCGCTGTCGACGTCCGACGGCGGATTGATCGAAATCGCCAATCAGCCGGGGCATACCCACAGCGACGTTACATTCGACGGCGCGGAGAGGGCGGCCGACGGCAGTATTTTGCCGCTCATAATTGACGGTGTGGTGCGGGTCGACGAGAACACTGCGCTCACGCTCAAAGGTACGATCAAAAATGACGGCATCATTGACGTCGACAGTGAAGGGCATTCATCGGCCGGCGCCGATCTGCGGATCGACGGTACGGTTAAGCTCGAGGGTTCCGGCGATGTCGTGCTTGAGGGCCGTAACGACGAAATCACTGGCGTCCCGGCGGGAGAATCTCGCAGCGCCAAGCTCGAGAATTCGAGTGAGATTTCGGGCTACGGCAAGATCGGTTCCGACGGCAACGGCCTCCTGACGCTCGATAACAAAGCGGATGGCGTCGTCGATGCCGATATGCGCCACGAAAAGCTCGTCGTCGACACCGGCAATACCGTCACCAATGAAGGCCTGCTGGAGGCGAGTTGCGGTGGCGTCCTCGATATCAAGGACGACGTCGACAACAAGGGCGGCATCATCGGCGCCTACGGCGCCGGCTCCCTGGTCAAGCTTTTCGGCATCACCGTCACCGGCGGCACGCTTGAGACCGGCGATCCGTACTGGCGCGACGACGGCTTAATCGAGGTGATGGCGACCTGCGCCATGACCGTGTTTGACGGCTCGCAACAGCACGACCCGGTGACGATTGCGGGCTTCGTTCAGGTCGACCCCGGCGCGCAACTCGAGCTGAAGGGCACGATCGACCTCGACGGCGGCGCCATCGAACTCGATCAAGCGACCCGCCACGAAACCGTCAACGGAGCCAACCTGGTGATCGACGGCACCGTCACGCTCGATGGCTTTGGTGATGTCGCGCTTGAAGGCAACGGGACCGGCATTGTCGGCGCCTGGTGCGGCGGCGGAACGTTGATCAATGACAGCTACATTTACGGCTCGCGCGGCGGTTTTATCGGCACCGGCGACGATGCGCTGACGTTCATCAACAACAACATTGTTGATTCCGAGGCCGGGCATGCCGGTCCGCTCGTCATCGACACCGGCTGCAACATCGTCACGAACACCGGCACCTTGGAGGCGACCGGCGCCAGCGAGCTCGATCTTTACGGCACTTATGCCAACCAGAATGGCACGATTGCAGCGTCGGAGGACGGCAGCGGTCCGTCGGTTGTGAAGCTTTTCGGTGCGACCATCGAGGGCGGCACGCTCGTGACCGATGGCGGCAGCGTGGCGGCAGACGGCAGTGCGATTGAGATCGTGGCCGGCTACGGGATAAGCGTGTTCGACGGGTCGGACCAGAAGGTGACCGTCGATGCGTATGTCAACGTGGATTCCGGCGCGCAACTCGAGCTCATCGGCACGATCCAGGATCTGGGCATCATCAATGTCGACGAAGCCGCCAGCGGCGCCGATCTCGTTATCGATGGTATGGTCAAGCTCAATGGCGGGGGAGAGGTCCTTCTGTCGGGAAGCGACGACAGCATCATCGGAGTGTGCGGTGACGAAGACACCAGCAATATGCTCGTCAACTCCGATACAATTGCCGGCTACGGCAAGATCGGTTCCGACGGCAACGGCCTCCTGACGCTCGATAACAAAGCGGATGGCGTCGTCGATGCCGATATGCGCCACGAAAAGCTCGTCGTCGACACCGGCAATACCGTCACCAATGAAGGCCTGCTGGAGGCGAGGTGCGGTGGCGTCCTCGATATCAAGGACGACGTCGACAACAAGGGTGGCATCATCGGCGCCTACGGCGCCGGCTCCCTGGTCAAGCTTTTCGGCATCACCGTCACCGGCGGCACGCTTGAGACCGGCGATCCGTACTGGCGCGACGACGGCTTAATCGAGGTGATGGCGACCTGCGCCATGACCGTGTTTGACGGCTCGCAGCAGCACGACCCGGTGACGATTGCGGGCTTCGTTCAGGTCGATCCCGGCGCGCAACTCGAGCTGAAGGGCACGATCGACCTCGACGGCGGCGCCATCGAACTCGATCAAGCGACCCGCCACGAAACCGTCAACGGAGCCAACCTGGTGATCGACGGCACCGTCACGCTCGATGGCTTTGGTGATGTCGCGCTTGAAGGCAACGGGACCGGCATTGTCGGCGCCTGGTGCGGCGGCGGAACGTTGATCAATGACAGCTACATTTACGGCTCGCGCGGCGGTTTTATCGGCACCGGCGACGATGCGCTGACGTTCATCAACAACAACATTGTTGATTCCGAGGCCGGGCATGCCGGTCCGCTCGTCATCGACACCGGCTGCAACATCGTCACGAACACCGGCACCTTGGAGGCGACCGGCGCCAGCGAGCTCGATCTTTACGGCACTTATGCCAACCAGAATGGCACGATTGCAGCGTCGGAGGACGGCAGCGGTCCGTCGGTTGTGAAGCTTTTCGGTGCGACCATCGAGGGCGGCACGCTCGTGACCGATGGCGGCAGCGTGGCGGCAGACGGCAGTGCGATTGAGATCGTGGCCGGCTACGGGATAAGCGTGTTCGACGGGTCGGACCAGAAGGTGACCGTCGATGCGTATGTCAACGTGGATTCCGGCGCGCAACTCGAGCTCATCGGCACGATCCAGGATCTGGGCATCATCAATGTCGACGAAGCCGCCAGCGGCGCCGATCTCGTTATCGATGGTATGGTCAAGCTCAATGGCGGGGGAGAGATCCTTCTGTCGGGAAGCGACGACAGCATCATCGGAGTGTGCGGTGACGAAGACACCAGCAATATGCTCGTTAACTCCGATACAATTGCCGGCTACGGCAAGATCGGTAATGCGGGCAGCGACGAATCCACCGATCTGACCCTGACAAATAAGGGTATGA
Organism: uncultured Alphaproteobacteria bacterium; assembly: GCA_963761185.1. Lineage (GTDB taxonomy): Bacteria > Pseudomonadota > Alphaproteobacteria > Rhizobiales > Xanthobacteraceae > BOG-931. The sequence continues at coordinate 1,859,953 of CAVXFY010000009.1, forward strand.
TTGATGCCGATGTCAGTGGTCAGACTCTGACCATCCATACTGGTCATATTGTCGACAATCAGGGCACGCTGGAAGCCTCCAGCGGCGGCATTCTGCAGATCGACGACGTCGTGCAAAATTCCGGATCGGGCAGCGCGCTTATCGCAGGCGGCATACTGGGCTTTGCAGCGAAGGCCGACGTCGATGTGACTTTCGAGACAAGCGCTTACGGCGTTCTTATGTTGAGCGATGCGGCGCAATTCACCGGAAAAATATTCGGGTTCTCGGGAACCGCGGCCAATACTGGTTCGTCGGATGCGGTCGATCTGGTCGGCTTCGACGAGGCCGACACATCGTTCACATCGCATGTCCATAACGGCATCACCACCGTGACTGTGGCGGACTCTTCGGGCGACGATTTATCCGCCGTGCTCAATTTCAGCGGAACGGGTTTCACTTTCCAACTTGGTGCTAGCGGCGACGGTACCTATCTCTTCGATCCGCCGTCGGCCGGTCTTTCTGCCAATGCGACGGCGGAGGGCACCCTGTCGTTCGCCAACAACGATGCCGCGAGCGATCTGAACGCGAGCGTCACGCCAGAGGGCTCCGGCTATGCCGGTAACCTGACGCTTGACTCGGTTGGCGACAGCAACGGTACCGCCTCGGTCGACTACGGCTTCTCGCTCGGCAACGACCAGATCAATGTGGCGGCGGGCCAGACCGTGACCCAATCCTACGAGGTGAATCTCACCGACGCGCAAAATCCGACGGCCAATGCGAGTTCAGGCCGTAGCGGTGTCGATCGGGGGCGCCGGTAACGACAATTTTGTGTTCGCGCCGGGTGTTGGCGCCGACACGATCGTCAACTTTAATCCGCAGCATGACACGATCGAGCTCGATCATTTCGCCAACGCGCAGACCGTCCAGGAATTGCAGTCGCTCATCACCAGCGACGCCCATGGCGACGCCTTCATCAATCTGGGCAATCATGATTTGGTGACGGTCGAAGGCCTGACAGCTGCCCAGTTGCAGGCGAACCTGCAGAATCTCATCCACCTGCATTAGCGGTCGCAACCGTTTTTTTGCCGGCGGACTGCCACGTACATCCGGCGCCACAGCTGGTGGGCTGATGGCCGAGCATGATTCTTGGGTTCCCGGGCGCGGCCAGAGGCACTTCGTCGATCGAGGGAATGATCTGTAACCCCAAGTTACCACTCAGAAATTCCTTAGGGGGCCCGTTCACCTTTTATTTACAATATTGTTGCCCGCACCCGAGAGATGGAGCATTCTTAGTTTGTGTCAGGCTGCCGCTGGGGAATTGACGAAGGGTGGCTGCTTGACTGCCGTAAAACGGGGACTTCGGTCGCGCTCTCGAGGGGCGGGCAATGGCGGCTGCGTATTTCGGGGAAGGCGGTTATGGAAGCGCAGCTTCCGTAATACACCCCGATTCGGCGCACCCAGACCACATTGTCGTCCCCGACGCGCAGTTGCTGTTTACTGCGCATTTCCACCACGCGGGACCGGACCTCGTATTAACCGGACGCGACGGCCACAGCCACATTATTCCCGGTTATTTCTCTAGCGCGTATCGCCCGGCTCTCGTCGCACCGAATGGTGCGCTGCTCTCGCCCGATCTTGTTGAACTCCTCGCAGGATCGGCGGCGCCCAACGAATACGCGCAAACCGGCCAGATTACGCCGCCCGAGCCGATCGGTCGCGTCGAGAAGGTCGTCGGCAATGTGACGGTGGTTCGCAACGGCGTCGCGGTCGCGCTCAATGTCGGCGACGCGGTTTACAAAAGCGATGTGGTGCAAACCGACGACCACTCGTCCGCCGGTGTCGCCTTCCCCGATGGCAGCGCGCTCAATCTCGTCGCTAATTCGCGCATGGCGCTGAGTGAATATTCGTACGATCCAAATTCGACGTCGAACTCAGCCTTGTTTAACCTAGTCGAAGGCGGTCTCTCTTTCGTCGCCGGTAAGGTGGCCCACACCGGTGACATGAAAATCGGCACGCCGATTGCCTCCCTTGGCATCCGGGGTACCGCCGGCTGGTTGTTTGAAGATCAGGTCGCCACGGTGACGGCGAATGCAGGCAACGTCACCTTGCACTTCGCCGCCGTGTTCGACAGCGTCACCAATACCGAGAGCACTTACACGCTCTATGCCATCGATGCCAACGGCCAGCTCCAGCACGACGCCAACGGCAATCTCATTTCGCTCGCCACCGTGTCGTCGACGCAGAACGGCCTGGTGACGACGCTCACCGGAAACGGCATCAACGCAATGCCATCGGTGACGACGGGGCCGCCCGATATCACCCAGCAGCAGTTCGCCCAGCAGGTTGTACCGCAAGTCATCAACATGGCCATTCAGGCCATACAGCAATATCAACAGCAGCAACAGCAACAGAACCAGCCGACGAACCCGCAATCGAATCCGGGCAATTCCGGCAGCAGCACGCCGCCGCCGACCAACAACAATCAAACCAGCCCTCCGCTGCAGCAGATCATAAACCTGAACAACGGCTCACCGCCCCTCACTATCACTGCCGCAGTCGAACCGACACCTAGCAATCCCCCTCCGCCGCCCACGCCGCAGGTTACGCCACCGCCGACCACGCTTACGAGTTCGACCCCCACATGGAATCCTCCACCCGGGAATTCCACCGGAAGTCCCTGGACCGCTCCGCAAGATTGGAGCCCCAATCCTCCCGGGCCAACGGACAGCCCTCAAATCACTTCGTCGACCCCGGCGCTCATCGACACTGTCGTTACCATTCAAGGCCTCACGGTCGACGCTGGTACAACTGTGGCTGTTGTGAGCAACAGCGATCCGACTCAGTCAAGCGCGCTCAATGTCGCGGGCACCGCCGAAGTTGCTGGCACGGTTAAAGCCGATTCGACTTTCAGCGATCCGGCCATCACGTTCAACAGTAGTGTCACAATCGCCACTGGAGGCGAAATCAATGCGCATGGCAGCGCGGCGTCTGTAACCTTCACCGGCGGCGCGATTGTAGATAATTCTGGACTTATTCTCGCCGACGGCGGCGGGAACGTGGTCTTAGCCAATGTCGAGGTGACGAACGAGACGGGGGGCATTGTTGAGGCGACTGATGCCAATTCGCTCGTAACGCTCGCTCATGCAGACATCGTTGGTGGTACGCTTGAGACTGGAAGTCTCACGTCGGCCGCGAGCGGCGAAATCGAAATTGGCCCGGGCACAGGTTCCGATCCCAGCGCCAATCTGAGCGCCTTTGACGGCTCCACAGGTGGGTTAACCGTCGACGCCTTCGTGCAGGTGGACGACGGCTCAAGTCTTGAACTTCTTGGCTCCATCAATAATGCCGGCACAATTGCTCTCGGATCGGAGTCAGGTGCTGGACTGATCATCAGCGGGCTGGTGACGCTCACGGGTTCCGGAGTGATCAATCTCGAAGTCAGCGGCTCGATCATCACAGGCGCCGGCGATCCGAGCGATGAGCTGATCAATTCCGGCAACACAATTTCCGGAACTGGCACCATCGAAGGGCTCACGCTCGAAAACCAAAGCGACGGGGTCATTAACGCGAATGTTGCTGGAGAGACTTTCGCAATCAAGACGACGACCAATGCTATCACCAATGCCGGAGCATTCGAAGCCACGAACGGCGGCGAGCTTTCTGTGCAAAGCACGGTCGACGATACTGGCGGTACAGTTACGGCGTCAGGCGGCTTTGTTGATTTCTATCTTGGCATCCACGGCGGCAATGCGACGATCACGAGCGACGGCAAGCTCGAATTCGGCTGGAGCTCGGATCTTGCTACCAACATCATTGGCTCCGGTACGCTGGTGCTCGATCATCAGAATCAGTCTGATCCAAATTTTGCGACGGCATCCTATACCGGCACGGTAAGTGGCTTCGGTCAGGGCGCGGTCATTGACGTGACCGACTTAAGTTATTCGACGTTAGGGATCGACTTCTGGAACGGCGCCGCCGGCGCGTTAATAATCAGCAACGCTACAGGTACGGCGACCGTTTCACTTGCGGGCTCTCATGCGCAGGACAGCTTCGCGCTGACCAGTGATGGCGGGCAGGGGCCGGGGACTGAGTTGATATTCAGCCCCACCGAAGTAACGCTGAGTGGCTTGGATGAGGGAGGCAACGCCGTTGAGGCCACTCCTGTCACGGCAACGTTGGGCGACAATAATCTACAGAATGTCACCTATACATGGCTCGCTGACGGCGCAGTCGTCCAAAGCGGTATCAGCAACAGCTACACTCCGGTCGAGACCGTTGAGGGCCAGGCGCTCGACGTGCTGGTTAGCTTCACCGACCCGAACAATGCATCGGCAACCGATACCGTCACCGCGCTAGCCGGAGTGGTCAGCGATGTCACGCTGGCCTTCACCACCACAGCTGCGATCACCGGCACGCCGCAAGAAGGCCAGACCCTAACCGCGGTGAACGGCACCCTCAACGACAGCGACGCGGCGGTCACCGGCTATCAGTGGCAGTCGTCGAGCGACGGCGGCACGACCTGGAGCAATATCACTAACGGCACTTCCTCGACCTACACCGTGGCCGAGGCCGATGAGAACCATTTGCTGCGGGTAGTGGAGACCGCCACCGACAGCGCCGGCGGACTGCCCATCACTTCGACCAGCGCGGCGACCGCTGCGGTTCTCGATGCGGCGCCGACCGTCACCACCCCGATCATCACTGGCACGGCGGAGGTAGGCCTGGTGCTGACGGCGGCGGCCACTGCTGGGCAGAGCGACAATACGGTCAGCTATCAGTGGTTCGAGGACAGCGGCTCCGGCGGCAGCTATGTGGCGATCTCCGGCGCCACCGGCGCCAGCTACCAGGTGCAGCCGAATGATAATGGCTTGCAGATCGAGGTCCAGGCGACGGTCATCAATGACAATGGGACGACCGTGTCGGCGACCAGCGCGGCGACCGCCCCGGTCATTGGCAGCAACTTCCTGACTCTGCCGAGCAACAGCGCGAGCACGTTCGAGGGCACGGCTCTGGCGCTGACCAATGGCCATGTCGTCGATAGCGTTCCTGGCGACGTCGTTACGCTCAATCTGTCGGTGGCCGATGGCACACTGACGCCGATCGATACCACGCTGCCCGCCGGCGTCACGCTCGACAGCGAGAGCGCCGCCGCGTTGCAGGTGCACGGCACGGCGGCGGGGATCAATACATTGCTGACCGACGGCGTGACTTACACGCCGAACCCCAATTTCACCGGTTCCGACACGTTGACGGTTGCGGTCAGTGCCACCTCCGGCGCCACGGCCAGCGAACAGGTCGCCATTACCATCAATCCGATCAACGTCACCGCAGTAACGATCAGCGGCGCGGCGCAGGAAGGCCAGACGCTCACCGCTGATGCCTCGAGCAACGACAGCGGGGCGACGTTCCACTACCAATGGGAATCGTCGAGCAATAACTTCCAGACTTTTACGACGATCGGCACTGACAGTGCGACCTACGTTGTGCAGGAGAGCGACGAGGGTAACGCCATACGCGTGGTCGCGAGCAGCGCCGATCCCGAGAATAACGTGACCTCATCGCTGGCGAGCACAGCAACCGCGCTGGTTCTGGACGCAGCGCCGACGATCACGACACCGGTCATCAGCGGCACGGCGCAGGAAGGCGACACGCTCACGGCCGCGGCGAGCGCCGGGCAGAGCGACAATAGTGTCAGCTATCAGTGGCTCGAGAACGACGGCTCCGGCGGCAGTTATGTGAACATCGCCGGCGCGACCGGTGTCGAGCTACCAGGTGCAGGAGGCCGACGAGGGCTTCAAGATCGAGGTGGTGGCGACGGCGACCAATGATAATGGGGCGACCATCTCGGCGACCAGCGCGGCGACCGCGAACTGGTTCTCGACGCAGCGCCGACGATCACGACGCCGGTCATCAGCGGCACGGCGCAGGAAGGCGACACGCTCACGGCCGCGGCGAGCGCCGGGCAGAGCGACAATAGTGTCAGCTATCAGTGGCTCGAGAACGACGGCTCCGGCGGCAGTTATGAGAACATCGCCGGCGCGACCGGTGCGAGCTACCAGGTGCAGGAGGCCGACGAGGGCTTCAAGATCGAGGTGGTCGCCACCGCGACCAATGCCAACGGCATGCAGGTGTCGGCGACCAGCGCAGCGACCGCGCTGGTTCTGGACGCGGCGCCGACGATTACCACGCCGATCATTACCGGCACGGCGCAGGAAGGCGACACGCTCACGGCCGCGGCGAGCGCCGGCCAGAGCGACAATAGTGTCAGCTATCAGTGGCTCGAGAACGACGGCTCCGGCGGCAGCTATGTGAACATCGCCGGCGCCACCGGCGCGAGCTACCAGGTGCAGGAGGCCGACGAGGGCTTCAAGATCGAAGTCGTCGCCACCGCCACCAATGACAATGGCGCCACCATATCCGCCACCAGCGCAGCGACCGGAACGGTGCTGGACGCGGCGCCGACGATCACCACGCCGATCATTACCGGCACGGCGCAGGAAGGCGACACGCTCACGGCCGCGGCGAGCGCCGGGCAGAGCGACAATAGTGTCAGCTATCAGTGGCTCGAGAACGACGGCTCCGGCGGCAGCTATGAGAACATCGCCGGCGCCACCGGTGCGAGCTACCAGGTGCAGGAGGCCGACGAGGGCTTCAAGATCGAGGTCGTGGCGACGGCCACCAATGATAATGGGGCGACCATGTCGGCGACCAGCGCGGCGACCGCGCTGGTTCTGGACGCGGCGCCGACGATCACGACACCGGTCATCAGCGGCACGGCGCAGGAAGGCGACACGCTCACGGCCGCGGCGAGCGCCGGGCAGAGCGACAATAGTGTCAGCTATCAGTGGCTCGAGAACGACGGCTCCGGCGGCAGCTATGAGAACATCGCCGGCGCGACCGGTGCGAGCTACCAGGTGCAGGAGGCCGACGAGGGCTTCAAGATCGAAGTCGTCGCCACCGCGACCAATGCCAACGGCATGCACCGTGTCGGCGACCAGCGCAGCGACCGCGCTGGTTCTGGACGCGGCGCCGACGATTACCACGCCGATCATTACCGGCACGGCGCAGGAAGGCGACACGCTCACGGCCGCGGCGAGCGCCGGGCAGAGCGACAACAGTGTCAGCTACCAGTGGCTCGAGAACGACGGCTCCGGCGGCAGCTATGAGAACATCGCCGGCGCCACCGGTTCGACCTACCAGGTGCAGGAGGCCGACGAGGGCTTCAAGATCGAAGTCGTCGCCACCGCCACCAATGCCAACGGCGTGCAGGTCTCGGCGACCAGCGCAGCGACCGCGCTGGTTCTGGACGCGGCGCCGACGATTACGACGCCGATCATCACCGGCACGGCGCAGGAAGGCGACACGCTGACGGTGTCGGCAAGCGCCGGCCAGAGCGACAATAGTGTCAGCTACCAGTGGATCGAGAACGACGGCTCCGGCGGCAGCTATGAGAACATCGCCGGCGCCACCGGTGTCGACCTACCAGGTGCAGGAGGCCGACGAGGGCTTCAAGATCGAGGTGGTGGCGACGGCGACCAATGCCAACGGCGTGCAGGTCTCGGCGACCAGCGCAGCGACCGCGATGGTCCTGGACGCGGCGCCGACGATCACGACACCGATCATCACCGGCACGGCGCAGGAAGGCGACACGCTGACTGCGGCCGCGGCGGCGCCGGGCAGAGCGACAACACCGTTACCTACCAGTGGCTGGAGAACGACGGCTCCGGCGGCAGCTATGTGAACATCGCCGGCGCGACCGGGTCGAGCTACCAGGTGCAGGAGGCCGACGAGGGCTTCAAGATCGAGGTGGTCGCCACCGCCACCAATGATAATGGGGCGACCATCTCGGCGACCAGCGCAGCGACCGCGCTGGTTCTGGACGCGGCGCCGACCGTCACCACCCCGATCATCACTGGCACGGCGGAGGTAGGCCTGGTGCTGACGGCGGCGGCCACTGCTGGGCAGAGCGACAATACGGTCAGCTATCAGTGGCTCGAGGACAGCGGCTCCGGCGGCAGCTATGTGGCGATCTCTGGCGCCACCGGCGCCAGCTACCAGGTGCAGCCGAATGATAATGGCTTGCAGATCGAGGTCCAGGCGACGGTCATCAATGACAATGGGACGACCGTGTCGGCGACCAGCGCGGCGACCGCCCCGGTCATTGGCAGCAACTTCCTGACTCTGCCGAGCAACAGCGCGAGCACGTTCGAGGGCACGGCTCTGGCGCTGACCAATGGCCATGTCGTCGATAGCGTTCCTGGCGACGTCGTTACGCTCAATCTGTCGGTGGCCGATGGCACGCTGACGCCGATCGATACCACGCTGCCCGCCGGCGTCACGCTCGACAGCGAGAGCGCCGCCGCGTTGCAGGTGCACGGCACGGCGGCGGGGATCAATACATTGCTGACCGACGGCGTGACTTACACGCCGAACCCCAATTTCACCGGTTCCGACACGTTGACGGTTGCGGTCAGTGCCACCTCCGGCGCCACGGCCAGCGAACAGGTCGCCATTACCATCAATCCGATCAACGTCACCGCAGTAACGATCAGCGGCGCGGCGCAGGAAGGCCAGACGCTCACCGCTGATGCCTCGAGCAACGACAGCGGGGCGACGTTCCACTACCAATGGGAATCGTCGAGCAATAACTTCCAGACTTTTACGACGATCGGCACTGACAGTGCGACCTACGTTGTGCAGGAGAGCGACGAGGGTAACGCCATACGCGTGGTCGCGAGCAGCGCCGATCCCGAGAATAACGTGACCTCATCGCTGGCGAGCACAGCAACCGCGCTGGTTCTGGACGCAGCGCCGACGATCACGACACCGGTCATCAGCGGCACGGCGCAGGAAGGCGACACGCTCACGGCCGCGGCGAGCGCCGGGCAGAGCGACAATAGTGTCAGCTATCAGTGGCTCGAGAACGACGGCTCCGGCGGCAGCTATGTGAACATCGCCGGCGCGACCGGTGCGAGCTACCAGGTGCAGGAGGCCGACGAGGGCTTCAAGATCGAGGTGGTGGCGACGGCGACCAATGATAATGGGGCGACCATCTCGGCGACCAGCGCGGCGACCGCGCTGGTTCTCGACGCAGCGCCGACGATCACGACACCGGTCATCAGCGGCACGGCGCAGGAAGGCGACACGCTCACGGCCGCGGCGAGCGCCGGCCAGAGCGACAATAGTGTCAGCTATCAGTGGCTCGAGAACGACGGCTCCGGCGGCAGCTATGTGAACATCGCCGGCGCGACCGGTGCGAGCTACCAGGTGCAGGAGGCCGACGAGGGCTTCAAGATCGAGGTGGTCGCCACCGCGACCAATGCCAACGGCATGCAGGTGTCGGCGACCAGCGCAGCGACCGCGCTGGTTCTGGACGCGGCGCCGACGATCACCACGCCGATCATTACCGGCACGGCGCAGGAAGGCGACACGCTCACGGCCGCGGCGAGCGCCGGCCAGAGCGACAATAGTGTCAGCTACAGTGGCTCGAGAACGACGGCTCCGGCGGCAGCTACCAGAACATCGCCGGCGCCACCGGTGCGAGCTACCAGGTGCAGGAGGCCGACGAGGGCTTCAAGATCGAAGTCGTCGCCACCGCCACCAATGACAACGGCATGCAGCGTGTCGGCGACCAGCGCAGCGACCGCGACTGGTTCTGGACGCGGCGCCGACGATCACGACGCCGATCATCAGCGGCACGGCGCAGGAAGGCGACACGCTCACGGCCGCGGCGAGCGCCGGGCAGAGCGACAACAGTGTCAGCTACCAGTGGCTGGAGAACGACGGCTCCGGCGGCAGCTATGTGAACATCGCCGGCGCCACCGGTTCGACCTACCAGGTGCAGGAGGCCGACGAGGGCTTCAAGATCGAAGTCGTCGCCACCGCCACCAATGACAATGGCGCCACCATATCCGCCACCAGCGCAGCGACCGGAACGGTGCTGGACGCGGCGCCGACGATCACCACGCCGATCATTACCGGCACGGCGCAGGAAGGCGACACGCTCACGGCCGCGGCGAGCGCCGGGCAGAGCGACAATAGTGTCAGCTATCAGTGGCTCGAGAACGACGGCTCCGGCGGCAGCTATGTGAACATCGCCGGCGCGACCGGTGTCGAGCTACCAGGTGCAGGAGGCCGACGAGGGCTTCAAGATCGAGGTGGTGGCGACGGCGACCAATGATAATGGGGCGACCATCTCGGCGACCAGTGCGGCGACCGCGCTGGTTCTCGACGCAGCGCCGACGATCACGACACCGGTCATCAGCGGCACGGCGCAGGAAGGCGACACGCTCACGGCCGCGGCGAGCGCCGGCCAGAGCGACAATAGTGTCAGCTATCAGTGGCTCGAGAACGACGGCTCCGGCGGCAGCTATGTGAACATCGCCGGCGCGACCGGTGCGAGCTACCAGGTGCAGGAGGCCGACGAGGGCTTCAAGATCGAGGTGGTCGCCACCGCGACCAATGCCAACGGCATGCAGGTGTCGGCGACCAGCGCAGCGACCGCGCTGGTTCTGGACGCGGCGCCGACGATTACCACGCCGATCATTACCGGCACGGCGCAGGAAGGCGACACGCTCACGGCCGCGGCGAGCGCCGGCCAGAGCGACAATAGTGTCAGCTATCAGTGGCTCGAGAACGACGGCTCCGGCGGCAGCTATGTGAACATCGCCGGCGCCACCGGCGCGAGCTACCAGGTGCAGGAGGCCGACGAGGGCTTCAAGATCGAAGTCGTCGCCACCGCCACCAATGACAATGGCGCCACCATATCCGCCACCAGCGCAGCGACCGGAACGGTGCTGGACGCGGCGCCGACGATCACCACGCCGATCATTACCGGCACGGCGCAGGAAGGCGACACGCTGACCGCCGCGGCGAGCGCCGGGCAGAGCGACAATAGTGTCAGCTATCAGTGGCTCGAGAACGACGGCTCCGGCGGCAGCTACCAGAACATCGCCGGCGCCACCGGTGCGAGCTACCAGGTGCAGGAGGCCGACGAGGGCTTCAAGATCGAAGTCGTCGCCACCGCGACCAATGCCAACGGCATGCAGGTGTCGGCGACCAGCGCAGCGACCGCGCTGGTTCTGGACGCGGCGCCGACGATTACCACGCCGATCATTACCGGCACGGCGCAGGAAGGCGACACGCTCACGGTTTCGGCAAGCGCCGGGCAGAGCGACAACACGGTGAGCTACCAGTGGCTGGAGAACGACGGCTCCGGCGGCAGCTATGTGAACATCGCCGGCGCCACCGGTTCGACCTACCAGGTGCAGGAGGCCGACGAGGGCTTCAAGATCGAAGTCGTCGCCACCGCCACCAATGACAATGGCGCCACCATATCCGCCACCAGCGCAGCGACCGGAACGGTGCTGGACGCGGCGCCGACGATTACCACGCCGATCATTACCGGCACGGCGCAGGAAGGCGACACGCTCACGGCCGCGGCGAGCGCCGGGCAGAGCGACAATAGTGTCAGCTACCAGTGGATCGAGAACGACGGGTCCGGCGGCAGCTACCAGAACATCGCCGGCGCCACCGGTTCGACCTACCAGGTGCAGGAGGCCGACGAGGGCTTCAAGATCGAGGTGGTGGCGACGGCAACCAATGCCAACGGCGTGCAGGTCTCGGCGACCAGTGCGGCGACCGCTACGGTTCTCGACGCAGCGCCGACGATCACGACACCGGTCATCAGCGGCACGGCGCAGGAAGGCGACACGCTCACGGCCGCGGCGAGCGCCGGGCAGAGCGACAACAGTGTCAGCTACCAGTGGCTGGAGAACGACGGGTCCGGCGGCAGCTATGTGAACATCGCCGGCGCGACCGGTGCGAGCTACCAGGTGCAGGAGGCTGACGTAGGCTTCAACATCGAGGTGGTCGCCACCGCCACCAACGACAATGGGGCGACCGTCTCGGCGACCAGTGCGTCGGTGACGGCGCAGTACCCGAGTGAGGATGATTGGACCGGGACGGCCGGCAATGGAAATTGGGCTACGTCCGGTAACTGGAGCAACGGACTTCCTAATTCGACGACGACCGCGGTCATCGATGTTGGGGGTACCACCGTCACCAGTTCCGGCTCAGTGACAGTTGCCGAGCTAATCAGTATCTCGACAGCTACGCTCGACGTTACTGGCGGCACTTTCACGGTCACAGATTACGCAGGCCAAGGCTCGCTGGGTTTGTCCGGTGGCACCTTGAACATCGGCAGCAACAACACGACGGCGACGTCGCTTAATCAGTCTGGCGGGACGCTGAGCGGGAGCGGGACGCTGACGGTGACGGGGGCGGCAGACTTCAACACGGGGACGGACAGCGGCGGCGGGACGGTAGTCGTACAAGGCAACGCCAATTTCTTTGGCAGCAACGAAGACGAGCTGTTCACGCTGAGTGGACAGACACTGGAGCTGTTCGGCAGCAACAATACGGCGACTGGTCCGGGCAGCGTCGGCTACAGTTCTGAGACGCTCAGCCTCGCCACGACATCGAGCGTGCTGGTGATTGAGGCCGGCGCCACGTTCACGGATTCGACCGGCCAGAGCGGCAACAACGGCTTCAACATTACCGGCAGCGGCGTGGTCGACAACGAGGGCATGTGGGTCCGCAGCGGTCCGAATAGTTCGACGATAAGCACCACATTCAACAATACCGGTACCGTGAGCGTCGGCAGCGGCTCGCAGTTGGTTCTGTCTGGCAACGGTACGGATGTCGGGGCTACTTACGAAGGCGCCGGCACTGCGAATTTTGGCGGCGGCACGCGCACGCTGGATTCTGCTTCGAAGATCACTGCGAATGCGTCATTTACTGGCGGCACGGTAACGGACAGCGGCAGCTACAACGCTCCGAGCACCAATGTCGGCGGTGGTACGGCGAACCTTACCGGTCCGGTTGGCGGGCTTGGCGCGACGACGATCAGCGCCGGCACCTTGAACATCGGCAGCAACAACACGACGGCGACGTCGCTTAATCAGTCTGGCGGGACGCTGAGCGGGAGCGGGACGCTGACGGTGACGGGGGCGGCAGACTTCAACACGGGGACGGACAGCGGCGGCGGGACGGTAGTCGTACAAGGCAACGCCAATTTCTTTGGCAGCAACGAAGACGAGCTGTTCACGCTGAGTGGACAGACACTGGAGCTGTTCGGCAGCAACAATACGGCGACTGGTCCGGGCAGCGTCGGCTACAGTTCTGAGACGCTCAGCCTCGCCACGACATCGAGCGTGCTGGTGATTGAGGCCGGCGCCACGTTCACGGATTCGACCGGCCAGAGCGGCAACAACGGCTTCAACATTACCGGCAGCGGCGTGGTCGACAACGAGGGCATGTGGGTCCGCAGCGGTCCGAATAGTTCGACGATAAGCACCACATTCAACAATACCGGTACCGTGAGCGTCGGCAGCGGCTCGCAGTTGGTTCTGTCTGGCAACGGTACGGATGTCGGGGCTACTTACGAAGGCGCCGGCACTGCGAATTTTGGCGGCGGCACGCGCACGCTGGATTCTGCTTCGAAGATCACTGCGAATGCGTCATTTACTGGCGGCACGGTAACGGACAGCGGCAGCTACAACGCTCCGAGCACCAATGTCGGCGGTGGTACGGCGAACCTTACCGGTCCGGTTGGCGGGCTTGGCGCGACGACGATCAGCGCCGGCACCTTGAACATCGGCAGCAACAACACGACGGCGACGTCGCTTAATCAGTCTGGCGGGACGCTGAGCGGGAGCGGGACGCTGACGGTGACGGGGGCGGCAGACTTCAACACGGGGACGGACAGCGGCGGCGGGACGGTAGTCGTACAAGGCAACGCCAATTTCTTTGGCAGCAACGAAGACGAGCTGTTCACGCTGAGTGGACAGACACTGGAGCTGTTCGGCAGCAACAATACGGCGACTGGTCCGGGCAGCGTCGGCTACAGTTCTGAGACGCTCAGCCTCGCCACGACATCGAGCGTGCTGGTGATTGAGGCCGGCGCCACGTTCACGGATTCGACCGGCCAGAGCGGCAACAACGGCTTCAACATTACCGGCAGCGGCGTGGTCGACAACGAGGGCATGTGGGTCCGCAGCGGTCCGAATAGTTCGACGATAAGCACCACATTCAACAATACCGGTACCGTGAGCGTCGGCAGCGGCTCGCAGTTGGTTCTGTCTGGCAACGGTACGGATGTCGGGGCTACTTACGAAGGCGCCGGCACTGCGAATTTTGGCGGCGGCACGCGCACGCTGGATTCTGCTTCGAAGATCACTGCGAATGCGTCATTTACTGGCGGCACGGTAACGGACAGCGGCAGCTACAACGCTCCGAGCACCAATGTCGGCGGTGGTACGGCGAACCTTACCGGTCCGGTTGGCGGGCTTGGCGCGACGACGATCAGCGCCGGCACCTTGAACATCGGCAGCAACAACACGACGGCGACGTCGCTTAATCAGTCTGGCGGGACGCTGAGCGGGAGCGGGACGCTGACGGTGACGGGGGCGGCAGACTTCAACACGGGGACGGACAGCGGCGGCGGGACGGTAGTCGTACAAGGCAACGCCAATTTCTTTGGCAGCAACGAAGACGAGCTGTTCACGCTGAGTGGACAGACACTGGAGCTGTTCGGCAGCAACAATACGGCGACTGGTCCGGGCAGCGTCGGCTACAGTTCTGAGACGCTCAGCCTCGCCACGACATCGAGCGTGCTGGTGATTGAGGCCGGCGCCACGTTCACGGATTCGACCGGCCAGAGCGGCAACAACGGCTTCAACATTACCGGCAGCGGCGTGGTCGACAACGAGGGCATGTGGGTCCGCAGCGGTCCGAATAGTTCGACGATAAGCACCACATTCAACAATACCGGTACCGTGAGCGTCGGCAGCGGCAGTACGCTTGATCTGACCGGCGGCGGCACCGATGTCGGTGCGACCTATGAAGGCGCCGGCACCGTTGAATTCGGTGGCGGCACGCGGACGCTTAGCGGCAATAGCGTGATCGAAAGCACTACGCTGATCAACAACAGTGCGATCAACGTCAATAACGGTGCATTGCAAATCACGCCGACGGTGACCGGTTCTGGGTCGTTCACGATGACCGGCAACGCGACGCTGGGGTTCGGCGGCGGCGACGCGCAGGCGATTACGATATCTGGCGTCGGTAATGCAATCGACATCGCTCAGGTGTTGAGCTTTACTGCAACAGTAAGCGGCTTTGGCCCCGGCGATTTATTCGATTCGCAAAATCTGACCTACTCGTCGGTCGACACCCTTGTCTGGACCCAGGTCACCACCGGCAGCAACGCGAAAGGCACTCTGCAGGTCTACAATGGTAGCACTCTGGAAGAGACGCTGAACCTTGCCGGCACCTACTCCACGACGAACTTTGCATTGCGCGGCGATAGCTCCGGAGGGACTTCCGGTGGCACAGAAGTAGTTTATCAGGACACTTGGAAAAACACTGCTGGCGGTGCGTGGAACGCGCCGACAAATTGGAACGACGGGGTCGTACCACAGGCTGGAGACGCGGCTGCAATAAGCATAAGTGGTTCCTACGTGGTTGCCGTCTCAAGTGTCGCTGCGGCCTATTCGTTGGCGGTGAGCGATATGGGCGCCACGGTCGCGATTAATAGCGGCGGAACGCTGATACTGACTGGCTTCCTTACGGCGGCTGCCGGGACAGTTGAGCTAAACAGCGGCGGCACAATTGCTGGCGGAACTTTGGTTTCGACTGGCGGCACATTTGACTGGGCCGGCGGCACTTTAGACGGGGTGACGTATCAGGGCATTTTGGATCTGAGCCCTACGAGTTCGTCGGTATATGTCAAGGACGGGTTTAACGTTGGCGCGGGCGGGGCGACGATCAATCTGACCGGCAACTACGGCGAGCTATATGCGAGCAACACTGAGACGCTGGACAACGCGACGATCAATATCGGGAGCAGCAATTACACCTATTTGAGGAACTACGACCCCAACGGCGCGCAAGTGCTGACCTTGGGCGCCAATCTGATCATCGATCATGTCGGCACTTATGCCGAGCTTGACGACAGTGAGTATGGCAAGAGTGGCAGCGGCATCGTCAATGAGGGGACGATCAATGCCAATCTGAGCGGCGGCACCTTTATCATCACCGACGGCAGCTTCACCAACCAGGGCAGCATCAACGTCTCCAACGGCGATACGCTGACGATCAGTGCGCCGAGTTGGTCGAATAGCGGTTTGATCACTGACAGCGGCGGGACGCTGAATCTCGGTGGCAGCTTCACTACGGCACAACTGGGGACGCTGAGCCATACTGCCGGTACGGTGAACATCACCGGGACATTGGACAATACCGCAGGACCGTTGAACCTCGGGACCGGCACAGGGCCTGGCACGCTCATCCTGGCTACGGGCGGCACGATCAAGAACGGGACGATTATTGCCGCCAGTGGGATTGGGGTGACGGGAGCCGGCGGCACTTTAGACGGGGTGACGTATCAGGGCATTTTGGATCTGAGCCCTACGAGTTCGTCGGTATATGTCAAGGACGGGTTTAACGTTGGCGCGGGCGGGGCGACGATCAATCTGACCGGCAACTACGGCGAGCTATATGCGAGCAACACTGAGACGCTGGACAACGCGACGATCAATATCGGGAGCAGCAATTACACCTATTTGAGGAACTACGACCCCAACGGCGCGCAAGTGCTGACCTTGGGCGCCAATCTGATCATCGATCATGTCGGCACTTATGCCGAGCTTGACGACAGTGAGTATGGCAAGAGTGGCAGCGGCATCGTCAATGAGGGGACGATCAATGCCAATCTGAGCGGCGGCACCTTTATCATCACCGACGGCAGCTTCACCAACCAGGGCAGCATCAACGTCTCCAACGGCGATACGCTGACGATCAGTGCGCCGAGTTGGTCGAATAGCGGTTTGATCACTGACAGCGGCGGGACGCTGAATCTCGGTGGCAGCTTCACTACGGCACAACTGGGGACGCTGAGCCATACTGCCGGTACGGTGAACATCACCGGGACATTGGACAATACCGCAGGACCGTTGAACCTCGGGACCGGCACAGGGCCTGGCACGCTCATCCTGGCTACGGGCGGCACGATCAAGAACGGGACGATTATTGCCGCCAGTGGGATTGGGGTGACGGGAGCCGGCGGCACTTTAGACGGGGTGACGTATCAGGGCATTTTGGATCTGAGCCCTACGAGTTCGTCGGTATATGTCAAGGACGGGTTTAACGTTGGCGCGGGCGGGGCGACGATCAATCTGACCGGCAACTACGGCGAGCTATATGCGAGCAACACTGAGACGCTGGACAACGCGACGATCAATATCGGGAGCAGCAATTACACCTATTTGAGGAACTACGACCCCAACGGCGCGCAAGTGCTGACCTTGGGCGCCAATCTGATCATCGATCATGTCGGCACTTATGCCGAGCTTGACGACAGTGAGTATGGCAAGAGTGGCAGCGGCATCGTCAATGAGGGGACGATCAATGCCAATCTGAGCGGCGGCACCTTTATCATCACCGACGGCAGCTTCACCAACCAGGGCAGCATCAACGTCTCCAACGGCGATACGCTGACGATCAGTGCGCCGAGTTGGTCGAATAGCGGTTTGATCACTGACAGCGGCGGGACGCTGAATCTCGGTGGCAGCTTCACTACGGCACAACTGGGGACGCTGAGCCATACTGCCGGTACGGTGAACATCACCGGGACATTGGACAATACCGCAGGACCGTTGAACCTCGGGACCGGCACAGGGCCTGGCACGCTCATCCTGGCTACGGGCGGCACGATCAAGAACGGGACGATTATTGCCGCCAGTGGGATTGGGGTGACGGGAGCCGGCGGCACTTTAGACGGGGTGACGTATCAGGGCATTTTGGATCTGAGCCCTACGAGTTCGTCGGTATATGTCAAGGACGGGTTTAACGTTGGCGCGGGCGGGGCGACGATCAATCTGACCGGCAACTACGGCGAGCTATATGCGAGCAACACTGAGACGCTGGACAACGCGACGATCAATATCGGGAGCAGCAATTACACCTATTTGAGGAACTACGACCCCAACGGCGCGCAAGTGCTGACCTTGGGCGCCAATCTGATCATCGATCATGTCGGCACTTATGCCGAGCTTGACGACAGTGAGTATGGCAAGAGTGGCAGCGGCATCGTCAATGAGGGGACGATCAATGCCAATCTGAGCGGCGGCACCTTTATCATCACCGACGGCAGCTTCACCAACCAGGGCAGCATCAACGTCTCCAACGGCGATACGCTCATCTTCCAGTCGACGAGTTTCACGAACAATAGCGCTATCACGATCTCCGGCAGCGGCACGGTTTATATCGAACCGACCACTTTCAATAATAGCACCGGTACGATCGGGTTCTCGGGGGCCGGCACGCTGGAGCTTGGCTCGACAATAACGAGCTTTACCGAAACCATCGGCGGCTTTGGCCCGACCGACACGCTCAAACTCGGCCTGTCGGTCGCACAGTCGGGCGATGCATTTACGGTGTCGCCCAGCTACAACGGCACCAACACAACTCTGACCGTCACCGACACGACCCATACCGGATCCACGTCGGTTGCCCTCGCCGGCAACTATTCAAGCGCCGCGTTAGCCGCGCAGAATCTGGTCTGGCTGGCGACGAGCAGCGTGACCGGCGTCGTCACCGTCTCCGAGAGTGCGCCAACCGCAGATACCTGGACCGGCAGTGGCACCGGCCTATCGTGGGGTACCGCAGGCGACTGGAGTAACGGCGTGCCGGGCCCGACCCAGGAGGCCGAGTTCACCGCGGGGAGCTCCACGGTCACGCTGTCGGGTACGCAATCGCCGTTCTCGGTCCTGGTGGATGATCCCAACGTTGCCATCACCGACCAGGGGACGCTCAATCTTGTCGGTGCTCTGACACTTACTGCCGGTACGTTCACTTTGGGCAGTTCCGGCACGATCGCGGGCGGCACCATTATCGATCCAAGCTCCAAAATGGTGTTCCAGGGCGGTATGCTGGACGATGTGACCTACAAAGGCACGATGAAATCTGACGCCGGCGAGTTCGAGCGTCATCGTCACCGGAAGTCTGACAACCGCGGGAGGCGGCACGAGCTACCTGACGATGACGGGAGTGGGCGGCACGGGTCCGGGCGCGATCAATATCGGCTCGAACGATTACCTCTACTTCGACGACAGTCAGACCCTCAATAACGCGACGGTCACGCTTGGCGGCACCAACGCCTATGTGGAAGACAACGAGACCTCGGCCGGCAATTCGGCCAATGGCGGCGCGCCTGAGGTGCTGACGTTCGGTTCGAGTTTGATTATCGACCAGACCGGCGTCAGCGGCATCATCGGCACCACCTACGACGACGCTGCCGCCAGCAACATCGTCAACGACGGTACGATCAACGCGCAGGCCGGGACGCTCTATATCGTATCCGGCGGGACCCATGCCTTCGGGTTCACGAACGATGGCGCCATCACGGTTTCCGCCGGCACGCTCGAAATCGAGCCCACTACGTTCACCAACGCGGCCGGCGGCTCGATCACGGCGGATGGCGGCACGACCCTTTATATCGGCACCAATACCGCCACCGCCTGGTCGAACGCCGGCACGGTCACGATCGATAGCGGCGCGAAATTGTATATGTGGGGCACCTTCACGACGGCGAGCCTTGCCGGCTTCACCGACAACAGCGCCACGACCTACCTCGACGGCACGCTGACCAATACCGGAGCAACGCTGGCGCTCGGCTCGGGCGGCACGTTCGCACCTCTCACGCTGGTCTCAGGCACAATCGTCGGCGGCACCATCACGGATGCGGGCTCCGGCATGGTGTTCGATGGCGGCACGCTGCAGGGTCCGATCACTTATGAAGGCACGATGAATCTGACGCCGGCGAGTTCGAGCGTCATCGTCACCGGAAGTCTGACAACCGCGGGAGGCGGCACGAGCTACCTGACGGTGACGGGAGTGGGCGGCACGGGTCCGGGCGCGATCAATATCGGCTCGAACGATTACCTCTACTTCGACGACAGTCAGACCCTCAATAACGCGACGGTCACGCTTGGCGGCACCAACGCCTATGTGGAAGACAACGAGACCTCGGCCGGCAATTCGGCCAATGGCGGCGCGCCTGAGGTGCTGACGTTCGGTTCGAGTTTGATTATCGACCAGACCGGCGTCAGCGGCATCATCGGCACCACCTACGACGACGCTGCCGCCAGCAACATCGTCAACGACGGTACGATCAACGCGCAGGCCGGGACGCTCTATATCGTATCCGGCGGGACCCATGCCTTCGGGTTCACGAACGATGGCGCCATCACGGTTTCCGCCGGCACGCTCGAAATCGAGCCCACTACGTTCACCAACGCGGCCGGCGGCTCGATCACGGCGGATGGCGGCACGACCCTTTATATCGGCACCAATACCGCCACCGCCTGGTCGAACGCCGGCACGGTCACGATCGATAGCGGCGCGAAATTGTATATGTGGGGCACCTTCACGACGGCGAGCCTTGCCGGCTTCACCGACAACAGCGCCACGACCTACCTCGACGGCACGCTGACCAATACCGGAGCAACGCTGGCGCTCGGCTCGGGCGGCACGTTCGCACCTCTCACGCTGGTCTCAGGCACAATCGTCGGCGGCACCATCACGGATGCGGGCTCCGGCATGGTGTTCGATGGCGGCACGCTGCAGGGTCCGATCACTTATGAAGGCACGATGAATTTGACGCCGGCGAGTTCGAGCGTCATCGTCACCGGAAGTCTGACAACCGCGGGAGGCGGCACGAGCTACCTGACGGTGACGGGAGTGGGCGGCACGGGTCCGGGCGCGATCAATATCGGCTCGAACGATTACCTCTACTTCGACGACAGTCAGACCCTCAATAACGCGACGGTCACGCTTGGCGGCACCAACGCCTATGTGGAAGACAACGAGACCTCGGCCGGCAATTCGGCCAATGGCGGCGCGCCTGAGGTGCTGACGTTCGGTTCGAGTTTGATTATCGACCAGACCGGCGTCAGCGGCATCATCGGCACCACCTACGACGACGCTGCCGCCAGCAACATCGTCAACGACGGTACGATCAACGCGCAGGCCGGGACGCTCTATATCGTATCCGGCGGGACCCATGCCTTCGGGTTCACGAACGATGGCGCCATCGTCATCTCCGGAGGCGCCACGGCTTACATCGAGCCGACAACCTTCAATAACGGCACCGGCACGCTCGCGTTCTCCGGCGCCGGCACGCTCGAGCTTGGCTCGTCGGTGACGAGCTTTACCGAGACGGTCGGTGGCTTCAACGCAGGTGACGTATTTGATTTGAAAAATCTCACCTATGCGTCCACCAACTCTGTGGTCTGGACCCAGACGACGACAGGTGTGAACGCCGCCGGGACGCTTGCGATCTATAATGGCGCGACGCTTCTTGAAACACTCAATCTCGCCGGCACATACAGCACGGCCGATTTTGTGCCGACCAAAGACGGTTCCAATGACCTGGAAGTGACCTGGAATCCGGTCAGTATTGTCGCTGGGGCCACCGCGACCTTCACCGGCGGTGGCGCGCCTGTGACGCTGGATGGCGCGCTGACCGTGACCGACACAAAGAGCACGACGCTGGCCAGCGCCACGGTGTCGATCAGCTCCGGCCTACTTCCCGGCGATACGCTCAACTTCACCAACCAGAACGGCATCAGCGGCAGCTACAATACGGCGACCGGGGTGCTGACGCTCTCCGGCAGCGCGAGCGTGGCCAACTATCAGAGTGCGCTCAACTCCATCACCTACAGCTTCAGCCCAAGCAACGGCGACCCGACCGGCGGCGGCAGCGACACCAACCGGACGATCAGCTGGGCGGCCAACGATGGCACCTTCACCGGTCCCGTCGCCACTAGCACGCTCGACACGATAAATTCCGGCCCGCAGACCGACGAATGGATTAATACGACCGGCGCCAACGGCGCGATCTGGACCGACACAGTCAATGCGACGACCAATTGGAGCTTGGCTACGGTTCCAACCAGTTCTGATAATGTATTGATCGACAAGGCCGGGATCTACACCGTCACTATTCCAAACAGCGCGTCGGCAACGGCGGCCTCGGTGACGCTCGATAGTGCTGACGCCACGCTGTTGGATCAAGGTTCACTCACCCTCGGCGGTGCACTAACAATTAATGCGGGTGGCATCCAGCTTGCAAACAACCTGAGCGTGACCGGTCTAGCGAACTTCTCAAACGACGCAACCGTCATCATCGAGAATAATGCCACCTTCGCTCTCGCGGCCGCAGATGGCAGCCTAAGTATTACATTCGACGGTCTGGGTGGAACGCTAGCCGCAAATGGGCCTGTTACCGGCGGAGCAACGCCGGGCATCGTTGCGACTTCGGCGCAAGGAGCTGCGATCACACTTGATGTTGACGGCGTCGCCAGCACTGGCGCCGATGCAATCGACGTGACTGATTCCGGAGGGGCTGGCGATATTTCCATCACCGCCGACGGCGCAGTCATCGGCGCCATCAATGGCATCGACGCGATTCAGAGTGGCAGCGGAAATCTCACGATCAGTGGCTCGGGCAACATCAGTGGACAGGCTGGCGACGGCATAACCGCTGAACAAGGTGCGACTGGCCTCGCGGGAATATTGATTGATGGCACTGGCGACGTGACGGGTGCCGGATCGAGCTCCATTGGAATTCTCGCGGAAATTCTCAACGGCGCTGATAGCGCCAACATGACTATCGACCAAACCGGAAATATCAGCGGCGGCCAAACGGCGATTGAAGCCGTGATGGCCGGCAGCGGCGACGTGTCAGTCACGACAGGATCTGGCGCAACAATAACCGGCACCACCCTTTACGGCATCTATGAGACATCGACCGGTACCGGCAGCATGTCAGTGACCACCGGCGCCAATACCAACTTGACCTCGGCAAGCGCCGGGATGTTTGTGATCAACAATGCAGCAGCAATACCCCAGGCAGATGCTAGCCAAATCACAGTAACAGCAGATGGAACCATCAATTCGGGTGCAACCAACGAAACCACCGGCTACACGCCGGCTGGTATTTCCGTTGGCTATGCAGGAACGAATACGACACCGGACCTCAACGTTTTTGGTTCCATCAACGTTCAAGACGCCGCCAACATTACTGCGGCGGCCGGCTACGGCATTAAAGTAGCTGATTTTGGCAATGGCTCGATCATTGTGGGCGAGCTGTCAGGCGCCACCGTAACGGGTGTTTCTGGTGGCATCCTCGCGCAGCAGGTCAGTGACGGCAGTGGCGATGTCAACATCGATATCGCTTCGGGTGCGACAGTCAGCGGCCAAACTGGCATCACTGGAGTAGTCACGGGCAGCGGCACGCTCACTATCACAAACTATGGGACGGTTATCGGTACCTCGGCCAGCGGCGCAGCCATCTCCGCGACCGGGGTCGGCTCATTCACCATCAACAACTATGGAGCCATTACCAGCGCCGCCGGTTCAGGAACGACCGGCAGCGTCGCTTCAGGTGGCACAGCGTTTATCAACGACTACGGCACAATAACGTCGGCGGCCAGCCAGACGGTCGGCGGGAGTACCGGCCACACTGCAACGCTAACCGTTTCAGGAGCAACCGCACATTTTGATGTAACGGGAACCTCGAGCGGCATGATCGTTGGCAATGCCGGGGTCGGCTACATGTATGTCGAAGGTGGCAGCATCTTTACATCGAGTTTTCTTACTATCGCCGCAGGCGTCGGCGGCCAGGGAACAGTCACTCTTGAGGGCTCCGGAACATCTGTCATCGCTACCACGAATGGGATCCTTGTCGGAAACTATGGAAACGCCAGTCTGACGGTCGAGAGCGGGGCAAGCGTTACTGGCTTCATGAACATAGCCCAACAAACGGGCAGCACCGGAACGGTCACAATCGAGGGACTCGGAACATCCTTCACCGCCACGACCGGGACCTACCAGGATATTCTTGACGGAAATTCTGGTGCCGCCAGCCTCTTTGTCGAAGATCTGGCCGTCGTAACACTTGGTGCCGGTGTAACTGTTGGCAATAATTACGAGAGCGGCATTACCGATTCAATCGATGTCAATAACGCCACGCTGAACGTCGGTACTTATCTGGTCATCGGCAATTCGGGTAGCGGAACGGGCACGATTGAGAACGGCGCTGCCGTGAGCGTCGGAAGCGGACTGTCAATTGGCTATAACGCCGGCAGCACCGGTGAGGTCACTGTCAGCGCCGCAAGCGTGACCGTCTCCAACAATGGAATCGGAATAGGCAATTACGGAACTGCCAGCCTGACGATCGAAGATAATGCGATTGTTACCACCACCAGCGTAAACATCGCAAATAGTTTTGAAAGTGGTGTCGTTGATACGCTCGTTGTCGATGACGCGACTCTAAATATCAGCGGTTATTTTACCGTCGGGACTGGCGGAGATGCTTCCGCGACAATTCGAGATGGCGCTACAGTTTCTGCTGGGAGCGTTGGACTAGCCAACAACGCCGGCAGCACCGGAACTCTTACTGTTACAGGTACGGGAACGGAGGTCACTGCTCCTTCCCTTAACTTTGGTGCCGGTTCCGGCACGCTCACCATCGCGAGCGGCGCAACTTTTGACGTGACGGGTTCTGTCACAGGAAACGGAACGATCACCATCGAATCCGGTGGCACATTTGAGGCTCCCTCCGCCATTACACAAACGCTTGATTTCTCCGGCACTGGCGGGACCCTCGATCTGGTCGGCATCCAGGCGAAGAGCGCGGTTGTCAGCGGCTCGACGTTGACGGTTACCGAGACCAACAACAGCACGCTGACCTACACCGTCGCCGGCGCGCTCGCTGGTAACGCCTTTACAGTCGCCGGCGATGGCCACGGCGGCAGCGATCTCACCCTTGAGCCGATCGGTTACCTCTGGGCCACCACCGGCGCCGTGATCAATGCGCCAGGCCAGCATCTGTACGCGCCACATGATAGCGTCAATGGCAACGCTGACGCCGCTATCATCATCGTCGGCTCGACGCCGTCGGCGAGTTACAATCCGGCTGGCCCCGATAGCGTCACCGAGAGTGTTGCTCTGGCCGATCCTTTCTTCCTGCCCTACGACACAGGCTTCCAGCCGATCGACAATGGGCCGCTCGTCAACATACCGGCACTCAATAAAATCATCTTCCCGAATCTGACGTCGACCACGACCGAAGGCATCGGCATCTATGAAACCGAGGACGCTAGCGGCGATCCGGTGCTCAATCGCGCGATCATCAACTATCCAAACGGAGCGAACGGGACGCCGAGTTATACGTCAAGCGTGATCGAGCAATTGAGTTTGCCGGGGACCATGTATGGCCTCGATGTGTCGTCAACGGGCTCGCCGATGACGTCCTATAGTGTTGCCTGGGATCTCTACAACGCGACGACGCAGACCTTCAATATCTATCTGTCGATCTTCAACCCGAGCACCAACAATTCCAACATCACCGGCGGTTATGAATCGATTTTCACCCAGACCGGCGTGACCAACCCGAATTCGGAGTCCTGGAGTCTCCGGAGCGCTGGAGCGCTAAAGACCGATAATCTGTCGGTTGCCAACCTATTGGTCATGCCGCAAGCCAATGGCGGAGTAGAAGACATTGTCGCCAAGGGCTATATGGCCAATGGCACCGTGGCTCCCGGGGTGAACTTCACGATCGCGCCAAATCTTTCGAATTTTGCCGCTGGCGCAACCAACCAAATCATTAATCCGGACATCCAGGGCGAGACGGCCCTGCAGTACACGCCGAATGCCGTCTCCGGCAGTGGATTTTCCGTCGCTTGGAGCGAGCAGGTTAATGATGCCAACGGCACGCACTACCAGGTCGAGTTCGCAATCTTCAAACCCAATACCGAGAATGCGAGCGGCGTCGAAACGTCAGGGACGCTGGTCAGCCAATCGGTGTTCCAAGTCGATGCGCAGGACGTAAAGGTTGGGGAGTACAGCCCCGATGGCGTCACAAGCGACGAATTTCTTGCCTATGGCACGGCCACGTCGACGACAATTGTTGAGTTCAATCAGAGCGGCACCGAGATCGCCTCGGTGACCGATCCCTCCCCCACCGGCGGGGTATTCTCCGGCTTTGATGTCTCGTCAGACGGCTTGGTGTCAGTAACTTACAACGGCGGCTCCGAAGACACGACGGATATTTACGACTTCCGCCAAACCGGGCTCAACAATCCGACGCTGTCGACAACGGAATCGAATTACATTCGTGGCACCCAATATACCGACCTGGTCACCGGGGCTGCCGGCGTTGATAACTTCTACTATTACGTCGGCGAGGACACCGTCGGTCAGTCGAGCCATGTCGGTCCCTCCGATACTTTCAACGGCGGGAGTACCGGCCAATGGAATGCCGCGGTCTTTGCTGAACCGCGCTCGGATTATACGATCGCTGCGTCAGGCGGCGGATTCACGGTAACTTACATCAATCCAGATGATCTGCATTCTGGCGGTCTCACTGTCGATGCTAACGTCACAGCATTGGTGTTTAACCCATCACAAGATCCTACTCCGACAACGACGGGATTGGTGGTCACCAACGGTGAAACAGTCACTTTATTAGGACCCACTAGCATAAGCATGCCGTGGACAATTGATGGTGGCGGAACGTTGGAGTTCTCTGCTGGTGCCGTGAGCAATTTGCAAACGCTTGATTTCTCCGGCACTGGCGGGACCCTCGATCTGGTCGGCATCCAGGCCAAGAGCGCGGTTGTCAGCGGCTCGACGTTGACGGTTACCGAGACCAACAACAGCACGCTGACCTACACCGTCGCCGGCGCGCTCTCTGGTAACGCCTTTACAGTCGCCGGCGATGGCCACGGCGGCAGCGATCTCACCCTTGAGCCGATCGGTTACCTCTGGGCCACCACCGGCGCCGTGATCAATGCGCCAGGCCAGCATCTGTACGCGCCACATGATAGCGTCAATGGCAACGCTGACGCCGCTATCATCATCGTCGGCTCGACGCCGTCGGCGAGTTACAATCCGGCTGGCCCCGATAGCGTCACCGAGAGTGTTGCTCTGGCCGATCCTTTCTTCCTGCCCTACGACACAGGCTTCCAGCCGATCGACAATGGGCCGCTCGTCAACATACCGGCACTCAATAAAATCATCTTCCCGAATCTGACGTCGACCACGACCGAAGGCATCGGCATCTATGAAACCGAGGACGCTAGCGGCGATCCGGTGCTCAATCGCGCGATCATCAACTATCCAAACGGAGCGAACGGGACGCCGAGTTATACGTCAAGCGTGATCGAGCAATTGAGTTTGCCGGGGACCATGTATGGCCTCGATGTGTCGTCAACGGGCTCGCCGATGACGTCCTATAGTGTTGCCTGGGATCTCTACAACGCGACGACGCAGACCTTCAATATCTATCTGTCGATCTTCAACCCGAGCACCAACAATTCCAACATCACCGGCGGTTATGAATCGATTTTCACCCAGACCGGCGTGACCAACCCGAATTCGGAGTCCTGGAGTCTCCGGAGCGCTGGAGCGCTAAAGACCGATAATCTGTCGGTTGCCAACCTATTGGTCATGCCGCAAGCCAATGGCGGAGTAGAAGACATTGTCGCCAAGGGCTATATGGCCAATGGCACCGTGGCTCCCGGGGTGAACTTCACGATCGCGCCAAATCTTTCGAATTTTGCCGCTGGCGCAACCAACCAAATCATTAATCCGGACATCCAGGGCGAGACG
This sequence comes from uncultured Alphaproteobacteria bacterium, assembly GCA_963761185.1. GTDB lineage: Bacteria > Pseudomonadota > Alphaproteobacteria > Rhizobiales > Xanthobacteraceae > BOG-931. The sequence continues at coordinate 1,887,670 of CAVXFY010000009.1, forward strand.
GCCCTGCAGTACACGCCGAATGCCGTCTCCGGCAGTGGATTTTCCGTCGCTTGGAGCGAGCAGGTTAATGATGCCAACGGCACGCACTACCAGGTCGAGTTCGCAATCTTCAAACCCAATACCGAGAATGCGAGCGGCGTCGAAACGTCAGGGACGCTGGTCAGCCAATCGGTGTTCCAAGTCGATGCGCAGGACGTAAAGGTTGGGGAGTACAGCCCCGATGGCGTCACAAGCGACGAATTTCTTGCCTATGGCACGGCCACGTCGACGACAATTGTTGAGTTCAATCAGAGCGGCACCGAGATCGCCTCGGTGACCGATCCCTCCCCCACCGGCGGGGTATTCTCCGGCTTTGATGTCTCGTCAGACGGCTTGGTGTCAGTAACTTACAACGGCGGCTCCGAAGACACGACGGATATTTACGACTTCCGCCAAACCGGGCTCAACAATCCGACGCTGTCGACAACGGAATCGAATTACATTCGTGGCACCCAATATACCGACCTGGTCACCGCGACGTCCGGCAGCGTTAATAACATCTACTATTACGTCGGCGAGAACACCGTCGGTCAGTCGAGCCATGTCGGTCCCTCCGATACCTTTAATGGCGGCGGTAATACGTTTTTGAACGAGGCGGTCTTCGGCGACGCGCGCTCGGATTATGTGATCTCAACGCCGCCTGGCGGATTCACGGTGACCTACGCCAATGCGGCCGATCTGCACTCCGGCAGCTTGAGCGTCAACAATGTTGGGGTACTGGCCTTTGACCCATCCCAGGATCCTAGCCCCACGACCATCAACGGCAACACAGCACTCGTCGTCACCAGCGGTGAAACCCTGACATTGCTGAATCCCTTGACCTTCAGTTTCGACATTGCAGGGCTCTCGGCGAGTGACGTCCTCGAGCTCGAGGGGTTTGACGCGAACACCACGGCAACGGCAGGCAGTTACATTGCCACGACTGGCACCACCGTATTGACTGTGAGCGATTCAACCAATTACATCACCTCGCTAAGCCTTACTCTCGTTGGCAACTATTCCAGCTCGACATTCGACGTCACATCCGACGGCAGCGGTGGCGTGTATATCGTCGACCCGCCGGCACCGACCACCACGATTGCTACCGGAACAACGTTCGACATCGATGCGCCATCGAATGAAATCGTGACCTTTGCCGGCGGCACGGGCTCGCTGGTGCTCAATGATCCGCAGGGCTTCACTGGTCAGATCGTCGGCTTCACTGGCACAGCGCCGGATGCGGCGCATTCCGACACCATCGATCTCGTCGGCATCAACTACAATTCGGCGCAATTTGCCGAGACGTATAACTCCACGACCGGGCTCCTCACTGTCACCGACGGCAGCCATAGCGCCAGCGTCACCTTCGATGCCTTCAATGCCACGCTTGATTTCGCTTCCGACGGCAACGGCGGCACCTTGATCACCGATCCGCCGGTGACGAATTCGGCGACCAACGCGTCTGCGCCTTCGTCCGTGACGTCAGAAGATGGTCACGGCGCGACACCGATCGAGGGTGCGCAAACACCCGATTCGCATGGCGACTTCTCGCTTGATGCGACCAATCACGACAGTGCCAGTGTTTCGGGTGGCTTCGCGTTCATGTCCCCCTCCGGTGAGGATCAGTTCGACCTAGTGTTCGGTCGGGCCTTAACGCAGCCCCACGATACTAGCTTCGCCGATATCCAGAACACCGCCGCAACGCCAAACCAGCCCGAATCGGTGTCGATCGGTGGCCCCGGAAACGATCATTTTGTCTTCGCGCCGAGTGTCAGCACGGAATTCATGGCCACTCTCAATCCACGTCATGACACGACTGAGCTTAACCACTCGGCCGAAACACAAGCCGTCCAGGAGTTACAGTCGCTCATTACTACAGATGTTCATGGCGACGCGATCATCAATCCAACCCAGCACGATGGTATCACTCTGCCGAGTTTGACCGCATCGCAGGTGCAGCAGCTTATCCATTCTGACCACGTCTTGCTGCATTGAGGGCAGTCCCGCGTGTATAGTGTAATACATACGCGTATAGGTGACATATCGGCAGAACGAACTAAATTTCTTGGTGAATTTTCAAATGGTTAGGTTATTTTTGGGATGACGGTTGGACAGCTCGTTGGCCGCCCAAACAAAAAATTTCACGCGTCGAAACAATACGGACTGCCCAGCGTGAGGGTTGCGTTGCGCATTGCGCATTCTATGCGAGCCTCCGAACATTAAGCGTAAGATCGCTCGGCGCCAGCGCTTGAAGAGGATGATAAAAAAAGGAAGTGGGCCGCTTTTGGTTGGCCGGGTGGCTTGCCGAGGAATTTGTGCGCCGACTGCCTCAGAGAAAAGCAATCGCGGTCGATAAAAGCGCGGTCCTATTTGCCCCAGCCGAAGTGATAGTTCAGTCCGGCGCGGACAACGTCTTCGTGCATCGAGACATTGTCGGTGGGCGCGATGCCGCAATTGGCGCCGCAATTCATCCGGCCGAGATCGACATGCAGATATTCCGCCTTGGCCGTCCAATTACCGGGCAACGCGAATTCAACGCCGCCGCCGACGGTCCAGCCGGCATTGGTGGTGCTCGAGCCGGCAAAACCGGGCGTCGAGGCGCGGATATCGCCGACAGCAAGGCCGCCGGTGACATAGGGCATCACGCCGCCGAACGCGTAGCCGGCGCGGCCGCGCACCGTAGACAGCCAGGTATTGCTGGTGGTGCAGCCGTTCGGACACAGCGAGGAGGTCGACGTGCCCTTCAGGCCCGACCAGTCGATGTCGCCTTCGAGGCCGAGCACGGTATTGGCGAACTGCCAATTATAACCGGCGGTGCCGCCGAACTGGCCGCCCGAAACATTAATCCCGGTGGCGTTGGCGTCCCAGGACGAATGGCCCCAGCCGCCGCCGCCATTGGCGCCGAGGTAGAATCCGCTCCAGTTGTAAGCTGGGCTGACCTGCACCGGGGGTGGCGCCTTATAGAGCGGCGCAACGGACAAATCCGCCGCAAAGGCGCTTTGCGCCCCAAGCAGCGCGCCCAGGCCGACGCATCCGGCGATTATCTTCTTCATCATTGCAGTCCCCGGCCTCACACGCGTCGGCGACTTAGAGGCCACCGTTCGCAAATAGGACAGTGCGCAGAATTTCGTTACCCCCGGCTTACCGTTATGGTTAAAGCCGCCGGAGTCGTCGCCCCTGGTTGCTACTGTATTGACCAGAAAGGCAAAATTGCGCCGACCCCGCGGCCTGACCTGGGCGTCGCCAGGGCAGGCGAACTGCCGCGAATGGGGATAACGTCTCCGCTCCCGTCGAGACTCTAATTCGCAAACCGCACCCGAGTTCCATCGATAGAGGCAGGCTGAGTGTCCTGGGTCGTCTTCGCCTTTTCCGGTCCGGTGCTGTGGGCGATCTCCGTCCATCTGGACAAGTACCTCGTCGAGCGGTTCTTCAAGGAAAGCAATGTCGCTGTGATGCTTTTGTTCACTGCCTTTGTCGGCGTTCTGCTGCTGCCGTTCATTTGGCTCTACGAGCCGTCCGTCATTGCGCCCGGCCTTGGCAGCATCGCGCTGATTATTGTTTCCGGTCTTCTCTATATGGTGGCGATGCTGCTCTATCTCCAGGCGCTGCAAACCGAGGAAGCCTCCGTTGTCGCGCCCTATTTCCAGGCCGGTCCGCTGTTCGGCTATGCGCTCGCTTATGTCGTGCTTGGCGAGACGCTGACCGGGCGGCAATTGGCCGGCGGCGTCTTGATTGTCCTCGGCGCGCTCAGCGTCTCGGTCCGCGCCGCCTATGGCGCGCGCATGTTCAAGACGCGGTTGGCGGTGCTGATGCTGAGCTGCGGCTTTGCCGGCGCGCTCGCCGGACTGATTTTCAAGGCTTTTGCGCTTAACGTCGAATTCTGGACGACGACGTTCTGGATGTATGTCGGCGAGGCGATCTTCGGCTGTGCGCTGCTCTTGGTTCCAACCTACCGGCGGCAACTTTTGGCCACGTTGCGCGTCAATACCGGCGCGCTGCTGTCGATCAACGGTTCCAACGAGCTTATCAATCTCGGCGGCAGCCTGGGCAATCGCTACGCGCTGATGTTTGCGCCGCTGAGCATCGTCCAGGCCATCGGTTCGACGACGACGTTATTTGTCTTTGCATTCGGCGTCGCATTGAGCCTTGTTTGGCCGGGGTTCGGCCGCGAAAATCTGTCGGGCCGCGAACTGTTGAAAAAGGGAGTGGCGGCTGTCCTTGTGGCCTGCGGCGTGGCGCTGGTCACACGCTGATCCAATTGCAAATGTATTCAAGACATATGTCTCTCTCAGGAAATCAGGATGACGGAACAAACCAACGAAAACGTCGAAATTGTCGATACGCATGAAGTCTATGGCGGCTGGAGCAAGCTCTTGGTAGCGACAGTCCGGCTGCCGGACGGGCGCACGATCAAGCGCGAGATCGAGGATCACGGCGAAGCGGTGTGCGTTTTGCCCTACCATCCGGTCCGCAAGACGGCGGTGCTGGTGCGGCAGTGGCGTGTGCCGGTACTCTATGCCGCCAAGCAGCAGGATGTGCTCGAAGCCGTTGCCGGCGTTATCGAGGACGTCGACGCCGCAACCTGCGCGCATCGCGAAGTGATGGAGGAGGCGCACTTGAAGCTCGATTCGCTCGAGCCGCTTTTCACCGCGTGGACAATGCCCGGACTGTCCACCGAGCACATGCATTTCTTCCTCGCGGTCTATTCGGGCGAGCCGCGGCCGGAAATCCGCGGCGGCGTCGACGAAGACGAATTCACCGTCGCCGTCGAGATCGGTCTTGCCGATCTGGCGCGCATGGCCGATGAAAATAAGCTGCCCGATTCCAAGACGCTCGTGCTGCTGCAGACATTGCGCCTGCGCCGGCCCGAACTGTTTCTATGATCCGGGCTCCGGTGCAGGCTCCGGTGAATGTGCCCGGAATTAGCCGCGATTGGCGGCGAACATTAACGCCTGCCGGATTCGTCTCCGCTTTCGGGCGTGCTATAGTGGCGGCCGGCAAAATCACCGATTTTTCGTGCGAAAGTCGCGTGCAAGAGCCGCGCATAGGAACAGGTCACGCGTAAATGAATTGGATTTCCAACGTCGTCAGGCCGAAGATTCGCAGCTTTCTCAAGCGCGAAACGCCGGAGAATTTGTGGATCAAATGTCCGGAATCCGGCCAGCTCGTCTTCTACAAGGACGTCGAGGCGAACCAGTTCGTCATTCCCGGCTCCAACTATCACATGCGCATGAGTTCGACCGGCGCGGCTGAAGTCGATGTTCGATAATGCCACCTGGTTCGATATCGCCGTTCCGGAAGTGCCGGTCGATCCGCTGAAATTCCGCGACGAGCGCCGTTACGTCGACCGCCTGAAGGATGCGCGCACCAAGACCGGCATGAACGACGCGGTCAAGCTCGGCTACGGCAAGCTTGACGGTTTCGCCGTCGTCATCGGCGTGCAGGATTTCGATTTCATGGGCGGCTCGCTTGGCATGGCCGCGGGCGAGGCGGTGATCAAGGGGTTCGATACGGCGGTGGAAAAGGGCTGCCCGTTCGTGCTGTTCGCGGCATCGGGCGGCGCGCGCATGCAGGAAGGCATTTTGTCGCTGATGCAGATGCCGCGTACCACGATCGGGGTGCAGAATCTGCGTGCGGCGCGAAAGCCTTACATCGTCGTGCTGACCAATCCGACGACGGGTGGTGTCACCGCGTCATACGCAATGCTGGGCGATGTGCAGATCGCCGAGCCCGGCGCGCTGATTGGCTTTGCCGGCCCACGCGTGATCGAGCAGACCATCCGCGAGAAGCTGCCGGACGGATTTCAGAAGGCCGAATATCTGCGCGACCACGGCATGGTCGATATGGTGGTGCATCGCCACGAAATGCGCGCGACCGTCGCCAAGCTCTGCCGGCTGTTGACCAAGGCGCCCGCCGCCGAGCGGCCGCGCGTTTTGCCGGCGCCTGAACCCGCGACGACGTGAGCGCGAAAGAGGCCAACACAGCGCCATTCGACGCCATGCTGGCGCGGCTCTTGGCGCTGCATCCCAAACGGATCGACCTCGCGCTCGACCGCATGGAGCATATCCTGGCCGCGCTCGATCACCCCGAGCGGCGCCTGCCGCCGGTGATCCATGTCGCCGGCACCAACGGCAAGGGCTCGACCGTCGCCTTCATGCGCGCGATCCTCGAAGCCGCGGGCAAGCGCGTTCATGTCTATACGTCGCCGAACCTCGTGCGCATCAACGAGCGCTTCCGCATCGGTCAGGAGGGCGGCGGCAAACTCGTCAGCGATGCCGAACTCGACGATGCGCTCGCCGAATGCGAGGCGAAGAACGGCAGCGCGCCGATCACGGTGTTCGAGATCGAAACCGCCGCCGGCTTTCTTTTGTTCTCGCGCCATCCCGCCGACGTGCTGTTGCTCGAAGTCGGGCTTGGCGGCAGGCTCGACGCCACCAATGTCGTCGATCGGCCGATCGCCAGCGTCATCACCAAACTGTCGCTCGATCACCGCGACTTTCTCGGCGATACGATTTCGCAAATCGCCGCCGAGAAGGCCGGCATCCTCAAGCGCGACGTTCCAGCAGTCACCGTCAGCCAGGCGCGCGAGGCGCTCGCCGTCATCGAGCGGCAAGCCGCGCGCATGCATGCGCCGCTATCGATCGCCGGTGAGGACTGGACCGCAACCGAAGAGCGCGGCCGGCTGGTTTATCAGGACAATATGGGACTGCTCGATCTGCCGGCGCCGAAGCTCTACGGGCGGCATCAATACGAGAACGCCGGCGCGGCGATTGCGGCGTTGCGCGTGAGCGGACTGAAGCTCCCCACCGCGGCGTTCGAGACCGGCATGACGCGCGTCGAATGGCCAGCGCGCATGCAGCGGCTGGCGCACGGCAAGCTCGCGGAGCTGGCGCCGCCGGACAGCGAGCTGTGGCTCGACGGCGGCCATAATGTCGACGGCGGCCAAGCCATTGCCGCGGCGCTCGCCGATCTCGAAGAGCGCGTGCCGCGGCCGCTCGTGCTTATCGTCGGCATGTTGTCGACCAAGGACTCGGCCGGTTTCCTGAAGAACTTTTCCGGATTGGCGCGGCGCGTCATCGCGGTGCCGATCCATCAAGACAAGACGGTGCCGGCAGCTGAGCTCGCCGAGGTCGCGGTGGGCGTCGGCATTCCGTCGCTCGCGCGCGAGACGCTCGAAAGCGCCATCGTGGTGGCCGGCAAGCTCGATCTCGAGCCGGCGCCGCGCATTCTGATTACCGGATCGCTCTATCTTGCCGGCGAGGTCTTGGCCGCCAACGGCACGCCGCCGGAGTAATTGGCGAGGGCGATCATTCCAACTTTATATTCGCGTCGCGGATGACTTTCGACCACTTGTCGCGTTCGGCCTTGACGAAGGCGGCAAACTCGTCCGGCGGTCCGGCCATCGATTCGAACATCTGCGGATCGAGAAAGCGGGCGCGGAACGCCGGGTCGTTGAAAATGCGGATGACCTCGGTGTCGATTTTCATCACGACGTCATGCGGCAGGTCGGCCGGGCCGAACAGGCCGAACCAAGCGGTGGCCTGGAAACCCGGCAGGCCGCTTTCATCCACGGTCGGGACGTCGGGAAGCTGTAGCAGTCGCTTCGGGCTCGCCACGCCGAGCATCTTGATCTGTCCTGCCTGGTAGGCGGGCAGTCCGGAGGCGACACTAACAGTCATGGTATTGATCTGGCCGCCGATGAGATCGTTCAGCGCCGGCGTAGCGCCGCGATAATGCACCGGCGTGATCTTCACACCGGCCATGTTGTCGAACAGTTCCATGTTCATATGCAGCGCCGAGCCGACGCCGGCGGTGCCGTAGGTCAGCTGCCCCGGTTTCTGTTTAGCGAGCGCAATCAGTTCAGCAGCATTCTTCACCGGCAACGCGCGGTCGGCCAGCAGCGCCTGATAGATGCGAACGAGGCCGGTGATCGGCACGAAATCCTTGTCCGCGTCATAAGGCAACTTGCCTGGCGGGTAGAGCGTCGGATTGACGGTGAAAGTCCCGGATTCGCCGACCATGAGCGTGTAGCCGTCGGGCGCGGCCGTCGCGACTGCCTGCGCGCCAATAATGTGCGCGGCGCCGCCTTTGTTCTCGACGATAACCGGCTGGCCCCAGGCCTTGGACAGTTCCTGGGCCAGCGCCCGCCCGGTGACGTCGGTCACGCCGCCCGGGACCGAAGTGATGACCAGGGTCACTTGATGCGTAGGATACGACGCCGTCTGCGCGGCGCTCGGGCCGCACAGCCACGTCAGTACGACAAACGCGCCGAACGCTCTCTTCATCGGCGATTTCCTTGGGACGTTCCTTTGGGACGTTTTTTCTTTGGTAAATTCTAGTTCGGTTCGATGCCCGCAGCTTGCACGGCTTTTTGCGCTTCGTCGACCTGCTCGTGGAAGAATTGTGCGGTCTGCGCCGGCGATCGGTCGTCGGGCAGGTAGCCGAATTTCTGCACCACGTCGGCGACCGCCGGCACCGTCAGCGCATGCCGGATGGCGGCATTGAGCTTATCGACGATCGCCGGCAGCGTTTTCGACGACGCAAAGAAGATTCCCCAGGCCTTGACCGGCGGATAGTTCGGCACCGTCTCCTTCATCAGCGGCACGTCCGGCAACGCCGGAAACGGTTTTGATCCGGTGAAAGCAAGCGCTCGCAGCTTGCCGTCCTTGATCAGGCCCAAAACCGAAGGCGGGGTGACGAACATGACGTCGATATTGCCGCCAAGCAGCGCCGCGGAGACTTCGGAAGCGCCTTTGAACGGCACGTGCTCCATGGTGAGCCCGGTCGCCTTGTTGAACAGAGCGGCGGCGAGATGCAGTCCATTGCCGATGCCGGGCGAGCCATACAGCACGCGGTTCTTCTTCGCGTAATCGATGAATTCCTTGACATTGTGCGCGGGCGACGACGGATTGACCAGCATCAGCAATCCGTCGAGCACGCCCACCGTCGCCACCGGGGTCAGGTCCTTGAACACGTCATAGGGCAGGCTTTTGTAGATGAACGGCGTCGGCGCGATCGAGTCGCTGGTGAACAGCAGCGTATAGCCGTCCGGCGCCGATTGCACGACCACATTGGTGGCGATGGTCGCGTTGGCGCCCGGACGATTTTCCACGATGAAATTCTGACCGAGATCGGCGCCGAGTTGCGCCGCTACCGTACGCGCCAGCACATCGGGTCCGCTGCCGGCGGCGAAGCCGACGAGGACATGCACCGGACGATCGGGGTAGGTTTGCGCCTCGGCGCCGCCCGCGAAGCCGAGAATGACAAGCGCGAAGATCGCGGAGAGGGTTCGCATGGCGAGTCGCGTGCGGCGCAATCTGCCGTCGAACAGACGATCAAGAGGCATGATGAATTTCACTTTGCTTGATGAGTTTACAATCTGATGTCGCCGAGATTGACGCTTGAGCCGAGGCTGGTCTTCACCAGCTTCGAGCGGCCGCCGGCATAGATCTGCACGGTATAGGCGCCTGAATTCTCGTCGAGCCTGTCGAATTTGAAGTCGCCGTAATTGTCGGTCGTGGTGACGGCGACCGACGCGCCATCCTTGACCAATTGCACGCTCGCGCCTTCGACGCAATCGACGACGCCGTCCTTTTCTTTCGAGACCGAGCCGCCGATGAAGCACTTCGAATAGCGCCACAGATTGCGGTAATAGACCCGCGGCTTTGCGTTGAGCTCGGGCTTCATCACTTCGAGACCTTGCTCGCCCGCCATGCGTGCCATCTCGTCGTCCTCGACGCAGATCGCGCGCATCGCGCCGGTCGGGCAGGACTGCTGGCCGCGGGTCTGCTGCCAGCCCTGGTCGATCAGATGCGCGTCGAAGGTCCAGGCTTGCGGCAGCTGCAATTCCTCGTTCCACCAGATATGGCCGTAGGGACAGGCATCGACGAGTTGCTTCTGCCCCTTCGCCTTTACCGGGTCGATCAGCACGATGCCGTCCTTGCGCTTCTTGATGGCGCCCTTCGGCGCGGCTTTCATGCATGGCGCGTCGTCGCAGTGATTGCACATGGTCGGAACATAGGCGATGTCGATCATCGGCAGCTGCCCGCGCTCCTTCTGCAGGATATTGATCCACTTGTGGCCGTGTTTCGGCATCGCGCCGAATAGCCGGGCCAATCGTTGCCGACATATTCATCCATGGCGGCGAGCGTGCACAGATTGCAGTTCGTGCACTCGGCCACGTCGATGATCAGATTCCATTTTTTCATTTTGCCGGCACCAATTGCGCGTCTTTCAGTGTGCGCTTGATGTCCTTGTCCTGCTCCATGGCAGCGAAAGCGGCTGACATGTGCTCTGTGCGGCCGTCCCAGAGCTCGATCTGCACGAGCGAATTGGCGCCGGCGAGCGAATGGGTGGATTTGGTCTGCGTGCGCTCGGGCGTCAGCAGATTGAGGCAGCCGCCGCGGTCGACCGATTTGCCCGGCTCGCCCATCGGGTCGTAGATCGCCGAGGATTCGTAGCCGTGAGCGACGCCGCGCGGCAGGCGCTGCGTCGGCAGCGCCGCGCAGATCACCGCGCCGCGATCGTTGAAGACTTTGACCAGATCGTGCTTGCCGATGCCGCGCGCTTTGGCATCGTCGGCGTTCAGGCGCATGATCCAGTAATAATAGCCGTCGACATTGACGCGATGGTCTTCGATGTTGAGCAGGAACGAGTCCTTGCCGTCGCCCTGGGTGTGGAACGAATATTTCGAGTGCGGCGTGAGCAGCTGCAGCGGATAGCGCTCGAACAGTTCGCCGGAATGCGGCCCCTCCCATGACGGCTCGTATTTGACGATCGGCGGCCGTTCCGGATCGTTGAAACGCTTGAGGCTGAATTGCACTCGAATTCGAGCTTGCCGGATTGGGTCTGCAGGCCGCGCAGATATTCCTCCGTATAATCGGATGGCAGCGGCTGCGCCTCCGGCACGTCCTTCTTGCGGTTCTCGAAGAACCAGCGGAACGACACCGGCGCGCGCAGCTTCTCCTTCTCGGCCGGCACGACGAAATAGCCGCGCTTCAAGAATTTCTTCCACGAAATGTGCTTGCGGCAGATCGGAGGCGAGAAACGCGCGCTTGACCCAGTCGATCTCGTTGCAGCCTTCGGAGAAGTAATTGGCAAGCCGAGGCGGCTTGCACAATCTCGTTGAAAATCCAGAAGTCGGATTTCGATTCGCCGAGCGGCTTGATCGCCGGCGCCTGGAACACGATGACGCGGTGATTGAGCTGCTGCTGGCCGTGATGGCCGTAGCCGCCAAGCCCGGCCCATTCGCTGATGTCGGTGCGTTCGAAATTGGTGCAGGCCGGCAGGATGACGTCGGCGAATTTCGCTTCGCCCTCGAACCAGATCGATTGGTTGACCACGAATTCGAGGTTCGGCGACTGGTACATCCGCACCTAGCGATTGGTGTTGTTCATGGTCGAGAGGATCGAGCCGCCGTATTTGTAGAGCATGTGCACCGGCGAATGCCCGGCCGCCGGATAGGTGAATTTCGGCGAACTGGTGCTCGATCGATTTGCCGATCCACGGATAGCCCTCAGCCTTGCCGTCGAGGATCGCCTCCGGCACGAAGATGCGCGGGATGCGCTGATCGTTCGAGTTCATCGTCGGCAGTTGCGGCATGCGCTGATAAAGCTCGACCGGCATCGAGGTGTTTTCGAGATCGCCCGACATGCCGCCGTCGGCATAGCCGGGGAAATAGAAATTGAAGTCGATCGGCGTGCCCCATTGCAGATTGCCCATATTGATGCCGGGCTTGCCGAGGCCCTGCATGGCGACGAGACACACCATCACGCGCGCCCACTGGAATGCCGGTCTGGTTGCGGCAGGCGCCGCCGTGGCCGTTGCCCCAGCCGCCGGGCGCGAGATAGACGCGCTTCTTGCCCCATTCGCGCGCCAGCGCGCGTACGTCCTTCGCCGGGACGCCGGTTTCCTTCTCCTGCCATTCCGGCGTTTTCGGAATGCCGTCGTCGTCGCCGAGCAGATAGGCCTTCCACTTGTCGAAGCCGACAGTGTGGGTCGCGACGTATTCCTTGTCGTAGAGGTCTTCCTTGATCCAGACGTAAGCGATCGCCATCGCCATCGCGACCGAGGTCGTCGGCTTCGGCGCGAACCATTTGCCGGGCAGGAATTGGGCCGATGGCGTTGTAGTAGGGATCGATGTGGACGACCTTGATGCCGAGCTTCGGGTCCTTCAGCCATTGCCGCCGCGTGGTGCCTTCCTGCGCGCCGTAGGAGCCCGACGTCGATTTCAGGATCGGCCGCCCACGAACACGATCATGTCGCAGTTCTGCAGACAGTCTTCGACCGTGCCGTAGGTTTCCGATTGGCCGACGCGCAGCGTGTGGCCCCAGTGATGCACCGCGCCCCAGTACCAGCCTTCCCAGCGAATCCGGATTGTGATGGATGCGCGTCATGCCGACCGCATTGGCGAAGCGGAACAACGCCGAGAGGTAATAGCCGATATTGCCCCAGGTATGATGCGAGCCGTGCGAGAAGGTGATCGCGCCGGGCCCGTAGTCGCGCTTCTGCCGCTTGATCTCGTCGGTGACGATCTTGATCGCCTCGTCCCAGGAGATGCGCACGTAGCCCGACTTGCCGCGGTTCTGCGGGTTGCGCTCGCCGTTCGGATCGAAATCGACGCGCTTCATCGGATAGAGCAGGCGGTCGGGCGAATAGACGATCGACTTTGCGTTCTGTCCGTGCGGCGCCAGCGTCGTCTTGCGCGGCGGCGTGAGTTTCTGGCCTTGCGCCTCGATGGTCCATGACGCGCCGTCGTCGTCGGCGAGGTCGATCGGCGTCATGCGCAGGATCTTGCCGTCCTTTGACGTCGACGAAAACCGGCCCGCCATTGGTCATGTTGCAATAGCGCCTGACGCCGCGGCGGCAGCTTCTTGCCGAATTTCGAGCCCGGCCGACTGGCTCATCATCAGCGTTTGCGCGAACCAATTGGTCAGATATTCGGGGCCATCGACGCGAGAGGACGAAATCCTTCTGCGCGTTGATCTGTTGCAGCCAGTCGATCGGCGGCGTCAGCAGCCGCGCGCCGACGCTCGCGTTCTTGAACATCAATTTGATGTCGGGCTTGTCGTGCAGGCCTGAGCGCGAGGTGATCTTGCCGTCCCTGAATTCGATCCAGCGCCCAATGCCTTCGTCGCGTGCCATGATCTGGGCGATGAAATTGTGCTCCTTCACGCGCGCCTTGAAGTCCGGATGCCGCCGTGCTGCATGTTTGAGGAGTTGTGCCGCGCCGAACAGAACGATCGGCAGTTTGAGGCTGGCGAGCGATAGCTTGCTCATAATGGGCATCCTCCACATTCTTCGGGCCGAGACGTCGCGGGGCATATCCCCTTTTATACGCGCGGCCCGGCAACGGTTGATTTTGCAACAAAATCGTGGGCTTGGAAACATTTAAGCGGCCGGGAGCGCCGCTCACAGCGCTTAGCGCGGCACGATATTTTGCATGTCGCCGTGCCGGCCGGCGAGGAACAACCGCATGTTGTCGATCACCAGCGGCATCACGAAATCCTCGTATTCGACGACATAGCCGCCGATATGGGGCGTGATGAAAACATTCGGCAATTGCCAGAACGGGCTCTCCGGCGGCAGCGGTTCGGCCTGGAAGACGTCGAAGCCGGCGCCGGCGATCCGCCGCTCGCCCAAGGCTGAGGCCAGCGCGTCCTCGTCAACGGTCTGGCCGCGGCCGGCGCTGATGTAATAGGCCGAAGGCTTCATCGCGCCGAATACCTTGGCGCCGAACAGCCCGATATTGCCCTCGCTCGCCGGCAGCACGTTGATGAGGTAATCGGCCTTCGCCGCGGCTTCGGGCAGGCGATCGGCGGGCATCGTCTCATCAAAGCCTGCGGCCTGACGCGGCGTGCGCGTCACGCCGATGGTGTGCATGCCGAAGGCCTTGAGCAATTCGCCGATCGCCGCGCCGACAATGCCGGTGCCGACGACGACGGCCGTCTTGCCGTGCAGCGTGCTCCACAGCCGGCGCTGCCAGATGTGGTGTTGATGATCCTCGACCTGACGCTTGGCGTCGCGGCTCACCGCCATCATAAGATAGACGACTTGCTCGCGCATCGGCGCGCCATGAATGCCGCGGCCGCTGGTGATGAGCACATCGGGCTTGAGTGACGGACAGCGCAGGAAATGATCGACGCCGGTCGCCAGCGACTGGATCCATTTCAGCTTCGGCGCACCGGCGAGCATCTCGTCGCGGACTTCGATGCCGAACATGATCATGACGTCGACGTCCGACGAGGTTGCCCGTCACTCCGGCCGCTTTGTGAAACAGCGCGAATTGCAGGCCCGGGAATTCCGCCGCCAGCCGGTCGCGGTACATCTCGGCGTGGACGTCGACGATGAGGACTTTCGTGCTCATGAGATGGAAGGGGCGCGCTGCCTATCGGTTTTTCGCGAGGCCGAGATGTTTCGCGGCGTTATTGAAAGCGATATCCTCGCGCACTTTCTCCGAGAGCGGCGTGTGATCGAGAAATTCGCCGGCTTCTTGCGCCGTCTCGAAAGGATAATCGGCGGCAAACATCACGTGCTCGTGGCCGAGTGCCGCGATCGCGCAATTGAGCGGCTCGGCCGAGCACATGCCCGACGTCGTCACCAGGATGTTCTCCTTGATATAGGCAGACGGCGGTTTGGCGAGCCTCACGCTGTAAAGCTTGGCGCGACTGTCGAAGCGCCACAGCAGATAGGGCAAGGTTTCGCCGAGATGGCCGAGCATGACCTTGGCGCCGGGAAATCGATCGAACAGCCCGCCGAAAACGAGACGCAAGGCATGTGAGCCGGTCTCAAAACCCCATTCCCAGGTGGCGCGGCGCAGGCCATCATAGCCGTCGAGCGCCGGGGAGGGCGTGATCGGATCGGTCGGATGGATGTAGATCGGCGCGCCCAGTTCCTCGGCCCGCTCCCAGAACGGAGAGAGCGACGGGTGGTCGAGATATTGGCCGTTGGTATGGCCGTTGATCATCGCGCCGCAGAACTTCAGTTCGCGCATGCAGCGCTCGAGTTCATCGGCTGCCGCGCACGCGTCCTGCATGGCCAGATGCGCGAAGCCGCTGAAGCGATCAGGACGCTTGGCGACTGCCTGCGCAAGAAAGTCGTTAGCGGATTTGGCGTTGCGGACAGCAGTTGAGGTATCGCCCTCGGCCTGCACGCCGGGCCCGGCGAGGCCAAGGATCGAGCGGGCAATGCCGGCTTCATCCATCGACGCCAGCCGCACGTCGCCGAAATCGGTCAGTGCCGCAAGCAATTTAGCGGCGTGTTTGGGATCGATATGGCGGACGGTCGGCCGCCAATAATCTTCGAAGCCGGGAGGGAGGAAGTGCTCTTCGAGCGCGATTTTGTGAACCATCTGGCCCCCGACTTTTGCGGCGTCAGTTCTTCGCGCCGACGCTGTCCTCTGTACCGTATTGCGGTGATCCTGTATCAAAGCACGAACGGGGCAGCAAGGTTGCGTAGGTTAAAGGGCGGGACGAGACATAGGACGATACATGCGGGCAACCGGCACGCGCGCTTTGGGCGACAAGAGCGGCGATAGGACTTCCGACAAGAGTCAGGTGCAGGTGATTGCGCGGGCGGCGGCAATTCTGCGCGTCCTCGAAGATGAAATGGACGGCTTGAGCCTCGGCCAGATCGCGCAAAGGGTCAGTCTGGCGCGCTCGACGGTGCAGCGCATTGTCGGTGCGCTTGCGACCGAGAAATTCCTGATCGCGGCGTCGCCGAACGGCCGCGTGCGGCTTGGTCCGACGATCCTGCGGTTGGCGGCGTCGGCGCGCACGGATTTCGTCGCCGCGGCGCGGCCGTTTCTCGTCCAGCTCTCGAGCGAGCTCAAGGAAACCGCCGATCTTGCGATCGTCAAGAACGACCACCTCGTCTTCGTCGACCAAGTGATCGGATCGCAACGGTTGCGGACCGTCTCCGCCGTCGGCGAGACCTTTCCGCTCTATTGCACGGCGAACGGCAAGGCCTATCTCGCCGGCCTCGACGCCACCGCGATCGAACAGCTGATCGGGGTCGTCTATGAACGCCGTACGCCGCGCACGCTGACGCGGCTCGACCATTTGCTGCGCGATCTCAAATCCGTGCGCAAGACCGGCGTCGCCCTCGACCGCGAGGAGCATACCAGCGGCATCTGCGCTGCCGGCATCGTGACGCGCGATCCGATCGGCAATGTTCTGGCGATCTCGGTGCCGGTGCCGGCGCAACGTTTCTACGACCGCCAGAAGCACATCGTGGAGCGGTTGCGCGCGACCAAGGAGGCGCTGGAGCGGCACCTCGTGGCGGTCGCGGCGTAACCGGGCGGCGGATCGGCGCGGCGGCTTGTTTGGCTGCCCGTAATTCGATACAAATGTACCGAATGGTAGTACACGCACCGCGGCCCCCGAAATGGGGTGCGGAGGAAACCGGGAGGAAGACGCCGTGGCGAAAAAAATTCGCGGAGTGACGTTCGAAGAAAATCTCAACAATGCGATGGGGCTTCAGTTCTACAATCTGTCGCATCGCTTCGGCTACCAGTCGCCGAACTGGCCCTATTTCGAAGACGTCAAGATCGAGCGCATCCATTACATGGCCAAGTCGGGTGTGCTGTCGCAGCGCATCACGACCTCCATGCACAACACCACCCATATCGACGCGCCGGCGCATGTCGTGCAGGGCACGCCGTTCATCGACGAAGTGCCGCTGCCGCATTTCTTCGGCTCCGGCATCGTGATCTCGAT
Organism: uncultured Alphaproteobacteria bacterium; assembly: GCA_963761185.1. Taxonomy (GTDB): domain Bacteria; phylum Pseudomonadota; class Alphaproteobacteria; order Rhizobiales; family Xanthobacteraceae; genus BOG-931. The sequence goes on from CAVXFY010000009.1 coordinate 1,904,403, forward strand.
ACCGAAGAAGAAATGGGAACAGATCACCTACGACGATCTGGAAAAAGCTGCGGGGAAGATTGTGCGGCCGCGCGACGTCGTCATCGTCAATACCGGCTGGCACAAGCTCTACGAAGACAGCGAGGATTATTTCTGCCGCTCGCCGGGTTTTGTGTCGTCGGCCGGCAAATGGTTCGTCGAGAAAAAGGTCAAGGTCGTCGGCCATGACACCCAGGCCAACGATCATCCGCTGGCGACCGCGATCGGCCCGCAACGAAACGGTCCGCTGCATCCGCATCTCGCTGAGGAGTATAAAGAGTGGTCCGGCGGCCGCGACTGGAAAGATGACTTTCCGGAATGGGAGCCGGTGCACCGTATCCTGTTCAAGAACGGCATTCTCGGCATCGAGAATGTCGGCGGCGACATCGACAAGGTCACCGGCAAGCGCTGCACCTTTGCGTTCTTCCCGTGGAATTGGGATCGTGGCGACGGCTGCATCATCCGGCTGGTCGCGATTATCGATCCGAAGGGCGCCTATCGCATCGAGAAGGGGGAGAAGTTCTCATGATCGTCCGCAAGTTCTCCGAAGCGAAACCCTACGAAGCGCCGAACCATCGCGAGTACAAGTCGTTTCGCGTGTTCGGCGCCGAGATGGGCGGTTCGCAAACGCTCGTCTTCGGCATCTCGCATTTTCTGCCGGGCGGCGGCGCCGGCCCCGACGCTTCGCCGCCCGAGAAGATTTATTATGTGCTGGCCGGCGAACTCACGGTCATTGCCGGCGGCAAGGAGTCGATCATCAAGGCGGGCGACAGCTGCTATATCGGCCCGAACGAAAGCCGCGAGATCGTCAATCGCGGCCATGACGTCTGCACCATCGCGGTAGCTGTAGCGCCGGTGAAATAGCGTTCGTTCTCCGTCATCCTGAGGTGGCCGCGAAGCGGCCCTCGAAGGACGACGGCCGAGGCGCTCGGGCCGTCGCCCTTCGAGGCTCGCTCCGCTCGCACCTCAGGGTGACGGTACAAAAGCGAGTAACGATCATGTCCGAAGATTTCCTGAAAAACCCGCTCTCGCTATTCGACGTCCGCAGCAAGAGCGCGATTGTCACCGGTGCCACCGGAGCATTCGGCGCCATCGCCGCAAAAACCTTGGCGGCGGCCGGCGCCAGCGTCGTCGTCGCCGCGAACAATGCCGAAGGGCTGAAGAAGCTCGCCGCGGAATGCGTCGCGCTCGGCGGCAAGACCGAGGTCGTCGCCAAGCGTCCGAGCTCCGAAGGCAATTGCGACGCCATTGTCGCGGCGGCGGTCGATAAATTCGGCGGGCTCGACATTCTGGTCGTGGCCTCGGGCCAAAACAAAGTGTCGAAGATCGTCGACCAGAAGGCCGAGGACTTTCTCGACGTGATGGACGCCAATGTCACGCAATCCTGGCTGATGGCGCGCGCCGCGGCGCGGCAAATGATCAAACAGGGCCGCGGCGGCAAGATTATCCTGATGTCGTCCGCGCGCGGCCTGCTCGGCCATCCCGCCGGCTACACCGCCTATTGCGCTTCGAAATCCGCCGTCGATGGCATCACCAAGGCGCTCGGCTGCGAGCTCGGCGCGACCGGGATCACGGTCAATGCGCTCGGTCCCACGGTCTTCCGCTCGCCGCTGACCGAATGGATGTTCGCCGATGACGAGCGCGGCAAGACCGTCCGCGCGGGCTTCCTGACGCGCGTGCCGAAAGGCCGTCTCGGCGAACCCGAAGACCTCGCCGGCCCGCTTCTGTTCCTCGCGTCCAAAGCGTCCGACTTTTATACCGGTCACATCCTCTATGCCGATGGCGGCTATACGGCGGGCTGACCATGGCTGGTGATGTCGCCAAGGCACGGATTGCTGTCGTCGGCGCAGGCCTCATGGGCCACGGCATCGCGCAGGTGTTCGCGCTCGCCGGACACGACGTGACGATCACCGACTCGTTCGCCAAGAATCTCGAGACGGTGAAATCGCGCATTGCCGCGAACTTGCGCGACCTCGGTGACGATCCCGCAGCCGTCGAGCGCGTCACGCCAAAGGCCGATCTTGCCGCGGCGGTCCGCGATGCCGATTACGTCGTCGAGGCGGTGCTGGAAGATCTGCCGCTGAAGCAAAAACTGTTCGCGGAGATCGAGCGCCACGTGCGCGCCGACACGATCCTTGCCAGCAACACATCGGTCATTCCGATCACGTCGATCATGCAAGGCTTGAACAAGCGCGAGCGCGCGCTCGGTACACATTGGTGGAATCCGCCGTTTCTGGTGCCGCTGGTCGAAGTGATCGAGACGCAATGGACGTCGCCACAGGCGGTGGCCTGGACCATGGAACTGCACCAGCGCGCCGGCAAGAAGCCGGCGCATGTCAAGAAGGACGTGCCGGGCTTCATCGGCAACAGGCTGCAGCATGCGCTGTGGCGCGAGGCGATCTCGCTGGTCGAGAACGGCATCTGCGACGCCGAGACCGTGGACGCGGTGATCAAGGCGTCGTTCGGCCGCCGTATCGCGGTGCTCGGACCGCTGGAGAATGCCGATCTTGTCGGCACCGATTTGACGTTGGCGATCCACGCGAACGTGCTCCCGGCGATCGACAGCCGTCCGAGACCGTCGCCATATCTGAAAAAGCTTGTCGCCGACGGCAAGCTTGGGTTCAAATCCGGCGAGGGCTTTCGCAAGTGGAGCGCCGAAGAACAGGCTGCTTTGCGCGCCAAGGTCGTGGCGCATCTCAAAGCGTCGCGCGACAAATAATGGCCTCTCCCGCAAGGGGGAAGACAACAACGAGCCGGTGCTAGGGAGACTTCGATGACCATCACAGAGACGTGGTCCGCCATCAATCGTCGTAACGTCGTCGCCGGCGGTCTCGGCGCCATCATGGCGCCCGCGGTGCTGCGGATCGTTCCTGCCAATGCGCAATCGAAAGGCGTCAAAGTCGGTCTGGTCAGCCCGCATACCGGCCCGCTTGCGGGTTTCGGCGAAGCCGATGGTTTCATCCTCGATCAGGTGAAGGCTCTTCTAACGAAGGGTCTGCCGATCGGCGGCAAAACCTTTCCGGTCGAGATCGTCAGCAAGGACAGCCAATCGAGCGGCACCCGCGCCTCGGAAGTGGCGTCCGAATTGATCCTGCATGAAAAGGTCGATTTGTTGCTGGCGCAGGGAACGCCCGACACCACCAATCCGGTTGCCGACCAGGCCGAAGTCAACGAGGTGCCCTGCGTCACCACCAATTGTCCGTGGCAGCCTTATTTCTTCGGCCGCAACGGCGATCCGAAGAAGGGCTTCACCTGGACCTATCATTTCTTCTGGGGCCTGGAAGACGTCATCTCAGCGTTTCTCGCGCTGTGGGACGGCGCGCCGGTCAACAAAGTCGTCGGCGGCTTGTTTCCCAACGATGCCGACGGCAATGCCTGGGGCGATCCGAAGCTCGGTCTGCCGCCGGCATTGGCCCAGACCGGCTACAAGCTGATCGATCCCGGGCGTTATCAAGTGATGAATAACGACTTCACCTCGCAGATCTCGCAGTTCAAGGCGGCCGGCGCCGAGATCGTCACCGGCAATATGATTCCGCCCGACTTCGCGACCTTCTGGTCGCAGGCGGCGCAGCAGGGCTTCCATCCTAAGATCGTGACCATCGGCAAGGCACTGCTGTTTCCCTCCGTGGTCAATTCGCTCGGACCGCGCGGCAATGGCTTGACCAGCGAAATCTGGTGGACGCCAAACCATCCGTTCAAATCGGGTCTCACCGGCGAGAGTGCGCGTGCGCTCACCGACGCTTATATCGCGGCCACCAAGCGGCCGTGGTCGCAGCCGATCGGCTACCAGCACGCTTTGTTTGAAGTGGCGATCGACGTGCTCACGCGCAGCAATAGCATCGATCCTAAAGCCATCCTCGATGCCATCGTCGCGACCAATTACAATTCGATCGTGGGACCTGTGCGCTGGACCGGCCAGCCGGTCAAGAATGTAAGCAAGACACCACTCGTCGCCGGCCAGTGGCAGCGCAATGGCGGCGAATTCGATCTGGTCATCACCGCGAACAAGCCGGCGCCGGAAATTCCCGTCGGCGGCAAGCTGCAGATGTTGTCGTGATCGGCGGCTCAATTCACCGCGAAGCGGCGTGCGCCTTCAAACTGTCCCACCAGGGGCAGACACCGGACATCACTTCGTAATTGCCCTCAATCACCTGGACTGGGCGGCGGAAACCGTCCGCGGCATTTTTCAGCCGCAAGGCGCGGGCCTTGGCGTTGTCTTCCGGCGCGAGCCAGGAGCGGTCGTGGCCCCACATGCTCGGGCCTTCCTTGCGTTCACAGGCCTGCCAATTGTCGACGTCGATTGAGCGCGCGCCCCAGCCGTATTCGACCATGAACTCGGACGGCGTCCAGCTATAGAACGAGGTGATGAAATCGCTGGTGTGGCGGCCGAGCGTCACCGCCACGCGGTCCTTCTCGCCGAGTGCGAGATCGTAGCCCTGGCCGACATCGTCGAAACTGAAGACCTCCATCATGACGTGATGCACGGCATTCTTGCCGGTCTGGATGAAGGCGAGGCTGTGATGGCGCGGATTGAGGTGCAGGAAGCGGGCAACAAAGGGATGCGAATAGTAGTCCGTCAGGCGGAAACCGAGCGTGTCGCGATAGAACGCCATCAGCCGGTCGATGGTTTGCGGCGTATCGGCGTTGAGCACGACATGGCCGAGGCCGAGCGGTCCGGTGCGAAAGCCCGAGATCGCGCGGCCGGGCTTGAAAGGCTCCGCCGTCGTCTCGGCGCCGTGGAAGATTTCGAGTCGGTTGCCGACCGGATCGTTGAGCACGATCAGGTCCTTGACGTGCCGTTCGTCGGCGAGCGCCCGGGAGCCGCGGGCGACTTTGACTTCGTTCCCCTCAAGGCGCGTCGCAATCGCATCGAGCGTCGCCGCATCCGCGGCCTCCCAGCCGAAAAAGCCGATGCCTGAGCCGCCGTCCGCGTTGACCAGAAGGCGCTGCTTGCGGTCGTCCATGCGAAAGGCGAGCGTCGCGCGCGACTTGTCGATGCGCTGCAGGCCGAGAAGCCCGCAGCCGTAGCTCGCCCAATCGCTCAAATCCCTGGCGCGGACGCCGATATAGCCCAGGGCCTGAGGCGCGGAACCGTTTGGAACCTGACTGCCAGTCATGGCCAACCTCGTGTGCTTGCCTGGATGCTTTTACACGGTCGGGGCGACGAACGGAACGTTCCGGCTTGGACTGAAGCGCAAAGCAAAGAGTTCACATCTGAACTGCCGCCCTTGCTTGCCGGAAACGCGGCGCATACCATGTCTTCCCAAGGGCGCATCTCTTATAGGCCGCTGGTCCGGGCTCCCAGCGTCGGACTACCGACATGAGACTGCTGTTCGTTCACCCCGGGCCGCTTCTCTACACGAACGTTTTTCTGCGGCTCGAGCCTTTGGGGCTGGAACTGGTCGCGGCGGCGGCGCGGCGCGCCGGCCATGCGGTCCGTCTGATCGATCTCCAGGTCGAGAGCCACGCCGACTACGGGCGGCTGATCTCCGAGTGGCAGCCGGAGTTTATTGCCTTTTCCTGCAACTATTTGGCCAATGTCCCGGAAATCGTCGATCTGGCCAAGCTGACCAAAGCCGAGCTGCCGCGCTCCTTTGTGTGCGTCGGCGGTCACAGCGCGTCCTTTACCGCCAATGCCATCGTGGAGCACGGCGCCGGCGCCATCGAGTGCGTGCTCAAGGGCGAAGGCGAGGTGGGCATCGTCAAGCTGCTCGAAGCCGTCGCTGGCGACCGCGGCGCGGTGGCGAAGATGCCCGGCGCGGTGACGGCCGATGGCGAGGGGCCGCGGCCTGGTTTCGTCGAAAATCTCAACGACCTCATGCCGGCGCGCGATCTCGTGCGCAAACGCCGCAAATATTTCATCGGCGTAATGGATCCGTGCGCCTCGATCGAGTTTTCGCGCGGCTGCCCGTGGGACTGCTCGTTCTGCAGCGCCTGGACCTTCTATGGCCGCAGCTATCGGCAACTCAGCCCGGAACGCGTGATCGAGGACCTGTCCTCGATCCGCGAGCCGGGCGCCTTCATCGTCGACGACGTCGCGTTCATTCAGGACAAATATGGTTTTGAAATCGGCGAGGCGGTCGCACGGAAGGGAATTCGCAAGCGATACTATCTCGAGACACGCGGCGACGTGCTCGTTCGCAACAAGGAAGTGTTTCAGCTCTGGAAAAAGCTCGGCCTTACGCAGCTGTTTCTCGGCATCGAGGCGATCGACGAGGACGGGCTGAAGAAGTTTCGCAAGCGGATCCCTCTGGGTCGCAATTTCGAGGCGCTGGAATTCGCCCGCTCGCTTGGCATCGGGGTTGCCATCAACATCATTGCGGACCCGGACTGGGACGAGGAGCGATTCCGCGTCGTGCGTGATTGGTGCATGGAGGTGCCCGAGGTCGTGAATATCAGCATCAATACGCCTTATCCGGGCACCGAGACCTGGCTTACCGGGCAGCATCAATTGGCGACCCGCGATTATCGCCTGTTCGATATCCAGCACGCAGTGTTGCCGACGAAGATGCCGCTGGATGCCTTCTATCGCGAACTGTTGCACACCCAGCGCGTGCTCTACAGCAAGCACATGAATTGGTGGACGACGCCGGCTTTGGCCTACGAACTCACGCGCGCCCTGGTTCGGGGTCAGACCAATTTCATGCGCGGGATCATGAATTACAACAAGGTCTACAGCGCGGACAAAATGCTGGCGGACCATGCGCGGCCGGTTCACTACGAATTGCCGGTGTCGCCTCTGCCGCAGACGAACGGCGCGAAGCCGAAAGGTCCGCAGCTCTACATTCACGCGAACCGTGGCCGGGCCGGTCGCAGCATCGACAAATCCACGGAACAGTTCGTCGACGCGACGCGCATGGGTGCTTCCGGTTAGGCGTGGGGTCGGCTGCTTTGACGTCTCTCATAGATACGATCGGATCTGCGGCGGGATCCTCCGCCGCTTGCGCGGACCGTGAGCCGGTAATCTGGTTCGAGGTTGAGGATTTCCTTCGTTATTTCGATCATTTTCGCAATCCGACCGGCCTGCAGCGCGTGCCGTTCGAGATCTATGTCGAAGCGGTGCGGCTTTACGGCCATACCGGACGCGTCAGGTTCTGCCGACTCAGCATCTACAGCAAGCAGTTCCGCGCCATCAGCTTTGACGCGATCACCTCGGCCTATCTAAAGCCGCCGGGGGCGCGTGCGCCGTGGCGGACGATCTGGGCTCCGGCGATACTGTTGAGCAGCTTTCCCCGCATGGTGCTGGTGATCGCCCGCAATCCGCGCTTCTTTCTTTCGATATTCAAGACGGCTCTTCGCGATCTCATCGGCATGAGCACGGAGCGTTTCGAACAGTTCGTGCGTCCTGGTGATGTCATCGTCTCGCTCGGCGCGGGCTGGGGCGTGCCGCACTACGTCAAGCACATTGCCGAGGCGAAACGGCGCTACGGCATAAAATTCTCGACTTTGATTCACGATCTCATTCCGCTCGAATATGAATCGCTTGTCGAGCAACGCCACGTCGTTCAATTCCGCAATTGGCTGCAAGAGGCCATCCCGGTGGCCGACGTGGTGCTCACCACGTCGAAGCACTCGCGCAACGCCCTGATCAAGCTCGCCGGCGACGCCGGATGGCCGTTGCCGCGCGTCGAAGTGGTGGAACCCGGCTCGGGCTTGAACAATCAGCTGATGTCCGGCGACCATGGCACGATCAATTTTCCGCAGCGCTACGTGCTGTTTGTCTCAACGATCGAAATTCGAAAGAACCACCGGCTCCTGGTCAGGATATGGCGGCGGCTCATCGAGCGCCGCGGCGCGGATGCGGTGCCCACTCTGATCTTCGCCGGGCAGATCGGGTGGCTGGTCGACGATCTGTTGGCCGAGCTTTCGGCGAGCGATTATCTCGGCGGCAAAATCGTGCTCATGGCCGGCTTGTCGGATGCCGAGCTGCGTCAGGCCTATCGCTCGTCCCTGTTCACCGTTTTTCCGAGCCTGTGCGAGGGGTGGGGTCTGCCGATCGCGGAAAGTCTGATGCACGGCAAGTTCTGCGTCGCGTCCGACCGGACATCGATTCCGGAAGTCGGCGGCGATCTGGTGGATTATTTCGATCCGGCGAACGAGGACGATGTGCTTGCCAAGATCGAGCGCCTGTTGCTCGATCCGGGTTATCTGAAGGCGCGGGAAGCGCGGCTACAGGCCGAATACCGGCCGCGGACCTGGACCGACTGCGTCCATGCGCTGATCGGCAAGCTCGAACAGGCGCTGTCGGCGGATGCCGATGCCGCGGTCGAACCTCTGAAGCGATGATCGGAAAAAAGGTTGATCAGAACTCGCGCGGCGCGTGGGGAGCGCCGCCGTAGCCGTAGTCGATTTTCTCTTCGGCTTCGATTTCCGCCTGATTGAACAGCCGTTCCCAGCTCTGCAGCGTCAGGCGCTGTTCCTTCGATTGTGCGCTACGCGCCCAACGCCGGCACTGGTCAGCCCACTCGTCGATTTCTTCTGCAGCGGACTTGAACATGGCGGGATGCCTCTCAAGTCGTCGATGGCAGTGTGAATGCAGGGCCGAGCAAATGCCTTCCACGCACCAATGTCGCCCTTGCGGCGCGTGCGTCGAGCGCCGTTTGGAAAAGGGCCGGCAATTCTTTCGGCCGCCGCAGCACCGAGCGGAGCATGGCGCCGATATTGGTCGTGCCGTTCGGCCGCATCGCGGCAACGGCGGAGGCCGGCAACGCGCGTTTGGCGGGATCGGTAATGACGCGGATCGCCGCTACGGGCAATTCATGCGCCAAACCGACCGCGGCAACGATATGGGATTCCATATCGACCGCGATCGCGCCGGTCTTCATGTAGAGTTCGCGTTTTTCGTTGGGATTGGCGATCGGCGCGGGCACCCCGAGCAGAACGCCAGGGATCGCATCCGGGATGGTCTGCAGAAGCTTATGCGACCATTCCGCGCTGATGGGCATCCGGCTCTCACCGGAAACGACCGCCGAACCGACGACGCAGGTGCCCGGCCGCAGCTGCGGCGCCAGTCCCCCGGCGACGCCGAAGCTGATAATGCCCGGGCAGCCCTGAACGTGCTCGCGGGCGTCCGCGATCGCTGCCGTGAGTTTGGCTGCCAAGTTGCGCCCATCGCCGCTGCAGATGACACGCACACCTGGACCTGCAGCAATGCGCGCTTCAAATGCTAGTCCGACGACGATAATCACGTGGCCCCCACCTGAACTTCAATCACACTGCGATAAGTCACGTTGTGATTGCACAACGCAACTTTGCCTTAAGGATCAGCTGCGGGAGCGGCCAGACATGCCCGTCATCATGACGGCCGTTCGCAGCTAGCCCTTCGTGACGACCGGCGGCGGAGCCTTGCCTTTGCCGACTTGTGCACAGCCAGCCATGCTGAGAAGTGCGAGAACAACCGCCGTTCCGAACGCGAGCTTTTTCATTTTTGCCCCCATGATGAGATGTTGAAAACTAAGGATAGAAGGGGCACCCAGGGTCCACTAGTGCAGAAAAGACACACCTCACAGATGAATTGGTGCTGATGCACCTCCGGACCGATTTGCTCCCCGAGAAATCTCCTATATGCGTGCAAATGACGGCGTTCAGATGAGGATTTTTGGCCCAATTGCCGGGATTTTCGGCCTCGCGCTGCTGACCGGCCTGATCGCCTATTTCGGCTTCGCATCTGTTCTGCAGGCTGCGCTTAGCTCGGAATGGGGTACGGCCCTGGTCGTGCTGGCCCGCGCCGCGGCGCTGGCCGGCTGCGGCATCGGCTGGTGGTTTCTGCTCGCGCCGAACGGGCCTGGCCCCCACGTCTTCATCGGCCTGCGATTTATCCGCGAGGCGATCAATGCGCTGTTTCCGTTTGCCGTGGTCGGCGGCGACATCATCGGCGCTCGGCTTCTGACCCATTTCGGTCCGGCCATGAACCTCGCGATCGCCAGCGTTTTGATCGACATATTTGTGCAGGTGGTGAGCCTCCTGATCTATGTCGGCGCGGGAGTCTTTATCGTCTTCGACGTCCCCGGCCCGCATCAACTCAGCACGGTGACCTTCGTCATGCTGGCAATCGCCTTGCCGGCCGTTGCGGGCTTCTTCCTGGCACTGAATTTCGGCGCCTTCGACCCGGTGGTGCGGTGGCTCGTCGCCTTTGGCGAACAGCGCAAATGGTCGATGTTTGCCCATGTCGTCGATCTCGGCGACCGGCTGCAGCGGATCTGGCGCAACCACCGCGGTCTGTCGGGGTCATTTCTGGTTCATCTGGTGACGGTTTTCTTCGGCGCGATCGAAGTCTGGATCGCGTTCCACTTCATGGGCCATCCGGTAAGCGCTGCGGCTTCGATCGCGATCGAAAGCATCGGCCAGGGCGGCAAGGCGGCGGCCTTCATGCTGCCCGGAGGTATCGGCGTGCAGGATGGCACGATGATCGCGGCGTCGGCGATCTTCGGCGTCCCCGCCGAAGTCGCGCTCGCCATGGCGCTGATCAAGCGTGTGCCCGATCTGGTGCTCGGCATACCGTCATTGCTGGCATGGCAGGCGCTCGAGGGACGACGGTTGTTTTCGCAACGAAAATCGGCGGGCGGCTAAATGTCCATGATCGCAGATCGCAATTGCGGGCATATTTCCGCCATTTCTTTTGCGTGCATGGGCTGGGTTAGAGCCATATAATCAGTCGAGGCCTTCGCGGGGAAGGCCCGCGCGCGGAGTGGGGGCGTGGACGAGTTTTTTGCCGAGTGCATTTTTGTGGCGTCGCTGGCTTGCTACGGGGCGGCCGCGCTCGGTTGTGTTTATGCACTGGTCGCCGCCTACGCCGCGCGCCGGTTTGTTGCAACGGCGAGCGGCATGGAAGCAGTGGTCTATCCCGCCGTTACGATCCTCAAGCCGTTGCACGGGGCCGAGCGTAATCTCCACGACAATTTGGCGCGCTTTTGCCTTCAGGATTATCCGGGCGAAGTGCAAATCGTCTTCGGCGTGAGCGATCGCGCGGACCCGGCAATCGAGGTCGTTCGCGACATCGTTGCTGCCTTTCCCGACCGCGATCTCCGCCTGGTCGTCAATTCGCGCCGTCACGGCAGCAACCGCAAGATCTCGAATCTGATCAATATGGTGGCGGAGGCGCGCCATGACGTTCTCGCGATTTCGGATAGCGACATCGTCGTCGATGCCGATTATCTGAAAAACATCGCGGTGAGCTTGCAGCACCCCGGCGTCGGCCTGGTCACCTGTCTCTACCGCGGGGTTGCGGCGAAGGGCGTCTGGGCCAGGTTCGCTGCTGCGGCGATCGACTATCACTTTCTGCCGAGCGTGCTTGTCGGACTGTTGTTCGGACTGGCCGCGCCCTGCTTCGGCTCGACCATCGCGATCCGCAAAGAAACGCTCGCTGCGATCGGCGGGCTGCAATCTGTCGCCGATCAACTGGCGGACGATTATGCGCTCGGCACGGCCGTCCGGCGCGCCGGGCTGCGCGTCGCGATTCCGGCCCATATTGTCGGCCATGAGTGCACGCAAAGCTCGGCGCAGGCGCTGTTCCGTCATGAATTGCGCTGGGCGCGCACCATCCGCTCCGTCGACGCGCTGGGCTTTGCCGGAACCGCGATCACGCATGCCTTGCCGCTGGCCTTGCTCGGCCTGCTGCTCGGCGGTATGACCCCGCTCGCCGCGCTCGTGCTTGTGGCTTTGACCTGCCGTGCGGTGCTGCAGATGGAACTCGATCGCGCCTTCCGTCTGCGAACGGGATTTTACTGGTGGGGGCCGCTGCGCGACTTGAAGTCCTTTGCGGTGTTTGTGGCGAGCTTCTTTGGCCGGCGAGTCGAGTGGCGCGGCCATCGCTACGGCGTTCAGGCCGACAATACGCTTGCTTATTACGGTGAGGTTGAAACGTGATGCGTTCACTGTTCCTTCAAGCGCCTTCGTTCGACGGCTATGACGGCGGAGCCGGCGCGCGCTATCAGATGAAGCGCGAGGTGAAGTCGTTCTGGTTCCCAACCTGGCTGGCGCAGGCGGCCGCCATGGTGCCCGGTTCCAAGATCATCGACGCGCCGCCGCACCAGCTGACCTTCAAGGACATCGAGGACGATGTGAAATCGCACGACTTCATCGTCATCCATACCTCGACGCCGAGCTTCAAATCCGACGTGCGGACGGCCGGCATGATCCGCGCGCTCAATCCGGCGGCCAAGATCGGCTTCATCGGCGCCAAGGTCGCGGTCGAACCGCAGGAAAGCCTGCAAGCCGCGCCGGCGATCGATTTCGTCTGCCGCAACGAATACGAGTTCACCATCAAGGAGCTCGCCGAGGGCGCCGACTGGTCGACCGTCAAGGGCCTCTCCTATCGCGGGCCGGACGGCAAGATCGTCCATAACCCCGAGCGCGAGATCCTGATGGACATGGACAAGCTGCCGTCCGTGCTCCCGGTCTACAAGCAGCTCAAGGTCGAGAACTACTTCGGCGGCTATCTCCAGCACCCCTATATGAGCTGGTATACCGGCCGCGGCTGCAAATCGCGCTGCACCTTCTGCCTATGGCCGCAGACCATCGGCGGCCACAAATACCGCGCCATGTCTATCGACCGCGTGGTCGACGACGTGAAATACGTCATCAAGGAATTTCCTCAGGTGAGAGAGATCTTCTTCGACGACGACACGCTGACCGATGATCATCCGCGCGTCGAGGCGCTGGCCCGTGCGCTCGGCCCGCTCGGCGTTACCTGGTCGTGCAACGCCAAGGCCAATGTGCCGCGCAAGACGCTGGAAGTGATGAAGGAGAACGGTCTCCGCCTTCTTCTCGTCGGCTACGAATCCGGCAACCAGAAGATCCTGCACAACATCAAGAAGGGTGTGCTGGTCGACGTGGCGCGCCGCTTCTCCAAGGACTGCCGCGAGCTCGGCATCATCGTGCACGGCACGTTCATTCTCGGCCTGCCGGGCGAGACCAGCGAAACGATCAAGGAGACGCTGCAGTTCGCCAAGGACGTCAATCCGCGCACGCTGCAGGTGTCGTTGGCTGCGCCCTATCCGGGCACTTTCCTCTACAAGCAGGCCAAGGAGAACGGCTGGTTCGCCTCCGACGTCGACCTGCTCACCGACGACGGCACGCAGATCGCGCCGCTCAACTATCCGCATCTCGGTCACACGGAGATCTTCAATTCGGTGGAGGAGTTCTACAAGAAGTTCTATTTCCGCCCGTCGAAGATCGCTGAGATCTTGCGCGAGATGCTCACTAGCCGCGACATGCTGGTGCGCCGACTGCGCGAGGGCGTCGAGTTCTTCCACTTCCTGCGCGCGCGGCGTGAGACGGCGCAGTAATCAAGCTTTCAGATAGCGGTTCTGCCGGAACCAAGTGATGGCGTCGGCGATCGCCTCGGTATAGGGGCGCGCGCGATAGCCGAGTTCGCGCTCGGCCTTGGCCGATGTGAAGAACATGCGATCCTTCGCGAGCTTGAGCCCCGTGGTCGTGACGAAAGGCTCCTTGCCGGTGAAATGCGCGATCGCTTCGGCGCCATAGGCAATCGGGAAGATCAGACGACGCGGGATGCGTAGCTTGGGTGGCGTGCGGCCGACGAAGCGCGCAATCTCGCCGAGCATATCGCCGAGAAGAACATCCTGACCGCCGAGAATGTAGCGTTCGCCGATGCGGCCTTTCTGCCAGGCCGCGATATGTCCGGCGGCAACGTCTTCGACATGGACCAGGTTGAGGCCGGTATCGACGAACACCGGCATGCGCCCCGCGGCCGCTTCGATGATGATGCGGCCGGTCGGCGTCGGCCGCACATCGCCCGGTCCGATCGGGGTCGACGGATTGACGATGACCACCGGCAGGTTTTGCTCTGCCACCATCTGTTCGACCAGGCGTTCGGCGACGACCTTGCTGTATTTGTAGGCGCCGACGGCGGATTTGGCCTCGAGCGGAAACGTCTCGTCGCTCGGCGCGCCGTTCGGCCGCGCCTTCAGTGTGGCGACGCTTGACGTATAGACGATCCGCTCGACGCCCGAGCGCCGCGCCGCGTCCATCAGCGCGCGGGTGCCGTCGACATTGGTGCGGATGATTTCATTGTCGTCGCGCGCCCACAGCCGGTAATCGGCGGCGACGTGAAAAAGGACCCGCACATCCTGCATCGCCCGCTCGAGCGAACTGGCGTCGAGCAGATCGCCCTCCACGACTTCAAGCCGCGGATCGGCGAGATTGACGCGCGAACTAGTGGATCGCACCAGGACGCGCACCCGTTCTCCGGCCCGCGCCAATTGGCGCGCCACCGCCGACCCGATGAAACCGCTGGCGCCGGTGACCAGGATCATTTCCGCCCCCTTTTTCGGCCGCGGACGGTATAATCGAGCCCATAGCGATTGGAATGCAAGGAAGTGATTTCGCACACGACAAGTGAGGCCGGGTTCATGATTTCATTTCGCCAATTAGTGAGCGCCTGGGCCGTTTGCGCCACGGTCTGCTTTGCCGTTACTGGCGCCTGCGGATATGCGGCCGCTCAAACCAGCGCGCAACCGCCGGTCCAGGCGCGCCAGGTGCAGGCGCGCCAAGTGCAGGCGCGCCAAGTGCAGGTCGATCTGTTTCGCGGCCTTGCCGATATCTTTTCGCGCGGCATGGATACGCTCACCGATAAACTCAATCGGCAGGGCTACAGCGCACGGGTCTATAGCCACACCAACTGGCAATCGGTGGCGCGGCGCATCGCCGATCGATATGCGCGCGGCGACAAGGACATCGTAGTGTTGATCGGCCATTCGCTCGGCGCCGACGCCACGCTGCAAATCGCGCAAGAGCTTGCCAGGTCGAATATTCCCATCGATCTGATCGTTACTTTCGACGGCACGCATCCGCATCAAGTGCCCGGCAATGTTCGCCATTTGGTGAATTTTTATCAGAACAATGGCTTTGGCAAGAAAATCAGTCCAGGTCCAGGATTTCAGGGTGAGCTCAGCAATATCGATCTCACCGCGGACACGAGCCTGTCGCATGTGACGATCGACAAATCGCACCGGCTGCATGCCCAAGTTATCGCCAAAATTGCTGACATTGTGAACAGGGATATTGTTGCGCTACAGGCGAGCAAGCCGAAACCGAAAAAGCCGCAAGCGGCAAAGCCGAAAGCCGCCAAAGCGCAAGCGGAGAAGCAATGAAGCTGCCCAGCCGGATTGTCGATCTCTCATCGCCGCTCGAAAACGAGACGGTCTACGACCCGCCTTTCATGCGGCCGAAGATCCAATATGTCAGCAATGCCGAGACAGCGCCGCTTTTGGCCGAATTGTTTCCGGGTCTGCGCGTGCAGGATCTGCCTGACGGCGAGGGCTGGGCGATCGAGCAGATCCAGCTGACCACGCATAACGGCACGCATATGGACGCGCCGATCCATTTCCAGTCGAAAACCATCGACGGCAAGCCGATGATGACCATCGATCAGGTGCCGCTCGATTGGTTCTTCCGACCCGGCGTCAAGCTCGACTTCCGCAAAGTGCCCGACGGCCACGTCGTCACGGCCGCCGAGGTCGAGGCCGAGCTGAAGCGCATCGGGCATGACTTGCAGCCGTTCGACATTGTCCTCGTCAATACGCGGGCGTCGAGCTGCATTGGCAGCGAGGAATATCTCACCGCTGGCTGCGGCATGGGCCGCGAGGCGACGCTCTATCTGACCTCACGCGGCGTGCGCGTCACCGGCATCGATGCCTGGGGCTGGGACGTGCCGTTTTCGCACACCCGCGAGCGCTGGCTGAAGACGCACGATCCCTCCATCATCTGGGAAGGCCACAAGGCCGGGCGCGAGATTCCCTACTGCCACATGGAGAAATTGTGCAATCTGGAACAGCTTCCCGATCACGGTTTCACCGTGGCCTGCTTTCCCTACAAGGTCAAAGCCGGCTCGGCCGGATGGACGCGGGCGGTGGCGCTGTTCGATTAATTTGGCCGGCGCCATTGAACCCGCGTCGGTCTAGCCTAAGTAGGATGCGCCATTCGATAGGTGCGCGATGCCCTTCTTGTCGCTTTTGCTCAATGTTCTTTGGATCGTCTTTGGCGGCCTGTGGATGGCGATCGGCTGGCTGATTGCCGCCATCATCATGGCGATCACCATTATCGGCCTGCCATGGGCCTATGCCGCCTTCAACATCGCGTCCTATACGCTGTTACCGTTCGGCCGGAAGGCGGTGTCACGCGCCGAATATTCAGGCCATGACATCGGCACCGGCCCGTTCGGTCTTCTGGGCAATATCATTTGGCTGGTGCTGGCCGGCTGGTGGCTCGCGCTTTGCCATCTGATCACGGCCGTGTTGCTGGCCGTCACCATTGTCGGCATTCCGTTCGCCTGGGCGCATCTGAAGCTTGCCGGCATCGCGCTGTGGCCGATCGGCAAGGAGATCGTGCCGTCGGATGCTGTGCCGATCCGGCTGCCCGGCGTTCGAACTTAGATTTTACACTTGAGCATGATCTTTTCCGAAAACCGGTTTCCACTTTTCGGGATCATGCTCTAAGCGGCCACCTTCCGCACCCACACTTTATTATCGTGAAACGCCGCGCCGCCGAACGGCGCGATCGAGTCGGCGCCGGTCAGCGTGTTGATGCCGCGGCCGTCGGCATAGGCCGAGTTGGGCCAGATCGATTCCGCGATCAGCACGCCGCGCCGCACACCGTCGAACAGTCTGGCGTGGATGCGCACCTCGCCGCGCTGGTTGCCGAGCGTGACCATGTCGCCGTCGGCGATGCCAAGCGGCGCCGCGTCATCGGGATGGATCATCACTTCGGGACGCCGCTCAGTGGCAAGCGACGTCGGCGTTTCCGTAAAAGTCGAATTGAGAAAACCGCGCGCCGGCGACGTCGCCAGCCGAAACGGATGCGCGGCGTCGGCTTCCTCGATGACTTCCCAGTGATCCGGCAGTGCCGGTAGGGCCGCCTCGGTCACATTTCTGTGCCAGCGCCGAAACGGCACATTGGGCCAATCCGGCTTGAAGCGGAATTTGCCGTCGGGATAGGCGAAGCCTTTGAGGTAATGCGCGGTCTCGAAATCCGGCTGGCAATCGATCCAGCGATTGGCTTCGAGTTCGGCGAGCGTGCCCCAGCCGGATTTTCGCAGCGTGCCGTCGATCAGTTCGCGCGGCGTCATGGCAAAGCCCGGATGCTCCGCGCCCAATCTCGTGCCGAGCGCGTTGATCACGTCGTGATTGTTGCGGCATTCGCCGCGCGGCTCGATCAGCTTCGGGCCGAGCAGAATGTATTGGCTGCCGCCGCCGGTGTAGATGTCGTCGTGTTCGACGAACATGGTGGCGGGCAAGACGACATCCGCTATCTTGGCGGTGTCGGTCATCACCTGCTCGTGCACGCAGACGAACAGATCGTCGCGGGCAAAGCCGCGTTTGACGGTGTCCTGGTCGGGCGCGACCACCACCGGATTGGTGTTCTGGATCAGCATCGCGGTGACTGGCGGGCCGCCGAACAGCGCCTCCTTGTCGCCGGTCAGGATCGGCCCGATGCGCGATTGGTCGAGCATGCGGATCGAGGCGTCTTTAATGTCGCTGCCGTCGATCAGGCTGATGTCGAGATGAAAGATCGCGCCGTTATTATGAAAGGCGCCGCCGCCTTCGTAACGCCACGCGCCCATGACGGCGGCGATGCAGCTGGCGGCATGCATATTGACGGCGCCATTGCGCGAGCGGGAGAAGCCGTAGCCGAGACGGTAATAGGCCCGCGGCCTCTCGCCGACCAAGCGGGCGAAGGCTTCGATGGTTTCCGTCGCGCAGCCGGTGATCTTCGCCGCCCAATCCGGACCGCGCGTGCGGACATGCTCGGCGAGCTCGCGCGGCGCATCGGTATAGCGTTCGAGATAGTCCCAATCGGCTTTGCCGTCGCGAAACAGGCAGTGCATCACCGCGCAAGCCAGTGCGCCGTCGGTGCCGGGGCGGATCAAGACCGGCAGGTCGGCCTGCTTCATCGTTGAGTTCATGTAGACGTCGATGACGGCGATCTTGGCGCCGCGGTCCTTCCTGGCGCGCGTCGCATGCGTCATCACGTTGACCTGGGTGTTCACCGCATTGGTGCCCCAGATCACCACGAGATCGGATTTCGCCATTTCGCGCGGATCGGCGCCGGCGAGCTTGCCGGTGCCGGCGATGAAGCCGGTCCAGGCCGGATTGACGCAGATTGTCGAGAAGAAGCCGGAATATTTCTTGGCATGGCGCAGGCGATGAATGCCGTCGCGCATGACGTAGCCCATCGTTCCGGCATAGAGATATGGCCAGACCGCCTGCGGCCCGTGTTTCTGCTCTGCGCGCAGGAAATTCTCGGCAACCAGATCGAGCGCGTCGTCCCAGGAAATTTGCTGGAATTGGCCGCTGCCTTTCGGTCCGACGCGCCGTAGCGGGTGCATCAGGCGGTCGGGATGTTCGACGCGCTCGGCGTAACGCGCGACCTTGGCGCAGATCACGCCCGCGGTATAGGCATTGTCGGCCGCCCCGCGCACCCGGCCGATCGTCTGACCGTCAAATACTTCCACCTCGAGCGCGCAAGTCGACGGGCAATCGTGCGGGCAGGCGGAAGCCGCGATGCGTGGGCGAATAAGCTGGTTCATCGGCGTCTTTTAGATACACCTCGATTCCGGCACTTTAGACGATAAACCGCGGCGGCGGTATCGGAAGCTTAAGCCCCTAAAGCCTGGCGCGCAGCCGCTTTGCCGCTTCCACCATGACCCGTAGCTTTTCCTGCGCCAGCGTGCGGCTGATGGTCATCAGCCCGCAGTCGGGGGCGAGCCAGACCTGCTTGGGATCGAGCTGATCGAGAGCGTCGCCGACCCGGCGCTCGATCGTATCGACGCTGGGCACGGGCGAATCGCCCGGGTCGACACAGCCGAACATGATGATGCGGTCGCCGCACAGTTTCAGCACCTGCGGATCGAAGGAGCTGCGGCCGAATTCGACGGTGAAACCGCCGATGCGCGTTTCCATCAGATGCGGCAGCAAGTCCGAATATTCGTATTGATGCTGCCGGTGGCCGCCGCCCGGATAGCCATAGCAAAGATGAACGACGGTCGGCACGGTGATGCCGTCGAGGCAGCGGTCGAGCGCCTTGGCGCCGTAGGCAACGACTTTGTCGTGATAGCGCGTCATCGCCGGCTCGTCGATCTGCAGCACGTCGCAGCCGGCGGCTTGGAGGTCGCGCAGTTCGCCGTTGATCGCGGCCGCCGCGTCGAAGGCGAGCTCTTCTTCGCTGGCGTAGAATTCGTTGGCCGCGCTGTCGACCACCGTCATCGGCCCGGGCACCGCCATTTTCAGCGGACGATCGGTATGCGATTTGGCGATGCGCAGATCGTCGACGGAGGCAACGGAGCGCCGCCCGATCTTGCCGGTGATGCGCGGCACCATGCGATTGGCGGTGCGGTTGCGATAGACCGCCTTATTGACCAGATTGGCAGCGTCGATGCCGTCCCATTGTCCGGCAATGTGAAAAATGAAATGCGTTCGCCGCATTTCGCCATCGGTCAAAATGTCGAGACCGATCTCCTCCTGCTCGCGCAGTACGACCACGGTGGCGTCGTCCAAGGCCTCCTTGAGCGGATCGCCGGTCATCCGGAACGTGGCTTCGCCGCGCTTCGTATCGGCGAGCCAGCCGGGACGGGGAAAACTTCCGACGCTCGTCGTAGCAAGGGCTGTTAATTGCATGGATTTTGCCGCGGTCGCGAGATTGACGTGAGGAAGGACGGGCACGATAGCATGATGTCTGCGCGGCGGAAGTGTGTCGGCTGCCGGGGTTGGCCTGCAATGCGCGATGGACGGCGCGTCGCTGCAACATATATTCTGCGCCGGCGTTAAAGAGACTGCGCCAGGGAGAGAGACCAGATGAGAGCCGCCGTTCTCGGTGCGAGCGGGGTCGAAGTTCGCGACCTGCCGAAGCCCGAACCCAAGGCGAACGAAGTCTTGATCCGCGTGCGAGCGTCGAGCCTCAATCGCGCCGATCTCCTGGTGGCATCGGGACACCAGCACGGCAGTGTCGGCGGCGTCGGAGCGCGCATCGGGCTTGAATGTTCGGGCGAGGTCGAGGCGGTCGGCAGCGATGTGAAGGACATCAAGGCGGGGGACCGGGTCATGGGCTCGGCGCCGGGCGGCTTCGCCGAATATGTCGTCACCGATGCCGGCCGGGTCCATCGCATTCCCGGCAACAATATGAGTTTCGAGCAGGCGGCCTGCTTTCCCGTGGCGCTGCAGACCATGCACAACGCGGTGGCCACCGCCGGGCGGCTCAAGCGCGGCGAGACGATGCTGATGCAGGGCGCCAGCGCCGGCGTCGGCCTGATGGGCATGCAGATCGCCAAGGTTCTCGGCGCTTCGCTGGTGATCGGGACCTCGACCAACACGGAGCGGCGGGGGCGGTTGTCCGAATATGGCTGCGATGTCGCCGTCGATACGACCGACCCGGCCTGGCCCGAGCAGGTCAAGAAGGCGACCGACGGCAAGGGCGTCAACCTGATCGTCGATCTGGTGTCGGCCGGCGTCGCCAACGGCAACCTCGCTGCCGCCGCACTGCTTGGCCGTATCGTCAATGTCGGCCGCCTCGGCGGCATGAAGGGCGAGTTCGATTTTGACCAGCATGCGCTCAAGCGCATCGACTATATCGGTGTCACATTCCGTACCCGCAGTGTTGAAGAAGTCCGCGAGATCAATCGCTTGATGCGCGCGGACCTGTGGCCCGCGATCGAAGCAGGAAAATTGTCGCTGCCGATCTACAAAACTTATAAGCTTGCCGCTATCGCCGACGCGCTGGCACTGATGCGTGCCAACCAGCACTTCGGTAAAATCGTCATTACGGTGTCATGAAAAAGAAGCAGCGCCGGCGCAAAGCGAAGCCAGCAAAGAAAAAAGCTTCAACATCGCGCGGTTCTAAGCGCGAATACCGACTTGCCCTTGGCGGATCGGTCCGGCATAGATTTGGTATGACTGATTCGGCCAAAGGCCCCACGCCGATTTTGGCTGCGGGCGGAATCGTCTTACGGGGAACTTCCAGGCCACGCTTCGCCGTCGTGCGAATGCGACGTGAGAAGGCCTGGGTGCTGCCGAAGGGCAAGCTCAATCCGCGCGAACACCCCCGCGACGCCGCCAAGCGCGAAGTGGTGGAAGAGACCGGGCACGATGTGACGGTCCACGAATTCCTCGGCTCGATGTCCTACGCCGTCGAAGGCAAGGTCAAGATCGTGCAATTCTGGCTGATGCGCGCGATGGGCCCGCAGGTTCACGAATTGATGGACGACGTCAAAGCCGTGAAATGGCTGCCGCTGAGGGAAGCGGTCAAGACGCTGACGCGTCCGCATGAGAAAGTGTTCCTCACCCATGTCGGCCCGACCGCGCTCGGCCATGTGAAAGGCCACGGGAAAAAATCCGTGCGCAAGAGCGCGCACAAGAAATCGGCCAGTGCCTCGCGTAACGGCGCGGCACGCCGCTCGCGGACCGTGCCGTCGGTGCCGGCGTCGTCGGTCGAACACGTGATCGCGATGGACTACCAAAAGGGAAGGCCCAACGCCTTCGTCAAAGCGCTCGGCAGCTGGATCGGCCGCGTCGCCCACGGTAGCGCGCGCCGGGTCGGCTGAGGCGGCGCCGATTCCAGTCTAATTTTCCAGTTTCGCTGCGGCTTTCAGGCTTTCACTCGTTTGTGCGCTTTGGCAACGATGCCGCTGTATCCCATACGCGATCACGAAGGCCGGCCGTGCGCTCGGGCTCTTTTGCTCTTGGCGGGAACGCGCTTCCTGTCGCCGAGTGGCTCTATCTCCTTCGCGCTGCCGGCTGCGGCCGACGGCTGTTCGAGAATTTTCGCCAGTTGACGCGCTTCCGCGAGCAGAGCCGTGATCAGCGGCGTGGTCGGCTCGCGGTCGGGCACGACGAGGCCGACGGCGTGGGTGACGAGCGGATCGACGATCGGAATCGAGCGGACATTGTCGGTCAGGCCGAGCGTCTCGGCGAGCTTTGCCGGCATGATGGTGGCCCAGCGTCCGGAGCGGACATGGGCGAACAGCACGATGACGGAATTCGATTCCAATGTCGGCGCCGGCTCGCCGCCGGCGAGGCGCAACAGGCCGTCGAGGATGCGGCGGTTCTGCATGTCCGGCGTCAGCAGGCACAGCGGGATCTTCGCCACTTCCGCCCACGTCACCTGGTCGCGATCGCCGAGCGGCGCGGACCCCGAGGTCAGCAAGCGGTATTCTTCCTGATAGAGCGGCACAGACTTGACGCGGCCGAGTGGCTCGTTGTCGAGGTAGGTCAGGCCGGCATCGACTTCCAGGTTTTCGATCATGCTGAGCACCTGAATCGACGTCCGCGAGAGAATCGTGAAACGCACCTCGGGATGCTTGGCCCGGTAGGGCGTCGTCAGCATGGCGCTCATGGCGAGCGCGGTCGGGATAGCGGCAATCCGTAGGTGGCCGACGAGGCCGCGCTTGAGCGCGTCGACATCGGCCCGCATGGCGCGGGCATCGCCGACAATGCGGCGCGCCCATTCCAGCACGCGCTCGCCTTCCGGCGTGAAGCCGCGAAAGCGCGAGCCGCGCTGCACCAAAAGCACGCCGAACATGTCTTCCAGATATTTGATGCCCGCCGACAGCGTCGGCTGACTGACGCGGCAAGCTTCGGCGGCGCGGCCAAAATGCTCTTCGCGGGCAAGCGCAATAATGAATTCAAGCTTGTCGATCATATAAATGTGCGCATTTCAAAGCGATCCGTGCCGGCGAGCCTCATAGGAATATCGCAGGTCGGGCGCGACCGCTAACCCAAAGAGCTTGATTTGCCGTCTCGATAGGGCAATCGCGAAATCAAATCACTGTTCGCTGAGCGCGTCCTCGCTTAAGGCCTCGTCGCGCAGAGCGTCGCCGCGTGTCGTTCCTTCGGGCGTAATGGCGTGAAACAGGCTGTAATCGAGCAAGAGCCTGCCTTCCGCCGAGAAACTGGTGATGTCTCGGTAGCGATAATTCCAGCGGATATCGCGGTACGAATAGATCTGGCGGGCATAAAGGTGTTGCGCCGAATTGTCGTCGACGCCGCTCACGTTCAGCGCAAAGGCGGCCTCGGTCGCGGCCAGATCGTCGGGCGTCAGGCCGTAGAGCTCGCTGGTTTCGTCGATCACGTGGAACAGCGTCCAGCTCAATGCAAACATCGGATGTTCGCGCCGGTCGAGCTTCATCTCGTAATAGCGCCGTAGCTGATGACCTTCTTGCATGTTCTCGAGCCGGAACAGCCAGAGCCGCGCCGTCGCCTGCGAGATCGTGTTGTTGCGCGCGTTGGCGATGCGGATCATCAGCGTAGGACGGCCCTGCTGCAGGGTGACGACCGGATTCTCGGCGAACAGGAAGCGGGCGCGCGGCCTCGAGAAGCGGGCGAAGATCAGGCCGGTCATCACCGCGAGAAAGCTCATGCCGGTGAAGATTTCGACCGTGGCGACGAGGTGGCCGTAATTGGTCTGCGGGTGCATGTCGCCGTAGCCGACCGTGGCCAGCGTCTCGATCGAGAAATAGAACAGGCTCATCGGCAACGGCAGATCGGGTGAGACATTGGCGATCGGATCACGGCCGAGCCAGAACAGGAAGGCGAATACGGCATTCAAGACGATGAAGATCGCAGCGGCGCTGGCGAAGAAGACCGGCCAGTCCACCGTCAACGAGCGGTGATAGAGGTCGGTCCAGAATCCGGCGGCGAGGCCCCGGGTTTCGATCACGCGCGAGCCGACGCGGACCACGCGCGATTTGCTTTGTTCCCCCGGAGCGACCAGTTTCGGATTTTTCGCCAACGCCAGCTTTTCCCTTTCCGCGCGATCTAGGCCGGCAGTCTGGCCGCGAGCCGGCCATAGACCTTGAGTGCATTGCCCTCGAAAATCTTCTTCTTGTCGGCATCGCTGAGCGGCGCTTTGTCGACATAGCGCTTGGTGTCGTCGAAGCCGAAGCCGGTCTTGGGATCGTTGCCCTTGACCGCGCCGACCATTTCCGAGGCGAACAGAATGTTGTCGACCGGCACCACTTTGGTGAGCAGGTCGATGCCCGGCTGGTGATAGACACAGGTGTCGAAGAAGATGTTGTCGCCCATGATCTCGGCAAGCTCGGGCTTGCCGTTGTTGAGCGCGATGCCGCGGAAGCGGCCCCAATGGAACGGCACCGCGCCGCCGCCGTGCGGAATGATGAATTTCAGCTTGGGAAATGTCTTGAACAGGTCGGACAACAGGACCTGCATGAACACCATGGTATCGGCATTGAGATAATACGAGCCCGTGGTGTGCATCGCCGGATTGCAGCAGCCGGAGACGTGGATCATGCACGGCACGTCGAGCTCGATCATCTTCTCGTAAAGCGGGAACCACGACTTGTCGGTCATCGGCGGCGAGTTGAAATAGCCGCCGGAGGGATCCGGATTGAGATTGCAGCCGATGAAGCCCATTTTCACGCAGCGCTCGAGCTCCGCGACTGAGTGCTGCGGATCGGCGCCCGGCGATTGCGGCAATTGGCACACGCCGATGAAATTCTTCGGATAGAGCGAGACGACGCGGGCGATCAGATCGTTGCAGATCTGCGACCATTCCAGGCTCACGCTCTCGTCGCCGACATGGTGCCCCATGCCCGAGGCGCGCGGCGAGAAGATGGTCAGGTCGGTACCGCGGTCGCGCTGCAATTTGAGCTGGTTCTGCTCGATGCTCTCGCGGATCTCGTCGTCGGACATTTTCAGCGCCGCGCGCGACGGCATCGCCGTCTTGTCCTTTGCGTTGGCCGCGGCGGTCTGCTCCTTGCGGAAGCGATGAAGGTCCTTGGGCTCGGTGGTGTAATGGCCGTGGCAATCGATGATCATGATGACGCTGCTGTTATGGGTTTGGGGACGGGCGATGCTACGGCCCGGCGCGTGATTGTCAAACGGTGACAACCATCTATAAGAAGGGCCATTATCGCATGGGAGCACGAAAATGGCTGAACTTCCGCGGCTCAATGGCATCATTCGCGCGCTGGAAGCAGGTCAGCACGCCCTGACCTGTTTCACGCCCGCCGAGACCAGCAGCGCGGTGGCGATGGCGACCTCCAAGTATGACGGCTGCGTGTTCGAAATGGAGCACCAGCCGTGGGACGGCCGCCTGTTGCGCGATTGCCTGCAATACATGCTCAATCGCGCCCAGATCGCCAAGGCAGCCTCCGTGGTGCCGGGCGTCACGCCGCTGGTCCGCGTTCCGGTCAACGGCGTCGAGATGGCGCAATGGCACGCCAAGCAGGCCCTCGATATGGGCTGCTACGGCGTGGTTTTTCCGCACATTTCGACGGTCGAGGAAGCCGCCAATGCGGTGGGCGCCTGCCGCTATCCGCGGCTCAAGAGCGCCGCGCATTACGCGCCGCCCGGCATTCGCGGCGACGGCCCGACAACGGCGGCGCGCTATTGGGGGCTCAGCCAACAGGACTATTATCAGAAGGCCGACGTCTGGCCGCTCAATCCGCAAGGCGAAATCTTCGCCATCCTGCAGATCGAGGACACGCGCGGCGTCGAGAATCTCGACGACATGCTCAAGAACGTGCCGGGTATCGGCTGCATCCTGATCGGCGAGGGCGACCTGTCGCAGGAGCTCGGCTATCCGCGGCAATACGAGCACAAGGTCGTGCTCGAATGGATGAAGCGCATCGTCGACACCTGCAAGAAGCACAAGGTCGTCGTCGGCCATCCGCATGTCGAAGCGCACAATGTCGAGCGCGTGGTCTCTGAAGGCTACCGTTTCCTGATGTGCGCGCCGGTGCAGAGCTACGGTCACCTCGACAAGACGCGGCAGGTCGTCGGACGGTGATCTCGTCGTCGCCGAACAAAGCGTAGGTGGGCAAAATTATTCTCGCGCGTTGCCGCGTGGGCCCACCTTACAGATGTCGCTATTTCTCGTCCGCCTGGTGTCTCGGACCGACCAGGCTGCCGGCGGCGAGGAGAAACCAGGCGAGGAAGATGTACCACGCGGGGTTGGCGGTCAGGCCCGGGATCGGCAAGGAGATCGGCAGCGATGCCAGAACGCCGATCATCGCGAGGCAGCCGGCGATGACGAACAGCGCAACATTCGGCGCATGTAATTTCATGGAATCCTCAATCCTTGCCCGCGCTGGAGCGACCAAAGTCCGCTCGAATGTGTCTTAAGACGGTAAAAACTTTGCTTAGCAGCGACAAAATCGCCCAGACACCGCAGTTTATTCCCTGCTTTTAAGCTTCTAATAACGCCTCAAATCTAATCATCCGGACGTGTTCTGGAGCGCCGGTCGCTGGCCCTTTGCGCCGCCTTCGAACAGGGAACTTTTCCCGATATCGCGACCGCGTCTCTGAGGAGTTCGCTATGTGTCTGATCAAACGGTTTCTCAAGGATGAAAGCGCGGCGACCGCGATCGAATATGGCCTCATTGCCACGGGTATCGCGGTAGCGATCATCCCCGTGATCACGGGTCTTGGCACCAAGCTCAAGACCACGTTCTCGTCGATCTCGACGGCGCTGAAGTAGCGCCGGACAGATTGCGCCAACCGGGCGCTTCCGCGCCCGCGTAAAAGCTGCCAGAAAGCCGTCCGGAATTTCGCTGAGAGGGGCGCGCCAGCCGTCGCAACGCTGTGTCGCGGTCATTTTTATTTTTGGACGAGCGGCGTCGGATGGAGCCAATCGATCAGTTTGCCGTGGTCCTCGGCCTTGCGGTGGCGATTGGCTATGTCAATTACAGCTGGGTCAAGCTGCCGCCGGCGATCGGCATGCTGCTCGGCTCGCTGGTCGTATCGTTTCTGGTCGTCGCCAGCGATCACCTCCTTCACCTCCACGTCATGGGCTGGTTTCGCGAGACGCTCGGCGAGGCCGATCTGCCGCACTTCTTCCTCGATGGCCTTCTGGCCTTTCTCTTGTTCGCCGGCAGCCTGCATGTCGATGTCGCCGAGTTGAGCCGGCGGAAATGGCTGATCCTCATCTTGGCCACCGCGAGCGTGATCATCTCGACGATGATCTTCGGTGCCGGCATGTGGCTCGCCTTTGGCCTGATCGGGGTGACCATCCCATTGGTCTGGTGCGTCCTCATCGGCGCGATCCTTGCGCCCACCGACGCGGTCGTTGTCGAAAGTCTGCTGCGCAAGGTCGGGCTGCCGGCGAGCTTGCGTGCCGCGATTGTCGGCGAGAGCCTGTTCAATGACGGCGCCGGCGTCGTGCTGTTCCTCCTGGCGCTCGGCGTCACGCAGGGCGATGTCATCCATTTCGGGCACGGGCAGGTGCTGCTTGCCTTGTTCCGTGAAATCATCGGCGGCGCTTTCGTCGGCCTTGCTGCGGGCTGGCTCGCGGCGCTGTTGTTGCGCTCGGTTCACGAACAGGGCTTGCAGCTTCTGATATCGATCGCGCTGGTGCTGGGCAGCTACCGTTTGGCGCTGGTGTTCGACCTGTCGGGGCCGATCGCCGTGGTCGCTGCCGGGCTTTGCGTCGGGTCACCGTCGTATCGCTTTGGGCCCAATCCCGACATGCGCGCGACCCTGGTCGGGTTCTGGTCGCCGCTCAATCAGATTTTGAATTCGATGCTGTTTCTATTCATGGGGCTGCACATTCTCGGCCTTGTCGTGACGCCCAGCGCGCTGTTGCCGATCGTGTTCGCCGTGCCGCTCGCGATCGTGTCGCGCTTTGTCAGCGTCGCGGTGCCGATCGCGTTCATGCGCGAAAGCGTTCGTGAAAAAGCGCGCGGCGCGACGGTGTTGACCTGGGCCGGTCTGCGCGGCGGCATTTCGATCGCGCTCGCGCTGACGCTGCCGGACTCGCCATGGCGCACGGATCTTTTGGTCATCACCTATACCGTCGTCGTATTCACCATCGTCGTGCAGGGTCTGACCTTTGCCCGCGTGCTGCACGCGACATACGGCTCGAAAAATACCGTTTGATGGTGCGTGGCGTACTAGGCCGCGGCGTTGCCTTTCGGCAATTCGTACATGCCTTCCGGCAGCGAATCGAGAAACTCGAGCACTTCGGACGTCTTTACGACGTCGGCGTATTTCGCGTTCATGTCGCAGAGGTTGATGGCATGGCTCGCCTGCGAACGGTCGAAGCAGCCTTCCTCGGCGAGCGCGACGCGGTAATTGAGGCTGAATGCGTCGAGCACGGTCGCGCGCACGCAGCCCGACGTCGTCGTGCCGGTGACGATCACGCTGTCGCAGCCGAGGAGAGTTAGATAACTCGCCATATTGGTGCCGAAGAAGCCTGACGGCTTCTGCTTGAGCACCACGATGTCCTTCGGTCCGGGCGCGATCGGCGTGACGATCTCATTGCCGTCGAGATTGGTGACGGGAGCGCGCCGGTCCTCGTTGCCGCGGGAATTCTTCCACAGCCATGAGCCGGAATCCCAATTATCCTCGCGCCGCACGCCAGTGGTGTAGAGAACCGGTACGCCTTTGCCGCGGCACTTGTCGATCAGCGAGCGGATATAGGGCAGCGCCGTCCAGGCGTCCTCGCCGCAGGAATTCCGCCAGCGTTTGATCGATTCCAGGATCGGCTCGGGGCGATCGCCGCAGAACGCCCAGTTCACGTCGATCACCAGAAGGGCGGGGCGCTTGCCGAAGCCGCCGCGCGCGCCGTAGCCCGATGTATCGAACACGGCCTTGTCGCGTTCGGTGAGAAACTGGTTCCAGATAGGTTCCGACATGAGGACGCTTCCTTTTGCGGACGACTGCCAAGATTACAGAGTAGCACGGACGCTGTTGACGAAGCTCATGTCGATGATTTCGTCATAGCCGACGTCCGTCTTCAAGAGGCCTGCGCCCATGACCACGGCCTTCGCCGTGTCCCACGAGGCGTGGCTGATCGTGCCGTCCTTGCTCCACATGCTATCCGCGAACGAGCGATTAAGCGTCGCCTTGAGATCATCGAGCGACATTGTCGGAAATTGCTTCTTGGCAATTTCGGCGGTCTCGTCCTTGTTTTCATCGACGAATTTCAAGGCCTTCATCATGCCGCGGACAAAGCCGCGCACGAGTTCGGGCTCTTTTTGGATGGAATCGAGGCGCACATTGAAGGTGGAATAGGCGTAGGGACCGAGCTCCTTCGGGATGCTGTAGAAAGGCTCGCCCCAAGCGCCGATGCGAATGCCTTGCGTGATGAAGGGCTCGGTCGGGTTGCCGATCTGCGCCTGCCCGTTTTTCACTGTCGGCAAGATCGCCGAATTGGTTGTTTCAAGAAGCGTTACGTCGGTCTTGAGATCGAGCTTCCATTTGTTGAGCAGGTAGCGCGTGATTGAATTCGGCGTGCCGCCATAGGGCCCGCAGGCGATCGACTTGCCCTTGAAGTAATTCGGCCAATCGGCGCTGGTCGGTTCGGATCCCCTTGCCGCGCAGAAATAGACGTTGCCCCGGTCGACGCAGTTCACCACTGCGCGCAGTTCGGCGCCTTTCGCCTTGGCATAGGCGTCGTGCTCCGGGCCGCCGATGAAAGCAAAAGCCTGGCCCGACAGCACCGCATTGGTGTGGCCGCCGCCGGATTCAATGGTCACGAGATTGACCGTGACATCGTCGAACAGATTTTTCGCCATGCCGACATAGAGCGGCAGATAGCCCATGCCGTGGACCGGCTCGGCGATCAGCACCGACTTCGCGTCGGCGCGACCGATCATTGGGCGTGCCATGACCGCGCCGCCGGCGGCCAATGCGGTGCCGAGCACTTGGCGTCTGTTCCAATGGCGGGCGTCGGCCTTCTTTGTCGTATCCATGATAACTACTCCTGTGATTGCTATTGTCTGACGCCTTTGCGCAGCGCGCTTTCGATCCATGACACCGTCACGTACATGACGACGGCGAGCGTCGAGAGCACGAGCACCGCGACCCACACCAGAGCGATGTCGTAGGTCTGGCCGGCATAGAGGATTTGCCGGCCCAGCCCGTGCTGCGAGGCGATGAATTCGCCGACGATGGCGCCGGTGAGCGCGAGTCCGATATTCACGCGCAGCACCGAGATGATCCACGGCAAGCAGAACGGCACGATCAGCTTGCGGAATACCTGCATGCGGCTGGCGCCGAGCGAATAAAACAGCCGTTCCTGATCGGGATCGACTGCTTTGACGCCGGCATAGGCCGTCAACGTTGAGACGACGAGGGTGAGCGCGGTCGCGATGGCGACTTTGGAGGCAAGCCCCATCCCGAAGACCAAGATGACAAGCGGCGCCAGCGCGAGCTTCGGCAGCGATTCAAAGCAGATGACGAATGGCTGCGCGATGGCAGCGTAGTTGCGCGACCACCAAAACGACAGCCCGAGCATCGAGCCTGTGACGGTTCCGAACAGAAAGCCGATGATGGTCGAACGGAAGGTGAAGCCGATATCGGTGAAGGCGTCGCCGTCGGTGAAGAACGTGATCAAGGTCGCCCAGATCGCGCTCGGCTTCGACCAGAAAAAGCCGTCGATGAAGCCGCGATCGGCGCCGATCTGCCACAGCGCGATGATGGCAACGAGAATGCCGATTTGCGTCGCGATGATCGCCCAGAGCGGCCAATCTTTTTGCACCGGCAGGCGGCGGATCTTTCGGGCTGGCCGGACGCTGAGCGCTGGCTCGGCGCGCGCGCCATCGCGGCAGGCGCCCGCGATCCGTGATGTGTCCCGTATCGTTTCTTGGACCGTCATGCTCGGACCGTCATGCCGCCTCGTCGAGATCTGCGTGACCCGCCGTCAGCAGTTGCAAACAGCGCTCCTTGATCGCGATGAATTCGGGCGTCAGCGTCACGCTGCGCGGGCGCGGCCGCGCGATCGTAACCGGGATCGTTTCGACGACCCGGCCCGGCCGCGTCGCCATCACGTTCACTTCGTCGGAAAGGTAGATGGCCTCCTCGACGTCGTGCGTGACGAAGACCACCGTCTTGCCGAAGTCGCTCCACAATTGCAGCAGCCATTCCTGCATTTTCAGCTTGGTCTGCGCGTCGAGCGCGCCGAACGGTTCGTCGAGCAAAATGACATCGGTGTCGAACATCAGCGTGCGCAACAGCGCGGCGCGCTGGCGCATGCCACCGGAGAGCGCGTTCGGATAGAGATGTTCGAAGCCAGCAAGTCCGTAGCGGCGCAGCAGCGGCAGCGCGCGGTCGCGCGCGGCCGGCAGCGGCACGCCTTGGATTTCCATGCCGAGGATGACGTTGTCGAGTACGGTCCGCCACGGCAGCAATAAATCTTTTTGCAGCATATAGCCGACCCGGCCGATCGTGCCGGTCGCATCGACGCCGTCGCTCACGACGCGACCGCCGGAAGGCTCCAGCAGTCCGGCGATGACATTGAACAGCGTGCTCTTGCCGCAGCCCGACGGACCGATCAGGCTGACGAAACGTCCTTGCGGAATGGCGAGCGACACCGGCGCGAGCGCTTGGAAGACGCCGCGCGGCGTCTTGAATGTCATGCTGACGTCTTCAAGCACAAGTTTTGCGGGCGACAACATCGGGTCCGGCAGGTTCCGTGTGGGCAATCATCGGCCAAAAAGCCGCAAGAACCGTGCCAGCGAATTTGCATTCGGCGCGACGCTGTGCCCCTGCGAATGCATAATCCTGCGCCAGCGCTGCCGCTCCAGCCGCCGCTGCCGCAATCTTGCCCCGATGGAGCAATTTCAACTGTGGATTGGGTTCAACTCGAGCAAGTCGGCCTCTTGCGGCTGCAGCAGAGCCGCTTCGAAGGCGCTCGCGATCGCGTCTTTACTTTTCCCGGCTTTGACGGCGTCGCCGATGACGCTCACGCGCTGTTTCGGCCGCGCCAGCGTTCTGAAACGGTTGCCGGTTCCCACCCGCGCCTCGTAATAGAACCAGTTGCGAATCTTCGGCGACGAGAATAATCGCGCCAGGCCTGGCGCACGGGCCAGGCCGTGATCGAGAATCCAGGTCGCAAGACGGCCGAGACGGCGATGACGATACTCGGCGCCGGTCGCGATGACGATACGGTCGAACGGTTCGAGTAAAGCAGGACGCGCGGTGACATCGGTCGCGTACCGGAATTTCACGCCGCGCATTTCGCACGCGGTGACCATATAGACGATGTAACGCTCGAAGCTGTCTTCGTTCGCTTCCACCTCCTGGAACAGCGGCGCCTTGCCGGCGTAGCGAAATGCGCCGCCGGCCTGTTTGTCTTTCTCATAGACGGTCACGCTGTTGCCGTCGGCGACGAGCGAGGCGTAAGTGAGCCCGGCCGGACCGGCGCCGATCACGGCGATGCGCTCGCCGCGCGGCGGCTTTGCTGCGGCGAACGCGGTTTCGCGGCCGGCAGCGCCATTGACGACGCAGCCGATGCGCGCGCCGCCGCGCATTTCATTGATGCAGGTATTGCAGGCGAGACAGCGCCGCACCGGCTCGTCGCGGCCGACTTTCTCCACCCATTGCGGATCGGCGATCAGGCTGCGGCCAAGCGCGATGAAATCCGCTTTGCCGCTTTCGACCGCGGCGCGCGCAATCGCAGGATTGCCGAGCCGTCCGACCGCGATCACCGGCACGCTGACGTCTTTCTTCACCTCGGCGGCGAAATCGAGAAACGTCGCGTCCGGAAAACTCATCGGCGGCAGCACGATCTGCGCCGACGGCAGCGACCGGTAATGGCCGGCAGTGATGTGCAGCGCATCCGCGCCGGCTTTCGCCGCCCAAAGCGCGACCTGCCGGCCTTCGGCAAACGGCATGCCACCCGGAAAATAGTCTTCGACCGACAGCCGATAAATCACGGCGACGTCGGGCACCTTTTCTTTCACCGCGCGCAGCACGAACAGACCGAAACGGGCGCGGTTGAGGAGACTGCCGCCGAAATCGTCAGTGCGCCGGTTTTCGAACGGCGCGTGGAATTGCGAGATCAGATAGCCATGCGCGGCATGAATCTCGACGCAATCGAAGCCGGCTTTCTTGGCGCGCCGCGCCGCCGCGACATAGGCTGTGATGGTCTGCGCGATCCGCGCCTTGGTCATTTCCTCGGGCGTTATGGTCTCGAATGTCGTCTCGTAGACCGGATGCCGGATCGCCGAGGGCGCGATCGGCGTCTCGCCGCAAATATCGATGCGGGTGTGGCCGCCGGCATGGCCGAGCTGAATCGAGGCCTTGGCGCCGCCGCGATGGATTTCGCCGACCAGCTGTTTCAGGCCGGGGAGAAAGCGGTCGTCATAAATCCCGACTTCGCGGCGGCGATGCCGGCCGACCTTTTCCGGCGACGCCATTTCCACGGTGATGAGGCCGGTTCCGCCGCGCACGCGTGCCATGTAATAGGCGATCGAGTCTTCGGTGACGAACCCCTCGTCGTCCGCCGTCCGCGTGGTCATCGGCGGCATAACGATGCGGTTCTTGATTTCGACCGGCCCGATCCTCGCTGGCGTCAGAAGGATGTTCATTGGCTCGCGGAACACACATTTTACAGAACGGGGATTTCGCCGCCGTCGAGATCGATCGTCGCGCCATGCAGCCATGTGGCGCGTGACGATACGATGAAGGTGACAAGATTGCCAACGTCCTCGACCGTGCCGAAGCGGATGGTGTTGAACTCGCGGGCGATTTCGTCGCGAATGTCCTGTTCCGGCCGTCCGCTGCGCTCGATCTCGGCCTTGATCCGCCGTCGCGTCCGGTCGGTCTCGACCACGCTCGGATGGATGCAATTCACCTGGACGCCATCGGTCTTGCCGCGATCGGCAAGGCATTTGGTGAAGGCCGCGACCGCGGCATTGACGGAACTGCCGATGGTGAATTGCGCCGTCGGCTTGCGTCCGCCGGTTCCACCGATCGAAATCAGCGAGCCGTGCCGCTCCTTGAGCAGCGGCCAAGCCGCGCGGGCGAGCCGCATATGGGCGAAGAATTTCAGGGCGTAGCCGTCCTGCCAGTCGGCGTCGGTAAGTTCGAGAAAATCGCCGCGCTTGGTCGTGCCGGCATTGTTGACCAGGATATCGAGACCGCCGAACTCGTGCCGTACCAGATCGATCAGCTTCTCCGTCGTGTCATGCTCGCGCAAATCGAGCGTGGAGGTTGCGGCGCGGCGCCCCTTCGCGCGGATGGCGATTGCGGCCTCGTCGAGCGCTTTCTCATCGCGCCCGGTCAGCATCACATCGCAACCTTCGGCCGCGAGCGCTTCGGCGATGCCGCGTCCAATACCGCGGCTCGATCCGGTGACCAGCGCAATTTTGTTCTTCAGTCCCAGTTCCATATTCGTCCTCAAAAAAATTCAGTTCGCAGGGCGGGCATCGCGTTGCTCAGTCGTGCCGCGGGCAAGATCGTTCATGCTGCCGACGCAGCGGCGCAGGACCAGACAATATTATCTATTCGAGTTTCAGCCCCAGCTTCTTGACGAGGTCCGCCCATTTGCCTTCCTCGTGCCGGATATTGGCGGCGTATTCCTCGGGCGTGGAGGGGGTCGGATCGCTGCCGGCGTCGATGAGGAGCTTTTTCATGTCGTCGCTCGCGAGAGCCGTGCGCAGTTCCTTGTTGAGCCGCTCGACGATCGGTCGCGGCGTTCCAGCCGGCGCGGCGAGCCCGTAAAACTGCACCGCCTCGAAGCCGGGCAGGCCCGATTCGGCGGCCGTCGGCACATTCGGCAGCGCCGCCGAACGCTTTGGCGCCGCAACCGCGATGCCGCGCAAGGCCCCCGCCGCGATATTGCTCACGGAGGCCGGGATCGTGTTGAAACCGAGCTGCACGTGATTGCCAAGGAGATCGTTGGTGAGCGGTCCGGTGCCCTTGTAGGTAACCACCGTGATCTGGGTGCCGGCCATGATGTTGAACAGTTCGGCGGCGAAGTAGTTCACCGTCGGCGCTGGCGGCGTGCCGGCCGAATATTTTCCGGGGTCCTTTTTCGCCAGCGCGATGATATCGGTCAGCGATTTCGCCGGCACCGACGGATGCGCCACGACGATGATCGGGGTGGAGGCGACGAGCCCGATCGGCGCGAAGTCCTTGTTCACGTCATAGCCGGTATTGGCGCCGAGGCTGATGCCGGTGAGCAG
Source organism: uncultured Alphaproteobacteria bacterium (assembly GCA_963761185.1). Taxonomy (GTDB): domain Bacteria; phylum Pseudomonadota; class Alphaproteobacteria; order Rhizobiales; family Xanthobacteraceae; genus BOG-931. Next base: position 1,939,300 of record CAVXFY010000009.1, read on the forward strand.
CATCACGAGCGTATAGCCGTCGGGCGCGGACCGCGCCGCGTCGCGCGTGCCGATCATGCCGCCGGCGCCGCCGCGGTTTTCGATGACGACCTGTTGGCCGAGCGCCATCGACAGCTTTTGGCCGACCAAACGGCCCATCACGTCGACGCCACCGCCGGCGGGATAGGGCACGATCAGGGTGATCGGGCGGGTAGGATAGTCTTGTGCGGCGGCTGGCCGCGGCATTCCACAGATGAGTGAGGCGGCGAGCGCGCAGGCGCAAAACCCCGCGAGAATAGCACGGTGTAACATTATGATTTCCTCCCCGCGCCACTATAGCTCCCGGCGTGGGCCATGCGCTACATTACCGCCGCACACCAAGAAGGATGCGACCCAAGCTCGCTGTAACCAAGGAGCCGGCTCAATGCGGTTCGGATTATTCGGCAGCGCCACCGCTCGCCACGGTGGACCGGACGTCGATTCCGGTCAGGGCTACAAGCAGTTCGTCGACTATAATATCGAGGCGGAGGTGCTCGGCTATCACGCGAGCTTTCTGGTCGAGCATCATTTCACCGGCTTCGGCCAGGTGTCGGCGAGCCTGTCGCTGCTCACCTGGGTGGCGGCAAAAACCAAAACGCTGCGGCTCGGCACGGCGGTGCTGGTTCTGCCCTGGCACAATCCGGTGCTGGTCGCCGAGCAGGCGGCGACCATCGATCTCCTGTCCGGCGGGCGGCTCGATTTCGGCGTCGGCAAGGGCTATCGGCACAATGAATTCGCCGGCTTCTGCGTGCCGATCGAGGAAGCCGATGCGCGCTTCAACGAATCGCTCGACGTGATCGTCAAATCCTGGACGTCGAAACAGCGCTTCTCCCATCACGGCAAATACTGGCACTTCGAGGACGTCATCGTCGAGCCGCCGACGGCGCAGAAGCCGCACCCGCCGATGTGGATGGGCGGGCAGGTTCGCCGGACTCGATCCGTCAGGTCGCGGCGCGCGGCTATAATCTTTTGCTCGATCAGTTCGCGTCGATCGAAGGGGTTGGCGAGCGCATTGCCATCTTCAAGGAAGCCGTGGAGGCGCGCGGCCGCGTTTTCGACCCGATGGATGTCGGCGTTGCGCGCGCTTATTTCGTCGCCAAGGATCAGGCCGACAAGGACGCGGCGCTCGAGCGCCGGCTCGAAGCGCAGCGCCGCCTCGCCGCGATCTCCAACTCGCCCGACGGCACCAAGAACAAATCGAGCATCATGGCGTTCTCCGACACGCGCGAAGCGAGCGAAGAGAGCGCGCTCTACGGCACGCCGGACGAGATCGCGCGCAAACTGGAAAAGCTGCAACAGGCCGGCGTCGGCTACATATTGCTCAACGGCGGCGGGCCGGCGGAGGAGAGCTTGCGGCGCTTCGCGCGCGAAGTGATGCCGGCTTTCGCCGAAGAGCCGAAGGCGCGGGTGGTAGGGTGAACAACAGTCATCCGTCACCCTGAGGTGCGCGGCGCCGCCGCGCCTCGAAGGGCGACGGCCACGGCGCCTCGGCCGTTCATCCGTCGAGGCTCGCTCCGCTCGCACCTCAGGATGACGGAAGATAAGTCTTCGATGATCAACAAAATCGTACAATCCATGGCCGACGCGATGGCCGGTATTCGCGACGGCGCCGTCGTGCTGCTCGGCGGCTTCGGCAATATCGGGCAGCCGCACGCGCTGCTCGACGGCCTGATCGAGCAGGGCGCGAAGGATCTGACCGTCGTCTCCAACAATGCCGGCGTCGGCCGCACCGGCTTGGCGCGGCTTTTGGATCTCGGTCGGGTGCGCAAGATCATCTGCTCCTATCCGCGCACCGCCGACCCGGTGGTGTTCGAGGAACTCTATCGCGCGGGCAAGATCGAGCTTGAAATCGTGCCGCAGGGCACGATGGCCGAGCGCATTCGCGCGGCCGGCGCCGGCATTCCGGCTTTCTTCACCGCGACGGCCGTCGGCACCAAGCTCGCCCACGGCAAGGAGGAGCGCGACATCAAGGGCCGCAAATATCTGCTCGAGGAATCGCTTGCCGGCGACGTTGCGCTGGTCGAAGCCTGGGAGGCGGATCGCTGGGGCAATCTGACCTACCGCGCGTCGGGCCAGAATTTCAATCCGATCATGGCCAGTGCGGCGCAATTGACCATCGTGCAGACGCAGCACGTCGTCGAGCTCGGCGCGCTCGATCCGGAAAAAATCATGACGCCCGGCATCTATGTCAATCGCGTGGTTCATGTGCCTTACGGCGATCCCATGGTGCCGTGAGAGGGAGGCCAGCATGAGTTTTTTCGCCGCCTGCAAGCCGATGTCGCGCAACGAAATGGCCGCGCGTCTGGCGCGCGATATTCCCGAGGGCTGGTACGTCAATCTCGGCATCGGCGCGCCGCTCAAAGTCGCCGACTATGTGCCGATGGAGCGCGAAGTCATCTTCCAATCCGAGAACGGCATTCTCGGCATGGGGCCGGCCCCGGAGCCGGATCGGATCGACCGCTGGCTGATCAATGCCGGCAAGCAATATGTCACGCTGCGCCCGGGCGGCTCCTACATGCACCACGCCGACAGCTTTGCGCTCATTCGCGGCGGGCATCTCGATCTCTGCGTTCTCGGCGCTTTCCAGATCGCCGAGAATGGCGATATCGCCAATTGGTCGATGTCGGACAACGATTCGGCGCCCGCAGTCGGCGGCGCCATGGATCTCGCCGCCGGCGCGCGGCAGCTCTGGGTGGTGATGGAGCATCAGACCAAATCCGGCGAAAGTCGGCTGGTGCGCCGCTGCACCTATCCGCTCACCGCGATCGGCGCCGTCAATCGCGTCTATACCAATCTCGCGGTGCTCGACGTCACCGACGACGGCTTTGCGGTGCGCGAAATGGTGTCGGGCCTCACGCTCGACAAGCTGCAACAGGTCACCGACGCCCCGCTGCGCATGGCGGCAAGCCCGTCCTGAAGACCCGTTCTTTTGCATAAATTACTGCGCCGGCACGGCCGGGCTTTCGAAGGTGCGGCTGATACGCTGACCTTGCGCCAGGTAATGCGCCGCCTCAGCGATATTGGTCACGTGATCGCCGATCAGCTCGACATTCTTTGCGCAAAACAACAGCTGCACCGCCGCCGGGCTCATCGCCGGGTCGGCCATCATATAGGTCAGCAATTCCCGGCACAGACCGGAATATAATTCATCGATCTCATTGTCGGTGCGCCACAGACCCTGCGCTTTGACGGCGTCGCCGGCGATCACGCTCTTGACGACCTCGCGGAGCCGCCGCGACGCCGCGCGCGCCATGCGGCGGAGCGCGGAGATCGGCTCCTGCATCTCGTGGCCGCCGCCAAGCGCGACGACGCTGTTGGCGATGTTCTTGGCGAGCGCGCCGACGCGCCGGAGCTCGATCGCCGTTTCCCACACCGCGACAATGAGCCGAAGGTCGTAGGCGACCGGCTGCCGCCGTGCGATCAGGAGCGTCGCCTGGGTTTCAATATCGCGCTGCATCGTCTCATTGGTCGCATCGAGCGCGATCACGCGGCTTGCCAGTTCGTGATCCCGACGCACCAGAGCCTCGACCGCATCCTTCAATTCCTGCTCCGTCAGATCGCCCATCGCGGCGATCATGCCCGTCATTTTGGCCAGGTCGGCATCAAAAGCCTTCACCGTGTGATCGGCCATTTTTTGATCTGAGATGTCGGTCATGTTTCCGCCCTGTCGTCCGCCTAATTTGGCATCACTAGCACGATTTTTGTGACATTATTACGCGGCCCCAGCGATGTAGGCCGTCTGGAGCTGGCAGGCTGAAAAAAGGCAGGGTCACGAATTTTGATCTGTGTTTGGCTTGCGCCAGACCCGCCGCCAGGCCCGTGATAGGATCGTTGCCCGTGGGGCGCCGATCGGTTGACAGATGTTGCACGTACTGACGACGGTTACCTTTGTCTATGAGCCGCGCGAGGACCGCATCGCCGCGGCCATCAATGCCGGTCGTCCCGAGGCCTGGTCGTGCTGGCTGACGCGGCGGCTGGCGCTCGCGCTGCTCGACCGCGCCGCGGGCTATCTGACGAAAACGTCCGATCTGGCGCAACAGGCGCCCGCCGACCTGCGCGGCGAGTTCGCCGCGTTCGAGCGCGAAGCCGCCATGGCCTCGACGGCCGGCGCCATGACCAAGACGCCGCCCGAGATCCTCAGATCGAGCGCCAGTCATGCCGAGCTCGCCGAACGGCTGACGATTTCGCGGCACAGCAAGGGCGGCTTCAAATTCGAATTGCGCGGCCAGAGCGGCGAAGGCGCGGCCGGCTTGCTGACGCGGGCCGAGATGCAGCGCATGCTGGCGATGCTGCGCGGCGTCGTCGCCAAAGCTGGCTGGATCGCACTGCCGCCCGTGCCTCAGGCGTCGCGGCCGGCTTCCGCCAACCTGCCCAAGCCCGTTCGGCACTGACCGCCCGTACCCCGTTGTCATGCCTCGTGCGCATGGCCTAACGTGCCGCGGGCAACAGGGAGGAACACTATGGCTAAGATCACGTGGGATCACATTCATTTGCGTACGCCCAATCCGGAAGGCATGGCGCAGTGGTTCGAGAAAATGCTCGGCGCCGAGGTCAAGCGGTCCATGCAGCAGGGCAAGGAGCGCATCGACTTGAAACTCGGCGGCGCCAATATCTTCATCGCTCCAGTCGGCGCCGGCGAGAACGTCAATGCCGCGCCGGCGATCCCCTATCGCGGTCTCGATCATTTCGGCCTCGCCGTGAGCGGCATCGACGAGATCGCCGCCGACCTCAAGTCCAAGGGCGTCGAGTTCACCAGAGAGCCGACGACGGTGCGGCCGGGCGTGCGCATCTGCTTCATCAAGGCGCCGGAAGGCGTGTCGATCGAATTGCTCGATCGCGATCCGAAGCATCAATAACAACCGCAATCTCAGCCGTTGGCGATCATGACGGACGACGCAAGCGCAATCGAAGCAGCGCTTCAGGCCCGCTTCGGCGACACGTTCGCTGTCGATCGAACGCTTCCGGGCCTTGACGAGCTTGCGCGAATTGCCGGTCATCGGTCGCAGCGGCATTTTCTGTCGCGCGCGATCGAGCCTGAGCTGCTGCGGCTTCTTTGCGCTTGCGCGCTGTCGGCGCCGTCGAAAAGCGACCTGCAGCAATGCGACATTGTCGTCGTCGGCGACGCCGAGATCCGCAAAGGCATCGTCGCGACCATTCCCGACATGCCGTGGATCATGGATGCGCCGGCGTTTCTCGTCTTTGTCGGCAACGGCGCGCGGCTCCCGGAACTGGCGAAACTCCGCGGCAGGCCGTTTCCTAACAATCATCTCGATCAGTTCTTCAACGCGGCGGTGGATGCGGCGATCGTGATGACCACGTTCATCCGCGCCGCCGAGGCGGTCGGGCTCGGCTGCTGTCCGATCAGCGCCATTCGCGATCGTCCGCATGTCGTTGGCGATCTTCTGCGCCTGCCGCAACGGGTGATTCCGGTCGCCGGACTCTGCGTCGGCTGGCCGGCGCAGGACGGCGAAATCACGCCGCGCCTGTCGTTGCAGACCACCGTGGTTGAGAACGCCTATAGCGAGCACAACCTGGCGGAAGAAATCGATGCCTACGACCAAAGGCGCGCACGGCTGCGGCCGTATCGGCGCCAGCGCGATGTCGCGCAATGGGGCGAGGCGCCGTTCTACGGCTGGTCCGAGGACAAAGCGCGGCAGTATGGCGTGCCGACGCGCACGGATTTCGGTGCCTTCGTACGCGGCAAGAATTTTTCTCTCGACTAGCCGCGCGTCGGACGAGAAGGCTTCCCTCAATCTAATTCACCACGACCGGCGTCGACAGCTTCACGCGGCCGTACAGATCGGTGATGTCGTCGTTGTTGAGACGGATGCAGCCGAAGACCACCGCGTTGCCGATGGTCTTCGGCGCATTGGTGCCGTTGATGCGTGAATTGCCGTCGTCGAGCTGCAGCACGCGCGCGCCGAGCGGATTGCCGGGGCCGCCCGGCATCGGCGAGGGACTACGATTGAGCGTTTCCGGCGGCGGCTGCCACGGCGGCCATTCCGCCATGGTGGAAATGTGCCGCAGGCCGGCAAGGTCAGCGCATTGCGTGCCGACGGCGATGCCGTAGCGCAGCGCCACATTGTTGGGCTGAATCAAATAAAGGAAGCGCTGCAGCTTATCGATGATGATGGTGCCGACCGGCAGCAGCGTGCGATAAAATGTCGGCTGCCGCCGGAACACGTATTGCATGTCGGGATCTGACGAGCCGCCGTCGACACCGGGCGCGAGCTCGCCGTTCTTGCCGATATTGACGAGAGCGAGCTTCGGCGCGCCAGCATTCGGCACAGCCACACCCGGCGCGGCCTTCGCCGCGGCAGCGTTCTGCGCTTCGGTCTTCACCGGCGGCGCCGCGGATTTCTGTCCCTTGCCCGACAGGAAGATGTAACCGCCAGCGCCGAGCGCGGCGATGACCACGGCAACCGCGATCCAAGCGGTCCTGCCCAAGCCCAATGCGGAAAACGGTTCGCTCTCGGACTTGTAGGGCCCTTCGGCAACCTCGTCGATCGGCTCATCGGCCGCCGCCGCGGCGCTATCGGTCCAAGACAATTCGGATTCGATGCGCTCGATCGCAGCTTCAAGCCTCGCTTCCTCGGCGGCGATCTCGGCGAGCGGCGGCTGCGGACGCAAGCCGCGCATCCGCGTCGCCAGCATCTGCCGCGAACGCTCGTAAATGCCGCGCCGCCAGCGCGCATCGCCGGCGTCGGGCGCGGTGACCGCGCGCAACAGAATTGAATAATAGTCGACCATCGATCTACCGGCTTTTCAGACCTGATCCGATTCCACTGAATTGGATCAGGTCTGAATTTTTCGCTTATGCATGATCTTATCCGAAAACCGGCTTCCACTTTTCGGGATCATGCAATGATCACTTTATCCAAAAATTCCAGAACGCGGGCGTTGGTGGCATCCTCGGTCTGCCCCTCGACAGGCATATCCCAATATTCGGAAAGTGGCAGGCATTCGTCCAGATAGCGCGCCGCCGATGTCGCATGCGAATCGTCGTGCCCGGGCACCACGAGGGCGGGTATCTCGGTATGGACCAGGTCCTGGGGCTCGGCGCCGGGCGCGGTGTCGCGGTCGAACAGCGCGTCGCGCATGCTTTCGCAGATGCGAATATAGGCGTCGGCATCCTGCGCGGCATAGGATTTGGCGAAGGCGGCATCGTGCTTGATAACGGAGGCCCACGGGCCGCCGCGCGGATCGGCGCCGAACGGCTTGCCTTCGCGCTGCACCAGATCGACGACGGCCGGCAGCCCAGGGCCGCGCTCTTGGCCGCGTACTTGACCGCGCACGAAGCCGATATGCTCGGCAAAGCGCTTGTGGCTCGACACGCGATATTTGTAACCGCCGACCGGCCAATAGAGGATCATGCTCGCGACCATGTTCGGATGCGCGGTGCCGAAGGCCGCGACCGGCGCGGCGCCCATGCAGCCGCCCATGATATGCGCGCGGGCAATTCCCAAATGATCGAGCAGGCCCTTGCCCTGCGCGACGAAATGCATTCCAGGTGACGCGCTCGACGCGGCCGCCGGATTGGCCGCATTCGCGGCGGTCGAACAAAATGCAGGTGAATTTTTGCGGCAGATGGTCGAGCAGTTTCACCTTGGCGTAGATGCCGAGCGTCGACCAGGCTTCGACCACCGCATTGAAGCCGCCCGGTGCATACATCAGGATCGGCGGGCCGGAGCCTTTTATTTCGTAACGCGTCATGATGCCGTCGATGTCGACGCTCGGCATTTTCAACCTCTGTTCTCTGTTCAGCCTTTGATCTGACGGCCGGCGCGCGCGTCGGCGATCAGCGCGGCAAAGGCGCCGAGCGCGGCCTTGGCGGTGTTGGTATAGGTGTCGGTCTTTGCATCGAGCCATTTCTCGCCGTAGCCCAGCGCTGTGTGAACAAGCCGCACGCGGCCGTCGAGCCAGGGCCCGCCGCCGAAGCCGCCGATCACCGGAATTTTCACCGCCGCAACCACGGCGGCGCCGGCGACCGGGCCGGAATTGGTAAAATCGAGGAGGCTCGCGCCGACAATCTTCCAGCATCTTCGCTTCGTCGACGAGCTTTGCTGCGGCCTCCGCGCTCGCCTGCGCTTCCGGCGAATTCTGCGCGCTGTAGGGAATGCCGTATTTGCCCGCGGTCTGGGGCGTCAGCCCGAATTGCGCGAAGACCGCAATGTTTTCGCGCACCAGCGCGCGCACGACGTCGGGAAATTCCGCCGCCGCATCGACCTTGATCATGTCGGCGCCGCCCTCTTCGACCAGGCGCTGCGCGGCGCCGAGCGCGGCATCGGCGCCCTGCTGCGCCGGACCGTAAGGCATGTCGCAACTGACCAGCGCGCGCGCCGTGCCGCAGCGCACCGCCTTGCAGCAGATCAGGATCTCGTCGAGCGTGACGTCGAGCACGTCGTCGCGGCCCCACAGATTGACGCCGACCGAATCGCCGACCGAAATGAAATCGAATCCAGCGCGGTCGGCGATGCGCGCGATCTGGTAGTCCCAGGCGACGAGACCGATGCTCTTCTTGCCTTCGCGCTTCATCGCCTGCAGCGCGGGAATTGTCACTTTGCCATCCATGCTCCCTCGGTCTCCCCGGTTTTGGCCGCCGGTGTTCTAGCACGCTGGCGATTTGGCGAAATACGTTCTTACTGCCCCGCGAAAGCGGGCCGGATGAGCGGCGTCGTTCTCGCTGCGCGTCCGCGCCCAAGTTTCGGAAAGACCGCCACGATGAAAGCGCGAAGCAGAGTGCGGAAAGAAAAAGAAGGGGTGGTGCCTGCTTTTGTCCTGACCGCTAGCTCGCTTCGCCAAATAATAAAGGAAGCGGAACGCCGACAGACGCATCCTCATGCCGTGCTGCTGGCACGGCCGCGCATCCAGCAGGATGCGCACGTCTATCGGCGTTCCACCGCGGCTCTCACCTAAGGGACTGCGCATCCCAAAGGCTCAACCCCAGGCCATGCTTCCGGGGACTTGGCAGAGCGCCGATCCGTAGGCTTCCCCCGTCAGGGGGCAGTATCGGACGCAGTTGTTGCGGGTGTTGTCCGCCCGAACCTGTCCCCGTCCAGCGAGCACCTCGCGGCCCAGTCCGTAGTGCTGGGATGCTGATGCCCGAAGCTGCCCGGGAGCGGTTTGCAACGCCGCCCGCAGGCACCGCCCTCGCTCCCATGCCCCGGCTTGCCTCCGGGGCAGGTCCTTTACGAGCGAGAAACGAATCATTGTAACTGAAACAGAGACACGGGTCAATGAAAATGTGACTTCTCTTTCTGACTCACTTGACAGGTTCGACCGACAATACTTTGGCGCCCAGTCTCGAGGGCTCGGGGCTGCCGGGATCGTGCTTCACTTGGATCTTCACGTCGAAGGAGCGCTGCTGGCCGGCCGCGCAGCCGGCCGCGATCACCATGCCTTGGAAGAGGCCGCCATTGTCGACCGTCAGCGGCCGCTTCGCCGCGACGGAAAAGTCGCAAGCCTCGGCGTCCGGTACATCCTTCATCAACGCCCGCACGGCGGGCCCGATGACGGGCCGCAGATCGATCGGCCCGGTCAGCGCGTCGTCGCGCTGCCGAAACGTATAGACATCGATGCCGACCGCTGGATTATGACCGTCGAACGTGGCCACCATGAACCGGTTGTTGGGCGACCAGGCGGTGACGAGGAAGAAGTTGTTGCCATGGGTGTTATCGGGATCGCGATAGATCGCGTCCGACGATCCCAAAATGGCTCCGTCGCGAAGCCGTACGATCAAGCTTTGATAGAGGCCCTGCGCGCTCGACGGTTCATCGTAGGCGCGCCAGGCGAGCGCGATCCGATGCGACGGCGAGACGGTATTGGCGATCACGCGCGCTGCGTCCTTGCCGGCGCCGCAGATCAGCGGCGCCGTCGGACCGCCATTATTCTCCAGCTTGCACGGCCCCATATCGGCCGAAGCGGAGCGCGCGGCGATGATCGCTCCGCAAACGATGACGATGCTCATAAAGATGCGCAGCATGGAATCCGTAATCGGACCGTGTCTCGTAAAAGACGATCGTCTGATCGGTGGAGACGAAGTCCTTTTTGCTGATCAGGATGATGGTGTATTGGAACGTCTGCGGCGGGTCCGTGGCGACGGTCTCGAAGCTCTGATTGCCTTCCATGCGCCAGGTCCCGTGCGTGATGCCCTCTTCTTCCGGCAACATCGTCCAGCTGCCGTCGGCGCGGTAGCGATAATTGTGCCGGGGTGAGTCCCATTCGCCGACGCGCAGCGCGGAAAACGCCTTGCCGTCGGAATCCTGCGGCGCGGGATGCTGCTTGATCTCGGCGTCGATCGCCTGCCATTCGTCCGTCTTTGCGGCTGCGGCCTTCTCGCGCAATCGCACCAGGCGGGTGATGTAATGCGCCCGGTCCGCTTCGCTCGGATGCGCAATCTTGCCATAGTCGAGCTTGGCCTTCGCCAGCGCACCGGCATAGGGCCTGCGGTCGGCCTGCTGCGCGCGGGCGGCGAACGGTAAGGTAGCCGCCGCGGCCGCGACGAGCCCGATGAAATCGCGCCGTCTCATGTTCTGCCCTCACCTTGACGCGCGAACACTAGCATAGCACTGGCACCGGAACTGTGTTGCGCATCACGGCGCAACGGGCCTTATCCCGCAACGAGGTTCCGTTCGGTTACGCTTTGCTAACCGCGTTCCTATGCGGCTTGCTAACCTCGTTCTTACGCTGCCCTTTTTCATCCGCAAAGTTTCCGCGTCTCGTCCCATAAACGCCCGCATTTCTGCGGCTCTCTGTCGGCGGGACGAGCGGCGGTGGCGGGGGCCATCGCGCGCCTGCGACGATGGGGATGTGGGACGTGAAGAAAATTTGGGACGTAAAGAAACTTGCACTCGCCGTTGCTTTTTGCACTTCACTGATTTGCTCTCCGGTCCAGGCCAAGACTTTCGTCGGCGTGTTGTGGCCGATGTTCGGGCCGTTGCCGGCGATCGGGCTCGTCGAATTGGTCGCCGAGCTCAAGACGCTGCCGGATGTCGAAGTCAAAACTTATCTGCATCAGGAGTGGCCGAACCTGGTCGAGGACCTCGCCCATCAGGAACCGGGAACGCATACATTCGTGATCGGCTATAGCTTAGGCGCCAACGCCACGGCCTTTGTGGCCAACAAGACCAAATATATCGACCTGGTCGTCGCACTGCAGCCTTCGATGCTGAGCTGGAATCCGCCCATCACCGGAAAAGTCGGACGCTTCATCGAAATCTATAATCCCAGTCCGTGGATGACGTTCGGCGGCATGGGATCGAAGAAACTGGAAGGCCCGAATATCGAATATATCGCCAATAACGACTCGCATCCGGGAGCGCAGTTCAATTCGGATTTCCGCGATCTGGTGAAACGCGAACTCGCCAATTTCGCCGCGGAAGATCGCGAAGAACGGCAGGATAGTCTGGAGACCGCGCAGGCTGCGCCGCCGTCGCCGCCGTCATCGTCGATCCCAGTCGCGCTGGCGCAGCCGGCGCCGTCGACCAAGCTTGGCTTCGCCGAGGAGCAGCCGACCGATCTGCAGAAAGATGCAGTGGCCAAAGCTCAGAACCAAATGGCGCAAATCGAAATACCGCTGCCGCGGCCGCGGCCCGATCGTGTGGCGCAGGAGCTGCCGGAACTCGAGCCGACAAAACCGGCGCCAAAAGAGTCGGTGGCGTTCATCGACACCCTGTCGAATTCAGTGGTCTCGGGTGACTTGTCCAGCACGCGGGAGCTGACGCTCGCCGATATGACGGGCTATGCGCAGAGAACTTACGGCGTTTCGCCTGCGGCCGGAAATTCGGCGGCGAACAGCCAGCGTTAGGACGCGGCAAAAACGCCCGCGGCCGGGCGCTACTGCGCAGGAGCCGCGGACTTCGGCTTCTTCTGCACCGCGGCGGGGCTCGTCGTCAGCGCCGACGAAGATGATGGCGTGTAATGGATAGTGCTGCCGGTCGGTTTGCCGGTCTTGGCCTGTCCGGTGACCGTCGCCGCGCCACCGGCTGACGGAGTTACCGCCGCGGCCTTGGTGTCCGACTTCGCGGTCTTCTTTTTGGATTTCTTCGGCGCCGGATCGGCGGCCTCGGGCACCGCCGCCAGCGCGTCGACTTGCGCCGGCGTGCGCGTCGGCCCGGTATAGACGACGGTCGGCACCACCGCCGGGGCATCGGGCAACAAGGCCATGTTCTTTGGCGTCGGCGCGCGCAGCGCCGACAGCAGCACCGAGAATTGCGAGCTGCCGTCGCTGCTCGCGGTTGTCGCATTGCCGCTGTCGTCGACGGCGTCGGGATCGTCTTCCTCGGCGGCTGGCCGCTTGCGATGCGGGCCGCACATTTCGTCCTGCAGATTCGGCGGCGTCGGCGTCGATCGGCGTCAGCTGCATCGACGGTGCCGAGCGACGGCGTCAGCCACGACAGCGGCTTCTGCGTGAAGCCGCTTTCCAGGAGTTCCGCCGCCTTCACCGCGCGCGCCGAGGATGACGGGCGGCCGAGCACGACGGCGATCAGCTGCTTGTTGTCGCGGGTCGCGGTGGCGACGAGGTTGAAGCCCGAGGCGCAGATGAAGCCGGTCTTCATGCCGTCGGCGCCCGGATAGCGGCCGAGCAGCGGATTGTAGTTGCGCACCACGCGGCTGGCCGAATTTGATCGCCGGGATGTGCCAGTAGAAATTGTATTGCGGGAAATTCGTGGATCAGCGCGCGCGCCAGAATGGCGAGATCGCGCGCCGAGATGATCTGGCCGTCGGCCGGCAGCCCGTTCGGATTGACGAAATTCGATTCCGTCATGCCGAGCCGGTGCGCGGTGTCGGTCATCTCGTCGGCGAAATTCTCGATCGAGCCGCCGACGCCTTCGGCGAGCAGCACCGCCATGTCGTTGGCCGACTTCACCATCATCATCTTGAGCGCGTTGTCGACGGTGACCTGGGTGCCGACCGGGAAACCCATCTTGGTCGGCGCCTGCGCGCTGCGCATTGCGCGACACCGTGAACAGCGTGTCGAAGCGTGATGCGGTGGTCGCTTCAGCGCGCTGCAGCGTCATGTAGAGCGTCATCAGCTTGGTCGTGGAGGCCGGATACCACGGATAGGTCGCGTTCTCGGCGCGCAGCACCTTGCCGGTGTCGGCGTCGACCAGGATAGCTGACGGCGCCGAGCGCGAGCCGGCGTCGCGGCGCCAAGGGCGGCGGCCAACAGCGCGATAGAACCCGAGAGCGATGCCGAGCGCCAGCGCCCGGAAGAAACTTCACATGATGCACGTGTCGCGGTCCGTTCGGTTGGTCGGGCCCTGTTATAAGTCCATGGCCCTAGAGTCCGACAGGGCCGCGAAGGGTTCACGAAAGGTTCACGAAGCGCGGGCGCGTCCACTATCTAAGCCGAAGCGACGCTCGAAGGCAAAGCCGAATAGCGCTAGCGTGGACGCCTTGTGGATTTCGACACGGCTAAGCCATAGCGGCTAAGCCTGGGAATGGCTACGCAAAAGCGACCAAAATTCGGCAAATGCGGCGGCGACAATCGCAAGCGAGGAATGGAGCGATCATGACCGCCTGCATCGTGGGATGGGCGCACACGCCTTTCGGCAAGCTGACCGGCGAAACCGTCGAGAGCCTCATCGTGCGAGGTTGCCGGCGAGGCGCTGGCCGATGCCGGCATTGCGGCCAAAGGACGTCGACGAGATCGTGCTCGGCCATTTCAACGCCGGCTTCTCGGCGCAGGATTTTACCGCTTCGCTGGTGCTGCAGGCCTCGCCCGATCTGCGCTTCAAGCGCGCCACGCGCGTCGAGAATGCCTGCGCCACCGGCTCCGCCGCCGTGCATCAGGGACTGAAATCGATCGCGGCCGGCGCCGCGCGCATCGTGCTTGTGGTCGGCGTCGAGCAGATGACGACGACGCCCGCCCGCCGAGATCGGCCGCAATCTCCTCAAAGCGTCCTACGTGCGCGAGGAGGCCGATATCGACGGCGGCTTCGCCGGCATTTTCGGCAAGATCGCCGGGCTTTATTTCCAGCGCTGGGGCGACCAGTCCGACGCGCTCGCCCGCATCGCCGCCAAGAACCACAAGAACGGCGTCGGCAATCCCTATGCGCAGATCCGCAAGGATCTCGGCTACGAATTCTGCCGCGAGGAGAGCGAGAAGAATCCGCGCGTCGCCGGCCCGCTCAAGCGCACCGATTGCTCGCTGGTCTCCGACGGCGCCGCGGCTCTGGTGCTGACCGACGTCGAGACCGCGCTGAAGATCAACAAGGCGATCGTGTTCCGCGCCGCCGCAGCACGTGCAGGATTTCCTGCCGATGTCGCGGCGCGACATTCTCAAATTCGAGGGCTGCGTCGCTGGCCTGGCAGCGCGCGCTGGCGCAAGCCGGCATCGCGCTGCAGGATCTGTCCTTCGCCGAAGTGCACGACTGCTTCACCATCGCCGAACTGATCGAATACGAGGCGATGGGGCTGGCGCCCGAAGGGCAGGGCGCGCGCGTCATCGCCGACGGCGTCGTCGCCAAGGACGGCAAGCTGCCGATCAATCCGTCCGGCGGGCTGAAAGCCAAGGGCCATCCGATCGGCGCCACCGGCGTGTCGATGCACGCCATCACCGCGATGCAGCTCACCGGCACGGCCGGCGACATGCAGGTCAAGGACGCCAAGCTCGGCGGCATTTTCAATATGGGCGGCGCGGCGGTCGCGAATTACGTGAGCATTTTGGAGCGGCTGCGGTAGCCGTTGTTGCGAGGATTGTCGCGGCAAAGGCGCTGATCCCAGCGCCAAGTCTTCATTGATTGCATGCCCACCATTTTGCCTGAGAGGAATTCGAACTCAAGGATGCGCGAAGCGCACCGACTTCGGCGGCGACCATGGGGCGCTCTGCGCCCCATGGTCGTCCTTGACTTCGAATTCCTCTCAGGCACCGTTTGGGCGTGCAATCAATGAGGAAATCTGCCTCGGTGATCTTTCGGTCAATCGCGGTTACTGCGCCGCCGGCAGTGTAAACTGCGCCTGCACGAGTTCCGCAAAAAAGCCGCCGCGCTTCACGAGTTCATCAAAGCTGCCGCTCTCGACGATGCGGCCGTCCTGAAACACCAGAATGCGCGTGGCGTTGCGCACGGTGGCGAGCCGGTGCGCGATGACGAAAGTGGTGCGGCCCTTCATCACTTCATCGAGCGCCGGCCGTCACCTTGCGCCTCGGTCACCGGATCGAGCGCGCTGGTCGCCTCGTCGAGAATGAGGATCGGCGGGTTTTTCAGCAGCGCGCGCGCGATGGCGAGGCGCTGGCGTTCGCCGCCGGAGAGCAGCCGGCCGCGCTCGCCGATCGGTGCCTCGAAGGCCGTCGGGCTTGCGCGTCGATGAAGTCGAGCGCCTGCGCGCGCGCCGCGGCCTCGCGCATCTCGGCTTCGGTGGCGTCCGGCTTGCCGACGCGCAAATTCTCCGCGATCGAGCGGTTGAAAAGGAGCGTCTCCTGGAACACGACGCCGATATTGCGGCGCAGCCCCGTCAAGCGTGAAGCTGCGGATATCCATGCCGTCGACTTTGATGATGCCGGATTGCGGATCGAAGGCGCGGTGCAAGAGCGCGAGCGCCGTCGATTTGCCGCTGCCGGTCGGCCCGACCAGCGCGATGCGTCTCGCCGGGCAGCGCGGTGAAGGTGAGATCCGCCACCGCCGAGCGCTTGCCGTCATAGGAAAACGACACGTCGTTGAATTCGACCAGGCCGCGCACGCGGCCCGGGATCGACCGCGTCGGGCCGGTCGCGCACCGCCGGCACGGTGTCGAGCACGTCGAAGAATTCGGCAAGCTTCGGCGCGTCCATGAACAGGCGATTGGCGAAGCTGACGACCTGTTCGAGCCGGGCGATCAGAAGCGTGGCGATGGCCATGAAGCTGACGATCTCGCCGACCGAGGCGAGGCCGACGAGTTTGAGATAGGTGCCGGACCACGAGGATCACGAGCAAGCGTCAGCGTGGTCGCGGCGCGCGTCAGCACCGCGGCGACCGCCCACCACGACAGCACCGGCATCTGCGCGCGCAACAGCGAGTTCACCAGCGCTCTTCAGCGCGGAGACTTCGATCTCGACACGGGCATAGCTCTGCACCAGCGCGACATTGCCGAGCGTGTCGGCGGCGGTCTCGGCGAGATCGGAATAATGCCGCTCGACCGCGCGCTGCATGCGCGTCGGCTTTGTGCATGACCAGCACGGTCAGCGCGGTGAAGGCGACGCAGAGCACAAGCAGCGGCAACGCGAGCCGCCAGTTCAGCACCAGCGTCGTCGGCAGCAGCACGACAATGAAGACGAAGGCGGCGAAATGCTCGCGGAAGAACTGCACCCACAGCCACCACAGCGTATCGGTGCCGGTGAGCATGATTTTCATCTGCCGGCCGGAATGCGCGCCGGCATGGTAGGCGAGCGGCAGCTGCAGCACATGCTCGAAGAAATCCGCCAGCACCAGGTTGCGGCGGCGATGCGCCAGCCGGTCGGCGAACCAGGCGACCAGCGCGCCGGCAACGATGATGAACAAGCCCGAAGGCGACCCAGGCGCCGATCAGCGGCGCCAAGCGCCCGCGCGGCCGGCGCCAGTGCCGGCCGGGCAGCGCGCCCGACAAAGCGTCGATGATGTGGCCGAACAGCACCGGCTCGACGAATTGCGCGCACCGCGAGCGCGATATTGGCGAGCGCCAGCGTCACCGCGAGCCGGGCCTCGGGCGCAGCAGGTCGAGGACGCGGAGATAGATGCGGATGAACGACATGGCGCAGTTCTAACCGCAAATCGGTTGTCGTGTCTCGCTATCGTGCCGTGCCGCTTCGTATCTTGTTACCGTTCACGGTCCGTCGATCTCGAACCACGGGTCGGTTTCGGTCCAGGGGTTCCATTCGTAGTTCGGGTCCGCGATCGCCGTGAGCTTGGCCTCCGGATCGTGCAACAGCAAGTCGAGGCTGTTCTGGGCGGGGGTCGGCCGAAAATCGTTCGGCGCTTTGCTGAAATAGATCTCGTTGCCCTTGAGGTCGATGTCGTCGCCGGTGAAGCGATTGAGCAGCGAATTGCGTCCGGCATATTTGCTCAAGACATCGCGCGCGTCTTGGCGCGGAATTGTGACGTTCGCGGTCCGGCTGGTATTGAGCGCGAGGCGACGTCTTTCATGTTCGGCGGTTCCGGACGATTGAGCGACATAAGCAGCGAAAATTGACCTTGCGTCAGGCCGAGCGGACGCAGGGCGTCGTCAAAGCGCCGCGCCAAAGTGCGCGCCGCGCGCTGGATGTGCAGGCACAGGCAATGGTCGCGTACATGAAGCGTCAAGGCGAACGGTACTTCGCCGCCGTCCGCGGCGCAGGCCGCAGCAGTCTTTGCCTTCGCTCGGGCGACCGTCCTGGCCGCAGGATTTGACATGAGCTTATCAACATATTTGTCAACCCAAGCAACAGCATGAATTGGGGATAACCATGCAAGTTCAGCCCTATCTGTTCTTCAACGGCCGCGCCGACGAGGCGCTGGAATTCTACAAGACGGCGCTCGGCGCCGACGTCAAAATGCTGATGCGCTGGAAGGACAGCCCCGACAAGAGCATGCGCACGGCGGACAATGCGGAGATGATTATGCACGCGCAGTTTGCGGTCGGCGAGAGCACGATCCTAGCATCGGATGGCCGCGGCGGCGGCAAGCCCGCCTTCGCGGGTTTTGCGCTGGCGATCTACGCCAAGGACGAGGCCGATGCCGACAAAAAGTTCGCGGCGCTCAGCGCCGGCGGCCAGGTGACCATGCCGATGGCCAAGACCTTCTTCTCCCCGCGCTTCGGCATGCTCGCTGACAAATTCGGCGTCGGCTGGATGATTTTGGTTCCACAACACTAAGCGCGTCGAGCGGAACAGTCGCGTGAGATCAAGGGAGTAAAGCCATGCTGGCCGCCGATACGAAAAGCACCGACTTCGTTACCAGACGCGTGTTCGACGCGCCGCCTGCGACGCTGTGGAAATGCTTCACCGAGCCGGAGCGCATGAAGGAATGGTGGGGCCCGAAGGGCTCCGTCATCGTCGCCTCGAAAATAGATTTCCGCGTCGGCGGCACCTATCTCGGCGCGATGCGCTCTCCCGACGGCCAGGTCATGTGGGCGAAGTTCGTCTATCGCGAGATCGTCCCGCCAAAGCTCCTCAAATGGGTGCATTCGTGCTCGAACGAACAAGGCGGGTTGACGCGGCACCCGATGGCGCCGACCTGGCCGCTCGAAATGCTGACCACGGTGACGTTCGAAGACGCGCCGGGCGGCAAGACCAAGCTGACGCTCGTCTGGTCGCCGCTTAACGCCTCGGACGAAGAGCAGAAAACCTTCGACGCGGCGCATCGCGGCATGACCGGCGGCTGGGCCGGCACGTTCGAACGGCTCGATGCCTATCTCGCGGCAACGAAATAACGCGACGCGCCACGCAAGGAGTCTGTCATGGCGGCACTGCGACAGAAGATCACGCCCTGCCTGTGGTTCGACACCCAGGCCGAGGATGCGGCCAATCTCTATATCGCGACCTTCGCCAATTCGCGGATCAAACAGATCAGCCGTTACACCGAAGCCGGCCGTGAGATCCACGGCAAGGCGCCGGGCTCGGTCATGGTCGTCGAGTTCGAGCTCGAGGGGCAAACCTTCACCGCGCTCAACGGCGGGCCGCAATTTACGTTCGACGAAGCGGTATCGTTCCAGGTGATGTGCGACACGCAAAGCGAGATCGATCACTTCTGGAGCAAGCTGTCCGACGGCGGGCGGGAAGGCCAATGCGGCTGGCTCAAGGACAGGTTCGGCCTGTCCTGGCAAATTGTGCCGTCGGTGCTGCCGCAGATGATGAAGGACAGCGACGGCGCGCGATCGGGCCGGATCATGAACGCCGTCATGCAGATGAAGAAGTTCGATCTGGACATTTTGCGGCGCGCCTTTTCCGGGCCCGCCTGAGACTGTTGGGGGATCACATGATCACGACAATCCTCATCATCATTGCCATCGCGCTCGCGCTCGCGGTCGCGATCGCCGCGGCGCTGGTCTACGCCTCGACTCAGCCCGACACGTTTCGAGTCATCCGCTCCATCGGCATCGCCGCGCCGGCGGAAAGGATCTTTCCGCTGATCAACGACTTGCATGCGCAGTCGGCATGGTCGCCGTTCGAGAAAGATCCGAACATGAAGCGGACCCATAGCGGCGCGCCGGCCGGCAAGGGCGCGGTCTATGACTGGGACGGCAACCGGCAAGTCGGCGCGGGACGGATCGCCATCACGGATTCGGTTGCGCCGTCGCGGGTCTCTCTGGCGCTCGACATGTCGCGGCCGTTCGCGGCGCACAACACCGTCGATTTCATCCTGGAGCCGAAGAGCAGCGGCACCAACGTGATTGGCACACAAGTGACTTGGGCCATGCAGGGCCATCAGCCGTTCATGGCGAAGGTCATGAGCTTGTTCATCAATTGCGATCAGACGGTGGGCCGCCAATTCGAGGAAGGCCTCGCCAAGCTGAAGGCGCTCGTCGAGACACAGGCCAACATCGCGGCGGAGTGAGCCGCGCTTGCGCGCATAACGGCTGACGTCACGCTCGGTCGGCCGATGTCTTGATGAAGTCGATGAAGGCGCGCAGCGGCGCCGGCACCAGGCGGCGTCCGGGATAATAGAGGTACGGCCCGGGGAAACGGAGCCACCATGGTTCGAGAACGCCTTCGAGCGCGCCGCTGTCGAGATGCGGGCGCAGCCAGTCCTCGAACAGATAGATGATGCCGGTGCCGGCAATTGCCGCGTCGACCGCGAGGTCGGCAGCGGCGCCGGCGCGCACCAATAATGGCCCCGTGGGGTCGACCCGCACCGTCTCGCCGTCGCGCTCGAATTCCCACGGCGCCATCGTGCCGCTGGTGAAGCGGCCGCGCAGGCAGGCGTGGTCGAGGAGTTCGCGCGGATGTTCGGGCCGGCCGTGGCGGTCGAGATAGGCCGGCGCGGCGGCGGCGGCGAAGCGCTGGACGCGGGGGCCGATCGGCACCGCGATCATGTCCTGCTCGAGCCGCTCGTCGTAGCGGATACCGGCGTCGCAGCCGGCCGCGAGCACGTCGACGAAGCTGTCTTCGGCCATCACCTCCAGCCGGATGTCAGGATAAGCCGCGAGAAACGGCGGCACGATCGCCGACAGAAAGAGCCGCGCCGCGCTGACCGGCACATTGAGGCGCAGCGCGCCCGCCGGCTGGTCGCGAAAACCGTTCACGACGTCGAGCGCCGCCTCCATCTCGCTCAGCGCCGGGCCGAGCCGTTCGAGCAGCCGCGCGCCCGCCTCGGTCGGGACGACGCTGCGTGTCGTGCGATGGAGCAGTCGCACACCGAGTTGGACTTCCAGCCGGCGCACCGCTTCGCTCAGCCCGGACGCGCTTGCACCGCTCGCTCGCGCGCCGTCGCGAAAGCCCTTGGCCCGCGCCACCGCGACAAAGGCGTTCAGATCGCCGAGATCGGGCTTCATTGTCCGTTTTTCCGCACAGGCTGTATGGATTATGCCTAATTATCGCACGACGTGGCAATGCCTAGCTTTTGGCTGTCTTCAATGGAGATCGTCATGTCCAGCATCGACAAGTCCGGCACATTTACCACCGACACGTTCAAGCTCGGCGACCGCAGCGTGAAGCGGCTCGGCTACGGCGCCATGCAGCTCGCGGGGCCCGGCGTGTTCGGCCCGCCCAAGGATCACGACGGGGCTTTGGCGGTGCTGCGCGAAGCGGTGGCGCGCGGCGTCGACCACATCGACACCAGCGATTTCTACGGTCCGCACGTCACCAATCAACTGATCCGCGAGGCGCTCCATCCCTATCCCGACGATCTCGTCATCGTCACCAAGATCAGCGCCCGGCGCGGCGCGGATGGATCGTGGATCCCGGCCTTCTCGCGCGAAGAGCTGACGCAGGCGGTCCACGACAATCTCCGCAATCTCGGCCTCGACGTGCTTGACGTGGTCAATCTGCGCAGCATGTTGGACCCGCATCACCCCGTCGAGGGCTCGCTTGAGGCGCCGCTCACGGTCCTCGCCGATCTGCAGCGGCAGGGCCTGGTACGCCACATCGGGCTGAGCAACGTGACGAAGAAGCAGATCGTGGACGGACGCCGGATCTGCGACATCGTCTGCGTGCAGAACTATTACAATCTGGCGCACCGAGACGACGACGGCCTGATCGACGATCTTGCCCGCGACGGCATCGCCTATGTGCCGTTCTTTCCGCTCGGCGGCTTCACCCCGCTGCAATCGTCGACCTTGTCCGCCGTCGCCGCGCGG
Source organism: uncultured Alphaproteobacteria bacterium (assembly GCA_963761185.1). Classification (GTDB taxonomy): domain Bacteria; phylum Pseudomonadota; class Alphaproteobacteria; order Rhizobiales; family Xanthobacteraceae; genus BOG-931. The sequence goes on from CAVXFY010000009.1 coordinate 1,960,546, forward strand.
CTTCACGCCATGCCGATGCAGGTCGCGCTCGCCTGGCTGCTGCGCCGCGCGCCCAATGTGCTGCTGATCCCCGGCACCTCGTCGGTCGCACATCTGCGCGAGAATCTCGCTGCGGCCGAACTTAATCTGCCGGACGACGCGATCAGGGAGCTCGACGCAGTGGCGAGTAGCGCCGCCGCCTGACGGATAAGCTGTCCTCGCAATTCCTCCCGTACAAGGAAGCGGCACGTCTTCGGGTTGCTCGTCGGCTGCGGCCCTCGCCTGCGAAAGCGCGATGGGTATAATCAACAAAAACAATTCGGCGATCGTGCTAAGCATCAACGGATATCAAGCCGGCCGGCAAGGCCGGCACGGAGGGGAGGACGACGTGAGAATAGCCAAGACTTTGTCAGCCAAGACTTTGTCAGCCAAGACTTTATCAGCCAAGACTTTCATGTTTGGACTGCTCGTCGCGGGCGCGGCGGCTACACTGGCGGCAACGCCGGCCTACGCCCGCTCGCTCAAGGTGAGCGTCGATGCCATCAAGAGCGGCGGCATGGTCGACAACAAATACGCGTTCTGTGCGCCCGCGGCACAAGGTCACACCACCGGCGGCTCAAACATCAATCCAAGCATTTCGTGGTCGAAAGGGCCGCGCGGCACCAAGTCCTACGCCATCATTCTCTACGATACCGACTCGCCCGCCGAACATCGCGAAATGATGAACAAGGAAGGCGTGACCATGACCGCGGACATCAAGCGGCACGACTTCTATCACTGGGTCCTGGTCGACATTCCAAAGGACGTCACGTCGATCAAGGAAGGCGCCGATTCGAATGCGCGCGTGTTGCACGGCAAGCCGGCGACACCGTCGGCGGCCGGTGTGAAGGGGCTGAACGACTATACCAAGGTCACCGCAGCCAATGACGCGATGAAAGGCCAATATTACGGCTATGACGGGCCGTGTCCGCCGTGGAACGACGACATCGTGCATCACTATCATTTCACGGTCTATGCGCTGAGCGTGGGCTCGCTCGGTCTGCCCAAGGACTTCGACGGCCCCGCGGCGCTCGATGCGATGAAGGGTAAGATCCTGGCGCAAGGCGAGCTGCTCGGGCTCTACACGCAAAATCCGGCCAAGGGCGCGGCGGTGCCGAAGTAGAAACCCGCAGACCAACAAAAATGTGATTTCGCGGGCCGGACCCGGTGCGGGGCCGGCCTGCGATGTCCGTCATGGGCAATAGGGAACACCGCCATCGCGTCGGATCAACTCAATGTCGGCAGACGTCCCGCCGCTGGGCGATTTCGGCACTCAGGGAATTTCGTAGACCGCCACTTCGCCTGCGACGCCTTTGAGCTCCGCACTCTGCGGGCTTGGCGTGATCCCGGCGGTTTTCAAGAGTGACAACGACTGTGGATGCTCGACGACGGGTTTGCTCGCGAAGATCGCGCGCGACGACGCCAATCCCTGGATGCGCGCCGCGATATTCACTGTCTGTCCGAAGTAGTCCAGCCTGTCGTTGAGCATGACCGCAAGACATGGCCCCTCATGGATGCCGATCTTGAGCAGGAGATCTTCCCGCCGCGTCTCGTTCACGACACGGCCGATCGCATCGCGCATATGCAGTGCTGCGGCGAGCGCGCGGTCGGGCGTCGGGAACGTTGCCATCACGGCGTCGCCGATGGTCTTGACCACCGAACCGCCCTCGGCCGTCACGATCTCCGTGAGCAGATCAAAATGCCTGCGCACCAATTCGTAGGCGACCAAGTCGCCGACGCGGGCGTAAAGCTCGGTCGATCCTTTGAGATCGGTGAAGAGGAGGGTGAGACTGACTATCTTCAGCCCCTGATCGACGTCAAGCGTGTCCGTGCGATAGAGGTCGCGAAACGTCTGGTTGGTGAAGATTCGTTTGGCCGTAAGGTTCGGTCTGCGCCGGCCGACGAGCTCGTCGAAACTCCGATTCTCGATCCAGACCACCGGCAACGCACGCATGCTGGTGCGGTTGGCGATCGTCAGCTGCAGCGGTCCCGTCTTCAGCGGCGTCGTTGCGGTCGGCGCGTGGGTGCCTTCAAGAACGAGCGCAAGATGCTGCATTTCGGAAGTGCGTTCGGCTCCAACCTTCATGTAATGCCCGAAATGCGAGACCGGCTCGAACAGGATGACCCATCCTTCCGGCGCCTGCATCGAAACACTGGCCTGTTCGCCTGGACCAAGCACGCGCGCATCGAGCGTAAATTCCGCGATCAGCCGCTCGAGTCCCGCGTCGGACAAGTCGACGGCGGAACTCCAATACACTTGCCGGTAATAGTCCCAGAACGGCAGTGTATTCGGATCATGGGCGGCGATATCGCGCACGCGCGGGCTAACGGTGAAGACGACTTCGATCATCTCGTCGAGCGAGATCTCGAAGGACTTGCTGCACAGCGCGCATTCGTACGGCTCTCGGTGAACATTTTTCAGTGTTGTCGTGACGTCGAGCACGCCGCGGCACGTCGGGCAAAGCACGTCCCATGACAGATCGAAAATGCCGAGCTGGGATGCATGCAGGAAAGCCGCGATGGCGTACTCCTCGTCGAGGCCGCGGGCGGCTGCGAACGCGAGCACATTGACGCGGACAAGCTCGCGGTCGGCGCCCGAAGCGACAAGCTGCTCGATCGCGGCGGCTGTCCTAGCATCGGCCGACTGCCGGAGCGCGGCGAACAGGGCTTGGCTATCGTTCATGCGCGCAAGCTTACGCGAATTGCGGGGCGCGCAAACCCGGGGATTTTGGAACGATTGCGCGTTCCCCTTGCGTCCGGTCAGTCGCCATGCCCCCTCCCGCGCCAAAGCGGGGGAGGATAAATTGCCGGAATGACCGCGCCCAATTCTGGGCTACCGATTTTTCACGCGCCGTTCGCTCCGCCGGACGAGGATCTCGCGGCGGCATTGCTGACCGACGCCGCGCGCGACGCCGCGGCGGAAAGCCGCATCGACGCGCGCGCGCAAGGCATTGGTCGAGGCGATCCGCGCCAAGGCCGGCGGGCTCGGCGGGGTCGAGGATTTTCTGCACGCCTATTCGCTCTCGACCAAGGAGGGCCTGGCGCTGATGGTGCTGGCCGAGGCGCTGCTGCGCGTGCCCGACGCCGCGACCGCCGACCGGCTGATCGAGGACAAGCTCGCCGCCGGGCGCTGGCTCGACAGCGACGTGCAAATCGACCGCGCTCCTGGTCTCGGCCTCGGCCTGGACGCTCGGCGTCGCCGCCCGCGTCATCCATCCGGGCGAAACGCCGGAGACGATCCTCGACGGCGTCGTGCAGCGGCTCGGCCTGCCGGCCGTGCGCGCCGCCACCCGGCAGGCGATGCGGCTGATCGGCTCGCATTTCGTGCTCGGGCAGACCATCGAGGAGGCGCTGGCGCGCGCCCGCATGCCACGGCGAGTTTCGCTATTCGTTCGACATGCTGGGCGAGGGCGCGCGCACCGCCGCCGATGCCGACAGCTATTTCGACGCCTATGCCGGCGCGATCGCGGCGATCGGCGCAAGCGCCGGCAACGCGGCCCTGCGCCGGCGCGGCCCGGCATTTCGGTCAAGCTCTCGGCGCTGCATCCGCGCTTCGAGGCGATGTCGCGCGCGCGCGTGCTCGCCGAACTGCGTGCCGCGCCTGATCGAGCTCGCGCGCACTCGCCAAGGCGCACGACCTGCAATTCACCGTCGATGCCGAGGAGGCCGACCGGCTGGAATTGTCGCTCGACGTCATCGGCGCGGCTGCTCGACGATCGCTTCGCTCGCCGGCTGGGACGGCTTTGGGCTTGCGGTGCAGGCCTATCAGAAGCGCGCGCTGCGCGGTGATCGACTGGATCGAGGAGATGGCCGCCGCGCTCGGACCGCCGGCTGACGGTGCGGCTGGTCAAGGGCGCCTATTGGGACACCGAGATCAAGCGCGCGCAGGAGCGCGGCCTTGCCGACTATCCGGTGTTCACGCCGCAAGGCCATGACCGATCTCTGCTACATGGCCTGCGTCGAAAAAACTGCTCGCCGCGCGCGACAGCATTGTTTCCGCAATTCGCCACCCACAATGCGCTGACCGTCGCCGAGCGTGATCGAGGACGCCGGCGGCGTCGACGGTTTCGAGTTTCAGCGGCTGCACGGCATGGGCGAGGCGCTCTACGATGCGCTGCTGGCCGAATTGCCCGGACGCGACCTGCCGCGTCTATGCGCCGGTCGGCGGCCATCGCGATCTGCTGGCTTATCTGGTGCGGCGGCTTCTGGAGAACGGCGCCAACTCGTCCTTCGTCTCGGTCGCCGCCGATCCGAGCGTGCCGATCGCCGAAATTCTGCGCCGGCCGCAGAGCTGGATCGCGACGGCCGCGCGACGCGCGCAACCAAAAATCCCGCTGCCGCGCGATCTCTATCGGCCGGAGCGGCAAAATTCGGCCGGCATCGAATTCGGCGAACGCGCAAGCCTCGACGCGCTGCTCGCGCGAGGTGCGCGACGGAACGACGGCTTCCGCTACGGCCGCGCCGCTGATCGACGGCGTCGCGCTGCGCCGGCATCGCGCGCAGCCGTCGACTTCGCCGATCGACGGCGGCATCGATCGGCACGGTCGTGCGAGGGCGACGACGCGATTGCGCCGCTCGGCGATGGCCGCCGCCGCGGCGGGCTTTCCCGGCCTGGGCGGCGACGCCTGTCGAGGAACGCGCCGCCGCGCTGGAGCGCGCCGCCGATCGGCTCGAACGCAATCGCGGCCGGCTGCTCGCCTGCTGCAAAACGAGGGCGGCAAGACGCTCGACGATGCGCTTGCCGAAGTGCGCGAGGCCGTCGACTATTGCCGCTATTACGCCGCGCAGGCGCGCACGACGTCTGGCGCCGCAGCCGCATGCCGGGCCCGACCGGCGAGAGCAATGAGCTGCGCTATCGCGGCCGCGGCGTCTTCGTCTGCATCAGCCCGTGGAATTTTCCGCTGGCGATCTTTCTCGGCCAGGTCGCGCGCCGCGCTGGTCGCCGGCAATGCCGTCGTCGCCAAGCCGGCCGAGCAGACGCCGCTCGATTGCCGCGCTCGCGGTCGCGCTGCTGCATGAGGCCGGCGTGCCGGCGACGCGCGCTGCATCTCGTGCCCGGCGACGGCAAGGTCGGCGCGAGCCTCGTCGCCGCATCCGGCACGTCGCCGGCGTCGTCTTCACCGGCTCGACCGAAGTCGGCCGCGCCATCAACCGCGCGCTCGCCGCCAAGCGACGGGCCGATCGTGCCGCTGATCGCCGAGACCGGCGGCATCAATGCCATGATCGTCGACGCCACGGCGCTGCCCGAGCAGGTCACCGACGACGTCGTCACGTCGGCGTTCCGCTCCGCCGGCCAGCGCTGCTCGGCGCTGCGGCTGTTGTGCCTGCAGGACGACGTCGCCGACCGCATGCTCGAGATGCTGATCGGCGCGGCGCGCGAACTGAAAATCGGCGATCCGCGCGAGATCGCGACCCATGTCGGCCCGGTGATCGACGCCGAGGCCAAGCAGAAAGCTCGAAAGCTGGATCGCCGAGCATGGCGCGCGCCGGCCGCCTGCGCTTCCGCTGCGACGAGCGCCGCAGGCGGACTGGCCACCCGGGCTGGGAACTATGTCGCGCCGGCCATCATCGAGCTCGACCGCGCGCGCGAGCTCGACAGGAAGTGTTCGGTCCGGTGCTGCATGTGGTGCGCTGGCGCGCCGACGCAGCTCGACGCGCTGCTCGACGACATCGCGGCAACGGCACGGCGCTGACGCTCGGCATCCATTCGCGCATCGACTGCGCCGTCGAGCGCATCGCCGCGCGCCTGCCGCACGGCAATGTCTATGTCAATCGCAACATGATCGGCGCCGTGGTCGGCACCCAGCCGTTCGGCGGCACTCATTTGTCCGGCACCGGGCCGAAGGCCGGCGGGCCCGAATTACCTGCGCCGCTTCGCCGCCGAGCAGGTGGTGACGGTCAACACCGCCGCCGCCGGCGGCAATGCCGGGCTGCTCGCCCAGGATGAATGAGACGTGCGGACCACAGCGCGCTCGGCGGCGCGCCCGATCAACAAATCGACCTTGGGCGGCAGGCATTAACACAATTGCGACATGATCGCGTTATTCTGATGGGCCATGACTGATTCGATTTCACGGCTCTTCCAGGCGGTCGCACGCCTGCCGGCACGACGATCCGTCGACCTCGCGGACCGCGCGGCTGTTGCGCTCGGGCCGCAGCAAGATGGCCAAGAAGCTCGCCGAAGAGGCGGTCGAGGTCGTGATCGACGCCATGAACGGCGACCGCGAAGCCGTGGTCAAGGAAAGCGCCGACCTGATCTACAATCTGGTCGTGCTGTGGGTCTCCTCCGGCATCCGCCCGGAAGACGTCTGGAAGGAAATGGACCGCCGCGAGCGGCTGCTCGGCATCGCCGAGAAGGTGCCGAAGAAGATGCCGGAGGATTTTCCCCGTCGTCAAATCGTCATGCTCGAAGGCCGCCGCGGCCGCAAGCGGCGCTGACTTTTCCTCCCTTATTCCGATCGAGCGATGCTTGAACAGGTCATGTCGGTGCTCGCGTCCGCCATCGTCGAGGTGATCTCGGCTGGCGGATATCTGGGTATCTTGGTCCTCATGGCGATCGAGTCGGCGTGCATCCCGTTGCCGTCGGAAATCATCATGCCGTTCGCCGGCTATCTCGTGTCCACCGGCCGCTTCACATTGATCGGCGCCGCGACCATGGGCGCGCTCGGCTGCAATGTCGGATCGACACTTGCCTATTACGTCGCCGCGAGCGGCGGCCGGAAGGCCTTCGAGCGCTGGGGCTCCTACGTCCTTGTCAGCCATGCCGAGATCGATCATGCCGAGCGGTTTTTTGCCCGCTATGGATCGATCACCGTCTTCGTCGGACGGCTGCTTCCGGTGATCCGCACCTTCATCGCCTTCCCCGCGGGCCTCGCCCGGATGCCGATGATGAAATTCCAGATCTATACGTTTCTCGGCTCCTGGCCGTGGTGTTTCGCGCTCGCCTATATCGGCTTCCTCTTGGGCAAGCGCTGGGACAGCGACCCGACCTTCCGCAGCCTGTTTCACCGGTTCGACATCGTGGTCGTAGGGCTCCTTCTGGCCGCTGTGGCCTGGTTTGTCTGGTCGCGCTTTCAGGCGCGTTCATGAAATGAAAAACCGCCCGGACATGTGGCTTGCGGCCCTATATCGTTGGCCTTGCCGCCCTGGTGCGGATATTCTGACCTTGTTGCCGCCCTAATTTCATTGCCAGACTTATTGTTAGATGCGTGAGTAAGCAGGGTCGGGGGGGCCCCGACAGGTGAGCCTGGCGGCGACGCTTGGGTCGCCCATCGAGCGATGATCCAAGGCCATGACGGAGTGGCCGTGACACAAAGCAAAACCAGTTCGTCTCGTTTCCGATCGGCGGCCGGAGGGCTCGCCGCGGCGGTGCTGTTCATGGCAGCCGCCGGTATCGCGCGCGCCCAGAACAGCGCGCCGTCTGCGGCCGGCTTGGCTCCATCCAGCAGTGCTGGTCCCGTGCAACAGGCTGCACCGCCCGCGACTGCGCCCCTGCCGCCGCTTCAAGCCACGAACCAGGCGCCGGGCCAAACTCCTGGCCAAGCTAACGGCCAAGCCCCGAACCAGGCCTCCAACCAGGCGTCGGCTTTGCCCACGGCCCCTGAGGAGAAGCGCGGATTTCTCAACGGCCTCGGCGACTGGTGGAACAACTCCATCGCCAGCTTCAACGCCAAGATGAAAGAGCAGCAGGCCAAGCTCGAGGAATTCAACAAGCAGCAGAGCGACGCGGCCAAGGACGCGCAAGAGGCGATGAAGAAGGCCGCCGGTGCCATGTTCTCGACGTCAAAGCTCATCGAGACCCAGCAGCTTTGCCCGACGGCCGGCAACGGCGCCCCTGACTGCGCGACCGCGGCGACCAATGTCTGCAAGGCCAAGGGCTTTAGCGCCGGGCAGCCGATCGATATCCGCACTGCGGAGCGCTGCAAGGCATCGCTCTGGGTCTCGGGCCAGAATCCGATGACCGCCGATTGCCCGGTCGAGACGGTGCTGCTCCGCGTCGCCTGCCAGCAGTGACGCGGTGGCGCGAGTTTCACCATCCTGAACAGCGCTTGCCACAGCGCCAAGTATCCATTGATTGCATGCCCAAATGGTGCCTGAGGGGAATTCGAAGTCAAGGATGCGCGAAGCGCACCGCCTTCGGCGGCGACCCTTCGGGTCGTCCTTGAGTTCGAATTCCCCTCAGGCAAAATAGTGGGCGAGCAATTAATGGATAAATCTGCCTGGGATGCAGTCTCAGAGGCGCTCAGCCGGACATTCACTTCATTGCAAATATGCTAAGCCTCTCCCCCAACCGCTCATGAGGGAGGAGTTTTGTCGCCATGATGTCCGACGCCGATCGCAGCAAGGCCGCCGATATTCTTATTGCCGCCGAGAGGGAGCGCAAACAGGCGACGCAGCTGTCCAAGACCTGGCCCGGTATCACTATCGACGACGCCTATGCGATCTCGAGCGAAGTCGCGCGGCGCAAGATCGCGGCCGGCGCGAAACTCATCGGCCACAAGGTCGGTCTCACCTCGAAGGCGATGCAGCGCTCCTCGCAGATCGATGAGCCGGATTACGGTCATCTCCTCGACAACATGATGGTCGCCGATGGCTCGAGCGTTCCGCACGCGAATTATTGCCTGCCGCGGGTCGAGATCGAGCTCGCTTTCGTCATGGGCAAGCCGCTGAAGGGTCCCGGCGTCGATCTGACCGACGTGCTGCGCGCCACAGAATATGTCGTGCCGGCGATCGAGATCGTCGATGCGCGCCTGCAGGACCAGCGCAAGATCTTCGACACCGTGTCCGACAACGGCGCCGCGGCCGGCATCGTCATCGGCGGCCGGCCGATCAAGCCGCTGGATGTCGATCTGCGCTGGATCGGCGGCATCATGTATCGCAATGCCGAGATCGAGGAGACCGGCGTCGCCGCCGGCGTGCTCGGCCATCCGGCGCTCGGCGTCGCCTGGCTCGCCAACAAGCTCGGCGCCCATGGCGTGACGCTCGAAGCCGGCCATATCGTGCTCGCCGGCTCGTTCACGCGCGTGGTGTTCGCGCGCAAGGGCGACACGCTGCATGCCGATTTCGGCAGTCTCGGCGGCATCGCGGTGCAATTCGTCTAAGCGGGAGCAAAAAGGGAGGCGTCATGGTCACCGCCCCGCGCATCACATCTTTCGCTCCCCAATTGCTGGTGGATGATCTCGACGGCTCCATCAAATTCTATCAGGACGTGCTCGGCTTCTCTTTCGGCCCGACATGGCGCGGATTTTACGCAATCGGCGAACGAGACGGTTTTGCGATTCATCTGAAATGCGCGCCGAAATCGCTCGAGGATCGCACCAACCGGCGGCAAAACGAACATTTGGACGTTTATGCCGGCGTCGTCGGCGTGCAAGCCCTGTACGATGCGTGCAAGGCGAAGGGTGCGACCATTGTGAAGCCGTTGGATAGGACGCAATGGGGAACGCAGGATTTTTATATTGAAGATCCCGAGGGCTACATTATTGCCTTTGGCGAGCCCGACGCTTCGAATTAGGCCGCCGGTTGGGGTGTCTTGAACATCCGTTGCTGCGGCGCGATCATAGGCGCGACGCGTAGCTTGGCGATGCTCGACCGTGCCCTTTTCGGATCGCAGGTTTTGGATAGCGGCAAGTTTTGGATAGCGGCAAGTGCCGCGCTCGTCCTGTCGGCAACGGCGCTGCACGCCGCGCTGCCGACCGCGCCGGACATTTCCGGCCGCACCTCGACCGAAGGCGAGCTTCTGATCGCGTCGCCGGATATGCCGGCGCCGTTCGATCACGCCGTCATTCTGATGGCGCAACACAATCGCGACGGCGCGTTCGGCATCGTCATCAATCATCCCGCTGGCAGCCGTCCGATTGCCGAGGTGCTCAAGGCGATGGGGTCGGACGCAACCGGCGTGACCAATGACGTGCCGATGTTTCTCGGTGGCCCGGTCAGTCCCGAAATCGCTTTTGTCGTGCACAGCACCGACTATCGCCGGCCCGACACGATCGATATCGACGGCCGCATCGCGCTCACCAATGCCGACGAGGTTCTGCGCGATATCGGCCTCGGCAAAGGCCCGGCCAAGAGTCTGGTCGCCTTCGGCTATGCCGGCTGGTCGCCGTCGCAGCTCGACGACGAGATCAAGGGCGGCGCCTGGACTACGGTTGCGGAAAATCCGGCTCTGGTGTTCGACGACGATCGGTCTAAAGTGTGGGCCGACGCGATCGCGCTACAAAAAGCCGGCAAATGACCGAATTCCACGGCGTGCTCCCTTATCTGGTTTCCCCCGTCGACGGCGAGGGGCGGGTGAGGAGCGGCGTGCTCGCGGAACTGGTCAACGATCTGATCGAAGCCGGCGTGCACGGGGTCACCCCGCTCGGCTCGACCGGCGAATTCGCCTATCTGCTAACCGTGCAGCGCACCGAGGTCGTGCGCGCGACCATTGAGGCGGCGGCCGGCCGCGTCCCCGTGGTGGCGGGGGTCGCCGCGACCGCGACGGGGGACGCGATCAACCAGGCCAGGGGTTACCAAAAACTCGGCGCCAGCGGCATCCTCGCCATTCTCGAATCCTATTTCCCGCTCGCCGAGCCGCAGGTCGAAAGCTATTTCCGCGCCATCGCCGACGCCGTCGATATTCCGGTCATTCTCTATACCAATCCGCAATTCCAGCGCACCGATCTCACACTCGACGTCATCGCGCGGCTGAGCGAGCATCCGCGCATCCGCTACATCAAGGACGCCTCGACCAATACCGGACGGCTGTTGTCGATCATCAACCGTTGCCCGGACCTCAAAGTGTTCTCCGCGTCGGCGCATATCCCGGCCGCTGTCATGCTGATCGGCGGCGTCGGCTGGATGGCGGGGCCGGCCTGCGTCATTCCGCGGCAGAGCGTGAGGCTCTATGAGCTTTGCCGCGACGGCCGCTGGACGGAGGCGATGGAACTGCAGCGCCAGCTCTGGCAGATCAACGAAATCTTCGCGCGCTACAATCTCGCGGCCTGCATCAAGGCGGCGCTCGAAATTAAGGGTTATGACGTCGGCGATCCGGTGCCGCCGCAGCCCAAGCTGGGCGCCAAGGAGCGCGACATCATCGCGGCCTCGCTATCCGACGTCGAGGAACTGGTCGCGGTGTTTTAGGCTCGAATCGGCGCCATATTCGTTAATTTCTTCCAACCAATTCTTAACGCTTCCTTGCTTAAGTGACGGCCTCCCGAGTTAGCGTCTTCGCGTTCTGGCGTAGGGGTCGTCTTGGCATCGATCGGTTCGGATTATGCTCCGCATGTCGCGTTCGAGCGCACCGCTTCGGCGATCGCCAGCGCCCGCCGCGCCGTCCTTGCCGATCGCTATCCGGTCAATTCGTTTGCGGTCGAATGGCGCTGGCTTGCCGATCTGGTCGCTGTGGCCGACGACTGGCGCGATCTCGCCGGGCGCGCGCTCGACCCCAATGTGTTCTATGAGCCCGCCTTCGCGCTCGCCGCCGGCGCCGTTTTCGGCCGCGATGTCGGCGCCGTACTCGTCTGGTCGGGGGCGCAGCCGCGCAAGCTGTTAGGCTTCTTCCCGGCGCGCATGGTGCGGCGCCGCTATGGCTTGCCGCTGCCGGTGCTCGAAGCCTGGACGCATCCCTATGCGCCGCTCGGCACGCCGCTCGTCGAGCGCGAGGCTGCGGAACCGGTGATCTCGGCGTGGCTCACCCATCTCGCCTCCGATCCGGCACTGCCCGGCTTGGTGTTGCTGCCGCTCATCGCCGGGGACGGTCACTTTGCCGTGGCGCTCGGCGCGGTGCTGCGCCGCCTGCAAATGCCGTTTGCCGATTTCACCCGTCACAGCCGGCCGCTTTTGCTGCCGGGCGACGATCGGTCGGCCTATCTCGAACAGGCGGTCTCGGCGAAGCGGCATCGCGAACTGCGCCGCAGCATCCGTCGCCTCGCCGATCTCGGCGCGCTGTTGTTCACCGCGAGCACGGAGCCGCAAGCGGTCGGCCGGGAGCTTGAGGATTTCTTCGCGCTCGAGGCGTCCGGCTGGAAGGGCGATGTCGGCACCGCCGCTGCGCGCAACGCGGAGGTGCAAAGCTTCATGAAGATCGCGATCCGGGCGCTCGGCAGCGAAGGCAAGGTCGCGATCAATCGCATCCTGATCGACGGCCGCGCCATCGCCGCGACCATCACGCTGCGCAGCGGCGATAGCGCCTGGTACTGGAAGACGGCCTATGACGAAAAGCTGTCGCGCTTTGCGCCCGGCGTCTTGCTGTCGGCGGCCTTGACCGAGGATCTTGCCGAGAACCCCGCGATCGCGCGCACCAATTCCTGCGCCGGGCCAGGCAATCCGATCCTCGACAATCTGTGGCGCGAGCGGCTCGATTTGTGTGATCGCCTGATCGCGACGCGGCCGGGCGCGCCGTTTTGGATTGCCTGCAGGCTGGAAGGTTTGCGCGGTGCGACCATTGCGATGGCGAAATCGCTGCGCAAGCGGCTCGGGCATCGTTGAGATTAGGGCGCGGAGTCATTAACGCGCAGCCACAGCCTGATGGATGCCAGCTGTATGAAGGCGAGATAGTTTGCTGCCAGCTTGTCATAGCGCGTCGCGACCCGCCGACATTGCTTGATCTTGTTGAAAAACCGTTCGACCAAGTTACGGGCGCGATAAAGGTAAGGGCTGAAGCAGATCGGGTCCTTGCGATTGCATCTTGGCGGAATGTTGGCCCAAGCGCCCTTCTTGGTGGCAGCGGCTCTGATCCAGTCGGCGTCATAGCCACGATCAGCCAATAGCATTGCTCCCGACTTGAGGCTGGACAAAAGCTTGAGAGCGAGTCGGTTATCGTGCGCCTCACCCGCTGTAAGTCCGAGACGGACTGGCAATCCGTTGGTATCAACCACCGCATGAATCTTGCTGGTCAGTCCACCTCGCGACCGGCCCATGGACTGTTTCTCGTTGCGAGCGATGCAAGCGGCGTGCTGATGGACGCGCACAATGGACGTATCGATCATTTGGACAGCCTTATCATGAGCACCGACAAGTGTTTCCATGATCCGGCTCCAGATGCCCGCCCGACGCCAGCGAACGAAGCGATTGTAGCAAGTCGTGTAAGGTCCAAAGTTCACCGGTAGATCGCGCCATGGCGCACCCGACCGCAGAACCCAAAAAGATGCCGTTGAGCACGCGTCGGTCATTTACGCGCGGTACCCCGCGCCGCTTGTTCGGCAGCATCGGCTTGATCGCGGCCCATTCATAATCGGTGAGTTCGTAGCGCATAATTCGAGGCTCCGGTTTGGGAGCTTGAATCACGTACTGGGTGGTACCATCAATCCGCGTTAGGCCCATCCCGGCGCACGCCATTGCTCTGATATTGCCACCGCATTCGGGGGCGCAACGGACATGGCCGAACCCGTCGCCGGTTTGGGCCAGTCGCGATTGACCCATAGCGTCGGTTTGCGACTACCAATTACCGCATTGCGAAAGCTTCAACATCTCGTCGGTGATGCCATCGGTCGCTTGTGCTTTTGCTCACGCACAAGGCTCACCTGGCCGATTATACGCGGCCGAAATCCGTCAGAATTCAAGCTTGGTGAAGCGGTAGCTTCCAAAGCCGAGGAAGGTGATCGCGATCGCAGAGAGTACGGTGACATCGGTTGTTATGCTGAAGCGCGAGGCATGGATGAGGAGCGTACGCATGCCGTCGACACCGTAAGACAGCGGGTCGATTGTCGACAGCGCCCGGAGAACGAGAGGAATGTTCGCCAGCGGGAATAGCGCACCGGATAGGAAGAACATCGGCATCACCATGAAGTTCATGACCAGCTGAAAGCCTTGCATATCCCTGACAAACGACGCGACCGTAATGCCGAGCGCTGAAAACAGCGATGCAATCAAAAACATGACGGCTATCGCTGGAGGGACCAGGGCCCAACTGTACGGCTGAAATCCAAATAGAAGCGTCAACACAAGCACGATGCAGCCTTGGACGGTGGCCACTGTCGCCCCTCCGAACGCTCGGCCGAGCATAATTGCGACGCGCGAAACCGGCGCAACCAGCGTTTCCTTCAAGAACCCGAACTGACGGTCCCAGATGATCTGCATGCCGTTGAAGATCGACGTGAAGATGATCGCCATGCCAATGACACCGGGAACAAGGAATTGCAGGTAGCTGCCCTGTCCGGCGGCCTGGAAGACGCTACCGAGCCCGTAGCCGAGCGCGAGCAGGAAAAGGATCGGCTGGCCGAGCGCCCCCAGGATGCGCGAGCGGGAGCGAAGGAATTTCTTCAGTTCCCGAAGCCACATGATGTAGATGGTTCGCAGCATGAGCCGTCAGCCTCCACGCGCGCGGCGCATCCTGCGCAGGTGATCAAGTTCCGAGGCGCTCTCCTGCCGAATATCGCGTCCGGTCAATTCGAGAAATGCGTCTTCGAGCAATTCTTTGCCTGTATACCGCTTCAACTCTTCTCCGGTGCCGGAGGCGACGATGCAGCCGTGGTCGATGATGGCGATCGTGTCCGCATTTCGGTCGGCCTCATCCATGTAATGGGTGGTGAAGAAAACCGTGATCCCCTCGCTTTCATTCAGCCGCCCAAGATATTCCCACATGTGATTGCGGGTTTGCGGATCGAGGCCCAGCGTCGGTTCGTCGAGAAAGATGATTTTCGGATGGTGCAAAAGCCCGCGCGCGATTTCGAGGCGCCGCTTCATGCCGCCGGAAAACTCTCTCACATAGCTCCGGCGGCGATCGTCCAGGTCGACGAATTTGAGCAATTCGTCGATACGTGCCAGCCGCGTCTTGCGGGTGACGCCGTAAAGCACGCCGTGCAGTTCCATGTTCTCCCACGCGGTAAGCTCGTCGTCGAGAGAAGGGTCCTGAAAGACGACGCCGAACGAGCGCCGGACCGCATCCGGGTGTGTTATGGGGTCGTTGCCGTCGATCAGAATCCTTCCGGACGTGGGTCGCAGCAGTGTCGTCAACATCTTGATCGTCGTCGACTTGCCGGCGCCGTTGGGACCGAGGAAGCCGAACGTCGTCCCCTGCTCGACCGACAACGAAATTCCTTTCACCGCTTCCAAACGGCCGAAGGTTTTTTTCAAGTCCCTGACTTCGATGATGTCGGTCATGGGGAGGAGAGCTGTAGTTCCGAACTACGAGTGTGCATGTCATGGCCGACCTCTGGTTTGCTCATCACGCCGCTCCTCAGAGGAGGGCGCGCGGATCGTACGGCTTTGCCGGCACAAACTCGCCAGCAAAAGCGCGCTCGTGCAATTCCCAAAACGATGCGCCCGCCTTGCGCGCCGCGATCATCTTCTCGGGATCAATCTGCGCCCGCGTGGGACGCTCGCCGGACTGCGACGCAGTCCTCATGTGTTCCGTCGCCGTCCATTCATTGCCGTAGTTGTTGACGTTGAGCTCGACGCTGTTCTGGTCGGGATCGGTGTAATAAAGTCCCGTCTGCAGGCCTTCATCGACCGCCATCACCGGCATGATGCCTACGGCCTTGAGGCGAGCGTAGGTGCCCAAGAGATCGTCGAGCGTCTGGTATTCGAACGCGACGTGCTGCACCCGGACGTGGCGCGGTTTGTCGGGATCAGGCACTGCGCCCGGCGCTTCGAAGAAGACGATGCGATGATGGACCTCATCGTTGCCGACAAAGGCCATCGCCGAAAACGGCGCCCGATTCTGTGCTTCGGGCGGCATCGATGCACGATAGTTGACCGTCATGCCCAGGACCTTGCGGTACCAATCGATCATGGCGTCCAAGTTGGCGGTGGTCACGCCATAGTGTTGCAGCTTCGGATGGATGATGATTTCGGTGTTCATTTGCATTCTCCTCTTGACGTCGAATAAGTTCCATCTGTTAGGTGCCATACAAATACGTTAGGCGGCTAACCATGTCAATGATCGGCCTCATAAACGTGATCGACAAAGCGGGATGCATTGACAATCAGATAGTTAGGCACCAAACCTATTGGCAAGGAGACAGCAATGGACAACCGGCAACCGGGCAAGCGCGGTCCGGGACCGCCGCCCGCGGTCATGGAGCAGATTCGCAACCGTCTCTCGGCAAGAGAGGTGCAGGGGATGGAAACACTGTTCGCGCTGCGCGCGACCGCGCAACAGGCCGACAACGCGCTCAGCGAATGGATGGCGGGTACCGTGGGATCGGTGGCGCGTTACCAGATCCTTATGGCGCTGTGGACGACCAAAGGAGATGGAATCCCGCACAAAGACATCGTCGAAGCGATGGGTGTAACCCGCGCCACCGTCTCAGGCCTCATGGCAGCCCTCGAACGCGAAGGCTTCGTGAGGTCCACCATGGACCGCGACGACCGCCGGAAACTGATTGCGCGCTTGACCCCCCGGGGCGGGGCGGTCATCAAGAAAGCATTTGAGGTCAACCTGGACCGATTTCGCACGCTGTTCGCATCTCTGTCGTCGGCCGATCTGACCCGTTTGACGGATTTGCTGCAACGCGTCCGCGAGAGCTTTGGCGCGACGCCCCAGTGAGCGCTGTTTTTCTGCAATGCAAAACGGTCGCTCCTGGCCCTTCGCTACGCTTAGAGCGGTGCGGATATATGTCGGCGATTGGGGGCATAGCGGGCGCGACCGACGGTCGTCCGAACCGCCGGTTTTGCCCCATATGCGACATCGACGGACCAGAATTTTCGCGGCGCAAATTCGCGTTTGAACCCCATTCCACCATCCGCAATTCCCTGTTGTAATGGCAGTATTGCAAGCCGGTTTTGGCACGATCCCTGGGCCTTTAGTTGATGCAATGCGACGACGCGATTTCATCAAAATCTTAGCTGGTGTTTAAAAGGTCGCGTCCGGGGGCAAATGAGGCGCGGCAGTACGGCTGGCTGCGGGGCTTGGGGTTGAACGTGGCATCGTGGAGAAACTGCATCGCTCTTGCAGCGATTGCGGTGGGCTTGGTGACGGTAGCGCCGAATGTCGCGACCGCGGGCCCGCCTTTCCGTACCGATGATCCCGAGCCGGTCGATTATCAACACTACGAATTCTACACCTTCACCGCGGGCACCCATATAAACGGCGACACGTCAGGCGTCGGCCCGGCCTGGGAATTCAACTACGGCATCATCCCGAACGGGCAGTTCCACATCGTGGCGCCGCTCGCGTTCGACAATCCCTCGGGTGGACCGCAATCCTTTGGCTATGGCGATACTGAAATCGGCTTCAAATATCGCTTCATCCAGGAGGACCAGAAGGGCTGGCGCCCGATGGTTGGCGTATTCCCCCTGGTCGAACTGCAAAACGGTTCACAGGCCGACGGTCTTGGCGCCGGCCATACCCGCGTGTTCCTGCCGGTTTGGCTGCAGAA
The DNA here is from genome assembly GCA_963761185.1 of uncultured Alphaproteobacteria bacterium. GTDB lineage: Bacteria > Pseudomonadota > Alphaproteobacteria > Rhizobiales > Xanthobacteraceae > BOG-931. The sequence continues at coordinate 1,977,867 of CAVXFY010000009.1, forward strand.
GGATTTAGGTAATGACTGGCTCACCTATGGCGGTGGCGGCTACTGGATCAATCATGACGGCTTCTTCGGCGACAAGGATTATTGGTTCTTCGGCTGGCTGTTGCAGAAGCAAGTGACAAAGCAGCTGGCGATCGGCGGCGAAATATTCCATCAAACGTCCGACAACATCATGAGGAAGGACAGTACGGGATTTAACATTGGTGCTGTCTACGATTTCGACGACCACAATCATTTATTGGTGTCCGCGGGCGCAGGCATCCAAAACGCATCTTCGACAAACACCTATTCGTGGTATCTCGGCTACCAGATCACGGGCGGGCCGGAAGGTGGCCACGATTAGTGGCCGAGGTCCTGTTGTCACGGCCGATCTGCAGGCGGGCAAAGAGCCTCGGCCTTGAGGGGCAGCGTGCAGCATCCCGATCATTTACTCAATCACCTCGTCGGCGCTCGTCCGCACCCTCACCCGCCGCCCAGCCGCTGCGCCATCAGCACGATGGTCTTGCGGTAGACCTCGGAGTGATTCCACTCACGCATCGCCACCTCGAAATTCGGCGTGCCTGCGGTAAACGGCGCGCCGGCCTGCCAGCCATTGGTCTTGAGCAGATTGGCGGTCGAGGCCAGCACATCTGGAACGGAATGGCGCAGATCGACATGGCCGTTACCGTCGTAGTCGACGCCGTACTTGATGTACGACGAAGGCAGAAACTGTGTCTGGCCGATCTCGCCGGCATAGGCGCCGATGAGATCGCGCAACGGCAGATCGCCGCGCTGGACGATCTGCAGGGCGGCGATAAGCTCGCGCTGGAACAGCTCGGTGCGGCGGCAGTCATGCGCCAGCGTCGCCACCGTGCGGATCACCGGCAGCTTGCCCATGTCGCCGGTGCCGTTGTCGGTTTCCAGCGTCCAGACCGCCACGATCACCGTCGCCGGCACGCCGAATTGCCGCTCGATGCGCCCGAGCAGCGCGGCGTGCACCTGCATCAGTTTCCTGGCGCGGCTGATGCGGGCCGGGATGACCCGGGTGGCGGCGTATTCCTCGAAGCTCTTGGCGTGGAACATGCCGCGCTGGCGGCGGTCGAAGGCGAGGACGGCGGGGTCGGGCGTCAGGCCGGCGAAGGCCTGGTCGATGACTGCGCGCGAGACGCCCTGGCCCTGTGCGTCGCGCGCGGTCGCGGCCAGGAAAGCGTTGAAGTCGCCGCCGCATGGCGCGGCGAGCGCGGGGGCGGCGAGGAGCAGCAGGACGAGGGCAAGGAGGAGGCGGCAGGACTTCCCCATCCGCATATCCTAACCCGCAAAGACTCAACCCGTCACCAGCTTGCTCGCGGTATGTGTAGCGCAGCACATAGCCGAGGGGAACTGCGCGCTGTGCTGCAGGGGTCTGACGGGGAAAAGGCTCGTTGTTTTTTTTTGCGGCGCGGAAACGACGCGATTGGCCCTGAGCGGCGCTGACCGCGCCGCAACCGCGTGTCCGTTCCTGGGCGTATAACTGCCGCGCCAGACAGTGACCATGAAGGTGGCGATTGACCCATCTCGGACCTATGCTACTGATCAAACAACTTCCGAGCTACGCGCATTCGAAGGAGGTCTTACCATGTCGTACGCGAAGCGCGCTTCGACGCGAAGGAGCCGGACAAAAGCCGCAACGGTGTTGGGAGTAGCTGGGTTACTGTCGGCGGCGGGTGGCGCTTCCGCCGCAATCGTTGGTCCAGCAGAGAATATAGCGACGGAGAGCACCGCACCGGTAATAACTCTCGGTGAGGAAGAAATCTGGGACGTCAGCCTGTCGACTTTCTATGTCTACGACAAGGAAAACGCCGGGACACGTGATCTCGGCGTGCAGCTTGCCAGGGGGTGTGGCCACGGAGGCTGCAGAGGCTGCGGAGGGTGCAGAGGCTGTAGAGGCTGCGCGGGCCACGGCTGCAGGGGCTGTGGAGGGTGCGGCTGTGCAGGTTGGGGCTGCGGGGGATGCGGGTGCGGAGGGTGGGGTTCAGGCTTCTGTGTATCGGTGAGAGGCTTCACCTTCTGTGGCTGAAGTGGGCGCGCGGACCCGGCAATGGCGGCTTGCCGGGCTTGCGCGTCTTGTCGCAGGTCAGGCCGGCGACGCCCTCGCCTCCAGTTGACGGCGATCCTCCGGCGTGACGTTCACGACAATTCCACCTCTCATAACGAGAGCTTGAATTGCTTCGGGCGATTTTGGGAATCGTCCGAACGAATTAGACCACTAGCAATCGAGAAAACGGCCTGGAGCTGGTTTTTTGAAGACCGACCCGGCCGTGATCGTGATGATTACCAGCCGTATCTGAGAAAGGGCACCCCGTAGTAACCATACGGCTGCCCGTAGTAGCCATACGGTCGTCCGTAGCCATAGTAGTTGTAGTAGCGATGATGATAATAGCGATGATGATAATAGCGGACCTGAACAAGGCCAGTATCCGCGGCCGCGATGCCGATTGCCGATGGCGCGGCAAACGTCATTGCTCCGGCCGGGCTACCAAGCATTGCGCATGATAGAAGGGCCGCCGAACCGAGAGCCGTAAGCACTGTCGGGCGCATGGATCTTCTCCTGGATTTCTTTCTGATTTCTTTCTTGGCGAGGTCGCAAACTGAAGTGGCCTCTTCAAAAAAGACTTGCATATGAGTTGAAAGGCGCATTGATCCAAATCAACACAATTAAGCGCTAGGGACCCTGACTGGCTTCGTCGCGCCGGTCGGGGTTTCCTTCATTGCAGCCGCCTCATTTCATTTCAGATGCTTAGCGGCTGCATGCAATCGGCGCCAACTCTCCATTCGAAAACAGGCCGGATAAGCGTGTCGCCGATCATGTTGTATTGCAGGAGGTCGGTTCTGGCCCTTAGCGTCGTTTCGCGACAGCGCGGCAATTCAGTCGCTTTCGGAGCGAAGCGGACATTCAGAGCGCTTCGTCAGAACCGGATTTATGAGTACGCGCCCTAACACTACTTTGGCAGATTTTGAGGGGGATGGGATTCCCAAATCAGTTTTTCGATGATTCATGGGTGGTCGGCTTTTGGAGGGGCCGACCATGGCTGGCAGAACTTCGGACTGGAGAGAAGAGCTTGGCCGCTGGCTCAAGCCGTTTCTGGACCGCTTGGGTCATAAGGCGCGGCGGCAAATGTGTCCGCTCTACGTATCGGGGTTGATCGGCCCTGGCGATCGCAAGAGCATTGCAGCGATGGCGGAGCGGCTTGCACTTGGCGACCATGATCAATTGCACCACTTCGTGGCCGCCGGGGTCTGGGACGCGCAGCCGGTGGAGACAGAACTGCTTGTTCAAGCGGATAAGCTCGTCGGGGGCAGCGATGCCGTACTGGTAATTGACGACACTGCGATACCCAAGAAAGGCACGCATTCGGTGGGCGTCGCTCCGCAATATGCTTCGGCTCTGGGCAAGACCGCCAACTGCCAGACCCTGGTGTCGCTGACGCTGGCGCGGGGCGAAGTCCCGGTCATGCTGGCGTTGCGGTTGTTTCTTCCCGAGAGTTGGACGAGCAAGCGGGCTCGGCTGCAGCGAGCGGGTGTCCCGGCGGACTATCGAACGGCCCGGACGAAGCCGGAGATGGCCTTGATCGAGATCGATCGTGTCATCGCGGCGCAGCGTGAGTAAATCTGCCAAAGTAGTGCTAATCAGTCCGTTAGAGGTAGCGCTAGTCAGCGCCGAGTCTCCATTGATTGCGCGTCCACCATTTTGACTTCGAATTCCTCTCGGCACGCTGTGGCCGTGCAATCAATGGGTAAATCTGCCTCGATGTCAGTCCCACATGTGCTGGGCTGCCCGACTCGGCCACATCGTTGACTTTTGCCGGCGTTTCCCGCGTATCTCCCTCCGCTTACGGGAAACGTAAAGGGCACTACAAGAACAATGGCCAATCCGATCGCAATCCGCATGGGCGGCTACGGGCCGCCGACGACGTCGTTCTCGCGCTCGCTGAAACTGATCGGGGAAGAGCTGCAGGCGCAGTTCGGCGACCGTATCGAGGTGAAGTATGTCTGGAATATTATGGATTTCGGCTACCGCGCCGAAGAGATTCTGTGGCTGGTCGAGGACGGCGTGCTCTCGCTCGGCTACCAGTCGTCGAGCTATCTGACCGATCGCGTGCCCGAGCTCGGCTTCGTCGACCTGCCGTTTCTGTTCGAGAAGCGCGATCAGGCGCGCGCGGCGATCGACGGCGCGCTCGGCAAATATCTGGCGGAGCGGATCGAGGCGCGGGTGAATTACCGCATCCTCGGCTATTTCGAAAACGGCTTCCGCCACATCTCGAACCGGCTGCGCACGTTGCACGTGCCGGCCGATCTCAAGGGCATGCGCATCCGCGTCCTGCCGAGCGAGGTGCAGGCGCGCACCTTCGAGCTGCTCGGCGCCGTGCCGCTGCGCTGGGATCTCACCGAGGCGATCGCCGCGATCAAGGCCGGCACCATCGACGCGCAGGAGAATCCGTTCGCCAATACCGTCACCTACGGCGTGCACAAGTTTCATCACTTCCACACCGTGACCAACCACTTCTACATTTCGCGGCCGATCTTTCTCAATCGCACGCAGTTCGACGCCTGGCCCAAGGACCTGCAGGACGCCATGCGTGAAGCGGTCAAGAAGGCCGTCGCGTTCCAGCGCGATCTCGCCATCGCGGAGGACCGCGAGGCGCGCGCCGCCATCGAAGCGGAGGGTTGCGAGATCACGGCGCTGACCGCGGACGAGCACGCGCAATTCCGCGCCGCGGTGACGCCGCTGCTCTCCGAGGCGCGCGGCACCTACGGGAACAAGATGTTCGCACTCATCTGAGTGCTTCCCCGTGGAGCGTGATCCCGAAAAGTGGAAGCCGGTTTCCCGCCTTCGCGAAGCCGCTTCGGCGGAGCGGGGATTTATTGTCGCGGCTCCGTACTCGATCGGACGCCCCTCGATTATGCATATGTAAGTATGTTTTTGTGAGCTTCGAGCCCACGCATTTCTGAGCAATATTGCTCACCCGAATGTGTCTCTGTTGAGCTTCACCGAATTTTCCCAAGACGAATTTCAGGAGGCGACTTTCCGAAGAATTCAATGCCCTACAAGGGTGACATCAAACGCCGAATGATTCGCTCAACGCTGGGAATGCCGTGTCGGTGTCGGTGCACGCTTGTGGGCGCAACCTCAAGCGACTCGAGCCGGCTCGTCTGCTGCGGACCGATCGCTTCAAACCTCGCCTTCTGCTCGTCTGACAGCGTTCCGTAGAAGTCATTGAGCGCCGAACTGACGATCTTGACGGCTTGGAGCATGGTGTCGAGTCGTTTGCCGACCGCCGCAAGACGCGCCGGCGGCGTGAGCGGATCGTCGGTTACGCACGAAGCCTTGAGCAGATCAGCCGCCTGGGCGGTGGCGTTCTGCAGCGCGACCAAGCTTGCGCGTTGCGCGTCGGTCGGGCGCACCGTCTGGTCAATCTCGCTGGTCGGCCATTCCATCACGCCGGGTTGAGCGGCACCGCAGTTCTTGGCGATCGACCCGGTAGTGTCTTCGGCGGCTTTGCTCTGCCGCTGGTCGTTGCCGAGTGCGGTCAGCCGCGCCTTCTGCTCGTCGTTCAGAAGGCCGTAGAATTTTTCCAGCGGCGGCTGCACGATCGCCACCGCAGCGATCATCGCCTCGATGCGCTGTTGCATGGCTGCGAGCCGGCTCGGGGCAGTTAGCGCGATATCGCTCGGGCATGCGGCCTTGATGTTCTGGGCCGCTTTAACCGAGGCGTTGGCGAGATCGTCGAGCGCAGAGCTTTGTTCGCCGGTCGGCTGGATCGCTTGCTTGAACTGATCGATTGGCAGGCCGGCGATATCGCGGCTGTCCTCGCCGCACATTTGCGCCAATTGATCGGGTGTCGCAGCCGGAGTGCCCGGCGCAGGCGCCGTTTGCCCAGAGCCGCTCGGGTTGCCGCTGGCATATTGCGGCAGGTAGCCGGTGAGATCGTCGTAGCCGTAGGGTGCGAATATGCCGGCGTAAATGTCGCCGTAGCCGTAGCCCCAGAACGAGTCGTCGTAGCCGTAGCCCCACATCGCGTAGCCGTACAGATCGTAATAGGCGAATGGCCAGTACAACGGGCCGACCCATCCATAGCCGCCATTCCCGTGTCGCCACCAGCCATTTCCGCCGTCGCGTCCTTCATGCCATCCCGCCGTTGCCGCTCTCGCGGTGATGTGAGCGCGGCTATTCGGATTGCGTAATTCGTTCCTATTGCGCAACGCGCCGGCGACTGCGGGGGAGTTCAACGTGTTGCGCACGGCGTGAGATTTGAGGTTAGGGTTCACGTTCGCGTTGCGCGTTGCGTTCCCGGTTGAATTGAGAGGCGTTCTTTCGCCAACCGCATTGTTCGCAGGAGCGTGGGTAGCAGCTCGATTGCCGCGGGAACTTGGCTGCGCAGCCGACCGGGATATCGCCGGTCTGGCGCTGATGTGACGCGCGCCTCCGCCGCCGAAATGTGCGCCGCCGCCGCCACCGGGATGGCCGCCACCGCCACCCCCGCCGTGTCCGCCACCTCCGGCAGCATGCCCGCCACCACCGCCGCCGTGGCCGCCGCCACCGCCTCCGCCCCGCCGCCCTTATTCGCTGCGTAAGCCGCGGTCGACAGCGCGGCCGCAAGAACAATAACGGCAAGCCCAAATTTAAATCTCAACATGACTTTCACCAATCGACTTGACTTTTGATCGCGACAAATAAGCCGAGCCGCATTGATTTGGATCAACTGTGTCTGACATCGGACATTTATTTTATTTCAATTGTTTCACGCGCATTGAACCGCGGGTCGACCAAATTCGCTCCGCGGCAGAAGCGTTTGAACACCACTGAGTTACGCCGCAGCGGGCCTAGCGCACTGCTCGCTCGCCGAGCAGGCGATCGAACTCCTTCTTGGAAACGCCGTAGCACTCGCACGAGCGGCGGAGCAGGCCGCGGCGATCGATGATCGTGACGTTGCCGCGTGTGTAGCGGATGAGGCCGGCCCGTTGCAGGGCGCCGGCCGCAGCCGTAACGCCGGTCCGCTGCACGCCCAGCATCATGGCCAAGAACTCCTGCGTGAGCAGAAACTCGTCCGATTGCATGCGGTCGTGCGTCATCAGCATCCAGCGGCAACATCGCTGCTGCATGGAATGAAAGTGATTGCACGCGGCAGACTGCGCGACCTGGTTGAAGAAGGCGTGAGCGTAGCGAAGCATCACGACGCGCATCGAGGCGCTTCGCGCCAGTTCCTTTGTGAATAGCTTTGCCTTCATTCTCAGGCCGACACCGGGAACCTGGACGTAAACGCTGGTGGGCGCTCTGTCGTCGCCGAACACGAGGGGCAGGCCAACCAGGCCCTCGTTGCCGATCGTTCCGACCTCGGCGGCCTGGCCGTTCGCCATGGTGTTCACCAGGGAGCCGACGCCGGTCTCGATGAAATAGACAAATCCGATCGGCTTGTTAGCACGATAGAGCGACTGCCTGTACTCCAGCGGAATGCGTTGAAGATGCGGGCGAAGCCGCCCGTAATCCTTTGGCGACAGCAAACCGAGCAACCGGTTGGCACGCGGGTCCGCGGCCTTGCGGCTAGCCGCCGCCTTGCTGCTTCTCTCCGTCATGCTCGACCCGATTCTCGGTTGCCGCGTTAACGCATCTTGCGGGAACGCCGTCGCTGCGGCGCAGTTCTAACTTGAACTTGGCTTCTTCTTCGGCCAGCAATTTCAAAATGCGTAATCGCTCGCGATCGTTTGTCGATTCGTTCGCAAGTCTGCGATATCGCTCAATATTTTCCCGGCTGACGAACCTGTCCATTGCATCCATTGCAGCCTCCAGAGGGGCCAGCGGATACTAACAAACACGCTGCGCTCTTTTAGCCCGCGCGGCAAGCTCAAATGTCCGGTATCGGACATTTTACTCGACTTCGCTCGGCAAGAAGAGCACGTTGATGTTGCTGGGTGTGCGCGACGATGGAAGACGCTGCGATGTAGCATGCGTCGCGCTTGGGTTCTCGGCTAGAAGCCCCCGCATCAGCCTTCGTCGCCCTTGCTCAGAGACATTTCGGGGCCAAAAACAAGCAATATGCGTACAAGCGTAATTCGCCGCCGACTTCTTTTGGCAGCCCATCCTGTGTCGGTTTGATGACGGGATAGAGGGACTGGCGGCACAGCGCAGCAAACCGGCGGCAAAATCAGTGTCCGGTATCGGACATAGTTGATTTGCATCAATGTGCGTTGGCTATCTCGGCCGCAAATTTACGTTCAGTCCGGGTATCCAGGCCGCGAAGTCGGATACGGAAGGAACACAAAATGACGCTTGAACATTTGCCGCGTAGCGCAGACGCGCCTCCGATTGCGGTATTTGAACGCCAGGAACGCCGCACGGTCGCGAGCTATAGACGCGAGATCATAAGACATAGGCGCACGGAAATCGGGCTGCGACAGGCTCTCGCCCGGGAAGAGGCTCTGCTTTGTCAAAAGGACGAGTTGATCCGACAACAGGCGGTCTTGAGCCAGGAGTCCGATCATCGGCTGTTGAACGGCATGCAGATGATCGTAAGCCTGCTTTCGCTGCAAAGCCGGGCGTCGACGAATGTCGAGGTCGCTTCGCAATTGGCCGGCGCTGCCGATCGCATTGCCACGATCGGGCGCATCCACCACCGTCTCCACTCATTGGACGGCGTACAAACCTTCGCGCTCAAGCAATATCTCGAGGATCTTTGTCGCGATTTCTCAATGATGCTGACGTCGGAGTGCCCGGAGCGGGTCATTGTCGTTGAGGGGATTGAAATCACGCTGCCGGCCGTCACCGCCATTCCGCTCGGCTTTGTCGCCAACGAATTGATCACCAACGCAGCGAAATACGGTACAGGCCGGATCACGGTCAGCTTGGCGATCAATCCTGGAAAGGGCTACGCGCTGTCGGTCGCCAATGACGGCCCGGGTTTGCCGGAAGGATTCGATCCAGCGGCCAGCAAAGGACTGGGAATGAAAATTATTCGATCTCTCGTCGGGCGGATCGGCGGTGAATTGCGGTTTGCCAGAGGCGATGGGAACCAAGGTACGCAGTTCATGGTTCTGTTTCCGCGATTGCCTCGTGAAATGAATCCCGCGCTCGCGGATTAGTCATCGTAGCAGCTACAATTCTGACTTCGTGCGGCCGGGGGGCGATGGCCGTCGCGATGACCGCAGCGGCAAATATTCATCAGATATCCCCCCGAAGGAGATAGAGTTATGTCGTTGGGACTCATTCTTATCATCATCCTCATCATCTTCTTGCTGGGTGGCTTCAGTGGAAGGTTCGGCGGCTACGGTTACGGCTACGGTCACGGCGGCATCGGTATCATCGGCATCATCCTGATCATCCTCGTCGTCCTGGTTCTCTTAGGCCGCCTTTGATCAGACGCGCGGAATGCCGGATGAGCCGAGTTCGGCTACAATCGGACGACCGCTCCGCAACGAACGAAGTTCGTGGATGACGATGAGCGAGACCGGCAAGCGTTACAGCGGCGGCTGTCTCTGCGGCGCGTTGCGCTATGAGGCCGAAGGCGAACCCGTCTATATGGAACATTGCTATTGCGAAGATTGCCGCAAGGCCTCCGGCTCGGGCTTCATCCCCGTCATCGGCTTTGCGGCGCGCGCCGTGTGCTTTCACGGCGAGAGCCTCAAATTCAAATCGAAGGCGGCAAATGGCCGTGACGCCCCGCGCAATTCATGTCCGATCTGCGGCAGCCTGGTCTTCGGCGGCGAGGTCGGCAAAGACACGTCGTTCACGATCTATGCCGGGACGCTCGACGATCCGTCGCTGTTTCATCCGACCGTGGCGATTTTCACCCGCGGCCGTCCGGATTGGGCCGTCATACCGCATGGGCTGAAGATTTTCGAAAGAGCGCCGCAAGCGTAATCGCGTTGGTGCCGGCTCGCTTTAGCTTCGCCGATCGTCGGGCGTCGCCATGATCAGCGACCAGTAGACCTTATACTTCGACTTAGGCGTATAGACCGCGGCGATCCCCATGCGCGTCACGCCGCTGTTGAGCATGTTGGCGCGGTGCGGCGGCAAATCCCGCCAGCCGGAGAACGCTTCGGCCAAGGTGTGATAGCCGGCGCCGATATTTTCAACCGCGACGCTTGCATTGTAGCCGGACTTGCGCAGACGCTCCGGAAACGGATGGGCGGCGTCATGGTCGAGCTTGTCGCGCGCCGCCATGGCATTGGCTTGATCGCCGGCAAGCCGCATGAGGTCGGGATCGATGGTGACCGGGCCGAGACCGTTATTGCCGCGATAACCGGAGATCATCGATTGCGCGGCATTGGCGTCGAGCGTCGTGCCCGGCTGGGCGAGATCGATATAGAAACTCGGCTGGCCGCTCGGCGGCGCGCTGTCGGTGCAGCCGGTAAGCCAGACCGCGCCGAAGAGCAACCCGCAGAACGAGAACGCAGCGGTCGGCCGGATCATGAAAGCTCCCCAGAGGCGCCGACAGTTCGGCCAAAAAGGTGACCGAACCATGAAGGCGTGACTTTAACCGTCTGCCGCCATGCGGCAATGACGCCGCTTCCATGCGGCCATCCCGCACTGGCGCGAGCATAGGCGCTCAACTAGCATCGCCCGGCAGGCGCCGTCTCAGAGCGCACCAGGGAGTTATCCACATGACTGCAGAAATGGCTGCAAATTCCGGCCGCTCGCCGAGCCCGGCCCCCGCCGCCCGTACGCTGGGCGCCAAACGGGCCGGCGCCGGCGAATACCTCTTCAACCTCGCCAAGGTAAATCACATTCTCGGCGGTCCCGATTATTCGACGGCGAACGGCGCCTGTGTCGAAGGCGATCGCATGATCGTCGGCCTGATGCGGATGCCGGCGGGAACCGGCGCTGAGGCGCATTCGCATCCCAACGAGCAGTGGATCTACATCCTCGAAGGCACCTTCCACGCCACGATCGGCGGCAAGGCCGTCGAAGCCAAGCCCGGTTCGCTGCTCTATATTCCCGCCGACGCGGTGCATGACGGCAAGGCCGGTCCCGATGCCGATGTCGTCTTCTTTACCGTCAAGGACGCCTCGCACAGCCTTCACGGCATAAAAGCTGCATAACGACTGGATAGGCGTGTGCAGAGAGGCTGAGGCGTGATGCGTAAATCCAAGTCTGTGTGTAAATCCAAATCTGTGTGTAAATAAATTGTGAATCCAAATCTGTGTGTAAATCCAAATCTGTGTGTAAATCCAAATCTGTGCGTAAATCCAGATCTGAATATGTTGTCCAATTCGCGCGGTCCGCGATCTGTTTGCTGGCCTTGCTGTTGCTCGGCGTTGCGGGGCCGGCCCAGGCGCAAGACTGGCCGTCGAAACCGATCCGGGCCTTCATTCCCTTCGGCGCCGGCAGCGCCACCGACATTATTCCGCGCGCCGTGTTCGATCAGCTCGGCCCGGCGCTCGGCCAGACCATCGTGGTCGAGAACCGCGGCGGAGCGGGCGGCGCGCTCGGCGTCGGCGAAGTCACCCGCGCCGACCCCGACGGCTACACCATCCTCGCCAATTCCTCGGCGCTGACCGTCGCGCCGTGGATCGTGCCGAACCTGCCTTACGACACGACGAAGGACCTGTCCGCGGTCGTCTCGCTCGGCAAGAATGGCAACGTGCTGGTGGTCAATCCGGCGAAGGGCTGGAAGACGGCACAAGATATGGTCGCGGCGGCGAAGGCCAATCCGGGCTCGATCAATTACGGCTCGGCCGGCGTCGGCACCGCGACCCATGTCAGCGCCGAGCGCTTCCGCGCCGCCGCCGGATTTGAGGCGACGCATGTGCCCTATAAAGGCGGCGCCGAGGCGCTAACCGATCTTCTCGGCGGGCGGATCGATTTCTACTTCTGTCCCATCTCCACCGCATTGCCGCTGATCCGCGACGGGCGGCTCACGGCGCTCGCCATTTCGACGCCGACGCGCGCGCCCGATCTGCCGGACGTGCCGACCACGCTCGAACTCGGCTATCCGAATTCCGACTACACAGTCTGGTACGGCGTGTTCATGCCGGCGAAGACGCCGCGCGATATCGTGCAGAAATTCTATACGGTGGCGACCGGCGTGCTGCAGACGCCGGCCATGAAGCAGAAGCTTAAGCAGCTTGCGGTCGATCCATTCCCGATGGAGCCCGCGCAATTCGACCAATATGTCGCCAACGACCTTGCCGCCAACGGCAAGCTCTTCAAGGCGGCGGCGAGCAAATGACATCGATGCAAATGAAATAAAGGCACGACAATTTCAGCGGTGCCGCACGTACGGCGCCGCGAAAATGAAAATGGGAGGAAGACATGAGACGTCTCGGAGTTCTGGTTGCTGCGCTCGCTTGCATCGCGGCAAGCGCGGCGTTCGGACAGGCAGCCGACAAATATCCGTCGCGGCCGGTAAAGATCATCGTGCCTTACGCGCCAGGCGGCGCAACCGACATTGTCGGGCGCATTCTCGCCGATCAGCTCGGCAAGAGCCTCGGCCAGCAGTTCTACGTCGAAAACAAGCCGGGCGCTTTCGGCATGCTGGCGATCGAGGAAATGGTGAAGTCGCCGGCCGACGGCTACACGCTGATGATCGGCAATGTCTCCACCAACGCGATCACGCCGATCATCTATGCGCAGAAACTCACCTTCGATTACATGAAAGACGTGGTGCCGATCACCAACACCGTGGACGTGCCGGCATTCATGGTCGCGACCAAGAAGAATTTCGACGTCAAGACCGTGCCCGCGCTCATCGACTTCGCCAAGAAGAATCCCGGCCAGGTCCGCTACGGCACGGTCGGCAACGGCAGCTATCCGCATTACGACATGGCCTATTTCGCCAAGCGCGCCGGCGATCTCGACATGGTCGCGATCCCCAACAAAGCCGGCGCGTCCGGCGTGATCAACGACATGCTCACCGGCTCGACGCAGGTCTCCTTTCTCAACGTGGCCAGCACCGCGCCGCAGGTGAAGTCGGGAAGTCTGCAGCCGCTCGCCGTCGTCAATCATGAGCGGCTCGCCGATTTCCCCGATTTGCCGATCATGCAGGAGCTCGGCTACCCCGATGTCGGCACCATCGCCTGGCAGGGCCTGTTCGCGCCGGCCGGCACGCCGAAAGAGGTGTTGCAGGCGATCTTCAACGCCACGATCGCGGCGATGAAAACGCCGGAGGTCGTCGACACGTTCCACAAACAGACCTTCAACATCGTTCCCAATGCCTCGCTCGCGGATGCCAAGACTTGGCTCGGGCAGCAGATGGATAACTGGCGCAAGATCACGAGCGAGGTGAAAATCGAGACGGAGTGACGACGCGATGTCCGGTTGGGGAATGAGGGATCATCGAACGTGAATAAGCAGGACGTTGTCACCAAGACCGAGGCCAAGACCGAGGCCAAGACCGAGGGCAAGACCGAGGGCAAGACCGAGGGCAAGACCGAGCGCGAAGCCGGCCATCCCATCGTGATCGATAAAGACGTCGACGTGCCGATGCGCGACGGCGCGCGGCTGAAAGCCGACGTGTTCCGCCCCTACGGCGACGGCAAATATCCCGCCATCCTCAATCTCGGCCCGTATCAGAAGGACAAGCTCTGGATCGTGCCCGACACGCTCGGCGAGCCGGGCAACGAATGGATGAACTGGGAAACCGTCAATCCCAAATGGTGGGTGCCGCGCGGCTATGCCGCCGTGCGCGTCGACGGCCGCGGCACCGGCAAGTCGCCCGGCCAATGCGAGCCGTGGTCGTTGCCGGAAGCGGTCGATTTCTACGACGCCGTCGAATGGGCGGCGGCGCAGCCGTGGTGCAACGGCAAGGTCGGGCTGCTCGGCATTTCTTATTTCGCCATCAATCAGTGGTTCGTCGCCAATCTCAAGCCGCCGTCGCTCAAGGCGATCATTCCGTGGGAGGGCTTTGCCGATCTCTATCGCGATGCGCTTTACCACGGCGGCATTTTGAGCCTGTTCATGACCAACTGGTACACGGCGCACTTGCTGCATCATCTGCTCGGCCGCGCGTCGCAACATCAGCCCGACGGCTGGCAGGTCAACACGCTGCACTTCTGGCTGCGCAACAATCTCGACAGCGGCCCGTTCCGCAGCGCCCAGGCGCAATGGGACAAGATCGATGTGCCGATGTTCTCGGTCGGCAACTGGTCCGGCATGGCGCTGCATCTGCGCGGCAATACCGAAGCCTTCATGCGCGCGGCGACGCCGCACAAGAAGCTTCGCATCCATCTCGGCTCGCACGTGCATCCGTTCTATACCGACGACGGCCGCGAAGATCAGATCCGCTTCTTCGATTATTGGCTCAAAGGCGTCGACAACGGCGTGATGGACGAGCCGCCGGTCAAGCTGCAGATCAGAAAGGGCGCCGACACGTTCGAATGGCGTCACGAGCACGAATGGCCGCTCAAACGCACGCGCTGGACCAAGCTCTATCTCGATCTGTCGCAGGTGCAGGCGACGGCGCCCACTGGCACGCCGCAGACCGGGACGCTGGAAGTGAAGAATCCGCCGACGACAGGGTCACGCAGCTATCCGGCCTCGAGCCTCGGCACCATGGGCTCGACCTCCGCCGCCTCGTCGCAAGTCATGGGCGGCGGCATCAAGCCAGGCATGGGCGTTGCGCTCGAGACGGCGAAGCTGTCGGTCGACACCGAAATCACCGGGCCGCTCGCCTGCGTGCTGTGGGTGTCGAGCACCACCGAGGACGTGGATCTGTTTCTGACGCTGCGCAATATCGGCCCCGACGGCACGGAGATTCTCGAAACCGGCCAGCAGGGCGCGCCGGTGCCGGTGGCGAAAGGCTGGCTGCGCGCGTCGCATCGCGAACTCGATCCTGATCTGTCGTTGCCCTATCGGCCCTACCACAAGCATGTCCGCCGGCTTTATCTGACGCCGGGCGAGATCGTAAAGGTGGAAGTGGAAATCTGGCCGACCTCGATGGTGTTCAAGAAGGGCCACCGCATCCGGCTCGACATCCAGCCGCGCGACGGCACCGGCAGCGCGCAATACATGCATTATCACGCCGACTACAATTCCGGCGCCATCAACACGATCCATGCCGGCGGCGACAAGGAGTCTTATTTGCTGCTGCCGGTGATTCCGCCGGAAGGCTGATCATTCGATCCTACGACCGAACATTTGGGCTGGGACGCTATTTGGAGAAGTCGGTTGATCGCAACACGACGGGTCGATCGGCCTCTGCCTGCTCTTCAAAGAACTTACGCGATGCTTGCGCCTCAATGACGTCGCGCAGCCGGATAAACTGATCGGTGCGCTGATCCGACTTGATGTCACGCCGACCTTCAAGATCGTCCATCGCCGCTGTGCTGATCGCGCACGGAACGACCTTGCCCTGATTGAGCATGGTGAATTCCAAGACCATGCGATTGAAGTCGTAGCCCTGAACCTCGCCTCGCTGCAGCGGCATGGCAAAAGCTCCATCCTGGAGATGTGAGTTCCGTCGCGTGTCGCCTGGCATTAGCCTCCTAAAATCCGCGGGAGTCGAGCAATTGGGGCTTTCGCGGCCCGCGAGGCTGTGCCCATTCGGCCAAAGCCGCCCGATGCTGAGCTTTTGTTAAGGAATCAGTAGCAATTCGTTAACCTCAAAACAACCGCCCGGTGAATATCATCGGACGCTCACTTCTCTCCTGGCGCGCACGATGCTCGGCGGTCAAAACCTTTCCAAGGCAAGCCGCAATTGGAAGCTCGTCATCTTGGCGGGCGCGGCCGGGTTTGCGGTGGGGCTCGCGTTCGTCTTTTACTGCGGTCCGAGCATGGTGATGGCGACGCTGCGGGCGGCGCCTGATTGGATAGCCGATATCGCGATCGCCGCACCGTTCGGCCTTGGCGCCGCGGCGCTGGCCGGCCTGTTCGCCAACGCCCGCCGCCGTAAGCAAGCCCGCATGCTGCGCTCAGCGCTCAATCATATGACGCAGGGCCTGTGCATGTTCGACGCCGCGGGACGGCTCCAGCTGTGCAACGAGCGCTACATCGAAATGTACGGCTTGGGACCCGACGACGCGAAACCCGGCACGCCGTTGCGCGATCTATTGATGCGGCGCGCCGCCGCCGGCACTTTCAAGGGCGATCCTGACCGCTATGTCGCGGAATCGTTGCGGCTGGTAGCGGAGGGGCGGACGGGGTCCAAGATCGTCGAGCTCGCCGACGGCCGCATGATCTCACTGACCGATCGTCCGATCCGCGGCGGCGGCTGGGTCGCGACCCATTTCGATGTCACCAAGCGTCTGCGCGCCGAGAAGGAACGCGATGCGCTGTTGGCGCGCGAGGAGCGGCGGCACCAGACCGATGTGGCGATTTCGTCGTTCCGCGAGCGGGTGGAAAGCGGGTTGAAGACCGTCAGCCATAGCGCCGCCGCGATGAAGGCCGCGGCGAAATCCCTGCTGACGACGTCGGACCATACGCTGCAACGCGCCGAGAGCGCGGTGCGCGGGTCGAACGAAGCGTCGAGCAATGTCGAGACCGCCGCCGCCGCCGCGGCCGAGCTTTCGGTCTCGATCAAGGAGATCAGCCGCCAGCTCGGCCAGACCAACGACGTCGTGCGCGGCGCTGCCGCCGACGCGACGGCGACCAATGACGACATCACCGCGCTCGCCCATATCGCGCAGAAGATCGGCGACGTGGTCAAGCTCATTCAGGATATTGCCGGGCAAACCAACCTTCTCGCGCTCAACGCCACGATCGAGGCGGCGCGCGCCGGCGAGGCCGGGCGCGGCTTTGCCGTCGTCGCCTCGGAAGTGAAATCGCTCGCCGTGCAGACCGCGAAGGCGACCGAGGAGATCACGCACGAAATCCTGTCGGTGCAGAATTCGAGCGGCAAGGCGGTCTCCGCCATCCGCGACATCACCCAGCGCATGCAGGAGATCAGCACCTATACCAGCGCGGTCGCGCTGTCGGTCGAGCAGCAGGACGCGGCGACCGGCGAGATTTCCCATAACGTGGCAAGCGCCGCGACCGGTGCCAAGAACATCACCATGGCGCTCGGCGAAGTCGCGAGCGGGGTGACGCAGACGAGAAGCTCGGCGGAAACGATGCTGACGGCATCCGTGGAAGTCGAAGACGCGACCGCGAAGCTCCGCAAGGAAGTCGAAGAGTTCTTGGGGACGGTAGCGGCGTAGGCGCTCAGCGCCCTGCGGCATAACCCTGCATGCCGCGCGGATTGGCGGCGGCGCGGCGGCGGCGGCCGTCGCGGGACGCCGCGGTGAGGCGGCCTTCCGACCAGTCCGGGCCCATTTCCACGACGTGACCGCGGCGCTTTAATTCGTCGACCGTCGGCTTCGGCACCCGGCCTTCAAGCACCAGCACGCCGGGGCGCGCGGTGCGCGGCCAGAACGAGCTCGGGAAATGCTCGGAATGCCACGCCGGCGCGTCGATTGATTCCTGCAGATTCATGCCGCAATGGACGTGGCGCAGGAACATCTGGGTGATCCACTGATCCTGGCCGTCGCCGCCCGGCGAGCCCCAGGAGAGATAGGGCTCGTCGTCGCGCAGCGCCATTGTTGGAGATAGCGTGGTGCGCGGCCGCTTGCCGGGGGCGAGCGCCGCCGGATGGCCTTCTTCGAGCCAGAACATCTGCGCGCGCGTGCCGAGGCAGAAGCCGAGTTCGGGAATGACCGGCGATGAATGCAGCCAGCCGCCGGACGGCGTCGACGAGATCATGTTGCCCGACTGATCGATGATGTCGAAATGCACGGTGTCGCCGCGCATCGCGCCCATCTTGCCGACGGTCGGCTCGCCTGAGCCAAGCCGTCCCACCGTGGGCTCGCCGGCGCCCGCCGCCGTCGCCATAATCTCGCGGCGCAATTTCACCACGGCGCCGAAACCTTCGATCGAGCCCGGGCGCAATTCGAGCGACGCCTTGTCGCCGATCAGCTTGCGGCGCTGCGCATTGTAGGCGTCCGACAACAGCGTCGCCATCGGCACTTCGACGAATTCGGGATCGCCGTAAAACGCCTCGCGGTCGGCGTAAGCGAGCTTCGAGCATTCGACGATGAGATGAATGAAATCCGGACCCGTCGGATCGAGCCCGTCGAGATCGAATCCCTTCAGCAGCGCCAGCTGCTGCAAGGTTACGGGTCCCTGGCCCCAAGGCCCGGTCTTGCACACGGTGTAGCGGCCGTAATCGTAAGTGAGCGGCGCTTCGATACGCGGCGTCCAGCACGCCATGTCGTCGGCGGTGAGCACGCCGCGATGTTTGTGGCCGCTGGTATCCATGATGTCCTGGGTGCGGCAGAAGCGGTCGATCGCCTCGGCGACGAAACCGTGGCTCCACGCTTTGCGGGCGCGCTCGATCTGGGCGACGCGATCGCGCCCGGCGCTCTCGGCCTCCTTGACGATGCGCGTGTAAGTCGCGGCCAGTGCTGTGTTGGCGAACATCTCGCCGGCGGCGGGCACTTTGTCGTTCGGCAGATAGACCGCGGCCGATGTCGGCCAGTATTGACGGAATAGTTCGGCGACGGTGCCGATCGTGGCGTTGGTGCGCTCGAGCAGCGGATGGCCGTTCTGCGCGTAGCCGATCGCGGGCGCGAGTACTTCGCCAAGCGTCATCGTGCCGTAGTCGCGCAGCAGCATCATCCAGGTCTCGAACGTGCCGGGCACCACGGCGGCGAGCAGTCCGGTGCCGGGGACGAGGTCGAGGCCTTCGCTCCGGTAATGCGCGATGGTCGCGCCGGCCGGCGCCACGCCCTGGCCGCAGATCACTTCCGGCTTGCCGCGCTTTGAGTCATAGAGAATGACCGGGACGTCGCCACCAGGCCCGTTCAGATGCGGCTCGACGACCTGCAGCGTGAAAGCGGTCGCGACGCCGGCGTCGAAAGCGTTGCCGCCCTTTTCCAATATCGCCATGCCGACGGCGGTCGCAATCCAATGCGTCGTGGTGACGACGCCGAACGTGCCTTCGATCTCCGGCCGCGTGGTGAAGGTGTTTGGATTGACATTGGTCATGTAGGTTCTCTTGTTTCTTTCAGACATGGCCTATCAGACTTGGCTTTATCGGACTTGGCTTATCGGACTTGGCTTATCGGACTTGGCTTATCAGATATGGCTTGGGAGACTCGGCAGAGCGGCTTCCGGCCCGTTGCGCTGGAAGTTCCCAGCGCTTAGAGACAGTCTGAATGTACCGGGCCGCGCGCGTCGCGGCCAGAGCGGAGAAGTGCCGACGTGGCAAGGGAAACTCTCAAGGTCGGATTGGCCGGACTGGGTGCGGTCGGGCTCGAAGTGGCGCGGCGGCTCGAGGCCGGCTTGCCCGGGCTGGCGCTCGCCGCAGTGTCCGCGCGCGATCACGACAAGGCGCGGCGCAATCTGCCGGATGCCGGCACCCGCATTCCGATCGTCACGCCGGAGGCGCTCGCGGACAGCTGCGACGTGGTCGTCGAATGCCTGCCGCCGAAGATGTTCCGCGGCGTGGCGATGGCGGCGATCGAACGCGGCCGGATTTTCATGCCGCTGAGCGTCGGCCAGCTTCTGGAAAACTGGGATCTGGTGGATCTGGCCAAGGCGAAGGGCGCACGCATCCTGGTGCCGACCGGTGCGCTCCTTGGGCTTGACGCGGTACGCGCCGCCGCCGAGGGCAACATTCACTCGGTCACCATGGTTACGCGCAAGCCGCCAAGCGGGCTTGAGGGCGCGCCCTATCTGGTCGAGCACAACATATCGGTCAAAGGCCTTACGGCGCCGAAGAAAGTCTTCGACGGCACGGCGCGTGACGGCGCCCGCGGCTTTCCGGCGAACGTCAATGTCGCCGCAGCGCTGAGCCTCGCCGGCATCGGTCCCGACAAGACGCGGCTCGAAATCTGGGCCGATCCGGTGCTCGGTCGCAACACCCACCGCATCGAGGTCGACGCCGAATTCCGCGCGCTTTTCGATGATGATCGAGAACGTGCCGTCGGAAGAGAATCCGCGCACCGGCCGGATCACGGCCTTGAGCGCGGTCGCGGCTTTGCGCGGGCTGGTGGCCGAACTAAAAGTCGGCACCTGACGACAGAATCATCTACAAGGTGCGGAATCCTAAAAGGTGGCGTAGTCGCGTTGGGAGAGTCCGAAACGGAAGCAGCTGCGGGCTGTCAACGCAATGGCCGACGTCGCACCAGTCTTTGCCGAAGCTTTGGCGCTGCACAGAGCCGGCCAATTGGCGGATGCCGAGAAAATTTACGGCCGCATTCTCGCCGCGCAACCGAAGCATTTCGACAGCCTGCATTTGCTCGGCGTCATTTTCCTGCAGCGCGGCGATGCGGCGGCTGCCGTCAGGCAAATAGGTGCCGCCCTCAAGGTGGAACCCAGACATATTCTTGCGTTGAACAATCGCGGCAATGCGTTCCAGCAATTGCAGCGCTTCGGCGATGCGCTCGCGAGCTACGACCGGGCGCTCAGCATACGGCCTGATTACGCCGAGGCGCTCACTAATCGCGGCGTGACGCTGAACGCGCTGCGGCGATTTGACGAAGCTCTGGCGAGCTACGACCGGGCGATTATCCTGCGTCCCGATTCTGTCGAGGCGCATTCGAATCGCGGCAACGCGCTCCAGGAGCTGAATCGGCTCGAGGAAGCCCTGGCGAGCTTCGATCGCGCGCTCGCGCTGCGGCCGGATTACGCCGAGGCGCATTACAATCGCGGCAATGCGCTTCACGGGCTCAAACGCTACGAAGAGGCGCTGGCAAGCCACGACCGCGCGCTAGCAGCGCGGCCGGATTATGTCGACGCCCTCACCAATCGCGCCGTGAGCCTGCTCGAGCTCAAGCGCTACGACGAGGCGCTGGCGAGCCTCGACCGCGCATTGGCGCAGCATCCCGACAATGTCGAGGCGCTCACCAATCGCGGCGTCACGCTCAACGCGCTGAAGCGATATGACGAGGCGCTCATAAGCTATGAACGGGCGCTCGCCCTTTGTCCGCACGATACGGACGCGCTCACCAATCGGGGCGTCGCGCTGCATGAGCTGCAACGGTTCGAAGAGGCGCTGGCGAATTACGACCGCGCGCTGGCGCTGCGGCCGGATGATGCCCAAGCGCTGTCCAATCGCGGTCATAGTTTGCACGAGCTGAAGCGATTCGAGGAGGCGCTTGAGAGCTGCGACCGCGCGTTGGTGCTGCGGCCCGACTTTGCCGAAGCGCACTGCAACCGCGGCAATGCTCTCAATGACCTGCGGCGATTCGAAGAAGCGCTGGCGAGTTACGACCAGGCACTGGCGCTGCAGCCGGATTACGCCAAGGCTCTCACCAACAGGGGGATCGCCCTGCATGCTCTCAAACGGTTCGACGATGAGTTGGCGAGCTATGCGCGCGCTCTCGCCGCACAACCGGATTATCCCGATGCCCATTTCAATGCCGGCTGGTGCCGGATGCTGCGCGGCGATTTTGGCGGCTTTGAGGATTACGAGTGGCGATGGAAAACCGACCAGTCAAAACGCTCGCAGCGGAATTTCGCGCAGCCGTTATGGACCGGTGCGAACGACGCCGTGAACCAGACCGTTCTCCTCCATGCCGAACAGGGATTTGGTGACACCATCCAGTTTTGCCGTTACGCGCCGCTCGTGGCGCAGCGCGCCGCGCGTGTGATCCTGGAGGTGCAGGAGCCGCTCTGCGAACTGATCGGCGATCTTCCCGGTGTAACGCAAGCCGTATCAAGAGGCGAAACGCTGCCTGAATTCGATTTGCATTGTCCCTTGCTCAGCCTGCCGCTCGTGATGGGAACGGAGGTCGCGACCATACCGTCGAAAGTCCCTTATCTCCACGCGCGCCCTAAAGCCGTGGCAGAGTGGGAAGCCCGGCTGGGCTTAAGGAGCCGCCCGCGCGTCGGACTGGCGTGGTCCGGCAACCCGGCGCACAAAAACGATCGCAGCCGGTCGATTGCACTTGCGGCCTTTCTGCCGCTGCTGCGCTTGGATGCGACCTTTGTGAGCCTGCAGCCTCTTGTTGGCGCCGCCGACGCGGACCTGTTGCGCGACCGCGGCGACATTGTTCATTTCGGCGAGCAACTCAAGAATTTCTCGGACACGGCGGCGCTGATATCGAATCTGGACCTCGTCGTCGCCGTGGATACCGCAGTTTGCCACCTCGCGGGTGCGCTCGCCAAACCGGTCTGGGTGCTGCTGCCCTTCGTGCCGGATTGGCGCTGGCTGCTCGATCGCGACGACAGCCCGTGGTATCCGACGGCACGTCTGTTCCGGCAGGACGAAAGCCGCACGTGGGACAGTGTTATCGCGCGCGTCGATGCCACGTTACGCCGACACTTCGCGGTCTGAGGCGCGCGTTGACGCGCGGCGTTACTCGATTTGCGGGATCTTGGCGTTCTTCACCAGGTCCTTATAGAACGGCACGTCCTTAGCGATCCGTTCCTTGGCTATGGCGGCGTCGCCCACGATCGGTTCATAGCCGACCTGACGTACGCGCTCTTTGAGTGCATCGCTTGCCAGCACCGTGAGAACAGCCTTGGTCAGCTGATCGATGATCGGCTGCGGCGTGCCGGTCGGCGCGAACAGAAAGTGCTCGGTGGTGAGCGTGATGTCGTGGAAGCCGGCCTGGCCGAAGGTCGGCACGTCGGGCAGTGTGCTCCAGCGCTCCGTCGTCGTCAGCGCGATGCCTTTCATGACGCCGGCCTGCACTTGCGATTGCGCGCCGGGCAGCGCGGTGGACAGCACGTCGACGGTTCCGGTCAGAAGCGCCTGTGTCGCCGGCCCGCCGCCGTTATAGGCGATATTGGTGATGTCGACGCCGGCTTTGAGCTTGAACAGTTCCATGGTCAGCTGCGGCGTGGTGCCGTTGCCGGGGCTCGCATAATTGAGTTTTCCCGGATTGGCGTTGGCGCGCGCGACGAGGTCGCCAAGCGCATTGATGCCACCGCCCGCCTTCACGGCGAAAATATTCGGCGCCACCGGAAGCGCCGCGATCGGCGCGAAATCCTTGAACGGATCGTAGGGAATAGTCTTGTACAGCGCCGGATTGACGACGAAGGCGCTCGACGTCAGCAACAGCGTGGTGCCGTCGGGTGTGGCGCGCGCGACCTCGGAGGTGCCGATATTGGTGCCGGCGCCAGCGCGGTTCTCGACAATGACGGTGGCCTTGAGCTCCTGCTGCAGCGGCTGTTGCAGGAGCCGCGCCAGCGTGTCCGACGATCCGGCCGGCGCGAATGGGACGATAATGCGGATGGTTGTCGAAGGACTGATCTGTGCCGATGCCGGCGGCGGAGCCAATATGGTCGCAATCGAAACAATAATTGCTGCACGTGCGAGATGGATCGCTCGCCAGCAAAATAAATGACGCGTAAACACAGCCGCCGCAAGAGCGGCATAAACACCGCACCAACTCATATATTCCTCCCATTTGGCAAACGGCTGTGGCGCCGCTGCCGTGCCCGCATCGCGATCGTGCGGTTCCATACTTTTACGCAATGCCGCACTGCACACAACGCCGTGTCAACACTTCGTGTTTTTGACCAGAGCGGAGACCGCTGTTAGTTTCAACCGCCGCGCAACATGTGCGCTGTTATGTCCTGCATCACCATTCTCTGAGGAGAGCCACGGTGGTCGCGATCAACGTCAACGGAACGCCACATCAAATCGACATCGAACCCGACACGCCGCTGCTGTGGGTGTTGCGCGATGTCATCGGTCTCACCGGAACGAAATTCGGCTGCGGCATTGCGGAATGCGGCGCCTGCACCGTCCATGTCGACGGCAAGCCGATGCGCTCCTGCTCGGTGCCGATCGGTCTGCTCGACGGCGCCAAGGTCACAACGATCGAAGGCCTTTCGGCCGACAGCAGCCATCCGGTGCAGCAGGCCTGGATCGCCGAGGACGTGCCGCAATGCGGCTACTGCCAGTCCGGGCCAGATCATGGCGACCGTCGCTTTCCTGAAGAATTTCCCCGATCCGACGGATGCGGATATCGACGCCAATCATCACGAATATCTGCCGTTGCGGCACTTATGAGCGGTTGCGCCGCGCGATCCATCGCGCCGCCGATGCGATGAAGTCTTGAGCGGGGAGATGAACATGTCCGAACAGCGCCTCGACATTCCCGCCCCGAAGTCCACCGCAAAGCGCGCAGCATCGCTGACGCGGCGTCATTTCATCGTTGCCGGCGCGACGGCCGCCGGCGGCTTCATGATCGGCATCGGCGCCGCTCCACACTCCGCCCGCGCCGCTACTGTCGTGGCGCAGCCTTGGAACGACGACAACGCCTATGCTCAAAACGAAATCGACGCGTGGATCGCCATCGATCCGGACGATTCCATCCTCATTCGCTATCAGCGGTCGGAGATGGGCCAAGGCAGCATGACCGCGCTGCCGATGATCATCGCCGAGGAACTGCAGTGCGATTGGTCGAAAGTGCGCATCGAATATGCCTCGCCCAACCGCAACCACCGCGAAAGCAAGGTCTATGGGGCCATGAATTCGAACGGCAGCCGTTCGGTGCGGGGGTCGCAGAAGATGCTGCAACAAGTCGGCGCCAGCGCGCGCGAGCGCCTGATCGCGGCCGCTGCGGCGCAGTGGAACGTAGCGGCGTCCGAGTGCAAGGCCGCCAACAGCATCGTTAGTCATGCTGCATCCGGCCGCACGGTCAATTATGGAGCGCTGGCCGGTGCGGCGGCGCAAATCAAGCTCACGGCAGAGCCCGCGATCAAGAAGCCCGATCAGTTCACCTTCATCGGCAAACCGATGCCGCGCATCGATGTGGTTCACAAAGTCAACGGCGCGGCCAAGTTCGGGATCGACGCGCAGGTTCCGGGCATGGTTTTCGCCGCGATCACGGCTTGTCCGGTACCGGGCGGCAAGTTGAAGAGCGTCGATGATTCGGTGCTCGCCGGGGCGCCAGGTATCATCCAAGTGGTCAAGCTAGATCGCGCGGTTGCGGTAGTGGCGACTGACAGCTACTGGCGTGCGAACCGGGCGCTCTCGCGGCTGCAGCCTGAATGGGATGTCGGCGAGGCAGGAAAGGTCGACAGTGAGCAGCTTTCGCAGGCTTTCCGTGCGGCGCTGAGCGAACCCATGCAGGCCGCACGTAACGACGGCGATTTTGATCAGGCCATGCCAGGCGCGGCAAAGACGTTCGAGGCTGTCTACGAGACGCCTTATCTCTCGCATTCGCCGATGGAGCCGATGAATGCGACCGTGCACTTGCAACCCGACCGGCTCGACGTGTGGGTCGGAACACAGGACGCGTTCGAAGCGCTCGAGGCGGCGGCGCACGCCTCCGGCCTGAAACCGGAGCAGGTTTATCTGCACAACGCGTTCGTCGGCGGCGGTTTCGGCCGCCGCGACGCCAACGATGAGGTCAGGCAGGCCATCACCATCGCCAAAGCCGTGCAGCGGCCGGTCAAACTGGTCTGGACGCGCGAGGAGGACACCCGCCAGGACAAGTTCCGTCCGCATGCGGTGGTCGCATTCAAGGCCGGCGTCGGCTCCGACGGCATGCCGACCGCCTGGTCGATGCGCGTCGTCACATCGTCGATCTGGGCGTCGGTTGGCAGGACTCCTCCCGCCGGCGTTAAGGTTGAGCCGCAAGCAACGGCCGGATTGGCCGACAACGGCTACAAGGTGCCGAACACCCGCGTCGAAGCGATCATCAAGAACACGCACCTGCCGGTCTGGTTCTGGCGTGCGCCCGGCGCGAACCAGCATGTTTTCGCGATCGAGAGCTTTCTCGACGAGATCGCGTCGGCCGGCGGTCTCGACCCCTATCAGGTGCGGCGCAAGCTGCTGGAAGGAAAACCCGACTGGCTCAAGGTGCTGGATATCGCCGCTGAGAAAGGCGACTGGGGCAAGCCGTTGCCGAAAGGCAGCGGTCGCGGCATCGCCATCTGCGAAGACACCGACAGCCTCTGTGCGCAGGTTGCCGAAGTCACCGTCCGGCCGGATGGCCAAGTGAAGGTGGATCGCGTCACTGTCGCGCTTGATACGCGCTACATGGTCAATCCGCTGACCATCGCCGAGCAGGCGGAAGGCAGCGTGATCTACGGGTTGACCGCCGCCCTTTACGGCAAGCTCACCATCAAGAACGGTGCCGTCGAGCAAGGCAATTTCGACACCTATCCGATGGTGCGGCTGGCACAGGCGCCGAAGATCGATGTCCATCTCGTGCCGAGCGGCGGCCCGATATGGGGCGGCGCGGGTGAGCCGGCAACGCCACCAATTGCGCCAGCAGTTGCCAACGCAATTTTCGCCGCGACGGGCAAGCGCATTCGTTCGCTGCCGATCATGGATCACGATCTGTCCGGATCGGCCTAGAGCGAGGCCGCTCCGGGAGTTTCATGACGTGACCAAAGTTTACACAACGACCCTTTGCGCGCTGTTGCTATCGCTTGCGGCGACGACTGCGCGCGCCGACAATCTCGCAGCGCCTCCTGAAACGCCCGGCGAGTACCTGGCGCGTGCCGGCGATTGCGTGGCGTGCCACTCGGTGCCCGGCGGCAAGGCTTTTGCCGGCGGTCTGAAAATGGGCAGTCCGCTCGGCGCGATCTACTCGACCAATATCACGCCCGATCCCGAGACCGGCATCGGCAAATATACGCTGCAGGATTTCGATCGCGCGCGTGCGGCAAGGCATCGCCAAGGACGGCCACCGGCTCTATCCCGCCATGCCGTATCCGTCCTACGCC
Source organism: uncultured Alphaproteobacteria bacterium (assembly GCA_963761185.1). Lineage (GTDB taxonomy): Bacteria > Pseudomonadota > Alphaproteobacteria > Rhizobiales > Xanthobacteraceae > BOG-931. The sequence continues at coordinate 2,004,424 of CAVXFY010000009.1, forward strand.
AAGCTCACCGACGCGGATGTCAAGGCGCTCTACGATTTCTTCATGAAGGAAGTGCCGGCGGTGCATCAGGCTAACAAGCCGAACGAGATTCCGCCGCTGCTCAGCTTCCGCTGGCCGCTTGCGCTCTGGAACCTCGTTTTCACCTCGGGCGGCAGCTATGTCGCACAAGCCCGAGCATGACGCGGTGTGGAATCGCGGCGCTTATCTGGTGCAGGGGCTCGGCCATTGCGGCGCCTGCCACACGCCGCGCGGCATCGCCTGGCAGGAAAAGGCGCTGGACGAGAGCAATGCGGATTATCTTGCGGGCGCCTTGCTCGACGCCTGGCTCGCGGCGAATTTGCGCGGCGATCCGCGCACCGGGCTCGGGCAATGGTCGGAGGCCGATCTCGCCGAGTTTCTGAAAACCGGCCACAACCGTGACGGCACCGCGTTCGGCTCGATGATCGACGTCGTCAACAACTCGACGCCCTATCTGTCCGACGGCGACATCAACGCGATGGCGGTCTATCTGAAATCGCTGCCGGCAAGCGGCGACCAACAGGCCTACGCCTACGACGACGCGACCACGACGGCGCTGCGCGGCGGGCATGCGACCGCGCCAGGAGCTGCGACCTATGCGAGCAGTTGCGCGTCGTGCCACGGGCTCGACGCCAAGGGGTTCGCGCCCTATCTGCCGCCGCTCGCCGGCAACCCGACCGTGCTCGGCGGCGATCCGTCGTCGCTGATCAATCTCGTGCTCAACGGCTCGACGCCGCTCGTCGTCAAAGGCACGCCCGACGCCTATCGCATGCCGCAGTTCCGGCTGCAGCTCGCCGATCAGGAGGTCGCCGACGTCGTCACCTTCATCCGCGGCGGCTGGGGTAACCAGGCGTCGCCGGTCACGCCGGCGCAGGTCGCCGAACTGCGCAAGTCGACCGATCCGACGAGCGACCGGGTCGTGATCCTGAAAATGCGATGAGCTGAGCGAAACTCAGCATCGCGCCACGCGATATTGCCCGTCGTCCCGTCCTTACGTACGGTCTCGACCCGCCGCGCGTCGGCGGCTGAGACAAGAGAGCAGGGCAATGAGTGCAGTGTCGCCATCGGAATCGTTTCGCGTCGAAGAGGCGACGATCGACGACCTGCACCGCGCCATCGCATCCGGCCGCACCACCTGCGCCGATGTGGTCCGCCAATACATCGCCCGCGCGCGCGCCTTCAATGGTGTCGCGACCGCGCTGGTGACGGTAGACGGCGCACCGGCGCCGGAGCGGACCGGCACGGTGCGCGCCGGGACGCCGCTGAAATTTCCGCGCCGCTACCGTGAAGGCGTCGTCGTTCCTGCCCGATCTCGATAAGTACAAAGGCGCGTCGCTCGAATACGGCCGCATGGAACCGACGGCGTCCGATCCGCACGGCCTATCAGCAGTTCGGCATGATCGCCGGCATTCCGAATGCCGGGCAGCTCAACGCGCTCGCCACGCTCAATATCCGCGGCGAGCGCTCGGTGACCTGCAAGGGCGATTTCGACCGCCATCCGTCGCTCGGCGCCGCTGCCGCCCGGCGCGCCGCCGGTGTGCGAATATTTTCGGCATTTGCCGGACGCGCTGGAAACGGCGGAGGCGCTCGACAAGACCTTCGGCCGCAATCCCGATCTCGACAAGATGCCGATGTATGGCGTCGTGTTCTCGTTCAAGGATCCGTTCGACACCAAGGACATGCGCTCGACCGGCGGCAGGCGACGCCGCATACGACATCGATTTTCCCGCGCGCGATCATCTGCTCGTCGAACAGCTGCGCAACAAGGGCGCGATCATCTACGCCAAGGCGCTCAACACCGAATATAACGGCCGCGCCGGCAATCCCGGCGGCCGCCATCATCCCGACAAGGTGCTGCCGTCGACGCTCGGCTATCAGCGCAGCACCTGGGCCGGCAATCCGGTCAATCCCTATGACACGACGCGCTCGGCGTCGCTCGGCTCGAGTTCCGGCTCCGGCGTTGTCGGTCAGCGCCAATCTGGTGATGGCGAGCCTCGGCGAGGAAACGCGCGCGTCATGCCGCGGCCCGGCCAACCACAATGCGGTGGCCTTGATCCTGCCGCACAAGGCGATGCTCGGCTTCGACGGCGGCGCCATCGGCGCCGATATCTATTGCGACCGCAGCGGCATTCTCTGCCGCACCATCGCCGATTGCGCCAAGGTGCTCGATGCGCTGAAGGACCCGGACGACGGCTATTACGATCCGCGCGATCCGTTCACCACCGTGCCGCGTTCCTCGGTGCTCGAGCGGGCCCTATGCGGCCCACGCGAGCCACAGCGGCGCGCCCGGCGCGCTCAAGGGCCTGCGGCTCGGCGTCATCCGCGAGTCGATGCTGATCCGACCGAATTCCAAGACCGAAGAGCCGATCGTCACCGCCGCGGCGCAAGAGATCAAGACCGTGCTTGGCGGCAAGCTCGGTGCGACGCTCGTCGAATCGTCCGATCCGCTGTGGCGGCGCGACCCGGATATCGAAGCGATGAGGACGGATTTCCGCCGCGCGCTGGCGCGGCTGGTGCCGGTGTTCATGCCCGATCTGTTGTTCCGGCTCGGTCGCGACGGCAGCCGCTGTTCAAGGAATTCGCCGCCGCGATCGCGCCGACCGAATTCGTGCCCGGAAAAATTTTCGGCACCGGCACGATGAAGCCGATCGATTATCTGGTCGAGCTGGCCGAGGGCCGGATCGCGCCGCCGGTCAATCTCGACATCGCCACCATCCAGCAGCAGCAATTGGCGAACACGTTCCGCTTCCACATTCCGCAATATCTGACGCGCCGCGCGGCGGACTGGAAGGCCCTGGGCTTCACCGAGACGCTGACCGATTTCGCCGCGCTGAATGCGCGCTCCAAATTCTGGGGCGACGATCAGCGCGCCGCCTTCAAGAACTGGGAAGAGGTCGCCGATCCGCGCAATCCGCTCGGCGGCCGCCAGGGCGTCGACGAACGCATCATGCTGCGCGAACTCCTGCGCCGCGTCGACATGATGGTGATCTACGAGAACAAGCTCGATGCGCTGGTGCGGCTGCACACGCCGTGGCCGCCCGGGCTTATCGGCCATGCCTATCAGTACGACATCGAGAGCAATCTGAGCCCGGAATCGCTCTATGGGCCGAATGCCGGCCTCACTGAAGTGCTGATCCCGGCGGGCTATGTCACGACGGCCTACGATCCGGTCTATAAGCTCAACGACGACTGCACGCGCTATGTTTCGGCGCCGTCGCACGCGCCGACAACGATTGCCGAACCGGGCCTGCCGTTCTCGCTGGTGTTCCGCGCCGAGCCCGGCAAGGAAGACGTGCTTTTGAAAATCGCTTCGGCCTACGAAGGCGCCTCGAAGCGCCGCATCCCGCCGCCGAATTTCGGGCCGCTGCCGCACGGTCAGGGCTAGTCCGTCGTCCGCAGGTTCCAGCTAGCATTGTCGATGTGGCGCTTGCCTTCGAGCCGCGCGACGATCGCATCGAGCTCGGCCGGATCTGCGGTGCTGCCGAGCAGGACCGCGACCAGTTCGGTGTCGCCCTGTTCGCGCTCGATGACTTCGATATCTCCCGGCGGATATTTGGCCGCTTCCAATTCGTCCCGCAGAAGCTCGCGCACGTCGTCGAGATAGTCGGTCGCCGTCGTGACGCGCACCTCGTAGATCGCTTCGGTCGCGCCCTGGTCGATCGGCGCGCGATTGATGGCGTTCACCAGCGGGCGAAGCAATGTATTGCCGGCGAGAACGAATACGGTCAGCGCAATGGCCTCGAAAGCGAGATCGGCGCCGGCGCAGGCGCCCACCGCGGCCGAACACCACAAGGTCGCCGCGGTGTTCAGGCCCCACACATTGTTGCCTTGCTTCATGATCACGCCGGCGCCGAGGAAGCCGACGCCGGACACCACATAGGCGATGATCTGGGTGGCGCCGGCATTGCCGTTGAGATGCTGGCCGATGTCGACGAAGGTCGCGGCGCCGACGGCGACCAGAACATGCGTGCGCAAGCCGCCGCCGCGCTGGCGGTACTGCCGCTCGGCGCCGATCAGCGTTCCGAGGATGAAGGCCGCGAAGAGGCTGACCATCGAATCCAGGAAGTCGGGCAGCGTGAATGAGTGGAGGAACGCCATGGGGAGGCCCGTGATTGCGTGCGTGATTGTGGCGGATCGGCCCGCCCGGACGCGGTTGCTTGCGACAAAGTCGCGAAGTCCGCAAGCCCGCGGTTGCGTTCTTTGCCGCCGTGGTCGCCAGTCGCGCTAGGCAGGCGCGTTGAGTTTCATTCCGGCTGAATGCCCGCGAACTTAATGACTTTGGCCCATTTCTCGGTTTCACCGGCGATGAATTTTCCGAAATCCTCGGGCGAGCCCGGCGACAAATTGAGTCCCAAATCGGCGAGATGGGCTTTTATCGCGGGATCGGCCAGCGCCGCGTTGATCTCGGTATTGAGCTTGTCCACGATGTCTCTCGGTGTGTCTTTGGGTGCGACCATGCCGTACCAGCCGCTCGCCTCGTAGCCGGGTAGAAATTCGCTGATCGCCGGCACATCGGGCAAAACCGCCTGGCGCGTCTTGGCCGTCACTGCGAGCGGGCGCAGCTTGCCGGCTTTGACATAGCCAAGCGTGGCCGGCATCGCGCCGAATATCATATTGATCTGGCCGCTCATCACGTCCGGTATCGCCAGCCCTTCGCCGCGATAGGGCACGTAAGTCATCTTCACGTCCGCCATCATGCAGAACAGCTCTTCGGCGACATGCGCCGGAGCGCCGGTGCCGCCCGATGCCATGGTGACCTTGCCGGGATTGGCTTTCGCATAGGCGATGAATTCAGGCAGGGTTTGCGCCGGGAACGACGGCGTCACTGCGACGACGAGGGGGATGCTGCCGAAAAAGGCGACCGGGGCCGTATCGCGGATGAAGTTGAAATTGAGGTTGTTGAACAGCGACGCATTGATCGCATTGCTCGAAATCGCCAGCAGGAGCGTGTAGCCGTCCGGCGGCGATTTCACGACGTATTCGGTCGCGATATTGCCGCTGGCGCCGGTGCGGTCGTCGACGAAGAAAGGCTGGCCAAGTATTTCCGACAGCCGTTCTCCGATGACACGCGCGATGATGTCGGGCGAGCCGCCGGCCGGGGTGGGCCCGACAACATGCACCGGCCGCGACGGATAGTCTTGCGCCGCCGCCATGCGCACTGTCATGCGCGGCAGCGCGCCCAATGACGCGACACCCATCGCAATCTGCAGAAATCGCCGGCGCTGAAGTTTCATGATGCTGCCCTCCCCGTTCAGCAGAGCGGCATCATTTCGGCTATCGGCGCAAGACAGTCAATGGCGGCCTTACAACGCCACCGCCTCGGTCGCGCCGATCGGGTCTGCAGCCGCGCTGTGCGTCGGGATCGCACGCAGCACGACGATTGCCAGCGCGGCGAGGACCGGCGCGATCGCCAACACCACGAACAGCTGCACGCTGCTCCATCCGGCAGCGGTTGCGGCGCCGGCGAAAAGTGGCGCCAGCACCTGGGCGAAGCGGCCCACGCCCATGGCCCAACCGACGCCGGACGAGCGGATTGCGGTCGGATAGGTCATTGCCGCAAGCGCGATGGCGCCTGATCCGCCCATGCCGATGAAAAGCCCGATCAGGAATACGCCGACCGCCATGCCGACGGCCGACGCGGCGGCATAACCGAGCAAGGCGGTTGTGGCGGCACCGAGCAGGAATGCAGGGACGAGGACTGGTCCCGCACCAAAGCGTTCGATCAATCGTCCGGCGCTCCCCATGCCGATCAAAGCGCCGAGCCCGTTGAAGGCAATGGCGCGTGCAGCTTGCGTCAGGGGAATGCCGTTGTCGTGAAGCAAGGTCGGCGTCCACAGCACGGCGAGGATCAGCACGCCGAATGCCGCGAAGAACGGCACCCACAACAGCAATGTCCACAAAGCGCGGCCGTCACTGAACAGCTGTTTGAGCGGGATGCCTTGAACCTTCTGTTCATTGGAGACGAATTGCGCATTGGCGGGCAGATTGGGTTGCAAGCGCCGCACGATCGCCGCGATCCGTGCGGCTTCGCCACCCTTCGCGATAAGGAATTTCAACGATTCCGGCAGCCAGATCATGAAAGCCAGCGCGATCAGGAGCGGCAGCACGCCGCCGACCAGGAATATCGCCTGCCAGCCGAACATCGACAGCACGTAGGCGTTCAGGAAGCCGCCGGCAAAGCCGCCCAACGGAAACGCCGACCAGACCGCGCTCGCCGCCATAGCGCGGCGACGTACTGGCGCGAATTCGGAAGCCAATGCGATGAAGCACGGCGTCGCTCCGCCCATGCCGATCCCGCCGGCAAAGCGAATGGCCAGGAGTTGCTCGTAAGTCTCCGCATAGGCGGTCGCGATCGTGAATATGCCGAAGATGAAGACGGCAAGCGCCAGCATGACCTTGCGGCCATATTTATCGCCGAGCGGGCCGAAGGTCAGCGCGCCGAGCGTTGCGCCAACAAGAGCTGACGAGAACACCGGGCCGAGCGCCGCGTGGGTCAACTTCATGTTCGCGGCAATGATCGGAGCGGCGACGCCGATGTTCTGCGTATCGATGCCGTCCAAAAACGCCGCCAGCGAACACAGCAGGAAGACCAATATCTGGAAACCGCCAATCGGCGAGTCATCGATGATTTTCGTGACATTGACCGTATTGCCGTCCTGCATCGTCATGAAGCTACCCTCCCAAGAATCTCAGCAAGATTTTGTGTTTCTGATTGCATGCGCGATGGCGCGTTCGATTCGTTGCCGCTGATTTTTTGCATGAGCGCGGCGGCATCGACGTTGGCGCCGCGCCAGGCGACGAACTGGTCCGGACGGATCAGCGCGAGCGGCGCGGCATAGAGATTGCCGAGCGTCCTTCCGCGCAAATCGAGCAGCGTGATCGGCACGGCGGCCGCCGCCGCGGCGTCTTCGATGTCATGCGCCAAAGCCGTTGCCGTATCGCTCAGCAGCAGCAGCGTGTAGCCGAGCCCGAAATGGTCGTAGAGCGAGGAGCCGTCGTCGAGCCACGCATGCGGCGCGAGGCAGCCGGGATGCGCCGACGGCTCAAAGTTCGCATAATGCTCGGCGGGCGTCGTCGAGCCGTCGTCCATGATAATGGACGAATCGTCATAGCGCGCGCCCAGCACAACGCCGAGCGTGTCGAATTCCCGCGTCTTGGTGGCGACAATCTCCTCGGCCACGGCGGCGCGGGCGCGTTCGCCCGCGGCGCCCTCGGCGTCGAGGTCGTCCTTGAGGAGTTGGTCGCTGAGCGTGCGGTAGTTCTCGACCGCCTCGTTGATGGTGCGCAGATGCACCGGCCGGCGTTCCGCTTCGTAAGCGGCCAGGAGCCCGTCGCCGCCCCAGCCTTGCAGTACGGCGGCAAGCTTCCAGCCGAGGTCGACGCCGTCGGCGATGCCGAGATTCATGCCGTAGCCGCCGAACGGCGGATGCAGATGGCAGGCGTCGCCGGCCAAAAACATGCGGCGCTCGCGATAGCGGTCGGCGATCAAGCGGTGCGCCGCCCAATAGTCGCGGGCGAGGATTTCGATCGGCATCTCGGTCTTGGGCCGGCCGATGGCGGCATGCACGCGGCGGATCACTTCGTCGTCGCTGATTTCCGTGACGCCGGGTGCGAGCCGGGTGATGAAGGCCCATTCGCCGTCGCAATCGAGCGGGCTCAGCACGCCCGGGCTTTCCGGATTGATCAGCCAATACATGATGGCGCGGCGGGCAGGCGGCGTCCGGTCGAGTTCCGGGATGCGCAGGATCAGATTGTAATTCAGCGCGAAGGCGTGCTCGCCGGTCATCTTGGCGCCGATGATGTCGCGCACGCGGCTCTTCGCGCCGTCGGCGCCGACGAGATATTGCGCGCGGACGGTCCGGCGCGCGCCGGTTTCGAGATCGCGTATCGTGGCGGTCACGTCAGTCGAGGATTGCGACGCCTCTTCGAACGATGTTCCCGAGAAGAGGTGCACCGACGGAAGCGTGGCGATCCGTTCGTGCAAAATCTTCTCGACGGTATATTGCGGCACCCATTGCGCGGGTTCCGGGAAGCGCGGATCGCGGCGCTTTGCGCCGGCAAAGGCGTTCTCGATAGTCGTCAGCGTGCGGCCGTAGAGCGTCGTCGAGAACACGACGTCGGTTGGATAATCGTAAGGCAGCGGCGCCGCGGCGCGCAGCGCGTCGGCGAGCCCCCAGCGCCGCATATGCTGCATGGTGCGAACGTTCGTCGTCTTGGCGCGCGGCTGCGCACCGGTGCGTGACCGCTTCTCGACGATGATCGTCTCTATGCCGCGCAAGCCGAGCTCGATCGCAAGCGCCAGGCCGACCGGGCCTGCGCCGACAACGAGCACCTGTGTCGTGTTTGCTTCCATCCCCCCTCGACCATGCCCCCTCGACGCGCGTCGGCTTTCGTTCCGCTTACTCGTTGCGCTTAATTGTCGGCTTCGTAGTTGCGGACGAAATCTTCCGGCACAGTCGGGCCCCACAGATAAAACGAGTCTTCGCCGGGATGGTCGGCGGAGGCCCAATCGACGGTCGCCGGGACGTAGTCGATGTCGGCGGAATATTCCGCCCAGCTGCCCCACGGATCCTGGACATAGTGAAAGTAGTTCGAGCCGAGCACGTGCCGGCCCAGGCCCCAGCCGGCGACGAAGCCTTTGTTCGCCATCTGCATGGCGCCGAGCCCGATATCCTGAACGCTGCCGACATCCCAGCTGCAATGATGCAGCCCGGCGCCGGCCGAGCGGGCAAAGGCGACGAGATGATGATCGCTGCCGTGCACGCCATGCATGAAGGCGATATTGCCTTCGGACGAATCCGACAGCCGAAGCCCTAAGACCTTGCTGTAGAACTCGATCGCGCGCCCGACATCGACTGTGAAGAGGAGGATATGGGCGAGGCGCCGCGGCTGGGTGACCGGCGCCTTGCTGCGGGCAACGGTGCCCTGGACGCCGGGGCCGGCGGACACGGCGCTAAAGACCGACTTTGCGTTCGGCGAGGATTTTTCCGCGACGCGAATTTCCACCGGCACGCCGTTATGGTCGCGGAACCAAAGGCCATTGGTCTCGAAGCCGGCCGGTGGATCGAGCCGCTCGACGCCGACCTTGTTCAGGTGCTCGCGAAACCGCGGCAGATCGTCCTCGAAGGCGCCGAATGAGAGATAATGCAGCTTCTTCTGCGGACCCTCGCTCAAAATGCCCCAGCGATGCGGATGGCCGTGGGTATAGAGCGCGATGCCGTTGCCTTCCTTGCGCACGTCAAGGCCGAAACTCTCGTAGAAGACTTTCGCCTTTTCGAGATCCGGCACCGTCAGGCTGAAATGGTCGAGCGAGTGTACGCCCAAGACGCCGGGCCGGCGGGTGGCTTCGATGAAGCCGCGAATCTGGGTCATCGTTTCCTCGTGTGTCCGCGCGCAGTCTTACCGGCTGCGCTGACGCGAACGATAGGCCGAGCATGAGCCGGAATTGGGCCGGCCACGCTTTCACAAAACCGTAGTCCTGGACGGGGATCGCAAGAAGATGGCATAATTGTCTTTCCGATACCTTTTCGGCATCGCTCGTTCGCGACGGCTAAGACCAAGAAATTCAACAAGAAACTCAACATGAAACTCAATCAGTTTCGCGACGTTGTCGCCATCGCCGAGCGCGGCAGTCTGCGCGCCGCGGCGCGGCATCTACAGCTCGCTCAGCCGGCGCTCACCCGCAGCGTTCAGGAGCTCGAGCGCGAGCTCGGCGCGCCGCTGTTCGAGCGCCGCGCCCGCGGCATGATCCTCACGCCGATGGGCCGGGCCTTCGTGCGCCGCGCCAGCGCGGTGCTCACCGAGGTGCGGCGCGCCCGCGACGAGGTCGAGCAGCTTCACGGCGGCACCGCCGGCAAAGTGGTCGCCGGCCTGTCGCTCGCGGCTCATATCGCGTTGTTGCCGAAGGCGCTTGCGCCATTTCGCGTGCGCTATCCGCAGGTCGAATTGCATTTGATCGAAGGCTGGTATCCGACCTTGGAAGCCGGTCTGAAAGACGGTGCGATCGATTTCTATGTCGGTCCGCGGCCCGATCAGGAGCCGCCGTCGGAGCTCATTCTGGAGACGCTGTTCGAGAACGACAGGATCATTTTAGGCCGTAAGGGCCATCCGCTCGCGGGCGCGCAGTCGCTGCGCGATCTCGCCAGCGCCGAGTGGGCGACGACGTCGGTGACGTTCAAGGCCGAGGAAGAGCTCGGCCGGGTGTTCGCGCAGCACCGCATGCCGCCGCCGCGGCTGGCACTGCGCAGCCAGTCCGCGCTTACTTTGATGATCGCGCTCGCGTGCAGCGATCTGCTCGCCATGGTGCCGATGCAGTGGACCGACTTCTCGGAGACCAGCGACACGCTTAAGCCGATTCCGGTGAAGGAAGCCCTGCCGGCGCCGCCGGTGGTGATGGTGCGTCGTGCGGGCCTGCCGCTCACGCCGGCGGCCGAATATTTGCTCGATCTGTTGCGGCGAAACCTGCCGCGGTCGGCAATCAGGCCGAAGGCGAACAAAGGTCTGCGGCGCGCCTAGCGCGCCGATTCGTGATCAGCTCGATCCCGCCGGCGCCGGCGTGAATTTCAGCGCCACGCCGTTCATGCAATAGCGCAAGCCGGTGGGTTTGGGGCCATCATTGAAGACGTGGCCGAGATGGCCGCCGCAGCGGTGGCACGACACGGCGGTGCGCGTCATGCCGAACGTGTGGTCGGTCGTTTCATCGACGGCATTGTCGAGCGGTGCCCAGAAGCTCGGCCAGCCGGTGCCGCTTTCGAATTTGGTTTTCGACGAATAGAGCGGCAGGTCGCAGCCGACGCAGGCGAAGGTGCCGTTGCGATGTTCGTCGAGCAGCGGGCTCGTGAACGGCCGCTCGGTGCCTTCCTGGCGCAGCACGTCGTATTGCGCCGGCGTCAGCAGTTTCCGCCACTCGTCGTCGGTATGGGTCACTTCGTAAGCGTGTGTGGCCGTCGCGGCATGCGGCCGTGTCAGGCGGGTGAAGGCGAGCGCCAGTCCCGCGCCACCGGCGTACAGCATGTGTCGGCGTGTGAACATGAGTCGTCCTCCAAAGCGGGGCCACAGAATGCGACCGAAAAATCGTTGCCGGTCTTTTACCGCAAAACCCTTCGCAAGTGGTGACCCTGGAGCGCCGCTTGGCGCTATTTGATTGCGGCTCAACGAAAACTCACACAGAGTTGATATGGGGCCCGGCCGGCCCGGGCAAAAGGTCCGCCGCAAAGGTCGCCGAGAGCCGCCGATACGGGCCGCAAATTGGGGGAGGCCGCGTGGCTTCGCAGATCGAGATCAAAGTGCTGAGCACGACCGCCATGAAAATGGTGTTCGAGGAACTGGCGCCCCGTTTCGAGGGTGAAACCGGCCACCGGCTTGCCGTCGAGCTTGGGCCGTCGTTGCGGCTCGAGGCGCGGCTCGCTGCCGGTGAGGCGGCCGATGTCGCGATCGTCACCAGCCCGGGCGCCAAGGATCTGGTCGGCAGCGGCAAGATCGCTGCCGGAAGCCTCGTCGACGTGGCGGGCTCTTCGATCGGCATCTGCGTCGGCAAGGGCGCGCCGCGGCCGGATATCTCTTCGGCGGAGGCCTTCAGGCGCGCGATGCTCGCCGCCAAATCCATCGCGGTGAGCAAGCCGGTCGGCGGCGGTGCGAGCGGCGTGCACATGGCCAAAGTGTTCGAGCGGCTCGGCATCACGCAAGCGATGGCAACAAAATCGCATTATGGCGCCGGCGGGGCTGCGGGTTTGGCCGGCCTCGTCGTCCTGCGCGGCGAGGCCGAGATCGGCATTCAGCAGATGTCGGAACTGATGGCGGTCTCCGGCATCGACGTCGTCGGCCCGCTGCCGGCGGAACTGCAAAGCGTGACGATCTTCACCGCCGCCATTCCGACGAGTGCGAGCCATGCCGAGGCCGGGCGCAGCCTGATCCAATTCCTGACGACGCTCGCTGCGAAGAGCGTAATCGCGGCGAAAGGGTTGGAGCCCGCCTAAGCCAATCCGCCGCGACTTAATGCGCCGCGTTGCCGACGATCTCACGCCAGCGGCGCGCGATCTTGTCCTTGATCCTCGTTCCCGACACGCGCATCGATGCAACCTGCTCCGGCGTCAGACGGTCGGCAATGGCGGCCTTGAAGCTCGGGCGCGCCTTGGCGCGAGCCCACCACGCTTGAACCAGCGGCCGCTTCGCGATCCAGATGTCGAGCAGGTCGAGATATTCGAGCCGCGCCACAAAGGGCGTGAGATTGATATCGGCGAGGCTGAAATCGCCGACCAGCCAGTCTTGTTTGGCGCCGAGATCGATTTCCATTTCGCGAAACATTTTCTCGAAGGCGAATATGCCCTGCGCGACGTAAATGGAATCTTCGCCTTCCTCGTAAGTCGAGATGAAACGGGCGCGGCGGCCGGGGTCGCCGATATTCCTGAAGCGTCCTTCGCGCTCCTCTTCCGTCATCGAGCGCATCTTGTCGCGGAACATGGCGGAGAAGCTGATTTCGCGCGTCGCCTCGAACACGCCTTCGTCGATATGCTTGCTCCACAGCCGCATGCGCGACTGGTCGTAGGCGCCGGTCGGGATCAAGGACGGTTCGGGAAATGTGCGGTCGACATATTCGCAGATCAGCGTCGACTCGATGACCGGGTGGCCCTCATGGATGAGGGTCGGCACGACGCCTTTCGGATTGAGCCGCAGATAGTCCGGCCGGTACTGCTCGTTCTTGAACAGGTCGATATATTCGGACTCCCAGTCGAGCCCCTTTTCGGTCAGAGTCAGAAAGACCTTTTGCGTGCAGATCGAGTTTTGCGCCGTATAGAGCTTGAGCATTCTTTCTTCCCTGACGCGATGTCGCGGCGCAATCTACGTCAAATTTTGCGGCTGTCGTAGGCCCAGTGGAGCAGCGCCTGGCGCTGTCGCGGCCGGCAGGTGACGTCGCCCGGCTCGCAATTGCGCTCGATCTGCCGCACGTGGCGGCGGATCGCTTTCCAACGTTTGATCTGGCGCGCATCCTCGCCGGGAATGCGGCGCCCCATATAGTAGCGGCAGTACCATTGAAACCAGCCGCGCGGATCGTCGCGATAGATCCAGCCCTTTTGCCGCCACACCGAAAGCGGCTGGCTGGCATCGACGCCATAATAGTTCAGCTTGCGGTCGCGACAACCCTGCGCCAGCTTCGCGTGGGTGAACCAGCTCTTGGGAAATTCCTTGCGGCAATCCGTCATATACTTGCCGCCGAACACGCCGAGCTTCAACATTTCCGCCGGCGTCAGGTCGGGGCGAAACTCAGGATCGAAGCCGCGTCCCGCGGGCGCCGTCAGCGTATAACGATAACCGCGCTGCATCTTGTCATTGACGATGACGGCTTTTTTTCTCAACGCGCCTTGCTCGTTAAGACTTCGGGATTAATCACATTGATCGGCTGGCCGGCCGCATAGGCCACGATCTGATCGAAAATATCGGTGAACTGCGTCTCGTATTCTTCGCGCGTCACATAGCCGATATGCGGCGTGCAAATGACGTTCGGCATGTTAAGCAGCGGATAGGCTGGATCGCGCACCGGCTCCTGCTCGTAGACGTCGACCGCGGCGAAGCCGGGCCGGCCTTTGCGCAAGGCTTCGAGCAGTGCGCCCGGCGCGATCAGCGGCGCGCGGCTGGTATTGACCAGGAGCGCCGAAGGCTTCATGCGCGCCAGATCCTCCGCGGTGACGATGTGGCGTGTCGCATCGACGAGCCGCATGTGCAGCGTCATCACATCGCATTCTTCGAAAAACGCCGCCTTGCTCGCCGCCGCCGTATGCCCGTCGGCGCGCGCTTTTTCGAGCGACGCCGGGCGCGCCCAGGCGATGACCTTCATGCCGAAGGCGCGTCCATAAGACGCGACAACGGCACCGATCCGGCCATAGCCGTAAATGCCGAGCGTCTTGCCGCGCAGCGTCGTGCCGACGGCAATCTGCCATTTGCCTTCTTTCATCGCCGCCGCCTGTTGCGGAATCTGGCGCATCGCGGCGAGCACCAGCGCCCAGGTGAATTCCGCGGTTGCGTGCGAGGGCGTGCCGGGGTGCTGGCTTGACGACAGAATGATGCCGAGCCGCGTGCAGGCATCGACGTCGATATGCGGATAGACGCTGCGCTGGCTGACGAGCTTCAACTTCGGCAGCCGCTCGAGGAGCGGCGCGCGGATTTGCGTGCGTTCGCGGATCAGCACCAGGATTTCGGCGTCGCGCAGCCGCTCGGCGAGCGGCTCGACGTCCTGGACGTGATCGTTCCAGATAGTAACGTCATGGCCTTTGAGCTTGCTGAAGCACGGCAGCGTGCGCACGGTGTCATGGTAGTCGTCGAGAATGGAAATTTTCATGCCTGCCCCTGAATGCTTCTCACAATGAAGGTGACTTTTAAGGGGATCGGCGCGGTTGCGCCAACCAAAAGCTGGCGCTTTGCCCCTATTGCCAAAAGAAAACCGGGCCCTTACGGGCCCGGTTCAGTACGCCAGCGTGGGGGCGCTGGCGACACCTTCCAGAGGGGAACAGCTGCCTGCACTTCGATCGCCTATCTGGGAGGATGGCGGCGACCGACTGCACAGCAGCACCTTATAAGTATGCGATTTGAGTTGCGTCACACAACGCGAGGGGGGACATGTCAGCCATGCGGTCATCGCAAAGTGCGGCACCGACAGCTTGGAGCGCTTTGGAAAAATTGTACTGGGAAGGTGTGATACCACACGTGTTTGCTATGCGGATTCCTCGCTAATGCAGCACTTTCATCCGCTTGTCACATGGGCAACATGTGGGCATCGCGCGGCAGGATGTCGCGCAATATCCACCGGCAAAGCGTAATAGCCGGCCGGGTATAACCGGGTGTCAGGCCGGTTTGGTACAGGATTCCGAAAGTTGGAAGCTGGCTTTCCGAGATCGGGCTCTAGAAATTCCAGCGCTGCGCGTTGGCGACCAGAAAGTCGCGGAAGGCCTGCACGCGCGCGACGGATTTGAGCTCTTCGGGATAGACGAAATAGGCGTCGAGCGCGATGGCGTCGGCTTCGCCGAACAGCTGCACCAGGCCGCCATTCTCCTCGACCAGATAATCCGGCAGCATGGCGATGCCGAGCCCGCGCTGGCAGGCGCGCAGAATGCCGAGAATATTGTTGATGACGAGATGCGGCGTGCGCGGCCCCTTGCCGTCGCGCGCCACTTCGACCAGCCAGCGCGAGCGCTGCAGATAGGCCGGCACATTGCCGCCGCCGAGCACCAGCACGCGGTGGGCGTCGAGATCCTCGAAGGTCCGCGGCGTGCCGAGACGCTTGAGATATTCCGGCGAGGCGTAGACGTGGAAATGCACCGAGAACAGCTTTCGCTGAATGAGATCGGGCTGGGTCGGCTGGCGCAGCCGGATGGCGACGTCGGCCTCGCGCATGGCGAGATCGAGCTCCTCATCGGTCGTGATCAGCGTGATATGCACTTCCGGAAACAGATCGATGAATTCGCCGAGCCGCGGGGTGAGCCAATGCACGCCGATGCCGGGCGTCGTCGTCACGCGCAGATCGCCGTTCGGCCGCTCGCGGCTGTCGGTGAGCTTGGCGCGCGCGGCTTCGAGCTTCATGAAGACGTCGTGCGCCGTGCGATAGAGCATTTCGCCCTGCTCGGTCAGGATCAGGCCGCGGGCGTGGCGGTGAAACAGCGAGACCGTCAGTTCCTGTTCGAGCGCGCTGACTTGGCGCGATACCGCCGACTGCGAAAGCCCGAGCTGCTCGCCGGCATGCGTGAAACTGCCAGCCTCGGCGGCGGCGTGAAAGACCTTCAGCTTATCCCAATCCATTGTCCGACTTTCTCCCTCTCCCGGAGCGGCGAGAGGGATTAAATTATTCCGCAGCGGCCCGGTGCGCTGCTTGGGCGGCCAGGAAGCGTTCGGCTTCCAGCGCGGCCATGCACCCGAGCCCGGCGGCGGTGACGGCCTGTCGATAAATATCGTCGGCGACGTCGCCGGCGGCGAACAGGCCGGGCACGGAGGTCGCGGTCGAATGCGGGGCGGTCTTGATGTAGCCCGAAGCCTTGGTCTCGACCTGTCCGACGACAAGCTCGGTCGATGGCGAATGACCGATGGCGATGAAGATACCGTCAACGGCGCGCTCGGTAACGACGCCGGTCTTGACGTTCTTCAGATGCGCATGTGTGACCTTGAGCGGATCGTTCTTGCCTGAAATGTCGTGCAGCTCGCTGTTCCAGACCACCTCGATCTTCGGGTGCTTGAACAGGCGCTCCTGCAGAATCTTCTCGGCGCGCAGCGTGTCGCGGCGATGCACCAGCGTCACTTTCGCGGCAAAATTGGTGAGGAACAAAGCTTCCTCGACCGCGGTATTGCCGCCGCCGATCACCAGCACGTCCTTGTTGCGGTAGAAGAAGCCGTCGCAGGTGGCGCAGGCCGAGACGCCATAACCGCGAAATTTCTGCTCGCACGGCAGATCGAGCCAGCGCGCCTGGGCGCCGGTTGCAAGAATCACGGCTTCCGCGAGATAGACGTCGCCGGAATCGCATTCGATGCGGAACGGGCGCTGCTTGGTGTCGAGCTTGATGACGTGATCGGTGACCAGCTTGGTGCCGACATGTTCGGCCTGCTTCTGCATCTGCTCCATGAGCCAGGGGCCCTGGATCACGTCGGCGAAGCCCGGATAGTTCTCGACGTCGGTCGTGGTGGTAAGCTGGCCGCCGGCGGCAATGCCCTGGATCAGGATAGGGTCGAGCATGGCGCGCGCGGCATAGATCGCCGCCGTGTAGCCGGCGGGACCGGAACCGATAATCACGACCTTGGCATGAGAAGCAGTCGACACCGGCTATCTCGATTGTTGACGGCGGAACCGGCGCCAATGGGGCGTCTGACCGCCTGGACGCCCCCGCGAGGACAGCGCCTTTATGTAAGGATTCTGTCGAGCTATGCAAGATACGCAACCCCCCATACTCACAGGGGTTGGAACGCCGCACCCACCGTCCTGGCCGGGCCAAATCGCGTCATAACGGCTAAGACATTGGCGAGAAACGCTTAGCTTAAGCTATTTCCACTCTACCTTCATGACCTCATAGGCCTTGGCGCCGCCTGGGGTGACGACCTCGACCTGAGCGCCTTTTTTCTTGCCGACAAGCGCCCGGGCGAGCGGCGAGGTGATGGAAATCTTGCCTTTCTTGGCATCGGCTTCCGGCTCGCCGACGATCTGCCACACCGCTTTCTTCTCGGTGTCTTCGTCGACCAAAGTGACGGTCGCGCCAAACGTAATGGTGTCCCCGGAAAGCTTAGAAACGTCAATTACTTCGGCGCGCGCGAGCTTGTCCTCAAGCTCGGCGATGCGGCCTTCATTGAGCGATTGGGATTCTTTGGCGGCATGATATTCGGCGTTCTCCGACAGATCGCCATGGGTGCGCGCGTCGCTGATCTGCTGGATGATGCGCGGCCGCTCGGTCTGCTGGCAATGTTTGAGCTCGGCCTCAAGGGCCGAATAGCCCGCCGCCGTCATCGGAATCTTCTCTACCATCGGCCTCAAACCTCCAATGCCCAGTTGTGTCCGGTTGTCGAAATCGGCGGCTCGGAGAAAACACAAGCCTCGGAATCAAACGGACACATCTCCTGAATTCTAGTGCGGTTATCGAATTCAGCTTAGCCAAAGACCACAACGGCCTCGTCGTTCGAGTTTAGCCGTCGAGCTTTGGGAACTTCAAACTCCACCGCACCGGAGACAAAAATCCAATCGCGAGCCGAAGCCTTGTCCGGCCGCGCGATTGCAAACCCTGTCTCTACACGGACCGCCGCTTAAGGCCGCCCCGATGCTGGATCAGACCCGGCCCCGAAATAGCTCTGCAGCGCACACACCTCGAGGTCGCCCCCAAGATAGGCCCTGATGCCCTGCGCTGCGGCGACGGCCCCGGAGAGAGTGGTGTAGTACGGCACTTTATGCAAGAGGGCAGCGCGACGTAGCGAACGGCTGTCGTTCAGTGCTGTCGCCCCCTCAGTCGTGTTGAAGACAAGCTGGACTTCGCCGTTCTTGATCGAATCGACGATGTGCGGCCGGCCCTCGGCGACCTTGTTGATCCGGACCGCGGCGACGCCGTTCTCGGCGAGGTAGCGCTGCGTGCCCGAAGTCGCCAGCACCTTGAAGCCCAGTCCGGCGAGGAGCCTGGTTGCTTCCAGGATGCGCACTTTGTCGGCGTCCTTGACCGAGACGAAGACCGTCCCGGTTTTCGGCAGCCGCGAGCCGCCGCCGAGCTGGCTTTTGACGAAGGCGACATTGTAGTCGCGGTCGATGCCCATCACTTCGCCGGTCGATTTCATTTCCGGGCCCAGCACCGTGTCGACGGCGGAGCCGAAGCGCGCGAAGGGGAATACGGATTCCTTGACGCCGATATGCTTGGCCGCGCCGGGCTCGAAGTTCTGCGGCACAAGCTTAAAGCTCGCGAGCGGTTCGCCGGCCATGATGCGCGCGGCGATCTTCGCCGCCGCAATGCCGGTCACTTTGGCGACGAAGGGCACCGTTCGCGAAGCGCGGGGGTTCACTTCGAGGACATAAATGTCGCCGTTCTTGATGGCGTATTGCACGTTCATCAGGCCGCCGACCTTGAGCGCGAGCGCGAGCTCCCGCGTTTGCCGCTCGAGTTCGGCGATGGTCTCGCGGTCGAGCGTGTGCGGCGGCAGCGAGCACGCGGAATCGCCGGAATGAATGCCGGCCTCCTCGATATGCTCCATGATGCCGGCGATGTAACTGTCGTTGCCGTCGGCGAGGCAATCGACATCGACCTCCACCGCGTCGGTGATGTAGCGGTCGATCAACAGCGGCCGCTTGTCGGAGACTGCGAGTTCCGACGGCCGGTCGAGATCGGAGGCAAGCCGGGCGACGTAACGGTCGAGCTGATGGCCGTCGTGGACGATCTCCATGGCGCGGCCGCCGAGCACATAGGACGGGCGGATGACGATCGGATAGCCGATCGAGTCGGCGATGGCGCGGGCTTTCTCCGGACTGTCGGCGATGCCGCTCTTCGGCTGGCGCAGCTTGAGGCGCTCGAGCAATTGCTTGAAGCGGTCGCGGTCCTCGGCGAGATCGATGGCATCGGGCGAGGTGCCGAGTATAGGCACTTTCGCTTGCTCGAGCGCCGCGGCGAGCTTCAGCGGCGTCTGGCCGCCGAACTGCACGATGACGCCGTGCAATGTGCCCTTCGAGCGCTCGGTGTCGATGATCTCGATGACGTCTTCGGCGGTGAGCGGTTCGAAATAGAGCCGGTCCGACGTGTCGTAGTCCGTCGACACTGTCTCCGGATTGCAATTGACCATTATGGTTTCGTAGCCGACTTCCTTCAGCGCGAAACAGGCATGGCAGCAGCAGTAATCGAACTCGATGCCCTGTCCGATGCGGTTCGGACCGCCGCCGAGGATGATGACTTTCTTCCTGTCCGACGGCGCCGCTTCGTCGACCACGCGGCCGGCGAACGGCACTTCGTAGGTCGAATACATGTACGCGGTGGGAGACACGAATTCGGCGGCGCAGGTGTCGATGCGCTTGAAGATCGGCCGCACGTTGAGCGCGCGGCGGCGCTGTGACACGTCGTCCGTCTGCAGTCCGGTGAGCCGGCCGAGCCGCGCGTCGGAAAAGCCCATCGCCTTGAGCCGTCGCAAGGCGCTCGCCGTCGTCGGCAGGCCCTTCTTCCGGATCGCCGCTTCCATGTCGATAATGCCGCGGATCTGTTCCAGAAACCACGGATCGATCCGGCACGCGGTGTGGATGTCTTCGTCGCTCATGCCGAGCCGCATCGCCTGCGCGACGTTCAACAGACGATCGGGCGACGGCGTGCCGAGCGCGGCGCGGATGGCGTTCTTGTCGTCGCCCTGATCGAGGCCCGGGATCACAATCTCGTCGAGGCCGGTGAGGCCGGTTTCGAGCGAGCGCAGCGCCTTCTGCAGGCTCTCCTGGAAGGTGCGGCCGATGGCCATGGCCTCGCCGACCGATTTCATCGACGTGGTCAGCACCTGTTCGGCGCCGGGGAATTTCTCGAAGGCAAAGCGCGGCACCTTGGTGACGACGTAATCGATGGTCGGCTCGAACGAGGCCGGCGTCGCGCCGCCGGTAATGTCGTTGGCGATCTCGTCGAGCGTGTAGCCGACCGCGAGTTTCGCCGCGACCTTGGCGATCGGAAAGCCGGTCGCCTTCGACGCCAGCGCCGACGAGCGCGACACCCGCGGATTCATTTCGATGATGACGAGCCGTCCGTCCTCCGGATTGACGGCGAATTGCACGTTGGAGCCGCCGGTCTCGACGCCGATCTCGCGCAATACCGCGATCGAGGCGTCGCGCATGATCTGATATTCCTTGTCGGTCAAGGTCAGCGCCGGCGCCACCGTGATCGAGTTGCCGGTATGCACGCCCATCGGATCGATGTTCTCGATCGAGCAGATGATGATGCAATTGTCGTTTTTGTCGCGCACCACCTCCATCTCGTACTCTTTCCAGCCGAGCACGGATTCCTCGATCAGCACTTCCGAGGTGGGCGAGGCGTCGATGCCGCGTTCGACGATCTCGATGAACTCCGCCTTGTTATAGGCGATGCCGCCGCCGGTGCCGCCGAGCGTGAACGACGGCCGGATGATCGCCGGCAGGCCGATATCGTCGAGCGCTTCGAGCGCCTGGATCAGCGTCTTGATCTGATGCGAGCGCGGCGTCGCAAGCCCGATCTTGGTCATCGCCTCGCGGAACAGCTTGCGGTCCTCCGCCTTGTCGATGGCGTCGGCGGTGGCGCCGATCATGGTGACGTCGTATTTCTCGAGCATGCCCATCTTGCGCAGCGACAGCGCGGTGTTGAGCGCGGTCTGCCCACCCATGGTGGGCAGAAGCGCAAAGCCGCCGGGCAGGACGTTGCGCTCTTTGGCGATGATTTTCGCCACGATCTCCGGCGTGATCGGCTCAATATAGGTCGCGTCCGCCAATTCCGGATCGGTCATGATCGTTGCCGGATTGGAATTGACCAGGACGACGCGATAGCCCTCTTCCTTCAACGCCTTGCAGGCCTGGGTGCCGGAATAATCGAACTCGCAGGCCTGGCCGATCACGATCGGCCCCGCGCCAATGATCAGGATCGAGGAAATGTCGGTCCGCTTGGGCATCGCACTTGGTTGTGAGCTACAAAAAAAGAGCGCCCTTAAGGCGCGCCGGCGCCAGGGCTTGCCCTGCGCGAGGGGGGTCTTAGACCAGATTCGACGGGGAGGGAAGGGCAGGCGCCCCACCTATAAACACCCACGCAGAGCAGCATTTCTGCGATGTTGCTTCGGGGGTCTCCGCGCCGTTGACTTCTGACGCACACCGTCGAGAGTCAGGGCCAAGATTGGTCAAGATTAATAAAAGTTGAGGGAGCGTCGCGCCATGAATGTCCGCGCCAATGTGACCGCGTCGAAGCCGGTGGCGAAGCCGCCGTTCCGCGCCGAGCATATCGGCAGTCTGCTGCGCCCGGCGGAATTGATGGCCGAGCGCGCCCGCTTCGCGCGCGGCGAGATCGATCAGGCAGCGCTGACCGCGGCCGAAGACAAGGCCATTCGCGGCGCCATCGCGCTGCAGGAACAGCTCGGCTTCAAATTCGTCACCGACGGCGAGTTCCGCCGCCGCTCCTATCACAGCTTTTTCTATCGTCAGCTTGGCGACCTCTCGATCGACACGATCGGCGGCGCCGAGGCCAAGGGCGCCGAAGATGGCAAAGGCGGCCGCGGCGCGCAGCCGATGGCCGTGATCGGCAGCCGCGTGCGATGGACGCATCCGATCAATGGCGGCGACGCGTCCTTCCTCAAAACCAACTCGGACCGCGTGCCGAAGATCACCATCCCCGGCCCCTGCGCGCTGCACTTCCGCGGCGGCAATGCCGCGGTGCTCGCGAGCGCGTATAAGGACATGGATCGGTTCTGGTCCGATACGGTGGAGGCTTTCACCAGCGAGCTTCGCGCTTTGGTCGATGCCGGCTGCCACTATGTGCAGATCGATGAGACGGCGTTTGCCAAATTCGGCGATCCCGACGTGCAGGCGGCGCTCGCCGCGCGCGGCGACGACTGGAGCCGGCTGATCGACACTTATATCGCCGTCACCAACCGGGTGTTGCACGCGGCGCCCAAGGACCTGCACATCGGTATGCATCTGTGCCGCGGCAATCGCGGCGGCCATTGGCATTCCGAAGGCAGCTACGAAGAGGTCGCCGACCGGCTGTTCAACGCGCTTGAGATCCCGTTCTATTTTCTCGAATACGACTCACCGCGCGCGGGCAATTTTACCCCGCTGCGCTTTGTGCCGGGTCACAAATCCGTGGTGCTCGGTCTGGTCTCGACCAAAGTGCCGGAGCTGGAGGACAAGGCGGTGCTCCGCCGGCGGCTCGACGACGCCACCAAATTCGTCGCGGTGGATCGCCTCGCCGTCAGCCCGCAATGCGGCTTCGCCAGCGTCGACACCGGCAATCCGATCACGCCGGAAGGGCAGCGGCGCAAGCTCGAACTGGTCTGCGATCTGGCGCGCGAGGTTTGGGGCGAGACCTGACAAACAGGACGCAAAGAACTCGACATAAGAATATTGGGGGGAAGACAATGTTGCTCAGCACAATTGGACGCATATCGGGCGCGGCGGCGCTCTTGTTGTCGACACTTGTCTCCGCGGCTCTTGCCGACGACCTGAATTACCCGAACCACCCAGTGCGATTGCTCGCCGCCTCCGCCGCCGGCGGCAATCCCGACGTGATCGCGCGGCTGCTTTCCGCGAAGCTCAGCGAAGTGCTCAACAACTCCTTCGTCGTCGAAGACGTGCCAGGCGTCGGCGGCGTCATCGCCGCCAATCAAACCGTGGAAGCGCCGCCGGACGGCTACACGCTCTCGCTCAACGATTCAGGCGCGCTCGCCATCAACATTGCGATGAATCCCGACGTCAAATACCGGCTCAAGGACTTCACGCCGATCACCGCGCTCGCCACGCTGCCGACCGTGCTTGTGATCAAGCCGGCGGTGCCGGCCAAGACGCTCGCCGAATTCGTCGCGCTCGCCAAAGCCAAACCCAACGGCATGAGTTTCGGCTCGGCCGGCACCGGATCGATCCACCAGCTGACGATGATCATCTTCGAGCAGCAGGCCGGCATCCAATTGCTGCACGTGCCCTATCGCGGCGGCACCGGCCTGGTGAACGCGCTCTTGACCGGCGAAGTCGATGCCGGCTGGTCGGGCATTTCCAATGTGCTCGCTCTGATCCAGACCGGCAAATTGCGCGCGCTGTGCCTCTCGGTGCTGCAGCGCGACGTGTCGCTGCCCGATGTGCCGACCTGCGATGAAGCCGGCTACAAGGGTTTCGATGTCGCAACCATGCTCGGTCTGCAGTCGTCGGCAGGCGTGCCGCCGGCCATCGTCGCCAAGCTGCAGTCCGCCATCGCGAAAGTGCTGCGCGAGCCGGACATGGCCGAGCGCATGAAGACGCTCGGCATTCACATGGCGGAGAACGGCACTGCGGCCTACGCAAAATTTATGCAGGACGATCTCAAGCGCTACACCGACGTCGTCGACGAGTTTCACCTGCAGATCAAGCCGTGACGCCATCGCCGCGCGCGTGACGGCGCCGATCGGCGATCGTTCAGGCGGCAAGCTTCGGCGGCTTGCCGTTCGGCTTCGCCGACAGGCCGGCGGCGAGGTCGCGGTTGATCTTGATGAGCGAAGCCAAATGTTCCGGCTTCGGCTTTGTCATCAGTGAAAAGGTTTCGCCGAGCACGAACACGCCGAGATTGGCGATGTTCTGACGCGTTTCGGCGGGCAACCGGTTACGGTCGTTGGTGACGGCGTCGATGAAGATCAGCCAGAGCCGGCGGTTGTAGAGCACGGCTTCCGACAGGCCGACTGGTGTGTCGCCCCGGGACTTGTCGCTCCAGGAAGCTTGCCATGAAATCGTGGACGGCCTGGAGCTTGGCGGCGGCTTCGAGCAGTAGGCTGGCTTCGAGTTGGCGAGGGTCGGCGACCTCAATGGCGGTTTTCGCGTAGACCTTGCTCGCGTAGTGCTTCTTGGATGGGTTCATTTTGAACGCACCTCGTCGTGTGGCTTTGCAGCCAGCTAATAAAAAAAACCAAGGTTAAAATTCGATTATTGCGCGCGGTTTTTTTGAACGGGTGGCCACGCTTGTCCAATCTGAAAATGATTGGCGCTATGCCCGCCACAGTTCGAGCAGTGGACCTTGCGGCCCGAAGACCGGATCAACCGTCGGCGGCGCCACGTGCGGAATTTCCAGGATCGCCTTGGTGCGGGCGGCCTTGCTGGTGCGGCAGAGATTATATGTCCCGTTCGGCGGATAAGCGCCGATCACCAAAAGCCCGGGACTAGAAAACAGGCCTTGATGGCCGGTGCCGGCCGGCAGGATTACGACGTCGCCCGGCAGGATGTCGATCGCCTGGCCGCTCTCGCCGCCGAAACGGACCGTGGCGCGCCCGCGTGCGACCGCCATCGCCTCGTGGATGGTCGAGTGATAGTGCGGATAGGCATAAACGCCGTCATTACGCCACATGTCGCCCCAGCCGTTGGCCGCGAAGGTCTTTTCGACCAGCTCTTCAGGGTCGGGGCTGCCGGCGAGATCGATGCCGCCGCGATAGAGCACGAAGGGCAGTTTCGGATTGTTCGGAATCCGGCCGTCATCGGCGAATGTAAGGGTGACGAGATCGGACGGGTTCATTGCGAGATTAATTGCCAGATCAAGTGTCATGGGCACCAACGCCGGCATCGTATCGATGCGCCGGCGATCCCGGCGGTTTTACCGGGCATTGGGTTGAGAATTTCTAACCCCGGCGCGGCTTCAAGTCGCCGCTAAGCCGGATTCCGCCCTGCCGCGGCGGTCTTCCGGCGCACCGTCACTTGGATTCACTTAGCTTCGCGCATCAGGCCTAAAAATCGGTCAAATAAAAGGTGACTATCGCGCGGACCGGGTGAAGCTTCCGGATGGTATTGCACCGAGAAGACCGGCTTGCCCTTGAGCGCGATGCCACAATTGGACCCGTCGAACAAAGACACATGAGTTTCCACGGCGTTCTTCGGCAGCGTCGCGCGGTCGACGGCGAAGCCGTGGTTCATCGACGTGATCTCGACCTTGCCGGTGGTAAGGTCTTTCACCGGATGATTGGCGCCGTGGTGGCCCTGATGCATTTTCATGGTCTTGGCGCCGACCGCGAGCGCCAGCATCTGATGGCCGAGGCAGATACCGAAGGTCGGCTTCTTCTCGATCAGCGCGCGGATCACTGGCACGGCATATTCGCCGGTCGCCGCCGGATCGCCCGGTCCGTTGGACAGGAAAATGCCGTCGGGCTCGAGCGCCAATATGTCCTCGGCCGATGTCGTCGCCGGCACCACGGTGACCTTGCAGCCGTGGCCGGCCAGCTGGCGCAGGATGTTGCGTTTGATGCCGTAATCGATGGCGACGACGTGAAATTCAGTTGCGGTCTGCCGGCCGTAACCTTCGCCCCACTGCCAGGGCGTCTCGTCCCAGGTGAAGCGCTGGCCCGTCGTCACCATCGGCACCAGATCCATGCCGACCAGGCCCGGCCAGGCCTTCGCTTCGCGCTTGAGCATGTCGAGGTCGAAGCGGCCGGACGGCTCGTGGGCGATGACGGCGTTCGGCATGCCCTTTTCGCGGATCAGCGCGGTCAGCGCGCGGGTGTCGATGCCGGCGAGCCCGACGACGCCGCGGTTCTTCAACCAGGCGTCGAGATGGCGCGTCGCGCGATAGTTCGACGGTTGCGTGATCGCGGAATGCAGCACCACGCCGCGCGCGCCCGGCGTCGCCGCAAGATTGACGGTCTCGATGTCTTCCTCGTTGGTGCCGACATTGCCGATATGGGGAAAGGTGAAGGTGATGATCTGCCCGGCATAGGACGGATCGGTGAGGATCTCCTCATAGCCGGTCATTGCCGTATTGAAGCAGACTTCGCCCACGGCATGGCCGGTCGCGCCTAGCCCCATGCCTTCGAGCACGGTGCCGTCGGCGAGGACCAACAGCGCCGTCGAAGCGGGCTCCGACCAGCCGGAATCGTCTTGTTCGTGCGCCATGAGCGGCCTAGATAGCGCCAGGCTTCCGCCGCGTCAAAAGCGGCGAAGCCGACGGTGAAATTTGGGGTGAATAAGTTGGCAACGCTGTTCGATCCGCTCGCTTTATTCGGACTTTTTGCCGTCACGGCGATGCTGGTTTGCTATGCGCTCGAGGACCGCAATCCGCTCTTCGTGTTGCTGTTCGCAGGTGCATGCGCGCTCGGATCGGTCTATGGGTTTCTGCAAGGCGCCTGGCCGTTCGGGCTGGTCGAGGGCGTGTGGGCTCTGGTGGCGTTGCGGCGATGGTGGATGCTGCCGGCCGGCGCGCCCACGCAATCTTGAATTTCAATAAAGCGAGGTTCGACGTGCTCCGGGACGATATCAATAGCGACATGAAAGAAGCGATGAAGGCGGGTCAGGCGTTGCGCGTGTCGACCTTGCGGCTGATCAACGCCGCCATCCTTCAGCGCGAGACGAGCGGCGCCGAGAGACTCAAGCTCGGCGATGCCGAGATCGTCGACGTGATGCAGAAGATGGTGAAGCAGCGTCAGGAATCGTTCGATATCTACGAGGAGGCCGGCCGCGCCGAGCTTGCCGCCAAGGAGCGCGAGGAGATCGAGATCATTACGAAATATCTGCCCAAGCAGATGTCCGACATTGAGGCCGCAACCGTCATCTCCGCGCTCATCAAGGAGCTCGAAGCTGCGACGCTCAAAGATATGGGCCGCACCATGGCGGCGCTCAAGCAGCGCTTTTCCGGCCAGATGGATTTCGGCAAGGCGGGCGCGATGGTGAAGAAGCTATTGGGCGGCGGTTAGCCGCGCCGCGCCGCCCGGCGCGTTTTGGCGTCGAAGCGATTGTTTCACATTGTTGAACAGTCTGTTCGCCGATCCTGCGGTTAAATCGCGGGACCGGCTGAATATTTACCGTCTACCGCATGATCCGGGAATAGTCTGCCCTTCGGCGTGATCTGAAGGCTGAAGACGGTTTTTTCCAGAAAAGATCGTGCTCCAACAAAATGCCGGAGCTGAAAAGCCGCTCTGGGCATCGCATTGCTTTGCCTGCAGGAGACAAATCATGACCAACAAATCAACGCTCGGAGCAGCCGCCGCACTGGCTATCGGCAAGATCGGTCCGCTGTTTACGACGGCGCTGCAACGCCTCTATGCTGCGCATGTGGAGAGGGCGCAGATGCGCTTTGCGCCGCGGCCCGTCCATTGCGATCACACGACTGATCGCCGCCATGTCCTCGGCCTGTGAATGGCAGGGCCGGCATGTTGGTGGTGATCTGCTCTACGAGTGATCAGCAAAGTTATTGGCCGCCGTCGGCCGAGAGCCACACATCCGGCGGCGTCGTGCCGCCGGCGCCGAGCGAGCGCTGTACCATGACGACATCGGTCCAGTGCCCAAATTTGTAGCCGACCGACGGCAGGTAGCCGACTTCTCTAAATCCGCACGACTGGTGCAGCTTCAGCGACGGGGTATTGGCGGCGTCGATATAGCCGATCATTTGCCGGTATCCGGCAGCAGCGCAGGCATCGATCAAGGCCGGCAACAGCACGCGGCCGATTCCGGCATTGACGTGATCGGGGTGGACATAGATCGAGTGTTTGAGCGTGTAGCGGTAAGCCGGCCTTTTGCGAAACAGGACCGCATAAGCATAGCCGACCACCGCGCCGCCGCACTCGGCGACGAGGTGGGGCAGCCGGTTCTTGCGCATTGTGCGCCGGCGCTTCTTGATGTCGTCCGGATCGGGCATCTCGGCGTCGTACATCAGCGACGGATCGACGCCGCGGCCGATATGATAACGATAGATGGCGAGCATCGCTTCGACGTCTTCGTCGCGCGATGCGCGAATGGTGACCGGCGGTGCGTTAACGTTCATGGCTCAGCGGCGAAGAGTCACTCACGGACGACGTAAGTGTGGAACCGGATCGTTCCGGCGGCGTCGGTCTCGCGATAGACGCCCTGGATTTCACTTTCAAAGCCGGGAAAGAGATTGCTGCCGCGCTCGAACACTTTGAGATAGTCGATCATCGGCTGGGCGCGTCCGCCAAGCCGTTCGCCCGGCACGATCGTGGCGATGCCCGGCGGATAGACGACGAACAGCGTCGTCGCGATGCGTCCGTCGATGTCGCCGATCGGCAGATAGTCGACATTGTTGCGGACAAGCTCGCGCGCCGCCGCCTGCGGCGTCATGACCGGCTCGGGAAGATGTTTGGCAAGGAACTGCGCCTGCTGCAGCGCGCTGACGTTCTCGCCGCGAAAGAATGCATGCATGTCCTGGCACAGATCGCGCAGCCGCAAGCCGCGATAGCGTTTCGGCCGCGCCTTGACGAATTCGGGGATGGCGTAGTCGAGAAGCGCGTTGTCGTCGTAGAGCCGCTTGAAGGCGACGAGCGCGCTGACCAGCGTGCCGGCCTTGCTTGCTTCGACGCCGGGCGTGAGCAGAAACAACAGCGAATTGAGATCGTTCTTCTCCGGCACGACGCGGTTCTCGCGCAGATATTGCGCGACGACGGGCGCCGGGATGCCGTGGGCCTCGTAGTCGCCGGTGGCGCGGTTGAAGCCGGGCGTCAACAGCGTCAGCTTGTTCGGATCGGTGATGGCGAAACTCGGCAGCATATCGGTGAAGCCGTGCCACAGCGCGCCCGGCAGGAACTCCCAGAACTTGGCGTTGCTCGCCAGCGCGTCGGTCGCAACGCTTTCCCACAGCACTTCGTGAACGCCGCCGTCGACCGCGGCATCCGGCAGCCGCACGCGATCCGGCACGAAGGGGTCGAAGAACCAGCGCCGCGCCGGATCCTGCTCGCGCCGTTCGAATTCCTGCCGCACCGCGCGGAGCTTCTTGCGCAGTTCGATGCCGAGCCGGATGGTGTCGTCCCACAACACTTCGCCGGAGCGGCCCTTCATCATCTGCGCGCCGACATCCAAAGAGGCGAACAGTGGGTAGAACGGCGAGGTCGAGGCGTGCTGCAAAAAGCTTTCGTTGAAGCGGCGATGTTCGACGCGCCGCCGCTGGCCACGGATATGATTGTCCTTGATGTGAATCTGCGAGGCCTGCGAAAAGCTCGCCAATTGCTTGTGGGTCGATTGCGTGGCGATGATGCCGGGCGCGCTGTCGCCTAAGTCGCGCAGCCCCATGGCGAAGCGGCCGGCATAGATCGGATGGAATTTCATGAAGCCGGCCCAGGCTTCGTCGAACAAAATATAATCGCACAGCGGACCGATGCGCGTGAGAATGTGCCGGGCGTCGTAGATCGTGCCGTCATAGGTGCATTGTTCGATGACGGCAGCGCGGAACGGCCGCTCGCGCTGCCAGGCGTCCTTATCCTCGACCAGCGGATTGGCCCTGATCGCTTCGCGGATAGCGGTCTCATCGAGCGCCGACGGCTCGATCGGGCCGATCAGGCCATAGGCATTGCGCTTCGTCGGCAGATAGATCGGAATACCGCCGCCAAGGAGCAGTGCGCCGTGATGCGCCGCCTTGTGATTGTTGCGGTCGAACAGAACCAGGTCGCCTTCGGCGATCAGCGCAGACAAGACGATCTTGTTGGAGCCTGAGGTGCCGTTGAGCACAAAGTAGGTTCGCTCGGCGCCGAAAATCTCCGCGGCCTCTTTTTGCGCGGCCAGCGCCGGGCCTTCATGGGTGAGGAGGTCGCCGAGCTCGAGGATCGAATTGTCGAGATCGTCGCGAAACACCGCCTCGCCGAGATGCTCCATGAAGATGCGGCCGATCGGGCTCCTGCTGTAAAAGACGCCGCCGTTGTGGCCCGGGCAGGTCCAGAGCTGATTGCCCTCTTCGGCGTAGTCGACCAGCGCGCCGAAGAACGGCGTCTTCAAGGTCTGGGCATATTGCGTGAGCTTGCTGACCAGATTGCGGGCGATGAATTCCGGCGTCTCTTCGGCGAGGAAGACGTAGCCGTCGATGAAGTCGAGAACCTCCACCGGCACGTCCTCGAAGCGCCGCCGGCGCACCAAGAGCATGATCGGCATTTCCAAGCCCCGCCGGCGCATCAGATTGATCAGCGAGGCGGACTTGCCCTCGAGCCCCTTCTTGCCCCAGTCGACGACCAGACACCCGATCGCGGCGTCGGTCTGCACCGCGAGCTCGGCATCCTCGATGCGGGGCGCCCGCACGACCTGAAAGCCGAGACGCGCAATGGCGGCGATGATCTCTTGAACGCGCAGGCCCTCGAGGTCTTCGGATTCGAAAGTCGGCGCCGCGAAGAGAAAGGTGAATCGCTGGACAAAATTCATGCGGGGACCGGCTTATGCGCTTGGAAAATTGCAGCTTATTGTTTTGGATGACGGCTGTGTGACTTGGGGCATGATCCCGAAAAGTGGAGACCGGTTTCCCGCCTTCGCGAAGCCCGCTTCGGCGGGCGAAGGAAGGTCGGAAAAGATCATGCTCACACGCAAGATCTCGGCCGGCGCGCGGGCCGATTGCCATCGCGGGCGAAAGCGGACATCCTGCCCGCCCTTCGGCGGCATTTTGCGCGCAATGGTCCAAGTTTGGGCATGAATTTGGGATAGGGAAGAACCGAAATGCCGTCCTGTCTTATTCGCGGCGTGCGCAGCGTCGAGCTTGCGACCACCAATCTCGAAGAAGCCGTGCGGTTTTACGAGACCGTGTGGATGTTGGCGCCCGTGGAGACGCGGAACGCGGCGCGCTATTTCCGTGGCACGGCCGGCTACCATCATTTGCTCGGTCTGCATGTCGGCGCGCAGCCCGCGGTGATCCGCATCGTGTTCGACGTCGCCGACCGCAAATCCGTCGATGCGCTGCATAAGGCGGTCACGGTGGCCGGCGGCAAGCCGGGCGCGCCGGGACAAGTCGCGATCGGCGGCGGCGGTTACGGCTTTGGCCTGAAGGATCCCGACGGCCGCAACCTCGCCTTTGTCTGCGAAGCCGCTGATCACACCGACACTGCGGACCGGCCGGACCGGCCGCGCAAGATCGTGCATGTCAATCTCAACACCCGCGATTTCGATGCGACCTTGAAATTCTTCACGCAGGCGCTCGGCTTTCGCGTCGTCGACGACAATGCGCCGCTGTGGTTCCTGCATTGCGACAATACCGATCATTCCTCGATCGTGCTCGCCAAGACCAATCTGCCGACGCTCAATCATGTCGCGTTCGAGATGCCCGAGTTCAATTCGGTGATGCGCGGCATGGGGCGCATGAAGGACAACGGCTATCCGATCGAATGGGGCCCCGGCCGCCACGGGCCGGGCGACAATGTGTTCGCCTATTTCTGCGGTCCCGACGAAATGCCGCTCGAATACGCCGCCGAGGTGCTCCAGATCGACGACGGCTACCAGCCGCGGCCGTCGAGCTATTGGAAATACGCGCCCGGCCGCTCCGACCAATGGGGGATCACGCAGCCGCGTTCGGCGCGGTATTATCGCGTGCAGCGGCTGTTCGGTTTCACCGCCGACGGCGACCGGGTGAATTAAACGACGGGACAAAGCACGCAGCTAAATAACAGCGTCCAAAGGCGCGGCGAGAACAAAGAATGCTAAGCTCGCCACCAATATCAAAAGGGAGAACGTCCGTGCGCCGCTCATTTTCGTTTTTGCTCGCAACTTGCATGGCCTTGCTCGTGCCGATTTCGGGCGCGTCGGCGGAGGATTGGCCGGACCGCCCGATCCGCACGCTGACGACGACGAGCCCGGGCGGCATCAGCGACGTGTTCATGCGCGCGCTCGCGGAAAAGCTCGGGCCGAAGCTCGGCAAGCCGATCGTGATCGAAAACC
Organism: uncultured Alphaproteobacteria bacterium; assembly: GCA_963761185.1. Lineage (GTDB taxonomy): Bacteria > Pseudomonadota > Alphaproteobacteria > Rhizobiales > Xanthobacteraceae > BOG-931. Next base: position 2,036,216 of record CAVXFY010000009.1, read on the forward strand.
GGCCCGGCGGCATGCAGAATGTCGGCGCGCGGGCGTGCCAGGATTCGGCGCCTGACGGCTACACGATCTGCATCATCAATGCCGATCCGCTGATCTACAACCAGTTCCTGATCAAGGACATGCCGTTCGATCCGGTGCATGGCCTGCAGCCGATCACCAAACTGTTCGATCTGCTTCACGTTCTGGTGGTGAATTCCGATCTGAAAGTGAAGAATGTCGATGAGCTCGTCGCGTTGTCGAAGGCGAGGCCCGGCACATTGTCCTATACGACGCCCGGTGCGCCGATGGTGCTCTACATGGAAACGCTGAAGAAGGAGCGCGGCGCCGACTGGGTGCGCGTGCCGTTCAAGGGCGGTGGCGAGGCGGTGAACGCGATCTTGAGCGGCTCGACGCCGATCGGGTTGTTCGGCGAAGGCAACGTCATCGGTCAGATCAAGGCCGGCACCATGACCTCGCTGGTGATGCTCAACAACATTCATTCGCCGAACTTCCCCAATGTGCCGACTTTGAAGGAGATCGGCTATAACGGCCCGCCGTCGCGCGGCTGGTACGGCCTGTTCGCGCCGGCCGGCACGCCGCGGCCGATCGTCGACCGCATCGCCAAGGAAGTCGCGGCCATCGTCGCCGATCCGGATTTCGCGCAGAAGCAGCTGAAGGACCGCAGCCTCGTCGGCGCGACCAACACGCCCGACGAATTCGCCAAGCAGATCGAAGAAGATCGCGCGGTGGCGCAACAGGTAGTCAAGCAAGCCGGCATGGGGCCGGAGGATTGATCGTTCCCATCGCGGCGCGACTCTGCGACAAAGCGTCGAATGGCCAAGCGGCGCAAGGCAAAGCGTACGTCCATCGTGCAAATCTGGACCGGCCGTCTGCCGCCGATGAAGCGCGCCGATTTTCACATCGGCTGCGAATTCTTGACCGCGAGCGGCCGTTGGCGCTGCACCGATGTCGGCAAGCGCACCATCGCCGCCATCCGGCTCAATCACGACGACGATCCGAGTTGGTACAACGGCCCACCCTATGCCGTGATGGAAACCGTCTTTGACGAGTACGACTTCGAGGGCTGCGAGCCGGCGCCCGAGCGCCGCACCTATGATGCGACCGCCTCGGAAATCGCGCCGCTTCGCCGGCGCAAGCGGCGGCGGGCTAAGAAGCCTTTGCGCGGTGCAGGACCCCAGCGGGACCGCAGAAGCAAAAAGGCCTAATTCTACCTGTGGATAACCGGGACAAGCTACTCCGGCCTTGCCGCGGCGCCTAGCCGCCCTATCTTCGCGCCACCGCCCCGCTACCTTGGCGAATCACCATGCGATTCACGCCGCAATTTCTCGATGAGCTGCGCGCGCGGCTTCCGGTCTCGGAAGTCGTGGGCCGGCGCGTGAAATTGCGCAAAGCCGGGCGCGAATGGAAGGGGCTGTCGCCGTTCAACCAGGAAAAGACGCCGTCGTTCTTCGTCAACGACCAGAAGGCGATGTGGTTCGACTTCTCCTCCGGCAAGAACGGCAACATTTTCGATTTCCTGATGCTCACCGAGGGCGTGAGCTTCCCGGAAGCCGTCGAGCGGCTGGCAAACCAGGCCGGCGTGCCGCTGCCGGTGATGACGCGCGAGGCGCAAGCGCAGGAAGAGCGCCGGAAGACGCTGCACGACATCGTCGAGCTCGCGGCAAAGTTCTTCGAAGCGACGCTGGCGTCGAGAAACGGCGCCCGCGGCCGCGGCTATCTGCTCGATCGCGGCCTGCATGCGGCGACGCAGCTCAAATTCCGTCTCGGCTATGCGCTGCCGGACCAATATGCGCTGAAAGAACATCTCGGCGCTCTGAAAATTCCGGTCGAGGATATGGTCGAAGCCGGTCTCCTCGTCGCCGGCGAGGAAATCTCGGTTCCCTACGATCGCTTTCGCGATCGCGTGATGTTCCCGATCAGCGATTGGCGCGGCCGCGTCATCGCCTTTGGCGGCCGCGCGCTGGATAAAGAAGTCTCCGCGAAATATCTGAACTCGCCGGAGACGCCGCTCTTCCACAAAGGCGGAACGCTCTACAACATCGCCAGTGCGCGCAAGGCCGCGCATGACGGCGCCCGCGTCATCGCGGTCGAAGGCTATGTCGACGTCATTGCCATGGTGACCGCCGGCTTCGAAGGGACGGTGGCGCCGCTCGGCACGGCGCTCACCGCCGATCAATTGGGCCTGATGTGGCGGATGGCGGACGAGCCGATCCTGTGCTTCGACGGCGACGATGCCGGCCGCCGCGCCGCCTACCGCGCCGTCGATCTCGCGCTGCCATTCCTCAAGCCCGGCAAGAGCATCAAATTTGCAAGCCTTCCCGACGGCCAGGATCCCGACGATCTGGCGCGCTCCGGCGGCCGCGACGCGATCGAGGACGTGCTCTCAAGCGCACGCCCGCTCGGACAAGTTTTGTGGTCGCGAGAGAGCGAAGCCGGCGCCTTCGACACGCCGGAGCGCCGCGCCGCGCTTGAAGCGCGCATCGCCGACGTAACGGGGACAATCGCCGACGAGACGGTGCGCCGCTATTATCGGCAGGATTTTTCCGGGCGGCTGCGGCAGATTTTTGCGCCGGTCAATGTGTCGTCGCGGCCGGGAGGTTTCGGTCAGAGGTCTTTCGGCCAGAGAAATTTCGGCCAAAATTTCGGCCATGGGGATTACGGACAAAAAGGCTTCGGCGAGAGCGGCCGCCGCGGTTCGCGCGCTGCGCGGCCCGGTGCGGCGCCGTTCGGCCAAGATGAAACTTATGTCGTGGCGAGCCCGCATCTTGCCGCGGGCCCGCTGCATCGCGGCCATCGCGCCGCGATCCCGCGCCGCGAAGCGTTGATCCTGCTCATGGCGATCAATCACCCCTGGCTGCTTCACGACCATCTCGAGGAACTTGCCGCCGCGGAATTCCGCCATGCCGACACGCAAAAGCTCAAAGGCGCTCTGATCGACGTCTTTGCCCACCACTTCGCCGACGATTTCGCGCACAGCGCGCCGCAGGACCCCGAGCACGCGGGCGTCGCCGAGCGGGCGGCGCTCGCAGCCGAGCTTGGCAAGCAGGGTTTTTCCGAGCTTCTCGGCCGAATCGGGCGCACCATCACCACGCCCTCGGTCTGGGGCGCGCAGGCCCGAAGCTGCAGCAGAATCCGATGTTTTGCTGACCTGGAAGCAGCTTGTCGCCTTGCATACGCAGTGGCATTCCCTAACTAGGGAACTGAGAGACGCAGAGGCGGCGCTCGGCCAGGACAATACCGAGGCAAACTATGCGCGGCTTCGCGATGTCAAATCCAGACTGTCCACGCTCGACGGAACCGAGGCCCTGATCGAGGGCTTCGGCGCCTCGTCGGGCCGGGCAGCCAAATCGCTCTGAGGCGTACCTGGATAGGGTGGCGTTGGCGTCATCCCGGACCGGACCGGAAGGTGTTCGGGCGTTAGGGCTTTGCCGTGCTGGACGGCAGCCGGTCGAGGGAATAAGAGGTCGCTCCCGCCGGTTTTTTAGGGTTAGTCGGAGCTTAACGGAGTTCCGACACATTCGGCCTCCGATTTGGGCGGTGGCGGCTGGGATATCCCCTGGCTGACGCAGCCCTTTTCGGCTAGGGCCCAATCCGCTAGGAAACACCTGCGCGGACTAGGCCAATGGCCCAACAAGAACGGCCCAAACTGCTTTGGGTCAGGTTCGAGCGCTGGGCCCCCGCAGGGTGTGATTCTCACACCATAGGGTAGGGGACCAAGTCAGGGACCCGGGACTGCCCGTGGAGAAGATGAATATGGCAACCAAGAGCGCGGCCACTAAAACCGTTCCGACCAAAACCAAGGCGGCCCCGCCGAAGGATTCCGACGCCCCGGAGAAGGACGCCCCGGAAACTCCGGATGCACCGCTGCCGCTGCTCGATCTCTCCGACGCCGCCGTCAAGAAGATGATCAAGTCGGCGAAGAAGCGCGGCTATGTCACCTACGAACAGCTCAATGCGGTCATGCCATCGGAAGAGGTCACTTCCGAGAAGATCGAGGACATTCTCGCGATGATGAGCGAGATGGGCATCAACGTCGTGGAGACCGAGGAGGCCGAGGCCGACGACGAGGAAAGCCGCGAGGAAGCCGAAGAGGAAGAAGAGAGCGAATCCGGCGAACTGGTTGAGGTCAAATCGAAGGTGCCGGCGAAATCCGAGGCCAAGGAGCCGGCCGAGCGCACCGACGATCCGGTGCGGATGTATCTGCGCGAAATGGGCTCGGTGGAGCTGCTGTCGCGCGAAGGCGAAATCGCCATCGCTAAACGCATCGAGGCCGGCCGCGAAGCCATGATCGCTGGGCTCTGCGAAAGCCCGCTGACCTTCCAGGCCGTCATTATCTGGCGCGACGAATTGAACGAAGGAAAGGTCTTTCTCCGCGACATCATCGACCTCGAGGCGACCTATGCCGGCCCCGACGCCAAGCAGGGACCCGCGGTCCCGCCCGGCGGCGATCCGAACGCCCCCGCCGCAACGGCATGGCTGTGGGCATGGTGCCGGGCGCGCCCGGTTTCGTAGCCCAGCCGGTTCAGGCCGTAGCGCCGCCGTCGGCGCCGCCGGCCGCGACGCCGTTTAAGCCCATGGGGAATCATGCTGGCGGCGCTGCCGCCGAGGAAGGCGGCGAAGAGGCCGCGATCGCCGACAACGACATGGACGAGGACGATCTCGAGAATTCGATGTCGCTCGCCGCGATCGAAGCCGAACTCAAGCCGAAAGTGCTCGAGACCTTCGACAACATCGCCGACGCGTTCAAGCGCCTGCGCCGCCTGCAGGAAATTGACATCCAGAACAAGCTAAGTAGCGCCGCCGAAAAGTTGTCGCCGAACCAAGAGCGCAAATACCGGAAGCTCAAAGAAGATGTTATCGCCGAAGTGAAGTCGCTGCGGCTTAATCAGGCGCGCATCGATGCGCTGGTCGAGCAGCTTTACGACATCAACAAGCGGCTGGTCGGCCATGAAGGCCGCCTGATGCGGCTTTCCGAAAGCCACGGCGTCAGCCGTGACGAGTTCCTGCGCAACTATCAGGGCTCCGACTCGATCCGCGCTGGCTCAACCGCGTCTCGAAACTCTCGGCCAAGGGCTGGAAGAATTTCGTCGCCCGCGACAAGGACCGCATCAAGGAACTGCGCACGCATATCCACACGCTTGCCACCGAGACCGGGCTCGAGATCGGCGAGTTCCGCAAGATCGTGCACATGGTGCAGAAGGGCGAGCGCGAAGCGCGCCAGGCCAAGAAGGAAATGGTCGAAGCGAACCTGCGCCTCGTCATCTCCATCGCCAAGAAATACACCAATCGCGGCCTGCAATTCCTCGATCTCATCCAGGAAGGCAATATCGGCCTGATGAAGGCGGTCGATAAGTTCGAATATCGCCGCGGTTACAAGTTCTCGACCTATGCGACGTGGTGGATCCGGCAGGCGATCACGCGCTCGATCGCCGATCAGGCGCGCACCATCCGCATTCCGGTGCATATGATCGAGACCATCAACAAGATCGTGCGCACCTCGCGCCAGATGCTCAACGAGATCGGCCGCGAGCCGACGCCGGAAGAGCTCGCCGAGAAGCTCGGCATGCCGCTCGAAAAGGTGCGCAAGGTTCTCAAGATCGCCAAGGAGCCGCTGTCGCTCGAGACGCCGATCGGCGACGAAGAGGATTCGCATCTCGGCGATTTTATCGAGGACAAGAACGCGATCCTGCCGATCGACGCCGCGATCCAGTCGAACCTGCGCGAGACCACGACCCGCGTGCTCGCTTCGCTGACGCCGCGCGAAGAGCGCGTGCTGCGCATGCGCTTCGGCATCGGCATGAACACCGATCACACGCTCGAAGAAGTCGGCCAGCAGTTCTCGGTGACCCGCGAGCGTATTCGCCAGATCGAGGCCAAGGCCCTGCGCAAGCTCAAGCATCCGTCGCGCTCGCGCAAGCTACGCTCGTTCCTGGACAACTGATCTTTGTTCCGCCACCCTGAGGTGCGCGCCCCAGGCGCGCCGCGAAGGGTATTGCCGTGATCGAGCTTGAAACCGACGTCCTGATTGTCGGGTCCGGCGGCGCCGGCATGTATGCGGCGCTGGAAGCGGCCAAGAGCGGCGCGTCCGTCATCCTCGCCGATAGGAGCTTGATCGGCCGCGGCGGCGCAACCGTGATGGCGATGATGACGGTCGCGGCCGCGGTCGGTGCGCAGACGCCCGACAGCTGGGAATATCATCTCGCCGATACGCTCGCCGCCGGCTACGGCCTGTGCGACGAACCGCTCTCGGCGATCCTGTGCCAGGACGGCCCGACTCGCATTCTCGAAATGGACGGCTGGAACGTCGGCTGGGCGCGCGAGAACGGCCATATCAAGCAGGCGCATGCGCCGGGCCACGACCGGCCGCGTTGCGTCTATGTCGATTTCCTGCGCACCGGCCCTGCGGTGTCGAAGACGCTACGGCATCAGATGCAGAACCAGTCGGCGATCCGCCGCATCGGCGATCTGATGATCGTCGACATCGCGCTCGAAGACGGCGTCGCCTGCGGCGCCACCGCAATCCACATGCAGAGCGGAGAGCCTGTTGCCATCGCGGCGAAGGCGATCGTAATCGCGACCGGCGGGCTGACGCGGCTCTACCGGCGCAACAGCGCGTCGCTCAATATGGGCGGCGACGGCTATGCGCTGGCGCTGCGCGCCGGCGCGCAATTAATCGACATGGAATTCGTGCAGTTCTTCCCCATCGGTCACCTCGCGCCGCGGCTCGTCGGGCTCGATCCGATCATGTGGGATCCGTTTCGCTATAAGCTCGGCGGCAGGCTGCTCAACGGTCAGATGGCCGAATTCGAGCAGAATTACGCGACCGCCAACAGCCGCAACGACGGCACCTATGTGCTGACGCGCGATCTCGCGACTTACGCGATCTTGAAAGAAGTCGAAGCCGGGCGCGGCAGTCCGGCGGGCGGCGCCTATCTAAGCTTTCAACACGTGCCGGAGGCCGAGCTGCGCCGCAATTTCGGTCCGGTGATCGATACGCTGGCCGCAAACGGCATCGATCTCACCAAACAGCCGATCGAGGTTTCGCCGATCGCGCACTACCACATGGGCGGCGTGAAGGTGGACACGCGCTTTGAGACCCGCGTGCCGAACCTGTTCGCAGCCGGCGAAGCGGTCGGCGGCGCCAATGGCGCGACGCGCCTGTCCGGCAACGCGATCACCGAGGCCTTGGTATTTGGCGCCCGCGCCGGCAAGAGCGCCGCGGCGGCCGCGCGCACTGCAAACAAGCAACGCTGGACGTCGCGCGCGGCTTCGCCGGCGCTCGATTTGCTACGACGGCGCACGACGAAAATGGCCGCCAATCCGGCAGCCCTGATCGTCGATCTTCAAGCGGTGATGACGGACAAGGTCGGTCCGTTCCGCACCGAGACAAAGCTCAATGACGCGCTCGCCGAGATCGACCGTATCGCGAAGGTCGTCGGTCCCGATCCGATGTCGTCGGGCGAGCCGTCCGACGCCGTGCTGACCGATTGGCTCGATCTGCGCAACATGACGCTCGTCGCGCGTAGCGTCTGCCTTGCCGCCAAAGCGCGGCAGGAGAGCCGCGGCGCCCATCAGCGCGAAGATTTTCCCGGTCTCGATCCGCGCTTTAAGTTCAATCAGATCCTGGAGCTGCGCGGCGGCGCTCTCAGCCTGTCGTCACACGCGGCCGCGCAACCGGTGCAAAAGGTGCACGCCCAGGCATGAACGCGACCCTTCTCATTCAGCGCGGTGCCGCAAACGAGCCGCACACGATCGAGCGCTTCGAGGTGCCGTTCGTGCCCGGCCAGACCGTGCTCGACGGGCTGCGCCATATCCGTGCGCATGCCGATCCGACGCTCGCCTTCCGCTTCTCCTGCATCAATGCCAATGCCTGCAAGGAATGCATGATGTTGATCGACGGCAAGGTCGAATATGCCTGCACCACGCGGCTGCGCGAAGGCGAGATGAAGCTTCTGCCGCTGCCGAAGAAAAAGCTCGTCGGCGATCTCGTCACCGAGATCGCCCCGCCGGACGAGCGGCTGACAGCGCCGAAGAAATAAACGCGAGGCTCTCCGTCACGCCTGCCACAGCGAACTGAACTGCGTCGCGACGACGTTTTCGTAGACGAGATCGGTGTCGAGAATGCCTTGCTTGCGGGCAAAGCCGCTCATCCCGGCGACGAACTCCCGCGACAGCGTCGCGTCGTAATAGGGCAGATCGCGGCGGATCAGATCGGTGATCAAAGCGGCTTCCGACGGCGGGAACAATTGGTCGCCGACTTTCCTCGCCTGCGTCACGTCCTTCTTCAAAGCGGTCTGCGTCTTGACGATGGCCCGCACAGCGGCTGCCGCCTGTTCCGGCGCGCGCGCGATCAGTCTGTCGCTCGTTGCGATCGTGGCGGCCGTGTAGTTGAAGCTCTCCTTCGGCCCGTCGCCGCGGCGCACGTCGATCACGAGCGTGCCGACGCCGCGGCGCAGCGCCACTTCGGCGCCCATCCCGTTTGCCCAGAAGCCGTCGATCTTGCGGTCCTCGAGCGCCTTGGCTGCCGTGACGCCGAAATTGACGCCGGCGCCGAGCGAGCCCGGCACCGGCGCAATGGTCACGCCGTCGCGGGCAAGATCGATGCCGGCTGCGGCGAGAAGCCCGCGCAAGCCTTTATCCACCCACGGCGCTGCGCCGATGCTGCGGCCTTTGACGGCGGAAAGGTCGCCGCGCTTGGCGCCGATATCGGTGTGCATGACGAGAAACCAGTACATGCCCTGCGCCTGCGCGCAGATGAGCTTTGCGCCATCGAACCGCGGAAACGCCGCCAGCGCCGAATGCGCCGAACCGCCAACGAAATCCACCGCGCCGTCGCGCAGCGCCAGATAGGCCTTGTCGACCGGAAAGATCAGCTCAAGCTCGACATCGAGCCCCTCGGCCTGAAAGAAGCCGAGCTCGACTGCGGCCTCCGCGGGAAAATAGGAGTTCGAGATCATGTCAGGCACGGCGAGCTTCATGCGGGCATTTCCTTGCACTCTTGATGACGGACCGGCCCCTGTCATAGTAAGAGGCTTGGACATGCGCCAGCTTTACCTCATCGCCGCAGCGGCACTTGCGATCGCGGCTGCAACTTGCGCTTCGCCCGCGCTCGCCGCGCCACGCCCGGGTCCGGGTCCGTGCCATGAGGCGGTCAACGGGCTCGTCTCGCTGCTTGACGGCAAGATGGACGCGACCGCGCTCTATCGCGACACATTCGCGGTGGTCGTGAACACCTGCGGCCCCGCGTCGCCTGCGCCGGCGCCAGCGGCGACGCCAGAGTCTTTGCCGCAATCCTCGCCGCTGGCCGTGCCGCGAGCGGTACCAATTGACCGCGCCGCCTGTCACGATCTCGCGATCGCGCTGAACGACATCATCGAGGACGACAAGATGAACACGGCGGATTTCGTCAAAGCCCGCGGTGCTTTCGCGCAGAGCTGCGCGCCGCGATGATCACAGAGCATGATCCCGAAAAGTGGAAACCGGTTTTCGGAAAAGATCATGCTCCGATGATTAATCTAGCCTACCCGGCCCAAGCGAGCCGCGGCGCGCCGCTATCGCTGCCGCTCTCGCCGACCACGCAATTCCGCCCGGCCGATTTCGCCATATAGAGCCGCCGGTCGGCGCAGGCGAACAGGCCGTCATAGTCCGACGCGTCGTCGGCGCAGGTGGCAAGCCCGATGCTGACGGTGACAAGCGGCGTCTCGGCCTCCATGTGGCTCGCTACGGTGCGGCGGATGTTTTCGCCGAGCGCCAGCGCCGCCGCCCGCGGCAGCGCGTCGGCGATCACCACGAATTCCTCACCGCCATAGCGGAACACCGAATCCTCGAGGCCGACGGTCGCCATGATGATGCGCACGATGCGCAACAACACGATGTCGCCGGAGGCGTGGCCGAAGCGGTCGTTGAAGCTCTTGAAATGGTCGATGTCGATGATGAGCAGGCTGAGCGGGCGGCCGGCCTGCACCGCCTCCTCGACGCGCTTGCGTCCCAAATATTCGAGCCGCCCGCGATCGAGCGCGCCGGTCAACGCATCGCGGCCCGAACGCGCCAGAAGATCCTCATAGCGCTCGCGATAGGTCAGAAGATCGAACACGTCGATCACGCGCGGCGGCCGCTTCACGTCGCCGCGCGGCAGTTCCACGCGGCGCAGATAGGCGCTGCCGAGCGCGCTGTAGATCGCGACCGCGGCCATCTTCGCCACCCAGCCGCCGAACAGAACCGAAAGCGGCGCGCCGGTGAGATGGCGCAAGCCGGCATAGAACGCGACCTGATCGAACGACAGGACGAGCGCGCCGGTGAGCGCGAGCCGCCCCAGCACATGCTCGCCGAACAGCGGGCGCAGCCGCTCGTAGATCAGGATCATCATGATGCAGTCGGCGAACAGGATCAGCGTGCCCCACACCATCAGCGCGCCCATCTCGTCGAGGAAGGCGAAATCGGCGCGGCGGTCGGCCGCAAGCGCCGCGGCGCCGTGCTGGCGCACCAGAAAGGCGAGCGCAAACAAGAGGAGGTTGCCGATCAGCAGGCCATAGATCGGCTGCCGCACCACGACCGCGTCCTCGCGGATATAAACCAGAAGCAGCAGCATCAGCTTGCCGGTGAACAGGACGGTCGAGCCCGGCGAGGCGATGATCCCGAACGGCAAGGCGACATAGAGGATCGAGGCCAGATAGGTTTCGAGGAAATGCATGACGCCGAGCGCGCAGAAGAACGCGCCGATGCCGATGCGGTGGCGGGCGCGGAACAAGGCTGAGAGCACGGTGAAATAGATCAGCGCATCGGCGCCGAGGAGGAGCGCATTGCCGGTGGATTGACTGACCCCGGCGAACAGGCCGGCCGCGATTTGAGACATGGGCTGCGCACTCGGCGAGCGCGCCGAAACCCCCGAAGCGCGGCTCGCCGGGGTTCAATAGCAGCCGCCGGTTAACGGAGCCGAAACAGGCCCGACAGGGGGCATTTATTTCGTCATCGCCGGATTTTTCCGACGATCTCGCTTATGCGGGTGGAGCCGTGCAAAATGGAACCGCATGACCGATCCATCATCACGGACAGCGCCGGACGCCGCCTGGACGCTTCATCCCCAGCTTCATGCCGATACGGCCCCGGTCGGCGACCTGCGGCTGTCGCGGGTGCTGTCGATCAATGAGGCCGATTATCCATGGCTGATCCTGGTGCCGCGCCGCGCCGGCGTCGTCGAGATCGCCGATCTGCGCGATGACGCGGCGCTTCTGATGGACGAGATCGTGCAAGTATCGGCCGTGCTCAAGCGCGCGACCGGCTGCGACAAGATCAATGTCGGCGCCATCGGCAATGTCGTGCCGCAGCTTCACGTCCACATCGTCGCGCGGCGCAGGGACGATCCGCTATGGCCGAAGCCGATCTGGGGTTTTGGCCCGCCGCGCCCGGGCGATGCCGCAGCCTTCGCGCGCTTCGTCGCCACGATCCGCGACGGGCTCGGAATAGCGGCGGCGTGAAAAAAACGCGCCTTCAGCTCAAATCCAAGCTCGCCGTGAACAGCTCGATGAGGCCGCGGATCATGATGTTGAAGGGGACGACGATGCGCTCCTCGCTTTCGTCGGCGGTGCCTTGCTCGACCGCATGCGGAATGTGGCTCGGCCAGATCAGCATGCGGCCCTTCTCGGCCGGAAAGATCGCGTAGTCGGAATTGAGATCGTTCTTTTCCAGAAATCTGGGTTCCAGATTTTTCGTCAGCCGCCGCGGCGAAGCGAACATCGTCGGACCGCAATTCGGCGGCGTCTTGATATAGACGAGGCCGCTGAGCAGGCAGTTCGGATGCACGTGCATGTGCTGGCGGTGGTTCGGATGCGTGATGTTCGCCCACATGCTGGTGATGTAGTGGGAATCCCGCTTGACCGCGTAGGCGTCGAGCACCTTTGCCGACTCCGCCATGACCACGTCGACCAGCTCTTTCATCTCGGGAACCGTGTGGAGGTCGTCGCCGGTCATATAGGCCGGGCTCGCTCCCTTGGGAGAATACGCGCCTTTCCCCGATTTCTGGATCTGGCGTACGACTTTCTCGACCCGGTCGCACAAACTCAAGTCGGATAACTTCCCCGTAAACATCGGCGTCGGGAACAGCATGACGATCTGTCGCGCTGTCAGTTCGGCCGCCTTGATCGGAGCAGGAGTTTGAAGCATCGAAGCTCGTCCGTAATATGATCGGTGATTGGCGTCCCTCAGTCCGGCCTGCCTTTATTTCGCAACAAGGCATGTCCGGGTGGATGCTCAACACCGCGCCACGCATCCTACTCTATTGCCTATACAATTTTTCTTTGCTGATGGAAAGTTGTTGGCGCGGCCACGCCGGATCGTGCCCGGATGACGGTGCCGATGCTGTCGCAACCGCGGAAGCTCGCCGACTTTAACGGCGGAGCCGCTCACCAGCGCCGCCGCGCGTGATGAATATCACATGCTTGCACGGTTTCGCCGCATTTCGCGACGTGATCGCGCGCGAAGCTGCGTTCACATTTTTATTATTCAGCCTCACGCAACACTGTGTTCGACGACGATGGGGTTATTGCCGCCGGCATTGCGCTTATTTGCAGCCCGTACGGCCAAGCACTGCGCGCCGCACGAATTAACACAAATAAGGAGAACTACCATGAAGAAGCTCATCGCGATTATTGCTCTTGCCATGGCCGTCATCTCGGCCCCGGCTTTTGCTCATGCCGCGACCTTCGAAGATGCGACGCACGGCGCCGGCATCGCGTCGCAAAGCTAATTCTGCATCTACGGAACTTGAGAAACCCGGCCCGCTCGGCCGGGTTTCCTATTGCGAAGAATGTGGAACTGCAAAGGACATAAAACCATGACCCTGAACAAAATCATCGTGGCGACGGCGCTCGTTCTCGGCGCGTCGCTTGGTGCGTCGCTTGGCGTCTCTTCCGCCGCGCTGGCGCAGAGCGCCTATACGACCGGCACCATCGCCAGCAGCGACCGCGCCGGTTATCCCTCGCCCGACGGCTACGGCTCGGGCCTCTACGCCTATGCCCCGGGCTATGTCGACAGCCACGCCGCCAAGAGCGTCACGCACGCGCGGCGCGGCCAATTCGGCGTCGAACGCTAAAGGCCGTTGCCTGACGCGTTGCTCGACGCGTTTCCTGACGCGTTACCTGTCACGTTACCTGCCGATTGAGACGTGCTACCGTTGTCGCGATTCCAGCCGGGCATGATGACGATCCTCATCGTGATGCCGGCGCGGGGCGGTGAATGGCAATCGGCAACAACTCACTCAGAGCCGGGGTCCGCGGCGCGTCTGCCTCGCGGACGCCGGCTTTTGCGTCATGAAATCGGCGGCGCCGGCGCTTGACGAGGGCCCGCAGGCGGACCGCCGCGGCGGCGGGACGTCTGAAATCGCTGCGGCGCTCGAAGCTCTACGATCTGTTCGCCGCCGCCTCGCTGATCGCCTGGTATCTGTTGTGCGCTGAGCAGATCCTGCCGTCGCTGATCCAGCAATTCGCGCTGGCCCTGCCTTAGCGCGTCAAACTTCGCCCCGCGGCTTAAGTTTGATGTTAGATTGGCGCTCTTAGACCTATGAATTGGGCGTGCAGAGTTGTCGGGGAGTGCGTTGTGATGCGTCCACTGGCCATGATTGCTGCGGCCATGATCGCCGCGACCATCGGCGCGGTGCTGATGTTCGCCGCGCCCGTATATGCCCAGTCTCCCGCCCAGTCACCCGAGAATGCCGACGTTGCGCCGCAAAAAGAATTGGTGATCGGCACCAAGGAAGCGCCGCCCTTTGCCATGAAGGCCGACGACGGCACCTGGCAAGGCATCAGCATCGATCTCTGGCGCCACGTCGCCGACGATTTGCACCTGCGCTACCGCTTCGTCGAGGAGCCGGATGTGCAGGGGCTGATCGACGGGGTCGCTGCGGGAAAATTCGATCTCGCCGTGGCGGCGCTCACCGTGACGGCCGGGCGTGCGCGGATTCTCGATTTCACCCAGCCGTTCTACGCAACGGGACTTGGCATCGCCGTTCCGGTTGGCGGTGAGGCGAGCTGGCGGCCCATCATCCGCACCCTGACGTCATTCGGCTTTGCGCAGGCCATTGTCTCGCTGATCGGTTTGGCTCTGGGGGTTGGCTTTCTGGTCTGGCTGTTCGAGCGGCGCCACAACGAGGATTTCGGCGGCGGCTTGAAGAAGGGGCTGAGCTCGGGCGTCTGGTGGTCGACGGTGGCGATGACGCAACGCAGCACCGGAAATTTCGGGCCGCAAACCTTGCCCGGACGAATTGTTGCGATCCTCTGGATGGTCGGCTCGATCGTCACGATCGCGGTGTTCACGGCGAGCATCACCTCGGTGCTCACGATCAGACATCTGCAGGGCGCGGTGCACGGCGTCAGCGATTTGTCGACGGTCAGGGTTGGAGCGATCGCTGGAACCTCCACCGAGGAGGCGCTGACGCATCAGCAAATCGCTTATCGGAAATTTGCGACCTTGCAGGACGGCCTCGACGCGCTGCGCGCGCACAAGGTCGACGCATTCGTTTATGACAAGCCGCTGTTGGCCTGGGTGATCCGGCAACGCTATTCGTCCTCGCTCGAATTGGTCGACGCGACATTCGATCCTCAAGAATACGCTTTCGTCCTGCCCAGAAACAGCCCGCTGCGAAACACGCTCGACGTCGCGATCCTGAGCGCCGTGCACAGCGCGTGGTGGGAGCAGACTATCTTCCGCTATCTCGGTCCGCGATAGCGTCGGCGGCGACAACAGAGCTTCCGCCGGCAGCGATGTTCGTTACCCTCCCCCGCGATAGCGGGGGAGGGTAACCACATCACATCTTGAGCAAGCGCTTGGCGTTGCCTGACAGGATCTTGGCCTTGTCCTCGTCGCACAGCGGCACGCCTTCCATCCATTTGGTGGCCGGCGGGTTCATGACGAAGGGCCAGTCCACGGCGAACAGGATGCGGTCGATGCCCATTTCCATGACGCAGCACAGCAGCGCGGGATTGGAAAAATTGCCGCTCGTGGTGACGTAGAAGTTGTTGCAGAAAATGTCGCGGAAGCTCATCGCCTTCTGGCCCGGCCGCGCCAACGTGTGATCGACGCGCCAGACCAGGAACGGCAGCGTCTCGCCGAGATGGCCGAGGATGATTTTCAGCTTCGGATGTCTCTCGAACACGCCGGACAGCACCAGACGGATGGCGAGCGTCGCGGTCTCCACCGTATAGCCCCACGTGGCGCGCGTGAGCATCGGGAAGTCTTTGACGTAATCGGCGTAGTAGGCCTTGATCACGTCGGCATGCGGCAGTGACGGATGCATATAGATCGGCAGATCGAGCTTCTCGGCGCGCGCATAGATCGGCCAGAATTTCTTGTCGTCGAGGAATTCGCCGTTCGACAACCCGTGCAGCATGGCGCCCTTGAAGCCGAGCGACGCTGTGCGCTCAAGTTCGTCGGCGGCGGCGTCCGGCACGGCGGTCGGCAGCGCGGCGAAAGCGGCGAAGCGTGACGGATTCTTGGCGACGACCGCGGCGAGCCGGTCGTTGACCCGGCTCGCCATGGCGGCGGCGGTCGCGGCCGGGAGCTTTTGCGTCGACGGCGCGCCGTGCGAGAGCACCTGCATGTCGATGCCGGCCTCGTCCATTTCCTTGATGCGGATCGAGCCGAAATCGTGCAGGCGGTTCATCTGGTCGCCGGGCCGGCCGGCTTCGCCGCCGACGTAAGTTTTCTCGAGTTCCTCGTCCCAATAATGCTCTTCGATGGCGATCACGGGACAGTGCGGTTTACGAAACATTTATTCCCCCCTTCGTGTCGGCCGAGTTTGCGGAGCGTGTTAGCAAGCCGGCGGTTCCAAGTCATCCTTCTCAGCCGCCATGCCCGGCCTTGTGCCGGGCATCTACGTCTCACTTTTCTCCAACGGAAAGACGTGGATGGCCGGATCAAGTCTGGCCATGACGATGAAGTGAACGCACTGGGGTTTATCAGGAACGGCTCGATCCCCACTTTGTCGATGGGGAGGCGAGAAGGAGATTCCTCCATGCGGCTCTTGATGTCCTCGATGTTGTTCGGTGCGGCGCTCGGCGCATTCGGCGTTTCGCCCGCCGCCGCGCAATCCGGCTACATGCACCACAATTTCTGCCTGCTGACGGGACCGGCGCGGGAATGCGCCTACCAGACCATGGAGCAGTGCCTTTCGGCCAAGCGCGGCAATGCCGATTTCTGTCAACCGAACGGTGCGCCGTTGAATCACGCGCCGGCCCGTTATCAGTATCAGTAAGGGCTGGTTTATCTGATCCGTCATCCTGAGGCGGCCGCGCAGCGGCCCTCGAAGGATGGACGGCCGAGGCGCTGGGGCCGTCGCCCTTCGAGGCTTGCTTCGCTCGCACCTCAGGGTGACGGAGTTCTACACGCCCACCGGGTGGGCGCGGTAATAGGCGGCGTCTTCCGCGCTTTGCGTCCAGCCGTCGCGGCCGCGCCAATCGAGGTGGCGGGCGGCCATGTCGACGCCGTAGCGGACGCGGAACAACAGCGTGCGGTGCGCGCCGTTGGCATATTCGTGCACCTCGCCGGGCGGGTGAACGACGAAGGCGCCGGGCTTGACGACAATGGTTTCGCTCGGCGTGCGCATGGTGCCGCCGCCCTCAAAGCAGAAATAGATTTCCGTCGCGTCGGGGTGGCAGTGGTAGGGGCTGATCTGGCCCGGCTCCCAGCAGGCCACCGTGACGTCGCCTTCCTCGATAGTGCCGAGAATCTTTTCGACGTGTTTTTTGGGATTGAACTCGGCCTGTTCGACCACGCTGAACACGTGCATCCCTTATTCCTCCGTTGCTCTCTGACGCGCTGTTTTTCGCTAAATTCGAGGTGAAGAACGTTAAGCCAAACCGGCATGCTTGGCGACAGGCGGGAGCAAGGTCGGGGCGCCGGTTGTGGGTGCCAATTTGGGGGCGGGCGATTTGTTAGATTTTGTGAAGCGGGCGAGGCGGTTGCAAGCCACGCGGTTGTTGCAAAGCTGCCCCGCCGCGGCGCAACATGCCGAACATTCGAGTCGGTTGTTAGATAGGTCGAGGGGGGAGCGCTTAGCTCGGCAGCCTGAGGGCGGCTGCCAACCTTGGTACGGACAACGACACGGGTGGCACTCATGGTCAATATCTTGGGCCAATTTGCCAGGCCTCATTTCGACAGCGGCCATTTCAAGAAAAGCACGCTCGACCGGGTGGAGTCGGCCATTGTGCTCGGCTTGGTCGGCAGCGGCTTGGTGGCCTGCGCGGTGGGCGCCTTGATCTACGATCTCGGCCGCTTGTTTTCGGCGTGGTGAGACCGGCGCCGGTGGTTTGAGACAACAGTCTGAAGCTGTTGGGTTTTTTACAGAATCTCCTCGGTAATAGGCCATTAATGGCTGCGGCGTAAATTGGCAGTAACTATGCTGCCGAGGGCGAGGATGGGCGAACGCCGCAATTCCCGACGGACCAAGAGTTTTCTGCGCGGTTTCGTCTATGTCAGCCGCAAGCGCGGCGCGCTGTTCTGCCTCATCCGCGACATGTCCGAGAAGGGCGCCCGCATCGTCTTCTCCGACACGGTGACGCTGCCCGACGTGTTCGACCTCTACATCCCGCAGCGCGACCAGTCCTTCCGCGCCAAGGTGCAATGGCGGCGCAACGACGAGATCGGCCTCGCCTTTGCCGCGACCGAGCATCGCCGCTCCAGCGACGCCAAGCTTTCGGAGAACGAGGTCGTCCAGCGCGTCGCCATGCTGGAGGCCGAAATCGCCTCGCTGCGCACGCTGCTCAAGCAGCTCAAGGGCGAGAAGCCCGACCGCCACGACGAGCAGGCGGCGTAAGCAAGCGGCGCTTTCGGCCGTCGGGTTTCTGATTTGCCGATCTGACCTGACGCTCTCGCCTTCGCTGCTTCCGGCCGATAGTGTGCCGCCCGAAACCATCACGGGAGGCAGACATGGCCAAAGCCTATTGGATCGCGACGTATTTTTCGGTGTCCAATGCGGACGCGCTGGCGGAATACGCCAAGCTCGCCGGACCTGCGATTTCGGCCGGCGGCGGCCGCTTTCTGGCGCGCGGCACCGCGGCTAAGGCCTACGAAAAGGGGCTCAAGCAGCGCTCCGTGCTGATCGAGTTCGACAGCGTGGAACAGGCCGCAGCCGCGCATGACGGTCCGGGCTATCAGGCGGCGCTCAAAGTGCTCGGCAATGCCTGCGAGCGCGACCTGCGCATCGTCGAAGGCGTGTGACATTTCCTGAGCACGATCTTGGCCAAAAACCGGTATCCACCCTCGGATCAAGTCCGAGGGCAGGCTTTTTCGGGATCCTGCTCTAATCGAAAATCTTGTCGCCCTGCAGGTCGACGATCTGGCGCGCCTTGTTCTCGGTAAACGTCACCGCATCGTCGTAGGAGACATAGGCGTCGGCGCGGATGAAGCGGTGTTCCTTGCGCACGCCGTCGATCTCGCGGGCGATGGTGCCGGCGGTCTGATATTGGCCGTTGGTCTTGTACGGCGCGGCGCAGATCACATAGCCCTTGTATTCGATCGGGGCTGCGGGTTTTGCCGCGGCTTCGGAACTCGCGGCCGCGCCGCGGCCGAACAGCGAGCGGAAAAACGACATGGACTGGGTCTCCCAGGCGGGCGCCGTTGACGGATTTGGCTCTTATCCTAGCAAAATCCGCGATCAGCGTCCGGCAAACGCGGTGGGCGGTATTCGTGAACCTTAGGGCCGCCTCGATCGACAAAGAGCTTTGCGGGGGGTCTTCCCGCCTCTTTGGCGTCGCCCGACCATGGCCGAACTCACGCTGCAGCGCGTTGAGACGCAGACCTACGACGTCTCTTTCACCGTCGCTGGCGGTCCGCGCTTCTTTTGGCGCATCGCGACGCACGGCATCACGGTCAGCGACAGCGGCATCGCCTTCACCGTCAACGACCGCCCGCGGACGGCGGATTTCACCACGATCACAGCCATTCATCTGAGCACGGCGGCGCTCGGCAATGCCAGCAACGTCATCGACCAGTGCAGAATCGAATTCAACGACGGCTCGGCGATCACGGTCTCGAACGCTGCGGCGAACGGATTGCCGGCCGCGGCGCAAACCCGGATCTACCGCGACTTCGTCCGCGATCTGCACGGCCGGCTCGTGACCTCGGCCAACCACGCGACCCGCTTCACCGCCGGCATGTCGTCGGGACGCTACAAGTTCGGGCTGGCCACAATGGTCGTCGCCGGCCTGTTCTTCGTCGTCACCCCGCTCGTTCTTGCGATCGTCACCGGCGATCCGCATGCGCTGATCCCGATGGCAATGGGCGTTCTCCTCGTCTGGCCATTCATGCGGCTGATAAGCAATAATACGCCGCGTAACTATACGCCCGACTCGCTGCCCGACGAACTGATGTCGTGAGTGGCCTTGTCGTGAGTGCCCAGAGCATGATCCCGAAAAGTGGATTCCGATTTTCGGACAAGATCATGCTTAAATAAAAAGTCCAGCCACTGCATCGTTCTTGGGGAGTTCACACATGCCGAAAGCCTATTGGGTCACCGTCTATCGTTCGATTTCCGATCCGAAAAAAGTCGAAGCCTATGCCAAGCTCGCGCCTTTGGCGACGACGCCGTTCGGCGCGCGCTATATCGCGCGGGGCGCCGCCGTCGCCGCCTTCGAGGCCGGGCAGAAGGAACGCATCGTCATCTCGGAATTTCCGAGCGTCGAAAAGGCCATCGCCGCCTACCAGTCTCCAGCTTATCAGGAGGCGCTGAAGGCGCTCGGCGACGGCGCGGTGCGCGACATCCGCATCGTCGAAGCGACGGAATAGTTCAGCGCGCAGATTCAGCGCGCTGCGCGACCCGAGCGGCGGCTGGTTCAGCGCTGGCAGCCTGCGCTGCGATCGCGCGATGATCGAGCCGCAGCGTCAGACAACAGGCCGAGCCGCCGCTCTTTTGAAACACATCGAGCGGCGTTTCGACAACCGCATAGCCGCGCAATTCGAGCTTGCGCCGCAAGGCGTCGCTGCAACGCGACAGCACGATGGTGCGCTCGACGCAGACGGCGTTGGCGGCAAAGCGCGCCGCGTCGGCGAGATTGAGCGCGATACGGTCGGCCGGCGCGACCTCGTCGTGGATCACGACCAGCGCCTCGGGCGTGAACGCTTGCGGATAGTAGATGACGCCGCCGCAAGGCAGCGCGCAGAACGCCGTGTCGAGATGATAGAAGCGGGGATCGGCGAGCGGCAGCGTCAGACAACGCACGCCGAATTCGCGCTCCATCACTTCGGCGGCGGCCGCGTCCGAGCGGAAGCCGCAGCCCATCCACAACAATCCGCGCGCCGGATCGAAAATGCAATCGCCGGCGCCTTCGAGCATGACGCCCTCGGGCAGTTCCAGAATTTCGTCGATGAAGCCGCGCGCTTTGAGCGCGGCAAAGCCTTCGAGAAAGACCGGCTCCTCGTCCTGCCGCTCGCCGTGACGGAACCGCGCTAGCACCGCCTTGCCGTCGAGCACGACGGCGGCGTTGGCGGTGAAGACGAGGTCCGGCAGGCCCGGCGCGGCTTCGACGGTCTCGACCGCGGCGCCGAGCCCCTGCAGGACGCGGCGCAGACCGTCCCATTGCAGCTCGGCCTGCGCATGAAGGGCCGACGCGCCCGCGGTCCAGGCGGCCGGATCCATCCAGGGATTGATGCTGTAACTGACCGCGAAATAGCGCGGCGGGCACATCAGGTAGCGAGGCTGCGAGGGTGTTTTGGCAGGCGTCTTTGAGCCGGTCTTGGCAAGCGCCGCGTGAATGTTCATCGCCTGTCAGTACCGTCCTGTGCTTGAAAGCAGCTGGGTCTCGCCGTATCCGAATCAATGAGTCGGATGAATCTTAACACGAGAACCTGAAAACGGCCGCGTCCTTCCGCGTCATTGGAACATGATCTTTTCCGACCTTCCTTCGCCCGCCGAAGCGGGCTTCGCGAAGGCGGGAAACCGGTTCCCACTTTCGGGATCATGCTCTAATAACCGACGCGGGTGAAATGCTCGCGCAGCAGCGCGACGTTGCGGCGGTTGGCGCGGAACATCACGTCGAAGGCGTCGCCCGCGATCGGCACGGCGCCGACCGTGCCTTCCAAGAGCACGTTCATCACCATGCGCGCGAACAGAAACTTCGGCACGCCGAGCCGGTGCGCCTCGACGAGCAGATAGCACGACAGTGCCGACGCCAGGACATCGCCGATGCCGGGGATCAGCCGCAGCACCGATTCCACGCCGAAGCGCACATTGGTGCCCGGCACGACGAACGCCGTGTCGAACATGATGGCGAGCCTGTCGAGCCGATCGAGCGCTGAGCGGCGTGACTGCGCGTCATAGGGGCGCGCAGCATTGGACGCACTTTGGGCCGCAGCTTGGGCGTAACGCGCAAAGTCGCGGAACCCGGCAAAGTCGCCAGCAAAACCAGCCCCACGAGAATAAGCCATCTTCGTCCGTCCTTTAGTCCGTCCTTGCGCCCCAACGTGCGGCAAAAGCCTCATCGCACGGCCGGACAAATGGGAAGGCGCACAGCCCGCGCAAGACGCGCGCAAGGAGACATTGAAAATAAAGTGCCGGCGGCGGTAAAACCGGGCGCTCACCACGTTCCCGACACGGCAAAAACCCGCATTGCAAAAGGGCTTGCCCACCTTTATATAGCCGACACTCCGATTTAGCCTGCCTTGCTGGTGCGCGCGGGAGCATATCCCGGCCTTACTCAAGACCACGCGAAATCCGGATTGAAGACCGTGCGAAATGGTTTGCACGGCCGCAAACGTGTTTTGCGTCTTTAAGGAGGCCATCATGGCTCAAGGTACCGTCAAGTTCTTCAACGCCCAAAAGGGTTACGGCTTCATCGTGCAGGATGGCGGCGGCCCGGACGTGTTCGTCCATATCTCCGCCGTCGAGCGCGCCGGCATGCGCACGCTGGTCGAGGGGCAGAAAGTGTCGTTCGACGTCGAAGCCGACCGCCGCAGCGGCAAGTCGGCCGCGGCCAATCTGCAGTCCGCGTAACCTTAAATTCCGCCTGTCACACCGGCGCCTTAATGGCGCCGGTGTTTTATTTTTTAAGCCCTTCCCAAACGCAGCCCTGAGATTTGATTCGGACGGATACAGGTTTTCAGATCGGTTCCTATCTACGCCTCTCGAGCGGCAACGGCGAACAAGGAGAACAACAATGCCAAGAAAGCCGGGATTGAATTCCGAATTCGTCATGTTCGACGTCATCTACGAAGACGGCTCGCAGCGCTCGAACCGCAAGGTGCCGCGCGAGCTTCTCGGCGGGCTCGACGGCGACAAGCCGGCGCACGGCTTCCTCATCGAGCAGGACCGCGAGATCGCGGAAAAATCCGGCAGGCCACCGCTCGCCATCAAGACCGTCACGCGCTCCGGCGCGAAGAAGAAAGACCGCGACTACGGCGAACGCCGGGCCGGTTAGTTTTTCTTGTAACCTCCCCCTGCCGGTGTCCTGGCTCAGACGCATTTGAGACAGCGCTGACCGCAACGCCAAGTTCTCATTGATCGCACGCCCAAACGGTGGCGGGCGCGACATCAATGGGCAAATCTGCCTCTACGGTCGCCTCATAAGTACTGAGATTGGATCGTGAGTTACGGCGCGCTCTCGGATAATCTTTGCCTCGGACACAGCAGAGGAGCCGCCCGATGTCGCCACCGCAAATCCAGATCATCAATCCCGAGAGCCTCGGCAAGCCGCTCGGGCAATATTCGCAGATCACCCGCGTCAAGGCGTCGGAGTTTCTATTCATCGCCGGCCAAGTCGGCGCCGGCAAGGACGGCACGCCCGCCGATTTCGACGCCCAGTGCGGCCTCGTCTTCGCCAATCTCGGCGCGGCGCTGTCGTCGCAGGGCGCGAGCTTTGCCAATGTGGTCGAGTTCACGACCTATCTCGTGCATTCGCAGGACATCGCGAAATTCATGGCCTATCGCAGCCGCGAATTTCCCAAAATGTTTGCGAACGGCGCCTATCCGCCGAACACGCTGTTGATCATCGACCGCCTGGTGCAGGAGCAGTTCCTGATCGAAGTGAGCGCGGTCGCGGCGCTGTAAGGGGAGCGCGCCGCGCTTAGAACGGGCACTCCGACTGGCCGGTGCACATGGCGATGGTAAAGGCGTCTGCCGGCCCCATGCCCGCTGCGGCTTCGAGCGCTTCGTCGCTGACATCCGCGACCAAGATGTCCATCTCGGCCGGCTCGAGCTTGGCAAGTGTCTTCAAATGTGTGTCGTTCACGGCGTTCCTCCCCTAGTGGTCCCAGCGCCCTCGTGAATGCGGGGCGGATTCGCGAGCAAATCCTGTTTCCGCGTTGCGCGTGTGTCAATCGGTTATTGCGACGCGGTCTCAGTACGCGCGGCTCTATGCAAAGTCGATCTGATCCCCTTTGCACATGTTCAAACGTCCTTCACCCGATCTGAGATGCGGGCGGGCCGCTGATTACCACGCCCTGATAACGTGTTTGGTGCGCGACCATCCCCGCGGAGAAGCCACGTCACGACGTACTGCCGACTGCGGCGCAGCGTCGACGGCTGTACTTCCTCTCGACCCCCACCCCTAACCCCTCCCACAAGGGGAGGAAATTGCCTCCTCTACCTCTTTTCCCGCCGGTTCCCACCCCCATATTCATCCACGGGGGTTCGCCTTCGGGGTTCCCGCCAAAACCTTCCGGCCGGCCTTGATTTGCGTCATGGTTTGGCCGGCTCAAATCGCTAGAAACCCAATGACGATGGTCCGGTAGCGCTTTCGAGGCACCGGGACAGGCCGAGGGAAGAGACATGGATTTTGAAAAATATACCGACCGCAGCCGCGGTTTCGTGCAGTCCGCCCAGTCGCTCGCGCAGCGCGAGGGACATCAGCAATTCGCTCCCGAACATCTCTTAAAAGTCCTGCTCGACGACCCGGAAGGGCTCGCGGCGGGGCTGATCGACCGCGCCGGCGGCAATTCGCGCGCGGCGTTGTCGGCCGTCGAGGCGGCGCTTGCCAAGCGGCCGAAAGTGTCCGGTGGCGGGGCCGGCCAAGTTTATCTCGATCCGGCTTTGGCGCGCGTGTTCGACACCGCGGAAAAGGCGGGCGAAAAGGCCGGCGACAGCTTTGTCACCGTCGAACGGCTCCTGCTCGCATTGGCGCTGGAGAAGAACAGCGAGGCCGGCAAGATCCTGGCCAAGGCCGGCGTCACGCCGCAGACCCTCAATGCCGCGATCGAGGCGCTGCGCAAGGGTCGCACCGCCGATAGCGCGACGGCCGAGAACGCCTATGACGCGCTGAAGAAATATGCGCGTGACCTCACGCAGGCGGCGCGTGACGGCAAGCTTGATCCTGTCATTGGACGTGATGAGGAAATCCGCCGCACGATTCAAGTTCTGTCGCGGCGGACCAAGAACAATCCGGTGCTGATCGGCGAGCCGGGCGTCGGCAAGACGGCGATCGTCGAAGGCCTGGCGTTGCGCATCGTCAACGGCGACGTGCCGGAGAGCCTCGAGGACAAGAAGCTTCTGGCGCTCGACATGGGCGCGCTGATCGCGGGCGCCAAATATCGCGGCGAGTTCGAGGAGCGGCTCAAGGCGGTGCTGCAGGAGGTGACCGGCTCGGCCGGCGCCTACATCCTCTTCATCGACGAGATGCACACCATCATCGGCGCCGGCAAAGCCGACGGCGCAATGGATGCGTCCAATCTGCTCAAGCCGGCGCTTGCGCGTGGCGAATTGCATTGCGTCGGCGCAACGACGCTTGACGAATATAAGAAATATATCGAGAAGGACGCGGCTTTGGCGCGGCGCTTCCAGCCGGTTTACGTCGATGAGCCGACCGTCGAGGACACGATCTCGATTCTACGCGGCCTGAAGGAAAAATATGAAGCCCATCATAAAGTGAAAGTCACCGACGCGGCGCTCGTGGCGGCAGCGACGCTGTCGAACCGCTACATCACCAACCGCTTCCTGCCCGACAAGGCGATCGACCTCGTCGACGAGGCGGCGGCGCGGTTGCGCATGCAGATCGATTCCAAGCCCGAAGAGCTCGACAATCTCGATCGCGAAATCGTGCGCATGAAGATCGAGCAGGAGGCGCTGAAGAAAGAGACCGATGCGGCCTCGAAGGACCGCCTCAAGCGGCTCGAGAAGGATCTGGCCGGCTTGCAGGAAAAAGCCGATGCGCTCACCGCGAAATGGAAGGCCGAGAAGGACAAGCTGTCGTCGGCCGCCGAATTGCAGAAGCAGCTCGAGAAGGCGAAGAACGATCTCGCCGACGCCGTCCGCCGCGGCGATTATCAGCGCGCCGGCGAATTGCAGTACTCGGTCATCCCGCAGCTCGAGAGCCGGCTGAAGGACACCGAGGCGGCGTCGAGTTCAGGCGTCGCATCCGAAGCTGTGACGGCGGACAATATTGCCCAGGTCGTGTCGCGCTGGACCGGCATCCCGGTCGATCGCATGCTCGAAGGCGAGCGCGAAAAGCTGCTCAAGATGGAGGATGCGCTCAGTCAGCGCGTCGTCGGCCAAGCCGAAGCGGTGAAGGCCGTTTCGACCGCGGTGCGCCGCGCGCGCGCCGGCTTGCAGGACCCGAACCGGCCGATCGGTTCATTCATGTTCCTCGGACCCACGGGTGTCGGCAAGACCGAGCTGACGAAAGCGCTGGCACAATATCTGTTCGACGACGAGCACGCGCTCGTGCGCATCGACATGTCGGAATACATGGAGAAGCATTCGGTGGCCCGCCTCATCGGCGCGCCTCCGGGCTATGTCGGCTATGAGGAGGGAGGTGCGCTTACCGAAGCGGTGCGGCGGCGGCCCTATCAGGTCATCCTGTTCGACGAGATCGAGAAGGCGCATCCCGACGTGTTCAACGTGCTCCTGCAAGTGCTCGACGACGGGCGCTTGACCGACGGGCAGGGGCGCACGGTCGACTTCCGCAACACGCTCATCGTGATGACCTCCAATCTCGGCGCCGAATATCTCGTGGCGCAAGCCGACGGCGAGGACTCAGAGGCGGTGCGCGGTCAGGTGATGGCGGAGGTGCGGGCGCATTTCCGGCCGGAGTTCCTCAACCGCGTCGACGAGATCATCCTGTTCCACAGGCTCAAGCGCGAGCAGATGGGGCGCATCGTCGAAATCCAGATCGCGCATCTGCAAAAACTTCTGGAGGACCGCAAGATCTCGCTCACGCTCGACGCCAAGGCGCGCGATTGGCTCGCCGACAAGGGCTACGACCCGGCTTACGGCGCGCGGCCGTTGAAGCGCGTCATTCAAAAGTCGGTGCAGGATCCGCTCGCCGAGTTCATTCTCTCCGGCCGCATCAAGGACGGCGAGAAGGTCGCGGTCACCGCCGGCAAGGACGGCCTCGTCTTCAACGGCGCGAAGGTGGCCCAGGCGGCGTAAATCGCGCCGAACCTAGTCCGCTCGTCCCCGCGAAAGCGGGGACCCAGCGGGCTTGCTCCGAGCTTCGCGACAATCCTCTGGATTCCCGCTTTCGCGGGAATGAGCGGATGGAGTCTCAGCCCCGCGACGCTCAGTGCGCCTGCGCGACATGCGCGGTCGAGGGGCCGTGCGATAGCACGGCGTCGAGCTGGTCGCGGTCTTTCTCGAAGCTCGCCAAGGTCGCGCCGTCGAGCACGCGGCCGCGCGGCAGCTTGATGCGCATCGGATCGACGAAACGGTCGTTGACAATGATCTCGAAATGCACGTGCGAGCCGGTCGACATGCCGGACGAACCGACGAAGCCGATCACCTGACCTTGCCGCACTTTAGAGCCGACATCGATGCCCTTGGCGAAGGCGGTCATGTGGCCGTAGGCGGTCTCGTAGCCGTTGGCGTGCTTGATGCGGACATATTTGCCGTAGCCGCCCTTGAGGCCGGCTTCCTCGATCTCGCCGTTGCCGGCGGCGAAGATCGGCGTGCCATAGGGCGCGCCCCAATCGACGCCTGAATGCAATTCGCTGACATGGAGGAGCGGATGGGTGCGCCAGCCGAACGGCGAGGTCACGATGCCGACGGCGACGGGCTTGCGCACCAGGAACTTCTTCGCGCTCTTGCCGGTCTCATCGTAGTAATCGGACACGCCGTCGTCGGCGGTCTGGAAGCGGTAGTATTTCTTGGTCTCGCCGCCGACGGTCAGCGAAGCGTAGCGCACTTCCGGGTGGCCATCGCCGGTCTCGTCGTCGGAATAGAGCACGTCGAAACTGTCGCCGGGCTGCACTTTGCGTTCGAAATCGACGTCGTAGGAATAGATGCGGACAAGGTCTTCGATCACCGAGTCCGGCACTTTGTTGCGCAGCGCCGTCTCGTAGAGACTCTGATAGAGCGGCACGCCGCTTGAATCGTCGTCGGCATTGGCCTGCTCGTCGGGCGTGCTTTCGGCCACACCGGTATCGATATTGCGGATGTCGACCGGGACATATTGGCCGAGATCGGACAGCGCGACCGCGGCCGTGATGCCGGAGTCGCCCGCGATAATGACGCGCAGCGGCTGCATGTGGCCGAGCCCCGCCGGCGTCACCAGAACGCGCAGCTTCTGCCCGTCCTTGAGCCCGCCATCGAGCGCCGCGGGTCCGATCACGGCGATGATCGCCTTGATCTCATCGGACTGAGCACCGAGCTCGCGCAGAATGGAGCCGACCGTTTCGCCCTTCTTGACGACGATCTGCCGCTCGCTCCAGTCGCCGCCGCCGTTCACCACGCTCGTCGTCTTCGGCAACAGCGTCACGTTCTCCGGCACGACGCGCGGCACGAAGCCGAAATAGGTGTCGGGATTGGCCTCCGGCGCGTAATTCATTTTCAGGCCGGACGTGTCGACGCCAGACGTCGCGCCGGCGCTCGCCAACAGGCTTGACGAGATGCCGGGGCCGGAGCCGGCGGTTGAGGCGACGTCGCGTACGCGCGCCAGCACCTCGTCGAGCGGCAACAGCGTCGAGGCCTTCACTTTCGGCAACAGCGAATTGAGATCGCAGGCGCCAGGCGTGGCGACTTTATTCTTGGTGATCGGTGCGACCAGATCGCATTCGACGAAGCTCACTTCGGCGTCGGGCTCGGCTGCTGGCGCCTGATCGTCGCCGCCGACGCTGTCGGTGAGCAGCTTTTGCGGATTGTAGGGCGGGATTTTCGCGGACAGATCGGTGGTCGTCAGCGTTAGATTGCCGGTGACGCGGATGAAGGGCCGCATCCGCACCATTTCGCGATCGCGGACGTGGGTCGAGGTCGGAATGCGCAACGCTTGCCGCGCCACGCTCGGCTCGCTGATCGGCGGCAGCCGGTCAGTCTTGCGCAACGCGTTCAAGTGATCGCCGATGCTGGAGATCGCGCCGCGCAGCGCGCTTTCGACCTGCTCGGGCGCGGAGGCAAAGTTGGTCTCGCCGTCAAGGGAAGCAAAAACGGCCCCGCCCATGAGAGCCGCGCCGCATAAACCGGTGAGGATCGTTCCGGAAAACCATTGTACCGAGAGCCGGCGCCGATCGATCAGGCCGCCGGCGCCGCCGTCGACCGAAAGCGGCGGCTCATTGCCGAGATCGATGACCGCGGCGTCCATGCGGGCGTCGATGCGCCGATGGCTAAAATCCCGCGCGCTACGCAGCCTAGCCTGGTCCAAGACCACGTCCCCTGACCACGTCGTAACGACGTCCCCAAAAGCGGTCCGCGTGTCCCCCGGCTGCGTCGTTTGCGGCCGCACGCGGGATAACGAAAGTACCGAACCGTGCCCGCCCCGGTCACAAGCTCGGCGGAGAAAGAACTCGCGTCATCCTCCGTAGCCGCCCATCATCGCGAGGCATCAATTCAATGGGCGAATGCGGTGCCGGCCACGATGCCCCGCCGTTTGCGGTGCGTCA
>CAVXFY010000009.1:2072500-3204868 GCA_963761185.1 uncultured Alphaproteobacteria bacterium
ATCGTCCGCATGTCGCCCGTAACCGCGATCCGATCCTCGGCGTCCTCAAGCGCGTGCTGCCGCCGCGGGGACTGGTCCTCGAAATCGCCAGTGGCAGCGGCGAGCATGCGGTCTATTTTGCGAAAGAACTGTCGTCACTCATCTGGCAGCCGACAGATCCCGACGCGCAAGCGCTCTCGAGCATCGCGGCCCATCGGAGCGATGCCGAAGCTGCAAATCTCCTCGTGCCGTTGCGGCTCGACGTGACGGCGGCGCAGTGGCCGGTCGAACGCGCCGACGCGGTGATGTGCAACAACATGATTCACATCTCGCCGTGGGCGGCGGCCGAAGGCCTGATGGCGGGAGCCGGGCGCATCCTGCCGCCCGGCGGCCTTCTGTATCTCTACGGTCCTTATAAGATCGGCGGCCGTCACACAGCGCCAAGCAATGCGGCGTTCGACGCCGATCTACGCGCCCGAAATCCGCTATGGGGCATCCGCGATCTCGACGATGTTGCCGCGCTCGCCGGGCGCCACAATTTCGCGCTCGTCGAGACCGTACAGATGCCGGCCAATAATTTGAGTGTTATTTTCCGGCGCGAAGCGGCGGCCTGAAAATGCAGATGAAAGCGCACATGAAGTCCATCTCCATAGGCAAAATCGCGCTGCCTAATCCGGTGTTCCTGGCGCCGATGTCCGGCGTCACCGATGCGCCGTTTCGCCGTCAGGCCGCGGCGCACGGCGCGGGGCTCGTGATCTCGGAAATGACCGCATGCGCAGCGCTCGCCCAAGACGAGCACAAGGGCAAGCGCATCGCGCACCAGCGTCTTGCCGACCACGGCACGGGATTGCACGTCGTCCAGATCGCCGGCTGCGAGGCGTTCTGGATGGCCGAAGGCGCGCGCATCGCCGAAGGCGCCGGCGCCGACATTATCGACATCAATATGGGCTGTCCGGCGAGGCACGTGACCAATGGCGCGTCGGGCTCGGCTTTGATGCGCGATCCCGATCATGCGCTCACTTTGATCGACGCCGTGGTTGAGGCGGTGCGGGTGCCGGTGACGCTCAAGATGCGGCTCGGCTGGGACGATTTTTCGAAGAACGCGCCGGGTCTGGCGCGGCGCGCGGAAGCGGCCGGCGTACGGATTGTCACCGTGCACGGCCGCACCCGCTGTCAGTTCTACAAGGGCCGCGCCGATTGGGCGGCGGTGCGCGCCGTCAAGGACGCCGTGTCGATCCCGGTCGTCGTCAACGGCGACGTCGAGAATTTCGACGATGCCGACGCGGCGCTTGCCGCCTCGGGCGCCGATGCCGTGATGGTCGGCCGCGGCGCGCAGGGCCGGCCGTGGTTTCCAGGTCACTTGGCGCATTATCTCGCGACCGGCCAACGCCAGGCACCGCCTACGCTTGCCGAACAGCTCGCGCTCGTCGGCGCGCTCTATGACGAGATGCTCGCGCATTACGGCCTTGCCGTCGGGCTCCGCCATGCGCGCAAACATCTCGGCTGGGCGCTCGATACCGCCGCCGCGATCGCCGGCGCGCCGGCGCATCTTCTGAAAATGTATCGCGGCAGCGTTCTCACCGCGACCGATCCCAAAATCGTGCGGCAGCGTCTCACTGCGGCGTTCGACGAGCTCGGCGCGTCGAATGCGGCGGCGTGAGCGCGTTTTCGGCGTCCGCCCGCTGGCGCTTTGCAGTTTCGCTCCGAAGCGGTAGATTTCATGCGACCCAATTCATCCTCCGGCGTGTGGAGGGCCTTATGAATATTCAGCCTGCGGCTTTCGCGTTAATTGCCTTTCTCATCGGCGCGCTGTCCGATTTCTTCCTGATCCGGAACGGGCTCTCTTATTCCGGGCTCACGCTGCTCGACAAATACCCGCTGCTGTGGCTCGTCTGGCTCGTCTTCATTCTGCTGTGCGCGTTCGTCTTGGAACGGAAGCGGCCGCTGCCGCGCGAGGGGAGTTTGGCCCGTTATCTTCCCGGCGCGGCGCTTTCGATCTTGCTGGGCGCGATGGTCACGCACGCCGTTTTGCTGATTCGCGATCTGATCGGCGATCCGACGCGTCACGGCCTTTGGCCGTTCGAATTTTTGTTCTGGGGCATCGTCGTCGCCGTGCCGGCTTTTCTGGGCTGGCTCTTGGCGCGAAAAATATTCAAAGCGCACACGCCAAGCTCGCCATCATGAGACTGCCGGAATGAAAGCCGCCGTCGTGAAGGAGCTGGGCCATGCTCCAGTCTATGCCGATTTCGACGAGCCCACAGCCGGCGACGGCGAAGTCTTGCTCGATGTCACCGCGGCCCCGCTCAGTCATGTGACGCGGTACCGCGCCTCGGGCACGCATTACAGTTCCGCGGGAAGCCTGCCTTTTGTCGTCGGTCTCGACGGCGTCGGGCGACAAGGGGGCCAGCTATCCGGCAAGCGCGTCTATTTCCTGTTGCCACGCGCGCCGTTCGGCAGCATGGCCGCACGCACCGTGGTGAAGGCGGCGCATCTCGTGCCGTTGCCCGACGATATCGACGACGCGACGGCCGCCGCCATCGCGATCCCGGCCATGTCGTCATGGGCCGCGCTCAAAGAGCGCACCAAGATCGCGCCGGGTCAGGTCGTACTGGTCAACGGCGCGACCGGCATTTCCGGCCGTCTCGCCGTCCAGGTCGCGAAACATCTCGGCGCCGGCAAGGTCATCGCGACCGGCCGCGACGCTTCGATGCTCAATGCACTCGCGGCGCTCGGCGCCGACGCCACCGTTTCGCTTTTGCAAGACGACGTAGCTCTTGACCGTACCTTTGAGACACATTTCTTGGACGGCGTCGATATCGTGCTCGATTATCTTTGGGGAGGAAGCGCCGAGCGCTTGCTCGCTGCGGCGGCGAAGACGAGCAAAGACGCCAAGCCCATCCGTTTCATTCAGATCGGCTCATCGGGCGGCGCGAACATTTCGCTGCCGGCGACGACGATCCGCTCCTCCGGTTTGAAACTGATTGGCTGCGGCATGGGCAGCATTCCGTTCGACTGCATGCTGGCGACGATAGGTCAGGTGTTCCATGCCGCGGTGCCGCACGGGCTCAAGATCGCGACCAAGATTCTTCCGCTTGCGAAAATCGACGACAATTGGGCCATCGCCACCACGGCGACGCGGACCGTCTTTGCCATGAGTTGAGTGGCGGGGCCGCGTCTTGCCTAAGCCCATGTATTTACATAAGTTTCCCTGCGCGCGTAAGACGCGGCTGCCCGCGACGAACGCGGTCATGACGATGGGACAAAATCACACCGCGACTTTCGCCATCGCGTGCTGGCGGAATTTCGGCAGCACCTCCTGCGCCAGAAGCCGCATGGAATCGCGCTCCCAGGCGCGGTTGGGGCCGCTCCAGTCAAGCCCGGTCATCAGCAATGTGCCGAACGGGCCTGCGGCGTCGCGGAAGGCGATGAGCTTGTCGAGAAACGTTTTCGGCGAGCCGTAGATCGCTGAGCCTTCGGTGATGGCGTCGACGGTCGCTTCCTCGTCGGTCATGTCGGCGCGCGGCTTGAGCGCCGAGAGCAGCCCGACCCGCGACAGCACCTCGCGCATATAGGAATAGAAATAGCGGTTCGAGCCCTTGGCGTTGAACACGCGGTCGCGCGCTTCGGCCTCGCTCGACGCCACCATGACATTGCGCGCCACGCGCCAATTGTCGCCGCGCGCCGGAAAGCCCGACTCGGCGCAAGCCTTGCTGTAGATCTCCCAGTGCGAGGCGAGCGCTTCGCTCGGCACATTGTTGGCGGAGATGATGCCCCAGCCGCGTTGCGCTGCGACGCGCGCGGTCGGCGAATTGCGGCTCGCGACCGACATCGAGATCGGCGGGCCGGATTTGCGGAACGGCTTTGGCATATAGCCGATGCCGAGCTCTGGAATGATCGCGTCCTTGAGCTTTACGCTCCAGAACTCGCCTTCGAGATCGTAAGGCGGATCCTGCGCCCAGATGCGCTCGATCATGCCGATCGATTCCATCGCCTTGCGCTCGCGCACCTTGCGGTCGCTGTTGCCGAACAATTCGAAGTCCGAATAAAGCCCGCCGATGCCGATCCCGAGCATGAAGCGGCCCCGACTCATATTGTCGAATTGCGCGACTTCGGCTGCGACCTTCACCGGATGGTGGCTCGGCAGGCAGATCACCGCCGTGCCGAAGGTGAGATTTTTGGTGCGCGGCAAAAGGCTCGCCATGAACATCAGCGGCGAAGGAATAGGCTCGGTGGTCGCGGAAAAATGCTCGCCCAGCCACAATTCGTCGAAGCCGAGCTGGTCGGCATACAGCGACTTCTCTTCGTCCTCGGCGAGTGTATCGGCGAACGCGCGATCCGCGGGATGCACCGGCATCATGAAAAGGCCAAGGCGCATGTGGGTTCCTCCGGAAGCTGCATAATGGCGCGTTGGTTGGATGCCTGCTGCAGCGCAGCCAGCTATCCTTATATTGCACGGTCGCATTGGAGCGCAGAGAGAAATTGAACTCAAGGACGGCCCCAAAGGGGCCGCCGCCTACGGCGGTGCCGAAGGCATCCTTGACTTCAATTTCTCGCTGCGCTGCGGTCTGGCGTGCAATATAAGGAAAATTCCGCCCTGAAGGGCGTCCTTGGCTGAATTCGACAGAAGAGGAATCCCGCCCATGAACGCCCCGACCAACGGCAAAATGCCCACCAATCGCGTCTATCGCATTGCCGTCATTCCCGGCGACGGTATCGGCAAGGAGACGGTGCCGGAGGGCGTGCGAGTGCTCGAGGCTGCGGCCAAGAAATTCGGCTTCGAACTGCGCAACGACGATTTCGACTTCGCCTCCTACGATTACTACGAAAAGCATCAGCGCATGATGCCGGAAGACTGGAAGGAGAAGATCGGCGGCCATGACGCCATCTTTTTCGGCGCCGTCGGCTGGCCGGCGAAGATCCCCGATCACATCTCGCTGTGGGGCTCGCTCATCCTGTTCCGCCGCGAGTTCGATCAATACGTCAATCTGCGCCCGGTGCGGCTGATGCCCGGCGTGCCGTCGCCGCTCGCGGGCCGCAAGCCCGGCGACATCGATTTCTGGGTGGTGCGCGAAAATACCGAGGGCGAATATTCCGCCATCGGCGGCCGCATGTTCGCCGGCACCGAGCGCGAAGTCGTGGTGCAGGAAACCGTGATGTCGCGCACCGGCGTCGACCGCGTCCTGAAATTCGCCTTCGAGCTGGCGCGCAAGACGCCGAAGAAGCATCTCACCTCGGCGACCAAATCCAACGGCATCGCCATCACCATGCCGTACTGGGACGAGCGCGTCGAGGAAATGGCGAAGCATTTTCCCGACGTCAAATGGAACAAGTTCCACATCGACATTCTGTCGGCTTTGTTCGTGCTCAAGCCGGATCAGTTCAATGTGGTCGTGGCCTCGAACCTGTTCGGCGACATTCTCTCCGATCTTGGCCCGGCCTGCACCGGCACGATTGGCATCGCGCCGTCCGGCAATATCAACCCGGAGCGCAAATTCCCTTCCGTGTTCGAGCCGGTGCACGGCTCGGCGCCGGATATTGCCGGCCAGGGCATCGCCAATCCGATAGGGCAGATCTGGTCGGGCGCGATGATGCTCGAACATCTCGGCGAGACCGAAGCTGCCGCCGGCATCGTCAAGGCCATCGAGAAGGTTCTGGCCGAGCAGAAATTGCGCACCCGCGATCTCGGCGGTCCGGCCAATACGGTCGCCTGTGGCAAGGCGGTGGCCGACGCGCTCGCCTAGCACTACTTTGGCAGATTTACTCACGCTGCGGCTGGTTGCAAATCCATTTTCGGCAATGCGGGCATCGCCGCGGCGGTGGTCGAGCGATGAGTTCGAGAATGGCGTGACGCACGGCGGGCAAAGTGGGTTGCGGCGGTGGGCCGTTGTTTCTTTTTTTTCCGCCGCGCCGCGGCAAGGCGGCGATGCTGGAGCAAGGCGTAAGCGATCATTGTCATCAGCGCATGACGGTGAAGGCCTTGCCAGGATCGGCCCTCGAAGTGATCGAGGCCGAGTTCTTCTTTGAGCTGCTGATGCGCCTGCTCGCAAACCCATCGCGCCTTGATGGTAGCCGCCAAGACGAGCAGGTCGGTCTTCGCCGGCAGGTTGGCGAGATCGTATTTTTTCTCTCCCGACATCCTGTGTTCGCCGATCAGCCAAGCCTCATCCCCCGGCAAATGTTGCTGACCCTTATCCCCGATCCGCTGCGGTGGTCCGTCGGCGACCCGCACGCGGACAGCTGCAAAACGAGCCTTGAGCTTGCCTTTCGTGCCGGTGCGCCAGCTGATGGTGTGCCATTTGGCATTGGCCAGCATATCTTCGGCGGCTACCGATAGAATGTCTGGGACGTGCCGCTTCCGGGGACGGCCGCGCCCGGCAATCGGCCAGATCATCCGCACATCGACGGGGTACACCTTGAGGTGCCGCGGAATCCCGACCGCCCAGGTCAGCTTGCGAGCCGTGAGCCCCTGGCGGAACGGCGCGCTCGGCCCATAACCGGCATCCGCCAACACGCAGCCGAAGCGCACACCGGCCGCGATGACACGATCGATCTCGATCAAGGCCATCTCCGGCTTCGTCCGGGCCGTTCGATAGTCCGCCGGGACACCCGCTCGCTGCAGCCGAGCCCGCTTGCTCGTCCAACTCTCGGGAAGAAACAACCGCAACGCCAGCATGACCGGGACTTCGCCCCGCGCCAGCGTCAGCGACACCAGGGTCTGGCAGTTGGCGGTCTTGCCCAGAGCCGAAGCATATTGCGGAGCGACGCCCACCGAATGCGTGCCTTTCTTGGGTATCGCAGTGTCGTCAATTACCAGTACGGCATCGCTGCCCCCGACGAGCTTATCCGCTTGAACAAGCAGTTCTGTCTCCACCGGCTGCGCGTCCCAGACCCCGGCGGCCACGAAGTGGTGCAATTGATCATAGTCGCCAAGTGTGCAAGCCGCTCCGCCATCGCTGCAATGCTCTTGCGATCGCCAGGGCCGATCAACCCCGATACGTAGAGCGGACACATTTGCCGCCGCGCCTTATGACCCAAGCGGTCCAGAAACGGCTTGAGCCAGCGGCCAAGCTCTTCTCTCCAGTCCGAAGTTCTGCCAGCCATGGTCGGCCCCTCCAAAAGCCGACCACCCATGAATCATCGAAAAACTGATTTGGGAATCCCATCCCCTCAAAATCTGCCAAGTAGTGCTAGGCGCTGTTTGCAAAGTCGCGGTCGTGTCTCGGCCGCTGGGCAAAAAGGGAGACGCTTTTGGCCGTTCGCGGGGCGAGCTCACCTGTAAAGTTCGTTGTCTCAGTGATGCCCGAGGGGTCCCGCTCGTCTTCCACCTCACGCCCGGCGAAGCGGCGGATTTAAGTCGGCGAGACAACTGGCGCGGAAAAGCCATAGCTTCATGCCTTTTTATTTTTGCGGACTTTTGATCGAGGACCTGCGGGCGCTTTCTTCTTCAATTTGCTCTGATTGTAATCAACAGCGGCGCGGACGAGAGTTTTTAGAGCACGCTCGTTGATCTTATCGCCCTCATGGACATCGATGGCACGCCTGGTGTTGCCCTCGAGGCTGGAGTTGAAGAGGCCTGAAGGATCCGCCAACGAGGCGCCGTTGGCGAAGGTCATCTTCACGGCATTCTTGTACGTCTCGCCGGTACAGATAATTCCGGCGTGCTCCCACACCGGAACCCCTCGCCACTTCCACTCCTCGACCACGTCGGGGCAGGCTTCGTTGATGAGGCTTCGGACCCGCGCGAGCGTCTCGCCTCGCCAATCACTCAGCTCCTTGATTCTCGCGTCTATGAGTTGAGAAGGGGACTTGCCGTTCTGCGACCCGCTCTTCGTCATGCCCACTCCTCGTCAGTCCCGGCCTTCGCCGACGTCTCATTCCAGGTCACGCCGCCGCGCTTTCGGGATCGCGGGCTGGCACCAGATCGCGCAGCTTCGGCGCAACGTGATCCATGAACAGCCGCATTGATCGGGCGACCTTTTCCGGCGTGACCCACTTTTTACCCGCGACGATCAAGAGCGTACCGAATCCGCCGGCCAAGTCGTAGAACTCGGAAAGTTCCTTCGCGACAGTATCCGGATCGCCGAGATGGTAGATGCCGGCTTCGGCGAGTTCGTCGAACGTCACCGTATCGCTCTTGAGCTTCAAGCCGTAGCTCGAGGTGACGACGCGGATCAGCCCGCGTTTCATCTGATAACCCAATTCGTAATTGATGTCGGCGCGCAGATCGTCCATCGCCTCGCGGCGGCTGTCGGCGAGATAGACGTAGCGCGCGGCCGTCACATGTTGCAGCGGCAGGTCGCGGCCCGCGGCTTTTGCCGCGCGCGCGTAAATGTCGGCCTTCTTGCGGATCGAGGCTGCGGGTTCGAGCTGCGCAGTCAGAAGCGTATAGCCGCGGGCGCCGGCGAGTTCGATCATGGCCGGCGTATCGGTCGCCGTCGCCATCGGCATATGCGGAAGAACGAGCGGCCGCGGCGTTGCGACGATGCCCTTGCCGCGCCAATGTTTACCGTCCCAGTCGAACGGCTCGTTTGCCGTCCAGCACTTCAAGATCAGGTCGAGCGATTCGCGCAAGCGTTCGTGGCGATCGGCAAAGGACAGGCCGCGCTCGTCGGCGAACAACGGGCTTGGAAAGCCGGAGCCGAAGCCGAAGATGAAGCGGCTGCCGCCGACCACGTGATCGGTCACTGCCGCCTGCACGGCGGTATCGACCGGATGAGCGAGGTGAATGAGCTTGACCGCGGCCCCCATGCGGATCCGCGTTGTCAGCGCCGCCGCCTTGCACATCAGCAGTTCAGGCACCGGCAGCGTGTCGACCTTGTCGATATAGACCGGCTCGCCATGGTGCTCGCTGATATAGACATCGCGGAAGCCGAGCTGGTCCGCGAGCACGATTTCGGCGAGGTCCTGTTGGTAAGTTGCCGAGGCGGTGGTGTGTGGGCGAAAGCCGTTCGAGAATATTCCAAATTCCATTTGCATTCCCTGCATGCCGAATGCGCCACGTTACGGTCTCGGCTGCGTGTTGACAACGCTTTGTCCGGCTCAGCATTTCTGATACTGGCTAAGGCAGATTCTTTCATTGATTGCATGCCCAAACGGTGCCTGAGATGAATTCGAAGTCAAGGATGCCCATAGCCCGTTGCTTGCAACGGGCTATGGGCACCGCCGCAGGCGGCGGCCCTTCGGGCCGTCCTTGAGTTCGAATTCCTCTCAGGCAAAATGGTGGGCGTGCAATCAATGAAGAAATCCGCCTGTCGGCGGTTCACGTACTGAACCAGGACAGCGGGGCGGTGGCGTAACGTCGTTCGCTACAGATCGCGTACAAATCACAACCGATTTGAGACAAAACGCGTGAATGCCTGCGCCTCGGGGCAGCGCCGGGCAGGGAACCATTGCAAGCGCAGTTTCGTTGTGTCCGCAGATCCACGTATGGGTGCGGTTCGTATGCAAACAGGATCGGAAGAATATCGGCGCAAAGCCGCCGAATGCGCCCGCAAAGCTCTCGCTTGCCGAGAGCCTGGAATCAGGCGCGGTTTCGCCGAAGCTGCCCGCCGCTGGCGCAATCTGGCGCAAAAGAAGGAAACCGGCGCGGCCTCCGCGACGGTCCGCGTCATCGCCTTTCGCTCATGACGCCGTCGCGTGGGCTTAAAGCCGGGTGAGTTTGCGGCCGCCGGCATGGCCCGCGCGGGCAGGGAAGGCGTCACGTCTGCCTCGCTTGACAACCAAGGCGCGACTTCGCCTATTCCCCCACCAATGGCTGGCCTCTCCATCTACGGCGTCGCCCGCACCCGCGCGTTCCGCGCGTTTTGGGTGGCGGAGGAACTTGGCGTTCCCTACGAGCATCACCCGGTCGAGATCGGCGATGCCGGCGCGCGCACGCCGGAATTCCTTGCGCTCAATCCCAACGGCCGCTTGCCGGTGATCGTCGACGGCGATTTCGTGCTGCCGGAATCGCTCGCGATCACGCTCTATCTCGCCAAGAAACATTCCCTGGGACAGCTCTATCCCGCGAAACTCGAAGACGAGGCGCGGGTGTGGCAGTGGAGCTTTTGGGCCATCGCTGAGGTCGATCGCGGCGTCAATATCTGGTCGCTGCATGCCGTGCGCCTGCCGCCGGCCGAGCGCAACTCGGCTTTGCGCGACGAGGCGCTCAAAGTCATCGCCTCGCCGTTCAAGGTGCTTGATACGGCACTTGCGCAACAGCCTTATCTGCTTGGCGGCGTTTTCACCATCGCCGATCTCAATGTTGCGGCCGTCATCAGCCGCGCCGCCGATATGGATCTCGCAGCTTGGCCGCACCTGAAAGCCTGGCTGATGCGCTGTCTCGACCGGCCGGCCGCGCGCGCGGCGCTTGCGCTCAAGACCAAATCCGACCAGGACACGCCGGCCGACGTCACGCGCCGCATCGCACAGATCAACCGGCTATGAGCGCGCCCTTCAATATCGGCCAGGCGATGCAGGAAGCGGTCGCCGCGCAGGGCCAGGGCCGGCTGCGCGACGCCGAGAAGATCTATGCGCGCGTGCTCAAGGCCGTACCCAACCATTTCGATGCGCTGAACCTGCTCGGCACCGTCAGGGCGCAGCAGGGCCATATCGGCGAAGCGCATCGCCTGTTCAACGCCGCGGTGAAAGCCAATCCGGCGGCACCGCAGGGCTGGAGCAATCTCGGCCAGGCGCTGTACGCGCTCAAGCGCAGCGGCGAGGCGCTCGAATGTCTCGACAAAGCGCGGGTGCTGGCGCCGAACGACGCCAATATTCTCTATCAGCACGCCAATGTCCTGCTGAGCCTCGATCGCCCGGGCGACGCCTTGCCGGAATTCCAGGCGGTGCTGGCGCGGTCGCCGCAGCATGTCGAGACGCGCATCAATTGCGGTCTCGCCCAGGCCGCGCTTGGAGCGCCGGATCTCGCGCTTGCGGAATTCGATACGGCGCTCGCGCTCATGCCCGGCCATCCCGGCGCGTCCTACAATCGCGGCGTCGCTCTCATCAAGCTTCGCCGCTACGAGGAGGCGGTCGCCGCCAACGACGCCGCGCTCGCGGTCGAGCCCGGCCACGCCAATGCCTGGCTCAATCGCGGCAAGGCGTTGGCGCAGCTCAATCGTTACGACGAAGCCATCAAGAGCTACGGCGAGGTGCTGGCGATCAAGAAGGATCACGCCGACGCGCATTTCAATCAGGCGCTGGCTCAGCTGATGCTCGGCAACTATGAACGCGGCTTCGCCGATTACGAATGGCGCTGGCGCCGCACCGGCATGGCGCCGCAGAAGAGCCGGGGCAAGCCGTTGTGGCTCGGCGAATATCCGCTGGCGCGCAAGACCATATTGGTTCATGCCGAGCAGGGGCTCGGCGATACCATCCAGTTCGCGCGCTATGTGCCGATGCTCGCCGCATCCGGCGCCAAGATC
Organism: uncultured Alphaproteobacteria bacterium; assembly: GCA_963761185.1. Taxonomy (GTDB): domain Bacteria; phylum Pseudomonadota; class Alphaproteobacteria; order Rhizobiales; family Xanthobacteraceae; genus BOG-931. The sequence goes on from CAVXFY010000009.1 coordinate 2,083,882, forward strand.
GTCCTCGAAGTGCAGCCCGAATTAAAAGGACTGATGGCGCGGCTCGACGGCGCCACGACCGTGATCGCGCGCGGCGAGGCGCCCAGTCAGCAGAATATTGCGTTCGACGTGCACTGTCCGCTCGGCAGCCTGCCGCTCGCCCTGAAAACGCAGCCGGCGACGGTGCCGGCACACATCCCTTATCTTTCGGCAAGCGGTGCGCATCTCGCCAAATGGTCGGAACAGATCGGCGCTTTGCCGCAACCGCGCATCGCGATCGCGTGGTCGGGCAATCCGAGCCACGATAACGACAGCAACCGTTCGATCGCGTTCGCGCGGCTCGCGCCGCTGTTTACCAAAAGCGCGGCAAGCTTTGTGAGTGTTCAGCGCGACGTGCGCGCCGAAGATGCCACAGCGCTTGCGGCCGAGCGGCGCGTCACCCATGTCGGTGCCGAGCTCGACGACTTCTCCGATACCGCGGCCGTGCTTGCGCTCTGCGATCTCGTGATCGCGGTCGATACGGCCGCCGCCCATCTCGCCGGCGCCATGGGGCGGCCGCTCTGGGTGCTCGTTCCCTTCGCGCCGGATTGGCGCTGGACGCTCAGCGGCGAAACCACGCCCTGGTATCCGACGGCGCGTCTGTTCCGGCAGATAGCGCCTGAATATTGGGGCGGCGTGATTGAACGCGTCGCTGCGGAGCTTGCGCGGATTTCGGCGTGAACGCCGAGCGCGCGGGAAGCGACTAAGTCATATGAGAAAAATTGTCCGCGTTGCCGCCCGCTATGCATTGGCCGCCATGATCGCGGCGGCCGGGACGTCGCCGTTCGCCACGGCGGCGACACCCGAGCAAGCCTATATCGCCGCACGCGACGCGGCGATCGCCAAGATCAGGACTATCGAAAAAGCGAAGCCGGTGACTGCGAACGGCGACAATTCCGCCACGCTCGCCGCTGAAGAACAGGCGCGCAAGGCACTCGAAGTACAGCTGCGCGCGATCGTCGGTCCGGTCGCCATCAAGGGCTTGGAGGGAGAGGGCACGATCAATCTCGAAACATTGTTCAAAGACGACGAGGATTTCGGCGTGCTTGACGGCATGATCTACGGACCGGTCGACGCCAAAACCCGCGTCATTGTGACAACCGACGGCCTGTTCCGGCGCTGGCTGCGGCAGCACAAGGACTGGTGGGGCAATGACTCCGCCGGCATCCCGCTCGACCCTGGCGCCGCCGTCAAAGTGGAAGCGCTCTACACGCAAGCGGTGCAGACCGACGCCGCGATCATGCGGTTTGCCGAGCTTCCGATCCACAAGCCGGCCAGCGCGGCCTTCGCCTTCGCCATGCTCGCCGCGCGAAGCCAAAGCGACGCCCCGGCCAAGGCCGACGAGATTTTCGTAGCGACGGCGCAGGGCGGACGCGTGTTCATCGGCTATACCAGCGAGTTCGACGCGGTCGGGCCGATCGCGGCGTGCGACAAAATTCACAGCGATCTCATGAGCAAATCCGCCGCGCTGAGCGACAAGGCCGATACGGAATTCCTGCGCTGCTTCGCGGAGCAAGCTTCAAAGCAGAAGGGCTTCGCCGGCGCCGCGGCGGCGGCCCAGGCGCTGATGGATCGACTTCCCACGCATTGAAGCCTACGCATTCGCGCGCGAACCGAGACAATTTTAGGGAATTGTCTAAGGCTATTTTGCAAGTTTTAAATCATATTCTCTGGCCGTGCGCTGTAGTCCGCAATCGGCGAAGCAGGGCGCTTGGAATCCAGAACAGATTTCTTGCAGGCCGGAATTTGGGGCCGGGAGAGCAATATGCACGACCGCATGCTGATGAGCTACGATGAAGGACAGATGGACGAGACGAGCGATCGCGCTTCGCCGTTGATCCTGTCCGGAAGTGTCATGTCTGTTGGGCCGGCGTCGCGCGGCAAAATGCTGCCTCTTATGGCCATTTGCGCGACGGTGTATCTGACGGCCGCCACCGCCATTCATTGGATCGCCGGCGTTATGAGCCGCGGCCTCTAAGACACCAGGACCAGATCGATCCCCTGGGGGGCGATCGCTTCCGATTTGATCGTCAGCGCGTGCCGCCTTTTGCGGTGTAGGCCGCGATAAGGTTGTGGGGAACGCACAATGCATGGCTTCGGTGTCCTTGAGAAAATCTCCATCGCCCCCGATGCGAACGAGATTCCGCTCGTTCCGACCCGGCTCTTGATCGGCGGACAATGGTGCGAGGCGGCAGGCGGCAAGCGCTTCGCCACGCTCAATCCGGCAACCGGAGAAGTTCTCACCGAAATTGCCGAGGCCGGCGCGCCCGAAGTGGACGCAGCGGTTGACGCCGCGCGCAAGGCGTTGCGGCAGGGTCCCTGGCCGATGATGACCGGCGCCGAGCGCGGCCGCGTGCTGCGCAGGGTCGCCGATTTGATGCGCGAGCGGTCGGAAGAACTCGTGCTTCTCGAAAGCATCGATGCCGGCAAGCCGCTAGCGGCAACGCGGCGCATGGACCTGCCGGCGGCCATCGACTGTCTCGACTATTACGCCGGCTGGGCCGACAAGATTTCCGGCGAAGTGGTGCCGACGCGGCGCGAAGCGCTCACTTACATCCACCGCGTGCCGGTCGGCGTCGTGGCCGCGATCGTGCCGTGGAATTTCCCGCTGATGAACGCGGTGTGGAAGATCGCGCCGGCTCTGGCCTGCGGCTGCACCGTGGTGCTCAAGCCCGCGGAACTCACCCCGCTGTCGGCACTCTGGCTCGGCCAGGCGGCGCTCGAGGCCGGATTGCCGCCCGGTGTGCTCAATATCATTCCGGGCTTTGGCACCACTGCCGGATCGGCGCTGGTTTCCCATCGCGGTATCGACAAGATTGCCTTTACCGGCTCGCCGCAGACCGGGCAATTCATCATGCGGGCGGCGGCCGACAACATCACGCGTATCGGGCTTGAGCTCGGCGGCAAGTCGCCGAGCGTCGTGTTCGCCGATGCCGACCTCGATGCCGCGATCCGGCAGACCGCGTCCGGCGCCTTCTTCAATGCCGGCCAGGTGTGTTCGGCGGCGACGCGGGTCATCGTCGAGGACAAGGTGCATGACGCCTTCGTCGAAGGCCTGGCCAAGCGGGCGAATTCGCTGCTGCTTGGCAATCCTCTCGATAGCGCAACGACGATGGGGCCGGTGATCTCGGAGCGCCAGATGGAGCGCGTACTCGGCTATATCGCGGCCGGACGGCAGGAGGGCGCACACGTGATCTGCGGCGGCGGCCGCGCCGGCAACACCGGCTACTTCGTCGAGCCCACCGTGTTCGCCGAGGTCGGCGCCGGCATGCGCATCGCGCAAGAGGAGATTTTTGGACCGGTGCTCGCGGTGCAGCGCTTTTCCGAGGAGGACGAGGCGGTCGACCTCGCCAACGGCACCGACTACAGCCTGGCGGCCGCGGTGTGGACCAACGATATCAACCGCGGACACCGCATGTCGCAACGCCTCGATGCCGGAACTGTCTGGATCAACACCTACGGTCCGACCGACGCCCGCCTGCCCTGGGGCGGCATGGGCGGCCAATCCGGCATCGGCCGCGATCTCGGTCGGACGGCAATTGAGAACTACACCGAGCAGAAAGTCATCTGGTTGCAGACGCGGGCCTGATACGAACGGCTGACGCCGACGTCGCTACAGCTCAGTTGGTGCGCGCGGCCGACTTCCGTTCATGTATTGCGCCGGAAGCCCGCTTTTCCTCGTTAGCTTCCAATGGCAGAGTGCGTCGGCCGATAGGCGGCTGGGCGCATATCATGGTCATTGTGCAAGTGATCGTCGGTGGCCTTTTGCTGGGCGCCATCTATGCGCTGTTTTCGTCGGGCCTCACGCTGATCTGGGGCATGATGAATTTCATCAATTTCGCCCACGGCGAATTCGTCATGCTCGGCATGTATGTGGCCTTTCTCGTCGTTGCCTACCTGCACGGCGGGCCGCCGGTCTTCACTTTGGCGGCGGCGCTGAGTTTGTTCGTGCTCGGCATCGGCATCTATTCGTCGCTAATCCGCCACGTCATCCGCGGGCCGATGCTGTCGCAGATTCTTTCGACCTTCGGGCTCGCGCTGCTGTTGCGCTACAGCGCGTTCTTTATCTTCTCGGCGAATTTCGTCTCGCTGCCGCAGAATTCGCTGTCCGGCACGATCGATATCGGCGGCATTTTCTTGCCTGTCGCGCAGCTCGTTGCCGGCGCGGTCGCGATTGCGCTGACGATCGCGTTGCATCTTTTGCTCTCGCGCACCACGGTCGGCAGCACACTCTTGGCCGTGGCCGAGGATCGCGCCGCCGCGATGCTGATGGGTATTCGGCCGGACCGCATGCAGGCGCTGGCCTGGGGCCTCTCTGCGGGAGCCGCCGGAATTGCCGGCGCCTTGCTGGCGACGGCCTATCCGTTCTCGCCATCGGTCGGCGAGACCTTTGGGCTGATCGCTTTCGTCGTGGTGGCGCTCGGCGGTTTCGGCAGCGTGCTCGGTTCACTTTATGCCGGGCTGATCATCGGCCTCATTCAGGCGGTGTCGGCTTTTTGGCTCGGCGCCATCTATAAAGACATCGTCGTCTACGGCTTGTTCGTGGGTCTGTTGTGGTTCCGGCCGCAGGGCCTGATGGGGAAAGCGTGACAATGACGCTGTCCCCACGTGACCCTCAATTATCCCTCTCCCGCTTGCGGGGGAGGGTGGGGTGGGGGCTCTTCGCCGCGGCGCTTTTGCTGTTCCCGCTGGTGCTCACGAGCCCGTTCTATCGCGACATCGGCGTTGCGTTTTTGCTTGCCGCGATTTCGGCGTCGGCCTGGAACATCGTCGGCGGCTATGCCGGGCAGGTATCGGTCGGGCACAGCATGTTCTTTGGGCTCGGCGCCTATGCGCCGCTGTTGTTCTACACGTTGTGGGGCTGGCCGCCGCTGGCTGGCATTCCGGCCGGCATGGCGCTCAGCGTTGTACTGGCGCTCCTGGTCGGCCTGCCGACCTTCCGGCTCACCGGACATTATTTCAGCATGGCGACCATCGCGGTCGCCGAACTCATTCACATCTTCACCGGCACCTGGGATTTCGTCGGCGCCGCAATCGGCCTGCAGGGACCGGCGACCGCGCGCGGCTGGTGGGATCTCACATTCCGCAGCGAGCTGCCTTATTACTACATCTTCCTTGCCATGCTCGCGCTCGTGCTCGCGGTGACTGCTCTGGTCGAGCGCCGCCGCTTCGGTTTTTATCTGCGCGCGATCAAGGCGAGCGAACGCGCGGCACGAAGCCTCGGCGTGCCGGTGCGGCGGACCAAGATGCAGGCGCTGGCGCTCTCCGCCGCCTTTACCTCGGTCGCGGGCTCGCTCTACGTGATCAAGACCGGCTTCATCGATCCCGATTCCGGCTTCGGCATTCTCGTCTCGGTGCAGATGGTGATCGTCGCGGCTCTGGGCGGCGCCGGCACGCTGTTCGGCCCGCTCGTCGGCGCGCTGATCCTGATCCCGCTGCAGACCGCGACCAATACCTGGTTCGGCGGCGGGGGCTCGGGCCTGACCTACATTCTCTACGGCGGCATCATCGTTCTGATTGCGCGTTTCGAGCCGGGCGGCCTGTTCGATCTGTGGCACCGCATGGCGCCTTATTTGCGGAAACGCGCGCATGCTGCTTGAGGCCACACATGCTGCTTGAGGCCACAAATGTCTCAAAGATGTTCGGCGAATTCCGCGCCGTGGCCGGCGCCGATTTGGCCGTGGCCGAGGGCGAGATCATCGGGCTCATCGGGCCGAACGGTGCCGGCAAATCGACCTTCTTCAATTGCCTCGCCGGCGAAACCATGCCGACCACCGGCACGATCCGGTTCGGCGGCGCAGACGTCACACGTGCGCCGCCCGAGGCGCGCGCCCGCTTAGGTATCGGGCGCACGTTTCAGGTGCCGACCACGTTCGAGGACATGAGCGTGCTGCACAATGTCATGGTCGGCGCGTTCCTGCGGCATCCGCTTCGCTTGGATGCACGCGACAAGGCGCTGCGCATCGTCGAGCTCACGGGGCTTCGCGCCGAGCAGCCGGCGTGCTCGCTCGGCACGCCGGGGCGGAAGCGACTCGAGATCGCGCGCGTGCTGGCGACCGAGCCACGGCTGTTGCTGCTCGATAAATCGCTCGCCGGGCTTACGCCGAGCGAATTGCGCGCGGCCATCGCGCTGGTGCGGCGCATTCACGAGATGGGCATTACCATCGTGATCGTCGAGCACATCATGGAAGTGATCATGACGCTGACCAAGCGCGTGCTGGTGTTCAATCAAGGCCATGTCATTTCAAGCGGTACGCCCGACGAGGTGGTGCGCGACGACGCCGTCATCGAAGCCTATCTCGGCCGCCGCCATCGGCGGCCGCCCCCGCCCATCCCTTTCCCGCATGCGGGGGAGGGTTAGGGAGGGGGAAAATGGCCGAGCTCAAAGTCGAGCATCTCGAAGTGCGCTATGGCGATCTCGTCGGCGTCGCCGATATTTCGCTTACCGTCGAAGCCGGGCAGGTGGTCGCGTTGCTCGGCTCGAACGGCGCCGGCAAGACGACGACGCTCAATGCCATTGCCGGGCTGGTGCGGCCGTCGCGCGGCACCATCGAGTGGCGCGGCGCGACGATATTCGGCGAGCCGGCTTACGCGATCGTCAGCAAAGGACTGGCGCTGTCGCCGGAAGGCTGGCGGCTCTTCGTCGCGCAGACCGTCGAGCAGAATCTGCGGCTCGGCGCCACCGCGCTCGCCGACCGTTCGCGGATCGATGCACTGTTCGATCGCGTCTACACCTTATTTCCGCGCTTGGCCGAGCGGCGGCGGCAATCGGCCGGCACGCTGTCCGGCGGCGAGCGGCAAATGCTGGCGCTCGGCCGCGCGCTGATGAGCGAGCCGCGTCTGTTGATGCTGGACGAGCCGAGCCTTGGCCTCGCGCCCGCCGTGGTCGAGCAACTCTACGACACGCTCGGCGAATTGCACCGCCAGGGTCTCACGCTCCTGCTCGCCGAACAATCGATCCCGCTCGCGCTCGGCATCGCCGACTATGCCTATGTGCTGCAGACCGGCCGCATCGCGCTGCAAGGTGCGGCGGCTGAGCTCGAACGCGATCCGCATGTGCAGGAGATTTATTTGGGGATGAATGCGCCGACGGCTTTTCCGCCATCCTGAGGTGCGAGCGCAGCGAGCCTCGAAGGATGCACGGCCAACCGAAATTGGGCTTGCCAATTTCGAAGGATCGCGTGTCCAAGTCGGCGAGAGCCGACTTGGTTGCCGTCGTCCTTCGAGGGCCGCTTCGCGGCCACCTCAGGATGCCGGATCACTTCCCGCTTGCCCACAGCGCCTCGATCCGCTGCCGAAACGCTTTCGGCCGCTCCGCGAACAGCCGCTGGCCGATGCGCGCGGCGCGCTGCGCAAGATCGGCGGAGCGTTCGGCGCAAGCCGGCGTCAGGCGCGAGCGCCAATGCGCCAGCAATTGATGCGGTTCGGTGAGCCGCATCAGTACTTCGATGTCCTGGCGCTGGCCGAGCCGGCCGCGGATGCGCTCGGCCTCGCCGATCCACATGCGGGAAAAACGCGGCCACAATGGTTCGACCAATTGCATCTGATAGCGCAGGTCGACGACACGCTGGCGCAGCGTGTGCAACTCCTCGCCGCTCGCCGCAGTCCAATCGTTCGGCACGTGGCTGCGCGCATTGCGATAGCTCTTGGCAAGCTGCGTGGCGAGTGCTGAAAAGTCGAGCGCATCGAGCGGCCACATTTCGACGGCGGCGGTGGCGACATCGAGCCAGGCGAGGATGGCGTCGCGCAGCATCGGCGTCAGCCCCGAGCGTTCCTCGCTGGCGCGCAGCGCTTCCAGCCGGGCGCGAATGGTGTCGCTCGTCCGCGTCGACAGGACCAGATTGCCCTTGTCGATCAGGCCGTCGAAGGCGTTGAGCGCAGCAGCCCCGTCGCGCGCCTGGGCGAGGGTTCGGGCGTGGTCGCGCGCCTCCTGCCGCCAGCGCACCGCGTCGGCGATAAAGGGCGCCAACAGCCGCATCAGCGCTCGCCATTCCTTCATGGTGCGGCGGAACTCGTGGACGGCCGCCTCATTGGTGCGGTCGGGGTCGGAAATCGCCTGCCGCGCCTCAGCCAAAGTGCCGGCCGCGACCGCGCGAAGCGCCGGCCCCAGCGCCGCTTTGGGTTGCAGGGCGGGTTTTTCAGCCATTCTTGCTTCTAGGGGGCCGTGCATGTCGTTTCGATGGGTTTCTGCATGACATTATGACGAAAAATCGGGCCGGCTGCACTTCCCTTATGCGAGGGCGCTTGCTACATGATCTTGCGAAAAATCAAACGTTTGGCGCGGGGTGGAGCAGCCCGGTAGCTCGTCAGGCTCATAACCTGAAGGTCATAGGTTCAAATCCTATCCCCGCAACCAAACATTCCGTTGATTTCAAAGAGATTTTTCCAAGGCCGCCCTGCGAGGCGGCTTATGTTTTTTGCGCTGGTCGCCACCGGGTCGCCACCACCGAAATAATCCCAAGAAATTTTGAGGGATTGTGCCCTGAGCGCAGCATTAATCCGACAACCTCTGCTCCCCAGCACCCGCCGCCGCTGCTTCTCGCATCTCCTCGGCGCCGCTCTGCCAACAGGACAATCGAATGGATGAAAAGCTGCCGGCGCCGTGCGAGCGTTGTCATGCGTCGGGGCTTCGCCACGGGAGCGTATGCGACGAGTGCCAAGGAAAAGGCTATCGCTTGTTCATCAACGGCAGCCGAACACCGGAGCGGGTAAAGCAACCTCCGCGCCAATGGCGAGGGCCGCGGCAACCCCAGCGTCAACGGTGACAACGCCCTGTCCCCACCTCTAAAGTGCGGATGCCATGCGTCGCGTTCATTTATTCAGAAGCCTTCGCGGCAATCGTAATGGCTTCACCGAGGACGAAAGCGGTGGCAACTTGCCCGCCGATAAGGGACCTTGGGCCGCGGTCGCGTGGAAATCGATCCTCGTCGACCAGGACAATCCGTCGGTGCGGATCGGCGTCGACGATCAGGCCGTTCTCGATGGCCTTGTCGCCCAGGGTTATTACATCACGACAGCCAAGATCGAGATCGGTTAGTCCAGCCTATTTGCCGAGCACCCGCGATCCGCCGCGAAGCTGCTCACCAAGGACGAGGTGGGTCAACTCGCGGCGAACTTCGCCAAGCTGCCGCAAGAAAAAGTCGATGCGTCGAGAGAATGCCCAAAGCCAGGCACTGCTGGGCTTGGGAGCGCTGGTGATGCGTTATTCGGGAGCGAAGCGTTTTGGGCTATTCTGATGAGCAATGCGTGATTCCATCACGCGGCTCCATGAGGCGGCGCTGGCTTGCCTGCGCGACGATCCGTCAACCTCTCGGACGGCGCGACTTCTTCGTTCCGGCCGCAGTAGGACTGCTAAGAAGTTCGGCGAAGAAGCCACGAATGCGGCAATAGAAGCGATCAACGGTGACCGCGACGCGATCATCCTTCAAAGCGCCGACCTCCTGTATAATCTCATTGTGTTATGGATTTCGGTCGGCGTCGATCCCGAAGGCGTCTGGAAACACATATGCCACCGCGAACGGCTTTTTGCCGCCGAGGACCGCCGCCCGCGGAAACGAAAAGCCCGACGCGCAGCACGCAGCTAGGCGTTCGCCCTACAGCGATTGGCGGGCTTTTTTGAGTGTGCTGCTATGTACGCGCGTCCGGACTCGCCCCTCGCGATCAAGGTAGCCAAGTGACCCGACCGCTCGATCCAGAAGCGGGCGCGTCGGGGCCGCCAACTCGCGCTCACCTGCGGATCGAGCGCACGACGCGCCGCGGCCTGCTTCTCGGCCTAGCGCCGGGCGCTCGTCGTCCATCTTGCGGCGGGTTGAAGCCCATGAATCGCTCGCGCCTATGTCGTAAGATGCTTCTGAAACCGAGAGATCACGTCATGAGCGGGCGCTTTTGGGACAGTCTAAACCTCGGCTTGCCGATTGTCTTGTCGGTCATGGGTGCCGCGATGGCCCTTTGGCCGCCCAGCATGGACAGCAAGGGACGCATATTTTGGGCATGCTCCTTTTTGGTCGTCGGTGGCATCGCATGGATCGCGGCCCTGCAATCGTCCAACAGTCTGAAAGACGACCTGACCGAGATGTTCACGGGCGGCGATAACTATTGTTATTTCAAAATACGTTTGGCCGATGCAGCAAACCTGACGGGGCCATTTCAGCTGTGGATGATAGCGCCCAAGGGGCCGGTCTTTGATCTCAACTTCCGGATTTCGCCTGCCTCGGCGAAAGGAGCGGACGATCCGGCTTACAAGTCTCTCGATGTAAGAAAGCCCCTAAATCCGATCATTCACAGCGGTGGCCACGCGTGGGACAGAGTACTCGACCAAGGAGAGTACCTCATTGAGTTTGATGCAAAGAATGGCCACTGGGACGAAATCCTCAGAATTTTTGCCGACGGGCAAAAGCTAAGGCAAACGATCAAGATCGTTGGGCTTGGCGGGAAGACGTTGTACCAAGCCACGCCGGATTGATTTTGCGGGAGTTATTTGCTTGCCCCGCCCGAACTGGTCGCACCCACTACCCCGGCCGCTGACGATCCCGACCGTCATGGACCTGGTCACGCTCGCCGACGTGCGCGCGCTGATCGGACACTTGCCGAAAGCCACACGCGACAAGGAGACTTGGCAGCACGTCGCGGCCGAGCTCGACAAGGCCGCGGCCGGCGCCGACACGGTGGACGTGTCGGTCGCATTGCAGATGGTTCTGATGTTGGAAAATGTCGAGTGCCGGCCGAAATAGCACAAAATCAACGAAGGCGCTGGTGGTCAAAAGGGTGCTATTACCAAAGTGAACATGAAGCCGATCGCGGCACACACTGCCACAGCGCCGAGTGCTATCGTGGTGACTGCTAGATCGGTCCGCAAGTCGGTACTAATAATCTGATGTTTCATTAGGGCGCTCCCATCCCGCCGGCCCAACTCGCCGCAACAGAACTCAAACGGACGACGCCGCGTAAGTGGGGGTGAGGGGGCTGGGGGCCTGCGGCGCCGCCCGTCTAAATCCTTAACGTGATCGACGGCGCCCGGTTCCTCAGCCTTTAGGATATTTGTAGATCCCAGTTGTGCCTTGTCACTGCCGCGTCGTGGTGACGATCGAATGTCCGCAGGCCGATGCCGATACGCAATTTGCGCTCAACGCCGCAATTGTCCATTTGCCCGCCAAACGCAAATAAGTGTCTCTAACTTCCTCGGTTTCAGCCTCATCGGCCCACTTATAAAACTCCACCGCTAATTCCCGATATTCCTTAGCCGTGACCATCGGCATGTCCCCCGCGACATTTCGCTAGCCCGCCAATATTCGCTCCTGGACGGCCGCAATCCATTCAACGTTGAGCAACCCTCCCTATACGAAGGTTTAGATCAGCGCCAATCGGCGTTAGTGCGCGAGGCAAGCAGATCACGGCCGCCCCGCGGCGGCACGATAAAGGTCTCGGCCGCGCCCCGGTTGACGCTAAAGGTGTTCAATCTTGGACAAACTCACCGAACCATCATAGTCTTGACTTGTCCGCCAACCAGCGAAACCCCCGAGGGGGGGTACGATGGCGACACCAAACAAGGATAAGTTCAAAGAATACTCACGCTACGCCGCGCATTGTTTGAACATGATGGCGGTTGCTCCAGATCAGGAATCTCGCAGCATTCAACGTGAGATGGCGGCCGAATGGCTAAAACTAGCAGATAGCGTTCGGGGACGACGCCGAACACAAATGCAGATGGAGTGATGTGCTCAGCGTGAACACGTCGAGAGTGCCGACCAAGATAGACACCGAGCGACACGGCAAAGCACGGGGACTTTACCGCGTCGCCCACTCGGCGCTTGCACCCCCGTGCTGGCAAACCGAGCGTGCAACTTTCGCAGCGGAGCAACCGTCCAGCCTTGATCTTGGTCAAGCGGTGCAGGCACGAGATAGTTTGCTGCGAGCTTGTCATAGCGCGTCGCGACCCTCCGACATTGCTTGATCTTGTTGAAAAAGCGCTCGACCAAGTTTCGGGCGCGATAAAGGTGAGGACTGAAGCAGATGGGTTCTTTGCGATTGCACCTTGGCGGAATGTTGGCCCAAGCGCGCTTCTTGGTGGCAAGGGCTCTGATCCAGTCGGCGTCATAGCCACGATCAGCCAACAGCATTGCTCCCGACTTGAGGCGGGACAAAGCTTGAGAGCGAGCCGGTTATCGTGTGCCTCACCGGCTGTAAGTCCGAGGCGGACTGGCAGGCCATTGGTATCGACCACCACATAAATTTTGCTGGTCAGTCCGCCTCGCGACCGACCCATGGACTGTTGATTGTTGCGCGCGATGCAAGCGGCGTGCTGATGAACGCGCACGATGGACGTATCGATCATTTGGACAGCCTTATCATGAGCAGCGACAAGTGTTTCCATGATCTGGTCCCAGATGCCCGCCCGACGCCAGCGGACGAAGCGATTGTAGCAAGTCGTGTAAGGCCCATAGTTCTCCGGCAGATCGCGCCATGGCGCACCCGAACGCAGGACCCAAAAGATGCCGTTGAGCACGCGGCGGTCATTTACGCGCGGAACGCCGCGCGGCTTGTTCGGCAGAATCGGCTTGATCGCGGACCATTCATAATCGGTGAGTTCGTAGCGCATAATTCGAGGCTCCGGTTTGGAAGCTTGAAATCACGCGCCGGGCGTTACCATCAAGCCTCGAAGGGCCTGCCGCCGGTTCGGGGCAGTCGTGAATGACCCACAACGGACGTTTGCTGCACACGAACAATCAGGGTATTCGCGAATTGAGCGCGACATAAACCGTGCCCAGCACGATGCTGTAAGTGAGCAGCATGACAAGTGATAACAGCGCAGGGCCGATGCCCAATCCAACCCGAATGGCGAATGGGCCGAGCCCGATCAAGGGAAAGAAAATGAGCCCCATCAACACCCAGCCGATAAGACCGAAGGTCAACCCTTTGGTCACGCCAGTTCGGCCGGGCAGCACACGGTTAATGCGAGCATACACGAACCCGAGAACCGTCATGCCATTTGCGAAGGAAAGCGCCCAAGGGACGACCGAGGGAACATTCGTGCCGACCCACTGACTAAGTGCGACCTGAAAGCTGTGGTACGGTTGAAACTCCGGAAACAAGCCGATCCGCGATTTGAAATACATAAAAGAGAAATGGACTGTCGAGCCGCACAGGCCCGCAACAATCGACTTCCAAATCCAGGACTTCGTGGTCATCTAGCGCGGGGGCATTCTTTCGCCACTCGATCATTACGCCCGAATCGCAGCCCACAGGTTTTTTCCTTTGTGATCTACCTTCAGGGCTGATCCTGAATTTATCGATCGCCACTTCGTAATCATATGTGCCCCCAGTTGCACATACTGACAAAATAATAGTCGAATTTCCAGGCGAAGGCTAATGTCCGCTTGAAGTTTTGAACTGCCGCAAGATTTTCTTCAAAATTTGCAACGCGCGTAAGTGACCGACATGTTGTCGAAGTCAGCGAGTGCGCGCGTTATATGGTTATCATCGTTGATCTTTAAGCTGAACTCCGTGGGGGAAAGTAAAGCGATGCTGGTCGAGCAACGCGCGGCTAAATTGAGCACCGCGCCGGCTTGCTTCCGATCGGTTATCTCGCAGGTGAGTAATTTCCCTCTGATTTTATTTCCTTCAACTATAAAGCCACTGCCGTAAATATCGGATTTCGGCCTGAGCGAAATTGTCTGATGCTTTTTCTCGAACATTTTGCTGCATTGCGATGAATCGGTTGTCCAAACTCCATCTAGCTCGAATGCGTTGGCAGGAAAACTGAACATCGACATCGTGGCGCAGAAAATCGCTGGCACGATAAAATTCGAGTTTGGCATTCGTTTCTCCCGGTCTGACATCCAACTTTGTCCTTACCAAAATCCACTCGGCGATGCCTCCAGCGTCAGAAAACGCCGAAAAGAACATTCTGCCTTATGGCATGACGATGCCAATTCGTCGAGTAACGGTCAGCTCGTGCGAGCGAGACGAGTGGCAATCGGGGCCAAGTCGCGTTGTCGCATTGCGGGGCAAGTGTCGACGATAGTCGTTTGAATTGGGGCCATAAAAGCAGGAAATCGCGACGATTAAAACGGGGTCTGACGTCGATTGTGCTTACTCCCTCCGCCATTTTTTGCATCTAAACATCGACGCGAACCGTGTGCTGTCGGTGGTTGCGAGCCCCCGCAACCAATACGCAAAAGGGCCCCGCCGGGGCCCTTTTGCGTTTCGGGATTTTCGGGGCGGCTGCGGAGCGCGGCCGTACATCCGGGCGCGCGCCCCGCTCCCCCTCGCCAGCAGCGTAAGCCGCTTGCCGAAGAAACCGTAGCTTCCTGAACCGGCGGTCGTCGCTTCTACGAAGCGGCTTCCGCGGTCGCTTTCAGCCGGCCGAGAAATGCCATCGCCGTGCGGCGAGCATCGCCTTGGTCGGAACGCGCCTCGCTCGGCAGGAGCGCGCCGTCGCGGCCGATCTCGAACATGTAAGTTTCGGCCGTGCGGCGGCACCTCACGAAGACATTCGGATAGTCGTAGCCCGTGACTTCAAACATGATGTCATCCGTCGCAGATCTCTCTTGCGGCAATTACGAACCGTGAAGATTAACGGAGTCTTAATCGGGAACCTGTTCCGTATTAGTGCGGATGCGCGTCATGATGCGCGTTGTGGCGCGAGTTCCCGGGATTCACGCGGCCGACATGTGATTTGAGATTGCGCACGCAAGCAGGGCGGGTCACAGTTCCCTCAAGGCCAACGGGGAACCTCGCGCGTGGCGTCAATTCTGCCTTTCATACGGCCCCGGTCCGATTTCGATGACGAAGCCACCCGCATCATGGGCGAGGCCTTTGACGCCGCCTGCAGCGAAATCCGCGACAGCGATACGCTCACGATGACCCACGAGGTCATGGCGAAGCGCATCATCGAGGCAGCGCGAAAGGGTGAACGCGATCCCGCGCGGCTGCGCGATATCGCCTTGGCGGCTTTGGGAATCGCCCGGCCCCGTCAGTAAATCATTCGTCGGCGCGAACACAATCGCGCTCGCGGTGCGGCAATGCGGCCGCGCCGGCTTCAGATCGCGAAAGGGTGTTGCGTATGCCGCGCCGGCACCGGCAGCCCGGGTTGCAGCGGCGGCGATGCCGTCTGCTGGCCGGTGGGCGGCAGCCCCGACAAGCGTTTCCATTCGGCATAACTCAGCACGACGGCATGAGGCTCGCCGTCGCGCGTGATGACCGATGGCTTGCCGCGTGCGGCGCGTTCGACCAATTCCGGCAAATTCGCCTCGGCATCCTTCAAGTGGAACTTGCGGAAGGCATGACGCATCAGACCAAAGCAATCGTAGACGTATAAATATGACATTGCGCATTTCCCTAGACCTGCGGTCCAGGATAATGGATTTCGTGCGTGAGTCCTACGGCGCGGCTGGAAAAAGATGGTTGACAACAGCCAGCACGGTGAGAAGGAACAGGCCTATGCCGAGGCTAAAGCCGATCAGCTTCTTCTCGATCGGCAACAGCGGCTCGATCTTGGCGCCGCGAAGCTCGTCGCGAAAGTCGGCGTGAAAATCGGACTGGGTCAATTGTGACACTGTCGTCTCCCGTGAACTTCCAAAGCCGGTATTCCGTTGCCGTCCGGTATACCGGATTTCACAGTTCCACCGCGCGGACGATCCCGCAATTCCCGGTCCGAACAAAAAGCATCGGCCGGTAAGCTCGATGTCAGCGTCGCCTGGTAGAAAGTCAACGCGGCGCCTGAAAATAAGAGAGTTTTGGTCGCGCAATGTCGCTCTCGGCGAATGAATTCGCTTACGCGACGGCGGCTTGAGGAAACAAATTATTCGAAAAAATCCGGCCTAGGCCGCCTGTTGCGCCAGCCGGTCCATCTCGCGTTGCACGAGTTGGCGATAGACACCCTCGCGGCGCATCAACAGATCGGGCGGCCCGTCCTGCACCACTTCGCCGGTCTGCAGCACGACGATGCGGTCGAAATTGCGCACCGTGGAGAGCCGGTGCGCAATGGCGATCACGGTGCGGCCGTTCATCAGGCGGCCGAGCGCTTCGCGGATCGCTTCCTCGGACTCGCCGTCGAGCGCGGATGTGGCCTCATCGAGCAGAAGGAGCGGTGCATCTTTGAGGAAGGCGCGCGCGATGGCGATCCTTTGGCGCTGGCCGCCGGACAGCTTGATGCCGCGCTCGCCGACGATGGTGCGCATGCCGAGCGGCAGATCCTCGATGAAATCGCACCGCGCCGCGAAAGCCGCTTCCAGCACTTCATCGTCGGTCGCGTCCGGCCGGCCGTAGCGGATGTTCTCCATCACCGAGCGGTGGAACATGGAGATATCCTGCGGCACAACTCCGATGGCGTCGCGCAAACTGTCTTGGGTGACCCGCGCGATGTTTTGGCCGTCGATGAGGATGCGGCCCGATTGCACGTCGTAGAAACGCTGCAGCAGGGCGAACAGCGTCGACTTGCCGCCGCCGGAACGGCCAACCAGGCCAACGCGCTCGCCCGGCATGAAGCTGAGATTGAAGTTCTTGAAAATCTGCTGGCCGTCGGCGTAGCGGAAATCGACATCCTCGAATTTCACGCTGGCGCCCCGCCGCACCAGCGGCTCGGCCTCGGGATGGTCAAGGAGCTCGTGCGGCACTAGCAGCGTCGCGACCGCTTCGGACAGCCGCGCGATATGTTGGGTGATGTCGACGAGCGCGACGGCAAGGTCGCGCGTCGCGCTGAGCACCGAGATGGCGAGCGTACAGGCAAGCACGACGTCGCCCGTCGTCGCCGCGCCTTGCTGCCAGAGAATGATCGCCCAACCGAGCAGGCCGAGCGCCAGCAGCACGGTCACGATGGCATGAAAGATGCGAAGCTTTTCCAGATAAAGCAGGCTCTTACGCCGCGCGTCCATTTCGCGATCGACCGTGGCATCGAAGCGCCGCCGCTCGCGGAGGAAGCCGCCGAAGGCGCGAACCAGTGGCATATTGGTGACGACGTCGATCATCTCGCCGTCAACGGCCGCGGCCTTGGTGGCAAAGTCGTGATGCAGTGGTCTTCCGCCGGCCGCCAGCTTGAACATGAGCACGACCATGATGCCGGCGACCAACGCCAGCGCGCCGGCCATCGGCAGGCTGATGGTGGTCACCAGCACGATCGCCGCGAGCGTCGCCACGCAGGGTGGCAGCACGTTCCAAATGAACATGTTCTCCGCGATGAACACCGCATTGGAGGTGGCCGTGACGCGGCTTGTCAGCATGCCGGGCAGCCGGTCGGCGAAAAAGCCCTGCGAGTGTCCCATCAAATGGCGGAATAGGTCGCGCCGCAAATCGCCGGTGACGCGGACGAAGGCGGAATTGGCGATCCAGCTTGCGACCCGCCACAAAAGGTTATCGGCGGCGATCAGGGAACCGAGCAGGCAAAATGCTATCCAAACGCCGGCGACATTCCCCTCCGAGACGACATGTTCGCTGGAAGGGAGATGGCCCTTCGATAATGTGTCGACCAGGAACTTCACGCCATATTGCGTACCGACGGAACACGTCACCGCGCCCAACACGGCGATGATGATCGCCACGTGCGCGAGCGACCGAAGCCGGATGTAGCGAAAGATGAAGGCGAGGGGACGAGAGGCGTAACCACAAAGATCGGTCATGCGCGTATTCATCTCCAGGTGAAAGCTGGCGTTCCCGCCCCGAAGCCCTGAAGTTGAACGGGCGGGCGCCCGTCGTGTTCCACCGCTATTTTGGAGGCGCGAGTTCTGACCAATGCAAATTCGCGTGCATCGTCGTCAACGCCGCAGCGCAGCAAAAGTTCCATTGCCTGCAAAAATTAAGTTCCCTCCACAAACTGAAATATTTGGCGCTTACGGAGTTGTCGCTAGTCGCCGGGTTGGAACTTCACTCAACGCAAAGGCATGTTGATGCATATCGCTCAAGTCGCGCCGCTGACTGAAGCTATTCCGCCCAAGCTTTATGGCGGCACCGAGCGGGTGGTGTCGTGGTTGACGGAGGAGCTGATCGCGCTCGGTCACGATGTGACCTTGTTCGCGAGCGGCAACTCGGTGACGTCGGCCAAGCTCGAAGCGATGTGGCCGCGCGCGCTGCGGCTGGACGGCTCGGTGCGGGATCCCAATGCGTTGCACATGATGATGCTGGAAAAGGTGTGCGAACGCGCAGCCGACTTCGACGTGCTGCATTGTCATCTCGACTATTATCCGTTCTCGCTGTTTTCCCGTCAGCCGACACCGTTCGTGACGACGCTGCATGGCCGCCTCGATCTGCCCGAGCATCAGCCGGTGTTCGACACATTCTCCTCGGTGCCGGTGGTGTCGATCTCGAATTCGCAACGTCGGCCGCTGCCGCAGGCAAACTGGGTGCGCACGGTGCTTCACGGATTGCCGCTGCAACTCCTTGAGCCGAAGCCGATCAAGCCGTCCTATTTCGCATTCCTTGGCCGCATCGCGCCGGAAAAGGGCATCGATCGCGCCATTCGCATTGCCGAACATTGCGGCGTGAAGCTCAAAGTCGCCGCCAAGGTCGATAGAGCCGACGAGGACTACTATAATGAAAAGATCAAGCCGCTGATGCAGTCGGGACATGTCGAGTTCATCGGCGAGATCAACGACAAGGATAAACCGGAGTTCTTGAGCGGTGCTATCGCGTTGCTCTTTCCGATCAACTGGCCGGAGCCGTTCGGCTTGGTGATGATCGAGGCGATGGCCTGCGGCGCGCCTGTCATCGCCTTCAATCGCGGCTCGGTGCCGGAGATCATCGAGGACGGGCTCACCGGATTTGTTGTCGAGGACGAAGCCGGCGCCATCGGAGCAATCGATCGGCTCGGTCATTTGTCGCGCGAGAAAATCCGCAAGCGTTTCGAAGAGCGCTTTACCTCTCGCCGCATGGCGCAGGATTATCTCAGTGTCTATCGCGGCTTTTCGGCGCGCGCCGAGCCGCGTTTGCGGCTGGTCGCAGCCGACGCGCCGGCGTTGTAGCCGCGCGTCATCGCGGGACGGGAAGATCCTCTTCTGTTTCCTTCTCTGGCCGCGTTTCCGGCATCATCGAGTACACGACCGTAAACCCGGCCGCTCCGATCGCCGCCAGAGCCACGAAGGCCGGCGCGCTGCCGAAATGATCGGTGATATAACCGCCGAGCGTCGCGGAGAGCGACGCGCCGATGCCGGTTGCCGTGCCGAGGATGCCTTGGCCGAGATTGAATCGTCCGGTGCCGCGCGTTAGATCGGCGACGACAAGCGGCACCATGACGGCAAATACGGCAGCGGTGATGCCGTCCAGAATCTGTACGGCGAGTAGAAGCGACGGCGTCGTCACGGCGGCGAACAGCAGGCCGCGAATAGGCAATGCGGCAAAACCGATCAGCAAAAGTGGACGGCGGCCCCAGACCTGCGCCTGTGTACCGACCCACGGCGATAAAGCCGCGACGATAAGTTGCGGCACGACGATGCAGGCGGCGATGATGACGGTCGCCCACTGGCTCGAGTGCATGGTGACCATGCTGCCGACCAGCGGCAACATGGCGGAATTGGCGAGATGAAACAACAACAGACAGCCGGCGAAGATGAGCAGCGGCTTGTTGTGCATCAGCTCGCCGGGCTTGATCGGCGGCTTGATCCGCGGCCGCCGCGGCTTGGCGCCATGGGCGCGCTCGGCGTCGATTTCGCTGTTGGATATTTCGCGCAGCGCCAGGAGGGCGGGAATGAGCAGCAGCACGGTCACGATGAAGACCGCGCGGGGCGACAACAAATAGCCGCACGCCCCCATCGCCGCCGCGGCGAGGCCGTTGCCGACTGAAGCAAAGCGCGCATTGCGTCCCAGCCGCTCGCCGATGGCCCAGGGGCCGACCAGGCCAAGACTGATGGCGGCGATCGCCGGGCCGAGCACGCAGCTTGCGAGCGCATGCATGACCGAGCCCGCCAGCACCATCGGAAAGATCGGCAGCGCCGCATAAGTCAAAGCGCTGACGCAGACCGCGGCAATCGCAATGCCGGCGACAAAGCGCTCGGATTTTGCCGCATCGACCAGCGCGCCGCCCGGCATTTGCCCGATCAGCGAGACAAAGCCCGCCGCCGATAGAACCAGACCGATATCGACCTGCGTCCATTTTTGCGTGGTGAGATAGACCGAGACGAAAGGCCCAAAGCCGGTCTGCACATCGGCAACAAAGAAAATGAACCAATCGAGCCCGCGCAAGCTGCGGCGGGACGGCGTCAGCGGCGGCTCGGGCCCGGTAGGCTCGCGCGCTTGCGGCTCGGGTTGCGGCATCTGCACGTTCTCCTGTTCATGCGCGGCCGCGTCGCGCGGCTCAGGCGTATCGTGCAAGCGCCGTGTTAGATTTCTGGGCAGGGTATTTTCTCCCGCGTGTTGTCGTCGGGGGGCGCGCTACTGGAACGGCAGCGGCTCGAGCTTGCCCAGCGCGCCAAGCACGACGACGGGTTTGCCGTCTTGATATTCAGGCGCCGCCTTCACCTGATCGCGCGTCAGTTCGAGCGAGATTTTGGCATCGGCTTGCGCCGGCGGCGGAAAATGCATCGCGTTCCATTCGACCGCGATCTTGCGGCTGCCGACGCCAAGGAAGCCGCCGAAATCGATGATCGCGGCGCGCACTTGGCCGCTGCGATCGACCAGCACGTCGGCGACGCGGCCCATATTCTCGCCGGTCGAACTCAAGACATCGCGGCCGAGAATACCTTGCACCTCGTGATTGGCCAGGATCGTCACCGCGGCAGGCGGTGGTGCGGGTGCGGGCGCTTGAGGTGGGGTGGGCGCAGGCGTTGAGCTATTTGCGCCCTGTGGCTGCGGCTGCGCCGGCGCTGGGGCTGTCTGCGACCAAACGGCGTCGCGCGCGATTGTCAGGGTCAACAGTGCGACCACGACAATGATCGCCGCAGCGGTTCCCGGTGATATTTTCCTATGCATTCTCACTCCAGCACTGTGGAACTCAGTCCACTAAGCCGAGTGGGTCGCGCTGGTTCCACAGCGGACGCGCGTTAGTGCGTGCGCCAGAACTTGTTTTTGTGAATATCGATGTGATCAGGAGGAAAAGACGATCGAAACCCGGATGTTGCCGCTGATCCGGGGCGTATCGAGCGAAACGGTCTCGCCGTGACGGCGCACGCGCAGATCGACGCGCGATGATGCCAAGCCGCAGATCGCGCAGCACCACCTCGTCAAGGAAAGCCGGCAGGCGTGGATTGCGCAGCCGGATCTCGCCTTTGAACGGGTCGAATTCGAGCCCGAGCGACGCTTCGAGCAGCGTGAACGGCGTGGCGCTAGCCCAGGCCTGCGGCGAGCAGGCGACCGGATAGAGCGTCGGGCCATGGCCGCGCTGGCGCTGGAAGCCGCAGAACAGCTCCGGCAGCCGGCGCTGATCCATATAAGTGGCGGCGCTGTAACAGACCGCCGAACAGCGTCTCGATCGCCCGCTTGTGGTCGTAGCGCGACAGGCCGAGCGCGATCAGCGCGTTGTCGTGCGGCCAGATCGAGCCGTTGTGGTACGACATCGGATTAAATCGCGCCGCTTCTTTCGCCACTGTGCGGATGCCCCAGCCGGAAAAGAAGCTCGGCTGCAACAATTCCTTGGCGACCCGCGCAGCACGGTCGGCGGCGGCGATCCCGGTGAACAGCACCTGCCCGGCATTCGAGGTGCGCACTTGGCACGGTTTTTTTTCGCCGTCGAGCGCGAGCGCATAGGTGTCGAGCGCGGGGCACCAGAACGCCGCCTCGAAACGCTCGGCGAGGCGGGTGCGCTTCGGCATCGAGCCTGTCGGCCGCGGCTTTCAGGCTGAGCCGCCGCGCGCATCGCGCCGCCATGCGCTTGGCGGCATAGACATAGCCTTGCACTTCGACGAGCGCGATCGCGCCCTCGGCCAGGCGGCCATCGGCGTGGAAGATCGCGTCGTGCAAGTCTTTCCAGCCTTGATTGGCGAGGCCTTGATCGGTGGCGCGCATATATTCGACGAAACCGTCGTCGATCCGGATCGCCTGGCCCGTCGATCCAGGCCAAGGCCGCTTCGATGGCCGGCCACAGTTCGACGATGGTCTCGAAGTCGCCGGTGCGTTCGGCGTAAAGGCCGGCGAGCAGCACGAACAGCGGTGTCGAATCGACGCTGCCGTAATAGAGGCCGAACGGCACTTCGCGCAGCGCCGCCATTTCGCCGCCGCGCATCTCGTGCAGAATTTTTCCGGGCTGCGCATCGGCGAGCGGATCGGTGGTCTTGGCCTGATAGATAGGCGAGGCGACGCAGCACGCCGCGCGCCACTTCCGGCGACCACCACAACATCTGCAATGCGGTGATCAATCCGTCGCGGCCGAATGTCGTCGAATACCAGGGAATGCCGGCGTAAGGGTAGCGGCCCTGCGGCGTATCCGTCATCAGCATCGCCAGATCGGCGGCCGAGCGGCAGAGCGATTTCGTTGAAGCGGTCATTGGAAGTTTCGACCGAGGTGCGTTCGCGCGTCTGCTCGCGCATTTCGCGGCGTGCGGCAATCATTCCGCGCCGGAACGGCGGCGGACGCGGCTTCCGTTCGCTCGCAGCTCACGGCCAGAAAGATACGGCCGCAACTCGCCCGGGCGCGAGATGAAGGTCGTAAATCGCAACGCCGGTCGTAAGCCGGTCGGGCGGCGGATCGAAGGTCAGCGCCGTCTGTCGCACTTTGGCGTCGAGGCCCTGATAGACCAACAGCACCCGATCGCCGCCGCTGGATCTCGGAACTCGCGGTGCCGCGCCGCTCACGATGCGCGCCGCGGACTTCGAACAAGTCGGCAAAATCGTTATCGAACAGGATTGAAAGCCGCAGGTCGATCGCCGTGGTCGCCGTAATTGCGCACGCCGAGCCGTTGATAGGCCGTGCCGCGCCACAGAAAAATCGTGCGCAGAATATGCACCCGATCCTTTTCCAGGACGATGTGCTGGCCATCCATCAGATCCGGATTGGTCAGATCGATGAAGAAGGCGGAATTGTCGTCACGGAGCGTGGAGCCGAGCAATAACGGCGGCGCACCGTTCACCAGCAATTCGAGCCGCGAAAGATGCCGTGTGTCCTCGTGGAACAAGCCGGCGGAACCAGACAATGCCGCGCCAGCATCGTTGCGGATGTCGCCACGGCTGTCGAGCACCACGAACGTGTCGCCATATTTGAGCGTACGCGGCGGCCGGGCGGGCTGCGATGCTGTGATGGTAAATGCCGCCTCAGGCAGCGCCTCGCCGAGAAAATCCGGCGTGGCGGCGTGCTCGACGATCTTCGCTGCTGTTTTTGGTGACATCGTGATTTTTTCTTTTGCCGAGCCGTCACCGCTATCGGTGACAAACATTGTGGAATTGCGCCTGACGAAGCATTGGCTTGATATGACGCCGACATGCCGTCCGACATGACTGAAACGGCGCCGGATCGGCGCCGGCGCAAGCTTATGGGATGGCGCCCGACATGGCGCCGCCGTGAATGACATCGACGACGCGCATCTCGATCGGATCGATGACCACCACTTTGTCTTCCACCATGGCGTATTTGAGGACAGTCGCTGCGGAATCGCCGTCCGCGCCTTGATCGGGCAGGGTTTCAACAGGCAAGAGCTCAACGGGCAAGTCTGAGAGTGCGGCCGCGGGCGACACCGGTGCGCCAACCGCAAGCGGAATCCCGGTGGTGGACGTGCGCACCCTCTGCTGCAGTACGGCGTTATAGATCGCGTGTTTCTGCGTCTCCGTGAGCGCCAGCTTCGCGGTCACGGCGCCTTGGGAGTCGACCGCCTCGTCCGGGCCCACGGTCTGGGCCTGTGCGGCGGCGCCAATAAAAGGTGCAGCAACAATAAAGGGCAGGAGCCAGATCCGGCCAGACATGATGTGACCCGTCATGCGACGCTCGTGAAGATAAAGCGGAGAGTCTTCTGCCAAAGGAAACGCGGACGGGCCGGATCGGTTCAAAACTATTTTGTTGCAGCGCACCCTTAAACTTAACCGCGGTGTATGCGGTGTATCACGTAGGTTGCGGCCATTAGCCACGCACTACAAAAAGTTCCGTGACTGACTGGCGAAAACCAACTCGCTATTTTAAAGTTCAGACAAGAACAAAGAAAACTAGCGCCAAAATTAGCTGTCTCAGGGGAAACGCTAATGACATTCGCATCCACCACCGTAACACGCTCAGACGCCGCGGCGACGCCGACGACGCGTTGGGGTTATCTCGCGGTGTGCGTCATCTGCATGGTGATGATCGCCAATCTGCAATACGGCTGGACGCTGTTCGTCAATCCGATCAACAAGGCGCAAGGCTGGTCGATCGCCTCGATCCAGTTTGCCTTCGCGATTTTCATCGCGCTGGAAACCTGGCTGACGCCGATCGAGGGCTGGATCGTCGACGTGCTCGGCCCGCAGCGCGGCCCGAAGCTGATGGTCGCTTTCGGCGGCATCATGGTCGCGCATCGGCTGGGTCATCAATTCCTACGCCGCGTCGCTCGAAATGCTCTATCTCGGCGCCGTCATCTCGCGGCATCGGCGGCGGCGCTGTCTACGCGACCTGCGTCGGCATGGCGGTCAAATGGTTTCCGGACCGGCGCGGGCTCGCCGTCGGTCTGACCGCGGCGGGCTATGGCGCGGGCGCGGCGCTCACCGTCATTCCGATCCGATATGTGATCGCCAATTACGGCTACAACGCCGCCTTCCTCTGGTTCGGCGTCGTCCAGGGCGGCATCGTCTTTGTGCTCGCGCTTGCTGCTGCGCGGGCCGGAAGCCGGCGAAATGTCGGCGGTGCCGGCGCCGAAGGTGGCGCAGTCGGCGAAGAGCTATTCGCCGAAGGACGTGCTGCTCTCGCCGGTGTTCTGGCTGCTCTACATCATGTTCGTGATGGTGTCGGCCTCGGGCCTGATGGCGACCGCGCAGATCGCGCCGATCGCCGCCGACTTCAATGTCGGCAACCAGATCGTGTTCTGGGGCGCCACCACGCTGACGGCGGCGCTGATCATCGACAATCTCGCCAACGGCGCGGCGCGTCCGCTGTTCGGCTGGATCTCGGACAATATCGGCCGCGAACTGACCATGGCGATCGCCTTCGGCCTCGGCGGCGTCGCCTATTGGCTGTTGGGAGCGCTCGGCGCCGCGCCTTGGGCCTTCGTGCTGTTCGCGGCGCTGATCTTCCTGACCTGGGGCGAGATCTTCAGCCTGTTCCCGTCGACCTGCACCGACACGTTCGGGCCGAAATTCGCCACGGTGAATTTGAGCCTGCTCTACACCGCCAAAGGCACCTCGGCCTTCCTGGTGCCGGTCGCCAATCTGATCAAATCGGCGACCGGGAGCTGGCACATGGTGTTCGTGGTCACCGCGCTGATGAATTTCGTCGTGGTGGCGCTGGCGCTGTTCGTGCTCAAGCCGATGCGGGCGCGGGCGATGAAGCAGTCTTAAATCTCCGCCTCTTTCGGGTCGGAATTAAAGGGGCGCGGAGAACCATCCGCGCCCCTTTTTCGTTGGTCGTACCGAGGGATAGGAATGCCCGGTTAGGCCTATGAAATATGCCATTTTGGCTCTGGCATAATGTATTACAGTGCGCTATGGCTACCGGCCGGAGCGCGGCCTGAAGCTTCAAAAGATCGCGTCCGGACCAGGGTTGTGAAGCGTCCTCGTTGCGAGCGTCTTTGATGTCATCTCGTGCTCATCGATCGTCCGCCGCTAAAAGCGACGTCCCCGGAAGCGATGTCGTCGTGGCCGAGCGGCCGCGATTGGAGCCGATCGACACCTCTTTCAGTTTCAAGAACAAGGCCTATGCCGCGCTCAAATCGGCCATCGTCGGCATGGATGTCTATGGCAGCGCGAGCGAAATCCGGCTCGACGAGCGGAGCCTGGCGCAAGAATTCGGCATCAGCCGCACGCCGGTGCGCGAGGCCATGGCGCAGCTCGAGCGCGAGGGTTTCGTGCGCTCGGTGCCGCGGCGCGGCGTCTATGTGGTGCGCAAGACCAAGCGCGAAGTGATCGAGCTGATCACCGCCTGGGCGGCGCTCGAAAGCATGGCGGCGCGGCTTGATCACCGCAGAACGCGAGCGACGAGGAGATCGCCTCGCTGCGCAAGATGTTCGCCACGTTCGAGAACGGCCAGGTGCGCGCGCATCTCGACGAATATTCCGACGTCAATATCGAATTTCACCAGGCGCATCATCCGCATGAGCCGCAACAGCGTACTCGATCGAACTCGCCGAAAATCTGTTCACCCATATGCGGATGATCCGGCGAAAGACGATCGGCGAAAAGGATCGCGCCGACCGCTCGATCCGCGATCACATGCACATCATCGAAGCGCTCGAAGCGCGCGACACGGTGCGCGCCGAGACGCTGGTGCGCGATCACGCGCTCGGTCTTGCCGACCACGTCGGGAAATACGCGGATTATCTGGACTGAAGGAGACCGAGCAACAGACACCTGAGGGAGGAATTCCCATGGCCGATGCAGCAGTAAAAGACGAAGCCCGGAACCGCAGACTGCACCGGAGCGCGAGCTGACCGACGGCTTTCACCTCGTCATCGATGCGCTCAAGCTCAACGGCATCAAGACGATCTACGGCGTGCCCGGCATCCCGATCACCGATCTCGGCCGCATGGCGCAGGCCGCGGGCATGCGCGTCATCTCGTTCCGCCACGAGCAGAACGCCGGCAATGCCGCGGCCATCGCCGGCTTCCTGACCAAGCAGCCCGGCATCTGCCTCACCGTGTCGGCGCCCGGCTTTCTCAACGGCCTGACCGCGCTGGCGCATGCCACGACCAACTGCTTTCCGATGATCCTGATCTCCGGCTCGTCCGAGCGCGAGGTCGTCGACCTGCAGCAGGGCGACTACGAGGAGATGGACCAGCTCGCCATCGCCAAGCCGCTGTGCAAGGCGGCGTTCCGCGTGCTGCATGCCGCCGATATCGGCATCGGCGTGGCGCGCGCCATCCGCGCCGCCGTGTCCGGCCGTCCGGGCGGCGTCTATCTCGATCTGCCGGCGAAGCTTTTCGGGCAGGTGATGGATGCCGAGGCCGGTGCGAAGTCGCTGGTCAAGGTCATCGATCCGGCGCCGGCGCAGATTCCGGCGCCGGCCGCTGTCAAGCGCGCGCTCGATGTCTGAAGAGCGCCAAGCGCCCGCTGATCATTCTCGGCAAGGGCGCCGCCTACGCGCAGGCCGACGATCGCGATCCGCGCATTGGTCGAAAAGAGCGGCGTGCCGTTCCTGCCGATGAGCATGGCCAAGGGCCTTCTGCCCGACACGCATCCGCAATGCGCCGGCGCGGCGCGCTCGACCGTGCTCAAGGACGCCGACGTCGTGCATGCTGATCGGCGCCCGCCTCAACTGGCTGTTGTCGCACGGCAAGGGCAAGACCTGGGGCGAGCCGCATTCGAAGAAGTTCATCCAGATCGACATCGAGCCGAAGGAGATGGACTCCAACGTCGAGATCGCCGCTCCGGTGGTCGGCGATATCGGCTCCTGCGTCGCGGCGCTGCTCGAGGGCATGGGCGCAAAGTGGCCGGCGCCGCCGGCCGACTGGGTCGCCGCGCGTCAACGCGAAGAAGGACGAGAACATCGCCAAGATGGCGCCGCGGCTGATGAACAACAATTCGCCGATGGATTATCACGGCGCGCTCGGCGTGCTGCGCACCATCGTCAAGGAGCGTCCGGACGCCATCCTGGTCAACGAAGGCGCCAACACGCTCGATCTCGACGCGCGGCGTCATCGACATGTATCAGCCGCGCAAGCGCCTCGACGTCGGCACCTGGGGCGTCATGGGCATCGGCATGGGCTATGCCATCGCCGCCGCCATCGAGACCGGCAAGCCGGTGCTCGCGATCGAAGGCGACAGCGCCTTCGGCTTCTCCGGCATGGAGGTCGAGACGATCTGCCGCTACAAGCTGCCGGTCTGCGTCGTCATCTTCAACAATGACGGCATCTATCGCGGCACCGACGTCAATCGCGCCGGCGGCTCCGATCCGGCGACCACGGTCTTCGTCAAGGGCTCGCGCTACGACAAGATGATCGAGGCGTTCGGCGGCGTCGGCGTCAACGCGACGACGCCCGACGAGCTCAAGCGCGCCGTCAACGCGGCGATGGATTCCGGCAAGCCGACGCTGATCAACGCGGTGATCGATCCGGCGGCCGGCAGCGAGAGCGGCCGCATCGGCAATCTCAACCCGCAAAGCGTGCTCAAGAAGAAATAAGGAGCGCTCCGTCGCAGCGGACTCGGCAAAGCTGAAAATGAAACAAGACGCCCGCTGTTGCGGGCCGGAGCGGAACTTAAGGAGACCATCAATGGCCACGCGCAAGAAGACAGCCAAAGCGAAATCGAAAGCCGCCGCCAAAAAAGCGGCCGTGAAAAAGTCGGCGGCGAAGAAGTCGTCGAAGAAGGTCGTGAAACTCGCGGCCAAGAAGCCCGCGGCAAAGCCGCAACGGCAACGGCTTGCCGCGCCCGAGCGCAAAGCCTTGGGGCCAGGCCGGCCGGGCGCTCGACGGCGTGCAAATTCTCGACTTCACCCATGTGCAGTCGGGGCCGACCTGCACGCAGCTTCTCGCCTATATGGGCGCCGACGTGATCAAGGTGGAGCGCCCCGGCGTCGGCGACATCACGCGCGGCCAGCTGCGCGACGTGAAAGGCGCCGGACAGCCTCTATTTCACCATGCTCAACGGCAGCAAGCGCTCGATCACGATCGATTCCAAGCATCCCAAGGGCAAGGAAATCCTCGATCGGCTGGTCAAGGAATGCGACGTGCTGGTGGAGAATTTCGCGCCCGGCGCGCTCGACCGCATGGGGCTCACCTTCGAGCATATCCACAAGCTCAATCCGCGCATGATCGTCGCCTCGGTGAAGGGCTTCGGTCCCGGACCCTACGAGGACTGCAAGGTCTACGAGAACGTCGCGCAATGCGCCGGCGGCGCGGCCTCGACCACCGGCTTCCGCGACGGGCCGCCGCTCGTCACCGGCGCGCAGATCGGCGATTCCGGCACCGGCCTGCATCTCGCGCTCGGCATCGTCTCGGCGCTCTATCAGCGCATCCGCACCGGCCGCGGCCAGAAAGTGCTCTGCGCCATGCAGGACGGCGTGCTCAATCTCGCGCGCGTGAAGCTGCGCGATCAGCAGCGCCTCGCGCACGGCCCGCTCACCGAATACAGCCAGTACGGCGAAGGCGTGCCGTTCGGCAAGGCGATGCCGCGCGCCGGCAACGATTCCGGCGGCGGCCAGCCGGGCTGGATCCTCAAGTGCAAAGGCTGGGAGACCGATCCCGACGCCTACATCTATTTCATCACCCAGGCGCCGGTCTGGGGCGCGATCTGCGACCTGATCGGCAAGCCGGAATGGAAGACCGATCCGGATTATGCCACGCCGCCGGCGCGGCTGCCGCGGCTGCGGCAGATCTTCGACACGATCGAGGAATGGACCAAGACCATGACCAAGTTCGAGGTCATGGACATCTGCAACAAGCACGACATCCCGGTCGGGCCGATCCTGTCGATGAAGGAGATCGCCGAGGAGCAGTCGCTGCGCGAGACCGGCACCGTGGTCGAGGTCGATCATCCCGGCGCGCGGCAAATATCTGACCGTCGGCAATCCGATCAAACTGTCGGATTCGCCCGCCGACGTGCGGCGCTCGCCGCTGCTTGGCGAGCACACCGAGGAAATCCTGCGCAAGGTGCTCGGCTATTCCGACAAGGAAGTCGCCGAGATCAAGGTGTCCGGCGCGATCACGCCGCCGGAGAAGCCGGCCAAAGCGGAGGCGGCGTAACCAGCTGTCCGCTCGTCCCGCGCGAAAGCGGTGGATCCAGGCGGCTTCGACGCATCGGTGTTCCGGATGCCCGCTACTTCGCGGGCATGACAGCGGAATTTGAGGAGAGGTTTTCGCATGCGTATCGTCGTTCACGGCCAGCAGGCGTTCGGCAAGGCGGTGCTCGAAGCGCTGCTCAAGCGCGGCGAGAACGTCGTCGCCGTCTATGTGGCGCCGGAGAAGCCGGGCGCCAAGGCCGATCCGCTGAAGGAAGCGGCGCTCGCCGCCAAGCTGCCGGTCTATCAGCCGGACTCCTACGCAAGCCGGAAGTGTGGGAAGAGTTCAAGGCGCTCAAGCCCGATCTGCAGGTGATGGCCTTCGTCACGCTGTTCGTGCCGGAAGAATTCCTGAACATCCCGACCCACGGCTCGATCCAGTATCATCCCTCGCTGCTGCCGGCCTATCGCGGCGCCAGCGCCATCAACTGGCCGATCATCAAGGGCGAGACCGAAACCGGCCTGTCGATCTTCTGGCCCGACAACGGGCTCGATACCGGCGACGTGCTCATCCAGAAGAAAACGCCGATCGGCCCGAACGACACGCTCGGCACCGTCTATTTCGACCGGCTGTTTCCGATGGGCGTCGAGGCCATGCTCGAAGTCGGTCGACCTGGTGAAGGCCGGCAAGGCGCCGCGCATCAAGCAGGACGAGGCGAAGGCGACCTACGAAGGCCGCTGCGGTCCCGACAACGCCAAGATCGACTGGGGCAAGCCGTGGGAGCAGATCGACCGGCTGATCCGCGGCTGCAATCCGGCGCCCGGCGCCTGGACCGACGCTCGACGGCAAGCAGCTGAAGATCTTCGACGCCAAGCCGCTGCCGGCCAAAGACCCCAAGGGCATCGCCGGCAAGCTCGGCGAGATCGTCGCGGTCGAAGCCGACGGCTTCACCGTGGTCTGCGCCGACGGCCGCTTCAAGGTCACACGCGTTCAGCCCGCCGACGGCAAGAAGATCGAAGCCGGCGAATGGGCGAAGTCCGCCAACGTTCAGCTCAAGGCTCAGATTCACCTGACCTGACGGACCTTGCAAACATGAAATCCTGCCGGGTTCTCTTTCAAGCAACGGATCAAAAACCATGCCCGCCTCGCAACATCAGTCGCCGAAATCCGACATCGAAATCTCGCAGGCCGCCAAGAAGCGGCTCGATCCTCGACATCGCGCGCGAACAGCTCGGCATCGCGCCGGAAAATCTCGAGCCCTATGGCCACTACAAGGCCAAGGTGTCGATGGACTACATCAAGTCGCTGCAGATCAAGCCGAACGGCAAGCTGATCCTGGTCATCGGCGATCACGCCGACGCCGGCCGGCGAGGGCAAGACCACGACCACGGTCGGCCTCACCGACGCGCTCAATCACATCGGCAAGAAGGCGATGCTCTGCCTGCGCGAGCCGTCGCTCGGGCCCGTCGTTCGGCGTCAAGGGCGGCGCCGCCGGCGGCGGCTATGCGCAGGTCGTGCCGATGGAGGACATCAACCTCCACTTCACCGGCGACTTCCACGCCATCACCTCGGCGAACAATCTGCTCGCGGCGCTGCTCGACAATCACATCTATTGGGGCAATGCGCTCGGCATCGATCCGCGCCGCGTCGCCTGGCGCCGCGTGCTCGACATGAACGACCGCGCGCTGCGCTCGATCGTGTCCTCGCTCGGCGGCGTCGCCAACGGCTTTCCGCGCGAGGACGGCTTCGACATCACCGTCGCCTCGGAAGTCATGGCGATCTTCTGCCTCGCCCGCGATCTCGACGATCTGAAGAAGCGGCTCGGCAACATCGTCGTCGCCTATACGCGCGACCGCAAGCCGGTCCGCGCCGCGCGACCTCAAGGCGCACGGCGCCATGACCGTGCTGCTCAAGGAGGCGCTGGCGCCGAACCTGGTGCAGACGCTCGAAGGCACGCCGGCCTTCATCCATGGCGGCCCGTTCGCCAATATCGCCCACGGCTGCAATTCGGTGCTGGCGACGACCACGGCGCTGAAGCTCGCCGATTACGTCGTGACCGAAGCCGGCTTCGGCGCCGATCTCGGCGGCGAGAAGTTCATGGACATCAAGTGCCGCAAGGCCGGCATCGCGCCCGACCTGCGCGGTGCTGGTCGCCACCATCCGCGCGCTGAAGATGCACGGCGGCGTCAAGAAGGAGGACCTCAAGACCGAGAACCTCAAGGCGCTCGAAGCCGGCATGAGCAATCTCGCAGCGCCATGTCGAGAACGTGCAGAAATTCGGCATCGTGCCGGTGATCTCGATCAACCGCTTCTCCGCCGATACCGAGGCCGAGATCAAGCTGGTCGAAGAGACCTGCAAGTCGCTCGGCGTCGAGGCGCTGATGGCCGATCATTGGGCGCATGGGCGGCGAGGGCGCGGCCGATGTCGCCCGCGCCGTCGTCAAGGTCGCCGAGAGCGGCAAGAGCAAGCTGAAATTCCTCTATCCCGACGACATGCCGCTTCTGGAAAAGATCCGCACCATCGCCAGGGAGATCTATCGCGCCAAGGATATCGCGGCCGACAAGTCGGTGCGCGACCAGCTCGCCAATTTCGAGAGCATGGGCTACGGCAAGTTCCCGATCTGCATCGCCAAGACCCAGTACAGCTTCTCGACCAATCCCGACGCCAAGGGCGCGCCGACCGATCACGTCATCAATGTGCGCGAGGTGCGGCTGTCGGCCGGCGCCGAATTCGTGGTCGCGATCTGCGGAGAGATCATGACCATGCCGGGCCTGCCCAAGGTGCCGGCCGCGGATGTGATCGACATCGGGCCGGACGGCAAGATCGTCGGGCTTGTTCTAAGCAGTCCGACGCTTCCATAATGCGGAGCGACAACAGAGGGAACGATGCTGAAATTCTATTATAGCGGCGCGCCGAACCCGACCAAGGTCGCGCTGTTCCTCGAAGAAACCGGTCTGCCCTACGACGCCATTCCGGTCGATACCCGCAAGGGCGAGCAGCACAAGCCGGAATTCCTGGCCATCAATCCGAACGCGAAACTGCCGGCGATCGTCGACGGCGACGTCACCGTGTTCGATTCAAGCGCGATCCTGCTCTATCTCGCCGAGAAGACCGGCAAGTTCCTGCCGGCCAAGACCGACAAGGCGCGCGGCGAGCTGTTGTCGTGGATGTTCTTCGTGTCGTCCGGCGTCGGCCCTTATTTCGGCCAGGCGGTGCATTTCCGCAATTACGCGCCGGAGAAGACTGCCCTACGCCATCAACCGCTACGTCTTCGAGGCGCAGCGTCATGCCGGCATTCTCGATGCGCGGCTCGCCAAGCAGAAATACATGCTCGGCGACACCTACACGATCGTCGACATGAATGTCTGGGGCTGGGCGCGCATGCTGCCGAAGGTGGTCGGCGAAGGCGCGTTGGCGACAAGTTCAAGAACCTCAAGCGGCTGGTCGACGAGATCAGCGCGCGGCCGGCGGCGCAGAAGGCGTCGACGCTCAAGGACCGTCACAAGTTCAAGACCGAGATGGACGAGGAAGCGCTGCACGCGATGTTCCCGCATCTGAAGGAAAAGGTCGCGTAACGCGCCCAAGCGCGGGCGCGAAGCCGTTTCGAGGGCCGGCCGCCGGCGTTATCTTCGCCGCGCCGGCCCATGACGTAGCAATTTCATCGGTCACCGAAAAGCTTCCGCGCCGCCGCTGTGCCGCGAAAATCGGCCTGCCGCGGCCAAATTCCTATAAAATTTTTGTCTTTTTGCACCGTGCTTATGGGCGTGGATCTTTGCACTTTCCCGTTAGGGTGGATGCCGGTTCCGCCGATTCTCATCCCGTTGGAGGACGGGAAGCGGAGCTCACAAACACTTCAATTGGAATGCCCCATGTATCATGCTCCTGCTTTTAAGATCGTGCCGCCGTTGGAAAATCTCGCAGAAAATTCCGATCCCGCCGCGACCCACTCGTTGATCGACGAACTCAACGAGGCCGTCTCGACCGGCGGCGACGCGCAGCGTCTGCGCATTCTCGAACGCATCACCGATCTGTTCGCGGCCGGTTCGCGCGGCTATACCAGCGATCAGATCGCGCTGTTCGATGACGTGTTGCAGGAGCTTGCGGCCGATATCGAGGTGCAGGCGCGCGCCAGGCTCGCCCAGCGGCTCGCGCATCTCAATAACAGCCCGCCCGGGATCATCCGCACGCTCGCCTTCGACGACGCCATCGTGGTCGCCGAACCGATTCTGAAATATTCGCAAGCGCTCAACGACGCCGACCTGGCCGAAAACGCCAAGACGAAGAGCCAGGAGCATCTGCTCGCGATCGCGCAGCGCCTGAAGCTGAGCGAGGCCGTCACCGACGTCCTGGTCGATCGCGGCGATCGCCGCGTCGTCGACACGGTGGTGAAGAACAAGGGCGCACGCATCTCGCTGAGCGGCTATGAAAAGCTCACGCACAAGGCGCGGCGCGACCGCCGGCTGACGCTGGCTTTGAGCCGGCGCAGCGATCTGCCCCGGCAATATTACTTAAAGCTCCTCGAAACCGCGTCGGCCTCGGTGCGCGCCAAGATGGAGCGCGACAATCCGCAGGCCGCCGCCGAAATTCGCGACACCATCGACGAGGTTGCGACCGACGATGCAGCAGGAGGCGCGCGATGCGTCGCGCCGCTATGCCAATGCCGAGCGCGATGCGACGCGCTGCGCCAACGTCAAGCCGTTCACCGAGGCTAACGTGCATGCGCCGGCGCGCAAGCAGGAATTCGCGCGCACCGCTATCGCGCTGTCGAAACTGTGCCGGTTTCCGGTCGACGCGGTCGAACGGGCGCTGCTCGATAAGGGCGAGGACATGATCCTCGTTCTCGCCAAGGCGGCCGGCTGTTCCTGGACCACGACGCGCGAATTGCTGTTGATGCATGTTGCCGAACGCAACTTGCAGCCGGCCGATCTCGAGCGGTCGTTCGAGCGCTATAAGAAGCTGAGCCGGGATATCGCCCGCGACGTCATCAGCTTTCACGGCCAGCGCATCGAAATGCGTTCGAAGCGCGATTCCGACGATGCCGGAAAGGAAGGCGCGCGGGGCTAGAGAAATCCAAGCCGCCCGCCGCCCGCTTTCTTTACGCTCTCAGGATCGCCATAGGTCAGGTAGGACCACATCCGTTCCGCCACCTGACCCGCCCAATCGGCGCGGTGTTTGGCTTCCGCTTCGGTGAGCAGCGGCGCGGTATCCGCTTCGCCGGTCGCCAGCACGACAAGCTCGACGCGGCACATATCTTCAAGAAACCAGGCGAGCGTCACCGCCTGCTTGATGTCGGCGCCCGCGACCACGGCGCCGTTGCCGCGCAGGATCACGCCGCTCTTGTGTGCCAAAGTGTCGGCGACCGCCGCCGCGATCGCGTCGGAGCGCATCAGCGTCGGATCGTCGAAGAATGCCGGCGCCGGATAGAAGAATGCGCCGAAACCGTGCCGCGCCTTGGGCGGCCGGCCGAGCACCGACATGGCCATGATCTGCGGCGGGATAATTCGGCAGACCGCGCCGGCATCGGCGCGCCTTTGGTAGATTTTCTGGTGCACGCGCACCTCGTCAAGAACGCCGTCCGGTAATGGGCCATCGACCGGGCACACCGTGCCGTTTTCGCCCGGACCGATCAGGCCCATCGGGCCCGCTTTGCAGACGAGAAACGTCCCCGCATCAATCCGCGCCGAGCAATGGCCATAGGCATCGACCAAACCGGCGCGCGACAAAGCGCGTGCGGCCTGGCGCACCTCGATCTGCGTCTGCAGAAGGACCTCGTCGTCCATGTTGTGAGCCTGGTACCGGCTTTATTGCTTGTTGCCGATCCCTTTGATCAGCGGTTCGAGCCGTTCAACGTCCTTATCGACGTAGGAATCGAAGGCGTCGAGCAAAATGTTTTCCGGCCGGATGCCTTGCGCTTTGATCTTTTGCGCCAAGTCGGGATCGGAAATCGCTGTCCAGCGTGTCAATAGCCGATTGATTTTTATGAACTATTGCCAGGAGCGGCCAAGTTTGCAGCCGTACCATTACCGTTCAGTTGCAGTGCCGGCCAAGCGTAATCAGGGAGCCGTAGCTTGTCGGCGATGTCGCGGCCGAACGAGAGCCGCGCCAATCCGGGAATGGCGCATAATCTGATCACTTGATTCCGCACAAACAGTCCCCGTCGGGTTTTGGGAGCAAATGCGGCGGCGAAGCGTTCCGCGCCGCGCTGTTTGGTTTCGATAAAGGGCCGCAGGAGTTCTTCGTATCTGACCAAAGCCGTTTCGTACCGGTCGGCCGACTGCGCAAGTTCACCCGCCAACACGTAAGCGGCGGTCATAGCAAGCGCGGAGCCTTGCCCCGCCAATAGCGACGCGCAGAACGCGGCATCTCCCACCAGCGCGACGCGACCTCGCGACCAGCCTGCCATCCTGATCTGGCTGACACGGTCGAAATAGAGGTCGTCGGTGCGGTCGAGTTCGCGAAGGATGCTGCGGCACTCCCATTTATCTTCGCCGAATGTCGCGCGCAGCAGCGATTTCTGCGCTGGCAGATCGGCGTGTTTCGGCGGACTGTCGGCGGTAAAGACGAACAAGAAGAGTGTCCGATCGTCATGCAGCGTTACCCGTCCCAGCATCCGACCGGGCTCGCTATAGACCACATACATGTCCTCATCGCGCGGGCGGTAACCGCGAACCTCGAAAGTCGCCACCAAATAGCCGAGTTGCTTCTCGAACCGATCCTGCGGCCCGAAGACGAGCCTGCGAACGTTCGAATGCAGGCCGTCGGCGCCGATCACCAGATCGAAGCGCCGCGCGTGGGCGCGGCCGAATTGGACTTGGACGCCGTCGGCTTGCTCCGTCAGGCCTGTTATCTCATCGCCAAAGATGACATCGCTCCGGCCGCTCGTCCTCTCGAACAGCAAGCGCGCGAGGTCGCTGCGCCGCAGCGTCACGTATCGGCCGCCGGTCAGTTCATCGAACACTTTCGTGCCGAATCCGGCTACGCGCTCGCCTTCGGCGCCGACGATGCACATTTCGCGCAGGTGATAGCCGACACGATCGATGTCAGGCATCAGTCCCATGCGCTCGGCGATGTCATAGCCGAGACCCCAGAAATCGATGACGTAGCCGCTGCGGCGCAAAGCGGGAGCTTGCTCGACCAGGGTCGGCTCAAATCCCGCGGCATGCAGCCAAAAAGCGAGAGTAGGTCCGGCGATCCCGGCGC
Organism: uncultured Alphaproteobacteria bacterium; assembly: GCA_963761185.1. Classification (GTDB taxonomy): domain Bacteria; phylum Pseudomonadota; class Alphaproteobacteria; order Rhizobiales; family Xanthobacteraceae; genus BOG-931. The sequence continues at coordinate 2,120,782 of CAVXFY010000009.1, forward strand.
CGGAAATCAATACGGTTCTGTTATTTGTTTTATTATTCATCCGTAATCGGCGTTACGGGGTTCGTTGGGAAGTCAAGCTCAGCGCGGCGGCACGGCGTTATCGGCCGATGTTCAAATAAAAACGGCGCGGCTTTGCGGCCGCGCCGTTCACATTTTGAAGACGCGACAAGCCGTCTACTGGAACAGCTTCATCGCGTTTTGCAGCGTTTGCAGCACGCCCCAGGCCAATGGGATGCCGACAAAGCCCCAGGCGAGGATGAGCGGCACGATGTTCGAGCCTGATTGATTTTGGTCTGCCATGGTCGTTTCTCCCTAGGCGCCTGCCGGTTCGCCGGCCGCATCGACTTCCATCTGCGCCCGTATCGCTTCGTGGTCGGGCTTCATATGGAAGCGGTGATGCACCGCCTTGATCATGAGGTTGCAGATGAAGCCGATGACCAACAACGCCGCCATGATGTACATGGTGACATTGTAGGCCTGCGCCTTCGGTACGCCGCTGTCGATCTGGTACTGCGCGGATATAGTTCACCAGCACCGGCCCGAACACGCCCGCCGCCGACCAGGCCGTGATCAGCCAGCCGTGGATGGCGCCGACATAGCGCGTTCCGAACATGTCTTTCAGATAGGCCGGCACGGTGGCGAAGCCGCCGCCATACATGCTCATGATGATGCACGAAGCACAGCACGAACAGCGATACGCTGCCGATCGAGCCGGTCCACGGCACCGTGCAGTAGAGCGCCGTGCCGATCGCGAAGAAGCAGAAGTAGGTGTTCTTGCGCCCGATATAGTCGGAGATCGACGCCCAGAAGAACCGGCCGGCCATGTTGAACAGGCTGAGCAGGCCGACGAAGCCCGCGGCAGCGACGACCGAAACCTTGCCCGGGAACATTTCCTGGGTCATGGCCGACGCTTGCCCGAGCACGCCGATGCCCGCGGTCACGTTGAGGCAGAGCACCCACCAGATCAGCCAGAACTGCGGCGTCTTGATCGCGTCATAGACGTAGACGTCATTCTTGGTGATCAGCTTCTGCTCGACCACCGGCGGCGTGTAGCCCTCCGGCTTCCAGCCCGGCGCCGGTACCCGCACGATCGCCGCGCCGACCATCATGAAGCAGAAATAGACGATGCCGAGCGCGATGAAGGTCTCGGCGACGCCGACATGGGTCGGCGTCGAGAATTTCGCCATCAGCCAGACGGAAAGCGGCGAAGCGATGAAGGCGGCGCCGCCGAAGCCCATGATCGCCATGCCGGTGGCCATGCCGGGACGGTCGGGGAACCATTTGATCAGGGTTGAGACCGGCGAAATGTAGCCAAGGCCTAAGCCGCAGCCGCCGATGACGCCGTAACCCAGATAAATGATCCAAAGATTGTGCAGATAGACGCCGAGTGCCGAAACCAGAAAGCCGCCGCCGAAGCAAACGCCGGCCATAAACATGGCTTGGCGCGGACCGCCTTCCTCGACCCAGCGGCCGAACACGGCGGCCGAGGTGCCGAGGAAGAAAATTCCGATGGAGAAGATCCAACCCAGTTCGGCCAAATTCCAGTCGCCCGGCGCCGATTGCGTGATGCCGATCAGCTTCGTCATCGGCAGATTGAAGACGCTGAACGCGTAAGCCTGACCGATGCACAGATGGATGCACAATGCCGCCGGCGGCACCAGCCACCGGCTGAAGCCCGGCCGGGCAATCGTATGACTACGATCGAGAAAAGGGAGCAAAGCCATCGCGTGGTCCTCCTTAAGGTTCCCCCAAGTCGCCTATTTCCGCTTTATTCTTCTCGTCCCAACTTTGCCGGACGGCGCGGACTGGCGCTTCTTTGTATCGCTTAAAATGTTCCTATACCCGCGTTGGAATAGCAAGTTCGACCATAGTCAATCACGCCGCGTTCGGTCCCAGAAAAAAATGAAAACCGGTTTCCATCCCGTGCCGGCCGGTGTCCGGCATACCCGAGGGTGCAAAAACAGCGAATTGTCAGTTGCTTGAGTCTTGTCGGTCGGCAGACGTTGCCGGAGCATTCCCAATTTGTGAGGCCAAGTGTCGCGGTCGGTATGTCTGTCGGTGTCGATGTCGCGCTGCAACAAGGTTTCGCAGGACTGAGATCTGAAGAATCACCTAGCCGGTCGGGCGCCCGGCGGGCGGCATGTGCCCGATCGATCGGAATATGAAATCGTATGATCAGAAACTCCTATCAAGAAAATGACTATTGATTATCGCTCCCAGCGCTTTAGCTCTGTTCCAAAGAGAGTTTTCCGCTTTAAAAGGTAAGGAATGAGCCTGACCGAGCCGCCGCAAACCCAGCCGCCCGCAAACCGAGCCGGCCGGCGCCGGCCACCGCGAACCCCCAAAGGCCGTCAAGTCGATCCGGAGGCCGCCGCCGATATCGAGGCGCTGCTGACCGATCGCTCGCGCCGCCGCGACCTTCTGATCGAGCATCTGCATCTGATCCAGGACCAATACGGCCACATATCGAGCGCGCATCTGGCGGCGCTGGCGGCCGAAATGAAGCTTGCGCAGACCGAAGTCTACGAGGTCGCGACCTTCTATGCGCATTTCGACGTCGTGAAAGAAGGCGAAACCCCGCCGCCGCCGGTCACGGTGCGCGTCTGCGACTCGCTGTCCTGCGCCATGGCGGGCGCCGAGCGCCTCTTGCGCGAACTGCCGAAGTCGCTCGGCCCAGATGTGCGCGTCGTGCGCGCGCCTTGCATGGGCGCCTGCGATCGCGCGCCGGTTTGTGCGGTCGGTCATGTGCAGGTGATGAAAGCGAGCGAGGCATCGGTCGCCAAGCTCGCGCACGTCCACACCCATGCGCAGACGTTCAAGCCCGGCACCGATTTCGATGGCTATGTCGCCTCGGGCGGTTATCGCATTCTCGGCGAGGCGCTCGACGGCAAGCGCACGCGCGACGAACTGATCAAAATCGTCAGCGATGCCGGTCTGCGCGGGCTTGGCGGCGCCGGGTTTCCGACCGGCCGCAAATGGTCGCTGGTGCGCGCCGAACCCGCGCCGCGGCTGATGGCGGTGAACGCCGACGAGGGCGAGCCCGGTACGTTCAAGGACCGCTATTATCTCGGGCTTGATCCGCACCGTTTTCTCGAAGGCATGCTGATCGCCGCCTGGGTGGTCGAGGCGGCCGAGATCTACATCTATATCCGCGACGAATATCCCGAATTGCGGCTGATGCTGGTCGACGAGATTGCCAAGCTCGAAGCCGCGGGCCTCGACCGCTACAGCAAGATTCATCTGCGCCGCGGCGCCGGCGCTTATATCTGCGGCGAAGAATCGGCGATGATCGAATCGATCGAAGGCAAGCGCGGGCTGCCGCGGCATCGCCCGCCTTATGTCGCGCAGGTCGGCTTGTTCGGCCGCCCGACGCTCGAGCAGAATGTCGAGACGCTCTACTGGGTGCGCGACATCATCGAGAAGGGCGCGGACTGGGTGACATCGCAGGGCCGCCATGAGCGCAAGGGCTTTCGCAGCTTCTCGGTGTCCGGCCGGGTCAAGAATCCGGGCGTGGAGCTCGCGCCGGCCGGCATCACCGTGCGCGAACTGATCGACGAGTTCTGCGGCGGCATGGCCGACGGCCACACTTTCAAGGCCTATCTGCCGGGCGGCGCCTCGGGCGGCATCCTGCCGGCATCGATGGCCGACCTGCCGCTCGATTTCGGCACCTTGGAAAAATACGGCTGCTTCGTCGGGTCGCACGCGGTTGTGATCCTGTCCGACAAGGACGACATGAAAGCCGTCGCGCTCAACCTGATGAAGTTCTTCGAGGATGAAAGCTGCGGCCAGTGCACGCCCTGCCGGGTCGGCACCGAAAAGGCGGCCGAACTGATGGCGCACGGCCCGTGGGATCCCGCTTTGCTCGATGAACTGTCCGCCCTGATGCGCGATGCGTCGATCTGCGGCCTCGGCCAGGCCGCGCCCAATCCGCTCGTATCGCGTGCTAAAATATTTTCCGGATGAACTGAAGAAGCCGCTGGGACATTGGTAACCAATTCCTTTGGATGACCGAAAGGCTTCCTTCGATGAGCGACGCAAAGCCCAACACCTTCACCATCGACGACCGCGAGATCGATCTTCGCCCCGGCGAGACGATCTTCCGCGCCGCGCGGCGCCTCGACATCAAGCTGCCGCATCTGTGCTACTCGCCCAAGCCCGGCTATCGCGCCGACGGCAATTGCCGCGTCTGCATGGTCGAGATCGAAGGCGAGCGGGTGCTCGCCGCAAGCTGCATCCGCACGCCGACGCCGGGCATGAAGGTCAAGACCCAGACCGACCGCGCCAAGACCGCGCGCAAGATGGTCGCCGAGCTTCTGCTCACCGATCAGCCCGCGATCGAAGTGGCGCACGATCCGGATTCCGAGCTCTGGAAGATCGTCAAGCGCCAGAAGCTCGAAGCCGGCCGCTTCCCCAAGCGCAAGGTGGCCGAGGTGCCGCAGCCCGACCGCAGCCATCCGTCGCCATGGCGGTCAATCTCGACGCCTGCATCCAGTGCAATCTCTGCGTCCGCGCCTGCCGCGAAGTGCAGGTCAACGACGTCATCGGCATGGCCGGCCGCGGCCATCTCGAAAAGATCGTGTTCGATTTCGACGATCCGATGGGCGCCTCGACCTGCGTCGCCTGCGGCGAATGCGTGCAGGCCTGCCCGACCGGCGCGCTGATGCCGGCGACCATGGTCGACGAGAATAATGTCTACAAGGGCAAGCCCGACCGCACCGTCGACAGCGTCTGCCCCTATTGCGGCGTCGGCTGCCAGCTCACCTATCAGATCAAGGACGACAAGATCGTCGCCGTCACCGGCAAGAACGGCCCGGCCAATCAGAACCGGCTCTGCGTCAAAGGCCGCTTCGGCTTCGATTACGTGCACAATCCGCAGCGCCTGCTGAAGCCGATGATCCGCAAGGACGGCGTGCCGAAAGTGCCGCACGAATATATCGACCCGTCCAATCCCTGGACGCATTTCCGCGAAGCGACCTGGGACGAGGCGCTCGACCGCGCCGCGGCCGGCTTGAAGAAAATCCGCGACCGCGACGGCCCGCAAGGCGCTTGCCGGTTTCGGCTCGGCCAAAGGCTCGAACGAAGAGGCCTATCTGTTCCAGAAACTGGTGCGCACCGGCTTCGGCACCAACAATGTCGACCATTGCACGCGGCTTTGCCACGCCTCGTCGGTGGCGGCGCTGCTTGAAGGCGTCGGCTCGGCCGCGGTGACCGCGACCTTCAACGAGTGCAAGAATTCCGACGTCATCATCGTCATCGGCGCCAATCCGACCGAGAACCATCCGGTCGCCGCCACCTTCTTCAAGCAGGCCGCCAAGCGCGGCGCCAAGCTCGTCGTCATGGATCCGCGCGGGCAGGCGCTCAAGCGCCACGCCTGGCGCATGATGCAGTTCAAGAACGGCGCCGACGTGGCGATGCTCAACGCCATGCTCAACGTCATCGTCACCGAGAAGCTCTACGACCAGCAATATATCCAGACCTATGTCGAAGGTTTCGACGCCTGGAAGGAAGGCATCAAGGACTTCACGCCGGAGGAAATGGCGCCGATCTGCGGCATTCCCGCCGACACGCTGCGCGAAGTGGCGCGCACCTACGCGCGCGCCGAAAGCGCCATCATCTTCTGGGGCATGGGCGTGTCGCAGCACACCCACGGCACCGACAATGCGCGCTGCCTGATCGCGCTGTCGCTGATCACCGGCCAGATCGGCCGGCCCGGCACGGGGCTGCATCCGCTGCGCGGCCAGAACAACGTGCAGGGCGCCTCCGACGCCGGCCTCATCCCGATGTTCTTCCCCGACTACAAGTCGGTGGAGGATCCGGCGATCCGCGGCCAGTACGAGAAGGCCTGGGGCGTGAAGCTCGACCCGAAGAAGGGCAAGACCGTGGTCGAGATCATGGACGCGGTCCATCACGACGAGATCAAGGGCATGTATATCGAGGGCGAAAATCCCGCGATGTCGGATCCCGACCTCAATCACGCGCGCGCAGGCGCTGGCGCATCTCGAACATCTCGTGGTGCAGGACCTCTTCCTCACCGAGACCGCGGTCTTATGCCGACGTGGTGCTGCCGGCGTCCGGCTGGCCGGAGAAGGACGGCACCGTCACCAACACCAATCGCCAGGTGCAGATGGGCCGTCAGGCGCTGCCGCTGCCGGGCGACACCCGGCACGATCTGTGGATCATCCAGGAAATCGCCAACCGCATGGGCTGCGGCTGGAACTACAAACACGTCAGCGAGGTGTTCACCGAGATGGCCTCGATGATGCCGGCGCTCGCCAACATCTCCTGGGAGCGCGTCGACCGCGAGTATTCAGTCACCTATCCGACCGATGCGCCCGACCAGCCAGGCCGCGACGTCGTGTTCGACAAGGGTTTCCCGCGCCCGGGCGGCTTCGCCAAACTCGTGGCGACCAAGCTGCAGCCGCCCGACGAAGTGCCGGATGAAGAATATCCGTTCATCCTCACCACCGGCCGCCAGCTCGAACATTGGCACACCGGCGCCATGACGCGCCGCGCCACGGTGCTCGATGCGCTCGAGCCGAGCGCGGTCGCCTCGGTGTCGCGCGGCACCCTCTTAAAGCTCGGCATCGCGCCCGGCGATATGATTCGCGTTGCGACACGGCGCGGCTCGGTCGAGCTTCACTCGCGCCAGGACGACGCCATCCCCGACGGCGTGGTGTTCATTCCCTTCGCCTTCGTCGAGGCGGCGGCGAACTTGCTCACCAATCCGAAGCTCGATCCGTTCGGCAAGATTCCCGAATTCAAGTTCTGCGCGGCGAAGGTCGAGAAGGCCGCGCCGCGGATGGAAGCGGCGGAATAATCAAAGCGCGGCGTGCCGCGCCTCATCCGGCTCATGCAATTGCGCCGCCGGGCTCGATCCATTCCCGATCGCGAAAGCCAGCTCGATATTGCCGGGCTTCTGCTTGAATTCGCTGATGACGGCGTTGCGAACGGTCTCGGCCAATTCCTTAAGCGGCTTCCCGTCGACCACTCGCGGGAACAAGACCGTGACCAGCACCAGCCGTCCGTTGCTCCAGTTGAAGCCGACTTGCGGCTTGATGCCGGTCGCCTTCGCCAGATCGTCCTCGACCGCCGCCTTGTATTTGAAACCATCGGTCAACGTGCTGACCACGTCGCAGCCGGCAAGGCTGATCCCAAGGAGAAGGCCGATCGCAAGAAACAGGATCACTGCAAGTCTCGACATGAAACGCTCCCCAGAAAAAGCTCTGCAAGAATGCCGACGGTGACGATCCCATCCAACGCTGGCGTCGGTTTTATTTCTCGTCCTTGAAATACACTTCGACCGGGCCGTTCAGCTTGATCGTCAGCGGATTGCCGTAGCGATCCTTGGTCTTGCCGGCCTCGACTTTGATCCAGCCTTCGCTGATGCAGTATTCGGCGACATTGGTTTTTTCGACGCCCTTGAAGCGGACGCCGACGTCGCGCTCCAACAACTCGGCGTTGTAATAGGGACTTTTCGGATCGTTGGAGAGCCGGTCGGGGAGCGCGGCGGTCGCCTTCGCTTCGGTCATCTTTGCCATTGCCTTTTCGTTTATTGCCGTAATGGGGTTCCAATGTGTATGAAATCCTTATTCCATTTCTAACACGGCCTTAAGTATCCCGGCACTTTAGGCCGGGGAACCCGGCTAAATCGCCGCCGGTCAAGGTCTTTTTCTTCTCTCCGGCGTTGAATATGGACATCCGGTTCCTGCGGTCCGACCGCGGATTGCAGGTGAACCTCGTTCGATCGTGAGTTAGCGGTGGCAGAGCAGCCTCCCACAAGCGTAGTCGGCCAGCTTCGGCAATTCGCGCCGTGTCTGCTCGCGGCCGCAGCCGGCATCGCCGTGTCGGTAGCCGCCGCGGCTCTTACGGCAAGCCACGAGAACAAACACGCCGAAGCGCAATTCAACGTTGTCGCCGAAAATCACTACATGGTCGTGCAGAACGGCCTCAACGAATACATGAACCGGCTGCGCGCGGTGCGCGCGCTGTTCGACAGTTCCGAAGGGCAGGTGTCGCGCAGTTCGTTCGAAGCGTTTACGCGGCCGTTGCTGCAGCAGAACAGCGCCATCGCGACATTGTCGTGGGTGCCGCGCGTGCTCGGGCCGGACCGCGCCGCGCACGAGCGCGAAGCGGTGCGTCAGGGCTTCGCCGACTATCACATCAAGCAGATGGGCGAAGGCCGCAAGATGTCGGCGTCGCCGGAGCACGACGAATATTATCCGATCTTTTACGCCACCGTGCCGAGGACTTCGCCGCTCTACGGCCTCGATTTGCGCTCCGAGCCAGAGACGCTCGCCGAGCTCGAGCAAGCACGCGATCACGATCGGCTCGGTTTCTCGCCCATTGAAACGCTGGTCAGCTCTGGCAACACCAAAAGCGGCTTTCTGTTCTCGCTGCCGGTCTACCGGCACGGTGCGCCGCACGACACCGTCGAGAACCGGCGCAGCAACCTGATCGGCTTCGTTCACGGCTCGCTCATCACGAGCAAGATGATCGACACCATCGTCAGCACCAATACGCCGGAAGGCCTGGACATTTTCTTCTTCGCGCCGGATGCGCCCGCCGACACGGCGCCGTTCTATGTCCAAGGCTCGCGGCTGCGGACGGAGCCGGCACAGCCGGTAAGCCGTGCCGTGCTGGCAAAGGGCCTGCATTCGTCGCGCGACCTCACGGCCGACGGGCAGGTCTGGCTGACCATGGACATGGCGCCGATGCCGGACGGTCCGCTGATCGCCGCGCACGATCGGGCTTGGCTTGTTCTGATCGCCGGCCTCGTCATCACCGCCGCGGTGGTCACCTATATTCAGTCCTCGCGCCGGCATGCGCTGCGCATGACGCGGGTCAATCAGAAATTCTCCGATCTGGCACAAACCGACACACTGACCTCGCTGCCGAATCGCCGCGCCTTCATGCAGCGCATTCACACTGCTTTCGCCGCCGCCAATCGCGGCGCCAAGCCGTTCGCCGTGCTTTACTTCGATCTCGATCATTTCAAGGACGTCAACGACACGCTCGGCCATGCCGTCGGCGACGCGCTGTTGCGTCAGGTGGCGACGCGGGTGCGCGGCGCGATCCGCGACAATGACGTTGTGGCCCGCTTCGGCGGCGACGAGTTCGCGATCCTGCAGAGCGATGTCGACGACCTCGATGCGGCGGGCGCGCTCGCGGCCAAGATCGGACAGGTCGTGGCCGAGCCTTACGACATCGGCGGCAACATCGTGCATATCTCGGCCAGTATCGGCATCTCGCGCTACGCGGCGGCAGTCGCGGGGCCCGACGCCATGATGATCCAGGCCGATCTCGCGCTCTATCGCGCCAAGGAGGACGGCCGCAACTGCTTCCGCTTTCACAATGCCGGTCTCGATTCTCAAGTTCAGGAACGCGTGCTCATCGCCGACGAATTGCGCGGCGCCCATATCCGCAATGAGCTCGAACTGTATTATCAGCCGCAAATCGAGTTGCGCACCGGCCGGATCATCGGATTGGAAGCGCTGCTGCGCTGGAACCATCCCAAGCGCGGCCAGATCCCGCCTTTGGTGTTCATCCCGATCGCCGAGCGCTCCGGGCAGATTCAATTCCTCGGCCAATGGGTGCTCGACGCCGCCTGTCAGCAATTGCGGGCGTGGCAGGATGAAGGCCTGGCGCCGGACCTTGTCGGAGTCAATTTCTCGGCGATCCACCTCAAGGCTTCGACCGATCTCGTCGGCGAAGTGGCGGCAAGCCTCGACAAATGGGGCATCGCGCCGCATCTGATCGAGATCGAACTGACCGAGACCGTGCTGATGGACATCACGCAGCAGCATCACGACCGTTTCGAGCGGCTGCGCCGTCTCGGCGTTCGCATCGCCATCGACGATTTCGGCACCGGCTATTCGTCGCTCAGCTATCTCGCGAACTATCCGATCAATCGCGTGAAGATCGCGCAGGAGCTGGTGGCGGGGGTCGATTTGGATACGCGCAGCGCCGCGGTGGTGCGCGCCGCTATCGGGCTCGCGCATGAGCTCGGCATCGAGGTCATTGCCGAAGGCGTCGAGACCGAGGGTCAGGAGAAGTTCCTTTTGTCCGCGGGCTGCGCCTATGGCCAGGGCTATCGCTTCAGCAAGCCGGTCAATGCGGCGCAGGCGACGGCCTTGCTGCGGCAGGGATCGATCAGGCCGCAGCGGCGGTCGTTGCGGCTCGTCGAAAGCAGCGCGGCCTAGGGCTTTTTGCGGCGCCAAGGCGCGGGCGCGTTTGCGGCGGCGAAATCGGGCTATTTTTCGTCTGTTCCGGGAGGGCTTTTCGTGGGCTGCGGTGCGGTTTAAGACTTACCCTATGACACTTGCCAGCGATGCGCCGACGCACCTGTCCGCCGCCATGCTCCGTCACGACTGGAGCCGCGAAGAGGTGCGCGCCCTGTTCGATCTGCCGTTTCCGGAACTGATGTTCCGCGCCCAGAGCGCGCACCGGCAGAATTTCGATCCGACCGAAGTGCAGATTTCGACGCTGTTGTCGATCAAGACCGGCGGCTGCCCGGAGGACTGCGCCTATTGTCCGCAGAGCGCGCGCTATGACACCGGCGTCGAGGCGGAAAAGCTGATGGCGCTCGACGCCGTGCTCGCGGAAGCGCGCACTGCAAAGAGCGGCGGCGCCAGCCGCTTCTGCATGGGCGCGGCGTGGCGCTCGCCCAAGGACCGCGATCTCGATGCCGTTTGCGCCATGGTCGAAGGCGTCAAGGCGCTCGGGCTCGAGACCTGCGCCACGCTCGGCATGCTCACCGGTCCGCAGGCGCAACGGCTCAAAGAGTCGGGCCTCGACTATTACAATCACAATCTCGATACCTCGCCGGAATTCTACGATCACATCATCACCACGCGGACCTATCGGGATCGGCTCGAGACGCTCGACCATGTGCGCGACGCCGGCATTCATGTCTGCTGCGGCGGCATCGTCGGCATGGGGGAGACCCGCGAGGATCGCGTCGGCATGATCGCTGTTTTGGCGAGTCTGCCGGTGCACCCGGAATCGGTGCCGATCAACATGCTGGTCAAGGTCGCCGGCACGCCGCTTGCCCAAAGTCCGCCCCAAGGTCCGCTCGATTCGGGAGCACTCGATCCGATCGAGTTCGTCCGCACCGTCGCGGTCGCCCGCATCGCCATGCCGGGCTCGGTGGTACGGCTTTCGGCCGGCCGCGAGGACATGAGCGAGGAGACGCAGGCTCTGTGTTTTCTCGCCGGCGCCAATTCGATCTTCTATGGGCCGAAATTGTTGACGACGCCTAATCCCGGCCGCGATCGCGATCGCGAATTGATGGAGCGGCTCGGCTTGAGCCCAATGGAACCGTAAAGCGGGTTGGGCGAAAGCCTGTAACCCGCGAAGTCGAGCGCCGAAAATAAAGACGGCGGATTGTGCCTTCGGCCGCGCGCCCTGGGCCATACACAGCGAGTTCTCGATCCATGACGACCAGATCATTTGCCGCAAGCTTCAAGCCGGCAGCGTTTTTGTCGCTCTGTCTTATTGCCGTTGCGGTCCTCTCGCTCTCGGCCATCGCGTTCGCCGAAGGACCCGACGACATTCTCAGCAGAGACGCCGTGCTGCGCGATCCCGAGATTCCGGCGCTCGGCAATCCGAAGGGCGATCTCACCGTTGTCGAATTTTTCGACTACCAATGCCCCTATTGCAAAAAGCTTGCGCCCGAGATTGCGCAGCTCATGAAGGAAGACGGCAATATCAGGCTCGTCCTGAAGGATTGGCCGATCTTCGGCGCGGTTTCGACCTCCGCCGCGCAGCTGGCGCTGGCGGCCAAATATCAGGACAAATATGTGCTGGCTCACGATGCGTTGATCGGGGCGACGACAAAGCTGACCGACGATAATATTTCCGACCTTCTGACTAAGGCCGGCGTCGATGTCGATAAGGCAAAGCTTGATCTGCAAGCCCATCAAAAGACCATCGACGATCTGTTGAGCCGCAACAACGACCAGGCCGAAGCTTTCGGCTTCCAAGGCACGCCGGGCTTCATCGTCGGCACGTTCCGCGTGCCGGGCGTGGTCGAGATGAAAGTGTTCAAGCAGATCATCGCCGATGCCCGCACGCGGGCGAAGAAGACCAAGAGCTAAAGTCGCTCGTCTTTTTGAAAAGCGGCAGCCAAGCGGATGGGATCGTCCGCAAGGCTGCCGCTCCGCTATCAAGCGCCGAGTCGGCGTCGCGCTTATGGCTGCTGGCCGTGTTCGGTCATGCAGGTTCCGTAGACCGCAAACTGCGTGGTTTCCCAGGTGCTGAAATTATAGGGCGCGGCCTTCATGCTGCAGTCGTGAATGGCGGCAGCGCGGCTCTCGGTCATCGGCATGGCGCCGAGCACGTCGCCGCTTTGGCCGAGCGATTCGCCGGCATACATGTGCAGTCCCTGCAGCGACTGCACGGTGCGATGGTGGTGGTGCGTGGTCGCGAAGTCCGGCGCGCTGCCGGCCGTCACCAGCGCGGCGAAAGCCAGTGCGATGGGAAGGTATTTGATCGCGGCTTCGTCCCGGCGCGGCGTCAAAGTCGTATTGTGCGATGTCATTTCCATTCTCTTGTTTGGGTTCGCCCCTCGGGCGCCTGCATACAAGAGATGCCGCGTTGCACAATGACGGCGGCGTGAACCTTACGGACGTTTAATTAACGTATTTTCAATGCTTTGATACGAATTCCATGAGCGGCTTTTTGGCGCGGGATATTGCATCGCAATAAAGCCAGAATAAGCGCCGCCGCGCGCCGCGCTTTCGCTTGCAAAATCATGCGGTCTGCGCCTCGGCGCAGATGTTTATTTGCTCCGCTTCGACCGCATCGCTCCTCTGTGTCGCACGCGGATAAAATCGACGTAGCTTGCGCATCTCGACGTATCGCTGCGTTGCGTGAACTGCATGCAAGTTCCATGCGGCGAAGACGCGGGCATCAGAGAAGAGCTGTGCGCCGGCTAGACTCCCGCCGCCCCACCGTCCGCGCGCGGATCGTGCGCGGCTTCGCAGGTGCCGTCTTTGTGCAGCAACGCGGCGCCGGCGTGGCCCATGAGGTCGGAATAGGGCTCTCCGATCACTTCGACATCGTGGCCGGCCGCGGCGAGCTGGTCGATGAGATTGCCGTCGAAGCGCGGCTCCATCCGCAGCGCCGTCTTCGGCGCGCCCCAGGTGCGGCCGAGCACCCAGCGTGGGCGGTCGAGCGCTTCCAAAAGCGGTTCGCCGAATTGCACATGGCGGGTGAACACCGCACTTTGGGTCTGCGGCTGGCCGTCGCCGCCCATCGCGCCATAGGCCATGACGCGGCCGTCCTTGAGCACGGCAAGCGCCGGGTTGAGCGTGTGGAACGGCAGCCTTCCGGGCGCGAGCGGATTGAGCGCGCCTGCCGCAAGCGAAAAGCTCGCGCCGCGGTTCTGCATTAAGACGCCGGTTGCCGGCAGCACGCAGCCGGAGCCGAATTCCCAATAGAGCGATTGGATATAGGAGACGACGAGGCCCGACCCGTCGGCTGCCCCCATCCAGATCGTGTCGCCAGCATCGGCGCCGGTCGGCCAGGCGGCGGCCTTGCGGCGGTCGATCTTCATCGCTTCGCCGGAGATAAAGCGGTCGTCGAGCACGCGGCTGAGCGCATGCGCCAGATAATTGGGGTCGGTGACGACACGGTCGCGCATGCGCAGCGCGCGTTTGGTCGCTTCGACCAGGCCGTGGATGTGATCGAAGCCTTCGGCCTCGGTGACGCCAAGCCGCGCGAACAAGGCCAGGATCATCAGCGACACCGCGCCTTGCGTCGGCGCGTCGGTATTGTAGACCGTGCCCGAAGGTATTTCGATGCGGAGCGGCTCGGCGAGCGTTGCGCGATAGCGCTCGAGATCCTGGCGCGTCAGCGGACTGCCGATGCGCTCGAGATCGGCCGCGATTTCGCGCGCCACGTCGCCGCGGTAGAAATCGTCGAGGCCGGCATGGGCGAGGTGTTCGAGCGTCGCGGCCAACGCCTCCTGCTTCAACATCGTGCCGACGGCGGGCGGCTTGCCGTCGACTAGAAACGCCGCGGCAAAGCCCGGCACGTTTTTCAAGCCGTCGAAATTCTCTTGCGTCAGCCGTGTCTGGCTGCGCGTGACGGCTGTGCCGTTGCGGGCCTGTGCGATGGCCGGGGCCAGCAGCATATCGAGCGGCAGTTTTCCGCCTGTTGCTTTCGCCGCCTCGAGCGCCAGCGCCCAGCCGCCGACGGCGCCCGGCACGGTCAGCGCCGCGAGCGGTCCGCGCGTCGGCACGGTCTCGTAGTCGCGATAAAGCTCGGGCCGCACCTTCAAGCCGGACGGGCCGGAAGCCATGATGGCGCGCACTCGGCCATTGCGCTCGCGGATCAGCCAGAATCCGTCGCCGCCGATATGGGTCATGTGCGGATAGACGGCGGCGATAGAGGCGGCCATGGCCAGCATGGCTTCGAGCGCATTGCCGCCTTCGGCCAGCATTTGTCGGCCGGCTTCGACGGCGCCGGCATGCGGCGCGCAAACGGCGCCGCGGCGGTGGCCGGCTGTGTGCAGATCCATTGTTATGCTCAATTTGCCGCTGCCGACGGCGCGGTAGATTCGGCAAAGCCGCGCTTGCGCAACAGCGCGTCCGCGCTCGGCAGCCGGCCGCGGAATGCCTTATAGGCGTCGGCCGGATCCTGCGAGCCGCCGGCCGCATAGATCGTGTCGTGCAGCCGTTTCGCCGTCGCCGGATCGAAAATGTCGCCGGTCTCCTCGAAGGCGGCGAAGGCGTCGGCGTCGAGCACTTCCGACCACATATAGCTGTAATAGGCCGCGGCATAACCGCCGCCGGAGAAGATATGGGCGAAGTGCGGCGGCCGGTGGCGCATGGCGATTTCTTCCGGCATGGCGATGCGTGCCAGCGCCTTCTTTTCGAAGGCGTCCACGTCGGCTGCGGCGCCGATCTCGGCTGCCGACGACCGCGAATGGAAATCGAGATCGACGATGGCCGATGAAATATATTCGACCGTGCCGGCGCCCTGGTTGAAATTGCGCGCGGCAACGAGCCGTTGCAGCAAATCCTCGGGCATCGGCTCGCCGGTCTGATAATGGCGCGCGAAGCGGCGCAGCATTTGCGGCTGCTCCAGCCAATGTTCGTAAAGCTGCGACGGCAGTTCGACGAAATCGGTGGCGACGCTGGTGCCGGAAATGCTCGGATAGGTCACCGACGAGAGTAGCCCGTGCAGGGCGTGGCCGAATTCATGGAACAGGGTGCGCGCGTCCTCGAAGCTGAGCAGCGTCGGCTCGCCGCCCGCGGCCTTTCCGAAATTGCACACATTGACAATCAGCGGCCGGACGTCGCCGGAAAGCTTCTCCTGGTCGCGGATCGAGGTCATCCAGGCGCCGCTGCGCTTTGAGGCACGCGCGAAGTAATCGCCGAAAAACAGTCCAACCTGATCTCCACCCTTGTCTTTCACTTCCCACACCCGCACGTCGGGGTGCCAGACCGGCACGTCGGTGCGTTCCGCAAAGCGCAGCCCGAACAGACGCTCCGCCGTATAGAAGGCGGCCTCGATCAAGCGGTCGAGATTGAGATACGGCTTGATCGCCGCTTCGTCGAAGTCGCACAGCTTGTGGCGAAGCTTCTCGGCGTAATACCGCCAGTCCCAGGCCTCAGGCTTGAAATTGCCGCCTTCTTGCGCGATCAGCTCCTGCATGGCGTCGCGATCGGCGAGCGCACGCGAGCGCGCCGGCGCCCACACGGTTTCAAGGAGATTGCGCGCGGCGGCCGGCGTCTTCGCCATGGCGTCGTCGAGCCGGTAATGGGCGAAATCCTCATAGCCGAGAAGTTTCGCCCGCTCGGCGCGCAGCCGCACCATTTCCGCGATATTGGCCTTATTGTCGGTCGCCCCGCCATTGTCGCCGCGCATGATGAAGCTGCGGAAGATTTTTTCGCGCAGATCGCGACGGCCGGAGAATTTCAGAAACGGCTCGACGCTCGACCGCGACAGCGTCACCGCATAGCCGTCGATGCCGCGCTCGCGCGCTTCCGCCTTCATTGCCTCGCGCATGAAGTCGGGCAGGCCGTCGAGTTCGGCCTCGTTCAGGCGCAGCGTGAAGGATTGCTCGTCGGCGAGCACGTTCTGGCTGAACGAGGTGCCGAGCGCTGCGAGCCGTTCGATGATTTCGCTGAGCCGCTTCTTGGCCGCCGCATCAAGCGCCGCGCCGGCGCGGCGGAAGCCGGTATGGTAGCGCTCGATGACGCGCTTTTGCTCGGTGGTGAGCGAAAGCTTGTCGGCATCCGCCGTCAGCGTCGCGATGCGCTTAAACAGCACGGCGTTGGTATTGATGGCGTTCCAATGGCGGGCAAGCTGCGGGGCGACCTCGCGCTCGATCTCGAGCAAAGCGTCGTTGCTGTGCGCCCCCGCGAGCAGGTGGAACACATTGCCGACCCGCTCGAGCGCCCGCCCGCTCCGCTCCATGGCGGCGATGGTGTTGTCGAAAGTCGGCGGTTCGGGATTGGCCACGATGGTCGCGATCTCGGCATCGTGTTCGGCCAGCGCCCGCGCATAAGCCGGCCGGAACTGCTCGGGGCCGATGGCCGCGAAGGGCGGCACGCCGTCCGGCGTCGCCCAGGCCTCGAAGAACGCATTACCATTGCCGGCAGAAGGGTTTTGGGGGGTCTCGATCTTCTTCATCAGGGGGTCATACCAAATAGCGCCGCCGCCGTGATATATGTGGTGTGGACAACAAAGCCGGAAGGAGAGCCGCAAAATGCCCCGTCACGCCCATTATCTGCCGCATGGCGTCATTCCGGCCGTTTTGCTGCCGTTTTTCGACGACCTGTCGATCGACGAGAAGAGTTTTCGGGCGCACCTCCGCGATGTTGCGGCTGTCGAGGGCCTTTCGGCTATCACCATCAATGCGCATTCGACGGAAGTGGCGTCGTGCAGCTTCGACGAGCAGCGCCGCGTCCTCGATATCGCCCAGGACGAGATCGGCGGCCGGCTGCCCATCGTCAACGGTGTGTGGGCCGACGGCAGCCTTGAAGCCGCGCGCATCGCCAAGATGGCCGAGGCCGGCGGCGCTTCGGCTCTCCTGGTGTTCCCGCCGGCGCCGTTCACGCTCGGCCAGTCGCCAGCCATGGCGATCGAGCATTTCAAGCGCATCGCCGATGCGTCGAGCCTGCCGATCATTGCCTTCCAGTATCCGCTGGCGACGGGGCAGGGCTATCCGCGCGACACGCTCCTGAAAATGGTCGAGGAGGTGCCGACCATCCGCGCCATCAAGGATTGGGCCGGCAACGTGCCGCAGCACGAGATGCATATCCGCGATTTGCAGAGCCTCAAGCGGCCGGTGAACGTGCTCACCACCCACAGCGCCTGGCTGTTCTCGTCGCTGGTGCTGGGCTGCAATGGGCTGCTCTCGGGCTCCGGCAGCGTCATCGCCGACCTGCAATCGGCTTTATTCCAGGCGGTTAAGGCGAACGATCTCGCCGCGGCCAGGAGGCTCAACGACCGGATCTATCCGCTGGCGAAGGTGTTTTATGGCGAGCCCTGGGCCGACATGCACAACCGCATGAAGGAAGCGCTGGTGCTCCTTGGCAAGTTGCCGCGCGCCGTGGTGCGGCCACCGCTGGTCAAGCTCGGCCGTGCCGAGATCGACCGCATCCGGGGGGCATTGGTCGAGGCTGGGCAGCTGGCGCCCAATGTCCTGGCGACCAAGGCCAGCCGCGACGCGGCGTAGTCCCTTTGCCCTCTCCCCTAAGGCGGGGAGAGCGGCCGCCTTGATCTCGCCCGCAATTTTGCAGTAAGTCCCGCCTTAATGACCAGTCAAAGCCCCATCCAGCGCACCAAGCGCATCGCCTGGCTCAACGTCCTGACGGTGCTGAGCGCTGCCATTCTGATCAGCGCCGAGGTGTTCGGCGCTGCCTTTGCCGGCAGCTGGGCGATTGCCAATCTGCTCTCGCTCGGCGCGCTCGGCGCCCGCGTGCTCGACGGGCTCTTCATCCTCCTCGGCATCGTGGTGATGGTGCAGTTCGTGCGCGCCGCGCACCGCGTCGAGCCCTTCACGGCAGAGTAACGCGCGCGCCGTCGGCGTCTGTCCGCGACCGCCGCGCATTTTTACGTTTCGTTAAAACTAAAATTCTTGCGCGAATAAGCTAAATCGCTTATTTCGGTTGTGCCCAATTTCGCACGTGCCTGTGGCCGTGTGTCGGTCGGTGGGCATCCGGACAAGAGGCCGGACAGCCGCCTAAGGAAGAGCGCTCTTCTCGCGCAGCTTCCTTGCTCCAGCGACCGGCAGCCGGAGGCGAACCGGCAATGCCCGCTCTCCACGGGCGACGCGGCTTAAAGCAACGACGGAAGGGCTTTTTTGGTTTGCTGCCGGCGCCAATGCCGGGGACACCGAAAGGGCTTGTCCATCTTTGCCAGCAGTGCGGAACGGGATTTCCCTCATCCGGACCAAGGCAGCAATCACGGCGGCGTAAGCCATTCCGCAATGGTGCGGAACGGCGCGCGTCGCAGGAGGTTCACCTTGGCGGCTACGCCGCCAGCCGGATAGGGAGCACTGTGGAAATGACCACACGCATCCGCGAATTCCTCAAGCATCGTACCGACAACGGACCTTGCCTCGTCGTCGACCTCGACATCGTCCGCGAGAACTACCTGAACTTCGCCAAGGTGCTGCCGGACACCAAGGTGTTCTACGCCGTGAAGGCCAATCCGGCGCCGGAAATCCTGAAGCTCTTGGCCGGCCTCGGCTGTTGCTTCGACGTCGCCTCGCTCGCCGAGACGAACGACGCGCTCGCCGCCGGCGCCACGCCCGACCGCATCTCCTACGGCAACACCATCAAGAAGGAGACCGAGATCGCCACCGCCTTCGCGCTCGGCGTCACGCTGTTCGCCGTCGATTGCGAGGCCGAGGTGGAGAAGGTGGCGCGCGCCGCGCCCGGCAGCCGCGTGATCTGCCGCATCCATTGCGACGGCTCCGGCGCCGAATGGCCGCTGTCGCGCAAGTTCGGCTGCGAGCCGGCTTACGCCGCCGACATTCTCGAATTCGCGCACAAGAGCGGGCTCGTGCCGTACGGCATTTCCTTCCACGTCGGCTCGCAGCAGCACAATGTCGAGGCCTGGGACCGGGCGCTGGCCTCGGCGGCGGCGATCTTCCGCACCTGTGCCGAACGCGGCATCGGGCTGTCGATCGTCAATCTCGGCGGCGGCTTCCCGGCGAAATACATGCGCAAGACGCCGAAGCTCGAATCCTACGGCAAGGCGATCTTCAAGGCGCTGCGCAAGCATTTCGGCAACAACCTGCCGAATACCATCGTCGAGCCCGGCCGCGGCCTTGTCGGCAATGCCGGCATCATCGAGGCCGAGGTGGTGCTGATCGCCAAGCGCAGCCCCGAGGACGAGGTGCGCTGGGTCTATCTCGATATCGGCAAGTTCCACGGCCTAGCCGAGACCATCGGCGAATCGATCCGCTACCCGATCCGCACCACCCATGACCGCGACGAGACGGCGCCGTGCATCATCGCCGGCCCGACCTGCGACTCGGTCGACGTGCTCTACGAGAAGACGCCGTATCCGCTGCCGGTCTCGCTCGCCATCGGCGACAAGGTCCTGATCGAGGCGGCCGGCGCCTATACCGCGACCTACTCGTCGGTCGGCTTCAACGGTTACCCGCCGCTGCGGCAATACGTGATCTGAGCCGTTTCAGGTGAGGTCGATGACGCCGGCCTCGCCGCTTTCGGTGCCGAAGGCGAGGAACAGCCCGTCGGCGCTCCAGGCGAGCGCCGTGACCGGCGCGTCGCCGGGTTTCTTCGCCAGGATCTCGGCGCCGTCCTCGATGCGCACCAGAAGCACCATGCCGTCGTCGTAGCCGGCGGCGACGATGTCCTGCTTGGGATGGCAGGCGACGACGCCGACGCGGTGCTCGGACGGCGCCAGCAGGCGCGGCTGCTTGCCCATCGGGCCGTCCTTGCTGTGGAACGGCCAGAGGATGAGCTGCGTCGCGCCGGAGGTGGCGAGCCAGCGTCCGCCGATGGTCCAGCCGAGCGAAGTGACGCGCGCCGAATAGCCGGACATGCGCATGTGCTTGGCGTCGGCGAGCCGCCAGCCGTGCAGCATCGGCTCCTGCATCGAGGTGACGAGGAAGCGGCCGTCCGGGCTCACGGTGACGCCGAGATGCGAGCCCTTCCATTCGAGCTTTTCCGGCTCGGCCTTCGCGGCATTGGGAAACCACAGCGTCGCGCCGTTGTAATGGGCGATGGCGAGCCGAAAACCTTTCGGCAGGAACGCAAGCCCGCCGACGGTCGAGGGCGCCTCGAATTGCGCGCAGCTCTTTTGCCTTGCACGAAGGCGGTCTTGCCGGCGGACCAGGCGACGCGCCTGTCCGGCCCGAGCGCGACATGATCGATCCAGCGATGTTTCGGATCGGTCGCAAGCGTGCGGCTGTCGCCCTTGGCGTCGGTCGCGACCACCTTGCCGTCGTCGCCGCCGGTGACGATGCGCTCGCCGTCGGCCGCCGTCGCCAGGATCGCGCCGCCATGGACGGCGATGCGGCGCGGCTCGCCGTCCGGCTCCGCGAGCACGATCGCTTCCTCGCCGAGCACGAAGGCCGCGGTGCGGCCGAGAAAATGCGCGGCAACGACGGCGCCTTCGGCCGCGACCTCGTGGGTGCGATCGATGACGGAATGGGTGTCGTCGCTGCGGGTGTCGGTCACGGCCAGCACTCTCTTCAAACATGACGAAAAGCGGCGATTACGCCATGCAGCTCTCGAAGCCCTGCGGGATCTTCTTCCCGGCAGATTGCGGCCGATGAAGACGATGCGGCTCTCGCGCTTCTCGTCCTCTTTCCACGGCCGCTGATGATCGCCGTCGAGGATCATGTGCACGCCCTGGAAGACGAAGCGCTCGTCGTCGTCCTTGAACGACAGGATGCCCTTGCAGCGCAGAATGTTCGGGCCTTCCGTCTGCACCAGGTCCTGCACCCAGGGGAAGAACTTGTCCGGGATCGAGCGGCTTGTCGGTCTTCAGCGAGATCGATTGCATGTCCTCGTCGTGATAGTGCTTGAGCCCGCCGATGCGCATGCTTGTGGTCATGATCGTGGTGATGGTCGTGATCATGACCGTCATGACCGTGATCATGATGATGGTCATGATCGTGATCGTCGCTTTCGAGGAATTGCCGGCTCGATATCGAGGATGCGGTCGAGATCGAAGGCGTTGCGGTCCAGCACTTCGCTCGAGCGGAATCTTGGCGCGCTCGGTCTTGTGCACCTTGGCGTAAGGATTGATGCCGCGGATGCGGGCCTCGACCTCGTGCAAGCTCTTCGCGCGACACGAGATCGGTCTTGTTGAGCAGGATCACGTCGGCGAAGGCGATCTGGTTCTTGGCTTCCGGCGCGTCCTTGAGCCGGTCCTTGAGCCATTTGGCGTCGGCGACCGTCACCACCGCGTCGAGCTTGGTCCTGCTGCCGACATTCTCGTCGACGAAGAAGGTCTGCGCCACCGGCGCCGGATCGGCGAGCCCGGTGGTCTCGACGATGATGGCGTCGAACTTGCCCTTGCGCCGCATCAGGCCGTCGAGGATGCGCACCAGGTCGCCGCGCACGGTGCAGCAGATGCAGCCGTTGTTCATCTCGAACACTTCCTCGTCGGCGCCGACGACGAGATCGTTGTCGATGCCGATCTCGCCGAATTCGTTGACGATGACGGCGTATTTCTTGCCGTGCGGCTCGGACAGGATGCGGTTGAGCAGCGTGGTCTTGCCGGCGCCGAGATAGCCGGTCAGCACGGTGACGGGGATTTTTTCGGATGCGACGTGTTCGGATTTGGGATCGGACATAGGGCCCTCCTGGGCGGCTATATAAGCAATCTGTCGCCGGCTCAAAACCCTCGAACTCGGCCGGTCGCCGGGAATTTCCGGAATAGGCTCTTTGCGGAATGGCCCCATTTAGAACAATCCCATGCGCTCGCTTGCCATATAGCCCGTCAGGAGCAGAACGCCGAAGGTGAGGACCAAGGCTGCCGCACCGACCTCGATGCCCCGCATCGCGAGGCTCCCATAGCCGATATGCTCGCGCGAAAGGCGCTTCGCCATGGCTCGCGCGCCGACCGCGAGCGTCGCGATACTCGCGACGGTGATTGCGGTGCCGAGCCCCATCACGAATGTCGAGGCAATCCCGGCCCAGAACAATCCCTGCGCCAGGGCGAAGACGAGCACGATAATGGCGCCCGAGCATGGGCGCAGCCCGACGGCGACGATGGCCGACAGACCGCGCCGCCAGCCGCCCGGTCCCGCCAATTCCGCCGGCTCCGGACCATGGGCGTGACCCCAGGGCAGCACGTCCAGCTCCTCGTCGTGACGGTGCTCGCCGTGACAATGAAATTGACCGGGTTGGGGTGCGGGGCCGGAATTGGGAGTGCAAGCTGCGTTGAGGGCGTGATTGCAGGCCGCGTGGTCGTAAGGCTCGGCGGCGCGCTCCAGCTTCAGGTCGCGGACCGCAGCAAGAAAACCGTGCCCCTTGACCCATAACAGCCGCGCGCCGACGAGCACGATCAGGCCGTAACTGACGATTTCGATGAGACGCACGGTGTCGCCCATCAGCTTTGCAGTCGCGCCGAGCAGAACTGCGGCGACGCCGACGATGGCTATCGCCGTGAGCGACTGCATGACGGCGGAGGCAAACGACAGCGTGATGCCGCGGCGCCAGGTTTCCTCATTGGCGAGCAGATAAGAGGAAATCACAGCCTTGCCGTGTCCGGGTCCGGCGGCATGGAAGATGCCGTAGACGAAGGAGATTGCCATCAAGCTCCACAGCGCGGAACCGTCACTCTTGGCGGCGCGGATCATGCCGGCGAGCTCGCGATAAAAAACTGCCTGCCGGGCCAGCACCCAGCCGGTAATGCCGCCGGGCGGAGAAGGTTGCGCGACGCCAAACGGTCCGAATTGCGCCCAGGCCGGATGGGCTCCGGCGGCTAAGGTAGCAGCGACGATCGTCGCCACGACGACGGTCAGCTGAATTAGCTCAAATCTGTTCTTGACCTTCTTCATGGGCACTTCACCAAAATCTTGTTGGCGAAGTCCATGCCCAGCCCGATATTGGCCTCGGACGGGATGACCAATTGATTGAGATTCTGCGAAGTCAGAAAATTGTCGTCGTGGGGTTTTGCATATGTTGCCGTGCATTGCGGCGGCGCGTCCACGAGTGCAACGGGATCGGTCTCAGCAAAGCCGAAATCGACGAAAAATTCGGGATCATATATTTCGATGGTCAGCTCTTTGGCCTTCACCGGCTGCTTGAACGGCAGCGTAAAGTGCAGCGTGAGCACGGTCGCTTTCGGATCATAGTCGAGCCAATAGTCGATCGGCTCATTGAACACGTTCCTCTGCCGCTTGCCGTTGATGTGCGCGAAGGTGAAATAGTCGAATTCCTTGAGTGATTCGACGTTGACCTGGGCGAGCGGCTGCAGCTCCTGCCGGGTAAACTGGCCCTTGGTCGCTGCTTTGATGCCGGTCGTCGCGTAGGCCGAGTACATGTCATCGAAGGTCCAGATATTGCGAACGCCCGTCACCGTGCCGTCCGAGGCATAGAGCAGCTCGGTTCTGATCGTTGCCCAGACGTGTGGATGCGCCTGTGCTCCGGTCGCCGTCAGCCAGGTGACAACGGCGATTAGGAGCGTGAAGCGCGTCAACACGGCCGGCGCCATAAGCCAGTTTCGTGCACGCGTCATTGGTGATCCCCGATTCCAAATCAGGCGGATTGCCGGACCTCGATGGACAAGGCCACGGCGATTTCGGCCGCCATCCTCAAGAGATGCGGCGGCCGGTTCTAAAGATTTTGAGAGCTAAGCAGCCGGGGGAGCGCGCGCTTGAAATGAGAGCGCAATCTGCCGCGAAAACAGTTGCGCCGGCATTTCCGCCGGCCAAACGCGGCGGATCGGTTCCGGCACCCACAGCACCGGCGGCAGCGACGGCAGCGCCGTCGCAATGAGCTGCATGCTAGCGCAGATCGGGCAATAGTCATCGCTCGATGCTGGATGATGATCGGAATTGGTAACAGGCGCCGGCGTCGTAACCGATGCGGTTTGGGCGTTGTCGGAGCTCGGCAGCGGCGGCAGGCCAAGATCGTCGCGATGCATGTGGCCGAAGGAAACGGCGATCTGAAACGCCAGCGCAAACAGCGCCAGCTGCGCACATGATCGGATCTTCGAGCGAAACCAGTTCATCAATGACAAGCCCCGCGCGCCGCCAGACGCGCTACACCCTATAAAAATTCACCTTGTCCACCAATCCCTAACGTAATATTTGGCTCAAATTGCGTCGCTTTTTAGATTGCATGTTCTTGTTTACATCTGCGCTCGGGGCGCTCTTCGATTGAGCCTATGCATTGGAGGGGATCATGAAGCTTCGCTTGACGCATCTTCGTTTTGCCGCGGCGGCAGCAGCTTTTGCGGCGGTTGCGCTGGCTGGTCCTGCGGCCTGGGCTTTCTCGACGGACAGCCAAGGCTCGAGCAATTCGGGCGGCGGTGCGAGATTTGCCGATCCTGACGACCAGATCCAGAACCTGTTCGGCGGCGGATCGCAGTCCGGCCAGAGCGGAACATGGATGCAGTTCGGTGGGCAACGCCCCGGCGGCCCGGCGCAGGGCGGCCTCCTCGCGCCGTCAGGACTGCGGCCTCTGGGTAACGGCAACAACGACTGAGACCCAGAACGGCCGGCCGCGATGTCTTACCGCGGCGAATACCGGAGCTGATCGTCAGTCGATCAGCGCTTTGCTGAATTCGCCGACATTATTGCGCATCATATCGATGTAGGTGCTGGCCGGCCCGCTCGGTCCGGACAGCGCATCGGAATAGAGCGTGCCGCCGATTGTGGCGCCGGTTTCGCGCGCGATCTGCTGCATCAGGCGCGGGTCAGTGATGTTCTCCATGAAGACCGCAGGAATTTTCTGCGCTTTGATCTGCGTGATGATCTTGGCTACCTCCTTGGCCGACGGCTCGGCATCGGTCGAGACGCCATCCGGCGCGATGAACGTCATGCCATAGGCGTCGCTGAAATAGCCGAAGGCATCGTGCGTGGTGATGATCTTGCGGCGGTCGGCGGGAATTTTGGCGATCGCTGCCTCGACCTCTTTGTCGAGCGCATCGAGCTTGCCAAGATAGGCCGCGGCGTTTGCGTCGTAGATTTCTTTGCCCGCCGGATCGGCTTCGCTCAAACCGTCGCGGATATTCTTGACGTAAGTCTCCGCATTGCCGACGGCCTGCCAAGCATGCGGATCGATCTCCATATGCGCCGGATCGCGCATCTCCGCCACCTTGCGAGGCGCGACGCCCTTGCTGACGACGATTGTCGGCGCCTTGGTTCCGGACGCTTCGGAGAGCCGCGTCATCCAGCCTTCAAGGCCCAGTCCGTTGACGAAAATCACGTCGGCTTGGGCGAGCCTGCGCGCATCGCCCGGTGTCGGCGCGTAGACATGGGCGTCACCGTTCGGCCCGACCAGCGTGGTGACGTCGACGCGATCGCCGCCGACATTGCGCACCAGATCGCCGACGATCGAGATGGTGGCGACCGCTTCGATCTTGTGTTGCGCCAGTTGTTGCGCTGCCGCAGGCGCGACCAATTGCGCGGCGACCAGCGCTGCCGCGAGCCCGGCGAATAGAACGAGACTTCGTTTCGCTGTCATCCTTGCTTGTCCTCTCATCGTTCAGGCCTCGAGGTGACGCCGCGGCAGTGCGAGCCAGATCAATCCGCCGCGTGGGCCGGCCGCGACCGAGAGCGCATAAAACACGCCCGCCACGAGGATAATGGCGGGACCGGACGGCAGATCGGCGTGAAAGGAGATGAGCAGGCCTACATATCCAGAGAGCGCGGCGGCTACGATCGCAACGGCCATCATGCCGGTAATGTCGCGCGCCCAGAAGCGAGAGATTACGGCCGGCAGCATCATGATGCCGACGGCAAGCAGTGTGCCGAGCGCTTGGAACCCACCGACCAGGTTCATCACCATCAATGCAAGGAAGGCGAGATGGACGGGACCGCCGGCGCGGCTCACCGAGCGCAAAAATCCGGGGTCGACGCATTCGAGCACCAGCGGCCGCCAGATCAAAGCGAGCACGATGAGTGACACCGAGGTCATGCCGAGAACGAGCAATAGCGCCGCGTTGTCGACGGCGAGCACCGAGCCGAACAAAAAATTCATCAAGTCGACATTGCTGCCCTTGACCGACACGATGGTGACGCCGAGCGCGAGCGCCACCAGAAAGATGGCGGCGAGCGAGGCATCCTCCTTTAATGGCGTTGCGCGCGCGATCAGGCCGGCGCCGATGGCGATAAGAAATCCGGCGATCAAGCCGCCAGCGGCCATCGCAAAAAGGCTTAAGCCCGCAATCAGGAACCCGATCGCCGCGCCGGGCAGAATGGCGTGCGCCATGGCGTCGCCAATCAGGCTCATGCGCCGCAGCATCAGAAATACGCCGATCGGCGGCGCGCCAAAGGACAGCGCAAACACAGCGACCAGTGCGCGGCGCATGAATTCGAAATCGACAAACGGCGCGATCAGGACGTTATAAAGCATGACCTATTCCGCTGCGACCGAGCAAGCTTGCGCGCTGTCGTCGAAGGCTTCGCACATCAGGCGCGCCTTGTTGAGATTGTCCGGTGTCAGCACGCTCGGTGTCGGACCCCAGGCCACCGGTTCGCGTGCGAGCAGCAAGGTGTCGGGGAAATTCTCCTTGACCAGATCGATATCGTGCAAGGCGGCGAGCACGGTGCGCCGCTCGCTGTGCCAGCGTCGCACCAGATTCAACAAATCGGCAGCGGTTCGTTCGTCGATGGCCGTGAACGGCTCGTCGAGCACGATAACGCGTGCGTCCTGGAGCAGGAGACGGGCGAACAGCATGCGCTGCATCTGGCCGCCCGACAGCGTGCCGATGGCGCGCTGCTCGAAGCCGGTGAGACCGACCGTGGCGATGGCGTCTTCGATGACATGACGATCCTTGGCGGCGACGCCGCCGAATACGCCTTTGCTCCGCCACAGCCCCATCGCCACCATGTCGTAGACATTGATCGGGAAGGTGCGGTCGATGTCGGCCACCTGCGGCAGATAGGCGATCTCATGGGCATCGATCCCGGCCCGCTCGATCGTGCCGGCGAGCGGTTTGATGGCGCCGACCACGCCCTTGAACAAGGTCGACTTGCCGGCGCCGTTCGGCCCGACGACCGCGACCAGCGCGCCGCTCGGAACGGTGCCGCTGAGGTGATGCACGGCAGGGTGCCGCTCGTAGCCGAGCGTCAGATTATGGAATCGCAGCTCCGCCATCAGCGCGTCGCCCAGAAAAACGCCGCCCAGATCAGGGCGACCAGTACACCGGCGATCCCTAGCCGCTGCGGCGCCGACAGCCGAAGGAGTGACGGCGAGATGGCCGGCGACGGATGCGGCGCTCCGCCATGATGGTGATGGGTCATGAGAATCCGGCAAAAAGGGCCAATCGGTAATGTTATAATATAACATCACCTGGAGCTCGCGCCAGCCTCGTCAGACTGTAAAGTAAGCCAATCCCGGATGATTTGACCGTTTCACCCCTCGCAATGGCGCCGTATTGCCAACGACTATGGCGAATGCCGATAAGGGCCAGGCCGGGCATGTTCGCCGGCACGAATTGGCGAGCTCGGCGGCGACATTAGGCGGCGACATTGGCGGCGAGATGGTCAGCGAGCAAGACATGAATGAGCAAAGTTCGAGCGCCATCTGCGTCGGCGAAGTTCTGATCGAATTGGCGCGTGGCGCGGACGGCAGGTTTTCGTCGTCCTGCGGCGGTGACACCTTCAATGTCGCCATCTACTTGGCGCGCGCGGGCCTGAGCGTCGCCTTCGCCAGCGCCGTCGGCGACGATCCCTATTCCGACAGCATGCTGGCGCTCGCGGCCGCCGAAGGCGTTTCGTCCGATCTCATCTTGCGCATCGCCGGCCGGCAGCCCGGCCTGAGCCTGATCGAAAACGGCCCGGCCGGAGAACGCATGACGCGTTACTGGCGCGCTGGCGCGCCGGCTACGGAATTGTTCGAGCTGCCCGACTGGGGCCGCATCGCCGAACGCCTGACGTCCGCGCGCCTGATCTATTTCTCCGGCATCACGCTGTCGCTTTACTCGGCACAGGGTCTCGGCCGTTTTCTCGCTGTGCTGGAAGTGGCGCGGCAGCAAGGCGCCAAGGTCGCCTTCGACGGCAATTTTCGCCCGCGCGCCTGGAAGGGCGACTTGCAGCGCACGCGCGCTGTTTTCATCGAGGCGCTCAAGCGCATCGATATCGCGCTGCCGACATTCGACGATGAGGCTGTGCTCTGGGGCGATCCAAGTCCGGAAAGCACGGTGGCGCGACTGCAAGCCTTCGGCATCGGCGAGATCGTGGTGAAGAACGGACCCAACTCCGCTCTGGTCGCCGCCGCCGGCAGCCAAGAATTCGTGCCGGTGCCCGAAGTGCTGGTTCCGGTCGACGCCACAGCGGCCGGCGACGCCTTCAACGCCGGTTATCTCGCCGCGCGGTTGTCCGGGACGGTTCCAGCACTTGCGGCAGGCGCGGCGCATCGCCTGGCGGGAAATGTCATCCGCCATCCGGGCGCCCTGATGCCGCGCACTGCGGCCGCGATGCATTAGCCAATTAAGACTTTTGGCCGTCTGTTTGGACAAAAGGTGGCATTGGCCGGAGGCTGCTTTCGCGCTAAGAAGGGGTCAAGACGACCAAAAAGACTGAAAAAAACCGTCTGACCAGTCAAGTTTATGGCGGCCGGGTGCGGGTCGCCCAGGGGAGGAAATTCATGAAGTTCCAAGTCACCAGGCGTGCGGCCCTTGGTATGGCGGCCGCCATGCCGGTTCTCGGTCTCGGCAAAAAGGCCTTCGCCGATCCGCTCGTCGTCAAATTCAGCCATGTCGTGTCGCCCGACGCGCCCAAGGGCAAGGCCGCTGTGCTGTTCAAGCAATTGGCGGAAAAATACACCGACGGCAAAGTCACAGTTGAGGTTTATCCGAACTCCTCGCTCTACAAGGACAAGGAAGAGCTCGAAGCGCTGCAGCTCGGCTCGGTGCAGCTCCTGGCGCCGTCGATCTCCAAATTCGGTCCGCTCGGCGTCAAGGAATTCGACGTCTTCGATCTGCCGTTCCTGATGACCGACGACGACGCATGCGCGCCAGATGATGGCGAGCCCGATGATGGCCGAGCTCAACAAGAAGCTCGAGGACAAGGGCGTGAAGCCGCTCGCTTATTGGGACAACGGCGCCCACGTCTATACCGCCAACAAGCCGCTGATCATGCCCGACGATTTCCAGGGTATGAAAATGCGCATCCAGGGCGGCAAGGTGCTTGACGCCGTGGCGCGCCAGCTCGGCGCCATTCCGCAGATCATCGCCTTCGGCGAATTGTATCAGGCCTTGCAGACCGGCGTCGTCGACGGCGAGGACAATGTGCCGTCGAATATCTGGACGCAGAAATTCTACGACGTGCAGAAATATCTCACCGTCTCGCATCACGGGCGGCTGACTTATTCGCTGATCACCAACGCGAAGTTCTGGGATTCGCTGCCGCCGGACATCAGGCCCGGCCTCGATCGCGCGGTCAAGGAAGCGACCGAGTTCTTCGACGACACGGCGGCGAAGGACAACGCGGCGGCTTTGGATCAGATCAAGGCGACCGGCAAGATCGAATTCCATGTCCTGACCGATGCGGAAAAGAAGGCCTGGATCGCCAAGCTGATGCCGGTGCATCAGGAAATGCAGGGCCGCTTCGGCAAGGACTTCATCGAGCGGATCTACAAGGCGTCGGGCTTCACCCCGCCGCAGGCCTAAGGACGGTTGATCCGTCCCCGCATGCGGGGACGGATTTAGCTCGTGGGGACGTCAGGTGCTCGACCGCTTCCTCAATCGGCTCGAAGAGTGGATCATCGTCACGCTGATCGCCGCGGCGACGGTTCTCACCTTCGTCGCCGTCGTCCATCGCTACGGCGCCAGCAATTCGGCGAACCTCATGCGATGGGCCGGTGCGCATAACCTTCTGCTGCTCAAGGCTACGGCGAGCTTCGTCTATCTCAAGCTCGCCGCGATCAATCTGTCCTGGGCGCAGGAACTCGCCACCTACATGTTCGTGTGGATGGCGAAATTCGGCGCGGCGCTGGGCGTGCGCACCGGCATCCATGTCGGCGTCGATGTTTTCGTCAAAAAACTCACCCCGGCAACGCGCAAGCCGGTGATCGTGTTCGCGCTGCTGTGCGGCGCGATGTTCACCGGCGTCATCGGCACGCTCGGCGCGGTCTATGTCTACGAGCTCGATCCGGACGAAGTCTCGCCGGAGCTCGAGTGGCCGAGCTGGATGATCTATCTGTGCATCCCGCTCGGCTCCTACCTGATGTGCTTCCGCTTCCTGCAGGTGATGTGGCGCTATCCTGCGCACCGGCTAGGTGCCGCATCAGGGCCACGGCATCGACTATGAGGCGCCGCCGACGCCGCCGCTGCCCGCGAGCGAGCCGGCGCGATGACCGCCATCCTGCACGGCTCGCCCACCTCCACTGCGCCGCGGCCGATCAGCGCCGCCGTGACTGTCGGCGCTGATCGTCATCATGCCGATCGCGCTGGCGCTGATCTGCATTGCCGCGCGGCTGCATATCATCGAACTGTCGCACACCACGCGCGCCGAACTGCTGTTCGCGCTGCTGCTGGCGCTGATGGCGTCGCGGCATGCCGATCTCGATCGCGCTCGGCCTGTCGGTGCTGACCTATCTGTTCATTCTGTCCGACGTCGATCCGAAAATGGTGGGCCTCAAGCTGTTCACCAGCATCGATCGCTTCGAGATCATGGCGATCCCGTTCTTCATCCTGGCCGGCAATTTTCTCACCGCCGGCGGGGTGGCCCGACGCATGATCGACTTCGCCACTTCGCTGATCGGGCATTGGTACGGCGGATTGGGTCTCGCCGGCGTCGTCGCCTGCGCGTTGTTCGCGGCGATCTCCGGCTCCTCGGTGGCGACCGTGGTCGGCATCGGCTCGATCATCCTGCCGGCTCTGGTGGAGCAAGGCTATCCGCCGCGCTTTTCGGCGCCGGCGTCATCGCCACCTCCGGCGCGCTCGGCATCCTGTTTCCGCCGTCGATCAATCTCGTCATCTTCGCGGTGGCGACCAGCGGCATGCAGCCGCGCGGACCGACCGGCGCGGTGGTCGATTCCGCTTCGGTCGGGCAATTGTTCATCGCCGGCCTCGTGCCCGGCCTGATGCTCGCGCGTATGCTCGGCGCCACCACCTGGTACCGCGCCTGGCGCAACGATTATCCGCGCATGCGAGCGCGCGAGCTGGGGCGAGATGTTGGCCGCACTTTCCGCGAAAGCATCTGGGGCCTGTTGCTGATCTTGTTGGTGCTCGGCGGCATCTATTCCGGCCTGTTCACGCCGACGGAAGCCGCCGCGGTCGCCGCCGTCTATTCCTTCATCATCGCGCGTGTTCGTCTACAAGGGCCTGAAATTCTCCGAAGTGCCGGCGGTGCTGCTCAAGGCCGCGTCGATGAGCGCGATGATCCTCTACATCATCACCAATGCGGCGGTGTTCTCCTGGCTGCTCACCTCGGAGCAGATTCCGCAGTCGATGGCCGAATGGATGACGGCGCAGGGTTTCGGCATGGTCGCGTTCCTGCTGGTCACCAATATCGTCTTGCTCGCGGCCGGCAATTTCATGGATCCCGCCGCCATCACGCTGATCATGGCGCCGATCCTGTTTCCGATGGCGGCGGCGCTCGGCGTGCATCCCGGTGCATCTCGGCATCCTGATGGCGGTCAATATGGAGGTCGGGCTGTGCCATCCGCCGGTCGGGCTCAATCTCTATGTCGCCTCGGGCATCACCAAGATGGGCATCACCGAACTGACCATCGCGGTGCTGCCGTGGCTCCTCACCATGCTGATCTTCCTGGCGATGGTGACCTATATCCCGGCGATTTCGCTGTGGCTGCCGCACGCTGTTGGGGATGCTTTAGGTGAGCTTCGCGCCGCGGCATAAATAAAGATAAATGCCACTTCGTGCCCTTGGCGCGTGCTGCCAAAGGCGCCAAGACAAACCGTCCTTGGATTTGATCTGATCGCGGCGACGCGCTTTAGTGGGCGTGGCGATCCACAGTGCCGGGAGGGTTTCATGTCAGGAACATCCGTAGCAACAGTGCCCGCCGCGACGCCGCGCAAGCCCTGGTACAAAATCCTCTACGTGCAGGTTCTGCTCGCCATCGTGCTCGGCGCCGTTCTCGGTTGGCTGTTCCCCGATTTCGGCAAGAACGACTGGGTGCGGGCGCTCGGCGACGGCTTCGTCAAGCTCATCAGGATGGTCATCGCGCCGATCATTTTCTGCACGGTGGTGTCGGGCATCGCCCATATCGCCGAAGTGAGAAAGGTCGGCCGGGTCGCGGTCAAATCGCTGCTTTATTTCGAGATCGTGTCGACCTTCGCGCTTTTCATCGGCCTCATCGTCGCCCATGTGCTGCAGCCGGGCGCGGGCTTTTCCGGCAAGACCGATGCCGCGGCGGTCGCCGGCTTCGCCAAACAGGCGAGCGAGATGAAATCGGTCGATTTCGTCCTGCACATTATCCCCGACAGCGCGATCGGCGCCTTTGCCGCCGGCGATATCCTGCAGGTTCTGTTGTTTTCCGTGCTGTTCGGATTCGCCCTGATGGCGCTCGGCGAACGCGGCAACCTGCTGCGGTCGGTGATCGATGAGGGCGCCCACACGGTGTTCGGCATCATCGGCATCGTGGTGAAAGCGGCACCGATCGGCGCCTTCGGCGCAATGGCCTATACGGTCGGCCGTTACGGTCCGCAGGCGCTGGGCAATCTCGCCGGCCTCATCGCGACTTTCTACATCACTTCGATCCTGTTCGTAGTGCTCGTGCTCGGCACCATCGCCCGCATCGCCGGCTTCTCGATCTTCAGATACCTCGCCTATATCAAGGACGAACTGCTCATCGTGCTCGGCACGAGTTCGTCGGAAAGCGCCCTGCCGCAATTGATGGAGAAGATGGAGCGGCTCGGCTGTTCCAAGCCCGTCGTCGGGCTTGTCGTGCCGACCGGCTATTCGTTCAATCTCGACGGCACCAATATCTACATGACGCTGACGACTTTGTTCATCGCGCAGGCGCTCAACGTGCCGCTGACATTTGGCGAAGAGTTCACGATTCTCGTGGTTGCCATGCTCACGTCGAAAGGCGCGAGCGGCGTCACCGGCGCGGGCTTCATCACGCTCGCGGCAACGCTCGCCGCGGTGCGGCCGGAACTGGTTCCCGGCATGGCCATCGTGCTCGGCATCGACAAGTTCATGAGCGAATGCCGCGCGCTGACCAATATTACCGGCAACGGCGTCGCCTGCATTGTCGTCGCCTGGTGGGAAGGCGAATTGGACCGCAAGGCGCTCAAT
Organism: uncultured Alphaproteobacteria bacterium; assembly: GCA_963761185.1. GTDB lineage: Bacteria > Pseudomonadota > Alphaproteobacteria > Rhizobiales > Xanthobacteraceae > BOG-931. Next base: position 2,154,155 of record CAVXFY010000009.1, read on the forward strand.
GCCGGCCTCGCGCGGCAGATCGACCCGAGCAATGTCAAGGTGGCGGAGGCGACGGACTGATCGTTTGCTGATCTTCGCGGGCGCCGAAGCTGCGGTTTATCAAATAAGATGGCTCGACGGCCGAATTTTGCGTTGTGCGGAAAGCCGAATCCTTATCTGGATTACCGTCGGATAAGGAGGAAACGCCATGGCTGCAAACAGAATAGCCGCGAACGGACTGTTGCAACGGCTCGGCATCGAACATCCCGTCTTGCTGGCGCCCATGGCCGGCAGCGGTGGAACGCCGGAATTGGCCGCCGCGGTGTCGAATTCCGGAGGATTGGGCGCGTGGGGCGGCGCCTATGCGAAGCCCGCGGAGATCGCCGCAGCGATCCGCCGCATCCGCAGTCTCACCGATCGTCCTTTCAACATTAATTTATTCGCCGGGGGTTACGAAGGCGACAGCAAGATCGATCCACGACCGATGCTCGAAATCGTCGGCGAGGCGCATGCCTTGCTTGGCTTGCCGCCACCCGAATTGCCGCCGCTGCCGCGCAATCCGTTCGACGAGCAATTGGAAGCCGTGCTTGAGGAGCGTCCGCCGGTGTTCAGCTTCACTTTCGGTATTCCGTCGCCCGCTCAGATTGCGGCCTTGAAGAAGCGCGGCATCGCCATCGGCGGCAGCGCGACGACGGTGGAGGAGGCACGCCGGTTGGCGCAAGCGGGGGTCGACGTGATCGTGGCGCAAGGCGCCGAAGCTGGCGCGCATCGCGGTACTTTCGCCGCGCCGTTCGAAGAATCGATGGTGCCGCTCGCCGCGCTCGTCCGCGGGATTTGCGTCGTCACCGCACTGCCGGTGATCGCCTCCGGCGGCCTGATGGACGGCCGCGATATCGCCGCCGCCTTAAAGCTCGGCGCCGCCGCCGTGCAACTCGGCACCGCTTTTTTGCCCTGTCCGGAATCGGGCGCGCCGGTGCCGTATAAGCGCGCACTGCTCGGCGCCACCAAAGACGCGACCGTCATCACGCGTGCCTATTCGGGTCGGCCGGCGCGCGGGCTGACCAACCGCTTCATCGCCATGGTCAGCGGCAAGGAAGAATTCATTCTGCCGTTTCGTCGGCAGAACGATCTCACCCGGCCGATGCGCAATGCCTCGGGCCAAAAGGGCGTGTCCGATTACATCTCGCTGTGGGCTGGGCAGGGCGTTGCGCGCTCGCGGCAAATGCCGGCGGCGGCCTTGGTCAGGACGCTGGTCGAGGAATGCTCAGCCGCGGAAATCGTCCGGGCGTAGCTCGATCGGCGCGCCGTGCGGCGTGCGTTCGCAGGCGCGTTCCCAAGCGTCGCGGGTGCGCGCCAGTTGCCGTGGATCGGTCACGCCTTTCTCGGCAAGCACGCGTTCGAGCGTCGCCAGCCAGTGGTGATAATAGGTCTCGCCGGTATCGGGATCGCCGGCGGCTTGCGCTTTCTTGATCTCGTCGCCAAGCACCTGCGCCCATTCGGCCCAGGTGAACACGCCGCGCTCGTTGAGCGACACCGCGAGCGCAAAAGCTTCCGCTTCCCACGGCGCGCGGAACACCGGGCCTTCGTCATTGCGCGGAATGCTTGAGCTGCACGTCGGCGTTCATGCCGGCTCCAGATAAGGCTCGAACGCCTCGATCGAAATCGTCAGCGACGGATCGGTGTCGTCGCCCCACAATTCGCGGCCCTCGAACAGTACGGTGTAGAGCCATTGCGGATTCTCGCCTTTGCCGATGGCGACCGTATCGGGAAAGACGTGGCAGCCGCGCAAGCGCCTCGACGACGCCGACGCGGTCGCGGGCATAGCGCGGCAGGCGCGTATGCGTTGGCGGATGGATGTTCTTGGTGCGCACGCGGTCGCCGGGCTTAAAGCGCGCCGGCGCTTGGGCCGTGCGGCCGTAGGAGCCGCGCGTCAGCGTGTTGGCAACATCGGCGGCATTGAGCTTGCGCTTGAGCGTCTTGCCGGGACGCAGCGCGTGGCCGCCCTTCACCTCGTCGGCATCGGCGAGCCCGCGCTCGACCACAAGATTTTCGAGCCGCAGCGCCCATTTCTTGTAATAGGAGCTCGTCAGATAGATTTCCGGCGGCAGTTCTTCGATACCGGCGCGCGTCTCGTCGATGGTCCAGATGCCGGTGTAGCCCATGGCGCGGTTGAGCGCGAGGCAGCGACCTTCCCATGCGGCGTGGAACACCGGCTCGTTCTTTTCCGGCTCGACTTTGCCGAAACCGTCCATGCCGCCCATGTCGTGGATGCCATCCATGTGAATGCCTCTTATCGCTGGGCTTCGCTTGCTGCTTTCGGCAGGCCGGTGCCGATCATGCTGTCGCGGGTCACAAGCGTGGCGAGTTTCTCCTCGCTCCAGCCTTCGGTGCCGGCGGGTCGCATCGGCAGGACGATGAAGCGCGTTTCGGCGGTGGAATCCCAGACCCGGATATCGGTGCCGGCCGGCAGCGCGACGCCGAAATCGGCGAGCACGCCGCGCGGATCCTTCACCGCGCGGGAGCGATAGGGCGCCGATTTGTACCAGACCGGCGGCAGGCCAAGTACTTCCCACGGGTAACAGGAGCACAACGTGCAAACGATCATGTTGTGCTGCTTCGGCGTATTCTCGACCGCGATCAGATGATCGCCGACCCGGTTCAATGCGCCCAACGCGACGACCGCCTTGCTCGCATCCTCGAGCAGCGCCTTCTTGAAGGCCGGATCGCTCCAGGCCTTGGCGACGACGCGGGCGCCGACATGCGGGCCGACCTTGGTCTCATAGGCCTCGACCAGCGCGTCGATGGCGGCCGGATCGAAATAGCCTTTCTCGGCCAGCACGGTTTCGAGCGCACGGACGCGCAACTGCATCTCGGACAGTTCCGAGCCGTGCTCGTGGTGATGATCGTCGTGGTCGTGATCGTGGTTGTGGGCCATGGTGGGTATCCCCGGGCCAATTTGCGCAATGTGCTATGATTTTAGCCGATAGACTAGCAACGAGACTAGCCATGAGGGGCCCAGTCGCGCAATTCGCGCAAAAGACCGCGGACGCCATCGACCGCATCAACGCCGCCATCGGCCGCGCTGCGGCCTGGTGCAGCCTCTACATCGTCGTGGTCGAATTTGCGATTGTGGTGATGCGCTATGCGCTCGGCATCGGCTCGATCCGCCTGCAGGAATCGGTGATCTATGCGCATGCGGCTCTGTTCATGCTGGCCGCCGCCTGGGTGCTGCAGACCGACGGCCATGTGCGGGTCGATATCTTCTATGCCGAGGCCAAGTCGCGAACCCGCGCCGCGATCGATCTCCTCGGCGCCGTGATCTTCCTTGCGCCCTTTGCCGTGGCGCTTGTGCTCTTGTCTGTCCCTTATGCGGAGCGCTCCTGGGCCACTTTCGAACGCTCGCGGGAGGCGAGCGGCCTGCCGTTCGTCTATCTGTTGAAGACGCTCGTTCCGCTGTTCGCGCTGCTCATCGGCCTGCAGGGCATCGCGCAGGCGATCCGCTCGGCGCTTGCGCTGAGCGATCCGCGCGACCGACGCTGAACCATGGATACATTTGGCGGCATCGATGCGCTTGGCGACACGCTTGCGGTTGCGATGGTGGCCGCCGTCTGCGTGCTGCTCTTGATCGGCTATCCCGTGGCGCTGACGCTTGCCGGCGTGTCGCTCGGCTTTGCCGCCTTGGGTGCTGCGTCCGGCGTGATGAATCTCGCGCTCATGGGCGCGCTGCCGGAGCGTATCTACGGCGTGATGACCAACGAGGTGCTGCTCGCCATCCCGCTGTTCATCTTCATGGGCGTGATGCTCGAACGCTCGCGGATTGCCGAGCAATTGCTGGAGACCATGGCGCGCCTGTTCGGCGCGCTGCCGGGCGGGCTTGGTCTCTCCGTCGTCTTTGTCGGCATGCTGCTTGCGGCGGCCAAGGGCGTCGTCGGCGCCACCACGGTGACAATGGGCCTGATCGTGCTGCCGACCATGCTGCGTCACGGCTACGACAAGGCGCTGGCGGCGGGAACGGTCGCGGCGACTGCAACGCTCGCGCAGATTTTTCCGCCGGCGACCGTGCTGGTGCTGCTCGGCGATCAGCTCAGCAATTCCTATCAGGCCGCGCAATTGGCGGCGGGCAATTTCGCGCCGCGCACGGTTTCGGTTTCCGACCTGTTTGCCGGCGCCATTGTCCCGGGCCTCGTTCTCGTCCTGCTCTATATGTTTTATCTGATCGTAGTCGCGCTGCTGTTCCCGAAGAAGTCGCCGGCAATCGCGCCCGATCCCAAGGCGCCGCAAGGTGCTGCCTTGCTCGGCGAACTGATGGCGGCTCTGGTCGCGCCGATCGCGCTCATTCTCGCCGTGCTCGGCTCCATTCTCGGCGGCATCGCCACGCCGACGGAAGCAGCCGCGGTCGGCGCCGTCGGCGCCATCGTGCTTGCGGCGTTGCGCTCCGGCGCGGCGGGCCTGCTGATCCCGGTGATGCGGCGCACGGCTGAGATCACCAGCATGATCTTTCTGCTCCTGATCGGCGCCACGGTGTTCAGCCTGGTGTTTCGCGGGCTGGGCGGCGACCGCCTGGTGGAGCGCGTGCTCACTCATCTGCCCGGTGGTACCGGCGGCGCCGTTCTCGCCGTCATGGCGGCGCTGTTCGTGCTCGGCTTTGTGATGGACGCCTTCGAGATCATCTTCGTCGTGGTGCCGATCGTGGCGCCGGTGCTGCTGCAAATGCCCGGCGTCGATCCGGTCTGGCTCGGCATCATGATGGCGGTGAATCTGCAGACGTCGTACATGCACCCGCCGCTCGGCGCGACCCTGTTCTATCTGCGCGGCGTCGCGCCGCCGGAAGTGACGACGCGGCACATTTATCTCGGCATCATCCCCTACGTGCTTATTCAGCTCGCAATGCTTTTGGCCCTTTGGTTCCTGCCAGGACTTGCGACCTTCTTGCCGCATCGGTTGTACGGTTCGTGAGCCTTCTTCCTTTGATTGCAGGGAGGTTGTAGGCTCCTCACCGCGACATTGCCGTCGAGGCGCCGCCGACTGGGAGGGCACGCAGTCATGGGCAAGAACATTGTCGTTTGCTGTGACGGTACCGGCAATCAAGTCGAGGGCAATCTGTCGAACGTCCTCAAGCTGTTTCGGATCGTCCAGAAAACGGCAATGCAGCGGGTCTACTACCATCCGGGCGTCGGAACGCTCGGCACGCAAGATGCCTGGACGCGCCTCAAGGACAATACAAAAACCGTGCTTGGCTTGGCGACCGGCTATGGTTTGGACGACGACATTCTCCGTGCCTACAGGTTTCTCGCCGAGCAGTATGAAGACGGCGACGATATTTTTCTTTTTGGCTTCAGCCGCGGCTCCTACGCGATTCGGGCGCTTGCCGGCTTCATCCACATGGTCGGCCTCTTGCCGTCCGATCAATCCGTTATCGCCGACTTTGCCCTGACGTCCTACAAACGATCGGGCGCCGAGGGCGAACTTAAATACGCGTGGGATTTCGGCCGCGTCGCAGGCGGTCGAAATATCACCATCAAATTCGTCGGCGTCTGGGATACCGTCTCCTCGATGATCGTGCCGCGAGGCGATCGCATCATCCCCACCATAGAAACGAATTTGCCGTATACCCGGACGAATCCAGGTGTCAGAGTCTTTCGTCACGCCATGGCGATCGATGAGCGCCGACGAATGTTCCGGCTCCAACGGTGGAATGAACCGCAGCTCTTCACAGCCGATCCGTTCGACAAGAAGGCGCCGCATGTCGACCAGGACATCAAACAAGTCTGGTTCGCGGGCGTGCATTGCGACGTCGGCGGCGGCTATCCGGAACAGCAAAGCGGAGCTTCAAAATTTCCGCTCGATTGGATGATTAAAGAGGCCGCATCGCACGGTCTGCAGATCGACCAGGAGCTGCGCGATCACCTGGTATTCGGCAAGCCGTATCTCAATTCAAAGCAAATCTATGTTCCGCCCAACGCGACGGCGGATTTGCACGACTCATGACGTGGGCGTGGAAGTCGCTCGAATGGATTCCCAAGCGTACAAAATATGAAGACTGGAAGTGGCGGCTCAAGCTCGACGGCTTCTATATCCCGGACGCCGAGCCCCGCACCATCGCGGTCGATGGCGCACCGAAGCCGCGCATCCACCAATCCGTCGTCGATCGCATCGGGCTGAGGCCGGATTACCGGCCCGTCAATTTGCCCCCAGACTACAATATTGAGCCGTAATTCACCTCAGCGCCGCTCTCCGGTATCATTGGCGTCCTGAACACATGCCACCCCAGGAGAGTGCATGACGGCGGCACAAATCTTCGATCTTCATGGCAAAGTCGCTTTGGTGACCGGCGCGTCGAGCGGGCTCGGCGTGCGCTTCGCCGAATGCCTCGCCGAGAACGGCGCGGCGGTAGCGCTTGTGGCGCGGCGGGCCGATCGCCTGAAAGCTCTCGCGGCGAGAATTGAGAAAATGGGCGGCAAAGCCGTACCGATCGAGGCCGACGTGCGCGACCGCGCGGCGATGCAGCAGGCGTTCGATGCGGCCGAGAAGGCGTTCGGCACGGTGACGATCCTCGTCAACAATGCCGGCGTGGCGCATGCCGGCCGCGCCGTCGAATTGCCCGAGGACGAGTGGCGGCGGATCCTCTCGACCAATCTCGACGCCGTGTTCTTCTGCGCGCAGGAGGCGGCGCGCCGCATGCTCGCCGCCGGCAAAACCGGCGCTATCGTCAATATTGCCTCGGTGCTCGGGCTTGGCGTCAGCAAAGGCGTCGTCGCTTACGCCACGGCCAAGGCCGGCGTGATCCAGCTCACCAAGGCGCTGGCGCTCGAACTCGCTTTCAAGGGCATCCGCGTCAACGCCATCGCGCCCGGCTGGATCGTCACCGATCTCAACCGTGATTATCTATCGGGCGAAGCGGGCGCGGCGCTCAAGCGCGAAATCCCGATTGGCCGTTTCGGCGAAGAGCGCGATCTCGACGGGCCGCTGTTGCTGCTGGTGTCGGATGCGGGACGTTTCGTCACCGGAGCAACCATCGTCGCCGATGGCGGCCAGGTGGTGGCGCTGCGCGGCTGATGTTCGGCTTGCGCTTTATCTCGCGATCCTGCCGTCGCTATATTCCAGTGCTCATAACGTCAATCGCACGGCATCGTGAACGCGTGTGAATGGCGTCGGACCAGAAAGCGTGAGTAGAACAGCCAAGACCTTGTCGGGAATGCATCAAGACATTGCCGGGGATGCATAATGACGCTTCTGATCTTGGCATATTTCGGCGGCGTGCTGACCATCGTCAGCCCGTGCATTCTGCCGGTGCTGCCGTTCGTGTTTGCGCGCGCCGACCGACCCTTCGCAAAGAGCGTGCTGCCGATGCTGGTCGGCATGGCGCTGACATTCGCCGCGGTGGCGACGCTTGCCGCGGTCGCCGGGAGCTGGGCGGTCGACGCCAATGTCTACGGCCGCGCCGTCGCGATGGCGCTGTTGGCGATGTTCGGATTGACGCTGATTTTCCCGGTCTTCGCTGACCGGCTGATGGCGCCGCTCGTCGGTTTTGGCGCCAGGCTTTCCAATTCGGCGAGCCCGGCGGGGTCGCAGGATGCGTCGATCCTGCCGTCGTTTCTGCTCGGCATTGCCACCGGATTTCTCTGGGCGCCGTGCGCGGGACCGGTGCTCGGTCTCATTCTCACCGGCGCCGCGCTCAACGGCGCCAATGTCGGCACGTCGTTTCTGCTGCTCGCCTATGCCGCGGGCGCCGCGACGTCGCTTGCGCTCGCGCTTGCCGTCGGCGGACGGGTGTTTGCCGCCATGAAGCGTTCGCTCGGTGCCGGCGAGTGGATCAGGCGCGGTCTGGGCGTTGCCGTGCTGGCTGCGGTCATAGCGATCGGCTTCGGTCTCGACACCGGATTTCTGACCCGCATCTCGCTTTCGAATACCTCGTCGCTCGAACAAAGCCTGATCGATCGGCTCAAACCGTCGGCAAAGACGGACGGTAACCTGGCCGTGGAAGGAGGCTTTCCGTCGCTCGCGGGCGCGACGGATTGGCTGAACTCGCCGCCGCTGACACCGCAGGGTCTTAAGGGCAAAGTCGTCGTGATCGACTTCTGGACCTACTCCTGCATCAACTGTCTGCGCTCCATCCCGTATGTCAGAGCCTGGGCCGAGAAGTACAAGGATCACGGCTTGGTGGTGATCGGCGTGCACACGCCGGAATTCGCCTTCGAGCGCAATGTCGCCAATGTGCGCGCGGCTGTGTCCGACCTGAAAATCGGATATCCGGTCGCGATCGACAACGACTACAAAATCTGGCGCGCCTTCGACAACGAATACTGGCCGGCGCATTACTTCATCGACGCGCAGGGCCGTATCCGTCATAGCCATTTCGGCGAGGGCAATACGGCGAATCCGAGCGCGTCATTCAGCAACTTCTCGCCGAGGCGGGCAACAAGGATGTTCCGACCGGCATTGTCGATGTCGACGCCGCGGGCGCGCAGGCGGCGCCAAGCGACAGCGATCAGTCGCCGGAGACTTATATCGGTTACAACCGGGCCGATAATTTCGTCTCGCCGGGCGGCCTCGTCACGGACGAAGGCCATGTTTACGCGGCGGCAGAGAAGCCCGCGCTCAATCAGTGGAGCCTCTCCGGCGATTGGACCGACAAAGGCGAATACGCCCAACTCAATCAGCCGAACGGGCGCATCGCTTTCCGTTTTCACGCCCGCGATTTGCATCTCGTTCTCGGTCCGCCGCCGGACGGCAAGCCGGTCCGTTTCCGCGTGACCATCGACGGCGCCGCACCCGGCGCGGATCACGGCGCGGACGTGGACGCCGACGGCCAAGGCGTGGTCAACGCGCAGCGCCTCTATCAGCTGATCCGGCAGATCGGCGCGGTGAGGGATCATACTTTCGAGATCGAGTTCCTCGATCCCGGCGCGCAGGCCTTCGCTTTCACCTTCGGCTGAAACGCCGGCGCACTCCGCTGGCCTTGGTCGCCCAACCGCCACCGATGGTGTAACAAGAGACGGCATAAGCCTTGGGCAAGTGCGGGACGCGGCGTGGGGCTTGATCTAGGATCGGGGCAGATCGTTCTCGTGCTCGCCGGCGCGCTGGCGGGCGGGGTCGTCAATGGATTGACCGGCTTCGGCACCGGCATTACCGCGATGGGTTTTTGGCTTTATGCCGTACCGCCGACGGTCGCTGCGTCGTTGTCGGTCATCTGCTCCAGCGTTTCGCAATTACAGACGGTGCATCTGATCTGGGGCGCGATTCTGCTGGCGGCGCGTCTTGATCTTCGTGATGCCGGGCCTCATCGGCGTGCCGGTCGGAACGTATATCCTGCCGCATATCAATCCGACACTCTTTAAGATCGGCGTCGGCATATTTCTGATCGGCTATTCGTCTTACGTGCTGTTGCGGCGAGGTCAGATCAAGAGCGATTGGGGTGGCGGCGCGGCCGACGGCGATCATCGGCTTCGGCGGCGGCATTCTCGGCGGCATTGCCGGCCTGTCCGGCGTATTCCCGATCATCTGGACCGACATTCGCGGCTGGATCAAGGAAGAACGGCGCGCCGTCATGCAGAGCTTCAATTTCGCGATCCTATGGCTCGCCTTTGCCTCGCATGCCGCGTCCGGCCTGTTGACGCGGCAAGTCCTGTTGCAGGCGGCGATCGCGCTGCCCGGAACGATCGTCGGCGCCCATGCCGGCGCATTCGTCTATCGCCGGCTCGCCGATCACAGCTATCAGCGCGTCATCCTCGTGCTGCTTTTGGTTTCGGGCGCGATATTGATCTGGACCAGCCTGTAAGAATCGCGCGCGCGCGCGTCGCCAAAGCTGTCGATCAATAAATCGCCGGCACGTAGAGATCCTTGGGCACCGGGTGACGTGTATAATCAGGCTTGTGCTCGCGTTCGGGCAGCACGATCGGCTCGTGTTGAATGTCCTGATACGGCACCTGCTGCAAGAGATGATGAATGCAGTTGAGCCGCGCCCGCTTCTTGTCGACGCCCTCGATCACCCACCAGCGCGCCTCGGGAATGTGGGTGCGATCGAGCATGTCTTCCTTGGCCTTGGTGTAGCGTTCCCAGCGGCGGCGCGATTCCAGATCCATCGGGCTCAGCTTCCACTGTTTGAGCGGATCGTGGATGCGCATCAGGAAGCGGAGATTTTGCTCTTCGTCGGTGATCGAAAACCAGTATTTCACCAGAATGATGCCCGAGCGCACCAGCATGCGCTCGAATTCCGGCACGGTGCGGAAAAATTCCTCGCACTCTTCCTCGGTGCAAAATCCCATCACACGCTCGACGCCGGCGCGGTTGTACCAGCTGCGGTCGAACAGCACGATCTCGCCCGCGCCCGGCAGATGGCTCGCATAGCGCTGGAAATACCATTGCGTGCGCTCGCGGTCGTTCGGCGCCGGCAGCGCCACGACCTTGCAGATGCGCGGATTTAAGCGCTGCGTCACCCGCTTGATCACACCGCCTTTGCCGGCGGCGTCGCGGCCTTCGAACAGCACGACCATCTTGAGCTTCTGATGCGCGACCCAGTCCTGCAGCTTCACCAATTCCTTCTGCAGCCGCAGCAGCTCCTTGAAATAGGTGTGGCGATCGAGTGTCTCGTGGGTTTCGATGCCGGTAACGTTCTTCAAGAGCTCGGCGAGCCTCGTATCGTCGAGCTCCAGTTCGAGCTCTTCGTCGAGCACCTCGACCATTTCCTGATGCAGATGCTCTTGGGACGGAATGTTGCGGTGCTGCTTGGCGTCCATCTGCATGTGCTCCTGGAAATCGGCGGGCCGGGGGAGGGGTGTTGCCGGCGATGTTCGGGTGCGGACGTGACGGCTGTACGACACCCAGCCGGCTCGCTGAATCACGCGAGATATCAGTCAATTACCGGACGTTACGCGCGGCCAGTTCGGCTGTGTTCAGATTGTCATCAAACTTGGCAATTCTGGCGCAGTGACGGGGTGAGGTGTGTCCGGCGGCCGGCGCGCGGTTCGCGGCCGTCGCTATTTCGTATTCCGATCTAGGGGTCGGAGCGAAGCCAGATCATTGGCTGGTTGATGACCGGTGCGCTGCAGAGTGGGAGAGTTTGATGAAGAAGGCAAAGCTTGAAGGAAACGGCAGTCTGGAGGTTTCGGCAGAGTCGACTGCCGAGGGCGCCGAGACAGAAACATTGGATCAAGAGGCAGGCGAGGAGCGTAGCGAATTGGTCGCGACCGTCGCGACGGTTGCCGTCGTCGGTGTCGGCGCTGCGGTCTTCGAGGCGGCGCTGTTGCCGGGCCTGGTGCTCGGCGTCGCCGCGATGTGGGCGCCGAAATATTTCCCGAAAATGGGCGAAGCGCTAAACCCGCTGTTCCGCTCCACGGTTCGCGGCGCCTACAAGCTCGGCAATAAGACGCGCGAGTTCGTCGCCGAAGCGCAGGAGCAGGTCCACGACATCGTCGCCGAGGTTCATGCCGAGGACGACATGCAACAGCCGAAAGCCGCTGCGAGCTGAAGACCCGCGACGTGAAGACCGGTGAATTCAAGACTTGCGAAGGGACGATTTGCGAAGCGAAGATTTTTGCCGCGCCAAAATGCACAGTGATCGAGCCGGAGCAACGCGGCCCCGGTGTTTATCCTGTGCGCGACAAAGCCGTGCGAACCGACATTCATCGCACCGCCGTGAAATAGCATGACGTCATCCGAGCGACTTCCATGACGAAGATGAACCTCAAGATCGAGCATCAGGTGCCGGGACGGGTCCGGATGAAGATTCCGGCCGGCAAGGGCAAACCTGAATTGTTGAAGCAGATCAGCGAGACCTTCGCCGTCATTCCCGGGATCGAACAGGTGACGGTCAACCCGACAATCGGCAGCGTCGTGCTGTTCTACGACACCGATCGTCATGACGAATTTCACAACACGTTTCGCGGTCATTACGAAGCGCATGGCGGCAACGATGGCGGCGGCAACGGTCTCAGGCACGGCGCCGATACCGAGCTCGACAAGCTGACCAACAGCATCGAGGCCGAGGCGGAATTCCTCGCCAGCCATTCGCACACTGCCCGCGCTGTCGTCGATTTCGTCAAAAAGATCGATCACGAGATCAAGCTCGCCACCAACAACAATCTCGATCTGAAGATCGTCTTTGCCGTCGGCATCATCTGCCTGACCGTGTTCGAAGTCGGCGCGACGGCTGCGACTCCGGTCTGGGTCACGCTCGCCATCTTCACCGTCAATCACTTCATCCAGATGCACGAGCAGCAGAACCTCCATAGCGGCGCCAATGCCGGCCCGCGGATGGCGCCGATCAACATCAAAGCCGTGCAAAAGCCGGTCGCAGCCACCGGCTGAGGCCGCTCCGCGCAGCAGGATTCGGCGCAATGGAATTCTCGGTTCGTCATTTCATTTCCGGCCGCATCCGGCTGCATCTTCCAGCATTGTGCCGCAAGAAACTGGTCGCCGAGGCAGCTTTGGTCTGGCTGCAAGCGCAGAAAGGCGTCAAACACGCCCGGCTGAACTATGCCTGCGCCTGCCTCGTCATCGAATACGATGTGAGCTTCGAAGGCATGCTGCGCGCGACGCTCGGCCAGCTCTCGGTGATGAGCATCGCCGACCTGCAGCGGCTCGTCGGCACCGTCGACAAGTCGGCGGCGCCGTCGCGCGGCGCCGTGGCGCTGACGCCGGCGAAATCGCCCTCGATCTGGAGCAATACGCCGCTGACCTTGCCGACTGTGTCGTTGCTGATGGCGTTTTCCGCCAATCCCATCGTCACCGCAATCAATTTTCCGCTGATGCTGTGGAACGGATATCCGATCGCGTTACGGGCCTGGCGGGTGTGGCGGCGCGAAGGCCGCCTCAATGTCGACTTCCTCGACACGCTCGCGATCACCGCTTCGCTTCTGCAAGGCAGTCCGGTGGCCGGCGCCATCGTCACCTGGCTGATCAAGCTCGGCGACTGGATCCGCGATTTGACTGCAGCCGGCCAGCGCAAAGCGATGAGTGAATTGCTCGAATTCCAGACCAAGGCCGCCTGGGTCATTCGCGACGGCGTGGTCACCTCGATTCCCGGCTTGCGAACTCGCGATCGGTGACCAGGTCGTCGTCTATCCGGGAGAGATGATCCCGATCGATGGCGAGATCATCGATGGCCACGCCATGATCGACCAGAAGACGATTACCGGCGAGGGATTGCCGGTGATGCGCGACAGGGGCGCGGCCGTCTTCGCCGCGACCGTCATTCGCGACGGCCAGCTCACCATCCGCGCCATCCGCGTCGGCACCGCGACCACCGCCGGCCAAATCGCGGCGCTCGTCGAAATCGGCGCCGATCGGCGATACGCGGATGCAGAACCACGCCGAAAAGCTTGCCGATCGTTTCGTCTTGCCGACGCTGGCTTTGGCGGTCGGCAGCGCCGCCCTAACGGCTGACTTCAATCGCTTCCTGTCGCTCGTGATCGTCGATTACGGTACCGGCATCCGCGTCGCCGCGCCGACCGCGGTGCTGGCCTCGATGACGCATGCCGCCCGCGCCGGCATCATCATCAAGAGCGGCGCGCATATGGAGCGCCTCTCCCAAGTCGATACCGTAATCTTCGACAAGACCGGCACGCTCACCCATGGCTCGCCGGAAGTGATCGACATCATCAGCTACGAGAAGGGCATGACCGACCAGCATCTGCTCGGGCTTGCCGCCGCGGCGGAGACCAAGCTCGTGCATCCGGTCGCCAATGCACTACGCGTCAAGGCGCAGCAGATCGGCGCCAATATTCCCTATTGCGAGGAAACCAAATACCGCCTCGGGCTGGGCGTCGAAGGCCAGGTCAACGGCTATTACATGCATGTCGGCAACGAACGGTTCATGCGCCAGGCCAAGATCAATGTCGGCTGCGCGCAGTCCGACCGCGCCACACTCGACGAGCAGGGCTATTCCTGTATTTACGTCGCGGTGGACGGCGACGCTCGCCGGCTTGGTGCCCTATACCGATCAGATCCGGCCCGAGAGCCGCGACGTCATCCGGCGCCTGCATGAGAACGGCATCCGCAACACGGTCATGCTGACCGGCGACAATGCGGTCGTCGCCAAGGCCGTCGGCCGACGGCTCGGCCTGTCGCGGCAATTCGCCGACATGCTGCCGGCGGACAAAGCGGAGGTGATCCAGCAATTTCAGCGCGAGGGCAATGTGGTCGCCATGGTCGGCGACGGCATCAACGATTCGCCGGCGTTGAGCTTCGCCGATGTCGGCATCGCCATGAAACACGGCGCCGAAGTGGCGCGCGAATCGGCCGACGTCGTGCTGATGGAAGATTCGCTGTGGAAACTCGTCAAGGCGGTCGAGATTTCGCGCGGCGCCGTGCGCCTGATCCATCAGAATTATGCCATTGTTGCCGGCCTCAATACGCTCGCGTTCGGTTTGGCGCTGCCTGGAGGCTTGATCATTCCGGAAGTCACCGCCCTGATCAGCAACGGCTCGGCCATTCTGGCAAGCCTGAACGGGATACGACCGATTCTCCGCTACCAATGATGTTTTTGCGCCATCGATGAGGTTTTCGCGCTATCAATGATCATGGCCGCGCCCAGCACCGAGCTTCTGCCGACGCTCCAGCCATCCGAGCAGCAGGCGCTGCGGCGCGCCATCCTCGACCTCGAAGATCAGAATTTTGCCTCGCAGCTTGCCGATTATGCCGGCCGGCCGCTCGACCGCGTGATGCGACTGATGCCGAAAGCCGCGTCGAGCCGCATCAACAAGGCCGTGGAACTGGCGATCCTCAATTGTCTTCATGTTGCGATCACTTCGATCGAGCCGCAATCGAAAGGCGCCCCGGCGCGGCGCGCCAGTTCGTTCCTTGCCGGCTTGAGCGGCGGCGTCTCGGGCTTCTTCGGGCTTGCCGCGTTGCCGATCGAACTGCCGGTGACGACGACCTTGATGCTGCGCGCCATCGCCGACATCGCGCGCCATCACGGCGAGGATTTTGTCGACGCTCGAAGCACGACTCGCCTGCGTCGAGGTCTTTGCGCTCGGCGCGCCGAAGACTGGGCGGCGGGCGGATTTCGGCTATTACGCTACGCGGGCGCTGCTGGGTCGGCTGGCCGCCAACGCGAGCGCGCTGTTGATCGAACGCAGCGCGACGAATCTGTCCGCTCCCGTGGTCGGCGGCCTCGTGACCGAGATCGCGACGCGGTTCAGCGTCGTCGTTTCGGAGCGCTCGGCAGCGAGCGCGATCCCGGTTCTCGGCGCGGTCGGCGGCGCCACGGTCAACATGATTTTTATGAACCATTTTCAGCGCGTCGCCAGCGGGCACTTCGCCATTCGGCGGCTCGAGCGATGCTATGGGCCGGCGGTCGTGCGCCAGCTCTACACCATGCAGGCGCCGCTGCGCGACAGGCAGCGCCCGGTGCGGCGCAAAATATCCGATGGCCGAAAGCTCTAGCACGGCGCACGACCTGGTCGTGCCGCCACCGCCCGATGCCGGCGTCGTCGATCAGGCGGCCATTGAAGATCGCAGAACCGCGCTGCGGCGCGGACTGCGCCGCATGCGCATTATCGCGACGCTGCTCTTGGTCGCGATGACGGCGATCTTTGTCGCCACCACCATGACCAGGC
This sequence comes from uncultured Alphaproteobacteria bacterium, assembly GCA_963761185.1. Classification (GTDB taxonomy): domain Bacteria; phylum Pseudomonadota; class Alphaproteobacteria; order Rhizobiales; family Xanthobacteraceae; genus BOG-931. The sequence goes on from CAVXFY010000009.1 coordinate 2,169,691, forward strand.
TCGACTGGCCGTGGCTGCCTTATCTGCGCGCCTTCGCCGAGGCCGGCATGGTCGGCGCCTGCGCCGACTGGTTCGCGGTCGTCGCGCTGTTCCGCCGGCCGCTCGGGCTGCCGATCCCGCATACCGGCATTATCCCTAACAACAAGGAGCGGATCGGCGGCGCGCTCAGCCGCTTCATGACCAACAATTTTCTCACTGCGCCGGCGCTCAATGAGAGGCTCGCCCGCGTCGATGTCGTCGGCACCGTCGCGCATTGGCTCGACAACCCGGCAAATGCCGAGCGATTGGGAAATTATCTCGCCGATCAGCTGCCGCGCATCGTGGAGTCGCTGCCCGGCCCGCGCATCGGCGAAGTGGTCGGCCGACTTGCGCAACAGGCCTTGGCGACCGTCCCCGCCGCTCCCGCCGCATCCAAACTTCTCGCCATTGTCTGGGCGCAAGGCGAGGCCCAGGCGCTGATCGCGCAGGCGATCGACTATGGTCAAAACTATATGGCGGGCAACAAGGACTATTTCAGCAACAAGATCGCCGAGCAGTCGACACGCTGGATTCCGAAATGGGTCGATAGGATCATCGCCGACAAGGTGATGAGCGGCGTGCTGGCGACGCTGACCGAGATGCGCGAGCCGAAACATCCTTGGCGCGTCGAATTGCACAAGACCGTGCAAGGGCTGATCGCCAAACTTGCCGCGGATCCGCAGATTTATGCCCGCGGCGAGGCGTTCAAGGCCGAACTCCTCGCCAATCCGCTGTTCATCGAGCAGGCCAAAGTGCTGTGGACCGAGCTCGAAAGCGGGTTGCAGTGGGGCATTCCCGCCCACGCGCAAGCGATCGCGCAGGCCGTGGAGCAGGCGCTGCGCAGCACGGGCCGCTGGCTGCAGGAGGATCCGGAGCGCCGGGAGCAGATCAACCGCCGCATCAGGGCGGTCGCCTTGCGCCTCTTGCTCGCCTATCGCGTCGAGATCGGCGGCTATATCGAGCGCGTGGTGCGCAATTGGGACTTCGACGACGCTCGTCGAACGGCTCGAACTGCAGGTCGGCAAGGATCTGCAATTCATCCGCATCAACGGCACCTTGGTCGGCGGCTTGGTCGGCCTGCTGATCTTCATCGCGTCGAAATGGATTGCGGCGTTCTAGCGCCCGGCGTGAGTAGCGATCTCCCGCCGCCTAGAACGGCCACACTCCAGGCGGACAGACAATCTGATCAAAACCCGTCGGAATCCCGGTTGGGCTGTGTTCCTCTTTCGGATAGCACGCGACAGGTATCGGCTGGCATCCCAGCACCGTGCAGGCGATTTGTTGCTGCCGCGCGACGGCCGGCCGCCGATGCACGCGAGTCTTGGCGCTTGTCTTGGCACTTGTCTTGGCGCTTGCAGGACCGGAGGCGAAGATGGCGACTGCCGTGGCAACCGTAATGAGACGCTTAGTCGTGCTTCTCATGACCCCTATCCTTTTCCGGAGGAAAGCTATGCTGCAGTGCGGATTTCTCAAATCAATTGTCCGTCACTTTGGACATTCAACAGTTCCGGGATATGGTCTGCCGAGATTTGGATAGAACAAGCCAAAAGGCGGTTCTTGATCGGGGGTAGAGATGTACCGATTGATCAGTCTGTTATTCGCTCTTTCCATTTCCTTGATTGCCGCGTCGGCGCAGGCCCAAGTCCCCTCCGACAGCCGGCTTGAATTGATCGTCGACACCAAAACCATCCGCATCGCATACCGGGCCGATGCGGCGCCGTTTGCCATGGCGAACGATCATGGGAACCCGGCGGGCTACTCGGTCGACCTGTGTCAATTGGTGACCAAATCGATCGCGCAACAATTCGGGCTGCCGGACCTCAAGATCGAATGGGTGCCGGTGACCGTGCAGACGCGGTTCTCCACGGTCGCGAGCGGCAAGGCGGACCTCGAATGCGGCTCCAGCACGGTCACGCTCGGACGCATGAAAGAGGTGGATTTCTCCAGTTTCATCTTCGTCGAATCCACCGGCGTCGTGGTCGCGCGCGCGTCGAATTTTCATTCCTTTGCCGATATGGCCGGAAAGAAGATAGCGGTCGTCTCCGGCACGACGAACGAGCAGGCCGTGAAGGACCAAAACAGTCAGCACAATTTCAACCTGACGCTGGTGTCGGTGAAGAACCGCGACGAGGGTATCGGCGCGCTCGAGGCCGGAAAGGTCGATGGCTATGCCAGCGACAAGCTGCTGCTGGTCGGCGCCCAGATCAAGAATCCCGATGCCTTCATCATGTTGCCGGACGATCTCTCGGTCGAGCCCTATGCGATCGCGCTGCCGCGCGGCGACTGGGCCCTGCGTCTGGCCGTCAATACCGGGCTCGCGCAGATTTACCGCAGCGGCCAAATCGTCGGGGTTTTCAAGAAATGGTTCGACCAGATCGGCTTGCGCCCCGGAGTTTGTTGGGGGCGGCTTATACGCTGGGCGGGCTCGCGGACTAGAAGACTTCGGCCGCGTCCGTCCCGGCCGGGTCGCGCTGTCTATCAAAAATCGTTCATACGACGCCGCTAAAGTTTCCCCTTGCATCAGGGGAAAGCCGTGGCGCGGACCAGCGGTCGTGATCTACGCCGGCAGCTCGCGATCGTTTTCGAGGACGAGGAGCCGCGCGGCGCGGTTACGCGCGCCTTCAACCTGGCGCTGGCGCTCCTGATCATTGCCAATGTGTCCTGCGTTGTCCTTGAATTGGTGGAATCGATCCGGCGGCATTTCGCACCGGCGTTCGACGCATTCGAGCAGGCGGCGACCGCGATCTTCGCGGCCGAATATCTGCTCCGCGCCTGGACCTGCGTCGATTTTCACGACGCGCGTTACCGCGATCCGCTCTGGGGCAGGTTGCGCTATTTGCGGAGCTTCTTTGCGCTCGTCGATCTGTTCTCGGTGCTGCCGGCCGTTCTCGGCTTTTTGGGCGCCGGCGATCTTCGCGTGCTGCGCCTGTTGCGCCTCCTGCGCATGCTCAAGCTCATCCGGCATTCGACGACGTTCGGATTGTTGTTTTCCGTGCTGCGCGAAGAGGCGCAGTCGATCACGGCCCTGCTGTTCGTGCTGTTGCTGACAGTGACGATCTCCGGCTCGCTGATGTTCATGCTCGAAAGCTCTGAACAGCCTGGGGTATTTTCCTCGATCCCGGCGGCGATGTGGTGGGCGATCGAGACGCTGACGACGGTCGGCTACGGCGACATGGTGCCGGTCACGACGGCGGGCAGGATCGTCGGCGGCGTGGTGTCGATCGTCGGCATCGGGACGCTCGCATTGTTTTCCGGCCTGATCACGGTCGGGTTCCTCGATCAGCTCAAGCTCTATCGCGAGCAGCACGCCAAAGTGAGCGTCGCGGTGTCGGAGAAGACAGTCTCGATTACGCAGAGCTTTCGTGAACGCACCGGCGAAATGAGGGACTTGGTCGACCTGCCCCCGGCAGTGCCGCACCGGAAACAGGTCTGGCCGGCGATGCCCAACAACTGTCCGCATTGCGGCTCGGCCTTTACGGCCGCACCGCTGCGGGGCGACGTCGAGCCGTTCGGTTCCTAAAAGCGCTCGGCTTCACTCCGCGGCCGGCATGGCTACGTGCGGCACGATCTCGCCGTTGACGGCAGTGAAAGCGCGCGAAGCGCGATCGTAGACGGTGAGGTCGCCGGTGCCGACGTCGAAATAGGCGCCCAGCAAGTCGAGCTGCCGATCCTCGACGCGGCTCCTGATCCAGGGAAACGTCATCAGGTTGTCCATCGTGGCGACGATGGAGGCCTGTTCGAGCCGGCGGAGATAGTCCGCGGCACCGCCGGCCTCGCTCACGGCCGCCGCCGCCGGCGTGATCAGCGACATCCAATTGTCGATGAAGTCGCCCGGATTAAGCCGGTTCCTATGTTCGGAATAAGCGCGAATGCCGCCGCAATGGGTGTGCCCCATGACGACGATGTATTTCACCCCAAGACCCTGGACGGCGAATTCGAGCGCGGCCGAGACGCCATGGGTGAAGCCGGACGGCGAGTAGGGCGGCACGAGGTTAGCGACGTTGCGCACCACGAACAGCTCGCCCGGATGCGCGTCGAAAATGACCTCGGGCGAGACGCGCGAATTGCAGCAGCAGATCACCATGACCTCGGGCCGTTGCCCGCTTGCCGCGAGTTTCTCAAACCGGCTGCGTTCGAGCGGCAGCCGCGTGTCGACGAAAGCGCGATAGCCGTCAACCAGACGTGCAGGAAATTTCATGCCGCGGCCTCTCGTCTATCGCGGCTTTTGTGGCAGGCCTTGCCAACAATTATGTGACGATCGGCGTTAAAGCGCTGTGGCGCGGTGCGCGGGGACCGATCGGCTCGCTGGACAGTCTGATTGTTCAGCGGCCGCGGTATATCTGCGGCCCCGTCGTCGCGGTTCCGTGCTGCGTTCCTTGGATGATCGTCTGGAACGCGTTCAACTCGGCGCTGCCGGTCGGATTCCACGACGTGGTCGGGCAATTGCGGCTCGGCAATCTGCCGATGCCGCATTCGCCGATGATGACGTCGGTGAGACCTCGCACGCCGGCGTTCTCGCCCGGACGGCTGGTCAACAATCTCAGAAAATAGGCGATCTCTTCCTGGGTGATGCGCTGCGGTTCGCTCGGCGGCGTGTTCCAGTTGAGGATCGTGACAAAAAAGTCGGGCCGGCTGATCGTCACCGTACCGGCGCCGTTGCTGATCGTCATGACGCCGAAATGATCGATGACCTTGGTGCCGTTGGGCCCGCGAACGACGGTGACCGTGCCGCCGCGAATGCCGATCGCCGCATCCTGCGTCGTGATCGAGGCCTCGCCTTGGTGGCTGAGCGCGCCGCCGACGAAGCGCAGCGCCCCTTCGGTCAGATTGGTCAGCATGTGGCCGGAATTGGAATGCGGATCGTAAACATATTCGTCGATCAGGATATTGGTGTTGGGCGCGATGCTCAGCGTGCTCTTGTCGACAAAGAGAAGCTGCACCGAGCCGGACGGCGTGGTGCGGATGCGCTCCTTGTGCACGATATTGGCGCCGACCGTCAGATTGACCGTGCTCGATCCCGGTGGCGTGCTTTCGGTGGTCGGGTTGACCGCGGTAGCGGTCCCGACCTGCTGCGCTGATGCCGGCGTCAATGCCGGAGCCAATATCGGCGCCATGGCGAGCGCCGCCGCCGAGGCAGCGACGGTCAGCAGAACAGCGAGACTCCGGCCGGGTGTCATTGTGTGCCTTTTAGAACTTGAACGTCGGGCCGCCCGAGACCGCAAAGTCATGCATGGTGAATGCGGCGACATTGGACGTGTCGGAGCGGTATTGCACCAGCATGCTCATGTAAATCTTGTTCCAGATCGGCACGTCGAGGCCCAAGCCGGCGCGCCATTCATTCGTGCGCGGCGTCGTGTTCGGATCGATCGCCGGATCGGGCGCGTTGTATTGCCAATGGCTGAAGCCGGCGATCGGCGTCAGCACCCAGATGCGGCCGTCGCCGAGGAACGAGAAAGTCCACGGCAGCCAGAGATCGGCGGCATAGACGTCGTAGCTGTCGGGACTGAATGCGGCGCTCGAATGCCCGAACACGGTCTGCGTTTGCCAGCCGAGCCCGGAAACGATCGGCCCCGACGCGCGCAGACCGACGGTCGAAAGGCTGCCGCTCAGATTGCTGGCCAGCGGATAAAACGCCGAGTTGCGAAAGCTCTGCCTGACGACTTCGGCATAGGGATCGAGCGCGACATTGCCGACATTGGCATGCAATGTCAGGCCGCCGCCGGCGCCGCCGGAATAGGCGGTGTCGGCGAGCAGCGAACCGGTCGCGATCACATACGGCTTGATCGACACGGCATAGGGGCTGCCGGGCGTCAACACGAAGCGTGGGCCGGCGCGAAGCTCGATCGTCCCGATATCGAATTGGTGCTGGCTGAACTGCTGCGCGTCGTAGCCGACAACCGTGGCCTCGAACGTATCGCCGCGCTGATCTTCGAAATCGTGGACGTAGTTCACGGCGAAAGCGCCGAACCAATTGCCGTCGCCTTTGGCGAAGAACCGGCTGTCGAAGCTGCGGCCGGAGGCCAGCACGGTCTGCGGCCCGGGGCCGCCGCCGGGATTGGTCTGATAGCCCAACCCGGTTTGCACGAAGCCCGTGAACCTGTCGGTTTGCAGCTGCTTATCGACGTCGGACAACAGGTCCTCGGTCCGCCGTCGCAGATCGGGCGGCATGTCCTGCTGCTCCAGCGCCGATTTGAAATAGCCGCGCGCCATCTCGTAGGAGCCGAGCCGGAAATACAACACGCCGAGCTCGAAGCGTATCTTCGACAGAGCCGGATTGTAGAACAGCAGCTGTTCGCAGGTGCCGATCGCGGACTCGATATCGTCGGCCGAGGCGTAAGCGGCATATTGCAGCGTGTTGTTGAGATCGGACGGTTGCGCCAGATCGCGCTGGAATAACGGGTTCAGACTTCCGGCGAAATCGGTAGAAGTTTGGGCGGACGCGATCGTGCAGAGGCCAAGCAAAGCCATCGGCGCAAGGACAGCCGTGAAGCGAATCCAGGACAATGCGCGCCACAGACCAAACGTCAAAACCACCCCATCACTTTTCGCCGCTCGATGTTGTCGCTCGGTACCGCCGCCCAACTGAAAATCGGCGAGTTCAATTTTGATGGTATTATTTTCCGCTCATTTCCCTGAGCGTCGTGCAACTTAGTATGCGCGCTACATCGAGTCGATGCATGCGGTTGCGCGAGCTCTGGTGACGCCGCTCGCAAGACTACGAAATTACCGATTTTTGCCGGTTTTCTGCGGCGCCGGAATCGAGATTATGGCGATCAGGGCCGCCGCGACGGACGATTCGTTTCGCCGGGTTCCACAGCCAATGGTAAAATAGTCAGCGTCGGCTCGCGTAGCGTCCGCAAATCTTGCTATGCGCGCTGAACCACAGCGCTAGCCCGGACTGCTGTGGCACGACTTGGTGGCGGCTTGGCGCGCCAGCCGTTCCTGCATCGCCGCCGGCTGGGGCACGGTCATGCACCAGTTGTAGTGGACGCGATAGTCGAAGCCCCAGCGCCCGCCATTGAAGCCGCAGCCGAAATCCTTGTTCTGCGCGGCCGAGATGACCGCCTGATTGGCGTATTCGTTGCACCACTGATCGGATTGCGCGCGCGCCGGACCGCTGCCGCCGATCATACCGCCAAACAAGAGGCCGCCGATTGCAGCCGCGATGAAATATTGTCGTTGCATGTCGCCCCCCATCGGAATGCACAAGAGTTGACAGTGTCGCAATCGATCGTCAATCCGGCAGGTATGATAAAAAGCCGATACTCCGAATTAATGCCTTCGCGGTGAGGATCTGATGACGAGCTTGCGCTCGGTGCTCGCGGTAATTTTCGTGCTCGCAATGGGCGTCTCGGCGCAGGCGCAGATCGTGCCTCGCGCGAATGTTCCGGCCGGCGACGCCAGCCCCACCGGCGGATCGTTTTCCGTTCACTTCCCGATCGCGTTCAGCGATGTGGAAATGAAAGCCGAAGAAAACGGTTCTCCGACAGCCATCGTCTATATGTTGACCGGCGTGAATGACGGCGGCACCCGGTTTTCCGCCACCGAGAACTCCGTTCGCCGGGCTTCAGCCGAAGCCGATGGAAGAATTCATGGAAAGCACGAAATTGCGGCATGGCGCCGTTGTTTCGGATATGCAGCGCGATAGCTCGGGCGGTGTGGAGAGGCTTTCCTTCGCGCTCACCGCGCCCGAAGGCGGCTATTATTTTCGTATGATACGCGCAGGCGAAAGGCAATACATGCTGGTCGTGCAATTTCCCGAGGAGCAGCGCGATGTCGCGACGGGAATGAAGGATGGCTTCTTCAATTCATTTAAGATCACCGGCGGCAACGTGCCGGCGGCGGCGGGCAAATAAGCGATGAGGCGGACGCAGGCGCAGCGCCGGCAAGCGACGCAAGCCGCGGTTCTCACCGCGGCCCTCGATGTCCTGATCGACGACGGCTATGCCAATTTCAGCGCGAGCCGGGTCGCCGCGCGCGCCGGGGTCTCGCGCGGCGCGCTTGAGCGCTATTTTCCGACCAAGAACGATCTTCTGGTCGCGGCGACCCAGCACGCCATGGATGCGGCTGTTGTCCACGCCGAGCGGCTGGCGTCGGGCGGCGGCCGGCGCTCCGTCGAACAGTTCCTGCGCGATTCCGAGCATTTCTTCTTTGGGCCGCTGTATCGCGCCATGTTGGAACTTGCCATCGCGGCGGCGAGCGACAGAGCCTTGGCCAAGCCGCACCGTCCGATCGTCGCGCGCGCGCGCAAGAGCCTGAACCGGATTTGGCTCGAAAGCCTCAGCGCGGCGGGTTTTCCGCGAAAGCGCGCGGAGCGTTTCATCCTGTTGACGCATTATTTGCTGCGTGGGCTGTTCGTCGTCGACACCTGGCTTCCTTACGAGACCAATCGCCGCGCGGTCATCAAGATGTGGTCGGCGCTGGTGCCCGCGGTGCTCGGGTCGCCGCACATTCGGCCCGCGGCGCCGCGCCAGGCGGCGAGCAGCCGCCCAAGGCGCAAGCCCCGGCATCGTACTTAAAAAAGCACATATCCTTTTTTGTTTGAATTGCTGCCGGTCTTCCGCTAGCCTGCGTGAAAAGGCTCGCGCGGGACGCGACGGGTTTGAATGAAACGATAGCCGCGACGATGACGTTTCCAGGTCGTCGATCCGGCGGGAGGAGGGCGCATGACGCTGCAGCAAAACAGCGGCCGCATTCAAACGACCCATATCGGCAGCCTGCCGCGGCCGCATCATCTGCTTGATCAGCTCAAGGCCAAGTTCTCCGGCAAGCCCTTCGACCAGGTGGCGTTCGATGCGCAATTGCGCCAGGCCGTCATCGACGTCGTGAAAAGGCAGAAGGACTGCGGCATCGACATCGTCACCGATGGCGAATTCTCCAAGCCAGGCTTCTTCACCTACATCCAGGAGCGGCTATCCGGCTACGAGGTGCGGCCGAACCAGAAGATGCTGCTCTTCCAACAAGAGGTCGCGGCGTTTCCGGAATATTACGCCGAATATTTCAAGCAGGCGATGATGGGCGGTACCATCGTGCCGATTACGCCGATCGTCTGCACCGGTCCGGTGAAATATCACGGCGAGGCCCCGCTTGCCCGCGACCTCGACAATGTCAAAGCTGCGGCGAGTGCGGCAGGCGTGCCGTTCGAGCACGTCTTCCTGCCGGCAACCGCGCCGTCCGGCGTCGGCATCAACGAATATTACAAGAGCGAGGAGGAGTATTTCCACGCGCTCGCCGCCGAGATGAGCAAGGAATACAAGGCGATCGTCAATTCCGGCATCCTAGTGCAGATCGACGATCCGTTTCTGGCCGATATTTTCGTCGAGCCGGGCCTTGACGCCAAGGGCATGGCGCGCCGCGCCGAGATCTATGTCGAGGCGATCAACTCAGCGCTCAAGGGCATTCCGGTCGAGCGCGTGCGCTTTCATACCTGCTACGGCATCAACGAAGGCCCGCGGCTTTACGAGGCGAAGCTCGCTGAGCTCATCGGCTATATGCTCAAGATCAATGCCGGCTCCTATAGTTTCGAGGCCGCAAATCCGCGCCACGAGCACGAATATCATCTGTTCGAGACGGTGAAGCTGCCGGACGGCAAGGTGCTGTGCCCCGGCGTGATCACGCATGCCAGCAATATCGTCGAGCATCCCGAGCTGATCTGCGAGCGCATTCTGCGCTTTGCCAGTCTCGTCGGCCGGGACAATGTGATCGCCGCCGCCGATTGCGGGTTCTCATCGCAGGCGCTGTATCACACCGAAGTGCACCACACCGTGGTCTGGGAAAAATTCAAGGCGATGCGCGAAGGCGCCGACCTCGCCAGCAAGAAATTATGGAAGAACTGAAGTGCGCTGAACCATAAAACTCGATCGGGAGGACAACATGACCAAGCGGATTTATGTCGCGCTGATGGCCGTAAGCCTGCTGATCGGAGGGGATTCTCTCCGTCGTGGAGGCGCGCGCCCAAGACACCGTCAAGATCGGCTTTATCGCGCCGTCGACCGGGCAGTTCGCGCAAATCGGCGCCATGATGATCGCCGGCGCCAAATATTTCATCGAGGCCAATGGCACGAGCGTCGCCGGCAAGAAGATCGAGCTTCTAATCCGGGACGACGGCAGCCAGCCCGACAATGCCAAGCGCATCGCCCAGGAATTCATCGTCAACGACAAAGTGGCGGTGCTCGGCGGTTTCACGTTCACGCCGGTTGCGCTCGCGGTGGCGCCGCTCGCCACCGAAGCCAAGATCCCGCAAGTGGTCATGGCGGCGGGCACGTCCATCATCACCGAAAAGTCGCCCTATATCGTGCGCACCTTCTACACCATCGCGCAGACCGCCGTGCCGATGACGCAATGGGCGGCGAAGAACGGCGTCAAGAAAGTCGTGACGCTGGTGTCCGATTACGCGCCGGGCTATGAAGCGGAAAAGGTGTTTAGCGACGAGTTCAGAAAGAACGGCGGCGAGATCGTCGCCAATATGCGCGTGCCGGTGCAGAGTCCGGATTTCGCGCCGTCGCTGCAACGCGCGCGCGACGCCGGTCCCGACGGCATATTCGTCTTCATTCCGGGGAGCTTGGCTGGCACCTTCGCGCGGCAATATGCCGAGCGCGGCATGAATGCATCGGGCATCAAGCTGATGGGTACGCTCGATTTGACCGACGACGATCTGCTGCCGGGCATGGGTGACGCCGCGCTCGGCATCATCACCGCCGGTCCCTATTCCGCGGCGCATGTGTCGCCGGAGAACCAGGCCTTTGTCGCGGGCTTCACAAATTCGCCGGCAAGCGGCCCAATCACATGGCGGAATCGGTCTATGACGGCATGCGCCTGATCTACGAGGCGCTCAAGAAGACCGGCGGCGACACCGACGGCGACAAATTGATCGCGGCGATGAAAGGCATGAGCTTTGTCAGCCCGCGCGGCCCGATCACGATCGACCCGCGGACGCGCGACATCGTCCAGAACATCTATATCCGCAAGGTCGAGCGCAAGGATGGCGAACTCTACAATGTCGAGTTCGCGACCTTCCCTGCCGTGAAGGATCCGATCAAGGAAGCCGAGACGAACAATTAGCAGCGCGGCGTCAGCCCTTCGATTGCTGGCGCACGAAATTGATGATGTCGGAGAAATCGGCGCCGCTCGAGCCGGTTTCGGCGAATTCCTGATAGATCTCGGCGGCGTGCGTGCCGATCGCGGCTTCGGCATGGACCGAGGCCGCGGCTTCGCGGGCAAGGTTGAGGTCTTTCAGCATCAAAGCGGCGGCGAAGCCGGCTCTGTAGCCGTTATTGGCGGGGCTCGCCGGCACCGGGCCCGGCACCGGGCAATAGCTGGTGAGCGACCAGCACTGGCCCGATGACGACGAAACGACGTCGAACATCGCCTGGTGCGACAGGCCGAGCTTCTCGCCGAGCACGAAGGCTTCGCTGACCGCGATCATCGAGGCGCCGAGAATCATATTGTTGCAGATTTTCGCCACCTGGCCGTTGCCGGCCTCGCCGCAATGCACGACGCGCTTGCCCATGCGCTCGAGCACCGGCTTGCCGCGTTCGAAGGCATGGTGCGAGCCGCCGACCATGAAGGTCAGCGTCGCCGCCGTGGCGCCGCCGACGCCGCCCGAGACCGGGGCATCGAGCGTCGCGATACCCTGCTGGGCCGCAAGCTTGTGAGCTTCGCGCGCGCTCGCCACGTCGATGGTCGAACAATCGATGAACAGCGCGCCCTGGTTCGCGGCCGGCAAAATATCCTTCCAGACTGAGAGCACATGCTCGCCCGCCGGCAGCATGGTGACGACGACTTCGGCGTTTTCGACGCACGATTTGGCGTTGGCGACGATTTCAACGCCGTTTGCGGCCGATGTCTCGCGCGACGCCGCAACGACGTCAAAGCCCAAAACGTGCTCGCCCGACTTCACGAGATTGGCGGCCATCGGCCCGCCCATATTCCCGAGACCGATGAATCCGATTTTCGGCATGTATGTACCCCCCAGTGCGCTTCCTTGAATAGGTTTCAGTCTTCGAACCTCAGTTCCAAGGCGCCGACGGACCGGAAGTGCCGATCGACAATGTCCGGCGTGACTTTTTCCAGCGTGTCCGGCTCCCAGATCGGATTGCGATCCTTGTCGACAATGGTGGCGCGGATGCCCTCGATCAGATCGTGACCGGCGACACAGGCGAGTGCGATACGGTAATCCTGCGTGAAACATTGCTCAATGCGCCTGAATTTTGCCGCGTCGCGCATGTTGCGCAGCGTGATCTTGAGCGAGGTCGGCGATGCCTTTTGCATGGTCGTAAGCGCCACCCGCGCGGCCTCGGCTTCACTCGCGGCCAATCGCGCGAAAATCTCTTCGACGGTGTTGGCGCTGAAGCATGCGTCGATCCATGGCCGCGCCGCTTCAAGTTTTCCCGGCGCCGGCGGGGCGGATAACTCGCCGAGATGCTTGCGAACCTCGCCGGCGCTGCGGCAATCGGCGAGTGCGGCTGGGATTTCGGCAAGCTTCGCCGATGGAATGTGAATGTCGGCAAGTCCGCAATAGATCGCATCCGCGGCATTCATGCGGTCGCCGGTGAGCGCGAGATAGGTTCCCGTAAAACCCGGCGCGCGTGCCAGCGGAAACGACGCGCCGATATCGGGAAAGAAGCCGATGCCGACCTCCGGCATGGCGACGGCGGAGCGCTCGGTGACGACGCGATGCGCCGCGTGGCCGGCGAGCCCGATACCGCCGCCCATGACGACGCCGTCCATGATCGCGACCACGGGTTTGCGGTAGCGCGCGATCATCACGTTGAGATGATATTCGACGGCCCAGAACCTTTGCGGCAGCGGGTCGCCGGACTTCGCCGCGTCGTAGAGCGCGCGAATGTCGCCGCCGGCGCAGAAACCGCGCTCGCCGGCGCCGTCGAGCAAGACCGCGCCGACGGCGGGATCTGAGGCCCACGCGCGCATCATCGCCGTCATGGTCACGGACATATCGAGCGTGATCGCGTTGAGCGCCCTGGGACGGTTGAGCGTCAGCCGGCGCAACGCGCCGTGTTCGCGAACGATGACATCGTCCCCTTGACCCTTTTGGCCCCCTTGGCCCTCTCGGCCCCCTCGGCCCCCTTGCACCACCTTATCGTTCATCGCCCGACAAGGTTCCTGGCCACGATAAGGCGCATGATCTCGTTGGTGCCTTCGAGGATCTGGTGCACGCGCAAATCGCGCACGATCTTCTCGATGCCGTATTCCGACAAATAACCGTAGCCGCCATGCAATTGCAGCGCCTGATTGGCGACATTGAAGCAGGTATCGGTGACGAAGCGCTTTGCCATTGCGGACATTTGCGCCGAATTCGCGTCCTTGCGATCGAACGCGGCAGCGGCATGCCACAGGAACGCGCGCGACACTTCAAGCTCGGTCGCCATGTCGGCGAGGCGAAACTGCAGGGCCTGGAATTCGTCGAGGCGCTTGCCGAAGGCCTTGCGCTCTCTCATATAAGCGAGCGTCTTTTCCAGCGCGCATTGCGCGCCGCCGAGCGAGCAGGCGGCGATGTTGAGCCGGCCGCCGTCGAGCCCGGACATCGCGATCTTGAAGCCGCTCCCTTCCTCGCCGAGCCGGTCGCAGACGGGAACGCGCACGTCCTGGAACATGACCGCGCGCGTCGGTTGCGCGTTCCAGCCCATCTTGCGCTCATTGGCGCCGAACGAAATGCCTTGCGTGTCGCCCGAGACGATGAACGCCGAAATCCCGGCGGCGCCGTCGCCGCCGGTGCGCGCCATCACCACATAGAGGTCGCCAGCGCCGGCGCCGGAGATGAACTGCTTCTGACCGTTGAGAATGTAATGGTCGCCGTCGCGCATCGCCCGCGTCGTCAGCGCGGCCGCATCGGAACCTGCGCCCGGCTCGGTCAGGCAATAGCTCGCCAGCATTTCCATGCTGCACAAGGGCGGCAGGAACTTCTGGCGCTGCGGTTGTGTGCCGAAGGCGTCGATCAGCCACGACGTCATATTATGGATCGACATATAGGCGGCGACCGTCGGGCAGCCGGTGGCGAGGGCCTCGAAGATCAGAGTTCCTGTCAGCCGCGACAGCCCCGAGCCGCCGACGTCCTCGGCAATGAACACGCCGCCCATGCCGAGCGCCGCGGCCTTGCGCATTTCGGCGACCGGGAAATGCCTGGCCTCGTCCCAGGCGATCGCGTTCGGCGCGAAAACCTCATCGGCGAAGTTGCGCGCCATGTCGCGGATGGCGACCTGATCCGCATCGAGGGCGAACGGCGTCGGCGCGTTTGACGAATGATCGAGCATAAATCCGGCGTCCGGCTTTGCGGTCGGCTCATTTATGGCTTGAACCGATAGCATCGCTGTTTTCTGCGCAGAAGGGAAGCCGCCGGAAGAGACCGAATACGTGTGTTGTGCGCTGCGGCGAAGACATCCTTGAGCATGATCTTATCCGACCTTCCTTAGCCCGCCGAAGCGGGCTTCGCGAAGGCGGGAAGCCGGCATCCACCCTCGGATCAAGTCCAAGGGCATGCTTTTCGGGATCATGTTCGATTGAGATGCGTTCTAAAGAAATCGAGACTGAGCGCGAGCGCGCGATCGGCCTCCGGCTTGCTGTAGGTCTTGCCGCCATGGCGGGCGAAGGCGTGATCGGCGCCCGGATATTTGTGAATGGTCACCAGCGGATTAGGCGAGAGCCGCCGCTCCAATAATTCGTTGACCTCGGCCTGCACCCAGCGGTCCTTCAGCGCCATGTGCAGCACGAACGGCCGGTGCAGGTTCTTCGCTTCCGTGATGCGGTGCTCGATATAGGTGCCGTAATAGGCGACCGCGCAGTCGATGTCGGTGCGGCAGCACATCAGATAGCAGAGCTTGCCGCCGAGGCAGTAACCCACGGCGCCGACCTTGCCGTTACATTCCGGCAGCGTTTTCAGATATTGGTGGATATCCTCCATGTCGCGCACGCCGAGGTCGTAGTCGAACTCGTAATAGAGATCGAACGCCTTCTTGATGTCGTCGGGATTGCCGTCGGACAATTCGACGCCGGGCTCCTGCCGCCAAAACAGATCGGGCACGAGACAGACGAATCCGGCCTGTGCGAATTCATGGGCGTGGTAGCGCATCGTGTCGTTGACGCCCCAGATTTCCATAATGGCGATAATGGCGCCCACGGGCGTGCGGTCCGGAATGGCGAGATAGGCGCCCATTTCGCCGTCGCGCAGCGGCACTTTGATATTCCTGGTCTGCATCGCGAGTATTCCTAGAGTTTGAGCAGCGCGCGGGCATTGTCCGAGAAAATCCGCTCGCGGTCTTGCTGCGGAATGTCGAGCCGCTCGACGGCGCGGATCGTATCTGCGATCAGCCAGCGGCCTTGCTCGGAATCGAACGGCGCGTCGGTCGCGAACAGGCAATTCGACGTGCCGAAGAAGGCGTGGCCGCAGCGTGTCGGCGCATCCTCGCCGCCGAGTGCGGTATCGGCATGGAGCATCTTGTAATAGGCCAGCGGGTGTTTCTTGAGGCCGCGCTCCTTCGCCACCGGATTCTCATCGCGCGTGCCGAAGAAGATTTGCCGGAAACCGAGATTAATCTTGCCTGGGAAATAAGGAATCATGCCGCCCATATGATGCGCGATGATCTTTGCGTGCGGCAATTCGTCGAACAGGCCGGAATAGATCAGCCGCGTCATGCAGGCGGTGGTTTCGTAGGGCCAGCCGAAGGAAAACCACACTTCGTCGAGCGACGTTTTTTCGGTCGCATAATCGGGGAAGTCGGGGCCGCGCATCGGATGCACCCAGACCGGCAGATCGTGCTCGGCCATGCGGCGGAACAGCGGCCGGAACTTCTGCTCGCTCAACGGCACGCCGGCGACATTGGTGAAGACCTGGATGCCGCGCGCGCCAAGCTGCAACACGGCGCGATCGATTTCGGCAAGTGACGCCTCGATATTGTTCATCGGCAGCGCGGCGATGAAGGCCGGGAATCGCTCGGGATGTTTCCAGCATATCTCCGCCAGCGAGTCGTTGGCGAGCCGCGCCAGATCCGGCGTGACGTCCGGCCCGGCGACCAGTTCGAGCGGCGGATTGGCGAGCGACAGGACTTGGGAGAAATCGCCGAACTCATCGAGCAGGCGCAGCCGCGCATCGACGTCGACCAGCGTCTTGAGCCGCGGAAACGCCGTGGTCGCGACATGGCCGGGGATGAGCTCCGCAAGCCGGTCGAGATAGGCCTTCGGCATGAAGTGATTGAAAATGTCGATGATCATGGCTGGCCGCTTGCGGATGAACGCGCGTGGACGTGAGTGGGCGCGCCGACATTTACATTGCTGGCGGCCTCCTTGTCACATCTGATTTTCTATTGCACTCTTGCCGCGCATTAAGAACAAGCTGCGCAAGAACGGCGGCGACTTATTTTGGGGGAGACACATGTCCGACGCGCGCCAGACGTCCGCTGAGCTTGTCGCTCGCCTCGAACGCCTGCCGTTCTCCAAATGGCACCGCCATTTCTTCATCCTCGCCTTCTGCGGCATCGTGCTCGATGCCGCGGACTTCGCGATCTTCGGCGCGGCGCTGCCGCCGGTGGCGCGCGAATTCGGACTGGGTCCGGCGCAGGCGGGTCTGTTGGCGACAGTCGGATTGATCGGCGCGTTTCTCGGCGCGCTGTTTTGGGGCACGATCTCCGATTATATCGGGCGGCGCACCTCGTTTCAGGCCACCGTCGGCTTGTTCGCGCTGTTCACCGGGCTGGTGTCGGTGTCGTGGAATATCGTCTCGCTCAGCGTGTTCCGTTTCCTGTCGAATTTCGGCCTCGGCGGCGAAGTGCCGGTGACGCTGACCTTGAGCGCGGAATATAGCCCCGGCCGGATTCGCGGCGCCATGTCCGGCAATATCATGGCTGCGTTTCCCGTCGGTCTCGTGCTCGCGGCGTCGCTCAGCCTTCTGATCATTCCGCGCTGGGGTTGGCGCGCGCTGTTCGTCGTCGGCGTCGTGCCCGCCGTGCTGCTGTTCTTCGTGCGCCGCTATATGCCGGAATCCGTGCGCTTCCTGTTGAGCAAGGGACGCATCGCCGAGGCGGAACAGATCGTCGCCAATATCGAAAAGGACGCGATCGGCCGCACGCTCACGGCGGACGAGATCAGGGCGATCCCTGGTCTGCGCCCGGAAGTGGCGATGCCCGGCAAGGTCACGGTGTTCGAGCTCCTGGCGCGCGGCCGGGCCAAGAACACGATCCTGCTCTGGATCGTTTCATTCGGCTTTCTCTGGGCCTCGAACGGCATCCTGTTCATGCTGCCGACGATCCTGACGCAGCGCGGCATCCCGCTCACCCAGGCGATCGGCTTCCAACTGGTGCAGGCCTTGAGCGCGGTCGTCGGCTATTCGGCCTGCGGCTTCCTGATCGATCGCTATGGGCGACGCCCGGTTCTCTTCCTTTATTATTTCGTCGGCGCGTTCTTCCATCTGTGGTTCGCGATGGCGAGCGGGCTCTGGCTTTATGCCGCCGCGGCCGCCGTGGGCTGGGTCAATCCGGGTGTCTTCGGCGCGACCGGGATCTATGTGAGCGAGTTGCATCCGACGCATCTGCGCGCCACCGCCGTCGGCTGGTTTTTTGGCATCGGGCGCATCGGCTCGTTCCTGGCGCCGACGGTCGTCGGCTTCATGCTGGCCTATGGCGTCGGCGCCTATGTGCTCCACACATTCGCGCTCGCTTATCTGATCTCGGCTATCGCGCTGTGGCTGATCGGCATCGAGACCAAGGGCCGGGTGCTGGAGCAGATCACCGAGCATGACGGGCTTGCCGCCACGGCCAAGGCGGCGGCGCCCGCGCCGGTCATGACGTGAGCGCATCTGCCGACATATTCAGTGCTGGTGTGAGTATTTTTGACTTCTATAGCGCGGGTGGTGCAGGAGCGGCGCCGCTCCTTGCCGCGCGCCGGTATAATACGGGTTGTTCCCGCAAAAGCCGCGATTGCCGGCCAGCACATTGGGCACGCAGGCCTCGACGGTATTGTATTCGCAATCCCAATGGACGCCGCCGGTGCCGATCGCTATCACCGCGCACCACGGCGCATCACCGTAATATTGGGCCTGGCTCGGCGCAACATTGAGGCAAATCATTGCCGTCGCGAGGGCCGCAGTGCCGGCAACAGAAAAGGTAATTCGCGTCATGGTCTTCACCTTAAGCGTTTCCACCTTGCTGATGGCTCCGGTATAACCCCTCTTTGACAGACGTATTCCCGCGTCGGGGCAAAATCAAACACCTCAGGGGACGCCGGCATGGACTTCACGCTTTCGCCCGAGATCGAGGAACTGCGCCTGCGCACGCGTGCCTTTATCGAGGAACACGTGCTGCCGCTCGAAGCCGATCCGCAGAATTTCTCCGAGCACGAGAACATTCCGCTGCAACGGCTGGCGCCGGTTCAGGAGAAGGCCAAGCAAGCCGGGCTTTGGGCGCCGCAATCGCCGAAGGAATTCGGCGGCATGGCGCTGCCGATCGTCGCCTGGGCCGCGATCTACGAAGAAGCGGCGCGGTCGTTGTTCGGCCCGCTGTCGATCAATTGCGCGGCGCCCGACGACGGCAATATGAATCTGCTCGCGCGCACCGGCACGCCGGCGCAGAAGGAGTGGTGGCTGCGGCCGGTGGTTGAAGGCAAAGTGAAATCGTCTTTCGCCATGACCGAGCCGGCGCCGGGGGGCGGCTCGGATCCGGGCATGATCCGCACTTTTGCCGAGAAGAAAAACGGCAAGTGGACGATCCACGGCCGCAAGTGGTTCATCACCGGCGCCGCGGAAGCCGCGCATTTCATCGTCATCGCGCGCACCTCCGACGACAAGCGCCGCGGGCTCACCGGTTTTCTCTATCATCGCGATCAGCCCGGCTGGCGCGTCGTGCGCCGCATTGGCATCATGGGCCCGGAAGAGCATGGCGGGCATTGCGAGCTTGAGTTCGACGGCCTCGAAGTGTCCGACGACAACGTGCTGCTCGGCGTCGGCGACGGGCTGAAGATCACGCAGATCAGGCTCGGTCCGGCACGGCTGACGCATTGCATGCGCTGGCTCGGGCAGTCCAAGCGCTGCCTCGAGATCGCGCAGGACTATGTCGGCCGCCGTGAAGGGTTCGGCGTCAAGCTCGCCGACCGCGAAAGCGTGCAGATCAAGCTCGGCCAGGTGGCGCAGCAGATTGCGATAGGGCGCCTTCTCACCATGCACGCGGCCTTCAAGCTCGATCACGGCGACCGCGCGCGCAAGGAAGTGTCGATGGCGAAGGTGCATGTCGCCGACACGTTGCATAACGCCTGCGACACCGCGATCCAGCTCAACGGCGCGCGCGGCTATTCCAAGGACACGATCCTGGAATGGATCTACCGCGCCGCCCGCGCTGCCCGCCTCGTCGACGGCGCCTCGGAGGTGCACAATATGGTGCTGGCAAAGTTCCTGCGCGAGGAAGGACGCGACTTTTGGACCTGGAGCGCCGGCAACAAAATCTGAGAAAGACTTCTACGCCGCGTCATGAAAGATGATGCCGAGCGTGTGCCGGTGACCGGAGCGCAGGCGGCTGACGCCATGGCGCATGTTGACCCGATAGGTGCCGCGCGTGCCCTGCACCGGGCGGTGGTGCACCGGAAAGATCACGCCCTCGCCGTGGCGGATCGGCACGACTTCGGCACGCGACTGCATGCGCGGCCGTTGTTCGGTGAGCACGAATTCGCCGCCGGTAAAATCTAAGCCCGGCTGCGACAACAGGAACGCGATCTGCAACGGAAAGATATGGGCGCCGTAGATGTCCTGATGCAGGCAATTAAAGTCGCCTGCGCCGTATTCCAGCAAAAGCGGCGTCGGCTTGACCTGGCCGGCCTCGTGGCAGCGCTTGAGAAAAGTGGCGTGCTCCGCCGGATAGGCGACATCGACGCCCATCGTTTCGTTCCAACCGTTCGCAACGCTCGCGAGCGGCGGATAAAGCGCGCCGCGCAAGGCGGCCACGACGTCCGGCAGCGGATAGGCAAAGTATTTGTACTCGCCGCGGCCAAAACCATGCCGCGACATGACGATACGGCTGCGAAATAGCTCATCGGACTGATAACTCTGCGCCAGCGCCGTGCATTCGTCCGGCGTCAGCAGCGGCCCGGTGGTTGCGCAGCCGTAAGTGTCGAGATCACCGGCGATCTTGCTCCAGTCGAGCGCAGTGACGCGTTCGTCAATCGGAATTGTGGCCGTGCGAGCAGCCAGCCGTTGCATTTCCATCAGCGTCATGGCGCCGTCTCCTGTTGCAGCCGCGCAAGCTTTGCGAACCTTGCTGCCAAACCAGAGATGGGCCGCCCACCCGAAACCTGCTCAGTTCCGCCAATTCGGATCGATCTTGTCGAGCATGCGCAAATAAGCCGGCCAGTCGGCCGAGCCGCGGCCGGAATCGTGATGCTCGTATTGATGCGCGGTCTTTTCGCAAATCGTCGGCGAGATCTCGACAAGGTCGGCGCCGGTCGCTTCCATCGTCAGCTGGATGTGCGCGGCTTCGAGCAATGATTTCATCAGCACGAAGGCTTCGCGCGCCGTTTTGCCGACCGTGAGCAGTCCGTGATTGCGCATGATCAGCGCGCGGTTCTTGCCGAGCGCCTTGTTGATGCGGGTGCGTTCGCCGAAATCTTCGGTAATGCCTTCATAATCATGATAGCCGACGCGGTTGTAGAAGCGGATTGCCGCCTGCGACACCATGCGCAGCCCGTGCTTCAATCCGGAGATCGCCATGCCGGTTTCGGTATGGACATGGACGGCGCAATTGACGTCCGGCCGCGCCGCGAGCACCCCGCCGTGCAGCGTGAAGCCCGGCCGGTTGACGCCCGCGGATTCGTCGAGGTCGTCGTCCATGCTGACTTTGACGAGGTTCGCCGGCGTCACTTCGGTGTAAAGAAGCTCATGTCGCTTGATCAGGAATTTGCGATCCTCGCCGGGCACCCGCATCGACGAATGATTGTAGATGACGTCGCCCCAGCCGTAATGCGCGATCAGCTGATAGGTGGCGGCGAGATCGACGCGCGCCTGCCATTCTTCCGGAGAGATGTCGGACTGAGCGACGGCGGCGATTTTGACATTGGCACTTTTGACATTGGCGCTTTTAATGTGCGTGTTCATGGCGACCTCCCCGAGAGCAGTGTCAGCCTAGCACACCGGGCGCACAACCGGCAGTAGCCCAAGAAGGCTCAAAAGAGATTCTATGTAGGCCCTCGGGGATGGTCGCGGATGCGCGCCATAAGCGCGCAGATTAGTTGCAGCCGTTCTTATTAACTGTTCGTCAACCATCGGCGATAGACTGTCGCCCATGGTATGGCCGCACACCTCTTTCCTGATCAGGAAAGTTACCGGATTGCTGGTCGCGCTGGTGGTGCTGGTCGGCGCCGGAGGATCGATTTTCGCTGCCGGTGAGCTCGGTCTGCAAGCGTTGCGGAAACAGTACCACAGGCCGGCACAGATTCCCTATCCGAAGGACGATCCGTTTTCGAAAGCCAAGTTCGAGCTCGGTCGCGTTCTGTTTTTCGATCCGCTATTGTCCGGCTCGAAAGTGCGCTCCTGCGCGACCTGTCACAATCCCGGCCTGTCGTGGGCGGACGGCGAACCGCAGGCCGTCGGCGAAAAGCAGCTGCCATTGCGCGCGCCGACGCTGCTCAATGTCGCCTGGACGCCCAAGCTCGGCTGGGACGGACACTTTCGCGATCTCGAAAGCGTCGCGATCGGGCCGCTCAGCTCGCCCGACAATATGAATCTGCCGGTACATGACTTGATCGAACGATTGTCGGCCATCCCGGGCTATGTGCACGTCTTCAATGCCGCCTACGGCAAAGGCGAAATCACGCAACAGAAAATCGAGCAGGCGCTGGCGACCTTCGAGCGCTCCATTGTGTCGGCCGATGCGCCGCTCGACCGCTTCATCGCCGGCGACCAACGCGCCATCGAGCAATCGGCCAAGCGCGGCTTTGCGTTGTTCAACGGCAAAGCCAATTGCGCGGTCTGTCACAGCGGCTGGGCCTTCACCGATTCATCGTTCCACGACGTCGGCGTCGCTGTGGGTGATGACATTGGCCGCGGCCGGCTGTTCCCGACTTCGGTGAAGCTGAAATATGCGTTCAAGACGCCGACCTTGCGCGACGTCACGCGGCGCGGCCCTTATATGCACGACGGCTCGGTGGCGACGCTCAACGACGTCGTTGCACTTTACAATCGCGGCGGCATCGATCGGCCGAGCCGGGATCCCGAGATTCATCCGCTGAATTTGTCGGACGCCGAGAAGGCCGATCTGGTCGCCTTCCTGGGGACCTTGAACGGCACGCCCAAGCCTTTTGCCGTGCCCGTCCTGCCGCGCTGATCAGACAATAACGAAGGTCGACAGCGCGTAGCCTGCGAGCGCAAATCCGCCGAGCACCAATATGCCGGCGACGGTTTCCAATGCCTCGATATAAGTCGGATAACGCTCCGACGCATAAGCGACGATCGCGCCGATCACAACGCTGAACAACCCCACGACGCCAATCATCGCATCCCCGCGCGCTCGAAGTGGCTCTTTTGGAAAAGCTTTTCTTCGAAAGCGCGTCCGTCTTACCCGCCAATGTTTACTGGGCGGCTAGACGAAAAGATTGCATTTGCTTGTATCGGACGGGGCCTGCCAGTCAGGGTTAACCAATACTTAATTTACGTTATCAGACATCACCAAATTCCTAAGATCCGTGGTAAAGAAAAACTTAAGGCAAACCAGTGAGCTGCGTGCAGCAGCACATCTGGTTCGTTAAGTCGAGTATCCGGAGCCCTCCCCATGAGCCGGCTGGCCAAGCGGCTGCTGCCATTTGCAGCCGCAATTCCGCTTGCGTGCGTTTTCACGACGTTATTCGTCGGAACCGCGAGCGCTCACGTCAAATGGTTCTGCGCTTATAACGTGGCCGGCCAGCCCGAGGGGCTGGAAAACGTCCTCTGTCCGGACTTCGAATTCCTGATCGGGCTTTCAGTTCTCGCGCTGATGACCGGCGCGGTGCTGGAAGGAACGGTAGTCGGTGCGGCGGTGCTGCGCGCGCTCGACCGGGTGACGCGCCTGGTGCGCGAGAATCTCGAATATATTTTCCGCGCCGGATGCGCGTTCTTTTTCATCGCGATCTGGGGGGCGGGCGGGATTTTGCTGACGCCGGAGCTCAAGACCGGCTCGGCTCTGGTCGGCGCCATCCAGCTCGGCATCGCCGCCGGAATGCTGTCGCGGCGTACGATGCCGCTGTCGGCTGCGGGCATTTTCGTGCTGTTCGGCATCGGGGTCTGGGAATACGGCGTGTTCCACCTTGCCGATTATCCGATTTTTCTCGGCGTTGCCGTCTATCTGGCTTTGGTCGGCGCCCAGACCGATGTCTTCGGCGTGCGTCCGATTGACATCCTGCGCTGGGCCGCCGGTATCACGCTAATGTGGGCCTCCATCGAAAAATGGGCCTATCCGGAATGGTCGTATCCGCTGTTCATCGAATATCCGGGAATGTCGCTCGGCTTCGCGCCGGATTTCTTCATGCGGGCGGCTGGCGCCGTCGAATTCGCTTTGGCCTTTGCCTTGATGTGGACGCCGCTGGTGCGCCGGCTGGGCGCCACCATGCTCGCGATGATGTTTGTGAGCGCGGTGGTCCAGTTCGGCAAGATCGACTTGATCGGGCACTCGCTGATCGTGATTGCTCTCTTAGGCATCGTCGCCGATGACGGCGGCAAGGCGGCGCGGCCACGCGACTCGTGGCTGCTGCCTTTTGCTTACGCGGCGTCGCTGGCCGGATTTCTCGCGACGTATTACGTCGCGCACGCAGCGCTGTACGGCACCGCGATTCTTTAGATGGAGCTATTGAACGTGCACTTCGAGCTTCATCTTGGGATGGATGGCGCAGAGCACATCGAAATTGCCCGACACCGGAAAGGTAATGTCGGTCTTGCTGCCGGGCTGCTGGTCGCCGGAATCGAATGAGAATTTGTCGGAATCGATATAGGCGTGGTGCAACAGGTCGCCGTCGTCGTTGACGATCTCGATCGTCTCGCCGCGCCTGATGGTGATTTGGCCGGGATTGAACTCGCGGCCTTTTTGCGACACCGAATATTGCGGCAGCGCCAGGCCGACCAGCGTGCCGAGGCCGATAATGGCCGCTGCCGCACCGCCGACTGCGGCCGCATAGCGCATGCGGTGGAGGGCGTCTGCGATTGTCATGTCCGTCTCGTTCCTCGTTCGAGGAGAAATCGGGTCCGATTGCCGAACGAATCGGGGCTGCGAGCACGGTGGCGTCCCGCAGTTAAGAGGCCGTTAATCCTGCATCGGCGGATATCGGGACCGGATATCGGGACCAGATATCGAGACCACCAGCATAAGCCGCTATTAAGTAACTCGCTAAGATTGGCGAAGTCGATGGAACGGTCTTAACCGCCATCAATATACTGATTGTGCGGCATAAGCAGAGTACCGGGTATCAGATGCCGCGTCGGCGGGTAGCCTCCCTGGCATTGCGATTGGTTTTAAGTTGGCGCCGCCGTTTCGCGCGGGCGGCTTCGCATTGCGTGACCATACGCGGCCGGATCGTCGTCGCGTTCCTCATCATGAGCGTCATCACCGCCGCGTTGGGCGGCTACGCCATTATGGGCATCAAGAATGCCGGCGTGCTGGTCGACAAGACGTTCGACGAATCTCTGATGTCGATCAATTACGCGCGCGCTGCGGCGACCGATTTTGCCGCCATGCGCGCGGCCTTCGCGCGGCGCTGGATCGCCGCCGATCCGAAGCTGCGCGCGGCGTTCGACAGCGAAGCCGACAATTTGAGCGTGTCGCTATCGCAAGATCTCAAGATCGCGGCCGCACGCTCGCAATCGGCCCGCGCGGCGCGCGCCGCCGAGAACGTGCAGCGCGCCGTCGATGCCTGGTGGAGCATTTGTCAGCGGCTCATTGACGGCAGGAAAGCCGACGTGAACTGGGATACGCTCGACCATTACGCCGACAAGGTCGACGATCAGATCGATCTCCTCGTCAACTATACCGCCGGCGATGGATTCCTTTATCGGCAAAGCGCGCGCGCGACGGTCGCGCGTGACGTCCAACTCAACGTTGCCGGCATCGCGCTGGCCTTGCTGCTCTCGGCGCTGGTCGCCTGGGGCCTGGCGCGGCGCGTGGTTGGTCCCGTTGCCGCGGCGTCGCGCGTCGCCGAGCGCATCGCCGCCGGCGAACTCGATGTCGCCGTGCCCCGCGGCAGCGCCGACGAGCTTGGCGCGCTGCTCGCCGCCATGGGGACGATGCGCGACAACATCAACGCCATGATGGATCGCGAGGTCGAACAGCGCCGCTCCGCGCAGGCGCGGCTCGCCGACGCCGTGCAATGCTCGCAGGAAGGCGTCATCGTCGTCGACGTCAAGGACTGCGTCGTGCTGGCCAATGCACAGGCGGCGGATTTCCTCGGCGTCGCGCCGGATCTGCTCAAGCCCGGCACGCCGCTGATGCGGCTCGAGCCCGCATTGCAGAGCACGGCCGATGTCGCCGACATCCTGATCCGGCACGACGACGACGTGCAGGCAACCGGCGATATCCTGATGGCCGACGGCCGCTGGCTGCGCATCAGTCGCAGCCCGACCCATGACGGCGGTTTCATCGTGCTGTGCAGCGACATCAGTCGCCTCAAGACGCAGGAACGCTCGCTGCGCGAAACCAACCTCCTGCTCGACGCCGCGCTCGAAAACATGTCGCAGGGTCTTTGCCTGTTCGGCAAGGACAACAAGATCGAGGTGTTCAATCGCCGCTATCTGGAAATCTTCAAGCTGCCGGCCGATCGGGTCAAGCCCGGCATCAGTCTTGAAGAAGTTGTCCGGATTAGCTTCGCTATCGGCAATCACCCCGGCGAGACCGTAGATCAAGCCGTGCTGGCGTGCATGGAGCGGCATAATCAAAGTGTGCGCCCATCGCACATCTATGAATTCGCCGACGGCCGCGTGGTGTCGTGCCTCTATACGCCGACCGACGACGGCCGCTGCGTCGCCACCTATGAGGACGTCACCGAGCGCCGTCAGGCCGAAGCCAAGATCATGCACATGGCGCGGCATGACGCGCTGACCAATTTGCCGAACCGCGTGCTGTTCAAGGACAAGATGGAGCAGGCGTTGGCCGGCGGCGACAAGCTCGCCGTGATGTTCCTCGATCTCGACCGCTTCAAAGGCGTCAATGATTCGCTGGGCCATTCGATCGGCGATGCGCTGTTATGCGCGGTGACGGAGCGGCTGCGGCGCGTTCTCTCGCACGACGATACGGTGGCGCGGCTCGGCGGTGATGAATTCGCCATTGTGCAAAGCAAAGCCACTCCAACCCACGCCAGCGAGCTTGCCGCGCAAATCATCGACGCGCTGGTCGAGCCGTTCGACGTCCGCGGCCACCAAGTCGTCATCGGCACCAGTATCGGTATCGCGCTGGCGCCAACCGACGGCACCGAGCCCGACCAGCTTCTGCGCAACGCCGACATGGCGCTGTACCGCGCCAAGGCCGAGGGCCGCGGCACCTATCACTTCTTCCAGCCGGAAATGGACGCCCAGATGCAGGAGCGCCGCCGGCTCGAACTCGATCTGCGCAAGGCGCTCGCCGCCGAGCAGTTCGAACTGCACTACCAGCCGCTCGTCGATATTGCGAGCGGCGAAGTGTCCGGCTTCGAGGCGCTGGTGCGCTGGAACCATCCGGAGCGCGGCGTGGTCGCGCCCGACGCCTTCATCCCGGTGGCCGAGGAAATCGGCCTGATCGTGCCGCTCGGCGACTGGGTGCTCAAGCAAGCCTGCCGCGATGCCGCGGCTTGGCCGGAGAAGCTGACGGTCGCGGTCAATCTTTCCGCGGTGCAATTTCGCAGCCCGACCTTGGCGCTCTCCGTCATGTCGGCGCTCGGTCAATCCGGGCTTGCGGCGTCGCGGCTCGAACTGGAGATCACCGAGACCGTGCTGCTGCAGGAAAACCGGGCCGTGCTCGATGCGCTGCATCAATTCCGCAAGCTCGGCGCCCGCATCTGCATGGACGATTTCGGCACCGGCTATTCCTCGCTCAGCTATCTGCGCAGTTTTCCGTTCGACAAGATCAAGATCGACCGCTCCTTCATCCGCGAATTGGGCAAGGAGAACGATTGCGTGGTCATCATCCGCGCCGTCATGCGGCTGGGCTCGAGTCTCGGCATGATCACCACCGCCGAAGGCGTCGAGACCGAGCAGCAGCTCGAGATCTTGCGCTCGGAAGGCTGCATGCAGGCGCAGGGCTATCTGTTCAGCAAGCCGAAACCGGTCAGCGAAGTTCCGGTAATGCTGCAGCAGGTCCGGCCGCGCATCCGGGCCGCATAGGGACCGGTAAAAGCGAAGCCGGCGTTGTTGAGGCGAAGCTGAACTGCATGGCGCGAGGCTGCGATTTATTCCGCACCGGCTCAAAATGCAGCCCGCGGCGAAAATGACACGACTTATCAGGCGGCTGGGCTCGCCGTGCCTTTGCGCGTCACCACACGGCGAAGAGACAGATCAGCGCGAAGGGGACGCCGACAAGGCCCAGATAGAGCCAGGTGCGGTAGCCGTGGGCGTCTTTGGGACCGTAAAAAAGTTGGGACACGAGCCAAATGCAAACGCCGATGCCCAACCACAAGCGGACGAGATCTCCCGGCGTTTCATAGGCCGACCAGATGGTCTCGCTCTGCGGCAGGCTGACGCGAATGGTCACTGCAATGAGAGCAAAGATAAAAATCGCACGCAGAACATTTGCCGCGACTTGCAGCGCAGTCGAAGCATCCGAAGCCTGCAATTTCGCTTCAGAACTCTCCATTTTTGCCATTTCGGTTGCTCCACCCGGCACCCATGGCTCTCTCGTTCGCTGTTTTCGGCGTTGGCGCGGTCTTCAGGCCGTGCCCGACCGGGTCATCCTCTCAAAATATACTTCTTAGTGTAGTTCCAAACTATGGGTCTAGTAAGCGCGTAAGCTCAATTCCCATGAATTTTTGCTGCCCATGAATTTTTGCAAAACTTCGCGTCGATGCCGCGCTCAGTGTTTGGGTCGTATCGTGGTCCCGTCGATGCCGGTGACCATTTTTGCCGGGCCGCCTATTGCCGTCGGGTGAACCGTTGGCCGAATGAGACCGGTGCTGTCGATCCTGCCTCGGCTCGAAATGTCAGCGCTTGCAAGAGGATGGGTGCTTGCATGGTCGGCTCCGGGGCTGACGCCGGGATTGACGCGGCCGCTCACGTTCCCGGGTAGGGCCGCGGGAATTTTCCGGGCAGGTCCGAGATTCTCGCCGCGGCCCGGTGTCTCGTGAACAGGAATCGCAACGCCGATCGCGTTACGCGTGACGGGGACAGGCGGCACGGCGATGGCCGTTCGCTTCGCCTGAGGATTCCCCGGCAAGGCCACTTTCGGCTTGGCATTGACGCCGATTTTGTCCGGACTGAAAGCAGGCTGCGGCGATGCAAACGTACCGTGCTCATCGGCCGGCTGTCTTGTTCGCGCATCGTCTGAATTTCCCGGCGCCGTCGGTGCTCCGCTCGGCGCTTTGGCGTTCTCGCCCTCGCGGTTGACGACAAACGGCGGGTGAGATCCGACCTTTACCTTTGCCTGCGATCGATTTCCCGAGCCCGGCGCGGCTTGACCGCCGGCGCGGTGCGCGTGACGCGCCTCCGCAAAATCCGGCCGCGCCACGGAAGCGGCGAGGACTGTAACGGCCAGAAGGTAGTGGCTGATCTTCAACGAATCATTCTCCTTCGCTCGGTGGCGGCTCACTCGATGACGGGAGGCGTCGCTGGCTCGGCCTCCGGCGTCGGACGATACGACCTCTCCAGGATCAGCGTCTGCAGCGCCGGCACGATCACCAGCAGCATGATGGGTCCGATCAGCATGCCGCCCACGATCACCGTGGCCAGCGGCCGCTGCACCTGGCTGCCGATGCCGGTCGAAATCGCGGCCGGCAGCAAGCCGATGCAGGCCGACAGCGTCATCATCAGGATCGGACGCATCTGCTCGTCGACGGCATGAAACATGGCGTCGACGGGAGCCATGCCGCTGGCGGCGACCCGATAATAGCCGTTGATGATGAGAATTCCACTCATCACCGATACGCCAAACAGCGAGATGAATCCGATCGCGGCCGAGATGCTGAAATCGAGCCCGGAGACATAGAGCGCAATCAGGCCGCCGCAAATCGCAAACGGCAGACCGAACAGCGCCAACATGCTGTCGCGCCACGAATTGAACAGCGCGTAAAGCAGTACGACGATCAAGGCGAAGGTTATCGGGAGAATGATGGCAAGGCGCTGCTTGGCCTGCTGCAGCCACTCGAACTCACCCGCCCATTCGATGCGATAGCCGGTCGGCAGCGTCACGTTACGCGCGATGCGCTGTTGCGCTTCTTCAACCGCGCCGGCAAGGTCGCGCCCGCGCACGCTGAATTTGATCGGTACGAAGCGCTGGTTGCGCTCATGGAAAATATACGACGCGCCGGTGTCGAGCGAGATCGAGGCGAGTTCGCTCAGCGGCACGTAGCCGTTGAAGCCGCCCGGCGTCTGATACGCCGACCTTTATGTTGCGTACCGCGTCGATATTGTTGCGATATTCGGGGGCGAGCCTGCACGACGACGCCGAATTGACGATCCGATTCCAAGAGCGTCGTTGCCGTTACTCCTCCCAAGGCGGCTTGAATGACGTTATTGACGTCGCTCACGCTGAGCCCGTAGCGCGCCGCCTTCACGCGATCGACCCGGATATTCAAATTGGGCTGGCCGAGCACCCAAAATGCGCCGAGATCGGTGATGCCCTGGCACTTGGGCCATCTCGCGCATCGCGGCGCGCGCGATCTGCTCGAGCTTCTCGAGATCGGGCCCGATGATCTTGCCGAGTTGGCGCCTTTGACGCCGGATAATCCTTCCTCGACATTGTCCTGGATATATTGCGAGAAATTGAAGTCGACGCCGACAAATTTCTTGGCGAATTCCGCCTGCAGTCTCGTTGATCAAGCTTCTCCTTGGTCACGTTCGGCGGCCATTGGTCGAACGGCTTCAGCGGCACGAAGAATTCGGCGTTGAAGAATCCGGCCGCGTCGCTGCCGTCGTCGGGCCGGCCTTGTTGGGAGGTCACGGTGATAACCTCGGGATAGCGCAGCAGAATTTCTCGGATCTTGTTGACGATCGGCATCGCCGGCTTCCAGCGAGATCGTCGGCGGCATGGACGCGCGAATCCAGAGATTGCCTTCTTCAAGCGTCGGCAGAAATTCACTGCCCAAGCCGCGAGCCGATGAAACCGCTGACGACGAGGAAGATCAGTCCGATCACGACGGTGATCTTCCGATTGACGAGAGACCAGCGCAGCACCGGTGTATAGGCCGAACGCAGCCAGCGCACGACGATGGTCTCGACTTCCGAGACGTGTTCCGGGAGCAAGAGCGACGCTAGGCACGGCGTCACCGTGAAGGTCGCAATCAGCGCTCCGACCAGCGCATAGGCATAGGTACGCGCCATCGGACCGAAGATCTGGCCTTCGACCCCCTGCATGGTGAACAGCGGAATGAACGCCGCGACGATGATGGCGGTCGAGAAGAATACGGCCCGGTCGACCTGCAGCGCGCTGACCAGAATGAGCCGCAGCCGGTCGGTCCACCGGATTCCAGACCCGAGAAATCGCTGCCGCGTGTCGGATCGGTCCCCCACTTGCCTTCGGCAAGCTGCATCAGCAGCGCCGTCCTTGACCTCCGGCCGCGCCTGGAAATTCCGATAGACGTTCTCGACGACAATGACTGCGGCGTCGACGATGATGCCGAAATCGATGGCGCCGACCGACAGCAGGTTGGCGTCTTCGCCGCGCACCACGAGAATGATGATGCTGAAGAACAAGGCGAACGGGATATTGGCGCCGACGATGATGGCGCTGCGCAGGTCGCCGAGGAACAGCCACTGAATGAAGAAGATCAGCAGGCAGCCGAAGACGAGATTGTGCAGCACAGTGCTGGTGGTGACGGCGACCAGCGTCGTGCGGTCGTAGAACGGGACAAGCTTTACGCCGGGCGGCAGGGTGCCGTCGGTGTTGATCTTCTCGATCTCCGCCCGCACGCGCGCCACCACGTCGTTGGTGTGCAGCGTGCGATTCATGATGACGATCGCGGCGACGATATCGTCCTCGTGGTCGCGCCCGGCTTTGCCGAGCCGCGGCACGTAGCCGACCGAAACCTTGGCGACGTCCTTGACGAAGATCGGCACGCCGTTCGATTGGCCGAGCAGCACGTTCTCGATGTCGTCGACCTTGTAGCCTTGCGTCAGATCCGCGGCGCCGCCGCGAATTCATCAGGCCGACGCCGCGAATGTTCACGGACTGCTGGCCCATATTGATGGTGCGGCCGCCGACATTGACGTTGGCGTTGCCGAGCGCGCTGATCACCTGCGGCAAGCGTCACGTTGTAGGCGTCGAGTTTGTGCAGATCGACTTCGACGTCGTATTCCTTGGTCGTGCCGCCCCAGGTATTGAGCTGCCACGACGCCGGGAACGGTCAGAAGCCGCCGCTGCACGATCCAATCCTGAATCGTGCGCAGATTGGTCAAACCGAAGTGCGGCGGTCCGACAACCTGATAGCGGTAGATTTCGCCGACCAGGCTGGTGGCCTGGATTTGCGGCGTGACATTGTTCGGCAGACTGACATTTTGCTGCAGATTGATGGCGGTTTGGGTGAGGGCGAAATAATAGTCGATGCCGTAATTAGAACGTCACGCGGACGAACGAAAGGCCATAGAACGACGTCGAGCGAATGACGTCGACTCCGGGCGTCGCGGCAAGGCCGACCTCGATCGGAATGGTGTAGTAGCGTTCCATCTCCTCGGCCGACAGGCCGGGGGCTTGCGCCGTGATTTCCAGAATGACGGGAGCCGGATTGGGATAGGCCTCGATGTTCAATTTCGAAAATGCGAACAGGCCGGCGCCCAGGAACACCAGCAAGCCCGAGCAAGACCAGCGGCCGGCGTGTCAGCCCGAATGTGAGTAATCCCTTCAGCACGGTTGGTTTCTCTCTCCGGCATCACGCGCGTCTCCGCGCGCTCGAGAAGCTTTCATTGCGACGATAGCAAGCGCATTGCTCAGGAATAGCGCGCCTTCCGTTGCGACCAGTTCGCCGACTTGAACGCCTTCCAGAATCTGCCGGTAGCCGTCGCGCTGGCGGCCGATCTTGACCGTCCTCCGCGTGAATCGGCGGCGGTCGGCGGTGACCCAGACCGTCATCGTGCCGTCGCCTTCGCGGACGACGCCGTCGATCGGCACTGCCGGAGAACGCGTCGGCCCACCGACGCCGATGACGAAATTCGCGAACATGCCGGAGCGCAATTCGTGTTGCGGGTCCTTGACCTCGGACCGCACCATGACGCGACGGGTGTTGGGGTCGACCGTTGCGCCGATGGTGGTGATTGTGCCGTCAAAAACGCGATTGGGAAACGCATTCACCGTGACCTGCACCGGTTGCCCGACGCGGAATGCCGGGCTGTCGTTCTCCGCCACGTTGGCAATCATCCACATCGTATCGATGTCGGACACCGTATAGGGCGCAGGCGCATTGCCCGGCTGAACGAACAGTCCCGGTGCGGCATTGCGGGCGGTGATCCGGCCGGTGATCGGGCTCGGCACGATGAGCGTCGAATCGGCGCTGCGCTCGGCAACAAGACGGTCGATGTCGGCATCGCTCTTGCCGAACAGGCGGACGGCGTCGCGCGAGGCGCGCAGATTGCCCTCGGCGGTCTGCTGGTCCGACGCCGCCTGCTCCACATCGCGCTGCGACACCGCGCGGGTCGCGTAGAGATCGCGCAAGCGACCGAGATTCTTGCTGTCCAGTTCCGCCACGCCGGCGGCCGCGATCAGGGTCGACTCGGCCTGCAGCAGATCGGGGCTGTCGATCGTGAACAATGTCTGACCCTTCTTCACGTCGTCGCCGACCGAACCGAATAAGGCGATGATCCGCCCTTGGTAGGGCGTAAAGACTTGGACCGACAATTCCTCATTGAAGTCGATGCTGCCGACCGCCTCTTTCTCGATGGGAAAGTCGCGATCCTCGACGGGCCCGACTTTGATCTGGGCGAGTTGTGATTCCGACAAATCGACGCTGTCCGGAGCGGCGGCGGCCTCCGTAGTGGCGGCCTCCGGCTTTGTCCCCTCGCGCGAATGCCAAGCCAAATAAGCGACGAATGCAAGCACGGCGAACGCACCGATGACCGCCGCTCTCGCCCGGCTCGTCGTCATGCGGGGATCCTCGCATCCAAGGTCATCGGAGGAAGCCGCGACAGGGCCTTTGCCCGGCGGCGCGGCGGACCAGTTGTCGGTGTCGAATCCACTTTATCCCGCCCGGTATGACAGTCTATCGTGGATCGAATCTTGCGCTATTTTTGCACCGAAAACGCGCCGTCGCACCTTGCGCCGTTGAGCGTCGAGCGGGCGCGGCGCTTATTAATGTTTTGTGTGGCTCGCCGGACACAGCCAATACCTGCTAAATCGGAAATAATGCCGAACGGGGCGTTTATCCGCCGTGCTTCCCTTGCAATAGTCCCAGTTACACATGTCGTACGTGGCGGCCAGGTGGTTTTGTGCAAATGCCACCGCTCTTGTGGCTGCCACATTGTTGACGAGTTGCGCCGTCGGCCCCGACTTCCGTCCGCCCGCCCCACCGGAGATCACGCGTTATACGCGGGACCCTTTGGCGTCGCCGTCTTCGGCCCAGCGCTCGGACCTTGGTCAGCATTTCGTCGAGGGTCGCGACATTCCGCAGGAATGGTGGACGCTGTTCAAATCGCCGGCGCTCAATGCACTGATCGAACACGCGCTGCAAAATAATCCGAATCTGCAAGCGGCCCTGGCGACGCTGCGCGCCGCCCAGGACAACGTCGCCGCGCAACAGGGCAAATATTTTCCGCTGGTCTCGGCCAATTTCAATCCGACCCGCCAGCGCACCGCCCAGGTGCTCTCGCCGGTGCTGGCCGCAGGCCCCAACCCGTTCAATCTCGATACCGCGCAACTGACGGTGTCCTACAGTTTCGACATTTGGGGCCTCAATCGGCGAACCGTGGAATCGCTCGAGGCTTTGGCCGACGTGCAGCGCTTCCAGGTCGAGGCGGCTTATCTCACGCTGACCTCAAACGTCGTCGTCGCCGCGGTCACGGAGGCGTCGCTGCGGGGTCAGATCGACGCCACGCTGGCGCTGATCGGAACCGTGGCCAAGATGCGCGACACGCTCAAGCGCCAGTTGGACGCCGGCTATGCCAACCGCAGCGATCTCGCGGCGCAAGAGGCGGCCTTGGCCCAGGCGGTGGCAACGCTGCCGCCATTGCGCAAGGCGCTGGCGCAGACCCACGATCTTCTCGCGGCGCTGGCCGGCGCCTTTCCGGTCCAAGGCCCGCCCGGCATGTTCAGGCTCGCCGGTCTGCATTTGCCGGCGGATCTTCCGGTGAGCCTGCCGTCGCAGCTGATCGAGCAGCGCCCGGATATTCGCGCCGCGGAGGAGCAGTTGCATTCGGCAAGCGCACAGATCGGCGTCGCGACGGCCGACATGCTGCCGACATTCACGATCAGCGCCAATGGCGGTTATATCAATACCGCGCTCGCGCACCTGCTCGCGCCGCAGAATTTGTTTTGGAATGTCGCCGGCAACGCCACGCAGACCGTGTTCGATGCCGGCACGTTATGGCATCAGCTCGAAGGCGCTAAGGACACGTATCAGGCCGCCGCCTGGACTTACCGCAGCACCGTGATCGGCGCGGTGCAAAATGTCACCGACACATTGCGCGCCCTGCAAAGCGATGCCGACGCCTTGCATGCGGCGCTCGACTTCGAGCGCGCCGCCAAAACGAGCCTCGATCTCGCCACCCAGCAGATGCAGTCCGGCAACGCCAATGTGCTGCTTCTGCTCAATGCGCAGCAGAATTATCTGCAGGCGACCATTCAAGTGGTGCAGGCGCGCGCCGCGCGGCTGGCCGACACGGCGGCTCTGTTTCAGGCGCTCGGCGGCGGATGGTGGAATTGAACCGAGCCATTGACGGAACAGACCCTCGACGTCGGCACCGGCCAAACCAATGAATTGCTCGAAAATCACGGCGCCTTCTAGCGCTTGCGGCTGAGCGCCGCGACGCGCGGTTCGGCAAAATGGCGTGACACATCAAGCCGCTAGCATTGCGGGGATGACGCCCGGCCCTATATTCCTCTTAAGGTCAGACCGCCGCAAATTCGGCCCTCTGGCAATATCGGGTCGGTGAGGGCAAACTGCCGGCCCCGGGTCCGATTCCGTGGTTCTTGGTTCGTATGAGGCCTGCGTAATGGCGCTGCGCGACGTAAAGCTCGACGACAAATACGACCTCGGCCGGCGCCACGTGTTCGTGACCGGGTATCAGGCCCTGGTGCGGCTCTGCCTGATGCAGAAGGAACTCGACCGCCGCAACGGGCTCAACACCGCGGGCTATGTCAGCGGTTACCGCGGCTCTCCGCTGGGCGGCCTCGACAGCCAGTTCATCCGCGCCAAGCGCTTTCTCGACAAGAGCGATGTCCGCTTCCAGGGCGGCATCAACGAGGATCTGGCCGCGACCGCGGTCTGGGGCACGCAGCAGGCGGAGCTGCGTGGCGAGGGCAAGTTCGATGGCGTCTTCGCCATGTGGTACGGCAAGGGCCCCGGAGTCGACCGCACCGGCGATGTCTTCCGCCACGCCAATTTCGCCGGTTCCTCGAAACACGGCGGCGTGCTGGCGCTGATGGGCGATGACCACACCGCCGAATCCTCGACCACCGCGCACCAGTCCGAATATCACTTCATCGACGTCATGATTCCGATCCTGAACCCCGCGGGCGTTCAGGAGGTCCTCGATTACGGCCTCTATGGCTGGGCGATGTCGCGCTACACCGGCGCCTGGACCGCGCTCAAGACCATGCACGAGACGATCGAGTCGACGGCGACGATCGATGGCAGTCTCGACCGCATCAATATCGTCACTCCCGACGATTTCCGCATGCCCGACGGCGGGCTGAACATCCGCCTCAACGATCCGATCCTGGCGCAGGAAGCGCGCCTGCACGATTTCAAGCGCGATGCGATGCTGGCTTTCGTGCGCGCCAACAAGCTCAACCGCACCATCACCTCGGGCGGCCGCGATCCGAAGATCGGCATCATCACCACCGGCAAGAGCTATCTCGACGTGCGTCAGGCCTTCGACGAGCTCGGCATCGACGAAGTCAGATGCAACGAGTTCGGCATCCGCCTCTATAAAGTCGGTTGCTCCTGGCCGCTCAGCCAGCGCGAGTTGAAAGAATTCTCAAGCGGCCTCAATCTGATCATCGTCGTCGAGGAGAAGCGCTCGCTCCTCGAAGTGCAGGTGCGCGAGGAGCTTTACGGCACCGCCAATCAGCCGGTCTGCATCGGCAAGCGCGACGAACAGGGCGAATGGCTGTTCCCGGTCAAAGGCGCGCTCGACCCTAACGACGTCGCGATCTGCATCGGCGACCGTCTCTTGAAATATCACCGCAATGACGAGCTCATCGGCCGTGTCGAGCGGCTCAAGGACGCGCAGCGGGTCGCCGCGGAGACCAAGGACGTCGCCCAGCGCATTCCCTATTTCTGCTCCGGCTGCCCGCACAACACTTCGACCGTGGTGCCGGAGGGCATGCGCGCTTATGCCGGCATCGGCTGCCATTACATGGCGCAATGGATGGACCGTTCGACGCTCGGCTACACCCATATGGGCGGCGAGGGCGCGAATTGGGTCGGCGAAGCGCCGTTCTCCAATCGCCCTCACGTGTTCCAGAATCTCGGCGACGGCACCTACAATCACTCGGGCTACATGGCGATCCGCGCCGCCATCGCGTCCAACACCAACATCACTTATAAAATTCTGTTCAACGACGCGGTCGCGATGACCGGCGGTCAAGCGAACGACGGCGGGCTGACCGTACCGCAGGTCGCGCGCCAGGTCGCAGCCGAAGGCGCCAAGCGCGTCGTCGTCGTCACCGACGAGCCTGACAAATATCCAAACGACACGGCTTGGCCGAAGGGCGTCACTATCCATCACCGCGACGACCTCATCACGGTGCAGAAGGAACTCGCCGAGGTCCCCGGCGTAACCATCCTGATCTACGATCAGACCTGCGCCGCGGAGAAGCGCCGCCGCCGCAAGCGACATACGTTTCCCGATCCGGACAAGCGCGTCATTATCAACGAGCTGGTCTGCGAGGGCTGCGGCGATTGCGGCGTAAAATCGAATTGCGTGTCGGTCCAGCCGCTCGAAACCGAATGGGGCCGAAAACGCACCATCGATCAATCGAGCTGCAATAAGGATTTCTCCTGCGTCAAAGGGTTCTGTCCGTCCTTCGTCACCGTACACGGCGCCAAGCTGAAGAAAGGCACCGGCGTCGCCGCCGATCATGAACTGGCGCCGCTGCCCGAGCCAAAACTTCCCGCCATTCACCAGACCTACAACATCATCGTTACCGGCGTCGGCGGCACCGGCATCGTCACCGTCGGCGGCATTCTCGGCATGGCGGCGCATCTCGAGGGCAGGGGCGTCGGCGTGCTCGACATGGCCGGTCTCGCGCAAAAAGGCGGCGCGGTGTTCAGCCATATCCGTTTCTCGGAAAGACCCGAGGATATTCATGCCATTCGCGTCGCCGCCGGGCGCGCCGATCTCGTTCTCGGCGGCGATATCGTCGTCGCCGGCACCAAGAAAGTTCTCGCCACGGTGAAGCACGGCGCAACGCAGATGGTCATCAATACCGATGAGTTCCTGCCCGGCGAGTTCACCCGCAATGCCGATTTCTCGCTGCCCAGCGAGCGGCTCAGGCGCACGATCGTCGCCGACGCCGGCGCGGACAAGGCGCATTTCGTCGACGCGAGCCGCATTGCCAACGCGCTGTTCGGCCAGTCGATCGGCGCCAACATGTTCCTCGTCGGTTTTGGCTATCAGCTCGGCGCCATCCCCCTGTCGGCCGCGGCAATTGAAAAGGCGATCGAATTGAACGGCGAAGCGGTCGCCATGAACCAGGCCGCCTTCCATTGGGGTCGCCGCGCCGTGGTCGATCGCGACGCGGTAGAGGCGCTGGCAAAGCCCGCGCCGTCGAGCGCCAGCGACGCCGAGCATCTGTCGGAAACCTTTGAAGAGACTGTTGCACGGCGCGAGAAATATCTCACCGCCTATCAAAACGCGGCCTACGCCAGGCGCTATCGGACCTTAGTCGACAGAGCCAAAGCGGCCGAGGCGTCGCGCGCGCCGGGCAAGAGCGGGCTCGCCGACGCGGTCGCGCGCTATCTGTTCAAGCTGATGGCCTACAAAGACGAGTACGAAGTCGCGCGGCTTTACACCGACGGCGCCTTCGAAAAGCAGGTCAAGGGCGAGTTCGACGGCGAAAATCTGCGCTTCGAGTTTCATCTCGCACCGCCCATCCTCGCGCGGCACGATCGGGAGACCGGACTGCCGCGCAAGATGAGCTTCGGCCCGTGGATCCTGCCGGTGTTCCGCGTGCTGGCGAAATTGAAATTCCTGCGCGGCACCGGGCTCGATCCATTCGGCCGTTCTCTCGAACGCCAGACCGAACGCAAGCTGATCGGCGATTACGCGACGATGCTCGACGAAGTGCTGGCGAGACTGACGCCGGACAAGCATCACCTCGCCGTCGGCCTCGCCGTGATCCCGGAAAAGATCCGCGGCTTCGGTCACGTCAAGCAGAAGCATCTTATCGCCGCCAAGGCGGACGAAGCGGCGCTGTTCGAGCAATTCCGCGCCGGTTCGCCGGGCCTGCTCAAAGCGGCGGAATAACCCTCACACGCCGTGGCTTTGCAGCACGACTTGGCAGGCTTTGCTGAGCTTCTGCCGGTTCGTCTGCAGGCACACCAAGACGCGCATCTGGTCCGGTATGGCGTCTTTGCAATAGCGGTGCGCGTCGCGATCGCAAGCGTCGTCGTCCTTCACCGAGTGCGGTCCGACTTGGCTCTGCGCCATTGCGGCTGTCGCGAGAAAAACGGCGATGGCGAGGCTTACGCTGCGGACCATGATGTTTCCTGTTGGGAGGAGGTGTCGGCGAAGATGCGGAGCGTCTAACCGTCAGCCCAATGGGGCCAAATTGAGACTCGCGTCGCGCAAGCGACCCTGGGAGGTATTGCAGGCATGCACGCCGCACCCACATGGGGTATTGTCCAATAATGAACGAGATGCCGACCATGCCGGGGAATGCCAGCGCGGTGGCGGAGCAGCCGCCGGTTGCGCAAGATCCCACCGTTGTGCCGCGCGAGCTGGAGCACGTTGCAGCCGCTTCGCCTGAATCCGCGCCGCCGATTGCGCCAGCGCCGCCAAGCGAGGCGGTGAAGACTTCGGATGCCGCCGCTGCGCCTGACTCCGTCGCCGCCGAGCCAGCCGTGTCGGGGATCGGCGTGCTGCTGGTCAATCTCGGCACGCCCGAAGCGGCAACGCCGGCCGCGGTGCGGAAATATCTGACAGAGTTTTTGACCGACAAGCGCGTGATCGAAAAAGACTCGCTGCTGTGGAAGTTCGTCCTGAACGGCATCATTCTGCCGATCCGGTCGCGGCGCAAGGCGCGCGACTACGAGAAGATCTGGAACAAGGAAAAAGACAAGTCGCCGTTCAAGACTATCACGCGCGCGCAAGCCGAAAAGCTGTCCAGCATCCTCGAGCCGCTCGGCAAGCATGTCGTCGTCAGCTGGGCGATGCGTTATGGCGAACCGTCGATCGCCTCGCGCCTGCAGGCGCTGACCACTTGGGGCTGCGATCGTATCCTGGTCATGCCGCTCTATCCGCAATATGCCGCGGCCACCACCGCGACGGTCTGCGACGAGGTGTTTCGCTTTCTGATGCAGCAGCGCCGCCAGCCGGCGATCCGCATTCTGCCGGCCTATTACGATGACCCCTATTACATCGAAGTGCTGGCGTCTTCGCTCAAAGCCGAGATCAAGTCGCTGTCGTTTACGCCCGACGTGATTGTCGCGTCCTATCACGGCCTGCCGAAGGAGTGCTCGGACAAGGGCGATCCCTATGAGAGCCAGTGCGTGCGCACCACGCAGCTCCTGCGCCAGCAGATGGGGCTCGATGAGAGCAAGCTGATGCTGACCTACCAGTCGCGCTTCGGCCGCGCCAAATGGCTCGAGCCCTATACGATCAAGACGATGAAGTCGTTGGCCAAGAAGGGCGTGAAGAACCTGGTCGTGATCACGCCGGGATTTTCCGCCGATTGTCTCGAAACGCTGGAAGAGATCGCGGTCGAGAACGCGCATGTGTTCAAGCGCTATGGCGGCCAGAATTTTGCGGCGATCCCGTGCCTCAACGACAGCCAAGCCGGCATGCTGATGATCTGGCAACTGGCGATACGCGAGCTCAAGGGCTGGGTGTGAGCTATGATGAATGGCGACTCTCTCACATCATGGGTGTGGTTCGGTCTTGCGCTCGCGCTGTTCGTCGCTGAGGCGCTGCGCCCCGGCCGCTTCGCGCTCTGGCTCGGCTTCGCGGCGGTTCTCGTCGGCATGGTGGTTTCGGTCGCGCACTGGCCCTGGCCGGCAGAAGCCGTGGCGCTCGTCGTGCTCGCCGTCCTTTTGATTCCGGCCTGGCGCCGTTACGAGCGCAAGGCCTAGCTAGGTCGCCTACACGGCTCGTTTCCGCGGGAATTCAGAGGACAGCGCGGCCCACAAAGCCCCAATCAACCTCGCGTTAACCATATCCGTTTTAACTCCGTTAACCAGCGGCCCACCGTCCGGCGGGCCGTGCTGGCTATCGCGTGGCGCCGTGCCGCGCGGGGTTCCGAGGCGCGAGTCCAGTTCCTTGACGGTGGTCCGGTTTGGCAGCTTCGAAGGTGACGCGGACAGGCGATTGCGGCTTCGGGGCGAGAAGGTCGCAGGTGCCGCGCCGTTGCCGACCGAAAAGCGCACGCAGCGTCGCCGGGCTAGCTCCATTGGCCGGCGCCTTGGTAATTTGCGCGACGCTTGCGTTGTGTCAGACGCCAAGTCGCGCGCAGACCGCGCCGGCAAACGCGCAGACCGCGGCCGCTGATCCGGACGCCGATCTGTTCCTGCCCTCGTTGCAGGGCAGTCCGAACAATCCTTCGCGCTTCATGCTCCGCGGCAATGCCGTGACGGCCGACCAGGCGCCGCCCGCCGACGCCTTTACTGGGCCGGCCGTGTCGGCGGCGCCGCCGGTCTATGGCAGCCCGACTGGCTTTGGCGCGGGCGATACCGGATTCAATTCCAGCAATTCGAAGCGCAAGCCGCGCACGCCCATCGCTAATGGCGGCGCGGCGATCGTGCCGCCGCAGGAGACCACGACCTTCGATCCGGTGCCGGCGCCGCCGGAAGTGCCGTCGCGCCCGCCGACGCCTCCGCCACCTCTGCCGCCAGAGATCTATCCGCTGCGCGCCGCGCAGCGGCCGGGTGCGGCCCTGCCGCCGCCGCCCGACCAATTGCCCATCAGCAACCCGCCGGCCGAAGTGCATCCCCTGACCGCCGCGAGTCGCCCCGGCGCGATACTCCCCATTCCGCCGCCGCTCGACGTCAGTTCGCCCGCGAGCACGCCGCCGCCCGGCACTCCGATACCCGGCACGCTGCCGCTCGGCGCGGTGCCGCGGCCGACGCTGCCGTTTATCGGCGGCGATCCCTACGAGGCGCTGGGCATGAGGGCGGGATCGTTCATCGTCCTGCCCGCCGTCGAACTCTCCGCCGGCTACGACAACAATCCGCAGCACACGCCGGGCGGCCCCGGCTCGTCCACTTTCATCGTCGCGCCGGAATTGCATGCGCGCTCCGACTGGACGAGCAACTCGCTCACCGCCGACATCACCGGCTCTTACTACTGGTATGGCAACGACACGTTTCAGCCGTCGCTCAATCGCCCCTATCTGAATTCGAAGATCGACGGCCGCATCGACGTCACGCGCGACACCCAGATACTGCTCGAGAACCGGTTCATCATATCGACCGACAATCCCGGCAGCCCGAACATTCAGGCCAACCTCGCCAAACTGCCGATCGATACGACCGTCGGCGGCACCGTCGGCGTAGAACAGCAATTCAGCCGCTTCGACGCTACCCTCAAGGGCACGATCGATCGCACGACGTATCAGAATTCGCACTTCACCGACGGCGAAACCGCCAACAACGACGACCGCGCCTACGATCAATATGCCGGAATTTTCCGCTTGGCCTACGAGATCGATCCCGGTTTCAAGCCGTTCGTGGAAGTCAGCGAAGACAAGCGCAACTACGATTTTCCCGTCGATTTTTTCGGCGAGGATCGCAGCTCGACGGGCACCAGCGCTAAATTCGGCGGCGAGTTCAAGCTCGGCAGCTCCATGCTCGTCGGCGAGATGGCGGTCGGCTATCTGCAGCGCAATTATGAAGATCCGACCTTGCCGAACATCGCCGGCATGACGCTCGACGGTTCGCTGTTGTGGCTGGCGACCGGTTTGACGAGCGTGAAGCTCACCGCGACGTCGCAAGTCTACGAATCAACCCTGCAGGGCGTGTCGGGCTCGTTTAGCCGCGACGTCAGCGTCGAGGTCGACCATGCGCTGCGGCGCTGGCTGATCGCGACCGGAACGTTCGGCTATGGCCACGACGATTATGTCGGCGAATTGCGTCAGGACGATCGCTACTACGGTGTGGCCGGTCTGGTTTATAAATTGAATCCGTTCATGCAGCTCAAGGCGCAGTTGCGCCACGATTGGCTCACCTCGACGCAGAGCGGCAACGCCTACCAGTCGACCTCGGTGCTTCTGACCTTGCGCTTGCAGCGCTGATCCTGGCATGTGAGGCGATCTTGTCCCCCCGCGGAGGTCGCCGTGAGTGAAGTCGTGAATGAATACGAGCGCTGGGAAGCGCGTTATGCCGTGCCGGAACATATCTTCGGCAAAGAGCCGAATTATTTTCTCGCCTCCTGCAAATCCTTGCTGCCGCGGTCCGGCCGGGCGCTTGCCGTCGCCGACGGCGAAGGCCGCAACGGCGTGTGGCTCGCGGAACAGGGGCTCGACGTCGTATCGATCGACTTTTCGCCCGCGGCGCAAAAGAAGGCGCGGGCGTTTGCGGCCGAACGCAATGTGCGCCGCATCGAATTCGTGCAGACCGATGTCCACGCCTGGACTTATCCGGAAGCGGCGTTCGACGTCGTGGTCGAGATTTTCACGCAGTTCAGCACGCCCGCAGAACGGCCGTTGAAGTGGGCCGGCATGCGGCGCGCGCTCAACTCCGGCGGTCTTCTTATCCTGCAGGGCTACACGCCCAAGCAGTTGGACTACGGCACCGGCGGACCGAAGCAGATCGAGCATCTCTATACGCGGGCGATGCTGGAACAGGCGTTCGGCGATTTCCGCGAATTGAGGTTCGTCGAAGAAGAGCGCGAAATTCACGAGGGCGCGGCCCACGGCGGCATGTCCGCCATGATCGGCCTGACCGGCAGAAAGCCCTAAAGTTAATAACCGAGGATCTTCTTGATCTCGGCGCGGAAGCCCGGCGCGATATCGTCGCGCGCCAGCGCGTAAGACACGTTGGCCGCGAGAAAACCGATCTTGGAGCCGCAATCGAAGCTGCGGCCGTCGAATTGCAGGCCGAAAAACGGTTGTGTCCGCGCCAACTGGATCATGGCGTCGGTCAATTGAATTTCGCCGCCGGCGCCGCGTTCCTGCTTGGCCAGAAGATCGAGGATTTCCGGCTGCAGGATATAGCGGCCGGTGAGAATGAGATTTGACGGTGCGCGATCGACCGGCGGCTTTTCCACCATGCTGGTGATCGCGAACATCTTGCCTTTGCGCTCGCCGACGCCGACGACGCCGTATTGATCGACGCGCTCGCGCGGCACTTCCTCCACCGCGACGATATTGGCCTTGCCCGGAAACTCGCGCGCCGCGTCCATCATCTGCGCCAGGCAGCTCCGCTCGTGCTGGACCAGCACGTCGGGGAGCAGCAGCGCGAACGGCTCGTGGCCGATCAATTCGCGCGCGCACCACACCGCATGCCCCAGTCCGAGCGGCTCCTGCTGGCGCGTGAAGCTCGTCGTGCCCGGCGCCGGCAGATCGCGCGCGAGAAGATCGAGAGCCGAGCGCTTCTGCCGCTCGAGCAGCGTCATTTCCAGCTCGAACTGGCGGTCGAAATGGTCCTCGATGACGGCTTTGTTGCGTCCGGTGACGAAGATGAAATGCTCGATGCCGGCCTCGCGCGCCTCGTCGACGACGTGCTGGATCAGCGGCCGGTCGACCACGGGCAGCATCTCTTTCGGCATCGCCTTGGTCGCGGGCAAAAACCGGGTGCCAAGGCCGGCGACGGGAAATACGGCTTTACGGACGTGGGTCATGAGTTACCGGAGAATGGGTTACCAGCGAGATGATGCCAAGCTTACGGGAATTGCCGGCGTGAGGCAGGGCGAAATTCACGTCAGAATTGTTGCCAAAATTGCGCGATAAAG
The DNA here is from genome assembly GCA_963761185.1 of uncultured Alphaproteobacteria bacterium. GTDB lineage: Bacteria > Pseudomonadota > Alphaproteobacteria > Rhizobiales > Xanthobacteraceae > BOG-931. The sequence continues at coordinate 2,214,086 of CAVXFY010000009.1, forward strand.
TCCTGTTTCGTCGTCCGGCCGCCCCGGAGAACGGCTAAGCCCGGACAGTCCGAGTGCGGCTTATAGCCTAGTCTGCATCTTATTGCTGCTCGGTGAATAATCGTCGCGCTTTTGGCTGCGACAACCCGCTGTTAGTGATTCGACGCTCATGAGCAGAGGACTGATTGTGCGACCGCAAGTAGAAACGCCGCAGGTCGAGACGCCATAAGCCCGGTAACCAAGGACGTCCTTTCGCGCATGCGCCGCTTTCCGCCTTCCTTGTTGCTGGTATCTTGCCTCGCCGTGGCCCTGTTCGGCTTTGCCGCGCCGGGTCTGGCACAAGACAAACCGGACAACTGGCTCACGCACTTGTTTCAACCCCCGGCGGCGAGCCCGGTTCCGGGCCCCGGCGACGAAACGCCCTGGAGCGGCCAGTCCGGCGCTTCCGGCAATCCGCTGATGACCGCGGACGCAATCCAAGCTGCGGCCGCAGACTTCAACAATTGCATCGCCAATATGTGGCCCGACGCGGCGCGGCGCGGCATCAGCCGCGAAAATTACGATCGCTTCACCTCGGGCCTGACGCCCGATCTGCACATCATGGATTTGCTCGACGCGCAGCCGGAATTCACCAAGGCGCCGTGGGATTATCTCGATCTGCTGGTGAGCGACGACCGCATTGCGCATGGCCGCGCGCTGCTCGCGCAATATGCCCCGGTCTTTGCCGCCGTGCAGCGCAGCTACGGCGTCGATCCGGCGATCGTCGCCGCGATCTGGGGCGTCGAATCCGATTACGGCGCGCTCGGCGGCACCCGTCCGGTCATCCGCTCGACCGCGACGCTCGCCTGCGTCGGCCGCCGCCGCGACTATTTTCGCGAGGAGTTTCTCTCGGCCCTGGAAATCCTGCAGCGCGGCGACGTGCCGCCCGAGCATTTGATCGGTTCGTGGGCCGGCGCGTTCGGCCCGACGCAATTCATGCCGACCACGTTCAAGCGCTATGCCGTCGATTTCGACGGCGACGGCCATCGCGACGTCGTCAACTCGGTGCCGGACGTGATCGCCTCGACCGCCAACAACCTGAAAACGGACGGCTGGGTTCCCGGCGAGACCTGGGGCTACGAAGTCATGCTGCCGCAAAATTTCGACTATCTGCTCGCCGACCGCAGTAAGCAGATGACGTTAGGCCAATGGCTGGAGCTTGGCGTCAAGCGCGCCGATGGCGCCGCGTTCCCGCATCCCGAGGATCGCGCTTATTTACTGGTGCCGGCGGGCGCGCGCGGGCCGGCCTTTCTGATGCTGCAGAATTTCCGCGTCATCATGAAATACAATCCCGCCGAAGCCTATGCGCTCGCCATCGGCTATCTCGCCGACCGCATGCGCGGCGGCGCGCCGTTCGTGCAAAGCTGGCCGCGCGACGAGCGCGTGCTCACTGTCGACGAGCGCTATGAGTTGCAGCAGCGTTTGGCCCAGCGCGGCTTCAATATCGGTCCGCCCGACGGGCTGTTGGGTCCGCAAACGCGGGTTGCCATCCGCAGCTTTCAGTCCTCGATCGGGTTGATTCCCGACGGTTTTGCCTCGAGCGAAGTGCTGGACCGCCTGCGCCAGCAATAACGGCCTGTTTGGGCATGATCTTTTCCGACCTTCCTTCGCCCGCCGAAGCGGGCTTCGCGAAGGCGGGAAACCGGTTTCCACTTTTCGGGATCATGCTCTGGCATCCTCAAACCGTCACTTTTGCCGGGGATGATCCCGCTGGAAACGCGGTATCCCGTTTTCGCGATTGTGTTCAAGTATTTGCGTTGCAGATATTTGTGTCAAATGGGCTCGCCGGGCGAGCCGGTCGCGTCCTATATTAGGTTCCGGATTGGAATAGCCTTATGGCGTTGCGCAATACCAAGTGGCTCAGATTGCGGCGGCTCGCGCCCGCGCTTGTCGTGGGCGCGCTTGTTGTGGGTCTGTCCGCTTTGGCCGGAACGGCGCAGGCGCAGTTTTTCGGCGACCGCTATTACAATGGCGACGGCGGCTATTACGGCGGCAATTCGCAGCGCTATCAGCAGCCGCAGCAGCGCGACGATTTTTTCTTCGGCGATCGCTTCATCCGCCCGGCGCCGCCGGCCGCCGATTATTCCAAGGCGCCGCCGCCGCGCAAGCTCGACAATCCGCCATCGAACAACATCGTGGTGATCGGTAACTCGCTCGCCGATTGGCTCGCTTATGGATTGGATGAGACCTATTCCGATCAGCCGGATATGGGCGTGGTGCGCAAGATCAGGCCGACATCGGGCCTCGTCCGTTATGACGCGAAGAACGATACGCTCGACTGGTCGGCCGCGATCAAGGATGTGCTCGCCAGCGAAAAGCCGAATGCCATCGTCGTCATGCTCGGCCTGAACGACCGGTTGCCGCTGCGCGACCGCGTCGCGCCGAAACCCGCTCCGCCGAAGCCCGGGGAGACGCAGGGACAATCGCCAGGCCAAACGCCCGGACAGGCACCAGGACAGGCACCCGGACAGGCGCAGGCGCAAACGCCGGCACCGCAAAATCCGCCGCCGCAATCGGCGGCCGCCGACGCCGAGGGCGGCGCGCAAGCTCCCGCTTCAGGCGGTAATGCGCAGCCGACGGCGTCGGGCGCCTCGTTTGAATTCCACACCGATAAATGGGCCGAGATCTACGGCCGGCGCGTCGACGAGATGATCAACTGCGCTCAAGGCGAAGGGCGTACCGATCCTTTGGGTCGGGCTGCCCGCGGTCCGGGGCACCAAGTCGACGAGCGACATGGCCTATCTCGACGAAATCTATCGCGAGCGCGCCGACAAGGCGGGCATCGGTTATGTCGACATCTGGGACGGCTTCGTCGACGACCAGGGCCGCTACACGGTGCAGGGGCCGGATTTCGAAGGTCAGATCCGGAAGCTGCGCACCGCGGATGGCGTGCATTTCACCAAAGCCGGCGCGGTGAAGCTTGCGAGCTATGTCGATCAGGAATTGCGCCGCCTGATGTCGAACCGCGCGATGCCGGTGGCGTTGCCCGGCCCGGATGCGACGGCGCCGAAGCCCGCCGTGGCGGTGGGCACGCATCCCGATGTCGGTCCGGTCGTGCCGCTGTCGTTGAGCGGCGGCGAGAGCGGCGACCTGCTCGGCGGCGGCCGTCCGGCGCAGATCACGTCCACCGATCCGGTGGCGGCCAAGGTGCTGACGCATGGCGATGCGATTGCGGCGCCCTCGGGCCGCGCCGACGATTTCAGCTGGCCGCGCCGCGGCGCCGACGCCAATGCGGCGACCGCCGACACCGGGCCGCTGCCGGGGCCCGAACAGGCCGCGCCTGTGGCCGCGCCGAAGAAAGGCGACGCGAAAAAACAGCCCGATAATAAGACAGCCGACAGCAAGACCAAGCCGGCGCCAGATCAGGCCGCACCGAAGTCCCGCCGCTCGTCAGGCGCGTCGCTCGACGGCGCGCCGCGGCCGCCGAAAGATATCGGCGGCGGATTCTGACGGCGATATTATTTCTGCCGAGATTATTTCTGCGATGGTTGGCTCTGCGATGCTTTGGCGGTTGAAGCCGGAGCCGCCGACGTGCAGGCGAGCTGCATCCGCGCTCCAATGAACACGCCGGCCAAGCCCGCGCCATAGGTGTTGCATTGGTTCGCCTGCGCCTTGCCGGTGATTTTTGCCGGGGCGATGGTCCATGGCGACACCGGTGCTGCGGGGAGGGCGACCTGGTGATAACCCTGGCCCTTGTAGCGGTCGATGCAGCCTTTCTGCTGGACCGCGGCGACCACCGAGCTGACGAGGCTCACGCCGGCCGCGTTGCATTGTGCCGTCTGGCCTTTGTTATTGGCCAATTGAACCTAGGACACGCAGCCGCCCAACATCGACAACGTCGCCGACAGCAATGCCGCCGACGCAACACCTTTACGCACTACCATGCGACTTCCCCCTTCAACCCCGATGCGGCTATAGCGGATATTTGCAACTCTGGAAAGTCAGCTTTGCGACGCCAACGCTGCGAAGCCAATTCCGCGAAGCTACTGCGCGCGTGATCGCGGGCCATGCGCGCGCTCGCCCCGCGGCGGCGCACCGATCGCTGCGACTTATCGCAAAAATGATCGGATCGGCTCCACCCGATCGTAAGGTCAGTCGGCTCTTCTGGAAACGCACGGGCGTTTTCTGCGTTTGCAAAGATCGGCAACCAGGAGATCGGTGATGAAAAGCTGGCGCAAGATTGTCCTGTATTCAGGCACGGTGCTTCCGGTGATTTTCGCCTGCAGCATGGGCTTCGCTCAGACCTACCTGCAGAACGCTTCGCCGAGCTCGCAAAACTGGGCGAACAGTCCGCAGAACTGGCGCAACAATCCGGACAACTGGCAGAACAGCCCGCAGAACTACCAGAACAGCGCGCAAGACTGGAAGAACAGTCCGCAAGATTGGCAAAACAGCGCCAACAATTACAACAGCAGCAACGGCATCTACGACAGCGCCGGCAATCGCGTCGGTTACAGCGTGCCGACCGCGAATGGCGGCATGAATTACTTCAACAACGACGGCAGCCGCAGGGGCTATCAGCCCGGCCATTAGCCGTGAGCTGACGCCTCGCAGCGCGCGTTTCAGATTCTCGCGAGTTTCTTCCCGATTCTAATTTCAAACAGCGACGGGTGCATTCTTCCTGCCCCGTTTTCGCAGGGAAGGAAGAAGCAACACTTCTCCTCGTCACCACCGGCTTGACCCGGTGGTCCATGCTGACGTGCGGCTTGCAGAAGCCGACTGAAAGTTCGATCGCGCTTTGTTGCCGTATGGATTGCCGGATCAAGTCCGGCAATGACGAAAGAGAAAAGAACCGAAGAACCAAAGAAAAATAAGGAAGCGGAACGCCGACAGACGCAGTGTTTCATGTTCCGCACCAGCGGGTGCGGCTCGCGCCACGAGAGTGCCGGCTTGCGCCGACCCTCCGCTGCGGGCGCGCTCGCCTGTCGGGGTTCCACCACGGTTCTTCCCTTGGGACTATGCATCGCCAAGGTGCAGCTTCAGGCCATGCTTCCGGGGACTTGGCGGAGCGCCGATCCTGTAATCATCCCCCTTCCGGGGGCAGAACCGACGCAGTTTATGCGGGCGTTACCCGCCCCAACCTGTCCCTTTATCGTCCAGCGAGCACCTCGCATCCCAGTCCGTAGTGCTGGGCGGCTGATGCCCGAAGCTGCCCGGGAGCGGATTGCAAGTCCGCCCGCAGGCACCGCACTCGCCCCAACCTCCGGGATGCCTCCCGAAAGCGTCCTTACGAGCGAGATTCGATTCGCAACCGGAATGTAACTTATTCGGTGACAATTGTCAATGAAATAGTGACGGCGAAATCCAGCGCGTCTGAGCAGGAAGGCTGGGTCCCAGCTTTCGCGGGGACGAGCAGTTTTTGTGAAAGCAGCTTCTACGCGGCTTAGCGCGGCAGCAAACTCGATCCCATCAGGAACTTGTCGACCGCATGCGCAGCCTGGCGGCCTTTGCGGATCGCCCAGAGGACGAGCGACTGGCCGTGGCCGTGCTAGAAACGCTCACATATTGCCGTGGCCGCGCTTGATGGTCTGGCGGATCACCGGCGCCGTGACCTGATCTGAGATCTGGATGTTCCAGATTTCGCTTTCGCCCTGAGCGGCGAAGTCGGCGAACAGCTTTGGGATTACCGACACATCGCGTATCTCGTGGCCGCGCAGGCCGAAGCCGCGTGCGATGTTTTCGAGCGCGGGCCGGCCGAACACAGCCAAGCTGTCGTCGAGGCCGTCGGCGCGCAGCTTGTGAAACTCCGAGCCGTATCCGCCGTCGTTCATGGCGCAGATCAGGATGCGAAATCCGCAACGCTTGAGGGTCTCGAGTTCCTGGATATGGAACAGGAGCCCACCATCGCCTTCGAACAGCACGATCTTGCCGTCGCGGCCCTGCCGGCGCGCGGCCGCAACCCCAAGCGCATAGGACAGGCCGTTGCCGACCGCGCCGAATTCACGGACCGTCGTGTAGCGCTCCGCCGGCCGGCCGCGCATCTGGGTGTTGAAATAGGCCTGATGGCCGCTGCCGCCGACGACGTCCCAATCCTTTGGAACGACCGCGTCGATGGCGCGGATCGCCTCGCGTGGATCGAGCACCCCAGGCGCGATGTCGAACGGCATCGAATCCGCCGGCTCGGTCGCGATGCGATGCGCGAGCTCTTTCGAGCGGATGGCCGCCGCCGTCGGTCTGCCAACGCCCAATTTCTTGTCGAGGCCGGCAAGGATTGCCTCGACGCCGACGCGCGCATCCGATCTGACGTAGATGTCGGCGGCCTTCTGCCCATCGCGCAAGCCGCGCGGGGCATCGTCCAACTGGATCTTGCAGGCCTTTGCGAAATAGTGCCCGCCGCCGACGTAGTAGGACAGGCTCGTACCGACCGCGAGCACGACGTCCGCGGACTCGTACATCTCTCTGCCCAATGACGTGAAGTAGCTGCCGGTGGTGCCGAGCCCGAACGGATGGTCGTGGAAAAGACCGCGCGCGGGCAGCGTGTTGGAGAGCAGGGCGCCGCAGCGATCGGCGAGCTTGATCACCGCATCTCGCGCGCCGGACCACAGCACGCCGCGGCCACCGAGGATGATCGGCCGCTTTGCCGCGGCCAGCCGCTCGACGGCCTCGGCCACGACCTCGGGATCGGGCTGCATGCGCCCGACCTTGGGCTGGTACATCGCCGAGGTCTCGTAGGGCTGGTTGGCCATGTATTCGACCTTCTGCAGGTCGTAGGGAATGCCCAGCACCACCGGGCACCGCTCGTACTTGGCGATGTGGAAGGCCTCGCGCACGTAGTCCATCATGCGCGGCACGCTATGCGCGGCGATGTAATGCGCGCCGGTCGCCGTCACCAGTGGCGCCTGGTCGATGTACTGGTTGTAGAACTTGGCGTTGATCGGCGACTCGCCGGCGAACACCACCATCGGCAGGCGGGCGCGAACCGCGGCCGGCAGCGCCGTCATCAACTGGGTCACGCCAGGGCCGCACGTGACCGAGGCGACGGCGACCTTGCCGGTTGCTACATTGTAGGCTGTCGCCGCCGCTACGGTAGCGTGCTCGTGCCTGACGTGGACGGTATGCACGCCCGGCAGTTTGGCAAAGGCGGTGGACCAGTGCATGTTGCCGTCGCCCATCAGGACGAACTGCGTGTCTATTCCCTCCGCAAGGAACGCTTCGGCGAGTGCTTCGTAGAGTTTGGGCATGGGCGCGGTACTACCTGGATTATGAGGCGATCCGGTACGCAACAAGCATGCCCGGCGACGCCCAGTCAATTCAATTGAAGCGTTGGTTTTTCCCGTTCGGCGGATACCCGACCATGTCGCCACGGGTCGTACAGCGAAGTCGCATTCCGCTACGATCTCGTCCGCCTCGGCTCTCATAACGGACTTGTTCGGGAACGCGACCGATGTCGCTGAAATGCCAACAGGCGACACCGCATCTGTCGATCAATATAATGCAAGGGCCCACCAATTGAGGCGCAGCGCGCACCTCGTAAGTTCGACATAAAAACGGGGAGGAAACAAATGGCAAAGTCGGATCGGAAGCCGGGGATCACGCGGCGCGAAATCTTGAAGGTCGGTACGGCCGCAACAGTCGCACTGACGAGCACGGTGTCGGCTCCCGCGATCCTCGCAGCCTCGCGTGTGCCGCTTAAGATCGGGGTGCTGAATACATTCAGCGGCCCGGCAGCTTCGACCGGCGATTGGAACTGGTCCGGCATTAACGTTTATCTTGATGAAGTGAGCAATACGTTCGCAGGACGCAAGGTCGAACTCCTCAAGGAGGACGATCAATTCAGTCCGCAGATCGGCCTCGAGAAGGTCCGGAAATTCGTTGCGAGTGACAACGTCGATTTGATTGTCGGCCTTCAAGGCAGCAATGTCGCACTTGCCGTTCTAAACTTCATCAAGCAAAGCAAGACGTTCCTCTTGATCTCCGGTGCCGGAACCGATGCAATCACTTGGGAGCGCATACCTTATTTGTTCCGTTCCTCAATCTCTTCCTGGCAACTCTGCCATCCGTTCGCGGAGTGGATCTACGACAATATTGCCAAGGAGATGGTGGTGATGAGCGAGGACTATGCCGGGGGCCGCGATGTTGCAGCGGAAGTCATGGCGCCTTTCATCGCCAAAGGCGGCAAGATCATCAAGGAGATCTATGTTCCGCTTACAGTCACCGACTACAGCCCTTACTTTACCGACCTTCGCTCGCTTGATCCGCCGGTTGTCTACGATTTTTCCAGCGGCGGGGCGCACCCCATTCGCTTCGTGCAGCAATGGGGGGAGTCCGGCATCAAGGCTCGGCTTGCTGGTTTTGCTGGCTTCGTCGACGCGACGACTGTCGAGCAACAGGGACGGGCGGCGCTTGGCGTCTTATCGTCAACGATCTACACCGATACGCTCGATAATCCGGTGAACAAAAAGTTTGTTGCCGCCTATCGCGACAAGACCAAAGAATATCCGAATCTCTTCTCCGACTATGGCTATGTATCGATGCAAGTGCTCGATACGGCGTTGCAGGCGACCGACGGCGACACTTCCGACAAGGATAAGTTCGCCGAAGCAATGACGAAGGTTCAGTTTGCAGCGCCCCGCGGGCCTTTCCGCTTCGACCCTGTAACACACAACCCTATCCAGGACGTCTATATCTGCGAGGAGCAGGAAAAGGACGGGCGTTTTGTCACTGCGGTGATAGACACGAAGAAGGATGTCCAGGCCCCACCCACCAAGAATGGGTAAGGCAATACGCCTGAGCGCAGTCGTTCAGTAGACGGACTGGGTAGCTGGCCACGTCGACCTTGGACGCGGCGGCTCCAAGGTCCGATGTCCGCTTCGCTCGCACCTCAGGATGACGGAGCAGAGTTTGATCACCGCGGCAGCGTGCTCGATCCCATTAAGAACTGATCGACCGCATGCGCGGCCTGGCGGCCTTCGCGGATCGCCCAGACGACGAGCGACTGGCCGCGGCGGATGTCGCCGGCGGCAAAGACCTTGTCGAGCGAGGTGCGGTAATCGTCGGTCGAGGCGGCGACATTGCCGCGCTGGTCGAGCTTGAGACCGAGGCTTTTGACCAGGCCCTCGTGCACCGGATGCACGAAACCCATCGCCAGGAGAACGAGATCGGCGGGGATATCGAATTCGGTGCCGGGAAGCGGCTGCAGCTTGGCGTCGAGCCGCACGCAATGCAGCACCTTCACCGCACCGTTCTCGCCGGAAAATTTGGTCGTCATCACCGCGAAGTCGCGCGCGGCGCCTTCCTCGTGGCTCGACGAGGTGCGCATCTTCAGCGGCCAGTTCGGCCAGGTCAGCGCCTTGTTCTCGTGGTCGGGCGGCTGCGGCATGATTTCGAAATTGGTCACCGACAGCGCGCCCTGGCGGAACGAGGTGCCGATGCAGTCCGAGCCGGTGTCGCCGCCGCCGATGACGACAACGTGCTTGCCGGTGGCGAGTATAGGCTCGGCGCCGTTCGCCTTTTCGCCGGAGACCCGGCGGTTCTGCTGCGGCAGGAAATCCATGGCGAAATGAATGCCCTTGAGCTCGCGGCCGGGCACCGGCAGATCGCGCGCCTTCTCGGCGCCGCCGGTCAGCACGACGGCGTCGTAGTCCTTGAGCAACTTGTCACCGGGGACATCGACGCCGACATGGGCGCCGTAATGGAAGGTGACGCCTTCCGCCTCCATCTGCGTGACGCGGCGGTCGACGTGGATCTTTTCCATCTTGAAATCGGGAATGCCGTAGCGCAGCAGGCCGCCGGCCTTGGCCCATTTCTCGTAGACGTGAACGTCGTGGCCGACGCGCGCCAATTGCTGCGCGCAGGCCATGCCTGCGGGTCCTGAGCCGACAATGGCGATTGTCTTGCCGGTGCGCTTTGACGGCTTTTCCGGCTTGAGGCCTGCGGCGACGGCGCGGTCGGCGATGGCGCATTCGATCGATTTGATGGTGACCGGGTTCTCGTCGATGTTGAGCGTGCAGGACGCCTCGCACGGCGCCGGACAGACGCGGCCGGTCACTTCCGGGAAATTGTTGGTCGAATGCAGGTTGATCGCGGCCTCGTCCCAGTCGCCGTGATAGATGAGGTCGTTCCAGTCCGGGATCTGGTTGTTGACCGGGCAGCCCGGCGTGCCGGGCGCAACCGAGCCGGTGCCCTGGCAATAGGGCACGCCGCAATTCATGCAGCGCGCGGCCTGGGTGACGTAATCGCCTTCCGGCAGCGGCTGCACGAATTCACGATAATGGCGCACGCGCTCGGCGACCGGCTCGTAGTCGCGATCCTCGCGTTCATATTCCAGGAAGCCGGTGACCTTACCCAAAGCGCAAACTCTCTTGAGACTTACGTGGCGAACGCTCTCGCAGCATCATTCCGCGGCGATAGCCGCCGCTTTGATCTCGTTGAGAGCGCGGCGGTACTCGACCGGCATGACCTTCTTGAATTTCGGATACCACGTTTTCCACTCGGCCAAAATCTTTGCCGCGACCGTGGAGCCGGTAAAGCGCTCGTGGCGCGTGATCAGGTGATGCAGCCGGTGGCCGTCGAAGCGGCTCATATCCGACATGATGTCGACCATGCCGTGGGCTTCGAGATCGCGCGCCTGGTGGAAGATCTTGGCGTTGATGTCTTCCTCGCCCGGCATCGGCTCGAGTTCGACCATGGCCATGTTGCAGCGCGAGGCGAACGTGCTGTCGTCGTCGAGCACATAGGCGATGCCGCCCGACATGCCGGCGGCGAAGTTGCGGCCGGTGGCGCCGAGCACGACCACCACGCCGCCGGTCATGTATTCGCAGCAATGATCGCCGGCGCCCTCGATGACGGCGACGGCGCCCGAATTGCGCACGGCAAAGCGCTCGCCGGCGACGCCGCGGAAGTAGCATTCGCCCTCGATGGCGCCGTAAAGCACGGTGTTGCCGACGACGATCGATTCCTCCGGGATGATTCCGGATTCATCGGGCGGGCGCACCACGATGCGGCCGCCGGACAGGCCCTTGCCGACATAATCGTTGGCGTCGCCGTAAAGCTCGAAAGTGACGCCGCGGGCGAGGAAGGCGCCGAAGCTTTGCCCGGCGGTGCCGGTGAAGCGCGCGACAATGGTGTCGTGCGGCAGGCCTTCGTGCCCGTAGCGCTTGGCGATCGCGCCCGACAGCATGGCGCCGACGGTGCGGTCGACGTTCTTGATCGGGAAGCTCATATGCGCGGACGCCCGGCCTTCGAGCGCCGCTTTCGACTGTGCGATCAGCTTGCGGTCGAGGATGTCAGAGATCTTATGGTCCTGCGCTTCGCTGTTGAAGATCGCGACCTCGGCCGGCACTTCCGGCTTGGTGAACAGCTTTGAGAAATCGAGCCCGTTGGCCTTGCCGTGCGCGATCAGCTTGTGCCGGTCGAACATCTGCATCTGGCCGATCATCTCGTCGAACGAGCGGTAGCCCATTTCCGCCATCAGCTCGCGCACTTCCTCGGCGACGAAGAAGAAGTAGTTGATAACGTGCTCGGGCTGGCCGGTGAAGCGCTTGCGCAGCACCGGGTCCTGCGTCGCGACGCCGACCGGGCAGGTATTGAGATGGCACTTGCGCATCATGATGCAGCCGGCGGCGATCAAAGGCGCGGTGGCGAAACCGAATTCGTCGGCGCCGAGCAGCGCGCCGACCACGACGTCGCGCCCGGTGCGGATGCCGCCATCGACCTGAACGCAGATGCGGCCGCGCAGCCGGTTGGCAACCAATGTCTGGTGCGTCTCGGCAAGGCCGATCTCCCAGGGCGAACCGGCATGTTTCACCGATGTGAGCGGGGCGGCGCCGGTGCCGCCCTCATAGCCGGCAATGGTCACATGGTCGGAGCGCGCCTTCGACACGCCGGCGGCGACGGTGCCGACGCCGATTTCCGACACGAGCTTCACCGAAACGTCGCCGTCCGGATTGACGTTCTTGAGATCGAAGATGAGCTGCGCCAGATCCTCGATCGAATAAATATCGTGATGCGGCGGCGGCGAGATCAAGCCGACGCCCGGCGTCGAGTGGCGCACCTTGGCGATGGTCTTGTCGACCTTGTGACCCGGCAGCTGACCGCCTTCGCCGGGCTTGGCGCCTTGGGCGATCTTGATCTGCATCATGTCCGAATTGACGAGATATTCTGCCGTGACGCCGAAGCGTCCCGAGGCCACCTGCTTGATCGCCGAGCGCATGGAATCACCGTTCGGCAGCGGCTTGAAGCGGTCGGATTCCTCGCCGCCTTCGCCGGTATTGGACTTGCCGCCGATGCGGTTCATGGCGATGGCGAGCGTGGTATGCGCTTCGCGCGAGATCGAGCCATAGGACATGGCGCCGGTCGAGAAGCGCTTGACGATGTCCTTCGCCGGCTCGACCTCTTCGAGCGGCACCGGTTTCCTGCCGTCTTCATCCGCCGCCTTGATGCGGAACAGGCCGCGAATGGTGAGGAGCCGCGACGTCTGATCGTTGATGATCTTGGCGAACTGCCGGTACTTCTCGAGCGAATTGCCGCGCACCGCGTGCTGCAAGGCCGACACGGTCGCTGCGGTCCAGACGTGATCCTCGCCGCGCACTCGGAAGGCATATTCGCCGCCGACGTCGAGCATCGAGCGATAGATCGGCGCGTCGCCGAAGGCGTCGCGATGCCGCCGCACCGCCTCGTCGGCGATTTCGGCGAGGCCGACGCCTTCGATGCGGGTCGCCGTTCCGGTGAAATAGCGGGCGACGAAATCCGACCTCAGCCCGATCGCGTCGAAAATCTGCGCCCCGCAATAGGACTGATAGGTGGAGATGCCCATCTTCGACATCACCTTGAGCAGACCCTTGTCGATCGACTTGATGTAGCGCTTGACGATTTCCTTATCGTCGAGCTTCTGCGGCAATTCGCCTTTCATGGCGATCAGCGTCTCGAAGGCGAGATAGGGATTGATCGCTTCGGCGCCGTAACCGGCGAGGCAGGCGAAATGATGCACTTCGCGCGGCTCGCCGGATTCCACGACGATGCCGACCGAGGTGCGCAAGCCCTCGCGGATCAGATGGTGGTGCACGGCCGCGCAAGCCAGCAGCGACGGGATCGGAATGCGGTCGGCGCCGGCGCGGCGGTCGGACAGGATGACGATGTTGATGCCGTCGCGCACCGCGGCTTCGGCCTTGGTGCAGAGATCGACGATGGCGGTTTCCATGCCTGCCGCGCCGCCATCCGCCGCCCAGGTCGTGTCGAGCGTGAGCGACTTGAAATGGTCGCCGATATCGGTGATGGCGCGGATCTTTTCCAGGTTGGCATTGGTCAGGATCGGCTGATGCACTTCGAGGCGCTTGGTCTTCGACGTGCCTTCAAGGTCGAACAGGTTCGGGCGCGGACCGATGATGGAAACGAGTGACATCACCAGTTCCTCGCGGATCGGATCGATCGGCGGGTTGGTGACCTGCGCGAAGTTCTGCTTGAAATAGGTGAAGAGGGGCTTGGCCTTGTCGGACAGCGCCGAGATCGGCGTGTCGTTGCCCATCGAGCCGACCGCCTCTTCGCCGGTCGTCGCCATCGGCGTCATCAGGATTTTGAGATCTTCCTGGGTGTAGCCGAACATCTGCTGCCGATCGAGCAAAGCGAGGTTCGAGATCGGCGCCGCTTCCGGAGTAGCCGGCAGTTCCTCGAGCACGATTTGCGTGTTCTTGAGCCACTCGCCGTAAGGGTGGCGCTCGGCCAATTGCGACTTGATCTCTTCGTCGGGAATGAGCCGGCCTTTTTCGAGGTCGACGAGCAGCATCTTGCCGGGCTGCAGCCGCCACTTGGTGACGATCTCTTCCTCCGGCACCGGAAGAACGCCATTCTCCGAAGCCATGATGATGCGGTCGTCGCGGGTGACGAGATATCGCGCCGGGCGCAAGCCGTTGCGGTCGAGCGTGGCGCCGATCTGCCTGCCGTCGGTGAAAGCGATGGCCGCCGGGCCGTCCCACGGCTCCATCAAAGCCGCGTTGTATTCATAGAAGTTGCGGCGCTTCTCGCTCATGAGCTGATTGCCGGCCCACGCTTCGGGAATGAGCATCATCATGGCGTGCGCGAGCGAATAGCCGCCCATCACCAGGAATTCGAGCGCGTTGTCGAAACAGGCGGTGTCGGACTGGCCTTCATAGGAGATCGGCCACAGCTTCTTGATGTCGTCGCCGAATTTCGGCGACGACACCGAAGCCTGCCGCGCCGCCATCCAATTGTTGTTGCCGCGCAGCGTGTTGATCTCGCCGTTATGCGCGACCATGCGGTAAGGATGCGCCAGCGACCAGGCCGGAAAGGTGTTGGTGGAGAAGCGCTGATGCACCAGCGCCAGCGCGCTTTCGAAATCCGGATCGTGCAGATCGGGATAATAGGTGCCGAGCTGGTCGGCGAGGAACATGCCCTTATAGATGATGGTGCGGCACGAGATCGACACCGGGTAATAGTGCGACACGCTGCGCTCGCGCTTGCCGTACAGCGAGCCCGAGATCGTCTTGCGCAGGATATAGAGCCGCCGCTCGAACTCGTCTTCCGAAGCGATCTTTGGATTGCGGGCGAGGAAAACCTGCATGTTCGACGGTTCGGTGGGCTTCACCGAGTTGCCGAGCGTCGAATTGTCGGTCGGCACATTGCGCCAGCCGAGTATAGTCATGCCCTCTTTCTCGGCGACCTCGGCGTAGCTCTCCATGACGTCTTTGCGCCAGGCCTCGTCGTGCGGCATGAACAGCGCGCCCACCGCATAGTGGCCGGGCTCCGGCAGGGTGAAGCCGAGCTCGGCGGCCTTCTTGGCGAAGAATTTGTGCGGCATCTGCACCAGGATGCCGGCGCCGTCGCCGGCGCGGGGATCGGCGCCGACCGCGCCGCGGTGCTCGAGATTGACCAGGATGGTCAGCGCGTCTTCGATGATCTTGTGCGATTTGCGGCCTTTGATATCGGCAATAAAGCCGACGCCGCAGGAATCCTTTTCCAGCGCCGGATCAAACAGGCCGAAAGCCACTGACGCGTCCACTATTTTTGACGCGTCCACGATCTTACCCGCGCCCATCTTCTTCCTACTCGCGTTCCTCGCCGTCTCCCGAAAGACACCGGTCTTTCGGGCTGTGACGCAATTCGCCCCTGCACAGGATTGCGCCGTCCTGCGCAAAGGCTTCCTGCACCGTGGGCGAGCCCTTCAATCTAGGAGGCAACCTTCGTGCCGCATGCTCGCATGCCGGCCAATGGCTGCTTGTTCTTGCCGCCGTCCGACGCGCCCTCGTCCTGGCGGCAGACCCTCTGCACAGCTGCCCCCAAACCTGGAAGCTCGCGCATTGCGGGTCACCAATTGGGACAGCAATGCTGTCCTATACAGAACATGGCAAATTCCCGGCCCAAGCACAAGCGCAGAGCCCCCAAGCGTGACTGAAAAGGAACCGGCTCGGCCCGTTCGTCACGGATATTTCCATTATCCCGCGCTTCAAGTGGATCATGGGTCGCGCACAAGCGCAATGCCTGCGGCCTCGCTGCGAAAAAATCCCGGTGGTTTTTTCGCAGCTCTGCCGCGGACGGAACACATCGCAGGACATGTCTGCGTCACTCTGCGGCGGTATCGCACGCAGTGACGCCGTGGTAGGGTCAAAAAAAACGCCAGCCGCATTGTCGCCGGGACCACGGACGATGCATCTCGATCCGGAATTCTTATCCCGCATTCAATTTGCCTGGGTCGTCGGCTGGCACATTCTGCTGCCGGCCTTCACCATCGGTCTTGCGTCCTATATCGCCTTTCTCGAAGGCGCCTATGCGCTGACCAAGCGCCCCGTCTTCCTCAATCTCTCGCAATTCTGGCTGCGGATTTTCGCCATCTCCTTCGGCATGGGCGTCGTCACCGGTATCGTCATGCCGTTTCAGTTCGGCACCAATTGGAGCCGCTTTTCGGACGCCGCCGGCAACGTGATCTCGCCGCTTCTGGCCTATGAGGGGCTCACCGCTTTCTTCCTTGAAGCGACATTTCTCGGCGTGCTGTTGTTCGGGCGAAAGCTGGTGCCGCCGTCGATGCATTTCCTCGCCGCCGTGTTGGTGGCGGGCGGCACATTGTCTTCGGCGTTTTGGATTCTGGCCACCAATAGCTGGATGCAGACGCCGGTCGGCTACGAAGTCGTCGACGGCCGCTATTTCCCCAAGGACTGGTTCGAAATCATCTTCAGTCCGTCATTCCCGTTTCGGCTGGCGCATACCGTGAGCGCTTTCTACGTGACGACGGCCTTTGTCGTGCTCGGCGTCGGCGCCTATACGGTGCGCCGCGGCCAGTCGCTTGCCGAGGGCCGTTTGATGCTGCGGCTGGCGCTGTGGTTTCTGGCGATCTTCGTGCCGTTGCAGATCGTGCTCGGCGATGCGCATGGCCTCAATACGCTTGAATATCAGCCGGCCAAGCTCGCCGCGATCGAAGGCCTTTGGGACGGCGGGAACGGCGTTCCCGCCTCGATCATCGGCTGGCCCGATCAGACGGCGGAACGCAACCTCGCCGAGATCGCCATCCCGAAACTCGGCAGCCTTTATCTGACCCATTCCTGGGACGGCGCGGTCAAAGGCCTGAAGGATTTCCCCCCCGATCAGCGCGCGCCGGTCGCCGTCGTCTATTTCTCGTTCCGCGTCATGGTCGGGATCGGGCTGTTGATGCTGGCAATGGTGGCGGCCGGCTTCGTGTTGTTGGCGCGAGGACAGCTTGACCGCACCGCGTGGTATCTGCGGCTCTGCCAGTTCACGATCTGCCTTGGCTTCATCGCCGTCGTCGCCGGCTGGACGACGACCGAGGTCGGTCGCCAGCCCTGGACCATCTACGGCTTGATGCGGACGGCGGACTCCGTCTCGCCGTCGCTGACCGGCGCCAATGTGCTGCTGTCGCTCGCGCTCTATGTCGCCGTCTATCTGGTGATTTTCCCGGTGGGCATCGGCGTCATGCTCCGCATCATCAGGAGGGGTCCTACCGCGTCGGAAGACGCCATGCCAGTTGTCAGCGGCCGGTCGAAATCCCCGATCGAGGCATTGGCGGCGACCGCACCGGAGGCAGCACGATAATGCAACCGCTCGACCTGGTGCCGATTTGGACGACGATTCTTGCCATCGGCGTCTTCTTCTATGTCGCGCTCGACGGCTTCGATCTCGGCGTCGGCATGCTCTACAACTTCGCACCCGATCGCAGCGCGCGCGATCTGGTGATGAACTCGATCGCTCCGATCTGGGACGGCAACGAAACCTGGCTCATTCTCGGCAGCGTCGGCCTCCTCGCCGCCTTTCCCGTCGCCTTCGCCATCATCATCCCGGCGGTCTATTTTCCGGTGCTCTTGATGCTGCTGGCCCTGATGTTCCGCGGGCTGTCCTTCGAGTTTCGCTATCGGGACGCCGAACACCGTACGTTCTGGGATCACGGTTTCGCCGCGGGCTCGGCGCTGGCCGCTTTCGCGCAAGGCGTGATCCTCGGCGCCTTCATCCAGGGCTTCAATGTGCAGGGCCGGCAATTCGTCGGCGGCTCGTTCGACTGCTTCACGCTGTTCTCGGTTTTTTCCGGCATCGCCTTGATGTTCGGCTATGCGCTGCTCGGCTCCGGCTGGCTCATCATCAAAACCGAGGGCGCGCTGCAGGATTGGGCGCGTGCGCTCGGCCGGCGCTGCCTGATCGGCACCGTTCTCGGCATCGGCATTGTCAGCCTGTGGACGCCCTATATCGATGTGCATATCGCCGGGCGCTGGTTTTCCTTCCCGGATATCGTCTATCTCGCGCCGGTGCCGCTGATCACCGCCGGCCTAATCTGGTATGCGTGGCAATCGCTCAACGACAGGTCGGAATATGCGCCATTCCTCGCCGCTTTGGGCCTGTTCGTCATGTCCTATATCGGCATCGCCATCAGTCTGTGGCCGATGATCGTGCCCGGGCATTTCACGCTGCGGGAGGCTGCGGCATCGCCGAGCACGCAAGCCTTCCTTCTGATCGGCACACTCTTCCTGCTGCCGGTCATCCTGGTCTACACCGCCTGGTCCTATTGGGTGTTTCGCGGCAAGGTCCGATCCGACATTGGGTACCATTAGTAATTTGGGATACTACGAGTGAATTTACCGACGTGAATTTCGCCAGCGACAATACCGCGCCCGTCGCGCCGGCCATTCTCGAAGCGCTCGCCAAGGCCAATGACGGCTATGCGCTCGGCTACGGCAACGATGATTGGACGAAACAGGTCGAGCGCCGTTTGGCCGAGATTTTCGAGCGCGGCGTCGCGGTGTTCCTGGTGCCGACCGGTACGGCGGCGAACGCCTTGGCGCTGGCTCATGTCTCGCCGCCCTGGGGCGTCGTGCTCTGCCATGGGCAATCCCACATCGCGACCGACGAATGCGGCGCGGTCGAGTTCTTCGGCGGCGGGCTGAAGCTTGTCGGGCTCCCCGGCGCGGGCGGCAAGATCGCGCCGCAGACGCTGAAAGACGCGCTCGCCGGCTATGGCGGACACAGTCCGCACCAGATGATCCCGTCGGCGCTGTCGATCACCCAGGCGAGCGAGGCCGGCACGATCTATCGGACCGACGAGATCGCCGAACTCGCCGAGATCGCGCATGCACGCTCGCTCGCCGTGCACATGGACGGCGCGCGTTTTGCCAATGCGCTGGTGCGGCTCAACGCCTCGCCGGCACAGATGACCTGGCGCTCGGGCGTCGACGTGCTGTCGTTCGGGGCGACCAAGGGCGGGGCGCTGGCGGCTGAAGCCGTGATCGTCTTCGATCCGGCCCGCGCCGCTTATCTCGGCGAACGGCGCAAGCGCGCCGGGCAGCTTTTGTCGAAGCACCGCTTCATCGCCGCGCAATTTCTGGCCTTTCTCGCCGACGATTGCTGGCTCACGCTGGCGCGCCACGCCAATTCCAAAGCCGACCGGCTGGCGGCGCAATTGACCGCGGTGGGGCTTAAGCCGGTCTGGCCGGTCGAGGCCAATCTTGTCTTTGCCATGCTGCCGCGGCTGCTCGACGCCAAGCTTCGGGCCGCTGGCGCGAGTTATTACGTGCGATCGAGCGAAGGCTTGGACGAAGGCACCGACAATGTCCTGGTCCGGCTGGTGACGTGCTTTGCCACCAAGGACGAGGATATCGAACGTTTTGTCGCGCTATGCAAAGAGTCCTGAATTGCGCCCAAGGGCCGCCCCAATTTAAGTTAATCTCATACGGGCGTTTGAGCTAATCTTGTACGGGGACTCTTGAGGACTTCAGGGGAGGGGCCCGAAACGTGCGTGTGAGCGTTATAGCCACGTCGGCTCTGTGTTTCCTGGTGCTGGCCGGTTCGCATGGTCAGGCACAGGTTCCCGCGACGTCTTCATCTCAGCTCGCGCCGTTGCCGTCGCTTGGTTTCATACCGCCCTACGAGATTGCTCGGACCGTGCGCCGGTCCGGCTTCGACCCGCTGGCGCCGCCGCTGCGTGAAGGTTCGACCTATGTGGTGCGGGCGACCGATTTTCGCGGCATTCTGATGCGTGTCGTCGTCGATGCGCGCTCCGGCGCCATCCGTGACGTCAATCGGATCGTTCCGGGCCCGGGATCTTACGGCCAGCAGGCTGAAATGATGCCCTATGGCTCTGATCCCGACGACCTGCCGCTGCCTTACGGTCAGCCGGCGGGCTACGATCTGCCATCGGCGCCGCTTGAAAATGGCGAGGTGCTCGCGCCATCGCGGCCGTCGGCCGCGCATCCGCTAACGCGCGCCAGCGTGACCATATTGCCGCCATTGCCGCGGCCACGGCCGCCGGAACTCGCGTCGCGCAAATCGATCGAGGACGCTAAGCCGAGCGCGGCCAAAGCCGCGGCGGTGAGCGAGAGCAAGACCGATAAGCCGGAAGCAAAAGAAAAGCCGGAAGTTACAGGCTCCGCGCCAAGTGCTGCCCCCGAGCCAAGTGCCGCGCCCGTGGCCGCGCCGGCAACCCCGCCTACGCCGCCGGGCCCGCCGGCGCCCGTGGCCGCCAAGCCCGGCAAGTCGCTGCAGCCTCCGCCGATCAACGACTGACAATGAAAACCGCCGACAATGAAAAAGCGCCCCGGATAACCGGGGCGCTCCCTTAGTCCACCCGAACTCAGACCGCTTACGCAGCCTGCTGGTTCGCGATCACGGTCGAGCCGTTGCTCTGCACATTGATCGGGATCGAACGCGGCTTTTTCGCCTCGGGAATCTCGCGCACGAGGTCGACGTGCAGGAGACCGTTCTCAAGGCTCGCGCCTTTCACCAGAACGAAGTCGGCGAGCTGGAACACGCGCTCGAACGTGCGGGCGGCGATGCCCTGATACAGCACGCCACCGCGTTTCTCATCCTCCTTGGCGTTTTTCTCGCCGCGGATGGCGAGCGTGTTCTCCTTCGCAACGACCGAAAGCTCCGGCGCATTGAAGCCCGCGACCGCTACCGACACGCGATAAGCATTGTCGCCGGTCCGCTCGATATTATAGGGCGGATAACCGGGAGCGGCGCCGTCGCTGCCCTGATCGAGCAACGAAAACAGCCGGTCGAAGCCGACGGTGGAACGATAAAGGGGAGCGAGATCGAAAGTTCGCATGGCATATCCTCCTTGTGAAGCGACATGCGGATGACTTGCCCTTATGGGCCAAGCCTATGAACGTGCAGCCCTATCCGGCCTGCACCAAACAGATATGGGAATGCCGTTTTGGTGTCGCAAGGGGGCAAGGGCGGGGGTCCCGATACCGCCGGAAAATCCTCGGTAAAAGCGCGCCGGAACGCGCCGTTTGGTTGAGCGGCACTCGCGGACTGTTATAAGCGAGAGCCGCTTGTGCCCAACTCTTTCCAGCCTGACCTTTTCAATGAAACTCGTTTCAATTCCCGCCAATCCCGTTCCGGACAATTACGTCGTCGGCACGATCAAGACGCCGGATGGCGTGAACTTGCGCTATGCGCGCTGGCAGCCGCCGGCCGGGCGCCGCGGCACGGTGTGCATCTTTCAGGGCCGCAGCGAGTGGATCGAAAAATATTTCGAAACCGTGCGCGATCTGCGGACGAAGGGCTTCGCCGTCGCGACGCTCGATTGGCGCGGCCAAGGCCTGTCGGACCGCGCGTTGAGCGACCGCCGCAAGGGATATGTGCGCGATTTCGGCGACTACGACATCGATCTCGAAACCTTCATGCGCGAGATCGTGCTGCCGGATTGTCCGCCGCCGATCTTTGCGCTGGGCCATTCGACCGGCGCCACGATTCTGATCCGCGCCGCCCATCGCGGCCACCGCTGGTTCGACCGCATGGTGCTGACGTCGCCGCTGATCACGCTCGGCGGCGTCGACTATTCGATGGGGGCGGGAGCGATCGTCGTGCGGATGATGCGGTGGGCCGGCTTCGGCTCGATGTATGTGCCCAAAAGCGACACCAGCATCGTCGAATCGCGGCCCTTCGTCGGCAATATTCTCACCTCGGATCCGGTGCGTTACGCCCGCAACGCTGCCATCCTGGAGGCCGAGCCGGCGCTAGCGCTCGGCGCACCGACGGTGGCATGGCTCGATGCCGCATTCCGCGCCATGGCCGAGATGCACGAACGCAGCTTCCCGGCGCATATCCGCCAGCCGATGCTGATCGTCGCCGGCGGCAGTGACGCCATCGTGTCGACGCCCGCGATCGAGGATTTTGCCTCTTTGCTGCGCGCCGGGTCGCATCTCGTGATTGTCGGCGCCCAGCATGAGATTCTCATGGAGCAGGACCGCTTCCGCTCGCAATTCTGGGCGGCGTTCGACGCCTTCGTTCCCGGCACGCCGCTTTATTGAGGATATGGTCCGCAAAAGCATAAAGAACGGCGCGCTTTCCCGGAAAGCGCGCCGCTCACCCGTGGCTCATGGGGAAGGGGATCCATTGCTACGAGGGTTAGCAAATCTAGAACGCTCACCTGGCGGCGCTTTGATCTGGATCAAACACCTGCAGCGCATTCTGCGGCTCTAGTCCTGCTTGATGCGACCGAATGACCTGAAATATCTCAATCAGCGTATTCCGCGGTACACGAGTTATCCGACCGCCGTGCAGTTCGGCCCGGATGTCGATGCGCGATCGTACGAGAATTGGCTCGCCGTCCTGCCGCCCGGCGAGGCGGTCTCGATCTATATTCACGTGCCGTTTTGCGCCGAGCTCTGTCTCTATTGCGGGTGCCACACGACAGTGGCCCGCCGCTACGCGCCGGTCGCATCTTACGTCGAACTGCTGGAACACGAGCTCGGCCTGGTCGGGCGTCTCGCCGGCCGGCGCCAGGTGAGAGAGCTGCATTGGGGCGGCGGTACGCCGACAATGCTCACGCCGGGCGATTTCTTGCGGCTCATGGCCGCGGTGCGAGACAATTTCAGCATCGAGCCGGCGACCGAACTCGCCATCGAGATCGACCCGCGCACATTGACCCGCGGGCATGTCGCCGCGCTCGCGGCGGCCGGCATTACGCGCGCCAGTCTCGGCGTTCAGGATTTCGAGGTTGGCGTCCAGCGAGCGGTTCGCCGGGAGCAGAGTTTTGAGCAGACGGAGCGCGCCGAGGACTGGCTGCGCGCGGCCGGTATCGCCAGCATCAATCTCGATCTGATGTACGGGCTGCCGCATCAAACCGTTGCCAGCGTTGCGGCAACCGCGGCGCGCGCGCTTGCGCTCGATCCGGATCGGATTGCGCTGTTCGGCTACGCCCATGTGCCGTGGATGAAGCGCCATCAGAGACTGATTCCCGAAGACGCATTGCCCGGCACCAGCGAGCGCTACGCGCAAAGCCGCGCGGCGGCCGACGCGCTCACCGGCGCTGGTTATCGGCCGATCGGGCTCGATCACTTCGCCAAATCCGACGACCTATTGGCCATCCGCCAGCGCGAAGGCAGGCTTCGCCGCAATTTCCAGGGCTATACCACCGACGAAGCTCCGGTCCTTCTCGGCTTCGGCACGTCCGCCATCAGCGCGCTGCCGGATGGTTACGCGCAGAATGCGTCCGCAACGACCGCCTACCGCGATACGATCAAGGCCGGACGCCTGGCCACGGTGCGTGGCCGCGCGCTGAGCGACGAAGATCGGCTGCGGCGTGACATCATCGAGCGGCTGATGTGCGACCTGCGTGTCGATCTCGATCGGATATGTGCCGCGCATGGACGAAGTGCCGACGATTTGGCGGTCGAATTGTTTCAACTCGACGAACTGGCGCGCGACGGCCTGGTCGAGCGCACAGGCGGCACGATAACTGTGCCGGAAAGCAAGCGAAGCTTCATCCGAACGGTCTGTGCGGAGTTCGACGCCTACTTGTCGAATGACGCGATGCGCTATTCGCGGGCATCCTGAGACGCCGAACGATCAGCCGTTCAACAGCGCCCGTTCAAGAACGCCCATTCAACAATGCGCATTTAACAATGCCATGGCTTGCGCGTGAACCCGTTTGTCGCCGGCGGCGACGATGCGGCCGCCGTTATAGGCCGGGCCGTTGTCCCAGGTGGTGATGATGCCGCCGGCGCCTTCGATGATCGGGATCAAGGCGAGCACGTCGTAGGGTTTCAGCTCGGTCTCGATGACGAGATCGACATGGCCGGCGGCGAGCACGCAATAGGCGTAGCAATCGCCGCCATAGCGCGACAGCCGCACGTCTTTCTCGACGCGGGTGAAACACTGCCGGTCGGTCTCGTTCATCAAAAGCGGCGAGGTGGTGCACAGCACGGCGTCCTGCAGCGACGCGCAGGGCCGCACGCGCAAGTCGCGGTCGCCGGCCGGCCCGCGATAACGCGCGCCGCTGCCGTCGCCGGAAAAATGCTCGCGGGTGAACGGCTGATGCATCATGCCGTAGATCGGCTCGCCGCGCCGCGTCAGCGCAATCAGCGTGCCCCAGACCGGCAGGCCAGAGATGAAGGATTTGGTGCCGTCGATCGGATCGAGCACCCAGACGTACTCGGCGTCCGGGCGTTCGGCCTCGAATTCCTCGCCGATGACGCCGTGCTCGGGAAAAGTCCGCTTGATCAGCGTGCGCATCGCGGCTTCCGCCGCCCGGTCGGCAGCAGTGACCGGATCGAAGCCGCCGGAGCGGCTCTTGTTCTCCAGGCCCAGTTTTCCCGCGCCAAGGGCGCTGCGGAAAAACGGCCGGATCGTCTCGCCGGAAATGGTCGCGAGCTCATCCACGAATGCCGCAAAATCGATGGCCGTCATTCATCAACTCTCTTCGGATCGAATATCGGCAGTTCCGGCAAGAACGGGAAATCACCGTAGTGCCGGCCGGCCGCGGGGACGGGGTTAACGCCATGCAAAATGGCATGACCCTTCGGCGCGTAACGGCCGACTCATGACGCAATTTTGAGCAAGCGCGGAACCATGATATAATTCATTGAATTCACACAGACATTTCTTGAGCACGGTTTCCGTTCTGGCGCCTCGTCAAATTCAAAAGCCCATATTTGCCCGATATGCGGCAATTTCGCTGGGAAAACCCCGGAAGAATAGGTCAATAGCACTTGCGTTTTGTGCGTCGCGGTGTATGTTGTTGCAGTGCGGTAGCGAGAGGCTCTCTCCCGTTACCGTCGCCCTCCTTGGGCGTTTCCTCCCTAGACTTGGGCCGCTCCCGCAAGGTGAGCGGCCCTTTTTCTTTCCCCAAGGATTCTTCTTTGGCTAAAGGGTTTACCTGCTGGCGGCTATTCAGCCGCCGCGCGATAAGGACGTAATTCCTCGATAGGGACAGCCGCCAGCCGATCGGCCAAAATCTCGAATTCGGCGGCTAACCGCGCAAACGACGCGGACCGCTCGTAGCGCCGTTCGTCCATATAGAGCGCGCGGTTGATTTCGAGCTGGATCGCATGCAGGCCGGTGGCCGGATTGCCGTAATGCTCGGTGATGAAGCCGCCGGCATAGGGTTTGTTGCGGCTGACCACATAGCCGAATTCGCGCATGCATTGTTCGATGGTTTCAGCGACGAGCGGCACGCAGCTCGTGCCGTAACGATCGCCCAGAACGAGATCGGCGCGCGGCCGTTCGTCCCGGCCGCCGGTGCTCGACGGCATCGAATGGCAATCGACCAGAATGGCGGCGCCGAATTCATGTTGCAGCCGCGTGAACATGCGGCGCAGCGTGCGGTGATAGGGCTTATAAAGCCCATCGATCCGGCGCATCGCTTCGGCGACCGAAATGCGCTGGTCGTAGATTTCCTGGGCGTCGCCGACCACACGCGCCACGGTGCCGAGCCCGCCGGCAACCCGCATCGAGCGGGTATTGGCGAAGGACGGCAGGCGGCCGTCGAACATACGCGGATCGAGCTCGTAGGGTTCCCGGTTGACGTCGACATAGCAGCGCGGGAAATGCGCCCGCATCACCGGGTGGCCGCGGTCGACTACGCCTTCGATCAGTTCGCCGACGAAGGAATCCTCGGAGCGGCGCAGCGTCGTCAGATCGAGCCGGGAGGCGAGTAAAAAGGCCTGCGGATAGACCCGTCCGCTATGGGGTGAATTGAAAAGCAGCGGCCCCCGGTATTCCGCGGGTTCGAGCGCCTCGAATGGTGGATCGAATTCGTTGTCGATGTCCATGACGCCTGGGGGGCTTCCTCAAGACTCGCGACCCGGCACCACCGTTCCCTAACATGTGGCCGTTGTCCATAGGCTTGGAAAAGCCTGGGCTAGACGCTTGCCAACACGGTCTGGCGCTGCGGGTGGTCCCAAGAATGGCCGAGCGGCGGCCAAGCTGCCACGAGACTTTTGACTAAGCCCGCGACGGCAATAAGGCCGAGCTTTCACTCCATGTTTACCCGGCATCCGGCTTATGGGAATGTAGGGGGGCCGGCGAAGGCCGGAAACGATCGCCATGACAACTCGGATGACCAAGATCCTGCTTGCGGAAGATGATATCGACATGCGGCGCTTCCTGGTAAAGGCGCTGCAAAATGCCGGATTCGACGTTATTTCCTATGACAACGGCCTATCCGCCTACCAACGGCTGCGCGAGGAGCCGTTCGAGCTTCTCCTGACCGATATCGTCATGCCGGAGATGGACGGTATCGAACTCGCCCGCCGGGCCGCCGAACTCGACCCGGACATCAAGATCATGTTCATCACCGGCTTCGCCGCGGTCGCACTCAATTCCGATTCGACCGCGCCTAAGCACGCCAAGGTGCTGTCGAAGCCGATACATCTTCGTGAACTGGTCAACGAAGTGCAAAAGATGCTGGCGGCTTAGCCGCGCAGCGCGGATGCTGGATATCGGTCCAGTGGCGCTAGTCACCGCTTCGTTTCGATGACGCGTCGCGATAGGCCGCCAGCGGCAGAGCAAGGCATTGATCGCAACGGACAGCGAGTGCTTCCGGTTTATCGATCCTGTCAATGGTCTTTGACCGCCGAAGGCGGCGCTTCGCGCCATTGACAGGATCGATAAACCGGAAGAGCGGTAGCCGTTGCGATCAATGCCGTCCCGCGATCACCGAACACACGAAGGTTTCAGCGCATTAAGGCTTCAACACGTCGGCGATCCAATCCCACATGTAATGGACGCCAATGGTGACGTTATCGACCTGACAGTGGTGGAAGCCGCCTTCCTCGCGCGAGAACACTTTCAGTTCTTTCTGCTTTGAGCCGACGGCGGCATAGAGCTTCTCGGCGAGCGACAACGGAATTTGTTCGTCGCCCGCACCATGCAGGAGCAGGAACGGGCACCGCATCTTCTGCACGATGCCGTCGAGGCGAAAACCTTCCAGCTTTTTCAATGCAGAAGCTCGATCGTTGACGCCGAGCACCCATTGCAGATGTTCGGGCGGCACCGACAGCGATAGGACTTTGCCTGAATCCAGCGCCTCGAGCCGCCGCGCCCAGATGTCGTGGTAGTCCCATTGCGCGCCCCAGGCGACGCAGCAGGCATAGCGCGGTTCGAGGGAAGCGGCGCGCGGCGCATAGTAGCCGCCGAGCGAGAGCGCCATGACGCCGATGCGCTTGCCGTCGAATTCCTTGCGGCCGGCGAGATATTCGTAAGCCGGCGTCGCGTAATGTTCGGTCTCCGCGATCAGCGGCAGATTGCGAAAGCGCACGCTCTCGCCGTTGCCCGGGCCGTCGACGATCAGACAGCCGATGCCGCGCGCGGCGAGGTCGGGAACGCCGTAGCCGTATTGCAGTTCCTTGGTGACGTCGAAGCCGTCGAAAAACACCATGGCAGGTGCCGGGTTCTTGCCGGCGACTTCGGGGTCCGGATGGACCAGGAGTCCCGGGAGCGTCGTGTTCCCGTAGGGGATTTCGACCGGCTCGATGCGCGGCCGATGCATCAGGGCGGCGGCTTCCTTGAAGATGCGCACCGACTTTGCATAGACATCCATGCTGTGTTGCGAGCGCGGCTGGATGAAGCGCTCGCCGGTCTGATAGTAGCGGCTGGCGCGCATGAAACATGAGGCCGCCGTGAGCTTATGGCCGGCGCGGAGGGCCTCGCGGCCGCGGGCTTCGATCTTGTCGCCCATCCGAGCCCATTCGTTGAACCAGGCGGTGTCGTCGCCGACCTTGTCGGCAAGCGCCCGGCCGACCCGGTTGACCTCGTCGATCTCGATCCCCACCCAGGGCGCGCCGGACAGGCAGATCAAAAGCCCCATCGACCAGCGGTAATCGGTTGGAAAATAAAGGAACGCCGGATCGTCGTTTTTGCCGATTGTCATGCCACTTCTCGCTTCCATCCCGCGACAGTTGAGGTCGCCCCGGACAGGGCGGGCTGTCGTGTTTTTTGAGTGCCGGCTTTGATACCAGGACCCTTTGACACCAGGAAGGACCCTTGACGGTTGTCGCCAGGGGCTGCCCGTGACACCATCGGCGCTGCGATCCGTTCCGGTCATAAGTCTCATGCCGCGTAAGAAATACTTTTGGACATCGCTGTCCGACGACGAGTTGCTGAACGTCCGCATCAAGGACCTCAAGGTGACGGTCGAAGGCACGTGGCTCGAGAGATGCCTGCACACGCTCTATGCCGAGCTTGACGAGCACGACATCCGCGTGCGGCCGCATGCCTGGATTTCGAGCGAATGGTTCAGCCCGGAAAATACGCCCGGCATCGCTATTCCTTTTTATCTCGCCCACCCGCGCCTGATGCGGCTGGAAAAGAAAATCATTCTCGACGTCGAAGGCGGCACGTGGTCGGAATGCATGAGGATCATGCGGCACGAGGCCGGTCACGTCCTTGCCCATGCTTATCAGTTGCACCGCCGCCGGCGCTGGCAGCAATTGTTTGGTCCGTCGTCGAAGCGCTATCCGCGTTACTACCGGCCTAATCCGGCGAGCCGCCATCACGTTCAGCACTTGCGGATGTGGTATGCGCAAAGCCACCCTGACGAGGATTTTGCCGAGACCTTCGCGGTGTGGCTGCGCCCGCGCTCGCATTGGCGCAGCCGCTACGCCGGCTGGCCGGCGCTCAAGAAGCTCGAATATGTCGACGAACTGATGAAGGACATCGCCGGTAAACGTCCGGTGCTGACGCACCGCGAGAAGGTCGACCCGGCCTCCAAGCTCGTCCAGACTCTTGGTGAATATTATAAGAAGAAACGCGCGCTTTACGTCGTCGATACGCCGAAAACTTACGACCGCGACCTGCGCCGGCTGTTCTCCGAAGACCCGAAACACCGGCGCCGCGAGGCGGCTTCATCGTTCATTAGGCGAAATCGGGCCAAAGTACGGGAATTGGTGGCGAAGTGGACGGGCGAAAATCAGCTCACATTCGATGCCGTGCTTGAGGACATGATCCAAAGGTGCCGCGAGCTCAATTTGCGAGCGGTCGGCCCCGAACGAAAACTGCTCACGGAATTTACCGTCTTGTTGACCGCGAAAACCATGCACGCGCTTCTGGGTCCGTCACGGCGAAGGTGGATCGCGCTATGAAGCCGCTTCGCGTCCTGGTGCTGATGCATCCGGATCTGATCCCTCCGGAATCGAGCAAGGGCTATACCGAGCAGGAGATCAACGTCTGGAAGACGGAATACGACGTCGTCACCACGCTGCGCGCCGCCGGTCACGAGGTGCGTCCACTCGGCGTGCATGACGAGCTCAAGCCGATCCGCGAGCAGATCGATTCCTGGAAGCCAGGTGTGGTCTTTACCTTGCTCGAACAGTTTCGCGGTGAGGCGATCTACGACCAGAATGTCGTCAGCTATCTCGAACTGATGCACATGCCTTATACCGGCTGCAATCCGCGCGGCCTGATGCTGGCCCGCGGCAAGGATCTGTCGAAGACGCTGGTGCATTATCACCGCATCCCGGTGCCGGACTTCGCCGTGTTTCCGATGCACCGCAAGGTCAAGCGCCCGTCGCGGCTGGCGCTGCCGCTCATCGTCAAGAGCGTCAACGAAGATGCGTCCTACGGCATCTCGCAGGCCTCCGTCGTCGACACCGACGACAAGCTCGCTGAACGCGTGAATTTCATCCACGAGCGCATCGGCACCGCCGCTATCGTCGAGCAATATATCGAGGGCCGCGAAATCTATGTCGGCATCGTCGGCAACGAGCGGCTTGTGACGCTGCCGGTATGGGAATTGCGATTCCAGAACATGGCGGACGGCGATTGGCACATCGCCACCGAGAAGGTCAAACACGATACCGACTATCAGGAACGCCGCGGCATCCGCCACGGGCCGGCCAAGGATCTTGCGCCGGAACTGACGGCGCGCATCCAGAACATGGCGAAGCGCATTTACCGGACGCTGGAACTTGACGGCTATGCGCGCATCGATTTCCGTCTCGCCGCCGACGGCACGCCGTATTTTCTCGAAGCCAATCCTAATCCGGAAATCGCCGAGAGCGAGGAATTCGCCACGGCCGCCAAACATATCGGCGTCAGCTATCCGGACCTGCTGCAGCGCATTGTGGCGCTGGCCATGCGCCGCGGCACGGCGGGCGCGGCCGCGGCCTAGCCAAGTCCAGTTCTCGTCCGATCGAGGTGCGTTACACGCGGCGCTTGTCGTGCCCGTGATGTTCGACTTCGTGCTTGCCGGGCTCGTGCTTGCCGCCGTGGCCATTGTCGGCCTTGCGATCGGCGGCGTGCGCGCCGTGCTTCTCGCGTGCGCGGGCGGATTTGCTTCCCGGTATTGGCGTGGATTCGCGCTCGGTGGCAAGCGGCGGCAGCGGGCCGATGGAGCCGGTGGTGTCGTCGGCATTGTCGAGTTTGGCCTGCTCGATCTTGGCTTGCGTCTCCGCCTGCTGCGCCTGTTCCACATTGGCGAAGGCCGGCATGCTGCGGCAGGGCAGATGCTGCACGAAGGTGAGCGCATCGTCGGTCACGTGCATGGTGCGCCAGGTATCGACCGACAGTCCGGTGACGCGCACGACATAATTGCGCGTCTCGCGCGGCAGCGTGACGTGATGCTCGAGCCAGCGGGTGACGCGGCCCGGCCCGGCATTATAGGCCGCGGCGACGAGGCCGAGATTGCCGAATTCGCTGTGCAACTCGCGGAGCAAGCGCGCCGAGGCCGGCAGCGCCTGCATCGGATCGAACGGATCGTCGAGACCCTTCTCGACGGCGACCTCGGGCATGAATTGCGCGATCCCCATCGCGCCTTTCTTGCTGACATCGTCGGGCTTCAGCCGGCTCTCCTGCCAGATCAGGTTGGCAAAGAATTGAACCGGAATATCGTTGGCTTGCGCCGAGTTGAACAGCGCCTGGCACAGATTGTCGAGCGACACTTCGCCGTCGCGATTGTCGTCCGCGCCGATATTGGCGTCGGCGAGCAGGCTCGAATTGAAATCAGGGTTCGCCGACGCCAGCCGCAACTGCATATCGGCTGCCGTCGGCCGGAAAATCTCCAGCGCCAAAGCGTGAGGCTGCGTGTTGACGACGGCGAGGCGGTCGCCTCTGCCGATGGCGGAATCGATCTCGACCGGAGAGGATCCCGATCGGTCGTCGGCTGAGGTGAAATAGCCCGAGAACAGCGCGCCGTATTCCGGCTCGCGCGCGGTGCCGCTGAGACCGAGCAGAATGATCCCGCACGCAATGATCGAACGCATCGCGCCCCCTTCGCCACACCCACGTGCCCGCGACGGCGGCCCTGAGGCGCCGTTCCACATGGTTAATGCGTCGTAAATCCCTCGACCCTCCCGACATGCAGCGTGAAGGGGGCGGCTTTTTGGACGGAATGTGCGCCATTTGCGGCAAATTGCGGCAGCCGATACCTCCCAGGAACAGCGTTTCCGCCTTGGAAGGCCGAACGGAATTTGCTTTGTTTGCGCGACGGAGGACGTTGAAAATGCGGAAAAATGGGCGTTTGAGCGTGATCGGCGCGGTTTTGGCGCTGGCTTTCGGCCTCGGCTGCGGCAGCGCTGCGCAGGCGCAGAGCGCGTCACAAAGCTTAACGGATTACCCGAACAAGCAGATCACGGCGATCGTCCCCTTCGCCGCCGGCAGCGCCAGCGACGTCGTTAGCCGCATCCTGTTTGCGCAAATGGCGAAATCGATGGGGCAGACCATCGTGGTGGAAAACCGGCCTGGCGCCGGCGGCAATAACGGCACCCTCGATGCCGCGAAGGCCGCGCCCGACGGCTATACGATCCTCGGCAGCGGCTCGGGCCCGATGGCCGCCAATGTCACGCTGTACAAACAGCTCGGCTATGACCCGCAAAAGGATTTCGAAGTCATCTCGCCGTTCGCCAAGTTCACGATCGTGGTGGCGGCCAGCAACAAATTGCCGATCAATACTCTGCAAGAGCTGATCACCTACGGCAAAGCCCATCCCGGCCTGAATTTCGGATCGGTCGGTATCGGCAGTTCGCAACATCTCGCCGGCGAGTTTTTCAGCCAGCTGACCGGCGTGAAGCTGACGCACGTTCCCTACAAGAATATCGGACAATACGTGCCCGATCTGATCGCCGGCGATGTCCCGCTCGGTTTCCAGTGGTATCCCAACGTCGCCGCCGCGCTGAGCGCCAAGGGCGCCAAGGCGCTCGCCGTCGCCGGCACCAACCGGCTCGACGCTTTGCCGGATACGCCGACCGTCAAGGAAGCCGGACTGCCGGACTATCTGGTCTCGGGATGGTTTGCGCTTTCGGTGCCGAAAGGCACGCCGGATGCGGTGGTCAAGAAACTCAATGACGAGGTGAAGAAGGCGCTGGCCGATCCGGATGTGCGCGCGAAATTTCAGCAGCAGGGCGCCGAGACCTACTACCTCTCGCCGGACGAATCCAAGAAGTTCATCACCGACGAGATCGCCAAATATCGCGACATCATCGGCAAGGCCGGCATTCCGCAGATCGACTAACTCGAGCGTTTCGCAGAGGGCGTCATGAAGGTCGTTGGGCTCGGGCTTGTCGGCTTTTTTCTCGGCGCGATCGTCGGCGGCGTCATCGGCGTGGTTTGCGGCCTGATCTCGACGAAGGTGTTTCAAACGAGCGACTTCGAAGGCTATTCCGGCATGCTGGTGTTTTTCACCTTCATGCCGATCGGTATGCTTGCCGGCGGCGCTCTTGGCGCGGCCGGTCTCGCCCATGTCGCTTCGCGAGATACGACGGCGTGACGGAAGATCGCCGGTTAGGCTAGGCTCAAGCATATCGGCCCTCGACGGCCGCGACTGCGACAATAAAGTGGGGAGGTTCGCTTGCCGAGGTTGATCGCGCTGTGTGCAGCTACCGCGGCGATCGTCGCTTTAGCCTTGTTCGGTCCTGCTTGGCTCGCACGTGCGGCCGACGATTATCCGAACCGGCCGATCATGCTGGTCATTCCCCTGCCGCCCGGCGGCACCAACGACATCATGGCGCGTTCGGTCGCCGACAAGATGAGCGCCGCGCTCGGTCAGCGTGTCGTCGTCGAGAGCCGCAATGCCGGCGGCAGCGGCACGGTCGGCACTCGCGAAGTGGCGCATGCCGCGCCGGACGGCTACACGATCATCCTCGGCTATACGTCGACGCTCGCCACCGGTCCGCATCTTTACCAGAACGTCGGCTACGATCCGCGCAAGGATTTTGCGCCGATCGGGCTGATCGCATCGGCGCCGGCGCTGCTCCTGGTTCACAAGGATCTGCCGGTGCATTCGGTCGGTGAACTGATCGCGATGATGAAGAGCGCCAAGGATCCGGTGCAGGTCGGCACGCCCGGCGCCGGCACGGTCAATTACCTCGCCTCGATCCTGTTCGCGCAGCAGGCCGGCGTGAAGGTCGAACAGATCGTCGAGAAGGGCTCGAACCCGCTGATCACCGACATGATGGGCGGCTTCGTCAAGATTGGCTTCAACCCCATTCCGGTGTCGCGCGCGGCGCTCGACGGCGGCTATATCCGCGCGCTTGCGGTGACCTCGGCCAGGCATTCGACGCTGATGCCGCAATTGCCGACGTTGGCCGAGTCCGGATTGCCCGGCTTCGATGCGACACTGACCTATGGGTTGCTCGCGCCCGCCGGCACGCCGCAGCCGATCGTCGCGCGGCTCAACAAGGAATTGCGCGCGGCGCTCGCCGACGACGACGTCAAGAAGCGCATCATCAACGAGGGCGGCGAGCCGACGCCGACCTCGCCAGAGGAACACGCCGCGGTGATCGATCGCGAGGACACCAAATGGTCGGCGGTGATCCGCGACGCCGGCATTGAGCCGAAGTGAATGCTACAGGCGGCCGTTCAACTTGCCGGGTGAGCTAAGCGCAAGCAGGGCTCCGCGGATGCGAATGAACAATGAGGGTGGACGGAGAATAATGAGAGCAGCGCGACTTCTAATTTCGTTCATTGGGCTCTTTACGATTTTGGCCGCGGCCTTCGCCGCGACGATCGAGCCCGTCGCCGCGGACGACTATCCGATGCGGCCGATCCTGCTCGTGGTGCCTTATCCGGCCGGCGGCGGCAACGACGTGCTGGCGCGGATGGTCGCGGCGAAGATGAGCGTGACGCTCAGCCAGCCGATCGTGATCGAGAACAGAGGCGGCGCCGGTTCCACGATCGGTACGCGCGACGTGGCGCGCGCCGCGCCCGACGGCTACACGCTTCTGATCGCGACAAGCTCGCTCGCGATCAATCCGCAGCTCTATCCGGATACGGCCTATGACCCGGTGAAGGATTTTTCGCCGATCGGGCTCATCGGCAGGAGCCCCAACCTGGTGCTGGTGAATCCGTCGGTGCCCGTGCACAGCATCGCCGAACTCATCGCGCTGGCGCAGAAGGAGCCCGGCAAGCTCGATTTCGCCTCGACCGGGATCGGCACCTCGACGCATCTTTCGGCCATGCTGTTCGCAAGCATGGCGAGCGTCACGATCAATCCGGTGCCGTATAAAGGCGTGGCGCCGGCGCTGACCGATCTGATCGGCGGGCAGGTGCCGCTGATGTTCTGCCCGATCACGAGCGCGGTCGGCTTCGTGAAAGCGGGGAGCCTGCGCGCGCTGGCGGTGACGGGCGCGGCGCGCTCGCCGTCATTGCCCGATCTGCCGACAGTCGCGGAAGCGGGACTGCCGGGCTATGCGGCGGAACTGCACTACGGCCTTCTCGCGCCGGGCGGCACGCCGCCCGCGATCATCGCCAAGCTCAATGCGGCGCTCAACGCGGCTCTGGCCGAGGACGACGTCAAGGGCCGCTTGCGCGTCGACGGCACGGAACCGCTGCCGTCGACGCCCGAAGCCTACGC
This sequence comes from uncultured Alphaproteobacteria bacterium, assembly GCA_963761185.1. GTDB lineage: Bacteria > Pseudomonadota > Alphaproteobacteria > Rhizobiales > Xanthobacteraceae > BOG-931. The sequence continues at coordinate 2,248,563 of CAVXFY010000009.1, forward strand.
TGCCGACATCGCCAACGAGGAAGAAAAATATTCGAAGATCGTGAAAATGTCCGCCGGCAAGCCGGAGTGAGGAGCCGTCATGGCCGGACTTGTTCCGGCCATCCACGTCCTTGTTGCGGCATGACTGTTGAGACGTGGATGCCCGCGACAAGCGCGAGCATGACGGCTGAATCCTACAGGAAATTGCCTTCGCTGTCGGAGAACGGATAGGGCCCATCGAATTCTCCGATCGGCACGGTGTGGGTGACGATTCTGCCGAGGCCTTCGTCGCCGAAAAACGCATGCACGTGAAACGCCGGCGGCTCGATCAAAAACGACGCCGGCATGTGTCCGTCGAGATCGAGCGCCACGGCGTGATTGGGCGCCGGGCAGATCGTTGCGGCGATGCCGGCGAAGCTCGTCACAATGGGGCGATGGACATGGCCGGCAGCGAGCATGCGGGCGCGGGGATGCCTGCGCAGCAGCGCGGCAAGCGCGCCTGAATTGCGCATATTGATCTCGTCCATGTGGGCGATGCCGGTCTTGAACGGCGGGTGGTGGACGAAGAGCAGCGCCGGCCGCGCCGGCGACGCGGCAAGCGTCGCATCGAGCCATTGTAGTGTCGCGGCGTCGAGCTCGCCGTGATGTGCGCCGGGCACGGTGGAGTCCAGAAGCACGATATCGACGCCGCCGACTTTGCGCATGGAATTGAGCGCGCCGCTCGGCTGCGCGTAGCCGAGGCCAGGCAATGCTGCGCGCATCAGCTCGCGGCTGTCGTGATTGCCGGGGAGCGCCGCGAATTCGATGTCGAGCGGCGCCAAAAGTTTTTTCAGATGATCGTATTCGGCCGGCAGCGGCGTATCGACGAGGTCGCCGGAAATCACGACGAGATCGGGCCGCGGCTTCAGCCGGTTCAGCTCCTTGATGCAGCGGGTGAGAGCCAGAGCCGTATCGACTTGCTGATAAGCGCGTTCGCCCGGCTGCTTGATATGGAGATCGGAAATTTGGGCGATCAAAAGCGGACGTGCAGGCACTACATATCTCCGGGAAGCAGGCGAATGGCGGCTGGATCGACGGCCAAGCCGACGCGGTCGCCGGCCTTGATGGCAATGGAATTCGGCACATCGACCATAATGAATTTGCTGGCAACGCCGCCGATCGACGCGCGCTGCCGATCGCCGACGAAACTCACGCTATCCACCTGGCCCGACAAAGCGGCGCCATCCGGCGCGACGATGCGGATCGAACTCGGGGCGGATCATGGCGAACACTTTGCCGTTCGCGTGGCCGTTGATGGCGCCGCTATCGACGGGCAACCTCCCGCCGGGCAGCGTCAAGGCTCCGGCGTCGCATTGCGCCTCGACGATATTGGCGGCGCCGACGAATTCGGCGACGAAACGGTTCGCCGGGGCGAAATAGATCTCGCGCGGCGTGCCGATCTGCGCGATCGCGCCTTTGCGCATGACGACGATGCGGTCGCCGAGTGCCATGGCTTCGGATTGATCGTGGGTCACATAGATCGCGGTAATGCCGAGCATGCGCAGCAGCCGGTTGAGCTCGCCGCGCAGCCGGTCGCGGAGCGCGGCGTCGAGCGCGGTGAGCGGCTCGTCGAGCAGGAGAACGCTCGGCCGCGCCGCGACGGCGCGCGCCAGTGCCACCCGCTGGCGCTGGCCGCCCGAGAGCTGATCGATGCGGCGGTGTTCGAGCCCTTCGATGCCGGTCAGCGCCACGAGCTCGGCGATGCGCGCCTTGCGCTCGCTGTCGCCGACGCCGCGAATTTTCAGGCTGTAGCCGATATTGTCGCTGACATCCATATTGGGAAACAGCGCGTAAGACTGGAACACCATGCCGACATTGCGCCGTTCGATCGGCACTCGCGTCACGTCGGCATCGTTGAAGAGCAGCCGTCCGCCGGCGTCAGGGATTTCGAGCCCGGCGATGATGCGCAGCAGCGTGGTCTTGCCGCAGCCGGACGGGCCGAGCAGCACCAAGGTTTCGCTGCGCGCAACCGTAAGCGTCACCGGCTCGAGCGCGCGGGTGCCGTCGGCAAAGGTCTTGCCGCAGCCCTCGATGCGCAGCGCGACGCCGTGACCGCCGCCATGTTCGCTGCCTTGTCGGTTTTGTTGATCGCTCATCGCCGCAGCCCCGCCGCCGCGCCGCGATAGCCGGCGAAGATCTGCATCGCCGTCAACAGCGGAATGATCATGACGAAAAACACCAGCGTATAGGCGGACGCCACTTCAAGCCGCATCGAGGCGTAACTGTCGGCGAGCCCGACCGGCAGCGTCTTGGTCAGCGGCGTGTGCAGCATCCAGGTCAGGTTGAATTCGCCGAGCGAAAGCGTCACCACCATCAGCGAGCCCGCCAGAATTCCCGGTCGCGCGTTTGGCACGATGACGTCGCGGAAGCGCCGCCACGGCGCGGCGCCGAGCGAGGATGCGCCTTCGTCGAGCGTCTTGACGTCGATGGCGGCGAACACCGCCATCACCGAACGCACCATGAAGGGCAGCGTGAAAATGGCGTGGCCGACGAGAATGAACAGCCAGGAGCGGCGGAAGTCGCTGAATCCGCCGTAGGTGAGGAGCAACGCCAGCGCGATGGCGAGGCCCGGAATGGCGAGCGGCAAGGTGATGATCTCTTCCACCGCGCGCGACCATCGGTCGTTGCGCAGATGCAGCGCGTAGGCGGCGGGAACGCCGACGACGAGCGTCACGATGAGCGCCGAGAACGCGATCAGGAACGAGCGGAAAATCGTGTCGCTATAGAGCTCCCAGACCTGCGCGACCCATTGCAGCGTCAGGCCGGATTTGATGCCTTGGAAATAATTGACGGTGACGCCCGCCATCATCGACAAAACTGCGGGCACGATCAGAAACGCTGCCACCACGAGCGTGAAGCAAAGCTGCGCCGCAAAGATCAGGCGGGTGCGTGTCGTCTTCATCCGGCCGCCGCTACGGTGTTGCCGCCGAAGCTGCGGGCGAGCGCGAGAATGGCCCAGGTCACGAGGCCTAAGCCCACCGACAGCGCCGCGGATATGGCGAAATTCGCCGACAAAGTGAACTCGGTATAGATCAGCATCGGTAACACGTCGATGTCGGTCGCCAGCGTGAATGCGGTGCCAAACGCGCCCATCGCGGTGGCAAAGGCGATGGCGCCCGAGGCGATGAAGGCAGGCGCCAGCGCCGGCAGGACGACGTCGCGGATGACGCGCCAGGGACCCGCGCCGAGCGCGCGCGCGGCTTCCTCGAGCGACGGATCGAGCTTCTCCACCGCCGCCATGATGGTGAGAATGACGCGCGGGATGGAGAAATAAAGATAACCGAGGAACAGGCCCTGGAGCGAATAGGCGAACACCTGCTTGTCGTGAAAGAGCGCGAGCGTGACTTGGCCGATCAAGCCCTGCCGTCCGGCGAGCAGAATGATCATGAAGCCGACCACGACGCCCGGGAAGGCGAGCGGGAATGTCAGCATCGCGATCAGAAAGGCGCGGCCCGGAAACCGGTGGCGCTGCAGAAAGATGCCGCTGACGGTCGCGATCACAAGTGTGGCGCCGGTGGTTGCCGCCGCGAGCAGCACGGTGTTGACCAAGGTCGAGCGGTAACGCGGATCGAGCAGAATGGCGGCATAGGCGCTCAAGCCTTTGTCGCCGCTCGCGCCGACGATCACCAGCCGCGCCATCGGCAGCACAAAGAAGGCCGTGACCAGGATGGCCAGCGGCAGAAAGCAAAGACCGATGAACGTCTTCTTGCTCATGAGCGATTGTGCTCCGGCGAGCCGGAGCACAATGATGCATCAATGCGCCTCGGCGAGATAGCGCTCGGTGAAGCCGCTCTGCAGCGACTCCATCTTGGCCCAGTCGACGCTCTTGGCGCGGGCATATTCGCTATCGGGCAGGAATTTGGCTTTGACGGCGGGCGGCAGCTCGACCGGCCGCGACGGCCGCAGATAAGCGTTGGCCCACAGCGCCTGGCCCTTGTCGGACAGGAAATAGTCCAGCACTTTTTGCGCCTTGTCCTTGTCGGGCGCGTTCTTCACCAGTGACGTCACATAGGGGAAGACGACCGTGCCTTCGCAGGGAATGACGAATTCGAAATGTCCGCTCTCGCCATATTTGGCGCGATAGGCGTTGAAGTCGTAGTCGAACAGGATCGGGATTTCGCCGGAGACGACGCGCGCATAGGACGTCTGCTTCGGCACGATCGGCTGGTTCTTGTGCAGCTCCTTGAAGTAATCGACCGCCGGCGTCATGTCGGTGTCGCTGCCGCCGAGCGCGGTGTTGACCGCGACCGCGCCGACATAACCGACCGCTGCCGAGGACGGATCGAGATAGCCGACCATGCCTTTATATTGCGGCTTCAACAAATCCTTCCAGCACGCCGGCACCGGCGCGCCGCCGAGCGCGTCCTTGTTGACGAAGAGGCCGAGCGTGCCGGAATGGATCGTCGTCCAATAGCCGTCGGGATCCTTCAAGCCGGCCGGAACCTGGTCCCAAAGCTTCGGCTTATAGGCTTCGATCAGGTCTCCGGCAGCTTTCGCCTTCATGCCGAAATTCACGCCGTAATAGACGATGTCGGCGACCGGATTGGCCTTCTCGGCGATGATCTGCGACAGCGCCTGACCGGAATTCTTATTGTCGAACGGGATATCATAGCCGAGATCGGCTTTGATCTCCTTGAGCATGGTCGCGAAGTCGGCCCATTGCGGCGGGCAATTGTAACAAATCACGTCGGCGGCCTGCGCCGGCGTGCGCGGCACGATCGCCGCCAGCGCGACAAAGGTGAAAGCCATCAACCAAGACTTGAACGGCCATGACTTGAGCCATTTGCGCATTGCTCCGCCTCCTAAAAAATCCAGTGCTGCAATCGGTGATGCCGTGGTGCTCTCAAAGCAGGCGCACGATAGTATTGCAGCCCGATGACAGATGCGGCTTGAGACTAGGCTTCTGAACAGAAGCCGCCAATAGACTAAAAAATGCGCCGGGCGGCCGCTGGGGGAACGGGGCTGAAGGGACTGGAGAGGACGGCATGGATTTCGATTTTACGGCCGAGCAGAAGCAGTTCGCCGAGCGGGTGCGGCGCTTTGCGCGCGAGCATCTCGCGAAAGATGCGCTCAAGCGCGCCCATGAACCGGGCTTTCCATTCGACGTGGCGGCGCTGATGGCGCAGCAGGGGCTCATGGGCATCACTCTACCGGAGAGCGAAGGCGGGCAGGGCGGCACGCTGATGGATGCCGTGATCGCCATCATGGAAGTCGCCGCCGCATGCCCGCGCAGCGCCGACGTGGTGCAATTCGGCAATTTCGGGCCGATCCGCACGTTCGTGGAATACGGCACGCCGGCGCAGAAGACGCGCTGGCTCGAGCAGCTGTTGTCGGGGCGCGCCGTCATGAGTTCTCGGCATGACCGAGCCCGATGCGGGCTCGGCCGTGACCGATCTGAAAACCAGCGCGCGCGCCGACGGCGCGCACTACGTCATCAACGGCAGCAAAGTGTTCGCGACCTTCAGTCCGGATGCGCACGTGTTTTTGGTCTATGTGCGTTTCGGGCCCGGCCTCGGCGGCATCGGCTCGGTTCTCGTCGAGTGCGGCACGCCGGGTTTTTCCATCGGTGCGCCGCAGGCCTTCATGAGCGGCGAGGAGTGGAGCGAATTGCATTTCAAGGACTGCCGCATCCCGGCTGAGAATGTCCTGCTCGGACCCGGCGGCTTCAAGAAACAGATGGCCGGTTTCAATGTCGAGCGGCTCGGCAACACGGCGCGCTCGCTCGCTTTGGGCCGCTACGCCTTCAACGCGGCGCGCGAGCACGCGCTGGCGCGCGAGCAATTCGGCCGGCCGCTCTGCGAATTCCAAGGCTTGCAGTGGAAGTTCGCCGACATGGCGATCAAGCTCGACGGTGCGCAGCTTCTGTTGTTTCGCGCCGCCGCCAATGCCGACCGTGGCTTGCCGTCGGCTTATGAGACGGCCGTCGCCAAGGCGGCCTGCAATCAGGCCGGCTTCGAAGTGGCGAACGATGCGGTGCAGATCATGGGCGCGCTCGGCTATAGCCGGCAGACGCTGGTCGAATATTGCATGCGGCGAACGCGCGGCTGGATGATCGCCGGCGGTTCGCTCGAGATGCTGAAGAACCGCATCGCCGAGCATGTCTTCGATCGCCGCTTCGACCAGCGCAAGCAGCCGCCTGCCGCGGCGGAGTAATATCGCTACGGCGTTCCGTGCGATCGGCGGCCGCGCACGAATGCCATCAAGAGCCAGGCGACCAGAACGGCGCCCGCGATCAGCGCGCCGCCGTCGAGCTCGCGGCTCGGCCGAAATACGGTCGCAAGCGCCAGCGCCGCCAAGACAAGATTGACCAGGAAGACACGCCTGACGATTTGGATGACGGTGAAGCCGCGATCGGTGGCGCGCTGATAGAAATGCGAGCGATGCGCCTGCCAGACCTTTTCGCCGTTGAGGATGCGGCGCAGCAGCGTGATGGTCGAATTCGGCGAGATAATATAACGGCAGCAGGATCGCCGCGGTGCGGCCGCCATTGGAGGCGACGAGAACGAGCAGCCAGCCGAGCATCAGCCCGATCGGCAAGCTGCCGACGTCGCCGAGGAAGAGCCGTGCGACCGGGCGATTGAAGATGGCAAAACCGATCATGGCGCCGCACAGCGCAAGGCTGACGACGACGGCCCACGGCGGCAGGATGCCGAGCAGCCCGACGGCCGCGATCGCCGCGCTGACCGGCACGACTTCGGCGACCGTCATCCAGTCGAGTCCGTCCATGAAATTCACGAGGTTCACGAACCATAATCCGCCGATGACGAGTGCTGCGCGCTCGATCCACCAGGGCAGAAACGGCACGACGCGCATCTCCTCCGGCAGCGCAAAAACCACCGTGGCCACGGCGAGCGCCTGCAGCAGGAAGCGCGGCACGACGTAATGCGGATAAATGTCGGCGACGACGCCGACGATCGCAATCAGGACGACGGCGGCGAACAGAATCGCAAGCGGCACGGTGCCTGCTTCGTCGGACGCCGAATACAGCATTCCGATCGATACGGCGATCGTTGCCGTGACCACGGCAATGCCGCCGCCTTGCGGCGTCGGGACCATATGCGAGGAGCGGGCGTTGGGGCGCGCCAGCGCGTAGCGCTTGAGCAATGGGCGCAGCACAATGACGAGCGTGGCACTGAGAAGTGCGGCCGCCACGACGATCGCTGCAGCTGTCGTAAACGCGTCGTCCATCGTCAGGTCCGCTTTAATACGGTCCGTTTTCGCCTGCAGCCTCTAGACCGTGATCAAATTCGATCGAATCGGATCACGGTCTAGATTGTTCATTTGCGCATGATCTTTTCCGAAAACCGGTGTCCGCTTTTCGGGATCATGCTCTAGCATAGAAATTTAGCCGGGCCGATTTCTACGGGGTTGCTATTGGGATGTTGATCGAAGCTGCGAAAAGCGCATAAGGCTTGGCGGATGACAGCCGTTTCCACCGCCGCCCGCTTCGACCGCGCATTTCTCCAGCGGCTTGCCGATTGGCTCGCCGTCGGCGTTGCCCTGGCGCTGCCGTGGTCCACGTCCGCGACCAGCATTTTCATTGTCGTCTGGCTTCTCGCCGTGCTGCCGACCTTGGACATGGCGGCGATCAGGCGCGAACTGGCGACGCCCGCGGGCGGCTTGCCGGTTCTGCTGTGGGTTCTCGGCCTCGCCGGCATGCTGTGGGCGGATGTCGATTGGGTGGCGCGTTACCGCGGTTTGGACGGGTTCAACCGGCTTCTCTTCATTCCATTGCTTTTGGCGCATTTTCGCCGCTCGGAAAACGGCATTCGAGTGGTTTGCGGCTTTCTCGTCTCCGAGGCGGCCGTGCTCGCCGCATCTTACATTTTGATTGTGATACCGGAACTATCGCGGACGCACATCAGCGGCATCGTGGTGCATGACGACGTCTATCAGGGCACGTCCTTTCTCATCTGCGCCTTGGGCGCGCTGAGCTATGCGGTCTATCGCGGCCGCAAGGGCGGGACGGTCGCGCTCGCCTTCGTTGTCATCGCCGCGCTGTTCCTCGCCAATTTCGCCTTCGCCACGGTCAGCCGTATCGCGCTCCTCGCGGCGCCGGTGCTGGTTCTTTTCATCGGCTGGCGTTTGGCGCGCTGGAAGGGAGTGCTTGCCGCCTGCGCGGCCGCGATCACGCTGGGCGGTGCGCTGTGGGTGGGGTCCTCAAGCTTCCGGGATCGCATGCAGGTTTCGGCCGACGAGATCCGGCAATATCGCGCCAGCAATCAGGCGACGTCGATCGGTATGCATGCCGCGTTCTTTCAGGAGTCGCTCAAGATCATCGCCTCGGCGCCGGTGTTCGGCCACGGTACCGGTACGATCGCCGAGCAATTCCGTCGCGTGACCGCGGGCGGCAGCGGCGCCGGCGCGGTCGTCGCCGACAATCCGCACAACCAGACTTTCGCCGTCGCCATTCAGATCGGCTTCTTCGGCGCGCTCGTGCTCTGGGCGATGTGGATCGCGCATTTCCTGTTGTTCCGCGGCGAAGGCCTTGCCGCCTGGCTCGGTCCGGTGGTCGTGGTGGAGAATATCGTGTCCTCCACGGCACATTCGCACCTGTTCGATTTCACTAATGGCTGGCTTTACGTGTTCGGTGTCGGCGTGCTCGGCGGCATGGCGCTGCGCGACCGCGACGCACCACTGGCGAAAGCCGCGGCGCCGCCGGGCGCCTGATTTGGTCAAGTGGCCGCGCTCTCCACGGCATACGGCGCGCTCCGCGCCGCTTCCGGAACAAAAGTGCGGATGAGCCAAGCCGACGAGAACACAAGCATAAGCTGGAGCGTCGCGGCATTGTGGCGAGGGATCGCATAACTGATCAGCGAATACATCAAGGTCGAATAGCCGATCAGGGCGACGAGCGGCCAAATACGCGGCGTGCGCAGCACGACGATACCGAGAATGCCGGTGAAGAGCACGAGTATGTTGGTGGCCTGGAACAGATATTTGAACGAGCGCATCAAGACGCCGCGGGTGCCATGAAGCGTAATCGGCCCGCTGACATCGATCTGATCGTCGTTCAAGCCGAAATGCCATAACTCGCCGATTTCCAGAACGGTGCCGACGGCATATCGGATCGGATGCTCGCGGACGATGTCCAAGGCCTTTTTCACGTAGATCCGGTTGACGGTCGACGTCGGCATTCCGTCGGCCTCCAGGTCGAGCAGATGATGATAGATGTCGGCGCCCGAATTCATGCCGCGATCCTGGACTCGATCGTAGATATTGGCGCCCATGCGCACCGAATCGCCCAAGGCGATCTCGCCATGGAGCGAGTAGTTCACCGCGACCCACGGCAATATGGCGAAGCCCATGACCGCACCGACGATCGCGGCATTGCGCAAAGAGATGAACCCGGTGCGGCGGTTGAGGAGAACCATCAGCGGCACGATGACCGCCGGCAACAGCGTGAATATCAGCTGCGTCAGCGCCAAGAGGCCCATCGCCACGCCGAGCAGCGTCGGCAATACCCACGACGCCGGTCGCGCGACGCAGCACACGAGAAGATACGCGACGGTGGCCATCAGCGGGATTTCGATGCCTTCGGACAATAGGCGCAAGCTGAAAATAACGATCGGAATATAGACGGCGTTGGCCAGCGCAGCCCAAAATGCGATACGCTGATCGCTATAGATAAGGCGAGTCGTTTCGTAGATGAGAATGCAGGCCACGACCCCGAAAAGACATTGTACGAGCACGGCAGCCAGCGGCGAATGGCCGAACAGCGAGTAGATCAGCGCCAGAAACATCGGGTAGCCCGGCTCTCGCTGGGTCGTCGGCACATATGGCGCCGCGGCGCTCATCGAATAGCCTTGGCCCTGCGCGAGATTGATTCCGATCTGATCGTATTCGACCGCGTCGCCGCCCTGATCGACCCCGTAATACACGAGGCCGATAAGCCGAACCGCGAGCGCCAGCGCCACGATTACGCTATAAACGCCAACCCGGCCGGCCGGTAAGATCGCTTTACGCTCGCTCATGCGGCCGGACTATAATTTGCGCGATTCCGTATGGCAACGCGAGCTCAGTCGCCGAGGCAAGATTCGACCATGGCCAATGACAAGAACGCCGGCGTGCGCATCAAGGATCGGCGCCGCGTGGCCGTCAACAGCATGTTCGACATCTTGTTCGATCATCTTGTCGACGCCTCCGGCCGCGAAATCGCCGACTATCTGGTCGTGCAGCCGAAGCATCTCACTCCCGACGGGATCAGCGGGATTTGCGTCTTGCCGGTCGTCGGCGACAAGTTCGCCCTCGTCGACTGTTACCGTCATGCGGTCGGACGCATGTCGCTGGAAGCGGTGAAGGGGTTTGTCGAGCCGGACGAAACGCCGTTGCAGGCGGCGCACCGCGAACTCGCCGAAGAAACCGGCTTGTCATGTTCGCCGGATAAGCTTGTTCGCTTCGGAACGGTGACGCCGGAGGGAGGCATCGTCAACGGCCGAGTGGCGCTGTTCGCCGCACTGGGTTGCGCCGGCACGATCCGGATCGATGCGACCGAACTCGGCATGTCGTCGGTCCGCCTGCTGGGCGCGTCCGAACTTGAAGCCGAGATCGCCGCAGAGCGGATCCAGGACGCCGTGACGCTCTTGCTGTTATGCCGCCACAACGCCTTGTACTGGCGGGCCTAATCAAAAAGCTCAGTAAACGAATTCAATGCCGGGAGAGGGACGCGATCCATTCGCATCTCGTTTCCGCGCTATTGGTTCGGCTCCTGCTTCTCGATTGTTTTCATCCGATAGTACAGACGGGCACAATAGCCCAGCGCGGTGAGCGCCGTGATGGCGGCCGATACCGTGAGCATCACCCGCAATGAGTCCGACGTCGAGCCCTTGATCACATAGCTGCCCAGGCTCTCGCCAATCAAGGCGACCGCGATGCTCGGCGGCAGAATGAACACAAACGTCACCCAGACATTTGTGACTATGTCGATGGCGGTTAATCCGAGAATGTAGTTGAGTATCCCGGTTGGAAACACCGGGTTGATACGGATGAAGGCGAGGAAAAGCCAGCCCCTCGCGTCGAACTCACGCTGTATTTCCGCGATGAATTTGTTGTCGAAACGCTTGGCGAGGGGCCGACCCAAAATCGATCGCGCGGCCGCAAATGCCACGGCAGCCGCGAGCGTCGCGCCCGCGGTTGACAGGACGCCGCCCAGCAGCGGACCCCAGAATATTCCGGCGGCAAGATTGGCCGGAATTGACGGCAATGCGCTGAGCACCAGCAAGCCGTAGAGCAATACGAAAATCACGGGCGACAGGATGGGATGGGCGTCGATCAAATTCTGGACGACGGTCGGATCGAAAATACCCTGATTGCGCAAGTGGCGGGTGACCGTGACAATCGTCACGAGGCCCACAAGAACCAGCAGACGCCGCGGCCCGATAAAACGCCGCAAGCCGGAGCGCCGCTTCGCTTCGGGGAAAAGCAGAGCGTTCAAGCTTTGACGAGGCTGCGGCTTTTCCATGTACGCGCGATCTAAATACGCGCGATCTAAGAGACCGCTTGCGGACGCTCGCTTGGAAGGGCCGACGGGGTCCGCTCGACTTTCGGCACTCTCTTCGGATCGCGCGGCCGAAAGAATTCCATGAGAAATTGCAGATAGAACGCGCCGCCCCAGCTGAAGACCCTGAGCTTGCGCTTGCCGCCCAATCGCGCCGGCTCGGGGCCCGGCACTTCGCTGATACGGTAGCCGTATTTGAGCGCAAGCATCGATAGCGGCGGCTCCCAGCTGATGCCGCGCGTGCCGCAGCGGAACAGCTTCTCGACGAAACTGAAATACCGGTCGGAGTCCAGATCCAGTTTGTGAATCAGATCCTTGTTGTAGGCGCGGTAAATTCCCATGACGTCGGTGTAGTGGCCGCGATAGAGCAGGTTGATGGTCGCGGTAAAAAACCAGTTGCCGAATCCGGTCAGCAGATCGTCGTCGTCGCTTCGCGCGTCGCCCAAGTAGCGCGACGCGATGACCATGTCGTAGCCTTCATTCATCTTTGCGATCAGGTCGGGGATCACCTCCGGCACGCAATTGCCGTCGGGACTGAAGGTGATCACCGCGTCGCCGCGCACCAGGTGCCAGGCTTCCAAATAACCGTTGCGGATGCCCTTCTGCTGCTGAACATAGACTTCGTAACCGTTCTCGCGGGCCCATTCGACCGTGCCGTCCGTCGATCCTCCGTCCACGACCAAAATTTGGTCGCACCACGAACGATTGACCTGCGGCATGATCGCTTTCATGCCGTCGATCTCATTCAAAGTCATGACGATGAGGGTCGTCTGCATAGCCACTCTCGGTTGTTACAAGGCTACACGCTTAGCCGGTACCGCCAAGTTTGACAATATGGGGCGGCGTCGGCGAACGCGGCTCGATCGCTCTTTACGCGATACGTGCGCGACGATGCTCGGGCAGGCATCTGATGATCGGGCTCGCCGTCCTCGACGTCGGGAATAGCGCGGCACCTCGTCTTCTCTCTATCGCCACGATCGGCGTTTACCAATCCGATGGAACCCCGCTGAAGATCGTGGACAGGCGAGCGCCGCTTCGCAATTGTGCGAAATGGTCCTTCGGCCTGACCGTTCGCGGCGGTTGCATCGCCCTCTATTTCATTGAATATAAGGATCGACAGGGGATGGAAGAAATGAGTTCCCAACTCGACCTGCTGCGCGTCAATCCGAGCGGGTGCAAGCGGATTTATCAGGAACTTGCCGACGAGATGATCACGGTCGGACCGCTGCTGTGGCGCAGCGCCGCGGCGAACGCGCTGGATGTCGACGTGATGGCCGAACCGGCATGATTATCAGTCGTACCCCGTTTCGCATCTCGCTGTTCGGCGGCGGGACCGATTATCCGACCTGGTTTCGTGAGCACGGCGGCGCCGTTCTTGGTCTCGCGATCGACAAATATTGCTATATCAGCGTGCGGCGGCTGCCGCCCTTTTTCGAGCATCGGTCGCGCATCGTCTATTCCCGCGTCGAACTGGTAAAGGCCGTTTCCGAGATTCAACATCCGTCGGTCCGCGCCATTCTGTCCGACATGGATGTCAAGGACGGCATCGAGATCCATCACGACGCCGATTTGCCGGCGCGTTCGGGCCTTGGTTCCAGCAGCGCTTTCACAGTCGGCCTCCTGAATGCGCTCTATGCGCTGAACGACAAAATGATCTCCAAGCCCGATCTTGCGCGCGAGGCGATCCGCATCGAGCAAGATGTGCTCAAGGAGCAGGTCGGCTCGCAGGATCAGATCTGGGCCGCGTATGGCGGGCTCAATCGCTTCGACTTCATGCCCGATGGTACTTTTGCGGTGGCGCCGGTCATCTTGTCGCCGGCGCGGCGGAAGGAGCTCAATCGCTCGCTCATGCTGTTCTTCACCGGCTTTTCCCGTTTCGCCACGGACTTCGCCCAGGACCAGGTGAAGAATATCGGCAATCGCAAAAGCCAATTGATGGCGATGCGCAAGATGGTCGACACCGGCATTGAGATTCTGCTCAACGAGAAGACGCCGTTGAGCGAGCTTGGCGCGCTGTTGCACGAATCCTGGCAGCTCAAGCGCGAATTGGCCGATACCGTTTCGAACCAGCAGATCGACGAGATCTACGAGGCGGCTCGCGCAGCCGGTGCGATCGGAGGGAAGTTGCTGGGCGCCGGCGGCGGCGGCTTCATGGCGTTCTTTGCCGAGCCCGAGGTGCAGCCGGCGGTGTGCGAACGGCTCAAGAGCCTCATCCACGTCTCGGTCGGGATCGACAACGACGGCAGCAAGATTGTGCTTTATCAGCCCAATGGCCTTTGAGGTACGTCGACTTTGAGGCGCGTCTAGATGTTGCCGTAGAGTCGATCGCGGATCATCCGGAATCCCTTGATCAGTTCGGTAATTCCGCCGTCGAGGCCGTGGGCCGTCCGGTATCCCGTCGCCTCGATGCGCGAATTCGACACGATGTAATCCCGCTTGTCGGGATCTTCGCCGACCGCGGCTTCCAGAAAAACGAATCTCGGTATCTGCAGCTTGATGCGTTCGCACAATTCCGCCTTGGAAAGATTGGCGTCCGACAGGCCGACATTGTAGGCGCGGCCCTTCATGGCATCGAAATTATCGATGGCGTGGATGAAGGCGCGGGCCACGTCGCGAATGTGGATATAATTGCGGTTGAAATGGGCTTCGAACAAGATGACGAAGGCGTCATTGACCGCGCGATAGACGAAATTGTTGACCAGGAGGTCGATGCGCATGCGCGGCGACATGCCGAACACGGTGGCGAGCCGCAAGCTGATCGAATTGTCCCGTTCGAGTGCGATCTGCTCGGCTTCGACCTTGGTCACGCCGTAAAGCGAGATCGGCCGCAGCGGGGAATCTTCCGTGCAATATTTGCCTTGCTCGCCGACGCCATAGCCGCTGTTGGTGATCGGCATGACGATCCGCTGCTGCGCCGACATCATCTTGCTCAATGTCGCGATCGCGTCGCGGTTTGTCGAGGTCGCGGCGAGGGGGTCCTTCTTGCACAGCGGGGCGCCGACCAGAGCCGCCAGCGGCAGCACGATGTCGGCGCCGGCAACCAGCGGCTTGAGAGTTTCCGCGGATCTTGCGTCGCCGTTGACCACATCGAAAGCGGGGTTGGCGCAGACATGGGCCAGGCTGTTCTGCGCATACATGAAATTGTCGAGCACGGTGACGCGGTGGCCGGCGGCCAGCAATTCCGGCACCAGAACCGAGCCCAGATAGCCCGCTCCGCCGGTCACCAGTATCGAGTAGCCCGTTGCCATTACGCTTACCTCAGTCGATGTGCCGTTTTGCAGACGTGTTTCTGGCGGGGCTTGGCGGTGCCGTCAACTAGCGGGCCGCGGCGTCGAGAACTTCGCGCAGCCGCGTGATCTGCGGCGTCAGGTCGAACGGATGGTTGCCAACGAAAAATCCCGCGTCATGCGCCAATTCGGCGTTGGGCACGCCGCCGACGCACTCATAGTCATAGTGCTTGATCACGTCGTGCCGCGTGATACAGCCGCCAGTGATGATGCGGAATCCGATATCGGCCTGGCGTAGCGCCGCCATGATCTTCGGCCGCGACAGCCCGGCATCGGGATTGAGGATCATCGTAAACGAAAAGGCGGAACTCTTGCCGTTCTCGCGCTGGATGACGAAGCGGTTGTCGCGGCTGAACAGGTGCTGAAACAGCGCCCAGTTCTTGCGGCGGGCCGCCGTCATCGCCGGCAGTTTCTTGAGCTGCTCGATGCCGATGGCGCCGCTCATTTCGAGCGGACGCACATTATAGCCGGGCAGGATGAACCGGTAGGCTTCGTAAAAATCGTCGCCGCGCTTCTGATAGATCGTGGAAGTCTTCAGGAAGGTCCCGCACCCAGCCGTGCGAGCGCATCGACTTCGCAAGCTCATAGAGTTCCTGGTCATCGGTAATCACCATCCCGCCCTCCATGGTCGAGATGTGATGCGAAAAGAATGTGCTGAAAGTGCCGATATGTCCGAAAGTGCCGGCCTTCCTGCCGGCGAGTTCGGCGTCGAGCGACTCGCAATTATCCTCGATGAAATAGAGGCCCCGCTCGTCGGCGAAGCGCCGTATGACGTCGAGCGCCGCGGGATTGCCGAGGATGCTGACGCCGACGATGGCGCGGGTGCGCGGTCCGAGCGCCTCCTCGAGGCGCGTCACGTCCATATTGATGCTGTCGAGTTCGACGTCGACGATCTTGAGTTTCAGGCCGTATTGCTGAAGCGGATGATAGGTGGTCGCCCACGAGATCGCCGGAACGATGACCTCGTCGCCGCGCTGCAGCGGGCGTTCCGATTTGTAGAATAGCGTGGCGACGGCGAGCAGATTTGCCGAGGAGCCCGAGTTCACCATCACCGCGTATTTGGAATTATGATAGTCGGCGAAGACGCATTCGAATTCCGCCACATGGGGCCCGATGGTAAACCGGTCCGAGGCGATGACGCGCTGGATCGCGTCAAGCTCCTCCGGTCCCCAGGTGCTGGCGGCTAAATCGTAAAACATGCTTCTTGCTTTGTGCCTTGGTCCGGTGATGCGCTCAGAACGGGCCGCGGAATTTGAGCTGATAAGCGAGTTCGGCGGCTCGCGCCGCTGGCTGCCATTCGGATTTGCCGGGTCGCACCATGGCGTAAGCAGCTTGCGCGATCTTTGCGGGATCCGGATAGAACTCGCGTTCGAGCGCCGGCGTGGTCGGGCAGGTTGTCGGCGCGTAGCCCATCCGCTGCACCTGGATAGGCCTGCCGTTGCGCACCCGTTCGACGACACGCGCTACGATTTCCGCGCTAGCGCCGCAGTTGGTCCACGCATTGTCGACGGCGAGAAGCCGCCCGGTCCGCTGCGCCGATTGGGCGATGGTATCGATGTCGAGCGGAACGAGCGAAATCGGATCGATCACTTCGGCATGAATACCCGCTTCGGCGAGAAGCTCGTGAGCACGCAGCAATTCAACGACCATGTTCGAAATGCCGACGATCGTAATATCGTCGCCCTGCGTGCAGATGCGGGCTTTGCCGAAGGGGACCTCGAAGCTTTCTTCCGGCACGTAAGCGTCGGTGAAGTAGAGCAGGCGGTGTTCGACGAAAATGACCGGATTGTCGTCGCGGATCGCGTGGATCATGCAGCCTTTGGCATCGAAGGCGTTCGACGGTGCAACCACCTTCAGTCCCGGCACATGCATGAACATGGCGTGCAGGCCTTGCGAATGCTGGGCGCCTTGCCCCCAGGACTTCCCGATCATGCTGCGGACGACCAGCGGGACTTTGACCTGCCCGTTGTACATGTAGCTGCTCTTGGCGGCGATGTTGACGAGTTGGTTCATGCACAGCAGCAAAAAATCCATGCGGATATGGACGTGAACCGGCCGCATCCCCGCCATGGCCGCGCCGATCGCGACCCCCGTCATCGCGTCTTCGGACAACGGCGTGCCGAAGACGCGGTCCGGGCCGAACTCGTCGACGAGGCCGCGGGTCGATCCCTGGATCGCCTTGTGATCGTCGACGTCGAGACCGAAGACGAAAACGCGCGGGTCGCGTTCCATCTCCTGCGCGACGCCTTCGCGCAGCGCATCCACATAGGTCAGAAGCCGCTGGTTATTGCCCGGCGAAGACATGGGTGTACAGCGCACTCGGTTCGGGGAATGGACTCACTTCGGCAAATTCGATGGCGTCTTTGATGTCGCGCTCGATCTCGTCATCTATGGCGGACCGGCGGTCGGCCGCGATGAGGGCGCCGATGCTGGCCAGTTGGTCGTTTTGCAGCCAGGGGTCCTGCTCCCGACGCGCGCGGTAGCCGACATCGAAGTCCTCGTTCGGGCCGACATGCTCCAGCCAGCGGTAGGTGCGGCATTCGATGAATGAAGGACCTTCGCCGCGTCGCAAACGCGCGACGGCGGCGGCCGCTTGCTCGCGCAGTTTCAGCACATCGCCGTCCTCGACGCAGCGTGTCGGAATGCCGTAGGTCTCGACGCGCTCACACAGACGCTGCGTCGCCCAGCGCCGCGTGGTCGGTGTGTGGATGGCGTAATTGTTGTTCTCACAGACAAAGAGAATCGGCAGCTTGTGCAAGGCCGCGAAATTCAAGCTCTCGGTGAACACGCCCTCTTCGGTGGCGCCGTCACCGAAGAACGCCACGACGACACGGTGGCTCCGCGTCCGCTTGAAAGCCAGTGCGAAACCGACTGCAACGGGGATCGTGGTGCCGACCACGGCGCTGGCGCCGGCAACATTGTGGCCCATGTCGATCAGATGCATCGAGCCGCCCTTGCCGCCGGCGACGCCGGTTGCCTTGCCGTAGAGTTCGGCGAACAGACCGCGCAGCGGCGCGCCTTTGGCCAGATAAGCTGCGTGGCCGCGATAGGTCGGCGACACCAGGTCATCCGCCTCGAGCACATCGCAGACACCGACCGCGACGGCTTCCTGACCGATCGAAAGATGCACGGGACTCTTGATCTTGTCCGAAGGATAAAGACGCGCGATCTCCTCTTCGGCACGGCGGATCAGGCGCAGCGAACGGTAAATGCGCTCGAGATCGGACGGTGCGAGCCGATGACCTTTTGAGTTGCTCTGGTCCATGATGATTGAACGCGGTTCCCCCTCCGCTCGCATTCTTGGCGAGGAGCGGAAAGCCGGTAGGCTCATAGCCAACCGGGCTGCCGCCGTCCAGTCGAGGTGCGGCTGCGAGCCATTAATGCTCGGATTTGGGCCTTAACAGGCTCCTGTACAGGTCGACCGTCTGTCGCCCGATGATATCGGAAGCGAATTTCTCCGTCGCCAGTTGTCTGCCGGCCGCGGCGTAGCGCGTGCGCAATTCGGGCGCGCCGGCGAGCCGCTGCATCGCCGCCGCCAAAGCCTGAGCGTCGTCGACCGGAAAGAGCAGGCCGGTCTGCTCGTGGACGACGACCTCGCGGCAGCCCGGCACGTCGCTTGCGATCATGGCGCGGCCGCAGGCCGCCGCTTCCATCAGCGACAGCGGCAGGCCTTCGCGGCGCGACGGCAGCACGGCGACATGCGCGCGCGCCCACAGTACGGCAATGTCGCTCACATGGCCGAGCCAGGTGATGCCCGGCTCTTTGTTCCAGGATTGCGCTTCGGCTTCCGTCACCGACGCCGGATTGGCGGGATCCGGCGTGCCGGCGATCAACAGACGCGCATCCGAACCGCGCGCGCGCACCAGGCGAAACGCCTCGACCAGCGTGCGCACGCCTTTGTCGTCGAGCAGGCGGCCGACGAAACCGAAGGTCACCGGCGGCAGCGGTTCGGCAAGCGGCGTAAAGCGAGTGACGTCGACGCCCGATCCGGAGATCAGCGCGATGCGGGCTTTCGGAATGCCGAGCGACATCAGCGCCGCCATGTCGTCGCCGTTCTGCACCAGCGCGATGCTGCCGTCGCGATCGACCAAGCGGCGGAGCACGGCGCCGATCGCGAATTTCACGGCGCGCGCTTTGACGCTTGTGGAGGTGAAGGCATAGCCGAGCCCGATGAAGGCGTTGACGCAGGCAATGCGGCGGCCGAGCGTTGCGATCAGCCCGAGCACGGTCGACTGCAGCGCGACATGATGCGTCACGTCGGGCGCCACTTCGCGATTGACGCGGCGAAGCGCGGCAAGCGTGGTCAGTGTCGCGAGCGGCGACAGGCTGCCGCGCGCGAAGGGGATCGGATGCAGCGTGAAGCCCTCGGCCGCGATGGCGGCTGCGCCGTTTTGCACGCGGGTCGCCACATGCACGTCGAAGCCGGCATCGCGCGCCGCGCGCGCCATGGGCAGCCGGTGAGACAGAAACGCCCAGTCTTCCGCCGTGACGTAGAGGAGGCGGGGCACCCCTCCGGCCACGTCACGCGCGGCGAGCGGCGGATTTGCGCGAGGGTCGGCCAACGAAGGTCCCCAGTCCTAGATGATGAGGTATAGACCGCGCCAAGCGGGGCTGCGAGCGGTTCCGAAACGTGGCGACGTTAAATTATTTTACCTATATATTTCATATACTTATATATGTTCATCGGTTGAACATTAATCTTGACGTTCACACGATGAACGTAGTACCTGTTGCCGCTAGGGGAGGGTTGGGTGATGCCCCAGGCGGCGCGTAACGACGAACCGGACAATGCCAGGATCGTGCTTGGGCTCCTGGAGTCCGTCGAGCGCGACGGGGCGCAGTCGCAGCGCAAGCTTGCCTCCGACCTCGGCATCGCGCTGGGCCTCGTCAACGCCTACCTCAAGCGCTGCGTCAAAAAAGGCCTGCTCAAGATCGGCCAGGCGCCGGCGCGGCGTTACGCTTATTATCTGACGCCCCACGGCTTCGCCGAAAAATCCCGCCTCACCGTCGAATATCTGTCATCGTCCTTCTCGTTCTTCCGCCGCGCGCGGGAGGATTGCGCGAGCGTGCTGAAAGTGGCGCACGCGCAGGGCTGGAATCGGGTCGCGCTGGCCGGGGTTTCGGATCTGGCCGAAATTGCGACGCTCTGTGCGCTGGAGCAAGGCCTCACCATCGTCGCGGTGGTCGACGCCCAATCCGCCATCGACAAGTTCGTCGGCACTCCGGTCGTAAAATCTATTGCCGCCGTTCCGGGCGGTTTCGATGCGCTGGTTATCACCGATCTGCAAGCGACACGGGAATCGGTCGCCGCCGTCGCCGATCAGATCGAGGCCAAGCGCATTCTGGTTCCCGCGCTGCTCGGCATTCGCCTCAGTCGTCCAGCGGAGAGCGCGGCATGACTTCCGATCTCAATCCGCGCTGGTTCGTCGCGCATACCCGGGCCAATGCGGAGGCGAAAGCAGTGGCTAATCTCCATCGCCAGGGTTTTGACGTGTATTTTCCGCGCTACCTGAAGCGCCGCCGGCACGCGCGCAAAGTCGAAACCGTCGCCGCGCCGCTGTTCCCGCGCTATCTGTTCGTCGCCGTCGATCTTCCGGCGCAGCGCTGGCGCTCGATCTATTCGACCGTCGGCATCGCCCGGCTCGTCTGCAACGGCGACGAACCCGCTGCGGTGCCGGACGCCGTGGTCGCCGCGCTGCGCGGCCGCGAAGACGCAGGCGGATTCATCAGGCTCGATTCTCGGCCGGGCTTTCGTCCGGGGGAAAAGGTGCGCGTGCTCGACGGCGCGTTCTCGTCCTGCCTCGGCCTGTTCGAAGGCATGGCGGAGCGCGAGCGGATCGCGATCCTGCTCGACCTTCTCGGCCGCAAGGTTCGTGTCGTGCTGGACGCCGATCTGGTGGCGGCCGCATAGGAATTCTTTGAGGAGCATGACCGCTTTCGCGAACTGATCTCGCGCTTTCCCGGTCGTGCTTCGAAGCCGCATCGAGCGGCGCGTGTTTGTGTCGTGTGGTTCGGGTGACGCCGTTTCACCCGGACTGCGGTAGCGTGGAAAATCGGCGCGAAATCTGCCGGCGTGCAAACAAAAGCGCCAGCGCAAAATCGGGGACATCATGAAGGTACTGGTAACCGGCGGCGCCGGATTGGTCGGAACTGAGTGCTGCAAATTGTTCGCCAGCGAAGGCTGGGATGTCGTCAGCATCGACAATTACATGCGCGCGCGAATATTCGGCGCCGATGCCGAGACTAAGGACAACATTGCGCAGACGCGGAAAAGCTACCGGATCGAACATCACGAACTCGACATTCGCGACGAGAAGGCCGGCGAACTGGTCAAGAATGTCGACGTGATCGTGCATACCGCGGCGCAACCGTCGCATCCGCGTTCGATCGAAATCCCCATGGAGGATTTCGAGATCAACGCGCTCGGCACGCTCAACCTCCTGGAAGCGGTGCGCAAGCACAACAAGAACGCGCCGTTCATTTATTGCTCGACCAACAAGGTCTATGGCGAGGCGCCGAATTATTTCTCCTACAAGAAGGTCGGCAAAAGGCTTGAGCCGCACGACCCGTCGCTGTGGGACGGCTTTGACGAGTCGCTCCGTATCGACCGGATGATGCACACGCCGTTCGGCGTCTCCAAGACCGCGGCCGATCTTTACTGCCAGGAATACGCGCATCTCTACGGCCTGAAGACCGGCATATTCCGCATGGGCTGCATCACCGGCGGCGCCGCCAAGGCCACCGAGTTGCACAATTGGGAGCCGTTTTTCATCAAGAAGGCGATGACCGGCGAACAGCTCACCGTCTACGGCCATGACGGCTATCAGGTCCGCGACGTGATCCACGCCGCCGATCTGGCGAAGCTGTTTCTTGAATTCGTCAAAGCGCCGCGGCCGGGCGAGGTCTATAATATCGGCGGCGCGAGAAAGAATTCGATCTCACTGCTGGAATCCTTCGATCTCATCGAGAAGGTGACCGGCAAAAAGATGAACTACAAACTCGGTCCGGAACGCGAGGCCGACCACATCTGGTGGATTTCCGACATCAGCAAGGCCCGGCTGCATTATCCAACCTGGGATATCCGGATCGGCCTTGAAGAGGCGTTCACCGACATCTTCGAAGTGCTGTCAAAGGCGGCGTAGGCTCAAAGCGTGTCGAAAAGCGCCTTTCTCTACATGTCGTCCGCGTCGCATAACGCCTACCGCAACATGGTGGCCAATGCGCCGGAGGGATTTCAGTTCGTGGACAGCGAATTCATGGCGCACGGCGTCGTCCAGGCTGCGCGAGCCTTGCCGTCCGCCTTTGGCGCGGGTCTCGGCGCCAACGCGAGGCGGCTGGTGACGAAATTCCAACCTTATCTGTCGCCTGTCTACAACGACGCGCACATCCTCCTGAACAAGCCGAAGTTGCGCCAATTCCATTCCCGCGATTACGACATCGTGCATAGCGGCCAGAGCCTGCTCGACACCAATCTTCCCTACGTCGTCGATTTCGAGCACGCCACGGCGTTCTGCGGCTACAGCCAATATGCGCTGCGCCGCCCCGGCTTCGTCGGCGCGCTCGAGCGCATCCTGCTCAACCCGAGACTGAAGAAGCTGTTGGCCTGGAGCGATGCGGCGGGCCGGAGCCTAACCAATTTTATCAAGAACGGCGATATCGCGCGAAAGGTCGAGACGTTTTATCCGGTGATGGCGCCGGCCAAGCGTGTGCTCCGCACGACGACCTCGTTCAACTTCCTCTATATCGGCAACAATAATTTCTACGCCAAAGGCGGCTACGAGAGCCTGCTTGCCTTCGAACGCATTGCCGGAAAATACGATTGCCGGTTCACCGCGATCGGCGACATCCCGCCGGAGGCTTACGCGCGGTTCTCTGGAAACGGCAAGATCACCCTGCTGCCCAGGGTGCCTTACGCCAAGGTGGTCGAGTTCTACTCCAACAGCGACGTTTTCGTCTTCCCATCGCACTACGACACCTACGGTTTCGTCATCCCCGAGGCGCTGTCGTTCGGCCTGCCGGTGATCGGCGTCGACAGCTTCTCGACGCCCGAACTCGTGCAGCACGAAAAGACCGGGTTGCTCGTCAAGACGTATTTCAATTCTTTCGCGGACGACGACGGTTACGCCGCGCCGACGCAGCAGGAACTTGCCAAGGAGCGTCATGCCGCCTGCGCCAATCCGCCGGACTGGTATGTGACGCTGCTCGCCGACGCCATGGAACGGTTCATCAATGACAGGCGCCTGAAGGACGAGTGTTCCAAGAACGCCTCGCTGGAAGCGACCGAAGGCAAATTCAGCCCGAAGCGCTCGCGGCAGCAACTCAAGCGCATCTACGAGGAAGCGCTCTGCGCTCAGCCGACGTGACCCTGGCCGAAGATCTGAAAAAGCTCGAGCGCAACGTCTATTCGCAGAATGGCGAGGACGGCGTCATCGAATGGGTCTTCGGCAAGATCCCGCCGCGCCATCGCATCTGCGTCGAATTCGGCGCCTGGGATGGCCGCAGCCTGTCGAACACGTTCAATCTGGTCGCGCATGCTGGGTGGAAGGCCGTCTATATCGAGGCCGATCCGCATAAATTCGCGGACCTGAAAGGAACGGCCGCCGCATACCCGGGAATCACGCCGGTCTGCAGCCTCGTCTCGGCGTCCGGCGAGTCGTCGTTGAACACCATTCTCGAGCGCTGCAACCTTCCGGACGACTTCGACCTGCTGTCGATCGATATCGACGGCAACGACTATGAAGTGTGGCAAGCGCTCGATCGCTTCCACCCGACGATGGTCATCGTCGAATATAACGTCTCGTTCCCGCCCGATTATGAATTCATCGACCACGGCGGCAGCGCCTTCATGGGAACGTCGCCTGCGTCTTTCGCCGAACTTGCGACACGAAAAGGCTATGCGCTGTTGGGCTGCGTCGGCACCAATTTGCTGTTCCTGCGCCAGCAATATTTCGCCGCGCTCGGCGTGCAGCCGCAAAGCGTCGAAGCCGCCATCGGTCACCGACCGGCCTGCTACGTGTTCTTCAACTATGCCGATGAGCTCGTCTTCAGCGATCCGGCGGTCGCCCGTAAGCTGCGCGGCGTCAGCTATGCGCAACCGATGAAGGCCTGGGCGCGCTGGCTCTCCAACATGCCGACATTCCACGTGCTGGGCGAGCCCTATCCCGGCGGTAGCGCGGTCATGAAGCTTCTCCGCTTCATCGCGGCGCTCGCCCGCGGCCGGCGTCCGGGCGCCCTGTCCAAATCGGCGAACGCCCGATCATGACGCGCCACGTGAGCGGGCAAGCCACCAAAATGGCGCCGCGATTGACCATTGTGCTGCCGCTGAAAGGCCGGCACCTCTTCACCATGCGGTTTCTTTGGTACGCCAACGAAGCGCGTCTGCCCTACCGGTTTGTGATAGCGGACGGCCAAGTCAACGCTTCCATCGCCCGCCACATTGAGAACAGCGCCGAGACCTTCCCACATCTCGATATCGAATATGTGCGTTATCCGGATGACGTCAGTTACAGCCGCTTCTTTGCCAAAATGTGCGATGCGGTGTCGCGCGTGCGCACGCCGTATGCGATGCTGGCGGACAATGACGATTTCCCCGGCATCGACGGCATCGAGCAGGCGCTCGATTTCCTCGAGAGCCACGGCGATTATGTCTGCGCCTGCGGCCGGGCGGCGGTGTTTGCCGTCTATGCCAAGCTCGGCAATCCGGACGGCGCCGTGCATGGCCGGCTCAATCACATCGCCATCGCTTCCGATCCCAAAAACGTAGCGGCGGCCGGCGCCGCGCAGCGGTTGCGCGAGGGCGGCCTTTATCACTTGATCTACTATTCGGTTTACCGGACCGAGGCGCTGGCGCAAATCTGGCGCGACGCCGTCGATATCGATTTCTCCGATCTGATATTGCACGAAAATTTCCACGCCTTGCGCACGCTCACGCTTGGTAAGTTCCATGCCAATTCGGCGTCGATAACCCACTATGCTCAGCTCGGCAGTTCGTTGGACACGCAGCCCGGCCAATTATGGGTACGCAAGCTGTTGCGCAGCCGTTTTAGTTCGGATGTCCACGCCATGGTCGACGTGCTTTCGACCGCCGCGGCTCGCGCCGACGGGACCGCGGCGGAGCCGATCGCGGAGGAAATCCGCACCACGATCGAGGAAGGCTTCCGCAAATACCTGACGGCGAATTACGGATGGCGGGCGGAACTCAAGCGGCAGCTGCGCCGGAAATGGCCGAACCTGACGAGTTACGTTCTGACCCGGCCTCGGTTCTCCGTCGGCCGCGAAAAATCGGTGCTGCTGTCGCAGCTCGCGCGGAACGGCGCGTCGCCGCAGCATGTCGAGCGCATACGGCTTGAAGTCGCCGCCATCGAGGCGGCGATATCGAAGGAGGCATTCGCCGATTTCGCCGGCCCATTCCGGCAGGCAGCGCATGCCGATGCCGCCAGAAGCTGGTTCTGAACATCATCATGTCGCTTCGCCCGGCCGCACCAGAAGTCCTGATCCACCTGCACATCGCCAAAACCGGCGGCACGTCGGCGAGCAGCTTGGTGAAGCACGGTTTCCGCGCCGATGAGGTCTTCGAATGGACCCGGCATGGCGTCGGGGAATACAGCGCTTTGCAAATGGCCACTCACGAGTCCTGCAGACAGCAGTTCGCCGCATTCGGCCCGGACCGCATTCGCTATATTGCCGGACACGTACCGATGGGCGTGCATGACGTGCTCGGCCGCTCGGCAAAATATTTCACCGTGCTACGTCATCCGGTCGAGCGCGTGATCTCGCTCTATTATTTTCTGGTTCAGATCGGTGTGCCGTTCCTCAAAAACGGCAGGCGGCTGACATTCGACGAATATGTCGAGAGCCGGTCCGACATCAATCTGTGCGATTATCAGGTGAGGGTGGTGAGTGGCGCCGCGGAGCTCGACGCGCCGGGAGGCGCGCCAGGAGAGGTAGTGATCGCCGCGCCCGTCGAGCGGCGCCACCTCGAACTTGCCAAGCGCAATATCGAAGAGCGCTTCCTGACGGCGGCGGCGCTCGAACAGGTGACCGAGCTCGCGCTGTTGGTGCGCAGGATCTACGGCTGGCCGATGCGGCGGTTGCAGACCGAATATAAGAATCCGACCAAAGAGCGGCCGAAATCGGCGGAGGTTTCGCCGCGGCTGATCAAAATCATCGAAGAGTGCAATGCCTATGATATGGAATTGTACGAATGGGTCGGCAAGCGATTTGCCGAGCAGCGGCAGCTCTTCGAGCCCGAACTGTCGCGGGATCTGCGCATCTTCGGCGTGGTCAACCGCACCCTGAACAAGGCCGGTGAAATGCTGCCGTGGGCGCTGCGCAAACGGCTTGCGGAGATTCTGTTCTACGCGAAATGATCTGAATGCGGTCGAAACCGGTATCATGCGGCTTCACAATCTCCTGTTCGAAGATTTGCTGGCGCGTCTCGGCTGGCGCTTTCCGGTCTTGATTGCCTGGACGGCGCTCGTTGGATTGACCGAAGGTATCTCGGTCGTTCTGCTCTTGCCGCTGCTGAGCCGCGTCGGTATCGCCGCCGCGAGCAGTCAAGGCTTGGTGACTGGGCTCCTCAACAAGAGCCTGGCTTTTGTCGGCGCGACGGAATCGTGGCAAATTCTCGCCGTCATCGCCGTCGTCGCGGGCGCTCAGGCCGTGATGACCACGACGGTGAACTGGTGGAGCGTCAAGCTAGCCCGGCACTATCAAAGCTGCCGCCAGCTCGAACTGTTTAGCGCGTTCATGCGCGCCAAGTGGAATTTCATCGCAGCCCGCAAGGCCGGCGAGATGACCAACGCCATCGTCACCGAGACCGAGCGGTTGGGCCGGGCGTTCACGATCACACTGTCGCTCCTCGGCAGCCTGGTCGTCTCGATCATTTTCACGATCCTGTCGCTCTTGATCGCCTGGCAGGTCACCGTGAGCCTGATCGTTTGCACGGCGATCGTGGGGCTGGCGATGATCGGTCTCTATCGCAAGAGCTACGCCGCCGGCCGGAGCCTGGCGCCGCTCGATGCGGAATTGCAATCCGCGCTGAACGAGCAGTTTGCCGGTGCCAAATTCATCAAAGCGAGCGGCATCGATGACCGCGCCGCGACGCTGATCGTGCCGCTGGTGCACGAGCTCGAAGACGCCAATACCTATGCCAGCGCCGCGCCGGGCACCGTGCGCGGCATCTTGGAATTTGCCGCCCTGATCGGGCTTGCCGCCATTCTCGCACTTGCCGGCGGAGGCATGGGCGTTCCGGCCGGTAATATCGTCATTGTGCTGGCGCTGTTCGGCCGGCTGTTCCCGCGGCTGACCGCGGTGCAGGCGCAGTTGCATTATCTCAACGGCAATCTGCACGCCGTCGAAGTGGTCGATCGCCTGCAAAAGGCGGCGGAAGCCGAGGCGGAGCGCCAGGATGATTCCGGTGAAACGCTCAAGATCGGTCTGCCTTCGGCGCTGTCGGTGCGCAACCTGCAGGTCCAGCTCGGCGAGCGCGTGGTCCTCGATCAGGTCAATCTCCGGCTCCCGATCCCCGGAATGCTCGCGGTCGTCGGCCGCTCCGGCGCCGGCAAGTCGACCCTGGTTCACAGCGTGCTCGGCCTAGTCGATACTAGCGCCGGATCGATCCGGCTCGGCGATCACGATCTTTCGGCAGCGCCGTTGCGTGCCTGGCGCCGCACCATCGGCTATGTGCCGCAGGAGACAATTCTGTTTCACGCTTCGATCCGCGACAATCTCACCCTGGTCAAGCCGGGAGCGACCGAGGCCGAAATCGAGACGGCGGCGCGCCGCGCGCATTCCTATGAATTCATTCAGGCCTGGCCCGAAGGATTCGAGACGATCATCGGCGACCAGGGCGTAAAACTCTCCGGCGGCCAGCGGCAGCGCCTCGGCATCGCCCGCGCCTTGCTGACCAATCCGAGTCTGCTGGTGATGGACGAGGCGATGAGTGCCCTTGACGCCGAATCCGAGGCGGAGCTTTTGCGCACCATCGAGGATTTGCGCAAGGAGATGGGCATTCTCATCGTCGCCCATCGCCTCGCCGCGGTGCGAACGGCCGACGTTATTTGCGTATTCGAGGCCGGCCACGTCGTCGAAACCGGCACCTGGAACGAACTGATGGCGCGCCGCGCTCGGCTCTATGCGCTGGCCGAGGCGCAATCTCTCGCCGACGGTCCGGCGCTGGCCGCATCGTAATCACTCCAATCGAAGCGATACGTCACAATGTCGAATGCAAAACTCGAAACCAAATGCCGCGTCTGCGGCGGCCCGATCGAAGCCTTCATGACGTTCGGCCGCATGCCGATCGCCAACGGCTTCCTGAGCCAAAGCGAAATCGCGAACGAATACTTCTTCGAGCTCGCTCCGGCATTCTGCGAAGCGTGCAACATGTTCCAGATCGTGGAGCAGCCGGACGCCGACAAAATGTTCCATGAGAACTATGCGTTCTATTCGAGCACCTCGCGCTACATGCAGGCGCATTTCGAGCGCTATGCCAATTTCGTGCTCGGCGAAATCCTCAATGGCCGTCCAGATCCGTTCGTGGTCGAGCTCGGCAGCAACGACGGCATCATGCTGCGCCACTTCCACGACCGCGGGATCCGGCATCTGGGTATCGAGCCGTCGGCCAATGTCGCCGATGTCGCCCGTGAGCGCGGCATTGCCACCATCAGCAAATTCTTCAATCCGGCGCTCGCCGAGGAGATCGTCAAGGAGCACGGCAACGCCGACGCCATCCTCGCCGCCAACGTGATGTGCCACATTCCCGATATCAACGGGGTCGCGGCCGGCGCGCAGCGCCTGCTTAAGCCCGACGGCGTCTTCATGTTCGAGGACCCCTATCTCGGCGATATGATCGCCAAGACATCGTATGACCAGATCTACGACGAGCACGTCTTCATCTTCTCGGCGACCTCGGTGAAGCGCGCTTTCGCGCCGCACGGGCTCGATCTGGTCGACGTCATGCCGCAAGTCACGCATGGCGGCTCGATGCGCTATGTCTTCGCGCCCAAGGGCAGCCGGCCGGTCGCTCCGCGCGTCGGCGAGCAATTGGCGAAGGAGAGCGCACAAGGCCTCGACAAGGCCGAGACCTACCGGCGTTTCAAGGAGAATTGCGAAAAGTCCCGCGCCGGGCTGATGCAGGCACTGGAAAGGCTGCGCCGCGAAGGCAAGCGCGTCGTCGGTTACGGCGCGACGTCAAAGAGCACGACGGTGACCAATTATTGCGGCATCACGCCGGCCCAAGTCGAATTCATCTCGGACACCACCCCGATCAAACAAGGCAAGCTGTCGCCGGGCGTTCACATCCCGGTCAAGCCTTACGCGGAGTTCGCCAAGAAATATCCGGATTGCGCGCTGCTGTTCGCCTGGAATCACGCCGCCGAAATCCGCGAGAAGGAACAGTCGTTCATCGCCTCGGGCGGGCAATGGCTGGTCTATGTGCCCGAAGTGAAGATCGAGTCGTGATGTCGCGACGCGCACAAGCGCGCGGCGCCCAATTCTAGACCGCGTCGATCATGATGACGTCGATCGGCAACTTGAAAATTTCCCATAAAAGCTCCGATGAGTCCTAGCTTCATTCCCTTCGCCTCGCCTGTCGCGCAGTATCGTGCGCACAAGAAGGCCATCGACGATGCGATCGGGCGCGTGCTCGAGGGCGGTGGCTATGTGCTCGGCGAGGACGTCGAGGCCTTCGAACGTGCCTTCGCCGAATATTGCGGCACCACGCACGCTGTCGGTGTCGCCAGCGGCACCGACGCGCTGGAGCTCGCTCTGCGCGCGTTCGGTATCGGTCCAGGCGACGAGGTGATCACCGTGTCGCATACGGCGGTGGCGACCGCGGCGGCGGTGCTCGTCTGCGGCGCTACGCCGGTCCTGATCGATATCGATCGCGACAGCTACACCATCGATCCGCGCCTGATCGAGTCTGCTATCACAGCAAAAACAAGAGCGATCCTTCCGGTGCATCTCTACGGCCGTGCGGCCGACATGGATGCGATCCTCGCCATCGCACGGTCGCGGAATCTTCGTGTGATCGAGGATTGCGCGCAGTGCACCGGGGGATTTTATGGCTCGCGCCGTCTCGGCAGCCTCGGCGATGCCGCCTGTTTCAGCTTCTATCCGACCAAAAATCTGGGCGCGATCGGCGACGGCGGCATGGTGGTCACCGGCAATGCTGATACCGCCGGGCGCGTGCGGAGGCTTCGCCAATACGGCTGGGACGAAGCGCGCAAGACCCATGAAGTTGGCCGCAATTCGCGGCTCGATCCCCTGCAGGCCGGCATTCTCGCCGCCAAGCTGCCGCATCTCGATGCCGACAATGCGCGGCGCGCCGCCATCGCCGCCAGCTATGACCGCGGTCTTGCCGGCTTGAAACTCGCGCTGCCGGCAGCGCGCGCCGGCAGCACGCACGTCTATCATCTCTACGTCGTGCAGTGCGACGATCGGCCTTCGCTGATAGCTCATCTGCGCAACGATCGGATCGGCGCCGCCGTACATTATGCGGCACCCGTCCATGTTCAGGCAGGCTATGCCGAGAGATGCGTTTTGCCGAAACACGGTCTGCCGGTGACGGATGAGATCGTCGACAAGATCGTGTCGCTGCCGATCTATCCTGAACTGACCGACAGTGAAGCCGATCAGGTCATTGCCTCGATCCGCCGTTACTTCGGCGTCGCCTGATGCCGGGCGGTCCGGCCGTTTCCTTTGCCACACGCGGTCAGGCGCCGCTGGTTCTCTTCAGGAGCGTTCGCCAGTCTTGATTGCGCAACATTGCGCGGACCTTGTCGGTGTTGCGCTCGAAAGCGAAATAGAAGCAGACCGCGACCGCGAGGCAAATGGCGATCCGCGTTCCGTAAAGCATCATGGAGTGGAGGGACAGGCTGTCCGCTTTGCCGAAAAGCCTGCCCAGCAGCAGGTCAGTCGGCCGATGCGTGAGATAGAGCGTATAGGAAAAGGCGGCGAGACCGGTCGCCAGAGTCTGGATCGGAGTCAAGCGCGCGTCGACAGCCTCGCTGGTGAGAAAAGGCAGCGCCATGCTGACGCCGACGCAAATGAAGTAATCGGCCACGATCGGCGACACGATGACGACAGGGATGAGCGATTTGCTCTGGGCGGCGAATTCGAACAGCAGGGCTCCGATCACCGCCAACACAGCTCCCAGGAGAGCAAGCCAGCCGATGAAACGATTTATCTTGAGCTGACTGGCCAGCGCTCCGATCATCCAGAAAACCAGATAGTTTACTTCCAACGTGGCAAATACCAGCACGCAGACGGCGAGACACAATGCACAAATCACGTTCAGGCGCTGCGAGACCGCGTAGCCGATAGCGCCGGCGAGAATGTAGAACCAGATCTCATAGGTGAGCGTCCACAGCACGCCGTCTCCGTCCAGCGTGTCCGTCAGAAGTTCATTGAGGCCGACCATGTTGCCGATCAGTTGGCCCATCGAGGGCGGCTCGTGAAACAGAATACTCTGAGCGCCGGCGGCGAACAGGCAAGCCGGGACGAGAGGAATCAAGATCCGGGTCGCACGGTCGATGCCATAGTCTTGCAAATCGAATGTTCTTTGCCGGAGGCGATGGAGGACCTGTCCTCCGACCAGGAAGCCGCTGAGGACGAAGAAAACCATGACGGCTTCGTCGCCCAGCCGGGTGAATGCAAAAAACACCGCGGTCAGCGAGCCGTGCTGGGTGGCGGGCAGGGCGCCAAACTCGACGAAGGCGTCGCCGCGCAGATGGGACAACATCACGGCCAGCGCCGCGAGTCCGCGCATCAAGTTGAGGGCGATCAGGAAATGCCGTCGCTTTTTGTTTTCTACGACGGGCACGGCGTCATCCATGTCATTCCTCGCGGCAGGACCCCGAGCCCCTCGCGATGCGCTTTGCGCGGAGCCGGGCAGTCTCAACTTCTATCCTGCAAAGCGCGGATCGCCAACACTAGCGCGGCAACCCCGCCGAAATTGAGTTTGCGGTGGGGCAAAGCCCATATCCGCTTGAAATGGATCGGCGCGGTGGAACCGGTGCGGATCGTGCGTGGCGGTTGTTGCCGGACATCACGCGGCTGATGATGCAGGTCGAAAATACCGATCTTCCGGGTCTCCTTCTGATCAAGCCGTGGTACTTTCGCGACGAGCGCGGGTTTTTTACCGAGACATTTTCCAGAGGGCGCTATCGCGAGGCGGGCATAGCCGACGATTTCGTGCAGGAAAATCATTCGCGGTCGAGCAAAGGCATTCTGCGCGGCCTGCATTTCCAGGTCCGCTATCCGCAAGCGCAGATCGTGACCGTCATGCGCGGAAGAGTCTTTGACGTTGCCGTCGACCTGCGGCGCGGCTCAAAGACTTTCGGGGGCTGGTTCGGCGCCGAACTGAGCGACGAGGGACCTTGTCAGATCTATATGGCGCCGGGCTTCGCTCATGGCTTTTGCGTCCTCAGCGACACTGCCGATCTGCACTACATGGTCAGCCGCCTCTATGACGCTTCCGACGAAGGTGGTCTGTTGTGGAATTCTCCCGAAGTCGGCATTCGCTGGCCGATCGACCATCCGGCCGTGTCGCCACGGGATGCGTCGTATCCGCGGCTGTCCGAGATCGCGCATGACCGATTGCCGTGGCCTGCCGAGGGTTCAGCCGAATGAGTGTTGATTTGACCGTCGCCCCCGAGGCAACCCGTTTCGGCTTTGGCGAGAACTGGAGATCTTTTCTCTCCGAGCTCGACGATGCCCGCATCGCAGAGGCTGAGCGGGCGCTGCAATGGCTGTTGGCCACGGAACGGATGGATGGCGTTGGCTTTCTCGACATTGGCTCGGGCAGCGGCTTGAGTTCGCTTGCGGCGCGCCGGCTCGGTGCCGCGGTCCACTCATTCGATTACGACCGGCAGTCGGTGGAGTGTACGGGCGTCCTGCGCGACCGGTTCTTTCCGGGCGACTCGGCGTGGATCGTCGAACGCGGCTCGATCCTCAACCGAGATTATCTCGACCGGCTCGGAAAATTCGATGTCGTTTATTCATGGGGCGTCTTGCACCATACGGGCGCGATGCATGAATCGCTCGCAAACGCGGCGCGTCTGGTCGCGCCCGGCGGGCTGTTGATTTTTGCGCTCTATCGGAAGACACGATTGTGCTGGTTCTGGACGCTGGAAAAGCGCTGGCACTGCCGCGCTTCGGCGGGAGCCCAGGCCGTCTGCCGCAGTGTTTATGTGGCATTGATGCGATTGGCGTTCGCCGCGAGCGGGCGCAGCTTCAAAGCCTATGTTTCGGCCTATCGCGGCAACCGCGGGATGAGTTACATCCACGATGTCCACGATTGGCTCGGCGGATACCCTTGCGAATCGATCGGACCGGCCGAGGTCGTGCAGGAAATGGACCGTCTCGGACTAACGCCTGTGCGCAGCAAAGTGCAGCGATCCTCGATCGGTTTATCGCCATGACGAACCAGCCGCTCATCACGGTTTTCACGGCGACCTACAATCGCGCTCATACCCTCAATCGTGTTCATGACAGTCTTTCTCTCCAGACATTGCGCGATTTCGAATGGCTGGTGGTGGATGACGGCTCCACGGATGGCACGGCGGAACTGGTCGCCGGCTGGATACAATCGGCGGATTTTTCCATCCGCTATTTCCGCCAGCAACATGCCGGCAAGCACTTCGCGCATAATCGCATGCTCAAGGAAGCGCGGGGCCGCTTCATGGTCGTCCTCGATTCGGATGACGCATTTGTCCCGGATGCGCTCGACAAGCTTATATGCGCCTGGAACTCGATCCCGGAGCGCGAGCGGCACGCTTTTTACTCGGTCGGTGGTGTCTGCTGCGATCAGAATGGCAGGATCGTCGGCGATAGAATCCCAGGCGATCCGTTCGATGCGGATTTGCGCGAAATGACCTACGTTCATCGCATTCGCGGCGAAAGGGTCATTCTCGGATTGATCGACGTTCTGCGCGGCTACCCATTTCCCGAAATTCCCGGAACCTATGTTCCGGAAGGGATGGTTTGGCTCGATATCGCCAAGAAGTTCAAAACTCGATGGGTCAATGACGTCGTTCGCGTTTATTATATCAATGATCCGGAAGCGGGTGTGACTGTCACCCAGCGGGGCAGCCGCGGCCATCACGCGCTAGGACGCTGGTACTACTATATTTGGCTGCTCAATAACGATCTGGAATATTTTCTTCATTCGCCGGTGACGTTCGTCAAAGATGCGGCCAGGTTGCCGGTCGCCGGTTGGTTTTCGGGGCAGACGTTGAAAAATACATTGGCGGCTTTGAAGAGTCATCGCGCGCTGCTGCTTGTTCTGCTGACGCTGCCTTTGTCCGTGTTGCTGTACGTAGGCGAAAGAATTCGGAATCTCGTGCGGCCGCCCCTGTGACGACGGGCAAACGGCCGAAGGCATGTCGAAGTTTTCGACGCTGAGGCCTGCCGTGGACGAGGCTCCACGCCGTATGTTAGGTGATTGAGGCGCCGGCCGCAAGCAAACGAATTCTCGGATGGTCAAATGATCTCGCCGTTCGCAGGCTTCGGGAATGCGATTGAGGGGATTCGTCGATGACAGCCGCAGAGATTTTTACGGAGGCTTGGAACAAGGCCCAGAGCGCGTCGGCCCCGGCGCGATTTGGCGCCGGCGTCGTAAAATTACCCTATGCCGAATTGGTGACGGCCGTGGAGAAGCTCGATCGTCACTTCATTTTCGAATTTGTCCGCTCGTTCCACGCCGGAGAGATCTATATTTTCACCAATGCGTTCGATCCCGCCGCTTTGGCCAAACTGAAAGACGACGCTTTTGCCTGGGGAAAGACGCAGCCAAGCCGAGAGCCGAAGGTTGTCGAGAAGGTTCCCGACTATCGGTCGCGGCGCGATTGGCACGCCGAGGATCACGGTCCGGGCTACTCATCCACCTACGATATGTATCATTTCTTCCGGTGGAACGACGATCCGATCGGCGTCTTCGAGCTGTTCGATCCGAAATACGAGATCGTGCGCACCATCAGC
The DNA here is from genome assembly GCA_963761185.1 of uncultured Alphaproteobacteria bacterium. GTDB lineage: Bacteria > Pseudomonadota > Alphaproteobacteria > Rhizobiales > Xanthobacteraceae > BOG-931. Next base: position 2,283,345 of record CAVXFY010000009.1, read on the forward strand.
GGCCACGCGCCGAACGCCATTCGCGACAACGTGCCCGACGACGGCGTGGTCGATCGCGCCGAGCTCAGTCATTATCCGCCGGGGGTCGGTGGCATCGCGTTTCACGGCGATCCCATCGAGAATTCGCGCTTCTTCTTCACGCTCAATCTGAACCGGTTCGGCGTCGACTATCACGCCGGCGGCTTCGCCGTCGGCACCGGCAACGGCAAGACGCTGGCGATCGATCCGTTACTCGATGTCGGCTCGTTGACGGGATTCCTTCCGACGGTCTGCCACGGCGTCGAGATCATCGACCCGAACTTGACGACAGATTGGAACGAGATGGCCGGCCGCTGGTACGGCGCCGTCTCGATGATCACCACGCACACGGTCAAGAATCGCGATTTCACGCGTCCGGTCGAAGGCTACCCGACGCTGCGCCAGCAGATCAAAAATGCAAAAGAGAAGCACAATGTCGTTGCCTGAAGCGCACTATCTGAGTTTGTTGAACGGAGACTTCCTCGGAAAAAATAATGTTTTGCGGATGGTTCGCGAGTTTGCGCGGTATTCGAACATCCAACAAGGCTACTATATGGAATTCGGCATAATGAATGGCACCTTCGCCATTGCCGCCTATCGCCAGCTGCGCGGCTATGTCACCGACATCTACGGTTTCGACTCGTTTGCCGGCCACCCCGAACAGAAAGCGGGAGACAAGGTGCACGCCGAATACGCGCCTTACTTCCGCGAGGGAAATTACAAGGCGGTCAGCGTGGATTTTTGCCGCACCGCGATCCACGCCGAGACGATGCTGCCGCCAGAGAACATTCATCTCACGCCGGGATTTTTCTCCGATACGCTGGCCAAATTCGACATCGGGCAACTCAAGACCAGGGGTTTCCCGATCTGCGTGATGGTGGATTGCGATCTGTATTCCTCGGCGGTCGATGTGTTCCGGTTTCTGACGCCGATTCTGGAAACCGGCACTTGGCTCTTGCTCGACGACTACTGGTGCTACCGCGGCGATCCGAAGCTTGGCGTGCGCCGGGCGTTCGACGAATGGGTTAAGGATAACGGCCGCGTCGGTGTGTCGTTCTACTGCAACTTCAACGCCTATAGCCGGGCCTATATCTGCCACACCTTGTAGGGCCTGCTTTCGGCTTCCTGCCCCGCATCGTTGCCGCGGCCGCCGGCGCGTGACGCGCCGTCGATCGCGGCCGTTAGCCTGATATTGCGCGCTGCTCAAACCCATCGTCGTGATAGCCCTGTGACAGCGGCTGATTTCAAGATTTGGGAAGGCGTCTATGCGTCATTTGACGCGGCGCCGGCGGCGGGTCCGGGTTTTGACGGCCCGACTTGGCGCGAGCGCAGTCTGCTGTCGGCGCGCGATGCGCTGGTGCGGCTCGCGGCTGGCGAGTCTCTCGACTACTCGCTGCGGCAACGCAACGCGATCATGCCCTCGGTCGTCGCCGTTCTGCTGGGCGGGCAAGCCGGCGTCAGATTGCTCGATTTCGGCGGCGGTCTTGGCACCGCGTTTGTCGTTTTGTCCAGTGCGCTCGGCGGCGAAATCGCGCGCGTCGATTATTGCGTCGTCGAGGTCGAAAGCATTTGCCAAGCAGGCCGCGAACTGTTCGCGGCGGGACCGCGGCCGCGCTTCGAGCCGGAATTGCCGAAGGCAGAGACTTTTGACGTGGTTCAGGCGTCGAGCTCCATGCAATATATCGAAGATTGGCGCAGCGTGGTCCGCCAGCTCGCCGCCTATCGCGCGCGATATCTCGTCTTCGGCGACCTTCTGATCGGCGATTTTGCAAGCTACGTCACGTTGCAGAACTATTACGGCAGCCGGATCCGCAGCCAGTTTCTCAATGCCAAGGATTTCATCGGCGAGGTCGAGCGCCATGGCTACAAGCTCGCGCTGCGCTCGGCATGCGATACCCGCATTCTCGGCGCCGACGGGCCGCTTCCCATGGATAATTTCCCGCCGCAGCTGCGCGTCGAGCGGACCTCTCATTTGCTGTTCACGAGGACGCAAGGCCGATGACGACCGGGACGGCACGATGGCGCACGATCAAGCCGGAACGCAAGCGTGTCTTCATGTGGGGCGCGGCCGATCAGGCCCGCGTCAATGTGCACATTTTGCGCGAGCTCGGTTGCGAGCTTGTCGCGCTGGTCGACGATACGCCGGACCGGGTCTCGCCGATCGCCGGGGTCCCGTTGCTTCGCGGCCGGGCGGAATTCGAACATTGGTCCAAGGATCAAGCTCGGGAAACGCTCGGATTTATCATTGCGATCGGCAATCCGTACGGTCACGCGCGCTGCCATATTCACGACCGGCTGACGGGAGCGGGATTTGCGGCGATATCGCTCGTCGATCCGACTGCGAGAGTCTGCGCCAGCGCCAAAATGGGCCCGGGCGTACAGGTCATGCCGGCGGCGATCGTCCATAATGAAGCGGTGATCGGCCGCCAATGCCTTCTCAATACGCGCTCGCTGGTCGAGCACGATTGCGTGCTGGAAGACGGCGTCGAGATGGGGCCGGGGGCGACGCTGGCCGGCCGCGTTCATATCGGCGCCCATTCGTGGATCGGTACCGGCGCGACGGTGCGGCCGCGCATCCGCATCGGCCGTAACAGCATTGTCGGCGCCGGCGCCGTCGTCGTGTCGGATATTCCGGACGGCGTCATCGCCGTCGGCGTTCCGGCAAAGCCCATGGCCGGCCGCACGACGCCATCGGCGGAATATGTTAGCTGAACGTCGTCACATCCGGTTTCGTGAGTAACCGCAAGCAAGGCAGGAAGACGTGTCCAATATCCCGATGGCTGGCCCCTGGATCACCGAGCACGAAGAGAAGATCGTGCTCGATGCGCTACGCAACGGCTGGTACGGCAAACAAGCCTATTACTATGTCGAAACCTTCGAATCCGAATTCGCGCGCTATCACGACCGCGAGCACGCGCTGATGACGCCGAACTGCACCACGGCGCTGCATCTCTTGCTCGCTGGTCTCGGCATCGCCGACGGCGACGAGGTCATCGCTCCGGAATGCACCTGGATCGGCTCGACCGCCTGTATCAGCTATCAGCGCGCTGTTCCGGTCTTCGCCGATATCGATCCGCGGCATTGGTGTCTGACCGCCGAAAGCATCGAGCGCGCGATCACGCCGCGCACCAAGGCGGTGATCGTCGTCGATCTGTTCGGCAATATGCCGGACTGGGATTCCATCGACGAGTTGTGCAAGCAGCGCGGCATCGTCGCGGTCGAGGACGCCGCCGAGGCGCTCGGATCGACCTATAAGGGCGTTCGCGCCGGCAAGTTCGGCGTCGGCTCGACTTTCAGCTTTCACCGCACCAAGACCCTGACGACGGGCGAGGGCGGCATGCTGCTGATCGACGACGATGCGCTGTTCGAGCGCTGCAAGTTCTTGCGCGATCACGGCCGTGCGCCCGGCACCTATTACAATACCGAAGTCACCTTCAAATACATGCCGTTCAACCTGCAAGCCGCACTCGGTTATGCGCAATTCCAGCGGCTGGACGAACTGGTCGGCAAGAAGCGGTGGATCTGGAAGGGCTATTGCGACCGGCTCGCCGACATCCCCGATCTTGATCTCAATCTGGAAACCAACAACGTCCATAACAGCGCCTGGAACACGGCCTTGGTATTCGGCAAGTCGCACGGCATGAGCCGCGACACCGCGATGGCCGAACTGCTGAAGCTCGGCCTGCCGTCGCGGCCGTTCTTCTATCCGCTGAGCTCGCTGCCGGCCTATCCGGGACGAGAGGCCAGCGGCCGGCGCGACAATCCCGTCTCCTATGACGTTTCGGAACGGGGCATCAATCTGCCGTGTCCGCTGAATATGACCGACAGCGAACTCGACGAGATGAGCGACGGCCTGCACCGGCTGCTCGGTTGATGCCTTCAATTCGCGATTATTTTCGAGCGCGCCGCGGCGCGCTTGGAATCTGGACCAGCGCCCGACAAAGCGGCGTGACATGACGGAGGGAGTTCTGAGATGACAGGCAAGATCACCCCAATCAGCGCGGCTTCGCAGGCGTCGCCTCCGCCGGTTCCGGATTGGCTCGGTTCCATTGCGCGGATCCGGCTGGTCGAATTGCCGCGCTACGCCCGCGACGACGGTGAGATCGTGGTGGCGCAGGCCTTCGCGCAGGTGCCGTTCACGATCGCGCGCGTGTTCACGCTGACGGCGACTTTGAACGCACAGCGCGGCCAGCATGCGCACCGCCGCTGCGCGCAATTCCTGCACTGCGTGCACGGCGCCGTCGAAGTGTTTTGCGACGACAGCCGCGACACCGAGACCTTCGTCCTCGACCGCAATAATCTCGCTCTCTACGTACCGCCGACGATTTGGAACAACGTCATCATTAAGCAAGATCAGTCGGTCGTGACGGTGCTGTGCGACCGCCCCTTCGAAGAGGCCGACTATTTGCGCACCTACCCCGAGTTCCTGGCATTCCGGAAGGCCAATTCATGAAAATCGTCGTCACCGGCGCGCTCGGACATATCGGCTCGGCGCTCGTACGGCGATTGCCGCTGCATTTTCCGAAAGCCGAGATCGTCATGGTGGATAACATGATGACGCAGCGTTATGCGTCGCTGTTCGATCTGCCGTCGGTCGGGCGCTATCAATTCATTGAAGGCGACGTCCGCATCATCGATCTGCGCCCGGTGGTCGAAGGCGCCCATGTCGTGATCCATCTGGCCGCCATCACCGACGCGGCCGGGACTTTCAACCGGGCGGCCGAGCTCGAGGCCAATAATTTCGAAGCGACGACGATGATCGCCGCCGCCTGCCAGGAAGCCGGCGCGCGGCTCGTTCATCCGTCGTCGACCAGCGTTTACGGCACGCAAAACGAGCTGGTATCGGAGGATTGCACGGCGGAGGAGCTCAAGCCGCAGAGCCCCTATGCCACGACCAAGCTCAAGGAAGAGGATCTGGTGCAGCGACTGGCGAAGAACGGCGGCCTGCGCGGGGTGGTGTTTCGCTTCGGCACCATTTTCGGCGCTTCGATCGGCATGCGTTATCACACCGCCGTCAACAAGTTCTGCTGGCAGGCGGTGATGAAACAGCCGCTGAGCATTTGGCAAAGCGCTTACGATCAGAAACGGCCCTATCTGGATCTGTTCGACGCCATCCGCGCCATAGCCTTCGTCATCAAGAACGATCTGTTCGACGGGCGCGTCTATAACGTGCTGACGCTGAACGCCACGGTGCGCGACATTGTCGAATGCATCCGTGAATTCGTGCCGCATCTGGAATTGTCGTTCGTCAACAGCCCGATCATGAACCAATTGTCCTACGAGGTGTCGTGCGACCGCTTCCGCGAGCGCGGCTTCGCCTTTGCCGGCGATATTCGCCGCGGCATCGGCGAGACGGTGTCGCTGCTTGCGGCCGCCAATGGAGCGTAAGGTCCGCGCCAGCCGGGATCGCCAGTTTGAGTGATGCATCGTTGCGCGTCGCCGTTGTCATCTCGCGCCTGGATGTCGGCGGCACGGAGCGGCATATTGCGCGGATCCTGCCGGCGCTGCGGCAGCGCGGCCTCGATGTCGCGCTGTACCTCATGGAGCGGGGCGGGGCGCTCGAAGGCGAAATCGCGGCTCGCGGTGTTCGTGTCGAGGGGCCGGTGCGCGCGGGCTTTCTGCATTGGCCGCGGGCGACGCTCGGCTTGGCGCGCTGGTTGCGCCGTGAACGCCCGACCGTGGTGCATTTCTTCCTGCCGCGCCCCTATGTATTCGGCTCGCTGGCGGCGGAGCTAGCCGGCCATCATCGCCGGCTCATGAGCCGGCGGTCGCTGGTCGATTATCGCGCCAAATATCCGCTGCTCGGCGCGCTCGAGCGCCTTCTGCATCGGCGGACTTTCGGCATTCTCGGCAATTCGCAAGCCGTCATCGATCAGCTCCTGACCGAGGTCGACGACCCGCGAAAGCTCGCGCTCATCTATAACGGCATTGAAATGCCGTCGCCGGTGTTCACCAGCCGCCGCCAGCAGACCCGCGCCGTGTTGCAGATTCTGCCTGACGCGCTCGTCATCTCCGTCACCGCAAATCTCATCGCCTATAAAGGCCATCGCGATCTCATCGAAGCATTGGCGCAGATCAAGGACTTGTTGCCCGCGCCCTGGCGGCTTCTTGCCATTGGCCGCGATGACGGTATCGGCGATGAGCTGAAAGGCCGCGCACGGGCGCTGCGCATCGCCGATAATATAATGTGGCTCGGCGAGCGCTCGGACGTCGACGAACTCCTGTCGGCCAGCGATATTTTCGTGCTGCCGTCGCATCAGGAAGGCTTTTCCAACGCCTTGCTGGAGGCGATGGCCGCGAGCCTTCCCGCCGTCGCGACCGCCGTCGGCGGCAACAGAGACGCCGTCGTGAATAATGAAACGGGGAACCTAGTGCCGCCGCGCGATCCGCGCGCTTTGGCGGCGGCGATCCTGAGGCTGGCGAAAGACCCCGAACTGCGCCGCCGCCTTGCCGGGGCAGCCCGCCGGCGCGTCGAGGCGCACTTTTCGCTTGGGGCCTGCGTCGACCGCTATGAGAAGCTCTATCGGGCCCTGGGCGAAGCCGATCCCCCGCCGGTCAGCGAAATCTTGGCGGACGGCGCACCGGCATGCCGCCGCGATGCGGCCGCAGCTTTGCCGGACCACAGCAACTGATCATGCAGGCGAGCGCCGACAATAACGTCGATCTGAAAGTCGCGCGCGGCTTCGGCGAGGAATGGTCGACCTTTCGGCAGGACGAGGACCATCTCTCGGAACAGCAGCGCCGCGATATTTTCGACGACTATTTTGAGATTTTCCCGTGGCAGGCACTGCCGCCCGGCGGCGGCACCGGCATCGATGTCGGCTGTGGCACGGCCCGCTGGTCGATGCTGGTCGCGCCGCGCGTCGGGCATTTGCACCTGCTCGATGCCAGCCCGGACGCATTGGCCGTGGCGCGGCAGAATCTGCAAGTCGCGAAAAATGTCAGTTTTCACGCCGCCAGCGTCGCTGCCATTCCGCTGCCGGATGCGTCGCTCGATTTCGCCTATTCGCTCGGCGTGCTGCATCATGTGCCGGATACGCCGGCCGCCATCGAGGCCATCGCCCGCAAGCTCAAGCCCGGCGCGCCATTTCTGGTCTACCTTTATTATGCGCTCGACAATCGCTCGATCTGGTATCGCGCATTGTGGTGGGCAAGCAATGCCGGGCGGCTCGTCATCTCGCGCTTGCCGCATCCGCTGCGCTTTGTCGTCAGCCAGACCATTGCGGCGCTGGTCTACTGGCCGCTGGCGCGCACGGCAACGCTGTTGTCACGGTTCGGCCGCTCGCCGCACGCGCTGCCGCTCTCTTATTATGCAGATAAATCGTTCTACGTGATGCGCACGGATGCCTACGATCGCTTCTGCACGCGGCTCGAAAAGCGCTTCACGCGCCCCGAGATCGAAGCGATGCTCAAGCGCGCAGGTTTCGTGGATATCCGATTTTCGGATCGCGAGCCGTTTTGGTGCGCCGTCGGGATCAAGCCGGCTGCGCCATAATCACGCCCAGCGCTCGCGCCAGGCCTCGAGCATCAGCACGTCCCACAGGAGATATTGCCAGTTGCGCCGCCCGTCGAGATGGTCCTGCCAATAGCGGCGCACCATGGCGGTATCGAGCAGGCCGGCTTCGCGCAACCGTTGCTCGCCGAGCAGCGTCTCGGCCCAGTCGCGCAACGGTCCGCGCAGCCATTCGCCGAGCGGAATGCCAAAACCCATTTTCGGCCGCTCGATCAGCTCCGGCGGTACGTGGCGATAAAGCACCTGCCGCAAAATCCACTTGCTGGTGCCGTTGCGTACCTTGACGTTCTCCGGCAGCCGCCAGGCGAATTCGACGACGCGATGATCGATCAGCGGCACCCGCGCTTCCAGGGCGACCGCCATGCTGGCGCGATCCACTTTGGTCAGAATGTCGTCGGGCAGATAGGTGACTAGATCGAGAAATTGCATGCGCGGCAGGAGATCGGGAAAGTCCTTCGCCAGCGTCGGGTCGTCGAGAATGCTGTTCGGCTCGCGCGCCTGCGGCATGATCTCGGACGGCTCCCAATGGCTGACCAGGCGGCGATAGACCGCGTCAGCGCTGTCAAGCCGCAACACCGACGCCGCTTTGTGCACCTTGTCGCCGGCTTGCGGCGGACGCAGTCGTGACGGCAGCGCGGCGAGCATCTGCGTCCAGCGATCCGGCCGCACCGCGGTGATCGCCGCCGCGGCGCCTCTGCGCACCGCGCGCGGCATCAGCGACAGCGAGCGCCAGAAGCGTTGTGTGAGCTGGTAGCGATTATAGCCGGCGAACAGTTCGTCGCCGCCGTCGCCCGACAGGGCCACGGTGACGTATTTCCGGGTCATCGCCGATACGAGATAGGTCGGGATCTGCGATGAATCGGCGAACGGCTCGTCGTAGAATTCCGGCAGGCGCGGGATCACGTCGAGCGCTTCTTTCGCCGTGACCGTGAGTTCGGTGTGATCGGTGCCGAGATGCCGCGCCACCGCGGCCGCATGATGCGCTTCGTTGTAGCCGGGAATATCGAAGCCGATCGAGAAGCTTTTCACCGTGCCGCTCTTCGCCGCCTGCATCAGCGCGACGACGGTCGATGAATCGACGCCGCCGGACAGAAAGGCGCCGAGCGGCACGTCGGCGATCATGCGGCGGCCGACGGCGTCCTTGAGGAGCGATTCCAGTTGCTCGGTGAGTTCGGCGTCGCTGCCTTCGATCGGACTATGCGATCCGTCGCGCGCCACGGCGCGCGCGTCCCAGAAGCGCGAGATTTTCGGTTCGCCGCGCCAGGGCAGCGTCAGGATGGTGCCGGGCTCGAGCTTGTGAACGCCCTCGTAGATCGTGCGCGGCGCCGGAATGTAATTGTGCCGCATGAAAGCGGCGACGGCGCTCTGGTCGATGCGCGGCGTCCAGCCCGGATGTGCGCGCAGCGCCTTGAGCTCCGAGCCGAACATGAAGGTGTTGCCGAACTTCGCCCAGTAGAGCGGCTTGATGCCGAGCCGGTCGCGCATCAGCGTCAAGGTGCGGTCGCGCCGGTCCCACAGCGCGATGGCGAACATGCCGATCATCCGTTTCAGCGTCGCTTCGATGCCGTTGACGGCAAACGATTCCAGGATGACTTCGGTATCGGAATGGCCGCGGAAATTGTGCCCCCGCGCGGCGAGCTCGGCGGCGATCGGCTGGAAGCTGTAGACCTCGCCGTTATAGCTGATGACGTAGCGCTCGTTAGCCGAGATCATCGGCTGATGGCCGGCCGCCGATAGATCGATGATCGAGAGCCGGCGATGCACCAGCGCCGTTTCGGTTTCGGCATCGATCCAGATGCCCTGGTCGTCGGGCCCGCGATAGGCGATGCTCGCGGCCATCGCTTCGGCGATCGCACCCGCATCGCCGCCGGCGATGCCGGATGCGGCGCCGATAAAGCCTGCAATGCCGCACATCGAATTCGTTCCGCCTCAATAACCGCTTGCACATTGCATATAGGCTAGAGCAAAAACTAACAACGAATTTTGAACGCGCGCGTCGCCGCTTAACGATGATGACATCGTTCAAGCCGGGGGATGCTGCCGCTGTTGCCGGACGGTGCCGTGGAGGCTAAGACAGCGCCTCGTCGCTCCCGCCGCGCGGTCTGAACAAGGACGCCATTTTGCTGCATCAACGCAAGATTGCCGTGATTGGGCTCGGCTATGTCGGGCTGCCGGTGGCGGTGGCGTTCGCGCGTTCCGGCGCCGCGCGTGGTCGGTTTCGACATCGACGAGCGGCGGGTTGCGGAATTGCGCTCAGGCATCGACCGTACGCTCGAAGTCGAAAAACAGGATCTGTCGCATCCGACATTGTCTTACGCCAGCGATCCGGCGTCGCTCGCTTCGTCCGATTTCTACATCGTCACCGTGCCGACGCCGATCGACGAGGCGCATCGGCCCGATCTCACCGCGCTGTTTGGCGCGTCGGATACGGTCGGACGCTTTCTTACGCGCGGCGATATCGTGGTCTATGAATCCACGGTCTATCCCGGCGCCATCGAAGAGGATTGCGCGCCGCGTCTCGAACGCGCGTCGGGCCTGCATTGCGGCAAGGATTTCACCGTCGGCTATTCGCCGGAGCGCATCAATCCCGGCGATAAGACCCATCGCTTCGAGACCATCACCAAAGTCGTGTCGGGCCAGGATGACAAGACGCTGCAGATCGTCGCCGACGTCTACGGGTCGGTCGTCACGGCGGGCATCCATCGCGCGCCGTCGATCAAGGTCGCGGAGGCTGCAAAGGTCATCGAGAATACGCAGCGCGATCTCAATATCGCCTTCATGAACGAGCTTTCGGCGCTGTTCGAGCGGCTTGGTATCGATACCGGCGATGTCCTCACCGCCGCCGGCACCAAATGGAATTTCCAAAAATTCTATCCGGGCCTCGTCGGCGGCCACTGCATCGGCGTCGATCCCTATTATCTGACCTACCGGGCCGAGAAGGCGGGCTACGATCCGCAGGTGATCCTCGCCGGCCGCCGCATCAATGACGGGGTCGGGCAGCGCATCGCGCGTGAATGCGTGCGCCGCCTGCTGCGGCGCAAGAACGGCGCGGCGACCGTCACCGTGCTCGGCATGACGTTTAAGGAAAATGTGCCGGACACGCGCAATTCGAAGGTCGCCGATATCGTCAGCGAGCTGCAATCCTTCGGCCTGGCCGTGCAGGTTCACGATCCGCTGGCCGATCCGGGTCAGGTGAAACACGAATACGGCATCGAGCTTGTGCCGATGGAGGCATTGCGTCCGGCCGATGCGGTGATCTTTGCCGTCGCGCACGACATCTTTCGTCAAGGGCGGCTGGGCGCTCTTCACGAAACTTCTGAAAAACGGCGGCGGCACCGTACTCGATGTGAAGTCCCAGCTCGACCGGACGAAGCAGCCTGACGGCATCGACCTGTGGCGGCTGTGACCATGGTGGAAGAGGCCAAGTCGTCTCAAGGATCCATGTCGCAAAAGCCGGTTCTGGTCACCGGCGCCGCCGGCTTCATCGGCTTTTCGCTGGCGCGGCGGCTTCTGGAGAACGGCCGCGCCGTGGTCGGCGTCGACAGCGTCAACGATTATTACGATCCGGCGCTCAAGGAAGCGCGGCTTGCGGTGCTCCGCCAATTTCCGCGTTTCAGCTTTCACAAGATCGATCTCGCCAAGCGCGAACCGACCGAAGCGCTGTTTCGCGACGGCGCCTTCGGTCCCGTCGTGCATCTCGCGGCCCAAGCCGGCGTGCGCTATTCGCTGCACCATCCGCACGCCTATCTCGATTCCAATCTGTCCGGCTTTCTCAATATCCTCGAAGGCTGCCGCCACCGTCAGCACCGAGCACCTCGTCTTCGCGTCGTCGAGTTCGGTCTACGGTTCCAACAAGCGCATGCCGTTTTCCATCCACGACAATGTCGATCACCCGATCAGCCTCTATGCCGCGACCAAGAAGGCCAACGAGCTGATGGCGCATTCCTACAGCCATCTTTACGGATTGCCGGCGACGGGGCTGCGCTTCTTCACGGTTTACGGTCCTTGGGGCCGGCCGGACATGGCGATGTTCATCTTCGCCAAGGCCATCACCGAAGGTCAGCCGATCAGGCTGTTCAATCACGGCCGCATGCGGCGCGACTTCACTTATGTCGACGACGTGACCGAAGCGGTGGAGCGCATCATCGGCCTGCCACCTGTGAAATCGACGCCGGCGGCATCGGAAACGCCGCCGGGCGGCGATCTCGATCCAGGCACCAGCACCGCGCCATGGCGGATCTACAATATCGGCAACAACCGCACCGTGGAGATTTCCCGCGTCGTCGAGCTTCTCGAGCAGGAATTCGGCCGCAAGGCGATAATCGAACTGGTGCCGATGCAGCCCGGCGACGTGCCGGAGAGCTGCGCCGATGTCGACGACCTCATGCGCGATGTCGGTTTCCGCCCGTCGACCCCGATCGAGCAGGGTCTCCGCAATTTTGCCGCCTGGTTTCGCGACTACCACCGGCAGTGATTATCGGGCACCGATCAATGTTTCATCTTCTAGGACTGTCTGGACTATAATGACGCCATGATGGATTTCCTGCGCAACCCGCGTCGCGTCCTGATCGTCGTGCACGATCTCGTTGTCACCGCATTGGCGTTGCTGGCGACATTTTACGTCCGCTTCGAGAACGGCGGCTTTGGCGAACGGCTGCACTGGCTGCTCGTGTATCTGCCGGTCTATCTGATCTATGCCGGCACGGTTTATTGGGTTTTCCAGCTCTATATCGGGCAAGTGGCGTTTCGCCTCGCTGCCGGATTTGTGGAACATCCTGCGTGCGGTCACGGTGCTTGCGGTTTCGCTACTCGTCCTCGATTACATTCTCCTCTACCCGACGCTGTACGGCACCTATTTCTTCGGCAAGATCACGATCGCGCTCTACTGGTTCCTGCAGGTTTCCTTCCTCGGCGGTCCCGCGTCTTGCTTATCGGCTGTTCCGGCATTCGCGCACGCAGCAGCATGCGCGACGGTCCGACGCGGTGCCGACGCTTCTGGTCGGGGTCGCGGCGGATGCCGAGGTGCTGATGCGCGCCATCGAAAGCGGCGCCGTCAAGAAGGTGCTGCCGGTCGGCATTCTGTCGCCGTCGCCGGCCGATCAAGGCCAGTCGCTGCGCGGCGTTCGCGTCCACGGCCGGCTGGAAAATCTTGAAGGCGTCGTCGCCAGTTTCGCATCGCAGGATGTCCACGTCGGCCGTCTCGTACTGACACCGAGCGCCTTGGCGCCGGAGCTTCATCCGGAAACCATGCTGATGCAGGCGCGCCGGCTCGGCCTCACCACGAGCCGCCTGCCGTCGCTCGAAGCCGGCGAGGAGGCGTTGCGGCTCGCGCCGGTCGCCGTCGAGGATTTGCTGCTGCGCCCGAGCGTGAAGATCGACTACCGGCGCTTGGAGGATTTCGTCCGCGGCAAGACCGTCGTCGTCACCGGCGGCGGCGGGTCGATCGGCTCGGAGATTTGCGATCGTGTCGTCAATTTTAGCGCCGGCCGGCTTCTCGTCATCGAGAATTCCGAGCCGGCGCTGCACGCCGTGCTGGAAAAGCTCGCCGCCAAATCCAGCGGGACAAAGGTCGAGGGACGCATTGCCGACATTCGCGACCGCGACCGTATTTTCAATCTCATCGCCGCGTTCAAGCCGAACTTGGTGTTCCACGCCGCGGCGCTCAAGCACGTGCCGATCCTGGAGCGCGATTGGGACGAGGGCATCAAGACCAACGTCTTCGGCTCGGTCAATGTCGCCGACGCCGCGTTGAACGCCGGCGCCGACGCCATGGTGATGATCTCGACCGACAAGGCGATCGACCCGGTCTCGGTGCTGGGCGCCACCAAGCGGCTCGCGGAAATGTATTGCCAGGCGCTCGACGCCGGCAAGGGCGCCGGTTACAGCAATGGCGGCAAGCCGCCGATGCGCATGATCGCGGTGCGCTTCGGCAACGTGCTCGCCTCGAACGGCTCGGTGGTGCCGAAATTCAAGGCGCAGATCGAAGCCGGCGGTCCGGTCACCGTGACCGATCCGAACATGGTGCGCTACTTCATGACCATTCGCGAGGCCTGCGATCTCGTCGTCACCGCGGCAAGCCACGCACTCGGGCCGACGCGTTCGGAGACGTCGGTCTACGTCCTCAACATGGGTCAGCCGATCAAAATCGTCGATCTCGCCGAGCGGCTGATCCGACTGAGCGGACTCGAGCCCGGGCGCGACGTCGAGATCGTCTTCACCGGCATCCGCCCCGGCGAGCGGCTCAACGAGATTCTGTTCGCCCGCGATGAAGGCAGTTCGGATATCGGCATCGACGGTGTGGTCGCCGCCAAGCCGGTCTGCCCGTCGATCGAAGTGGTGCGCGGCTGGATCGACAGGCTCAAAGCCGATCTCGACAGCGGCGAACGCGCAGCGATCTACAGCGTGCTGCAAGAGGCGGTGCCGAATTTCAGCGGCGACGCGCGGCAGACCGGCAAGCAGTAAATCCTCGCGATTTTCCTCTCCTGAAGGTACGGAGCTTCATTTCTCATGACCAAAGCGGTGCTTGGCGTTATCGGCGGCTCGGGCATTTACGATCTTCCAGGCCTGGAGAAAGTCCGTTCGAAAAATATCAAGAGCCCGTGGGGCGAGCCGTCGGGCCCGCTGCACGTCGGCGAGATCGCCGGAATGCCGGTGGTGTTTCTATCCCGGCACAGCGAAGGGCACCGCAATTCGCCGTCCGACATCAACTATCGCGCCAATATCGACGTGCTCAAGCGCTCAGGCGTCACCGATCTCGTCTCGCTGTCGGCCTGCGGCTCGTTCAAGGAGAATCTGCCGCCGGGCACCTTCGTCCTGGTCGATCAATTCGTCGACCGCACGCATAAGCGCGAGAGCTCGTTCTTCGGCAAGGGCTGCGTCGCGCATGTGTCGATGGCGCATCCGGTGTCGCCGCGGCTGCGCATCCATATCGCCGAGGCGGCGATGGCCGAGGACCTTACGGTCGTCCGCGACGGCACTTATGTCTGCATCGAAGGGCCGCAATTCTCGACGCTCGCCGAAAGCCTCACTTACAAGGGTCTCGGCTACGCGGTGATCGGCATGACCAACATGCCGGAAGCCAAGCTCGCGCGCGAGGCGGAGATTTGCTACGCCACCGTCGCCATGGTGACGGATTTCGATTGCTGGCATCCGGACCACGATGCCGTTACCGTGCAGGACATCATCAAAGTGCTGGTGGCGAACGCGGAAAAGGCGGCAAAATTGGTGGCGCGGCTTGCCAAGGATTTTCCGCGTGAGCACGAGCCGTGCCCGATCGGCTCCGACCGTGCGCTCGACAATGCGCTGATCACCGCGCCTAAGGCGCGCGACCCGAAGCTTCTGAAAAAACTCGATGCGGTCGCGGGGCGCGTGCTGGGCAAGAAGAAATAAGCACCGGCAATCGGCATTTACTAACGTTTGCGTTTGTGTTCGCGCCCGGCAAAACGCGAGTATTCTTAACACAACTCCGGCGTATCTTGGTGTTACCGGCGGCGCATTCGCTCGCGATCCGCAGGCGTAGACTGGCACAGGCAGACCTTGGCTAAATCGATCGTTCCTCTGATCATGTGCGGCGGCGCCGGCACGCGGCTCTGGCCGGCGTCGCGCGAGGGCCGGCCAAAGCAATTCCTGCCGCTGTTCGGTCCGGAATCGACGTTCCAGGACACCATTCGCCGCGTCTCCGATCCGGCTTTGTTCGCCCGGCCGATCGTCATCACCAATGCGCAATATCGTTTTCTGGTCGCCGAGCAGCTCGCGGCCATCGGCATCGAGGCCGATATCATTGCTCGAACCGCTGCGGCGCGATTCCGGACCTGCGATCGCGGCCGGTGCGGCGTTTGCCGGCAAACGCGACGGCGATCCGCTGATGGTCGCGCTCGCCGCCGATCACGTCGTCACCGATGCGGCGGCTTTCGCCAAAGTGTGCGGCATGGCGGCTGATGCGGCGCTTAGCCGATCGCATCGTCACCTTCGGCGTGCGGCCGACGCGGCCCGCGACCGAATACGGCTATATCCGCGCCGGGCAATCCATCGGGCCGGAAATTTTCGCCATCGAAAAATTCGTCGAAAAGCCCGACGCCATGACCGCGGAACGTTACGTCAAGGACGGCTATCTCTGGAACTCCGGCAACTTCATGTTCCGCGCCGGGCCTCTTGCTCGACGAATATCGCGGCTTCGAGCCGGAGAGTGTCGACGCCGTCGTCGCCGCGGTCGACAAGGCCGGCCACGATCTCGGCTTCATCACGCTCGATCCGGAAGCCTTCGCGCGTGCCACCGCGAAATCGATCGACTATGCGGTGATGGAGCGCACCAAACGCGCCGCCGTGATGCCGGTCGCCTATGGCTGGTCGGATGTCGGTTCGTGGCAGGCGGTGTGGGAGTTGTCGGGCCATGACGCCGCCGGCAATGCCGCGCAAGGTTCTGGACTTGGCGCCGTCGAGTTCGTCGATTCGCGCGGCTCCTATGTAGCCACCGACAAGCAGCTCGTCGCGCTGTTCGGCGTCGAGAATCTCGTCGTGGTGACGACCGACGACGCCGTTCTGGTCGCCAAGCGCGAAGACGGCGACGGTTTGCGCCGGCTGGTTCAGCGAGCTGAAGGAAAGAGCGCCCAAGGTCACCGAGGAGCATCTGAAAGTGCACCGGCCCTGGGGCTCCTACCAGTCGGTCGATCAGGGCGCGCGTTTCCAGGTCAAGCGCATCGTGGTGAAGCCGGGCGGCCGGCTGTCGCTGCAAATGCATCATCATCGCGCCGAGCACTGGATCGTGGTGTGCGGCACCGCGCGCGTCACCGTCGGCGACGTAGTCAAGGTCGTGCACGAAAATGAATCGATCTACATCCCGATCGGCGCCCGGCACCGGCTGGAAAATCCCGGCAAGATCGATCTGGAACTGATCGAGGTGCAGACCGGCAGCTATCTCGGCGAGGACGATATCATCCGCATCGAGGACGATTATCGGCGGTCATAGCCGCGGCCGTGACCCCAGCCTTGGCCTCGGCCTCGGCCGCCTTGTTGAGGTGCGGATTTCCAAATTAAGCAATAATAACAACAGGTTAATTTTGTCACCGGCTCGCCAGCCCGTACCGCCCTGTAAGCCTTTGATTCAAATCGTGTTCCGATTTCCGCACAGGCCCGGTCGCAAGTTGGATTTGGGCGTGCTACGGACACAAGCCTGGGGTCGGCTCCGAGTAGCTAAGGGGGCTTTGCAGTCATGAGTGTGGCTCAAGCGGGTAGTGACGGGACGTTGCGCGTAGGCGTTGTCGGCGTGGGCGTGATGGGCAGCAATCATGCCCGCGTGCTGTCGGAAATGCCGGGCGTGAAACTGGTCGGCATCGCCGATCCGGATCGCAATCGCCGCGAACAGGTTGCCGATAAGCTCGGCTGCGCCGCGTTCGACGACGCCGAAGCGCTGCTCAAGCAAGGCGTCGACGCCGTCACCATCGCCGCACCCACCCATCTTCATCGCGACATCGCCGTCGATTGCGCCGCGCGCGGCATCCACATCATGGTGGAAAAGCCGATTGCGCCGACGGTCGAGGAGAGCCGCGCCATCGTCGCCGCGGCGCGCCGCGCCGGCGTGACGCTGATGGTCGGCCATGTCGAGCGCTTCAATCCGGCGGTGCAGTCGATCAAGCGCGCCATCAACGATCAGGACATTCTATCGATCGCCATCACCCGCGTCGGCCCGTTCCCGCCGCGCATGTCCAATGTCGGCGTGGTCATCGACCTCGCCGTCCACGACATCGATCTGATCCGCTGGTTCACCGAATCCGAAATCGTCGAGATCCAGCCGCAGACCTCGAGTGCGGTCGCCGAACGCGAGGACATCGCGCTGCTGCAATTCCGCACCGCGTCGGGCGTGCTCGCCCATATCAACACCAATTGGCTGACGCCGTTCAAGGCGCGTACTGTCCATATTGCGACGCGCGACAAATATCTGATCGGCGATCTGTTGACCTTGCAGGTCACCGAATGTTTCGGCTTCCAGCCGGACGGCAGCTATTCGATGCGGCATTTGTCAGTCGGCTATGCCGAGCCGCTGCGCTCGGAGCTTCAGGCGTTCCTGACCGCGATCCGCAGCGGCGAATCGCCGGCCGTAACGGGCGATGAGGCCGTGGCAAGCCTGGAAGTCGCCATCCGCTGTCTCGACGCCCGGGGTACGCAATCGCTGCTGCCGCACCGCAAAGGTCCGCGCCGCGTCGCCGGCTAGCTTGAAATTTTCGTCCGCCGGCATCGAGTCAGAGGTCAATCAGTCCGATCATGAATCAGCATACTCGCCTTGAAGAAAGGCCGCTTCCGTTTATCGACATCGCGGCGCAGCGCCGCCGTCTCGGCCGCGCGGTCGATGACGCCGTAGCGCGCGTGCTGGCGCATTGCCAGTTCGTCAACGGCCCGGAAGTGCGCGCCTTCGAGAGCGACCTCGCGGCATTTAGCGGCGCGCGCCATGCGATCGGCTGCGCCAGCGGCACCGACGCGCTCCTCCTCACCTTGATGGCCTGGGAGATCAAGCCGGGCGATGCGGTGATCTGCCCGTCCTTCACCTATCATGCGACCGCGGAAATGGTGGCGCTGCTCGGCGCCACGCCGATCATTGCCGACGTCGAGCCCGAGACCTTCAATCTCGATCCGGCAAGCTGCGAGCGCGGCGTCGCGACCGCGCAGCGCCTCGGCCTCAAGCCGCGCGCGATCATTCCGGTCGATCTGTTCGGTCTGCCGGCCGATCACGACGCGATCGCGGCGATCGCCAAGAAGCACGATCTGAAAATCCTCGACGACGCAGCGCAGGGCTTTGGCGCGACCTATCGCGGCAAGAAGCTCGGCACCTTCGGCACCGCGACTGCGACAAGCTTCTTCCCGGCAAAGCCGCTCGGCTGCTATGGCGATGGCGGCGCCGTCTTCACCGATGACGACGCGCTTGCGGCGCGCATCAAGAGCATCCGTCTGCACGGCGAAGGCGTCGACCGCTCGGAAGCCGCCCGCATCGGCATCACCGGCCGGCTCGACACGATCCAGGCCGCGGTGCTCATCGAGAAGCTGAAAATCTTCCCGGACGAGATCGCTAAGCGCGATCGCGTGGCGGTGCGCTATTCGCAAGGCCTTGCCGATGTCGCAGCCGTGCCGCGTGTCGGCAACGAGTCCACCTCGGTCTGGGCGCAGTACACGATCAAGCTGAAGCCCGACCAGCGCGACAAGCTCGCCGCCGATCTCAAGGCGCAGGGAATTCCGACCGCGATCTATTACACCAAGCCCCTGCACAAGCAGCCGGCCTATCGCGATTATCCAATCGCCGATGGCGGCGTTCCGGTGAGCGAGCAATTGTCGGGCGAAGTGATCAGCCTGCCGATGCACGCTTATTTGGACGAGCCCGATCAGGACCGCATCATCGGCGCGGTCCGCAAGTCGCTCGCTTAAGCTCGCTGCGCTCAGTCCCGCGCAAGCGGGATTGTAGTGTCCGCTAATCTCGCCCCCGCTTTCGCGGGGGCGAGCGGTTCGTGATAACACCCCATCATGCTCGGCAAGATCCTCACCGTCGGCGGTTATACGCTGCTCTCGCGCCTGACCGGCTTCCTGCGCGACATCATGCTCGCGGCAATTATCGGCGCCGGCCCGGTGGCGGACGCGTTCTTTGTCGCCTTCCGGCTGCCCAACCATTTCCGCGCCATTTTCGCCGAAGGCGCGTTCAATGCGGCCTTCATTCCGGCCTATGCCCGGGTGCGCACCCAGGGCGGGCCGGACGCCGCGAGCCTGTTCGGCGATCGTATCTTCACGCTCCTGCTCGCCTCGCAAGTCGTGTTGCTGGCGCTGGCGCTCATCTTCACGCCGCAAGCCATCGAAGTGCTGGCGCCGGGCTTCTCGCGTGAGCCGCAGCAATTTGCGCTGGCGGTCTCGCTCACGCGCATCACCTTTCCCTATCTCCTTCTCATTACGTTCGTGACCTTGTGGAGCGGCATCCTCAACGCGCTGCATCGCTTCGCCGCTGCGGCCGCGGCGCCGATCCTGCTCAATATTACGATGATGGCGACGCTCGCGGTCGCCTTCCTGTTTCCGAGCCCGGGCCATGCGGCGGCGTGGGGCGTGCTGATTTCGGGCGTGCTGCAAGCAGCCCTGGTGGCGGGCGATACCTTCTATGCCGGCGTCATGACTTCGTTCCGCGCGCTGCGCTGGGACGACGACGTGAAGCGCTTCTTCAAGGCGCTCCTGCCGGCGACGATCGGCTCGGCCGGCACGCAGCTGGCGCTGTTCGCCGACACGATCATCGCGAGCTTTCTGTCGGCCGGCGCGATCTCGGCGCTCTATTACGCCGACCGCATCGATCAGCTTCCGATCGGCGTCATCGGCATCGCCATCGGCACGGTGCTGGTGCCGGAAATGACGCGGCGGCTGGCCTCCGGCGACGAGGCGGGTGCGCGCTCGGCGCAAAGCCGTGCGATCGAATTTGCGCTGCTGCTCGCGGTGCCCTGCGTCGTGGCTTTCGTGGTTGTGCCCGGCCCCATCATGCGCGGCCTGTTCATGCGCGGTGCGTTCAACGTCGCCGACGCGCATGCCTCGGCGCTGACTCTGATGGCCTATACGATCGGCCTCGTTCCCTTTGTGCTGATCCGTAGCGTGGTTGCGCCTTTCCTGGCGCGTGGCGACACTGCAACTCCCGTCAAGGCAGCTTTAATCGGCACCGCCGTCAATATCGTGTTCAAGGTCGCCTTGATGTTTCCGCTGGCACAGGTGGGCCTGGCGCTGGCGACCTCGATCGGCGCTTGGATCAATTTTATTTTGGTGCTGGTCTTTGCCGCCCGCGCCAATGTCATCGCGCTGGATCGTGAGCTGCGATCCTCGCTGTTGAAGCTCGCGGCTATTGGCGTCGCGATGGCGGTGGTCTTGCTGATCGCCGATCCGATTGTCACGGGACTGTCATCCTCGTTGCCCAGGTTCCGCAACGAAACGGTACTGATTCTCTTGGCGCTGATCGGCGCCGTGGTTTACGGGGGGCTTGTCGCCGTGCTGTTCGGCCGGCGCTGGCTGTTGTTGATGCGGCGCACTGAAGCGGCGCCCATGAACCCTGTGGCACTTGATGAAACTTCTTCCATTCCGGCGGTCGAGCCGGATGGAGTCTAGGGCATGATCCGGAAAAGTGGAAACCGGTTTTCCGAAAAGATCATGCTCAAACGAAAAATCTGAGACGGAGCAAGAAGCAGAATGCGCGTGACCATGATCGGCGCCGGATATGTCGGACTGGTATCCGGGGCTTGCTTTGCCGACTTCGGTCATCAGGTCGTCTGCGTCGACAAGGATGCCGGCAAAGTCGCGGCGCTTAACCGCGGCGAGATCCCGATTTTCGAGCCGGGTCTGGACGATCTGGTCGAAGCCAATATGCGGCAGGGCCGGCTCGAATTTTCAACCGAGACGACGCGGGTCAAGGATGCCGATGCGGTGTTTATCGCGGTAGGCACGCCGTCGCGCCGCGGCGACGGCCATGCCGACCTGAGCTACGTCTATGAGGCGGTGCGCGAATTCGCGCCGCTTCTGTCGGCCACGGCCGTCGTCGTCACCAAATCCACGGTTCCCGTCGGCACCGGCGACGAGATCGAGCGGATCCTGCGCGAGTTGCGCCGCGACGCCGAGATCCAGGTCGTGTCCAATCCGGAATTCCTGCGCGAAGGCGCGGCCATTCAGGATTTCAAGCATCCCGACCGCATCGTCGTCGGCACCGACGATATCGGCGCGCGCAACGTGATCGCGGAAATCTACCGGCCGCTTTATCTGAACACGCCGCCGCTCATCTATGTCAGCCGGCGCACCGCCGAACTGATCAAATACGCGGCCAACGCGTTTCTCGCCACCAAGATCACCTTCATCAACGAGATCGCCGATCTGTGCGAACAGGTCGGCGCCGACGTGCAGGAAGTGGCGCGCGGCATCGGCCTCGACAATCGCATCGGCGGCAAATTCCTGCATGCCGGGCCGGGCTTCGGCGGCTCGTGCTTTCCCAAGGACACCAGCGCACTTTTGAAAACCGCGCAGGATTACGGCGTGGCGCTGCGCATCGTCGAGACGGTGTCCGCCGTCAACGAGCAGCGCAAGCGCGCCATGGCGCGCAAAGTGGTCGCGGCGCTCGACGGCTCGGTGCGCGGCAAGACCGTCGCCGTGCTCGGCCTGACCTTCAAGCCGAACACCGACGACACCCGCGACTCGCCGGCGATTCCGCTGATCACGGCGCTGCAGGATATGGGCGCGACGGTGCGCGGCTACGATCCCGCCGGCATGGAACAGGCGAAACCGCTCTTGCCTGCGGTGACCTATTGCAACAGCGCCTACAGCGCCGCCGAGGGGGCCGACGCTATTGTGATCGCCACCGAATGGGAACAGTTCCGCGCGCTCGACCTGCAGCGGCTCAAGGGCCTGATGGTGCAGCCGGTGATCGTCGACCTGCGCAATATCTATCGGCCCGATGAAATGAAACGGGCGAATTTCCGCTATCTCGCGGTCGGCCGGGCCGAGGTCGACTGACCGCCTCGCCCAAAGCTATCGGCTTTTTCCCCATGCCCGGCCTTGCGCCGGGCATTTTGTTTACGCGGCGATTACGCGGTTCTCCACCGCGCCGTCGCGGCGGCGCGGTGCACTATGGACCGGCGCGAAACGAGGCTCTATCGATCTGCCAATGTCGCCCGAGGCCAAGACCAAAATCGTCGCCATGATCGTCGGTTCGGCGGTGATCATGCAGCAGCTCAATTCCACCGTGATCACCACGGCGCTGCCGCAGATGGCGATCTCGCTGCATACCGATCCGGTGCGGCTGAGCGTGGCGGTTACGGCCTATATCCTGAGTCTGGCGGTGTTCATCCCGGTGAGCGGCTGGGCGGCGGACCGCTTTGGCGGCCGCACCGTATTCCGCGCCGCGATCGCGATCTTCACGCTTGGCTCCATCCTGTGCGGGCTGAGCGGCAATACGGTCGAGCTCACCGCGGCGCGGGTGCTGCAGGGCCTGGGCGGCTCCATGATGGTGCCGGTCGGGCGGCTGGTGCTATTCCGCAGCGTCGACAAGGCGGCGCTGATCGGGATGATGGCCTATCTGCAAGTGCCGGCGCAGTTCGGCCCGGTGCTCGGCCCGCCGATCGGCGGCTTCATCACCACCTATTTTTCCTGGCGCTGGATTTTCCTCATCAACGTGCCGCTCGGCCTACTCGGCATCGTGCTGGTGACGATCTTCTTCGACAATCCGAAAGAGGACGGCCCGCCGCGCCCGCTCGACTGGATAGGCTTCGTGCTGACCGGCGCGTCATTGTTCTGCATTATGAACGGCATCGAAGCCGTCGGCCGCGGCCACGGCGACATCGCCGAAGTGATCGGACTCTTCGTCTTCGGTGCGGTGCTCGGGGCGCTGGCGCTGCGGCATCTGCGGCGCACGCCGCATCCGGTGCTCGATCTCTCGGTGTTTCGCATTCCGACGTTTCGCACCAGCATCAGCGGCGGCTCGCTGTTCCGCGCCGGCGCCGGCACGCTGGTGTTTCTCTTGCCGCTGTTGCTTCAGGTCGTGTTCGGAATGTCGGCGGTGGCGTCCGGCAGCATCACCTTTGCGACTGCGGTGGGCTCGATGACCATGAAGGCGACGGCGCGGCCGATCTTGAAGCTGTTCGGCTTCCGCCGCATCATCATCGTCAACAGCGTCATCAGCGCGGCGTCCATCGCGATGTGCGCCTTCTTCACCGCGGCGACGCCGGTGGCCGTGATTTTCGTGCTGCTCCTCTTCGCCGGCTTCTTCCAGTCGCTGCAATTCACCGCGACGCAGGCCATGGGCTATGCCGATATCGAACAGCCGCAGATGAGCACGGCGACCAGCATCGCCAGCATGACGCAGCAACTCAGCCGCGGTTTCGGCATTTCGTTCGTCGCGGCGCTGCTCCATCTGTCGCTCGGCTGGCGCGGCGCAAGCACGCTCAGCACCTTCGACTTCAAGGTGGCCTTTACCGGCGCCGCGATCATGGCGCTCCTCTGCCTGCCGTTCGGCCTGTCGCTTGATCACGCGGCCGCTGCCGAGGTCAGCGGCCACCAGCCGAAATCGGCCGAGGCCTAGGACCCAGGCGTTGCATAAAAAAGCGCCGGCCAAACTGGGCCGGCGCTTTCGGCTTTCACGGGCCGCCCGAGGATCGGGCGGCCCTTCTTGCCTTGTCAGCGATCCGAAACGACTGCCGCGCTTAGCCCCAACGGACGGCGATGGCGCCTGAGATCGAGCGTGCGCGGCTGCGCAGGGCATGGCCGTCATTGCCGGACTCGACGATCCACTGGCCGTTCTGTTGGCCGACGATCTTGCCGACATGGTGCGGCCACACGACGACCGCGCCGACGCCCACCGGGCCGGAATAGCCCCAATGCGCCCAGTTGCGCGCAAGATTGTACGACGGGCCGGGATCGCTCCCGACGAGCTGTCGCATCTCCCAGCCGCACCACGCGGCCGGCCGACCGCCGAGCCCGCGTGACGCGGTGCGTTCCGGCTGTGCGTCGTATTGCGCGCCCGAGAAGCCGAAGCCCTGCGGCGCAAAGGATGCGTAGGCGTCCGTCGCATCGACGTGACGTCGCGCGACCTGACCATGGCCGCGGTAGCGGCCGTGATGTTCGTGCGCTTGTGCGGCCTGCGCGAACACCGTAACGGCAGCGAACGCAACAGTAAGTGTCGTCAACTTCATTCCCGATCTCCTGAGTTGGTCTGGACTTTTGTTGTTGTGCCGCCTGCAAACAAAAGCCCCGCCAACCGTGAGGTTGGCGAGGCTAAGAAAAACAAACGGCAGCGCCTCATTGCGACGAGACGCATGCGGGCTCATAGCATCCTTGCCCGCGATCACACTGCCCGTTTTTGCATAGCATGTATTTATTTGGTGGCGCGGCGTGCCGCATTCTCGCCCCGTTTTGCTGCGGCGAAATGCGGCGATTTGTTGGTTGCTGTTTGTTTGGTGCGAAAGCGGCTGAAATTAAAGGCCGCGCGGGCGCGCAGCGGGCGCGCGATTCGGCGCGCTCGCGGTCCGCGGCCTGCCTCCGTGTCGCCGAGAATCTTAAGCCGTGTCGCGATTAAGATTAATTCGCGGCCGGCGCAGCAATGTCGCCGGGCTGGCCGGCGCGTTCGAGCGCGCTCTTGACGAAGCCGGACGCCTTCATCTCTTCGACGAAGGTGCGCAAATATTTGAGGCCGGCATCGCGGCCGAGCGGCGTGCCCATGGCCTCTCTGATGTCCTGGAAGTGGCCGTCCATGACGCGCACATTCGCGTTCGTTGCGGCGTATTGTACGAGAAACTGTTTCACGCCGGCGGCGGCGTCGATTTTGTCGTTCACAAATCCCTGCAGCGCGAGCGGCGGGCTCGGATAATGCACCAGCGTCGCGTGCTGCAGCGTGCGCGTCAGATAAAGGTCGTAGGCCGAGCCTTTGGCGACAGCGATGCGCACGCCGTCGCGATCGACGTCGGCAATGCTTTTCAGCGGCGAATGCTTGCCGACCATGAAGGTCCCCTCGATGATGACATAGGGCGCGGTGAAGCCGATCAGCTGCGCACGCACCGGCTCGATGGCGATGAAGCCGATGTCCCATTCGCCGGCTTTCGCGGCGTCGGTGACCTTGCCGGCGGTTTCGTAGACATGGAGATCGACCGGCACTGCGAGCCGGCGGGCAAGCTCGCGCGCCAGATCGACCGTGATGCCGCGCACCGCGCCGTTCTCGTCCTTCTGCACCAGAACGACATTGCCGGCATTGATAGCCGCCCGCAGCGTGCCGGTGGGCGCGAGATCTTTGACGATGTCGGCGGGAACGGAAGCGGATTGCGCGGCGGCGCTCAAAGTTCCGGCCACCGCGAAAACGATTGCCGCGCAAAGCGTTCTGAACATGATTTCCTCCCGCCGCGTGACCGTTCCCGGCGTCACGCTTGTGATTAGACTAGCAGGCGTCGTGCGTTCGAGCACCTGCCAGCGCGCTTGATCGCCCCATTGGGCGGCTGTACCGTTTACGCAAAATAAAATTCCGGGAGGACCGGTCCATGAAAGTCTACGCCGGCAGCCGGACCATCGATGGCCTCATCGTCACGGTCGACGGCGAACGTCTGCCCGAGCACTATGAGGTGAAGCAATTCACCAAATACGGCTTCGAATGGACCTATGACGGCGAGAGCCCGCGGCAGCTCGCACTCGCGATTCTGTTCGACTATCTCGGCGACGCCGGCCGGGCGGTCGCGCTATCCAACCCCTTCATGAAGGACGTAGTCGCCAATCTCGACAATGATTGGCGGCTTACCGGCGACGACGTCGCGGCCTTCCTGCGCCGGCAGGACAACGGCGTGCTGCAGAACACGCATTGAAGACACGCATTGAGGAGAACGCCCAATGATCGGTCAGCGCCAAGTCGATTTCCGCAGCGAATACCGCTCGCGCATTCTCGGCTGGTACGACGGCTATTTCCACATCGCGATCATCTACACGATGGGCGCCGCGGCCTTCTACATCTATGTCGCGCACATTCACAATGTGACGACGCTGGAATGGCTGACGGTGCCGATAACCTTCCTGTTCACCAACATTTTCGAATGGGCCGTGCACAAATTCATCATGCACCGGCCGGTCAATATCAAAGGGCTGCGCGCGATCTATGAGCGCCACACGCTCAATCATCACCAGTTCTTCACGGACGACGAGATGCGTTTCCGCGACCACAAGGATTGGCGGGTGACGGTGTTCCCGCCCTATGCACTCGTCGTCTTCATCCTGATGTCGATTCCGCCCGCCGCGCTTCTCGGCATTCTGCTGTCGCCGAATGTCGGCTGGCTGTTCATGTCGACGACGACCGGCATGTATCTGATCTACGAATTCATGCATTTCTGCTGCCATGTCGACGAGAATGCCTTCGTCCGGCACTGTCCCTTCGTCAACACGCTGCGCCGGCATCACACCGCGCATCACAATGCGCGGTTGATGATGGAAGTGAACATGAACCTGACGTTTCCGATCGCCGATTGGCTGCTCGGCACCTCCGACCTCGATCGCGGCCTCGCCGGCACGCTGCTCAACGGCTACGATACGCGCTATCTGAAGAAGAATCTGCGCGGGGCGCCGCGGCGGCCAGATGAGGCGGCGACGGCGCCGGTCGGGACCAACTAGAGTATGATCTCGAAGAGTGGAAGCCGGTTTTCGGAAAAGATCATGCTCAAACGCAAGATTTAGTTCGCGAGGATTTGGGGCCAGCATGCCAAGCGATGTCAAAGCCGCCGTCTCGGTCGTCACGTTTCTCGTGGCCCTGGTGCTGGCCTATTGGAGCGGCTCGCCGATCCGTCCCGACTTCTCGACCTTCGTCGTCGTCACGGCGCTGTTCATGATCGTCGCGATGTGGGTATTTCCCGAAGCCGGCGTGAAGAAAGGCGGCGCGCGGCGGAGTAAGTCGGAATTCCAAACAGGGTCTCAATGAGAGTGACGATCTTGATCGCGCTTGCCGGCCTGATGGGTGCCGGCGGCATCGGCTTGGCCGCGGCCGGCGCCCATATGGCGCCCGGCACAGGCCTCGACAGCGCGGCCTATATGCTGCTGTTTCATGCCGCCGCAGTGGTCGGCGGCGCGGCGCTTGTGCAGCAAAATATTCTGTGGCGGCCTTTGGCGCTGCTTGCGCTCGCCGCCTGGGTGCTCGGCGCCGTGCTGTTCTCCGGCGACATCGCGATGCGCGCCTTCATCGCGCACCGGCTGTTCCCGATGGCCGCGCCGTCGGGTGGCATGATCCTGATCGGCGCGTGGCTCGCGCTGGCTGCGTCCGCGCTCGTCGCAATGCTGCGGAGCTAGGCGCTATTCGATCTGGATATTCAGGTCCTTGATGATCTGACCCCAGCGTACCGTTTCGGCAGCGGCGAAGCTGCCGAGTTCTTGCGGCGTCGAGGTCTTGATCTCATAGCCCGCCGCCTCGAAGCGGCTGACGAAAGGGGGTGCGGAGATGATCGCCACGAGCTCGCGGTTGAGCCGGTCGATCACCGGCTGCGGCGTTTCGGCATTGGTGTAGAGCGCGGTCCAGATCGGGCTCAAGACGAGTTTCGGATAGCCGAGCTCAACAGTGGTCGGCACGTTGGGCAGCGATTTAGCGCGCTCTCCGCTCATCACCGCCGCGGCCTTCAACTGTCCGCCTTGCAGAAATGAATAGGTGTCCGCAATCAGCGGAAACATGGCGTCGATGCGGTTGGCCATGAGATCGTTGAGCGCCGGTCCCTGGCCGCGATAGGGCACGTGCACCAAAGAGCTGCCGGTCAGCTTGTTGTATAACTCGCCGGCGATATGGGTCGCCGATCCGATCCCCGACGAGCCGAAGCTCGCGCCGCCATTGTTCTGCAGCCGCGAAACCAGGCCGGCGAAATCGAGGCTGCCGTATTGCGGCGCCGGCACGATGACCTGCGGATTGAGGGTAACCAGAGTGAGCGGCGCAAAGTCCTTCACCGGGTCGAAGCCGAGATTCTTGTAGAGACTGATATTGCTGGCCGCCGTCCCGGTCGTCGCCATAAACAAAGTGTAACCGTCGGGTGCGCTGTGCGCCGCTTCAGTAGCGGCGATATTGCCGCCGGCGCCCGGCTTGTTCTCGACTACGACCGGCTCTCCGAGCGCCGCCGCCAATCCTTCCGCGATCACGCGGGATTGCACGTCGGCGCTGCCGCCGGCCGGGAAGGGGACGATGAGCTGGAGCGGATGGGTCGGCCACTCCTGGGCCACGGCCGTATCCGGAAAGACCGTTGGCGCTGCGAGAAGAGCTACGAGGAAGAATCCGAGGATGGACGGGAATGAGATGCGCTGCATGACGCTGTTGCTAACATGAGCGCCGGCCTGTCGTCACCGTCTTGCCCGCTCCTGCGGCACCATCGCCATCGTCAGCCGCTCCGTGCCCCGCAGCACGTCGAGCGCAACGGAGCGGCCGATCTTCTCGCCGGTCAGCGCCCGCACCAAGTCGTCGGCGCCGGCGATCGGCTCGCCGTCGAGCGCGACGATGATGTCGCCGGCTTTCAGCCCGGCGCGCGCGGCCGACGAATCCGGCTCGACCGTGCTCACGATGACCGCGCTGTCCTGCGTCAGGGCGAAGGCGCGGCGACGGGCTTTCGGGATCGCGGTCTGCTGCGCGGCGATGCCGATGAAGGCGCGGCGCACGCGGCCGTGCCGGATCAGTTCGCCGAGCACGAAATTTGCGATATTGGCGGCGACCGCAAAACAGATTCCTTGCGCGCCCATGATGATTGCGGTGTTGATGCCGACGACTTCGCCGCGCGACGACACCAAGGGGCCGCCGGAATTGCCGGGATTGAGCGCCGCATCGGTCTGGATCACGTCGTCGATCAGCCGACCGCTGCGCGAGCGCAGCGAGCGGCCGAGCGCGGAGACGACGCCGGTCGTCACCGTCGAATTCGAAGCCGAGCGGGTTGCCGATGGCGATCACGAGCTGGCCGCGTTTGAGGCGCCTGGAGTCGCCGAGCGGTGCCGCTGGAAGCGTCACCGCCTCGTCGACGCGAAGCAGCGCGAGATCGGTGTCGGGATCGTCGCCGACCAGCCGGGCGCGCAGGTCCTGGGCGTCGGCCGTGGTGACGTCGATGCGTGCTGAAGGGCCGAGAGCGCCGGCGACGTGGCTGTTGGTGAGAATGAGGCCGTCCGGCGACAAGATGACGCCGGAACCTGTTCCGCCGCGGTTCTGGCGGTCCTGTCCGGCATCGCCGCCACTATTGCCGCCATGCACGGCAAGCCGCACCACGGCAGGGCCGACCCGGTCGACCACATCGATCACGGCGCGCGAATAGGCATCGAGCAGCGCCTGGTCGTCGGCGGGGACACCGGGAATGTCGGGCGAGGGAGCGCTTTCGGCGTTCTGGAAGGCATCGGTAAGGGGCATTATTGTCATGTTCTGTCAGCGCTTTAGGCCGGCTTGCGGTCGGCGAATGGTAAATGGAGATTGGGCGCACATATGGGGGTCGGGCAGGCTGCAAGGAAGGGCGCAAGGAAGGCGAATAGCGAGGCGACCCCCCGCTGCCACAATGTCCGGCCAGAGACGGAGCGCTATGTGCGATTGACAGAACCTGCCGCCTATGGTGCCGAGACGCCGTGAGGGAAGAATCATGACATTCGCCAAAGCGGCGCGCTTCGCCGTTCCGGTTCCGGCAGCCGCGCTGCTGCTCGTTCTGGCCGGCTGCAATCAGAGTCAGCAGCAGAGCGGTGGCCCGCCGCCCCCGGCTGTGACCGTGGCTATGCCGGTGCAGCGCACGGTGATCGACCAGGACGAATATGTCGGCCGCTTCGTCGCGGTGAATTCGGTCGAGATCCGCTCGCGGCTCTCCGGCTATCTGTCGGACATTCATTTCCAGGACGGGCAGATGGTGAAAAAGGGCGATCTGCTCTTCACCATCGACCGCCGGCCATTCGAAATCGCGCTCGAACAGATGCGCGCCAACCTCGCGCAGGCGCGCGCCAATCTCGCTTTCACCGAAGGCGATCTTACGCGCGGCCAAAGCCTGCTGGCGAACAAGACCATCACCGAACAGGTCTACGATCAGCGCACGCAGGCGAAGTCGGTCGCCGAGGCCGCCGTCGCCGCGCAGGAAGCGATGGTGCATTCGGCCGAGCTCGATCTCGATCAATATAGCGAGCTCCGTTCCCCGATCGACGGCCGCATCGGCGACCGCCGCGTTGCCGTCGGCAATCTGGTCACCGGCGGCACCGGCGGCAGCAATACCTTGCTCGCGACCGTCGTCTCGGTCGACCCGATCCGCTTCGAATTCACTTTCGACGAGCAGTCCTATCTGCGCTACGTGCGCTACGCCTCGGCCAGCAAGGAAGTCGCCGCTCTCAACGGCAATGTCCCGGTGACGCTCGAATTGATCGACGAGAACGATTTCAAGCACACCGGCAAGATCGACTTCGTCGACAACGCCATCAACACGTCGACCGGCACGATCCGCGGCCGCGCGGTGTTCGACAATCACGAGGGCATTTTCACGCCCGGCATGTTCGGCCGCCTTCGCGTTCCGGGCTCGCCGCCCTATACCGCGCTGCTTATTCCCGATGCGGCGATCGGTTCCGAACAGGCGCGCAAATACGTGCTGGTGGTCGACGACGCCGGCATGGTGCACCAGAAATATGTGACGCCGGGCCAGATCGACGGCGGCTTGCGCGTGATCAAGGACGGCCTTGCCGCCAACGACCGCGTCATCGTCAACGGCCTGATGCGGGCGCGTGCGGGCATCAAGGTGAATGCACAGGAGCAGGCCAGCCCGGGCGCTCCCCCAGCCGCTCCCCTGGGCGCAGCGGACAAGCCAAAAACCGGCGACGCGTCCGGCGGCAAAGCCGGCGGCGACGTCAAAGCCGATTGATCGCGTAACATGCGCATCTCGCACTTTTTCATCGACCGGCCGATCTTCGCCGCCGTGGTCTCGATCGTCTTCGTGATCCTCGGCGGCGTGTCGTTCTCGCGCCTGCCGATCGCGCAATATCCCGAGATCGCGCCGCCGATCATCAATGTCTCCGGCCAATATCCCGGCGCCAGCGCCGACGTCGTCGCCTCGACCGTGGTGACGCCGATCGAGGAGCAGATCAACGGCGTCGAGAACATGCTCTATATGTCGTCGAATTCGACGGCCGACGGGCGGTTCTCGATCCAGATCAGCTTCGAACTCGGCACCAATCTCGATATCGCGCAGGTGCAGGTGCAGAACCGCGTCGCCATTGCGCAGCCACGACTGCCGGGCGACGTGCGCAATATCGGCGTCACGGTGACCAAAGCCTCGCCCGACCTGATGATGGTCGTGCATCTCTATTCGCCCGACAAATCGCGCGATGCGTTGTTCATCTCCAATTACGCCACGCTCGAAGTCACCGATCCGCTCACCCGCGTCGACGGCGTCGGCTCGATTACGGTGTTCGGCAGTCGCGACTATTCGATGCGGATTTGGCTCGATCCGGACCGTTTGCAATCGCTGGGCTTAACCGCAAGCGATGTGACCACGGCATTGCAGGGCCAGAACATTCAGGTCGCCTCGGGCGTGCTCGATCAGCCGCCGATGGCGCATCCCGGCGCGTTTCAGATCGCGGTGCAGACGCTCGGCCGGCTCGACACCCCGGACGAGTTCGGTTCCATCGTCGTGAAGCAGACGCCGGGCGCCGTGGTGCGGCTCAAGGACGTCGCCACCATCCAGCTCGCGGCGCTTGATTATTCGTCGAATTCCTATCTCGACCACGATCCCGCCGTGGCGCTTGCCATCTTCCAGCGGCCCGGCTCGAACGCGCTCGACACCGCCCAGGGCATCATCGATAAGATGGCGGTGCTGTCGAAGCGTTTTCCGCCCGGCGTCAAATACGCCATCGTCTACAACCCGACGCAGTTCATCCAGCAATCGGTCAACGCCGTGATCGACACGATCGGCGAGGCGATCGTACTGGTCGTGCTGGTGGTGATTCTGTTCCTGCAGACCTGGCGGGCCGCGATCATTCCGCTGGTCGCCATTCCGGTCTCCTTGATCGGCAGTTTCTTCTTTCATGGCGACGTTCGGTTTTTCGCTGAACAATCTGTCGCTGTTCGGCCTGGTTCTCGCGATCGGCATCGTGGTCGACGACGCCATCGTCGTTGTCGAAAACGTCGAACGCAATATCGCGTCCGGGTTGTCGCCGCGCGATGCCGCGCGCAAGAGCATGGACGAGGTCGGTTCGGCGCTGATCGCGATCGCGCTCGTTCTCTGCGCGGTCTTCGTGCCGTCGATGTTTATCACCGGCATTTCCGGCCAGTTCTACCGGCAATTCGCGCTGACTATCGCCGGCGCCACCGTCATTTCGCTGATCGTGTCGCTGACGCTGTCGCCGGCGATGTGTGCGCTATTGCTCAAGCCGCACGAGGCCAATCACCGCGACTCTTGGTGGGAGCGGCCGATCCACGGCTTCTTCGGCTATTTCAATCGCGGCTTCGACAAGCTCGCGTTCGGCATTTCCTGGCTCGCCACGAGAACCGTGCGGCGCGTCGTCCTGATGGTGGCGATCTACCTGGCCGTGATCGCCGTCGGCTTGAACACGTTCCGCACCACGCCGGTCGGCTTCATCCCGCAGGTCGATCGCGGCTACCTCATCGTCGTCGTGCAATTGCCGCCCGGCGCGTCGCTGTCGCGCACCGATGAGGTGCAGCAGCGTGCGCTCGACATCGCGCTCAAGGTCCCCGGCGTGGCGCATGCCGTGAACATCGTCGGCTTCTCCGGCGCGACCTTTACCAACGCACCGAACTCCGGCGCGATGTTTCTGGTGCTCGATCCGTTCGAACAGCGCGCCAAGGATCCCCGCCAATCGGCTGCCGGCATCCAGGCCGAACTGTTCAAGCGGCTGTCGGGCATTCAGGACGCCTTCATCATCGCCGTGCTGCCGCCGCCGGTCATGGGCATCGGCACCGCCGGCGGTTTCCGCATGATGGTCGAGGACCGCGCCGGCCAGGGCTCGGAGGCGCTCAAGCAGGCGACGCTCGCTCTGATGGGACGCGCGGCCCAGACACCCGGGCTTGCCGGCGTGTTCTCGCTGTTCGAGACCTCGACGCCGCAGGTCTATCTCAATATCGACCGCACCAAGGCGCAGCTTCTCGGCGTCAACGTGCAGGACGTGTTCAACGCCCTGCAGATCTATATCGGCTCGCTTTACGTCAACGACTTCAATCTGTTCGGCCGCACGTTCCGCGTCACCGCACAAGCGCGCGACGAGGACCGGCAGAACGTCAACGACGTGCTCAATATCAGGGTGCGCAATTCGAGCGGCGACACCGTGCCGCTCGGCTCCTTCACCACCGTAGACAATATTTCGGGGCCGTACCGCGTGCCGCGCTACAATCTTTATCCTGCCGCCGAGCTCGATGGCGCGGCGGCTCCCGGCTATTCGCAAGGCCAGGCGATCGCGATCATGGACAAGCTCGCGGCGGAAACTTTGCCGGACGGCTTCGCCACCGAATGGACGACGCTTGCCTTCCAGCAGATCAGGGCCGGCTCGACCGCGATGTTTGCCTTCATTCTGGCGGTGGTCTTCGTGTTTCTCGTGCTGGCGGCGCAATACGAGAGCCTGACCCTGCCGCTGGCGGTGATCATGATCGTGCCGATGTGTCTCGTTGCCGCCATTACCGGCGTCGTAATCCGCGGCCTCGATAACAATATCCTCACCCAGGTCGGCTTCGTCGTCTTGATCGGGCTGGCGGCGAAGAACGCGATCCTGATCGTGGAGTTCGCCCGTCAGCTCGAAGACGAAGGGCGGAGCCGCTTCGACGCCGCCGTCGAAGCGACGCGGCGGCGGCTGCGGCCGATCCTGATGACGTCGTTTGCCTTCATTCTCGGCGTCTCGCCGCTGGTCTGGGCCATCGGCGCCGGCGCCGAATTGCGCCAGGCGCTCGGCACCGCGGTGTTCTTCGGCATGATCGGGGTGACCGCCTTTGGCCTCGTGTTCACGCCGGTGTTCTACGTCATCGCCCGCTGGGTCGCCGGCCTCGGACTAAGGTGGTGGAAGAAGGGTCTGAGCAAGCCGCAGCCGGCCGAGTAATTCCGCCGATTTTGCTGGAACCGCACGCGGCGCGGTCTATCCTTGACCGGGCCGGAATAACGCGGTCGGCGTCGGTGTTTGTCGTGGCGTATTCCCGGTCGCATCGTCACGTCGGGGGCGACGTCAGTTTTGCAGGAGCGTCACATGTTTCGAAAAATGCTTGTCGTGCTTGCCGTTCTTCTCTTCGGTGTCACCGCTGCTGCCGCGCAGAGCTGTCAGGATATTATCGACAAGCGCCAGGCCTTCATGAAGCGCAGCTCCGACATGGCGAAGATCGGCTCTTCAATGATCAAAGGCGAGACGCCCTTCGATCTCGCCAAGGCCAAGGAAATCTTCGCCGCCTTTGCCGCGGACGCAGCCGCCATGCCGACATTGTTTCCGGATTGTTCGAAGACCGGCGACCACACCACGGTCGCGCCGGCGATCTGGGACAAGCCTACTGAATTCAAGGCTGCTCAGGACAAGTTCAGTGCTGACGTAAAGGCGGCACAGGACAACTTGAAGGACCTCGACACCCTGAAGACCGGCTTTCAATCCGTCGGCAAGGATTGCGGCGCCTGCCACCAGGCGTTCCGGGTAAGACCGAGCTGAACCCAGTTACAGCAAAGATTGGGGCGGGCTGTCGGCGCCGACGGCCCGCTCTTTCGTTTTATCGTCTCATTTATTTTTTATGGCTTGGTCCAGCCGTATTCGGGAATAAAGGCCGGTTGCCGCCGGTCTTGCTGCCGGACGTTCATAGTCGTCACGTCGGGGCAATTGCGCTGGAGACCGTTTGAATGACGGGTCAAAAAGTCGGGCAACTCAGACGCCGGCTGAATTTCAGGACCTTGGCTCTCACCGTTGTCACCTGCGGGGTCCTGGGCCTCGCCGGGTTCTGGCTTTTGACGCTGCCGGGCGTGGTGCCGGCCTCGGCATTGCCGCAATACACGCCGAACCTCGACAACGGTAAGACGATGTTCGCCATCGGCGGCTGCTCATCATGTCATGCCGTTCCAAACGACGATCCCGACAAGGTCGATCGCTTGCGGCTCGGCGGCGGGCTCCCGCTGAAATCGCCGTTCGGCACGTTCTATGTCCCGAACATCTCGTCTGACACCAAGGACGGCATCGGCGCCTGGAGCGAAGCGAATTTTGTCACCGCGCTGTGGAAAGGCACCTCGCCGGACGACGAAAACCTGTTCCCGGCGTTTCCCTACACTTCTTACCAGCACATGCAGCTCAACGATGTGCGCGACCTCTTTGCTTATCTGAAGACGCTGCCGCCGGTTCCCGGCAAATCACCGCCGCACGATCTGTCGTTTCCGTTCAACCAGCGCGAACTTCTCGGCGGCTGGAAATTGTTGTTCTTCCACGGCGGCCCTTACGTGCCCGATCCGGTGAAATCGGCGCAATGGAACAGGGGCGCCTATCTCGTCAACGGGCCCGGCCACTGCGCCGAGTGCCACTCACCGCGCAATGTGCTCGGCGGCATCATCGACAGCCAGCGCTTTGCCGGCGGGCCGGCGCCGGACGGCAAAGGCTGGGTGCCGAATATCACGCCGCTCGGCCTGCGCGAGGGCGACAAGGTCTGGTCCGAGAAGGATATCGCAAGCTTTCTCGGCGACGGCATGATGCCGGACGGCGACTACGCCGGCGGACCGATGGCCGACGTCATCAACAATACGTCGCTGCTCGGCGCCGAGGATCGCGCCGCAATGGCGAACTATATCGCCTCGCTGCCGCCGACGGTCGGTCCGCCCAAGCCGCCTAAAAAAGCCAAGAAAGATTAGGCGGCGGCCTGTTTTGAGCCGGTGATTTTCGGGCGATGACAAGCCCCGCGAAGCCATCCACACTCGGGATCGGGCGGCGAATTGCTGGGCGATTCGCACGCGGTCCGGGGCGACGAACGTCACATGAATACCGGCAGAGGCATCGTGCTCAAGCTGATCTCGGCGGTGCTGTTCGCCGTGATGTCGGCGTTGGTGCGCCTATCTCGGCACCCGCTATCCGATCGGCGAAGTGGTGTTCTACCGTTCGGCCTTCGCCATCATTCCCGTCATGGCCGTCTATGCCTGGCGCGGCGAGCTTGCCGCCATCGTGCGCACCGAACGGCCGTTCGGCCAAGCCGGCCGCGGCGTGATCAGCATTGTCGGCATGTTCTGCAATTTCGGCGCGCTGGCGCGGCTGCCGCTTGTCGAAGCCAACGCGATCTCGTTTACCTCGCCGCTGTTCTCCGTCGCGCTCGCCGCCTTCGTGCTCAAGGAGCGCGTGCGCATCTACCGCTGGTCGGCGGTCATCATCGGCTTCATCGGCGTGCTGGTCGTGCTGTCGCCGCATTTGTCCGGCGACGAGCTGACCATTTGCCGCCACCAGCGCGACCACCGTTGCCGGTCTCGCTTATGCGCTCGCCGGCGCCTTGGCCAATGCCGGCACGGTCATCCAGACCCGCCGCCTGGCGCAGAGCGAAACGACGTCGTCGATCGTGTTCTATTTCTCGCTGATCTGTGCGCTCGCCGGTCTCGTCACCTGGCCGTTCGGCTGGGTCAGCCCGACCGGCCTCGAATTCGCCGTGCTGATCGGCATCGGCGTTCTCGGCGGCACCGGACACATCTTCCTCACCGAGAGCTATCGCTATGCCTCGGCCTCGATGCGTGGCGCCGTTCGATTACACCTCGATGATCTGGGCTTTGATTCTGGGTTACGCGCTGTTCGGCGAAACGCCGACCGTCATGATCGTGATCGGCTCGCTGATCATCGCACGGCCGGATTGTTCGTGATCTGGCGCGAGCGCCAGCTCTCAGCGGCGCGCAAGCTCGAAGCGCCGGAGCCGCAACCCGTCGGCGCTTGATCGGTCAGGACGGCCCGAACGCCTTGAAGGTGATGATGGTGCGCGTGTCGGCGATGCCGGGGATGGTCTGCACCTTCTCGGCAATGAAATGGCCGATATCGGTCGACGGATCGACGTAGAATTTCACCAACAGATCGAACTCGCCCGCGGTCGAATAGATTTCCGAGGCGATCTCGGCGTCGGCCAGCTTGTTGGCGACCTCGTAGGACTTGCCAAGCTGGCATTTGATCTGCACGAAAAAAGGGACCATGCGCGCCTCCGAACCGAGCGATACTTATATCATCCTGATCCGTGAAGCGAGCGGAGCTGGGCGGTCATTGGCGGCCTCATGACGGCGACCAGACCGCCGGTGTAGAGTGGCGAAAGCTATTGGAAAGACTGCGAAAAGTGCAAACCAGCGTGCAAGCCAAAGTTCAAGCCCAGGTCGACTTTGCCGATCTCGCCACGATGGTTCTCGCGCGCATCCGCGAGCGGGCTCCGCGCGTACATTGCGTGACCAATACGGTGGCCCAGCAATACACGGCGAACGTGCTGCTCGCCGCCGGCGCGGTGCCGTCGATGACGCATCTCAGCGCAGGAGATCGGCGCCTTCGTCGCCGGCGCTGATGCGCTTCTGGTCAATCTCGGCACTTTCGACGCCGAGCGCCGGTCCGCGGTCGAGGCGGCGCTCAGAGCGGCGGCGGAAAACGGCAAGCCATCCAAGCCCTGGTTGCTCGACCCGGTGTTCATCGAGCGCTCGCCGGCGCGCGCCGAATTTTCCCGTGGGCTGCTCGGCCGCAAGCCTTCCGTCGTGCGGCTCAATCAAGCGGAATTCGCGGCGCTCTCCGGCAACGACCAAGCGGGCGACGCGCCGGCGCGCTTTGCCAAGTCTCACGGCACCATTGTCGCGCTCACCGGCCGTGTCGACGTCGTCGCCGACGGCGCGCGGCGGGCGACCATCGTGAACGGCGATCCGCTGATGGGTCTCGTCACCGCCATGGGCTGCGCCGGCTCGGCACTGGTTTGCGC
Organism: uncultured Alphaproteobacteria bacterium; assembly: GCA_963761185.1. Lineage (GTDB taxonomy): Bacteria > Pseudomonadota > Alphaproteobacteria > Rhizobiales > Xanthobacteraceae > BOG-931. Next base: position 2,321,231 of record CAVXFY010000009.1, read on the forward strand.
CGCGCTTGCGGTCGAACGCGATCCCTGGCTCGCAACCATCGCGGCGCTGTCGGCGTTCGGGGTCGCCGGCGAAGTCGCGGCGCGTGACGCCTACGGCCCCGGCAGCTTCGCTACCGCCATGATCGACGCGCTCCACAATCTCGACGCCGCGACATTACGCGCGCATCTGAAGGTCCACAATGACGGTTGATCTGCGACTCAATGCGATCGTCGATCCCGAGCGCGACGGCGGCCACGATCTCGCCGAATTGGCGCTTAAATGCGCGCAAGGCGGCGCGACGCTCGTTCAATTGCGCGACAAGCATGGCGATACCGGCGCCATGGTCGAGAAGGCGAGGGCGATCAAGCAGGTGCTGGCGCCGCTCGGGGTCGCCTTTGTCGTCAACGATCGCATCGATGTCGCGCTCGCCGCCGGCGCCGACGGCGTGCATATCGGACCGGAAGACATGTCGGTCGCCGATGCGCGGCGGCTGTTGCGGCCCCGGCGCGATCATCGGCCTGTCGATCAAATCGGTGGCCGAGGCGGAAGCGGCGCCGGTCGAGCTGATCGATTATGTCGGTTCGGGCGGCGTCTATGCCACGCTGTCGAAAGCGCAGAAGAAGCCGCCGATCGGGCCGCAAGGCCTCGCCCGCATCATCGAGGTGCTGCAAGCGCCGCAAGGCGAAAATGCCGGTCTGCGGCATTGCCGGGGTCGACGCGACCAATGCGGCGGACGTCATCGCCGCCGGCGCCGACGGTGTCGCCGTGATCTCGGCGCTGTCGCTTGCGCCCGATCCGGCCGCTGCCGCGCGCACGCTGCGGGGCATCGTCGACGCGGCGTTGAAAAAGCGAGGGGCGTGATGAGCGCCGCCATTGCCGTGACCATTGCCGGCTCGGATTCGGGCGGCGGCGCCGGCATTCAGGCGGATCTGAAGACGTTTTCCGCGCTTGGCGTCTACGGCGCGTCCGTTATCACCGCGCTGACCGCGCAAAACACCAAAGGCGTCACCGCCATCCACGACGTGCCGGCCGATTTCATCACGGCGCAGATGGAAGCGGTGTTCTCCGACATTCATCCCGGCGCGGTGAAGATCGGCATGCTCGGCACCGCCGCCGCGATCGAAGCCGTCGCCGGAAGCCTGGAACGTCATCGCCAGCACCATGTGGTGCTCGATCCGGTGATGATCGCCACGTCCGGCGACAAGCTCTTGCGCGATGACGCGATCGCCGCTTTGCGCAAGCTGATCGCCCGCGCGCAGGTGCTGACGCCCAATCTGCCCGAGGCGGCGGCGCTTCTCGATGAACCCGTGGCGCGCGACGAAGACGAGATGCGCGCCCAGGCGCGAAAGCTGTTGGCGCTCGGCGCCGGTGCGGTGTTGATCAAAGGCGGCCATGCCGGCGGACCGGAAAGCGTCGACTTTTTGGTCGAAGGCGATAACTGCACGCGCTTTGCGGCGCCGCGGATCGAAACGCGCAACACCCACGGCACCGGCTGCACGCTGTCTGCGGCTATCGCCGCCGGGCTTGCCAAGAAGCTCTTGCTGGTCGACGCCGTGATCGATGGCAAGGCCTATGTCAGTGCAGCCATTGCCGCCGCCGACCGGCTTGGCGTCGGATCGGGCAGCGGCCCGGTGCATCATTTCCACAAGTGGTGGTGAGATAGGCTCCGCTCGTCCCCGCGAAAGCGGGGACCCAGCACAAGAATTGAATTTCCGCTTTCGCAGGAATGAGCGGGAGAATTTACGCCGCGGCAGGCGCGCCAGGCTGCTTCAGCGGATGGGCGCGCGCAAACGCGTCGATCTGCGACAGCGCAGCCGTGATCCGGGCGAAATTCGGAAACGGCGCGGTGTCGACATTGAAGAATTTTGCACCGGCAGCCTGGCTGGCGACGCAGACGTCGGCAAGCGTGATCCGGTCGCCATGGCAATAACGCCCGGTTTCGGGGCTTCGCAGATGCGCCTCGAGCGCGGTCAGTGCCGCGGTGTGCCAATGCTGGCACCATTTGGTGCGAGCCGCTTCGTCGAGCTTGAATTCGTGTTCGAGATATTCACGCACCCGCGGCACGATCAGCGGATGGGAATCGGCGGCGACGAGTTGCGCCAGCCCACGCACGCGGGCGCGGCCGCGCGGGTCGCGCGGCAGGAGCGGCGGGTTCGGGTGCGTCTCGTCGAGATATTCGATGATGGCAAGCGACTCGAACAGAACCGGCCCGTCGCCGTCGATCAAGGCCGGCAGCGCCATCATCGGATTGACGGCGCGATAGGCGGCCTCGCGCTGCGCGCCCTTCATCAGGTTCACGTCGATGATCTCGTCGGGCACGATATTTTTCAGGTTAAGCGCAATGCGCACGCGATAGGTCGCGAGCGAACGCCAGAACGAAAACAGTTTCATGAAAATGTCTCCTCTACTGATCTGACTTTTCCTCCCCCGCTTGCGGGGGAGGGTAGGGAGGGGGCTTGCGGCCGATAGGCTTGCGCATGCGGTGAAGACTTGCCTCCTTCTGACGCGCTTCTTGCATCGTCCTCCCCCGCAAGCGGGGGAGGAAAAAACATCAATCCGCCCCAGGATCGGCCTTCAGCCCGGCCGCTTCGATGCCGGCCAACGCGCACATTTCGTCTTTGTCGGAAGTGTCGCCGGAAATGCCGCAAGCGCCGATGACGTTACCCCCCGCATCCCTGATCAGCACGCCACCCGGATTGGTGACCATCCGCCCGCCGCTCGCCGCCGCCAGCATGGTGAAGAATTGCGGCGTCTTGCTCGCCCGCGTCGCCAGCGTCCGCGAGCCGAAGCCCATGCCGAGCGCGCCCCAGGCTTTGCCATAGGCGATGTCGTAGCGCAGAATTCCGGATTTATCCTCGCGCTTGAAGGCGACGAGATGGCCGCCGGCATCGAGCACGGCGACGGTGAGCGGCGCGAGATTGTTGTCGCGCGCCTTCTTCAGCGCGACGTCGACAATGGTAGAAGCTTGCGAAAGAGAAATGACCGACATGTTGGCTCCGATGCTCTGGGTGAACTAAATCTTTGCGGCTGCATGTTTGGAGCGGCCCGCCCAATATACCGACTGGCGCGAGCCGTCGCCGCCGCCCAAACCCTGTTTGTACGCTTCTTCGAAGGCCGACAGCGCCGCTTTGGTCGCCGGCATGTCGGCGCCCTTCGCCGAGCCGGTATCGACCATGGTGCGCAAATCCTTCACCGCGTCGGCGATGTTGAAAGTGGTCGGGCCGGGATCGCGGTTTTCCATCATGGCGACGATCATGTCGGCGCGCATCTTCAGGCCGTTATTGGCGCCGTTGCTTTCGACGAAGAGATCGAGCAGGCGCTTGGGTTCCCAGCCGACATCGCGCGCAATGGCGAAGGCCTCGCCATAGGCCTGCCAGGCGACCATCAGCGGCAGATTGATCGCAAGCTTCATGGAGGAGCCGGCGCCGACCGGGCCGCAATGCTCGACCTTGCGGCACAACTGATTGAGGATCGGCAGCGCGCGCGCCGCGGCAGCCGGCTTCGCCGCCCAAGAGGCCGAGCAGCTTGCCTTGCCGCGCCGGCGCGGTTGAACCGCCGACCGGGCATTCGACGAAGACGGCGTTCTTCACCTGCACTTTCGGCGCCAAGGCGGTCTCGACCTTCGGCGGCACGGTGCTCATTTCGATGAACAGTTTGTCCTTCACGTCGCCGGAAAGCAGCCCCGACGGGCCGTTATAGACCGCGTCGATCGCCGTTCCATCGGTGAGAATACTGATGACGGCTTCCGAACGCTGCGCCAGTTCGGACGGCGTGGCGACACATGTTGCGCCGGTCACCGCCCTGGCTTTGTCCGGCGTGCGATTCCACACCGCGACCTCGTGGCCGACTTCCATCAGCCGCGCGGCAATGGCCGCGCCCATTTTCCCGATACCGGCAACACCGATACGCATACGGCGCTCTCCCGATTGTCCCGACGTTTCTTTGCCGCGCGGAACATAGGCGATCGGCGCGGCGCGAGAAAGCCGCTTGCTCGGCACGCGGCGCAATGTCATACGCACGCCTTCTTGCGCACCCGTTCTGATTTAGAGGGAAACAGCATGGCTTCGGCAAAGAAAGCTACCGTCGGCGTGATCGGGCTCGGCATCATGGGCGGTGCGTTTGCGCAAAATCTGATCGCTGCGGGCTTTCGTGTGATCGGCTATGACCTCGCGGCGGACCGGCGGCGGGCGCTGGCCAAGGCCGGTGCCGAGATCGCCAAGGACGCTGCCGACGTTGCGCGCAAGTCGCGCATCGTGCTGACAAGCCTGCCGAAGCCGGCGGCGCTCGTCGAAACCGCCAAAGCCATCGCCAAGGCCCGTTTGCCGCGCCGGGTCATCGTCGAAATGTCGACCTTTACGCTCGAGGACAAGACCCGCGCCGAGGCGGTGTTGCGCAAAGCCGGCCACGTGATGCTCGATTGCCCGGTCAGCGGCACCGGCGCGCAGGCCAAGGTGAAAGACCTCGTGGTCTATGCGTCGGGCGACGCCGCCGAGATCAAGAAGCTTCGTCCGCTCTTTGCCGCCTTCACCCGCGCCGTGCACAGCGTCGGTGAATTCGGCAACGGCAGCCGCATGAAATATGTCGCCAATCTTCTGGTCGCGATCCACAACGTGGCCAGCGCCGAGGCGATGGTGCTCGGCATGAAGGCCGGCCTACCGCCGCAACTGATCTTCGATCTGGTGACCGCCGGCGTCGGCAATTCGCGCATCTTCGAACTGCGCGCGCCGATGATGGTGAAGGACAATTACAAGAACGTCACCATGAAGATCTCGGTCTGGCAGAAGGACATGGACGTCATCGGCGGCTACGCCAAGAAAATCCGCGTGCCGACGCCGATGTTCGACGCGTCGAGCGCGATCTATGCCAAGGCGCTCAAGGCCGGCCGCGGCGCCGAAGACACCGCCGCGGTCTGCGCGGTGCTGGAGAAGATGGCCGGCGTCACGCGGGGTAAGGGGCTCGCGAAAAAGCGCTGATCATCACCTCCGGCATCGCTCCCATTTTTTCGTCCTGCTTGGCCTTGTGCCGGGCCTCCACGTCTTTAATCTTCGCAGCCCGGCCAGTCAGGCACGGCAACGGCGTGGATGCGTGGAGGAAGATGTATGTCATCGCTAGCAGGCGACACCCGCGTGGCGGCAAAAGCGGGCGATCATAAGACCCATCAGCAGCGCAGCGAAACGCGCGACGGCATGCGCATCGATTGGGACGTTCCGATCACGATGGATGACGGCTTGGTGCTGCGCGCCGACGTGTTCCGCCCGATCGCCGAAGGCCATTATCCGGTGATCCTGAGCTACGGGCCCTATGCCAAGGGCCTCGCCTTCCAGGACGGCTATCCGAGCGCCTGGCAGCGCATGGCGGAAAAACATCCCGATGTCGCCGCGGGCTCGAGCAATCTCTATCAGAGCTGGGAAGTGGTCGACCCGGAGAAATGGGTTCCGCACGATTACGCCTGCGTGCGGGTGGATTCCCGCGGCTGCGGCGTGTCGCCGGGCTTCATCGATCATTTCTCGCCGCGCGAGACCAAGGATTTTTACGACTGCATCGAATGGGCCGGCGTCCAGCCGTGGTCGAACGGCAAGGTTGGGCTCAACGGCATTTCCTATTACGGCATCAATCAGTGGCATGTGGCGTCGCTCGAGCCGCCGCATCTCGCCGCGATGTGCATCTGGGAGGGCGCCGCCGACTGGTATCGCGACATGACCCATCACGGCGGCATTCTCTGCACGTTCTGGGACAACTGGTACGACATGCAGGTCAAGACCGTGCAATACGGCGCCGGCGAGCGCGGCAAACGCAGCCGCGTGCATGGCGAGCTTGTCTGCGGCCCGGAGATTCTTTCGGACGAGCAACTGGCGAAGAACCGCAGCAATTTCGGCGCCGACATCGTCGCCCATCCGCTCGACGACGGTTATCACCGCGCCCGCTCGCCGGTTTGGACCAAAGTGAAGGTGCCGTTTCTGTCCGCCGCCAATTGGGGTGGGCAGCCGCTGCATCCGCGCGGCAATTTCGAGGGCTTCGTGCGCGCGGCGTCGAAGAACAAATGGCTCGAAGTCGCACGGCATCGAGCACTGGACGCATTTCTACACCGACTACGGCCGCCATCTGCAGCTGCGCTTCTTCGACCATTTCCTGCACGGCAAGAACAACGGCTGGGACAAGCAGCCGCCCGTGCAACTGCAGGTCCGCCACGTCGACCGCTTTGTCGAGCGCGCGGAGCCGGAATGGCCGCTGAAGCGCACCACATGGACGAAGTTTTATCTCGATCCGTCGAACGGTTCTCTCGGCGAGAAGGCGTCTAACAAAAAATCGGTGCTGAAGTTCGACGCCATGGGCGACGGGGTCACCTTCATGACGCCGCCGCTCGACCACGAGATGGAGATCACCGGGCCGTCGGCGGTGAAACTCTTTGTGTCGTCTTCGACCAGGGACGCCGACATTTTCGCGGTGCTGCGCGTGTTCTCGCCGGACATGAAGGAAGTGGTCTTCCAGGGCGCCATCGATCCGCATACGCCGATCGGGCAGGGCTGGCTGCGCGCATCGCATCGCCAGCTCGACAAGAAGCTATCGACGCCATACCGGCCCTACCACACCCACACCAGGAAGCAGCCGCTCAAGCCGGGCGAAGTCGTGCCGCTTGACGTCGAGATCTGGCCGACGTCGATCGTGGTGCCGGTCGGCCACCGCGTCGCGCTCACCATTCGCGGCAAGGACTATGTCTATCACGGCCCGAGCGGCGGCAAGCTGTCGAACTTCAAGAACGAGCTGACCGGCTGCGGACCGTTCCTGCACGACGACGTGCGCGACCGGCCGCCGCAGATTTTCAGCGGCGTCACCGGGCTGCATTTCGGCGTTGCCATGCAGCCTTATCTGCTGTTGCCCATTATTCCGGCAAAACCGCAGGCGGCGAAGGTGGGCAAGCCCGGGCGTAAACCTACGGCATCGCGCCAGGCAGCGCCGAAAAAAGCGGCAAAGAAGCCTGCCGGAAAAAGTAGAAAAACGGCCGGCCGGAAATGAAAAACTGAAAAAATCGTCGTATAAGCATCACCGGCAGCGGACGCGGGAACACTAGAAATCCCGCGCCGGTCAGGGAGGGTCCTATGTCGCGTAAAGTCGTGTCGCGCGGAGACTCGCGCAAATCCAAGTCGCCTCAATCCATCTCGCTTAAATCAATATCGCCGCAAGTGACGCGCCGCGCGGTTTTGGCCGGCGGCGCGCTGGGCGCAGCCGCCGCGCTGAGCCGTTTTCCATCGCCCGCGATCGCGCAACCGGCGCCCGTGAAACTCGGACTTCTCACGGTGAAGACCGGGCCGCTCGCTCAAGGCGGCAACCAGATGGAGCAGGGCGTTCTCACCTATTTGAAGGAAACCGATTACACCATCGCCGGCCGCAAGGTCGAGCTGACCATCGGCGATACCGGGGGCGCCCCCGCCGGCGCCAAGACCAAGGTCCAGGAATTGGTCGAGCGCGATAAAGTCGATGTCATTCTCGGGCCGCTTGCGACTTTCGAGCTCTATGCCATCAACGACTACATCCAGCAGCAAAAGATGCCGACGATGAGTCTGGCCGCCGCTGACAATCTCACCCAGCGGCAGCCCAATCCTTATCTGGTACGCGCCTCGGCCACCTCTTCGCAGGCCATGCAGCCGATGGGCCACTATGCGGCGACCGAGATGAAGCTCAAGCGAGCGGTGGCCATCGGCGAGGATCTCTCGTTCGACTATGAGGAATTGGGCGGCTTCCAGGCGGCCTTTGAAAAGAACGGCGGCTGCGTCGTCAGCAAGCTCTGGCCGCCATTGGTGACGCCCGACTACACACCCTATCTTGCCCAGATCGGCGATTGCGATGTCGTCTGCCAAGGTTTTGCCGGCTCGAATCCGCTGCGCTTCATGAAGGCCTATGCCGATGCGGGATTGAAATATCCGGTGGTGTCGGGCGAAACCGGAGGCGACGACGCGCTCCTCAAAAGCTTCGGCGATGAGGCGATCGGTCTTGTGTCGTGCTGCCCCTATTCGCTCGATCTCGAAACCGAGAGCAACAAACGCTTCATCGACGGCATGTTGAAGAATTTCAACGTCGTTCCGGGCTTCTATGCCGCCGGCCTCTATGTCAATTGCCAGGTGGTCGACGCCGGCCTCAAGGCCGCGGGCGGCGATACCAGCGACAAGGAAAAATTCATCGCGGCGTTGCGCGCCGTCAACCTCCCCGACACGCCGCGCGGACCGATCAAGTTCGATCACCTGGGCAATGTGGTCGGCACGTTCTGCATCCGGCGCTGCGGCACCGAGGGCGCCAAATACGGTCTCAAGCTCTGGAACAAGATCATCAAGACCTACGAAAATGTCAGCCAATTCTGGACCTGGCCGGAGCAGGAATTTCTCGCTCATCCGGTCTATTCGCGCGACTACCCGCCGCTCACCAAGTGTTAAAAAGCCGCGACAATACCGGCCTTTACAGGCCGGGGGCGCTTCGCCAATGATAGCGCCGCTGCGCTTTGGGGGCGCAGCCGTAATGGCGGCGCCTTTGGTCGCGTAAGAAATCGGGCACCGCAAAACAAGAGGACGCCGCAAAACCGGGCGTCACTGGGAGGAACGTTATGTCTCGCAAGCTCATGTCCAGCAAAGTCAGCCGCCGTGCCGTGTTGGCGGGCACCGCAGCCGGTGCGGCCGCGGCGCTCGGTCGCTTTCCGACCCCCGCCATCGCGCAATCCGAACCGTTCAAGCTGGGCCTTCTCACGGTGAAGACCGGACCGCTGGCGCAGGGCGGCATTCAGATGGAGCAGGGCGTCCTGACCTATCTGAAGGAGAAGAACTACACGATCGGCGGCCGCAAGGTCGACTTCGTTTCTGCCGATACCGGCGGCAATCCCGCCGGCACCAAGACCAAGGCCCAGGAACTCGTCGAACGCGACAAGGTCGATGTCATTCTCGGTCCGCTCGCGGCCTTCGAGCTTTACGCCATCAACGATTACATCAAAGAACAGAAAATGCCGACGCTCAGCCTGGCGGCGGCGGACAACCTCACCCAGCGCCTGCCCAATCCGTATCTATTGCGCGCGTCGGCAACCTCGTCGCAGGCGATGCAGCCGATGGGGCATTACGCGGCGACCGAATTGAAGCTCAAGCGCGTCGTCACGATCTCCGAGGATTTCGCCTTCGGCTACGAGCAAATGGGCGGTTTTCAGGCTGCGTTCGCCAAAGACGGCGGCTGCGTCGTCAACAAATTGTGGCCGCCATTGTCGACGCCCGACTACACGCCCTATGTGGCGCAGATCAGCGATTGCGACGGTGTCTGTCAGGGCTTCGCCGGCTCGAATCCGCTGCGCTTCATGAAGGCCTATGCCAGTGCCGGCTTGAAGTATCAGGTGGTGACGGGCGAGACCGGCGGCGACGATGCCTTGCTCAAGAACTACGGCGAAGAGGCGATCGGCCTCGTTGGGTGTTGCCCCTACACGCTCGACCTCGAAACCGAGGCCAACCACCGTTTTATCGACGGCATGATCAAGAACTACGACACCATTCCGGGCCAGTATGCGGCCCTGCTCTATGTCAATTGTCAGGTCGTCGACGCCGCTCTGAAAGCGACCGGAGGTGACGCCAGCGACAAAGACAAGTTTATGACGGCGCTGAAGACGGTCAGCCTGACCGAAACGCCGCGTGGGCCGCTCAAGTTCGACCACCTCAATAATGTGATCGGCACTTTCTACATTCGGCGCATCCAGACCGAGGGCGCCAAATACGGCCTGAAGGTCTGGAACAAGACGATCAAGACCTACGAGAACGTCAGCCAATTCTGGACCTGGCCGGAAGCCGAGTTTCTCGCCCATCCGGTCTATTCGCGTGATTATCCGCCATTGACCAAGTGCTGAGAGGCATATTCGGAAGCAGCAAACACAACCAGCGGCCGGGACAGCGAGAAAGGCAGGACGCATGACATTCTGGCTGCTGCTTACCGTCAACAGTGTGACGTTCGGCGGCCTGTTGTTTTTGTTGTCGGCGGGATTTTCCCTGATCTTCGGGCTGATGCGGATTCCCAATCTGACGCACGGCTCGATGTTCATGGTCGGGGCCTATCTCGGCACCACGTTCCTGTCCGGCGCGCTCGGCTTCACGCTGAACTTCTGGGTGGCGGCGATCCTCGCGGCGGCCGAAGTGGCGATCCTCGGCGCGTTGATGGAGCGGCTGTTGCTGCGCCGTCTCGCCGGCCAGCCCTTGGCGCAGGTCCTGGTCACGCTCGGCGTTTCCTTCATGGTCGCCGATCTTTGCCTGATGGCCTGGGGTGGCGATCCGATCTCGGTCGAAACGCCGCCCCACTTTGCCGGCTTCGTGCGCTGGAGCGGGGCGGCGTTCCCGCTCTACCGCATGGCGGTCATCGCCATCGCCGTCGTCTTTGCAGCGGCGCTGTGGGTGATGCTCGACCGCACGCGGCTCGGCGCCATGATCCGCGCCGGCGTCGACGATCCGCAGATGGCGCGCGTGGTCGGCATCCGCGTGTCGCAACTCTTCACCATCGTCTTCGCGCTCGGCGCCGGGCTCGCCGGCTTCGCCGGCATGATCGGCGGTCCGATCCTGTCGGTCTATCCGGGCCTCGATCAGGACATGCTGCCGCTCGCGCTCGTCGTCGTCATCCTGGGCGGGACCGGGAGCCTGCTCGGCTCGTTCGTCGGCAGCATCATCATCGGCTTCATCTATAATTTCGGTCAGGCTTTGCTGCCGGAGCTCGCCTATTTCATTCTGTTCCTGCCGATGGTGCTGGTTCTGTTGCTCCGCCCGCAGGGTCTGTTCGGGGGGCAAATCCTGTGAACGGTCCCATCACCGGCCGGCGTCTTGCCATCGTGGGCGCCATTTTGGCGCTGATCGCCGTGCCCTATGCGATCACCGAAACCTATTACGTCAATATCGCGAGCCAGATCCTGCTCTATGCGGTCTTTGCCATCGGCCTCAATGTGCTGGTCGGCTATGCCGGGTTGGTGTCGCTCGGCCATGCCGGTCTGTTCGGCATCGCGGCCTATATCGTCGCCTATCTGCTCGCCGCCGGTTACGGCCACGCCGTCGCGATCCTTGCGGGGCTCCTGATCGGGCTCGTCGCGACGGCGGGCTTTGCGGCTTTGGCGCTGCGCGCCACCGGCATCAGCTTCATTATGATTACGCTCGCGCTCGGCGAGATCATCTGGGGCGTCGCTTACCGCTGGATCAGCCTCACCAACGGCGACAACGGCATCAGCGTCGCGACGCGGCCGGCGCCGTTCGGCTTCGCGCTGACTTCGGCGAAAGGCTTTTACGACGCGACCTTGGTCGTCTTCCTGCTCGCGGTCTTGGCCGTCGCGATCTTCGTGCGCTCGCCGCTCGGCGCGGCTTTATGCGGCACCCGCGACCAGCCCCGCCGCATGACGGCGCTCGGTTACCATGTCTGGATGATCCGGTTCTGGGCTTTCATGCTCTCCGGCCTTTTGACATCCACCGCCGGGATTCTGTTCGTCTACTACAACCAGTTCATCAGCCCGCAGGCTTTGGCGCTCACCGCCTCGGCCGAAGGCTTGCTGATGGTGATTTCCGGCGGCGCCGGCACGCTGCTTGGCCCGGTCGTCGGCGCCGCCTTGGTCGTAATCGTCAAGAACGTGGTCAGCGCCTATGTGACGCGCTGGAATTTCATGCTCGGCGCCATCTTCGTCGCCATCGTCGTGTTCATGCCGGAGGGTCTCGTTCCCGGCGCGGTACGCCTGGCGCGCACGGCCTGGCGCAAATCTGGTGGAGGCAAGGCGGGCCGACGCAAGCCCGCGGCCTCGCTTGCGGTGACTAAGCAATGAGCGCGCTCGCCGTCGACCAGCTGTGCAAGTCGTTCGGCGGTCTGCGCGTCACGACCAATGTCTGCCTCAATGTCGAACCGGGCGAGCGGCGTCTGATCATCGGTCCGAACGGCGCCGGCAAGACCACTTTGTTCAATCTCATCACCGGCGAGCTGACGCCCGATGACGGCTCGATTTCGCTGTTCGGCCGCGACATTACCAGGATGCCGAGCCGCAAGCGCGCCCATCTCGGCATGGCGCGGACCTACCAGATCATCACGCTGTTCGCGCGCGACACTATCCAACACAATGTGACGCTCGCTTTGCTCGGCCTGTCGCCGCTGCGCTGGAACCCGCTGCGCCCGCTCGAACGCCAGCAGCATTTGACGCGACAGGGCTGCGAGGCGCTGAGCCGGGTCGGTCTCGATCAGATTGCGCAGCGGCCGCTGGCGCAGACCTCCTACGGCGAGCGGCGCCGCGTCGAGATCGCCATGGCGCTCGCGCAAAATCCCAAAGTGCTGCTGCTCGACGAGCCGTTCGCCGGCCTCTCCATCGACGAGCGGCAAGAGGTCCGAAAGTTGCTGCACGCTATTCCGCGCGACGTGACGATCGTCATGATCGAGCACGACATGGACGTGGCACTCGATTTTGCCGATCGCATCACGCTGTTGCATCTCGGCGAGGTGATCGTCGAAGGCACCCGCGCCGAAGTGGTGAACAATCCGCGCACGCGGGAGGTCTATCTTGGCGAATAAAGCGCTCAGTCTCGCCAATATCGACGCCTTCTACGGCGACAGCCACGTGCTGCAACGGGTGTCGTTCGATCTCGGCGAAGGGCGGCTTCTTGGGCTCCTCGGCCGCAACGGTGCCGGCAAGTCCACCTGTATGAATGTCAGCGTTGGGCTGTTGCCGCCGCGCGGCGGCAGCGTCGAAGTGTTCGGCACGCCGGTGACCTGGCAGGGGCCGGAGAACATTTCCGCGCAAGGCGTCGCGCTGGTGCCGCAGGGCCGCCGCATCTTCAAGAGTCTCACCGTGCGCGAGAACCTGATGGTCGCAGCGCAAAAAGGATTTGCGGCGCGGCACGAATTCAAGACACATGAGCCTTGGACCGTGGACACTGTCTTCGCCATGTTCCCGCGGCTCGCCGAGCGGCGCTCGCAATTGTCCGGCTATCTGTCCGGCGGCGAGCAGCAGATGCTGGCGATCGGCCGCGCTTTGATGGCCAATCCGCGCGTGCTTCTGATGGACGAGCCGTCGGAAGGTCTCGCGCCGCAAATCGTCGCCGAGGTCATGTCGACAATCCGCAAGCTCAAGGAAAGCGGCCTCTCCATCGTCCTGGTCGAGCAGAGCCCGAAGCTTGTCTTCGATATCGCCGACGACATCGTCATTCTTAATTCCGGGCGGGTCGCTGTGGTTTCGACCGCGGCGGCGCTGAAGACCGACGATGTCGACCTGCGTCAGCACCTCGGCGTGTTCTGAGCGGCTCTTCCGCGCACAGCGCCTGACGCTCGCGCGTCACGATTTTGTCGTAACGCTGGATTTCTTTTGCACCGCGCGGAATAAGGAGCGCGCACAATCGTTATTGCAAATTGGCAAACCAGCCGTCACCATGGCGGCCGGTTTCGGAGGGGCGCTACTTGATTACCGTTCCTGAGCTGGCGGCAGAGGGTCTAAGCTCGTTCCTTCACGAGCATATGAGCCGCAGGTTCTCGACGACACATGCCGACCTGACCGAGCTCGTGCCGTCGGTCGCACGCTTGGCCATCGAATGCATCGGCAACAGCGACGCGCTCTACCACAACGTCGAACATACGATGCTGGTGACGCTGGTCGGCTACGACATCATGAAGGGGCGCGCGCTGCTGCAGCCGACTTTTCCGAGCGACTTCGCTCATCTCCTCATCGCCTGCCTGCTGCACGACATCGGCTACGTGCGCGGCATCCTCAAGGAGGACGGCGCCGACGGCTATGTCATCGATATCAAGGGCAATAAGGCCAAGCTGCCGCGCGGCGCCTCGGACGCCGCGCTCTTGCCCTATCACGTCGACCGCTCGAAGCTGTTCGCGATGGACCGGCTGTCGCAAATGGAATTGCTCGACGCCGCGCGCATCGCTCACGCCATCGAATATACGCGCTTTCCCTCGCCGCCGGGCGACGGCACAGGCGACAGCGAAGAAGGCATGCTGGTGCGCGCCGCCGATCTGATCGGCCAACTCGGCGATCCGCATTACCTGCGCAAGGCCAATGCGCTCTATTACGAATTCGAAGAAGTCGGCATGAACAAGCAGCTCGGCTATACGTCGCCGGCCGATCTGACCGATCTTTATCCGCAATTCTATTGGAACAGCGTCTCGCCGCACATCCAATCGGCTATCCGCTATCTCAACGTCACTTCGAGCGGGCGGCAGTGGATCGCGAACCTCTACAGCAATGTCTTCCGCGCCGAGCGCGATCTCAGCCTGTGTGGGCCGCAGCGCTGAATGCGGGGTAGCCGGCGGCGCTCACGCCGCCGCCGAGGCGGGGCATGCTGACTGCAGCAGTCGCGCGGCGTGTCGCGCGATCATCATCTCCTCATTGGTCTGAATGACGAAGACGCGCACCCGGGAACGATCCGACGACACGATCATTTCGCCGGCCTGATTGCGCAGATCATCCAATTCGACGCCAAGCCACTCGAAACCCAGGCAAATACGCTCGCGGATGCGCCGGGCGTTTTCGCCGGTGCCGCCGCAGAACACCAACGCATCCAGCCCCGAAAGAATCGCCGTCATGGAACCAAGTTCGCGGCGAATGCGAAGACAAAATAGTCGATCGCCTGCATCGCCTCCGGCGTACCGGCCGTTTCAAGCTCGCGCATGTCGTTCGACAGTCCGGATAGGCCCTTGAGACCTGAGTGGCGATAGAGCATGTCTTCCACCTCCCGGACCGACAGGCCTTTCTGTTCGATCAGATAGAGAACGACGCCGGGATCGAGCTGACCGCAACGGGTGCCCATGGGCAAACCGTCGAGCGCGGTAAAGCCCATGCTCGAACCGACGCTCTGTCCGTCGCGGATCGCGCACATCGACGCGCCGTTGCCGAGATGGCTGACCACGACGCGTCCTGCTGCGTGCATGGGTGCGACCTGACGCAGCCTTTCGGTAACGTATTCGTAGGACAGACCGTGGAATCCATACCGCCTGATGCCCTCATCGTAGAGTGCGCGCGGTAGCGCGTAGATGTCGTTGACCCAGGGGTGAGAGCGATGGAAAGCGGTATCGAAGCAGGCCACCTGCAGCGCGCCGGGAAAAGCGCGCTGCGCCGCGCGCACGCCCGAAAGATTATGCGGCTGATGCAGCGGCGCGAGCGGGTTCAGCCGCTCGAGGACACCGAGCTTCTGCTCGTCGAGCATGATGGATTCGCAAAAGTCGACGCCGCCATGCACGACGCGATGGCCCACCGCTTCAATCTCGACTTTGCCGACGCACTGATCCAGAAACGCGAGCACGACGGCGAGCGCCGAGGCGTGATCGTGGGCTTGCGTTTCGCTCAAGCTGCGGTCGACGTTACGCTCGCCAGGCTTTGCCGCCTGCAGGTGCGGCGTGGCTCCGAGCCCCTCAACCTGGCCGCGCACGCATTCGACGAGCACGGAGTTGCGTTCAAACAGCGCGAATTTGATCGAGGATGAGCCGGCGTTCAGGGTGAGTATGTGCTGCACTATTGCGCCGCCTCCAAGTGGTGAATGCGCGCACCGCCGGACTGCCACGCGCGATAGAGCGCCGCGATCGCGCAGGACGCGAGCCGCGCCTTCTCGCCGTCGGCGCGGCTCGTCAGGATGATGGGGACAGTCGCGCCGAGCGCGAGACCGGCTGCCTCCGCATGCGCGACAAAGGCAAGTTCCTTCGCCAGCATGTTGCCGGCCTCGAGATTGGGCACGATCAAAATATCTGCGTGACCGGCTACGAGCGAGGTAATACCCTTGGTCTTCGCCGCCTCGACGTCAATGGCATTGTCCATGGCGAGCGGTCCGTCGACGGTCCCGCCCTTGATCTGTCCGCGCTCGGCCATTTTCGACAGCACTGCGGCGTCGAGCGTGGACGGGATTTTCGGACTGACTGTTTCGACGGCGGAGAGAATTCCCACTTTGGGCTTGTCGACGCCGAGCGCCAGCGCGACATCGATGGCGCTTTGCGTGATGTCGACCTTGGCTTCGAGATCGGGCGCGATATTGATGGCCGCGTCGGAGACGATCAGCAGGTGATCGAGCCCCGGCACGTCCATGACGAAGACGTGGCTGAGCCGCCGGTTGGTGCGCAGTCCACCGTCGCGCTTGACCACATGATGGAGGAGTTCATCGGTGCGCAGATGGCCTTTCATGATGGCGGCGGCCTTGCCGTTGCGCGCGAGTTCGACGGCTGCTGCAGCCGCGGCGTCGTGGTCGACGACATCGACGATTTCGATAGCCTTGAGATCGGCGCCGATCTCCTTGGCCACCGCGGCAATCGCCGTTGCCGAGCCGATCAGGATGGGCCGGATAATCCCGTAGCGCGCGGCGAGCAGAGCGCCGCCCAGCGAAAACTTGTCTTCGGGGACGACCACGGCCGTGGCAATCGGCTCCAACCCCTCGCACGCCTTGAGCAGCCGGTCGAAATGGCGGTGCCGTTCGACCAAAATCTCAGGCACACGATCGTCGTCGCAGCGTTCCTTGCGCGTCGGCGCCAGGACCTCGGCGACGCCTTCGGCGATGCGATCGCCGCCGCGCCCGGTGACGGCGGTGTCCAGCATGACACGGTCATCCGCTGCCTTGTCGCGCACCGTCACGGTCACCGTCAGCTCATCGCCGACATGAACGCGGTTGAGGAACTTGAACGTCTGCGATTTGTAGAGCGTGCCCGCACCGGGCAAAATATTGCCGAGCACCGAGGACACCAAGGCACCGACCCACATCGAAGGCGCGATGGTTTCGGCGCGGTCTTCACCATCGTCCGCGGGCAAATGGAGGGGGTTCAGATTGCCGGAAGCGTTTGCGAAAATGTAAAGGTCATTGGCGGTGCACACGCGCCTGATCGAGGCGGTGTCGCCGACTTTGAGTTCGTCATAGAGCTTGTTCTCGCGGATCATGCTGCGGTCTCCTGCGGCTCTACGACCACAACCGCGCTCTCTGGGGCGGTCGCTGCTTCGGATTGCGGCGCGTCGTGATTAGCGCTCGCGAGCGATTGGGCCTCAACAGGTGATTTTTGCACACCGTGTTCGAGGTCGGGATCGCGCCATTCCCGCGCCATCGTCAGAAGTGCGGCCTGGAAGCGCTTGAACATGGCGATGGTCGGGGCGTCCATATCTTCGACCGAACCCGCCACATCCAAGACCAAATTCAAGGCGCGATAGCGATCGACCGGATCCTTGAGAAGTTTCGCCAAGGACGTGACCGCCTCATTGCCGCAAAATTCCACGATCACCGATTGTTCGTAGATCAGGCGGGCGCGGGTCTCCGGCGTCATCGAGTTGAACGGCGGGCGGGCGTGCAGCAGCCGGTCCGAACGCTCCAGGCGATCGCGCCGCACCGAGCCGCGCGCGCGGGCCAGCAGAATCAGCATACGGATAATGCCTTCGGCATAGCCGCCGACCTTTGCCCTTTTGATGGCGTCCTGCACGTGCGGGAATTTGGCCATGTCGTGGGACTGCGGCCGCGTTTGCCTCGCGGCGCCAAGGCGCTTCATCCACGGCGTGCCGTATAGCCCGTGGAAGGCGATCTCGATCGTGGCGTCGCGGATATCGCGGTAAAGATCGAAGCTTCGTTCGACGCAATCGGCGTAATACCGCTCCAACTCCACGAACGGATTGTCTTTGGCGGCCGGCGCGCGCTGCTCGCGAATCTTTTCGGCAAACTCGTCGATATTGGAAAACAGCGGCGTCTTATGCGAAAAAAAATTGTGCTGCTGACGCAGCGGATGCAGGCGTCTGCGCATCTCGGCATCCGCCGGCGTGACCAGCGCTTGGATAATCGGCTGCCAGGTCAGCTCATAGGTCTTGGTCGCCCATTCGGAAAAGCCGGAGACGGCGGCGAATTCCGCTTCTTCCTCGCGATCGTCGCCGAGCTTGAGGATGTCGCCGACAGTCCGTGCTTCGAACGCGACCATATAGACATCGGCCTCCTTGCTGATCAGCATTTCGTAAAGGCCCGGCGCCAGCAATTCGATGGTCTTGACGACCGAGCCGATCTGCTCGTGTTGCTTATTGGCGACTTGCGCCGAGACAAAGATGCCGAGATGGCCAATGCTTTCATGCAGCGTGTAAACGATGACATGGCCATGCGCCGCAATTTCCTCGACGGATTTGTAGAGGTCGGGAATCCAGTTCAGGGCCTGCTGCGGCGGCGTAATATTGTCGCCGTGCGAAGCGAAAACCACAACCGGCGCTTCAATTCGCGTCAGATCGATCGGCGTGCCGTCGCTCAAGAATGCTTCGCCGCGCGTGAGTTTGTTGCCGATAAACAGCGTTTCGACAATCCAGCGAATTTCGTTCTCGTTCATGAAATAGAAGCCGGACCACCAGCGCTCGAATTCGAGAAATCGATCGGCCTCGCTGTCGACATTGGCGAACAGGTCGAAGTTCTTGCGAAACCAGGTCTTGCCGGGATTGAGCTGTTCGAAGTTCAGCACGAGATCGGCGCCGTCGAAGGTGCCGCCACCGAGATCGGAGGCGAGCAAGGCGGGAACCGCCCCGCCGCTGACGCCGCCGAAATAGCGCAGCGGATTGCGGCTGTCCTTGCCCGACCAATAGGATAGCGGCGCACCGGCAATCACCACTGGACCCATCAGATCGGGATGGGTCGCGGCGAGGATCATGGCGGCCCAACCGCCCTGGCAATTGCCGGTGAGCAGCGGTTTCGGGCTGTGCGGATGGCGCGCTTGAACTTCCCGCAAAAACACGGCTTCGGCCGCGCACACGTCCGCAAGCGTCTGAGTCGGCTCGGGCTTCTGAAAGAAGATGACGAAATAGACCGGATGGCCGCCGCGCAACGCGACGCCGACTTCGGATTCGCTCTTGAAACCGCCGATGCCGCTGCCGTGGCCGGCGCGCGGATCGATAATGACCCAAGGGCGCGCGTCCTCGCGCGGCGGCGGCGTCCCTTCGGGCGGATGAATGCGCACCAGCGCGTAATTGACCGGGCGGTCAAGTTTGCGGCCGTCGACGACAATGTCGTAGTCGAACGCCAGAACCGGCTTGAACCCTTCTTTCTCGCGCACGATGCAGGCATCGCCGCGCCGGCACAGCGTATCGAGAAATAGTATCCAGCGTTGGCCGCAGTCCCTGACGTATTCGGAGAACGCGCCGCCGACATTCGGCAGAAAAAACTTCGGCATCAGGTCCTGCAGCGCGGTCATTGCGGCGCGCGCCGATTCCATCTGGCTGTGGCCGATCACCTGGCCATGGCTCGAAGCCAGCCCAGTCAGACGCTGCGCCTGTTGGCTCGCATAGGTCGCGTTCTCGTCGAGCGCATGCAGATATCGCTTTTGATTTTGTATCAGCGCGTCATTGTCGGTCATGAGTTCAGTCCACGATGTGATAACCGCCGTCGATATAGTGAATGTCCCCGGTGACATTTGCCGCCTCGGCGCTGGCCAGAAACGCTGCATAGGCGCCGATATCCTCAATGCTTGCGAGTTGATGCGTCGGTGCGCGCGCGGCAGCCTCATTCAGTAACTCGTCGAAATGCCCGATGCCCGATGCGGCGCGCGTCTTCAGCGGCCCGGGCGACAGGGCGTGAACCCGGATGCCCTTGGGTCCTAATTCCACCGCCATGTAGCGCGTCACGGCTTCGAGCGCGGCCTTCACCGGCCCCATGATGTTGTAATGCTCGACTACCCTCTCGGAACCGAGAAAGGACACGGTCATGCAGGCGCCGCCCGCTGGCATCAGCGGCGCGACCTGACGCACCAGGCGGATGAACGAATAGACCGAAATCTCCATCGCCGTGACGAAGCCGTGACGCGAGCAATCAACGACATGCGCGTGCAAGTCCTGTTTTGGACAAAACGCGATGGAATGCAGGCAGATGTCAACCTGGCTCCAGTGCTGGCGGATGCTGTCGAACAATTGTCCGAATTGCTCATCCTCGCGGACGTCCAGCGGCAGGACGATGTCCGTGTCCAGTTTCTCCGCAAGGGGGCGCACGAACGGCTCGGCCTGCCGGTTCTGGAAAGTGACGGCGAGCTCTGCGCCTTGCGCGCGCAACGCCTGCGCGCAGCCGAATGCGATCGAATCTTCATTGGCAATGCCGACGATGAGCGCTTTTTTGCCGGAGAGCGAAAACACGACACCGCCTCTCGTATGTTGATCCGATCGATCTCTACGTAAATCGGCCTCGCAATGTATTGCGCTAAGTCAACGCGGTGCGTGTGCGGTGAGCAAATTCAAATACCAAGCTGCTCAACAAATAATCAAAATGACAGAACAGTGACATTTCAATTTCGCGCGCCGTCAGATGTCGCATGGAAATGAGACATGCCGATGATGGATCGATGCGGTGGTGCTGGCGACTTGTCGATCGGGATGCGTGCGTTTCTCGACGATGAATGTGACGGCGCGATTGAGGATCCAGGCGGAACATCGTGGCGATGGAGAATTCGGCCGTGGTCGCTCTCGCAATCTTCGCGCTCACACCTGGCGACTTCTCAGCGGCTCCGTGCCGTCTGCAGCGTCCGCGGAAGTTCGGCCGCCGCCCACCTTCGCAGCAGCGATTTTCAAGACTAGAAAGGCTGTGCGACAAAGGCGTAACCCCTCCCCCTGGGGGGAACCGATTGCGAGGAAACGGGAAATGCTCCAACAGTGGAATAAATACGGCCCGACAGCGGCGCGTCGCCACGGCAGACCCGGCCGCGAGATCCGTCCGAAAAGCGTCACTATCGACATCCACTCCCATGTCGGTGTGCCGGCGGCGGCGAAATTCGTCGAGCCGCATCTCGATTGGGCGACGATCCCACTGTCGCGCTTCGCCAATGCCGAGACTAAGGCGCTGAGCCAGAAGCAGGAAGCCGATGTTCGCGAACGCGCCGGCCACGAATACAGGCTGGCCGATCTCGACGCCATGGGCATCGATATGCAGTTGATCGCGCCGCCGCCGCCGCAATGCTATTACACCGTGCCGCTCGACATCGCGGTCAAGGCGACGCAGATGGTCAATGACGGCATCGCCGAGTTCTGCGCCAAGGCGCCCGACCGTTTCAAAGGCTTCGGCTCGGTGCCGATGACCGACGGCAACGAAGCGGTCAAGGAGCTCGAGCGCTGCGTCAAGAAACTCGGCTTTACCGGCGTCGAGATCTTGACCACGATCGCCGGCAAGGAACTGTCCGATCCGGCCTTCGCGCCGTTCTGGAACAAGGCCGAAGAGCTCGGCGTGCTGGTGATGCTGCATCCCAACGGCTTCACCGATGCATCGCGGCTGACGCGGTTTTATTTCAACAATGTCATCGGCAATCCGCTCGAGACCACGGTCGCGCTGCATTATCTGATCTTCGACGGCGTGCTCGAACGCCATCCCAAGCTAAAAATCTTTGCCGTGCATGGCGGCGGCTATCTCGCCGCCTATTCCGGCCGCATCGATCACGCCTGGGGCGCGCGCTCGGACAGTCACGGCGAATTGCCGCAGCCGCCGACGAGCTACCTCAAACGCATCTATGTCGACACCGTCGTGTTCACGCCGAACCAGCTTGCCGAACTGGTGCGCGTGTTCGGCGCCGATCACGTGCTGCTTGGGACCGATTACCCCTATGACATGGCCGAGTACGATCCGATCGGCCACATCGCTTCAGTCGAGGGCTTTGATGCCGCGACCGTCGCGGCGCTCGCCGGCGGCAACACCAAGAAACTGCTCGGGCTCTAGAGCGCAATCGCTTCAAGTTGAATCGATTGACGCTCTAGCTTCTTGATGGAGCATGATCTTTTCGGAAAACCGGTTTCCACTTTTCCGGATCATGCTGTAGTTTGGGTGGATCATGACTCTCGCGCCGTTGCTGCAGGCAAGTCCGGCGATTCAAATTCATGCCTTCGCCGCCATGTGCGCCTTTGCGCTCGGCCTCGTTCAGTTCGCCGCGCCCAAGGGCACGCTGCCGCATCGCACGCTCGGCTTGATTTGGGTCGCGCTGATGCTGGTCGTCGGCGTCAGCGCGTTTTTCATCCATCAAATAAAGCTATGGGGACAGTGGTCGCCGATCCATCTTCTGGCGATCTACACGCTGATCATGCTGCCGGTCGCGGTTATGGTCGCGCACCGGCATGAGGTGACGCGGCACCGCCGCGCCATGATCGGCCTGTTCGTCGGCGCGCTCCTGATCGCCGGGCTGTTCACTCTGTGGCCCGGCCGCATCATGCATGCGGTGGTGTTCGGCTCTTAACGCCGTTTTATTTGTTTGCCGGTGCGGCCGATGCCGCCGGCGCCGGTGGTTTGGCGAGACCCGCGTAAACCGCGCCGGGCTGAACCGTCATCACGAATGTCGTCGGCGACTGGCTCGGGCCAAACGGGCCGGCCACCTGATGGGATACCGGCGGCAAGGTTTTCAGATAGGCCGCGATCGCCTGCGCATCCGACGGCGTCAGGCTCGCGAAGTTCCGCCACGGCATCGGCGGCGCAAGCATACGCCCTTCGGGAGTCTCACCCTTGGTCAGCGCGGTGACGATTTGCGCCTGCGTCCATTTGCCGAGTCCGGTCTCGTTGTCGGGCGTGAGATTGGGCCCGACGAACACGCCAAGGCCCGGGATCGCAAAGCCGACGTCGGAGCCGCCGAGATAGCGGGTATGGTCTTCCTTACCGAGGAAATGTCCCGGCGTGTGGCAATCGGTGCAGCCCATCAGGCCGACCATATATTTGCCGCGCGCGATCTGGTCCTGATCGGCGGCGTTCGCCGGCCGCAGCGACGGCGCGAGAGCGGCCGCCGCGAGCAATAGCACGGATACCGAGAGTAGGCCGGCAACCCGCAGGCGGGCTGCATTTTGGAGACGACGTGTCGGCATTTTTTGAATTCCCCCACAATCATTCGACGAGATGCAGAATCATCGATGCACCCGGCACGACAATAGCCGCGGATCGTTCGCGAGAAAATGACAAAACGAAAAAAGGATCAGCGTCGCCGCGGCTTTTTGCCCTTGCCCGGATCGAGCTGGTGCACCGTCGCCGAGGCGCCGGCGCTGCGCCGGAGCGCTTCTTTCAGGTTCGAAGGGCGCCCGTGCTTCTTCAACAGGTCGCAAAAAGCTTCGCCGGCGAGCTCCTGGAAGTCCTTCATCTGGTCACGCGCCAGCAGATCGAGCTGTTGCCAGGTCTCGTCGTCGAACTGGACGCGCTTGCCCGGCATCAACTCGCCCGTTTATGCCGCGCGCCGGAGCGCGTCGCCTTTTTCGGGGCGCTGGCGCGCGCCGGTGCCCGCCGCGCGCCGCCGTTCTTGCCGGCGGTCTTGCCGTTGCTCTTGTCGTTGGTCTTGGCCGCGCTCTTGTCCGGGCTCCTGTCGGGGTTTCTGCCGCCGCCCGTCTTCACGCTCTGCCGCAACGCGTCCATGAGATTGATGACGTTGGAAGGCTCGCTCTCCTTCACGCGCTCGATTTTTTCGCCCTTCTGCTTCTTGCGCAGCAGATCCCTCAGCGCGTCCTCATAGTGGTCCTTGAATTGCGCGGGCTTGAAATGGCCGGTCTTGGTGTTGACGATGTGGATCGCCAGATCGAGCATGTCCTTTTGAATTTTCTCGTCCTCGATGGTGTCGAAATATTCGTCTTCGGCGCGCACCTCGTAGGGGTAACGCAGCGTCACCCCAACCATGCCCTTGCCGCGTGCCTCGAGCGCGATAATGTGCTCGCGCGAGGTGAACACGATCTTGGCCAGAGCCACCATGCCTTCCTTGCGGATCGCCTCGCGGATCACGGCGAAGGCCTGCTGGCCGACCTCGCCGTCCGGCACGATGTAATAGGGATCGCGCAGATAGAGCTCGTCGATCTCGCTTTTCGGCACGAACTCGTCGATGTCGATGACGTGCTTGCTTTCGATGGCGACGGCTTCCAGTTCCTCAGGCTCAAGCTCGATATATTCGCCCTTGGCGATCTCGTAGCCTTTGACAATGTCGCTGTTGTCGACCTCGTCGCCGGTATCGGCATCGACCTTCTTGTAGCGGATGCGGTTGCCGGTTTCCTTGTTGATCTGGTGGAAGCTGATCTTCTCCCGTTCGGAGGTTGCCGGAAACAGCGCAATCGGGCACGAGACCAGAGAGAGCTTCAGATAGCCTTTCCAATACGCGCGGGGGGCCACGGAACTACTCCATACATCGAGACAAAAGTTGCAGGACTTTAGCCTCAACGATACCAGGGAACCGGCGTTCCACAAGCGCGCCCGTTTCTCCTTTGTTCTTCGCCGGCCGGCGCTTACACTTTTACAGTTAAAGTGATTCGCGCCTGGAACTCATGAGAGTGGACGTCATGCCGGCAACAGCAGCACTGAGGAAAGCACCGAGGCCGCAACCGCGGCTATTTCACGCCAGGATGCTCGTGACCCGGGTCGAGGAATGGTGCGTCGAGGCGGAGACCGCCGAGGAGGCGAAGGCGCTGTTGGCGTCCGGCGCCGGCCACCGCTGCACGCCGGGCGAAAGCATCCAGGTCGAGTTCGACGGCCTGCTCGAGGATTAGTGGATCACACTTGTGCGTTCCTGCCGGCGCCAAATCCGGCAAAGGCCTGAACGGTCAAACCCATCGCCAGCGCGATCAGCGGCACGGTCCAGCCGTGAAACAGGTCGTGGAGCAGGCCGAAGGCGATAGGGCCCAGCGCCGCGATGAAATAGCCGATCGACTGCGCCATCAGCGACAGCGCCGCGGCTTGGTGATGATCGCCGGTGCGCAGGCTGATGAATGCCAGTGCGAGGATCAGGGTCGGGCCGGTCCCGACACCGATCAGGACGATCCAGATCGGTGCTGCATTTGGTACGGCGACAAGTCCGAGGATGGCGACAACGATGAGAAGCGGGGTCGCTACGGCGAGGAAACGCTGGTCGCGTCCGCGCCGGATCAGTGCCGGCATTGCCAGCGTCGCGGCAAGCGCGACGACCTGGAATAAGGTGACGATCCAGCCGGCCGCTCCCGGCGTGAAGCCTCCATCCCGCAGCACCGAAGGGAACCAGCCAACGACGATGTAGAACAGGAAACTCTGCAGGCCCATGAAGACGGTCACGTGCCAGGCCAGCCACGAACGCCAGACCGAGACGGACGCCGCGTAGACTTTGTTCGCATTTTCGCCTGCGGTGTTCGCGCGCAGCAGCAGCGCAAGGGGGAGGACGGCAAGCACCGTAGGCGCGGCCCAGAACGCCAGCGCGCTGTGCCAGCCGCCGGGAAGGATGCGCGCGAGCGGCACGGAAACGCCCGAAGCAATCGCCGCGGTAAGCGCGAGCACGACCGCATAGGCGGTGGTGACGCCGCCGATGCGATGCGGAAAGTCGCGTTTGATGACGCTCGGCAAGAGCACGTTGCCGACCGCGATGCTGGCGCCGAGAACAAGCGTGCCAGCGAAAAGGCCGGCGCTGCCGCCGAACGAGCGGACAAGAATGCCGGCGACCAGACCCAGCATGGCTGCAATCAGGGCCCGCTCAATGCCGATGCGGCCGCCAAAACGCGCTAACGGCGCGAAGCCGGCGAAGGCGAAGAGGGGCAGGCTGTTGAGCAGTCCGGCGGCCGTCGCCGAAAGATGCAAATCCTGACGAATCACCTCGATCAGCGGCCCGACGCTGGTCAAGGCCGGTCGCAGATTGGCGGCGACCGCCAGAAGCGCGAGCAGCAGAACCGCCTCGCTTGTGTTCTGTCCCTTGTCGGTCATGGCGGGTGCGGTTGCATTTCCTGTCCTTACTGATTCTCCGACACAGGACGAGATGAACCGGTCCGGCGTGAGATGCTGTGGAGTCGGTTCGAAGCCCGCGAGGCGCGGCTGCGGCGTTGGACCGACTGGACGCGGACGTGGGCGCGGACGTCGCCGATCTTGGCCTAGAGAGCACTCCGCGACTTCCGTTTAGGCCAAAGACGAGGCCACCATACGTCATTATAGTGGATGATCCGGCGGCCCCCGCCGTCGCAAATTAGACATTTGCCAATGTGACGTTGTGCCAATGTGACTCTAGCGGGCCGGCAGAGCGGCCGGAACCCGCCGGCGACGAATGGCAGGCAAGTGGTGGGCAAGGGACGGGCACGTGGCGGGCACGTGGCGGCAAAGGGCTGAACGGAGCGGCATTCCCGGTGCGTCATGACTGCTGCTGAGGCTTCGATCGCATCCGCGGGGCCGGTGCAGTTTCTCGGTCACGAGACAGCCTATTGGCGTCTGCGCATCAAAGGCGCGGCGCTGTTGATGCTGACGCTCGGCCTCTATCGCTTCTGGTTCGCAACCGATGTGCGCCGCTTCCTCTGGTCGAACACCGAGATCGCGGGCGACACGCTGGAATATACCGGGCTTGCCACCGAGCTTCTCGTCGGCTTTCTGTTCGCCGTTGCCATTCTCGTGCCGCTCTATACCGTCTTCGCCATCGCCGCGCTCGAATTGAGCCCGCGCGCGCCGGTATCGGCCGCCGCCGCCATTGTGTTGGTCGCGTTGCTCGGCGAATTCGCGCTCTATCGCGCGCGGCGCTACCGGCTTACCCGCACGGTATTTCGCGGCGTGCAGTTCGATCAGCACGGCGCGGCGTGGCGCTACGCGCTCTATGCGCTGATGTGGTGGGGCGTGGCTATCGTCACGCTTGGACTGGCCTATCCCTGGGCGCAGGCAGGCCTGCAACGCTTCAAGATGAGCCACACCTGTTACGGCGATCTGGAAGGCTCGTTCGCCGGCAGGGGCACGATCCTGTTCCTGCGCGGATTTCCGATCTGGCTTGCCGTGATAGGCCCGGTGCTGTTTGGGTTCTTCATGCTCGGCGCGATGGTCGATTGGAACGCGCTGAACACCGCTATGGCGCAGGGCGATCAGGCGACGCTCGCCTTCATCGAAGCGAGTTCCGGTTTTCGCCGCGCTGTCGGCATCGCCTTCCTCTGCGTCTCGATCTCCGCGGTTGCGGCGGTCCTGCTTTATCCGCTGTTCCAGGCGGTAAGTCTGCGCTGGTGGATTTCCGGCCTTCGCTTCGGCGATCTCGCCGTGACCTCGCATCTCAAGACCGGGCAGATCTATCGCATCTATCTGCGTTTCGTTCTTTATATCTTGGCTCTGATGGTGATCACCGCGGCCGCCGGCGGCGTTTGCTTGTTCGCGGCGTCCGAGCTGGTCGGGCCGCGTCATGATTCGAAGATCGCTGAATTGTTGGCGACCGTCATCACCGTCGGCCTCTATGTCGTGATCGCGCTTGGCGCTTCCACGGTGCATCAGGTCGTGGTGACGTTTTCGCTATGGCGGCTTGGCGTGCAGTCGGCCGATCTCGCCGGTGAGGATGCGTTGAATTCGGTGCGCGCCGCGGGCCTCCCCAGTTCCGCGCTCGGCGAGGGACTTGCCGATGCGCTTGGCGTTGGAGGAATGTAGCGTCATGACGATCACGCTCGATGCCTCCCCGTCCCTGACGCCTGACGGCGAGCCCGCCGTTCCCTGCGGGCCGGCGACCTATTTCGACGGCACCTGCAGCGCGCGCCACGAGGTGAAGGTCGAAGCGGTCGCGACGGGGCTTCGCATCACCGCAAAAAAACCGGCCGGGCAGGTACTCGACGAATGGGCCTATACCGAACTGCGCCGCATGTCGGCGCCCGACGGCGTGCTCCGCCTGAGCCGTTGCGGCGAAACACTGTTGGCCCGGCTCGAAATCCGCGACGCCGAACTGACCTGCGCCATCGAAGACCGCGCCGAGACGCTCGACCGCGGCGGCGCCGGAGAACGCAGGCTCCGCCGCAAGATCGTCGGCTTGAGTTTCGCCGCCGGCGTCTCGCTTGTCGTCACCGCGATCTACGGCGTGCCGGAGCTTGCTGCGCGTCTCCTCCCTTTCGTGCCGGCTTCGGTCGAACGCAAACTCGGCGAGGCGGTCGACAAGAATGTCCACACGGCGCTGGATTCCCAGCATCTCGGCGCGGCCTTTACCTGCGGCCGCGGGCCGAGCGAACTCGAGGGCCGCGCCGCGCTCGATAAGCTCGTCGGCAAGCTTGCGGCGGCCGCCGCGCTGCCGGTCGAACTCCGCGTCGATGTCATCCGCCGCGCCGAGCCCAATGCGCTCGCGCTGCCGGGCGGCCATATCTACGTCAATGAAGGCCTCATCGATAAAGCGCAGACGTCCGATGAATTGGCCGGCGTGCTGGCC
Source organism: uncultured Alphaproteobacteria bacterium (assembly GCA_963761185.1). Taxonomy (GTDB): domain Bacteria; phylum Pseudomonadota; class Alphaproteobacteria; order Rhizobiales; family Xanthobacteraceae; genus BOG-931. The sequence continues at coordinate 2,349,252 of CAVXFY010000009.1, forward strand.
CACGAGATGGGCCATGTCGCCGCCCGCGACGGTACCCGCGTCGTGTTGCAAAGCGCCGGCCTGTCGTTTCTGTTCGGCATGATGCTCGGCGATTTCGTCGGCGGCGGCGCGGTGGTGATCGCGGCCAAGACGGTTTTGAAATCGTCCTATTCGCGGCGCGTCGAGAGCGCGGCTGACGCTTATAGCGTCGCCTTGATGCAGAAGGCCGGCGGCGATCCGCATGCGCTCGGCGTTATCCTCGAGCGCATCGTCGTCATCGAGAAGGACAACACCATGGCGATCTTGCGCGACCACCCCGAGACCAACGACCGCATCGCCGCCATAAACGCCGTCGCCGCAAGCGCCCCGGCGGCGCCGTTTCTCGACATTGCGGAATGGAGCGCACTGAAGCAAATATGCGCGCCGCTGCCGGCGAAAGATGCCACGGCGCACGGCGCCAAATAGCAGGCGATGCGGCCCCGCGCGCCGAAAGAAATCGTGCGAATCCCGAACTCTCATCCTCGCTGTGCTATTTCGCCTCGAGCTTTGGGTCTCCAGGCGGACAACCGACATCAGCACGACAAATTTGATTGTTGGAAACGGGCGTGCGAGACGCTACCAGAGCGCCTGTCGAGGCCCGGAAATCCAACGATGAAACCAATAACCAAAGCGGACGGCGATGGCACGGCGTCCCTTCACTGAAGACCCGGTATCGCGGCTCGCCGTCTGGGCGCGGCGCATCGCCTTGTTTTCGCTGGCTGCCACGTTTATCGCCGTGGTCATCGTACGCTCCGGTGCGCTCGATATCGTACCGGCCCTGTCGACGCTCGCGGGAGCGCTGGTACTGGCCTGCGTCGCGATTTTGCTTGCCTTTTGCGCCGGGATCGCTATCTGGCGGGAGGGTTTCCGCGGCGGGCGGCAAGCAGTCACGGCGTTGTTGATCGGCTTTGCGCTGATCGCCTATCCGCTCTATCTCGGCATCAAGGCCCGCAACCTGCCGGCGATCTACGACATCACCACCGACCCGATCGACCCGCCGCAATTCGACGCCATCGCGCGGCTGCGGCCACGTGACGCCAATCCGGTGACTTATGCCGGTCTCTATGCCGCCGAGCAGCAGCACAACGCCTATTCGGACATCGAGCCCGACGACACCAATTCGAGCGCCCAGGAAGCCTACGACGCGGCGATGAAAGTCATCGCCAAGCGCAAATGGCGCGTGGTCGATGCCCGCCCGCCGCAAGCCTCGCTGCCGGGGCCCACGCCGCGCAATGTCGCGGCGCAAGCTTCGACGGCGCGCGACGGCATCATCGAGGCGGTGGCGCGCACGCCGATCCTTGGCTTCCGCGACGATGTCGTGGTGCGGGTCAGGCCGACCGCAGACGGCGCCCGCATCGACGTCCGCTCGGCCTCGCGCTACGGCCGCAATGATCTCGGCACCAATGCGGCACGGGTCCGCAACCTGCTCGACGATGTCGATACGGTTCTGGCGACGCCGCAGCCGCAGAAGAAGCAGGCGCCGTCGCCGCCGCCCCCTCAGGCCGGCAAGGGCGCATCCGCCAAGCGGTAAGTGCCGGTGATCGAGGGCGGTCCTTCCGTCGCGATGTCGCCGCGCGCCACCATGTCTTCCAAATGCGCCAGCACCGACAATGCGGCGGCGCCAGTGAGACGCGGATCGAGCCCGATATAGACGGCCTTCACGATGGTCGGGATATCGGCTGCGCCTTTGCGCAGGCGGTGCAGGATCGAGGCCTCGCGCGCCTGCCGGTGCCGGATCAGATGCTGCACGAAGCGCGGCGCTTCCTTGATCGGCATGCCGTGGCCGGACAGATAAAGTGGCTCGGTGCGGTGGCTAAGCTTGTGCAGCGACGCCATGTAGTCGCTCATCGCCCCGTCGGGCGGCGCCACGATCGTGGTCGACCATCCCATGACGTGGTCGCCGGCAAAAATCAGATCGGCCTCCTTGAAGGCGAACGACATGTGGTTGGCGGTATGGCCCGGCGTCGTGATCGCCTCCATGGTCCAGCCGTCGCCTGCGACCACGTCGCCGTCGGCGAGCGCGACATCGGGGCGGAAATCCATATCGGCCGAGGCATCGAGCTTGCGCGTCTCGCCAATATGGAGCGGCCGCGCCAGCCGGTGCGGGCCCTCGGCATAGACCTTGGCCCCGGTCGCGGCTTTCACTTTCGGCACGCCCGGCGAATGGTCGCGGTGGGTATGGGTGACAAAAATATGCGTGACGGTCTCGCCGCGCACCGCGTCAAGGAGCGCGCCGATATGGGCATCGTCGTCGGGGCCCGGATCGACGATCGCAACTTTGCCGCGCCCGACGATGTAGCTCATCGTGCCCTTGAAGGTGAACGGTCCCGGATTGTCGGCGACGATCGCGCGCACCTGCGGCGCCACCTCGGTCGCCTTGTCGGGCGAGAGACTGAAACTCTTATCGAACGGAATGTCGTCGCTCATGTCGGGTTGCGCTCCACGAAAGCGCAGCGACGATGACACCGATTTAGGCAAAGAATCAAATCCGCGGGACGGCTATTTGCGCAGCCAGACCTCGAAGCCGAGCGGGTCGAGGCGGATCTCGCCGATCCCGAATTGCGACTGCGACACCAGCCCCGCCATGCTCTCTTTGGTATAGGCTCGTTTCTTCAGCATGGTGTTGAAGGTGAGCTTGATCATCGCGGCGGAAAACACGCCGCGGCCGGCGACCTAGTCGTTGACCGCCCGGCGCGAAAAATCCTTGCGCAGGTCGATGATGAGCGCCGCCCCGCCCGGCTTGAGCACGCGGTGCATTTCGTTGAGCGCCACCAGGGGGCGGGTAAAATTCTTGAACGCCGCGCGGCAGACGATGAAATCGAACTGGGCATTGGGAAACGGCAGGTCGGCGGCGTCGCCGTGCTCGAAATCGACGCGGACGCCGGCTTCGCGTGCATTGTCCGCCGCCATGCGCACGAAGCTCTTGCTGATATCGAGCCCGGTCACCTGGCCGTCGGTCAGCTTGGCGAGCGCGATGGCGAGGTAGCCCGGCCCCGGCGCGATTTCGAGCACGCGGGAGCCGGGATTGAGATGCGCCGCGATCCGCCGCGCGATGCGCTGGAACTCATCCAAGTCCCGCGCCGTCTGCCGCGCATACCAGGATGCGACAAAACCCTCCATTCCGGCGCCCTTGTGCGGCTTGGCCGGCGGGTCCGACATGCCATAACCCTGCATTTCCATGCCCCTCCGCCGCTTTGTGCCGGCGCTCGCCACCTCATTTATTCTTGCACGACTTTATTGCAGGCGGTGTGGCCCGCGCGTGTCTTTTCAACGATGGGATTTGAGGAGCCGCGAAACGCTCGCGCCCGTCATCGTCCGCAAAGGCGGACAATCCAGTAAGCCGTTGATGGTGGTGTTCCCGGAATGTGGCGGCGGTACTGGGCGCCCCGCCTCTGCGGGGCATGACGAAGCGCGCAAAAAAATAGAGCCCCGGTGCCGGGAATGCCGGGGCTCTAGCAATCTCAATTCGCCACGGTAAGTAGGACCGAGACCGCACCACCAATTATGCACGTGGCGTGCCAAGTCCGGCCGGACCGGGTCTCTGCGGAAGAAGCGGCGATTCCGCGCGGATTCGACGGGGTTTACCATGATGCCGCCGCAGCAGCGGCTTCTCTGATCGGATTGCAGGCTGTTCCTGGTTATTTTGCAGGCAGCGGCATTCCGGGAAACGCTTCTAAAACGGCGTCCGGCTGCGCATGGCGGCGGCCAGCGTGCCTTCGTCGAGATAGTCGAGTTCGCCGCCGACCGGGACGCCATGGGCGAGCCGCGTCACCTTCACGTTCGCCTCGTGCAGCAAGTCGGTAATATAATGGGCGGTGCTCTGGCCATCGACCGTGGCGGAGAGCGCGATCACCACTTCCTTGACCTCGGGCTCGCTCGCGCGCCTGACCAGGGCGCCGATCGACAGATCGTCCGGCCCGATGCCGTCGAGCGGCGACAGCGTGCCGCCGAGCACGTGGTAGCGCGCATTGATGGCATGCGCCCGTTCCAGCGCCCAGAGATCGGCGACGTCGGCGATGACGACGAGCGCCGCAGCGTCGCGCTTGGGATCGGTGCACACGGTACAGGGATTTTGCGTATCGATATTGCCGCAGGTCTTGCAGACTTCGATCTTCTCGATCGCCGTCTGTAGTGCCGAAGCCAAAGGCGCCATGATCAGTTCGCGCTTCTTGATCAGAAACAAGGCGGCGCGCCGCGCCGAGCGCGGGCCAAGTCCCGGCAGGCGCGCCAGGAGCTGGATCAGGCGTTCGATTTCGGGACCGGCGGCGACAGCGGGCATTAAAACAGCTTCAGTCCAGGCGGCAGCGGCAGGCCGCCGGTCATGGCCTGCATTTTCTCTTGCAGCATAGTCTCGAGCTTGCGGCGCGCATCGGCATGCGCCGCGACGATAAGATCTTCGAGGATTTCCTTCTGGTCGGGCTTGAGCAGCGAATCGTCGATATGCGCGCCGCGCAAATCACCCTTGCCGGAAATTTTCAGGGCAACAAGGCCGCCACCGGCTGCGCCCTCGACTTCCATGCGATCGAGCTCGGCCTGCATCGCTTCCATTTTCGATTTCAGTTCGGTGGCCTGTTTCATCAGGCCGAGAAAATCAGGCATCGGGGTCGCTTTCGTTCAAGGGCTCTTCCGGAAGGTTTTCGCCGTCAGGGACGTCTTGTGCCGCGCTGCCGGCCGGCGGTCGCACCGAAACGATCTCGGCGCCGGGAAAACGCGTCAGCACCGCCTGCACCAAGGGATCGCCGCGCACATTGTCCTTCATCTCGGCCTTGCGCAGTTCGGCCTGCGTCTTGACCGACGGCGCGCCGGTTTCCTTCGAGACGGCGACCATCCAGCGGCGGCCGGTCCAATCGTTGAGCTTCTTGGAGAGGTCTCCGACCAGCGTGTGGCGCGCGCTCGCCTCGAGCGCCAGTTCGAGCTTGCCGTCCTCGAAACGCACCAGCCGTACGTCACGTTCGAGCGCGCTCTTCATCGCCAGATCGCGTTTTTCGCCGGCGAGCGCGATCAGGGCCTCGAAGCTTTTCACCGCGCGGGCCGACGTCTGATCGTCACGCGCAATCGCGTCGTCAAGCGGCGGCGAGGAGGGCGCTTGAGCCGCGGAGGTGAGGGGACCGCGCAAGGGGCGCGGCGCCGCAGCAACCGGCGCCGCAGGCGCCGATGCCGAAGGCGCCGGCGAATTCATGACAGTCTTGGCCGCGGCGCCGTTAGTCCGGCTCGCGTCGCTGAGCGAACGGATCGCCTCGTCCGGCGTCGGCAGGTCGGCGGCATAGGCGATGCGCACCAGCACCATCTCGGCGGCGTCGACCGGCCGGCCGGCGGCTTCGACCTCGGTGATGCCCTTGAGCAGCATCTGCCAACACCGCGCCAGGACGCGCATCGACAGCTTTGTCGCAAACGCGCGGCCGCGGGTACGCTCGGCTTCGGTCAGCGACACGTCGTCGGCGATCGACGGCACGATCTTTCACGCGGGTGATAAAATGGGCGAACTCGGCGAGATCGCCGAGCACCATCGCCGGATCGGCGCCGGCATCGTATTGGTCGCGCAATTCCTTGAGCGCGCCTGCGATATCGGCGCGCATCAAGCGCCTCGAACAGATCGATCACGCGGGTGCGGTCGGCAAGGCCGAGCATCTGCCGCACGTCTTCGGCGCGCACGGTTCCCGCCGCATGCGCGATCGCTTGATCGAACAGCGACAGTGAATTGCGGACGGAGCCTTCGGCGGCGCGCGCGATCAAGCCGAGCGCCTCGGGCTCGGCTTCGAGCTTTTCTTGCGCCGCGATGTTTTGCAGGTGTTTCACCAAGAGCGCGGCATCGACCCGGCGCAGATCGAAGCGCTGGCAGCGCGACAGCACGGTGATCGGCACGCGGCGGATTTCGGTCGTCGCAAAAATGAATTTGGCGTGCGGCGGCGGCTCTTCCAGCGTCTTCAAGAGCGCGTTGAACGCCTGCGGCGTCAGCATGTGCACTTCGTCGAGGATATAGACCTTGTAACGCGCCGAGACCGGCGCATAGCGCACGGCCTCGTTGATCTGCCGCACGTCGTCGACGCCGTTATGAGAGGCCGCGTCCATCTCGATGACGTCGAGATGGCGGCTCTCCATGATCGCTTCGCAATGCACGCCGAGCACCGGCATTTTGATGGTCGGCGCGGTGACCGAGCCATCGGGCAGTTCGTAATTCAGCGCGCGGGCCAGGATGCGCGCCGTCGTGGTTTTGCCGACGCCGCGCACGCCGGTAAGGATCCAGGCCTGCGGAATACGGCCGGCCTCGAACCCGTTCGACACCGTGCGCACCATGGCGTCCTGGCCGATCAGGTCGGCGAAAGTCGACGGCCGGTATTTGCGCGCCAGTACGCGGTAGGCGGCTTGTGGTGTCGTCGCGTCACTCATTGCTGCGCGTCGTTTGTTAGTGCGGCCGGGATCATGACCCCAATATATGATGCCGCGCCCGGACGGGCGAAGTGGCATCCGGGTCTGCATCCCCGATAATTCGTCGAAATGGGTGGGAGGCTGACGAGCGACCCGAACCGCGCTCGTTAGGGCTGCTTCCTTCCGGACCTGACCCGGTTGGCGAGTGGCTCGTCCACCGCCAACCTCCCGGCCCCTATATCGGCCGCGGGGGCGGGGAAAGCAAGCTGGCGACGGGCGTCCGGCATGCGTGGAAAGCCAAGCCAGCCCAGCCAAGTTCGGCAACAAACATTCGCCGTACTGCCACAGCATTGTCCCAGTGCCTTGGTTCGCTCCCTCGACGCCGGAAAGTCTTAACGGCCGTAAAAACTCACAACCATGAAGAAGAGAGAGAACGCAATGCTGCGTGCTTTTGTTATTGCTGCGACGATCGCGCTTGTGGCGCCAAGTCTTATGGCATCAGGTCCGGCCCTCGCCCAAGACCATCACGACGAACATCACGAGGGCGGTCCGCCGCCGCACCCGCCTGGGCCGCCGGCGCGTCCGGTGCCGCATCCGGGCGGCCCGATGCCAGGCATGGCACCGCACGGTCCGCCGCCCGGCGCAATGGGCGGTCCGCATCCGCCAGGTCCGCCGGCAGCGATGGTTCATCCGATGGGGCCGCCGCCCGGCGCCGCCGCGCGATTCAGCTATCACGGCCATGATTTTGAACGCGTCCACGTCCATCCGTTCATCTATCCGCCGGGCTTTGCCTACCGGCGCTGGGAAGTCGGCGCGGCCTTGCCGCCGGCCTTCCTGGTCCGGGATTATTGGTACGCCGATTGGGCAGCGCTGGGCCTCGATCCGCCGCCCCCCGGCTATCAATGGGTGCGCTACGGGCCCGACCTGCTCCTGGTCAACGTGGTCACCGGCCAGGTCGCCGAAGTCACCTACGACGTGTTTTACGAATAAGATCGCGCGGACGGGCCGCTCCGCGCGGCCCGTCCGGTTTCATTCGCGGGGGGAGGCCGAAGGCGGCACGCGCCTTGACCTTGCACGGCGGCGCGGCTTGAATCCGGCGCAAATTCAGGCGCGCGATAAGCGCCGAGAGGAGCGAAAACGATGACTTTCCGCATCGCCGTCGTGCAGCCGATCTCGCATCGCCCTCTCGAGGACGAAAAGAACGTCGCCGATACGGTGCATGCGATCGAACGCGCCGCGGGTGAGGGCGCCCACTTCGTCTGCTTTCCGGAAAACTATCCGGGGCCGTGGCGCATGCCCGCCACCTACGATCCCATTCCGGCGCTTGTCGAAGCGGCCGCCAAGCACCGCATCCATGCCGTGTTCGGCTCAATCGAGCCGATCGATGCCAAGGCCGCGACCGCCTACAATCTCGTCGTCATGGCATTTCCCGACGGCCGCGCCCCGGCGCTGTACCGGCGCACCCATCCGAACGGACCGTGGATCTATACCGGCGGTAAAGCCTGGGAATTCCAATACGTCGCCGGCGACGATTATCCGGTCTTCGACACGCCGCACGGCAAGGTCGGCCTCGCGATGTGCAGCGAAGTTTACATGCCGGAAGTCACACGCGCCCTGGCGCTACGCGGCGCCGAACTGATCTTCATGCCCGCCGGCGTCGACAAGAACAGGCTATGGGCGACCTGGCGGACGCTGATCTTCGCGCGCGCCATCGAGAATCTCGCGATCGTCGTGACGACGCAGAATTTGTTCGACGCTACGCAGCGCGGCCTCGCCATGGTGGCGTCGCCGGAGGAAATCCTGTTCGAGAGCACGGCGCCCGGCATGAGCCTGATCGACGTCGGCCTCGACCGGGTGCGGGCGCTGCGCACGTCGCGCGACGAATTGGGCTCGTCGGCCGTGGCCGGCGCCAAGCAGGGTGTGCTCGGCCCGCAATGGCAGCGGCCGGAACTGTACGACACGTTCTATCCCCGGCCGTTGCGCGAAGCGGCCGAATGACCAGGCTTACATTTGACCGCATTTGATTATCGTGGCAAATCCCCTCGAACTCGGCCCGAAAGCCCGGCTCGGTTATGCCGCGAGCCTGCTCGATCGCATGGCGCAACGCCGCGACGACACAGCCGCGATCAAAAAATTATCCGAGCATGAAAGTGCCGGCGTCTACGTGATCGGCGGTGAATTGATCGTGCTGAAAAACGCCGGCGCTGCGTCGGGCGAAAGTTGCGATCCGCTGTTTTCGGCGGCCGAGGCGCACGCGCTCGGCGCCATGCGCGAAAGCGTTTTCCTGGGCGCCGTCAACGCAGCACCGCGTTTTGGCTACGGTCTCGATCCGCCGACGGCCGAGGCGCTCAAAGCGCGCAACGATCTGACTGTCACCGATCTGCGCAGCATCGCGGTGCAGGGCCTGGTCGGCGCCGACGACCTGCCGCCGCTTGCCGAAGCGAAAGCCGTGCTCGGCTGGCATGCGCGACATCGCTTCTGCCCGAATTGCGGCTCGCCGACGCATGTCGTGCAGGCCGGGTGGCGGCGCGATTGCTCGGTCTGCAAGATGCAGCATTTTCCGCGGACCGATCCGGTCGTCATCATGCTGGTGATTTCCGGCGAGCGTTGCGTGCTCGGCCGCTCGCGGCGCTTCGCGCCGACGATGTGGTCGTGTCTCGCCGGTTTCATCGAGCCCGGCGAAACCATCGAGGAGGCGGTGCGGCGCGAAGTGCAGGAAGAGGCCGGCATCGCTTGCGGCCGCGTCAAGTATTTCGCGTCGCAGCCGTGGCCGTTTCCGTCATCGCTGATGATCGGCTGCCACGCGCAGGCGCTGTCGGACGCGATCGTGATCGATCACGAGGAGCTCGAGGGCGCGCGCTGGTTCGACCGCGAAGAACTGGCGTCGATGCTCAAGCGCCAGCACAAGGACGGCCTGACCACGCCGCCGCCGGTCGCCATTGCGCACCACATTATTCGCGACTTTGTCGAGAACGGCTGCCATGTCATCGGCTGAAGCCGCGCCGCGCATTCTGTGCGCCGGCATCATCGTGCTCGACGAAGTGTTTCGCGTCGAGGAATTCCCGCAGCCTGACGGCAAGGTGCAGGCCAACGGATTCTTTGTCGTCAACGGCGGCTGTGCGGCGAATGCCGCGGTGGCAATCGCGCGGCTCGGCGGCCGTGCCGCACTCGCGGGTCCGCTCGGCGGCCCCGAGGGCGAAGACGGCAACGGCGATCGCGTGCTCAAGGCGCTCGATCGCGAAAATGTCGATTGCACGTTCTGCCAGCGCATCGACGGCATGGCGACGGCGCTGTCGGCGATTTTCATGAACGCGCGCGGCGACCGCACCATCGTGACCTATCGGGACGAGCGGGTCGCCGCGACCCAGCCGAAAGACCCCGGCGCGATCGTCGCCAACGCCGACGCGGTGCTGGTGGACAACCGCTATCCGGATTTCGTGCTGCCGATCTGCGAAGCGGCGCGGCGGCGCGGGCTTCCCCTCCTGATCGACGGCGACCGGCCCACGGTCGAAGACGATCCGCTGTTCCGCCTCGGCACGCACGTCATCTTCTCTTCGGAATGCCTGCGCGCGACCACCGGCGTGACCGATCTCGGCGAGGGTCTCAAACGCATCGCCAAGAGGACCAATGCCTTTCTCGCGGTCAGCAACGGGCCGAACGACATCGTCTATCTCGACGATGGCGCGTTGCGTGGCGCGCCTGTGTTCAAGATCGCCGCGGTGGATACGCTGGGCGCGGGAGACGCGTTTCACGGCGGCTTCCTCCTGGCGCTGGCCGAAGGTCAAAGCGTCACCGAGGCCATGCGCTTCGGCGCGGCGGTCGCCGGTATCAAGTGCAGCCGGATCGGCGGTGCGGCCGGATGCCCCACCCGGGCCGAGGTCGAGGCGCTGCTCGCGGCGCAGGCCATTGCGCCTACGGCCGCGAAGGCAGGGCGCTAGGCGGCGGTCCGCCGTGGCGGCGCCTGGCGAGCTTGATTTGGAATATTTTTCTCTATAGATAGCCTTATCGGCAATCTCTTGGAAGAATATTTCCATGGACGCAATAGACCGAAAAATCCTTGCGGTTCTGCAGGATAACGCCGCTCTTTCCGTCGCCGAGATCGGCTCTCGGGTCGGCCTGTCCTCGACCCCCTGCTGGAAACGCATCCAGCGGCTGGAGGCCGACGGCGTCATCCAGAAGCGCGTGGCGATCATCGATCAGGACAGTATCGGGCTCGGCATCAGCGTTTTCGTATCGATCGAAACCGGTGACCATTCGCAGGACTGGCTCGACAAGTTCGCCAAGACCGTCACCGCCATGCCGGAAGTGATGGAGTTCTACCGCATGGCCGGCGACGTCGATTACATGTTGCGCGTCGTGGTGCCGGATATCGCCGGTTACGACACCTTCTATAAGCGCCTGATCTCGACGGTGCCGCTCAAGAACGTCACGTCGCGTTTCGCCATGGAAAAGATCAAGTCGACGACGGCGCTGCCGATTCCGTAAACCCGCCGCGGCTCTATCTGCCGGAGCTGGTATTTTGCCCTGCGGCCATCGCTTGGGTGGTGCGGGTCACCGTCTCGCCGAGAATCTTGTCGAACACCTCGGGGTCGTCGCCGAGATTGACGCGCGCCGAGCAGTCCGGGTTGCAGCTATACGTGACGCGCGAGGGGCCGCGATAGACATACACCACGTGATCGGGCGGGCTTGTGACCACGATGCCCTTCTCCGAAAGCACGACGCCGCCGCGATCCATGACAATGACATTGGTGCCGCCATAGCCCTTGCCGGTGACGACGGCGATGCCGCCGGGCTCGATCGATACGTCGGCGATCAGCGGGTTGCCGACCACGACCGTCGCGGCGCGATCGGGCAGCTTGAAGAGGGCGGCCTGATCGAGGCGCACCATGATCGGTTCATCGACGGGAGGTTGGGCGGCGGCGTGGGGAATAGTTTGCGCCGCGAGCCCGGCGAACAGAACGGCCGCGGCCAGCCAATGCAGCGCGCTTTTGGCCAATCGGCCCGGCACGCAGAACGCCGTCATCGATACTCTCCGAAACGCTACGCGGATTCGACAACTTGGGAGCCGAACTGACCGGCTAATCAAGACCGGTCCACTTGACTGCAAATTAGTGAATGAAGTGCAAATCCGCAGGTCCAGCGGTGCAACGGACTATACGGCGAAAACGCTTTGATGGAGCAATGACCTTTTCGGGGATTCCTTCGCCCGCCGAAGCGGGCTTCGCGAAGGTGGGAAACCGGCTGCCGCTTTTTCGGCGCTCTTCCGGATCGCGCGCCGGTGACGCTTACTTAACGATGATCGCGCGGCCCCTCATGCAGCGCTTGCACCGTCACTGCGTAAACGGATGCACGAGCTGCGCCGGAAAGCTTTGCGGGAATTCGCGTTCGGCGATGCCGTAATGATCGGGCATCTCGCCTTTCGGCATGTAGAACGTGCCGAAGATGACGTCCAGGATCGGGAATGTCGCCGCGAAATTCTTCTCGCCGCCGCGATCGGCCGCGGTGTGATGCCAGCGATGGAACACCGGCCCCGCGATCACGTATTTGAACGGGCCGAGCGTCCAATCGAGATTGGCGTGCACGAAGGCCGAATGGGCGATCGTCAGCGGCCCGAGCACGATCAGCACGTTCGGCGAAATGCCGATCACGAGCATAGTCACGTCGGCCGCAATGCTGCCGAGGAACAGATTGACCGGATGGAAGCGCGCCGCCGAGATCCACTCCAGTTCCTCGGTCGAGTGATGCACTGCGTGGTATTTCCACATCGTGCGGCCATGAAACCAGCGGTGCGACCAGTACATGATGATGTCCTCGCCGACGAGGAAGATGATCATCTGCACGGGAAGCGGCAGCGCCGCGAGCGGCCCATGGCCGTTGTCGTAAAAGGAGACCAGTCCGTCGGCGGTGGTGATGTTGAACAAGACCGCCGCGCCGAGGACCAAAAGGCCGATGCGCAAAAACCGGGCTATGACTGGGATGAAGAACCAGTAGCACAGATCGGTGACGATATCGCTTTTGCGCCACCACGGCTTGCCGGGATTGCACGCCCAGAACGAGGTCAGCACGGTGAAGGCTACCGCCAGTCCGAGCGAGATCGGCAGATTCTTCATGAAGGTCTGGCCGAAACTGACGACAAAAGAAAGCAGTTCTTGAGACATGTCGTGGTTCTTTTTCTTGCGGCCTCTTCTGGCGGCGCGCTGCTGTTATCGGGGTATCTCGCATTGATAGCGAAGTGCCGATTAAGACGTCGTGAATGGCAAGCGCAAGAGATCCGCGCCTGACGCCGATCTGAAGCTTGTTTGATACAAGTTGCGCGGCGCGCGCTTACAGCGCCGCAACAAACGCCTGCTAGATATAAGGATGCCGCGTTATACGCCGCGCGCGGACTTGGCGACGAGATGTCCATCGCCGGAGTCTTGGTGTATCGATCGTAAATAAATCGCGGCCGCATTGCGTCGGCAGCAAACAACAGACACGCGGAGCCGCGCATTCGATGTGCGATTCCAGTGTGATCATTTTACGCAACGTGATGTTAACTACATCGCGGAAACACCGATTGATAGGGTGTTTCATCGATTGGTTTAACCCCGTTGAAATTTATGCGGGATAACTTCGCGACACGATCCAAACGGCGACAACAAACCGTTGGATCAGCTCAGACAGCCAAGTGTGGACCTTAAGGAGCCAACTCATGAAGACCATTTTGTCACGTTTCGTGAAGGACGAGTCGGGCGCGACGGCCATTGAATATGGTCTCATCGCCGCCGGCATCTCGGTCGCGATCATCGCGGTCGTGCAGGGCCTCGGCACCAAGCTGAACACGACGTTCAGCAGCGTTTCGACCGCCCTCAAGTAAGCTTCGTTCTTTCGCAGTGTTACGAGAGGGCTCCGGTCGATCGCCGGGGCCTTTTCGATTTTCAGCGCCTGGTTTGGCCGACAGCGGCGGTGCTAACCCGCTCTCAACCGGCGCAGGCGTATGGCAGTGAAGATCACCTGACGCAGAGCAATGACGTCATGCTGACTGAAGCGATCGAACTGACGTTGTTCCCGGCCATGATGGCGTTCGCCGCGTCGAGCGATCTCTTGACGATGACGATCGCCAATCGCGTCTCACTCATCCTTATCGCCGGGTTTTTCGTTCTCGCGCTGCTGTCCGGCATGACCGGCGCCGAATTGCTGTCGCATCTCGGCGCCATGGCTGTGGTGCTGGCGGTGGCGTTCTTCTGCTTCGCCCGCGGCTGGATCGGCGGCGGCGACGCCAAGCTTGCCGCGGCAACCGCGCTGTGGCTCGGCTTTAGCCACTTGTTCGACTATCTCGTCTATGCGTCGCTGCTCGGCGGCGCGCTGACGATAGCGATCGTCCAATTCCGCACCATGCCGCTGCCGCCGATCTTGGCCGGCCAGGACTGGGCGGAACGGCTGCACAAGGAAGGCGGCGGCGTTCCCTATGGCATCGCGCTCGCGGCCGCCGCGCTCCTCGTCTATCCGCAGACCCAGTGGATGACGACGCTCGGCATCTAAGTCTTCCTTCGCCGCATTCCTCAACACAAGATTAACGCGATTTGGATACGCCTCATTAACCATGCTTTGACGTTTAGCTGATGTTATCGGCGATAACGGCCGCTTTCGGTCGTGGCGTCACGTGGAAAGCGAAGCGTAATGAAAGCCGCGCGTCTCGTGGTACTCGGTGTCGCTGTCGCCGCCGGCGGCATCGCCGCTTTTTTGGCCGCGAGCAACAAAGAGTCAGCGCCTCCACCGCCACCGCCGCAGGCAGCGCCGCTCGAGACGGTGGATGTGCTCGTGGCGAAATCCGATCTGACCCGCGGACAGGTGATCGAGGCTTCCGATATCGGCTGGCAGACCTGGCCCGCCGCTGCCGCCAATTCGAGCTTCATCAAGAAATCTGAACAGCCGAACGCGCCCGATCAATTTGTCGGCGCGATCGTGCGCGTGGGTATGGTCGCCGGCGATCCGATCCGCGGCCCCTATGTGGTGATGGCCAAGGGGTCGGGCTTCATGGCCGCGGTGCTGCCGGCCGGCATGCGCGCCGTCGCCATCGACATTTCGCCGGAGACCAGCGCCGGCGGTTTTATCCTGCCGGATGACCGTGTCGACGTCGTGCTGACGCGGCGCGACAAAGCCGCGGAGAAGCAGACCGGCGTTGAAAAATTCGTCAGCGACACGGTTTTGCGAAACGTGCGGGTGCTGGCGATCGATCAGACCCTCGATGACAAGAACGGCGTCAAAGTCGTGCTCGGCAAGACGGCGACGCTCGAACTCACCGAGCCGCAGGCGGAGATACTGACGCTGTCGCATCAACTCGGCACGGTGTCGCTGACGCTGCGCAGCATTCGCGACTCGGAGACCAATGTGGACGGCGTCGGCGATAGCAGCAAGGACGTCAGCGGCAATATCGATACGGTGCGTTTCGGCGTCTCGACGCTTGGAACCGGTCATTGAGCCGGCGGAGGACTTTGACGATGACGAGAAGGACAGCGGCCAAAGCGACACGTCCTCGCATCACAGGCCTTCGCATCGCGGGCCTCGCGTTCGTGATCGCAGCCGGTGTGGTCGCGCCTCGCGCGCTCGCCGGAAATGTTGGCTATGGCGGGCCGGCGCCGCAAATGGTCCATGTCACTTCGAGCGACGTCACCTCGCAGCCGATCGCGCTCGGTGTCAGCAAATCGGTCGTCATCGATCTGCCGCGCGACATCAAGGATGTGCTGGTGGCCGATCCGAAGATCGCCAATGCGGTGGTGCGCTCGGCGCGCCGCGCCTACATCATCGGCAGCACGCCCGGCCAGACTAACGTTTACTTCTTCGACACCCAGGGCCAGCAGATCGCCGGCTTCGATATCGCGGTGACGCGCGATCTCAACGGCATCCGCGAAGCAATCCACCAGGTCCTACCGGACAGCGATATCACCGTCGAGGGTATCGGCGACGGGGTCGTGCTCGCCGGCACCGCGTCGAGCGCGGCCGAGGCGCAGCAGGCCTATGACCTGGCCGTGCGGCTGGTCAATTTCGGCAGCGCGGAAACCGTCGAAAAGGGCAGCAAAGTAGTGAACGCCATCGTCGTCCGGGGCGGCGATCAGGTCATGATTAAAGTCACCGTCGCCGAGGTCGAACGCGACCTCGTCAAGCAGCTTGGCATCAACCTGTCCGGCTCATTGGGCTACGGCACGGCCGTGCTCAATTTCAACAATACCAATCCGTTCTCGGCGTCCGGCCAGGCGCTCAGCACGTCCGCCATCACCGGCGGGTTCAAGAATGTCAGCGCGACGCTGCAGGCCATGGAGCAAGCGGGCGTCATTCACACGCTTGCCGAACCGAATCTGACCGCGGTCTCGGGCGAGACCGCGACCTTCGTGGCCGGCGGCGAGTTCCCGGTGCTGAACGGCTTCAGTTGCTCGACGGCAACGACCGCGAGCACCACGCAGACCTGTCAGCCGTCGATCGACTTCAAGAAATTCGGCGTCAGCTTGAACTTCACCCCGGTGGTGCTGAGCGAAGGCCGCATCAGCCTCAAGGTCATGACTGAAGTCTCCGATTTGTCGAGCAATAATTCGCTGACCATCAACGTGCCTGGAACCACCCAGAACGCAACCGTGCCGTCGATCCGTACCCGCCGCGCCGAAACCACGGTCGAAATCCCGTCCGGCGGTTCGCTCGCCATGGCCGGCATGATCCAGAATTCGACCAAGCAGTCCATCAACGGCTTGCCGGGTCTCGCGGAGCTTCCCGTTCTCGGCGCGCTGTTCAAGAGCCGCGACTACATCAACCAGCAAACCGAATTGATGGTGCTGGTGACGCCTTATGTGGTGCACGCGGTCGCGCAAAAAGATCTATCGCGGCCTGACGACGGCTTCGCCGATTCGAGCGATCCCGCCGCCATCCTGCTCGGACGCTTCAATCGCATCTACGGCGTGGGCGGCATGCCCGATCCGCCCGACACCTATCGCGGCAAATACGGATTCATCCTCGATTGAGCCGGAAGCAGGAGATGATGATGACACTTGAGCGCACGAGGATCGCCGCCCGCCGCCCGCCAGCGGGGGCGCTAATGCGCGCTGCGCTGACGCTCGGCTGCGCGCTGTTCGTGTGCGGTTGCATCAGCGACCAGCAGGTCGCCGGCACGCCCGATGTTCCGACCGATTACCGCATGCGTCATCCGATCACGATGAAGGAATCCGACCGCACGCTTGAAGTCTTCATCGGCACCAATCGCGGCGAACTCAACCCGACGCAGCGCGCCCAGATCCTTTCTTACGGGCTGCGCTGGAAGAACGACGCGACCGGCGGCATGATCATCAGCCGGCCGGTCGGCTCCAGCAACGAGCATGCGGCGGCCGACGCCATGCGCGAGATCGTCTCGATCCTCAATTCGAGCGGCATGCCGCCAAACAGCATCGCCGCGCGCACCTATCCGGCGAACGGACCGGCGCTGGCAACTATCCGGATCAGCTATCCGCGGATTACCGCGCAAGCGGGACCTTGCGGCATCTGGCCGGAGGACATCGGTCCGAGTGCCACCCGCGACTATTTCGAAAACCAGCCGCCGTGGAATTACGGCTGCGCCAGCCAGCGCAATCTCGCCGCCATGGTCGACAATCCGGCCGACCTCGTGCAGCCGCGCGCCGAGACCGCGGCCTATTCGATGCGGCGCACCACCGTGTTGGAGCGTTATCGCTTGGGTCTCGATCCCTCGACGGCGGCATCTTCGTCGGCGTCGTCGGCCAAGATCACCGATGTCGGCAAATAATTTTGGCAGAGAGCAGTCAGCGAGTTGATGTGAGTAACGCCGGTCCACGATGAAGCAAGCCAGTCAAATCAGCCAGGACGAGGCCGCTCCCGCCGTAGCCGAGGCGCACGATGAGCACATCGCGCCGGCGCCGCGCGTATCGGTGCAGGCCTTCTGCGAGAATGTCGATACCGCGGCCGCCATTCAGGCAGCCGGCGAGGATCGCCGCATGGCCAAAGCCCATCTGCGCATCCAGATGGGCGGCATGGCCGCGGCCACCGAGGCCTATCAGAGCTCGCCGACGCCGAACGTGATCATTCTCGAATCGGAGGGCCGCAGCAACGATATCCTCGCCGGGCTCGATCAGCTCGCGGAATATTGCGATTCCGGCACGCGCGTCATCGTCATCGGCAATATGAACGACGTGACGCTCTATCGCGAATTGGTCAAGCGCGGCGTGAGCGACTACCTGATCGCGCCCGTCGACGTGTTGCAAGTCGTCCGCGCGATCTGCGGGCTGTACTCGGCGCCGGACGCCAAGCCGGTCGGCCGCATCATCGCCGTGGTCGGCGCCAAGGGCGGCGTCGGCGCCTCGACGGTCGCTCACAATATCGCCTTCTCGATTGCGCGCGACCTCAATCTCGACGCGGTCGTGACCGATCTCGATCTGGCCTTCGGTACGGCCGGCCTCGATTTCAATCAGGACCCGCCGCAGGGCATCGCCGAAGCGGTGTTCTCGCCCGATCGCGTCGATACCGCCTTTGTCGACCGCCTGCTGGCGAAATGCACCGATCACTTGAATCTACTGGCCGCGCCGGCGACGCTCGACCGGGTCTACGATTTCGGCGCCGACGCCTTCGACTCGATCTTCAATTCGCTGCGCACCACGGTGCCTTGCGTCGTGCTCGACGTGCCGCATCAATGGAGCGGCTGGACCAAGCAGACTCTGGTCGGCGCCGACGACGTCTTGATCGTCGCCGCGCCCGATCTGGCAAACCTGCGCAACACCAAGAATATCTACGACTTCCTCAAAGCGGCGCGGCCGAACGATCGCCATCCGCGCTATTGCCTCAACCAGGTCGGCGTGCCCAAGCGCCCGGAGATCAAGGCCGCCGACTTCGCCAAGGCGCTCGAGGATGAGCCCATGGCCATCATTCCGTTCGAGCCGCAATTGTTCGGCGCGGCCGCCAATAACGGCCAGATGATCGCGGAGATCTCGGCAAACCATAAGACCGCCGAGATGTTTCGCGCGCTGGCGCAGGATCTGACCGGCCGCTCGGAGCCGAAGAAGCAGCGGTCCGGTTTTCTGTCGCCGTTGCTCGAAAAGCTTTTGGGGTAGCGTTACAGCGTTGGAGTTGCGTTCGTGTTTGGCAAGCGTCCCACTGGCAATTCCCCGGTTGCGGTCGAGCAGCGTGCGCCGACGACGCCCGCGCCCGCGGCGCCGCCGCCGCCGAAGCCCGCAGGCACCGCGACCGAAGGCGGCCGCTCGCCGATGCCGTCGGCAGGTCTTGGCGCGCCGATCGTTTCGGCGCCGACCGGCAAGCTCAATGCCGAGCCGGCGTCGCTGCCGCAGCAGGTTCCGACCGCGATCAATTCGCGCCGCTCGGAGACCTATTACGAAGTCAAAGGCACCATTTTCGGCGCTCTGATCGAGGCCATCGATCTGGCGCAGCTCGCCAAGCTCGACGCCAATTCCGCGCGCGAAGAAATCCGCGACATCGTCAACGAAATCATCGCGATCAAGAACATCGTGATGTCGATCGCCGAGCAGGAGGACCTGCTCGACGATATCTGCAACGACGTGCTCGGCTACGGCCCGCTCGAGCCGCTCTTGGCACGCGACGAGATCGCCGACATCATGGTCAACGGTTCGGGCACGGTCTATATCGAAGTCGCCGGCAAGATTCAAAAGACCGGAATTCGCTTCCGCGACAATCAGCAGCTCCTGAACATCTGCCAGCGCATCGTCAGCCAAGTCGGCCGCCGCGTCGACAAATCTTCGCCGATCTGCGACGCGCGCCTGCCCGACGGTTCGCGCGTCAACGCCATCGTGCCGCCGCTGGCGATCGACGGACCCGCGCTCACCATCCGCAAATTCAAGAAGGACAAGCTGACGCTGGAGCAGCTCGTCAAATACGGCTCGATTTCGCGCGAGGGCGCCGACATTCTCCAGGTGATCGGCCGCTGCCGCGCCAACGTCCTGATTTCCGGCGGTACCGGTTCCGGCAAGACGACGCTGCTCAATTGTCTGACGCGTTACATCGAAGACGACGAGCGCATCGTCACCTGCGAAGACGCCGCCGAACTGCAATTGCAGCAACCGCATGTGGTGCGGCTGGAAACGCGGCCGCCGAACCTCGAAGGCGAGGGCCAGATCACGATGCGCGATCTCGTCAAGAACTGCCTGCGCATGCGTCCAGAGCGCATCATCGTCGGCGAAGTGCGCGGACCGGAGGCCTTCGACTTGCTGCAAGCCATGAATACCGGCCACGACGGCTCGATGGGCACGCTGCATGCCAATTCGCCGCGCGAGGCGCTGTCACGTCTTGAATCCATGATCACGATGGGCGGTTATTCGCTGCCGTCGCGGACCATCCGCGAGATGATTTGTGCTTCGGTCGACGTCGTCGTGCAGGCCGCGCGCCTGCGCGACGGTTCGCGCCGCATCACCCACATCACGGAAGTAATGGGCTTGGAAGGTGATGTCATCATCACCCAGGACGTCTTCCTCTACGACATCATCGGCGAGGACGCCCAGGGCAATCTGATCGGCCGGCATCGTTCGACCGGCATCGGCCGTCCGAAATTCTGGGAACGTGCGCGTTACTACGGCGAGGAAGCGCGCCTGGCGGCGGCTCTCGACGCGGCGGAAGTCGCCAACGGCATCACCTAGAGCATGATCCCGAAAAGTGGAAACCGGTTTTCGGCAAAGATCATGCTCAAACGTAAAATCTGACGCGGGAAGCGGTCATGAGTACCTTGGGTCTTATCATTCTGGTGGCGATCGCGTTCGGCGGTGTGGCTTGGGTATTCCTCTATCCGATCCTGTCCGGCGAGAAACAGGCGGAACGGCGCGTGGCAAGCGTCGCGCGGGCGGACCCGGCGTCGCGGCCGCAGCGTTCGGCGGCGGTCAGCAAGAGCCGGCGCGAGCAGGTCGAAGGCACGCTCAAGGAAATCGAGGAGCGGCGAAAGAAGGCGAGGCGGCCGCCGCTCGCGGTGCGGCTCAAGCAGGCCGGCCTCGATTGGACGAAGCGCCGCTTCATGGTCACTTTCGCCATCGCCGGCATCGGCACTTTCGTCATGACGATAGTGCTTGGCGTGGGCCTCATTCCCGCGCTCGGCTTCGGTTTCGCGACCGGCTGCGGCCTGCCGTTCTGGATGCTGTCGTTTCTCAAGAAGCGGCGCGAGAACAAGTTCCTCAACGAATTTCCCGACGCCGTCGACGTGATCGTTCGCGGCATCAAGGCCGGCCTGCCGCTGCTCGACAGCCTCAAGCTGATCTCCAACGACGCAGTAGAGCCGGTGAAGAGCGAATTTCGCGCCATCGTCGAGACGCAGACGATCGGCATGCCGATTGGCGAAGCCTGCCTAAAGTTGTTCGAAAGCATCCCGGTGGCCGAAGCGAACTTCTTCGGCATCGTCGTCTCGATCCAGCAGCGCGCCGGCGGCAATCTGTCGGAAGCGCTCGGCAACCTGTCGCGGGTGCTCCGCGACCGCAAGAAGATGAAGGCGAAGATCCAGGCGATGTCGATGGAAGCCAAGGCGTCGGCTTCGATCATCGGCGCTTTGCCGCTCGCGGTGATGGGCCTCGTCTGGCTCACCAGTCCGAACTATATCGGGTTGCTTTTCACCGATCCGTTCGGGCGCGTGATGCTGGCATGCTGCGGCGGTTGGATGCTGATCGGCGTCCTTGTAATGCGCAAAATGATCAATTTCGATTTCTAGGCGGCGCGGAAATGGTCTCTTTCCTCACCCATTATCTCGACATGCAAACCCTCACCATGATTTTCGCCGCCGTCGCGGCGGGCGCCACGGTGCTGACCTTTGCTATGCCGCTTTTGGTCACCGACACGCTGCAAAAGCGCATGAAGGCCGTGGCGCTTGAGCGCGAGAAGATGCGGCAGCGCGAACGCGAGCGCATGGCGCAAGGCAATAAAGTGTCGCTGCGGCAATCGCCTAAAATGTACATGAAGCGGGCGGTCGACAATTTCAATCTGTCGAAATGGGTCGGACAGGAAGAGGCGCGCATCAAGCTCGTTCAAGCCGGCTTCCGCGGCCAGGCGCCCTACGTCACCTATTTGTTCTTCCGCATGACGATGCCGATCGTCATGCTGTTCGGCTCGCTGTTCTATATATTTGTCGTGCTCAATCTCGACTATCCGCCGATGATGAAGTTCGGGATCTGCATCGGCTGCGCCTATCTCGGCATGCAAAGCCCTAACCTGTTTCTGCGCAACAAGATCCAGCGGCGCCAGCTCTCGATCAAGCGCGCGTTTCCCGATGCGCTCGATTTGCTCCTGATCTGCGTGGAATCCGGCATGTCGATCGAAGCGGCGTTCCGCAAGGTCAGCGAGGAGATCGGCACGCAATCGGTGGCGCTCGCCGAGGAGTTCACGCTGACCACGGCGGAACTGTCCTACTTGCCGGATCGCCGTCAGGCCTACGAGAACCTGGCACAGCGCACCGGGCTCGAAGGCGTCAAGGCGGTTTGCCTGGCGTTGCAGCAGTCGGAGCGTTACGGCACGCCGTTGGCGACGACGCTGCGCGTCTTGGCGCAGGAAAATCGCGACATGCGCATGTCCGAAGCCGAGAAGAAAGCCGCAGGTCTCCCGCCGAAGCTCACGGTGCCGATGATCGTGTTCTTCCTGCCGGTGCTGTTCGTCGTCATTCTCGGCCCGGCGGCGATCCGCGTGATGGCGCTGCAGTAGAGCGGCGCCAATTTCACGTCATTGCGAGGAGCGAAGCGACGAAGCAATCCAGCACTACGGCGCCGCACTGGACTGCTTCGTGGAGCTTGTCATCGGGCCGGCCACTTCGGGCCGGACCCGTTGGTTCGCAATGACGGATGAATATCAGCTCGATCCGGCGTCGGATTGCGCCGCGCGCTTTTGGAAGGGCACGTCGCCCTTGTGCGCCAGCATCTGTTTCAGATAGGCGACATTGGCGGCGGCTTCGTCGGGCGGCAGATCGGCGCGCGCGATGCTCTCGGCTTCGTCGAAGCGGCCTTGCAGGCCGACCACGAGCGCGAGATTTTGCCGCACGCGCGGGTCGACGGGCTGGTGCGCCGCGGCGCGCCGCAACGTCGCCTCGGCGTTTTTCAGATCCTTTGACAGCGCGTAAGACAGGCCGAGATTGGAGAGCACGGTCGGTTCGTCGGGCGCGATCTTGAGCGCGGTGAGATAATGCCGCTGCGCCTCGTCATGCCGCCCCATCTGATCGAGCACGGCGCCCTGGGCGGAGAGGATGTGCCAATCTGGCTGATCGGGCGTATGGGCGCGGTCGAGCACCTGCAGCGCCTGCTGATAATCGCCTTCCTCGGCGAGCGCGCGGCCGTATTCGCCGAGCACGAGTCGGTTGTGCGGGTTCTGCATCGAGATTTGCTCGAGCACGGCGGCGGCCTGGGCATGCTGGCCGATGCCGCGGAGCGCCTGGGCGTAGTGCAGCGCCACGTTCACGTCGGCGGGATTGGCGCGATATTTCTCGCCGTAGATGTCGGCGTCGCGGTGCAGATCGGCGTCCGGGATCTGTTCCGGCGCCAGCGAGATCGAGTTGGTGGCGTCGGCGACTTGCGTCGTCTGGCAACCGGCAGTGGCCGCGCCGATCGCGGCGACGACGGCAGCCGAGGCGAGCAGGCGTGCAAATCGGTACGGACGCTTCATTTCGATCGCTGCCAAGCGCTGCAATGGCCGGAATTCGGCCGTACAGCGGGATCAGCCAGCAATAGACTGTTAACCCTAATGAGTGGTTAACGCCGCCACGTGGCCGCGGCGCATCGGCCACGCCTATTTGGACGATTTGCGCAACAGCTTCTCGGCATTGCCGGAAAAGATCTTGCGGCGATCGGCGTCGGACATTTCGAGCTTCTGGAGCGCCTCGATTGCCGGCTTGATCGGCCCGAGCGGCGTATCGGTCGCGAACACGACCTTGTCGGCGCCGAAGAATTCGTAGCCGCAGCGCAACGCATGCACGCCGCCGCCGAACATCGCGGTGTCGGCATAGAAGTCGCGCATATAGTCGGGATGCGGGCGTTTCAGCGACGGCAGGATTTTCGAATAGTCCTCGTCCGAGGTGCGCGCGCCGAGCACGTCGAGGCCCGGGCCGACGCGGCCGTCGTAATAGGGAATCATGCCGCCGAGATGGTGGGTGATGATTTTCAGATTGGGATAGCGGTCGAACAGGCCGCAGAACACGAGCCGCACCATCGCCACCGACGTGTCATAGGGCCAGCCGAAGCACCACCACATTTCAAAGCGCGATTTCTGCTCGGCGGGATAATCCGGCATCACCGCGGTGCGCGCCGGGTGCAGCCAGATCGGCCGGTCGAGCTGCGCCATGGCGGCGAACAGCGGCTCGAAAGCGGGCTCGTCAAGCGGCCGGCCGGCCAGCGGCGAGAAAATCTGCACGCCGGCGGCGCCGAGCTGATTGATCGCGCGCTTGGCTTCCTCGACCGAGCCCATGACGTTGGTGAGCGACAAAGCGGCGACGAAGCCGGCGAAGCGGTTCGGGTATTTGACGCACAGTTCGGCCATCGCATCGTTGGCGACGCGCGCCAGCGTCAATCCGGCGCCGCCGGTCGCGATATCCTCGATCGGCGGATTGGGCAGCGAGATCACCTGGCGGTAATCGCCGAACTCGTCCATCTCGCGAAACCGCGCGTCGAGATCGTGGATCTTGGTTACGCCGCGCAGCCGCGCCGCGATGTTGCCGAGCTTCGGCGCGGTCTTGTTCATCTCCTGGAGGTAGCGCTCCGGCGAGATGTGGCAATAAAGATCGATCAGAGTGTCGCCGCTCACGGCATCACCCGCACCGGCTTGCCGTCGAGGAAGCCGCGGATGTCTTCGACGACGCCCGCGAAATAGTGCTTGTAGTTCTGCGTCGAGACGTAACCGAGATGCGGCGTGATGACGACATTATCCATCTTGCGCAGCGGATGATCGAGCGGCAGCGGCTCGACGTCGAACACGTCAAGGCCGGCGCCGGCGATCTTGTTGTCGCGCAACGCCGCCAGCATCGCCGCCTCGTCGATGATCGGCCCGCGCGAGGTGTTGATGAGATAAGCGGTCGGCTTCATCAGGCCGATCTCGTTCCTGCCGACGAGACCGCGCGAGCGCTGCGACAGCACGACGTGGATCGAGATGAAATCGGACTGACGAAACAGGTCTTCCTTGCCGACATAGCCGACGCCCAGTTCGGCGCATTTCTCCGGCGTCAGGTTCTGACTCCAGGCGATGGCCTTCATGCCGAAGGCCTTGCCGATATTGGCGGTGCGCTGGCCGAGCTTGCCGAGGCCGAGCACGCCGAGGGTGAGGCCCTCGAGCTCGGGGCCGATGGTGGTCTGCCAGGTGGCGCCGGCATGCAGGCGCGCATTCTCGTAGCCGATATGCCGCGTCAGTTCGAGCATCAGTCCGATGGCGATGCCCGACGTCGGGCTGCCGAACGCGCCGGTGCCGGACACCACGACGCCGCGCGCCTTCGCCGCCTCGGTATCGATCGAGGCGTTGCGCATGCCGGTGGTGATGAGGAGCTTCAGATTGGGCAGCGCATCGATGACCTGCTTGGGAAAGCCGGTGCGCTCGCGCATGGCGACGATGATGTCGAAATCCTTCAGCGCCGCGATGACTTTGTCGGCGCCGCCGAGATGCGCATTGAACACCTTGATATCGATATCGCCCTTGATCGGGGACCAATCGGCGGAGCTGAGGGCAACATTTTGATAATCGTCGAGAATTGCGCAGCGCACCGCCATGATTGATCCACCCCAATGCCAGTCCATGCCAGGACATTTTGTCCGGTAGCCGTCTCATAACGGCTCGCCGAAAACAAGCGGGTGTGGCGCTGCAAGGCGGCGACATATCTTTAGCGGCGGTGATTTATCGATTCCGGGTTTTTCGCGGGGCTTGTCATCGGGCCGACCCGTTGGCTCAGCCCCGGAATGACGAATAGGGACGACTAAACTTACGCGTGGCGTTCGGCGATCTCGCCAAGCCCGGACCCGGCCTGCAGGGTCTCCGACTTCGGATAGAGGTGCCCGTACTTGGCGTGCCATTTCGGACCGGGGCCGCGCATGTAGTGCAGGTCGGGGCGATAGACGCCTTCGGGATTGCCCGAGGCCACCCAGATATCGCGAAGGACCATCGTGAACCGGCGCAACATGACACGCTCCCGTCTTTTGCCTATGGGGTTCGCTCCGCTCGGCGGTTTTCACCCCATTTTTGGCCTTCTCTCTTATTGGTCAGCGGACCGGCGAGAAGGTTCAATTTTTCAAACGTGTGTTTGACATTTATTCTGCGCCAGAAACCATTAAAATTTGTTGTGATTTCGGCGATGGCTAGCCGTAACTGTGGTCAAGCTTTACGAAGCTTTACCGGGAACTCGCGAAATCCGTGGGAAAAGCCGCGCCCTCAAGCATGATCCGGAAAAGTGGCGGCCGGTTTTCCGAAAAGATCATGCTCCACCAAAATGCCAGAGGCGGCAATCGATTGCCGCTCTAGCGCGGCGCGATCAGCAGCGGCATGCCGCCCTGCGGCCGCAAAGTGACCCGCGCCACGGGCTTCGGCTTATGTCCGGGAACCGGGTGAAAGCGGAAGGCGCGGATCAAAGTCGCAAGAATGGTCGTCGCTTCGATCATAGCGAAGCTTGCGCCGATGCAGATACGCAGCCCGCCGCCGAACGGCATGAAGGCGTAGCGCGAATAGGTTTTGGCAAGTTCGGGCGCGAAGCGGTCGGGATCGAAAGCGTTGGGGTTCTGCCAGAGCCGCGTATTGCGGTGGAGCGCATAGATCGGGATATGGACCCGCGCGCCGGCGGCGATCTGCATGTCGCCGAGCGTCATCGCGGTCTTGGCAAAGCGCGAGATCGCCGGCACCGGCGGGAATAGCCGCATCAATTCCTGGATGACCTGCCGGCAGAAATTGAGCCGATCGATCTCTTGCGGCCCGATCGTGCCGTGGCCGACGACCGCTGTGGCCTCGTCAAATACGCGCTGCTGCGCGTCCTGGTCCTTGGCGAGCAGCCACAGCGTCCAGGTCAGCGCGACGGAGGTGGTCTCGTGGCCGGCGGTGATGAAAGTGATGAGATTTTTCATCACCTCTTCGTCGGTCATGGTCCGTCCGCTTTCCGGGTCGCGCGCCTTGAGCAGGAGGTCGAGCAGATCGGGCGGCGTGGCATTGGTGCCGCGGCGCGCCTCGACCGTGCGGCTGATTTCCCGATGCAGAAAGTCGCGCGCCCGCCGGGCGCGGCTCCGGTGCGGAAAGGGCATCCATTCCGGCAGCGACAGTTGCGCATAGATAATGTGCCAGGGGATGGTCTCGAAACTTTCCTTGATGGCGCGGCTATAGCGGTCGGCGTCGAGACTCGCGGAGCCGCCGAGCATGGTTTCGACGATAATGTCGAACGTGGTGCGGGTCATGGCGGCCGCGGCATCGACCGCTTCGCCGCGCCGGCTACTGCGCCATTGCGCGGCCTGGCGTTCCGCCATCGCGGTAAAGACCGGCACAAACGACATCAGCACCTCGTAGCGGAAGATCGGCGCCACCGCGCGGCGTTGCCAGCGCCATTCGGCGCCCTCGGCGAGAAACAGCGAGTTGCGGCCGATGGTCGGAGCGAAGGCGCGTCTCGTCACATTGTCGCGCTCGAAATTCTCGGCCTTTTCGACCAGCATCTGGCCGATGAGCTCGGGGTCGCAGACCAGAATAGTGTCGGCGCCGCAGTGGCGGATGCGCATCACGCCGTCCTCGTAGGCCGCGCGCGGGATCAACTCGATATAATTGCGCCACATCACCGGCAGGCCGCGAAGCCCGAGCGGCTCCGCCGGCGGCTCGAAGGGAACGAGATCGGGGTCTCTGAACACGTGATCGACCGTGGCCAATGCTTGCCTGGTGTGGCTTACTGTTATGAACTTGCCCTTTAGCTAGTCAGTCGTTACATCAGCGGCAACTTCCAAACATCGGCGCATCGCGCACCGGCATTCGGCGCATGACGCATATTTGGCGCATTTCTATCGAGGGCGGCTTTATCCAAGGTTTAACGCCCGAGGTTTGACGCCCTAGTCCGAGGCAGAGCATGGCCCGTCAATTCGTCTATCACATGGAAGGCCTGACCAAGACCTATCCGGGCAACCGGAAGGTGTTGGAGAACATCAACCTGTCGTTTTACCCCGACGCCAAGATCGGCGTGCTCGGCGTCAACGGCTCCGGCAAGTCGACCTTGCTGCGCATCATGGCCGGGATCGACACCGAATATACCGGCGACGGCTGGGTCGCCGAGGGCGCCCGCGTCGGCTACCTGCCGCAGGAACCGCAGCTCGATCCGGACAAATCGGTTCGCGAAAACGTCATGGAGGGCGTGGCGCCGCAGAAGGCGATCGTCGACCGCTACAACGAGCTTGCGGTGAACTATTCCGACGAGACCGCCGACGAGATGACCAAGCTCCAGGACGAGATCGAGGCCAAGGGCCTATGGGATCTCAATTCCAAGGTCGATCAGGCGATGGACGCGTTGCGCTGCCCGCCCGACGGCGCCGAGGTGGCAAGACTTTCCGGCGGCGAGCGGCGCCGCGTGGCGCTGTGCCGGCTGCTCTTGGAGCAGCCCGAGCTGCTTCTTCTCGACGAGCCGACCAACCATCTCGACGCCGAGTCGGTGTTGTGGCTCGAAGGCCATCTGCGCAATTATCCCGGCGCGATCCTGATCGTCACCCACGACCGCTACTTCCTCGACAATGTCACCGGCTGGATTCTCGAACTCGATCGCGGCCGCGGCATTCCCTACGAGGGCAATTATTCGTCGTGGCTGGTGCAGAAGCAGAAACGGCTTGCGCAAGAAGGCCGCGAAGAGGAAGCGCGCCAGCGCACGCTTGCCCGCGAGCAGGAATGGATCAAGTCCTCGCCGCGCGCACGGCAGGCCAAATCCAAGGCGCGTTACGAGCGCTACGACGAATTGCTCAAGAAGGCCGGCGAAAAGCAGACGCAGACCGCGCAGATCGTCATTCCGGTCGCCGAGCGGCTCGGCCAGAACGTGGTCGACTTCGACCATCTCAAGAAGGGCTTCGGTGATAACCTTCTGATCGACGATCTCACCTTCAAGCTGCCGCCCGGCGGTATCGTCGGCGTCATCGGTCCCAACGGCGCCGGCAAGACCACGTTGTTCCGCATGATCACCGGGCAGGACAAGCCCGACAGCGGCACGATCAAGGTCGGCAAGTCGGTGCATCTCGGTTATGTCGATCAGTCGCGCAACTCGCTCGACGGCAAGAAGACCGTCTGGGAGGAAATCTCCGGCGGCCTCGACCAGATCCTGCTCGGCAAGCGCGAGGTGAATTCGCGCGGCTATTGCTCGGCCTTCAATTTCAAGGGCGCCGATCAGCAGAAGAAGGTCGGACAATTGTCGGGCGGCGAGCGCAACCGCGTGCATCTGGCAAAAATGCTCAAATCCGGCGCCAATGTTCTGCTCCTCGACGAGCCGACCAACGATCTCGACGTCGATACGCTGCGCGCGCTCGAAGAGGCGCTGGAAGATTTCGCCGGCTGCGCCGTGATCATCAGCCACGATCGCTGGTTTCTCGACCGCATCGCCACCCACATCCTCGCCTTCGAGGGCGATAGCCATGTCGAATGGTTCGAGGGCAATTTCCAGGACTATGAGCAGGACAAGATGCGCCGGCTCGGCACCGATTCCATCATGCCGCAGCGGATCAAATACAAGAAATTTTCGCGCTGACGCGTGAGGATGATCTTTTCCGAAAGCCGGCTCCCGCAACGTTAGGATATTTGTCCGTATTGGGCGAATAGCACAGCATTTGCGGTCGGGTGGCGGTTGTTTGTTGTGTTGCCGTCCGCCGAACGGTGAGGCACAATCTCTTCATTCATCAGCGGGGCGAAATGCCCGTGGACGATAGAGGCATGAGACTGCTGCCAGCATGAATTGACAGAGATCCAAAAGCGCGTCGAACCGGGGGGCGGACAATGCCGGAGAGACTGTCAGCACTGGTGCAAGATCAGCAACCAGTCCCGCGACAAGACCAGCGGATCGCCTCCGCTCATTGGATCGAGCCATGGTCGCGCGGGATCGCGCTCGCGGCGGCTGTCGGCCTGGCCTACTTCTTTGCAGCACAAATAAGCCTCGGGCTGCTGATCAAGCCCGACGGCGTCGCCGTGTTTTGGCCGGCGGCCGGCATTTCCTCGGGCGTCTTGATCGCGCTCGGTCCCAAGGCGCGATGGCCGGTGGCGCTCGGCGCGATGGCCGCGACGCTGGTCGCCAATCTGATGGGCGACAGGACGGTCTGGGCCGCCTCGGCTTTCGCGATATGCAACGCCGCCGAAGCTTTGATTACCGCCGGATTGATCCAGCACTATGGCGGTGCGGTGTTCAGCCTGGATCGCTTGCGCCAAGTCCTCATGCTGTTCGCCGCGGCTATCGCTGGCACCGTCGCCTCGGGCATCGGCGGCGCGATCGCCTATAAGCTGTTCCACAGCCCGGACGTATCGATGTTCACGACGTGGTGGCATTGGTTTGCATCGGATGCGGTCGGCATCGTCGCTGTCGCGCCGCTCGTCATCGGCCTTGCCGCCGCGGTGCGGCAACCGCCGCCGCGGAGCCAGTTCGTCGAAGGCATCGCCGCGCTCGCGCTGCTCGGCGCCATGACGGGAATCATCATTTCGCTTCCCGAGCAGCCTTGGGAGACGGTCGTGCCCGGCGCATTGCTGTTTCCCATGCTGCTGTGGCTCGCCGCGCGCTGCCGGCCGGTCTTCGCCGCCGCCGGCGGCTTCATGGTTTCGATTGCGATCGTCTGGACGACGATCTTCGGTATCGGCCATTTCGGCGACGCGAGGCTCCCGCTCAGCGACCGCATCCTGCAAGCGCAGGCGGTCATACTAGTCGTGACGCTCGGCGCCTGCGTGCTCGCGGCGCTGTTCTCCGAGCGGCGGGAGAGCGAGGCGCGGCTCGCTCGCTCGAACCTGATGCTGGAGCGCGAACGGCACAATAAGCTGATGAACGCTCAAGCCATTACGGCGTCGATCGCGCATGAGGTGAGGCAGCCGCTGGCGGCAATTGCGACAAACGGCGGTGCGGCGCTGCGATTTCTCGCCATGTCGCCGCCCAATTACGCGGAGGTGCAATCGGCGATCGAGAGGACGATCCGCGACAGCCATCGCACCAGCGAGGTGTTCGACGGCCTTCGCGCGCTGTTCCGCGAAGTCGATCAAGGACGTGTCCCGGTCGATTTGAACGAGACGATCGTCGAAGTGCTGGATTCGTCGGCTGGAGAGTTGAAAAGTCACGGCGTTGTCGTCCGCCGCGATCTGGCCGCGGAACTGCCTCCTGTCGACGGTCATCGCGGCCAGTTGCTGCAGGTTATTTTCAATCTGGTGAACAACGCCGTCGAAGCCATGAGCACGACGGCGAGCCGGAGCCGCGTCTTGCACGTGACAACGCAGCGTCGCGAGCCTGCTGCAATCGTCGTCGAGGTGCAAGATTCCGGGCCGGGAATCGACCCCAAGCAACTGGACGACATTTTCGGCGCGTTCTTTACGACCAAGGCGCAAGGCATGGGGCTGGGGCTCGCCATCTGCCGCATGATTATCGAGCATCACGGCGGTCGGCTGACCGCGTCCTCCGACGGCAGAACCGGAGCCTTGTTTCGGTTCGTTCTGCCCACCGAACCGAGTGAGGCGAGCGCCCCCGATTCTGAAGCGGCTTCCTAAAGTCTGATTCCTCGGGATTGAAATCGATTTGGGAATGCCAAATCGGGGCGGTTCTGATTCAAGATGCTGGCTGGATCGGAGGCCAGCATCTGATGGCACGACCTTATTCTCTCGATTTACGTGAGCGCGTGATTGCGGCGGTTGCAGCTGGCGAGAGCTGCCGCAAGGTTGCAGCCACTTACCGAGTGAGCGTGGCGAGCGTTGTGAAGTGGTCGCAGCGGTTCCGTGCGACCGGCAGCGCTGGGGCCAAGCGGATGGGTGGCAATCGGCCGCGTTCGCTGGCTGGCGAGCGGGACTGGCTTTTGGCGCGCCTTGCCGCGGTTCCAGACCTGACCTTGCGGGCCTTGGTGGTGGAGCTTGGCGAGCGCGGCGTGGTGACGAGCTACGGTGCGGTCTGGCGCACGGTCCACCATGCTGGCATCAGCTTCAAAAAAACTCTGTTCGCCACCGAGCAGGATCGTCCCGACGTGGCGCGAAGGCGTCGGCGGTGGCAGGCGTATCAAGACCGGCTTGATCCGGCACGGCTGATCTTCATCGATGAGACTTGGGCCAAGACCAACATGACGCGGTTGCGCGGCTGGGCGCCGCGCGGGCACCAGCTGCTGGCCAAGATGCCTCAGGGACATTGGCGAACGCTGACCTTCCTGGCCGCCTTGCGTCAAAATCGGATTGACGCGCCTTGCGTCATTGATGGCCCGATCAATGGCGAGAGCTTCCTGGCCTATGTCGAGCAAATGCTCGTGCCGACGCTCAAAGCCGGCGACATCGTCATCATCGATAATCTCGGCAGCCATAAGAGCAAAGCGGTGCGCCGTGCCATGCGCGCCGCGGGTGCCAAGCTCTTCTTCTTGCCGCCCTATAGCCCCGATCTCAATCCCATCGAGCAGGTCTTCGCCAAACTCAAAACGCTCCTGCGCAAGGCGGCCGAGCGCACCATCGACGCCACTTGGCGACGCATCGGCGAGCTGCTCGGTACCTTCAACGCGCAGGAGTGCGCCAACTACTTCAGGAACGCAGGATATGCTTCAATATAAACGGATCAGACTCTAGCCGAAACAAAAACTCAATCGGGCCGATTGCGTTGATGCGAAATGGTTGCGGCCGGCTCCGAGGGGGCGAAGCCGGCCGCGATACGCTAACCAAGGGGTGGGGTGTCGGGGGTGAGGTTAGCGTAAATTCCTTTCGCGAATGCGTTGCGTCAGAACATCATCGTCAGCGCCGTCATCACCACGATGCCGATCGCAATCGTTGCAATCCCGACCAGATCGAAGCTCAGGCCCCGTGCGCTGCTTGCGGAAAATCCGGCTCGGCTGATTTGCGGATACATCATCGCACCGTCGGCAATTGGCCGCTCACGACGGCGGGTTGACCGGCTGTGACGAGCGGCGCGGTGCCGAGATCCAAGCCGCTGCCGACCAGCGCGAATTTACCGATGACGGCGAACAACACCGCGCATAGAAGGCCGATCACGACGATCTTGAGATGGGTGCCGCGATCGGCACCGTACATGGAATGGTTCATGGCAACCTTCCCTATCTCTATTGACGCCGACGCCGTTTGATCCGGCTTGTTCTGTTTTCTTGGTTGTTCTGTTATCGGATGTTAGTTGATGCCGCGGTGTCGTGACATTGTACGCAGGTAAGCTCGGCTATACGTTGGTATAGAACGCGGCAGGCGGCCGCCGGTTCCCGACTGGCTTAGGCGGTGCAGCGCTTGTAGACGCCGGCGCGCGTCGGATCGGCGACAGGGCTGAATGCCGGATCGCATCCCAATGGTGGGCGTTGCAGCGATGTCTTCATGCCGCCCGCCGGCGATAATCTCTGCTGCGCTTGGCTCTGGTGCACTTGGCGAATGGACGAGGTTGTCAGTTGGTCGCCTTTGTTGATGCGATTGACATCGGTGACTTCGCTCGATGCGCTGCGAACCGATGCACCTGGGGCATTCGTCGCGCCGACAATGCAGGCGCCGATGGAGCAAAGGATCAGAAAACC
This sequence comes from uncultured Alphaproteobacteria bacterium, assembly GCA_963761185.1. Lineage (GTDB taxonomy): Bacteria > Pseudomonadota > Alphaproteobacteria > Rhizobiales > Xanthobacteraceae > BOG-931. The sequence continues at coordinate 2,382,287 of CAVXFY010000009.1, forward strand.
TGAAGCAGCCACGAGCTTTTGATCGAATGATGCACGCATTTTGTGTCTCCCGACCGGCGTTTATTGACGCGACACGTGACGGCGAACCTCACCATTGATCGCGATAACGCGCACGGCGGCGGCATTGCCGTTCCATCGGCGGTTGTCGCGAAGGCAGGAGCGCTCGTAATACGGCCAAGTCTGGAGGCAGCAGGTCTGAACGCAGCAGGCGTGGAGGCAGGCAGCTTTAGCGTCGTTATCGGTCATGCCGGCCGCTGCCGCATCCGGCTTTGGTACTGAGACCACGATGAACGCGGCGGCGAGGGCGAACGCCACTGCGGCGCAGTGCATCAGATGGCGGCGACCGACGAATTCCGGCGTAGCGATGTTTGACATGATGCTCTCCCCGACGTCTCGTTTTGACAGAGAGAGTAAAAAGCTGCACCGCGCGGTCCCATTGACCATTGGTAAACGCCGAGTAACAAACTCGGTCAGCGGACCTATACCTTGGTATAGGCGTGCTTAGCCGAGATCAAAGAAGGCGCGCGGTCACGGGTCTGTCGCAGGGCCGCACGCGGCAACGCGTGATTGGTTCAGTTCGGGATCGGATGCTGCAGCGCCTTGTCGATACAGGCGATCAGGCTCGGTTCGTCGAAGGGCTTGTCCAGGAAGCCGTAGGCGCCGGCGTCGAGCGCGTGCTTGCGCAGCCGATCGCTCGGAAACGCCGTCACGAAGATGATGGGGGTGCGGTGGCCGTCGGCGATGAGCCGGCTCTGCAGGTCGATGCCGCTCAGGCCGGGCATTTGCAGGTCGGTAATGATGCACGAGGTGTCGCGAATGCGGCCTGAATCGAGATACTCTTCCGCGGATCCGAAGGCGGCCGTCGCGTAACCGAGAGATCGAATCAAGCCTTGTATGGCTTCGCGGACAGAGCGGTCATCATCGATGATAGAGATCAAAGTCGAATTCACCGTATCGAAGTCCTTGTCTGATATGCATGTGGTCTGATGTGCATGAGGTGGGACGCGTCACTGAGGGTGCGGACATATTTGAGTCGGCGCAGCGCGAATAAAACTATACCAATGTATAGGTGCTTAAGAATTCGGCCGGCGAACGCCCAGCGCGTCCGCCATGCGCACCAGTTCGGCGAGCGATTTCGCCCCCATTTTCCGCATGATGTTCCCGCGATGGACCTTCGCGGTGATCTCGCTCACGCCGATCTCGCCGGCGACTTGCTTGTTCATTAGGCCGGCCGTCACCAGGGCCATGACTTCCTGCTCGCGCGGCGTGAGCGTGTCGAAGTGAGACTTCAGCTTGGCAAGCCCACTGTTGCGCTGGCGGCGTTCGCGATCGCGCTCCAGCGCCTGTTGCACGGCATCGAGCATGTCCTGGTCGCGAAACGGCTTCGGCAGGAATTCGATGGCCCCGGCTTTCATGGCCTTCACGGTCATCGGAATATCGCCGTGGCCGGTCATGAAAATAATCGGAATGTGCAGTCCCGCCGCGGCGAGCTCCGCCTGAAAATCAAGCCCGCTGAGACCGGGGAGCCGCACGTCGAGCACCAGACAGCTTGGCGCGTCGGGAAGCTTGTTTTGCAGGAACTCGGCGGCCGAACCAAAGGTCTTCGCCTGCAAGCCGATCGACCGGAATAGGCCGTCGAGCGCCTCGCGGACCGAGGCGTCGTCGTCGACCACAAATACTGCGGGCGGCAGCTCCGTGGTTTTACTTGTCATGACCAGCCCCATGGTCCTAACAAAATGGCGCTGACAAATACTCTTTTCCGACCTTGGTAGTACGCGCCGAGATCCGATCTATGTCAACGTCATGGGCGCCATCGGCAGCAGCGCCGATCAGCTCACGGCTCGGAATTAGTCCCGCACATTGGCGGCACCAGCTTGGATTGGCCGGGCGATAGGCCGCCGAGATGGCGTCTGATCGCGTCATATTGCGGATTGCCGGGCGCGTAGACGAGTTTGGTTTCGGCGAACGGCTGCGGCCACAGCGCGTGAACGCGGAGCGTGATGGTGCCGTCGGGCGACATTTTCGCGGTGCCGACGCTGTCGACGGCTTCACAAGGTATCGGGGGGTTGGTCGCGTGCGCGGCGCTGAGGTCGGCGGCGAGAAGCGCCAAGGCAAGACCCAAGAGAAGAGCAAAGCCAAATCTTGCTACTTGCTGCAACATTAACGCCAATGCCTTAGGTCGTGGCTCAGATTCGTCTGAGCGCTGGCCGCAGCGCCAAGTCTCCATTGATTGCACGCTCGCCATTTTGCCTGAGAGGAATTCGAACTCAAGGACGACCCGAAGGGTCGCCGCCGAAGGCGGTGCGCTTTGCGCATCCTTGAGTTCGAATTCCTCTCAGGCATCGTCTGGGCGTGCAATCAATGGGCAATTCTGCCTTCGCGGCAGCCCCATTGCGCTGGGCAAACTCTTGCCTTGAAACCGACACATCAATAGCGCATATACGCCCTGCGACCGATTCGGTCCGCAGCGAGCAGCGTGTACGGGACCAGGTTGAACTCGGCTATTGGTTAAATCCTACTAACGGTTAAGTCCGTTAATTGGCTTCTGGCTCGCAAACTTCCCTTTTCATAGACAGCCCAGAACGCGCGGGGTGTCCTTTTACCCCGCTCTGCCTCCCGTGGCGTATCGCGCAACGGCTGTGGCGGAGCGCAACAGAAAGCCTGTTCATTGACCAACTTTAGCGACTTTAAACTTAACCACGCCATCACCCGAGCCCTCACCGAAGAGAAATACGAAACCCCGACCCCGATCCAGGCGCAAACCATTCCGATCGTCATGTCGGGAGGCGACGTGATCGGAATTGCGCAGACCGGAACCGGCAAGACCGCCGCCTTCGCGCTGCCGATCCTGCATCGTCTTGCCGAAAACGTCCGTACACCCGAGCGCAAGAGCTGCCGTGTATTGGTGTTGAGTCCGACGCGTGAACTCTCCGGGCAGATCCTCGACAGTTTCCGCACTTACGGCCGTCATCTGCGCATGAAGTCCGCGCTCGCAATCGGCGGCGTGTCGATGGGCGCGCAGGTCCGTTCGCTGCTCAACGGCGTGGATATTCTTGTCGCCACGCCCGGCCGGCTCCTCGATCTCGTCAAAAGCAATGCGCTGCGTCTGGATGGCGTCGAGTGCTTTGTGCTCGACGAGGCTGACCGCATGCTCGACATGGGCTTCATCAATGACATCCGTAAGATCGTGACTAAGCTCCCGAAGAAACGGCAGACGCTGATGTTTTCCGCCACCATGCCGCGCGCTATTTCCGAGCTCGCGGCGCAAATGCTGCACGACCCGGTCAAGGTCGCGGTCACGCCCGTCGCCGCGACGGCCGATCGCGTCGAACAGCGCGTCATCCGTGTCGACCGCGCGGCAAAGCCCGCGATCCTCGTCGAGGTGCTGCGCAACGAACCGGTCGACCGCGTCCTGATCTTCACCCGCACCAAGCACGGCGCCGACAAAGTCGCGCGCCGGCTCGAACAGTCAGGCATCGCGGCCGAGGCCATCCACGGCAACAAGTCGCAAGGCCAGCGCGAGCGCGCGCTGTCGGCGTTTCGCGACGGCAAGGTCAAGACGCTGGTCGCCACCGACATCGCCGCGCGCGGCATCGACGTCGACGGCGTCAGCCACGTGGTCAATTTCGATCTGCCCAACGTGCCGGAGACGTATGTGCACCGTATCGGCCGCACCGCACGCGCCGGTGCCGAGGGCATCGCGATCTCGCTGTGCGACGGCGAGGAAATGGCGTTCCTCCGCGACATCGAGAAGCTGATCCGCATCTCGATCCCGGTGACCGACAAACGGTCGCATGCCGGGCGTGACGAACCGCAAACCACAAAACAGGCTTCCGGCCGTCCGCATGGTTCGGGCCATCAAGGTTCCGGCAATCGCGGATCCGGCAATCATGGTTCGGGCAACCGCGGCTCAGGCAATCGCGGGTCGAGCAATCGCGGGCCGGGTAAGGACGGAGCCAACAAGGACCGTCACTGGCAATCCCGCGACAAGGCACGAAAGCAGCCTCGTCACGGTCAAGCCGGTCATAGTCAAGCGAGCCAAGGTCATGCGAATGGCCATTCGCGCAGCCAGCCCAGAGAGATTGCGTCGGTCGCCTTTCTCAATGCCGGCGCTCCCTCGGAGCGCTAGATTTGAGTTCGCGCCTTTAGCAAAACGGCGGGATCGGCTTTGATTGGCCCGGCGTGATCCCGCCGAGATGCTTCTTGATGTCGTCATATTGCGGATCGTCCGGCGCATAGGTCAGGTCGCTGTCTTCGCGCGGATCCGGCCATAGCGACTTCAGGTGCAAGGTGATGGTGCCGTCGGTTGCCATCTCCGCGACGCCGATACTGTCGACGGTCGCGCAGGTGACCGGCGGCAGGTCTCTCTTGAATTGGGCGGCCGCCGGCCCGGCACAGCCTGCGGCGACAAGAAAGCCCAGGGCTATGCTGCGCAAAGACACTGACGGGAACTCCCGGCATCTAATTTGAGCATGTTCTTGTCCGAAAACCGGGTTCCACTTTTCGGGATCATGCTCTAGGAAATAAGGAATATCCGAATCGTAGCGGAAAGTCCGATAACGAGAACGTGTCACGGCAGGGCAAGGGGGCCAGAGGGGGTCATGGAAGACTGGAGCGCCCGGCAATACCTGAAATTCGAGGACGAACGCACGCGGCCGCCGCGCGATCTCTTGGCGCAGGTGCCGCTGCAAAAGCCTAATCTCGTGGTCGATCTCGGCTGCGGCCCCGGCAATTCGACCGAGCTTCTGGTCGAGCGCTATCCGAATTCGCAAATTGTCGGGCTGGATTCCTCGCCCGACATGTTGCGCAAGGCGCGCGAGCGGCTGCCGAACTGCTCCTTCATCGAGGCCGATCTCGCCGATTGGAAGCCGGACCCGCGCACCGATCTCATCTTCGGCAATGCCGTCATGCAATGGCTGCCCGAACATCCCGCGATCATGCGCCGGCTGATCGAGGCGATGCCGCAGGGCGGCGTGCTTGCCATTCAGATGCCCGACAATACGCGCGAGCCGGCGCTGCGCTTTCAGCGCGAGGTCGGCGAGAGCGGTCCGTGGAAAGATCATCCGGAAGTCAAAGCCGCGCCGCGCGACGACCTGCCGTCGCCCGAGCAATATTACGACCTGCTCAAGCCGGTCGCTTCCCATATCGACATCTGGCACACCGTCTACAATCACGTCATGGCGTCGCCGCAGGCGATCACCGAATGGTTCAAGGGCTCGTCCCTGCAGCCGTTCCTGTCGCCGCTCGGCGCGGAGGATCGCGAAAAATTTCTCGCCGTCTATACCGCCAAGATCGTCAACGCCTATCAGCCGCGCTACGACGGCAAGGTGCTGCTGCGCTTTCCGCGGCTGTTCATCCTGGCGGTAAGATAAATTCCCATTCGTCATGGCCGGGCTTGACCCGGCCATCCACGTCTTGTGCTTGCGATGCGCCAATGACGTGGACGCCCGCGACAAGCGCGGGCATGACGACCGAGAGGTGTGCGGATGAAGTCAAATCGCTATCTCGGCGCAATCGTTTTGTTCGTTTCCTTGTTTGCGCGATCTGCATCCGCCGATCCCGCCTTCCAGACCTGGCTGCAATCGCTGTGGCCGCAGGCGCAAGCGCTCGGCATCTCGCGCGCGACCTTCGACACGGCGACGCGCGGGCTCGAACCGGACTACACGCTGCCCGATCTGGTGCTGCCGGGACGGCCGGAAAAACCCGCCGCGGGCCAGCCCGAATTTGTGCAGACGCCGGCCGATTACATCAAGGAAACATCGATCGACCGGCTCGCCATCGACGGCCGCAAGCTCTACGAGCAATACCGCGCGCCGCTCACCGCCATCGAGAAGCAATTCGGCACGCCGCCTGCGGTGCTGCTCGCGATCTACGGCCGCGAAACCGATTACGGCCGCCAAACCGACAAGCGCAACGCCATCCGCGTCTTGGCGACGCAGGCCTATACCGGCAAGCGCAAGGAGCAGTTCCAGAACGAGTTTTTGCTGGCGCTGAAAATCCTGCAGCAAGGGCAAGTCAAGCTCGCCGACATGAAGAGCTCCTGGGCCGGCGCCATGGGTCTCACGCAATTCCTGCCGTCGGATTATTTGAAATACGCCGTCGATTTCGACGGCGACGGCAAGGCCGATATCTGGAATTCGGTGCCGGATGCGCTGGCGTCAGCCGCCAAGCAATTGCTGGACAAGGGCTGGCAGCGCGGCGTGCCGTGGGCCTATGAGGTGCATCCGCCGGCGAATGTCGATTGCACCATCGGCGTGCCCGACAACACGCTGCCGATCAGCGAATGGCTCAAGCGCGGCTTCGTGCCGGCTTACGGCCGATCGCTTTCGGCGGCCGAGCGCGAGGCGACCGCGTCGCTGCTCCAGCCGGCCGGACTCTACGGGCCGTCATTTCTCGCCACCAAAAACTACTTCGTCATCAAGGAATATAATTTCTCCGACCTCTACGTTCTGTTCGTCGGCCATCTCGCCGACCGCATTGCCGATCCGCGGCCGCAAACCGCGTCGTTCGAGACACCATGGGGCAAGGTCGCGCAACTGCCGACCGCCGATCTCGACCGCATGCAGCAAATCCTCACCGCGCGCGGCTATTACCACGACAAGATCGACGGCAAGGCCGGCATGCTGACGCGGGCCGCGCTCGGCGATTATCAGAAGAAGAACGGGCTCAAGGTCGATTGCTGGCCGAGCGCGGCGGTGCTGCAGCAGATGCAAGGGCACTGATCACCTCTCCCCGCCGCGCGGGAAGAGGTCGTCCGCGCGAAACGCGGCGGGTGATGGGGCCTATCCGTGAGCCTCAGCAGGTCGGTTGCGCCCCCTCATCCCAACCTTCTCCCCCGCGCGCGGAGAGAGGAGGAACTAATCCTCGCCCGGCACGGCTTCCGGCAGACTGTCATCGTCCTCGCTCGAATAGCCGAGCGGGCGATCGTGTGTTTTGCCCTTGATCGAGCCGGTGACGTTCGGATCGCCGTAATGCTGCGCGGCGAAGCGCGAACGTACGCGGGCGGCGGCGACTTCGCCGGGGATCGCCGAGGGCTCGCAGATGTGGCGGCTGTTATAGTGCCGCATCAGATCGACGTGGATGTGATTGTAGTGATAGACATTGGCGCCGGGCGCCAAGACGGTGGTGAACTCGTCGCAGGCGGCAGACTGCACGTCGTGCAGGAATCCCTGCTCCTCCGGCGAACCGTGCCAGCCATATTGCACGCTGACCTTGTGGCCGTCGGCGAGATCGAATTCGGCGACGTCGAGCGCGTTGCCGAAGGCGTGTTCGGAAATATGCGCGTTCGGATTGCCGTTCATGCCGCGGCAGGAATAGGCCGAGATTTGTTTGATCTCGACCACCGGCTGGCGAAACCAGCGCAGCGCCGCGGGCTGCACCGCGCCGGTGATCCATTGATCGAGCGCCGACACGATCGGGCAGGCGAGCGTCGCCGCCGGCTGCACCGCGACCGGCGTTGCGGCTGCTGCTGCCATCCGCGCGTCGGGCGGCCCCAGCGGCGGCAGCGGTTGCTGCGGCAATGTCTGCATCGGAGCTTGGCGCGGCGAATAGGGCGCCGCGTTCGGTCCGCCGTAATAAGGATGCGGCGGCCCGCCCGGAATGCCGACGTCTTCGTCGTCGTCGGGTTCCGGCGGTCCCGGCGGATTGAGCGACAGCGGCTGGCCGGCCTGCGCGATCGATTGCGGCGCGCGATAGGTTTGCGGATATTGTTGCGATGACTGGTACGGCGGCTGCGCCGGATAGCTTTGCGAAGGATAGGATTGGGGCGCGGCAGATTGTTGATAGGGATTGTAGGGCGGTCCGCTTTGCTGCACCGGCGGCAATGTGCTCGATTGGATGGTGCTCGAACGCATCGGCGGTGCATAGGGCGCGTTGTTGGTCTGGCCGTATCCCTGATTTGAACTCTGGCCCGGCCAGCTCTGCGGCATCGCGCTGTTGGGGATAGCGCCGTTGGGAATTGCACCTGGCGGGCGCATGGATTCGTCGTCGTAACCGAGTGCGGCGTTGTCGCCGAGCGCCGACACGCGCAGCGGATAGGTGATGCCGCAGGCGCCGGGGCCGTCGATCGGAGCGATGCGGACCCGCGCCGCCGACTCTTTCACCGCGCCGGAATTCAGACACGACAGTTCCGCCTCAGCTCGCCATGGCTCGCGCTCGGCGAGCATGTAATGGCTGCAGCCGGCGACAGCGATCAAAGCGACGAGGACGAGGGAGCTGACGAGGTACCAACGAACTCCGCGCGCCATGCGCGGACAATGCGAGCAATTCCCTTAAAGACTGCTCAACGATGCGCGTGAACCGCCCATTAACCATGACCCCTTGATCCGGAACCGGGTTTCGGGCCACATCGCCAAAAGAAGGCCCGAAGAAAAACGGCGGGAGAAAAAACGATGCTGTCTGCGCTCGATCTTGTCCGCCGTCTGGAGTCCGGTGAACTCAAGTCGCGCGCCGCGATCGATCTCTGCGCGCAAGCTATCGCTGCACGCGAGAAAGACGTCGGCGCCTTCGTCGCGCTCGATCTTGATGCGGCGCGGCGCGTCGCCGACGAGCCGCGCCTGTCCGGCACGCCGCTGCGCGGTCTGCCCGTAGGCTTTAAGGATATTTTCGATACGGCAGATCTGCCGACGCAATACGGTTCGCCGATCTATGCCGGTTACCGGCCGCGCGCGGATTCAAGCGCGGTGGCGTTGACGCGGCGCTGCGGCGGCATCGTCATCGGCAAGACCGTCACGACCGAAATGGCGTCGCTCGTGCCGTCGACGACGCGCAATCCGCATCATCTCGAACATACGCCCGGCGGTTCGTCGTCGGGCTCGGCAGCGGCCGTCGCCGCCGGCATGCTGCCGATGGCGTTCGGCACGCAGACCGCGGGTTCGGTGATCCGCCCCGCCGCGTTCTGCGGCGTTGCCGCTTTCAAACCGTCCTATCGCCTGATCCCCCTGGTCGGCGTCAAGGACGTCGCCTGGCATCTCGACACTGCCGGTTTGTTCGGCGCGAGCGTCGTCGATGTCGCCTTCGTCGCCGGTGCCATTCTCGCGCGCGATCTTCGCGTCGATAGCACTGCGCCTTCGGCGCCGCGCATTGCCGTTGCGCGCACGCATCTGTGGCCGCAGGCGAGTGAGGCGATGCACAAGGCCATCGAAACTGCAGCCAAGATCGCGCAATCCGCCGGCGCCATGGTCACCGAGATCACGCTGCCGCCGATCTTCGAGGACGCTTATTTGGCGCAGCACACGATCCAGGATTACGAAAATCTCTGCGCGGTGGCGTGGGAATACGACCACCATCGCGACATGATCGACGCGAGACTGCGCGCGGCACTCGATGCCGCGGTCTCCATTACCGCCGCCGCCTACGACGCGGCGCGCCGCACCGCAAGCCGCGCCCGCCAGGCGTTCGCCGACACCATGGCGGATTACGACGTGATCCTCACGCCGTCGGCGCCGGGCTCAGCGCCTCATGGTTTTGCGACGACCGGCAATGCGATGTTCAACCGGCTATGGACGCTGATGGGCAGCCCTTGCGTCAACGTGCCGGGCTTGAGCGAGAACGGCTTGCCGCTCGGCGTGCAAATCGTTGGCCGCTTCGGCCGCGACCGTGCCGCGCTCGAAGCGGCGCTGTTTGTCGAGCAGGCGATCGCGAAGAAGCTGGGCGCGTAAAGTTCTTCCGTCATCCTGAGGTGCGAGCGCAGCGAGCCTCGAAGGACGACGGCCTCGGCGCTTCGGCCGTATCCTTCGAGGGCCGCCGCGCGGCCACCTCAGGATGACGGATATGATTCAGCGCAGCGTCGCTACTCCGCCGCCGTGCGCGCCGCCGCCAGCGGATCGTAATTGAGGATCGGCGCCAGCCATTTTTCCATGGCCGCAAAAGTCTCGCCCTTGCGCCTGGCGTAATCCTCGACCTGGTCGCGCTCGATCTTGCCGACGCCGAAATAATAACTGTCGGGATGGCTGAAATAAAGGCCGCAGACCGAGGCGCCGGGCCACATGGCGAAACTTTCGGTGAGCTTCACGCCGATGGCGCGCTCGCCGTCAAGGAGCTTGAACAACGTCGCCTTTTCGGTGTGGTCGGGCTGCGCCGGGTAGCCGGGCGCCGGGCGAATGCCGCGATATTGCTCACCGATCAGTTCGTTGCTGCGCAGCGCCTCGTCTGGAGCGTAGGCCCAGAATTCGCGGCGCGCGCGCTGATGCATACGCTCGGCGAGCGCTTCGGCAAGACGGTCGGCGAGCGCCTTCGCCATGATCGCGGAATAATCGTCGTTGGCCTGTTTGAAACGGTCGACCACGGCTTCCTCGCCGAGCCCGGCCGTCACCGCAAACGCGCCGATATAATCGGCGAGCCCGCTGCTGCGCGGCGCGACGAAATCGGCCAGCGCGACATTGGCGCGGCCCTCGCGGCGCGCCAACTGCTGCCGCAGCGTGTGCAAAGTCGCGATCGGTTTCTTTCTCGCTCGGTCGCCGAACACCAGAATATCGTCGCCCTCGCTGTTGGCCGGCCAGAAGCCGATTACGGCGCTGGCGCGGAACCATTTGTCGGCGATCATTTTTTTCAGCATGGCTTGCGCGTCGGCGAACAGGCTGCGCGCGGCTTCGCCGACGGTCCCATCCTGCAGGATCGCCGGGTATTTGCCGTTGAGCTCCCAGGTGGAGAAGAACGGCGACCAGTCGATGTAATCGACCAGCTCGGCGATCGGAATGTCGGTCAGCGTGCGCGCGCCGATCAGACGCGGCACCGGCGGCACGTAATTGCCGGACCAGTTGAGCTTCAGCGCATTGGCGCGCGCGTCGGCGAGCGGCAGCCGCTGCTTGTTCTCTTCGCCGCGGGCGTGTGCGGTCGCGATTCGCGCATATTCGGCGCGAATATCGCTGACGTAACGCTCGCGCGCATCGCGCGACAGCAAGGACGAGACAACGCCGACGGCGCGGCTCGCGTCATTGACATAGACCGTCTGACCGCGCCGGTAATTGGGATGAATCTTGACGGCGGTATGCACGCGGCTCGTGGTGGCGCCGCCGATCAAGAGCGGCACATCGAAACCCTGTCGCTCCAGCTCGGCGGCGACGTGGCACATTTCGTCGAGCGAGGGTGTGATGAGGCCCGAGAGCCCGACGATGTCGGCGCGTTCCTCGACCGCGGCCTGGATGATTTTCTCCGCCGGCACCATGACGCCGAGATCGACGACGTCGTAATTGTTGCACTGAAGCACGACGCCGACGATGTTCTTGCCGATGTCGTGCACGTCGCCCTTGACGGTGGCGAGCACGATCTTGCCGTTCGCGGAGGAATGTTCACGGCCGTCGCGATCCTGCTCCATATAGGGCATCAGGTGCGACACGGCCTGCTTCATCACCCGCGCCGATTTGACGACCTGCGGCAGAAACATCCGGCCCGAGCCGAACAGATCGCCGACCACGTTCATGCCGTCCATCAACGGGCCTTCGATCACCGCAAGTGGGCGAGGGGCCTTCAGCCGGGCTTCCTCGACGTCCTCGGCGATGAAGTCAGTAATGCCGTGAACCAATGCATGCGATAGCCGCTTTTCGACCGGCATTTCGCGCCAGGACAGATCGGCTTCCTTCTTCTCTTTGCCGTGGCCGCGATGCCGTTCGGCGAGCGCTAGGAGCCGTTCGGCGGCGTCCGGGCGGAGATTGAGCACGACGTCTTCGCAAGCCGTGCGCAATTCCGGATCGAGATCGTCATAGACCGCGATCTGGCCGGCATTGACGATGCCCATATCCATGCCGGCTTTGATGGCGTGATAGAGGAACACCGCATGCATGGCTTCGCGGACCGCTTCATTGCCGCGGAACGAGAACGACAGGTTGGAGACGCCGCCCGAGACGTGGACATGCGGCAGGTTCTGCCGAATCCAGCGCGTGCCCTCGATGAAGTCGACGCCGTAATTATTGTGCTCCTCCATGCCGGTCGCGACGGCAAATATGTTCGGGTCGAAGATGATGTCCTGTGGCGGGAAACCGACGCGGTTGACCAGAATGTCGTAGGCGCGCGCCGAAATCCTTTGCTTCTTTTCGAGCGTATCGGCCTGGCCGGTTTCGTCGAACGCCATGACGACGACGGCTCCGCCGTAGCGGCGCACGGTTTCGGCGTGGTGGATGAAAGCCTCTTCGCCTTCCTTGAGCGAGATCGAGTTTACCACCGGTTTGCCTTGCACGCATTTAAGGCCGGCTTCGATCACCGAGAACTTGGATGAATCGATCATCACCGGCACGCGCGCGATGTCGGGCTCCGCCGCGACCAGATTGAGGAACGTGGTCATGGCCTTCTCGGAGTCGAGAAGCCCCTCGTCCATATTGACGTCGATGATCTGCGCGCCGCTTTCGACCTGATCGCGCGCCACAGCAAGCGCGGCGGGATAGTCGCCCGCGGTGACGAGCTTGCGGAAGCGCGCCGAGCCGGTGACGTTGGTACGCTCGCCGATATTCACGAACGGAATTTCCGGCGTCAGCGTGAACGGTTCGAGGCCGGAGAGCCGCAGCCGCGGCGCGATCTCGGGGATCCTGCGCGGCGTCTTGCCGGCGACGGCGCGAGCGATGGCGCGGATATGGTCGGGCGTCGTGCCGCAGCAGCCGCCGACGATATTGACGAGGCCGGACGCGGCGAATTCGCCGAGCTGCGTCGCCATGGCGTCGGGGCCTTCGTCGTAATGGCCGAATTCGTTGGGCAGCCCGGCATTGGGATAGGCGCAGATCAGTGTGTCGGCGACGCGGCCGAGTTCGGCGATATGCGCGCGCATCTCCTTGGCGCCGAGCGCGCAATTGAGCCCGACGCTGACCGGCGATGCATGCGCGATCGAATTCCAGAACGCTTCCGGCGTCTGGCCGGAGAGAAAACGGCCCGAGCGGTCGGTGATGGTGCCGGAAATCATGATCGGCAGATTGATGCCGCGCGCGGAAAGCTCGTCGGCGATGGCGAAGATCGCGGCCTTGGCGTTTAGCGTGTCGAAAATGGTCTCGATCAATAGCGCATCGACGCCGCCGTCGATCAGGCCGCGCACCTGTTCGCCATAGGCCTCGCGCAACTGATCGAAGGTGATGGCGCGAAAGCCGGGATTGGACACGTCCGGCGAGATCGATGCCGTGCGGTTGGTCGGGCCAATGGCGCCGGCGACGATGCGCTGGCGGCCGTCCTCTTCCTCCGCGATGCGGGCCGCTTCGCGAACCAGCCGCGCGCCGTCCGCGTTCAGCTCATAGGCGATCTCCGCCATGCCGTAATCGGCCTGCGCGATCCGCGTCGAAGAAAACGTATTGGTCGAGACGATATCGGCGCCGGCGCGGAAATAGGCGAGGTGGATCGAGCGGATGGCGTCGGGTTGCGTTAGATTGAGAAGGTCGTTGTTGCCGCGCACTTCGCGGTTCCATGCGTCGAAGCGGGCGCCGCGAAACGCTTCCTCGTCGAGCCGCAGCGCCTGGATCATCGTGCCCATGGCGCCGTCGAGCACGAGAATGCGCTCGCCGGCGAGACGGCGCAGCGTGGATTCGGCTTTGGATTTTGGCGCGATCCTGTTCATCGGATTACGCGCGCTCCTTGACGGCCGCGGAGGGGGAAGCGGGTGAAGTGCCGTGATCGGGCCGCATGCCGAGCAGGTGGCAGATCGCGTAGCCGAGATCGGCGCGGTTCATGGTGTAGAAATGAAAGTCGGTCACGCCGTGATCGACGAGGTCGATGACCTGTTCGGCGGCGACGGCGGCGGCGATGAGCTTGCGCGTCGCCGGATCGTCGTCGAGGCCATCGAAGCGCTCGGCGAGCCAGGCCGGAACCGACGCGCCGGTGCGCTCGGCAAAATTCTTGGTCTGTTTGAAATTCTGCACGGGAAGGATTCCCGGCACGATCGGGATATCGATGCCGGCAGAGCGCACGCGGTCGAGATAACGGAAGTAGAGCGAATTCTCGAAAAAGAACTGCGTCATCGCCCGCGTCGCGCCGGCGTCGACCTTGGCCTTGAGCATATCGATATCGGCGGCGACGGAGGGACTGTCCGGATGCTTTTCCGGATAAGCGGAGACCGAGACCTCGAGATCGGCGATGCGCTTGATGCCGGCGACGAGATCGGCGGCGTTCTGATAACCGCCGGGATGCGGCGTGTAGCGTTCGCCGATGCCGCTCACCGGATCGCCGCGCAGCGCCACGATATGGCGCACGCCGGCTTCGGCATAGCCGCGGATAACGGCGTCGACGTCGTCGCGGCTCGCGGCAACGCAAGTCAGGTGCGCGGCCGGCGTCAGCATGGTCTCGGCGAGGATGCGCTTCACGGTGGCGTGGGTGCGCTCGCGCGTCGAGCCGCCGGCGCCATAGGTCACCGAGACGAAATTCGGTTTCAGCGGCGCGAGCCGCCTAATCAATTCCCAGAGCGATTGCTCCATCTCCGCACTCTTCGGCGGGAAGAATTCGAACGAGACATGCAGGCCGCGGCGGCCGCCGGCCTCGACGAAACGGCTGGGGCGGGGCGTTATCATCACGCCACCTGCGTCGACGGTTGCGCCAAAAGAATGCGCGGATCGCGCGCCAGCCACAGCGATATCGCGATCTTGCCTTCCGGCCCGGGTGCGAAAGTTTCCTGCCGCAATACGTCGAGGCCCGCGGCTTCGAGCCATTGCGTCACAGTCTCGGGCGCGAAGCCGAGGCGGCGATGGGCATGCTCCTCGCGCAGGAATTCGAGATCGTGCGGCGCGAAGTCGACGACCACGAGCCGGCCGCCCGGCCGCAAGACGCGCGCCGCTTCGCGGATGGCGCGTGCGCTGTCGTCGAGGAAGTGCAGCACCTGATGGATGATGACGACGTCGAAATTGTCGCGCGGCAGCGCGAGGTCGTAGATGTCGCCGTGGCGCACGCTGCAATGTTTGAGGCCTGCGCGATCGAGCCGGGCCCGCGCCAGCGACAGCATGTCGAGCGACAGATCGAGCCCAAGCCCGCGCTCGATATCGCCGGCGAACAGTTCAAGCATGCGCCCGGTGCCGGTGCCGAGATCGAGCAGCGCGCGGATCGGCTTGTCGGCAAGCGCCTTGCGGATCGCTTCTTCGACGGCGGCGTCGGCGGCATGGAGCTTGCGGATGCGGTCCCACTCGGCGGCATGCCGGCGGAAGTAGTTCTGCGCGACCGAGGCGCGGGTAGCGCGCACCGCGGCGAGCCGCTCGCGGTCGCGGGCGATGACCGGATCTTCGGGGTCGAGGCGGGCGATCAGCGTGCGGGCGATGTCGTTGCCGCCCTGCTCGCCGAGGCGGTAGAAGGCCCAGGCGCCTTCGCGGAAGCGCTCGACCAGCCGCGCCTCGGCCAAAAGCCGCAGGTGGCGAGACAGCCGAGGCTGCGATTGGCGCAAAATTTCGGTGAGGTCCGACACGGTCAATTCAGCCTCCGCCAGCAGCGCCAGAATGCGCAGCCGGGTGGTTTCGCCCGCGGCCTTGAGCGTCGTCGTCAGCCCGGAAAACGTCAGTTGTTCTTGATCCATCGGCATTTTCGAGGGTATGCTGCAGTTCTTCTTTTGATATAAAGATATCTTTATGTCATTAAATAGATTGATGCAAGATTAATGGGATAGCTCCCACATTGATGGGCACTTGGGCGGTGGGCCGCAAGGCGGAACCGGACGCCGCGTCCCCGCGGCGGTACCGGTTGCGGTACTGGCGGCGGTGCCGGCTGCGTGCCAATTTGCCGTCATGCCCGAGACGACGAAGCCCGCCAATCAAGCCCGGCGCGCGCCCACGGATGGCGATGCCTACGGGCTGCGTGAGGGCGAAAACACAGTCGAACTGCCGGCGCGGCCGGACGCCGCGCTCTATTATATCGGCCGAATCCGCACGCCCTGGAAGCGGCGCGAAGACTGCCCGAAGAACGCGCGCGGCTCCGACGAAATCTGCACTGTCGAGCTCGACCCGCGTTGGGCCGAAGGTCTAAAGGGCTTGGAGACCGTCACGCACGTGCTGCTGCTCTACTGGATGGATCAGTCGCGGCGCGACCTCGTGCTGCAATGGCCGCGTCATTACGCCGAACACCGTGGTACGTTCGCGCTGCGCTCGCCGGCGCGGCCCAATCCGATCGCGGTTTCGGTCGCGCGGCTGATCCGCATCGAAGGCAATAGGCTTTCGGTCGTCGGCCTCGACTGTCTCGACGGCACGCCGCTTCTCGACATCAAGCCGTATTTCGCTTCGACCGATTCCGTGCCGGATGCACGCGTCGGCTGGCATACGGATCGGCGCCGGTAAGCGCGTCGCTCAAAACAGCGGCGGCACGACGCCGAGCGGAATGAGGCCGAGATAGATCACGCTGTCTTCGACGCGCAGCGGCAGAGCCACCGCCGGCTTTTTGTCGATCTCGGTCGGCTGCCCCATCTTTTTGATGTTCTCGACCACGCTCGACGCGGCGTTCTGGCGGACCACGCCGCCCAATCCCGGCACCAAGCGGTCGAGCGCGTTGAGGCCTTGGCTCGCCGAACCGCTGCCGCCGGTGAGCCGGTCTATGCCTTGTCCGATCAACTGATCGATGCCGAGCAGCGGAACGATATTCTCGATGCCGACGACCGCGACTTGGACGAGGCCGTTGAGCTTGCCTTGCGGGTTTAAAGTCAGTGTTCCGTTGCCGACGATGATGGCGTCGGGCCGTTCGATCCGCACCGTCTTGATCTCGATGCCGCCGCCGGACGCCGCCATCTCGCGAAATAAAGCGGGCCACGGTTTCGGTGCGAAGTCGTTAAAGCCGCGCATGACGAAGTCGACGTCGCCTTGCAGCGGTTCGGCCAACAGCGGATGAAATGTCGGCGCGGTCGCGTCGGTGAAATGCCCGGTCGCTTCGATCACCGGATTGCTGCGCGCGGAGCCGGCGATAATGCGTCCTGCGACGTCGACGGCGTCGGCCTGGAAGATCATTCCGGCGCCCGGACCGGCAACGCGGTCGAGCCGCGGCTGGCGCAAAGTGACGGTGATCGCCTCCGGATCGGGCGGCAGTCCGAGCAGGCTTAATTGCGCGTTCGAAAAATTAGCGACGAAGACCGGCTGCTGGCCTGGATCGGCGAGCGTGACCGGGCCGGTGATTTCGCCGTTCAGCAAGGTCGGACGAAACACCTGCGCCGAGAAGGCGACGCCGTTGGCGCGCACGTCGAAGGGCGGATTATTATTCTTGAATGTGGCCGCGGCCTGTTCGCAGCGGCTGATAATGCTGAACGGGAAGCCGCCGATGCTTTGCCCGCCGCAGGCATAGACGCGGCCAAGCGTGGCCTCGCGCTGGATCCAGCCGGCCTCCGCCTCGCCGGCAATGTCGGCAGCGTAGTACCACAGCCAGCTCCAGCCCAGGCCGACGACGACAATGGCGACCGGCAGGAGGAAGGGCCACAGCCGCCAGCGGCGCGGCGGCACCGCGCGCTTGCGCAGCGGCCGTGGCGCCGCTCGCATCATGTTCATCGGCGATTGGCCGGGCATTTTTCGTCGTGGCTCCTTTTGGCCGCTTGTTGGCCCCTTTTTTGGCCCCCGCGCCGGCGCTGCAAGCACGCCGACGCCTATCGGTTTGATTCTCAATTCCGCGTCAGAGTATACCGCAAAACGCCCACCAGCTTTCGAGGGTCAATGTCGACGAGCGCCGAGCACGAAACCGGGGAACTCTGGGTGTTCGGCTATGGCTCGCTGATGTGGCGCCCGGGCTTTGACTATCTCGAACGAATTCCGGCCCGCCTGACCGGCCTGCATCGCGCGCTCTGCGTGTTTTCCTTCGTTCATCGCGGCACGCCGGAGCGGCCGGGCCTGGTGCTCGGTCTCGATCGCGGCGGCATGTGCCGCGGCATCGCCTTCCGGGTGACGGCCGCGGCGCGCGGCGAGACCATCGAATATCTGCGCGCGCGCGAACAGGTCACCAGCGTTTATGTCGAGACCATGCGGCAGATCGAGCTCGAAGATCAAACCCGGCGCCG
The DNA here is from genome assembly GCA_963761185.1 of uncultured Alphaproteobacteria bacterium. GTDB lineage: Bacteria > Pseudomonadota > Alphaproteobacteria > Rhizobiales > Xanthobacteraceae > BOG-931. The sequence continues at coordinate 2,400,198 of CAVXFY010000009.1, forward strand.
GGTGCGGGCGCTCTGCTACATCGTCGATCGCAGCCACGTGCAATATGCCGGGCGGCTGACGCTCGCCGAAAGCCTGCACCATGTGCGGCAGGGCCACGGCAGGTCCGGTCCCAATCGTGACTATGTGATCGAGACGGTGCGGGCGCTGGAGGCGCTCGGCTATCGCGAAGGCGAGTTGCATCTGCTCGCCGCACGGCTCGGCGGGCACGCGGCGCCGAGCGGCAATCAAGAAACCGCGCCGGATGCCTAGAGCATGATCCGGAAAAGTGGAAACCGGTTTTCCGAAAAGATCATGCTCTAAGTGGAGATCGCATTGCCGAAACCCGCTTCTCGGATGAGCCGATTGGTCGCGTCTTCGATCGCGTCTTCAAGCCGGTTGGAGAACGTCGTCTTGTCGAGACCCGGCGCGATCGGATCGAGGATCTCGACAATAATGGTCCCCGGCAGACGCAGCAGCGAGCGCCGCGGCCAATAGAGTCCGGAATTGAGCGCCATCGGCACGCAAGGAACATCGGCTTTACCGTAGAGATAAAGTACGCCCGGCTTGTAGCTCGGCTCGGCCCCCGGCAGGCGCCGCGTGCCCTCGGGGAAGATCACGATTTGGCGGTTGGCGGCAAGCGCTTCCCGCGCGCGCGCCGTCATGCGCGCCAGCGCCGCCATGCCGGCGGAGCGATCGACCGGAATCAGGCCTTCCTTCCACATGTACCAGCCGAACAGCGGCAGCCACATCAGTTCGCGCTTGAGAATGTAGGTCGGGTCGTCGATCGCTGCGTATAGCGCGAACGTGTCCCACGCCGATTGGTGCTTGCAGGCGATGATGCAGGCGGTCCTCGGCAGCTTCTCGATGCCGCGCCATTCGACCTTGGTGCCGCACACGACGCGCAGCAGCCACAGGCTCGTCAAGGCATAAGAGCGCACGAAGGCGTGCAGAATGCGCCGCGGCAGCAACAGCGTCGGCAGCGCTGCGATCATATGCACAGTCAGGTTCGCGTAGAACAGCGCGTTGAAGACGGTCGAGCGGATGTAAATAGCGAAAGAGCGTGACACGGGCGACCTGTCGGACAATTTCCGAAAGCCGCTGCCTTCGGATCGTTGCGTTTGTTGAATCCGGTCAGTGACTATGCGGCGATTGCCGCACGATTTGAAGGCGGCAAAGATCGCGGCAAGAATCGCGGCAAGTCGGGCGGCAAGAGTTCGCTCGAACTCGGCAAATGTGTCGAATCGCATCCGCACTTTGGCGGCAAGGTATTTGAGATATTCCGACAGCACCAGCTTCGTCGTCTCGCTGTTCGACCACCACGGCTCGATGCGCAAGCGGTCGGAGACGACCGGGTAGGGGATCAGCGCCACGTCGGGAAGCTGGTGCGCGATCTCGGCCATCGCGCGCGGCATGTGATAGGCCGAGGTGACGACGATCAGCGAATTGAAATTGTGCGCCAGCGCCCAGCGCCGCGCCTGCACCGCATTGCCGAGCGTGTTGAGCGCGGCATAGTCGAGATCGACGCAGCAGGTCAACACGCGGTCGTAGTTCACGGTCTGATGGGCGATATCGCCGGTCGTCGTGCCGGGATTGACGCCGGTGATCAGGAGCCGCTTGCCGCGGCCGGACGAGAGCAGCTCGAGCGCGTCGCTGACGCGCGAGGTGCCGCCGGTCAGGACGACGATGCCGTCGGCATTGCGGTCGAGAGCGACCTCCTGCTCCGGCAAGAGCCAGATGAAGACGGCGAAGCCGGCCGCCAGCAAAAAAGCGCCGAGAACCGCGAGCCGTAGGCCGACCGCGGCAACGCGTCGTCGCTTCACTGCGGATCTGAGGCTGCCCATCGCCGCGCGTCCCCCGCGCCAAAATCGCAAATGAGAATACACGTCCAGGAGGCCGAAACAATAGCTCAGGATTTCGGCGACAAGTTGAACTGCCGGTCGCTAGTCCATGTTGTCGAGGGTCTGATTGACGGTACGGCGGGAGGTCAGCGCCGTGACCGCGGCCATCAGCGCGATCAAAGCCAGGATGGCAAGATAACCGGTGATGCTGACGGAAAAGGTGCCGAACAGAGCCGCGGCCTCGTCGCCGCTCGGCGTCCCCGAAAACCACACATTGACGGCGGCGACGATGCCGAACAGCGCGATCGCCGCGCCGCCGCCGATGGCGCCGCCTTTGAGGCCGAGCAGCAGGAAGTGGCGCTGGAATTGGCTCGAGATGAAGCTGTCGGTCGCGCCCACATAGTGCAGCACTTCGACGATGGTCTGGTTGGTCGCCATGGCGCCGCGCGTCGCGAAGGTCACCGAGAGCACCGTCACGGCGATGACGAGCGCGAGCACCGCGATGCCGACGGCGACGGCGGTCTCCGCCATGGCGCGCATGCGGTCGATCCAGCCGCGGTGATCGTCGAGGCTCGCGCTCGGCACTTGCGCGGTGAGTGACTTGCGTAAGCCTGCGAAATCCGGTCGTCACGCCCGACACCAGCTTGACGACGATCATGCGCGGGATCGGCAGGTCGCCGAGCGCGAGGCCGGAGCCGAGCCACGGTTCGACGAGCTTTTCCGATTCCTCTTTAGTGAAAGCACGCACATCGGCGATGCCGGCCGTCGTCTGCGCGATATTCGATCGCCGCGCGCACGTCGGCCTCGATGTCGCGTCCGGAGACCGGCCGCACCTGGATGGTGACTTCGCGCCCGACGTCGGCTTGCCAGTCGCTCGCGGTGCCGACCACCATGGTCACCGCGCCGGCCGTCAGCGCGGCGAGGAAGGTCAGGATGGCGATGACGGAGGTCAGCGAGCGTCCGGCGATCGAGCCGCTCGGCACGATCGGGGTCGGCGCCTGGGAATCAAGCGCGGGCGGCGCCGTGGCGGCGAGATCGTCCCACGGCTCCGTTAGGGTCTCGATCGGCTCAATCGTAGACATGAAGCCGTCCGTCGTGCAGCACCAGGCGGCGCGCGTCGTATTCGTCCATCAGGGCGATGTCGTGGGTGGCGATGACCACCGACGTGCCCGACTTGTTAAGCTCGATGAACAGACGCAGCAGCCGCTGGCCGAGATTGGGATCGACATTGCCGGTGGGTTCGTCGGCAAGCAGAGAGCTGCGGCCGCGAAATGACGGCGCGGGCGATCGCGGCGCGCTGCTTCTCGCCGCCCGAGAGCACCGGCGGCAAGGCCGTCATGCGCTCGCCGAGCCCGACCCAGTGCAGCAGTTCGACCACTTCGGCGCGATAGGAAGCTTCCTCCTTGCCGAGCACGCGCAGCGGCAACGCCACGTTCTCGTAGGTGGTCAAATGGTCGAGCAGCCGGAAGTCCTGAAACACGATGCCGATGCGGCGCCGCAGCGTAGCGCGGCTGTCCTTGGTCAGCGTTGACGTGTCGCGGTCGAACATGGTGATCAGGCCGCGGGTCGGCTTGAGCAGAAGGAACATCATCCGCAACAGCGACGTCTTGCCGGCGCCCGACGGCCCGGTGAGGAACTGGAACGAATGGCCGTCGATGCGGAATGACAGGTCGCGCAGAATCTCAGGGCCGAGCCCATAGCGCAGGCCGACATTCTCGAATCGGATCACGCGGTTCTCCAGGGTGGCAGCTCCTTTGGTCCCGCCTTTGGTCCGGCCTTGGGCCGCAGCCTGTCTCGCCCATTATTGGCCTACGCTTGGCAAATGATTTGCCGGTTCCACGAACTTAACACTGCTTCGGCGCCTGCGGCCCGATGTAGGGCCCCAAAGGTGACTTGGTTTCCAATCCGTTAACGTTTGGCCTGTTAGGCTCCGCCACAGCCGCCGCGCTCCGGACTAACCTATGCTGATCGTCTGCCCGAACTGCGCAACATCCTATGATGTCGACGTGGCGAGCCTGCGGCCGAACGGCCGTAAAGTGCGCTGCGTGCGCTGCAAGTCGGTCTGGCAGGCCGAACTGTCGCATGCCGACAAGCTGATGGCGGCGGCCGAAGCGCTGGCGCCGGTTCGCCGTACCGTCGAGGCGGTAGCGGAAGCCGTTGCCGCAGAAGCCGGTGAGGCTGCCGCGGCGGAGCACGCCGCCTCTCCCCCGCACATCCAGAGCCCGGCCGAGGCCTGGTTCGACGGTCCGGAAGACGATCCCGGCGCCGCCCCGCGCGAGCCCTTGGCCGTCGAGTCTCCCTCCATTGCGCCGACCGATCTGGACGCCGACGACCCGCCCGATGTCGAGGACGACGAAGCGGCCGACACGGAGCCGATCGAGGACATCGAGACCTTGGCCGCGCGGCGCTACCCCGAAAAAACCAAGTTCGGCTGGCTGCGCTGGCCGCTGACGGCGGCGCAGTCGGGGATTCTCGCGCTGATCCTGCTCGATGCGATCATCATTGGCTGGCGCACCGATTTCGTTCGGCTGATGCCGCAGACTGCATCCTTTTATGCCCGGCTCGGCCTGCCGGTGAATTTGCGTGGTCTGGACTTCGACAATCTCTCTACGGCGACCGAACAGCACGAAGGGGTGCCGATCCTGGTGGTCGAGGGCGAAGTCGTCAACGAGACCCACAAGATCGTCGACGTGCCGCGGCTGCGCTTCGCGGTGCGCAATGCCGCGCGCCAGGAGATCTATTCGTGGACCGCCGTGCTGCCGCGCACTTTGCTGTCCCCGGGCGACGGAGTGCCGTTCCGCACCCGGCTCGCTTCACCGCCGCCGGACGCTCACGACGTCCTGGTGCGTTTCCTCAACCGCAATGACATTTATGCTGGATCGCGCTGATGGCCAAAATCCTGCTCGCTGAAGACGAGGAAGCCTTGCGCGAGATGTGCGCGCGCGGACTCGCCATGGTCGGCCACGAGGTCAAGACCGCCTGCGACGGCAGCGAAGCGCTCGATATCTTGCAGCGCAAGGGCAAACGTTTCGATCTTCTGCTCACCGACATCCGCATGCCGATCATGGACGGCATCGCGCTGGCGCTTGCCGCGGCGCGCGATTTTCCCGATCTCGTCATTCTCTTGATGACCGGCTATGCCGATCAGCGCGAGCGCGCCCATGGCCTCGATGCGCTCATTCATGACGTGATCACAAAGCCCTTCACGCTCGCGGTGCTGCGCGCAGCGGTTGAGGAGGCGCTCACCATCAAGGCGGGCTAACTCGCTTCCGTCACCCTGAGGTGCGAGCGCAGCGAGCCTCGAAGGGCGACGGCATCCAAGTCGGCTATAGCCGGCTTGGCACCAGACCTTTCGAAATCGGTATGCCGATTTCGATTGCGCCTCGGCCGTATCCTTCGAGGGCCGCTTCGCGGCCACCTCAGGATGACGGTGAAATTCAATTGTCGTCCGAAACGGCGTAAGGCCGCGGCAGCGGCTCGGCCGGCAGGTCCGGATGGGCGCGGCCGAAATCCGGCGCCGGCGAATCCTGTCCGATCTCGACAATGCCTCGGCTGATCGCGCGCGTGCGCGCGAAATGATCGAACAAAGCCTCGCCGTCGCCGCGGCGGATGGCGCGCGTCAATTGCGCCAGATCCTCGTTGAAGGTGCCGAGCATTTCCAAAACGGCATCCTTGTTGGTGAGGAACACGTCGCGCCACATGGTCGGGTCGGAGGCGGCGATGCGGGTGAAATCGCGAAAGCCGCCAGCTGAGAATTTCAGAACTTCCGAGCGCGTCACCTCCGCCAATTCGTCGGCGGTGCCGACGATCGTATAGGCGATGAGATGCGGCAGGTGGCTGGTGATCGCCAGCACCAGATCATGATGCCCGGCCGGCATGGTTTCGACATTGGCGCCGAGCGCGCGCCAGAATGCCGCGAGCTTTTCGACGGCCGCGGGATCGGCATTGTCCGGCGGGGTGAGGATGCACCAGCGGCCGACGAATAATTCGGCGAAGCCTGCAGTCGGGGCCGGAATGCTCGGTGCCGGCCACCGGATGCGCCGGGACGAAATGCACGCCTCGCGGGCAGATGCGGGCCCATGTCGCGCACGATGGCGCCTTTGACCGAGCCGACATCGGAGACGAGTGCGCCGGGTTTGAGATGCGGGCCGATTTCCTTGGCGACGTCGCCGCAGGCGCCGACCGGAACGCAGACGATCACGAGATCGGCGCCCTCGGCCGCGGCCGCATTGGTCTCGACCACCTGGTCGGCGAAGCCGAGCTCGGCGACGCGGCGGCGCGTCGCTGCGGAGCGCGCGGTCGCCGTGATCTCGCGCACCGCGCCTTGCGCGCGCGCGGCGCGCGCGATCGACGAGCCGATCAGGCCGGTGCCGATCAGCGCCAGGCGATTGAAGATAGGGGCAGGTTTGGTCACATAAATCTCCGCGCGCGCGTCAGCCGTTCAGGCTTTGGCGCGGACGTATTACGATTGCGCTAAGAATTCCTTGAGCGCCGCGACGACCAGACGGTTCGCCTCCTCAGTGCCGACGCTCAAGCGCAGCGCGTTCGGCAGTTTGTAGGCGGTCGTCTGGCGCAGGATCAGCCCGCGCGCCGTGAGAAAGGCGTCGGCGTCCTTGGCGGTGCGGCCCTTGGTTTCGGGAAAATGGATCAGCACGAAATTGGCGACGCTCGGCGTCACGGTGAGACCGAGCTTGCCGATCTCCTCCGTCAGCCAGTTGAGCCAGCGCGTGTTGTGCTCGCGCGAGCGCTCCTGATGCGCGATGTCCTCGATCGCGGCGATGCCGGCGACGATCGCCGGTCCGCTCGACATTGAACGGGCCGCGCACGCGGTTGACGGCGTCGACAAATGGCGGCCGGCGCGAACATCCAGCCGAGCCGCAGCGCCGCCAGCCCGTGGATCTTCGAGAACGTGCGGCACATCACGACATTTTCCGAGGTCGCGACCAGTTCGATGCCGGCCTCGTAATCGTTGCGCGTGACATATTCGGCGTAAGCGGCATCGAGCACCAGCATCACGTCGCCGGGCAGGCCGCGGTGCAGGCGCTTCACTTCGTCGAACGAGAGTGCCGTGCCGGTCGGATTGTTCGGATTGGCGATGAAGACCGATCTTGGTCTTCGGCGTCACGGCGCTTGAGGATCGCGTCGACATCGGCGGTGTAATTCTTCTCCGGCGCCACGACCGGCTTCGCGCCGGTGGCGAGGATCGCGATCGGATAAATCAGAAAGCCATGCGTCGTGTAGATCGCCTCGTCGCCGTCGCGCAGATAAGCGGCGGCGAGCAGGTGCAGCAAATCGTCGGAGCCCGCGCCGCAGACGATGCGCTCGGGATCAAGGCCGAAGGCGCGGCCGATGGCCTCGCGCAGATCGGTCGCCGCGCCGTCCGGGTAATCCTCGAGATGATCGGCCCAGGCCTTATAGGCCGCGACCGCGCGCGGGCTCGGCCCAAGCGGGGACTCGTTCGAGGACAATTTGTAGACCTTGGCCACGTTCGGCGCCGAGCTCTTGCCGGGCACATAGGCCTTGATATCGAGCACGCCGGACCGTGGTTGTGGACGCATCGCAGACATAACGAATCTCTTCGTAGTAAGGCCCCTCGCAAAGGGGGCAGGAAAAAAGTCAGGCCACCGTATAGCGGGTCGCGTGACTGCCGACGAGGGTTTTGGAACGGATCGAGGCCCCGGTCTTAACCAAAGCCTGCGCGACCTCATCGATGCCGCCCCGTTCGGCCGACACCAGGAGGCCCGCGCCGTCGAAGGCGCGGTCGGGCACGGCGATGACGTCGGCGAGGGGGGCGACCGCGTTGACCGCGGCGCCGTTCCAGCCGGAGACCCGCAGGCTCCACACTTCGGTCTCGGTCACCATGGCGTCGGCGGCGACGCGGGAGACCACAAAGACCGGCATCGCGGCCGGGTGATTGGCGCGTTCGACGAACGGCAGCCGGGCGATGATTTTCGGTGCACTGTCGAATTCGAGCGCTGCCCACCAGGGGCCGGAGCCAGCAGTGGCGAAGGCCGGAATGAGGCCGAGATCGCCGCGCGATTCCGTCACCGCCTCGACTACGCTCGACGCGCCCATATGCGGCACGAACGGCACCGTGAAGCCGAAATGGAACCGCGCGGAATCGCGCATCAGCGCGTCGCCCGCCGACAGGTCGGCATGCACGGCGAACGGCGACTGCACATAAGTGAAAGTCGAGATGATGACCCGCCAGATGCTCTCGGCGGTGTCGAGCGGCAGGTTGCCGTGATGGCGCTTGACCAGCCGCCGCATCATGTCGGCCTCGCGGGCGGGCCGGAACGCCGAGCCGGTTTCCTCGGACTTTTTGACCGCGATCAGGCGGTCGATGATCTCGCCGCGCTTGATCAGCAAGCCGTGCATCTCTTCGTCGATGCGGTCGATTTCGATCCGCAGATCGGCAAGCGAGGGGTCGGTCTGGCGCGGCGGTTTCGGCATGGTCGGGTCCCGGCAATCGGCCAGATTGATAGGTGTCGTTAAGCCCGAAATCAAAGAAAACATTGACTTGGGTGGCGACGGGCCTATTTACGCCCCTCTGATCGAGGGTCTGCCTTAGAGCATGATCCCGAAAAGTGGAAACCGGTTTTCGGGTAAGATCATGCAGCGGCTGGACCGCGCCGCCGCAAATGGCATGCTAAGGTTGGCTTTCTAAGGAAAGCGACGCCTGAGGAAGTGGTAATGGCCGACGTCAGCGCCATGCTCGATCTTGCCGACCGCACGCGCGAAGCGGATGCGCCGCATTCGCCGGTGGTGCGCTTTCCGGCGCAGCCATCCGCTGCGGCTCGACGCCGGGCGTCGATTTCGGCCCCTGGCAGATCGCCTATCAGACCTATGGCACGCTCAATGCCGACCGCAGCAATGCGGTGCTGGTCTGCCATGCGCTGACCGGCGATCAGCACGTCCTCAACGAGCATCCGATCACCGGCAAGCCGGGCTGGTGGGAGACCATGGTCGGCCCCGGCCTGCCGATCGACACCGAGCGCTTTTTCGTCATCTGCCCGAACGTGGTCGGCGGCTGCATGGGCGAGTTCCGGGCCGGCCTCGACCAATCCGGCGACCGGCATGCCCTGGGGCCTCGATTTTCCGGTCATCACCGTGCGCGACATGGTCCGCGCGCAGGCGATGCTGCTCGATCATCTCGGCATCGACTCGTTGTTCGCGGTGGTAGGCGGCTCGATGGGCGGCATGCAGGTGCTGCAATGGGCGGCGAGCTATCCGCAGCGCGTCTTCGCGGCGCTGCCGATCGCGGCGGCGACGCGGCATTCGGCGCAGAACATCGCCTTCCACGAAGTCGGCCGCCAGGCGGTGATGGCCGACCCGGAATGGCGCGGCGGGCGCTATTTCGCCGACAACACCAGTCCGCGGCGCGGGCTCGCGGTGGCGCGCATGGGCGCGCACATTACTTATCTGTCCGACGCCGCGCTGCACCGCAAATTCGGCCGCCGTTTTCAGGACCGCGACAACCCGACGTTCTCGTTCGACGCCGACTTTCAGGTCGAGTCCTATCTGCGCCACCAGGGCATCACCTTCGTCGAGCGGTTCGACGCCAATTCCTATCTCTACCTGACCCGCGCGATGGATTATTTCGATCTCGCCGCCGACTACGACGGCGTCGCGGCGAACGCGTTTCGCGGCACGCCGACGCGGTTCTGCGTGATCTCGTTCACCAGCGACTGGCTGTTTCCGACCTCGGAATCGCGCGCCATCGTGCATGCGCTCAACGCCGCCGGCGCCCGCGTCTCGTTCGCCGAAATCACCACCGACAAGGGCCACGACGCGTTCCTGCTCAACGAGCCGGAATTGTTCGCCATCGTGCGCGGCTTCCTCGAAGGCGCCGCGAAGGCGCGCGGCCTGCCGGCGAAGGTAACGATGCTGAACCGGCTCAAATACGATCTCACCATGGCGGGCGCGGCGCGCACGCCCGGCGGCTCGCGCGTCGACTTGCTCGTGGTCGCCGACATGGTCGAGCCGGGCGCGCGCGTGCTCGACGTCGGCTGCGGCGACGGCGAATTGCTGCGGCTCCTGGAGACCCGCGGCGTCGACGGCCGCGGCATCGAATTGTCGCGCGAAGGCGTGAACGAATGCGTCGCCAAGGGGCTCGCCGTGGTGCAGGGCGACGCCGATACCGATCTCGAAGATTATCCCGACGACGCCTTCGACTTCGTCATCCTGTCGCAGACCTTGCAGGCGACGCGGCGGCCGCGCGAAGTGCTCGAGCACATGCTGCGCATCGGCCGCCATGGCGTGGTGTCGTTTCCGAATTTCGGCCATTGGCGCATCCGGCTGCAGCTATTCTTCGGCGGCCACATGCCGCATACCGACAATCTGCCTTATGCGTGGTGGGAAACGCCGAACATCCACTTCTGCAGCATCAAGGACTTTCGCGAATTGTGCCAGGCCACCGGCGCCAAGATCGAGCAGGCGGTCGCGCTCAATGCCTGGGGCAGCCGGATGCGGCTGAAAATGCCGTGGTGGTTCTGGAATCTGTTCGGCGAGCAGGCGGTGTTCTTGCTAAGCCGGCCGGATTAGGCAAGTTTCCGCAATATCGTTATATGACGTCGTCCCGCGTCACCTTCGCTCGTGCCGACGCGACTGCGCGGGCCCGTAGCTCAATGGTCAGAGCTAGCGGCTCATAACCGCTTGGTTGGAGGTTCGAGTCCTCCCGGGCCCACCAAGCACTCTCATAGGTTGTTAGTCTCTTACGGTACTCGTAATACTGGTTACGTCTTCAAAGACTTAGCCGAGGTGTGAGCTCCCGTTTCCGTCTCTATATCCTTCTATTCGGGCTTTTCGGCCGCCTGTCTCTGCCTCCAAAATTCCGTTTCCCGGCGGCGGCCGATTCAATTTTGGAGACTGGTTCGAGTCGCGCCGAGCCAGCAGTTATTGTCCTGAGATTTTTCCGTCTCCGAGATGTGTTGTCATGAGATTAGGTACGCGTCAGTTGTGCGGCGTCGTCATTTTGATTCCGGTCAAGGCGGCTAAGGTGCCCTGACGAATGGTTTCGCGACGCATGTAATCGGCAAGGCGTTCGGGCGTATTCTCTGTTGGAACGGTCATTCCGAGCGCCTCCATTCGCCTGCGGAATTCCTGCGACTGCACGACATCGTTGAGCTGCTTGTTAAGGTAGGCGATGATGGGCTGCGGCGTCTTGGCGGGTGCCGCAAGGCCGACGAAGCCGCGATAGTCAAAATTAGGAAATCCTAGCTCCTGCATTGTCGGTACCTCAGACCAAGTTGCGATCCGCTGTGGACTAGCGATCGCCAGAGCGCGCACTTTGCCGCTGTCAGCTAGAGGCTTCGCCTGAGCGTAGAAGGCGAACGCGCCCTGAACTCCACTTGCCGAGACGTTACGAGCGGCCTCGCCCGAACCGGCATAGGGCACCCCTGCGATCTGTGTCTTGGCGAGAGCATTAAGCTGAGCTAACGCCATCGCCGGCGATGTGGCCGGCCCGGACGTGCCAAAGCTGATTTTGCTCGGATTGGCCTTCGCATCAGCGAGCAATTCGTCAAGCGACTTGTAAGGCAGCGCGGCATCGATGATCAGGACTAGCGGCGGTCCCTCAACGATCATGCCGATCATTGCGAAATCGTTGATCGCGTTGTAGGGCACGGGAATGAAATAAAGATTCTGTGCGTCGGCGATCGAATTGGCGAACAGCGTGTAGCCGTCAGGCTCAGCCCGCACCGCATAAGCACCGCCCAGAGTGCCCGAACCTCCTGGCTTGTTTTCGACGATGACGGTCTGCCCGATACGCTCCCCTAACATGCCAGCGAGAACGCGCGCAGGGACATCGGTCAGTCCGCCCGCCGCGAATGGCACGATCATAGTGATCGGGTGACTGGGATAGCTCTGCCCCGGCGCTCTCGTCGGTGATAGGACGCCGATCACAAGGGCGGCGAGTAGTGGCAGGCCATGTCGCAAAAGGCTCATATATCGCTCCAAGTTGCAATCTAACTTGAGGCTCGCGAGGCGCAATGCCAAAGTCCAAGCCCTCCCGACGAAGGCAATCATAACATGACGAAAGCCACACGATGAAAAAGGATGAGACGTACGCCGTTGAGCCACTGCTCCCAGTCGAGCTTGGATCGGGGAGAATTAAATTTGCGCAGGGAGTGAAGGCGGGCCGCTGGGTCTTCGCCACCGGGTTGATGGCGCAGGATTTCAAGAACGGTGTCGCGGCGGATGTGCTTGCGGAGCGTGCGCCGCATGCAGGCCTGCCTAAGCGCGAAAAAGAGGCGCTCCGTATATTTGAGAATCTCGACGCGGTATTGCGCGCAGCAGGCACCGATCGAACTAACTTGGTGCGCACCGACCAGTACTATACGACGGTGAAAGCCGTGCCGTCCTATCAGCAAGTCAGACGCGAATTTCTCCGCGGACGCATCCCACCTTCAACCTCGATCGCGCAGCAGAAGCTTCTGCTGTCCGGCGCCGACATGAACATCCAGGCCATGGCCGTCATCCCCGACAAGGGATTCCAGGTCGAGCATCTCAAGCACGAGCAACTCAAGGGGCGACCCACCTCTGGCTACTCGCCTGCGGTCACGGTCGGCGACTTCATCTTCCTTCCAGGCATTACCTCCCTCGCGGTCGGCGATGAGCCGCGCCGCAATGGGGTCGCCGCGGTGGCGCTGATGGCTGAAGGCGCACAATGGGGCGGCCAGCCGATCAAACTCGAAACTGAATTCATAATTACCAAGCGGATGATGGCCTCGCTCGAGCTGGCCGGCGCGAAGATTGAGGATATTGTGCATGCGCAGGTCTATCTTACCGACCCAGAGGATTATTCGGCCTTTAACGAGGCGTGGACGCGGCATTTCGGTGAGGCAGGCCCAACGGTGTCGATCATTCCATGTATCGAGCATGGACTTGCGCCTTACGACGGCAAGATCGAGATCAACGTAATCGCCGCGAAGCCAGGTAGCGCTGCCAGCAAGCGGCATGTCGACGCCGGCGTAGCAACCGCATTCCGGCATCAGCCACAGGCCGTGAAGGCGGGGGATCTCCTGTTCATCCCGGCATTGATGGCTGCCAACCGCGACGGGCTTGTGGAATCAGCCGCGGTGAACCCGCGGCAGCCATATTTCTCGTCCTCACCGGAGGCGCAGGCCGAAGTGATCGTCGACAACGTCACGCGGCTATGCGATTCCGCGGGGACCTCGCTTGCCAATGTGGTGCGCGCACTACTCTTCCTCACTGACATTGGGGAGTTCTATCCAGTGTACAAAGTATTGGAACGGCGACTCGGCGGGCGTCCTCTGCCGTTTTCCGTGGTGGAGGTACCGGGCCCCCTGCCGGTGCCGGGGGCAACGGTAATGATGGAGACGTGGGTTTACGTGGCCAAATGACGCTAGATGCGCCTACCCTGACTCGCCCGAGACTCGTTCGATATGACTGCGTGCCTGGCACGTAGTTCGAGTCCTCTCAGTACCACCAAGCACTCTCATAGTATGCGGACACTCAAAGAACGATTATCCAGTGTACAAAGTATTGGAACGGCGACTCGGCGGGCGTCCTCTGCCGTTTTCCGTGGTGGAGGTACCGGGCCCCCTGCCGGTGCCGGGGGCAACGGTAATGATGGAGACGTGGGTTTACGTGGCCAAATGACGCTAGATGCGCCTACCCTGACTTGCCCGAGACTCGTTCGATATGACTGCGTGCCTGGCACGTAGTTCGAGTCCTCTCAGTACCACCACGCATTCCGACCTTCGCAGAGATTTCCCGGATCTCGACAACTAGCGCCTAAATGGCGGGGTTGTTCGCGCGGGGCTGTCTCTGGATCGGCGTCGCCGAACCTTCGGGCCCGTGTCGGGGCCTTTGTCTCTGCCGGCGAAATTGCGTTTCCCGGAAGCGGAGACTTTGGTTCGAAGAGACGCGGTTCGAATGCGCGGCTATTGGGCGGGAAGGCCGAGCATCTGGTGCTGGCGGGACCATTCAGCCGGCAGGTCTGCAAGGCGAGTGACACCCATTCCGTGAGGGAGCCGACCCTCGATGGCCGCTTTGACCAGATCAGGCGCGAGAAATGCCAGTGAGATGGTCATGTTCACTTTGCGTGCGCTGCATCCGTCCCGTTTTGCAATGGTTTCCGCGGTCGCCGTCGCATCGGTCGTGAGTTCGTCGAGCCAGCGACGCCCGCGGGCGATCGATGCGACCAATGTTGCGCGGTTTCCTCAATCAATTCCAGGCCGGCACCGTCGCCTTCACCACGGTCGTCGTCGCCGAAATTCAATTGCTAGCCGACGAGGAAGCCGAGCTCACGGCGCGCCAAGATCTGTTTCTCGCCAGCGTCAGTCTGATCGAGGCGTTGGGCGGCGGCTGGGATTCGGCGCTGTTGCCGACGTCGGTGCAATTGCAGAAAGGCTTTTCGTTTCTGCCGAAATTCGAATTGCAGCCTTCGCCCGACGATGCGATCCCAAGCGACGTCTTGGTGCCGCCGCCCTTGGTGCCGCGAACTTCCGACACCTGCTGTACGGGAACTCTACCTTAAAGCCCCGGCAAGCTAACTAACGACTTAAACGCGCCAATCAAAGGAGGTGGGAATGAACACCGAAATCATCATCCATCCGAGGCTGCATCACTATGGTCTGACCACAGCGAACCTCGACATCATGATCGATTGGTACCGCAAGGTTCTGGGCATGACAGTCAATTATCGTCCATCGATGCCGCCAGGCGCACAGGATCGTGCGCCGTATTCAGCCCTGGCATTTGTCGGCAACGATGAGGTCCATCATCGTATCGCATTCTTTGAGTGCCCGAGTGCAGTGGTCGACCCCGACCAACCGCGCCACGTACGAGTACAGCACGTCGCATTCGAATACCAGACGATTGACGATCTCCTCGGAACCGTCACTCGCCTCAAAGGCTTGGGAATCATGCCGGTGATGGCAATAGACGAAGGTCTGCAGACGGGTCTCTATTACACCGACCCCGATCGGAACAGTGTCGAGCTCAACATCAATAACTACGGCGACGAGTGGACGGCGACGGAGCATATGAGTAGCGCGCAACAGTTCGGCGAGCGTCCCAGGCGAGTGCAGATCGATCCTGAGAAGATGATCGCGGCGCGGAAGGCGGGAGCATCGCCTTGGCAATTACACGAGCGCGCTTTTGCCGGAGAGTTTGCACCGGCAAAGCCGTACGATCCGCGCGCTTTCCTCTGAATTTGCAGCGTTCGTCACGGAGATAACTCCTCCAACACTTGTTGTCGAATTTCGATGGCCATCGTTACGCGCACCATACCTCCGACGGCCAGAATCAGCGCAAAAAATCGAGGAGGCTCAACATCGGTCAGATCGCAAAAACCATCGCACGTCGTTGACGTGCTAAAGGGCGATATGGATCTCTTGATGAGATCAATCCCAAATTTTGCGCAATACTCAAGTCGGATGTAGCAATTGATCCCCGATTGCGGCTCGCGCTACGTCTGGTGATACTCGATGCGGCGCTTCGATCCGGAACCAGGCCACATAAAGCGCCGGAAGGAACAGTAGCGTTAGCACGGTCCCTACGATGATGCCGCCCATCATCGCATAGGCCATCGGTCCCCAGAAAATCTCGCGCGAAATCGGGATGAGCGCGAGACTAGCGGCCGCCGCAGTGAGCATGATCGGCCGCATGCGATGCTCTGTCGCCTCGATGACGGCTTCCCATGCTGGCCGGCCTTGCTCCTTCAGATGTTCGATCTGCACAATCAAGATCACCGAATTGCGGATCAGAATGCCGATCAGTGCCAGCACGCCTAGGATGGCAACGAAACCGAGAGGCGCTCCGCTCGGCGGGACCGACCGCTTTACTCCAGGCGGCTCATCGCGGCCATAAGGCCGGCAGCGACACCAATCGTACCGCTGCCGTGATCACGCCTTACGAGCGATCGACGTCGCATCTGCTTCCAAGCAATGTCTGCAACGGATCTAACACCGGAAAATCAGTGCGGCATAAAGTGACGTAAGCTAAGGGCGGCACAAACAAACTCGTCCACGCAACATTACAAGTCAATTTGCCTGCTGCGCATTTTCATCCCCTGCACCGAGGGCACTTCGGAGGAGGCTATGTGCGCGAGTGACTCGTTTTTGTGCTTGGGTCAGCGCTAACGAAGTTCGCCACAACTCGGAGACGCTCGCATCCCAAGCTTGCAGTGCCACATCAAGTGTCGATTGAGCCGCCTCTAACTCTGCTTTTGCCTCATCGACCTTTGATTGACTTATTTACCCCTCCGTTCGACACTCAACGGGTTTTAACCTGCAGCGCGATAGCGGTCGCGCTGCAGATATGCCCCCGACCTGAAATTAGCTCAGGCCACCTTCTTATGGTCGATCTTCTGGTTGTCGTTAGAGCCGTTGATCGCAATCTTGCGTGGCTTCATCGCTTCTGGAATTTCTCGCACTAGGTCGATTTTAAGGAGTCCACTTTCGAACGAGGCATTTTTCACCTGGACGTAATCGGCCAGATTGAACACGCGACGGAAGGGGCGGATGGAAATGCCCTGATAGAGATATTGGTTGTCAGCCTTGTCGGTCTTGCGGCCCTCAATTGTAAGCACGTTCTGCTCGGCGGTGATGTTGATCTCTTCAGGGACGAAACCGGCAAGCGCCAGGGAGATCTGATACTCGTCCTCGCCGGTGCGCTCGATGTTGTAGGGCGGGAAATGCTGTTCCTCGCCGGTCCATCGCGCGGCATCGTCGAGAAGATCAAGCATCCGATCGAAGCCGACGGTTGAACGCCAGAGTGGAGTAAAATCGTAGTTTCTCATAGCCGATCCTCCATTGAGCATTGGATACGAGAGCCGCCGGGCACCATGCCTGGCACTCGTATTGCCGAGCCCCGAAAGGGCGCCCGGCGCCGCGTCTCTCCGCGGCGCAAATTTAGTTGGAAGGGATGTCTGGCATTTCAAGAGGGGGCGGAACGAACGGCAAAGAGGCTCCCCGAAATCGTGTAAACGTCTTCTTAATGGTCGCGCCTCGGGGCCTTGCTACCGGAAAAGATCATCGTTCGGGCAGAACTGCCCCTCCAAGAAATCCCTAACTTTTACAATGATTTATGTGCCAGAAAATTTTTTGGCACTCCCCTCTTGAAAGTGCCAGGTCGAAAACCAAATCGTTTGGTCGCGGGGGTGACTGAACTTCAAAGTCATTACGTCGCCTCATCCAGACCGGGGTACGAACATGATCACAGCTTTTGCCGACCCATTCGACGCATTGTTTAATTTGCAACGGTCGCTCGAGGCTCGCTTGGCCAGTGACTGGCTGCAGAATCAGACGACGGGCCAAGGCCCGTTTCCGCCGATCAACGTGTTTCAACAAGGCAGCGACTTCCTTGCGATCATCGAGTTGCCGGGGATCGACAAGGACAGCCTTCAAATACAGGCTAAAGAGAACACAATACGCATAGCGGGAAAGAAGGCCATCTCATACCCAGAGAGCGTCAGTGTGCATCGGAGTGAGAGGATTTTCGGCGAGTTCGATCGCACGTTGTCGCTCCCAGTTCAATTGGACCCCGACGGCATAAAGGCAGAATACCGCGACGGTATTCTGGCGCTATTCCTCCCGCGGTCCGAGCGCGATAAACCGCGGACAATCAAAATCAGTTGAAACCCGTCTCTGGCACCGTGTCGAATAGATGAGGAGTACGCTCATGGACCCGAAACAGGAACTGCAGGTACAGCAAAAGCGGGAGTTGGACAAAAAGGAAGAAGGCACCATTCCCGCGCGCCTCTTTGTGCCAACGGCCGACATTTATGAGACGCAGGACGCTCTCAAAGTTGTCCTTGAGATGCCGGGCGTGGAGAAAGGAAACGTCGACGTGCATGTCGAAGAGGGAGTCCTGAAAGTGGAGGGTCGGCTCGATTTGACCAAGTACAAAGGTCTGCAGCCGCTCTATACGGAATACAATATCGGCCACTACGCAAGAAGCTTCCGACTTTCCAACAAGACCAATCAAGACAAGATCGGCGCCGAGCTTAAAGAGGGCGTTCTCTCACTGACGTTGCCTAAAGTTGAGCAAGCCAAACCGCGCACGATTCAGGTGAATTGAGCCCGAGCAAGTTCAACATCTGTCGAAGGAGAAAGGACATGTACGACAGACCACGCGATGACGTTGATCTCGACAACCTACTGCACCCCGCACAGGCCTTCAGCCATCCGTCCGAGGTGCTCAACGATCCTGACCTGACCCTAAATGAAAAGCGAGCTATTCTGGCCTCGTGGGCGTCTGACGCTTGCGCTATCGAAGCCGCGCCCGAGCTTCGCGCGAATCAGCGGAGCTCGCCAGTGCGCTTTGACGAGATCATGGAAGCGCTGCGGACGCTCGATCGCCAACTTAATGGTCATCGCTACCGAAGCGCATTGCATCAGCGTGACCGCTTCCGCCGCCGTCGTGCCGACGGTCAGAGCAATACGGGAACATCCATCAAGTAGATGTGGGCGAAGATGATCCGCCCGGCCCCCGTCAATTTTCGCGCGCAGGATGCTGCCATCACGCTGTGTCGCGCTTTGACCCTGGAGTTCTTCCTATGATTCGGAGATGTGGTCTTTACGTAATCCGCCGCGAAAACAACGTACTGGAGGTGGATTTCAGCCGTGAACCCGATCCGCCTGCGCCGAGATTTCCCGGTGCTAGTGGGCTGCGGGAGTTGACTGAGGTCAACGAACCAGGATGGCCGTTTAGTGAATCTGAGATGGGCACTGGCCGGCAGAGAATCACCGGCTATCTGGTTGCCGAGTGCGAGTGGAAGGCCACGCGGCGGCAGGGAATTCAACAATTGTCTTGTAGCATAAGGAGGACTGCTATGAAATTCCGTCCACTTCACGACCGCGTTGTCGTTAAGCGCATCGATGCCGAGGAGAAATCCGCCGGCGGCATCATCATCCCTGACACCGCCAAGGAAAAGTCCTCGCAGGGCGAAGTCATTGCCGTGGGACCTGGCGGCCGTGATGAATCAGGCAAGCTTATCCCAATCGACGTCAAGGTTGGCGACCGCGTGATGTTCGGCAAATGGTCGGGCACTGAGGTCAAGATCGACGGCGAGGATCTTTTGATCATGAAAGAGTCCGACGTCATGGGCGTGCTTGACGAGCCGGCGGCCAGGAAGAGGGCCGCGTGACGCGAAACAACCTGCAAAATCTAGATTACAATGGAGCGAACCAAAATGGCTGCTAAGGATGTTAAATTCTCGGTCGAAGCGCGCGACAAGATGTTGCACGGTGTCGACATTCTCGCCAACGCTGTCAAGGTGACGCTCGGTCCCAAGGGCCGCAACGTCGTTCTCGACAAGAGCTTCGGTGCCCCCCGCATCACCAAGGATGGCGTCACTGTCGCCAAGGAAATCGAGCTTGGGGACAAATTCGAGAACATGGGCGCGCAGATGGTCCGCGAGGTCGCGTCCAAGACCTCCGACATCGCCGGCGACGGCACCACCACTGCTACCGTACTTGCACAGGCGATCGTCAAGGAAGGTTCCAAGGCAGTGGCTGCCGGTATGAACCCGATGGACCTGAAGCGCGGCATCGACCTCGCGGTCGAACACATAGTTGAGGATCTCAAGAAAAACTCCAAGAAGGTTACCTCGAACGAGGAGATCGCCCAGGTCGGGACGATCTCCGCCAACGGTGACGCCGAAATCGGTAAGTTTCTTGCGGACGCGATGAAGAAGGTCGGGAACGAAGGCGTGATCACGGTTGAAGAGGCCAAGAGCCTCGAGACCGAGCTCGACGTCGTCGAGGGCATGCAGTTCGACCGCGGCTATATCTCGCCCTACTTCGTCACCAACGCCGACAAGATGCGCGTTGAGATGGAGGATCCATACATTCTGATCTACGAGAAGAAACTGTCGAGCTTGCAGGAGCTGCTGCCGTTACTTGAAGCGGTAGTGCAGACCGGCAAGCCGCTGCTCATCGTGGCCGAAGATGTCGAAGGCGAGGCGCTCGCCACACTTGTGGTCAACAAGTTGCGCGGCGGTCTTAAGGTCGCGGCGGTCAAAGCGCCCGGCTTCGGCGATCGCCGCAAGGCTATGCTGCAAGATATCGCTATCCTGACCGGCGGTCAGGCGATCAGCGAAGATCTCGGCATCAAGGTCGATAAGGTCACGCTGAACATGCTTGGCAAAGCCAAGAAAGTAACGATCGACAAAGAGAACACCACGATCGTCAACGGCGCAGGCAAGAAAAGCGATATCGAAGGACGAGTGGCTCAGATCAAGGCGGAAATTGAGGAGACCACTTCGGATTACGATCGTGAAAAACTGCAGGAGCGTCTTGCCAAGCTCGCGGGCGGTGTAGCGGTGATCCGCGTCGGCGGCGCCACGGAAGTCGAGGTGAAAGAGCGCAAGGATCGCGTTGACGATGCTATGCACGCGACCCGGGCAGCGGTCGAGGAAGGCATTCTGCCCGGCGGCGGCGTTGCCTTGCTCCGGTCAGTGGAAGCGCTGAAGCGCCTGCATACCCACAATGAAGACCAGAAGCACGGCGTCGAGATCGTGCGGAAGGCGATCCAAGCCCCCGCCAGGCAAATTGCAATCAATGCTGGCGCTGATGGCTCGGTCGTCACCGGCAAGATCCTCGAACACGACCAGTATTCCTATGGCTTCGACGCGCAGACCGGCGAATACGGCAACCTGGTGTCGAAGGGAATTATTGATCCGACCAAGGTGGTGCGCTGCGCCCTTCAGGATGCAGCCTCGGTCGCAGGACTCCTGATCACCACAGAAGCCATGGTGGCTGAACTGCCGAAGAAGGAAACCCCAGTTCCCGCCATGCCGGGTGGCGGAATGGGCGGCATGGACTACTAGTCGATCAATCCCATGATGAAACGCGGCGAGGCCCGGGAGCAATCCTGGGCCTCGTTTTGCTTGGGCAGTCCTACATCGCAACAAATTCCGCAATAAATTCCATCGTCCGGCATCCGCACCGGTACTTTCTCCCCACACATCCGCCACGTCGGCGCCGATTCAACAAACACCAACCCAGACGTGCCAACCCGCTCAGCAGCAACACCAGCCGCAGCCTCATAAGGAACAAACCGATGAGCCTAAAAATAAGCAGTCCGCCAGCGCCGAGATGCCCGCCCTTGGCGCTATAAATGGCACTGCGCTTAGAAAATGTCGTCGTCCGGCCCGCTCAGCGAAACGATCTCCGTGAGCGACGAAATCCTCTTAACCCCAGCCGTGTTCCGATATGTCGAAGACAATGCCGTCGGTGTCCTTAAATTTCTTCTCAGCATCGACGCCTGGATAATGCGGCAGCTGCATAAAGAATTCGCCGCCATGCTCTTTGATCTTCCGTTCGGCCTCGCTTTCGTTCTCGACCACAAATCCAAAGTGATGCAAGCCTGCCCAATCGGCGCCGCCCTTGCTGCCCTTGGCTCCCTCAGGAAAATGCAGCAGGGTAAGATTCATTACCCCGTCCGAAAGTGAGATGGCATCCCCAATGGGGGCGCTCACCTTTTTTAAGCGTTTCAGGCCAAACACGCTTTCATAGAAACTTGCGGCCTTTTCCAAGTCCGGAACCTGAATGGCTACATGTCTGAGCTTTCCCATGAAGTTCTCCCTTTGATCAGTTGTTGTACTGAACCGTCGGCCCGTAGTTTATGAATCTCGTCGCGCTCGTTGCCTTTGTCCTCGTTCTTCGGACAGACTAGTTTTGGCATGAACTGCTGCCCTCCCGTTCCTGCCGTTGGGCGGAACGAGCACAATCTCATCGCCCAGACTGGCGGATAAGATAGCGACAATCTGCTCGCGTACATGCGCGTTGTAGTCCCGAGCCAGACTCTGCGCGCTTTTGGCATCGCCTCGATCTATGACCTCAACGAGCTGCTCCAAAATCCGCAGTGCCCCCGACAACCGCGCGGCAAGTATACGGCCCCGATCACGCGTTAAATCGCGTGCCGCGTGCTGCGCTACCCGCAATTTATCTATCAGCATTTGCTGATAGGCCTTCTCGAGGCTGCGGTTGTGACTTGCCGTGGCGATCGCGCAGTGTGCTTCGTAGTTACTTTGGACGATTGTCTCGGCGTCTTCGCGGGTGATGGCCTCTCGAAAGGCTTTTACTGCCTTTTTGATAGTGAGGATGTCGGCGTCGTTCCTGCGCACTGTTGCAAAATGCCAAATGGCCGGCTGAAAAACATCCATGGCTTCGTAATGATCGATAACATCGACGAGTTGGAGGGCGGCAACCCTGGCCCCCTTGTTCGGTTCCAGTTCGACCAAGCCATCCGATGCCAACCTGATGAGAGCTTCGCGCATCGGCGTGCGTGAAACCTTATATTTTTTGCATAATCGCTCCTCTTCGAGCGGCGTTCCCGGGTCGATTTCGAGCGTGATGATCGCGTGCCTAAGTGCAGCATAAACACGCTGTGCCCCCGTGAACGGTCTCTTCTCCTGCATTTGCCCTCAATTTAGCGTTGCCAGCCGCATTGTAAGTCCTCCCGGCGTCGGGCCCCCGTCAATAGGAAATTGACAGGCTATTGTATTTTTATAATATACAACAAAACAGTAAGCCGAAGCCGCAGAAAATCAACGGGGGAGGGAATTATGACGACGACAGCGTTCGCGTCCTTACCACTAACCGAAGAAGCCATTTCCGCCAGATTAGAGCGTCTGCCGCCGAGTTCTTGGTACCGGCGGATCATGCTGATTGTCGGGATGGCAGGATTCTTTGACGCGTTTGATGCGCTGACGATCGCGTTTGTTCTACCCGCCCTCATTCCGCTTTGGCACATCCAGACCAGCGAAATCGGCGCGCTTATATCGATCGGCTATGTCGGTCAGTTAATTGGCGCCATAGCACTAAGCAGAATCGCCGAGCGTTATGGACGCCTTCAGGTCCTGCGCTGGAGCATCGCCATCTATGCAATCGCAAGTCTGGCATGTGCATTCTCCTGGAACTACTCCTCGCTTTTCTCCATGCGGTTTATCCAAGGCATTGGTCTTGGTGCCGAAGTTCCCATCGCCGCCACGTATATGAACGAATTCACGCGGGCAGAATTCCGCGGCCGCCTCGTCGTCCTGTTCCAGGCGATTTTCGCTTTTGGCGTAATGATCACGGCGCTTGTAGCGCTGTGGGTCGTTCCGCATCTTGGCTGGCAATGGCTCTTTGTGATCGGTGCATTGCCGGCGATTCTGGCCTTATGGCTTCGTCGTCTTGTTCCGGAATCGCCACGATGGCTGGCTGCCCACGGCAAACTCAACGAGGCCGATCAAGCACTGTCGCGAATCGAAAATTCGATAATCCAGGATGATAAAGCGGCAATGGCGTCCATGCCAAATAATATTCCAAGCATCGTCAAGGACGATGCGCGCTGGAGCGACTTGTTTGTAACGCCATATCGGTCGCGCACTTTCACAGCTTGGGGATTGGCGTTTGCGACCTCGCTCGTCGGGTACGGCCTGCTCGCTTGGCTGCCGACGATCTATAGGAACGTGTATCACCTGCCGATCGATCAGAACTCTGCAATACAGCTTCGTCAGCTATTTTGTTGGTCTATTCGGTGCGCTGTCAGGGGCCTTGCTGATCGATCGGTTCGGACGGCGTGTCTGCTTTATCGTCTCATTTCTTGGAGCGGCAATACCGCTCTTGTCCCTGTGGTGGCTTAGCCGAGAAGAATTAGTGACGGTGCTGACAGTCGTAACCTTGGCGTCGATCGCCTTGTTCTTCATCTCGATCCTTCTCGCGGCGATCTTCGTATACTTGCCCGAAGTCTATCCGACGCGGATGCGTGCTTTGGGCAGCGGCGCAGCCAGTTCCTGGATGCGTGTAGCTTCGATCGTGGGGCCGATCATCGTCGGCTTCATCCTCGGCGGTGCAGGTTTGTCCTATGTCTTCCTGTTCTTTGGAGGGAGCGCGGTCGCCGGCGCCCTCATCGTCTTTCTATTTGCCGTCGAAACCAAGCAAAAGATTTTGGAGGAGATCTCGCGATAAACGCGAGCGAAAAAATCAGACTACTCCATTAAATCAGTTGTGCCCAATCATCGGAGAATGAGATGAAGAATATCGGAGATTATCGTTACGTCGCTGTTCTGCTGCCCTACGACGATCATCTGAAGATTGATGAAGCGGCCTATCGGCGATTCTTGCGATACTTCCTCAATGAGCCGCGCTTCGTTCGCGACGGTGGTTTTTGCATCAATCCGGAGGCAGGCGAGATATTCTACCTGACCCGGCAAGAAAAGCGCCGCGTGCTCGAAATCGCCAAGGAAGAGACGAACGGCAAAGTGCCGATCATAGCGGGTACCTGGGCGATCACGACCAACGAAACCGTCGAAACTGCGCGTGACGCAAAAAGCCTTGGTGTCAATGGAATTTTTGTAACGCCGCCGGGCGGCGCCCAGGATGTCACGTCATGTTGGGACGCTGACGAATATCCGGAGATTTGGCTCGACCAGATCAAGGCGCAGGATCGCGCGGTCGACCTGCCAATCGTCACCCACCCGGTCGGTGGTGCAAAACCGCCGTTTTACCCCGGCCTTCCACTTAATGCGACGATGCGCATATGCCGAGAAGTCAAGAACGTCGTCGGATGGAAGATGACGTATATGTACGATGGCTTCCAGATCATCGCCAAAGGACTTCGTTCTATGGACCGGCATGTCGCGGTCATGGGCGCGCTGGCATCACGATTTCACGAATACCGTGCGACTGGGATGTTCGACGGCACATTGAGCGGTTTCTGGAACTTCGCGCTTGAGCCGATGCTGGATCATCTCGATGCTTGGGATGCAAACGACGTCGTGCGCGCGCGCGATATCTGGAACGGCGGCTTGCATCAGCTTCACGATTATGTCGCGGACATGGGACGGCTGCACATCCGCTATAAGACCGCGACCTGGTTGCGCGGCCTTATTCCCAGCCCCTTCATGCGCGAGCCGATGCCAAAGCCACTGCAGAAAGAAGTCGATACCCTTTACCGGCTTTTGACCGATCTCAAGTTGCCAGTCATCGACCTGAAAGAAACGCGCCTCGCGGCGTAAGCGTCGGTTTCCTACAATTTTACATCTTGCTGAGGCGGCCGAGCCGTATGGGACTTTACAGCTGGCTAAAGCCACTTGTACTGAGGGTCGATCCCGAACGGACCCACCAGGTAACCGTCGCGCTCTGCGCGGCGGCCGGCCGCTTTGGCATTCCGAAACTGCTGCAGTCCGTCTTCGCAGTGGAGAACCCGCGTCTTTCGACAACCGTTGGGGGTCTATCGTTTCCTAATCCGGTCGGACTCGCAGCGGGCTTCGACAAGAGCGGGCGTGCGGTCGCGTTACTGTCCAGTTTGGGCTTCGGGTCGGTCGAGGTCGGGTCAATTTCGGAAAATCCGTCCCGCGGTAACCGCCAGCGTCCTCGGCTGTGGCGGCTTGAAGTCGACGAAGGTCTTCGCGTTTTCTATGGTTGTCCTAACGATGGCGCAATCGCCATCGGCGCCCGTCTGAGGCAGGCAAAACTCCGTGTTCCTCTCGGCATCAACCTCAGTGAGACCAATACCGGCACCGTTGTCAGTGCCGAACACGCAGCACAGGAATTAGCCCGTACCGTCCGATCTTTCGCCGACATCGCAGATTATATCGTTCTCAACCTGAACTGTCCGAACATGCCCCAAGGGGGTCGTGGCCTGTTTGACGATCCCAAGCAATTAAGCATGCTGCTCGGTCTTTGCGCCGCTCATGAAGCTCTGCCTCCAGTCTTTCTGAAGGTGACGCCGCCGGGCGACCCAGAAGATCCATGTGTAATTGAGCCAATTCTTTCGGCGGCCGATCCTTATCCGTTCGTCAAAGGCTTCATTCTCAATATCGTGAATCGGTCGCCCTACACGACGCTTCGCACACCGCGTTTGGATCTGGATCGCATGCGAGGGGGCATCACCGGTCCATCCCTGCGACAGCCCACGAATGCTGCGCTCTCGGCGTGGTATGCGCGCATGGACCGATCCCGTCACGCGCTCATCGGGGTCGGCGGTATTTCGAGCGCGGCAGACGCTTACCAGATGCTCCGTTCAGGCGCTTCTATGGTCCAACTGTATACCGCCCTGGTTTACCGCGGTCCCGGGTCTGGTCAGACAAATCAACGAAGGACTCCTCAAGCTTCTCGATCGCGATGGTTTCAGGCGCGTTACGGATGCAGTGGGCGCGGACGTGCAGCCCGGCAATAAACATCTTCGCTTAAACGCAATACAGGGCGCTCTTCAATGATGCCGGAAAAATTGGACCAGCCACGGAAATGGTGGGATCGTCTCTTTGCCCCGAGTTCAAGCTTGGCAATCATTACCACTATTGACCGTCTCGGCCGCGTGAACGCCGCTGCATACGGCACCTGCACACGCGTTCATCATGAACCCGTCCATATCGCATTCACCGCGAATGTTGACAGCGACACAGCGCGCAACGTTTCCGCTTGCGGTGAATTCGTCGTCAATTTACCGCGGTTCGATCGCCAATGCCTTGAGGCCGTTCGTGTCGTGGGTCTGCCATTTGGGTCAGGCGTAAGCGAAATCGATAAAGCCGGCCTCACACCGATCACGTCGACGAAGATCGCGCCGCCACGCATCCGGGAAATGCCGCGGCATTTTGAGTGCCGTGTGCAATGGACGAAGGAATGGGCGGGGCGGTTGATGGTCGTTGGCGAAGTTGTTGCCGCTTCGGTCGATTCCGATTGCATTGATGGCGAGGGCTACGTCCTTTGGGAGAAAGCGGCCCCCGTGCATTATTGCGGCGCGCCTTACGGTGGAAAATTCGTCGCCATGCGCGATGTGATGGCCGTTGACGTACCGTACGAAGGGCCGGAGGTCGCCGAATTCCTCGCCCGCGAGCGAGCGATGTTCAAGGAGCCTTAGATTAAAATGTCGCCCGCGAGGTGGGCATCGAATGAATGAGAGATTGAATGAGCATAAATCCATGTGCATGCGGGCCTATTCATGTTGCTGCTCTCTGCGGCAGTTCTTGACAAAGAGCGGAGCATTCGCAGCGGCAGGTTTTGCAACCCACGCAAAGGCTCCTATTTCGCATCTACGCGTACTGGCGGGCCGGCTGCATCCGCAAACGTCCTGGAGATCGCCAAGGACTACGGTTCTTTAAATTCCAGCCGGTGACCGGGATGGCAAGCATGAGCAGCGATGGTATTGGCGGCGCGGTGTTCTGGCGGGGTGACGCCGGTTACGACGACGCGCGGCGAAGCAATACTTGGAATGGTCGCGTGCCCTCGCGCTATCCCGACGTCATCGTTCAGCCAAATAACGATACTGATGTGGTCGCCGCTGTGCGTCTGGCACGGCGACGCCACTTGAAGATTGCTATCCGTTCGGGTGGACATAGCTGGGCGGCATCGTTCCTGCGCGATGGCGGGATGCTGATTGACTTCAGCAAGATGCGCGATTTTACCGTCGGTCATCATGCTCGGACGGCCAGCCTGCAACCGGGCCTTAAGGGTACTGAACTCAATCGCGCGCTGCGGCAGCACGAGTTGTTCTTCCCTTCCGGCCATTGCATGTCTGTAGGACTAGGCGGATTTCTGTTGCAAGGCGGTTTTGGATGGAACTCTCGTTTGTGGGGACCTGCCTGTGCAAGCGTTACTGCGATTGATGTGGTGAAAGCTGACGGCGAACTCGTTCATGCCGATGAACGACAGAATGCGGATCTGTTCTGGGCGGCTAGGGGGGCGGGGCCAGGATTTTTCGGAGTAGTTACGCGGTTTGAAGTGAAACTGCAGTCGCGCCCCAAGACGATGATGAGGAGTGATTACCTTTATCCGATTGGGGTGCTCGATGACGTACTGCGATGGGTCTTGTCCGTTCAGCCCTCACTTCCGCGTACTATGGAATGCATGGTGTTCGTCCGCCGTGACATATTCGGGCACTCTGGACCGGGAGTGCTGGTGGCCGGTCCGGTCCTCGCCGATAGTCGAGACGAAGCGATTGAAGCCTTGGCGAAGTTGGAATCATGTCCGGTGGTCGGTAAGGCACTCAAGCGCGAAGTGAACGTCGTCACCGAATTTGATGAGCTGCTGCAAGGCGGCGAAGATTTGCTGTACCCGCGCGGATATCGGTACGCGGCCGACAATATGTGGACGAATTCCCCAGCAGACGACCTCATACCTGGCATGCGAAAGATTGCCACCACGCTACCTCGCGCGCCATCGCACATGATGTGGATGCTATGGGGCCCGCCACAGACACTGCCCGATATGGCGTTCTCGATGCAGGACAGCCTCTATGTCGCTCTCTATTCCATTTGGCAGAACGAAGCCGAAGACGCAGCGCATCAGGCCTGGGTGACCGATCATATGCGCAGTCTGGAGCCCTTTGCTTCAGGTATCCAGCTTGCCGATGAAAATCTCGGAGCCCGCCCGTTCCGCTTCTGTGCGGACCCGAATTTTCGACGGCTGCAGGCGCTCCGGTCAAAATACGACCCGCACGGCCTCTTCCATTCGTACATGGGACTGCCGTCACAGTAGTAGCAATCTGCAAAGAGAGCAGTCGTTACAACGCGAGCGCCGCTAAGGCACGGCGGTCTCTCGGCCTGGAGCGCGCGGAGTGGCTTCAGGCTCCCCGTGCTGCGTTGCGCCGAAGTCTCCAGCCAATGTCGCTGATAGGTCATTCGCCGACATGGCTGCGCGCTCTCTCTGCCACCGGTCAAGCACGCCGCTTGAGGGATAGGGCTGTGTCAAAGCACGTCCTCACCAGGGACTTCGTTGAGGCGGGGGGCATCGAGGCAATGATCGCGCGCGATGCCACGGAGCTAATGCTCGCGGATCAACTGGTCTCAGATCGACCCATAGATAACGGACACAGCGCTGGCTGACCGGCGCTCGTGCAGCCGGGAAGAATTTCTTAAATCCGATACAACCTCGCAAGGCAACCATCAGCAAGCTTAGATGGGCCTTCTATATGCTCGACCACAACCTGAGTGCGGTATGAAGATGCGCGACGAGGTTCTCTTTTAATACGAAGCTGCGGCCAAGCAGATTGGCCGTAGCTAACGCTATCAATATCCTGAATTGGATTTGGCGAGTTGCGCCTTGAGGTCCTTCAATACCGCGTCGGGGTCGCTCCCCGCTTTTCTAACTGCGGTCGACCAGGTCTGCACTACAGGCACCGCCGCCGCTTTCCATTGGTCGAGTTGCGACGTCGTAAGCGGATAGACCTCGTGATCGGGCTCGGCCTTAAGCTTGGCGATGCCATCATGCTCGAAGTCGGCCCACGGTGCCGCGACTTTTTCCGCCCAGTCCCGGTTGCAGTGGTTGTCGATCACCTTCTGCTGCGACGGTGACATCGCGGCGTACGTGTCCTTGTTCATGACCCAGACGAAACCCGTGGTGTAGAGCGCGGCTTCCATATGATATTTTGTCACCTTGTCGATACCGAACAGTATGATCGAACCCCACGGGAAGGTGACAGCATCGGCCACGCCCTTTCCCAGAATGTCACGCACCTCAGGCGCTGCAGCTTGCACATTGGTGCCCCCAAGCTCTGTGACGAGCGAGGCCATGCTCGCATGCGCAGGTCTGATCTTCATGCCGGCCAGATCGGAAGGAACAACGATCTTCTTGGCGACGGAATGGAATGAGCCCGGGTCATGCGCGAAAGCGAAGCAGAACTTGACGTCCTTCATCTCGGTCGCCGCGTATTGGCGGTACCAATCGTCGAGTGCGCCAGAACCGGCTTTGGCGTTGGACAGCATGAATGGAAGATTAGCGGCCTCGAAGATCGGGAAGCGGCCGGGCTGATAGCCGGGGCTGACATAGGTCAGGTCGGCGATGCCATCTCGCGCCATGTCGTAATGATCGAACGCCTTGCCAAGCTGCTGCGCCGGATAAATTTTGTATTTGATCGTACCCCCGGAATCCTGCTCGATCGAATCCCCCCACTCTTCAAGCGACTTCTGCAAGGGGTGCGACGGTGGCACCCAGTGCGATAGCTTGAGCTCGAACGTCTTGTCCTGGGCTGAGGCGGTACCAAGGCCGAGCGCAAAGACGAGCGCGGCGAAACCGCAGAGTCTTTTGTGGCGTCTCCGATGCATGACCTTTCCCCGATATTTTCTCGTTGTCGCTCAACTTTTATTGCACACACAATGCCGATCACGGCACCGTACCTGCATGATCGATGTCTACTCGGCAGCTACGACGTGCGCGGGTTGACCCGCCATAAGACCCGAAAGATCCGGCAACACAAGTCGTAGGATTTCGGTTTCGTCGCGCGCCACAACTTCGGCCTCCTCGCCCAGGTCGAGGTAGACCGCAGTATAGGGACGGTAGTCCGCATGGTGGAAGATGCCGATGCCCGACAACACGAGATACACGCTACGTCCTCCGGCGCGGTAACTCGCCCCACTAGCGAGTCTCACCAGCGTCGCGGCGCATTGCCGCTCTGTGAACGTGCCGAGCGGCTTTTCCGCAGCACCCGGCATTCCAGCGACCGGCAGCCATTCATAATTGGTGGGATCGACCATAATAGGATCGCGGTAACGCGGTTTGGGATATTCCATTCTTCGGCCGTTGGTGTGCTCCCAAATCGCCTGATACCCGTCTACGTTCCGGCGCCCCTCCACATCGTCATTGCGGCGAAAAATACCGTCCTTGAAATTCCCGATTTTCTTCAGCGCCGTGGCCGCCTCATCAACCTCATCCTGCGACAGATATCCGCTGCCACTGGCGCCGCCGAATTGCAGCACGGCATTAACCGAACGGCCCTCGGAGCTTTGCGGGCCATAGGCCGCGCCCTCCGGAAAAAATCCCAACATGCCGGCAGTCATTTTGCCGTTGCGGTCAAAATCCATGGCGCCTTCGATCTGAAAACGGAACTGATCGAAATTGTGCCGGTGCCGCGGCGAGGAAAAGTCGCCTTCGAGCTGCCCGACATTGAATTCAAAGTTGCCGAGTGTCCCTGGCGTTCCATTGAGCAGACGGCGATAGTGAAACGTGCCACCACGATGCTGCAGGCCGCGCTTCCACTCTACCATGTCGCCGTGGACGATTTTCATGGCTCCCTACCCTAAGGTTGATCTCGTTTTACCCAATACTCCGCATCCTACTTCGCTTTCATCCTACAGTTAAATGTCTTTTACCCGCTGAGCTGCCGCGAAAGTCGCCGCGCGGTGCCGGAGCTAAGGCCAGAAGCTGCTACAGCGCATGGCTGCATTGGGCCAAAAGTGCGGCCGACAGCCCTTGAGAGGTAGTAATCTCGTCGCGAGCCCAACCGGACGTTCAGCCGGAGAATGTCGCAAAACCGAGTGGGAGTGAGTGGAGCTGTTTGCCGTCGCCGCAGCGCTTGGTGACCGTCAGCGGTGATCGGTTTGCCCCCAAATAGTTTCCGCGCCGGACGTAGCACGCTTTGTCCGTTCAGGGCCATAAGCAGACATTAGCGCAGAACGAACATCTGTCGCTTGTAAAGGACCCGTACCCGATGTCAGGGCCACACAAGGGATATTTTAAGAGCCCTGAGATTGATTGTACGGTAAAGTATGGTATTATTATATAATGTCTATATTGGGCGGCCGGATCAATCGCGATGATGCGCTCCCGTTTTACGAGCAGCTCGCGGGCATTATCGCAAGCAAGATTAGCGGCGGGCAGCTTGCCGTCGGTAAACGTCTCCCAACGGAGCTCGACTTAGCTAAGGATTACGCGATCAGCCGCGAAACGGTCCGCCAGGCGATTGGAATCCTGGAGCGTCGTGGACTTGTCATTCGGCGGCGGGCGAAAGGCACTTTCGTCGCCGCCAAGCGAGTCACCCAGGATTTGGCAGAGCTGCGCAGCTTCCGCGGCGGCCTCATCGATCGCGGCGTCATGCCGGAGATGGAACTCCTGGAATTCGGCATGGTCGCGCCGCCGGAGGAATTCGCCGCGGATTTCTCCGCAGGCGAAGTCATGCGGCTGCTGCGCCGCTACGTCGTCAAGCGCAAGCCGCTGGCGATCGCCGACATTTTTCTGCACCCGATGGCCAAGGCGATCCCCTGGGAGGTCGCTGAACGACACGATACCTACACGATCTTCGCAGAGTTTCTGCGCACGCCGGTGAAGCGCGCCGCAGCGACAATCCGCGCCGAAGCCGCCGGGCGCGCCATCGGGCGGCTTCTCGATCTGCGCCCGTCGGCGGCGGTTCTGGTTCTGATTCAAACGCATTACGCGGCGTCTGGCGAGGTGCTGGTGCGTTCGGCGCTGCGCGTGCGAGCCGATGCCTATGAGTTGCACATCGACATGTTGGGTGCGGCCTTCAAGGACGGTCTCGCCGGTGCGGTAACGCCTCACGTAACGCGGGGGAGCGGCTAATGGAACACACACCGATGCATCGGGTCGCGGCGGCAAGCGCGATCGGAACAATTCTGGAGTGGTACGACTTCGCCCTCTACAACGCGATGTCGGGTCTCGTCTTCAACAAAATATTCTTTCCATCATTCGATCCGCTCGTCGGCACGCTGTTAGCGTTTTTGACTTACGGCGTTGGCATGGTGGCGCGGCCGGTTGGCGGCCTCATTTGTGGCCGGCTCGGCGACATCATCGGCCGCCGCCCGATGCTGATCGCAACCGTCTCGACAATGGGCGCATCGACAGCGCTTATCGGCCTGTTGCCATCATACAACCAGGTTGGTGTGTTGGCGCCGATCCTGCTCGTCGTGCTGCGCTTCGTGCAAGGCATCATGCTCGGCGGCGAATGGGCCGGCGCCGTGCTGCTCGCTGTCGAGCACGGCTCCGCCAAGCGGCGCGGGCTCAACGCCTCGTGGACGCAATGCGGCACGCCCGGCGGCACGCTATTGGCGACCGCAACACTCGGCATAACCACCTACGTGACCAGCAACGCCACCTTCATCGACTGGGCCTGGCGCATTCCTTTCCTGATCAGCGTGGTGCTCATCCTCTACGGCGTATGGTTGCGAGCGCGTGTCGCCGAGACACCGCAATTCACCGAACTCAAGGCCAAAGATGAAATTGCCAAGGCGCCCGTCAGCGAAGTGCTCGGCAGCCATTGGCGACGTGTCCTCATGGGCTGCACCATCAAGTTCGGTCCAGACGCCGTCGGCGCACTGATGTTCGTGTTTATCCTCACCTACCTCACTCAGGTGGTGAAGGTCGACCGCTCGCTTGCTTTGTCTGCGGTCAGCATCGGCTCCGCGGCCAACCTTGTGACCATCCCGTTATTCGGATCGTTGTCGGACCGGTTCGGGCGGCGGCCGGTCTACCTCGCGGGCATCGGGCTCGCCATTGTCTGGACGCTCGTATTGTTCCGCCTGCTCGACACCGCGATACCGGGCGTCGTCATTCTCGCCGCCGTCATCGGACTGGTCATTCATGCCTCGCTGTGGGGAACGCAGGCCTCTTTCATAACCGAGCAGTTCCCGACGCGACTGCGTTACACCGGCTCTTCGCTCTCTTATACGTTTGCCGGCATTCTCGCGGCGGCGACACCGGCGGCGATGGTCGCGCTGCAAAGAGAATATAATTCGATCGGGCCGGCGGCCTACGTGGTCTTCCTTCTGGTGGTCACCGGCCTCGCCGTGATGTTCGGAACAACCAGCCCGATCGCGGACGCTGCCGAGTAACCCGATGGCGCGCGCGCGAATTGGCATCGACGTCGGCGGAACGTTTACGGATATCGTCCTGCTTGGCGAGAACGGCGCAACGACATTCCACAAACTGCCGTCGACGCCGAAGACGCCGCATGTCGCCCCGATCGAGGGCATCAGGCAGATCCTCGAACGCGCCATGACCGCCCCGCGGGATGTCGAGTTCGTCGGGCTCGGCACCACCGTCGCGACCAATATGCTGCTCGAGCGCAAAGGGGCGCCGACCGGCTTGATCACGACCGAAGGCTTTCGCGACCTGCTCGAAATCGCCCGGCAGAAACGGCCGCTGGTGTTCGACCCCTTCACCGCGAAACCGCGGCCGTTAATTCCGCGCGAGCACCGCTTCGGCGCGCGCGGGCGCCTGACCTTCGACGGTAACGTGCTTGTGCCTCTCGCCGAAGCCGACGTCGCGCACGCGGCGAGGCAATTGCGTGAAGCGGGGATCGTCAGCGTCGCGATCTGCTTTCTGCATTCCTACGCCAATCCCGCGCACGAGCAGCGCGCTGCCGAGCTTGTTCGCGGCATTTGGCCGGGTGTGCATCTGGTGACCTCGGAAGCGCTGATTCCCGAGTTTCGCGAATACGAGCGGCTGACCACGACCGTCCTTAACGCCTATCTGTTGCCCGGCATGAGCGATTACCTTGCGGAATTTTCCGCCGAGGTCCGCGCGCTCGGCATCGCCGCGGAACCGCTGATCATGAGTTCGAGCGGCGGTGCGCTACGCGCGCTGCTCGCCGCGCGGCGACCGGTCGATACGCTGTTCTCGGGCCCGAGTGGCGGTGTCAGCGGCGCGAGCTTCGTATCCGCGCTCGCCGGAATCGTGGACACGATCAATTTCGACATGGGTGGAACCAGCACCGAAGTCTGCGTCGTTCACGGCGGCGTACCCGAGTTCAGCCATCACCGGGATTTCGAAGGCATCCCTGTGCGCAGCACCTCGGTCGCCGTCAACACGATCGGCGCGGGCGGCAGCAGCGTCGCGCGCATCGACGAAGGTGGCATGTTGCACGTCGGTCCGGAAAGCGTCGGCGCCGATCCCGGGCCGGCCTGCTATGGCCGTGGCGGCACGCGGCCGACTGTCACCGACGCCAATGTCGTGCTCGGCCGCCTCAATCCCGAATTCCTGCTCGGCGGCACCTTGCCGATTGACGCGAGGCGATCTGGGGCGGCGATCGAGGAGTTCGTCGCCAAGCCGATGGGCCTCAGCGTGACCGCGGCCGCGAGCGCGATCATGGCGGTGTCCAGCAACAATATCGCGCAGGCGATCCGTGTCGTCTCGACCAGCAAGGGGCTTGATCCCGCCGATTACACGTTGGTGGCCTATGGCGGCGCCGGCCCGCTCCTCGCAACCTCAGTAGCGGAGGAGCTTGGCGTTTCGCGCATCCTGGTGCCTGCGGGTCCAGGCATCCTGTGCGCCTTCGGCGTTCTGACCAAGGATGTGGCCATGCATCTGAGCATGAGCCGGCTGATGACGGACGCCGGCGAGCGGTTCACCGCGCGCGTGCACGCCGTGTTCGACGAACTGCAGCGCCGCGCGCAAACCGAACTCGCCGAGAGCGGCGCCAATGTAACGGGCATGACGTTCACCCACACCATCGACGTGCGCTATGTCGGGCAAAATTTCGAGCTGTCGGTCGGGGTGAGCCTCGAAGAGGCTATGCTGCGCGAGCAAATCCGCGCGCGTTTCCACGAAGCCCATCGGCAGATTTACGGCTTCGTGCGCGAGGATAGTGTTCTCGAGCTGGTCACATTCCGTCTCCGCGCGATTCTCCCAACCGCGCGGCCGCAGCGTCCCGACGCGACCGCGCCCGAACAGCACGGCTGCAAAGCCGCGGGTCGCCGGCTGGTCGTCTTCGACGGAGGCGATGCTGCCGCGCCGTGCGACATCTATGAGCGCTCGTCGCTCGTACCGGGTCAATGCATTGCGGGTCCAGCCATCATCGAGCAGATGGATACGACAACTGTCGTGCCGGCGGGCTTTATCGCGTTGGCGGATCCGAGCGGCAACCTTCTCTTGTCCAGGATGGGGCCGGCGTAATGAACGGCGGGTCAGACCACGCACGCATCGAAATCGTCGCCGGCGCGCTCGAGGCAGCGACTGCGGAAATGTGCGCAAGCCTCATCCGGAGCGCGTATTCGCCGAATATCAAGGAGCGCGCCGACTGTTCGACGGCGTTGTGCGACATGCAGGGCCGCACGCTGTCGGTCGCGACTCATGCGCCGGCACATCTCGGCTCGACGCTCAAACTCGTTCCCGCGCTGCTCGAACGGTTTCCGATCGACACCCTGAAGCCGGGTGACGTGTTCTTCGCCAATGATCCTTATATTGTCGGCGTTACCCATCTCAACGATTGCACGGCGGCGGCGCCGATTTTCATCGATCGAAAGCCGGTGGCCTTTGCGCTGGCCGTCGCACACCATTCGGATGTCGGCGGTCGTGTGCCCGGAAGCGAGTCTGGCAACTCGACCAGCATCTTCCAGGATGGTGTGCGCCTGCCGCCTATGCGTCTGGTCGACGCCGGCGTGCGGCGCAACGACATCTGGGAAATGTTTCTCCTCAATTCGCGAACGCCTCATTTCAGCAATGGTGATCTGCTCGCCCAGCTCGCCGCGCTAGAACGCGGCCGCATCCGGGTCGAAGAAATCTACAGACGCTATGGGCTTGAGGCGACGCAGGCTGCGATTGAGCGGGTGCTCGACGCCACCGAGCAGCGCATGCGCAGCCGCCTGCGCGAGGTGCTGCACGCCGGCACCTACAAGGCGGAGGACTGGTTCGACGACGACGGCCTCTCTGACACTCCGTTCAAGGTAGCGGCATCGGTGACCATCGATGACAGCGGCGTGCTTTTCGATCTCGCCGAGTGTCCGCTGCAACTGGGCTCGGGCAAGAACGTGCCACTGACGCACACACTAGCGACAGTCATCTACTGTCTCAAAGCCGTGGTCGATCCGACCATTCCAAATAATGAAGGCGTCTATCGCGTGATCCGGCTTAATGCGCCCGAGGGCAGCGTGGTCAATCCGCTGCCGCCAGCCGCGGTAGGCTCGCGCAATCCGACGGCAATGGTGCTCGCAGACGTGCTGCTGAACGCGCTCGGCCAGGCGGCGCCGGTGCGCGCGATCGCGGCCAACGGAAATTTCCAGGGTACGATCCTCGCCGGCTGGGACGCGGAGCGCGGCCGCTATTTCGTCAACTACGAGAACTTCGCTGGCGGCCAGGGTGCATTGCCTACGCGCGACGGCGATGACGCCATGCATGTCACCATGTCCAACACCTCGAATCTGCCAATCGAGGCGATGGAGATGGAGTTTCCGCTACGCGTCGAGCGCTATGAGCTCATTCCCGATTCCGGCGGCGCCGGACGCCAGCGCGGCGGTCTCGGCGTTTGCCGCGACTACCGGATCATCGGCGACGGCATTGTGCTGGCAACGCGTTCGTCGCGGCAGAAATTTCCCGCACAAGGCCTCGCCGGCGGGCGGAGCGGCGGGCTCGGCGCCTTCATTCTCGACCCCGACCAACCTTCAGCCACGAAAAAACTGCCCGGGACGGGATCGGAAATCCCACTTCGCAAAGGCGCGCTGGTGCGGATCATAACGGCCGGCGGCGGCGGCTACGGCGATCCGCAGGACCGCGATCCGGCCAAAGCCGCAGCGGATCGTCGCGCGGGGAAGGTGTCGAACTAATGCGCCAGTCTCACCCGGGTCGGTGCGCTGCAGTGAATCGACGATGAGTTCTGGCCGTCTCGCTGTTCTCAAAGTCGGTCGTGCGGTCGTACGTCCAATTTCCCTGCTATCGAGTCAACGTTTCCCTGTTACGCCGAAATCGTTCCCTGTTAATTTTCGCAGGGAATATCACTATAAACTCCCATGGATTGTGCACTAAATGATGATCTTACCGCCACCGCAGGCCAAATTTTTCGATTTTCCCTGCTAATTTCCCTGTTAGCAGGGAATTGGTTGCTGAGACGGGTTCGACTTGGACTGCGTCCGCCACCACGCAGTCTCCCTCTAACAGAGATTTCCCGACGAGGCGCGAGACGCCCCGATTTGGCGGGCATTCCTGCGAGCACCTTATCTCTGCGGACAGACAATTGATGCTGGGACGCCATTTCGGCGCGTTCGTCTCTGGCTTTGGAATCCCGTTTCCCGGAAATGGAGACTCGGTTTGCAGAGACTCGGTTCGAGCGGGATTTACTCAGCTGAAAAGCCGGCCAGGATCTCGCGCCATGTGCTATTAGTGTTTGAGCCGTTTGCCGGACAAGCAAGTGGATTGCGCAGGTATATCGATGGTTTTCAGTCAAACCTAAACAGGAGATCAAAATGGCATACTTAAATGAAAACGCGGGTCAAGTTGTTGAACAGGCTATGAACCAGACCCGCGGAGCAGTGGAGCAATATTTCGGTTCCGTTGAGAAGATGTTTTCGTCCTTTCCCTTGAGCAGTACTGAGTTGACGGAAAAAATGAAGAGCTTCACTGAAGCAAATATTGAAACTGCCCATGCATACGTGCTGAAACTCAGCCAAGCTAAGGACATTCAAGAAATTATTCGGATTCAAACCGAATATATGCAAGCTCAGTTTCAAACATTTGGTGAGCAGACAAAGAGCCTAACTGAGGAATTTACTAAGATGACGGCGGGTTTGGTGAAGAACCCTCTCAGAAATTATTGATCGTTTCTCGATAAGACTTGACCGCATACAACAAAGCCTACTGATGGCTGGCGCATCTCGCTGATCTTGTTAGTCCCTCGTCTGGACATCAGATGCAAGCTCACCGGCCTACTGCCTTTGCGCAGAGAGTCCAAGCACGTGATGCTGTTTGGACCATTCAGCCGGCAGATCGGCCAGGCGAGCAACGCCCATGCCGTGTGGAAGTCGACCCTCGCTCGCCGCTTGCACGAGATCAGGCGCGAGGAACGCGAGCGAGATCGTCATATTGACCTTGCGGGTGCTGCACCCTTCGCGTTCCGCAATTGTTTGGGCGCTGGCCGTCCCGTCGTTCGTTAGTTCGTCGAGCCAGCGCCGTCCGCGCGCGATCGATGCGACCAATGTTGCGCGCGTTTCCGATCGTATCGGACGGGAGTTTTGCCGCGAGGCTCCTTCAGGCAGAAGAATTTCACGGCGTTGCGTCGCGGAAACTTTTTGCCAAGCTATGTGAAGAGGGCTCTTGGCTGATGCTTTGCGATCAGACATTTCATGTTGAACAAGGTGGATGATCAGCTGGTCGGAATGAACTTCAACTCGCGCGACGTGGGCTTCGACAAGATTCTTGTCGTCGATCGGCTCTGCGAGGTTCAGATGCTGCCGAACGGACTTGATAACGAGCGACTCGATATCAGTCGCCGGCACCCGGCACACCGAACCAACACGGTCGGCTGCACCGGTGAGCAAAGCGGAGGATAGATAGTATCGGTATTTGGTATTCCCTTTGCGAGCGTGGGTCGGACTCATGCGGCTACCGCGGTCATCGAAAATGCGGCCGGTCAGCAGCGCCTGAGATTGTATTCGAGTGGCAGTATGATTGGACGCCTGTTCACTGAGTTTGGCCTGGACTGCGTCGAACAGATCCCTATCGAAAATGGCGGGCTGCTCACCCTGCAGCACCTCACCCTTGAAGCTGACCTCTCCAACATAGAAGCGATTACGAAGGAGGTGCGCGAGCGGACCCCGCGTAAACGGTATACCGCCGACCGTCTCTCCGGTCTTCAGTTTGCGGATTTTGCTGACGATACCGCGCTTGCGTAGCTCGGCCATCAATAGATTGAGGCTGCCAAGCTTCAAATAGCAGCGAAATATGGTTCGGACCCGCTCGGCCTCAGCCTCATTGACGGTAATCCTCCGATCCTTGGTGTCGTAGCCAAGCGGAGCCATGCCTCCGACCCAAAGTCCCTTGCGTTTGGAGGCCGAGATCTTGTCCCTGATCCGCTCGGAAGTGACCTCGCGCTCGAATTGGGCAAATGACAGGAGCACGTTCAGGGTCAGCCTGCCCATCGAGGTCGTGGTGTTGAACTGCTGGGTGACCGAGACGAACGACACATTGTGCTCGTCAAAAAGCTCAACGAGCTTGGCAAAGTCCGCCAAGGAGCGGATCAGACGGTCGACCTTGTAGACAACGATGACGTCGATCTTGCCGGCCCGGATGTCCTCCAAGAGCCGCTGCAGGGATGGTCGGTCGGTATTACCTCCCGAGAAGCCGCCATCGTCGTATTTGCCGCGCAGCAGGGTCCAGCCAGCGTGGGCTTGGCTTCGGATATAGGCTTGCGAGGCATCATACTGGGTATCGAGGGAGTTGAAGGCCTGCTCTAGCCCCTGGTCGGTCGACACGCGGGTACCGGTGCGCTCGGCGGCGATCATCGTCGTGCCGGAGCCGCCGAAGGGGTCGAGCACAATCTCGCCTCGCTTTGAGCAGTCACGCAAAGCATCGACAACCAGCGCGACTGGTTTCACTGTCGGGTGGATACTGAGCGCGGAATCACGGTCCCGCCTGAACGTGTTGTAACCGGGATACTTCGAAACGTTGCTCCGAAATCGGCCGCGTTCGCCAAGGCGGAAGTTGTTGGTGGGCGACGCCGTGCCGGCCACGTACACCGCGATGAGTTCGTGTTGGGAGCGATAGAAACTGCCTTGTCCCGCATTTGTTTTGACCCACACCACCATATTTTTTGGCTTGCCGAGATACCGCCGTGTCGCGACAGAGAGGTCATCAAGGTGCCGCCAGTCCAT
The DNA here is from genome assembly GCA_963761185.1 of uncultured Alphaproteobacteria bacterium. Lineage (GTDB taxonomy): Bacteria > Pseudomonadota > Alphaproteobacteria > Rhizobiales > Xanthobacteraceae > BOG-931. The sequence continues at coordinate 2,440,279 of CAVXFY010000009.1, forward strand.
ACACACGTAGATGACAGCGCCGTCCACGACGTTGGCCGCTATATGGGCAAACGTCGTTTGAAGAAAGTCAACGAACTCCTCTGAGCTCAGATCGCCTGACGCCATCGCGAATTCGCGGACGTCGGCGCGCTTAGAGCCGGCCTCGGAAATCTGCACAAGTCGATAAGTGGAGTTTCTGCCTGACAGCGGGCACGCTATGGCCTGCGAATCAGGAGCGACTATGCAGAGACGAGCGCGCCGGAACCACACACCGGCTTTCAAGGCGAAGGTGGCTCTTGCCGCCATCAAGGGCGATCGGACATTGGCGCAGCTTGCCGAGCAGTTCGACGTTCACCCCAACCAGATTACCTCGTGGAAGGCGCAGCTTGAGAATGGAGCTGCCGATGTGTTCGGTCCTGGCGGCGGCCAGGCGGCGGCGCCTGCGGTCGACGTGAAGTCGCTGCACGCCAAGATCGGCGAACTGGCGCTGGAGAACGATTTTTTAGAGGGCGCGCTCACCAAGGCGGGGTTGCTGAGCGCAAAGCGATGATCGACCGCGGGCACGATCTGCCGATTGCCAAGCAGGCCGAGGTTCTGCGCATCAGCCGCGGCAGCGTCTACTACCTGCCGCGGCCGGTGCCGGAGGCCGACCTTGCGATCATGCGGCGTCTCGACCGGCTGCATCTGGAGTTTCCCTTCGCCGGCTCGCGGATGTTGCGCGGCCTGCTGGTGGCCGAGGGGTGCAAGATCGGACGCCGGCATGTGAAGACGCTGATGCAGCGAATGGGGATAGAGGCACTTTATCGGCGCCCACGCACGACCAAACCGGAGCCCGGTCGCAAGGTCTACCCATATCTGCCGCGCGGGCTTTCGATCACGCGACCGAACCAGGTGTGGGCGATGGACATCACCTACATCCCGATGGCGCGCGGCTTCGTCTATCTGGCTGTGGTGCTCGACTGGTTCAGCCGGCGCGTGCTGTCGTGGCGGCTGTCAATCACGATGGAGGCGGCGTTCTGCGTTGAAACGCTGGAGGATGCTTTGGCTCGTCACGGCAAACCTGACATCTTCAACACTGACCAAGGTTCGCAGTTCACCGGCACGGCCTTCATCGGTGTGCTCGCTGGCAACGGCATTGCCATCAGCATGGACGGCAAAGGCGCCTGGCGCGATAACGTGTTCGTCGAGCGGCTGTGGCGCAGCGTCAAATACGAGGAGGTTTATCTGCGAGCCTACGACGGCGTCAGCGAGGCGCGTGCTTCGATCGGCCGCTACTTCGACTTCTACAACAGCCGCAGACCACATTCGAGCCTTGACGGCATGACACCCGATCAAGCCTACTGCCCACCACCGCTGCCGCTCCGCTTGGCAGCCTAACCTTGGCAGGGACTCCACTTATCGAAGCGGAAAATCTGTTCAGATAACCGAGACCACCTCACTTCGACACATGTCCAGCAACGCGCACGTTGTACGGCGGGTCAGTGAAGACAAGGTGGGCGGGTGTGCCACCAAATAGCGCACGATAAGAGGCGGCCTCCAGCGCATTACCACAGTAAAGGCGATGATCTCCGCAGACCCATAGGTCACCCGCGTTCGTCACGGGAGCTTCAGCGGTGACCGCTGCAGGAACTTCATCAGCCGGATCGGGTTTGTCCAACGAAGCGTCGCCGCCAAGGATCTGATCAATCTCGGTCGTATCGAACCCAGTGATGGAGTAGTCGAACGTCACGCCACGGCGCAGCCGAGCGAATTCGCATAATGAAAGATTACGGAACGGGAGGGGAAAGTGGCGTAAATTGTGCCCGCCGGCACGCGGATACCGAGTGCTACGGCATCGAGGCGCATGTCACGCAATCGCACCCGCTGCTGGTAGCAGTGCGATGGCGGCGCTACATTGATTTAGATCAACGCCTCTCGCGGCCTAGCTTCGTCCCAAGCAGAATTATTTGGCTAAACTCAACCCCGGTTTGGTCGTCCCACGGTCGCTTCAAAATAAAAAACTTAAGCCTACTGCATCGAGAAAGCAGAAAGATAGCGACGAACTCCCTTATAATCCAAAATAGCCAGCGGCTCATAATCTGTCTTTTCCCAATCCCCCTCTAGCACATTCGTCAAGTTGTCAAGAATGAACCATTCTCCATCTTGATACACCGCAACAACCATATGATCCTCACTGCGCGCCCGTTGATGAACAATGACGAGCCTCACCTGGTCCGCCGAAATTCCAACCTCTCGAGCCGCTGCATACTTTGCGAGGGAATAAGATTTGCAGTCGCCGTTTCTCATTGTGATCGCTTCAAGCGGACCGGCCCAATCGCCAGGCGCGGGCTTGATCATGAGATTGATTGATATGTTCAGGTGTCCGAGTAGCGCTTTGCCCCGATACTTGCGGATCTCATCGAGCTTTTGTTCGAGTGCGGGTATTAATGGACAAGGATCATCCTTGGATTGCAGGCACTCGTAAAAGTAAGCTCTCTCAAGATGCATTTGTTGTCGCAGGGACTCCCATATTCTAACGAGAGGGGCTTCCTCATTGATTTCAATCGTGTGGTTGCCGAATGGGTCACTTGGGCGCTCGTCGGCGGAGGCCGGCAAAGCGAAGCCAACCACAACTGCGACACCCGTGGCCAATATTGCGATACGCATTTTCGGCACGCCTTCCGTGGTGCTGCTCAGCCGCTGAAGATGACACGGCGAAGGCGGTACAGAGCGAGGCGCGCGGGGGTTGGCTACGATGCCTTGCTTTGAGTCTCGGGTCTCGTCGGCAATAAAGGGATGATGTTTTCCGCCCCGACCGCCGCACCGCCCAGACCGAACAGTCGCATGATCCTGGCCAGGCGCGTCTGATCGTCGTCACTGAGTGGCCCGCAGGCGGTGAGAACGCGCTTGACGGCATCCACCGCCTGCTGACGCATGATCGCATCCTCCGGCAGCATCTTCGGGATTGCCGCGAGCGCGGCTTCCTGGTCGATCAGCAGCAGATAGAATTGTTCGCGCACCAGGGCCTTGAACTCCGCCAGCGTCAGGGTCGGCGCCATGTTCGACTCTTGGCAAAGCCGTCGCACGATTTCGCAGGCGCCCGGGTCTTGTCGAAGGCGCCGCACCATTTCAAAGCCGCGCTCGTCGACCGCGCCGCGGGCCTTGCCGACGTATACGAGGGCTCGGACGGTCGCTTCAGGCAGACCGCCGATTGACATCCGTGCTTCCAGTTCGGCGATCCGCGTGCGCAGCAATTCCTGGTGCCAGGAGTTTTTGATGGGTCTGCGCAGGGGTTGCGCGCCGGCGGGATCGATCCCGAGTGCTGCCTGCAGCGCGGACGACCCGTAAGTCGTGAAAAAAGCCTGCTCTACGAAATGGTCACGCGCGTCGCGCCAGGCGTCCAGCGCGGCGATAATCTGCTTCGACACATTCTCCTGCCAGGCAATGAACGGGTTGTCTGCAGCGGCGGCGCTGCGGTGCTCGCGCACCCAGTCCGACAATGGCTTGACCATCGCCATCATCGGGTTTGCATTCGAGAACAGCTCGTAGGGGACGCGCAGCGGGTGCAGCTTTTCCATCCCCTCCGCCATCGGCGGATTGGCAAGTGCGCGCACGAATGGCCGGGCGAAGGCACGGTAGAGGGCGAGATTGATCTCCGAAAGCTGCGCAACGGCAGCAAAGCAACGATCGTCCGCCGGATCATTGCCGCCCAGCGCCCGGATGTCGTCGAGCGTCCTCATCTCGCAGCGCATGATCCACTCGCCGCTCGTCAGATCGGGGTTGGCCGTATCGCCGCTCTTGCGCTCGAAGATCGCTTCATAGAGGCCGGGCGGCAGCACGTCGATCAGATCGATGTTGTCGGAGAACTCGGTGTATTCCTTGTGGGCTACCCCGCCCGAAACGAAGATGCCGAGGTGACCGACTGTCTGGTGCACCGAGTAGACGATCGTCTGCTCGTGCGCGCGAATGTCGTCGACGCTCTCGTAAAGGCGCGGGATCCAGCCGAGCGCCTGTGGCGGGGGCGTGATGTTGTCGCCCTCCGAGCAGAACACCACAATCGGCGTGCGAACGTTGCGAAGGTCGAGCGGGTTGCCTTCCGACGTTTGAATTTTTCCGGCCACGAGATTGCTGCCGACGAACAGCTGATCGACGATGAATTGAATCTCCTCGGCATTGAGATTGACGTGACCGCCCCAATAGCGCTCGAAGCCAAGATAGCGCTGAGCCTCGGTATCGATCTTGGAATAGAGATTGTATTGCTTGGTCCACAATGTGTTCGACGGATTGAGATTCTCAAAATTCATGACCAGCCAGGCGCCATCGAATTTTCCGGCGCCGAGGTCGCTGGTGAGCGCGGTCAGCCAGCTGCCACCCAACAACCCGCCCGAATAGCGCATCGGATTTCGCCCATGCACGCCATCCCAATAGGACAGCGGCGATCCGGCGATGATGATCGGGCCGAACAGCTCCGGCCGCACGGAGGCGAGCATCATGATCGCCCAGCCGGCCTGGCAATTGCCGATCACGCAAGGCTTGCCCTCGGCCTGCGGATGCAGCGCGATCACCTTCTCGAGGAACACCGCCTCGGCACGTCCGACGTCCTCGAGCGTCTGGCCGGGCATCGGCTCCGGCAGGAAGCCGACGAAGTAGCAGGGGTGGCCTGCCTTCATGGCCACACCGATTTCGCTGTCGGCCTTGAAGCCGCCGATGCCGGGCCGGTGCCCAGCGCGCGGATCGAAGATCACGAAGGGCCGGCGTGCCGAATCGATTTTGACGCCGTCGGGCGGGATGACGCGAACAAGCCCATAATTGGCCGGTCGTGGAAGCGTACGGCCGTCGACGATCACTTCGAATTTATAATCGAGCACGTTGGGTGCAGTCTCGGCCAGATGCTCGCGGTATTGATTGCTGCGCTGGCGCATTACATCCCAGAACAGCACGGTCCGCTGGGCGGCGTCGGTCCAGTACTCAATAGCGGATTGGAGCATGCGATATCTCCCGCAGGAGCGCGGCCAAGCAGGGTCATATGTTGCCCTTTAGCGGCAACGAGCACCTAAAAGTATGACGTCTTTTTTAGGTAATGAATTTGAGCTAGATCAAATCCGAATTACAGACATTTGGTTGGGCCACTTGGCGGAGTGTTACTCGTGACAATACCAGCGTCCACTTATGGCACGTTGCTGAACTCAAGAAATTCTTAGGTCGACTTCCGCTGGCGCGCGGTATTGTCTCTTGATTTGGATCAAGACCGAGGCAGCCAATAGGTGCAATAGAACCACAACGCGAGCGCCTTTGCCGGCCGCCTAGGGCTGACAGCTTGGGAGATAGGTGCTATGGCTAAGATGATGAAAGCCGGGGTGGCACGGGCGTTCGGTAAACCTCTGAGCATCGAGGAAATACCGGTTCCAACGCCGGGCCCGGGCGAAGTCCTGATCAAGGTGGCTGCCAGCGGGGTCTGTCATACCGATCTTCATGCCGTCGATGGCGATTGGCCGGTGAAACCTTCCCTGCCGTTTGTACCCGGCCATGAAGGGGTGGGTTTCGTTGCGGCGTGCGGACCGGGTGTTGTTGGTTTGAAGGAGGGCGATCGAGCGGGTGTTGCTTGGCTGCACGACGCCTGCGGTCAATGCGAATACTGCAGGACCGGCTGGGACAGCCTCTGTTACGTGCAGCATAACACCGGCTACAGCGTGAACGGTAGCTTCGCTGACTACGTCATTGGCGCTGCTCCCTATGTCGGGCGCTTGCCGCCAAATTCGGATTTTGCAGAAATGGCGCCAATCCTTTGCGCCGGAGTTACCACCTACAAGGGCATAAAAGAGACCGAGGCGAAACCCGGTGAATGGCTTGCAATCTCTGGCATCGGCGGCCTTGGGCAGCTCGCTGTGCAATATGCTAAGGCGATGGGCTTGCACGTTGCCGCGCTGGATATCACCGAAGCTAAGCTCGCGCTTGCCCGTGCGTCAGGCGCCGAGGTGACTGTGAATGCCAAAGCACCTGACGCGGCAGAGCAAATCGTAAAGCAAACCGGCGGCGGTGCCCATGGCGTGCTGGTTACCGCGGTTTCTCCCGCTGCGTTTGCCCAAGCGCTGAAGATAGTGCGACGAAAGGGGACGATCAGTCTTGTCGGGCTTCCACCTGGAGAATTTCAGACACCTATTTTCGATGTTGTCCTCAATCGCATAACCATTCGCGGCTCGATCGTAGGCGGTCGTGAGGACTTGGCAGAAGCAATCGCATTCGCGGCCGAGGGTAAGGTCAGAGCTGAAATCCATAAAACCCACCTAGATAACATAAACCAGGTGTTCGCTGACCTGAAGGCCGGGGAAATTAATGGCCGGGCGGTGCTCGTGATGTAAGTCTGAGCGCAACAGCCTGCACGATCGGGATGTTTGTCATCTGGATTATGATCTCGCAATTCAAACAGAGACCACTGAAGACCGCTTCTGGCACTTAGCTGCTCTGCGGGAGACGTGCCGAAAATGCGTATCGCAATATTGGCCACGGGTGTCGCAGTTGTGGTTGGCTTCGCTTTGCCGGCCTCCGCCGACGAGCGCCCAAGTGACCCATTCGGCAACCACACGATTGAAATCAATGAGGAAGCCCCTCTCGTTAGAATATGGGAGTCCCTGCGACAACAAATGCATCTTGAGAGAGCTTACTTTTACGAGTGCCTGCAATCCAAGGATGATCCTTGTCCATTAATACCCGCACTCGAACAAAAGCTCGATGAGATCCGCAAGTATCGGGGCAAAGCGCTACTCGGACACCTGAACATATCAATCAATCTCATGATCAAGCCCGCGCCTGGCGATTGGGCCGGTCCGCTTGAAGCGATCACAATGAGAAACGGCGACTGCAAATCTTATTCCCTCGCAAAGTATGCAGCGGCTCAAGAGGTTGGAATTTCGGCGGACCAGGTGAGGCTCGTCATTGTTCATCAACGGGCGCGCAGTGAGGATCATATGGTTGTTGCGGTGTATCAAGATGGAGAATGGTTCATTCTTGACAACTTGACGAATGTGCTAGAGGGGGATTGGGAAAAGACAGATTATGAGCCGCTGGCTATTTTGGATTATAAGGGAGTTCGTCGCTATCTTTCTGCTTTCTGGATGCAATAGGGTTTAGGTTCTTTTTTCATTCTGAAACGACTGCCGCACAGCCAGGCCCGTGCTGAGTACTACATTGCGCACCTCGACCCTCAAATTTGATCTTCCATTTTGTGACTGCTGTTCGCCGAAACAGACTGGCAGGCAAAGGTGAAGCGCCGTTTTGTTAGTACCGCTCCGACACAAAATGCCTCCTGCGAAACGAGGGTTGAAAATGTTTATTTTTTGCGGGTCTCTTGGGCAACTTTGCCTTTTTCCTGCGAATCGTTTTGTGGGGTATCAATGAGAGAATATGCGCAATGCAGTTCAGACGGGCGCGCCGCTTGTCATCGGAGCGAAGAATATACCAGGGCGCGTGCTTGCTGTCGCTCGCCTTCAGGATCATGTCGAGCACCTTTGAAATTTCGTCCCAGTATTTGTAGGATTCCAGATCCATTGGGCTGAGCTTCCATTGCCGCAGAGGGTCATTGATCCGCGCTAAAAACCGTCGCTCTTGTTCCTCCTTGCTTACCTCAAGCCATATTTTGATTAGCATAATTCCTTCGTCGAGTATGGCTTGTTCATATAACGAGCAGCGGCTGAGAAATAGCTCGTAGTTTTTTTTGGAAGCAAAGTTCATAACGCGGTCTACGCCGGCTTGACTGTACCAGCTGCGATCAAAGATCACGACCTCACCAGCGGCGGGAAACCGCTGAACATATCGCTGAGCAAATAACTGTGTCTTCTCGCGTTCACTCGGCGCCGGAAGCGCCGCGACACGAAACACCCTTGGACTGCATCGTTCGGTAATCGCCCGGATCGTTCCACCCTTGCCCGCGGCATCGCGGCCTTCAAAAATAATAATGACACGAAGCCCTCGCGATACTACCCAGTCCTGCAGGTGGCACAGCCTAATTTGGAGCTTGCGCAGCTCGCTCTCATACTTTCGGCGCTTCAATTTATGTGCATCTGTGCTAGCGATTTTGGTCTTCATCACCGTTATCCTTGATATCAACTTCTGAGGTAAGGTCTGCTCTAACCGAGAAGCGGTCATTCCCCTGAGACTTCGCAAGCGTTTCTAGTGCAATGCTAAGGGCTGAGCTGATGCCGCCTCCGACGCCGGTGATCAACACAACGCGATTTCTGATCGGGCCTGCCCTTTTCGCAAAATGAATTTCATAAATTAATATAGGTAATCAAAACGAATAGAGAAAAATCGCGACTACAAACGCTAGTAAGATAGACACCTCCAATCAGATTCGCCTATGTCACTCGGAAACAGCGCCGATTAATGTGCGTAATCAGATCGCTCTGTCGGAACAAACGTATCTTCGGATTCGAAACTAGTTGGCTTAACTGCTTTTCGGAATCCAAAAGGTAGCTTTCGGAGATCTTTATCAGCTGTCTAATTCTGACATCAAACAGATAAAATATCGCTGACAGCGCAACGGCCAAAAAACTCAAGACAAAACAAATCGCATACAATTGCGTCTGTAGCGCCGCTCCAAATCCAGCATAAATCAAGCCGACAAACGTGACATAAGACTTAAACATTTCTAAACGGTGCTTAGAGTGCAGATCGAAATAATCCCACGCGAACCTGCGTGCTTCCTCATAGTATTTTTCTTCCTCTCGCTGCATCATCTTGGAAATTTCCCAGCTAGACCAGCCGCCACCTTCAGGAGAAGTCGCGCGCAGGCTTTCAATGATCCGTACCATACGCAATGGGCGAACATCAGGGTGGCCGAACTCAACCGCTGAAAATGACGCGGCGAAAGCGATACAAAGCGACCCCAAAATAGATACTGCCGATGACCGCCGTCGCCAAAATCTCCGGCCAGACGATGGAAAAATCCGCTCCACGATAGAGTACATCCTGTGAGAAAACCACGAAATGCGGCGTCGGGCTGATCACATTCATGAGCTGCGCCAACCACACCGGCATGCTTTCCATCGGCGTCGTGCCGCCGGACAGCAGCATCATCACCAGCAATACCGGGATGGACAGCAGACCGAACTGAGCCATCGTGGAAGCGATGGTGCCGAGAGCAATGCCAAGCGCTGCCACCGTGAACACGTAGAAACACGAGCCGCCGAGAAACAGAAGAAGCGATCCCGTAATCGGCACTTGGAGCCACCACTGCACTACAAACAGTAGTGATAGGCCCGCTGCAATCAGAATGATAACGCCATTGGCCAGAATCTTTGAGAGCATGATCTCGGAGGGAACGACAGGCATCACAAGCAGATGCTCGACGGTACCTTGCTCGCGCTCGCGAATAAGCGCTGCGCCGGTAAGGATGACGGTGATCATGGTAAGGTTGCTGATGATCTGCATCACCGAGGTGAACCAACTCGACTTCAAATTCGGATTGAACTTTGCCTGGATGACCACCTTGGTCAAGGTGGCGATTCCTCCTTCGCGTCCGGTAATGAACTGCGTCACATAATCATTGATGACATTCTGGATGTAAGTCATGCCATTGAAGGCCTGGGCCGCCGCGGTGGCATCGACATCGATTTGCGCGGAAGCCTGCCGGCCGGCACGAATATCCGACTCGAACTTCGGCGGAATCTCAATGACGTAACTGACGCGCTGCGAATCCATCATCGCGTCGATGTCCGTCGCTGCGATCTGTACCGCCGGCTGGAACGTCGGTGGGGTAAGGCCATCCGCAATGCGGCGTGAGAGGTCGGAATGATCCTCGTCGACAACTGCAACCGAGAGGTTGGTCGCCTCGGTCGACGCGCCGGTGGCCGCGGCATAGATCGCGATGGTAAAGGCATAAACAACAAGCGCCAGCATGATCGGGTCAGAGCGAAAGCTGCGCAGCTCCTTGATCATCAGCCGGAAGACGTTGGACAGATGCCGCCGCAGCTTGGCGAATTGACCGGGCTGCTTCGTCTTGGTGGCTGTTTGCGCGGTAGTCCGTTCCCGGGCCCCTGGTTTATCGCTCGCTGCCGACATCTCAGCGCTCCTGCTTACGCAACACTAAAAGAGCGGCAATGAAGTAGGCGACCGCAAAGCCTGCAAGGGCGAGCGCATTAGACCAGAGATCGGAATAGGTAAGTCCCTTGGTAAAGGTGCCGACGCTGATCGGCTGAAACCAGGCCATTGGGAACATCAGCCCAATCAGTCTTCCCGCGCCGGTGAGGGAGGACACGGGCACCAGCAGGCCTGAAAAGTTCACCGTGGGGATGATGGCGATAACCGAGGTGGCAAAGACTGCAGCGACTTGTGTCTTGGTGAAGGTTGAGATGAGCTGCCCGAAACCGCAAGTGGAGAAAACATAGAGCAAAGTCCCAAGCGCGAGGGCGCCGAAGGATCCCTTGACCGGAACGTTGAAAACAAAAAAAGCCATCAGCACCAGGAGGATGAACGCCAGCATCCCGACGACGACATAGGGGAACTGCTTGCCCAGAAGGAATTCAAATTTACTGATGGGCGTCGAGCGAAAATTGGCGATCGAGCCGGTCTCCACCTCGCGGACGACGCCGATGGTCGCCATGATTGCCGGGATCAGAACCAACATGATCACAATCACGCTCGGCACCATGGAAAAGACGCTCTTGAAAGCCTGGTTATAGCGGAAGCGATTTTCGATATTGACGCTCCCAACGTAGACGTTGGATGCGGGGTTGGGGCCAAGTCGCTCGACGGCGAGGTCCTGCGCATAACGCAGCAGCAAGCCGGTGACGTACCCTTTTGCGGTCTCACCGCGGAACGGCATGGCGCCGTCGATCCAGAAGCCGGCCTCGGGCGAATGTAGGCTTTCAAGATCGCGGCCGAAGCCGGGTGGGATTTCGACGACGACAGCGAGCTCTCCGCTCCGCATGCGTTGCTCAAGCTCCGCTGTTGAGCTGATCGGAGGCCGTTCGGAGAAATAGCGGGAGCCCGAGAAGCTTTCTAGGAGCCTCCGGCTTTCCGGCGTCTGGTCCTGGTCGAAAGCCGCGTATTTCAGATTCTCGACATCGAAGGTGATGCCGTACCCCATAGCGAACATCAGAATGACAGGACCAATGAAGGCGAACGCAAGGCGAATGGGATCGCGCAACAGCTCCATCGTTTCGCGCCGGGCATAGGCCCATAGCCGTCCGGGATCGAATCGCTTGGCGGCGCGCGATGGGACAGACTTGGGCGGCGCCGGGGCTGCGGCTGCCGCAGGTTGCGGCACTGGTTGGGCCTGCTTTTTCTCTTTACCTTCGGCCGCTTCCTCGAGATAGGAAATGAAGGCGTCTTCCAGCGAATCGCTGCCCCGCTTCTTGACCAGTTCCTTTGGCGAGCCGACAGCGAGCACGCGGCCCTGATGCATCAGCGAGATCCGGTCGCAACGCTCAGCCTCGTTCATGAAGTGGGTCGATAGAAAAATGGTGACTCCGTCATCCCGGGACAGATCGATCAGCGTGCGCCAGAAAGCGTCGCGGGCGACCGGATCGACGCCCGAGGTGGGTTCGTCGAGAATGAGCATCGACGGCCGATGCAGCACGGCCACCGCAAGCTGCAGTCGCTGCTTGACGCCGAGCGGCAGACTTTCCGGCTTCGCGTCGGCCACATCTTTCAGGTCGTATCTTTCGAGCAGCTCTTTGATTCGACCTTTCATCTCGTTGGAAGGCAAATGATAAAGGTGCGCATGCAGCTCGAGATTCTGCCGCACGGTAAGCTCGCTGTACAGCGAGAACGCCTGCGACATGTAGCCGACGTTTTGCCGCGCTTCCATGTCGTCGGCGGCCATCGGCTTGCCGAACAATTTGGCCCAGCCTTCGGTGACCGGCAGCAGCCCGGTCATCATTTTCATGGTCGTGGTTTTGCCGCAGCCATTGGAGCCGAGGAAGCCGAAAATCTCGCCGCAGCCGATGCGAAAGCTCACGTGATCGACGGCGACGAAGTCGCCAAACCGGCGGGTCAGCCCTTCCGCCTCGATCGCCGGCGTCTTGTCATCGCTCTCGGCGCGTGGCCGCACGATGACCTCCTGATGTAGGCCACGCTTTTCTGGTGGAAGGAGCGCAATGAAGGCGTCGTCGAGCGTGGTCTTGTTCGCCTCGGCAAGGATCTCCTTCGGCGGGCCATACGCAATGACTTTGCCGTCGTCCATCCCGGCAAGCCAATCGAACCGGCCTGCCTCGTCCATATAGGCGGTAGCGACAATCACGCTCATCAGTGGCCGACGCGCGCGGATCGAATCGATCAGCTCCCAGAATTGGCGCCGCGACAGCGGATCGACGCCGGTTGTGGGCTCGTCGAGAATGAGCAGATCGGGATCGTGCATCAGCGAGCAGCAGAGGCTCGCCTTTTGCTTCATGCCGCCCGAAAGCTTGCCGCAGGGTCGATCGGCAAACGGGTCGAGCCCTGTGGCTTTGAGAAGCTCGTCGATGCGCGCGTGGCGCTCGGCGGCGCCTTGGCCGAACAAGCGGCCGAAGAAGTCGATGTTGTCGAATACGCTGAGAGTCGGATAGAGATTGCGGCCAAGTCCCTGCGGCATGTAGGCAATGCGACCGTAACTCGCCCGGCGATGGTGCTCATCCGCCATGTCGCCGTCGAGCGCCATGACTTTGCCAGTCTGGATCTTGCGCACCCCGGCGATGAGGGCGAGCAAAGTGGACTTGCCGACGCCGTCGGGCCCGATCAATCCTGCCATGCACTGGGCAGGGATATCGAGGGTGAGGTCGTTGAGCGCGAACGTCTTTCCGTAGCGGTGGGTTACGCGCTCGATCTTTGCGACGAAATTATTCGTCATTGTGGAAGCTTCACTGCAAGGTCGTCGGGCCAGGGAATTTTCGGATTGGTGCGGACGAAAGCCAGTCCGCGCACACCCGTCTTCACAGCACTATGGAATTTATCCAGGACCGCGGGGTCAGCCTGGAGCTTGACGCGGAACATCAGCTTTTCTCGTTCCTCGGCGGTCTCGACGCTCTTGGGCGTGAACTGGGCCTCTGTCGCCACGAAGCTGATCGTATTGGGGAGAACATACTGCGGGAGCGGATCGAGAATGGTGCGCGCCTCATCGCCGAGCGTGAGCTGCCCCGCTGCATCTGCGGGCAGGTAGATCGTCATGTAGACGTCCTTGAGATCCAGGATGGTCAGTATGCGCTGTCCTGGGGCAATCACCTCACCGGCGCGCGCAAGCCGGTACTGTACGCGTCCAGTTCTTGGCGACACGAGTACCAGGTCAGTCAGAATCGATTGCAGCCGCTCGACATCTGCCACGGCGGCGTTGATGGAGGATTCAGCCTGGTCACGCTCGGCGTTGGCCGCAACATAGGCGGCATCGGCCGACTCAAATTTGTCGCGGCGCTGATCTAGAACCTGCTGCGTTATAAAACCCTTATCAATGAGCTGTTTGCCACGGTCGTAATCCGTTCGAGTAAAATCCAGATCGCTCTTTCGTTGCGCGATATTCGCCACAGCTTCTGCCAACGCCTGCTTCGCTTTCAGAACCTGCGCTTGCGCGCCGCGCAGCTGGGCTTCAGTTTCCGGCGAGGAGATGGTGCCAACCACCTGTCCAGCCGTGACCTCATCGCCTTCGTCCACGGTCAGCGTCGCGAGCCGACCGGGATATTTGGCCGCGACATCCACTTGCGTCGCTTCGATGCGGCCGTTGGTTTTCACGATGCCCTCAGGCATATCGCGGCCGCGCAGGCGATCGATCAGGCTCTCCATTGCCTTCCGAGCCTGTTCAATGGGATTCTGTTGCGGTGTTTGCGCTTGCGCGCCGACAGTGAAGGGCCCGAAGCGCTGTGCCGATGCGACCATTGCCACAGCGGCGCAAATGATAGCGACCCTCAACACATGGGTGGTGGCACTGACAGGCATGCGAAACTCCTTCGAACTGTGCGGGGCGCCGAGTGGTGGCGTTCTGGTCACACGACGGCAAAAGCCTAACTTGCGTCTTGCTAGACCGGTCAAATCGCGAGTGAACTGTCCAACAAGAGAGCAACAAGCGGCAGCAGACAGCTTGCGATCCTGACAGAGTTAACTGCTGATCCGGGAATTGTTAGGCGGCCAGCCATTTGTAAAAAGACGCGCGCCGCTTTGCGTGACCTTCTGAGCGTCGTCTACGAAATGCGTTGCATCTTCGGCAATCATGGCTATCTGGCGACGACTGAATTCCTGGCAGACGGTTACGGCGTCGGGAATCGTTCGCGTCTCTGCTAATTTTAAGACAAAGTCTGCGCCGAGTTTGCTCTCGGCATTGATACGATCGAGCCAACGTTTGTTAGACGCTTGAATGTGTTCTTGAATCTGTTTGAAGAATTCGGTCTGCGCAGCGACCACTCCTTCGAGTCCCTGCTTCGCAGCCGCTGCCAAGTCCGCGGGATTCAACGTCGGCGGATCGCCTCGATCGCCGCGCGCTTTCTCTATTTGCGTCACGACACGCCTCCATAAAGTGAAAAGTCGAGAAAAATCCATAAGTAACAACGTAGTGAGGGCGCGAGACGGTGCTTTGATATAGATCAACCCTCTGGCAAAATTCATGGCTACAAAGCCGTAGTTCAAGGTCAAAAGAGAACCCGATATTTGCGGTGCTGATTGAAGTCCTTTTTGGAGGCGTTGCGATGTCGAAACCTGATTTCGATTTCAAACTCACGCATGACGCGGACGTTCAAGTCGAACTCGGCGGAAAGCTGATAAGCATTTCCTGCAAAACCGACACGGGAAATTGGGTGAGGCTCGAGGGCGACGTTAAAACGTTCGAGAAGCTTCACGACGAGCTTCGAAAGCAATTGGACACACTCTAGTACGGAGGTGATCATGACCACTCAAAGCAGCGTGCATTTCTACCTGAACTGGGCCAAGGAGCGAATTGACGAGATGGATGCCGTCCTGGCGTCGCTCGAAGCTAAGGCGAGCAAGGTGCGGGCCAACTCCAAGGTGAAAGCCAACGAGATAATCGCGGACTTGAAAAAACAGCGCGATGCGTTTCAGGCTGCGGTTAAGAAACAAAGCGAAATGAATGAGACCCTCTGGGAGCGCACGAAGCCACAGTTGGAATCTGACTGGAATGTCTTTCAAGCACAGGTGAAGAGCTACATCGATACTATTGGCAAGCAGATCGAACAGGGACAAACGACATTTCACGACGTGGCTGCCGCTCAAGTGAAGGCGTGGAACGACGCGGCAAATCAAATCCATAAGGAGGCCGCGAGATTCGCGACCGAGCGCCGCGGTGTCATCGATGCTGCCGTCAAGCAAATGAAGGCAGACGCGACCGAGGCAGAGGCGGGCCTTCAGAAGCTGAAACAGGCCGGCGGCGAGTCCTGGACGGCGCTGAGCGGGGCCTTAGAAGAATCGCGAAAGGCGTTTGACCGCGCGAATGATGCCGCCCGCGAGGCGCTCGAGCGCGCATCTGCCCGCTAGATCGCCGAAGGCGTCCTTATTCCGATTTGTCGAGGCAGGTAATCGAGGCCTCGGTGGAGTAAATCTATGGCCGCAGATGCTGTGGTTTCCCGTGAACTGAAGTCCCTCCACGAGGAGCTTGCAATCTCTCAGCGAGAGCGCGCATCAGCGCGCCAACCGGGGGCCCCGGCCGATACGCCAGCAGTCGGTACCGGCCTCCATCGAGAGCTTCAACGGGCGACTACGCGACGAGTTGCTGAACGGGATATTGTTCACATCACTCGCTCATGTGCGCGAGGCATTGGCCATCTGGAAGGATGATTACAATACCTTCAGGCCGCACAGCGCACTCGGCAATCTGCCGCCAGCCGTCTACGCCAGGATCAGCGCTCCCGAAATGCAACGGGACGGGACGCTGCGCTATATCGAGGGCTCCGCGCCCCGTCCCGTTGCACCACCGAGCCAACAGGGCTCAAATGAAGTCAGGATTCCCCTCATCGGCGGATGAGACAAGGGGCTCAGCTCAAAATCCACCGCTTATTAAATAAAGATTACCGCAGCAGCACGCGATGTACCAGCCCCACGTATCGGCAAATACGAAATTGCGCGCGAAGCAGACGTGAAATTTTCGTCGCGTCTGAGCACGTTTCAGGAAAAATTGGCGCACTGCGTTACCGGGCAGCGACTGCGTTCGCAGACAGAATTGCCAGGCTCATGCACGTTGAAATTAAACTTATGGCACAACGTCACTCGACGCCATATACAAGCCCCGGAAGGCTTTTCGACAGCCCGCTAAACTGAAATTCTTACAGGCAGTGGTTCACTCATAGCTGAGCGCGACTCATTTCAAATTCTTCACGACATGCCTCGCTGAAATCGCGAAGGATGTCGATGGAGTTGTTTTTCATCTTTTCTCGCAATTCGGCAATTTCCTGCAGCTCAAGGGCCTGTTTATTTGGTTCCAAATAGGTATCAAGAATTTTGTTACCGACGTTGTCCGCGCGGCGCCCAGCCGCGCAACCGCGTCATGTTGGTCTTGGCTGGGCGGTCTCGCCTTTCCGCAGGCCGCTGACGCGTTGGGCCCGGCGCCGCGCGAGCACATCGGATGCGTTCCCTGCCGGGAATCCAACGATGAAGCGCACCGGCCGCGACGGATAAGTGTCTGCCCACGCCAACCGCGAAACCGCTGAGAGCGCGATAGCGTCCGCGGCCAGATGGAGAAAAATTCTGCGAGGAAGTTTCATAGCATTGCCCCCACAAGCTTGAACGCCTTCCGCGAATACAGAAGGTGTCCGAACGGATTTATTTTCGAATTGCTCGCCCGCCGAAGGCACAATCGCTGCCTTTCAGTTCACGGTACGTCGGCACGTGCCGACAGAAGCCGCGGAATTGATCTGCGTCAATGCATTCCGCGGTGGCTCCGCCAAGATTTCAGTTTTGCAGCGACCCCAGCATGGCGCTCGGAGCAAGGGAACGAGGATACGATGTCCCTGAAAAGGCGAGATTTTCTGCTGAGCAGTAGCGGCATGGCCGCCGCGCTGGCCGTTAGCCAACTGGCTTCATCCGAAACTGCCTTGGCCCAGGCGCCCCGCCCACCGGCAAAATGGCAGCAGACCGCCGACGTGGTCGTCATCGGCTCAGGCGCGGCCGGCTTGCCGGCGGCGATCGTGGCGCGCGAGACTGGCGCCTCGGTCATTCTGGTCGAGGCTGAGAAGGACATCGGCGGCCATGCCATCACCTCTGGCGGCAACGTGCCGCTCGGCGGCGGCACCAGCGTGCAGAAGAAATACGGCATCAACGACTCGCCCGATCTTCTGTTCCGCGACCTGACCGACTGGTCAGTGGTCGAACCTAACGGCTTTCCCGATTACCGCTACAACGACCGTGAGATCATCCGCGCTTTTGCCGACAACAGCCCGGCGACGTTCGAATGGCTGGTCGCCCATGGCGTCGTCTTTGTCGACAAGGCACCCGACGATTTCGGCGGCACCTCGGTGGGCAACTCTGTGCCGCGGGAAATGCATAGCGCGGTTATGGACTGGCCGATGGTGCAGACCGGCAAGCCCGCCGATCCGATGGTGCAGAAAATGCTGTCGTCGGGAAACGGCCTGATGCGTCCGCTCGAGGCCGCAGCCAAGAAAGCCGGCGTGCAAATTCTGCTCGAGCACAAGATGACGGCGATCTACCGGGAAGCACCGGCATCAGGCCGCGTCCTTGGCATCGCGGTCGACAATAACGGCAAGACGCTGGATATCCAGGCGCGCAAGGCGGTCATCGTCGCCACCGGTGGCTCCACCGGCAATATCAATTTCCGCCGCATGTTCGACCCGCGTCTGACCGAGGAATATTGCGGTCTCTCCGGCATGCCGTGGTCGAACCAGGACGCCAGCGGCGAGCTCGCCGGCCTGGCGATCGGCGCATCGCTGTGGGGACTTTATAATCAGACCGGCGAGTTCGGCTCGAACCTCACCAAGCCGGGCACGATCGGCAGCCAATATGGCTATGTGAACTTGAAGTGGATGCCAGGCAGTCCGGTATTCGACCGGGCACGCGCCTCCGGCCTGTCGGTCGCCAACTGGCAGGATCTGATCCTGGTCAACATGCTTGGCCAACGCTTCTATGACGAGACCGGCGGCCAGTTCACCGCCAATGACTATAACTCGATCAAGAATTACGTCCAGGGCAGCTATCTCAACGCCAAGAACGCCAAATACAATCCCAATAACTTTATCAACGCGGCGCTTGCCGGCATCGGCGACGGCCACAACGGCGGCGGCCCGATCTGGGCCATCTTCGACGCCGATGCGGTCACTCGCGAGAAATGGGATCCCACTCCACCGAACGTCGACAGCAAGGCCGGTTTTTTCTTCACCGCCGACACGCTCGGCGAACTCGCGAAGAAAATCAAAATGCAGTACCAGCGCGTGCCGATGCCCCCCGAGAATCTCGAGCAGACAGTGGCGCGCTACAATTCGTTTGTAAACTCCGGAACCGACGGAGATTTCGGCAAACCGAAGCCGCTGCACAAGATCGAGAAGCCGCCGTTCTATGCCGCATGGGCGACGCCGGTGGTGCACGATACCCGTGCCGGCCTGCGCATCAATGCCAAGTGCCAGGTGGTGGAGTGGAACGGCAACGTGATTCCGGGCCTGTACTGCGGCGGCGAATCCGCCGGCGGCTTCTCGCAGCACGGCCTCGCCCGCGCGGCGTGCCAGGGTTACATCGCCGGCAACAATGCAGTTGGAACCGCGACAACATCTCCTGATCGCGCCGGCTAAGGTAGAGCGGCCGAGAAAGAGAGCCGTAATTGCACATCAGAGCGCAACCGGCTCTCGCCCATTAGTGGCGAGCCCAAATCGCTTTGCGAGCCTTGGCCTGCGTCCTGTCACGGCGTTTTCATATCGAAGTTATGGCATTGCGTACAGTAGATGACCGACGCTTGGTGCACGTGATGACAGCTCGCGCATGGGATTTCGCCCAGGTGCGACGCGTGGGGATTGGGCTGATCCTGGGCGGTCTTGGCGGCGATGTCCGAATAGCTGCCGTGGCATTTGCTGCAGGCGGCATTGTCAGGCGCCTTCGCAGGCGGACTCTCCGCATGACAGGCAGCACAATCAAGACCGGCGCCAGTATGCTTATCGATCAGAAAGCCGTGGCCGGCGCCCGGGGCCTGGGCGGCCGCGTAGTTCAAATACAAGCCCGCGGCCATGACGCCGAATGCTGCGATAGCCAGAAGCCTCCAGAATCGCATCGCTTTTCTCCACCGACGGCAGCCACATTATCACGGGATTATCCGAGTGGTAGGCGCGACTAACCGGCGGGAGCCGGTGCGTCGGCGGGAGCCACTGCGCCGGAATCTTCGCGCAGCGAATGAGCAATCCGCGCAAATCCCCGCCATTCAATTCAAGCAGGTCAAAAGCAACGAGGACAGCTTCCGCGTTGACGCGGCGTCGTCGCATCATCTCGAAATCGGCAAGGCCGGCCTCGTTTGTGACGAATACCGTAATTTATGGGATCGCTGCTTTTGATGAACTGTCCGCGCATGGGGCTAATGTCAGCGTTACGATATTGATCCGCTTCTCGTTATTCGGCACGCCGCTGACCGAGCACACTATGCTCGGACCGCGGCGAAGGGGCCTGTTGATCACCCGACCGCGATTACCCGATGTCCACACACGGGGTCAAAGCGGAGTGCGCCGGGAGGCCGGCGATGCGACACCGGAGCTTACGAACGGCAAGCCGTGCAGCATCTGCCTTACGGGCTCGCCGCCGAGCAAGTCCAACGTGAAGGGTTGAGACAGCCGAGATTGAGATGACGAACGGAGTGAGTACAAATCGTGTCAACCTGCGCTGCCGAGGCGAACCGAAGCAACTCGGATTCTGCAGATCATCACGACGCTTTACCGGCAACGTCAGCGGCTAAAATATGCGGCAGCGCCGTTGTCGAACGGCTGAAGGCACGAAGGGACAGGTGCACGCATGAGCGTTTTGATATGTATCAATTCGATGAGTTGCAAAATTCATTATGAATCAAACCAAAGGAAGGTTGGCTGATGCAGGTTGTCATTCGACATGGTTCCCTTTTCGAGGGCGATGCGAAGGGCGCGTGCGCAAAGATTGAATCGCGTGTCACTCTGCCCCTATCAATCGCGACAGGGACGGGCGAACAGACGACTCTGACAGCGGAAATTATCACCTTTTGTGGCAAGGAATTCGAACGCTGCGAGCATTTTGCCGTTTATTGGGAGCCAAGACCGCATACGGTTCCGCTGGTGCGCGTCCACAGCGCCTGCATAACCGGAGAAGTGTTAGGCTCGCGCCGATGCGATTGTGGGCCGCAACTCAAATACGCTATGTCGTTGATTTCGGTGCAAGGCGGGGCGCTGATCTATCTCGATCAGGAAGGCCGCGGCATCGGGCTCCGCTCCAAAATATTAGCTTATAAACTGCAGGATTGCGGCATGGATACGTTTATGGCCAACCGCACGCTCGGCTTTCCGGATGATCCGAGAACGTTTACGCCAGCCGCGCAGATGATGTTGGCGCTTGGCCTCAAGAGGGTGCGACTGCTGACCAACAATCTCGAGAAGGCGCGGCAGCTTAGCGCATTCGGTGTCGACATTGATGAAGTGCTTCCTACTCCCTTATTCCGCACGCCGGAGAATACTGCCTACATTGCAGCCAAGCAGGCTGCCGGCCATCATTTTGGCACGGAGTAATGCCCCGCGTTAAGAGTGCTTCAACACTAACACTACTTTGGCAGATTTACTCATGCCGTTCGTGGCTGCAAATCCATTTTCGACAATATGGGCAACGCTGCGGCGGTGGTCGAGCGAAGAGTTCGAGGATGGCGTGGCGCACGGCGGGCAAAGTTGGCTGAGGCGGTGGACCGTTGATTCTTTTTTTCCCGCCTCGCTGTTTTAAGGCGGCGATGCTGGAGGAAGGCGTAAGCGATCATCGTCATGAGTGCATGACGATGCAGGCCCTGCCAGGACCGGCCCTCGAAGTGATCGAGACCGAGTTCTTCTTTCATCTGCTGATGCGCTGAGAAATACGCAGACGCCTGAGCAGGCGCTCCTCGGCGCAGGCGTTGCTGTAACTTGGCTATTGATCCAGATCAAAGCCAGATGCCTAGATGGTTCGCCATATTAGGCCTTGTCCACATGTGCCCCTCCCCCAGAGGATGTGGACCATTCCTCGCGAGCCGCGTCCCTCTCAGGGCTCGCGACTACTGGACGGCCATCACGTTCTAGCCTTCGCGCACACCAACGTGATGGCCGTCCGTTCTGTTGAAGCGAAGTCGGTGTTCTCCGCGCACTGCCAGCGCGTGGCAAGGTGAAAGCGGACGTAGTAACTTCGGCCGAAACGGGAGGCTTGCGGATCGAAGTCGGCTCGGGGGCCAACTCGCCGTCGCGCGTCCACACGATCAGTAATGCACGTGCGACTTGCGCCGCGATGGGACTCCGCTGGGTGGCTGATACCAGTCGTTTTGTTGACAGAAGCCGCCGATCCCACTCACGGTGGCCATGCACTGGTCCCGGGTGATGAAACCACAATTATAGGCGCTATCTCCCGTGTCATAAACCGCACACCACGGATAGGTTTCGGCCTTGGCTCGCGTGCCGATCCCGGCTGTAACGACGATAACTGAAAACACGAAGAGCATTCTCATGTTGCAAACTCCTGCTGTGCTCGCACACCAGCACTAACACTGAGCAGCGTTTATTATTTCGCCCGGCACCCAACACGCTCCATGCTCAGCACCATCTGCAGCGCGATCGAGAACTCGCGCCGTGTCGCCGCCTGCAGCGGCGCAGAGGGCCGATCAACCTGCTATATTAGAGCATGTGCATCCTTGAGGAGGTCTCGCCATGCCACATTCGAAGCCTGCTTCGAAGCGAAGGAGTCGGACGAAAGCTGTAACGATATTGGGAGTAGCTGGATTGTTGTCGGCGGCGGAAGGCGCCTCAGCGGGAATCGTTGGTCCGGCAGAGAATATACCGATGCAAAACACGGCATCGGCAATTGTTCTCGGTGAGGAAGAAATCTCGGACGTGAGCCTCTCGACTTTCTACGTCTACGACAGGGAAAACGTCGGGAAACGTGATCTCGGCGTGCAGCTTGCCAGAGGAGGGTGCGGCCACGGAGGCTGCGCGGCGCGTGGCTGCCGAGGCTGCGGCGGATGCTACGGTTGCAGGGGCTGTGCGCGCGGTTGCGGAGGCGGGCTGCGGAGGCTGCGGAGGTTGCGGCCCGGGATTCTGTGTGTCGGTTGGGGGCTTCGTCTTTTGCGGCTGAACAAAAGAGTGGTCCTAGTGGCTGCCCTTCATTTTGCCCATTGCGGCAGATCGGCGGCATCCGCTTGCCCCGCGCAATTTTTTCAGCTTCCGGGTGCGGCGCCACCTGCAGCAGGTGCGCCCGGCGCCGGCGGGCCGTGCTGAAAATGTAATCCCGCAATGCTTTGCAATGGACGCCTGTTCGACCGCATCGTCTCTCTCTCGCGGGTCACTTTCGGCAGATGCTTGAGCAGCGCGCCGCACGTCGGCGAGCGTGATCAGATTCCATGACGCCGGGAATCTTGAGCGGCCGGGGCAGGGGGCGCGACCAGTTCGGGCGGGACATGGGCAATCCAAGGCAACGTATATAGCAAATGTTGTAATGCCGCTCAGCCCCCGCAAGGATAAGCCCCCATTAGGAGAACGGAAAACCCAAGCTGCGCGGATTGTTGTCCGAGGACCCTCATTTTTGATGGTTCAGTCGAACGCCACTCTCGGATGAATGCGGCTATTACCTCGCCCGATGTTACTTTTGGCGGAAGGCAGAACACGTTTGACCTGTATTCTTTCTCAGCAACCGATTTGGCTGTGACATACCCAGTTATGAAACCGCTAACGTAAAGCACACAAGAGGCATATGCCTGCGATCTTTGGTCGCTTGCGCACCAATCAGCTAGTGTTTTTGTTGTAAGGTCGGTCTGAGCGTGCGCCTGCGCAGCGCAAGTGCAAAAGACAATCAAAATGAGTAAGCGTTTCATTCGCGCGAGTGGTGTTGTTTCAAGATTGGCAATCTACAATTCTATGCGGTCCATCTTCTTGGACAAGATAATTGCGTGACAAGGTCCATGACGGCCGGTATTTTTCCCGTCATGAGCAAGAGTCATCCTCAGAACGGACCAAGCTTTAGCAAAGCTCCGACCAAAAGGGGGCGACCAAAACCTATGGTTTCTCCGGATAGCCGACTGAGCAGCCCACATTGAGTGGTCCAGGTCCAATGTTAGTTTAGCGCTGGCGGTTGCGCCAGCGTGGCCGGCGGAGCTGGCTGACGTAGCGAAGCCGGCCACGCGGCGAATGCGGGCATGAACACCTCCGGTGCGGGTGGTTTGTAGCCGAGCGATGCGTGCGGGCGTATTGCGTTGTCGTGCCGTCGCCAGCTCTCGATGACGATTTTGGCTTCCCGAAGCGTGTAGAAGATCTCGCCGTTGAGCAGTTCGTCTGGCAGGCGCGCGTTGAAGCTCTCGACATAGCCGTTCTCCCAGGGGCTGCCCGGTTCGATGTAGGCGGTTTTTGCACCAACTGCGCCGATCCATTCCTGCACCGCTTTGGCCACGAACTCGGGTCCGTTGTCGGACCGGATGTGCCCAGGCACGCCGCGAAGGATGAACAGGTCGGACAAGACGTCGATCACGTCGACCGCCTTGAGCTTGCGATTGACGCGGATCGCCAGGCACTCGTGCGTGAACTCGTCGACCACGTTGAGCATGCGGTAGTTGCGGCCATCATGGGTGCGGTCCTCGACGAAGTCGTAGGACCAGACGTGATTGGGATGCTCGGGCCGCAGGCGGATGCAGGAGCCGGCGGTCAGCCACAGCCGTCGGCGTTTGGGCTGCTTGGAAGGCACTTTCAGCCCCTCCCGCCGCCAGACGCGCTCTACCCGGCCGTCGCTGACCGACCAGCCCGCCTGACGCAGCAGGGCAGCGATCTTGCGATAGCCATAGCGGCCGTACTGGCGGGCGAGCTCGACGACGTCAGCGGTCAGACGGTCGGCATCTTCTCGGCCCCGCGGCACCTTGCGCTGCGTCGAGCGGTGCTGCCCGAGCGCCGCACAGGCGCGA
Source organism: uncultured Alphaproteobacteria bacterium (assembly GCA_963761185.1). Taxonomy (GTDB): domain Bacteria; phylum Pseudomonadota; class Alphaproteobacteria; order Rhizobiales; family Xanthobacteraceae; genus BOG-931. The sequence continues at coordinate 2,464,268 of CAVXFY010000009.1, forward strand.
CGCTCGGAGACGTGCAAGTGCTCACGAATGTGCTCGATGCAGGCGCGACGACGCGCGGGGCTTAGAAGTTTCCCCTGGCGGCCTCGGTCAGGATCAGCTTGTCCAGCGTCAGATCAGAGACGGCTTTGCGCAATCGGCTGTTCTCAAGCTCCAGCTCTTTCAGTCGCTTCACCTGATCGCTCTTGAGCCCGCCGAACTCCTGGCGCCAGCGATAAAACGTCACCTCACTCACGCCGATCTGGCGGATCGCATCGGCCATGCTCGTCCCTTGTGAGACCAGCACATCTACCTGCCGCAGCTTCGCGACAATCTCTTCAGGCTTGTATCTCTTCCTCGGCATATCGGTCCTCCTTGATGCCAATCACATCGTTCAAGTCGGACCACTTCAATGGGGGTGGCTCAGTCCGTGGTGCGCACCCCGCGCTGCTGCCATAGCCGCTCGACAATCTCCGCCAGGGTCAGGTCCGATTCCTGCTCGACCAGTTCCAACAACCATGCCGCATGCGGCTCCAGCGGCGAACGGCTCTTGCCGCCGCGCCGCTGCGGGCTGACGCTTCCCGTCTCCTCGTGCAAACTCACCCACCGGATTGACGAGGACTCGCTTACCGCAAATCGCTTGGCCGCCGCTCGCCGTGAACATCCCTCGGCAACGGCCGCAACCACCCGACTGCGAAGATCATCCGAATACGGCTGTCGTCCCATGGCTTCCCTCCGAATCAGAACAGCCATGGACTCACAACCAAAACCAGCCGGGAATCCCAAGCCCGATCACAATCGATTCATCAGAACTGGGGAACGCTCTAGCGCTTCGATCAGCCCTATTTCCCGCCCGTCGACAGCAAGCCTTCGGGGCCAGCCTGCCGACTTTCACTTGTCATTTAGCGCGGTCGGTATACGGCGGCGAAGATCAGATTCCCGAAGAAATGTGGGACCGTACGAGGCGCATATGCAAACGCAGTTGTGCGCACGCATTGTGAATCCGTCATATAAGGCGAAACATTCCCGCTTGTAGCAGCCAAATAGGTCATTTGACGCTTGGCCTCATCGGTAACGCTTTCAGTGGATGTGGCTGTACGAGCAGCTTGGCTAAGGCCGCCGATGCGATACGTGTACTCAATGAGTCAGCACGGCTGGTCAGCACAATCGGAATGCGCGCGCCAAGCACGAGACCTGCCGCCGTTGCTTCCGCGAAGTACATGAGCTGCTTGGCCAGCATGTTGCCGGCTTCGAGATCGGGCACGAGCAGAATGTCAGCATGCCCCGCGACGGGCGAGATGATGCCCTTTGTGCGGGCTGCATCCGGGCTGATAGCATTGTCAAACGCAAGCGGGCCGTCCACTTTCGCGCCGGTGATCTGGCCGCGCGCAGCCATCACCGTGAGTGCGGCGGCGTCAAGCATCGCCGGCATTTTGGAGTTCACTGTCTCAACGGCAGCCAGCACCGCAACCAAGGGCTCTGCTAATCCTATCTTCCGCAGCAAATCGATGGCGTTCTGACAAATGTCGCGTTTTTGCTCGAGCGTCGGCTGAATATTTATTGCTGCATCGGTCACGATGAGCGGTTTGGCATAGGCTGGCACATCCATGGCGTAGACATGGCTGATGCGCCGTTCGGTCCGCAATCCCGAGCCGGGCGCCACAACCGCGGCCATGAGTTCGTCGGTATGAAGGCTGCCTTTCACAAGCACAGAGACTTTGCCCGCGACCGCAAGTTCCACTGCGCGCAAGGCCGCAGCCCGACTGTTCGCGACAGGCTCGATGGTCATGTCATCGAGCGTGACCTTTGCGGCTTCGGCCGCCGCGCGAATCTTGTCATCGGGCCCTATCAGCAACAGATCAAATAGCCCCTCGCCCCGAACCTCGATAGCGGCGAGAATGGCGTCCGGCGAGCAAGGATGGACAATCGCTGCCCTGACGGCCGGCTGGCTTCGTGCGTCCTGGATGAAGGCGTCGTAACGGTCATGTCGACGCAGCGACACGTCAGGCAGTCTGGCCCCAGACCATTCGATTTTTCGATCGGGGGCAATAACAGTCGCCACCCCGGCTAAGACCTTCTCTCCTTTTTGATTTGTACAAATTGTGTCAAGAAGCACGATATGCTTTGCGGCCCGCTTTTCCTTGACCGTCACGGTCGCGGTGATCGTGTCGTTGGCTGCAACTGGCTTTAAGAATTTCAGATCTTGTTCGAGATAGATTGTACCCGGCCCGGGTAATTTCGTCCCTAACACCGCCGAGATTAGTGCGCCCGTCCACATGCCATGAGCCACAATGTGACCGAACAGGTCTGTAGCGGCAAATGTCGCATCCAAATGCGCTGGGTTGGTATCACCTGAAACGGCAGCGAATAGATCGATGTCATCGCGCCCCACGATACGAACGAGCGACGCCGTATCACCGACCTGGAGGTCATCGAAGGTTCGGTTCCTGAGGACTATTTCATCCATTGCGCGTCACCGCTGAAAGATATAGGTGCCCGGTGCGTCCGCGATCGGCGGGATAGCCCTTCTTTGGAGCGCCGAGCTCCGGTGGTGTCACACGTCCCGACGTGGAATGGCTGGTGAGCCATTCATCCCAGGCCGCCCACCATGATCATCCGATCCTTTGATGCAGCTGCCGCGCTCCACTCGTCCGGACCCACCACGGGATCAGCAGTCCGCTTTAGCGCGATCCGGAAATGCCGTCCGGGGTGACCGGGCTCGCTGACGATGCCGGCGTTGTGGCCTCCGTTGGTCAGGACAAACGTGACATCGGTGTCGGTGAGATAATGAATTTTGTAGACGGATCGCCATGGCGCGACGTGATCGCATTCCGTACCAACAATGAACATGGGCACGCGAATGTTCTGGAGAGCAGCCGGTCGGCCGTCCACCACGTAGCGCCCCCCGGCGAGGTCATTGTCGAGATAAAGGCGCTGTAAGTACTCCGCGTGCATCCTGTACGGCAGGCGGGTGGAGTCCGCATTCCACGCCATGAGATCGGTCATGGGCGTGCGCTCGCCCATCAGGTAATCATGGACGACGCGCGACCAGATGAGATCGTTGCTGCGCAGCAGGGCAAATGCGCCTGCCATAAAGGTCAATTCGGCCAGACTAATTATTCAGCCGCCAAAGCCGGCGTAATCGGCTTTACCAAGGCGCTGGCGCAAGAGGGCGCCCGCGTTGGCATCACTGTCAATGCGGTCTGCCCCGGCTATATCGCCACCGATATGGTCAAGGGGATGTCGCAAGAGGTGCTGCAGAAAAACGTGCTGCCGCAAATTCCGATCGGCCGTCTCGGCGAGCCGGAAGAGATCGCCCGCTGCATTGTGTTTCTCGCCTCCAACGATGCTGGCCTTCTTACCGGGTCCACCTTGTCGGCGAATGGTGGACAGTACTTCGCGTAGGTGACAGCGCGCCAAACTATACCGGGGTGCGAGCTCGAAATGTTTGAAAGCACGGGCGTGCCGTTGTCGAACGCCAAAAGCGCTAAGACGCGCCGGATTTGGCGAAGCTACGTGCAGGGAGCCGAGCATGATCGACATTGACACATCACGGAAACCTCTTGCCGGAAAGAAGGGACTCGTACTCGGCATCGCAAACGAGCATTCGATTGCTTACGGTTGCGCCGAAGCGTTCCGCGCTCTGGGAGCGGAACTCGCGATCACCTATGGACACGACAAATCCAAAGCTTATGTAGAGCCGCTCGCGCGGGAACTCGGCGCTCCGATCTTCATGCAGTGTGACGTTCAACAGCACGGTCAGCTCGAAGCGGTATTTCAGGCTGTACAGCAGACGTGGGGAGCGCTCGATTTTGCGCTGCATGCACTCGCGTTCGCGCCGAAAGAGGACCTGCATGGGCGGCTTGCCGACTGTTCGCGAGACGGGTTCCTTCTGGCCATGGACGTGTCGTGCCATTCCTTTATTCGGATGGCGCGATTGGCGGAGCCGCTCATGGGCAACGGCGGCGCTCTTTTCACGATGAGCTATTACGGTGCCGAGAAGGTCATCGAGCACTACAACGTCATGGGACCCGTGAAGGCCGCGTTGGAAAGCGCCGTACGCTATCTTGCCTCGGAGTTCGGCCCCAAGGGGATTCGCGTCCATGCGATTTCCCCAGGGCCAATTAAAACGCGCGCCGCGTCCGGGATCGACCATTTCGACGATCTGATCGAGCATGCCACCAAGCTTGCGCCCGAGCGAAGCCTTGTTAGCATCGAGGACGTCGGCATGGCGACGGCCGTCCTCGCAACGGATTACGCGAAACTAATCACAGGAGAAACGATCTACGTCGATGCCGGGTACCACATCCTCGGTTGAGTCTATGGCCTCCAATTCGGTCCACGTGGAGGCGCGCGCGCCCGCTGGACGTCGCCGCGCAAAAGCTCCTTATCCCGGCCGCACTGTCACTCCTAAGGGGGCTACGCTCGAAGAAGGAGCACGCCTGAAGGAACGACGCTCTTGCATGCGCTCTGGACGCTATCAGTCAAGTTGCGGCGATTGCCGGCTCTCACCGATTTTCAACAGGTCGCTCGACGCCCTGGTGCTCGCACCTGGTATTACGACCAAAAACTGACAGGAAGACTATTGATCTAAATCAAAGTCTCAGGTCCGGGCCTCAACTATTGCCTCAAACGGGCGGCGGCAACTTGACGGTCCCGATCCACCCGCTAAGTCCATAGATTAGCCGTTCCCGCAAAAGGGGAAACGAGATGCGTGTCTCTTTGCTTCTTGGAAAATCCGTCCTTGCGGCAGCTATTATGGCAGCGCCGTGCGCCCTAGCACAGCAGGCGCCTCCTGCTCCACCTGCCGTCGGAGTGATCACTGTTAAGCGCCAGCCGATGACCGAGAGCTACGAATTCAACGGCCGAATTCAAGCAATCAACAGTGTCAACATCGTCGCCCGCGTCAGCGCTTTCCTGGAGAAGCAGCTTTTCACGGAAGGTACGGACGTCAAAAAGGGCGACCTGCTCTACATCCTCGAACAGCCGCCGTATCAGGCGGCGGTCGATGTCCAAAAGGCAGCGGTCGCGCAGGCTCAGGCGCAGCTCGATAACGACAACATCTCGCTCTGGCGCGCCCAGCAGCTGGTGAAGACAAATGCCGGGACCCAGCAGGCGTTGGACTCCGCGGAAGCAACGCAACGCAGTGCGGCGGCCCAGTTGCAAGCAGCGCAAGCCCAGCTTGAGACGGCACAGATCAATCTCGGCTATACGGAGATTCACTCTCCGATCGACGGCCGGGTCGGCCGCACCTCGGTCACCATCGGCAACGTGGTCAATCCGAACTCCGGTGGTACCCTGACGACGGTGGTCAGCCAGGATCCGATGTACGTGGTCTTTTCGATCCCTACGCGTCGCGCGATTGAGTTGCGCGATCAGTATGCCGCGAAGGGCGGTTTCGATGCCGTGAAGATCCGCATTCGCCTGCCGGACGGCAGACTCTATGACGAGACTGGAAAGATCGACTTTATCAACAACACGATCGCGCAAGATACCGATGTCCTGCTTATCCGCGGCATCATTTCAAATCCGGCCCTGGGATCTGAGCAAGCGGGGACCGTCAATCTTCGCGAGCTCGTCGCCGACGAATTCGTCACGGTCCTTTTGGAGTCGGTCGAGCCACAGCAGGTCCTCGCCGTGCCGCGGGCTGCGATTCTGGCCGATCAGCAAGGCAACTATGTATATGTTGTTGATGAAGGCAACGTGGCTCGGCAGCGCCGCGTGCAGCTCGGCCAGACGACGCCGGAGACGGCAGGCATCATCGACGGTCTCAAGGAGGGAGAACGCATCGTCGTCGAGGGCATCCAGCGGGTGCGGCCGAATTCGCCGGTGACGCCGGCAGCACCGTCGTTTGCGGCTACCCGGAGCTAAAACCGATGATCTCCGCTGTCTTCATCGACCGGCCACGGCTCGCCATTGTTATCGCCATCGTCATTACGCTGGGCGGGCTTTTGGCCCTGACGCGAATTCCTGTCGCGCAGCTGCCCGATATCATCCCGCCCCAGGTCCAGGTCAGCACGATTTTTCCCGGTGCATCCGCCGAAGTGCTGGAGGCGACCGTGGCACAGCCGATCGAGGCAAAGGTCGTCGGCGTGGACAAAATGATCTACATGAAGAGCACAAGCGGCAATGACGGCTCGTACACGCTCACTGTCAGCTTCGAGCTCGGCAGCAATGCCGACATCGACACGGTCAACGTCAACAATCGCGTTCAGACGGCGCTCGCGCAGTTGCCTCAGGAGGTCCAGCTAGAGGGAGTCACGGTAACCAAGCAATCGTCGTCGATCCTGCAATTCTTGATGATCTACGGTGAAAATAGCAAATATGACACGCTTTTCACCACCAATTATGCCACAATCAATATCATCGACGAGTTGTCGCGCACGCCCGGTGTCGGCCAGGTCCTGCTGTACGGCCGGCTCAATTACTCAATGCGAATCTGGTTCGACACGGACCGGCTAAACAGTCTGGGTCTTTCGCCGTCGGATATCATCAAAGCAGTTCAGACCCAAAACGTCGAGGCGCCGATCGGGCGGATCGGAGCACGTCCGGCCCAACCCAATCAGCAGTTTCAGGTCAATGTGCAAACGCAAGGCCGGCTGACCAGCCCCGAGGAATTCGGCGCGATCGTGCTGCGCGCCAACCCCGATGGTTCGACCTTGCGTGTGCGTGACGTCGCGCGCGTCGAGCTCGGTGCACAGAACGAAGACACCTTCGCCCGCCTCAACGGCGAGCCGGCCACGGCGATCGGAATCTTTGTCTCACCTGGCGCAAACGCCGTCCGGACCGCGGCCGCGCTGAACGCAACCCTGGACAAGCTGCGTGCTCGCTTTCCCGATGGATTGAAGGCGCGAGTCGTCTACGACAGCACGGATTTCGTTAACGAGACTGTTCGCGAGGTTCTCAAAACGTTATTCGAGGCCTTCGTTCTCGTCGCGCTCGTAGTATTCCTGTTCCTCGGGCAGTTGCGTGCCGCCATCGTTCCGGTCATTGCGGTCCCTGTGAGTCTGGTCGGCGCCTTCATGGTTCTGGTGGCGTTCGGCTATACGGCCAATACCGTCTCGCTGCTGGCCATGGTGCTCGCCATCGGCATTGTGGTCGACGACGCCATCGTCGTCGTCGAAAATGTCGAGCGCGTGATGGAAGAGGAGCCCGACCTTTCTCCGGCAGATGCCGCCAAGAAGGCGATGCGGCAAGTGACCGCCCCTATCATCGCGATAACGCTCGTGCTGCTCTCGGTGTTTGTCCCAGTCGGGTTCGTTGCTGGAATTTCCGGCGTCCTGTTCCAGCAATTCGCGGTAACAATTATCGCGACGATGCTGATCTCGGCATTCAATGCACTGTCTTTGTCGCCTGCCTTGTGCGCACTGTTCCTGCGGCACTCCGGTCCCCGCCGCGGCCTCATGGCTGTCGTCGGGCGCGGAATCGACGGGGTGCGCGACGGCTATGCAATGGTGGTACGCAGGATTCTGCGGCTCTCGGTACTCTCGATCGTGCTCGTCCTTGCATTTGGGCTTGGCGTCGGTGGGCTCGCGGCGATATCGCCCGCCAGCTTTTTGCCCGAGGAGGACCAAGGCGCATTCTTCATCGCCATTCAGCTGCCCGACGGTGCTTCGGTCAGCCGCACCGCGGAGGCCGTGGCGCAAGTCGAACGTATCCTGAAAACCATGCCGCAGATTCGGGATACGATGTCGGTCATCGGTTACTCATTTCTCAACTCGTTCTCGGCCAGCAACAGCGCGTTCATGGCCACGACGTTGCAGCCGTTCGCAGACCGCACCAAAGCCGCCAATTCGGCCCAGGCCCTGATCGCGAAGACGTTTGCCGAAAGTCAGCAGATTCGCACGGCGACTGTCTATCCATTCAACTTACCGGCAGTCATTGGCCTTGGGACCACTGGCGGCTTCGAGTATCAGCTCGAAAGTTTCGAGGGGGCGGACCCGGCCGCTATGGCAAGCGTGGTCCAGGGGCTTGTTGCTGCGGCAAACCAGGATCCTCGCCTCGCTGTCGTGTTCTCGACCTATGGCGCAAGCGCACCCTCGTTCTACCTCGATATCGACCGCGAAAAGGCCCAGGCGCTTGGTCTCACCATCGGTGACATTTTCACCACGCTGCAGACCACTTTGGGCGGCTATTACATCAACAATTTCAATTTGTTCGGCCGCACTTGGCAGGTCAATCTAGAGAGCACGGCGAACCGGCTCGACATATCGGATCTCTGGAAAATCTATATCCGCAATGCCCAAGGCACCGAGGTGCCGCTGCAATCCATCGCCTCTCTGCGAACCATCACTGGCCCGCAGGTCATCACGCGTTACAACAACTACCGGTCGGTGACGATCGACGGCAGTCCTGCGTCCGGCGTCGCGTCCGGCACCGCCCTGGCCGCCATGGCCGCGATTTCGGCGAAGACGCTGCCGCCTGGTTATGGCTTCGAATGGACTGGCACGGCGTTTCAGGAGCAGAGGGCCGCCGGCCAGACCGGTATTGTGCTGGGAATGGCTCTGTTATTCGCCTTCCTGTTTCTCGTCGGGCTCTATGAGAGCTGGATGATTCCCGTGCCTGTTCTGCTGTCCGTGGTGACCGGATTGCTCGGCGCATTTGCGGGAATCCTGATCACGAAATTGGCGCTCAATCTCTATGCCCAGATTGGCCTCGTCGTGTTGATTGCGATGGCGGCCAAAAACGCCATTCTGATCGTCGAGTTTGCAAAGGACGAACACGAGCGGGGGCGGAGCATCAGCGAAGCGGCGGAGGTCGGCGCAAAGCTGCGCTTCCGCGCGGTGATGATGACCTCGATCGCCTTTATCGTCGGCCTCGCGCCGTTGGTATGGGCCGCGGGAGCGTCAGAAATCTCCCGCCGGAGCGTCGGCACACCGGTATTCTTCGGCATGCTGGCGGCGAGCACCATCGGCATCCTCCTGATCCCCATGCTGTACGTGGTGTTTCAGAGTTTGCGAGAGCGGGCCTGGAGGAAGCCGCAGGGCGCACCTGCGACCCACCTGAAAACAGCCGAATAATGCGGCTCCGTGTCTATATCCGTGTCTATAGATGTCGCGGCAGGGCCAGGAACGCGGTTCTCGGACCCAGGGAAAACCAAGGAGTTGGCGCGAATAGCAGAATGCCGGAAATAGCGAACAACGGTGGGTGACGGTCGTCGAAGCGATAGAGCATCGCATGCGGCCGATCATGCTGACTGCGGCGGCCGCTAGTCTGGCGCTCATCCCGATTGCGCGCGAGATTTTCTGGGGGCCCATGGCCTACGCGATGATGGGCGGCGTCATCGTCGGTGCCGTGCTGACGCCGCTGTTTCTGCCGGCCCTCTACGTGGCGTGGTTCCGGATCAAGGAGCCGGAGCGATCGGCAGAGTCAGCGCACAAGCCGATTGCGGATCAGCAAGGGGCCACTCCAGCTTGAACCTTGCTGTTCGGCGGCCCCCCGCAAGATGAGCGCTACCACGTCATTAGCCCGTCTCGGCTTCGACCTGCCGCGACTGCGTTTTTCGCTGCGCACAGCGATCGCGGCCTCAGCGGCGCTGTTGGCTGCGTGGCAGCTTGGTCTGCAGCATCCACAATGGTCGGCGATGACCGTCTGGGCGGCATCGCAGCCGACACGCGGCCAGTTGATGGAAAAGTGCCTATTTCGTGTCGCTGGTACCGTGAGTGGCGCGATTGCCGGCATTCTTCTCGTGATCGCGTGCGGCGGTCAGCCGATTTTGCTCGCGGTCGGACTGTCGACGTGGATCGCACTCTGTGCCGGCATCGGTAATCTCCAGCGTGGCTTCGTCGCCTATGGCACTATGCTCGCGGGCTACTCGGCCGCCAGGTAGTGTCCAGAATCTTTCGCACATTCGATCAGGCAACGGCGCCTCCGGTTTCAATCGCCTGCTGATAGAGTGGTCGCATGTTCATGTAGCGCTTCGCTGACCACGCCGTTGCAGCAATGTAGCGCAACCGCGCCGCGGCGAGGTTCAGGCACGACCGGCCGTCGGGAAACGCTCCGACAACACGGGTTCGCCTTCGGATCTCCTTCATGATCCGCTCGAGCGGATTATTGGTGCGGATCTTCTGCCAGTGGATGTCCGGGAAGGCATAGTACGTGAGCGTCTCCTGGACGCTATTCTCGACCAGATCAGCTGCCGTATGCATCCTGGCACCGCGCAAATCGTCAACGATCGCCCGGGCCTTCCGATCGGCTGCTTGCCGGGTCTCCTGGGCATGAATGGCCTTGAGCATATGGCTCACCTCGCGGACTTTGGCCGCCGGCACGTGGCTGAAGACATTCCGATAGAAATGCACCATGCAGCGCTGCCAGCGCGCCTCGGGTAGATACTCGGCAGCGCTCTCGGTCAGTCCTCGGCAGGCGTCGGAAATGATCAGCTGAACGCCCTTGAGGCCACGGTCCACCAAGTGCCGCAGGAAGGCCGACCAGCCGGACTTGTCCTCCTTGGCGCCCTCGCAGATGCCCAGGATCTCGCGAAAACCTTCAGCATTGACCGCACTGGCCACCAGAAGCGACACATTGCGAACCTCGCCGGCCCACGTCCGCTTCATCACAATGCCATCAAGATAAAGGTAGGGATGCTCGCCCTCGATCGGCCGGTTCCGCCAGGCCTCGATCTTGGCGTAGATCTTCTTGTTGAGGTTGGACACCGTACTTGGGCTCACCCGGGTGCCCCACAGCGCTTCCGTGATGTCCTCAACCCGTCGCACTGAAATCCCGGCCAGATACATCTCGATCAGCGCTTCCTCGACCGAGCTCTCGCGCCGCCGATAGCGCTCAATGATCGCCGTCTCGAACGTCTGGCGCCGCAGCTTTGGTACCTTCAGACTGACGTCGCCTGCCTTGGTATGCAGCGTGCGCCCGTAGCTGCCGGCTCTCATATCCTGGCGGGCGGCACTTCGCTCATAGCGTCCCGCACCACAGAGCTGGTCTGCTTCGGCGTCCAACAGAGCGTTCAGCGTCTCCTCGACCGTGCCCCGGACCATCTCACCCAAATGGTCTCGGATCCTGGCCTCATCAATCTGGATAACCTGTCCCATCGTCTTCTCGTCACTCATCGGTCGCTCCTTCAGTCTATGAAGAAGCCGTCATTCCTGAAAGTACGAAAGATTCTGTACGTTATCGGCCGCCATGGTGGCGCTCCTCGACCGTGCCCATACTGATCATGTGCTGCGCTGGGCCTTGACCGCATGGCAACTATTCTCGTCGGCGTGCTGCTCGCTCTGGCGGTTGGCCTCGTCTTCACCCCGAAAGCCGCCGAGGAGGAATTGATAGGTCTGCTTAGGCGGCTCACGGCGCGTGTGCTCCGGCATGTCGCGCAACGCCTCCGAGGGACCGGCGATAGTGACCTCGTCGCGGAACGGCGGGACATCCTGGCAGAGATGGCAGTGATCGAAGACGCACTGGAGCCGCACGGTGCCGGCTCACTGCGATCGCGCCGATCAATCCACGCCCATACGCACCGAACTGATGACCGAAGTCGACTTGCTCCTAGCGAAGTGCAAGAGCAACACGACAGATGACCGGGATATGGTCACAGTCCTTGAACAGACCGCCGTCACGCTGGAAAGCGGTGAATCGCGAACAAAGTCGCTTGCCGCGTTAGACCGGCTCAGGCGATCAGACATGGGTCGCTCTACATCATTCGCAACTTCAGCGAAAGGTGTCGCGAAGAATTCGATCATCTTCGGACGCAGCAATTTTGAGCTGTGAATTGCTAAACAAAAACGACGAATATAGGGAGACGCCGCAAGAAACGCGATCCCCAATTATACTGAGCTTTATTGCAAGCGCCCGCTGACGGCACACCATGGAGCTGAAGGGATTCTCAGTTAGTTTGTCGGCTTGTCCGAGGCGAGTCCGAGCGAGCAAAAGTCGCAGGGCGATCAGAGGATCAAATGCTCTGCCAGCTAGACCTATACCCGCATGATGATCGGCCTGCTCGTCCAAGTCATCCTAAGGGTCCCCCGCGTCCGAAATGGTAAAGCTGAAGCGCAATAAATCCTAGAACAAGCAATATCAGAACAATGCCAAGCAGAGCGTGTAGCAACCGTTTTTCCACGGCCGCTAGCCGTTCGTGCACATCATTGACCTTCGGGGCGCCTAACTCCGCGCCGCAATAGCGACAAAAATGATCGGCCGAGGCGATTTCGCGTCCGCATATTACACAGCAAGCTGAAAGGCCGGTACCGTTGTTCGCTATTTCCGACATTCTCGTTTATTTCCATGTGTAGCGTGGAAGTGCCGCAAAAGGCCGATCTCGACATTGACTTAAGTCAAATAGATTACGCAGGCCGTTGGACGGGGAGAAAGCATGCAGTATTGCCGAGGCCTTTCCATCTGTTTCGGGCTCGTTTTCGCAGATGGAAAAATCAAACCGCCATTGAAGTATTGGCAGAGAGTGAAAGTGACACTTACAAATGCCGAGATCGTTTTTCACAATGACTCACGACGGCACAATGCCGCCGGCGAAGCCGTTGGCGGCATGCATGGCGCGGTGAGGTTGGGAGGCGACTTGATGCCCACCGCCGTCATCTTCGGATGCATCGGAGGCTCAAATCGCTGGTAAGCGAAAGACTTAGGATCCGGCGTGAGCACGTTAGGCCGCGAAGCCCGCAGCGTCAGCAGGAAATCCGTCATGCCGGCGTAGCGCGGGGATTGCTGATGCAGACCGACGACATGGCGCAATGCGTGCAGCGGCCCGACGGCATCGAAGCAGGATTGGCTCCCGGATTGAGCCGTGGCTCGGCGCCGAGCCAGTAGAGGAAGTTCGCCATGATGCAATAGCCGGTCGCCGCAAACCAGACCATGGCGCCGCCCACGAACAGCGTGAAGATCGCGAACCACGGGCTGAGCCCAAGAAAGAGAATGGAGGCGACGGAAATATTGATGCCCACCGCTAGATAGATGCGCCGCTCCAGATACCAGCGGTCGACCTGCAGGAAATATAGGTTCCAGCGTGTGGGAGTAGTCGAGCCAAGCATCGGCTTAAAGCCGAGCAGCCGCAAGACATTGCCGACCGGGCAGAAGCCGGTGAACGAGACGTTGATCGAGACAAGCCCCGTCGCCGTCACGCCGAGAATCCACAACGGGCTGACCAGCAGAGCCAAGGTCGTGCTGGTGAGCAGCACTCCGCCCGCGATCAACCACACGATCCGCTCAATGTACCAATGGTGCGTCGGGACGATGTAGGAGCCGTAGCCGCCGGTCCGTGTTGTCATGGAAAGCTGCCAAGTGTGTGTCTTTACTTAAAATTATACTGCCAATCGCGCCGCTACGCAATAATGGATGTCCGCGAGGCCCCAAGTCCGAGACCGTTACAGCACCAATCCGAGAGCGAGAAGCAGACTGAACAGGGATTGAGCGAGCACGGTCCGCACAAGAATGGGATTGAAGCCACGGCCCTGCGGCTCATGCGCGAAACGATAGATCAACCAAACCGCCAAAGGTAGCGTGAACAGCGCCGGCCACGCATGGCCGCGGGGCAGTACCTGCGCGATCGGAAACAAGAGCGCGAATGGGGCGAGCATCAAGCCGCCGTAGATCCAACTTGTCACGACTGGCCCGGCCAGGATGGCCAGCGTTCGGCGCCCGACCCGCGCGTCCTCCGTCGCGTCGCGATGATTGTTGACTAGGAGCACAGCTCCCGTGAGCAGGCCTACCGCGAGACCGGCGTCAATCGCGGCCGGTGTGAGTTTGCCGGCGCAGAGCCAGTACGTCCCTGCGACGGCGCCCAAACCGAAAAATGCCACGACGAAAATCTCACCAAGCGGGGTATAGGCGATCGGAACCGGTCCCCCGGTATAGGCCCAACCGGAAAGGATCGATGCGAGCCCCAAGAGAAAGATCGGCCACCCCCCGACCCAGATCAAATAGAGGCCCATCAACGCCGCCGCGGCAAAGCATCCGCAGGCGGCCCGATTGACCACGGCGCCGTCTAATAGACCCGATGCGGTCACCCGCGGCGGGCCGACGCGGTCGGGGCCGTCGCCACCGCGCACGGAATCGGCTGCATCATTGTGCATGTTGGTGCCGGTCTGGATGAGCATGCTGCCGATAAGAGCCGCCAAAACCGCAGGCCAACGGACGTGGCCTTCCATTGCCCAGGCGAGCGCCGCTCCGACGACGACGGGTGTCGTCGAGAGGCTCAGCGTCCGCGGCCGCGCCGCCATGATCCAGGCTGATGTTTTCTTGATGGTCGCTCGCATCTGTCCTGCAGAGCAGGGGACTATTGTGTCTCGTCCGTCGCGAGAAGAAAGACCAACACGACGATTTCCGCAGCAAAACCAAGGCTGCCGAGGCCAAGCCGCCATCACCGCGAACAAATCCCGGCGTCCCGCCTTCGACCAAGGAGAGGAACCCCACCTTTTGCATAGCGGTTAGCCAGCTCACGTCGGCGTCCGTCGCTAAAAGGTAGATCGCCTCATTCCCATGATAAGCGACCATAGACGACCATCGCGGCGATTACGGTGACAACGACAACAATCGCCAAAAATATCCGGCCAGCAGCGGCGATTTCTGTTCCCTCCGGATCATTCATTCTGCGCGGGCGTTTCACGGAGACCTGTTGCCCTCGAGGTTAATACCGCTGGGCACCAATTTGGACCGCCGGCTGTCTTGGGATCGTTGACATAAATCAAAGGAACTGTAGCCCTCAGTTTTAGTCTCTCCCTGGGTGGATCGCATAAACGTCGACCATCCTTTCGGCACGCCCCTGAAGACCGTTTTTCGGCGTGTCGGATCGGAGCGGTACGACGTTTGCCGTGGCGCCGCTCCGATCGAGTATCTGAAATTCCGGAGAATTCTTGACGATCCATCTTAAGTGCGAGCACGACCCGGCAGATGAGAACTTTGAGCATATGCCTTGCGCTGTTCGGTCTCGCCGCGCTGTTGCAAGCCGGCATCGACTGGAATCATCCTGCCGACACGGTGCTCGGCGTCGTCGCGCTGGTTTGCGCCGCCACGACCTTCGGCGCGCGCGGCATTTCGAGTTTTCTCAAGATCTTCGTCTGCATTTTTTCGATCGAGACGTTCGTGTTCGGCCTCCCCGTGCTCGCCGACCGCTCTGGCTTTTGGCCTGCCGGCCTTGCCGCCTACACGCCGCTGCAGTCGGTGCCGCTCACCGAGGCGATCTTCTCGATCGTGGTGTATTTGCTGGCGCAGTCGGGCATGGTCGGCCAGGCGATGCACATTGCCGACCGGTATTTCAACGCCGATACGGCCGGCCGCGCGCAGATTTGGCCGTTCCGTTCCTTCACGGCGCTGGAGTGCCGCATCGGGGCGGCGCTCGTCGTCGCACTCGTCCTCATGAACCAGGCCCAGGTGGGCGTCGTCGTGCGGATCAATTTCTTCAATCGCGACCTTTTCAACGCGATTCAGAACGCCGATGCGGCGGCGTTCTGGCACCAGATCCTGTTCGTCTTCATGCCCTGGCTCTTCGTCTATGTGAATATTGCGGTGCTCAATTTCTTCGTGCAGTCGATGCTGATCATACGCTGGCGTCGATGGTTGACCGAGCATTTCGTCGCGCGCTGGCTCTCCCATCACAACCATTACCGCATCAGTCTTATCGCCGGTCAGACCGACAATCCGGACCAGCGCATCGCCGAGGACGTCTTCCGCTTCATTAATGGCGGCTCCGACGGCTCGATCACCGCTTACGGGCTCTATGATTTCTCGATCATCCTGATCAAGACGGTTACCTCGCTGGTGTCGTTCTCGGTGGTGCTATGGTACAAGTCGAGCACGTTCGTGCTGCCCGGCACCGACATCGCCGTGCCGGGTTTCCTGTTCTGGGTGGGGCTGATCTACGCGGGGCTGGGGACGATCGTAACGCACTGGATCGGCCGGCCCTTGATCCAGCTCTATTACACGCGCCAGCACATGGAAGCCGACTTTCGCTTCTCGTTGGCGCGTTTGCGCGAATATACTGAACAAGTGGCGCTGCTCGATGGCGAAGCCGCGGAGCAGGGTATGATCGGCCGCACTTTCGGCGCGCTGATCGCCAACTACCTTGCGCTGGTCTTCCGCCGTGTGCGGGTGATGGCGTTCACGGAAAGCTTCGACCAGCTGACGCCAGTCATCCCTTATGTCGTCACGGCGCCATTCTACTTCGCCGGCAAAATCAAGCTCGGCGCGATGATGCAGACCGCCGGCGCCTTCGACCGAGTCGCCGATGCGCTGAACTTTTTCGTCAACTATTACACCTATCTTGCTGGATTCAAATCGGTCGTCGACCGCTTGGGTTCGTTCGATGCGGAAATCGATCAGGCCCAGGCGATCAGCGCCGCCCAGCCTTCGCTGGTTGCAACGGCCACTGGCGGCGGCATCACGCTCGACGAGGTTAAGCTCTGGCTGCCGGATGGCCGACCGATCGTCAAGATACACCATGTCGAGCTGGCGCGCGGCCAGAGCGTCGTCCTATCTGGCCCCTCCGGCTCCGGCAAATCCACGGTATTTCGCGCGATTGCCGGCGTCTGGCCTTACTGCAGCGGGCGCATCGTTATGCCCGAAGCGGTCCGCGTCATGGTGCTGCCGGCCAGGCCTTACATTCCCATCAGCACACTGCGCGCCGCGGTGAGCTATCCGGCGTCGGCTGGCGCATATGCCGACGATGCTATCCGCGCCTCGCTTGTTGACGCCAATCTCGCCCATCTGGTCGACCAGCTCGACCGCGAGGACGGCTGGTCGCAGCGGCTGTCGAGTGGCGAGCAGCAGCGGCTGGCGATCGCGCGCGCGCTTCTCGAGCAGCCCGACTGGCTGTTCCTCGACGAAGCAACCTCGGCAGTCGACGAAAAGCTCCAGGCGGAGCTCTATGCGGTCTTGGCACGGCGACTGCCGAAGACCACGGTGGTGTCGATCAGTCACCGCTCGACGGCGTTTCAATTGCATCAGAGGCATCTAGAAATGGCGCCCGAAGGCGATCACTTCACGGTGCGCGACGTCGTGCGAGCCGCAGCTGCACAGTAAAGCCTGGCGCGCGGCGCTCTCAGTAGAATGACGCAGGCTAAACACGCCGTCGTCGCCAATTGAGCGCTAACGGTCATGAGAGAATCTCGCTGAGTTCGCTACATCAAGTTATTGATTTAGATCAACGACAGAGCCCCTCCTACATGCTTTTGACGCAAGTGGCGTGCTGGGGTGCGCATCTAGGAGCATGGTCATGAAGAACGAGCACGACTCAAGCAGAAGAGACCTACTCAAGCAAGCGCTTGTCAGTGGTGTCGCGATTGGCAGCGCTTTGGGGTCTAGCGCGCAGGCCGCGGAGCAACCGCCTGCAAAATGGGATGAAGAAGTCGACGTGGTTGTTGTCGGTTACGGCTTTGCTGGTACCACCGCTGCGATCACGGCGCATGACGCTGGCGCCAATGTCTTGATGTTAGAAAAGGCGCCCGAGGCGGAGAAGGGAGGCAACAGCCGCGTCTCCGCCAATATTGTCTTTTGGCCCAATGATGTTGAAAAGGCGAAGATCTACTTTAAGGCGATGGCCGGTCCCTACACGGACAATATCTCAGATGAAATGGTCGAGGTCTGGGCGACTGAGATGCATGGCAATCGATCCTGGTTGGAAAATCTTGGCATGAAGCCTACGGTATTTCCCCTCGTCGAATTTCCTGAGCTTGCCGGCTCGGACTGTGTACAAGTTTTGATGAACGGCGAGGGCCCGATCGGCCATGCGCGAGTATTTGACGGCGTCATTGAGCCGGCCATGAAGGCGCGGCAAATCCGCGTGTTGTACGAGACGCCCGCGACTAGCCTCGTGAAGGTCAATGACGAGATTGTTGGCGTCATCGCTGAACAGAAGGGTAAGCGGATCGCTATCAAAGCGAACCGCGGCGTGGCGCTGACCTGTGGTGGCTTTGAAGCCAATCCAGAAATGGTGCGCACATATCTCACTGGACTTCCGCGCATCTTCCCGGCGGGCACGCCGCATAATACCGGTGACGGCATCCGCATGGCGGTCGAGGCCGGGGCCGAACTATGGCACATGAACAACATCGCCGGTCCATGTTTTTTCTTCAAGGCAGCAGACATTCCCGTCTCACGCTGGATCAACATTCCGGGTCGCAGCTATGTCTGGGTCGCTGGCGATGGGACCCGCTTTATCGCCGAAGGCCAACCTTGCTTGTACTCGGATCGCCACGGCAAGGTGAACTTCCACGGTCAGTGGATGCAACTGCCGTCGCCAACCCCGATCCACATGATCTTCGACGAGAGCTTCCGCAAAGCAGGCTCGATCGGCCAGGGATGGGATTTCAGCTGGGATTTCATCCACGGCAATCACTACGACTGGAGCAAAGATAACAGCCGCGAAATTGAAAAGGGGTGGATCAAACAGGCCGGCTCGATCCGAGATCTGGCTGCTATGATCAATCTTTCGCCCGACGTGATGGCGAGCACCGTCGAGCGCTTCAACACGTTCGCGCAGAATCACAAGGACGAGGATTTCGGCCGAACTGCGAACACTTTGGCTGCGTTGCAGGGGCCGCCTTTCTACGCGATCGAACTGACGCCGAGTTTTGTCAATACGCAGGGCGGTCCAAGACGGAACCACCGGGCGCAAGTCATCGGCACTGACGGCAGGCCAATACCGCGTCTGTATTCGGCCGGCGAGCTAGGTTCCATCTACGCCTTCCTTTATCAAGGAGGGGGCAATACCGCTGAGTGTTTCGCATTCGGGCGGATTGCCGGCAGGAATCTTGCGCAAGAAAGCCAACGTCAGGGCTAGCCAGCTCACGTCGGTGTCCGTTCGCTGAAAGGTAGATCGCTTCGTTTCGCAGACGGAGCGATCTACGCCTTTATCACTACTCGGCGCTCAAACATTCTGAAACCGTGGTGGCCCGAGCGGCGAGCGCGACCACGCGCGCGGCCAGGTATTTTTGCGTCTTTGATCTACATCAAAGCAATGCCGATTCCTGCTCGCGAGAGTGCGTCACCGGTTAGTGCGCCAGCGAAGGCCCTATTCTTGCCAGAACTGGAAAATCCTATGGGACGGCAGAGCTTGCATCATCCAGGTCTCGCGAAGACGGTAACGACCAATTCCGTTTCAATATACGGCCAACGCCGCAGCGGCTGGCCGGCTGTGATGGACCTCGCGCAGTCACTAAGTGGGCTGCTGCTGGTGTTGTTCGTCTGGTTTCACATGCTGGACAACGGCTCAATCCTGATCAGCAAGGACGCAATGTATGTGGTCTCTCGCTTGTTTGAAGGCCGCTACATCTTTGGCGCCGATTACCCTTTCCTGGTTTCGTTGATGGCGGGAGGCATTCTGACACTGTTAGTTCTCCATGCCGGGCTGGCGATGCGCAAGTTTCCGGAGCGCTACGCCGAATATCGAGCGTTCCGTCGTCACATGGGCAGCTTCCGTCATGGGGACACCACGCTGTGGTGGATTCAGATATGGACCGGCTTCGCTCTGTTCTTCCTGGCCTCAGTGCATCTGATCGGCGTCATCACCCGGCCGGGCGATATCGGGCCATATGAATCGGCCGACCGTATTATCAGTGGATGGATGTGGCCAGTTTATGCACTTCTCCTAATAGCAGTGCATCTGCATGGCGGCGTCGGCGCCTATCGCCTGGCGGTCAAATGGGGCTTGCAGCTCGGCCATGATGCCGGGGCAAGCCGCCGCCTCCTCAAGTTCGCTCGTTTCGCCATCATCGCGGTTTTCCTGGTGCTCGGCTCCGCCAGCCTTGCCGTCTACATGGCGATCGGCATCGCCCATCGTGACCGAGCCGGCGAGCGATACGTGCCGACCTGGGAGCAGAGCGCAATTCAGCCGGACAAGCAGAAGCTCACCTCGGCGACAGCGCTTACGATGCCGCGCGGATCGCTGCCTACCGGGATCAGCCCATGAGGATCGATTACACCGACGTTCTCGTCATCGGCGGCGGACTCGCTGGCCTGCGCGCTGCCATTGCCGCAAAGCGGCGCGGCCACGACGCCGTCATTCTTTCCCTGGTGCCGCCGAAGCGCTCGCATTCTGCCGCCGCAGCGGGTGGCATGCAGGCGAGCCTGGCCAATGCCATCAAGGCGAGCGGCGATAATGAGGATGTGCATTTTGCCGATACCGTGCGCGGCAGCGACTGGGGCGCCGATCAGGAGGTCGTGCGTATGTTCGTCGATACGGCGCCGAAGGCGGCCCGTGAGCTCGCGGCCTGGGGCGTGCCGTGGACGCGGGTGCAGCAAGGCGACCACGAAACCGTGATCAACGGCAAGAAGGTGGTCATCAGCGAGAGCAAAGAGGCGCACGGCCTGATCTCGCAACGCAATTTCGGCGGCACCAGCAAATGGCGCTGCGCCTACGTCTCCGACAGTACCGGGCACGCGATGCTGTATGCCATCAGCGACCAATCCATCGCGGCGAACATTCCGGTGCGCGATCGCGCCGAGGCGATCGCGCTCATCCATGATGGCGGCCGCTGCTTCGGCGCGGTCGTGCGCGATCTCATCAGCGGAGAGCTTTACGCCTATGTCGCCAAAGCCATTGTGATCGCGACCGGAGGCGCCGGCCGGCTTTATCGCGTCACCACCAACGCGGTGATTTGCGACGGCACTGGTGCCGCTCTTGCGCTGGAGACCGGGCAGGCGGCGCTCGGCAATATGGAGGCAATCCAGTTTCACCCGACTGGGCTATTCCCGTCCGGCATTCTCATCACCGAAGGCTGCCGCGGCGACGGCGGGCTGCTGCGCGACGTCGACGGCCACCGTTTCATGCCCGATTATGAGCCGGAGAAGATGGACCTTGCTTCGCGCGACGTCGTCTCACGCGACATGCTGGAGCAGATCAAAAAAGGCAAAGGCGTAAAGACGCGGCTTGGCGAACATCTCTGGCTTGATATCACGCTGCTCGGCCGCGCCCATATTGAAAAGAACCTGCGCGATGTGCAGGAGATCTGCCGGTACTTTCTCGACATCGATCCAGCCAAAGATCTGATTCCCGTAAGGCCAGCCCAGCATTACACAATGGGCGGCGTGCGGACTAACTTTCAGGGCGAAAGCCCCGGTCTGAAAGGCTTGTTCGCAGTCGGCGAAGCTTCCTGCTGGGACATTCACGGCTTCAACCGGCTCGGCGGCAACTCAGTCGCCGAGACCGTGGTGGCCGGGATGATTGTCGGCGAATTCATCGCCGACTTCTGCGATCGCCCCGACAGCGACATCACGATTACGACTTCGCTGGTTCACGAATTCCTCGGCCGTGAGCAGGCGCGCATCGATCGGCTGGTTGAAGGCGGTGGCAGCGAAGATGCCGGCCGCCTGCAGCAGTCCATGCAGCAGGTCATGACCGACAAAGTCGGCGTCTTCCGCACTGGCAGCACGCTTGCCGCCGCCGTCGAAGAGCTGCAGCAGCTCCTGGTGAAGAGCCGCAAAATTGGCCTGCGCAACAGGTCACGTGGTGCCAATCCCGAGCTCGCTATCGCCTATCGCACGCAAAAGATGCTCAAGGTTGCGCTGTGCGTCGCCGCCGGCGCGCTCGCCCGCACCGAAAGCCGCGGTGCCCATCACCGCGACGACTTCCCACGCCGTGACGACGCCAACTGGCTCAAGCGGACGCTCGCGACCTGGCCAAACGAGGCCGACACCTCGCCGACATTGAAATACGAGCCGCTCGACGTTATGCGCATGGAGCTGCCGCCGGGCTGGCGTGGCTATGGTGCCAAGGATTTCGTGCCCAATCCTGACAACGCGCGCCGCGGCGCCGAGATCGAGGCGATCAAGAAGAAGCTCGCCGGCGCCGATCGCTTCACCGTGCAGGCGGCGCTGATGCCCTATGAGCAGCTGTTGCCGGCGTCGGCTGCGCGGCCGCAACGAACGCATCGTGACTGCCCAGCGAAGAGGTATCGCCATGACCGATGCAGCTCAAGGCTCCGCGCACCGACAGCTCACCATCAATGTGCTGCGCTATGATCCACGCGCGCCCGAGCGCCGCCGTGCATGGAAGCCTTCCATGTTGAGGAAGCGGAGGGCATGACACTCTTCATCGCGCTCAATGAAATCCGTGAGAGGCTGGATCCCAGTCTTAACTTCGACTTCGTCTGCCGCGCCGGCATCTGCGGCAGCTGCGGCATGCTCATCAACGGCCGTCCTGGTCTCGCCTGCCGCACGCTGACCAAGCATCTCGGTTCGAATATCAATCTGGCGCCGCTCCCCGGCTTCGAGCTGATCAGCGATCTGTCGGTCAACACCGGCAAGTGGATGCGCGCCATGAGCGAGCGTCTGCAGACCTGGATTCATGCCCGCGAGGAGGAGATCAATCTCAGTCGTCTCGAAGAGCGCATGGATCCTGTCCTGGCCGAGAAAATCTACGAGCTCGACCGCTGCATCGAATGCGGCTGCTGCATTGCGGGCTGCGGAACGGCGCAGATGCGAAAGGATTTTGTCGGCGCGGTCGGCCTCAACAAGGTTGGGCGGTTCAGGCTTGATCCGCACGATCGTCGCAACGACGACGATTATTTCGAGCTGATCGGCGATGACGACGGCGTATTCGGCTGCATGGCGCTGCTGGGCTGTCACGATGTCTGCCCGAAACAGCTGCCGCTGCAAACCCAGATCGCATTTCTACGGCGCAGGATGCTCCTCAACGGCATCAACTCGGGCGCGAAAGCGGGAGGAAAAAAATGAGCACCGAAGTCCCGGCCACCGCCACCAAGGGCGAAAAGAAATCGGTGATGAGCCGTTTGTGGAAGGGCCTTGTGCCCGTCTTGGTGGTGCTTGTGCTCCTGCTGCTGCCAGCGCCGAACGGGTTGGAGCCGTATGCCTGGCGTTATTTTGCGATTTTCGCCGGAGTGATCGTCGGGCTCATTCTCGAGCCGCTGCCAGGCGGTGCGATCGGCCTGATCGGCGTTACCGCCGTGACCATATTCGCGCGCTATGCCTTCTACAGCGCCGCCGATCTGGCAAAGCCAGGCTTTCACCCGGCAGATGCCGCACTGACCTGGGCGCTTTCCGGTTTCTCCAATGGCACGGTCTGGCTGATATTCACTGCCTTCATGTTCGCGCTCGGCTATGAGAAGACCGGGCTGGGCGAGCGCATTGCTCTCATTCTGGTCAGAACCTTTGGCCGCCGCACGTTGACGCTTGGCTACGGCGTCGCGTTCGCCGACGCCATCCTGGCGCCGTTCACCCCCTCCAACACCGCGCGTAGCGGTGGCACGATTTATCCGATCGTCCGACAGCTGCCGCCGCTTTACCAGTCGCTGCCGAACGATCCTTCGGCGCGCCGGATCGGCTCTTACCTCATGTGGGTAGCAATCGCGACCACCTGTGTGACCAGTTCGTTGTTTCTGACCGCGTTAGCGCCGAACCTTCTGGCGCTCGCCATCATCTCCAAGACGCTGCATTTGGATATCGCTTGGATGCAGTGGTTCACCGTGATCGCGCCGGCCGGGATCCTACTGCTGCTCGCCGTGCCGCTTTTGAGCTATTGGCTCTATCCGCCACAAGTCAAACAGAGCCACGATATCGTCAACTGGGCTGAAGGCGAACTGGCGAAGCTCGGACCGCTAAGTCGGCACGAAATTGTGGTCGGGCTCCTCGTGGTCATGGCGCTTATCCTCTGGATAGCCGGGGCCGCCTATATCAATGCCACCACCGTGGCGCTGCTCGTAGTCTGCCTGATGCTGATCACCGGCGCATTCTCATGGCGCGACATGCTCACCGACAGCGCGGCATGGAACACTTTTGTATGGTTCGGCACCCTGGTCGCACTAGCCGATGGATTGAGCCAGGTCGGCTTTGTGACCTGGCTCGCCCACCTGATCGGCAATCATCTCGTCGGAACCCCGCCGAACGTCGCCTTGGTGGTGCTGGTCGTGGCGTTCTGGGCGCTCCATTACCTGTTCGCAAGCACGACCGCTCACACCACGGCGCTGCTGCCGGTGATGCTAGCCGTAGGCGCCGCCATTCCGGGAATTTCCGGAGTGCAATACGCGTTGCTGTTGGCTACGGAACTTGGGCTGATGGGCATCATCACGCCTTACGGGACCGGCCCGAGCCCGATCTACTATGGGAGTGGCTATCTGCCATCGGCGGATTACTGGAGGATGGGCACGATCTTCGGCCTGATCTTTCTTGTCGTCTTCCTGGTCATCACGGTGCCGTGGTCGTTCGTGGTGCTGTGATGCACACGTGCGATGCGCAATGTGCGTGAGCGAAACGTGAGCGAGGACCGCCTAGTAACACAAGCTGCAAATTTCACTGCGTCACTCCCACATAGGAGAGATCAAAATGACCAGCGTGAGAAAAGAGACAGATAGCCTTGGCGTGGTTGAGGTGCCGGCTGACAAGCTGTGGGGTGCGCAAACCCAACGCTCGCTCGAGCATTTCAATATCGGGCAGGACTTGATCCCGCGTGAACTGATCAGCGCCTATGCCATCTTGAAGAAAGCCGCAGCTATCGCGAACCACGACGGCAAGCGACTGGACGATCAGCGGTACAAATTGATCGTGCAGGTATGCGAGGAAATCCTCGCTGGCCAGCATCACGATATGTTTCCGCTGCACGTCTGGATGACCGGCAGCGGCACCCAGTTCAACATGAACGTCAACGAGGTGATCTCCAACCGCTGTTGCCAGATTGCCGGCACGCCGCTCGGCAGTCACGCACCTGTCCATCCTAACGATCACGCGAACATGTCGCAGTCGTCGAACGACAATTTCCCATCCGCCATGTGCATGGCCGCGGCTATCGGCGTGAAGCAGCGCCTGATTCCGGCCGTCACCGCAATGCGCGATGCCATCAGCGAGAAGGCAAAAGCGTGGGACGACATCATCAAGATCGGACGCACCCACATGCAGGACGCCGTTCCGCTGACGCTGGGGCAGGAATGGTCCGGATATGCCGGGATGCTGTCCGACGATCTGGAACGGCTCGAAGCAGCGCTGCCGGGCGTGTACCGGTTGGCGCTCGGCGGCACCGCGATCGGCACCGGCCTCGACGCGGCGCCCGGCTTTGCCGAAGCGGCCGTCGCACAGATCGCCAAACTAACCAACCTGCCCTTTGTCCCTGCGCCCAACAAATTCGCAGTGCAGGGCGCGCACGACGACCTCGTGCAGCTGTCGGGGACGCTACGGACGTTGGCGGTATCGCTCTACAAGATCGCCAACGACATTCGCTTGATGTCGTGCGGGCCGCGCGCTGGATTTGCCGAGCTGGAGATCCCGGAGAACGAGCCGGGCTCTTCGATCATGCCTGGCAAGGTCAATCCGACCCAATGCGAGGCGCTCGCAATGATCGCCGTGCAAGTGATGGCCAATGACGTGGCCGTTGGCTTTGGCGGCGCCAGCGGCTACCTGGAAATGAACGTCTACAAGACGTTGATGATCTTCAACATTACCCATTCGATCAGGATCATGACCGACGGCTGCACGAACTTCCGCAGGTTCCTGATCGAGGGCACCAAGCCCAACCTGAAGAAGATCCGCGAATACGTCGAACGTTCCCTGATGTTGGTGACGGCGCTTTCGCCTGTCATCGGCTACGACAAGGCGTCGAACATCGCCCACTATGCCATGGACAACGATCTCACGTTGAAACAGGCCGCCTTAAAATTGGGCTTTGTCACGGAAGTCGAATTCGATCGGATCGTCGATCCGAAGAAAATGGTGAGGCCCTACGTAGCAGCCTGACCGGCTGCAAATGCAACCTGAATGGTAGCCGACGCACCGGCTCACCGGTCAAGTTTCGTTGTGCCTAGGCGGAACGACGATATGCTCCTGCCCTCCGCAGGCGCTGTGGATCGCCATGGGCGCCTTCCTGATGCAGGTCAGGGTGCAAGGCGCTTGGGCGCATCATCCTGGTGCATTTGAACGAATTGTCGCCGGATGACGCGCGCGGCACCTTTCCGGGTTTCGTCTATCAACTCGGCAACCTGATCGCGTCGGTAAACGCCACGCTCCAAGCCAGCATCGCCGCCTATTACGGCGGCAATTACGCCATCGCGCTGGCACTGGTCGCCGGCATTGTCGCCGTTATTGTCTTGATCCTCACCGCGCTCGGCGCGGAAGCAAAAGGCGTGGCGTTCGGCGTCGACCGCGCCCGCCGCCGCAGGCCCACGCCAATCCAAATCGGCGGCGATTCTTTGATCTAGATCAATGTCTGAATTCGCGGCACTTGCTTAATTGATAGCGCACAGGATGGATAAATCATGAGCTTCAATCGAAGAGATTTACTATTAACTGGCACTGGTACTGCCGCTGCTCTCTCGTTGACCACTCCCGCGCTCGCGCAAAATTCCCCCGCCCAATCGATCGCCGCAGCCCCGGCCAATACCGGCGGCGTGCCGGATAATGAAAAGCGGATCAATATTGTGACGCTGCGCGATCTCGATGGACAGGCGCAAAAAGTCATGGCGCCATTCGGCTTCGCTTACGCGTCGGGCGGTGCCGGCGATGAGTGGACGATGCGGGAAAACATGGCGGCGTTCAATCGCTGGGTCATTAACCCGGATTTCATGAATGGGACGGGTGCCGCCGACCCTTCGACAACACTCCTCGCAAGCAAGATCTCCTATCCAGTGATCACCGCGCCAATGGGTAACCAAGGATCGGTGCATGCGCAAGGCGATGTGCCGAACGTCAAGGGCACCGGTGCAGCGGGCACGATTTATTGCGTCAGTTCGGTTGCGCAGCAGAGCCTGGAAGACATTGCGTCCGCCACTCCCGATCCCAAATGGTTCCAGCTTTATATCCCGCGCGACCGTGGCTTTGCCCGTGAACTTATGCACCGCGCCAAGACGGCCGGCTACAAGGCACTTATCATCACCGCCGACGTCGACGTCACCAGCAATCGCGAGCGCTCGATGCGGCTGCAGGGCGCGGCAGTGCCAAATTTGAGCATGGGGAATATCCCCAAAACGCCAGGTGTCAGCGGCAGTGCCATGGATATGAAGGGCGATATGTCTTGGAGCGATGTCGATTTCGCTCGCCAAGAATCCGGACTACCCGTCGTCATCAAGAGCATTCTATCGGCCAAACAGGCGCAACAAGCGCTGCAGCATGGCGTGGCCGCGATCTGGCTATCCAACCATGGCGGTCGGCAATTGGATAACTCGGCCGCCCCAGTCACAACGTTGCCGAATGTCGCCACAGCGGTTAAGGGCCGGGTGCCGATCATTATCGACGGCGGCATTTTCCGCGGCCAGGACGTATTCCGCGCCTTGGCGCTTGGCGCCAGCGCCGTCGCCATCGGCCGACCGACGTTATATGGCTCGGCTCTCGGGGGGGCGCAGGGTGTTGAAGCAGTGCACACGCATCTGAAGAACGAGCTGATGATGGTGATGCGACTCGCAGGTACGCCTAACATCAAGAGCATTACCCGTGATTTTGTCGAACGTGCCGAGGGCTTTGCCGCTGTCTAGGCCTGCGGCTGATCGAGCAAAAATTGGAATAGCGACTTTTTGCAATGCAACGGCAACTTCGGAGCGCGGCCTCCGAGACGTTAGTGACTGTTCGATCGAAGTCCGTGCACTTGGCCGGGAGGGCGCACATGATTGCGCGTCGTGCATTTGCTACTTTGCTTGTGCTCGTGAGTGCAACGCTTTTGTTGACTCACGCGGGAGCGCAGTCACCGCCGGCTCCGGGCGCTGGCCACGGCTTTCTCATCGATAAGCACGCAGCGGCCAGCCTCAATTGCAACGCCTGCCACATGGAAAGTCCTCCAGCCAAGCAGCCCGACAACGCGGCCTGCGCGAAATGCCATGGTAGCGCTGCCGATCTCGCCACCAAAACCGCAGCCGACCAGCCCAATCCACACGAGTTGCATTTGGGCGACATTCCCTGCGCTAGCTGTCACCACATCCATCGAGCTTCGGAGACCTACTGCGCTAAGTGCCACAACTTCGATATGAAGACGCCTTAGCGCGCTGTATCGCGTAGCAAGACTACGATCGTAGTTGTCACGACGAGGGGAGTATTGCTGGCGGCAGTGCTCGAGAGAGAGCCTCTGTGATTAATTTGGTGCGGGGAGGCGGTTTGCTATTGAACGTAGATTTGGCGGCCTACGATAGGGGATGCGGCTACATCTTCAAACTGCATCTCCTGGCTTCAAGCGCGAACAGATGGAGTCAGTTATCGCACACCGCGCTCCGCTGGCCTGGAGGTCATTCGTGCCCGCAACATTTTTTGCCGGCCCTTTGCCGGAACAGATCTGACGCGTGTCCAACAGCGTCGCAGCTTTAATCAGCGATTGATGACATTCTTGCGCCAACGTCTAGCCGATAATCGGTTGCTTGGAGAAGCCTGTGTAGGCGACCCCGATTATCGTTAGGATCAATACCAGGCTGAAGGGCAACTCCCTCAGCCAAAGACTTGAGCGTTGTGAGCTACTTTATTGCGCTGGTGAAACTGGAGCGCTCATAGCTGCCGCGCCCAGCCAGGGAACGGCAAGGTCACAATTAACCCGAAGCGGACATCGCAATTGCCCTAAAGGGCTGGGGTTTTATTTGGGCATCGCCGCGAGAACTCCCACCCCCTTGCCGCGAGCCTTGCGCCATTTTGCGAGGTGTTCGCGTCCGTTCCATTTATGACGGCGCAAATTGATCTTGAGCAATGATCAGAGCCCCATGGCCGGGGTAAACTACAACTACTTGGGGTCCGCGCTTAAGCCGTTTCAAGCGCAACAAATGGCTACTCAAATGGCTAATCAAATAGATGGGCTGCATAGCGACCCAGTGGTGGCTGCAATCGAGCGTGTGCTGAAGAGCGAACGTGAGGGCGTCGAGACGCTGAAAAAAAGCGCGGACGATGCCGAACGCCTGTTGAGCGAAACACGGGCGCGGGCTGCCGCGGTTGCGCGGCGCGCCGGCGCCTGCATTTCCAAACTGCATGCAGCCTATCTGCAGAAAATGGAACGCGACATCCGAACACTCACGCAGGCGCATGCGGCAAACGGCGCGCAGACCGGCAAGCCCTGCGACGCCGAGGTGCTCGCCGCCGCCGCCCAGCGCCTCGCCGCCGAACTGACAGGTGGCGCATGAGCCTGCGCCCGTCATGGAACTATGTGCAGGCGCGATTGCAGGCGCGGCACGGCGAGCGTCTGACCGGGGACGATTGGACCGCGGTCGAATTCGGCGCGTTCGCTCGACCACTTCATCGACCGCTCGCGCGCGACTTCGTTGCGGCGTTTCAGCGAGCGGCTCAACGCGGATATGTCGAGTCACGCCATCGAGCGTGCGCTGCGCGGCGCTTGGCGCGCCTATGTCGCGGAGGTCGCTTCCTGGTGTGCGCCGGATTGGCGGCCCGCGATGCTGTGGTGCGCGCCGCTTCCCGACCTGCCTACGCTTGATGCCTTACTCAGAGGCGAAGCGCCAAGCTGGGTGCAACAGGACGCGGGGCTCGTCGCGTTTGTCGAGCTGGAGCGGCGCGTCTCAACGAGCAAGTCGCCGCTCAATGCATTGTTGCCGGGGGCAAAGCGCGAATCCACGCTTGTCGAGCGCTGGTGCGCGCATTGGGGCGCGCTCTGGCCGAAAGGCACGCGCGAGCGCCGCGCGCTGACAGCATTGTCCGAAATCGTCCGGGCCCATGTCGCGCGCCTCGCGCTCGCTGGGCCGCAGGAGACGAGCGCGTCCTATCGCCGCGAGCTCATGCGAAAAATCACCCGCATGTTCCGCCGGCACGGCGCCTCCCCAGTCGCGGTATTCTGCCATCTTGCGCTGGTGGCGCTCGATCTCGAGCGCCTGCGCGGCGGGCTCGTGCGCCGGGCGCTGTTCGCGCCGGCAAAGGAGGCCGCATGAGCCTGCGCCCGATCCCCGCGAAATGGTTCGAGCTCGTCACCGTGCACACCGAATTGGCGCGTGTGATGGAATGTCTGTCGCGCACCGGCGCGGTCGAATTGGAGGCGCGCAGCCGCGCAACCGATCGACTGCTGTTTCCCGGACCTCGACGAAGAGCTAAAGGCGCATCGCGAACTCGCGCGGCATTACCAGAACTACTGGCCGGCGCCCGAGGCCGCGAACGGCCGCCCGCCCGAGCAATTGGGCGACAGCCTGAAATCGGCACGCGCGCGTCTCTCCGAATGGGCCGACGCAGCCGATCCGATCATCGCGGTGAGCGAGCGGCTAACACGCGAGGCGGCCGATCTCGATCAATTGCGCAACGGCGTTGGCGAGCACCGGAGACTCCTGGCCCGATTTGCATCTGCTTGCCGGTGCCGGCCCGAAATTGCAGGTGCGGCTGCTGGCGCTGCCTGTGGGCACGGTGCTACGCGAAATCCCTGCACTGGTGCTGGTTCAAGTCATGGTTGACGCCGCTGGCGAGCTACGTGCTTGTCGTCGGCCGTGCCGGCGACATCAGTGACATCGAAGCGCAGATTGCCGGGCTGAAAGGCCGCGTGGTTCCGCTGCCGCCCTGGCTGCCGTCGAGCGCGGATAACGCGCTTGCGGCGATCGACGAGCGGCTTGCGCGCGCTGGCCAAGCAGCGCGCCGACGTTGTCGTGCAGCTTGCGGCGCTTTCGCAACCGCTGTCGATCGCGTCTGCGCTCGGCGATATTGCAGTCATCGAATGGCTGAACGAGCACGCCAAGGATCTGCGTGGCAGCGAGCGGTTGGCCTGGGTCACCGGCTGGACCAGCGATGTCGCCGGCACGGCTTTGCGCCGTGCGCTTGATGGTTCCGGCGTGCGCTACATCCTGCGTTATGCCGAGGCGCCAGCCGGGATGACGCCGCCACTGGTGCTGCATAATCCCGGCTGGGCCCGCGCCTTCGAGGTGTTCGCGCGCATGCTCGGCACGCCAGGCCGCGATGAAAGTGACCCGAGCCAGATCCTGGCGATCATCGCCTCGTTAATTTTCGGCTTCATGTTCGGTGACGTTGGACAGGGCGCCGTCGTCTTCATCGCGGGTCTCGCGCTCGCACGGCGCGTGCCGCTCATTCGGCTACTGATTCCGGGAGGCCTAATGGCGATGATGTTCGGCGTCCTGTTCGGCAGCGTGTTCTGCCGCGAAGACCTAATCCCGGCGTTGTGGATACGGCCGCTCGCCGCTCCGATCACTATGCTGGTGGTCGGCATTGCCGCTGGCATGGTGGTGATCACCATCGGGCTTTTGCTCGACGCTATTCAGATGCATTGGCGCGGCGAGGCATCCCATTGGTGGGCGCATCGCGCCGGACTACTGATCGCCTATGCCGGCTTGCTGGCTTCGCCGTTCCGCAGCGAGGGGTTGCTGGTCGCGGCTCTCGGCACCGCTTGGTTCATTTTCGGCGCGGCATTGCTGGCGACGCAGGCGAGATTGTCGGCGCTGGCCGGCGCGGCCGGCGAATTCGTCGAGGAGACGCTGCGACTCTTGGTCAACACTGTCTCGTTCGCCCGTGTCGGCGCCTTCGCGCTTGCTCATGCCGGCCTGTCGGTCGCCGTGCTCGAAATGGCGACAGGTGAGCGGGCGCTACGGCTATTGGATCGTCCTCGCCGTCGGCAATGTTGTGATCATCGCGCTGGAAGGCTTGGTGGTCGGCATCCAGACCACGCGCCTGCTGCTGTTCGAATTCTTCGTCCGCTTCCTGACCGGCGCCGGCCGCGAATTCAAGCCGTTGCTGCCGCCGGTCATCGCGAGAAGCGCGATTTCGGAGCCAAACCTGAGGGGCCAAGCATGAAAACCAACCTGAAATTCCCTGCGCTGCTTGCTGGCCATGGCCGCGATGCTCGCGGTCGGCGTGACATTATTGCTGCTGCAGATCGATGCCGGCCGCAGCGCAAGGCGTCGCCCGCGCGCCGCCAATGCCGCAGTCGCGCCCTGGGCTATGATGGCGGCTGCGCTCGCCGCGGGCCTTGCCGCGCTCGCCGCCGGCTACGCGGTCGCTGTCGGTCGGCAGCGCCGCGGTCGGCGCGTTGGCGGAGAAGCCGGAATTGCTCGGCCGCGTTCTGATCCTGGTCGGTCTCGCCGAAGGCATCGCCATCTACGGCCTGATCGTCGCCGTGTTGATCCTGAACCGGGCCGGCTGACATGGGTGCCGCTGACATGGGCGCCGCCGTGTTCATCGGCGACGAGGTGAGCTGCTGCGGGCTTCCGGCTCGCCGGCATTGAAACACTTGTGCCCGAAACCGGACGCGGCAGCCGAAGCGTTGCGCGCGGCGCGCAAGGAGGCAGCGCTGGTGATCATGACCGCCGAGCTTGCTCGCCAGATCCCGGTGCAGGAACTCGACGCCGCGATGATGGCCGAAACTCCAGCGCTCGCCGTCATTCCCGACGTGCGCATGCGCGCGACGCTGTCCCCGATCTGACAAGAAGGCTCGGACGCGCTCTGGGGATAGAAGCAGTGAGCCAATGAACGCAGTGAGCCAAGTGAGCCTCATCCTCCTCAGTTGCAATCGGACGCGCTGGTGCGCGAGATCGAGCAGCAGCTCGAGCGCGAGATCAGCGTTGTCGCGGCGTCCGCTCAGCACGACGCACGTGCAATCGTGACGCAGGCCTATGCCGCCGCGCGTTCGCAGATGCATGCGGCGATTCAGAAAATGCGCGAGCGAGGGCGTGCGCCGGCTCGACGCGCGCCAAAGCCCAATTGGAGACGGAGGAGCGCACCAGCGTGCAGCAGCAGGCGGCGCAAGCCGTTCGTGAGGCGTTGCCGATGCTGCGCGAGGCTATGTCCGAACGCTGGCTCGGCCGCGACAGCCGCAAGCAATGGACCGAGGCTGTCGCGCGCCTTTGCGAAGACCGGCTGCCCGCCGGCGCCTGGCGCATCGAGCATCCGCGTGATTGGAGTGAAATCGAGCAGAAACAATTTGCCGCAAGCCTCGGTAATGGCGTGCAGCCGACCTTCAAAGCCGCCGCCGATGTTGCCGCGGGTCTTCGCATCAGCGTTGATCAGGCGTTGCTCGACGCGACGCCGCGAGGCCTGCTGGCTGAACTCTGTGGCCATCACCGCGATGCTGCTCGAGAAGATTCGGGGAGCAGCCATGAGCGAAGCGGTCATCTCCTGGATCTGCGGTCCGGTGCTGCACGCCCGCGTGACACAGGGCGAATTCCGTCTGGGCGACGCGATCGAGGTCGGCGGCCAGAGCCATCCCGGCGAAGTGATCCGCCTCAAAGGTGACGAACTGGTCGGCGAAGTATACGAGGACACGACGGGCCTGCGTCCCGGCGATGCCGTGCATGGGCCCGGCGGTCCGCTTTCGGTGCGGCTCGGCCCCGGCCTGCTTGGTCATATCTTCGACGGTTTGTTGCGCCCGCTCGACAAGACCGCAGGCGGGGGCCAAATCGCGTTTCGGCCGCTGGTCAAATCAGGCGACATGCTCAAGCATGGCGCGCCGATCGGTGAATTCCCGGGGGGCGGAGTGAAGCAGCTTTGCCTGCTGCCGCCGGATATCGGCGGCACAGTCGATACGATCGTCAGCGAAGGATCGTACGCACCCGACGCCTTGGTGTGCACGATCCGCGTTGCGGCAGATATCAAGCACCAGATCGGCTTCTTTCATCTTTGGCCGGTGCGTGAGGCGCGGCCGGTCGCCGAGCGTCTGCCCGCCGATGAGCCGATGATCACCGGGCAACGGATCCTCGACACATTATTTCCCGTGGCGCGCGGCGGACAAGCGGCGATTCCCGGCGGCTTCGGCACCGGCAAGACCGTCCTGCAGGAGACGCTGGCGAAATGGTGCGACGCCGATGTCATCGTCTATGTCGGCTGCGGCGAACGCGGCAACGAGATGGCGGAAGTACTGCACGAGTTTCCCCAACTCATCGACCCGCGCAGCGGCCGCGGCCTGATGGAGCGCACCATCATCATCGCCAATACCTCGAACATGCCGGTCGCCGCGCGCGAGGCGAGCATCTATACGGCGGTCACCGTCGGCGAATATTTCCGCGACCAGGGTTTGAACGTGGCGTTGATGGCCGATTCCACCAGCCGCTGGGCTGAGGCGCTGCGCGAAGTATCCGGCCGGCTCGGCGAGTTACCGGGCGAAGCGGGCTACCCCGCTTATCTCGGCTCCCGGCTCGCCGAGTTTTACGAGCGCGCGGCGAAGGTGAAGACGCTGTCCGGCGCTGCCGGCTCGCTCACTATCATCGGCGCGGTCTCGCCGCCAGCCGGCGATTTCTCCGAGCCGGTCACCGCCAATACCAAGCGCTATGTGCGCGCGTTCTGGGGCCTTGACCGCGAACGCGCACAAGCGCGTTTTTTTCCCGCCATCAATCCGCTGCAATCCTATTCGGAGCACGCGCAGCGCTTCGCCGCTTGGTGGACCATGCGCGGCAATTCCGAGTGGCATGCCCATCGCGAGCAACTGCTGAAGCTTTTGGAGCGCCAGGCCGATCTCGAACGTATGGCGCGCATCGTCGGCAAGGACGCGCTACCGCCGGCGCAGCAATTGACGCTACTCTGCGCCGAGCTGGTGAACGAAGCATTCCTGCGCCAATCGGCGTTCTCGGAAGTCGACCGCTACTGCTCGCCGCAGCGGCAGACCGCCATGCTCAAGCTCATCCTGCGCTTCATCGCGCTGGCGGAAGATGCGCTCGCCAATGGCGTGCCGCCGCAGCGCATCGCCGAGCTCGATGCGCTACGCCGCCTGCAGCGCATGGGCGAGGAGATCGGCGAGAACGAGCAGGAGAAATTCTCTGACCTCGCCGAAAGCGTCGAGGCCGCCATGGCGTCGTTGCGAAAGGTGGCGCATGCGGCCTGATCTCTCGGTGTGCGGCACCGCGACCGCGATCGAAGGCCCACTGCTATTCCTTCGGCGTAATGTCGACGTCGGCCTCAACGAAGCGGTAGAAGTCCACAGCGAAGGCCTGCCGCCCAAGCTCGGCCGTGTCGCGTCGCTCGACCAGGAAACCATGGTCGTCGAGGTGCTGGAATCGACGATCGGCATCGGGCTTGCCGATATGCGTGTGCGCTTCCTCGGCGAGCCGCTGCATTTCGCGGTCGGCCCCGGCCTGCTCGGCCGCGTGTTCAACGGCGTCGGCGAGCCGGCGGACGGCGGGCCGCCGGTCGCCGCTCGCAAGCGTTTCCGCATCGACGGTATCCCGATCAACCCCACGCTGCGCGAGTTGCCGCGCGACTTCATCGAAACCGGCGTCACCGCCATCGACCTGATGAACAGCCTGGTGCGCGGGCAGAAGCTGCCTTTGTTCTCCGCCAGCGGCATGCCGCACGATCAGCTGGCAAGCGATATCGCGCAGAGCGCGCGGTTGCGCAGCGAAGGCGCGGCGGACTTCGCGCATTGTTTTCGTCGGCATCGGCATCGCCCACGACACCGCGGAAACGTTCCGCCGCACCATGCAAGATTCCGGCGCGCTCGGCCACACCGCCATGTTTCTCAATCTGGCAAGTGAATCCTCGACACAGCGCCTGCTGACGCCGCGCTTTGCGCTCACCGCTGCCGAATATCTCGCCGCCGAAGAGGCCCAGCACGTGCTCGTCATCATGACCGATATGACCAATTACTGCGAGGCGCTGCGCGAAGTCTCCGCCAGCCATGGTGAAGTGCCGAGTCGCAAGGGCTATCCCAGCTATATGTATTCCGATCTCGCCTCGATCTACGAACGCGCCGGGTGCATCCGCGGCGCCAAAGGCACGATTACGCAATTGCCGATCCTGACCATGCCGGCCGATGACATCAGCCATCCGATCCCCGATCTCACCGGTTACATCACCGAAGGCCAGATCGTGCTCGACCGCGCGCTCGACCACAAAGGCATATTTCCGCCGATCAACGTGCTGCCGAGCCTGTCGCGCATGATGGGCCAGGGCATCGGCAAGGGCTTTTCGCATCCCGATCATCCGGCGCTGGCAAACCAGCTTTCGCGTCTTATGCCAGGGCCGTTCGCGTGCGCGTGCTGGCGAGCGTGGTAGGACGCGACGGGCTGACGCCGCTCGATCTGAAATATCTCGATTTCGCCGATCAGTTCGAGAACGCACTGATCCGCCAGTCCGGGCGCCGCACGCTCGAACAGAGCATGGAAGCGGGCTGGAACGTTCTCTCGCTGCTGCCGAAGAGCGAATTGACCCGGCTGTCGGATGCAAAGATCGCACAATATATCCGCCAGCCGGCAAATGGTGGCGCCGATGCGTGAGGTTACGCCGACCCGCAGCACGGCCATCGAGCTTGCGGACGAGCGCAAGCTGATGCGGCAAGGCTATGAATTTCTCGACGAAAAGCGCATGCTGCTGGCGGCGGAAATGCTCAGCCAGTTGGAGATCTACCAGCAGCGCAGCGACGAGCTGATCGCCGAAACGAAGGACTGGCGGCTGGGGCGCTCGCCGCGGCGGTCGAGCGGCACGGGCTCGATCAGCTTCAGCTTTACCCGAAACCGCCGCCGCCGGCACTGCCTGCCACCAAGCGACGCGTGTTTCTCGGCCTGGTGATGCTGTCGGCCGGGGAACCGCCACAGCCTGAAGCGGAGGCTGCCGGTGCCATCGATCCGTCGCCGGAAGCCAAAGCCTGCCGCGCCGCGTTCGCGGCGCTATTGTGGGCGTCCGCCGACCTAGCCGCGCGCGCCGGCAATCTCAACCGCCTGGCGCACGAATATCGCCGCACCGAGCGCCGCGCGCGGGCGCTGGAAAAAGTGCTGCTGCCGGAAGTGGAAGATGCGATCAAGATGATCGACGAGCAGCTCGACACGATGGAGCGTGAAGAAGCCATCCGCGCGCGACGGTCGAACCTAGCCACAGTCTCAGGGAAGCGAACAGGGCTTTGAGGGCGCGCGGCTAAATCTGTTGGCGGCGTATTTTCCGCAGGGGAAGGCTAAGGCCCCCTTCTTCGAGGCATGTCTCAAAGGGGCGGCTACTTCACAGAGCAGGCCGTTTCTCTTTCTGGGTGACCTAAACACGCCGGCCGTTTCGACCTCGCGACGTGTGACGTTCAGGCGTTGGGCCGTTCCCTTAACAAATGCGTGGTAGTGGATCATCCTCAAGTTCTTCCAACAGCCGTTCGCCGCCGATTTCGGTTTGCAATATGACCTGAGAGGTGGATCCGTTCAGTCGGCCGATGATCGCCGCAGCTTCGCCACCGGGTATTGCGCGCCAGACATCCAATGCGCTTGGCGCGTCTTCGGCCGACAACACTGCGACCACACGGCCCTCGCAAGCGAGATAAAGTGGATCATAGCCCAGCATATCGCAGACCGCGCGCACAGGCGGGTGGACGGGAATGGCAGTTTCGTCCAAATGCACGGTCAGTTCGGTCATGCGCGCGATATCGTGCATCACGGTGACGAGCCCGCCGCGCGTCGGATCGCGCATGAAGCGCAAGCCGGGCAAGGCCCATAGCGCTTGCGCCAGAGGAAGGATACTTGCCGCATCGGAGGCCAGATCGCCTTTCAATCCGAAATCCTCGCGCGCAAGTAACACTGCCGCTCCGTGGTCGCCGACCGGGCCACTCACCATCACCATGTCGTCGGCACGGATCTGATTGAGGCCGAGCCGAAGGCCTGGGCGCCGCACGCCAATCCCGGTGGTCGCAAGGTAGAGGCCGCCGCCCTCACCGCGGCGCAGGACCTTAGTGTCGCCTGCCGCTACTCGCACGCCGCAAATCTTTGCGGCGCGTGCCATGCTGCCAATCAGGCGATCGAGCTGGGAAAATTCCATTCCCTCCTCGATGAACGCGTTCAAGCTCAGAAAAATCGGCGTGGCGCCCGCGACCGCGAGATCATTCACGGTTCCATGCACAGCAAGCGAGCCGATATCTCCGCCGGGAAATTCAAGCGGGTGCACGGTAAAGCCGTCCGTGGTTATCAGCACCTCTCCGGGCGGCAGCGGCAAATAGGCCGCGTCAACCGTGATGTTGAGCTGTGGATTGGACAAATGGCGCGCAAAAATTTCGTCGATGAGTGCCCGCATGAAGCGGCCGCCATTGCCATAGGCAAGGGTAACAAATTTATCTTCGATCATGCGCGCTTACCTCAATGATCTGCCCGAAACTGAGGCCGGCGTCGTTACAAGGCAGTCTTTCCGGTATTGAAACGGAAAAGCCTTCCCGCTGCGGCGCAGGACAGGACGCGTTCGCAAAGGACGCGATTTTGAAATACGCCTCCTGTCAGGCCCACTCGGCACACGCCAGTTTCTTCGCGCACCGCGCGCGCCTGAGCCAGCAGCAGTTCAACCAGCGTGGCATGGAATACTGCAGCTCGGAAGGACGTGCTTTGCCTTGCATCCTGCAAGCAATCGAGCAGCGGGTGCCAGTCGCTCTCCCAAATGCCGTCCGCGCGGCGGGACAAAGGCAACGCAATCGGTGCGGCCTCCTCGGCACAGACGGCCTCAAGATGGCTCGCGGCCTGGGCCTCATAACTCGCTTGTTGACACAAGACCTAGCAAGGCGGCGGCGCCGTCGAACAACCGGCCAATCGACGAAGTCTGTGGGCAATTAAGCTTGCGCATCCAGGCGTGGCGCAAGAGGCCGGTCTCCTGCTTGCAATTTTTCCAGTCCGTACCGGCCTCCCAGCACAGGGCAAGCGCGGTGCGCCACGGCTCGCGGGCGGCGCGGTCGCCGCCGAGCAGCGAAAACGGCCGCATGGTGGCCACGCGGCGCCAGCGCCCCGGCCGCCCGAGCAGCGCTTCTCCGCCCCAAATCGTTCTGTCTCGACCGAAGCCCGCGCCGTCCCAGGTGAAAACCAGCCAGTCGGCGGGTTGGTCGAATTCTCCGACCAACGCCGATGCGTGCGCCTCGTGGTGAAATATCTTGATCACCGGTAGTCCCAACTCCGGGGCAAGACGCGTTGTTGCGTAACCGGGATGGGCGTCGCACAGCACCGTCTCTGCGCGCACGCCGTATAGCGACTGCAGATCGGTCGCGACCGACTTGAGCAGGGCCAGGCCTCGAGGTGTGTCCATGTCCCCGAGATGCGGGGATACGACCGCGCGGTTTCGCCACCCAAGCGCCACGGTATTCTTCAGATGGCCGCCTAAAGCTAATAGCGGTGTTGCCAAAGAGAATGGCAATTCGATCTCGAGCGGAGCGTTGCCACGTCCTAGCCGTATTGGTCTTGGCTTGCCGCCGACGACGCGATAGACCGGATCGTCTGCTGGACGAACAATGGGGCGGTCGTGATGCAAAAAGCCATCGGCAATCGCGGCCAGACGGGTCTCGGCCATGCCGTTGTCAGTCAAGACCGGCTCGCCGCTGATATTGCCCGAGGTCGCAACGAGTGGAGCGCCAAAGTCCGCGAGCAGCAGATGATGAAGCGGACTGTACGGAAGCATGGCGCCAATTTCGCTGCTGTCGGGAGCGATCTCGGACGCCAGATTGCTGCCGGCTTTTTTAGGCACCAGCACGACCGGACGAATCGGATCGCACAGCATGGCTTCGTGGGCCGGATGTGGAGCGGTGGCCCTGCGAAGCAAAGCAAGATCGGGCTGAAGCGGGAACATGACTGCGAGCGGCTTGTCCGGCCGCTTCTTACGCGCGCGCAGCGAGATCACGCGCTGCGGAATTCGCCGCATCGCACAGCAGATGATAGCCGCCGATCCCTTTGACCGCGACGATTTTGCCCGACCGCAGGCGATTCAATCGCCGCCGAAAGAGCGGCGGCGCCAAACTGCGCATCGCTTCCGCGATGTGCGATACTCCAGACGCGGCCCGCACTCGAGGGCAGGCAAGCGGCTCTGCGTGAAATCGGCGATCGTTTGGATTGGCGTATTCAGCGCGCGCATTGCGGACAGAGCGCAAAGCGCGCCATCGACGTATTGGCACGATCATAAGGCAGGCGCTCGATCAACGTATAGCGCGGGCCGCACTGGGTGCAATTAATGAAGGGATAGCGGAAGCGCCGATCTCGTGAATTGTTCATTTCAGCAAGACATTCGGCGCAGGCAAATTGATCCGGCGGCAAGTGAATATGCTCCGAGAACGCGGCTTCACTGACGTGAATTTGAAAGTCAGCGATGGTTTCCGGCGCAACCGTCCGTTCTGAGAGAAGCTTAGGCCGCGCCAAGGGCGGCGCTTCGGTAACAAGCGCGTCGCGGAAGCGCTGCAACAATTCAGGAGTTCCTTGAACGAACACCTCGACCTCGCCGGCGCGGTTTCTCACCCAGCCCTGAACACCGCAGCGGTGCGCCACGCGATAGACAAAAGGGCGAAATCCCACGCCCTGGACGCGACCGCCCAGTATCAATTTTCGCGCGATGCACGCGGTCACTGCGTTTCCCTCGGCGCGATATTATCGTCGGTTACGGTCTTGAACGAAAAGCCGAATACGGCCTTCCCCGACTATACTAGGCATCCGCATGGACTGCTTCGCGCGGCGTCCGTACGCCACTCGCCCACCAGATACGGCAAGCCCCTTCATCCGACACCATGCACGGCCCGATCGGCGTGCGCGGCGTGCAGGCACGGCCGTAAAGTGCGCACTGGTCGGGATAGATGCGGCCAAGCACCACACGCGCGCAATCGCAGCCGGGCGGCATCTGTCCGGCACGTTTGCGCATGTCATCGTTGAATGACGGATAGAGCTGCGTCGCGTCATGCGCGGCGAATTCCGGCCGCAGGGCATAGCCCGATGCCGGGATAATGCCGATGCCGCGCCAGTTGGCATCGACCACGTCCATCGTGGCGCCGAGCTGGCGTTGCGCGGTCGCGTTGCCGCCGGGCCGCACCACTTCGGGATAGCAATTATCGAGAAAGCGCCGCCCCTCCACCAGCTGTCGCAACACCGAGTACAATGCGGCCACCAGGGTCTCGGCGGTAAATCCGCCGACCGCCGCGGGTATGCCGTGCTTCTCGGGTACAAACGCCCATTCCTCGGGGCCCATGACAGTCGATACGTGGCCAGGTGCGACGAGGGCGTCGAAGCCGGCCACCTCCGATTCGAGCAGCATAGCAACCGCCGGCCAGGTACGGCGCCCGGCCAGCAGCACGGAGAGATTATCCGGCACTCCTTCGGCCAGCATCGCTGCCACTGGCGCGGTGGTCGTCTCGAAACCAGCGGCAAAGAAAACAACGCGGCGATCGGGATTTTCCCTTGCGATACGCACCGCCTCGAGCGGAGATGCGATCGGTAAAATCTCGGCGCCCGCGGCGCGCGCTTGCTCAAGCGTGCGTATTTCGCCTTTGCGGACATTGACCGGTACCCGCAGCATGTCGCCGAAAGCGACAAGAATAACCTTTTCTGACAACGCGAGTTGAATTGCCTGATGGACAATCTCCTCCGGACAGATGCAAACCGGGCAGCCTGGACCCGGCACAAGCTCGACATTGTCCGGCAAGGCCTTGCGCAGGCCGGTCATCGCGATCGTTCGCTCATGACCGCCGCAGACGTTCATGACTTTGAAGCAACGCGGAAGATTAAGCGCTCGAAGGCGATCAAGCCACTGCCGTGTGGTGGTGGCCATGGTGAGTCTCGTGAAGTTCGTGCGTAGGCACTTGTCCGGACCGAATTCTTGCGATCTCGCCACGTAACCAAACGTCCCAGGATTTGAGATTGATTGCCTTGCGTGCTGACAATTCGATGACCGGCGCGTTATTGGCAAGATCGCGGACAGCCTTCTGCGCACGCATTCGGGTCGAAATCTTCAATGACCGGAGCGAGATCTATCTTGGTCAGCAGCACGAGATCGGCGGCACGGAAGATGACCGGGTATTTTGCCGGTTTGTCATCGCCCTCGGTCACGGACAGGAGGACGACATTGCGATGCTGCCCAAGATCGAAACTGGCGGGACAGACCAGATTGCCGACGTTCTCGATAAAGAGGATATCGATTTGGGAGAGCGGCAGATCGTGCAACGCCTCGATGGACCATCCGTGCATCGAGATGGCAGGCGCTGCCGGTGTTGATTTGCACCGCGGGAACGCCATGCCCACGAATCCGCCGCGCATCGTTGTCGGTCTCGAGGTCGCCTTCGATCACCGCTATGCGGAAATTTGACTTGAGCGCTTCGATCGTCGCCTCCAGCAGGGAAGTCTTGCCGGCTCCCGGCGACGACATGAGGTTGAAGGCAACAACGCGGTGGCTGTCGAAATGTTCGCGGTTGTGCCCCGCCGCTCGATTGTTGGCGTCCAGCAAGCGACCCAATACTTCGATGGTACCGGCGTCTTTGACGCTTGTCTGGTGTAACCGTGCAGCCGCAATCATCACACATGAGGGGCCTCCATTTGCTGCGTTTCGAGCTCAACCCTCAATAATAAGAGTTCATCACCGGCGAGCAGGTCGGTGTGCCAATCGCCGCACGCGCCACACACAAGGCGGTTTGGCGCGGCCACGGTTTCAGCACCGCAACTACGACAACGGACGTGCACATCGTTGCGCTCGATCGCCAGCTGTGAACCTTCCGCGCGCGTGCCGGCACAGGCCAACGGATATGCACTTTCCAGCAGTTGCGGCTCTATTCCGGACAGCGGGCCGATGCCGACGTGAACCTGCCGTACCCACGCCGTCCGTTGAATGGCAATATC
This sequence comes from uncultured Alphaproteobacteria bacterium, assembly GCA_963761185.1. GTDB lineage: Bacteria > Pseudomonadota > Alphaproteobacteria > Rhizobiales > Xanthobacteraceae > BOG-931. The sequence goes on from CAVXFY010000009.1 coordinate 2,506,552, forward strand.
TTCGACTTGCGAGATGAGGGCTTGACAGATTGCAAGCTCATGCATGGCTGTCTGCTCCTTCGGCGGCGAGCACTTCGTCAAACAGCTCCCACGCAGAGCGAGCCTGTTGTGGCGTCATTTTTTGGATCGCATAACCGACATGGACCAAGACGAAGTCGCCGGTCGCCAATGGCTCGTCCTGGAGCAGGAACAAACTAACCTCTCGCTCGACACCCTGAGCGCGAACATCGGGCTAGGAAACCATCGACAGCGATGACTTCCATCGGAATTCCCAGGCACATGACCTTGCTCCGAGCTGCAGCAAATTGAACCCTGCTCCGATCTTCGCCAAATTGATTTAGATCAAAGCGCCCACTAGGAGCCATGTAAAATTATTAAAATTAGTGTGGAGCGACTATGCTCGACGTGTTTGAGATGTTACATTGAATTTGCTGCGAAGGCGACTGCAGAAAATGCAAATCGAGGCTAGCGCCTCGAAATTCGAGAGGGTAGGTCAGCAATGTTTACCCTTAGCCTCAAGCAAGAACTCGAACAGCGTGGCATATCCCGTCGTGATTTTTTAGGATTTTGCGCCTCCATGGCCGCGGTTCTGGGATTGCCGGAAACCGCCACAAACGCGATTGCTGCCGCTGTCGAAAGCGAACAGAAACCGATCCTGGTCTGGCTCGAGTTTCAGGACTGCGCGGGCAATTCGGAATCGTTCCTGCGGGCCACCCATCCGACAGTTGCCGATCTCATCCTCGATATAATTTCCCTCAACTATCACGAGATGCTGATGGCTGCCGCTGGCAGTCAGGCCGAGGAGGCCCTGGCGCAGACCGTCCATGACAATGCGGGCAAATATATAGTCCTGATCGAGGGCTCCATTCCGACCGGTGCCGACGGTGCCTATTGCACGATTGGCGGAAAATCCGCGCTGCAGATCGCGCGTGATGTCTGCGCGGGCGCCGCGGCGACGATCGCGGTCGGCACCTGCGCGGCATTCGGCGGCATCCCGGCTGCGCGCCCGAATCCAACCGGCGCTTTGTCCGTCGGTGACGCAGTGCCCGGCGTCAAGAACCTCATCAACATGTCGGCGTGTCCGGCCAATGCCGAGAACATCACCGCGCTCATCGTCTATTACTTGACCTTGAAGCGCTGGCCGCCGCTCGACCAATATCGGCGTCCGCTCTTCGCCTATGGCAAGACAATCCACGACAATTGCGAACGGCGCGCACATTTCGATGCCGGCCAATTCGTAGAGGCCTGGGGTGATGAAGCGCATCGCCACGGTCAATGCCTCTACAAGATGGGCTGCAAAGGCCCGGCGACGTCGCAAAACTGCCCAGTGGTGAAGTGGAACGAAGGCACCAACTGGCCGATCGGATGCGGGCATCCATGCCTCGGCTGCGCCGAGCCGAATTTCTGGGACACGATGACGCCATTCTACCGTAGGCTCCCCAACGTCGTCGGCTTCGACGTCGGCGAGTGGGTCGATCCCGTCGGCCTCAGCCTCGCCGGTCTAGCCGCGGCGGCGGTGGTAGGGCACGGAGTCGCCGAGGTCGTGCGTCATCACATGGGCAAGACCCCGTCAATTGAAGATAAAGCGGAGTCCGAGTGATGACACACGTCGTTGTCGACCCTGTGACCAGGATCGAGGGTCATCTTCGCGTCGAGGCGGAAGTCGACGGCGGCGCCGTGACAGAGGCTTGGTCCTCGTCGACGATGTTTCGCGGAATAGAGCTGATCTTGCGCGGTCGCGATCCGCGCGACGCCTGGGCATTCGCGCAACGGATCTGCGGCGTGTGCACCACGGTTCACGCGATCGGATCGATACGCGCCGTCGAAAAGGCCATCGGCGCGGTGCCACCGCCTAATGCGATATTGTTGCGCAATCTCATCATGGCGGCGCAAAATGTTCAGGACCACGTCGTCCATTTCTATCATCTGCATGCGCTAGATTGGGTCGACATCGTCAGCTCGCTCGACGCCGATCCGGCGAAGACCTCGTCGCTTGCCCAATCGATCTCGGACTGGCCGCTGTCCAGCACTAAGTATTTTGCTGGGGTGCGGGACCGCATGAAGGCTTTCGTCCAGCGCGGCCAGCTCGGCCCCTTCGCCAACGCGTATTGGGGCCATCCCGCCTATAGGCTGCCGCCCGAAGCGAATCTGATGGCGGTGGCGCACTACCTGGAAGCGCTCGACTGGCAACGGCGTTTCATCAAGATCCATGCCATCCTCGGCGGTAAGAATCCGCATCTGCAGAGCTTTCTCGTCGGCGGCATGGCGACGCCAGTCGATCCGGATTCCCAGAACTCGCTCAACATGGATACGATCGCGGCCCTGGATAAGCTGGTGGCCGACGGTGTGGCCTTCGTCAGCCGTGTCTATGTGCCGGACGTTCTGGCGATTGCGTCCTACTATAAGGATTGGGCGTCCATCGGCGCCGGCATCGGCAACTATATGTGCTACGGCGACTATCCGGAGGACGACAGCGAGAATCCGCAGTTATTCCTGCCGTCGGGCATCATTCACGGCCGGGATTTGACAAAGATCGCGACGGTCGACCAGTCCAGGGTTTCCGAATATGTTGCCCATTCCTGGTACGATTATTCGGTTGGCGACGACAAAGGACTCAATCCGTTCAAAGGCGAGACCACGCCGCACTATACTGGACCAAAGCCGCCCTATGAGAGGCTGGAAGTCGCCCAGAAATACAGTTGGCTGAAATCGCCGCGTTATGACGACGCGGCGATGGAAGTTGGCCCGTTGGCCCGTATGCTCATTGCTTACGTCTCCGGACGTCCCGCCCGAGTCAAGGAACTGGTCGACAAAACTTTGGCGACGCTGGGCGTCGGGCCGACTGCGCTATTCTCCACCCTCGGCCGCGTCGCCGCCCGAGCCATAGAGGCGCAGGTCCTCGTCGAGTCGATGGACAAGTGGGTGCGCGGTTTGGCCGACAGCATGGCGCGCCGCGACTACCGCATCCAGGACAATTCCAAGTGGGACCCCAGTAGTTGGCCGAGCGATTGCTTCGGCGCCGGTTTCGAGGAGGCGCCGCGTGGGTCGCTTGGGCATTGGGTCCATATCAATAACGGTTCAATCGCCAACTATCAGTGCGTCGTGCCGAGCACGTGGAATGGCAGTCCGCGCGATGCCAAGGGTCAGCCCGGACCTTACGAAATGTCGCTTGTCGGCACACCCGTCGCCAAGCCCGATCAACCACTGGAAATCCTGCGCACGTTGCATTCCTTTGACCCGTGCATGGCTTGCGCGGTTCACGTGGTTGACACGACGAAACGAGAATTGGCCCGTGTCAGACTCATGTGAGCGCCATGGCGGAAACATCCAAAAAAGAAATTACCCTTGAACGCCTCTACGTCTGGGAGTTGCCCGTGCGGCTCACGCATTGGGTGCTGTTCTTTTCGATCATCGTATTGTCGGCGACCGGCTATTACATCGGCCATCCTTTCATCAGCGTGCCGGGCGCGGCAAAAGACCATTTCGTGATGGGAACTATGCGTGTCGTGCATTTGTATGCGGCGATCTTTTTCACGCTGGCTGTGCTGGTGCGTATCTATTGGCTGTTCGTCGGCAACGGCTATGCGCGGCTGATGCAGTTTATCCCGCTGTCGCGCGAACGCTTGCGCAGCTTGTGGAAGACGTTTTTGTTCTATTCCTTTATCCGGCACGATCCCGACGACTATCCGGGCCATAACGCGCTCGCGGCCGCGAGCTATGCCATGATTTTTCTAGTATATCTTATCATGATCGCGACCGGCCTTGCTCTCTACACGGCCATCGTTTCGGCCGGTTCGCCATTCCAGGTCTTTTCCTTTTTAATACCGCTGTTCGACGGTTTGCAGATGGCGCGGCTGATCCACCACATTGGCATGTGGATCATACTAATATTCGTCGTCGTGCACGTGTACTTTGTGTTCCTGTCTTCGGTCATCGAACACATCGGAACCTTCGACTCGATCTTTTCCGGCTTCAAGTTCGTGCCCAAGCGAAGGGCAGGCGCTTCGTGAGCGACGGATCCACAGCAAAGTCGCAGGCCAAGACGATTGACCTGCTCGTTCTGGGGCTAGGCAATGTCCTGCTCGGTGACGACGGACTGGGCGCCGCCGCGGTGGCCCGCGTGGAACGCGACTACTGCGTCCCGCCGGGCGTCAGACTTGCAGAAGGGGGGACGCTCGGTCTTTCGCTTCTGGATTTACTGACGGAGTCGCGCCACGTGATCCTGGTCGATGCCGTGCGCACTGACGAGCCGCCGGGAACGTTGGTTCGGCTCGATGGCGCCGATGTGATGGATGCGGTGCGGGACCGCCTGTCGACTCACCAGGTAGGGGTTGTAGACCTTCTCGACGCGGCGCGTCTCATCGACAGTTACCCGATCGAAGTCACGCTGCTCGGGCTCGTGCCGGATTCCATCGAGTTGGCGGTGGCCCGGTCGAGTGCCGTCGAAGGCGGTCTCGACGAGCTGGTCGCGGCTATTGTCCGCGAAGTGCAAAGCTTCGGCTACAAGATGGTTCGTGAACCGGAGTCTGCAGGCCGGCACCGTCCTATTCACGATCTCACTCGCCATTTCGGGATGTGAGCGCGAGCTGGCGAAGCCCGCTTCCTGGATCGAAAAGTGCCAAGACATGAATGCGACTGTAAACCACCCGCCCGACAGATGAAGGCGGAGCCATGCGAATCGGTTTTTGGCTGTTGATTTTGCTCTTGATCGTCGGCGCCCTTTTCGGCGCCGGCGGCATGCTCGCCAGTTTCGCGTTCAACCGTTACACCTCGACCGACGCCTTTTGCACGTCGTGCCACACCATGGCTTTTCAAGCCGACGATCCGTATTTCCAGCACTCGGCGCATCGCAGCGCCGCCGAAGGCGTGCGGCCGAGCTGCGGTGACTGCCATATCCCCAAGACCAATTGGTTTGTCGAGACCTACACGCACGTCTCCTCGGGCTTGCGCGATGCATATGCCGAAAGCATGAAAAATTTCAGCAGTCCCATGCTCTGGGAGGCGCGCCGGATCGAGCTTGCGACGGAAGTTCAGGCCGGTATGCATGCCCAGGACAGCGTCACCTGCCGCAGTTGCCATGACGCCAACGCCATTCATCCGACCAGCGAAGGCGGGCAGCAGGCCCACGCCTTGCTGCGCCAAGGCGGCGTGACCTGCGTCGATTGCCATACCAATCTCGTACATCCCGCAGCGGCGTCACCGGGCACGCCGTCCTTGGCGCAGCAGCGGGGTAGCGTCATTTTTGCCGCCAACTGTGCCATCTGCCACGGCGCCGAGGGCAACGGCCGCGGCCAGCGGCAAGCGAGTATGAGTCCGCCGCCGGCAAATCTGACACTGCCGCCGTGGTCCGAACCCGCCGACGCCGGCCGGACATTTCTCGCCATTCGCAACGGCGTGCCCGGGACCGCGATGCCGTCTTGGCCGATGTTCAGTGATCAGCAAATTTGGGACGTCGTAGCTTACATCACTTCGCTCAAACGCCAGTAGAGTGGCCCGCTCGGTATTGGCAATGACTTCAACGGTGAACAATCGAGTCTATCGGCGGCCCTTTAAATCAACAAAGTTGCTTAACGTGAATGCGACAGGAAAGCCATCGTTTGACAGGTGGAGGCGTAGCAATGCGGGTTAGTTTTTGGTCGGTAATTGGGGTTTTGATCGTCGGCGCCGGTATCGGCGCCGGCGGCATGATCGCAAGTCTTGAGGTCAACCGTTACACTTCGACCGAGGCCTTTTGCACGTCATGCCACAGCATGACGTTTCAAGCCAATGATCCGTATTACCAACACTCGGCGCATCGCAGCAACAACGAAGGCGTACGGCCGAGCTGCGGCGACTGCCACATCCCCACGACCAACTGGTTCGTCGAAACCTATACCCATGTCTCTTCGGGCCTGCGCGATGTCTACGCCGAATCAACCAACAATTTCAGCGATCCCAAGGTTTGGGAGGCGCGCCGGATTGCACTCGCGCCGCAAGTTCAAGCCGATATGCATGGGCAGGACAGCGTCACCTGCCGCAGTTGTCATGACGCGAGCGCCATTCACCCGAAAAGCGAAGATGGCCAGAAGGCTCACGCCATGTTGCAGCAAGGCGGCGTGACCTGCGTCGATTGCCATAGCAACCTCGTGCATCCCACCGCGGCGTCCCCGGTCACGCAGTCCTCTGCGCCATCGGCGACCCAATCGAAATGAACGAACGCGACGAGGGCGCAAGACGCATATCGGCGGCACAAGCCATAGGGGTCACTCCATTAGGCCGCCGGCCGATCATGACAGCCTACACGCAGCGCCAGCATCTGAAATATACGGCGCCGCAACTGTTCGATCTCGTCGCAGATGTCGAACGCTATCCGGAATTCATGCCCTGGGTGGTCGCCTCGCGTATCCGCCGCCGCTACGATCACACCATCCTGGTGGACATGACGATTGCGGCCGGGCCGCTCCGCAAGCGGTTTTCAGCAGCGGGGGTGCTGGATCGGCCGCATAGGATCGACATCAACAGCACTGACGCGATGTTCGAGCGCTTTGTACAATGCTGGACCTTCGAGCCTGCCGGCGAGGGAGGCACCAATGTCGAATATCGCGTTGATTTTAAATTCCAATCGCGCCTGTTGCAGCTCGTCATGGAAGCAGCATTCGCCGACCGCGCAGTCGCGACGATGGCGGCCTACAAACGTCGAGCGCAACAGCTTTACGGGGGTCACTCGTGACTGCGATCGAACCGCGTCAGATGTGCCACGTCAAATGTGTTGCAAGCTCGGTTGGGGGGACGGAAAGGCGAACCGATTACGCGAGGGTTACTCGCGGATTGCTGATGCAACCGGGCGCCATGGCGCAATTGGCGCAACGACCGGACGGCATTGCTTCCGGATTGAGGCGCGGTTCGGCGCCGAGCCAATAAAGTGCATTCGCCATAATGCAATAACCGGTCGCGGCGAACCACACCATGGCGCCCCCGACGAACAGCGTGAACAGGGTGAACCAGGGGCTGACGGCGAGCACCAGAATCGACGCGACCGAAATATTGATTCCCACCGCGAGATAGATCCGGCGCTCGAGGTACCAGCGATCGATCTGAAGGAAATAGAGATTCCACCGCATCGGGGTCGCCGCGCCGAGCATCGGCGTGAAGCCGAACAGGCGCAGCACATTGCCAACCGGACAGAACCCGGTGAACGCAACATTGATGGAGACAAGCCCGGTCGTCGTGACCCCGAGAATCCAAAGCGGGTTCACCAGCAGAGCCAGTGCCGTAGAGGATACCAAAACCACCCCGGCGATCAGCCATACGGTACGCTCAATGTACCAGCGGTGGGTCGGAACGATGTAACTGCCGTAAGCGCCAGTTCGTATCGTCATAGATAAAATCTACTGCTGAATCGGCCTGCCCACAAGACAGGAATAATGACATATTATTGCTGAGGCCGGCGACTGCTTCCGGTCACAGCACTAGGCCAAGCGCAAGTAGCAAGCTGAATGAGGATTGGATGAGAACTGTTTGTACGAGAATTTGATTGAATCCGCGGCCCCGAGGTTCGTGCGCGAACCTGTAGATCAGCAGTCCCACGAGCGGCAATATAAAAAGCGCCGGCCAGACATGGCCGTGCGGAAGCATTTGTCCGATCGGAACGAGAAGCGCGAACGGCCCGAGCATGAGGGCAGCGTATATCCAGATCGTCGCAGTGGGCCCGGCGATAATCGCAAGCGTCCTTCGCCCGACGCGAGCATCGGCTTCGGCGTCACGATGATTATTGACCAGCAGCACCGCTCCGGTGAGGAGCCCTAGCGCAATACCGGCCTCGATCGCGGCCGGCGTGAGCTTTCCGGCGGATAGCCAGTAAGTTCCGCCTACGGCGCCTAGGCCGAAAAACGCCACAACGAACAATTCGCCAAGCGGTGTATAGGCGATGGGGAGCGGTCCGCCAGTGTAAGCCCATCCAGATAGAATCGATGCAACCCCGAGCAGGAAAATCGGCCAGCCGCCCAGCCAGGTCAGGTAAGCGCCTATCAGCGCCGCTATCGCAAAGCATGCGCACGCCGCCCGATTGACGGCGGCGCCATCCAAAAGGCCGGACGCTACCGCCCGCAGCGGTCCAACGCGATCGGGACCGTCGCCGCCGCGTGCAGAATTGGCCGCATCGTTGTGCAGATTAGTGCCAATCTGGATCAACATGCTGCCGATCAATGCCGTCAACACTGCGGGAAAACGGAGCTGTCTTTCCACCGCCCAAGCGAGTGCTGTCCCGACGATGACTGGCGTCATCGACAGGCCGAGCGTACGCGGACGTGCCGCTATAATCCAGGGTGACAACTTCATGAGGCAACGCCATGTACGATGAAATGACACTAATGTTGCACAGCCAATATTTTGGTGCCGCGCTAATTTAGTCTTTCCGACCGCGAGTGCCTTGGCCCTGCAGAACGTTTGTCACTTGTGTAAGCTTGACGTGAAAGACAATCTTGCCCCGGGAGGGCAGCACGAGGGTGATTTTAGGCCGCCCACGCCCGCGAGGTTCACATCGCCGCATTCGCCTTGTCCGATCGCCGCATTGATCTCGCAGGCTCCGCACTCATCAGCGCGGCACCCCCCAACCTACCAGCAACTACACCGGCAAGCTCACTAATAACTACTTATGGTTCTTTACTTATGGTTTTTTTGGAAATCCTTTCCGCGATCCGTAAGGTTTGCGGCGGTCGGCGGAGTCCCGTGGCATGCACCGCAAGCCAGCTTCGTTTGTGCGGCATAGGCCGGCGTCGCCTGCGCCTGACGCGGCGAAAGCGTGGCTGCTGCGCCCACGATCAATACGGCGGATAGCACACCGGCTGCCCCGTACATAATCGTCCCCATCTGAATAAAAGCGTCTGAACTTCGGCTCATGCTCATGGCTCTTCCTCTCCTCGTTTGTATCGTTTGGTATCAATGCCCGCCGGTAGTTCTTGCGGCTCCTAAAGATCGTCATCCTTCTATTGCGAGCGCTCAATTTACATCAGAAATCTAGAGAATTTCCATACAAATCGTGGCTGGATTTTTCTCCCGGCGCCGTTTTGATCTTTATCAAAACATCTGGGCGCCTTCTGGCGGATGATTTAATTTCCCAGTGGGGAGCGGGTCTACAGCAGTGTCTGCCATTGAAGTTCAAAACTGATGGGCTAATCTGTGTCGCATTCTCGTCAGCCGATCCGGGAGAAAGATGCCATGCCGCCAAAGCTTGCCGCACTCATCGCCGTTGCAGCAGTCATTTGCATTCTGCTTTCCACGATCTTTGGCGTATCGCAGTTATCGGACTGGTTGATTTATGCCGCGGAAGGTCTCTTTGGCATTGCCATCATTATTTTTGGCGCCTACGTTATTTTCGGAATTATCCGCGATGCGCGCGCCATTTCATGATGCTCGCGGGATGTAAACAGTATTCCGATTGGTATTGGCAAAACCGTGCATCGTAATCATCGGTCAATCTAAAGAGAAAGTTCATGAGGCAGCCAAAACTTATTCTCATCAGCGCCGCCGCCGGCGGTCTCTCGTTGACAGCGGCAACGCTCATGGCGCCCATTCATGATGCATGCGCGCAGCGGGCCCCGACCAGCTTCGCCGAAGATGTCGTGCCTATTTTCAAGGGATATTGCGTATCGTGCCATCAACCGGGGGGCCAAGGCTACGACGCCAGCGGACTCGACTTGACGAGCTATGACGGATTGATGAAGGGCACCAAGTTCGGGCCGATGGTAATCCCGGGACAGCCCGACAACAGCAATATCATTACCCTGATCGACGGCAAGGCTAAGCTCAGGATGCCGTTTGGACACAAGGCACTGCCGAGCTGCCTTCGCGACAACATTTACAGCTGGATTTTCCAGGGCGCCAAAAACAATTGACCACCAGACAGGCCGGCGGATCGTTAAGGTTTCTCGGTACCGGTGTGTCGCGCACTATTCGCTGATTTTGAAGCTCTTAAGGGCCTCATTGAATTGATCGAGTTTAGCGGGATCGCCGGCGAGGGCTTGGCGGGCGCTCACCACCGCTGCCGTTGCCTTATCCTTTTCACCAAGGGTCTCATAGGATCGCACCAGCATCAGCCAGCCTTGGGGGTCGGATCCGGAATTTTTCAGTCTTTCAGCGAGCCGATCGACCATGCTTTGCATCGCTGCAGGATCGTCGTGGGCCGCCGGAGCGCTTGGTGGCGGCCGCGGCGTAAAATTGCCGGTGCTTGGTGTGGCCGCAGGGGTTGGATCCAGGCTGGTCCCCTTGAGCGCCGCGTTGAACTGAGCGAGCTTGTCTGGATCGGCCCCAAGCGCCAGCTGCGCTTCCATAGTTGCGGCGCTCGCCTTGTCGGGCTGATTGAGCACATTGTAGGAGCGTATCAACTGTAGCCAGCCGGCGACGTCCGAACCGTCTTGTTTAAGCCGGGCGGCCAACCGCTCGACCATGCCGTTAATCATCGCCGCTTGTTGATCGGACGGCTCTTTCGCGGCGGCCGTCATCTGTGTGGCGCTGGGTCCGGGCACGGGAACCGCCGCCGTGGCGCTCTCAATATCGAGGGTTTTGAGCGCTGCGTTGAGCTTGTTGAGCTTGCCAGGGTCGCTCGCGAGCGCCCCCTGAGCATTGGCGGCCGCGGTGCGTGCCTTGTCCAGTTTGCCGAGAACTTTGTAGGAGTTAATCAACTGCACCCAGCCGTCAGCGTCGGATCCGTCCTGTTTAAGCCGCGCCGCCAAACGGTCGACCATGCCTTAAATCATTGCCGCTTGTTGCTCGGGCGGCTCGTTCGCGGCGGCTGCCGCCTGTGCGGAGGTAGGTTCGGGCAATTCGGTCGAAATCGCTCTCGACGCGCGCAAGCGCGCTGCGCACGACCCTGACCCAGACCGCGCCCGTGGGGGCCTCGGCAATGAGGTCGCGCCAAATCTTGGCAGCTTCCTCGCGGTGACCATCCTGCTCGGCAGCCAATCCGAGATAATAGTGGGGACTAACCAGTGTGTCGTCGAGCGTCACCGCCCGAACGAAGGCGGCTTTGGCCTCGGCAGTCACGACGTCATTCGCCTCCGCCGTCAGTGCCTCGCCAAGATTTGCGTCGCGCTCGGCGCTCTCGCCGAGCAAATGCAAGGCATTGCGCCAAGCGTTCACCGCGTCCGAGTAACGGTCGAGGCGCATATAGACCGGTGCCAAGACTTCCCAGCCACGGCCGTCCTCGGGATTGCGCTGCAGATGTTCCTCAGCCTGGGCGATTAGGCTTTCGATCGACTGCTCAGCGGTCGCGTCATCGGACTGGGGCGTCCTCTGCGCGAACGCAAGTTCCGGCGCACCGAGGCGAAGGTAAAGGCCTGCAGCTAAAATGGGCAGCGTCAGCAGCGACGCCACGGCAAAGAAGCGTCGCCGCCTCGCTGCCGGCGTCGCCCTGAGAGCCGGCGGCGTGGCTTGTACCGCGTCGGCCGCAGCAAGCAAGCGCCGGGAGATTTCCACGCGCGCCGCCTCTGCCTCGGTCGAGCCGATGAGGCCAGCCGCTAGATCGCGTTCAATCTCATCAATCTGATCGCGATAGACTGCGACATCGCTGCCGCCAGAACGCGTCGAGCCGGTATTACGCGACAGCGGCCAGAGCACAGCAAACACCGCTGCCGCCGTCATCGCCGCCAAGATCAGCCATAGGATCATTGAACGCTCTGAACTAAGCGGCCCGATAGCAGCCGCTTTTTTAGAACCGCCGGCGATCCTCTTAATCCTGCCGCGGCTGGAATCTTGCCGCTTGGCCGTCCTCAACGGGCGCCGAGGGCATTACGTTTACTTCAGTGACGCGAAGTAGGCAGCCAAGTTCGCCATGTCCTGATCGCTGAGCCCGGCCGTCATCGCTTTCATCACCGCGTTGGCGCGCTTGCCTGATTTGTAATCCTGCATTGCCTGGAGAAGCTGATCGGCGCTTTTGCCCGCCAATGCGGGATTTGGCGGAACCCCTTGGCCACTTGGCCCATGGCATGCACTGCAGGCAGCGGCTTTTGCCTTGCCCGCTGCAGGGTCTCCAGCGGCTTGCGTGGCCCCGGTCGCCAACAGCAAGATCGTTCCAGCGCTCAATAGCATGCGTATCATCATTGTACTCCGGCTTGACTGTGCTTTCGTTCAAGTTTAACCGCCACGCATTATTTAGACTATCATATTCGTCGCGTATGCGGCATTGAGCCAAATCAAAAATTGCTGCGCAACAGCAAAATCCGGGGTTAGCTCTCGAGTGTTGCCGAAGTGCACCACATTGTCGAAATTTGATAGGCTGCCAGCTTTGCGCGAGCTTTGCGCTGGCGGCAGCCAACTCGTTTTTCTATCGTGAATGCGCCCCCGTAGGTTTGCTGTGTGTGTGTGTTAAATCCCGTGAGTTTCATGTCCCGCGCGCTTGCGCGGGGCGCGAACACAGTGGATGGCGGAACACAGTGGATGGCGTAAGATGGGGAGTGGCTCTGTTCGTTTCGCTGTCAACCAGGGGCATTCCGGTAGCCTTGGGTGCTGCCGGCTTATTCTTGACAAAACAGCTCGGTTGTTAGCTCGGCTTGCTGCGATCGGTATTGTTTGTGCAGTGCTGTCGGGCTTCGCCGCATCGACGCGCGCGAATGATTTGGAAGTCCGCAACGATCCCGTCGCGGAGCTTCGCAATTACGTTCAACTCGTCACCACGGCCCAGCCTGAGACGGGCGCTGCGGCGGATACCCAGCAAGCATCCACCGATATCGCCCGTGGCCAGTTCGGCGACGATGTCTACGCTATGCTGCGCGCATTCGCGCAGCGCATTGCCGCCGACCCGCCGCAGTCGACCAAAGGCCGGCTGAAAGTAGCCGAGGCCGATAACGCATTCGATGCGTTGCGTGAATTTCTTCAAAGGCATAACGGCGCAACGCCGTCTGAACAGCCGACGGCGCCAGCACCCAATTTCGTCAGGCCGGAAGTGGATGTGCCGCCCGTGGAACCGATTGAGTCGACATTTGTGGGAACAAATGTCTGCCTCAACTGCCATACCGGTCAAGCCGAGATGTTCAGCCACACGCTGATGGGCCGGCTGGAACAGCAAGGCAAGCTGCAATGCGAAACCTGTCACGGCCCAGGCTCGGCGCATGTGCGCGCCGCCGGCTGCACGTCGTGTCACGGCGAGGGCGGGATCACCGAGCGGTCCGGAATCCCAAGCCTCGTCGGCCAGGATCCGCAATATCTCGTCGCGGCGATGAAGGCTTACATTACGGGTCAGCGCAAGAGCGCCGTGATGAAGGCCATTCTCTCGGGCGTCGGCGAGGCAGAACTCAACAACATTGCCCGTTACTATGCACGGCAACCCCGCGGCCGCGCGCAGACGCCATCCGTCGGCGATCCGTCGGCCGGAAGGGCGGCCAGTGGCTTGTGTGCCGGCTGCCACGGCGAGCAGGGTGTCAGCGTAAGTCCGGCGTGGCCAAGTCTCGCCGGCCAGGATTCGCAGTATCTCGCCAGTGCGATCAGAGCCTACAAGGACGGATCGCGTCCCAAGGCTGTCGCCTGCGCGGGGTGTCACGGCGAGGGCGGGATCAGCCAGAGGTCCGGAATTCCGAGCCTCGTCGGGCTGGATCCGCAATATCTGGTCGCGGCGATGAAGGCTTACGCGACGGGGCAGCGCAAGCACGCCGTGATGAAGGCGCTGCTCTCGGGGGTGAGCGAGGCAGAGCTCAACAACATTGCCCTCTATTATGCGGGGCAAGTCCCGGCTCGGGCGCACACTCCATCCATCGGCGATGTGTCGGCGGGAAAGGCTGCCAGTGCTTCATGCGCCGGGTGCCATGGCGAGCAGGGCGTCAGCACAAATCCGGCATGGCCAAGTCTAGCCGGTCAGGACGCGCAATATTTTGCCGACACGCTCAAATACTACAAGAACGGCTCACGTACCGATGCGACGATGCAGGCACTGGTCGCGACTCTTGACGAGAAGACGATCAATGACCTCGCGAGCTATTACGCCAGTTTGCCGCCCTCGCAACCGAGCGGCGCGCAAAGCTCGGTTGGCAAGCGTGGACCCGTCCTGATCCGCAACGGCCTGGTCGCTTCTCTTGACGATCGCACCATCAATAACCTCGCGAGCTATTACGCGAGCCTCGGTCCCGCGCAACCCAACAGCGCCAGAAACGCGCCCGCTGCTCCGATCGCGGTCCGCGGCGGCGCGCCCGGCGGCAGATATAGCGCGGGCGGCATCATTTCGTACCGCCCGGATGATCCCGGCCGGACGGCTGAAGAGAACAACGGCATCTGCCTCAACTGCCATAAACGCGGCGAGCGAACCAACTGGGACGGCAGCGTGCATGAAGAGCGCGGGCTTGCTTGCACGAATTGCCACACGGTGATGAAGAACGTGTCGGCGCTGCACCTGTTGAAGACTGCCTTCGAGCCCGACACCTGCTTCCAGTGTCACAAGGACCGGCGCGCGCAGATGTTTCGCTCGTCGCATATGCCGATGCGCGAGGGCAAGGTCGTATGCTCGGATTGCCATAATCCGCATGGCAGCACCACGGAGGCGCTGCTGCGCGAGGATTCCATCAACGACACTTGCTACAAGTGCCACGCCGAAAAGCGCGGACCGTTTTTGTTCGAGCACGAGCCGGTGCGTGAGAATTGTTTGAACTGTCACGATCCGCACGGCTCCGTCAACGAATACTCCTTGAAGATCGCGCGCCCGAGGCTGTGCTTCGAGTGCCACGGCTTCGGTCACGGCAACGCCACGGGACCGAACGGATTTTCGTTCGGCGCATCGATGGCTCAGTCCTGCCAGAACTGTCACATCGCAATTCACGGCAGCAACAGTCCGGCCGGCGCGGCGTTCCAGCGATGAGTGGAGGTGAAAATAAGCGGGGGCTCGATCGGGAAGGGGCTTGATCGGAATTGGGGCGGAGTTTGGGGCGATGTTATATCGATTGGGATGGGTTCAAGCGTGGCTTGCCAGCGCAGTGCTGAGCGGGGCGGCATTGGTTTCGACCAACGGCCTGGCGCAAACGGCAACGGCTGTAGCCGCCGCGCCGGTCTCGACCGGCGCGCAGACTACGCAGCCTGTGCAGGCTACCCAGCCTGTGCAAGCTACCCAGCCTGTGCAAGCTACCCAGCCTGTGCAGGTTACCCAGCCTGTGCAAGCGACGATGGCGACGATTGCCAATCCCACGCCAGGCTCGCCCGGCCCACAGGCTCAAACAACAACGATAGCCAAACCCAAGCCCAAGCCGAAAAAACCCAAGCGGGTTTTGACCAACGAGCAAACAATTCCCGACCCCCCGCCAGCTTCGGCCGGCTTGTCGCTGACACTGGGTCCAACTCCTCGTCCGGTTCTGGGTTTCGGCGGACAGCCGCAAGGCTGCTGCCAAGGCGGCACCGCGATCGGCGCCAACGCCTGGAGCGCCGGGAATCAAATCGGTGATTGGCCGCCCAGCAACCTCTCGCCCGTGCCGTATTGGTGGACCCACGGCGAGATCGAGGTCGGCGCACGCGCCTTTCTCAATAATCCGAACCGGGACGGCTCGGCGTTCAAGCAACAGGACAGTCTGGCCAAGTATTACGAGTACTCGTCGATCATGCCGGGAGCGTTTGGCGGCGGCCATGCCGCCGCCGGCAGCAAGGACGGTCTGTACCAAGTCGATTTATGGGCCAACAATGTCGGCTATACCGACGAAAGCTTTTTGCTGAACGCTTCGAAGATCGGCGAGCACTATTTCTCGTTCAGCTGGGACGAGACGCCCCATGTCTACAGCACCAGCGCGCTGACGCCGTTCAATGGCGTTGGCACAAACCACCTGACCGTGCCGGCGCAGGTCCTCAGCTCAACAACCAATGCCGCGCTCGGTGCCATTCCGCTTCATCAGATCGACATTGGCATTCAGCGCGATACCGCATCGGCCAATTATCGGTGGACGCCGACGGAAGCCTGGGACTTCAACTTCGATTACTCGCATCTCAGCCGCGACGGGACCCAACCCTATGGCGGCGTCATCGGCTTGGGCGGTACGACGTCAGCAGCTCATGCCTACAGCACCACCGGTTACGTCATGGTGCCGACGCCGGTGCACGACACGACGCAAAATTTCGGCGGCAACGGCGAATATGCCGGCACCTCGTTCTGGGGCCAAAACTACACCCTCAAGCTGGGCTACAAAGGCTCGCTCTATCAGGATGATTCGCTGTCCTATACGATCGAAAACCCGGTTTCGGTTGCTGGGGGGACAACAGGCTACATTCCGATGGCCAACAAGTCGCTTTGGCCCAGCAATCAGGCCCATGGCTTTACCGGAACGCTGGCCGCGGATCTGCCGCTGCACAGCCGCTACGTCAGCAACGTTAATTACACGGTGATGACGCAGAACTCGCCATTCAATCCGATGTCGATCAACTACACCATCCCCGGAACGCCGAGCGTTTTGCCGCTTCCGGCGACTAGCCTGAACGGGCAGATCGACACCATGCTGGTCAACAATGTCCTGACGACGAAAATTACGCCCGAGCTGACGTCGAAATTGACCTACCGCTTCTACGATTTCGACAACCAAACGCCGCAAATCCTGTTCGATCAATGGATATCGCGCGATCAAGCCGGTCTAAGCGCATGTCCAACTACTGTGACTTGCGGTGAGCATACGGTTCAAACCCTGACAATGAGCTACAACAAACAAAATGCCGGCGCGGCGTTGAACTGGCGGCCGTCGCAACAATGGAACTTCAATGCCGAGTATGGCTTCGAGTATTACAATTATACGCAGACCGACGTGAACCAGACCTACGAAAGCAATGGAAAAATATCGGCCGATTGGACTCCGTCGAGCTGGTTCACCGCGCGCGCCAGCGGCTTTTTTGGCGATCGGCGCTTCACCAATTACAACTACATCGGCAATGTCGGGTCGATCCAATTTCCGACCGTGCCGGGCTTCCCGGCGTCGACCTCGGGCTGGTTCTATTCGCCGGCCTATCGGCAGCTCATGTTCGACGATCGTCAGCAAACCAAGGCGCAGCTTGCCTTCGATATCGTGGCATTTCGCGGCGTGACCATCAGCCCGACAGTCAAGTACAGGGATGACAATTACGGCCTCAACGTGCTCGTCCAGGAGGGGCTGACCGACAGTAAGTCCATTAGCTATGGCGTCGATGTCAGCTGGGCGATCAGTCCCGATTTGCACGTCGTCGGCAGCTACTACAAGGAATATTACGATCTGCTGATGTTTGGCGCGACGGCGGATGCACAGCCGACGCTGGGGACCGAAGCCATGACTTCGGACCAAACCACTGTGGACACCATAACGGCCGGGGTGACGTGGGCGGCCATACCCGACAAGCTCAACTTTGATGCGCGCGCGGCGCTGTCACAGGGTATCGATACGATGCGGCTGTTCCTCGGCAGCGGCGCCAATCCCAGCGGCGGGCAATTCCCCAATGATACGACATGGTTCGAGCATGTCGACGCCACCGCGACCTATAAGTTTGATCCCACAACCGTCGCTAAGCTTGGGTGGAAGGGCGATATCAAAGCCAAGCTGCGTTACACCTGGGAACGTAATGCGGTAAACAACTGGCAAAACGATCCGGTCGCGCCGTTCTTCTTCCCCGGCACCACCACGGCCCAAAATACCAGCGCGCTGCTCATGGCGGCCGACAATCCGAACTATAATGTCCACCTGATCGCCGCGTCGCTCGTAGCCACATGGTAGCAGGAATACGACACGGCACTCACCGCCGTCCTTGGTTCACTCTCGCTGGCCGACAAGTCCGGTCCATTGATGGGGATCTCTCATGAGCAATCCAGGCGAAAGGCGGTCCCTATGGGGACTTATCGTGCGCATCTGGATGGTGCTGTGGCGCCCCAGCGCGCGGTTCGCCCTGGCGACCTTGGTCATCTTCGGCGGCGTCTGTGGAATCCTGTTCTGGGGCGGCTTCAACTGGGGGTTGGAAAAGGCCAACACGCTCGAATTCTGCATCTCATGTCATGAGATGCGCGATACCGTCTATCAAGAATATAAGCAGACCATTCATTACCAGAATCCGGTCGGCGTGCGAGCTGGCTGCCCCGACTGCCACGTTCCCCATGACTGGTTCTTCAAGATCCGGCGAAAAATCCAAGCCAGCAACGAGCTCTTGCACAAGGCTCTTGGCACCATCGACACGCCGGGAAAATTCGAACAGCATCGGCTCGAGCTTGCCGAGGATGTCTGGGCCGGGATGAAGGCGACCAACTCGCGCGAATGCCGCAATTGCCACAGCGACGACGCCTTCGATGTTCATCAGATGACCCCAGCCGCGCAACAAGGCATGATACCGGGATTGCAGGCCGGATTGACCTGCATCGATTGCCACAAAGGCATCGCGCACCATTTGCCGAAAACGTCAGAGACTGACGCGACAAAGCCATAGATAGACGGCCTACGGTATTGATGATCGGACTGATCGATTGTACTTCAGCGCTTTAATTGCGGGATCGTGTCAAGCCGAATTTTTAATCCTTTTTGCGATTGTGACGGTGGAGATGTGGGTAACGCGCAGCGTTGTCACCTAAATGGTAGTAAAAATAGCACGCAAGCACGGATACCCTGGAATATCGAGGCTACATGCTAACGTCGCCCAGTTACAGCCCGACCGCGTTTCGGCGCTTACATGGGAGGAGGCGTTCGCGAAAGCACGCGCAATTGTCGATATCCGGCTTTCAACTCCATTGCGGCCGATGACGCCCTGATTTTCGCTGGGGGGAATGGCGACGTTGCGGTGTAAGCAATTTGTGTTCTTAATCTGTGGAGATCAAGCAATGAGCGACGAGTGGAGTGACCATCGCGACAGCGTCGTATCTACCAGAAAAACGATGTTGACCATCGTCACCGCTGCCGTGCTTGCGCTCATCGCTGGCGTCTTGATTTATGCCCGCGATTACTCCGGCAATGACACAAGTGCTGCCGTCACCAATGCCCCTCCCGCTCATCCGTAAGGCGCTTGTCGGTTCTCTTGCGCAGCAGGGCCGGGCGGAGATCTGTGATCTCTGCCATTGAAACGGTACGACGTCGAATTCTGTGGACTGCTCGAAAGGGAGGTCGGCTGTTTTGCGTCCTTGAGAATATGACTTGCGGTTATCATGCAACCTTCGACGGCTCGCGCCTTCCACGCCAATGCCACCAGAATACCCCGGCAATTCCAAGCACGCCCGCCAAAACGAGAACGAAAATCAGAGCCGAATTTTCGATCCATGCGATCGCCGGGATCCCGAGCGCCATGATCAGGCCAAGAAGGCAGATCTGCCAGGACAGGGCATGCACGCCGGCGGTAAAGGTGCCAAGCGTCAGTAAGGTGAAAACAGCGAGTCCCGTAGCGCTGGCGCTGAAAACCATCTGAACACTTGGCAACAACATCACACCCATCACGATCAAAAATGCGAGCCAGTGTAGCGTCTGTGTTCCTATCAGCCGTAATCGCGCCGCCTTGTCGTTTGCGCCCTCCCATCCAGTCGTGACGCACACCATCCCGATGATCGGTGCGAGTATTTCCCAATAGCCGATAATCGGTTGCTTAGAGAAGCTTGTGTAGGCGACCCCGATTATCGTTAGGATCAATACCAAGCTGAAAGGCAACTCCTTCAGCCAAAGACTTGTGCGTGGTGAGCCACTTGATTCCGCTGCTGAGACCGCGTCGCTCATGGTGGTTACCCTTACATCCCGCGCAAGGTAAGCGCGAGCGCGATCCAGGCGCTACCGTAGAAAATGAGATCAATCCCGACAAATAGACCGATCACCCAGAGTCCCGAGATCGGCCATCCCGCAAGTACAAGCAGGCCGAGCACAAATGTGATGATTCCGTCGGCCGCCTGCCAACCCCAGCCCGGCAGTGCAACCGCCACCGAGCCGACCAGTTGAAACAGCCCGCCGATCAGGAAAAACATCGCCATGAAGAGTGTTGCGACCTCAGCGCTGATCAACGGTCTCGTGACGATCAAAAGTCCCGTAATTCCGAACAGGATCGCCGCCAGCAAGTGTTGAAAGAAACCCGCCCAATGCCCCACCATGACGGCTTGAGCGACCTCAATCCCGGACGCCAGGACCAGCAGCCAGCCGAAGAACAGCATAGAGGCGACCGTAGCCGCGACGGAGCGCACGACCGCGGCGATACCCAGCCCCAAAACGCCGATCCCGAAGGCTAGGAACCATCCCCAGTACTGGATGATCTCGCGAGGGATTTGGACGTCTAGAGCTTGGATATCGCCGATCGCCATGTTTTATCTCCCGGACGTAATGCCGACCCTGGAGTCCGGCTACCACCTAATGGCAAACCCTCCGGCTTCAAAAAAGCCGATCTGGCCACAGCAGCCGTAGCGGCTTGACAATGCAAGCGCGTTCAAGCGGCTTTCGCGGCCACGGCGTTGTCGGCGTCCTTGCGCGCCAACCAGGCTTCGAGGGAAGCCTGCTCAGCCTCATCCACCATGGCCAATGCCACGACTGCAGCTGCTGCGGCGTAGCGCTCCGCACCGTCGGCGCGGCCCTGCAATTTTGAGACTTCCCGCTTCGCCTTCCACTCAGCGACCTTCTCGCTGGCGGTCGCCTTGCGTTCGTCGACCCACTTCTTGATGTCGGCTTGAGCGGCTGCCACCTTTGTGCGCTCTTGCTCGACGCGCTTCTTGACGCCGTCGAGGTGACTTTGGACGTCCTGCTCGGCGGTGCGAGCCTTGCTGTCGATTTTGGCCTTGAGCGATTCCATGTTGTTATCGATGCTTGTGAGCTTGATGCGAAGATTTTCGCAAAATTGATCGATGCGTGTGCCCATGACGGGGTCTCCCGGGGTAAGAGGGTTAAGTCTTTGACACTTTTTTAGGAAGTCGAGAAGAAGGCGCATGCGCATTGATCTAGATCAAAATCGTCACTGCGCAGCGACAGCTGGCTGACAATTGGGCGGCGAGCTTGATTTAGATCAATGCGCAAGCATTCGCCATCTGTTTGTTAAACTATCCATGAACCGTCGATTTTGGTGATCGCGATGGCACAACCAGATTTAAAATTTAAAATTGACGATGAAGTTAAACGTCTTCTTGGAAAGCACGTAGTGATTTTGCTCGAAACCAAAGACAAGAAGCTGATTCAAATGGAAGCAAAACACGAAACAATCAACAAAATACACGATAAAATTCGTGATCAGATGATAACATGGTAACACCTGATCGTTTCGCCATTGGCGGTAGCATTGGCAGCGGTAGATGAGGCATCGCTTGAGGCTTGGTTGGCTCGAGAGCCTAGCTAGTGAGTCCGCGCTAAATTCCGTCAGCTCGGAGCCATGAGCAGCGCAGAATCAGGCCCGCAAACCGCGCGATCACAGAACTCGCAAGTCAGCCGGTCAAACAGCTTGCGTGTCAGGAATTTGATCGCAGAACTACCCTATAGCCTCGTGTTGATCGCGACGCTGCTCGATGCGGCGCCAACGATAAGAGCGCGCGATTGCGATTGGTGGAGGCAAGCGGGATCGAGAAATAGGCTTTAAGTTTTGTATCGATCGCTCTGGCCCCGCGATCGGAGTTGGCGCAGTGTTGTGGTGGCATTCGCAGAACCGTCACGCAAGCCGCAGGTGATGGTGCTAATATCCGAAATAGGTCACAAGCGGACTTAATGCGGCGTAAAGTGGCGTCCGCCTCTAGCTGACATCGATCAGATGAGAACGTCCCGATGGACGACACGCCTCCGGAACCTGCGGTCGATGCCGTCGACTACGCCATGATGGAACGTTGCATCGCACTCGCATTACGTGCGGTGGATGCTGGCGAATATCCCTATGCGGCGGTGATTTGCCGCAACGGCGCGTTCGTTTGCGAATCGATCAATTCGGCGAGTCGTGACCACGACGTTTCGCATCATGCCGAGGTGGTTGCCATGTCGGAGGCACTCCGTCGCCTCGAGCGAGTGAGTCTCGAAGACTGCACTATCTATGCGAACGCAGAGCCTTGCGCGCTATGCTGCTATGCGATGCGCGAAACACGGATCGGCCGCGTTGTGTTCGGCGTGCCAGCGCCCCTCACAGGTGGACTCACGCGCTGGAACATTCTTGCCGACACAAAGCTGTCGGATACCGTGCCTGAAGTTTTTGCGCCCCCGCCAGAGATCGTGCCCGGCTTCATGCGTGAGCAGATTGAGTCAGCGATCTCACGCCGCGCTCCGCTCGCCTGGGAAATTATTCGCGCCCGCAACATTTTTGGCGGCCCCCTGCCAGCGGAAACGATGATGCGCGCAACAACACAACACAAACGCGATTTTAAACAGCAATCAATGTCATTTCTGCGTCGATGGCTATTCGATTATTTCGGCCGCAAATGAAACGCTTCAATTTGGCAAAGTATCCGACGACCTATCGTAGGGAGATGACGCTGGATAAGCATTCGTCAGCCCCAAGGGGCGCCATGTCGCGTTTATCAATGTATTGGTTGCTTGCGGCGATGCTGCTCGCCCTCGCCGGCAATATTCGAAGCGCCAATTCGCAGGCTGCTTCCGCTAGTGACGAATACACCACCCGCATCCAACCGATCTTCAACAACCGCTGCATCGCCTGTCACAGCTGCTACAACGCTCCTTGCCAGCTCAACCTGCAGAGCTATTCGGGCTTGGCGCGCGGCGCAACTAAGCTCAACGTCTACGATCGTTCCCGATTGGAGAGCGTTGCTCCCTCCCGGCTCGGCATCGACGCCCGCAACGTTTCGGATTGGCGCGCCAGGGGCTTCTATGACGTTGTGGGCGGCACTGAGCCCGCCCGCAGCCTCCTGATGCACATGGTGAGACTTAGGGTCCTCCATCCGACCGTGCAGCCGAAAAAGTTGGTCAGCGAAAGCAACTTCTGTCCGGTCGACGTCGACAAGGCTTCGCTGCTCTCGTCCAGCACAGCCGAGCTTGGCATGCCGTACGGGTTGCCAGCACTGCCGCAAACGGATGTCGCAGCCCTCAGCGCGTGGATGGCTCACGGCGCGCCGGGCCCATTGGAGGCGAACCTGGCAAGCCAGCGTGCGGTGCCGCCCGAACTGCAGACCCAAGTCCGCGACTGGGAGGCCTTCCTCAATGGCAGCTCGCCGCGCGAGAGGCTTACGGCGCGATATCTCTACGAGCATCTGTTCCTGGCGCACCTCTATTTCACGTCTGATACGGCATCCCGGCACCCGGCGTTCTTCCGTCTGGTACGTTCACGTACGCCGTGCGAGGCGGGCATCGACGAGATTGCAACACGCCGGCCGAATGACGATCCCGGTCCCGGAGACTTCCACTACTGCCTGCGCCAACTCGAGGGTACGATCGTCGATAAGACCCACATTCCCTACGATCTCTCCGAGCAGAAGCTCGAGCGAATCCGGCAGACCTTCCTCGAGCCGCAATGGGATGTGAAGAAACTGCCCGACTACAGCGAGGAGACGGCAGGAAACCCGTTCGTTACGTTTGCCGACATCCCGGTGCGTACGCGCTACCAGTTCCTGCTCGACGACGCTGAGTACGAAATCAATACCTTTATCAAGGGTCCGGTGTGCAACGGCAGCATCGCGGTCAATTCGATCCAGGAGCAGTTTTACGTTTTCTTCCTGCGGCCCGATGCCGATAGCATGGTGATGTCGGCGGAGCATGCACGGCGAGCCCAGGACATGCTGGTGCTACCCGGTGTGTGGGGTAGCGACGTCCCAATTTTTGACAGCATTCCGTTCTTCGAACGCTTAATCGCGCAGCGCGAGGCTTACCGCAAGTTAAGGGCCGACGATGCGCGCAAACTCCGCCCGGCCGGTTACGCGATAGAGGACATATGGAACGGCGATGGCCGCAACCCGAATGCGCTGCTCACCGTATTCCGGCATTTTGACAACGCTGTCGTCGTGCAAGGCGCGGTTGGCGATCTGCCGAAAACGCTGTTCGTCCTCGATTACCCGCTACTCGAGCGCCTTGTTTACAATCTCGTCGTCAATTACGACGTGTTCGGCAACATCGGTCACCAATCGCTGACCCGGCTCTACATGGACTTGATCCGGATGGAGGCGGAGGAGTTGTTCCTCGCCTTCCTGCCGCCGTCGCAGCGGGCTGGCCTGCGCAAGTCATGGTACCGTGGTGGCCCGCTCACTGACATCAAGATCCGCTACATGTTCCCGCTCGTCGATAACTCGGCGCCGACCGCTGTCGTCTACCGCGACGAGACCAATGCCAAGGCGGAGCTGGTTGAGCGGGTGATCAACGAATATTTGCCCCCGCAAGTGCGAGGCCGGCCTGATGCGCTTAATTGGAAGGCATTGCGGTTACCACAGGACGCAGTGGGGCCACCCGCGCTCACCACGTCGGAACAGGCGCTGCGCCGGATTGCCTCGGTCAAGGCCGCAAGTACCACACCGTTTGCGCGCTTCCTTCCCGAACTCGCGGTCGTGTTGGTGCACGGCAAGGATGGTCGCGCGCAGCTTTATAGCCTCGTGCACAACCGCGAGCATGAAAATGTGTCATGGATATTGGGCGAGTCGGAGCGCCTCGCGCCACAGGAGGATTCGCTCACCGTGCGGGCTGGCGTAACGGGCGCCTATCCCGACATGTTCTTCGTGGTTCCGGAAGCCGCGATCGAGGCATTTTCCAGTGCCGTCGCAGGCATCAAGTCCACGGCTGACTATGAGCGGCTGGTCGACCATTTCGGCGTGCGGCGATCGAACGAAAAGTTCTGGTCGATTTACGACGAGATCAACGCATCACACCTCGCCAGCGATCCCGTGGGCTCCGGCACCCTGGACCTGACGCGCTATGCGCTCGATGAAAAATAGCAACGCCTTGTCCTCTCGCCGGCCCCCGCTCTTCATCCGAAAGCGGAGTAAGCGTCCATTCCTGACACGTTGGGTCAATTGATAGGAATTGATGTTGTCCAATTCCATGGCAGCAAGTCGTCGAGGCGACTCATTGGATGGCCACTGGACATACGTTCCAGCACGTCCTTGAGGCAGGACGCCCTGGACGAGCATGGCAAGCCCGTCGGTCCCCTTGCGCATGTCGGTGTAACCGAAAGCCAGGTGCACCTTCACGCCTGGAGGAAGCAGCGTTATGGTGTGCGCTCCTCTTCGCTACGCCGCACATCACGAGGCGCCTGCGCATCGGCGATCTGCACCGTGACGAAGGCCGACGCAGCAGCGAGCGACGTCAACTCCTGCTTCCAGCGAAATAGAACACGCGCTGCCATCCCATAACGACGCGCCACCTCTGAAAGGTTTGCGCCCGGCTGCATCGCTTCGGCAACGATCCTACGTTTGTCGGCCTCACTAAACTTCCGCCGATGGCCCTCACGTGCCGGCGGAATGATCGGCCCAGGCGCCGGCGAACCGTTAGTCATATGACTAAGCCTATGACTTAGACTATGATTAAGGGTGTGACTTAGGTCGCCGCGTCGGTAGAGCAGCTTGCGCTCCAGCGGTTGCGGTTCAGCTTTGAACTTGGCTCGCCAGTTGCCGAACGCCTTGAGCGGAATCCCCTGAACCTCGCAATACTCTCGCTGGTTCAACTCGCTATCACGCCACGCCTCATGATGCGCGCGCCAGAACGCCTCAGCGTAGCGCATTCGTGACGGTGGTTTGTCGGGCATCTTGACCTCCTCGCTTTGCAAATTGCGAGGAGAACAGATCGCGTCCGGACACCGGCAAAACAAGCGTGTGAGAAATGGACGCTTACGCTTTCCCTGTTATTGCGTCACAGTTTCCCTGTTACGCCGAAATCGTTCCCTGTTAATTTTCGCAGGGAATATCGCTAGAAACTCCTATGGATGCCGTACTAAATGATGATCTTGCCGCCACCGCAGGCCAAATTTTGCGATTTTCCCTGTTAATTTCCCTGTTAGCAGGGAATTGGTTGCTGAGACGCGTTCGACTTAGACTGCATCCGCCACCAAACATTTTTTGACCTGTCCCGACACTCAAAGAATGATTTCGCAGGCGCGGTAATTGGGATAGCTTTCGTGTCGTCAGGGGGCACGCCGGCATGAAACTTCCCCGCAGACAATTGCTGCATCTTGCTGCGGGCATTGCCGCATTGCCCGCCGTGTCGCGCGTTGCGCTGGCGCTCGATTATCCAACGCGCCCCGTGCACTGGATTGTCGCTGTTGCTCCGGGAGGAGGGAATGACATCTTTGCACGTCTGATGGCGCAGTGGCTGTCACAGCGTTTAGGTCAGCCGTTTATCGTCGAGAACCGGCCGGGCGCCGGCAACAATCTTGGCACGGAGATGGTCGCAAAGGCGTCCCCTGACGGCTATACGCTTCTTCTCGCCAGTTCGAACAATGCCAGCAATGCGGCGCTGTACGAGCATCTGAATTTTGATTTCGTTTCGGACATTGCACCGGTCGCGGGCATCGCCCGCACGACCCTTGTCATGGTGGCCAATCCATCCGTCCCGGCTAAGACGATCCCAGAATTTGTTGCTTACGCCAAAGCCAATCCCGGCAAGGTCAACATGGCCTCCTCCGGAGTCGGAAGCATAGGCCAGCTCGCCGGTGAACTGTTCAAGATGATGGCCGGCGTCAACATGATCCACGTGCCCTATCGGGGCAATGGACCCGTACTCGAAGGCTTGCTGGCCGGTGAAGTGCAGGTCGCGTTTCCCTCTCTCGCCTCGGCGATCACATATATCAAATCCAGTAGGTTGCGCGGACTTGCGGTCACCAGCGCGGTGCGCTCTGAGGCAATGCCTACCCTCCCAAGTGTAGGCGAGTTTATCCCGGGCTACGAACTTAGCACGTGGTACGGCATGGGCGCGCCGATGGGTACGCCAACTGAGATTATCGATAAGCTCAATAAAGCGATGAACGCCGGCCTTGCCGACCCCGAGCTTACGGCGCGGTTCGCCGAACTGGGCGACGTCCCCATGCCGATGACTCCCTCCGAGTTCGGCAAACTGGTCGCCGCCGACACCGAGAAGTTGACAAAGGTCGTGCAATTCGCGGGCATTAAATTGCAGTGATCTGGGAGTCGCAGTGATTTTTCGTCGTACTCCGCCGAGTCTGCACGTATCTGACGAGATTGCGTATTGGAGCAATGAACAAGATGAAAACGCTGTTCGACAAGGTGTGGGACAATCATGTCGTCGTCCAAGAAGAAGATGAAACGCTGCTCTATGTCGATCGCTGTCTGATTCACGAAGGCTCACGCCATACCTTCGATACGCTGCATCAGCGGGGCCTGTCGGTCGCCCACCCGGAAAAAGTTTTTGCGTTTTCCGATCATTATATTCCGACCGACCCGCAAGCGCGCGCGGTGGGAATCACGAACGTGCCCGACCCTGAAATACGCAATATGCTCGAACTGCTGATCCGCAACACCGACGAATATAAAATCTCCAGATTCGGTTGGGGTGACGAGCGACAGGGCATTCTCCACGTTGCCGGACCCGAACTCGGTCTCAGCCAGCCCGGCATCGTGCTCGTGGGAGCCGATTCGCACACCTCGACGCATGGCGCGTTTGGCAATCTGTCCTTCGGCATTGGCGCCTCCGAGACCACACACGTAGTGGCGACGCAGACGATTTGGCAGCGCCGGCCAGGCACATTCCGCGTCAAGATCGATGGAGAAATCGGTTTTGGCGTCACCGCCAAGGACATCATCCTCGCCATCATCGCCAAGATCGGAATCGGCGGCGCAATCGGTTATGCGATTGAATATGCCGGCTCCACCATCAAGCGGATGACGATGAACGAGCGGATGACGATCTGCAACATGTCGATCGAGGCCGGCGCCAGGGCCGGCATGATTGCGCCGGACGAGACCACGTATGAATTTCTCGCCAATCGCGCCTTCGCTCCGAAGGGCCGGGCCTGGGATGACGCGCTGAAGTTCTGGCGCACGCTGCCTTCCGACGCAGAAGCGAAGTTCGGCAAAGAGGCCGAGATCGATGCCGCCCGCGTCGTTCCCATGGTGACATGGGGCACCAATCCCGAACAGGCGCTTCCCATCACCGAGCGTGTTCCAGATCCCGAACAGGAACAAAGCGCCGAACGGCGAACCGAATACGCCAAGGCTCTGTCCTATATGGGCCTGGAACCGGGCATGCCGCTCACCGACATCGCAGTCGATCGCGTGTTCATAGGTTCCTGCACCAACAGCCGGATCGACGATATTCGCGCCGCGGCGGCGGTCGCTAGACTTGGGCATGCCGTCGTTCCGGCTTGGGTCGTTCCCGGCTCGGAGAGCGTCAGACGCCAAGCGGAGGCCGAGGGTCTTGATCGGATCTTCACTGAGGCAGGCTTCGAATGGCGGTCCGCCGGCTGCTCGCTGTGCACTGCGCTTAACGGCGATCAGTTGAGGCCCGGCGAGCGTTGTGGATCGACCTCGAATAGGAACTTTCAGGGACGGCAAGGCCCGGGCGGGCGCACGCATCTTATGAGCCCGGCAATGGCCGCCGCCGCCGCACTCCACGGCCATCTGTTCGACGTCCGCGAATTTGGTGCGAGGAGGTGAGCGCCATGGAGCCGTTCTCAACTCTGTCCGGCATAGCCGTACCACTCAACGAAGCAAATCTTGACACCAATCAGCTTTGTCCGACTCGCTTCAATAAGGTGCCAAAAGGTTCGCGCTTCGCGCAAATTCTTCTCCACGATCGACGCTTTAACGCGGACGGTTCTGAAAAGTCCGAATACATTCTCAATCAAGAGCCGTACCGTCACGCGGTGATCGCGGTTGCCGGCCGAAACTTCGGGGTCGGCTCGTCAAGGGAGACCGCCGTGTTTGGTCTGATGACCTTCGGCATTCGAAGCGTGATCGCGCCGAATTTCGGCGACATTTTCTTCAACAACGCGCTCAAGAACGGACTATTGCCGGTGCGGCTGCCGGCCGCGATCGTAGACGTTCTGATGCGACAGTTGCTCGATCAACGTGGCGCACAGCTGACCGTCGACTTACCCAACCAGGCCGTCACCGGCCCGGACGGCAAAATCTACCGCTTTGAAATCGAACCGTTGAGCAAACGACGCCTGCTGAGAGGATTGGACGAAATCGCGCACACCCAGGAATACGGCGCGGTCATCGGGCGATTTGAGGAAGATCAAAAGAGATCCTTTCCTTGGTTGTATACATAAAATCAGCTGACGCGCGCGTGACCGCATGCTGATGCGCTTTTAGTGAGTTTCCGGAGGCGAATAGGCGAGCGAACTCAAGAGGTATATGGATAGTTTGCGTTCACCCCCAGGAATAGGAGTCGACATTGGCAACCCCGAATGAAAACGTTGGGCAGGCAGTTGAACAGACTATAAATCAAACTCAGGAAGCGATGGCGCAATATTTCAATTTCGTTCAAAGTGCATTTTCGTCCTTCCCCTTGAGCAATAATGAGTTCACGGAAAAGATGAAACGGTTCACTGAGGAAAATATCGCTACCGCTCAGGAATACGTGCAAAGACTCAGTCAGGCCAAGGATCTTCAAGACGTCATGCGAATTCAAACCGAATATATGCAAGGGCAATTTCAAGTGTTCGGTGAACAGACAAGAAGCCTGACCGAGGCATTTACGAAGGCGACGGCGGGTCTGGTGAAAAACCCTCTCAGAAACTATTGATCGTCGAAGGTTTCTGTATGTCGCCGCTGCGCCGGATCAGCCACGGCGCGCGGACCGTTCAAACCCGAAATTCGACGCCGCGCTTGCGTCCCTGAAAGACGTCGAGGAACAATTCCCCAAGCGGCGGCCCGCGCCGGGTCAGGCCTTGCTCGTGGGCATAGCCGACCAGCGTCGTGAGCGTGTTCTCGTTCTTCGGCGACAGGCCGTATTCCCACGGATCGTCGCCGAAGATGCCTTCTTGCTCTTCCCAGGCTTCGCGATACCAAACCAGCGGCACGATGCGCGGATTGGTCAGCCGCTTCATGGCGATCCGCTTTGCTTCGTCGAAAGCGTGAAACAGGTTGATGGCGACCCAGGGATTCTTCTCGACGATCTCGCGCCTGATGCCGAGCACGTGCATGATCGGAAAGATGCCGGTCTTTTTATAAAACGCGAGTTCCTCCTCGCGGTAATTCGAAAACAGCCGCGCCACCCGCGGGTCCTTGTCGAGCAGCGGGCGAATGAGATCGGGATGCAATAGAGCGTCGATCTCGCCGTCGGCCAGCATCCGCTCGACCGAACTGTCGTTGGGCAGGCGCGTGATCTTGAGATTGTGCGCCCCGGCAAATTCGATGGTCTCGTCGAGCTCGCAGTACCATTCGATCGACTCGAGCGGAACGCCGTATTCGTGCTGGAGAATGCCGCGCAGCCAGACCAGCGCCGTCGATTGAAACTGCTTCAGCCCGATCTTGCAACCGGCGAGGTCAGAGGGCTTGCGGATGCCCTTCGTCGTGTTGATAAAGATGAAGCCGTGGCGGAACCTGCGGTGTAGAAAGACCGGGATGGCGTTCACCGCCATGCCTTGATCGCGCGCGACAAAATACGACGAACAGGACACTTCGGCGACGTCGAATTCGCCGTTGCGCAAGAATCGCCAATGGCGCGTCGTCGAATCCATCCCCGTCAGCAGGTTCAGATCG
The DNA here is from genome assembly GCA_963761185.1 of uncultured Alphaproteobacteria bacterium. Classification (GTDB taxonomy): domain Bacteria; phylum Pseudomonadota; class Alphaproteobacteria; order Rhizobiales; family Xanthobacteraceae; genus BOG-931. Next base: position 2,537,015 of record CAVXFY010000009.1, read on the forward strand.
ATGCCTTCGGGCTGGACCGCTCCTTCCTTCAGGGCGCGAACGATCTCGTAATCACCGCAAGCCAGCGTCAACGGCAGTTTCGACAAGAAAATCTCCTTCCGGGACGATAAAGCCTACGTCCCCCGGCCCGAAATTCGCCGCCCCGCGATATCGGCAGACGAGATGGTGGTCTCACTCTGCTATAGGCTGATGCGTGTCGCGCTCCTTTGCGTAGCGCGTCAGCGCCAGGAAGCGATAGATGCCGTGCACGAATTTGCTGTAGGGCAACAGCAGAAACAGCGCGAAGACGACGCTCAGATGCAACGCGAGCAGCGTGCCCATGAAAGATGTCTGGCGCAGCAACAGCAAAGCGAGCCCTGTCACGCCGGTGGCAAACAGGATGAAGATGAACGCGACATCCATGCCGTAGCTGCCGGGATCGAGCAGATCCGGATCGCGATGGCTCTTCGCGATGAACAGGCCGATGGGGCCGATCACCAGGCCGAGCCCGCCGAGCGTGCCCAAGATCACCGGAAGGTCGTACCAGGCATAGGGCGCCTCGCGGCCGAGCAAATAATGGTAACCGGTCGCGACAACGGTCGAAGCAAAGCACAGCGCAAAACCGTAGAACGTCAAGTGATGGAACAGTTTGCGGCGATCTTTCGGCTCGTCCTCGGTGCTGGCGCAGCCGCCTTCGCCACCATCGAGATATTTCAATTGCGCTGTGTCCTTGGTGGCCTGCCAGAGCGGCTGCGGCGCGCTCAGCGCCGCGACGGGCTCGCCGATATCGCGCCAGAACGCGATGGCGCCGATCGCGATGGCAACGACGGCATAAAGAAAGGCGGCGCCGAAAATCAGAACCATGACGTTGTGCGGCATGAAGACATAGAACGCGCCGGGCGCGGCATAAATGGCCCGCAGCACGCCGGGATCGTGATAGGAGAAGAATCCCGCGACGAAGACAAGCGCGCTCAGCGCCGCAATGGCTCCGACCGCGACGCCGTTGCGCGCGAACAGGCCGGAGAGAAAGCGCGGCCACGCATAGGTCTTGTAGGATTCGATGCGCGCTCTGGCGAGCGCGCGCGGCACATTGACCTCGAATTCGTGCGGCGGCGAGAACTGGCAGTCGAAATAGCAGGCGCCGCAGCCGTGGCAGAGATTGGCCAGGTAGTTCAGGTCGCCGTCGTTGAAGACCCGGCGCATTTCCATGGCGGGAAACACCGCGCACAGTCCTTCGCAATAGCGGCACGAATTGCACACGACCATCAGCCGGTCGGCTTCGGCGAGAACCGGCGAGGTGTGATGCGTCGTCGTGTGCATGTTAGTTGCGGGCATTTTTCGCGGCCTCCCGTCCCGCAATTCGTCCGAACACGCTGCCGATGGTCATGCCGATGCCGGCGGCATAGCCCTTGCCGAGAACATTGCCGGCCATGATCTCGCCTGCCGCGAATATGTTGGCGGACGGCGTGCCGTCCTTCATGAGAACCCGCGACTTCTTTGTTCACGCGCGTTCCGAGATAGGTGAAAGTGATCCCCGGCCGCACCGGATAGCCGTAGAACGGCGGCTTCTCGATGCGCCGCGCCCAATGCGTCTTCGGCGGCGTCAGGCCTTCGGTGCGGCAATCGTCGAGATCGGTGTGGTTGAACGTGCCGGGGCGAACGGCCGCGTTGAAATCGGCAACGGTCGTTTCCAGCACGGCCGGATCGAGCTCGAATTTCCGCGCCAGTTCGCCGATCGTATCGGCCTGCACCGGCGGATAAAGCGACGGCATGAACAGCCGCAACGACGAGGCGTCGAAGATGATGTAGCCGATCTGGTCCGGCTGCGCCGCGACCAGCCGGCCCCAGATCGCGTAACGCTTCGGCCAGACATCCTCGCCCTCGTCATAGAACCGTTTGGCGAGCTTATTGACGACGATGCCGAAGACGACGCAGTCGAGCCGGGTGATGATGCCGCCGTCGTATTTCGGCGCGCGGGCGTCGATGGCGACGGCATGGCACTGCGTCGGGTCGCCGACTTCCTGGATGCCGCTGTCGAGCAGCATTTTGAGGACCGAGCCGTGGTTGTAGCGTGTGCCGCGGATCAGGAAATTATCGGCGGCGTCGCCCCAATATTGCTTGAGCCATTCGATGTTGGATTCAAAGCCGCCGCAGGCTGCGACCAAAGTCGCGGCCCGCACGGTTCGGCTTTCGCCGGCATAATCGACAGTCGCCGACAGGAACATGCCGTTTCGGATATCGAGCTTGGTCACCGGGGCGTCGTAGTAGATCTCGATGCCGAGGCTCTCCGCCGTCTGATAGAGCGAATTGAGCATGGCGCGGCCGCCGCCGAGGAAGAACGAATTGGTGCGCCCGAGCGTCAGCGTGCCGCCGAGCGAGGGCTGAAAGCGAACGCCTTGTTCGGCGATCCAGGTCAGCATCTCCTTTAACTCGTGGATCATGTGCTTGGCGAGGACTTCGTCGGTATTGCCCCCGGTGATACGCAGCAGATCGTCGAAGAATTCCTCTTCGTAATACGGCCCGGTCAAAGTCTCGGTGGCGTCGTCGTGGGCGCAGCGCATGTTGCGGGTGTGCCGGGTGTTGCCGCCGCGATAGAATTTCGGCGCTGCTTCGAGCACCAGAACCGACGCGCCCTCACGCCGCGCGCTGATGGCGGCACACAAAGCGGCATTGCCGCCGCCGACCACGATCGTGTCGAATTTCTTGTCGGTGTTCATGACGGGTCTTCTTGCCAGATTGCTTCACCTGCGGCGGGCCGAAAGAGGGGACGCATCCCCCAATTCTGCACCGGGCGGCTCAGATGTTCCTAACTTTGGCTGATTGAACTCTGGAAGACTCTTGGAAGATCGTGAGAGGAAACCGGTATGCTGGATGCGAACACGTGTGACTATGTAGCGGAGTGCCGATAAAGCATCGAATTGCGTTATGGTCGTCGGTCCCGTTGAAGCGGTGAGGATGTCATTGCGAGGCGAGATTGCATGTGTATCACAATGCAGTAATGTACCGCAAATGGGACGAATACCAAATTTGTGACACAACACGAGTCTCAGGACTAAAATCATAGGCGTTCCAATAAATGTTCCCATCATGGGCGCTCCGGAGCTGTCGGCGTGACGACGAAGACGATTGGCAAGCGTATCCCGCGCATCGAGGATTTCGACCTCGTCCGCGGCAAGGCCCGGTTCGTCGACGACATCCACATCGAGGGTCTGTTGCATGCCGTGTTCGTGCGGAGCCCGCATGCGCATGCCAAGATCCTTTCCGTCGGCAAGGAGGCGGCTCTCGCGGCGCCGGGCGTCCGCGCGGTGCTCGCGGCCGATGACATTGCCAAGCATGTCACAACCGATCGGCTCGCCGTCGCCCTTCCGGACCGCACCTATAAGCAGCAGCGCGACCGGCCGATCCTGGCGCGACACGAAGCCGTTTACGCCGGTGAAGCTATCGCCCTCGTCGTCGCCGAGACGCCGTATTTCGCTGAAGATGCCGCAACGCTCGTCGAGATCGATTACGAGCCGCTGCCCGCCGTCACCGATTGTCACGCGGCGCTCGAGCCAAATGCCGCGCGCGCGCATGGCGACGCCACCACCAATCTGCTCGCCGAGTTCTCGAGCGCCTACGGCGATGTCGATGCCGCGTTCGCCGCGGCCGCGCATGTCTTCAAGGGCGCGTTTGTGCAGCACCGCGGCTGTGCGCATTCGATCGAGTGCCGCGGCGCGGTGGCGTCCACGGATAGCGAAGGCCGGTTGACGCTGTGGAGTTCGACGCAGACGCCGCTCGTCGGCGCGCGGCTCTTGGCGGAAATTCTGGGACGCGATCAGGGTTCGGTCCGCGTTGCGGCGCCCGATGTCGGCGGCGGCTTTGGCCCGAAACTCGTCTTCTATCCCGAGGAAGCCGCCGTCGCGGTCGCCGCGATCGCGCTCAACAAGCCGGTCAAATGGATCGAGGATCGCCGCGAGCACTTCGTGGCGACAACGCAGGAGCGCGATCAGTTCTGGAACGCCGAGATCGCGCTCGATGCCGAGGGCAAGATTCTCGGCGTGCGCGGTTCCCTGCTGCACGATCACGGCGCCTATACCGCGCGCGGGCTGACCGTTCCGCAAGGATCGGCGGCTTCGCTGACGCTCGCTTATGTCGTTCCGGCCTACAGGCTCGACGTCAAAGTCGTGCTCACCAACAAGGTCCCGGTGACGCCGATCCGCGGCGCCGGGCAGCCGCAAGGCGTCTTCGTCATGGAGCGCCTGCTCGACATCGCGGCAAGAGAGATGGGTCTCGATCGCGCCGAAATTCGCCGCCGCAATCTCGTTCCCGCCGCCGCCATGCCGTTCAAGAAAGGGTTCGTTACCCGCGGCGGGATTCCGATCGAGCTCGATTCCGGCGATTACCCGGCCTGCCAGTCGGAGGCCTTGGCGCGTTCGGCGTGGCAGTCGTTTCCGGAGCGGCAGAAAGCGGCGCGTGAACAGGGCCGCTATATCGGCATCGGCATCGCCAATTATGTCGAAGGCACTGGCCGAGGGCCTTACGAGCAGGTCGATGTCCATGTCGCGCCGTCGGGCCTGATCCATGTCGCGACCGGAGCGTCCGCCATGGGGCAGGGGATCAAGACCATGCTGGCGCAGGTCGTCGCCGAGCAACTGGGCGGCGCGGTGGAGCGGATCGTCGTTTCAACCGGCGATTCGGCGAAAGTGGCGATGGGATTCGGCGGCTTCAACAGCCGCCAGACCGTGATGGCCGGATCGTCGGCGCATGTCGCCGCCGTCAAGGTGCGCGAAAAGGTGCTTAAGATCGCGAGCCATCTGCTCGAAGCCAACGAGGCCGATCTCGATATCGCCGGCGACCATGTCCACGTCAAAGGCGCCGACATGAAAGTGTCGTTGGCGCGGATCGCGAATGAAATGGTCGGCTCGCCCGGCTTTCTGCTGCCGGGAAACATGTCGCCCGGCGTCGAAGCCAGCGAAGCCGTGGTCATCAATGCGATGACCTATGCCAACGGCTGCACGGTCGCCGAGGTCGAGGTCGACCCGGAGACCGCCGAAGTCAAAATCCTGCGCATCGTCTTCGTCCACGACGCCGGCAAGATCATCAATCCGACCATGGTCGACGGGCAATTGATGGGCGCCCTGGCCCACGGCGTCGGCAACGCCCTCTATGAGTGGATGGGCTTCGGCAATGACGGCCAGCCGCTGACGACGAATCTCGCCGATTATCTGCTGGTCACGTCCACCGAAATGCCGGCGATGGAGATCGCGCATCGGGAATCGCCGACGCCGCTCAATCCGCTCGGGGTGAAAGGGGTGGGCGAGTCCGGCGTCATTCCGCTGCCGGCGGCGATCGCGTCGGCGGTCGAGGATGCGCTGTCGCCGTTTGACGTCCGCATCGGGCAGATCCCGATCAAACCCGGTGCGCTGCTCGCGCAACTTGGCCGCCGGGCCTAGTCTCCGGCCGTCGCGGCCGCGCGCGCCTTTTCGATCAGTTCCCACAGCCGCGGCGGCGTCAGCGGCAAGTCCGTCGGCTGGATGTTAAAAGAGCTCAGCGCCGACGCGATCGCATTGACCACGGCGCCGCCGACCGGGATGATGCCGCCTTCGCCGGCGCCCTTGGCGCCGAGAGGATTGTGCGGCGCCGGGAACTGTTCGAGCGTCACGGCGCGAATGTGCGGATAATCAGTCGCGAGCGGAATTTGGTAATCGGCGAGCGAGCCGACCAGCAATTGGCCGTCGGCGTCATAGATGAGATTTTCGCTGAACACGCTGCCGAAGCCTTGCACTGCCGCGCCGACGACCTGGCCGTGCAACGTCAACGGGTTGATGGCGCGTCCGACATCGTCGACCACGACATAATCGAGCACCTGGACCGATCCGGTCCTGGGATCGACGGCGACATGCGCGGCCGCGGTGCCGTAGGTGTAAGTTCGCTTGTCGCTGCTGAATGTACCTTCGCCGGTTAATGAGCCCGCTGCCGCGGCTTCCGCGAGCGTCATGGCGCGGCCGTCGCGCGCCCGCGCGACGCCGCCCGAGACGGCGACGTCTTCCGCCGCAACGGAAAACTTTTGCACGGCGATCTCGCGGAAGGATTTCAGCATGTCCTCGACGGCCAGCACGATGGCGGAGCCGCCCATCACGGTTGCGCGCGAGCCGTAGGAGCCAAATCCCTCTTTCAGATAATTCGTCGAGCCGTGCAGCACGCGCACGTCGTCCATCGGGATTTCGAGCGCGTCGGCGGCAATCTGCGCCATGATGGTTTCGATGCCTTGGCCGATCGCGGACGAGCCAACATACACATCGACCTTGCCGTCGGCCGTAACGTCGACGTGCGCGCTTTCCCGCGGGCCGGACGCGCCGCCTTCGATGAAGCAGCCAATGCCGATGCCGTGATAGCGGCCGTCGCGAAACGTTCCGGCGAGCGCTTTCTTTCGCTCCCAGCCGAATTCCTCGAGGCAGCGCTCGAAGGTCACTCGGTAATCGCCGCTGTCGCATTCGGTATCGCCGAAGCCGTCGTCGGGCGCTATGCCGACCAGGACATAGGGCATATCCCGATCGGTGAGCAGGTTACGCCGCCGCATTTCCAAGGGATCGATGCCCAGTTCGCGCGCCGCGATGTCGAAGATGCGTTCGCAGAAATAGCAGCCCTCGAAACGTCCCGGTCCGCGATAGGTGCCGGCCGGGGTCTTGTTGGTGAGGACGCCATGCCCGGTGAAGTCGAGATTCGGAATCCGATAGGGCGCGGCGGTGAATTGAATGACGTTGCGCACCGGCGTCATGCCGTTGGGCCGGACATAGGCGCCGATGTCGACGTGCATAGTGCCGCGCATCGCGGTGACGATGCCGTCGCTGCGGCAAGCGATCTCGATATCGGCATCCATTTGCCGCGCGTGGCCGATCGCCGTGAAGTGCTCGCGCCGGTCCTCGATCCATTTGATCGGATGGCCGAACGTCCGCGCCGCGAAGGCGACGAGAAAATCTTCCGGATAGAATTCGCCGCGCGCGCCGAAGCCGCCGCCGACATCGAGCTCGATATAATCGACCGACGTTTCCGGCAGGCCCATCATGCCGGCGAGTGCGCGGCGATTGAAGAACGGCAGCTTGGCGGCGCCGCAGACGGTGAGGCGATTGTCGCTCGTGTGCCATTCCGCGAGCAGTCCGCGCGTTTCCATGGGCAGCGCGGTATGGCGCTGCACGCGAAAGGTCTCGCGGCGGACATAGGGGGCCGTGGCGAAAGCCGCGGCAGCGTCGCCGCATTGCGCGGTAAATGTCGAGGCGATGTTGGTTTTGGTTCCAGGAAACAACAGCGTCGTGCCGGCCGTTGACGCCTGCCAATCCACGCAAGGCGCCAGCGCGTCGATCTCGACTGTGACCTCCTGCGCGGCATCTTCGGCGAGTTCGGCGCTCGCCGCGAGGACGACAGCAACAGGCTCGCCGACGTATCGGACATATTCGGCAGCGATGATCGGTTGGGCAAACGGCGCGATGGTCGGATTCTTGCGGCGGAACGGAATCGTTGGCACCGGCTTGGCAATGTCCGCCGCTGTGATGACAGCGTGGACACCGGGCATGGCGAGCGCGGCCGCCGTATCGATTTTGACGATGCGCCCGAATGCGACGGGACTGCGCACGATCGCCGCGTGCCACTGGCCGTCACGTTTGATGTCGCCGATGTATTGGCCCTTCCCGCGAAGAAAGCGCAGATCTTCCACGCGCTCGATCGGCCGTCCGATATAGGTGTTGACGGATCTCATCCGGCCTTCGGTCCATGCTTCTTTGCATAATGCGCGCGCGCTTCGAGCGCCGCTTCGACGATTGGGATGTATCCCGTGCAGCGGCACAGATTGCCTGAGAGCACGTCGCGGATACGGTCTTCATCCGCTTCCGGTTCGTCGGTCAGGAGCGCATGCAGCGTCGTCAGCATGCCCGAGGTGCAGAAGCCGCATTGCAGGGCGTGGTGCTTGCGGAAGGCCAGTTGCAGCGGCGACAATTCATCGCCATCGGCGAGACCTTCGACGGTCACGATCGATGCGCCGGCTACTTGAACCGCGAGCAGAAGACAGGATCGCACCGCTTGGCCGTCGACGATCACGGTACAGGCGCCGCACACGCCGTGCTCGCACCCGGCATGCGTCCCGGTGAGACCGAGGTGGTCGCGCAGGCAGTCGCACAGCGTCGTGCGCGGCGCGACATTGGCTTCGACGGGTTCGCCGTTGACCTCGAAGCGGAGCTTCATGATGACGTCCCGGTGAAGCTCGCTCAATGCGGCAAGAGATGTCCGAATTTGGCGCGCACGTCGCGTTCGAGCTCCTCGCTCGCACGGACGACGATGGGGAAGGTGGCGCGCCGGCCGAACGGCTTGCAGGCGTCGATCACGACGCGCGCATTGCGCGGATCGGTTTCCGAATAGGCCATCGGATCGAGCGCCGAGCTCCAGCAGCCGCGCAGGATTTCCATGCCCTCGCGCGGATCGCAGCGTGTGCACATCGCCCAGATGACCTTGTCCATGTCGGCGGGGTCGATGTCGTCGTCGACGACCACGACGAAGCGATTGACATAAGCGCCGGCATGGCATTGCGACGCGATCAGCCCGGCCTGTTTGGCGTGACCGGCATATTGCTGCTTGATCGCGACCGTGAGCCACAAACGGCTGCCGCCAGCGGCATGCGACCAGACGCCTTTCACTTCGGGGACGCCGGCCGCTTCGAGCTGGTTCCACACCGCGCCCGAACGATAAGAGCCGCGATAAAACGAATCGTCGTCGGGCGGAATGCCCGGAATGGCGCCGAGCAGGATCGGATCGTTGCGCATCATCATGGTTTCGATGCGGATGGCCGGCTCCTGTTTCAAGCCGCCGGCGTAATAGCCGGTCCATTCGCCGAGCGGGCCCTCGTCGATTCTGTCGTTGGGATGGATGAAGCCTTCGAACGCGATCTCGGCATGCGCCGGGATCGGCAGACCGGTCTTCGGCCCGGTGATGATCTCGACCGGCTCGCCGAGCAGCCCGCCGGCGGCGTCATATTCGTTCTTGCCGTGCGGAATCTCGAGGCCCGCGATCATGAACAAAGCCGGATGCATGCCGCACACCACGGCCACCGGGCAGGGCAGGCCGCGCTCGTGATATTTGCGCTGGATCATGTCGCCGTGCTTGCCCTTCGAGCACATGACGGAAGCGAGCCGTTTGTCGTGCGCCTGCACGCGATAGGCGCCGTAATTGATCCAGCCGGTGTCCGGGATCACGCATGATCACCATGTCGCCGGTGCCGATGTAATAGCCGCCGTCGTGCTCGTGCCATTTCGGCACCGGGATCTTGAACAGATCGATGTCGTCGCCGGTGAAGACGTTGTCGAGCAGCGCGCCCGTTTTCACGTCGACCGGCGGGATCGTCTTGGCCTGCTTCATGTAGCGGCGCCAATACTGCACGAGCTCGATCTCGGTGCCGTTGCCCGGATTCCCAAAGTGAGATTGATGCGGCGGATGGAGGTGAGCAGGTTGGCGAGGACGCGATAGCCTTTGGGGTAGCCGGGAATATCGTCGAACAGGACCGCCGGATTGCCGATCTTGCGCTGATGGATGTCGACGATGCCGCCGATCTCGCGCTCGCGATTGGCCCCTGTGATATGCCGGATTTCGCCCGCCGCATCCATTTCGCTGAGCCAGGACCGCAGATCCTGCTTGGAGATGTTGCTGGTCGCGTGAGCCGGCTTCACCATCGTATTCATGTTCTGCCTCGGTCGCTTCGCATTCCTACCTGATCATCGCACCGGACGCGCCTGATGTCTCGTTAATCTCCGATTTGAATATTCGCGTCCTTGATGACTTTGGCCCATCTGGCGACTTCGTCCTTGATCCGTTGCTCGGAATCCTCGGGTGTCGCGGCCAAGGGACTGAAGCCGAGCGTATCGAACTGGCTCCTGATCTCAGGCAAGGCGACGAGCTTGCGAAACTCGACGCTCAGCGCATTGACGATTTCAGTCGGCGTTCCCGCCGGCGCGAGCACGAACAGCAGCGTTTCGGCCTCTTGTCCCGGAATGCCTTGTTCGGTCATGGTCGGCACGTCGGGCAGCGCGGCGACGCGCTTGGCGCTGGTTACCGCGAGCGGACGCACCAGGCCGCTTTTGATCAGAGGGATCGCCGCCGGCAGGCTCGAAAAGGTAATCGGCGTATAGCCGCCGACCGTCGATTGCAGCGCCGGGCCGGCACCCGAAAACGGCACGTGAACAAGCTTCAGTCCGGCGGAGAGCCGAAACAATTCGCCGGACAGATGGGTCGTAGTACCGATGCCCGCCGAGCCGAAGCTGTATTTGTCCGGCTCGCGGCGAATGAGATCGGCGAGCTCCTGCATGTTCTTCGCGGGCACATTGGGATTGACCACCACGACATTGGGCGATGACGCCGCGATCGTGATCGGGCTGAAGTCCTTGATCGGGTCGTAAGGCACCGTGGCGTGCAGGCTCGGATTGACGACAAAACTCGAACTCGTCATCAGGATCGAGTAGCCGTCGTTGCTGGCGGTCGCCGCGTCATGGGTGCCGATATCGCCGCCGGCGCCGCCTAAATTCTGCAGATAGAAATTCTCGCCGAAATCCGCCGACAGGTTCTGCGACAGCAAGCGCGCCATGACATCGACCACGCCGCCGGGCGCGAATGGTACGATGACGCGAACCGCGCGTTCGGGATAGCCGGCTTCGCCGAGCGCCGGCGCAAGCATCGCAATGAACAAAGCCGCAGTCAGGCATGCAGTGCGGGGACTTAACGTCATGGCGGTCCCTTACATCCCCGGCGAGTTCTGCCGTCCGAAAATGTGCCTGTGGCGACGCCACAGGCACAGTCTAGGGAGGACAACATGTCGGCGAGAGGCACATCCCCCGCTGAACGACACCAGTCATACCAATTTTGGTACATTTCGCAATATCGGGACGATGCGCATAATTTAGCCGTCATGTCCCAAAAATAGGCTGGTGCGGCAGGACCTCAACGGAGGCGCGGTGGTATTCGTGCCCTTCGGATATCGTGCCTAAGAAGCCGGCTCCGCTCGCAGCCGGCCAGCCGCATCCAGCGCCGCGGCGACAATATTCTGATAGCCGGTGCAGCGGCACAGGTTGCCGGAGATCGCGATCCGCACCTCTTCTTCTGTCGGAGACGGATTGTCGCGGAGCAGCTCCAGGAGGGTGGTCAAGATTCCCGGCGTGCAGAAGCCGCATTGCAGGCCGTGATTGTCGCGGAACGCCTCCTGCAGCGGATGCAGTGTCTTGTCGTCCGGCGCGATGCCCTCGATGGTGAGGATGTCATGGCCATCGGCCTGGACCGCAAGCATGAGACAAGAACGGGCGGAGCGGCCGTTGAACAGAATCGTGCATGCGCCGCAGACGCCATGCTCGCAACCGAGATGGGTCCCGGTGAGCCCGAGCTGATGGCGTAGGAAATCGGCCAACGTCACGCGCACCGGAACGGTCTCGTCGTAGGTCCTATTGTTGACCGTGATCGAGATTTTGCGCGTTTCGTTCATGACAAAACCTCGAGACGCTTGTGCGCCTTCAGAAGCGCGCGGCGCGGCAGGACCGTTGCCAGCTGCTGACGGTAGGATGCAGGCGCGTTAATATCATCAACCGCGTCCAGGCCGCGCAGCGTCTCGCAGATTTCGGTCAACCGCATTTCCTCGACCTTTTCTCCGATCAGCGCGCGTTCGACGTCGTGGCAGCGCACCGGCGCCGGGCCGATGCCGCCGAGCGTAATGGAGGCGCGGGTGATCTTGCCGTTGGCGTCTTCCTCGATGAGGGCCGCCGCCGAGACGATGGCAAAATCGCCATGGCGCCGTGCGAATTCGACGAAGGCATAGCCGTGGCGGGCAGGCCAGCACGGCAAGGCGACCGCGGTGAGCATTTCGTCGAGCTCGATCGCCGGCGTCATGTAAGCGACGGGAAAATTGGCGAAGTCGACGCTGCGCGCACCGTTCTTGCCGGTAACCGACACCTTCGCGTCGAGCGCGGCCGCGACCGATACAAGCTCGGCCGAAGGGTCAAGATGACACAGCGAGCCTCCGATCGTGCCGCGATTGCGCGTTTGCCGGTGCCCGACCTGGGCGATCGCTTCGTGCATCAGCGGGCACTTTCTCTTCACGACCTCGGAGAATTCGATATCGCGCTGGCGGGTCATCGCGCCGATTTCGAGCATGTCGCCGCGCTCCTTGATATAGCTCAGGCCGTCGATGCGATTGAGATCGATGACGTGATCCGGCAGCACGAAGCGCATATTGAGCATCGGCATCAGCGATTGCCCGCCGGCGAGCAATTTCGCGTTCTCCAGGCTGGACAATAGGCCGACTGCCTCCGCTGTCGTCCGGGGATCATGGTAGGAAAAATTGGGGGGCTTCATGCCGCGGTCCCGCCGAACGTGGTCGCATCGACTGCGAATCTTACAATAGCGCAGCGGTGCGGTCTTCTGTTGTTACTTTATTGCGGTTTGCCGGCGAGGCCGGCGCGCGCGATGACAGCTTTCCATTTTGCGTTTTCCGAAGCGACGAAATTCGTGAATTCGTCCGCGCTCATCGGCTGGGCGAGGAATCCGTCGCGGCGAAACCGATCCTGGATGTCCGGCAGCGCCACAGCGGCGACCACGGCCGCGTTCAATTTCTTCACGATATCGTCTGGCAGCTTGGCGGGCCCGGATAGTGAGAACCAAGTGTTGTCCAGAAGTTCCGGATGGCCGAGCTCCTTGAAGGTCGGCAGATCGGGAAAATCCGGCACGCGCTCGGGCGACGTCACTGCAATGCCGATCAGCGTATTGGCGTGCAGGAATCCCGAAGTGGAGGAGAGCGTAGAGGTCGAAAACGGGACGTGGCCAGCGACGACATCCGTCAGAGCTTCGGCCGTTGATTTGTAAGGCACATGCTCCGGCTTCACGTTCAGTGCGGCGGCGATGGCGACGCCCATCAAGTGGCCGTCCGAGCCCATCCCCGAGGATGAAAACGTGAAGGCGTGTCCGGGCGCATTGGCATAGGCGATGAAGTCCTGCAGCGTCTTGGCGTGTGTCGCCTGATTAGCGGCGAGAACGACCGGCGAGCCACCGATATAGGCGATGTGTTTGAAATCGCCGAGCGGATTATAGGTCGCTTCGGGATTGATGACGGGAATGAGCGACAGCGTCGACAAGTTGGTAATTCCGATCGTGTAGCCGTCCGGTTCAGCGGTGACGATCTGCTGCGTGCCGACGATACCGCCGGCGCCCGGACGATCCTCGACGATGAAGGGTTGACCCAGGCTCTCCGACAGATGCTGTGCGACCAGCCGCGCCAGCGTGTCGCCGGCGCCTCCGGCGCCGAAGGGCACAATGATTCTGACCGGGTGCGACGGCCAGGCATCGGCGCGCGCTTGCGACCAGCAAAATGTCAGCATTAGGCCGGACAGCAGATACCCAATGAGCGCAGACTTCGTAGTGAGCCGCGATCTCCTGAAAAACTTGAACTTACCCATCACTTCCTCTTTGCAGCCCTGTCTCCTATTTTGTGCAGTTATTGGTAGCACGTCAACAATTTGGAAATTGTGCCAAAAATGGTATGATCGGCTGCCGATTACGGCACGCACATATAGATACTATCTGCATGCCCGCTGCGCGCAGGTCGGCCGGCGTCGCTACGACGCACATCTCCTCGAATGGCTCGCGGAAAATTTCCTCAAGCCGGCGGAAAAATGTGCGGGAACTTGGCGCGCAGCTTCGTCCGCAGATCGGCGCTCACGTCGACCACGGTCGGGAACGTGTTCTTGAGCTTCATATCGTAGGGAATGCAGGCGTCGATCAGGATCCGATTGTTGAAATTGCCCGGCAGATAGAGCGGGTCGCGCTTCGAGGCCCAGGCCTTCTGGATCAGATCGATATCGACATTCGGATCGAACCGCGTGCACATCGCCCACAGGACCTGATCGAGTTCGCCGGCGTCGATGTCATCGTCGACCACGACATTCCACTTGCCGGCATAGGCGCCGCCTTGGCATGCGGCCGCAATATGCAGGGCCTGGCGCGCGTGGCCGGGATAGCGTTGCCGAATTTGCACGACAGTAAAGCGCGTCGCCGGACCGGCCTCGTGATTCCACACGCCGAGTACGTCCGGCACACCGGAGGCTTCAAGCGCGCGCCAGATCTGCGCCGCGCCGGCGATGCCTTTGAGCAATCCGGTCTCATCGACCGGCTTGTGCTGCGGAGCACAGCAAATGATCGGATCGTTGCGATAGAGGATCGTCTTGACGTTGACGTAGGGACGCGGCTGCGTGTCGTCGGAGTAATAGCCCATCCATTCGCCGAACGGACCTTCGGGCCTGGTCTGTCCCGGCACTGTCTCGCCTTCGATCGCGATTTCACAATCGGCGGGAATCGGAAAGCCGGTATAGGGCCCGCGGATCACGTCGATCGGTTCGCCACGCAGGCCGCCGGCAAGATCGTACTCGCTCACGTCCGGCATGGGCGCGCCGGACAGCAAGAACAACAGCGGATCCTGACCGCACAGGATCACCACCTTCATGGGCTGGCCGCGCTCGAAATAGATGTCGCGGTGGATGCGGCCGTGTTTGCCCTCGGTGATCTGACAGCCGATCGTCTTGCCGTCATAGACCTGCGAGCGGTAAGCGCCGAGATTGAACCAGCCCTTGTCGGGGTCCTGGGTGACGACGCAGTCGGCGGTGCCGATGAAGCGGGCTTTGTCCTGCTCATGGTGACGCGGGACGGGAAATTTGAGGACATCGCAGGCGTCGCCTTCCATGACGTTCTGCAGGATCGGGCCGTCTTTCACGAAGCGCGGCGGCAGGGCCCTCATATTCTGCATGCGCGCGTGAAACTGCCGGACGATGTCGACCTTGCGCTTCTGCTCCAGCGGCAGGCCAAGCGTCAGCGCCACGCGCTTGATGGTCGAGAAATGTCCGTAGAGGGTGCGGAAACCCTTCGGATAGCCGGGGACTTCGTCGAACAGGATCGCGGGCGCGGTATTGTTGCTTTTCTCGGTCAGCATCTGGGTGATGCTGCCCATTTCCGTGTCCCAATGCGCTCCGTTGACGTGAAGCAGTTCGCCGATGCGCTGAACTTCGTTGAGCCAGCCCCGCAAGCCGTCGCGGTAGTAAAGCTGCGGTTTCATTTCGGTGTCGACGAAAGCCATGACTATGTCCTCGACGTTGTGCAGGATCGGCTCGGAGCTTCCGGCAGCCCGGAGCTAAAATCCAGCGAATGCGAGATTGTATTCAATTGTATACAATAGTAAAGCCCGGTCGAACCCCACCCTCCTGGCCGGTCCTAGCGGAGCGCCTGCGCGATCCGGCCGCGGATGTATTGCGGAGAGATCGGAACCTCGGAAATTCTGATCGCGAATTCGCCGAGCGCGTCTTCGATTGCCGAAATGATCGCGGCCGCCGCCGGGATGGTGCCGACTTCGCCGACGCCTTTGGCGCCGAGAGGATTTAGCTCCGTCGGGCTTTCGGTATAGATCGTCTCGATCGGCGGCAGCTCGGTCGCGGTCGGCAACAAATAGTCGGCGAAATTCGTCGCCAGCGGCTGGCCTTCGTTGTTGTGGACGATGTGTTCGAAGATCGCGTTGCCGATGCCGTGAACAATGCCGCCCTTGATTTGCCCGTCGACGATCATCGGGTTGATCAGGCGGCCGGCATCCTGGACCGCCACGTATTTCACAAGCGTGATGCCGCCGGTCTCGAAGTCGACTTCGACCTCGGCGATATGGCTTGCATTCGCATAAGCGAGCGCGTCGGTGCGAAAGTTGGAGACGGCGTCGAGACCGGGCTCCATGCCCGCTGGGAAACTGTAACCCGGAGCGCCTTGAAGGATGCGCGCCAGTTCGGCGAGGCTGACGCTTGCATCCTTGGCGCCGGCGACGTGGACCGTGCCGTCGCTCAGTTCGAGATCGCTCTCGTCGGCTTCGATGATGCGGCCGGCAAGCGTCTTGGCTTTGGCGGCGACTGCACGCGATGCGAGTAGCACCGAGGAGCCCGCCGTGATGAGCTGCCGGCTGGCGAAGCCGCCTTGCCCGAGCGGAACCCGACCGGTGTCGCCGGTGACGACGTTGATATCGGATGCCTTGAGCCCGAATTCGCTGGCGCAGATTTGCGCGAGCGCGGTCTTGAGTCCTTGTCCCATTTGCGCGGCGCCGGTGTAAACCGAAACCTGACCCGTCAGGTCGATGCGCACGATGCCGGTTTCGAACGGGCCGCGCCCCGTTCCCTTCACGGCATTGGCGATGCCGATGCCGATATATCTGCCGGCAGCGCGCGCTTCGGCTTTGCGGCGGGGAAAATCCTGCCATTTGCCGGCGTTCAAGGCGGCGGCTTGCGTCGCCGGATAATCGCCGGTGTCGTAGGTGATCGACACGCCCGAACGCGCCTTGACCGGCTTCTCATAAGGCATGTCGTCCGCGGTGATGAGGTTGCGCCGTCGCACCTCGGCGCGGTCGAGATTGAGCTTGCCCGCGACCAGATCCATCAGGCGTTCCATCGCAAACGCGGATTGCGGGTACCCGGCGCCGCGCACCGACGAGACCGGCGTCTTGTTGGTCAGCACCACGCGCACGTCCATGGCGAACGACGGCACGACGTAAGGTCCAGTGACGGCCGAGGCGGAATTATAGGGCAGGTTGACGTCCTGAAGCGCGTAGGCGCCCTGATCGTGGATGAGCGTGCCGCGAATCCCGGCAATGACGCCGTCCTTGCCGGTCGCGATGGCAAGCCGCCAGATCTGGTCGCGCTCCTGGACCGCGTTGGTGAAGTGCTCGCGCCGGTCCTCGATCCATTTGATCGAGCGCTTGAGAAGTTTTGCCGCGGCGGCAACGGCAATGTCCTCGGAATAGACGCACAATTTCGCGCCGAAGCCGCCGCCGACCTCGGGCGTCACGACCCTGATCTTGCTGTCGGGCAGGCCGAGAAGGATGGCGATCGAATTCTTCAGATCGTGCGCCTTTTGCGTCGACGCCGACACGAACAACGAATTGTCCGCGCTTCTGTATTCGACGACAATGCCTCGTCCCTCGATCGAATGGGCGCCGCCGCGGCACTGGAGGATTTCGTCCTCGAACACATGCGCGGCGTTCTTGAAGGCCTGATCGACATCGCCGTAGCCGACCTTGTAGCTCGCGACCACATTCGACTTGAGCTCCGAGCGGACGCGCGGGCTCGCCGCGCGTTCGCTCAAGCGGCAATCCACGGCCGGTTCCAGCACGTCATAGGTCACCTCGACCAGCGCCGCCCCGTCTTCGGCAACATAGCGGCTGTCGCCGATAACGATCGCGACCGGCTCGCCGACATAGGAGACCTCCTTGTCTGCGAGCGCGAAGGGCCACACCAGATCGAGCGCTGTGCCGGAATTCGAATGCCGCTTCATACGCCGCTGCCGCATGGCTGCGCTGATGTCGTCGAGCGTCAGAACGGCGTGAATGCCGGGCGCCGTCGCCGCGAGGCCGGTATCGATGGCGCGGATTGCCGCATGCGCGTGCGGGCTGCGGACGAAGCTTGCGTGCAGCAGGCCGGGGATCTGAATGTCATCGACAAAGCGGGCGCGTCCCAGCAACAGCGGCTCGTCCTCGATGCGACGAACGCTCTGTCCGATCAAACTCGCGCCCTCCGCCGTTGCTGACGACCGCCCGCTGATCTCATCGGCGACCGCGTTGGCGTACTCATTCCCGGTCTGTATTCTATTGTATACAATGCGCCAAGCCTGACAAGCAGCATGGCGTGCCAACACGTTCGCCGCGCCGGCGGGCGAAGAACGACCGGCGCAATCGAAGCTACATCTCGTGCGCCATGAAAAATTCAAGGCGGCACTTGCGCGCTTGCTGAATGTGGTGGCGCGCGGCCTTCTCGGCGCCGTCCTGATCGCGCTTTTCGATGGCACGAACGATGCGGAGATGCTCGATATCGGACTGGCCATGCCGCGACGGCATCTGGAACGTGAGATTCTGCAGAAGCGCCATGGAGTCGTTGAGGACTTCCAGTGTTTCCAGCAAATATTGATTATGCGTGGCTTCGTAGATGTGCTGATGGAAGCGGCGGTTCAGCGTAACCAGAGCCAGCAGGTCGTGGCCTTCCTTGGCGAGCTGCTTCTGCAATTGATAGAGCACCGCAATCTCGCTTTCGGTCGCATGCTGGGCGGCAAACCGCGCCGCGGAGCCTTCGAGAATCTCCCGCATCGCGTAGAGGTCGAAGATCTGCTTATTGGACAATTGCGCGACGGCAAATCCGCGTCCGGGGCGGACGACAAGCAGCCCGCGCTGCTGCAGGCGCTGCAAAGCTTCGCGGACCGGAGTGCGGCTGACGCCGAGACTTTGCGCGATGTCTTCCTCGCGAATGCGTTCGCCCCGGGCGAAGCGCCCTTCCCAGATGGCGTTGCGCAAACTCTGATAGACAAAATCCGCCCGCGACCCGGTGTGAAGCGCATTGCGGTCGAGCGTGGTCAGGAAGCTCGAACTCGCCGCAGCCGGGCTCGACGGCGTCCGCCGCTCCGGCGCGCGTTTCTTCGAGCGAAGTTGGCCCTGCGTCGATTTCAATTCACTTTCCCCCGCGCAGCGGACATCACTGGCCTTGTTGGCCAATTGAGTCGGCCTCAACCGATCATATTCAGTAATGGCCGCGCGGCTTCCAGAGATCAATGCTCTTCAATACGGAGAACGCGCATGCAGGGCGAGTACCGATCTTGGCCAGGGGCGGTGACCGACTTACGCTACCTCATATTTTTCGCTCTTGGATGCCATGCCGTTTTTATTACAGAAGTGGCTCTCCCTTCCGTAGCTCGGTGGCAAGCTCCGAATAACAACGGTCAATTGGGAGCTTTCCATATCAAGCAAGTGACCGGAAGATAGGGCTCATGTGTAACATTAAGTGTACAAGAGGTTTCCTGGCTGCTAGATCGAAATCATGAAGCCGGCACCGTTTTCCTATCACGCGCCGACCGAATTGCAGGACGCCCTGAAGCTGCTCGCGGCTTTGGCGCCGCACGACGGGCGCATATTGGCGGGCGGGCAAACGCTGGTCCCGACGATGGCGTTTCGGATGGCGCGACCGGCGCATCTGATCGATATCAACGGCATCCGCGAGCTTGAAGACGTCGGCATCGTCGGCGACCGGCTGCGGATCGGCGCCTGCGCGCGTCACGCCTATTTCGAGACGGACAAGATTCCGGGACGCCTCGGCGAATTGTTGCGCAAGGTCGTCCGTTTCATCGCGCATTATCCGATACGGCAGCGCGGCACCTATTGCGGCAGCGTCGCCAATTCCGACCCGTCGTCGGAATGGTGCTGCGTGACCTCAGCGCTCGATGGCATCGTGATTGCCGAGAGCGAACAGGGGTCGCGCCGCATCGCCGCGAAAGATTTCTACAAGGCCTTGATGACGACCGATATCAGAGACGACGAACTGATCACCGCGGTGGAATTGCCGCTCCTGCCTGATGCCACGCGCACCGGTTTCTGCGAATTCAGCCGCCGCGCCGGCGACTTCGCCATCGCCATGGCGCTCGCGAGCTATCGGCTGGACGCCGGCCGGATCTCCGAAGCGCGCATCGGGCTTGGCGGCGCGGAGGCAACGCCGCGCCGTGTTGCCGAGGCGGAAGCGCTTCTCAACGGCAAGAAGCCCGATCCGGCGGTCTTCGAGGCGGCGGCCGCCGCCGCGGCTGCCGCGATCGAACCCATCGACGACAGCAATAATCCGCCGGATTATCGCCGCGCTTTGGTGCGGACGCTGGTCGGTCGAGCCCTTGCGAGCGCCGCCTGATGGACAAAGTCCACATCGTTCTCGACATCAACGGCGCTGCGCATGAAGCGACCGTCGAGCCGCGGCGCACACTGGCCGATGTTATCCGCGACGATTGCGGCCTGACCGGTACGCATATCGGCTGCGAGCACGGCGTTTGCGGCGCTTGCACGGTGCTTGTCGACGGTGCGCCTGTCCGGTCGTGCTTGATGTTCGCCGTGCAGGCGAACGGCAAGAAAATCCGGACGGTGGAAGGCCTGCAGGACGGCGCCGTGCTGCACCCGCTGCAGGAGGCTTTCATCGCCCATCACGCCCTGCAATGCGGATTTTGCACGCCGGGCTTTCTGATGCTGGCCGCGGGCCTCCTCGCGCAGAAGCCGAATATCGGCGACGACGAACTGCTTGACGCCTTGTCCTCCAATTTATGCCGCTGCACCGGATACGAGAACATCGTCAAAGCCGTCAAAGCCGCCGCGGCGCAGATGAGCGCGCGCCGATGAAGGAACACGTGAAGGACGGTGCAAAGACCGGTATTGGTGCTTCCGTGGCGCGGCTCGAGGACAGGCCGCTCGTCACCGGCCGCGGTCAATTCGCCGGCGACATGTCCTTCCCGCATCAACTGCACATGCGCGTCGTGCGTTCGGCGCATGCGCACGGCGCCTTGAAGAGCATCGATATTGCGGAGGCGAAGGCGCTGCGCGGGGTCGTCGCGGTCTGGACCGCGCGCGACATCGCAGATCTGCCGCCAATCGACTTCCGCGAGGGACCGATCGAGAAGCTCGCGCCGTTCCGTCAGCCGGTGCTGGCGCGCGACCAGGTTCGCTATGTCGGTGAGCCGGTCGCCGCGATATTCGCGACCGATCCTTATATCGCCGAGGACGCCGCCGATCTCGTCACCGTCGACGTCGACGAATTGCCGGTCACCATCGACGCGGCGGCGCCCGCCGCCGATTTCGCCGTCGGTCTGACGACCGAAGCAACGATTTGCCGCCAAGGCTATGGCGACGTCGATGCGGTGTTTCGCAACGCTGCGCACGTCGTCGAAATCGATGTGCAGATCGGCCGTCATTCCGGCGTGCCGCTGGAAACGCGCGGCGCTATCGGCCGTTACGACGCCGCCCGCGACGTTCTCGAACTGCACGGCGCGGCCAAGGTACCGCATCGGAACAGGGAGACGCTGGCGCGGATGTTCGGCCGCAGTACGGCAGCCGTTCACTGCTACGAGGGTCAGGTCGGCGGCGGCTTCGGCGTGCGCGGCGAAATCTATCCCGAAGACATTCTGGTTCTGGTCGCGGCCATGCGCTTGGGCCGTCCGGTGAAATGGCTGGAAGACCGCCGCGAGCACATGATCGCGGCCAATCATTCGCGCCAGCAGCGGCATATCGTTCGCGCGGCGGTGGACGCCGAGGGACGGCTGCTCGGCATCGACGATCGTTTTTTCCACGATCAAGGCGCCTATATCCGCACCCACGGCACGCGCGTTGCCGAGACGGCGTCCGGCATCCTGCCCGGGCCGTATCGACTTCCGAACTATCGCGTCGCGTGCCATTTCCGGCTGACCAACAAGACGCCGGCCGCCACCTATCGCGCGCCGGGCCGCTACGAAACCAATTTCGTGCGCGAGCGCCTGATGGACGCGATCGCGAAAAAGCTCGGCGTGTCGCGCATCGAGATTCGCCGGCGCAATCTCTTGAAGCCGGCCGACATGCCGCACGAGCGCCCGCTCACCGCTTTGGGCGACGAGGTCGTGCTGAGATTCCGGCGATTATCCCGGTTTGCTCGACAAGGCTTTGCGGCGTTGCGCGTGGGACAAGCTTGAACTTGAAGTCAAGGAGCGCCGCAAGAAGGGCGAACTGATCGGGCTAGGTCTTGCGATGTATGTGGAGAAGAGCGGCCTCGGTCCGACCGACGGCGTGCATATCCACGTGCATGACAGCGGCGACGTCGAGGTCATCACCGGCGGTGCTTCGGTCGGGCAGGGATTTGAGACCGTCATGGCCCAGGTCTGCGCCGAGAAGCTCGGCGTCGACTATCGCCGGGTGCGCGTCGTTCACGGCCAGACCGATCGCATCGAATACGGCATCGGCGCGCATGCGACGCGCGCCACCGTCATGACCGGAAATGCGACGGCGGTCGCCGCGGAAAAAGTCCGGGTCAAAGCCTTGGACATGGCATCGCAACTCCTGCAGACCGAGGCGAGCCGTCTTGCCATCATCGACGGCTACGTCGTGCGATCGACGGCGCCGGACGCGCCTTTGATTTCGCTCGGCGAGATCGCGGGCCACCTGCGTCCGCTGTCGAAGATGCGCGGCGACCGCGAGCCGGGCCTTGCCGCGGACGGCTGGTTCACCACTGCGCACATGACTTATCCCTACGGCGTGCAGATCGCGCTGGTGACCATCGATCGCGGCACCGGCGGCGTGTACATCGAAAAGATGCTGATCGCCTTCGATATCGGCCGCGCCATCAACCCGGTTCTGGTGCGCGGCCAGATCGTCGGCGGTTTCGCGCAAGGCCTCGGTGGGGCGATGTACGAGGAATTCCAGTACGACGAACGCGGCCAGCCGCTGTCGGTGACTTTCGCCGATTATCTCATTCCGACGGCGCGCGAGGTGCCTCGCGTCGATGTGCTGATCACCGAGGACGCGCCGAGCACGACGAATCCGCTCGGCATCAAGGGCGCGGGCGAGGGCGGCATTGCCGGTGTCGGCGCCGCGATCGCGTCGGCGGTCGACGACGCGCTTGGCGATATCGCCACCGTGACGTCGTTGCCGATCAAGCCGCAATGGCTGAAAGCTGCGATCGACGCGTATCGCCCCGGCACGGCTTCAGCTTAATCGCTCGCGGCTAGTTTATTTTGATCTTCGCGTCGATGACGATGCTTCGCCATTTCTCATATTCGGCTTTGACGAATGTCGCGGCCTCTTGCGGGCTCGTGCCGCGCGGCTCGACGCCGGTCGTCGCCAATGCGGCTTTGAGCTCCGGCTTGGCCAAAGCGGCCTTCACCGCGGCGTTGAGCTTGTCGCGGATGTCGTCCGGCGTTCCGGCCGGAGCAAACAAAGTGAGCCAAGTGTCGACGGCGAAGTCCTTAAAGCCCAATTCTTCGAGCGTCGGCAAGTTCGGGAAAACCGGGCTGCGCGTGACGCCCGTGGTGGCGAGCGCCACCACGCGATTATCGCTGGTGAACGGCAGTGCGCTGGCGATGCTGCTGAAGGTGAATTGCACTTTGTTGGTGATGATGTCGGGAAAGGCGCCGCCGGAGCCTTTATACGGAACGTGAGTGGCATCCATCCCGGTGCGCAGCTTCAGCATCTCGACGCCGAGATGGCCTGTCGTGCCGACGCCCGGGGAGGCGTAGTTGAGCTTTCCGGGATTTGCCTTTCCGTAGGCGATGAGCTGCGGCAATGTCGTTATGTTCATCGCCTGTGATACGACCACGACATTCGGCGCCGAGCTGACGACGGAAATCGGCTCGAGATCCTTGAAGACATCGTAAGGCGCGGGGTCGAGAAGCGTCTGATTGATGACGACGGCGGGATCGACCAGCAGTAATGTGTAACCATCGGCCGCCGATCGAATGACGGTGTCCGTGCCGACGACCGATCCGGCGCCGGCGCGGTTTTCCGGAACGATGGGCTGTCCGATCTCGGCGCCGAGCTGTTGCGCAAGCGCCCGCCCGACGAAATCGACGATGCCGCCCGGATTGTACGGCAAGATCAACCTGATCGGCCGCGTCGGAAAAGCGTCCGCCGAGGCTCCGGTCGGCATTGCGACCAAGAGCACACCCAATAAGAGCGCAGCTAACAGGAGCGCTTCCAAGATCGTTCGAACGTGAAATCTTGCTTTCATACGCTTTATCTGTGCTCGCATGCGTGCCGCCCCGGTGCGGCAGGCGGATCGGTTCGATCGGAAACGAAGCAAAAACTGTGCCTATTTGGATGCTGTTGTATACATTTAAATACAAAATTCCACTTTTGACAATGACGGCAGGATGCGGCCCTGCACCGCATGCGCTAGATGCGGTCGCGCAAAAGCGGTAGCGCCGGAGGCGCGAGCCAAACGGATCGCTGTTTCAGGCAAGACATCGGTGCGGGCGCGCGCAAGCACCAAGAGGCAAGATCGCGGAGCGTCGTTCGTTAGACGCCGGACGATGCCGCAACGAGCGTGTCCGTCTCCATGCCGTCATCGCGCACAGCGCCGATCAGTTCGGAGACCTTTTTGATGCCGCGCTCGTCGCACCAGGCCGCGAGATCGTCGATGATCGTGATCAGCGCCGTCGGATTGCGGAAACCCGCATAGCCGACGCCAACGGCGCTCGCGCCGGCGAGCATATATTCGACGACGTCTTCGGCCTTGGTCACGCCGCCGATGCCGATCACCGGAATTTTGACGACCTTGGCGACCTGATAGACCATGCGCAGGATGATCGGCTTTAGGGCCGGCGACACCAGGCCGCCGAACTTGTTGCCGAGCGCCGGACGGAAATTGTCGGTTCTGATCTTCAGCGACAGAAACGTATTGGCGATGACGAGCGCGTCGGCGCCGGCGTCCTCGGCGGCCTGCGCGATCGAGACGATGTCGCCGGCATTGGGCGACAGCTTCACCCACAGCGGCTTTTTGGTCTTGGCCCGGATCGCCTTGATGCAGTCGCGCGTATAGTCCTCGTGCATGGCGAAATTGCCGCCGCTCGCGTTGCGCGTCGGGCACGAGATATTGGCTTCGATGACGTCCACATCCGGCACGCTTAATTCTTCGGCGAGCGCGGCAAAATCCTCGATGCTTTCCGAGGACACGCTGGCGATCAGCGGCGGCGCAAACCGCGCGTATTCCGGAACGATATGCTCGACGAAATATTCGATGCCTTTGCCGGGCAGGCCGATCGACTGAATGATGCCGCCTTCGGTCTCGGCCATGCGCGGCGTCGGATTGCCCAAGCGCGGCTCGCGGCAGATGGTCTTGGCCACCAGGCCGCCGAGGCGGTTGAGGTCGATGACGTCGTTATATTCCCAGGAAAACGCGCCGGAGGCGGGCGTCACCGGATTTTGCAGCGTGATGTCGCCGATCTTTACCGAGAGATCTACCATCCCACGGCCTCCTGCATGTTGAATACCGGCCCGTCCCGGCAGACGCGGCGCAGCACGCGCACGCCGTCGACCTCGAAGGTGCGCATGCAAACGTAGCAAGCGCCGAAACCGCACACCATGATCTGTTCGACGGCCACTTGGCCGGGAATGTTATGCTTTTTTCCGAGCCGCTGCATGAGCTTCAACAGGCGATTGGAGCCGCAGGTGAAGAAGGCGTCGGCCTTGTCCTGCGCGATGAGACCCTCGATGATCTTTTCCACATTCTCGACGGCGCTGCTGTTGTCGGTATCGACCACCGCCACGGTCTTGGCGCCGAGACTTTCGAACAGGTCCTTCGACATAACGACTTTGGGATTGCGGGCGCTGAGAATGGCGGTGACGCCAACGCCGTTGTCGGCGGCGAGCTGCGACAGCGGCGCGAGCGTCGCGAGGCCAACGCCGCGGCCGAGAACGACGATGTTTTTCCAATCGGGTTTGAGCTTGAATCCGACACCGAGCGGGCCCGCGACATTGAACTCGTCGCCCGGGCGCAGCATCCCCATGCCCTGGGTGCCGCGACCCTCGATCTTGTAGAGAAATTCGATCTGGCAGGCGTCCTTGTTCACCCGGTAAACGCTCATCGGGCGGCGCATCCACACTTCGGCGCCGTCGGGCGAAGGGCACAACAGATGAAACATCTGCCCGGCATAGGCTTTGAGTGCCTGCTCGTGCACGGTCATGACCAGGTGCTTGTATTCGTCGTTGACGAAATCGTTGGCGACGATCGTACCGATGAATTCGCCGACGACGCGCTGCGGATAGCTGTCCTTGTCGCCAACCCGAAGGGCGGAATTTGTGTATTTGCCTTTCGGCTCGGTCGACATGCTGCCTCGGCTTACCCTTCACCCGCGAACGGCGGCGCTCTTTGCGGCCTCTTCATACGGTCGCGCGGACACTGTGTCAATTTTGGTATGGCGCGTTTCCACCGTTCCGGTGAATGAGGTATCGTCCTTATCGCGCTGGCGCCACGTCGTGCCTCCCGTACAAGAAGGTGAGATTTATGCGGTGATTTTCGTAGCCTAGAGCGAATTCTGGCGCATCGGACCAGTGAAAGAGACGCGATTCGAACAGCACCGCCCGGTTCTCCCGATAGGGGATTCTGAATCGATCGTGAGGGTTCTGTTCCAAAAATGCGACAATCGCCGCCTGATCGGAATCATATCTCTTCATCTGCCAATTCTCCGGCGGAGGAACCAGGCCGACGACAAGGCCGCCGTGGCCGGGCTTGAGATTGGCTTCGGTGGGCGTAATCCAGAAATTCACGCTGATCGCCGCGTCGTCGGCATGGACATCGATGGCCGAGGCAGTCCGAAGTCCCTTGAACGCCCAGGCCTGGGTGAGCGGATGCTCGCCCAACACATCGGCAAAACTGCTGCGGATTTCGTCGGCGATCTGCAGGATCAGCGGGCAGGCGAGGCCGTCCTCCAAATAAGACGCGACGAAGCCGCCGATATGGCTGAAGTCGTGCCAGATCGTGCTTTCGAGCAAATAGGATTTCAGCCGCTGCAGCGCCTCGGGCGTAAGCAGATCGTCGAAATAGATCGCGCCGGTGCGGCTCTCGCGGAAGCCGCGCATGAGAACGCCGAGATCGGAGCGCTCGCTCACCGCGCGCCCGGCAAGCTCCGGCGCGCCGCGAACATTGATGGGCGAATTGTAGTCGTCGCCGAGCCTTTCGATCTGCCGATCCGACAGTTTCTCCATCTGCTCGGGGACGTCTTGCGCAACCTCTTCATAAGCGCGCGCCAGTGCATTGAAACGCTGTGCATCGCGCGCGCGGTCGGCCAAATAGCGAAGTTGCTCGGCGTCATGAAGAAGCTTGGCGCGCGTGGCATGGGTCAGCGATTTTGCCGCGAGGTCCGACCGGTCCTCGCCGCGGCGCAGCTCGTAGGTGCGGGCAAAGTGATCGAGGGCGCGGCCTCTGTCGCCTTGCGCCAGCCACAAGAAGCCCAGGGCGCGGTGCGCGCCGTAATGTTCGCGCTCGAGCGCGCAGGTGCGGCTGAAGCCATCGATGGCGGCTTGCGATCGGGCAAGCGCGAGAAGCGCGAGCGCGCGATTGTAATGTGCCGACGCGTAGCGCGGCTGCCGCCTAATGACATCGTCGAACAGTGCGACCGCATTTTGTTGGTTGCCTTGCGCGGCGGCGATGACGCCGAGATTGTGCATGATCGCCGGGTCACCGGGTGCGGCCGCCAAGGCGGCTTGATAGGCCGCTTCGGCGTCGGCAAGCCGACCGGCTTGATAGTGGCCGGCTGCGGCAGCCGCCAGATCGGCCTTGCTCCGGTCTGCGCGCGATCTCTCGATGCTTGGTTCAGACGTCATCGTGCAGCCCGCAATTTAGCTTGGTTCCAATATTTGCACGCAGCCCTCATTCGCGAAGGCCTGCGCAAATATTTATTATAACTGACAAAAATGTGACAGACCTCGATTGCTCAATCCAAAAACAGGCACATGTAATAAAAAAGAACGATTGGATTGATTTTTGTACGAGCGCTGGCTAGCGTCAAGCCCGGCCGGAACTTCCGGTGGGGCTGCAAGCGCGCGCCTTGCCCGGATCCGACGCCAGAGGTGGTTGTTGGAATGGAATTCGACAATTCTTTCGAGATCCCTTTGTCGCCGGGGCGGGCCTGGCCGATCTTGATGGATGTCGCGCGCATCGCGCCGTGCATGCCCGGCGCCGAATTGACCGAAATCATCGACGCGCAGAACTACAAAGGAAAAATCTCGGTGCGGCTCGGCCCGGTGTCGCTCTCCTTTGCCGGCCGCATCCAGATTGAGGACATTGACGATGTCAAACACACCGCGCGCATCAAAGCGCAAGGCAGCGACGCAAAAGGCCGCGGCGCCGCCAATGCCACGGCGAGCTTTCGGGTCGAGCCGAAGGATGCCGGATCGATCGTCTTGATCCACACCGATCTCATGTTGTCGGGCGCGGTGGCGCAATACGGCCGCGGTGTCGGCATGATCCAGGCGACCGCTGCGCAAATTATCGGACAATTCGCCGCCAATCTTCGCGCCCAATTGGCGCAGCAGACGGCGCCGGTCGCGTCGGCAACAGCCGCGCCGACGAGCCCGGCGGATGCCGGGGCGCCGCGCCCGCCCGCCGCCGCCAAACCCATCTCCGGCTTTTCTCTGATGCTGCGCGTCATGCTGCGGCAGATCGCGGCCCTGTTCGGGCGACGGGCGAATTCGTGACGGACGTGCACGCCCATCCTTCACCGGACAAGAAAACCGATTTTGCGAAACCGTTTTCGCAAGCGACCGTTTTGCCGGGTAACCAGTGACTGGAGTTTGGAAATGAAGCGTCGTGCATGCGCCATGTTCGTCCTGTTGTCGGCCTTGGGCTTTGCCGTCATGGCCCCTCGCGCCCGGGCGGACGGTTATCCGGATCGGCCAATTCACCTCATCATTCCTTATGGTCCGGGCGGCATCGTCGATTTCGCCGGACGCGTCTTGGCGCAGAAAATCGGCGCCGCGCTGAACCAGACCGTCGTGCCGGATAATCGCCCCGGCGCCGGCGGCATCGTCGGCGTCGACTACGTCGCCCACGCCCAGCCTGACGGCTACAACATCGCCATCATGGATCCGGCCATCGTCATCAATCCGACTTTGCAGAAGTCGCTGCCCTACGACCTGTTCAAGGATCTGACGACGGTCTCGATCGTGAGTTCGTCGCCCGAAGTCCTGGTCGTCGCGCCGCAGCTCGGGGTGAAAACCTATGCGGAGCTCGTCGCCTACGGCAAAGCCAATCCGGGCAAGCTCAATTACGCCTCCGCCGGCGTCGGCACCACGCCGCATCTCGGCGCGGAGATGTGGAAATTGGGCACCGGCATCGACGCGGTGCACGTGCCGTACAAGGGTATCGGCGCCTCGTTCACCGACATGATGGACAACAAGGTCCAGATGGCTTTCTCCAGCATTGCTGGTGCGCTGCCGTTCACCAGCGACGGCCGTATCATTCCGCTCGCCACGACCGGCAAGGTGCGTTCGGCCATCTATCCGAACCTGCCGACTGTGGCCGAGGCCGGACTGCCGGGATACGAGGTCGATCTGTGGCTCGGCCTTTATGCCGCCGCGGGCACGCCGCCTGATGTGCTCGACAAGATCAACAAGGCCGTCGCTGCTGCGCTGCAAGACAATGAGCTCAAGCAGTCGTTTGCGAAATTCGGACTGATGCCGCGGGGGACCAGCCTGCAAGACGGCTCAGCCTTCACCAAATCCGAATACGCCAAGTGGAAAAAGGTCATCGAGGACGGTCACATCGCTTCGGAATAGCAAATGCCGGCGCGAACGGCCTCAACCGCGACGCATGAATCATTATGGTTCGGCGTCGCGGCCGCATTGCAGGCGTTTCGCGGCGAGAGGGAAGCCATTGTTCTAAATTGTATTTTTTTTGACAATGTGTCAGTGATTCGGGCTTGTCCCGACCAAGACCATCCGTGAAACAACACTCCTTCGGCAGCTCCGGATATTCGGCGGAAGCGCCGCGGCGGAGTACCGAGAGCCCCGATGGCATCTGCAACTCCTCCCTTCCGCTACGATGAGATCGGCGATCGGCTTCGCGCCTTTCGCCTCGGCTCCGGATTGAGCGCGGACGAGATCGCACGCCGCCTCGGCATTTCGCGCACCGCGCTCTACCGCTTTGAGAAAGGCGAGCTGGCGAAGATCGAAACGCTCGAGCGGCTTGCCGAGATGCTCAATGTTTCGATCCCGACGCTGCTTGGCGTCGGCATCGAATATGTTCCTTCGGCCGTCGTCTATTTCGAGCGCATGCGGCAGATCGAAGAAACCGCGGACCACATTTCGGTTCTTGCCGGGCCGATTTCGTCGCTGCTCGCCTCCGACAAGTTCGAAGGAATTTTGGAGCAGGTCCTCAAGGAGAGCGTCATCGACAGCGGCTGGAGCAGCGATCGTGCGCTGTCGGATATTCCAAAGATCATTGCCATTCTGCACGAGCGCAAGGAGATGTTCCAGCGGCGGCGGCCCGGCATCGTCAATCTGATTTCGGCGAATGAGATAAAGCGCTTTCTTCGCGACGGCTTCGTCGGCACGGCAAAACTCTCTGCGGACATGGCGCGCGAGCGGCAGCGGCTGGCGCGCGCCGAGGTCGAGTATTTTGCCAAGATCATCGAGGAGCAGCCGATCGGCACCCAGATCGGGATCGTGACCGATACGTTGCCGCATTCCGGCTTCCACATCTATCGGCAGCCGGACCGGTCGGTTCTGGTCTTGAGCCCATTTCGTCTCGGCGAGCAGCCGAATATCCAGGTCGGCGTGGCGATGATCACGTCTGCGCCCGAAGCGCTCTCGCTGCATCAGAACCTGGTCGAGGAAGTCTGGCGGCGGGCACTTAAAGGCAATGCCGCGACCAATTACCTCAGCGGTTTGTTGAAGAACGGGTGAGGGTTTACCCATTCGGCTTGAACCAAGTCCGCCGCAGCGGTTGCAGCGAGCGGCCGGCTGGCCGCAAAGTCGCCGCTTTCCTGCCCGCTGACTGATCCCTGCCAAATCGGTATTGTGCGATCCGCCTTTGGCTTACGGGGGAACCGAATACGGATGCCCCATCAAGAGTGCTTCATGAAGGGGGCTCGATTGCTTCAAACGCGCCGGTCTGCCGCCGCCGTCACTGCAACGTCGCTGATCGCGGTGGCATTATTTGGTCTTTCCGCCGCTGACGCCCGCGCCGAGGTCTCGTCCGGCGCTTGCGGCGACTCTGAGGTCGCGGTGTTGCCGGCGCCGGCCGCGCCATGGAAGGGCGAGCCCCTGCGCGTCGTGATCGTTTCCGAGAAGCCACTCCAGGGCGAACTGTCGCTCATGGCGCCCGACGGCAGCGTTGCCGCCAAATCGCGCGACCGCCAAGGCGGGCCGCCATATTTCTGGTACGCCGAGGTCGCCGCGCCGGCCGTGGGGACGTGGCACGCGACGCTTTCGTCAGCCGGCTGCGGCGCGATCACGCGCGACATCGCCGTGCGCGATGCGGCGCCGCTGCGACCGTCCGCGGCACAGGGTGCCGTCTGGACGGCGCGCGTCGCGTGGAACCGCGGCATGGAAAACTTGTATTCCGCATGGATCCAAAAGCTGTTCGACGGGCCGCTCGACGTCGATCTGTCGTGGCCGGCGCTGCATGACGTGCTGCGCGATCGGTCGCGCAATATCCTGTTCAACTATTTGAATGCCGGCGAAGACGACGTTGCCATGCCGCTGCGCCCCGACTGCGCCGACTTCGTCTATTTTCTGCGCGCCTATTTCTCGTTCAAGATGGGGCTGCCGTTCGGTTACGCGAATTGCTCGCGCGGCGGCGGCGGCAAGCCGCCGCGATGCTATACGTGGCTGACCAACGAGAACCCGGGGCTGGCGCAACAACAGGGACTCGCGCAGGCCTTCGGCAAGTTCCTGCCGGTCGTCGGCGACGCCGTTCAATCCGGCGCCGTGCGCACGCTTGCGAACGACAACAATACCGATTTCTATACCGTGCCGCTGACGCAAGATACGCTGCGTCCGGGCACCGTCTATGCCGATCCCTATGGTCACGTTCTGATGCTGGTGCGGCGCGTCGCGCAGTCGGGCGGCACGGCCGGCATCTTCCTTGCCGCCGATGCGGAGCCCGACGGGTCGGTGACGCGGAAGCGATTTTGGCGCGGCAATTTCCTGTTCGTCCACGATCCGACGCTGGGCAGTCCGGGCTTCAAGCGTTTCCGGCCCATCGTCCGCGAGAGTAACGGCACCTTGCGGCGGCTGACCAACGACGAAATCGCGAAGAATCCGCAATATGGCGATTTTTCGCTCGAACAGTCGCAACTGGCGACCGAAGATTTTTATGATCGCATGGATGACGTGATGTCGCCCCAGCCGCTCGATCCGGTTGCCGCGATGAAGGGGGCGATCAACTCTCTCGAAGAGCAAGTGAAGACGCGCGTGACCTCGATCGAGAACGGACGCAAGTGGCAGAACAGCGGACGCGGCGACGCGACCATGCCGGACGGTCCGTCGATCTTCGAGACCAACGGCGCCTGGGAAGATTACTCCACGCCGGCGCGCGATTTTCGCCTGCTGATCGCGATCGATGTGGTGCGCGGTTATCCCGATCACGTCGCGCGGCGGTCCGACCGCTACGCCATACCGTTCGGCCAGAGCGTGGCCGGCGTGAAGGCGCAATTGCAGAACGTGCTGACGTCGGAGCTTGCCACGCGCAAATTTTCCTATACGCGCAGCGACGGCTCGCAATGGACGCTTACGCTCAAGGACGTGATCGACCGTTCGGCGGACCTCGAAATGGCCTACAACCCCAACGACTGCGTCGAACTGCGCTGGGGGGCGGCGGAAGAGAGCGAGGAAGCGTCGACCTGTAAGCGGCATGCGCCGCAGGCGCAGCGGGCGAAGATGGCAGGGTACCGCGGCTGGTTCCGCGACCGGCATTGGCCGCACGCTTAATGCTCGGCATTTTTCTCGTCGCCGGACTGGCAATCGGTGCCGGCGCTACTCCTCTTGTTGCGCAGGACGATGAGCTTCGACCGGCGCTCGACAATCTCGTCGCCGCCTATCCGGACGCGCTTGCCGGGCATGACGGCAACGTGTTGCGCTGGCGCGACGGAACGGTCATGCCGGTCTCCGACGGCGCCGAGCGCAAGACCTTTCCGGAGCTTCTCCGCCACGCGTCGATCGCCGATCAGCTTCGTCTCCCGTATCCGCGCGGCCCGCTCGAACAGCCGCCGGCCGTCGATGCCGATCCGGGCCGGTTTCGCAATGGCGCCCTCTTCACCAAGATGTACGGCGACTGCAAAAAGGGCGAGGTGACGCCGCGCCTGGTTTCGCTTCGCTGGCTGCCCCACTCGTGGGGCAAATCGATCCGCATCACGTCAGTGAACGGCGTCGACGCGCAATTGCGCGCGGTATCGGAAGAGATCGACGCGCTGCCGGAAAAAATCAAACGCTCAGCCTATCCGATCGCCGGTACCTATAATTGCCGCGCCGTTGCGGATACCGGCCAGCCGAGCCCGCACGGCTACGGCATCGCGATCGATCTCAACACCGCCGTCTCGGATTATTGGTACTGGCGCCCGCATGACGGCGCCATTGTCTATCGCAACCGCATGCCGGCGGAGATCGTCGCGATCTTCGAAAAACACGGCTTCATCTGGGGCGGCAAGTGGTATCACTTCGACACGATGCATTTCGAATATCGGCCTGAATTGCTTGTTGGGAAGTGAGACAGCTATCTTGACCTAGTTGCTGAAGGATAGCTCCCGCCCTCGGTCGAAGGCTCTTGTTTGTCAGGTTAAGCCCGACGTCAAATTGCGCGTTTCCGTGGAAAGTTCTCGCGTCGGTAGATACTCACAAATACTTGCGGCATTAATTCCATTTTTATTTATCTGCCTTTGAGCAAACAAACAACGCCAGCGCGCATCGTTTGATATTTGCCGTCGGCAACGAAGCTGACGCAGAAAATCTATTTGTCAAAAACTCAGCAAGGGTCAGCCACCGGCCAGGTACGCCTCGATTCGTCGCGACTTCGCTCTTTCTGACGGGGGAATGGAATCATGCTTCGATTCTCAAACATGCGCATCACCCCTCGGCTCGTGATTGCGATTGCAGTGCCTCTGGTCATTTTTGCCGTTCTCGCCGGCTACGATTTGTTTCAGACATGGCGCGTGCGGTCGGAAATGGCCACGCTGATGCAGATGGCGGAGGGGGCAACTAAAATCAGCCGCCTGGTCCACCATCTGCAGCGCGAGCGCGGGGCGTCGGCGGTGTTCGTCAGCAGCAAAGGCGCGCAAATGCGCGACGAACTGTCCGCTCAGCGCAAGCTCACGAACGAGCAGCGCGCGGCCGCCACCGACTTCCTGTCGGCGGTCGGCACAACGGCCACTTCGGACGAATTCAAGGACGCCGCCACGAAGGCCGGTGCGGCGCTCGGCCTCCTCGACGGCAAGCGCAAGGATATCGACAGCCTTAGTATCGGCACGCAGGACTCCACCGCCTATTTCACCGACACGATCGCCAAGCTTCTGACCGTTGCCGGCGAGATCGCCAAAGTGAGCGGCCGCGGCGAGACATCCACCGCGATTTCGGCCTATGTCAGTCTGATGCAGGGCAAGGAACGGGCAGGGCAGGAGCGCGCTGTCGGCGCCGCGGGCCTCTATCAGGGAAAATTCGATCTGCCCAGTTATGCCCGCATCCTTGGGCTGCGCGCCGCGCAAGAAGCCTATTTCGGCCTGTTCACCGCCGCGGCGACGCCGGCACAGCGGAGCTTCTTCGAGAGCACCATGTCGGGGGACGCGGCCAAGACCGTTGCGAAAATGCGTGAGGTCATTGCCACGGGCGGACTATCGGGAGAATTGCAGGGTTTAGACGGCAAGACCTGGTTCGATGCCACGACGGCGCGCATCGATCTTCTCAAGACGGTCGAAGACCGCATTGCCGCCGACCTTATCGAATTAGCCGACTCGATCCGCGCCAGCGCGGACCACGAGCTCACCGTAATCTCGAGCGTGATTGCTGCGGCATTCGCCGTCAGCCTGACGCTTGCGTTCATCATCGCCCGCGGCATTTCCAAGCCGCTCGGCCGGATCGGCGTGGTTCTCGATGAACTCGCCAAGGGCAATAAAGACGTCGAAGTGCCTATGCCGATCGTGGCGACGAGATCGGCGATAGCGCCCGCGCGGCCAAGGCGTTCAAGGAAAACCTGCTCCACGTGGAGAAGCTGGAAGCGGAGCAAAAGGCCAACGAGGCGCGCAGCGCCGCTGAGCGTGAAGCCGCGATGCAGAAAATGGCGGACGAGTTCGAGGCGGCGGTCGGCGGCATCGTCCAGGCCGCGGTCGCCGGCGATTTCTCGCAGCGCGTCGATCTCGCCGGCACCACCGGCATGGTGCGCAATATCGGCACCGCGCTCAATTCGCTGTGCGACAACGTGGCCAAGGCGCTCAACGATTTGATCGGGATGCTCCACGCGCTCGCCGCGGGCGACATGACCCAGCGCATCAGCGCCGAGTATCAGGGGATGTTCGGCAAACTGAAGAAAGATGCCAACGCGATGGCCGAGCGGATCGGCTCGACGATCGCGGACATCAAGGCTTCCGCGAACGAGGTCGCCAGTGCTTCGGCCGAAATCTCGACCAGCACAACGGATCTGTCGCAACGCACCGAGGAACAAGCCGCCGGCCTGGAACAAACGTCTTCTTCAATGGAAGAGATCGCCGCGACGGTAAAGAAGAATGCGGAGAACGCCCAGCGTGCGAACTCCCCCGTCGGCAGCACCCGCGAAGTCGCGGGCCGTGGCGGTCAGGTCGTCGCCAAGGCGGTCGAAGCCATGGCGAAGATCGAAGAATCCTCGCGCAAGATCTCCGACATCATAGGCGTAATCGACGAGATCGCCCGGCAGACCAATCTTCTGGCGCTCAACGCTGCGGTCGAGGCTGCGCGCGCGGGTGAAGCTGGCCGCGGCTTCGCGGTGGTGGCGTCCGAGGTGCGCAGCCTGGCGCAGCGGTCTTCGCAAGCTGCCAAGGACATCAAGGACCTCATCACCAACAGCAACGGACAGGTCAAGGACGGCGTTGCGCTCGTCAACCAGGCCGGCACGGCGCTCACCGAAATCGTCGATTCGTTCAAGTCGGTGGCTGAGATCGTTGCCGACATTGCCAATGCCAGCGCCGAACAGGCGGGCGGGATCGAGCAGGTCAATAAGGCGCTGACGCAGATGGATGAGGTGACGCAACAGAACTCGGCGCTGGTCGAAGAAAACGCCGCCACGGCCAAAACCCTGGAACACCAGGCCAAGGCGATGGACGAGCGCGTTGCCTTCTTCAAGCTCGACGAATCAGCCGAGAGCGCGGACGAGGCGCGGTCTGCGCCAACCCGCGAACAGCGGCCGGCCGCGGCACGTCAGCGGGTCGCCTGATCGCAAACGAAGCAGAAGTCCGGTCGCGTCCGGCTACGGAGCCAAATCGGGCGTATCGCGACTGGCTTATGGTATCGGTGCCGCAATCGCCCGAGCCAATTTGATTTGGATCAATGCGGACACCTTCCGCAAGGGCCGGCATGCCGCCAATCGCTGTTGCGTCATTCAAATGATTCGGAATGATGGAGCATGACTGTGGCCAGCCAATACTTACTCAAGCCCCTTCGCACCTTGCGCCAAGCTTGCCGCGAGGCCGCTTTGGCGCTTCCGGATGCACCGGCCAAGGACTGCGGCATCTGCATCCTTGCCGATCTTTGTGTCATCGACGAATCGATTGAAAGGGTCCGTGTGGGCGGCGATCGGCCGACGACGCGTCGGTTGTCTGGAGTCGTGCCGCCGTGCCGGTCCCGCCATGGGCAAAGCAGTTCGAGACCCTGATCGACTGTGTACGATTGGCCATCGGCCGTCGGATTTTTTGAGTTCGCGCGGCTGACGGAAGTCCATTGGTCGGTCGGTGCGTGTAAGTGTAATGTACTTTCATGGATTGCCTCGCTGCCGTATTTCGCGACGTCGGCTCGCCGCTGTCGGTCGAGCGTATTACCCTCGATCCGCCGGGACCTACCGAGCTATTGGTGCGTATCGTCGCCGTGGGCCTGTGCCGCACCGACTATCACGTGATGCGCGGCGAGCGACGCGTCGCGATGCGGCCGATGGTGCTCGGCCACGAGGCCGCCGGCATCGTCGAGGAAATCGGCGCCGAGGTCAGCGAGAT
Source organism: uncultured Alphaproteobacteria bacterium (assembly GCA_963761185.1). Lineage (GTDB taxonomy): Bacteria > Pseudomonadota > Alphaproteobacteria > Rhizobiales > Xanthobacteraceae > BOG-931. The sequence goes on from CAVXFY010000009.1 coordinate 2,573,489, forward strand.
TGCGCGCGGCGACCACGTCGTGCTCACGTTTATCCCGGCCTGTGGCGTTTGCCGGTGGTGCCGACAGGGTCTGCATCATCTCTGCGCCGAAGGCCCGCGCATCACCCAAGGACCACAACTTGACGGCACATTCCGCCGGCGCGACCAACTGGGCGTTCCCGTGGGTGCATTCTGCATGATCGGCGCCTTTGCCGAATATGCCGTCGTAGATCAGGCCTCGGTCGTTGTGATCGAGAAGGACATCCCACTCGATCTCGCGAGCCTCGTCGCCTGCGGTGTGCCGGCAGGTGTCGGCGCCGCGCGCTATCGGTCCCGGGTTAAGCCGGGCGATAGCGTGCTCGTCGTGGGCTGCGGCGGGGATGGCATGAACGTGGTCCAAGGCGCGCATCTGTGCGGCGCCGCGAAAATCATCGCAGCCGATATCGTGCCGGCAAAACTCTATTGGGCAAGGGAGTTCGGCGCAACTCACGGGGTCGGCGCGCAAGGCGAAGGGCTCACGCGCGAGGTGCTGCAACTGACCGACGGGATCGGCGTCGACCACGCTTTCGTCTGCATCAATCCGCCGGAGACGCTGCTGCCGGCGTTCCGGGCCACGACCAAGGGCGGCAACGTGGTCGTGACCGCGCTGACGCCGGATTCCGTGACGGAGATGCGGATTCCGCCGCTCGAACTCTTTGCCACCCAGAAGGCCATCATGGGCGCGGTTTACGGCTTTGCGAGTCCGCGGCGGCAAATCCCCGAACTTCTCGCACTGTATCGCAAGGGAACGCTGAAGCTGCGCGAACTGATCACGCAAACCTATCGTCTCGACCAGATAAATCGCGGTTATGCCGACCTCGACGCCGGGAAAAATCTGCGTGGCGTCGTTGTGTTCGAGCGCTGAAGCGCCGGCTTGGGGTCAGGCGCACTAGAGCGTTCCCCAGTTCTGATGAATCGATTGTGATCGGGCTTGGGATTCCCGGCTGGTTTTGGTTGTGAGTCCATGGCTGTTCTGATTCGGAGGGAAGCCATGGGACGACAGCCGTATTCGGATGATCTTCGCAGTCGGGTGGTTGCGGCCGTTGCCGAGGGATGTTCACGGCGAGCGGCGGCCAAGCGGTTTGCGGTAAGCGAGTCCTCGTCAATCCGGTGGGTGAGTTTGCACAAGGAGACGGGAAGCGTCAGCCCGCAGCGGCGCGGCGGCAAGAGCCGTTCGCCGCTGGAGCCGCATGCGGCATGGTTGTTGGAACTGGTCGAGCAGGAATCGGACCTGACCCTGGCGGAGATTGTCGAGCGGCTATGGCAGCAGCGCGGGGTGCGCACCACGGACAGCTCGGTCGATCGGTTCTTCAAGCGGCACGGTGTGACCTTCAAAAAAAACTCTGCACGCCGCCGAGCAGGAGCGCCCCGACGTAGCCGCGGCGCGGCAATGCTGGAAGGCCGGCCAGGCCAGCCTTGATGCCAAGCACCTGGTGTTCGTCGACGAGACCGGAACCTCGACCAAGATGGTCCGCACTCACGGGCGCTGCCGCCGGGGCCAGCGCCTGATCGGCAAGGCGCCGTGGGGACATTGGAAAACCACCACCTTCACCGCCGGACTGCGCCGCGACGGGCTTGTCGCACCCTTCGTTCTCGATGGACCGATGAACGGCGAAGCCTTCCTGGTCTATGTCGAGACGGTGCTGGCCCCAAGCCTGTCGGAGGGCGACATCGTCGTGATCGACAATCTGCCCGCGCACAAAGTCGGGGGCGTCCGCGCCGCGATCGAGGCCCGAGGTGCCTTCCTCCTCTACCTGCCGCCGTACTCTCCCGACCTCAATCCCATCGAGATGGCCTTCGCCAAGCTCAAGACCCTGCTCCGCAAGGCCGCCGCACGAACAAGAGACTCGCTTTGGGACGCAATCGCAGACGTTCTCGGCGCCTTCACACAAGGCGAATGCGCTAACTATCTTGCACACGCAGGTTATGCGTCGTCTTAAGTGGGGAATGCTCTCTAGCCTGGGATAAACATGCACATAGCGGCGACGCCCATAACGGCCGTTGCGATCCAGCCGAGAAAAATGATCGGCCGACTGGCGGTGAAGTCACCCATGACGGATTTCTTGGATGCGAGCAGGATAATCACGACCATGAGAGGTACGGCCACGATCCCGTTGATGACCGCGCTCCAGAACAGCGCCTTCATCGGACTAATCGGCGAATACTGGATGATGAGTCCGGCAAGGACGCTGACGGCAATGACGCCGTAGAATCCGCCGGCGCCGGTTGCCTTCCGTTCAAGACCAAACTTCCATCCCATGGCCTCGGAAAGGGCATAGGCGGCGGAGCCCGCGAGGACCGGCACGCCGATCAAACCAACGCCCAAAATGCCGATGGCAAAAAGCATGAACGCGAATTCGCCAGCCACCCCATGGCACGTGGACCGTGAACAGCACGGCCGCATAGGATACCAGCGAGAGTGCCAGCCACTTCAGGAAAAAGACGTAGCGGTGATAGGGGACGAACACTTGCAGAACCAGTGTCCCCACCACAATCAACAAAGTCATGAGGTGGCGATCGAAGCCAGTGACAAGCTCCGAAACCTCGCCCATGGCCGCGACGTCGGCGGCGATATTGAGTGTGTTGGCGATCAGCAGCAACACGACGACGCCGTAGAGTATGACTGGCGGGAAACTGGTCTTGATGTTGGCGGCAAGCCCTTTCCCGGTCACCCGGCCGATGCGCGCGCACATGGATTGGATCGCCGCCATCAGCGGAAACGCCAAGGGCATCGTCCAAAGCATGTTGAGGCCGTACTGCGCGCCGGCCTGAGAGTAGGTCGCGATACCGCTCGGATCGTCGTCCGCGACGCCGGTGATGAGCCCGGGCCCGATCCGCGCCAGCGAATGTTCCTTCAGACGCTCCCAAAAGATGCGAAGGGTGCTCGGGCGCGGCGCTTTGTCGATCTCACCTTGGTCGAACTTCATCCACTTCACTCTCGGCAATTAGCCGCTACGGAACAACTATCCTTCCGCGCTCGCGACTCAAGCGCGTGGCAGAGGCACGACGAAGTCCGGCGATATGTCCATAAGCGTCGCCGCGCCGGAAAGTTGCATCGCGCGCACGAGCTCGATGCGCAGATGCTCGAGCACGTCTTTGACGCCGTCGGGCCCACGCACGGCGAGGCCCCAGATGGCCGGCCGGCCGATCATCACGGCGCGGGCGCCGAGCGCCAGCGCCTTGAAAATATCGGTGCCGCGCCGGATGCCGCCGTCGACATAGACCTCGGCCTTGCCGGAGAGAGCGGCCGCCACCTCGCCGATCGCTGCGGCGGTGGTCACCGTGGTGTCGAGATGACGGCCGCCGTGATTGGAGACCATGATTGCGCGTGCGCCGCTTTCGACGCAGCGCACGGCGTCGTCGGCGCGCAACACGCCCTTGACGATGACCGGTAGCGGCGAGCGCTGCACCAGCCACTCCAGTTCGCGCCAAGTGGCTGGATACAAAACCTTGCCGGCGAAGTCGGGATGATAAAAGGTGCGGGCCATCGGCGCGCCGGGCATGTTGATGTTGAGAATATCGGGCGAGGGCTCGTGCTGCGCGCGCGCCGCGCGCGGGCTCCAGCCGCCGACCGGCGCGTCGACAGTCAGCACCAGCGCGGTGAACCCCGCCGCCGCGACGCGGTCGATCAAGGCTTCGACTTCGGCGCGGTTCGGCCAATAGTAGAGCTGAAACCATTGCGGCGCGTCGCGCCGCTCGGCGGCGACGTCTTCGATGATCACGTTGGAGTTGCTCGCCATCACATAGGCCGCACCGGCGGCCGCAGCGCCGCGCGCAGTCGCGCGTTCACCATCGGCGTGAAACAATTTATGCCGTCCCGTCGGCGCCACCAGGATCGGCGTCGGCACCGCGCTGCCCAGCAAGGTTATCCGCGTGTCGATAGTGGTGACGTCATTGAGTACGCGGGGCCGCAGCCGCATGTTCCGCCATGCCGTTATATTCTCGACCGCGCTGATCTCGTCGTCGGCGCCGGTCGCGCAGAAAGCCCATGAGGCTGCCGGCATTTTCGCCTCCGCCTGCGCCTCCAAGGCATCAAAATCGACACTGTCCAAAATGCACCCCCAGCTTGGCGTCTCCACCCGTCACGGCTTGGGAAACGGGATCCAATTATAAAGTGCCAAGCCGCCGTCCACCGCGACGGTGGTGCCCGTGACATAACGCGAGAACCGGTCGCACAACAGCGCCAGCGCCATTCCCGCGATATCCTCCGGTGTGCCGGTGCGGCCGAGCGGGATCATCGCTTCGAGCGCCGTAACGTCGGCGTTGAATCCGCCTCCCGGTATGGCGCCCGGCGCGATGGCGTTGACGCGGATGCCGTCGCGGCCGAGCGCGCGGGCGAGCTCTTTCACCAGCATGGTTTGCCCGGCCTTGGTCGCGCTGTAGTGCGGAAGATTGCGCGGCGAATAAGCATGCAGGGACGTCACATAGAGCATACGTCCCTTGATGCCGCGCGCCTTCATATGCGCGCCGACCGATTGTCCGAGAACGAAGCCCGCGCGCAGCCCCACATCCACCATCGCGTCCCACTCGGCCTCGGTGACGGCCAACACGGTCTGATCTTCGGAACGTCTGGGCGAGGCGCTGTGGACGAAGATGGAGATGCTGCCGAGCGTCGCTTGCGCGGCATCGAACAGCCGCCGCGCCGCGGCCGGTTCGGCGAGATCGGCGGCAATGAATGTCGCATCGAGCTCGCGCGCGAGTGCTTGGCCGGACTCGGCGCTGACATCGCTCAAGACCAGGCGCGCCCCCTCCTGTGCCAACAGGCGGGCAATTCCTCGCCCAATTCCGGATGCGGCTCCCGTCACCAGCGCGGTATCATCGTCTAACAGCCCCATATCCAATGCCCCATGTTCACGGAAGGCGCCGGTCTGCCTAACACGCAATGCCTGGTGCAGAAAATCTCCCCGCTCGCTCTCGCGCGAATAGCGATGCCGTGAACTGGAGCCCGACGACCGCTCACGCGCCGAAGCAGGCATCCGCCAAATCGCCGATCCAGCGGAGCCTTGACATTACATTAGTTATCGCTAAATAAGTAAATACTAAAGTAATGGACGTGACGGTGCAGGAATTCGACCCGGATATGCTGGAGAAGAAGGCGACGGAAGTCGCCGGGATTCTGCGCGCGCTCGCCAACGAGCGGCGGCTGATGATTCTCTGCAAGCTGGTCGAATGGGGCGAAGCGACCGTCAATTCGCTTGCCGATGCCGCAGGCTTATCGCAATCGGCGCTGTCGCAGCATTTGGCGAAAATGCGGGATGAGGGTCTCGTCGCCTTCCGGCGGGAAAGTCAGACCCTTTGGTATCGGATCGCCGATCCAAGAATTGAAGAACTATTTGCGACGCTGCATCGGGTGTTCTGTGCGCCGAAAAAACGACGACATATCGCCGATTCGAAGAGGACTTAATCTCATGTCGCTTCATCCCGTGTCGCTGCCCGCCATTTCCTCCGATCAGGCCAAGCGCTTGTTGAATGAGGGCGCGATCCTCTTCGACATTCGCGAGGCCGATGAGCACGCCCGCGAGAAGATCGCCGGGGCCCGTAACTTGCCGTTGTCCAAACTCGACGAGGCGGATTTGGCGCTGCCAAAGGGCAAGCCGGTCTTATTTCACTGTAAAACGGGAGCCCGCACGATCGCTAACGCGTCGCGGCTTGCCGGCAAACTCGGCGCGGACTGCGAAGCCTTTATTGTCGGCGGCGGAATGGAAGCGCTGAAAAAAGTCGGCCTGCCGGTCGTCGCCGACCGGCGCCAGCCGATTGAGCTGCAGCGCCAGGTGCAGATTGGCGCTGGCGGCATGGCGCTGTTCGGTACGCTGCTCGGCCTGTCGGTGTCGCCATGGTTCTTTGCTGTGCCGCTTTTTGTCGGCACGGGGCTGATGACGGCTGGCATCACCGGCTTCTGCGGCATGGCCCGCTTGCTAGTGTACATGCCATGGAATTGGGCGCTTTATCGTGCGCAAAACGGTCGCGCTTGACTTAAATCAAGGCCCGATCTTGCGGGACGGCTATCGGAGATAAAGTGCAAGCCGCGATAGGAGAATGCGATGCGTGTGAATGTCGGAATGATGGACCGTCTCGCGCGATGTGTGATCGGAATCGCGCTCATCGCCTATGCCGTCCCTGTCGGATTCCCAAGCACTGGGTGGAATTGGCTGGGATGGATTGGGGTGGTGCCGCTGGCGACGGCGTTCTTTGGTGTTTGCCCGCTGTATAGCGTGCTTGGACTTTCCACGTGTCCCGCACCAGCGTCGAAGGGCCGAGCTTGCCAGCGAAGGCAGTTATCGAACGAGGAGAGTACGCATCATGGATTGGCCCGATCACACTAAAGAAATGACGGCGCAATTGCGAAAATTGCGAAATAACGCGCCGGACGTCATGAAGGCGTTTTCTGCGATTGCGCAATCGGCGTCGGCGCCCAAGGCCCTCGATGGCAAGACGAAGGAACTCGTGGCGCTCGGCATAGCGGTTGCGGTGCGATGCGACGATTGCATCGGTTTCCACATCAAGGCCGCGCTGGATCACGGCGCTTCGCGTGATGAAGTTGTCGAGGCACTCGGTATGGCGATCTACATGGGTGCCGGTCCTTCGGTCATGTATGCCGCCCACGCCCTCGACGCGTTCGGACAATTCGAAAGCCAGAAAGCGGATGCGCCGTCGATCGCCGGCTAGCATGATCCGGAAAAGTGGAAACCGGTTTTCCGAAAAAAGATCATGCTCAAACGAAAAATCTAGACCATGATCCGTTTCAATCGAATTGGATCATGGTCTAGGCGACTTCCGCGCAAGGTGGGCGTCGCTCAACTTGTCTGCGCGGCGCCGAACTCGCCCGACAGGCGCACGGCGGCCTCTTGCACGATCTTCGTCCGACTTTTGACAGCTTGATTGGACAGCCGCCAGACCGGGCCGGAAATGCCGAGCGCGCCGATCACCTGGCCGGTGAAGTCGGTGACCGGCACCGCGACGCAGCGCACTTCCGGATTGAACTCGCCGTCGTCGTAAGCGATGCCGGTGCGCCTGATCTCGTCGATCTCGCGCAACAGCACGGCGACTTCGGTGATCGACTTTTCCGTCGACGGTTTCAATCCCGACGCGATCGAGGAAACGCATGAACTGATCGGGCGGCAGCGAGGCCAGGATCGATCTTGCCGAGCGCGGTGCAATGGGCCGGGCGCACCACGCCGACGCGGTCGGTCAGTTGGAACGCGCCGGGGCCGCAGGTGCGCGCGATCACGACGACGGCGTCGCCCATGCGCACGGCAAAATGGCTGCTTTCGCCGGTTTGCCGCGACAGCTCCTCGAGCACCGGGGTTGCGACATTGACCATCTCGATTTCGTCGAGCGCGCTTGCGGCGAGCGCGAACAGCGGCCGGCCGATGCGGTAGCGCTTGGTCTCTTTCTCCTGGCGGAGATAGCCGAGCGAGACCATGGTCTTTGCGAGATGGAACGTCGTGGAGTTGTGCAGGCCGACCAGCTTGCTCAAGATCGGCGAGCCCGATGCCGTCGCGGTGGCGCGCGACCTCTTCGAGGATCGCGAAGGCGCGGCCGAGCGACTGGATGCCGACGCGCTGCCGGTCGTCGGCGTCGTTGTCGACGTCGTCGGCAAGGGACCGCGGCGGGGCAAGCCGGGCGACCTTGGCCTGCGCCGGCGCCGCCATGCTGGGCTTGGCGGCAGTTTTGATCTTGGCGCGGCGGTGTCGACCGGAAGGCCTCCGAACGGGGTCGCCCTCCATACCACAATATAAATTGACGTACAGCATTATGAGACATAGGGTCTGCGCGCAGATTTTGGCGTGCCGCCGTGTTCTGAGGCTCCGCGCCGTGGCGGAGAAGGGAACCGATGTCGACGACCAATATGCTCAACGGCGCCCAGGTCATCGTCGATTATCTGATCCAGGAGAAGGTGCCGAAGGTGTTCGGCCTGTGCGGCCACGGCAATATCCAGTTCATCGACGCGCTGTATGAGCGTTCCGCACGAGATCAAGACCATCTCGGTGCACCATGAAAGCGTCGCCGGCTTCATGGCCGACGTCTATTACCGCGTATCGGGCCGGCCGACCGCGACCTTCACCTCCTGCGGGCCGGGCTCGGCGAACCTGCCGATCTCGCTCGCCAATGCCTTTCTCGACTCGGTGCCGTTCATGGCGGTGACCGGCAACGTGCCGACGAGCCAGTTCAACCGCGGCGCGTTCCAGGAACTGTATCGGCATTATCAGGCCGACTTTCCTTCCACCGTGCGCTCCTATTGCAAGAAGGTGTTTCAGCCGACGCGCGGCGAGATGGTGCCGCTCGCGGTGCGCCAGGCCTGGAAGACGATGGTGACCGGCCGGCCGGGCCCGGTGGTGCTGGACGTGCCGTTCGACGTGTTCATGGAATCGGCCGCCGAGGAAGCGCCGAAGCCGCGAAGAATGGAACGCCAATATTTCGAGCCGCTGCGGCGCCGATCCCGAAGGCGTCGTCAAAGCGGTCGACATGCTGCTTGGCGCCGAGCGGCCGGTGATGATCGTCGGGCAGGGCGTGCGTTACGGCGGCGCCGGCGAAGAATTGCTGCGGCTCGCCGAGCGCCTGCAGATTCCGGTGGCGGCATCGGCGAGCGGGCTCGGCGCGATCGACACCAATCATCCGCTGGCGCTCGGGCTCGTCGCGCGCGCCGGACATTATCAGGCCAACCACGCCACGCGTCAGGCCGACGTGCTGCTCGCGCTCGGCGTGCGCTTCGACGACCGCACGTCGAGCTCCTGGATCCCGGGCTATTCCTTCACCATTCCGCCGACCAGGCTCATTCATGTCGACATCGATCCGGAGGAGATCGGCCGCAACTATCCGGTCGCGCTCGGCCTGATGGCCGACGTGCGCACCTTCCTGCGCCAGATCCTCGCCGAACTCGACCGCCGCGCCGATCTCAACAAGCGCGCCGACGCGCGCAAGAAATGGCTTTTGGCAGATCGACGGCTATCGCAAGGAATGGGACAAGTTCGTTGCGCCCGGCTTTTCCGACGACACCACGCCGATCAATCCGCAGCGCGCTGCGCTCGAGATCGACAAGGCGCTGCCCGAGGACGCGATCCTGGTCAGCGATATCGGCGTGCACCACAATTGGCTGCTCGGCTTCTGCAAGCCGCAGCGGCCGGACTCGCTGATCGGCTCGATGGGGTTCGGCCCGATGGGTTTCGGCGTCGCCGGCGTGATGGGCGCGAAATTCGCAGCGCCCGATCGTCCCTGCGTCTCGGTGTGCGGCGACGGCGCCTTCTTCATGCATGCCAACGTGCTCGGCACGGCGGTCGAATATAATCTGCCCGTGGTCTGGGTGGTCTGGAACAACTACGCCTATGCCTCGATCCGCGGCCTGCAGCGCGGCTATCTCGAACGGCCGCGAGCTTGCGACCGACTTCCACGATCCGCTCACCGGCGAGCGCTACAATCCGGACTTCGCGGCGATGGCGCGCTCGTGCGGCGTCGAGGGCGTGCGCGTCGACCGCGCCGGCGATCTCGGCGAGGCGATCCGCAAGGGCATCGCCGCCAACAAGCCTTATCTGATCGACGTCGATATCGCCGCCGACATCAATCCGTCCGGCGCCGGCGTCTGGGAGCTGCCCGGTCTCGGCCAAAGCAAGCCCGGCATCGGCACGCGCTTTCAGCCGGCTTGATCGCGGTCTCGGCACCGGCGGCCGATCTCAGAACTGGATATTCGCCGCCTTGATGATGGGACCCCATTTGTCGAGTTCGGCATCGACAAAGGCTTTCAGCTGGTCCGGCGTGCCGCCGGCGGCTTGGATGCCGAGATTTTGGAACAGTTGCGAAGCCGCAGGCGTTTTCAGATAGGCATTGGCCGCGGCATTGAGCTTCGCCACGATCTCCGGCGGCGCATCCTTCGGCGCGACGAAGGCGTACCACACTGAGGCTTCGAATCCCGGCAGGCCGGATTCCGCGATGGTCGGCACGTTCGGCAGTTGCGGCCATCGGTTCGCGCTGGCGATGCCGAGCGCGTGCAATTTGTCCTGCTGCACGAACGGCACATAGGGCGCCATCGAAATCCATGGCGACGTCGATGGAGCCACCCAGCAGGTCGTCGATGATCGCGGTGCTGCCGCGATATTGCACCTGGACGAATTTCACGCCGGCGCGCTGCTGCAGCAGTTCCCCGGTGATGTGGCCGAGCGTGCCGTTGCCCGGATAGCCAGCCGTGACCTTGCCGGGATTCGCCTTGGCGTAATTGATCAGGTCCTTGACGGTTTTGGCCGGGAAATTTTCCTTGGCCGTGATGAGAACCGGCGACTTGCCGATCAGCGCAATCGGCGCGAAATCGCGCTGCGGATCGTAGGGCATGCCTTTATAGATCAGCTTGTTGTTCGCCGCAGGGCCCGTCGTCGCCAGCAGCAGCGTGTAACCGTCGGGTGTGGCACGTGCGACGGCCGCGCTGCCGATATTGCCGCCGGCGCCGCCGCGATTATCGATGACGAAAGGCTGGCCGAGCGCTGAGCCGAGATAAGCGGCGAGACCGCGGGCGACGAGATCGCTCGCCGTGCCGGCGGTGAACGGCACGACGACAGTCACCGGACGCGACGGCCAAGTTTGCGCCTGCGCCGTTGCTGGTCCGAGCAAAGAGAAAATCGCGATGCTGATCGTGAGAAGTAATGTCGGACCTTGGCGCATGCGTGTCCTCTGATCTCGTTGGTTGACAGTGCCTAACATCAAGCTTCAATGCATTACAAGAATGGCGTTGTTGTCTCGCAGAGCGAGACAGGCGCGGATGTCGGCGACGTTGCTGGGGAAGAAATGGCGATCACGCTCAACACCAAGGTCGGCCGCGTCGCGCTGAAGAATCCGCTGATCGCGGGCTCGGCCGATCATCTCATCGACGACAGCGGTGTGCGCGCGACGTTGAAGACCGGCGTCGGCGCTATCGTTCTGAAATCCGTCAACGAGACGCAGGCGGCGAAAGATCAATTGCAGGCGGCCGAATATGCGGCGCTCGACGAGCATTGGCGGCCGGTGCCGTGGGGACCCGATGCGCCGCCGTCGACGACGATCGCCTGTCGCACCGGGCTCGGGCCGGCATCGTTCGAGCAATGGCTCAATTCGGCAATCACGCTCGATCGCGAAGCGCGCGCCTCCGATACGGTCGTCGTGGCGAGCGTGATCCTGGCCGACATGGATCACGCGCTCGCGATGGCGCGGCAGATCGAGCAGGCCGGATTGCGCGTCCTCGAGCTCAATATCGGAACGCCTTATGCGAGCGTCGCGCAAAAAGGCGCGGTCTCGACCGAGCTTAATCCCAAGCGCGTCGCAGAGATCGTTGGGGCGGTGCGCAAGGCCGTGACGATTCCATTGTGGGTGAAGACCACGGGCCAGAGCGAGCGGGTGCCCGAACTTGCCGATGCGGCGTTCGGCGCCGGCGCCGAAGCCGTCACGATGGCCGGCCGTTTGCTCGGTCTCATTCCGGACGTCGATACGTTCAAGCCCATGCTCGATACGGTGCTCGGCATCGGCGGCTACTGGAATCTGCCGTTGACCTGCTACTGGCTCGCCATGTCGCGGGCGCGGCTCGGGCGTGACAAGCCGCTGATCGGCATCAACGGGGTGCAGTCTGGCCTCGACATTGCACGCATGATGCTGGCCGGCGCCAGTGCCGTACAGATGGCGTCCGCCGTCATGCTGCGGGGCTATGGCGTCTTGTCCGACGCGCTCGGCGAGTTCGAACTTTATTTGAAGGAAAAACAGGTCGATGCCGCCGATCTCATCGGGCGTGCCGCGGATAGCCGCGAAAGCTTCGCCGAAATGCCGCCGCGGCCCGACAACTGGCGAAATTACGTTCCCAAAGCCTGACCGGGATCTAATCAGAAGCCGCGCTGTTAGGTCGGGGTGGGCGGGTCCGCCGCGTCTTTGGAAATTCATTTTAGTTAACTGATCTTAAAACTTAATCGGTTTTAGTGACGGCTGAAGCCAACCGCAACCGACGGTATCGGCCCGCTATTGGCTTTTTAGGATTTGCCAGAGGACCCGCCAGAGGATCTGCCATGTTAAATCGCGTGACGATCAGTACACTTCTGAAAACCGTCATCATGACGCTCGGCATCGCCGTCATCGTCATGCTGGCGCTGAACGCATGGGACTCCTGGAATCGGCTGGCTGTGGCAAGCCAAGCGGAAGCTGCCGCCAATGCCGAGAGCAATCTGTTCACGGCTCTCTTTAACCTGCGCATCGACCGGGCAACGACGTCCATCGACCTTCAATCCGATAGGACTGGCGTGTCGCAGATTCTCGGCAAGGCGCGCACCTCGGAGATGGCGGCGCTGCACTCTGCTTTGGACTACCTGCCACAAGTCAATTTTTCCGACCAGCAAGCGCTGACCGCGGAATTGGCCGATCGCGTGAAGCAAGTCACCGCGCTGCACGATGCGACGGCCGCGGCGCTGGCGCAGCCGAAAGCATCGCGTCCGGCTGGTCTCGCCGAGCAGGCCTTCAAGGAGACCAACGAGCTTTTCGGCCTGGTCGATAAGTTATCGACCAGTGTTACGACGGCGGTCAAATTGCAAGATGCCTTTATCGATCAAATGATGGAGATCAAGCAGCTCGCCTGGACGATGCGCAATTCGAGTGGCGAAGCGACGCTTGTCATTCTGTTTCCGCTCGGCGGCAAGCCGGTCTCGCCGACGGCGATGAACGACTATCTGGCCGATGTCAGCAAATACACCATCACCTGGGCGTCGCTCAAACAGATGGCCAACGGCCTGTCCCTGCCGCCGCGCCTCACCGAGACGATCGCGAAGGTCGACCACGTCTTCTTGGATCCGGACTATGCGGCGCTGCAAATGAAGACATTGACAGCGCTGATTTCCGGCCAGCCTCCGGGCGTCACCTCCGACCAGTGGTCGGTGATGTCGATCGCCAAGCAGGCGCCGATCCAGGACACCGCAACGATCGCGCTTGATATCGCAAAAGATCACGCCGCCGATCTGCACGCGAACGCCTTGTGGAGCCTCATCCTTCAGCTCTGTCTGATGGCCTGCGCGATCGCGCTTGTCGCCGCGATGATGTGGGTGGTTTCGTTCCGCGCCAGCAATCCGCTGCATCAGCTCAGCGCCGCCATGCGCAAGCTCGCCGGCGGCGATTTCGACGTGGTCCTGCCCGGTCTCGAACGCAAGGACGAGATCGGTGCGATGGCGACTGCGGTCGAAGAGTTCAAGGTGCTCTCGGCCGAGAAGGCGCATAGCGAGACCGAAGAAGCCGTGCGCCGGCAGAAGGCCGAAGCGGAAGTCCAGGCCAAGGCTGCGGCCGAGCAGCAGAAAAACGCCGAAGCGCAGGCGCGGGCGGCGCAGGAGCAGGCGAAGATCGTTCGTCTCCTCGCCGAAGGCCTGGTCAAGATGGCGGAGGGCGATCTCGGCCACCGCCTCGCCGAAGGCTTCACCGAGTCCTATCGTCAGATCAAGGACGACTTCAACGCGATGGGCATGCGCCTGCACGAAAGCATCGGCGCGATTGCCTCAGCGACCCGGGAGATTGCAAACGCGTCCGGCGAATTGTCGGCCAGCACCACGGATCTGTCGCAGCGCACTGAAGAGCAGGCGGCGAGCCTCGAACAGACTTCGGCGTCGATGGAACAGATTTCCGCGACGGTGCGGCAGAACGCCGAGAATGCGCAGCGTGCGAGCAAGTCGGCTGGCGGCGCGCGCGACGTTGCCGACCGCGGCGGGCAGGTCGTGGCCAAGGCGGTCGACGCCATGGCGCGCATCGAGGACTCCTCGCGCAAGATCTCCGACATTATCGGCGTGATCGATGAGATCGCGCGGCAGACCAATCTGCTGGCGCTCAACGCCGCGGTCGAGGCGGCGCGCGCCGGCGAAGCGGGCCGCGGCTTTGCCGTGGTCGCTTCCGAGGTCCGCAGCCTGGCGCAGCGCTCCTCGCAGGCGGCGAAAGACATCAAGGACCTTATCACCAATTCGAGCGGCCAGGTGAAGGACGGCGTCGATCTCGTCAACAAGGCCGGCACCGCGCTGCACGAGATCGTCGACTCGATCAAACAAGTCGTCGACATCGTGTCGGACATTGCCGCCGCCTCAACCGAACAGGCGACCGGCCTCGAGCAGGTCAACCGGGCGCTGAACCAGATGGACGAGGTGACGCAGCAGAACTCGGCGCTGGTCGAGGAGAACGCGGCGACCGCCAAGACCCTGGAGCAGCAGGTCAAGTCGATGTACGAGCAGCTTGCCATGTTCCAGCTGAGCGCCGACGGCCGGCACGACGGGCATGGCCGCCATGAGGCGGCAGCATAGGCTCTGCAAACAATCGCCTGCCCGGCGCCATTTTTGAAACCGGGCGCTGCAATTTCAGCAGCAGAAGAAAATGGGCCTGCGCGCCGGACTTCGCGCAGGCTCATTCTGCGCATTAAAGCGGCAGCACTTGCTATACCTTATATCTTGAGGCGGAAGGGACTGTGGCTATAGTCCCGGTCCAACAAAGTCCCTATCAACCAAAATAACGATTGTTGTCTGACGCCGGGTCAACGGCGTTCCGCGATGTATTCGAGGAGGATCCGATGAAATTATCCAGGCGTGAACTTTTGCTGGCAGCAGGCGGTGTCGCGACGCTGCAGGCCATGCCGCGCGCGGCGCGGGCCGAAGCCTATCCGTCGCGCTCGGTGCGTGTGATCGTGCCGTTTGCGCCCGGCGGGCCGGGCGATGTGTTCAGCCGCCTGCTGGCCGAGAAATTCTCCGACCATTTCGGTCAGCAGTTTTTCATCGATAACATCGTCGGCGCCGGCGGCAATATCGGCACCGAGAAGGCGGCGAAATCTCCGCCGGACGGCTATACGATTCTCATTACCGCCAATAATCACATCATCAATCCGCTGCTTTACGAGACAGTGCCGTACGATCCGATCAAGGATTTTGCTCCGGTGTCACTGGCGGCCGGCTTTCCCACCGCATTCTCGGTCAATGCCGCGGTGCCGGCGCAGACCGTTGCCGAGCTGGTCGCGCTGGTGCGCGCGACGCCCGGTAAATACAGCTACGCTTCGGCGGGCGTCGGTACGCCATCGCATTTGCTCGGCGAGCGCTTCCGCCAGGCGCTCAATCTCGACATCGTGCATGTGCCCTACAGCGGCACCGGCCCGGCGACGCAAGCCGTGCTCGCCGGCGACACGCAGATCTGCTTTGCCGGGCTGACGGCAGCGGCACCGCTGGTGCCGACGGGCAAAATACGCGTGCTCGCGACCATGAGCAAAACGCGGTCGCGCGCTTTGCCGGATGTGCCGACCATCATCGAAGCCGGCTATCCGGGGCTGGACGGCGAGGCCTGGGAGGGCATTTTCGTTCCCACCGGAACGCCGGCGGACATTATTACGACGCTCAGCGATCAGACCCGCGCGGTGCTAGCGCTGCCCGACATCGCGCAGCGTCTCGATAAGCTCGGCTTCTCATCGGCGGGCTCGACGCCGGATGCCTTCGCTGCGCAGCTTGCGACCGAAAGCCAGACCTGGGCCAAAGTGATCAGCGCTGCCGGCCTCAAGCTGAAGTGAGCGGCGTTACTTTTTGGGCGGCACGGCGGCGAATTTGGAACCGCGCACGCACATGCGGCCGCGCGGGTCCTGCCACAGGCGTTCGGTCGTGTGCAGATAACCGAGCGCGCGCGCGACCATGACGAAATTATATGACGCGAACCGCTCGGCGATGTCGGTGTAATAGAGCGGCTCCTTGTCGATGGTGGCGAGGATTTCCACGGCGAGGTTTCGTACCGTGATGTTGTCGCCGCCATTGCCGGCCGCGTCGGCCTTGCCCTTCACGTAGTCGTCGATATGCGCCGTGTCGGCATAGGCATAAGTGATCCGCTCGTAGTGCTCGGGCGGAATGCCTTCCGGGATGGTGGCGTCGATGCCGACCTTGGCGCCGGTCGGCGCCACGCCGAACCCTTGCGGCAGGCTCGGATCGAGCGGCTTCGCCCGCGCATTACCGACGATCATGATGTCGCGGTCGCCCTGCACCCGCGTCGCGATCGCCCATTCCACTTCGGCCGGGTCGAACACGTCGATATCGTCGTCGACGACGACTACGTGTTTGAGGTCCATGACCGACAGCGCGGCGAGCAGCGCGTTCTTGCCTTCGCCCGGCTGCTTCTTGATCGAGATCACCGCGTGCCAGAAGGCGCAGCCGCCGAGCGTGACGTTGATGTCTTTCACGACGACGCCCGCGGTCTTCAGCGCCTGGCGGATCGCGGCATAGCGGGTCGGCGCCGCGAGCCAGGTATTCTCCCACGGCATGTGCAGATTGTAATAGATCGCGTCCTTCTTCATCGCGATGGCTTTGACGCGCACCAGCGGGTTCCAGTGCAGCCCGCCCATGAGGCGGGTGAATTCGCCGAAGCGGCCTTCCGGAAAAGTCCAGCCGGTCGGCAAGATTTCCGCTTCCAGCACGATCTCGGCGTCGGCGATGCAGGGCAGGTCGATGGTCCGGCATTGCGCGAGCTCGACCGGCGCGCCGCGAAGCCCGCCTGAGATCGCCATTTCGTCGACGCCGAGCGGCGCGCGATAGCCGGCGCCCGCGATCTCGATCGGATGCGTGCCGATGGAGATCGAAATCGGCAGCGGCTCGCCGCGCTCGAGCGCCCGCCGCGCGAACATCTTCATATTGTTCGGCGTGACGATGTCGATGCCGGTGAGATTCTTCTCCTTGACGATGAAGCGGTAGATGCCGCTGTTGAGGCCGTATTCCGGGTCGCGCGCGATGACGATGCCGGCGGTGATCATCGGGCCGCCGTCGTAGATCGACGACATCGGAATCGGCAGCTTGTAGAGGTCGACATCGTCGCCGGTGAGAAACACCTCGTCGGCCGGCGAGGCCTTGACCGTCTTCGACGGGATCGGCTTGTCGATGGCGTTCTGCAGCCTGTCTTCGATCTCGCGGTAGTTCTCGGCGTGCATCGACATCATCGCCCGCTCCTGGGTGCGGATGATGCCGGACACCACCGGCATGTCGTAGCCGATGACCTTGTGGAAAAAGAGCGCGGTCTTCGCCTGGTCGACCAGCGTCGCGATGTGGCGGATATCGACCGGCTGGTGCAGGTCGACGAGCTCTCCGGCCTGGCGCAAACGGTCGAGGAACTGGCGGAAATTCTCTTGCATGGACGATCCTTCGGGCTGGCGATCGGCCGTAGGTTTAAGGGTCCTGATTGTCGGCGCAATCGGGACGCGCGCGGTGCGCGAAATTTGTGCAGAACGAAGCTGCTTAATAAGCGCATATTTTGATACATTCGTACTGCATAATTCGAAGTAAGTAGTATAATCTACTATTTTATAGGTATAAATAGAATATATGGACTGTCGATATTGGGGGACGATCCGGCCGCTCCCGATGCGACGTCCGGACTTGGAATTTCATTGGAGTTTCAAATGCTTGAAGCTATCGTTGCAGGGTCGAGCGCACCTGCCGCTCCGTTTCCGGCCGAAGCCACGCCGGCTGCCGGGCTCACACGACTCGCCGCCGCAATCACCGCTGCCTGCGAAGGCGCGCCGGACCGAATGGCCGAGCGCGTGATCGCAGCCCTTGCCGCCGCTGCCGCCGATCCGACCTTGCTGACGGCCGATCAATGCCTCGCCTGTCCGGACCGCTACGCCCGTCACGTGCTTTATGCCGATCCGCAAAGCCGCTTCACGATCCTCGCGCTGGTCTGGACCGGCGGCCAGTTCAGCCCGGTCCACGCCCACGACACTTGGTGCGCCTATGCGGTGCACCGCGGCGTCCTCGCCGAAACGCTGTTTCGCTTCGATGCCGCGGCCGCGCAAGCGATCCCCTTGCACACCGAGACCCGGCATGCTGGTTACGGCTGCTTCGCTCGGTCCGGGCTCGAGCAGATCCATCGGCTCGGCAATGCCGGCCTGGAACCCGCGATCTCGATCCATGTCTATGGTGTCGATGCCGGAGAAGTGTGCTCGCACGTGAATCGGGTTCTCGACGCCCGCAGTTGAGGAGACAGTGGTGACGGCAAAGACGATGAAGGCTCTGGTTTTGAAGGCGCATGGCGGGCTCGATGAGCTCAAGCTCGTCGACGATTATCCGGTCCCGCAGGTCGTGCCCGGCCACGTCGTCATTCGGGTGCGGGCGTCGTCCTTCAACTTTCATGACCTGTTCACCGTCAAAGGCATGCCGGGCATCAAGGTGCCGCTGCCGGTCATCATCGGCCTCGATATGGCGGGCGAGATCGCCGAGATCGGCGAGGGCGTCGCCAACTGGAAGGTCGGCGATCGCGTTCTGGTCAATCCCGTCAACAAGAAGAAAGGCCTGATGGGCGAAATGCTCGACGGCGGCATGGCGCAATATTGCCTGGTCGCGGCCGATCAGCTTGTCGCGATGCCGGATGGCGTCGACTTCGCGCAAGCGGCGTCGCTACCGGTCGCCTACGGCACCGCGCACCGCATGCTGATCACCCACAATACCGTCAAGAAGGGCGACAAGGTTCTCGTGCTCGGCGCCTCGGGCGGCGTCGGCACCGGCTGCGTCATGATCGCCAAGCTGCTCGGCGCCGAAGTCATTGCCTGCGCCTCGAGCGAACACAAGCTGCAACGCTTGAAGGAGATGGGCGCCGACGAGGTGGTCGATTACACCAAGACCGATTGGTCAAAATGGGCGGTCGAGAAATACGGCAAGCCGCAGCGCCGCTCCTATGAAGGCGGCGTCGATGTGGTCGTCAATTTCACCGGCGGCGAAACCTGGGTGCCGTCGCTGCGCTGTATCAAGCGCGGCGGCAAGCTCCTGGTGTGCGGCGCCTCGGCGGGCCACGACCCGAAGGAAGACCTGCGCTATG
This sequence comes from uncultured Alphaproteobacteria bacterium, assembly GCA_963761185.1. Lineage (GTDB taxonomy): Bacteria > Pseudomonadota > Alphaproteobacteria > Rhizobiales > Xanthobacteraceae > BOG-931. Next base: position 2,592,296 of record CAVXFY010000009.1, read on the forward strand.
TCTGGAGTTTCGAGATCAACATCCAAGGCTCGAACAGCTTTTACGACGAAGATCTCAAAGGATTGATGGCGCTGATCGAGGCCGGCAAGATGAAGCCCGCGATCGATAAGGTGCTGCCGCTCGAAGGAGCGATCGAAGGTTTGCGCTTGATTCAGGATCGCGAAGTCATCGGCAAAGTCATTGTCGCGCCGTGAGCGGTGAGAGCATGAGCCAAGACGCTAGCCAAGACATTACACTCGAACAGGCGCAGGCGATGATCACGCGCGCGCCGTATCATCAATGGCTCGGGCTAAAAGTCATCGCGCTGCACGACGACGGCATCGAGCTCACCGCGACCTGGCGCGAGGAATGGGTGGTCAATCCGGAGCGGCGCTATACCCATGGCGGCGTGCTCGCCGCTCTGGTCGATCTCGCCGCCGACTGGGCTATGCTCAAGAAGGTCGGCCGTCCGGTGCCGACTATCGATCTGCGCGTCGATTATCACAGCGCGGCCATGCCGGGCGATCTGACCTGCCGCGGCAAGATCGTGCGGCTGGGCAGCCAGTTCTCATCGTCGGAAGCGTTCGTTTACGACGCCAAGGGCAAGCTGCTGGCGAGCGGGCGCGGCACCTATTTCAATGCGCCGCCCAAAGCTTAAATGTGCGAAGCCTTAAATATGTGAAGGCTTAGATATGTTTCGGCCGCGGCAAAGTGAAAAGCCGATGTTCTCTTCCCAGAATCTCGGACAACTGGTCGACAAGGACCGCGATCTGTCGAAGATCGCGGTGATTGATCTCGGCGGGGAGGGCGGTAAGCCCCGCGAGTTCAGCTACGCGGCCATCGATGCCATGGCGAACGGTGTGGCGCGCGCGCTTCTCCGCGACGGCTTTCGGCGCGGCGACCGTATCGCTGTACTTTCGGCCAATCGCGCCGAATATATCGCGGCCTGCTTCGGCATCATGCGCGCCGGCCTCGTGGCGGTCCCGGTCAATTTCAAGTTTCCGAAGAAGACCATCGATTTCGTCATCGGCGATGCCGGCGCAAAGCTCGTGTTCTGCGACAGCGAGCGGCGCGCGGATTGTCCTGCGGGGATTCCGACCGTCTGTTTCGGCGATACGGGTCCGGGCGGCTTCGACCGGTTTCTCGATGCCGGCGCGTTCACCGCGGTCGCGCCCGCCGCCGACGAGCCCGCGATGTTTCTTTATACGTCCGGCTCGACCGGCATCCCGAAAGGCGTCGTGCTGTCCCACCACAGCCATCTCTGGGTCGTCGAGACGCGGCTCGCCGGGCAGGATCTTTCGCAGCAGCGTTATCTGATCGCGGCGCCGCTTTATCACATGAACGCGCTGGCGCTGGCGCAACTTGCCATCGCGGCGGGGAGCACGATCGTGCTTCTGCCGAATTTCACGGCGCGCGCTTACATCGCGGCCGTCGAAAAATATCGCTGCACCTGGCTCACCGCGGTGCCACCGATGATCGCGATGATGCTGCGCGAATCAGAGCTCCTGGCGGGAACCGATTTGTCGAGCGTTCAATTCGTCCGCATGGGTTCGGCGCCGGTCAGCCAGAGCCTGATGTCGGCGCTCAAGCGCGCGCTGCCGAAGGCGGCCGTCACCAACGCTTATGGCACGACCGAAGCAGGGCCCGTCGTGTTCGGGCCGCATCCCAAAGGGCTGCCGGTGCCGGATATGTCGGTCGGTTATCCGCATCCGAAGGTGCAGGTGCGGCTCGTCGACGGCGGCAGCCAAAACGCCGCGCGGGGCATGCTGGAGATGAAGTGTCCCGCCGTGATGAGCGGCTATCACAATCGCCCGGATGTGAAATCGCCGATCGGTGCCGACGGCTTCTATCGCACCGGCGACGTGTTCCGCCGCGATGCCGACGGCTTTTACTATTTCATCGGCCGTACCGACGACATGTTCAATTCCGGCGGCGAGAATATTTATCCGGGCGACGTCGAGCGCATGCTGGAGACGCATGCCGACGTCAGTCAGGCGGCCGTCGTGCCGATTGACGACGACATCAAGGGCCAGAAGCCGGTCGCCTTCATTATTGCCAAAGCCGGCCGCCATCCGACCGTCGACGAGATCAAGCGCTACGCGCTCGCCAATGCGCCGGCCTATCAGCACCCGCGCTTTATCTGGTTCCTCGACAAGCTGCCGCTCGCCTCGACCAACAAGATCGATCGCGCCGCGCTGCATAAAATCGCCGAGGAGCGCGTCAGCGCCGAGCGCAAGACTTAGCGCAAGTCCTGGTGTCAGCCGCGGCGGCGAAAATCAGCCGGGCTTCAAACCGGATTCCTTGAGGATCGGCGTCCACCGCACTTGCTCTTCCGCCATGTATTTCGTGGTGCGTTCGGGGCCGAAATCCGCGATCTGTTCGAAGCCGGCGTCTTGCAGCTTGCTTTGAAAATCCTTGTTGGCGACCGCATCCTGCGTGACCTTGGCGAGACGGTCGATGATCGGCTTCGGCGTTCCGGCCGGAGCAAACAAACCGACAAAGAGCTGCGCGATCAGATCCGGATAACCGGCTTCCGCCGTCGTCTCGATATCCGGCGCGACCGAGAGGCGATGGTCCGTCGCCACGGCGAGGATGCGCACCTGGCCGGCTTTGTGCATCGCCAGCACGGTGCCGGTGATGTTCGACGACATGATCGGAATGGTGCCGGCCATGAGGTCGGTATAGCCGGGGGCGGCGCCCTTATAGGGCACGTGGACGATGTCGGGCAGGCCGGCGAGCTTCTTGAACAGTTCGCCGCACAGATTCGACATCGTGCCGGCGCCGGCCGAGCCGTAGGACAACTTGCCCGGATTGGCTTTGGCGTAGGCCACAAGCTCTTTCAGATTTTTCGCCGGCACCGACGGGTTCACCATGATCATCGCGACCGAGATGGCGAGCCCGGAAACGGGCGAGAAATCCTTCACCGGATCGTACAATTGCTCGGTCGCCAGAGCCGGGTTGAGCACGAGATCGCTGGTGCTGCCGAGAAGGAGCGTGTAGCCGTCGGCGGTGGCATGCGCCACCATCGCCGTGCCGGTCATGCCGCCGCCGCCACCGTAATTTTCGACGGCGATGGTGCCGAGATTAGGCGCGACCGAATTCACCCAATCGCGGCCGATAATGTCGAGCACGCCGCCGGCGCTGCGCGGCACGATCAGGCGGATCGGCGATTTCGGATAGTCGGCGTCGGCAAAGGCCGGCGACAATCGCGCGCCTGCGGCGGCCAGCGATCCGGCGCCGAGCGCCGTCAAACCGCAAGTCATGAAAGCACGCCTGTTCACATGATACATTTCACTCTTCCTGATTGCTGATGGCGAAGTTGCGTTAAGTCGCGGCGTTAGCGGAGCGAGAGGGGCCCGCGGGACGCGTTTGATCGGCAACTGTGCAATCCGCGTGCCAAGCTCGCCATTGTGATATGCGCGGCGGAACTCCACGAATGCGTTAGGGATGCGGTTTTGCGGCGGCACTTTTTCCGTGCGAGCCCGGAATGGAAAGCTTAAGGTCGCCCGCCGCAACGACTGGTTATTCCCTCAAGCCAAATCCAGCGCCGTCCAACAGAACGCAAGATTTGAATGGCCCTCCGCGCGAATGCCGATGAAATCGCTCGTCAGCTTCCGCTGGGCGAGGAGATTTTTCTCGACCATGTCGGTCACTTTGCGCGGGATCCTGAGGCCGCGAGCGCGGCGCTGAAGAGTGCGGGTTTTGCTCCGACACCGCGTTCGGTGCAGGTCAATCCCGACGGCGAAGGCGGCGTGGTTCCGACCGGGACCGGCAATGTGACGAGCATGTTTCGTCACGGCTATATCGAGGTTCTCTACAAGACCGCCGGGACCGCGCTCGGCCGCGAGCTTGATAACGCGATATCGCGCTATGCCGGCGTGCATCTCGCGGCGTTCTCGGTCGCCGACTCTGCCGCCGCGCATCGTCGGCTTGAGGCAGCGGGCTTTCGCGTGCGGCCGCTCGCGCACATGGAGCGTCCGGTCGAGACCGAAGCGGGCCCCGACATCGCCAAATTCACCGTGACGCGCGTCGAGCCCGGTGAGATGGCGGAAGGGCGGATTCAGATTCTGACGCATCACACGGAGGCCGCCGTCTGGCAGCCGCGCTGGCTGTCGCATCCCAACGGCGCGACGGGACTGATCGATGTCGTGATCGCCACGGCAGATGTCGAAGAGGCCACCGGCCGCTTCGCGCGCTTTCTCGGCAGGCCGGTGACGGATGGCGCGATCGGAAAATCCATTCGCCTCGACCGCGGCTGCGTTCAGCTCGTCACCACCGAAATGTTCTCGCGGCTGACGCCGGACATCGCGATCCCGTCATTGCCCTTCATCGGCCTCTACGCTGTCGCAGTGCGCTCTATTCCGGTGCTTTGCGGCTGCTTGCGGCAGGGCGGCGTTGCGTTCACCGAACACGATGGATGTATCATGGCGCGCTTTCCGTCCGCTCTCGGCGTCGGCGCCTGGGTCTTTGCCGAGACGCCGGAGCACCTGCCTTGGCGCGCGAAATAAAGCTGAGATTATTGCGCCACCGATCACGAAAAAACGGCGGCCGAAGCAGGCCGCCGTTCTTAGTTTTACGATACGTGCGCCGTCGCGCTATTTCTCGACGAACGCCTTTTCGATCACATATTGGCCGGGCTCGCTGTGATTGCCCTCTTCGAAGCCGAGATCGCGCACGATAGCGACAAGGTCGCGCAGCATGCTGGGGCTGCCGCACATCATCACGCGGTCCTGGTCGGCGGAAAGAGGGGGCAAGCCGATTTCGTCGAACAGCGTGTCAGACGTGATCAAATCCGTCAGCCGCCCGCGATTCTGAAACGGTTCACGCGTCACGGTCGGGAAGTAGATCAGTTTTTCCGAGATCATCTCGCCGATGAATTCGTGCTGCGGCAATTGCTGCGTGATGAAATCGCGATAGGCAAGCTCGGCGACCTGGCGGCAGCCGTGCACCAGCACGATCTTCTCGTAGCGCTCGTAAGTTTCCGGGTCTTTGATGATGCTGAGAAACGGCGCCAGTCCGGTGCCGGTCGCCATCAGATAGAGGTGACGGCCCGGCTGCAAGTTGTCGAGGATCAGAGTCCCGGTCGGCTTGCCGTTGACGAGAATGCGGTCGCCGGTCTGCAGGTGCTGCAGCCGCGACGTCAGCGGCCCGTCCGGCACCTTGATCGAGAAGAATTCCAGGTTCTCTTCATAATTGGCGCTGGCGAGGCTATAGGCGCGCAACAGCGGGTGGCCGCCGACCTCGAGCCCGATCATGGCGAACTGGCCGTTCTGGAAGCGGAACCCGGCGTCGCGCGTGGTGGTGAAGCTGAAAAGACTTTCCGTCCAATGCCTGACCGACGTGACTTCTTCACTGTGTAACATGCTCATACGACTGGATTATTCCTCGGTTGCGTTGACAGCCCGGCGATTTCGGCGCATATAACTAACTAGATAATTATCAAATGCAAGCGCCCATTTTGCATGATGCCGACCATCGAATTACCCAGTGCGGACGGACGGCTTGAGCGCTATCGGATGCGGGAGCCGCGCGCATGGAGTGGCGGCACGCCAAACAGCAAAAATAGCCGCAACTTCGATCGCATCGCGCTCGCGGCGGCGCACGTTGTGGCCGATCCGCTGGCCGATGTCGACCCCTGGCTGACGCCGGCGATCGATTGGGACGCGACCATCGCCTTTCGTCGCCATCTTTGGTCGCTCGGGCTCGGCGTCGCCGAAGCCATGGACACCGCGCAGCGCGGCATGGGGCTCGACTGGACGAATGCGCTGGAACTGATCCGGCGTTCGGTCGCGGCGGCGCGCGACGTGCCGGGCGCCGTCGTGTTCTCGGGCGTCGGCACCGATCAGCTGGCGCCGTCGCCCGCAATCACGCTTGACGACGTGATCCGCGCTTATGAAGAGCAGATCGAAGCCGTCGAGGCCTGCGGCGGCCGCATCGTATTGATGGCGAGCCGCGCGCTCGCCGCCGCCGCCAAATCGCCCGACGATTACGCCAAAGTCTATGGCCGCGTTCTCGGTCAGGTGCGCGAGCCGGTGATCGTGCATTGGCTCGGCGAGATGTTCGATCCCGATCTCGCCGGCTATTGGGGCTTCCCCGATCACCTGGCGGCGATGGATGTGTGCCTCGACATCATCGGCGATCACGCCGACAAGGTCGACGGGGTCAAGCTCTCCTTGCTCGACAAGGACAAGGAGATCCGCATGCGGCGACGGCTGCCGCAGGGCGTCCTCACTTATACCGGCGACGATTTCAATTTTCCCGAACTGATCGCCGGCGATGCGCAAGGTTATTCGCATGCGCTGCTCGGCATCTTCGATGCTATCGCGCCGGCGGCCTCGGCGGCGCTCGCGGCGCATGCCCGCGGCGACAAGGAGGCCTACTGGGATATTTTCGCGCCGACCGTGCCGCTGTCGCGGCATCTCTTCAGAGCGCCGACCCGGTTTTACAAGACCGGGATCGTGTTCCTCGCTTATCTCAACGGCCACCAATCGCACTTCGTCATGGTGGGCGGGCAGGAGAGCGCGCGCTCGCTGTTGCATCTTGTCGAGGCGTTCAAGCTCGCCGATGCCGCGGGCCTCATCCGCGATCCGGATCTGGCCGTGGCGCGGCTCGGCACTGTCTTGCGCATTCACGGCGCGGCTTAAACGGTTTGGTAGGGGCCCATGTCAGTCACGGCGACATCCAAGATCAAGAAGCAGGCGGCGCCGAGAACCAAGGCCACGCTCGAGCCGATCCGCGACGCCGAGCGCACGAAGCGCGCGATTCTCGATGCCGCCGAGATCGAATTCGCCGACAAGGGGCTGGCGGGCGCGCGGGTCGACGTCATCGCCGAGGAGTCCTGCGCCAACAAACGCATGCTCTATTATTATTTCGGCTCGAAGGACGATCTTTACGTCGCGGTGCTCGAGCGCGCTTATGGCGCGATGCGCGAGCGCGAACGCGAACTCAATTTCACCGATCTCGAGCCGCTGGACGCGATCAGGACGCTGGTCGAGTTCAAGTTCGATTATTACGTGGAGAATCCGCGGATCATTCCGCTCTTGGCCGCCGAGAACATGAACGGCGGCAAATATCTCAAACGCTCGCGGCGGCTGCGCGACATGCATCTGTCGCTGATCGACATGATCCGCAAGGTTCTCGCCGCAGGCGAGCGCCGAGGCACGATCAAGCCCGGCATCGATCCGTTCCAGCTCTATGTCTCGTTCTCGGCGCTGAGCTACTTCTACTTTTCCAATGCGGCGACGCTGTCGACGGCGTTCGGGCGCGAACTGATGAGCGAGGCCGAGCGCAAGACGCGGCGGGCTCATGCCGTCGACGTAATTATCTCATACGTGAAAGCGGAATAAGCGCGCAGGATCAGCGCGCCCCGCAAAAGACGCGCGGCAGTCGGACGGAGGAACCATGAAATTCGGCGATTATCCAAAAGCAGGCTCATTCGACGGCGTGTCCGGCTTTCGCAGCTATGTGCAGTCGCTCGGCCTCGACATGCCGTGCGACGATATCGTGTCCGGCGGTCCGCATTCGCCGCTCGGTTCACCCCTTGAATTCGACGGTATGACCATCGGCCATCGTCTGGCGATTCAGCCGATGGAAGGCTGGGACTGTCAGACCGACGGCCGGCCGTCGGAGAACACCAAAAGGCGCTGGAGGCGGTTCGGTCAGAGCGGCGCAAAGCTCATCTGGGGCGGCGAAGCCTGTGCGGTGCGGCCCGACGGGCGCGCCAATCCGAAGCAACTCGTCATGGCCGAGCACAGCCAGAAGGATATCGCCGAACTGCGCCAGATCGTGATCGATGCGCACAAGGAAGCGACCGGCGAGGACAATCTGATCATCGGTCTGCAGCTCACCCATTCCGGTCGTTTCTGCAAGCCAAACGACAATACCAAATTCGAGTCGATCATCGCCTATCACCATCCGCTGCTGGATAAGAAATTCGGTTATCCGATGGGCCGTCCGGTGATCAGCGACGACGAGATCAAGGGCCTGATCGAGGATTTCGTCATTGCCGCGAAGCGCGCCGAGGCATGCGGCTACGACTTCGTCGACGTCAAACATTGCCACGGCTATCTCGCCCACGAATTTCTGACCGCCGTCGACCGCCCCGGTCCTTACGGCGGCAGCCTCGAGAACCGCACGCGCTTTCTCCGCGAGGTCGTCGAAGGCATCCGCGTCGAGGCGCCGCGGCTGCGCATCGGCGTGCGCTTGAGCGCGGTCGATTCCGTGCCGTTCAAGCCGGATCCCGAGCGCTCGCTGCGCGGCGCGCTCGGCCCCGGCGTGCCGGAAGACCACGAGTTGCCGTACCGTTATGCCTTCGGCGCCGATCAGAACGATCCGCTGCGCTACGATCTGACGGAGACCAAGGCGTTGCTCGACATCATGCGCGGGCTCGGCGTCCGCTTCGTCAACATCACGGCGGGCAGCCCGTACTACAATCCGCATTATATCCGGCCGGCGCTCTATCCGCCGTCCGACGGCTATCATCCGCCGGAGGATCCCTTTGTTGGCGTCATGCGCCATCTCGACGTGGTGCGCGAACTGAAAGCGGCGTTCCCTGATTTTTGCTTCATGGGCTCGGGCTATACCTATTTGCAGGAATACTTCCCGAACGTCGCCCAGGCCGTGGTGCGCCAGGGCTGGGTCGACCTCGTAGGCCTCGGCCGCATGGTGCTCGCTTATCCGGAATTGCCGCTCGACATTTTGCAGAACAAGCCGTTGCAGAAGAAGCGCTGCTGCCGCACCTTCAGCGACTGCACCACGGCGCCGCGCAACAGCATCGTCTCCGGCTGCTATCCGCTCGATGCCTTCTACAAGAAGTCGCCGGAATTCAAGCAGCTCGCCGCGGTGAAAAAGCACGCGCAGACGGCGTAAGCGCCGACCCGGCCGGGTAAATGGACTATAATGTCCGTGCCGGAGGATTCGCTTGCCATCTTACGTTCTCGCCATCGATCAGGGCACGACGTCGACGCGGGCCATGCTGTTTCGCGCCGACACTTCGATTGCGGCGGTCGCGCAGCAGGAGTTTCCGCAGCACTTTCCGGCCGACGGCAAGGTCGAGCACGAGCCCGAAGATCTCTGGACGACCACGGTTGCGACCTGCCGCGATGCCTTGCGCGAGGCGAACGCCAGGGCGAGCGACATTGCCGGCATCGGCATCACCAATCAGCGCGAGACGACATTATTGTGGGAGCGCGCGACCGGCCGCGCCGTGCATCGCGCCATCGTCTGGCAGGATCGCCGCACCGCCGATCTGTGCATGCATCTCAAAGCCGGAGGGCATGAAAAGCGCGTTGCAGCGAAGACCGGGCTTCTGCTCGATCCTTATTTCTCCGGTACCAAGCTCGCCTGGCTTTTGAGCAATGTTCCCGGCGTCGCCGATAAAGCGGCGCGCGGCGAACTCGCCTTCGGCACCGTCGATACGTATCTGCTCTGGCGTCTTACCGGCGGGAAAGTTCACGCAACCGATGCGACGAATGCGTCGCGTACTTTGTTGTTCGACATTCATAATGGGCGCTGGGACGACGAGTTGCTGAAACTTTTCGGCGTGCCGCGAGCGGTGCTGCCGGACGTTCAGGGATTCGTCGGCGGCCTTCGGCATGACCGACCCAAAATTGTTCGGCGCGGCGATTCCGATTTACGGCATTGCTGGCGATCAGCAGGCCGCGATGATCGGCCAGGCCTGTTTCGCGCCGGGCATGCTGAAGGCGACCTATGGCACCGGCTGCTTCGCGCTGCTCAATACCGGGACGACGCCGGTTGCGTCGGCCAACAAGCTCCTGACGACAATCGCCTACCAGTTCGGCGGCGTGAGGAGCTACGCGCTCGAAGGCTCGATCTTCATCGCCGGCGCCGCAGTGCAATGGCTGCGCGATGGTTTGCATGTCGTGCAAAGCGCCGCGGAAACCGGCCCGCTGGCGGCGGCCGCCGATCCGACGCAGGAGGTCATTCTGGTCCCGGCTTTTGTCGGGCTCGGCGCGCCCTATTGGCGGCCGGACGTGCGCGGCGCGCTGTTCGGCCTGACGCGGGCGACCGGACCGCGCGAACTGGCGCAAGCCGCATTGGAAAGCGTGTGCTTTCAAACCGCCGATTTGATCTCAGCGATGCAGGCCGATTGGCGCACCGCCGACAGCGCGCTCAAAACATTGCGCGTCGACGGCGGCATGGCGAATTCCGATTGGACGATGCAGCGTCTCGCCGATCTCATCGGCAGCAATGTCGACCGCCCGCAGATCAAGGAAACCACCGCCCTCGGCGCTGCCTATCTCGCGGGCCTGCATGCCGGGTTCTTTCCCGAGCCGGATCGCTTCCTCGATCATTGGAAATTGGAGCGAAGATTTTCTCCGCAGATGGATCACGCGACGCGCGCGCGCAAGCTTGCCGCATGGACGTCGGCGGTCGGCCGTTTGCTGACATGAGTTTTTCCCCGGGTTGCTGTGTGGGATTGGGTGCGCTTTAGGCGCGCTGGCATGCTATTTGTATAGTTATCGCAATACCGAGGCCGACAGCGTGGATCGGAGGGGACCTCGGCCGACGCCCAGTTGCAAATCTTTACCGAAAGTGAACACGAAGGGGCCGATATTGCCCTACATAAGGTAAGTCGTTGGGTCCGGGACGCCACTTTGGTGGCGTGACGGACCTCGCGAGACGAGGGCAAGAAACGCCCGGAAAGGCACCTTTAGGCCGTTATGTGCCGCTGGATCGCATATCGTGGAGAAACCACGGCGCTCGAACACTATGTGACCGAGCCCGAGCACTCCCTGATATCGCAGAGCATCCATGCCCTTAAATCGATGTCGAGCACCAACGGCGATGGCTTCGGCTTGGGCTGGTACGGCGAGCATCCGGAGCCTGGCCTCTATCGCGAAGTCCGCCCGGCCTGGTCGGACGAAAATCTGCGCTATCTGTGCCGGCACCTGCGCTCGCACCTGTTCTTCGCCCATGTCCGCGCCGCGACCGGGACGCCGATCACGCGGCCAAATTGCCATCCCTTCGCCTGCGGCACCTGGATGTTCATGCACAACGGCTTCATCGGCAATTGGAGCCGGTTGCGCCGCAGTGTCGAAGCGCTGATCCCGGATCAGCTCTACCCGGCGCGCATCGGCACGACCAACTCGGAGGCGATCTTTCTCGCCATTCTGGGCGCCGGCATCGAAAGTCCGGTCATGGCCGCCGAGAAAATCTTGCTCACGCTCAGCGAGCTTGTGACCGAGACCGAGCCTAGCGATCGCTTCCGCTTCACCGCCGCGCTGTCGAACGGCAAGGATCTTTATGCCTTCCGCTACGCGGTGAACGATCACGCCAACACCCTCTACTATCGTGAGACGGAGCGCGGCATCGTCATTGTGTCCGAGCCGCTCGACCGCGATCACAAGAATTGGGTGACCGTGCCGGAAAACCATGTCGTGGTCGCGCTTGCCGGCGAGCGCGCGCATATGATGCCGCTGTTTCATCGGCACCAGGAAGCGGCGGAGTAAATTTCGACTTTTCAGGCGACGGACCCGGCCGGCGGCGTGGCGCCACCGGCCCGGGGATAATGCGAGCTTTACGGCTTCCAGTCCTGCTTCCAGGCCGGCGGCGTCTTGCTGTCGATGAGAATGAAGACGATGCGGCACGGTTCCTTGCCGTTATTGACCCAGGCGTGATTGGTGGCCTGCTGCACCAGAACGTCGCCCGCCTCGACGTGGATCTCGGTGTCGTCGAGCAGCATGTCGATCTCGCCGTCGAGCACGATCGCGTAGTCGACGGTTCGCGTCCGGTGCGTATTGGCGTGGCGGCCGTAGCCTTGGGTCGTCGGATCGATGCCCATCGAGACGAGGACCTGATGATGGTCGACCGGCGCGCCGCCCGGCTGGATCGGCGCGAAATCGACGATGCGAAACACCGTGCCGTTTGGCGCCGGCGGCACGCCCTGGTGGCTCTCGCCGCGATCGGCCGCGGCCGCCGCGTCGACGGGAAACTCATGCGTCGTCCAGAGCAAGGTCATGCCGTTGCCGCCGGCGCTGCGTTGCTTGGCCTTTAGCGGGGCGTCGAACAAGACGACCGCTTTGCCCTTGGCGTCGTGTCCGGTCACGATCCGGCGTGTCGATCTGAGCTCCATAACCTTAGACCCTTTCCACTGCTTTCATTCCGATGCGCGTGCCCACTCTTATAAGCAAATTTGCCGGATGGCCGACAAGGCCGGCAGGTCGCCGTAGCCGATAGCGCCTCCCGTCAACCCCACGGCGCTCCACCTCGCGCGGGACGGCGATCTCGTCGGTGAGTCCGCGACCCAATCCACGGCGGGTTTTCGCTTAGGCGCCTTCGATCGTTTTCGTCGGCGCCGAAGGCGGCGCGTGGACAATTCCACGGTCAAATTTGCCGGACCAATTCCAATCGATGTTAATCGCAATGGTGGCTGCTCGGATCGTACCCCTCCCATCAGTGTATAAGTAGTGTTGCCTATAGGAAAATTTACCAGATCGAACCTGGGGCCGACATATCTCTTAACGTGACGACTTGTCTTGGACCGTGTGTCGACCCCGCGTCGACCGGTGCCGACCGTGTGTTGCTGAACACGCTGCCGGATTGCAGTGCGCAGCGCAATAACACACGGAATGTCCGGTATGAGTCTCACCGTCGAGTCCCCCGTCCAACCGGTCCCATCCGCCACCCCAGAGTCGAATCTCGGCGATCACGCCGGCCGCGGCTTCGCGGTGGTTGCCTCGGAAGTGCGGACGCTGGCGCAGCGGTCGTCGCAGGCGGCGAAAGACATCAAGGACCTGATCACCAACAGCAACGGCCAGGTCCGCTCCGGGGTCGAATTGGTCAATAAAGCCGGTGAGGCGCTGGGGAACATCGTCGAGTCGATCAAGGAGGTCGCCGACCTTGTTTCCGACATTGCCGGCGCCAGCATCGAGCAGTCGACCGGCGTCGAGGAAGTCAACAAGACGCTGACGCAGATGGATGAGGTGACGCAGCAGAACTCGGCTCTGGTCGAGGAGAATGCCGCCACCGCCAAGACGCTCGAACATCAGGCCAAGAACATGGATGAGCGGGTCGCCTTCTTCCGCCTCGACGCTGCGGCGGACAATGCCGGCGACGCCAAGCCCGCTCAGCGCTCGCAAGCCGCGCCGGCCGCGAAACGTCCGGCCGCTGCCAGGCGCGGCGGCCCAGTCGGCCGCATGCAGGGCGCGCTCGCCGTCGCGCTCGAGGAGGACGCCGAGTTCTAGGCCGGATTGGTTCTAGGTCGGATTCTTGGCGTCTTTGAAAAGCCTCAGGGTTTCAGTAGTGTCGCGGCAGATGCGGGTCTGCCGATGTCTGAACTGACGGATATTCCGGTCGTCGATCTGCGCGACGGCGGCGCGCCGCAGGGCGTCCGGCACAGCGCGGAGCGTGCGCGCGCCTTGCGCGATGCCTGCCTCGGCGTTTTTCCACGTGCGGCGATGCCGCTGATCCCGGCGCTCGATCGGGCCTCGCAGCGCTGGCTGTCGCGGTCGCGCTCGCCCTATGTGCCGGAGATCGCGCAGATCGCCGATGCGCTGGCTTTCTCCGGCATCTGGCTCCTCAACGCGTCCTATCAATGGGGCTGCACGGCGCGGGCCGCCGAACAGGACGGCGTGCCTTGGCTGCTGCGCACGCTCGATTGGCCGTTCGCGGGCCTCGGCCGCTACGCCGAGGTGGCGCATATGCGCGGTGCCTGCGGCGATTTCTACAGCGTCACCTGGCCGGGTTATGTCGGCGCGCTGACCGCGATGGCGCCGCAACACTTCGCCGCTTGCGTCAATCAGGCCCCGATGCGGCGGCGCACTGCGCATCGCTGGCTTCGCGGCTACGACTTCGCGGTCAATGCCGTGAAGATTTGGCAGTCCGACGATTTGATGCCGCCGGATCAGCTGCTGCGCCAGACCTTCGAGGTCTGCAACGATTACGCCTCGGCGCGGCACATGCTCGAGACAACGCCGGTGGCGCGGCCGGTAATCTATTCGCTGGTCGGCGCTGTGCCCGGCGAGCACTGCATCATCGAACGCACCGAAACCGGATTCATCACCCGCGAGGACGAGGCAAGCGCGGCCAATGATTGGGTGCCGTGCCGGGCAGGGTGGGAGGGCCGGATCGGCATGCGCCGCTTCCTGACCAGTTCGCTGGAAGAGGCGGCCGACTATAACCGTCTGCGGCGCGAGACGCTGAGCACTTGGGACGGACCTTTGTCGGCGCCGAATTTCGATTGGGTGCGCGAGCCGGTTCTTAATCCCTATACGCGGCTCGCGGTCGCCATGTGCCCGGCAGCCGGCATTCTGCGCGTCGTCGGTTACGACAAGACGGAACCGGCTTTGCCCGCCGAGCGAGTGACGCGCATCCGCGAGATTGCGCCGCAAACCGCGCCGCAAGCGGCCTGATAGCGCCACCGCAATCGGCTGTTTTTTACCGGAACTTTATGAAACTTTTTCCGGCATCGCAGCGAAGCGTGGGCCGTCGCCGAATTCTTAAAGGCCGACAGGGCATTACGTGAAATGCGCCGAACTGTGCTGAGGATCACATCCCGCATCGCAAACCGCGCCTAAGTTGTTCAACATGAATTCTGCCGGGTTATGGAGCGTGCCCATGACTAAGATCTTCATCAGCGACATGCCGAACATTGGTTGGCGGTGGGGATATATGAAGCACCGCCTCGTGCAGTGGCGCCGCCGCGCGCGGGCGCGTCACGAATTGCAGGGCCTTAGCGACTCGACATTGCGCGATCTCGGATTGACGCGTTGCGATGCGGCCGGCAAATCTTCCAAGCCGTTTTGGATGGTTTGATCAGCGATCCTCTCATACGAGTTCCTTAGGCGACGCACTGGCATGCCGATAGGCCGCTCTCACGGGCGGCCTATCGGTTTTTTGCGCCCGGTTTACCCGCATCGCTGTCTTAGGCGGAATTTTGTACCATGCATGCCGATAGCGATCGGGAGACGGTAGGATGCCCAAGATCAAAACCGCAGACGGCGTGAGCCTGTATTACGAAGAAGCCGGCGCCGGCACGCCCGTCATTTTCGTGCACGAATTCGCCGGCGACTACCGCACCTGGGAACCGCAGATGCGCCGTTTCGCGCGCTCGCATCGCTGCGTCACCTATAGCCAGCGCGGCTATCCGCCGTCCGACATTCCGAACGACGCGCAATAGCTACGGCCAGGATATCGCCCGCAGCGACGTCATCTCGGTCATGGATACGCTCGGCATCGATAAGGCGCATGTGGTCGGCCATTCGATGGGCGCCTATACATCGCTTCATGTCGGCATGCGCCATCCCGAGCGCTGCATCTCGGTGACCGCGGCCGGTTGCGGCTGGGGTTCGCTGCCCGATCCCGCAGCGCGTGCGGCGATGCGCGCGCAGGCCGCCGAGACCGCGAAGATGTTCGCCGCGAAGGGCATGGCGGATGCCGCGGCGATCTACGCCGACGGCGCCGACGCGCCAGGCACAGAAGTTCAAGGACCCGCGCGGCTACGTCGAATTCGCGCGCATGCTCGCCGAGCATTCGGCACAAGGCCATGCGCTGACCATGGCGATGCTGCAGAGCAAGCGCCCGACGCTGTGGGACATGGAGGCGGACCTGAAGAAATTCTCGGTGCCGCTCTTGGTGATCTGCGGCGACGAGGACGAAACCTGCCTCGACGGCAGTCTGTTTCTCAAACGCACAGCGCCGACGGCCGCGCTCCTCGTCGTGCCGCGCTCCGGGCACACCATCACCAGCGAGGAACCCGCCGCCGTCAACGCAGCGCTGGCGCAACTGTTCGCCGCCGCCGAAGCCGGCCGCTGGCTCGCGCACAAGCCGCCGGCGTGAGGCGATGACCGACAACACCGCGGCCGATACAGCGTCCGTATCGGCGCCTGCCGCGCCGGCCGCCGCGCCATTGTCCTCGCCAGCCTCCTCGCTAGCTTCCTCGCCAGCTTCCTCGCCTTGGGCGCCGTTTCGCCAACCGGCCTTCGCGGTGGTCTGGACGGCGACATTGGTCGCCAATATCGGCGGCTGGATGTACAGCGCGGCCTCGGGCTGGCTGATGACCGATCTCGATCCCAACCCGCTGATCGTCGCGCTCGTGCAGGCTGCGACC
Organism: uncultured Alphaproteobacteria bacterium; assembly: GCA_963761185.1. Lineage (GTDB taxonomy): Bacteria > Pseudomonadota > Alphaproteobacteria > Rhizobiales > Xanthobacteraceae > BOG-931. The sequence goes on from CAVXFY010000009.1 coordinate 2,608,344, forward strand.
ACATTGCCGATTGTTCCTGTTCGCGCTGCCGGCCGGCGCGCTGGCCGATATTTTCGACAAGCGCCGATTTTTGATCGTGTTTGAAACACTGGCGACACTCGTCTCTGCGGTCTACGCGGCGCTGGTCAGCCTGCATCTGGCGACGCCCGTCAATCTGCTGCTGTTCACCTTTCTCATCAGCGCCGCCGGCGCGCTGACCTCGCCGGCCTGGCAGACCGTGGTGACGCTGCTGGTGCCGCGCGACGATCTGCCGGCCGCGATCGCCGCCAACAGCGTCGGCGTGAACATTTCGCGCGCGCTCGGTCCCGCGCTCGGCGGTCTCATCATCGTCGCACTCGGCATCGCCGCGCCGTTCTGGCTCAATGCGATCTGCAATGTCGCGGTCATCATCGCGCTGGTGTGGTGGCGCACCGCGAAGAAGCCCGGCACGCTGCTGCCCGCCGAGAGTTTTGGCCAGGCGACGTGGGCGGGCCTGCGTTACTCGCGGCACAATCCGCATCTGCGCGCGACGCTCGCGCGGGCGTCGGGCTTCTTCCTGTTTTCGAGCGCCTTTTGGGCGCTGCTGCCGCTGGTGGCGCGCAACCAGATCGCGGGCGGCCCGGAGCTTTACGGAATCCTGCTCGGCGTCATCGGTGCCGGCGCCGTCGGCGGCGCCTTCGGACTGCCGGCACTGAAGGCAAAATGGGGACCGGATCGTGCTGATGGCGCTGGCCACGGCCGGCATCGCCGTCGCTATGGTGCTGTTCGGCCTGGCGCGCGAACCCGTCGCCGCCCTGTTCGCCAGCGTCATCGCCGGCGCGTCCTGGATCGCGGCTTTGGCGACGCTCAATGTCTCGGCGCAAGTCGCCTTGCCGGATTGGGTGCGCGGCCGCGGCCTCGCCGTCTTTGCCACCGCATTCTTCGGCTGCGTCACGCTTGGCAGCGCCCTGTGGGGCGAGGTGGCGGAATATGCCGGCCTGACACTCGCGCATCTCGCCGCCGCCGCCGGCGTGCTCGCCACCATTCCGCTGACCTGGCGCTGGAAGCTGCAGACCGGCCTCTGCATCGACCTGTCGCCGTCGATGCATTGGCCGGCGCCGATCACGGCGCAGGAGATCGAGCACGAACGCGGCCCGGTGCTGGTGACGGTCGAATACCGCATCCGCCCGCAAGACCGCGCCGAATTCTTGGCTGCCATCGCCAAGGTCGAGCACGAGCGGCGCCGCGACGGCGCCTACGCCTGGGGCGTGTTCGAGGACGCCGCCGAGGAGGGCCGCATCCTCGAAACCTTCCTCGTCGAATCCTGGATGGAGCATCTGCGCCAGCACGAGCGCGTCACCAACGCCGATCGCTTGGTCGAGCAGGCGGTGCAGCGCTTTAATATTTCTGGCCCGCCCAAGGTCACCCATTTCATCGCCGCGGAATTCTAGCGCGCCGGGACGAAATCCATGGCGCTATTGTTTTCTCACCGTCGGCGCGGCCGCGGAGATGATGGTCTTGGCGATCGTGTCCCAGGCCAAGTTCTTCATCGCCACAAGCGGCGGATTGTCGAGCACGGCGACGGTCGCTGCGTGCGCATTGCAGCCCTTGACCAGGACCGAGATCTTGATGTCGCCGTCGGTATAGTAGCGATCGCCTTCGCCGTTGCGGCCGTTCACGGTCGGACCGATGCCGGTGACCTCATAGACCGTCTGCACGACATGGGCTCGCTCGAGGTCGGCGGTGAGCAGATCGCGTTCGGCGTCGATGTCGGGCCTGATATGATGGGTGACACGCGCGTCATCGTGGCTGAAGCCGACGCCGCGGTCGAAGGTCGCCGCGCCGAGCCAGACCGCGCGGCCCTCCTGGCCGCGTTCCAAGACGCGCCAGAAGCGGACATGGTTGCGGCGGTCGGCGCTGGTGCCAACCGGTTTCTCGAAGGCGAGGTCCTGACGCCGGTTGTCGTAATATAAATGGCTGACCGGCGCCTGAAGATAAGGCCGATCGAGCAGCACGCTGCCGACGATTTCGATGCTGGATCGCAGCGTGATCGGGTCGGCCGGGTACCAGCCGGCGGCGTTCATCGCGCACAGCACGTCCTCGCGCGACCCGACCAGTCCGACATTGATTGGGTCCCCCGGAACGCCGTTCGACGTCCGCGTCATCATGGAAAGGCCGGCCAGGCTCTTTTGATGCTCGTAGTGCCGCCAAAACATCGGCAGGACGATGTAGGCGAGCAGAAAATAGAGGCCCACGATCGCGGACGAGGCCGTGATCAGAAGGGCTCCCCATTTGACATGGTGGGCGCGGATTTGCATCAAAGCCAGTGTGCCACATCTTCACGCAGGACCCGCAAGGATCTCTAAATGGCGAGTCTCGTTGATGCACTGGATGCGAATTTTTCCGCCTGCGACATCGATCTCGTTGAGGCAGCAGGGGTCCTGCGCGACGCGCCAATAGGCCGACAGCGGCTGATCGAGTAGCTCGAGCAGCAGCGCGCGATTGACGCTGTCATGGCCGACCAGCACCACTATATCGTCGGGATGGCGCGCCAGCACCATGCGCAGGGCCTCGGCCGCCCTCGCCACTGGATCCTGCAAGGATTCGCCGCCGGGAAAACGGACGAGATGCGGCGCGGCAAACCATAGCGCGAACAAAGCGGCATCTTGCTCGTCGAATGTTTTGAACTGCCAGGCGCCGTAATCGATGTCATTGAGATCGTCGCAAGTCTCGGCGGGTATGTCGCACGCCGCGGCGATGGCGGCGCCGGTCGCGACGCAGCGGCCCATCGGGCTTGTATAAACTTTGCTCGGGCGAAAGGCGCCTGCGATGTGTTGCGCGACGGCGGCCGCCTGGCGGCGCCCGAGGGCTGTGAGTTCGAGCGGCTCGCGGCCGCGAAACCGCTCCGGCTTGATACCTTCGACGTGGCCGTGGCGGGTCAGGAGGATCTTGGTCATGCGGCAGGGCTAAGTCCAGCCGAGCTGCTCGAGGATGCCGCGGCCCATGATCCATTCCTTGTCCTGCGCCGAGAGGAATTCGAGCGTCTCGGTGAAATGCGTGATGCGCTCATTGTAGGTCGCCTTGGCGAAGGAGTTGGTCAGGTCGGTGCCCCAATAGCAGCGGCGCGGGCCGAAGGCGTCGAACAGGTGCCGGATATGCGGCTTCATATCGCTGAACGGATAGGACTGTGCCGAATAGAACGGCGAGATCGAAAGCTTCACCGAGACATTCGGATATCTGGCGAGCTTCGCCGTCTCGCCGATCGCTTCGGCGAGCTTGCCCGATTTCGCCACTTCGCCCGTGGTGCCGAAATGGTCGGCGATCATGATCAGGCCGGGATAACGCTCAGCGACTTTGGCGAAATGCGCCATCGGCGCGCCGTAGAACATGATCGGCAGATTATATTTCTCCGCGGGATTTTCCATCGGCAGGCAGACGAGAATGGTCCGCCCACCTCCAGCCATTGGTCGATGCGGGCGAGCGACGCCGCGTTATGCATGAACCAGTGGGCCCGGCCCATAGTAATAAGGTGAAAGCGGCCCAGATCGGCCGGGGCGTCTTCCACCTTGCCGTGCACCAAGCGGATGTCGCGTCCGATGGCTCTGGCGCGTTTGGCGGTCTCGTCAAGCATGGGCTGTTCGAGATCCAAGCCGGTCAGGGTTGCCACGAAGGGCGCAAAGCCGAGCGCTACCTCGCCGACGCCGCAGCCGAGATCCAGCAAGTCTTCCTTGCCCGTGAGCGGGATCGGCTCAGCGACGACCAGGAAGAATCGTTTGAGATAAGGCGGCCGGTGATCGCGATAGCCGATGGTCTCGGACCACATGGCCTAGGCGCCTGCTCGCGCTTTCGTGTGTCTTGCTATCATTGCTTGACGCAGATGTAAGCGGCGAACAGATGATTGCGCCAGAACGACTCTATGCTCTCGGCTCGAAAGCTGACTTCGGTCAGCAGCTGGATGAGGTCGGCCTCGCGCCCCGGTTTCATCTTGTCGCGGAGCGACCTCTCCTTGTCGAGAACCTCTTCATCGGAGAAATTCCGGCGTTTGTAGTTTAGGTAGAGAGAGGTCAGCATGTCCTGCGTTTTCGGCATCTTGGCGAAGGTCTTCTCGGCGACGATGAAGGCGCCGCCGGAAACGAGGCCCTCGTAGATCTTGCGGCAAACTTGGCGCCGGTGGCGTTCCGGCAAGAACTGCGAGGTGAAGATGCTGGTTGCCATCGATAGCTCGGTGAAATCTTCAAAGGTCAGCGCGTCCTGAACTACGAAGCGGATATTCGGGCCGGCAAACTGCGTCCAGTGCTGCTGGAAGCTCGGCTCGATGTCGAGGCCGACATAACGGGCATCCGGCGCGCGCTCCTGATTGCGGGCACGGATGGCAGCGAGCGTGCGGCCCGTGGCACAGCCGATGTCGCAGAACACGGTGCCGTTCTCGACAAAATATTGCGATAGCTCGACGCAGTCCTCGATCAGGTTGTTGTAGCCGCGGATGCTGCGCTCGATATGGCGATCGAAATCATCGGCATAGTTGGCGAAAGAGAAGGGGAGCTTGGTGCGCTGATCGATCAGAAGTCTTTGCCCCCGTGGAACGATCGAAGGTACAGAGCGGACTTGAAAAGCGCTGCCGGTCGAGTATCGACGCGGGCTAAAATGCGCAAAGGCGGCTCCGATAGCAAGGCTACTGCGCCGGCGGTCAAAAGCCGATCTTGCGCGGTGAGACGCACCCGAACTCCCCATACCTTGGTGACCGCTCAAATCCGCCGCAGCGGCAGCGTCCAGGCCAGCCACGTGGCGAAGGCAGTGAAACAGGCGACGGTGAGAAAAGCGGCATGGAAGGCGTCGCCGATCTGACCTTGCACGACGGCCTGCCGCACCGGATCGAGCGTCGAGAGTGCCTCGGGACCGCGCTCGATGATCATGCCGAACAGACTCGCGGTGTCGCGGTCGGTCGTGGTGAGAATGGAAAACAACACCGCAGAAACCGTCGCTGTACCAAAAGCGGCGCCGACCGAGCGTGAGAATTGCACCGTGGCGGCGCCGGTGCCCAGCAGGCGCGGTCCGGAAACCGACTGCACGGTGACCTGGACGACACCCATGACGGTGCCCATGAACAAAGCCACGCCGCCGAACGCCCAGGCGAGCTGAACAACGCTCAGATAGGGAATGAAGAACGCCAGCAGCACCATGCTCACGGTCGCGCCGATCAAGCCGTAGGTCGGAAACACCGCGGTGTATCCCGTGCGTGTCACCATTTGCCCGGTGGTCATCGAGCCGATGCCGATGCCTGCCGTCAGCGGCAAGAGCATGAAGCCGGTTTCGGAAGGGGAGAGGCCGCGCACGGCGCGCAGATAGATCGGCAGGAAGGTGATCAGCGACACCAGCGCCGCGCCGTGAAATGCCGCCATGGCGTCGGCACGCCAGATCGATGGCTGCCGGAGCAGTTTCGGCGGGATGAGCGGCGAGGTCGTCAGCCTTTCTTGCCAGATCAGCACCACCAACGACACCAGCCCGAAAGCAAGCAGCCCGAGCGCCATGGGTATCGCGCTCAATTCCACGCGCTGCACTTGCTCGAGCGCGAGAATGACCGGGCCGACAAAGAAGATGAACAGAACGAGGCCGGGGGCATCGAACGTGGTGCGCCTGCGGTCGCCCTGGCGTGACGGAATGCGCGAGACAAACGCCATGGCCAACAGGCCGAGAGGAATATTGACGAGGAAGATCGACTGCCAGCCGAAGGCCTGGGTGAGATAACCGCCGGCGACCGGGCCGAACGAGTTGGACGTGACGGCGATGCCGGCAAGGTAGCCTTGATAACGGCCGCGCTCGCGCGGGGGGACCGCTTCGCCGACCAGCGCCTGCGACAGCGTCATCAATCCGCCGCCGCCGAAGCCCTGTATCACGCGAAACAGCGTGAGTAGCGTGATATTGGGCGCGAGCGCGCACAGCACCGAACCGGTCATGAAGATCGCGAGCGCGACGAACATCATCCAGCGCCGGCCGAACGTGTCGCCGAGGCGGCCATAGACCGGTGCGGCGATGGTGTTGGCGATCAGGTAGGACACCACCACCCAGGACGCGCGCTCGATCTCGCCGAGGCTCGATGCGATCGCGGGCAGCGCGGTGGCGACGATGGTCTGATCCGCGACCGCCATAAACATCGGCAGCATGATGGGCGGGAAGACCAGGAGAAATTGCGCACCCGACGACAGCGGCGCTTGATGCGGCGCTCCTTCTGCCGCAGCTTTCGCTGCGTCGCCGCCCGGCTGCGTAACCGGGGTGGCCGCGGCTTCAGCGGCGGAGCGATCCGTGGGCTCCGGTTGGTTCAAGGACTCATTCATCGTGCGGTTTTTTGCATCGTGTTATTTTGAGCGAGCGATCAAATGGTCCGTGGCGGCCGCCAAAAAGGCCTCAATCTATAAAGTCAACAAAGTCCACAGAGATTGGAACGCCATCCCCCCGTTTGCCCGTTCGGCGTAATTTCTCACGTCTTGCGGGCGGGAGCCACGGCGAAATCCGGATGGGTCCGGATGCGTTTGGATCGAAGATTATTGTGGATCGAAGATTATTGTGGCCAAAAGCGGGTGTGAGGGCGGGTGTTCCGCGCTTTCGAGGTGGCGGACCTATCACGCCGCGGGCGCGACGTCATCAGCCATTCGCGAGACAAGTCGCCGCGAGATCAAAGATGCGCGCATATCCCATGCATGTTCGGCACGTCTTTTTACGCAGCCGATGAAATAAATCTTGCGTAACGTGCGCGGTGTGTCGCAGCAGCGCGCCTCGCTTCGAACGCGCAACAGGAAAAAAATGTGTGCAGCCGGAAGCGCCGGTCGCCCCGAGGGGGCGGCCGGCTGTTTCTTGTGAGCCGTGCCGACGTGTCAGCCGACGTAGCTGACGCGTTCCTGTTCGCGCGCCTCTTCCGCCGTCGCCGGCTGCGCCGGCAATTGCAGAACAGTGGCCTCTTGGCCTTCGCACAACAGTGTCAGAAGCACGTTCCGCCCGTCAGGAAACTCGAGCGCGTCGTGATGCGCGGCCATCTTGTCTTTATTGACCTGACGGAAAATGGCCGTTTGGTAGTTGATCGTCTTTGTCTTCCAGCCGAGCAGGCCGGCCGGGAGGCAGGCAACGTCGCTGGCGAAAGCCAACTCGGTGCCGGGCAGAATGCAGACTGCCAATCCTGGATCGTCCGAGGCGGAAAACCCGCGAGTTCCCGTCCCGAAGTCACGTGTCACGAGCTTATCGCCGACTTTCGCCGGCCTAGAACGCACGCTTTGAAGGCTAAAGTCACACATTTGCGACTCCTTTCTTCCCAGATCATTGCGCCAGTCAGCCCCGCAACCCCCTCGTCAACGAGTTCAAGCAAGATTAGTGCCGAGGTTCCATGCTGGTCCGACATTTCGGCACAACTAAGGTGCGTTGCGCCGCCGAAGCGACATGAATCCCACATTCGCGCGCGCTCGGAGCGCCAGTCTGCCGCACCCGTCGGAAGGGCTGCCGGTCGCCGCTGCCGTCGTGGCGCGCCGGCGAATGAGGGCGATCCGTCTCAAACGGACTCATTTTTCGGCAACTTGCCTGCGACACGGGCGATCAGCGAGCCTCGCCCATAACCTCGGCTATAAACCTCGCCCATGTTCGGGCCGGAAGCCGCGCGTCGTGGGTGGCGGATTATTGAACCGTGATCCCGCCCGTCATCCCGTCCCAATCGTGATCGGCGCAGCGCAGATCGTATGTGCCGGGCGGGCCCGGCGTCACCAACAGATCCTTGACGTCGCCCGGCTGCATCACGATTTCGCTTTGCTCGCGATTGAGCACGTCGGGATTGCCGATCTTGGAGGCGGCAAAGAATGTCGGCGCCGTGAATTCGTGGGTTTCCTTGCCGTGATTCTCCAGATGCAGCCGATAGAGCGTGCCATGTTGCAAGGTCAGATGATCCGGCTGGAATCTGTAATCGATCATGACGACGTTGACTGTCACCGGGTCCGGTGCGGCGACGCTTGAAAGCACCGGCAGCAGCGTGAGCGCGGCGATCGCCGTGGCGCGTCCGACAACGTCACGAACGGCATTGCGCGCGGTGCCTCGATTCATGATCGTTTGATTCATAATCTTGGCATTCCATTCCGGTCCCTGCGGACAAAGCCGAAGCCGCGCGGGCGCTGCGCGCTCGCCGCCGCGAACGAACACCGCTTCGGGAAGGGAATTCTGCCGGCGATATCCAAATTCATCATAATATTAATGCCCGGCTATGGCCTGCGCATGAATTCTCACGCGCCGCACCATGATCAATACCAGCGGAATCATCAGCGCCGCGGCAATGGCGCAAACATGGAAAACGTCGATATAAGCAAGGATTGTGGCCTGCGTCCGCACCATCTGGCCGATCATTCCGATGGCCTGACTGTTGGCGTCGCCGGCCGACGCGCCGTGCGACATGAAGTACCTGGTTATTTGCGACAGCGTGGATTGGAAGGCCGGCGACGAAGGAACGGTGTTCTCGACCAGACGCGACTGATGGAATTGCGTGCGTTGCGCCAGCACCACATTGGCGGCGGATATGCCGATGCTGCCGCCGAGATTGCGGGCGATGTTCATCAGCGCCGAGGCCTGGTTGGTCTTGTCCGGCGGCAGGCCGTCATAGGCCACCGAATTGATCGGAATGAACAGGAACGGCAGGCCGATCATTTGATAGACGCGCACCCAGGCGAAATAATCGAAACTGGCGTCGGGGGTGAGCGACGTCGAATACCACATCGACAGCGCGATGCCGCTCAAGCCCAGCACCATCAGATATTTCGGCTGGAAGCGGCCGGTGACCATGCCGGCGACCGGCATCAGCACCAGCATGGCGATGCCGCCCGGCATCATCGCCATGCCCGACAGCATCGCGGTATAGGGAAAACTTGTCTGCAACAGCTGCGGCATGATCTGGTTCGAGCCGAACAGGATCGCGCCGATCATCAGCATGGTGAATGACGCCATGCCGAATTGGCGATGAAATAACAGTTTGATCTCGACGATCGGCTCGTCGCGGCTCAGCTCCCAGGGGATGAAGGCGAGAAACGCGGCGGCGGCGACGCAGGTGTACATGACGATCGTGCTCGATTTGAACCAGTCGTCGAGTTGGCCGCGGTCGAGGACGACTTCGAGACAGCCGAGCGTCACGGCGATGAGCAGGAAGCCCAGCCAATCGACTTTCAGTCCGCCGGCGAGGCGTTCGCGGCGCTCGCGTTCGAGGACTTCCGGCTCGTCCACCAGCCAATGCACCAGCGCCAGCGAGGCCAATCCGATCGGCACATTGATGAAGAAGATCCAGTGCCAGGAGAAATTGTCGGTGATCCAGCCGCCGACCGTCGGACCGACGGTGGGAGCGACGATCACGGCAACGCCGTAAAGCGCGAACGCCTGGCCGCGCCGCTGCGGCGGAAACGTATCGGCGAGGATCGCCTGCTCGCTAGTCGGCATGCCGCCGCCGCCCAGTCCCTGGAGAATGCGAAAAAAGATCAGCGCGCCGAGACTCGGCGCCAGTCCGCACAACAGCGAGCTCACCGTGAACACGGCGACGCAGATCATGTAGAAGCGCTTCCTGCCGACGACATTCGACAGCCAACCGCTCGCCGGCAGAATGACGGCATTGGCGATCAAGTAGGTCGTGACCACCCAAGTGCTTTCGTCGACGCTCGCCGCCATGGAGCCTGCGATATAGCGCAGCGACACATTGGCGATGGCGGTATCGAGCACGACCATGAAAGTCGCGATCGAAACCACGACGGCGACGAGCCACGGATTGCGGTCGCCGGCGGCCGAGCGGCTATTGTCCCACTCTCGCGCCTGGCCGACTGCGCTCATCGCACTTTCACGGTCGGCACCGCCGACATGCCGGGGCCAAGCAGAACGTCGGGCGGCTGATCGAACACGATCTTGACCGGCACGCGCTGCACGATCTTGACGTAATTGCCGGTGGCGTTTTCCGCCGGCAGCATGCTGAACGCGGTGCCGCTGCCGGACTGGATGCTGTCGATGTGGCCTTTGAAGATCTTATCCGGATAGGCGTCGATCGTGATGTCGACGGGCTCCCCCGGCCGCATCAGGTCGAGCTGGGTTTCCTTGAAATTCGCCGTCACCCAGAGGTCGCGCGGCACGAACATCATCAGCGCCTGTCCGACAGCGGCGTAGCCGCCTTTGGCCGCGGACAGGTGCGTGACGCGGCCGGCGACCGGCGCGGTGATGATGGTGCGCGAAAGATTGGCCTCGGCCTGCGCCAGTTGCGCTTGCGCCGTCTGCAGTTGCGCCTCGAGCACGGGCTCCTGCTTCTCGGTTGCGATCGCGTTCGCCTGCGCCGCCGCGTAGGCCGCCTGGTTTTGCTGCAGGCTCGACGCATATTGCTGCGCCGTTTCGACGGTCGCGGTGCCCTGTCTCGCGAGAAGTTGATAGCGATCGGCTTGCTGCTGCGCGAAGGTCAAGGCGGCTTGCGCCTGCGCCGCCTGCTTTTCGGCCTGATCGATCTTGGCCTTTTGCATGACGATTTGCGCCTTGAGATTATCGACGCTGGCCTGCATCTGATCGCGCTGGGCGATGTAATCGCGGTCGTCGAGCCGCACCAGTTCGGCGCCGGCTTCGACCATCTGATTGTCGTTCACCGGAACGTCGACGATCGCAGCGGCGACTTGGGCGCTGATCTGAACCGTGCGGGCGTCGATGAAGGCGTCGTCGGTCAATTCATAGTGCCGCGCGTTCAGCCACCAGAAAAACACGAGGACGCCGAGGACGGCGCCGCCAATGACAATGGCGGCCAGAAGGCCCCGGCGTTTGCGCAGCGTGCCGCCCACGGAGCCTTTTTTCCCGGCCTCGGAGCGCGCGGGCTTGCCGTCCCGGTCGGCGGAAGAATCCGCACCAAGCTCGGAATCGGAGCGCCGTTCGTTGGCAACGCGCTGATCCATGATCGACGTTGAAACGTTTGACTTGCCAATAGGTTGCCGATTGCACGAGCGACAATAGGCCCATGCGCCCCTGGCGTGTCTTTAGCCGGTAAAAGCGGCTCAGGCCAGAGTCAGGACGGTGTCGGGGGGCGCAGGTCTGCCGAGATTTTCTGGACGAACTCGTCGAGTTCGTCGCCGGCGAGGTCGCTGACGGCCCAGAAGTCGAGCCCTTGTTGCGTCCAATGCCGCACATTGTAGCCCTGGATCGTCTTGGACAGGACGCTCGAGCGTGCCGTACCCAGGCGCTGGGCCACGAACAGATTAATCACATGCTTGCGGCGCTGATAGACGACCGAGGCCACCGGCTCGCCGTCGATGTAATCGAGACGGCCGCCCAACAGCGTAAAACCCTCCGCAATAAGATCGACCACCGGCGGCGCCACGTCGAGCTTGCCGTTGAACCACGGCTTGACCGTGTGTTGGTCGCTTGTCACCACGTCCATAAGATGTCCGGCCTGAAGCGAGCGGATATGCGCCGACACGACCTCGTCGGCGACCAGCTGATTCTGATCGGGGCCGAAAATGCCGATGACCAGCATCGCCGCGACGGCGGCCGACAGCGCGGCGCCGACCGAGAAGCCGCCCAAAAAGCCGCGCAAGGACGAGCGCCACCACCGCTGCAACGCCCCTTCTTCTTGCGGCGCACGCGCCGCATCCGGCGTGAAGGCGGGGGCGGGGAACATCGCCTCGATGCGGCTGCGCAGATGCGCGGGCGCCGCCTCTTTCAGGCTGGCATGAGCCATCGCATCGCGCATGGCGCGGATCGATTTGAGCTTGGCAGCGCAGCCGGGGCAGGCTGCGACATGCACCTCGACCTCGCGCACATGGCCGGCATCGAGCTCGCCGTCAGCCAGCGCGTGAAGGAGTGTTTCGTAGTCGTCGCAATTCGTGGTGACGCTCATGGTCCTGTTCCTGGCGCTGTCCCCGGCGCCGCGACGACGTGTGCAATGCCCGGCGTCGCTTCGTTGGCCGCGCTCCACGCCGCGCGCAGCATGGCGCGGGCGCGGGCGAGCCGCGACATCACCGTTCCCACCGGCACGCCGGCAACCTCGGCGATCTCCTGATAGGACAGGTCGTTGATCTCGCGCAGCACGATGGCTTCGCGAAACGGCCCGGGCAATGCGTCGACAAGCCGCCGGATCGTCGCGTCGTCCTGCTGCCGCAGCAGCGCGGCTTCGGGCGTCGATTGCGGCTCCTGCCACATCGGCTGTTCGGCCGCCGCCGGCGCGTCCTCGGAAAAATCGGTCGGCGCTTCGTGCTTGCCGCGCCGCGCGAATTCCGCGTAGCAGACGTTTTTCAGGATCGCGAGAAGCCAGGGTTTCATGGCCGGCCCGCGATAGCTGTCGAAATGGCGCAAGGCGCGCAGATAGCATTCCTGCACGGCATCCTCGGCGTCGGCCGAATTGCGCATGAGGTAGCGCGCCAGCGTGTAGACGTCGTCGAGATAAGGCAGCGCGGCGTCACGAAAACGCCGCGCGCGTTCTTGATCGACATTGACTCCACCTGTCATCGTGTCGCGCCCAGCCGTCCATCTTGCACTCGGCGCTTGATGTTGCAGCCGATCGGAAATCACTGCGTGGCGTTGCTACCCGCTGCCGCTTCTACCACGACCGTGCCCACCATGTGGGGGTGAATGTAGCAGAAGTATTGATAGGTGCCGGGCGTTGTGAAGGTGAACGCGTAGCTGTCGTCGGTGTCGAGCGCCTTCGACTTCTTGATCGTCTTGTCGGACCAGGCGATCGCGTGCGGGATGTCGTCCTTGTTGGTCCAAGTCACCGTCGTGCCGGCCTTTACCGTCAGGCTCGCCGGGGTGAAGGTGAAATTGTCGATCGACACGGCGCCGGCCGGCGTCGCGTTCTGCGCCCGGGTGGGAAGCACGACCGCGGCCAACATGGTCGCGGTCGCAGCTCCGAGCACGGCCGCAACAAGTGCGCTGCGGAGGGTGTTCGAGATAGCCATTGTGGTCTCCTTTACGCCTTCAACGGCGAGTCGACGATCGCGAGCCGCTGCTCGTTCTGTTTGAACGTCACGTTGGCGATGCCGAGCATGGTGCGCAGCTGATCGTCGGGAACCTTCATCGGGCCGGGCGACGGGCCTTGGCCCGGTGCCGGCTGCGGGAAGGCGGTCGAGCGCGCGGTGTGGAAGGTGACGTTGCCTTCGACCTTCTGCATCACCTGATGGATGTGGCCGTTGAGCACCGTCACCGAGCCGAAGCGCTTGAGATAGGACAGCGCTTGCGCGGCGTCGTCGGTGCCCCAGCCCCAATCCGGATAGATGGTCCACAGTGGGATATGGGCGAACAGCACGATCGGGGTCGAAGCGGAGAGATGCTTGACGTCGTCTTCGAGCCATTCGAGCTGATCGGCGCCGAGATCGCCGAGGCCGCCGGCTTTCAGATTGACCACATTGACCAGGCCGATGAAGTGCACGCCGCTGGCGTCGAATGAATACCAGCCGGCGCCCTTGGTGCCGCGGCCATAGCGATCGCGGTAAAATTTCATGTCGGGATCGAGGAAATCGTGCTCGCCCGGGACGTAGTGCACGTCGAGCCGCGACTGCGAGATGATGCGGTCGGCATCGTCGAATTGCTGTTCCAGCGAAAGATGGCTGATGTCGCCGGTATGGATGGCGAAGGCCGGCTTCTTCGGCAGCGCATTGACCTTAACGATGGCCTCTTCCAGCGTGCCGAGCGCGTTCGGATTGGCCGGCTTGTCGAAGCCGACATGGCTGTCGCTGAGCTGCAGGAAGGTCAGGCTCTTGGATTCCTGCGCTTGTGCCTCACCCATGATGCCGAGCGAGTGCGGCACGCCTCCGGAAATCGTCCACAGCACGCCGGTTCCGGCCCAGGTCATGCATTCCAGAACTTTACGGCGGTTCACGCCGTCATCGCGATCGGATCCCATAGCAATCTCCTTTGGAGCCAGCTCGGCGCCCATGCGCCAAGACTTGAGCCAAGACCTGGAGCCAAGACCCACGCCGCCGCTTCCCCCGCGGCAGGGCTCTCCCGGCTTCCAAAGTGCTGATTGGGAAGGGGTCGGATTTATTCCCGTAACCCCGCATATCCGGGTCCCGATAATGTTATGGGCAGGGGGCGGCGGGCGCTGCTATAGGGTTAAGCAACCGCGCCAAGGCGTTCGAGACAGGCCGCCACAAGCATTTGGCCCTGGAAACTGGGCGCTAGAAACACGGGTTCCATGCTGCAACCGGCCTATCCATCCGTGGAAACGCGCACGTCATGGGTGGTCGCCAGCGTGGTGCTCGTGGTCATGGCAGTCGCCTTCGGCGCGCCCTGGATTACCATCGTCGCCCTGAAAAGCATCGCCGCTGAGGTCAACGGCGAGCGCTCGGTTCCGGCCTTTGCCGGGGCCCTGATGTGGATCGGCTCAGGCCTTGGCGGCATCGTCATGGGCCGTGTCGCCGAGCGGCTCGGCATCCGCTTTACCGTCATTTTCGGCGCGGCGATGATCGCCGTGGGGCTTGCGATATCGACACTGGGCCCGTCCTGGCCGCTTTATATCGGCCACGGCCTGTTCCTGGGGTTTCTCGGCATCGGCGGCATCAATGCGCCGTTCTATGTCTATGTCAGCCAGTGGTTCGACCGCCGGCGTGGCTCGGCGCTGGCGCTGATTTCGAGCGGCGCCTATCTCGCCGGCGCGCTGTGGCCGTCGGTCTTTGCGCGCAGCATCGCCTATGTCGGCTGGCGCCAAACAATGTTGTATTTCGCGGCGTTCGAACTGCTTCTGATCGTGCCCGCAGCCATCGTGGCGCTGCGCAAGCCGCCGGAGACGGTGCATCACGCCACGGCGCCGCCCGCCGCGCACGAGAAGAAATCGGTGCTCGGCTGGCCGCCCAATCTCGTGTTCGCTTTGCAGATGGGCGCGATCTTTACCTGCTGCATTCCGATGTCGATGCCGCAAGCACATCTCGTCGCCTTGTGCAGCGATCTCGGTATCAGCGCCGCGCATGGCGCGGCGATGGTATCGGTCCTGCTCGCTACGGCGTTCATGAGCCGCCAGATCTGGGGCGCGATCTCGGACCGGATCGGCGGTCTTTATACGATGCTCGCCGGCTCCGGCCTGCAGGCGCTCGGCATGGCGGCGTTCCTGCTGACGCAGGACGAGATCGGCCTGTTCACCGTCGCGGCTCTGTTCGGACTTGGTTTCAGCGGCCTCGTGCCCGCCAATGTACTCGCGTCGCGCGAATTGTTCCCGGCCGGTGACGCCTATTGGCGGATGCCGTCATTACTTCTGTTCAGCGGCTGGGGCATGGCCGGCGGCGGCTGGCTCGCCGGAATCCTTTATGACCATTTCGGCTATTACGCGCCAGCCTTCGCCACCGGACTCGGCGTCAATATCATCAACTTTCTGATCGTCTGCACGCTCGCATTCCGCAAGCGCCGGACGTCTTTCGCGCCAGCTCTCACCGCGCGGGCGGGATAGTGCTGGCGCGAAGACCGTTCACACGCGGCGGAGCAACCACCGCGATCGGGCGGGCGCGCGCCGCGCAGAATTCCGCAACGGCGGCGACGATCGCGGCGGCGGTGCGCGCGCGCCGTTCGGGCGTTCCCAATTCCAGTTCTTCCGCCCGGTTGACGATGGAACCGGCTTCAAGTAGCAGCGCCGGCATCCGCGTCATCTTCAGCACGATCAATTGGTCGTAGCGGTAGACGCCGGCGACCGGGTCGAGCAATTCGCGGCGGCGATGCCCCATCAAAGCGAGCGTGTAATGCGGCGTGAACTGCAAGCCGCGCGCCTGCAATTCCTTGCCGAGAAAGCTTCCGAACATCAGGCTGCCGGCGCGGTCGCCATTGTCCTCGGAGATAAAGAGCGCGTAGCCGGGATAGTCGTCGTTGAAATGCTGATCCTGTCCCTCGTACTGCCAGGTCTGCAGCAGGGCGTCCGGCACCGAATCGTGGTGGATCGCCAGGAAGAGATCGGCGTGAAGGTTGTTCGCGCGCACCGCGCGTTCGAACAGGCCTTGCAGCGGCGGCTTGTCGGTGATCAAAAGCACCGTGCCGGTAAAGCCGGCATCGACCAGCTCTTGTTTGGCCTCCTGGGCGAGCGCGAGATTGAAGGCGTATTCCGGTACTCCACGTGCGCTCATGGCGCCCGGCACATCCGCAGTGTGTCCGACGTCGATCACGACGCGGAAGGTTTCGGGACGGCAGTTGGCGGCCGCCGGTTTGGCTGCCGGCTTTTGGTCCGGCTTTGCCGCGAGCGCCGGCGCCGAATTCACCGGAGCTGCAGGGGCCGGATGTGGCGCGGCTGCAACCGGCGGCGCCGGTCGTATGGCGCCGTAGGCCGGGCGACTTTGTTGGCTCCATGCCGGTCCCGGCACCAGCCATGAATCGGCGGCCAGAAGTCCGATTGAGGATACCGCCAATGCGCGTGCGGCGTGTCGGAAATCGATCATCAGAATCGCGACATTAGCACGACAGGCGCCGCAGCGGTTCGGCCGCTTGGCGCGTCGCCGACACATACCTTCTACTTGCCTTCTACTTGCCTTCTACTTGTGCGCGGCGCGCTACTTGTGCGGGGAGCGCTCCTGGCGTACCAAACGCGGTAAAGTTTTGTGGGCGGGTCAAACAAAAAATGTCAAAGTTTGTCGGTGGCTGCGTCGTTCTTTTCGTGCTCGCGGTCGGGTACGTTTTTATCACCCAGGCGCAGGATTTGGCGGCCCTGTTCGAGGCCTTCCGCGCCGAGCCGCTCTTGCAGAAGTTCGCCTGGTTTCTTGTCGTTCTCATCCCGCTCGCGCTGATCCCGACGGCGCTATGGCTCGCCGACGCGCTGATCCGCCAGCGCAAGGCGGCCACAGCCCTCGAATTGCGGCTCAGCGGCGTGCGGCAGGGCGTGCAGGATTTGGCGAAGGGGCAGGTCGACGCCGAAACCGCGGTCCGCCATCTCGTCCGCAGCGACCCGGAAGACGCCATCGGCGCGGTACAGCAGCGCCTCGCCGAAGCCGAGCGCGTGACGCAGATCCAGCAAAGCAGGAACGAGATCGGCGATCTGGCGACCCGCGTCGAGGAATTGCGCGCGCAGCAGCAGGTGTTGCGCGAACGGCTGACGCCGCTGCTCGACAAGCGGCGCTCGATCGAGCAGCTGTTCGGCGAGCTCGACAGCCGCGAGAACGACATCGATCGCGCGCTCGCCGAGATCGCGAGTTCGGATGATGCCACCGCGATCGAAGTCCGTCTGAAGAACCTGATGGAATTCGTCCGCCAGGGCCATCAGCGCTGCGACGAGATCGAGGGTGCCGCGAAAATGGCGGCGGGCTTGAAACAGGACTATACCGAGCTCGGCGCACGGATCGCGCCCTACGCCGCGGTCGAGGACGGCGTCGTCCGTCGCGTCAAGGAACTCAGCGACATCCGCGACCGCCTGGCGACGGAAATCGAGGCCCTGCAGAAGACGCCGCAAGGCGATCTCACCTCGCGCGTGCAGGCTTTTGCCGACGACAAGCGAAAGCTCGATGACAATCTGGCCGACCTTGAAACGCAATTCTCCAAGCTCGCCACGCTGCGACGCGACGTCGAAGGATTGTCCGGGAACTTCGACCGTGCGCTCGGATTGCTGTCGGTGTCAGCGAGCACCGGCAATATCGGCGCCGGCATCGAGGAGCTCACGCAATTCGTCAAGTCGACGCAGTCCCGGCTCGATGAGGTCGAACGGACGATGGTGACGTTCGACCAGTTGCGGACGCGGCTTTCCGACCTGCAATCGCGGCTGGTGCCGCTTGAATCCCAGAACGGCGGCGTGGTCGATCTGCTCGGTCAGGTGCAGGACATTCGCGACCGCCTGGTCGCCAAGATCGGCGCGCTCGAAGCCGACGAGAACGGCGACCTTGCCAGCCGCGTCAGCATGTTCGCCGCGACCAAAGAGGAACTGGAAAAGCGCGTCGCTACCGTCACCGAGCAGTTCTCGAAGCTGGCGACGATCCGCAGCGATATTTCCGGCCTTTTCGACAAATTGTCGAACGTCGCCGACACGTCATCAAACTGATCCGCCTGCGTTTCTGCATTGCTGACCTAAGCTTGAGCGCGCGTCCCGGCCCGGCTTTGCGCTTGCGGGCGGACGGGTGCTGGGGCAAATTTCCCGCGCCATAATAATCGACGGGTCGGCCAACGCGCCGGCATCGCACATATCGGGAGGATTGCATGAAGCGGGCATTGCTTTGCCATGCCGCAGCGCTGGCTATCGCCGCGCTCTGGACGGCGGTACCGGCGCAGATCAATGCGCCAAGCGCACTGGCTCAGGCCGCGAGCGCCCAAAGTGCCGTGAAGATCGACAGCGACGACATCGGCGGCGTCGTCAGCGGGCCGCACGGTCCGGAAGCCGGCGTCTGGGTGATCGCGGAAACCCACGATCTGCCGACCCGCTATGCCAAGATCGTCGTGACCGACGATCAGGGCCGCTATGTCGTGCCCGATCTGCCGAAGGCCAAATATCAAGTCTGGGTGCGCGGCTATGGTCTGGTCGATTCAGCCAAGGTCGACGCCGCGCCGGGCCAGCACCTCAATCTCACTGCCGTTGCCGCGCCGGACGATGCCGCTGCTGCCAAATATTATCCGGCGATCTATTGGTTCGCGATGCTGAAGATTCCGGACAAGGATCAGTTCGGCGGCAAGAGCGATATCCCGGAGAATGTCACGCAGGTCAATTGGCTCACGGCGATCAAGAATCAGGCCTGTGTGGGCTGCCATCAGCTCGGCCAGCTCGGGACGCGGACCATTCCGGCGGCGCTGGGAACATTCAAGAGCGGCGAAGACGCCTGGATGCGACGCATTCAGTCAGGTCAGGCTTCACCGAATATGGTCAATCCGCTCGCCGGCCAGCTGGGCGGCGTGCCGTTCAAATATTTCGGCGACTGGACCGACCGCATCGCCAAGGGCGAACTGCCCTTCGCCAAGCCGCCGCGGCCGGCCGGTATCGAGCGCAATCTGGTGATCACGACCTGGGATTGGGGCGACCAGCAACATTATCTCCACGACCTGATCTCGTCCGACAAGCGCAATCCGACGGTCGATGCTAACGGCCCGCTCTACGGCTCGACGGAATATGCCACCGATCATTTGCCGGTGCTCGATCCGAAGACCTCAAAGGTCACCTATATCACGCCGCCCGAAGGCGCCGATGTGCCCGAAGCGCTCGGCCCGGGCCATGCCGCCATCGAGAAGCCGCTTGCGGCCTCGGCCTATTGGGGCCTGCAGCAGATCTGGGACACCAAGTTCGACAATCACAACGACATGTTCGACTCGAAGGGCCGGGTCTGGATGACGGGCACCAATCACGCGCCCGGCACGCCGGCCTTCTGCCGCAAGGGCTCGGACAATCCCTACGCCAAAGCCTTCCCGATCGACAGCAACGAGCGGCAATTGGCGATGTTCGATCCGAAGACGCAGAAATTCACCTTCATCGATACATGCTTCGGCACCCACCATCTGCAATTCGGCTTCGACAAGGACGACACGTTGTGGGTCTCCGGCAGCGGGCCTGTGGCCGGCTGGCTCGACACCAAAGTACTCGACGCGACCGGCAGTGCCGAGAAAGCGCAAGGTTGGGCGCCTTTCGTGCTCGACACCAACGGCAACGGCAAGCTCGACGATTACACCGAGCCGGGCAAGCCGGCGGAGCCCGGTAAGGACATGCGTATTGCCGGATCGGGACCCTATGCGGTGATGCCGAACCCGGTGGACGGCTCGGTCTGGTACACAATGAACGTGTTCGCGGGGCGGAGCGGTGTGCTGCGCTTCGATCCGAAGACGAAACTGTCGGAATTCTATGCGATACCGATGCCGGGCTTCGGCCCGCGCGGCGGCGACATCAATTCAAAAGGCGTCGTCTGGGTGTCGCTCGCCAGCGGCCATCTCGGCAGCTTCGATCGCTCGAAATGCAAAGGCCCGCTCAACGGCCCGACCGCAACCGGCGATCAGTGTCCCGAGGGCTGGGCGTTCTACAAATATCCGGGTCCAGGCTTCCAGGGCATCGGCGACAACAGCGCCGAGGCGAGCTACTACAGCTGGGTCGATCAGCACAATGCGGTCGGCCTCGGCAAGGACGTGCCGATCTCGACCGCCAACGAGAACGACGGCTTCGCCGCCTTGGTCGACGGCAAGATGGTCATGCTGCGCATTCCTTATCCCATCAGCTTCTACGCCAAGGGACTGGATGCGCGCATCGACGATGCGAGCGCCGGGTGGAAGGGCAGGGGTCTGTGGTCGTCGGAAGGCGATCGCACGCCGTGGCTCAAGGAAGGCGGCAAGGGCATGACCCCGCTAGTCGTTCACATCCAGGTCCGGCCCGATCCGCTGGCGCATTAAAGCGCGATCCCAGAATGTCCGCCCTCGGGCTCCATCCGAGGGCGGATGTCATTCCGGGGTGATGCCGGCGACCTCGACCATCTTGCGCCACTTTGCCGCGTCCTTGGCCAGAAATTCGGCGAACGCGTCCGGTGACATGGTCGTCGGCGCGCCGCCGTCTTCGCCGAACCGCGCCACGATCTTGGGATCGGCGACCGCGTTCGACAGCGCGGTGTTGAGCAGCGTCACGATTTCGGGCGGGGTGTCTTTTGGCGCGAACATTCCGTACCAGACGGCCACGTCGTAACCCGGCACGGTCTCGGCGATGGCCGGCACGTCGGGCAAGAGCGGCCAGCGCTCTCCCGAGGTGACGCCGAGCGCCCGCAACTGGCCCGCGCGCACCATGCCTAAAACCGGGCCGCCGAGGTTGTCGAACAGCACGTGGACCTTGCCGGATATCAGATCGGGATAAGCCGCCGCCGAGCCGCGATAGGGCACGTGCACGATGTCGATTTTCGTCAGGTATTTGAAATAGGCGCCCGACAGGTGCGGCGACGCGCCCACGCCCGACGAGGCCATCGAGAGCTGTCCCGGATTGGCTTTGGCATAGTCGATGAATTCCTTTACGGTCTTGACCGGCAAGGAGGGCGTAACGACCATGAGATTTGGCGCGCGCATCACGATGCCGACTGGCGACAATTCGTCGAGAACGTTGGCGAGCTTCTTATAGATCGATGCGCTGATGGTGACGGTCGGGCCCGCGAACAACAGCGTGTAGCCGTCGGCTGCTGCATTGACGACTGTCTCGGTGGCGAGCGTGCCGCCGGCGCCGGTGCGGTTCTCCACCGCGAACTGATTGCTCATATGCTCCGACAGCCATTGCGCCACCAAGCGGGCGGCGAGGTCGGTCGGGCCGCCGGCGGCAAGGCCAACGATCATGCGGACCGGCCGCGTCGGATAATCGAGGGCCAACGCCATGCGCGGCGCGGCGGCAAGCGCAACGGATGCCGCCGTCAGATGCAGAAAGGCTCTGCGGTGGGGAAGTGTCGCCATTTCCAGGCCCCGAGATATCCGCGAACCCGTGCAGATTAGCTCAGTGCCACATCCCCGGTAAGGCCGTTGCCGACCGATCCGCGCCTCCTGACGGCGAAGTCGCGCTTCCTTATTTCATATACTTGTCGACCAGGATGGCGGCGCTCTGCCGGTCCTTCTTGAGAAAGGATGCAAAGTCGCCGGTCGAGCCGGCGGCGGCCGGTTCGAGAAAGTTCTGGGCGGCGAAGTCGGTGAATTTGGCGCTCTGCAAGATCGTCAGGAGTTCGTCATGCAGGCGCGCGACGATCGGCGCCGGCGTGCCGGTCGGGACGACCACGCCCCAATAGATTGGACCGCCGGGATAGGCCGCAAAGCCGGCTTCATTAAATGTCGGAACATCCGGCAATTGCGGCCAGCGATGCGACGCGGTCAGAGCCAGGACCTTGATCTTGCCGTCCTTGAGCTGGCTGACCAGATTGCCGATGCCGATCTTGGTCACGTCGATGGTATTGCCGAGCAGCGCGCTCGTGATTTCGCTGCCGCCTTTGTAGGGGATAGCGACGAATTTGGTATTCCAGTGCTCGCCGAGCCATTGGCGGAAGGCGTCGGTCGTGGTGCGTTCGCCGAGCGTGCCGTAGTTCAGCTTGCCCGGTTCGGCGACCGCCTTTTTGCGCAGTTCCTCGAGCGAGCCGACGTCCGCGCCCGCCGGCACGATTAGCCCTTCGACCACGTGGTACATGTCAATGACCGGCGTGAAGTCCTTGGCCGGATCGTAGGACAGATTCGGTATCGTGAGCGGGTTGAACGACATGGTGTCCGGGCTGACCAAACACAGCGTATAGCCGTCGGGCGGCGACTTGGCGCAGTCGGTGCCGCCGAGCACCATGGCGGCGCCGGGCCGGTTCACCACGACGACCGGCTGGCCGAGCCGCGTCTGCAATTCTTGCGCGGTTAAGCGCGCTGCGACGTCGGTGATCGAGCCCACGGAAATCGGCACGATCAGTTTGATCGGATGATCCGGATAAGTCTGCGCCATGGCCGGCGCGGCAAAGCCTGACAGCAATGCGAGAGCCAAGCCCCATTCCGAAAGTTTCATGTCGTCCTCCCCGTTGCTCGTGTTGTTGCTCTTGCGAGCTTATGTTTTGCCGAGGCGCCCTTCGAACGCACCGGCAATGAATTGATCGATCAAGCGATAGGTCTGCCGCGCCGCCGCTTCGTCGTATTGCGCGATGCCGGGCACGTTCGCGTCCGGCTCGCAGAACGAATGCAAGAGGTGACCGAAGGTCAGCATTTGCCAACTGGCCTTGGCCGCTTCCATTTCGCTTTCGAACGCGTCGCGCTGCGCTTTGGGGGAAACCGGATCGGCCGCGCCGTGCGCGACAAGTAGCGCCGCTTTGATGTCGCCGGGCTTGGCGGGAAAGAGGCTCGTCAGATCGCCATGCAGCGAGATAGCGGCCTGCAGATCCGCGCCGGCGCGAGCGAGCTCGAGCACATTGCCGCCGCCGAAGCAGAAGCCGACCGCGGCCTTGCGCGACACGTCGCCGATGCCGCGTTTCTCGCTTTCACTGACGAGGGTGGACAGCGCTGCGCCGATGCGCAGCCGGCGCTCCTTGGGGTCGGCGCGAAGCGCATCGGCGAGTTCACCCGCTTCCGGCGGTCCGGCGCTGACTTTGCCGTCGCCATACATGTCCGCGACAAAGCCGATATAGCGCGAACCCGTCATGGTCCGCGTGCGCTCGATCGCGTCGTCGGTAACCCCCAGCCAATTGGGCGAGACGAGAAGGAGCGGGCGCTTGCCGCTTGCGCGCTCGTCGTAAACCAGCGCGCCGATGAAGCGCTTGCCGTTTGCTTGATACGAAATCCGTTCGACTGTCATTGTTCGCCTATTGAGGAATGAGCTCGCCGATCAGGCCGGCATCGAAGGCGGTGAACAGCAATCGGCCGTCCGGCCAGGCGCAGATGCAGCGCGCGCCGCAATTCGGCGCAGGTATCGGATATTCGCCGACCATCCGGCCGTCCTTTGTCATGCGCCCGATCTTGTTGGCCGCATTGGCGGTGAACCAGAGGTCGCCGTCGGGCGCGACGCAGACGCCGCGCAGCGAGGAATTCGGCGTGGTCACGGCATGTTCGGTGATGCGGCCTTCGCGGTCGATGCGGCCGAGCGCATTGATCGAAGTCTCGACGAACCAGATGCTGCCGTCGGGATGCGCCGCCATGGCGCGCGGCTGGCTGTCGCGGCTCGGAATGGGAAATTCGGTGACCCGGCCGTCGAGCGTGATGCGACCGATGCGGTTGCCGGCGGCTTCGCTGAACCACAATGCGCCGCCGCGCTCGGCGATCGAGAGCGGGCGGCTATTGGGCGTGATGCCGTCCTTGAATTCGCAGATGTCGCCGCCGGGCGTAATCCGGCCGATGCGACCGGCATCCGTCTCCGAGAACCAGACATTGCCGTCCGGCCCGAGCAGCGTTCCGTCCGGCCCGGCATTCGCCGTCGGCAGCGGAAACAGCTTGATCTCGCCGCGCAGCGTGATGCGGCCGATCTTGTTTGCCTTCTTGGCGCAGAACCACATGGCGCCGTCGGCCCCCGCCGTAATGCCGATCGGCATCGCGCCGGTCTCCGGTAGCGCGAATTCATCGAAGGTGCCGCTGTCGATATCGAGCCGCCCGATCTTCGATGCGCCGCTCTCGCAGAACCACAGCCGGCGGTCGGGCCCGGCGACGCAGATATAGGGCTCGCTCTTTGCGCTCGGAATTCTGTGCAGGCGGAAAGTAGGGCTGGAGGCTGAGGCGCTCATGATCTCCCTGGCGCTCCCTGATCTTTTGCTTGCATCGCATGTACCGCATGGCGATACATGTTGATCGCGATGTGGCACATAGCTAGGCCCTGGCTTGCTGCGCGAGTCAAGCCGTCGCGTTGCGGCTTGATTTTGGCTGTCGCGTCGTGGCGATATTGGGCGGCACGATCCGGAGAGGCGGAGGCCGATTTCCCCGACAGATCGTGCTTCATTAAGCCTCGGGGACGTTGTTTGAGGAGGAAATCATGGTTCGTGAGCCGTTACTGACCACGGTCGCCATTACCGATCTTCGTCCGACCCAGATCACCGTCGGCATGCACGAGGTTAAAGCCAAGCGCAAACACTGGCGGGAGATCGGCATGACGAGGGGCGGTGAGTTTCTCGGCAAGCACATGATCCCGGTGATCCTCGGGCCGAAGAAGCGCAACTATGTCATCGACCACCATCATCTCTCGCTCGCGCTGCACGAGGAGAAGATCAAGAACGTGGCGGTGACCGTCATTGCGAATTTGAGTAAGCTCGAGCCCGACGAGTTCTGGAACGTCATGGACAATCGCCAATGGATGCATCCGTTCGACGACAACGGCGTGCGCCGGCACTACAAGGACATCCCCAAGTCCGTCACCGAGCTGGTCGACGACCCGTTCCGCTCGCTGGCCGGCGAACTGCGCCGGCAGGGCGGCTATGCCAAAGATACGACACCGTTCAGTGAGTTCATCTGGGCCGAATTTCTGCGCCGGCGCATCAAGCGCAAGACGGTCGAGAGCAACTTCGATGGCTCCATGGAAAAGGCACTGCAATTGGCCAAATCGCCGGACGCCGGTTATCTGCCGGGCTGGTGCGGGCCGGCGCCGGGAGATTGATGTCGGGGAGATCGGCGCATATGTCCGCGGCCGGATGCCCGACCGCGAGCTGCGGCAAGCTGCCGGTGAGTCCGCCGGTCGCTTTTTGCTATAGTGGGCGTGGGGGGACGATGGGGAGCGGATCGGTCGAAGTGCGTCCGGTCAGGTCTATACTTTGCCGGGGCCTCGCGGCGGCGCTGCTGGCGATCGCGGTCGCCGGGTGTTCGTTCAACACCAAGCAGCCCGACCCGCCGCACGTCGATCCCAACCTCTATCCGCAGAACTACCGCAAGCAGATCGCCGTATTCCTGTCGCAGCAGTTGCTGGACCGCGCCGATTTCCGCGGCGCGCGCATCTCGCAGCCGGTGCTCAAGCAGATCGGCGACAGCGCGCACTATGTCGTCTGCCTGCAGTTCAACGGCCACAGCGAGATCAAGAACAAAGTGGCGATCTATCTCGCCGGCGAAATCACGCAATTCGTCGATTCCACCCCCGAGCAATGCGGCGACGCCGTCTACCAGCCTTTCACCGAGCTTGAACAGAGCGTTCCCGACAAGTAAGAGCAGGGCGTGAGCGGCGAATAAGCAGCGTAGCCGGTGCATTGGCGGTGAATGAAGCATGTTGGAATGTGAAGTTCTGATCGTCGGCGGCGGGCCGACGGGTCTCACGCTTGCGATCGATCTCGGCAAGCGCGGCGTACGCTCTATCCTCATCGAGCAGAAGGAAAAGCCGGCCTTCCTGCCTAAGATGGAGCGCATCAATGCCCGCAGCATGGAAATCTATCGCCGTTTGGGCCTGTCGCAGAAGATCCGCGCCGCGGGCCTGCGGCCCGATTGTCCGATGGACGTCTATGTCATGCTGGCGCTCAACGAGCCGCCGCTCCTGCACCTGACCTATCCTTCGGTCGAAGAGGCGCAAAAGACCGTGCGCGCGACCAATGACGGCACGGTGCCGCTCGAACCGTATCAGCTGATCTCGCAATACACGCTCGAGCCGCTTCTGAAATCCATTGCCGAGACCATCCCGGCGATCGACGTGCGCTTCGGCTACGAATTCGTCTCGCAGCAGCAGGACGCCGCGGGCGTCACCGCGCGCGTCAAGACGCTCGGCGGCGGCACCGAAGAAATCCGCGCGAAATATCTCGTCGGCTGCGACGGCGGCGCGAGCCCGGTCCGCAAGGAGCTCGGCATCGAGCTCTCCGGCGAAGGCAATCTTCTCGGGCTGCGGCAGGCTTTGTTCAAATGCGACGAGCTGTTCGACCGGCTGCCGCTGTCCAACGGCCACGGCAAAGGTCCCGGCAAGGGCCGGCATTATCATGTCGCCGACGACAAGGCGACGTTCCTGATCATGCAGGATTCGACCAGGCACTGGACGCTGCATTCGGTGGTCGACAGCGACGCGGAGATGACGGCGCAGTTCGAGCGCACCATCGGCGTGCCGGTCAAATACGAGATGCTGTCGTGTGCGCCGTGGCGGCAAAATCTTCTGCTTGCGGACCGCTACGGCGAGGGCCGCATCTTCATCGCCGGCGATGCCGCGCATCTCGTCATCCCGACTGGCGGGCTCGGCATGAATTCCGGCGTCGGCGACGCGACCGATCTGGCGTGGAAGCTCGCGGCGACGCTCAAGGGCTGGGGCGGGCCGGGGCTCTTGAAATCCTACGAGGTCGAGCGCCGCCAGATCGGCGACCGTAATGTCGGCGCTTCGCGCTATGCCACGATCGGCCGGCGCAAATGGCGCGGCATGTGGCGGGAAAATATCCGCGAGGATTCGCCGGCCGGCGCCGAGACGCGCAAGAAGCTTGCCGCCGTGGCCGATGTCGAGCAGCGCAAGAGCAACGAGATGATCGGCGCCGAGATCGGCTACCGCTATGTCAACTCGCCGATCATCTGCAACATTCCGGGCGGTCCGGAACATCTGTTCCGCGAATATCATCCGACGACGTGGCCGGGCGCGCGCCTGCCGCATGTCTGGCTCGGCGACGGCACGCCGCTGCAGGACAAAATCCCCGACGGCTACACGATCCTCAAGCTCGCCGGCACCAAGGCCGACGCGAGCGGTCTGCAAAACGCTATCGCCGCGCACGGCGCGCCGGTCAAAGTACTCGACGTGCCGGACCGGGTGGCGCGCGACGTCTATGGCTACGATCTCGTGCTCGTCCGTCCCGACATGCACGTGGTGTGGCGCGGCAACGCGGCGCCGGAGGATGCGGCCAAAGTGGCGGCAGTTGCGACCGGGCACGCAGGCGCCGCCGGCTAGAGCCAGTCTCGTCAGGGCTGTGCCGATCGGCAATGATCGCGGCTGAGCCGGGCACGCGGCCGGCCGACAGGTGATCGATGGAATTGCCGTCCCCGTTGCGCCAAGCCGTCGACCGCGCGCTGAGCGGGGTGGCGCTCGCCGATCTCGCCGCAACCGCGGCAGAACTCTCACAGCGCTACCGTGAACAGCGGCGCGACGGCAGGTTCTACGTCGCAGACGATCGCGATGCGCTCGCTTACCTCTCGGTGCGCCTGCCGGCGACCTATGCGGCGGTCCGCGCGAGCCTTGCCGCCGTCGCCGAAGTCCGCCGGGATTTCGCGCCGAAGACTGCGCTCGATGTCGGCGCCGGGCCGGGCACCGCGGTCTGGGCCGCGGCCGACTGCTGGCCCGATCTCGCCGACGCGCTGCTGATCGAGGCAAGCCCGATCTTTCGCGCCTGCGGCGAGCAACTCGCGGCGGAGGCCCTCCGGCCGCACGTCACCTGGCGCATTGCCGATGTCGCTGCGGATGCCATCGATTGCGCACCGCGCGATCTGGTCATCGCGGCTTACGTGCTGAACGAACTTGCGCCGGATATCCGGCAGTCGGTTTTGCGGCACCTGTGGCGGGCGACCGCCGACACGCTGGTTGTGGTCGAACCCGGAACGCCGGCCGGCTGGCAGCGTGTGCTTGCCGCGCGCGACCAGCTCATCGCGGACGGCGCTCACGTGATCGCGCCATGTCCGCATGCCGATGCCTGCCCGCTGCAGCCGCCGGACTGGTGCCATTTCGCGGAGCGTGTCGCGCGCTCGCGCGTCCACCGACAGGCCAAAGGCGCGGAGGTTCCCTGGGAAGACGAGAAGTTCAGCTATGTCGCGGTGTCGCGCAAGCCGTCGCCGGCCGTCGCGTCGCGCGTCATCGCCAGACCGCGAAAAGCCAGCGGCCGGGTCACGCTCAAGCTGTGCCGGTTCGACGGCTCGGCGGGCGATCAGCTGTTCTCGCGCCGTGACGGCGCGCTGTTCAAGCGCGCCAGGCGCAGCGATTGGGGATCTTCGTTGTGACGCCGGCAGATGGCAGTGAGAACTTTTCTCAACCCAGCCCCATCATTCCAGCGGAATGATCGGCAACAGCAGATGCGAGGGCCGTTTTGCATCGTGGTAGATCTTATGCAGCGTGGTTTTGCTCGAGACGATGTGGTTCGGCACGTATTCGACATTGGTCGCGCCGCCGACGCCCGACGGCATGTCGGCCGCGGCGATTTCGACGCAGATGCGGTGGCCGCGGCGGAACAGGTTCGCCGTCGCCAGGATTTCGACGGCGTATTCGGCGATCTCGCCCGGCGCGACCTTCTTCTGCGCGTCGCGGGTCAGCGGATGCCACGGCTTCCACGGCCGTGAACGTTTCGGATCGAGCGCGCGATGCGAGGCCTTGAGCCAGCCGCGTGTCAGCTCGCGTTCTTTCAGATCGGCGGGCAGGTCGCGCTCGCCGTCGCGCGCCGTGCGCACCGAGCCGTCGGGGCCGACGTCCTTGAGAATGACGAACCAGTTGGTGTCGTCCTGATCGATCGCGGCGAACAGATTGAGCACGGCGGGGCCGGCGACGAGCACATCCTCCGGCAGCGGATCGGTCATATAACGCAGACATTGCACTGCATTGGTTTGCGTCGGCGGCATCTGCACGAAAGCGTCGGGCGGCAAGTCGTCGTCGGCGCTCGACGGCACAAACGGCGCGGTCTGCAGGCGTTCCCAACTGTTGAGATAGAACTTTGTCCATTGCGTTTCCGGCAGCGGCCAGTCGGCGCCGGTGCGCCATTCATTGGCGCCCATGACCCAGTAGCGCACCGCGGGCTCGTTCATGATCCCGGTATCGATATCTTTCAGCCATTGATCGTGCCAGCGCAGGATCTCGCCGTGCAGGGCGTGGAACGGCCGCTCGTGATGCGCCGGCCCGCCGAACAGGAGCTTCTTCGGCGCCGCGATTTTTTCGAAATAGTTCTGCGCGCCGTTGAGATGCGTCTTGTAGGAATAGGCGTACCAGCCCGAGCCGGTGTAGGTCGGGATCTTGATGTTCTTGAAACTGTCCTCGGCGTCGCGCACCGCGGCTTCGCTGTCATAGGGCTCGATAAGGACCGCAAAATAGGGCGGCATGTGCTGCCCCTTCTGCGCGACGACGTTGTAGATGTGCGGATACATCCTGTAGTCGGGATTGCTCATAGCGTCCCGCCACAGCGCCTCCTTCTCCGGCGGCAGCGCGCCGGGCTTGCCTTTGGCGCCGTGCATGGCGGCGAGATGCATCAACAGATAACGAAACAGGTGAATGACGCCGCCGGGATATTCCTCGCGGAAGCTGCCGAGCGTGCCATAGGCGCCGCGCGGATCGAGCGGGAAGATCGCCTTGAGATGCGGCGGGTTCTGCCGCGCCACATAAAGCTGCTCGGCGCCGAAGCCGGAAATCCCGACCATGCCGACATTGCCGTCGCACCATGGCTGCTGCGCGATCCATTCGATCAGGTCGTAGCTGTCCCATTGCCGCGAACCGCCGGAATCGGATTTGCCGACGCCGCGCGGCGAGCCGATGACATGGACATAGCCGCGCGATACGAAAAATTTGGTGTCGCCGGCCTCGAGCGGGCCGCACCACAGCGACGACCAGGCCGGCTGCGGCGGCAGCGTTTCGGCCATGTCCGGGCCTTGCAGATCCTTGTTGTAGATCGCGAACGCCAAGAGCGCCGGAAATTTCTGCTGGCTCGATTCCTTGGCATCGGGGCGATAGATGTCGACCGACAAGTTGATGCCGTCGCGCATCGGCACCGCGACGTCCTTGTCCGCGATCATTCCGGCATATTGCGGCGCGCGATCGTAATGGCCCGGCAGGCGGTCGCCTGACGACGCAAGTTTATCCTGTGGGCCGACCGTGGCGGTCATCGTCTCCCCCTTTTGTCATGCGCACTGTTTGGCGAGCGTTTTGGAAAATTCGTGACTCGTGCTGCAGCGGTTTTATTGGTCTTATGGCAGCAGCGCCAGCGCCATGCCGGAGAGCGCACCGAGCACCACCACCACCAAGGGTGGCGTGCGCCAGACGGTGAGTAGAACGAAGCCGGTGAGCGCGACGGCAAAATCCTTCGACGAGCCGACCGAATTGGTCCAGACCGGACTGTAGAGCGCGGCGCCGAGAATGCCGACCACGGCGGCATTGACGCCGCGCATAACGGCCTGCGCGCCTGAACGCTGGCGAAACGTATTCCAGAACGGCAGCGTGCCGAGCAGAACCAGGATGCCGGGAAGAAAAATCCCAAAGAGCCCGAGCGCCGCGCCCGCGACGCCGTTGGGCGACGCGTGGCCAATAGTGCCGAGATAGGCGGCGAAGGTGAAAAGCGGCCCCGGCACCGCCTGCGCCGCGCCATAGCCGGCGAGAAACGCGTCGTCACTGACCCAGCCCGGCGTGACGAAGGCGTCGCGCAAGAGCGGCAGCACGACATGGCCGCCGCCGAACACCAGCGCGCCGGAATGATAGAACGCCTCGAACACCGCGACGCCTTGCGGCGATCCCACACCCCGCAGAATCGGCAGTCCGGCGAGGAGCGCGAAAAACAGCGCGAGCGCCGCAAGCCCTGCGCTGCGCGAGACCGAAATCGGCATATGGCTCACGGCGATGGGCTCGGTGCTGCGGCACAGCCAAAGCCCGGCGAGGCCGCCGAGCGCAATGGCGCCGATTTGAGCGGCGGAAGCAGTGCTGAACAAAATGATCAAGGCCGCCACGACGGCAATGGACGCGCGCTCGCGGTCCGGGCATAGCATGCGCGCCATTCCCCAAACCGCTTGCGCCACGATGGCGACGGCGACGAGCTTGAGGCCGTGCAGCAGTCCGGTGCCGGCCGCTCCACGCAACGCGTTCGCGCCATAAGCAAACAACACGAGCGCGATCGCCGACGGCAGCGTGAAACCGGTCCAGGCCGCGAGCGCGCCGGCGTAACCCGCGCGCATCAGGCCGATGGCAAATCCTGTCTGGCTCGATGCGGGGCCGGGGAGGAACTGGCACAGCGCGACGAGATCGGCATAGGCCTTCTCGTCGAGCCATTTGCGGCGGACGACGAACTCCTCGCGGAAATAGCCGAGATGGGCGATGGGGCCGCCAAAGCTCGTGAGCCCGAGCCGGAGAAAGGCGGCAAAGACTTCGGCGGCGGTGCCGGTGCGCTTGGGTGTGGCGGCTGCCGAACCGGAATTCTCAGTCATGTCGTTCTCGCCGCCATTCTCGCGCTTGCCCGCCAAAGCTATTGCTTATGCAGCTTCGAACAAACGTTCGTCTGCAACAGCTTTTTGTGGAGCAATATCCTAATTCTGATGTTGATTTTGATAGAATTTTCTTCTGTTTGCAGCCGCAAAAGCCATCATATATAGAATAACATTCTTTCACGCGGATGCGCTCGGCCCGCAAGTCTTGATCTGCAAGTTCCGCAATGAGGCACAGATGACGTCGCCGCTCGAACAGAAGAAAATTAAGGTGACCGGCCCGGTCGTGGTTACCGCCAATCGCACCGGCGATGGCGCCGTGATCTACCGCCATGCCGATGGCTGGACCACGGAACTCGGCGGCGCCGCCGTCGTGACGGACGGCGCGGGCGCGCAGCAGCTCATGACACGCGCGCTTGCCGACGATCTCGGCGCGGTCGGCCCCTATGTGGCCCCGGTAAAACTTCTCCCCGGCGGCCATGTACGCCCTGGCAATCTGCGCGAACTGATCCGCCGCGGCGGCCCGACCATCGAGCTTCCGGCGAGCGCCGCGAAAGTCCTCGAAAAAGACCGCGCATCGGCGTAAGGCTCCGCGCGCGAATTCGGCTCCCGGAACGCCGCGCAGATTCGCCAAATAGCCTCGCCGTGCAAATAGGCTGACCATGTATGTCTATGACGCATTCGACCGCACACTGGTCAACGAGCGGGTCGCGGAATTCCGCGATCAGGTGGCGCGGCGGCTGTCCGGCGAATTGACCGAGGAAGAGTTCAAGCCGCTCCGCCTGATGAACGGCGTCTATCTGCAGCTGCACGCCTACATGCTGCGCACCGCCATTCCTTATGGCACGCTGTCGTCCGAGCAGATGCGCATGCTGGCGCATGTCGCGCGCAAATACGATCGCGGCTACGGCCATTTCACCACGCGGCAGAATATCCAATATCACTGGATCAAGCTCGCCGAACTGCCGGACGCCATGGCCGATCTCGCCAGCGTTCACATGCACGGCATGCAGACCAGCGGCAATGTGGTGCGCAATATCACCACCGATCAATGGTCCGGCGTCGCGCCGGACGAGATCGAGGACCCGCGAATCTTCGCCGAGCTGATCCGCCAGCACGTGACGCTGCATCCGGAATTCTCGTTCATGCCGCGCAAGTTCAAGATCGCGGTCGGCACGTCGGCGCACGATCGCGCGGCTTTGCGCATCCACGATCTGGCGCTGCAGACGCATCGCAATGCGGCCGGCGAAACCGGTTTCGAGGTCATGGTCGGCGGCGGACTCGGCCGGACCCCGTTTCTGGCGCAGACCATCAAGCCGTTTCTCGCCAAGCGCGACGTGCTCAGTTATGTCGAGGCGGTGCTGCGCACCTACAATCAGTTCGGCCGCCGCGACAATATCTACAAGGCGCGCATCAAGATCCTGGTCCATGAGCTCGGGCCGGAAGCTTTCGCCAAGGAAGTCGACGCCGAGTGGGAGAACATCAAGGAGGGTGCGCTCGCGCTCGACGATGCCGTGGTCGGCGAAATCGCCGGTCGCTTCGTCTATCCGCGCTACGAGACGCTTACCGATAATCCGCCGGAATTCGGCGCAGCGCGCAAGGCCGACCCGCGTTTCGACACCTGGGTCGGCAATTCCGTCGCCAATCACAAAATCCCCGGCTACGCCATCGTGACCTTGTCGCTCAAGCCCGAAGGCGGCACGCCGGGCGACGCCACCGCCGAACAGATGGACGCCATCGCCGATCTCGCCGACCGCTATTCGTTCGGCGAAATCCGCGTCGGCCACGAGCAGAATCTGGTGCTGCCGCATGTCGCGCAGCGCGACTTGCCGGCACTGTGGCGCGCGCTCGACGGCATCGGCGTCGCGGTGCCCAACGTCAATCTCGTCTCCGACATCATTTCGTGCCCCGGCCTCGATTATTGCAGCCTCGCCAATGCGCGCTCGATCCCGATCGCACAGGAGATCACGCGACGCTTCCACAATCTCGACCTGCAGCGCGATCTCGGCCGGCTGCATATCAATATCTCCGGCTGCATCAATGCCTGCGGTCATCATCACGTCGGGCATATCGGTATTCTCGGCGTCGAGAAGAACGGCGAGGAGTTCTATCAGATCACGCTCGGCGGCAAGGCCGACGAGAACGCCGAGCTCGGCACGCTGATCGGGCCGGCAGTGCCCTATGCGCAGGTGGCCGACGTGGTCGAAGACATTGCCGCCGCCTATCTCGAATTGCGGCAGCGGCCGGACGAATTGTTCATCGATACGGTCAGACGCACCGGCGTCGAGCCGTTCCGGGAGCGCGTCTATGCCGCTCGTTGAAAACGGCAAGATCGTCGAGGACCGTTATGTGCGTGTTAGCGCCGATGTGCCGCTTCCTGAGCGCGTGCCGGTCATCGTACAGGCGAAGCGCTTTCTCGCCGAAGCCGATGCGCTGATCGGCCGCGACGGTTCGCTCGGCGTGTTGTGGCCGAACGACCGGCGCATTGCGGAGCTCAAACCCTGGCTCGGCCACCTCGCGCTGATCGCGCTCGAATTCCCGAAATTCCGCGACGGCCGCGCCTACAGCCAGGCCCGGCTGTTGCGCGAGCAATACGGCTTCCGCGGCACGCTGCGCGCCACCGGCGATGTGCTGCGCGATCAATTCCAGTTCCTGGTGCGGGCCGGATTCGATTCCTTCGAGGTAAAGAAGCCGGCCGACGCCGCGGCTTTCGCCAAGAGCGTAGCGCGCTTTTCCGTGGTCTATCAGCCGGGAGCCGACGGCAGTCTGCCGGCGCTGCGGCGGCGGCTGCAGAGTGCGGGTGCGGGCAAGCCTGGCGAAACGGTCTGATCTGCCCCCGCGGCGGAGCGCCTAGTACATCCCGATCGCAAGCTGCTATTCTTGCATTCTCATTCCGCAATCGAGGATCGCATGACTCCTGTCGTCGCAGTGATCGCGCCCGGTGCCATGGGCGCGGCGGTCGGTAAAAGGCTCGTCGATAACGGGCTCAAGGTGCTCACCTCGCTCAAAGGCCGCAGCGCCGAGACGCAGGCGCGGGCGAAATCGGCCGGCATGGCGGCCGCGAGCGACGAAGAAATCGCGGCCAGCGACTTTATTCTCTCCATCCTGCCGCCGGGCGATGCGCTCGCGCTGGCGCAGCATTTCGCGCCGGCTTTGACCGCGAGCAACGCCAAGCCGGTCTATGTCGATTGCAACGCCATCAATCCGAAAACCGTGGAGCGCGTTGCCGCCGCCATCGCGCCGACCGGATGCCCGTTCGCCGATTCCGGCATCATCGGACAGCCGCCCGGGCCGCTCCCGCAAGCGGGGGAGGATAAAGTTAAGGGTAGCCCGCGCTTCTACGCGTCGGGCGCGGGCGCACACCGCTTCAAAACTCTGCGCGACTATGGCCTCGACATTCGCGTCCTCGACGGCGCCATGAGCGCGGCCTCGGCGCTGAAAATGTCCTATGCCGGTATTACCAAAGGCACGCAGGCGATCGGGGCGGCGATGATGCTGGCGGCGACACGCGCCGGCAACGCCGACGATCTGTTCGCCGAACTGCAAGGAAGCCAGAAAGAAATGTTCGCCTGGTTCAAGCGCTCGCTGTCGATGATGCCGCCCAAAGCCTATCGCTGGGTCGCCGAAATGCACGAGATCGCGGGTTTCGTCGGCGAGGATCCGAGCGCGCACGAACTCTACGAAGGCGCCGCGCATTTCTACGAAGCCATCGCCGAGGATTTCGACGGCGACAAGAAGGACTCCGCGGCGCTGATGGCGTTTTTGGGGAAGTAGCTTCTGATCCGTCACCCTGAGGTGCGAGCGTAGCGAGCCAACCAAGTCGGCTGTTGCCGACTTGACCATCAACAATGTGAAATCGGGCAAGCCCGATTTCGTCGGGGCGACGGCCCTCGGCACCTCGGCCGGCATCCTTCGAGGGCCGCTGCGCGGCCACCTCAGGATGACGGTGAACATCTTACTTATTCAGCCACCGCTTGGCGAAGCCCAAAATCCCCTGCGGCAGGAAGATGATCATCACGATGAAAATGATGCCGAGCGGGATCAGATAGGGGAACTGGTCGCCGAGCATGCGCGACAAGAGATCGCGCATCAGCTGGAAGAAGCCGGCGCCGACGATCGGGCCGACCAGCGTGCCGATGCCGCCCATGACGTTGAAGATCACGGTATCGCCCGAAGTGAGGAAATAGACGAAGTCCGGCGCGGCGAACTGGTTCTGCACGGCGTAGAGCACGCCGGCGAGGCCGGCGAACAGGCCGGACAGCATCACCGACACCATCTTGTAGCGCTCGACCGGCATAGCCGATGGCGCGGGTGCGCGACTCGTTCTCGCGGATCGATTGCAGCACCATGCCGAACGGCGATTGCGTGACGCGACGCAGGATCAGATAGGAGCCGGTCACCACCGCCAGCACGAACCAGTGCATGGTCGTCGAGTTAAAGCGCGCGTCGTAGAGGAACGGAATCCACAGATGCGGGCGGGTGAAGATCAGCCCGTTCTCGCCGCCGGTCACCGCCGTCCAGGTGAAAATGATGACATAGAAGATCTGGCTGAAGATCAGCGTAGTGATGGCGAAATAGATGTCGCGCAGCCGGGTCGAGAAGAAGGCGACGAACAGCGCGGCGCCGGCGGCGCCGGCAAGCCCGAAGACTATCGCCAGCCAGAGATTGGGCGGGCCGTGCATGATCAGCGCGCCCGCCGCGCCATACATGCCGAGCCCGAAAAATGCCGAGTGGCCGAACGAGATCATGCCGGTATAGCCGATCAACAGATCGGACGACATGGCGAGCAGGCCCCAGATCAGGATCTCGGTGAGAAAGCGGCGCCAGAATTCCGGCAGCACCAAGGGGCGCTGCGATCAACACCGCCATGATCACGCAAAAGCCGATCCAGAAAATAGCGGTGTGGCTCAGCCTCATCCTGCCGAGCGGCGACACTTTATCGAGCGGCATACTTGTCATTTGGGCGTCGGTACGAACAAGCCGGTGGGGCGGAACAACAGCGTGAGGATCAGGACGACGAAGGACACGATCACCGCCTGTGACGGGTCGACCCAGATCGCGGCGTAGGATTCAAGGAGGCTGATGAAGATCGCCGCCGCGATCGAGCCGCCGAGATTGCCCATGCCGCCGACCACGACGACGATGAATGCCTTGAGCACCCAGTCGAGCCCCATCGTGTGATTGACGCCGACCAGCGGCGCGAACAGGACGCCGCTCGCGGCCGCCATGGCGGCGCCGATGGCGAACACGCCGGTATAGACCAGCGGCACGGGGATCCCCATCGCCTGCGCCATGACGCGGTCCTGCGCCGTGGCGCGGATCCAGACGCCGAACTTGCCGTATTTGAGGAACAGCCAGAAGCCGCCGATGATCGCGGCGGAGAGCGCGGCGATCAGGATGCGGTACCAGGGATATTCCAGATAGAACAGCGTGAACGAGGTGCCGAGCGGCTCCGGAATGCGGCGCGCCGTCGGTCCGAACCGCCATAGCGCCAAATTCTGCAGCACCAGCGAGACGCCGAACGTGGCGAGGATCGTGTTCAGCGGATCGCGCCCGATCAGGGGCCGCAGCGTCACGATCTGCAAACCTGCGCCGATCAGGGCGACGATCAGGGCGGCGCCGATCAGCGCCAGCCAGAAACTGCCGGTGGCGGCGACGATGACGACGCCGATATAGGCGCCGAGCATGAACAATTCGCCGTGGGCGAAATTCACCACGTCCATGATGCCGAAGATCAGCGTCAACCCCGACGCGACCAGCGCTAGGATCATGCCGGCGACGATGCCGTTTACCGTCTGGATGATCAGGAGGTCGATTGGAATGTCATGGACGAAGCTGCTTAGAGCACCCATCGCTCACACCCCCATATATTGCTTAACGATCGGGTGGTTGGCGTCGATCTCGCTCGACGCGCAATGGTGGCGCACCAGTCCTTTCTCCATGATGTAGATGCGCTGGCTCGCCGCGAGCGTCAGCGGCACGTTCTGCTCGACCAGAAGGATGGCGATGCCCTCGCTGTGCAGCGTATCGATGATGGTGTGGATCTGCGACACCATGCGCGGCATCAGCCCTTCGGTCGGCTCGTCGAGCAGGATGATTTTCGGCTCGAGCATCATCGCGCGCGCGATGGCGAGCATCTGCTGTTCGCCGCCGGACAGCGTGCCGCCGGCCTGGTTGCGCCGCTCCGCCAGCACCGGAAAGAACTTGAACACTTTGTCGAGCAGCGCCTGGCGCTTTTCCTCGGTGACGCCGTGACGGTCGAAACCGGTGCGCAGATTTTCCATGACCGTGAGCAGGCGGAAGATGCGGCGGTCTTCCGGCACATAGGCGATGCCGAGCCGCGCCACTTTATGCGGCGGCAGTCCGGTAATGGCATTGCCGTCGAGCATCACCGTGCCGTGGCTCGGCCGCACCAGTCCTATGATCGATTTCAGCGTCGTTGACTTGCCGACGCCGTTACGGCCAAGGAGGCCGACCACTTCGCCGGCGCCGACGGTGAGCGACACGCCATGCAGGATGTGACTCTTGCCGTAATAGGTATGGATGTCCTCGACCCGAATCAGCGGCTCGGCGCTGCCGGCGGGTGCAATCGTCGGGGCTTCGGCGACCAAGGCGCTCATGTCTTGAGATAGACCTCCAGCACCTTCGGGTTTTGTTGGATCTCCTCAGGCGTACCCTCGGCAAGAATTGCGCCGTAGTTGAGCACGGTGATGCGGTCAGCGAGCCCCATCACCACGGCCATGTCGTGCTCGACGATGAGGATGGTGAGGTTCTTGGTCGGGTCCTTGGCGATGCGCCGGATGAGATCCTCGGTCTCGTCGGTCTCGCCCTGGCTCATGCCGGCGGTCGGCTCGTCGAGGCAGAGCAGCTTCGGCTCGGTGGCGAGCGCGATGCCGATTTCGAGATTGCGCTGTTCGCCGTGCGACAGATTGCTGGCCAATTCCTGGGCTTTGCCGAGCAGGCCGACGGATTGCAGCGCCGCTGCCGCCTTTTCGTTGATGTCGGAAAGCGCGCCGTGATGCGAGATCATGTTCCAGGCGTGGCGGCGCGACTGCGCGGCGATGCGCACATTCTC
Organism: uncultured Alphaproteobacteria bacterium; assembly: GCA_963761185.1. Taxonomy (GTDB): domain Bacteria; phylum Pseudomonadota; class Alphaproteobacteria; order Rhizobiales; family Xanthobacteraceae; genus BOG-931. The sequence continues at coordinate 2,646,772 of CAVXFY010000009.1, forward strand.
CAGCGCCGTGGCGTTCGGCATGATGTTGGTGATCTGATAGGAGCGCGCCACGCCCTTCTGCGAGATCGCGTTCGAGGGCATGCCGGTAATGTCTTCGCCGTCGAAGATGATGCGGCCCGACGTCGAGCGCAGCACGCCGGTCAGGCAATTGAAGAAGGTGCTCTTGCCGGCGCCGTTCGGCCCGATGATCGCGTGCACCGCGTTGCGCGCGATTTCAAAATTGATGCCGGACAGCGCCGCCAGCCCGCCGAAACGGACGGTCAACAGCTCGGTCCTAAGGATCGGCGCCGACACCGTTCCCCGGCTATTCGCCGGGAAACCAGCATCGGCCAACGCCTGTGCGCTCACACAACGTCCTTTGCGGACGATTACGCCGACTGGAACTTGCAGGCCGGCGGAACGAAGGTCTTATCCTTGTCCACGATCTGCTGCAGATGATAGGTCCCGCCGCCGATGGTGAAGATGAATTCGCGCAGGAACGCCTGGTGGTCTTCCTTGCGCAGCGTCTTGTCGCCTTGCGGGAAGTCGTCGCTCTCCTTCACCTCGAGGCCTTCGAGCGCCTCGACCAGCTTCATCGAATCGTCCCGGGTGTCGAACTTCGACTTCTCCATGGCGATCTTCATGGCGTTGAGCGCTTCGTAGTTCGACTGTACGTATTTGTCGGGCAGCGGTCCCGCCGGATCGACCTTGGCCAGCCGCTTTTTGCCCTCGTCGAAGAAGCGATGCAGGTAGGGCGTGTTGAGCGCGCCGTCGAACACCGGGATGTATCGGTTGATCGCGGTGAAGCCATCGAGCTTGTTGCCGACTGCCACGAGATTGGTCGATTCCGAGATCGAGCCGTCGCCGGCAAACTTGTACTTCTTGGTCAGGCCGAGATCGTAGGCCTGATTGGCGATGGTGACGCCGTCCTTGCCGAAGAAGATGCCGAACAAGCCGTCGAAATCGCCGGAGATTTTCGACAAGAACGGCGTCATGTCGGCGGTGCCGAGCGGGATGCCGGTGGTGCCGACCACTTCGCCGCCGTTTTTCTTGATCTCGTTGATATAGGCGTCGCGCGTCGACTGGCCCCAGGAATAATCGGCGAAGACGATGTGCCACTTCTTGCCGATCTTGGTCAGGGTGGGCGCAAAGGCGACCGCTTGCGCCGGCGCGTAATCGTGCAGGCGGAAGCTGTAGCGATTGCAGGCCGAGGTGGTCAGCGTGGTGTCGAGACACACCGAGATCATGTTGACGATCTTGGCGTCCTGCCAGACCGGCATGCAGGCGAGACAGATATTGGACAGGAAGCCGCCGACATGGACGTCGATCTCGTCGTCCTGCACCATCTTGACGGTCTTCTGCCGGGCGACCGCCGGCGAGCTTTCGTCGTCGACGATGTCGAGCTCGACCGGGCGGCCGTTGATGCCGCCATTGGCGTTGATGCGGTCGGCCGCCATCTGCAGGCCGACGATCGCGGTCTTGCCGCCGGCTGCGCCGGCGCCGGACAGCGGCTGCTCCGAACCGACCTTGTAGGGCTTGGCGGCGCCGAAGGCCGTTCCCCACGGCGCCGGTACCAGCATCATGGCGCCGATCGCGCCGCCGCCCCAGCCGATCAGGCTACGGCGCGTGAGTTTGCCGCGATACCAGAAATCCTGGGCCCACGGCGCGTCTTTCCACTTCTCAGCCATCGAAATTCTCCCTCTGAATTCATCTGTTCCCCGGCGGTCCCTTGGCGGGCTTCTGGCGAATTGCTTGTGGCGCTAGCAAACGCGAAGTTGATGTTAGTTTCAACAGGATTCGCGCGGCCGGTTATACCCGGGCGCGCTCGCGCTCCGTGTAAGATCGTCGCGCCGGCATTTCATAATGTCGTATGTTCTTGTGCTTATTTGCTGGTAAAATGGGCAACGCGTTGCGGCGAACGAAGTTAACGGCGAAATTTCGCGGCGAACATATGCAGGAGCCGAATATGGCGATGGCGACTTTCCGGCAAGACGACCCGCGGAACGACGATCCGCAGGCGCTGCGGACCGGGCTTGCGGCGCGGCTCGCGAGCCGCGGGAACGAGCTGTCCGGGGCGACGTCGGGGCTCGCGCCAGGCTTCGTCCAGGCCAATCTCGCCATTCTGCCGCAACAGCTGGCGCAGGATTTTTTGCATTTCTGCCAGCGCAATCCAAAACCCTGTCCGCTGATCGGCGTTTCGGCGGCGGGCGATTGGCGCATTCCGGCGATCGCCGAGGATCTCGATATCCGCACCGATCTGCCGCGCTACCGCGTCTGGCGCAACGGCGAGCTTATCGATGAGCCATGCGACATTGTGAAATACTGGCGCGAGGATCTCGTGACCTTCGCTATCGGCTGCTCGTTCTCGTTCGAACAGGCGCTGCTCGACGACGGCATCGAATTGCGCCACATGACCTGCGATTGCACGGTGCCGATGTATCGCACCTCGGTCGAAACCAATCCCGCGGGTCCGTTCCACGGGCCGCTCGTCGTCTCGATGCGGCCGATGAAGCCGGCCGACGCCATTCGCGCCGTTCAGATCACGACGCGTTTTCCCTCGGTGCACGGCGCGCCGGTGCATCTCGGCAAGCCGGAACTGATCGGCATCAAGGATCTCGGCAAGCCGGACTGGGGCGACGCGGTGCCGGTGCGCGACGATGAGATCCCGGTGTTCTGGGCCTGCGGAGTGACGCCGCAATCGGTAATCATGGCGGTGAAGCCGGAATTTTGCATCACGCATTATCCGGGCTCTATGCTGGTGACCGACCGCCGCAATAATGAATTCGCGATTATGTAAGGTTTCAATCTCCACATGAACGATAAGATCCCGGCCGCGGATGCGGCCGCTATTCGTCAAGCCGCGGATGCGGCCGTTTTCGATCCGGCCGGTGCGGGCTTCGAACGCGTCAAAGCGCATAATTTCGGCGAGCTTGTCGGTCCGATCTGGCGCCGCGGCGATCCGTTGTTCGGCTTTGTCGCGTCCGACAAGCACGGCAACCATATCGGCATCGTCCACGGCGGCATGCTGGCGACCTTCGCCGATCAGTCCATGGGCATGACGGCGCAGCGGGCGACCGGCAACAAGCCGCACGCCACGATCGAGCTCAACATGCAATATATCGGCGCGGTGCATATCGGCGATTTCGTCGAGTCGCATTGCGAAATCGTGCGCATCACCCGCTCGATCATTTTCATGCGCTCGACGCTCAAGGTCGGCGAGCGCGTCGTCGCCACAGCGAGCGGCGTGTGGAAGATTCTGGAGCGGGGGTGACTGTTATCCAATCACCCTGAGAGACACGGCACGGCATGCCGTGCCAATCAAGCTGACGATTTGTCGCCTTCACCGTGCACGGAACCGCCGTGCACCGCGCCGAGCCGCTGTGCTAAGCTTTGCTCGGCAGACGAGGGGGAGGAAGGAAGTTGATGCGGTGGATTGGCGCTGCGCGCCCAACGCTTGGACCAGCCGTTGCATTGTTGCTGTCTTTGGCGGCGGTAAATCCGCTTTCAGCACAGCCGCGCGGCACCGTCGTGCCGCGATCAAGTCACAGCGTCAGCCCCGACGATCAGCTTGCCCCGTCGCAAATGAACCAGCCGATTCCGCCAGCCGTATCGGAACCGCCCTCCGCATCGCATCCGGTCGCGCCCGCTGCCGCAAGCGCAGCGCCGCGCGCTACGGCAGCTAAACCCTTACTACCCAGCGCCTCGCACACTGTCATTGAATGCCGCGGCCCATTCGCGCAGGACTCGGGCATGCTCGCTTTGGCCATGACCTTCGGCGATGGCAATGTCACTTTCACTCATGAAAAGGTGCAGGACAGCGAAGTTGGGGCGACGATTGTCTATCCGAAGGACCCTAGGCGGCGTCTGGAAGTGTGGTGGTCCAATCCGAACCGTACCGGCCTTTATCTGATCGACATTGCCGGAAAATCGATCTGGGCGGGACCGGAAGGCCTGCGTCTCGGCTTGACTTTGCCGGAGGTCGAAAAGCTCAATCACAAACCATTCACACTCAAAGGGTTTGACAAGGATGGCCTGGCCACAGTCAGCGATTGGGACGGCGGCACGCTGGCCGCATTGCCTGGCGGCTGCAAAGCCAGCGTGAGCTTTCACGCCGATCCGAAGAACGCCAAGGATGCGGCCAGCGCGATTTCGGCGGACCAGGAATATCATTCCTCCGATTCGACCATCCGCGCAGCGAAGCCGACTGTGAGTGAAATTCTTATCGGCTATTAGCGCGGCATATTTCGCTCGGAATGTCGCCGGCCCGAGGCCGACGCCGCCTAGCTAGAGTATGTTCCGGAAAAGTGGAAACCGGTTTCCCGCCTTCGCGAAGCCCGCTTCGGCGGGCGAAGCAAGGTCTAAAAAGATCATGCTCCATCAAAATGCCAGAGCGATCATTGCTTCGATCTAAAACAACTTTGCTCTAGACTAGTGCTGCTGCCGGAACCGCTTCAGCGTGCCGCCTTTCATCACCGAGCCGGGCAGCGGATGGCCGACGATATCTTCGGCGAGCTTGGCGCATTCGATCAACGCCTCGAGATCGATGCCGGTCGTGATGCCCATTTCGTTGCACATGAAGACAAGATCCTCGGTGCAGATATTGCCCGCCGCACCGGCGTGACCGGCGAAGGGGCAGCCGCCGAGACCGGCGACCGCGGCATCGAAGCGCTTGATGCCCATTTCGAGGCCGGCGAAGGCATTGGCCACCGCCATGCCGCGCGTGTCGTGCAGATGCAGAGCAAAATCGACATCGGGCCAGCGCTCGCGCAGAGCGCCGACGACGCGCTTGATGGCAAGCGGGTTGGCCCAGGCCATGGTATCGGCGAGCGAGATGTATTTCAGCGTGACGCCGTGCTCTTTCGCCACGTCGAGAATTTGCTGGACGAGCGCCACGACGCGCGTCACCGGCACGTCACCCTCGAAATTGCAGCCGAACGCCGCCATGACCATGCCGCGCTCGACCGGAACGCCGGCGGCTTTGTATTTCTCGACGATTGTGTGCTGCCCGGCGAGCTGTTCGGCCGCGGTGCGGTTCTGATTGCGCCTGGAGAATTTCTCCGACGCGACCAGCGTGATGGAGCCGGCGAGCGCCAGGCGATCGTGCATCAGCGCGCGCTCGAAGCCGCGTTCGTTGAGCCACAGCGCCGTATAGTCGACATCCGGATTGATCTTGATGCCTTCGACGACTTCGTCGGCATCGGCCATGCCCGGCACCGCCTTCGGATTGACGAAGGACACGATCTGCATGTGGTCGATGCCGGTTCCCGACAACGCGTCGATCAATTCGATTTTGCGCGCGGTCGCGATCGGGCCCTTCTCGATCTGAAAGCCTTCGCGCGGGCCTTCTTCGCTGATGCGCACGGCTGAAGGGATATCGCTCATCACACTTGTCCTTGGGGTCAGCGTTCGGAAATGACGGTTACCACTTTATTCTTCTTCAGCGCCTCAATCTCGTCCGGCGCAAGGCCGAGTTCGGCGAGGATTTCGGCCGAGTGTTCGCCGATCGTCGGCGGCTGCCGGCGCAGCTTAAGATCGTGGTCGCCGATCTCCATCGGCATGCGCGGGATCTTGGCGCGCTTGCCGTTCGGCAGTTCGAGGTCGAGCATGCGCCCGCCGGCATTGAGCTGCGGATCGTCGAACAGATCGCCGGGCTTGGCCACCGGCGAGAACGGAATGGCGATGCGGTCGAAAATTTCGGTCAGCTCGGCAAGCTTATGCTGCGCGATGATCGCCGCGACGATCGGCAGCAATTCCGGCCGCGCGCGGACGCGGTCCGAATTGGTCTTGTAGGCCGGGTCCGCCAACAGATCGGGCCGCGCGAAATGTTCGCAGAAGCGCAGCCAGTGGCGGTCGCTGGTGATGCCGACGAAAATCTGCTCGCCGTCCGCGGTCACAAACGGCTCGTAGACGCCCCAGGCGCCTTCGCGCGCCGGCATCGGCGGCGGCGGCGCGGCCGGTCATCGCCTGCGCCGCCATGTGCTGCATCATCAGAAAGCTCGTCGCCTCGAACAGGGCGGTCTTGACCAATTGGCCGCGCCCGGTGCGCTCGCGCTCGCGCAAGGCCGCCTGGATCGCGATCACCGCGAACATGCCGCCCATGATGTCGACGACGGATGAGCCGGCGCGCAGCGGCTGCCCCGGCGGGCCGGTCATATAGGCCATGCCGGACATGAATTGCACGACTTCGTCAAGCGCGGGGCGATGCTCGTAAGGACCGCTCAAAAAACCTTTCAGTGCGCAATAGATCAGCCGCGGATTCTTCTGCGCCAGATCGTCGTAACCACAGCCGAGCCGGTCCATCGTGCCGGGCGCATAATTCTCCAGCACCACGTCGGCCGACGCCGCGAGCCGGTGCAGCAGCGCGCGGCCCTGCTCGGATTTCAGATCGAGCGCGAGGCTTCTTTTGTTGCGATTGAAGGCGGGAAAGAAGCCGGCGGCAAAGCCCGGCAGGCGGCGCGTTGCGTCGCCTTCGGCCGGCTCGATCTTGATCACGTCGGCGCCGAGATCGGCAAGGATCAGCCCCGCGGTCGGGCCCATGATGGTGTGACAGAATTCGAGCACGCGGATGCCGGCGAGGGGGAGGGGTTCGGCCGTGGCTTTTTCTTGTTCGCCCATGCCGCTCTTTTACACCTGTCCCCGCGGCGCGAGGAGAGGATCGTCACGCATCCGCTCATTCCCGCGAAAGCGGGAATCCAGGAGAGAAGCCCCAGCCCCCAAGCTGGGTCCACGCTTTCGCGGGGGCGAGCGGAAATACTAAACGCCTTTCGCCCGCGCCTCGTGGATCGCGCGCCACAGCACTTCCGGCGTTGCCGGCATGGCGACGTGCTTGATGCCGAGCACCGAGAGCGCGTCGACCAGCGCATTGGCTACGGCCGGCATGGCGCCGACGCAGCCGGCTTCGCCGGCGCCCTTGACGCCGAGCGGATTGGTCTTGGTCGGCACCGGATTGCTCTCGACATGGAAGGCGGTGAGGTCGCCCGCCCGCGGCATGGCGTAGTCCATGAACGAGCCGGTGAGGATCTGGCCCTCGGTGTCGAACTTGATGTCTTCCATCAGGATCTGGCCGACGCCTTGGGCGATGCCGCCGTCGATCTGGCCGTGCAGCAACAGCGGATTGATCACGGTGCCGACGTCGTCGACCACATTATAATCGACGATCTCGACGGTGCCGGTCTCCTCGTCGATCTCGAGCTCGCAGACATGGACGCCGTTCGGATAGGCCGCGACCTTGCCGCTATAGATCGCCTTCTCGATCAGGCCGGGCTCCATGCCGTCGGGAAGGTTCTTCGGATCGAGCGAGGCCTTGGCGACTTCCTTGATGGTCAGCGTCTGGTTCGTCTTTTTGCTCGAGAACAGGCCTTCGTGAAAATTGATGTCGGCGAGTTCGACCTTGAGCATCTTGGCGGCGATGGCCTTGCCCTTGGCCTCGACCTTCTCCGCCGCCAGAGTGAAAGCCGAGCCGGAAAACGCCGCCGAGCGCGAGCCGCCGGTGCCTTCGGCGAAGAACACCTGGTCGGTGTCGCCCTGGATATAGGTGACTTCGTTCGGATCGAGCCCGAGCCGGTCGCACACCACCTGCTTGAACGCGGTCTCGTGGCCCTGGCCCTGATTGATGCTGCCGGAGAAGATCGACACCGAGCCGGTGCGGTCGAATCTGATCTCGGCGCCTTCGAGCCCCGCCGCCGCCGAGCGCTCGATGGTGTTGGAGAAACCGAAGCCGCGCAGCTTGCCGTGCTTCTTCGCTTCGGCGCGGCGCTTCTCGAATCCCTTCTTGTCGGCGGCCGCGAGCGCGAGATCCAAATTCTTTTCGAACTCGCCGCAATCGTAGGTGAAGGTGACGCTGGTCTTGAACGGCATGGCGCTCGCCGGAATGGTGTTCTTCTTGCGCAAGTCTGCCGGATCGATGCCGGTCTGGTCGGCGGCGAGATCGACCATGCGCTCGATGATGTAGCCCGCTTCCGGCCGTCCGTTGCCGCGATAGGGCCGCACCGGCTGGGTATGGGTGAACACGGCGGTGACGTCGATATGCGAGGCGGGCGTGCGATAGACGCCGGCGAGCGTGCCGAGATTGCCGGTAAAGGCCGGCATGCCGGTCTGCATATAGGCGCCGATCGCGGCGACGATCTTGGCGCGGAAGCCAAGGAAATTGCCGTCCTTGTCGAGCGCGAGCTCGGCCGTCGTGACATTGTCGCGCGCCTGCGCGTCGCAGACGAAACTTTCCGAACGCGTCGCCACCCATTTCACCGGCCGGCCGGTGAGCTTCGCTGCGGCGAGCACCAGCGCCACTTCGTTATAGACCGCGGACTTCATGCCGAAGCTGCCGCCGATATCGCCGCAGACGACGCGGATCTTGCTGTCGGGAACTTTCAGCACGTATTGCGACAGCTCGGTCTGAAACACATTGGTCCGCTGCAAGGTCGTGTAGATCGTGTAGCGGCCGTCGATCGGCTCGAACATGCCGATGCAGCCGCGCGGCTCCATGGTCGCCGCGGTGACGCGGTTGACGACGAAATCGTGTTTGACGACATGCGCCGCGCGCGCGAAGGCCGCGTCGGTCGCTTCCTTGTTGCCTTCGATCTGGACGAAGCCGATATTGTTGGCGCAATCGTCCCAGACCAGCGGCACGCCGGGCTTCACCGCGTCGCCGGTCGACACGATCGCCGGCAGCGGCTCGTAATCGACCTCGATCAGTTCCGACGCGTCGACCGCCTGATAGAGAGTTTCGGCGACGACGAAGGCGACATAGTCGCCGATCATGCGCACGCGGTCTTCGACGAGCGCCGGATAGCGCGGCTTGTAGCCGGGCGCGCCGTCGCGGCGCTTGAGCCCGCCGGGCACCGGGAGGTCGCCGAAGCCCGCCGCCTTGTAGTCGGCCGCGGTGAGCACCGCGAGCACGCCGGGCGCGGCTTTGGCCTTTTCGGTGTCGATCGAGCGGATGCGGGCATGCGCATGCGGCGAGCGCAGCACGTAGCCGAACGCCATGCCGGGAAACACCATGTCGGCGACATAGCGGCCGTGGCCTTTGACCAGCCGGGGGTCTTCGAAGCGGGGAACGGGTTGGCCGATCGCGAATTCACCCATCGCATTCCTCGCCTTTGCTGTTGCGGTGCGGGTCCATCGATCCGCGGCCGTGCGGTGGCACCTGTCAAAATCATGCCCGGCGCCTATCCATGAAGACGGCCGGGCATCGGTCGTGCGCCGGTATTACATCGGCGCGGCAGGGCCTTCAATGTGGGCCGTGTGGGAACCGACTTGTAAGAGATAGCTGCTTCAGAGCAGCCAATAATCCTTACATTGCACGGCAGACGGCAGCGCAGAGAGAAATTGAAGTCAAGGATGACTTTAGTCCGTTGCCTTGCAACGAACTAAAGTCACCGCCGTAGGCGGCGGCCCTTCGGGCCGTCCTTGAGTTCAATTTCTCTCTGCGCTCCACTGTGGCCATGCAATGTAAGGAATAGACCGCCCATAAATGGGCCCTTCAATCGGGCAGGGCCCGGGAGTACTCTGCCGCTGCGCCGCGACAGGAACCTGAGCCCAATGACGAGCGCCGTAACCGAAACATTCGAATCCGCCCTGAAAGCCCGCGCCGACGCCATGGCGGACGCCTGCACCCGCTGCGGCAAATGCGTCGAAGTCTGCCCGGCCACCGAAGCCGCCGGCCTCACCGTCGAAGAGCGCCAGAGCCCGGTCGAGGTCATCGCCGGCATCATCGACATTATAAAGAGCGGCGAGGGCAACGATGCCGCGCGCAAATGGGCGGCCGGGTGTCTCCTCTCCGGCGAATGCATCAAGGCCTGCGACTACGGCGTCAATCCGCGCTTTCTGCTCTATATGGCGCGCATCGCCATGTCGCACGGCAAGAAGGACGCCGCCGCTGAGCGCCGTCGGGTTTCGACGCCTTTCGCCTGGTGGCGCGCGACGTGCCGCATATCGCGAAAATGCAGCTCGACGATGCGCTGCTGGCGCGGCTCGGGCAGGGCGCCAAGGGCAAAGCGGCCGCGCCCCGACGGCGCCAAGCCCGACTTCGTCTTCTATACCGGCTGCAACGTGCTCAAGACGCCGCACATCGCGCTCTTCGCGCTCGACATCATGGACGCGCTCGGCATCAGCTACGACGTGATGGGCGGGCCGACCCATTGCTGCGGCATCGTGCAGATGCGCATGGGCGACGTCGCGACCTCCGGCCGCGTCGCCGAGAACACCATCGATAAGCTGTCGCAGAGCAAGACCGGGCAGGTGATGTCCTGGTGCCCGTCGTGCCAGGTGCAGTTCACCGAGACGACGCTGCCGACGGTCGAGAAGACGCGCGGCAGTAAGCCGTTCGAGATGACGCCGTTCACGCTGTTCATCCACAAGCAGCTCGACCGGCTGCGGCCGCTGCTGCGCGAACCGGTGCCGATGCGGATCGCGCTGCATCGGCATCCCGGCGTGCGCGGCGTGGTCGAGGCCGCCGAAGAGATTTTGTGGGCGGTGCCCGGCATCGAGATCGTCGATCTCGATCAGCCGGCGGTCGGGTTGCAAAGCAACAATCTGCGCATGCTGCCGGAATTCCGCAGGCAGCTGCAGGAAGCGGAGCTCGCGGCCGCCGAAGCGGCCGGCGTCGATGCGCTGGTCGCGGTCTATCACTCCGACCACCGCGAGCTCTGCGCGCACGAGCGCGACTGTCCGTTCCGCATCATGAACATCTACGAGATCGTCGGCGCCAGCATGGGCATGCACTACGACGATCAGTTCAAGCGGCTGAAGATCATGCAGGACGCCGACGCGATCCTGGCCGATTGCCGCGACCTCATCGAGCAGCACGGGCTCGACGAGGAAACGACGCGGCTCGCGGTGCAGGCGATGCTGGACGAGCAGCCGGCGCCGTTGCGGGGCGGCTGATTCATCGTCATCCGAAGCGGCTCTCGCGAAACGACCTCGTTCGCTACTTCGACCACACTGCCACCGTGACGGCGATAGTGGTGGCGATTTGTTAAATCGACCATTTGTTTTCGCCGTTCGGAATGACGGTGAAGCAGGTGGATTTCTTGCGTTCCCAACTCGTGCAGAAGCCCGTTGAAGTGAGCTTCCATGTCCCGACATCCTTTTTTGTCGGGCTGGGCGAGAGCCTGCCGCGTCATCTTGCCGTCCGGCGTGAAGGTCATCGTAAATTTGGTTCCGGAAGGCGTGGCGGCGGCAAAAGGCTGGCCATTGAAGAACGTTGCTTTGATGTTGTTCGGAGCCATCGGGGTGCCTGCGAACGCAGCGCCCGTTTCGAGAACCAAGGCAACCGTTATCAAATAAGATGCCGTGCGCATTGAGCCCCCCGGCAGGACCTGTGCGAAACCTCTTTGGCTAACATACACTGTTTGCGGTCGGTGTCGTGTCCATTATCGAGACCGGTCGACGCGCTGCCGGCAACGTTAAAGCGGAAGTCTCGCGCGGCGCGTAGGGCGGATGAGCGAAGCCGTAATCCGCCAAATATCGAAATGACGAGGTTCGCCATTCATGCCATGCTGAACCTGCGGCTTAAGCCGCCACGCGGCCAATAAAAAATCGCGTTTCGTTTCCGGGAGGACGTCTTGGCATTCATCGATCGCCGAATTCTGGCGCCTGTAGCTGTTGTCGCCACGTTTGCCGCCGCGTCACTCGCAGCGGCGCAAACCTATCCGTCGCGCCCCGTAACCATCATCGTGCCGTTCGCCGTCGGCGGGCCGACCGACATGGTGGCGCGCGTGATCGCCGACAAGATGCAGGCGCCGCTCGGCCAGACGCTGGTCATCGAGAATGTCGGCGGCGCCGGCGGCAGCATCGCTGCGACCCGCGTCGCCCGCGCGGCAGCGGACGGCTATACGGTCGAAATCGGCAATAACGGCTCGAACCTTCTGGCCGGCGCGCTCTACAACCTGCCGGTCGATATCGTCAAGGATTTTGCGCCGGTCGCCGAGCTCACCGTCAATCCGCAGATCATCGTCAGCCGCAACACCGTGCCCGCCACCAATCTGAAAGAGTTCCTAGCCTGGCTGAAAGACAATCAGAACAAGATCTCGGTCGGTATCGCGGGACCCGTGGCCGAAGTGAGCGTGGTCAATTTCGAGACCATGACCGGCATGAAGTTTCAGCACGTGCCCTATCGCGGCGCAGCTCCCGCGATCCAGGATCTCGTCGCCGGCCATATCGATCTGATGGTCGATCAATTGTCGAACTCGGTGCCGCAGATCAAAGCCGGCACGGTGCGCGCCTATGCGCTCGCGGCCAAGACCCGCTCGCCGGCGATGCCCGACGTGCCGACGACCGACGAAGCGGGGCTTCCCGGTTTTTACGGCGCGCTCTGGCACGGCCTGTGGGCGCCGAAAGGCACGCCGCCCGACGTCGTCACCAAGCTCAATGCCGCCGTCAAACAGTCGCTCGCCGATCCGTCGGTGCAGCAAAAGCTCGCCGCCGTCGGCCAGGAGATCGTGCCGGCCGACCGTCAGACGCCCGAAGGGCTCGGCGCTTTTCAGGACGCCGAGAAGGCGAAGTGGTTTCCGATCGTCAAGGCGGCGGGGATGAAGGGCGAGTAGGGGAATGGCGTAGCCGCCGAATGAGCAAAGCGGTGGTCGAAGCGAGTGCGAGACGGCTCGTCGCTTCTTCATTGACAATTGTCACTGTTTCGGTTACAGTGATTCGTTTCTCGCTCATGTAAAAGGACCTGCCCCGGAGGCAAGCCGGGGCATGGGAGCGAGGGCGGTGCCCGCGGGCGGACTTGCAAACCGTTCCCGGGCAGCTTTGGGCATCAGCATCCCAGCACTACGGACTGGGCCGCGAGGTGCTCGCTGGACGGGGATAGGATCGGGCGGATAACACCCGCAAAAACTGCGTGCGGATCTTCCCCCTGACGGGGGATCATGGGATCGGCGCTCTACCAAGTCCCCGGAAGCATGGCCTGGAGCTGGGCCTTTGGGATTCGCAGTCCCTTGGGTCAGAACCGCGGTGGAACGCCGATAGACGTGCTGCCCCCCACCCTAACCCTCCCCCGCATGCGGGGGAGGGTTAGGGTGAGGGCAGCGGCCGTGCCAGCAGCACGGCACGAGGACCAATGCGTCTGTTGGCGTTCCGCTTCCTTTTTTTATTTGGCGAGGCGAGTAGAGCGGGTAGCGAAAAGGCCAGGTACCACCCCTTCTTTTTCCTCCGCGCTCGTCTTCGCGCTTTCATCGTGGCGGTGTTGGCAAAAACTCGGGCGCCGACGCGCTGCGGGAATGCGAGCGCTCATCCGTCCCCGCGCTAGCGGGGGAGGATGAACAAGGAGTTCATGCCCAAACGCGACGATCTCGCCCGGTCTCGCTCACTCCGGCTTGATGCCGGCATCGGCGACCATCTTGCCCCACTTGCCGAGCTGCACCTTGATGAAGTCGCCGAGCTGATCGGGCGTCGAGGAAAAGCCCTCGAAGCCGACATTGCGGAACTTCGCCTTGGTCGCCGGATCGTCGATGATCTTGGCGATGGCGCCGTTGAGCTTGGCGATGACGGGGGCAGGCGTGTTCGCCGGCGCGACGAGGCCGGCCCAAGCGTCCAGCTCAAAACCTTCGAGGCCTGCTTCGTCGAGCGTCGGCAGATCCGGGAACAGCGCGGAGCGTTTCAGCCGCGTCACCGCGATCGCGCGCACTTGGCCTGACGCGACATGCGGCATGCCGACGGTGAAGTCGACGATCATCATCGAGACGCGGCCGGCGATCACGTCCTCGATCGCAGGCGGCGAGCTCTTGTAGGGCACGTGCAGCATGTCGAGTCCGGCCCAATGCGCCAGCGTCTTGCCGCCGACGATGCCGGCGGTGTTGCCGCTGGCGAACGACACCTTACCGGGATTGGCCTTGGCATAGGCGATCAGGTCCTTGACCGAATGGATCGGCAGGCTCGGATTGACCACGAGCATCAAGGTGAAACTGCCGACGCGCGTCACCGGGGCGAAGTCCTTTACCGGGTCGTAGCTGACTTCGCGCAGCAGATAGGGATCGGCCGAGAGCGGCGAATTGGTCGCCATCATCAGCGTATAGCCGTCCGGGTTCGCGTGCTGGACATATTGCGCGGCGACCGCGCCGTCGGCGCCGGGACGATCCTCGACGACGACGGGCTGCTTCAGCGCCGTGCTCAGCGGATCGGCGATAATACGGCAGATGGTGTCGCTGGCGCTGCCGGGACCGAACACCGAGACGAATGTGATCGGGCGCGACGGAAAATCGTCGGCATAAAGCGCGGTGCTAAAAACAACGGCCGCCGCAGCCACCAGAACGCAAAGCGCGCCAATGCAATGCAACTTTTTCATGCGTGGTTCCTCCCTGGCTTTCCGTTTGTTACGTGTCGGTCCTTTTCGGCCGCACGCTTTTCTTGGGGGAGGAGAATAGCAGATTTTTCGGATTTGTGGGCGCGACTTACCGTCATCCCGAGGTGGGGTCACCCCAAGATGACGGGACGCTATCTGACGAGCCTGCCGTTACCTGATAAACGTGCCGTTGCGCAGCTCGTTGAACGCCTGCTGCAGCTCGGCCTGGCTGTTCATCACGATTGGGCCGTGCCAGGCCACCGGCTCTTCCAGCGGCTTGCCGGAGACCAGCAGGAAACGCACGCCTTCGTCGCCCGCTTGCACGGTGACTTCATCGCCGCGATCGAACAGGACCAGCGAGCGGTTGCCGGTGGTCTCGCGGACGATGATGTCGTTGCCGCCGTCGCTCTTCTCGGTGAGCACCCCGAACGGCTGCGAGGCGGAGCGAAAATTGCCGGAGCCTTCGAACACGTAGGCAAAGGCATGCCGGTCGACCTCGACCGGAAGCGTCTTGCGCTTGCCCGCCGGCACGAAGACGTCGAGGTAGCGCGGATCGGCGGCAACGCCTTCGATCGGGCCGCGCTTGCCCCAGAAATCGCCGCAGACGATGCGCACGCGGGTGCCGTCGTCGTCGACGATCTCCGGGATTTCGCCGGCCTTGACGTCCTGATAGCGCGGCTTGGTCATTTTCAGCGACGACGGCAGGTTGGCCCAGAGTTGGAAACCGTGCATGCGGCCCCTGGCGTCGCCCTGCGGCATTTCCTGATGCAGGATGCCGCTGCCGGCCGTCATCCATTGCACGTCGCCGGCGCCGAGATTGCCGCGGTTGCCGAGACTGTCGCCGTGCTCGACCGTGCCGGCCAGTACATAAGTAATGGTCTCGATGCCGCGATGCGGATGCCAGGGAAAGCCGGCGCGGTAATCGTCGGGCCGGTCGTTGCGGAAATCGTCCAGCAGCAGGAACGGATCGAATTGCGACGTATCGCCGAAGCCGAAGGCGCGGTTGAGCTTGACGCCGGCGCCCTCGATGACGGGCTTCGAGGTGACGATGCTTTTGACGGGTCTAATCGACATGGCGATGTGACCTTTTCGAGTGATGGGAGTGTTGCCGCCAAGATGGGTCGTCCGCGCGGCGGAGCAAGAAGGCACATGCCTGATACTGCTGTACTTACCTGGCAGTCACCTTGGCAGTTATCTTCGCGGTCAGTGGCAGTCACCCGGCGGAAACCGTCAAAGCAGGGTGACCATGCCGCTCCAGAACTGCTGGAAATTGCCGACGTCGATGTCGTATTTGCGCACGAAGGCAAGTTTGCCATCGCTGCCCATGCGGAACATGGTGAGGCCCGCCGTTACCGTCGTGCCGTCGGGTCGCGCCACTGGCATTATGCTCGCGGCGACGAGAACGCGGCCGTCCGGATCGATACTGAAGGTGCGGAGCTGAACGCCGTGGCCGTCGATGCTCTGGATCAGCACCGGCTCACCGCTCTTGCCGTCGATGGCGTAGACCGCAACCGTGTTCTCGCCGTCGGCCGACATTTTCCGCCCGCCGCTCGGCGACGCCGGAAAGGTGCGATTGGTCAGATAGACGAACTTGCCGTTGGGATGGACATGGATGGCGCCGGCGCCCTGTTCGGCCAAGCCGTGCGGATCGGTCAGCGTCTCCTTGATGAAGGACGGCTCGCGGGCAAGACCGGTTTTGTCGTCCAGTCTGTACATATAGATCTTGTTCTGCCGTTCGATCGAGACGAAGGCCCACGGTTCGCTCGGATGAAAATCCAAATGGCGCGGACCGAAGCCGAGCCCCTTGCCGGGCGCGATCGAAGCGAGGTTTTTCAGAATGCCGTTGTCGAAACTGAAAATCTTGATCGCGCCGGGATCCTCCGGCTTGCCGCCTTCGGGCTGGTTGCCGCGCGTGACGAGAACGGCGGCGCGGTTCGACGGCGTCATGCGCACTTGATGCGCGAAAATGCCGGTGTCGAGCTTCTCGGTCTGCGCGACTTGTTGTTGAATTTGTGCGCCGATCGTGCCGTCGGCATTGAGGCGATGAACGGTGATGTTGCTCGGGATATTGAACGCGGTGAGGAGATATTGTCCCGTCGCGTCCACCGTGGTGTGAATCGGACGCGACGGCAGCACAGCCGGCGCGCCGTGCAGTTTCACTTCGCCGGTCGCTGGATCGACGGCAAGCGCATTGGCGAAATGCTTGTCGCCCGTGATGCCAGGCCCGCCGCTGCTCGATATGACATAGAAATAGCGCCGCGACGGATGCGGCCAGAGATATTGAATATTCGCCGGCAGCGTAATGGCGCTGCGTTTGGTCAGCGCCGCACCGCCGATGTCGAGATCGTACAGCGTCAGCACCGGGCCGACGCTGGCGTAAAATACCGTCTTGGACATGTTTCCCCGCCTTCACCTTGTCGCGCGGGCCCGCAATTCGGCCGCACGCTTGCCGGCATCATCTCACCGGAGCGATGCGCTAGCCAAGCGTGTTTTCGGGGAATTTCCGGAAGCGGACTAGGCGGCGCGTTGCAGTTTCTCGACCAGCGTCTGGATGCGCGCGACAGTGCGGAAATTCGAAGGCGTCATGTCGCGGTCCGGAATTTTCAGATCGAACTCGGTTTCGACCGCGAGCATGAGATTGACCATGTCGAGCGACGAGATGCCGCAATCGCTCAACTCGTCATCGCGGCCCACGGAACGCGCGACCGACCGCTTCGCGAGAATGGCGCGCACCAGCGCCGTGATGCGGTCGGCGGCGAGCGAGCGGCGATCCGAGTTGATGGAATCCAGCACGGTGAACAGTCCCAAAATCAAAAGCGGAAAAGTCGATCTTTTCCGGAAGCATCATGGCATTTTCGGCCCGACAAATCGCTATCACATGAAGTGTTTTCGATTGGTAACCTTTACGCCAAAGAACCGAGCTAATTTCATGCAAATGCCGCGAGGATTTATAAGTTTTGCGCTAGCTGTCGTGTTCTAGCGATCGCATCTCTTTGTGTTAGACGGCCACTCTATCGCGAGTTAATTCATGAAAGCGCGAACCGCATCGGTTCTCGAAGTCGATCAGGACGTTCAGGCGGCGCGACACGCAACACGCGGCATTCTTGCGGCCGCGAGCCATCTGCCGGCTGTGAATGCGGCCGATCTGCGCGCGCGCGTCGCGAAAGTCGCCACCATCGCCGCGGCGCATGCCGCGGCGGTCGATTGCGAGTTCGCGGTTCCCGCAGGAAGCGATTGCCGCCGCGCGCGCCGAGCGGCTTCTCGGTATCGCCGTACCGCGCGAGCTCGGTGGCGAAGGTCTCAGCATCGCCGAGGTCGCCGACGTCTGTTACGCGCTCGGTCGCGCCTGCGCATCGGCCGCGATGATCTATGCGATGCACCAGACCAAGGTCGCCTGCATCGTGCGTCATGGCATTGCAAATCAAGGCAATGGCTGGCATGCGCATCTGCTGCGCCGCCTTGCCAATGAACAATTGCTGCTCGCGTCCTCGACGACGGAAGGACAGAACGGCGGCGACGTCCGCAACAGTTCCGCACCGATCGCACGTAACGGCTCACGCATCAGCCTCGAACGGCAGGCGACAGTGATTTCCTACGGCGCGGCCGCCGACGGCATCGTCACCACCGCGCGTCGTTCGGCCGATGCCCCGAGTTCCGATCAGGTTCTCGTCGCCTTCCTCAAAGACGATTATACGCTCGAGCCGCTGTCCGGCTGGGACGCCTTCGGCATGCGCGGCACCTGCAGCGAGGGTTTCAAGCTCACCGCGTCCGGTTCGAGCGAGCAGATCCTGCCGGTCGGCTACGATAAGATTCACGTCCAGACCATGATGCCGGTCGCGCATCTGTTGTGGAGCTCCGCTTGGGCCGGCATTGCCGCCGCCGCGGTGACGCGGGCTCGCGATTTCGTGCGCAAGGCCGCGCAGCGCGCAGGCGGCACGCTGCCGCCCGCGGCCGCGCATCTGACGCGCGCCAACGTTTCGCTGCGTTCGCTGCGCAGCCTTATCGCCGTGTCGCTGCAACGCTTCGAAGCCGCCTCGGCCGATCCGCCGGTGCTCGAGACCATCGATTTTCAGACCGGCATGAATCTCCTCAAAGTGAGCGCCTCGGAGCTCGCCGTCACGACGGTGATGAGCGCGATGCAGACGTGTGGGCTTTCGGGTTATCGCAATGACGGCGAATTCAGCATCGGCCGGCATCTGCGCGACATTCTCTCGTCGCCGATCATGATCAACAACGACCGTATTCTCGCCAATGCCGCCACGGCCTCGCTGCTCAGCGGCATTCCGGATTCACTTCTCGACTAGCTTTTGCCCGCAAAAACGGTCCAACAAAAAGGCGCAGACATATGAACGTGGCGTTCAAGAAGCCGGCAGCGCTGGCCCGCTCGCTGGATTCGATCGCCGAGGCGCTGTTGCTGCCGACCGGCATCGACGGCGTCTATGCACGTACCGCGATTTTCGAAAAAGTCATCGACGGCCTCACCGCACTGATCTCGTCCTATCGCGAGACGGATACCGAAGTGCTGCGCTTTCCGCCGGTGATGAGCCGCCGGCAGATCGAGAAGTCCGGTTATTTGAAGAGCTTTCCGCATTTCCTCGGTTGCGTGAGCTGCCTGAGCGGCCCCGACGAGACGATCCAGGCGAATGTCGAGCGCTATGAAGCCGGCGGCGATTGGACGACCGGCCTCGCGGTCGCCGATTTGGTGCTCAGCCCGGCCGCTTGTTACCCGGTCTATCCGCTGGTCGCGAGCCGCGGCCACGTGCCCGCGGGTGGACTTCTGTTCGACGTCGCCTGCGACTGTTTCCGCCGTGAGCCGTCAAAGATGCTCGACCGGCTGCAATCGTTCCGCATGCGCGAATATGTCTGCGTCGGCACGCCGCAGCAGATCCAGGACTTCCGCACCCGTTGGCTCAAGCGCGCCGAGGGTTTTGCCGCGCAATTGGGCCTCGACTATCGTATCGATCAGGCGAGCGATCCGTTCTTCGGCCGCGGCGGCAAGCTGATGGAGATGAGCCAGATCGAGCAGGCGCTGAAATTCGAGTTGCTCGTTCCGGTGCATTCGGAAGAAGAGCCGACCGCCTGCATGAGCTTCAACTATCACCGCGACCATTTTGGCGCGACGTGGAACCTGTCCGACACAGCCGGCAACACGATGCATACCGGCTGCGTCGCTT
Organism: uncultured Alphaproteobacteria bacterium; assembly: GCA_963761185.1. Lineage (GTDB taxonomy): Bacteria > Pseudomonadota > Alphaproteobacteria > Rhizobiales > Xanthobacteraceae > BOG-931. Next base: position 2,666,203 of record CAVXFY010000009.1, read on the forward strand.
TCGGCATTGACCGTTTGGCGCTGGCGATATTCGCCACGCACGGCGTCGAGTTCGCGCAATGGCCGACGCGCGTCCGTCAGGCGCTCTCGGTGTAATTCTATCGAAGAGCTACACGCCCAAAATGGCGTATTCGGTATAAGCGAGATCGCCGAGCCGCGGGCGTTGCGGGCCTTTGAAGTATTTCGGCTTACTGCCGCGGCGGAACACTCCGACCAGTCCGGGGATCGGATCGTTGGCGTCGACGATCACCACCGGCCGGCCGCGCCGCGCGAGATATCGCCCAATCGGTCCGGCAAAGCGGCCGAAATCGGCGATGTCGCGGCAATAGATCAGCTGCGCGCAAGGTACGCAGCCTTTAACCAGCCGCGGCCGGAACACGAACGGAAAAGCGCGCTCCGGCGTCGTGCACCAGATGCTGATGCAGTCATGCGCGGCGTGCTGCGCGAGAGTTTCCTGTTCGAACGGATCGAAGCTCACCGAAGGCTCTCGCCGCGCGTCGAACACCTCGGCTTTGGCGCCGCCGAGCGTCAGCGCCGGCAGCACGATGAATATGCCGTCGCTATAACGGGCGAAGCCTTGGGCCTCGATGATCGGCCAGGTATGCGGCGCCGCCGACACATTGGTGTAGGTCACTTCTTTGTGACGCAGCGCCTGCGACACCAGCATCGGCGCATAGGCGCGGAAGGCCGGCTCGACATACCAACTCGACAGATTGCAGCGCGGCGCCAGCGTTTCGCCCGCGGGCATGGCCGAGCAGATCAGGAGGATGACGCCGACCGGCCTGCCGCCGGTTTCCAGAAGGTAACCATATTTCGGCAAGCCGTCCGGCGGCTCGCGCCGGGTCAGCTGATCGAGCGCATGGCGCCAGAACTCGCTGCCGCGGCTCGGAAAGCCGCGGGTGAGCAAATCGGCGACGGCAGGGACGTCGCCTTCCGCGATCTGTCGGCAGCGCATATCGGGCAGGGCAGCGCTCATTTACGTTGACCACGACGGTGTCGTGAACTTGATTGTAATCGTTGCGCGAATATAGGGGTGGCGAGTGAACAAACAGTAGGCCTCGCATCCATGTCGATTAAATTAACCATAATGGACCAGATGGCGCAGATCGCGCGCGAACACGGCAAGCATCTGGCGCCGTTGCGCGACGATCTCGTGCTGCTCGATTCCGGCTTGGACTCGCTCGGCTTTGCCGTGCTGGTGGCGCGTCTCGAAGACAAGCTCGGCGTCGATCCGTTCACGGCCTCCGAGGACGCGGCGTTTCCCGTCACGCTCGGCGACTTCGTGAAGGTCTACGAACATGGCGCACGCTGAGGCGCGACCGCTGCGCCAGCGTCTTTCTGCTTCGCCGGAGCGATTCGTCTGGGATCGCGCCGGCTGTGCCTGTTACACTTATCTCGCGCACGGCACGAGCCTCGGTGGCCGGCTCGGTGAATTGGCGGGTAAGTCGGTGCTGCTCGCCACCGGCAGCCAGCTCACCGCGGCTTTGGCGCTGATCGAGCTCGACGGTGTCGCGCGCCGCATCACCATCCTGCCGCCGGACGCCGTGCTGGAGCATTTCGCGGCGCTGATCGCGGGAGCCGAGGTCGATGCCGTCGTCGTCGACAGCGGTTCGCCCGCCGACTTCTTCGATATTCCCGTTCGTGTCGCCTGCGCGGCGACGATCGGCGCGGTGAAAAAACTTCCGGCAGCGCCGCTGCAGTCCGAATGGGTGATGCTGACATCGGGCACGACGGGTGTGCCGAAGATGGTCGTGCACAGTCTCGCCGGCTTGACGGCGTCTTTTGTCGGGAAGCCGCGCGACCCGAACGTAGTGTGGGCCACGTTCTACGATATTCGCCGCTACGGCGGATTGCAGATTTTCCTGCGCGCGGTGCTCGGCGGCACCTCGCTCGTCCTGTCGAGCACGGGCGAGCCGGTTGCCGATCATTTCGATCGCCTGGCCGATCGCGGCGTGACGCATCTGCTCGGCACGCCGACGCATTGGCGGCGCGCGCTGATGTCGCCGTCGATCAAGAAAATTGCGCCGCGCTATGTCCGGCTTTCCGGCGAGATCGCCGACCAGGCGATTCTCGATGGTTTGCGCTCAGCTTTCCCGAACGCCACCGTCAGTCATGCCTTTGCCTCGACCGAAGCCGGCGTCGCCTTTGAAGTGAGCGACGGTGTCGCCGGCTTTCCTGCGTCCTATGTCGGGGTGGTTCGCGACGGCGTCGAGATGAAAGTCGAGGACGGCTCGCTGCGCATCCGCTCGCGGCGCGCGGCACAGAGCTATATCGGCACCGATGCGCCGCTCACCGACAAAGACGGCTTTGTCGACAACGGCGACATGGTGGAACGGCATGGCGATCGTTTCATCTTTGCCGGTCGCCGCGGCGGCATCATCAATATCGGGGGCTTAAAAGTTCATCCCGAGGAGATCGAGGCTGTAATCAACCGGCATCCGCAGGTGCGCATGTCATTGGTGCGGTCGAAGCGCAGCCCGATCACCGGCGCGGTCGTCATCGCCGATGTCGTTCTGAAAGACTTGGTGCTGAAAACCGGCGGCGACGACGGCGCGCTCGAGGAGGTCAAGGGCGATATCCTCACGCTGTGCCGCGACGTGCTGCCGCGCCACAAGGTTCCGGCCGCTATCAGTATTGTGCCAGCGCTCGATGTGGCGGCGAGCGGAAAGCTGGCGCGCCGCCATGGTTAAATCGGTCAAGAAATCCGCGAAGACATCCGCGCGCACCGTCCTGATTACCGGCGCAAGCCGCGGCTTGGGGCTCGGCATCGCGCGCAAGCTCGTGGCCGGCGGCTACGACGTGATCGCGGTAGCGCGCAAGGACAATAAGGAGCTGAACTCCGCGATCGCCGAAGCCAAGCGCGCCAGGAAGGGCGCGCTGCACTTCGTCGCCTTCGATCTCGGCGAGACCGACAGGATTCCGGAATTTGTTCGCGATCTGCGCAAAGAGTTTGGCCCGCTATTCGGCCTGGTCAACAATGCCGCGCTCGGGCTCGATGGCGCGCTGTCCTTGATGCACAATTCGCAGATCGAACAGCTCATCCGCGTCAACACTCTGTCGCCGATCGTGCTGACCAAATATGTGGTGCGCGCGATGATGTCGGACGGCGCCGGCCGTATCGTCAATGTCGCGTCCATCATCGGCTTCACCGGCTACAGCGGACTGTCCGTCTACGGCGCGACCAAGGCCGCCATGCTCGGCTTCACCCGCTCGCTGGCGCGCGAAGTCGGCCGGCTCGGCATCACCGTGAATGCCGTGGCGCCGGGCTTCCTCGACACCGACATGACGCACGGCCTCGCCGGCGAGCAGCGCGCGCAGGTGGTGCGGCGAAGCGCGCTGCGCAAGCTCGCCGCCGTCGACGATGTCGCGAACGCTGTCGAGTATCTGCTGAGCGACAAAGCGCAAAGCATATCCGGCACGGTTTTGACCGTAGACGCCGGCGCGACGGCCTAACGCGCGTCGCTGTGGGTTTTGGTCAGCCCGGTCGGCGGACCGTCGATCGCGGTCCAGCCGCCGTCCACCAGCAGCGCCGTGCCGGTGATGTAGCTCGCCGCCTCCGAAGCGAGAAAAGCGACTGCGGCGCCCACTTCGCCCGGCAGCGCCCATCTGTTGAACACCGTATGCGCAGCGAGCGCGTTCCAGACCTCCGGCCGCGCTTTCAGCGGTGCGACCAGCGTGGTTTCGACGATGCTCGGTACGATGGCGTTGACGCGTACGCCGAACGGGCCGACTTCGGACGCCAAACCGCGCACCATTTGAATGATGCCGGCTTTGGTGGCGCCGTAGATCGCGAGCCCCGGTTCGAGCGTGGTCGCGCGCACCGAAGAACTCGCGATCAAGCTGCCGCCGCCCTGCTTGACCATCATGCGGCCGAAGGCGCGCAGGAAGTAGAACGTGCCGCGCAGGTTGAGATCGGCGACGCGGTCATATTCCTCATCCGTATAGTCCAGCATCAGTTTTCGCACATGGATCGCCGGCGTCGTCACGGCGATGTCGAGCCGCCGATGCGTAGCTTCGATTGCCACGGCGAGAGCTTTGATGGCGTCGGCATCGCCGGCGTCGAGCACATGGACTTCGGCGCGGCCCTGCATGCCGATGTCGTGTGACGTGGCCTCGACGCCGTCCTTGTTCTTGTCGGCACAGATAACCGTGGCGCCGAGCGCAGCCAGCGCTTCGGCGGCGGCTTTGCCGATGCCCGATGCGGCGCCGAGAACGAGCGCCGTCTTGCCGTCAAGGCGAAATAGATTCCGGTACGCCTCGAGGCGTCCTTCAGCTGTCGCCATCGCGCGTACTCCGAACTATATGCCCGGTTAGCCGGTGCGGCCCTGGTCGGCCATCTGCTGGAACTTCTTCACATTGTCGGCGCCGGCATAAGCGGCGATCCGCTCGTTGGCCGGGCCCATCAAGGCGCGGAACGGCGCCAGATCGGGTCGCGTCACCAGCATGCCTGCGGCCTCGATCTTGCCGATCTGATCTTGCTCCTGGTCGGCGATCATCTTGCGCATCAGGTCGCCTGAGGACGCGCTTTCTTCGCGGAAGATCGCCTGCTGGCCGGGGTCGAGCTTTTTCCAACTCGCCGCGCTCACGGTATGAATCATGTTGTTGTAGATATGCCGCGTGATCGCCAGATGCTTCTGCACCTCGTAGAATTTGTTGAAATAGATCACCGCGATCGGGTTCTCCTCGCCGTCGACAACGCGTTGCGACAAAGCGAGATAGAGTTCGGGGAAGGCGATGGCCTGCACCGTTGCGCCGAGCGCCTCCAGCGAGGCCTGGATCTGCAATTCCGGCGGCGTGCGCAGCTTCAGCCCCTTGACGTCGCCGGGCGCGTTGATCGGGCGCACCGTATTGGTGACGTTGCGGAAGCCGTAGTCCCAGTTACGCAGCAGGATGAAGCCTTGCTTTTCGGCGAGCGGCGACAGCCAGTCCATGGCCGGACCGTCGAGCACGCGAAAGGCATGCTGCGGGCTATCCCAGATGAAAGGCAGCATCACTGCGGCGAAAGCGGTGTCGTATTTGTCCAACTGGCCCTGCGTCGGCAGGCCGATATCGATGGTGCCGAGCTTGATCTGCTGGGCCTGTTCAGGCGGGCCGCCGAGCACGTTGTTGGGAAAGATATTGATCTTGATCGCGCCTTTGGTGCGGCTCTCGACGCGGTCGGCGAACTGCTTGGCGGCGATATTGGCTGGGTGATCTTCGGCGGCGAAATGGGCAAACCGCATGGCGAGCGGCGCGGCGCGGAGCGACACAGAAGGCGCGGCCACAGACAATACGGCGCCGGCCGCGCCGGCTTTGAGGAGTCTTCTGCGATTGATTTCGTAAATCATGGCGTTCTCCCGATGTGTTTCTAGACGTGAAAACCGAAATATCGCGGCAGCGCCAGCGCGAACCACGGCACGAAGGCGACGACCAGAAGCCCGATCAGGACCATGATCAGATAGGGCAACATTGCGCGCGAGGCCTTTTCGATGTCGCAGCGCATGATGGCGCAGCAGACATAGAAGCCGACGCCGGCCAGCGGCATGAAGCCGCCGATGCCCATGGCGATGATCAGAACCAGCGCATAGTGCATTTCGCTCAAGCCAAGCTTACCGGCGATCGGAATGAGCAGCGGGGCTACGACATTGAGCGACGGCAGGCCTTCGAGCAGCACGCCAATCACGATCAAGAGCACGATCGAGCCGAGCATGAAGATCACGGTGGAGCCGCCGAGCGTGTGCAAGAGCGCGACCAGCCGCTGTGGCAAATACGCGACCGTCAGCGTCCAGGAGAATCCGGACGCGGCGGCGAAGATGAAAAGCAGCACGCCGGTCAGCGCCGCGGTGTCGAGCACCGTGCGCAAGAACTTGCCGAAGTCCATGTCACGGTAGAGCAGCATCGACAGCGCCAGCCCGTAGATAACGGCAAAGGCGGCGACTTCGGTCGGCGTAGCGATGCCGAACAGGATGCCGCCGAGCAGCATCGCCGGCATCAGGAGCGGCAGGATCGCGCCGAGCCCGGCCTGCATCATGGTGCGGAACGGCGCGCGCGGCTCAGGCACCATGCCTGCACGGCGGGCGCGCACATAGATCAGCGTCATCAGGCAGGCCGCCATAACGGCCGCCGGAACGAGGCCGCCGATGAACATGGCGCCGACCGAGACACTGGTGATCGAGCCGACAATCAGCATGGCGATGCTCGGCGGCACGGTTTCGCCCATGATCGCCGACGCCGCGAGCACGGCCGCGCCTTCATCGGCGCCATGGCGCTCGCGCAGCTGGTCGCGCATGACCGTGCCGACGGCGGCGACGTCGGCGGGTTTCGAGCCGGACAGGCCGGACACCACATACATGCTGGCGACGGTGACTTGCAGAAGCCCGCCGCGCCAATGGCCGACCAGCGTCTGGATGAAGCGGACCAGCCGCACGCTGATGCCGCCACGCTCCATGATCAAGCCGGCCAGAATGAAGAACGGGATTGCGAGCAGAATGAAATTGCCGGTGCCGTTGACCATGGTTTGCGGCAGGATGACGAAAGGGCCGGCGTCCGCCGCCCACAGATAGGTTGCGGTGGCGAGAAGCAGCACAAAGCCGACAGGCACGCCGGCAAAGATGGCGACGAAGAACAGCACGAGCGCCGTGATGATCGCGGCGTCGCCGCCAAGATGAGGCAGCCAAAAATCCCGCGTGGCCGCGGCGAGCGCCAGCATCGCGACGAATGCAGCGCAGACGCCAAGCGCCGTGCGCCGGTCCTTGCGAAACAGATTTTCAAGTGCGTGAAGCCCGATCAGCGCCATGCCGACGGGCAGCGGCAGCGCGATCAGGGCGGCGGGAAGCTGCAAGACAGGCGTCAATTCGCCCCAGCTCGACGCTATGAATTCGGCCGACGCAAGGCCGGTGAGGCCGACGACAAACAGCACGATGATATCGGAAAGCGCCAGGCAGGCATGCGCGGCGGCGGGATGCAAACGATCGAGCACGATGCGAACGAAAGCATGGTCGCTGCGGCGATAGGCGACCGCACCGCCGATGAAGGCGAGGATGGAAAGCGACAGCCGCGCCGCCTCGTCGGACCAAAGAAACGAGTGCTGGAAATAGACGCGGGCAAAGACATTGGCCAAGACTAGGGCAAGTTCGGCGAGCAAGGCGAGAACGACGATGGCTTCTGCGGCCATCCCGATGGCGCGCAGCGCTGTCGCTTTCGGCGCCGCCGACTTTTCGCCGGCCGCGACCGACATGGCGACGTCGGCTCCAGGCGCGGCCTGTGAGCCGGCAAGCTCGATGGAACTCTGCATTGGCGCGTCCACCCGATGCGCCGGCACGTTGATGCCGCCGGTCGCAGCGCCAATCCTAACGGGCGAATTCCGCGAGGGCCAGACGCGACGCGCCGGATCAAGGCTTGAAGACGGGATTTAATCTAAAGTCGAAGACTGCCCGCCGCGATCCTCGCAAGGAGCGCCGTATCGAGCGGCACATAGGCCTGGCGTTGCGCGTCGTCAAAATAGATCGCGTCCTGCGTCGCTTTCGGGTCGAACCCTTCGCGCACCAGATCGGACTTCTTGTGCTTGAACGTCCCGGTGACGTCGATGCCGTCCTTGATGCGCAGGAACAGCGGCCGGGCGTAAGGCGGCAGCCGGCTTGCGAGATGTTTGCGCAACTCGACCAGATTCAGGTTTTTGCCGACCAGCACGGCCATTCCGGCCGCGCCTTCGGTCCCCGGAACGGCAACGCCGTAGACCGCAGTCTCGGCTATACCCGGAAACGCCATGATCGTGTCGGCGACTTCGGACGCCGCCACGTTCTCACCCTTCCAGCGGAAGGTGTCGCCGATACGGTCGACGAAGTAATAGAAGCCCGTGGGATCCATGCGCATCAGATCGCCGGTGCGATACCAGGCATCGCCCGGCTCGAACACGTCGCGCAGGATTTTGCGTTCGGTCTCGACTGCGCTGCTATAGCCCTCGAAGTCGCCGCCGATCTCAGATGCGCCGCTGCGGATTTTGCCGATGGCTTCGCCCGCGTCGCCGGTCGCGCAACGGATACAGCGTCCGTTGTTGGCGCGCATCGGCGCGCCCGTGGCCTCGTTGAATTGCATTAGCGCCAGCGGAAAGCGATGTTTCAGGAACGGGGGCACGCGGCCGATGGCGCCGACTTTGCCCTCGACATTGTAGAGCGAAACGTTGCCCTCGGTCGCCGCGTAGAATTCCAGGATTTTTGGAATGGCAAAGCGCGACTGGAATTTCTCCCACACGTTGGCGCGCAGCCCGTTGCCGGCGCAGAGCCGCAGCCGGTGGGCGCGCTCGCGCGGATGTTGCGGCGCGTTGACCAGATAACGGCACAGTTCGCCGATATATTGAAACAGCGTGCAGTCCCATTTAACGACGTCGTCCCAGAACCGCTGCGCCGAAAACTTCTCGGCGATCGCGACCGCGCCGCCGCTGACCAGCAAAGCGCCGGTTGCCACGACACCGCCGACGGAGTGATAGAGCGGCAGGCAGTCATACATGCGATCGTCCGGCCCGGCGTTCATCAGGCCGGCGAACCACAGGCTCCATTGCAAGAGCCGATGATGACTGACATTGGCGGCCTTCGGCAGCCCGGTCGTGCCGGACGTGTAGATCGTCAACGCGCGATCGGCGATGGTCACGTCGCGGCGTTCCGCGGCGCCAAGCGCTTCACCGGAGAGGTCTTCGATCTCGCGATCGATGCGCGCGAAGTCGTCGCTGCCGTGCGACCAGATCTTTGGCTGGCATGAAAGCGTGGCCGAGCGGAATTCGTCGATCAATTCGCCGGCAACGATCACATGCCGCGGCGCGACGATATCGATGCAATGCGCCAGCGATGGGCCGCGAAGCTGCGTGTTGAGCAGCGACACGACACAGCCGACGCTGGTGATGCCGAGCCAGATGGCAAGATAATCCGGCCGGTTCGGCATCAGCAAGCAGACGGTGTCGCCCTTGGCGAGGTCTTGCGCGAGCGTCCAGCGCGCGTAGCGGTTGGCGCGCTCGGTGAGCGCGTGATAGGTCAGCGTCTGGCGGTCCGAGATTAGCGCCGGCGAAGCGCCATGCGTTTGCGCCACCTCGGCGATGACGTGCGGCATTAGGCGTTGCGGGTGCTTGGCGATCGGCGCGGTCGCCTCGAGCGCGCGCACCCAGGCGTGCAGGGCGCTCTCGCCGCCGCCACGCGTCGCCTCTTCGGTTTCGGCGAGACTCATGCTTGAACATCTCTCATGCCAGAACATCGCCCAACAAAGTGAATCTTTCGCTTCAAGATTAGATAAAATTTGAACGGTTCCGGAACCATGCCGGCGCCGGCAGCCGGGCGGCGAAGCGAGATGGCAAATAGTTAAAGTTAATCGCTCTAATTCACCGTGCTTACGTTGCTTCGCCTCTACAGCCACGGATAAGAAACGCAATCTCCCTAGTATTGCGCCCAATAAGCGCGCTCAAAGATTGCGTGATTTCGGGCAGGCGATGGGACGTATGAAAAGCGAAACGGTGGCCGTTCACGGCGGCTATGAGACCGACCCGGCGACGAAGGCCGTCGCGGTGCCGATCTATCAGACCGTGGCCTACGAGTTCGACAGCGCCGATCACGGCGCCGCCTTGTTCAATCTCGAAGTCGAGGGCCATCGTTACAGCCGGATCAGCAATCCGACCACGGAGGTGCTCGAGCGCCGCGTCGCCGAGCTCGAAGGCGGCGTCGGCGCGCTGTGCGTCGCAACGGGGCAGGCGGCGCTGAATTATGCGGTGCTCAATGTCACCGGCATGGGTACCAATATCGTCTCGGTGCCGCAGCTTTACGGCACCACTTACACGCTGTTCGGCCACATCCTGCCGAGCCAGGGCATCAATGTCCGCTTTGCCTCCTCCGACGGCGCCGAGGCAATCGAAAAGCTGATCGACGACAAGACGCGGGCGATCTTCTGCGAAAGCGTCGGCAATCCGGCCGGCAATATTTGCGACATCGAGGCGCTGGCTGGCGTCGCCGAACGTCATGGCATTCCGCTCATCGTCGACAATACCGTGGCGACACCGATCCTGCTGCGCCCGATCGACTACGGCGCGCATATCGTCGTGCATTCGCTGACCAAATTCATGGGCGGCCACGGCACGACGCTCGGCGGCGCCATCGTCGATTCCGGCCGCTTCCGCTGGAAGGACCATGCCCGCCGCTTCCCGATGTTCAACGAGCCGGACGCCTCGTATCACGGGCTGATCTACGGCGATCATTTCGGCGACGGCGCCTATATCGCGCGTTGCCGCAGCGTCTATCTGCGCACCACCGGCGCGATCCTGCCGGCGCTGTCGTCGTTCCTGCTGCTGCAAGGCATCGAGACAGTTGCGCTGCGGGTCGAGCGCCATGTCGAGAATGCGCGGCGTGTCGCCGAATTCCTGCGCGACGATCCGCGCGTCGAATGGGTCAATTACGCGGGCTTCGCCGATCATCCGCATTACAATCTGGCGCAGAAATATCTCGGCGGTGACGCCTGTTCGCTTTTGACTTTCGGCGTGTTCGGCGGCCTCGAAGCCGGCAAGGCTTTTTACGATGCGCTGAAGCTGTTCAAGCGGCTGGTCAATATGGGTGACGCCAAGTCGCTCGCCTGCCATCCGGCTTCGACGACGCACCGGCAGATGTCGGCCGAAGAACAGTCCAAGGCCGGCGTGAAGCCGGAAATGATCCGGCTTTCCGTCGGCATCGAGCATATCGACGACATCATCGCCGATCTCGATCAGGCGCTGACGGCCTCGCAGTCGCGTCGCCCGCTATTGGCGGCCGAGTAAGGACGGCTGGCGGGGCCGCAGCGAACATGCCGCTTTTTCTCGATAACGGCCGATCCTTTTCCGAGCTCAATGCGGCGAACTGCGTCACCGTAGGCCTCGTCAACAATATGCCCGACGCGGCATTCGAAGCGACCGAGCGGCAATTCGGCGAATTGATCCGGGAGGCCGCGCCGGCGCGCGTCGTGCTCTTGAAGCTCTTCGTTATCCCGGAAGTGCCGCGCGGCGACGAGATGCGGCGCGCGCGCGCCGGGAAATATCGCGACATCGCCGAACTCTGGGACACTCCGCTCGACGGCTTGATCGTCACCGGCACCGAGCCGCGCGCCAAGAATCTCAAGGACGAGCCGTATTGGAAGAGCTTAAGCGCTCTCGTCGACTGGGCGCGCGATCACACGGCGTCGACCATCTGGTCTTGCCTTGGCGCGCATGCGGCCGTGCTGCACACGGACGGCATCGAGCGCCGGGCGCTTCCGGAAAAGCAGTTCGGCGTGTTCGATTGCCGGCTCGCCGCCGACCACCCGATGACGCAGCACTTCCCCGAACCGCTGTGGGTGCCGCATTCGCGCTACAACGATCTGCCCGAGGACGCGCTTTCGTCCAGCGGCTACAAGATTCTCACGCGCTCGGCTGTGGCCGGTGTCGATGCTTTCGCCAAACAGGACGGCAGCTTCTTTTTGTATTTCCAGGGCCACCCGGAATACGATGGCGACACATTATTTCGCGAATATCGCCGCGACGTGGCGCGTTTTCTGAGCGGCGAGCGCTCGACCTATCCGAGCCTGCCGCAAAACTATTTTGATGAGGTGGCGACAGCGCTTGCGGAAACATTCCAAGAGCGCGCAGTCGCCGACCGGCGCCGCGAACTCATACGCAGTGAGTTCGTGCCCAGTGAATTCATGCCCAGTGAGTTGATGGCGGATTTCGCTAAAAGCGCGCTGGAGACCGGTCTGCAAAACTCATGGCGGCCGGCAGCGCTCGGGGTTTACGAAAAATGGGTGGAATTCCTGAGCGCGCGAAAAGCCGAGCGGCGGACGGCGAGTGTGTCGATCAAGACGCCCAGGCTGCGGCGGACCTGGCGCGATTGGCCGCTGCCACTGCGGCGCCCGGCTGAAGGTTCGGCGCGCTAGAGCATGATCCGGAAAAGTGGAAGCCGGTTTTTCCGAAAAGATCATGCTCCTATGAGACTAAAGATTTGTTTTTCCGGGTTTACGCTTTTTTGGGCAGTCGGGCCTTTAATGACGAGTTTTTGAGTACCGCGTTATTTCGTGGAGGCTGCCGTGTCGAACCCCGTGGTTTTTGCCGCTCCCGCCGATGTCGAGCTCGATCCGGCGCCGATCCCCGCGGATTGGATCATCGAGGGCAATCCGCAGGCCCGTTCGAAGCGCCTTGCATCGAGCGCCGACGGCACGTCATCGGTCATGGCCTGGTCATGCACGGCCGGCCGCTTCAAATGGAATTACACGGTCGACGAGACGATCCATCTGATCTCGGGCGAGGTCTTCGTCGCCGACGAGAACGGCAATGTGCGCCGCGTCGGTCCGGGTGACATGGTGTTTTTCCCCGCCGGTAGCGTGAGCACCTGGTACATTCCCGATCACGTGCGCAAGTTCGCGGTGTGCCGGCACAGCATGCCGCGCGTCGCCGGCTTCGCGCTCCGCGGCTGGAATAAGCTTGTCGGGATTTTGACCGGCGCCGATGGCGGCAGCGCGCTTGAAAGCGTCCCGCGGGCCAGTGCCGATGCCGGACACGCCCAGGCCAAGACAGCGTAGCGTCCAACCAAATATCTAAACCGCGATCGATCCGTCCATCGTCACGTACGCCGGCGCGAACGCGGCTGCGAGCTTTTCAAGATACCCACGATCGCAAAAGGCGGGGATTACCGTCTTTGCCCGCACGGACGTCACTAATTCAACGGTGTCGGCGAGGCGGGGATGCACATTCCAGCGCATGGTCTGTGCGCGGCCGCTTTTGGTCAGCCGCTCCGCGGGCGTGTTGGGATTGATATAGCCGGTGAACAGGATCGTCACCTCGGGCTTGTCTTCAAATTCGGCAAGAAGCTTTGCGGTCGCACCGGACGCACCATCGGCCGAAGCCGCGAGCATGACGCCGCGCGCGCCGTCGATCGGCTTGACGAGATGGGCGAGGCGTTCGATCTCCTCGCGCAAGCCTGCGCGCAGCGATACGTGATTGCTGCCGTCGAGATGGTCCAGTGCCTCCCGTGTCGCGTCGTCCATATGGATATCGTCCACACCGTGGCGCATCAGTTCGAGCGCGATCTCAGGCCCGCGGCCGTTAGCGGGCGCCGGGAGAAGCAGCGGGCCGTGCCCGAGAAATTGCGCGAGCGCGGTCCAACATTCGGCGAGCGGCTTTTGATAGTCGCCGTAAGAGCAATCGATCAGCGCGGTGGCGGCCGCTCTGTCCGGCGGGTCGTAATCGTAGAGCACCGACTCGGAGCAATAGTCGCCGGTATAGAGAAATCCGCCGCTGACGCCGAAATGCAGCCAGATCCCGCCCGGCGCGTGACCGCTGCGGCCGGTCTCGACCGCGATGCCGAGCACATCGGTCCGCCCGCCGATCGGCAGCGGGCGTGCCGCGACGCTTGCGGGCAAGGCCCGCGCGACGGGCGCTGTGGCATAAACCGGCGGATGGCCGAGTTCCGGAAGCAGTCCAAGCCCGCCGACGTGGTCCCTATGGCCATGGCTTAAAATCACCGCGTCGACCCGGCCGAGCCCCCGGATATCCGGCAGTTGCCCGGGCGGAGGGCCTTCGCCGAGGTCGAGCAGGAGCCGCTTTCCGCCGGTCTCGAGCAGGAAACAGGCCGGCCCCTTCCCGCCGACCCCCGAAATGAGCCGCAAAGACCCTGAATTCATCGCATTTCCATCCTATCTCAGAGCGCAACGGTGCAACATTGACAATGCGCGGCCGCGTCCTTAATCAACCGGCCTGACCAAGGAATAACGCTATGAAAGTCCGCAATTCATTGAAATCGCTGCGGGGCCGCCACCGCGACAACCGCATCGTGCGCCGCAAGGGCCGGGTCTATGTCATCAACAAGACCCACCGTCGCTTCAAGGCCCGCCAAGGCTGAAGAAGCTGAGGCGGCGAACGCCGTTTGCTGCCCATTTCTGCCGCATTCACCGCGCCCGATTGAGCACTTTTCCGACTTGCCGCAGCGCGGCGGGGGAATAAAATCTTGGCCATGAGACTTCAATTCCCCGCGGCTTTTGCCATTGTCGCTTTTGGCGCATGTCTCTATGCGGCGCCGTTGACGTCGGCTGCCGGCCAGGACCCGGAGCAATGGCTGTCGCCGCCGAGCGACACGCAGCGGCCCGGACGCGGCGAAACGACCTACAGTATCGACACTCTATTCAGCGCCTTGAAGATCGCGCCGGATGACGCAAGCGCCAAGGCGATCGAGGATCGCATCTGGGCGCTGTGGATCGCTTCGGGCAGCGACACCTGCACGCTCTTGATGTCGCGCGTGAAGGACGCCACCGACGAAAAGAACTACGATCTCGCCATAAAACTTCTCGATGCCGTGATCGCGCTGAAGCCGGATTATGTCGAAGCCTGGAATCGGCGCGCCACGGTCTATTATCTCAAGCAGGATTACGGTCACTCGCTTGCCGACCTTCGCGTGGTTCTGGCGAAGGAGCCGCGGCACTTCGGTGCGCTGTCCGGCCTCGGTCTCATCCTCCAAGACATCGGCGACGACAAGGACGCGCTCGAAGCTTATCGCAAGGCGCTGGCGATCGATCCGCACCTCGAAAATATTCCCGAGGTCGTGAAGACGCTGAGCGAAAAAGTCGAAGGCCGCAACATCTAACTCCTCTCGTATGGCGAACATCCCGGATTTCGCTTGGCGCAATCCGCGCTACACTGGGCTTTGCCAACGGCGAAAGCCGTGAAACGCAGAGATGAAAAAGTATTTGGGGGAGTGAATGGACGCCGACAAACTGACCATCCGAGAGCTCGTGGAAAACTGGGCGGTGTGGCGCGACGCGCGGCTGTGGGATCGTTTCCGCACCGTCTGGCACCCGGAGGGCCGCATGATGGCGACCTGGTTTCAGGGCACGTTCGAGGAATTCATCAAAGGCAATCAGGAAGGCTGGTCGCGCGGCGTGCGCATCCTGCATTTCCTCGGCGGCAGTTCGATTGACGTCGCCGGCCACCGCGCTATCGCGCAGACCAAAATGACCATCTCGCAGCGTGCGCCGGTCGACGGCGTGATCTGCGACGTGGTCTGCACCGGCCGTTTCTACGATTTCTTCGAGAAGCGCGACGGCCGCTGGGGCATGGTGCTCAAGCGCCTGGTCTATGAGAAAGACCGGCTCGACCCCGTCGACCCGTCGGCCAAGCTCGCGCTCGATCAGGACTTGCTAAACAGTTTTCCCGAAGGCTACCGGCACCTCGCCTATCTGCAGACCAAGATCGGCTACAAAGTGAAGAAGGACATGGCTGGCCTTGAAGGACCGGATCTCGATGCGCTTTACGCGCAAGGCGCGCGCTGGCTCGAGGGAGGGGCGCTCTAAACGCTGAACGCGCGAGCGTTGGCATGCATCACGCACTGACCGTCGTCATCGAGATCTTGACCGCGGGCGCCGTCATCACTTTGATCGGCAAGGCGCTGATAGAGCGCGCGCATCTGCCGCGTGGCCGCTTTGTCGATATCGGCGGCTTGCGCCAGCATGTCGTTGAGATCGGGGCGGAGGCCGGTGCGCAAGCAACGCCGATCGTTCTCGTCCACGGCGCGGGCTGCAATCTTGAAGACATGCGGCTGGCGCTCGGCGAACGTCTCGCCGCCCGCCACCGCGTCATCCTGATCGATCGCTCAGGCCTCGGCTGGAGCGAGCGTAGCGGCCGGGACGGCAGTTCGCCGGTCTATCAGGCGGCGATGCTGCGCGACGTGTTCGACCGGCTCGACGTTCCGCGCGCCATCATTGTCGGCCATTCCTGGGGCGGCGCGCTTGCGGCCGCGTTGGCGCTCGATCATCCGCGGCGCGTCGCGGGACTGGTGCTGCTCGCGCCGCCGCTCTATCCGTTTCCGCGGCGCGTGACGTGGCTTTACGAGATCTTCGCGTTGCCGGTTTTCGGCTGGCTCTATGCGCACACCTTGGCGCTGCCGCTGGGGGTACCGTTTATTGGCATGGGGATGGCTTCGGCGTTCCTGCCGCAAAGGCCGCCGCGCGGCTACATCAAACGCACTGGCGCGATGCTGTTGCTGCGGCCGGCGACGTTCCTCGCCAATGCGCGTGACGTCGCCGATCTGAAATCCAATCTCGAAGCACAGGCGGCGCGCTACGGCACGGTCACGGCGCCGACGCTGATCATGACCGGCGACCGCGATCTGGTCGTGCCGGCGGAGCAGCACGCAATCGCCTGCGCCGCCGCCGTGCCGGGCGCCAAGCTCGTGGTGCTGCCCGGCATCGGCCACATGCTGCATCATGCGGCGGCGGATCGTGTTGTCGCGGAGATCGAAGCGCTGGTGGACAGCACACGGAGCCGGTAGCGAATTATTCGCCGACCTTCTCCTCACCGACATAAGCCACCCGCATGAAATTCGTCGCGCCGGGCGTGCCGAGCGGCACGCCGGCGACGATGATGATGCGCTGGCCGGCTTTGGCGAAGCGTTCCTTGAACGCGATGCGGCAGGCGCGTTCCACCATGTCGTCCTGGTCGTGCGCGTCCTCGTCGATGACGCAATGGATGCCCCAGACGACGGAGAGCTTGCGGCCTGCTGCGTCCATCGGCGAGATGGCGATGATCGGGCAGTTCGGCCGCTCGCGCGAGACGCGCATGCCGGTCGAGCCCGACGAGGTCCAGCATACGATCGCCGGCAGATCGAGCGTCTCGGCGACCTGCCGTGCGGCCGCCGCTATGGCATCGGCACCCGTTGCCTCCGGCTCGGTACGGAGCACGTGGAGCGTCGGCAGATACATCGCGTCGTCTTCTACTTCCTCGGCGATGCGGTTCATCGTTGCCACCGCTTCGACCGGATATTGGCCGGAAGCCAATTCCGCCGACAGCATCACGGCATCGGCGCCGTCGAAAATGGCGGTGGCGACGTCGGACACTTCGGCGCGCGTCGGCACCGGGCTCGAGATCATCGATTCCAGCATCTGGGTTGCGACGACCACGGGCTTGCCGGCGCGGCGGCAGGCGCGCGTCATTTCCTTCTGCACGCCGGGGACTCGCTCGAGCGGCATCTCGACGCCGAGATCGCCGCGCGCCACCATCAGCGCGTCGGCGAGTTCAAGAATGTCGCAGAGCCGCGCCACGGCCTGCGGCTTCTCTATCTTGGCCATCACGGCGGCGCGGCCGCGCGTCAGCTTCTTGGCTTCGGCGATGTCTTCCGGGCGTTGGATGAACGACAGCGCGATCCAGTCGACGCCGGCATCGAGTGCCGCTTCAAGGTCGGCGGTATCCTTCGCCGTGAGCGCCGCCAGCGGAATGACGGTGTCCGGCAGGTTCACGCCTTTGCGGTTCGACACTTTGCCGCCGACTTCCACCAAGGCCACGATGCGCTGCGGCGATACTTCGGTTGCGACCAGCCGCAACTTGCCGTCGTCGATGAGGAGCGCATCGCCCGGTTTGAGCGACGCAAAGATCTCGGGGTGCGGCAGCTGCACGCGCTTGCCGTCGCCCGGTGCCGGATCGGTGTCGAGCGTGAAGTGCTGGCCCTTGTCGATCATGGCCGCGCCGTCGGCGAAGGTGCCGAGCCGCAGCTTCGGCCCCTGCAGGTCGACCAGGATGCCGATTGGGCGCGCGCGCTCAGCTTCGACCGCGCGGATCGTGGTCACGAGCTCGCGCATCCGCTCGTGATTGGTGTGACTCATATTGATGCGAAAGACGTCGGCGCCGGCCGCAAACAGCCGGCCGATCATTTCGCGATTGCCAGAGGACGGGCCGAGCGTGGCCACTACTTTCGTTCGCCGCTGCCGCCTCATTGCATTTGGCCCCGCGGTAGCTTGGGAGCGGCTTGGTTTGGATTTTCGGCGGCCGGAGGCTGCGGCGGCGCCAAAGCCGTGCCCGCTGGGGGCGCGGTGCCGACGGGACTGGTGCTTGTAGGATTGCCGCCTGCGGGATTGGTACTTGCCGGGTTCATGGGCGGCGCCTGCTGCGACGGCTGTTCGGCGGATTCGGTAAGCTGCACCGTCCAGGCGCGCTGCTCGCCGGTATCGACCTCGAAAAATCCGGTGCGGTCATAGCCGCGGGCGAGACAATCGCCAATGCCGCGAATCGTGAATTCCTTGTCGCGCGTGCACATATAGGCCTGTCCCATCCATTCCCCGCCGCGGTCGTAATCAATGGCGTAGACATAATAATATCGTGCGACAAGATTCCCCTTGAGGATGGTTTCGCAGGTGCGCGCCGGCAAATTCCACCAGCCTTCGGTAGTCCAGCCGTCGGCGTCCTTGTAACCGATGGCGATGCCGATGCGGCCGGCGGTGTTGTTGCAGAGCCGGAAATCGGCCGCGGCAGGCTCGACCGACGAGGCCAGAATGAGCACGACGAGAGTGCTCAAAACCGCGGCTGCCGCCGCCATTCTGGGTAAGATCGCTTGCCTCATGTCCCGTTCAGATTCCCCGTCACCGCAGTGGGGTGTCAACGACGATGGCGCGGAAATCATTGACGTTAGTGAACGTCGGACCAGGCGTGTACAGATCGCCGATGCCGTTGAAAAACCCCGTGGAATCGTTGTCGGCGAGAAAGGCGGCGGGAACGAGGCCGGCCGCGAGAGCCCGTTTTACCGTCGTGGCGTCGATAAAGGCGCCGGCTGGGTCGTCAGGCCGGCCTTGCCCGCCATCGGTTCCATCGGTGTCCCCCGCCATGGCGGCTATGCCTTTGGCCCCGTCGAGATGGATGGCGAGCGCCAGCGCATATTCCTGATTGGGCCCGCCGCGGCCGTTGCGGACTTTCCCCAGGGTGACGGTGAGCTCGCCGCCCGAAAGGATGACGATGCGACGGCCCTGCGCTGCATAGTCGCGCGCCAGCCGGGCATGAACGGCCGCGACCTCGCGGGCTTCGCCTTGCAGCTGGTCGCCGAGCACCACGCAATCGTAACCGGCCGCGCGGGCATGCGTCTGCGCGGCGGCCAGCGCGTCGGCCGGCCTCGCGAGTATCCGATAGTCGGTATTGGCGAACACCGCGTCGCCGGGTTTCGGCGATTCATTGGCAGGATTGTCGAGCGCGCGAATCACCGGCTCGGGCAATTCGAGCCGGTATTTGGCGACGATGGCGCGGGCGTCCGCCAGCGTGGTCGGGTCCGGCACGGTCGGTCCCGAGCCGATGACGGCGGGATCGTCGCCCGGCACGTCCGAGATCACGAGCGTGACGACCTTGGCCGGATAAGCGCGCTTGGCGAGGCGGCCGCCTTTGATGCGCGAAAGGTGTTTTCGCACGCAGTTGAACTCGCCGATATTGGCGCCGCTCCTTAAGATCGCCCGTGTCGTCGCCTGCTTGTCGGCAAAGCTGATGCCGGCGGTGGGCGCGATCAAATTGGCCGAGGCGCCGCCGGACAGGAGCACCAGCACGAGATCGTCCGTGCTTGCGCCGTCGGCGATTTCCAGCATCGTCTCGGCGGCGGCAAGACCGGCTTCGTCGGGTACGGGGTGTCCGGCCTCGACCATGTGAATAAGCGTGGTGGGGCGGCCGTAACCGTGACGGGTCACGGCGATGCCGCCGAGCCGGCTTTCGGGCATACGCGCGAGGTAATGCCGTTCGGCCACCTCCGTCAGCGACCCCGCCGCCTTGCCGGCGGCCAGCACGATCAGCCGGCCGCGCGCCGGCGGCTCCGGCAGATGCGGCGGCAGGCAGCGCGACGGATGCGCAGCGGCGACCGCGCTGCGGAACAGTGATTCGAGGAAGTCGCGCGATTGGGTAGCCAAGCGGATCCTACGATAACGGCCCGAAATGCCGGATGCGGGCTGACTGTGGCAAAACGGGACTATGGCAAGACAGCGGAGCGGTCTCTATCTTTCCAATACCTAAACCCGCGGAGAAGATCATGGCTACCGACGCGAAAACCACGACGGAACTCGAGGCCGCCGTCTACCGCCGCATGGTCGAGCATTTGCGCTCGCGCACCGATGTGCAGAACATCGATTTGATGAACCTCGCCGGCTTCTGCCGCAACTGCCTGTCCAATTGGATGAAAGAGGCCGCCGATGCCAAGGGCGTGCCGATGACCAAGGAAGAAAGCCGCGAGATCGTCTACGGCATGCCTTACGAGGAATGGCGCGCGGTGCACCAAAAGGAAGCCTCGCCGGCGCAGAAGGCGGCATTCGAAAAAGCAAGCCAAAAGCACTGACGCGGCTTTGTGACGGCGCTTGTCCTGTGCAGAGCGTGGATGAGTGTAGGCTTGCCTTGACCTATGGGCGCTTGCTCCCGAAACCTCTCGTTCCAGTCGAGAGGAGTTACTCAATGGCCACTGCCGCCGCCGTCAAAGACGAGCAAACCGCCCACCGCTTCGCCAAGGATCAGCTTAAGGCATTCGTCGAACGCGTGGAAAAGCTCGAAGAAGAAAAGAAAGCCATCGCCGACGATATCCGCGACGTCTATGCCGAGGCCAAGGGCAACGGCTTCGACGTCAAGGCGCTGCGCGTCGTGGTCCGGCTGCGCAAGCAGGATGTCAACGAGCGCAAGGAACAAGAAGCGATCTTGGAAACCTATCTGCACGCGCTCGGGATGCTGAACTGAAGCGCTTGGTTGTTTCTGGGCGCGCCGAAAATGCGCGCCTGGAATCCATATTCGCTGGCGCCCAAAAGGGTGCCTCGCGCAAAAAGCAAATCTTGTGATTGTGGTGTTCGGTTCGCCGCAAGGCGTTCCGGAACGACCGGGTCTATTGCAGCGACGCCGTGTGCGTCGGGTAATTCACTGTCGGGATGAAGACGATCGCCGAGCCGGTGAAATGATCCTGCTGCAGGCCGGAATTTGGATCGGCGGCAAATGTCATCATCACGGCGCTGGACGGTTTCACCATCATCGTGGCCAGCTCGCGGAAATCGCCGGCGCCCAGCGCCAGGGTGGTGAGGAATTCACGTACGCTCGGCGACAGCACGATGGCGCGCATCCACGGATTCTCGAAATGCGCGTCGGACTTCA
Organism: uncultured Alphaproteobacteria bacterium; assembly: GCA_963761185.1. Lineage (GTDB taxonomy): Bacteria > Pseudomonadota > Alphaproteobacteria > Rhizobiales > Xanthobacteraceae > BOG-931. The sequence continues at coordinate 2,687,068 of CAVXFY010000009.1, forward strand.
CGACGGTGACCGAAGTTGAGCTCGCGCTCATGATCACGGAAGAAACCTGATTGCCGGAGCGTTTCACGGCGACGGTCGTACCGTTTGACGAGCCCTGCTGAACCGGCGCGACCGGGATCGAAGTGACCTGAGTGGGAACTGTCTGAGCGGGAGCAGCGGCGGCGCGGAGCGCGGCGATACCCATGGGGGTTGCCGGGGGAGCGGCGGGAGCCGTTACGTTGCCGGACGGATCGGCATAGGCGAGGGCGAGACCGGTGCCGCCGAGATTGGCGTTCGGGTTTACGAAGGGCCCGATCGCGCCGGTGGTCACGTCAGGACCGGCGTTTGACGGTTTGTTTGCCGCCTGAGCGCTGCGCTGCAGTTTCGCGGCAGCCGACGACGGGTTCGCAACGGCCGTTCCGTCAGCCGGTCCCTGCCAGTAACCGCGAGCGGCGATGACCTGATTGGCCGTCGGCGCGCTGCTGCTGACGGGCTGGGTCGGCAGCGACGGTTGGAGCGGCGCCTGCAACGGCGCTGCGTCGGCAGTGCGGATCAGCTTCACTTTCGAGGCGGCGTCTGCGACTTTGACTGCAGCCGCGACAGTCGCCTTCTCAGCAATCTGGGCGCCGTGCTCGATCGCAGCGATCACCGGGCGCTTCGGCGGGACGGGCACGGCGGCGACGGCCTGCGGCGCGACAGCCGGGAGCGGAGCCGGCGCGCTCGGTGCAGCGCTCGCTACCGTTTCCTCGTCGTCGTCATCCTCGTCCTTCACGCCGAGGCCGAGAAGCTTGGCGAACGGATTGCCGTGCGGACGTTCATTACTGGCCACCAGCACGCTGACGTCGACGCCCGAGGCGCGGGCGGCATCAAGCGATTTCGCTGACGGGAAGGCGCCGCGGTTCTTGATGTCGGCAAGCGCCAGCGCATAGCCCGGCATCGGCCGGCCGTCGGTCGGAATTTGCACGGTGCGGCCGTCCGGGAATACGCGCGCCAGTTCCTCGCGCGACATCCGCGGCCACATGCGGATGTCGGCGGTGTCCATATGCACGAACGGCGAGCCGGACGTCGGATAGAAGCCGACGCCGCCGCGCTGCAGCCGCAGCCCGATCTCGCGCAGCTTTTCCAGCGGAATGCCGGGAATATAGAAATCCATGGCATGGCCGAGCATGTGCTGGCTGAAGCGCGCCACGCCCGACGAGCGGTGGCGGAGCATGGCGTTGGTCTGCGGCGAACGGTAACCGCAGACGACCTGGATCGGTTGGTTGGTATTGGCCTCGCGCTGCACCTCCCACACCAAATCGATGAGGTGCGGGTCCATGTGGGTTTCTTCGCTGCGGCGCCAGTCGCGCAGGAACCAATTCAGCTTCTCCAGCGCCGCCTCGTCATATTGGCCGTTGCGCTTGAAGGTGATGGTGATGTCTTCGTTGGTGTGCATGTGGTGCATGCTGATCGTGCGCGTATCGCCTTCGGCGATCGCGTTCTGCAGCCCTTTTGCACCAACGAGGAAAAAGACGAGTGCGAGACCGCACGAATAACCGGCGCGGACAGACAAACGACGAGTAATCAGGCGCGCGTTACCAACGTGCACTGGGCATCTCGCAATGACGCGTTCAGCGACATCATCCGCTGCGGCACCCCGCCGCACCGGATAACCCTAACGCAGTGTTAACTAGGGAAGGGTTAACGAGACGTTGCTGTTGACCCCACCCCCGACCCCATTAGGGCTAACGTCCTAGTGTGGCAAAATCTGGCCATCATTCCCGATCGGCTCAAAGGGTGATTTCGCGAGCATGAAAAGGTTAACGGCGTGGGCCAAGTCGGCGCCGCCCCGGGCCAAGGTCACTGTCGCCCTAACGCACTGATTAAAAAAGATCTTCTTAAGGTTAGGCACCGCCGTCGGGGCCGACAGCGGGCATCTTATCCACAGGCCGCGCGGGGCGCGCTGGCTCAGCGCCAGACGGTATTTTCGCCCGAGCGGGTGACCTTGCGGGGATGCGGAATGGGCTTGTGCGGGGTCGGCGGCGCCGGCTCCGAGGCAAAACCGCCGAACAATCGCGAGAAGAAGTTGTCGCCGCCCGAATAGCTCGATCCGCCGCCGCCGAACAGGCCGCGGCTGCCGCCGAACAGCGACGGCTGGTCGGGCATGGCCAGAACTTCGCGATGCGAAATGTCCTCTTTGTGCTCGACCGGGATATCCGCGACCTTGCGATCGTCGCCTTTGAGGATGGCGATCAGGGTCTTGTCGCGGCCGTAGACATCGTCGCGGAATTGCAGCTTGCCGTCGTCGTCGACGAAGGCGGTCTGGTAGGTGAGGTTGACCGGAACGAAGGTCGGGAACTGGATGTCGGTCTCGGCGCCTTCGGCGATCATCTTCTTGATGCGGTCTTCGGTGTAGCCGTCGTTCGGCCGCACCAGCGACAGCAGCACCTCGGCGTAATGCTGCGGGTCCTGCACCCGCATGCAGCCATGGCTGAACGCCCGCTTGTCGTAAGCGAACATGTACTTGTCCGGCGTGTCGTGTTGGTAGACTAGGAATTTGTTCGGGAAATTGAAGCGGATGCGGCCGAGCGCGTTCTTGTCGCCCGGCGGCTGCGAGATATGCACGGTGCCGTCGGGATTGTGGCTGACCTTAAGCCCCATGCGGTCGAGCACGGTCGGGTCCTGCGCCAAAGCCGGCAGATATTCGCGATTGACGATCGACGGCGGCACGTTCCAGGTCGGATTGATGGTGATGTACTTCATGTCCGCCGTCATCATCGGCGTCGGCATTTCAGGCTTGCCGATCACGATCCGTGTCTGCCAGACCTGCTTGCCGTCATGCAGCACGTGCAGCGTGAAATCCGGCAGGTTGACCATCACATAAGTGTCCGGGAAACGGTGCGGCATCCAGCGCCAGCGTTCGAGATTGGCGAGGACGATGTCGGCGGCGTGATCGGGCGCTTTGCCGTTGAGCGCTTCGACGGTCGCCGGGGTGAGCGTGCCGGTCGCCGCGATCTGGCGCTGCTGCTGGAATTTCTTCACCGCATCGGCGAGCGGCTTGTCATAGGTCGTGCCGCCGTCGCCGAGAATATTGAGCCGCTCGCGCAGCGCCGGAACGCGATCGTCCTGCATGCCGACTTTGAGCACCGGCCCGGAGCCGATCTTGTCGGCCGCTTGGTCGCCCTTGCCGGCGCGGATTTCGGCATAGTTTCGCCTTCAGCGCGATATAGCCCGGCGTTTGCGGCTCGTAGGCGTCGAGCGTCGCGGCGACGTCGCTTGAGCCGATGATGCCGGCCAGAACATCGGCCGGATCCGGCGCTTTTTCATTGTATTCAGATGTCCGCGGTTACGCGCGACCAGTGCACGCGCCCGACGGCAGCGTGATGCGCATAAGTGATGACCGACGTGGTCAGCTGGATTTCGGCATTGGCGAGCGCCGCCGGATCTGTGATCGCCGCGAAGTTCGGCACCGGATAATCGGCGGGATCGAGCCCGTCGGCGTCGACGTGGCCGAGATAGGCGATGGCTGCTGTCGCGCGCGCATTGGCTTTGCCGTCGGTGATCCAGATCGGCGCGTAATTGCGGCCGGAATAAAACGAGTCGAACCTGACTACGGATCTGCTTGTTGCCGATGATCTGGTCGAACTTGCCGCTGGCGAGATTATGCAGCTGGTCGGCGATCGGCGCGTCGGGCGACGCCGCCACGGTTGCTGCCGGGGCGGAGGTGTCGGCCGGAGCGGCCGCCGTCGGCGCCGGGACAGGAGCGGATGCAGCCGGGGCGGCAACCGGGGCGGCGGGGGCCGCAGCGGCGGGGCCATTCGAGGACTGGTCGGGCTTTTGTGTCGAGTTCGGCCGGTGGAACAGTCGCGGCGGGTGCCGGGCTGGCGACGGCGCTATTCGGCATGGCCGCATTCGTTGGCGAGTCTTTGGGATCGGCAAGCGCGCCGCCGGCGGCAGCCGTGAGGAAGAGAATAACGGCGGTCGAGGTCAGAAGCCGATCGACACGAATCCCGGACATTGCGAATTCTCCTTGCGGAACCTGCGCATTTTTGACCGCAAAAACCACACCTTTGGGAAGGTTAGTCCCCAATTGTGGCCATTGCCCCACGGTCACGGCCCTAGGCCGAAACGGCGCGCACCTTACGTGAGCCGGGGCACCTTGTCCCGTAAAGACAAGGTAATAATCGGTCGCATGGCGCGATTTTTTAGCGCCCTGTCGCTCTGCAGCAACGGGCGGCCGGCAGGTCCGGGTGAGCGGCTAAGCGCCGGTTTCGCTGCCGGCTTCGGTGCGTTCGCTGCTCATGCCGAGCGCTTCGAGCTTGCGGTAGAGCGTCGAGCGGCCGATTTGCAGCCGCCGCGCCACTTCCGACATCTGCCCCCGGTAATGGGTAATGGCGTATCGGATCAGTTCGGCTTCGATCTCGTCGAGCGGCCGCACGTCGCCTGTAGCGTCGAGCAAGGGCAGGGCATCGACCGGGCGCGATCGGCGGCCCCAAGTCGGAGGCGAAGGCCTGCTGCTCGTCCTCGAACGCATTCGCAATGACCATCGGCTCATCGTATTCCGCGGGCGCCGCGGTGGGAGCATCCGCCGTCTCGGCATCGGCCGGGGCGGCACTGCTGAACTGCGCCGCGATCTGCGGGAATTCGTCGAGGCCCGACCTCGTCGGCTTCGGCGAGCACGACGGCGCGGAACACCGCGTTCTCGAGCTGGCGGATATTGCCGGGCCAGCGGAAGGCCATCAGCACGCGCAGCGCTTCCGGCGTGATCAGGCGGATGCGCTTACCTTCCTCGGCGGCAAAGCGCGCCAGGAAATGCCGGGCAAGCGCGGGGATGTCCGCGGGCCGCTCGCGCAGCGGCGGCACCGTGATCGGAAACACATGCAGGCGATAGAACAGATCCTCGCGGAAGCGGCCTGCTTTCACGTCGGCGATCAGGTCGCGATTGGTCGCCGAGACGAGCCGCACATCGACTTTGATCGGCTTGCGCGCGCCAACCGGCTCGACTTCGCCTTCCTGGATGGCGCGCAGGAGCTTCACCTGCGCCGCGGCCGGCAATTCGCCGACCTCGTCGAGGAACAGCGTGCCGCCGGAAGCCTCGACGAATTTGCCGGTATGGCGCTCGGTGGCGCCGGTGAACGAGCCGCTCTCGTGGCCGAACAGGATCAACTCGACGAGATTTTCCGGCATCGCGCCGCAATTGACCGCGACGAACGGCTTGGCGCGCCGTTCGCTTGAGCCGTGGATGGCGCGCGCGATCAATTCCTTGCCGACGCCGGATTCGCCGGAGACGAGCACCGGGATGGTGGACGTAGCCGCTTTCTCCGCGATGCGGATGACCGCGTGCATCATCGGGCTCTTGGTGATGATGTCGGCGAAACCGAGCGTGCCGGAGCGGCTCTTCTTCATGCGCTGCAATTCGCCTTCGAGCGCGCTGGCATTGAGCGCGTTGCGGACGCTGACATGCAGCCGTTCGGCGCCGACCGGCTTGACCACGAAGTCGACCGCGCCGGCGCGCATCGCCGACACGACATTGTCGATGCCGCCATGCGCGGTTTGCACGATGACCGGCACGTTGATCGAGGCTTGGCGCATTTTTGCGAGCACGCCCATGCCGTCGAGATTGGGCATGACCAGATCGAGGATCACGCAATCGATCTGTGCGCCGTCGGGTCCGGCGAGCAATGTGAGCGCGGCATCGCCGCAATCGCGCGTCAGCGTCTCGTATTCGAATTTGTGCAGCATGCCTTCGAGGAGCCGGCACTGCACCGGATCGTCGTCGACAATCAGAATGGTCATTGCTGAGCCCGCGGCCGGTGTGAAGATGCTGTCCCGTTTCGGGGCACTTTGGCTGATGAGGCTTAATGCGGTGTTAAGCGCGCCGCGCAGCGGTGGCGCCGCATGCTTGTCGGGGCGTCGAAGCCGAGCGTAGCTTCACAGTTCGATGCGCTTGCCGTCTTCCGCCGACCAATAGCCGGCATATTGGACGTGCATCGTGTCATAGGCGAGGTCGAGACCGGCCAGGGGTTGGCGGCCTGTCGTGACGCATTCCATGAAGTCTTGAATCTCCTGGAGGTAGCCGCGGGTCCATTCCTCTTCGAGACAGACGAATTGCCAGCCGGTCTTCCGATCGACTTTCTCAGTGATGTAGACGTCGGCGAGCTTCTCTTCGTCGGTCATATAGGTGAGCATGTGGTTGTTCGGCGTGATATTGGCGAACAGCGAGCCGCCTGAGGTGTAGGTCTCGATCAGATTGCGGACGCCGCCCATGATCATGTCGCCGGAAAGGATCGTCGCCTTGGTGCCGTCGCTGAAGGTCACGGTCAGCGCGCCCCAATCCTCGACGTCGACCGGGTTCGCCTTGATGAAGGGCCGTTCCTCCGGCGCGAGGCTTGCCGCGACATTGCCGACATCGGCAATCACGGAGGCGGCGCGGATCGTCTCGCCGCGGGCGCGCGCTTCGACCTGTTTCAGATAAAGCACCGCCGACAACGGATGACATCCCATGCGGATCAGTGAGCCGCCGCCGGTCATCGACCATTGCGCGGCGTGCGCGGCATGCGATCCGCTATGGCTCTCCTCGGCCTTCATGAACAGGATCTTGTCTTTGGTGGCTTTGAGGATCTCAACCGTCTTTGTCAGTGCCGGCGCATAGACCCAATCTTCGGCATACATGAAGAGCTTGCCGGCGGCTTTGATCGCCGTGCGCGTCGCTTCCATCTCCGCCATGACGCGCTCGTACATCAGCGATTTCGGAACGCGCTTGCCGATCGGCGTCGGGTCTCCCGGCCTGCCGAAATAACCGGAAAACGGCTTTTCGCAGATGACGTGCTTTCCCGCGCGCATGGCCTCGACGATCATCTGCGCATGCAAAGCCGGCGGTGTGCAAATGTCGACGACGTCGATCGCCGGATCGGCGAGGAGGATGCGGTAATCGCGATGCGTCTGCGCGATGCCGTGCTTTGTCGCGAACTGCTCGACATGATCGCCGCGCGACACGACGGCCGTGACCTCGGCGTCGACGCCATAGACGCGTTTATAGGCATACATGTGCAGTTCGGCGACGAAGCCGCTGCCGATGAGGCCGACTTTAATTTTCGCCATTGCAACCGCTCTCCCGCCGGCGTTACCGCGGAGTTCGGTAATATCGCGCGCGAACGATCATCTCGCTTGCGTGTTTTAGGGCCAATCAAAGACGGCCCTAAACCGCAAACGCGAAGATTACTGCAACCTCAGCGTCAGCCCCGCGACGCCGAGCGCGAGATTGATGCCGGCCTGGCCGCTGACGGACAGCGGTTGCAGTGAGATGGTGCGATGCGATCCGCCGACCAGAACTTTGGCGCCGGCGCCGAGTCCGAGCGACGCGTCGGCGTTTACGCCGGCATAGTTGCCCGCCAATGCGCCGTGATGAAATCCATTTGTCGGTGCCACCACGCCCCACACCATAACGCCGCCGGCGCGCACGCCGAGATCGAGGCCCAACCGGGTGATGTGACCCACATAGCGTTCAGGCGGGCCGCCGGCATCGGGCGCGAAACTACAGCGGATGGTTTGGCGCGAGCCGATGATCAGGCCGAGGCTCGCAGACGTGTTGCAGGTGAGCACGCCGACTTTGGTGCCGCCCGACTGTGCCGAAGCTGATGTTGCCAGAGCCATGCCGAGAAACGCAACAAGCGCGAGCCCGGCAATCAAATTGCGATGGTTCAGCATAATAATTCTCCCGGTTTTGATCCGTGCCCCCGGCAGCTGGAAGCCCATCGGCGGCGCGCCGATGAAATGAGCACAAGCGTCATGCGCTCGCAAGACAGCGTACGGCCGATATTTGATACATGCCGCATCTTTCATTACAGTCCGTTTCGCGCCACATAAGCAGCATGCCGGCTGCCAATTTCACAGCGGTACATGCGAATTTGTGGCGCGCCGCCGGTTTTGCTGACGCCGCGCTAAACGACGTCCATTTGACCGGCGCCGAGCCGGTTTTGCCGTCGTCCTTTGCGGTCGGAACCGCGGCGCAGGCGACAGTCGCGGCGGCGGCGCTGGCGGCCGCGGAAATCTGGCGCTTACGCACGGGCCGCCGTCAGGGCGTCACCGTCGACATGCGGCGCGCGGCGATCGAGTTTCGCAGCGAGCGTTATCTGTACGTCGACGGTAAGCCAACGAATGATCTTCGCGACGACATCGGCGGACTGTATTGCTGCGGCGACGGCCGCTGGGCGCGGCTGCACGCCAATCTGCCGCATCACCGCGATGGTTTGATTAAACTGCTCGGCTGTTCGCCGGACAAAGCCGCCGTGCAGCGCGCGCTCGACGGCTGGCAGGCCGAAGCGCTCGAGAGCGCCGCTGCCGAGGCGGGACTCGTCGTCACGGCCTGCCGTTCGCTTGCCGAGTGGGACCGGCATCCGCAAGGCCGTGCGGTGGCAAAGCTGCCGCTGTTCAGTATCGAGAAAATCGGCGACGCACCGCCGTATGAACTTGCCGCGGCCGACCGGCCGCTTTCCGGCGTCCGCGTTCTCGATCTCACGCGCATCATTGCCGGGCCGGTTTGCGGCCGCACGCTCGCCGTTCATGGCGCCGATGTCTTGCTGATCACCGCAAAGCACTTGGCTTCGATACCTTCGCTCGCCATCGACACTGGACGGGGAAAACTATCGGCGTCGATTGATTTGCGCGACGCCGGCGGGCGCGAGACGCTCGCGGGGCTTCTCCGCGGCGCCGATATTTTCGTCCAGGGCTACCGGCCTGGCGCCATCGCCGGGCGCGGCTTTGCTCCGCAGGACGCTGCGCGCATCCGGCCGGGCATTATCTACGTATCGCTCTGCGCCTATGGGCAGGAGGGGCCGTGGGCGCAGCGCCGCGGCTTCGACTTGCTCGTGCAAACCGCAAGCGGCTTGAACGACGCCGAGGCCGAGGCTTTCATGTTGCGTGAACCGAAGGTCTTGCCGGCGCAGGCGCTCGATCACGGCACCGGCTATTTGCTGGCCTTCGCAGCGATGGCGGCGCTCAAGCGTCGCATGGAGGAGGGCGGGTCCTGGCACGTGCGGCTGTCGCTCGCGCAAACCGGCCACTGGCTGCGTCAGCTCGGCCGTATCGACGGCATGGCCTGTCTCGATCCCGGTCTTGACGATGTCAGCGATTGCCTGGAAGAGACGGCGTCCGGCTTCGGACGGCTCACCGCGGTCCGTCATACGGCTGACATGACCGAAACGCCGCCGCGCTGGTCGCGGCCGAGCGTGCCGCTCGGCACTCATGATGCCGCTTGGCCGAGCTAGTTCTTGGATGCCAGGCGTCCGCGGCGGCCTTGCGGGCGCCTTACTGTCGCGCCACATGAAATGACGTTTGAGGATTCCCCACCGCATGCCCCGCTCCCAGAAGATGTCGAAACGCGTTGCCCGCCGGCCCGGCAAGACCCATCCTGCTGGCCCGAAATCATCACTCGGCCGTTTGCCCGAGTGGAATCTCAACGACCTTTATTCCGGGCTCGACGATCCGGCGATCAAGCGCGATCTCGACCGCGCCGACGCCGACTGCGTCACCTTCGAGGAGGCCTATAAGGGCAAGCTTGCCGCGATGGCCGCGGCGCCCGAAGGTGGATCGCAGCTTGCCGCGGTGGTGAAGCGCTACGAGGCGATCGACGACCTGATGGGCCGCATCGGCTCTTACGCCGGGCTGGTCCATGCCGGCGACACCGTCGATCCGTCGCGCACCAAATTCTACGGCGACGTGCAGGAGCGCATGACGGCGGCGTCCACGCACTTATTGTTCTTCACGCTGGAACTAAACCGCGTCGATGACGCGCTGCTGGAAAAGGCTATGGCCGATCCCGCGCTCGCCCATTACCGGCCGTGGCTCGAAGATGTGCGCCGCTACAGACCGTACCAGCTTGAGGATCGCGTCGAGCAGCTGTTTCATGAAAAGTCGGTGACGGGTTATTCCGCCTGGAACCGGCAGTTCGACGCGACGATCGCGGGTTTGCGTTTCAAAGTCGGCGGCAAGTCGCTCGCCATCGAGCCGACATTGAATCTCTTGGTCGACCGCTCCGGCGCAAAGCGCAAAGCCGCGGCCGAAGCGTTGGCTCATACGTTCAAGGATCATGTGCGCGATTTCACGTTGATCACCAATACGCTCGCCAAGGACAAGGAAATCTCCGATCGCTGGCGCGGGTTTGCCGACATCGCCGACGACCGGCATCTGTCGAACCGGGTCGAGCGCGAGGTCGTCGATGCGCTGGTCGCGGCCGTGCGCGCCGCCTATCCGCGGCTGTCGCACCGCTACTATGCGCTGAAGGCCAAATGGTTCGGCAAGAAGCGCCTGCCGCATTGGGACCGCAACGCGCCGCTGCCGCAGGTGCCCACCCGCACCGTCGGCTGGACCGAGGCCAAGGATACGGTGCTCAGCGCCTACGGCGCGTTCTCGCCGAAGATGGCGGCGATCGCCGAGCGGTTTTTCGCCGAGCGCTGGATCGACGCGCCGGTGCGGCCGGGCAAGGCGCCTGGCGCCTTCGCGCATCCGACCACGCCGTCGGCGCATCCCTATGTGCTGCTCAACTATCAGGGCAAGCCGCGCGACGTGATGACGCTCGCGCACGAGCTCGGCCACGGCGTGCATCAGGTTCTTGCGGCGCCGAATGGCGCGTTGATGGCGCCGACGCCGTTGACGCTCGCCGAGACCGCGAGCGTGTTCGGCGAAATGCTGACCTTCAAGAAGCTGTTGGCGGCGACGCGCGACAAGAAAGAGCGCAAGGCCATGCTCGCCGCCAAGGTCGAGGACATGATCAACACGGTGGTGCGGCAGATCGCGTTCTACACCTTCGAACGCTCAGTCCATACCGAGCGCAAGAACGGCGAATTGACGGCGGAGCGCATCGGCGAGCTATGGCTCGACGTGCAGCGCGAGAGTCTCGGCCCGGCGATCGAGCTGAAGCCCGGCTACGAGAACTTCTGGGTCTATATCCCGCATTTCATCCACTCGCCGTTCTATGTTTACGCCTATGCGTTCGGCGATTGTCTGGTGAATTCGCTTTACGCCGTTTACGAACATGCCGCCGAAGGCTTTGCCGAGCGCTATCTCGCGATGCTGTCCGCCGGCGGCACCAAGCACCATTCCGAATTGCTCGCGCCGTTCGGCCTCGATGCCCGCGATCCGACGTTCTGGCAGGGCGGCCTCGGTGTCATCGAGCGGATGATTTCGGAGTTGGAAAGTTTGAGCTGAGCTGGTGGCAAAGCGCGAAAAGCCTGACAGCGAAAAGAACCGCTTCTCCGCCCGTGCCGCGCGCTATGCGCGCGTCGGCGCCAATGTCGGCGGTGTCGCGGCGCGCTATGCGGGACGGCGGCTGCTCGGCGGCGAGGCGGACCGCGCCGGCGAGGCGAGTGCCTTGTCCGGCGCGCTCGGCCGGCTCAAGGGCCCGCTGATGAAGGTCGCGCAATTGATGGCGACCATACCCGATCTCCTGCCGCCGGAATATGCCGCCGAATTGCAGAAGCTGCAGAGCGAAGCGCCGCCGATGGGCTGGGCCTTCGTCAAGCGCCGTATGATGGCGGAGCTCGGCGCCGGCTGGGAGAAGAAGTTCGCGAGCTTCGAGCATCATCCCGCCGCGGCGGCGTCGCTCGGCCAGGTGCATCGCGCGCAGCTCGCTTGACGGCGCAGCGCTCGCCTGCAAGCTGCAATATCCCGACATGCAGTCGGCGGTCGAAGCCGATTTGCAGCAATTGCAATGGCTGTTGGCGATCCGCCGCCGCTTCGATTCCGCGATCGATACCACCGAGATCGCCAAGGAGATCGGCGCCCGCGTGCGCGAGGAGCTCGACTACCGGCGCGAGGCCAAGCATGTCGCGCTCTATCGCAAGATGCTCGACGGCGTCGATTTCGTGCGCGTGCCGCGCGCCTGGCCGGAGCTTTCCACCGGCCGGCTGCTCACGCTCGACTGGCTCGACGGCACCAAGATGCTCGCGCACAAGAACGATCCGCTTGCCGTGCGCAACACGATCGCAACCGCGATGTTCACCGCCTGGTGGTTTCCCTTCAGCCGCTTCGGCGTCATTCACGGCGATCCGCATCTCGGCAATTACACGGTATTCGCGCGCGACGGCAAGCCTGCCGGCATCAACCTCCTCGATTACGGCTGCATCCGTATCTTTCCGCCGAAATTCGTCGGCGGTGTCGTCGACCTTTATCACGGGCTCCTCAAAGGCGAGGACGATCTCGTCGTGCACGCCTACGAGACCTGGGGCTTCCGCAAATTGTCGCGCGAATTGATCGACACGTTGAATATCTGGGCGCGGTTCATCTATGCGCCGCTCCTCGATGACCGGGTGCGTACCATTGCCGACGGCGTGAAGCCGTCGGAATACGGCCGCCGCGAAGCATTCCGCGTGCATCAGGCGCTCAAGCAGAAAGGCCCGGTCACGGTGCCGCGCGAATTCGTGTTCATGGACCGCGCCGCGATCGGGCTTGGCGCCGTCTTTTTGCACCTGCGCGCCGAGATCAATTTCTACAAGCTGTTCAACGAAGCGATCGAGAATTTTTCCATGGATCGCGTCACCAAGCGCCAATCGGCCGAGCTGAAGGCGGTGGGCCTGCCGCCCGCGTAATTCGCCTATCGGGATTGCAACGCCAAGCGTTGACGGCTGCGTTTGCAACACCGATGCTGTCCCCAAAAGCAAAGCTTAAGGGAGCTTGGCATGGACGCTTCGCGGCGCAATCTTATTCGCACGCTGGCTGTGGGCAGCGCGGCGCTGGCAACGGCACAGGTCTCGACAAGCGCGCTCGCGGAATCGGCCGGCACGCAAGCCGCTCCCGCAGCTGCGGCGGCACCGGCAGTCGACCTCGGCGAAGCAAGCTCCCAGGAGCGCGAGCTCAAGGTCGTCAGTGTCGAGCTTCTCGAAGACGACGCCCGCAAGATCATCTCGCCCGGGCGCTTCGCCGTGATGGGACCTGCCGGCGACGGCTGGACCTATCGCGAGAACCGGCGCGCCTTCAACGACTTTCCAATCATGCCGCGGCGCTTGCAGGGCGTGAAAGATATCGACCTGCGCACGACGCTGCTCGGCCACGAATTGATGCTGCCGGTGTTCAGCTGTCCGACGGGTCAGCAGGCCATCTTCCACGTCGGCGGCGAACTGCCCAATGCCGCGGGTGCCGGCATGGCCGGAACATTGTTCGTTGCCTCGGGCGCGTCGAGCCGGCCGATGGAAGAGATCGCCAAGGCGACGCCGGGCCCGAAATGGTTCCAGATCTACATGAACCGCGACATGGAGCTGAACCGTTGGCTGGTGCAGCGCGCCAAGGCCGCGGGATTTTCCGCGATCGTGCTCACCGCCGACGCGCTCGGCCCCGGCCAGAGCGACGACTACATCAAGCTGGGCCGTCCGCGCCCGCCCGGACTCACCGCCGGCAACCACGATCCCGCGCTCGGCGGCCACGGCAATTTCAGCGACCAGAAGCGCGACCTCAGTTTCAGCGACATCACGTTCCTGCGCGAGGCGTCGGGTCTGCCGGTGCTGGTGAAAGGCGTCGTACAGCCCGACGATATCCGCCAAAGCCTGGCCGAGGGCGCCGCCGGAATCTGGATTTCAAATCACGGCGGCCGCCAGATGGATGGCGGCCCGGCCTCCATCACCATGTTGCGGACGGCGGTCGACACCGTCGAAGGCCGCGTGCCGGTCGTGCTCGACAGCGGCATCCGCCGCGGCATCGACGTGTTCCGCGCGCTTGCGCTCGGCGCGACAGCGGTTGGCATCGGCCGGCCGGCGCTGTGGGGCCTGATCAATGGTGGCTCGCGCGGGGTTAAGAGCGTCTACGATCAGCTCGCCTTCGAGTTGCGGTCGACGATGCTGCTCTCCGGCGTCGCCAAGGTGACAGATCTCAAGCGCGAGAATCTCGCCAAGGTGTGAGAACGCCGCCGCGACCGGATTTAACAGCAATCGGCGCCGTCGAGCGCGATGAGCGCATTCTTCATGAAGGCCGGCGGCAGGTCGTCCTCGACCACGTCGGCGAGCGGCTTGAAGATCTTGAAGTGATGGCGCCCGCGCGCGGTCCAGAACACGGTATGGGTCTCGATCGGCGGGCAGCCCGGCACGGCGCAGGCGATTTCCGAGACCATGACGGTTTCGTCCTCGGTCAGAGCAAAGCGCGTCCGGGTCCAATCGCGCAGGCGGTCGAGCGCCGCGCCTTGATCGGGACTTTTCTTGACGAAACCGAGCATCGCAACCACCGCCGTCATGCCTGGCACGCGGGTCCCGCCTGCGGCAGGCCGAGCGAAGGAGCCTTGTGCGGGGCATCCACGCCTTTATACCTCACCCGGCAAAGACGTGGATGGAAAGGACTTGAAGGTGGCCGAGACAGTATTAGCGGCGGTGCGGACCGGGCCGAGCAAGACCGAAATTCGCGAATATCCCATGCCCGACATCGCGGCGGACGCCGCGCTGATGAAGATGGAAGTCGGCGGCATCTGCGGCACCGACGTCAAGCTCTATAAGCACCCGCCGTCGGCGGCGCCCGTCATCATGGGCCACGAGAATATCGGCGTCATCGCCAAGGCCGGCCGCGAATTCGTCAATCGCAAAGGCTTTAAGGAAGGCGACCTCGTCTTCGTCGAGCATTATGTCTCTTGCGGCAAGTGCGAGTGGTGCCATGCCGGCCAGTACCGGCATTGCGAGAACACCAATTGGCGCACCAATCCCGACGCCATCCGTTACGGCTACACCTCGGCGGAAAAGGCCCCGCATCTGTGGGGCGGTTTCGCGCAATATGTCTATCTGCCGTGGAACGCGGTGGTGCATCATGTGCCCAAAGGCGTGTCCGCCGAACTTGCCGGTCTCGTCACGCCGATGGCGAACGGCGTCGAGTGGTCGCTGTTCGACGGCAATGTCGGCTACAATTCGACCGTGCTGATCCAGGGGCCAGGGCAGCAAGGTCTCTCGCAGACCGTGATCTGCAAACAGGCCGGCGCCTCGCTGATCATCATCACCGGCACGTCGAAGGACAAGGCGCGCATGGACGTCGCCAAGAAGCTCGGCGCCGATTATGTCATCGACGTGAATAAGGAAGATCCGCTCGCCCGCATCATGGAGATCACCGGCGGCAAGGGTGTCGACGTTTCGCTCGACTGCACCGCCGGTGCCGGCACCATTCCGATTCTCCTCGGCATCGAGGCGCTCAAAAGAAAAGGCGGCATCATCGTGGCGCAGGGCGAACTGGCCCAATTCCCGAATTTTCCGCTGGAAAAGTTCACGGTGAAATTCATCACCATGAAGAGCGCGCGCGGCCACAGCTATAGAGCCTGCGAACTCGCGCTGGCGCAGCTTGCGTCAAAGCGCTTTCCGCTGGAACTGGTCACCACCCATCGCTTCGGGCTCAAGGACGTCGATCTCGCCATTCGCTCGGTCGGCAACGAAGGCGTGCCGGACGTCATCCACGCCTCGCTGATGCCCTGGAGGTAAACCTTGGACTTAGACCATGGGTTTGAACTTTGGCTGTGAACTGCAAGTCGGATAGGATGGCGCGCGACACGGTTTTTCGGTGCAGCTCCTTTGAATTCAGGTCATCCGATGGACTCGATCTTCGTCACCCACAAGACGGCGGACGCGGTGCCGATCTGGTTCGCTACCGCAGCGAACTATAAGGACGTGCGCAAGCTGATCGGCGCCGAGGCGCGCGCCTTCGCCGACGCCGCGGGCTTTGAGCCCAAATCCGGCCGCTACCTGCCGCTGCCGGGTAAGGGCGACGACGAGACCCGGCTCGGCGGCGTTCTGTTCGGGCTTGAAGGCGCAGACGAAACCAAAGACCCGTTCCTGCCCGGTCGCCTCGCACAGCATCTGCCTGACGGCGTATACCGCTTTGCCAATGAGCCGCACGATGCGCGGCTTGCCGCGCTCGCCGTAGCCCTCGGCTCCTACCGCTTCACGCGCTATCGCAAGGCCGAGACTCGCGCGATCAAGCTCGACCTGCCGCAAAGTCTCGATCGCGAGGAGTTGCAGCACGTCGTCCAAGCGGCGACGCTCGCTCGCGACCTCATCAATACGCCGGCCAACGACATGGGCCCGGCGCAGCTCGAACAGGCCGCGCGCAAGCTCGCCGCGCGTCATAACGCCAGCATCACCGCCATTATCGGCGACGAGCTGTTGGAAAAGAACTTTCCGCTCATTCACGCTGTCGGGAGGGCTGCCGCCGGCGAGCCGCGGCTGATCGACATGCTGTGGGGCGACACCAAGCATCCGCATGTGACGCTGGTCGGCAAGGGCGTCTGCTTCGACAGCGGCGGCCTCGACATCAAGCCCGATGCCTCCATGCTCAATATGAAGAAGGACATGGGCGGCGCCGCCACGGCACTTGCGCTCGCGCACATGATCATGTCGCGCAAGCTGAAAGTGCGCCTGCGCGTGCTCATTCCGGCGGTGGAGAATTCCATCGCCGGCAGCGCCTTCCGCCCGCGAGATATTTACACCTCGCGCAAAGGCATTACCGTCGAGATCGGCAATACGGATGCGGAAGGCCGCCTCATTCTCGCCGATGCGCTGGCGCTCGCCGGCGAGGACAAGCCCGAACTGATCGCCGACTTCGCGACCTTGACCGGCGCCGCCCGCGTCGCGCTCGGGCCGGATCTGCCGGCCTTCTTCACCGACGACGATGCGCTCGCCAGCGATCTGATGAGCTACGCTTCGGCCGAGAACGATCCGGTATGGCGGCTGCCGCTGTGGCGGCCCTACGAGTCGATGCTCGAGTCGAAGGTCGCCGACACCAATAATGTCGGCGGCAGCCAAGGCGGCGCCATTACCGCCGCTCTGTTCATGCGCCGCTTCGTGACGGCGAAGTCATGGCTGCATTTCGACGTCTTCGCCTGGAGCGCCTCGGCCAAGGCCGGGCGGCCGGAGGGCGGCGACCTGCAGGCGGCGCGCGGGCTCTATGCGCTGCTCTCCGCGCGCTACGGCTAATGATGCCTGCATTGGACCTTCGCGTCACGCCGGCGCGCGCCGATCTCGCGGCCGAGGACCTGCGAGGCAAAGTCACGGCGGCGCGCTTTGCCGAAGGCCGGGTGATGGAGGTGATCGAGCCACAGGCGCCGCTGCGCCGCGAGCCGCGGCCCGATGCGCCGCTCGACACCGAGGCGCTCAAGGGCGAGCGCGTGACGATCTACGACACGAACGCCGAAGGCTTTTCGTGGGGTCAGCTCGCGGCCGATAATTATGTCGGATGGCTGCCGTCGAATGCGCTCGCGCCTGCGGGCCAAACGCCGACGCACAAGGTCGCGGCGCTGCGCACTTTCGCGTTTCCGGGACCTTCGATCAAACTGCCGCCCGTTGAAGCTTTGCCGCTCGGCGCGACGCTCGCCGTGGCGCGCATCACCGACCGCATGGCGGTGACGGAAAGCGGAGCCTATGTGCCGGCGGTCCATCTTAAGCCGCTGCGCGAATATGAAAGTGATTTCGTCGCGGTCGCCGAACGCTTTTTGGGTGTGCCTTATCTGTGGGGCGGCAAGACCGCGCTCGGGCTCGACTGCTCGGGGCTCGTGCAAATTTCGCTCACCGCGTGCGGCATGGCCTGCCCGCGCGACAGCGACATGCAGGAAGCGGCGCTTGGTGTACCCGTCGCTCCGAGTGCGGATCATGCTAATCTCAAGCGCGGCGATCTCGTGTTCTGGAAAGGCCACGTCGCGATCGTGCGCGATGAGAAGAATTTTCTGCACGCCAATGCGTATCACATGGCGGTCGCGATCGAGCCAATCGTCGAAGCCTTAGCCCGCATTCGCGCCGCCGGCAGCGACATCACGGGCATCAAGCGGATCACTGCGTCGCCTTGAGACCGAGCGTTTTGGCGATGCCGGCGAGCTGATCGTTCTGCTCCTTGATGCTTGCGGAGAACTCTTCTGGCCCGCGCAGCGTCATGATCTGGCCGGTATCGACCAACCGCTGGCGGATGATCGGATCGGTCTCGGCGACATTGCGGAAATCCGCGGCGATGCTTTCGCGCAAGCCGTCCGACATGCTTTTGGGGCCATAGAGGCCGCCCGTGGTCTCCATGGTCAACGTCGGATAGCCGGCCTCCGCCGCGGTCGGAATGTCGGGTGCGGTTTGCGCACGCTGCCGGCTGGTCACGATCAGCACCTTGATCTTGCCCACTTGGCGCAGCGGCAGCGCCACGGCGAGCGAAGTCGACAGCACCTGGATGCGGTTTTCGGCGAGATCGTTCGGCGCCTGCATGATGTCGCGATAGGGCACTCTGGTGATCTGCAGGTTCCTGTCCTTGATGAACCCGAAGATGAGGAAATCCGAGTTGCCGGTGGCGGCCGCGGCGTTGAGCTTGCCCGGCTCGGCGCGCGCGAGCTTGATGAGTTCGTCGACGGTGTTGACATTCAGCGCCGTCGGCACCGAGATCGCCAGCACCGTGACATAGATGCCGACGATCGGCACGATGTCGGTCAGATCATAGGGCGGCGTGTCCTGGTCGTAGAGATGGACCAGGAATGCGCCGGCCGGCCCGAAGAACAGCGTGTGGTCGTCGTGGGCGTCGATGAATGCCTTGAGCGCGACCAATCCGTCCCCGCCGGGACGGTTCTCGACCACCACGGATTTGCCCCAGCGCGCCGTCAAACGGTCCGCGAAGAGGCGCGCCGTGGTGTCGGTCGCGCTTCCAGGATTGAACGGCAGGATCAGCCGTACGGTATGTGTCGGATAGGCCCGTTGTGCTTGCGCGCGTTCGGTGAATGACAAGCAAACAAACAGCACCGTAGCCGCGGCAAGCGCCGCGATTATTTTCCGCCGGCACATCCGCTTCCTCCCCGGGAGACTATATTTTCCGGCACCCTAGCACATTGTCGTCGGTGTGGGGTATGCCGTCGCGCGACTGCCGCTGCGCCCGTGGCGGCGCCTCAGTGCGGCAAGGTTTGATATCCCGCGATGATCAGCTCGACGGCGATCAGGATGACGATGATCATTTCCAGACGGAACGAACGCTTAGTGTCGAGAATGTCGCCGAGAACCTCCGCCGATTCGGAAATGACCGAGAGCTTTCGGAACAGCGCGTCGGCGCGTTCCTTGAGCTCATACTCGTCCTCGAGCCTGGCATAGAGTCGCTCGAGATCTGGACGATCCCATAATACGTCCGGTTTGTCGGTGACGGCGACGCGGCCCGACACGCGCTGCTGCACCAAGAGCGCGTTGCCGATCTGCTTGAGGATGGTGCGGCGGCCGGCGCTGGCGCGGCCTTTTTCGGCAAGCTGCCGCGCGAAGGGCTCGACCAGTTCGAACACCGCAGCCACTTCGCGTTCGTCATGCGCCAACACGACGCTCTTGGACAATGCATCGGCGATGACAATGTGGCTGTCCGACGTAATCGCCTTTAGCACGATCGGGCCACCGGGTAGAATTTGAGCGTCCTTGTCGGGCGTCAAATCGATCGAAACCGTCTCTTCTTCGGTCGGCTGCACCGGGCGTATCAGCCGCGGTTTCAGGCTGAGCAAAACTTCTTCTTCTTCCTGCGGCGTAAGCCCGATCATCACCACGACGCCATAGCGGAACAAGGTCACAAAACCGTCTTTGCCGAACTTATAGGTGAGAGGCATCGTCGAGACGACGTGATCGTGCTCGAGTTGCGAGGTATCAATGCGGTCGCTCAACAAGATCGCGCGACCGCGTTTGCGGGCGCTGGCGGCCGGTTTGGCGGGCTGCTGGGTATCGGTCATCGTGAGCATGGTCGGCCTCTCGCAGCATAGATAGGGTCTCTAGGGTGCGGTTTCGAGCCGTCCCGGATGCTGCCCCGCACGCTGCGGCAGAACGATGATGCATACGATGATGAAAGCACCGATGACAGCCGTGGCGATGGGCCGGCTCAGAGCGAGGCCGCCGTCGCTGACCGGCTTGTCGAGGAAATCGCCCACCGTGGCGCCGAGCGGCCGTGTCAGAATGAAGGCTGCCCAGAACAAAAAAACGCGCGAAACATTCGTCATGAAATAGAGCGCGACGAGCACCGCCAATCCGGCGGCGAACAGCAGCGCGCCGCCGTCATAACCGAGGCCAGTGTCGTCGGCGGTCCAGTCGCCGAGCGCGGTGCCGAGCGTCTGCGAGAAAGTGATAGCGACCCAGTAGAACGCCTCCACTTTCGGCGTGTTGACACTTGCCACCGAGATCGAACCGACCGACCAATACCAGGCGCCGAGCGTCGCGATCACGCAGGCGAATAAAACCAGCGAACCGCCGAGATAGCCGATGCCGAGCGAGCGGTCGGCGAAGTCCGCCATCGTGGTGCCCGCGGTGGTCGAAGCGATGATCGTCGCCCAATAGAGAAACGGATGAAACTTTTTCGCCGCGATCTGAAAAATGACCAAAACGACCAGCAGCGAAAGAAAGAGCGCGGTGCCGGCGAGGTAACCCCAATTGAGCGTCATTGTCACGGTGTCGCCGCCGGTCTCGCCGAGCGTGGTGGCCGCGATCTTGATGATCCAGAATACCAGTGTGACTTCGGGAACTTTACTTGCGGCTCGCTCAATCGCGTTTGTCATCAAACCTCCGCCAACGCAAATGCAAATAATGTCGCGCATAGTGTTGTGCGCGAATGCAACGTGCCCTGCAGGCAGGTAGGAAATATCCGACGAGATGTAAAGCAGGACACACGCAGTTTGGAGCGGGTCAAATGACGGCATTTTTTTGCGAAGCTCGAGCTGGTGCCGTCGCTATCTTGCTTTCTCGGCTATGCGCAGAATGTAGATCAGGACTTCGGCAACGGCGCGGTACAGCTCGACCGGAATTTCCTGATCGATCTTGAGGCAAGACAGCGCTGCTGCGAGTTCCGGCTTGTGCGTGATCGGTACGTCGTTTAATTCGGCAAGCTCGACGATCCGCTGCGCCAGCTCGCCGCGGCCGATCGCGGTAACGCGCGGCGTGCCGGGTTTTTCGTATTCGAGCGCGACCGCTAGCGCCGTCTTGCCTTTGGTCATGAGGCTTGGTCCAGAAACGTGCCGGGCGTCGCCGCCTGCGGTCGCGGCAAAACAAGATTTCCGACGTGGCAGCGCAGATCTCCCGGTTCGATCTCCGCCTCGCGCAGACCGGCATCGAGGAGCGGCAGCCCCGCCGACAGCAGCGCGGCGCTGTGCACGCGTTCGGCCCTCAGCGTGACCGACGCTCTTTCGCCCGTCAGCGCGATGCGAACGTGCACGAGCCCGATCGTTTCCAGATCGACCGAGAAGCTCGCGCGCCAGGACGGTTCCGTGTCGTGCGGGCCGCCTTTGCCGCTATCGCGCTCGATCGTCATCGACGCGACCCCGGTACCCTGTGCGGTTGCCACAGGAATTTCGACCACGAGCCGCGATGACGAATCGTTGCTGTGCGACGCCCCGTTGATGTGGCCGCCGGGGAGCGAGACGATCCGGAGCAAAGCCTGGCGGGCGATGGCGGCGTCGGTTTGTCCGAGCAACGCAATGGCCTGTTCGCGCGGTGGCGCGGCGGCGGAGAGCGAAGGCGCCGTCGGTGCCTGAGGCATGCTCGGCGCGCCGCGATAGGGCGGCATCGGCACAGTGCTGCGCGCCGGCGCCGGACCTTGCGATGCGGCTGCCGTGTTCGGATGCGATTCCTGATCGAGCCAGTTCTTCAACGCTTGGCGCAGTACGATGAGCGCCGTGCCGAGATCGGAAGCCTCGGCATTCTGTGGTGACGCAGCGGCGATTGGAAGGCCGGTTATGAGACCCGACCGTGCCAGCGCGATCTTGACGGCGGCCGCATCGATGCCTTGGCCTGACGTGATATCCAAACGCATGGCGAGCAATTGCTTGGCCGCGTCGAGCACCGGAACGGGCAACGCCGCGGCAAGCGTCGTCGTCACGGCTTCGAGATTGGAATAGAGCGTCGTGAGACTACCCTGCGTGGTTGCGGCTTCGCGGAGGATCGCCGCTGCCGCGGACAGCGCGGCTTGCGGAAGAAGCGGCGCGGCGCGCACGGTCGCGCGCGACAAGTCGACCGATTCGGTTCCGCTTGCGGCGAATGAGTTTGCGGAAGCCGATGTCGTCGCGGCGGAATTAACGTTGAGCGGCGAACTACCGGGCTCGCCGGAGCTGTCCGTCGGTTGCGCCGATGGGGCCGCTCCGTTTTGAGTGGGCGTAATGACGAGCACGGGCTGCTGCGGCGTACCTTGAACGGCGATCGCGACATGGGTTCCGGCCGGCAGCGGCGTGTCCGTTGCAATGTCAAAGAGCCCCGCAGGCGTTTGCAGCCGCAGCGTCGCGTCATTGAGGAGCGCGACGACGGTGCCGCTCAATATTTGCCCAAGCTGAAGCTGCACCGGGGCAACGGGGGCGCTCGAAGCGACGGGTGCTATCTGCGGCGTGGCAATCGGCGTCATGATCGGAACTTGGTTGCCGATCGACCTTACGGCGCGCTCGTAAACGAGTTGTTAACCAAAACCGTGCGGTCCCAGTTGCCCCGGCGGTCACTGTCGCATCGTCATCGCCGTCAGCTGCTGCCCGAGATCAACCTGTCGTTTTCCCGCTCGAGCCTGTTCAGATCGCTCGATATGACTTCGTATCTATGCCGGCGCGTGCTCCAGCGATACGTCTCATGAAACGTCCTCGTGAAAGGCCTCGGAATTTTATCGCCGCTGCAATCCGCGCTGTCTGCTTGCAACGTCAATGTCTCACGGACGGCGACGCGAACCCGGCGGTATAGCCTGCCGGCATCGCGATGCGTCGTGAAGATCAGCGATTGCGTGCGCACCGACGTGCATATGCGTTCGTCGAAGGTGAAGAGCGAACCGACTAGCCGGAAACGATCATTGCGCACAAACAAGAACTCGGTGCCGACGAAATCTTCGTTCGAGTTAAAGTGATCGCTGTCGATCACGATCAAATCCGATCCGCGCCCGAGCGGCAAGAGCGGCTTGTCGGTAAATCCGGTCAAACGGTCGCCGCCGACCTCGACGAGGTCGAGAAGCTTCGGCTGGTCCGTCAAGTCGAAAAGCGCAAGCAAAGTGAACTCCGTGACGTCGCCGTTGGATGGGCCGAGATCGGCCATGAGCGCCAGCCGCGATTTCCCCTGGGCTCGGATTGTGAGCGCCGTCAGCAATTGGATTGCGACCGGACCGGCCGGAACGGTCTTGGCCTTGTCTCCTTCGATGTGCCGATAGGGAACGATCGTATGTGCTGTCGGCTCACCATGCGCGGGCAGGCTGTCGAGATCGGTGACGACCTGTTTTACCAAGTCGAAATATGTGACGCCCGGATTGCCCGCAACGCGATCGGTGGGATTTATAGCGCCGGCTCGGCTTGCCCCAGTCATGGACCAGAGTCCCATGATGGCTCCCAGAATAGCTCGCGCCGGTCTTTTCATTTACCGGAAGCCGTCGCCTTCGCGCGGGTCCTCGCCGCCGCAGCTCGTATCGTCGTTCGGCGCATAGTCCTTCGAGCGAATGTAAATACCGTGGCCTGAGCCCCACATGACCGGCGCATCCGCCGGCAACGTCGGGCCGCCGATGCGGGTCACCATGTAAAGGCCGAAGCCCAGGATGAGAAAAATCAAAATCGCCGGATTGAAGCTGAAATACACGCCAGCAACCATCGCTGCCGCGATCAGCGCAAAGACCGCGAAAAGGACTTTCATCATCGGCCCGCCCTTTGCGTGCTACGGGGTGCCATTGGTCTTAGTCGCCCATGTCGGCAGGGGGGTTCAAGACCATCGATTTGTCGTGCTGGCGCGGACGCATGCGCTCCACTAACATTGCTCAACTCACATTCTGCGAAATCAATGACGGGTGGGAATGCGCATGCCGGGACGTGTCGAGGGGAAGGTCGCGTTGATCGTGGGGGCGGGCTGCATCGGTCCCGGCTGGGGCAACGGCCGCGCCGCCGCCGTGCTGTTCGCGCACGAGGGCGCAAAGGTCTTCGCCGTGGACAAGAACGCCGACTCGATGGAGGAAACGGTGGCGCGTGTCGGTAACGACGGCGAAATCGCGACGCATGTCTGCGATGTGCTCGATGACGCGCAAGTCGCCGCCATGACGGAGGCCTGCCGCAAGAGATTCGGGGGCAATATCGATATCCTCGTCAACAATGTCGGCGGCTCGGCCGCGGGCGGCGCAGCCGAAATGTCGGAGGAAGTCTTCGACAAGCAGATCGACTACAACCTCAAGAGCGTGTTTCTATCCTGTCGTCACGTCATCCCGGTCATGGTCGAGCAGAACGGCGGCGCCATCGTCAACACCTCGTCGAGCTCCGGCATTCGCTTCACCGGCTCGCCGCAGATCGGCTATGCGACGTCCAAAGCCGCGGTCATCCAGTTCTCGCGCGTCACCGCGGTGCAATATGCCAGTGCCGGCATCCGCGTGAACACCGTGGTGCCGGGACAGATGCACACGCCCATGGTCGAGGCGCGGCTCGCCAAACAGCGCAGCGGCGGCGACATCGAAGCCTTGCTCAAATCGCGCGTGGCGCGTATTCCGCTCGGCTTCATGGGCGATGGCCGCGACACCGCCAATGCCGTTCTCTTTCTCGCCTCCGACGAAGCCCGTTTCATCACCGGAACCGAAATCGTGGTCGACGGCGGCATGACCGTCCGCTGCGACTGATCATTGCAAGGATAACGTGCCGCCATGACCATTCGCGCCGACGATCTGACGCCGACCATCGCGCCTCCGGATCCGAATCCGAAAAAGCCCAGCATCACGCTGCCGCCGCTCGCTTGCGATTCGCACTTCCACGTCTTCGGGCCGCACAGCAAGTTTCCCTATGCGCCGAACCGCCCGTTCACGCCGACTGACGCGCCCAAGGAGGATCTGTTCCGCCTGCACAATTTTCTCGGCTTTCAGCGCGGCGTGTTCGTGCAATCGACCTGCCACGGCAGCGATCATGCCGCACTGGTCGATCTGCTCGCCGCCGGCGAGGGCCGTTATCGCGGCGTGGCGCTGCTCGAACCCAAGATGCGGCCGGAGGAAGTCGAGCGCCTCGACGATGCCGGCGTGCGCGGCTTGCGATTGCATTTTTATTTCCCGCATCTCGGGGCGCCACGGCCGCGCGAGGACATGCTGAAGATGATCGAACTCGCCGAGCCGTATGGCTGGCACGTCGCTATTCACTGCGGCGGCAATGGCGTCGTCGAGCTCTACGAATTTATCCGCTCGATCGACGCGCCGGTGGTGATCGACCATATCGGCCGCGTCGATGTCGGCGAAGGACGTAACGGCAAGGCGTTTGCGACACTGCGCCGTCTACTCGATACCGGCAACGTTTGGGTCAAATTGTCCGGCACCGACCGCATCACCAAGCAAGCTTATCCCTATGCCGACGCCGTGCCGTTCGCACGCGATCTCGCCGAACACGCGCCGGAACGGGTCGTGTGGGGCACCGATTGGCCGCATCCGAACCATAAGGCCGTGCCCAATGACGGCGAACTGGTTGATCTCATCACCCAGATCGCGCCCGACGAGAAAACGCGCCGTCTCATGCTGGTCGACAATCCGGCGCGGCTGTTCGGGTTCTGACATTCGGGGCCGGGAGATCGCGATGGCCAAGACCACTCTCGGCAAGCTTCCCGACGATGCATTCGGCATGCTCGAACTGCCGGCGCTGTCGCAAGACGTTCTCGACGGCTATCGCGCGCTGCCCGATCTCACCGGCATCGCTTCGGACGCGATGGACGAGCTTGGCATTGTCGGCGTCGTGCCGGCCGCGTCGCTCACGCCGCGCGATCCTGTGGCGCGGTTGGTCGGCCGGGCGCTCACTGTGTGCAACGTCGCCGCCACCGCGCCAGTGCCGGTCAAAGTCAAAGCGGGCGTCTCCGGGCTCGGCGAAATAGAGGCGCATAATCTCGCCGAGCCGGGCGACGTGATCGTGCTGCAAGGCGTCGATCTTTGCTCCAATTTGGGCGGCATATCGGCGACCATCGGCCACCGGCAGGGCGAACTTGGCGCCATCGTTGACGGCGGCGTTCGTGACATCGATCATTCGCGCGGCATCGGCTACGCCATCTGGTCAAGGAGCGTCAGCCCGATCACCGGCAAATGGCGCGTCGAGACGGTCGCCATCAACAAGCCGGTGACGATCTGCGGCATCGCGGTCAATCCCGGCGACCTTGTGCTCGCCGATGAGACCGGCGTTTGTTTCATTCCGCGCGCGCGGGCGGCCGAAGTGCTGCAGCGCGCTCAGCGTAGTGTCGCCGCCGAAAAACTGCGTGAGGAGAAGATCGCCTCCGGTGCGCCGGTCGCCGAATTGTTCGGCAAGACGCGCTAGAGCATGATCCGGAAAAGTGGAAACCGGTTTTCCGAAAAGATCATGCTCAATCAAGATACTAGAGCGACAACTGATTTAATCTGAAACAGTTTCGCTCTAGCGCGTCTTCCGCATCATTCTCCGGTAATCCCGAGCTTCTTGATCGTCTCGGGCCATGCGGTGAAATCTTTCTGCAGCCGCGCTTCGAACGCCTCGTGGCCGAGCGCACCGTGCATGCCGAGTTCGACAAAGCGCTGTTTCACCGTCGGTGTCGTGATGACCGCCATCAGCGCCTGTTCGATCTTGTCGCGAATTTGCGGCGGCGTGCCGGCGGGCAAGAACGCGCCGTACCAGCTCTCCATGACGACGCTCGGCAGGCCGAGCTCTTTGGTCGTCGGCAGATCCGGCAATAGCGGCGTGCGTTCGGGCGCGAACAGTGCGATCGGTGTCACCGTTCCGGCCTTCACCAGCGGCAGGAGCACCGGCAGATCGGCATTGAGCATGTCGACATGGCCGCCGAGCAGGTCGTTGATCGCCGGAGCCGCGCCGCGATAGGGCACGTGGGTGATTTTCACATTCGCGGCGTTGTTGAGCATTTCGACCGCGATGTTCATGGTCGTGCCCGGTCCCGCCGAGCCGTAAGTGAGCTTTTGCGCTTTCGCCTTGGCGATGAGGTCCTTCATGTTGTCGGCGCCGAGCTGGTGGTTCACCACCAGCAAAGACGGCATGGTGGCGACCATCATGACCGGCACGAACGACTTCACCGGATCGTAAGTCGCCGGCGGCTTGAGAATCGGGCTCAAGATTTGCGAGCCCATGCTGGCGAGCAGGATGGTGTCGCCGTCGGGCGCCGCATGCGCGACCAGCTCCGAGCCGATGGCGCCGCCGGCGCCGCCGCGATCGTCGACGATGACGTCGGCCTTCAATTGTGCGGCAAGCTCAGGCGTGAGGATGCGCGCCAATTGATCGACCGGACCGCCGGCGGCGAACGGCACGACGATTTTGACTGTTTCGGCGAATGCGGGAGCCGTGAGCGACCACGTCACCAGCAACGGCAGCGCAAAACAACACAAGTTCGCAAGCGAGCTGCGAAAGCGTTCCATCCCTATGCCCCTTCGGCGACGGTTTGCGCCGCCTCTTATTGCGCCAATTGCTATTGAGCTACGATTCCTTCGGGCGCGGTTTCCAGATTGAAAGCGGCGGCGAACAGCGCGCGCGTGTAGTCGGTCTTGGGATTGCTTGAACAGCTCGGCGGCGTCGCCGCCCTCGACCACCTTGCCCTGCCGCATCACCAAGAGCCGGCTCGCCAGCGCGGCGACCACGCGCAGATCGTGCGAGATGAACAGATACGTGAGATCGTGCCGCTTCTGCAGATCGCGCAGCAGATCGACCATCTGCGCCTGGATCAGCATGTCGAGCGCGCTGGTCGGCTCGTCGAGCACGATGAAGGTCGGCTCCAGCACGACAGCGCGCGCGCAACCGCGATGCGCTGGCGCTGGCCGCCGGAGAATTCGTGCGGAAAGCGAAAGCGCATCTCGGGATCGAGGCCGACATCGTCGAGCGCCTGGATGACGCGCTCGTCGCGCTCGCGCTCCGTCATGCGCGGATGGTGGACCTGCAGGCCTTCCTTGATGATGTCGGCGACCGACATGCGCGGCGACAGCGAGCCGTAGGGGTCCTGAAACACGATCTGCATGTCGCGCCGGAACGGGCGCATCTCCTTGAACGTCAGGCCCTGCAGCTGGTTGCCCATGAAGACGATCGGGCCTTCCGAGGAGATCAGCCGCAGGATGGCGAGGCCGAGCGTGGTCTTGCCGGAGCCGGATTCGCCGACCACGCCGAGCGTCTCGCCCTTGCGCAGATCGAAACTGGTCACGCCGTCGACCGCTTTGATGTGGCCGACCACCTTGCGCAGCACGCCGCGCTTGATCGGAAACCAGACTTTGAGGTCGGTCGGTCTCGAGCACCATCGGCGCGTTGGGCTGCGGCGGCGCCGGATCGGGCTTCGGCTCGGCGGCAAGCAGCGCGCGCGTGTAAGGATGCTGCGGGCGCGGCGAACACCCGCTCGACGGCGCCGGCTTCGACGATCTTGCCGTCCTTCATCACGCAGACTCGTTGCGCGATCTTGCGCACGATGCCGAGGTCGTGGGTGATGAACAGAAGCGACATGCCGAGCCGCTTCTGGATGTCCTTCAGCAGCGCGATGATCTGCGCCTGCACGGTGACGTCGAGCGCGGTGGTCGGCTCGTCGGCGATCAGCAGATCGGGCTCGTTGGCGAGCGCCATGGCGATCATGACGCGCTGGCGCTGGCCGCCGGAAAGCTGATGCGGATAGCTGTTGAGCCGGGTTTCCGGATCGGGAATGCCGACCTGGGTCAGCACTTCGAGGGTGCGGGCGCGCGCCGCGGCGCCGGTGAGGCCGCGATGCAGCAAGCAAAATCTCGCCGATCTGCTTTTCGATCGTGTGCAGCGGATTGAGCGAGGTCATCGGCTCCTGGAAGACGATGGTGATGTCGTCGCCGCGCACCTGCCGCATCTCGCTTCCGGAATAGCGGCAGAAGGTCGCGGCCCTTGAAAGTCGACGCTGCCGGACGGATGATGCGCCGCCGGATAGGGCAGGAGCTTGAGGATCGACAGCGCCGTCACCGATTTGCCGGAGCCGGATTCGCCGACCAGCGCCAGCGTCTCGCCCTTGCCGATGTCGAACGAGACGCGGTCGACCGCGAGCGTCTCGCGCGCCGCCGGCGCCGAAGGCGACGGAAAGATCGCGGATGGAGAGGCAGAGGTCTTCGCTCATGTAAACGTCTTCCGCGGATCGAAGGCGTCGCGCACCGCTTCGCCGATGAAGATCAGGAGCGACAGCATCAGCGCGACGGTGAAGAAGCCGGTGAGGCCGAGCCACGGCGCCTGCACATTGGCCTTGCCCTGCGACAGCAATTCGCCGAGCGACGGCGAGCCGGGCGGCAGGCCGAAGCCGAGGAAGTCGAGCGCGGTCAGCGTCATCACCGACGACGACATGATGAAGGGCAGGAACGTCAGCGTCGCCACCATGGCGTTCGGCAACAGATGGCGGAACATGATGACGGCGTTGGACACGCCGAGCGCGCGCGCCGCCTGGATATATTCGAAATTGCGGCCGCGCAGGAATTCGGCGCGCACCAAGCCGACCAGCCGCACCCAGGAGAACAGCAGCAGGATGCCGAGCAGCACGAAGAAGCCCGGCACCAGCACCGACGAGATGATCAGCAGCAGATAAAGCTCCGGCACCGAGGTCCAGATTTCGATGAAGCGCTGGAACAGAAGATCGGTCCAGCCGCCGAAATAGCCCTGCACCGCGCCGGCGGCGACGCCGATGATCGACGAGACGATGGTCAGAATCAGGCCGAACAGCACCGAGATGCGGAAGCCGTAGATCAGCCGCGCCAGCACGTCGCGGCCCTGATCGTCGGTGCCGAGCCAGTTGTATTCGAGATCGCTGCAGCTGGGCATAGCCGTTCTTGGCGGCGAACTCGCATTCCGCCTTGGTCAGCATCCAGGTCGGCTTCGAGGGAACGCCGGCGGCGGCAGGTCATTGATGGTCTTGTAGGAAAAGCGAATCGGCGGCCAGATCATCGATGGCGCTTGTGTCGGCGATGAGTTTCTGCAAGTAGGGATCGCGATAATCGGCGGCGGTTTCGAGATCGCCGCCGAAGTCGGTTTCCGGATAGGTGAAGAAGACCGGGAAATAGGACTTGCCGTCGTAATGAATGAAGAGCGGCTTGTCGTTGGCGATGAATTCGGCGAACAGCGTGACGACGAACAGCACGAGGAAAATCCACAACGACCAATAGCCGCGCCGGTTGGCTTTGAAATTCCGCCAGCGCCGGGTGTTGAGCGGCGACAGCTCGAAACTGCGCGGCAGCCAGGTCAGGCCGAGCGGGCCGGCCGGTTCGATGTCCGGCGTGAATTCCGGAGTTCCGGCTTTAGTGGTTTCGTTCGGGATGGTTTTGGCGTCCACCTCACACCTCCCGCGTCTCGAAATCGATGCGCGGATCGATCCAGGTATAGGTCAGGTCGGAAATCAGATTCACGACCAGGCCGACGAGCGCGAAGATGTAGAGATTGGCGAACACCACCGGATAGTCGCGGTTGAGCACGCTCTCGAAGCTGAGCAGCCCGAGCCCGTCGAGCGAGAAGATCGTCTCGATCAACAGCGAGCCGGCGAAGAAGGCCGATACGAAGGCGCCGGAAAGCCGGCGATGACGAGCAGCATGGCGTTGCGGAAGATATGCCCGTACAGCACCTGGCGCTCGGAGCAGCCCTTGGCGCGCGCGGTCAGCACATATTGCTTGCGCAGCTCTTCGAGGAACGAGTTCTTGGTCAGCAGCGTCATGGTGGCGAAGGCGGCAAGCCCCATCGACATGATCGGCAACGTCAGATGCCAGAAATAATCGAGGATCTTCTGCCACCACGGGAATTGCGCCCAGCCGTCGGAGGTCAGCCCGCGCAGCGGAAAGATCTGAAAGAACGAGCCGCCGGCGAACAGAATGATGAGCAGGATCGCGAACAGGAATCCGGGAATGGCGTAGCCGATGATGATCACGCCGGAGGTCCACACGTCGAACGGCGAACCGTCGCGCACCGCCTTGCGGATGCCGAGCGGGATCGAGATCAGATAGCTCAGCAGCGTCATCCAGATGCCGAGCGAGATCGAGACCGGCAGCTTCTCCTTGATCAGCTGCAGCACGCTGACGTCGCGGAAATAGCTCTTGCCGAAATCGAAGCGCGCATAATTCCACAGCATCAGGAAAAAGCGCTCGTAGGCCGGCTTGTCGAAGCCGAACTGCTTTTCCAGGCTCTTGATGAAGGCGGGATCGAGCCCCTGCGCGCCGCGGTATTTCGAATTCATCGTCCATCTGCGCGCCGCTTGCACGACGCCGCGGCGCCGAAATCGCCGCCGAGGAGCCGGAGATGCGGGAGGTCGCGCCGGTATCGTTGCCGGAGAGTTGGGCGATGACGCGCTCCACCGGGCCGCCGGGCGCGAACTGCACGACGACGAACGACACCAGCATGATCCCGAAGATGGTCGGGATC
This sequence comes from uncultured Alphaproteobacteria bacterium, assembly GCA_963761185.1. GTDB lineage: Bacteria > Pseudomonadota > Alphaproteobacteria > Rhizobiales > Xanthobacteraceae > BOG-931. The sequence continues at coordinate 2,718,275 of CAVXFY010000009.1, forward strand.
ATGAAAAGCATGCGGCGGAGGATGTAGGCGGTCATTCTGGATCGGGCCCGTTGTTCTCAGCTCTTGTCGGGGTCGGGCGGCCGCGATGGCGCCGGCCCAGTTTAGCAGTCTTGGTGACGCTTTTGCGTCGTTCGATACGTGCCCCGCAAAAGCCCTTGCCCAGAACAATGCCACAGGTCAATGGGCGCGGGTCAATCAATGGCGCGGGTCAATGCCAGCCGCTCTGCCTAGCCCGATCGGCCGATTTTCGCCGCCTTTTGCGGGTCATACCACCAAGTGTCCGGTATACCGCGAAAATAGCGCGGTTGCGCCGGCGGGCGGCCGAACACGTCCCAATAGGCGATCCAGTGCGACGGCTTGTACCAATGCGGAATCCAGTAACGGCCGGCGCGGATCACGCGGTCGAGCGCGCGGCAGGCGGTCATCAGCGCCGGCCGTGACGGGCGGCGATGATGGCCTCGATCAGCGCATCGATCGCCGGATCGGCAATGCCGGCGAGATTGTTCGAGCCTTTGAGCGCCGCTGCCTGCGAGGAAAAATACGAGCGCAGCGAATCGCCGGGCGTCGCGGAAAAGCTGAACCGATCGACGGTGATGTCGAAGTCGAAGCCGTCGCGCCGCGCCCGATATTGCACCGGATCGACGAGGCGCAAGGTGGCATCGATGCCGAGGAGCCCGAGATTCCTGATGAACGGCATGTGATGCGGCTCGAAAGTCGGCTCGTCGATCAGAAATTCGATGGTGATCGGCTCGCCGTTCGGCAGCACGCGCTTGCCGTTCTTGAGCGTGCAGCCGGCGTCCTTGCAGAAGCTGCGCCGCCTTGCGCAACAGCGCGCGGTCCTGGCCCGAGCCGTCGGAGACCGGCGGCACATAGGGCTCGCCGAACACCTCGTCGCGGCACGCTGCCGCGGAACGGCTCGAGCAGGGCGAGCTCGTCGGCGCTCGGCTTGCCCTGCGCCATCATGTCCGAATTCTGAAACACCGAGACGGTGCGCTCATAGGCGCCGTACATGACGTTCTTGTTGGTCCATTCGAAATCGAAAGCGTTGCTGAGCGCTTCGCGCACGCGCGGGTCGGCAAAATTGCGGCCGCCGCGTGTTGATGAACCAGCCTTGCGCGCCGGACGGCGTGTCGTCGGGCAGCATGTCTCGTTTGACGCGGCCGTCCTTGAACGCCGGGAAAATCGTAGCGCGTCGCCCAGGTGCGCGAGGTGAACTCCTCGCGAAACAGATAAGTACCGGCGGTAAAGCCTTCGAAGCCGACCTCGCGGTCGCGATAATATTCGAAACGCACGATGTCGAAATTGTTCTGGCCGCGCGCGACCGGCAGATCGGCGCCCCACCAATCCTTCACGCGCTCATATTCGATGAAGCGGCCGGCCTCGAAGCGGCCGACCTTGTAGGCGCCCGAGCCGAGCGGAACGTCGAGCGTCGATTCGTCGAACGGCTTGGTCGCGTAATAGGCGCGCGAGAAAATCGGCAGGCCGGCGACGAACAGCGGCACGTCGCGCGCGCGCTTGGGCGCGAAACGTCACGGTGACGATCTGTCGTCATCGGCCTTGGCGCCGATAAAGTCGCGCAGCGACTGGGTGATGTATCGGATGGCCCTTCTCTTTGAGAATATTGAGCGAGAAGGCGACGTCCTGCGCGGTGAGCCGCGTGCCGTCGTGGAATTTGGCCTCGGGCCGGATCAAGAATTGGTAGGTCAGTCCGTCGGCCGAGCGCCGCACCTTCTGCGCCGCAAGCCCATACATGGCGTCCGGCTCGTCGCCGGAGCGCACCATCAGCGTGGCGAAGGTCAGCTCCATGCCCTGCGCCGCGTCGCCCTGGAGGATGAAGCTGTTGAGCGAGTTGAAGGTGAGGAAATTCTGGTTGAAGTGCCGCGATCGGCCCGATCTGCGAAAAGGTGCCGCCCTTCGGCGCCTTCGGATCGACGTAGCGGAAATGGGGAAAATCCGCCGGATAGGCGAGATCGCCGAACGCCGACATGCCGTGGGATTCGATCAAGATCGTCGGCAAAGGCTGACCGGGGCGCTGGGCGCTAAAGCGACGGCTGCGACGCCGGCGCTGAGCGTAAGCGCGCGCCGACGCGAAATCTTGAGTGTCCGCATCATCCTCGAATCGCGAACGGCGCGAAGCTCCGGCTTCCCGCCAGTCCTACTTCAAGGCCGGCTTCCCGTCTTCGCGGCTTTTTCGGCGTCCCACCACCACACGGTCGGAAATGCCGCGGCGAGCCGTATTTCGGCATCGGGTCGGGATGGCTGAAGCGGTCCCAGCGCGCGGTGCGCTGCGTATGGATAGGTCCATTGCGGCACGACATAGTGATTCCACAGCAGCACGCGGTCGAGGCGCTTTGGCGGCGGCGATCGAGATCCGCGCGGCTCTTGGCGAAGATGACCTGATCGATCATCGCGTCGACCGCCGGGATTTTTGATGCCGATCAAATTGTCGGAGCCCGGCTGATCGGCGGCCTGCGAGCCCCAATAGCCGCGCTGCTCGTTGCCGGGCGACAGCGATTCCCCCCAGGCATGGGTGATGATGTCGAAATCCCAGCCGCGCAGCCGGTTTACGTATTGCGCGTCGTCGACCGTGCGCACCGTCACGGTCATCGCCGAGCCGGTCGAGCGAAGGCTTGTAGAACAAGAACACACGCTCGAAGGTCGGGTCGTCGGCGAGGAACTCGACCGTGTACGGCTCGCCGGTCTTGCCGTTGACGAGCTTGCTGTCGCGCACCTCGTAGCCGGCTTCCTTGAACAGCCGCAGCGCTTCGCGCAGATTGTCGCGCACCGCTTCGGGTTGCCGCCGACCGGATTGGTATAGGGCTTCGTGAAAAGCTCCGGCGGCACCTTGTCGCGCACCGTTTCCAGAATTTCGAGCTCGCGTCCCGGTCGGCAGGCCGCTCGACGCAAGTTCGGTGCCTTGGAAATAGCTGGCGATGCGCTTGTATTGGCCGAAGAAAATCTGCTTGTTCATCTCCTCGAAATCGAAGGCGTAGTTGAACGCCAGCCGCACCCGCGGGTCCTGAAATTTCGCGCGGCGGATATTGAAGGCGAACGCCTGCATGATGCCGTGGTTGCGGATCGGAAATTCCTCTTTGATAACCCGCTTGTCGGTGACCGCGGGGAAGTCGTAGGCCGTCGCCCAGTTCTTGGCGACTGTTCTCGGTGCGCCAATCGACGCTATCGGCCTTGAAACGCTTCGAGCGCGACGGTGGTGTCGCGGAAATAATCGAACCGCAGCAGGTCGAAATTGTTGACGCCGACATTGACGTTGAGATCTTTGCCCCAATAGTCCTTGACACGCTCGTAAGATGATGTTGCGGCCCGGCGGCGAAATCCTTGATGCGATAGGGGCCGCTGCCGAGCGGCGGCTCGAGCGTGTGTTGCGGCGATGTCGCGCTTGCTTGCCGTTCTTGTCGGTGCCTTCCCACCAATGCTTCGGCAGGACAGTGAGCTGGCCGACGATCTGCGGCAATTCGCGATTGCCCGGCCCGTCGAACGTGAAGGTGACCTCGCGATCGCCGGTCTTTTCGACCTTGGTGACGTGGCGGTAATAGGCGGCATCGATGCGGGCTGTTTTTCTTCAATGCATCGAAGGAGAAAACGACGTCCTCCGGCGTCACCGGCTTGCCGTCGTGCCATTTCGCTTCGGCGCGCAGCCGATAGGTGGCCGAGGAGAAATCGGCCGGGATAGCTCACCGCTTCGGCGAGCAGGCCATATTCGCTCGAGACTTCGTCAAGCGAGCCGACGGCAGCAGCGTCTCGTAGAGAATGACATGGACAGCCGGCGGCGAGCGTGCCTTTGACGCCGGCGACACCGGTGTTGAAATTGTCGAAAGTGCCGAGCGCGACTCGCCGCACCGTGCCGCCTTTCGGCGCGTTGGCATTGACGTAGTCGAATTGCTTAAAGCCCGGCGGATATTTCAGGTCGCCGAACAGCGACACGCCGTGCCGCCAAGCCTGTTCCTGCGCATTCGCGGCAGGTGCCGCAGCCGGCGCTTGCGCCAGGGCCGGGCTGATCCAGGCGGGGAGGGGAAGGCCGCGCGCTGAGGCCACGAGCAAGGCGGATGTCAGCAGGGATCGGCGATTCACCAGGCGCTCCAATGCGTTTCGCGGATGAACGGATAATGCGTGAAGGCAGAATAATGGCGGTTATTGAGCGGCAGATGACGTCATTATCCGCATTTTCGAACTATCGCGCCAGCGTGCCGGTGTGCGCCGCGACGAAACCAGTTCCGGCGCAGCCGGCCGGAGAACCCTCGGTGATTTCTCCTCGACGCCGGCGTTACTTCGTCGGCGCGGCGGAGCCCGTATGCCTTCGGCAGCGGCACCGGATTGGCCGACAGCGAGTATCGAGGTAGGCGATCACGTCGGCGCGCTGCTTCTCGTTCGATATGCCGGCGAAGGTCATGGCTGTGCCGGGAACGTCGGCGCGGGGATTGGTGAGCCATTTGTTCGAGCGCGTCGAAGGTCCAGGTGCCGCCCTTCGCCTTCAGCGCGGCCGAGTAGTTGAAGCCGGCGACGGAGGCGACCGGCCGTCCGACCACGCCGTAGAGATCGGGACCGACCTTGGGGCCCTGGCCCTCCTGGAAGTTGTGGCAAGCCTGGCATTGCTTGGCGACCTGGCGCCGCGGTCCGACCGAAGCGCTCGCCAGCAGCGTTTCGATCGGCACTGCTGCGGCGCCGCCGGCGCGGCTGCCGCCCGGTGGCGCCTCCGTCTCTTCCTTGACGGCAATCTCGTAGCCGGGCTTGGCCGGCGCTCCGGCGTCGAAGATCGCGCCGGAGGCGATATGGATGGCAAGCAGGACCAGGCAGGTCCCCAGCAGGGCGCCGAGAATCTTGTTGATTTCGAACGAATTCATCGCTGAATGGCTCCGCAGCGGCAGAGGGAGGGCGGCGCAGAGAATAGCCGGTTTGCTGCGCGTCTTGCAACCCGTATAAGCACGATTTCGGTGCGGTAGACGCGATGGCTGACGTTCTCATTCTCATTCCCGCCCGCATGGCCGCGACCCGCCTGCCGGGCAAGCCGCTCGCCGATATCGCCGGAGAGCCGATGATCGTGCATGTGCTGCGCCGCGCGCAGGCAGCCGACGCTCGGCCCGGTGGTCGTGGCGACCGATTCGCCGGAGATCGCGGCCGCTGTGCGACAAGGCCGGGCGGCCGCGCGGTGATGACCCGCGCCGACCATGCCTCGGGCTCCGACCGCATTTTCGAGGCGCTCGGCAAAGCCGATCCGGACCGGCGCGCCAAGTTCGTCGTCAATGTGCAAGGCGATCTGCCGACGCTCGATCCGACAGCCATCGCGGCGGCGCTGCGCGCCGCTCGCCGATCAACGGCGGTCGACATCGCCACGCTCGCCGCGGAGATCAAAGCGCGCCGAGGAGCGCGACGATCCCAACGTGGTCAAGGTGGTCGGCACGCCGGTCGGGCCCGTCGCGGTTGCGCGCGCTCTACTTTACCCGCGCCACCGCGCCCTCCGGCGACGGGCCGCTCTACCATCACATCGGGCTTTACGCCTATCGCCGCGCGGCGCTGGAGCGCTTCGTCGACGCTGCCGCCGTCGCCGCTCGAACAGCGGGAGAAGCTCGAGCAGTTGCGCGCGCTCGAAGCCGGCATGCGGATCGACGTCGCCATCGTCGACACCGTGCCGCTCGGCGTCGATACGCCGGAGGATTTGGAAAAGGCGCGAAGTCTCGCGCCGTAAGGTGCTGACGGGCGGTCGAAATTGAGCGTAGAGTGATGAAGCGAGGAAGATGAGCAAGCGCAAGAAGATCGCATTCCAGGGCGAGCCGGGGGCGAATTCGCACATCGCCTGCAACCACGCTTATCCGGCTACGAGCCGCTGCCGTGCCCGACCTTCGAGGACGCGTTCGCCGCGGTGCGCACCGGGCGCGCGGCGCTCGCCATGATCCCGATCGACAATTCGGTGGCCGGCCGGGTCGCCGACATCCATCATCTGATGCCGGAGTCGAGGCTGCACATCGTCGGCGAGTGGTTTCTGCCGGTGCAGCATCAGCTGATGGCGCCGAAAAAGCGCGACGCTGAAGACGATCAAGACGGTCGAGAGCCATGTGCATGCGCTCGGCCAATGCCGCAACATCATCCGCGCGCTGCACATCAAGCCGGTGGTCGTCGGCCGACACGGCCGGCGCGGCGCGCGAGGTGGCGGAAGCGGGCGACGTCACGCGCGCGGCGCTGGCGACCAAGCTGGCGGCGAAGATCTACGGGCTTCGCATCCTGAAAAAGGACGTCGCCGACGCCAAGCACAACACCACGCGCTTCGTCGTTCTCGCGCGCAAGCCGAAATGGGCGAGCCGCAAGGAAAAGCGGGTGATGACGACGTTCGTTTTCCAGGTGCGCAACATTCCGGCCGCGCTCTACAAGGCGCTCGGCGGCTTCGCCACCAACGGCATCAACATGACCAAGCTCGAAAGCTACATGGTCGACGGCAATTTCGCCGCCACGCAATTCTATGCCGACGTGCAGGGCCATCCGAAGGACCGCGCGCTCGAACTGGCGCTCGAAGAGCTGGAATTCGTCTCGCAGCCGAAGACTTTGCGGATCCTCGGTGTTTATCCGAACGCATCGGTCCCGGGACAGGAGAGCTTTCGTAAGATCTCTGGAAATCAAGGCATGGTGACGAGCGATGGCCAAGGAGGGAAGCGGCGATGAGAGAGTCCGGCGGACACTGCATTTGCGGTTCACGCTGCCGAGCGCGGATTCGGGTCAGCTCGCCGCCATGATCAAGGCGGCGGCGCCGTTCTACCAGATGTTCGGCAACGCCCAGGTCCGCTTGCTGCAGAACGTCGACGATCCGGCCAAGTTCATCCAGATCATCGAATACGATGCCATCGAAGACTGGGAGCTCAACCGCCAGCGCATCGCCAGCGACATGCGCATGCAGGTCTATTTGCAGACCTGGCGCGCCATGTTTCCGGGCGCGCTCGAGATCGACGTGTATCAGGAAGTTTGATTATCTCCGCCGCGCAGTGAGCGGATATCAAATCGTCTGATTATACTCGCCGACTTCCTTGTGGGTGCGCAGCACGGCGTCGACCGATTTGAACATGTCGCGCATGCGCGCTTCCGAGACCGGGCTTTCGACCACGACGACCAGCTCCGGCTTGTTGGATGAGGCGCGCACCAGGCCCCAGGTGCCGTCCTCGACCGTCACCCGCACGCCGTTGACGGTGACGAGGTCGCGGATCGGCTGGCCGGCGACCTTGCCGCCGTTTTTCTTCTCGCTCTCGAAATGCTTCACCACGGCGTCGACCACGCCGTATTTCTCCTCGTCGGCGCAATGCGGCGACATGGTCGGCGACGACCAGGTTTTCGGCAGCGCGTTTTTCAGGTCGGCCATGCTCTTCTCCGGATTGCGGTCGAGCATGTCGCAGACGGCGATGCGCGAAGATCAGGCCGTCGTCATAGCCGCGGCCGAACGGCTTGTTGAAGAAGAAATGGCCGGATTTCTCGAACCCGGCCATGGCGCCGATCTCGTTGACGCGGCGCTTCATGTAGGAATGGCCGGTCTTCCAATAATCGGTCTTGGCGCCGTTCTTGATCAGCACCGGATCGGTGGCAAACAGGCCGGTCGATTTCACGTCGGCGACGAACAGCGCATTCTTGTGATTGCTCGAAATGTCGCGCGCCAGCATGACGCCGACCTTGTCGGCGAAAATTTCCTCGCCGTCATTGTCGACCACGCCGCAGCGGTCGCCGTCGCCGTCGAAGCCAAGCCGACGTCGGCCTTGTTGGCCAGCACGGCGTCGCGCATGGCGTGCAGCATCTTCATGTCTTCGGTATTGGGATTGTAGTTCGGGAAGGTGTGGTCGAGCTCGCAGTCGAGCGGCACCACCTCGCAGCCGATCTTCTCCAGCACTTGCGGCGCGAATGCGCCGGCGGTGCCGTTGCCGCAGGCGCAGACGACTTTCAGATGGCGCTTGAGCTTCGGCCGCTTGGTGAGGTCGGCGATATAGCGCGCCGGAAAATTCTCGACGAAATCGTAGGCGCCGCCGGCGGCCATCTTGTAACTGCGCCGCCGAGCACGATGTCCTTGAGACCGCGTCATCTCGTCGGGGCCGAAGGTCAGCGGGCGGTTGGCGCCCATCTTCACGCCGGTCCAGCCGTTGTCGTTGTGCGAGGCGGTGACCATGGCGACGCAGGGCACGTCGAGATCGAACTGCGCGAAATAGGCCATCGGCGTCACCGCGAGCCCGATGTCGTGGACCTTGCAGCCGGCCGCGATCAGGCCGTTGACCAGCGCCATTTTGATCGAGGCCGAATAGGAGCGGAAATCGTGGCCGGTGACGATGTGCGGCTTGACGCCCGAGTTCGTGGATCAGCGTGCCGAGGCCCAAGCCCAGGGCCTCGACGCCCATCAGGTTGATCTCGCTGCCGAACAGCCAGCGCGCGTCGTATTCGCGAAAGCCGGTGGCTTTCACCATCGGCTCGGATTCATAGGCATAGGTATTCGGCTTGAGCGAGGCTTTCGGCTTGGGAAACATTGAAGAATCGGTCCAGGTCGGGGGGCAGGGCGCGGCAGCAATAGCGTAAACGGCGGCGGGCGGGAATGGTTGCGTTAAGGGGCGAATGGCGAAATCGCGAAGGGCGAATAGGGATTTCTTCTCTTACCCTATCCGCTATTCGCCACTCACCATTCGCTATTGCTCCAGCACGAGCCGCCCGTTGGCATATTCGTAACGCTGTAGCCGCGACAGAAATGTCATGCCGAGCAGGTTTTCGTTCAGTGCGTTCTCCGGCAGGACCATCGCTGAGACGTCGCGGATACTGATGCCGCCGATCTCCACCCTGTTGAGCGTGACGGGCGCCGCGCGCACCGTGCCATTGGCCGTACTCACGGCGATGGTGTACTCGCTCACCGCCGGATGAATGCCGAGCATCGCGGCATCGCGCGCGGTCAGCGCCACCACGGTCGCGCCGGTGTCGACGACGAAATCCATGTGCCTTGCGTCGACGGTGCCATCGACGCGGAAATGGCCACGGCTGTCAGGCGCCACGACGATCGAGCGTGAATCCGCGGGCTTGATTTGCGCCGGCGCTTCGGTCCGCGCCGCCGTCATCGGCGGCGCGACACTTGCATGTTGCGTCATGGCGCGTGGAACGATGGCGGCGGCGGCCAGCGCCAGTGCGGCAATTATGATGAAAGGACGCATGATGTCAGGTCCGATTCTTCGGCGTCATCTCATCATGTTGCGACGAAGACGATGCTAATTCCGGGTGAGCGCCGCGGCGGAATTGGGCGGAAATGGTAAGCGGGGCGATAAAGCCTTCGCTAAATTTTGCGCGGCTTGGCGCGCCGGGTCGCCGGCGCCGCGATCGGATCGTCCGGCCAGGGATGCTTCGGATAGCGGCCGCGCATCTCGGTGCGCACGGCGGCGTAGCTGCCGCGCCAGAAGCCGGGCAGGTCGCGCGTCGTCTGCACCGGCCGGTGCGCCGGCGACAGCAAGCTCGATCACCAGCGGAACCTTGCCGCCGGCGATCGCCGGATGGCGGTCGAGGCCGAACAGTTCCTGCACGCGGATCGCGATTTTCGGGCCGCCCTCCGCCTCGTAGTCGATCGGCACCTGCGAGCCGGTCGGCGCCTCGAAATGGGTCGGCGCCTCGGCATCGAGCCGGCGCTGCAGCGGCCAGGGCAGGAGCGCGCTCAACGCCGGCGGTCAATTCGTCCGCCGCGATTTCGCCGAGCGCGGTCTTGCCGGTGAAGCAGCGGCGCAAGCCATTCGTCCGCGTTTGCGCCAGCGCCGCGTCCGACAGATCGGGCCACGATTCGTCGCCTTCGCTTCGCTCGCGCGCAAGAACATGACGCGGTCGCGCCATTGCCGCAGCGCTTTTGTCCACGGCAGGCGGTCGATGCCGAGCCGCGCGATGCCTTCGGCGAGGATTTGCGCGTGCTTCGTCGTTCGGCTCGACCGGCATCGGCTGCTCGGCAAGCGCGATGGCGCCGAGCCGCCGCTGCTGCGGCCGCGCAGGCTGCGCGCTCGCGGCATCGAAGGTGATGTCGTCGCGCGTGACGATACGGTCGGCAAAGCGCGCTTCGATCTCGGCAAGCGTGATCGGCGCCGCTAGCAGGATGCGGCCCGCGCCGCCGCTGCCGGTGAGCTCGGCGACCGCGAGGAACGGCTCGCGCGCCAGCGGCGAGGCGCGATCGACATTGGCGCCGCGGCCGTTGAGCGAGCAGAAACGCGCCCGACGCCGCCGCCGCGGTTCTTGGCGATGCGTTCGGGATAGGCGAGCGCGAGGAGCGCGCCGACGCTCAAGTCCGCCGTCCCGATGATGACTGAGGAGCGGGGCTGCGCCGAGGCGATCTCCGCCCAGCGCTGCGCCATGCCGCGCGCATCGCGCGCGCGAGGGCGAGCGGTCGCGGCGCAGCGCGTCAAGGCGATGCGCAGATCGACATCGTCGCCGCCAAGGCCGCGCTCGCCGATCAGGGCGGCGATTTCGGCGGCTTGCAGCGCGGCGCCTTCGGCCGCGGCATCGACCACCATGCGCGCGAGCCGCGGCGGCAGCGGCAGTCGCCGCAGCCTTGCGGCCTTCCTCGGTGATGCGGCCGTCGGCGTCGATGGCGCCGAGCTCGGCGAGCAGCGCTTTCGCTTCGGCAAGCGCCGGGCGCGGCGGCGGATCGAGGAAGGCAAGCTTGTTCCGGCGCCGCGCCCCAGGCGGCGAGATCGAGCGCGAAGGACGAGAGATCGGCGGCGAGAATTTCCGGCCGCGCAAAACGGTTCGAGCGCCGCCGTCTGCGGCTCGTCCCACAGCCGGTAGCAGACGCCGGGCTCGGTGCGCCCGGCGCGGCCGCGGCGCTGATCGGCGGCGGCGCGCGACACCCGCACGGTTTCGAGCCGCGTCACGCCGACATCAGGCTCGTAGCGCGGCACGCGCGCGAGCCCGCAGTCGACGACGATGCGCACGCCTTCGATGGTGATCGAGGTTTCGGCGATCGACGTCGCCAGCACGATCTTGCGCCGGCCGGGCGGGGCGGGGCGCGATGGCGCGGTCCTGCTCGTCGCCGGCAAGCGCGCCATAGAGCGCGACGACGTCGGTCGCGGCGTCGGTGCGGCCTTCGAGCTGCGTCTCGGTGCGGCGGATTTCGGCGGCGCCGGGCAGAAACGCCAGCAGCGAGCCCGGCTCGGCGCGCATCGCGCGCGCGATCGCGTCGGCCATTTGCGGCTCGATCGGCCGCGCGTCGCGGCCGAGCATAGCGCGTCTCGACCGGGAAAGGCGCGGCCTTCGCTCGCGATCACCGGCGCATCGCCGAGCAATCTCGGCCACGCGCGCGCCGTCGATGGTCGCCGACATGACGAGGAGCCGCAAATCCTCGCGCAAGCCCTGCTGCACGTCGCGCGCCAGCGCGAGGCCGAGATCGGCATCGAGCGAGCGCTCGTGGAATTCGTCGAACAGCACCGCGGCGACGCCGTCGAGCATCGGATCGTCGAGGATGAGCCGGGTGAAAATCGCCTTCGGTGATGATCTCGATGCGGGTCTTGCGCGAAACTTTCGAGCCGAACCGCACCCGCAAGCCCACGGTCTCGCCGACGCGTTCGCCGAGCGTCTTCGCCATGCGCTCGGCGGCGGCGCGCGCGGCGAGCCGGCGCGGTTCCAGCACCAGGATGCGGCGGTCTTTCGCGCCCAGGGCTCGCTCGCGAGCACCAGCGGCACGCGCGTGGTCTTGCCGGCGCCCGGCGGCGCCACCAGCACGGCGGCATTGTTCGCGCGCAAGGCCGCGGTGAGTTCCGGCAACGCGGCGTCGATCGGCAGCGGCGACAAATCCACAGTCTCATCCAAAGCAGTGCTAATCCGGTCGGAACCCCTATATATTGGCGATCATGCCCACTGCACAAAAAACGTCACCGAAGGCGCCAAAGCCAGAAGCCGCGCCGCCGCCAAGCCGGCGGCAGCCGCCAAGCCGTTGAAGAAAGGCGACCACGTCTTTCTGGTCGACGGTTCCGGCTACATTTTCCGCGCCTATCACGCGCTGCCGCCGATCAACCGCAAATCCGACGGGCTGCAGCTCAATGCCGTGTTCGGCTTCTGCAACATGCTGTGGAAGCTTCTGCGCGACATGAAGCCGGAGGAGCGGCCGACCCATCTGGCGGTGGTGTTCGACAAGTCGGAGAAGACCTTCCGCACCGAAATGTATCCCGACTACAAGGCGCACCGGCCCGGATCCGCCGGACGATCTGCGCCCGCAATTCGGGTTGATCCGCGAAGCGGTGCACGCCTTCGATCTGCCGTGCCTCGAGCAGGACGGCTTCGAGGCCGACGATCTGATCGCGACCTATGTGCGCGAGGCCTGCGAGGCCGGCGCCACCGTCCACCATCGTCTCGTCGGACAAGGACCTGATGCAGCTCGTCAACGACGGCGTCATCATGTTCGACACCATGAAGGACAAGAAGATCGGCCGCGCCGAGGTGATCGAGAAATTCGGCGTGCCGCCGGACAAGGTCATCGAGGTGCAGGCGCTGATCGGCGATTCCACCGACAACGTGCCGGGCGTGCCCGGCATCGGCGTCAAGACCGCGGCGCAGCTGATCGGCGAATATGGCGATCTCGAAACGCTGCTCGCGCGCGCCGGCGAGATCAAGCAGGACAAGCGCCGGCAGACCTGATCGACAATGCCGACAAGGCGCGGCTGTCGAAGAAGCTCGTCACGCTCGACGACAGGTGAAGCTCGACGTGCCGATCGGCGATCTCGCCGTGCACGAGCCCGACTACAAGCGGCTGATCGCCTTCCTCAAGGCGATGGAATTCAACTCGCTGATGCGCCGCGTCGGCGGAATTCGCCGGCATCGACGCCGGCGAGATCGAGCCGGATGCGAAGTTTGCTGGGCGCGGTGCCGCAGACCTACGCTCTCGCCTCGCCGGAGAGGGGCGGCTCGGCCGGCGAACGCGGCGGAGCGCCGCGTGAGGGCGCTGCAGCACTGCCGCTCCGCGGCGCTCCCGCCGCCGGCGGCCGGCATGACGCCGCGGCAGCGCGAAAGGCGAGCGAGCGGCGAATTTCACGCTCACGCCGCAGGCGCTCGCCGCGCGCGCGGCCGAAGCCGCGCAGCAGCAGAAATTCGACCGCTCGCAAATACGAAACCGTGCGCAGCGCTCGATCGGCTCAACGCCTGGATCGCGCGCGCGCGCGATGCCGGCGTGGTCGCCATCGACACCGCAGACCACGAGCCTCGATCCGATGCAGGCGGAGCTGTGCGGCTTTTCGCTCGCGCTGGCGCCGAACGAAGCCTGCTACGTGCCGCTCGGCCACCGGCAGGGCGGCGACGGCGGCGGTGGCGGACTGTTCCAGCGGCGAGCGTCGCGCCCGATCAGATCGCCGAAGCGCGCCGCGCTCGACGCGCTCAAGCCGCTGCTGGACCGATCCGGGCGTGCTCAAGATCGGGCAGGACCTGAAATTCGACTGGCAGATTTTCGCGCTGCGCGGCATCGAGATCGCGTCTTACGACGACACCATGCTGATGTCCTACGTCGCTCGATGCCGGCCGCGCGAGCCACGGCCTCGATCCGCTTGCCGGAGCGCTATCTTCAATCACCGGACCATCGACTTCAACGACGCTGATCAAGGCCGGCAAGACCAAGATCACCTTCGACTGCGTCGCGATCGACAAGGCGACCGAATATGCCGCCGAGCACGCCGACGTCGACCTGCGGCTGTGGCAGGTGCTCAAGCCGCGGCTCGCCGCCGAGCACGTGCTCACGCGTCTACGAGACGCTGGAGCGGCCGCTCGCTGCGCGTGCTGGCGCGCATGGAGCGGCGCGGCATTTCCATCGACCGGCAAGTGCTGTCGCGCCTGTCCGGCGAATTCGCCCAGGAAGCCGCGGGCGCTCGAAGCCGAGATCAACAAGCTTGCCGGCGGAGCCGGTCAATCCCGGGCAGCCCGAAGCAGCTCGGCGACATTCTGTTCGGCAAGCTCGGGCTTGCCGGGCGGCACCAAGACCAAGACCGGGCAATGGGCGACCGGCGCGCGCGCAGCTCGAAGAACTCGCCGAGCAGGGCCACGAGCTGCCGCAGAAGATCCTCGACTGGCGGCAGGTGTCGAAGCTGAAATCGACCTATACCGACGCGCTGCCCGGCTTCGTCAATCCGACGACGCATCGCGTGCATACGAACTACGCGCTCGCCTCGACCACGACCGGCCGGCTGTCGTCGTCCGATCCGAATCTGCAGAACATTCCGGTCCGCACCGAGGACGGCCGCAAGATCCGCCGCGCCTTCATCGCCGACGCCGGGGACGAAGCTCGTCTCCGCCGACTATTCGCAGATCGAACTGCGGCTGCTGGCCGAGATCGCCGGCATCGCGCCGTTGCAGCAAGGCCTTCCGCGAAGGCCTCGACATCCACGCCATGACCGCGTCGGAAATGTTCGGCGTGCCGGTCAAGGACATGCCGCCCGACGTGCGCCGCCGCGCCAAGGCGATCAATTTCGGCATCATCTACGGCATCTCCGCCTTCGGCCTTGCCAACCAGCTCGGCATCGCGCGCGAGGAGGCCGGCGCCTATATCAAAAAATATTTCGAGCGCTTTCCCGGCATCCGCGACTACATCGAAGAGACCAAGGCCTTCGCGAAGAAGCACGGCTATGTGTACACGCTGTTCGGCCGCAAATGCCACTACCCGGATATCGGCGCCTCGAACGCCTCGATCCGCTCCTTCAACGAGCGCGCCGCGATCAACGCGCGGCTGCAAGGCACCGCCGCCGACATCATCCGCCGCGCCATGATCCGCATGGATGAGGCGCTGGCCAAGCAGAAGCTCAGCGCGCAGATGCTGTTGCAGGTGCACGACGAACTGGTCTTCGAAGTGCCGGACAGCGAAGTCGAGAAGACGCTGCCGGTGGTGACCAGAAGGTGATGGAAGAAGCGCCGCTGCCGGCGGTGTCGCTCTCGGTGCCGCTGCAGGTCGAAGCGCACGCCGCCGACAATTGGGACGCCGCGCACTGAGCCTTGCCATAACCTGGGACGAACAATGAAAACGCTTCTGACCATCATCGGCGCTGCGCTTCTGGCGATGGGCGTTCTCTGGGCATGTCAGGGCGCGGGCATCATCCGCTGGCCGGCCGAAAGCTTCATGATCAGCCAGCGCCCGTGGATTTATTACGGCGGGGTCACGGCGCTGGTCGGGCTTCTGCTTCTGATCGTTGCGCGGCGGTAGGCTCGCCCGCCTATGTTGCGGCGACCAAGGCCCCCGCGCAGCAATCGGGCGCCGCCTTGAGCCCACCAAAATACTTGTCCGCATAGGTATTTGGGATTGTCGCCAACGGGCTTCCGTGATGCTAGGTTCGAGTTGGCGCTGGCGGCATCGGCTTACCTTTCAGTTTTAGGTTTGGGCTGCTTTCTTGAAAACCTGCATGGGCAAATTTGAGCGTCTGTCCCGCAACGAGGTCTCGCAGTGACTGCAGTGAACATCGATCGATTTTTGCTCCCGGCTGTCCTTGTTCTCCTGTTGTCTGCTGCGCCCGGTGGCGCGCGCGCAGCTTCGGCGGACCAAGCAAACGCCGGCGCTGCTGTTGTGGCGCCGGACACTGCAGCAGCTGAGCCGGCGGCATCGAGCACTCCACCGGCCGCGGCAACGTCTGACGCGCTCTCCGACGCCGACGCGGCCATCGCCGCGCAATTGCGCGATCTCGCCACCGGCAAATTCGACACTGTCCTCGGCAACGCGGATGTTCGAACTGTGGTCGACGCGTTCTATTCAGGGCGCAATTACGCGCCGCTATGGTTCACAGACGGCCGCCCGAATGCGCGAGCGCAAGCGGCGATCGCCTATCTCGGCCATGTCGACGCCGATGGGCTCGATTCGGCCGACTATCCGGTTCCGGATTTTGCCGGCGCTGCGGATCCGGCAGCACTGGCGCAAGCCGAGATCAGGCTGACGGCCTCAGTCATTACCTATGCGCATCACGCCAGCATCGGGCGCGTGCACTGGACGCGCGTGAGCGGCGACATTTCCTACGATCAGAAAGCGGCGGATCCCGCTGACGTGCTCGGCGCCATGGTGGCCGCGACGGATGTCGCCGGCGCGCTCGATGCCTATGAGCCGCACGATCCGGCTTATCTTGCGCTCAAGTTGAAGCTCGCCGAAATTCGCGCCGGCGCGGACAGCGCCAAGGCGGCAATTCCGGACGGCCCGGCGCCGAAACTCGGCGCCAAGGACGATCGCGTCCCAGCCTTGCGCGAGCGGCTCGGCGTTGCCGGCGACGGCACGGTCTACGACAAGACGCTCGCCGACGCGGTGAAGAAATTTCAGGATGCGCACGGGCTGAAAGCCACCGGCACGCTGGCGAAGGCGACAATCGATGCGCTCAACGGCAACAAACCGGATCGGGCCATCGACATCATCATCGCCAATATGGAACGCTGGCGCTGGATGCCGCACGATCTCGGCAACACTTATGTGATCGTCAATCTGCCCGATTTCACGTTGCGCGTCATCGACAACGGCAAGCTCGATTGGACCACCAAGATCGTCGACGGCAAGCCTTCGACGCCGACGCCGATCATGAGCGCCGAGATAAAGACGATCACGATCAACCCGACCTGGAACGTGCCGCCGTCGATCGTCGCCAACGAATATCTGCCCCTGCTGCGCCAGGATTCCACCATCCTGCAGCGGATGGGACTTAATGTCAGTCGCAATCCCGACGGCACTATCCACGTCTCGCAGCCGCCGGGGCCGAACAACGCGCTCGGCCAGATACGCTTCAATTTCCCCAACAAGTTTCTGGTCTATCAGCACGACTCCAACCAGAAATATCTGTTCGCCAACACCATGCGTGCGGCGAGCCACGGCTGCATGCGTGTCGAGGATCCGGCGAAATATGCCGAAGTGCTGCTGGCGATCGCGCGGCCGGGCGAGGGCTACACCGCCGATCGCATCCGCAGAATGTTTGGTACCACCGAAAATGAAATTAAATTTCCGGCTTACATCCCCGTCCATCTGACCTATCAGACGGCTTTCGTGGATGACTCGGGCAAGCTGCAGTTCCGCGACGATATCTACGGACGGGACAAGGATCTGCGGGCGATCCTCAAAGGCGATCAGCGCAATGTCGCCGACATTGCGATCGAACGCAAAGACAACACGGTCCGCCGCGAGCTTCTCGCCATGCCCGATTCCGCTTTCGGCAGCGGCGCGTGGGGCCAGAATTTCTTCGCGCGCTTGTTCACCAATCCGTTCGCCGCGCCGCCTGCGCTGCCCGCGGCGCCCCGTAGCCACGCGGCGCAGCGCCGGGCGGATGCGCGCTAGCGTCGCGCATCTACGCCGCCGGCACCACCGCGATCGCCTCGATCTCGAATAAAGCCGGCTCGCGGGCGAGCTTCGCGATTTGAATGGCGGTCGAGGCCGGCGGCGCCTTGGTGTTGACGTGGCTGTCGCGCACTTCAAAATAGATCGGCAGATGCGCCATATCGACGAAGAATGCGGTCACCTTCACCACATGCTCAAAACTCGCGCCGACCTCGACAAGCGCGAGTTTGAGGTTCGTAAAGCACTGCTCGGCCTGGGCGCGGAAGTCGCCCGGAGCGCCGGCAAATTTGCCATCCGGCGTCATGCCGAGCTGCCCGGATATGTAGACGGTGCGGCTTGGGCCGTGCGTCTCGACCACATGCGTATAGCCGCGCGTGGCGGGCATGGTCGACGGATTTATGAAGCGGTGAGCGGCCACGTTGAAGTCCTCCCTGCGAGTTTTGCGTCTATTGTTCTCTTGCCATAATGCAATTGCCGGAGCGTTTCGGCAAATGGCGCGTCGGACGAAGCACGCGCTACGCTCCTCCTCGCGTCGCGCGCTCGTGAGCGCTGACCTCGTCCGGCGCGGGGACTGTACAGCGCGCGCATAAAATGAGAATGGAAGCTCCGCCACGCCGGAGCATCCATGGCCGCGCAGACCGAAACGCCGATCGCGTCAATCGTCTTTCCGATCCTGGCTATCGCCTTTGTTCTGTTGGCGCCGTACGTCGGCTTCGACGGCAAGCAGCTTGAGTTCGCCAGCATCGATAGCGCTGTCGGCCGCGATGCTGGTCATCATGCTCGGCGCCATTTTCGCCGCAGTGCATCATGCCGACGTGATCGCCCATCGCACGGGAGAGCCTTACGGCACGCTAGTTCTCACTTTGGCGGTGACGATCATCGAGGTCGCACTGATCGAATTCGATCGTATTGACGCCGGACAGCTCGCCGACCTTGGCGCGCGACACCGTGTTCGCTGTGATCATGATCGTCTGCAACGGCCTGGTGGGACTTTGCGTTCTGGTCGGCGGCTTGCGCCATCACGAGCAGGAATTTCAAGTGTCCGGCGCCGGCGTCTATCTGCATGTGCTCGGCGCGCTCTCAATTCTGACGCTGGTCTTGCCGAATTACACGCGCACCGTCGTCGGACCCTATTTCTCCACGGGCCAGCTCGTCTTCGTGAGCGTCATCACCGTCATTCTTTACGCCACGTTTCTGTTCATCCAAACCTCGCGCCACACCGACTACTTCCGCGCCGACGACAAGACCGCGCCGGACGGCCACCACGTCTATCCGCCCAACAAAGCGGTGGTGGTGAGCGTCGCGGCGCTGCTCGTGGCTTTGCTCGGCGTCATTCTTCTGGCGAAGAAATTCGCCGCTCTTTTGGAAGCCGGTCTTTCTCATGCCGGCGCGCCGCAAGCCGTCGCCGGCATCATCATCGCCATGGTCGTATTGGCGCCCGAAAGCATCACCGCCGTTCGCGCGGCCTACCGCGACGCGCTTCAGAAGAGTCTCAATCTGGCGCTGGGCTCGTCGCTGGCGACCATCGGGCTAACAATTCCCGCGGTCGCGCTGACCAACATCGCCATCGGCAAGCAGATTCAGATCGGCATTTCCGAGCGCGATACGCTCTTGCTGGCGCTCACGCTTTTCCTCAGTGTTCTGACCTTCGGCTCGGGCCGAACCAATATCCTGGCCGGGCTCGTTCATCTGGTCGTGTTTGTCACCTTCATATTCCTGGTCTTCGTGCCGTGACGGCGTAAGCCGGCTTGGCTGCGGCTGGCGCCCCCATGTGTGACGAAAAGCCTTGGTGAGAAGCGGTCGCCCGACGCCGGAAAGCTAGGTGCTGCAGCCTTTTAGGGCCCGTTAGCCATATTGCCAAATTGCCCTCGGCAGGCGCCGCCGCGCCACAAGATGGTGAACCTTTTCCTTCATAGTGCCCGCAAAAGGGTGGGAACTTTCCCGCCTCCATCAAAGTTAGTCAGTAGCGTGCCCGCGAAGGGCAGGGCGGTGTGGCATGGGGCAACCGGCGCGCATAAGCAAACAAATGAAATTGCGGGCGATCGCCCTTGGCGGCGCTTTGGCTGCGGTCGCGATTGCAGCCGGACCGGCGCAAGCCGGCGGATTCTTCGACTTTTTGTTCGGCGGCCCGGATAAGGGCCCGAACCCTTCGGTGTCGTCTTATGCGGAACCGGCGGCGCCCGTCGCACCGCCGCCGCTCGGGCAGGAAAGCGTACGCCAGAATGCCGGCAGCACCGGCCATGGCGTCGCCTTCTGCGTGCGGCTGTGTGACGGTCAGCATTTCCCGCTCGAGCAGCGCGTCGCCAACGCTACGCCGGTGGAGACCTGCCGGTCGATGTGTCCGGCGAGCAAGACCAAAGTGTTTTTCGGCAGTGAGATCGATCACGCGGTCGCCAAGGATGGCGCGCGCTACGCCGACCTCGACACCGCTTATATCTATCGCAAGCAGCTCGTCGCCAATTGCACCTGCAATGGCAAGGACGCCATGGGGCTGGCGCCCTACGATCTGCCGAGCGATCCGACGCTGCGGCCGGGCGACATCGTCGCGACTAAGCAAGGCCTCATGACCTATACCGGCGACAAGAACGCGGCTTCGCCATACACGCCGGTTTCCGTGCCGAGCGTCGCCATGCAACTGAACTCAGTCACCTCGCCGCGCAGCGCGCTCAACAGGCGCGACGCGAGTGCGGTTGAGGACGATCCGGGAACGATTGCGCAAAACCAGCCGGCGCCGCAGCCGCCGCTCAATGTCGGCGCGCGGCAGGGGCCGATCACTCGGTAATCGAGACAAAATTGCGCCGGATAATTTCGGCCGTCAGTTCAATAGCTTCACGACGTCGTCCGCGATCGACAGTGACGATGTCAGTCCCGGCAATTCGATACCGAACAGATTGACCAGCCGCGGCATGCCATGCGCCGAGGGGCCCGCGATCAGAAAGTCTGCGGCGGGTTCGCCCGGCCCGGTCAGCTTCGGCCTGATGCCGCAATAATCCGGCACCAGCGAATGGTCGGGCAGTCCCGGCCAGTAGGTGCGGATGCGGGCATAAAAACTGTCGGCGCGGCGCGGATCGACCGTATAGCTTTCTTCCGAGATCCATTCGACATCGGGGCCAAACCGCATGCGGCCGGCGAGATCGAGCGTGACGTGAACGCCGAGCCCGCCGTCGACCGGCGTCGGATAAACCAGCCGCGAAAATACCGGGCGTCCGGCGAAGCTGAAATAATTGCCCTTGGCGAGAACGAGCTTCGGCACCTTGTCGACGGGATAGCCTTCGATGCGGCGGGCGAGCGCCTGCGCGCCAAGGCCGCCGGCATTGACGATGGCGTCGAAGTCGAAGGTGCCCGGTTCGCGGCCGCCGAACTGCACGCGCCAATGCGGCGTCTTGTAGCTCATGCGCTCGACCGGAGTTTCGAACGCGATCATGCCGCCTTTGTCTTCGAGATCGCCCCACAGCGCATTCATATAGCCGTGGCTGTCGACGATGCCGGTTTCCGACGACAGCAAGGCGCCGATACAGGACAGTTCGAATTCAAGCGCGCGCGCCGCATTACCACCAAGCATTTCCATGCCTTCGACGCCGTTGATCTCGCCTTGTTTGAGGATCGTCTCGACCTTGGCGAGCTCGGTCTCGTTCGTTGCCACGACGAGCTTGCCGCATTTGCGGTGGGCTACACTGTGTGAGGCGCAGAACTCATAGAGCATGCGCCGGCCGCGCACGCAGTGGCGCGCGCGTAGCGAATTGGTCGGGTAGTAAAGGCCGCCGTGAACGACCTCGCTGTTGCGCGAGGACACGCCGTTGGCGATGCCGCCGGTCATTTCGGCGACCGTGACGTCGTGGCCGGCAAGCGCCGCGGTGCGCGCGACTGCGAGCCCGATCACGCCTGCGCCAATCACCAGAACCTGCATCGCGTTCCCGCCCTGACCCTTTGCCGTAGCTACGTTTCGCCTTGGAATGACTATATAAAGCAACGCCGCGCGGCAACGCGAGCGGCGAGATTGGGGGGACTTGCTATGGCTGGTAACGTCGTCCGAATTTGCGCGCAGGCCGATATCGCGCCGGAAACGGTGCAGGCTTTCGAGGTCGATGACAAGCGCCTCGCCGTATTCAATATCAGCGGAAAATTCTACGTCACGGACGACGAATGTACGCACGCTTCGGCGAGCCTCGCCAATGGTATGCTGGACGGCGATGTGATCGAGTGCGCTGTGCATATGGGCGCGTTTCACGTCCCGACCGGTGCGGTCAAAGCGCCGCCATGCCAGGTTGCGCTGCGCACCTACAAAGTGGTGCTGCAAGATGGTGACGTTTTCGTCGATCCGGACCGCGACGCGGCCGGCGACCCCGCCTAATCGTGGTTTTCCGCCGCACCGAAACTCTCTATAAACAGCCACGAGCCGAGAACAGAGCCGCAAAGCGAATAGAGGAAACGCGTATGTATTCAGGCCCCGGAGTGAAGACGAGCCCGGATTTCCCGGTTCCGGACAAGATGAAAGCATGGGTGCTCGGCAACCCGGGCGAGCTGAAACTCAGCGAAAAGGCGGTTCCGGTACCCAAGCGCGCCGAGGTTCTGGTGCGAATCGACGCGGTCGCGATTTGCGCCACCGATCTCGAAATCATCGATTACGGCTCGCCGGCGATGATCCAGGGCGGCAAGCCGTTCAACAAGAATTTCACCCCCGGCCACGAATATATGGGCACCGTCGTCGCGCTCGGCCCCGGCGTCGACGAGTACAAGATCGGCCAGCGCATCACCGTCGAGATCCACGCCGGCTGCGGCCAGTGCAAGCGCTGCCGCGAGGGCATGTACACCTCGTGCCACAATTACGGCCTCAATTACGGCGAGGTCGACAAGGGCCACCGCGCCAACGGCTTCACCACCGACGGCGGCTTCTGCGAATATCAGGTCAACAATATCAACACGCTGGTCGCCATCCCCGACGACATGTCGGACGAGGAAGCGACGCTGGTCGTGACGGCGGGTACGGCGATGTACGGGCTCACCGAGCTTGGCGGCCTCGTCGCCGGCGAGAGCGTGGTCGTCACCGGTCCGGGCCCGATCGGGCTGCTCGGCGTCGCGGTGGCGAAGGCGCTGGGCGCCACCGCCCGTGATCCTCACCGGCACGCGCGACAACCGGCTCAAGATCGGCAGAGAGCTCGGCGCCGATCACGTCATCAATGTGCGCAACGAAAACGTGGTCGAGGCGGTGAAGCGTCTCAACGGCGGCAAGGGCGTCGATTACGTGGTCGAATGTTCCGGCGCGGCCAATGCGGTGACTGAAGCGGTCCGCATGGTCAATCGCGGCGGCAAAGTATGTCTCGCCGCGTTTCCGCACGAGGAGACGCCGGTCGACGTCGCTCACATCGTGCGCAACAACATCTATCTCTATGGCATCCGCGGCGAGGGCAAGAGCGCGACGCATCGCGCCGAAGCCTTCATGTCGCAAAAGCGCTTCGATGCCACCAAAATTCACACTCACACTTTTGCGCTCGACGATCTGCCGACCGCGATCCGTTACGCCAAGGACCGTGTCGACGACGCGATCAAGGTGGTGGTGAAGGCCAAGGGCGTCGCCGCGCACCGCGTCGCCGCCGAATGAACCGGTCGCTGGTGCGCGCGGCGGTTCTTGCCGCGGCGGTGCTGAGCGCGGCGCCAGCTGTGGCCGAGATCTGGCCGGCCCGTCCGGTTCGCATCGTCAATACATTTGCCGTCGGCGGCGCCGCCGACATCCTCGCCCGCAGGGCGGCCGATCAGCTGACCAACGCATTCAGCCAGCAGTTTTACGTCGAGACGCGCGATGGCGCCGGCGGCGTAATCGGCGTGAATGAAGTCGTGCACGCCGCCCCCGACGGCTACAATCTCGTCGTCACCGCTTTGTCGCTCACGGCGATCAATCCGCTGGTCAATTCGAAGATCGGCTACGACCCGTTCAAGGATTTGACCCACGTCGCTTATCTTGCCGGCTCGCCGCTTGTTTTCATCACCTCCGCAAAGAACGACGTGAAGTCCTTAAAGGATTTTGTCGCCAAGGCCAAAGCGAGCGCGAAGCCTCTGACATATGGTGTTTCGGGTCTCGCGAGCGTCGGTCAAGTCGTGGCCGAATCTTTCGCGCAGATCGCCGGCCTCAAGTTCCAGGTCATACCTTATAAGGGCGCCTCGCAAAGCCAACTCGGCGTCGTGGCGGGCAATATCGATTTTGCGACGCCGACGGTGACTTCGGCCGCGCCGCAATTGAACGGCGGCACGGTGATGCCGTTGGCGCAAACCGCCGACGCGCGGCTTCCCGATTACCCGAACGTGCCAACCTTTAAGGAACTCGGCTACGACGTGGTGACGATCAATTGGTTCGGGCTTGCGGGCCCGGCGGGGCTTCCGGACGACATCGCGCAAAAGGTCAATCGCGCCATCAATGCCGGCATGACGACGCCGGAGAGCCAGGCGCGCATCCGCCAGCAAGGCATGATTGTCGCCCCGATGGACGTCAAAACGTTCAATACGTTCGTTGACAACGAGGCATTGCGCCTAAAGCCGGTCATACTCAAGGCCGGAATTAAGGTTGAATGAGCCGCTTTTCCTTGCGAATCCGGAACGTCATTAACCCTCTTTCCTTGCGCGTCTGTTCAAGCGTATCGCCGGTCTGGTTCAATAGGTTCGGTATATCGAGACCGGCGAGGGGATCGGTACATTCCACGATAAGAATGTCGCCCGCTTGCATGCCGCCCAGCGCCTTGCGCGTGCGCAGAGCGGGGAGCGGACATTTGAGGCCGCGCAGGTTAAGAGTTTTTTCCGTCATGGTGGCGCAGTGCCGTGCGAGTCGTAGAAATCGGAAAACTGCTCTTTAACATATCGGCGATGGCCGTCGATTCCAGTACGCAACGCATTTCCCGCCTGACGCCGCTCGAGGCGATCCTGGCGTTGCTCGACAAGCGCATCGAGCCGGTGACGCTCCGCGCCTGTTCCTTGGCGTCGGCTTACGGCCGCGTGCTGGCTACCGATGTGACGGCGTCGAAACTGCCGCTTGAGCCGATCGCGCTGCGCGACGGTTTCGCGGTCACAGCGAGCGCGGTAGCGGATGCGAGTTCCTATGCGCCGATGCCGTTGGCGCAGCCGCCGCGGCGCGTCGACGCCGGCGAGCCGATGTCGGCCGGAACCGACGCTGTGCTGCCGCTCGATGCCGTCACGCTGATCGGCGATCGCGCCGAAGCGATCGCCGAGGTTGCGCCCGGCGAGGGCGTACTTCCCGCCGGCGGCGATATCTCGCCGGAAACGATCCTGCGGCGTGCCGGCGCCTATCTGCGCGCGAGCGACATCGCCGTCATGGCGGCGGCCGGAATTGCCGACGTGATGGTGCGCGAGCCGCGTATCCGCATCGCCTGCGGCGGCATTGCCAAGACGCCGCTGGTGCAGGCGGCGGTCGACATGCTCACGCGCGCCGTCACTGCGGCGGGCGGCACGGTGTTCGACGCCGACAGCGAGCCGGAACGGCTCTACGAGGCGCTCGGCGAAGCGCGCGCCCATGCCGGCTTCATCATCGGCGGTACCGGCAGCGGACGCGGCGATTCGAGCGTGCGGACCCTGGCGCGATTCGGCCGCGTCGAGGCTCACGGCATCGCGATTTCGCCCGGGGAGACGGCAGCCTTCGGCTCTGTCGGCACACGGCCCGTTCTGCTGGTGCCGGGGCGCCTGGATGCGGCTCTGGCGATCTGGCTCTTGATCGGACGGCACGTCATCGCGAAACTTGCCGGCGGCCGCGTCGAGGATGCGCCGAAAGTGCTGCCGCTCAAACGCAAGGTCACTTCGACAATCGGGCTCGTGGAACTCGTTCCGGTGCGGTACGATCAAGATGCCGCGCTCGGCGCCGTAGCGGATCCGCTCGCCTCAGGTTATCTGTCGTTTGAATCGCTGACCGGCAGCGATGGCTGGATCGTCGTTCCGGCCGACAGCGAAGGATTTGCCGCGGGCACGCCAGTTGCCGTGAGACCATGGCCATAAGATCGATGGCGTTAAACGCGAAACCAACAATCCGCGCCGATGCGACCCTGGAGGCCGTGCGCCGCGCTGCGCGGCAGGAGCAATTTCTCGAAGTGGTCTCGGCCGACGGAAGCGCGCCGCCGCTTTGAAGGCGCGCATCGATCTTTCGCCGCTTGCCGGCGGAATCCGTGACGCTCGCCGCCGCGCTCGCGCGCGTCCTCGCCGCCGACGTCGATCGCTCCGGTCGATGCGCCGCCGTTCGACCGCTCGAATGTCGACGGCTTCGCCGTGCGCGCCGCCGACACCGCGGGCGCGAGCGACGGCGCACCGAAGCGGTTTTCGCTCAATGCCGAAGTCATCGCCTGCGGCGTACAGCCCGCGATCGAAGTCATGCCCGGCACGGCGACCGCGATCGCGACCGGCGGCGTCATTCCGCGCGGCGCCGATGCCGTGGTGATGATCGAGCACACCGAACTGATCGAGGATGCTGCTGCGCCTGCGATCGACGTGCGCCGCGCGGTCGCGGCCGGGCCAGTTCGTGTCCTATGCCGGCTCCGACATCGCGCGCGGCGAAACGCTGTTGCGCAAGGGCGCGCGCATCGGCTCGCGCGAGATCGGCATGCTGGCGGCCTGCGGCCTCGCGGCGATCGACGTGGTGCGCCGGCCGCGCGTCGCCGTGCTTTCGACCGGCGACGAACTGGTCGAGCCGGGGCAGCCGCTTCGTCCCGGCCGGCGTCTATGACAGCAACGGCGCCATCCTCGCCGCCGCAATCGCCGAAGCCGGCGGCGAGCCGGTGCCGTTCGGCGCCTTTCCGGACGAGGCGGCGGCGCTCGAGCAAGGCTATGCGCACGGCGCTCGAATCGTGCGACATCGTCGTGCTCTCCGGCGGCACCTCGAAAGGCGCGGGCGATCTGTCGCATCGCGTCGTTTCGCGGCTCGGCGAGCCGGGCATTCTGGTGCATGGCGTGGCGCTCAAGCCGGGCAAGCCGCTTTGCCTCGCGGTGGTCGGCGAAAAGCCGCTCGTCGTGCTGCCGGGATTTCCGACCTCGGCGATTTTCACCTTCCACGCCTTCGTCGCGCCGGTCATCCGCGCGCTGGCCGGACTTTCGCCCGAAGCCGCGCGCACGGTGACGGCGCGCGTGCCGGTGCGGGTCGCGTCCGAACTCGGCCGCGAGGAATTCGTGCTGGTTTCGCTGGTCGCGGGCAGCGACGGGCTGATCGCGTTTCCGACCGGCAAGGGCTCGGGCGCGGTGACCGCATTCTCGCAGGCCGATGGATTTTCTGGCGATCGACGCGCTCGCCTCGCGCGCTCGATGCCGATACCGAAACGGAAGTGACGCTGATCGGCGACGAGGCGCGGGCGCCCGATCTCGTCATCATGGGCAGTCACGACGTCGCGCTCGATGTCGTGGTCGGTGCGCTCGCCGCGCGCGGCTTTCAGGCGCGCACCATCGCGGTCGGCAGTCTCGGCGGCGTCAGCGCCGCAAGCCGCGGCGAATGCGATATCGCGCCGGTTCATCTCGTCGATCCGGCGACCGGGCATCTACAACAAGCATCTGCTCGGGCCGGGTCTTGCGCTCGTGCCCGGCTGGCGGCGCATGCAGGGTTTTGTGTTCCGTCCAGGCGACACGCGCGTTTCGAAGGCAAGACGCGCCAACGCCGCGCTGCAAGCGGCGCTTGGAGACCCGCGGCGCTGATGGTCAACCGCAATGCCGGGTCCGGCACGCGCGTTCTGGTCGACGGATCTGCTGGGCGGCGCAAGGCCGACGGGCTACGCCAACCAGCCGCGCTCGCACAACGCGGTCGCCGCCGCCATCGCGCAGCATCGCGCCGATTGGGGCGTCGCCATCGAGCCGGTGGCGCGGATGTACGGGCTCGGGTTCCTGCCGATTGCGCCGGAGCACTATGATTTTCTGCTGGTCGAGGCGCGGCGCGAGCGGCCGGCAGTTCAGGCATTTCTGAACGCATTGCGGGACGAGGCGACGCGTGGGCGTATCCGCGCACTGGGCATGGAACCGGGCGTCGAACCGGGCATCGAACCGGGCATGCTGAACCGGGCATGGAACCGGCCGAATAAACCAGCCATATAATAGTGGCATGCGCATCATCGGCCTTGCGGGCTGGAGCGGTTCCGGCAAGACGACACTGGTCACCAGCGTGATCCCAGTGCTGGTCAAGCGCGGCCTGCAGGTTACGACCGTCAAGCACGCGCATCACGAGTTCGATCTCGATCAGCCCGGCAAGGATTCCTGGCTGCATCGCGAGGCGGGCGCGCGCGAGGTCGCTATCGTCTCGAGCCGGCGCTGGGCGATCATGCATGAGCTTGGCGGCGAACCCGAGCCGCCGCTCTTGGAGATATTGGCGAAGTTGAGCCCGGTGGATCTGGTGATCGTCGAAGGTTTCAAACGCCACAACCATCCGAAGCTCGAAGTCTATCGCTCAGCCGTCGGCAAGCCGCTTCTGCATCCCGACGACGATTGCATTGTCGCCATAGCGACCGACGCGCCCCTGCCGCAGGCCGAGGTGCCGGTGCTGATGCTCGACGACATCAATGGCATCGCCAATGTGCTTCAGGCCGAGGCCTTGCCGCTCGATCGGGTCGGAACACTCGAAGCGGCGAGGAATCCGGCCTGATGGCGCAGCTCACCGACGATTGCTTCGCCTTCAACGGTCCGCTGCTTCCGGTTGATGACGCCGAGCGTCTCATTGCCGAACGGATCGTCCCGGTCGACGGGCGGGAGAGTGTTCACCTCCGTGAGGCGCAAGGCCGCGTGCTCGCCGGTGACATCATTGCGCCCGTCAATGTTCCGCCATTCGATAATTCGGCCGTCGATGGTTACGCCGTTCGCGCCGACGGTCTGACGCCGAATGCAGACACGCGCCTGACCATCGTCGATCGCGTCGCCGCGGGCCATGCATCCAGCCGCGCTGTAAAAACGGGCGAGGCCATTCGCATCTTCACCGGCGCGCCGATGCCGGAAGGCGCCGATACTGTCTTCATGCAGGAGGATTGTCGCATCGATGGCGACGACGTGCTGGTGCCGCCCGGCTTGGAGCACGGCGCCAATCGCAGGCTCGCCGGTGAAGATATGAAAGCCGGGGTGCTCGCATTGCCCGCGGGCCGGCGGCTTGGCGTGCAGCACATCGCACTCGCGGCGGCGCTCGGTCTCACCAAGCTTGATGTGCGCCGCCGCGTCAGGGTGGCGATATTCTCGACCGGCGATGAAATTGCCGAGCCCGGATCGGCTTTGCCGCGGGCGGCGCTCTACGATTCCAATCGCTATTTGCTCGCCGGATTGCTCGCGCGTTACGGCGTCGAGGTCACCGATCTCGGCATTCTCGCCGACGATCCGAAACAGCTCGCGCGCGGGCTCGCGACCGCCGCCGCCACTCACGATCTGGTGCTGACTTCGGGCGGCGTCTCGACCGGCGAAGCCGATCACGTGCGCGACGCGGTCGAAAGCATCGGTCGGCTCGTCTTCTGGCGGGTCGCGATCAAGCCGGGTCGTCCGGTGGCGATGGGCGTTCTGCCGGGCGTCGAACAGCGGCGAGGGGGCGGCCTTCGTCGGGCTGCCGGGAAATCCGGTGGCGGTGTTCGTCACCTTCGTCCGCGTGGTGCGGCCGCTCTTGCTGCGGCTTGCCGGCGCGCTGCCGGAGCCGCTCATGGCAATGCCGGCGCGCGCGACGTTCTCCTACAAGAAGCGAATCGGCCGGCGGGAATATGTGCGGGTCGCGCTGCGCACAGCCGCCGACGGCGTCATCGAAGCGGTGAAATACGCGCAAGACGGCGCCGGCGTTCTCACCTCGCTCACGGAAACCGACGGCCTTGCGGAGCTTTCAGAAGAGGTGACCGACGATCGAGCCGGGCGAGACGGTCGGCTTTCTGTCTTATGCTTCGCTGTTGGGATGAAGCGCCGTCAGCGCCTCGGCGCGCGCCGCGTCTTCCGGGGTGTTCACGTTGAAGAACGGATCGATCGGCTCCGTGGGCCAGTCGGCAATGGCGACGCCGTGCCGCGCGGTCCAGATTTCGATCTTGTGCAGGCGTTCATCGACCAAGGCGCGCCGCAAATCCTCGCGCAACGAAACGCGCCAAAGCGCGACGACCGGATGCCGCCATTCGCCGGAGCGCGCGCAAGCAAGCGGCGCGCCGGCCGCGATGTGCGCCGCGTGCAGACGCGCCACCAGATTTTTCGGCAAGAACGGACAATCGCCGGGAGCGCTTGCCAGCCATTCGATGTGCGGCGCATTGGCTGCGGCCCAGTCGAGCCCGGCGAGAATGCCGGCGAGGGGGCCGGCAAAATCCGGCACGCTGTCGGCGGCGACGGCAAGACCGGTATCGGCAAAACGCGTCGGATCGCCGTTGGCGTTGATGATCAGACACTCGCATTGCGGCGATAGGCATGCCAGCACGCGTTCGAGAATGGTGCGGCCGCCGATACGAATGCGCGCTTTGTCGCCGCCGCCCATGCGGCGGGCCAGGCCGCCGGCAAGCACCAGGCCGAGAGTAGGGGGATTGCTCACGCGCCGTCTGTCTCACTCATCGTGCACGGCTGCCTTGCGGCGGTGTTTGGCGCTTTCTTCTTCGACATAAGCGAGATCCTGATCGAACACGATGCGGTCCTCGCCGGCGAGCGCGACAAAGCGCTTGCCGCGGGCGCGGCCGATCAGCGTCAAATTCGCCTTGCGCGCGAGTTCGACGCCCCAGGCGGTGAAGCCCGAGCGCGAGATCAGGATCGGAATACCCATGCGCACCGTCTTGATCACCATCTCGGAGGTGAGGCGGCCCGTGGTGTAGAAGATTTTGTCGGTTGCACCGACATGGTGCTTGAACATCCAGCCGGCGATCTTGTCGACAGCGTTGTGGCGGCCGACGTCTTCCATGTAGACGAGCGGCCGGTCCTCGGCCGCGAGCACGCAGCCATGGATCGCGCCCGCCTCGAGATAGAGCGACGGCGTGGTGTTGATCTTGTGCGTGAGCGTATAGAGCCACGACGTGCGCAGGACGGCCGGCGGCAGCGACACATTCTCCAGGGCTTCCATCAAATCGCCGAACACCGTGCCCTGGGCGCAGCCTGAGGTCTGCACTTTCTTCTTCAGCTTTTTCTCGTAATTGGTCTTGCGCTTGGTGCGCACGACGACGACCGACAATTCCTCGTCGTAATCGACGCCAGTGACCACATCATCGGGCTTGAGCATATTCTGGTTGAGCAGATAGCCGAGCGCCAGATATTCGGGATGATCGTTGATGGTCATCGCCGTCACGATTTCCTGCGCATTGAGGAAGATCGTCAGCGCGCGCTCGACCGTCACCGCGGTTTCGATCGGCGCGCCGGTCTGATCGATGCCTTTGACGCGCTCGGTCAGGCGCGGGTCGTGCGGGTCGGGACGGATGAGATAGTCGTCGGGCGGGGCCATTGCGCTTGGGGTCATTACGCTTGGGGTCATGGCGCTAATGTAGGGTACTGGACCGGCCGGCGGAAGCGGACGTCAAGCCACCTGCGCCCGCCGGGTCACGGGCCTTCCCGGACGAGAACCGCCCGAGTTGTAAGTCCAAGCCCCGCCGTGATATGGGCAGGGCCCTTTTGCGGAGGGATGGCCGAGTGGCTGAAGGCGCACGCTTGGAAAGCGTGTATACGGGAAACCGTATCGTGGGTTCGAATCCCACTCCCTCCGCCAAGCCCTTTTTCCCCCTTCTTCGGCCGCAGCCGAAGTCGACAGCTCCCACATGGTGGTCAGTGGATTGTTCTGCACTCACGAATAAAGCGTTTCAATCTTCTTAGATAAAAAAGCCTTGGCGCCTGCCACATGTTGAACCTCGGGAAAAGGATGTCCCGAGGCGGCTCATGTTGAAAGACCTAAAGCGCAGGGTTTGCTGGGTTGTTATTACCTTGGCCGGCTTTTCTCAGCCCGGTCCAATGGGATCGGGCACCGTCATTCTCATTGTCGCCGCGCTCCTGAACCCAGCAGCTCGCGCAATCTGGCTGTCATTACCGCAGCCATGGCGTGATCGGTACCGCCACGAAGCCCCCTATCGCCGAGCCAGAGTCCGGCGTGACGTGAGAACGGTCGCCCTTACCTGGATCGGCCAAGACAGCACCTCTCGAACGAATCCGCCTAATAGTCAGGAGCACCATCATGCTTACCCGTGAGCAAATTGATCGGTCTGACGATCAATCTGATGATTTGCGATCTGAAGTCCGTCCATCCAACAATTCGCCCGCTCACCAAGCTTCCGAATTGCGAACGAAGCCGCGTGAGGTGCCTCGAATTGCACCGGTCGCTCCGGTACAGCGATCCGACGCGATTGCGGTCGCGGGCGACCAGGGTTCGCGGCCAACGCGCAATCAGCGGATCCGTTGGGCGTTGTTCGCGTTGCTGCCGATTGCTGCTGTTGCCGGCGCCTACTGGTACGTCACTGGCGGTCAGATCATGTCGACCGATGATGCTTATGTGGAGGCCGACAAGGTCGGTATTTCAACCGATGTTTCCGGCATCGTCCGGGATGTCGATGTCCGCGACAATGTGCACGTGTCGGCCGGACAGGTTCTTTACCGGCTCGACCCGCTCCAATTCCAAATCGCACTCGACAATGCGAAGGCCAATTTGGCGCAGACGGAGCTCACAATCGAAGCGATGAAACGTGACTACCAGCGCATGCTGAGCGATATCGCGGCCCAGCAGGCGCAGGTCGAGCTCGATCAGGTCACCTACAATCGCTTCGCCAGCCTGGTGAACTCCGACACCGTGTCCAAAGCGGCTTACGACCAGGCCAATTACACCCTGCAAGCTGATCAGAACAAGCTCGTGTCGCTTAAGCGTCAGGCTGAAGTGGCGCTTGCCAGGTTATCGGACAATCCGAACATCGCGGTCACCGACCATCCGCAATACAAGCAGGTCAAGGCACAGGTCGATGAAGCTCAGCGCGAGCTTAACCACACCGTGGTGAAGGCGCCGTTCGCGGGAACCGTCACGAACGTGCCCTCGATTGAACCCGGCAAGTACCTGGCGGCCTCGGTGACCGCGTTCTTCCTAGTTGCCACCGATCACGCCTGGGTGGAGGCCGAACCAAAAGAAACGCAGATGACCTATGTGCGGCCGGGCCAGCCGGTGACGGTGTCAGTCGATACTTACCCTGACGTCCAATGGCATGGCAGCGTCGAAAGCATCAGCCCTGCCGGAGCGCAAGAATTTCAGCTGCTGCCGGCGCAGAACACGAGCGGTAACTTTGTCAAGGTCGTCCAGCGCATTCCGCTGCGCGTGCGCATCGACACAAGCGACGCCGGTATGCCGCCGCTGCGATCCAGCATGAGCGTCGAGATCGATGTCGACACTGGCCGCGCCCGCGGCGTGCCGCACTTTCTGACCGCATTGTTCCACCGCGATCATGGAGGCAAGGGTCAGGGAGGCGAGTCATGACCGACCACGCCGCCCAGTCTGGAAGCCATCGCACGACGATCACCGCCTTGGTGCTGCTCGCGGCGATGATGCAGACGCTCGACACGACGATCGTCAATGTCGCTTTGCCCTATGTGCAGGGAAGCGTGGCAACAAGCCCGGATGAGATCACTTGGGTGCTGACCTCCTACATAACCGCGTCTGCGATCATGACGCCGCCGACCGGCTTTTTGGTCGCCCGCTTCGGCCTCAAGCGCCTGTTTATGATCTCGACGCTCGGCTTCACGTTCGCCTCGATGCTCTGCGGCATGGCTGAACTTGTTGGCACAGATTGTCGTTTTCCGGCTGGTGCAAGGCGCATTCGGGGCGGCGATGATACCGTTGTCACAAACGGTCTTGCTCACGATTTACCCGAAAGAGCGTCAGGGCTTCGCGATGGCGCTATTCGGCATGGGCGTTGTGGTCGGTCCCG
Organism: uncultured Alphaproteobacteria bacterium; assembly: GCA_963761185.1. Lineage (GTDB taxonomy): Bacteria > Pseudomonadota > Alphaproteobacteria > Rhizobiales > Xanthobacteraceae > BOG-931. The sequence goes on from CAVXFY010000009.1 coordinate 2,751,371, forward strand.
TGCTCGGCCCCGTGCTCGGCGGCTGGCTAACGCAAGATTACACTTGGCGTTATGTGTTCTACATCAACGTCCCGCTGGGAATTATCGCCTTTCTTGGCATGATGGTGTTTCTGCCGGAGAGCCCGCAGAGCGGAGCGCAGAAATTTGACTGGTTTGGCTTCGGCACTCTCAGCCTGGCGATCGGTGCATTCCAAATCATGTTGGACCGCGGCGAGATCAAGGATTGGTTCGGTTCAAGCGAAATCGTCATCGAAGCGCTCGTTGCCGGCGCAGCCTTGTATCTCTTTCTGGTTCACACCTTCACAGCCGAGCGCCCCTTCATGCGGCCGGCGCTGTTTCGCGATCGCAATCTTTCCGCCGGCGTGATCTTCAGCGTGGTCGCCTTCATCACCCTTTATGCCTCGCTTGCGCTACAGCCGCCTTATCTGCAGGACCTCATGAACTACCCGGTCTTCACCGCCGGTTTGGTCATGGGACCGCGTGGCGTGGGAACGATGATAGGTACAATAGTCGTCGGCCGGTTTGTCGGAAAAGTCGATACACGCTTGCTACTGGGGATTGGTCTCGGCTTTTCCGCTTGGGCTTTCTACGACATGACGGTATGGACCCCAGACGTTTCAGCACAGGAAATTATCATCACCGGGCTGGTGCAAGGCGCAGGTTTCGGCGTTCTTTTTGTTCCCATGAGCGCCGTCACCTTATCGACGCTCTCTTCGGAGGATCGTGCGGATGGGGCCAGCATTTTCAGCCTTTCGCGTAGCATAGGCTCAAGCGTCGGCATTTCCGTCTTCAGCGCGCTCTTGACCACCATGACCGAGGTCAACCATGCCGACATCTCGGCAAACGTCACCCCGGTCAATCGCAGCTTCGAAGACCCGACCGTGACACAGTTTTTGAGCCCATTGACCGCTGCCGGCCGAGCGGCGCTCGATGCCTTGGTCACGGAGCAGGCGCAGGTCATCGCTTATATTGATGATTACAAGCTGCTGCTGATCGCCACGCTGGCTTTGTTTGGGCTGCTGGTTATTTTCAAGAAATCGGGTGGATCGGCCGCGGCCGAGCACGCGGTTGTCGAGGGGTGACGGCTTGAGCGTGTAGTGCAACGCGATACAATCCGCCCGTGACGGCAGACGCAACGGATAAGCCATGGATCGCGTCTCAACGATGTTATCGTTCGTCAAAGTGGTCGACACCGGCGGTTTTACCTCCGCGGCGCGACAGCTCAACCTCGCGACCAGCGTTGTCACCACCCATGTCAAATCGCTCGAAGAACGGCTTGGCGTGCGCTTACTCAACCGCACGACGCGCAGTGTCAGCCTCACTGAGGCGGGCCGCGTGTACTACGAGCGCTGCGTCCAGATCCTTTCGGAAATAGAAGATGCCGATGAAGCCGCCCAAGTGCTTCAATCGAAGCCAAAAGGCGTTCTGCGGCTCAACACGTCTCCGGGCATTCCCCGGCTGATCGCTCCATCGATTGCAGAATACAATAATCTGTATCCGGAGGTGACAATTCATCTGACCGCGACGAGCCGCATGCTCGATCTCGTCGAGGAGGGATTCGACCTAGCGATCTGGTATGCGGCCGCCCCGGATCCGAGCCTTATCATTCGTCGCCTCGTTCAGTATCGCATGGCGGTTTGCGCGTCCCCGGAATATCTCGCAAAGCACGGCCGACCTGAGCATCCGTCTGAGCTGACCAAACATAACTGCCTCATCTTCTACGACGCCACTCACAGTAAAGATGGAAGAGAGTGGGTGTTCACCGGCTCGGATGGAGATTTTCCGGTGCGTATGTCGGGAAATCTAGAAACAAACAGCCCTATCGCGTTCCGCATGGCGTGTGTCCACGGTCAGGGAATACTTATAGCGCCAATTCCGTTCTTGATCGACGATCTGAAGTCCGGCGCTCTCGTGCCGATTCTAGACGAGTTTTTGCGACAACAATTTTCAATCGACGCGCTCTATCCGCACCGCGAGCACTTGCCGGCTAAGGTGCGTTCGTTCATCGATCTGCTTGCAAGGAATTTACGCCAGATCGATTTTGATTCCTGCGCGCATAAACGCAGCATTAAGATGACCTCCTTCGAGGGGTGATCTCGTCGACCGATTCGCGCCACGCGCCGGAGCGACAAATGGGGTGACGAGCCTGAGTTGGCGGACATCACGCCAAGTCCGACGCCTGCATGGAGCGTTTTGTTAGAAACCAAGCTGCGATCGCAAACGCCGCGGTGTGGCGGCTTCATGTTCTTCCTTCACCCGGCATTTTTCGCGTTTCGCAAATAGTCCATTCAATTCGTCGCTATTAAACGGCACGAGGCCACCCTTATGTAGAGCATGGCAAGGTTGTTACGTGCCTTTGCTTTCATCGTAATCAGGAGAGAACCATGATCAAGAAGTCGAAATTAGCCGTGGTCGCCGCATTGGCTGCGATCACATTGGCATCACCGGCGTTTGCCCAAACCATTCCTGGATATGCCGCTGACGGCAGTGTGGTGACGCTTGGACAGGCCTCGAATGCTCAGCAAAAAACCGACAACACTATCGGCCAGCGCGGCGCGTCTTTCGGTTCCGCCGCGAACGTTTCGGGTGTTCCCGGATATGGACCCGACGGCAGCGTAGTGACGCTCCGACAGTAAATATCTTCTCGTGCTCCAAAACCGGCCAATAACGGCCGGTTTTTGGGCGTTCTGTCGCCTGCACCCAACGCCGATTGGAATGGAGAGGATTATGTCAAAAGAAACACGGATGGAAACCACGCTAATCGCGGGAACCGATTGCTCGCGTATTGGGCTTGGAACCTGGGCGATCGGCGGTTGGATGTGGGGCGGCACTGACGAGGCTGAGTCCATCCGCACGATTCACGCGGCGCTCGATCGCGGCATCACGTTGATCGATACCGCCCCGGTTTACGGTTTCGGGCGATCGGAGGAAATCGTCGGCAAGGCGCTCGCCGAAAGCGGTCGCCGCAGCCACGCCTTTGTCGCCACTAAGGTCGCGCTTGATTGGAAGGACGAAAAACCGTTCCGCAACGCTAGCCGCGCCCGCATATTCGAGGAGATCGACAACTCACTGCGGCGATTGCGTACTGATGTGATCGATCTCTATCAGGTCCATTGGCCAGATCCGAACACGCCCATTGAAGAAACCGCCGGCGCGATGGACGATCTGCTCAAGGCTGGAAAAATCCGCGCCATCGGCGTAAGCAATTTCAGCCCCGCCCAAATGGATACTTTTCGTGCAGTGGCGCCGCTGCACGCTGTGCAGCCGCCGTACAATCTGCTCGAACGCGCGATTGAATCGGACGTTTTTTCTTATGCGCAAAAGCAGGAGCTCGCCATGCTGGCTTATGGTTCACTCTGTCGCGGGCTTTTGTCGGGGCGGATGAAAGCCGACACTCGCTTTCCCGACAGCGATCTGCGCGCCGGCGATCCGAAATTCAAAGCCCCGCACTACGCTGAACACCTTGCCGCAGTGGCCGCCCTCGACCGCTTTGCGCAAGAGCGATTCGGCAAGCGCGTGATTCATCTGGCGGTGCGCTGGGTACTGGACCGTTCGCCAAACACGATCGCACTGTGGGGCGCGCGGCATCCGGCGCAGCTCGATCCGGTCCAAGATGTATTGGGCTGGAAGATCGATGCCGCCGCGATGGTGGAAATTGACGAAATCGTGGCGCATCACGTGCGAACGCCGATCGGTCCGGAATTCATGGCGCCGCCGGAACGGGCCGCGGCTTAAGCTTCGGGCGCCTGCTCCGTCAATGGTGTGGGGCGCTCTAGGGGGTCGCGCCACGAAGGCCGCGCCCGCGGCTGAACGAGATCGCGTCAATGAACAGCGTGATGTGAAGATCGGGAGCACGAACAGCACGTAACGCTGAGCCGCGGCAACGTGGCCCCACTGAGTACTGGAGAAGGCGATTTAGAGAAAGTTGGTTTGCAGGTACACTCCCTCCGCTAGCGCCACGTTCGCAGCTTTGCGCCTAGGTCCGTGAAGTCCCGTTCGGTTTGCGGCCCCAGAAAATTTCGATGCCCCTCCAGACAAAGCTGCCGGTCTCCGAGACGAGGCCCGAGAAAGGGGTCTCCAAATCCTTTGGGCTGTAATAAGGAAACTCTTCCAGTTTCCAACCAACTCGCGACAAATGCCAACACGAATTGCACCCGAGGCCTTCTCGATCGCCTTGGGATAAACCTTAGCCTATTAAGCCATTGCACCAAGACCGGAATAGCTTTCCGGCCGCGTCGTAATTTCAGCCCCTAGACGGCTGGAAGATCACGTCATATTAGTGACCTAAGTTGTTTCGGTCGAAAACTGGGGACCCGAGCTTTGGGAGGCCAAACCCATGCTGACCGCGCAAGAGAACGAGCTGCTGTGCCGTGTCGATGGACAGGCGCCGATGGGCCGCCTCATGAGGCGGCACTGGGTTCCGGCGGTCCTTTCCGAACAAGTTGCTGAACCCGATGGCGCTCCCGTCCGGGTTCAGCTTTTCGGAGAAAAGCTGGTCGTCTTCCGCGACAGCAACGGCAAAATAGGCGTGCTCGGCGAGGCCTGCCCGCATCGCAAAGCCTCGCTGGCGTTCGCGCGTAATGAGCAATGCGGTCTGCGCTGCCTTTATCACGGCTGGAAATTCGATACCGAGGGCAACGTCGTCGACATGCCGTCGGAGCCGAAGCAGAGCGGATTGAGCGAGAAGGCCAAGCATCTCTCATATCCGGTGCGCGAGGCCGGCGGCTTCATCTGGACCTATATGGGCCCCGCCGAATTGATGCCGGAATTCGAAGCCCCGCCGTGGGCGCCGACGGCGGAAACGGAAATCGCGATCGCGAAAATCGAGCTGCCGTGCAATTGGGCGCAGATCATGGAGGGCCAGATCAATTCCGCGCATTCCTCTTCGCTGCATTCCTCGGATATGCGGCCGGCGAAAGGAGACGCCGCGGCGAAAGGTGACCATTGGGTTCGGCCTTCGACGGACAAGAACCCGAGGATTCAGGTGCAGCTCACGAATTACGGCATGCGCTATGCCGCGATCCGGCGGCCGATCGCAAACGCCGCCACGCATGACTACGTCCGGATCACGACCTACGTTGCGCCGTTCACGGCGCTTATTCCGCCGAACAGTTCATACAATCTGGCGACCGTCATAGTCCCGCGCAACAATTCAAGCAGTTACTTTCACTTCATTGCTTGGCGGGAAGGCGACCAAGTCGGGATCGACACCGAGAGATGGCGCAAATTCTGCGTCTTGGTCGTGGGCGAAGACGTCGACGCGCATTTCCGGCCGATCAAGCGGCATGACGGCAACGACTATCTTCAAGACCGGGCCCAGATGAAGGAAGAAAACTTCACGGGGATTCCCGGAATTCCAAATCAGGATATTGCCATGTGGGAATCGATGGGGCCGATCGCCGACCGGACCCAAGAGCGGCTCGGCGCAAGCGACATCGCCATCGTACAGTTCCGCCGGCTCATGCTCGATGCGGTCAACAGTTTCCAGGCGAACGAAAAAGTCATCGGCTTGATCGCGCCGCATCTGCCGCAGGCCAAGTTGCGGTCCTATCAGGGCGTCGTGGAGAAGAGCGTGCCGTGGCGGACATTAGGCGCTTCGCCCGAGGAGGTTTCCGTTCTCGCCAGTCTCGAAGAAGACGAAACTGAGCGCGAAATGGCGGGCGCGGCGGCCTAGACCGAATGGCTGCCCGACTTACGGACAGCCGTTCGATACACAACAGTCGACGACGCCAGCGTCGGCGGAAATCGCCAGGTGACGGTCCTTTGCCCCAGCGATCCCATGAGGCACGATAAGGAGCGACCAAGGAGCGATCATGACCTTGATTCGGATAGAGCCGCTGCAAGACGAAAGATCGCAAATGTTCTATGTGGCGATTTATCACCCAGCGGACGCCGAACAGCCGATCGTCACCACCCGCGCGCGCTATAAATCGGCAGCAGCCGCGGAAACCGACGTCCTCGCCATCATCGCGTCAAAGGCCAATCAGGTCGATTAATATCTTTGCCTTTTGCAAAGCCTGTCCGCTTTCGGGCGCGAGCTCTAGATTTGATGCTCGAGGCGGACGTCTTGTTTGGTCTCCGCGGAGCGCAGAATTCCCAAACACACTTCGAGTGTCGCCAGTCCCCACTCGCCGTTGTGCAGCGGCTGCTGCCCCATGACGACGGCGGCATAGAATTCGTCGACGACCTCGGATCTCGGCACGGCCGGAACATCGAGCTTTTCCAGCCGGCGCTCGAAGTCGCCATAGACGAACACGCCTTCCGAGGTGGGGCGAAGGTCGGCATGTTCGCAGCTGACCACGATGAGGCCGAAGTGGTTATGCGTAAGACCCTTGCCGCCCTGGAAGGCATCACTTGCCGAGGGGCCGTAAGCGCGCTGATCCTTGAGCTTCGTTTCGTCGTCTTGGGTCTTGGCCAGGCTCAGCGATGCGCGCGCGCCGCCGTAACTGTCGGGGTCGCGCTTCTGCCCGAGTTCCCCGATCCAGCCGTTGAACTCGTCGGTATCGAAATGGCCGTATCCGCTGTAGGTCAAGGACGCAAAGACGCCGCCGCTGAATTCGATTTGCGCGCTATAGGCGCCTTCCGTCGGACGTCGTTTGTCCCAGCTGCCGGTAAAGGCGCGCACAGCCGCGACGGGTGAACCCGCGAGCAGCCGCACGACGTCGACCTGATGCGCCGCCTGGCTGAAGACGACGCCTCCGCCGCGGCGCGTATCGAGTTCCTCAGGACGGCGCGGCCGATACAAAAAATCGGTGAAATTGAGCGCATTGATCATGCGCACGTGACCGTAAACGCCTGACGAGATCATTTCGCGCGTGTGCAGATAGGGAAGGTCGTAGCTGTGACTGTGTCCGACCAGGAGCCAAATTCCGCGGGCGCGCGCGGCGTCGATCATGGCAAGACCATCCGCGACGTTGAGGGCCATCGGCTTCTCGACGAGCACATGCTTGCCGTAACTTGCCGCGAGTTTGACATGCTCGACATGAAATTGGTGCGGAGAGGCGATGTAAACGGCTTGAACCGCGCTGTCCGCGCACAGTGCCTCGACACTCTCATGCGCTGTCGCTGAGAAATCCGCGGCAAAGCGCGCGCGCGCATCGGCGCGGGGGTCATATGCGCCTACCAAGCGGATGAGAGGATGCGCTGCGAGAGTCGGCAGCATCAGAGTGAAGGCCCGGCCGAGGCCGATTACCCCTAGACGTAGCGGATCGTTCATGGCCTTGGTCTCGTTCAGATGTCGAGCGTGAGTTCGGGCGATTTTGCGCGCGAGACGCAAATCATGATGTCGCTGCATTTTTCGCGATCCGACAGAACGAGATCGCGATGATCGGGCTCGCCGGCGGTGTAGCGGGTGCGGCACGTGCCGCAGGTCCCGCTCTCGCACGAACTCGGCAGCACATGGCCGTGCTTGCGCAATATGTCGAGGATCGAAACCTTGACCGGCACCTCGTACCGTCTTTGGCTTTTGGCGAGGACAACAGTAAATGGCGTATCCTCGGCATAGTTGACCGTGGCGCCGACGAAGTCCTCGAAATGAACCGCGGAATCCGACCAATGACCGGTCATGTCGCGCACAGCGTCCATGAGGCCACGCGGGCCGCAGCAATAAAGGTGCGCCCCTCGCTGTTCTTCCAGCACCGGCCAAAGATCGTAGGCCTGGTCGGGATCGCCGTTATCGTGGTGCAAAACGACCTTGCCGGCGAAATCCGGTGCGGAGAACTCATCCCGAAATGCCATCAGCGGAGGCGTGCGCGCAAAATAATAGAGTCTGAAGTTCGCCTTCCCGAGGCGAATGAGATGCTTGATCATCGACCGGAGGGGCGTGATGCCAATTCCGCCCGCGATAAAGATGTACGACTTCGGCGCCGTTCGCGACATTTCGAAATCATTCGCGGGCGGCTCCACGTCGATTTCGGAGCCTTGATCGACCGCCGTCGTAAAGCTCAACGAGCCGCCTCGGCCGGATTTTTCCCGTTTTACGGCGATGACGTAGCGATCACGTTCTTGGCTGTCGTTGCACAGCGAGTAGCGTCGCTTCTGACCGCTTGGCGCCGCCACGGTGATATGCGCCCCCGGCGTGAATTCCGGCAATTCGCCGCCAGCGGGAAGCCGCAGCTCGAACATATAGGTGTCGTCCGCGACTTGAGTTTTCCTCGTCACGGTCAGTTTGAGCTGCTCAGTATCCGCCGAATCCGCCATAGTGCATCCATCGACCGAACGCATATACTTAGACATCTAAGGGAAAATGACAACCTCCCGGGGCAAGAAGGAGCGAGGGGCCAATGCAGAAAAACGGCAGGCAAGGGTCATGGCCGCCGAAAAACTCCTCCGACGAATTGCCGTTCGAGCAAAGTATCGGTTATCAGGTGCGGGCAACCCATCGTGCCTTACAGCGCTACTTGCAATTAAAGATCGAACCGTACGAAGTCACTCTTGGCGGCTGGTATTTCCTGCGGGCGTTGTGGAACGAAGATGGCCTGACCCAACGGGAGCTTGCCGACCGCATCGGCGCGAAAGAGCCCACAGTCTTGATCGCGCTGAGGGACATGGAGGCGCGAGGATTGGTCAGGAAAGTGCGTAGCAGGACAGACAAACGAAAATTGCACATCTGGCTCACGCCAAAAGCCAGAAAACTCAAACCGAAGCTCATCCGCCTTGCCCGGGACGTCGTTGCCACCGCCGCCAGCAGTCTCAGCATCACGGAAGTGCACGAATTATTGGCATCGCTTGGCGAAATTCAGAAAAATCTCAACGCCGCCATTGATCTTGCCGAGAACCCGGCATCGAAGCCCAAGTCAAAAAGATCCGCATTTTGATCTGGATCAATTGTGGCATTCGAATATGACCACCAGCTGGTGAATTTCGGGAACTTGCATGTCTGTGAACATCGCCATTGCCATGCGTTATGTGACGGATTGGTGAATGATCCAGCTCAAGACATTGTCGCCCAACCGTGTTCTATTGGCACTTATCCAACGGTGCCGATACATGAAATCCGAGATCGTCGAGCAACTGGGCCAATCCGATTTGTTGCTGCCTTCGCGTATCGCCGAGGGGTTGGCGGCAAACGACAGCGTGAAGGTTCGTCTGAGCGTGTTGCAAGCGGCAGGCTGTCGCGCGCGCGATCCCAGCGGCGTGAAATTCGACCTCACGAACGAGTGCCGTGCCGTCGGGATCGATCCGATGGCCATGGAGACATTGGTGAATCGCGCGACGTCGTCGGCCGACGGGCGGCTGACGGCGCCCGGCCTCGGCAGTCTTGGAACCGCGGTCTGGCAAGACGTGGCGATGATGGCCGGGGCCGTGAAGGCTGCCGACCCGGCGCAAGGCGAGCGCGTCCTGGCGCGGCTCGCGGCGATTGAACGTTCGATGCCGTTCGGCTCCAGTGACGACATTGAATTTCGGCAAATAGCCAGATTGACCGGTGTCACCGGCGAGGACGGCGATAGCCTGCATCGCCTCATCATGGATGTGCACAAGCTGCTCAACGGTCTCGCGGCCGCACATGCGGAGACGGTCATTGCCGGCGCGCATGTCTATGGCTTGCTGCCGGAGGACCGGCCGGCGATCGAGGCCTTCATGCGCGGACTCGAGGCAACCAAGAAATTGAAATTCGGTCATTCCGGCTTGGCGACGACGGCGGCGCGGACCGGCGCGCGTTTCACCATCCAAAACGACATCGGCGAAACCGATGCGCATGTCGTGGTGATTGCGGTGGAGCCCGACGCGGTCACGGTCACCTATAGCGACGTTCATCTGCCGCGGGCCAAGTTCTTCACCGGGCTGTTCCATGACTTTGCCGTGCAATGGAGCGGTCTCGAACGCAAGAGCGTGGCTAGCCTTGCCGAAGGCGGCGTCTTTTACCTCATCACTGGCCGCTTTCCGGCCGACGGCGCCGACAGCCGGAATGCCTTTCTCGAAGCGCTCGGCGCATCGCTCGTCTTTCTGATCGATTGGAATAAGGCGCGCAAAGTCTTGCGCTCGTGGGTATCGAAGAACGATGCGGTTCAAATTCTCGATTGGGCGGCGCGGCATCGCTTCGGCCATCGCGGATTTCTCGAGCTCGGCGGTGCCGAATTGCTCTCCGCCGCGGTTCGTCATGCGGTGCCGACGCGCATCGGGTTCGGCGAGCAGCTCGACCGCGCGCTCGGGCGCGAGGCGGCAGTGGACTTTCTCAAGACCGTGCTGCGGGTTTCCGCCGAGGCGTTGCTGGCAGGGGGCTCGGTGCGGCTGGCGCGCGACCGGATCGAGGCCGACCTCGTGCGGCACCTGCAACGCGTCGAGGTCGCGCTGCTGGCGATTGTCATGCGTCAGGCCGGCCTGGCGCGCGAGATCGGCGCCGCGGTCGGCCAATTTGTCGTCGCCCGCCGGGCCCGCCGGCCCTTCGACTGCGTGGCGCTGGTGAAGACGGCGCGGCATATCGAGGAAAAGGCCGACCGGATCGCGACCGAGGCACGCGGTGAAATCGCCCGGCTGGATGCCGACCGCCGCATCGAGAACCTGGTCAATCAAATCGAAAATGCGATCGACGAGCTTGAGCAGGCGGCCTTCATCGCCTCGCTCGTTCCGGCCGAGCTTGCAACCGAACTGATCGATCCCTTGGACGAGCTTTGCGCCGAGGTGGTTGCGGGCACGCAAGCGGCCGCTACCGGTGTCGCCGCTGCGGCCGAGGTGCCCGAAGGCCACCGCGTCGATTCCGAAGATGCGCTTGCGGCAACAGCGCGGCTCATCGATGCCGAGCACGCGGCGGACGCCGCGGAACGCAGGGTGACGGCGCAAATTCTGACGGGTGAATTCGATCTGAAAACGGCTCTGTCGGTGATCGAGCTGGCCCGCGCTCTGGAACGGGCGACGGACCGGCTCGCGGCTTTCGGCCATATCCTGCGCGAGCACGTGCTTGCCGATCTTGCGACGTGATCCTTGCCACTCTTTTTTGCCACGTAATCGGGTACGCGAAGATGCAAATCGTACGTATTCATGCCGGATCGAGCGAACAGCCTCCCGCCGAAATCGTCGGCGCCAAGGCGGCGAATCTTGCGCGTATGGCGGCGCTCGGCCTTCCAGTCCCGCCGGCTTTCGTGCTCCCGGTGGAGCTATGCGGCGCCATCGTCGACGGTGACCCCGACGCACGGCGGCGGCTCGCCGACTGCCTGTCGGCAGGAATTGAATTTCTGCAACAGGCGACCGGCCGGGAATTCGGCGACCGCCGGCATCCGCTGTTGGTATCGGTGCGCTCCGGCGCCGCGCGCTCGATGCCGGGCATGCTCGATACCGTGCTCGATGTTGGTTGTACGCCGGCCGCGGTTCAGGGCCTTGTGCGCATGACCGGGCATCCGCGCTTTGCCTTCGACTGCCGCCGCCGCTTTCTCGAAGGCTACGGCACCGTCGTTCTTGGCATGGATGCCGCGGCTTTCAAGAAACGGCTTGATGACATGATCGCCGCCGAAGGTGTCGGCAGCGAGCAGGCGCTCGACAGCGAAGCCCTGGAGCGGCTCGCGGCGTCCTACCACAAGGCGATCGAAGAGGAACACTATCCGCTCGCGGAGACGCCGATGGAGCAGCTTCGCGCCGCGGCCGAAGCGGTGTACCGGTCGTGGACCAGCGACCGTGCCGTCACCTATCGCCGGCTGCAGCAGTTGGAGGATTTGAGAGGCACCGCGGTCACGGTTCAGGCCATGGTGTTCGGCAATGGCGGCGCGACCTCCGGCGCCGGCGTGGCGTTTTCGCGCGATCCTTCGACCGGAGCCAATTCGCCGGTCATCGACGTTCTCTTCGCCGCGCAAGGGGAGGACGTGGTGTCCGGCAAGCGCACGCCTGAAACCGAGGAGGCGATCATCCGCACCTTGCCCGAGGTCGCTGTGCAATTGCGCGAAGCCCTGGCGCGGCTCGAGCGCGAATTCGGCGATGTTCAGGATGTCGAATTCACTATCGAGGACGGCAAGCTCTGGATCCTGCAGACGCGTTCGGCAAAGCGGACGCCGCAGGCGGCGCTGCGCATCGCGATCGACTTGGTCAGGGAAGGCCGCATCACGCCAGCGGAAGGGCTGCGGCGCTTGAACGGCGTGGAATTGCACAAACTCACAAATAAGCGCCTAGCCGACGCCGGGGAGCCGATCGTGAACGGTACCGCTGCGTCGGCCGGCATTGCCGTGGGGCGCGCGGCATTCGATCCGGAAAGCGCGATGCGGCTCGCGGCGAGCGGCGATCCGATCATTCTCGTTCGTCCCGATACCAGCACTGCCGATGTCGGCGGTTTCGCGGTTTCGGCGGGAATCGTTACTGCCGTCGGCGGCCGGACCGCGCATGCGGCGCTGGTGGCCCGCCAGCTCGACAAGCCTTGCATTGTCGGTTGCGCGGAACTTGCGGTGGATGTGGCGCAGCATTGCGCGCGCCTGCCGCAAGCAACGGTTAAGGAAGGCGATTGGCTTTCCATCGACGGCGGGGTCGGCGCCGTCTATCTCGGCCGCGGCAAAGTCGTGGTCGATCGACCGGAAGCGCAACTGGCGGAAGTCGAGCGCTGGCGCGCCACTGTTGAGGAAAAATCAACGGTCGAGGCCTAGACGCTGATCCGATTCAATTTGAATCGGATCAGCGTCTAGGCTTTTCGCTTGAGCATGATCTTTTTCCGAAAACCGTTTTCCACTTTTCGGGATCATGCTCTAGACGGACCTCATACCATCCTCAGATGCGTGAAGATCGCGACTTTGACTTGATCAAGAGCCAGCGCCAGGACGACCGATGCGGCCAAAACTGCGGCCACGATCGTGGGTGACAGCGGCGCCATCAGGATGCCGCCGATCGCCAAGCTTGGAATGATCAACATATCCGCGATCGACGATAAAATGACGACGCGGCTCGGCCGTGACGACCAAATGCGCCGCCGTTCGCGAACGACGTAGAAAATGGCTTGGCCGCTGAATGTCAGCGTGACCAGGGTCAGCGTTCGCAGCGCGTTAATATCGAGCCCGATCCAGAATTTGCCGATCGCCAGCACGCTTGCGCAAAAGATCAGGTCGCAAAGCCCCAATATGATACCGACGACCGTCAGGTTGTCGATGCGCCACGCATTCGGCAGCCGTGACGGCCGCACATTGTCGGTGGTCGACGACATCGCCAAAAAGTCGCCGGTCATCATCGAGAGGACCATCAGCATCGGCGTGAGGATGGCGTGGCCGGTCATGACAAGGCCGGTGCCGAGAAACAGCACTTGGCGAAGTTTTATGGACGATCGATCGTAGCGTGTAAGTCAGAATGCGTTGGAACGTGATCCTGCCTTCGCGCACGGCGGCGAGGATTCCGCTCAATCCGGGCTCGGTGAGCACGATGCTGGCGGCCGATTTCGCGACGTCAGTCGCGCCGAACACAGCAATGCCGATTTGCGCCTGGCTGAGTGCCGGCGCGTCATTGGCGCCGTCTCCGCACATGCCGACGATACGGCCGGCGCTCTGCAGGCCTTTGACCAGCCGGAATTTGTCTTCAGGCAGCACGCCGGCAAAGACGCCGAATTCCTCGATACGATTGTCTTCGGGGATCGCGGCCGCAGGGCATACGGCGCCGTCGATCCCGACTGCCCGGGCGATCACGGCAGCCGTCGTCGGGGCATCGCCCGTCACCATCACGGTCTTTACGCCGAGTTTCTGCAAATCGGCAATGCAGGCCTTCGCCTCCGGCCGCGGCGGATCGCTGAGCGCGATAAGACCCACAAGCCGGAGCGGCGTGGACGGCCCAAGCGCGACGCCCAGCACACGAAAACCTTCCGCCTCCAACTTCGCGGCCCCAGCCGCCGCTTCCGGCAACGGGTCGCAGAGCCCGTGAACGACCGCGAAGGCGCCCTTGACGATGCGGAGCGTGGACCCGCCCGAATCCGCGGCAAGAGCCTCGGACATTTTTGTCGCCGGATCGAAGGGCACAAATTTGATGCGCCTTGGCAGGTCGGTGCTGCTCTTGCCCTCGGCAGCGCCGCGGACGGCGGCATCGACAGGATCGAGTCCACCTTCCGAACTGGCCAACGCCGCGAGCGCCAAGACGCGCGCTTCGTTAAAGCCCGGCATCGGTTGCGTTACCGTTACGCGCAGTGCGTTGAGCGTCAGCGTGCCGGTTTTATCGGCGCAAAGAACGTTCATGCTGGCGGCCTCGTCCACAGCGGAGAGCCGGGTCGGCAACACGCCTTGGCGGGTGAGGGCCTGCGCTCCGAGCGCGGTGGCAAGGGTAAATGTCGCCGGCAGCGCGACGGGAATGGACGCCAAGACGCTGATCAGCACAAGGGGAACGAATTCGCTGACGGGCATGCCGATCTTGTAGGCGTAAGCGAGCAAAGCGAGCGTCATCACGCCATTGAAGCCGGCGAGATTGCGCACCACCCGCAACACGGCCTTCTGCTGCGAGCTCTCGACATAGGCGGTGCGGACGAGTTCGGCGCCGCGGCCGAATTTGGTGCGCTGGCCAGTCGCCGTGACTTGGGCAACGGCTTCGCCGCGGCGCACCATCGCGCCGGCAAAAGTGTCGCGTCCGGTCTCGCCTTCGATCGGCAGCGATTCGCCGGTGAGCATCGAGTGATCGAGCAGGACGGACCCTTCGAGCAGCCGGGCGTCCGCCGCCACGACGCTGCCCAATGAGAGCTTGATCACGTCGCCCGGAACGAGGTCAGCGGCCGGTACGGTCCGCCACGATCCGTCCCGCCGGACAGCGGCGTTCAACGCCAGACGCGACTTGAGCGCCGCAATGGTCGCCTGGGCGCGGCGCTCGTGAAAGAAACCGATTGCGGCATTGAAGACCAAAAGCCCGCCGATAATCGAGGCTTCGATATATTCGCCGAGGAAAAGCTGTAGCGCGATCGCAGCTTCGAGCAGGCAGGGCACCGGCGCGAGAAATTTCCGCGCCAAAGCCAGCGCCGGGTGCGGCGTCGAATCCGGTATGGCATTCGGTCCGAATGTTTGGCGCCGCCGCGAAACCTCATCGCTGGTCAGACCGGCAAAGGCATTAATAGTCGCATTGGCCGTCGCGCCGACAATCGCGTTGGCGGAGGCGCCGGCGGCCACATCCGACATGCTATTTCCTCAATTCACGAGCAATTATGCCACGTCGGCAATAGCATGTCTTTGCGATGCCTCAATAGTGGCGCGCCGGACCCGATCGGATCGGCCGAGGTCCTCAGATTCAGCTGAAGGCGTTCAAGTCAGGATCGCGGCGTGAATTTGATCTAGATCACAATGGCTGGTGCAGCCTGGGTTTAAAGAAAAACAGTGCCGGATCGCGTCGATGGAGATGATCATGAAACCGATTCCCGACAAAGCCGAGGTTGCTCTCGAATATCCCGACAAGCTTTATATGGGAACTTTCGAACGATCGTCCGATTTCGATGCGCATCTCGACGAGGCAGGGATCGCGCTGACGTTGCACCATGGCGGCGATGAGAGCGTCCGCAAATCGGTGCACATGCATATTCACTATGCGCTGTTCGCCGAAATTCTCTCCGATCTGGCAAAAAGCGTTGCCAGCGGATTTGTCGACGAAACGCATCGCGACGCGCTGGCGCAGGCCGCCAAGGCCCTGGCCACCGCGCTTGAGCCGCGCGATCAAGCGGTGAAATCCGCTACCGATCCGGAAGAGATGACTCCTGACGAGGAAGTCACGCTGCTGCACATTATGGAATGAAGCTCTGCGTGGCTGGTCGCGATATCGGGAGCGGACCGGTTCTGCGGTTTACATTCCCCACCGGCGCACAAACCACAGCTTGGTCAGGTGCGTCAGAACCGCGTAGCTCATCAGGATGGCCGCGACAAGCGGCCAATAGAGCCGCGGCAGCGGTATGAAGCCGAGCGCGCCGCCGGCCCAGGTGAACGGCAGCGTCACGCCGATAATGCAGATCACGATCGTGGTGCCGATGAGCGCCGCACTTGCCCTGCTTTCAATAAAGGGAATCTTGGCGGTGCGAATGATGTGAATGATGAGCGTCTGGGTCAGAAGAGATTCGACAAACCAGCCGGTTTGGAACAACGCGGGATTGGTCCAAGCGCCGAAGACGTAGATCATCATGCCATAAGTCACGTAGTCGAAGATCGAGCTGATCGGCCCTATAAACACCATGAATTTGAAGACGTTGCTGATATCCCAGCGCCGCGGCGCCGCGATATAGTCGTCATCGACGTTGTCGGTCGGAATGGCTGTTTGCGAGAAGTCGTAGAGCAAATTGTTCGTGAGCACCTGGATCGGCGCCATCGGCAGAAACGGCAGGAATATGCTCGCCCCAAGTACGCTGAACATATTACCAAAGTTGGAGCTGGCGCCCATTTTGATATATTTCGTGATGTTGGCGAAGATTTTGCGTCCCTCGACGACGCCGTCCTGAAGCACCAGCAGACTTTTTTCCAACAGGATGATATCCGCCAATTCCTTTGCAATATCGACGGCCGTATCGACGGAAATGCCGACGTCCGCAGCTCTTAGCGCCGGGCTGTCGTTGATACCGTCGCCGAGAAAACCGACCACGTGACCTTTCATGTGCAAGGCGCCGACAATTCTTTCTTTCTGTGACGGCGTAAGCTTCGCAAAAACGCTTGTGCGTTCGACCAGGCCCGCCAGATCCTGGTCGCTCATGCGCTCAATGTCTTTGCCGAGAAGAATGGTGCCAGCTTCCACTTTCACTTCCCGGCAGATTTTGCGAGTGATGATCTCGTTGTCTCCGGTCAGGATCTTGACCTGCACGCCCTTGCTCGCGAGGGCGGCAATCGCTTCACGCGCGCTATCTTTGGGCGGATCGAGAAAGGCGATATAGCCGAGCAGCGTAAGGTCGCTCTCGTCGGCAATGGAATACGAAGCCTTGGGACTGTCGATCTCCTTGTAGGCGACGGCGACGACGCGAAATCCATCCTCGTTGAGCGCGACCGTCTGGTCTTTCGCCGCCGCGAAGTGACTTGCATCAAGCGGGCTCTTCATGCCGTCGATCTCGTATTGGGTGGAAACCGCAAAAATCTCCTCGACCGCGCCTTTGCAAATGAGAACATGCTTGTCCTGCCCGTGCGCCACGATGACCGACAGGCGCCGTCGCGAGAAGTCGAAAGGTATTTCGTCGACCTTGCTGAAGCCGGTGTCGATGTTCAGAATTTTGTGGATGTCCACATGTTCGAGGACCGCAACGTCGAGTAGGTTCTTCAATCCCGACTGAAAGTGACTGTTCAAATAGGCATATTGGAGAACGCGTTCCAACTCTTCGCCGCGAATATCCAGGTGCCTCTTGAGGATGATCCGGTCCTGCGTCAGCGTTCCGGTCTTGTCGGTGCAGAGCACATCCATCGCACCGAGGTTTTGAATGGCATTGAGCCGCTTGACGATGACCTTGGCGCGGGCCATTGCGGTGGCGCCTTTCGCCAGGTTGACCGTCACGATCATCGGCAGCATTTCCGGCGTCAGGCCTACGGCGACCGACACCGCGAACAAGAGCGCCTCTAGCCAATCGTGCTTGGTGAAGCCGTTGATAAAAAACACCAGCGGCCCCATGACAATGATGAAACGTATCATCAGCCAGGTGAACCGATCGATGCCTCGATCAAATGCGGTCGGCACATAGCGACCGGCCACTTCGTCGGCCAATTGCCCGAAAAATGTTCGCCCTCCGGTGCGCAGTATGACGCCGTCGGCATAGCCGCTGACGACATTGGCGCCCATAAAGCAGATATTGGGCAGGTCGAAGGGATCATCCATACGGACTTCGCACGCATGCGCGTACTTTTCGGCCGGCATGGCCTCGCCGGTCAAAGCCGACTGATTGACGAAAAAATCCTTCGCTTCGAGAAGCCGCAGATCGGCCGGGATCATGTCTCCGGCTGATAATCGTACGATGTCGCCCGGAACTAATGTCTCGATGGGGACTTCTGTAAAGCCGCCGTGTTCGCCGCCGGCGACCCGCCTGGCGCTCGCGGTTGTCTTCACTAGGGCGCGCAGCCGCGCCGCCGCCTCGTTCGAGCGATGCTCCTGAATGAACGCCGTCGTGATCGAGAGAAAGACCATAATGGCAATGACAATGGCGGCGCGCGCGTCGCCCAGAAAGAGCGAGACCGCGGCCAAGGTGATGAGGAGCGCGTTGAGGGGGTTTCTTGTCCGGCTCCAGAGCTGCTGAAGGATCGTCGGCGCCTGCTCGCGGGTCACCAGATTGAGGCCATAGGTCTTCAGGCGTAGCGCGACCTCATCGGGCGTAAGACCTGTGCTGCTCGAACCGGCGCATTGGCATGCGGCTTCGGCCGACAGCAAACTCGTTGCGACAAGTTCTTCGGCGGCGGGCGGCTTAGTCGGCTGCCTTTGCTTTTGAGTGCGCCATAGCCGGTGCTGTATTCCGGTTTCCGCCGCCTCAGGGGCAGAGGACGCTTGTGCGGTCGGACCCAGTTGCAATTGTACCATCGGCAATTCAAGCCCCTATACAACCGGCATGTTGAAACCGGTGCGCAGAACATAGCCGACCGCAAAGGCCAAGGCGGCCGCGCTCATGCCGATGACGAAAGTCTCGAGACCCGACCGCAGCCAGCTCGCGGGCGACCATCGGCTTTTCACGGCGCCGACGAGAAAGAATGTCAGTCCGGTAGCAATTACGCACGCGGCCAGCCCGCCTGCCGAGAGGTAGCTGACCAGAGGCACGGCGCCGCACAGAATGAATGCTGCGAATGTGTTCATAGCAGCGAGCACCGACGACCTCTGCGTTGGCGCAAGGCCGTATTCCTCCGTCGCCATCGTTTTGGTCCACAGCGCAACATCGGATGTAATAACGTTCACAGCCCGCTCGAGATCGTCGCCGGTAAATCCCTTGGCCGCAAAAATCTGCCTGATTTCCTCGCGTTCGCCGTCCGGCACCAACGCGATGTGCCGCCGCTCGATGCCGAGCACGCGCTCGTAATCGTCGCGCTCGGACTTGGTCCCGATATAGTTGCCTGCCGCCATGGCGAAACCGTCGGCGAGCAAATTGGCGAAACCGAGGATTAAGACAATCGAAGCCGAAAGGTCGGCGCCGACTACGCCCGCCACAATGGCGAATGTGGTCACCGCGCCGTCGATGCCGCCATAGATCCAGTCGCGCAGATAGTTACTGCGCGGTCCGCGCGCCAAGCGGTCGTGGATGCCTTTCGGGGTGTGGCTATGTTCTAAAACCTGCGCCATCGGATTAGCGGCCAATCTGCCCTCCGTTTATCAATTTCAGCCCAAAAGCGGTGGTCGCTCCTTGATCTGGCGCAAAATCAGGCCACGAAATGCCCTATGCCGCCTGTGCCGTGCTTGAGCGAAAGCGCAAAATTGCGATCACGAAAAACAGGCCGCCGACCCCCGCCACGATAAGAAACTGCGGCCACACGATCTCGATGCCGGCGCCGCGGTACAGGATCGATTGCGCAAACGACACGAAATGGGTCGACGGCGACGCCTGCATCGCGGTTGCCAGCCACGGGGGCATGCTTTCAAGTGGGGTGTTGCTGCCGGACAGCATGTTCATCGGCATGAAGATCAACATGAACAGCAGACCGAGTTGCGGCATCGACCGGGCAATGGTTCCGATGAATATGCCGATGGCGCAGGCGAAGAAGAGATAGATCATGACGCCTAGCATAAACAGCGGAATCGAACCAGCGATCGGAATGCCGAGCATGGTGCGAATGACGACATAGAGCGACAACCCGGCTGCAACCGTGATCACCAAGCCGTTGGCCCAGACCTTGGACATCGCGATTTCAAACGGCGTCAACGGCATGACCAGGAGATGATCCATCGTGCCGTGCTCGCGCTCGCGTACGATTGCAGCTCCCGCCAGGATGATCGCGAGCATGGTGACATTGTTGATGATGCCCATGACGCTGGTGAACCACGCCGTCGTGACGTTCGGATTGAACGCGATGCGGACATTGAGATTGACCGGCGACAGCGCCGTGCCTTCGGCATGCGACAGAAAATCCTGAATCTCGGCGGTGATGATCTGTTGCGTGTAGCTCGCGCCGAGCCCGGCCTGGACCATGGCGGTGGCGTCGACATTGATCTGGATTTGCGGCTTGCGGCCGCCCAGTACGTCGCGTTCGAAATTCGGCGGGATGTCGAGCACGAAAGTATATTTGCCGGCGTTCATCAAAGGGACGACGTCGCGCTCGGCGATCGATTGCGGAACCTGGAAATAAGGCGACAGGAACGCATGCGCGATCCGCCGCGACAATTCAGAATGGTCCTCATCGACGATCGCGATCGAAGCGTTATGCAGTTCCTGCGAGTTGCTCTGTGATTGCGCAATGATGGCGAGCGAAAACGAATAGATGACGAGGCCGAGGAGAACGTAATCGCGCAGGAAGCTGCGCAATTCCTTGGTGCCGAGCCAAAAGATGTTGCTGATGCTGCCCATCGCCGTGTCCTAGCGTTCCTGCTTGCGCAGAAGCAGAAGGCTGATCAGCGTCAGTGCCGGGATGAAGATGCAAAGCGCTGCGAAATTCGTCGTCAGGTCGGCAAACCCCAACCCCTTCGTGAAGGTGCCGACGCTGATCGGCACGAAATAAGTCATCGGAAAGGCTCGGCCCATGATCTGGGCGGTTCCCGACAGCGAGGAGACCGGCACCATCATGCCGGCAAACTGGGTCGCCGGCAGGACGGTCAGAATGGCGGTGCCGAACAAGGCGGCGATCTGCGTGCGCGCGAAGGCCGAGATCACCATGCCATAGGCCGTCGTCGTGGTGACATAGAGCAGGACGCCGAGGAGGAGCGCGAGAAAACTGCCTTTCAGCGGCACGGCGAAGATGAATAGCGCCATCAGAAACATCAGCACAAAATTCGCCGTGGCGACGCCGATATAAGGCAACTGCTTGCCGAGCAGAAACTCGATGCGCGTGACCGGAGTGACATAGAGATTGGTGATCGAGCCGAGTTCCTTCTCACGCACGATCGCTAGCGCCATCAGGATCGCCGGGAACAGCGCGAGCAGGAGCGACATGGTCGATGGCACGATCGCGTAGACGCTTTCGAAATCCTGGTTGTATTTGAACCTGACTTCGATATCGGCCGGCGGATCGAAAGAGGGCGCCGTCGTCCGCACCGCCGGATCGATTAGATACAATTCGTGCATGCCTTGCAGATAGCCGCGGATCGTCTGCGCACGAAACGGCATCGCGCCGTCGACCCAGGCGCCGACCCAAGCCGGGCGTCCGCGCTCGATGTCGCGGCCGAAACCGGGTGGAATTTCGATGCCGGCATCGATCTCGTTGCTCTGCAGGCGCGTGCCGAGATCGGCATAATCGGCGAGCGGCGGCTTCTCCACGAAATAGCGCGATCCCCGAAGCTCCTCGAGATAGGCGCGACTTTCGTGGCTCTGATCGTGATCGAGTACCGCGAAGGTCAGATTGTTGACGTCCGTCGATATCCCGAAGCCGAACACCAGCATCAAAAACGCGGTGCCGAACAAGGCGAAAATCAGCCGGATCGGGTCGCGAATGAGTTCGATCGTTTCGCGGATCGTATAGGCGAACAGGCGTTGCAGACTGAAATAGCGCTGTTGCCGAGACGCCTGCGCCGGTGGTGCGGGGTCGGGCATATGGGATTCGCCGGAGGGCGCGACATCGATGATCGGCGACACGCGCGCGCCGATAGCCTCCTCGAGATAGCCGATGAAGGCATCCTCCAGGTTCGCAGCGCCGCGTTTTCGGACGAGCTCCGACGGCGCGTCGGTCGCCAGCACTTTTCCGGAATCCATGAGCGAGATGCGGTCGCAACGCTCCGCCTCGTTCATGAAATGGGTCGAGACGAAGATCGTAACGCCTCGGTTGCGCGACAGATCGATCAACAATTCCCAGAACCGGTCGCGCGCCAGGGGGTCTACGCCCGATGTCGGCTCGTCGAGGATGAGCATTTCCGGCTCATGGACGATGGCAACCGCAAGCGAAAGCCGCTGGCGGATTCCCAGAGGCAGATCGGAAGCGCGCTTGTCGAGATAGTCAATTAGCCCGAATTGTTCGATCAATTCGTCAAGCCGCGCTTGCGCTTTCTTCGCTGGAATATGAAACAGGCGCGCATGCAGGTTCAGGTTTTGGCGCACCGTCAATTCGCTATAGAGCGAGAACGATTGCGACATGTATCCGACGCGGCTGCGTGCGGCGATGTCGCGGGCGTCGAGCGGCTTGCCGAACAGCAGCGCTTCGCCCTCGCTCGGCGGCAGCAAGCCGGTCAGCATTTTCATGGTCGTCGTCTTGCCGCAACCGTTCGAGCCGACGAACCCGAAGATTTCGCCGCGCTCGATGGTGAAGTTCACGCGGTCGACCGCGGTAAAATCGCCGAAACGGCAGGTCAGATTGCGGGCGGTGATGACCGGCTCGCCATCGATCATGCGGCGCGGCGGTATTTCCAGGCGCTTGTGTCCGCCACGGAGCGCATCCGGCAGCAACGCGATAAATGCGTCCTCGACGGTCGTCGCGCCGGTCTTGGATTTGAGATCGGCCGGAGGGCCGGAAGCCAGGATTTTTCCCGCATTCATCGCCATGAGAAAGTCGAAGCGCTCCGCCTCTTCCATATAGGCGGTGGCGACGATCACGCTCATCCCGGCGCGGCGCGATCGGATGCGGTCGATCAGTTCCCAGAACTGCCGCCGCGACAATGGATCGACGCCCGTGGTCGGCTCGTCGAGGATCAGGAGATCGGGATCGTGGATCAGCGAGCAGCATAGACCGAGCTTCTGCCGCATACCGCCCGAGAGATTCTTTGCGGCGCGTTCGGCGAAAGGTTTCAGCCCGGTGCCGTCCAAGAGCTCGGCAATTCGCCACTCCCGTTCGGCGCGGGACAGTCCGAACAGCCGGCCGAAGAACGCGATATTTTCACCGACGCTGAGGTCGGGATAAAGATTCTTGCCGAGCCCCTGCGGCATATAGGCGACGCGAGAGCAGATCGCGGCGCGGTGCGCGGTATCTGCGATATCGCCATCAAGCACGAAGGCACGACCGGATTGGACCTGCCGCGCGCCGGCG
Source organism: uncultured Alphaproteobacteria bacterium (assembly GCA_963761185.1). Classification (GTDB taxonomy): domain Bacteria; phylum Pseudomonadota; class Alphaproteobacteria; order Rhizobiales; family Xanthobacteraceae; genus BOG-931. The sequence continues at coordinate 2,774,335 of CAVXFY010000009.1, forward strand.
ATGATGCTGAGCAGCGTCGATTTTCCCACCCCGTCCGGCCCGATCAAGCCGACCATGCAGCCGGCCGGCACCGCGGCAGTGACTCCGTCGAGCGCGACGGCGCGGCCATAGCGCTGGGTGATGTTCTCCACCCGCGCGACCGGCGCGGCGGGACCGCTCATTTCGCCGGCACCCGCTGCAGGAAGGCCGGCCATGTCGCAGTGGAATCGGTCAGTACATAGCCGACGCCCGGCAGACCGGTGCGCACGGATTCCGCACGCGGGCGCAGCAGCTCCGGATCGATGTGAACACGGACACGGAACATGAGCTTGTCGCGTTCGCTCTGCGTCTCCACCTGCTTCGGCGTGAACTGCGCCTGCGTGGCGATGAACGACACCTTGGCCGGGATCGCAATATTCGAATAGGCGTCGAGCACGATGCGTGCATCGGCGCCGAATTTCACTTTTCCGGCCTCTTCAGTCGGTAAGTAGATGTCCATGTAGACATCTGAGGTGTCGAGCATGGCGAACACTTTGCCGCCGGCCGCAAGCACCTCGCCGATATTGGCGATGCGGTACTGGATGCGGCCGTCGCGCGGCGCGACCAGCGTATTGTCGGCGATCTGGACCTCATAGAGTTCGACGTCGTGGGTCGCCGCATCGAGTGCATGTTCCGATTCGATCACGCGAGCTTGCGCCGCTTGAAGCGCCGCGTTTGCGCCGTCCAGCTGCTGTCTCCGCTGGTCCAAAACTTCCTTGGTTTCGGCGCCGCGTTGAACCGTATAAACGGCGCGGTCCAACTCCTGCTGCGCCAACAGCACTTGGCTGGTCTGTTGGGCGACGTTCGCATTCGTCTCTTCGACAACGTGCTGGGCCTCGCGAACCTGGGCCTGCGATTTCTTCAGGGAAGCCTCGATATCCCGCGTGTCCATGCGCGCGACCACCTGGCCGGCTTTGACCAGATCGCCCTCGTCGGCCAGTATTTCGGCGATGCGGCCGGCATATTTGGTATCGATATCGATCTCGTCGGCTTCGAGGCGGCCGTTGCCGAAAGCGATACCCGCCGGCAACTGCGAATGCAGATGCTGCCACCAATAATACGACGCGCCGCCGCCACCGCCGAGAACGGCGAGCGCCAGCACCACTCGCAGCCACCACCGGCGAGCGCTGACGCTCCCCGCCGCGACGGCTGGCAGCCTGACTTCTACCGGCACCAACTCGCCAGCCGCCATCGGCGATGGAGCTGCGGGGTGATCTGTCGAGGGAGGCGACGGTATGCGCGTGATGTTGCTGTCTTGGTCCATTTCCGGTCCACGCTTAACGCCCCCAGCTTTCGCCGGCGGCATCATTAATGCCCAGCCCCGGCGACGAAAATCCCGGTTTTGGCCCTAAGGGATATTACGGAGCGCCGGCACCTCTATTGATCAAAATCAACAACCGTTTCGGGCAGTGCTGCATTGTCTATCGTAGTTCGGTCGGCGTTCCGGTGCTACAGGCGCAGACCGCCACTGCGGACGAGAATGTTACTGGCTTAGTCTCCGCTTCATGAGCCATTGGAGTCGATCAATGCCTAACGATACGCTTGAAAGTGTGCCCGATTTGTCGATTCCGACCGACAAGCTTTGCTACATCATCGCCAAAGCAAGAGAATTCGATGCCAAGGATGTGCTGACCGATCCCGACAGCGGATCCAATGCCTCGGATGACGGGATGATATCCGTGCTGGAAGATCACAAGGACGATCCCGTCGTTGCCGAAATTCGCGCCGCAATCTTTGCCATGAGCGAGGACGAGCAGATCGATCTCGTCGCGCTCGCATGGCTTGGCCGCGGCGATGGAACAATCGAGGATTGGGACGACCTGCGAGCGGAGGCCGCCCGCGTGCACAACAAACGCACGGCGTCCTACCTCCTCGGCATGCCGATGCTCGGCGATTATCTTGACGAGGCGATGTCGCAGTTCGGCTTATCGTGCAACGAATAGAGGCCGCTCAGCCGTTTAGCGTGCGGCCCAATGTTCGCCGGCTTTGACGTAAGATCGCTTCACCGCGGCCCAGGCGATGCGATGCGCAGCTTCTTCCTGCCGGCCTTCGCCCGCATGCGCGGCGAAAGCATGATTGAAGGCCTCGCGATAGATGTCCTGCGCATGATCCGGCAGATGCGTTCTAACCGAAGCAGGCAGATCGGCGTTGATGCGATACGGCATGTCGGCTCTCCAGGCGAGGGCGGGCCATTTCGTCGCTCGAATGTCACCCCGCGAGGTGTTTTTCGATTTCCCAGACCGGCTGATTGGTGAGATCCTTATCGATCTCGGCAACAATCCGATCCTTCACGTCGGCATGAAAGACGTGCCGCAGCTCGGCGAGCGTACGTGGCGGAGCGACGACAATGATGCTCTTGGTATTTTGTGCCCGCACCAATTGCTCCATGGCGGCCGCGACGCGGTCGGCGAAGCGATGCTTTTCCAGTTCATGCCAATCCGTCGTCTCCACGCTGCTGCGGCGGTTGGTGCCGGCGCGCTTAAACTCCCGGCCTGGACGATCCGTACCCTGTTCGTGGGTGGGCGGGTTGTCATCGACGAACACGCGTTCGGTGGTCAGGTTGGGAAATTGCGCATCTCCAGAATTGCGGAGGAACAGGGCCTTTTGTCCATCGCCGACGAATATGAGTGCGTCGCGGGGAATCAAGAGCTTTTTCATGGTCATGGCCACCTCCGAGAAATTGCTGCTGAAATATGGGATTAATCACTCGCGCGACCGTAAAGTTCCCCTCAAAGTGTTCCGATGCCTTTCGGAACGGATCAGGAAAGCCATCAGAACAGTCGCAGGAATTGAGCGCTTTGACTTGGATCAAGCCGCCGGCGGCCGATAAGTGCCAGAAGATCATGCGACATCCGCGCGGAGAACGAAGGCCATGGTCGATCCGACAACGATGCCAAGAACCCTTCCAGCGACCACTGTAGAACCGCTGGAGAATAGAGCGGCCGGTCAAAATGCGGGTAACGTGATCCCGCTTCCGGCGGCCGGGGGCGTAGCTGGGAGTTCGTCGCGCGCCGCGATGGTCAATGGTGCGAGTTCGTCGCCGGAAGATCGCGACTCTTATAGCGTGACGGCCATTGCCGATATCACCGATCGTTCGCTGCATGCCGGCGTCGCGCGGGTCACCGGGGGACTTTCGCCTGCGGCGCTGGCCCAAGCCTATTTGGATTGGGCCATTCATCTGACCTTCGCGCCCGGCAAGCGGATGCAACTCGTCGACAAGGCGGTTCGTAAAGTGGTGCGCTTCGGCAACTACGCCTATCGCTATGCCGCGGAAGGAGACAAACCGGATTGCTGCATCGAGCCGTTGCCGCAGGATCGGCGCTTCGCGGGTGAGGAATGGCAAAAATGGCCGTTCAATTTCATCTATCAGTCGTTTCTGCTGCAGCAGCAATGGTGGCACAACGCCACCACCGGCGTACGCGGCGTTTCAAAGCAGCACGAGCACATCGTCGAGTTCGCGTCGCGGCAGATTCTTGATATGTTCGCGCCCTCGAATTTTCCCCTGACCAATCCGGAGATTCTGCGGCGTACGGTGAGCACCGGCGGCGCCAATCTCGTCAAGGGATGGCGGAATTTCATCGAGGATTGGGAGCGCGCCGTCAGCGGCAAGAAGCCGCTCGGCGCCGAGAAGTTCGTTGTCGGCCGTGACATCGCCGTAACGCCCGGCAAGGTCGTCTATCGGAACCGCCTCATCGAGTTGATCCAATACGCGCCGGCGACCGCCACGGTGCGGCCGGAGCCCGTTCTGATCGTTCCGGCCTGGATCATGAAATACTACATCCTCGACTTATCGCCGCAGAATTCGCTCGTGAAATATCTCACCGAGCAAGGTTTCACCGTGTTCATGATTTCCTGGAAAAATCCGGGACCCGAAGATCGCGATCTCGGCCTGGAGGATTATCGCACACTCGGCATTATGAGCGCCCTCGATGCTGTGACGGCAATCGTGCCGAACGAAAAGATCCATGCCGCCGGCTACTGCCTCGGCGGAACGCTATTGTCGATCGCCGCCGCCGCCATGGCGCGCGACAATGACGACCGTCTCGCGACGCTCACTCTATTCGCCTCTCAGACCGATTTTACCGAGGCCGGCGAACTGCTGCTGCTTATCGACGAAAGCCAGCTCGCTTTTCTCGAAGACATGATGTGGGAGCAGGGCTTCCTCGACAGCCGGCAGATGGCCGGAGCGTTCCAGATGCTGCGATCGAACGATCTGGTGTGGTCGCGCATCGTTCACGACTATCTGCTCGGCGGACGCGAGGCGATGACGGACCTCATGGCGTGGAACGCCGACGCGACGCGCATGCCTTACCGGATGCATTCGGAATATCTGCGCAGGCTGTTTCTCGATAACGATCTTGCCGAGGGCCGCGTCATGGCTGCGGGCAAGCCGGTCACGCTGACCGATCTGAGCGTGCCGATCTTCGCGGTCGGCACGGAGCGCGACCATATCGCGCCTTGGCGATCGACATATAAGATCAACCTGCAGGCGGAGACCGAAGTCACCTATCTGCTCACAAGCGGCGGCCACAATGCCGGTATTGTCAGCGAACTTAACCACGAAGGGCACAGCTTCCGCGTCCACGCCAAGGAGACGAGCCAGCATTATCTCGATCCCGGGCGCTTTTTGACGGAAGCCACACGCAAGGACGGCTCCTGGTGGCCGGAATGGTCGGCGTGGCTCAAGAGCAGATCAGGTGTCCCCGCAGCGGCACCGCAGATGGGCGCGCCGCAGGCCGGGTACCCGGCGCTTGGCCATGCCCCCGGCACTTACATTTTTCAGCAATGAAATTAGTGCTCGTGCTCGATCGCCGCTGTCTGCGTGGGAACTGCGCTCTGGAGCGGAGCGTTGAGCCAGTTCACGATTTCGGGCCACACGTCTTCGAGAATGCGTCTGCCCATGAACATGCCGAGATGCCGGCCCGGCGCCGTCATCTCGCGTCGGTCGCAAGGCTTGGTACCCACCAGATGAGCGGCCGCCAATAATTGCGGCGGAGCCACCAACTCATCGTCATGCGCGGCAAGCAGAAACAGCGGCGTTTTGACTGCCGAGAGATCGATTTTTCGGCCCAATGCAATGAAGGTCCCGGTGGCAAGCTCGTTTTTCTTGTATAGCTTCTCGACCGTCTCGAGAAAAAAAGCACCGGGCAGATCGAGCGTCCAAGCGTACCAGTCGCGAAACGCGGCTTCGAGTTGAACGAATTCCGAAGCAGAGGTGGCCTCGTCTACCTGCAGCAGCTTTCGGATATCCTCAGATTCGACCGATTGCGGCGCCCAGAGCGTCAGCACTTTTTGTCCGGGAACGAGTTCGTCGCCGAACCGCACCAATTCGCGAAACATCGCCAGCGGTGTTGCGTCCGCCAATCCCGACAGCGCCGAAGGCGCAGCCGCAGTATCGATCGGGGCCGCCACTAAAGCCAATTTGCGAATCTTTTCCGGGAATCGCGCGGCATAGATGAGCGACATCCAGCCGCCTTGGCACAGACCGATGAGGTCGATCGGCGGGCCAATGTCGTCGACCAGCACATTGAGCTCGGCGAGATAGTTGTCGATAGCGAGATCGCGCATTTCGGCAGTTGCCGAATGCCAATCGGTGACGAAAATCCGCGACAGTCCGGCTCGCTGCAATGCGGCAACAAGGCTGTAACCGGGGGCAAGGTCGGCAGCCATCGCGCCATGCAAGGCGAACGGCGCGCACAGCAATGCGGGTATACCTGACTTTTCTGTCGTGAAATCGCGCAACCGCACGGTTTTGAGTTCCGCTACGATATTGTTCGGCGTTGTCCATTTTGGCGGCGGTGCGATCGGCTCAAACGCCCCGACGGCGAGATTGGTGAACTGCTTGGCAAAAGCGGCCGCCATTTCGCTGGCGGAGGCTGCGGCAATCGCTGGCCACAGGAACGCGAAATTCGGATGTGCCGTCGGCTCGTACATCAATAAAGCCTAGGCTGCCGGAATAGATACCTATTGATTTGGATCAAGCTACGCCCAGGGTGAGCGGTTTTCCAATGTCCAACTATTTGTTCGCGTTCGCAGTGCAACATGAACTTCGCGCACGAGTGCGACCTTGGCGGCGTTTGACAATGATCAACGCCAGGCAATCGGATTTATAAATAAACTTGAAAAAATCGGGGTTTGATCCGTGCTCATCGCGATATTCGCCGATATCCACGCCAATCGGCAGGCTTTCGCGGCGTGTCTCGCCCAAGCCCGCGAATTTGGCGCGGAACGCACGGTCCTTCTCGGCGACTATGTCGGTTACGGCGCCGATCCCGAATGGACGGTCATGACAGTCATGGATCTCGTCGGCGAAGGAGCCATGGCGGTGCGCGGCAATCATGACAATGCGGTCAGTCAGCCGCAGGAGTTGCTCAATATCGAGGCTCATATCGCCATTGAGTGGACCCGCGGCGAACTCGGCACCTCCGAGCGGCAATTTCTCGAGGAGTTGCCGCTGACGCTGACGGAGGACGATCGTCTCTACGTCCATGCGGAGGCCAGCAAGCCCGAGAGTTGGCGCTATGTCACCAGTTCCGAGGACGCGGCCCGAAGCATGAAGGCCACGTCCGCACTCATTACTTTTTGCGGCCACGTTCACCGGCCGGCGCTCTACACCATTTCGGCGGCCGGCAAGACCACCGCCTTTAAGCCGACAACCGGCGCCGCAATACAATTGCTGCCCGGGCGCCGGTGGCTCGCCGTCGTCGGCTCCGTGGGCCAGCCGCGCGACGGAAATCCGGCGGCGTCCTATGCGTTGTTCGATACCGAGCGGCGCGAGCTGACTTACTGCCGAGCACCCTATGACGTGGAGGAGGCTGCCGCCAGAATCCGCAACAAGGGCTTGCCGTTTCAGTTAGCCGAGCGATTGGCGGCGGGGGAGTGAAGCGTGGTCAAGCCCTCGCTCGAAATCAATGCGATCATCGATGGTTTTACGATCGAGGAGTGCGTCCATCGCGGCGGCATGGCGACGCTTTGGCGCGTCACGCATCCGGACCAGACCATTCCGATGCTGATGAAAGTGCCGAAAATCGCCGAGGGCGAGGATCCGGCGGCGATCGTCAGCTTCGAGATGGAGCAGATGATCATGCCGCGCCTGTCCGGCATGCATGTCCCAAAATTCGTCGCCGCAGGCGATTTCGCCGTGCAGCCCTATATTGTCATGGAGCGCATCGCCGGACCTACCCTGATCAAGCGGCTGCCGCAGCTGCCCCTGCCCTATGCGGAAGTGGCCGAGATCGGCGTCAAGGTCGCCGCCGCGCTCGATGACCTGCACCGGCAGCATGTCATCCATCTCGACGTGAAGCCGAGTAACATCATGTTTCGCGAGACGGGCGAGGCCGTGCTCCTCGATTTCGGCCTGTCGCATCATGCGCAGCTGCCCGATCTGATGCAGGAGGAGTTTCGCGTGCCGTTCGGAACGGCTCCTTACATGTCGCCCGAGCAATTGCTCGGTATCCGCAAGGACCCGCGAAGCGATCTGTTTGCCCTGGGCGTTCTGCTCTATTTCTTTTCGACGGGGGTACGTCCGTTCGGCGAAAGCGAAACCATGTCCGGCATGCGCCGGCGGCTATGGCGCGATCCGGTTCCGCCGCGTGGATTGAAGTCGGACTATCCCGCCTGGCTGCAAGAGATCGTTTTGCGCTGCCTTGCGGTCGAGCCGGCGTGGCGTTATCCGACGGCGGCGCAGCTTGCCTTCGAGTTGAGTCATCCCGACCAAGTCAAGCTCACGGCGCGATCCGAACGGCTCAAGCGGGATCCATGGACCACCGTTCTGAGGCGGCGCTTCAACAAGGATCTCACAAAATCGATTGCCGCAACGCCGATCGTGACCGAGCAAGTTTCGTCCGCTCCAATTGTCGCAGTCGCCGTCGACCTCACGGACGGATCGGCGCAGCTCAACGATGCGCTGCGGACCGCGGCCGAGCGCATGCTGACGATATTGCCTTCGGCAAGGCTCGCCTGCCTCAACGTGCTGAAGCTCGGCCGGATCACGATTGATTCCACGCTGGACGAGCGCGGTCACAGCAAGCAGATCGATCGGCTGGTCGCTCTCAGGCACTGGGCCGAGCCGCTGAAGTTTGAACCGACCCGTCTGACGGCGCACGTGCTGGAAGCGGTCGATCCGGCGAACGCGATTTTCGAATTTGTGCAAGCCAACCGCGTCGATCATGTCTTAGTCGGAGCCCGGCAGAACTCCTTGCTGCGCGGCTTGCTGGGCAGCGTATCCGCCAAGGTTGCTGCGGAGGCGCCGTGTACGGTGACCATCGTTCGGCCGGCCCGAATGCAGGAGGCTGGCGAGCCGTAATTGGCAGTGGAAGACTGAGCAAGTCGATCAGGGCGCGGAGATATTGGTAATGCAAGCGATGCTGCTGCGGCGGATAGGCGAGCCCCTGACGCTCGTGGACCTTCCCGATCCGACGCCGGCGGCCGGCGAGGTGAGAGTTGCGGTTCGTGCTTGCGGCGTTTGCCGGACCGATCTTCATGTCGTGGACGGCGAACTGCCGAATCCCAAACTGCCGATCATCCCCGGCCATGAAATCGTCGGGCGCATCGACGCCGTCGGCGCCGGGGTGGGTGGCCTCGACGTCGGTATGCGTGTCGGCATCCCGTGGCTCGGCCGAACCTGCGGTCACTGCCGGTTTTGCCGGAGCGGCCGTGAAAATCTTTGCGATAATCCGCTGTTCACCGGTTACACCCGCGACGGCGGCTATGCGACGCATGTCGTCGCCGACGCACAATACGTATTCCGGCTGCGCGACGAGGGCGACGATGTCGCTACGGCGCCGTTGCTCTGCGCCGGCCTGATCGGCTGGCGCTCACTCCGTCTCGCCGGCGACGGCAAAAAGATCGGACTTTACGGTTTCGGCGCCGCCGCTCACATCATCGCGCAGGTCGCGCGCTGGCAGGGCAGAGACGTATTTGCTTTCACGCGCACGGGCGACGCGGCGGCGCAAGCCTTCGCAAGACAAATGGGCGCGCGCTGGGCAGGGGCTTCGGACGAGACGCCGCCGGAGGAACTCGATTGTGCGATTATCTATGCGCCGGTCGGTGCGCTCGTGCCCGCGGCATTGCGGGCGGTACGAAAAGGCGGCCGCGTTGTCTGCGCCGGAATCCACATGAGCGATATTCCGAGCTTTCCCTACAGTATCTTGTGGGAGGAGCGCGAGCTCATCTCGGTCGCCAATCTCACACGGCAAGATGGGGAGGAATTCTTCACCGTCGTGCCAAAGGCGGGAATTGTCACGCAGACCGTTCCGTACCCGCTCGCCCACGCCAATGATGCGTTGTCGGATCTGCGGTCTGGGCGGCTGCAGGGCGCCGCTGTCTTGGTGCCGTGAAAGCGTCTATCACTTCAAAAGCAGTAGCGGAGATGCGCCGATATTGCCGTTACGCTCATGGTGCGGGCAGCTTGGCGATCCGCTGATCGATGGCGCCGAAGATCGTTCGCCCGGCCTCGTCGAGAACCTCGATGCGGACGTGGTCGCCGAATTTCAGGAACGGCGTCGTCGCCTTGCCGTGAGCCAATTCCTCGTTGGCGCGAACTTCCGCGATGCAGGATGAGCCCGCACTTTCGTCCTTATTAGCGACGGTGCCGGCGCCGACGATCGTGCCGGCGCCGAGTTTGCGGGTGCGGGCGGCATGCGCGATGAGCTGCGGATAGGAAAAGTACATGTCATGGCCGGCATGCGGCGCACCGAATTTTTGGCCATTGACCGAGGAGATCAGCCTGACATTGAGTTTCTGCCCGTCCCATTGCGGCAGGTCGTCGGGTGTGACGGCGACGGGCGAGAAGCCGCTGGTGGGTTTCGCCTGCATGAAGCCGAAGCCTTTCGGCAGCTCCGTTCGCGTCAGCGTCCGCAGCGTGAAGTCATTGAGCAGCATCACGAGCTTGATGTGCCCCATCGCGTCGACGGCGGAGGTGCCCATCGGCACGTCGTCGACCACGACGGCGATCTCCGCCTCGAAATCGACGCCGAGATCGTCCGTCGGCAACAGCATATCGTCGACCGGCCCGATGAAACCGTCGGACATGCCCTGATACATCAGCGGCTCGGTTTCGAAATTTGCCGGCATCTCGGCGCCGCGCGCTTTGCGCGCCTTTTGCATGTGGCTCAGATATACCGAGCCGTCGAGGAACTGATAGGCACGTGGCAGCGGGCTCTCGGCGCGCTCCGGTGAGAAAGGCTCGGTGTGTTCGGCCGTGCCGTCGTTCAAGTGCTGATAGATCGCCTTAAGTTTCGGCGCGGTCGTGCTCCACGTCTCGATTGCCTGCTGCATCGTGTGCGCGATCCGCGGCACCGGCACGCATTTTGTGAGATCACGGTCGACAACGGCCAGAGCGCCATCGCGGCTGCCGGTTTTCAAGGACGCGAGTTTCATCGGCGCTCCGTATCGCTGTTGTCGGCAAGGAATTTTTCCATCCGCGTCGCCAATGCGATCGGCGTCTCCAGCATCGGATAATGCCCGGAATTTGCAATCGTTTCGATCCGGGCGTGCGGATAAAGCGCCGGATAGACCGCACGCACCATGTCCTCGCTCACCCCGTTGTCGTGCTCGCCGGCCAGCACCAGAATCGGCATCCGGACTTTGTGGGCGTCCGCGGAGAAGTCGTCCTTGATGAACGACACCATATAATTTTTGAAGGCTCGCGGCAGCGCCGTTTCGCGTGCATGGCGCAGCATCCGCTTAAGCCACACCTGCGAGAGCCGGTTGCCGACGGACTCGCCCATCACCGCAAGGGCCGGGCCGTCGTCGTCGCACGCCTTCGAGAAGAAATCGAAAAGATTATCGTCGAACGGCAGGGCGGACGCCGGCACCGGCGTGATCGCGACGATCGACTTTACACGCGAAGGCGCGTCCATCGCCACCTTCTGCACAGCTTTGCCGCCCATCGAATGGCCGGTGACGTGGAACTCGGTCCAGCCGAGCTCGTCGGCCAGCGCGATTATATCGGCGGCGACTTCACCGATGGTGAAGGCGCCCGCGATATTCCGCGACTGGCCGTAACCGCGGATATCGAGGAAAGCATATGTGTGCTGGTCCGTATCCAGCGCTTCGAAAACCGGAGTGAACACGCGGTGATCTGAGAACCAGCCATGGACGACCACGACTTTTTCCGGCCCGTCACCGATCGCCTTGTGCCAGACCATCGAGGCCTCCTAATTGCTCAGCCCCGCGGAGCGTACCACCGTCGTCCACCTCGCCGTATCGGCGGCGATGAAATCGCTGAATTGCTGCGGCGTGCCGCCGAGCGGATCGATACCTTGCGTCTTCAATGCATTGCTCACCGCCTCCGTCTTGAGCGCATCGTTGGCGGATCGGGACAGCGCCTCGACGATCGGCGCCGGGGTGCCGGCGGGCGCCATAAGACCGATCCAAATACCGGCGTCGAAGCCCGGCATGCCTTGTTCTGCCATGGTCGGGACATTGGGCATGATCGCGGCGCGCTTGGGCTGCGCCATGCCGAGGGCCTTGAGGTTGCCCTTTTCGACCTGCGGCGCAAGCGTCGCCGCGACATTAAACATGAGCGTGATGCGGCCGGCGAGGAGATCGACCATCGCCTGATTGCTGCCGCCTGCGTAGTGCACCGGCAGGATTTTCGTGCCGGCTTTCAGATTGAACAATTCCGCCGCCAAGTGACTGGCGGTTCCGGCTCCTGACGTGCCGAAGGTGAGGCTGTCCGGCTTCTCCTTCGCGAGCGCCACGAGTTCCCGCACATTATTCGCCGGTACCGTCGGATTCGCCACCAGCACGTTCGGCACGACGCCGAGAAGGGCGATGGGTGCGAGATCCTTGTCGAGGTCGAAAGACGAATGGGTGAAGACCGGATTGATGGTCTGCGCGACGGTCGCCATGAACAGCAGGTAGCCGTCATTCGTCGCGCGCGCGGTCGCGTCGGCGGCGGTCATGCTGCCATTGCCGGGCCGGTTCTCGACCACCACAGGCTGGCCGAGCTTCTCCTCCATCTGTTTGCCGACGACGCGCGCCACCACGTCCGCGCTCGAGCCGGGCCCGAAACCGACCAAGATGCGAATCGGTCGCGCCGGATATTGTTCCGCCACGGCTTGGGCGAGCCCGAGCGATAGCCATAACGCGCCGACTAGCGCGAGCATGAATGCATTATGAGTGCGAGTCATTGACGCTTCCCCTTGAACGTTTCCCCATGGACCGCGTTGGGCTTGGTCGCGCCGGTCGTATTTTTTGGACGCCGTCAGACGTCCCGACGCTTTTTCAGATCAGATTCTCATCAAGCGCTGCGGCTGTAACCTGTTTGGGCGCCGAACACCTTTTCGCGTTGCGACCAGTCATGGGTTTGATCCCACAATTGCAGAACCTCGGTCGCTTCGTCTTCGAATTGTTTGATGCGCTTGGGGCTGTTCTCCGTCCGCACCGTCAATTCCAGGCGATGGCCGGACGGATCGAAAAAATAGATCGATTGGATGAAATCGTCATGGTTGGTCGGGCCGACGACTTTCACGCCTTTAGCTTCCATGTCCGCTTTGGCCTTGAGCAACACCTCGACGCTTTCGACCTCGAAGGCGAAATGCTGGATCCAGTCGGGAGATTCCATGTCCTTCATATTGCCGGGGTCGTTAGGGCATTCAAAAAATGCGATCGAGCTGCCGTCTTCCATTTCGAGGAAGATATGCACGTGAGGGCTGTATTTCCCGGTCGATGGGACGTGATCCTCGCCCATCGCATGCGCAAATTTCAGGCCGAGCACTTTGGTGTAGAAATCGACGGTTTCGCGCGCGTCCTTGCAGCGGAACGCGGCGTGGTGGAGCTTTTTGCAGAGCATGCGATCCTCCCTGATTTTGCCGCCTAACTGCGACGGCAATGACCAGCCGACCGTGCCGAACGCAGGCACGGCTGGCTGGTCCCGGAACCAAGTCCCGAGTAAGATGACATCCGAGCGGGAATTCGGCTGTCACATGCGGTGGTGACGGTCGCCGCGCGTCCGCGGCATACGCTTGCGCCGGACCAGGCAGACTTCATGGAAACCTACGTTCTTGAAAGCGGCCGCCGTGGGAACAACCCGATCAACCGCCAGATCGGCGACTTGATCGCGAAAATCGGCTCGCCGAGTTTCGAGACTTCGTTTTTCCGGATCGCCCGGGAAGCGACGGCTTGCGAGCACCTTACCGCCTTTGCCAGTTCGGCTCGCTCACCGGCGCGGCTCCTATTCGCCGTCAATCGCGGCTCGAAACCCGTCGCCCGGACGATCGCGGAAAGATATCTCAAGCACTACTGGAATCACGACCCGGCAAATCGCATTTGCAGCCGCAACGCCTCGCCGAGTTACGAAATGGCCGTCCGCGTATTCTGCCAGGACATCGATCACGACGCTTACCGGCGCGACTGCTATTCCTCCGTCGACCTTGTCGACCGCTTTTCGATCATCAGGCACCACGGCGACGAAACCATCCGGCTCAATCTTTATCGCAGTGCACAACGCGGACGGTTCGTGGTGACCGACTTTGCGTCGGTTCTGGAGTGCGCGGACATTATGTTTGCGCTGCTCGCCAAGCATGACGCGCAGCGCATTGCCGTCGGCCACAGCGGCGAGGCGGATGTTCTCGTCCGGCGCCTGCGCCAGATTATGCCACAATTGGCGCGGCGCGAGTTGGACGTCTGCGTCGGAATCATGCAGGGCAAGAGTTCCGAAGCGATCGCGCTGGTGCTCGGCATTAGCGTCAATACTGTCCTCACCTATCGCAAACGCGCCTACGCACGGCTCGGCATTACGAGCCACAACGAATTGATGCGGTTGGTCCTGACATAAATTGTATTGCACTGCACGCGCCGCACATAGAGGCAGCGCGGCTGCATGCCGCACTCGCTCAATCGCAACGAGTGATGCTCGGTATGATGTTGCCGTTCGAACCGCTCGTTTCAACTTCGTGGAACCAGTGCCGGTACGCAGGTGTTACATTGCCGATATGTAATTGAATTAATGTCGTTCTCGACGGATCGTCGCTTGCTTGGCGATATGTGCCAAGCGTACAATAGCGGCGCGCATTCGATCACTCTCGAGCAACATGCCCACAGGTATGGGAGGACTCTAAATGGCGCGTACGAAACAACCTACAAAGCGAAACCTCCGGAGTAAGGCCGTCCCCGTTCTGGGAATCGCCAGCGTATCATTTGCCATGGCCGGTGGGGCGTCTGCGGCGACGAGCACAGCGGTTGATATGCCGGCGCAGGCCGCCACAACGCAACATCAGCTCTTCCTCGGTGAGGAAGAGATCTCCGACGTCAGCTTGTCGACCTTCTATGTGTTCGACAAGGAAAATGCTGGCTCGACCAAACTCGGCGAAAAGACCGCCTGGTGGGGTGGTTGCCGGTGCGGCGGCTGCGGCGGTTGCCGCTGGCGAGGTTGCGGCGGTTGCGGCGGCTGCGGCGGCTGCTGCTGGTCGTGGGGACGTTGCCGCGCCTGCTAGTCGCGAGCACGTTTCGGCAAAACCGATAGACATAGGTCCGGCTGGGCCTTCCTTGACCCGGCCGGATCTGTATTGTCTGCTGTTTCCTTATTCAGGTTGGACTCGTTCGCCGCCGGCGATCGCTGCATGGGCGGCGGACCGTCAGGCAAGCGCCGGCGCACGAACGAGCCAGCGCTTTTCAATCCACGCACAATCTCGCGAATATTTGCCCGGCTAGCTATGGCGATTCACACTGGCGGCAAGAAGCCTCGGGCCCCGCGTGCCGGTCCGGCAACAGGCGATGGCGGCAAGGGCGCCGCGCCATTTCGCGGCAAAGACGTCGTGCAGTTCGCGCCGCATTTCTCGGTCTTCGTGCTGCCGCCGGATGTCGTCTGCCTTTACTCCGAGGACCGGAAGTTTTTTCTTCACGGCCAGCTTTACTGCGCAGTCGCGGATGCGATTGGCGCCGGAAAGAGCTTTGGGCAAATCGCACGCGAGCTTGGAAAAAAATATCCGTCCGATTCGATCAATGAGGCGCTCAAGCGTCTGATCGAGCGCAGCTATGTCATCCCGAAAGCGCGATCCTCCGCCGGCACCACAGCTTCCTATTGGGCAAGCCTTGGAATGCCGCCGGGCATGGCGGAGCAAAATCTCAAGAAATGCCGTGTGCGTATTCAATCGATCGACGTCAAGGGCGAAAAGGAGCTTGCCGCGGCGCTGACGAAGCTCGGTGTTCGCGTCGTTACCGGCAAAGGCGACCTGACGGTCGTCGTGGTGAACGATTATCTCGAGCCACGGCTCGCAGAGGTCAACCGTAAACATCTTGCGGACAAGACACCTTGGCTCTTGGTGCAGCCGTCCGGTGTTTTTCCGCTGGTTGGGCCGGTATTCACGCCGGGCAAGAGCGCCTGCTGGGCCTGTCTCGCCGACCGTATGACGCGCAACCGCGAGGTCAAGGCGCTGCTCGACCGCCGGCAAGCGCGCCAAGTCGTTGCATCGCCGCTCGTCAAGGATACGCTGGGGCATGGCGCCACCGCGCTTGCGGCGACCGAAATTGCCAAGGCAATCGCCACCGATTTCCGCAGCGAGTTGCACGATCATATCGTCAGCCTCGACCTTTTGGGCTCGACCATCGTCAAGCACTATGTCACGCGCCGCCCACAATGCCCGGCCTGCGGCGGCAAGAAGCTGCGCGATCCGCGCCGGGCCCCGGCGCCGATCGAGCTTAAAGGCGGCAAGAAGCTGATCATGACCAGCGGCGGCTACCGCTCCGTGTCGTCGCGGGCCACGGTTGCGCGCAACAAAAAGCACGTCAGCCCGCTGAGCGGCGTAGTGACGAAGCTCGAGCGGATCGACGTCGATCTGCCGCTCAACAGCAATTATTATGCCGGGCACAATTTCTCCGGGCCGGCAGAATCGGTCGACGAATTGCGCGCAGGCTTGAGCGGCGGCAGCTTCGGCAAGGGCAGCACGGCCGAGCAGGGCGAAGCCAGCGCGCTCATGGAAGCGATCGAGCGCTATTCCGGGATTTATCAAGGCGACGAAATCAGGCTGACGCGGCGCTTTACCGACTTCGCGCCGGGGGATGCCATCGTTCCAAACGACGTTCTCTTGTTCAGCGAGGCGCAATACCGCAACGCCGAACGGCAGTACCGGGAGCAGCATCAAGGGCCGCAGCACGACCATGAGGAGCATGACGACCACGGCACGCCGACACCGATGCCGTTCGATCCTGCAGCCGAGATGGAATGGTCGCCGGCCTGGTCGCTGCGCGACAAGCGCTTCAAATATCTGCCGACCAGCATGCTGTATTTCTTCTATCGCGGCGGTCCTTCGCCCGAACAGATGATCTTTGCCGATTCCAACGGCTGTGCCGCCGGCAATACGCGCGAGGAGGCCATCGTCCAGGGATTTCTCGAACTGGTGGAGCGCGATTCCTACGCCATCTGGTGGTACAATCGCGTGCAGCGGGCGGAAGTGGATCTCGCTCAGTTCGACGATCCTTACATCCGCGATCTCAAAAGCCAGTTGGCCGATACCGGGCGTCGGGTGTGGGCGATCGACATCACCAGCGATCTCGGCGTGCCGAGTTTTGTGGCGATGTCGCATTCGGACAAAGACGGCGTCGAATTCGTCGAATATGGCTCCGGTTCGCACTTTGACGCCCGCATCGCCATGTTGCGATCGCTGACCGAGCTGAACCAGTTTCTGTCAATCGGCCTCCTTGGCG
The DNA here is from genome assembly GCA_963761185.1 of uncultured Alphaproteobacteria bacterium. Lineage (GTDB taxonomy): Bacteria > Pseudomonadota > Alphaproteobacteria > Rhizobiales > Xanthobacteraceae > BOG-931. Next base: position 2,791,003 of record CAVXFY010000009.1, read on the forward strand.
CGCGCGACACATCGGGCCGCGACGAGTCCGGCGCGTTTCGGCTGCAGAACCATCCTTACTTGCTGCCGAGCGGTCCCGGCACGCTTCCTGCCGGCCTCGGCGCGGATTTCGGCCGTCTCGACACGCGCGAGCAGGTGATGGCTTGCGTGGACATTACGACACGCGCCGGCCTTGATTTCCTCGTGCTCGATCAGACGCGTCCCGATATCGAGGTGCCGGTGGTCCGCGTCATCGTTCCGGGCATGCGGCATTTCTATCGCCGCTTCGCGCCGGGCCGGCTCTACGACGTCCCGATCAAGCTTGGACTGCTGGACCGGCCGGTGGCGGAGGCTGGCCTCAATCCGATGCATCCCCATACTTAAGGTGGTCCCGACTTGCACGCTCGCGGCATAAAGAAGAAGCGACGGGCCGCGCCGGACGGGCTTTCCGTATGGCTTCTGCAACACGTTACGCTCCAAGCGCGCCCGGGCGGGGACATCGTCGTCAGCGTCGACGACTTTTCCGCCAGCCTGGGAAGATTTCAGCGCGGGCACCATGGAACGCGCCCAGGATTTGCGCGCGGGTCTGCCTCTGTCGTCCTTCGCCTCGCAAAGCCGAAGCGTCGACAAGGAAGCTCAGACATTGGTCCGGCGTCTGGCCGCGCGCGGTCTCGTCGAATATCGGCTCGGGCATTCGCGCGGCGGCGCCGACCAGGTCGTCATCGAGCCGCAGCTTCCGGATTATTGGCCGCAAATGCCGAAACTACGCGACACCGACATGCTGGTTCTGTCGCGATTTGCCTATATGCGGCGGCGTGGCGACGAAATGATTCTGGAATTGCCGCGCGCCGGCGCATTGTTCAAAATCTGCGACCCGAAGATCGCGGCCATGTTGGCGACGCTGTCCACGCCGCAGAAAATCAAGGTGCTCCGCGGGCAGATCGGCCCCGCCGGTGCCGAGCTTCTTGCGCTCCTCGTCGATTGCCAGATCCTCTTTAAAGTCGCCGCCAAGGACAAAGGGCTGCGGCCGGCCGAGGGCGATCACGACCTCGTCCTATGGGATTTTCACGATCTGCTCTTCCATGCGCGCAGCACCGAGGGCAGGCATGCCAATCCGGTCGGCGGGATCTATTCGTACGCGGACCTCATGGCGCCGCAGCCGGCGATACGCCCGACCTGGCCGGGAACGAAAATCGATCTGCGCAGTCTTTCGGCTGCAGGTTCGGAGGGGACTTCGCCGGTCGCAAAAATCCTCAATGAACGTCGCTCGGTGCGCGACTTTGACGACCGGCTCCCGATCACGCTCGCCGAACTGGCGCGGTTCCTCGACGCCACGGCGCACGTCCACGCGACGGTGGAACCGCCGCTCGACCCCGAAGCCGATCCGGCCGGCGGCGGTCCGACGCTCACGCATACGATCAGGCCGTATCCGTCGGGCGGCGCCAGCTACGAGCTCGAGCTTTATCTCGCCGTCGACAAATGCGAAGGGCTGCCGCGCGGCTTCTATCATTACGACGCCGGCGGCCATGCGCTTTCGCGTATCGACGTCCGTGAGCCGGAATTCGAAGCGCTGCTGAAGGGCGCCGAATTCGCCATGGGCGCATCGGCCGTGCCGCAGATCCTGCTTACGATCGCCGCTCGCTTCGGCAGGGTGTCGTGGAAATACAGCTCGATCGCCTATGCGCTCATCCTCAAGGACACCGGCGTCCTGACGCAAACACTCTATATGATGGCGGCGGATATGGGGCTCGGCGGCTGCGCCATCGGCACCACCAATATCGATCTGTTCGCGAAAATGACCGGGCTTGAATTCCACGTCGAAGGTCCGGTCGGCCAGTTCGCGCTCGGCCGCGGCATCAAATCGCAAACCTGATACGTGCTACCACGACCACCGTCCGCCACCTGTGCCGGAAGGGGAGGCGCCGCGCGCGAAATAACCCACCGCTTTGTCCTTCCGCAATTCGATCAGCGCGAATATGGCGCCCTGGGGGTCCTCGCATCGCGCGACCCGATTGCCGCCCGGCACGTCGACCGGGCCCTGGAGAATTTTCCCGCCGAGAGCAGTCACCCGCTCCACCGCCACGGCGATGTCGGCAATATTGAAATAGTAGAGCCAGAAGGGCATTGGCGCCACCGCAGGCTTGGTAAACATGCCGCCGATGGTCTGCGCACCAACGGAGAACGGCTGATACTTGCTTTCAGGTTCGATTTCGGCCTCCGCGCTGCGCCAGCCAAAAAGCTCACTGTAAAAGGGAAACGCCCGCTCGCCATCGGCGGCGTGCAGTTCATGCCAGCCGACGCGTCCCGGTTTGTCCAAATCATCGGCTTGCGGTTGGCCGCGGTCCGACGGTTCGATCAAGGCAAGCGTCGCGGTCTGCGGATCGGCGATAACCGAGAAACGGCCGATGCCGGGGATGTCAGAGGGTGGAACGTGCACAGACCCGCCAAGCTCGCTGATCCGTTGGGCAGCCGCATCGACGTCGCCGACGGCGACGTAGCCGAGCCAGCGCGGCTTGGCACCGATTCGCTGCGCATCCTCCGGCAGTTGCATCAATCCGCCGACCGAGATTTCCCCGACAGTCAGCAGCGTATAGGACATGCCGGGCATCGACGCATCGCGCATGCTCCAGCCGACGACCTTGGCGTAGAAGGCGGCCGCCGCCTTCACGTCGGTCGTCATCAACTCGTACCAGATAAAGCGCCCGTGTGAATCGGTCATGGCCGCTTATACGCTAGATTGCGGGCGTCTTCCGCAACGCCGGGGCGACATGCGTAGAGAACAGTTCGACCGAATGGCGCATTTCATCGAGCGTGAGGTCGCCGAAACAGAATTGCCCGACAATATAATTGATGCCGCATTCTTCGACTTGCGCGGCCAGAAAGGCGCGCACCGTTTCGGGAGAGCCGGCGATGGCCTGGCCTTGCGCCATAACGGTGTCGAAGCTGTCCGCACGCAGCGGCGATTGCATCTGGGCATTGTTCATATCGGATAGATAAGTGAAGCTTGCACGCCAGCGCAGGTAAGCGCGCCGCGCGATGCGCATCGCCGCGGCGTCACTGTCGGCGACTAGGATGAATCGCACCATGCCCATCTTCGGCAGCGCCGCCGTTCCTTGCGCCTCCCGCCAGACCTGCCGGTAGCGATCGGCGATGGCGCGGGTATTGCCCGGCACGTCGTTGGTGACGATGTTGAGGCCCTTGCGCGCGGCGCGTTCGGCACTGTCCGGCGAGTGGGCGCCGTACCACAGCGGCGGATGCGGCTTCTGATAGGACGCAAGCTCCATCGGCACGTTCTCGAACTGATCGTAGCGGCCGTTCCAGGTCAGCATCTTGACCGTGAACGCCTTGAGAATGAGCTCGAGACGTTCAGCATAGATCTCTTGCCGCTCCTCCGCGTTCTGCCCGTAATAGGAAATTTCGAACGGCACCGAGCCGCGCCCAAAGCCGATCTCGAGCCGGCCGCCGCTCATGTGATCGAGCATGCAGATTTCCTCGAACACCCGCAGCGGATGGTGCACCGGCAGCGCATAGACGAAGGTGCCGAAGCGCAGCCGGGTCGTGCGCTGCCCAATCGCCGACAGGAAGACGCTCGGCGACGGCGCCATGCCGAGCGGGGTGAAGTGATGCTCGGCGACGTGATAGGCATAAAAGCCCGCGCGATCGAAAGCCTCGATGATCTGCAGCCGCTGCTCGTAGAACTCGCTCAGCGGCAGATCATTGCGATCGAGATGGTCGAAAACCCCAAATTCCAAAGCCATTACAGCACCGCCTGCGTGATGTGCGCTTTGCGCGCTTGTTTCTATCCGTCAACTCACCGTTGCGGCGGCGCGTATCGACAGTGCCGGCAAGGCGTTCCTCTGTGTCATCCATTACCGAGCGCAGACTGCGGCCGCAACAATGCGGCTCTGCAAATGAAAGCGGTCGACCTTGCTAAATCCCCTCTAGCGACCGGCGTCCCGTAGCGCTTAGTATGGCGGCGGCTGCCGTATGGCGGCTAGGGAGAGCGATAATGAAAAAACAGAGTCCGCGCATAGGCGGAGTGTCTCGACGCATATTCATCAAGAGTTCGGCAAGCGCGGGCGCCGTGCTGGCATCCGGCTTGGCGGCGCCCTCTGTTCGCGCCCAAGGCAGTGCTCCGATCCGGCTCGGCAACATCAACACCTATACCGGCGGTCTCGCCTATGCCGGCGAAGCCAATCTCAACGGGCTGTCGCTTTATTTCGACAGCATCAATTGGACGGTCGCCGGCCGCAAGATCGAGCTCATCAAGGAAGACGACCAGTTCAATCCGCAGATCGGCCTGCAAAAAGCGAAGAAGCTCGTCGAGAGCGACAATGTCGATCTGGTGATGGGGATTCAGGCGAGCAATGTCGCGCTCGCGGTCCTCAACTACATGAAGCAGCAAAAGGCGTTCTACATCGTGTCCGGCGCCGGCACCGACGCCATTACCTGGGACCGCTATCCCTACCTGTTCCGTACCTCGATCTCGACGTACCAGCTCTCCACCCCGATGGCGGATTACATTTACGACAATCTCGGCAAGGAGATCGTGACTACGGCGTCCGATTATGCCGGCGGCCATGACGTCATGGAGCAGTTCAAGGGACCTTACCTTGCCAAAGGCGGCAAGGTGCTCAAGGAAATCTGGCCGCCGCTCGGCACCACCGATTTCAGCGCCTATCTGACCGACATCAAGTCGATCAATCCTCCGGTCACCTACGACTTCATGCCGGGCGCCGATGCGGCGCGCTTCGTCCAGCAATATTCCGAATTCGGCCTGAAAGAGAAAATGCCGCTGACCGGCTTCACCATGATCGACTCGCAGACGGTAAGCGCGCTCGGCAAATCCGCCATCGGCGTCATTTCCGCGCTGACTTATACCGACACGATCGACAATCCGGAGAGCAAAGAATTCGCCGCAAGCTTCAAGGCGAAATACAAATACGCGCCGGATCTGTTCGCCGATTACGGCTATGTCAGTGCCAAGGCGTTGGCCGAGGCGCTGAAAATGACGGGCGGCGATGCGTCGGACAAGGACAAGCTTGCCGATGCTATGACCAAGGTTGCGTTCAATGCGCCGCGCGGGCCTTTCCGCATGGATCCGGCGACGCATAATCCGATTCAGAACATCTATATCTGCCAGGTGATCGAGAAGGGCGATGGTATTTCGACCAAGGTCCTCTCCACTTCGAAAGACGTCCAGGATCCGGGCAAGAAGATCTATTGACAAACGTGACCGCGTCGTGGTCAACGGCCGGCAGAGAAACATATGGATTTGTTTGTCGCCCAGCTTCTGAACGGGCTGGTGTACGGCGTCCTGCTGTTTCTCATGGCGGCGGGCCTTTCGCTCATCTTCGGTCTGATGAACGTCGTCAGTCTGGCGCACGGCTCGTTCTTCATGCTGGGCGCGTTCTTTGGGCTGGCGATCTTCAAGGCCACCGGCAGCTTCTGGCTGGCGCTCATTCTCGCGCCCATACCGGTTATCGCGCTCGGTGTGCTGATGGAGCTTCTGTTCCTGCGGCCGCTCTACCGGCGCGGCCACATGGATCAGGTGCTGCTGACTTTCGGCTTCACCTTCGTGTTCCTCGATCTGGTGCAGACCGTGTGGGGCCGCGTGGTGCAGCGCTTGCCGGCGCCTGAGGCGCTGCAAGGCATCGTGCATATCGGCGCCGGTGTGTTCTCCGTCTATCGGCTGTTTCTCATCGGTTTCGGCTTCGCCATCGCGCTCTTGCTGTGGCTGTTTCTGGAGCGGAGTCGGATCGGCGCCATGGTGCGGGCCGGCGTCGATAACGCGGTGATGGCGGCCGGCCTCGGCGCCAATGTGCCGGCGCTGTTCACCGGCATTTTCGGCTTCGGCGTGGCGCTCGCGGCGCTGGGCGGGATCGCTGCGGCGCCGGTTCTCGGCCTCTATCCGGGAATGGATTCTGAAATTCTCATTCCGGCCTTCATCGTCATTGTCATCGGCGGGATGGGCAGCCTGCGCGGCGCATTCGCTGGCAGCCTTCTCATCGGAATTGCCGACACATTCGGCAAGGCCTATTTCCAGAGCATCGCGCTGTTTCTGATTTATCTCGCCATGACCGCCGTGCTGCTGATCCGGCCGCAGGGGCTGTTCGGCATCAAATATTCCGATGTTTCGATTGCGCCGGCAGTCTCGACGACGAGCAGGCCCACGACAACGCAGACGCGCGCCGCGGGCCTCGTCGTCCTGGTGGCGCTCGCCTTGCTGCCGTTCTTGATGGGCGACTATCCGCGCGCGCTGGTGTCGGAGATTTTCATCTTCGCGATCTTCGCCATGAGCCTCGATCTTCTTCTCGGTTTCACCGGCCTGATGTCGCTTGGGCACGCCGCGTTCTTCGGCTTGGGCGCCTATGCGGTCGCCGTACTCGGCGTGCAATTCGGCCTCAACGCTTGGCTCGGCGTCGTCGCGGGCGTCGTCATTGCCGGCGCCGGCGCGGCCCTGATCGGGTTCTTCTGCGTGCGCTCCGGCGGCATTCCGTTCCTGATGCTGACGCTCGCGTTCTCGCAACTGGTGTTCTCAGTGGCGCTGAAGTGGCGGGACGTCACCGGCGGCTCCGATGGCATGGCGATTGCCGAACAGCCGAGCTTCTTCGGCTTTAGCCTCTCGAAATCGCTGACAATGTATTTCATGGCGCTGAGCTTCTTTGCGCTGATCTATTGGGGCCTGCGCCGTCTGCTCAACTCGCCGCTCGGCCATGCCTTTGTCGGCATCCGCGAGAACGAACAGCGCATGATGGCGATCGGCTATCCGACGCGCGCCTATAAGCTCATCTCTTTCACCATCGCCGGCGCGATTGCCGGTCTCGCCGGCGGGCTCTACGCCATCTTCAACGGCTTCATCTCATCCGATGCGGTGTATTGGACCGCATCCGGCGACATTTTGATCATGACCATGCTCGGCGGCGCCGGCACTCTGATCGGGCCGGCCGTCGGCACGGCCATATTCCTTCTGATGAAGAACGTGGCGAGCTCCTACAGCGAGCATTGGCTCTCGATCATCGGCGTCACCTTCATCTGTTGCGTGATGTTCTTCCCCGGCGGGCTTTGGGGAACATTGCAGAAGGTTGAATGGAGGAGGGCGCACAAATGAGCGTGCTGCGCCTCGACCATCTCAACAAGTCGTTCGGCAGCCTCGTCGTCACCGACAATGTCTGCCTCGACATCGCGCCGGGCGAGCGGCACGTCATCATCGGGCCGAACGGCGCCGGCAAGACGAGTCTCGTCAATCAGATCGGCGGCCAGCTGCGGCCGAGTTCGGGGCGCATTCTCCTGAAAGGTGGCGACATCACAGGACTATCGCCAGACCGGATCAGCCGCAGCGGCGTGGCGCGCACGTTTCAGCGCAACAACCTGTTCCAGAATCTCAGCGTCGTCGAGAACATCCGGCTTGCCTTGGAAGTTCATCGCGGCAATCCGCTGAATTTCTTCACGCCGGTCGGCCGCGATGGAGCCTTGTCTCTACGCGCGGAAGAATTGATGGCGCAGGTTCACCTCGACGCCGACGGCGGGCGCCTGACGCGTAAGCTGTCCTATGGCGAGCAGCGCCAACTCGAAATCGGCGTGGCGCTAGCCGGTGCACCCGAGCTTCTGCTGTTGGACGAGCCGACGTCGGGCATGTCGCCGACCGAGACCGCGCGCATGATCGACCTGATCGGCACCTTGCCGCGATCACTGTCGATCCTGATGATCGAGCACGACATGAAAGTGGTGTTCTCGGTCGCCGACCGCATCACCGTGCTCTACTACGGCAAGGTGCTGGCGACCGGTACGCCCGCCGAAATTCAGGCCAATACGCGCGTGCGCGAAGTCTATCTCGGGATGGCGCACTGATGCTCGAGCTCGAGAACATCAACGCCTATTACGGCGAGAGCCACATCCTGCACGGCGTCTCGTTCTCGGTGCGGCCGGGCGAAGTCGTCTGCCTGCTCGGCCGCAACGGCGCCGGCAAGACAACGACGATCCTCACCGTCATGGGCTATCTGCAGCCGCGGCCCGGCCGCATCCGCTACAACGACCGCGACATTGCCGGTCTGCCGCCTTACGCGGTGGCGCGGCTTGGCTTCGGCTTCGTGCCGCAGGAGCGCGGTATTTTCCCAAGCCTGACGGTGCGTGAGAATTTGACCGTTTTCGCCCGCTCGGGCGGCACAAGCTATTGGACGCTGCCGCGCATTTTCGACCTGTTTCCCGTCTTGCGGGCGCGCGAGCGCAATCTCGGCTTCCAGCTGTCCGGCGGCGAGCAGCAGATGCTGTCGATCGCGCGTGCGCTGATGCTCAATCCCGCTTTGCTCCTCTTGGACGAGCCGTCTGAGGGGCTGGCGCCGATGATCGTGCGGCAGATCATCGAAGTGCTGGTGCGGCTCAAAGCGGAGGGGCTCGCGATCCTCTTGGTGGAGCAAAATTTGTCGGCGGCCTTCGCGGTCGGCGACCGGCATCACGTCATGAACAAGGGCGAGATCTGCTTTACCGGCAGTTCGGCCGAACTCGAAAGCAACGAATTCGTGCTGCGCAATTACCTCAGTGTGTGAGGCCTTGGTGCGGGGTCTTGATGCGGGGTCTTGGCGCGGGATTTTGGCGCAGTCCAGCTATTCCGGCATTGGCGTTCTCATCGCCGTGTCGACGTGTAACGTTCGAAATGAAGCGACCGCCAGTTTCACAACAAAAGGCGTCGCCGGGGGAGGGATGGGCGTGGCGGTGACCAAGGCTAAAGTCGCGGGCGTCGAGCTCGAATTGTTCGATTCAGGACAAGGCTCCGGCCGTCCGATCTTGTTTCTCCACGGCGGCGGCGGCTTCAATGAGCGGCAGCCGTTCGTCGCGCCGCTTTCCAAACAGCGCAGGCTTGTCGTGCCGTCGCATCCGGGTTTCGGCAAATCGGCTTTGCCCGATTGGCTCGACAGCGTCGACGACATCGCGCACCTCTATCTTGAATTGATGGACGTTCTACAATTCGACCGCGTCGATCTGGTCGGCTGCTCGATCGGCGGCTGGATCGCCGCCGAGATGGCGACCAAGGCGCCGGAGCGCTTCTCCCGCATCGTTCTGGTCGGGCCGGTCGGCATTAAGGTCGGCCCGCCCGACAAGCTCGACATTCCCGACATCTTCGCCAAGCCGCAGGAAGAGGTCCTGAAGCTGACTTTTCACGATCCCGATAAGATGAGGCCCGACACGTCGAAAATGTCGGACGACGAGCTTGCCGCCATGTTCCGAGCCCGCGAAACGCTGGCGCTGTTGACCTGGGAGCCGTGGATGCACAATCCGAAGCTGAAGCGGCGGCTGCATCGCATCAACGCGCCGGCGCTGTTCATCCGCGGCGAGAGCGATGGCCTAGTGTCGCAAAGCTATGTCGATGCTTACGCGCATCTGCTGCCCGACGCGAGCACGCAGACCATCACAGCCGCCGGGCACGTACCGCAGCTCGAGCAGCCGGCGGCGTTTGCGGCGACAGTCCTCAAGTTCTTGGGAGAGTGAGATGAGATCGTGGCATTTCAGCGAGAACGCCTATCCCTATCTGCCGCCGGCCGACAGCTATCCCTCGATCCGGGTGTCGCTGCCCAACCGCATCTACGATCCGCAGAAGGGCGCCGCGCTCTACGACCGTTATATCGACGAATGGTTGATCGCCGAGGAGGAGGGCGTCGAGATCATGCTCAACGAGCATCATCAAACGGCGACCTGTGTCGATCCGGCAGCCCCTTTGATGCTGGCGGCGCTGGCGCGCCTGAGCAAGAAGGCGCGGCTTCTGATCCTCGGCAATCCGATCGCCAACCGCCGCCAGCCGGTGCGCGTCGCCGAGGAAATGGCGATGGTCGACGTGCTGTCGCACGGCCGTCTCGAGGCCGGCTTCGTGCGCGGCGTGCCCTACGAAGTTTTGCCGGCCAACAGCAATCCGGTTCGGATGAACGAGCGCCATTGGGAGGCACTCGATCTCATCGTCAAATGCTGGACCCATCACGACGGCCCGTTCAGCCACGAGGGCCGCTTCTTCCATCATCGCTCGATTAACATCTGGCCGCGCCCGATCCAGCAACCGCATCCGCCGATCTGGGTGAGTTCGACGAGTCCGGGCGGCGCCGCGCAAGTCGGCGCCCACGGCTACATCCAGGCGACATTTCTCACCGGCTTCGACAATACCAAGCGCATCTTTGAATCTTATCGCCGCGGCTGGCGCGAGGCCGGGCGTGGTCAGGACGTGCCGATCGACCGCCTGGCATACGCGGCGCTGATCTATGTCGGCGACACCGAGGCGCGGGCGCGCGCCGGCGCGGAAAAATTATTGTGGTACGTCACCGCCAATAAAGTGCCGCTGCACTTCTCCAATCCGCCGGGCTACGTGCCGGTCGCCATGAATGTGCAATTGGCCAAGGGCGCGCATAATGTCGTCAGCGCCTACGGCACCAAACAGGTCACCGTCGACGGCGCTATCGAAGCCGGCACGATGTTCGCAGGCACCCCCGATCAGGTCTTTGAGCAGATCAAGAAGCATTGGTATCACGTCGGCGGCTACGGCAATCTGCTGATCATGGGGCAGGCCGGCTTCCTCGAACACGAGGACACCGTGCACGGCATCCGCATGTTCGCGCGCGAAGTCTATCCGCGGCTCAAGCAGCTGTATCCCGACACGACGATTTCCGGGATGACGGAAGAAGTCAGCGCGGCGGCAAGCTGACAGGCTGTCGCACCGCCGATCGGTCAAAGGAATGGGAGGCCTAGCCTGTCATGCGTCACATTGATGCGTTCTGCCATTTTTTCCCGCACCAAATATTTCAGCTGATGTCGGCCACGGCCGGCGGCACGACCGACGTCGGCAAACGCATGCAAGGGGTCCGCACGATCTACGATCTCGATGCCCGCTTTCGCATGATGGATCAATTTCAGGATTATGCGCAGATCATCTCGCTGGGTCTGCCGCCGCTCGAAGGCATGGCGGGTCCCGAGCGAACGCCGGAATTTGCCCGCGCCGCCAACGACGGTCTGGCGGAATTGTGCGCAAGATATCCGGAGCGTTTTGCCGGATATGTCGGTGCCCTGCCGATGAATGTGCCGGACGCGGCCGCCAAGGAAGCCGAGCGCATCCTCCTCAACGGCAATGCCAACGGATTGCAGTTGCACACCAACGTCAATGGCGCTTGCCTCGACGAGCCGCGTTTCCTGCCGATCTTCGAGGTCGCCGCCAAATCGGGCAAGCCCATACTGCTGCATCCGGCGCGCAAACCGGATTTTCCTGACTTTGCCGCCGAGAAGTCTTCGAAATACGAGATTTGGACGATCTTCGGCTGGCCTTACGAGACGAGTGCGACCATGGCGCGCTTGATTTTCTCCGGGGTTATGACGCGGTTTCCAAACCTGAAAATCCTGATCCATCATTTGGGCGCGATGATCCCGTTCTTTGACGCGCGCATCGAGACCGGATGGGCCACGCTCGGCAGCCGAACCTCGGGAGAAGATTATAGTCACGTGCTGCCCAGCCTTGGCAAACCGCTCCTGGAATGCTTTCGCGCGTTCTATGGCGATACGGCGCTCTGCGGCGGCCGCGCCGGAACCGTTTGCGGCATCGAATTCTTCGGTGTGGACCACGTGCTTTTTGCGTCCGACGCGCCGTTCGGGCCGGAAGGCGGTACGGGTTACATCCGCTCGACAATGAAGGTCATCGAGTCGCTCGACCTATCCAACGCGGACAAGGAAAGGATCTGTTACGGCAATGCCGTGTCGTTCTTCGGCCTGAAGTGATTTTCAGCAGTCCGATCCTTAGAGCATGATCCGAAAAAGTGGAAACCGGTTTTCCGAAAAGATCACGCTTCATCAAGATGCTAGAGCGTCAATCGATTCAACTTGAAGCGATTGCGCTCTAGTGCCCGGTGACAAGGCGCGCCAGTCGGTTCGAATCTTGCGGTAACGCATCGCCGCGCCAAGTCACATGTAAATCCGGTCTGACGAGGAGATAGTCGAAACCATAGACACGCCGCGCGGCGTCGCTGTCGGTATCGAGCACGGAAAAAGGCGCACCGATCGCGCTGAAAGATTCTCGCAATGCCGAGGCATCCGCCTTGTTCCGGCCGAGCCGCAACAGCGTGAACCCGTCGCCGATCCGATCATGCACCGAGATCTTGCCCGGCTCGAGCCAGACATGCGGCAGACGTGCTCCGGGCCAGCTTGTCGGCACATAGGTCTCGATGCTTGGCGCGGGCCCGCCCGGCTCGTCGCAAATCACCGGCGAACCGGCATAGCGGTAGCCAAGCTCTGCGCCGATGACGCGGAAGGATTTTGGCGCCTCGTCGCGCGCGATTGTCAGGAGATTGGCCAGCGCCGCGCGGCCCTCCGGAGTGTCGTCCTCGATATTTGGACGATAGGCGGCGCGCCATTTCGTCCGGCCGGCGGTGCCGCCAGCGGAGGCTTTGACATTGATGGCGCCAGTCGGCCGCCGCTCGGCCTCATAGGATTCCAGGAGCCTCGGTCCGCCCCATCCGCGCAGCGTCGCGGCCAGCTTCCAAGAGATATCGATGGCGTCGCCGACGCCGGTATTCATGCCGAGACCCCCGGTCGGAATGACGAGATGGGCGGCGTCGCCGGCGATGAAGGCGCGGCCTTGCCGGTAACGCTCCGCCAGGAGGAGCCGCTGCACCCATTTGGCGCAATGGACCATCTCGTATTTCACCGGTGTGCCGACGATCCTTTCGAACAGCGCCGCCATGTCGTCGTCCTTCTCGACGATCGCATGAAGCGTGAAGTGCTGACGCGAGTCTTGGACGATCATCAGTGTCCAATGATCGTCGATGCGGTGATAGTGCCGGGCGCGTGGCGCATGAACTGTGTCGTGAAGCTCCGGGCAATGGAACAACGCCTGGCGCATTTCCCGCAGCTGCGGCTCGCCGTCCATTGAAATGCCGAGCTGCTTGCGCACCGCGCTCGATCCGCCGTCGCAGCCGACCATATATTTGGCGTGGATCGTGACGCTTTCGCCATTTGTTTTTCTGACTTGTGCCGCGATGCCGCCCGGCTTTTCCGCGAACGCCAGCAATTCATGGCCGAATTTCACCGCCAAATTCGGTATTCGCTCCGCCACCGATTTGAGTAAGGGCTCGAGCGTGTACTGGGAAATGATCTGATAGGGTTCGAGCGGCATTGACCCATCAAGCGTGGCGTCGCGCCGGGCCTTGGCTTCCGCCACCGTGGGATGCGCCATCTTGAACAGCGGCGGCCGCATGAGATCGAACACCAGATAGGCGTCCATCGGCCAGTCCGACGGATATCCCGCCGCGCGTACGGTCTCGGCAAGCCCGAGGCGACGGAAGATTTCCATCGTCCGCGGATTGCAGCGCTCCATCTTCGGATAACCGAGTGGCGCGTCGTTCTTTTCGATGAGGACGCAGCGGACGCTGCGCCTGCCAAGGTCGATGCTGAGTGTGAGGCCGACCGGGCCGGCGCCAACGATCAGAACTTCCGTGTCCATTCCAGTCTCACGCTTACGCGGCAGAGCGGCTTAGTCGACCGACGCGCCCGAACGTTTGACGACCTCGCCCCAGCGGACGATTTCCGAGCGGACGAAAGCCTGCAATTCTTCGATCGAGCGGCTGTCTGCCGGAACAAGTCCGATGCGGGTGATGGCGTCCCGTGTTTCCGGCAAGGCCATGATGGCTTCGAGTTCGGCGTGCAATCTGTCGACGATGGGCGTCGGCGTCGCCGCCGGTGCCGCCACCATCTGCCACGCCGCGGCGTCAAAGCCCGGCACGCCGAGATCGGCGATCGGCGCAAGCTCCGGCATGGCCGCGGCGGCGGTCCTCGTCGTCACGCCCAGCGCGCGCATCTTGCCGGCCTTGATCAGCGGTACGGACGATGTGAAGTCGGTGAACATCACCTGTATTCGGCCGCCCATCAGATCGACCTGGGCATCTACCACGGCCTTGTAGGGCACGTGGATCATCTGGATTCCAGCCATGGCGCTGAACAGTTCGGCGTTGAGGTGGAACGGAGATCCGGTACCCGTCGTGCCATAGGATAACTCGCCGGGATGCGCCTTTGCGTAAGCAATGAGTTCGCGCACGGAATGCACCGGCAGATCGTTATTGACCACGAGCACGAAGGGGACCGTCGCGATCAGCGCAAGCGGCATGAAATCCTTCGCCGGATCGTAAGGAAGATGCTTGTACAACGTGGCATTGATCGCGAGCGGCGTGCTCGTTCCCATCAGAATGGTGTAGCCGTCGGGAGTGGACTTTGCGACCGCGTTCGAGCCCGTCAAGGTGCCGGCGCCCGGCCGATTTTCCACCACGAAGGGCTTGCCCAATCGCGCGCTGAGCTGGGGCGCGAGAATCCGCGCCAGGAGATCCGTCGCAGCGCCGGCGCCTGTCGGCACGACGAAGATAACGTTGTGTGTCGGATAGTCATCCGCCCATGCGCTGACTGAAGCTGCCAAAACCAGAAGCAGTGCCCAGACCGATTTCATGCATCCTCCCCGATCTTTTGGGCAAGTGTAATGCTATCCGCGGCTGCGGGCCATACGTTGCGACCACGGCGTGTCCGCTGAGAGGAGGAGTAGGCTGGGCAGAGCGCGGCCGGTTACTGCCCGCTCGGCGTGCGGATGCCGCCCCAGGCGTCGCGCACTTGATGATAATGTACCGAAGGATCGTAGATCGAAACCGGCAGCGCCAAATTTTGCGCCGACAGCCGCCCCACCGCCGCTAACAGGCTATACGAAGCCACGACCTTGTCGTGCTGGGCGACGATCAGGCTCTGCCGCGCATTCACGAGATTCTGCTCGGCGATGAGCACGTCCTGCGTCGTGCGCTGGCCGGCCTGGGCCTCGTTGCGCACGCCGTTGAGCGCCCGTTCGGCTGCCGCGTTCTGGCGCTGCGCGGCCTCGATCTGGGCCTTCGCCGCCTGCAATTGCGCCCAGGCCTGCACGACATTGGCGCGCGCCTGATCGCGGACCTGGTCGACATTGACCTGCTGCTGTCCGACCGCCTCTTTGTTCATGCGGATCGTCGCATATTCGCCGCCGCCCTGATAGATCGGCACCGAGAGATTCACCGTCGCGGAATCGGTGAACGCGTGCGGCGTCGTGATATTGGGGCCGTATTGCTGCTGCACGCTCGCCTGCGCGGTCAGCGTCGGCCACAGCGCGCCTTCCGAGATCTTGACTTGCAACAGCGCGACGTCGACGCCGTAGAGCGCGGCCGTCACCGACGGGTTCTGTACGGTGCCCATAGCGATTGCGGCGTTCAATGTCGCCGGTGCAAGCCGCTCGACCGAAGAGGCCGGGGAGAGATTGACCGGGTCGACCCCGATGATGCGCCGGTAATTGGCCTCCGTGATCGTCAGCGTCGCCTCGGCCCCGTGCAGCGTTGCTTGCGCCGCCGCCAATTGCGCCTCCGACTGGGAAACGTCGGTATCGGTCACCTGGCCCGCCGCGAAGCGATTATTGGTGTCGGTCAGCGTGCGCTCCAGGACCCGCACATTGTTGCGTTGGACTTCGAGATTGGCGGTGTCGCGCGACATGTCCATGTAGACGGTGGCGGCCGCCAGCAGCACCGATTGTTCCATCACGCGCAATGTCTCGCGCGCCGCGGACACCTGGCTCTCCGCCGCCCGGACCTTGTTGGCGGTCTGATTGCCGTTGAACAGCGTCTGCGAGGCGGTCGCGCCGTACGAATTGGGCTGCGTGTGACCGTTGATCTTGACGCCGGCGCCTTGCGTCAGCGCCGTGCCCGGAATCGGCGGAAAAATCTCTTTCTCGGTTGTGTATTGGTCGCCCACGCTCGCATTCGCCGACAGCGTCGGACGATAGCCGGACAGCGCCTGCGGCACGCCTTCGTCGTTCTGCCGGACGATGGCGCGCTGGGCGTTCAGCTGTGGATTACTTTCGTAGGCTCGGGCGAGGGCCTGTTCGATCGTCTCGGCACAGGCAACCTGCGGCGGAATGGCAAAGAGCGCAATGCAGACCGCAACAACCGCTCTAGCCGTGCGCCGGGCCCATTCCGGCGTGAGGTTCCACCCCCGTGGAGCCCTATTCTTACTCGTCACCATCGCTCCAAACCGCCCGATGGCGACATTAACGGGGGCAGGGAGGCCTTACAAGGTTGGGGCCGTTTCCGCACGCCTGTTTTGCGCGCGGCGCGCGACCAGCCGCAGTTCCCGAAGCCCGAACATGATTGTGGCAAGCATCAGCGGCAGGAAGAAATCGAGCACACGGAAGGTCAGCAGCGTGGCGAGAAGCTCCTCCCGGTTAAATTGCGGCAGGCCGATGAGCATCGCGGCCTCGACCACGCCGAGACTGCCGGGCGTGTGGCTGACGGTGCCGATCAGCGTCGCGACGACGAAGATCACGAGCAAGGTCACAAAGCCGATGCTGGGGCTGTCCGGCAGCAGCATGAAAAAGGACAGCGAGGCGAGCAGGCGGTCCGCCGATCCGATGCCGATCTGCAGGAACGTGCGCCGCACATTCGGCAATACGACTTTCCAATTGGAGCGGCCGACGGTGCGCGGCGCCGCCGCGAGCCAGAGCAGATAACAGCCGACGGCAATGAGGCCGGAACAGCCGAGCAACCGGTTGCTCCAGGACGGCAGGCGATCGAAGACACCGAGCGCGCCCGGATCGTAGGTCACGGCTGCGCCGAGCACGAAGGCGTTGCCGAGCCAATAGGTCATGCCGGTCATGAACGCGATCTTGGCGATGTCCACGACAGTCAAATTCCAAAACGAATAGACGCGAAACCGGACCAGGCCGCAGGTGAAAGTCGCCGCGCCGAGCGAGTGACCGATCGTGTAGCTGGTGAAACTCGTGAAGGCGACAACCCGCCACGGCAGATAGCGCTTGCCGATCGTGTGCAAGGCAAAGACGTCGTAGAGAACGAGGTTCGAGTAGCCGGCGACGACGAGCGAACCAGCGATCAGGATTTTCCATCCCGGCTGCGTTTCGATCGCGTCGACGACCTTGTCGATCTCAATGCCACGCAACAAATGATAAAGCGTGGCAACCGCGATGCCGACGATCAGCAGGCTGATCGCGAAGCTGATCTTGCTCCGTCCGACGCCGCGCATGATCGACCGAGTGAGGGGACTCGTTTCAGCCAGGACGTTAACTACTCCCTTCGCGAATCGCGGCGGCAAGTTCCCATCCATTTGTAACAGCATTGTTACGGACGGGCCGCGTTGCGTCGCGTGGCCGCGCCAAGACCGTCACACGATTGAGATATGAAATGGCAATTGTCGTCGCATGAGATTCGAACAAATGACGCGGGCGACAAGCTCCCGGCCGAAAGCAATCCCATGAAAGTCCTGGTCGCAACGGACGCCTGGCGTCCGCAAGTCAACGGCGTTGTGCGCACGCTGGGCTCGCTGGCGCGGGCCGCCGGCAAGCTCGGCGTCGACATCGAATTTTTGTCGCCGGACGGTTTTTGGACGTTTCCGGTGCCGACCTATCCCGGGCTGCGGCTCGCGCTGCCGGGCAGGAAAAAGATCGCGGAGCGGATCGAGGCGGCGAAGCCGGACGCCATCCATATCGCAACGGAAGGCCCCATCGGCCACGCCGTGCGGGCCTATTGCATCAGGGTCGGCCGTCCGTTCACCACGAGCTACACGACGCGATTTCCGGAATACATCTCGGCGCGCTCGCCGATCCCGGCGCAATGGATCTACAACGTGCTCCGGCGTTTTCACGCCGCGGCGACGGTGACGATGGTGGCGACGCCGTCGCTGATGACCGAGCTCGGCGAACGCGGCTTCGGCAATCTCGGCATGTGGACACGCGGCGTCGACGTCGATCTGTTCCGGCCGGATCGCGCCATCGATCTCGGCTTCCCGCGGCCGATCTTCATGACCGTGGGCCGCGTCGCCGTCGAAAAGAATCTGCCGGCGTTCCTGTCGCTCGATCTGCCCGGCACCAAGGTCATCATCGGCGCCGGACCGCAAGAGGCCGAGCTCAAGCGCCGCTTTCCGAGCGCCAAGTTTTTAGGACAGCTCGACAACGGCATCCTTGCCGCGCATCTCGCTGCGGCCGACGTGTTCGTGTTCCCGAGCCTGACCGACACTTTCGGCATCGTACAGCTCGAGGCGCTCGCCAGCGGCGTGCCCATCGCGGCGTTCCCGGTGACGGGGCCAAAGGACGTCATCAGCGACAATCCGATCGGCGTGTTGAACGAAGACCTTCGCGTCGCCTGCATGCAGGCGCTGTGGATTTCCCGCGAGGCGTGCCGTGAATTCGCACTGCGTTATTCGTGGGAGAATAGTGCCCGCCAGTTTATCGGTCATGCCCATAAGGTGGCTCAAGGCGGCGCACGCGAACCGGAGCCGGCGATGCCGATCGCTGCTCCAGCACAAGACACAGCCGGACAGCCTTTGGTTCCCGGCTGCAACGCGAGGGTCACGCATGAGCACTCTGTCTGAAGTCGATTTGGACGCGCAAACGGTCACCAAAGCCTATGCGCGTTGGGCGCCGGTTTACGATCTGGTCTTTGGCGCGGTTTTTGAGCGCGGGCGGCAGGTCGCGATCAGTGCAGCCGAACGGGTTGGCGGTCGCATTCTCGAAGTCGGCGTCGGCACCGGAATGTGCCTGCCGCTTTACTCGAAGAAGTGCCAGCTCTCCGGCGTCGATATTTCCGAGCCCATGCTGCGCAAGGCGCAGGAGCGCGTGCGCGAGCTCGGCCTGACCAATGTCGAAGGTCTGTGGGTGATGGATGCCGAGCATCTGTCGTTCCCCGACAATTCGTTCGATGCGGTTGTCGCGCAGCATGTCATCACCACAGCGCCCAATCCGGAGGCCGTGCTCGACGAACTGGCCCGCGTGCTTAAGCCCGGTGGCGAGATCATCCTGGTCAGCCGGGTTGGCGCCGAGGCCGGCCTCCGGCGGTCGCTGGAGCACTGGTTCCAGCCGGCGGCGCGCAAGCTCGGCTGGCGTTCCGAATTCTCCTTCGAGCGCTATGCGCACTGGACGGCGAAGACCCCCGGCATGCATCTGCTCGAACGCCGCGCGGTGCCGCCCTTCGGGCATTTCAATCTGATCCGCTTCGGCAAGGAAGGCGGGGCGAACAGCGGCTACAAGTCCGAGCCGGCCCGTGCCGCGGGCTGAGCCGAGCTGCCGCATTCACGCATCTGTCACATGAATGCTCTCACGGAGGTCTGCCGTGAGAGTCCCTCTGTCACAGGCGTCTGTCACAAGGGATTCATCGAATCGCCATACCCAGATCGAACGCCTGCACGACGGGGGTTAACGAATGGAAAATTTTCTGGAGACCTTGCGCACCCAGCGTTGGGACGATCATCGTTACTATCATCATAGCCGTATCAATCAATCGCTTCATTTCGTCAGTGCTTTGAGCTTTCTCTTCGCCTATGTGATGATCTTCAAGGATCCGGCGATCTCCGCATTGGCCGGCTGGCTGGTCTCGATGACGACCCGGCAGACCGGACACTTTTTCTTCGAGCCCAAGGATTATGATCACGTCAACCAGGCGACCCACGAATACAAGGAAGAGATCAAGGTCGGCTACAATTTGCAGCGCAAGGTCGTGCTGCTGACCATTTGGGCGCTGTCGCCGTTGCCGCTCTTTATCAGCTCGAGCTATTTTGGCCTGTTCGCGCCGGCGGTGACCAAGTCCGACTATATCCATCACACCGCGATTATCTGGCTCGCGCTCGGCGTCGGCGGGGTGCTGTTCCGCACCGTCCAGCTGTTCATCGTCAAGGATGTGCAGACCGGCCTGGTGTGGGCGACCAAGATCCTCACCGATCCGTTCCACGACATCAAAATCTATCACAAGGCGCCGCTTGCACTGTTGCGCGGCGAGTTCATCGACCCCGAGATCGGCTTGCATCACTGGGACGAAGAAGACGCCGAGGAAATGCCGCGGCCGAGCTGACGCTTCGAGCGTTGAGTTTCGTCCAAACGACAAGCGGGTTTTGCTAATCGCGTCGACCAAACAATCTCTGGCGGATCATCTCCTTCAAGATGGTCCGCTTGATTGTTTTATTGGTCGTGGCCGCGTCGCGCCACCACCAGCCGTCGCGCTGCATGGCCGAGGCCGCCGCGACGAAGCGGTCGGCCACCGCGGCGAAATCGGCCTCGGTGTAATTGAGGCTGAAGATCAACCGGCCGGTGCCGATCCAACTCAGCGCCAATCCTTCGGCCCGCAGATAATATTGCAGCATCCAATTATAGCGCGACGGTTCCGTGTAGCAGACGGTCCAGATCGACGACAGGTTCGCCACTTCGACCGGCAGCGATGCCGCGGCGAGGCGTTCATTGAGGTGTTGCGCGCGGCGGTCCCAGACGCGATCGAGATCGCGATAGAGCGCGTCCGCCTGGGGCGTCCGCAGAAAACGCAAGAACTCGTTCATCGCCGCCATGACATAGGGATGCGAATTGAAGGTGCCGCGGGCAAAGCAAATGTCGGCCGGCCGGTCGTCGCGGAAACGCTTCATCAGATCGTGACGGCCGCAGACCACTCCGATCGGCAGCCCGCCGCCGAGCGTCTTGCCGTAAGTGACCAGGTCGGCGCGCACGCCGAAATAGTCTTGCGCACCGCCTTTGGCGAGGCGGAAGCCGACAAAGACCTCGTCGAAAATCAGAACGATGTTCCGTTCGGTGCACACCGCGCGCAGCCGCTTGAGCCATTCGGCGTAAGCTTCCTTGTCGAAATGGGCGGTGCGCCCGCTGTCAATCAAAGAAGAGTCGCTCGGCGCCGAGCCATTAGGGTGCAGCGCCTGCAGCGGGTTGATCAGCACGCAGGCGATATTGCTGCGCGTGCGCAGGACGCGCAACGCGTCCTCGGACATGTCGTTGAGCGTGTAGGTTTCATGCGCCGGAACCGGATTGCCGACGCCCGGCTGCACGTCGCCCCACCAGCCGTGATAGGAGCCGCAGAAGCGCACAAGATGCAAGCGCTTGGTGTGATAGCGCGCAAGCCGCACCGCCTGCATCACCGCTTCGGTTCCCGACATGTGGAACGAGACTTCGTCGAGTCCGGAAATCTCTCTCAGGAATTTCGTGTTCTCGACGATCAGCGGGTGATAGGGGCCGAGCACCGAACCGAGCTCGCGCACGCGCTCGGCGCCGCGTTCGATGGCGCCTTTGTAGAAGTCGTAGCCCAGTACATTGACGCCGTAGGAGCCGGTGAGATCATAGGCGCGATTGCCGTCGAGATCGGTCACCGTGACGCCGCTCGACGATTGCACGAAAGCGGCGGACGGCAGATGCGCGCTCACCACGCGGCGATACTGGAACGGCACCCGGTAAGCGTCGGTGAATTGCAAATCGGAAATCGATTCGCTCGCCTGCGCGGTTCGCTTGATGGTTTCGGCGAAGCGGGTCTTGTAGAGCGCCGACAGGTGCGCCAATCCCTCGCGGCGGCGCGCGTCGATCTCTTCCGGGGCGCCGTCCGAGCAGAAAAACCGATCCTCGCCGTAATCGTAAAACGGCACAAGGGTGGCGAGCCACCGCGACATCCGGGCATGACCCGCGAGCGAGCGGTGCTTGGCCTGCGACAATCGAAGCCGCTTTTTCAGGGTCACGACCGAGGTCGCAACGGCGGCGGCGCCGAGGCCGTAGAAGGCGAGTGCAGTGTTGCCGTCCATCAAATCGCGGTTTAGCCGGGAGATTTAACAACCACATGACGGTGAGGACTCAAATCCTTCGGATCTTCGACCAGGAGGATATCAATTTCCTCCTGACCAACCGCATTCCGCGGCGGCTTGCGACCCAATTCGTCGGCTGGTTCAGCCAGATCGAGCAGCCGCTCATCCGCGACGCCTCGATCGCGCTGTGGCGGCTGTTCTCCGACCTCGATCTGACGGAAGCCAAGAACAGCGAATTCAAGAGCCTGCATGATTGCTTTATCCGTGAGCTCAAGGACGGGGCGCGTCCGATCGACGGCGCAGCTGACATCCTTGTGAGCCCCTGCGACGCCGTCGTCGGCACGCACGGCGCGATCGCGGGAACCGAGCTGTTTCAAGCCAAGGGTTTCCCTTACACGCTGCAGGATCTGTTGCCAGATCCGGCGCTGGTCGAGGCGCATCGCAACGGCCGCTATGTGACGCTGCGGCTCAAGTCGAGCATGTATCACCGCTTCCACGCGCCGCATGACGGGCGCGTCGAGAAGGTGATCTATGTCTCTGGCGACACTTGGAACGTCAATCCGATCGCGTTGCAGCGGATCGAGCGGCTGTTCTGCAAGAACGAACGCGCGGTGCTGCAAACGACGCTAACGCCGAGCGGTCACACCGTGACGCTGGTGGCGGTCGCGGCGATCCTGGTGGCGAGCATCCGTCTGCACTGCATCGGCGGGCTGCTCAATCACGATTACCACGGCCGCAATGTCATCGCCTGCGACGCCCCATTCCACAAAGGCGACGAACTGGGTTGGTTCCAGCACGGTTCGACCATCATCGTGTTCGCGCCGGATGGATTTGAGTTTTGCGACAATGTGCGCGAGGGCGCGGCCATTCAAATGGGGCAGCCGCTGATGCGGCTGCCATGAATCTGTGGTTTAGCCGGCGGCCTTTTTCAGTTCCGCTACTTGCGCGTCGTCAAGTTCCTTGGCGCGCGCGTAAGCCGGCCGGCTCGAGACCAATTGCCAATATTTCTCGAAGGCCGGCCGTTTTTCCAGCGTCCCGAACATCAGACCGAAGCCGATATGCGATCCGACATAGAGGTCGGCGGCGGTGAAATTGTCGCCGGCGAGATATTTGCTCTTCGACACGGCCGCTTCGAGCGCGTTCAAAGCCTGCGCCAGCGTGCCGTAGCCCATCATGCGTTCGCGTTCCGGCGGCACGACAAAGCCCAGCGCCTTGTTGCGCAGCGCCGCCTCGACGGGACCCGAGGCGAAGAACATCCAGCGATAATAGGGCGCCCGCAGCTTGTCGCCCGGCGGCGGCGCCAGCTTGGCTTGGCTTGCGGAAACGCATCGGCAAGATAGGCGCAGATCGCCGCCGTCTCGGTTACAACGGCGTCGCCATGGCGCAGCGCCGGCACTTTGCCCATCGGATTGATAGCGAGGTAAGCGGGCCCCTTCATCGTCGACGCGTAGTCGAGCACTTCGACCTTATAGGGTTGGCCGGTCTCGTCGAGCATCCAGCGGGCGATACGGCCGCGCGATTGCGGATCGGTATAAAGGACGAGATCATCAGCCATGAGCGGTTTTCCCCTGCGTGTTGACAACAACCCATGCGGAATATGGGTGAGCGGGCAGGGCGCGACAATAGCACGGCCATTAGCGCGGTCAGTCGGGCGCGCGCAGCCGATAGCCGATGCCGGTTTCGGTGAGCACATAGTGTGGCCGTTCCGGATCGGCTTCGATCTTCTGCCGCAATTGCCGCACATAGACCCGCAGATATTGTGCGTCGGTCAGATTGTCCCACAATTCGCCGAGCAGGTATTTGTGCGTCAGTACCTTGCCGGCATGCTGCACCAGGACTCGCAACAGGTCGTATTCTTTCGGCGAAAGCTTGACCTCCTTGTCGCCGACCTTGACGATGCGGCGCACCAGATCGACGGAGAGGTCGCCGACGCGAAACACCGGCCGTTCGCCGTGGGTCTGCAGCTGATGCCGCAGCGCCGCGCGCATGCGCGCCAAGAGTTCGTCCATGCCGAACGGTTTGGTCACATAATCGTCGGCGCCGAAGTCGAGCGCCTGCACTTTGCCGGCCTCGTCGCTGCGGCTCGACAGCACCACGATAGGAACGCTTTCGTTGCGGGCGCGGATGGTGCGCAACAAATCGTGGCCTTCGATATCCGGCAGGCCAAGATCGAGGATGACCAGATCGGGCGCCTCGCCCAATAGTTCGAGCGCGGTCTTGCCGTTGGGCGCTTCGAGGATCTGATAGCCATGCGCGGCAAGTCCCAGGCGCAGAAGCTTGCGGATCGGCGGCTCGTCGTCGACGACAAGCACACGGAGCGGGGCCGCGGTCATGCGGCGGCGTCCAGCTTTTGCGGCTCGTTCGCGACCGGCAGGCTGATCGTGAATACGGCGCCGCGGCGGTCGGTGCGGTTGCCGGCGACGATGGTGCCGTTCATGGCCTCGACAAAGCCGCGCGAAATGGCGAGCCCAAGACCCGTTCCGGGCCGGACCTGATCGGTCTTCTGCACGCGATAGAACTTATCGAAAATATGCTCGAGCGCGTCCGGCGGAATGCCTTCGCCTTCGTCGAGGATTTGCAGGGACACGGTGGTCCGGTCCCGCCAGGTACGGATGAAGATGGTCGTTCTTGGCGCAGCATATTTCGCCGCATTGTCGAGGAGATTGAACAGCACCTGCTCGAACAGCACGGCGTCGAGCGACACCATGGGCATGTCGGTTGAGAGATCGAGCTGCACCGAGTGATGCCGCAGAATCTTGACGGTGCGCTGCAATGTCGAGCCGATGATCTCCGACAAATCGTGCGGCGCGAGCTTGGGCGCTACCGCGCCGGATTCGAGCTTGGTCATGTCGAGCAGATTGGCGATGAAACGATTGAGCCGTTCCGATTCGTCGATGATGGTCGCCAGAAGCTCGGCCTTTTCGTTGTCGGAGAGCCTGTCGGCGAGGTCGCGCATCGTGCCGGCTGAGCCGAGCACCGACGCGAGCGGGGTCTTGAGATCGTGCGAGATCGAGGTGAGCAGCGCCGAGCGCAGGCGCTCGGTCTCGGCGGTGCGCTCGACCTGCTCCATGTTTTCGACGAGTTGCACGCGCTCGATGGCGAGCGCGCCTTGATCCATCAGCGCGTCGAGCAGCCGCCGCTGTTCCGGCGCGAGGAGCGGGCCGGTTTTGTCGCTGTCGATGCCGACGACGCCGATGGCGCCGCGCCCGGTATGCATCGGCAGGAACAGGCGCTTGGCGCCGGGCAGCGTATCGGAGCCGCGGCCCGCCGCACGGTCGTTCTCGAATGACCATTTCGCGGCGGCGAGATCGGCGTCGTCGAGCGTGTCTTCCGGCGGATAGCCTGCCTTGACCGTGATCGTGCCGTTGCTCGGCAACAGCAGCACGACGCGCACCTTGAGCATCAGCGCCGTCTGATAAGCCGTCGCCCAAAGCACGTCGTCGAGGGTGCCGGCGCCGGCGAGTTTCCGGCTGAAGGAATGCAGCGACTCGACGGTGCGCACGCGCGCCTGCGCGGTCACCGCCTGCATGCGGCCGCGCGCCGCGACATTGGAGACGACGACGGCGACCAGCGTGAACAGAGCAAAGGCCGCGATATTGTGCGGATCGGTAATCGTGAAGGTGTAGATCGGCGGCAGGAAGAAGAAATTGTAGCACAGCGCCGATACGAGGCTGGCAAAGAGCGAAGGCCAAAGACCGAAGCGCACGGCAACGCCGACGACGGCCGTGAGAAACACCAGGTCGACGTTTTCGACGCCGACCCAATAGTCGACCAGTTCCGCGGCGCCGAGCGCCATCGCCACTGCGGCAACCGCGGACAGATAGGGCCGCGGATCGAACACTTCCTCGCGCTCCGATGTGCGCACCGTTTTCTTCGGTATAGGCTGGCCGGGAAGCTGGTCGCCGGCGATGACGTGCACGCTGATATTGCCGGAACGGCGCACGAGATCGCGCACCACCGAGCCGTGCAGCATCTCGAACCAGCGCGAGCGCGTCGACTTGCCGACGATGATCTGCGTCACGTTGTGGGCATGCGCATAGGCAATGACGTCGTCGGAGATATTCCTGTCGCCGCTGGGCGTCGTGACGGCTTCGCCGCCGAGCGCCTCGGCGAGCCGCAGCGTGTCGGCGATGCGGTCGCGCTCTTCCTCGGTGAGCTGAAGACTGCGCCGGCCTTCGACGTAAAGCGCGATCCAAGGGCCGTGCAGCCGGTCGGCGAGGCGTTTGGCGTAGCGCACCAGTCCGGCGCAGCGTGGATCCTCGCTGATGCAGACGACGATGCGCTCGCCCGCCGGCCACGGCCCCTGAATGGCATGCGCCTGCATTTCCGAAAGCAGCTGCTCGTCCACGCGCTCGGCGGTGCGGCGCAAGGCGAGCTCGCGCAACGCCGTCAGATTGGCGGGCGAAAAGAAATGTTCCAGCGCGCGCTCGGCTTGTTTCGGAACATAGACCTTGCCTTCCTTGAGGCGTTGAATGAGATCGCCCGGCGTCAGGTCGACCAGTTCGACGGCGTCGGCGCGGTCGAACACCGCGTCGGGCACGGTTTCGCGCACCCGCACATGGGTAATCTGCGCGACGACGTCGTTTAAGCTTTCGATGTGTTGGATGTTGACGGTGGTGTAGACGTCGATGCCGCAGCTCATCAGCTCTTCGACGTCGAGATAACGCTTCGGATGGCGGCTGCCGTCGGCATTGGTGTGGGCGAGTTCGTCGACCAGCACGATCTGCGGGTGGCGCGCAATCACCGCATCGAGATCCATCTCCTGGAGCAACTGACCTTTGTATTCGATGCGCTTGCGCGGAATGACTTCGAGACCTTCCAGCATCGCCTCGGTTTCGCGGCGGCCATGCGTCTCGACGATGCCGACGACGACGTCGTAGCCGTCCTTCTTGCGGGCGCGCGCCTGCTGCAGCATTTCGTAGGTCTTGCCGACGCCAGGCGCGGCGCCGACGAAAATCCGCAGCTTGCCGACGCGCCGCTCCTCGCGGCGCGCTGCTTCCAGGAGCGCTTCGGGTGAGGGTCGATGTTCGGTGTCGCGCCGCTGATCAGCCATCACGGACCAAGTATCTCAAAAACGTGCTGTCGTCAGAAGCTTCCTTTTAGCATGATCCAACCCAAAAAATGAGGACCGCCCCGGATCGAGCCCGGAGCGGTCCAGTTCGGGGTCATGCTTTAGCCGGCGGCCAATTTATCGAGCGCCAGGTTGAGCAGCAAAACATTAACGCGCGGCTCGCCCAAAAGCCCGAACAGGCGACCTTGGGTATTGTCCGCAACCAGCTGGCGGACGCGATCTTCCGGCAGATTGCGGGCCTTGGCGATGCGGGGAGCCTGAAACAAAGCCGCCTCAGGCGAGATGTCCGGATCGAGACCGCTCGCCGAGGTGGTCACGAGATCGATCGGGACCGTCGCGGAGGGGTTCTCCTTCTTGAGCGCATCCATATCGCCCTGCACGCGGTCGATGAGCGCCTTGTTGGACGGCCCGTAATTCGATCCGCCGGAATTCACGGCGTTATAGGGCGCCGCAATGGTCTTGGTCGAATTGTTGGGATCGGTCGCCGTCGTCGCCGACGGCCGGCCGTGGAAGTACTTGTCGTCGGTGAAGGGCTGGCCGATCAGCGCAGAGCCGACGACGTGGCCGTCGCGCTCGACCATGCTGCCCTGGGCTTGATAGGGGAAAATGACTTCGGCGATGCCGGTCATCGCCAGCGGATAGCCCAAACCGCAGATCAGGGTCAGGGCGACGAGGACGACGATCGCCGGACGGATTTCGCGCAACATGGTTCTGTCTCCTTAGGCGAGATGTAAGGCAGTGACGATGACATCGATGGCCTTGATGCCGACGAACGGAATGACGACGCCGCCGACGCCGTAGATCCAAAGATTACGCAGCAAGAGCGCGCCGGCGCCGATCGGGCGATAACGCACGCCCTTCAGCGACAGCGGGATCAGGGCGATGATGATCAGCGCATTGAAGATGATCGCCGAGAGAATGGCGCTCTGCGGCGTCGACAGCCTCATGATGTTCAGCGTCTGCAATTGCGGATAGAAGGCGACGAACATCGCCGGGATGATGGCGAAATATTTCGCCACGTCGTTGGCGATCGAGAACGTCGTCAGCGCGCCGCGGGTCATCAGCAGCTGCTTGCCGATCTCGACGATCTCGATGAGCTTGGTCGGATTGGAATCGAGGTCCACCATGTTGCCGGCTTCGCGCGCAGCCTGCGTGCCGGTATTCATGGCGACGCCGACGTCGGCCTGGGCGAGCGCCGGCGCGTCGTTGGTGCCGTCGCCGCACATGGCGACGAGCTTGCCCTTGGCCTGTTCCTCGCGAATGAGCCGCAGCTTTTCCTCGGGCGTGGCTTGGGCGAGGAAATCGTCGACGCCGGCTTCGGCGGCGATCGCCGCCGCGGTAATGGGGTTGTCGCCCGTGATCATCACGGTGCGAATGCCCATGCGGCGCAACTCTGCAAAGCGCTCGCGGATACCGCCTTTGACGATGTCTTTGAGATGAATGACGCCGAGCAGTTTGCCGTCTTTGGCGACGGCGAGCGGCGTGCCGCCCGACTTGGCAATGGAGTCGGCGATGGCATTCACCTCGCGCGCGGCTTCGGCGCTGACATTCGGCCGCAGCGCCTGGACGGCGTTGCCGGATGCAGCGGTGGCAGGTCCATTGAGAAAATTCAGGACCGCATCCACCGCGCCCTTGCGGACCCAGGACGAACCGATTTCGACGCCGCTCATCCGCGTCTGGGCGGAAAACGGAATGAAATTGGCCTGGAGTTCGTGGAGTTCGCGGCCGCGGATGCCGTACTTCTCCTTGGCCAATACCACGATCGAACGTCCTTCCGGCGTTTCGTCGGCGAGCGAAGCAAGCTGCGCGGCGTCGGCGAGCTCCCGCTCGCTAATGCCTTGCATCGGCTTGAATTCGGTCGCCTGGCGGTTGCCGAGCGTGATCGTGCCGGTCTTGTCGAGCAGGAGGGTGTCGACGTCGCCCGCGGCTTCGACCGCACGGCCGGACATTGCCAACACATTGAAGCGGACGAGGCGATCCATGCCGGCAATGCCGATGGCCGAGAGCAGCGCGCCGATCGTGGTCGGGATCAGCGTCACGAACAGCGCCACCAGGATCACGACTGAGATCGTGCCGCCGGTATAGGCGACATAGCTCGGGATTGTCGCGGTCGCGAACACGAAGATGATGGTGAGGCCGATCAAGAGAATGTTCAGCGCGATTTCGTTCGGCGTCTTCTGCCGTTCGGCTCCTTCGACCAGCCGGATCATGCGGTCGAGAAAGGTCGAGCCAGGCGCTGCGGTGATGCGAACGCGGATCCAATCGGACAGCACTTGCGTGCCGCCGGTCACCGCGGAGCGGTCGCCGCCGGATTCGCGAATGACCGGGGCCGATTCGCCGGTGATCGCCGCTTCATTAACCGACGCCATGCCCACGATCACTTCACCGTCCGACGGGATGGTGTCGCCGGCTTCGACCAGCACGACGTTGCCGACCTTGAGCTCGGTAGACGGAATGAGCCGGTAATTTTGCTGGTCATCGGAACCCGTAATCAGCTTGGCCTGGGTTTCGGTCCGCTGACGGCGCAGCGTGTCGGCCTGCGCCTTGCCGCGGCCCTCGGCCACGGCTTCGGCGAAGTTGGCGAACAGCACAGTGAACCACAGCCAGAGAATGATCTGGAATTCGAAGAGAATGTGCTCGCCGCCGGTGAACAGATCGCGGACCAAGATTACCGTTGTCAGCGCGGTGACGACTTCGAGCACGAACATCACCGGATTTGACATCAGCGTCCGCGGATTGAGCTTGACGAAGGCGGAGCCGATCGCCGGTATGACGATCTTTGGATCGAACAGCGCCGAGACGGGCATGCTCTTGCGCAGGTTTGAGGTTTCCATTGCAGTAACTCCAAGCCTTAATTGGATGAGAACAGGGTGCCGGCGTTCATCGCGAGCTGCTCGACGATTGGGCCGAGCGCGAGCGCCGGGAAGAAAGTCAGACCGCCGACGATCACGATCACGCCGACGACCAGGCCGACGAACAAGCCGCCCGTGGTCGGGAACGTGCCTGCCGAGGCCGGCACGGTCTTCTTGGCGGCGAGCGAACCCGCGATCGCCATGGTCGGGATGATCATCCAGAAGCGGCCAACACCCATCGCGATCGCGCCGGTGACGTTGTAGAACAACGTGTTGGCGCTCAATCCGGCGAAAGCCGAGCCGTTATTGCCGGTTTGCGAGACGTAGGCGTAGAGCACCTCGGTGAAGCCGTGCGGGCCGGGATTGTTCATCGCCGAAACCGCCGACGGCACCAGCATGGCGACTGCGGTCCAGCCGAGATACATCAGCGGCAGGACCAGGATCGCAAGCATCGCCATCTTGACCTCCTTCGCCTCGATCTTCTTGCCGACATATTCCGGCGTGCGTCCGACCATCAGGCCGGCGACGAAGATCGAGATGATGACGAAGAGCAGCATGCCGTACATGCCGGAACCGACACCGCCAACGATGATCTCGCCGAGCTGGATGTTGATCAGCGGAATCATGCCGCCGAGCGCGGTGAAAGAGTCGTGCATGGCGTTGACGGCGCCGCAGGACGCGTCAGTGGTGATCACGGCGAACAGCGAGGAGGCGATAATGCCGAAGCGGACTTCCTTGCCTTCCATGTTGCCGCCGGTGAGGCCGAGCGCATTGAGCGCATCGTTGCCATGCGCTTCGGCCGCGTAGCAGACGATGGTTCCGGCGATGAACAGCACGCCCATTACGGCGAGCACGGCCCAGCCCTGGCGCTGATTGCCGACCATGCGGCCGAACACATTGGTCAGCGCCGCGCCGAGCGTGAAGATCGAGATGATCTGCACATAGTTCGACAGCGCCGTCGGGTTCTCGAACGGATGCGCGGCATTGGCGTTGAAGAAGCCGCCGCCATTGGTGCCCAGCATCTTGATCGCGATCTGCGACGCGACCGGGCCGACCGCGATGCTTTGCTTGGCGCCTTCAAGCGTCGTCGCGTCGACATAGGGGCCGAGTGTCTGCGGAATGCCCTGCCAGACCAGGAACAAGGCATAGGGCACGCAGATCGGAATGAGGATGTAGAGCGTGCAGCGGGTCATATCGACCCAGAAATTTCCGACCGTCTGCATCGAATGGCGCGCGAAGCCGCGGATGACCGCGACCGCGAGCACGATACCGGTTGCGGCGGAGAGGAAATTCTGGTGCGTCAGGCCGAGCATCTGCACGAGGTAAGACATCGTGCTTTCGCCGCCGTAGTTCTGCCAATTGGTGTTGGTGATGAAGCTCATCGCCGTGTTCATCGACAGATCTTCACCGACGGCGCTCTGTTCGGCCGGATTGAACGGCAATCCCGCCTGCAAACGCATCAAGGCATAGAGGATGAGAAAGCCGCCGAGATGGAACAGCAGCATGCCGACCGCATAGATGAGCCAGCTCTGTTCGCGCCGTTCGTCGACGCCGGCGATTTTGTAAATGGCGATTTCGACGGGCCGCAGCACCGGCGAAAGGAAATTGCGCTCGCCGTTGAAGACGCGCGTCATGAAGCCGCCGAGCACCGGCGTAATGGCGATGATGATCGCGCAATAGAGCAGAATCTGAATCCAGCCGATGACGGTCATTGGCGTTATTCCTTGGTCGTTGTCCCTTTAGAACTGCTCGGGCCGGAGCAGTGCGTAGGTGAGGTAAATGAGAAGGCCCACGGTCACGAGGGCCGCGAGCGAATAGTCGAATGTCATGGCAAGTCTCCTTAAAGCCTGTCGCAGGCGTAGGCGTAGCCAATCGACAGCGCAAAGAAGACAAAGCCGATGGCGATCATGACGACGTCCATCATGGATGTGCTCCGAGCAAAGAAAACCAACAGCGTGCTAGCTGACGCCCAATGGCGGCAAGAAACCTTGATTTGAATCAAGTATGCCAAAAGAGTGCCGCCGGTTACGCCCGATTACCTGTCACCCTGTGCATAGGAATTCGAGACGGGAGTGCTGAAAACGTTATAGGAATTCCATAAAGATCGGCGGTAACGGCCGGGCTGGCATAAGTTTGTAAAGACCTGAACGACAACTAAATTCGGCGCATAGGCACGAGCGATTCGGGCGTTCGGCGATATTGGAAGACGCGCGACATGCGCATGCCACGGGCGCGACACGATCATAGTCGCTGCCGTGTGACACCTATAAGAACGGCAGCGCTCTTCGGCGCAGCCGCTTAATGGGCGAGGTGAATGATTTGCACCGCTGCGCCCAGCTTGGCGAGCGTTGCGGCCGCCAAGAGCCCGATAACCGGCATCAAGGCCGAGAACTCCGTGCGCGAGCGGCTGATTGGGCTGCGGAATTTCATGGCTCGGCTCACTGTGCGGTCTCGACGAGAACGAGTTGCGAGGTTTGTTTTGTGGATTGCGAATTCTCGAAAAGAGATGTGACGCTTGCCGCATAGGAATGCGAGATGGGATGCGCGGCAGCGATATAAGGGCAAAATAAAGATCGGCGCCGCTCGAGAAATTAGCCGGCGCTTATTTTCTTCTTATATCGTTCCGGCTTGTCCGATCTGGCTTCTTTATGGCTATCGACGCCATCTTACCTGCGCCAACCGAATAGATCTTCGGTTGCCGGGAGATTGCGTCATGGCCTTTACTGCGGACCACGAAGTCCTTTTTGATCGGCTGGACGAAGAGTTGCGGTTCTCGACTGAGCCGGCGCCGGAACTGTTCGCAAAAGTCATTGCCAGCATTTGCTCGCGTATTCCGGTTCTCACCAGATCGGGAAAGACCGACGGGATCGACCGGCTGGTCGGATCGGGCGCATGGACCGATAGCGCTTTGGCCCTGATCGAGCTTGAATTGCCAATGTGGAAGGTCCGCCGCATCGCTTTTGAGAACGGTGAGTGGCTTTGCTTGCTGTCGCAGCAGATCAACTTGCCGCTCGAATTGGACGACTGCGTGGATGCCAGTCACGACATTTTAGCTCTGGCGATCTTACGGGCTTTTGTCGAGGCGCGCCGCAAGGCATCTCTCGTGCGTCAAGCGACATCGCGAGTGCCGCAGATCTTATCCGTGCCAGCCGACGTAATTTGCTGCGACAATTTTGCCTGAGCGGTTTTCGCGATTCACATCCTTTTTACGCTCCTATGCCGCGTTTATGAGAAAAGCCGTCATCCCGTCTCGAATTCATATGTGGCCGAGAGCACATTGGCGACAATACAAACAACGGTCGAGTTGTATCAAAAGTGCGGCCATGAACATCTCGCCTAACCACATGAACATCGAGCGTGCGCCTCTGTCGGCGGCTATGCGGCTTGCTGCCACGAAGCCCGAAGGCCTGCCGCAGACGTCAAAAAAATTTCCGCGGCGGCCGCATCTCAATGTGCTCAGCGAGGCCATCCCGCTATTCTATATCTGTCAAAACCGGCACGGCTTCTGGGTTGCGCGCGACGCCGAAGGCCGCAGCGGCGGTCTCTTTCTGCGCAAGGACTCGGCGCTTCGCTTTGCGCGGAAAAGGAGCGAGCCCACGGGTTGCGCGATGATGTTGCTCGCCGAGTCGATCGAACTCGACATCGAAAACCAGGGTAACCGCGTTGCCGCACTGCTCGGGTCGGTGATCGACGTGGTGGCGCGGCGAGCGCCGGCTTTGGCTGCCTTCATAGGCATGGTGGTTATCGAATGGCGCAAGCTCGTCGCGCAGATTTCAAATGCTCTGGTCAGCGAACGAAAGCATCGCGCGGCGATCGAGCAGGAATTGTTCCATGGCGAATATTGGCTGACCTCGAAGAATGACGACGATCTGCCGATTCCGTAATTCGACCCTACGCGAACGTCGGCGGATCTCAGTAAGAAGGAAAACTTCAATGAAAAACAATGGTGAGCCTCCCTCGTGCCTGCGACAGCCGATTTTCCTGATAGGCCAAGACAGCCGGGGGAACTGGGTCGTTGAGGACAAAGACGGGACTCGCGGCGGCTTATTTGTCGATCGTACACAAGCGCTGCGCTACATCCGGTCCGAGAACGGGAATCTCCCGCAAGCTTTCGTCACGGTGGCTGGGGTCCTTGAACTCGACATAGCCCAAGCTCCGGTCGCGGCACCGCTCCGGTCACTCGACATTGACGCGCAACGCGAGCGCCGGGTCGCCTGAGAAAATCCCGTTTCACAATCCGACAATGACCGGAATGAGCACCGTGATGCTTGAGGTGTGGCAATGTCCATGATCGGCCGGCATGTCTCGAAATTGTCAGGGTACGCGCCCGCTTTGCCGACGCCCTTCGATGGGAATGATCGGGTCGACGGCGATGCATTCGAGCGGCTTTGCGATCTGCAGATAAAGAGCGGGGCGACGGCGCTCGTGGTCTGCGGCACGACCGGTGAAGCGCCGAACTTGAGCGTGATCCAACAGCGTCAATTGGTCCAAATTGCAGTCGATGTGTCGCGCGGCCGCGTGCCTGTCATTGCTGGCGCCGGCTCGAATGCGACGGAACATGCCATCGAACTGACGAAAGACGCGGAGGCGCATGGGGCGGACGCAATTTTGTCGGTCGTGCCCTACTACAATCGGCCGACACAGGCCGGTCTTTACGCACATTTTCGAACGATCGCGGCGCTGACCTGCCTGCCGATCATTCTTTATGACGTCCCGTCGCGCACCGGCTGCGCGCTTGCCGATGAAACGATCGCCCGGTTGGCGGAGATATCGCATATCATCGGTCTCAAAGATGCGAGCGGCGACATTACGCGGCCGGCTCGTTTGCGGCCTCTGGTCGGGTCCGATTTCAGGCTGCTCTCCGGCGACGACGCCACCGCGCTCGGTTTTCTCGCCAACGGCGGCGATGGCTGCATTTCGGTGACGTCCAATGTCGCGCCGGCCTTGTGCCGGAACATGTACTTGGCATGGAGGCAGGCCCAGAGCGCAAGAGCGTTGCGGCTTTCGCGCGTGGTCGGTCAACTCACCGCTGCACTATTTCTTGAATCAAATCCGGCGCCGCTGAAATATGCGTTGAGCCTGCTCGGGTTGACGTCGCCGCGCGTTCGTCTGCCTCTTGTCGAACTCAGCCCACAAGCCAAGGAACAAGTCTCCGACGTGCTGATGCAATTGTGCGACGGCTATGCGGGTTCGATGATCGGCAACGTCGGCGATCGTCCGCGCGAGCGGCAAAACGCGTTGGCGCATTGCGTGGAACGGGATCTCATTTAGTTGAGGTGTGACGGGATCGGGACGGCAGCCCTGATCAGGAAGGCAGTCTTGCCGACTGCAGCGCTGCCGCGGTGTTGCGGTTGCGGCGCGACAGCCGCCGCGTGACGACGCGCACGGCGCTGAGCGGAATATCGAGGATCGCCGGCCACGGATCGTCCCAGGCAAAGACGGCCGAGGCCGAGGGCCGGCGCAGCGTCCGCAAATAACCAATCGGCGACAACCTGCCGGTGGCGATTTCGTGAATGGACGCTGCGAGGTCGCGCGGCAAATAGAGCCAGTTCACGCCGCAGCGTGCGACCGGCGGTGCGACGCCCTCGCCATTAGCGAGCGCCCATTGGGTCGCGGCGAAATCGATCCCGGCTGCGGCGCCCAGCGCGATCCAGGTCCAGGCGCGCGCATTGACGTCGAGGATCTTATAGCGCCCATCGCGGGCGTCATATTTGAATTCGATTTCGACGAGGCCGCTGTAGTTGAGCGAGGATAGAAAGCGTGTCGCTGCCGCCTCGACGTCGGGCGCGTCCACCGTCTCAACGAGCGTGCTGGTGAAGCCGAACTCGATCGGATATTGGCGCCGCCGCCGCGCCACCAGCGCGCCGACCGGCGCGCCGCGATCCCACACGGCGGCGTAGGAATACTGCGCCGTGCCGTCGCCCGGGATCAGTTCCTGGATCATGATCGTGTCGGCGCCGACGAGCGCCAGCGCTGCCTCATAACGTTCGGCAAGGTCGCTCGCGCGATCGACGCGCCATGCCTTGGCGTCGACAAAGGCGTTGCGGCCTTCGCGGACAGTCGGCTTGAGAATGACGGGAAACATAAGCTCGGCGCTCATCAGATCGTCATGCGCGCGCGGATAGCGGGTGCGCGGATGAGCGATGCCGAGCTCTGCCGCGCGCATATTCATCTGCCGCTTATCGTAGGCGAAGCGCACGATGTCCCAAGCTGGGGTCGTCAGGGTAAAGAGGCCGCCGAGCGTTGCGTGATTCTGCGCGACGAAGCACAAGTCATCGTCGCTGCCGGCGAACAGCACCCAATCGCGCAGATCGTGCCGATGACGCATCTCGACAAGGAACGATAGCGCATCGGCGCCGCGCGGGCCGCCCCACGTCAAACTGCGTTCGACATAGCGCGACAGTTTCGCCAGCGGATTGTCGTCGGTGATCAGCCAGACCCTGACGCCGCGCCGGCCGAGGCTGCGCGCGATTTCGAGGCTGCCATGCGCGCCGCCGAGCACGATGGCGCCGCGTTCCGCTTGACTCCGCGATTTCGACATCACCTGGGCGGCGACAGGTTGGCGGCGGCAGCGCCGAGCGCGCCGTCGGCTTGTTGCGACAGCGCATAGGCGCCGCGACCTGCCGTGCCGGCAAGTGCCGCGTTGGTCACTGCCTGCGCGGTGAATGGCGCACCGGCGATGAAGCGCAGCAACGGGCCGTAGCTTCGCACCGCATAGGAGCCGACGAAATGAAGGTTCGGCACGCTCGAGACAAAACCTGTGCCGAGAACGGGCGAGCCGTCGACGCGGGCGATCTTGTCGAGGAGTTGCGACGACAGAATTCCGAGCCGTGCGATATCCACGCGATAGCCCGTCCCCAGAAGCACGTGATCGAATGTCCGCGCGCGGTCATCGAGATCGAGCACGATGCGATCGGAAGCCACGCGCGCGCGTTCGATCCTGCGCCCGGCATTGATCGTGACATTGGTAAATCGCGGCTTGAGCCATCCCGCGGCGCCCGCTTTCAGGCAGCGTTGCGTGAATTCGTCGCGCAGCTTTGCCGGCAAGCGCCGCGCAATGCCGGGAAATTCGGCGAGCCAGCTCAGCGGGAACGGTCCGACCGCCGACGGCGCGGCGAGCGCCTCGCGCAGCCACCACAGCCGCGGCTTTGCCGCGTTGCCGTCCGTCAGATGCGCGAGCCAATGAATGTCGCCGCGGCTGATGATCTCGGTCTTCGCGCCGGACTCGGCAAGAAGAGCTGCGGATTCGCACGCGCTCTGTCCGCGTCCGATCACCGCGACATGCTTGCCGCGGAATATTCCGAGGTCGGCGTGCTCGCAAGCATGCGACACTAGCGCCGCCGGCAACCCGGCGAACACGTCTGGCCGATAGTCTTGGTTGCGCAGCCCGGTCGCGACCACGACGCGATCGGCGGTTACAACTTCGCCATCGCCAAGCGTCAGGTGAAAGCCGCTGCCGGTCGCGTCGATCTGCGAGACCGCGCGGCGGTCGAGTTGCGGCACGGCGTGTTTCTGGAACCATTCGCCGTACTCGACGAAGTTTTCCAGCGGCCAAAGCATCTCGTCGTCGACGTCATGCTCGATGGCATAGACGTCGAGCGAATGGGAACTGTCCGGGCTCGAAATATGCGTGCCGTGCCAGGGCGAGCGCAGCATCATGCCCTTGGGCATGTTCCGCCGCCAAAAGCCCATCGGCTCGCCGAACACCCGCGTTGCGAAACCGGCATGATCGAGATGCGCAGCGACCGAGAGTCCATACGGACCCGCGCCGACGACGGCGACCTCGCAGGAATTGGCTCGTCGAGACGTCATGCTGCGATGCAGAATTGGGTGAAGTCGTTGGTTAAGGCACTGATAACGATGCGATAAATCCTACAACCCAAAGGTATAAAATTTACCCTTAGCCGTCAGAAATCGGTCTGATTACTGTTAAGGCGGCATAAGTCATGGCCCGCGTCCGCCCATTTGCCGCGCCTGTCGGGACGGATTTCGGGGGATTTTGCCGGCTGGGAAAGATGCGCTAGTTTCCGCCCGCTTCGCGGCGCGGAGACGGCGCGGGTGTAGCTCAATGGTAGAGCAGAAGCCTTCCAAAGTGTCGGCCCCCATTCGCAGCGCTTGGCATCGCTTAGGTCAGGCGCGACGCCAGCGTCGGAAACAGGGCGGAGCCCCACGATTTGGCGATTAACTAGCTCCTCCGACATTCTCCGAATATTCGGCGAAAGCCCCCTGGACTTCTGGTCGCGTCGGAGCGACGTCCTGCAGCCGTCCTAGTGCAGCAGAGGGGGTTGTAATGAGTACCGCACCTAAGCTTGAGGGCTTCACCGACGAAAAAATCGCGAACTTGCCGCATCCCCTACAGGGGCAAGGCGAGTGGATAGGGTTCGCCCCAGCGAACTGATAATAAGACTACAATTTGCTTCCAAGTCACTTGCTTGCGCAGCTGGGTTTGCCGGGACTGATTAAGAAAAACATCATTTCTCAATCGGTTCGGCTCGCTCAGCGCGTTCAGGTCCGCTTATCGACGGATTGTGTTGCAAAAGTCGTTTTGCACTGACGGTCAAAAATTCTAAGGGCTATAGGTGCGGATTTCGTGTAAAGATGTGAGGGGGCCTCATCGCCCTACGTTAAACTCATCGGCGACTTCGGTAGCGCGATTGAGGTTGTACGAATTGGCGATTGTTTCCCGTTTCAGATTTTTCGTGAAAATCTGCAGTCCTGCAATTTTCGACTTTTGCAACACAATCCGACGCCAAGCAGACATCGCGGCGAGATCATCGGACGTCAGCTTGTGACCCTAAACGGACTCGGCGCCCCGTTGGTTAGGGCCGCGCTTTAGATACGGCAGTCGCGAATAGGCCCGTACCGAAGCTCCCGATCACATCCGTCCGGCGGACTTCCGTAAGGTAGGACAAGATGAGGGAAACCCAGACGATGCCATACAGCAGCATGAAGCAGCTCGAATAGACACCGATCAGGTCCAGCATGATGCCGAACAGGATCGGCAGGAGAAAACCGCCCAGGCCGCCTGCAAGGCCTACCATACCGGACACTGCGCCCATATTCGTTGGAAAGTCGTCGCTGATGTATTTGAACGTCGATGCCATTCCGCAAGCGAAGGAGACACCAAGCACGAAGAGCAGCATGGCAAAACCCCAGGCGGGTAGGCCGATGTGGAACGACGCCGGGCCATGAATGGTCTGGACCACAAAATCCGTCTGCGGGTAGGAGAGCAAGAATAGACAAATCCACGCGGCCCATAGCACCCACCAAGTCACGTTATGTGCTCCGAACCGATCCGACAGATATCCACCAAGTGCCCGAAGGATGCCGGCCGGCAGCGCAAAGCTTGCTGCCATCAAAGCTGCTTGGCCGATTGGAAAGTGGTACTCGTTGACGAAATATTGGGGCATCCAGACGGAAATCGCCGTGAAGCCGCCAAACACGATTGAATAATACTGACAGTATTTCCAAACTCGTGGGTCCCGAAGTACGGCAAGTTGTTGTCGAAACGGTACCGAGCCGACCGATTTTCCCGGATCAGGCGCAGATAGAAACCAGAACAGCACGGCGGTAACAAGCAAGGTTGCAGCGTAGACCTTTGGAACGCTCTGCCACCCGTAATTGGCAACCAACGGCGGCGCGACAAACATATTGATTGCGGCGCCAGTCGTGCCGGCACCGAAAATACCCATCGCAAAACCCTTCATCTGTTTGGGAAAGAATCGAGACGTGTAAGGCGTACCTACAGCGAAGGACGCGCCAACAAGCCCAAGTGCGAGTCCCAATAGCAGGAACTGCCATAGCGCTGTCGCATAGGACGAGAGCCAAAGCGGAACGGCGCAGGCGATGAGCAAGATAAACATGACGATCCGGCCGCCAAAGCGATCCGTCCACATCCCCAACGGAAGACGGAACAAGGCGCCGGTCAGCACTGGAGTTGCAGTCAACAAGCCGAATTCGGATGCGTTAAGTCCAAGTTCTTTGCGGATGGGAATTCCGATAACGCCGAACATCAACCAAACTGCAAAGCACACCGCGAACGCGAACGTGCTGATCATCAGCACTCTGACGGCGGTGGCACGTGAAATACCAGGAGTGGTATCCATAGTCAGATTTTCCTCTCTCGAAGCGGCACAATAGGCTCGGCGCCATCGATGAGGGGGTCGAGCACGAACCGGGCGCGGGCGGCGGCTGCGTCGTCGACATGCAAAACCTCGCCACCGGCGCGTATTCCGAACTTCGTCATTCCCGCCAGGGCGCGCGAAAATGTTTCGCGCGTCATGCCGAGCTGAGAAGCGATGAGATGTTTCTCAATCGGAAGCTTTATAGTGGTCGCGCGGTCGTCTTGACCCAGCAGACCCACGAGATAACAGCCGACTCTCTCCTCTGCGGAGCGCAGCTTCAGGTTCTTCGCTATACGAACTTGCCGGCGGAATTGTGCAGCGACGCAGCCTAGAACGGCGCGGCAGAGCGCGTGATCCAATGCCATCGCTTGCCGAAATGCCTCCGCCCGGATGAGCAGAAGGTGTGCCTCTTGGTAGACGCGGGCCCGCATCAGGTAGGGTTGGCCGCCGATGACAGCGGCAGGAATGATCAGATCAACAGGCTGTAGAAGCTCGATAAGCGTCTCAACCTGATCCCTCACACCCAAGAGTTCGATACTCCCGGCCAGGAGGAATTGAGCAAAGGCCGGTATTTCCGCCTGCTCAAACACCAGACTTCCCGCCGGCATACGGTGCAGCATGGCCTCTGCGGCCAGTGCGTCCAATGTGTTGCGGGGAACGTCTTGCAGCCAGGAAATCCCCTGAAGCACGTCGCGGATAGTGGATTGCGGTCCCGAATTAGACGCGTCTCTGGCAGCCGGCGTTGGCGCATCCGCCTGAGGTCGATTCAATGCCGAGCCCAATTCCATTTGGTTCTGTCCGCATCATGTGACCCGCCGAGGCAAGGCGTTGGCGTGATCTACATCACGACCTATGGCGCGTGAAATCAGGCATCGCTTTGATCCATATCAAAGCGGCTGGCGGGTCCGGTCTGCAGGGTGCGCCTTGCGTTGCCATCACCGCATCCGTGGTGCCCGCGAACGTAAGGGAATCCCATGAGCCACTTCCTCGACCGGCTGACATTCTTTAAGCGCGCGGCCGAACCATTCTCTGATGGGCTTGGGATTACGACGCATGAAGATCGGGGCTGGGAGGACGGCTACCGCAAGCGTTGGCAGCACGACAAAATCGTGCGCTCGACGCACGGCGCCAATTGCACCGGCTCCTGTTCGTGGAAGATCTACGTCAAAGGCGGCATCGTCACCTGGGAGACACAGCAGACCGACTATCCGCGCACCCGTCCCGAGCTGCCGAACCATGAGCCGCGCGGCTGTTCGCGGGGCGCGAGCTATTCCTGGTACCTCTATTCCGGCAATCGCGTGAAGTATCCGCTGGTCCGATCGCGGCTGCTCAAGCTGTGGCGCGATGCACGCGTGATGCGGACGCCGGTCGCAGCGTGGGCCTCAATTGTCGAAGATCCGGTAAAGCGCGCGGCCTATACGGCAAAGCGCGGCCTGGGCGGCTTCGTGCGCGCGACTTGGGATGAAGTCACCGAGATCGTTGCTGCCGCCAACGCCTATACGATCAAGAAGAACGGCCCGGACCGCATCATCGGCTTCTCGCCGATCCCCGCGATGTCGATGGTCTCCTATGCAGCTGGCTCGCGGTACCTGTCGCTGATCGGCGGCGTGTGCATGTCGTTTTACGATTGGTACTGCGATCTGCCGCCGTCGTCGCCGCAGACCTGGGGCGAGCAGACTGACGTGCCGGAAAGCGCGGATTGGTATAACTCTGGCTTTCTTATTTTGTGGGGATCAAATGTCCCACAGACGCGTACGCCGGACGCGCATTTCTATACCGAGGCGCGTTATCGCGGCGCTAAGAGTGTCGTTATTTGTCCAGACTATTCCGAAGCCTCGAAATTCGCCGATCTCTGGATCTCGGTGAAGCAGGGCACAGATGCGGCGCTCGCCATGGCGATGGGCCATGTCATCCTGCGTGAGTACCATATCGACCGTCAGGCCAAATATTTCAACGATTATGCGCGCCAGTATACGGACATGCCATTTCTGGTGCGGCTAGTGAAATCCGATGGACGGCTCGTGCCTGAGCGGCTCCTGCGCGCCTCGGATTTCACCCAATCACTCGGCGAGACCAACAATCCGGAGTGGAAGACCGTCGCTTATGACGAGGCGAGCGGCGAAATGGTCGTGCCGCAAGGCTCTGTTGGGTTCCGTTGGGGCGAGAAAGGTAAATGGAATCTCGAAGAGAAAGATTCCACTGGCCAGGAGACAAAGCTTCGGTTGTCGTTGGCCGACACCAAAGACGAGATTTCCGATGTCGCTTTTCCGTATTTCGGCAATCGCGAGCACGACCATTTCGCCGGGACCGATCACCCGAGCGTTCTTATGCGCAAGGTACCGGTTAAGCGCGTCGCTCTGAAAGACGGCGAAGCGCTGGTCACGACCGTGTTCGATCTGTTCGCCGCCAATTACGGCGTCGATCGTGGCTTCGGCGGCGAGCACGTTGCCACCTCGTATGACGACAACATTCCCTACACGCCCGCCTGGGCTGAAAAGATCACAGGCGTGCCGCGCGATCAGATCATCACGGTGGCGCGCGAATTCGCGCTCAACGCCGAGAAGACCAATGGCCGTTCGATGATCATCATCGGGGCGGCGATGAACCATTGGTACCACTGTGACATGAACTATCGCGGCGTCATCAACATGCTGGTGATGTGCGGCTGCGTCGGCCAATCCGGCGGCGGGTGGTCGCACTATGTCGGGCAGGAAAAGCTCCGTCCGCAATCGGGCTGGCTGCCTCTCGCATTCGCGCTCGACTGGAGCCGGCCGCCGCGTCAGCAGAACTCGACGTCGTTCTTCTATGCCCACACCGATCAGTGGCGTTACGAGACGCTCGGCATCGATGAAATCGTGTCGCCGACAGCGCCGCCCGGCCAATGGGACGGTGCGATGATCGACTACAATGTGCGAGCCGAACGCATGGGCTGGCTGCCGTCCGCGCCGCAGCTTCGGCAAAACTCATTGTCGGTCGCGCAAGATGCCGCGGCGGCGGGCGTGGAGGTGAAGGATTACGTCGTCAACGGGCTGAAATCCGGCCAATTGCAGATGTCGTGCGAGGACCCGGATCATCCCGACAATTGGCCGCGCAACATGTTTGTGTGGCGGTCTAATCTGCTTGGCTCTTCGGGCAAGGGCCACGAATATTTTCTCAAGCACCTGTTGGGCACGAACCATGGCGTGCAGGGCAAGGATCTTGGCGAAACCGGCCGCAAGAAGCCGAAGGAGGTCGTCTGGCATGACGAGGCGCCGCAGGGAAAGCTCGATCTTTTAGTAACGCTCGATTTCCGCATGTCGACGACCTGCGTTTACTCCGACATCGTTCTGCCGACCGCCACTTGGTATGAAAAGAACGATCTCAATACGTCAGACATGCATCCCTTCATTCATCCGCTCTCGGCCGCGGTCGATCCGCTGTGGGAGTGCAAGAGCGACTGGGAAATCTATAAGGCGATTGCTGAGAAGTTCTCCGAGGTCGCGCCGGAAGTTCTCGGGGTCGAGAAAGACGTGGTTCTCACGCCGATCCAGCACGACACGGTGAACGAGATCGCCCAGGCCATCGACGTCAAAGAATGGCGGAAGGGTGAGGTCGAACCGATCCCCGGCAGGACGATGCCCACGATCGCCGTGGTCGAACGCGACTATCCGAATATCTACAAGCGCTTCACCGCGCTGGGGCCGTTGATGTCCAAGCTCGGCAATGCCGTAAAGGGCATTGCCTGGAATACCGAGCATGAGGTTGATCTGCTTGCACGCCTCAACGGCGCTGTCACAGAGGAGGGGCCGACCAAAGGTCTGCCGAAAATCGACACCGATATCGACGCCACTGAGGTTATTCTCGCGCTGGCGCCGGAAACAAACGGCGAGGTCGCGGTGAAGGCCTGGGCCGCGTTGTCAAAGACGACCGGCCGGGATCACACTCATCTTGCGATTTCGAAAGAAGACGAAAAAATCCGCTTTCGCGATATCGTGGCCCAGCCGCGCAAGATCATCTCGGCGCCGACCTGGTCGGGGCTTGAGTCCGAAAAGGTCTGCTACAATGCCAACTATACCAACGTTCACGAGTTGATCCCCTGGCGCACGCTCACCGGGCGCCAGCAGCTTTATCTGGATCATCTGTGGATGCGGGCCTTCGGCGAAGCACTCTGCGTTTATCGCCCGCCGGTCGATCTCAAGGCCATCAAGCCGGTGATCGATTCCAAGCCGAATGGCGAGAAGCAGATCGTCCTCAATTTCATCACGCCGCACCAGAAATGGGGCATCCATTCGACCTATACCGATAACTTGCTGATGCTCACGCTGTCGCGCGGCGGTCCGATCGTCTGGATCAGTGAGACTGATGCCAGAAAAGCCGGCATCGTCGATAACGATTGGATCGAAGCTTACAATTCGAACGGCGCGTTGACCGCGCGTGCCGTCGTCTCGCAGCGCGTGAAAGAGGGCATGTGCCTGATGTATCACGCGCAAGAAAAGATCGTGAATGTGCCGGGTTCGGAAATCACCGGCCAGCGCGGCGGCATCCACAATTCGGTCACCCGCATCGTGGTGAAACCCACCCACATGATCGGCGGCTACGCGCAGCAATCCTACGGCTTCAACTACTACGGCACGATCGGCACCAACCGCGACGAGTTCGTCATCATTCGCAAAATGTCCAAGGTCGATTGGCTCGACAAACCGGCGGCCGATCAACCTGAGCCCATGCAGCGCGAGCCCCTGGCGATTGCGCCCAAAATGGAGGCCGCAGAATGAAAATCCGCGCGCAGATCGCAATGGTGCTGAATCTCGACAAGTGCATCGGATGTCACACCTGCTCGGTCACCTGCAAGAACGTGTGGACCAGCCGCGAGGGCATGGAATACGCCTGGTTCAATAATGTCGAGACCA
Organism: uncultured Alphaproteobacteria bacterium; assembly: GCA_963761185.1. Lineage (GTDB taxonomy): Bacteria > Pseudomonadota > Alphaproteobacteria > Rhizobiales > Xanthobacteraceae > BOG-931. Next base: position 2,835,499 of record CAVXFY010000009.1, read on the forward strand.
AGCCCGGCATCGGCTATCCGAAGGACTGGGAAAACCAGAAGCGCTGGAAGGGCGGCTGGCGCCGCAAGAAGAACGGCAAGATCGAGCCGCGCATCGGCTCGAAATGGCGGATCCTAGCAAATATTTTCGCCAATCCCGATCTGCCGGAAATCGATGATTACTACGAGCCGTTCACGTTCGACTACGAGCATCTGCAGAAGGCGCCTGAGATGCAGGCTTCACCGACTGCGCGGCCGCGATCGCTGATCACCGGCGAACGGATGGAGAAGATCGAGTGGGGCCCGAACTGGGAAGAAATTCTCGGCGGCGAGTTCGCCAAGCGCTCGCAGGATTACAATTTCGAAGGCGTGCAGAAGGACATCTACGGCCAATTCGAAAACACTTTCATGATGTATCTGCCGCGGCTGTGCGAGCATTGCCTCAACCCGGCCTGCGTTGCCGCCTGTCCCTCCGGCGCGATCTATAAGCGCGAGGAGGACGGCATCGTCCTCATCGACCAGGACAAATGCCGCGGCTGGCGGATGTGCGTCTCCGGCTGTCCATACAAAAAAATCTATTACAATTGGTCGAGCGGAAAGTCGGAGAAATGCATCTTCTGCTATCCGCGTATTGAATCCGGCCAGCCGACAGTGTGCTCGGAGACCTGCGTCGGCCGCATCCGCTATCTCGGCGTCGTGCTTTATGATGCCGACCGTATCGAAGAAGCCGCCAGCGCTCCGAGCGAGCAGGACCTTTATGAGGCACAGCTTCGGATTTTCCTCGATCCGAACGATCCGGCGGTGATCGAGCAGGCGCGCCGCGACGGCATTGCTGAAAACTGGCTCGAAGGTGCGCGCCGCTCGCCGATCTGGAAAATGGCGATGGAGTGGAAGGTCGCGTTCCCGCTCCATCCGGAATACCGCACTCTGCCGATGGTCTGGTACGTGCCGCCGCTGTCGCCGATCCAATCGGCAGCTGCTGCCGGCAAAATCGGCCACGATGGCGAGATGCCGGACGTGCGGTCACTTCGAATCCCGCTCAAATATCTCGCCAACCTCCTGACGGCGGGCAAGGAAGAGCCGGTCGCGCTCGGGCTCGAACGCATGTTGGCGATGCGCGCCTATATGCGTTCAAAGACGATCGACGGCGTCATCGATGAAAACATTGCCAAGCGCGTCGGCCTCACCGGCCCCGCCATCGAGGATATGTACCAGACGATGGCAATCGCCAATTACGAGGATCGCTTCGTCATACCGACCGCGCACCGCGAGCTCAACGAGGATGCCTACGACCTGCGCGGCTCTTGCGGCTTCTCCTTCGGCAATGGCTGCTCCGGCGGCACAACCGAGACCAACCTGTTTGGTACGCCCAAGCGCGCCAAGACGCCGATGGAGGTGATGTGATGACCCGGACCTTCAAAGTGCTGTCGGCGATTTTGAGCTATCCGACCGCTCAGTTGCGGGAAGCGATGCCCGAGCTGATGCAGGCGGTCGCGGTGGAGGCACTGTTGCCTGCCGTGGTTCATCGCGAGCTCGAGCGGCTGATGGTCGAGCTAATGTCCGGCGATCTTTACGATCTGCAGGAGCGCTACGTGTTGCTGTTCGACCGCACGCGCTCGCTGTCGTTGCATCTGTTCGAGCACGTGCACGGCGAGAGCAGGGATCGCGGTCAGGCCATGATCGACCTGAAAACACTGTACGAGAACGGCGGTTTAGAGATGAACGCAGCCGAGTTGCCGGATTTCGTGCCGCTGTTCCTCGAATTTCTCTCGACGCGGCCGCGCGCCGAGGCCTACGAGCTGCTTGGGCAGCCCGCGCATATCTTTGCGGTCTTGGCCGCGCGCTTGCGCAAGCGGCAATCGCGTTATGAAGCTGCATTCCGTTGTCTGACGACGCTTGCAGCAACGCAGCCCAAAGCCGACGCGGTGTCGGCCTTGCTTGCGGAGCCGGATCCCGATGCAACCGATCTCGCGGCGCTCGACGCCGCCTGGGAAGAGGAGCCTGTCAACTTTGGGCCCAACGCTGGCGGGGGCTGCAAGGACGGATTGATCGCCAAAGTTCGTGCCGGGCTTCGGCCGGCGCCCGGCATGCCCACCGGGCCGGTAAGGAGGTAATCATGGTCGAGAACCTGAATTACCTCGTATTTGGTTGGTATCCCTATCTTTGCCTCACCGTCTTCCTGATCGGCAGCGTCGTTCGCTTCGATCGTGAACAATACACCTGGCGCAGCGGCTCGAGCCAATTGCTGCGCCGGCGCCAGTTATTTTGGGGCTCGAACCTGTTTCACGTCGGCATTCTCGTGATCTTCCTTGGTCACTTTGTCGGTCTGCTGACACCGATCTGGATTTTCGACACGCTCGGCATCTCGCACACCTTCAAACAATGGCTGGCAATATCGGTCGGCGGCGTCGCCGGCATCATGTGTTTTATCGGTATAACGCTGTTGGTGCATCGTCGCCTGTTCGACTCGCGTATCCGCAAGACGTCATCGTTCGGCGACATCGCGATTCTCCTGATGCTTTATGCGCAACTGATACTCGGCCTGTCGACGATTGGGGTATCGCTCAATCATCTCGACGGCCATGAGATGGTGAAATTCATGAACTGGGCGCAGGGAATTCTAACATTGCAGCCGGGCGTCTCGGCGCTGGTCGGCGATGTTAGTCCGATCTTCAAGATGCATTTGTTCCTCGGCATGACGATTTTCCTGGTGTTTCCGTTCACCCGCCTGGTCCATGTCTGGAGCGCGCCGGTCTGGTATCTCGGCCGCCGCGGCTATCAGGTCGTGCGCACGCGCCGCAGCGGACCGCTGCCGGCGCGGCGACCCGGCATCGTGCCGGCGGAGTGACGGGGATGACTTGCGCGGCGCATCAGACAGTTCTGCCAAATGGGCACGGCGTCAAGGTCAACGGCGTTGCCATCCCGCGCGATCTGATCGCGCGCGAGGCGCAGCATCATCCCGCCCGCACGCCTCTCGACGCATGGAAGGCCGCGGCGCGGGCGCTCGCGGTGCGCGAATTGCTGCTGCAGGAAGCGCGCCGTTTAGACATTGCGAGTGAGCCGGTGGCTGACGAGGGTCGTCGGGAAACCGATGAAGAAGCGGCCATGCGTTCGCTGGTTGAGCGGGAAGTGCAAACGCCGGTGGCGGATACCGCGGCCTGCCGCCGCTTTTATGACCAGAATCGACAGCGCTTCCGCTCGCCGGATATCTACGAGGTGGCGCACATTCTTTTTGCCGCGAACAAGGCGGACGCCGCCGCCTGCACGCAGGCGAAAGCCTCAGCCGAAGCGGCGCTCGCGATCCTGCGCACGCGTCCCGAGCAGTTTGCCGCGCTGGCGGCAGCCCATTCGAAGTGTTCGTCGGCGGCGAATGGCGGGAATCTCGGCCAGATCACCGCCGGGCAGACCACACCGGAATTCGAGCAGGCTCTGTTCGCGCTCGAGCCGGGTACCATCGCGCCGGAACCGGTTACGAGCCGCTATGGCTTCCATATCGTGCGCCTCGATCGCAAACATGACGGCCGCGAATTGCCGTTCGAACTTGTGGCCGATCGTATCGCCGCGTACCTGGAAGAATCGAGTCAAACGGCGCGCGCTTGCGCAATATATCGCGCGCCTTGCCTCTGCCGCGCAGATCGAAGGCATCGACCTTGCGAGCGCCGAGGCGATGCGGGTGAATTGAACGGAGCAGGATGATGCTGCTGGGCGACGTCATCGCGCGCTTTGACGACGAGGCCGAGGTGGACGAGGCGCTGCTGTCGCTTGGCGATCTCGCGCTGACATCGCGCGTGACGACGCTCGCGGCCGAGCAAAACGTCTCCGCCGGGCAATTGGCGATGCAGGCTGTCGGACAATTCGTCAACAATGCGAGCGACGAGGATTGGCTACACCTGGTTGGGCAGATGACGCGCGCCGAAGATCCGGGCGCGGTATTTTTGCGGCGCGTGCTGTCGCGCGCGTTGCCGCAATCGTAGAGGAGTAAGGCTCATGCCGAGCGGCTCAGCATCTTCATCCGCGCCGCAAACCATGCCACCCGCGCTCGAACGTCGGCTGAACTATAACGGGCCGGCGTTGTTCGCTTATGGCTTCCGGCCGTTCTTTCTTGGCGGCGCGGCCTGGTCGGTCGCCTGCATCGTATTGTGGGTGCCGCATTTCATGGGCCACTTCGCGCTGCGCACGGCTTATGCACCGCTCGATTGGCACATTCACGAAATGCTCTACGGTTATATCGCCGCAGTCGTCGGGGGGTTTTTGCTGACCGCGGTGCCGAATTGGACCGGCAGGCTGCCGATCTGCGGCGCACCATTGGTCGCTCTTGCCGCATTGTGGCTCGTCGGTCGAATTGCGATCCTCGCCTCGGCGCAAATCGGACTCCCGCTTGCCGCTCTTATCGATGTCGCTTTCCTCGTCACATTGGCATTTGTCGCTGCACGCGAGATTATTGCCGGGCAGAATTGGCGCAATTTGCGGGTGCTTGTGCTGATCGGGGTTCTGATCGCCGGCAATATCGTCTTCCACGTCGAGGTCTATCTGACCGGGAGCGCGGATTACGGCATTCGTATCGGTATCGGCGCCATGATCATGCTGATTTCGTTTGTCGGCGGCCGTATCGTGCCGAGCTTTACGCGCAATTGGCTTGCGCGCCAGGAACCGGGGCGCCTGCCGATTCCGTTTTCGCGCTTTGATATCGTAACGATCGGCCTGGGCTTGGTCGCGCTGGTGCTGTGGGTCGCGTTGCCGGACAGCAGGCTCACCGGCGGCGCGCTGGTCGCGGCCGCGATCCTGCAGAGTGTGCGGCTGGCTCGCTGGGCCGGCGATCGCACTGTGTCCGACCGGCTCGTCCTCGTGCTTCATATCGGCTACGCCTTCGTGCCGCTTGGCTTCGCGCTCGTGGGCCTATCCATTCTCGATCCCGCCGTGGTGCCGCGGAGCGCCGGCATTCACGCCTGGACCGCTGGCGCGATGGGATTGATGACGCTCGCCGTCATGACCCGCGCCACCCTCGGCCATACCGGCCAGCCGCTCGTAGCCGCACGCGGCACGCAGATGGTCTACGCGTTCGCCCTCGTCGCCGCGGTGCTGCGGATCGTTGCGAGCTTCAACGGATCGATGCTGATGATGGAGCTCGCTGCCGTGGCCTGGATTGCAGCCTTCGGCGGCTTCGTTCTGCTCTATGGACCCTTGCTGGCGCGTGCGCAGCCGACTTGGTCCGGCCGCGCCTAGCCAGACGTCCATTACTGGCACTTCTGCGACATTGGCCGCGTTCCCGAACAAGTCCGTTATTAAATGTGAAGCTGACGTCACCGGAGCGGGCGGCGACTTCGCCTTTTGACCCTCACCAGATATTGCAGTTCACTTATTTAAACGCCAGATCGCAGCGTTGAGTATCGTCGCAAAAAAGACCCATGCCGCGTATGGCGCAAACAGCAATGCGGATAGGGTGTCCCGTGGCCCTGATAGGGCGATGAATGCTATGATCGTGGCGAGCAAGGCTAAAATTACAAACAATGCAGCCAAGGGGCGGCGCAATCTGAAGAAAATCGGCGACCAGGCAAAGTTTAACGCCAGCGCCATGGTCCAGACAGTTATCGGCGCGCCAAGTGGATCACGCATAAACGTCCGCCACCCAGCGATCGCGATCATAATGTAGAGCAGCGTCCACGCAGGCGGAAAGACGCCGTTGGGTGGTGTAAACCAAGGCTTGGAAAGCTTGGCGTACCACTCATCCGGTCGGGTCACGCAGCCGATCAGCAGGCCCCCACCAACCGAAAGAACGAGGAAAAATATCAGTGACATGGCGACAAGCTCCGATCCCCCGTGAGCGGAGGGCAAGCGCAACGAATCGGGTAAGCGAATGTCCACCGTCACGCTTGACCGCGTCGAGCGTCCAATTCAGGCGCAAAAGCAGACATACATGTCGGCGAATGACCCAGCCTGTGTAAAAACTCAACGCGGTATCGCAACACCTGGAATCTTGAGCCCTGTGGTCATGCGCAGAGCCGAAAAACGTAAAAATTCGTCCTCCGCTCGGCGTTACGACCAAATCAGATTTCGTTTTCACACAGCCTAGACCCAAACCTCACATTTGAAACGTTCGAGCGAACGTCGACTTGGGTAAAGAACGGTTATCGCGTCGGGTTTGGCGAACAGGCCCCAGGCGCCGCAAAGCTTGGGCAGGACCGGTGTGGTACTCATTGTGGGAATTCAATTATAGTGTAGTGCACGCATCCCGAACGAAACGGGAATGAGTTTTCATGGGCTGCGTCGTATTGTCGTCCCGAATTATACCGTCCTGTTTTTCAGTTTGTCCGGGGCTGTAGTTTCCGTAGGTTGCGATCGGCGCGGGTGTAGCTCAGTGGTAGAGCAGAAGCCTTCCAAGCTTATGACGAGGGTTCGATTCCCTTCACCCGCTCCAATGTTTTCAACTACTTAGAGCCGCGCGGCTTCGGAGTTGCTACATCTCCCGGCTTCGGAGTTGCTACAAAATCCCCTGTTTTGTTCCCCGCGCGGATGCGCTGCCGTCCTCTCAAACGAGCGTCGTCAGTGTTGCGCACCGCCTCGATATCGACGGGCGCGTAGGTCTTATGCAGCGTGTTCGAGCGACCGATTGAATTAGCAAGCTTGGCGGCAAGCCCGATGGGTCCCGCATCGCCGGCCACCGCTTCGACCACTCCAGAGCGGCGCATATCCATCAAACGGCGCTTATCACCAGGAAAGGCGAGGGCGCGCACCGCCGCGAAATCATGCGCCAGCGTTTCCCGACCGTAGGCGTTTCCCGATCTGGTCCGGAACAACACGGCATCGCGGTGCAATTCGATTTGCAGGCTATCGAGGTAAGTGCTCACAAGTCGTTCGGTGCGCGCCGATAGCGTCCCGATCGCAGCGCGTCCGGTTTTAGTGCGGCCATCTGCCTGACGGTCAAACACAAGCCGGCCACTATTCATGGCGCGATGCCGAGCAGCGAGCGTGCGAACGTCTACGGGCGAGAATTGCGTATCCCAAGCAACGGCCACGACGCAGGCCAAACCGCGATAGCCGTGCCTCCATGCGGCTTTGACGAAGCGCACGGTTTCGCCTTCCGACCATCGCTGCCAGCGCGGTGCAGGAGCGAGATTCCGAATACCCATTGAAGGGTCGGCCGTTCGCGCCACCTTCATGCCCAGCATGATTTTCCAAAACGTGCGCCAGACCCTCAAAGTTTTGTGAGCGACACCGCGACCATGTTTCTTTTCGAGGGCGGCACGCCACCGCGACATCATCTCAAATTTGATCGTATCGGGTGCGACATCGCCCCACATATCTCGAATCCGAAACCACGCCGGCCACCAGATTTTCTCGCGTGTCAGGTAGGCGCGGGAGGTCCATTCAGGCGTCCGAATATAGACCTGGAACGCCCCACCGATTGAGCCGGACGGATACCGTCGCGCCACCTCGGCTTCATCGCGCGAGAGTTCATCTAGTTTGACCGGTGGTGCTGCTTCGCCCTTACGTACCGCTTGCCAGCGGTTATTCCATTCGTCTGCTATGGCCCACCCTCGGGACCGTCTGCGCCACAGGGAACATTCTGAAAGCCGAACGCTCGCATGCGGGGGTGAGGCCGCCAAAAGCCTCGGCCCTTGGCCACACGGTAGTATGGAATTTTGATCCTACCCATCTAGCCGCCGCAACCGTTCGCCGAAGACCGCATCAGCGTGCGCTGCGGCTGGCGTGTTCGTCAATTCAGGAAATAGGCGCGCATGACGGCGCAGACGCCATCTGTCCACAGCTTCGATGCAATAAAGGCCAGTGGTGGAATCGGGTTCGGGGAAATCCCGCTTGCGCAGTTCGTCGCGCCGGGCCTCAAAATCGGTAACCGACAAGCCTAGTAATTCAGCCACGGCAGCCGGTGCGACATCGCCCCGTTCGGGTATGCGGCGGGGCCGGCTCATTGCCCGCTCCCGCTGCCTCTAAGATGGCCAAAATCTCCTAAGGTTGCCACGCCTGAAACGTGGCCATCATACGGAAAGTTGGCCATCTTAGGCGCCCTTGTCCTGGTTCGGCAGCACGTCGAGGCCGAGCTGACCAAGGCTGCGAACGGCGCTGATCCCGTCGACGTCGCCGTGGCGCTGCAATTGGTGCTGAGCCTGGAAAACGTCGAGTGCCGACCAAGATAAGCACCGAGCGACACGGCAAAGCACGGGGACTTTACCGCGTCGCCCACACGGCGTTTGCACCCCCGTGCTGGCAAACCGAGCATGTAACTTTGGCAACGGGCGCAATGCTTAGACTTGACTTGGATCAAGAACATCGCGCGCATGGCGGATCACAGTGGGGCCGTGCTCGACCGGGGCTTGCACGGACAAATATGGCTCCATTCATTTATCGTTGCCCGGCAATGGGCCTGAACGTGCAAGGCTGGGTCGCCGACGATCCGACCGAGAAAGATGGCCAGGAAGTTTTCGAGGCTTTGACCTGCACCGCGTGCAGGCAAGTGCATCTGGTCGATCCGAAAACAGGAAAGGTGTTGGGCGCCGAGCCGTGATGACGGCAACTGTATTTAGTGGTAGGGGTCTTTAACAACTGTGGGAGGGTGAAATGTTACGGGCGACTTTGATAGCTCCTGCAATCAGTGTGATTGCCGGATCGCTTCCTGCGTTCGCCAAAGACTGCAATGCTATTTGCGCCAGCCGCTGTAGCAGCGGGATGACCTATGCGGGTGGGGGTTGTCAGTATCGTTGTATGGCCATCTGCCAATCCAAATAAGCTGGTCATCTGGAAATACGCGGGGCAAGCGGATGCGACTTCCTCGGTCCTGATGTTTTCGCCGACTGTGCCATTCGCGGGCCGGATATAGGCTGAACGGCGTGTAGGCGTTCAGTCGCACGCCGAAGTATCCCTTGTCGTGGCCGCCGCGATCCCAGCCGCCGACGATCAACGCCTCGCAAGCGGCGTCGGCGAAGCGCGCGTCGTTGAGGGCCTTGCCGAAGTCTCGCGCGAGTTCGCGGTCGAGGTGGCCTACTTCGAGGCCGTAGATCGTCACGGCGACGGCGTGATGATCGTAGGGGTTTCTGGGCTGCGGGCTGAGCAGCGCGGCGCAATAGTGATGCACGCTCTGGCGCGTCCGGCCCCCCGCAGATGTTTTCCAGCATCGTCTGGTGAAACGACGTGCCGACGACGTGCATCTCGAATTCATCATCGCCGTCGATGACACCGCGTTCACGGGCACCAACCAGCCAGCTCCACAACCCCATAACCCGCTCTCCCCGCGCGGAGCCGGAGCTTATCACAACCTACGTCGTACTGGATGAAAGAACGCCGACCGCCGACCAGAGGTACAGATCGCGCCGGCTGACGGGGTTGTTTTGGCGCAGCACTTGCCGTCTTGCCGCGGCTGACGAATGGACGCACGCCAGCGGAAAAGAAAAGCCCGGCGCGGTGGCCGGGCTTGGGAACGGGTTAACTGCGCGGTAACGCTGTTGCGCTAGGTTTCAACCGCTGCGGTTACATGGCGGGGGGTCCCGGCGCTTTCCGGGGGCTGGGACCTCCGGTTCTTTCGCGCACGCGCGCGAGTTCATGCGCGGCCGACGTCATCGAATGAGCTTGCTCCGATGCCGAGGCGAGGACCCAAAAATCTCAGCGAGATACCGCAGCCTTCGACGGGCTTGCTTGTCTGCTTCGCCATTGCTGTTGGATTGGCCATCTCGACGTTCGCGTACTACGCCAGTCACTAAGGCCATCAACAAAAAGCCCCGGCTGGGACCGGGGCTTGGACGGCGGCATTGCACGGGGGGAGGGGCTTGGCGCATCCGTCCAGATATTCAATGCGGACGGATGTTCTTGGTTCCCGTGGCTGATGCGTTGTTTTGGATTGAGCCTACGCCAGCCGCCCCTTATGGCCTTGTCGTTGCGGTTATGGGTGTGCTGCTATGTACCTGCGGCCGGGGTCGCCCCACGCGATCAAGGTCGCCAAGTGGCCCGGCCGCTCGACCCAGAAGCGGGCGCGTCGGGGCCACACCAAGCCGGCCAATCGAGTGATGCGCCCTATTAGGGATCGCGAGTAGGATGCGAGGCGCTGCCGTACATCCGGGCGCGCGCCCCGCTCCCCCTCGACGCGAGCGTACCAGTAACGCTCGGTAGTCTAATACACGGCCAGAATCGCTTCCGAACGTGTAGGTCGATTAAGTTGCGCCAAGTACGAGATTGCAGCTCGACGAGCATCGCCTTGGTCGTGACGTGCTTCGCTATGCGTCAACGCGCCGTCGTCGCCGACCTCGAACTGATAGGTTTCCCCGGTTCGGCGGCATCTCACGAGTATCAAGGGCGGATCGTAGCCGGTGACTTCAAACATGGTTGTCATCCGTCGCAGATTTCGCTGCTCCGCATTACGGACCTTAAAGGTTAACGAAATATTAACGAATTGGCGCAGGGCGCGCCGGCCAACCGACCAGGCCGAGCAACATAAAGCTCAGGTCGCGGGAGTATCTGACGCCCGCCGAAGTCGAAAAGCTCATCGAGGCCGCTCGGGAAGGCCGCTACGCGCATCGCGACGCTACGCTGATCTTGGTCGCGTACCGCCATGGTCTCCGCGCGGTCGAAATCTACGATCTCGAATGGTCGCAGGTCGAGTTCGGGCGCAGCGCCACGCTGCATGTCAGGCGGGCGAAGAATGGCAAGCCAGCGGCTCATCCCATTCGCGGTGACGAGCTACGGGCCTTGCACAAGCTCAAGGGTGAAAACGACAGTCCGTACGTGTTTGCGACCGAGCGGGGTGGGCCGTTCACACCGGATGCCGTCAATCGGCTCATCAAACGCATTGGCGATCGCGCCGGTTTGGCGTTGAAAGTACACGCGCACATGCTGCGACACGCCTGCGGCTACAAGCTCGCCAATGACGGTCACGACACGCGGGCTATCCAAGACTGGTTAGGCCATCGTTCAATTCAACACACCGCGCGTTACACCGAATTGAGCCAGGAGCGCTTTAAGGATTTCTGGCGCGACTAGGCGCCGCGCCGGTCGGCAACTGTCGCGGCAGCTTTCGGGGAAATAGATGGGGTAATCGGCCGGCAGCTTGTGGATGGCTGAAGATTTTGGGTGCTGCGCTTCAGGCTGATGGTGAAACGAGGTCACCGTGGTTACGGGCCTCAAGCATCAGAAGGAGAAGCGCAGCATGGACCATTTTGCGGGATTGGACGTTTCGGTCAAGGCGACCAGCGTCTGCATTGTGGATGAGACGGGCAAGATTGTCCGCGAAGTGAAGTTGGCGAGCGAGCCTGACGCATTAGTGGTGGTGCTGAAGAACCCGGCCTACCGCTTCAAGCGGATTGGATTGGAAGCTGGACCGCTGTCGCAATGGCTGTTCAGCGCTCTGGCCGAAGCGGGCTTGCCAGTGATCTGCGTCGAGACGCGGCACATGCGGGCGGTGCTGAAGGCGCAGATCAACAAGACCGACCGCAACGATGCGCGCGGCATGGCACAGATGATGAGGGTGGGACTTTACCGCCCGGTGCACGTGAAGACGTTACGCAGTCAGAAACTGCGGATGCTGCTGACCCATCGCAAACTGCTGCAGTCGAAGGCCATCGCCATCGATAACGACCTGCGCGGTACCTTACGCAACTTCGGGCTCAAGGTGGGCATGGTGAGGACGGCGAAGTTCGAGGCCCGCATCAAGGAGCTGGTCGAGAACCTGCCCGACCTGGCTATGCTGGTCGAACCGCTGCTTGTCGTTCGGCGGGTGCTTCGCGAGCAGATCGGCGTCCTGCATCGTCGGTTGCTGGCCATCGTCCGCGACGATGAGGTGTGCCGGCGCCTGATGACGGTTCCCGGTGTCGGTCCGGTAGTGTCGCTGACCTATCGCGCCACCGTCGACATTCCGGCTCGCTTCCGCAAATCCAAGTCCGTCGGGGCAGTATTTGGGCTGACGTGCGCCAAGTATCAATCGGGCGAGGTGGATTGGGACGGCAGAATATCGCGCTGTGGAGATGAGATGATGCGGGTCATGCTCTACGAAGCAGCTCAGAGCATGATGCGTTCCAAGAAGTGGTCATGGCTCAAGGCCTGGGCGATGCAGATCGCCAGGCGCCGCGGGATGAAAAAGGCGATTGTGGCGCTGGCCCGCCGATTGGCTGTGATCATGCACCGCATCTGGGTTGACGGCACCGAGTTCCGCTGGACACGGGAACAGGCCGCGGTAGCAGCATGACAACCGCACCGGATCAAATCCGATAGGAGGAAACTCGAGTTCCACCCTGCGGTGGAAAGATGTCCCTCGCGGGACGATGGATGAGGTGAGTTCGCATGTCCGCTTGATCCCGCCGTTCATCTGACGGCAAGGCCGCCCAATAGATTGTTCCGCCTCGTCCTCGGATCCCATGATGGAAGGGCCTTGGTGCCGATTCCGAAGAGAAGCACGAGCCCGTGAGCGACATTGACACTGAAGCGGTGGATAGCCTGAAAGTGCTTGACCCCAACCGGCCGATTAGAGAAGCGGACATGCCATAAAACGGTCGAACGGCAGCTTTTGACCAGAACGGACCTATCTAGATCGGATCGTTTCCTGCGCTCAATCAGGTTTGATGTCTGCTGAACGGATCACCTTAGCCCACTTATCCGTTTCCTCGGCTATGACTTTTCCGAACTCCGGTGCTGAAAGTGCCAGAATCGTGCCGCCAAGCCCCACAAGCCGCGCTCGCACTGTTTGATCCGCGAGGGTAGCCTGGATCACCAAGTTGAGCTTGTCGACAATGGAGGCAGGAGTGCCTTTCGCAGCGCCGATGCCATAGAAAGCACTTGCTTCGTAGCCCGAAACAAATTCAGCGACGGTGGGTAGGTTTGGCAAGATATCCGAACGGGTGGCGGCCGTTGTTGCAAGGGCTTGCACCTTGCCTGCTTGAATGAGTTCAATCGCCGCCGGCAAGGAATTAAAACACGCTTGGATTTGCCCGCCCATTAAATCAGTCAATGCTGGCGCATCCCCTCGATATTGGACTGCAACCATGCTAACGCCACTCATCACTTTGAACAGTTCGGCGGCCATGTGCGGCCCGCTGCCCTTGCCGGGCGTTCCCACGCTGAGCTTGCCGGGATTCGCTTTCGCATAGTCAATGAATTCAGCGACCGTCTTAGCTGGGAATGATGGATCGATGACCATGACGAACGGCACGCGAACGATAGACGCGATAGGTGCGATGTCGCGGATGAAATTAAAGTCGAGCTTGTCGTAGAGGCTCGCGTTGATCGCATTCGACGGCCCAACGAAAAGCAGGGTATAGCCGTCCGCCGGCGTGGCGAGAACCGCCTCAACGGCAATATTGGTGCCAGCACCCGGTTTATTTTCGACGATGAACGTCTGATCAAGCCGGCTCGACAACGCCCCACTCATGAGGCGCGCTATAATGTCAGTAGCGCCACCCGCCGCGAATCCCACGATGATCCTGACGGGCCGAGTGGGATAGTCGAGCGCCCATGCGACCTCTCGCGTGAGGGGCGAAGCAGCCGTACCGGCAATTGTGCGCAGGAATGCTCTTCGATCAAAATAGTGCATGCTGAGTCCCTTGCAAGGTCGCTCCAGCCTCTAGCTTTTGAGTTCTGAGGAGGGAGGCGCAAAGGAGCAAAAAATGGCTCACAGTCAGTGACAGGAAGAAGACAGTCCGCTCCGGCGGCAGCTTTTGACCCCTGGCGGACATTCGGCGAATTGTTATTTGGGTTACTTCATTGAGACGTTTATTGTCGTTTTTGCTTCGGGCGATGGGTGATGAACGAACGTCGCCGTGCGCAGTTGTTATGACATGACCTGCGTGTTTCTCTTTGTCGTCGGAATAGTCGCGACCGCATGCGCGATTTTAGGCGCTCTCTACGCCCTGTGCCGTGCGGAACCGCTAAGACAAATCTAGAACGCGCCACCTTGCCGGTTTCACCGGAGCCAATAGTCTGGCCAACGTCGCATAAGGCGGCAAAGCGCACGCGCCAGCGGACGAAGGCGCGGCATCTTAGCAGCCGTCACGGTCAGATACGGTCGGGGTAGCTTTCAGGGGTTAAAGCGGAAACGCCAGTTCGATTGCCCCGCGCGGCAGGGTCCAGAAATGAAGAAGGCCCGATTTGCATCGGGCCTCTCGACTTATTTCTGCTGTTGGCTCTTGGAATGAGCCTGCTCACTATGTTGGCGAGCCATTTGGGAATGTTGCTGGGCGTTTGCTGAGTGTTCTTTGCCCTTGGCGTGGTCGCCTTTCCCATGATGTTCGGCAGCGGCGCGGTGGGATTTGGCAGCGTTCTCGTGCTGTTCGGCTGCTTTATTGTGCTCTTCTCGAGCCATTCGATTTCTCCGGCTAGTGTTGGGGGGACGGAGGAGCAATCGCGAATGTCCGCATTTAGTTCCTGGTCTGAACGAACTTTATTCCCACCGAGGACCGCTGGTCACGCTTTCCGAGAGCGCTTTCGCGTCTCACGCAAATAGACGTCGAGCCGGCGTCGCGAAACCTGCCCTAGAAATCACTTCGTCGGCGGCCACGAGGAGCGTCTGCGGCACGGTGAGGCCGAGCGCTTTCGCGGTCTTAAGGTTGATGACCAACTCGAATTTGGTTGGCTGTAGAACCGGCATATCGGAGGGCTTTTCGCCTTTGAGAACCCGGCCAGTATAGACGCCAGCTTGACGCCATGAGTCAGCAAGACTGGCTCCATAACTCATTAGGACGCCAGCCGCTGCCTGCCTCCGGACGTAGTAGCCTACGGGAATTTTATAGCGCACCGCCAGTGCGGTGATTTGCTCGCTTCCTAAAAAAGGATCAGTAGCTACGAGGAGTGCGGGGGCTTCCTGTTGGCCTATTGCGGTGAAGGCAGCGTCTACTTCGCGCTCTGTGCTGGCGTTCACAATGTTGAGCTTTAGCCCGAGAGAGCGAGCTGCGTTTTGCATTTCCAGAATCTGGCTGTCGGCGGCGGGATTAAGGGGATTCACGAGAAAGGCGACTGCTGTTGCTTTGGGTACCAGTTCGTGGAGCAGTTCCAGCCGCTTCGGCTCCACTGCCGTGCCCAATCGAGTTACACCCGTAACGTTGCCACCGGGTCGATTCATGCTGGTGACGAGGCCATCCCTAATCGGATCGCTGCCTGTCTGGAACACGATGGGAATCGTCGAGGTCGCCGCTTTTGCTGCAAGGCCCGGCGCAGAGCCAGCCATTGCAGCGATGACCGTGACTTGTCGACGGACGAGATCGGCCGCTAATTCGGGACGCGATAACGAGATATGGTTGTAATTGGCGCAACCAGCACGGGGGTGTTGGAGCCGACGCGGCCACGACCGAACCGAAATCCCGAACGGTTCCGATTTTGGCCGCGTTTCTTATGGAAGGCCGCCTTGGCCGACTCTCTTCTATCAGCTTCTGGGTGGCGCGGCCGAGTCTGACCCATCAACGACATGATGGAACGATTGCCTGCCCCTTCTCGGCGCGGTCAGAAAAGATATGATGCTGCGAGATCAGCCCCGGGGTGCGCAAATGAAACGGCGCGACTTTATCACGCTGCTGGTCGGCGCGGCAGCGTTGAGACCGCTTTGCGCTCGCGCCCAACAGGCGCCCAAAATTCCGCGGATCGGTTTTTTCCCGATCGGGCTTCACCTGAGCCGCCACTTTCGGGAAATCTTAGCCTTTGATCTGCGCCAGTACGCCGGCGATGTCACCCATGCCCCAATGCTCAGCGATCTTGCCGCCTGCCACTCGGAAGATGTCGCAGGAGGTGAAGCTCAAGCTTTTCCCAGTCGCCGGCACGCCGAACAACACGCCCTGCTGCGTGCCGGTATAGACGAAGCTCGCAGCGACGTGATCCTCGGTCGCGACCAGTACCTCGATGGACACCTTGAGATCGGGGATGCCTTTCAGCCGCGCGCCAAAGAACGCGACCGAGCCTTGCTTGGGGGTGACGCCGGCGGCCGGCGGCGGTGCCGCGGCGCTGTTCTGATGATTGATATAGTCATCGGCGAAAAGCGCCGCGAAGCCGCCGATGTCGTGCGCGCTCAGCGTTGCCGCGAATTGGCGAGCGAGGTCACGCGGGCTTGCTGCGGAAGCCGTCGCAATGCCGGGCACGCCCAGTGCGGTGCCAGCGCCGATCAAGCCTAGAAACAATCTACGGTCGGTCATGCTAGCCACCTCATGGCAATTGTGACGACGTTGTCGATCGCTGTTTTGGTAAGCGGCCGTGCATTAAGGCGCAAGAGCGGCCATGGCAAAGCGAGCTAAACTACCGCGCCCCCGCGGTCACGTTTAAGCACCGTCCCCGGCAGCGCGCCGGTGTGCGCTGCATCTTCGACCACGAGCTTGCCGTTGACAATGACGCTGGTGCGAGCGCCGGTCGGGAACTGGTGGGGGTCCGCGTAGGTGGCGCGGTCTTGGAAATCCGCTGGATCGAAAATCACGACGTCGGCCCGATAGCCTTCCTCCAAAAGCCCACGATCCTTGAATTTGAGCGCGCGTGCAGTCGCGCCTGTCATCTTATGGATGGCGAGTTCGAGCGGCAGCACATTCTCGCCGCGCACGTAACGGCTCAAGACACGCGGAAACGTGCCGTAGAAGCGCGGGTGCGGCATGCCCTTGCCCACTGTCCCGTAAGGCGCGACGCAATTACCGTCGGAGCCGACCAGCGCGAGCGGGGAAGCGACAATCGCGCGAATGTCATCCTCAGAGATCGAGTTCACCAGTACGCGGGTTGAACCCTGATCCTCGGCAAGAAAGTCGCAGAGCGTATCGATTGGGTCCGCGCCTCGCTCGGCCGCGAGGGCTGCGATGGTGCGGCCGGCGTGCTGAGGCAGATGTGGCGATATCGAGATTTGCACACAGTCCCACGATGGTATGCGGCCCCAATTATTGAGGCCCTCGCGTGCAATATCGGCGCGGATGCGCTCGCGTGTCGCGCTCTGACCAAGCCGCTCGATCATCGCGGGCACGCCGCCCGCCTGCACCCACTGCGGCAGCACGTTCTTGAGCGGGTTCGAGCCGGCGGCGTAAGGATAGGCATCGCAGTCGACGTCGAGGCCGCGCGCCTTGGCCTCACCGATAATCGCCAGCGCCTTTGCGGCCTTACCCCAATTGTCCATGCCGGAGCATTTGAAGTGCACGATTTCGACATGTACGCCGCATCGCGCGGCGATCTCGATCGCCTCTTCGACGGCCTCGATCACGCCATTCAATTCATCGCGCAGGTGAGTGAAATAGCCGGCATTGTGCCTCTTGAGAACGTGGCCGAGTGCGATCATTTCGGCCGGCGCGGCATAGGACCCCGGCGGCGTAAATAGGCCCGAAGACATGCCCAGCGCGCCGGCATTGAGCGCGTCCTCGAGGAGCGCGATCATTTCACTCAGTTCCGCTTCGGTCGGCGCGCGGTCCGCCATGCCCATGACCATTAGGCGGAGCGTGTTGTGACCGACCAACGTGCCGACATTCACCGCGGTCGCGGGAAAGGTCGCGAGATAGCTCGGAAAGTCCGTTTCGCGAAACGGCAGCCAGGGGGCGCTTGGGCTTAAATAGTCTCTTAGCAGTTCGACTTTGCCGGGTAGCGCTGGCGCGACCGAAAAGCCGCAATGGCCGACGATCTCGGTGGTAACGCCCTGGCGGACCTTGCTCTCTGCTTTTGGGTTAATCGGCAGCGTGAAGTCGGAATGGGTCTTGATGTCGATGAAGCCCGGCGCAACGGCGAGGCCGTCGGCGTCGATGGTCTTGCGCGACGGGCCTGGGATGCGAGGCGCGATCGCAGTGATGAGGCCGCCCTCGATCGCGAGATCGCACGCGACGCCCGAATGACCGGCGCCGTCGAACAGCGTTCCTCCGCGGATTAGGATGTCGTGCATGGGTCGCGTGGCCTAACGGCGGCCTCAGCGTTGAAGCCCCGTGACAGCGACCATTGTAAATCCTTATCTTTCTTTCTCGGTACCCCCCAAAGGTGCGGCGTCAAAACCTACCTCGATACCACCGTCATTCCGCGAAGGTCGCCAGCACTCTAGCGCGTTACGTGTAACGCCGTATCGGCTATGGCCTTCTCGATTGCGACATCAACTGCCCATGCGAGTGCTTCGAGATCACCTTCGTCCTCTCGCCGCAAGAGTCCCTTACGAATGAGTTCCTTCGATTTGCGTTACGTGTAACGCAATCGGTATGAGGCGCATTCCTTCGCGGAGTTTTTTGCGGTGCTCGCGCATTCGCTGGGCGGCCGGCGAGGGTAAACGAAGTGGAGCTTCTATTGCGTCGGTACGCATCGAATCCCAAAAGCTCCAGCAGGTCATCTGAAAACATCCTGCCGATGATTAGCTAACGCATGCTTGATTAGTTGCCACGCGCCCGGGCGAATGGCGCGTTCGGCTGGACAGCCAGCGATTGTCGTGACCTGTTCAAAGGAAACGGCCACAGCTTTGGACCGAGGCTAACGGTGATCTACGGCGACCAGTGGTTCGTAGCCCGTGAGCAGTGCGCTCGGTACCCGCGCTGTGCGCCCCGACCCGGTAGTCAAATCAGCCCTGCCTGCCGGCGTCGGGGCCGCGCGGTTCCACCTCTGCTCAAAAGCGGTTCGTCACTGCTCAAAAAGTGCGCTTGCTTCTTCGTTGTTCGGCGCAAGAAAATTTGCGGGGTGAGTAAACTGGGGTGCCGATGTCCGCGTACAGGATTTATGAGTTGACGGCTGACGATCATGTCGCCACTGCGCCGATGATCGTGGATTGCCCGGACGATGCGGCTGCAATCGAAAAGGCACGACAACGCCTCAATCACCGGATCGTCGAGGTTTGGCAAATCGACCGCTGCGTGATCCGGATGCGGCCCGGTAAGACAAGCTGACGGAATAGGGGCGCTCGCTTCACACCTTAGCGCCGCCCAGCACGAAGTTCGCGGCAAGCCGGCGTGCCCAGTCCTTGTTGAGCAGCTTTGCGGTCGATACCCTGGCGTGGCCCCGAACTAGGGGGATTTTAGGGGACGTACTAGCCGGGGCCACTTGCGCCAAGACAAAGGGGATTTCTCTCTCGGCGCCGCCACAGCAACCGCAGCTAGTCCTCAATGGTTGCAGAAATTGCGTTCACCTCATCGTGACGCGCTGCAACCCCGCGCGTCGCAGAGACGCGCGATGACGGCCCGTGATCGCTGCAATTGTCGCTGCCGTTGCCGCCGTGTGGGCCATCGTTCGATAGTCATCCTGATCCTAAAAATGCCGTCGCCACTGAGTGTCAACTTTTGCCCCAAAAGGCACGTTTTGGGCATAGAAAAAGTCTCAACCCGCTTTGATCTAAAACAGTTTTCCAACTGCCTTCCAAGCTTATGATGAAGGTTCGATTCCCTTCACCCGCTCCAAATTCTTCGTGCTGGCCGGCACCGGCTGGGCGCTAAGCCCATCACATTGAATTCGTGCCAACGGCAATTTTGCTTCTTGCTAGGCAACGCGCGAGCTTGGCACAAGCATCACCAGCTTGTAATCCGGCCGTTCCGAAGGACTGAACGTGTGCTGTTCGAATCGCAGCGATCCTTCATCGGGATGGTTAAAGTGGCGCACGCCTCCTGAGCGATCCCGCACCCCCTGTTCATTCCAAAGTTTCCTGAACAGAGGGCTGTCACGTCGCAGTGTTTCCACAAGCGTCCGGACCCGCGAATCCCTGAAGTTATGGCTGTAATCCGCGCGGAATTCGGCCAGCAGGCGCCGCGCCCGATCCTCCCATTTGGGAATGAGCTTGCGCGCCGCCGGAGCGAGGAAAACAAAACGCAGCAAGTTCCGCTGGTGATCGCCATCGAGCCAGCCGCGAAACAGCGATGCGGCGGCGGGGTTCCAGCAGCATGCGTTCCACAGTCGGTCGAGTCCGTAAGCGGGGTGTTTGATCGCCGTGACGCTGGCCTGCAGCGAAGCCGGTGCGTCCCCGGCGGGTTCAGGCGGAAGCGCGGGATCGAGACAACCCGCCAATTCAAAAAGATAGGCGCGCTCGGCGGCTGAAAGGGCGAGCGCCTTTGCCAGGCGGCTCAACGCTCCGGGTGATGCCTGCACCGCACGGCCTTGCTCGATCCAGGCGCACCATGTCGTGCTAATTCCTGCCGCTTGGGCGAGTTCCTCGCGGCGAAGGCCGGGGGTTCGCCTGCGGCCGGATGCGTCGACAGGGCGCTGACGCTCGCGATGAGCGCGCACAAATTCACCGAGCAGTCGTCTTTGATCCGACTCGATCATGAGAATAATTATAATAGGATAATGTGCACTCTTGTAACAAGCTAAATTCGCGGCATTTTGACCTTCGGCGAGCGAAGGGAGTACGCGATGACCAGAACACACGACAAAGCGGTCGAAGCCCAGTTTGGCTCTCGTGCCAAGGCTTATGTGGACAGTGCGGTCCATTCTCAAGGTGCCGACCTCGATGCGCTCGATGTCGCCGTCCGAAATTCCGCTCCGGCTCGTGCGCTCGATCTCGGCGCGGGCGGCGGCCACGTTTCCTATCTGATGGCGCGTCACGCGAAGACGGTCGTGGCCGTCGATCTGTCGAAAGAAATGATTGCCGCCATTGCCGGCAGCGCGAGCGACCGGGAACTCGGCAACATCGAAACTGTGGCGGCGCCGGCGGAAGAACTGCCGTTCGAAAATGGCAGTTTCGATTTTCTTGCCTGCCGCTACTCGGCGCATCACTGGCGTGATTTCGACCGGGGCCTGCGCGAAGCGAGCCGTGTTCTCAAGCGCGGCGCGCCGGCAGTCTTCATCGACGCCTATTCGCCCGGTCCAGCCTTGCTCGACACGCATCTTCAGGCCGTCGAATTGCTGCGAGACACTTCGCATGTCCGTAATTACACGGCATCGGAATGGACCGCCGCGCTCGCGCGATCGGGTTTCGCGCCTCACGGCTATCAAACATGGAAATTGCGAATGGAATTCCCCGTGTGGATTGCTCGCATGCGTACACCCGAGCACAATGTCCGAGCGATCCGGGCCTTGCAGGCAGCGGCTTCGGCTGAGGTCGAGGCGCATTTCGCGATCGAAGACGACGGCTCCTTCATGCTCGATATCCTCATGATCGAAGCGAGAGCAAATTAGCGCGCCGCGTCAGCATGAGCTCAGTGTTTGAACAGGCCGCGCAACGTTTTCGGCTTGCCGTCGTGCTGCCAAGTGATGTCAGCAATGCGCCAGGTGTTGCCGGTCGATACGAGATCGAGCGCGACCGTCATCGGCTGTCCGGCATTGACGAATTTGACGGTCGAGGTGGCCTTGCCGTTGCCGGCGTCGTTCACCGCGATGTCGAAGCTTCGAATGTCCCAATCCTGGGCGTCGATGAACGGATCGCCGTCTAGCGTCGGCACATCATGGTGTCGCGCGGCGTCGTTTCGATCCTTGCTGATCAAAGCGGCGAGCGACGGCTCGAAATAGCGCCGCAGCTCGGCGTCGGTATCGAGCGTAATTCCTTTGGTATTCTTGCCCTTATAGGCGGCGTAGATCGCCTTCACGAAGGCGAGCGCCGTCGCATCGTCGGCCCGGGCCGCGCTCGCCGTGACGGCGAGGGCACAAGCGGTGCCGAGCATGAGGATTTGTCGCGTCAGCATGGATGATAGCCCCATCGGTTGTGCCGATGGGTCGGCGGCCGGACTGTCTCGGTTCAACGGCGGCCCGTGGGTAAGGGAAACCCAGCGCGGGAGGACTTGCTTTGGCGTGCGCCAACAGGCATTTGTCCGCCTCGGCCCGCCTAGGAGTGTAGCTCAATGGCTAGAGCACCGGTCTCCAAAACCGGGGGTTGGGGGTTCGAGTCCCTCCACTCCTGCCAGGCTCGCCAGTCCCACCGTCGGCGAATGCCCGCTGGAAATCGCTGACACGCTAACTATTTAGGGCGTAAGCAGGACCTTCTATCTTGACGGTGAGACCGGCGAGATATAGGAAGCTGCCATCGTCAGCGGCCCGATTTTGGACTTCCGCGACGAACCTAATCCCCAAAGGAACCGCTAGCCGGTCTCGTCCGTAACGTTGGGCGGGGGTGGGGAATTCTATTGGATCATGCCATGGCCAAAGTCAGTCCGTTCAAGTTCCTGCAGGAAGTGCGCGCCGAGGCGCAGAAGGTCACCTGGCCGACGCGCAAGGAAACCACCGTCACCACCATGATGGTGTTCGTGATGGTGGTCATTACGTCGCTGTTTTTTCTCGCGGCGGATCAGATCATGCGCGTGGCTGTGAGCTTCCTGCTCGGCATCAACACTTGAGTCTTTGCAACACGATTTCATGAACACCACACACATGATTTGGAATTCATGACATGACGAACCGGTGGTACGCGGTCCACGCCTACTCGAATTTCGAGAACAAGGTGGCGGAATCGATCCGTGAGCAGGCCAAGCAGCGCGGACTGTCGAGCCTGTTCGAGGAAATTCTGGTGCCCAAGGAGAAGGTCATCGAGGTCCGGCGCGGGCGCAAAGTCGACGCCGAGCGCAAATTCTTTCCGGGCTATGTGCTCGTGAAGATGCAATTGACCGACGATGCCTATCACCTGATCAAGAACACACCGAAAGTGACCGGCTTCCTCGGTTCCGACAACAAGCCGATGCCGCTGTCGGACGCCGAAGCCGAACGCATCATCCATCAGGTGGCAGAAGGCGTCGAACGGCCGAAGCCCTCGGTGTCGTTCGAAGTGGGCGAGCAGGTGCGCGTGTCCGACGGCCCGTTCGCGTCGTTCAACGGCACGGTGGAAGAGGTCGACGAGGGACGTTCCCGGCTCAAGGTCGCGGTCTCGATCTTCGGTCGCGCCACGCCGGTCGAGCTCGAATTCGGCCAGGTGGAGAAGCTCTAACGTCATTGCCGGGCTTGTCCCGGCAATCTCGATCAAATAGGCACTCTGCCAACCTGAGCGGGATACCCGTGACAAGCACGGGCATGACACAGAGGTGAAAACGGCGTGGGAGGTGAGGCGGCCGCCAGCCGTCGATATCCGCACCACTAACAGGAGCAGAGAATGGCGAAGAAGATTACCGGCTATGTGAAGCTGCAGGTACCGGCGGGAGCGGCCAATCCGTCGCCCCCGATCGGTCCTGCTTTGGGCCAGCGCGGCCTCAACATCATGGAGTTCTGCAAGGCGTTCAACGCCCAGACCCAGAAGTTGGAAAAGGGCGCGCCGATCCCGGTGACGATTACGGTCTATGCCGACCGCTCGTTCACTTTCGAACTGCGCACCCCTCCGGTGTCGCACTTCCTCAAGAAAGCGGCGAAGCTCGAAAGCGGCTCGAAGACGCCGGGACGCGACATCGCCGGCTCGGTGACCAAAGCGCAAGTGCGCGAGATCGCCGAGCAGAAGATGAAGGACTTGAACTGCGACACGATTGAATCGGCGATGCGTATGATCGAAGGATCGGCGCGCTCGATGGGGCTAGAGGTGAAAGCATGAGCACGCTTGGAAAACGCACGACCAAGGCGCGCGAGGGGATCGATCGTGAGAAGCTCTATACGCTCAACGAGGCCGTGAAGATGGTCAAGGAGCGCGCCAAGGCGAAGTTCGACGAGACCGTCGAAGTGGCGATGAATCTCGGTGTCGATCCGCGTCACGCCGACCAGCAGGTGCGCGGCGTCGTCAATCTGCCGAACGGCTCCGGCCGCGCGATGCGGGTGGCGGTGTTTGCGCGCGGCGCCAAGGCCGACGAGGCCAAGGCCGCGGGCGCCGATGTCGTTGGCGCCGAGGATCTGGTGGAGAAGGTGCAGAGCGGTGCCATCGATTTCGATCGTGTGGTCGCGACGCCCGATCTCATGCCGCTGGTCGGCCGTCTCGGTAAGGTTTTGGGTCCGCGCGGCCTGATGCCGAACCCGAAGGTCGGCACGGTGACGATGGACGTAACTAATGCGGTCAAAGGCGCCAAAGGCGGCTCGGTCGAGTTCCGAGTCGAAAAGGCTGGCATCGTCCAGGCCGGCGTGGGCAAGGCCTCGTTCAGCGAAGAGAAGCTGATCGAGAACATTCGGGCTTTTGCCGACGCCGTGCAGAAGTCGCGGCCGCAAGGCGCTAAAGGCCACTACATCAACCGGGTGGCCATTTCCTCGACCATGGGTCCGGGCGTCAAAGTTGAGCCCGGAACTCTGTTCCCGGGATCGGACCAGGCCCGCTAAGCCCGGAAGCCGCCCAAAAGCAGCCAAGTGGTGGATTCACCACTTGGCAAGCCTTCCAAGAACCGCTAAAGAACAGCTAAGGGCGTGCCGGCCCAGTTTGTCGGCGCGCCTTTGTGCGCTTCTCGAAAATCAATGAGTGAAACGCCCTCTTAGAACCCATCCCAGTCGGATTGTCTAAGAGGACGAGGCACTTAGAGAATTTCTTCAGGCGCATTCCTGTCCGAGACTGCGGGTGCCGGCAACGGCTTAATCGAGAAAGCCAGCATAGACGGGTGAAGGACGAAGGCAGCGCCTTCTTTCGAGGTCAAAGGGCCTCGATAGCGGCTTATGCCTTTCGGTTCTGACCTCGACGGCCCAGGGCGGCGCAAACTGTGCCTGGGGGGCAGGGTTTAAATGTCGTCCTGCCTCGGTTCGTCGACACGGTGTCGATTGATCTATGTGGGACGGCCGGCACAACCCGGCGGCTCCGCAGAGACGGACCGCCAACCGGAGAGAGCTGGTGGATCGCGCGGAAAAAAGTGCAGCCGTGGCGGAACTTGGTGAGGTCTTCAAGACCACCAAGGTCGTCGTCGTTGCTCATTATTCCGGCCTTACGGTCGCCCAGATGCAGCTACTGCGCAGGCAGATGCGGCAGGCTGGGGCGAGCGTGAAGGTCGCGAAGAATCGCCTCGCGAAAATCGCTCTTGAGGGCTCCGACGTCGCTTCGATCGCGTCCCTGCTCAAGGGACCGGCCGTGATCGCCTATTCGGGCGATCCCGTAGCGGCGCCGAAGGCCGCCGTCGATTTCGCCAAGACGAACGAGAAGTTCGTCATTCTTGGCGGAGCGATGGGCAAGACCTCGCTCGACCCGAACGGGGTCAAGGCGCTTGCCGCCTTGCCGTCGCTCGACGAGCTGCGGGCGAAGATCGTCGGCCTCGTCCAGGCGCCGGCGACCAAAATCGCGCAGGTGGTGGTTGCCCCCGCGTCGAAACTCGCCCGCGTGGTCCATGCCTATGCCTCCAAGAGCGGTGAAAGCGCGGCAGCCTGAAGCTGCTTCACTCATAAGGTTAGAACCGAAGGACATTAGTCATGGCTGATCTGCAGAAAATCGTCGACGACCTCTCAAGCCTCACCGTTCTCGAGGCTGCCGAGCTCGCCAAGTTGCTGGAAGAGAAGTGGGGCGTTTCCGCCGCTGCCGCCGTCGCGGTCGCCGCCGGTCCGGCGGGTGCGGCAGCGCCTGCGGCCGAGGAAAAGACCGAGTTCACGGTCGTTCTCGCCGCTGCCGGCGACAAGAAGATCGAGGTCATTAAGGAAGTGCGCGCGATCACGGGCCTGGGCCTCAAGGAAGCCAAGGATCTGGTCGAAGGCGCGCCGAAGACCGTCAAGGAAGGCGCCAACAAAGACGACGCCGCCAAGATCAAGGCGCAGCTCGAAAAAGTCGGCGCCAAGGTTGAGCTTAAGTAAGAAGTACTTACTTAAGGGAAGTCCCCGGGCGAGCGTGGCCGGGGGCTCCAAAAGGTGAATAGCGGTGATTTCTGGGTCTCGGCCCGGAAATCACCGTGTCGCCATCTGGTGATGATTACGTTGTGGTGATTGGGTCTTGCAGCCGAATCACCGGAAAATAGGGCACTCGACGCCTGTCCCGACGATCGCGATGGATTGCGGCCTTCTGGAGAGTCGCCTTGATCGCCCCGGGAGACCTCGAACTTCATGACGAAGGCGTCATGAGTCCGAGGGTGGTGGTTTGAGCAGACGTGCTTCGGCAACACGGCCGGCCGGCGGCTCGGCCCAACGGTTCGATTGAGCGAGAGGACATAATGGCGCAGACGTTTATCGGTCGGAAGCGCGTTCGCAAATTTTTCGGAAAAATCGAGGAAGTCGCGGAGATGCCGAACCTCATTGAGGTTCAGAAGGCGTCCTACGACCAATTCCTGCTGGTGCTGGAGCCGCAAGGCGGCCGGCCCAACGAAGGCCTGCAGGCCGTGTTCAAATCGGTGTTCCCGATTTCGGACTTCTCCAACACCTCGATGCTGGAATTCGTCAAATACGAATTCGAGCCGCCGAAATACGACGTCGACGAATGCCGCCAGCGCGGCATGACCTACGCCGCGCCGCTCAAGGTGACGCTGCGGCTGATCGTGTTCGATATCGATGAAGAGACCGGCGCCAAATCGGTAAAGGACATCAAGGAGCAGGATGTCTACATGGGCGACATTCCGCTCATGACCAATAACGGCACTTTTATCGTCAACGGCACCGAGCGTGTCATCGTTTCGCAGATGCATCGTTCACCCGGCGTGTTCTTCGATCACGATAAGGGCAAGACGCATTCCTCGGGCAAGCTGTTGTTTGCCGCCCGCATCATTCCCTATCGCGGCTCCTGGCTCGACATCGAATTCGACGCCAAGGACATCGTCTATGCGCGCATCGACCGGCGCCGCAAGATTCCGGTCACCTCGCTGCTCTATGCGCTCGGACTCTCCGGCGAAGAGATCCTCAACACCTTCTACAAGCAGGTGCCGTACAAGCGCACCAAAGAAGGCTGGCGCGTGCCGTTCGATGCCAATCGCTTGCGCGGCTATAAGGCGATGAAGGACCTCGTCGACGCCGACACCGGCAAGGTGATTCTCGAGGAAGGCAAGAAGCTGACCGTGCGCTCGGCGCGCCAGCTCGCCGAAAAGGGTCTCAAGGCGCTGCGGATGACCGATCCGGAATTGATCGGCCGCTATCTCGCGGAGGATCTCGTCAACACCAAAACCGGCGAAATCTATGCGGAAGCCGGCGAAGAGATCACTGGCACCGAGAAGAAAGACGGCGAGTGGGAGATCAATGTCGGCAAGACGCCGCTGAAGGACCTGGTCGAGCACGGCTATAAGGAATTGCCGATCCTCGACATCGACCACGTCAATGTCGGCGCCTATATCCGCAACACGCTCGCGATCGACAAGAACATGACGCGCGAAGAAGCGCTGTTCGACATCTATCGCGTCATGCGGCCGGGCGAGCCGCCGACGATCGACACCGCGCAGAACATGTTCCAGTCGCTGTTCTTCGATTCGGAACGCTACGATCTGTCCGCGGTCGGCCGCGTCAAGATGAACATGCGGCTCGACCTCACGGTCGACGACACCGTGCGCATCCTGCGCCGGGACGACATCATTTCGGTGATCCGCACGCTCGTCGATCTGCGTGACGGCAAGGGCGAGATCGACGACATCGACCATCTCGGCAACCGCCGGGTGCGTTCGGTCGGCGAGCTGATGGAAAATCAGTATCGCATCGGTCTTCTCCGCATGGAGCGCGCCATCAAGGAGCGCATGTCGTCGGTCGATATCGACACGGTGATGCCGCAGGATCTGATCAACGCCAAGCCGGCGGCTGCCGCCGTGCGCGAGTTCTTCGGTTCCTCGCAGCTCTCGCAGTTCATGGACCAGACCAATCCGCTGTCGGAGATCACGCACAAGCGTCGTCTCTCGGCGCTTGGCCCGGGCGGTCTTACCCGTGAGAGGGCAGGCTTCGAAGTGCGCGACGTGCACACCACGCATTACGGCCGCATCTGCCCGATCGAAACGCCGGAAGGG
The DNA here is from genome assembly GCA_963761185.1 of uncultured Alphaproteobacteria bacterium. Lineage (GTDB taxonomy): Bacteria > Pseudomonadota > Alphaproteobacteria > Rhizobiales > Xanthobacteraceae > BOG-931. The sequence goes on from CAVXFY010000009.1 coordinate 2,863,082, forward strand.
CCGAATATCGGTCTGATCAATTCGCTGGCGACCTTCGCGCGGGTGAACAAGTACGGCTTCGTCGAGACGCCGTATCGCAAGGTGAAGGACGGACGCGTCACCGACGAGGTGATCTACCTCTCGGCGATGGAAGAAGGCCGCTACACGGTCGCGCAAGCGAATTCGGCGATCGACGGCAAGGGCCGCTTCACCGACGATCTCGTCGTCGTGCGCCACGCCGGCGACGTGCAGCTCATTCCGCCGGACAAGGTGGACTTCATGGACGTTTCGCCGAAGCAGCTCGTTTCGGTGGCGGCGGCGCTCATTCCGTTCCTCGAGAACGATGACGCCAACCGCGCGCTGATGGGCTCGAACATGCAGCGGCAAGCCGTGCCGCTGGTGCGTGCCGAAGCGCCGTTCGTCGGCACCGGCATGGAAGGCGTCGTGGCGCGGGATTCCGGCGCCGCGATCGCTGCCCGCCGCACCGGCACGGTCGACCAGGTCGATGCCACCCGTATCGTCATCCGCGCCACCGACGAGCCGGATCCGACCAAGCCCGGCGTCGACATCTACCGGCTGATGAAGTTCCAGCGTTCCAACCAGAACACCTGCATCAACCAGCGTCCGCTGGTGAAGGTGGGCGATCTGGTGTCAAAGGGCGACATCATCGCCGACGGTCCATCGACCGATCTCGGCGAGCTCGCGCTCGGCCGCAACGCGCTGGTCGCGTTCATGCCGTGGAATGGCTACAACTTCGAAGACTTCGATCCTGCTCTCCGAGCGCATCGTCAAGGACGACGTCTTCACCTCGATCCACATCGAGGAATTCGAAGTCATGGCCCGCGACACCAAGCTCGGCCCTGAGGAAATCACTCGCGATATTCCCAACGTCTCGGAAGAGACGCTGAAGAATCTCGACGAGGCCGGCATCGTCTATATCGGCGCCGAAGTCCGCGCCGGCGACATTCTGGTCGGCAAGATCACGCCGAAGGGCGAGAGCCCGATGACGCCGGAGGAAAAGCTCCTGCGCGCCATCTTCGGCGAGAAGGCGTCCGATGTGCGCGACACCTCGCTGCGCGTGCCGCCGGGCGTCCAAGGCACGGTGGTCGAAGTCCGCGTCTTCAACCGCCACGGCGTCGACAAGGACGAACGCGCGCTCGCCATCGAGCGTGAGGAGATCGAACGCCTCGCCAAGGACCGCGACGACGAACAGGCGATCCTCGACCGCAATGTCTATGGCCGCCTTGCCGAACTGCTGGAAGGCCGCCAGGGCATTGCCGGTCCGAAGGGCTTCAAGAAGGACACCAAGATCACGCGCGTCATTCTCGACGAATATCCGCGTGCGCAATGGTGGATGTTCGCTTCGCCGAACGACAAGATCATGGCGGAGATCGAAGCCATCCGGAAGCAATACGACAAGTTCAAGAAGCGCCTCGAACAGCGCTTCCTCGACAAGGTCGAGAAGCTGCAGCGCGGCGACGAACTGCCGCCCGGCGTGATGAAGATGGTCAAGGTCTTCGTCGCGGTGAAGCGCAAGATCCAGCCGGGCGACAAAATGGCCGGCCGCCACGGCAACAAGGGCGTGGTGTCGAAGATCGTGCCGGCGGAGGACATGCCGTTCCTCGCCGACGGCACCTCGGTCGACGTTGTGCTCAATCCGCTCGGCGTGCCGAGCCGCATGAATGTCGGCCAGATTCTCGAGACCCATCTCGGCTGGGCCTGCGCCGGCCTCGGCCTCAAGATCGGCGCTGCGGTCGATCTCTACAACGGGAAGAAGGATTCGAAGCCGCTCAAGGAACTCTTGAAGAAAGTCTACGGCGAGGACGAGACCATCAAGTCGCTCGATGACAAGGGGCTCATGGAGCTCGGCACCAATCTGCGCCATGGCGTGCCGATCGCGACGCCGGTGTTCGACGGCGCCAAGGAGAGCGATATCGAGCACATGCTCGATCTCGCCGGCCTCGATCATTCCGGGCAGGTGACGCTCTATGATGGGCGCACCGGCGACACGTTCGACCGCAAGGTGACCGTCGGCTACATCTATATGCTGAAGCTGCATCACCTGGTGGACGACAAGATCCACGCCCGTTCGATCGGCCCGTACAGCCTCGTCACCCAGCAACCGCTCGGCGGCAAGGCGCAGTTCGGCGGACAGCGTTTCGGCGAAATGGAAGTGTGGGCGCTCGAAGCCTATGGCGCCGCCTACACGCTGCAGGAGATGCTGACGGTGAAGTCCGACGACGTCGCCGGACGCACCAAGGTCTACGAGTCGATCGTGCGCGGCGACGACGCGTTCGAGTCCGGCATTCCGGAATCGTTCAACGTGCTGGTCAAGGAAATGCGCTCGCTCGGTCTCAATGTCGACCTGCACAATTCCAAGCAGCAGCAACAGCAGCGCGGCGACGGGCTGCCGGAGGCGGCCGAGTAAGACAAGCATTCCGGCCGGGCCTTAGCGCGGCGCGCGATGCCCGGCCGGCCAAGACTTTCGTAGGCTTTCAGGGAATGACGACAGCGGCCGACATGGTCGGCAAGCGGAGCAGACGATGAACCAAGAAATCATGAATCTTTTCAGCCCGCAGGTTCCGGCGCAGGTCTTCGACCAGATCCGGATTTCGATCGCGAGCCCGGAAAAGATTCTGTCCTGGTCGTACGGCGAGATCAAAAAGCCCGAGACCATCAATTACCGCACCTTCAAGCCCGAGCGCGACGGCCTGTTCTGCGCGCGCATCTTCGGGCCGATCAAGGATTACGAGTGCTTGTGCGGCAAGTACAAGCGCATGAAGTACAAGGGCATCATCTGCGAGAAGTGCTCGGTCGAGGTGACGCTGTCGCGGGTGCGGCGCGAGCGCATGGGCCATATCGAGCTCGCGGCGCCGGTCGCGCATATCTGGTTCCTCAAGTCGCTGCCGAGCCGGATCGGTCTCCTGCTCGACATGACGCTGAAGGATCTCGAGCGCATCCTGTATTTCGAATATTACGTGGTGCTGGAGCCCGGCCTCACCCCGCTCAAGGACCGTCAACTCCTCTCCGAAGAGGACTACGTCAAGGCGCAGGACGAGTTCGGCGCCGACAGCTTCACCGCCATGATCGGCGCGGAAGCGATCCGCGAAATGCTCAAAGCGCTCGATCTCGAGAAGCTCGCCGCGGATCTCCGCGTCGAGATCGCGGAATCGACCTCTGAGCTCAAGCCGAAGAAGCTCGCCAAGCGTCTGAAGCTGATCGAGGCGTTCACCCAGTCCACCAACAAGCCGGAATGGATGATCCTGACGCATGTGCCGGTGATCCCGCCCGACCTGCGGCCGTTGGTGCCGCTCGACGGCGGCCGCTTCGCCACGTCCGATCTCAACGATCTCTATCGCCGCGTCATCAACCGCAACAACCGCTTGAAGCGGCTGATCGAGCTGCGCGCGCCCGACATCATCATCCGCAACGAGAAGCGGATGCTGCAGGAGGCGGTCGACGCGCTGTTCGACAACGGCCGCCGCGGCCGCGTTATCACCGGCGCCAACAAGCGGCCGCTGAAGTCGCTCGCCGACATGCTCAAGGGCAAGCAGGGCCGCTTCCGTCAGAACCTGCTCGGCAAGCGCGTCGACTATTCCGGCCGTTCGGTGATCGTGGTCGGTCCCGAGCTCAAGCTGCATCAATGCGGCCTGCCGAAGAAGATGGCGCTCGAACTGTTCAAGCCGTTCATCTATTCGCGGCTTGACGCCAAGGGCCTGTCGACAACGGTGAAACAGGCGAAGAAGCTCGTCGAGAAGGAGAAGCCCGAGGTTTGGGATATTCTCGACGAGGTCATCCGCGAGCATCCGGTGCTGCTCAACCGCGCACCGACGCTGCACCGCCTCGGCATTCAGGCCTTCGAGCCGGTCTTGATCGAAGGCAAGGCGATCCAGCTGCATCCCTTGGTCTGCGCGGCCTTCAATGCCGACTTCGACGGCGACCAGATGGCGGTTCACGTGCCGCTGTCGCTCGAGGCGCAGCTTGAAGCGCGCGTCTTGATGATGTCGACCAACAACATCCTGCATCCGGCGAACGGCGCGCCGATCATCGTGCCGTCGCAGGATATCGTGCTCGGCCTCTACTACCTCTCGATCATCCGCGATGCCGCGGAGGGCGAGAAGCCGAAAATATTCGGCGAATTGGCCGAGATCGAACTCGCGCTGCACGAGAAGGCGATCAGCCTGCACTCGCGGATCAAATACCGCTGGCAAGGCGTCGGCGAAGACAGCAAGCCGGTGACGCGCTGGTACGACACCACGCCGGGCCGCGTCATTCTCGGTTCGGTGCTGCCGAAGCTCGCCAAGACGCCGTTCGACCTCGTCAACAAGCTGATGACCAAGCGCGAAATCTCCGGCATGATCGATACGGTCTATCGCCACTGCGGTCAGAAGGAAACGGTGATCTTCTGCGATCGCGTCATGGCGCTCGGCTTCCACCATGCGTTCAAGGCCGGCATCTCGTTCGGCAAGGACGACATGGTCGTGCCGCACTCCAAGAAAGCGACCGTCGAGAAGACCCGCGATCTCGTCAAGGAATTCGAGCAGCAGTACAACGACGGCCTGATCACCCAGGGCGAGAAGTACAACAAGGTCGTCGATGCCTGGTCGAAGTGCACGGAGACCATCGCCGAAGCGATGATGAAGGAGATCTCGACCTCCCGTCCGGGCGAGAAGGGCCAGGAAGCTCAGGTCAACTCCATCTACATGATGGCGCATTCCGGCGCGCGCGGTTCGCCCGCCCAGATGCGTCAGCTCGCCGGCATGCGCGGCCTGATGGCCAAGCCGTCGGGCGAGATCATCGAGAGCCCGATCATTTCCAACTTCAAGGAAGGTCTCTCGGTGCTCGAGTACTTCAACTCGACGCACGGCGCCCGTAAGGGTCTCGCCGATACCGCGCTGAAGACGGCCAATTCCGGCTATCTGACGCGCCGTCTTGTCGACGTGGCGCAGGACTGCATCATCACCGACTACGATTGCGGTACGACCCGCGGTATCAAGGTGCGCGCCATCATCGACGCCGGCACGGTTGTCGCCTCGCTGGCGAGCCGCATCCTGGGCCGTACCACGGCCGAGGACGTGCGCAATCCTTCCGGTACCGAGGTGCTGGTGCCGAATGCGACACTGCTCGACGAGTATCATGTCGACCGGCTGGTCACTGCCGGCGTGCAGGAACTCAAGATCCGCTCGGTGCTGACCTGCGAGACCGTCACCGGCGTTTGCGGTGCCTGTTACGGGCGCGATCTTGCCCGCGGCACTCCGGTCAATATGGGTGAGGCGGTGGGCGTCATCGCTGCCCAGTCGATCGGCGAGCCGGGCACCCAGCTGACGATGCGGACGTTCCACATTGGCGGCGCGGCGCAGATCTCGGAGCAGTCGTTCATCGAGTTGAATTTCGAAGGCACCGTGAAGATGAAGAATTTGAACGTGGCCCGGAACTCGGACGGCGACCTGATCGCGATGAACCGCAACTTGATCGTTGCGGTGGTCGACCCGGACGGCACCGAACGCGCCGTGCACCGAATCCAATACGGTGCGCGGCTCAAAGTCACCGATGGCGAGCATATCAAGCGCGGCCAGCGCATCGCCGAATGGGACCCCTATACCCGGCCGATCCTCACCGAGGTTGAGGGCACGATCGGTTATGAGGATCTCGTCGATGGCCAGTCGCTGACGGAATCGCTCGACGAGTCGACCGGCATCGCCAAGCGCGTCGTGATCGATTGGCGCTCGGGCTCCGCCCGCGGCCAGCAGGATCTGCGTCCGGCACTTGTGATCAAGGACAAGGAAGGCAAGATCCTGAAACTGAGCCGCGGCAGCGACGCGCGCTATACGCTTGCGGTCGACGCCATCATCTCGGTCGACCCGGGCAGCCACGTGAAGGCCGCCGACGTCATCGCGCGTATTCCGACGGAGAGCGCCAAGACGCGCGACATCACCGGCGGTCTGCCGCGCGTTGCCGAACTGTTCGAGGCCCGCCGCCCGAAGGAATCCGCGGTCATCGCGGAAATCTCCGGCACGGTCCGCTTCGGCCGCGACTACAAGAACAAGCGGCGCATCACCATCGAGCCGACCGACAAGAGCGAGGAGCCGCGTGAGTATCTCGTCGCCAAGGGCAAGCACATCCACTTGCAGGACGGTGACGTGATCGAGAAGGGCGACTTCATCGTCGAAGGCAATCCGGCGCCGCACGACATCCTGGCGATCAAGGGCGTCGAGGAGCTGGCCGGCTACCTCGTCAACGAGATCCAGGACGTCTATCGGCTGCAGGGCGTGGCGATCAACGACAAGCACATCGAAGTGATCGTGCGGCAGATGCTGCAGAAGGTGGAAATCACCAACTCCGGGGAAACCGATCTGATCCAGGGCGAGCAGGTCGACAAGCTCGAGTTCGACGAGGTCAATGCCAAGGCCGCGGAAGAGGGCAAGAAGCCCGCGACCGCGCACCCGGTTTTGCTCGGCATCACCAAGGCCTCGCTGCAGACGCGTTCGTTCATCTCGGCGGCGTCGTTCCAGGAGACGACCCGCGTGCTCACCGAGGCCGCGGTCAACGGCAAGGCCGATACGCTCGACGGGCTCAAGGAGAACGTCATCGTCGGCCGTCTGATCCCGGCAGGGACGGGCGCCATGATGAACAAGATCCGCGAAGTCGCGATCAAGCGCGATGCGCTCATTCTCGCCGAGCGCGAGAAGGAAGCGGCGGTCAAGGCGGAAGCTGCCGCTGAACCCGCGGCGCTTCCGGCGGCGGAATAATTTCGCCGATCTGACAAAATCGAAGGGCCGCCCTTGTGGCGGCCCTTTTCTTTTTGTACGGCGAGGAAAGCGATTATGTCCTCAACGAAAACCATCAAAATCCTAAGCGGCGGCGCGATGCGCTCGCTCATGACCGAGATCGTGCCGCTGTTCGAACGTGCGAAGGGCACGAAGATCGAGATCGAATTTCGTCTGACCTCGGTGCTGAAGAAGGAGATCGAAGGGGGGGCGGCTTTCGACATCGCGCTGTTGCCGCGGCCGGAACTCGATGAACTGGTGCGGGCCGGCAAGATCGCGGACGGCGCCACGGCCGACGTGACGCGCTCGGCGGTGGGGCTCGCCATACGCGCAGGCGCGCGCAAGCCCGATATCGGCACGGTCACAGCCTTCAAGAACGCGCTGCTCGCGGCCAAGTCGATTTCCTATAGCGACGGCCCGAGCGGGGCCTACATTGCCGGCCTCCTGGAGCAACTCGGCATCGCCGGGGACGTGAAGCCAAAAACCAAGCTGACCAGTCGGCCAGTGGCCGAGCTGGTAGCTGAGGGCGAGGCCGAAATCGGCCTGCAGCAGATCGTGGCGATCCTGCCGGTGAAGGGCGCCGAACTGGTCGGTCCGCTGCCGGCCGAATTGCAGAACGTCATTATATATGCGGCCGGGATCGCAGCCCGCGCCAACGAGCCTGCGGCCGCGCGCGCGTTTATCGCCTTTACCAAGACGCCGCAAGCGGAGCGGCTCGTCCGGAGCAAAGGCATGGAGCCTGCTTGAGCGCGCGCAGGCAGTGCAGATGTGCTTGCGGCATCGCGCTTTTATGCCCATATGCGCTTGACTTGAAGCACTTACGCCGATACATACCGCCCACTTTTGACAGGCGGTGAGCTTCGCCAGTCGGAACGGCCTGCCGGGTCCCCGTATAAGCTATTGAAAGTAGTCGCCTTTTGGCGCTTTCGAAGCTCGTCGGACATGGCGTGACGCCTCGACGAAGGAAGCTCAAACGCTGTCTCTGACTTCGCAAAGTCAGTTAATCGGTGCAAGACCGCGATCGCATCGTGGTCCTCTGCAAAGCCAAGCGCTCCTCCGCACCGTGACGCGGGTGGTGCGATTTGGTTTTGCGCCTACGCGTTTTATGGCGGGCGAGAGCCTGTCTTGGCAACAAGGGGCACAAGCCCCGTCTTGGCGATAGGGCGCAAGCCCGTCTGGAAACTGAAAAAGGGGTGCGAGCCCCGCATTGGAGTTCTGAACGAGCAATGCCGACGATTAACCAGCTCATTCGCAAGCCGCGGGTTACGCAGCACGCGAAGAAGAAGGTCCCGGCTCTGCAGCAAAGCCCGCAGAAGCGCGGCGTCTGCACGCGCGTCTATACGACGACGCCGAAGAAGCCGAACTCGGCACTGCGCAAGGTCGCCAAGGTCCGGCTGACCAATGGCTTCGAAGTGATCGGATACATCCCGGGCGAAGGCCATAACCTGCAGGAGCATTCGGTGGTCATGATCCGCGGCGGTCGCGTGAAGGACCTGCCGGGCGTGCGCTACCACATCCTGCGCGGCGTGCTCGACACCCAGGGCGTCAAGAACCGTAAACAACGCCGGTCGAAATACGGCGCCAAGCGTCCGAAATAAGGAAGAACGAGATGTCCCGGCGCCACAAGGCAGACAAACGCGAGATCCTCCCGGACCCGAAATTCGGGAACGTCGTGGTCACCAAGTTCATGAACTCGGTCATGCATGCCGGCAAGAAGTCGGCGGCGGAGACCATCGTGTACGGTGCGTTCGACATCATCGAAGGCAAGACCCGCGGCAATCCGGTCGGCGTGTTCCAGCAGGCGCTCGACAATGTCATGCCGTCGATCGAAGTCCGCTCGCGGCGCGTCGGCGGCGCCACCTATCAGGTGCCGGTCGAAGTGCGCACCTCGCGGCGCCAGGCGCTCGGCATCCGCTGGATCATTTCGGCGGCGCGCGAGCGTAACGAAAAAACCATGACCGAGCGGCTCTCGGCGGAGCTGCTCGATGCCTCGAACAACAGGGGGAACGCCGTCAAGAAGCGTGAAGACACGCATCGGATGGCGGAAGCTAACCGTGCATTCTCGCACTATCGCTGGTGAAGCAAAGAGACAGCGAAGGATAAAACCCCATGCCCCGTACAAATCCGATCGAGGACTATCGCAACTTCGGCATCATGGCGCACATCGATGCCGGCAAGACCACGACCACCGAGCGCGTCCTCTACTACACCGGCAAGTCCCACAAGATTGGCGAGGTGCACGAAGGCGCCGCGACCATGGATTGGATGGAGCAGGAACAGGAGCGCGGCATCACCATCACGTCGGCCGCGACGACTGCGCAGTGGAACGGCAAGCGCCTCAACATCATCGACACGCCCGGCCACGTCGATTTCACCATCGAAGTGGAGCGTTCGCTGCGCGTCCTCGACGGCGCGGTATGCGTGCTCGATTCCAACCAGGGCGTCGAGCCGCAGACCGAGACGGTGTGGCGGCAGGGCGATCGCTATAACGTTCCGCGCATCGTCTTCGCCAACAAGATGGACAAGATCGGCGCTGACTTCTTCCAGTGCCTCAAGGACATCGTCGACCGTTTGGGCGCCAAGCCGGTGGCAATCCAGCTGCCGATCGGCGCCGAGAACCACTTCAAGGGCATCATCGATCTCGTCCGCATGGTCGGCGTGATTTGGGAAGAGGAAAGCCTCGGCGCGAAATATCAGGATGTCGAAATTCCGGCCGACCTTTTGGATCAGGCCAAGGAATATCGCGAGAAACTGGTCGAAGCCGCCGTCGAGCTCGATGATGATGCGATGTCGGCCTACCTCGATGGCAAGGAACCTGACGTCGCCACGCTCAAGCGCCTGATCCGAAAGGCGACCATTGAAGGCAAGTTCTTTCCGGTGCTGTGCGGCTCCGCGTTCAAGAACAAGGGCGTGCAGCCGCTCCTCGATGCCGTCGTCGATTATCTGCCGTCGCCGCTCGACGTGCCGTCGGTGAAGGGCGTCGACCTCAAAGGCAACGAGGTCGAGCGCAAGTCTTCGGACGACGAGCCGCTGGCGCTGCTGGCATTCAAGATCATGGACGATCCGTTCGTCGGCACCATCACGTTCTGCCGCATCTATTCGGGCACGCTCGAAAGCGGCACTGGCGTGATGAACTCGACCAAGGATCGCAAGGAGCGCGTCGGCCGCATGCTGCTGATGCATGCCAACAACCGCGAAGACATCAAGGAGGCCTTTGCCGGCGATATCGTCGCGCTGGCGGGGCTGAAAGAGGTACGCACCGGTGACACGCTGTGCGATCCGCAGAAGCCCGTGATCCTGGAAAAGATGGAATTTCCCGAGCCGGTCATCGAGATCGCGATCGAGCCGAAGTCGAAGGCCGACCAGGAGAAGCTCGGCGTCGCGCTGGCCAAGCTCGTGGCCGAGGATCCGTCCTTCCGTGTTCATACCGATCAGGAATCCGGCCAGACCATCATCAAGGGCATGGGCGAGCTTCATCTCGACATCAAGGTCGATATCCTCAAGCGCACCTATAAAGTCGACGCCAATATCGGCGCGCCGCAGGTCGCCTACCGCGAGAAAATCACGCGGTCGGCGACGGTCGATTTCACCCATAAGAAGCAGACCGGCGGCCACGGCCAATATGCGAAGATCAAGATCGTGGCCGAGCCGTCGGAGCCGAGTGCCGGTTTTGTGTTCGAGAACGAGATCGTTGGCGGTTCGGTGCCGAAGGAATTCATCCCTGCCGTCGAGAAGGGCCTCGAAGGTGTGCTGGGCTCCGGCGTGCTCGCCGGATTCCCGGTCGTCGATATCAAAGTCTCGCTGGTAGACGGCGACTCGCATGACGTCGATTCGTCGGCAATGGCCTTTGAGATCTGCGCGCGGGGTGCCATGCGCGAGGCGCTGCAAAAGGGCGGCCCCGTGCTGCTCGAGCCGGTCATGAAGGTCGAGGTGGTGACGCCGGAGGATTACACCGGGTCGGTCATCGGCGACCTGAATTCGCGGCGCGGCCAAATTCAGGGTCAGGACATGCGCGGCAACGCCAACGTCATCTCGGCGATGGTGCCGCTTGCCAACATGTTCTCTTACGTCAACAACCTGCGCTCCATGTCTCAGGGGCGCGCCACATTCACGATGCAATTCGACCACTACGCAGAAGTGCCGAAGGCAATCGCCGAAGAAGTTCAGGCGAAGTTCGCCTAATTGGAAAGTCAAACGGGTTAAGCAGGAGCCGGAACGGAGAGTCCCATGGCTAAGGAAAAATTCAACCGTACGAAACCGCATTGCAATATCGGTACGATCGGTCACGTCGATCACGGCAAGACGTCGTTGACGGCGGCGATCACCAAGGTATTGGCGGAAACCGGCGGTGCGACTTTCACCGCTTACGATCAGATCGACAAGGCGCCGGAAGAGAAGGCGCGCGGCATCACGATTGCGACCGCGCATGTCGAATACGAGACCGCGAACCGCCACTATGCGCATGTCGACTGCCCCGGGCACGCCGACTATGTGAAGAACATGATCACCGGCGCGGCGCAGATGGACGGCGCGATCCTCGTGGTTAGCGCCGCCGACGGCCCGATGCCGCAGACCCGCGAGCACATCCTGCTCGCCCGCCAAGTCGGCGTGCCGGCACTGGTCGTGTTCCTCAACAAGGTCGACATGGTCGACGATCCGGAACTGCTTGAGCTCGTCGAGCTCGAAGTCCGCGAGCTGCTGTCGAAGTACAATTTCCCCGGCGACAAGATTCCGGTGATCAAGGGCTCGGCGCTGATGGCGCTCGAGGGCAAGGATCCGAAGCTCGGCCACGATGCCATCCTGGAACTGATGAAGGCGGTCGACGCCAACATCCCGCAGCCGGAGCGTCCGAAGGATCAGCCGTTCCTGATGCCGGTCGAAGACGTGTTCTCGATCTCCGGCCGCGGCACGGTCTGCACCGGCCGTATCGAGCGCGGCATCATCAAGGTCGGCGAGGAAGTCGAGATCGTGGGCATCAAGCCGACGACCAAGACCACCGTCACCGGCGTCGAGATGTTCCGCAAGCTGCTCGACCAGGGCGAGGCCGGCGACAATGTCGGTTGCCTGCTGCGCGGCACCAAGCGCGAGGAAATCGAGCGCGGCCAAGTGCTGTGCAAGCCGGGCTCGGTGAAGCCGCACACCAAGTTCAAGGCCGAGGCCTACATCCTCACCAAGGAAGAGGGTGGCCGCCACACGCCGTTCTTCACCAATTATCGTCCGCAGTTCTATTTCCGCACCACGGACGTGACCGGTGTCGTGACGCTGCCGGCCGGCACCGAGATGGTGATGCCGGGCGACAATATCGCCATGGAGGTGACGCTGATCGTGCCGATCGCCATGGAAGAGAAACTGCGCTTCGCCATTCGCGAAGGCGGCCGCACCGTCGGCGCCGGCGTGGTGGCGAGCATCATTGAATAGGCGAATAGGGGTTAGCGTATAGCGAGTGGATTGACCCCATTCGCTTTTCGCAATTCGCCACTCGCGAGCGAAGAGAGAGACGGGACCATGAACGGCCAGAACATAAGAATCCGGCTCAAGGCGTTCGATCACCGCATCCTCGATGCGTCGACGCGCGAGATCGTCAATACGGCCAAGCGCACCGGCGCGCAGGTGCGCGGACCAATTCCGCTGCCGACCAAGATCGAGAAGTTCACCGTCAACCGCTCTCCGCACGTCGATAAGAAGAGCCGGGAACAGTTCGAAATGCGCACGCACAAGCGGCTGCTCGACATCGTCGATCCGACGCCGCAAACCGTCGATGCGCTGATGAAGCTCGATCTGGCCGCCGGCGTCGACGTCGAGATCAAGCTCTAAGGTTTGGAGAAGAGAGAAATGCGTTCCGGGGTTCTTGCCCAAAAGGTCGGGATGACGCGTCTCTTCATTGAGACCGGCGAGCATGTGCCGGTCACGGTGTTGCGGCTCGGCAATTGCCAGGTCGTTGGCCACCGCACCAAAGAGAAGAACGGCTATGTCGCGCTTCAGCTCGGTGCCGGCCAGCGTAAGGTGCAGCGCACGACCAAGGCCGATCGCGGCAATTTCGCCATCGCCAAGGTCGAGCCCAAGCGCAAGCTTGCGGAATTCCGCGTCGACGAGGACGGATTGATCCCGATTGGCGCCGAAATTACCGCGGATCATTTCGTCGTCGGCCAATTCGTCGACGTCACCGGCACTTCGACCGGTAAGGGCTTTGCCGGCGGCATGAAGCGCTGGAACTTCGCGGGTCTGCGCGCCAGCCACGGCGTGTCGATTTCGCACCGCTCGATCGGTTCGACCGGCGGCCGTCAGGATCCCGGCAAGACGTTCAAGAACAAGAAGATGCCCGGCCATCTCGGCGTCGACCGGGTGACCACGCTCAATCTCAAAGTCCGTCAGACCGATGTTGCGCGCGGGCTGATCCTCGTCGAAGGCGCCGTGCCCGGCGTCAACGGCGGCTGGATCACGGTGCGCGACGCGGTGAAGAAGAAGCCGCCGGCCGATCTGCCGAAGCCTGGCAAGTTCAAGCTCGCCGACAATGAATCGACGGCGCCCGTATCCGTCGGCCAGGACGCGGCCGCCGGCCAGGATGCTGCGGCCACCCAAGGGGAGGGTGCGTGATGGAACTCAAAGTCACCTCCCTCGACGGCAAGGAAGCCGGCTCGGTCACGCTGTCCGATGCCATTTTCGGGCTCGAGCCGCGTAAAGATCTCATCCATCGCTGCGTGGTGTGGCAACTCGCCAAGCGCCAGCGCGGCACCCACGAGGTGCAGAACCGCGCCGACGTGCACCGCACCGGCAAGAAAATGTACCGGCAGAAGGGCACCGGCTCCGCCCGTCACGGCTCGGCGCGCGTCAATCTGTTCCGCGGCGGCGGCCGTTCGTTCGGTCCGCATACCCGCAGCCACGAAATCGGCCTGCCGAAAAAAGTCCGCGCGCTGGCGCTGCGCCACGCGCTCTCGGCGAAAGCGAAAGACGGCGGCATTCTGGTCATCGATGCGCTTTCCGTGAAGGAAGCCAAGACCAAGGCGTTGCGCGGTCACTTCGACAAGCTCGGCGTGTCCAACGCGCTGTTCATCGACGGCGCCGAAGTTGCCGCCGACGTCCGCAGCGCGGCGCGCAATATTCCGAATATCGACGTGCTGCCGGTCGCCGGCATCAATGTCTACGACATCATGCGGCGGCATAAGCTCGTGCTCACGCGCGCCGCCGTCGACGCATTGGAGGCGCGATTCAAATGACGACCACCGATCCGCGCCATTACGACGTCATTGTCGCGCCGCTAATCACCGAAAAGGCCACGAACGCCTCCGAGCACAACAAGGTCGTGTTCAAGGTCGCTATGACCGCGACCAAGCCGCAGATCAAGGAAGCGGTCGAGAAGCTGTTCGACGTGAAGGTGAAGAGCGTGAACACGCTGCGCCGCCGCGGCAAATGGAAAGTGTTCAAGGGCCGTTTGGGCCAACAGTCCGACACCAAACGCGCGATCGTGACCCTCGAAGAGGGCCAATCGATCGACGTTACCACGGGGCTGTAAGGAGCGGGCGATGGCACTCAAATCCTATAATCCGACCACGCCCGGTCAGCGCCAATTGGTGCTGGTCAACCGCGCCGGTCTGCATACCGGCAAGCCGGTCAAAGAGCTCACCGAGGGCAAGACCTCGACGGGCGGCCGCAACAACAATGGCCGTATCACGTCGCGCTTTCGCGGCGGCGGCCACAAGCAGGCCTATCGCAAGATCGACTTCAAGCGCCGCAAGTTCGATGTGCCGGCGAAGGTCGAACGGATCGAATACGATCCGAACCGCACCGCCTTCATTGCGCTGGTCAAATACGAGGACGGCGAGCTCGCCTACATCCTGGCGCCGCAGCGCCTGTCGGCGGGCGACACCGTCATTGCCGGCGAGCATGTCGACGTGAAGCCGGGCAATGCGATGCCGATCTCGAGCATTCCGGTCGGCACCATCGTGCACAATATCGAGATCAAGATCGGCAAGGGCGGCCAGATCGCGCGTTCGGCCGGCGCCTATGCGCAGATCGTCGGCCGCGACGGCGAATACGTGATATTGCGGTTGAACTCCGGCGAGCAGCGTCTGGTCCATGGCCGCTGTATCGCCAGCGTCGGCGCGGTGTCGAATCCCGATAATATGAACGTGTCGATCGGCAAGGCCGGACGCAATCGCTGGATGGGTTGGCGCGGCCATGTGCGCGGCGAGACGATGAACCCGGTCGATCACCCTCACGGCGGCCGCACTCGCGGCGGCCGGCATCCGGTGACGCCGTGGGGCAAGCCGACCAAGGGCATGAAGACGCGCAAGAACAAGTCGACGGCGAAGTTCATCATGGTGGACCGCCGCGCCCGCAAGAAGAAGAGCTAGGAGCGATCATGACGCGTTCAGTCTGGAAGGGCCCGTTTGTCGACGGTTATCTGCTGAAAAAGGCGGATGCCGCTCGTTCGTCCGGGCGTCACGACATGATCCGCATCTGGTCGCGGCGTTCGACCATTCTGCCGCAATTCGTCGGTCTGACTTTCGGCGTCTATAACGGGCAGAAGCACATCCCGGTGATCGTCACCGAGGAAATGGTCGGCCACAAGTTCGGTGAATTTGCCCCGACGCGGTCGTTCTACGGCCATTCGTCGGATCGCAAGGCCAAACGGTCCACCGGCGGCGCCGCGGCGCCTGCCGCCGCGGCTCCCGCGGCATCCGGCTCGTAAGGCTCGAGGAGGCATTCATGGGCAAAAAGAAACGCGATCGCGATCTCGCCGAGAATGAGGCCAAGGCGGTGGCGCGCACGCTGCGGATCAGCCCGCAGAAGCTCAACCTTCTTGCCCAGCTTATTCGCGGCAAGAAGGTCGCGACCGCGCTCGCCGAGCTCGAATTTTCGCGCAAGCGCATCGCGCGCGACGTGCGCAAGTGTCTGGAATCCGCGATCGCGAACGCGGAAAACAATCATGACCTCGACGTCGACGATCTCGTCGTCGCCGAGGCGCATGTCGGCAAGGCGCTGGTGATGAAGCGGCATTCGCCGCGCGCCCGCGGCCGGTCCGGAGCGATTTTGAAGCCGTTCTCGCACCTCACCATCGTGGTGCGCGAAGTCGAAGCGCAGGCACAGGCTTAAGGCAGAGAGCGGCAGGAGAAGAACATGGGTCAGAAGGTCAATCCGATCGGGCTTCGCCTCGGTATCAACCGCACCTGGGATTCGCGCTGGTACGCCGGCAAGGCGAGTTACGGTTCGCTGCTCCACGAGGATATGAAGATCCGCAAGATCCTGATGGCCGAGCTCAAGCAGGCCGCGGTGTCCAAGATCGTGATCGAGCGCCCGCACAAGAAGTGCCGCGTGACGATCCAGTCGGCGCGTCCCGGCGTGGTCATCGGCAAGAAAGGCGCCGACATCGAGAAGCTGCGCCGCAAGGTCGCCGCCGTCACCGACAGCGACGTCGTCATCAACATCGTCGAAATCCGCAAGCCCGAACTCGACGCCCAGCTGGTCGCCGAATCGATCGCCCAGCAGCTCGAGCGCCGCGTCGCGTTCCGCCGCGCGATGAAACGCGCCGTGCAATCGGCAATGCGGCTTGGCGCCGGCGGCATCCGCATCAATTGCTCGGGCCGTCTCGGCGGCGCCGAAATCGCGCGCATGGAATGGTACCGCGAAGGCCGCGTGCCGCTGCACACGCTGCGCGCCGACGTTGATTACGGCGTCGCCACCGCGTTCACGACCTACGGCACCTGCGGCGTGAAGGTCTGGATCTTCAAGGGCGAGATCATGGAGCACGACCCAATGGCGCAGGATAAGCGCATGGCCGAAGGCGATGCCGGACGGCCGCGCCGCGATGCGGCGTAACGGGGCAATGAAGAAGAAAGCATAGAGTCATGCTGCAACCGGTTCGAACGAAATTCCGCAAGGCGCACAAGGGACGCATCAAAGGCGTCGCCTCCAGTGCGATCGACCTTGCGTTCGGCCAGTTCGGGCTCAAAGCGATGGAGCCGGAGCGGGTGACCGCGCGCCAGATCGAGGCGGCGCGGCGGGCGCTGACGCGGCACATGAAGCGCGCCGGCCGGGTCTGGATCCGGATGTTTCCGGACGTGCCGGTGTCGAAGAAGCCGCTCGAAGTCCGCATGGGCTCCGGCAAAGGCGCGCCCGAATTGTGGGTCGCCCGGGTGAAGCCCGGCCGCATTCTGTTTGAGATCGACGGCGTTCCGGTGCAGATCGCCAAGGAGGCGCTGGCGCTTGCCGCCGCCAAATTGCCGATCAAGACGCGTTTTGTCGAACGGATCAGCGAGTAAGTCATGAAACCGGCCGATATCAGAGCGATGACGATCGATCAGATCGACGACGAAGTGCTCAAGCTGAAGAAGGAGCGCTTCAACCTGCGCTTCCAGCGCGCCAGCGGTCAGCTGGAAAATACCGCGCGCGTGCGCGAGGTGCGTCGCGATATCGCGCGGCTCAAGACCATCGCGCGCAACAAGCGCCCAGCTTCGCCGAAAGCCGGCGCGGCGAAGAGTTAAGAGGAACAAGATGCCGAAGCGTACCCTCCAAGGCGTCGTGGTGAGCGACAAGCAAGCGAAGACGCTGGTCGTCAAAGTCGAGCGCCGTTACACCCATCCGCTGTTCAAGAAGACGGTGCGCAGTTCGAAGAAGTACTACGCGCACGACGAGAAGAACGAGTTCAAAGTCGGCGACATCGTGTGGATCGAAGAGCACCGGCCGATCTCCAAGCTCAAGCGTTGGGCCGTGGTGCGGGGCGAGAAGAAGAAAGCGTCGTGAACGTCATGTGTTTAGGCTTGGAATACAACAAGTGGGGTAACCCATGATCCAGATGCAAACCAATCTCGACGTGGCGGATAATTCCGGCGCGCGTCGTGTCATGTGCATCAAGGTGCTCGGCGGCAGCAAGCGCAAATATGCCACCATCGGCGACGTCATCGTCGTCTCGGTGAAGGAAGCGATTCCGCGCGGCCGCGTTAAAAAAGGCGACGTGATGAAGGCGGTGATCGTGCGGATCGCCAAGGACATCAAGCGCGCGGACGGCTCGGTGATCCGTTTCGACCGCAACGCCGCGGTGCTGATCAATCCGCAGATGGAGCCGGTCGGCACGCGCATCTTCGGCCCGGTGCCGCGCGAGCTGCGGGCGAAGAACCACATGAAGATCATCTCGCTCGCCCCCGAGGTGCTGTGATGGCGGCAAAGATCAAAAAGGGCGATACGGTCATCGTGATCACGGGACGCGACAAGGGCCGCAGCGGTGAAGTCATCGAGATGCGCCGCGACGACAATCGCGTGCTGGTGCGCGGGATCAATATGATCAAGCGGCATCAGCGCCAGAGCGCGACGCAGGAAGGCGGCATCATTTCCAAAGAGGCGCCGATCCACCTGTCGAACGTGGCGCTGACCGATCCGAAGGACGGCAAGCCGACGCGGGTCGGATTCAAAATCGTGGGCAAAGGCGAGGAGCGCAAGAAAGTGCGCGTCGCCAAGCGCTCGGGAGTCGAGATCGATGGCTGATACTGACGAGAAGAAGGCCAAGGCTCAAGGCAAGCCGGGCAAAGGCAAGGCGGACCAGGGCAAGCCCGAACAGGCGGCGCGGCCGCAGTCTGCCGAGCAGATGGCCAAGGCCGGCAAGGACGACAAGAAGGCGGCGAAGCAGGCGCGCAGCGACAAGGCTGCTGCGGCGGCGGCCGGCAAGCCGGCGGCGCCGCGCGCTCCGGAAGAGCGCGTGCCGGCGCGGCTGAAGGTTGCCTTCGACGAGGCGATTCGCAACAAGCTCGCCGAGCAATTCGGCTTCAAGAACCGCTTTCAGATTCCGGTGCTCGACAAGGTCGTCATCAATATGGGCATCGGCGAAGGCGTCGCCGATCGCAAGAAGGTCGACAATGCCGCGGCGGATCTGGCGATGATCGCCGGCCAGAAGCCGGTCATCACCCGCTCGCGCAAGTCGATTGCCACCTACAAGCTGCGCGACGGGCAGGCGATCGGCTGCAAGGTGACGCTGCGCAAGGCGCGCATGTACGAATTCATCGACCGGCTCATCAACATCGCGCTGCCGCGCGTCCGCGACTTCCGCGGTCTCAATCCGAAGAGCTTCGACGGCCGCGGCAATTATTCGCTCGGCATCAAGGAACACATCGTGTTCCCGGAGATCGACTACGACAAGGTATCCGACGTGTGGGGCATGGACATCACCGTCTGCACCACCGCGGCCAGCGACGACGAAGCGCGCGCTTTGTTGACGGCTTTCAATTTTCCGTTCCGGCAGTGAGGCCTCAAAGGACCTCAGACGCGGGACATTAGGAGCACGAGATGGCGAAGAAGAGTTCGATCGAAAAGAACAACCGGCGGCGCCGGATGTCGAAGAAGTTTTCCGGCCGGCGGGCGCGGCTGAAAGCGATCGTCCAGGACAAGTCGAAGCCCGTGGAAGAGCGCTTCGCCGCGACCTTGAAGCTTGCCGAACTGCCGCGCAATTCGTCGGCCACCCGCATCCGCAACCGCTGTGAATTGACCGGCCGGCCGCGCGCCTTCTACCGCAAGCACAAGCTGTCGCGCATCGCGCTGCGGGAACTCGGCTCCAAGGGGCTGATCCCGGGTCTCGTGAAATCGAGCTGGTAAGGAGGATCGCACAATGCCCATGAACGATCCCGTTGGCGATCTGTTGACCCGCATCCGCAACGCGCAGATGCGCAACAAGTCGAAGGTCACGAGCCCGAATTCGAAGCTGCGCGAAAGCCTGCTCGAAGTGCTCAAGAACGAAGGCTATATCCGCGGCTATGCCGTGGTCGAGAAAGACGGCCGCTCGGAAATCGAGATCGAGCTGAAATATTTCGACGGCGAGCCGGTCATCCGCGAGATCGAGCGGGTGTCGAAGCCGGGCCGCCGCGTCTATACCTCGGTCAAGAACATGCCGCGCGTCAATAACGGGCTCGGCGTGACCATCGTTTCGACGCCCAAGGGCGTCATGGCCGACCACGACGCCCGCGACGCCAATGTCGGCGGCGAAATCCTGTGCACGGTGTTCTGATGTCTCGTATCGGCAAGAAACCAATCGCGGTGCCTTCGGGCGTGACCGCCAATGTCGAGGGCCAGACCGTGAAGGTCAAAGGCCCGAAGGGCGCGCTGTCGGTCGCGTTGCATGACGACGTTGCCGTCAAGCTCGAGAGCGGTCAGATCAAGATCGATCCGCGCTTCGAGACCAAGCGCGCGCGCTCGCAATGGGGCACGTCGCGGACGCTGGTCTCCAACCTGATCTCGGGCGTCACCAAGGGTTTCGAGCAGCGGCTCGAGATCAACGGCGTCGGCTACCGCGCCGCGGTGCAGGGCAAGAACCTGCAGATCGCGCTCGGCTACAGCCACGACATCGTCTATCCGATCCCGGAAGGCATCACGATCGCGACGCCCAAGCCCGTCGAGATCGTCATCACCGGCTCTGATCGCCAGAAGGTCGGCCAGGTCGCCGCCGAGATCCGCGAATACCGCCCGCCGGAGCCCTATAAAGGCAAAGGCATCAAATATTCCGATGAGCGCATCTTCCGCAAGGAAGGCAAGAAGAAGTAACGGAGCCCGCGATGACCAAACTCAGCGACAGGATCATGCGGCGCAAAGGGCGCGTGCGCGGCGCATTGCGCATGGCGGCCGGCGCACGTAGGCGGCTGTCCGTGCATCGCTCGTCGAAGCATATCTACGCGCAGGTGATCGACGACGAAGAGGGCGTGACGCTCGTCTCGGCGTCGTCGATCGAGAAGGTGCAGCGTGAAAGCTTAAAGACCGGCGCCAGCGTCGATGCGGCGAAGGTGGTGGGCAAGCTCATCGCCGAGCGCGCGCAGCAAAAAGGCATCAAGGACGTGATCTTCGACCGTGGCGGCTATCTCTACCACGGCCGGGTCAAGGCGCTTGCCGAAGCCGCCCGCGAGGGTGGACTGAATTTCTAGTTCATTGGATCGACAACAAGGCACACCAATATGGCACGTGAACCCCGCGAGCGAAGAGAAGAGCGCGACAGCGAATTCGTCGATAAGCTCGTGCACATCAACCGCGTCGCCAAAGTGGTGAAGGGCGGACGGCGCTTCGGCTTTGCCGCTTTGGTCGTCGTCGGCGATCAGAAGGGCCGGGTCGGCTTCGGCCACGGTAAGGCGCGCGAAGTGCCGGAAGCGATCCGCAAAGCGACGGAAGCCGCCAAGCGCGGTCTGACGCGGGTGCCGCTGCGCGAAGGCCGCACCTTGCATCACGACGTCGCCGGCCGCCACGGCGCCGGAAAAGTCTTTCTGCGCGCCGCCCCTCCCGGCACCGGCATCATTGCCGGCGGTCCGATGCGCGCGGTGTTCGAGACGCTCGGCATGCAGGATGTCGTCGCCAAGTCGCTCGGCACGTCGAACCCGTACAATGTCGTGCGCGCCACGTTCGATGCGCTCAAGCATCAGGATTCGCCGCGCTCGGTTGCCGCGCGCCGCAACGTCAAGGTTTCGACGCTCCAGGCCCGCCGCCGCGACGGCGATGCCGAACAAGCGTCGGCCGAGTGAGCGCCGCGGGGAGCCAGCCAGGAATTAAGTCATGAATGCTGACAAGAAATCGGGCAAAACCCTGAAGGTCCGGCAAACCGCCAGTGCGGCGCGCCGGATTTACACCCAGCGCGAAACGCTGATTGGATTGAAGCTCAACAAGATCGACCGCGAGGCCGAACTCGTCGATACGCCGGCGGTCCGGGGCATGATCGCCAAGGTCGCCCATCTTGTTGAAGTGGTGGAGAAATAAGCCGATGAAGCTTTCCGAACTTTCCGGCCCACCGGGCGCGCGCAAGACGCGCAAGCGCATCGGGCGCGGCATCGGCTCAGGCAAAGGCAAGACCGGCGGCCGCGGCGGCAAGGGCCAGACCGCGCGTTCCGGCGTGCGCATCAAAGGCTTCGAGGGCGGCCAGATGCCGCTGCATCGTCGCCTGCCCAAGCGCGGCTTCAAGAACACGAAATTCGCGTTGAAGCTCAACGAAGTGAATCTCGGCCGCATCCAAACGGCGATCGACGCCAAGCTGCTCGATGCCTCAGCCAAAATCGACGCCGCGGCGCTGGTCGAAGCCGGGCTTCTGCGCCGGTCGAAAGACGGCGTGCGGCTCCTCGGCTCGGGCGAAATCAAGGCAAAAGTCACGCTTTCGGTCTATGGTGCCTCGAAATCGGCCGTGGCCGCGGTGGAAAAGGCCGGCGGTTCGGTCGAAATTATCGCCCCTAAGGCGGAGACGAGCGGGAAGGCAGCCTGACGCCTATATAGGACGCGCCTATATAGAGCGAGGTGCGGGCGTATAGCCTGCCCGAAACAGGTCTTGGCAGTCTCGGCAGACGGAGCTTGGCGGATGGTTTCTGCAGCGGAACAACTGGCAGCCAATCTCAATTTCGGCGCGCTGGCCAAGGCCGACGAGCTCAAGAAGCGGATCTGGTTCACTCTGGGCGCGCTCTTGGTCTACCGGCTCGGCACCTATATTCCGCTGCCCGGCATCGATCCCAACGCCTGGGACCAGATTTTTCAGTCCCAGCAGGGCGGCATTCTCGGCATGTTCAATATGTTCGCCGGCGGCGGCATCCACCGCATGGCGATCTTTGCGCTCAACATCATGCCGTATATCTCGGCCTCGATCATCATCCAGCTGATGACGACGGTGTCGCCCACGCTTGAAGCGCTCAAGAAGGAGGGCGAGGCCGGCCGCAAGATGATCAACCAGTACACCCGCTATCTCACGGTGGTGCTGGCGGCGTTCCAGGCCTACGGCATCGCGGTGGGCCTCGAAGGCGCGGGCCGCGTGGTCAGCGATCCCGGGCTGTTCTTTCGCATTTCGACGGTGATTACGCTCACCGGCGGCACCATGTTCCTGATGTGGCTCGGCGAGCAGATCACTCAGCGCGGCATCGGCAACGGCACTTCGCTGATCATCATGTCGGGCATCGTCGCGCAATTGCCGTCGGCTATCGCCGGCACGCTCGAACTCGGCCGCCAGGGCGCGCTTTCGACCGGGCTTATTCTCATCGTCATCCTGATGGCGGCCGCCGTCATCACCTTCATCGTGTTCATGGAGCGGGCGCAGCGCCGGCTCCTGATCCAGTATCCCAAGCGCCAGGTCGGCAACCGCATGTTCGAGGGCCAGTCCTCGCATTTGCCGCTTAAGCTCAACACTTCGGGCGTCATTCCGCCGATCTTCGCGTCGTCGCTCCTTTTGTTGCCGACGACCATCGCCAATTTCACGGCCGGCCAGGGGCCGAGTTGGCTCACCGCCATCACCACGCAGCTCGCCCACGGGCGGCCGCTGTTTCTGGCGCTCTATGTCACGCTGATCGTGTTCTTCGCCTTCTTCTATACGGCGATCGTGTTCAACCCGACCGAGACCGCCGATAACCTCAAAAAGCATGGCGGCTTCATTCCGGGCATCCGGCCGGGGGAGCGGACGGCCGAATATATCGACTACGTCCTGTCGCGGATTACCGTGATCGGGGCGGCCTATCTGGCGATCGTTTGCCTGTTCCCCGAGATTCTGATTTCCTATGCGGCGGTGCCGTTCTATTTCGGCGGCACTTCGCTCCTGATCGTGGTCAGCGTGACCATGGATACAGTGGCGCAAGTTCAAGGCTATCTGCTGGCCCACCAGTACGAAGGCCTTATAAAAAGATCGAAACTGAGGGGACGCCGTAGATGAGATTGATCCTGCTCGGCCCGCCGGGGGCTGGCAAGGGAACGCAGGCCCTGCGTCTCGTCGCCAAATACGGAATAGTGCAGCTATCGACAGGTGACATGCTTCGCGCCGCCGTGAAGGCGGGCACGCCGGTCGGCCGCCAAGCGCAAGAGATCATGGCGCGCGGCGAACTCTGCCCCGACGACCTCGTGGTCGGCATTATCGGGCAGCGCATCGACGAGCCGGACGCCCGCAAGGGTTTCATCCTCGACGGCTTTCCGCGCACCGTGCCGCAGGCCGAGGCGCTTGACCGCATCCTTGAGGAAAAGGGGCTCGAACTCGACGCCGTGATCGAATTGCGGGTCGACGAAGAGGCGCTGATCCGCCGGATCGAAAGCCGGGTCGCCGAGATGAAGGCCCGCGGCGAGAAGCTCCGCGACGACGACAACCCGGAAGTCCTACACAAGCGGCTTGTGGCCTATCGTGAACTGACCGCCCCGCTGATCACCTATTACCGGCACCGGGGCATTCTCCGCTCGGTGAACGGCATGGCGTCTATTACCGACGTTACGGCCGCCATCGACCAGGCTCTTGCCGCCGTTCCGTCGGCGGGCCAGTCGGCGCACCAGGCCGCCCACCAAGCCGAAAGCAAAAAAAAAAGCGAAGAGCTAAGCTCCTAAAGCCGCGGCGAGCCGGAAGCCCGAAAAGTCGGGCTCCGCGCAGCGGATCCTCGAAGCGCAGGCGCTTAAGTGGAACTATAGGAAAAAAGTCCGCAAGGCGCGCTGCGACCGGGCGCAAACGGGCCGGAACGGGCAAAACGGCGGCGGCCAAATCGGCCACCAAATCAGCGGGCAGGGGGAAAGCTTAGGAAAACTGCCCGGCGCTAACCGAGTTCGTACACGAAATCGCTAGTTGAGGTTGACGACTGCGCCTTGAATCCATTAATAAGCCACGAATATCCAGTCGGAGAATGAGCAACGATGCCAGGCCGCAACGGCAGGCAGGCGTGGGCTTTTTACGTTTGTGGCCTTCTCAGGTGACAACAAGACCTCAGGAAAGCGGCCGGACTTGGCTGGCCGCTGCAAGGAGTAACTGACGTGGCTCGTATCGCTGGCGTCAATCTACCGACCAACAAGCGCATCGTGATTGCGCTACAATATATCTATGGGATTGGCGGCGCCAAATCCAAAGAGATCCTGGAAAAAGTGTCGATCCCGGAATCGCGCCGAGTATCGCAACTGACCGACCAGGAAGTGCTGCAGCTGCGCGAAATGATCGACCGCGACTACATGGTCGAGGGCGATCTGCGGCGCGAAGTCGCCATGAACATCAAACGGCTGATGGATCTTGGCTGCTATCGCGGACTGCGCCACCGCCGCGGCCTCCCGGTGCGCGGCCAGCGCACTCATACCAACGCCCGGACCCGCAAGGGACCGGCCAAAGCTATTGCCGGCAAGAAAAAATAGCGCGTGGGACACATTGTTATGACGGCGCCGGAGCCGAGCGCTTCGCGCCGCGAAAGGGTTCAGAATGGGTAAGGAAGCCACGCGCGTCCGCAAACGCGAACGCAAAAACATCGCTTCAGGCGTCGCGCACGTCAACGCGTCGTTCAACAATACCATGATCACCATTACCGACGTGCAGGGCAACACCATTGCCTGGTCGTCGTCGGGCACGATGGGCTTCAAGGGCTCGCGCAAGTCGACGCCTTACGCCGCCCAGGTCGCCGCCGAAGATGCCGCCAAGAAGGCGCAAGAGCACGGCATGCGCACGCTCGAAGTCGAGGTCGCAGGCCCTGGCTCGGGCCGTGAATCGGCGCTGCGTTCGCTCCAATCCGCGGGCTTCACGATCACATCGATCCGCGATGTGACGCCGATCCCGCACAACGGCTGCCGCCCGCGCAAGCGGCGGCGCGTATAGGACACCGGCTGATGGACGAAGTTCAAGTTCAACATCTGCCGCCGCAAGATTTTGGCCCCACGGAGCGGAATGGGGCGCGCGAGACGATCGCGCCGCGCAACGCGATGGGTGATAACGTGACGATCCAGAAGAATTGGCAGGAACTGATCAGGCCCAACAAGTTGCAGGTCAGCCCCGGTGCCGATACGCGGCGCGCGGCGACTGTCGTGGCCGAGCCGCTCGAACGCGGCTTCGGCGTGACGCTCGGCAACGCGCTGCGGCGCATCTTGCTGTCGTCGCTGCAGGGCGCGGCGGTGCAGTCGGTGCATATCGACGGCGTGCTGCACGAATTCTCCTCGATCGCAGGCGTCCGCGAGGACGTCACCGACATCGTGCTCAACATCAAAGACATCGCCATCAAGATGCAGGGCGACGGTCCCAAGCGCATGGTGGTGAAGAAGCAGGGTCCGGGCACGGTGACCGCCAACGACATTCAGACCGTTGGCGACATCGTCGTGCTGAATCCGGAGCTCGTGCTGTGCACACTCGACGAGGGCGCCGAGATCCGCATGGAATTCACGGTCAATACCGGCAAGGGCTACGTGCCCGCCGAGCGTAACCGTCCGGAAGACGCGCCGATCGGGCTGATCCCGGTCGACAGCCTGTTCTCGCCGGTGCGCAAGGTGTCCTACAAGGTCGAGAATACCCGCGAGGGCCAGATCCTCGACTACGACAAGCTGACGCTGACCATCGAGACCAACGGCGCGGTGACCCCGGAAGACGCGCTCGCTTATGCCGCGCGCATCCTGCAGGATCAGCTCAACGTGTTCGTCAATTTCGAGGAGCCCAAGCGCGAGACCGCGCACGAGGCGATCCCGGATCTGGCGTTCAACCCGGCCTTCCTCAAGAAGGTCGACGAGCTCGAACTGTCGGTGCGCTCGGCGAACTGCCTGAAGAACGACAACATCGTCTATATCGGCGACCTTGTTCAGAAGACCGAAGCCGAGATGCTGCGGACGCCGAATTTCGGCCGCAAGTCGCTCAACGAGATCAAGGAAGTGCTGGTGCAGATGGGTCTGCATCTCGGCATGGAAGTTCCCGGCTGGCCGCCGGAGAACATCGAGGAATTGGCCAAGCGTTTCGAGGATCACTACTAAGAACGTCGGCCCGGCCCCCATGGCCGGGTCTGGCGTGTAAGTAAACGGCAGGAAATGGCGTTATGAATCACGGCAAGTCGCACCGCAAGTTCAACCGGCGCTCGGATCATCGCCGCGCGATGCTGGCAAATCTTGCCGCCTCGCTGATCAAGCACGAGCAGATCACGACGACGCTGCCGAAGGCCAAGGATCTGCGCCCGATCGTCGAGAAACTGGTCACGCTCGGCAAGCGCGGGGGCTTGCATGCGCGCCGCCAGGCCATCGCGCAGATGCGCGACATCGCCATGGTCAAGAAGCTCTTCGAGGTGATCGGCCCGCGCTACAAAGAGCGCAATGGCGGCTATACCCGCGTCATGAAGGCCGGTTTCCGCTATGGCAATTCAGCGCCCGTTGCCGTGATCGAGTTTGTCGATCGCGACGTCGACGCCAAGGGGCTCGATTCCGGGCCGGTGCCGGAGCGTGCCGCCGAAGAGACGGCGTCCGCAGCGGCGTAACATCCAGCGCGAGGCGCGTCACTCAAGCATGATCCCGAAAAGTGGCTGCCGGTTTTCGGAAAAGATCATGCTTAAAGTCAAAATCTAGCGCCCTTCTAAGGCCTCGGTCGACTGCCTATATCTGGGCGCATTGATTCGGGGTCTTCCATGCCGCGTTTCTCCAAACCACGCTTCGCGATCTCAGCCGTTATCGCTTTGGCATTGTTCGTGCCGGGCGCAGCCGCCCAGGCCCAGACTTCGGTCGACCGTCAGGTCCCAAGCTCGATGGGCCAGCTGCAGCTGTCGTTCGCGCCGATCGTCAAGCGCGTGGCACCGGCGGTGGTCAACGTCTACGCCGCCCACGTCGTTGAGAACCAGAATCCCTTCATGTCGGATCCGTTCTTCCGCCAGTTCTTCGGCGGCGGCATGCCGCGGGAACTGGTGCAGCGCTCGCTCGGCTCCGGCGTCATCGTCGACCCGTCCGGCCTCGTCGTCACCAATTATCACGTGATCGCGGACGCTAGCGAAGTGAAGATCGCGCTCGCCGACAAGCGCGAATTCGCAGCCGACGTGGTGCTGAAGGATCAGCGCAGCGATCTCGCGGTCTTGCGCATCAAGGGCGCCAGCGAGCGTTTTCCGACGCTGCAATTCGCCAATTCCGACGATCTTCAGGTCGGCGACGTGGTGCTGGCGATCGGCGATCCGTTCGGCGTCGGCCAGACGGTCACGCACGGCATCGTCTCGGCGGTAGCGCGCACGCAGGTCGGCATCAGCGATTATCAGTTCTTCATTCAGACCGACGCCGCCATCAATCCCGGCAATTCCGGCGGCGCGCTGGTCGATATGAACGGCCGCCTCGTCGGCATCAATTCGGCGATCTATTCGCGCTCGGGCGGTTCGCAGGGCATCGGCTTTGCGATTCCCGCGAACGGCGTGCGCGTCGTCGTCGCCTCGGCGGAAGGCGGCTCCACCGCGGTGAAGCGCGCCTGGCTCGGCGCCAAGCTCCAGGAAGTGACGCCTGAAATCGCCGACAGCCTCGGCCTGAAGCGGCCGAGCGGGGCGCTGATCGCGAGCCTCGTTCCGGGCAGCCCGGCAGCGCGGGCCGGGCTAAAGACCGGCGATCTTCTCGTCAGCATCGACGGCGTCGATGTCGAGGATCCCAACGCCTTCGATTATCGCTTCGCCACCAAGCCCGTCGGCGGCGCCGCGCAGGTCGGCGTGGTGCGGCAAGGTCGCAGCTTTGTCGTGCCGGTCAGTCTCGAGCCGCTGCCTGATACGCCGCGCGACGAGATTGCGATCCGCAACCACTCGCCGTTCGAAGGCGCAACCGTCGCCAATCTGTCGCCCGCGCTCGCCGACGAATTGCAACTCGACCCGCAGACCGAGGGCGTCGCGATCACAAACGTCGCCGACGGCTCGACGGCGCAGAATATCGGCTTCCGCAAGGGCGATGTCGTGGTCTCCGTCAACAATCAGAAAATTGCGAAATCCGGCGATCTCGAACGCGCGACGAATAATGGCGGCCACTCATGGCGCGTCACCATCCTGCGCGGCGGGCAGCAGATTTCCGTGATGTTTACCGGATGAGCTCCCGTCCCAAATCGACGGGACAAAACCTGTTCGCCGCGAGCGGGCTCGATCGTGATGCGCCGCGGCCCCTTGCTGACAAACTCCGACCCGGCAAGCTCGCCGACGTGGTGGGCCAAGACCACCTGCTCGGTCCCGACGGCACGCTGACGCGGATGCTGGAGACGCGTTCGCTCGGCTCGCTGATCTTCTGGGGTCCGCCCGGCACCGGCAAGACCACGGTGGCGCGGCTTCTGGCGCATGCCACCGAGCTTTATTTCGAGCAGATTTCGGCGATCTTTTCCGGCGTCGCCGACTTGAAGAAAGTGTTCGATGCGGCGCGGCTGCGCCGCGAGACCGGCCAGGGCACGCTGCTCTTCGTCGACGAGATTCACCGCTTCAACCGGGCGCAGCAGGATTCCTTCCTGCCGGTGATGGAGGACGGCACCATCGTGCTGGTCGGCGCCACCACCGAGAACCCGTCGTTCGAACTGATCGCGCCGCTTTTGTCGCGCGCCCGCGTCTTGGTGTTCAAATCGCTTGACGAGGCAGCCGTCGAGAAACTCTTGCATCGCGCCGAGGAACTCGAGAATAGAAAGCTGCCGCTCGACGCCGAAGCGTGCGCGTCGCTGATCCGCATGGCCGACGGCGACGGCCGCGCCGCGCTGACGCTCACTGAAGAAATCTGGCGCGCCGCGCGCAAGGGCGAGATTTTCGACGCCGCGGCTCTGCAGCAGGTGGTGCAGCGCCGCGCGCCGATCTACGACAAGAAGCAGGACGGCCATTACAACCTGATCAGCGCATTGCACAAATCGGTGCGCGGCTCCGACGTCGATGCCGCGCTCTATTATCTCTGCCGCATGCTCGATGCCGGGGAGGACCCGCTCTATCTGGCGCGCCGCATCGTGCGCATGGCGGTCGAGGATATCGGGCTTGCCGATCCGCAGGCGCTGGTCGTCGCCAATGCGGCGAAGGATGCCTACGATTTTCTCGGCAGCCCCGAAGGCGAGCTCGCCATCGCGCAAGCCGTGATCTATGTCGCGACCGCGCCGAAATCGAACGCCACCTATCTCGCCTTCGGCGAGGCCATGCGCACCGCCAAGGAAGCTGGCTCGCTATTGCCGCCCAAGCACGTGCTGAACGCACCGACCAAATTGATGAAGGCCGAAGGCTACGGCTCGGGCTACGAATACGACCACGACGCGCCGGAAGCGTTTTCCGGTCAGGATTACTTCCCGGAAACGCTCGGCCGCCGCCAGTTCTACGATCCGCCCGAACGTGGCTTTGAGCGCGAAATAAAAAAGCGGCTGGACTATTGGGCAAAGCTGCGCCGGGAACGGAGTGAATCGTGAGAGGCAGTCGCGGACCGCGCCAGCCGGGCGGCGGACGGCAAATGGCCGGGCCAAGAGACCAACAGCGGCACAAGCAGCGCCCATTCCGGCACGCCGAAGGAGTGCCGCGTGGCGGCGGGGGCCACCGCAAGTCGGGCAAGCCCGGCGCGCGCCCTGTTCACCGTCACCCTGAGGTGCGAGCGGAGCGAGCCAACAAATCGGCTGCTGCCGACTTGGCACTTCGCAATCCGAAATCGGGCAAGCCCGATTTCGGGCGGGGCGACGGCCATGGCGCTCGGGTCGTGCATTCTTCGAGGGCCGCTTCGCGGCCACCTCAGGATGACGGGAAACAAAAAGCCGCCGCATCGCTACCCGCGCCGCAATTGCCCACGGGCGTCCAGAACGTCACCGTCGCCGCCGACGAGAACGGCATGCGGGTCGATCGCTTTTTCGAGGCGCGGTTTCCGGGCTTAAGTTTCTCACACATCCAGCGCGTCATCCGTAAAGGCGAGGTGCGCGTCAACGGCAAGCGCACCGAGCCGAAGAGCCGGCTGGAAGCCGGGCAGACGGTGCGCATTCCGCCGCTGCGGCTCGACGTGCCCAAAGTGCGCAAGATGGGGAATGAGGCCGACCAGAAGACCGCCGATTTCCTCAAATCGATCACGCTCTACGAGGACGACGACGTGTTGGTGCTCAACAAGCCGATGGGGCTCGCGGTGCAGGGCGGCTCCGGTACCACGCGGCATCTCGACGGCATGCTCGACGTGTTGCGTGACGCGCACGGCCAGCGCCCGCGCCTGGTGCACCGGCTCGACAAGGACACCGCGGGCTGTCTTTTGGTCGCCAAGACGCGCTTTGCGGCCTCGGCGCTGGCAAAAACGTTCCGCTCGCGCTCGGCGCGGAAGATTTATTGGGCGCTGGTCGCCGGCGTGCCGAAGCTGCGGCAGGGCCGCATCTCGACCTTTCTCGCCAAGGAAGAGCGGGAGGACGAGAGCTTCATGCGCATCGCGCAGCACGGCGACGAGGGAGCGAGCCACGCCATCACCTATTACGCGGTGGTGGAGACCTCGGGCCGCGCGCTGTCCTGGGTTTCGCTCAAGCCGGTGACCGGCCGCACCCATCAGTTAAGAGCACACATGGCGCATATCGGCCATCCGATCGTCGGCGATCCGAAATATTTTTCAATCGAGAATTGGGAACTGCCGGGCGGCATGCAGGACAAGCTGCATCTTCATGCGCACCGCATCGCCGTGCCGCATCCGCGCGGCGGCATCATCGATGTCACTGCGCCGCTGCCGCCGCATATGCTGCAGTCATGGAACCTGCTCGGGCTCGACGCCAAGCGCTACGATCCGATCGAGGACGCGCCGGAAGAATAGGCTGCGGCCGGGGTTGATATCGGCGGCTGCCCGTCACACCTTTAATGTGCGGTGGGGCTTGTGCGAAGGAGACAGCCATGAGCTTTCGCCTGAGACACCGGTTCACTTTGATCTGCGCGACCGCGCTCGTCGCTGTCGCAATGTGCGGTGCGCAGGCCCGCGATTTCGAAATGGGCGGCGATGGCAACTACAACATCATGGCGCCCGAGCCCGGCACCGGGCCGCGTCACGTCACGAGCAATAAGCAGGGGCGGACGCGCCATTCACAATCGCTGACGGCGCCCCAAAAGGCAGACCATGAGGCGAACCATGACGCGATACAAAACGCGGGTCCGGCCATAGATACGCCGGAGCAAATAGAAACCTACAAACGCAACCGCCGAGGGTTCGCCTATCGAGGCTCTTCGGGCTTGGTCCTGCCGACGCCTTTGCCGGGGCCGACGCGTTATGCGCCGGTCGGCACGAGCGCGACTTTCCACGCTTTGCCGCAGCAGCAGGGCCCGACCATTCTTCCGGGTACGGGGCAGGCTATTCCGAACCTGCCGCACGGCCCGGAGACGTTCCAGGACCGCGCCTCGCGCTGCGCTTTCCAGTCGAGCATCAACAGCGTGCCGGGCGGCCAGATGAGTTCCTACATGCACAATTGCGCCATGTAGATGCGACCGCTTGAGTGTCGGCCGGTGCGGCATCCGCACCGGCTTTTTCTTGGCCTTGACAGGCAACCTAATGGTTGCATATTGTAGCCATGGATGACGTCTTCAAGGCCTTGGCCGATGCCAGCCGCCGCGAGCTGCTCGACCGGCTCCGGGCGGAGAACGGCCAGACGCTCGGCGAACTCTGCGCGCGCCTCGACATGACGCGGCAGGCGGTGAGCAAGCATCTGGCGATCCTGGAAGGCGCCAATCTCGTCGCCACGGTGCGCCGCGGCCGCGAGAAGCTGCACTACCTCAATCCGGTGCCGATCCACGAGATCGGCGAGCGCTGGATCGGCAAGTTCGAGCGCTCACGCCTGCAGGCGCTGAGCGACATCAAGCGAGCGTTGGAAGAAGGGGCGGGAGAGTAACGATGGGCAAGCCGAAGTTCGTGTACGTCACCTACATTCGCACCACGCCGGAGAAACTGTGGTCGGCGCTGACCGATCCGCAAACGATCAAGAAATACTGGTTCGGCATCACGGCCGAATGCGACTGGAAGCCGGGCTCACCTTGGGCCATCAAGTTTGAGGACGGCCGCACCGCCGATGCCGGCGAAATCCTCGATGCCGTTCCGCCGAGGCGGCTGGTAATCCGCTGGCGCAATGAATTCAAGCCAGAGCGGAAGGCTATTTGCGCTGTACGATGGAGATCGAGATGGCCGACTACTATCCGGACTTTGGCGGCAAGGCGGCGAAACTCACCATTACGCACGAACTGGAAGGCGAGGGCACGAAGCTCATCGAGGCTGTTTCCGGCGGCTGGCCGAAGGTCCTGTCGAACCTCAAGTCGCTGCTCGAAACCGGCGACGTCGCGTTCCAGACGAAGTCTTAGAGCCATGGTTGACGTCAGCCAGTTCAAGCCTAAGACCATCTACGTGATCTATATCGCCGCTACACCCGAAAAGGTGTGGGAGGCGCTGACCTCGTCGGAGTTCACGAAGAAATATTTTTGGAACCGCACCATCGAGCTCGAGCCGAAACTTGGTGGAAGCTTCGCATTGCGTCTGCCGGATGGCACCGTGAACGTGCAAGGCAAAGTCATCGCCTGGGATCCGCCGCGCAAGTTCGGGGTGACCTGGCAAGTCAAATGGCCCGTAGAATTTAGCAAGCTTCCCGAATGCCGCGTCATGTATGAGATCGCGCCGGCCGGCGACGCGGTGCGGCTGATCATGACGGAATCCCATTCCTGGGAGGTGCCCGAAGCAATCCTGTCCGGCGGCCGTACGGGCTGGCCGGCGGTGCTATCGGGGCTGAAGAGCTTGCTGGAGACCGGCAAGGCGCCGGCGATCAAGATGGAGCCGCCCAAGGAGATGATCGAAGCGATCAGGAACCTCAAGCTCTAACGCTCCAACGGCGGTGGTGTTCAGCGCAAGCTGGCGTTGATCTTATCGAGCGCCGCGGAGCCCGGGCACAACTCTTTTTCGTTCAGCGCATTGAGCGGCGCCGTGACCGTATTGAGATGGCCATGCAGGTCGTCGGACTCGCGTTCGACATATAGCAGCCCGGTGACGACCTGGCCTTTGGCGGCGTGGTGCTGGATGAAGCTCATGGCGGCCAGGCGATCGTGCACGTCGTATTCGGAATCGATCTTGCGCAGTGCGACGGTGGTGCCGTCGTGCTGCTCGACGACCTCGACGCTGCCCGGCGCATAGTCGACCTTGATCGGCGCGCGGCCGGTGATGACGTCGAGCCAATTCACCGCCTCGTTGTGCTCGCGCACATAGTCGAAGCTCTTGGTCGAGCCGGCGTGATTGTTGAAGGCGACGCAGGGCGAGATCACGTCGATCAAAGCCGCGCCTTGGTGCTCGATCGCCGCCTTGATGATCGGCACCAGCTGCTTCTTGTCGCCGGAGAACGAGCGCGCGACGAAGGTGGCGCCGAGCTGCAAAGCGAGCCCGGCCATGTCGATGGCACTGTCGCTATTGACGACGCCGCGCTTCGATTTTGAGCCGCGATCGGCCGTGGCCGAGAACTGGCCCTTGGTCAGGCCATAGACGCCGTTGTTCTCGACGATATAGACCATGTTGACGCCGCGGCGCATGCAATGGGCGAACTGGCCGAGCCCGATGGAGGCCGAATCGCCATCGCCAGAGACGCCGAGATAGACGAGATCGCGATTGGCGAGGTTGGCGCCGGTCAGCACCGACGGCATGCGGCCGTGCACCGAATTGAAGCCGTGCGAGGCGTTGAGGAAATAATCCGGCGTCTTCGACGAGCAGCCGATGCCGGAAATCTTCGCCACGCGGTGCGGCTCGATCGAGAGCTCGAAGCACGCCTCGATGATCGACGCGGTGATCGAATCGTGGCCGCAGCCGGCGCACAAGGTCGAAATCTTGCCCTCGTAATCGCGGCGCGTATAGCCGAGCGTATTCTTGGGCAGTTCCGGATGATGGAATTGCGGTTTGGCGAGATAGGTCATGACACAACCTTCCGGAGCGGCGTGACTTTCAAGGCGTCGAGGTGTTCGCTGATGGCACGCGCAATATAGCGCGCGGTGATCGGCGTGCCGTCATAATGCAGGATCGGCACCAGCCGCACCGGGTCGATACTGCATTCGTTGACGATCAGCGAGCGCAATTGCGCGTCGCGGTTCTGCTCGACAACGAAGATGAAGTCGTGATCGGCGATGAAGCTCGACACGCTGGAATGGAACGGGAAGGCGCGCACCCGCATGCGATCGAGATGCTGGCCATTGGCTTCAAGAATCTGGATCGCTTCGTCCATCGCCGGCGAGGTCGAGCCGAAATAGATCACGCCGTATTTGGTCGGCTTCTGCGCATTGGCCTGCAGCGGCCGCGGCACCAGGTCCTTCGCGGTCTCGAACTTGCGGAGCAACCGCTGCATATTGTCGGCATAGGCCGCGCCGTCCTCGGTGTAGCGCGCGTAGCGGTCGCGCGAGGTGCCGCGGGTGAAGAACGCGCCCTTGGTCGGATGCGTGCCGGGATAGGTGCGATAGGGGATGCCGTCGCCGTCGACGTCGAGATAGCGGCCGAAGTCTTTGCCAGCTTCGAGCGCGGCTGCGGTCATCACCTTGCCGCGGTCGAATTTACGCGCATCGTCCCAGGTCAGCGGGCGGCACAGCCGATGATTCATGCCGATATCGAGATCGATCATCACGAAGACCGGGGTCTGCAGCCGGTCGGCGAGGTCGAAGGAGATGGCGCCGAATTCGAAGGTCTCGGCGGGGTCCTCGGGAAACAGCAGAATATGCTTGGTGTCGCCATGCGAGGCGTAAGCGCAGGACAGGATATCGGTCTGCTGCGTGCGCGTCGGCATGCCGGTCGAAGGGCCGGCGCGCTGCACGTCGAAGACGACGGAGGGAATCTCGGCGAAATAGGCAAGCCCGAGAAACTCCTGCATCAGCGAAATGCCGGGACCCGATGTCGCCGTAAACGCGCGCGCGCCGTTCCAGCCGGCGCCGATCACGATGCCGATCGAGGCGAGTTCGTCCTCGGCTTGCACGATGGCGAATTTGTTCTGCTTCGAGTTCGGCATCGACGCGGAGCCGGTTGCAATAGCGGGTAAAGGCTTCGGCCAGCGAGGACGACGGCGTGATCGGATACCAGGCGCAGACGGTGGCGCCGCCATAGACCGCGCCCAAAGCCGCCGCCGCATTGCCCTCGATGAAAATGCGGTCGCCGACCTTGTTGGCGCGCTTGAGCCGCAGCCCGATCGGATGTTCGAGATTGAGCATCACCCAGTCGCGGCCGAGATGCAGCGCGTGCTTATTGGCGTCGAACAGCTTTTCCTTGCCCTTGTACTGCTCGCCGATCAGCTTTTCGATCTCGCCGACGTCCATGTCGAGCAGCGCCGAAAGCGCGCCGAGATAGATGATGTTCTTGAACAGCTGGCGCTGCCGCGGCTCGCTATATTCGCGATTGGCGATGGCCGTGAGCGGCACGCCGATGACGGTGATGTCGTCGCGGAATTTCGACGCCGGGAGCGGCTTCGTCGAATCGTACATCAGATAGCCGCCGGGCTCGATGCCGGCGACGTCCTTGTCCCAGGTCTGCGGATTCATCGCCACCATGAGATCGGTGCCGCCGCGGGCGCCGAGATGGCCGGCTTCGCAGATACGCACTTCGTACCAGGTCGGCAGGCCTTGGATGTTGGAGGGAAAAATGTTGCGCGGCGCGACCGGGATGCCCATGCGCAACACCGCGCGGGCGAACATTTCGTTGGCGCTCGCTGATCCCGAGCCGTTGACATTGGCAAATCGGACGACGAAGTCGTTTACGCTCTGGAGTGGCATGCTTGTTCCGCGTGAGTCATGTCGATCAGGTATTTCTGCATGTCCCAGGCGCCGGTCGGACAACGCTCGGCGCACAGGCCGCAATGCAGGCACACGTCCTCATCCTTCACCATGACGCGGCCGGTCTTGAGGTTGTTGGCGACATAGAGATCCTGGGTCAGGTTCTTCGCCGGCGCCTGCAGCCGCGCCCGCAGATCGGCTTCCTCGCCGTTGCCGGTGAAGGTGATGCAATCCATCGGGCAGATGTCGACGCAGGCGTCGCATTCGATGCAGAGCTGGCCGGTGAAGACGGTCTGCACATCGCAATTGAGGCAACGCTCGGCTTCCTTGAGCGCCAACTCGATGTCGTAGCCGAGCTCGACCTCGGCCTTGATGTCGCGCAGCGCCACGACCTTTTCGCGATGCGGCACCCGGTAGCGTTTATCGAGCGTGATCTCGTTGTCGTAAGACCACTCATGGATGCCCATCTTCTGGCTTGAGACGGCGATATGCGGCGGCGGCCGCACGGTAATGTCTTCGCCGCGGCAGAAGCGGTCGATCGAGATCGCGGCTTCGTGGCCGTGCGCCACCGCCCAGATGATGTTCTTCGGGCCGAACGCGGCGTCGCCGCCGAAGAACACCTTCGGATTGGTCGAAACAAACGTCGCCGGATCGACCTTGGGCATGTCCCATTTGTCGAATTCGATGCCGCAATCGCGTTCGATCCAGGGAAAGGCGTTTTCCTGGCCGACGGCGACGAGGACGTCGTCGCACGGAAATATCTCATCCGGCTCGCCGGTCGGCACCAGGTTGCGGCGGCCCTTGTCGTCGCGCACCGCCTTGACCTTCTCGAATATGACGCCGGTGAGCTTGCCGTTGTCGTGGGTGAATTCCTTCGGCACCAGATAATTGAAAATCGGGATGTCCTCGTGCATGGCGTCTTCCTTCTCCCAGGGAGACGCTTTCATCTCCTCGAAGCCGGAGCGCACGACGACTTTCACGTCCTCGCCGCCGAGCCGGCGCGAGGAGCGGCAGCAATCCATCGCGGTATTGCCGCCGCCGAGCACGATGACGCGTTTGCCGATCTTGTCGATATGGCCGAACGAGACGCTGGACAGCCAATCGATGCCGATATGGATGTTCTTCGCCGCTTCCTTGCGGCCGGGAATGTCGAGATCGCGGCCGCGCGGCGCGCCGCAGCCGACAAAGATGGCATCGAAATTCTCGGCGAGCAGCGCCTTCAGACTATCGATACGCTTGTTGCCGCGAAATTCGATGCCGAGATTGAGGATGTAGTCGCATTCCTCATCGATCACCGTTTCCGGCAGCCGGAATTTCGGGATCTGCGTGCGCATCATGCCGCCGGATTTCGGATCCTGGTCGAACACGATGCATTCGTAACCCATCGGTGCGAGATCGCGCGCCACGGCGAGCGAGGCTGGGCCGCCGCCGACGAGCGCGATGCGCTTGCCGTTCGTCGTTTCGGCGGGCTTGGGCAGGCGGCCGCGGATGTCGTCCTTGAAATCGGCGGCGACACGCTTGAGCCGGCAGATCGCGACCGGATCCTTCTCGACGCGGCCGCGCCGGCAGGCCGGCTCGCAGGGGCGGTCGCAGGTGCGCCCGAGAATTCCCGGAAACACATTCGATTCCCAATTGATCATGTAGGCGTCGCTGTAGCGGCCCGCGGCGATCAAACGGATGTATTCAGGAACCGGCGTATGCGCCGGACAGGCCCACTGGCAGTCCACGACTTTGTGGAAATAATCCGGGACCGAAATATCGGTTGGTTTCATCGACTCCTCGTGCACGCAGCCCCGCTCTTGACCCGGCGGTATGCACGCTGCTGCGTGGATTTTTCCTTCCTCCCGGACGAGCCCCTAGCCGAATCCGGACCCGGATAGTAGTCGAGCGGGGGTGGGATTTCCACCGCTTCTGCTTGTTAGGACAGGGTTTTCCGCCGCTTGGGCGTTAACAATAGCGCGATTGGCAGGGCTGTTGCGTGGGGTCTCAGCGGTGCTCCTTGCCGATGCGGGGTAGGCGGCATAACTATCTGAAAAATTGAGATAAAATAGGCTAGTGTGCGATCCATGCGCGATATTTTCGAGACCATGAAGCCTGGCGACCCGACGGCGGCTGCGCGCCGCAATGCTCGTCCGGCCCGGCGCCGGCGCTTTTATGAGCATGCAAGCGCCGCAACCGGCCCCGAGGGCCACGCCGTCACCCTCGACGACAAGCCCGTGCGCACGCCGGCGCGGCGGCCGCTCGCGGCGCCCGCGCTCAAGCTGGCGCAAGCGATCGCCGCGGAATGGGATGCGCAGCGCGAAGAGATCGATCCGGCCAATATGCCGCTCACGCGGATTGCCAACGCCATCATCGACGGGGTTGCGGATGCGCCGGGGCCGGTGCGCGCGGAGATCGAAAAGTATCTCGCGTCGGATCTCCTGTTCTACCGCGCGGGCGGCCCGCGGGAGTTACGCGAGCGTCAGGCGCGGCACTGGAATCCGATTTTGCGTTGGGCGAAAAACACGCTCGGCGCCGATTTCAAGACTGGCGAGGGCGTTGTTCATGTTGCGCAGCCGCAGTCCGCGCTGCAGGCGGCGAGCGCTGCCATTGCGGACGACCCGTGGCGCCTCGGGGCGCTGCATGTGATGACGACGCTCACCGGCTCGGCGCTGATCGCGCTCGCCATGCTGCGCGGCGAATTGTCCGTCGAAGCCGCATGGCGTGCGGCGCATGTCGATGAAGATTGGAACGAGGAACAGTGGGGCCGCGACGAAGAGGCGCAAAAGCGCCGCGCCTTCCGCCTTGGCGAGATGCAGGCCGCGGCGCGCGTGCTTGAAAGCTTGGATTGACGATTGGCTTGAATATTTGCCTTCAATATTTGCTTTGAAGACTTGGCTTGTTGAAGACTTGGCTTGTTGAAGATTTGGCTTGTTGAAGACCCGGCTTGAACGGCCGGTCTAAAAAATTCGGCCCGGATGAGGGGAAGCACATCCGGGCCGCATTCCAATTGACCGGCACAACGCCCCCGCTGGCTGATCGCGGTGACCTTAACAGGCGCGGCACTTGTAAAGTGTCACCGCGCTGAGGCGCGATGTCGCAGCACGGCGCGCCGCCATTCAACCGCCGGTTACGCTCATGTGGCGGGGCAGTGCCGGTCGCTGATGGCGGCGGTCGATGATGAAATCGTGGCCCTTGGGCTTGCGGCCGATCGCCTCGTCGATCGCCGCGAACAGAAGATCGTTGCTCTCCGAGGCGCGCAGGGGCTTGCGCAAATCGGCGGCGTCCGCCTGGCCGAGGCACATATAAAGCGTACCGGTGCAGGTGAGCCGCACGCGATTGCAGGATTTGCAGAAATTGTGGGTCATCGGCGTGATGAAGCCGAGCGTTCCGCCGGTCTCGGCGACGCGCACATAACGCGCCGGGCCGCCGGTGCGGCAATCGATGTCGTCGAGCGTGAAGCGCTCGGCAAGCCGCGCGCGCACCATCGACAGCGGCAGATATTGATCCAGCCGGCCTTCACCGATTTCGCCGAGCGGCATGACTTCGATCAGCGTCAGATCCATGCCGCGGCCATGCGCCCAGGCGACGAGTTCCGGCAATTCCTCGTCGTTGACGCCGCGCAGCGCGACGGTGTTGATCTTGATTTTGAGGCCCGCCGCAAGTGCGGCGTCGATGCCGGCAAGCACCTGGCTCAAATCGCCCCAGCGCGTGATAGCGCGGAATTTGTCGGCATCGAGCGTGTCGAGCGACACGTTGATGCGGCGCATGCCATGCGCTTTCAGGTCCGCGGCATATTTGGCGAGCTGCGAGCCGTTGGTGGTCAGCGTCAATTCGTCGAGATCGCCGCTCGCCAAATGCCGCGACAGCGATTTAACCAGCGTCATCACGCCGCGGCGCACCAGCGGCTCGCCGCCGGTCAGGCGCAGCTTCTTCACGCCGCGCGCAACGAAAGCCGAGCAGACGCGGTCGAGTTCCTCGAGCGACAGCACTTCGGCTTTCGGCAGAAACGACATGTTTTCCGCCATGCAATAGACACAACGGAAGTCGCAGCGATCGGTCACTGAAACGCGCAGATAGCTGATGGCGCGGCCGAACGGGTCGACCAGGACCGGCCGCGCCCCATCCATCGCGCTTTTCAGTTCATGTGGCCGCACGTTTTCCATCCAGTTTCAGATAATGCCTGATTTTGGCGGATAAACCCCTGAGGGTCCAGGAATTTTCATGAATTTTCATCTCCCAGCCCGCCCGCGCGCCGCGGCTAGAGGGCGGCGGCTTCAATGCCGCGTATGGCCGCTTCGAGCTCGGAATATGAGCCAATGAGGCGGTCCGGCCGTAAACTCTCGATCGGCACCTCGCTATAACCGAAGGTGACGGCGATGACCGGGAGCGCCGCGGCGCGGGCGGTGCGCACGTCGGTCCCGGAATCCCCGACCATGATGGCGCGGTCGGGGGCGCCGCCGGCTTTGAGGATGGTGCGGCGGAGGACTTCCGGATCGGGCTTCTGCATGCCGAACGTGTCCTGGCCGCAGATGGCGGCAAAGCGCTTGCCGAGATCGAGCGTATCCAGGAGCCGCACCGACAGCCATTCAAGCTTATTGGTGCACACCGCGAGGCGATAATTGTCGGCGGCGAGGCGATCGAGCACCGCCTCGAGCTTTGGAAAAGGGCGCGAGCGGTCGGCGATATGCGCCGCGTAATGTTCGATGAAAGCGCCGAACATCCGGTCGAGCTCGGGCTTGAATTCGGGCTTTGAATTGTCGCGGCCCTCGGCGATCAAGGCCCGCTCGATCATGCCGCGCGCGCCGCCGCCGATCATTTTCCTGGCCGCCTCGTAGGGGACCGCCGGCATCCCCTCGCGGCCGAGGATGAGGTTGAGCGTCGAGATAAGGTCGGGCGCGGTGTCGATCAGCGTGCCGTCGAGATCGAAGACAATGGTGAGCATGACATTCGCCTAAACGGCGGCAGGGCGCGAGGCAAGCCTTCTCAAGAAGCCTTCTCAGCAAGCCTCTAGGCTCACCGTCGGAAGGCGGCTACACAGCCTGCCATGAACGGTACAAGCAACGCCGATGCGCAGAAAAAGGCCGCCGCGGCTCGCGCGCTTGAATTCGTGCGCCCGGGCATGCGGCTCGGGCTCGGCACCGGCTCGACCGCCCAGTACTTTGTCGATTTGCTGGGCGAGCGGGTGAAAGCGGGTCTCGATGTCGCCTGTGTGCCGACTTCGGAAGCGACCCGCGCCCAGGCGGTCAGGCTCGGCATCACGCTGACCACGCTCGATGAGACGCCCGAACTCGACCTGACCGTGGACGGCGCCGACGAGATCGCGCCCGATCTTGCTCTAATCAAAGGCGGCGGCGGGGCGCTGTTGCGCGAGAAGATCGTAGCCTCGGCTTCCGCCAAGATGATCGTGATCGCCGATCGGTCGAAATTGGTCGAGGTCTTGGGCCGGTTTCCGCTGCCGATCGAGATCGTGCCGTTCGGCGCGCGCGCCACCCGCCGCGCCGTCGAGGCCGCCGCCGCCGCCGCCGGCTGCTCGGGGCCGGCCGTGCCGCGCCTTGGCAAGGACGGCCATCCTTTGGTCACGGATGGCGGGCACTGGCTCCTCGACGCCCAGTTGCAGCGTATTGCCGATCCCAAAACCCTTGCGGAGCGGCTTTCTGCGATCCCCGGCGTCATGGAGCATGGCTTGTTCATCGGCCTCGCCTGGACTGCTATTGTCGCCGGTCCGGACGGGGTGCGCCTGATCGAGCGGACCTGAATCCTTCCAGCCCATAAAGGGGGAGTGCGCCTATGATCGCCTATCTATCCACGCGTCTTGTCGGGCGTCTTGCGGGCAAGCGACATGGCGGGATGCGTTTTGCAACCGCCGCGCTCCTTGCGCTTGCCGTTGCCGGCGCCGCCTTTCCGGCGGCGGCACAGAAACCCGCTGCGCCGGCTGCGCCCGCCGCCGCGCCCCAGCCGTCGCCGGGCGCGCTGCTTCTGGCCAAGCAGATCGTGCAGGTCAAAAACGTCAAGGACGTTTTCCAGCCGATCGTGCGCGGCGTCGTGCAAAAGGTCAAAAACGGGTATTTGCAAACCAATTTCATGTGGTCCAAGGATCTCGACGAAGTCGCGTTCAACGTGGAGAAGGAGTTCGATCCGCGCGTGACCGAGCTCGTCGATGCCAGCGCCCGCATCTATGCCACTCACTTCACCGAACAGGAATTGCGCGATCTCTTGACGTTCTATCAGTCGCCGCTCGGCCAGAAGATGCTCGCGCAAGAGCCGAAAGTGCTCGACGAGAGCATGATCTATGCCGGCACGTGGGCGGATAATCTGGCGCAAGAAGTCGCCAACGCCATTCGCGCTGAAATGAAGAAACGCGGCCACGATATGTGACGCGGACATCAAGAAAAGCATTATGGCCGATCACGACGTTGATCTTTTCGTCATAGGGGGCGGTTCGGGCGGTGTGCGCGCCGCGCGCATCGCCGCCGAACACGGCGCGCGCGTCATGGTCGCCGAGGAATATCGCCTCGGCGGCACCTGCGTCATCCGCGGCTGCGTGCCGAAAAAGCTTTTGGTCTATGCGTCGCGCTTCCGCGGCGAATTCGAAGACGCCGCGGGCTTCGGCTGGACGGTGTCGCAGACGTCGTTCGATTGGATGACGCTGATCGCCAACAAAGATCGCGAGATCGCCCGGCTCGAAGCCGCCTATGGCTCGACCCTCAACAAAGCCGGCGTCAAAGTCGTGAAAAACCGGGCGGTGATCGCCGATCCGCATACGATCCAATTGGCGAACGGCGACCGCGTGCGCACGGCGAAATATCTTGATCTCGACCGGCGGCACGCCGAGCTTCGGCAATCCGATTCCCGGCATCGAACACGCGATCTCGTCGAACGAGAGCGTTCCATTTGACGGAATTTCCGCGCCGGGTGGTGATTCAAGGCGGCGGTTACATCGCCGTCGAGTTCGCCGGAATCTTCGCCGGCCTCGGTGCGCATGTGACGCTGATCTATCGCGGCGAAAACATCTTGCGCGGCTTCGACGACGACGTGCGCCAGCATCTGCGCGTGGAGATGGAGCAGCACGGCATCCGCGTGGTCTGCGGCCGCACCATCACGGCGATCGAACAGGCCGGAACGCACTATTCGGTCCATGTGTCCGACGGCAATCACGTGCCTGCCGACAAGGTCATGTTCGCCACCGGTCGCGTGCCCAATGTCGCCAAGTTGGGTCTTGACGAAGCCGGCGTCGCGATCGCCAAGAACGGCGGCATCGCGGTCGACGACTATTCGCGCACTTCGGTGCAAAGCATCTATGCCGTCGGCGACGTCACTAACCGCATCAATCTGACACCGGTCGCCATTCGTGAAGGTCATGCCTTCGCCGACACGGTGTTCGGCGGCAAGCCGACCAAGGTCGATCACGGCAATGTGCCGACTGCGGTGTTCTCCGAGCCGGAAGTGGGCGTAGTCGGCCTCACCGAAACGGAAGCCCGCGCGCGGCTGCCGCGAACCGACATCTACAAGGCCATGTTTCGGCCGATGAAGGCGACGCTATCCGGCCGCGCCACGAGCGTGCTGATGAAGCTCGTGGTCGACGGCCTGACCGACCGGGTCGTCGGCTGCCATGTGGTCGGCGAGGGAGCCGCCGAAATGGCCCAGCTCGCCGCCGTCGCGGTGAAGATGGGGGCGACCAAGGCGGACTTCGACGCCACCATGGCGCTGCATCCGACCGCCGCCGAGGAACTCGTCACCATGCGCAAAAAGACCGCGAGCTACGCCCAAGAGGCTGCCGAATAGCTGCCGAATAGCCTCGGAACAGGTGGGTTTTCTCGGGCTGTCGCAGCCGCCGCTCCTTGTGTATATATCCCCCGTCATTCCGGCCGAGCCGCACCGGCGGCGAGGGCCGGAATCCATAACCACCGTTTGTGAATATGGATTCCAGGCTCGCGGACAACGCTGCGCGCCCCGGAGCGACGGTTTGGAGATGAGTGATGCCGACGCGGTCCAATATGCCGAAATGGAGCCCGGAATCCTGGCGGTCGAAGCCGATCGTGCAGGTGCCGGATTATCCCGATCAAAAAGCGCTCGCCGACGTCGAGGCGCAGCTTGCGACCTTTCCGCCGCTGGTTTTTGCCGGCGAGGCGCGCAATCTGAAAAAGCTCTGGCGCAGGTCGCGGCCGGCGAGGCTTTTTTGCTGCAAGGCGGCGATTGCGCGGAAAGCTTCGCCGAGCACGGCGCCAATAATATCCGCGATTTTTTCCGCCTGTTCCTGCAGATGGCGGTGGTGCTGACTTATGCCGCGGCGTGCCCGGTGGTGAAGGTCGGCCGCATCGCCGGACAATTCGCCAAGCCGCGCACCTCGCCGGTCGAAAAGCGCAGCGGCGTCGAGCTTCCGGTCTATCGCGGCGACATCATCAACGGCACCGATTTCACGCGGGAGGCGCGCACGCCCGATCCGCGCCGGCAATTGGAGGCCTATCGCCAGTCGGCGGCGACGCTCAATCTGTTGCGCGCCTTCGTCGACCGGCGGCTACGCCAATCTGTCGAACGCGCATCAATGGATGCTGTCCTTCGTCAAGGACTCACCGCAATCCAAGCGCTATCAGGAACTGGCCGGTCATCTCACCGAAGCGCTCGACTTCATGCGCGCCTGCGGCATCGATCCGGAAGT
The DNA here is from genome assembly GCA_963761185.1 of uncultured Alphaproteobacteria bacterium. Classification (GTDB taxonomy): domain Bacteria; phylum Pseudomonadota; class Alphaproteobacteria; order Rhizobiales; family Xanthobacteraceae; genus BOG-931. The sequence continues at coordinate 2,907,829 of CAVXFY010000009.1, forward strand.
GCATCCGGAAATGCGCACGACGGATTTCTTCACCAGCCACGAGGCGCTCTTGCTCGGCTACGAGCAGGCCTTCACGCGGGTCGAATTCGACGACCGGCGATTGGTATTGCACGTCGGGCCACATGGTGTGGATCGGCGACCGCACCCGGCAGGCCGACCACGCCCATGTCGAATTCTGCCGCGGCATCAAGAATCCGCTCGGTATCAAGACCGGGCCAACGCAGAAGCCGGACGAGCTGCTGAAGCTCATGGACATTCTCGATCCCGATCGTGAGCCCGGCCGCCTGACGCTGATCTGCCGCGTCGGCGCCGACAAGGCCGCGGAACTGTTGCCGCCGATAGTGCGCGCGGTGAAGCGGGAAGGGCGCAATGTGGTGTGGTCGTGCGATCCCATGCACGGCAACACCATTTCGTCGGTGACCGGCTACAAGACGCGGCCGTTCGATCAGATCCTCAAGGAAGTGCGGGCGTTTTTTCAAGTTCATGCCGCCGAAGGCACCAATGCCGGCGGCGTGCATCTGGAAATGACGGGTCAGAACGTCACCGAATGCACCGGCGGCGCGCGCGCCATCAGCGAAGAGGATCTCAACGACCGCTACCACACGGTCTGCGATCCGCGGCTCAACGCCGAGCAATCGCTCGACCTCGCCTTCCTTTTGGCCGACCTGCTCAAATCGGAGCGGCAGACCAAGGCGAAGCCGATCCCGCAGGTGGCGGCGCTCTGAGCCGCGCCCGGCGCGCGGCTCAGCCATTGCCCGAACGGCGCGTCCAGCGCTAAATCTTGGTCATGAACGACCGTCCCGCCGACCGTCTGGCCATTGCCGTGGCCCAGCTCAATCCGATCGTCGGCGATGTCTCCGGCAATCTGGAGCGCGCCCGCAAGGCGCGCGCGCGGGCCGCGGGCGACGGCGCCGATATCATCGCCTTTTCCGAACTGTTCATCGCCGGCTATCCGCCGGAAGACTTGGTGCTCAGGCCGGCCTTCCAGGCCGCCTGCCGCGCCGCCGTCGAGGCGCTGGCGCGCGACACCGCCGACGGCGGGCCGGCGGTCTTGATCGGCACGCCCTGGATCGAGGACGGCAAGCTCTATAACGCCTATGGGCTGTTGACCGGCGGCCGGGTCGAAGCGTTGCGCTTTAAGGTCAATCTGCCGAACTACGGCGTGTTCGACGAGAAGCGGGTGTTCGCCTCGGGCCCGTTGCCGGGCCCGGTCAATTTCCGCGGCGTGCGGCTCGGCATTCCGGTCTGCGAGGACACCTGGACCGATTGGGGCGACTACGAGAACGTCGTCGAATGTCTCGCCGAAACCGGCGCAGAAATTCTTGTTGTGCCGAACGGCTCGCCGTATTGGCGCGACAAAAGCGAGGTCCGCCTCAATGTCGTCGTCGCCCGCGTCACCGAAGCCGGGCTGCCGCTCATCTATATCAACCAGCTCGGCGGTCAGGACGAACTGGTGTTCGACGGCGCGTCGTTCGCGCTCAATGCCGACCGCTCCGTCGCCTTTCAGCTGCCGGCCTTCGTCGAGGAAGTGCGGACCACGCAATGGTCGCGCATCGACGGCGTGTGGCACTGTCCGCGCGGGGCGATCGCGCCGCCTGAAGATTGGGACAAAGCCGACTACACCGCCTGCGTGCTCGGCTTGCGCGATTATGTCGACAAGAACCGCTTCAAGGGCGTCGTGATCGGGTTGTCCGGCGGCGTCGATTCCGCTCTCTGCGCGGCGATGGCGACGGATGCGCTCGGCGCCGAGCGGGTGCGCTGCGTTATGCTGCCCTATCGCTACACGTCGCAAGCTTCACGCGACGATGCTGCCGCCATCGCGCGCGCGCTCGGCATTCGCTACGACATCGTGCCGATCGAAAGCGCGGTCAAAGGTCTCGAAGCGGCGCTCGCCGGCATATTTCAAGGCGCGGCGCGCGACGTCACCGAGGAAAACCTGCAGGCGCGTGCCCGCGGCGTGATCCTGATGGCGATCTCCAACAAATTCGGCGCCATGGTCGTGACCACCGGCAACAAGTCGGAAATGTCGGTCGGCTACGCGACACTCTACGGCGACATGAATGGCGGCTTCAATCCGATCAAGGATATCTACAAGACCGAAGTGTATCGCCTGTCGAGATTGCGCAACAGCTGGAAGCCGCAAGGCGCGCGCGGCCCCGACGGCAGTGTCATTCCGGACAACGTCATCACGCGCGCCCCGAGCGCGGAGCTGCGCGAAAACCAGACCGACCAGGATTCGCTGCCGCCCTACGACGTGCTCGATCAGATTCTCGAACGGCTGGTCGAGCGCGAAGAGCCGACCGCGGCGATCGTCGCCGCAGGCTTCGATCGCGACACCGTGCTGAAGGTCGAGCGGCTGCTTTATCTCGCCGAGTATAAGCGCCGCCAAGCCGCGCCGGGCGTGAAAGTGACCCTGAAGAATTTCGGCCGCGACCGGCGCTATCCGATCGTCAATCGCTTCAACGATCCGGGCACGACGCTGCCGCAGCCCGACCGCGCGCCGGTCAAGGGCGCGGCCGATAGCGCGGCGATGGCCAAAGCCGGAAGCGCGGATTTTTGAGCCGGCTTAGAGCGAAATTGTTTTGGATTGAATTAGTTGTCGCTCTAGAGCGTTCCCCAGTTCTGATGAATCGATTGTGATCGGGCTTGGGATTCCCGGCTGGTTTTGGTTGTGAGTCCATGGCTGTTCTGATTCGGAGGGAAGCCATCGGACGACAGCCGTATTCGGATGATCTTCGCAGTCGGGTGGTTGCGGCCGTTGCCGAGGGATGTTCACGGCGAGCGGCGGCCAAGCGGTTTGCGGTAAGCGAGTCCTCGTCAATCCGGTGGGTGAGTTTGCACAAGGAGACGGGAAGCGTCAGCCCGCAGCGGCGCGGCGGCAAGAGCCGTTCGCCGCTGGAGCCGCATGCGGCATGGTTGTTGGAACTGGTCGAGCAGGAATCGGACCTGACCCTGGCGGAGATTGTCGAGCGGCTATGGCAGCAGCGCGGGGTGCGCACCACGGACAGCTCGGTCGATCGGTTCTTCAAGCGGCACGGTGTGACCTTCAAAAAAAACTCTGCACGCCGCCGAGCAGGAGCGCCCCGACGTAGCCGCGGCGCGGCAATGCTGGAAGGCCGGCCAGGCCAGCCTTGATGCCAAGCACCTGGTGTTCGTCGACGAGACCGGAACCTCGACCAAGATGGTCCGCACTCACGGGCGCTGCCGCCGGGGCCAGCGCCTGATCGGCAAGGCGCCGTGGGGACATTGGAAAACCACCACCTTCACCGCCGGACTGCGCCGCGACGGGCTTGTCGCACCCTTCGTTCTCGATGGACCGATGAACGGCGAAGCCTTCCTGGTCTATGTCGAGACGGTGCTGGCCCCAAGCCTGTCGGAGGGCGACATCGTCGTGATCGACAATCTGCCCGCGCACAAAGTCGGGGGCGTCCGCGCCGCGATCGAGGCCCGAGGTGCCTTCCTCCTCTACCTGCCGCCGTACTCTCCCGACCTCAATCCCATCGAGATGGCCTTCGCCAAGCTCAAGACCCTGCTCCGCAAGGCCGCCGCACCAACAAGAGACTCGCTTTGGGACGCAATCGCAGACGTTCTCGGCGCCTTCACACAAGGCGAATGCGCTAACTATCTTGCACACGCAGGTTATGCGTCGTCTTAAGTGGGGAATGCTCTAGCATTTTGATGGAGCATGATCTTTTCGGAAAACCGGTTTCCACTTTTCCGGATCATGCTCTGGGCCGCGCCGTCAGCGCGACGGTTGCTGCGATGGTTGCGACGACGGCTGCTGCGACTGCTCTTGCTGCTGCATCTGCATCTGGCCGGGCGACAGGAACGGCGGTCCGACGGTGCGCACGACGCGCTTGCCGGGCGCGGCATTGCTGGAACCCGGCGTGGATGCCGCAGCTGCGGTCGGCTGATTGGCATTCGCGGGCGCCGCGGTCTTGCCGCCTTGCTTCGGCGCCTGCGACAGCGTCTTTGCGGTCTGGTCGGTGACGACGATGTCGCCTTGCTCGAGCGTCGTCGAGTTGTCGGCATTCTTCAGCGCATCGCCCCAGCTCTGGCCCGGCTTGCGGCACGAGCAGCCGGCCGTCACTTCTTTGCGATACCGATAGGCGTTCGGCAGCGCGGTATAGAGTTGACCCGAATTCGACACCGCCTGGTCCATGTCCTCGCCCGGATTGCGGAACGAGTAGAGCGCGGCTTCGGCTGCCGGGCACAGCCGCTGACAGGTCTTCTCGTCGTCGACGAAGCGGCTCGATGAGGTCGAATACGAGATCGGAAAATAATAACCGTCGCAGGTGCGGACGCAGACGGTATGGAAGGTGCCGGACGGCGCGCCGTCGCCATTCGGATTGACGACGGTGCCGTTGCCGAACAGCGCGTCGAAGAAGCCGGCCGGACCGGATGACGAGGCGGCGGACGCATATTGCGCGCCGCAATTGTTCTGCGCCAAGGCGCCGATCAGCGCGCGGCGCTGGCCGTCCTGCGCGTCGCCGCCGCTTTTGAGTTGCTGCTGCTCGCTCATCATGCGGTCGAGATTGCCGCGCATCTGCTGAATCGAAGACGTGATTGGCCCGCATTGCGGCGACAGCGCCGAGAACAGCGCGAAGAACCCTTCTCCCGCGCAGCCGGCTTTGTGCGCCTGCGACACGGCGCGGTCGAGGTCGGCCTGCTGTTTGGCGATAGCGTCGTCGGAGCGTTTGATCTGTTCGGCGCGCGCGGGGTCGGCTGTGCCTTGGTCGACGGAAGCAAGCTGGGCTTGCAGGCGCCCGCAGACCGGATTCGACGCGGCCTGGCTTGCGGCCGGTGGGCTTGCCGCCGGCTGACTTGCCTGCGGGATTGATGCGGGAGGACTTGCTGTAGGAGGACTTGCCACGGCCTGATTTGGCGGCGGCAGATATTGCTGCTGCACCGGAGCGCCCTGCGCGAATGCGGCCGCGGAGCAGGCGAGCAGACCGCAGAGGGCAAGCACGTTCGTCGATATGAATTGCCCGATACCTTGCCGCACGGATGGCAGCCTGACTTGCAGCTTGTCTCGGCCGCAGCCGCGCGATTTATCGAGCATTGAGGGTTCCGGCCCCGGTTCGTCGGGGTTGCGGATCAAGCCCCGGAATGGTGGTTAAAATGTGAAGGCAGGCACTGTCAATGCGCTGTCAATCTGCTGTCAATCGCGGCCGATCGGGTCGCCTTCGGCCAGTCCCCGCAGAGACGGGCGGAGCCCGCCGTCACTCGGCGTCGGGCTGATTTTCAGGGCGTGCCTTATCGAAGGCGGGAAGCTTCAGACAGGCGGCGTCGGCGGCGACGATCTTCGGGAATTTGTCGAGCGGCACATTCAGCCGCCGCGCGTTGGCGACCTGCGGGACGAGACACGTGTCGGCGAGCGTCACCTCCTGGCCGCAGAGATAAGGGCCGGGAGCGATCATGGCTTCGAGCGCCTCGAAGCCGGCAATGACCCAGTGATGATACCAGGCGTCGATCGCGCTCTGCTCCTGGCCCATGTCGCGCTTTAGGTAACGCAGCGGGCTGGTATTGTTCAGCGGATGAATGTCGCAGGCGATCAGCTCGGCGAGCGCGCGGACCTTGGCGCGTGCGACGGGATCTTTCGGCAGGAGCGGCGGCTGGGGGTGCGTCTCTTCGAGATATTCCATGATGGCGAGCGATTGCGTCAGCGTGTCGCCGGCCGGCGTCACCAATACCGGCACGCGCATCTGCGGATTGATGGCGCGAAATTCCGGCCGCCTGTTGTGACCGCCGTCCTTGATCAGATGAATCGGGATGGTGTCGTAGGCGATGCCTTTGAGGTTGAGCGCGATGCGCACCCGGTAGGCGGCCGACGATCGGAAATAGGAATAGAGCTTCAAGGTTCCTCCACGCGGCCGTCTTCCTCGATCGCTTCGGCAACCAGTTGCGCGGACCGATCCGTAAGCTGTTTGAGCGCGCGGTGGAAGGCGTCGCGGTCGCTCGGCGTCAGGATTTCGGTGAGCCGGCGCATGAATTCGACGGCATGCGGTGCGAGTTCGTCGTAGATCGCCCGGCCGGCCGGTGTGAGCGCGACCAGGGACTCGCGCATATCGGCGCGGTTGGCACGGCGCGTGATGAGGCTGCGGCCTTCCAGGATTGCTGCCGCCCGCGACACTTTCGTCTTGTGCATGTGGGTATGGCTGCAAATCGCCTTGCCGTTCATCCAGCCGTATTGGCCGAGCGCCACCAGCACCCGCCATTCCGGAATGCCGAGGCGGTGGTGCCGCGCGTAAACCCGCGACAGGGCTTGCGACATCAGCGTCGTCACGACTTGGAGCTGATAGGGGAGGAATTGTTCGAGCTTCAGCGGAGCTTGATCGTTCGCGGCCGCCGACGCCGCGACATCCTCTTCGAAGTCGCGCTCCCTCGCTTCTTGACCATCCATTGACCACCTATGGGTCTAGATGTTCGGCGCGCCGTCACCTCGCGTCCCCTCGAGGTCAAAACGCAGCCGGTGCGAGGATGAACGAACTTACAGCCCCGCGCAACGGGATGCGGCGCGGGTGCCCCGGCAGCAAATTAGGGAGCGAATATCGCGCTAGCCTTGACGGAGCACGATCTCTTCGGAAAGCGGGTGGCCGCTTCTCCGGATCAGGCGCAAGGGTCAGCGCGAACACTCGATGGCGACGAAATTATCGCAGGAATTGCCATGACACGACGTGCCGGTCGGAATGGCGCCGGTGATGTCGTCGCGGTCGACTTTGCGAAACGAGGTCGCTTGGGCGAACTCGCGCGCGTGGCAATAGGAATTCGCCACTGCCGCGCCGCAGCTGCTGCCCGACGCCAGGCAATTGTCGACGCCGTAGCCGTCGCCGTCATTGGCGATGATGAAGACGCGCCGCTCCGCTTGCGCGGAAGCCGCCCCCAACAGCACGGATATCGCGGCGCATGCCGCAATCGCGAAACGCATGGATCCCCCACCCGGCGCAGTTCTCGCCACTTCCAGACCCGCCTGCCGAACGGCAGGTTCGCCTAACTCGCGCGGCCAAGTCGGCCCTACCCCGATAGGGTTAAAGAATGAGGGTGCGGGGTTAAGCTTTCGTTAAGTGACGTGATTTCGATGGCGCAAACCGCGGCCGGTTCGCTCTCATGATTTGCGCGGGGGAGCAATGCATTGAGGTGACGGCTTCGGCGTTTCCACAGGGCGCTGCGCGTTTTTCCGAGACGGCGTGGCGGCGCGGCGACACTTCGCGGTAGGGCGATGCCGTTCGGGCGGACCTTGACGCGACGCGCCCGGACAATCATTGTGCGCGCCATGACCGGCGCGAACACCATCTGCGGCATTTGCTGCGAGATTATTAGCTAGCGACATCGCTGGCTGCGGCCGTCTTTTCTCATTAAATCGAGACTGATAGACGCCCGGCCAAGAGGCCGAGGTGTACCATTTGATTTCGGTGGAATGAGATTCGCTGCGATGGAACTGGAACTCTACGATACGCTGACACGCGAGAAGCGGGTTTTCGAGCCGCTCGATCCGGCGAATGTGCGCATGTATGTGTGCGGGCCGACGGTCTACGACTTCGCCCATATCGGCAATGCGCGGCCGGTCATCGTGTTCGACGTGCTGTTCCGCCTGCTGCGCCATCTCTATGGCGCCGACGCACGTCACTTACGTGCGCAACATCACCGACGTCGACGACAAGATCAACGCGCGGGCGGCGGAGGAATATCCGGAGCTGCCGCTGAACGAGGCGATCCGCAAGGTCACCGAGAAAACCGACAAGCAATTCCACGAGGATGTCGCGGCGCTCGGCTGCCTGCCGCCGACGTGTCGAGCCGCGCGCCACCGAGCACATCGCCGAGATGCGCACGCTGATCGACCGCCTGGTCGCCTCCGGCAACGCCTATGTCGCCGAGGACAACGTGCTGTTCAGCGTGCCGTCGATGCCGGACTACGGCCAGCTGTCGAAGCGGCCGCTCGACGAGATGATCGCCGGCGCCCGCGTCGACGTCGCGCCGTACAAGAAAGATCCGCAGGATTTCGTGCTGTGGAAGCCGTCGAAGCCGGGCGAGCCGGCTTGGCCGTCGCCCGGCCGGCATCGCGGCGCCGGGCCGCCCCGGCTGGCACATCGAATGCTCGGCGATGTCGTGGAAGCATCTCGGCGAGATTTTCGACATCCATGGCGGCGGCATCGATCTCGTCTTTCCGCACCACGAGAACGAGATCGCGCAATCGCGCTGCGCCTTCCACACGCCGGTGATGGCGAATTACTGGATGCACAACGGCTTCCTGCAGGTCGAAGGCGAGAAGATGTCGAAGTCGCTCGGCAACTTCGTGACGATCCACGAGCTGCTGAAAGATTGGCCTGGCGAAGTCGTGCGTCTCACGATGCTGCAGACGCATTATCGCCAGCCGATCAATTGGACGGTGGCGGGCTTGCGCGAGGCGCAGAAAACTCTCGATCTTTGGTATGGCCTCGACAGGCGACGTCGCGCCCGGCTATCTTTGCGCCGATGCGCTCGACGCACTGCGGCGACGATCTCAACACGCCGAAGGCGATCGCGGCCCTGCATCGAATTGCGCGGCGAGGCGGCGAAGGGCGCGAAGCCTGCTGGCGGCGTGCCTGAAGGCGAGCGCGCAATTGATCGGTCTACTTGCAGCAGACATCGGCGCAATGGTCGGCATTCCGGCCAGGCTTCGGTCGCGCGTCGACGAGGGCAAGAGTCGCGGAGCTTGATCGAAGCGCGCAATGCCGCGCGTCAAGGTGAAGGACTTTAAGGAATCCGACCGCATCCGCGACGAACTCGCCAAGATGGGCGTCGTAGCTCAAAGACCCAAGGACGGCACCACCTGGGAGATCGCGCGATGAACGCCCGCGAAGCGCCAAAACTCGCGATGCGGCCGATGCTGCCGACCGACGTGCCGCTGCTCGCGGAAATCTTCCGCGCCAGCATCGAGGAATTGGCCGCCGAGGATTACAGCGAGGCGCAGCAGGAGGCCTGGGCGTCGGCGGCCGACGACGAGGAAGAATTCGGCGCGCGGCTCGCCGGCGAGCTGACGCTGGTCGCGACCTTCGGCGGCGCCGCCGTCGGCTTCGCTTCGCTCGCCGACAATACGCGCATCGACATGCTCTATGTGCATCCGACGGCGGCCGGGCAGGGCGCGGCCGCCATGCTGTGCGATGCGCTGGAAAAGCTCGCCGCCGCCCGCGGCGGCAAGGAACTCACTGTCGACGCCAGCGACACCGCGCGCGGCTTTTTCGAAAAGCGCGGCTATGTCGGCGAAGACCCGCAACACCGATCGCCGTCGCCGGCGAATGGCTCGCCAATACCACGACTGGTCAAGCCGCTCGCCGCCGAAGAACACGAAGGAGAGCGCGTCATGAAAGGCGCCGAGACGCCGTTCCGCGCCATTGGCTTTATTATCTGATCCTGAAATACGCGGTGATCGCCGGCGCGGTCGTCGTCACCTTCTACACGTCTATCGGCTTTATTCAGGATTGAGACAGGATCGCACATGACGCGCGCATTCGACATTTTTCGGCTTGCGCACCCACCATCGTCGCATTGCGCTCATCGCCATCCTGATCGCGGTCGCGTTGGCGTCGAATTATCATCTTTGGTGAGAGCGCAATGATGTCCCGCGAGCGGCTTTATCTGTTCGACACCACGCTGCGCGACGGCGCGCAGACGAACGGCGTCGACTTCACGCTCGCCGACAAGCTGACGATCGCGCGCATGCTCGACGAGCTGGGCGTCGATTATGTCGAGGCCGGCTATCCCGGCGCCAATCCGACCGATACCAATTTCTTCGCCGAAAAGCGGCCGATGCGCGCGCAACTCACCGCGTTCGGCATGACGCGGCGGCCCGGCCGCTCGGCGTCGAACGATCCCGGGCCTGGCCGCGCTGCTCGATGCCAAGGCCGACGCCATCTGCTTTGTCGCCAAATCCTGGGACTATCACGTGCGCGTGGCGCTGGAGACGACGGAGGAGGAGAACCTCGCCTCGATCCGCGACAGCGTGCGCGCCGCCAAGGCCAAAGGCCGCGAAGTGCTGCTCGACTGCGAGCATTTCTTCGACGGCTACAAGGCCAACCCGGCTTACGCGCTCGCCTGCGCCAAGGCGGCCTACGACGAGGGCGCGCGCTGGGTCGTGCTGTGCGACACCAACGGCGGCACGCTGCCGCACGAGGTGGAGAAGCATCGTCGGCGAGGTTTGCACAGACAATCCCCGGCGACCATGTCGGCATCCACGCCCATAACGATACCGAGCAGGCGGTGGCGAATTCGTTCGCCGCGGTGCGCGCCGGCGCGCGGCAGATCCAGGGCACGCTCAACGGGCTCGGCGAGCGCTGCGGCAACGCCAATCTCGTCTCCATCATCCCGACGCTGAAGCTCAAGCCGGAATATGCCGAACAATTCGAGATCGGCGTCTCGGACGAGGCGCTCGGCCACGTCTCGCGCGTGTCTCGCACGCGCTCGACGAGATGCTCAATCGCGCCGCCGACCGCCATGCGCCCTATGTCGGCGAGAGCGCGTTCGCCACCAAGGCCGGCATTCATGCCTCCGCGATCATGAAGGAGCCGGCGACCTACGAGCACGTCGCGCCGGAGCGCGTCGGCAACAAGCGCAAGCTGCTGGTCTCCGATCAGGCCGGCCGCTCGAACGTGCTCGCCGAGCTCGACCGCATCGGGCTCGCGGTCGACAAGGACGATCCGCGGCGTGACGCGGCTGCTCGACGAGGTCAAGGAGCGCGAGGCGATCGGCTATGCCTATGAAGCGGCCGACGCGTCGTTCGAGCTGCTGGCGCGGCGCCTCGCTCGGCAAGGTGCCGCGTTATTTCGACGTCGAAAAATTCGACGTCAATGTCGAGCAGCGCATCAATGCCAAGGGCGAGCGCGTCACCGTGAGCCATGGCGGTGGTGAAGGTCAAGGTCGGCGACGAGGTGCTGATCTCGGTCGCCGAAGGCAACGGCCCGGTCAATGCGCTCGACCTCGCGCTGCGCAAGGATCTCGGCAAGTACCAGAGCTACATCACCGGGCTCGAACTCACCGATTACCGCGTGCGTATCCTCAATGGCGGCACGCGAGGCGGTCACGCGCGTTCTGATCGAAAGCGCCGACGAGACCGGCGACCATTGGACGACGATCGGCGTCTCGGCCAACATCATCGACGCCTCGTTCCAGGCGCTGATGGATTCCATCGTCTATAAGCTCGTGAAATCCGGCGCGCCGGTGTGACGCAGACAGGTCCGATGATCGACCACGTCTCCATCGCGGTGCGCGATCTCGAAAAAGGCGGAAGCGCTTCTACGCCGCGCTGCTCGCGCCGCTCGGCATGACGCAAATTGCGCGAATGGCCGGACGCGGCGATCGGCTTCGGCAAGAAATATCCCGAATTCTGGATCAACCGCCGCGAGGCGATGGCGCGCGTCGCCGACGACAGCGGCGTGCATATCTGTCTGCGCGCGCCGGACACCGCGGCGGTCGATGCTTTCCATGCCGCGGCGCTGCAAAGCCGGCGGCACGTCCGACGGCGCGCCGGGGACTGCGGCCGCAATATCACGCTGAACTATTACGCCGCCTTCATCCGCGATCCCGACGGCAATCGCATCGAGGCGGTGACGTTCTTGCGGGAGGCGAGCGCCGTAGCGCTCGTCACAGCCGCTCCGCCGGCACCGCCATTTTCGCTTGTCGGCGCCGCGCCACGCGCGCGCGCCGCTTCGCGCAGCTTCGGCAGAATGTCCTCGATCGCGGTCGGCGACCAGCAGATCGACGCCGCTCAGCCGGCGACGGACGAAGCCGAGCCGCGCGCATGTGCTCGATCAGCGTCCAGCAGCGGGTCCCAGAAGCCGTTGATATTGGCGACCAGGATCGGCTTCTTGTGCCGGCCGAGCTGCGCCCAGGTCAGTTGCTCGACCAGTTCCTCCAGCGTGCCGATGCCGCCCGGCAGGGCGACGAAGGCGTCGGCGCGCTCGAACATCGTGCGCTTGCGCTCGTGCATGTCGCGGGTGACGATCATGTTCCTGGGCGAGCCGCTCGCGGCCGCTCCTTGCGCGGTCAGGAATTCCGGAATGATGCCGGTCACCTCGCCGCCGTGCTCGAGCACGGCGCCGGCAAGCGCTCCCATCAGGCCGACCGAGCCGCCGCCATAGACCAGCCGCACGCCGTTCTGCGCGAGGATTTTGCCGAAGCGCGCGCGCGGCCTCGGCGAAAGCCGGATCGGTGCCCGGGCTCGATCCGCAATAGACGCAGATCGCATTGATTTTGCTCATGGAGTCATCACTCATTGAGCGGTAGATGTGGCGTCGATTCGCCTGCCCCGCAACGCCTGTTTAAGCCGGCCGCACTGGGCCACGCGCCCATCCGGCGCCGATGCGGAACAGGCCGGGAATCTCTATATGACGGTCAAGCGCGGCGTGAGCGACGGGGCCGTCGCAAGCTTACCGCTTCGAATGAGAGATTCGCAACAGCCCGCAGCAGCCAGACCGCGAGGTGACCGCCGACGGCGGGGCGCTTGCTGTCGACGCTGGTCGACCTGTGGCCCTATATCTGGCCGTCCGACCGGCCGCGACCTGAAGGCGCGCGTGCGTGTTCGCGACCGTGCTGATGTTCGCTCGCCAAATTCGCCACCATCGCGGTGCCGTTCACCTTCAAATGGGCGACCGACGCGCTCGCCGGCCACGGCACGGCGCCGGTCGGCGCCCGACAATTGGCTGGCCTGGGTGCTGGCCGCGCCGGTGGTGATGACGCTCGCCTATGGCGGCATGCGCATCGTGATGGCGCTGCTGACGCAATGGCGCGACGGCATTTTCGCCAAGGTGGCGATGAACGCGGTGCGGCGGCTGGCGATGCTCACCTTCGAGCACATGCATCTGCTGTCGCTGCGCTTCCATCTCGAGCGCAAGACCGGCGGGCTGACGCGCGTCCTCGAGCGCGGCCGCAACGCCATCGAGACCATCGTGCGCATGATGCTGCTGCAGCTTGCGCCGACCATCGTCGAACTGGTTTTGATCGTGGCCGTGCTGCTGTTGCACTTCGACTGGCGTTACGTCGTCGTCATCGTGCGTGACGGTCGCGCTCTCATGTCGGCTTCACCTATCTACGCCACCGAGTGGCGCATCAATATCCGCCGCAAGATGAACGACAGCGACACCGACGCCAATGCCAAGGCGATCGAACTCGCTGCTCAACTACGAGACCGTCAAATATTTCTCCGCCGAGGAGCGCGAGGCCAAGCGCTACGACCGCTCGATGGCGCGCTACGAGGACGCCAGCGTCAAGGCCTATGTCTCGCTCGCCGTGCTCAATGCCGGGCAGGCGGTGATCTTCACCATCGGGCTTGCCGCGGCGATGGTGCTGTGCGCCTACGGCATCGAGCAGCGCACCAACACGGTCGGCGATTTCGTCATGATCAACGCCATGATGATCCAGCTCTACCAGCCGCTGAATTTCATGGGCATGGTCTATCGCGAGATCAAACAGGCGGTGATCGACATCGAGATCATGTTCACGATGCTGGAGCGCAAGCCCGAGATCGAGGACCGGCCGGGCGCGCCGCCGCTGCAGCGTGCGCGCCGGCACCATCCGCTTCGAGAACGTTTCGTTTGCCTACGAGCCGGCGCGGCCGATCCTCAAAGGCCTGAGCTTCGACGTCGCGGCCGGGCACACCGTCGCCATCGTCGGCCCGTCCGGCGCCGGCAAGTCGACGATCTCGCGGCTGCTGTTCCGCTTCTACGATGTCACCGGCGGCCGCATCCTGATCGACGGCCAGGATATCCGCGACGTCACGCAGACGTCGCTGCGCGCCGCCATCGGCATGGTGCCGCAGGACACCGTGCTGTTCAACGACACCATCCGCTACAATATCCGCTACGGCCGCTGGGATGCGACCGACGCCGAGGTCGAGGAGGCGGCGCGGCAGGCGCAGATCGACGGCTTCATCCGCCTCGCGCCGAAAGGCTACGAGACCGAGGTCGGCGAGCGCGGCCTGAAACTCTCCGGCGGCGAGAAGCAGCGCGTCGCCATCGCCCGCACCATCCTGAAAGGCCCGCCGATCCTGCTGCTCGACGAGGCGACTTCGGCGCTCGACAGCCACACCGAGAAGCGACATCCAGGACGCGCTCGACCGCGTGTCGAAGAACCGCACCACGCTGGTCATCGCGCACCGGCTCTCGACCATCGTCGGCGCCGACGAGATTCTGGTGCTCGACCAGGGCGAGATCGTCGAGCGCGGCACGCACGGCGAACTGCTCGCGCACGGCGGCCTCTATGCCAGCATGTGGAACCGCCAGCGCGAGGCGCAGATGGCGCGCGAAATCCTGGCCGAGGTCGAGGAGGACGACGCCGCGCCCAATCGCAATCCGCCCGCCGCTGCCGGAGGAGGGCGCGGAGCTGGATCTCCTGCCTGCGGCGGACGCCGCCGAATGACGCATGCCGAAACAATTGGCTTCGCCGACTGCCGCTGCATGATGATAAGGCCGCATGTCCGTCATCAACTCGATCCGCTCGCAGCTCGCGCCGATCCACCCGGAGGGCTATCCCTTCATCGGCGGCTTTGCGTTCGGCAGCCTCATTCTGTTGTGGCTGTGGCCGCCGCTCGGCTGGCTGGCGACGCTTGCGACGCTCTGGTGCGCCTATTTCTTCCGCGATCCGCAGCGGGTCACGCCGGTGCGCGACGGCATCGTGGTGGCGCCGGCGGACGGCCGCGTCAGCCAGATCGTCAACGCCGTGCCGCCGAAGGAGCTCGAGCTCGGCGAGCCGGCCGCTGCCGCGCATTTCCATTTTCATGAGCGTGTTCGACTGCCACGTGAACCGCAGCCCGCGTCGCCGGCCGCATCGAGCGCATCGTCTATCGCGCCGGCAAATTCTTCAGCGCCGATCTCGACAAGGCGAGCGAGAGACAACGAGCGCAACGCCTTCGTCATCGCCACGGCCGAGCGGCCACGCGCATCGCCGTCATTCAGATCGCGGGTCTGGTGGCGCGGCGCATCGTGCCGTTCGTGCGCGAAGGCGAGGCGGTCGCCGCCGGTCAGCGCATCGGCATGATCCGCTTCGGCTCCCGCGTCGACGTCTATCTGCCCGAGGGCGCGCGTGCGCTGGTCGCCGAGGGACAGACCGCAATCGCCGGCGAAACCGTGCATCGCCGACCTCGCCGCGGGCGAGCCGGTGCGCACATTCCGCGTGAGCCTGACGAGCGCGTTAACGACGCACGACGCCGCCGCGTGGCGGGCGCGGTGCGGAAACCGCTATATTACGCCAGCAGGTAATGAACTTGGCCATCCAACCGACAGGTTACGGCGACCTGCGGCGGCGGCGGTTCCGCCGCATTCCGGTGCGCACGCTGGCGCCGAATCTGGTCACGCTTGCTCGCGCTCTGCGCCGGACTGACCGCGATCCGCATGGCGTTCGAGAACCGCTATGTGCTTGCGCTCGCGGCCATCGTGTTTGCCGCCGTCCTCGACGGCATCGACGGCCGCCTGGCGCGGTTCCTCAAGGGAACCTCGCGCTTCGGCGCCGAGCTCGACAGCCTGTCCGACTTCGTCAATTTCGGCGTCGCGCCGGCGCTGATCCTCTATTTCTGGGGCCTGCACGATCTGAAATCGGCCGGCTGGATCGCCGCCATGGTGTTCGCCATATGCGGCAGCCTCCGGCTCGCCCGCTTCAATGTCATGATCGACGATCCGGACCGGCCGGTCTGGGCGGCGAATTTTTTCGTCGGCATGCCGGCGCCGGCCGGCGCCATCACGTGCTGCTGCCGATCTATGTCGCTTTTCTCGGCGTGCCGCGCTCGGCGTTTTCTGACCTGGCTGACGCTGTTCTACACGCTGGCGATCGCGCTGCTGATGGTGTCGCGGCTGCCGGTATTTTCCGGCAAGCGCGTCGGCACGCGCGTGCCGCCGGAAATGGTCGGGCCGCTGATCGTCCTCGTCGGTGCTGTTTGTCGCGCTGCTGATCGCCTATCCGTGGGTGGTGCTCACGGCCGGCACGCTCGCTTATCTGGTGGGTCTCCCGTTCGGCTGGTTGTCCTATCGCAATTACGAGCGGCGAACGCGCCGAGAGCACACGCGGAAGCGCGCGCCGCCGCAGACGCCTGGCGTCGTGGTCAAGTATGATCCGGCCGGCCGACGACGAACGATCGGCCGTCGCGCCTCAATTGAATCGGGTTTGCGCCGCACGCAAAAGCTGCGAGGGGGCCGCGAGGGGATTGATGGCAATTGCCCGGCGCACCTTTCTCGCTTCGAGCGCGGCCGCGATCGCGGCTCCCGCAGTGCTGCGCGTGGTGCGGGCGGACGCGCCGCAGATTGCGTTCAAGCTGCATCATTTCATTCGTCGGTGTCGAGCGCGCACGACAAGTTCATCGTGCCTTGGGCGCGCAAGGTCAGGCGGATTCCGACGGCCGCATCCGCATCGACATCTTTCCCTCGATGCAGCTTGGCGGCGCGCCGGCGCATCTGTTCGACCAGGCGCGCGATGGCGACGCCGATATCGTGTGGACGGCGCCGGGGCTGACGCCGGGGCGGTTTCCGAAGATCGAAGCTGTTCGATCTGCCGTTTCTGCCGTCGCGCCGCGCGCTGGTCACATCGAAGGCGATCGCAGGATTTCGCCGCGCTCAATCTGAAAGACGAATTCCGCGAGATCCACCCGATCTGCTTTTCCTGCGCGCGATCGCGGCGTCATCCACGCCAATGCGCCGATCCGCACCGTCGGAGGACGTCAAGGACCTGAAAATTCACGTGCCGAACGCGCTTGGCCGGCGAGGCGATGAATTTGCTCGGTGCGCAGCCGGTGCCGATGCCGATCGGCGCAGCTGCCGATGGCGATCAATCAGCACGTCATCGACGGCTGCCTCGATCCCTGGGACTTGGTGCCGGCGCTGCGGCTCAACGACATGCTCAAGACGCACACCGAATTTTCGCCGATTTTTCGTCCGAGCAGCGACGACGTTCGTGCTGGCGATGAACAGCGCGGCCTATGACCGCCTGCCGCGCGATCTCAAAGCGGTGATCGACGGCAATTCCGGCCAGGTGGCGGCAAGCTTGGCGGGTGCGATGTGGGACATCGAAGCCGCAAGCGTCGCCGACGCGGTGGTGCGCGGCGGCGATTCTATCGTCACGCTGTTGCCGGAAGCGGTCGCGCATTGGCGCAAGCTCACCGAGCCGGTCGTCGACAAGTGGCTCAAGGAAATGAAGGAGCAGAAGATCGACGGCGGAAAGCTCTTGGCGAGCGTGCACACGCTGTTGGTGAAATACGCCAACGAGCCGGAGCCGCAGCCGCCCCCACCTCAGCAAGAAATGCCGCAACAGGACACCGTATCGCAGCCGCCGCAACAGACGGCGTCGCAGCCGCCACCGCAAACGGTCACGCAACAGCCGCAGCAAACCGGGTTCTCGACGACGCCTAAGATCAATCCGCCCGCGCCTGCCCCGGCGGCGCCGGCGGCGACATCGTCGGTCGCGCCGTCAGGCGGACCCGTGGTCAAACCTGTGGCCAAGCCCGTGACCAAGCCCGTGACCCAGCCCGTGACTAGCCCCTTGCCGCCGCAGCCGCCGGCGCCGCGCGTGGCGACACCCGCTCAGGCCCCCACAGCGGTTGCGAAACCGGTTCCGCCGGCAGCACCGGCGCCGCCTGTCGCGGCGCCTCCATCGACGGCATCAGTTGCGCCGGCAGCGAAACCCGCCGCGGCCCCGGCGCTTGCGCCAATGCACGCGCAACCTGTGCCCGTCCCGTCGGCCGCATCGGCCGCGCCCGCGGCAAAATCCGCCGCCGCGCCTGTGCTCGCCCAGCCACCGACGCCACCGACGACGCTCCCGCCAACGCCGCCGCCGACGGTCGCCGCCGCGCCGCCGCCGCCCGCGCCGACGCCGGCCCCGGTGCATGCCGCGCCGAAGCTCCCGCCCAAGTCGCTCGATATTCCGCTGTGAGCGAGCGTGCCGTCATCATCGGGGTGACGGAATCTACAAATTCGGCGGATAGCCCGGCATCAGGTCGTAGGGATGCCCCCAGCCGGAGAGCGCCTTCATGCTGGCCCCGGCGGCAGCGCCCGTGAGTGCGGACCATCTTGGTCGAGGTTCCGGTCTCGTCGACGAACACCAGGTGCTTGGCATCAAGGCTGGCCTGGCCGGCCTTCCAGCATTGCCGCGCCGCGGCTACGTCGGGGCGCTCCTGCTCGGCGGCGTGCAGAGTTTTTTTGAAGGTCACACCGTGCCGCTTGAAGAACCGATCGACCGAGCTGTCCGTGGTGCGCACCCCGCGCTGCTGCCATAGCCGCTCGACAATCTCCGCCAGGGTCAGGTCCGAATTCCTGCTCGACCAGTTCCAACAACCATGCCGCATGCGGCTCCAGCGGCGAACGGCTCTTGCCGCCGCGCCGCTGCGGGCTGACGCTTCCCGTCTCCTTGTGCAAACTCACCCACCGGATTGACGAGGACTCGCTTACCGCAAACCGCTTGGCCGCCGCTCGCCGTGAACATCCCTCGGCAACGGCCGCAACCACCCGACTGCGAAGATCATCCGAATACGGCTGTCGTCCCATGGCTTCCCTCCGAATCAGAACAGCCATGGACTCACAACCAAAACCAGCCGGGAATCCCAAGCCCGATCACAATCAATTCATCAGAACTGGGGAACGCTCTAGCGCGTGAGCGATACCGCTCCGCCGCCGACCGCTTGCCCTTCGAAATGCCCGTTGGTGAAGGACAGCTCCACCAGCACTTCACCCTTGTGGTTGCGGATGATCAGCATGTCGTGTTCGTAGGTCCATTTGCGGCTGGTGAAGAAATTCAAAGGACAGCCGCCAGCGGGCGCGATGCTGCCGTCAGAACCACCCGTCGAGCCGCCAAAGGTCATGGCGCAGGCGCCGCCGCCCGCGGCCGAGAGCTTCCACTTGCCGGCGAGATCGACCGGAGGCGGCGCGGGCGGTGGCGGCGGCGGTGCGGGCGCCGGCGCGCTTGTCGGCTCGGGCTGGGCGCCGCCGAAGCGGCCGCTGCTCGTGCAGGCGTTCAGCCCCAGGACAAGGGGAATAAGAAGCACGATGAGGGCGGCGGTTCTTGCCCCGCCCGCGCTGCAATATGTGACGCGCTGCATGCCGGTCAGCTCAGCCTAAAACGAGCACAAGAAAGGCCAATTGCGCCGCCGCCGCAAGCCGTCTTTGCCGGAGCATCCGGCAAAAGCGCCCCACTTGCGCCAACATTGCTACGCGAAATCCGCTCAACTTGGGACCCAAACCGGGACCTGTGTCGCGGGAGGCACATCGACATGAAATCGTTACCGAAACTTCGCGCCGGGCGGGCGCCGTATCTTGCGGCGGCATTCGTCGCCGCCGCGGTCGCGTTGTCAGGCCTTGCTTATGCCGACGACGTGGGCACGATCGGCGCTCCTGCGGCCAACGCGTCAGGCGGCAAGGCGAGCGACGCGCCGGCTTCGCCGGTCGATGAATTCTCGCAGCACCTCGAGGATTTTCAGAAAAGCGTCCCCGACCTGACCAAAAAAATCCAGGACGGCGCCGGCGCCATCGATGCCGCAACCGACATCGACAAGGCCCGCGCCGAGATCGACAGTCTGCGCCAGGACGTCAGCACGTTGCTTGGCGCGGTGGCGGACAACGGCCCCATCGCCCAGCTTGGCACGAAAGCCCTCAGTCACATCCACGACAAGCTGCGCACCTTGGCGCAGGACGGCCGGTTCAAGCCGGAAGAGCGGCAATATCTGCTCGACCAGTGGCAGCGGCTGCAGACGCAAACCGAGAACGCCACCAAGGAATTGCAGGACGCCCGCGCGCAATTTGCCGGTCTCCTGCAATCGCTGCAGTCCAACGAGGATTTCATCGGCGAGCTTGTCGAGATCAGGCAGGCCGAGAAGGCGCTCAACGTCATCCGCGGCCTTACGCAGGACATCCGCAACGCGTCGACGCAGCTCAACAAGCTGATCGGAGGGATCAAGCCGCCGGGCGCGTAACGCGGCGGAGCCGTACCGTGAGGAGGAGCGCGATCATAGGGCGCATTGCCGGCGTGCTGGCGAGCGCGGCGGTCGTCGGCATCGCAATCGTCGCCTGGAAGCCGTCGAGCGATGTCGGCTATGTCCAGATCAACACCGTGCCGGTCAATGCGATGGCGCAGGCACAGCTTTATTTCGATACGATCAAGCTTGCGCCGGTGAAGAACGGCACGGCGCTGTTGCGCCAGAGCACCGGCACGCTGATGCTGCGCACCGACGGTTACGGCAATAATCTCATGCCGCTCTGCTCGATCGAGGTGAAGAAGGACCGCATCACCACGGTCACCGTCTCGGTCCTGGAACGCCCGCCGCGCTGCCAATGCCGTTTCAACTCAGGCGGCGACACGACGAACCATGTGTGCGTGAGTTGAGGGCGCGGCTGGAAGCGATCCGGCGTACGGCCGCTCTCGGGCTGTTCCTTGCGCTGCCGTTTGTCCACGCCGTCAGCATGATCGCCATCACCCCCGCCGCGGCTCAACCTGGCGCACTCACGCCAGCGCAGGCGGATGCGCTCAATGCCTACACCACAGCGCTCAACCGCTTTAAGACCATCTTGAGCGAGCGGCGCGCGCAGATCGGGGCGCACCAGCCGCTGCCGAATGTGCCGGGACAAGCGCTCTATCTCGCCCGCGTCGGCATGATGAGCGCGTATAAGGATCTTACCGACGCGCTGCCGTCGAGAATCGGCAGACCCAATAAATTCAGAATTCCTCCGGCCTATTTTGATGCCGACGAAGAGCCGCTGCTCGACGAGTATATGAATCTCTTCAACATCATGGACGCGCCACCGATCTATGCGCAGAAATCCGATACCCCTTTCAAGGACGTTGTCGATATGGCAACGGCCATAGCCCGTGCCAAAGGCCTCGATCCGGCCAATGCCGAGGTCGCGGGCCGCGTTAGCCTCGGCATCTTCTTCGCCGAGACCAACGGCTATCAGAACATCGGCAATGCACGCTCGAATGCCTACAAGGGAAGCCTGCAAACAGGCCCGTCCGAGGATCAAAACGGCCAAAGGCGATGGGCGGACATCAAAAACGCGATCGCCGTGTTCGATCCGGAACTGATTGCGCGCGACAGCAAAGAGGAAGCGCGGGCCGCCGGTCTGGATCATCGCTACAATCACTGGACCGCGGTGCGCGACGGTCTCATGAACGCGCATGCCAATATATTTCCGCAGATACCGGCGATCGTGAGAGCCCTGCCGAACCCGATCGATCAGATGAAGCTGTTCGAGCTGATCCAGATTATTCCGAGCCCGACCAAGTCGGCGCTCAATTCGGGCAACCTGGCCGGTTACAGAATTTCCGACCCGACGGTCATGGGCTATTTGCGCAACAACGGCGTCTTCGCCTTCGGCCGCGCCGACCGGGCGAGAACCTCCGCAAATTTCCGCGAGATTCTCGATGCGATGTGGCTGTTCGACGATAAATTCGAACACGCTTTGGCGAAATACGCCGAGATCAAAGGACGGCAGAAGACCACACCTTGAAGGTCTGGTTGCTCCACGGTGTCTCGCGCTTTATCGCATCGTCGGAATGACGAACTCGGCGCCTTCCTTGGTGCCCGAGGGCCAGCGCGCCGTGACGGTCTTGGTCTTGGTGTAGAAGCGGATCGAATCCGGGCCGTGCTGATTGAGATCGCCGAAGCCCGAGCGCTTCCAGCCGCCGAACGTGTAATAGGACAGCGGCACGGGTATGGCGAAATTGACGCCGACCATGCCGACCTGCACGCGGTTGGTGAAGTCGCGCGCGGTGTCGCCGTCGCGGGTGAAGATGGCGACGCCGTTGCCGTATTCGTGCTCCGACGGCAGCCGCACCGCGTCCTCGTAATCCTTGGCGCGCACCACCGAGAGGACGGGCCCGAAAATCTCTTCCTTGTAGATTTTCATCTCCGGCGTCACGTCGTCGAACAGACAGCCACCGATGAAGTTACCTTTCTCATAACCTTGCAGCTTGAAATTACGGCCGTCGACTACGAGCTTGGCGCCTTCCTTGACGCCGGTATCGATATAGCCGCGCACTTTGTTGAGGAGTTCGCGCGTCACCATCGGGCCGTAATCGGCCTGCTGGTCGGTCGACGGCCCGATCTTGAGGCCCTCGACGCGCGGAATGAGTTTTTCCATCAGCGTGTCCGCCGTCTTTTTGCCGACGGGGACTGCGACCGAGACCGCCATGCAGCGCTCGCCGGCCGAGCCATAGCCGGCGCCGATCAAGGCGTCGACCGCCTGATCCATGTCGGCATCCGGCATCACGATCATGTGGTTCTTGGCGCCGCCGAAACATTGCACCCGTTTGCCGTGCGCGGTGCCGGTCGAATAGATGTATTCGGCGATCGCGGACGAGCCGACGAAGCCGATCGCCCTGACGCGGGCGTCGGTAAGCAGCGTGTCGACCGCAACCTTATCGCCGTTGACGACATTGAGCACGCCCGGCGGCAGTCCCGCCTTGAGGAACAGTTCGGCGATGCGCATCGGTACCGAAGGATCGCGCTCCGACGGCTTGAGGATGAAACTGTTGCCGCAGGCGATGGCCGGCGCGCATTTCCACAACGGGATCATCGCGGGGAAATTGAACGGCGTGATGCCGGCGACGACGCCGAGCGGCTGGTGCATCGAATAGAGGTCGATGCCGGGGCCGGCGCTTTCGGTGTATTCGCCCTTCAACAGATGCGGAATGCCGCAGGCGAATTCGGCGACTTCGAGCCCGCGCTGGATGTCGCCTTTGGCGTCGGGAAAGGTCTTGCCGTGCTCGGATGACAACAGCCGCGCCAGGTCGTCATATTCGCTCTGGATCAGCTCGAGGAATTTGAACATGACGCGGGCGCGGCGCTGCGGGTTGGTGGCGGCCCAAGCCGGAAAGGCGGCCTGCGCATTGGCGATCGCCGCTTCGACCTCGGATTCGGCGGCCAGCGCGACTTTGGCCTGAACCTCGCCGGTGTTCGGGTTGAAGACGTCGCCGAAGCGCCCGGACGTGCCCCTGACCTCTTTGCCGCCGATAAAGTGGCCGATCTCGCGCATAACCCAGTCTCCCTCATCCGTCCCGGGCGTTCGCTGCGCCCGATTTCTTGACGATATTGCCGTTTGGATCGGGCTATCTAGCGGGTTTTCCCGGTGCCGGTCATCCCCCTTGGAGGCCATTTCAGGCCGCGCAAAGCGTTAAGCGCGCCGCGGCTTTCTGACGCCCCGGAAGTTCCAGCGGTAACCGTCCTTTAAGCGCGAGACCGTACCAATAGAGCCATTGTCTAAGGCTCGGCTGGCAGAACGCCCGCCGCCGCGGGTTGGGTGCGTTTCATGGACATTGCAACGGGCCTAGGCCTGCTCGCCGGGGCGACCGTCGTCATCACCCTGATGCTTATGGGCGGCGGCCTGGGGATGTTCGTTTCCGATCACGCCATCATCATCATTTTCGGCGGCTCGTTCGCCGCGACCCTGATCCGCTTTCCGCTGTCGTCGATCTTTCACGGCCTGCCGCTCGGCATGAAATTCGTCTTCACCATGCGCCGCATCTCGCAGCGCGAATTGGTGGACGAGATCGCGGGCCTCGCCGAGATCGCGCGCAAGCAGGGCCCGATCGGACTGGAAAAGGTCGAGGTCGAGGATCCGTTTCTGGCCAAGGGCATCCGCTTCGTCGCCGACGGCTACGACACCGAATTCATCCGCGACAATCTCGAGCGCGACCGCGACAATTTTCTCAGCCATCTCGACGAAGGCCAGAAGATCTATCGCGCGGTCGGCGATTGCGCGCCGGCCTTCGGCATGATCGGCACGCTGATCGGCATGGTGCAGATGTTCGCCAACATGACCGATCCGTCGAAACTCGGTCCGTTCATGGCGACCGCGCTGTTGGCGACGCTCTACGGCGCGGTGGTGGCCAACATCCTCTGCCTGCCGATCGCCGACAAGCTGCATCTCAAACTGGTCGACGAGGAAATCAACCGCACCCTGATCATCGACGGCGTGCTGATGATCCGAGAGTCGAAGAGCCCGACGCTCGTGCGCGAGATGCTGATCGCTTATCTGCCGGAGAAGCACCGCGGCGAAGCCGAGCCTGAACCCGTTCCGGCTTAGCGATGGCGCGGCGCAAGGAAGCACACGGCGGCGGTCACGGCTGGTTCGTCACCTTCGCCGACCTGATGGGCCTGCTCGTCAGCTTCTTCGTCATGCTGGTGGCGTTCTCCAACCAGGACCAGCAAAAGCTGCAGATCGTCGCCGGCTCGATGCGCGACGCTTTCGGCGTGCAGAACAATGTGCGCTATTCCGGCATCATCGAAGTCGACGGCCTGCCGACCCGGCCGAAGCTCAAGAACGCCGCCCACATCCAGCCCGAAGACGCATCGGCGACGCCGACCCCCGATCAAAGCGACCGCAACCAGAAATACGGCAGCAAATTCCAGCAGGACGAAGCCTTCGCGCTCGCCGCGGCGTCGCTGCGCCAGGCGTTGCAGGACATGCCGGAACTGGCCGAGGCCTCAAAACACATCATGGTCGAGGAGACCAAGGACGGCCTCGATATCGACATCGTCGACCAGGAAGGCCGCTCGATGTTCCCGGATGGGTCGAAGGATCCCTATGAGCGCACGCGGCGGATCATCGAGAAGATCGCCGGCCCCTTGAAGGCGCTGCCGTACCGAGTGTCGATTACCGGCCATACCTCGGCGTCGCAAACGCCGCCGTCGGCGGATTACGGCCCGTGGAACCTGTCCGCCGATCGCGCCAATGCGGTGCGCCAGATCTTGGAAGAGCAGGGGCTGCCGTCCAATAATATCTACGCGGTCGCCGGCAAGGCCGATACCGATCCCTTGTTTCCGGATGACCCCTATATTGCCGCCAACCGCCGCGTCACGATCACCCTGATGCACGAGCCTCCGCCGGTGCCGCCGGGGCTGACGCCGTAAAAAGATATTTCCGAGGATTGGGACTTAGGGTGAATGCGGATGCCCCGGTTCCGACCGGGCCGCTTGGCCCCGCCCACACCGCCTCTCCGGGGCGCACCGACTAAACATTTGATCCACTATAGCTAAATCGTGCCGCCCGGGGGTCCGGGCCGATCCCGGCCCGCCGCGCCCCTTGCGCCGTCCCCTTGTCTGCCTCGCGCGGGCGCGCGGCTGACCTCAAGCCTTGCCCCCGGCCGCCCATGACACCGCTGCGTGAAGGGTGTATAGGCGCGGCCCTGTATCCCGTCCGGGTGCCGCATCAGGAGCAGGCCAAGTCCTGTTTCAAGATTTCATGACAGACAGCACGAGCGCTCCCGTCGGGAGCGAAGTGCCGGCAAACGGCAGCGGCGAAGTGCGTTCTCACGCCGGCTTCTGGGGGCTGACGCTGGGCAGTATCGGTGTCGTCTATGGCGACATCGGCACGAGCCCGCTTTACGCCTTGCGCGAAGCGGTTCTTGCGGCCACCGGCACGGATCACAGCACGATCGATCGCGCGACCGTCCTCGGCGTCGTCTCGCTGATCCTGTGGGCGCTGTTCATCATCGTCACGCTGAAATACGTCGTCATTCTTTTGCGCGCCGACAATAACGGCGAGGGCGGCACGCTCACGTTGATGGCGCTCGCCTCGCGCGCCGTCGGCCGCATATCGAAAGCGGCGGCCGTCGTCACGCTGCTCGGCATCGTCAGCGCGGCTTTGTTCTATGGCGACGCGGTGATCACGCCGGCGCTGTCGGTGCTCTCGGCGGTCGAAGGTCTCGACGTCGCGACGCCCGCCTTCCACGAATATGTGGTGCCGCTGACAGTCGTCATTCTGCTCGTGCTGTTTGCCATGCAGTCGGTCGGTACCGCCAAAGTGGCGGCTCTGTTCGGCCCGATCATGGTGGTCTGGTTCGTGGCGATCGCGCTGCCCGGCCTCGGCTGGATTGCACGCGATCCCGGAATCCTATGGGCGCTCAATCCGTTCTACGGCGTTGCCTTTCTGACCCATCACGGCGTTATCGGCCTTTACACGCTCGGCGCGGTGTTCCTCGCCGTGACCGGCGCCGAGGCGCTCTATGCCGATCTCGGCCATTTCGGCCGCGGCCCGATCCAGATCGCATGGCTCGCGCTCGTGCTGCCGTCGCTCGCGGTCAATTATCTGGGGCAGGGCGGCGCTGGTCTTCGCCCATCCGAAGACGCTCGAAAATCCGTTCTTCCTGCTCTATCCCGACTGGGCGCTCTACCCCATGGTGGCGCTGGCGACGATCGCCACCGTGATCGCGAGCCAGGCGGTGATCACCGGCGCCTATTCGCTGACCAGCCAGGCGATCCAGCTCGGCCTGTTGCCGCGGTTCGAAGTGCGCCACACCTCGGCGCAGACCGCCGGCCAGATTTTCATGCCGCGCGTCAATTCGCTGCTTCTGGTCGGCGTGCTGCTCCTGGTGGCGCTGTTCCGCTCGTCGAGCGCGCTGGCGTCGGCTTATGGCATCGCCGTCACCGGCACCATGGTCGTGACCTGCATGATGGCCTTCATCGTGATCTGGCGGATGTGGCGCTGGTCGCCGCTCGCCGCCGCCGCCTTGATCGTGCCGTTCCTCCTGATCGATCTCACCTTCCTGTCCGCCAATATGCTCAAGGTCATCCAGGGCGGCTGGGTGCCGCTGGCGCTCGGCGGGCTGGTGATGCTGGTGATGTATACGTGGCGGCGCGGCACCCGCATTCTCTTTGCCAAGACGCGCCGGCTCGAAACCCCGCTCGACGATCTCGTCCGCATCCTCGAGAAAAAGCCGCCGCAGCGCGTGCCCGGCACCGCGGTGTTCCTCACCAGCGATCCGAGGAGCGCGCCGACCGCGCTGATGCACAGCCTCAAGCACTACAAGGTGCTGCACGAAAAGAACGTCATCCTCAGCGTCGAGACCACCCATACGCCGCGCGTCGATGCCGACAAGCGGGTGCGCATCGAGCCGGTCGGCTCGACCTTCATGCGCGTGCTGCTGCGCTTCGGCTATATGGAGACGCCGAATGTTCCGAAGGCGCTCGCGATCGCGCGCAAGCTCGGCTGGCATTTCGACATCATGTCGACGTCGTTCTTTCTCTCGCGGCGCACCTTGCGGCCGGCGCCGCGTTCGGGCATGCCGCGCTGGCAGGACCGCCTGTTCATCACGCTGGCGCGGTCGGCCAACGACGCCACCGACTATTTCCAGATTCCGACCGACCGCGTGGTCGAGGTCGGGACGCAGGTGACGATCTAAATCCAAAGCCCTTCACGGCGGCGGCGCGAAAACGTAGTCTGCTCGCTTAAGGATTTGCGAGGAGCCCCAGCGATGTCGGATCAAAATCTCAGCGTGCGCGATCTGACGCCTGAAGACGTTGCCGCGGGTCTGCGCGAGGGCCGCATGGTGCTGGTCGACGTGCGCGAGCCGAATGAAACGGCGGTAGAGCGCTTTCCTGATGCGGTCATCGTGCCGCTGTCGGACTTCGACCCGAGCGCCATTCCCGATCCGGAAGGCCGCGAAGTGGTATTCGCCTGCCGCTCCGGCCGCCGTTCGGTGACGGCATCGCTCGCCGCGCAGCAGCACGGCTTTCCCTATTCATCGCATCTCGCCGGCGGCATCCTGGCCTGGAAGGCCGCCGGCCTGCCGACCGAGACGTGACGGCGTTGCATAAATCTCGGCTCATTCCCGCGAAAGCGGGAATCCAGTCGCGGCGGCGCCTGCACTGGGTCCCCGTTTTCGCGGGGACGAGCGGCTTGGGATTTTCTCTCGCCGTCGCACTCGGCTGCGCGGTCGCCGGTCTGTTCGCGCCGCAAGCGCAGCCGAAAGAACGTGTCGTCAACTACTACAATTGGTCCGACTATCAGGACCCGACGATCCTCGACGCCTTCACCAAGGAAACCGGCATCAAGGTCCGCTTCGACACTTTCGATTCCAACGACACGCTCGAAGCCAAGCTCCTGGCCGGCTCGTCCGGTTATGACGTCGTCGTGCCGAGCGCTTATTTCCTGGCGCGCCAGATCAGCGCCGGAATTTTTCAGAAGCTCGACAAATCGAAGCTGCCCAATCTGCCGTCGGTCTGGCCGGAGATCGCAAGCCGTCTCGCCTTCTACGATCCGGGGAACCTTTACGCCGTCGATTACATGTGGGGCACCACCGGCATCGGCTACAACGTCAAGAAGGTGAAGGAGATTCTTGGGCCGGATGCGGCGATCGATTCCTGGGACGACGTGTTCAATCCCGCCAAGATCGCAAAGTTCAAGGATTGCGGCATTCACCTTCTGGATTCATCCGACGACATCATGTCGGCGGGTCTGCACTATCTGCATCTCGATCCGAATACCAGCGACGCGAGCGACCTGCAGAAGGTCACTGATCTTTTGCTCAAGATCAGGCCCTATGTCCGCAAATTTCACTCTTCGGAATATCTCAATGCGCTCGCCACCGGCGAGATCTGTTTCGTCGTCGGCTATTCCGGCGACATCAAACAGGCGCAGACCCGCGCGGCGCAGGCCAATTCCAGTAGCGGGCACGGCGGCATCGAGATCGGCTATTCGATCCCCAAAGAGGGCGCGCAATTGTGGTTCGACACGCTCGCCATTCCGAAGGACGCGCCCGATCCGCAGGAAGCGCACGAGCTGATCAATTATCTGATCAGGCCGGACGTGGCGGCGAAGAACACCAATTATGTGTCCTACGCCAACGGCGATACGCCGAGCCAATTCATCGACAAGTCCATCCTCGACGACCGCGCCGTCTATCCCGACGCCGCCACGATGGCGAAACTCTATACGATCATCGCCCACGACGCGAAGACGCAGCGGGTGATCAACCGGCTGTGGACGAAGATCAAGACCGGGGAATGAGGCGCTGGTTTTTACATGTGAGCATGATTTTTCCGGATCATGCTCCAAGCCTTGCGACAATAAGGCGCTCCGGCCGTGCGATTGCCTCTTGAAATTTCGGGCCATCGCTGCGCAGCATCCCGCGCTGTAAAAAACGAAGGACAGGTAGGGCAGGGACATGACCAAATTCCAGGTAACGGCGGCGCCGTCGCGGCGCGGCCTCATCAAAGCCGCCGCGGCGCTTGCCGCGGGCGTCGCCGTGCCGGCGGTGCTTCGTGTGCGCTCGGCCTATGCCGCTTATCCCGACCGTCCGATCAAATTCGTCGTCGCCAATACGCCCGGCGGACCCTCCGACATCGTCGGCCGCATCGTCACGGCGGCGCTGCAGCAATCGACCGGCAAGACTTTCATCATCGAGAACCGCGGCGGCGCCGGCGGCAATCTCGGCATGGAATATGTCGCCCATTCCGACCCGGACGGTTACACGATCCTGCTTGCCACCAACGCCCTGTCGGTGAATTACGGGCTTTACAATTCACTGCCGTTCGACCCGAAAAAGGATTTCGTCGCGGTCTCTGAACTGGGCGGCTCGCCGAATATCTTTATGGTCAAGGCGGATTTGCCGGCCAAGACCATGAAGGATTTCGTGACGCTGGCCCGCTCGAGCCCGGAGAAATTCAATGCTTCGGTGCCGCCGATCGGCACGACGCCGCAATTGCAAATGGCGCTCCTGAAGGTGAAGGAGAAACTGCCGAACCTCGAAGAGGTCGTGTTCAAGGGCGGCGGCGATGCCGTCGAGGCGTTGATCGCCGGCACGGTGCAGATCTGCTCGGGTGCCGTCGCACCGGCGCAGCCGCATATCAAGGCGGGAACGCTGCGGGGGCTCGCGATCTCTGCCGAAACACGCTGGCCCGATCTGCCGGACGTGCCGACCATGATCGAGTCCGGCTATCCGGATTTCGTTTTCGCCACCGATGCCGTGCTGATGGCGCCGGCCAAGACGCCGCCGGAAAACGTCAAATGGCTGGAGACCGAAACGCTCAAGGTTCTGAAGACGCAGGATATGAAGGACAAGATGTTCAAGAGCGGCTTCCTGGTGCGGGCAAAAGGGGCGGACGCCGCCTGGGCGCGCGTAACCAAGGAAATGGACACGTTCAAAGGGATCGTCGATCAGGCCGGGATCAAGAAGCTATGACAGTTCCCCTCGGAGATCGTCCGAGGGGAAAAGAACTTCGGCAAGACTGCGACCCGCGTAAGACTGCGACCCGCGTAAGACTACGACCCGTTGATCGGGGCGTAGTGGTGGATGATGTGATGATGAATGTGATGGTGCACCACCACCGGCGGCGGCGGTGGGGGCGGTGGCGGCGGGACGAAGCCGTGTTGCCAGACCGTGCCGCTGTCGAACGTGATCGTCATCCCGTCCGGCGAATAGGTGGCGCCTTGGTGCCAGCTTTCGGCCCAGATGTGCCCGGGCCGGTCGATCCAGGCCCGCGTCGGCTGGCCGATCTCGTCAACCAGGTTCATGGTCCAACCGTTTTGTGTCACATAGGCCGGACCGGGCGAGTTTTGGAGACAGCCCTGCACGCAGGTGTACTCTCCTGACAGATTGACGATGTCCTGCGCTGACACGCCGGTCGCCGCAAAGCCGGCGCTTGCACAAGCGAGCAGCGACGCCGCGAAAAGTTTGAGCTTCATCGAACGCCTCCTGAAACATTTAGCCGGTTTGACCGCAATTATGCCCGCGCCTCGGTTCGGCGGATACCCGGTTGGGCCGCCTTATCGGAGCGTTGGTTGACCGATGGTAATTCTCCACGATCAGTCGCGCTAGATGATGACAAGGTTCTGGTGAGGAACGCGATTGTGAAGGCGTGCAAGCGTCATCTCTCGCCACCCGAGCCCCGGTTTGGGGGAAAGGCTTATTCCGGCTTGATGCCGGCGAATTTCACGACCTTTGCCCATTTTACGGTTTCATCGGCGATGAATCCACTGAAGTCGCCGGACGAGCCGACAAATACTTCGCCACCGAGATCGGTGAACCGGGCCTTGATCTTCGGATCGGCGAGGCCGGCATTGATCTCCTGGTTAAGCGCAGCGACAATCTCTGTGGGAGTGTTTTTCGGCGCGCCGATCCCGAACCACGCCATGGCCTCATAGCCTGGCACGAATTCCGCCACGGCCGGAATATCGGGCAGCACCGCCTGACGCTTCGCGGA
Organism: uncultured Alphaproteobacteria bacterium; assembly: GCA_963761185.1. GTDB lineage: Bacteria > Pseudomonadota > Alphaproteobacteria > Rhizobiales > Xanthobacteraceae > BOG-931. Next base: position 2,938,751 of record CAVXFY010000009.1, read on the forward strand.
CGTTACCGCCAGCGCGCGAACCTTGCCGGCGGTGATGAAACCGAGCGATGCCGGCATCGGATTAAACGTCACCTGCACCTGCCCGCCGAAAAGATCGGCGAACCAGCTGCCGCGATAGGGAACGTGAACCAGGTCGACGCCGACCATCATCTTGAACAATTCGCCGAAGACATGGTTTGCGCTGCCCATGCCCGGCGACACCATGTTGATCTTGCCCGGATTGGCCTTGGCATAGGCGATGAATTCCGCGACCGTCTGCGGCGGCAGCGACGGGGTGACCAACATCACCGCCGGAACGCGAAGAATGCTGGCGGCCGGCTGGATGTCGTGGCTGAAATTGAAGGTGAGATCTTCATAAAGCGTTGTATTGATCGCATTCGACTGCGTGACCCAGAGCAGCGTGTAGCCGTCAGGCGACGCGTGCGCGACCACGTCGGCGGCCATATTGGTCCCGGCGCCCGGCCGGTTCTCCACGATGAATTGCTGGCCGAGCCGCTCCGACAGCAATTGTCCGATCAGCCGTACGGTGATGTCGGATGATGTGCCGGGGGGAAAGCCGACGACAATGGCACCGGCCGCACCGGATAGCTTTCGGCGCAAGCGAAGCGCGAGATCGCCGGCAGCGCGCCACAGCCAGCCGCGAGAGCGAGAATGGTTCTGCGGGGAACTTTCATAAGCTTGCCCCTTGCTGCCGTTTCCTGCCCTTTGGTCTTCTTGGAGACTTGCAGTTTATTCGAGGAGACGCCGGGAAGAAATACAACTAAGCCGACAGGGCCGCGGCGATCTGTTCGGCGTGTTTGAGTTTCTCGGCGCCGAGCACGACGTTGACCACCTCGTCAGCCTTGGCGCCGCTCACGGTATGGGTCGCGAGCTTCTTGAATTTCTCGACGATGTCGGCCTCGGAGGCAAAGCTCTTCTCGCTGCCGCGCGGTGCTTCGACGGTGCGCTCGAGCTTCGTGCCGTCTTTGAGACGCACCTCGACGCGCACCATGTGCCGATAGTTCGAGCCGCGTTCGGTGATCGAAGGGTCGTGCACGACGGAAACCTTCTTCGACAGTTCGATCCGCGCTCTGTCGCCGACCGCGTCCTCGGTGAACTGGTCGACGAAGACGTCGCCTTCAAGCAGCAGCGTGGCGACGCAGAAGGGCAGGTTCAATTGTGCTGAGGTCAGCCCTTGCGGCTCATAGGGCCAGCCGACATGCTCGACCGTGACATGCGAGCCGTGCACGACGATCGCGGCGATATCTTCGGGACCGAACGGCTTTTGCGCGCGCAGGTCGCGGATGGCGTCGAGCGTGGTGTGGTTGCTGCCGACGCAGGAATAGAATTTGAGCGAGATGCGCTTGGTCTCCCATTCCCGGCCGAGCTGCCACGACAACTCGTCGAGATTGAAGCGATCGTTCGAGCGCGAGAAGGTCGAACAGAAGCCGCCATAGGGCGATTCAAAAACGTCGACGATTCCGGTGAAGCCCCCTTCCGCGAGCAGCGCGCCGTAGAGGCCGCTTTGCGCCGAGCGCCCGGCATGCATGCGCTTGACCATGGCGCCGTATTGCGCGGCCATGAGGCCTGCCGATTGGGTGCCGGCGATGCCGAGCGCGTGCACGGCCTGTTCGCCGGTCAATCCCAATGCCGCGGCCGCGCCTGCGGCCGCGGAAAACACCCCGACCGTGGCGCCGGAGTGCCAGCCTTGCCCGATATGCTGCGGCCCCATGCATTTGCCGACGCGCGGCCCGATTTCGTAGCCGGCGACGGCTGCGCGCAGGAAATCGCGGCCGTCGAGCTCCGGGCGAAGCTCGGTCACGGCGAGGAGCGGCGGCAAGGTCACTGCGCCGACATGCAGAACGCCCTGACGGTGCACGTCGTCGAGCTCGAAGCTTTGAATGAGCGTGCCGTTGACCAAAGCCGCATGCGGGGCGCTCAACCGCTCGGACGTTCCCCACACGCGGCAGGCGTTGGTCGTATCGAGTTTTGCAAGCGTCGCCCGCAAAATCTCGCTCCATTCGAGCGTCGTGCCGTAGAGCGCGCAGCCGAGCGAGTCCAGGATCAGCAGCTTGATGCGTGCGACGACGTCGTCGGGGATGTCTTCGTAACGAAGCTGCGCGACGAATTGGGCGATGGCGCGGGTATGTGGATTGTCGCTCGAACTTGCCATGAATGTCTTGGTCTTCCGGGATGTCGGTGTTGCTGGGATTCGAAACAGCGGTCGGCTCAATCGGACGAGTATTTCTTTTCCAGCGCGTCGAAATGCGGCTTGGACACCAGCCGCTGCCGCTCCTCGAAGCCGGCGAGAAACGGCATGATCCCCTCGAGCGAGCCGCGCGCGTTCAAATGGCCGAGCACTTTCTGCATGCCGGCCAGCGACGCCTGCAGCGCGGCATTGGCGTAAAGCACCATGGCGAATCCCATTTTCTTCAACACCTCGAACTCGATCATCGGCGTCAATCCGCCGGCGACGATATTGACGAGCTGCGGCACGGCAAGGCGCTTGGGGATCTCGCGCATCTGCTCTTCGGATCGCGGCGCTTCGACGAAGGTCATGTCGGCGCCGGCTTCGATATAGGCCGCCGCACGTTCCATGGCGTCATCGAAGCCGTTGACGGCGATCGCATCGGTGCGCGCCATGATGACGAGATCGGCATCGCTGCGGGCGTCGACCGCGGCGTGGATCTTCTGCACCATTTCGCCGCGGCCGATGACGCTCTTGCCGGAAAAGTGCCCGCAGCGCTTGGGAAAATCCTGATCCTCGAGCTGAATGGCGCTGGCGCCGGAGCGCTCCAGTGTTTTCACTGTGCGTCCGACATTGATGGCGTTGCCGAAGCCGGTATCGGCATCGACGATCAGCGGCAGCGACACCGCGTCCCGCATCGCGCCGACATGATCGGCGAGTTCGGTCACCGATATCAGCCCGATATCCGGCATGCCGAGATAAGTATTGGTGACGCCGGCGCCGCTGACATAGATCGCCTTGAACCCGATGTTTTCGATGACCCGCGCGGCGAGCGCGTTCGCGGCGCCCGGCAGGAGGATGGTCTCGCGCCGATTGAGGATGTCGCGAAGCTGGCGGTTGTAGCTATCTTTCATCGCGGCATCCTATCCGGTTCGGGCAAGCTTTGCAGGCCCGTCGTAGATCGGCACATATGAAACTGCCTCTAAGGCAGATTTATCTATTGAATTGCATGCCCACCATTTTGCCTGAGAGAAATTCGAACTCAAGGATGCGCGAAGCGCACCGCCTGCGGCGGCGATCCATAGGGCGCTCTCCGCCCTATGGATCGTCCTTGACTTCGAATTTCTCTCAGGCAGCGTTTGGGCGTGCGATCAATGGAGACTTGGCGCTGTTCCAGCGCCGGTTCAAATGGGACTTCACCGCCATCTCCGGTGCAGCCAGAGCCATTGCTCGGGATATTCGCGCACCCAGCCTTCGATCACCGCGGTGATCGCCTGCATGGTGCCTTTGATGTCGAAGCTTGCCGTCGGCGTCGCGCACGGGCTCGACTGGATCGGTGATCTTCGCCCCAAAAACTGTTGCCGTCGGGATTGCGCACGACGCGCATGCCGTAGATCGGCAAGCCGGTCTGGCGCGCGAGCAGCGCGATCAGCGGATTGGCCAGGCAGCGCCGGCCGAAGAAGGTCACTTCGACGCCGCTGCGTGTAATGCTGGTCGGCGAGCATGCCGACATGGACGCCGGATTGCGCAAGGCGCGCGATCTTCACCGGCGCGTCGAGGCTCGGTCGGAATCAACTGGCCCATCAGCGGTTCGCGCAATTTGACGATGACGTCGCTGACCGCGCCGATATTCGGCCGCCGGATACAGCACGGCCGACTTCACCCCGATCAGATTGCGCGCCGACCGCGGGCAGTTCCCAATTGGCGAAGATGGGCGGCAAAGCCGATCATCGCCTTGCCGCTTTTCATGATCGCGTCGAAGCGTTCCTGCGATTTCCGGCGCGATAGGTGATGACGTCGGGCGTTCGCGTGCCGACATCCGTCGACGCAGAATTCGTCGAGATGGGCGAACTCGATCGCGATGCGGCCGAGATTGTCCCACACGCCGCCGAGGATCTGTTTCGATCTCGGCGTCGGATTTTTCCGGAAAGGCGGCGCGCAGATTTTCGCGGCCAAGGCGGTGTTCCTTGAACAGCGGGCCGACCTTGCGCATCAGCGCGCCGGCGAAATTCGCCGTGCGCTTGCGGTCGGTGTGCTTGATCGCGCCGAGAAGGCCGACCGCGAGCGCGCCGGCGACCGTGTCGAGCAGAGGTTTGAGGCGCGAGCCGCGCATCAGGGCATGATCCGGGAATAGGGGAACCGGTAGTCCGAACAGATCATGCTTTAGAACAAGACGATGATCTTGCCGAAAACCTGCCGGCTTTCGAGCCGCGCCAGGCCGCGCTCGAATTCGGCGAGCGGCACTTCGGTGTCGATCACCGGCAACATGCCCGACGCCATCTTGGCGAGGCTCTCGCGGATATTGCGCATCGAGCGCCGAACGAGCCGAAGATGCGGTATTGCTGCAGATAGAGCTGGAACAGATTGAATGGTGGTCGACTGGCCCGAGGTCGAGCCGCAGGTGACCAGCCGCCCGCCGCGCTTGAGGCAGAGCAGCGAGCCGTTGAACGTGTCGGGCCCGACATGCTCGAAGGCGACGTCGACGCCCTTCTTGCCGGTGAGCTTGCGCACGACGCCTTCGAAGCGGTCGGTGCGGTAATTGATGACGTGATCGGCGCCGAGCGCCTTGGCCTTTTCCGCTTTGTCGTCGTCGCCGACGGTGGTGATGACGGTGCAGCCGATCGCTTTCGCCATCTTGATCGCGGCGGTGCCGATGCCGGAACCGCCGGCCTGCACCAGAATGGTCTCGCCCGGCTCGAGCTTGGCATTGTCGAACAGCATGTGCTGCACGGTGCCGAAGGCGACCGGCGCGCAGGCGGCATCGCGGAAGCTCACATTGACGGGCACCGGGATCACGAGCCGCGCCGGCATGTTGACGAGATCGCGGGCAAAGCCGTCGACATGGAAGCCCATGATGCTGCCGACGTTTTCGCAGAGATTGTCGCGGCCCTCGCGGCAGGCTTTGCAGTTGCCGCAGGTCAGCCCGCCATAGGCGACGACACGATCGCCGACCTTGGACGCGGTCGACGTCGGGGCCGACCGCGACGATTTCGCCCGCCGCTTCGACGCCGACGATCAGCGGCAGCTTGCGCTTGGCAAACGCCATGCCGCGCCAGCCCCAGACGTCGATATGATTGAGCCCGATCGCCTTGATGCCGATCTGCACTTCGCCGGCCGCCGGCGCCGGCGGCGCAGCGACGTCGACGCAGCTCGATCTTGCGGTCGGCGATGAGCGTGAGCGCGCGCATCGTCTTCACCGGTGCGGCGCTCGTCGTCTTGTCCAATGTGGGTGCTGCTGAGCTCACGCCGGCTCCCGCGTCAGCACCAGGGAGACGTTCTGGCCGCCGAAGCCGAACGAATTGGAGATGGCGCGGCGCATGCGGGCGTCGCGCGCCACATTGGGCACGACGTCGAGCGGGATCGCCGGGATCGGGAATGGCGTGATTGATGGTCGGCGGCATGCGCTGGTGCTGCAGCGTCAGTAGCCGTGAACACCGCCTCCACCGCGCCGGCTGCCGTCAGCGTGTGGCCGATCATCGATTTGTTCGACGAGATCGGAATGTCGCGGATGCGCTCGCCGAACACGGTCGAGACGCCGAGATACTCCATCTTGTCGTTCTCCGGCGTCGAGGTGCCGTGGGCGTTGATGTAGTCGATGTCTTCCGGGCCGACGCCGGCATCGGCGAGCGCATTGCGCATGCAGGCGATGATCGGCTTGCCGTCGGGGCTCGACCGGGTGCGATGAAACGAATCGGATTTCTCGCCGTAGCCTTCGAGGATGCCGAGCACCTTGGCGCCGCGCGCGAGGGCGTGATCGTAGTCTTCGAGCACCAGAGCGCGCCGCGCCTTCCGCCAGCACGAAGCCGTCGCGGTTCTTGGAGAACGGCTTTGAGGCGTGCTCCGGCGGATCGTTCTGGGTCGAGAGCGCCGAGAGCAGCGAGAAGCGCACCAGCGATTCCGGCGTCAGCGAGCCGTCGGCGCCGATCGCGAGCGCGGCCTCGCATTCGCCGCGGCGGATCGCCTCGACGCCGAGCTGGATCGCGCTGGCGCCGGACGCGCAGGCCGTGTTCAGCGAGATCGGCGAGCCTTCGGTGCCGAAATGCTCGGCGAGATGTTCGCCGATGATGGCGATATTTGAAGCGTCTCGTAGATCGGCGCGAATTGCGGCTCGGCCGCCACCCGCATCAGATCGGGATAGGTCGCGTACCTGCATTGGCCGCAGGCCATGTCCGCCATCTTGATGCGATCGGGCCATTCGATTTCGAGCGGCGGCGAGCGCGAGGAACAGCGGGCCGGGGAAGTGGCCCTTGGTGCCGATGCCGGCCTGGGCAATGGCCTCCTCGCCGGCGAGCAGCGCGATGCGCTCGGAAAGCTCCGCCGGCGGCATGTAGTCCTTGTAGACGTCATCGACGGTGCCGGCGATGGTGGTGCGCAGGCCGTCGAGTCGGAAAGCGCGAAATGCGGCGGATGCCGGAGACGCCGGCGGAGAGTTTCGCCCAATTGTCGGCCTTGCCGACGCCGAGCGAGGTGACGACGCCCATGCCGGTGACGGCGATGATCGGGCGGCCGGCTTTGTCGCGATGCGCTGCCATGACGCTCTCCTTCAATGACGCTCTCCGTCAATTGGCGCGCAAACCGCGCGCTAATCGACACGTTCGAGCAGTGCGAGCCCTTCGCCGCGCCAATTGCCGACGCTGGTGACGACGACCTGGGACAGCTCTGGCGGACTTGCGCCGATATCTCCCGACCCCGTCGGGGCGAACAGCTTGCCATGCTCGATCGCGGCGCAGCCGATGCCAAGATTGGCCATGAACTGGCTCTCGACCCCATGCCCGATATACGTCCCGGTATTGCGAACGGGAAGGCCGATCTCCTTGAGGACATGGGCGCTCCGCCGAGGTCGCGGGCTCGAGCCCCGCGGCGCCGGAAATGATCGCGGCATGGGCGCGGTCGACCTGCGGTGCGATGGCGTCCCATTGACGGCGCAGCGTTGCCTCCGCTTCGCCGTTCGACGCGCGGCATTGCGGTCGGAGAACACTGCGAAATCCGCGCCCGCGGTCTCGCGCCGCGCGCCTGCGCGTGCTCGCGGCTTTCGAGCACCAGGAACGCGCCCATGGTGCCGAACGCGATGCCGCCGTGCGGGCCGCGATCCCAGACCGGCGCGAATTTGTCCTTGAGCACGACGCCGCCGAGCTCGAAGGCGAGCAGCACGTCCCAGCGCGTGCCGTGATAGGCGCCGCCGACCAGCGTCAGTTCGCTCTGACCGGCGGCGATGCGCGCCTGCGCGACGCGCACGGCGTCGACGCCGGCCGCTTCCTCGCCCATGAACGTGCGCGAGGAGCCGACGACGCCATGCACGATCGAAATATTGCCGGCGAGGAGGTTGGGCAGCTGCGCCAGGAACAGGGTAGGGCGCAGATCGCTCATCAGCCGCTCGTTGAGGAAGGCGCCGGGCTATTGGTCTTGCGCATGCCGGTCAGGATCGCGGTGTCGGCCGCGATATCGCGCTCGCCGCCGCCGGCGGCGACGATCATGTCGGCATGGTCGAGCAGTTCCGGATTGCCGGCGATGCCGGCGTCGGCCAGCGCCAGGCCTGCGGCATAGACGCCGACCCGCTGCCAGATCTCCATCTGCCGCTGATCGCTCTTCTTCGGGATCTGCTTGTCGAAACTCATCGGCCCGAGCGGATGCACGATGTAGGGCGCGAAGCTCTTGTCGTCGTAGGGCGGCGGGTCGCCGCGCTCGAGATGGCCCCAAGCCGCGTCGACGCCCTCGCCCAGGCAGGTGAGGAGCCCGACGCCGGTGATCCACACCTCGCGGCGATCACTCACTTCGCGTACTCCTTGGCCGGGAAGTTGATGCGCTCGGCCCATTCCCAGAGGCCTTGGCGCAGTTCCTGGCTCGGATAAGGAATGATGCGATAGGTCAGCTGGCGTCGCAGATCGGGGCGCCTTTGCACCAGCCCTTGGCTTCGCCGATGGCGTAGCCCGAGCCTTCGTGAATGACCTTGCCTTCGAATTCGAGCTCGTCGCCGGGAAACACGGCGTTGCGGATTTTGGCTTCCTTGACGCCGGCGAGGAACGGCAGGCCGGTGAAGCCGGTGAGCGCGCTCACCAGCCAGCCGGTGGTCTGCGCCATGCACTCGATCAGCAGCACGCCGGGCATCAGCGGATAGCCCGGGAAGTGGCCCTCGAAAACCGTGCTCTCCATCGGCACTTTGCAGACCGCACGCGTCATGCGCTCGCCGATATCGACGACCGCGAAGCGGTCGATCATCTGAAAATATTCAAGACGCATCTATGGCGCCTCAGGCGCCCTTGGCCGCGATCAGCTCGTCGATCCGCTCGCTCAAGTTTTTCAGCACGAAATACTGGTCCGTCGTCGCCTTGCCGTCGTTGACCTCCTGGGTCCATTGCTCGAGCGGCAGCTTGATGCCGAAAGTCTTGTCGATGGCAAAGGCAATGTCGAGGAAGTCGAGACTGTCGATCTCGAGATCATTGATGGCGTGACTTTCCGGCTTGATATTTTCACGCGGGATATCGCAGGTTTCCGCAATGATTTCAGCCACTTTATCGAACGTAGTGGACATCGGGCGTGCTCATTGGTCCGAAGGAATAAGCGCCGGCCCAGCCCGGCGCGAGCAGCCCGTGGTTCGGGCCCCTCAATGTGAATGCCCCCTATAGCGAAGGATGCTGGTAAGTTCAACGGCGGACGCTATATCCGGAGTTGCGGTCGGGGGCATGGCGGAACGGTCGATTTTGGGCTTCCGCCAAGAACTTGCGCCACGAGCCTGTTGCGGTGCAATGCGCCGGGTCGCGCCCGCGGGCGCGCTTGATCGATCAAGCCATATTACCTAATGAACCGCCCGAGAGGTCCTGCAAAGGTCACCCAAGGTGGGTCATGCCGAAGGCGCAACAGGTTGATAGAACTGTGCGCAAGCGTTGTTTCGTGCAGATGACGGGCTATGAGCCGGTCGGAGCGGAACGCCAGCACCACCGTTTCATCCGCGAAATGGCGCGGTTCCAGAAGGCCTGGAACGTGCAGGGCGAGGTGTCGCCTCCGGTTGTGTCGGCGGACGGTGCGGTGGCGAGCTGGTCGGTTGGGTGTTTCGGCCCGAACTGGCGCGTCACGACCGATTTTCATTGGTTCCGCTGGGACGATTTTGTGCGCGCCGACGCAGCCGAGAGCGACTGGTTGCGCTTTCCGCTCGGGATCGCGGCGCTGTTGGAATTCATCCTCACCGGAACCGTGGTCAAATATTTCATCGTCGCCTGGCGCTACGGCGGATTCTTTCTGTCGCCACTGATCTTCGTGCTCGGCATGATGTGGGCGTCGATCGCGCTGACGCGCTTTGCCGTAAGCCATCTCGGCCTGCCGTATCCCATGCTGCTGGCGCCGCTGTTGTGGTTTGCGTTCTTTGTCGCGTTCCGTCTGACCTTGGGACGCTTCTGGCATATCCGCTACGCGCTCGACGACTGGTATTTTGCGCGCGATCTCATTCATCGCGTCCGGCCTGGGCTGGAAGAGCGGCTCGATGTTCTCGCCCGCGAGCTCGTGCGCATCGTGAGACAGACCGACGCCGACGAGGTCGTCATCGACGGTCACAGTCTGGGCGCGCCGCTCTCGCTCATCGTGCTCGATCGCGCGCTCAAGCTCGATCCGCAGCTGGCGACCAGGGGCAAGGAGCTTCACCTGGTGTCGAGCGGTTCGTCGCTTCTGAAAGTCGCATTGCACCCGGCGGCCGGCTGGGTGCGCGAAACCGTGGGCCGCATCGCCAATGTGCCCGGCATTTTCTGGGTCGAATATCAGGCGCTGGTCGATGTCATTAATGTCTATAAGGTCGATCCGGTGGTCGCGCTCGGCATGCCCGCCACGGGAAAGCCGATCGTCAAAATCATCCGCATTCGCCTGATGGTCGAGGAGCACACTTACCGGCGCTTCCGTCTCAGTTTTCTGCGCATCCATCGCCAGGCAGTCATGGGCAATGAGCGGCGCTATTTCTACGACTATTACATGCTGGTGTGCGGCCCGATCGCACTTGCCGATCGTGTCGAGAATCCGGATCAGGCGGTCGCCGCCTTCGGCGTCGACGGTTCGCTCGTCGACTTGCCTTTGAGTTCTGGAACATTGGCGGCAGTGGAGCCGAGCGCGTGACCGCGACGATCGCAAAGATAATTTGGCTCGTCTTCATGGGGGCCTGGGTCGTGCTGCGGCAGCGCCCCGGACGGCACTCGCGCAAGACGCCGGTGAGCCAATCCCGGCGCGACATCCGCGAGCGCCTGCTGATGGCGGCATCGTTCACTGGCCTCGGCATTATTCCATTCGTCTATGTCGTGGCGCATTTTCCGCGCTTTGCCGACTATCCCTACATGCCGGTGCTGACATACCTGGGCATCGCCGTCGATGTGACCTGCGTGTGGCTGTTTTGGCGGACCCATCACGATCTCGGAAAGAACTGGTCGGTCAGCCTGGATTTGCGGGAGCGCCATACCCTCGTCACAACCGGTGTCTACGCACTCGTCCGCCATCCCATGTATTCGGCGTTCTGGCTGATGGCGCTGGCGCAAGCCTTGTTGTTGCCCAATTGGATCGCGGGGTTTTCGGGTTTTGTCGGGTTCGGCATCCTGTTTTTCGGCCGTGTCGGGCGCGAGGAAGAGATGATGATGTCCGCGTTCGGAGAGGAATATCGTACCTATATGGGCCGCACCGCGCGGGTGGTGCCGTGGTTCTATTGATGGCTGTATTGATGTCTCGCGCGGCGAGCGGCGCGGCACGTTGCATTTTTGGCACAGGTCGGTGCGGGTTTGCAGTGCCAAGGGTAATTCCGGGAAAATTCCAGCCACAAATTCTGGCGGTGCGGTATGGATCGCTTAGAATGAACTGGGCGTACCGGATTGAAGTTTCGCGTAACATTCGGCAGGCGGTGAGGAGGCAGCATTGACAGGTTGGCGGCGATTTACGGCGATTTGGATGCTGGCAACCGGCATGATGCTTGCGCTCGGCACGGGCCCGAGCATGGCGCAGTCGCGCGCGCACGTTTATCTGCTGCGCGGGCTGTTGAATGTCTTCTCGCTCGGCATGGATACGCTGGCCGAGGAACTCAACAGGCGCGGCGTCTATGCCACGGTGCACAATCACACCGAATGGCAATCGCTCGCCGATTCGGCCGCCGCGAACTACAAAGCAGGCAAGGAAGGCCCGATCATCATCATCGGTCATTCGCTCGGCGCCGACGCGGTCATGGAAATGTCGGCCTATCTCGGCGCGAAGGGCGTGCCGGTGGCGCTCGCGGTGCCGTTCGACGGCACGCAATCCTTTGCCGCTTCCGGCAATATCGCCCGCGTTCTCAATCTGACGCAGCGCAGCTACGCCTATATGCGCAAAGGTGCGAGCTTCAAAGGCACGCTCGTCAATGTCGATGTCAGCTCGGATCCGAGCATCGACCATTTGAACATCGACAAGTCGCCGCGGCTGCACGCGCGCGTGATCAGCGAGGTTCTCGCGATCGTCGGCTCGCACCGCATGCCGGCGCCGGGCACCACGGTGCCGCGCCCGACGCCAGTCAATTCGCCCCAGCTCAATGCCCCCTCGGGCGGCGGCGCGCCGGCCAAGCCCGAGGCCGCGCCGGCGGCGCCCGCCAAGACCGGCAACGGCGGCGCCATGAACGCGCCGGATCTCAAGCCCGTGGCCGACAGCGGCACGCCCGTGATCGCGCTTCCCGAGCACAGCGCTCCGCCGGCTCACCACCAGGCGGCGCCCGCGGCAGCCCAGCAGATGCCGAACTGAGCGCATCTCGCACTGACTTTGCGAGTAAGCTTCCTTTGCGAGTAAGCTTCGTCGAACCCGCAAGCCAAGTGGGCCGACGCAGATTGGCCTTTGGGCTTAGCGCTGCGCCGGAACTTCGATCGGCGCGCAATTGCTGCGGCCCTGCAGCGCGCAATCCTGATCTTTGACCGAGACCGAGATGGTGTCGGCGATCCAGACGCCGGCGCTGACCAGCAAAATCACGATCCCCGCCGCGATCGTGTTCATCAGCATGCGCTGCCGATCGTCGATCGGTTCTTCCTGCTCTTGCTCGTAGCGGGCGAAGGCGTTGTCCGCGCCGCTTGCGGGCTCGTGCGCGGACGCCGCCCGGCGAAATGCCAGCACCTGCCCGAACTCGCCGGGGTCGGTCGAACTCTTTTCGGTCGGGTGCTGCCTGCATGACGATAAGAATACTCCGCCGCCGCCCAATCTCTAAGTCCAGAATTCATGCATGGCGCGCGGATAATCCTTGACGGAACCACGGGTTCCTCGCCATTTCCACGGGTCCGGAACTGAATTAGATTTGGGCCTATGAGCTTGCGGCACCATGCGCGCGCCGGGATAGCGCTGGCAGCGGCCTATGCGGTCGCATTGCAAGCGATTTTGCTTGCCGTCAGCGTCCCGGTTGCCGCCGCCGGCACCGCGGTGCTGCCGATCTGTTCCGCCGTTTCCGGCCATTCCGCGCCCGCGAACCACGGACAGGACTGTCTCGACGCCTGTCTCACCGGCTGTTGCAGCGGCGCCCCGGTTTGCCCAAGTCCGGCCGATGCGGTGGTGACTGCGCCGGTTGTGGCGCAAACCATGGCGCCCGCGCTTGGCATCAGTCCGCATTTGGCCGAGCGGGTCGACAATGCGCATCGCTCGCGCGCTCCGCCGGCCGCCTGAGCACGATCACTAAGCCCAAAGATCTTTGCCGCTACGGCAGACTTTCCATACGGAGCAAGTCCATGAAGAATCTCGAATCAAAGTCCATCCCCGCGATAGGCGCCATCGCTATCGGCGCCATCGTCGCGCTGGCCGCGCAAGCGCTGTGGTCGCTGCCTGTCCAAGCCGCCGATTACGATGTCGGCTCGATCCACATCTCGCAACCTTGGGCGCGGGCGACGCCGAAAGGGGCATCGTCGGGCGCCGGCTACATGACCATCACCAACAAAGGCACCGAGCCGGATCGGGTCAATTGCGTGTCGAGCGATGCGAGCGCGCAATGCCAGATCCACACCATGACGATGGAAGACGGCGTCATGAAAATGCGTCCCGTCGAGGGCGGTCTCGAAATCAAGCCGGGCGAGACGGTGACGCTGAAGCCGGGCGGCTTTCATATGATGCTGGTCGATCTGAAACATCCGTTGGAGCAGGGTCAGAACGTCAAGGCCACGCTGAAATTCGATCACGCCGGCACGGTAGACGTTGAATATCCCATCGCCGGAATCGGAGCACCCGCTCCCGGAGTGGCTGACACGGGCGGCGGCTCCATGATGATGGGCGGCGACCACGGCGGCAGCATGATGATGCAGAATTCCGGCGGCGGAAATTCCGGCGGCGGCATGATGCAGATGAAGAAGCAGTAAGAGCCGGCCGACGCCCTTCCGCTCATTCCCGCAGAAGCGGGAATCCAGTCTTGCGATTTCGCGCTGGGTCCCCGCTTTTGCGGGGACGAGCGGCCGGGCGATGCCGGTTATTTCGGCTCGGGAAACGGCACCGGCGTGCCGTCCGGGAGCGGCGCCTTGAACACATTGAGCGTCATCGACACCATGGCATAGTAGCCGAGAATGCCGACCAGCTCGACCGTGCCGGCGTCGCCGAGCAGTTTGCGCACCTTGTTATACGCGGCATTGCCGACGCGTCTCTTCGCATAGAGTTCCTTGACGAATTCATAGATCGCCATCTCATCGCGTGGCGCTTTCTTCGGCGACCGTCCGGCCTGCAGGTCCTTAATGGTCTGCGGTTTCACTCCCGCCTTTTCCGCCTGCGGCACATGCGCCACCCATTCGTATTGCGCCTTCCAATGATGCGCGGTGCAGAGAATGGCGAATTCCGACAGCCGTGGCGGCACGCTGGTCAGAAAGCGCAGGTGGCCGCCGAGCTTTTGCGCGAGCTCGCCGAACGAGGGCGAATGCAGATAGACCCCGAACGGGCCCGACAGTTTGAACACGCCGCGCGGGCCCGACGCAATGGCCTCCGTCAGCGCCTTTTGCGCGGGCGTGAATGTCTCCGGCGACAGTTCGGGGAGGCGCGGCGACTGCATGCTTTTTTTCACGGTTTTTGACGCACTTTTGGCCATTGGTTTCCTCTATGGGTTTCCTCTTCGGCGGGTGAACAAAGGACTGCCCGCGCTGTTATATCGTGACGTGACACGGCAATCTGCAGGGAACCGACGATGCGCGAAGCGATAACGGGCTTTCTGCCAACTGTCGAGCGGTGTGGACCATGAGCAATCGATCGAAGCGGAGTTTTTTGCGGCTCGCGCTCGCGAGCCTGGCCGGCTGGCCGTTGTGGCCAAAGCGATCTTCGGCGCAGCGCGGCGGCAAGATGTCCAAGCAGCAGGCCGGATATCAGGACAGTCCGAAGGGCATTCAAATGTGCGCGACGTGCTCGCTGTTCGACGAGCCGAAAGCCTGCAAAGTCGTCGAGGGCGAGATCAGTCCGGACGGCTGGTGCAAAGCCTATGCGATGACGGACTAGGGTTTAGGACTCGCGCCGCAATGGCCTTCGCCGGGCGGGCGCGAACTGCTACGATGCAGTTTGCGAAACCCGCGATAGACGGGGCGACATCGAGGACGACAGGGCAAGGAGAGCGCCATGGGATTTCTGAGCGACGACGACCGCGAGATGCTGACACCTTCGGAACTGTTGCCCTATGACACGCCGATCCCGACGCAGATCGTCTCGAGCGATGAGTTCTATCCCTATCCGCAAACCGAGAAGCAGCGCGAATTGCAGGCGCGGCTCCTCGATCTCGCCGACGGGTTAGCCAAGAAGCAGGGCGTCTCGCGCCGCCGCTTCTTCCAGACCGCGGCCGGTATGGCGGCATCCTATGTTGCGATGAACGAGACTTTCGGCAATTTCTTCGACGCGACGCATGCCGAAGCCGCCACGCCCGCCATGGCGGATGAGCGCGCCGATTCGCTCAAAGACCAGTTCATCATGGACATGCACACGCATTTCCTGCGCGACGACACCCGCATCAAGAATTTCGTCGCCATGCGCGCCGCGGTCGGCAAAGCCGGCTGGAACAAGGATCTCGCCGGCAAGGAACAGACCATCGACGATCTGAAATACGACAATTACGTCAAGGAGATTTTCCTCGATAGCGACAGCAAGATCGTCCTGATCTCGTCGGCGCCGTCGGACATCGAGCAGGACTGGTTCCTCACCAACGAGCAGATGGCGCAAGCGCGCGACAAGGTGAACGCGCGCTTCGGCGCGCGGCGGCTGTTTTCGCACGCCATCTTCACGCCGGGCCAGCCCGGCTGGCTCGACAAGGTCGATGCCGCGCTCGCGCTCAAGCCGGAATCGATGAAGGGCTATACGATCGGCGACAACACCCATAAAGACACCAGCCGCTATCCGTGGCGCATGGACGACGAGAAAGTCGCCTATCTCGGCTACGAGAAATTTGTCAAAGCCGGCATCAAGAATGTCTGCGTGCACAAGGGCCTGTTCGCGCCGCCGCTCGACCGCCAGTTTCCCAATCTGCGCGGCTTTGTCGACGCGAGCGACGTCGGCCAGGCGGCGAAAGACTGGCCGCAGCTCAACTTCATCATCTATCACGGCGCCTATCGCCATGTCGGTGGCGATCCGAAAGTGGCGCTGGCGGAGTTCGAGCGCACCGGCCGCATCTCCTGGACCAGCGACCTCGCCGATATCCCCGCGCAATACGATGTCACCAATGTCTATGCCGATGTCGGGCAGCTTTTCGCCATGACCTTGGTCGCGGAGCCCAAGGTCACGGCGGCCTTGATGGGCACCATGATCAAGAAAATGGGAGCCGATCATGTCTGCTGGGGCACCGACGCAGTATGGACCGGCTCGCCGCAATGGCAGATTGAAGGGCTGCGGCGCCTCGAGATCCCTGAAGACATGCAGAAGCAATACGGCTTCGCCCCGCTCGGCCCCGCCACCGGGCCGGTCAAGAGCGCGATCTTCGGCGGCAACAATGCCAGGCTCTACGGCGTCGAGCCGAAAAAGGCCGAACTCGAGTTCAAGAACGACAAGCTCACGGCGCTGAAGGCTAAATACGACAAGGCCGGCCGCGAGCCGAACAATCTGCGCTACGGCTATGTCGCCGAGCCGATCGCGGATTTCTCGGTATTCGGCTGACGATCCACAACGCTGTCGGCGCGTCCGGGCTCTTCCCGGACGCGGCCTCCATCCGGGCGCCGTTCGGTGCGGAACGCCAATTCTCCCGCCCGCCGGCCGTTTCGCGGTATAGTTCCGACAAGATTCGCGCACGCTGGAGCGGCGATCATGATCCGACCGTCAACACTTATAGTCGCGGCAATTTTGGCCTGTTCGATAGCTTCCGCAGCTGGGGCGGCGGCGACCCAGTTCTCCTGCACTGGCGTCAAGATCGAGCCGGTGTCGCTCAAGCAAACGCCCATGACGGTGAAATTGAATCTGGTTTCCGCGCACAAGATCGCGCTCGATCTCGGCAGCGGCGATGTCAAAAGCGCCGTGACGAGCGACGATCAGATCACGCTCCGATTCCGAGCCAAGGATTTCACCGGCGAGTTCTTTCACTACACCAACGATCTGTTTCTGATCTATCGCTCCGGGCACTTGGCCAAGCTCGCCTGTACGCCCGCGCAATAGGGCGCGTCGCCAGATCGAATACACCATTACCGCGTTCGGCGAAGTAATCTGTTGCAAACGCGACGATCGTGGGCCTAGAGATGATCCGGAAAAGTGGAAGCCGGTTTTCCGAAAAGATCATGCTCAATCAAGATGCTAGAGCGACAACCGATTCATCTAAGACAGTTTCGCCCTAGGCGACTTGAGCTTGCGCCGCGCGGTTGCTAACCATCTTGTCGCGATTCCGTCATCAAGCATGGCAAGTGAAGTTCCAATTGGGTTCAAGCGGGTTCCATGAATATCGAGATCGAGCGTAAATTCCTTGTGCGAAATGACGATTGGCGAAAATTTGCGATCAGCCGTTCCGATATCCGGCAAGCCTATCTCGACACCAATCCAAAAGTATCGATCCGGGTTCGCATTCGCGACAACAGCAAAGCGACGCTGACGCTGAAATCGTCGCCTTCGGCATTGCGCCGTCTCGAACTTGAATACGCCGTTCCGACATTGGAGGCCGAGGCTTTGATGCCGCTGCGGCAGGGTGCGATTGTCGAAAAAACCCGGCATATCGTGCCCTGTGGCGACCTCTCCTTTGAAGTCGACGAGTTTTCAGGCGCCAATGCCGGTTTGTTCATTGCCGAGATCGAACTGCCGAGCGAGCACCATCCCGTCGAATTGCCGGGATGGATCGGGCCGGAGGTCACCGGGCAGAAGCAATATTACAACGGCTCGCTGGCGATGAATCCGTTTTGCCAGTGGGCGCAAGCGGATCACCACGCCAGAACGGAAGCGCAGCGCTAGAGCAGCCTAGATTTTGCGTTCTGAGCATGATCTTTTCCGAAAACCGGTTTCCACTTTTCGGGATCATGCTCTAGCGGCGTTTCTTGGCGCTGGGCTTCTTGGCGGTCTTCCGCTTTGCCGCGGCCTTCGCCGGCGCGGCTTTGCGCTTTGCCGTGGCAATCGCGGGCATCAGTCCCGCTTTCTCGACGTGGCGCACCCAATAGTCCCAGGCGCGTTCGATTGGCATCGGCCGCAACTGGCCCGCTTCGGTCAGTTCTTGCTCGCCCGGCGAGAGCTGGTCGACATGGCCGTGCACCATGGCCTGGCTTTGCAGCATGGCATTGTGGCAGCCGAACACGGTGCGGAACGCCAATTGGCGCAGATCGGTGCCGGCGACGGTGGCGCCGTGGCGGCGCATCAGCACCATCCAGTTCGGCCCGAGCGCGCGCGCCAGCGAGGCGCCTTCCTCCGGTTTGACGACGAGCATATTGGTATCGCCGAACTCGTCGCGCTGGTCCCAGAACGGCACGTGTCCGATCACCGAGCCGAGGTGAAACACCGGCACCATCTGGCGCCCCGAAATGGCGTAGGGCAGCACCGCATGCGCGTGGTGGTGCACCACCGCATTGACGTCCGGCCGCGCCTTATAGATTTCGCCGTGGATCACGCGTTCGCTGTAGAGGCGGAATGGCGTCGGCCGCACCGGCTCGGAATCGAGATTCATTTCGATCAGATCGGAGATTTCCGCCAGTTCCGGCGCGCGGTGGCGCGGGATGAAATAGCGGTTGGGATCGTTCGGGTGCCGCACGCTGACATGGCCGAAGGCGTCGAGGACGTTTTCGTTGGCGAGAATACGCGTCGTCACGATGAGTTGGTGCAGCACGTCGGCGAGACCTTCCGGCATTATCCTCTCCATTGTTATCCGTCACCCTGAGGTGCAAGCGATGCGAGCCTCGAAGGGCGACGGCAACCAAGTCGGCTACAGCCGACTTGGACAGGCAAAATCTGAAATCGGCGAGCCGATTTCGCGGGCCGTGCATCCTTCGAGAGCCGCTTCGCGGCCACCTCAGGATGAAGGGAAACAGCAGACAAGCTTTTGGCATTCCCGAGGCATTTGAGCTAGGGATATTGCGCATGACGGATCCGGTGAAAGCACTGTTCTACGATGTGTTCGGCACGTTGGTCGATTTTCGCTCTTCGATCGCGCGGGAAGCCGAAGCCATTCTCAAACCGCACGGCTATGCGCTCGATTGGCCGGCTTTCGCCGATGCCTGGCGCGGCCAATATCAGCCGGCGCTTGAGGAAGTGCGCGCGGGCCGGCGCGCCTATTGCAAGCTCGACATCCTGCACCGGCAGAATCTGGAAACGATCCTGCAGCGCTTTGACGTCACCGGGTTGAGCGAGGCGGAGAAGAACGACCTCAACCTCGGCTGGCATCGGCTCGACGCCTGGCCCGACGTGCCGCCGGGACTCAAGCGACTGAAGACGATATTCTGGCTGGCGCCGCTGTCGAACGGCAATATTTCGCTGATGGTCGATCTGGCGCGCCGCAACGATTTTCCGTGGGACGCCATTCTCGGCGCCGATATCGCGCAGGATTTCAAGCCGAAGCCGCGCGTCTATCTCGCGGCCGCCGCGGCTTTCGATTTGAAACCGCAGGAGTGCATGCTGGTCGCGGCGCATTCCAACGATCTTGCCGCCGCCACCGCGGTCGGCATGCGCGCCGCCCACCTCGCACGGCCGAACGAGCATGGCTCGGGCCGCGGCGAAGCGGCGCCGAGCGTGCCGGTCGATCATGCCGTGACGAGTCTTGAGGAATTAGCGGACAGGCTAGAGTTTGATTCCTCGGGATTGAATCGATTTGGGATTTCCAAATCGGGGCGGTTCTGATTCAAGATGCTGGCTGGATCGGAGGCCAGCATCTGATGGCACGACCTTATTCTCTCGATTTACGTGAGCGCGTGATTGCGGCGGTTGCAGCTGGCGAGAGCTGCCGCAAGGTTGCAGCCACTTACCGAGTGAGCGTGGCGAGCGTTGTGAAGTGGTCGCAGCGGTTCCGTGCGACCGGCAGCGCTGGGGCCAAGCGGATGGGTGGCAATCGGCCGCGTTCGCTGGCTGGCGAGCGGGACTGGCTTTTGGCGCGCCTTGCCGCGGTTCCAGACCTGACCTTGCGGGCCTTGGTGGTGGAGCTTGGCGAGCGCGGCGTGGTGACGAGCTACGGTGCGGTCTGGCGCACGGTCCACCATGCTGGCATCAGCTTCAAAAAAACTCTGTTCGCCACCGAGCCGGATCGTCCCGACGTGGCGCGAAGGCGTCGGCGGTGGCAGGCGTATCAAGACGGCTTGATCCGGCACGGCTGATCTTCATCGATGAGACTTGGGCCAAGACCAACATGACGCGGTTGCGCGGCTGGGCGCCGCGCAGGCACCAGCTGCTGGCCAAGGTGCCTCAGGGACATTGGCGAACGCTGACCTTCCTGGCCGCCTTGCGTCAAAATCGGATTGACGCGCCTTGCGTCATTGATGGCCCGATCAATGGCGAGAGCTTCCTGGCCTATGTCGAGCAAATGCTCGTGCCGACGCTCAAAGCCGGCGACATCGTCATCATCGATAATCTCGGCAGCCATAAGAGCAAAGCGGTGCGCCGTGCCATGCGCGCCGCGGGTGCCAAGCTCTTCTTCTTGCCGCCCTATAGCCCCGATCTCAATCCCATCGAGCAGGTCTTCGCCAAACTCAAAACGCTCCTGCGCAAGGCGGCCGAGCGCACCATCGACGCCACTTGGCGACGCATCGGCGAGCTGCTCGGTACCTTCACCGCGCAGGAGTGCGCCAACTCCTTCAGGAACGCAGGATATGCTTCAATATAAACGGATCAGACTCTAGGCGCGTAAGCGGCTTGTAGATGAATTTCTATTTGCTCACTCCGCTTTGATGCCGGCGAACTTGATCACCTTGGCCCATTTGTCGGTTTCGTCGGCGATGAATTTGGCGAAATCGCCGGGCGAGCCGGCAAAGGGCATGGCGCCGGCGTCGGTGAAGCGCGCCCTGATTCCGGGGTCGGCAAGGGCTGCATTGATCTCGCTGTTGAGCTTGTCGACGATTTCGGCCGGCGTGTTCTTCGGGGCGCAGATGCCCGACCAGCCGCTCGCATCGAAGCCGGGCACCGTCTCCGCCACCGTCGCCACGTTGGGCAATTCCGGAAGCCGCGCTGCCGTCGTCACCGCCAAGGCGTGGAGATTGCCGGCCCTGATTTGTTCGACGGACGACAGCACCGCGTCGATGCCGATCTGCACGTGGCCGCCCATGAGGTCGGTGAGCATCGGCGCCGAACTCTTGTAAGTCACGACATTCATGCTGACGCCGGCCATCATCATGAACAGCTCACTGCCGACGTGCGGTGCGGTCCCGATCGCCGGCGTGCCGAAATTGACCGCGCCCGGATGGGCCTTGGCATAGGCGATCAGTTCGGGAACCGTCTTGGCCGGGAATGCCGGGTTGGATTCGAGCACGAGCGGAATACGAATGACACTCGCCACCGGCACGATGTCGCGCAGGAAATCGAAGCTGAGGTTGCTGTAGAGCGTCGTGTTGATCGCGCTCGACGCTTGCGTCATCAACAGTGTGTAGCCGTCGGGCGCGGCGCGCACGACTTGCTCCGTGGCGATATTGCCTCCGGCGCCCGGACGATCATCGACGACAAAAGGCTGTCCGAGCCGGTCCGAAAGCCGTTGCCCGACGACGCGCGCGGAAATGTCGATGGGGCTTCCCGGCAGCCCGCCAAGGAGGATGTGCACCGGCCGTGTCGGATAATCGAGCGCCAATGCTGCCCGCGGCAAAGCCGGAAGCGCGGCGCCCGCCGCCAGCTGCAGGAATTTGCGGCGCGCGATCTTCGCCGTGCGACTGACCATGTGAATGCCCCCCTGAGCGCTTTGTGCATCTGCGCCGAAGCTACATTAGCCGCGCGCCTGCACGTAGCGGAACGATGTCGCTGACGGTAGGGGCCGGTGATGATCTGCCGGCAGAGCGGCAGATCAGTGCGTGACCGGCACGTCGCCCGGGGCTGGGCTCGGCGCAGCGCTCGCCGGCGGGCTTGGTGCGGGGTTTGGCGCAGGACTCGCGGCCGCGCTCGGTGCGTCTCCCGGGGCCGGGCCCGGCGCTGAGTTCGCGGCCGGGCTTGGCGCGACCGGGCTTGGCGCAGGCGCGGCAGCCGGCGCCTCAGCCGGAGCCGACCGCGATGCCAGCCTCTGGCCGAGATAGCGCGGCACGACGATGCGCTGGCCTTCGCTGAGCGTCGCATTTTCCGATTTTTGATTGATCTGGGCCAGCGCCCAGACCGGCACATGATAGACCGTCGCCAGTGTCTGCAGCGTGTCGCCGGCATGGGCCTGGACCGGCACGCCGGAGTCCCAGAGTTCGATCGGGCCGGTGGCCGGATAGTCGATGCGCAGTGGCACCGCTTCGCCTTCGCCCCGCGCACCGGCCGATCTGATTTTCGCGGCCAGTTGCTCCTGGATGCGCTCGAACTTGTCCATATTGACGTGAATGATTTCCGGGCGGTCCTTGAGGTTGAAAGCCGCGTAGTGGCCGTGGAAACCATGGCCCGGCGCGAGGTCGCCGCCGCCGAGAAGGTTGGAGGACTGGTAGAGGTCGATATAGCGCTCGACATTCGCCGGCACGGTCCCGGCCGTACGGTTGGGATCGTATGTGACAAGGAGCGCCACCGGGACATGCGCGGCGGCAAGCGCATCGGCGAATTCGATGGCCGCATCGCCGCCGGCGGAATGGCCGACGACGGAGATCGGCTTGGGATCGCGGCGGTAATCGGCGATGGCTTGATTGGCGACGCTGCTCCACTCGAGGTGCGAGCCGATATTGGCGACGACGCCGGTGCGGTTGATGCGCGCCGCGAGTTCGTCCATGCCCCAATCGATCAGGCCGATCAGGCCGCGGAACAGATAGGCGCGCCCGCGCGGCTCGCCGCCCTGAGTCTGCGCCGTGGCGGCTTGGCCGGTAGCGACGAGGCAGGCCGCGATCAGGAAGGCTGTGACAATGTGTCTGGCGTGAATCATGCGGCTTTAAGGTTCGGCATATGAAGCCGCGGAAGAAACCCGGTCGTCTCTTCCGAGAAGACGGCGAAATCCTTAGCTTTGTTCGAATACCACGCCCCTCCTGCCAGTCATAGAGGGTGAAATTGTGGCTCGGTAGCCCGCTGCGGTTTGGCTGCGCGGCCTCCTGCTGCTAGTTTCCCGTCCATGAAATTCCTGAGGAGACTGGCGACCGGAGAGGTCGCTCTTTGGCGCACCTTCTGGCTATTAGGAACTCCGCTCGCTCTCCTGTGGGACGTGACCGGGATCTGCATGGTCCTCGGCATCGGCGTCGAGCAGCCAATTTTGACGGGCCTGATCATCGCGCTGTTTTCGCTGGCGAGCCTCACCATCCCGTTCGCCGCTTTGGCCATCTGGCGCAGCGCCTCGAATTACCCGCGCGAGGCATGGTGGCATACGCCGGTCGCCTGGGCCGCCAAATTATCCGCCGTGTTTTCCGGAGTGGCGGCGGGTTTGAGCGTCTTGGGCCTGATCTGGCTCGGCTATGAGTTCATAGAGGCACTGCTCGCTCCCGACTGATGCGCCGTCCGCGCCGCGTTAGAGCATGATCCGGAAAAGTGGAAACCGGTTTTCCGAAAAGATCATGCTCGATCAAGATTTCGTTCTAGAGGATGAACCGCTCAATTCGGACGGCTGGAATGCCGCCGCAACAGCTTGGGGATGGGGATGAAAAGGCGCGAATTCGTCACGCTTCTCGGCGGCGCGGTTTTGGCGCTGGCCTTTGCTGCGCTGGCTTTTGCGATGCCCGCCGCCGCCGATAAGCTCGACGACATCAAGGCCCGCGGCGAGCTTCTTGTCGGCGTGACCGAGAGTTCGCCGCCGTTCAGCTTCCGCGAGGCCGGCAAGGGCATTGTCGGTTATGACATCGATCTCGCCGGCCGCGTCGCCAAAGCTCTCGGCGTGACCACCCGCGACATTTCGATCATCAATGCCGAGCGGATATCGGCGCTGCAACAGGACCGCGTCGATCTCGTTGCCGTGGGCATGACCCGCTCGAAGGGGCGCGCCAAAGACATCGACTTCAGCTTTGCCTATCTCAACTCGCCGCACCAAGTGCTGGTGCGCAAGTCGAGCGGCATCGTCCATATCGCAGAGCTTGCCGGCCGCAAGCTCGCTTTGGTGAAATCGGCGAGCGTCGACGCGGAACTCAAAACCGCGGTGCCGACGATGCAGATCGTTCTTTTCGACGACTACAACGCGGCCTTCGCGGCGCTCGCCGACGGGACCGTCGACGGTTTTCTCGCCGACAAGATGCTGCTGTTGTGGTTTGCGCAGAAGAGCGGGAGCGCGGAAAATTTCGCGCTGATCGACGAGTACGAATTGCCGCGCACCGCGGGCTTCGCCTTGAAGAAGAACGAGCCGCGCTTTCTTGATTTCGTCAATCAGACGCTGCTCAAGCTCGAAGCGTCGGGCGAAGCCCCGAAGATCTTCGATGCATGGTTTGCGCCGCTGCGGCGGACCTTTCGCATTCAGCCCGACTGACCGGCGCGCATTGTCATCCGCGCGGCACGCCGCTACTTCTGCGTCATCATCATGATCAGACCGCCGACGAGAGCAACGAGCCCGCCGGCAAGGCCGGCATATTGCAGGACACGACGGGCTGCGACGCCGCCTCGGCCCCGGTCGACATGTTAATGATGGCGAGTACGGTTGCGCCCGCGCCCATCAACGCGATTGTGCGCGGGGTGGACCGCGTTCTTCCAGTATTGCCGCTCTGACTGTCGCTCATCGCCGCGCTCAAGGTCACTTCCGCGAGCCTATCTCCGCTTTCAATGCCTGCGCTGCGCGGCTCGGCGATGGAAGATGTGCTGACGCTCGCAAATCCGTTGCGCGGCGTGCTGCATCTTGGTTTCGAAAATCTCGTTGGTCTTTTCAACCAGATAGCGAATGGCGGTGCTCATCGAAGTCCCCTGGTGACGCCTTGTTAACCATTGACAACACCCTAGTCCGGTCGGCCAATGGCCGAAGTGACCGCAGTCACAGGACGGTCGTTTTCAGGTAAGCCATTGGCTTATCCTGTAAAATTCAGGCGCCAATCGCCGGATAATCGGTATAGCCGGAGGCGCTGCCGCCGTAGAAGGTTTTGCGGTCCGGCGGATTGAACGGCCCGCCGCGGCGGAAGCGCTCGGGCAAATCTGGATTGGCGAGAAACAGCGCGGCAAACGACACGAGGTCGGCCGCACCGTCGCGGATCGCGGCATTGGCGCGGGCGAGGTCGTAGCCTTTGTTACCGATGAGCGCGCCGCGCCAGATTTTGCGGAAGAAGCGGATGTCCGGCGTCGCGCCGGCCGCAATCGGATCGCCGGCAATGGGCTCGACGATGTGCAGATAGGCGAGGCCGAAACGGTTGAGCTCGTCGACCGCGGCCGAAAACGTCGCCGCCGGATGGCTGTCGGCCATGTCGTTGAACGGCGCGGTCGGCGACAGCCGCACGCCGACGCGATCCGCGCCCCATTCGCCGGTGATGGCTTCCGTCACCTCGACAAGAAGCCGCGCGCGGTTTAACGCGCTGCCGCCGTAACGGTCGCTGCGCTTGTTACTGCCGTCGCGCAAGAACTGATCGATCAGATAACCGTTGGCGCCGTGCAATTCGACGCCGTCGAATCCGGCCTCCTTGGCGTTGCGCGCGCCGCGGCGGAAATCCTCGACCACGCCTGAAATCTCCGCGGTCTCGAGCGCGCGCGGCGTCACGAACGGCTTCATGCCGTCATAAGTCATGGCCTCGCCCGCGGGCGCGATGGCCGACGGCGCCACCGGCAGCGCGCCGCCCGGCTGCAACGACGGATGCGAAATCCGCCCGACATGCCAGAGCTGCAAGAAAATCCGCCCTTTGGCTTTGTGCACGGCGTCGGTCACGAGCTTCCAGCCGGCAACCTGCTCCGGCGAATGGATGCCGGGCGTCCCCGGATAACCGACGCCCTGCGGCGACACCTGTGTCGCCTCGCTGACGATCAGACCTGCGCTCGCGCGCTGCGCATAATAAGTGGCGTTCATCTCAACCGGCGCATGGCCCGGACCGGCGCGGTTTCGCGTCATCGGCGCCATGACGATGCGGTTGGGGAGGGTGAGCGGGCCAAGCGTGAAGGGGGAGAAGATGTCGGGACTTGTCATGAAGCTTTCAATCAACCTTCAATCGAAACGCATGCCGCTTTTCTTGACGGCCTCCGCAAGTCTTGTAGTCAAGTCTTGTAGTCAAGTCTTGCGGTCAAGTTTTACGCACCAACTCCTAAGAGTTGGTTTCGAAAGTCATGAAGGACGAGCGATCCGGCGCACGAGCAGCATGACGGATGCGGCGTAGAGGAAAGCGCGTGCGGAGTCGATTGTTGCCTCAAAGTCCTTTGCCAGCCGTCGATTGCGTCCGATCCATGCGAAGAAGCGCTCGACGACCCAGCGCCGCGGGTTAACGGCAAAGCCGACCTGATCGGGGTTTTTTCGCACGATCTCGACCGCGATCAACGTGGCCTTGGCGACCTTCTCACCGGCATATCCGCTGTCGGCGAAGACCCGCTGGATGAACGGGAAGATGCGGCGCGAAGCCCGCAAAAGCGGTCCGCCGCCGTCGCGATCCTGGATGCTCGCCGGATGCGGTTCGAGCATGAGGCCACGCCCGTCCGTGTCGACAAGCGCATGGCGCTTGCGGCCGTTGATCTTCTTTCCAGCATCGTAACCGCGGGGTCCGCCGGCCTCGGTGGTCTTGACGCTCTGGCTGTCGATGATCGCACCCGTAGGGCTGGATTAGCGTCCGATCCGTTCGCGATCGAGCATGACCATAGCGTGATTGATCCTCTCGAAGCGGCCTTCGTCCCGGAACTTCGCAAACCATCGATAGATCGTGCTCCACGGCGGCAAATCGCTCGGCAGCAGGCGCCATGGGCAACCCGCCCGCATGACATAGAAGATGCCATTGATGATCTCGCGCATCGGCCAGGCACGTGGTCGTCCGGTGACATTCGTCCCAGGCAGCTGAGGCTCGATCACACGCCATTCCTCGTCGGTCACATCAGTTTGGTATCGGCTCGTCTTGCGAATATGCTGCTTGCGGGTGGTTGGGGTCCACATGGCAACTCCGGGGTTGGTGTCAGCAACCACCTGGAATCACGTCGACTCCACCCACTCAACCCCTTTCGAAACGGCCTCTAAGCAAATGCAAGAGGCGAACGCCGCCGGTAGAGCAGCCACAGCACTATCGCGCCGTTGACGGCGTTCCAGCCGAGCCCGTTCAGGAATGCGGCCTGGTACGAGCCGGAGACATCGAAAATGTATCCGGACATCCAGCCGCCGAGTGCCATGCCGAACAGGCTTGCCATCAGTACGATGCCGACGCGCGTGCCGGCCTCTTTCGGCGCAAAATACTCGCGGATGACGAGCGCGTAGCTCGGGATGATCCCGCCCTGAAACAGGCCGAACAGCGCCGAGATCACATAAAGCGAGATCAAGCCGTCATAGAACAGGTACATCAGGAGCGCGACCGCCTGCAGCGCCGATCCCAGCATCAGCGTGCGCAAGCCGCCGACGCGGTCGGCGATGAGGTCCGAGAGAATGCGGCCCAGAACCCCGAACGCCATCATCAGCGCCAGCATGTCGGCGCCGCGGGCGACGCCGTAGCCGAGATCGCCGCAATAAGCGATGATGTGAACCTGCGGCATCGACATGGCGACGCAGCAGCAGACCGAGGCGACGGCAAGCAAGGTCTGCAGCGCGCGCGGCGACAGGCCGAGTGTTTGCGGCGACACGATGCGGTGTCCGCTCGCGCTTTGCCCGGCCGCCGGCGCGCGCCGACGCAACGCCGCCACGCCGATGAGGAGCATCGCC
The DNA here is from genome assembly GCA_963761185.1 of uncultured Alphaproteobacteria bacterium. Taxonomy (GTDB): domain Bacteria; phylum Pseudomonadota; class Alphaproteobacteria; order Rhizobiales; family Xanthobacteraceae; genus BOG-931. Next base: position 2,966,149 of record CAVXFY010000009.1, read on the forward strand.
ACGCTGCAAAAAACACCGATGCTGATATGCGTGGCACGCCAGCCATAATGTGCGATCACCCGCTGCACGACAGGCGGCCACAATGCGCCGGCGAAATAATTTTCCGCCGAGCAGAGCGTCACCGCGAGTCCGCGCCGGCGGACGAACCACTGTGAAATATCCGCCATCAGCGGTCCGAGCGTGACGGAACTGCCAAAGCCGATGATGGTATGGGCGAGCGCGAAAAGGACGAGGCTGTCCGCATTGGCGGCGCCGACATAGCCGATCCCAAGCGCCACCGCGCCGACACTGATTGGTCCAAGAATCCCGATCCGATCCAGAAGCCGCCCCATCACCACGCCCCCGGTCGCAAATCCGAGCATGGCGAGCGTGAACGGCAATGAGGCTTGGGCGCGCGCAACGCCGAATTCGGATTGCACCGCGGGCAGTGCTACGACGACGACCACATCCCGACTCCGCCGATCGTCGAGATCAACATCGTCGCGCCAAGCCGCAACCAGGCGCGCGGCGAGTTGGTCACCGGCATCGATGCGAATTTTGAGTCGTTGAGCGCTTCCACCGGCCGACACTTGAGTATGCAAACGTTCCAGTCAATCGGGGTACGTCGCGAAAAAATGAGGTCTGCCATTGCGCGACTGCGTCTTTCCCGCGTCGCCCCAACATTCCTCAGCTTTCGAAAGCCGGGTCGATCGGGACGCGATACCCGTTGGCGAGGCGGTTGGTCTCGTTGGCCATGCCGACCACGGCCATGAGTTCCGCGAACTGCTGCGGCGTCATACCCGCCTTGGCCGCGGCCGCACCGTGACTCGCCGTGCAGTAGCCGCAGCCGTTGGTGACGGAAACCGCGAGATAGATCATCTCTTTAACCAGAGGATCGAGGGCACCGGGGGCCATCACCTCTTTGAGGCTCTCCCAAGTGCGCTTCAGCGTCTTCGGGTCGTTCGCGAGATATTTCCAGAAATTGTTGACGTCGGGCACGTTGCGCGTCGTTTTGATGTCGTCGTAAACGGCCCTGACCTCGATGGAGCCATCGGCATATTCGATCGGCCTGGGTTTGCTCATGTCGTTTCTCTCACCTGCTGCGCTAGCGAGGTCTGCTCGCCTCAAATTAGCTCGTCCAAGATACACGCGCTTGTTTTCGCGAGTGAAGACGATTAGGCTTCAGAAATGGCATTCCTTTTCCTGTTGTTCACTGTCGTTCTGAGCCTGTGCGTTGTCGGATTACTCGTTGTCGCGCTCGCCGCAATTCTCGGAAGAATTCGCGACGCCTGGAGTTTGAAGGGCGTCGACCAACAACGACCCCGCGAGACTCACTAACCTCAATCGAAATGCATGCCGCTTTTCTTGACGACCTCCGGCCAGCGCGCGGCTTCCTGCTGGATGAAGGCCGCCAATTCGGCGGGCGTACTGGTAGCCGGGCCAAGCCCGACGGCATCCGCGCGTGCCTTCACACCGGGGTCGCTGAGCACTTTCGCCACCTCGGCCGCGAGCTTGTCGATGATGGGGGAGGGCGTGCCGCGCGGCGCGACGAGCGCGAGCCACACCGTGACATTGCCGAGATCGACGCCGGCTGATTGCGGCAGCGTCGGCAGATCGGGGATCGCGGGAAATGGCCGCGCGTCGAGCTTGGCAAGCGCGCGCAGGTCGCCGGACTTGATGAGCGGCAGCACCGCGGACGGACCGTCGAACACGAAGTCGACGCTCTTGGTCAGGATGCCGTGCGCCACTTCGGCGCTGCCGTTATAAGGGAGCAGCACGGTGTCGATGCCGGCCTTCTCATTGAACAGCACACAGGTGAGCTTGGTCGTGATCGTGCCGGCGCCGCAATTGAGCTTTCCCGGTGCCGCCTTGGCTTTGACGATCAGATCTTTCGCGGTCTTGATGTCGCTTGCCGCATTGACCACGAGCAGGCCGATGGTCTTTGCCACCAGCGTGATCGGCGCAAAATCCTTCACCGGGTCATAAGGCAGCTTGCTGTAGAGATATTGATTCATCACCAGCGTCGAATCGATCGCCATCAAGAGCGTGTAGCCGTCGGGCGCGCTCTTGGCGACGAGCTCGGCGCCGACCAGCGTGTTGGCGCCAGGGCGGTTATCGATCACGACGCCCTGGCCGAAATCCGCGCTCATCTTGTCGCCGATGAGGCGGGCCATGACGTCGGACGGCCCGCCGGCCGGGAAGGGGACGACGATGTGGATCGGGCGGTCGGGGTAGGGCGTTTGTGCCGATGCGGGGGCGGCGCCGAGCGCCAATAGGACAGCAAGTGCGGTTGAACGGATGCGGCGCATTTTTAGGACTCCCCAGCGGATCCAGGTTTGTTATTGACGCGCACATTCGCACGGGGAATTGCACGCGCCTAGAGGGAGGCGGCTCAACGACAATGCGCCTGTTCAAATGGCGCTGTTCGCAGCGCTAAGGCTGCATTGATTGCATGCCCACCATTCTGCCTGAGAGGAAATCGAACTCAAGGATGCGCGAAGCGCACCGCCTGCGGCGGCGACCCCATAGGCGAACGCCCTATGGTCGTCCTTGACTTCGAATTCCTCTTAGGCACCGTTTGGGCGTGCAATCAATGAAGAAATCTGCCTTTGTGGCAGTCTCTTGCCGGCGCGCTGGTGCGCGGGCACACTGAACACGATATGAGCACCGTCGCACTTCCAGCTGACGACACGGTTCACGGCACGGGCGCGGCGACCCGGCTCATCATCGCGGCTTCCGTCGGCAACGCGCTCGAATTCTACGAAATCCTGGTCTACGGCTATTTCGCTGTCATCGTCGCCAAGGTGTTCTTCCCGGCGGCCAATGAAGCATTGTCGATCCTGATCACGCTCGGCTCGTTCGGCATTTCGTTTCTGGCGCGCCCGGTCGGCGCGATCTTTCTTGGCTCCTATGGCGATCGCAAGGGCCGCAAGCGCGCGCTGACGCTGTCGATCCTCTTGATGACGATCGGCACCGCGCTGATGACCATTATGCCGAGCTATGGCGCGGTCGGCGTGTTGGCGCCGATCCTCGTCATCGGCGCGCGTCTGTTGCAGGGCTTTTCGGTCGGTGGCGAATTCGCGAGCTCGACCGCGTTTCTCGTCGAACATCGCCCCGACCGCGCCGGTTTCTTCGCCAGCTGGCAATGGGCCAGCCAGGGCATGGCCGCGCTGGTCGCGACGTCGCTGGGCGTGCTGTTGACGACGACGATGTCGGCGGACGCTTTGCAATCCTGGGGCTGGCGCATTCCGTTCGCTCTCGGGCTCCTGATCGGGCCGATTGGCTATTACATCCGCAACAGATTGCCGGAGACGCCGGAATTCCTCTCAGCCGGCGAGGCGGAGGCGCCGCTGCGCGATTTGTTCGTCGACCAGTGGGGCAGGCTTGTTCTCACTATCGGCGCGGTCGCGGCCTCGACCAGTTCGCAATACGTGCTGGTCTATATGCCGACCTATGCGATCCGCGAACTGCACCTGCCGCAGTCGACCGGCTTCATCGCCGCGGTGGCCGCGGCCGCGCTGCAGACCGTTGTCGTGCCTTTGGTCGGTCTGTGGGTGGACAGGGTCGGCCAGGTCCGCATCATGATCGCCTCGGCGATCCTGTTCATCGTCACGTCCTATCCGGCCTTCATGCTGGTCGCCGGCCACGCTTCGCTCGTCGTGCTGATGGCGATGGTGTGCTGGTTCGGCTTCCTGAAATCGCTGTTCTCCGGCGCGCTGCCGTCGCTGATGGCAAAAATATTTCCGGTGGCGACGCGGGTGTCGGGCATGTCGCTCGCTTACAATATCGGCGTGCCGATCTTCGGCGGCTTCGCCCCGCTCGCCGCGCAGTCGCTGATCGACATCACCGGCTCAAAACTGTCGCCGAGCTATTACATGATCGTCACGGCACTGGTCAGCCTCGCGGCGCTCATCGCGCTCCAGCGCCGTTACAAGGTGTGACGGCTTCACTGGTGCGACGCTTCGCGAATTAGCGAGCTCTTGCGCGGACGGGCATCAGCAGCGGCCGTGGATTCTCAATTGGTTGCAAAAACAGCCACTCGAAATAGGTCGTCGAGTTCTGTTCTTGGTGCGGGCGTTTCGGCTGCTCGGCCACGAAGGTGTCTCGGCACCGCTTCGAGCAGTAGCGCCCTTTGCCGAAGATACCGCGCCGGTAGGAAACGAGGCCGATTCCGTGACTGCAGTGCGGGTTTGAGCATTTCATGACACTTCTCCGCTTTGGGTTTCAGGAGACGAGGGGTTCCACTACCCAGTGGGACAGGTCAGCCGGAGAAAGGTTCAAGCGTCAGCTCGATCGGCATCCCGATACGAGGTGGCCCGCTCGGCTGCGACGTGCGGCCAAGTCGATTTCTCGCGTGACTGTTTTGTCCAATGCCGGGTGTGTGGGATCGAGCCCTACCTGGCGGCCTGGCTCAGCGGCTCGATGAGTCGCGCCGCGAGAAGGGTGCGCGTACGATCGATGTGAGTTCTTAAGTCAAAAAACAGATCGGAATTTCGCATCGGAACAATGCTCGCTGCCCGATCGATGTTCGCCAAATCGGTTTGCAGGCTTTGCACGTCGGCGACAGTCAGTTCCGTCAGCAGCGCCTTATCGACGATCCTGAGGCGTCGATATAATTTGCGCATTCGGTCCTGCACGAACCACTGATACAGCTTGGGAGCATAGCTGAATACCGGAAGGACAATCGCTATGACGGCTATCAGCACCGCGATAATTCTATGCGCATAGCTGGTCATCCAGAACGGCAAATACCGATTCAGGAACGAAGGGCCGTTCTTGTAGAAATCGAGAGCGCTTGGAGCGAGCGGATATTCCGGATCGATCAGCGTTGGAAATTCGCCGGCGCGCTGAAAGATGCCGGGCTTGCCGCTGGTTTCGACGATAGCCTGGGCCAGGAGATCGATCAGCGCAGGGTGGATGTCGTTGCGTACCAGGACGATGTTTGGGGTCGCAATGAGGATCAAGTCAGTGGCCGGAACGATCCTTTCAAAGTCGATCACCGCCCTCGGCAAAACCAATCGTGCAAGAAACGGGAAAATGCGGGTGACGGCCTCCGCCTCCGTAAAGCTCATCGGGCGCAGGCGAGGGTTTTCCAGCAAGGTCTGCAGAACCGGCGCATCCAAGGCGATGGGTAGAAACAGAGCGTCGATCTGACCGTCATTCAGTGCGGCTTCCGCACCCTGCGTCATCAAATTGAGCAGCGTGGAATTCTCGGAATTGACGCCGCTTATTCCCAGGATTTTTTCGGTCGTCGCGCGTTGTCCGCTGCCCGGCGGCCCCACGGCGATACGTTTGCCCTTAAGCTGCCGCAGATCGTCCAGCGGCTCGGCGGCGCGGTGAAAGATCCAATAAATCTGATAATTGATGCGGCCGAGCGACAGCAGATCCGGCGATTGTTCGCTGTCCGAAATGCCGCCCTGCGCGATCCCGACCTTGATGCCCGATGTCGGGTCGTTGAGAAGCTTGATGTTGTCCGCGGCGCCATTGGTGAGGCGCAGTTCCACGTCGACATGGGAGCGCGCAAGGATGTCCCGATATTTTTGGCCGATAGCCTCGTAGGTTTTATTTTTCGCGCCTGTTGCGATTGTAAATTGCGACGGCGGTGCAGGAACGAAATAATCCAGCGCCAGCCAGCTCATGCCGACAATGCACAGGACCGCAGCCAATCCTTTAACCAAGCCCCAGCGATTGAATCCCAGCATGGTGCCCCCCAGGGAGAGCACTCAGCGCCCAAATCAAGTGTTGCGCAATGCCTCCACCCCGGAAGTTCAGTGAAGCTCGGAAGCGGTACGCGGTGGTCATGGGAATGTCGTCTCTTGATGCTGTGGACGGGTGCGCCGGGAGACCGGCAAGAGGTAGACGGTGGAAGTCCGTCACGGTGAAGGAGTAGCGAACCGCACTGGCCCCGAGTGATGCGCGGGTTGTCCGCGAGGACAAACGTGAAGCGTTCACAGGGGAGGGCGCAGGCGAGGTATTGAGCGGCGTAAGACAAGTTCGGGGTGCTGATGTTTTCCGTCCCACAGAAGGCAACACGGCTGGTGTCGATATCGCAAGACACACGCCGACCCCGCGTCGTCGTAGACCCTGGCATGCGCAGAAGCCTTTTGCACGGGAACCGGGAGATCTCCATCGCCGCCCCCGCCAGTCGTGGCCGGGACGTTGTCGGGAAGGCCGGAGGCTGTAGCCGACGATGAGCGCGACGGAGAAGTCGGACCTGCCCGAAGTAGCAAAGAAGCGAGCGAACAAAGCGGCCTCGGCTGCGGCGGAGCTCGTGGAGCGAAGGGGCGGGGCCAAGGAGAATGCGGAACTGCAAAGCACGGTCCGGACGCAGAGCCGGGCAGCCGTGTCACAAGCGCAGGCCCGCATACGAGAAGCCGTCATCAGGAACAGACAGGACAAGCTGACGGCGCTCCTGCATCACCTCACCGTTGACGTTTTGCGGGCGAGCTTCTTCGGTCTGAAGAAGTCCGCCGCGCCGGGTGTCGACGAGGTGACGTGGAGCGAGTACGTGGAAGGCCTCGAGGAAAACCTCTCGGGCCTCCACTCTCGCGTTCAAACGGGAGCGTATCGAGCGCTGCCATCGCGCCGGACCTACATTCCGAAGGCAGATGGCAGACAGCGGCCGCTCGGCATCGCTGCCGTAGAGGACAAGATCGTCCAGGCAGCGGTGGTGGCGATCCTGACGCCGATCTATGAGTCGGAGTTCCTGGGCTTCAGCTACGGGTTCCGGCCGAAGCGCAACCAGCATCAAGCGTTGGATGCACTCGCGTTCGGGATCGGCAGGCGACACATCAACTGGGTGCTCGACTGCGACGTACAATCCTTTTTCGACAAGGTCAGCCGGGATTGGCTGATCCGTTTCGTCGAGCATCGGATTGGCGACCGCCGAATCACCCGGTTGATTGCCAAATGGCTGACGGCAGGCGTGCTCGAAGATGGACGCGTGATCGAGACGGAGGACGGGACGCCGCAGGGCGCGGTCATCAGCCCGCTCTTGGCGAACATTTACCTCCATTATGTCTATGATCAATGGGTCCACCAGTGGCGGCAGCGATGCGCCACTGGCGACGTGATTGTCGTGCGCTACGCGGACGACTCTATCGTTGGCTTCGAGCATCGGCACGAAGCGGAGCAATTCCTTGCCGATCTCAAGGCGAGGCTCGCTCGTTTTGGACTGAATCTTCATCCCGATAAGACGCGGCTCATCGAGTTTGGTCGGCACGCGATTGCGAACCGCCGCGCTCGAGGCCTCGGCAAGCCGGAGACGTTCGACTTCCTGGGGTTCAAGCATTATTGCGCGGCCCGGCGGGATGGCAGCGGCTTCGTGCTCGGAAGGAAGCCGATGGCCAAGCGCATGCGAACCAAACTTCGGGAGATCAAGGAGCAGCTCATGGTGACCCGCCACGACGGGATCGATGGGCAGGGCAAATGGCTTGCTCAGGTCCTGCGCGGCTGGATGGCCTACTATGCTGTGCCGATGAGCGGCTCAGCGATCTCAGCATTCCGTCATCACGTGATCGAACGTTGGCATGGCGCGCTGGTGCGTCGAAGCCACAGACGTCGACTTACGTGGACGAGAATGAAGACGATCGCTGACCGGTACCTGCCGTTCCCACGCATCCTGCATCCGTGGCCAGAGAAGCGGTTCCTCGTCACCATCCAAGGTGGGAGCCCGGTGCGTTAGCAGCGCCCGCCGGGATCTGTGCGGGGGGCGGAGAGTAATCTCCGTCCCTACCGCGACCTTCTCCACCGGGCACGTGAGTGCCATGGATGTGGGTGCTGCTGAGGCTCCCACGATTCGGAGGAGCGAGCCATGCAAACGGTCACGACAATCGGTCTGGATATCGCGAAGTCGGTTTTTCAAGTCCACGGCGTTGATGCTGCCGGCCAGGTGGTCGTCCGGCGGCAGATCAAGCGGCGCTATGTTTTGGCGTTCTTCCAAAAGCTACCGCCGTGCCTGGTCGGCATCGAAGCTTGCGCGTCGGCATACCATTGGTCGCGCGAACTGCAGGCGCTTGGCCACACCGTTCGCCTGATGCCGCCGGCTTATGTGAAGCCATATGTGAAGCGGCATAAGAACGATGCCACCGACGCCGAGGCGATCTGTGAGGCGGTCACTCGGCCGAACATGCGGTTCGTCGCAACCAAGACAGAAGAGCAGCAGAGCTGCCTGACGCTGCATCGTACCCGTCACTTGTTCGTCCGCCAGCAGACCTCGGTGGTCAACGTCATCCGTGCTCTTCTGGCGGAGTTCGGGATCGTCGCGCCTGTCGGACGTAATGGTGTCGAACAGCTGCTCGCGGTCGCCGCCGATGCCAATGACCAACGGTTGCCCGAAGTTGCCCGTGCTTGTGTGATCGCTCTCGGCGCCCAACTACGGATGCTAAAGGCTCAGATCCTGCAGTTCGATCGGATGATCATGGCCTGGCACCGATCCAGTGAAGCAAGCCGGCGGCTCGACGATATACCGGGCGTCGGTCCGGCGCTCGCGACTGCTCTGGTTGCCAGCATCGCTGATGCAAAGGTGTTCCGATCAGGAAGAGACTTCTCGGCATGGATTGGGCTCGTGCCGAAGCAGAACTCGAGCGGAGGCAAGGACAGGCTCGGCAGTATCAGTAAACGAGGCGATCGCTATCTGCGCAGCCTGTTCACGACCGGCGCGCTTGCCGTCATCCGCTATGCCAAAATCCACGGCACCAAGCACCGACCTTGGCTCACGGCGTTGCTGATGCGGCGACCCACCAAAGTCGCGGCCATCGCACTGGCCAACAAGATCGCCAGGATGGCATGGGCGATGATGGCCAGAGGCGAACGATACAGGGAACCGGTCGCGCTCGCGGCTTGAACGAGATCACACCGGGCATCCGGCGTGATGTGAAGGTTGGGAGGGCGAACAGCACGTAATGCAGAGCCGGTCGATCCGGCGATCAGGACAACCCACTTGGGCCAGAGCATCATCGAATGCGAGCTTTTGACCGGGACCTGATCCGCGGAGGGCATTATGGCCAGCGGTCATGTGAACCGCACTCAAAGGCCGAACACATGGCTGCTCCGACCAAGCCTGCAACGCGAAGATTCTCCTTGCCAACTGGGAGCCGTCCACACATGGCCCTTAGCGGACGGCGTAGCTATGACCGAGCGCGGAAACGCCCCCATCGCTATTCATAAACTCACCTCGACATCACGGCGGGTCAGGGTCATCTTCACGGCCGGGATGCGCGTCGAATGAGCGAAAGTCTGCATTCATCAGAAAGGCAAGGAGCGAAATCGTGAAAATCCGCCACAGAGTGGCAATAGCAATCATTGCTGGTTTTGGGCTTGGTGCTCTTGCAGCCGAGGCCCTCCACGCCCAGGCTCCTCCGCCTGTTTACGTCGTTACATTATTTGATACTGCAGATGTGACGAAAACCGACTATCCCTCACTCGATCCGGCGACTTTTCAGCCATTCGGCGGCCGTTACATCATCCATTTCGGAAGGAGCTTTAACTTGGATGGCAGTCATCCAAGCCAAGTTGTAGTCATCAAATTCGACAGTATCGAAAAAGTACGGGCTTGGCATGCCTCAGACGCGTTTAAGCAGGCGTACGATGCTCACAAGGCTTCGAATGTTCGAGCCTACGCCGTTGAGGGGGTCCAATAGTATCAGATCGTATTCGCAGACGCGTTCCGCGCCAATGGAGAGACGAATTCACGTCCGCATCGGCACGTCTGTGACAGCGGCGGCGCGGCGGCTCGTGACCCGGAGCGGGCATCACGCGGTGTCGCGGTCAGGCAGGATGACGAAAATCAGCACGCCGAGGATCACCATGGTGATGCGGAATGCGGCCTCCTGCCCGTTCCAGGTCTGAGATTGCCACATGGCGAAATATTCGACCGCAACCACCAGAAAGCCGAAGAACCAGAGGCCGAAGCCTAAGGTCAAGCCGGCCACGGCCCAGACCTTGGCGCGGTTGAAACGCTCGGCCGGCGCCGCGAGTCGCGCCAGCAATGCCAGCGCGCCGGCCGCCAGGAGCAGGCAGGTCAATCCCTCGACCGCGATGATCGCTGCGTAAGCCGCCGTCCAGATCCGCTGGTCCGTGATCGCGCGATGCATCAGTTCATTGTTGGGGAACGTCGTGTCCATGCTCAACACGTGCCGCACGAAGGCGTAATTCGAGTCATAATCGACGATATTGTCGTAAGCGACGATGAACGCGAAAGCCGCCAGTGCGGCGATCATCGCGATCTTGGAAAGCCGGAACAAGAGCATGGGGCGCACCCGTGCGATTTCATGTCGAAAGGATCGAGATACGGCTCGGCGGCTTGTTCTTATTTTAGATCATAACGGGCTCGTAATGTCCGCTTCTCTAATCGGTCACTCGGGGTCAAGCACTTTCAGACTCTCCACCGTTGCAGTGTCGATGTCGCTCACGGGCTCGTGCTTCTCTTCGGAATCGGCACCAAGGCCCTTCCATCATGGGATCCGAGGACGAGGCGGAACAATCTGTTAGTCGGCCTTGCCGTCAGGTGGACGGTAGGTCCAAGCGGACATGCGAACTCACCTCATCCATCGTCCCGCGAGGGACATCATTCTACCGCTGGGTAGAACTCGAGTGTTCTCCTATTGCGGTTGATCCTTCACAATTTTCATGCTGCTGCGGCGGCCTGTTCCCGTGTCCACCAGAACTCGGTGCCGTCAACCCAGATGCGGTGCATGATCACAGCCAATCGGCGGGCCAGCGCCACAATCGCCTTTTTCATCCCGCGGCGCCTGGCGATCTGCATCGCCCAGGCCTTGAGCCAGGACCATTTCTTGGAACGCATCATGGCCTGAGCTGCTTCGTAAAGCATCGTCCGCATCATCTCATCTCCACAGCGCGATATTCTGCCGTCCCAATCCACCTCGCCCGATTGATACTTGGCGCACGTCAGCCCAAACACCGCCCCGACGGACTTGGATTTGCGGAACCGAGCCGGAATGTCGACGGTGGCGCGATAGGTCAGCGCCACCACGGGGCCAACTCCGGGGGTCGTTATCAGGCGCCGGCATACCTCGTCGTCCCGCACGATGGCCAGCAAACGACGATGCAAGATGACGAACTGCTCGCGCAGCCGCGCAGGTCGTTGTCGATGGCGATGGCTTTCGACTGCAGCAGCTTGCGATGGGTCAGCAGCATCCGCAGTTTCTGGCTGCGTAGCGTCTTCACATGCACCGGACGATAAAGGCCCACCCTCATCATCTGTGCCATGCCACGCGCATCGTTGCGATCGGTCTTGTTGATCTGTGCCTTCAGCACCGCCCGCATGTGCCGCGTCTCGACGCAGATCACTGGCAAGTCTGCCTCGGCGAGTGCGCTGTAAAGCCATTGCGACAGCGGGCCAGCTTCCAATCCAATTCGCTTGAGGCGGTAGGTGGGGCACTTCAGTACCGACAACAAAGCCTCGGGTTCGCTCGCTACCTTCACTTCCCGAACGATCTTGCCAGTGTCATCCACAATGTAGACGCTGGTCTCCTTGACCGACACGTCCAGTCCAGCAAAATGGTCCATGCTGCGCTTCTCCTTCTGATGCTCGAGGCCGTCCACACGGACCTCGTTGAACCATCAGCCTGAAGCGCAGCACCCAAATTCTTCAGCTATCCACAAGCTGCCGGCCGATTACCCCATCTGTTGGCCTAATTTTGGGTCTTAGGCGCGGCGGCTTTCGGAGGTAGAGCGGACACGGGGCTAAGCGCGCGTCGCGGTAGCTGACGACCCGTCGGCGACATGGGCGTTTCGGCGACATGGGCTTTTCGGCGAGATGGACATTTCGGCGAGATGGACATTGAAGATTTCTTGCAGCGCAACTTGACTGTCGACCCCCCATTTCACTAATCCGAAATCCCTGCTTTAATTGCAGGTGTGAACCATCGTCGGCGTCGTGAGCCGATGCGTGAATTCAAGAAAACAGAGGGGAGCGTGCCGTGGCTCAGGGCGAAACGAAACTGCTGTATCCCGGACTTGCCGGATTTTACGAGACGATGCTGCCCATCGCTGCAACTTTGGTGCGCATTGTGGTCGGCGTTATGTTCTTGATGCACGTTTCGACAAAATTCAAACTCGGCGCTGACGTGGTCGCCGCGAACGTGTTCGCCAAGAACGGCATCGAGCCCGCGTTAATATGGACATACGTCATCATGTTCCTCGAGTCGGTCGGCGGCGTCTGCTTGATCATCGGTCTGTTCACTCGATTTTTCGCGGCCGCGTTGGCCATTGAGATGCTGGTGGCGTTGCTGTTCGTGCATCTGCCGAAGGGTTATGCAGCCGGCGGTGGCGGATATGAGTATGTGCTGCTGATCGGCGCGGTATGCTTCATCATCGCCATCCGCGGCGGCGGTCCTTATTCGGTTGACCGCGCCATTGGCAAGGAGCTTTAGACGCACCTCGAGGCAGTGCGCTAGCGCCAGCCCTTCACCGGCAAGTCCAGTTTGTCGGTCGCCAGATTGTCAGGCCAGACCGACACATATTGCTTGCCTTTGAGCTGGATCAGGAAGGTCGAGGCGAGCGTATTCTGGCCGTTATTGTCGAATTTGACGCCGTGATAGCCGATCATGAGCTGATCGGCCTTCAGGTCCGTCTCGGTCAGCGCCTCGCGGATTTTCTCTGCCTCCGTTGAGCCGGCGCGGTTGATGGCGTCGGCGAGCACGAACAGGCCCTGCATCCAGCGGGCGCTCGTGTCATCGAGATCGCGGCCGTATTTGTCGTGGAACAGCTTGTTGACGATATAGCTGTTGCTGCCGGGCTTGCCGACGTCGAAGGCCGAGCGGTCGAGCGCGCCTTGCGCCAGATCGCCGACATTGGGGATGAAGCTCGGATCGGAGAAGCCGGCATCGTCGCCGATGATGATCGGCGGCAGGTAGTCGAGATTCTTCATGGTCTTGAAATAAAGGATGCTGTCGGCGGTATAGCTGATGAAGATCACAGCGTCCGGATTGGCGGATTTGAGCTGCAGCACCTGCGCCGAGACGTCGGAACTGTTGGCGTTATAGGTGATGTGCGCGGAGACATTGATGTTCGCCGCTTTTGCCGCGTCGAGAATGCTGGCGGAGACCGAGGTGCCGTAATCGGTGTTCTCGTTGACGATGGCGATACTGTCGATCTTATGCCCGGATTTCTTCACGTCGTTGATGAAATCGGCATAGGCTTTGCCGAAATCGGGCGCGATCGGCGTGGTGCGGAAGGTGAATTTGAAGCCGCGCGTGGTGATGTTGGCGGCAACCGAATCGGCGACGAGGAACGGCACCGCCTGCCGCTCGGCAACCGCGGTGGCGACCAGCGACACCGAGGAATGATACGAGCCGAGCATGGCGGCGACATGGTCGTCCGTGATCAGCCGGATGGTCTGCTGCTGGCCGACCTGCGGATTGCCCTGATGGTCGGCCTCGTCGAGTACGATCTTGGCGCCGCCGAGATTGGGTAGGCCCGATGTCGCCGCAAGCGGCATGGCCTTGAGCTCGGGATGCGCGGTGTTGATGATCTCGGCGCCGAGTTCGATGGCGTCCTTGGCCGACTGGCCGGCGCTCGCCGAGTTTCCGGTGAGCGGCAGGATGGCGCCGATCTTTACCGGGTCGGCGGCGTAGGCTGATAAAGGCAAAGTCACGGTTACGCCGGCCAATGCAGCGGCAATAATGCACCAAGCTCTGCTCATTCGTGCCTCCCCGGATTGTTTCGACAATTCACCGGTATTGTCGCGGTTTAGTCAACTTGGCGTGTGGCTAACAAAATTGTCGACGATGGCAGCTAACGGTATTCGTACAGCCGCCGACAGGCGGCATTTGTCCTTATATTGCACGCTCGACGGCAGCGCAGAAAGAAATTGAAGTCAAGGACGGCCCGAAGGGCCGCCGCCTCTGGCGGTGCTTCGCATCCTTGAGTTCAATTTCTTTCTGCGCTCCACTGTAGCCGTGCAATATAAGGACCAGTGGCTGTCCCGAAGGCAAACGGATATATTTGACGATAGGGAGACACGCGTGTCCGCGGACATAGCAAGCGATCTCGTCGGCCGCTTCTACAACGCGGTCTGGAACCAGGCCGACGAAGCGGAAGCGCGCGCCATCCTTGCCGCCGATTTCCGCTTTCACGGCTCGCTCGGCATCGAGTTGCGCGGGGCCGGCGGCTTCATCGCCTATCTGCGTGCGGTTCACGCGGCGCTGGAAAATTTCATCTGCACGGTCGAGGATATCGTCGCGACGCCGGAGCGCGCCGCCTGCCGCATGCGCTTTACCGGCAAGCATCGCGGCAAGTTCTTCGGCGCGGAACCCACCGGCCGTGAGATCAGGTGGGCCGGCGCCGCGTTCTTTACGACGGCCGGCGGAAAAATTACCGAGCTTTGGGTGCTGGGCGACATCGATGCGGTCAAACGCCAGATCATGCCGGCGCATCCGACGGAAACGTTCAAAGTCTGAAAATTCAGGGTCCAACAAGAAACGCACAAGGTCAGTCAGTCATGCATGCTCCTTCGCCTTCGCTGAATTCGCGCCGTTCGATGCACAACAACAACAAGCTTCAGCTCGGCCTGTTCGGCGCCAACTGCTCGTCCGGCCGCGCGGTGACTTTGGTGCCGGAGCGCTGGACCGGCAATTGGCCGGACAACAAGAGGCTCGCGCAGATGGCGGACGAGGCCGGCATCGATTTCATGCTGCCGATCGGCCGCTGGAAGGGCTATGGCGGCGACACCGACTACCAGGGCACGACGCTCGAGACGATCACCTGGGCGACGGCGCTCTTGGCCTCGACCAGGCGCATCACGGTGTTCGGCACGGTGCACGCGCCGATCTTCAATCCGGTGGTGGCGGCCAAGCAGATGGTCACCGCCGATCAGGTCGGCGAAAGCCGCTTCGGGCTCAACATCGTGGTCGGCTGGAACGAGGGCGAGTTCGACATGTTCGGCGTGGCGCAGCGCGCGCATGACGACCGCTACGACTACGCCCAGGAATGGATCGATGTCATCAAGCTCATCTGGTCGGACCGCGAGGACTTCGATTACCACGGCAAATATCTCGACATGAAGGGCATCCGCGGCAAGCCGAAGCCTTTTGGCGGCACGAGGCCGGTGATCATGAATGCCGGCGCCTCGGCCGTCGGCCAGGCTTTCGCGGTGAAGAATTGCGACGCGTTCTTTTTCCAGGCGTCCCGCACGTCGCTCGAGGAGACCGCGCAGAGCGCGCGCCAGGCGAAAAACGCCGCGAAGGCGCAGGGCCGCGACATCGGCTGCTACACCGTCGGCGTCATCACCTGCCGGCCGACCAAGAAGGAGGCCGAGGACTACTTTCACCACTGCATCGTCGAAGACGCCGACTGGTCGGCCGTCGACAGCATCCTGGCGCTCCGCAAGATCTCGCCGGAGACGGTGGGGATGGAAAAGTTTCTCATGCACCGCAGCCAATATGCGCAGGGCAATGGCGGACTGCCGATCGTCGGCGATCCCGATCACGTCGCGGCCCAGCTCGCCGATCTGGCGAAGGCCGGCCTCACCGGCATCGCCGTGTCGCTCGTCAACTACGCCGACGAGCTGCCGTATTTCGCCGACGAGGTGATCGGGCGCCTGGAGCGGATGGGACTGCGGGAGAAGGTGCGCTAGAGTTCGATTCCTCGGGATTGAATCGATTTGGGAATGCCAAATCGGGGCGGTTCTGATTCAAGATGCTGGCTGGATCGGAGGCCAGCATCTGATGGCACGACCTTATTCTCTCGATTTACGTGAGCGCGTGATTGCGGCGGTTGCAGCTGGCGAGAGCTGCCGCAAGGTTGCAGCCACTCACCGAGTGAGCGTGGCGAGCGTTGTGAAGTGGTCGCAGCGGTTCCGTGCGACCGGCAGCGCTGGGGCCAAGCGGATGGGTGGCAATCGGCCGCGTTCGCTGGCTGGCGAGCGGGACTGGCTTTTGGCGCGCCTTGCCGCGGTTCCAGACCTGACCTTGCGGGCCTTGGTGGTGGAGCTTGGCGAGCGCGGCGTGGTGACGAGCTACGGTGCGGTCTGGCGCACGGTCCACCATGCTGGCATCAGCTTCAAAAAAACTCTGTTCGCCACCGAGCCGGATCGTCCCGACGTGGCGCGAAGGCGTCGGCGGTGGCAGGCGTATCAAGACCGGCTTGATCCGGCACGGCTGATCTTCATCGATGAGACTTGGGCCAAGACCAACATGACGCGGTTGCGCGGCTGGGCGCCGCGCGGGCACCAGCTGCTGGCCAAGGTGCCTCAGGGACATTGGCGAACGCTGACCTTCCTGGCCGCCTTGCGTCAAAATCGGATTGACGCGCCTTGCGTCATTGATGGCCCGATCAATGGCGAGAGCTTCCTGGCCTATGTCGAGCAAATGCTCGTGCCGACGCTCAAAGCCGGCGACATCGTCATCATCGATAATCTCGGCAGCCATAAGAGCAAAGCGGTGCGCCGTGCCATGCGCGCCGCGGGTGCCAAGCTCTTCTTCTTGCCGCCCTATAGCCCCGATCTCAATCCCATCGAGCAGGTCTTCGCCAAACTCAAAACGCTCCTGCGCAAGGCGGCCGAGCGCACCATCGACGCCACTTGGCGACGCATCGGCGAGCTGCTCGGTACCTTCACCGCGCAGGAGTGCGCCAACTCCTTCAGGAACGCAGGATATGCTTCAATATAAACGGATCAGACTCTAATTACCGTTTACTGACGATCGGGGTGCCGCGCTTCTTGTTGTAACCGTGGATGGCGACACGCTCCCAGACGCCGTTGATGTGATACGGGTCGCTCTTGGCGAAGGCATCGACCGCGGCGCGGTCCTTGGCGTCGATCACGAAAATGCTGCCGACCGGAGTCTCACCGTCATCGGCGACCAAGGTGCCGGCCGTCACCACGTCGACGGCATAGTCGCCTGATTTGTCGAGATGAATGCGGTGGTCACGGTAATGCTTGGCCCGCGTCGGCAATATGTCTTTCTTATCCAGCGCGTGGACGACGAACAGCATGCCCGGCTCCGCAAGTCTGCCAGGATAGTCTAGCCCTCCCGCGCCGGCGGCGCGACACGAAAACCGGCCTCACCTTCGAGCGTGATGCGGCCGTCGGCGACGGCGCGCGCCCAGCGGGCGGTCGCCGAAGCCGCCGAACGAGAAGAAATGCGGACGACGTGAGCCGGCGCCGCCTCGGCCAGCGTGCGGATCAGATCGTCCGGCACGGTGAGCGCGAACAACTGCCGCACCAGGCCGGCGCGGCGCGCCAGCCCTTGCGCCGAAGCGCGCACGCCGCAGCGGCTGGCGTAGCGCATCAGCGAGTGAGGCTCGTCGGCCCGGCAAGCCCGACGCGCACGCGGTGCTCGAAGCCGAAGGCGCGCAGCCGCGCGACGTAATCGAGGATCGCGCTGCGCGTCGAAGCAGAATTGCGTCACGATTTCGACCGCAAGCCCGGTCGCTTCCGCGGCCGCGATCTTGTCCGCCAGCGCGCGGTTGAGCTCGTCGTCGCCGATGCGCGGATGGCCGTCGCGGATAGCCGGCGATGCCGATGCTGCGGATGCCGCGGCGGCGCAGCACGCCGTTGTCGATGGCGTCGAGCGCGCGCCGGAACGGCCCGCATTCGGCGCGGTCGCCGGCGATGACGAGCACCGTCTCGACGCCGGCTTCGCCGTTGAGCCGCGCCAGGAAGTCGTCGAGCGCCGTCGACGCTCGCGAAATTGCGCACCGCGACATGCGGCACCGGCTCGAAGCCGGCCGCCCGCAGCTGCACGGCGGCAGCGAGCGACTTCGTCGGCCGGCCGGTTCGGCACCGCGCTGAGATAGACGCGCGTGCCGCGCCGGCAGCACGTCAGTGCCGGCGATGTCGGCCGCCGACGGCCGCGTCGCTTCGACGGAGAATCCGGCCATGAACGCCGCGATGCGGACCGACCGGGCAGCGTGGGAGCGGGAAGGCGGCCTTGCCGCCGCAGCAGCGCCGCACAGGCCGCTACGGCGTAGGCTGCGGCTTCCCGCTCGTGCAGCGCGACACCTCCGTCCGTAATGCGGGGAGGAAAAGAAACGTCACGCGCGCCGGCGCGAGATCACGTAGGACTCGTCGAAGAACCACAGCCCGCCGCGCTCGCGCAGCACCTCGCGCGTGGCGTCGATGTAGCGGCCGTCGGCGACCGCGTCGCCGAGCCGGTCGTCCTCGACCTGCGCCACGTAGATCGCCGCGTTCCATGCCGCGAACAGCGTCGAGGTGCCGATCGATTCGGAGATTTCCGACGGCAGCGTGTGCATCTCGTAGCGGAACAGCGAGCGGTTATCGGCATAGGCGTTGAAATTGAGATCGCGGCCGGCCGGCGCCGAGCTCGTGCTTCACCGCTTTCAGGATCTGATGGCGGTCGTGCAGGAACGGATTGTCGCTCCGGCCACACCTTCTGGATGATTTCCATGCCGGGATCGTGGCCGTGCGAATGGATGGCGATCAGCCGGCCGCCGGGACCGAGCGCGCGCGCCAGCGGCGCCGATCACGCGCTGCGCCTTGAACTCGAGCGAGGCGCGCGCGCGATAGGGCTGCGAGGCGATGACCAGATCGTAATTGGCGAGCGTGCCGCCGGGCCTGGGAATGATCGGATCGAGCAGGAAGCGGTGATCCTCGCGATAGACGACGAGCACCACCGGACGCTCGTAGACCGGATTGCCGGTGCGCGGGCTGACGCCGGCCTTCCAGTTCTGCGCCAGGAACGGCTCGAGATCCATGATCTGCTGCTCGAAGCGGTGCGCCGAATTGCCGGTCGAGCGGCAGTTCGTGCCAGACCATGCTCGAGGCGGCATTGAGCGATTTCACCGCCAGCCACGGCGCGTCCGCATAGGCGAGATTGGTCAGCACCAGCACCGTCGCCGGATGCTCGAAGAAGCGGTCCGACATTTTCTGCAACGTCAGCCGCACGTCCTCGAGGCTGATTTCCTTGCCGACCATGTAGAACGGCATGTGCGAGAAGCGGTCGTGCATGGCGCGCATCACGCGCGTGAGCACCGAGCCGTCGCCGACGCCGGCGTCGAACACGCGCACCGCCGGCGGGCGCGGGTGAAGATGCGCGAGCTCTTCGGAGACGCGGTGCGCGACCTCCCATTTTTCGCTGCAGGTGTTGACGAACAGCAGATATTTTTGCCGGTTGTCGAAGAAGCGGAAATTGCGCTGCGGGTCGCCGGGCTTGCCCGGCGCCGCCGGGCCGCCGGGCGCCGCGGGCGGCGCCGCAGCCGGCAGCGCGGCGGCCGCGGCGGTCGAGGCCGCGATTACAGGTCGCGTCACAGGCGATGCGGATCGCAAGCGACGATGATGGCCGGACGCTCGCCCTGCGGCGGATGCGCCGCCATGAAGCCATGGATGCGGTCGAGCGTGTCGGTGGTGATGCGGCCGCCGTTGCGCAGCCGCGCGGCGAGCTTGCCGTCGTTGACCGCGCGGCGGCCGAAGGTCGATTCGGCAAGCCCGGTCTGGCGGCAATAGTCGGAGATTTCCTGGAGGAGTTGTTGTGCGTTCATGATGTAACGCCACTGCCTGGTTGTTTCCCCGACCGGCGCGCCTGATGGGTTTTTGCGTGCTTGTGCGCAGCCGATCTTGACGCTTAGCGAACCAAGGGCGCGGGGCGGAATCAACCACAAATTCGCCCACTTAGGCAATGGGCAATATATTGGGCAAATTCCCACTTTCAAGTGGGCGGGATGCCCCCGTTAACGCAGTTCGGGGCTAATCCAGAGCCGAAAGGACCGCCTTGGCCACGGCCATCGTGCCGTCCGGGCCGCCGAATTCCCGTGGCCTGATACCGGTTTGGAAGGCACGATCGACCGCCGCTTCGATCCGTTGGGCAGCCGCCCCAGCTGGCGCGTAGTCGTGCTTGTCGGCGAGCCAGTCGAGCATCATCGCCGTGGACAGGATCATCGCCGACGGATTGGCGATGCCTTTTCCCATGATGTCGGGCGCGGTGCCGTGGCAGGGCTGAAACACCGCATGCGTGTCGCCGATATCGGCCGAGGGCGCCATGCCCATGCCGCCGACCAGCCCCGCGGTGAGGTCGGAGAGAATGTCGCCGAACATGTTCTCCATCACCATCACGTCGAAATCCCACGGCCGCCGCACCAGCATGGCGGAGCAGGCATCGACATAGAGCCGTTCGGTCGCGACATCGGGATGGCGCTTGGCGCAGTCGTCATAGAGCCCGCGGAAGAAGGCAAAGGCCTTAAACACATTCGCCTTGTCGACGCAGGTCAACTTGCCCGGCTTGCCGCGCTTCTTGCGCCGCTCCGCGAGCCGAAACGAAAACTCGAACAGCCGCTCCGAGGTCTTGCGCGTGATCACGAGCGTCTCGCGCGCCTCATCATGCGTCACCACGCCTTTGCCCATGGAGGCGAACAGGCCTTCGGTCGATTCGCGAATGAGGACCAGATCGATGCCGCGCGTGTCGGCGCCGACGATCGGGCTCGGCACGCCGGGCACGAGGCGGGCCGGGCGCACGCCGGCATAGAGATCAAAGATGAAGCGCAGTTCGACCTGCGGCATGA
This sequence comes from uncultured Alphaproteobacteria bacterium, assembly GCA_963761185.1. Lineage (GTDB taxonomy): Bacteria > Pseudomonadota > Alphaproteobacteria > Rhizobiales > Xanthobacteraceae > BOG-931. Next base: position 2,986,606 of record CAVXFY010000009.1, read on the forward strand.
TCTCGGTGCCGTCGGGATAGCGCACCTCCGGCAAGCCGCAGGCGCCGAGCAGGATCGCGTCGGCATCGCGGCAAAGCTTCACGGTGGTCTCCGGCATGGACTTGCCGGTGTCGCGATAATGGTTGGCGCCGGCGGCTGCTTCCGTGAACTTGAATTTCAGCCCCGGCGTCGTCGCTTCGACCTTGCGCAACACTTCGAGCGCAGGCGCCATGACTTCCGGCCCGATGCCGTCGCCGGGCAGGACCGCGATGTGGAACGTGTCGTTGACGAGCATATTTTCCCCCTCGCGTGTCTCAACCGTAGCCGCGCTTGCCTTCGACCGCCGCGACGTAACGCGTCACGGAGGCGTCCAGCACGGCTTTGGCGTCCTCGGCGATGACGCGATCGAAGTAGTGGCCGTAGATGGTCGCGAACGCAAACGGCTTCAATGCCGCGACGATATGCTCGACCGTACGCGCCGATAACGGAATGAAATTCGGATAGCTGCGCATGAACGACAACCACTTGCGATCGGTCGTCACGGTCAGGATATCGCCCGCGCAAACCACACCGCGGCCGCCCGCCCCGCCGGCCCAATGCAGCACCGTGCCGCCTTCGAAATGGCCGCCGCAGCGCACCAGCGTGACGCCGTCCCACAGCGTCTTCGTCGCACCGGCCCACAGCTCGATGGCAGGATCGTGCCGCATGATCCATTCTTTGTCGGCTGCGTTCAGGTAAATCGGCGCCGAGAACGCATGCGCCCATTCCACCATGGTGGTATAGAAATGCGGGTGCGAGATCGCGATAGCGTGGATGCCGCCGAGGCCTTCGATCAGCGTCACGGTCGCGTCGTCGAGCGGGGCGATGCAATCCCACAGGATATTGCCGCGCTCCGTGCGCACCAAGAGCGCGCGCTGGCCGATGGCGAAGGCGGGCACGGCGCCGATGCCGATGATGGTCTTGTCGTATTCGCGGAAAGTGTTGGTGTGGCTCAGTCGCAGCGCGTCGAGCGTGGTCCAGATCTGCCCGCGCGGCGGGACGTATTGCCGCTCCTCCGCGCAGATGACGCATTGCGCCGGCGCCTGCGCGCTCTCGGCATATTGCATGCCGCATGCGGTGCAGATGAAGAAGGGCATAGCTTTCAATCCTCGGCAGTCTTCGCTTGTATAGCCCTTTCGGAATTTAATCGAAAAGGCCTTCCACGCTCGTCCGTCACCGCGAAACGGGCGCGTGGTCCTCTTTTGACCAAGATCAATGCATGCCCGGCGGCAGTGCGGCACTCTGCGCAGTGGAGGAGTCCGGAATCATGTTTGCGGCAATCATGGTCGACGTCGATTTCGACGACGGGGTTGAAGACCGCGTCCGCGCCGCGGCGGCACTTGCCGCCGACTTTGACTCCGTGCTGATCGGCGTCGCCGGCTGGACTTTGCGAAAATATGACGCGGCAATGGACCTCGCATTCCCGCCCGACGACGCCGCGCGGCGAGAAGCGATCGCGAAGGAATTCGCCCGCCTGGAAGACAAGTTTCGCCGATATGCCAAAGCGGCGCCGCGTAGCGTCGAATGGCGCGCGTCGACCGGATTTCCGCGGGAAGTGATCGCCAAAGAGGCGCGCGCGGCGGATCTTCTCGTCATCGGCCAGGATGCCTTGCCCGGCGACGTCTATCGCACCTACGATCCCGGAACGATCATTCTTGCCGCCGGCCGGCCGGTCCTGCTGATGCCGCGCGGCATGCGCAGCGTTGCGGCGTCGCGGATCCTGATCGCGTGGAAAGACACGCGCGAAGCGCGGCGTGCCGTTCGCGACGCACTGCCGTTCCTCAAACGCGCCGAAAGCGTCATCATCGCGGCGGCGAACCAGGGTGCTGAGGGTGCCGACGCGCAAATCGCCGATGTGGCGCAATACCTCGCGCGCCACAACGTATCGGTCAGCCGGCAGATCGCGACCGCCGACAGTTCGGACGAGGGCGTCATCCTGCTCGATCTCGCCAAGCAGCATCGCCCCGACCTGATCGTCGCCGGCGCTTACGGCCGCACGCGGCTGAGCGAATGGATATTCGGCGGCGTCACCCGGCAATTGCTCATGACCGGGACGGTGCCCTGCCTGTTGTCCAGTTGAGCCGGCATCCCCATTTCAGATCGGTCGATCCAGCGCTCGCATCACCCCGATATGCCAGTGACGGCGCGCGCCAAGTGATCGGCGCTTGCAGCCCGCGCGCGTTGCATCTCTCTTGCAAAGAACTCCTCCTCGACCGTCGCGAGGATGTTGTAGTTCTGCGAGAGCAGGCGGTAACAATCGGCGAATTTTTCGGATTTTGTCTGGCTTGCAGTGTCTTGGCATTGCTTGGCGCGATTCCTCATTTCCTCTGCGCGAGCAAGATGGTTCACCATGAAAAACGACCCCCAATGCTTGACCCATGTCTAGCGCGGACCCGTTGATTCGCGTTTGGAACACAGCGCGGCCGCGCAAACCGACACCCCCAGAACATAAATGCCGAACTCCTTGCGTCGGTTCCGGTGCTTGGGCATTGCGGGACGGGAATAAGCGAGGGAACTTGCGCCGCCATGAGGGAACTCGTACCGCTATCAAGGCGCGATGGGTTCCGCCGCGCCTTCTTTTCATCGCGCGGCCGATTTGCCGCGGAACTGCGGCTTCGAAGCCAGTCCGTTTTGGCCAGTTCCGTTTTAGCGATGTCTGTTTAATCGTCCCGCTGCGGAACAAACGCGCTCAACGCTGCGTTGCCATTCATTATAACCCAAAGGTGACCATCATGAGCAGCTCCGAGCAAGGCGCGAAGACGGCGCGTGAGAATCTGCGGAAGGGTGAGGCGGTGACGCAACAATCGCTGTCGCAAATGGAGCGCGGCGTTTCCACGTCGCTTGAGAGCGTTCGCGACTTCAACCGCAAAATGATCGAACTGATGCGGGCCAATACGGACGCGACCTTTGACTTTGCGGAAAATCTCATAGCCGCAAAGTCTCCGACTGACGTCCTCGAAACATGGCGAAGCTTCGCCGAGCAGCAGGGCCAAACGTTCCAAAAACAGTCCCAGGAACTGACGGCGCTCACGCAGACCGTGGCACAGGAGACGATGCAGCCGGTCAGGGATGCTGCGAGCCGGGTCGCGGGAAGCACCTGATGCTTCTTGCGCCTGCGGATCGTAGGTAGGCAGGCAGGTGAACGTATCGCGGATAAAGTACGGTGATCGCGAAATCACTCGATCTTGATATGCGCCGCGTCGATTACCTTTTTCCACTTGTCGGATTCCCGCCGCATCATCTCGGAAAAGCCCGCAGGATCGCTCGCGATCGAATAGATGAAGCTCGGCTCGAGCGTCTTCTGGGCAAACGCCGCGTCGTTGAGGGTCGCCACGTTATCCTTGTTGATCTTCGCAACGATGTCCGCCGGCGTGCCCTTCGGCGCCACCAGGCCGTACCAGGACCCGGTCTCAAATCCCTTGAGTCCGCTCTCGTCGAGCGTCGGCGTGTCGGGGAACTCTTTGAGCCGCTCCTTGCTGCCGATGGCGAGCATTTTCAGCAGACCGGCCTTCGCCGGCTGCGCCACCAGGCCGACGCTGACGATCATGAACTGAATATGCCCGCCGAGAAGATCGTTGAGGGCCGGCGTCGCGCCGCCGTAATGCACCGGCGTGAATTCCGCGCCGGTCATCATCTGGATCAATGCGATGTTCAGATGGCCGCTCGAACCGATGCCGAATGTGCCGTAGTTGAGCGCGCCGGGTTCTTTGTGGCCGTAAGCGATGAGATCGGCGACGCTGCCGGCCGGAACGCTGGGATGGACCACCAGCGCCTGCGGACTGACGCCGAGGCCGGTAATGGGCGCGAAGTCCTGCAGCGGATCGTATTTCAGGTCGCTGTACAGATGCGGCGCCATCACGAATGTGGTGTCGGCGCTGACCAGTAACGTGTAGCCGTCCGGCGGCGAGCGCACCACGTATTCCGCACCGATCTGCGAATTGCCGCCGGGGCGGTTCTCGACAATGACCTGCTGGCCCCAGCGGTCGGTGAGCTGCTGCGCCAGCGCCCGCGCCAGGATGTCGGTAATCCCGCCCGCGGCGAACGGCACGATGATGCGGACGGGTCGGTCAGGATAGCTTTGCGCCGCGGCCGTGAGGTCGAGGACGAGCAGCAGCGCAAGAACCCACGCAAGGACCCGCACAAGTGCACTGAGAATTCGCAATTTCGTAAGTCTCCGTCAGAATTGGGTATCCGAGCTTATCAAGGGATTGCACATTAGGGCAGACGCGCCGCGGGCAGGTCCGTCGGGCGAGTGAGGCGAAGCCGTAACCCGCCGCAACGATGAACGAAAATGGCGGATTACGCCGGAGCCTGCCATCGGGCCGCGTAAAGCGCGGACCCGTTGGGCTAATCCGCCCTATGCACTGAGCGAAAGAATGATTTGTGTATCGGGAAATATATTATGCGCAATGCACTAGTTTTTGTCGGATGAGATCATAGCTAAATAGTAGTTTGAATGATGAACATTCAAATCATATTTCAGCAATTTTGGAGATTTACATGAGCCAGGACAACAAGGGTCAGCCGCAGCAGGGCAGCCAAACCGACAAGCCGGTCCAGCAGCAGGGTCAGCAACCCGCCCAGAAGCCGGCGCAGCCGCAACAGACGCAGCAACCCGGCCAGAAGACCGACGCGAACAAGATCTGAATTCAAAGAGAACCCCGCCATCCGGCGGGGTTCTCTTTTTAACTTGCGGAGGCGTGCGGAGAATGAGCTCCACCGACACCATCACCACTGAAGTGTTCGATTACGGCACCAGCGCCGAGTTGTTTTCCGCGAGACGGAGCAACGGCCGCCGGCAGCCGCTCGACTACAGGCGCTTTGCGTCTGCCGCAGAAGCGCTGCGTTTTGCTATCGAGGACCTGCCGCCGCAGTTCTTTGTCGGCGCCTATCTCCAGGTGGATGAATCAAGATACCAGGGCGCCGAGATCCGTCGCTTATACGCAAGCTCACACTATCCCCTGCCGCGAAAGGTGACGGTAGATCCAGTCGCATGATCGCGCGTTCGCGCAACGAGACCGTCGTGTTCAGCAAACCCTTCCTCCTGAGGGGTGTGGATCGCAGGCTTCCGGCGGGAGACTATCGGGTCGTCACTGACGAGGAATTGATCGAGGGGATTTCCTTTCCGGTCTACCGGCGCGTTTCGACCATGATCTTCGTGCCGGCGATGCACGGGGGGTCATCCGTCGAAATGGTGACGATCGATCCGCTCGATCTGCGGGGCGCTCTGGATAGAGACGCCGCAACCTGATAAGATAATTAATCTCGATCACCGCCGCGGAACGTAAGTTCAAAACGCGAGGCCGCATTCATTTGACCATACTCGATGTGCGGCACACGACCATCTACCGTTACCGGCGTCCGGTTCGGCTCGGCGATCACCGGCTGATGCTGCGCCCGCGCGACAGTCACGATCTTCGGCTCATTGAAACCAATCTGAAGACTTCACCGGCGGCATCGATCCGCTGGAGCCATGACGTCTTCGGCAATTCGATCGCCATCGCCTCATTCACAGAGCTGACGACCGAGCTGCGCATTGAAAGCGATCTGCGGCTGGAGACGTTTGCGCATCAACGCCCGGCATTCCAGATCACCGCGGAAGCTGCGACCTATCCATTCATCTATTCGGCGGACGATCGTATCGACCTGGGCCGGCTGCTCGATCGCCAGTACCCCGATCCCGCCGACCGGGTCGGGTCATGGGCGCGCGGCTTCGTGCGCAGCAAGCCGACCGATACCCTGGCGCTCCTCGCCGACCTCAACACCGGCGTTGGCGCATGGATCTCCTATCAGAGCCGCGATACCGAGGGAACGCAAATCCCCGTCGAGACGCTCAACCGCCGCTGGGGATCGTGCCGCGATTTGGCGGTGCTCTTCATCGAGGCGGCCCGCTGTCTCGGCTTCGGCGCCCGTGTCGTATCCGGCTATCTGTATAATCCGTCGAGCACGGCAAGCGGCGCCGGTTCGACCCACGCCTGGGCCGATATCTATGTCCCCGGCTCCGGTTGGGTGGCGTACGACCCGACCAACGGCACCATCGACAGCAGCGACTTGATTCGCGTTGCGGTCACCCGCGACATCGCTCAGGCAATTCCGGTCGCCGGTAATTTTGTCGGCGCTTCCGACAGCTTTCTGGGCATGACCGTCGACGTCACCGTGACTCCGCAACGCAGCGAAAATCGCAAGAGTGCTGTTGGTTGATTTGCAAGCGGCCTGCAAGGCGGTGTCTAGAGCATGATCCGGAAAAGTGGAAACCGGTTTTCCGAAAAGATCATGCTCCACCAAGATGCTAGAGCGACAACTGATTCAGTCTAAAGCGATTTCGCTCTAGGAGCGGCCGCGCCGAACACTACGATCGAGATGATAGATCACGATGGAATTTCGCGGTCTCTCTCGGCGCCGTCGTTATCACCAGGGGTCACGGCGGCAAATGAGCTGTCGGCATCTATATCGGAACTCAAATGGCATTCGGCGACATTGCGCTCGTGGCCTTCGGCCTCGCTCTTGATGCGGTAATAGACGTCGATGGCCTGGTCCTCCTTCGGCATCTGACGCACAATCTTGAAGAGACCGGGCTTCTTCTCACCGATAGGCGTGTACTCGACGGCTTGCCCGACAAGAAATTTAAAAGGCATCAGGTTAGGTTCCTTCTACATCAGAGGACAAAGATCTGAAGTAATGCTCCGCGTATTGATAGTAATTCTCTGCGCCGACCGTATTGCCGGCTTGGGCTTCGGCGCGGGCGAGCGCAATATACCGATCATAGCTGCTTTGCGCACCGTGAGAGCTATCGGGTTTGGAACGGCTGGCGCTGTGGGTCCACCGCCTTGAGCGTGTGGCAAACGGCCGTTTCGGTCCAGTTTGTCGTACAGTCATGATGCCTTTGTCATTTTACCGAGCGCCTGTCGTCCAAGGGCGCCGATCCGACCTCAAATTCGCAGGCGACGAGAGACAATAGAGGTCTCTTTGAGGAAATGATCCCAATTCTAAAGCTGAATGGTTCAGCGTTGATGAAGGCGCCGACGGGATTTGACGAAATAATTTGCATCTCCCCAACGGGAGGCCGACGCGATCGCCGGCTCCCGCTGGACGTCGTTATTTCTGTTGGGTGCTTTTCGCATTCGCCGTCTTGGAATGCTCGGTGGCATTTTGCGCGTGCTGTTGGGCTTGGGTCGCGTGCTCCTTGCCCTTCATATGGTCGTTCTTGCCGTGAGAGTCCGCGGCAGCGCGATGGGACTTTGCTGCGAACTCGTGATGTTCCGCCGCCTGATTGTGCGCGTCTTTCATGTTGTTTTTCTCATATTGGCCGAAAGATTTCGGCAGCCTGCAAGAACGGCCTCAATAGTGGCCAAATAGAGAGCCATTCTTGTTTTTGTCGCGTGAACCGACCTTATATCGCCGCAACGGCAAATAAAGCCCGGACGCATACTTGTGCTTTAGCTTCGGCACCATAAATAAATTAAAATGGCAAACAATAGTTTGCCTGGCAATTGCCCAGAAAGCAGTAATGTGCCGAAGTTGCCGTTCACTTACGGGCAGCGCCGGTGTCATCGGCGGGCACGGTTTTAATCTCGATTTCTAATCTCAAATTCGATCGCGTCTGATGCTGCCGATGCTGCTTGCATCCGCGCAAGCGCGCCGCGCAACAATGGTGATTTGACGATGAGAACAAACGGCATTCTCAAATTCACACAGAGAGCGCTGTGGATTTACGTTGTGGAGGCTGTGTGCGTCCTGGGCCTTGTTTTAATATTTCGCGCTTTCTCCTGACCCGGGTGGCTTTTCCGGCCGATCGATCAACGCGTCGCAAGGATGAGGCTTCAAATGTTCAACATAAAGCAATATCGCGCTAAGGCGGCCGAATACGGAGCGCTCAGCAAGGGCGCCACCGATCCTGGCCAAATTCGCGAATACAAGGAGTCAAGCGACAGCTTCGGCTCGCTTGCTGAAAATGAAGAGTGGCTCGCCGACAACTTCAATAAGACGCTTCAACCGTTGGACGAAAGGCGATCCATTCACGCCACTCTCGCTGTGGAAGAGGAGCACGTTCTTCGCTGCCTCGGCGCTTCGGTCATCATGCAGTGGAACACGATTCCCGCAAAACTCCAGCGGGAACTCTTCGATACAGCCGGATCGATGGGTGACCTATTGGCCACCGCGGAGCTCAGAGGACAAATCGCCAGGTTTCTGCATAAGCATAAGGACGATGGCTTAGGCGCCGTCTGATGCGGGTCTTTGCGAAGTCGGGGTATAGCGCCAAGACTGTTAAGAAGGGAATTGCAGAATTGCTGGTCTCGTCGCTGACGGTGATCCTACTTTCGCGCATAAAGCCTACAAGAGCTTAAGGTGACTTTTGCAGCGCAAGATTTCCAGGCGGCGCGGAAGCAGGAATTGACCCAGGGATTGAACCATGGCGCTTAGAGGCCGTTTCGAAAGGGGTTGAGTGGGTGGAGTCGACGTGATTCCAGGTGGTTGCTGACACCAACCCCGGAGTTGCCATGTGGACCCCAACCACCCGCAAGCAGCATATTCGCAAGACGAGCCGATACCAAACTGATGTGACCGACGAGGAATGGCGTGTGATCGAGCCTCAGCTGCCTGGGACGAATGTCACCGGACGACCACGTGCCTGGCCGATGCGCGAGATCATCAATGGCATCTTCTATGTCATGCGGGCGGGTTGCCCATGGCGCCTGCTGCCGAGCGATTTGCCGCCGTGGAGCACGATCTATCGATGGTTTGCGAAGTTCCGGGACGAAGGCCGCTTCGAGAGGATCAATCACGCTATGGTCATGCTCGATCGCGAACGGATCGGACGCCAATCCAGCCCTACGGGTGCGATCATCGACAGCCAGAGCGTCAAGACCACCGAGGCCGGCGGACCCCGCGGTTACGATGCTGGAAAGAAGATCAACGGCCGCAAGCGCCATGCGCTTGTCGACACGGACGGGCGTGGCCTCATGCTCGAACCGCATCCGGCGAGCATCCAGGATCGCGACGGCGGCGGACCGCTTTTGCGGGCTTCGCGCCGCATCTTCCCGTTCATCCAGCGGGTCTTCGCCGACAGCGGATATGCCGGTGAGAAGGTCGCCAAGGCCACGTTGATCGCGGTCGAGATCGTGCGAAAAAACCCCGATCAGGTCGGCTTTGCCGTTAACCCGCGGCGCTGGGTCGTCGAGCGCTTCTTCGCATGGATCGGACGCAATCGACGGCTGGCAAAGGACTTTGAGGCAACAATCAACTCCGCACGCGCTTTCCTCTACGCCGCATCCGTCATGCTGCTCGTGCGCCGGATCGCTCGTCCTTCATGACTTTCGAAACCGACTCTAAGAGGCCGTTTCGAAAGGGGTTGAGTGGGTGGAGTCGACGTGATTCCAGGTGGTTGCTGACACCAACCCCGGAGTTGCCATGTGGACCCCAACCACCCGCAAGCAGCATATTCGCAAGACGAGCCGATACCAAACTGATGTGACCGACGAGGAATGGCGTGTGATCGAGCCTCAGCTGCCTGGGACGAATGTCACCGGACGACCACGTGCCTGGCCGATGCGCGAGATCATCAATGGCATCTTCTATGTCATGCGGGCGGGTTGCCCATGGCGCCTGCTGCCGAGCGATTTGCCGCCGTGGAGCACGATCTATCGATGGTTTGCGAAGTTCCGGGACGAAGGCCGCTTCGAGAGGATCAATCACGCTATGGTCATGCTCGATCGCGAACGGATCGGACGCCAATCCAGCCCTACGGGTGCGATCATCGACAGCCAGAGCGTCAAGACCACCGAGGCCGGCGGACCCCGCGGTTACGATGCTGGAAAGAAGATCAACGGCCGCAAGCGCCATGCGCTTGTCGACACGGACGGGCGTGGCCTCATGCTCGAACCGCATCCGGCGAGCATCCAGGATCGCGACGGCGGCGGACCGCTTTTGCGGGCTTCGCGCCGCATCTTCCCGTTCATCCAGCGGGTCTTCGCCGACAGCGGATATGCCGGTGAGAAGGTCGCCAAGGCCACGTTGATCGCGGTCGAGATCGTGCGAAAAAACCCCGATCAGGTCGGCTTTGCCGTTAACCCGCGGCGCTGGGTCGTCGAGCGCTTCTTCGCATGGATCGGACGCAATCGACGGCTGGCAAAGGACTTTGAGGCAACAATCAACTCCGCACGCGCTTTCCTCTACGCCGCATCCGTCATGCTGCTCGTGCGCCGGATCGCTCGTCCTTCATGACTTTCGAAACCAACTCTAAGTTTTCCAAATCAAAGCCGTTCGTTTAATGTAACACGCTCCGCGGTGCGATTCTGGGGGTATGACAGCGCGATGGAGGCGTCGTTTTTCGTGACTGATGACGCGCTCAGACGGATTTCGCCCAGCATGCGCTTCGACGGGGATGGACTTCTCGGCGCTTTCGACCTGAATCGCGAGTTGATTTATGCAACTGCCGCGAAGGTCTATCGACGCGGCCGCAAAGGCTCTTACGAGCTGGTTGTCGCCGATTTCTAACCGTAGTTTCAGCATACTAAAATCGGATGATGCGCTTCCAATCCGCACAAACGCGGCAGTGTCCGCCAGGAGGCGCTTTCATGAAGCTGCGTCCGTCGTTCGCGGCTTTTGCCGCACTCGTCACAGTGTGTTCGGCGCCGCCCGCCAATGCGGGCTGCGTCATTTCGCTTGACGGAAAATCAATCGACCTTGTCACGGATAACGGCGCCAGCGACGAGGAGACGTGCCGGGTGTCGTGCCAGGTTGGAACCAAGATCGGTGTCGTGCAGATCTCCTGCAAGGGGCATGCGCCGCCGCTCGCCAAGGCGCACTCGTTGTGCAGCTTCGAAAGGCCCGAATACTGGTACGAGAAAGTCGTGTCCTTCGAAGACACCTGTAAGGGCGATGAGGGCGCAGTGCCCGCTTCGCCATCGAACGGCGGACCGGCACGGTGACGAGGTCCGCCGGTGGCGGTGAGCGGACATGTCGCTCATCTCTGCGCCGAATGCGCCGTGACCAGACAGTGGAAAAGAAGGGCTAAGGAAAAGCTACAGCGGTCCCAGACTTACCAGGTGCCGAATTTGTAGTTGAAGCCGACGCGCACGATGTTGTCGCTGACGCGCGTGCTCAAGCTGTAGGTCGGGAAGTTGGGATCCGGCGTCGCGCCGCTGAAATTGACGCTGCCAAAGTCGATGTAAAGGTATTCGACTTTCCAGGTCCAGGCGCTTGTATTCGGAACGGCGCCTTCGAGCCCGCCACCGACGGTCCAGCCGACAGCAGTCGTTGTGCCACCGAATGCCCATGTCGCAGGAATATTGGTGTCAGTGACGGTCCCTGCCGATTTTATGCCGCCGTAAGCCAAGCCGCCGGTCGCATAGAGCAAGGTGTCCGGAGTAACCAGGAAGCCGAGCCGGCCGCGCACCGTGCCAAACCAGAAAATCTTGGTCGTCACGGCCCCGCTGAAAGCCGAGAACCCCGCGGGGAAATCGAAAAAGTAGTTGGCTCCGAAGTTGCCGGTGCCCTTTTCCGTTGAGCCCTGGAAATCGGCCTCCAGGCCATAGACCCACGCATTATTTGCTTGCCAATTGTAGCCGACCTGGGCGCCGCCGATGAAACCATCAAGCTGCTGGTCCGCGAGCAACGAGGGCGGAATACCGAAGCCGCCAAAGGCGGCGCTGCTGTAACTGCTGTTGGCCCAGCCAAAGCTGTAGCCAAGATTGCCGCCGACATAATAGCCGGTCCAGTTGAAGCTGGGCGGAGGAGGTGGGGGCGGAGGTGGCGGCGGATGATGCGGTTTCGCAACAGCCGTCGCGCTCGCGGCAACTGTCAACGCGGTCGCTAAAACCAGCGCTCCGAGGAAGCGACGCATGGCAGGCTTTTCGGGTGGAATCCGGCGCGTCGTGTCGCCGAGGCAACAGTTTCCCGGCGGAAAGTTCCAAGGCGCGCACCGTGCCTGGAAAAGTTCCATTCATGGCCCAAAGCAGACACGCCGATCAGTGGCTTTCGCGGCAGCTTTTGGGGACAAAGCGGACGCGCCTCTCGTCGCCGCGTGGAGTGCGCCCTTAACGGTGGACATCTTGCGAGCTAGGAACTGACCAGGGCCGCTGGGCTTTCGGAGGATGAAAGCCATGGCGAGACAGCGCTCCCATAGCATCGAGTTCAAACGACGGGTCGCCCAGGAGTTTATTGCGGGCGAAACGCTTCACGCGCTTGCCAAGCGTCACGACGTCTCCCGCACTCTGATCCGGGTCTGGGTCAAGAGGCTCGAGACCGGGGCGCTCGATGAAGATGCCGAGGCGGCTGATCTTCTTCAGGCCTACGAGGCGAAGATCTCGGCACTCGAACGCCTGGCCGACAAACAGGCACTCGAGATCGAGTTTTTAAAGGGGGCGCTGAGAAACGCACCGCGGCCGAGAAGCGCGACTACATCCGTCGTTACAGGCCCGCTGGCATCTCCGTTGCCGAAGGATGCCGTCTGATGGGTTTGCCGCGCTCGACCTATTACGACGCCCCAGCGGTGAAGGCCGATGACGTGGAGATCGTGGCGGCTATAACGACGATCTGCGATGAGTTTGAGGCCTATGGCTATCGTCGCGTTGGCGCTGAACTTCGCCATCGAGGGCTGCTGGTGAACTCCAAGAAAGTCCGTCGCCTGATGCGCGAGCGCGACCTGCAGCCCAAGCGCCGCAGGCGGTTCGTGGCCACGACTGACAGCGATCACCATGGCCCGATCTTCCCGGACCTCGCCCGCGACAGGATCGTCAATGGTCCGAACCAGCTCTGGGTAGCCGATATTACCTACATCGCCATTGCGACGGGCTTCGTTTATCTGGCGGCAATCCTCGACGCTTGGTCGCGCCGCGTCATTGGCTATGCGCTCAGCCGCTCGATCGATGCCCGCCTTGCCGTTGCGGCGCTCAAAGCGGCTATCCGAGCAAGGCGGCCACCGGAAGGCTGTATTCACCACTCCGATCGCGGTTCGCAATACGCTTCCGAAATCTACCGCAATGTCCTCGCCGACCATGGTCTGGTTGGTTCCATGGGTCGGCGCGGCAATCCCTACGATAACGCCAAGGCTGAAAGCTTCATGAAGACGCTCAAGGTCGAGGCTGTCTATCTGATGGACTACCACACCTTCGAGGACGTCACTGCCGACCTTCCACGCTTTATTATGAGGTCTACAACACTCGCAGACTACACTCCGCGCTCGGCTACCTAAGTCCAGCACAGTTCGAGGATCAGCACACCCGGCAGCCGGTCAAAACCGCCGCTTAAAACTGTCCACCTTCGGGGGCGCACTCCAGCGCGCGGCAGTTATTGACCCTTACGTTGAAACTCACTCGGCTCACTAAGGTTGTTGCGCTGGCCCGATCTGTGGCGCGCGAACCGGCTTAGCCATACCGTAGAAAACGATGATGCCCTGGCCGCCGCAACGCGTCGAAAGACCCTCATCCGGTTTGCCGTAACAGGACGCGGGGTCTTGCCAGTTGTTGGACACCCAAACGTCCCCGGCGGGATCGATGGAGGCATCGACCAGCAACTGCATGCCGCCACCCTTGTAGCCGCCGGGAGGCGAAATCGGATCGCCCGTCTTCATGCCAGCCGGGCAGGTCTCAGTCCGTGCACCGCAGAGTTCCGTCAAACCGCCGCCGGGCACGAAGTTGGAAATCCAGGCATGGTCGTTGCCATCGATCGACACCGCCCAAGCGCCCCAGATGCTGCCGGGATTGAAGGGCGATCCTGGTGCCGGGCTGCCGTCAGGTCGCAGCATCGAGACGCTACCCAGGCCCGGATGATCCAGCAGGTCTTGAAGAGCTACGTGGTCGAGCGCCGAGAGCGGTCTGTCGGTTAGCTTGAGAGCGAGAAGACGCAGCTTCGTTTCCAGAGTTAATCCCGAACCTATCGTATTGGTGATCCAGGCATTGCCCTTGCTGTCGATCGCCATGCCTTTGCCGCTGCCGCCGCCAGTGGGAAACACTTCGACCTTGCTCGGGTCGCTCGCGGGGAAGCGCGTGACCGTGTCGCCGATGGCGTTGGTGATCCAGATGCGATCCTGCTGGTCGATTGCCAGATGGAATGGACCATTGAGTTTACAGGGGCTGTCTTTGTTTGGCTTGCCGTCGGTGGACTGGCAATAGAACTTCACCTTGGTCGGATCGCCCTTCGGCATGTACACGACCTTGTCATCGCCGAAGTCGACCGCCCAGACATCGCCACTGGGTGTGACGATGATGCCTTGCATCGTGCTGATCTTGCCGCCGAAGTTATAGCCCTCGGGCGGCGAAAGTGGTTTGCCGTTCTTGTCGAACAGCGAGATTGTCTGGCCACTGGTGCTGGTCGCCCAAACGCGGTCGTTCGCATCGATTGCCGTGCCGAAGCCGGGACCAAGCAGGCCACCGCCGGTGAAACCGGTGGTCATCGGGGAAAGCGGCCGACCGTTCGGAGCAAACTTCGACAAATTGCCGTCCCATAGATCGTCGTGCCCCTGCCACCCGACAAGGAAATTGTCGCCGCTCCAGGCGTTGCCCTCGCTGTCGAACATGATCTTGGCACCGCCTGCGTTACCGCCACCGGAGAACTTGAGCGGCAGGACCCATGCACCGGGCGCGAAACTCAGATAGGGCATGAACGGCGTTGCGCGCAGATGCTTGCCCTGGGGCACTGGATAGAACGCGTCTAGCAAAGCGAAGACGCGCTCTGGTTTGAAACCCGCGTTGCGTGCGATTGAAAGAGCCGCTGTCAGCGTGTCTGTCGGTGCCTTGCCGTCCCGCCCTGTTGCGGCGGCGAACAGGCTGTTGCACGCATCCGCCTTCACGCGGGTGGTGCAGCCAGCCAGCACGCTGGACAGCGTGGCGAAGTTCGCCATCGTCGGTGTTTGAGTGCTGTTGAAGCCGTCCTGGATCATGACGCCGTAGCCGCCGGTTTCGAGATCGACGAAGTTCGGCACGTTACCAGCCGCTATACGTAGACCGAGCGCGGGACCTTTGATTGCTGTGCCGTCAAGAAACTGCGCGTTCGTCCACACCGACGCGACGGTGGTCATCTCATTAATGACAACCTCGGCCGGTGACGTGTGGCCCAGTACCGTCAATAGAGCTATGGCTGGATTGTCGCCGTTACCTTTTGCCTGCCCACCCTTGGCGACCAGATACAAGCTGACATCCGTGCCAGGAGTTTCTTGGCTGAGAAGCTGGAAGCGGCCGTCACTGCCGGACTTCACCTGAGCCAGTTGCCTGGGTTCGCCCGCGCTCGCAGCCCATAGAGTGATAGTGGAATTGGCGAGGGGAGCGCCACCCGCCTGGACCTGCCCTTCAATGTGAACGTCAGCCGCAGCCGGGTTACACGCCCAGCCGAATAGGCCACACATTGCCAGAACTGCGGCTACGCTTGCTTTTCCAATCTCGATCATGAGCGCGCTCTCCGCATTGAGATTGATCTGTCGAATTGGGCGGCATTGATGCAAATCACGGCGCGCATTTCAATAGAGCATGGCCGCTCCCGGCCCATAGATGGGGTAATCGGCCGGCAGCTTGTGGATGGCTGAAGATTTTGGGTGCTGCGCTTCAGGCTGATGGTGAAACGAGGTCACCGTGGTTACGGGCCTCAAGCATCAGAAGGAGAAGCGCAGCATGGACCATTTTGCGGGATTGGACGTTTCGGTCAAGGCGACCAGCGTCTGCATTGTGGATGAGACGGGCAAGATTGTCCGCGAAGTGAAGTTGGCGAGCGAGCCTGACGCATTAGTGGTGGTGCTGAAGAACCCGGCCTACCGCTTCAAGCGGATTGGATTGGAAGCTGGACCGCTGTCGCAATGGCTGTTCAGCGCTCTGGCCGAAGCGGGCTTGCCAGTGATCTGCGTCGAGACGCGGCACATGCGGGCGGTGCTGAAGGCGCAGATCAACAAGACCGACCGCAACGATGCGCGCGGCATGGCACAGATGATGAGGGTGGGACTTTACCGCCCGGTGCACGTGAAGACGTTACGCAGTCAGAAACTGCGGATGCTGCTGACCCATCGCAAACTGCTGCAGTCGAAGGCCATCGCCATCGATAACGACCTGCGCGGTACCTTACGCAACTTCGGGCTCAAGGTGGGCATGGTGAGGACGGCGAAGTTCGAGGCCCGCATCAAGGAGCTGGTCGAGAACCTGCCCGACCTGGCTATGCTGGTCGAACCGCTGCTTGTCGTTCGGCGGGTGCTTCGCGAGCAGATCGGCGTCCTGCATCGTCGGTTGCTGGCCATCGTCCGCGACGATGAGGTGTGCCGGCGCCTGATGACGGTTCCCGGTGTCGGTCCGGTAGTGTCGCTGACCTATCGCGCCACCGTCGACATTCCGGCTCGCTTCCGCAAATCCAAGTCCGTCGGGGCAGTATTTGGGCTGACGTGCGCCAAGTATCAATCGGGCGAGGTGGATTGGGACGGCAGAATATCGCGCTGTGGAGATGAGATGATGCGGGTCATGCTCTACGAAGCAGCTCAGAGCATGATGCGTTCCAAGAAGTGGTCATGGCTCAAGGCCTGGGCGATGCAGATCGCCAGGCGCCGCGGGATGAAAAAGGCGATTGTGGCGCTGGCCCGCCGATTGGCTGTGATCATGCACCGCATCTGGGTTGACGGCACCGAGTTCCGCTGGACACGGGAACAGGCCGCGGTAGCAGCATGACAACCGCACCGGATCAAATCCGATAGGAGGAAACTCGAGTTCCACCCTGCGGTGGAAAGATGTCCCTCGCGGGACGATGGATGAGGTGAGTTCGCATGTCCGCTTGATCCCGCCGTTCATCTGACGGCAAGGCCGCCCAATAGATTGTTCCGCCTCGTCCTCGGATCCCATGATGGAAGGGCCTTGGTGCCAATTCCGAAGAGAAGCACGAGCCCGTGAGCGACATTGACACTGAAGCGGTGGATAGCCTGAAAGTGCTTGACCCCAACCGGCCGATTAGAGAAGCGGACATGCCGGTCTTGCTGCTTCGTGTCCGTTATCGGTAAAGATGGGGTAATCGGCCTGCGGCTTGTGGATAGCTGAAGATTTTGGGTGCTGCGCTTCAGGCTGATGGTTCAACGAGGTCCGTGGTTACGGCCTCAAGCATCAGAAGGAGAAGCGCAGCATGGACTATTTTGCGGGATTAGACGTTTCGGTCAAGGAGACGAGCGTCTGCATTGTGGATGACACCGGCAAGATCGTTCGCGAAGTGAAGGTAGCGAGCGAACCTGCAGCGTTGTTAGCGGTGCTGAGGAACGCCGCCTACCACTTCAAGCGAATTGGATTGGAAGCCGGGCCGTTGTCGCAATGGCTGTTCGGCGCTCTCGCCGAGGCGGAGTTTCCGGTGGTCTGTGTTGAGACGCGACACATGCAGGCGTTATTGAAGGCGCAGATCAACAAGACAGACCGCAACGATGCTCGCGGCATCGCGCAGATGATGCGGGTGGGGCTTTACCGTCCGGTGCATGTGAAGACGCTGCGCAGTCAGAAGCTGCGGATGCTGCTGACCCATCGCAAGCTGCTGCAGTCGAAGGCGATCGCCATCGACAACGACCTGCGCGGTACTTTGCGTAACTTCGGTCTCAAGGTGGGCATGGTGGGGACAGCGAAGTTCGAGGCCCGCATCAAGGAGCTGGTCGAGCACTTGCCCGACCTGGCTATACTGGTCGAACCGCTGCTGGTCGTCCGGCGTGTGCTTCGCGAGCAGTTTGTCATCCTGCATCGTCGTTTGCTGGCGATCGTGCGAGATGACGAGGTGTGCCGGCGCCTGATAACGACCCCCGGTGTCGGCCCCGTGGTGGCGCTGACCTATCGTGCCACCGTCGATGTGCCCGCTCGGTTCCGTAAATCCAAGGCCGTCGGGGCCGTGTTTGGGCTGACGTGTTCCAAGTATCAGTCCGGCGAGATCGATTGGAGCGGCAGAATATCACGCTGCGGAGATGAGATGATGCGGGCTATGCTCTACGAAGCAGCTCAGAGCATGCTGCGGTCGAAGAAGTGGTCCTGGCTCAAGGCCTGGGCGATGCAGATCGCCAGGCGCCGCGGGATGAAAAAGGCGATCGTGGCTTTGGCACGCCGGTTGGCCGTGATCCTGCACCGCATCTGGGTTGACGGCAGCGAGTTCCGCTGGACCCGGGAACAAGCCGCGGCAACAGCATGAGAGCCGTGCAAGATCAGATCCAATAGGAGGAAACTCGAACTCCACCGCGCGGTGGAATGATGTCCCTCACGGGACGATGGATGAGGTGAGTTCGCATGTCCGCTTGGACCTGCCGTCACCCTGACGGCAAGGCCGACCTAAAGATCGTCCCGCCTCGTCCTCGAATCCCATGGTGGAAGGGCCCTGGTGCCGATTCCGAAGAGAAGCACGAGCCCGTGAGTGACATCGACACTGCAGCGGCGGATAGCCTGAAAGTGCTTGACCCCAATGGGCCGATTAGAGAAGCGGACATAGTCGCCATCAAACGGCGGGACGGCTTGTGACCCCTTGCCGACATCGAGACGGCGCCAGGTGATGTTCGCTATTGTCCGCGGGTAAACGGAAATCGAAGAATTGAAGCGCTATGTGCGCCGCTGGCGTAAATCATGCCTGGGGGTATTAGGATGGATTTCGCTAATTACCCATTGCCGCTGATTTTTGTTGCCAGTCTTCTCGCTATTTTTGCTCCGACGGAAATCGGTCGCCAGCTTGGCTTGCTCGCCAGTCGGCAGCAACGAGAGAGTATTGCAACAATAGAAGGGGCAATCCTGGGGCTTCTAGCACTACTTATCGCTTTCACCTTCTCGATGGCTCTGTCGCTTTATGAAGCACGACGCGACGCTCTGCTAAACGAAGCAAATGCCATTGGAACCACCGCGCTTCGCGCGCGGCTGCTGCCGACACCATACAGCACGGAATGTCTCAAACTGTTGCGGGAATATATTCAGGCTCGGTTAGATATCGCGCGAAACATTACATCTCCGTCGGAGATGACTTCAACAGTTGCCCGTTCGAGCGCGATACAGGAGGCTCTATGGCAGCAAGTTAAAGGGGTCGCAGCGAAGGACAACGCCATGGTGCCGACTGGGCTATTCATCCAATCGCTAAATGAGATGATCGACGATCAGGAAAAGCATCTGATCGCGGACGCCAACCGAGTTCCAAACATTATCCTGATGACGTTGTATGGTGTCGCTATCTTTGCCGGCGCCATCTCCGGCTATGGTTCCGGTCTCGAAGTGCAGCGTGCGCGGCTGCCGATATATGCAATGGCGGTGTTAGTGGCCGCGATGATCCTCTTGATCCAGGACCTCGATAGGCCGAGCGCCGGATTCATCAAGGTCAGTCAGCAACCAATGCTCGACACCGCCGCTAATATTGCAGGCTTTTCGGATTAGCCCTGCGTTCGGGCGCTTTTGGCAATGATGTCAGAAGGAGTGCAGATGCGCCCAATGGTCTGGGGCGCGTCTGGTATTGGCCCGAAGCGGACATTTTGCGCCTGCAGTTTCTTTGCCCGCAGTTTCGAGTCCGCTATCAGCGAGATTGTGTTGCAAAACTCCCATTGAGACAACTCACGAACGATGATTCCGTTGGCTGACACGGCATCGGGCGGAGCAGCTCATGATGGGTCGGCGGGAACTTGGCCAAGGGCAGTTCTTTTATTCCTTTGATCTCGACAAGGTGGTGCCAGGCGATCATTTGGTACGCCAGATCGACGGCGTTCTTGATCTTGGTTGGGTGCACAAGGAGCTTTCGCCTTATTATTCGCATACGGGCCGGCCCTCGATCGATCCGATCCTGATGATCCGGATGCTGATTGTCGGCTACGTGTTCGCGATCCGCTCGGAGCGGCGGCTGTGCGCTGAGGTCCAGGTCAATTTGGCCTACCGGTGGTTTTGCAAGCTCGGCATCGAGGACAAAATCCCCGATCATTCGGTGTTCTGCCGCGCGCGGCATGAACGGTTCCGCGAGAGCGATGCGTTGCGTCGGGTGTTCGAAGGTGTGGTGGCGATGTGCATCGCTGCCGGGCTGGTCGGTGGCGAAGCATTCTCGGTCGATGCAAGCCTGATCAAGGCGGACGTGGACAAGAAGAAGCGGGTCTCTGGCGACCAGCCGCTGGTCTGGCCGAAGGCGGAGGAGGCGTCGCATGCGGTTCGAGAATACCTCGCGGCACTCGATGCGGCCCACAACAAAGAGAATGATGAGGGAGATGATGGTGGTTCGAGCGGCAACGGCAGTCGAAGCAAGCCCGCCAAGGAAGTGTCGCTGACAGACCCACAGGCGACCTGGGTTACCAGGCCGGGCATCGACCCATTCTTTGCCTATGATGTGAACTACCTCATCGACAACAAGACTGGGATCATCGTCGATGCCGAAGGCACCCGCGCCAATCGTGCCGTGGAGATCGCCATCGCCCGGACCATGGTGGACCGGGTCCGCCGCCGCTTCAATCTTCGGCCCCAGAGGCTTGCCGGCGACACGGCTTATGGCGCGGTCAGGTTGCTCAAATGGCTGGTGGATCGCAAGATCACACCGCACGTTCCGGTGTGGGACAAGTCAGCGCGCCACGATGGCACCTTCAGCCGAGCCGACTTCGTCTTCGACCGGGAGCGCAACGTCTATATCTGCCCAGGTAGTGCGGCGCTGACCAGCACCGGCGCTATCGATCAGGGTCACATTGTTTATTACCGGGCCAACAAGAAGGACTGCTCGATCTGCTCGCTGAAGCCAAAATGCACGACGGCGGTCGTGCGTAAGGTCACACGAGATGTCGACGAGGATTTGCGGGATCAGGTTCGTGCATTGGCCAACACGGAAGCCTTTCAGCGGTCACGCCGCGAACGCAAGAAGATCGAGATGCGATTTGCGCATATGAAGCGCATCTTCAGGCTCGACCGGCTTCGCCTGCGAGGCCTCAGTGGTGTCAAGGACGAGGTGCTGCTTACCGCAACCGCCCAGAATTTGAGGCGGCTCGTTAAGTTACTGTGCCGTGCTCCGCCGCCGATTGCAGCCGCTTGCTCAGTGTAGCCC
Source organism: uncultured Alphaproteobacteria bacterium (assembly GCA_963761185.1). Classification (GTDB taxonomy): domain Bacteria; phylum Pseudomonadota; class Alphaproteobacteria; order Rhizobiales; family Xanthobacteraceae; genus BOG-931. The sequence continues at coordinate 3,007,591 of CAVXFY010000009.1, forward strand.
TTGCGTCAGGCATTTGGTGCCTGTGCATCGCCGCCGCAGCACCTTCATCCGCCACAGCGGGCTGCGGACCGCGGCAACACTCGCGGACAAGCCCCGTTGGCAATTGCATTTAAGTTTTGCAACACAATCAGCGGTAAAGCGGACATCCGGCATTTGGCTGGCCGGCAATAGCGAATGACCTGAGGCGGATGTTGAATGAGCTAAAATTCCACCGCCTCTTCAGCACCGGCGCGCGATTGTGCGTCTTTCAGGTGCCCTTTGATCGGCGGTTATCCGATCTATTTTTGAAGGCCGCCGGATCGAAGGGCACAAACCGCGCGGGAGCTGCAACCACATCTTTCGAGAACCGGGCGATGGCCTCCAAACGGAGCAAGAAGATCTCTGCCAGCATCGCAACCTCCGTGTCGTCCATATGACGAACATATGACACTCTACCGGGAGTTTCCGTCCGGAGTGTGTTTGGCAGCACAAAATCGCGCTTTTATCGGGCTCGGATCACAGCCGATTCGTCGCCACTATAGTGACAAATCGCTTGACGTGTGTCTCTGTTTAAGTTACGGTATGTTTCATATCTCGCTCACGTAAAGGACCTGCACTGGAGACAAGCCGGGGCAGTGGAGCGAGGGCGGTGCCCGCGGGCGGCGTTGTAAACCGCTCCCGGGCAGCTTTGGGCATCAGCATCCCAGCACTACGGACCGGGCCGCGAGGTGCTCGCTGGACGGGGACAGGATCGGGCGGATAACACCCGCAAAAACTGCGTGCGGATCTTCCCCCTGACGGGGGATCAAGGGATCGGCGCTCTACCAAGTCCCCGGAAGCATGGCCTGGAGCTGGGCCTTTGGGATTCGCAGTCCCTTGGGTCAGAACCGCGGTGGAACGCCGATAGACGCGCTGCCCCCACCCTAACCCTCCCCCGCATGCGGGGGAGGGTTAGGGTGGGGGCAGCGGCCGTGCCAGCAGCACGGCACGAGGACCAATGCGTCTGTCGGCGTTCCGCTTCCTTTATTTTCTTCGTAGCCTGGGTTGAGCGAAGCGAAATCCGGGATCGAGCGAAGCGGGATAAGCGCACAGCAAAAGGCAGGCACCACCCCTTCTTTATCTGTCGCGCAACTCTCCCTTCGCGCTTCAAACGTGGCGGCATTTGCAAAACTCGGGCGCGGATGCGCCGCGAGAACGGGGAGCGCTTGCCATGAAGCGTCGTGTGGATCGCGTGATGGATCGTAACTGCGATCATGTGGTGGATCGCAACGACCTCGCCGTATCCTTGGCGAGGTTGCAAGCCGCGCCAAAAGGCAAACCAAACAACGGCAAACCAAAGTTGAGCCCGGCCGAGTACGCGGAACGCTTCGCGATCGAAAAAGCCTTGCAGCAGCGGCGCTATTGCAATGCCTTTGCGCTGTGGCAAACCTGCCGGGATAAAAACTGCCGCAGGCACGGCGCGTGCTGCGGCGACGCCAATGCCTGTCTGAAGCGGTCGCTCGGCGGCGTGCCGCATGATGTGCAATACCGCGTGCGGCAGGCCATTCTCGACGCGACGCCGTTCAATATCGGCGCTCCCGAGCGTAAGGCACGGCAATGCATGCCGTGCGATCTTTACGAGTAGGGGCGGGAAGGTGCGCGCGCCGCTCCTCGCCACGACGAATAATCCGGGTTACGCTTCCCAAGAGAGCCGAAAATACTGAACCAAGAAAAACGCCAAACAGAGACCAAGGAGTGCCATGCCCCGCTTTGCCGCCAATCTCGGCCATCTGTTCACCGAACGCCCGCTGATCGAACGTTTTGGCGCCGCCGCGGCGGCCGGCTTCGCCGCGGTCGAATTGCAATTTCCTTACGACACCGCGCCGTCGGCCGTGACGGCGGAATTGAAGACGCACAATCTCACGCAACTCGCCGTCAACACGCCGCAGGCGCCGGAATTCGGGCTCGCCGCGTTGCCCGGCCGCGAGCGCGATTTCGCGGCGGCCTTCAAGCGCGCGCTCGATTATGTCGTTGCCATCGGCGGCACCGGCATTCACTGCATGGCGGGCGTCGTGCCGGTCAACGAGCGGCCGGCGGCGGAAAAAGTCTTCATCGCCAATCTGACGCGCGCCGCGGTGGACGCTGCAAAATCCAACATCACGCTCTTGATCGAGCCGATCAATCCGCGCGACCGGCCGGGCTATTTCCTCAGCCATCTCGAACACGCCGCCGATCTGGTGACCAAGATCGGCGCGCCGAATGTGCGCATCCAGTTCGATTTCTATCACTTGCAGATCGTCGGCGGCGATCTCTTGACGCGCTTTGAGAAATATCAGCCGCTGATCGGCCACGTGCAGATCGCCGCCGTTCCCTCGCGTAACGAGCCCGATACCGGCGAAGTGAATTTCCGAAACGTGTTCGAGGCGATCGACAGGCTCGGCTACGAAGGCTGGATCGGCTGCGAATACAAACCGAAGACGCGCACCGAGGACGGTCTCGGCTGGGCGAAGCCTTACGGCGTGGTGGCAAAAGGGAGTTGAACGATGCGCCTCGAAGGCAAAACGGCTCTGGTCACCGGCGCCGGATCGGGCATCGGCAAATGCATCGCCGAGACCTATGTGCGCGAAGGCGCGCGCGTCGCCGTGGTCGATCTCGACGTGGATGCCGCCAAACAGGTGGCGCGCGCGATCGGCAATAATGCCATCGCGTTGCGCTGCGACGTCAGCAAGAGAGCCGACATTAATGGCGCCGTCGGCGAAACAATCGCGGCCTTCGGCGCGCTCGACATCCTCGTCAACAATGCCGGCGCGACGCACGTCAACAAGCCGATGCTCGAGATCGACGAAGAGGAATTCGACCGCATCTATGCCGTCAACGTGAAGGGCGTGTTTCTCGGCTGCCAGGCCGTGGTGCCGCAGTTCCGCAAGCAGGGAGGCGGCGTCATCATCAATATCGGCTCGACCGCGGGCTTGCGGCCGCGGCCGGGGCTTTCCGCCTACAACGCCACCAAGGGCGCGGTGCATATCCTGACCAAGTCGCTCGCGGTCGAGCTGGCGCCGGACCGCATTCGCGTCTGCGCGATTGCGCCGGTCGCGACCGAGACGCCGCTGTTGCCGTCGTTCCTCGGCCCGGCCGCCGGCCAGCGCGAGAAATTCGTGGCGTCCGTGCCGCTCGGCCGGCTGGCGCAGCCGCAAGACATTGCCAATGCGGCGCTCTATCTCGCCTCTTCGGACGCCGAATTTGTCACCGGCAATATCGTCGAGGTCGACGGCGGGCGGATCATTTAAGGCGCGGCAGCCCCGGAAAGCGCATGTTTTTCGGCAAATCTGCCATAATTTGTTCCTGGCCGCCGGGCTACTTGCTGGGTGGCAGTCTTTTTGCAGGCCGAGCTGGTGGGGTGGGTGCGGCCGAGGGACGGACAGAGAATGTGGGGACGAAAAGCTAAGACCGACGCCGCGGCGAAAGCCGCCGAGCCGACGCCGCTGCAGGACGCGATCCATCAGGCGCGCGTCGAGGCCGCCGAGCGCACCAGCGTCGTCGTCGATCTGCGCGATGCCGAAGTGGCGCGGCTTGAATTGTTGAACGAGGCGCTCGATCCGCTGTTCGCCGAAATCCCGCGCGAGGTCGATCTGTTCGATCGCGGCGTGAGCCGCGGCGAGACGCTGCGATTGTGGATCGATGCCGTCGCCCATATCGCCATGGGTCGCGACAAGCGCGTCTATCGCTTCCTCCACGACAGCCGCTTCGGCCGGCATGTCTTTGCCGAGTCGCATAATATTTCCGATATCGTGCAGGCGGTGACGATCTATGTGGCGCGCCGTCTGGTCGAGCGCCAGCGTGCATTGGACGAAGATCCCGGCCTCATCACGCGGATCGCGCCGCAGGAGGCTGACCGCTATCGCACGCGGCGCCGCTGGCGCGCGCTCGCCTGGCTTGCGGTCGGATTTTTCGGCGGTGTGGCTTTACTGGTCATTCTGGCGCTGGCGTTTGCCAGCAGCCACTGACCGCCATCGCTCAAGATGACGGATAGAGGCTCACGCGTTCCGTCTGTTTGATATTGCCGTCCGCGCCGCGCTGCCGCGCGATCATGTCGCAGCGCCAGTTTCCGGCTCCGCCGTCGATGTTGAAGAGATGATAGCCGGCGCCGTCTTCGTGGCCGTGCGGCGCTTTCGCCGACGCCGACGGCACGCCGACCGCCGGGATTTTTTTATCGGGCCCGTCGAGCCAAATGAGCGCGCGCTGATGATCGTGACCGTGCAGCAGAAGTTCGGCGCCCTTCGCGGCGAGCACGCCGCGGAAACTCGGCGCGTCGATCAGGCGGCGCAGATGACGCTTCGCCGGACTGAGCGGCGGATGATGAATGAGTACGATGCGGAAAGCGTCGCGCGTCTGGTCGAGCAATTCGGCGAAGCGCGCAAGCTGCCGCTCGCCGAGCCGTCCGGTCGCCATGAACGGGCCGGTGGCGACGCCCGACGACAGCGCGATCAGGGCTGCGCCGTCGCGGCGCCGCAGGAACGGAAAGCGTTGCAGTCCGTCATCGCCGGTCATGTAGTCGCCCCAATATGCGGCGGGCGCCTGTTCGACCTGCCGGATATAGGCGTCGTGATTGCCGGGAATGACGGTGACGTCGTTTGGAGTGCCGATGGTTTCGAGCCAGGCGCGGGCGCATTGATATTCGATCGGCAGCGACAGATTGACGAGATCGCCGGTCACGGCGATGTGGTCGGTCGGCTGCGCTTTGAGATCGCGCGTGATGTCGTCGAGAATGTCGCGGCGGTGGATGTGCTTGCGCTTTCGGTGCCAGTTGATGAAGCCGAGCCCGCGCTTGCTCATGAGCTCCGTCAGCCGCGGCGTGAGCGCCAGGTGCAGATCGGAGAGATGGGCGAGGACGAACATGGTGGTGCGACGGCTGCGTGAATCTGGGCAAGAACCAGGCTGATCCGCGGAGCATCGCAGACACCGAATAATAAATCACGAACTGCCGATAATGATGCCGGCGGCGAAAACCAGAACGCCGCCGACAACGACCTGGAACGCGGCTTGCAGAAACGGCGTGTCCATATAGCGCGTGCGGATCCAGGAGATCACCGCGAGCTCGATGGCGACCACGACGAAGGCGACCGAGGTCGCGACATAGAAGTGGGGAATGAGATAGGGCAGGGCATGGCCGAGACCGCCGATCGCCGTCATGGCGCCGCAGACGGTGCCGCGCATCACCGGCGCGCCGCGCCCGGTCAGCGAGCCGTCGTCCGACAGCGCCTCGGCAAAGCCCATCGAAATGCCGGCGCCGATCGCGGCCGCGAGCCCGACCAGAAATGTCGACCAGGTGTTGTGGGTGGCGAAAGCCGCCGCGAACAGCGGCGCCAGCGTCGAGACCGAGCCGTCCATCAGGCCGGCAAGTCCCGGCTGCACATATTGCAGCACGAACATGCGGCGCGCGGTCTCGTCCTCGGTGGCGCGCATCTGCGGCGAGATTTTTTGGCCGAGGTCCTGTGCCAGCTTTTCGTGCTTGTCCTCGGCGGCGGCAAGCTGCGTGAGCAGGTTGCGCACCGCGTCGTCGTGGGCGTTTTCCGTCGCGCGGCGATAGAACCGCGCCGTCTCGTATTCCATTTCCTCGGCGAATTTGCGCGTGGCGTCGATGGCGAGCGGCCGGTTGAGCCAGATCGCCCGTCTCGGGACGAAACCCTTGACGTCCTGGCGGCGGATCAGGGGCAAAAAGTCGCCGAATTTCTTGCGATGAAGTTCGAGCAGCATGTCGCGATGCCCGATCTCCTCTTCCGCCATTTTGTCGTACATTTCGGCGGTGTCGGGATAGGCAGCGCGCAGCGCATCCGCGAAGGAGCGATAAATGCGGTTATCCTCGTCCTCATTGGATATGGCGAGTGCGAGAATTTCCTGCTCGTTCAGGTCGGCGAAACGTTTCACGGATTACCTCTTGGCGGCACAATTCGATGTGCGGCGTCATTGAGAGTCCTTAATTAGAACCATTCTAAGCTATTGGCTAGCCCGGGAATACCAATGGGTCTTGACCCTGTCCGTCGCTTTTTCGAACCGGTCGTGCGGTGGTGCCTGCACCGCTATTGGTACTTTTCGCGCGGCATGACGCTCGGTGCGCGGGCGATGATCTTCGACGGCGACGGCCGCGTGTTCCTGGTCAAGCACTCCTATGTGCCCGGCTGGCACATGCCAGGCGGCGGCGTCGAAAAGGGCGAGACCCTCCTCGCCGCGCTCGAGCGCGAATTGCGCGAGGAGGGCAATATCGAGGTCAGCGAGCCGCCGGTCCTCTACGCGGTCTATTTCAACAAGCGCATCTCGCGGCGCGATCATGTCGCGCTCTATATCGTGCGCCAGTTCCGGCAGATCGGGCCGCCGGAGCCGAACCACGAAATTATCGCGCACGGTTTCTTCGCGACGAACGAATTGCCGGCCGATACGTCGCGCGCGACGCGCGAACGCATCTCGGAAGTGCTCTCAGGCCGGCCGCCTGCTGAGCTGTGGTGATCGGGATATGAATCGCCAACCGCTCATTCCCGCGCAAGCGGGCATCCAGAGGTCGGGTCCTGGAGCGCGACCACGTGTCAGGTCGCGCTCCCGCCGCCAGCGCATTCACATGCGTAGATGCATCGGCGAGGCACTGGGTCCCCGCTTTCGCGGGGACGAGCGGTCGACTGACCTCGCCGCCTTTTTGTTCTAGAGTTTGATTCCTCGGGATTGAATTGATTTGGGATTCCCAAATCGGGGCGGTTCTGATTTAAGATGCTGGCTGGATCGGAGGCCAGCATCTGATGGCACGACCTTATTCTCTCGATTTACGTGAGCGCGTGATTGCGGCGGTTGCAGCTGGCGAGAGCTGCCGCAAGGTTGCAGCCACTTACCGAGTGAGCGTGGCGAGCGTTGTGAAGTGGTCGCAGCGGTTCCGTGCGACCGGCAGCGCTGGGGCCAAGCGGATGGGTGGCAATCGGCCGCGTTCGCTGGCTGGCGAGCGGGACTGGCTTTTGGCGCGCCTTGCCGCGGTTCCAGACCTGACCTTGCGGGCCTTGGTGGTGGAGCTTGGCGAGCGCGGCGTGGTGACGAGCTACGGTGCGGTCTGGCGCACGGTCCACCATGCTGGCATCAGCTTCAAAAAAAACTCTGTTCGCCACCGAGCAGGATCGTCCCGACGTGGCGCGAAGGCGTCGGCGGTGGCAGGCGTATCAAGACCGGCTTGATCCGGCACGGCTGATCTTCATCGATGAGACTTGGGCCAAGAACCAACATGACGCGGTTGCGCGGCTGGGCGCCGCGCGGGCACCAGCTGCTGGCCAAGGTGCCTCAGGGACATTGGCGAACGCTGACCTTCCTGGCCGCCTTGCGTCAAAATCGGATTGACGCGCCTTGCGTCATTGATGGCCCGATCAATGGCGAGAGCTTCCTGGCCTATGTCGAGCAAATGCTCGTGCCGACGCTCAAAGCCGGCGACATCGTCATCATCGATAATCTCGGCAGCCATAAGAGCAAAGCGGTGCGCCGTGCCATGCGCGCCGCGGGTGCCAAGCTCTTCTTCTTGCCGCCCTATAGCCCCGATCTCAATCCCATCGAGCAGGTCTTCGCCAAACTCAAAACGCTCCTGCGCAAGGCGGCCGAGCGCACCATCGACGCCACTTGGCGACGCATCGGCGAGCTGCTCGGTACCTTCACCGCGCAGGAGTGCGCCAACTCCTTCAGGAACGCAGGATATGCTTCAATATAAACGGATCAGACTCTAGTTCAGCCGCGCGCGGTCGTGCGGCGCTGAGAAATCGATCTGCGGACCGATCGGCACAATGCCGGTCGGATTCACTTGGCGCTGACTGCCATAATAGTGCCGCTTAATCTGCTCGATGCTGACGGTCTCGGCGACGCTCGGCACTTGATAGAGATCGCGCAGATAGTTCCAGAGATTGGGGTAATCGGCGACGCGGCGGATGTTGCACTTGAAATGGCTGTAATAGACGCTGTCGAAGCGGATCAGCGTCGTGAACAGCCGCCAGTCCGCTTCGGTGATCTGGCGGCCGACGAGATAGCGCTGTTTGCCCAGGCGCTCCTCGATCATGTCGAGCGTCTTGAAGATGCCGCGGGCGGCTTCTTCATAGGCGTCCTGGCTGGTGGCGAAGCCCGCGCGGTAGACGCCGTTATTGACGGTCGGATAAACGATGTCGTTGATGCGGTCGATCTCCGAACGCAAGTCCGTCGGATAATAGTCGGCGCGCACATTGGTGAATTCGTCGAATTCCGAATTGAGCATGCGGATGATTTCAGAGGATTCGTTGTTGACGATGGTGTGCTGTTTCTTGTCCCACAGCACCGGTACCGAAACGCGGCCGGTATAATGCAGATCGGCGATGAGATAGATTTCGGCGAGCGTCGCCTTGTGGTTGACGTCGTCGGTCATGCCGCCAAGCGCGGTGCCGAATTCCCAGCCGGTCTTGCCGTAGAGCGGCTGCGTATTGGTAGTGGAGATCACGTTGCCGAGCTTCTTGAGCGCGCGGAAGATCAGCGTGCGATGCGCCCAGGGGCAGGCGAGCGAAACATAAAGGTGATAGCGGCCGGCTTCGGCCTTAAAGCCGCCTTTGCCGGTCGGGCCCGGCGCGCCGTCGGCGGTGACGAAGTTGCGGAAGTGCGACGACGGCCGGATAAATTGACCGTCCTTGGTGCGCGAAGCGTCTTCTTGCCACTTGCCGTCAACAAGCAGGCCCATCGTTGTCTCCCGCGATTTTCGTATCTTGTGCTTTTCGGGCGTGTTTCGTTGGTGTTCTTGGCTAACTTAATTATTCCCGGCGTTTGCGATAGGGCCGTGGTTTCAACCGGCCGGACTTCAGCGGTCTAGACTTGAGCCCGGCCGCAATGCTACGCGGCGAAGCGATGAACGAGAAACCATGAACGACATTGCGCTGACCATCATTGCCGAGACGCCGGGTGACGCTACCGCGATCACGCGGCTGCACGAACGCACGTTCGGGCCGGGCCGCTATGCCAAAACGGCCTATCGGCTGCGCGAAGAGGTTGCGCACACGCTCGCTTTGTCGTTCACGGCGCGCACCGGCACACTTCTTGTCGGCTCGGTGCGGTTGTCGCCGATCCGCATCGGCGAGACCAAGGCCTTGCTGCTCGGCCCGCTCACGGTCGAGCCGGCATTCCGCGAGCGCGGCGTCGGCCAGGCGCTGATCGAACGGGCGCTCAAGGAAGCCGCCGCGAACGGGCACAAGCTCATCGTCCTCGTCGGCGACGAGCCGTATTACGGCAAGGCTGGATTCAAGCCGGTGCCGCTCGGCCGCGCCATCATGCCCGGCCCGGTCGATCCGGGGCGGCTTCTCGTCGCCGAGCTGAGCGACGGCGCCTTCGAGGGCGTTTCCGGAGCGATCCGGCCGGATTTTTAAAATTTTGATTGAGCATGATCCTTTCCGAAAACCGGTGTCCACCCTCGGATCAAGTCCGATGACAGGCATTTTCGGGATCATGCTCTAGCGCCCTTCACGGGCCCAAGCTCCGGCAAGACTGCCGAGCAGAAGCAGAAGGCCAAGGAGACCGGCAAAGACCGGCAGCACGCCGATGCCGCGCACGACGCTGGCGTCGCGCATCTTCATGCCGATCCAGTCGTCGCCTTTGTAGGTGTCGCCGGCGCGCACCGCGACGATGCGCGGCACATTGAGGCCCGAGCCGTCGTCGAGCCTACGCAAATCGCCGCCGGTCGCGGACGTGAGCGGCGCGAGCACGTCGGTGGTCGACGTCACTTCGGCATATTCGCGCGGATTGGCCGGGCCGATATTGACCAGCGCGTTGAGCTTGCCGTCGCTCGCGCGCCACAGTCCAAGCTCGTTGGCCGGCACGGTCGATTCCCAAACGCCCGGATCCTTGGCGTCGAGCTTGAGCGTTTGCGTCGTGCCCGAAGGCGATGTCAGCGTTACGTCGGCGACCTGGTCCGACATGGTCTGCCGCTGCACCACGAGATTATGGCCGCTCACCGTCAATCGCAGCGCTTCCTCGTCGAGGTCCGGCTCCTTCATCAGCCAGTGCGACAGCCGGCGCAAGAGATCGAGATGCGGGCCGCCGCCTTCGAAGCCGCGCGCCCATAGCCAGATGTGATCGGACAGAAGCAGCGCGACACGGCCTTCGCCTTCGCGCGACAGGACGAGCAACGGCTTGGCGTCCGGTCCCTGCATCACCGTCGTGCCGCCGGTGGTTCTGGTATCGACGATGCGGAACCATTCGCTCCAGTTCGGCGGATTAGTGTCGGAGCCTTCGAGGCCGCGCGTCACCGGATGGCGCTGTCCGAGATCCGTCAGGGTAGGGCGGAACGCCTGCTCGGTCACGTCGCCGCTCGGCTCCGCCGGCAAGATCGCATCAAGCGGCGTGCGCCAGAGGCTCGTCGGGCTCGCATAATCGGGTCCGGCGGCGACCAGGACCGCGCCGCCGTCGCGCACATAGCGCGTGATATTGTCGAAATAGATAATCGGCAGCACGCCTTGACGCGCGTAGCGGTCGAAGATGATGAGCTGAAACTCGTCGATCTTCTGCTGGAACAATTCGCGCGTCGGGAAGGCGATCAGCGACAATTCGTTGATCGGCGTGCCGTCCTGCTTTTCCGGCGGCCGCAAAATCGTGAAATGCACGAGATCGACCGACGGATCAGACTTGAGCAGATTGCGCCAGGTGCGTTCGCCGGCATGCGGTTCGCCGGAGACCAAGAGCACGCGCAGCTTGTCGCGCACGCCGTCGATCGTGACCACGGCGCGGTTATTGACTTGCGTGAGTTCGCCGCCGGGAAGCGGAGCCGCCTCGATTTCGACGATATTGGGCCCGCCATGGGGGATCGGAATGTCGACGTTTTGCGGCGTCCCGACCGGAACGATCTTTTGTTCGACGATGTCGCCGTCGCGGCGCACGGTCACCTGCGCGGTCGGCTCGTTGCCGCCCTGATCCTCAACACGATAGGTCACGGTCTGCGGCTGGCCGACGATGCCGAAACGCGGCGCCGCGATCAGCGCAACGCGGCGATCGCGCTCATCCTTGGTGCCGGTGATAAGTGCATGAACGGGAGCGGCAAAGCCGAGCGCGCTGGCGTCGGCCGGCACATCGTGCACGCGCCCGTCGGTGATCATGACGACGCCGGCGATCCGGTCGGACGGAACGTCGGCAAGCGTGGAGGTGAGCGCGGTGAACAGCCGCGTGCCGTCGGTCTCGCCGTCGGCTTGGCCGGCCTCGACGACGCGAACATCGAGGCCAGGAATATGGTTGAGCCGCTCGACCACTGCCGCGCGCGCGGCTTCGGTCTGCTTCATGCGGTCGCCGAAATTCTGGCTTGGGCTCTTGTCGATGATGACGACGGCGACCGAGCTCAGCGGATCGCGGTCCTCGCGCGTCAGCGATGGATTGGCGAGCGCCAGCACGACGAGCGCGAGCGCCAGACTGCGGATCACGGCACCGCGGCTTCGCGTCACGAAGAGAAGAATCGCAAGCACACACGCCATGGCGATCGCCGCCCACAGGATGGGCGCGCTGATCAAGGGAGCGAACGCAACACCGAGGTTCAATGCTTTCTCCCTGCCGCCTGCTTAGTTGTGCTTGAGCATGATCTTTTCCGAAAACCGGTATCCACTTTTCGGGATCATGCTCTACTGCCCGAGCCGCTCGAGCAGCGCCGGCACGTGGACTTGATCCGCTTTGTAGTTGCCGGTGAGCGTATACATGACGATGTTGACGCCGGAGCGGAAGGCGAGCTCGCGCTGGCGCGGTTGGCCGTCGACCATCGGCAGCATCGGTTGGCCGTCGCTGCGTGTCGCCCAGGCGCCGGCAAAGTCGTTCGAGGTGATGATGATCGAGGACACGCCGTCGCCGCCGCGCGCGGGCCGGCCCGATGTTTCGTCCTCGGCGTCGGTCGACGGCAGCGCCTCGACCCAGAGCTGTCCGGTATTGAAGCGCCCCGGGAAGTCACGCAGCAGATAGAACGTCTTGGTCAGCACGTGGTCGCGCGGCACCGGCTCAAGCTCGGGAATGTCGAGCGAGGAAAGAATCTTTCGTAGTTCCATCATTCCCGGACTGCGGGTCTCGCCGCCCGGGCCGGGCGGCGCCACGACCGCGTCGCGGGTGTCGAACAGAACGGTGCCGCCGTCTTTCATATACGTATCGATACGCTTGAGCGCCGCGTCGGACGGACGCGCCGCGCCCGGCACGATCGGCCAATAGATCAGCGGATAGAACGCAAGCTCGTCGCGCGAAATATCGAGCCCGATCGGATCGCCGGGCTCAAGCGCGGTGCGTTGCGCGAGAAAGAGCGTCAGTCCGGCGAGGCCTGCTTTGCTGATCGCATCGACGTCGGCATTGCCGGTGACGACATAAGCAAGTTTTGTTTCGAGCGCCGATTGCGGGACGTCGCTGCGCGACGCGCTTTGCGCGCTGGCGTGGCCGAGCGTGAGCGCCAAAGCCGCGAGCGCGATCACGCTTGCGGCTGCGGCGCGCGAGGCGCGCGGGAGGAGGCGGCCAATGCCGCCGCCGAGAAAGAGGACGACGAGCGTATCGATCAGCAACAGAAGGAGCGCGCCGAGGAAGATCGGTCCGCGCAGATCCTGCGGTTCGACGGTGCGGTAGATTTCGCGCGTGGCGTTGGCCAATGGCGAAAAATCGAGCGGCGCGAGCCGATCAGTCGCCGCGAGCGTATTGACGGCAAGCAGGCTGTCCGGAGGTCCATAGAAGCCCGGCGGATGTTCGGCGGTGGCGCTGCCGGCATAATCCACCGGAACCGGCCGCGCGCTCGGCGGTGGCGCGATGAAGCCGCCGAAACCGTCGAGCACGTGGGTCGCCGGAATCAATTCATGCGCGTTCCTGCTTTGCGCATTGGCGGTGTCGGTGGCGGGCGAGGTGGCGGAGAGCGCGACGATGCGTTTGAGCATTTCGACGAAACTTCCGGAAATCGGCAGATCGGACCATCGCGTGTCGCCGGTGACGTGAAACAGGACGATCAGGCCTTTGCCGCGCCGGGCCGCGGTGACGAGCGGCGTGCCGTCGGCGAGCGTCGCCCAGGTATTGTCGCTCAGCGCGGCGTCGGGCTCGGCCAGAACTTGGCGGGTGACGGTCACGTCGGTCGGGACCGGCATGCCGAAAAACGGGCCTTCGCGCGAAAACGCCGCGAGCGGCTGCGGCTTGTCCCAGCTCAAACTGCCGCCGAGGATGCGGCCGCCGCGGCGCAACTTGACCGGAACGAGATCGTCGTCGGAAGCGGCCAGCCGCGGCCCGGCAAATCGCACCAGTACGCCGCCATCCTCGATCCATTGCGCGAGCGGATCGTGAGCGTCGCCGACATTGCCGACGTCAGTCAGGATCAGCATCGGCAGTCTTTGATCGAGAAAATGCGTGACGGCGTCCGCAGGCGACTCGCCTTGCGTCAGCCGCACGTCGGCGAACGGCGCGAGCGCTCGCTCGATATAATAGCTCGACGACAAGAGCGGCTGCGCGACGTCGGCTGAGGCGCCGGAGACGACGCCGACGGTGCGGCGCCGCCAGCGTTTGTCGAGCAATTGCACGGCGCCGGCCGAGCGTTCGTCGGCAATCTCGACGCGGGCGATATCGTTGCGAATTTCGACCGGCAGTTCGAAGCGCGCCTCGGCCTCACGCTCGCCGGACTTGAACGCGAACGGCGCTTCGCCAAGCGGTAGACCCTTGAGGTCGAGCGCGCGCACAGTGCCGGTGTCGGCGGTATCGTTCGCCGCGCGCAAAATCTTGACGCTCAAGGCGCCTGCGGCATTGTCGGCGGCGGTGAGCGCGCGCGGGCCGGCAATGCCGCCGGTCATGATCAAGATCGGACGCTGACCGACGGCTTGCGCCAGCCCCTTCACGAAATCGGCGCCATGAGAATCCGCACCGTGACCGAGATCGACGCCATCCGACAGCCAGATCAGCTCGGCGTCCGGCGAACCGGACAGAAAGCGCGACAACGACGGCAGCGACTCGCTGCGATCGATGGTCTGCGGCGCCGGCTTGAGCTGATGCAGACGCACGCGCGCCGAACCGGCTGGTTCGAGCGAAATGTCGCGTGGTCCCTCGGACAGCGGAATAAGCGCCACGGCGCGGCGAGCGTCCTCGGCGCGCGCAATGATGTCGTCGGCGGTGCGCACGCGCGCATTCCAGGTCGCTGCAGCTGCCCAGCCGTCGTCGAGCAGGATCGCAATCGGCGCGGACGATTTTGTCGTCGTCAGCGGCGGGTGCCACAACGGGCCGGCCGCGGCGAAGATGACGAGCGCCGCGAGCGCAAGACGCATCAGCGTGAGCCACCACGGCGTGCGCGCGGGCGTCTCTTCCTTCGGCACGATCTCGAGCAAGAGCCGCGTCGGCGGAAAATCGATGCGGCGCGGGCGCGGCGGAATGAGCCGCAGCAGCCACCACAAAGCCGGCAGCGTCAACAGCCCGATGAGAACGAGCGGTTGGGCAAAGCCGAGTGGCAGCGAGCCGATCATGTCGCCACCCGTGGCGTGGCGGCACTCGGCTCGTCCGATACCGGCGCGCGCGTTCCAATGTCGATCGCATTTGCGCCGATGCGCGTATGCAAGGCGAGCAGCAATTCGCTCGGCGGCCGGTCGGTGCGGTGGATCGTGAAACTCCAGCCGAGCCGGTCGGTCTCGCGGCGGATGTCGGCGCGATGCCGGGCGACGCGTTCTGTATAGTCGGCGCGCCAGGTTTCGGCGCGGCCCGCGGTGATGCTGCCATAGCCCTCAGGCTCGACGAATTCGACGCGGCCCCAATACGGAAAAGTCTCCTCGGCCGGATCGACAATCTGCACGACGTGGCCGCGGGTGCCGCCGCCGGCAAGCTGGGTGATCTTGCGGCGCACCTCGCCGATGTCACTCCACAGATCGGACAGCAGGACGACTTCGGCGAGCGGCGAGGGAACGAAATTCGGCGGCAGGCTCGTGCGCTCGTCACGGTCGTGCAGGATCGCCTGCGCGATCAGGTCGATGACGTTGCGGCTGCCGGTCGGGCGCGTCAGGCCGGGGATGCCGACGCGCTCGCCGCCTTCGACCAAGACCTCGGCCAGCGCCAGCGCCACGACCAGCGTACGATAGAGCTTGGTGTCGCGGACGAGCGGGGAGGCGAAATACATCGACGGCGAACGGTCGGGCCAGATCCACACCGTATGCGCGGCCTCCCATTCCAGCTCGCGCACATAAAGATGGTCGTCGCGCGCCGAACGGCGCCAATCGACGCGGGAAGCAGGTTCGCCGGACACGAAGCGACGGTATTGCCAAAAATTCTCGCCCGGTCCGGCGCGGCGGCGGCCGTGCAGCCCGTGAATCACCGTCGCTGCGACGCGCCGTGCTTCCAGGATCAAGCGCGGCATGCTGGCGGCCAGGCTTCGGCCGGTGCCGACCGCACGCGCAACTGCCGGGCCGTCTTGGTAAGTCCGCTGCCGTGCGCCTTGTTGTGCGCCGCCTGGTGGGAGCTGTTGTGGATTCTCGGGCTCGGCCGCCATCCGCCTATCCGATCCCCTACCCGACCTTTGCCTTCAATCGCCCGATCACCGCCTCGATGCTTTCGCCTTCCGCACGGGCGCTGAAGGTCAGCGCCATGCGGTGCTTGAGCACCGGCTCGGCAAGTTCGATGACGTCGTCGATCGAGGGCGCAAGCCGGCCGTCGAGGAGCGCGCGGGCGCGCACCGCGAGCATCAGCGCCTGGCTGGCGCGCGGACTCGGTCCCCAGGCGATCTGTTTCGATCGGTCGCCGCCTTCGGTTCCCGGACGCGCCGAGCGCACCAGTGCGAGGATGGCGTCGACGACCGACTCGCCGACCGGAAGCCGGCGCACCAGGCGCTGCGCGGCCATCAGATCCTCCGCAGTCATCGCGGCCTTCGGCCGCGTCTCCTCGGCCCCTGTGGTGTCGAACAGGATTTTCCGTTCGGCGTCGCGGTCCGGATAGGTGACGTCGATTTCCATCAGGAAGCGGTCGAGCTGCGCCTCGGGAAGAGGGTAGGTGCCTTCCTGCTCCAGCGGGTTCTGCGTCGCTAGCACGTGGAACGGCTTCGGCAGATCGTAGCGCGTGCCGGCGACCGTGACGTGCTGCTCCTGCATCGCCTGCAGCAGCGCCGATTGCGTGCGCGGCGAGGCGCGGTTGATTTCGTCGGCCATCAGCAGCTGGGCAAAGACCGGACCGGAGATGAAGCGAAAGCTGCGCTTGCCGGCCTGGCTCTCTTCCAGCACTTCGGTGCCGAGAATGTCGGACGGCATAAGGTCGGGCGTGAACTGGATGCGGCGGGCGTCGAGCCCGAGCACCGTGCCCATCGTATCCACAAGTTTCGTCTTGGCGAGACCCGGAACGCCGAGGAGGAGCGCGTGTCCGCCGGACAGGATGGTGATAAGCGCCTGCTCGACGACCTTGTCCTGGCCGAAAATGACAGTGCCGATCCCGGTCTTGGCCGCGCGGATGTGATCCGCGGTGGCTTCCGCCGAACGCACGATCATGTCTTCGAGCTTTTCGAGCCCATCTCCGGCAGCAACGGGCATGGCTAACTCCTTGTGGTTAGGCGGCATTTGCATCGGACCAGATTTGCGCCATATGCACGAATCAGCGGCAGCGCATCTGCCCTGCGATTAGGCATCCACCATGCAATATATGCGCCAGCCGCACGATTGCCGATCTTGCGCTGATTCTTGCTCAACAGGGAAACACGGCTTGGTGTAGGGGACGACGCGATGCAAAGTGGCAAACTGGAACTCGCGACTGGCTGTGCCCCCAAGGACTGATGTCACGGCCCAAACTCTAGGCAAACCATGGCGAAGGAAGGGCAATTGGGCCTCGAGGCGATCACGGGCGCGCTAGGTCGCGCGGCAAAAGGGCCCAAAGGATCGAAAAGCGGGAAGCCGCCCGTCGAACTGTGGAACCCACCGTTTTGCGGCGACCTCGACATGCGCATCGCCGCCGACGGGACCTGGTTCTACCTGAATACGCCGATCGGCCGGTCGGCCCTCGTCAAGCTGTTCGCTTCCGTGCTCAAGCGCGAGGGCGACAATTATTATCTCGTCACGCCGGTCGAGAAATGCGGCATCCGCGTCGACGATGCGCCGTTTCTCGCCGTCGAGATGAGTGTCGAGAATGGCGCGGATGGCCGCGTGCTGAATTTTAGGACAAATGTCGACGATTGGGTCGCGTGCGGCCCGGAGCACAGATTGCGCTTCGAGCCGGAGGCGGGTACCGGCGGGCTCAAGCCTTATCTTCACGTCCGCCGCGAGCTTTGGGCCAAAGTGACGCGGACTTTGTTTTTCGATCTTGTCGAGCTCGGCGAAGAGCGCGATGTCGACGGCGCGGCCATGTTTGGCGTGATTTCCAAAGGCATGTTCTTTCCCATGGCGCCGGTCGAGCAAATAAGGGAATTGATGTGAGCGAAAGCAGTGTCACTTTGCAACGGCCGGCAACGGAAGGCTTCTTCGATCTCGCGCGCGAGCGGCTCAGCCTGAACGTGCCGCCGGCGCTGACCGATCCGAATGCGCAAGGCGCGCGCGGCGATCTCGATCTCAATCCGGAAACCTGGGCCAAAGCCGGGGTGAAAGCGACGAAGCCCGCGGCCGTGCTGGTGCCGGTGATCGATCGCCACGAGCCGACCGTGCTCCTGACATTGCGCACGGCGGATCTGACGAGCCATGCCGGTCAGGTCGCCTTTCCCGGCGGCAAGATCGATCCGGGCGACGCGAGCCCGGTGGCGGCGGCATTGCGCGAAGCGAGAGAAGAGACTGGGTTGCCGCCGAAGCTCATCGAGCCGATCGGCTATCTCGATCTTTATTTGACCTTTTCGGGATTTCGTATTCTGCCCACGGTGGCGCGGGTGAAGCCGGATTTCACGCTGACGCTCAATCCGAGCGAAGTCACCGAAACGTTCGAAGTGCCGCTCAAATTCCTGATGACGCCGGACAATCACCAGCGCAAGACGCGCGACTGGAACGGCATTCAGCGCGAATATTACGCGATCCCGTTCGAGAACCGCTACATTTGGGGCATCACTGCGGGTATTCTCAGAAATCTCTACGAGCGGATCTACGCCGGATGATCAGGCCCATCTCGACCGAATTCGCGCTGTTTCTCACGCCCTTCGTGCTCTATGCCGCCTTCCTGTTTGCGACGCGCGCCGGCGTATTGCACCCGACGGCGTGGACGATGCAGCGGGTCGCGGGCTTGTTCATCGCGTCGCTCGTTTTGGTGATCGGTAGTTTTCTGGTGCTGGCCAATTTTTCCGGCGCGCCGCCGAATGCCAATTATGTGCCGGCGCATATTGAGCACGGCCAATTCGTGCCGGGGACGACCAAGTGACTATGAACGGGCATCTGCGCGATGCGGCTTGGCTCGAGCGCTATGAGGTGAAGCGCCTGCTCGCGCTGCTCGATCGCGACGGCGAGGAAGCGCGCGTGGTCGGCGGCGCCGTGCGCAATGAATTGCTGCATCTCGCGGTCCAAGAAATCGACATTGCCACAACGGCGGTGCCGCAGGAGGTTATCCGCCGCGTCGCGGCGGCCGGCTGGAAGGCCGTTCCAACCGGCATCGAGCACGGCACCGTCACGGTCGTCATCGACGGCAATCCGTTCGAGGTGACGACGCTGCGCCGCGACGTCGAAACCTATGGCCGCAAGGCCAAAGTCGCGTTCGGCCGCGATTGGAGGGAGGACGCCCAGCGGCGAGACTTCACCGTCAACGCACTGTCGGCGACGGCGGACGGCACGGTCTACGATTATGTCGATGGGCTTGCCGATATCGCCGCGCGCCGCGTGCGCTTCATCGGCGACCCGGCGCAGCGGATCGCGGAAGATTATTTGCGCATTCTGCGGTTCTTTCGCTTTCACGCATGGTATGGCGCGGGCGCGCCCGACGCGGCAGGACTCTATGCCTGCATTGCCGCGCGCGCCGGGCTCGAGACGCTGTCGCGCGAGCGCGTGCGCATGGAACTGCTTAAGCTGCTGCTGGCGCCGCACGCGACGCCGGGATTGGCGGTGATGGCGGAAACGGGATTGCTCGGCGCGGTGCTCGGCGGCGTGCCGCATCTCGCGAGCTTTGAGAATGTGGTGAAGGCCGAGGCCGCGAGCGGCACCGCGCCCGACGCCGTGCGGCGGCTCGGCGCGCTCGGCGTTCTCGTCAAGGAGGACGCGGAGCGACTGGCGGAGCGGCTTCGTCTGTCGAATGCCGAGGCCGAGCGGCTCAATGCGCTCGATCATTGGTGGCGCGTATCGCCGTCCGCGGGCGAGCAGGCAGCGCATGCGCTCCTTTATCAACTCGGTCCGCAATCGTTTGCCGATCGGGTGCTTCTGGCGTGGTCGCGATCGAGAGCGGGGGCGGCCGATCCATCGTGGCTCAATCTTGTGAGTTTACCGCAGCGCTGGAGCGCGCCGGTCTTTCCGCTCAAGGCAGCCGACATGATGAATCGCGGCGTTGCCGCCGGACCGGCCTTGGGCGCGGTGCTCCGTCATGCCGAAGAGCGTTGGGTCGACGCCGATTTTCCTTTGGATCGCACCGTGCTTGATGCGATCGCCGACTGGGCCGTGCGCGAAGCCGCAGCGTCAGACTAGCACTAGTTTGGCAGATTTTGAGGGGGATGGGATTCCCAAATCAGTTTTTCGATGATTCATGGGTGGTCGGCTTTTGGAGGGGCCGACCATGGCTGGCAGAACTTCGGACTGGAGAGAAGAGCTTGGCCGCTGGCTCAAGCCGTTTCTGGACCGCTTGGGTCATAAGGCGCGGCGGCAAATGTGTCCGCTCTACGTATCGGGGTTGATCGGCCCTGGCGATCGCAAGAGCATTGCAGCGATGGCGGAGCGGCTTGCACTTGGCGACTATGATCAATTGCACCACTTCGTGGCCGCCGGGGTCTGGGACGCGCAGCCGGTGGAGACAGAACTGCTTGTTCAAGCGGATAAGCTCGTCGGGGGCAGCGATGCCGTACTGGTAATTGACGACACTGCGATACCCAAGAAAGGCACGCATTCGGTGGGCGTCGCTCCGCAATATGCTTCGGCTCTGGGCAAGACCGCCAACTGCCAGACCCTGGTGTCGCTGACGCTGGCGCGGGGCGAAGTCCCGGTCATGCTGGCGTTGCGGTTGTTTCTTCCCGAGAGTTGGACGAGCAAGCGGGCTCGGCTGCAGCGAGCGGGTGTCCCGGCGGACTATCGAACGGCCCGGACGAAGCCGGAGATGGCCTTGATCGAGATCGATCGTGTCATCGCGGCCGGTGTGCGCTTCGGCTGCGTGTTGGCGGATGCCGGTTATGGGCCGAGCGCGCCGTTCCGCCAGGGGCTCACGGCTCGCAAGCTGACCTGGGCGGTCGGGATTCCGCGGCACCTCAAGGTGTACCCCGTCGATGTGCGGATGATCTGGCCGATTGCCGGGCGCGGCCGTCCCCGGAAGCGGCACTAGCGGCCGTACTGGCGGGCGAGCTCGACGACGTCAGCGGTCAGACGGTCGGCATCTTCTCGGCCCCGCGGCACCTTGCGCTGCGTCGAGCGGTGCTGCCCGAGCGCCGCACAGGCGCGACGCTCGGAGACGTGCAAGTGCTCACGAATGTGCTCGATGCAGGCGCGACGACGCGCGGGGCTTAGAAGTTTCCCCTGGCGGCCTCGGTCAGGATCAGCTTGTCCAGCGTCAGATCAGAGACGGCTTTGCGCAATCGGCTGTTCTCAAGCTCCAGCTCTTTCAGTCGCTTCACCTGATCGCTCTTGAGCCCGCCGAACTCCTGGCGCCAGCGATAAAACGTCACCTCACTCACGCCGATCTGGCGGATCGCATCGGCCATGCTCGTCCCTTGTGAGACCAGCACATCTACCTGCCGCAGCTTCGCGACAATCTCTTCAGGCTTGTATCTCTTCCTCGGCATATCGGTCCTCCTTGATGCCAATCACATCGTTCAAGTCGGACCACTTCAATGAGGGTGGCTCAGGAGGCTGCCATGAGCAAGATGATGGTGAAATTCCCGATTGATTTCGGTGAAGCTGTGAAGCAGGTCTTTGTCGGTACTCCTCGCGTTGCCTCTTCCGACCTGCAAAATCTCAGCGACAGGGCCTTAGAGGACATCGGACTTGTTCGCCTGAGGACCGATTTCGAAGCGATCAAGCCGTTCTATCTGCAATAGGACGTCTGCGCCTTGTTTCAGCCGGCACTCGACGTTCCGCTAGCTGGCGGAGGTTTGCTCCAGGGGATTAGCTCGTAGCTTATGGGTTGTTTTGCTACCCTCGACCTTCCTCGCCGCCTCAAGCCAATTCCTCGCCATGTCGCGGAAGATGGCGCGCTCGCGGTCACTGGTGACGGTTTTTGCCCATTCTATACATTCGTCCGCGTACTCTCGAAATTCCTTCGCCGATGTCATCTTGGGTGCTCCCGGGCGTAGTGATTTCGCCCCGCGCCCATAGAAATAATTGCGCCAAAGATGGGAGCTATTAAAAAAACAGTTCCAGCCTGTGAATAGCGAGCACATTCGAGGTGCATGATGGCGACGAATCTCAAGGCTATCGGATACGCGGCGATCATCGCCGTTGCTCTTGCCGGCCTAACGCTCGGCTCGGTATCGAGTTCGTGGGCGGATTGGTGCGACGGCAGGTGCTATTGATTGAAGTGCTATTGATTGAAGTGCTATTGATTGGTTTTTGGCCGACACTCGACATTCTCCAAACTCAGCACCAATTGCAACGCGACAGCGCGCGGGGTGGTGTCCGCTTGCGCCGCGGCTAATGAAGTCTGGATCGCTCAGGCCTTTCAGCTAGTTCAGTCTTGCCTGCCAATTCTGTCCACTGGACGGCAAGTTGTAGCAAGCGTTGGCGAACCTCGGGCACGGGGCTTTGCTGAGAGAGTTGATAGCATTCTCGGGCCATTGCCCGACATTCTTCGGCATCCATGCCATTGACGATCTTCGTGCGCATGCGTGCGTTTGTAAGACGGTTGTCACATAGCGCATTGCGGCAGATCAAAATGGAACCCGTTGAAACGCCAGAGGAAGAACGTCGGTCGCAGCAGCTAACGACCCAAAGCGGATATTGGCTGGTTCGAAGTTCAGCTCGAAAGCTTCACCAAAAGTATTAGCGACCACCCCGTGGATTGTAACAATTCGGGGTGCGACAATAACCTCAGGTGCGACATGTATAGCCGCCCGCTTCCGTTTGAGCGGACACCACTGCATTTGACTTGCAAACAGCAAGAGCAGGAGTGCGTCGTGACGAGAGCCCCATCTTCGATGATTTTGATCATTGCGGTCATGCTAGCCGTTTTTGGCGGCATGGCCATTGCCGCGCAGGACAAGTACACGCTGAAATTGGGCAAGCTCGCGTTCTCTGATTTCAGAGGATACGAAAACTGGGAGAATGTCGCAGTCAGCCAGACCGAAACTCAGCTAAAAGTGATCGTTGCGAACGACGTGATGATGAAGGCGTATCGGCAAGGCCTTCCCGCCGATGGCAAGCTTTTTCCTGAAGGCTCCAAGATTGTGAAGATCGAGTGGACGTTCAAAAAGAACCCCGTGTCCCCATATTTCGTGCAGGTGCCGGACACGCTGAAAGCGGTCGACGTCATCGAAAAAGATACCAAGAGATTCCCGGACACCCACGGATGGGCCTACGCCAATTTCATCTATGACGCCGCGTCCGACACTTTTGCGCCCGAGGGGACTGAACCCACATGCGGGTTTGCGTGCCACACGGCGGTGGCGGCAAAAGATTATATTTTTACGGAATATCCCAAGCGGTAAGCGGGCTGACGGTTGGATCGCGCAAATCGTCGCGACCCTGCACTACGCCTGTTGCGCTGCAGCTCAGCGAGTGATTCCAAATCGCGCCGAAGGTGGACCATGATGGATCTACTGTTCCATGGTGTCGGGTGGACCGACCTCGCGATGACCCTGAACCGGATCGCGGTTGGGGCATTCTTCATGCTGTCGGGATATCACAAGCTGTTCAATGCGGAGCGTCACCGTTCATTCGTCGACGAACTCAAGGGGCTCGGCGTTCATGCGGTGGGCTTCAATCAATGGTGGGTGCCGTTGGTCGAGTTCAGCGCCGGCGGCGCCGTCCTTGTCGGGCTCTTGGCGCCACTCGCCGCGCTTGGCCTGCTTGTCGTCATCCTCGTCGCCATCGCCACGTCCGGGCGACAGCGAATCAAAGTCTACAAGCCGATCGACAAAGCAGACCGGATCGACGATTGGCTCTATGTGCCCGAGGTCCTCTATGCCTTCATGCTGATCATGGTGGTCTCGGCCGGTGCCGGACCCTACAGCCTTGATGCCTTGATCCTGGGCCTGATCAACAAACACGGCGCGTGAGCTCTCAAAGGAAACACATGACTCGCGCGGGTTGAAGAAATTGGGTCTCACTGGGCGCACGGGTTGACCGCCTCAGCGGGTTCCGAAATCGTTGCCAATGGGAGTGTTCCCGTGATTGTCACGAGCTTCCCCAGAGCTGTGCGCGTCATCGAGCACACTTTGATACCGTTGAAGGACGGTACGACGCTGGCGGCGCGCATCTGGCTGCCGGAGGACGCCGAGCAGAATCCGGTTCCTGCGATCCTGGAATATCTCCCGTATCGCAAGCGCGACGGGAGTTACGAACGAGATGCACTGACCCATCCCTATCTCGCAGGTCACGGCTACGCGGGCGTTCGCGTCGACATTCGAGGTAGCGGCGAATCGACGGGTTTACTGTTCGACGAGTACGCCAAGCAGGAACAAGACGATGGCGTGGAGCTGATCGCCTGGCTGGCGGCACAGCCCTGGTGCAATGGCGCCGTCGGAATGATGGGAATCTCCTGGGGCGGGTTCAACGGACTTCAGATCGCGGCGCGCCGTCCCCCGGCACTCAAAGCAATCGTGACCATTTGTTCAACCGACGACCGGTACGCCGACGACGCCCACTACATGGGCGGCACGTTTCTTACGACCGCCGGACTGGAGTGGGCCTTTTTCTTTTTCAGCCTGATGTGCCTTCCGCCCGATCCGGCGCTGGTCGGCGATAGCTGGCGTGCGATGTGGCTGGAGCGTTTGCAGAACATACCGCTGTTCCAGGACAATTGGCTGCGGCACCAACGACGCGATGCGTATTGGAAGCATGGATCGGTATGCGAGGACTACGCAGCGATCCAATGCCCAGTCTATGCGGTCGGTGGTTGGACCGACAGTTATAAGAATGCAATCCCGCGCCTTCTCGAGCGACTGAAGGTGCCCCGCAAGGGTCTCATCGGGCCGTGGGCACATGCCTATCCGCACTTTGCACTTCCCGGACCCCAGATCGGATTCCTCCAGGAAATCCTGCGTTGGTGGGATCACTGGCTGAAAGGCGTCGATACGGGCGTGATGAACGAACCGATGCTGCGGGCGTGGATGACGGAAAGTGTGAAGCCGGCGACCCACCACGACACGTTGCCGGGCCGGTGGGTTTCCGAGCCTTCGTGGCCGCCGCCAACGGTAACAACCCGGCGGTTGTTTTTAACCGATGTAGGACTTCGAGAGGCAAGCGCACCTTTGACCGCTCGCGCCGTATGCTCGCCGCAAACGGTTGGCAAGTGTGGAGGCTATTGGGTCCCATTCGGTCGTGGGCGTGATCAGGCCGGCGACCAGCAAGAAGACGACGCCCGCTCGCTGACTTTCGAGACGCCGCCACTCGATACGCCGATCGAGATCCTTGGCGCTCCGATCGTCACGCTCGACGTCGCGTCCGACCGGCGGATTGCGAATTTGGTGGTCCGGTTATGCGATGTGCACCCGTCCAGTGAATTGCTGCGTGTCAGCTACGGCGTACTGAACCTCGCTCATCGCGACAGCCACGAACAACCCGCCCTGCTGGCGCAAGGTGAGCGCTACCGCGTGCGCATCCAACTCAATGATGCCGGCTCGGTATTTCCGGCCGGCCACAAGGTGAGGCTTGCGATATCTACGGCCTACTGGCCGATGATCTGGCCCAGTCCGGAGACGGCGACGCTGCAGATCTTTGCCGGCACGCTCGAACTGCCGCAACGTCCGCCCAACGCCGCAGACGCCAGGCTCCCGCCTTTTCCCGAGCCGGAGACGGCGCCACCCGAGAAGCCAACCATCATTCGTCGCGACGGTGTGCGGATCGAACGGATCGACCGCATCGGCCTGGAATCAGGCACCCAGGACAAGACACAGTATCATGTCGAGGAGAATGATCCGCTCAGTGCCGTTGCCGAACTGCGCCATACCCAGACTCTGTCGCGAAACGAATGGCAAATCCGGGTCGAGGTGCAGCTGCGGATGTCATCCACGGGCGATGCCTTCCTGCTGCAGGGAAGTTTGCGCGCCTGGGATGGCGCCAACGAAGTGTGTCGCCGCGACTGGGATCGCTCTATCCCTCGGGATTTCTTGTGATCGATCGGAAATAAAGCATGTTCATAAACGGCATCAATGATGAGGTCATTCTCGCGGCGCGTTTTCTTCTCGCCACGCTGTTTCTGATTTTCGGCTGGAGAAAGCTGAGGGACTTTTCGGGCACAGTAAGTCAAATGGTGCAGCTTGGCGTTCCGATGCCGGTCCTGGCTGCTGGCGGAGCAACTTTCATGGAGCTTCCGGTTGCGTTCGCGGTCGCTGTCGGTGCGTTCACACGTCCTTCGACTTTACTTATGTTTTTATACACGCTGGGAACTGCGCTTATCGGCCATCGCTATTGGACAAAGACAGGTGCGGATTACGTTGACAGCATGGACAGCTTTTACAAAAATCTGGGCATTATGGGAGGCTTCTTGCTGCTGTACATTACCGGTGCGGGAAAATATTCGATCGATGGATTGTGCGGCATCGCCGCGCCATAACGACCGTCATCGTTCTTTGCTCTATGTCACGCAACTTTTGCGTCGGGTCCAAAAACGGAAAGGAGTCGTCCATGAGCGAAGTACAAGTCGGACAGAAAACCTATCAGATGCCGCCGAAGGACGGCATTACCGTCGCACACTTTATCACCGTCGCCGACATCGAGCGATCGCTTCGATTTTACGAAACGGTCTTCGGTAGTCGCATTCTTAGCAGAGGCGACAGCAAGGGTGCGCCGGGCTACCTACAGCTCGGGAACATGTGGCTCATCGTCAACGTCGGGGGCGGTCCGACACCCGACAAGCCATCGACAACGCTGAGCGTTCCCGCCGACCCCGATTTAGTCAGCAGCTTCATGAATATCC
Source organism: uncultured Alphaproteobacteria bacterium (assembly GCA_963761185.1). Lineage (GTDB taxonomy): Bacteria > Pseudomonadota > Alphaproteobacteria > Rhizobiales > Xanthobacteraceae > BOG-931. The sequence continues at coordinate 3,033,691 of CAVXFY010000009.1, forward strand.
GCGTTGCCGATATTCAAGCGTGCTATGAACTTTGGAAAAGCCGAGGAGCCGAGTTCATCACCGAGCCAAAGCCCAAATACGGCGAGACGCGCTGCTACATTCGCGATCCTGACGGCTATATTATAGAAGTTGGGCAAAGCAACCCGGGCGTCACTTACGGCTAAACGGCCGACACATGAAAGCATCGTGGTGATGGCGTACGCTCCGGCGACGTGGAGGAGCCCATGAAGCCCGAGAGGGATGGTGTCAACCCGGCGGCCAAGCCAAGCGGAACAGGTTGCGCCGAATGCTTGGCTCGGGGCGGATGGTGGTTGCATCTTCGCAGATGTGCGCAATGCGGCCATATCGGCTGCTGCGATAGTTCGCCAAATCAGCATGCGTCGAAACACGCCGCGACGGGTCACTCGATAATCACGAGCTTCGAGCCGGGCGAGCGGTGGTTTTACGACTATCGTACAGAGGAATTCTTCGCCGGCCCGAAGCTTCACGCTCCTCACTCGCGTCCGTTGGATCAACCGGTGCCCGGACCAGCCGGAGCGGTGCCTTCAAACTGGAAAACCCTGCTTCACGAATAGGGGGCGGTTCTTTGGTGCGGCCGCTATCGGATCGTAACGGACATTCCGAGGCTAAGGTCTGGGTCTGCTCCTGGGCGGAATAGATGGGGTAATCGGCCGGCAGCTTGTGGATGGCTGAAGATTTTGGGTGCTGCGCTTCAGGCTGATGGTGAAACGAGGTCACCGTGGTTACGGGCCTCAAGCATCAGAAGGAGAAGCGCAGCATGGACCATTTTGCGGGATTGGACGTTTCGGTCAAGGCGACCAGCGTCTGCATTGTGGATGAGACGGGCAAGATTGTCCGCGAAGTGAAGTTGGCGAGCGAGCCTGACGCATTAGTGGTGGTGCTGAAGAACCCGGCCTACCGCTTCAAGCGGATTGGATTGGAAGCTGGACCGCTGTCGCAATGGCTGTTCAGCGCTCTGGCCGAAGCGGGCTTGCCAGTGATCTGCGTCGAGACGCGGCACATGCGGGCGGTGCTGAAGGCGCAGATCAACAAGACCGACCGCAACGATGCGCGCGGCATGGCACAGATGATGAGGGTGGGACTTTACCGCCCGGTGCACGTGAAGACGTTACGCAGTCAGAAACTGCGGATGCTGCTGACCCATCGCAAACTGCTGCAGTCGAAGGCCATCGCCATCGATAACGACCTGCGCGGTACCTTACGCAACTTCGGGCTCAAGGTGGGCATGGTGAGGACGGCGAAGTTCGAGGCCCGCATCAAGGAGCTGGTCGAGAACCTGCCCGACCTGGCTATGCTGGTCGAACCGCTGCTTGTCGTTCGGCGGGTGCTTCGCGAGCAGATCGGCGTCCTGCATCGTCGGTTGCTGGCCATCGTCCGCGACGATGAGGTGTGCCGGCGCCTGATGACGGTTCCCGGTGTCGGTCCGGTAGTGTCGCTGACCTATCGCGCCACCGTCGACATTCCGGCTCGCTTCCGCAAATCCAAGTCCGTCGGGGCAGTATTTGGGCTGACGTGCGCCAAGTATCAATCGGGCGAGGTGGATTGGGACGGCAGAATATCGCGCTGTGGAGATGAGATGATGCGGGTCATGCTCTACGAAGCAGCTCAGAGCATGATGCGTTCCAAGAAGTGGTCATGGCTCAAGGCCTGGGCGATGCAGATCGCCAGGCGCCGCGGGATGAAAAAGGCGATTGTGGCGCTGGCCCGCCGATTGGCTGTGATCATGCACCGCATCTGGGTTGACGGCACCGAGTTCCGCTGGACACGGGAACAGGCCGCGGTAGCAGCATGACAACCGCACCGGATCAAATCCGATAGGAGGAAACTCGAGTTCCACCCTGCGGTGGAAAGATGTCCCTCGCGGGACGATGGATGAGGTGAGTTCGCATGTCCGCTTGATCCCGCCGTTCATCTGACGGCAAGGCCGCCCAATAGATTGTTCCGCCTCGTCCTCGGATCCCATGATGGAAGGGCCTTGGTGCCGATTCCGAAGAGAAGCACGAGCCCGTGAGCGACATTGACACTGAAGCGGTGGATAGCCTGAAAGTGCTTGACCCCAACCGGCCGATTAGAGAAGCGGACATCGGACCTTCGAGACACCGCGTCCGTTTATAACCGATAGTGTTGAAAAATCCCCCGCTGCTTTGTGCTTGGCTCGTTATTGAGCACCTGTGGGGCGATATCGGTGTTATTGTTCACCCGCTTGCGGCGGACGCCACAGCCCTCATGCAATACAGGCGGCGGGCGCGTTCAGCACTGGCCGCCAGATATGTTTCGCCAGGGTCTTGAGGTTTTGCACGATGGCTGCGAGGTGGAACTCATCGCGCGCACTGGATAAGCCGCGCAGGCGCAATCGCTCGAAGCGGTGATGGGTTTTGAGGTGCGCAAAGCGCATCTCGACCTTCTTGCGCTCATTGCGTGATCGCTCGAACTCCGGCGTACCGACGAAGCTGCGCGCATGATCGCGGGCATCCTCATTGACGTCGCGTGTGATCTTGCGCGAGGGCGTGTTCGGACTGCATCGCGGCTTGACTGGACATGCGTGGCAGTCACGCCGCGATGCACGATAGCGCACCTTGTGGTCGCCGCCCACGTTGCCGGTGGTCTTGAGCAGCTTGTCCGCGGCGCAGACATAGACGTTACGCTTACGGTCGAACGTGAAGTCGTTGCTTGATAAGGTTCCGTCATCACGATCGCTCATGTCCTTCACCGGAATGTGCGGCGTGATGCCGGTGCCGACGAGCCAGCCGAGGAACTTGCCGGTGCCATAGGCCGTGTCGGCCAAAAGCCGTTTGGGCTTCAAGCCATGCGTCTGCTCGGTACGCTTGATCATGGTCTTGGTCGCGGCCACCTCGTCGTAGGTGCGGGCCGGAGTGGCCTCCACATCGACAATAACCGCGCGCTCGACGTCAATCAGATAATTGAGCCCATAGCCGAATTGAACGCGCTTGTTGGCTTTGGCGGTCCAAGCCGAGCACGGGTCCACCGGCGAGATCGCCTTTGGCACCGTGCGATCCGCGTCGTGATCTTCATCATCAAGGGCGCCGAGAAACTCGGCAACCGCCCGCGTCTGGCGTTCCGGCAACGACCAGTCGATCTCGTCGGGTGCCTTGGCATGATAACGGCTGGCGTCCGCCTCCATGACGCTGGCATCGACCGCAAAGGCTTCACCCTTGACCAAACCCGCATTCATGCAGGCCCGCACTACCGCCTCGAAAACCTGACGGAACAGGTCGCTGTCGCGGAACCGGCCGTGACGATTGACCGAGAAGGTCGAGTGGTCGGGAACCTTGTCCTCAAGGTCGAGGCGGCAGAACCAGCGGTAGGCAAGGTGTAACTCGACCTCCTCGCACAGCCGCCGCTCAAAACGAATGCCGTAGCAGTAGCCAATGATCAGCATCCGGATCATCAGCTCAGGGTCGATCGATGGGCGGCCGATCTCGCTGTAGAACGGCTCAAGCTTCTCGCGAAGGTCACCCAGTATCCGGGCCACAACCGGATTGATACGGCGCAACAGATGGCCCGCTGGAATGCGCTTCTCGAGGTTGAAAAGGTAAAACAACCGGCTCTGATCGCCGCTCTGCCGACCCATCATGATCCGACCCCGCCGCTGAAACCCTCAACGAAACGGAATCATGATTCGCCGACTATCTCGAGGACTTTTTCAACAGTATCGACCCAACTGCGACATGCCGCTCCTCGGCATAGCTGCTAGCGTCATCAATTTTCGCCGAGATTCGGTGACACGTTCCGCCTCGGTCGTACAAAAACAAGACGAGCCGCGCCGGACAAAGTTGCATTGGGACGACCATCGACGCCGACGAGTAGGAGCCCGACACCGCCATTGCCAACGGAGAAATCAACCAATTCGCCGTCGTACCGCGCGACTGGTTGCATCGCGAGACGTAGAAATTCCCCGAGCGGCTGGTCGAGATAATTCAGGCGCAATACGGGGCCAACTTCGGCTGGGCACAGGTCAAACCCGTGCGCAATGGCGCGAGCATAAATGTCTTTGAGGGAAGCGTCGGGGCCAAGTCCAAGTTCGGCTACAGAAACAACAATAAGGTCAATTTCAATTTGTTTCTTGATGAAAGGAAAGGCCGGACGTCCAAGAATTTCATCTGCATCGTCGCCGATCGTCATGTGGCACGGCGCGGAATTGATGGCGTCGCGAATTACATCAGGATTCTCATAACCTCCCACTTTGATTGTTTTCCAGATTGGCGTTTCCAGCGCCGTTGCGATTGTCCGTGTTTGCTCCGCAGCGACGTAGAGTGGGGAAGCTGCTGGCGGCGGGCATGCCGGCCGCGCCTGGGCATGCGCTACGTCTACGATCAGGGCGGCGCTGCAGAAGGCCGCGACCGCAGTCCGGATAAAGCGCAGGATGTAACTGCCCACCGCAGACATGCTGGTAGCCTCGGGGGAGCCGACTTATGGATAAGCACGTACCACGCATAAAAGCGTCCCGTCGTGTCACCGGTCACACTCGGTATGGTTGCGCCCTGGGAACTGAGCCTGGTCTTTCAGCGCGAATTTTGGAAATTCAAATCTCAACGCCGTGCCACGACGGGATGTATGAAATGTCGGCACCGGCGATGATTGACATCAATCGGGTTTGAGGTTGGCCGCTTGCGCTACCTTGCCCCACTTTTCCGTCTCTTCGCTGATGAGCTTGGCGAAGTCGGCAGGCGTTAAATCCGTGCTGAACTGATCCAGGGTTTCGGGTATTCTAGCCGGGCATTGCAGTGCTGCTGCGAAATGGAGCATTTCCCATGGACGAACCCAGCGTCACTTCTGCCAACCTCGATCAGACTGACCAGGATTTGCTCGCCCAAGAAGTTCCCGACGAGGTCGTGGAAGCTGCAGCGGAGGCCCTTAACGTTTGTCGCATGACCTTCGGCGGCTTTCCGTCAACGACTGTCGCATGCTGCGCGTACTGACGGCTCGGAAAGCGCGCAGTTGGATCGCATGCCCGCGATTGGCCCAAAGCGGACATTCGCTGCGATGCAATGAATTTCCGTTTTGGGGGTGTGCGTTCAACCGGTCAGTGCAACACCGCTTGCAGTCTATCGGCTGGCGTTTCGAAGCCCAAGGTCTTTCGCGGACGTTGATTGAGCCGCAGAGCAATCGCGTTCAGATAACTCTGAGAGACGCGCGAGAAGTTGGTTCCTCGCGGGAAGTACTGACGCAGCAGGCCGTTGGTGTTCTCGTTTGAGCCGCGCTGCCAGGGACTGCGCGGATCACAGAAGTAGACCTGGACGTTGGTGGCAACCGTGAAGCGCTTGTGGCCATGCATCTCTTTGCCTTGATCCCAGGTCAGGGAGCGTCGCAACTCTTCAGGCAGCTTGCCGATGTGCTTGGCAAGCGCAGCAACAACAGTCGTCGTGTCCTTGCGGGGGATCTTGACGAGCATCGTGAAGCGGGTATTGCGCTCGACGAGCGTGGCGATGTGCGTGTCGTTCGCTCCGGTAAGAAGGTCTCCTTCCCAATGCCCCGGCACGGCGCGATCCTCAATCTCAGCGGGCCGCTCGCGGATGGAGACCATATCGAGGATATGCCCCTGTCCACTCTTCGCGTTGTGGCTCTTGGGGCGACGCATCCGCCGCGCAGTGCGCAACTGGGCCGTCAGCTCCTTCTTCAGCACGCCGCGGGTCTGGATGAAGAGGCTGCGATAGATCGCTTCGTGAGATATCTGCATGTCTTGGTGAGTTGGGAACTCCTGCTTCAGCCAGCCGGAGATCTGCTCCGGCGACCATTGCAGCGCAAGCTTCTGTGCCACGCGCCATCGTAGCTCTCTATGCAGCGCCAAACGACAAGGCTTGGGGCGCAACGCCCGCTCCCAGGCACGCCAATCAGCCCGGTTTGCACGATAGGCCTGACTGCCGCCGTTGCGCCTGATCTCCCGGCTTACTGTCGATGGCGCCCGTCCGAGACCCTGGGCGATCTGCCGGATCGACCGGCCCACCGCAATGCCGCGGGAAATCTCTTCGCGCTCCTCAAGCCTTAGTGCCGCCAAGGCTCTCCGGCGCGGCGCCGGCACCAGTCCTCCATGGCGTACCACGATCCGCTCAACGCCGGTCTTGTTCTTCCTTTCCAGCGCCCGCGACATGGCCGCGGCACTCTGCCCGTTCTTCCATCGCTCCCAAAGCTCGGCTTTCTGCGCTGCCGTGAACCAAATCCGTGATGTCACCATGGCGCACCTCCCATCTCGTAAGATTAGAAGGTGTTGCGCCGATCCGTTGAATCCGCCCCCCGAAAGATGGGGTAATCGGCCTGCGGCTTGTGGATAGCTGAAGATTTTGGGTGCTGCGCTTCAGGCTGATGGTTCAACGAGGTCCGTGGTTACGGCCTCAAGCATCAGAAGGAGAAGCGCAGCATGGACTATTTTGCGGGATTGGACGTTTCGGTCAAGGAGACGAGCGTCTGCATTGTGGATGACACCGGCAAGATCGTTCGCGAAGTGAAGGTAGCGAGCGAACCTGCAGCGTTGTTAGCGGTGCTGAGGAACGCCGCCTACCACTTCAAGCGAATTGGATTGGAAGCCGGGCCGTTGTCGCAATGGCTGTTCGGCGCTCTCGCCGAGGCGGAGTTTCCGGTGGTCTGTGTTGAGACGCGACACATGCAGGCGTTATTGAAGGCGCAGATCAACAAGACAGACCGCAACGATGCTCGCGGCATCGCGCAGATGATGCGGGTGGGGCTTTACCGTCCGGTGCATGTGAAGACGCTGCGCAGTCAGAAGCTGCGGATGCTGCTGACCCATCGCAAGCTGCTGCAGTCGAAGGCGATCGCCATCGACAACGACCTGCGCGGTACTTTGCGTAACTTCGGTCTCAAGGTGGGCATGGTGGGGACAGCGAAGTTCGAGGCCCGCATCAAGGAGCTGGTCGAGCACTTGCCCGACCTGGCTATATTGGTCGAACCGCTGCTGGTCGTCCGGCGTGTGCTTCGCGAGCAGTTTGTCATCCTGCATCGTCGTTTGCTGGCGATCGTGCGAGATGACGAGGTGTGCCGGCGCCTGATAACGACCCCCGGTGTCGGCCCCGTGGTGGCGCTGACCTATCGTGCCACCGTCGATGTGCCCGCTCGGTTCCGTAAATCCAAGGCCGTCGGGGCCGTGTTTGGGCTGACGTGTTCCAAGTATCAGTCCGGCGAGATCGATTGGAGCGGCAGAATATCACGCTGCGGAGATGAGATGATGCGGGCTATGCTCTACGAAGCAGCTCAGAGCATGCTGCGGTCGAAGAAGTGGTCCTGGCTCAAGGCCTGGGCGATGCAGATCGCCAGGCGCCGCGGGATGAAAAAGGCGATCGTGGCTTTGGCACGCCGGTTGGCCGTGATCCTGCACCGCATCTGGGTTGACGGCACCGAGTTCCGCTGGACCCGGGAACAAGCCGCGGCAACAGCATGAGAGCCGTGCAAGATCAGATCCAATAGGAGGAAACTCGAACTCCACCGCGCGGTGGAATGATGTCCCTCACGGGACGATGGATGAGGTGAGTTCGCATGTCCGCTTGGACCTGCCGTCACTCTGACGGCAAGGCCGACCTAAAGATCGTCCCGCCTCGTCCTCGAATCCCATGGTGGAAGGGCCCTGGTGCCGATTCCGAAGAGAAGCACGAGCCCGTGAGTGACATCGACACTGCAGCGGCGGATAGCCTGAAAGTGCTTGACCCCAATGGGCCGATTAGAGAAGCGGACATTGATCAACCGCCAACCGACCGCGATTTATGAGTACGCGCCCTAGCACTACTTTGGCAGATTTACTCACGCTGCGGCTGGTTGCAAATCCATTTTCGGCAATGCGGGCATCGCCGCGGCGGTGGTCGAGCGATGAGTTCGAGAATGGCGTGACGCACGGCGGGCAAAGTGGGTTGCGGCGGTGGGCCGTTGTTTCTTTTTTTTCCGCCGCGCCGTTGGCAAGGCGGCGATGCTGGAGCAAGGCGTAAGCGATCATTGTCATCAGCGCATGACGGTGAAGGCCTTGCCAGGATCGGCCCTCGAAGTGATCGAGGCCGAGTTCTTCTTTGAGCTGCTGATGCGCCTGCTCGCAAACCCATCGCGCCTTGATGGTAGCCGCCAAGACGAGCAGGTCGGTCTTCGCCGGCAGGTTGGCGAGATCGTATTTTTTCTCTCCCGACATCCTGTGTTCGCCGATCAGCCAAGCCTCATCCCCCGGCAAATGTTGCTGACCCTTATCCCCGATCCGCTGCGGTGGTCCGTCGGCGACCCGCACGCGGACAGCTGCAAAACGAGCCTTGAGCTTGCCTTTCGTGCCGGTGCGCCAGCTGATGGTGTGCCATTTGGCATTGGCCAGCATATCTTCGGCGGCTACCGATAGAATGTCTGGGACGTGCCGCTTCCGGGGACGGCCGCGCCCGGCAATCGGCCAGATCATCCGCACATCGACGGGGTACACCTTGAGGTGCCGCGGAATCCCGACCGCCCAGGTCAGCTTGCGAGCCGTGAGCCCCTGGCGGAACGGCGCGCTCGGCCCATAACCGGCATCCGCCAACACGCAGCCGAAGCGCACACCGGCCGCGATGACACGATCGATCTCGATCAAGGCCATCTCCGGCTTCGTCCGGGCCGTTCGATAGTCCGCCGGGACACCCGCTCGCTGCAGCCGAGCCCGCTTGCTCGTCCAACTCTCGGGAAGAAACAACCGCAACGCCAGCATGACCGGGACTTCGCCCCGCGCCAGCGTCAGCGACACCAGGGTCTGGCAGTTGGCGGTCTTGCCCAGAGCCGAAGCATATTGCGGAGCGACGCCCACCGAATGCGTGCCTTTCTTGGGTATCGCAGTGTCGTCAATTACCAGTACGGCATCGCTGCCCCCGACGAGCTTATCCGCTTGAACAAGCAGTTCTGTCTCCACCGGCTGCGCGTCCCAGACCCCGGCGGCCACGAAGTGGTGCAATTGATCATGGTCGCCAAGTGCAAGCCGCTCCGCCATCGCTGCAATGCTCTTGCGAGCGCCAGGGCCGATCAACCCCGATACGTAAAGCGGACACATTTGCCGCCGCGCCTTATGACCCAAGCGGTCCAGAAACGGCTTGAGCCAGCGGCCAAGCTCTTCTCTCCAGTCCGAAGTTCTGCCAGCCATGGTCGGCCCCTCCAAAAGCCGACCACCCATGAATCATCGAAAAACTGATTTGGGAATCCCATCCCCCTCAAAATCTGCCAAACTAGTGCTAGAATTAAGTATCAGCGCTCCGACAGGCGCTCGCGGAGCGAGCGTAGCCGGCGCCGGCCGCCGTCGGCGACTTTTTGCACGCGCGGGCGAACCCGCGCCAGGACGCGGCGGCGCTGCGCCTGCATGCGCTCGACTTGCATCTCGTTGCCGCGCCAGACGAAGTCGTTGCCCAACAGCGCGCGGACGAAGAGTGCCGGCAGCAGCAAATCGCGGCCGAGCCCGTAGAGCGGATAAAGCACCGGCACGTGCCAATCCGCGGCGGCGGCGAGGAGCATTTCGGCGCCGTACCAAAACGCGCCGAATACGATGGTGCAAAGCGCGATCGGCCATCCGAATTCATGCGCCAGTATTGCCACCGCAATCATCGGCAGCACGCCGCCGGAAAAAATCTCTGGCACGAAGTAGATGAAGAAACTGGCGCGGCGGAGCCTCGCCCAGCGCAACTGGCGATTCCAGACTTCCGAAGCGGTGCGGCGGCCGAGCGGCTGCGCCAGCGGCCGATCGATGAGCCTGACCTTGAGGCCCAAGCCGCGCACGATCTTGGTCGCCGCGGCGTCTTCGGCGACCTCTTTGGCGAGCGCCGCGATGCCGCCCGACTGTTGGAGATCGGCGCGGCGCCACAGCATGGTTTTACCCTGGGCAAAGCCGCGGCCGAAACTGTCGACCAGATATTGCCAGCGCGCCTGATAGGTGTTGAGAAACGCGCATTCGATTTCGGCCCAGATCCCATCCGGCCGCGCGCCGATCGGCGGCGAGGCGACGAGCCCGGTGTCGTCGCGCCAGCTTGCGAACAGCCGCTGAATGTAATCGCGCGGCATCAGCACATTGCTGTCGGCGATGATGATCCAATCGTGCGATGCGGCGCGCCAGCCCTTGAGCACGTTGTTGAGCTTGGGATTGGTGCTGATGCGGTCGTCGCCGATCAAGACTTTCGCGGCTGCGCCGGCATTCGCGGCGATCAAGTTGCGCACCAGCGGCAGCACAGGGTCGTTGGCGGAAGCCGCGCAGAACAGGATTTCGTAATGCGGATAATCGAGATCGAATGTCGAACCGAGCGTCTCCTCGGCATAATTATCGATGCCGCAGACCGGGCGAATGAGGCTGACATGCGGATAGTGCTGCGGTTGCCGGCGCGGGGTCTGGCGAAACCGCCGAATCGCGATTGCGATGCTCGCGATGTGAATGAAGCTGACAACGACGCAGAAAGTCGCTGCCACGAGAATCGTCACTGTCATCGCCGGACGTTTAATGCCGGGCCGTGACAGGCTTGTGACTCAAGGTTGCTTGTGACTCAAGGTTGCTTGTGACTCAAGGTTGCCGGAAATCGGCCATTAATCCTAGGCACGCCGCGTTAACCATTGGTGTGCGGCATTGTCATGGTTCTGCAATGCAACGCATCTAGAAGCAGATTCGTAGGCAACAAAGACGCGAGAATCCCGTCGGTGACTGTCGAGCACGGTACAATGAAGTTCCGTACTCTGTTTATTTCCGATGTGCATCTCGGTGCGCGCGGCTGCCAGGCCGAGCATCTCATCAACTTCCTCCGCTATCACGACGCCGAGACCATCTATCTGGTCGGCGACATTGTCGACGGCTGGCAGTTGCGCTCCGGTTGGTTCTGGCCGCAGGACCACAACGACGTGGTGCAGAAGCTGTTGCGCAAAGCGCGCAAGGGCGCGCGCATGATCTATCTGCCGGGCAATCACGACGAGTTTCTGCGGGATTATTACGGCACGCATTTCGGCGGCATCGAAGTCGTGGAGACGGCGATCCACGAGGCCGCCGACGGCCGCCGCTATCTCGTCGTGCATGGCGATGTGTTCGACATGGTGGTCAAGCACGCGCGCTGGCTCGCGCTTCTCGGCGACACCGCCTATGACTTCGCCATTCTGGTCAACCGCTACTTCAACGCGATCCGCCGCCGGCTTGGCTTCCGCTATTGGTCGCTGTCGCAATGGGCCAAGCACAAGGTCAAGAACGCGGTGAACTATATCGGCGCCTTCGAGCAGACGCTGGCCGAAGAGGCGCATCGGCATAAGGTCGACGGCGTGATTTGCGGCCACATCCACCATGCGGTGATGCACGACAATTTCGGCATCCGTTACATGAATTGCGGCGACTGGGTGGAAAGCTGCACCGCGCTCGCCGAGCATCAGGACGGGACCTTCGAGATCATCCGCTGGATCGATCGCGCCGAGACGCTGCCGCCGCTTCCGGACGAGGAAGATGAGGGTACGGACGAGACCCGGCCGATCCGCGAGCGCGCCGGGATCGCGGCGTAGGACGTCGGCGTCTGAACCATCGCCGTGCAAGACATTGCAGCAGAAGAGGACCGCGCTAGCCACAGCGACAAGTAACCATTGGTTGCTCGGCCATCATTTTGCCTGAGGGGAATTCGAACTCAAGGACGACCCCCAGACCGTTGCACGCAACGGTCTGGGGGTCGCCGCCGAAGGCGGTGCGCTTCGCGCATCTGACCTGGCCCAGACAGATCCGAGACGGCGGCTTGAGTAAAGGCGAGGGGTCTCCGAAGCTGAGAGTTGCGAAATCAACCAACCTCAGGAGACCCCCCATGCAGGTTTTTGACCTGCCGGAACAGATTATCCGAAACGGCCAGGTGGCGTCGCGTCTTCTTGCCGCGAAGACCACAGATATCGAAGCGGCGAGAAGACGCTATGCGGTGGCGCGCTGGCGCCGGGCTATGGCCGATGGGCTCACGGCAGAACAAGCCGCCAGAGCCGTCGGCATCGCGCGCGCCAATCTCTATCGCTGGGAACAGCGCGCCGAACCGCGCAGCCGGCGTCCGCACGCGCTGCGCCAGCCGACGTGGCCGCGTGCTCTTGTCATCGCGGTCGAGAAGCTGCGCGCCGACAATCCGATGTGGGGCAAGCGCAAGCTCGCAGCGCTACTGCGCCGTCAAGGCTGCACCGCCTCGATCTCAACCATCGGACGCATCCTCAAAAAGCTTATGGACCAAGGCCGTGTCACCCCCATCCCGACGCTCCGCCGCAAACCGGGCGGCCGGCGCTTTCGCTTTACTGCCGGCGAGCGCTACGCCAAGCGTCTGCCCAAAGGGCTCAAGCCGCAACGGCCCGGCGACATCGTCCAGATCGATACGCTCTTCATCAACATCGCCTCCGACAAAGCCATCAAGCACTTCACCGCCTACGATCCGGTCGCCAAATGGACCTTCGGCCATGTCGCCAGATTTGCCAAAGCCGCGGCCGCAAAGGCTCTCCTCGACAAGCTCATCGCCGAGGCGCCATTCCCAATCCGCGGCATCCAAGTCGACGGCGGCAGCGAGTTTCGCGCCGAGTTCGAGAAAGCCTGCGCCGATAAAGGCCTCGCCCTCTTCGTCTTGCCGCCGAAAAGCCCCAAGCTCAATGGGGCCGTCGAACGCGCCCAAGGCTCATGGCGCTACGAGTTCTATCAAACCTACGAACTGCCCGAGCGCCTCGATGAGCTGCAGCCCCTCGTCGACGCCTTCGCCTATCACTTCAATCACCACAGGCCTCACCAAGCTCTTGGCGATCGCACCCCGGCAGAGTATCTCGCTGGTATCAGTCAGGAGACCGCGCCGTCTCATATGTGCTGAACCCGGTCACTGACTTCGAATTCCCCTCAGGCACCCTTCGGCCGTGCAAACAATGGCTAATTCTGCCTTGGCAGGGTCGACCGCTGAACCAGAACACCCTTGAGCGCCGCCGGGTCCGCGTCATACTCGCGCCATGGACCTTTCTTGCGCGATGGACCTTTCGGTGCGGATCGAGCGCTGGCCGCTCGCCAATGCTTTCACGATCAGCCGCGGCAGCAAGGCCGAAGCCGTCGTGGTTGTGGCCGAGCTGAGCGATGGAACGCATCGCGGTCGCGGCGAATCCGTTCCTTATGCCCGCTACGGCGAAATCGCCGGACGGCGTCGTCGCGGCTATCGAAGCGATGCGGCCTGTGCTGGCGCACGGTCTCGACCGCGCCGGGCTGCAAGGGGCCATGCGACACGTCAGGCAATACGCAATGGCGGCGGGCGCCGCGCGCAACGCGCTCGATTGCGCGCTGTGGGATCTCGAGGCCAAGCGCAGCGGACGCCGCGCTTACGAATTGGCCGGGATCGCGCCGCCGCAGCCGCTTATCACGGCTTACACGATTTCGCTCGCTGCACCTGCGGCGATGGCGCAAGCGGCCGAACGCGCGGCGGACCGGCCGCTGCTCAAGGTCAAGCTCGGCGGCACCGACGACGGCGAGCGGATCGCTGAAGTGCGCCGCGCAGCGCCGAAGGCCGAGCTCATCGTCGACGCCAATGAAGGCTGGAGCGACGACAATCTTGTGCAAAACCTCGCGGCTTGCGCCGAAGCCGGCGTGACGCTGATCGAGCAGCCGCTCGCCGAAGGCCGCGACGACGCGCTCGCGCGCATCAAGCGGCCGATCGCGGTCTGCGCCGACGAGAGCGTGCATGATCGCGCCTCGCTCACGGCGCTTGCCGGCAAGTACGACGCCATCAACGTCAAGCTCGACAAGACCGGCGGGCTCACCGAGGCGCTGGCGCTCGCCGCGGAGGCCGAGAAGCAGGGCTTTCGCATCATGGTCGGCTGCATGGTGGCAACCTCGCTCGCCATGGCGCCGGCCATGCTGGTGGCGCAACGGGCAAGCGTCGTCGATCTCGACGGGCCGCTGCTTCTGGCCAAGGACCGGCCGCAAGGCCTGCGCTACATAGGTAGTTGTGCCTATCCCCCCGAATCTGCGCTTTGGGGATAAAAAGGTCATTGGGGATGCCTGGGGGACGCCGACCCCTGGAAAACCCTTTGGAACCCGGCCAGACCCCCCTTGTGCTCGATTGTGAAGAACCTGTGAATATCTCGGCCTGATTGTGGGCTAACGCGATTGCGCGGCGCCCGCTGTTATGATGGTGATTCAACAGGTCATTGTGATGTCCAACCAACCACTCGTGCAGTCGGGTCAAGCTGCCGGGCCGCAAAGCGAAGCGGAGTATAATGCTGTCTATACGGCGGTTACCGCGACCGAGCGGGGCCGTTGGTTCCTGGCCGAATTCGCCAATCGCAACCGCTGCGCCGATACGGATCGGGTCATGGCCGCTGTCGCGCGGATCGAGGCCGCAATTCGAGCGGGCGCGGCGCCGCAGCCGTCCATGACACCGTTACGCGATCTCGCTGCCGCGGCTGCCCCGATCGCCCCGGCGCGCGCGGATGCCGGCGAACGCGATGATGATGCTCCGCGCGCACCTCCCGCGCCGCCGCCTAGCGGCCCTACGGATATGCAAGCGCTGAAAGACTTGCAAGCGCCGAAACAAGGCGGGGAAGCCCAGAAAGACAGGGACTATTCGGAGGCCGTGGCGGCGATTGCGGCGTCGCTGACGGCGCGCTTCGCGGAATCGGCGGAGCGCGCCGCGCAGGATTTGCCGCGCGAGCCAGATGCCATGGCAGTCGCTATGGCAGCAGCGCTCTCCGAAAAGGCGCCAGCCGATGCCGGCTTGCCGCAACGGCGGGTGCCGCAGGACAACGCGCCGCGCTGGCATATCGAGGCGCCGGACTTTGTGTTCGGCAAGAGCGACGACCAAGACAGAAACGGTGGCGCCGAACCGGCCGGCGAAACCGCGCTGTCACGTTCGCAGCTTTTGGGGGCTGCGCTTCTGGCGCAGGAGCATCACGAGGCACTCAACTCTATTGAAGAGCCGCGATTCGCCGCCATTGAACCCGTCATTGAACCAGCCCCGGAACCCGAGCCCGCCGCCATTCCCGAGACGCCTGTTGCGGCAACGCCGGTTCCACGCTTCTCGCCGCCGGCGGACATCGTGCCGCTCGTGGAACTTTCGCGGCCGCAATTGCGCATCGCAAATGACCCGGCGCCCGTCAATCAACAGCCGCGGCGCTATGATTTGCTGACCGTGACGGATGCGTTGAGCGAGGACGAAGTGATCGCGCTGTTCGGCTGACGCGATGCCAGATGTGGTGCACTGGCTCTCACGGCGGGATGAAGTTGGTAATCCCGTAGTCCCGCGACCGTAACCTTCCTGTGACCGCGTAAAGTTCCATTGCGCAAAGTTCCACTGTGTCGAGGACGGCACGGAAGTTGCTTGGAAAGGACTCAAGCGGATCAACAACGGCTGCAGAAGAAGTTGAGTTGATTGCCCCAGACCCACAGTTCCGGCGTCTGCAAGACGTTCGCGGTCCGCGTAGCTGATCATCTGGAGGCCACGATGCACAGACTTACCGTTCTCGCTTTGACGGCAGTTACGTTGTGCATGTCTGTATCGGTTCCGCGCAGCGTGTCAGCGCATGACGACGGACGCTTCGCCAATTCGCCGCTCAAGCAGTGGTTCGACCAACTCGCGAGCGGGAAGGGCCTGTGTTGTTCGTTCGCCGACGGCGTCAGTGTCGAGAACGTGGATTGGGACACGCAGAACGGCCGTTATCGGGTGCGGATCCAGGGGCAATGGCTTGTCGTGCCTGACACGGCGGTCGTGACTGAACCGAACCGCTTCGGCTCGGCCGTGGTATGGCCGTATCAAGACGCCGACGGCGCGACGCAAATCCGCTGCTTCCTGCCGGGGCCGGGCGCTTAAGCATGATTCGGAAAAGTGGAAGCCGGTTTTCCGAAAAGATCATGCTCAAACGAAAAATCTAGACCACGATCCAATTCAATCGAATTGGATCGTGGTCTAAGGCAAAATCATCGCGGCGGCGCGTTTCCGCGTTACGCGACCAGCCGGGAAAACAATTCCGGATCGACGTTGCCGCCGGACAGCACGGCGACCGCGACTTTGTTTTTGACGTCGATTTTTCCCGTCATCACGGCGGCAAGCGCGACGGCGCCGCCCGGCTCGACGACGAGTTTGAGTTCGGTGAAGGCGAAGGCGACGGCGCCCGCGACCTCTTCGTCGCTCACCACGACGCCGGCTCCGATCAGCGAGCGGTTGATGGCAAAGGTCAGCTTGCCTGGCGTGCGCGCCATGAGCGCGTCGCAAATGGTGCCGGTCAATGCCGCGTTCTGCTCGCGCTGGCCGGAGCGAAACGAGCGCGCGTGATCGTCAAAGCCCTGCGGTTCGGCGGTGAACATGGCGGCCTTCGGCACGCGCGTCTTGACGGCGAGCGCGATGCCGGCGGCGAGCCCGCCGCCGGACGCGGTGACCACCACAATGTCGGGCGCAAGCCCAAGCGCGCCGAGATCGTCGACGATCTCGCGGCCGGCAGTGCCCTGGCCGGCAATGATCAAGGCATCGTCGTAAGGCGGCACCAGAACCGCGCCGCGCCGTTCCGCGATGTCCTTGGCGATGGCCTCACGATCGTCGCGGGCGCGATCGTAAAGCACGACTTCGGCGCCATGCGCGACCGTGCGTTCGCGCTTCGCGCGCGGCGCGTCGTGCGGCATGACGATGACGCACGGCATGCCGAGAAGCCGCGCCGCAGCAGCCACGCCTTGCGCGTGATTGCCGGATGAGTAGGCGACGACGCCTCCCGACCGCGCCTCCGGCGGCAGCGAGGCGAGCTTGTTATAGGCGCCGCGGAATTTGAACGAACCGGTGCGCTGCAAAGTCTCGGCTTTGAGGAAGACGCGGCCGCCGGTCATGCCGTCGAGCGTGATCGAGGTCAGAAGCGGCGTATGCAGGGCGACGCCGGCGAGCCGCCGGGCCGCCGCGTCGACATCCGCTGCGGTCGGCAGTTCAACCGCCGTGTCCACAGCACCATCCAAGATAGCAGCCATGCCCAACGGTAGCGCCGTCATTGCGGCACAAGCAAGGGCCGAGGGCCATTGGCGGCGCTTAAACGCCGCCGTGCTGGTGAAACCGGTCCCGGTCCGTCGTCGAGGCTTAGTCGAACCGCCCAGCCGCGTGCGCCAGCAGCGTATAGACCTTGCCGGTGTCGGAGGTCAGGTAGTTCCGCGCCACTGCGGGACCGCGATCGCCGCGCGAGACGTCGTCGAGGAGCCGCTCGAACTCGTGGATGTAGTGCTCGACGGTCTGCCGGAATTCCGGATCGGTGCGGTATTTGGCGCGGATCTCGTCGAACGCTTTCGCCCCTTGCGGTGTGTAGAGGCGACGATTGAACACGCCGCGCTCGCCGCGCTTATAGCGGTCCCACAATTCCGAGGCCGCGTCGTGATCGATCATCCGCGCGATATCGACCGAAAGTGAATCGATCGAGTCGACGGTGTCGCCGCGCGGCGAACGATCGTCGCGGGGAGGGCCTTCGCGCGCGGGCTGCGGGCCAGGTTGTGAGCCTTCCTCACGCGACGCGCGGGTCAGCAGGTCGGACAGCCAGCCGCCGCCGTTGCGGCCATTGTTGTCGTCCTTGCCGCCCGGAACCGGGCTGAGATTCGGCGGCCCGGACCGTCGCGGCGCACCCGTGATGTCGCGCGGCGGAGCGGGCTGATGCGGCGCCGTCTGCGGCGCCATATGCGGTGCCATGTCCGGGCGGATCGGCCGGGCTTGCGCCCCGCGTCCGCCGCCCGCCGCATAAAGCGGCTCGGCTTCGCGGCGCGCCGGCTCCACGGCGTCGAGCGAGCGGCCGTGACGAGCGACGATGCGGTTGAGCTCGGCGAGCGCTTCGATCTGATCGACGATGACGCGCCGCATCTGCGCCGCGCTTTCCGAGGTCTCCTGCGGCAGTTCGAGAATGCCGCGGCGCAATTCGGCGCGCGTGGTCTCGAGTTCCTGCTGCATTTCCGCCGCCATCTGCTTCATGCCGGCCATGACTTCGGTGAAGCGGCTGGTGGACTGGTCGAACATGCCTTGCACTTCGCCAAGCGCCTCGTCGTAAACGGTCGTGAGCGCTTCGCTGGTGCGCTTGCGTTCCTCTTCCGAGTTCTTGCGCACGAGGTCGTATTGCTGCTCGAGCGTCTGCAGGCTTTCGTTGCTGGTATCGGCGATGACGCCGGCGATCTCGCGCGCCCGCGTCGTCGCGGTATCGAGCGACTCGTCGAGCAGGCCGGAGAAACGCTCCAGGCGCTGGCCGAAATCCGCGGTCCGCGCGTCGAGCACTGAGACCAGCGTGTCGATGGTCGCTTGCCGGGTGACGATCGTATCCTCGGTCCGGCGGTTGCTGGTTTCGAGGAGCTCGACCGCCTCGGTGAGCGTGCGGCCGTGCGAAGAGAACTGGTCGGCGAGGTCGCCGAGGTCGGTGAGCACGCGCGAGGTCACATTGTTGAAAGCGCCGAGATGCTGTTCGACTTTGCTGGTCGTGGCGCCGCTCTTGCTGCTCAGCTCATTCATGGCGGCGACGAATTCGGCGATGCGCGAGGCCATGGTGTGCTCGATCGAGCTCATATTTTCCTGGGCGCCGCTGAGCACTTCCTGCAGCAGGATATTGGCCTCCCGCAGACGCTCGAACAAAGCGGTGGAGTCGGAGCGCAACATGGTGTGCGTCTCCATCATCTCAGCGATGGTCGCCGCCGCCGATTGCTTCGACTGGTCGATCGCGGTCTTGGTTGCCTGATGCAGGTCTTCGAGCGTCCGCGTCAGCGTCAACTTGGCGCCCTCGGTGACGCCATGAACGCCTTCCTGCATTTGTCCGAGCGTCCGCGTCGCCGCCGCCGTCGCGTTCAGGCTGGCGTCGTTGATCTGGCGGGCGATCTCCTCGCTCTTGTCCATCATGGTCTGGGTGAAGACGAAACCCTTGGCCTCGATGGTCTTGACCGTCTGCTCCGTGATGCGTCCGACTTCGCCGGCGAAGCTCTGGCTCTTGGTGGTGAGCGCCGTGATCAGGGTATTCGACTTCTCGTCGAGCAGGCGCGTCATGTCCTCGATGCGCTGCGACATGGCGGAGTTGATCTCGTTCGCCTTGCCGACCATGTTGCGCGCAACCTCGGTGCTCATGCCGACAAGCTTGCGTTCGGCATCGGTCGCGCTGCGCGTGATCTGTTCGGTCACGGTCTGCGTGCTTTTGGCGAGGAGATCGGCTGAGCTTGCGGTCGACTTGCCGATCGCTTCGTTGGCGACGGCGGCGCTCTTGGTGATCGTGTTGGCGAGCGTGCCGGCGCTGCGGTTCAGCGAGACGGTGGCCTCGGCGGCGCTGCGGTTAAGCGCCTCGGTTGCCGCGGTGCTCGCCGCGGCGCTCTTGCCCAGAGCGTCCGTGGTGCTGGCGGCAAGCTGGGTGAGGGCGCGTTCGGCGCCGGTGGAGTTCGTCTTGATCGATTCCGCGATCTGCTCGAAACGCGTGCCGAGCTGCTCGGCGGCTGCGCGGCTGCGCGTTTCCATCTGCGCGACGATGGCCTCGGCGCGGCTGCCGAGAAGTTGCTCCAGATGGCCGACGCGGGAATCGAGCGTGTTGGCGACGTTGAGCGCGCCCTTGCCGAGCGCGGTATCGATATTGGCGATGCGGTCGCTGATCGTGTCGGCGAGCTTGACGGTGCGCGCGTCGATGATCGTGGTGACGTCGCCGATGCGCTTGTCGAGCGTGGCGACGACCTCTTTGCCGCTCTCGTTCAGCGTCTTCGAGATTTCCACGAGGCGGGCGGACAGGGCGTCGGTGAGCGTCTGCGAACGGCCGTCGATCGCTTCCTGGAACCGGGTCAGGCGCTGATCGAGCACACTGGTGACTTCGTTGGCTTTCGCGGTGACGCGGCTGTCGAAATTATCGACATAGCTGCGCATCGACTCGGAGACGTCCTGAGTGCGCGCGCCGAGCCGTTCGACCAGTTCCGAGCCGTAGGTCTTCACGGTGCGGTCGAATTCCGCGAGATGCCGGGTGATCAGATTGCCGAGCGTCGAGGAATCCCGCGAGATCCTTTCGCCGAGCTCGGCGCCGGTGTGATTGAACATTTCCTCGAAGGCGGCGAGCCTCGTCGTCAGCATTTCCTTCACCGCGTCGCTGCGCGTCGCCATGACGCCCGCGACATGCTCGGCGCTCTCGCGCATCGAGTCGGTCATGGTCGAGCTGCGCGCGATGAGCTGTTCGGCGATACCGTCGCCGACCTCTTGCAATTTCGCCGCCACTTCGCCGCCGCGCAGATCGAGGTCGAGAATGAGCAACTCGCCCGACGATTTCAGCGTCGAGTTGACCTCGTCGGCGCGGGTCGCGATCGCCTCCGCCAATTGGCTCGAGGTCTCGATAATGGCATCGGTCAATTCCTGCGAGCGCCCGATCATAAGATCGACGACCGCCAGCGACTTGTCGGAGAAGCCTTCGGTCACGCGGTCGAGACGCTCCGTCATCATGTCCTCAAGACCGGTCGCGATTTCGGCGAACTCCTCGCCGATGTGATTGGTCTTGAAATTGAGGTTCGAGGTCAGGCGGTCGCTGGCCGCGGCGATGGCGCGCGAGGTCTCGTCGCTCGCGGTTTCGAGGCGATCGAGCAGATCGCCGCCGCGCTCGCTGAGCTGCTGGACCATATTGTCGCCGATCTGGCTGAGCTGAATGGTGATGTTCTCGCCGCGCTCGGCGAGCGAATGGGTGATCCGCATCGCCGCTTCGTTGACCTGCTGGCCGACGAGCTCGCTGATCGTGGACAAATCCTGCGTCAGATCGATCTGAACATTGTTGATCGCCGAGCGCACCTGCTCGGCCTGTCCGACGA
The DNA here is from genome assembly GCA_963761185.1 of uncultured Alphaproteobacteria bacterium. Taxonomy (GTDB): domain Bacteria; phylum Pseudomonadota; class Alphaproteobacteria; order Rhizobiales; family Xanthobacteraceae; genus BOG-931. The sequence goes on from CAVXFY010000009.1 coordinate 3,054,431, forward strand.
GTGTATCGCGCTGGCTGGCGAGCTCCTGCAGCAGTGCGCGAATGCGGACTTCGTTGTCGCTATAGGTGCGTTCGAGAGCCCCGACCTCGCTCTGCACCAGCGATTCGAGTTCGCTGGCGCGCGCGAGCGCCCGCTCGACGCCATCGCCCATGGCCGCGACTTCGCGGCGGATCGCCTGGCCGACGGTCACGATCGAATCCCGCGCCACGCTCTCGGGTTCGGCAAGCCGCATGGCGACCCGCGCCATCGACTGCGCGATCAGGCGCAATTCCTGCGCGCGCCACGCCATATGGGCGACGCCGAAGAAGAAGATGACGGGCAACAAAGCCGCCGCGGCGAGACCGACCATCAAGGCGACCGGCGAATGGTCGGGACCGAGCGTCGAGCTTAGGCTCGACAGATAGGCCCATGACAGCGCGAGGCAGCCGACAATCCAGCCGCAGGAAAAAACCGTGGCCACGAAATAGGATGAACGGGAGGGCCGCTGCTGCAACGCCCGCAGCACCTGGCCGATCGACTGCTGGTCGTCATTGGCCGCGCGCCCGGACGGCGCGGCAAGGTCGCGTGTGCCGATGGCGCCGGTATCGATCGGGTCTTCATAGGCTGCCTGAGGGTTTTGGCCGCGCGACCGCGGATCGCCCGCGAACAGGTCGGACATACCATCGGGCCTGCCCTCGGGCCTGGCCTCGGACCGGGCGCGAGGTTCGGGCTGGGCCTGAACCTGACCGCGATCCTGGTCCTGACCTTCGTCGTCCCGGATATTGAGAGCTTCCTGAATGGCCGACAGCGCCGCTTCCGTCGGGTCCATCATCTTCTTCGGGTAATTGGCCATTTCGGTCGTCGCCTCGCGTGTTACGCTTGACTAGGTCGGCCAGAACGAGGCTCCGGATATCCTGCCCGATACCCTGGAGCGCTGAAGGCCGCGCCACGAGCGCGTGATCGTCACATCCTCATCGGCTGAGGGGCCTGCCCCAAACAAGCCCTCAAGTCCCACTGCCACGCGCCATCCTATCGCTCTGGCAGATCGAATAAAACCGCTTTGGTAACGGTCCTTTAATCATCGTTAACGTCTTATTGACCATGCTGGCGGGGCTGCTCCCAAAGGCCGTTCGGCAAATGATACCGCCAATGTGCGGTCAACATTGCGGCCGGCTTGGGGCCAAGCGCTTGCGCAAAACATCGAGTTTTCGTCCAAAGCATTGAGCCTTTGCGCAAAATATGAGGGCCGAAATTGCAACAAACTTGCCTTGAGGTCGGCGTTTTCCCGCACCACCTGGGTAAGGCTTTGCTTACCATTGCCGTGAAACATCGGTCGAATTCGCTCAATTCTTACGCGTTTCGGGCAATCTGTCGCTTGGCGTAAAACATCGGCGGGAGAGCGTCTGTGAGCGTATCGAGTGTGTTGGCAGCGACCGCGGATCACGATCGCAAGCCCACCGTCATTGACGAGACCCATCTCGAGCGCATGACGCTCGGCGACCGGCGGCTGGAACGCGAGGTCCTCGAACTTTTCGTCCGGCAGACCACCATCATGCTCGGCCGCATCGTCGGCGCCGAACCGGCGATGGCCGCGGCGGTGGCGCATACATTGAAAGGCTCGGCCCGCGGCGTCGGCGCGTGGCGGGTGGCGCGCGCCGCCGAACTCGTGGAAAGCGCGGCGAACGGCGAAAGTGCCACAGGCGCCATGGAAGACGCGGTGACCGAGCTCAAATCCGCGAGCCTGGAAGCGAGCGCCGCCATCGGCTCGCGCCTGACGGGCCTATTGGCCGAATTGGCGCGCGCACGTTAGCCCAGGGCGGGTTTCCCTCTTTCTGGTTGGCGATCGGCGCTGGCTGCAGCGCCAAATCCCCATTGGTTGCACGTCCACCATTTTGCCTGAGAGGAATTCGAACTCAAGGATGCGCGAAGCGCACCGCCTTCGGCGGCGACCCCATAGGGCGTCTTGCGCCCTATGGCTCAAAAAGCTTATGGACCAAGGCCGTGTCACCCCGATCCCGACGCTCGCCGCAAACCGGGCGGCCGGCGCTTTCGCTTTACTGCCGGCGAGCGCTACGCCGAGCGTCTGGAAAGGGCTCAAGCCGGCAACGGCGGCGACATCGTCGAGATCGATACGCTCTTCATCAACATCGTCTCGACAAAGCCATCAAGCGCTTCACCGCCTACGATCCGGTCGCCAAATGGAGCTTCGGCCATGTCGCCAGATTTGCCAAAGCCGCGGCCGCAAGGCTCTCCTCGACAAGCTCATCGCCGAGGCGCCATTCCCGATCCGCGGCATCCAAGTCGACGGCGGCAGCGAGTTTCGCGCCGAGTTCGAGAAAGCCTGCGGCGATAAAGGCCTCGCCCTCTTCGTCTGCGCTGAAAAGCCCCAAGCTCAATGGGGCCGTCGAACGCGCCGAAGGCTCATGGCGCTACGAGTTTATCAAACCTACGAAGTGCCCGACCCTCGAGGTCGTCCTTGACTTCGAATTCCTCTCAGGCACGCTGCAGCCGTGCAATTAATGGATAATTCTGCCTCGAGGGCAGGGCTAAGCCACATACTAGCGCCGTCCGGCGCGAGCGGTTAGAACAAGCCGGCCGTGGGCCCCTGCCAGCGAAATTTGCCGCCCTCTCAGATCAAGCCTAATCCCGAACCCTGCCCAAAACCTCACGCACTCCATCATGGCGAAAATCACCTTTATCAATTCCGCGGGCACGGCCCGCACCGTGGAAGGCGAAATCGGCTCCACCGTTATGGAGACGGCCATCAAAAACGGCGTGCCTGAGATCGAGGCCGAATGCGGCGGCGCCTGTGCCTGCTCGACGTGCCACCTCTATATCGACGAGGCCTGGCGCGAAAAGGTCGGTGAGCCATCGCCGATGGAAACGGACATGCTCGACTTCGCCTTCGAGGTGAAGCCGAATTCGCGCCTGTCATGCCAGATCAAAGTCACCGATGAGCTCGATGGGCTGGTGGTGACCACGCCCAGCCGTCAAGCGTGACCGAAAACGGCCGGCGCGGCGCGCCTCTTCATTGCAGCGCTCGGCGCGCTAGACAATCGCCTTCCCCAGAAAACTCCTGAAGCCGAACCGAACTTAGATACGAAACTTTGGATACGATATGACCGAACCTATCAAAACCGACGTTGTCATCATTGGCGCGGGGCCTGTCGGCCTGTTCGCGGTGTTCGAGCTCGGCTTGCTCGATATGAAATGTCACCTCATCGACATTCTCGACAAGATCGGCGGCCAGTGCGCCGAGCTTTATCCGGAGAAGCCGATCTACGACATTCCCGGCGTGCCGATGACGAGCGCGCAAGGCCTCGTCGATTCGCTCATGGAGCAGGTCAAGCCGTTCAATCCGCGGTTCCACCTCAACGAGATGGCCGAGAGCGTCGAAAAGATCGGCGAGCCGCTGTTTCGCGTGAAGACCGATCAAGGCAAGGTGTTCGAGTCAAAGATTGTCGTCATCGCCGCCGGCGGCGGCTCGTTCCAGCCCAAGCGGCCGCCGATCCAGGGCATCGAGCCCTACGAGGGCAAATCGGTGTTCTATGCGGTGCGCAAGATGGATGCGTTTCGCGACAAGCGCATTCTCATCGTCGGCGGCGGCAACTCAGCGCTCGACTGGACGCTCAATCTCGCGCCGCTCGCCAAGCATCTCACGCTGCTGCATCGGCGCGCCGAATTCCGCGCCGCGCCCGACAGCGTCAACAAGATGCTGGCGCTAGTCGGCGAGGGCAAGATCGATTTCGTGCAGGGGCAAGTGACGTCGCTCGCCGGCAGCGACGGCCAGATTCAAAAGGCGCTCGGCAAGACCAATGACGGCTCCACCTTCGAAATCGCCTGCGATGCCTTGCTGCCGTTCTTCGGCCTGACGATGAAGCTCGGTCCGGTCGCCAATTGGGGTTTCGAACTCAAGGACAGCGAATTCATTCCGGTCGAGACGGCGAGCTTCGAGACCAGCGTGCCCGGCATTTTCGCCATCGGCGACATCAACTGGTATCCCGGCAAGCTGAAACTCATTCTCTCCGGATTCCACGAAGGCGCGCTGATGGCGCAGAAGGCGCACCGCTACGTCTATCCGGAAAAGCGGCTGGTGTTTCAGTACACCACGTCGTCGACGAGCCTGCAGAAGAAGCTCGGCGTCGCGCCGGAAAAGCCGCAAGCCCAGCACGCCTGAGCAAACATCTCCCGCTACTTCTTTGGGTGACGCGGTTGCGTGGTGCAGCTTTGTCGGGTCTTCAGTTGTGCTGAGTTGGATATTGTTCAGCGGCAAGCCGCGCGATTTCGCTTTTCACCAGGTCACGGAATTCGGGATTATACGGCGCTTGCAGATGCGAATCGTTATTTTCGATGTATTCGATGTTTGCTCCGATGAGCTTCTGTGATCCCATTCCGCCAAAAGTCATCCATGGATTTGGATTGTAAATCTCGACAATTCTTCCCACGTTACCGGTCAGGCCGACATTGGACGTAAAGATTGAGGGCTGCAGCGCAATAATGGAATCAATGTAGGTCGTGCTGTTTGCGACTAGGATTGCATTATTGGCACCCAAGCTGTAGCCGATAACAAGGATATGGGTTCCTGGAGATTGTTGATTGATGTCGCCGGCGAGAGACGACCATTGCGAATGCCAATATGTCACCACTTCAACATCGGGCATTGATTGAAGGTCGGCAATGAATTCAACCAATCCCGGCGCCGCAAGCGGACCGAATAATGGCCACAAGACGCCGATAAAAGTCTTTGCAGACACCGGCGAGCAGAGCAGAAAAAAATAACACAAGGCAAAGGCGATTGATTTCTTCGGCACCTGCACCCCCTCAGCAGCGGCAAAAGCATCCGATCCGTAAAGTCAGCCCCAATGGCGAAGTTTAGCGGCGCACCGAAACAAATGTAAGGATCTGGCCCATCGCGTCATTCGGCCGCGATGCGCCCGGATTTGAGCCACGGCTCACAGAGCTGAAGTTATCAGTCCCGACCTTATCGTGCCTGTAACCGTTCCGCTCTACGGCGTTCGCGGCGCCGGCACGACGGCCGTGGGCGCCGGCGCTACCGGCCCAGGCATGACCGGCGGCGGCAGCGGCTCCGCGCTGAAACTCGGCGGCGGCGAAAGCCCGAGCACGCCGCGCGCGGCCGGCAGCGCGGCGTCGGCCATCGCCGCATAGCCCTCGGCGCTCGGATGGACCGCGCCGCCATAGACGGCAGAGAGCACGCCCCAGAGCGCGTCGTGAATGTCGCTCGGTTTGAGCACCGCGGGCATGCCTTCGGGATAAGTCATGGCGACGAAATAACTGTCGTTCGCCGTCCTGATCCAGCGTCCGCGCGGCGAATAGGGCTGATAGTTGCTCGGCGGCTCGCCGCAGGCCATCGGATTGTCCGGCGCCGTCGTCGGGTCGGTGTTGAAGCTGTCGCCTGTCTTGGAGAAACAGTTGCGGTCGAATTCCGGATCGGTGTTGGCGCGCACGCACATGCCGTGACGGGAGAACGCCTGCTGGTGGCCGTCGACGAATGTCATGCGCTCGGTCGTCGGATCCTTGCAGACCTTGTTGCCGTCGCAAGTCGCGAGTAGCCGCAGCTTCGGCAGGAATTTGGTGTCGACGAATTGCGACGCCGCGCGCAGCCGATCGGCATCGGCGCCGAAGGCCGGATGGACATCGAGCCCGTCGCGGCCGCCGGGGCAGGGCGTGTTCTCCGCCTGATTGGCCGGATTGCCGTAGGAGACGTAAACGACGCGGCTGAGATTGCCGCCGACATAGGGTTTCAGCGCGGTGCGCAATTGCGAAAATGCGATTGGCAGATCTTCGTCGAGCGCAGCCTGCGAGTCGGCGACGCTCGCGATCGAGCCGCCCTGTTTGAGCAGGACCCGCTCGGTCAGCGAGTCGACGATGACATTGGCGACAAGGCCGGCGAAGTTCACGTCATTGGCGCCGACCGTCAAAAGGATCATGTCGAGGAGCCGGTTCGGCTGCTGCTTGTGCAGCGCCGTCATGATGTCCTTGAGTTCGGAGAATTGCGCAGGCGCCGTGCCGGAACAACTGTCGACGCCGGTGACCCATGGGCAATCGTCGGCGCGCTGGCCCGAGAACATGCCGGTATCGATGCTCGCGCCGGTGCAGGCGAGCGGGATCAGCGTCACGGCGATATGCGGCTGCTCGATCGCGAGCGCGAGCGTCGTGCGCACCTGGTAGCTGTAGAGCGAGCGGTGGCAGGCCGGATTCATCCAGCGCGCGCCGCGCCGCGCCCAGTCGCGCGCCGCCGTCGGGCTCAATGAGCCCAATTCGCACGAGCGATCGTCGGTATAGCCGGCGCGGCTCGGCCTGAAATACTGGCTGCCGCCGGCGCGCAGGAAACGTCGGAAGCAGAAGCCGCCGTCGAGCTCGACGGCCTGGTCCGGATTGCCTTCGCCCGCCGCGATCGAATCGCCGAGCCCGGCGATGAGCACGTCGCGCACCGCGATCTCGGTGGCGACGCGCTGCGCCGTGCCGTCGCCGAGCGGAATGTCGACGGTGGCGACCGTCGTCTTGCCCGCGCGCACGCGCAGCTTGACCTCTTGATTGCACGGCGCGGTCGACTGCCGCACCGGCCCGTCGCCGTCATCGAAGCTCCAGACGCAGGCAGCGTCTTGCGGCACGGGTCCCGACACCGTCACGCCGACAGGATGATCGCGCGGATTGAGATAGCTTTCTTTCTCGCCGTCGCGCTCGCAGGTGTCGACCAGCTCGCCATAGGCATCGAGGCACAGATCGGCGACGACGTCCTTGGCCCAGCCCTGGCCGTCGCTGTCGTTCTCGAGCCGCCGCTCTTGCGCGAGGATGCCGTCGCCGCGGTTCTCGGCGACGAGCCGCTGAAAATCGGCCTCGCTCTTGAACAGGCGAAAGCGGTTCTTCACCTCCCATTGGATGTGAAAGTCGCCGGTGCCGGCAAGCTGCGCCGGGGCTTGCGCCAAGCCTTGTGCCACGGCCGCGTCGCGTGACGTCAAACCGACGCAAAAACTGAGGATAAGGGCGAGGAAAAGGAGGGTGCGCATGACCGTAGGCGGGAGCGTTGCCTTACCTTCTAGCACCCCGGTTGCGGCGGAAATGTGAGGGCGGCTTCGTTAGCAACTTTTAATGTGCGAGCGCGATTATACAAAGACTTGGATGGCAAACCGAGCTTGAAAAAGGCAACGCCATGACGAACGCGCCCCTCACCAAGCAATGCTGTGTCGTCGGCGGGGGTCCCGCAGGCATGATGCTCGGCTTTCTCCTGGCCCGCGCCGGCGTCGAGGTCGCGGTGCTGGAAAAGCACCCCGATTTTCTGCGCGATTTTCGCGGCGACACCGTGCATCCTTCGACGTTGGAAGTGATGTACGAACTCGGCCTGCTCGAGGAATTCCTGAAACTGCCGCACCGGAAAATCGAAAATCTCAGCATGCAAATCGGCGATGAACGGATCGCCATGGCGGATCTCAGTCATTTGCCGACGCACTGCAAATATATCGCGATGATGCCGCAGTGGGACTTTCTCAATTTCATGGCGAGCCACGGCAATCGCTACAAGACTTTCGATTTGCATATGAAGGCCGAGGCGACCGATCTGATCGAGGAGGGCGGCCGTATCACGGGCTTGCGCGCCAATACGCCCGCCGGCCCGCTCGAGATCCGCGCCGACCTCGTCGTCGGCTGCGACGGCCGCCATTCCCTGGTGCGTGAGAAGGCGGGCTTTGCCAGCGAGGACTACGGCGCGCCGATGGATGTGCTGTGGTTTCGCGTCACCCGCGTCGCGGGCGATGCGGGCGAAGTATTCGGCCATATCGAGGCCGGCAAAATGATGGTCATGCTCGACCGCGGCGATTACTGGCAATGCGCCTTTGTCATTCCCAAAGGCGGCATCGATCGCGTCAAAGCGGAAGGCATCGAAACATTTCGCAGGCGCGTTCTGGAATTATCGCCGTTTCTCGGCGATTGTGTCGCCGAATTGAAAAGCTTCGATGACGTCAAGCTTCTGACCGTGGCGGTCGATCGCCTGCGCAAATGGTGGCGGCCGGGGGTGATCTGCATCGGCGATTCCGCGCATGCGATGTCGCCGATCGGCGGCGTCGGCATCAACATGGCGGTGCAGGACGCAGTCGCTGCGGCAAACCAGCTCGCCGGCCCGCTCAAGGCCGGCACGGTAGCGGACGGCGATCTGCAGGCCATCGAGGATCGACGCACGCTGCCGGTGCGTTTCACCCAAGCCATGCAGCTGATGATCCAAAAGCGCGTGGTCAGCCGCGTGCTGGAAGGCGGAGCGCGGCCGAAGCCGCCGCTGGCCTTCAAGCTCGTCGGCATGTTTCCGCTGCTGCGGCGAATTCCGGCCCGTCTGCTTGCGGTCGGCATCCGGCCGGAACATGTGCGGACGCCGGAAGCGGCGTCCGCCAAACGTTAGCAATAGGTCTCTATCAGCTTCGCTGCTGCAATTCCGTCGCGGCGCGGGCGAGGATCTCGACGAGACGCGATTCATCGTCGGCATCGTTCTCGATCCGCTTGGCGACGGTCTCGCGCAGGTGCGTGAAGGCGGCTTCGACGAGCGGCGGCAATTGCTCCTCGCGCTCACCGCGTGAGGCGCGGCGCCAGCGGCCGACGCGTTCACCGAGCGCCGTCAGGCGATCGAGCACCACTTTGATGACGTCGCGATTGGCGTCGAGATAGGCTTTGCCTTCGTCGGTGATGGCGTAGAGCTTCTTTGCGCCTTCGGTCGATGCCGTGACGTAGCCGGCTTCTTCCAGATAGGTCAGCGTCGGATAGACGATGCCCGGGCTCGGCGAATACCAGTCGGCGGTCTTTTCCTCGACCAGCTTGATGATCTCGTAGCCGTGCCGCGGCGCTTCCGCGATCAGCGCCAGCGCCAGAAGGCGCAGGTCGCCCTGCACCAGCATGCGGCGCGCCCGCATCATGTCGTCGCCGCCCATGCCGTCGGGGCCGCCAGCTGGGCCACCATGGCGTCCGCCGAAACCGAAGCCACCGAAGCGGCCGCGTCGGTGGCGGCCGGCGCCCCATTTCTCACCGCGGGACTCACGATGATCGTGGTCGCGGTGTCCGTGATGTCTATGCATATCTTGGGTTCTCCCATTGCTAAGATATATCTTTAAATAGATCAAATGGCGTTATAACGAAAGATATATCTTTAGATATTTCTTTATTATAAAAATATATTTAAATCAATAACTTATAGCGCAGAGGTTGGCGCCTTTCACTTCGTCATCCCCGCGCTTGTCGCGGGCATCCACGTCTTAAGGGCCACGGGGAAACAAAGGCGTGGATGGCCGGAACAAGTCCGGCCATGACGAACTGGATGACGAACTATCGGTTCGATCCAGGCTCATCCGGCTCTAGAATGTCCTGATGTTCACCACCTTCTTCCATGAGCTGAAACAGGCCGGCGTCCCGGTGACGCTGCGCGAATATCTCACCCTGATGGAGGCGATGCAGATGGACATCGCCGGCCGCCGGGTCGAGGATTTTTACTATCTGTCGCGCGCGGCTTTGGTGAAGGACGAGCGCAATCTCGACAAGTTCGACCGCGTGTTCGGCCACGTCTTCAAAGGTCTCAGCCTTGTCGAGGAAGCGCTGGAGGTCGAAATCCCCGCCGAGTGGCTGAAGAAGCTCACGGAAAAATATCTCACCGAGGAGGAAAAGCAGCAGATCGAGGCCATGGGCGGCCTGGAAAAACTTCTCGAGACGCTGCGCAAGCGGCTTGCCGAACAGAAAGGCCGCCACCAGGGCGGCAAGAAATGGATCGGCACGGGAGGAACCTCGCCGTTCGGTGCCTACGGCTACAATCCCGAAGGCGTGCGCATCGGCCAGGACGGAAACCGCAATTTCCGCGCCGTCAAAGTGTGGGACAAGCGCGAGTTCCGCGATCTCGACGGCGACGTCGAGCTCGGCACCCGCAACATCAAAGTGGCGCTGCGCCGTCTGCGCAAATTCGCCCGCACCGGCGCGCCGGACGAGCTCGATCTCGACGGCACCATCAAGGGCACCGCGCACAAGGGCTATCTCGATATCCTGATGCGGCCGGAGCGGCACAACACCATCAAGGTGCTGCTCTTCCTCGACGTCGGCGGCTCGATGGACTGGCACGTCAAGACGACGGAGGAATTGTTCTCCGCCGCCAAGACCGAGTTCAAGCATCTGGTGCATCTCTACTTCCACAATTGTTTGTATGAAAAAGTGTGGAAGCAGAATGCGCGGCGCTGGACCGAGACGACGCCGACCTTCGACGTGCTGCACACCTATCCGCACGATTACAAGGTCATCTTCGTCGGCGACGCCTCGATGTCGCCTTACGAGATCGTGGCACCCGGCGGCTCGGTCGAGCACTTCAACGAAGAGCCCGGGCAAACCTGGATGGCGCGCGTCGCCGCGACCTATCCGTCCTGCGTCTGGCTCAATCCGGTGCCCGAAAGCGAATGGGACGGCACCGCCTCGATCCGCCTGATGCGGCAGCTTCTCGGCGGGCGGATGTTTCCGCTGACGATCGAGGGGCTCGATGCGGCCATGCGGGAGTTGGGGCGATAGAGCATGATCCCGAAAAGTGGAAACCGGTTTTTGGAAAAGATCATGCTCAAGCGTAAAATCTAGCCGGACGGAAATATCGAAAGCCCGGCGCCGGCGCGGACGTAGCCGTCGCCGATGGCGCTTAGCAAGCCTTGGATCCGCCCGATCGCACCATCGACCAAGCCGGCCGATTGACCGGCAGAAAGCTCGCTCTTGAGTTCGAGGAGGGCCTGGTTGGCGTGATCGACGCGCCGCGCCAGCACCATCGCGACGTAAAGCAGCGCGACCGAGTCACGCGACAGCAGTGCAACAGCGTCGGCGACATGAAACTGTGCGGGCTCCAAGGTGCGCACATCCGCGGTATGCGGCTGGTCCAACAGCGCGGACAGCTCGCCGAAGATCGCGCCGGGTTCCGCGACCGTGGCGATCTCGGTGCCGTCCTTGACGATGCTGACCACGCCGCTCTTGAGAATGAGGAGTTGTCCGGTCTTCGTGCCTTCGGTGAATAAGGTCTCGCCGGCGCCGTAGCTTTTCAGCGGCAGCGCGGCGAGCTTGCTTTGCCAAGTTTCGGCATCGTGGATCAGCGGCACGGCTTGCCCCCTCTGTGGCCCGTCCATCCATTAGAGCATGATGCGGAAAAGTGGAAACCGCTTCTGCGAAAAGATCGCCTCATTCGGCTCGCGCCATCCCGATGAGCGAAGTCCCGCCGTCGAGCGTGAGCACCTGGCCGACGAGCGCGTCATTCTCGGCGATGAAGATTGCGGCGTGCGCCACCTCTTGCGGCCGGACAAAGCGGCCGATGCACGTGGCGCGGGCGCAGGCCTCGAGAACGTCTTGCGGGGCGCCGGCCCAGGCGGGCGTCTCGGTATAGCCGGGCGCGATCGCATTGACGATGACCTTTGGCGCGCTCGATTTGTTCAGCGTCGCGCTGACATTGGCCAGCGCCGCCTTGAAGGCGGAGTATTGCAGGTAATCCGGCGCGCCGGTTGGAAGATTCCCGTAAAGCGAAGTGATGTTGACGATCTTGCGCAGATGTGCGGACGGCAGCGCGAGAAAGGCGCGGCTCACCTGCACGGCGGACAAGAAAATGTTTTTGTACTCGTAGTCCCAAACTTCGTCGTCGTCGATATCGCCGGGCCGGGCGTCGCCGGCATTGTTCACCAGCACGTCGATCGTTGCGGTCGCCGTCTTGATGTCTGCGAACAGCTTGGCGATCTGATCGCGGTCCATGAGGTCGGCCTGGTGCAGGCTTCCGCTTGAGACTTTCTTGACCTCGTCAAGCGTCGCCTGCGCGCCGGATTTGTTCTTGCCGTAATGCACCAGCACATGCGCGCGCTTTTGTGCGAACGCGACGGCGACGGCCTGGCCGATGCCGCTCGACGCGCCGGTGACGAGGACGGTTTTTCCCTGCAAGTCCATGGGCTATTCACTTTGCGAAGTCTGACAAGACTAAGGTCGGATTCAGGACTTGTCATGGCCGGACTTGTTCCGGCCATCCACGTCTTTGGCGCCGCATTTAAGACGTGGATGCCCGCGACAAGCGCGGGCATGACGGCTCGTGCTATCGCGCCAACAGCGGCACCGCTTCGTCGGCGAGCACGCCGCCGGTGATCTTGATCGGGTCGAACGGCGCCTTCGCCGCGACATCGGCGCTCGAAATCATGATCTGGTTCATCTTGGCAGCGATCTGCGCAACCGAGGCGGCATAAACCAGCCGGCCGATCCCGCACCAGATGATCGCGCCTATGCACATCACGCACGGCTCGCCGGACGTATAGAGCGTCGCGCCCTTGAGCGCCGCCGAGCCATGCACGGCGAGGCAGCGGCGGATCGCTGTCATCTCGCCATGCGCCGTCGGATCGTCGTGGGTGCGCCCGAGATTGCGCCCCAGCGCCAGAAGCTTTCCGTCCTTCACGATCACCGCGCCGAACGGATAATCGCCGCGCCGGGCTTCGTTCAAGGCGATGCGCATGAAGCGCAGATCCTCGGCGCTTGCGGTGCTGGCGTCGGCTTCGGCGTGGGCGTCCGGCACGGACAATGCTGTCGTGGTGAGCACTGCGGCGGATGTCAGTGCGGCAACGACGCCGCGCCGGTTCATCATGCGGGCTGCTGCGTTCGAGGTGGAATGATCGTGACAAGCCATTTGGGTCCTCACAGCCGTCGGAAGGGTTGAGCTTTTGCGAAACCCATCATTGTCCTCGCCGGCTTACGATGGGTATCGCTTCGCTCCACCCATCCTACGGGCTGTTCCGAAATGTGCTACAATTACGTGGTGCGCGGCGCATCCTTCCTATGGGGAAAAGCTCATGAGACGGCGCGACTTTGTCGCCCTTTTCGGTAGCGCGGCGGCGTGGCCGCTTACCGTGCACGCGCAGTCGCCCGGGCGGATACCGAAGATCGGCTGGCTCAAAATTCAAGATCGGCAGCACACGCCGAGCCAACTGCAGACTTTTCGCGACGGAATGCGCGCTCTTGGGTTAATCGAGGGGCGCGACTTTCTCATCGAGGAGCGTTACGCAGATGATGATGAAGCGCGGCTGCCGAGTTCTTGCAACGGAGCTTCTGAATGTCGGCGCAAGCATCATTTTAGCAACCAGCCAGCCTTCGATCGTTGCTGCCGCGCACGTAACAAAGAATGTTCCCGTCATCGGCAGGATGGTCGACGACCCTGTTGCCGACGGCATGGCGCAATCGCTGGCTCGGCCAGGCGGCAATATTACCGGTATCTACACCATGACCGAAGAGCTAAATCCGAAGCGGCTGTCGCTGCTGAAAGAAGCCGTACCTTCAATGCGCCGCGTTGGCGTTCTGATGCGTCACGACTTTCCAAATGTGGCGACTGCGGATCACGATTGGCAAGTTGTGGAGGTGGCAGCACAACGGCTGGACCTCCAACTGGTCCGCTTGGATAGCGGCTCGGCGGACGAACTCAACGCTGCATTTGAGCAAACAGCGGCGAACCGCATCGACGGCATCATGACCTTCAGAAACCCCACGGTCGTGACATACCTTCGACAAATCGCCGCATTGTGCCAGAAATACCGACTGCCTGCCGTGTTCGATTCAAGCGAGTATGTCGAAGCTGGCGGACTCCTGTCTTACGGTCCGAATATCGACGCGACATACGGCCAATTGGCGGCATATGTCGCTAAGCTCATGCACGGCACACCACCTGGTGAATTGCCGATCGAGCAGCCGACGAAATTTGAATTGGTCATCAACAAGCGGGCGGCGAACGGGATCGGCATAGCGCTTCCAGCGGATCTGCTGGTGCGCGCGGACTACATCATTCGCTGACGGGCTGTCACTTTTCCGTTGACATCGGTCACCGCTATCGTTACGATGATTCGTTTCTCGCTCATAAAGGACCTGCCCCGGAGGCAAGCCGGGGCACGGGAGCGAGGGCGGTGCCCGCGCGCGGCTTTGCAATCCGCTCCCGGGCAGCTTTGGGCATCAGCATCCCAGCACTACGGACTGGGCCGCGAGGTGCTCGCTGGACGAGGGACAGGTTCGGGCGGGTAACGCCCCGCACAAACTGCGTCGGTTCTGCCTCCTGACGGGGGATGACTACAGGATCGGCGCTCCGCCAAGTCCCCGGAAGCATGGCCTGAAGCTGCACCTTGGCGATGCATAGTCCCAAGGGAAGAGCCGCGGTGGAACGCCGATAGATGTGCGCATCCCGCCGGATGCGCGGCCGTGCCAGCAGCACGGCAGGTTGGACAAGGCGTCTGTCGGCGTTCGGCTTCCTTTTATTACTTGGCGAAGTGAGCGTAGCGGGCAGGACAAAAGCAGGCACCACCCCTTCTTTTTCCATCGCGCGACTCTTCTTCGCACTTCATCGTGGCGGCAATTGCAAAACTCGGGCGCGGATGGGTTGCGAGAATGCGCCGGCTTGTCTGTTCACCGTCATCCTGAGGTGGCCGCGAAGCGGCCCTCGAAGGAGACGGCCGAGGCGCTGGGGCCGTGCATCCTTCGAGGCTCGCTTCGCTCGCGCCTCAGGATGACGGGTCGAGCGCATGGGCCGCGACAATGGATCGACGCGTCTCCCCGCTTTCGTGAGCAAGGTGTACGCTTGTCGGCGCGCTCGCGTGCCGCAAGCAGCGACAACGAAAACAGGAGTCCACCAATGCCGGGCGAACGCTTCGACTTTCCCAATCCGCAGGGCGAGACGCTCGCCGCGCTGCTTGACCGGCCGGAGGGGCCGATCCGGGCGGTCGCGCTGTTTGTCCATTGCTTCACCTGCGGCAAGGACAACAAGGCGGCGCGGCTGATCGCGCAAGGCTTAAAGCTGCGCGGCGTCGCGGTGCTGCGCTTCGACTTCACCGGGCTTGGCGCCAGCGAAGGCGAGTTCGCCAACACCACCTTTTCCTCCAATGTCGACGATCTGGTCGCCGCCGCCGATCATCTGCGCGCAACGATCGGCGCGCCGGCCATTCTGATCGGCCACAGCCTCGGCGGCGCCGCGGTGCTCGCCGCGTCGCATCGCATTGCCGACGCGCGCGCGGTGGTGACGATCGCGGCTCCTTTCGATCCGGCCCATGTCGCGGGCCTGCTCGGCGATCACGTGGACGAAATCAGGGAGAAAGGCGAGGTGGAAGTCACGCTGGTCGGCCGGCCGTTCCGCATCCGCCGCGAACTGCTCGACGATATCGCCGAGCAGAAGCTTTCCGGCCGCATCGCCGACCTGCACAAAGCATTGCTCGTCTTCCATTCGCCGACCGACGACACCGTCGGCATCGACAATGCCAGCAAGATTTTTCTCGCGGCAAAGCATCCCAAGAGCTTCATCTCGCTCGCGGGTGCCGATCATCTCTTGCGCAAGCCGAGCGACGCCGTCTATGTCGCGCACGTCATCGCCGCCTGGGCCGAGCGCTATCTCGATATGGTCGATGCGGCGGCCGACGCTTCCCTGAACGAAGCCGGCGAGCCTGGCTTCGTCGTCGTGCGCGAGACCCGGCACGGCAATCTGCAGAACGAGGTCGTCGCCGGCGTGCACCGCTTTCTTGCCGACGAGCCGGTGAAAGTGGGCGGCCTCGACAGCGGGCCGGGTCCCTACGATCTGCTCTTGGCCGCGCTCGGCGCCTGCACGTCGATGACGGTGCGGCTCTATGCCGATCGCAAGCAGTGGCCGCTCAAGCGCACCACGGTGCGCCTCAAGCACGGCCGCATCTACGCCAAGGACTGCGCCGACTGCGAAACCAAGGAGGGCCTGATCGACCACATCGACCGCGCGATCACGTTCGAGGGCGAGCTCGACGCGGAGCAGCGCCAGCGGCTGATGGAGATTGCCGACAAGTGCCCGGTGCACCACACGCTGACGTCGGAGGTGGAGATCAAGAGCGTGGAGGAGCCCCCGCGCTGAGACAGATCGGCAGGGCTAAAACGAACGTCATTGCGAGCGGAGCGAAGCAATCCAGCGCGGCGGCTCAGTCTGGATTGCTTCGTCGCTTTGCTCCTCGCAATGACGGTGGCAACTCGGCCTTAACTCGTTCGCACCCGCGCTCTGACCTGCGCAATCACTTCCGGAATCGCCGCGTCATTGCCCGGCGCCATGATGTGCACGCCGGCGACACCGGGAATGGTCGCAAGCTCTTCGATCAGTTCGACGCAGATGGCGATGCCTTCGCGCGCGGGCTCGATGGATTTTTCCAGCCGCGCGATAGTGGCGTCGGGGATGATGGTGCCGAAGAGGTGACTCTTCATCCACGCCGCCGACTTCGCCGAGCGCAGCGGATTGACGCCGATGAGAAGCGCGAGCTGTTTGGTGATGCCGGCGGCATCGAGCGCGCCGACATAGCGCCGCACGATGCCGGCATCCATGCAGAACTGGGTCTGGGCGAATTGCGCGCCGGATTTGACTTTGGCGAGGAGACTGTTCGGCTTGAAGCCCGCCGGCGGATCGATCGGCGTGTCGGCGGCGCCGATAAAGAATTCGCACCTGCCCTCGACCTTGCGGCCGGTGGGCAGCGCGCCATCGTCGCGCAGCCGGCGCGCCGTCTCGATCAGCGTCTTCGAATCGATGTCGAAAACCGGCTTGGTGTCCGGCTGATCGCCGGCCTTCGGATCGTCGCCGGTCAGGATCAGGAGGTTCTTGATGCCGAGCGCCGCGGCGCCCATCAGCTCGCTCTGCAGCGCGATGCGGTTCTTGTCTCGGCAGGTGAGCTGGAGCACCGGCTCGATGCCCGCTTGGATAAGCAGGTTCGCCGCGGCAAGCGCCGCCATGTGCGCACGCGCGCCGGCGCCGTCGGTGACATTGACCGCATCGGCCAGGCCCTTGAGGCCGAGCGCTTTCCGCAAAAGGTCCTGCCCGTCGAACGACACCGGCGGCGCGATCTCCGCCGTCATGACGAAACGGCGGTGCGGCCCATCCTGGCGAAGTCGGTCTTGGAGCGTCGGGGGGAGGGGGGGACTGCTAGTCTGGTCGTTCATTACCTGCTCAGGACTTGCTCAGTTTCGCGGCAAGCTTCGCAGCATGCCACCAGGCATCCCGCAAGCACAGCACTTATATACTTTGCGGCTATACATCAATTCCGCCGCCGATTTGGTGCTTTTCTGGACAGGCGAGCGGGGTCTGGCTAGAGAGTTGCCCACGATGACAGGCGTTAACGACATCCGCTCGGCATTCCTCGGCTATTTCGCGCGCGAGGGGCACGAAATCGTGCCGTCGTCGCCGCTCGTGCCGCGCAACGATCCGACATTGATGTTCACCAATGCCGGCATGGTGCAGTTCAAGAACGTGTTCACCGGCCTCGAAAAGCGGCCCTATTCGCGCGCGGTGACGTCGCAGAAATGCGTCCGCGCCGGCGGCAAACATAACGACCTCGATAGTGTCGGCTATACCGCGCGGCATCACACCTTCTTCGAGATGCTCGGCAACTTCTCGTTCGGCGATTACTTCAAGGAACGCGCCATCGAGCTCGCCTGGAAGCTGATCACCAAGGAATACGGCGTGCCGGCCGATCGCTTGCTGGCGACCGTCTATATCGACGACGACGAAGCGTTCAATCTGTGGAAGAAGATCTCAGGGCTCCCCGAGAAGAAAATCCTCCGCATCGCCGGCAGCGATAATTTCTGGGCCATGGGCGATACCGGCCCGTGCGGGCCGTGCTCGGAAATCTTCTACGACCACGGCGACCATATTCCGGGTGGCCCGCCGGGCAGCCCCGATGCCGACGGCGACCGCTTCGTCGAGATCTGGAATCTCGTCTTCATGCAATACGAGCAGTTGACCGCGGACAAGCGCGTCGACCTGCCGCGGCCGTCGATCGACACCGGCATGGGGCTCGAGCGCATCGCCGCGGTGCTGCAAGGCACGCACGACAATTACAAGATCGATCTGTTCGGCGCGCTGATCGAAGCCGTCGCCGATCTCACCGGCGTCGATCAGGATGGCGAGCGCAAGGCGTCGCATCGCGTCATTGCGGATCATCTGCGCGCCAGCGCGTTCCTCATTGCCGACGGCGTCTTGCCGTCGAACGAAGGCCGCGGCTATGTGCTTCGCCGTATCATGCGCCGCGCCATGCGCCATGCCGAACTGCTCGGCGCCAAGGATCCGCTGATGTGGCGGCTGGTGCCGGTGCTCATTCGCGAGATGGGCCAGGCCTACCCGGAACTGCATCGCGCCGACGCGCTGATCACCGAGACGCTGAGGCTCGAGGAAATCCGTTTCCGCCGCACGCTGGAGCGCGGGCTGTCGATCCTCGACGAAGCGTCGAAGTCACTCGAGAAGGGCGACATGTTCGACGGCGTGACGGCCTTCACGCTCTACGACACCTACGGCTTCCCGCTCGATCTGACGCAGGATGCGCTGCGGCCGCGCGGTATCGGCGTCGATATCGCGTCCTTCACCGACGCGATGGAGCAGCAGCGCGCCAAGGCGCGCGCGTCGTGGGCCGGCTCCGGCGAGGCCGCCGACGAAGCGGTATGGTTTGCGCTGCGCGAGAAGGCCGGCGCCACGGAATTTCTCGGCTACGAGACCGAAAGTGCCGAAGGCGTCGTCGCGGCTTTGGTGAAGGACGGCAAGGAAGTTGCGACGTTGAAAAAAGGCGAGAGCGGCGCCGTTGTTCTCAACCAGACGCCATTCTATGGCGAGTCCGGCGGCCAAGTCGGCGATACCGGCGTGCTGACGGCGGACGATGTGCGCTTCAAGGTTACCGATACGCAAAAATATCTCGGCGACGTCTTCGCCCATGTCGGCATCGTCGAGGAAGGCACGCTGAACCCGGGCATGGCGCTTGCGCTCGACGTCGATCATGCGCGGCGCGGCGCGATCCGCAAAAATCATTCGGCGACGCATCTTCTTCATGAAGCATTACGCCAAGTGCTCGGCGATCACGTCGCGCAAAAGGGCTCGCTGGTCGCGCCCGACCGGCTGCGCTTCGATTTCTCGCATCCCAAGCCCTTAAGCAGCGAGGAGATCGAACGCGTCGAGGACATCGCCAACGATATCGTCTTGCAGAACTCTCCGGTGACGACGCGGGTGATGCCGATCGACGACGCGCGGGCGTCCGGCGCCCGTGCGCTGTTCGGCGAGAAATACGGCGACGACGTGCGCGTCGTTGCGATGGGCGAGAATCCGGCAGCCTCCGGCGGCGGCAACACCATGGGCTGGTCGATCGAATTGTGCGGCGGCACCCACGTGAGGCGCACCGGCGACATCGGCATCATTTCCGTGGTCGGTGAGTTGGCGGTCGGCGCCGGCGTGCGCCGGATCGAGGCGCTCACCGCGAAAGCGGCGCGCGCCAACGCCAATCATTTCGTCAAGCTCGCCAAGGCGACGGCGTCCGAATTGCGCGTGCCGGTCGACGACGTGCCGGGTCGCGTTACAGCACTTGTTGAAGAGCGCAAGCAGCTCGAGCGCGAATTGACCGACGCCAAGAAAAAGCTCGCGATGTCCGGCACCGGCAAGAGCGACGGCGCCGACGGGCTGCGCACCATCGGCGACATCAAGCTGATGGCGCGCGCCGTGGAAGGCATCGAGCTCAAGGACCTGCGCAGCCTCGCCGACGAAGGCAAGAAGAAAGTCGGCTCCGGCGTGGTTGCGATCGTCGGTGTCACCGGCGACGGCAAGGCCGGCGTCGTGGTCGGCGTCACCAACGATCTTGTCGCACGCTTCAATGCCGTCGACCTGGTGAAAAAGGGCGCCGAAGTGCTCGGCGGCAAAGGCGGCGGCGGCCGGCCGGACATGGCGCAGGCCGGCGGCCCCGACGGATCGAAAGCCGCTGCCGCGCTTGCCGCCATCGAGGCGGCACTCGGTGCCTAGAGCATGATCCGGAAAAGTGGAAACCGGTTTTCCGAAAAGATCATGCTCCATCAAGATGCTAGGGCGTCAATCGCTTCAACGTGAAGCGATTGCGCTCTAGATTTCGACGATCATTCCGTCTTCGGCGGATTCGTAAGGCACCTCGGCGCGGCGCGCCAGCATGTCGTTGCTCATATGGGTGAGGATGAGACGCTTCGGCTTGATCTGGCCGAGATGCTTCTCCAGCGCGCTCAGCGCCATATGGGTGCTGATCGGCTTGTCCCGCGTATAGGCCTCGCAGATGAAGAGGTCGGCCGTACGTCCGATATCGATGATCGAGTCGGTCCACTGCGTGTCGCCGGAATAGGAGACGACCTTGCCTTCGGCTTCGCAGCGATAGCCGAGGCAAGGCCCGGCGCGTTCGTCGTGCACGACGCGGAACGGCGTCACCCGCATGTGGCCGAGTTCGTTGCGCTTGCCGATTTCCAGTTCTCGCAGCGTCAGCGGAAAGGACAATTGCAGATTCGACGTGCCGGGATAGGCGCTTTCCATCATCTCGGCGTAGCGCGATTTCAGACCCGGCGGTCCGGCGATAGTCAGCGCGCTCTGGCGCTTGAGAACGTAGTTCGCTTCAAGAATGAAAAACGGCAGCCCGCCGATATGGTCGGCGTGAAAATGCGTGATGAGGATGGTGTTGATGGCGTTGCGGTCGATCACTAGCTTGTTCATGCCGACGAGCGACGAGCCGCCGCAGTCGATCAGCGCGTTGACCTTCTGGCCGACGAGGTGGAAGCAGGTGTTGAAACGTCCGCCGGTGCCGAACGCATCACCGCAGCCAACGAATTGTAGGTGCATGGGGACCCCCGACGACGACTAGCGTCTCCCTGAGCCGCAATGGGTACTGGCGCTCGGACGGAACGCAGTGTCGCGTCGGGCGGGAAAAGAATCCGTGATCTGTATCACAATGACACTTTACGGCTGCTGGTGAGGGATTGGGTCAAGTCTCTGTCTTTCCGAGCGATTTTAACCTTTACCGGAATTGCATTATGGGTTCTGATACAATTGTGTCGTTTGCGCAACGCCTAGTTTCCAGGCTGGAATTCGGCGTCATGATCGCAACACAAATAAGCGCAAGCTGCCGAGCGGGTCGGTTCTAGGGGACTGTTGGGTGCTGGTTCGATCAAAATGCGCAGGCCCAAAATGGGCAGGCCCAAAATGCGCAGGTCTTGGCGTGGCGCTGGCGGCTACCTTTGCGCTCGGCGGCTGCGCGGACTTGGACACCGGCCAAAGCTGGTTTGCCAAGCCCTTCGATCTCAGCGGGCGCGGCGCCGGGTACTCGTTCTCGGAACTGTCCGAAACTAAGAAACAGCAAAGGCCGATTACGCCGAACGATTTGGTGAACGGCAACGGGTCATGTCCGGCGCCGGTCGCGCCCGTTGCGGCCGGGCCGGCTGCTCCGGCTCCGGGCGCGGCTGCAGGAGCGCCTCCAGGGTCTCCCGGAGCGCCCGCCGGCGACATGTCTTCTCTAATGGGTAGCGGCATCGCGCTCGGCATGAGCGAGTGTGACGTGGTCCTTCGCGCCGGCCAGCCTTCATCGGTCCAGATCGGCAGTGCGCCGAACGGCGACCGCACCGCGGTTCTGACCTTCGAGAGCGGCCCGCGCGCCGGCGCCTATCATTTCCTGCGCGGCGCGCTGACCGAGTTGGACAGCGTCGCGCCGGCGCCCGCGCCGCCGCAGGTCGCGAAGAAAAAACCGGCAAAGCCGAAAAAGGCCGCTCAGAACTGAGCGCCAGGCGAATGAACCGCGCGCTTGCCGGAAACGGGAGCGGAGGCTATAAGCCCGGCGCGGTTCCACGCCGTTTTCGCAATTCCCCAAAGGATGATTTGATGTCGATCGAGCGTACGTTCTCGATCATCAAGCCGGATGCGACCGCCCGCAATTTGACGGGCGCCATCAACGCGATGATCGAAAAGAAAGGTCTGCGCATCGTTGCGCAAAAGCGCGTGCGGATGACGACCGCCGAAGCGGAGACGTTTTATGGCATACATCGCGCGCGGCCGTTTTTTCGCGAGCTCGTCGATTTCATGACCTCCGGCCCCGTCGTCGTCCAGGTGCTCGAAGGCGAAAACGCGGTGGCGGCTTATCGCGATCTGATGGGAGCGACCGATCCCGCCAAGGCGGCGCCGGGCACCATCCGCAAGGAACACGCCAAGTCGATCGGCGAGAATTCCGTGCACGGCTCGGATGCCGCCGACACCGCGGAAAAGGAAATCGCGCAGTTCTTCTCCGGCAACGAGATCGTCGGCTAGGGCGTCGCGGGCTTGGCATCCGTCGCGCAATATCTGCATCCTGCATTGTGGCGCGATTGGTTTCACGCCAGCGCCGCGCAATTGGACTCGGCGGCGTTCTGGCTCGCCGTTCTTCAGATCATTTTTATCGACATCCTGCTGTCCGGCGATAATGCCGTGGTCATCGCCATGGCGTGCCGCGGATTGCCGGCGGAACAGCGGCGCTCGGGCATCGTCATCGGCGCCGGCGTTGCGGTGATCCTGCGCATCGTCCTTATCGGCATCATCGCCGAACTGATGCTGTTGCCCTATCTGAAATTTGTCGGCGGCGCGGCGCTCCTCATGATCGCCGCCAAGCTGATCGTGCCGGACGATCCCGACAAAGGCGAAATCCAAGCGGCTTCGCATCTGTTGCGCGCGGTGATGATCATCGCCGTCGCCGATGTCGTTATGAGCCTCGACAACGTCATCGCCATCGCAGCGCTCGCCCAGGGCAACCTGTTGCTCCTCGTCATCGGGCTGGCTGTGTCTATTCCATTGATCATCGTCGGCGCCACTTTAATCACAGGCTTGCTCGATCGCTTCCCGATTTTGATCTGGGCGGGTTCCGCGCTGCTCGGCTGGGTCGCCGGCGACATCATGGCGACAGATCCTGCGGTGGCAGCACGTCTCGCCCACGCCTTCGGCGAAAGATTTGCGCACGCGGCCGAATTGGCCGGCGCCGGCGCCACGATGCTACTTGCAATTGCCGTGGGCGGATTGTGGTGGCGTCTGCACGAAGCCGCCAAAGTTCGCGCCGACACCGCGCGCGCGGATGCGAATGCCGTGTAGAACACGCGCACACATCGTTCGACGAATTTTGCAGTTGCGCGACTTGAACGCGACTTGCGATTCATCGGAACCGCACAGCCACGGTTGCGCCGCATTTCTTTGGCTTCCTTGTCACGCAATCGGATTTTGGTCATCCGCTCGGTGCTGCCTTGCCGACTTAATCGCCTCGGACTTCTCCGTTTCGGACTTCCCCCCAAAATCTAGCTTGTGGCGCGATGCACTTCTCACGCAGGCGACGTGCGCGAGTCGCGCTCGTGTCTTCACCGACATCTGGAATGAATTAGGAGACAGACGATGCAGAAGGGCACCGTCAAATGGTTCAACTCGACGAAGGGCTACGGGTTCATCAAGCCGTCGACCGGCGATAAGGACGTGTTCGTTCACATCTCCGCTGTCGAGCGCGCCGGGCTGCGCTCACTCAACGAGGGACAGAATGTCGAGTACGAGCTTGTCACCAATCGCGGCAGGACCTCGGCCGAGAATTTGAAGGTTGCGTGAGCCAACCGGGAAATACTCCGGCTGAAGATCTCATTCTCGCGGCCCCCCGGTGTAACGCCCGGGGGTTTTTCATTTTGGGGAGCCTCAGCCGAAACGGGCGCGGCCTTCGGCCACCATGCGCAGTGCCTGTGGATAGATCCGATGCTCGACTTCCAGCACCCGCGCCGCGAGCGTCGCTTCCGTGTCGCTTCTAAGCACCGGAACCGCCCGTTGCACGATGACCGGGCCTTCATCCATTCCGACGCTGACGAAGTGAACCGTGGCGCCGTGCTCCTCGACACCCGCCTCGAGCGCGCGGCGATGCGTGTCGAGCCCTTTGAACTGCGGCAGCAAAGCAGGGTGGATATTGATCATGCGGCCGCTCCAGCGGTTGACGAACCACGGCGTCAATAGCCGCAAGAACCCGGCAAGGCAGACGATCTCGATCCGTTTTGCCTCAAGCTCGGCGTCAAGCGCGCGCTCGAACGCCTCGCGGTCCTTGCCGAACTTGGTGTGATCAATGATCGCGGTGGCGATGCCGGCGTCGCGCGCGCGGGCGAGGCCCAAAGCGTCGGGCCGGTTCGACACCACGAGAACGATTTCCGCGGGATAATCTTGCGCCTTGGCCGCTTCGATCAGCGCCGTCATGTTCGAGCCGCGGCCCGAGATCAGCACCGCCACGCGCTTTTTCATGTCTCGTTCATGCGGCTTTAAAGCTCAGGTCGAGATGGCCGCGAAAGACGACGCGCTCGGTGCCGGACGCGGCCACGACTTCGCCAAGCCGAACGACGGTCTCGCCGTTGTTGGCAAAACGCTCGCACGCGGCGTCCGCCATGTTGCGATCGAGCACCACCACCATGCCGATGCCGCAATTGAACGTGCGCAGCATCTCGTGCTCGTTGATATGCCCCGCCGTAGCGAGCCATTTGAACACCGGCGAAACCGGAACGCGATCGAGCTCAAGCGACACGCCCAAGCCCTGCGGCAGCACCCGCGGAATGTTCTCGATAAAGCCGCCGCCGGTAATGTGGGAGAGCGCCTTGACCGCTTTGGTTTCGCGCATCGCCGCAAGGCACGACCGCACGTAAAGCCGCGTCGGCGTCAAGAGCGCCTCGCCGAGCCGCCGCGACGGTTCGAACGGCGCCGGATCCTGCCAGGTGAGTTTCGCCATTTCCGCCACGCGGCGCACCAGCGAATAGCCGTTCGAATGCACGCCGGTCGAGGCGAGGCCGACCACGACATCGCCGGCCGCGATATCGCTGCGCGGCAACAGATCCTTGCGGCCCACCGCGCCGACGGCAAAGCCGGCGAGATCGTAATCGTTCCCGTGATAGACGCCGGGCATTTCCGCGGTCTCGCCGCCGATCAGTGCGCAGCCGACCTCGCGGCAGGCCGCGGCGACGCCTTTCACCACGTCGGCGCCGACCAGCCGGGTCGAGCTTGCCGCAGGCGAAATAGTCGAGAAAGAACAGCGGTTCCGCGCCTTGGACGACAAGATCATTGACCGACATGGCGACGAGGTCGATGCCGATCGTGTCGTGGCGGGAGGTTTCGATCGCGATCTTGACCTTGGTGCCGACGCCGTCGGTGGCGGCCACCAGGATCGGGTCGGCGAAGCCCGCCGCCTTGAGATCGAACAGCCCGCCGAAGCCGCCAATCTCGGCGTCGGCGCCGGCGCGCGCCGTGGCGCGCACCAGGGGTTTGATCAAATCCACCATGCGGTTTCCGGCATCGATATCGACGCCGGCGTCCGCGTAGCGCGCCTCATCCACGAAGGCCACCAATTCGGACAAATCCTCCCCGGCGGGAAGGCATTGCTCGGGCCTCCTACGTCGGAATCGCGGGGTGCGCAAGCGCGCGGGCATCGGTATTATTGTGAGTTAGGTATAGTGTGGATTCTTGGACTGCGCGCGAAATGTCGGTCGGACCCGGCCTTTGCCCAGTTGAACCGCCGATGTGCTAGCCGGGGCAGCTTTTGAGTATCCCAAACCTTATCACTTTGGGCCGTATCCTATTGGTGCCGGTCGTGGTCTGGGCGATCATCTCGGGTGAGATGCGCATCGCCTTCATCCTGTTTCTCGTCGCCGGCATCAGCGACGCTGTCGACGGGTTCCTCGCCAAGCGCTTCCAGATGAAGAGCGAGCTTGGCGCCTATCTCGATCCGCTCGCCGACAAGGCGCTGATCGTCTCGATCTATATTTCGCTCGGCATCGCCATGGCGCTGCCGATCTTTCTCGTCATCCTGGTCGTGTCGCGCGACATCATGATCGTCAGCGCCTTCATGCTGTCCTTGCTGGTCGGCAAGCCGATGCCGATCCGGCCGCTCCTGGTATCCAAGGCCAATACCGCGGCGCAGATCGTGCTTGCCGTGCTGGTTCTGGCCGAGCAGGCGTTTGGCTTCGACGCTGCGGTCGAGGCGAAGCTCCTGATGGCCCTGGTCGCGATCTTGACCTTGCTCTCGTCGCCTTCTATCTCGCCGAGTGGGTGCGCCACATGAATTCGTTCGGCGACTGATCCGGCGGGCGGGGGCGGGCAATGCACTTTGAACGCAATATCGTGTTCTGGCTCGCGGCGCTCGTCGTGCTTGTCGCGCTGTTGTGGCTGTTGAGCCCGATCCTCTTGCCGTTCGTTCTCGGCATGGCGATCGCCTACGTGCTCGATCCTTTGGCGATGCGGTTAAGCAAGCGGGGCATGAGCCGGCTGATCGCGGCGCTTCTCATTCTCGGCAGCTTCGTGATCGCTTTCGCGATCCTGCTTCTCCTGATTGCGCCGGTTCTGGCGCGGCAGTTTGCCGGTCTGATCGAAAACGCGCCGGTGTACACGCAGCGCCTGCAGGCTTTCGTCAGCGACCCGAGCCATCCGTGGATCAAACATTTGATCGGCGACAATCTCGTCGGCGCCGACAAGTCGGTCGGCGATCTGCTCAATCAGGCGGCGGGTTATCTGACCGGCCTTCTCGCTTCGGCCTGGGAAAAGGGTCAGGCGCTGATTTCGATCTTTTCGCTGGTCATCATCACGCCGGTGGTGGCCTTCTATCTGATTTGCGATTGGGATAGCATGGTCGATGCGCTCGACCGCTTGATCCCGCTGCCGCAGCGCGAGACCGTGCGCGGCCTGTTCAAGGAAATCGACACGACGATCTCGGCCTATGTGCGCGGCCAGTCCGGCGTCTGCCTGATCCTCGGATCGTATTACGCGGTCGGGCTGACGCTCGCGGGATTGAGCTTCGGATTGTTGATCGGCGTCGTTTCCGCGCTGATCAGCTTCATTCCCTATGTCGGCTCGCTCACCGCGCTTGTGCTTTCGCTCGCGGTCGCGGTGGCGCAATTCTTCCCGGACTGGAGCGGAATCCTCATCGTCGCCGGTGTCGTCCTTTTCGGCCAATTTCTCGAGGGCAATGTACTGGCGCCCTATCTCGTCGGGCACAGCGTAGGCCTGCATCCGGTCTGGCTGATGTTTGCGCTGTTCGCGTTCGGCTATCTGTTCGGATTTGTCGGGCTGCTTCTGGCCGTGCCGCTTGCGGCGGCGGCGGGCGTTCTGATCCGGTTCGCGGTGCGGCGTTATTTGGCGTCGCCGCTCTACACCGGTGGCGGTTCGTCCTAGACTCCGATCCAATTCGATTGAATAGGATCAGGGTCTAGATTTTACGTTTGAGCATGATCTTTTCCGAAAACCGGTTTCCCCTTTTCGGGATCATGCTCTAGGCGTCAGCCGCCTCATCGTCTATGTCGTCGTTCATGTCCTCGTTGATGTCGCTGTATATGTCCTCCCTTCCGCGTCAACTCGCGCTCGCGCTCGATCACGCCGAAAGCTATGCGCGTGAGGATTTTCTGCCCGGCCCGTCGAATGAAGCGGCGCTGGCGCTGATCGATTCCTGGCCGGATTGGCCGGCGCGCGCCGTCGCGCTGGTCGGCCCCGAAGGTTCGGGAAAAACGCATCTGGCGACCATTTGGGCTGCGGCATCGGGCGCGCGCGTCGTGTCCGGGCGTCATCTCGGCGAAGTCGACTTGCCGTCGGCGCTGGCGACCGGCGCGCTGGTCGTCGAGGACGCGGCGGCGCTCGAAGACGAGCCGACGCTGTTCCATCTGATCAATCTGGCGCGCGAGGAAGGCGCGTTCCTCCTGTTCACGGCGCGCACGGTGCCGTCGCTGTGGCCGGTGAGCCTGCCCGATCTGATGTCGCGGCTGCGGGCCTTGCCGGTCGTCGCGCTCGACGCTCCCGACGACGCCTTGTTGCGCGGCGTCTTGGTCAAGGTCGCTGCCGATCGCCAGCTCACGCTCGACGAGAGCGTCGTGCGCTATCTTCTGACCCATATCGAGCGCTCGTTCGCCGCGGTCCGCGGCGCGGTGATTGCGCTCGACAAGGAAGCACTGCGGCAAGGACGCCCGCCGAGCCGGGCACTGGCGGCGGAGATGTTTCGCGACGGCGCTTAGTCGTTTCCGTTCGGCGACGGCCGAGATTTTGTCGCTTTGCCTCCCGACCTTTACCCGGTCTTGACGATACGGCGGGGGTTGCGCGTTATGTGCTTAGGCAATTTTCACAGGATTGTTGCATAGTGGCCAACGTCGCCTTCGAGGAGCATGAGAAAGCCATGGCTGACCGCGGCCAAGCAACTGCGGCTGCGCGAGAATCCGCGTCGCTGCGCCGGGCGGAAGAACGCCTGTCGGACACCGCCGCGCGTCAGGCGGCCGCGAATCTTTTAACGAGCCCCGATCGCTTTATCAACCGGGAGTTGTCCTGGTTGAACTTCAATCGCCGCGTGCTCGAAGAATCCGCCAACCGCAAGAACCCGCTGCTGGAGCGGCTTAAATTCCTGGCGATCTCCGCCAACAACCTCGACGAATTCTTCATGGTCCGCGTCGCCGGTCTCGGCGCGCAGGTTCGCGAGGGCATCAACACCAAGAGCCCGGAGGGCCTGACCCCCGGCGAGCAGCTTGAGCGCATCGCCGAAGCCGTCTCGATCGTAGTCGAAGACCAGCAGGCGCAGTGGCGCGAATTGCGGACCGAGCTCGGCCAGGCCGGCATCGCCCTGATCGACGGCCCCGATGTGACGCGGGCGGAGAAAGCCTGGCTCGAGGATTACTTCCTCGCCCACGTTTTCCCGTTGCTGACGCCGCTCGCCATCGATCCGGCGCATCCGTTCCCGTTCATTCCCAATCTCGGCGTCACCATCGCCCTGCAGCTGTCGCGCGTGAAGGACGGCAAGGCGATGAACGCGCTGATCCGCATGCCCAACCGCATCGAGCGCTTCGTGCGGCTGCCGCAATCCGGCGACGGCGGCGAAGTGCGGCTGATCTCGATCGAAGGCGTCACCAGCCTGTTCATCGGCAAGCTGTTCCCCGGCTATGCGGTGAAGGGGCTCGGCGCGTTCCGCGTCATCCGCGATTCCGAAGTTGAAATCCTCGAAGAAGCCGAAGACCTCGTGCGCGTGTTCGAGACCGCGCTCAAGCGTCGCCGCCGCGGGTTTGTCATCAGGGTCGACATCGAGGCGAAGATGCCGGTCGAGCTGCGGCGCTTCGTGCAGCATCTCCTCGGCGTCACCGACGAAGGTGTGTTCAGCGTCGACGGCGTGCTGGCGCTCAACGAGATGGGACAGATCGCCAATCTCAACCGGCCGGATCTGGAGTTCGTGCCCTATACGCCGCGCTATCCCGACCGCGTCCGCGACCATGGCGGCGATTGTTTCGCTGCGATCCGGCAGAAGGATTTCGTCGTCCACCATCCTTACGAATCCTTCGACGTGGTGGTGAACTTCCTGCAGCAGGCGGCGCGCGATCCCGACGTCGTCGCCATCAAGCAGACGCTCTATCGCACCTCGGCCGATTCCCCGATCATCAAGGCGCTCGCCGAAGCGGCCGATGCCGGCAAGTCGGTCACGGCGCTTGTCGAATTGAAGGCCCGCTTCGACGAGGAAGCCAATATCCGCTGGGCGCGCGACCTTGAACGCGCCGGCGTGCAGGTCGTGTTCGGCTTCATCGAACTGAAAACCCACGCCAAGCTGTCGCTGGTGGTGCGCCGCGAAGGCACGTCGCTCGCCTCTTATTGCCATGTCGGCACCGGCAACTATCACCCGGTCACCGCGCGCATCTATACCGACCTATCGTTCTTCACCTGCGATCCGATCATCGCCCGCGACGTCGCCCGCGTTTTCAACTTCGTCACCGGCTATGCCGAGCCAGCCGAACTTGAGCGCATGGCGGTGTCGCCGCTGTCGCTGCGCAATCGCATCCACGCCCATATCGACGAAGAGATCGCCAATGCCAAAGCCGGGCGGCCGGCCGCGATCTGGATGAAGATGAACGCGCTGGTCGATCCCGACATCATCGACGCGCTCTATCGCGCTTCCGGCGCCGGCGTGCCGATCGAGCTTGTGGTGCGCGGCATCTGCTGCTTGCGGCCCGGCATTCCCGGACTGTCCGAGAATATCCGCGTCAAATCGATCGTCGGCCGCTTCCTCGAGCACGGCCGCATCTATTGCTTCGGCTCGGGCCACAGCTTGCCGCATCCCAAGGCGGACGTGTACATCGCTTCTGCCGATATGATGCCGCGCAATCTCGACCGCCGCGTCGAAGTGCTGTGCCCGATCCTCAATCCGACCGTGCATGAGCAAATTCTCGAGCAGATCATGGTCGCCAATCTGAAAGACAACGAGCAGAGCTGGCAGCTTCTCGGCGACGGTTCGTCCTCGCGCATCGCGCCGGCGCCCGGCGATGAAGTTTTCAACTGCACGACCTACTTCATGACCAATCCGAGTCTGTCGGGACGCGGCAAGTCACCGAGGGATACCGTACCGCGATTGCGGCACCGGCCGGAACCAGTGTGAGCCAGCCGGTGAGACGCCACTGCGAATCGCGTAGGATGAATGGGAGCCGCCCTGCCGGGCCCAGGCGGCGAGACCCAAGCCGAAATTCTTGCAACACGATCTGCGGCTAACGGGCGGAACGCGCCGTCACAGGCCTTCATGTTCTCGTAGCTCATGTGCTGATTGCGACCGATGACGCTTGCTGAAGACGACGCTCAAGGACGTCTCGACCACGGTCCGCCGATCGCGGTGATCGACATCGGCTCGAATTCGGTGCGGCTCGTCGCCTATGAAGGGCTGACGCGCAGCCCGACCGAGATTTTCAACGAGAAGGCGCTGTGCGGCCTCGGCCGCGAGGTGCAGTCGACGAAGCTCCTCGCCGCCGACGCCGTGCAGCACGCGCTCGCCACGCTCAAGCGTTTTCGCGCGCTGTGCCAGACCATGGGCGTCAAGAAGACGCTCGCCTTCGCCACCGCCGCCTGCCGCGACGCCAAGAACGGCCCGGCCTTCATCAAACTCGCCGAAGCGACCATCGGCACGCCTATCGAAGTACTGTCGGGCACGCGCGAGGCCGATCTCACCGCGCTCGGCGTCATTTCCGGCGTGCATCGCGCCGACGGCGTTGTCGGCGATCTCGGCGGCGGCTCGCTCGAACTGGTCGACGTGCGCGGTACGCAAGCGCGGCGCGGCGTGACCCGCCCGCTCGGCGGCTTGGCGCTGGCCGATATTTCGTCGCGCTCGATCAAGAAGGCGGAGAAGTTCGTCAGCAAAACGCTCGACGGCTTGCCGACGCTGCGCGCCTGCGAGGGTCGCATCTTCTATGCGGTCGGCGGCACCTGGCGTTCGCTGGCGCGGCTGCACATGTGGCAGACCGGCTATCCGCTGCACGTGATGCACGGTTACGCGATCCCCGCCGGCGAAGCGCTGGAATTCGCCAAGCTCTTGCACCGGGTCGATGTCGACACGCTGTCGAACATCGAAGTGGTGAACAATGCGCGGCGGCCGCTCTTGCCTTACGCGGCGCTGGTGCTCGAACACGTGTTGCGCGTCGGCAAGCCGCGCCAAGTGGTGTTCTCGGCGCTCGGCATCCGCGAGGGGCTGCTCTATTCGCTGCTGAAGAAAAAGGACAAGGAGAAAGACGCGCTGATCGAAGCGGCGCGTCATCTCAATCGGCTGCGCTCGCGCTCGCCGCAACATGGCGAAGAGCTGCTCGGCTGGACCGACCGCTTCATGTCGACCTCCGGCCTCGAGGAAACCGGCGAGGAGCGCCGGCTGCGCCATGCCGCGTGCCTGCTTGCCGATATCGGCTGGCGCGCGCACCCGGATTATCGCGGCGAGCAGTCGCTCAACATCATTGCCCATGGCGGCTTCATGGGCATCGACCATCCGGGCCGCGCCTACCTCGCGCTCGCGGTGTTCTTCCGCCATGTCGGCCTGGTGATGGACGACGAATTGTCGCCACGGCTGCGCGAACTGGTGTCGACGCGCATGCTCGACCGCGCCCGTGTGCTCGGCGCGGCGCTGCGGCTCGCTTACGTGATCTCCGCGGCGATGCCGGACGTGTTGACCGAAACCTCGCTCGCTGTCGAGCGCCACCGCCTGGCGCTGCGCCTGCCCGGCGAATTCGCAGCCCTGAACGGCGAACGCGTCTTGAACCGGCTGCGCTCGCTCGGCCGCCTGATCGGGCGGGAGACCGTGACGTTGATGGGCTAAAGCAT
The DNA here is from genome assembly GCA_963761185.1 of uncultured Alphaproteobacteria bacterium. GTDB lineage: Bacteria > Pseudomonadota > Alphaproteobacteria > Rhizobiales > Xanthobacteraceae > BOG-931. The sequence goes on from CAVXFY010000009.1 coordinate 3,086,286, forward strand.
GATCCGGAAAAGTGGAAACCGGTTTTCCGAAAAGATCATGCGCCATCGAAATGCTAGAGCGTCCATATGATCCTACTTAAAGAAATCTCGCTCTAGGCGCGAAAGTCAGTCAATCGCCAGCCGATCCGACGGCCATCCATGCCGATCGTGTGACTTAGGTCACGACCAAAACCGTCCGCAACATAGTACAGAGCACTTCGCCCAAATCCTTGGGACAAGGGACGACCGGCTGTCGGGGTCATGAGCGATATCGGCATATATGTCGTAGCAGCCGTCAAAGGCAGCGAAACGCGCTACTGGGCCGCGGCAATGCCGCAACACCACGCGGTCGATGAAGTGCAGCGCCGGTTGCCCCCCGGATGGCGCGCGATCCTGACAGACCACCGTCTTAATCAGGAACAGATTGCGGAGCTAAAGATACCGTCCAACACCGTGCGCGAGCTGAATTTTATCCCGTGAGCGCGGCCGCGTCGACCGGCAACTTCTATGGTCGCAGGCTGCCCCAAGAGCCACAACGCGAAGAGTGGACAGGGGCATATCCTCGATATGGTCTCCATCCGCGAGCGGCCCGCTGAGATTGAGGATCGCGCCGTGCCGGGGCATTGGGAAGGAGACCTTCTTACCGGAGCGAACGACACGCACATCGCCACGCTCGTCGAGCGCAATACCCGCTTCACGATGCTCGTCAAGATCCCCCGCAAGGACACGACGACTGTTGTTGCTGCGCTTGCCAAGCACATCGGCAAGCTGCCTGAAGAGTTGCGACGCTCCCTGACCTGGGATCAAGGCAAAGAGATGCATGGCCACAAGCGCTTCACGGTTGCCACCAACGTCCAGGTCTACTTCTGTGATCCGCGCAGTCCCTGGCAGCGCGGCTCAAACGAGAACACCAACGGCCTGCTGCGTCAGTACTTCCCGCGAGGAACCAACTTCTCGCGCGTCTCTCAGAGTTATCTGAACACGATTGCTCTGCGGCTCAATCAACGTCCGCGAAGACCTTGGGCTTCGAAACGCCAGCCGATAGACTGCAAGCGGTGTTGCACTGACCGGTTGAACGCACAGGGGAATAGCGGACGCCGCAAGTTGCTCCACGACTACTCCCGCTCGATCGCGGCGACCCGGCCCTTTTCCACCGCGAGCGCGAGCTTGCCGTGCTTGAGCGCCAGCGCCTTCTCGCCGAACAATTCGCGCCGCCAGCCCATCAGTGCCGGAACCTCGGCATCGTCGCTGGCGGCGATGCGTTCGAGATCGTCGACGGTCGCGATCACCTTGGCGGCGACGTGATGGCGCTCCGAGATCATGCGCAACAGCACTTTGAGGAGTTCGACGGTCGCGGCTCCGTTCGGCGCCGGCTGGCTGCGCGCCTGATGCGGTAAGGTCTTTGGATCGCGCGCGAGACCCTGGTTCACCGCGGCGACGATGGCTTCGCCCCAACGCGAGCGCTCAAAGCCCTTGGGCAGTGAGCGCAGGCTCTTGAGCTTCTCGATCGTGGTCGGCGCTTGCACCGCGATGTCGGTGATGACCTCGTCCTTGAGCACGCGCGAGCGCGGCACGTCGCGCGACTGGGCCTCGCGCTCGCGCCAGGCGGCGACGTCGATGAGAACGGCGAGCTCCTTCGGCTTGCGCACGCGCGTCTTCAGCCGCTGCCAGGCGCTGTCCGGATCCATGCGGTAAGTCTCGGGCGAGGTCAGCACGCGCATCTCGTCCTGCACCCAGTCGACGCGGCCGCGGCTTTCGAGATCCGCCACCAGCGCCTGATAGACGTCGCGCAGATGCGTCACGTCAGAAATAGCGTAGCGAAGCTGCGCCTCGGAGAGCGGTCTATGCGTCCAGTCGGTGAAGCGGTGCGATTTGTCGAGCGTGTCGCCGGTGATGCGCGCCACCAGCTGGTCGTAGGAGATGGAATTGCCATAGCCGAGCACCATGGCGGCGACCTGCGTGTCGAAGATCGGATGCGGAACAAGCTTTGTCGCGTGCCAGACGATTTCGATGTCCTGCCGCGCGGCGTGAAAAACCTTCATCACCTTTTCGTCGGCCATCAATTTGTAGAATGGTGCAAGATCAATTCCCGGCGCCAGTGCGTCGATCACCCAGGCCTCGTCGGCCGAGGCCATCTGCGCCACGCACAACAGCGGGTAATAGGTGGTCTCGCGCAGAAATTCGGTATCGACCGTCACGAAAGGATGCCGCGCCATCCGCGCGCATGCGGCGGCGAGTTCGGACGTCGTCGTGATGGGCTGCATTGAAACGGTGGCTGTGGAATCAAACATCATTGGTATCTGGCAGTGTCGTTCAGGTGCCACGGGTGTGGCAAGGCCGGGATTTGACGATCGGCCGGTTGGAACCTCGCTCGAGCATGATCCGGAAGAGTGGAAACCGGTTTTCCGAAAAGATCATGCTCTATCGGCCCCTGATCCGGTCCATCAGGATGAATTCCCAATGGCTCGGCATCTCGCCGACCGGCACCTCGATGAGGGTCGGGCCGTCGCGGTGGGCAAAGGCGCGGCGCAGCGCCTGGCGCAAGGCGTCGGGACTTGTCACCCGGGCGGCTTCGGCGCCGAAACTCCTGGCGAAGGCCATAAAATCGGGATTGGCGAGATCGCTGCCGATCAGCCTGTTGCCGTAGCGTTCCTGCTGGATGCGGCGGACATTGCCGAAAGCGCCGTCGTTGAACAGCACCGTCACCAGCGGAATGCGATGGCGGATCGCGGTGGCGATCTCGTTGGCCGTGAACATGAAACCGCCGTCGCCGGACACCGCTACGACCGGCACATCGGGCCGCGCATGCTGGGCGCCGAGAGCTGTGGCAAAGCCCCAGCCGAGATTGTCCTGATAACCCGGCGAGAGATAGGTGCGCGGCCTGTAGACCGGGAACAGCAGGCGCGAGGCGAAGCCGATCTGGGTCACTTCGTCGACAAAAATGCCGTCCTCGGGCAATTCGGCGCGGATCGCCTCGAGATAGGCGGCTTGCGGGACGAGCTTGGCCATGCGTTGGCGCCACGCCGCCTGGCGTTCCTGCATCTCGGCCGCGCGCGACGGACGTTTGACGTTGTAGGCCGGCAGTTCCGCGACAAGGCGTTGCAGGATCGGCTTGGCGTCGCCGACGAGTGCCACGGCGGGGCGATGCACGCGATTGACCTCCATCGGGTCGGCGTCGACCCGGATGACGGCAAGCTCGCGATCGATGCCCCATTGTGTGAATTGAATGAACAGGCGGGTTCCGACCGCCAGAACCACATCGGCCTCGCCCCAAATATCCCGGCCGAGCGGCAGCGTGACGCTCAACGGATCGCGGCTGTCGAGAACGCCGCGGCCGCGCCGATAGCCGAGCACGGGGGCCTGCAGCATGGCGGAAAGGGCGGTGACTTCGGCCGAGGCGTCTTGCGCGCCGCCACCGCAGATGATCATCGGCCGCTTCGCTGAGCCCAGCCGCTTCGCCGCCCGGCGGATCGCGTCCATATCGATTTTCGGCTTCGGTGGCGGCAGCGGCGCCTGTAACGCCACCGGCGCCGATTGGCCCCAGACATCCATGGCGCATTCGAGCGCGGCGGGTCCCGGGCGGCCGGTCTGCATTGCCCGCAGCGCTTGTGCGGTCAGCCGCGAGCCCTGCTCGGGCTTGCGGATCAGCGCCGTGTGATCGACCAGCCGCGCGAGGAGGCCAGTCTGATCGCGCATCTCGTGCAGATAGCCGAGCCCCTTACCGATCTCGGTCGAGGGAATTTGCCCGACCAGCGCCAGGACCGGCGCGTTCATCGAATAGGCCGTGAGCAGCGCCGCCGCGGAATTCAGGAGGCCGGGGCCGGGAACCACCGCATAGGCCTGCGGCTTGCCGGTCGCGAGCGCCGCGCCGAGCGCCATATAGGCGGCACCTTGCTCATGGCGGGTGTGGACGGTGCGCAGCCGGTCGGAGAACTTGAACAGCGCGTCGAACAGAAGGTCGTTCTGCACGCCCGGCAGCGCATAGACCGTATCGAGGCCGTGGCCGATCAGGGTTGCGACGACGGCTTCCGCCGCCGTCATTTGTTGCGCCGCCTCAGTGGTCTTGGTCTTTCGCAGCATCCGAAGTTCCCCGCGCCGTGACTTGTGCAGATCGGCGCAAATCTGTCGAGGCGGTATCTGGCGTCCCGCCAACAGCATCGCCGGCGTCCCCCTGTAGGCCCGGCATTCCTTGCTCTCAGACATATTTGAGACGGGCGCTGGCCGCAGCGCCAAGTCCCCATTGATTGCTCGGCTACCATTTTGCGCGAGAGAAATTCGAACTCAAGGATGCGAAGCACCGCCGGAGGCGGCGGCCCCATAGCCCGTTGTTTACAACGGGCGTTCTGCCGAACGCCCTATGGGGCCGTCCTTGACTTCGAATTTCTCTCGCGCAGCCTGTAGCCAAGCAATCAATGGGTAAATCTGCCTCCAAGGCGATTGCAAACGTGTGACCCAGACCCCGGCTTGACAATTCGCCGCGACGCATGTGGTTGTGCGCCGACTTTCCCCACCATTGGCGGAATTGGGCATGCATCGCTACCGCACTCATACCTGCGGCGCGCTCCGAGAGGGCGACATCGGCAAAGAGGTCCGGCTTTCCGGCTGGTGCCACCGTATCCGCGATCACGGCGGCGTGCTGTTTATCGATCTGCGCGACCATTACGGGCTGACCCAGGTGGTGGCCGACCCGGACAGCCCGGCCTTCGAAGTGGCCGAGACGCTGCGCTCGGAATGGGTGGTTCGGGTCGACGGCAAGGTGCGCCGCCGCCCGGACGGCACGGAGAATTCCGAACTGCCGACCGGCGTGGTCGAGATCTATATCCGCGAGATCGAGGTGCTGGGACCGGCCGGCGAACTGCCGATGCCGGTGTTCGGCGAACAGGACTACCCCGAGGAAACGCGGCTGAAATACCGCTTCCTCGACCTGCGCCGCGAGCATCTGCACGGCAACATCATGAAGCGCGGCGCGGTCATCGATTCGATCCGCCGCCGCATGAAGGAGCAGGGCTTCTTCGAATTCCAGACCCCGATCCTGACCGCCTCGTCGCCGGAAGGCGCGCGCGATTATCTGGTGCCGTCGCGCATCCATCCCGGAAAATTCTACGCGCTGCCGCAGGCGCCGCAGCAGTTCAAGCAGCTCATCATGGTCGCCGGCTTCGATCGCTATTTTCAGATCGCGCCGTGCTTCCGCGACGAGGATGCGCGCGCCGACCGGTCGCCCGGCGAGTTCTATCAGCTCGATCTCGAGATGAGCTTCGTCACCCAGCAGGATGTTTTCGACGCCGTCGAGCCGGTGATGCGCGGGGTGTTCGAGGAATTTTCCGGTGGCAAGCCGGTGACGAAAAAATTCCCGCTCATCCCCTATGCCGAGGCTTTGCGCAAATACGGCACCGACAAGCCGGACTTGCGCAATCCGATGGTCATGCAGGATGTCTCGGAGATTTTCCGCGGCTCGGGCTTCAAGATTTTCGCGCGCATCCTCGAGACGAACGCCAAGGGCGCGGTGTGGGCCATTCCGGCGCCGACCGGCGGTTCGCGCGCGTTCTGCGACCGCATGAATTCCTGGGCGCAAGGCGAGGGACAGCCTGGGCTCGGCTATATTTTCTTCGCGCTCGACAATGGCGCCGTCGTCGGCCGCGGTCCTGTCGCCAATAATCTCGGGCCGGAGCGAACCGAGGCTTTGCGTCAACAACTCGGCCTCAAGGACGGCGATGCCGTGTTCTTCGTCGCCGGCGAGCCTGGAAGCTTCGTGAAATTTGCCGGTCCCGCGCGCACCAAGGTCGGCGAGGAGCTTGGTCTTGTGCAAAAAGACAAGTTCGAACTGTGCTGGATCGTCGATTTCCCGATGTACGAATGGAACGAGGAGGAGAAGAAGATCGACTTCTCCCACAATCCGTTCTCGATGCCGAACGCGCCGGTCGAGGAGTTTCTGGCGCTCGATCCCAACGATAAGGACAAGATCCTCGCGCTCAACGCCATTCAATACGACATCGTCTGCAACGGCGTGGAACTGTCGTCGGGCGCCATCCGCAATCATCGCCCCGACGTGATGAAAAAGGCCTTCGCCATCGCCGGCTATGACGAGAGCGTGCTGGAAGAGAAATTCGGCGGCATGTTGCACGCGCTGTCGCTCGGTGCGCCGCCGCATGGCGGCATCGCGCCCGGCATCGACCGCATTGTCATGCTATTGTGCGGCGAGGAGAACTTGCGCGAAGTGGTGCTGTTCCCGATGAACCAGCGCGCCGAAGATCTGATGATGGGGGCGCCGGCGGAAGCGACGCCGAAGCAATTGCGCGAATTGCATATCCGCGTCGTTAAGCCGAGCTGATCATTCGCAAGCCGAACTGACTTTGGGTTCGTTCTGCAAACTTACAATCAGGCGTGATGGCGACTGTCCGATTCGCTCTCCGGTTGGAAGGCGTCGAGCGCAAAAGCTTGCCTCATCAAGAGTTGTAGAAATATACGGAGACAATTTTCGCGGCCGAATTGCAAAGAATAGTAACAAATTAGCAATTAATCGGCCGTATCAGAGACGCGTAGCTCGCGCGATGCCTGCAAAATGCGCGGGTTAATCTTTTGTTAACCCGCCGAGTTTGAAAAATAGCAAAGTAGCAAAGCCGCAATGCCAAGAGGATCAAAGCCAGGCGAACGCCGCGGCGGTCGTGCCCGGGGCACGCCCAATAAGGAGACCGTCTTTAAGGATGCAGTCTTTTGCGCGGCTGCTGCCCAGCCGAATACGTCACCGCTTGATTTCATGCTCCGCTTGATGCGGAACCCACAGGTGCCGATCAAAATCCGTATTGATATGGCGGCTGCTGCGGCGCCCTTTGTTCACGCGAGGCCCAAAGCACCCGCCCCTAAACGGTACGACCCAATGAACCCGGCAAGCAGTGTGAGAGATTCGGAGGAATTCACAATCAGAAAAATGGAGACGAAGTTAAGCACTACCGAGTCTGGGGTCGACGACGATGCCGATTTAACTCCGCTCGATTTCTTACTGCGCGTCATGATTGATCCTGACGCCACTGCGGGCCAGCGAATGAGAGCGGCGCGCATAGCGGCGAGATACAAGCATAGCCAGGCTCGTCTGGATGAAATGCCGGTCATTATCGAGGATAAGTTTGGATTCGACATCGATCCCTTGGTCGCACGGGCAATACGCGACGACTGGAAGCGAGCTAAATTCTTATGGGCGTTGGGCGCTGGACGTCCGCAGGGGTCCGAAAAAGAAATCGCCGAGTGTGAAGCTCGGGTACGCAAACGGGGAGAAACGTTGACATGTCCTCCTGGATATACGGCGTTACAAGCTAAAAAGGATGGGAGGCGGTTGCTAGAATTCTACAATTCGCGGGATAAACTGAGCCCAGAAGAAGACGCCCAAGAAGCACACATCGCGGCGCGCGTGGCGGCATATGAAGCGAGTCCGGAGCCAGAAGCTCGATCCCGTATCGCTTGGCTAGATTGGGAAGTTATTTCGAAACGCGGCCTTAGTGCGGCTGAACAAAGCGAACTCGATGAGTTGCGCAAGCGATACCCCGAACTGCCCGATGATCCCGATGATCCACTTTTTTCCGCCTTTGAGGCCGTAAGACAGGCGGTGAAGAAGAGCCGGGAGCAAAATAGCCTGAGAGGCCGTTTCGAAAGGGGTTGAGTGGGTGGAGTCGACGTGATTCCAGGTGGTTGCTGACACCAACCCCGGAGTTGCCATGTGGACCCCAACCACCCGCAAGCAGCATATTCGCAAGACGAGCCGATACCAAACTGATGTGACCGACGAGGAATGGCGTGTGATCGAGCCTCAGCTGCCTGGGACGAATGTCACCGGACGACCACGTGCCTGGCCGATGCGCGAGATCATCAATGGCATCTTCTATGTCATGCGGGCGGGTTGCCCATGGCGCCTGCTGCCGAGCGATTTGCCGCCGTGGAGCACGATCTATCGATGGTTTGCGAAGTTCCGGGACGAAGGCCGCTTCGAGAGGATCAATCACGCTATGGTCATGCTCGATCGCGAACGGATCGGACGCCAATCCAGCCCTACGGGTGCGATCATCGACAGCCAGAGCGTCAAGACCACCGAGGCCGGCGGACCCCGCGGTTACGATGCTGGAAAGAAGATCAACGGCCGCAAGCGCCATGCGCTTGTCGACACGGACGGGCGTGGCCTCATGCTCGAACCGCATCCGGCGAGCATCCAGGATCGCGACGGCGGCGGACCGCTTTTGCGGGCTTCGCGCCGCATCTTCCCGTTCATCCAGCGGGTCTTCGCCGACAGCGGATATGCCGGTGAGAAGGTCGCCAAGGCCACGTTGATCGCGGTCGAGATCGTGCGAAAAAACCCCGATCAGGTCGGCTTTGCCGTTAACCCGCGGCGCTGGGTCGTCGAGCGCTTCTTCGCATGGATCGGACGCAATCGACGGCTGGCAAAGGACTTTGAGGCAACAATCGATTCCGCACGCGCTTTCCTCTACGCCGCATCCGTCATGCTGCTCGTGCGCCGGATCGCTCGTCCTTCATGACTTTCGAAACCGACTCTGAGATAAATTCAGCAAAAGCCGTCTCGACTATTGGCGCGATGAGCTTTGTGCGCAATCACATAGCGTCAAGGGCATTCTGCGGGTTCGGGAATTACTCTTTTGACTGTCGTTTTTTCGTTCGTTTGCGCTTCAACCAGACGCCGTCATATCCGAGCGAACAGTGTGGTTGCCCAGCTATCGATTGAACCGGACAACATGACCGTCGGTCCGCAGCTTAAGACGCTCTCGTCCCATTTGCTCGATCAAACACGACGCCTTCATGATCGCATCAAGGCTGATTGGTGGGGTAGTCTGGTAATTACGAACAGCCTCCCCCGCTGACATTCCGGAGCAGCCGCATCCACACTAGGCGATCTTCAGCACTTTAACGGTGACTTTCGCGGAGTTTCCGCTCGCAATTGTTCCCCGAATCCGTGACAATGACCAAATGGCACGACGGGCAAAGCCGACGCGGCAATTAACTGGCCTCTACCATGCGCGCGAGGCGCGCGGCATGAGCCGCACGGAACTAGTGGAACGAACGGGGATATCGAAACAGCAGCTTTCTCGGCTTGAGAATGGCCAGATCAGGCTGCGTCTCGATCATCTTAAGCCCTATGCTGCCGTTCTCGGTTATTCGCCGGAGCAGATTTTGTTATGGGGACGATTGCCGCACGGGCTCGAGGAGCCTGCTGAACCTGGCGATCGGCGCAGTAAGACCGGCGCCAAGAGTTCCCGCAGGCAAGCGATTAGGAGAGATGCGGGAGATTGACTCGCGTGCTCCCCTCACACGCGGCCGTGTCGTTTCTCGGTTCAAAGCAGAGCCCTGGGTCTTCCCCGAGAGCTTTGTCAGCGAGCAACTTCACACCACCTCGGCCGACCTGTTTGTCCTTGAAATGAACGGGGACAGTATGGCGCCGACGGTCCTTTCGGGGGAGCGGGTTGTTGTCGACACGGGACATAAGAATCCGATTCCGGATGGACTCTACGCCATTCGTGATGCCTTTGAGGCGGCGGTCGTCAGACGACTGCAAGTGTTGCGTTCGGCGACGCCGACCCGCGTGAAGATCATTTCGGATAATCCGAACCACGCTTCGGAGGAGATTCCCCTTTCTGATCTTGAGATCGTGGGGAAGGTGGTCTGCTGCCTGAAGCTCGTTTGATTTAATGGCCTCGATCGCGCCGTTTCTCGATCGAAGAATCGACGGCTATTGTTTGTGGGTAGCTCTATGGGTAAATTGAGGGAAGCGGCAGAAATGCCCCGATCTTCAATCCGGTTTGGCGGAGACCCTGTCCGCCGAACACTTCAAATGGCTTTGTCAGGGTAGGGGTCTCAGAATTGCTGAGGGCGAAGTGATTCAAATTCCTCGCGGCAGACTTCGCTGAAATCGCGAATAATGTCGAATTGCTATTGACCATGTCTCGCAGCTCGAGGAAGGTCTTATCCGGCTCCAAATAGCTGTTGAGAATCTTGCGAACGATCCGTTCGGCACATTCGATGACCTTTGGTGAAGATAGGACGCGCATCCGGCCAATCTTGGCGTAGAGGGTGACGAGCGATGGAATGTCGCCCTTATCGTGCTGAAGCGCGTCGATGTAACATTTCGAAGCCTCCTCGATGAATTCCTTGTAAAGCTCTTGTCGGTGGAGCCTCTCTTGTATGAGCCACTGCGTTCGCACCTGGATCCGTTGTGTCATCCACGATGCAAGAAATGATGTGCATCCGCCAATCGCGGCTCCTAGAAGCCCCGCCAGGGCGGAAATGATGGATGCGTTCATTTGCGTTCTCACTCGTTTGATCTAATTTAGTTTGGCTAGGTGACCGTTTCGTTCGATATCGTGACGATGTTCAATTAAACCTATTCGGCACCTCGTCCAGGTGGCGCGTATCTACGTCCGCCGGCTGCCAAGGCAAGTGTCGCCGCGGTCGACAGGGCTGCGCTGCCGCCGTCCTTTTCGGCATTGCAGCGAGCGGGGGCTCATCGAAAATACGTGAAGCGCCTCCAGCTACAATTAAACTACGGCATAGAAAATTGAACCCGAGTTTATAGTCGCCGTAGTCGTGCAATCTGGTGGTGCTGACTCATCAAGTTGATAACGGGTGGACGCTGGCGGTCCGTGCGGTGTCGCGGACATAGCGCATTTTACACGTATTGGCGGCGGTAGTCGGACGAGGGCCGGCTGAACGGTTTTCCAGGCAATGACGCGATTGGCGCGGCGCCATTCGGGATGATGGCGATTGGAATCGAATCGCGATTGTCCAACATAGCAACATGTGTCTCTCGGCGGCCTCGATATGTCGGACGCCAGGCGCCTGAAGTCGCTGGAAGACGAGAACGCCAAGCTGAAGAAGCTTCTCGCCGAGGCGATGCTCGACAATGCGATGCTCAAGGATATCGCCTCAAAAAAATGGTGACGCCCGCCGCCAGGCGAGAGGCCGTCGCTCACCTTCGGGTCGCGTTTGAGGTCAGCGAGCGGCGGGCATGTTCGACGCTCGGAGCGGATCGCACCTCGGTCCGCCACCGTGGCAGCCGGCCGGATGATGCGGCGGTTCGGGCGCGGCTGCGCGAACTGGCATCCATTCGCCGGCGGTTTGGCTATCGGCGACTGCAAGTTCTGCTCAGGCGCGAAGGCATCATCATGAACCACAAGAAGCTTCGCCGGATTTACCGCGAGGAACGGCTGCAGGTCCGGCGCCGCGGTGGACGCAAGCGTGCGCTGGGCACAAGGGCGCCGATGGCTCTGCCGCAAGGCCCTAATCAGCGCTGGAGCCTGGACTTTCTGTCGGATGCCTTCTCCGACGGCCGACGATTCCGCATCCTGGCGATCGTCGATGACTTCACGCGAGAATGCCTGGCATTGGTGCCCGACACCTCACTGCCCGGACTGCGGGTCGTGCGAGAGCTTGACGCCCTCATTGCCTCGCGCGGTCGTCCCGCCATGATCGTATCCGACAACGGCACCGAGCTGACCGGCATGGCGATCCTGCGCTGGTCGCAGGAGACCCGAGTCGAGTGGCATTACATCGCACCGGGCAAGCCACAGCAGAATGCCTTCATCGAGAGCTTCAACGGGCGACTGCGCGACGAGTTGCTGAACGAGACATTGTTCACATCACTCGCTCATGTGCGCGAGGCATTGGCCATCTGGAAGGATGATTACAATACCTTCAGGCCGCACAGCGCACTCGGCAATCTGCCGCCAGCCGTCTACGCCAGGATCAGCGCTCCCGAAATGCAACGGGACGGGACGCTGCGCTATATCGAGGGCTCCGCGCCCCGTCCCGTTGCACCACCGAGCCAACAGGGCTCAAATGAAGTCAGGACTCCCCTCATCGGCGGATGAGACAAGGGGCTCAGCTCACGGTAGTTGCGAATTTAACCCCGTACTTATGCTCACACTTTCGGTAGTGTCTGAGCAAATTTGCTCATTCTAGAACCGCGATAGCAAGCGATGCCGGTTAAGAATTGGATAGGATTTGCTGTCACGCGGTCTTTAGCGAAACTGGAACTAACAGACCTCGGCGAGGTTTTGTATATGGTCCAGCCAGCCCACGATCCAGCGTGATGAAACTAAATAACTGCATCGCCAGGCCTTCCGTTTTCACCGCGCTCACGCTCGCGTGCACTCTAGCATCACCGCAGATCAACGCCGCGCGGCCCACTGTCCTCGCGACAACCGACAATGCTATTCTTGGCTGGAAAGACTGGGTCTTAATCACCGTCGCGGCGATTAGTGTGGACGGCTTCGTGGCACCGGAGCAATATAAATCGCTTCTACCTTGCCGCGAAGCCAACGAGATGTGAGAGCCGGCCTCGGAAATCTGCACAAGTCGATAAGTGGAGTTTCTGCCTGACAGCGGGCACGCTATGGCCTGCGAATCAGGAGCGACTATGCAGAGACGAGCGCGCCGGAACCACACACCGGCTTTCAAGGCGAAGGTGGCTGTTGCCGCCATCAAGGGCGATCGGACATTGGCGCAGCTTGCCGAGCAGTTCGACGTTCACCCCAACCAGATTACCTCGTGGAAGGCGCAGCTTGAGAATGGAGCTGCCGATGTGTTCGGTCCTGGCGGCGGCCAGGCGGCGGCGCCTGCGGTCGACGTGAAGTCGCTGCACGCCAAGATCGGCGAACTGGCGCTGGAGAACGATTTTTTAGAGGGCGCGCTCACCAAGGCGGGGTTGCTGAGCGCAAAGCGATGATCGACCGCGGGCACGATCTGCCGCTTGCCAAGCAGGCCGAGGTTCTGCGCATCAGCCGCGGCAGCGTCTACTACCTGCCGCGGCCGGTGCCGGAGGCCGACCTTGCGATCATGCGGCGTCTCGACCGGCTGCATCTGGAGTTTCCCTTCGCCGGCTCGCGGATGTTGCGCGGCCTGCTGGTGGCCGAGGGGTGCAAGATCGGACGCCGGCATGTGAAGACGCTGATGCAGCGAATGGGGATAGAGGCACTTTATCGGCGTCCACGCACGACCAAACCGGAGCCCGGTCACAAGGTCTACCCATATCTGCTGCGCGGGCTTTCGATCACGCGACCGAACCAGGTGTGGGCGATGGACATCACCTACATCCCGATGGCGCGCGGCTTCGTCTATCTGGCTGTGGTGCTCGACTGGTTCAGCCGGCGCGTGCTGTCGTGGCGGCTGTCAATCACGATGGAGGCGGCGTTCTGCGTTGAAACGCTGGAGGATGCTTTGGCTCGTCACGGCAAACCTGACATCTTCAACACTGACCAAGGTTCGCAGTTCACCGGCACGGCCTTCATCGGTGTGCTCGCTGGCAACGGCATTGCCATCAGCATGGACGGCAAAGGCGCCTGGCGCGATAACGTGTTCGTCGAACGGCTGTGGCGCAGCGTCAAATACGAGGAGGTTTATCTGCGAGCCTACGACGGCGTCAGCGAGGCGCGTGCTTCGATCGGCCGCTACTTCGACTTCTACAACAGCCGCAGACCACATTCGAGCCTTGACGGCATGACACCCGATCAAGCCTACTGCCCACCACCGCTGCCGCTCCGCTTGGCAGCCTAACCTTGGCAGGGACTCCACTTATCGAAGCGGAAAATCTGTTCAGATAACCGAGACCACCTCAGTCTGCTGAAGCTGAAGAGACGTCTCCTTATGGCCGATGACAAACTCCGGCTACCCGCCGACGCCCGCATCAAAGCCAGAATCAATGCCGCGTTTTGTGACGAGGCACAGAAAGCCCAGATTGTCGCTCTCCAGCGCGGGCTCAAAGCGGCCGGTGCATTCTGCCGAGAAGCCAATCGCTACCCACTGCGACAAGGGCGGTGGTATATGGCTGCGTCTCAATGGTATCTCGGTGCTATTTTTCTGAAGATGCTGCTGAATCGCCGGCAGCACCCGCCGGATTAGGTCCATAGTCATGAACGCCGAGGGGCCGGTACTGTTTTATGCTTGGCGGCGCTCTATTCGAACTAAAAGACTATTCCGGGATTGTCTTTTGGCTGCTAAGGCTGTGGTCCGTGATGTCCAAAGCAAAGGCAAAACAGTACCGCGCGTTGGCGGAGGAGTGCGATCGGCAAGCGGCGACGGCTCACGATCCTGATGCCAAAATTAAATTTCGGGACATGGCGCGGCACTGGCGCGAACTGGAAATACAGGCGGCATTGGAGCGGTATTTCCACTCCGGCCGACCCAGGCGTGGCCCGAGCTAGGGGGATCCAGGGGACTACTAGCTGGGGCCACTTGCGCCAAGACAAAGGGGATTTCTCTCTCGGCGCTGCTACAACAACTACACATAGGCTTGGACAGTTCCGGAGTTTCGCATCTCGACGCGTCACCGTTGACGTTGGGGTGACCGCGGCTCTCGCCATTGGCGTGGAAGTCGCTTTGGCGGCTCCAATGTCTGACTGCGGTTGATGAACAAGCGATAGCCTTTTCCTTGGCGCTCGTCGCATTATCTCCCGTGACGAAGCACCGATGCATGACTTCCAGCCCCAGGTTATATTACATGGCCGGAAGCTACGAGGCGCAATCTGCTCCCGACGTAGTGTGTGGAAAAACCACTGACGACAACGATTTGGTTCGCTACGGCAGTGGAACACCTTTGCCAAGCGCGGTCCGCGGCGCAACCACTATATATTCGAGGCTGTGCGCACGGATGCGTGGGCGCGAAGTGAGCAGTATTGCACAGACTTAACCTCGTTGCGGGCCCAACCTATTTCTTGGTCAAGTGGCGTGATCTCGATATTTAGCGCCTCTGACCCCAATGTTCGTCGCGCGGTTCGATGAGCAGCGATATTCCAAAATTGCCGTTGGGGAGGGTTATCGGCGTCGGATCGCAATATGCGATCTACGAGAGGTGCGTCTTGCACGATAGTCAGCCATTTATCGAAAACAGAGACGCCGGAACGCTGGCGCAGGCGATCGTCGACACCGTCCGGGGACCTCTTCTCGTCCTCGACAAGGACCTTCGCGTTCTCGCTGCGAGCCGCTCATTCTATTCGACATTCCAGGTTGTTCCGAGCATCACTCAAGGTCAACTCCTTTATGAGTTAGGCGACGGCCAATGGGACATTCCCGGACTCAGGTTACTGCTAGAAAGGATCGTTCCGGAGCATGGCGTGATGGACGACTACGAAGTTGAACATCAGTTTCCAGAAATTGGGAAGCGCACAATGCTGCTGAATGCCCGCAAGGTGTTCTACGAAGGCAATTCCCATACGACCCTTCTGTTGGGAATTGAAGATGTCACCATGCGACGTGCGTTAGAGCGCGAGCGGGAGGACATATTGCGGAAGCTGCATGCGCTCTTGCGAGAGAAGGATGTGCTGCTTGAAGAACTCGAGCACCGGGTCGGCAATAGCCTACAAATTATAGCCGCCATCATTCTCATGAAATCGCGGAAGGTGACTTCGGAGGAGACCCGAATGGAACTGCAGGACGCACACAAGCGCGTCATGTCGGTGGCTACCCTTCAAAAACACCTCCATGCTACCGGGCTCGCCGGCCCCGTCGAAATGGCGCCTTACCTGACGCAGTTGTGCGACAGCCTCAAAACATCAATGATAGGCGATTACCGTCCGACGACGCTGAAATTGACCAGCGATGCAGGTACTGTGACCTCGCGTGAGGCCATAAGCCTCGGCTTGATCGTCACGGAACTCATTCTGAATGCGCTCAAGCACGCCTTCACCGACGACAGAACTGACCGTCAGATCGCCGTCGGATTCGCCGTTGCTGGAACGAATTGGAAGCTCTCGGTTGCGGATAACGGAATCGGCGCGCCGGTAGGGGTGTTCGCGCAGGCAAAATCCGGTCTGGGCACCAGCATCATCAACGCGCTCGCCGAACAACTCCGAGCCCGGGTTGACGTGGTGAGCGGCCGCCAGGGAACGTCGGTCGTGGTCACCCACGCCACCTTTGCGAAGATGCCAGACGAGACGCCACAGATAGGTAGAGAGCCCCATTAGGCCGACGTCAATTCGCGGGCATGCCTGACTATCGTTTCGGGACTGTATGGCTTCTGCTCAAATCGGGAGCCGGCCGGCAGTTCCACAGCCAGTGGCACCTTCTTTGCGGAAGCCACCATGATACCGATGTGCGGCCAACGGTCGCGCACCTGTCGTGCCAGCGCCAAGCCATCAATTCTTCCCGGCATGTTTACGTCGGTGAAGAGTAGTTGAACGTCGGAATCCACTGCAAGTAATTCGAGTGCATGCTCACTGTTCACAGCCTCCACCATCCGGAACCCGGCATCTTCCAGCATGCTGACGGCCGAGATGCGAACCAAAGCTTCATCTTCGACGATAAGAATCACGGGCAAAATATTCTCGGAGGTCATGTTGGCCAACATTCTCTGCAGGGGTTACGTTCCACGGTCCAACATGCGCGGAATAGATTAAGGAAGCTGCTCAGAGCAGCAATGATCTAATTGAAGTATCGATTTAGCTTCTGCCCTCCGCAACGGCGTGCTGCCGATGTCCACTACCGGGGCGCATGGAATATTCGATGGTCAATTTTATACAGTATAACACCGAGCGATAACTCGGAACTTAAAGACGGTCGGGAACGTTATTACAGGCCAACAATCAGATTTATTTGGAGAATAATATGAAGAATACTACGAGGAGCGCTTTACTGATCACCGTTGCCACCGCCGCGCTCGTGGTGGGAGCCGGGTTGGCGTCTGCGCAAGATACGAAAGAAAAAGGCGAAGCACCGGCCGCGGCCGCACACGATCAGAAAGCCCCGGAAGGGAAGACGGACCAGCAACCGGGCAGTCTGCCGCAGAAGTCACCGGCGCCCACCGCACAGGCGCCGACGAAGGAAAAGCCGGCGGTGACCGCCCAGAAGCCAAACGATTCTAAACCCGAGACCACAGGACAGGGAGGCTCTGCGCAAACGTCGGAGCAATCGAAGTCCCCCGCGGGCTCGAATTTGGCAAAAGACGATGCGAAGTCTGGCGCGCCGGCTGCGCTGTCGACTGAACAGCATGCCAAAATCCGGGACAGTTTGCGAAGTGGAGGCGCCGAGCGCCTAACCAACGTGCAGTTCTCAGTTACGGTTGGCGAGGTCATTCCACGGACGGTTCATCTTTATGGTTTGCCCGTTTCGGTCGTGGAATATGCCCCGCAATACCGCGACTATGAATATATCCTGGTCGGCGATCAAATTCTTATCGTGGATCCCCGCTCACTGAGAATCGTAGCGGTGATTGCTGCTTAAGGTTGAACAAAATCATCGATGCCAAACATTAAGGGCGGATTTGGCCCGCCCTTAATGAACTTCAATACTTGCGTGCCTACGATCGAACGCATAGCCCAGCAAAGGGAGATCAAAATTATGTCGCTCGGCGCCATCCTCGTCATCATTTTGGTGATCGCTTTGCTTGGAGGCTTTAGCGGCTTCGGAGGCGGTCCCTTCTACGGAACTGGCTACTACGGTGGCGGCGGCCTCGGCCTAATACTCGTTATCGTGTTGGTCTTGGTTTTACTTGGTAGGCTTTAAACTCCTTTGAGTTACCGTCCCATTGCTTGGACAATGGCGTCGCTCAGGATCACACATCGACGCAAGCTTTAGCATGATGCCTCCACGTTAGCCGCCGTTGGCGATTTGATGCTCGGCTCCCTTGGCGCTATGTTCGCGAGAGTGTTCATCAATGGCTCGACAAGACAGCAGGCTATCACTCACCAAGACATTACAACGACGATTTCACAGCGCGCGGCTGGTCGGCCAGCACAACGCTCAGCAACGAGCTATTGATTTCGAGATGGCCATTGTAATTGATGAATCCCGCTTCCCGAAACTTGTTCATGAAATGACTTACCCGTGACCGTGTGGTTCCGATCATTTCGGCCAGCGTCTCCTGACTGATCTTTGCGATAAGGGGCTCCGGTCGGCCCTCCTTGCCAAAATTGGCTAAAAGCAACAATAGCCGGGCAAGCCGCTTTTCCGTCGAGTTGAAGAGCTGATCGAGCAGGTCTTCTTCAACTTTGGCGTTCCTCGCCAAAATATGCGACATAAACATCTGGGAAAATGCGGGCTCGTCTCGAATGACGCGCTGAATTTCTGTCTTCGCGACGCGCATCGTCACGCATTCAGTCATTGCACTCGCGGTTGCCAGATGTCTCGGTTGTCCAATCAAGCACCCTTCGCCGACAAATTCGTCCTCTCCAAGGATCGCGATCACCGCTTCCTTGCCTTGCCTGGAAACGACGGTAACTTTGACTTTGCCCTTTTTAATATAGAAGACCGCGTCTGCGGCATTTCCCTGTGAGAAGATGATTTCCTTCTTGCGGTGAGTCGTAATGGTGCGGCCCTTGGCTGCGGTTTCTAAAAACGCCGCAGGATCAAATTGCCGCCGCTTCCTCGTGTTTTTAGGGATTATGCTCACCTCGCTCATTTTTCGCTCCTCGCCGGGCGACATTTGGGCACGAAACGCGACGACGCACCTTTGTACATTTTATGTTATTGACTTAGCGAGAATTTCCACGCTCGGACTCGCACTATTTGGTGATGACGAAGTCCAGAGTAACGCGAGACGCGATATCAGCACAAAGTGAGGCGATCCCTTTATTCTATTGGCGGCCGTTTGAAATTTTAGAAAGATCCACTGATTATGACGGAGGAAACACGGATTTTCTACCTACCTGCCTCAAAGAGGGTCAAAAGTGGCTCTTCATGCGCGACAGGGGTTAGGCGATTGCCACCATTGAGATCGACGCGACGAGGCCGGGCGGCGTGTGCTTTGCCGTTCGACGTTGGAATCGCCAATAAATCGCGATAAGTACTGACATAATCCTTGGCCATTCTTCTGGCGGAAAATCTCTCTTCAAACCGCTGCCGCACTGCACGGCGATCGTAAGTCAAGATCACCGGCAGCGCCGCGATCGCTTCTTCCTCGCTCTCGACCACTCTGCCGGTGACACCATCGTCGATGACCTCAGAGACGGAGCCGCAACGGAACGCCAGTACCGGCGTGCCGCAAGCCATGGCCTCGATCATCACAAGCCCAAATGGCTCCGGCCAATCTATCGGGAATAGTAGAGCGGCCGCTTCACCTAGGAATTTTGTTTTCTCACGCTCGTTGATTTCGCCGATGAACTCGACGCCCGGGCCATCGATAAGAGGAAGTATGTCATTGCGGAAATAGTCTTCATCGACTTTGTCGACCTTGGCGGCGATCTTCAGCGGAATGCCGGCGGCACGCGCAATTCTGATCGCGCGATCGGCTCGTTTCTCTGGCGAAATCCGTCCCAGGAATGCGAGGTAGCCGCCTTGCTCAATCGACGGCTGGTGCAGGTCGGCTGGAAGGCCATGTTGGACCGTCGCAACAAAATTAGCGCGCGGCAATGGTTTCCGCTGGTCATTGGAGATCGAAACTAACGGCATTTCACGGAAGCGGCTATAGAAGGGCTTGAGATCTCCCAAATCCTGCCGGCCATGAAGGGTGGTCAAGGTGCGACCGGCGAGCGAGCGAAAAAGCGGAAATTGGAAAAGATCGATATGAAAATGAATGACGTCGAATTCGTCGGCGCGCTCGCGCACCTTATCGATCATGAGCATGAAGTGGGGAATGGTATCGCGCACGGTCGGATCGAGCCGGAGCGCGCGCGTGCAACAGGGAACCAGCTCGGCGCTGGTGATCGAGTCCCCGCTGGCAAACAGCGTCACTTCGTGGCCAAGCCCAACAAGTTCTTCAGTTAAATAGGAAACGATCCGCTCAGTGCCGCCATAGAGACGAGGAGGAACGCTCTCAATGAGCGGAGCCACTTGTGCGATTTTCATAATGTCCTTTGCTCCCGCCGCAGATACAAGCACGTGCAGTGCAGCAAAGTTCCGCACGCTCGACGCGATGGTCTGTTACCCGGATCAAAGAATGCTCCGGTTGCCCGGGGACCGAGGGGGCGCGGGGCGGGAACCGGAGCTGCCTGGATTTTGGCGTAACGCCAGATCAAGACATTGCCATTTTGCCAAAATGAAGAGAGCAGAGTCTGGTCAGTTTTGATCACTGCAGGTGATGCGACACTACGCTGATCGGCATATGCAGAGTGTCGAAATGACTTCCTAAAACTCGCATCTCGCCGTCAGGAACAAAACATAGACAGCTAACGTTACCCTACACCCAACAAGAGTGAGTTCGCCACAATGGACAAAGATCGAATCAAAGGCTCGGCAAAGCAGGCCAAAGGCGCCGTGAAGGAAACGGCCGGAAAGGTTTTCGGCGACAAGAAGCTGGAAGCTGAAGGCAAGACCGACAAGGCTGCAGGCAAGTTGCAAAACGCAGTTGGCGGAATCAAGGACGCGGTGCGCGGCAAATAGCCGACATCAGCAACGGAGGATTTCCATGGAATTGATCCTGGTTATTGTTGTTCTAGTGCTGCTCTTTGGCGGCGGCGGTGGATATTGGGGTCGCAGTCGCGGCTTTTGGTGATCAAACGGGTTCGTAGATTAGAGCTCAGTGCGATTTGAGTATTTCTTTGTTGAAAATCTGGTGGCCACTTTCAGCCCAGCACCTGAGCGATTTAGGCCGCGTACTCATAAATCCGGCTCAATGTCCGCTTCGCCCCGATAGCAACCTTACCGTCGCTGCGCAATGGATCGTAGCGAGCTCTGAAGCGCGTTCGCCGGTCAACAACGTGAATACGCCAACTTCCAGCAAGGCCTCTCTACAATTGCCTCCGCCACCGGACATTGGCCAGTGATAATCAATTGGCCGCAAATCCATGTTTATGAAGTGAGCGGTTGTGATAGACGCGTTTCGTAGCAACAAGAGTACGGCAGAATTGATCGGAGATACCCCATGATGGAAATTCAACGTGCTGAACATGTCGCTCGTGACAACATATTGAAGCTTCTCTCTGACGACGAGATCGCTAAGGTTAGCAGTGCCGAGACCGCGGCTGGCTTAGCCGAAGGTGGAGAATATCTCGACCTCGAGCATCTCGATCAGGGTGTCCAGTGCGCCAAAGCTGCCACTAAGATTGCTATGGAGCATGTGGTTCCGCGCAGTGCTGTTGGCGGTGAAACGTGGAATAGTATCCTTACGCAACTGGATCGCGATATTGGCCGCAGATAGTTTGTGCTTGTGCGGTCACGGGGTTGATATCTCGGAGCGCCCAATCGGCGCCTGGAACGAGCGCCGAGCCAAGCGCACGCCGCCACCTCCGCAGGCGCCAGCGGTCTACGTGGCGCCACGCCTGACCTCCGTACCGCTTCCCCACCTCAAGCTTCGGCTTTCATAATTCGCGCTCCCGCTGTCCCGTTCGGTCCGGCAGAACCGACCGCGAAGTTATGCATGAAATGTTCAATTTCTTCGCCCAATGGGTTGAAAACGAGATCATTAGCCACGGGCGTTGAATTTTTGGCCTTTGGGTCTTATTTGATTTCTGCACGCCCGGGTCCGCCGTGATGACCGCGATGCGTTTAGCTACAAGCGGTTCGGATAACTGACGGTAGACATGCCAGGAAAACAGAAGCGCGTATCATTATCCTATGGACAGTTAACCTTTGGCTCTTTGTCGGATGAGGAAATCGCAAAGCTGGAACAAGGCGACGAGGTCGACTCGGAAACTCTCGCGCGCATAGCCCACCTCGGTCGGTTTTTTTCTCATATTGGAGGTCTCGGGAGTGAGCTTCCAGAGGATACGCGTTTAGAAGACCTGCTGACACCGGCTGAGCTGCAGGCAATATGGCGAGAGACTGCTGAGAGCGGAACAGATGTTGGATTATGCCCATTGCTCCACTGAAACCCAGCCAGCTGATGACTCAATGTGCGCACTGAGTGTGGGCGCTTAAGTTGCGCGACTAGTTTGGCACGCCACTCATCCGATACTTTATCTACTACATCATCTACTACATCGGCCAGAAGCGGAAATGTGACACCCTCCGTTTCCTATCGTCCGATTGCGTGTGATAGCCCACAACTAGTTCGCAAAACCAAGGATACGTCAGCTTAGCGTGAGGAAATACGATGGCCAGCGACAACAAAAAAGCCAAAGCCGACCCCGCTCCAAAAAGCGAGGCCGCCGTGAAGGACAAAAGCACTGCAGGTGAAGCCGTATCCAAGACCGAGGGCGGCGAGGTCGCCGTTGCCCCACCTTCAAACTATAGCCGGGGGGAAGGCCAGAAACCGGTTAGCACCGCTTACAAAGAAAACTGGAACGCGATTTTTTCAAAGAAGAACGCGAAGAGAAAAAAGCGATAATTTGTTCGACGGAACAATAAAAAGGCCCGGAACAAATCCCGGGCCCCAAGCATCGGCTCGAGCGTTTCGACGTCGGGGATCAAGCCGAGCGAGCGCCAGGCCATGACGACGGCCTTGCCCCCCAGAAAGGTGCCCAGACTAAAGCGGTCCAGTGGCGCTTACCGACTGGCGCAACTTGATCCGCCGCCGTATTGTTCGAAGGATTTGTTGCCAACCTTTTGGCACTGTAGGTCAGCTATGGCTTGCAACTACGAATGTTTCTCAGTGGCACCCTTGGAGACCTGAATGGAAGTCCTGCTTTACTACGCGCCTAATGCCTGCTCGCTCGTTCCCTATGTCACGTTGACCGAGGCCGGCGCGAACTTCGAGATACGCCTACTCAATATGAGCAAGGAGCAGCAACGGTCGGCCGATTACGTGAAGCTCAATCCTAAACACAAGGTGCCGCTCCTCGTCGTCGACGGCAAGCCGCTCAGCGAGAACGTCGCGATCCAGATCTGGATCGCGCGAACGTTTCCGCAAGCAAAGCTACTACCGACAGATCCCTGGCAAGAATTGCAGGCGATTTCGATACTTGCGTGGTGTGCGTCCGGGATCCACCCGTTTCTATCGCGGATCAACTCAACGTCGCAAGTCTGCGACCTGCCGGCCGCCGACGAAAGCGTGCGCAGACTAGCCAAGGGGATGTTGTTCGAGAACTACGAAATTGCCGACGATATGCTTGCCGGTCGCGAATATTTCTTCGAGCATTTCACGGCTGCGGACGCGCATTTCTTTTGGTGTTTCCGTCGGGGACTACAGTTTGACCTCGATCTCTCCCAATTCTCGAACTGCACAGCGCATTTCGAACGCATGAAAAGCCGCCCGAGCGTTCAAAAGCTGCTCACCTACGAAAAAGTGGTGCAACAGGAGTTCGCTAGCGCGGCGGCGTAGCGATCGCCGGGAGAAAAGTCTTGAAAGTTGCCCGCAGACGCTTCCTGCACCTGGTTTTAGGATCTGCCGCTCTCCCGTCGCTCTCGGGAATTGCAAGCGCAGAAAGCTATCCCACCCGACCAGTGCGGATAATCGTCAATGACGCCCCCGGCGGAGCGCCCGATATCGCTGCGCGCTTAATGGGCCAGTGGCTATCGGAACGGCTCGGTCAACAATTTATTGCAGAGAACCGACCCGGCGGTGGCGGCAATATTGGCACCCGAAGTGGCGGTGCGAGCGCCCCCGGACGGCTATACGCTCCTGCTTGTCAGCACGACGAGCACCATTAATTCAACTATCTATGACAACCTCAGCTACAATCTGGTTCGCGACATCGTGCCTGTTGCGGGCATTGTCCGCGTGCCCCTCGTCATGGTCGTGAATCCGTCATTTCCAGCAAAAACACTTCGCGAGTTCATCTCCTACGCCAAAGACAATCCGGGTAAACTCAATATGGCGTCGGCCGGCAACGGGACGGGCCCTCACTTAGCGGGTGAGCTATTTAAGATGATGGCCGGGGTGGAAATGGTTCATGTGCCGTTTCGTGGCGGCCCCTCCGCGTTAACTGCCGTGCTTGGCGGACAGGTAGATGTTTACTTTGTCGCCACGTCCTCTTCGATTGAAAGCATCAAAACCGGAAAGCTGCGCGCATTGGCGGTGACGACCGCGGCGCGCTGGGAGGGTCTACCGGATGTACCGGCAATGGACGAGTTCTTACCGAGCTACGAGGCGAGTGTGTGGTTCGGCATCGGCGCACCCAAGGCCACACCGGCAAATATAATCGACGAGCTCAACAATGAAGCTAAAGCGGGGCTGGCTGATCCTGGCGTGAAGGCCCGTCTTGTTGCCATCGGCGGCACCGTGCTTACAGGCACGCCCGCTGAGTTTGGCAAACTAATTAGCGACGAAACTGAAAAGTGGGCCAAGGTGATCCGCACAGCGAATATCAAAACGGAGTAGTCCGGCTGGCCGCCTATTTCGGTAATCAGGGGATTTCGTAGACCGCGACCTCGCCTGCGACGCCCCTGAGCTCTGCACTCCGCGGGTTTGGCGTGATGCCGGCAGTATTCAAGAGTGACGACGATTGCGGATGCTCGACAACGGATTGCGCAGCTTTTCGGCCAAAAGTCGCGGGATAGATTTAATGCGCTCCGGTGCTTCTCGTACCGCGCTGTCGTACATCTCAAGAAGCTGATCGTTCCGGGCATTAGCTTTTTTTGGTGCTTTCCACGGTTTGCATGCATACTTGATGTGGGGATGACAGCTGAGGCGCGCGCGGCGGCCAAATGTGGCATTTTACAAAATGATGCTCGGATTACGGATCGACTGATCGCATTCGATGAGGTTGACCTGTTTGGCTTGGATTTTCCATTTGGCATGGTCGCGCACCACCCGGTGTGCGGCCCATCCTGTTAGTTGCCGGGTCTCATCGCCCCAGAACTCGCTGATCAGAAAATTCGAACGCACCATTCGCGCATCGTCGCGAACAGTTGAAAATACTTCAACATTGGTCACCAGCCGGACCGTGCGCGAGGCGGGGGCCTGCGACCATGCAAAGCCAGTGCGCATCCGATATATGCGGTCTTCAAGCCGACGGCGATCATCGAACATAATCGCAATCTCGCGTCTTGGATCGCCGCCCTTCGGCGTCGACGGCACCCAATAGACGCACTCAGCAGCGTACATCGCGACCCAATCGTCGTAGCGAAGCTGATCGAGAAACCGCGCCTCACGCTCAAGGAGGCGGCGAAATTCGTCGCGAACGGCGACATCGGTGACGGCGTAGGCGTCGTCTTGCCAACCGGAAAAGTTTTCGATCAGCTCGCGATAGAGGGCGTCAGTGACATAATAAGAGCTGCGCGATGGATCGTGCGGCGGAGTGAGCGCGCTCACGTCACGGCTCCCGCTGAATAGCGAAGTTGGCGCGGGTTTTCATCAGCCGTTTCCATTCCTTGAAATGCTCGCGCATGAAGGCCTCGTCTGTCGCTGGCGCGGTAATCGAGCCGTCCTCATGGGTCTTAACGCGCCCGGGGATGCCGAGACCGCGGTTCATGTAGACCCACTCGTCCTCGATCGCCATGAGACCGCGCTGGATTTGCTCGAAGTTGGCAATGTCGTCGACTTCGCCGAAGTTAGGAAAGCCCTCCTGGGTCCGCATGCGAAGCGCATTAATGTCGGTCACGGCGTCTTTGCCGAGTTTGCCGTCAGCGTCGACAATCATCGTGCCGTACCAAATCGCGTTCGTCTCCTCGACGCTGACCGGCTCGAACACCTGAATATGATTGCCAAGAAGAGAGAAGTTCGGAAACACGTTGATGTTGACCGGCTCGGAACCCGCGAGATCGAGGAGCGCATAGGCGCGGTCCCCGTAGCGTTTGATGAATTCGGATTCGTAATGCTCCATGCCGGGATGCACGCTCTCCAGCGCCCACAGTCCGCCCGGCCGCTTTTCGAGGTTTGGCCGCTTGTCCTTGAAGTGATTGCCGTGGCCCGTATAGCGCATGTACATCGGCTGGGTGTCCGGCGAGTTGCGATAATACGCCATGCCCTTGGCATTCTCGCCAGCGAAGCGGTTTTCAGTTTCCAGCAGAGAACGATGCGAATAGGCGACGTGATAACCGTCGCAGGAATTGTCGTAAGCAAGCTTCCAATTACCCTTGTATCTGAAGCGATTTGCCTCACAGACTACGACCTTGCCGCCGGGAT
This sequence comes from uncultured Alphaproteobacteria bacterium, assembly GCA_963761185.1. GTDB lineage: Bacteria > Pseudomonadota > Alphaproteobacteria > Rhizobiales > Xanthobacteraceae > BOG-931. The sequence goes on from CAVXFY010000009.1 coordinate 3,112,129, forward strand.
TGCGGTCGAGCCACTCGTCAATGACGATGCTGATCGGGCCGAGGTGCTCGGTGAGTGGCAACGCGTCAAGATTGAGGGTGCCGAAGATGAAGCCGCGATAAGATTCCACGCGTGGTACTTGCGCAAGATTGTACTTTGGGTCGCGTAGGTCGGCGGCATAGCCTTCGGGCCATGGCACGCCGCGTAATCGACCGGTGTTGAGGAAATTCCAGCCGTGATAAGGGCATTGAAACGATTTGCTATTGCCTTTGTCCCAACGGCACAGGGTCGTGCCGCGATGAGTGCAGCGGTTATAAAGAGCGCGGATTTTTCCCTCGCTGTCGCGAACGATGATAAGCGGCCGCAGGCCCATGCGCCGGGTGATGAAGTCGTTCTCACCCGGAATTTCGCTTTCGTGCGCAAGATAGGTCCAGGTGCCGCCGAAAATGTGGGTCATCTCGACTTCGAAAATGGCCGGATCGGTGTAGATCAGGCGATGGGCGCGATCCTCCTGAACCAGATAATCCCAGTCGTACAGCGCGGCGCCGCCGAGCCTCGCCGGCGGCGATCCGATCTTTTCCAGCACTGTCATGCGATACTCCTCGTCAGGCTTGCCAGGACGTCCGACGAAATCGGCCGCACCTAAGCCGGAATTCCCCGGATGAACGCTGAACTTGAGGCAGACGATTGCAATTTTCTGCAGCGCCGGGAAGTGGCGTCCCAATAGATTATCTTCCTTGGCTTCTGGGCGCAGTCCTCCCGTCCGGTGCTGGCGAACATATGACCATCGGTCGGCTCAGGCTGATGCGGCCAGCGGTTTCGGCGCAGCTCTGCAATTAGCAGCAGAACCTCCTCTAAAAGAAATCGAAATACTCATTTTGCTCCCATGCGCTCGTTTCGTCGCTTGCCGGTGCTCCGGCCTGTTCAAGCGAGTGTAAATACCTTCCCGCTTCGCTGCGCTTGAGCTTGACGAAATAGTCAATAAACGTATCGCCGAGCGTGCGGCGGAACAACGGCTCCTTGTCGAGGGCATCGAGTGCCTCCGGCAGGCTTTTCGGCAAAAGCGGGCGTTCGGCCGCGTACGGCTCGTCGTTCGGCGGAGGTGGCATGGCCTTGGCTTCAATTCCGGCGACGCCAGCAATGATCTGCGACAGGATAAAAAGATACGGATTGGCCGAGGGCTCGCCGGTGCGATTTTCGAGCCGCGTCGCCGGATCATGCAGCCCTCCGAGCACGCGGATCATGACGCCGCGGTGATCGTAAGCCCAGGTCGCGCGATCGGGTGCCAGTGAGTTCGGCCGGAAGCGGCGATAACCGTTGACCGTCGGCGCGGCGAAGGCAGTGTTTGGCGTCGCGTACTGCAGCAATCCCGCGAGATACGATTGGCCGAGCGGCGAGAGGACATCACCGGGCTTTTGCGGCACGAAAAGATTGGCGCCGGTTGACGCGTCGGTCAGCGATTGATGCAAGTGCCACCCGCTTGAGTAAAAACCTTTGAGCGCCGGCCGGCACATGAATGTGGCAAAATAGCCGAGTCGCCGACAAATTTGGCGCGTGGCCGTGCGAAACAAGAGTACGTTGTCCGCCGCCTCCAGGGCGTGGCGCGGCTCGAAGGTGCATTCTACCTGGCCAGGGCCCCACTCGTTTTCGATCGAGCGCAGTCCAAGTCCGAGAGCCGCGAAGGCATCAGCCAGCGCATCGAACACGGGCTGCATCAGGTCCATGTTCGTCTCGGAATGGTAATGATAGCCGGGCTCGACCGGCCGGGTTGCGATCGGGCTGCCGCGGAAACCCGGAGCGCCGATGTTGTCGTCGCCCAAATGGCCATCGGCCACCTGAAGCAAATACCATTCGATCTCGGGGCCAATGACAGAGCAAAATCCGCGTTCGCCGAGGGCACCGAGCGCCTTGCGCAGGAGCTGGCGCGGCGAGAAGTGGAACGGCCGACCGTCGTTTAAATATTCGTCGCCGAGAACCCAGCCAACGCCTTGAGCCCACGGCAGCACACGGAAGGTCGACGGATCGGCAACGATCATGAGATTGGGCGAGCCCGTCATCTCGTCGAGGCCCATGCCGCCGCCGCGGGTGAAAGAGGCGAAGACACGGGCGCCGGCGGAATCGAGTGTCGTGGTGGCGACCCCGATGTTGTAGCCGCCGGTCAGAGCTGAAAGAAAGGCAGGGACGGTCAGCGTCTTTGCCCGCGAATAGCCATGGGCGTCGCCCCAGGCGACCCTGACGAAACGCAGCTTTTCCGCTTCAACTTGCCGCGCGATCTCCGCGGCGAGCCGTTTTTGCTCGTCGCTCCATAGTCCGTGTTTTTCAATGAAGGTTGGCGACGCGCTCATGCCCGGTGTTCGGACGGCAACTTTGGGGAAGACAGGAGAAAGTAATTAAAGGCTTTAAAACAAATTGGGCCGCATTCATTCGCTTCAACAAGCGTGCTACGGCGTAGTTCTAAACCCATTTGTCCCCCAAAAAACTCAATGACCGATCTGCGACGAAATCGACTTGCGATCTCATCCAGCGCCCCTTGGGCTGAGGTACTTTGCCAGGGGTTCTGCACAACAACAAGCGGCCCAGTCTGATGACCGCTATGGGGGGTGACTTAACCTGCCGCGTCGATAGAGATTACTGCCCCAAAAACCGGAAAGCGAAGGATCAAATTAAGGGCTACCAATAATCCGATGAGACAAAATGCGACGACTGCGAGGAGATCCGGGCTTTCAAGTGCCGCACCGAACCGAGCTATCCCTGTTATTGGGTCAGAATTTCCCTGTTATGATGTTGCCACCACCGCAGGCCAAATTTTGCGATTTTCGCTGTTGGCAGGGAATTGGTTGCTGAGACGCGTTCGACTTAGACTGCGTCCGCCAGCTCGCAGGACTCGAACTTCCTTCATCCATAAGAGCATCTGCCGGCCTGATGCGGGATAGAGAGATAAGGCAAGTGGGTAGGTCTACGGCCAAATCTTAAGGGTCTGAAATATATACATTAAATTGGATCTTTGGCGGACACTCCCTCCGCCAGTCCTTCCCAGACCAACATTCTCTGCCCGCTTCGAGCGCGGTGAAATCGCCAATAACCACGGGCATCGCACGTAAACCTCCGCACTGCTCTGAGCCCCTCGGGCCCCGAAATTCTCTCTCTCTCGGCCCGTTTGTCTCCAAACCTCCGCCTTCGCGGATTAGTGCGGTTCTCATAAGTGGCTCATTTTGAATCTCTTTTCGCGCCGCCAACCTCCGCACTTTGCAGAGATATCGCGGGGGAGCGGAAGCGGCTGGGAGCGAACCTGGGAGTTGAATTTCCAGAGATATTTTAGTCTCTCGGTGCAGCGCTGGTTAGCTCGCGTGCAGCTGCCGCCTCACAGTTATGGCTGAGGCGCGTCCCTGGATCGGCGCCGCAATTGTGCCGGCACGGTGGTGGGTCGACATTCTCTCAGTGTCGAGCGCCGCATCGGATATCCGCCCTGTCATCGCGGTTTTGCGCAACCGAGATGTGCGTCATCATCATCCTTAAATTGTTCAGCTGGGCGATGGGTCGAGTGCCCCTCAACAGGGCCGCCTCGCTTTAGTTTATTCCGCTGCGATCTGCGCCGCGTCGGCCTTGAGCCCGGGAGTTAGCTCACACGCTTCCTCCCGCCTCAGCACATTGAGCGAATTGACGAACTTGCCGAACCCGCCGACCTTGGCGCAGGCTAGGCGAAGCTCCATGAACTCTTCGTCGCTGAAATGGGTGTAGACTTCGCCCTTGTCGACGGGGCATGGCGTCGTGATCCGATAGGATGACCATCAAGATCAGATACTCGTGATAAAGGCCGAACAGCCCGATCGGCTCGCCCGAGTGAACCATCCCCGGTCGTCCCCTGTCCGTCCCCTGTCTCCGTGTTACTCCGCAGCCACGATTTTCGCGGCATCGCGCAGCGTGAAGTGATCGTCTTCCGGACTCATTTCGAGGTGGCGCTGGTGGAGCGCGACCACCGCCGCGTGATGGCCGATGGACATGATTGTCGTCTGCGGCAGCCGTCGCGCCAATACGGCATAGAGCTCCGCCTCCAGCTTCTCCTCGACAGCGGATGTCGATTCGTCGAGGAACAGCCAGTCTGGCTGCCTCAGCAAGGCGCGGGCCAGCGCAAGGCGCTGCTGCTCGCCGCTCGACAGGCGCTGCGACCACACATCTTCGCGGTCGAGCTCGTCGACGAGGTCGCCGAGATAGGCATCGACGAGAGCGCTCCGGATGTCATCGTCCGTATAGGTGCCAGGCACCGCCGGATAGGTGACAGCGGCGCGTAGTGTGCCGATCGGAATGTAAGGTCTTGACGGCACCACCATCACATGGATGCCTTCAGGACAGCGGATGCGACCCTCGCCATAGGGCCAGATTCCCGAAATCGTGCGAAACAACGTCGATTTGCCTGAGCCCGAAGGGCCCGAAAGGGCGACGCTTTCGCCGCCCGTCAGGACCAGATGTTTCGTCTCGACGATGCGCCTTCCGTTCGGCAGAGAGAGATCGACATCCTCAAGGTCGATCCTATGGGTGCCGGCGGCACTCGCAACGCGGGCCGGTCCGGCATCGCTGAGTGCCTGCGCATGTTCGATCGCCGCATCGAATGAGTTCAGACGATCGACAACCGATTTAAATGCGGCAAGGTAGGTGTAATAATTAACGAAGAAGGTCAGCGCGTTGGCCACCTGCGCGAACGCGCCAGCCGTTTGCGTCATCACGCCGAGTTCTATTTTGCCGATGAAATAAAACGGTGCGGTGAATATGTAGGGGATGATCGGCGTGATCTGGTTGAAGGTCTCCGTGAACGCCGTAACTTTCAGACGCCGATAGACGAGGGTGATGAAATTAGTGATGAGCGCTCCGAAGCGTCGCCCGATAATTTTTTGCTCAGCGTCCTCCCCGCCCAGAAGTGCAACCTGTTCGGTATATTCGCGCAGGCGCGCGAGCGAGAAACGGAAGTCGGCCTCCATCTGCTGGCGCTGAAAATATAGGCGGATCAGCGGGCGTCCGATCAGATGGGTGATCAGTGTTCCCGAGGCCGCGTAGATCAGGGCGGTCCAGAACAGAAAGCCCGGCACGATGATGTCGGTGCCTGGCAGCGTGAACGATGTCGACAGGCCCCACAGCACGATCGCGAACGAGACGAGCGAGGAGAGGGTCGAGATCAACAGGATCGAAAAATCGTAGAGTCCATATGCTGTAATGGAGCCGTCCGTGCCGCCATTGATGAAACGGAAAACGCCCTCGGCAATTCGCTGATCGGGATTGTCGGTCTGGCCAGCCACAAGGCTGATCCGGTAATGGTTGTGGCCCGCGAGCCAGCGAGATACGAAATGGCGGGTTAGCCAGCGCCGCCAGCGAATGACGAGCATCGACTGCGTGAAGAATTCGACGACCTTCATCGCCACATAAACGGGAATCCATGGCGTGAACATGAACAGGAGCTGCCGCCAGAACGTGGCCGCATTGCGGTTTTGAATGGCATCGAACAAGTCGCGGTTGAAAAAGTTCAGCCGCAGTGCGATGCCGATTTCGGCCTGATTTATGAGCACGAGGAAAACCACCATCGCCACAGCGATGCGCCGTTCCGGCGCCGTAAAGGGGCGGAACGGCCAGACACGCGCGCGGCCGGTCTCCTCGGCATTGAAATACCGGTCGGCGATCCGCATGATCTGCGCTACCGTGCCGGACTGCGCCACCGCATAGACGAGGATCGCGAAGATCGCTACTGCCAGGGGCAGCGATTCCGGCGGCATATACTCCGCATACTCGGCGGGCCAAAGCCCGGCCCGGCCGGCCAGCACGGGAAGGCCGAACACGATCGTCTCAGCCGAAAAGATGCTGACGAATATCTTGAGGAAACTTGATATCGCGCTCGACCTGAAGGTCGCGGCAGCGCAGAACAGGACGACGCTGCCGAGGAGCGCACCTGAGAGGTCCATTTCAATCGCGGGCTGCACCAGCGCAAGAAGGCCGAACAGTGCAACGCTGACGCTCAACGGTTTCATGGGTTTCTCTAAGTCTTGGGCGCATGCGCCGGGTCGGGAAACGCCGCCAATCTATCACAGGCCGGTTCATCGCACGGCTGTCGCAGACGTCTGGTCTCACTGGTAAAAGGCACGGCTGGCGCAGCGTTGTTCCATTTGCTGGGTGTGACCAAAATCTTGATCTGCGTGTAACAAAAATGGCCAAAAGGCCTGAAAGCCGTGACGCCGGTCTGCTGTATGCAATATCATGGCCCAGAATTCCTACGTCACCAGAAACTCATCCGATTGCATCATCGATCGCCGCGGCCTGATCCGCTGCTCCTGCGAGTGCTAGGGCGTTTACAAGTAGGAGTTCGATCGTTTGCTCGCCGATGAAGCAATGCGAAAGTCCGCTCCGGCGAATTGCTAAATGCTGTTTGAGTGCGTTCGCGCGGAAGCGGAAGTCACCGATCTGCTGGCTCAATTCGAATGAACATCGTCTGCTTAAATGCTCCTACTTTCGGCGATCTTCGGCAAGTAATAGTCATCAGCGCCGAATCACGATGCCCACCGGCGTTGGTGGTGGCCGCCGACGCGCCCCGACTCGCACCTGTTTTCATATGAACTCCGCGGCGCACAACGCATGCGCTTTGCGATACAGAATTTCACGAAAGGTGCCCCTACGCCGGCTTGCGACTTGAGCGCCGCCGGCTGAAGCCGAGCACATTTCGCACCCTGAAGGGTACTGCGGCCTCTTCCTTGGTCATCGCCTCTTCGATCTTTGGCGGCGTCAAATACCAGGGCACGGCGATGACCACGACGCGCGGGCCGCCATAGGCGAGCACGGCGGAGCGAAGCCGCCGGGCATGCTGGGAGCTCAGGAGGTAGTCCCACCAGTGTTGCTTAACGAGCTCCGGGATCAGCACCGCAATCGTACGATCGGGATTCTTATCTTCGATCTCTTTGATTAGCTTCAAAAACGGCGCGTGAATGCGCCGGTAGGGAGCGGTTAGAAAGGCCAATTGCGGCGGATGAGGATAGTGCGCAGCGCGCGCGGGCTCTTCGACGTCCTTGGTCCATTCCGCGCGAAGCTCCCGCTCTTCCTCCTGCACGTCCGGTCCTTCGAGCGCGGCTAGACGAACCGCCGTCACATCTGATGATAGCTCCATGGCGAGGCCGAGCACCTTGTGGGTCACTCGATTCCATTCTCGTACTGTAACCAGGACAATCGGCGGCTTGCTATGATGAAATTCGAGCGCTCCCTCGTCTCGCAGATGGTCGTCGATGCGGTCGTAATACCGCTTGATCGACTTGTGCAGCACAATGATGCAAGGAATGGCGACGATCGTGATCCAGCCGCCCTGCGCGAACTTTGCCACCACGATCACCATGAGCGCCGTCGCCGTTGTCGCGGCGCCGACGGCGTTGATGACGAGATTGATCCAGACCCGTCGGCGTTCCGCCGCGTCGTGCTTGTCACGCAGCTCGCGCCGCCAATGCACCACCATGCCCGTTTGCGACATGGTGAATGTCAAGAACGCGCCGATGGCAAACAGCGGAATCAAGCGGTCGGTGATGCCGTCAAATACGGTCAACAGCAGCCCGGCGGTAAGCGCGAGATAGATGATGCCGACCGAAGACACCAGTCGACGTCCGAAGGTTGCAAACGGCCGCGGCAAGAAATCATCCTGTGCCACGACATGGCACAGACGCGGCAAACCGACGAAGCTCGTGCTCGCGGACAGGCAAAGGACGCAAAGCGCACTGGCAATCGCCACGTAATAGAAGATACCGCGTCCCGCCACTGCGCCGACGAGCTGCGACAACACGCTTTGGTAACCATCCTGAGTTTGGTCCATGGCCATGATGCCGTAGGACATCGCGAGGTAGGCGATGCCGGCGAGCAGGATGCCCAAAGTTACGACAATCGCAGCGAGGGTCCGACGGGCGTTGGTCACGCACGGCTCGCGAAATGCGTCGACACCGTTGCTGATCGCCTCGACGCCGGTCATCGCCGTGCAGCCGCTGGCGAACGCCCGCAGCAATAGCCATAGGCCAACCGCCTCGACGGCTTTGGCCGGCGCCGGCGGCGGCACGACCGGTTGCGGATGTCCGCCGCTTGTCATGGCGGCATAAGCGCCAAGGGCGAGAACAATCATGAAGCACGCAATGAACAGATAAGTGGGCAGTGCGAATAGCCGCCCAGCGTCCATCGTTCCTCGCAGGTTGACGAACGTCAGCAGGACGAGGATGCCAAGGCAAAGCGGCAGCGAGTACTCGTGTAGTGCCGGCGCGGCCGAAACAAGGGCCGCCACGCCAGCGGAAATGCCGACTGCGACGTTCAGGACATAGTCCACCATGATGCCCGCGGATGCCAAGAGGCTCGCGTTCACGCCAAGGTTTTCCTTGGCGACCGTATAGGCGCCACCGCTTACCGGATAGGCATTGATGGTCTGCCAGTAGGAGACGAACAGGATCGCGAGCAATGCGAGGATGACCAGCATGATCGGGCCAAGGTCGGCGAGCCCGGCCGCGCCCGCCGCGACCAAGATGCTGAGTGCCGCTTCCGGTCCGTATGCCGACGAACTGAGGCCATCGAGCCCGAGCGCCGGCACCCCTTCGGCGACACCTATCTCGCGCGAGTGGCCTTCCCGATTGGCGAGCGGCCGCCCCCTTAAAAAGCGGGCTAGGATCCCCATCGGCGACGCCGAGTCGTCGCCACGATTGGCACTGTCTTTCAACTCCTTGGCTCCGGTCATCTCTTGCAATTCCCCGATCTCTCGCAATCCTCGATCGCGCGCGCTTGGCGGGCAGCGCCGAACGATAGTTCCCGTTTGCAACCGCAAATGTGTCCCGCAATATGCCGGCGGTTTTGCGGCCAGAGGCGCTATAGACGCGACGGATTAGCAGGAGAAAATCACGCTTAGTCGAGTTCCGGATAATGTCTAGTTTCGCATGGCGGATTTAACGGATCGGCGCAACACCTTCTAATCTTACGAGATGGGAGGTGCGCCATGGTGACATCACGGATTTGGTTCACGGCAGCGCAGAAAGCCGAGCTTTGGGAGCGATGGAAGAACGGGCAGAGTGCCGCGGCCATGTCGCGGGCGCTGGAAAGGAAGAACAAGACCGGCGTTGAGCGGATCGTGGTACGCCATGGAGGACTGGTGCCGGCGCCGCGCCGGAGAGCCTTGGCGGCACTAAGGCTTGAGGAGCGCGAAGAGATTTCCCGCGGCATTGCGGTGGGCCGGTCGATCCGGCAGATCGCCCAGGGTCTCGGACGGGCGCCATCGACAGTAAGCCGGGAGATCAGGCGCAACGGCGGCAGTCAGGCCTATCGTGCAAACCGGGCTGATTGGCGTGCCTGGGAGTGGGCGTTGCGCCCCAAGCCTTGTCGTTTGGCGCTGCATAGAGAGCTACGATGGCGCGTGGCGCAGAAGCTTGCGCTGCAATGGTCGCCGGAGCAGATCTCCGGCTGGCTGAAGCAGGAGTTCCCCAACTCACCAAGACATGCAGATATCTCACGAAGCGATCTATCGCAGCCTCTTCATCCAGACCCGCGGCGTGCTGAAGAAGGAGCTGACGGCCCAGTTGCGCACTGCGCGGCGGATGCGTCGCCCCAAGAGCCACAACGCGAAGAGTGGACAGGGGCATATCCTCGATATGGTCTCCATCCGCGAGCGGCCCGCTGAGATTGAGGATCGCGCCGTGCCGGGGCATTGGGAAGGAGACCTTCTTACCGGAGCGAACGACACGCACATCGCCACGCTCGTCGAGCGCAATAGCGGACCGAGGTGCGATCCGCTCCGAGCGTCGAACATGCCCGCCGCTCGCTGACCTCAAACGCGACCCGAAGGTGAGCGACGGCCTCTCGCCTGGCGGCGGGCGTCACCATTTTTTTGAGGCGATATCCTTGAGCATCGCATTGTCGAGCATCGCCTCGGCGAGAAGCTTCTTCAGCTTGGCGTTCTCGTCTTCCAGCGACTTCAGGCGCCTGGCGTCCGACACATCGAGGCCGCCGTACTTGGCCTTCCACTTGTAGAATGTCGCGCTGCTGATCCCGTGCTCGCGACACACGTCAGCCGTCTTCGCTCCAGCCTCATGCTCCTGCAAAATCCCGATGATCTGCTCTTCCGTGAACCGACTCGGCTTCATGTCCATCTCCTTCCAGGTGATGGACTCTACCCATTCTTGGCGGAGTTCTCGGGGCTCAGCTCACCTTCTCTATATGACGACTTAATATCAGAATTGTGCTGGCTTTCGGACATACAGAGACGTATAGGATGTGGCATCACTGAGCCGCATCTAGGCGTCAGTGGCTGAGAGACGCGACCGCGCTCCCACCGACAGGTAGGAGAGTGGCAGTGTCGCATTCCCCCAATCGTTTGCTCGCATCGCTTCCGCGCGCGGTTTTTGGCGCGATTAAGCCGGATTTGAAGCTCGTTGAGCTCAATCATGGCGATGTCCTTGTTGAAACTGGCGGTCTAATTCGTCGCGTTTACTTCCCGCACTCCGGAATCATCTCCCTCGTCGTCGAGCTCAGCGTCGGGGATATGATAGAAACGGCCACGGTCGGGCGAGACGGCGTAATAGGAGCCGCTTCTGCCCTCGATGGCAAAATTTCTTTCAACAAAGGAATCGTTCAGCTTGAGGGGGTCGCCTCAGTCATGAGCGTAGAGCGGCTTCGCGCGTTGGCGGAGGAAAACAAGCGCTTCAGGTCGGTACTTCTCCGACACGAACAGGTTCTCTTCGCGCAGGCTCAGCAATCAGCGGCGTGCAACGCCAGTCATTCGGCCGAGGCCCGCATGTGTCGATGGCTTTTACGGATGAGGGATCTAGCTGGTGAGCGGCTCAAGCTGACACAGCAATTTCTTGGGCAGATGATGGGTGTTCAAAGATCAACTGTTTCACTCGCCGCAAATACGTTGCAGCAGGCAGGCCTTATTAAATACCGTCGAGGCAATATTGAAATCCTGGACGTGGAAGGATTGCGCGAAGCGGCTTGCGAATGCTACGCGACCGTTGCAGGGCACTATCAGAAATTGTGGGAAGGCTAAATTGGCCAGCCGAACCTGTGTCGGGACGGTTGCCGCTGCGCGACAAGCAATTCCGACGGCAGGCTCGCCGATCTGAACAATTTTAGCCTTGATAGTCGGGCCTCGGTAGTTGAGTCCTGGCAGCTCAGAGCCTGCCGAGCAAGACCAAGATCAGCACGATAATGAGAATGAGGCCAAGTCCGCCGCCACCGTAATAGCCGGTGCCGTAGAAAGGGCCGCCGCCAAATCCGCTAAAACCGCCGAGTAATATGATGACCAAGATGATGAGCAGGATGGTCCCGATCGACATGGCATTATCTCCGTAGCCCGGTTGTGAGAGTCACATAGGTGAATGCATTTGGGTGAAGGCATTTGTTCCGCTTTCACCGTGTCCTGCTGCTTGAGGCAGGCTGTCCCCGCTTGAGACGGATATCAGATTAATGTTTGCCGCCGTGTCCGCCACCGCCTCCGTGGCCGCCGCCACCGCCGCCGTGTCCGCCACCGCCTCCGTGGCCGCCGCCACCGCCGCCGTGGCCGCCACCACCGCCGTGTCCGCCACCGCCGTGACTGACCGCCGCGCGGGAATGGCCACCGCCACCGCCGTGACTAACCGCCGCCTGCGCATGACCGCCGCGAACGACCGCTGCATGGGTGTGAACACCATGCACGACCGCTGCATGGGCATGACCGGCATGACCGACCGGTGCGTGGGCATGATCGCCGTGACCGCTCCGACCACCGGGATGTCCGCCATGCCAATGATGCCAGCCGTAGCCGCCGCCCCAGCCGATGCCGGAAGTACGGTATTGGCCGCACCAGTACCAGCCTGGGCCATTCCACCCGTCGTCGTACCAGCAATAATGGTGACCGAGCCAGATGAACTGCGCACGCTCGACCACGTTCAGGCTATCGGCCAAGTCGCGAATTACTGCGGGCGCGACCATCGGGGCCGCGTCGACGCTGGCGCTTATGAGTGGTACGCTGGCAACGAATGCCGTTGCAGCCGCGATCGTAGCAGATTTACGCATGATGATCTCCGAGCGTTTATTCAAATCCTATAGTATGAGCGAATTGGTGAGCAGCATTGATGTAAATCAAGTAATGTCCGGCATCAGACATTTGCGTAACGGCCATCGCTATCAATCTCATCGGAGGGCCAGTGAAAGACCCATACGAAATTTTGGGGGTCGCACGCACCGCTTCATCCGAAGACGTGCAGAAGGCGTACCGGCGCTTGGCCAAGAAGCTGCATCCGGACCTCAATCCCGGAAACAAGGAATCGGAAGAGCGCTTCAAAGAGGTTGCCGGCGCCTATGATCTCCTTTCAGATCCCGACAAGCGCCGCCGGTTTGACAGCAGAGAGATCGACGCATCGGGGTCGGAACGGCCGCCCGAGCGATTTTATAAGGATTTTGCCGCCGAGGGCGGCGCAGGACATGCCTACGACGATCACTCTGGCTTCGCGGATTTTACCTCGGGGAACGATATCTTTGCAGAGTTGCTCCGGCGGCAGGCACGAGAAGCGAGGCGCGCGCCGGGGCATGACTTGCACTACCGCCTTTCAATCGAATTTCTCGATGCGGTCAATGGCGCGACCAAGCGGCTGACATTGCCGGGAGGCGGTTCTCTCGACGTAACAATTCCGTCCGGAATTCAAGAGGGACAAATTCTGCGCCTGCGCGGCAAGGGAGCCCCATCGATGGGTGAAGGTGAATCGGGCGATGCGTTGGTGGAGATTTCAATCAATCCCCATCGATTTTTTGCGCGGCATGCCGACGATATTCATCTCGACCTACCGATCACTCTGGCGGAAGCGGCCCTCGGGGCAAGCATCAAAGTGCCGACACCGACGGGAGCCGTTATGCTGACGGTGCCGAAGGGATCGAACACTGGCACTGTTCTTCGCCTGAAGGGCAAAGGCGTTCCACGGCGCGGCGGCCACGGCGACGAGCTCGTCAAGCTTAAGGTTATGTTGCCGACGGAGCCGAACCCCGAGTTGGAAGCCTTTCTCTCCAACTGGGTACCTGGAACGAGGTACGATCCGCGCCGGGACATGCAGCCATGATTATCGGCAAGCAGGAATTTCTTGATCGCTCGCAGGTCGATCGCGAAACTCTAGAAGTGTGGATCGAAGAGGAGTGGCTGCTTCCCAGTCGAACCGCGGCAGAGTTGGTGTTTTCAGAGGCGGATCTAGCGCGTGCGAAATTGATCCAAAATCTCACACGGGACCTGGGCGTCAACGCTGAGGGCATGGGCGTAATCCTGAACCTTCTGGATCAGCTGCATGGTTTGCGAAAGGCGCTCGCCAATGTACTGCAGGTCGCGCGTGAGCGATCCGTTTCGTCCGATATTGTTCCGAGGGGCCAAGATCACGATCGCGAGTGATCGTTTGGAGATTTCAGTGTGATGAGCGGCATGAAGAATTGGCAAGTTGCCAAGTAGTAGTGGCGCTATGGCAGATGGTCCGCGACGCAAAATGGATCATCGGCTTGTAATAGAACCACGTCCGGTACAGAACCTAGTTGATTTGGATCAAAAGCATCCAGATTGTTGGTGTGATCATTGCTCGATTTGTCGTGGCGATAGCGACATTGAGCTTGGTCCATCCCTTAGCTGCACACTGACGTCCAGGAGGATGGCTTACTGCAAACTCCTCACTCACGCTCATGCCGAAATGGCAACTGAGAGTTCATCATGCAAATACCATTACAAGTGACTTTTGAAGGAACCGATCCGTCGGAGCCTGTGCGCGCCGCGATCGAACGGGAAGTAGAGCGGTTGGAAAGGCACAATAGTCATATCATCGGATGCCACGTAGCGGTGATCGCTCCTAGTAACAAACACCGTCACGGCGGCGGCTTCCATATTCACATCTCACTTACTGTTCCACCGCACGAAACCGTCATAGTCAATCACGCGCCGTCCGACGACAAGCGGTACGAACATATCGAGGTGGCCGCCAAAGACGCGTTTGCTGCCGCCCGACGCCAGCTCGATGATCTGGCAAAGCAAAGTTAGGCTTCATTATAGTTATCTCAAAGACCCCGCTCATCGAGTTCTTTCTTGGCGGGATGGATGACGGATAAGTCTAAGAGTCGGTTTCGAAAGTCATGAAGGACGAGCGATCCGGCGCACGAGCAGCATGACGGATGCGGCGTAGAGGAAAGCGCGTGCGGAGTCGATTGTTGCCTCAAAGTCCTTTGCCAGCCGTCGATTGCGTCCGATCCATGCGAAGAAGCGCTCGACGACCCAGCGCCGCGGGTTAACGGCAAAGCCGACCTGATCGGGGTTTTTTCGCACGATCTCGACCGCGATCAACGTGGCCTTGGCGACCTTCTCACCGGCATATCCGCTGTCGGCGAAGACCCGCTGGATGAACGGGAAGATGCGGCGCGAAGCCCGCAAAAGCGGTCCGCCGCCGTCGCGATCCTGGATGCTCGCCGGATGCGGTTCGAGCATGAGGCCACGCCCGTCCGTGTCGACAAGCGCATGGCGCTTGCGGCCGTTGATCTTCTTTCCAGCATCGTAACCGCGGGGTCCGCCGGCCTCGGTGGTCTTGACGCTCTGGCTGTCGATGATCGCACCCGTAGGGCTGGATTGGCGTCCGATCCGTTCGCGATCGAGCATGACCATAGCGTGATTGATCCTCTCGAAGCGGCCTTCGTCCCGGAACTTCGCAAACCATCGATAGATCGTGCTCCACGGCGGCAAATCGCTCGGCAGCAGGCGCCATGGGCAACCCGCCCGCATGACATAGAAGATGCCATTGATGATCTCGCGCATCGGCCAGGCACGTGGTCGTCCGGTGACATTCGTCCCAGGCAGCTGAGGCTCGATCACACGCCATTCCTCGTCGGTCACATCAGTTTGGTATCGGCTCGTCTTGCGAATATGCTGCTTGCGGGTGGTTGGGGTCCACATGGCAACTCCGGGGTTGGTGTCAGCAACCACCTGGAATCACGTCAACTCCACCCACTCAACCCCTTTCGAAACGGCCTCTAAAGAGGAAATTGGGGGGCGTCGGCGACTGGCAACTGACAAGGCCAAATTGGACGGCTCGTAGCCTGTCGGAATGAATAAATGTCTGGTGTCGGACACAGTTGATTCAAATCAATGCAGCTGGGTTTATTTGTCACGATTATGAAAATTGGATCCGGATTTCAAAAGTCAAATCGATTGGGGAAAGTCATGCTGAGATTCAAATTTGGAGTTGCCGTTATTGTTCTTTCGACTGCGCTGTCGACTGCGGCCTACGCGGCCCCTGCGAAAGGCGGTGGTGGCGGCGGGGGTGGCGGTGGACATGCTGCCGGTGGGGGTGGCGGCGGCCATCCTGGCGGTGGTGGTCATCCTGGCGGCGGCGGTGGCATGCATGTCGGCGGCGGCCATCCTGGCGGTGGTGGTCATCCTGGCGGCGGCGGTGGCATGCATGTCGGCGGCGGCCATCCTGGTGGCGGCGGTATGCGTGCCGGCGGAGGAGGCGCGCATCACATCAGCGCGGCACCAGCGATATCCCGCTCGGCAGCGTCGCCGAGCGCGCGCGGCAGTCGATCTACGACCGCCCGCACCCCGGCTAACAACGCCGTCGGCCGAACGACGCCCAAGACAACCAGGGACGCCACGCGCAATGCCAACGTGAACCCTAACCTGAAATCTCACGCCGTGCGCAACACATTGAGCTCCCGCTCGGTCGCCGGCGCGTTGAGCAATAGAAGCGAATTGCGCCATTCCGGCACCCGCGCCGACATTTCCGCGCGCGCGGCGACGGCGGGATGGCATGACGGACGCGACGGTAGAAATGGCTGGTGGCGACACAACAACGGCGGTTACGGCTGGGTCGGTCCGTTGTATTGGCCGTTCGCCTATTACGACATGTACAACTACGCTATGTGGGGCGACGGTTACGACAACTCGTTCTGGAACTACGGCTATGGCGATATTTATGCCGGCATATTCGCGCCCTACGGCTATGACGACCTCACCGGCTACTTGCCGCAATACGCCAGCGGCAACACAAGCGGAGCGGCGCCTGATTCCGGCACGCCGGCCGCTGCGCCGGCGGCGCCGGACCAACTGACGCAAATGTGCGGCGCCGACAGCCGCGACATCGCCGGCATGCCGATCGATCAAATTCAGCAAGCGATCCAGCCGACCGCCGACCAGAGCGCCGCGCTTGACGATCTCGCCAACGCTTCGCTCAAAGCGGCGCAGGACATCAAGGCCGCCTGCCCGACCGACATTGCGCTGACTGCGCCGAGCCGGCTCGCGGCGATGCAAAAGCGCATCGAGGTGATGATCACGGCGGTGCAGACCGTGCAGCCGCCGCTGGAAAAATTCTACGGCTTGCTGAACGACGAGCAGAAAGCGCGGCTGACCGCGCTCGGCAACGATCAGCGGCAGAGCAAGGACGCCGATCAGACCACCGGCTCGCTTGCCCAAACCTGCAGTGCCGCACCGCCCGGCGTGATGGAATGGCCGGCCGCCGAGATCGACCAGACCGTGCGCCCAACCGATGCGCAACGCACCAGTCTGACGGCGCTCCAGAACGCCACTGCCCAGGCGGCGGATTTGCTCAAAGCCTCTTGCCTGACCAGCGATCCGCTGACGCCGCCAGCGCGGCTCGCGGCGGTCGGCAAGCGCCTCGACACCATGCTCCAAGCGGTCAAAATGGTGAGTACGGCGCTCAACGACTTCTATGGAACCCTGTCCGACGAACAGAAGGCGAGGTTCGAAGCCATCGGTCCGCAACGGACGACCGAGGCCGAGTCGCTGGAGGTTGCGCCCACAACAAGCGTTCGTAGGCACCGGCGCGGCATTCCCAGCGTCGAGCGAGTCATTCGCCGTTTGATGTATCGCTTGTAGTACAGTCAATCCTTCGGAAATCAGCGAACGCCTTATCGGCAATTTCGTTCGAGTGTCACGCAACGTCACGATTTTGAATCGTGTCGCCAACCGGTGGGAATGACCACTTGCGTGGACGTCATACGCGCGCTCACAGAGACGACACAGATTGTCGGCAAAGTCCGTTTGATCCTCTTCGGGCAAAGAATAACAGCGAGGCAACGGTTTCTTGAATAAGCCCGTCCCGATAGCAATAACGCCCGCCATGGCTCGGGGTCAGCGCCGGCCGGCCAGCGCTCCCGAAGGGTCGGCCGCGAGCGGTAAAGCCTTGGGCGAAATCGCTTGCCTTTCGTCCGACGACGCATTGCGACGACTTTCCAGCACCGCGTCGGGCCTCACGCCCGACGAGGTCGCCGAGCGGCTCCGTTCGGCGGGACTGAATCAAGTCGCTCACCAGGCGCGCCATACAATTCTCGGCGAGCTCATCGGCCGCTCGATCAACCCGTTGAACCTGCTCCTGCTTTCGCTCGCGACCGCATCCTACTTCCTGGGCGATCAGCGGGCTGCGATCGTGATCGCCGTCATGGTGATTCTCAGCATCTCGCTGAGCTTCATCCAGGAACATCGTTCCAACAATGCCGCCGACAAGCTGCAGCGGATGGTGTCGATAAACGCGACCGTGCGCCGGCAGACAGGTGCCGAAGCGCATGACCACATCGACGTGCCGATCGAGCAGCTCGTACCCGGCGACATCGTCCTGCTGTCGGCGGGCGACATGATTCCCGCCGACCTCAGGCTGATCACGGCGAAGGACCTCTTTCTCAACCAATCGACACTCACCGGCGAGGCGATGCCGCTCGAGAAGGTCGCTGCCGCCCATGTCGGTGCCGCGGAAACGCCTTTCGATCTCCCCAACATCTGCTTCATGGGAAGCGCTGTCGTCAGCGGCATCGGCTGCGGCGTCGTCGTACTCACCGGCCCGCGCACCGCCTTCGGCCTTGTGGCGAGTGAAATTGCCAAGCAGCGGGTGCTCACGAGCTTCGACAAGGGCATCATCCGGTTTACCTGGCTGATGCTCGGTTTCATCGTGGTGATGGCGCCTCTTGTCTTCGTGATCAACGGTCTTACCAAGGGCAATTGGCTCGAGGCGCTCCTGTTCGCGGTCGCCGTGGCGGTAGGTCTCACGCCAGAGATGCTGCCCATGATCGTGACGGTCAATCTGGCCAAGGGCGCGATGGCGATGTCGCGCCGAAAAGTCATCGTCAAGCGCCTCAATTCAATCCAGAACTTCGGCGCCATGAACGTGCTGTGCACGGACAAGACCGGCACGCTCACGCAGGATCGCATCATCCTCAAGCGCCGCCTTGATATCAGGGGCAACGAATTCGGAACGCGTCCTCGAATACGCCTATCTGAACAGTTTCCACCAGTCCGGCCTCAAGAACTTGCTCGACGTCGCAGTCCTCAAGCATGTCGAGCTCGAGGCCGGCCTCAAGGTCCAGGCCAGATACCAGAAGATCGACGAGATGCCGTTCGATTTCGAACGACGGCGGATGTCCGTCGTTCTGCAGCGAGATGACGGGGTTCATATTCTCATCTGCAAGGGCGCCGTCGAAGAGGTGTTCGCGGCGTGCAAGCACTACGCGATCGACGGCGAAACCGGCCCCCTGGACGAGAGCCACTTCGCCTCGGCGATGGATACGACGGCGAAGCTCAACGCGGACGGGTTTCGGGTCGTCGCGGTCGCCTTCAAGGAGATGCCGCCGACGCAGACGACGTATTCGGTCGCCGACGAGGCCGACCTCACCTTGCTCGGCTACATCGCGTTTCTCGATCCGCCCAAGGAGACCTGCGCTGCAGCGATCGGCGCGCTGCAGGCGAGCGGCGTGCAGGTGAAGATCCTGACCGGGGACAACGACATCGTTACGCGAAAGATCTGCCACGAAGTCGGTCTGGCCGTGGACCGCATCGTTCTCGGTAGCGAGATCGCGACGCTGTCGCCGGACGACTTGGCAAACCTTGCCGAGACAGCGGCCGTGTTCGCCAAGGTCTCGCCGTCCCAGAAGGCAGCAATCATCGACGCCCTGCACCGGAAGGGGCATGTCGTCGGATTTCTGGGCGACGGCATCAACGATGGGCCGGCACTGAAGGCCGCGGACGTCGGCATATCGGTGGACAGCGCGGTCGACATCGCCAAGGACTCCGCGGACATCATATTGCTCGAGAAGAGCCTGGCGGTGCTCGGTGACGGCGTGATCGAGGGCCGCAAAGTTTTCGGCAACATCACCAAATATATCAAGATGGGCGCCAGCTCCAATTTCGGCAACATGTTCAGCGTGCTGGGCGCCAGCGTCTTCCTGCCGTTTCTGCCGATGACGGCGATCCAGGTGCTCACCAACAACCTGCTCTACGACTTCTCGCAAACCACAATCCCGACCGACAACGTCGATGCGGAATACCTTGCGGTGCCGCGGCGATGGGACATCAGCAATATCGCGAAATTTGTGCTGTTTATCGGCCCGATCAGCTCGATCTTCGATTACGTCACGTATTTCGTGATGCTCTATGGCTTCAACGCTTGGACTAATCCCGCACTGTTCCAGACCGGCTGGTTCGTCGAATCTTTGCTTACCCAGACGCTTATCATTCATATCATTCGCACGGCGAAGATTCCGTTTCTGGAAAGTCGGGCAAGTACGGCGCTCATCACGACAACAATCGTCATCGCCGCGATCGGGATAGCCTTGCCGTTCACCTGGCTTGGCGGCTTTCTCGGGTTTCGTTCCGCTACCTCCGACGTATTGGATCGCGCTCTGCCTCATCCTCGTGAGCTACGTCATCCTGACGCATTTCGTGAAGACATGGTTCATTCGACGGTTCGGGTTGAGCTGAAACATGGCTGCACCATGGCACTCACCATCGGCCGCGAATGTCTTTGTTTGGATTGGCATCGCGCTCTGCATCACTCAATCAGCGATTTTTTCAGGTCTTAATCTGGCAATTTTCAGTATTAGCAAATTACGATTGGAGGTCGAAGCGGCAGGTGGCAACCGCGATGCGTCCGGACTGCTTGCACTGCGCAAAGACTTCAAACCTCACCCTGGCCACGGTTCTTTGGGGCAACGTCACGATCAACGTGCTCCTCACGTTGCTGTCGGATTCCGTCCTTGCCGGCATAGGAGCATTTGTTTTCTCGACGATCGTCATCACGCTGTTCGGAGAAATTATTCCGCAAGCTTATTTTTCGCGAAATGCGCTTCGCATGGTGACCCGTCTGACGCCGCTCCTGAATGTTTACCGGGTGGGGCTTTTTCCGATAGCGAAGCCCACGGCGATCGTTCTCAATTGGTGGCTCGGGCCAGAAGGAATAACGTTTCTACGAGAGCGAGACTTTCGAGCGCTCATCACAAAACACGCGGGAGTTGCCGGCGTGGACATGGGACATCTGGAGGCCGCCGGCGCGCTCAACTTTCTCGACCTCGACGACATCCTCGTGGCGGATGAGGGAGAGTTGGTCGACCCGCGGAGCGTCATCGCTCTTCCCTTCGAGAACGAGCGACCTTTGCTGCCGAAGTTCGAACGTTCGCCCAAGATCCGTTCTTACGCTATTTGAATGCTTCGGGAAAAAATGGGTCATCATAACCGATATCTTAGGCCGGCCGTCATTCGTGTTGGACGCACACCATTTTCTGCGTGATTTGCTCTTCAATACAACCTCGGTTGACCCGGAAATCTACTGGCATCGTCCGATCATCGTAACGGATTTGCGTACCCCTTTGGGCGGCGTTATCGGTCGCATGAAGGTGAAGCCAGAACATCCCGAAGACGACGTCATCGACAACGATTTGATCTTGGTCTGGGGAGACCAAAAACGCATAATAACCGGCGCCGATCTTTTGGGACGACTTTTGCGTGGAATCGTAACGCAAGATGCAGATCGAAATTAGCCGTCCCTGGTTGAGCACCAAATGACCGCTTTAGGTCATCTGCGTCGGCTTGAGCGTGCGCTGGGAACTTCGGCAATCATTCGACACGTAGACCTTGGGACGCAAGGCCGACGGTTGATTCAGATCAAAGTCGCGCCAGGGGCAGGACGGATATAAAGTGCTAAATGCTTTTGCCGCCGTAACTTCTACATCACACGAACTGATCGGAGATAGATCATGACAGATGCTAAACGTGCCGAGCGTGTTGCTCGTGATGATATCTTGAAGCTCCTCTCCGATGAGGAGATCGCGAAGGTTAGCACTGCCGAGGCATCTTCAGGACTAAACGAAGGAGCAGAATACTTGGACCTTGAGCGCCTCGATCAGGGTATCCAGCACGCCAAGGCTGCGACTAAAGTCACGATGGGGCATGTCCTTCCACGTAGCGCAGTTTGCGGCGAAACGTGGAACAATATCCTTGCGGAATTGGCTCGGTGATCGCGTGTTCGGCGATCTCTATCTGATTATACGGTCATTTCGGAGTATTTTTCGGGCGATCCACTTGCGCAACTCCGCCAGCAATCAACATTACTGTGCCCGAGGTGATCAGCAGCAACCATAGCTCGCTCGGAACCTGCGTCGAGCAGCCAGTGTTCCTACTGGCGTGCAGTTGATCACCAGCGCCAGGAGTACTGGGATTGGGGCTGCCGCCCCTGATAATCAACGGTACTGAACTCGGATCAGATCAAAGGCGTCACCCCGGGCTTGCTCCCGGGGTGATGGTATTTGTGAGAGTTCGCAGGGTGAACGTTGCGGGGTGAGCCGACTTCCCGCCCCTATGACGTGACAGAAACCTCCACCGCCATCTCCAGAAAGGCATTGGTCAAGCCCATGAAGGTGCCAGATACCGGCATGACTTGCCGGATATCGCGTGCGACCGCGACGGGGATCAAGTTGAAGCCGCCGACGCCGCGGTTGGTCGGATCGAAAGTGATCCAGCCCGCGCCCGGCACAAAGACTTCCGCCCAAGCATGGGTCGAGCCCGCGCCTGTCGAACCTGCAAGGTCCTGGTTCGGATTGTGGAGATAGCCGGAGACGACCCGTGCCCCGAAACCGAGACTGCGAGTCGCTTCGGCAAATAGGACCGCAAAATCCCGGCATGAGCCCCAGCCGCGGTCGAGCGTCTGGGTAGGCGACTGGGTACCCTCGACCTCGCGGCTCTGATAGCCGATCCGCCCCGCGACGCCGAGGCTCAGGTCCTTGAGTAAGGAAAGTGTGTCGGTCGGATTGCTGCGGATGAAGCTTCGCGCCCAAACACGCAATCGTCCCGACTGATCCGGATATTGCTCGATCGCTAGCGCGCCGAGGTCGGTCCGCTCGTCGTCGGAATAGCGGAACGGGTACGAAATGGCCGAGGCAGCGATGTCGAATACCGGCCAGGGCGCGGCGTTGAGTAGGATATCCGCCACGCTATCGATCACGAGCATGTCACTCATGGTCGTAAACGTGGCCATGATGACGGCATTGCCGAAAACGTCGTGCGCCCAGGTCAGTACTGGGGACGGCGTGATCGCCAAAGTGTGCGACATCAACCGAAGGTCGCGGCTTTCGCGCGGACGGAGCATCAATCGGTGTGCTCCGAGACTTACCGGCTGACGGAAGCGATAGACCGTTTTGTGATGGATTTTGAGCGCGGTCACCGGTAGCTCCAACAAGCAGGCGTGTGGGGCACCGTCGGACCGTAGCGTGCCCATGGCCACGCCGCGATGACCGCTCCATCGAGAGTTCATTATTTGTGACTGCTGATGCACTCAAGCAGATTCTGCCGAGTTTCCGACCCGACCCGGTCGATCTGCTCGGGCGTTCGATATCAACCGCGATCGCAACTACGCGACCCTTACCAAGGTCTACGCCTGAGGCCGCTAGCGCTGGTACCAGTTACACAGCGCCCAAAGGAACTTCCCGCTTCACCCTAAGTCTGGTCGAGCGCCAATGACTCGAACCAAAATCCTCGATACTCGGGCAGGTCGGCTCCTTCACGCCTCGAAATAATTCGGCGATCTTGAGCTAGATCAAAACCGACAGGGCCAGAAGAGCCGAATGTTACGATGAGGAAAGGGTAAGATGACTGATAACTTTGCGATGGAGCGCACCGATGACTCTTCCGAGATTGTGGCCCACGAACCAAGAGCTGATGGCGGACCCGTTCCGAGCCATGCGGCGTGAAATGGAAAACGCGTTACGTGCTTTCGATCTGAATTCGTCCTCTGCCGACATTGGGGCTGGCGCGCCGGCGATTAGTGTGGCGGAAACAAAGGATGCCTTTGAAGTGACAGCCGAACTTCCCGGCGTGGACGAGAAAGACATCAAGGTCAGTTTGGACAACAACCAGCTGGTCATTTCCGGTGAGAAAAAGGCGGAGAGCACGAAAGAAGAAAAAGATTGGCATGTCGAAGAACGGAGTTACGGTTCATTTTACCGATCTATGTCCCTTCCATTCGAGCCGGAGGACGGAGCCGTCGACGCTCATTTCGACAAGGGCGTGCTGCACCTCACGATCAAGAAGCCCGCTAAGGCCATAAAGACTACCAAGACAATAAATATCAAGACGGGCACTGCACCGAGCAAGGCCGCTTAATCCTGAACCATCGCCGCAAGAAGGGGGCTGGAATTGATTAACTCAGTTCCGGCCTCCAGATTTTGTAGTTCGCCTTTTTCGATGGCGATCAGTGAGATTCAATCCGGCTTGAGAGCTGTTTTCAATTTTTCCTTAAGATAACTACGGCCGCTGTGCTGGATCGGCAGATGGGGTGTTGGTGACGGCAGAACTTGTGTCGTTTCCAGAGTAATTGCGGGCACAAATCAGGCCGCCTATGATGACGGCGGCCACGACAGCGGCCACGACAGCCAACATCACCTTCTTGGAGCTCGCAGATAGGGTACGGTAGTAATTGTAATTTGAGCCGCTCATGCTTGATCTCAGGAATTGCTGGAGTATTTGTATTCTGGCGCGGCCTTAAGCTGGTCAGCGTTTGCGTTCATTGTCGCATGCCATTTATTGTCCTTGGTATTGAAGCTGATTGCCGACGGGCGCACGACAACATAGTAATCGCCCGCCCCCAGAAATCCTCCAACGTTGACAATATAGCCGTTTAGGCCGTTCGCGTCTAACGCGATATCCTTGATCGTTCCGATGTTCTGCTTGTCTTTGTTGTAAATGTCTAAGCCGACCACGTTGGAGCTTAGTTCGTCATGGGCGGGAACGTAAGTGAACATGCCGCTGGGGGTGAGGTTAGGCCTTGGTATCAAGGCGGTGCAGACAAAAACCTCGGGTATTCCCGAGTGCTTTGCGATTTCCTTAGCGGTGTGAACAGCGGTCAAGAAGGAAAGCTGACTCACAGTGCTGGCAACTGTAATGGTAAGGCCAAGGGGATGTGTCATTTGCGCGTGTTCCTCGCCATACATGACCAGAACGTATTTTTGCCCGGCGGGAATTTCCTTTAATGACGAGATGTATTTCACTTTCGCCATTGGGGAGGCCTTTTGCGTCTTTCTGGTTTTTCAGAATCCGCGCGATTTGTCGTTTCAGAGACGATCGCGGCTCATGGTATTAGCCTCCAGCCACTACCCACTAAGGGCCATCTACTGGAGTGGAGGTAACTGCTTCGGTGATGACGGCACGGGTGGAATTGGCGGTGTTGCCGGGCGGCCGGTCGACTTGACCATGATGTCCAAGGTCGAAAAGCCGAGCAAGAACAGTAACGCCGCAAACAACCACATGGTCGGTTCCTCTAACACGCGTTGCTCAACTTGTATTGTTTTCGTCAGGCTCAACCTAGCAATCTGCAGCTTTTTGCATGACACGATGATGATGGTAATGCGTAAAACCGCCAGCATGCGACATGAGCGCGTGGGAAGGCAGCGTCCCCGATATCTCCAATAACTGTCTGCGCTGCCTTGGCCGTAGCCGCTGCTCAAAATTGCTCACCTAGTTCGCCCACTAGGCGGCCAACAAAAAATCCCAGAAGAGTGTTCGGAGGCTGGCAGCACTGCCACTTGGACGAAACAAGACGCCCGCACTGATCGAATGGGCGTGTTGTTTGCTGCGGTGCATGAGTCCCTGACAGCCGTATGGCTTCGCGGTATTCCCACAATGCGTTAAAGCAAATAGGTGGTCTGCTCGATGACTTCGAGCGGATTGGAAATGCCCCCCGTCCAAAAAGCATTCCAAATTGCATCGATCTGACCACGGATTTCGCCTGTGGGTTAGCGTTCATTCCAGGCACTGACTAGGCGCTCGGCATCCATGGTCGCTTTCATTTCGGCCGCTCGGCGGCGCGGATCCTGCATCGTGCGGCGGTTAAATCCCATGGACGGATGGTCATTCAATGGGCTCCCGAGTTAATGGGTGCGAATTGGTCCGCTTACGGGTATTGTCCTAACTGTGAAGTCGGTCGGGGCGGCGAACGTGGCAGAACACAAAGGAGCGAAATGAACCCTTTGCAGAATCCATTGCTTTGGACGCGCCAACATCAAGCCGCGTGGGTGGTTATTTCCGCGGTTGGCGCAGTTACGGGTCTGCTGCTCGGATTTATGCATTCGCCGGCTTTCTCCGAACCGCAAGCATCGCGCGCGTTCGTGGCGTGGTTATCGCTTCCCGAATTATATTGGCCTTGGCCCGTGTTTGGCTTTCTCGGTACTGGGCTAGGTTTCTATGCGGTGCAGCTTTTCAGGACGTCAAATTAGGACACGAGCGCGCTCGCGAAATTTCACTCCTCCCATTCAACCCGTCTTCGCGCGCCTTGGCGTCTATCCAACGATCCATTTCAGCGCTTCGCTTTCATTGCCTTTGTCGTAGGCTCTCACCTCCGGATGCAGGAACACTCTGACCGCGCCGACTAGCCAATGCTGCCAGTCGTGCGCGACGATGACTGCGATGCGATCTACCTTCTGCTGATGGCTTTTTACGAATCCAGCATGATTTTCGAAGGCCGCGATATTCTCCCAGCCGTTGAACTCGGATGCATCAATTAGCAATTTGATCTTCCCGTATCGACTGATGATAGAATCAACCCGCGGCGCAATTTGGTGAAAGTCATCAGCTTTCAACGTCTCCGGTGCCGTAATCCTCAATGCGTTGTCAGAAATATTATCTATCTTGATCATGTGGAATTCCCTCAAAACAGGCCGGACGCCTCGTAGGAAAAGGCATGCCGCAATTACATCAGGAACTGAAAGAAAGGCGCCTTGCTTTATATTCAGGCTACAGAAGTTCACGGGCAGCACCCACTCAAAATCTCACTTCTCGAGTTCCCTTGCGGATCGGGGCACCGGCCGCCACCGTAACAGCGTTCTTGGGCGCGGAACGGACCTGTGGGAGTCCGTTCAATCGGCCTTGGGTAGTGCATGGGCTATGCCCTTGTGGCAGTCGATACAGGTAAAGCTGGCCGCCAGTGATTGGTGCATGGTTGCCGGTGAAATTGCATCCGCCTTGGCGGCCTCGGAAGGTTGCTTGGCGGACGCCATTGCGACTGTCGTATGACAACTTCGGCACTCTGCGGAATCGTTTGCTTTCAGCTCCTTCCAGACCTTCTGTGCGAGCTCCATGCGGCGACTTTCGTACTTCGCCGACGTATCGAGTTCTCCTCTCAGGTGTCCCCAGATCTCCACGGAGGACGCCATGTGCTTCATCAGGCCGGGGAGAAAGCCTGGGGGCACGTGGCAGTCCGCGCAACCGGCGCGAATACCGAACGCATTTGCGTAATGCTGGCTGTGCGACAGCTCTTCGGCCGGCTTTTTCATTTCATGGCAGGAAGTGCAAAACGTGTCAGTTGAAGCGTACTGCAGGGCGCCGAAAAAGCCGCCGGTGAAACCTATGCCGACGATAAATGCGAGCAGCCCACCGGCCGGTATTCCGAGCAAGAACCAACGTTGCGGACGCCGCCACAACCATGCCGCAAAACCCCGGCGTTCCGCCTCAGGCGAGTCCATACCGCTTACCTTCAATTCGTGTGGCACTGGTCACAAGTGGCAAAAGCGATTTTGCCGTTGTGACAGGCGAAGCATTTTCCGTCGCTGCTGTGGTCGGCAACGGTAATCAGCCCTTGTTTCTGGGTCTGAAAGAGCTGTGTGCCTGTCGGCGGGAACGTCGTGTGGCAATCCAAACACACGAAGCCCTTGGAGGCGTGCGTGGCATGGTTGAAGGTGACCCGCCCTTGCGCGCCGCCCCGGTAATTGAATGTCCCCACCTGTTGACCAACCGCCGCCAAGCAGAAGAGGCTAAGCAACAGGCAACCCAGCGCCAATCGAAGACCCATCGGAAAGCGAGCCATGGATTTCTTCCTCGGAGTGCATCCTAGGCCAAAACGTTGCGGCTGATGGCGGCAACGTTGGGAACATCGGTGAGAACCATGGCTGCTGTCAGTTCGTCGCGCATTGTCTTCATGAATAGCGCAACGCTATCCCGGCCGCCTCCGTGAGCGGCACGCCAGAGGTGCCGACCCACCAACACGGCGTCCGCGCCCAGCGCCACATATTTGAGCACGTCGGTGCCGTAGTGGACGCAGCCGTCGACCAAGATCACCATCTTGCCCTTCACCTTATCGGCGATCGCGGGCAGCACGTCGGCTGTGCCGGCCGTGTGGTCGAGGACCCGGCCGCCGTGATTGGAGACGCAGATTCCTGCCGCGCCAGCTTCGCCCGCCAGAAGCGCATCTTCCGGCGTCGTGATACCCTTGACCAGAATCGGGATTTTGGTCGCGCGAACCAGTTCGCTCAGTTGAGCAACAGTCTTGGGCTCGACCCCGGTCTCTTTCGAAGTATCCTGCCAGCCCCTGCCGGCCGCATCGATATCAATCGTGATCATGAATGCGTTGGCGGCTTCGGCTAATCGGATAATCTCGATGTAGTTCGGATTCGGGCGCGGTTTAATGCCGGCGATGACTTTGCCGGGATATCGCGCGACAACGTCATAGCGAGCCTTCGTCACTTCATATGGGTCCGATTGAATGTCGCCGACCGATCCCATCGTGCCTGCATCGACACATCCGCCGATAATGGCGTCGAAGTATTGAGCTTCCGACATGTTGTGGAGAGTCGGGAAATTCACTGCCAATCCCCCAAGTGGCGCCGCCATCGCGGGAAACGAAATCTTCTGCCCAAAGATAACAGTCGAGCAGTCAGGGTTCTTGTTCCCGCTCAATGGCCGCAATTTGAGGTGTACGCGCTGCAGGGCTGTGAAGTTATTCTGGAACGACATGCCGGAACCCAGTCCGCCTATGCCCGGAAATTCGCCGGCGCATGCAACTCCATCGCATTGCGGGCAGACACGGCATATCGGATAGAGAACTTGCCGAGCCTTTTGATAGACTTCCGCGACGCTTCCTGTTGCGCTAGCCGGTCCATAATGTGTGGTTGGCGCTGGTGATGGCGTGCCGCCGGTTGGCGGCTGCGACTGCTGGGCGACCGCCGCCGTCGGCATCAGGGCTCGGCTCGCGAATGCGCCGGCGCCCAATAAGGCCGAAGCTTTCAATGCTGTTCTTCTGTTTGCGCTATCCATCCTACACCTCCTTATTTCTATGGTGTCGCTGCAATCGAACAGCGCTACATTCTGCCGGAGCGGACCTTGCGTAGTGCTCGCTCCCCGAGCAGCCGATCGAACTCCTTCTTGGAAACGCCGTAGCATTCGCAGGAACGGCGGAGCAGGCCGGGGCGGTCGATGATTGTGACGTTACCGCGCGTGTAGCGGATGAGGCCAGCCCGTTGCAGGGCGCCGGCTGCGACCGTAACGCCGGTCCGTTGCACGCCGAGCATCATGGCCAAGAACTCCTGCGTGAGCAGAAACTCATCCGATTCCATGCGGTCGTGCGTCATCAGCATCCAGCGGCAGCATCGCTGCTGTATGGTATGAAAGTGATTGCACGCGGCGGACTGCGCGACCTGGTTGAAGAAGGCGTGGGCGTAGCGCAGCATGACGATGCGCATCGAGGCGCTTCGCGCCAGTTCCTTGGTGAATAGCTTTGCCTTCATTCTCAGGCCGACACCCGGAACCTGGACGTAAACGCTGGTGGGCGCTCTGTCGTCACCGAACAGAAGAGGCAGGCCAACCAGCCCCTCGTTGCCGATCGTTCCGACTTCGGCAGCCTGGCCGTTCGCCATGGTGTTCACTAGGGAGCCAACGCCGGTCTCGATGAAATAGACAAATCCGATCGGTTTGTTAGCACGATAGAGCGACTGCTTGTACTCCAGCGGAATGCGTTGCAGATGCGGGCGAAGCCGCCCGTAATCCTTTGGCGACAGCAAATCGAGCAGCCGATTTGCGCGCGGGTCTGCGGCCTTGCGGCTCGCCGCCGCCTTGCTGCTTCTCCCCGTCATGCTCGACCCGATTCTCGGTTGCCGCGTTATCGCTTTGCGGGAACGCCGTCGCTGCGGCGCAGTTCTAACTTGAATTTGGCTTCTTCTTCGGCGAGCAATTGCAAAATGCGTAATCGCTCGCGATCGTTTGCTGATTCGTTCGCTAGTCTACGATATCGCTCAATATTTTCCCGGCTGACGAACCTGTCCATTGCATCCGTTGCAGCCTCCAGAGGGGCCAGCGGATACTAACAAACACGCTGCGCTCTTTTAGCCCGCGCGGCAAGCCAAATGTCCGGTATCGGACATTTTACTCGACTTCGCCCGGGAAGAAGAGCACGTTGATGTTGCTGGGTGTGCGCGACGATGGAAGACGCTGCGATGTAGCAATGCGTCGCGCTTGGGTTCTCGGCTAGAAGCCCCCGCATCAGCCTTGGTCGCCCTTGCTCGGAGACGTTATCGGGGCCAAAAACAAGCAATATGCGTACAAGCGTAATTCGCCGCCGACTTCTTTTGACAGCCCCTCCTGTGTCGGTTTGATGACGGGATAGAGGGACTGGCGACACAGCGCAGCAAACCGGCGGCAAATTAGGTGTCCGGTATCGGACATATTTGATTTGTATCAATGTGCGTGGGCTATCTCGGCCGCAAATTTACGTTAGTCCGGGTATCCAGGCCGTGAAGCCGGATACGGGAAAGGACGACAAAATGAGCGTTGAACAATTGGCGCGCTGCGCCGACTCGCCTCCGATCACGGTGTTTCAACGTCAGGAACACCGCACGATCGCGAGCTATAGACGCGAACTGATAAGACACAAGCGCACTGAAATCGGACTGCGACAGGCTCTCGCCCGGGAAGAGGCTCTGCTTCGCCAAAAAGACGAACTGATCCAACAACAGGCAATTTTGAGCCAAGAGTCAGACCATCGGCTGTTGAACGGCATACAGATGATCGTAAGCCTGCTTTCGCTGCAAAGCCGAGCATCTACGAATGCCGAGGTCGCTGCGCAATTGGCCGGTGCCGCCGATCGCATTGCCACGATCGGGCGTATCCACCACCGTCTCCACTCATTGGACGGCGTACAGACCTTTGCGCTTAAGCACTACCTAGAGGATCTTTGCCGCGATTTCTCAGTGATGCTGAAGTCGGAGCGCCCGGAACGGGCCATCGTAGTGGAGGGGATCGAGATCACGCTGCCTGCCATCACCGCCATTCCGCTGGGCTTCGTTGCCAACGAACTCATCACAAATGCAGCCAAATACGGCACAGGCCGGATCATAGTAAGATTGGAATCTAATCCTGAAAAGGGTTATGTGCTGTCTGTTTTCAATGATGGTCCGGGTTTGCCGGACCGGTTTGATCCGGCGGCCAGCAAAGGATTGGGAATGAAAATTATTCGGTCTCTTGTAGGACGGATTGGTGGTGAATTGCGGTTCGGTCGAGGTGATAGGAAACAAGGCGCGGGATTTGCGGTCCTGTTTTCCTGATTGCTCGCCAAACGGACCAAGCGATTGTGGAGACGTAAGCGTAGAAACCCTGCGGACCTGATTTTGACAGTGAACGGTGGCCGTCTCGATGGCCGCAGCGGCAAACATTGAGCGGATACCCGCCTTAAGGGAGATAGAGTCATGTCGCTGGGACTTATTCTTATCATCCTCCTTGTCATCTTCTTGCTTGGTGGCTTCAGTGGCCGCTTCGGCGGCTACGGTTATGGCTACGGTCACGGCGGCATCGGTATCATCGGCATAATCCTGATCATCCTCGTCGTTCTGGTTCTCTTGGGTCGGCTTTAATCTGACACGCGGAACGTCGGATGAGCCGGCTTGGAATGCCGCCAGAACACCACCTCGTCAACCGTGTCGGGTGGTTGAGAGCAGCGGTGCTCGGGGCCAATGATGGCATTCTGTCCACGGCAAGCTTGATCGTTGGCGTTGCTGCGGCAGCTGCGACGCCGCACAATATCTTGATCGCGGGTGTCGCGGGATTGGTGGCCGGCGCCATGTCGATGGCCGCCGGCGAATATGTTTCGGTCAGTTCGCAGTCCGATTCCGAACACGCGGATCTCGCGCGCGAGCGCAAGGAGTTGAGCGAGAACGTTGAATTCGAGCGCGATGAGCTTGCTGAAATCTACATCAAACGTGGTGTCGATCCGGTCCTTGCGAAACAGGTTGCTCTGCAACTGATGGCCAAGGATGCTTTGGGCGCCCACGCGCGCGACGAGCTTGGGTTTTCGGAGATGTCCACCGCACGTCCGGTGCAGGCCGCACTGACCTCGGCCGCATCGTTTTCTGTTGGCGCGGCCATGCCGCTCCTCATGGTGGTCGTGTCGCCCGCGAGCGCTGTTGTCCCCATCGTGTCCGCTGCGTCATTGGGATTTCTCGCCTTTCTCGGTGCGATTGGGGCGAGAGTAGGGGGTGCAAATGTTCTACGCGGCACAATCCGCGTGACGTTCTGGGGCGCGTTGGCGATGGCTCTCACTGCCGGTATCGGCAAAATCTTCGGCACGGTTGTCTAAGCTTTGGATTCGGTGCCGCTCTGTTGTTAAATCACCTCATCGGTCGTGTGAGCAATTCTGCTCAGATACTTTTCGTCATCAACTATTTGGAACGATCGCGGCCGGCCAGTGTTGTCTTTCCACACATCCTCAAAATCAAACCATTGCGGAGTGTCTACGGGAGACATCCATGAGAAATTTACGACTAATATCCACCACGGCGGCGATATTGCTGCTGGGCGCCGGTGTTGTCTCGGCACAAGACATCAAGACGGATCAGGCGCCTAGCGTTGCTGCTGCGCAGCAAAATGCCCCGCCGGAGAAAATGGCGCCGTCCATCAAATCCGACCAACTCAAAGTGCCCGATAAGATCGGGCAAGCAACTCCGATCGCATCCAAATCCGACAACAAGCAGCTGACGACGGACAAAGGCGCTGCTATGGGCGCCACGGCTAAGGGTTCGGCCGACGCCGCTGGCGGCGCGGACGTGAAGTCCAAGCGAACGGCACGTCATGATGGGGCCCGCTATGCGAGTGGCCGCCATGGACCGTTATATGACAGTTACATAGGCAACGGCGATTTTGGTTACCGTGGATGCCGAGGTCACCGTCATAGCTGGACGCCGTGGCTATGGTGCTAACTCGCCGGCCGTTTGCTAGGTAACGGCCAGGAGTTTCGCAAGACAGGCACCTACAAGGGGCGCCGCCTCACTCATTGGAAGTGCGGCCTCTCAAAAGACATCAAGCTGAAGCCCCGAGCGTTCGGGGCTTTTTCTTTTGGTCACCTCGGACTTCCCGCGCCTACGATGTGACGGACACTTCTACTGCGCTGTGACTCGCGGTGCAGTAACCGCAGCCATTGGTGACGAAGACAGCCAGATAAATCATTTCCTTCACCAGAGAAAGTAGAACTCGCATCGTTTGACCATCATCGCCGAGGCGGGCTGAAGCCCGAAGTGAGCCGAGTTAGAAGAGTTGGTGACAGTAGCATTACGAAAAAGTCTAGAAATCGAATCTCTAAGATCTTTCAGATTTTTCCGGAATGGACGCGTATCCTTAGCGCGTTGCAACATAATAGCTTGATTTATGTCAATGCCGGCCGGGGTCGATGGTGGTCGATTTGATGTCTTGCACCTAATTCGCCGTATAGGGAATTGTATCATGACCGAAAAGGAATCGGACGCCGGGCGGAGGCGGGTGCACGCCTTATGCCGAGCGGATTGCCGATCAACGGTGGTGGTGTCAGTAAGTAACTGGCCGAGCGAGTGCAGTGGAGGTGATCATGCCGCGTGTTGCCCTCGCCCACGCGGGTGACGCTGTAGCGCCGCAAGCGAGCACAATCGCAGCCGAAGGGAGTGCAGTTCAGGAACCGTCTTCCGACACCGCATTTCAGTTTCTCGACCGTGCGGCGCATGCGGCCATTTCCCACGCCACGTTGGGCTTATCGCCGGCCGCACTGGGAGCAGCTTTTTTTTGACTGGTGGGCGCATCTTGCCTTCTTGCCCGGCAAGCAAGCTGACCTGGCACAGCGAGCGATTGCCGGAGCGGCAGATAATTTCGCCTTCGCCGCGCAATCCGCGTTCGGCTCTCCGGGCGACCCATCCGAGCGCGCCTTGCCGCACGATGACCGCTTTCGCGCGCCGGACTGGCGGGCTTTTCCGTTCAACGTCTACGCTCACAACTTTTTGTCTATCGAACGCTGGTGGGAGGCTGCGACAACGCATGTGCGCGGAGTCAGCCAGCGGCATGACGACATGGCAAATTTCACGGCGCGGCAGTTCCTCGATACCGTCGCTCCTTCGAATTTCATCGGGACTAATCCCGAGGTCCTGGCGCGCACGCGCGCCGAGTTGGGCGCCAACCTGGTGCGCGGTTACGCGAACTGGATCGCCGACTTGACGCGAGCGCGAAGCGGTGCACAGCCGCGCGGTACGGAGGCATTTAAGGTCGGTGAAACAGTGGCCGTGACGCCGGGCAAGGTCGTCCTGCGTACGCGTCTCGCGGAAATCATCCAATACGCGCCTGCAACCGACCGCGTCCGCCCGGGACCAATCGTGATCGTTCCGGCCTGGATCATGAAATACTACATCCTCGACCTGTCGCCGGCGAATTCCCTGGTCAAGTTCCTCACGAACCAAGGCTTCACCGTGTTCATGGTCTCCTGGAAGAATCCCGGAGCGGAAGACCGCGACATCGGCTTCGACGATTATCGCATCGAAGGCGTGCTCCCGGCGATCAATGCAGCGACCGCCATCACCGGCGCACGCAAGGTACATGCGGTCGGCTATTGCCTCGGCGGAACGCTGCTCGCAATTACAGCCGCGACCATGGCGCGCGACGGCGACGACCGGCTGGCGAGCCTGAGCCTGTTCGCCGCGCAGGTCGACTTCTCCGAGGCCGGCGAGCTGATGCTCTTCATCGACGAGAGCCAGGTCGCGTTTCTCGAAGACATGATGTGGGAGCGCGGTTACCTCGACTCCAAGTAGATGGCCGGTGCGTTCCAGATATCGCGATCGAACGATCTGATCTGGTCGCGCAGCATTCATGACTATCTGATGGGCGAGGAGACCTTTCCAATCGACATCATGGCCTGGAACGCCGATGCGACACGAATGCCCTTCCGCATGCATTCGCAATATCTGCGGTCGCTTTTTCTCAACAACGACCTCGCCGAGGGCCGATTCGAAGTGGCGGGCCGGCCGGTGGCGCTGCCCGACATCCGCTTGCCCCTCTTCGCCGTCTCCACGGAGCGCGACCACGTTGCACCTTGGCACTCGGTCTTCAAACTCCATCTTTTAACCGAGGCGCCGATCACTTTTGTCCTGACGAACGGCGGACACAACGCGGGGATATTGTCCGAACCGGGACACCCCCATCGGCATTTCCGCATGTCTGTGCGCGAGCACGGCGAACGTTATATCGATCCCGACAAATGGCGTGCCGAACACGCGACGCACGAGGGTTCATGGTGGCCGGCATGGAGCGCGTGGCTCGTTGCGCGGTCTGGAGAGTCGGTTCCGCCGCCGCCGCTCGGTGAAGCGGCAGCCGGTTTTGCGGCGATCGAGGATGCACCGGGACGCTATGTCTTGATGAAGTGAGCAATTTGCAATGACGCCGCGTCGCCGTCGAGAATGGATATAACTGCGGAGTTTGAAATGGAAGTGCAAGGCAAGGCGTTCGTCATTACCGGTGCGGCACAAGGGATCGGCCGGAAGATTGCGGAGACCATGGCCGATCGGGGCGCCGATCTTGCACTAGCTGACGTCGATCCTGCCCACTGGCTTCGAGTGCGGCGTGCTCAACGGCAAGGTTCAGCCGGGCTCGACCATCGCCATCGTCGGCGCCGGCCCCATCGGGCTTGCCGCCTTGCTCACGGCGCAGTTCTACTCGCCGGCCGAGATCATCATGATCGCTCTCGACGATAACCGTCTGCAATTGTCCTCCCGCTTTGGCGCGACGGCGGTCAGCAATAACAAGGACGGCAAGGCTGTCGACAAGATTATGAAGATGACCGGTGGCCGTGGCGTCGATACGGCCATTGAAGCGGTTGGCGTGCCCGCGAGCTTTATCACCTGTGAGGATATCGTGGCGCCCGGCGGTATCATCGCCAATATCGGCGTGCACGGGGTCAAGGCGGATTTACATCTGGAACGTCTATGGGATCGCAATATCGCGATCACGACCCGGCTCGTTGACACGGTCACCACACCGATGCTGCTCAAGACTGTGCAGTCGCACAAAATCGATCCCAAGCAGCTGATCACGCATCATTTCAAGCTCGACAAGATCTTGGATGCCTACGACACGTTTGGTGCGGCGGCGAAGACCAATGCGCTCAAGGTCCTCATCGAGGCGTGAGCGCCACGTAGGTGTGAGCGGGCGGCGGCACTTTCCGGGGTAGTGGCCTAGCGAGGGGA
This sequence comes from uncultured Alphaproteobacteria bacterium, assembly GCA_963761185.1. GTDB lineage: Bacteria > Pseudomonadota > Alphaproteobacteria > Rhizobiales > Xanthobacteraceae > BOG-931. The sequence continues at coordinate 3,147,640 of CAVXFY010000009.1, forward strand.
GATGTCTCAATTTGAAATTTAGTCCATTTGTTTAGGTTGGCAGCCGGTGATAGCGCAGACTGACAGGACGAATGCCTCAAGGATTTGCTCTTCAGGGAGGTCGCAAAAGATCGGAAAATCTGTTGCGTTTCCGCCAGGACCGATGCCTGGCCCGTCCACGCGCACCACATTCAGGTATTTGCCCGTACCGGCCCAATCCTTATCGCTTCCACTGCGGTCCTGAAATCCACGCCCGCTTCCAACAGCCATCGGGCATCTTCCATTCGATCATGGGCTGACCCTGATTATCGCGCGTGATTTTCATGGCTAACTCTCTCAAACCGTCCTGTCATATTAGAGACCTAGAATAGGGACACAAGGACGCCCGGAGGACCAAAAGCCGAAAAGCGTCCCGCCGACGTAATCGGCAACGCAATCCAATTCATGCGGATCGCTGCGCCTCGCAGTCACAATCATCGAATTGATTAGCAAAGTGGATCATTATTTGCCGCGGGCCGCTTGCGCCGTGATGTTCGCGTAGCCCTCAAAGATGACGATAGAGACCCTCAGCTTCTCATTGGTTGCAACGATTTTTAGCCGCCCTCTGGATTGGGATTGCGCCAGGCTCGCTCGAAGGGAAGGCGCCAGGCATGCGGCGCAATAAGCTGATGAATCGATTTTGGTCCCCAATCGCCGGGCGGATAAAGCCGAACCGCCGGCGGCGCTTCGAGCAAAGGCTTCGACACCTCCCACAGCCGCTCGATTCCTTCGGCGGTTGTAAACAAGGTATGGTCGCCGCGCATCGCGTCGAGGATTAGGCGTTCATAGGCTTCCAATACATCGCCAATCATGCCCGTTTCGTGCATGGCGAACTGCAAGCTAAGCTTATCGAGCCGCATGCCAGGTCCAGGACGCTTGCCGTAGAAGGACAGCGACACCTTCGAAGCGTCCGCCAGATCGAATGTCAAATGGTCCGGACCCTGCGCACCTACGCCTGATCCCGCGGGAAACATACTCTTCGGTGGCTCACGGAAGGCGATGGAAATGATCCGTTGACCTTCGGCAAGCCGCTTGCCCGTCCGAAGGAAGAACGGCACACCAGCCCAGCGCCAATTGTCGATCGAGCATTTCAAAGCGATGAAGGTTTCGGTGTCGGACTCAGGGTCCACTCCTGCCTCGGATCGATAGCCCGTGTATTGACCGCGGACGACGTCCTTCGGCTCGATTGGCAACATACTGCGAAAGACCTTGTTCTTCTCCTCACTGATGGGCGCCGGTTCCAAGGCCGTCGGCGGTTCCATCGCCATGAATGCAAGGATCTGGAATAGGTGGGTCACCACCATGTCGCGATACGCTCCAATCGCCTCGTAAAAGGCGGCACGTGTGCCGAGCCCAATCGTCTCCGGAACGTCGATCTGCACGTGGTTGATGAAGTTGCGGTTCCAGATCGGCTCAAATAAGCCATTAGCGAAGCGGAATGCGAGAATATTTTGTGCCGGTTCCTTCCCAAGGAAATGATCTATCCGGAAAATTTGATCCTCGGCGAAAACTTCGTGCAGCTTTGCATTCAGCGACACCGCGCTTTCAAGATCGGTGCCAAACGGTTTTTCCATAATGATTCGTGAACGATCAACGAGATCAGCTTCCGCCAACAAGTGCACCGCCGACAAAGCGGCATTTGGTGGAACGCTCAGATAGTGCACACGCTGGCTCTTGCCATCCAATTTCCGTTCTGCCTTTTCTACCGCCGCTTTGAGAACGGACGCGTCACCAGCCATTGGCACATAGTCCAATGTGGCGGCGAAGGCGGCCCACTCAGCATCCTTCACCTTGCGACTGGAGAATTGATCGAGAGCCTCGCGCGCAATCTTGCGAAATCCGTCGGAGTCGATGTTGTCCAGTGAAACGCCGACGATTTGGCAACCAGGGATAAACCCGGCATTCGATAGGTGGAAAAGGCCGGGCAACAGCCTCCGTCGAGATAGGTCGCCAGTGGCCCCGACAAGGACGACGACCTGCGAGTGTTTCGGACCAACGCCGAGAGGAAACTTTGCCAACTTACAAACCTCGTTGTGACCTCACCCAGTGTGTGGCCGTTGACGGCGTTAAACCGTATTCAATCCATAATGCACACGAGGACGTCTAGGCAAAAGCCGACGCTGACGATAAGTCAGGAATGTCCATTCAAGCCAGGGAGTTCAGTCCAAGGAACGCAGCGTTAGGATGGACGATCACATAGGACGGTATGGCTTCGAGATAACTGCGAAACCGGCCCTTAGACTCGAACCGGCTCCGAAAGTCTGAATGGGCCAGAAAACCTAGGATTCGCGGCGAGATACCGCCGGCGATATATACGCCGCCTCTCGCTCCGAAAGTGAGAGCTGCATTTCCTGCAAAAGAGCCCAGAAAAGCGCAGAAGGTATGAAGCGCTTCATAGGCTATTTCACAACTATGTTGGAGGGCTCTGTTCGTTATTTCTGCTGCACTCTGAGTCTCAACAGTCAGACCGTCGATTGCAGCTATTGCTTGATAGAGGTTTTCCAATCCACTACCCGAGACCGCTCGCTCCGCTGAAACGTGTCCGAACCGGCGACGCAAATATTGAATTATCCGATGTTCTCGATCGGAGGTTCCCGCCAAAGTCGCGTGTCCGCCCTCGCTAGTGATGACCACCGGACTACTCAAGTCTTTGACAAGACAGGCAACACCGAGGCCGGTCCCCGGGCCCAGGACCGCCTTAGGCGCGCCAATTTCGATTTTACCGCCTCCAATCCCAATTAGATCCTCTGGCTTCAGTACCGGCAGGGAGATTGCGACTGCGTAGAAATCGTTGACGATACGAGTCCGTAATCCAAAAGATTTTTTCAGCTCGCCAGCATCGATGATCCAAGTGGAATTTGTGAGCGCCGCGTGCTGACCCTTAATCGGGCCCGCAACGGCGATCAAGGCGCTTGTAACTGGAACGCTGATTTCTTTCAAAAAAGCGGCTAACGCGTCAACAAACCTAGTAAACGTCGCTACTTCAAAACTCCTAACTGGGCCTAACTCGTCATCACCCGCGATCGCGAACCGAGCATTGGTTGCACCGATGTCGCCCAACAAGACCCGCTTAGCCAACACTGACACTCCTCAATTGACCTGCTGTGATCGTAATGTTGTGGTGTGAATTCCGCCACAGCTTTGCCACCGATTGGGAGGGTCAGAACGCGAACAAACGTTGACGGCCGTGACAAAAAGAGCTGAAAATTCAAAGCAAGCAACCTATACTACCTCGTTCGGGACGAGGGGGTCGCAGGTTAAATTCTGCTTGGCGCGGAGTTCTTCGGATCGTCGGGCCAATAGAGCGCTGCAACTAAACGCGACTGACTAACAAAATCGGACTTTCCTCATCAGTCGCTGCGTCACCGGCATGCGGACGTCGAGTGGGGAATCATCAACCGCAATCCTTGGAGCTAGCGTGGTGCGTCGGCGCATCGCATTCAATGTTCCGCAGGTGCTAGCGATCTCGGCTTCCAGTCTTTGCTAACGAAAGAATCCTAACACCCGTTGCCGCCACCCCGAACGAGCTCGATTTTGTGGCGTCTCAGGTTGCTGCTTCCATGCATTCTCCAATTTCTCCTCCTCGGTGATCTGTTCTGGATCATTTTGTCCGGATGCGACGCAGCTTCGAGCCATGTGCGTGCAAGTGCGAGACACGCTATGCGATCAGTCTCGGTCTTCGCCTCGCCTGCCAAGCGGTAGCACTCTTCGGCCGATTGCCGGTATTCGTTGGAGGTGGGCATGGATCAGCTCTAAACTGGCTTGGCTTGACGGAAACGCTTCAAGGAGACTGACATGCTCGCATACAAACGTTCAGATGCTCGTCGAAGGGCGGTAAAGATCGGCCTGATCGTTGCAATTATTCTCGTTGCCGCCTCGTTTATCATGAGAGCGATCGACATCTACCAGACACACCAGTCGATATCGCCCGCGGCCATCGTCTCTTTGGCTCTCGGCGCGCTTGCGTTCGTGATGATCGCTGGAGCTTACTTTTATGAGATGTTCAGGAAAAAGTGACTGAATTCAGACACGAAGCGCCGGATGTCTCTTGTGGGTCAAAAGGTAAACGCGCACTGCTCGGCGCAAAATCAATTGGCTATCTCAAGAGCATTTTTGATAAGTGCTTCGAACGCTGGAGCCCCGGTGATGAGGATATCAAACGGCTCGCCGCATTTATTTTTCGGACCAATGCCGGCCCGACATCGGTTGTTACGTGCAGTTTGTTTCCTGTAGCCCGCTCGAATTCGAGCCCAATCTTTTCAAGCACTGTTGTCCCGGCTCTTACGGTGAATATCGTAATGTCGGTGACGTTTGCAAATTGAAGGCTAATGGCAAGTGCGGCGCCTGCAAGCGATGTACTGCGCCCCTTAGTTTGGTAAGTCGGATGGAGGCGTAACCGCTTAGCCCTCCGACGAAGATATCTTTTTGAACGCTATTTTGCCTCCGATGACAATGTCTGCTTGTAAACGTCCTCCGCAGCCACGTAGCGGAAGTCCTGCTTGCCGAAGCGTCCTTCCGCCTTTGCGTTCGAGGTCATCGGCTTTGGCAGCGTAACCGTGATGCCAGCCTCCTCGCATGCTCTAATCTCTTCGCTGTTGAAGTACCCGCGGTCGGCGACGGCATCGAGCTTCTCCACACCCAGTGCCGCCTTGGTCTCGTTGGCCACATGGGAGAGTTGCGATCGGTCAGTCCCGTCGTTGGTTACTTCATGCATGACGATCAGATGATGATTGGCCTCGACGGCAATCTGGACGTTGTAGCCGACGACGCCGGAACCACGGCCACTGGTCGCCATCGAGCGGGCATCGGGATCGGTCAGCGAGATCTGCTGGTCCGGGGTGGCGAGCATCTCCACCTTGAGACGCTCGAGACGACGCATCTGCTCCTTCAGCGTCTCGATCTTCTCTTTGAGGCGGCTCGTCTTGGTTTTGAGGGCCTCTGACGGTTCCTGCCGGTCGGCAGTGTCGAGTTGCTGCAAATAACGTGCGACGCTCTCCTCGATCTGTGCCATCCGCCGCTCCATCTTGGCACGCGTGAAGTTTGTCGCGGTTGTTCACCGCCTTGAACTTGCTGCCGTCGATCGCGACGCTGGCTTGTGTGAGCAGGCCCATCGTGCGGCATAGCGCGATAAAGCGCGCGCACACTTTGCGGATGGCAGTGCCATTATCCTTGCGGAAGTCGGCAATCGTCTTGTGATCGGGGACGAGCCGGCCCGTCAGCCACATCACCTCAACGTTGCGCGCGGCCTCGTGCTCCAGCCGCCGGCTCGACTGCACCCGATTGAGATAGCCGTAGATGTAAAGCTTCAGCAGCACCGATGGGTGACATGAAGGTCGGCCGGTGGTCTCGGGGTCAACCCCACCAAACCCAAGCTCGGCCAGATCGAGTTCTTCGACGAAGACATCGACAACGCGAACCGGATCGTCCTCGCCGATCCAGTCTTCCAGGCATTCCGGAAATAGCGTTGGTTCAAAACCGGCGCTTCTGACGACCTTCGGTCGCGTCCGCTATGCCCCCAATAGCTACCTTCCATTGCACGGCGGCGAGCGCCGCTTCGGGCCACAACCGGACTCGGATTGCGTTCTACTCCGTCTGCGGATCGTTGGGCTGGAGTGCTTGTTGCTGCGGAGGGATTGCGCCGTGCGGTTCATCACCAAGCGCCAGCGCCATTGGTCTTTCGGCGGCGGTCTGATAGTAGTCGAGAACAAACAAGCGTATCGCCGAGGACAGGTTGCCGGGCTGTCGCTCGGAATCAATCGACGACACCAAATCTGATAGCGTGGACTGCCGCACAAACGCAATATGCTTTAGCGCCGCCCAAAATGCGTCTTCGAGGCTGATACTGGTCTTGTGGCCTGCGATCACAATCGATCGCTTCACGACTAACGACTGCATTCCGTTGCTCAGGCATTGAATACGTTAAATCTTAGAGTCGGTTTCGAAAGTCATGAAGGACGAGCGATCCGGCGCACGAGCAGCATGACGGATGCGGCGTAGAGGAAAGCGCGTGCGGAATCGATTGTTGCCTCAAAGTCCTTTGCCAGCCGTCGATTGCGTCCGATCCATGCGAAGAAGCGCTCGACGACCCAGCGCCGCGGGTTAACGGCAAAGCCGACCTGATCGGGGTTTTTTCGCACGATCTCGACCGCGATCAACGTGGCCTTGGCGACCTTCTCACCGGCATATCCGCTGTCGGCGAAGACCCGCTGGATGAACGGGAAGATGCGGCGCGAAGCCCGCAAAAGCGGTCCGCCGCCGTCGCGATCCTGGATGCTCGCCGGATGCGGTTCGAGCATGAGGCCACGCCCGTCCGTGTCGACAAGCGCATGGCGCTTGCGGCCGTTGATCTTCTTTCCAGCATCGTAACCGCGGGGTCCGCCGGCCTCGGTGGTCTTGACGCTCTGGCTGTCGATGATCGCACCCGTAGGGCTGGATTGGCGTCCGATCCGTTCGCGATCGAGCATGACCATAGCGTGATTGATCCTCTCGAAGCGGCCTTCGTCCCGGAACTTCGCAAACCATCGATAGATCGTGCTCCACGGCGGCAAATCGCTCGGCAGCAGGCGCCATGGGCAACCCGCCCGCATGACATAGAAGATGCCATTGATGATCTCGCGCATCGGCCAGGCACGTGGTCGTCCGGTGACATTCGTCCCAGGCAGCTGAGGCTCGATCACACGCCATTCCTCGTCGGTCACATCAGTTTGGTATCGGCTCGTCTTGCGAATATGCTGCTTGCGGGTGGTTGGGGTCCACATGGCAACTCCGGGGTTGGTGTCAGCAACCACCTGGAATCACGTCGACTCCACCCACTCAACCCCTTTCGAAACGGCCTCTTAGGTGCCGGAAGATCTACAAAGGTTGACCTATATCAAGCAGCCTCAGCAAATTTGACGCAAACCTAACCAGGTTCCAGAGGCAGCCAACACCGGGTTCGGATCATTAACTGCGGCGACTGCGCCAATTCTCCGTGTTCGCTATTCCCAGCGGACATGCCAGCTTGTGACGGGCGCGGCCGAGTCTGACCCAACAGCGACTTTGGCTGTGCGCTGCGATAATGATTTGAGTTCCAGCCTTTTCCCTGTTAGCTCAGGCGCGATGGTGCTCAGGCCGGTGGCATTGCCGCCCGGCCGGGCGAGGCGCTGTCAAAGTCGGCCACGGAACCGTTGTATCAACTGAGAATGGCTTACCACTCTCACCTTCGTTGACGGCAACCTGTCCAGAAATCACGACGTGCAGCCCTTTGGAACCATACTCTGTACCCAATTCATAGTGATGAATTGGGCCGCCCGGCTTTTCGATCCAACCCTCGCCGAGTTTCACGCGACGCCTGAGGTCGCCCGCTTGAGAGCCGCCTCGCATTAGCGAGCGGCGGCCTGCTCCCGGTGGCGACAACTGCCCGATATCGTCGAGACTTAGTGACCCAAACGCCAATCCGATTTCAGCAAGTGCTGTTTCACAAAAGCGATAATCGTCGCGTGTGATGTGCGTAACGGGCCAGACTGTTGTTCCGTTACAGTTGGCGCTGAGTTTGGAAGCTGAGTTTGGAAAACGTCGAGTGCCGGCCATAGCGCCGTTAGAATGAGCTAGACCTTGCTCGTTCGTACTCGCGAATAACCTTGTCCCAGGCGTCGGCTATCACAAGCAGCTGTCCTGCAATGATTGGATTTGTCTCTGCTGCAGCCATGCGCCGACACTCGGCGGCGTCCCGTTTTGACTCGGAAATGTTGTGCATTCTCGCCGATCGCTGAGCCCTAGTAGACGGACAGCACCGCAAGGTGTCGGGGGGCTGTGAGGGGGCACAGAAGCAGCACTATCCGTCCGAATCCCCAACACCATCCGTCGACTTTAGTTCCTGCAAATTCATCGTCTCCCCGGCACGATCAGAATCGCGACGTAATAGGTGGATGGGTAATAGCGACCGCATTGCGCCCAAAGCAGCGCCAGCCAAATAACCCAATTCGAGCGAACAGACTAGAACAGCACTCCACGCGAGTGACGACATCCACGTCGTCCTAAGAAGTCGCGCCTCAAGGAGAGCGACGGCGACGAGAGGAACAACCACAAACACGCTAAACCGCAGGCCCAACATGGCGCCGCTCAGCGCATTAATAAGCAAAAATGTGATGAGAATATTTTCGCTCGAAATGTACATCTTCGTTTCCTCCTGGACGAATTTCCACCAGGAGACGCAAGTCCCATCAAAAAAAGACGGCCTGGGGAATGAACGCGTTGCCTGAAAAGGTCGGGGGCACGTTCCCAGTTTTCAGTAAAGCTACCCCTGTGCGAAGTTGAAGACTGTCCAATATTGCTCACTTAATAGAGTGCTCGACCGCCTCTGCCTCAAGAGAAAGCGCAACGTTATTTGATCCACGGCGTTGCTATTACGGCGTCACGGATGGCAGCCCTGGCCGAGACGTCGGTGGCCCCGGCTTCCTAACGCTCCCAAGCTTCCGGTGGTCCGGGGCCACGCCCCATCCGAACAAGAGACGCCCATGCGGCCATGCGCAGCGCCCGGACCTACTTCGCAGCAGCCATACTTCTGCTTGCGCTTATCCTGACGATCACGTGGTTGATGTTCTTGGGCTGGGTGCTGCTTTGGCTTTGCCGCATCACAGGCTGAAAAACGGAACTAATGCGGCTTCGCAACGTTGATTTGTCATGTCCAATTGTCAGTCGCTGCTGCGGTTCATTCCTGAGCCATCAATCATTCTATTTCTCGTCCTAGCCACGATTGGGATGCTGGCGCTCATGAGCTTGACTTGGCTCGGCGTAACCAGCTGAAACGCCGATACGCGCGGCGCAAGCGGATTCCGCCGCTGCAGTTGGTGCTGAGCCTGGAAGGCGTCGACCGCTTAACGATGGCGTGCACTTACCGGGAATCGATTGATTTCTTTTCGGACTTGGCGGTCACGTTGTGGGCGCCAGATGCCCGAGAGGCAAAGAACAAGCAAAACACCATGGCCGTCATAGCGAGCGGTTTCATGCGAAAACTCTTTTCGCAAGTGTCTGTCGTCTTTGGCGAATAGCTAGGCCATCCAGAATGGCTTGGTGGCCTCAAAATCCGTCCTGCGTCGGCTAAGGCCGATATCCGCCAAGCCGCGGTCGCTCAGGTCCTGCAGATCGGGAGAGGCAACGCGGCAAGTACCAACAAAGACCTGCTTCACAGCTTCACCGAAATTGATCGGGAATTTCAGCATCATCTTCTTCATGGCAGCCTCCGCACCCGGCAAACAAACCCTATACCCCGGCACCCAAAGCGATGTGACCGGGAACACAGGATCGCTGAATCTCACCGCATCGGGGTAATCTGTTTCGTGTCCGGTTCGCCACTGCCGGCTCAACCGGTCGACGCAACACTTTCCCTTAGAGGCCAAAGATCGATTATAGGCTGACAAGTTAGAGAACTCGTGGTGGTACGCGGTCGGCAGAGCAAATCCCGTTATGGGATAGCTGGTTGCGGATGGACTCGCTGAAATCGTTCGGGCGAGCAATTTGGCAAGCCGTCATCGTTATTTATTGCCAGCTGCTCCTCGTGTTGCGTCGACCGGTTGAGCCGACACCCCCAAATGCGGACACAAATTGCGCCGGCCGGGATGTCCGTTAAGGGCCATGTATGGACGGGTGCGCCGGGAGACCGGCAAGAGGTAGACGGTGGAAGTCCGTCACGGTGAAGGAGTAGCGAACCGCACTGGCCCCGAGTGATGCGCGGGTTGTCCGCGAGGACAAACGTGAAGCGTTCACAGGGGAGGGCGCAGGCGAGGTATTGAGCGGCGTAAGACAAGTTCGGGGTGCTGATGTTTTCCGTCCCACAGAAGGCAACACGGCTGGTGTCGATATCGCAAGACACACGCCGACCCCGCGTCGTCGTAGACCCTGGCATGCGCAGAAGCCTTTTGCACGGGAACCGGGAGATCTCCATCGCCGCCCCCGCCAGTCGTGGCCGGGACGTTGTCGGGAAGGCCGGAGGCTGTAGCCGACGATGAGCGCGACGGAGAAGTCGGACCTGCCCGAAGTAGCAAAGAAGCGAGCGAACAAAGCGGCCTCGGCTGCGGCGGAGCTCGTGGAGCGAAGGGGCGGGGCCAAGGAGAATGCGGAACTGCAAAGCACGGTCCGGACGCAGAGCCGGGCAGCCGTGTCACAAGCGCAGGCCCGCATACGAGAAGCCGTCATCAGGAACAGACAGGACAAGCTGACGGCGCTCCTGCATCACCTCACCGTTGACGTTTTGCGGGCGAGCTTCTTCGGTCTGAAGAAGTCCGCCGCGCCGGGTGTCGACGAGGTGACGTGGAGCGAATACGTGGAAGGCCTCGAGGAAAACCTCTCGGGCCTCCACTCTCGCGTTCAAACGGGAGCGTATCGAGCGCTGCCATCGCGCCGGACCTACATTCCGAAGGCAGATGGCAGACAGCGGCCGCTCGGCATCGCTGCCGTAGAGGACAAGATCGTCCAGGCAGCGGTGGTGGCGATCCTGACGCCGATCTATGAGTCGGAGTTCCTGGGCTTCAGCTACGGGTTCCGGCCGAAGCGCAACCAGCATCAAGCGTTGGATGCACTCGCGTTCGGGATCGGCAGGCGACACATCAACTGGGTGCTCGACTGCGACGTACAATCCTTTTTCGACAAGGTCAGCCGGGATTGGCTGATCCGTTTCGTCGAGCATCGGATTGGCGACCGCCGAATCACCCGGTTGATTGCCAAATGGCTGACGGCAGGCGTGCTCGAAGATGGACGCGTGATCGAGACGGAGGACGGGACGCCGCAGGGCGCGGTCATCAGCCCGCTCTTGGCGAACATTTACCTCCATTATGTCTATGATCAATGGGTCCACCAGTGGCGGCAGCGATGCGCCACTGGCGACGTGATTGTCGTGCGCTACGCGGACGACTTTATCGTTGGCTTCGAGCATCGGCACGAAGCGGAGCAATTCCTTGCCGATCTCAAGGCGAGGCTCGCTCGTTTTGGACTAAATCTTCATCCCGATAAGACGCGGCTCATCGAGTTTGGTCGGCACGCGATTGCGAACCGCCGCGCTCGAGGCCTCGGCAAGCCGGAGACGTTCGACTTCCTGGGGTTCAAGCATTATTGCGCGGCCCGGCGGGATGGCAGCGGCTTCGTGCTCGGAAGGAAGCCGATGGCCAAGCGCATGCGAACCAAACTTCGGGAGATCAAGGAGCAGCTCATGGTGACCCGCCACGACGGGATCGATGGGCAGGGCAAATGGCTTGCTCAGGTCCTGCGCGGCTGGATGGCCTACTATGCTGTGCCGATGAGCGGCTCAGCGATCTCAGCATTCCGTCATCACGTGATCGAACGTTGGCATGGCGCGCTGGTGCGTCGAAGCCACAGACGTCGACTTACGTGGACGAGAATGAAGACGATCGCTGACCGGTACCTGCCGTTCCCACGCATCCTGCATCCGTGGCCAGAGAAGCGGTTCCTCGTCACCATCCAAGGTGGGAGCCCGGTGCGTTAGCAGCGCCCGCCGGGATCTGTGCGGGGGGCGGAGAGTAATCTCCGTCCCTACCGCGACCGCCCGCGGTGCAAGAGGGAATCTGACTTTTCTGCGAAGCGTTCGGGTGCAGCCATGTATCCGGCCTGTTTTCGCTGGGAGGCGTGCCTCCGTCGCGATGCGACCGCTATGGCCGCTGGCCCTGATGTGATCCGCTGATCGGGTCCCAACCAAAAGCGCGCGCTCAACTATCGCGTGGCCCTTAACGGGTTTTCCCGATCGACGGTCTCGACCGTTTCGCATCAACGTCGTCATCACCCCTGCAGTTCATATACGCACAGACGCAACCTCATTCTCCCATCGCCAGACCGCTTACGCCGCTGCCGCAAGCGCAGGCGCCCGATAGGTGCCGCCCTTGGCCAGCAACGCCCAGGCGATGCGCGCCATCTTGTTGGCAAGGGCGACCGCCACGACCCTGAACGGTTTGCGGCCGAGAAGCCGTGTAACCCAGGGATACTTCTCTGGCTGATGGCGCGCCCGTTTCAATATCGCATGGGCTCCAACCACCAGAATGCGTCTCAGGTATTGGTCGCCCTGCTTCGAGATCGGCCCGAGTTTCTGTTTGCCACCGGTCGAGTCTTCGCGCGGCACGAGCCCAATCCAGGCCGCAAAGTCACGCCCCGATCGAAAAACCTTCGGATCCGAGACGGTGGCGGCGATAGCGGTCGCGCCCATAATGCCTATCCCAGGGATGGTCTCGAGCCGCTTGCTCACCTCGTTCGAGCGATGCTGCATAATGATCCGCCTCTCGATCGATCCGATCATCGTCTGCATCGCCTGAAGCCCCGCCGCCAGACACCACTAGGCTGGTGTGAGCATCGACCGGCAAGCGCGCATCCTTCTCGCTCGCAATGATCCTCAGCAGTTCCTTGATCCCTTCGCGCCCTTGCGCAGCCACTATGCCGAGCTCGGCCATATGCGCGCGCAAGGCATTGATCAGCTGGGTCCGCTGCCGCATCAAAAGATCGCGTGTTCGATGCTAGCATCAACTGGCCCTGTTGCTCGGCCGATTTAGACCTGCACGAAACGCATCGTCGGCCGCCGCACCGCTTCGCAGATCGCTTCGGCGTCGGCGGCATCGTTCTTGTTGCGCTTGACGTAGGCCTTCACGTCCTTCGCCGGCATCAGCCGTACCTCGTGGCCAAGCTTCGTGAGCTCACGCGCCCAATAATGGGCCGTGGCGCAGGCTTCCATGCCGACAAGGCACCGCGACAAGGCTTTGAAGAACACCAGTACCTGGCTGCGTCGGAGTTGCTTGCGAACGACGACCTTCTCGCTGGCGTCGATGCCGTGAACCTGGAACACGTTCTTTGCGATATCCAAGCCAATCGTGGTAACTTGCATGTGGACGGCTCCCCTCAATGTGGTGCGTTCGACGCAACCACTCTATGGCACTTCGATGCCGGGAGCGGGCGCCGTCCACAACATCAGAAGCTGCCGCGGCTGCCCAGAAGGAAACATCTCATCAGGTTTTTGAACTATCAGCGACCGTATTCAACTCGGGATGGATTATTCGAGCGTGCTGCGAGTGCCTCATTATAAGGAGATATCCCATGATCATTACCGCCGTCAGGACGAAAAGCCAGTGAAACAGTCCGGGCGACGGATCGGGGATAGAATGCAACCGCCACAAGGAGATGATCATGCATTTCAACGTCTCGCACAGAACATAAGTTCCTTCGATCCCCACCTCAACGGACACGAATGAGCAATTTTGCTCAGAATTGACGCACCGCTCGCGATATTGTTTTGCCTAACAACTCACTTCATGCGGAGAAAACATATGTCAAGGAAAGCTGCAGAGCATCATAAGAAAGCATCAGAACATTTGACGCATGCCGCTCGCCACCATGGGGAAGCGGCCAAACATCATGAGGCTGGGGGTCACGAGAAGGCTGCACACCATGCTCACGTGGCTAGGGGCCACATAATTCACGGCAGAGGCCACGCGGAAGAGGCGGTGAAGGCTCATCTCGAAGAGCACGGAAAAAAATAGCTTACGCTCACGTAGGTTTGCAGAAGAAAAGTGGGCCGCCACTTTCGGCGGTCTCATACTCAACTGTCAGCCTGCGGCGCATCGAGAACCATTTATGCGAAGGCTATTCATAAGCGTCGCAGCTCTTCAATTCGCGCTGTCGGTTGCTACCGCCCAGCCGGCTCCGACTTCGACCGGAACTCCATCGGTGTCGATTGATCAACGAAGCGCGGTCGGCGCGATCATTATCATTGAGCCCACCAAGCCGCTGGTTCACCTCGAAATTGTAAGCGGGCCTGAAACCGCAGCCGTACTACCGCTTGTCGCTCTTCATCTGTTACTGCCTAGCTTAATTGGAGGCGCTACTTCGGAAACAGGAAACGCATCCATCTATGCCGGCGGTCCAACTGCGAATGGCGAGCAAACACGCGCCGACGATATGTCCGCTGCGCACCGTTCCATACCGTTTGGATCGAAGGTTCGAGTTACGAACCCTGCAAACGGGAAGTCTGTCGTGGTTCGGATAAATGATCGTGGTCCATTTATTCCGGGCCGCATAATCGATCTCATGCCTGCTCCAGCGCGAGCATTGGGCTTTTCAGGAGTGGCCCGCGTTACACTGGTAATAGTAGGTCTCGCAGGACATCAATAAGCAAATCGCGCCGGGAGAAGTGGAACCGGGCGAATAAGTGATCAAGTCGGTCCTAACGCACGCCCGCGCCGGTAGCGTCATTGGATGTCCGCTTCGGATCCAGGCTGTGTCAAAACTCAACGCGGTATCGCAACACCTGGAATCTTGAGCCCTGTGGTCATGCGCAGAGCCGAAAAACGTAAAAATTCGTCCTCCGCTCGGCGTTACGACCAAATCAGATTTCGTTTTCACACAGCCTAGACCATCAGCCGACATTTCGGCGCCGAGCGTTCACGGTTGTCTCACTAGGTTGTACACTTTCGATAATTTGTTGGAGCGATGCTACACTTAACTCCCAGCAATTTGGATGGCGCGAAATCCAACAGGCCGTAGGAGCATGCAAAAGACGCTCGTCTCGTCGCTAGTATTTTTGCTGATATCAATCGGCTGCACCGGCACGGCCGAAACTCAGTTAGCGAGCCCACAATGTGACGCTTGCAGGAAAGCCTGCATAAACGCGCGTAAATTCTGTAAGGTGTACGCTTGCCTTACCAGCGGCGGTCAGCCTGGGCCTAGCTCATGTCAAGGCCCGAACGCGAGATACGTTGCGGACTTGCAGGCTTGCGAACAAACGGAAAGTGCTTGTTTGGATAGATGTGCAAATACAGCCCCAAACTGTAGGTGACGTTTCATGGGGACTTCTCCGTTCGGCCGAAGGCCGCCACACTAGCATATCGCCAAGCGCAATTTGTGCCCGAAAGTCAGCTGAGGTCCGATGTGGGCGCCGAAGGCGTATAACTACCGCCGCCACATCGACCGCGAATTAAATGTTCTGCGCACCGTTGCGCTGTGCTCTCAACTTTGCGCGCAGCGATGCTCATGCACCGGAAGAAACAACAATGACAGTCGACGAATCCAAGGCTCTCAAGAAGGGTGCCCGCGTTTATTGGCAAGGAGCTGCTGCTGACAACGGCATTATCACCGAAACGAGTTGGGACGCGGTCACCATCGCCTGGAACAATGGGTAGGTGGCCAGAGTACTCCACGGAGACATGCGCGAAATTCGGAAAACGCCGACACAGCCGCATACTGTGTAAAGGCAGCAGAACCAACTCCCCTCCGGCGCTCAGGGGTCAACCACCCACACCGGGGTTTGGTGAGAAGTATTGGAGCTTGTCCGGCTTACCCTGCCACTCATTGGCGTCGGCCGGGGGGGTCCTTCTTGACGGTAATGTTGGGCCATGCCCTGGCGTATTCGGCGTTGATCCGCAGCCACTTTTCCATGCCTGGTTCCGTGTCCGGCTTGATCGCATCGACCGGGCATTCGGGCTCGCACACGCCACAATCAATGCACTCATCCGGGTGGATGACGAGCATGTTCTCACCCTCGTAAAAACAATCCACGGGGCAGATCTCCACACAATCCATCAACTTGCACTTGATGCAACTCTCGTTGATTACATAGGTCAATTAATCATCCTTTCTGCGGAGTGCTGTGGTTCATTCGGATGTTCGTGCTCGCGGCGGCCGCTAGATTTCTAATCTTTTCCTATAGGCGGATGAATACTGACCGGATTTTGCAGAGTGGTCTGTCTTGACCAGACTAGTCCTGATGGCGCGCTCCAGTTTCTCCGAGCGGCTTATTCGTCACGGAGGCGGGCATGGTAATTCCAAAGAGTGACAAGCGGAAGGAGTATGCGTATTACGCTGCGCATTGTTTGTACCTAGTGACTTCGGCAACTGATCCGCATTCTCGCGCTATCCAACGCGAAATGGCAGATGAATGGCTAAAACTAGCGGATAGCGTTCGGCGACCGTCAAAACCCACCCAAATGCAAATGAAATGATGGGCGCCTCGCTGGCACGAGCGAGCCATGATGGAACGAGAACTCAGTCCGTGTCGTGCGAGGCCGCGACGACACTGTCCGCCGTCTCCCGCCGTAGGTTCAGCTCGTTCTGCACTATCACCGCTTCCTCCTCTAAACCCATCCAGCGCAATTTGCGGATCTGCTCGACAAGTTCGTTCGATGTTCGTCGCTCTTGCAAGACGTCAGGCGGTTTTTGTTGATCGGATCGCATTTCCATGGACGTTCTCCCACATGTTTTTCTGATTAGCCACGAGCGTTCTCACGACTCACTCATTCTCACGGTCTAGCCGCTAGGCCGCTTCGATTCTTCAGGCAATGCCTTGAGGGCGCGTCTTTGATGTTGATTTATCGAGTTAACCTGAAATTTCGATAGGCTGCAGAAGCGGCTTCAATAGTGGCCGAATAGAGCGCCGATCTTGTTTTAAACGTGAGGCCAACCGCCATCACCGGTTCCACCGGAAACTAAATTCTCGCCTCACCCTTGTGCGTTGATGCGGGGCACCACAGTTGCAGAGATACTGGCAGGCAGTGGCCTGCCTGGGAGCTGCCCACGAAACGGCGACATGTCGAAGTCTCCGTTCACCCACTGGCAGCACTGATGCCATCGGCTGGCACAATTCTAATCCAAAAGGTCGATATTGGCCTGCATTGCGGTTGCCGTCGGTACCCGCACCGGCCATGCGCACCTGTGCGTGCGCACTAAGAGATATTCACAAAGGAAAGCACCGATGAATAACGAAAACCTGACTGTTCACTTCAAGGTCAAAGACTTCAACGCATGGCAAACGAGCTACAATGGGAACGAGAAGAATCGCGCGTCGGCCGGCATCACGAAAAGCAGAGTGTTTCGCGGCACCGACGACCCCAATGATGTGCTGATCCTCCAGGATGTCGCCGACGTATCGAAGGCCCGCACCTGGTACGGCTCAAGTGAAATGAAGTCGGTGATGGAAAAGAGCGGCGTAGTCGGTTCACCCAGCATCCGCGCTGCGGCCTAACTCCTAGCTTTGATAGGATAATAAGCGGGATAGTATGTAACGTGAGTGTATTGTTGCGTGCCGTCCTAAAGATGGAATCCCCGGCCCCAGTCCCCTGACTAGGGCTGGGGTAACAGCGGCCCAAATGGCGTTATTGCACTGCCTTCATTACCAACGCCAAGGAGAGGATAGATGGCGCAAGAGACCCGCGAAGAAGAACGGCTAAGCGAGGACGAACGCGCCCGCAGAAAACTCGGGCCGCGAGGTGTGCCGGGCGGCCAGGATACCTCCAAGATGACACCGCAACAGGAAAAGAACATTCCCAGGACAGGTAACTTCGACGGCCATACCGCCTGATTGGACAGAATTACGATTTACCGATGCCAAGAGTAAGGTACATAAAGTCACCAAGCGAGATTCCCGCCGAGCAAAAACACGTGCTGGTGATGTACGGCGAGAAATACGCGGAAACGAGACATGCTGCCGGCCTTACCATTGCGGTCGCCCACCAACGCTCAAAGACCGTGAGCGAGCTTTCCTTCCTGACGGCCGTTCACACAGCCAAGAAGATCGCCAAGCAAGAGGGAATAGCCGAAATCTTTGCCTGCACCACCACGGCACCAGCGCCTAACCCGACCATCCCCCTTCAACGAGCTGTCTACATTTCGCCGGTCTAAGACTAACGAACTGAAGCGTTTCCATTCTCGCGATCCAGCCCGGCGACACCGTAGCCCGGCGATATGAATGAGTTCCCTGGTTCGCGTGAGGCCGGGGGCGCGCCCTTCATACGCCGAGGTCCATAGACGCCGTTGCACGAGGCAGGCCGCCGTCTCGACAGAACTGGTGACGACCCTTGCCACGCGTCAGCGACAGATCCAATTTCGACCAAACGCGACGCTTAGAGACGAGCAGTTGATGGGACGATAGTAACGTTATGGAAGGCAGCGATGCGCCAACCGTCTTGTTCCTTTGTCAGGACCAACTGCAAACTCGTGCGGTGAACACCGTCACTTCCGCTTTGAATGCCGGGAGGTAATCTCGCATAACCCCTCAATTCCATTTTCACGTCTGCAATCGCCACATCTTCGCGGAGGAACCGAAGCTTCTCGATAGATTGCTTTCGAATACTTCCCTTAAATATGCCCGCGAAAAGCTCAGCGTGACGTTGCTCAAAGGCCGCTCGTCCGTAGTGAGAAGTTCCAGCAATATTGGTGAAACTGACGTCTTCGGTGCATCTGGCGGAGAAGGCGTGAGCATCGCCTTTGTTCCACGAAACCGTTTGTTCCCCGACCAGCGCCTCGATTAAAGCCTCGTCTTTGGAAGGATCAGTCGATTGAACTCGCGCGGTCATCAAGGACATCCCGTTGCTGCCAAATATCCGTTCGCGCATATGACATATTACCGCAACAACGCCCAGCATCACAGGCCGACGCGGCGCACCATTTTCAAATCTCGAATGTCCGTCTTGGGTCGATACTGTTGAAAAAGTCCTCGAGATAGTCGGCGAATTATGATTCCGTTTCGTTGAGGGTTTCAGCGGCGGGGTCGGATCATGATGGGTCGGCAGAGCGGCGATCAGAGCCGGTTGTTTTACCTTTTCAACCTCGAGAAGCGCATTCCAGCGGGTCATCTGTTGCGCCGTATCAATCCGGTTGTGACCCGGATACTGGGTGACCTTCGCGAGAAGCTTGAGCCGTTCTACAGCGAGATCGGCCGCCCATCGATCGACCCTGAGCTGATGATCCGGATGCTGATCATTGGCTACTGCTACGGCATTCGTTTTGAGCGGCGGCTGTGCGAGGAGGTCGAGTTACACCTTGCCTACCGCTGGTTCTGCCGCCTCGACCTTGAGGACAAGGTTCCCGACCACTCGACCTTCTCGGTCAATCGTCACGGCCGGTTCCGCGACAGCGACCTGTTCCGTCAGGTTTTCGAGGCGGTAGTGCGGGCCTGCATGAATGCGGGTTTGGTCAAGGGTGAAGCCTTTGCGGTCGATGCCAGCGTCATGGAGGCGGACGCCAGCCGTTATCATGCCAAGGCACCCGACGAGATCGACTGGTCGTTGCCGGAACGCCAGACGCGGGCGGTTGCCGAGTTTCTCGGCGCCCTTGATGATGAAGATCACGACGCGGATCGCAAGGTGCCAAAGGCGATCTCGCCGGTGGACCCGTGCTCGGCTTGGACCGCCAAAGCCAACAAGCGCGTTCAATTCGGCTATGGGCTCAATTATCTGATTGACGTCGAGCGCGCGGTTATTGTCGATGTGGAGGCCACTCCGGCCCGCACCTACGACGAGGTGGCCGCGACCAAGACCATGATCAAGCGTACCGAGCAGACGCATGGCTTGAAGCCCAAACGGCTTTTGGCCGACACGGCCTATGGCACCGGCAAGTTCCTCGGCTGGCTCGTCGGCACCGGCATCACGCCGCACATTCCGGTGAAGGACATGAGCGATCGTGATGACGGAACCTTATCAAGCAACGACTTCACGTTCGACCGTAAGCGTAACGTCTATGTCTGCGCCGCGGACAAGCTGCTCAAGACCACCGGCAACGTGGGCGGCGACCACAAGGTGCGCTATCGTGCATCGCGGCGTGACTGCCACGCATGTCCAGTCAAGCCGCGATGCAGTCCGAACACGCCCTCGCGCAAGATCACACGCGACGTCAATGAGGATGCCCGCGATCATGCGCGCAGCTTCGTCGGTACGCCGGAGTTCGAACAATCACGCAATGAGCGCAAGAAGGTCGAGATGCGCTTTGCGCACCTCAAAACCCATCACCGCTTCGAGCGATTGCGCCTGCGCGGCTTATCCAGTGCGCGCGATGAGTTCCACCTCGCAGCCATCGTGCAAAACCTCAAGACCCTGGCGAAACATATCTGGCGGCCAGTGCTGAACGCGCCCGCCGCCTGTATTGCATGAGGGCTGTGGCGTCCGCCGCAAGCGGGTGAACAATAACACCGATATCGCCCCACAGGTGCTCAATAACGAGCCAAGCACAAAGCAGCGGGGGATTTTTCAACACTATCGGTCACAAGCTGCCGCAACTGACTAAAATCTTGGTGTCCGCTTTACCCTGTGCGTTCAACCGGTCAGTGCAACACCGCTTGCAGTCTATCGGCTGGCGTTTCGAAGCCCAAGGTCTTTCGCGGACGTTGATTGAGCCGCAGAGCAATCGCGTTCAGATAACTCTGAGAGGCCGTTTCGAAAGGGGTTGAGTGGGTGGAGTTGACGTGATTCCAGGTGGTTGCTGACACCAACCCCGGAGTTGCCATGTGGACCCCAACCACCCGCAAGCAGCATATTCGCAAGACGAGCCGATACCAAACTGATGTGACCGACGAGGAATGGCGTGTGATCGAGCCTCAGCTGCCTGGGACGAATGTCACCGGACGACCACGTGCCTGGCCGATGCGCGAGATCATCAATGGCATCTTCTATGTCATGCGGGCGGGTTGCCCATGGCGCCTGCTGCCGAGCGATTTGCCGCCGTGGAGCACGATCTATCGATGGTTTGCGAAGTTCCGGGACGAAGGCCGCGTCGAGAGGATCAATCACGCTATGGTCATGCTCGATCGCGAACGGATCGGACGCCAATCCAGCCCTACGGGTGCGATCATCGACAGCCAGAGCGTCAAGACCACCGAGGCCGGCGGACCCCGCGGTTACGATGCTGGAAAGAAGATCAACGGCCGCAAGCGCCATGCGCTTGTCGACACGGACGGGCGTGGCCTCATGCTCGAACCGCATCCGGCGAGCATCCAGGATCGCGACGGCGGCGGACCGCTTTTGCGGGCTTCGCGCCGCATCTTCCCGTTCATCCAGCGGGTCTTCGCCGACAGCGGATATGCCGGTGAGAAGGTCGCCAAGGCCACGTTGATCGCGGTCGAGATCGTGCGAAAAAACCCCGATCAGGTCGGCTTTGCCGTTAACCCGCGGCGCTGGGTCGTCGAGCGCTTCTTCGCATGGATCGGACGCAATCGACGGCTGGCAAAGGACTTTGAGGCAACAATCGACTCCGCACGCGCTTTCCTCTACGCCGCATCCGTCATGCTGCTCGTGCGCCGGATCGCTCGTCCTTCATGACTTTCGAAACCGACTCTGAGAGAGGCGCGAGAAGTTGGTTCCTCGCGGGAAGTACTGACGCAGCAGGCCGTTGGTGTTCTCGTTTGAGCCGCGCTGCCAGGGACTGCGCGGATCACAGAAGTAGACCTGGACGTTGGTGGCAACCGTGAAGCGCTTGTGGCCATGCATCTCTTTGCCTTGATCCCAGGTCAGGGAGCGTCGCAACTCTTCAGGCAGCTTGCCGATGTGCTTGGCAAGCGCAGCAACAACAGTCGTCGTGTCCTTGCGGGGGATCTTGACGAGCATCGTGAAGCGGGTATTGCGCTCGACGAGCGTGGCGATGTGCGTGTCGTTCGCTCCGGTAAGAAGGTCTCCTTCCCAATGCCCCGGCACGGCGCGATCCTCAATCTCAGCGGGCCGCTCGCGGATGGAGACCATATCGAGGATATGCCCCTGTCCACTCTTCGCGTTGTGGCTCTTGGGGCGACGCATCCGCCGCGCAGTGCGCAACTGGGCCGTCAGCTCCTTCTTCAGCACGCCGCGGGTCTGGATGAAGAGGCTGCGATAGATCGCTTCGTGAGATATCTGCATGTCTTGGTGAGTTGGGAACTCCTGCTTCAGCCAGCCGGAGATCTGCTCCGGCGACCATTGCAGCGCAAGCTTCTGTGCCACGCGCCATCGTAGCTCTCTATGCAGCGCCAAACGACAAGGCTTGGGGCGCAACGCCCGCTCCCAGGCACGCCAATCAGCCCGGTTTGCACGATAGGCCTGACTGCCGCCGTTGCGCCTGATCTCCCGGCTTACTGTCGATGGCGCCCGTCCGAGACCCTGGGCGATCTGCCGGATCGACCGGCCCACCGCAATGCCGCGGGAAATCTCTTCGCGCTCCTCAAGCCTTAGTGCCGCCAAGGCTCTCCGGCGCGGCGCCGGCACCAGTCCTCCATGGCGTACCACGATCCGCTCAACGCCGGTCTTGTTCTTCCTTTCCAGCGCCCGCGACATGGCCGCGGCACTCTGCCCGTTCTTCCATCGCTCCCAAAGCTCGGCTTTCTGCGCTGCCGTGAACCAAATCCGTGATGTCACCATGGCGCACCTCCCATCTCGTAAGATTAGAAGGTGTTGCGCCGATCCGTTGAATCCGCCCCCCGAAAGATGGGGTAATCGGCCTGCGGCTTGTGGATAGCTGAAGATTTTGGGTGCTGCGCTTCAGGCTGATGGTTCAACGAGGTCCGTGGTTACGGCCTCAAGCATCAGAAGGAGAAGCGCAGCATGGACTATTTTGCGGGATTAGACGTTTCGGTCAAGGAGACGAGCGTCTGCATTGTGGATGACACCGGCAAGATCGTTCGCGAAGTGAAGGTAGCGAGCGAACCTGCAGCGTTGTTAGCGGTGCTGAGGAACGCCGCCTACCACTTCAAGCGAATTGGATTGGAAGCCGGGCCGTTGTCGCAATGGCTGTTCGGCGCTCTCGCCGAGGCGGAGTTTCCGGTGGTCTGTGTTGAGACGCGACACATGCAGGCGTTATTGAAGGCGCAGATCAACAAGACAGACCGCAACGATGCTCGCGGCATCGCGCAGATGATGCGGGTGGGGCTTTACCGTCCGGTGCATGTGAAGACGCTGCGCAGTCAGAAGCTGCGGATGCTGCTGACCCATCGCAAGCTGCTGCAGTCGAAGGCGATCGCCATCGACAACGACCTGCGCGGTACTTTGCGTAACTTCGGTCTCAAGGTGGGCATGGTGGGGACAGCGAAGTTCGAGGCCCCGCATCAAGGAGCTGGTCGAGCACTTGCCCGACCTGGCTATATTGGTCGAACCGCTGCTGGTCGTCCGGCGTGTGCTTCGCGAGCAGTTTGTCATCCTGCATCGTCGTTTGCTGGCGATCGTGCGAGATGACGAGGTGTGCCGGCGCCTGATAACGACCCCCGGTGTCGGCCCCGTGGTGGCGCTGACCTATCGTGCCACCGTCGATGTGCCCGCTCGGTTCCGTAAATCCAAGGCCGTCGGGGCCGTGTTTGGGCTGACGTGTTCCAAGTATCAGTCCGGCGAGATCGATTGGAGCGGCAGAATATCACGCTGCGGAGATGAGATGATGCGGGCTATGCTCTACGAAGCAGCTCAGAGCATGCTGCGGTCGAAGAAGTGGTCCTGGCTCAAGGCCTGGGCGATGCAGATCGCCAGGCGCCGCGGGATGAAAAAGGCGATCGTGGCTTTGGCACGCCGGTTGGCCGTGATCCTGCACCGCATCTGGGTTGACGGCAGCGAGTTCCGCTGGACCCGGGAACAAGCCGCGGCAACAGCATGAGAGCCGTGCAAGATCAGATCCAATAGGAGGAAACTCGAACTCCACCGCGCGGTGGAATGATGTCCCTCACGGGACGATGGATGAGGTGAGTTCGCATGTCCGCTTGGACCTGCCGTCACCCTGACGGCAAGGCCGACCTAAAGATCGTCCCGCCTCGTCCTCGAATCCCATGGTGGAAGGGCCCTGGTGCCGATTCCGAAGAGAAGCACGAGCCCGTGAGTGACATCGACACTGCAGCGGCGGATAGCCTGAAAGTGCTTGACCCCAATGGGCCGATTAGAGAAGCGGACATTGATTGCGGCTGCGGAATGTCCGCTCATGGCGGTGGCTTCAACCGGTCAGTGCAACACCGCTCGTAGTCTATCGGCAGGGGTTTCGAATCCCAAGGTCTTCCGCGGTCGTTGATTAAGCCGCAGAGCGATCTTGTTGAGGTCGGCCTGAGAGAAACGCGAGAGCTCTGTTCCCCTTGGGGAAGTACTGGCGCAGCAAGCCGTTGGTGTTTTCGTTGCTGCCGCGCTGCCAAGGACTGCGTGGATCGCAGAAATAGACCTGCACGTTGGTGGCGACGGTGAAGTTTTTGTGGTCAGTCATCTCCTTGCCGCGATCCCAGGTCAGGGAGCGGCGCAGTTGCTGCGGCAGTTTGCGCACGTGTTTAGCGAGCGCGGCGACGACGGTCGCCGTGTCCTTGCCCGGAACCTTGAGAAGCATCACAAAGCGGGTATGGCGCTCAACGAGAGTTGCAATGTACGTGTTGTTCGCTCCACAGAGAAGGTCTCCTTCCCAGTGGCCGGGCACGGCGCGGTCCTCGACCTCGGTCGGCCGTGCGCGGATGGAGACCGCATCGACGATCTGTCCCAGCCCGTTCTTGGTGGTGCCGCCCCTGGCTTGGCGCATCTGCCGCGCGGTGCGCAGGTGCACCATCAGCTCCTTCTTCAGCACGCCGCGGGTCTGAATAAAGAGACTTCGATAGATTGTTTCGTGCGATATCTGCATGCCGTGGTTGGCAGGGAATTGCTGCTTCAGCCAGCCGGCGATCTGCTCCGGCGACCACTCCAGCGCGAGCTTCTGCGCGACGCGCCATCGTAACCCCGCATGGCGAGCCAGGCGACAGGGCTTGGGGCGCAACGCCCGCTCCCAGGCGTGCGTATCAGCCTCGCTTGCGCGGTAGCCGCTGCAACCGCCGTTACGCCCGATCTCTCGACTGACCGTCGAGGGTGATCGTCCGAGGTCTTGCGCGATCCGCCGCATCGACCGACCGGCGGCAACGCCACGCGAGATCTCTTCGCGCTCTGCAAGCCTCAGCGCTCGAGGACCTCTCCGGCGTGGAGCCGGAGCAATTCCTCCCTTGAGAGCCAACACCCGATAGACGCCGCTTTTGTTCCTTCTCTCCAGCGCGCGGGCAATGTCTGCTACACATTGACCGCTCTTCCACCGCTCCCAAAGCTCAGCTCGCTGCTTCGGCGTGAACCAAGTCCGCGCATTCCCCTCCATTGCACACCTCCTCATCTGGCAAGATTAGAAGGTGTTGCGTCGATCGGTTGAGATCACCGCCGATAACGGACACAGGGCTGGCTGACCGGTGCTCGTGCAGCCGGAAAGAATTTCTTAAATCCGAAACAACCTCGCAAGGCAATCATCCGCAAGCTTGAATAGGTCGCCGTCGCCGTCGCCGTCGGTCTCTTCGCTGGCTGGTTTATTGCCCGCAACAATTCTGGCAACAATACAAGCTCTGCCGTCACCAACACCCCGCCTATAGTCAGATACAGTCCGCCTGGGTCGCAATGATTGAGCGCCCGTCAAGGACCACGAGATCACTTGCCTTAGGTGTGGTGGCCCGCATACCGGCTTAGGATTTATTTTTTCGGCGTCGCGTTTGGGGTTACTCGCTCCGCTGCGTTGCTTTCGCGTCGTGCGGCTTTGAGGCGCGCTAACATGTCAGCCCTTAAGTTCTCCAAATTTGCGGAGATTGATCAATTCGTCGGTGTGTAGAGATCGGCCATAGTTTTATGCGCACTTTGGCCGGTCGACGCTGATCTGAGTGCTTGCGGTCATGCATTTGACGAGCGTGCCTCGGACTTTTGTGCGGCCGAGGCACGCTTCAACTCACTCTACTCAACAGATTTTATCAATGCCCAGGTGACAGTGGCAGTGGCTTGCGCATGCCCGGGTCTTGAGGGCTCCCGCTAATGGGATTGCTCTGGCCAGATGCAGGCCCGACCCACGGGCGATCCATCCCTCCGCCAGCCCCGTAGTTAAGGCCGGCCGGACCCTGCGCGAGCTTGTGGGTTTTCTTATGTGTGACATTCTTCGTGATCGTCGCATTGTCCGACGAGTTCTGGGCGAAAGAGGGAACTGAAGCGACGCTGAGAGCCAGCGCGACGCAGCTGATCGTGATCAATCTCTTCATAGCACCATCCTTTTCAATATCGGCCCAGTAGCGAAGGGTTCGCTCTACATTGGCCTTAGTCGTGATAAAATCCGAACTGCAATGTCTCACGTTGACTTAGATCAAGGATCGACGCGAATTAAAATTTAAATTATTCGAGTGTAATCAAAGCGGTCAAAAAACTGTCATGATTTTTGATAGCGACGTTATCGTGACAACCCAACAAGCGCCTTTCGTTCAGATGGGGGTGGCTTAGATGATGAAGATCCTCGTGCCCGTTGATGGCTCGCCCACTTCAATCCGCGCAGTCAAGTTTGCCATCGCGCAAGTAAAGACAGTAGCAGGAGCCAGCCTCATCATCGTGAACATCCAAAATGCTGCAACGCTCAGCTTACCTGAAAGCGCAGCGGTCATGTCAGCCGCACAGATTGAGCAGGAAGTAGAAAGCGCGGCCAGAGAGGCGTTGCAAGACGCTGTCACCCTTTGCCGCCAAGCAAAAATTACTTACGTGACCCGTTCGAGGCAGGGCGACATTGCGATAACGATCGATCATGTCGCCCGCGAGGAGCATGTGGCACAGATCATAATGGGAACCAGAGGGCTGGACACGGTGTCCGGTCTGCTCCTCGGCTCCGTGTCCACACAGGTACTACATTTGGCAGACGTGCCGGTGACACTTGTGAAATAGCAAGTCGTGCAGCATCGGGGTTGACCGATGCTCGCGATGAAGAGCGCAAGCACGGCTTTATATGCGTTGCGTTATGATCCATTGCGTCGCGCGCGCAACAATTCCCCAATCGCGTCGTGTTTTTCCTGCCAAACAGGTGGCGTGGAAGCGGTCATTGATTGCGCGATGACAATCCCAAGGAAGGGAGCTGGGAGCCGCGCCGTAGGAGTTGATCGACCGCTCTGACCCGCGGCCTGACCCTTGGGCGAGCCGCGCGTATCGCCTTGGACTATATGGATCCAGGGCGGATAGGGATCAACCGCCTTCAGAACAAAAAATGCTGAGGGCTCATGGGCTTAGGTGGACCATATCGGACGATGAAAACCGAAAAGCCGTCGGCCACTCCCTCCGCCAGGTCTTTTCCAGAACCTGCGATCGCTTTGGCGTCACCTGCGTTGCCCAATCCATTCCTGGATGGAGTTCCTGGGTTGTGCCCCAGCTCGTTTATAGCGTGACGGACATTCGGCGATGGCGCCCGCCTGCCGGCTGCGGGACCCATCCTCTGTTTCGATTATGCGCAGGGATGCCGACGAGGGCGTTTACAGACGCAGCACCCGCTCCGCGTTCAGATGCGCAATCTTTTCTTTGTCGATATCGTTGAGCGAGAGTTTGTCGAGGAAAGCCATGCCAACGGTATTCGACTCGTAAGGCCAATCGACGGCCCACAGGATCGCGTCGGCGCCAAGTGCGAGAAGCGTGCAGACAAAAGCGGGCTCGTACCAATTTCCGCTCGTCGTCACGATCAAATTATCCTTGATGTATTGGAGCGGCGTCTTTTTTAGACCGCGGCGCGCCGCCGCCAGGAAGCTGTGGTCGTTGAGCCGGTGCATGGCGAAGGGCAGACCCTCGCCGAGGTGGCCAAGGATGATTTTGAGGCGTGGATAAGCGTCAAATACGCCTGCGAACATAATTCGCAGAAAATGGCAGCTCGTATCGATGGCAAAGCCCCAGGGCGAACCGCGCAATTCTTCATAGCCCTCGAAATAAGCCTTGGTCGCATCCGGGTGCGCCATCGTTGGATGCAGATAAATCGGCACATCCAAGGTCTGTGCGCACTCGAATATCGGCCAATACTTCTTGTCGTCGAGAAACGAGCCCTGCTGATGACCGTGGATCATCGCGCCCTTGAAGCCCAATTGTTTGACCGAGCGCTCGAATTCACGTGCCGCCTCCTCCGGATCGGCGGTCGGAAGCGCGGCAAAACCAGCAAAGCGGGTGGGATGCGCATTGACGGCTTGATAGAGGCGTTCGTTGGCGTCACGGGCCATCGGTATTGCAATTTCTTTGCCGAAACCCTGCGGGCCAGGCGACCCAAACGACAAAACCTGTACGTCAATCCCCGATGCGTCCATGTAGCGCAGCCGCTCGTCGCCAAGATCGAAAAGTTGGCTCGGAATATCGTGGCCCAGATGTTCGCTGCGACTCGACAAGTAAAAATTGCGATAATCACCGCGCTTCACGTGCTCACGGTACATTGCGGTGGCAAAATGTTCTTCGATTGCGATGATCTTCATGACACGAATGAATCCTCTTGGCCGGCCGCATCGGAATAGCGGCGACCGCCATCATTGCTACTGCACTATAAGTGGTAGGAACCGGAAATCCAGCGACCGAGCCACAAGCGATCTGCTTGGCGTGCCGGAACTCGTTCTTGAGGACGGTCGTGCACAAATCTGCAGTGTTGAAGAGGCACCGACGATCCGTATCAAACCACGACGGTTTCTGCGCCGCTGAGCGCTGTACGGTAGGCTGGATAGCGCATCACGATGGGCGGCTTTTCCCAGCCGCCTCGCTAATGGTTGGCGTTCTCAAACTTGATCATGTCGCTGCGGGTGACGGTCACCCACTTTGTCGTCACGGGGGGCCCACCCCCAGCCATGTGCCAAGCGGCATAGGCCTCGCGGAACGCACTCTCCGACGGCAGGCAATCCACCGGATAAACTACGGTATAGCCGCGTTGTGCAGCCGCAGCCCCGGTTCCGAGGCCAACGCCTTGGGCCGAGGTGCCGCAGAGGATGACCGTCTTGATACCGTGGGCCTTAAGTCTCTGGTCAAGGTCGTCGCCCAGAAACTTGTCCGGTCCGCCAGGTCTCTGGTCGACGACTTCCCCTTCACGCGGCGCGATGGCTTGATCAATAATCTTGCCACCGCCCGGTAGCGTGTACGCGACGAGCAACCCGGCGGCACGCGCCCGATCGTGCAATGCCTTGAGCGTCGGGACGGCTTCGACGCAGCGGGGACGCTGCCCGCAATTTTCAGTCATGAAGTCGAAGAGGAAAAGCGCCGTGCTCTTGGGATCGACCGTCACCGCCTTCAATGTGGGTGGTGGCGGCATCTGGATCGTCGGCCAATCTGCCATAATATCCGCAGCCTGTGCCGACGACGCTCCATAAACAGCCGCGGCAAGCGCGACAGCGACGCCCAAGCGCAAGGAGCCCGAAATCCCAGCCATGCGATCCCCCCTTGGAACCGACACCCTTTCTTGCGTGCAGAGCGGCGCCGGTTACTTCAATGTGCCAGTTCGAGCCGATACAATATGGTGGTGCTCGGGATAGGCAAATGAAAGCGGTATTTTTTTCGGATGGAGGACGAAAAATTGATGTCTTCTACTCAAATGACCCTTCTCGTCAGCACAACCAAGGGTGCGTTTTTGATTTCTGACGGCAATGACCTTAGCGGCTGGGCCATTCAGGGTCCTTATTGTGACGGCTGGCCAATCAATCACATGATTGGAGACCCTGAGACCGGTACGCTTTGGGCAGGGGGCGGCGGCGAATGGCACGGCGCAGGTGTCTGGCGCAGCGAAGACGGTGGCACGAGTTGGGAGGTCACTCGTCTTACAAAGGGAAAGATGGACGATTGGGCCGCCAATGATCCAAATTTCGCAAAGATGATTGGCTGGACGGATGAACCGCTACCCTTTGCCGACGCATTCGCTCAAATCTGGTCGCTCAGCTACGCGCACGGTACGCTGTATGCCGGCACCAAACCGGCTAATCTTCTGGCCAGTGAGAATGGCGGTAAGGATTGGGTACAAATACATGCTCTGACGGATCACCCCTCTGCCTCAAGTTGGAATCCAGGTGGAGCCGGGCTGGTGTTGCACACCATCGTATCTGATCCACGCAATCCAAAAAAACTCTGGGTTGGAATCTCGGCGGCTGGCGTATTCGCGACTGAGGACGGCGGGGCGACATGGGAGCGCCGCAACCGCCTCTCGAACGCCGAAGCATGCGATCACCACGAACATCCTGCCGCTCCGCGCGATGGTGACATCGGGCACTGCATCCACAACATGGTGCGTGCGCCGGGCACAACCGACGTGCTTTATCAGCAGAACCACTATGGTGTATGGCGCTCGGCAGATGGCGGCCGAAGCTGGGACGACCGGACCGAAGGCTTGCCGTCGACCTTCGGCTTTCCCATCCGCGTTCATCCGCGCGATCCGAATACTATCTGGACGCTGCCACTCAACGGTGACATGGCTGGACGTTTTCCCCCCGATGCAGCCGCAGCGGTCTGGCGGTCACGAGACGCCGGCCAAAGCTGGCAGGCGATGCGCCAAGGTTTGCCGCAAAACGGTTGTTTCTTCACTGTGCTTCGTCAAGCAATGGCTGGTGACGAGCACGATCCAGCGGAATCTATTTTGGGACAAACACTGGTTCGGTCTTCGCGAGCTTTGATGAAGGTGAGAATTGGCAGGAGATCGCGCGTCACCTGCCAACCGTGCTTGCGGTCGAAGTACTGGAACGGAGATAATATCTGCCGGTAAAGTGCGTTGGTCCCGTCTTCTTCATCCCGGACGTTTGGACACTGAATGTCTAGGTGCTTTGCAGTACGAGACGACTGATCAAAGTGCCAAGTGCGGAGAGCGAAATGGCCGAAGAGCAGAGCTCACCAGCCGGGCCGGATCTCGCCCTGGGTGTCACGACAAGTGATTTTGCCGGCGAGGTTCTGCTCGGCCATGTCGGCGACCAGGACGTCCTGCTGGTACGCTCGGGCGCGGAGCTCTTCGCCATCGACGCGCATTGCAGCCATTATCACGGCCCGCTCGCGGACGGGCTCGTGGTCGGCGACACGATCCGCTGCCCCTGGCACCACGCCTGTTTCGATTTGCGCACCGGGGAAGCTGCGCGCGCCCGGCGCTTACGCCGCTCGCGGTCTGGCAGGTAGAGCAGCAGGGTGACCGCATCTTCGTGCGGCGAAAGCGCGAGCAGCCGAAGCCGCGCGGCAAGGAGCGCCGCCGGGCGCCTGGCAAGATCGTGATCATCGGCGGCGGCGCGGCGGGCATTTGCCGCGGCGGAGATGCTGCGGCGGCAGGAATTTCGCGGGCAGCATCACATGCTGAGCAGCGACGCGGCGCCGCCGGTCGATCGGCCCAACCTGTCGAAGGATTATCTCGCCGGCAGCGCGCCGGAGGATTGGTTGCCGCTGCGCCCGGACGGCTTTTACGCCGAGGCCGGCATCGACCTGCGGCTCGACAGCCGAGGTCACCTCGATCGATGCCAGGGCGCGCAATGTCGTCGCTCGCCGACGGCGACGATCTGCCCTACGACCGCCTGCTGCTGGCGACCGGCGCCGAGCCGGTGCGGCTGCCGATCCCGGGCGCCGACCAGCCGCATGTCCATACTTTGCGTACGCTGGCGGACTGCCGGCGCGATCATCGACGCGGCGCGCGGCGCGCGCCGCGCGATCGTGATCGGCGCCAGTTTTATCGGCCTGGAAGCCGCGGCCGCATTGCGCGCGCGCGGTATCGAGGTCCATGTCGTGGCCCGGAGCAGCGGCCGATGGAGCGAGTGCTCGGGCCCGACATGGGCGATTTCGTCGCGCGCGCTGCACGAGGAGCACGGCGTCATCTTTCATCTCGGAGATACCGTGACCGCGATCGACGGCAAGCGCGCCACGCTCAAGAGCGGCGAGCACGCTCGAGGCGGACTTCGTCGTGGTCGGCGTCGGGGTTCGTCCGCGCCTGGCGCTGGCCGAGCAGGCCGGGCTTGCGCTCGACCGCGGCGTCGCGGTCGAACGCGTATCTCGAGACCAGCGCGCCCGGAATCTATGCCGCCGGCGACATCGCGCGCTGGCCCGATCCGCATTCGCGGCGAGAACATCCGCGTCGAGCATTGGGTCGTGGCGGAACGCCAGGGCCAGACCGCCGCGCGCAACATGCTGGGCAGCGCGAGGCTTTCGATGCGGTGCCGTTTTTCTGGAGCCAGCACTACGACGTGCCGATCAACTATGTCGGCCATGCCGAAAAGTGGGACGAAGATCACTGTCGACGGCGACATCTGCGGCCAGGGATTGCCTATTGAAATACAAGAGCAACGGCCGCGTACTTGCGGTGGCCTCGATCTTTAGGGATTTGGCCAGTCTTCGCGCTGAACTCGCGATGGAGCAGAAGACGATGAGCTGAGCCGGCTCATTGTCATCGTCAGAGCCGACAGCCCGCGGCGCGCACAGGCCAGCGGTTTTTGGCGTCTACTATTGGGATGATTGTGTTGCAAAACACGGATTGCTGGTGACCACACCTGGTTTGGTGTTCTATGCCGCGGTGGATCAACGAAGGACCAGCAATGCACGACACAACTCTTGGCGGGGCAAAGCGGACACGGTCATTGCTCCATTTGCGCGAATAAAGCGCGGGAATGGTGACGCCGGCGCACACGAAACCTGAGGACTGGAGAGGGCCATTTAGAGAGAGTTGGTTTGCAGTTGCGCTCGCTCCGCCGGGCGGAGTTCTTTTTTCGTTCGCATACATGAACCCGCCGGCGGCTCTTGAGCAAAGAGCGCGTCGGCGGTCGAGTTCGAGATCAGCCAGTTGCGCCGCAGGAGGCGCATCAGGCTCAGATCGGCACTGTCTTATCGGTGAACACCAGCTCCTCGACGTTGCTGATGGTCATGGTCTGGCTCGTATCTGTGAAGGAGACCGTCGTCACGCCGCCGTGGGTCGTGATATCGGCGTTACCGAAACTGTCATTAAACTTGACGGTATCAAAGCCACTGCCACCGTTGATGGTGTCGTTGCCGGCTCTGCCGACATCGAAGACATCGTTACCGGCACCGCCGTTGAGCTTATCGTTTCCGGCGCCACTGTGGATGGTGTCGTTGCCGGCTCCGCCGTCAACCGTGTCCATGTTGCCATTCCCGGCAAAGATCGTATCACTGCCGCCACCGCCCTGGATTAGGTCGAGGTTGCCGTTGCCGCCGTGAATGAGATCGCCGCCGCTGCCGCCCATGATCGTATCGAGGTTGCCGTTACCGCCGAAGATCGTGTCGGTACCGCCACCCAGTCTGATCAGGTCGCCATTGCCGTTGCCGCCATGAACGCTGTCGTTGCCGCTGCCGGCGACAATCGAGTCATTATTGCCGTTGCCGCCAGTGATCGTGTCGTTGCCGTCGCCGGCCTTGATCGAGTCTGAGTTCCCGTTGCCGGCACGGATCGAATCGTTGCCGCTGCCGGCAAAGATCGTGTCAAAGTTCCCGTTTCCGGCAGTGATCGTGTCATTGCCGTCGCCGGCGCTTATCGCGTCGTGATTTCCATTGAGGAGGCTGATCGAGTCGTTGCCGCTGCCCGCGGTAATGGAGTCGAAGTTCCCGCTGCCGGCAAAGATCGTGTCATTGCCGCCGCCGACATGGATCAAGGTATGGTCGGCGTTGCCGGCACGAATTAAGTCATTGCCGTCGCCGGCGAAGATACTGTCCGCGCCTGAGCCGCCCAATATCGTGTCGTTGCCGGATCCGACGCGGACTTCATCGTTCCCGCTGGTTCCGGTCAGGTTGAAGCTGTCGTTGCCGTCGCCGCCGGCGACAAGCACCCTGTTGCTCCCGGTCACCGTCAGTGCCGCGTCGGCGACATCGACAATGGTCTTGAGATTGGCGTCAGTCGCAACCGTGGCGGTAGGCGTATCGACAAGAAGGACTTGTGTACTTGGATCTAGTGGAGGAAAGCCGCCTTCCTGTGTGACGACTGTGCTTGTCGGGGTCGTCAAGAGTCCATCATTTTCGAGATAATTTATGATGGATTGAGTGATAGCCGGACTTATGTTGTCCGATAGCAACAGGCCGCTCAGCTCCGACCTGGTTAGATCATATGTCGCCATTACTGATCTCCGCTATTGAGCCCCAACGCACACCCTCAGTTGGCCCCAATGCAGACAACTCTGTTTGGCTAGTCCTTTTTTATTGGAATTCCTCCCTAGAAAACGGCCGCCCAAAAAAGTTCGGAGCGATCCTGTCGATCGGCTGCCACCAGCTGCAGCAAATCGACGTCGGTCAATAGACGTATCGCTTATGTCAACATCACGCACTCACGCGCGACTTTATTCGTGCATGATCGTGGAGAAAAAGTGGAGGTGGAACAACCGATAAAATTGCGCGCATCGCCGCGAAAATTAAAAAGCGTTGCGACGCAACTCGATGCGAGACGGTCACAAAACTTATAATTCAATCTGCTTCAAAGGTGAGCATCTTACGAATTTTCGTGCGGATGTTTTTGTCGATCTGCGTCAATTGTGGCGAGCCGCCTCCAGTGACCGTGCCGCGCAGATAAAATCGGTGAAACTTTATTTTGCAGTTTAACAAGTTCCGCTGCCACAGTTCCAAAAACGGAGAGCGCCGTAAGGGCGATAGAACTTGTGCACGCCGTCCACGCACTGTTGATGCGCAGTCGCGATGCGTTATCGCCGCGTCCATCGGCGGAACAAGGCGGCACTCGCGGAAGGAACTCCGAAAATAATTTAAAAATTGCAACGAGACGGGAGAGCCGCAGCCGTTGTTCGTCATCGAGGGCGCGGCCGATAGGGGCGCGCGACGGAAGATGCGGAGACGCTTCGCCGCGACGTACCGCATTGGCGGCAGTCTTCGCGAGGGCGCAGACGCAGGAAGTTTTGCAACGGTTCCGCCCGGGCGACCGAATTGCGCCGCCGACAGTGTGGCTTGAGCGCTGGAATCGGGGGAGGGACGCCAAGTACCTCCCCCGCAGGGAGGGATGCCAGGACCCCCCTCACGGCGCCGGCTTCCACAGCCAAGAACCCGGCGCCGAACGCCTCTGAATTTTATTGATGGATCGTCTTATTGGTCAGACTAATAGCGTGAGGGCCCGGGTCGACCCTCACGCCTGTTGTTTGACGCCAAAATGCGGAAGCCTAAGCCGCCGCGCTCGCCAGACCGGCCGTCGGAACGGACGCGATCGTCTTCAGGATCTGCGAGGCGATCTGGTAGGGGTCGCCTTGAGAATTCGGGCGGCGATCCTCCAAGTATCCCTTGTAGCCGTTATTGACGAAGCTGTGCGGCACGCGGATCGACGCGCCGCGGTCGGCGATGCCGTAAGTGAACTGATGGATCGCGGCGGTCTCGTGCTTGCCGGTCAGCCGCATGTGGTTGTCCGGGCCATAGACCGCGATGTGATCCTCGCGGGCGAGCTCGAACGCCTTCATCAGCGCCTCGAAATAGTCCTTGCCGCCGACTTCGCGCATATATTTGGTCGAGAAGTTGGCGTGCATGCCGGAGCCGTTCCAATCGGTATCGCCGAGCGGCTTGCAGTGGAATTCGATGTCGACGCCGTATTTTTCAGTCAAGCGCAGCATCAGGTAACGGGCCATCCACATTTGGTCGGCAGCGGTCTTCGAGCCTTTGCCGAAAATCTGGAATTCCCACTGGCCCTTCGCCACTTCGGCATTGATGCCTTCGTGGTTGATGCCGGCGGCGAGGCAGAGGTCGAGGTGCTCGTCGACCATCTTGCGGGCGATGTCGCCGACATTCTTGTAGCCGACGCCGGTGTAGTAGGGGCCCTGCGGCGCCGGATAGCCGCTCGAGGGGAAGCCGAGCGGGCGGCCGTCCTTATAGAAGAAGTATTCCTGTTCGTAGCCGAACCAGGCACCCTCGTCGTCGAGGATGGTGGCGCGCTTATTGGAGGGGTGTGGTGTCCCGTCAGGCAGCATGACTTCGCACATCACCAGCACGCCGTTGGTGCGCGCAGCGTCCGGATAGACTGCGACCGGCTTGAGCACGCAGTCGGAGTTTGAGCCTTCCGCCTGCATCGTCGAAGAGCCGTCGAAGCCCCACAGCGGCAGCTGTTCCAGCGTCGGAAACGAGTCGAAGTCTTTGAGCTGCGTCTTGCCGCGCAGATTTGGCACCGGCGTATAGCCGTCGAGCCATATGTACTCGAGCTTGTATTTGGTCATTACCATCTCTCTTCAGCTGCTGCGCAACTTGAACCGATGCGCAAGTGTGAGGGGTCTGCTAATGCGTGCGCAGCCGCCAAAGGGCGCCCGGCCGCCGCCTCCCGGCAAATTCAAGCATTTAATGTGCCAATCGGCGCGATGATCGCAGTGCAGCATCGGGTCGCGCCAATTCGCCGAGAATTGCGCGAGGCATGTTTGCAATTCCAATGAGCAGAAACGGCTCTGCACATATTGTAGCCATGCGCTGATTTTATGTGAGGCATTCCGAGCAAAATTCGAGCAAAGCATTATATTAAGGGAGACCGAGCAGAATCACTCATTGGCGCGCAGCGATGAAAAGCGCGCTTATCGAAGGAGCCGAAAATGTCGACGAGTATGTCTCGTGCATCGGCGACGATCTACACGTTCCCGCCGAGGGGCCGTTACGCAATTCGTAAGCAGGACACTTCCGTGCCGGCAACCGGTTTTCAGTTGCCCCATGGCACGAAGCTGTCGTCCGGCAGTGGATGGTATCACGAAGAAGCCATCCAGGCTGCGATCGAAGCCGAGCAGGGCCGCAAGAACTGAAAAGACCTGAAAGCGCCGGCGGGAGTGCGGTGTTACGCCGCCTCCATCGGCGGAAGTCGGTCTTGCGACCCAAACCTTCGCGGCAGCCCGTGATTTCCTGTCCGCACGTGTCGTCGATAAACCCGGATGTATGGTCATCGACATCCGCTTACCGGATATGAGCGGCCTAGAGTTTCAAGAACAACTGACGAAGATGGGTGTGCACCTTCCCGTCGTAACGATGACCGGGCATGGCGACATTGCCATGTGCGTCTGCGCGATGAAGCACGGTGCCGTTGATTTTCTTTCCAAGCCGTTCCGCGATCAGGACCTGCTTGACGCTGTGATGACCGCCATCGAGCGTGATCGTCAGCGGCGGACAATCGATGACGATCATTCAAGGGTACAGCAGAAATTTAACACGCTGTCCGCCCGGGAGCAGCAGGTGATGCTGCTGGTGACGGCTGGCAAGATGAACAAGCAGGTGGCCAGTGAACTTGGAATAAGCGAGATCACGGTGAAAAATCATCGAGGGGCGGCGATGCGGAAAATGAGTGTGCGGACGCTGGCCGACCTTGTCCGCATCTCGGATGTGGTCAAACAAAGGCGCTGATGAAGGTTGACTGTAACACCCCCGTATGATTCCCCGGTCCACCGTTCTCGTGCGGTCAAAAGGCGACGTCGTGGGGTAATCAAGTCATTGATAGCCTCTCTCGAGTTGGTTGCTGAGAGTTTTGGCCGTTGCGTATTGTCATCTGTGTCGGGGTTGTCTACCGAATCGAGTTCTGCCCCGCTAAAAATCCTCTCATGCACGTTAGAACGCCGACCGGGGTTGAATGCAATGATGTAGGCTATTGCCGCGAATTGCCCGAAAGTTGTCGCTGAACCAAATTGAGGCCTTCGCGTCATACGGCAGTTTTGTCGGATGAGTTGAAACACACATGTGTGGGTTGTCGAAAAGATGAAATTGTCGCTGTATACAATTGCCGATGAAGCATTTGTCCCGGGAGTTGCCGCGTTGATCAATTCGGCGCGCCGGTACGGCTTCTCAGGACAGATCCATGTCGGCAGTCCGGAGCCGCTTTCAATCTCAAAGCAACCACATGAAGGAATTGAATTTCACTCACTTGGCCAAAACGGCTATTGGCCGGGAAACCGAAAGGTAGAGCTGCCGTTGAAACACCCTAGTGAGCACTGTGTGCTCGTGGATGCTGATATCATAATCACCGATCCAACTTTTTTACCGCGACTTGAGCAGTGGCTTGAAGTAGCTCCAGTCGTCGCTGTCTCGAATTTAATCTCGTCGATAGATTATCGACGGTATAATTGGGCAAAAAGATTGGGCCGGCCTGCACGTCCGCAACATTGGCCGAGTCGCTATTACCACGCCGGGTTGCTCGCCTGCAATTTTGAGCGCGACCGTATCCTACTCGAGCAATGGGATTCGCTCATCCGCTCTACGCTTGTCGCTCCCGGTTCGTTGTGGACCGATGTTGACTTTCCGTTGTCCGACCAAGACGTCCTTAATGCCTTGCTGCAGGACTGGGAGGGGCCGCTTATCGGCATAAGCCCTCCCGATTTTTGGGCGGCCGTGGCGCCACATTACCCCTTTCTGCATGTTGGGACTTTCGGCTCTCCCGCCATCTTACATTGCTCTGGTTTCGGCAAGTCATGGCAATTGACGACGCCGCCGGCGCGGTCACCACACCCATACGACCTTGCATGGTATGATGTCGTCATCCGAAACCCTGGCCCAATAAAGCTAAACGTCACAGTGTCGGCACCGCTGCGCGACTGGTTTGAGCGAGGTTTCATTCCTCCTTTCTGAGCAGTTCGCTCGATCCGCGCTGATCGCAGAGTTTCAGAAAGGCCCGCACCAGCAGCGGCAACACCGCGGATTCTGCGGCCTCCTGCCAGAACAGCCGATGCCACATTGTCATCCGCCGTCCTTCGAAACTCCA
This sequence comes from uncultured Alphaproteobacteria bacterium, assembly GCA_963761185.1. GTDB lineage: Bacteria > Pseudomonadota > Alphaproteobacteria > Rhizobiales > Xanthobacteraceae > BOG-931. Next base: position 3,185,791 of record CAVXFY010000009.1, read on the forward strand.
AGGTTTGCGAGGGCCCGCATAATGGATGATCCAGGGATCGGCTTGGCTCAGCGCGGCCGGCGTCGACGTTTCGCGGTCGGCGTTGTTGGTTGCTCTGCGATTGCCGAGCACGTTCCAGCGTAAATCAAGCCTGACAAATGCGCCGTTAATTGTGTGGTTCAGCGCATCCTGGTCAACGTACACCGTCTTATAATTTGTCCGTTCAAGGAACGCTTCGGCGTCGTGCATGAGGCCGGTGGCGCGAAACCTCTTGAGGTCCATCACCATGACCCCCGCGTTGAAATAGGCTCTATGGTCGGCGACCCTGACGACTTCACTCAAAAATTTGTGCCATTCCCTGACACCCCAGCCCACTATGGGGGGAGCGAAAGGGGGGTCGCCGGTTAGCCAGAAATCCAAACATGCCGCCAAAGGGAAGTGCAATAGATCCGTATCGTAGAGGGCTGTGATGTCTTTTAGAACAACAAGGTCGCAGTCGAGATAAACGACGCGATCGATGTCCTTCAGAATTGACGGCAACTGGAGCCGCAGGAACGTCGCCGCTGTGAGATGGCTTGTCGAGGTGGCCACACCGTGGAATTGATTCTCGATCATTTGCAATCGAAGCTCAAACGTTGAGGAATTGAGCTCGAAAAAGTAAGCCGGGTCGTGCGCGATAGGATCGGAATGGAAAGCATGCACGACGACCTTGCGATCGCCCTTCAGATGTCTTTTGAGTGAGCTGGCGAGAACCAGAAACGGCAATTCCATTTTCTGGTCAAAGCAACAGGCGACGTGGACGGTGCCGGCAGGATCGGCCGGTTCGGGCAAATAACCAACCTCTGCACGCTCAAAGTCGGTCGTCTGCGCTCGACTATTTTTATCCTCGGCTGGCAGCTAGCAACTCCTTAGAGGAGGTGGAGAGGGCTGTAGACGAATTTTAATTCGGCACGATCGCCTTGGTTCTAGGCCACCTGGCGGATGGCATGCTCATGCACTGGCGCATAATTTTCACGAACTCCTCATCGTAAGCATCAAATCCGTTGTGATCCCGAAGAGACGAAATGCAGGCATTGGAAACTCGATCAACCAGAGCTCTGTCCGCGTCAAGATCAGCAATGATTTGCGCCATGGAGGCTACGTCACCAACGGTAACGATAAAGCCGGTCTTACCATGCGTGATTTTCTCTTTAGAGCCACTCACGTCTGTTACAATGGACACGCATCCTTGACCCATGCTTTCAAGCATAGAAAGTGACATCCCTTCGAAGTCGGAAAACAATACGCTGATGTCCGAACTTGCCCACAAGTCATTCATCCTTTCGTGAGCAACTAATCCCAAGAACTCAATCGAGATGTTTAGATAGTTTTTCTTCTCGAAATGCTCGGTTAGTTGGGCCAATTGTTGCCCGTCGCCCGCGATTTTGAAGTGGTAGTGGCCCTTTTTCAATGCGAGAAGATCCGCTAACGCAATTAAATCCAATATTCGCTTCTGCCGTTGCTGTATTCTTCCTCCATACGTAATTGTGAGCGGCTTATTATGGTCGTGCCTTCTACTTTCGTTTCGAACGGCAACCGGACACATGAGCTTGCAAATATCATTCAAGCGAGACGGAAAAAGATACTGGAGACGTTGGCAGATTGTTCCACTCACACCAACAAACTTGCTTATAATCGGTTCGTAGTAGCTCAAAAGCTCGTAATAATGATCCTGGTCCGAGTGGGCAAAAGCGATTACGCGCATGTCGCAGGCCTCATTAAGGCTCATTAGAGAAACTGTCGCATACGTTCCCCATGACCAGTTCGGAATGAAGATTTTCGCTTTGACTGCCGAGTAAGTGGGGAGAAAGCCGCGAATTGCATCGATGTCGGCAGCCCATGCCAATCCGTCACAATAAATAATATCGCTTCTGTCGTTAAACTCGAATGTAGCGTGACCCGGCCACGCACCGTGACAAATCAGTTTCGATGGATGGTGTTTTTGGTTCAGTCTTTTTGAGAGGGCAAGAGCCCATGTCGTGACACCGCCGTTGGTCAAGCCAGCTGGGAGCGAGAACGCCACCGAGGATCCACCGTTAGGTGGCGTGTTGCACTGGCTAAAAGTCACTGATTGTTTTCACGAGTGTTTGGTGCGACTCTTGTGCGTCTGGTGCCGCAGTGGGTCTGCGGCAAGGGGCGATCGGTACGTGTCGTTTCTTTCGCAGAAGCCGCCGATACCGTTCACGCTGGCCATGCACTGTTCAAAACTTGTGAAGCCGCAACTGGTGTCACCGTAAGGAGTGCCGTAAACGGCGCACCACGGATAATTTTGCGCCTCGGCATGGTTTCCGATGGCCAACTCTACGAGTATCGAAAGCGCGACCAAAAACACTCGCATGGTCAACCTCTCTGTTGTGCCCGTCCGAACCGGTATAAATCATAATCGAAAATGAAGCTTCCAGCCATGGCGAACAGGCGGAAGACACCACAGCGCTAGCTGCGGACACTCATCATGCAGAAAGTCAGAAAGCACAACGAATTTCCCGGTCCGCCCGATGTCAGAGCGATCTCCCGACCAGATTGGCGACGCGGCTTAGCCATAGCCAACGATGCTATGAAATCAGGAATGCTTGTGCGACTTGTGTTGTAAAGGCACGGCTACGCTCGGTTTGTACCAGTCATTTTTCTGACAGAACCCACCGATCCCGCTAACATCGGCCATACACTGCTCCAGGGTGACGAAACTGCAACTTGCCGAGTCTTTGGTATAAAGTGCGCACCATGGATAGGTTTGGGCCTCAGCGTAGCTCCCTGGCGCCACGAGAATCGACAGCACGATCAACATAAGTCTCATTGTCGACCTCCCTGTTGTCCCGTAAGCCACTAACCCCGAGACCGGGGATATTATTTCACTCGGCAGACGTTCAATAGTCATTTCGCCACACGCGTCACTCTCTCCAGGCGCAAGACAATCAGTAACGAGTGTATTTGTGCCCCTCGTCGAGTGCTGGCGGGTCAACGTCACATCGGCAAGTTAGACTTCGCGCCAGTGACCGGCTTTGTTTATCATTGCGGTGGCGGGTGAAGAACGTATTCGCCCGATGTTCCGCCGCCGGACAGTAGAGCGAATTGACACTAACGGCGCGGGGCGGCATCCGCTTGCTTTGCCCCGTGCTAGCCTATGTCCCAATCTCACGCCGGCCGGCGCTCCATAAAGTTTTGTTTACGCTTCTCTGGTGGCGCTAATGCCGAGCACCTCGGAGTCTCAGTCACAGTAGTTACGCCGTTGCGTTGTTACATTGACCGGTGCGAGAATGTCCGTGGTGGCTCGATAGGGCCAACGCCCTGCGGCCATTTTCAACGGCAAACGGAGGAATTTAAAATGAACATCATTAGGATATCCTGTGTAGCCTCAGTTCTTGCGCTGTTGATTGCAGCGCCGGTGCAGGCTCAAAATCCGACACAGGGCGACTACTACGCCCCAGGACCGACAACGACGGTACATTTGACTCCTGGGCAAGCGGTGAAATTGAAGGATGGCGACTACTACGCCGGCGACACGATGATCCTCAACCACAAACGTATGGCGGCCCTTAAAAAGTGCACCGAAGGGCGCAAATTCGCAGGAGACAAATATGTCGCGTGCATGACGGCCGCGGGCGAGGCTCCGTAGGTCTCAGCTTTGTTTGATATACGCGCGCGGGGCGGCATCCGCTTGCCTCGCGCGCGTCGCAGAACGCGGCGGCGTCTCGCTAGCGGCGCGCTAGACCAGCTTGGCGCGAAGGTGGCCGTACTCGGCCTCCGTTATCGATCCCGACTTTTTTAGCTGATCGAGTTTGGTAATTTCGTCTGCAACACTGAAGCCGACGACGCGTCGCAGTTCGTCGCGCGCCTGCTCAGCCTGTTGCGCGTTGCGCTCGGCCATACCTTTCCCTTGAGTGATTAGGTAGGCAAAGATGCCAAGGTACGAGGTCACAACCAACAGCAGAACCCACAGCGCTTTCCCCCAACCCGAGATGTCATGACGCCTGAACAGGTCCCCGTAGATTACAATGAGCAGCCAGAACCAGACGACGAATGCGAACACCGAAACCGCATCCATCAGGAAATTTCGATAGGTGAAGCCTTCTTGAACAAAGAACATTGTATCCTCTTTTGTGCCGTGGAATTGGTTATCGCCGACCCCTTGCGCAGCGAGACGCGCAACGGTCGGCTTATTTGAGCCGATATTCAAGGCCTTCCAGGCTCAGGACCAATTGCAACTCCCCCAGGGGGGCCTCCACTTGCGCCGTGCATTGCGGCAGATCAAAAATGGAACCGTTGATATGTTAGCGCGATGCTAAGTCAAGATTTAGCGGTGTACTCTTGCGAAAGTTGCACGCTCGGTTTGCCAGCATGGGGTGCAAGCGCCGGGTGGGCGATGCGGCGGAGCTCCCTAGCTGGCCGCGTCGCTCGGTGCTTATCTTGCTCGGCGCTCGACATTTTTCAGCATCAGCACCAACCGTAACGCAACCGCGCAGCTGCATCCGCTTGCCCCGCCCCTATGCCGATCGGCGCCGATCTAAACCTTGGTATAGGGACGGTTGCCCAACGTTGAATGGATTGCAGGCGCCCAGGAGCGAATATTTAACGGCATAGGGAATTATCGCGGGGGGCATGCCCATGGTCACTGCGAAGGAATATCGGGAATTAGCGGTGGAGTTTTATAAGTGGGCCGATGAGGCTGAAACCGAGGAAGTGCGGGACACCTATTTGCGTTTGGCGCGTGAATGGACGTTAGCAGCGTTGGGCGTAAATTGCGTACCAGCATCAACGCGCGCACATTCGATCGTCACCACGACGCGGCAGTGACAAGGCACATCTGGCCGTACAAATATCTTAGCGGCAGAGGAACCGGCCGTTGTCGATCAGGTTAAAGACTCGGACGGACGGCGCCGCAGGCCCCCCAGCCCCTCACCTCACTCACGCGGCGTCGTTCCGTTTGCTTTCCGTGCGGCGAGCTGATGATGAACCAAGCCACCAGACGGTGACTTTGGCTGCTGCGGGCGTTAGTGCGTTAGGTGCGGTCAGGCGTCGTGGACGCCCGCCAATAGGGGAGCGGGGAGTCAACCGGCTTCGAGCGAGCTTTATAACGCTGGCCGCTCAGCCGCGTGACAAGGCGTGGCCCCTCCCAAATCTCGACCTCCATACCGTCGAGGTATTGTTTGGCCTTTCTGGTGGCCTCCTGGTCGGAAGCAAATTCAATTACAAGCGGCGCCGCTAATGATTCGGCGTAAAATTGATAATTCGGCATCGTCATGCCCCAACGTTGGCCGAGACGCTGTTGGCAAAATTAGGCCGAGGGAAATGATCAAAGAGCTACGTCAGTTGCTAAAGTTTGAAGTTGTTGGAGTGAGACACGCTTGGCGTTTCCGACTTCTGAACGTCAGTGACCTTGGAACTCGGCGTCGCCCGTCCAGCTCTATGAGGTGGTCTCGGTTATCTGAACAGATTTTCCGCTTCGATAAGTGGAGTCCCTGCCAAGGTTAGGCTGCCAAGCGGAGCGGCAGCGGTGGTGGGCAGTAGGCTTGATCGGGTGTCATGCCGTCAAGGCTCGAATGTGGTCTGCGGCTGTTGTAGAAGTCGAAGTAGCGGCCGATCGAAGCACGCGCCTCGCTGACGCCGTCGTAGGCTCGCAGATAAACCTCCTCGTATTTGACGCTGCGCCACAGCCGTTCGACGAACACGTTATCGCGCCAGGCGCCTTTGCCGTCCATGCTGATGGCAATGCCGTTGCCAGCGAGCACACCGATGAAGGCCGTGCCGGTGAACTGCGAACCTTGGTCAGTGTTGAAGATGTCAGGTTTGCCGTGACGAGCCAAAGCATCCTCCAGCGTTTCAACGCAGAACGCCGCCTCCATCGTGATTGACAGCCGCCACGACAGCACGCGCCGGCTGAACCAGTCGAGCACCACAGCCAGATAGACGAAGCCGCGCGCCATCGGGATGTAGGTGATGTCCATCGCCCACACCTGGTTCGGTCGCGTGATCGAAAGCCCGCGCAGCAGATATGGGTAGACCTTGTGACCGGGCTCCGGTTTGGTCGTGCGTGGACGCCGATAAAGTGCCTCTATCCCCATTCGCTGCATCAGCGTCTTCACATGCCGGCGTCCGATCTTGCACCCCTCGGCCACCAGCAGGCCGCGCAACATCCGCGAGCCGGCGAAGGGAAACTCCAGATGCAGCCGGTCGAGACGCCGCATGATCGCAAGGTCGGCCTCCGGCACCGGCCGCGGCAGGTAGTAGACGCTGCCGCGGCTGATGCGCAGAACCTCGGCCTGCTTGGCAATCGGCAGATCGTGCCCGCGGTCGATCATCGCTTTGCGCTCAGCAACCCCGCCTTGGTGAGCGCGCCCTCTAAAAAATCGTTCTCCAGCGCCAGTTCGCCGATCTTGGCGTGCAGCGACTTCACGTCGACCGCAGGCGCCGCCGCCTGGCCGCCGCCAGGACCGAACACATCGGCAGCTCCATTCTCAAGCTGCGCCTTCCACGAGGTAATCTGGTTGGGGTGAACGTCGAACTGCTCGGCAAGCTGCGCCAATGTCCGATCGCCCTTGATGGCGGCAACAGCCACCTTCGCCTTGAAAGCCGGTGTGTGGTTCCGGCGCGCTCGTCTCTGCATAGTCGCTCCTGATTCGCAGGCCATAGCGTCCCCGCTGTCAGGCAGAAACTCCACTTATCGACTTGTGCAGATTTCCGAGGCCGGCTCTCTACTTCGGCCGGCACTCGACGGCTTCTAGGTTCAGGGCCAACTGCAACGCGACAGCGCGGGCGGCAGCATCCGCTTGCCCCGCGCATTTTGACTGCGAGCCGATGCCGACTCAGCTAGGGTGCTCAACTGCTGTACTGGCGCGAGTACGATCTCCCTAAACACTTACGCGCGGTAGTTAGGTGGTTCGGCACAAAAGGAGCCTCGCTTGTGGTGGGCTGAGGCTCCTTTTTGTACGTCCGTCTAATTCGGCATTTAATTTGCTTCTTACATTAGTACGTCACCATTATTTTATTGCTGGCGAGCGAGTGTGTGGCCCAACGGGCGGCACCGTGAGCCCCAAGCACCCCCCGACACCCTCATCGCGGTGCCGCCCGTAATCCGATTTGTGCATTACGACTTCAGCGGCGACCCGTTTGCCCTGCGCATTTCCCATGCGGGTGACCACGACTCAGATAAGATGTCGGTTAACCCGCTGTACTGGCGCTACCACATCCCCCCGTCCCCCCGACACGCGCGTCAGTTCAAGGCGGTTGAATCTCTCTCGTGGCGGGAGGCCTAGCCCTGGCGACAATGCCGGGGCTGTTTTTTCCCAGGCTGGATCACCCACAGTGATTCAACACGACCCCGTCTCACATCGTATTGGTTGAGAAATTGACGGGTAGCCGCGCCTGCAACAAGTATTTTCGCGCCATTTAAATTCTTACGAAGTTTAGAGTCGGTTTCGAAAGTCATGAAGGACGAGCGATCCGGCGCACGAGCAGCATGACGGATGCGGCGTAGAGGAAAGCGCGTGCGGAGTCGATTGTTGCCTCAAAGTCCTTTGCCAGCCGTCGATTGCGTCCGATCCATGCGAAGAAGCGCTCGACGACCCAGCGCCGCGGGTTAACGGCAAAGCCGACCTGATCGGGGTTTTTTCGCACGATCTCGACCGCGATCAACGTGGCCTTGGCGACCTTCTCACCGGCATATCCGCTGTCGGCGAAGACCCGCTGGATGAACGGGAAGATGCGGCGCGAAGCCCGCAAAAGCGGTCCGCCGCCGTCGCGATCCTGGATGCTCGCCGGATGCGGTTCGAGCATGAGGCCACGCCCGTCCGTGTCGACAAGCGCATGGCGCTTGCGGCCGTTGATCTTCTTTCCAGCATCGTAACCGCGGGGTCCGCCGGCCTCGGTGGTCTTGACGCTCTGGCTGTCGATGATCGCACCCGTAGGGCTGGATTGGCGTCCGATCCGTTCGCGATCGAGCATGACCATAGCGTGATTGATCCTCTCGAAGCGGCCTTCGTCCCGGAACTTCGCAAACCATCGATAGATCGTGCTCCACGGCGGCAAATCGCTCGGCAGCAGGCGCCATGGGCAACCCGCCCGCATGACATAGAAGATGCCATTGATGATCTCGCGCATCGGCCAGGCACGTGGTCGTCCGGTGACATTCGTCCCAGGCAGCTGAGGCTCGATCACACGCCATTCCTCGTCGGTCACATCAGTTTGGTATCGGCTCGTCTTGCGAATATGCTGCTTGCGGGTGGTTGGGGTCCACATGGCAACTCCGGGGTTGGTGTCAGCAACCACCTGGAATCACGTCGACTCCACCCACTCAACCCCTTTCGAAACGGCCTCTTAGAGTCGGTTTCGAAAGTCATGAAGGACGAGCGATCCGGCGCACGAGCAGCATGACGGATGCGGCGTAGAGGAAAGCGCGTGCGGAGTCGATTGTTGCCTCAAAGTCCTTTGCCAGCCGTCGATTGCGTCCGATCCATGCGAAGAAGCGCTCGACGACCCAGCGCCGCGGGTTAACGGCAAAGCCGACCTGATCGGGGTTTTTTCGCACGATCTCGACCGCGATCAACGTGGCCTTGGCGACCTTCTCACCGGCATATCCGCTGTCGGCGAAGACCCGCTGGATGAACGGGAAGATGCGGCGCGAAGCCCGCAAAAGCGGTCCGCCGCCGTCGCGATCCTGGATGCTCGCCGGATGCGGTTCGAGCATGAGGCCACGCCCGTCCGTGTCGACAAGCGCATGGCGCTTGCGGCCGTTGATCTTCTTTCCAGCATCGTAACCGCGGGGTCCGCCGGCCTCGGTGGTCTTGACGCTCTGGCTGTCGATGATCGCACCCGTAGGGCTGGATTGGCGTCCGATCCGTTCGCGATCGAGCATGACCATAGCGTGATTGATCCTCTCGAAGCGGCCTTCGTCCCGGAACTTCGCAAACCATCGATAGATCGTGCTCCACGGCGGCAAATCGCTCGGCAGCAGGCGCCATGGGCAACCCGCCCGCATGACATAGAAGATGCCATTGATGATCTCGCGCATCGGCCAGGCACGTGGTCGTCCGGTGACATTCGTCCCAGGCAGCTGAGGCTCGATCACACGCCATTCCTCGTCGGTCACATCAGTTTGGTATCGGCTCGTCTTGCGAATATGCTGCTTGCGGGTGGTTGGGGTCCACATGGCAACTCCGGGGTTGGTGTCAGCAACCACCTGGAATCACGTCGACTCCACCCACTCAACCCCTTTCGAAACGGCCTCTTAGAATGCGTAAGGCCGCATTGCGATCGGAAATTGCAACCGCGAACCATTCGGTCAGGGGCGGGAAATTTAGCTCACCCAGAACACGGGGCGTCTTTGTGATAATTATCCAGCCTTCCGCCATGTGGTCGAATATGCGCCATTCGGCTTAACCCGCAACCCCTAAGCCGCCGCACCCCTTGCGGCTTCTGAGGATTTGGGCGACGATTACTGCATGGAACAAGATGAAAAGCCCATCGGCAACTCGACTGAGCCAAGCAACGAGGTTGCCCAGCAAGTCGATGACGGGGTGCTTCAAATCCCGCCCCGCATTTATCGGGAATATGCCGACGAGTTTAGAGAGCTTGCGCGCACGAGTGAGAGCGATCCTCAGCGCGCTTTATATTTGAAAACGGCACATATGTGGCTTGATGCAGCGACGCGATTTGAGATGAACGATTACATTTCCGAGCAGGTCTCACCGCAAAAACCCGCGGCTTGACGCGAATGTTGCCCCGCGCCAGACGATACAAAGTTACTGTCGCGGCTTGGTCTCTTTGAACGATCCAACGCTTGCGCGATTGAAGGGCACGAAAGCACTGCTGCTCGGTGTAGTGGTCCTCTCAGGGCGTCGTAACGCCTCAAGCCAGATCATGAAGACTTCTGCGAGCATGTTGCCCTCCTCAGGATCGAATTGGTTGTCCTGTGTCGTTTTTATGACAGGGCTGGTTCAACCTCGATGTGACCGGCAACACCTTTTGCGTCTTTAGTGATACTCCACGTTTTCCAACATCAGCACCATCTGCAGCGCCACGGCGGTTTGCGATAATCAATACGCGTTTCGGATCAGGTCGGAGATGCGATCAAGAGATTCCTTAACGTCGATCGTGTGGGGCCTCCCGTCAGCGTGCGTAGGCAGTCCGATGGTGAGAGACAACTCTGGGCCCTCTGGGACCGCGTAGGCAATCCAATCGCTATTGACCAAAACGGTAGTTCCGTTTCCTGCGGTGAGCTTGATCATTGGCATTCTGAATGTACCTCCCTAGGTCGCAGAGTTCTGCGCCAGCCTAAGCTTCGATATAGCTGGAACTGGCGCGGCCATTGGTCGTTATTTAGCAGAATGGAAAGCGGTGCCGAATGCGTGGCATTCTGATTATCGGGGTTATGCTCATCGGCTTATCCCTGTCGAGTGTATACGCCCAGGAGAGCCCGAGTTCTCAATCGGACTCGGGACGAGGGTATGGGTTGCCGAGCTCCGACCGGGGCCCCGCGTTTCCCAAAGCTGTCTCGCCTACGGACTCCAATTCGACAAACTGGGTCGCGCAAAAACACGATTACACGGATCCATTCGGACCAAATAATAGGCGATGGAATTTCTGGCGTCGTCGGTGATGCCCGATCAGCGCCCGCACATCGGCGAGCGTGACCAGATCCATGACGGTCGGGAATTGTCAGCGGCCGGGGTCGGGTCATCGCGGGCGGCTTTGATCTCCTTGCCCCGCGCCATTCGTCGATCAGCGATATTTACCGTTCTTGTTTCGAAATGTCCGCACGCTTCGCATTGGTATGTGCGCTTCTCGTAGTCTGGCTCGGCAGGTTCAATAAGCGCGAGCCGCATCGGCCGCCGGCACTTTTGGCACGGCCCAAAGGTGAGGGGCGGCGGCGGATTCTGAATTGGTTCCGGCATAACGCCACCGTTACTTCGGCTGGCACTCAACGTGCTCCAAGCTAAGCACCAATTGCAATGCCACTGCGACATCCGCCGTGTCGGCGCCGGCCGCGGCCTTGTCGAGCTCGGCCAAGACGTACTGCGTACCGGCGAAACCACTACGCTTGTTCACGGCAAGGTGGCACCACTGACTCCAAAACCCGGAAGCCATTGGCAAGAAATTGTCAATAGCCATCCGCGTGGCCCGACACATACGGGGCCGCATCGTAAGGGGTAACGAAGTAAGCTAGCCCTGCTCTGGCGGGGCTAGCCCTTTGCGCACTATCCCTAGTGGCTCAATTCTGCGGTCTGTCGCGCCCATGTAAATCTTCGTATGAGCGGCGAACCACGCACCCTGCAAAACTACGCCTACTGGTCGTCCCGAAAAACTCACAAGTCGTCGCCGGGACCACGGCCGACGCTTGGCGATCTGCATCGCGCGCATCCATGGACGTGGTTGTGGTGCGAACGCTGTCAGCATCGCGCGCCGTTCGCCTTGGCCGCCGCCGTCATCCGCTGGGGGCCGGACACATCAAGCGACAGGCTACGTCAGCGGGCCCGCTGTACGGGCTGCGGCAGCAAGGGCGCGACCATCCAGCATCCAGGCTGGGGCGGCAATAGCATCGGCTTCATGCCTTTTCCCACCCAGATCCAGCTAAATGCCGAGGCGGATGTTGGCTAGTGGCTTTCGGCTTGCTGAGCGATTACCGCGTTCGCTTCCCGGATAGCGCGGCCCTCGTCGCCGGTTTTTTCCAAACGTTCATTGGCGACTTTCGCCCACAGATCTTTTAGCGCCGAGGTGCTTGCCTTGTGCGTGTGTTTTTCCGCGTCGTTAGATGTCCATGGCATTTGGAACTTCCGAGGTTTCAAAAGGGCGGATTATTCCGCCAGTTGTAAACGCGGACAAGGGCGATGGCGTTCCGACGCGATGATCACCGCCGGAGCACGCCGACAAGCATTGTAGTCGAAATGCACGAGAAGCGGCGGCGCGGCTTCGGCGACAGATCGAGCCGATCCGCACTTCGCTTCATTGGGCGAGGTAATTGTGCGGATGCACAACGAGGTCGAGTGTCTTCCACTGGTTGTAGAGGTCTTTCGGCAGCATCGTGTAGGGCTGGCATTTCTGCAGGCCGCCGACGAAGTTTTGCATCAGTGTCTGTTGTTTCGCCGATGGATTTAAATCGAGAAGCCGCGGCGCCTCAGCGACCGTACCGTCGCGATTGAAGAAAACCCGCACTGTGATGGTGATCTTTTCGGTTGGGCCGATGCCGGACGGCAGCGCACCGCACCTTGAGAGGAGCTCGCGGAACGGTTGGGTATAATCGTAGCCGACGAAGGGTGAATCGACCGGCGGCGCCGCAAAGCCGCCGCCGAGGCGTCCGCCGGCGAGCGCAAAGAACGCTGCGTTGGCGTCCGCCTCGAATGTGTCCGGCGTCTCCTTGGCGGAAGGCGCGGGTTGCTCGGACGCCGGATCGGCCTTCGCCGCTTCCGCCGCGTCGGCGGTCGGTAGCGGAGGCGCCTTCGTCTGCGGCGGCGTGGTCTGCGGCTCGTGCGGTTTCGGCGGCGCGGCGCGTTGCGCCTGATGCTGGTCTTTTGCTTGTGGCGGCGATGGCACCGTTGGCGGCTGCTCGCTCTTCGCCGGCGGTGCTTGCGATTGCCCCGTCTGTTCGGTGCCGGAGGTCCGCGATGTAGACGGCGTACCGGAATAGCGCGGAATGTCCTTCGGGGTGACGAACTCAACCAACACCGCATCCGGCGGCGGCACGGCCTTTCGCGGGGCGGCTCGGGCCAACAACAGGACGGCGGCCAAGATACCGGCGTGGCAAAGGACGGAAACGATAAGCCCGTCGCGACTAAAACGCTTCGCTGCGATCATGAGTTGGCCAACTGCCGGCTCTTCGCCCACGCCATTTCGGCGAATCTGTCTCGGCCAAGATCACGCGCCACACCCATACATGCGGGCATTTCCTCGATCGACTAGCGGGAAGCGGCGGCGACGCGCTCACCGCTGACCACGGCGCGGCCCTCGCCATTGGCGCGGAGGTCGCTTTACCGGCTCCGGTGTCTGGCTGCGGTTGATGAACAAGCGATAGCCCTTTCCCTGGCACTCGTCGCATACGCTCCCGTGGCGAAGCCCTGAGGCATGACAATGCTCGCACGGGGCTGGCAGTTTTTCATCCATTCGATTGTCTTGCTGGTTAGAGTATCACGGAAGAGACGGGGGTAGTTCGCGTGTTAGCGGCGGCTTTCATCGTTCTGGGATTGGCGGTCTTGTTGGGTGCAGTTCTCGCGGTTCTGCATCTGCGCAGTAGTGGAGCGGGGACGCCACCATGGTCGCTCGCGGCTTTGCACGGTCTTCTCGCCATTTTCGGTCTCTGCTGCCTCGCTCTCGCGCTCCGTGGCCCGCCGCGAGGGGTGGAGCAGGGCATGGATAGTTTCGGACTGATTGCCGCCGCACTATTCACGCTCGCAGCATTTGTCGCCATGGGGTTACTTGCTGCACACGTCCGTAAGAAGCGGGCACCAGGGGTTATGATCGGCATCCACGCGACGCTGGCCGTAAGCGGGTTCGTCATTCTCGCCGCATATGTTTTTGCGGGATAGCTGCCGAGTGCGGGCAGGGCATCATCGAGACAAATTCGACCGAAACCACTTTGCTTGCCAGTCTTCTGACCAGCGCCGAACGTCTGACGTGCTCTTGGACGTCAATTCGAGGTTCTTGACCATGGCGTTGCAGAACGCCGACAATTCCACTTCAGTCATCGGCTTCGTCAGTTGTTGCTTCCGTAGCTTCTCTTCCACTTCGAATTTTGCTTCGTCGTCGGTCATGCGCATCCCTGTGCCATCGCCTCAATGCCCCAGGCCGTGCGGCCATGAGGTCGCATGCGTGCGTACAGAGGAGAAGGATTCTCGGCGCATGACCCGTAAACCTCGTTCTTGGTAGCCCGGTGGTAGCCGATGGTTGATCGAACAACGCTTTATTGCGCTAACTAATTGAAATATTTGGCTGGGGAACTAGGATACGATCAGCTGAGCTAGTGAACCCTCTGAAATCGAAAGAATTCTGCGTCCGGCACCCGCTTTGTGGGAGCATTGTGGGAGCTGGTCAAGAGGGGCGTCTCATCACCGGGGACACGTGAGTAGCCTTCACAAGCCAAGAGCGTCGTGCCACCGCCACGATCGGAAGTTTCTCAGAGGCGAGACCTGAACGCTTGGCCGAGAAGCGTCGATCTTTATTCTGAGATAGGTAACGGACCTGATTTTGCGGCCACCGCTGAAGAGTTTGCCTTTAGCTTACTACCGAGCAGAAACGGCGCATGTACCAGCAAACATTCGGTACGTGCGCAGTCCCATCACCTGCCCCCTTCCGGGGCGCTGCTTTAGTCATTACAATCTGTCACTGGCAGCCTTCGCCCTATAGGACAAGGCACTCATCTAATCTCAAAGCATCATCTAGTTTCATACGGCGAGATAGGGGCATCACCATGGCGAAGAGGAAGAGCGCAAAGTCAAACGGAAGTGCAAAGAGTGCAAAGTCAAAGAAGCGTGCAGGGTCAAGAAAGAGTACTCCATCAAAGCCAAATAAAACGATTGGAATTTTGCATAGCGGAAGCGCTGGTTCTACCAATAACAAGTCAATCAAGGCATTCCTCGATGAACTAGCCGCCAACGGCTATAAGGCGAACCAAAACCTCACACTGGATCCCACTACACCCCTTTGGTCTAACGATGATCCCGGCTTGCTGGCCACTAATGCCGCCACGTTGGCCGGCAATTCTGGGTTGGACTTGATCATTGCAGCCGGTGGCCCTCCTTCTGTTTTTGCTATTCTCCACGCACAGAGCCGAGCAAACACCGATACGGATGTCGTTTTCACCAGCTTCTCCCAACTGACCAGTCCTGCCTCGAACATGACTGGTGTCGACGCGCGCACCTCCGAACTCGACCCGTACAGACTGATTAAACTGTACAACCTGGTGCACCCGCAATGGCCTGATCAGACAACATTCGGCGTGCTCGTAAACAACACCCGCGAGGATTATGACCCCACAGCCCTAGACAAGGTGGCGCACGATCGGAACATTCAACTCGACCGCGCGTATGTAACCCCTGGTCCCGACCAAACTGCTCTCAAAAATCTCATCAAGCAGGCATTCCAGGGCTGGAAACAAGCGGGGATCAAGGTAGCGCTCGTCGCCGCCGACCCGCTGTTTAACGATCTCCGTTCTGACGTAATCAAGGCCGAGAAAGCCAATGGTGTTGCAGCGATGCACCAGTGGCACGAGTTCAAAGACGAGGGTGGCTATGCGAGCTACGGAACGGACTTGACGGAAGCCTATCAAACGGCAGGCACTATGGCCGCTCAGGTTCTCGACGGTACCAACCTCGCAGAAATTCCAGTTCAGCCGCTGACCAATATTGCGAGCTTGTCCATTAACCGCGCAACCGCTAGCCGGCTCGGCCTAAAAACGCGCTAAACTTCCTCTCTCAGAGCAAGAGGTTTGACGGTATTATCGGTCCTAGGCGCGTGAAGGCGGTATACTGTTGGTCCAAGGCTGACCACGATGATGAACCTGAGACGCATGGCACTCGTGTCACTCATTGCATCTGAAGTGGCCACATGGCCGCTGCCGCTACATTCACAGCAATCGGCGATCCCAGTCATTGGCTTTCTCACCACCGCCTCAGAGGCTACCCGGGGCGGCGATCAGCTGACAGCGTTCCACGCCGGACTTCAGCAGGCCGGGTTCGCTGAAGGAAAGAACCTCAGGATCGAATATCGCTGGGCTAATGATAATTACGATCAGCTGCGCGTGCTGGCTGCAGAGCTAGTCGGCCTCCGAGTAGCTGTAATCGTCACAGCCGGTGGTCCGGTCTCGGCGCTCGTGGCACACGACGCCACCAAGGAGATACCCATCGTCTTCGCGACGGTCGCTGATCCGGTCAAAGCTGGACTTGTCACGAGTCTTAATAAGCCTGGTGGAAACGCGACCGGAACCGCAGGACTCACATCCGAGCTGGACGCGAAGCGACTAGAGTTTCTGCACGTAATGAAGCCCACCGCTACATTGATTGGTGTTCTCGTCAATCCCGGCCGTCCGGGCTTTGACAGCGAGTTAAGAGAACTGCAGGAGGCTGGGAATAAGATAGGTTTGACGCTCGAAATCCAAAAAGCCGGATCCGATCAAGAAATTGACAGTGCCTTTCAGGCGTTCGCAACGACGCGAGTAGGTGCAGTAATTGTTACTGCCGACTCGCTGTTCAATAACCACCGTGCGGAAGTACTTTCTCTCGCCGCAAGCTATTCGTTGCCCGCGATTTACCAATGGCGTGAGTTCACAGCGGCCGGTGGTCTGATGAGTTACGGACCCAGTATTACAAGGGCTTATTATCACGCAGGAGTAGATGCGGGACTCATTCTTAAGGGTTCCAAACCGGCCGATATCCCAGTTGTAGAGCCTGACCAATTCGAGTTAGTCATCAACAGAAAGACTGCAGAGACGCTCTCACTCCGTATCCCGGATATGCTACTCAGCACTGCCAATGAAGTGATCGAGTAGGCAAAGCAGCCGTCGGGCTTTACTGGCGCTTTTCTAAAGTGGGGGCAGGGGGCATTTCTGGCCATCGCGGCGCTAAATGGGACCCGTTCGCGACCCGCGCGTTGCCTTTGCCTGCCAAGACGACAATGCCGATTACATTAACCCAACGGCCGGGAGGGACGACGTGATACTGACGCGAGCGGTGCGAGACGAGCTGTACGAGGACAAAGAACTCGGCTGCGGGAATTTTCTGTTCAAAGCTCGGGATGTCAGCCCGACGAAGGCGTTGCCATTTCTGTTCCTGGAGCGGCCGTTCACGACCCCGCAAGGCAAAACTTTTACTGAATTTAGCCTCGATACTTTGTACGAGACTGTGCGGTCGATCGCGCAATGGTACGCTGCGCAAGGCATTGGAAAGAACGATATCGTTTGCACGCTTTTCGAGCCGGGCATTGGACATTTCGTCCATTATCTCGCACTCAACAGCCTCGGCGCGACAGCGGCAATCATCAACAACAAGCTGCCTTCTGACGTCGTAACGCAATACATGAAACAAAATGGTTTCCAAACGCTTGTCGGTGAGTTCGATCCGTCCAATCAAGTCAATGCCAAAGGGACCTTGCCAGAGGAATGGCCGGTTAAGATAACCGCCGACCATATGGTGATGATCTGCCACAGTTCCGGCACGACCAATATCCCGAAAGCAATTGTTTACACACACGACCAGCACTTCATCGGAAAACGCGAGCGGCTGAAACAGTTCATCGAAGACCCCGAGGACCGCATGGTCACGGGCATGCCTCCGGCACACTCTGCTGGCATCAGTTATTTGATGACGGCTGTGATGCTGGAGCTGCCGACGCTCGTACTCAGCCGGCTTACAGGGGCAAGCGTTGCGGCCAACATCATGCAATTTGCCCCAAGCATCGTGACCGGGTTCGCGCAGACCTGGTCGTCGCTGGCGGAACAGAACCTGCCTCGGGGCGCGTTTGGCTCCGTGAAGCGGTTCTACAACACGGGCGACACGCCGCATGAGAAGCATGTTGCCGAGATGCTGCGCCTGGCGCCGAGTGCGCGATTTACTGACGGGTACGGCTCCTCTGAACTTGCAATGGCGCAGTTCGAGAAGGTGTCGACAGGAAATGACGTTGCGTCCAGGCGCTGCGTCGGCCGGCCGCGTTGGTTTGTTGATTCGGTCATTATCGTCGACGCGGCCGGCAACCCACTGCCAGATGGACAGATCGGCTACATCGCCATCAAGTCGCCGACGCTCACGCCTGGGTACTACAATCAACCGCTGTTGACGCAACTCGGCAGGCTGCCCGGCGGCTATTGGCTGACCGGAGACGTCGGATACAAGACGGACGAAGGAGAGTTCTACCAAGTCGATCGGAGCTACGACGTAATCACCACGCCCAATGGACCGTTGTATTCGCTTGCGACCGAAGAGCTCCTGCTGACAATTCCGGGCATTCACGACGCCGTCGTCATTGGCGCAAATCGGTTTCCGTTAAATATTCAATCGACAGTGGCGATCATCGTGCCCGAGCGTGGCCAGACAATCGATCCGAGCGTCGTCCTCGATAAGTTCCGTGAGGTCGAGCAGTTCAGCCGCGATGACTTACCGCCGTTCACGCTGTGCGTGGCCGTCGTCGAGGACAGCAGCAAGGTCCCTGTCGGCTGTACCGGCAAGGTGCTCAAACGAGCATTGCGCAACTCGTTCTGGGGCACCTATCGCGCATACACATCGGGAGACCGAAACACGTTCCTGGATGTCGCTTGGAACGCTCTGCCATGATCGAGCAGAACATCATTGCTCTGGTCGTGGCAATGCTTGGCGAACACTGGATCGTCTCGGGTCCGGTGTCCCTACTACGAGCGCTCCGCATTATGTGACTGCTGCCCGCAGCGCTTCGGATGGCGCTTCAGCGCCTGATGGGTTAGGCGCCAGGGCATTGCCCGTCACGAACACCGCTGCACCGAGCAATGCTTGTCCTCTATTCATCGTTCCCTCCCTTGCTTTGTGCAACGCACCCTACTCAGTTAGTTTAGATTTTGTGCGCATCCAATACCGCTTCTCCTCTGGTTTGCCCATCCGTTTGTGTAGCCAACACGTTGAGCAGCCCACATTGAGTGGTCCAGGTCCAATGTTAGTTTAGCGCTGGCGGTTGCGCCAGCGTGGCCGGCGGAGCTGGCTGACGTAGCGAAGCCGGCCACGCGGCGAATGCGGGCATGAACACCTCCGGTGCGGGTGGTTTGTAGCCGAGCGATGCGTGCGGGCGTATTGCGTTGTAGTGCCGTCGCCAGCTCTCGATGACGATTTTGGCTTCCCGAAGCGTGTAGAAGATCTCGCCGTTGAGCAGTTCGTCTGGCAGGCGCGCGTTGAAGCTCTCGACATAGCCGTTCTCCCAGGGGCTGCCCGGTTCGATGTAGGCGGTTTTTGCACCAACTGCGCCGATCCATTCCTGCACCGCTTTGGCCACGAACTCGGGTCCGTTGTCGGACCGGATGTGCCCAGGCACGCCGCGAAGGATGAACAGGTCGGACAAGACGTCGATCACGTCGACCGCCTTGAGCTTGCGATTGACGCGGATCGATAACGTACAGAATCTT
>CAVXFY010000010.1:0-23559 GCA_963761185.1 uncultured Alphaproteobacteria bacterium
CTCGCCCAATTCGCCGATCAGGAATTGGGAGGTTGGGCTGCAAGGCGGGTTCCAACCCGGGGACCGCCTCCGCATAGCGGCAGATTAAGGAAAGAGCGTGCTGGTCTGTCCCTTCGCGTGACAGTCGCCGCTTTTCAGCCCGGCAGGCCAGTTTGGCGCAGAGCCTCGCCGACGGCATCCCACATCTCCGGTCGCCCAGATGCGCCCGGATGAATTCGGCAATGCTGAAATGTGGCTCAAGCTCAAGCACACGGCGCGCGAAGCTTTCGCCTCATCGGTTCGGCCGAGGCGGGACAAGGCGGCGGTTCCCAGCACGACGGGGAAACTGAAGCGCGGGTTTGATTGGGACGCTTTGTTGCACATGGCGGCCGCCTCCTCGAAACGGCCGGCGCGAGGTGAGCAATGCCGAGCGCGGTAAGCTCCAGGTAGACCGTCGGATCATGCGGGCTTAGTCTGAGCGCCCGCTCGCCGTAATCTATCGCCTGCGCGATCCGACCGTCGTGACGAGAATGGTGGAGCCGAGCGCGAGCGCAAGCGCCGAGGAGCCGTTCAACGCCAGCCCATGATCGATGGCAATCATCGCCGTCTGGTAGTCGTGCTCGACCAGCCCGATCACGAAGCCGGCGGTGGCCAATGTGGTCGGGTCGTCGGCGCCAGCCGCCAGAGCCGCGCGCGCGTGCTTAAGGCCTGCGATTTTGTCAACCTCATGCATGCCGCCGCGCAGATACCGTTGCTCGTAGCACCAGGCCGCCAACGCATGCGCCGCCGCATAGTCCGGCTCAAGCTCAAGCGCCTTGTTCAGCCACGACAGCGCTTTCTCGGCGTCGCCGGGCATGGCCACCTGCGCATGCGGCAGCGCGCGCAGACAAAGATCGTAAGCATCGAGATTGTCCGGACGCTTGCGCTTTGACCGCTCTATCTCCGCTTGGCGCAGGCTCGGCTCGATGGCGCCGACCACGCTCAACGTGATCTCGTCCTGAAGCGCAAAGATGTCGCCCAGCGGGTAATCATAACGCTCGGCCCAGACGTGCGTGCCGGTTGCCGCTTCAATCAACTGCGCACTCACGCGCACGCGCGCGCCAGCCTTGCGTAAACTGCCTTCGAGCACGTACCGCACGCCGAGCTCCCGGCCGACCTTTATTACATCAACCGCACATCCTTTGTAGATAAAGCTGGAATTGCGCGCGGTCACAAACAGCCATTTCATTCGTGACAGCCCGGTAATGATGTCTTCGACGATCCGTCGACAAAATATTCCTGCTCGATATCGCCGCTCATATTTTGGAAAGGCAGGACCGCAATCGACGGCTTGTCGCCCAGGCCGCGCTCCGCCGATGCCGGCTCACCGGTCCGCAATCGCGACGCATGGGGTGCCGCATCGATCAGGATGCGATGGGCGCGCACCGGCCTTGCAATGTTCTTGACCAGTTGCTCGCCCATGTCGTGGAAAATCAGATCGAGCTTGTCGCGAACCTGATTGTGCACGCCCTGGCTTACGCAAATGCCGCCCGCTTCCGCCAGACCCTCCAGACGTGCCGCCACGTTGACGCCGTCCCCGAAAATATCGCCATCGTCGATGATGATGTCGCCGACGTTTATGCCGATGCGAAATGCGATACACCGGTCTGTCGAAACGCCGGCATTGCGTTCGGCCATCTTGCGCTGAACGTCGACCGCGCAGCGCACGGCGTCGATAACACTGCCAAACTCGACTAACAGACCGTCGCCGGTGGTCTTAACGATACGGCCGTCGTGTTCGGCGATCTTCGGATCCACTAGCGCGCGCCGATGCTCTTTGAGCCGATCGAGGGTTCCTTCCTCGTCCGCACCCATCAGCCGTGAATAGCCTGCAACGTCGGCCGCCAAGATGGCAGCCAATCGCCGTTTGGCCCGCTCTCGCTCGCCAGTCTGCATCGCCCGATCCGCGCCGGTATCGAAGCCGTTGATGGAAATGCGTCTAGACCCGGCGCGTCAGCTTAGCACAGCATGGGTCGCATCTCGCCGCATAGTCTATGCTCACCGATAGCTTCTTCGACCAGACTATCGCCTGCTCGGTGGTGAAATTGGCTGACGTGGCGGACACCGAAGCTAATGGCGCCGCGTGGGAGTTCTGACTGCCGCTTCCACAATCACCGGCCTCCTACTGGCGGCCGGGAAAGCGGCGCGCAGGCCGTCCACTCACACGACAGCGGCCCCGTCGGCAACGTCGAGCATTGGGGACAGAACCAGTGGGCGCAGCGGCAGCCCCACGCTCCATTGCAGAGCTTCCCGCCGACGATCTGGCCGCGCGGCACCACAGTGATGCCCGGCGGATTGCAAAAGACCGGACGCTCGCGTGCCTGCGCGTTCGACCCGAAACAAACAATCACCGAGATTGCGAGGACCAAAGAGGCCAGTAGCGAACCGCGCATGATCCTGTTCCTCTCTCCGCCCCCACGCGGTCGCAACATCCAGCAAAGCCCGCCAGAGCCCTCCGAAGCTCCGATCTAGTAGAGCTTGTTGCGATAGCCCTCCTCGACCACCTCGTCGGCCTGTTCGACGGTGACATTGGCGGGTTTCGTCTGCTCGACGATCATGCGGCCAAGCGAGGGGAAGTCTTTCTTATCGACGCGGTAGTCGTCGTGCCACAGCTTGGAGCGCTTCAGCGCCTTGCCGCAGTGGAGGAAGGCCTCCTTCACGGTGACGAGGATGACGAGGCGCGGTTCGCGTCCATTGACCGCCGCCGCGGCCAGGAGCTGCGGGTCATACGAGAGTCGCGCCGTGCCGTTGATGCGCAGCGTCTCGTCAATGCCGGGAACGAAAAACAACAGCCCGACGTCTGCGTCGGCGACGATATTCGACATGGTATCGAGCCGGTTGTTGCCCGGCCGATCCGGGATGGCGATGGTGTAGTCGTCGAGCACTCGGGCAAAACCGGGCGCGTCGCCGCGCGGGCTCACGTCGGTGCCCTTGCCCGGCCGGGTCGAGGCGATGACGCAAAACGGCGAGTGCGCCAAAAAATTGCGGCAATGCGGATCAAGCCGGTCGAGCTGTTTGAGCAGCGCAAGCTCCATCGGCGGCTGATAGAGCCCGCGCAGGGCCGCTTCGTCGCTGATGCAATCCAAATTAGCGGTACGGTCGTCCATATGACTCTCCGTCTGCAAGAATATCATCGACTGTAGGTGAAGGCGCGAAGCTACGCCACACCGAGATAACGGATCGGACCGCCCGGCGCGATCGCTTGCGCGGCGGCGATGATGGCGTTGGCGTCGATGCCGTAGTGCCGGTAGAGGTCCGGGATCGATCCGGTCTGGCCGAAATGCTCGACCCCAAGCGGGCGGACCTTGTGGCCATAGACGGCGCCGAGCCAGGCGAGCGTCGCCGGGTGGCCGTCGAGCACGCTGACAATGCCGCAATGCGGCGGCAGGCCGGCCATCAGCCGTTCAATATGTGAGCGGGCATGGACGCGGCCACGCTCGCGCGCGCGGCAGGCAGCGGTCCAGCCGGCATTGAGCCGGTCGGCCGAAGTGACTGCCAACAGCCCGACATCGCGCCGATCCTCCGCCATCAGGCCGACGGCATGAATAGCTTCAGGCGCGACAGCGCCTGTGTAAGCGACCACCACCTGGCAGTTGGGCCCCGGCTCACGCAGCCAATAAGCGCCGTCCACGATCGCCTGGCGCAGCGTTGGCGTCATCGTGCGCGAGATCTGCTCGATCGGGCGTGTGGAGAGACGCAAATAAACCGAGCCGCCGGTTTCATCGCGCAGCCAATTGCGCTCGCTCGCCTCGCCCTCCCCGTCGCGCTGAATGTAATCGAGCGCAAAGGCGAGAATGGCGGCGAGCTCATCGACGAACGCCGGCTCGAAGGCGGCTAGGCCGTCCTGCGCCAATCCGATCAGCGGCTGCGCGATCGACTGGTGCGCGCCACCTTCCGGCGAAAGCGTAATGCCCGAGGGCGTCGCCACCAGGATGAAACGGGCATCCTGATAACAGGCATAATTGAGCGCATCGAGGCCCCGGGCGATGAACGGATCGTAGAGCGTGCCGATCGGCAACAGACGCTCGCCGTTGATCGTATGCGACAGGCCGAGCGCGGACAGAAGAATGAACAAATTCATCTCGGCAATGCCGAGCTCGATATGCTGACCGCTGGGGGAAAACTCCCAGGTGAAAGTCGACGGAATGCGCTCGCCCTTAAACGTATCCGCCATCGCTTCGCGCGCGAACAAGCGGCGGCGATTGACCCAAGGCCCGAGGTTGGTCGAAACGGTTACGTCGGGTGAAGCGGTGACGATGCGCGCCGCAAGCTCGCTCATGCCGCGTGCGATCTCGTTGAGCAAGGCGCCAAAGCCGACCTGCGTCGCCATTTTCGGCTGGATCGTCACCGGCAATTCGCCGGGCACGTCGACGCGCGCGGCGTGCAGGCGGCGCTCGCCGCTGGCCGCGAACGGAACGTGGCTCAAAAAGGCACGCAGCTTTTCAGGCGGCTCACGCAATCCTTCGAACACATCCCATTCGTGGCCGGCGCGAATGCTCATGGCCGCGCGGAACGTCTCCATCTGCGCCGGTGTCATCAGGCCGGAATGGTTGTCCTTGTGGCCGGCGAACGGCAGGCCTGAGCCCTTGATCGTGTAGGCGATGAAACAGACCGGCCGGTCGTGATCGATGGCGTCGAACGCCTCGATGATGGCGCGCAGATCGTGGCCGCCGAGATTGCCCATCAGCCGGGCGAGCTCATCGTCGCTGCGGGAATCGATCAGCCGGGAGACGGGCCCCTGGTCGCCGATCTCATCGGTCAGGCGCTTACGCCAAGCCGCACCGCCCTGAAACACCAGCGCCGAGTAGAGCTGGTTCGGGCAACGGTCGATCCAGCGCCGCAGCACCTCGCCGCCCGGCTCGGCGAACGCGGCCTGCTGCAGCGAGCCGTATTTGAGCACCACCACGTCCCAGCCGAAATTGCGGAACAGATTTTCGTAGCGCTCCCACAGCCCCTCGCGCACCACCGCGTCGAGGCTTTGCCGGTTGTAGTCGACGATCCACCAGCAATTGCGCACGCCCTGCTTCCAGCCCTCGAGCAGCGCCTCGAAGATATTGCCTTCGTCGAGCTCGGCGTCGCCGAGAAGGGCGATCATGCGGCCTTCGGGGCGATCGAGGCCCCAGCCGTGGGCGCGCACATAGTCCTGCACGAGGGAGGAAAACAGCGTCTGCGCCACGCCCAAGCCCACCGAGCCGGTGGAGAAATCGACGTCGTCGGTGTCCTTGGTGCGTGACGGATAGGATTGCGCGCCTTTGTAGCCGCGGAAGTCCTCGAGCTTCTCGCGAGTCTGCCGTCCCAACAAATACTGGATCGCGTGATAGATCGGCGCCGCGTGCGGCTTGACGGCCACGCGATCGGCCGGCCGCAAGGTATGGAAATAAAGCGCGGTCATGATCGCTGCGAGCGAAGCGGACGACGCCTGATGGCCGCCGACCTTCAGGCCGTCGGCATTGTCGCGCAGATGATTGGCGTGATGGATAGTCCAGCTCGCGAGCCACAGCACCTTGCGCTCGAGCTCAGTGAGGATTCGCAAGTCCGCTGGAGAGACCGTGTCAGCCATGTCGGTTTTCATCCTTCAGCCAGACCGTTTCAACTTGCCGCATCGGCCAGATGAAATCGCCAGCGCCAGAGCACCAAACGGTACGACACGCAAACTCGTACATCGCCGTCAGCGGCGATACTATAGTGCGATTCAGGGGCTTCTCGGCGCCGATCGTGGAGCCCTCGTTGGCGCGGAACTGCGGGGTCGGCAGACCGATGTCGGGAAGCCGTTCAGGCTGATAGGCGCCAGCACGAATGGCTTTTTGCAACGCCTTGAACTCGGCGCCCGCTTTCATCTCGTCATAGACGCGCGCGGGATCGAAGAACGTGCCGATCGGATTGGCGGCAAAGTCCGCTGACGTGCGCATGAACTCGCTCGACTTCGCCCAATCGCCGAAAATATCGCTTTGCAGCTCCACGAAGTTGCCTTCCGGGTCCCGGTAGTAAAGCGAAATCGTCATGCCGTGATCGAGACAGAATGCCGGCTCGATCCCTTCCTTGCGCAGCCGGTCGAACGACGCCATCAGATCTTCGAAGCTGCCATACTCGAATGCGCAGTGATGCATGCCATTGTGGCTTGGCTTCTCCTTATCGTCGGAGAGACCCGGCACCGCCAGAAAGGCGATGCGGTGATTGGCCTCGTCATTCGTGGTCCAGGCGGCGGTCTGATCGCGGAATTGCACTTTCGCGCCGATTACTGCCCCGTACCAGGCGATCATTTCGTCAAGGCGGCTGGTCTTCAGCGTGACATGATGCAGCTTGGGTTTGATCATCGCTGGCCTTCTTTCTTGTTCGCGTTAGGCGGGATTTCGTACCGCACCATTATCATAGCGAGACGGCAACCGAGCTTGTAGGTCCACTCGCCCGCTTGAGAAAAGGTGCTTCTGGAATAGTCACACCGGCCGGGGACGGCGCGCGAACGTGCCCAGGCTAGCAGCGCCGCCGCCGCGATGACGACCGGGAAGACGAGTTCGGTCACCGTCGTCCAGCCGTAACGCGCGAGCAGCGCGCCGGACGACAGCGAGGCGATCGCCATCGAGCCGAAGATCAGAAAGTCGTTGGCCGCCTGCACCTTGTTGCGCTCCTCCGCGCCATGGCACTCGGTGACCAAGGTGGTCGCGCCGATGAAGGCGAAATTCCAGCCGACACCGAGGACAACAAGCGAGAGCCAGAAATTCCACAAGCCTATGCCCGCGTAGCCGATGGCTGCGGCGGCCGCGATCAGGACCAAGCCCGCCGCCATCATGCCGCGCAGCCCGAAGCGCAGAAATCAGCGCGCCGGTGAAGAAGCTCGGCGCATACATGCCGATCACATGCCATTGGATGCCGAGCGCGGCCTCGCCGACCGAGTGATTGCACATCACCATGGCGAGCGGCGCCGAGGTCATCAGCAGATTCATCATGGCGTAGCTCGCAAGCCCGCAGGTGGCGGCGACGATGAAGCGCGGCTTGAGCACGATCTCGCTGAGCGGGCGGCCGGCGGCGAAGCTCCGTGTCGCCGACGACAGCTTCGGGATTTTCAGAAATGCCAGCACGATGGCGGCAAGCAGCGCGCAAGCCGATTGCGCCAGATAGGTTCCGGCGAACAGATAAGCCGGCCACGCATCCTTGGTGAGAATGACAAGCTGCGGCCCGATCACCCCGGCAAAAACGCCGCCGGCCAAAACCCAGGACACTGCCTTGGCGCGGAAATGCGCACTCGCGGTATCGGCGGCGGCAAAGCGGTACGATTGATGGGCAGCGGCATAGAGACCGCCGCACAGCGTGCCCAGCAGCAGGAGCAGGAACGATCCCTGCAACATCGCAAGGCATGCGACGATGCCGGAGAGGATGCCGAACACCGAGCCGGTCTGCAGCGCGAAGCGGCGGCCGAACGCCTTGGCCAGCATCCCCACAGGAAGTGTGCCGGTCCACATGCCGACCACCATCACGCTAATCGGCAGTGTCGCCAGTGCCGGATCGGGGGCGAGAATGGACCCGGCGATGCCGCCGGTCGCCACGATCACGCTGGCATTGCCGCCGGCCAGCGCCTGCGCCACCGCGAGCACCAGCGTATTGTGCTTCGCCAGCCGGTCATCGATGACTTCGGTAGTGGGCTCGGCCAAGACCGCCATGGAAGACCGCCAGGGGTTAGCTCCAAAAGCGGTGATCGTTTTAACGATCGCCACCGTTCGCGGCCAGACCTTCTCCCTATAAATCGAGGATTTGACGGCATGGACGAATTGCGGCCTCAATAGTGGGGAACCTTGCCTGGAGGTTGCGCTCGCGCACCAACGCCTTTCGCTTTGCCGATGCGGCCCCATTCCAAGGCGGAACTTCGCGTTCCGCGCCGAGGTTCTTGATGAGTTTGCGAGCCGAGCTCCTGCGCCTGTCGCTGAAAACGTTGAAGGCCGCAAAGAAGGCGCGCAAGCCGCGCAATATCCCGCCGGAAAAAATGCGGCGCCGGCTCAAGTTTCTGGAGCCGGTGGTGCCGCGAGGGCCTTCAGGCACCAAGACCACGATCGTCGACATTGAGGGGATCAACGCGGTCGAGACGGTGGTGCGGCATGCCCGCACGGACTGCTGCGTGCTCTATTTCCACGGCGGCGGTTACGCTTTCGGCAGCGAGCCGCTGGTGCGCGACTTCACCTGGCGCCTCGGCGCTGCCGCCGGCGCCGGCGTCCTCTATTTCGATTATCGGCTGGCGCCCGAGCACCCCTTCCCGGCTGCCGTCGAGGATGCCGGCAAGGTCTATCGCTGGCTGGCGCGCCGCATGGATCCCTCACGCATCGTTTTTGTCGGCGATTCGGCGGGCGGCGGCCTGGTCTTCGCGACGCTGCACAAAATGCGCGACGAGGGCCACGCAATGCCGCGCGCCGCGGTCGCCATTTCGCCGTGGACCGATCTCGCGCTGACCGGCCGCTCGCTGCACACCAACGCCAAGGCCGATCCGATGATGGACGCAAGACACTTGCCGACGTTCGCGGCGCACTATCTCGGCGGCGCCGATCCGCGCCATCCTTATGCGTCACCCCTCTACGGCAATTCGTCAGGGCTGCCGCCGGTGCTCATCCAAGTCGGCAGCGACGAAATTCTGCGCGACGATGCGGTGCGCATGGCCGAGAAGCTGCGCGCGGCCGGCGGCGAGGTGAAGCTCGAGGAATGGCCGCGCATGCCGCATGTCTGGCATCACTATGCGCGGATCATTCCTGAGGGCCGGCATGCCATCGAGCGCATCGGCGCCTTCGTGCGGACGCAGTTGAACTAAGCGACGCGTTTTCGCGATGGCCGCGCGGGATCGCCTGTCTCGCGGTGATCGGCGAGGCCGAGAGCTGCCGGCCCCGGGAAAAACGGTCCGCGAACGATCGGCTCTAATCGAAAAGTTTGCTCACACTGAAACGGCCGTTCGCGCCCAATTCCGTGCCGAGCAACAACACACCGCGTGTGAACACGGGACGGCAGGCGGTCAGCACGCGGTCGGTGAGGACGCTTGCTCCCCAGCTCGCGAGCACCGTGCCAATCAGCACGAGCAACCCCTTGGCAATGGCCGGCATGGCCTGATCGAGCAGTGCGTATTGCAGCCACAACAGGATCGGATAGTGGAAGAAATAGACGCCGTAGCCGTGCTCGGAAATGTCGTCGATCACCGGCAGGCGGCCGTGCGCGAACCGCTGAAAAAGCCCAGTCATGCTGAGGCAGGCGGCGGCCGCGAAAATCACCAGCCCGAGATCGCCGATCACGCTCAATGCTTTTACCGGCACGTTCGGCACCTTGGCGATCAGCGCCGCCGGAATGATCCAGAGAAAGAACGCGGTGAAAGCGCCAGCCGTCCAGAGCGGCCAGCGCCGCACCAGCGTGCCCGCTTCATCGAAGATGCCGCGATCGAAGCCCTGCGCTCCGATCGCAAGACCGACAAAGAAATAGATCGCATATTGCGGGGCGAAGGTGGCCTGCACTTCGAAGGGCCCGATCTGCGCCCAGTACCACGGCGAATAGAGCGCCGAGAGCGGCAGATACGCCAGCGCGGTGATGCCGATCACGACCACAAACAGCGTTCGCGGCTGCCGCGTGACTTTCTCGATCAGGTCGGCGACGAAGCCGCCGCCGCCCGACGCGAGTTTGAAGATGGCGGCCGCACAGAAATCCAACGCGATCAAGAACCACAGAAACCACATTGGCCCGGTCGGCGTGATCGGCAGCGCCGTCCAATGCGCCCAGAACGAAGACCAGGACGGATCGACGGCGGTGACGCGATAGACCGGATAGAAGGCGATCGGCATCACCAGATAAACGCCGATCACGAATGGGATGCCCAGCCGGACCAGGCGGTGAGCGAGGAATCCCTTCCAGCCCTTGCGCTGCAGGCTCGGCCAGACAAACAGGCCGGATAGAAAAAACATGAATTGCATCAAATAGAGAAATTGAAATGCGCAAAAAAGATCGAAGCCGAGCCAACGCTCGTTATCGATAATCGGGAAAACCCGCCAATCGTAGGGCGGCAGGTCGAAGGCCGGCGGCGTCGTGGGTTGCGTGACGATATAGGCGGAAACCGAATGGAAGGCGACAATAAGGAGCAGCAGGGCGCCCCGCAAATTCTTGAGCGGCAAGTTGGTTTTCGACATTTCCAAACGCGCCAGAACAAGCCGCAGTCCACGCTGCGGATCCTGGCGATAATACCACTTGTCAAAAAACGTCGACACTGCAGCCTTCGTTCCTATTGCTGGAAATTCGTTCATGATGAATTCGTGAGCAGCTGCACAGCGTCGCCGAGAAAGATGTCTTCCGTCTGAAACTTTCCGCTACGAAATTCTCCTTCCCCAACAAATTTTCGGCCGTGCAAAAAAAACCTGGTCGTCGTTCGCCGCCTTCGCTCGAACGCTTGGGCAGGTTGACGTTCGGCTGCGCGATGTTCTTACCGGGAGTGAGTTCGAGCCGACCCGCCATGCAGTGAGTCGTCCTTCCTACTTGTTCGATCTGACAATGTCCGCCGTGTCGGCGGCCAGGTGGTGGCCCTTTGCAGACGCCCCTCATCAATGCGGTTGATGAAGGAGCGAGCATCACTGCGACCCTCGCATTTGCGGCGCCCCACCCTCCCGCTGAACTGACATGAATGTGCGTGCGCAAGCGCCGCAGGCATCGTGCCAATGCGGCGTCTAATCGACACGAGTGCATGACCTATACCAGCGTCTAAGGCCGTCGCCGCTTGGTGCAATAGAGTTGGCCAGCGCATTTACCATAGTTTGGCGCATACGGTCTCGCTGGTGGCAGCTGGCCGCAAAGAGCGCAGGTCTAACGAAAATGCGTCAGGCCAGGCATCTGCATCCGGAATGGGGCTTTCTTGCTCCAACCCCAAGCTTCTCGCGCACCCTCCGCATCTTCGTTATCGCTACGATCGTGGGCGCGACGGCAGGGTCAGGCGTCATCTTATCGCTCGCCGGTCGCGTAGCTGATCAGATGGCCGTGGCGGCGCCTGCAATAGCCGCGCCCATCCAGGCCCAGGCCGCGCCGATCCAGCCCCCTTCGCTGACGCTGCTTCGCGCCCAGGCGAAGCCACAGAGCGTGATCGAAGCCGGGCCGACCAAAGCAACACTGTTGCCGGTCACGCCGACCAAGCCCGCGGCCTATTCAGCGCCCGCTCAAAAGAAGGCGAACAAGAAGCACCACGCGGGACCGCGTTACGCGTCGCGCGGCCGACAGTTCACGTCCTTGATGGATGACTGGTACCACGCTGTCGGGCTTTAGCAGGCAGGGCTAAATCGCCGAGACCTAACCTGAATATCGCCAAGCCTGAAATCGCCAAGGATGGTGGCCGCGGGCGCAAAAACACGCGCGCCGCCGAAATCGACGGCCGCACCGCGCATGATTTCTTCAGACGCCGTCAGAAGACAAATGCCAGCGCCACGACGGCCAGAACTCCAAAGCCCAAAATTGCAAGTCCGAACGGATCGTACGCGGGAATCTTGAACATCGTGGCCCTCACACCTTGGCAACGTTCACACGCATTCGCTGATCTATCGAATGGCCGGCAGCCGGCCGCTCACGGCAGTCGGCGCGCCGGCTTTCACCAGAGGCGCCGTGCCGAGATCAAGGTCGCCGATGCGCGAGAAGGAGCCGACGGCGGCAACCACGCCCGCGAACAACAGACCGACCACTAAAATCTTCACATGAGTTCGCCAGTCGGCGCTTAGCATTGAATGATTTACGGTGCTCTCCAATCTTGCAGCACAGGCGTTGTTTTAGGCGCGCACAAGCTCACGACACGCATCGACCGAAAAATTGCTTGCGTGCCGGTTCGGCGAGCGGGCTGAATGCCGGGTCGCATCCGATCGGCCGTCGGCCGACCGACATGCTGGATTGTCGTGGTGCACTCGCCGGGTTTGATTTCACCATGACGGTTTCCAGCCGATCGGCCTTGTTGGTCCGATTGACGGAAATCTCAAAACCTCCGCCGGCAGCGGCACGCGGCGTGCTGGCCGAGGAAAACGTCGCAGCGGCGAAACTTCCAAGAACGACGGTCGCGATAGTCAGCTTGAGAGCAGTGTTCATCGCGGGCCTCCCGCCAATTTGGCGTTCTTCAAAGCCGGGGCTTTGACCGGGTAAGTCGAGGGAATGATGCGGGCAGTCGGTGCTGTGCGGCCGGCCTGGCGGCCATCGCGGAGGCATGACTGCTCGTAGTAGGGCCACGTCTGCGTGCAGGCGGAAGCCACGGCGACGACGGGCGCGCTGTCGATCGCGACGTTGCTCTGCTCACGCGGAGCTGGTCGCGGCGTGGCAGCTGCCGCGGCGGGCTCGGGTTGTGGAACGAACCCGACAACAATGCCGGCGCAAACCGCAGCCGCTAAAATCGCTGAAAGCCCTTTGAGCATCTGAATTCTCACCGCATTCAGCGCAGATTGTTTGCCGGGCCGCCCGTCGCGGACGGCGCGGAAACCATGGCAATCTGGTGATGGCTCATCGGGAGCACCACGACCTTGGTGCCGACCTGCGTTCGCGCGTACAGGTCGATCACATCCTCATTGAGCATCCGGATGCAGCCGCTGGACACGTGTTGCCCGATGCTGGACGGCTTGTTGGTGCCGTGAATGCGGTAGACGCTGCCGCTGAGATACATGGCGCGGGCGCCGAGCGGATTGCCGGGACCGCCGGCCATGAAGCGCGGCAAATACGGCTGTCTCGCCAGCATGTCGGAAGGAGGCAGCCAGTCCGGCCATTCGGACTTGCGCTCCACCGTTTTGACGCCGGACCAGGTGAAGCCTTCGCGCCCCACGCCGACGGCGTAGCGGATCGCTTTGCCGCCGCCGAGCACGAAGTACAGATACGTGTTCGGCGTATCGATGATGATCGTTCCCGGCGCTTCCGGTGTCGCGAAGTTGACGACTTGGCGCCGCAGCCGCGCGCTCGTATCCGTTGCCAGACCTCGCCCCGGCATATTCGCCTGGCCGAAAGCTGGAGCGCTCGGCTCATTGAACGCCAGCACCTGGGCTTGCGCAGTGTCTGCCAGAAAGGCGCCTGCAAACAGCAGGGCCGCAACTTTGATAACGCGTACAGCGCCCAATTTGTTTGGGTAACCGTCCATTTCCCGACTCCCCGCTTTTATCCTTGTTGTTCGGGACAGTAGGGTCGTGCCTTGTCCGGCTCCATTGCACGTTGGTTAACGCCCAGTATCAAAAGGGTGCCGGTCCTATACGTTAGTTTAGAGAAGCAGGCCGGCCGGAAAGGAAGACCGGGTAGCGCTTCGCGAAACGGCCAGACCGAGGAAAGCGTCGGAGCCCTGGGCCACCACGTCGGCGGCGCGATCATGCCGCTCGTCAAACGAGATTTTTCCTGCGAAAATGTTGTCGAGACATGGGGCGGCGGCACCCGATGGTCGCTCGCCGCTTCAAGTGGGGGGTTCGTCAGCCGGTCGATCGAGCGTCGCGAGGGGTCGTGGAGGGGTATCCCGCAGCGGATGCGGTTGTTTTCGTCGTCGATGACGACGCCTCCTTGCGCCAGGCCCTTGTGAGCCTGTTGCAATCCGTCGGCTTGCGCGTCGAGGCATTCGGCTCGGCCGCCGATTTCCTGAAGAAGGGGCAGTTGCGCGATGCCGCCGCCGCCTGCCTCGTTCTTGACGTCCGCCTGCCGGGCGTCAGCGGACTCGATTTTCAGGCCGAACTGACCAAGGCGAAAACTCAAATCCCAATTATTTTCATATTCGGGTTTCGGAGATATCCCAATGACTGTGCGCGCCATGAAGGCGGGCGCTATCGAATTCCTGACCAAGCCGTTCCGCGACCAGGATCTTCTCGACGCGGTTCAGCTCGCGCTCGAACGCGACCGTGAGCGTCGATCGCGGAGAGGTTGCTGTCTCGAAATTGCGCACCCTCTTCGATGGGTTGACCCCCCGTGAGCAAGAAGTCATCGGGTTGGTAACGTCCGGACTGATGAACAAGCAGATTGGGTCCGAGCTTGGGGTGAGCGAAATCACGGCCAAGGTGCATCGCGGCAACATCATGAGAAAAATGGGCGCGCGTTCACTACCTGAACTGGTGCGCATGGCCGATGCACTCGGAATTCAACGGCGGCCGCCGCGCGAGCGCTAAACCTTCGTATAACGTCTCTAGTGTCTTGTGAGCGGTGATATTCGCCAACGTTCACTAGAACCCGCTTGCCATGCAGTCTAGACAATGTGACAAATAGTTGGGACCGAGCTGTGGCACCTGCACGCGACAAAAGCAACCGCCACAAAAATATGCGAACCTTGGAGCGCTCAGATGAATCGTCAAACGCGGAAGGCCGACAGAATCACTTCTCACTTGACGCCCGCGCTTTCTCGGTTGGGTCGCCGCGCGCATGGTTCTATGTAAATGCGCGCGTGAGAACGCCCCCTAGCGCAACCCCCCACTATCGATCAGATTCAGAAACCTCCGCCCTCGAACTCTTTGACGCAGCAACTTTCGCATTGCTCGATCGCCAGCGGCGGGTGAGAGCCAGATTGCAAAACCTGGAGATGACATTGGAGCAGACCCCTTTGTTCTCGATCGTCGACGACGACGAGGCCGTTAGGGAGGCGACTAAATCCCTGATCCGGTCACTTGGCTATAATGCGGAGACCTTCGGCTCTGCCGAGGAGTTTCTGGCGTGGACGCAAATCGAGGACACCGATTGCCTGATCACTGACGTTCAGATGCCGGGCTTAAGCGGAATGGATTTGCAAGACCGTCTTATTTCGGCCGGGCACGAGATGCCGACAATATTTGTGACGGCCTTCCCGGACGCCAAGTTAGAAAGGCGGGCTTTGAGCGGCGGGGCGATCGCCTACTTGCGCAAGCCCATTGAGGAAAGTCATCTGCTCGAACATATCGATACCGCCTTGAGACGGCGTCGCGATTGATGGAAGGCCGCGTTTCACTGTCGCATTGGTGAGGCGTCGAGCCTTCATTCCTCATAATGCCAACTCGGTAACGCGACGCCTGACCGGCGTGATCTAGTGCTGGCGCGCGTGGCAAATCAACCCGCCGACTTGCAGTCAGGCCGGATCAATCCCTCGTCCGGCGGCCTGCCCCCCATCCCATCCTGCACGGCTTTCGCCGGCTGACGTTGCAGAGATTCGGGTGACCCCGCGGATTTGCCTCGCAAATTGAGTAATGCCAAACTATTTCAGCAGTATGCGCCTGTCGTCGATCGGTAAAATTGGATGGCAGCAGCAAATGACGGCGAGCGGCCAGAGGCTGAAACCGGATGCCTTTCGGGTTTGCGGGTCCTTGTCGTCGAGGACTCCTGGCACGTCGCGACAGCCATAGAAAGTCTGCTCCGGTCGTTTGGGGCGGAAGTGGCCGGCCCGGTTGCAAGCACCGCGGACGCCGAACGGCTGCTCGCCGAGCAGCTTCCTCATGTCGCGATCGTCGATATCAATCTTCGCGGCGGCGAATTGGCCTACGATCTCATTGATAGATTGAGTGATCTCGCGGTGCGCGTCATCGTCGTCTCGGGGTATTCTGCGCTGCGGCTGCACCAGGACAAAGTCGCTGCCGTGTTGCAGAAGCCCATCACCGAGGCCGAACTCCTTGCTGCCTTTCGGATCCCAAAGGAAGAGTCGTAGGCGAACCTCAGACCCGCTGATTCCCCCCGAGAGCGGCGGCCGCGAACGTTGTTCGAAGCCACCACGGGCCCGCGTTATACGAACGTATTGAACTCATTGTCATGGAGATACCTGCTAACTACGAACGTACAGTGGAGGTTGGAAGTTTTGCCGCTAGATTGGCATTTGTTAACTTCGACGCGGTGGTCCCCATCCCCCCGACACCCCGCCGCCGCGTCGCGGATCCCCATTCGAGGGAGCCAAGAACCCCAGGCATCGCGCCTGGGGTTTTCCATTATAAGAGGGACGCTCCTAGTCTCACACCTAGGTAAACTTCCGGCCCTGAGCGCACCGTTCGGGCTCTTTCCGTTCACCTGCGCCGCCGGATACGATGGTTCGCTGGCACGGGCAAAACGATGAAACGGCGTTCCAAAGCGGGTGGTGAACCGGTCAAGACGCGGCGCCGCAAGCACGCGTCGCCCAAACGCCGCAAAGCCGTGAGGCGTTCGTCGGTCACGCCATCGGAGACGACGATCGGCCACCTCACCCGCGAACGCGATCAGTTGCTGGAGCAGCAGACCGCCACCGCGAATCTCCTTGGAATCATCAGCCGATCGAAATTCGATCTGCAGCCGGTCCTGCAGACCGTGGTCGATACCGCTGTGCGGCTGTGCCACGCCACGAGCGGGGAGATTTTTCGTTTGGACAAAGGGGTCTATCGCTTCGAGGTCGGCTGCAATCTCGATCCGCGCTACGTGAAACGGCAAAAGCCGATCGCTCCGGGACCCGGCACCATGGTCGGCCGGGCGGCGATCAGCCGACACGTCGAGAAGATCGACGACCTTCTGAGCGATCCCTCTTACACACTCAAGGAGGATGCAAAGATCGGCGGCGCGCGCTCGATGATCGGCGTGCCGCTTATGCGCGAAGGAGAGCCGATCGGCGTCATCATCCTCGCGCGCCATCGCGTCGAGCCCTTCAACGAACGCGAAATCAAGGTGGTGACGGCATTCGCCGATCAGGCTGTCATCGCAATCGGCGCGCGCGAACGCGAAAGCCAGATGGCCCGTCAAGCGCGTTCCGCGGAGCAGGCGCTTGAACTTTTGGCCACGGTGTCAAAGGCCGCAAGCACCGCCACCGATCTGCACACCCTGGTGCTTGATTGCCTTGTTCAATCCGGCAAGTCTGCGGGATGCCAGTTCGGTCAATTGTGGACTCCAGAGCCCGACGGCGATCTGATCAGATGCATGGCCAAGGACTGTTTCGGCGATCATTTCGCAGAATTTCATTCTTGGAGCGTTCAGCGGAGTTGGAAGAAGCAGGACAAAAGCATTCCCGCGGTCGTTTGGCAGAACCGAGCGCCGCTCTGGGCTGAGGATCTGGCGTCGCTGAGCGACTTTGTCGGCGTCGAAAAAGCGAAGGCGGCCGGGTTCAAGTCGTCCCTGACCGTTCCAATTACGATCGACGACGACGTATTCGCGATTTTCGAGATGTACTCGACATATGTGCTGCCTTCCAATCAGACCATGATGGCGGCGGTAGTCAAACTGGGAAGATTGCTTGGCGATATTCTCGTGCGCAAACGCTCGGACTTGGCGCTGCGCGCGGCCCATTCGGAACTTGCGCGCGTCTCGCAATTCTCGGCAATGGGAGTCATGACGGCCTCGATCGGCCACGAAATACGCCAGCCATTGGCGGCGATCGTAACGGGCGCTCATGCGGGATTGCGATGGATCTCGAGATCGCCACCGAACGTCGATGAAGCAAAGCAAACACTCAAGAACATCGTCCAGGAGGGTCAGCGCGCGAGTGACATCCTCGACACGATCCGAGCGATGTTCAAGAGGGACAGCAAGGAAACCGTCCCGATCGACGTCAACGATCTTATTGCCGACGTTCTCGAGCTAGTGCAGAGCGAGGTGCGAAAGCAAAAAGTATCGATCGAGACCCAATTGGCGGAGCATCTCCCGGAGGTTTCCGGCAACAGAATTCAGCTACAGCAGGTCGTCCTCAATTTGACGATGAATGCAATCGAAGCCATGAGCGCAACGACAGGGCGCGAACGGATCCTGCGATTGAAAACCGCCGTTCACGGGCCGGATGGGGTGTTGGTCACCGTGGAGGATTCCGGTCCCGGGATCGACGCCAAGGATGTCGAACGCATCTTCGATGCCCTTTTCACCACTAAATCCAAGGGAATGGGAATGGGCCTGTCGATTTGCCGCTCCATTATCGAAGCTTACCACGGGCGTCTTTGGGTATCGCCCGGCAAGGAACATGGATCGGCCTTTCATTTCGTGTTGCCGGCTGCCGAAGCTGCCTAGAGCCTTGGCGCGTCTCGTTGCACCGCGCTTTGTTGGGCCATCGCGAGTCTCTCGCGCAGGCTTAAGGTGCCCTGGGGCGCGGCCTCTTCCATATTTGCGGCGCGGACCAACCGGTGCACCGCCTAAGGCTTATTTGTCCAAAATACCGATGTCGGTGGCCGGAAGCTTCGGGTCGCCGCGACATCCTTCCAGCTTCGTGCGCTTCGGACCTTAAACCGGGGTCCCGAGACTCGCATCTTATTCTGCGACATGCGAGACTTCTCGACCTGAGCGGGGGTTCATTTTGGCTGGATTTCCGACAATGGTCCGGCGCCCGTTACCCAGCTTTGTCGGCGGGACGCGCATCAGCGCAGCCTGGCTGCTGCTCACGATCGCGGTCGCGATCGCATATTTTCTCGCAGCGCGGCTGGGCCTTGCGCTGCTGACAAAGCCCGACGGCGTCGCCGTATTTTGGCCGGCAGCGGGCGTCGCCGCCGGATTGCTGATCGCGCTTGGTCCGCGCGCTCGGTGGCCGGTGGTCATCGGCGCAACGTCCGCGACCGTCAGCGCCAATCTCCTTGGAGACAGAAGCGTCTGGAGCGCCGTCGTATTTGCCGTCTGCA
Source organism: uncultured Alphaproteobacteria bacterium (assembly GCA_963761185.1). GTDB lineage: Bacteria > Pseudomonadota > Alphaproteobacteria > Rhizobiales > Xanthobacteraceae > BOG-931. Next base: position 18,522 of record CAVXFY010000010.1, read on the forward strand.
ACGCCGGCGAGGCCTTGATCATCGCGGCGCTTATCGATCGCTATTTCGGGTCGCCGTTCAGCCTCGACCGGCTCAGCCACGTGATCGGGTTCCTCGGTGCGGCGGTGGCGGGAACTGCAATTTCCGGCATCGGCGGCACGCTGGGGTTCCTATTCCACAATTCGACGGCGCCGATCCTGACCACCTGGTATCACTGGTTTACCTCGGACGGGCTTGGCGTCGTTACCGTTGCCCCACTGCTGATCGGCCTCAGAGCTTCGGTACGCGATCCGCCGTCCCACCGGGAATTGTTTGAAGGCGCGGTGGCGCTCGGCACGCTCCTTGTCTTGAGCGCAGTCCTCATATTCTTGCCGCGGGAGCGCTGGGCGACCATCCTGGCGATAGCGGCACTCTTTCCCTTGTTGCTCTGGCTGGGGGCACGTTGCCGGCCTGTTTTCTCCTCGGCGGCCGCATTCATCGTTTCGCTGACGATTGTTTGCACCACCACATTCGGCATTGGGATCTTCGGCGATACAAACTTCCCCGTGGCCGAACGCATCCTTTCGGCTCAGGCCGGAATTCTGGCGGTGTCGTTGTGTTCGTATGTGCTTGCTGCCCTTTTCGAAGAGCGGCGACGGCACGAAGCCATGCTGATGGAGAGCGAGGCGCGTCTGCAGGAGGCTCTGACGGCCGGCGGCGTAGCCGCGTTCGATTGGGAAGTCAGCAGCGACAAGTCCCGCCGCAGCGACAATGCCCCGCTCATCCTGGGCTTCGATCCCGAAGATAAGTTTGGCGGTGCGGAATTCTTCGCGCGCGTTCACCCGAACGATCAAGAGCGGTTGCTCGAGCAAATACGCGATCTGCAACCCGACCGTCCCATATTGGACAGCACCTTCCGCTTCATCCGGAAGGACGGCCGCGAAATATGGCTGGAGCAAACGGCCAAAGCCGAATTCGACTCGGCCGGACGACTTGTGCGGATGCGGGGACTGACGCTCGATATTACCGATCGAAAGCAAGCGGAACAGCGTCAAGACCTGCTCATTGCTGAACTCGATCACCGCGTCAAAAACGTGCTCGCGCGCGTCGCCGTTGTCGCCAGGCAGACGCGCGAGGGAAGCAATACAATGGACGATCTCGTCGAATCGTTGGACGGACGCATTCAGTCCATGGCCGCCGCTCATTCGCTTCTGAGCCAAACGCGCTGGCGGGGTGTCGGGCTCAACGATCTCGTCCGCGACCAGCTTGCGCCGTATGCGGTGCAAGCAAATGTCAAGATCGCCGGACCAAACATAGTCCTCGCCGCGACGGCCACACAGGCAATGGCCATGGTGCTGCACGAACTTGCCACCAACGCGGCAAAATACGGCGCGTTGTCGACGGCCGGCGCGGTTTCAGTCACCTGGCACAAGCCGGTCGCGGACGGTACCGCAACAACCCTCACCGTTATCTGGCGCGAGATCGGCGGACCGCGAGTGACCACGCCGTTACAATCCGGATTTGGGACGAGTTTGATCCGCGACCTCATCCCGCATGAACTCGGCGGGCGGGTTGATCTCGCATTCGAAAATGACGGCGTCGTCTGCCGGATCGATATTCCTCTCGCCAGCGCCTGAGGCGTTCGATCGCTTGGCAGTGCGACTATGGCGTGATCTGCAGAGCCGCAAGAAGTTGCTCTTCGACCATCGGCTTTTGCAAAACGGCCGCCACCTTGTCGGGAGACACCGGTAAAGTGGCATAGCCGGAAATGACAACGACCCGGACGGAAAGCTCGTTCAGCTTGTCGATGAGATCGAAGGCCAGTTCCCCGCCGCGCAGATTAAAATCGACGATCGCGACATCAGGAACCCGCTCCGCGATCAGCCGTTCGGCCTCAGCGGACGTCGCCACCGGGCCCGCCACTTCCGCACCAACCGACCGCAGAAGGCTTTTCAGGGCGACGCCAAGGTGCCAAGAATCTTCGACCACGAGAATGCGTTGACCTGAAAGATTGGTCATCCCGCCCTCTTAAAATGCCCAAGGGATCGTTCAAACCGGTCGAATCGCTCGACGCTTGCAACATAGTGTCTGTTGAGGTCGCCCGGTACTCCTTGGTTGGCGAGGCAATGACCGACCCCGCCTCTCCATCGGCATGAGATTTGAGCTTAAAACAAGAAGCTCAACCCCACCCGATGAATATTTCGCGGCAAAAATGGCGTTAAAGCGGCTCGCACCCCAACGAACTGTGTCGTTCATGCAACATAGCGACTAATTTCTAACAATGATCAAAATTTACGAAATTTAAGACCGATTTAACTGGCAGTCTGGGACCTCGTGAACGCTCCCTGTCATGCGGTGACGGGGGCTTGAGATGGAGCGCCTCATGAACGCGGGCCTAACAACTCACGATCTGCCCGACGAATACTTTGTGCTTCAAATCGACGGGCGAGTAAGATCAGGACATCGACGCTTTGCGGATGCGCTGAGAGCGGCGTTGCTGCTGAGAGACCAGTTTCCGCAGCACGACGTCAAAGTGCGGGCAATGCAGGCAACGCCCAGCTTGAAAGACGCGCACTAGGAAAGTCGGCGGCTGGGCAACCTGTCGACGACCTAGCCGGCATCCATCGCCTGCGCTGTTGTTGCGTGCGATTTCGCGTATGGCACGAAGCTGACGTGCCGCCATGTGGGATGTTGGCCCGCTCTTGAGGTCTGGCCTGAACATTTGCCATTCGCCACCAACAGCAAATTCTGAGCGCGGGCTCTGCACGCGCCGCGGTAGGTATACACAAACGCTGCACCGTGATACCTGTCACAACACTTTTCATGGTACGCGAGACGTGGAGCGGGAAGCGCTCTTCCACCCAGACACGCAATATGAATACTGACAACAAAACGCCGCTCCCGCAGACGCGGTGGGCGCGCCAAGTGGGTGCTGTGCGTGGCCAAGTCCGGTAATTTGAAGATCGTCGCGTTGACAGCATCGTTGGCTCTGGTGTGGATGGCCGGCGAAGCTAGCGCCGCACAGTGCGGCAACACGTCGGCCGGCTTTGACGCATGGAAGAGCGAGTTCGCCAATGAAGCGCGCGCAAGAGGCGTCAGCGCCTCTGGCATCAGCGCCCTGATGGGGACCAATTATTCGACCGCAACTATCGCGGCCGATCGTGGCCAAAGAAGCTTCAGTTTGTCGCTCGAGCAGTTTATGGCCAAGCGAGGCGCCTCCACCATCGTTGCGCGCGGGCGCGCGCTCAAGCAGTCTGATGCGGCAATGTTCGCGTCGATCCAGCAACACTATGGCGTGCCGCCGGGGCCGCTTCTCGCCATCTGGGGAATGGAAACGGGCTTCGGAAAAATTCGCGGCAACCAGCACGCTTTGTCGGCTGTCGCCACGCTTGCCTATGATTGCCGGCGGTCGGCCTATTTCACCGACCAACTCTACGCGGCTTTGACGCTGATCGACCGCGGAACCTTGTCGGCAGCGGCGCGCGGCTCGATGCACGGTGAGATTGGCCACACACAATTCCTGCCCAAGAACATTCTCAACTACGGCGTTGGCGGAAATCTCGACGTCGCCGCCAATGCGCTCGCCTCGACGGCGAATTTTCTGAGGGCCCATGGCTGGCATCCAGGCGCGGGATACCAGCCTGGCGAGCCCAATTTTGCGGCCATCCAGGCCTGGAATGCCGCCCCGGTCTATCAGCGGGCGCTGGCAATCATGGGCCAACAGATCGACCGATGAAGGCGCCGGTAGCGGTTTGGCGCAGCTCAACGCGCCGCTGATGCGAGACAAGCGCAACGGCCCGCGCCGAAAAAGACGACAAGGAATTGAGCGGTCTGTTGGCTAAGCTTGAAGAACGAATTTGGGCTACCGGATCTCTGCAGGATAGAGGGTGGCGGACACGGCGCGAACAACCGCATTCCCGTCCTCGGCTAGGGATTTGAGTCGGAAGGTCGTCCCAACCACCTTCGCAGTCTCCCACCGAGGCTTGTGCCGGCCGTATCGCCGCTCTGACAGGCTTTTTTCTCGGCGGCCACGCGGGCTGTTTCGGCATCGGCGAGTTTGCGCTTAGCCGCCGCCTCCAACTCCCTTGCACCTTGTGCGTCCGCTTTTGCCCGTTCCGCCTCGGCTTTTGCTTGCGCGACTTCTTCCTTTGCTCGCCGTAGCGCCGTTTCCGCATCAGTGAGTTTACGCTGAGCCTGTGCTTCCGATGCCTTTGCGACTTGGGCGTCTGCCTTGGCTCGCTCGGCTTCGCCCTTCGCCTGATCCAGCTCTTTTTCCGCCGCCGGCGGCGAACTTCTTCCGGTCGATGCCGGTGGCGCGGCTGATGCGGGCGGTACCGTCGGCGTCTCAATCGCAGTCGGCTTCGAAAGCGAGGAAGCCGGCTTGGCGGTCGCCGAAGCTGCCGCCGCTGCGGCTGCGGACCTCATGACTCGCACATCACGAGACATTTCCAGACACGTCAGGAGCTCGGTGTTACTCGACTCCCCGCCTGTCTTGGCCAATTCAACGCAATGTCGCTTGTCGGCTGCAGAAAACTCGCCCCAGCGCTTTCGTATTTGCTCGCGAACGTCCTTTTCGCTCTCGATGCATCGTTGAAAGGTCTCGCCTTGGCCGCCTTGTCCTACACCAGGATCCGCCGCTTGACTGGCAATTCCACGACACCGGGCGTACGTCGAGAGTTGGAATTTCGTCGGACCGGGCAAGCGCAATAGAGGGCCCGATCGCAGCGATCATAATGACAGTTGCAAGAAATTCGCGCATTTCAAAGGGCCTCCACGGGACATCAGGCCGAAGTAGCGCGAGCATTACCCTAGATCACGAGCGTGTTCAAATCTCGGCACGTGGTCATTTTCGTCCGCCACATCCGCTCGCATTCGCGACGGCGCCGCACTCGCCTCTTCGGAATTTGACAATGACCCGTTTTTGATTGTCTCCGGGATTCAGTCTCTAATCCGTTTAACTTATTTTCTCGACACTGTGTGGAAGAACACAAAAAATACGACCAATGCTTGCCGCGCCTTCAAGGGCGGATAGAACGCGAGCAGATTGCGCCTCAGCACGCGAATGATGCCTCCGCAGAGC
>CAVXFY010000011.1:0-492140 GCA_963761185.1 uncultured Alphaproteobacteria bacterium
GCGGACATGCGATGTGAATGAACCTTCGATAGCACGGCTGACGCTGGTGCTGCGGAAGCTTGTTGATAGTTTTTAATGGATCGCTGAACGAGTCGTAATGGACCAGCCGACTTGAGATGGCGCACTGGGACTGCCATGGGATTGTAATTTTTGCCGGTGTCTTAATTTTACTTTTTCTATGGCGGAGACGAAAAGGCGGGGCGCGAAACCCGTTCAGTAATCCTGTATATTGGATTGTAATCGGAACGTTTTTCGGCCTGTATTTTCTGGTTGGGATTTTGATCGCTCTTCACGGCCCTTAGTGGACATGGATCGATCTGGTGCAGCAATTTAGGTTGCGATTGGCGGGAGATTTAACATGGCGACGTTTCTCCTTTTGCATCCCGCTTGGTTCGGCGGATGGGCCTGGGCCAAGGTGACACCGCTTCTGCGAGCGCGAGGACACGAGGTCTTCGCTCCGACCCTCACCGGGTTAGGCGAACGGCGGCACCTCGCCCACCCCGACGTGGGGCTCGACGTGCACGTGCGGGACATTGTGAACGTTCTTGAATACGAGGACTTGCACGATGTCTTCCTGGTCGGAAATAGCTCCGGCGGCGCTGTGATTACCGGTGTTGCCGATCGCGTTCCCGAGCGGATCGCCAATGTGGTCTATCTAGATGCGTTCGTACCGGAGGATGGTGAAAGCCTGATGGGCACCATGCCGCCCGAAAGGCGCGCCATGATGGAGCGCCTTGTCGAGGCCGAAGGTGAAGGCTGGCTCATCCCACGCTTCACCATGCCGCCGTGGGAAAAGATCGTCCCGGAGGTGTGGGGGATTACCGATAAACGGGATATCGCCTGGGTCCTGCCTCGTCTTGCACCGATGCCCGTTCGCCACTTCACAGACTTCGTTCGGCGCCGCAATCCCGACGCCGAGAAACTTCCGCGGACCTATGTCCGCTGTGAGCGCTGGGCTAATCCGGTCTTCGATCGCTATGCCGCCGCCGCGAAACGAAGCAAGCACTGGCGGTCGATTGCGTTTGAGGCACCCCACATCCCATTTATTACGCATCCGCATGAGACCGCGGAACTTCTGCTAGGCGTTCCCTGAGCTCCGCATGTCTCCTTTTGACCCAGGCTGTGTGAAAACGCATCTGATTATTTGATTTGCGCTGTATGATTTCGACGCTTTTGGCGGAGAGGTTGGATGAGGCGCTTCGTTGAGGGGATAGATCGGGGTCAAGCGACGCTGTTTCCGGAATGCCTGGACGACTGGATCGATGCGGACAAACCGGTTCGGGTGATCGACGCCTTTGTTGAGAAGCTCGACTTATCCGCGTTGGGCTTCGATGGCGTGGCCCCCGAGGCAACCGGCCGACCTTCCTTCCTATCACCCTACGGTCCTGCTGAAGCTGTACATCTACGGTTACCTCAATCGGGTTCAGTCGAGCCGGCGGCTTGAGCGTGAAGCTTTGCGCAATGTCGAGGTGATGTGGCTGACCGGCCGGCTTATTCCTGACCACAAGACAATCGCCGACTTCGGCAAGGACAGCGGGCCAGGGATCAAGCAGGTCTGTGTGCGCTTTATCGAACTATGCCGCCTGATGGGGCTATTGACGCAAACGAGCGTTGTGATTGACGGCAGCAAGTTCAAGGCGGTCAATACCCGCGACAAGAACTTCACGCGCGGCAAAGTGGAGCGGCGCCGCGCCCAATTGGCGACGAGCGTGGCGCGCTATCTTGCGCAGCTTGACACGGCTGACCGGCAGGAGCCGTCCGAAGAGCTGGCGGCGAAGACGGCGCATTTGAAGGAGAAGCTGGTCAAGGTGGAAAGCGAGATGCAACGCCTCACACGCTGGGAGCATGAGCATGTGCTGGAGGACGTACAGAAACGCCTCGACCGTAATCCGCAGGCGATGCGCCAGCGTCGCGAGACGGTCGAGCATCCCTTTGGTACGCTGAAAATGAGGATGGGCGCGACGCACTTCCTGATGAAGCGTCTGCCCAGGGTCGCCACCGAGATGACGCTACACGTACTTGCCTACAATCTCACTCGGGTGATGAACATCATGGGCATCCGGCCGCTGATGGCCGCGATCCGAGCATAGTCAAAGCCCAAAAAAGCAGCCTGCGGCGCAACCCCGCCTACGCAAGCCTTGGCCGCAAAACGTTTTGACACGGCCAAGACCCAAAGATGGGGTAATCGGCCTGCGGCTTGTGGATAGCTGAAGATTTTGGGTGCTGCGCTTCAGGCTGATGGTTCAACGAGGTCCGTGGTTACGGCCTCAAGCATCAGAAGGAGAAGCGCAGCATGGACTATTTTGCGGGATTAGACGTTTCGGTCAAGGAGACGAGCGTCTGCATTGTGGATGACACCGGCAAGATCGTTCGCGAAGTGAAGGTAGCGAGCGAACCTGCAGCGTTGTTAGCGGTGCTGAGGAACGCCGCCTACCACTTCAAGCGAATTGGATTGGAAGCCGGGCCGTTGTCGCAATGGCTGTTCGGCGCTCTCGCCGAGGCGGAGTTTCCGGTGGTCTGTGTTGAGACGCGACACATGCAGGCGTTATTGAAGGCGCAGATCAACAAGACAGACCGCAACGATGCTCGCGGCATCGCGCAGATGATGCGGGTGGGGCTTTACCGTCCGGTGCATGTGAAGACGCTGCGCAGTCAGAAGCTGCGGATGCTGCTGACCCATCGCAAGCTGCTGCAGTCGAAGGCGATCGCCATCGACAACGACCTGCGCGGTACTTTGCGTAACTTCGGTCTCAAGGTGGGCATGGTGGGGACAGCGAAGTTCGAGGCCCGCATCAAGGAGCTGGTCGAGCACTTGCCCGACCTGGCTATATTGGTCGAACCGCTGCTGGTCGTCCGGCGTGTGCTTCGCGAGCAGTTTGTCATCCTGCATCGTCGTTTGCTGGCGATCGTGCGAGATGACGAGGTGTGCCGGCGCCTGATAACGACCCCCGGTGTCGGCCCCGTGGTGGCGCTGACCTATCGTGCCACCGTCGATGTGCCCGCTCGGTTCCGTAAATCCAAGGCCGTCGGGGCCGTGTTTGGGCTGACGTGTTCCAAGTATCAGTCCGGCGAGATCGATTGGAGCGGCAGAATATCACGCTGCGGAGATGAGATGATGCGGGCTATGCTCTACGAAGCAGCTCAGAGCATGCTGCGGTCGAAGAAGTGGTCCTGGCTCAAGGCCTGGGCGATGCAGATCGCCAGGCGCCGCGGGATGAAAAAGGCGATCGTGGCTTTGGCACGCCGGTTGGCCGTGATCCTGCACCGCATCTGGGTTGACGGCAGCGAGTTCCGCTGGACCCGGGAACAAGCCGCGGCAACAGCATGAGAGCCGTGCAAGATCAGATCCAATAGGAGGAAACTCGAACTCCACCGCGCGGTGGAATGATGTCCCTCACGGGACGATGGATGAGGTGAGTTCGCATGTCCGCTTGGACCTGCCGTCACCCTGACGGCAAGGCCGACCTAAAGATCGTCCCGCCTCGTCCTCGAATCCCATGGTGGAAGGGCCCTGGTGCCGATTCCGAAGAGAAGCACGAGCCCGTGAGTGACATCGACACTGCAGCGGCGGATAGCCTGAAAGTGCTTGACCCCAATGGGCCGATTAGAGAAGCGGACATCGTCGCCCTTAACCCCCTTTGATTTGGATCAAATTGTCGTTCGTAGACTGTGCTCCCATTTTCCGCGGCTTCGCTCAAGCAATCATCCAAGAATGAATTGCGTCGTAAAGGCATATATGAAACCCAACGCTCCTTTCGCAATGAACCGTCGAGAGATCATCCAGTCCGCTCCTGCGACGGCTGCTGCCTTCGCGGTTACCGGCGACCTGCTCTTCGAGAGCGGCGTGGCCCACGCCCAGCAGATCGAGCCCCTGCGGGGTCATTTCCACCCGAGAGGCAAGGCGCCCTCGACCCACACCCTCGAAGTGCTCAGGCAGGCGAAGGGAGGACTACCCTTTGCCGACACAAGGGACTTCGAAGAACAGGCCAAGGGCCTGATCGCACCCATGACGGAGCTGACGATCCCGGCCGACGCCGGGCACGTCGCCTGGGACATGGAACGGTTTCGTTTTCTCGACCAGCAGGATGAATTCGACAGCATCCACCCCTCGCTGCACCGCATCTCGCGGCTCAACAACAACTACGGCCTCTACGAGGTGATCCCAGGCATTTACCAGGTGCGCGGGTTTGACCTGTCGGACATCACCTTCGTTCGCGGCAAGAACGGGTGGATCGTTTTCGACCCACTGGTCAGCGCCGAACCGGTTCGAGCCGCCTGGGCGCTATTTCAGAAGCACGTCGGCCAGGGCCTGCCGGTCTCGGCGGTGATCTATTCGCACACCCATGCCGACCACTGGGGCGGCGTACGCGCGATTGTCGACGAGGCCGACGTGCGGTCGGGCAAGATCCCTCTGATCGCACCGTTCGACTTCATGGACTTCACAGTTTCCGAGAACGTCTATGCCGGCAACGCGATGAACCGGCGGCTCTTCTACCAGTACGGCCTGCTCCTGCCCGCCGCGCCACACGGCTATGTCGGACAGGGACTCGGCCAGGCAGTCTCGGCGGGCGCTTCGGGGCTTATCGCACCGAACCGTCTGGTGACTCAGCCGATAGAGGAGTTCGAGGTCGACGGTGTGCGGATGATCTTCCAGAACACGCCGAACACCGAGGCGCCGCGGGAGATGAACACCTACTTTCCCGACATGAAGGCGCTCTGGATGGCGGAGAACGTCATTGCATCCCTGCACAACATCTACACATTACGTGGGGCCCAGGTCCGCGATCCGCTTGCCTGGTCGAAATACATCGCCGATGCGCTCTACCGCTTCGGACTTGAGGCGGAGGTGATGTTCGCCTCACACCACTGGCCGCGCTGGGGCAACGACCGCGTTCAAGAAGTGCTGCGCGGCCAGCGCGACCTCTATGCCAACATGAACAATCAGGTGCTGCACCTCGCCAACCAGGGCGTGACGATCAACCAGATCCATAACGTCTACGAGGTGCCGAAGGGGCTGCAGGAAAAGTGGTACTGCCGGGGCTATCATGGTTCACCGCAGCACAACGCCCGGGGCGTGATCCAGCGTTACCTGGGTTTCTGGGACTGCAACCCCACGACGCTGATCCCGCTGTCGCCCGCCGACTCCGCACCGCTTTACGTCGAGATGATGGGCGGCGCCGGAAAAATTATTGCGCGGGGCCGCGAGCTGCACGACGCTGGCAAATACCTGCTCGCCACTGAGATCGTGAGTAAGCTCGTGCAGGCCGAGCCGCAAAACACTGAGGCGGCGGGGACTCCTCGCCGATAGCTTCGAGCAGCTCGGCTACCAGCAGGAGAACCCGGGGCTCCGCAACAGCTTCCTCGCTGCCGCCTACGAGCTGCGGACTGGCATCCCGCAGGGCGAGGCGGCGAGCTCGAGCAGCCCCGATATCGTCCGGGCGATGTCGACGGAACTCTTCCTCAACTTCCTCGGCATCCGCATGGACAGCCGCAAGGCCGAGGACATGCACTTCACCATGAACCTCGTGACACCCGACAACGGCGAAAAGTTTATCGTCGAGTTGGAGAACGCCACGCTGACCAACATCAAGGGCTTCCAAACCGCCAATCCCGATCTGACACTGACCATCAACCGGGTCGATCTGGAGCAGACGATGATGGGCGCGAAGACGCTGGACGCGCAAATCGCGGACGGCACGGCGAAGGCGGCGGGCGACGTCAGCATCCTAAAGCGGCTCGCCGCGATCATGGTCGACTTCGATCCGCGCTTCGAGATCATGCCCGGAACGAAAGCTCGGACAGCCGACACAGACGCCTTCGTCGAGACCGGCGTGCCGGACAAGGGCGACCCCTATCAGGCCGTGCCGCGCCAGTCGATCGCCGAGTAGAGGTCGGGTCTCTTCCTAGCCCTCAACGGACACGCCGGTCGGCGACTTTCGCGGCAGCTATTGGGGGCAAAGCGGACACACCAGTGGAGTGCGCCCCCGAAGGTGGACAGTTTTAAGCGGCGGTTTTGACCGGCTGCCGGGTGTGCTGATCCTCGAACTGTGCTGGACTTAGGTAGCCGAGCGCGGAGTGTAGTCTGCGAGTGTTGTAGACCTCATCAATAAAGCGTGGAAGGTCGGCAGTGACGTCCTCGAAGGTGTGGTAGTCCATCAGATAGACAGCCTCGACCTTGAGCGTCTTCATGAAGCTTTCAGCCTTGGCGTTATCGTAGGGATTGCCGCGCCGACCCATGGAACCAACCAGACCATGGTCGGCGAGGACATTGCGGTAGATTTCGGAAGCGTATTGCGAACCGCGATCGGAGTGGTGAATACAGCCTTCCGGTGGCCGCCTTGCTCGGATAGCCGCTTTGAGCGCCGCAACGGCAAGGCGGGCATCGATCGAGCGGCTGAGCGCATAGCCAATGACGCGGCGCGACCAAGCGTCGAGGATTGCCGCCAGATAAACGAAGCCCGTCGCAATGGCGATGTAGGTAATATCGGCTACCCAGAGCTGGTTCGGACCATTGACGATCCTGTCGCGGGCGAGGTCCGGGAAGATCGGGCCATGGTGATCGCTGTCAGTCGTGGCCACGAACCGCCTGCGGCGCTTGGGCTGCAGGTCGCGCTCGCGCATCAGGCGACGGACTTTCTTGGAGTTCACCAGCAGCCCTCGATGGCGAAGTTCAGCGCCAACGCGACGATAGCCATAGGCCTCAAACTCATCGCAGATCGTCGTTATAGCCGCCACGATCTCCACGTCATCGGCCTTCACCGCTGGGGCGTCGTAATAGGTCGAGCGCGGCAACCCCATCAGACGGCATCCTTCGGCAACGGAGATGCCAGCGGGCCTGTAACGACGGATGTAGTCGCGCTTCTCGGCCGCGGTGCGTTTCTCAGCGCCCCCTTTAAAAACTCGATCTCGAGTGCCTGTTTGCCGGCCAGGCGTTCGAGTGCCGAGATCTTCGCCTCGTAGGCCTGAAGAAGATCAGCCGCCTCGGCATCTTCATCGAGCGCCCCGGTCTCGAGCCTCTTGACCCAGACCCGGATCAGAGTGCGGGAGACGTCGTGACGCTTGGCAAGCGCGTGAAGCGTTTCGCCCGCAATAAACTCCTGGGCGACCCGTCGTTTGAACTCGATGCTATGGGAGCGGTGTCTCGCCATGGCTTTCATCCTCCGAAAGCCCAGCGGCCCTGGTCAATTCCTAGCTCGCAAGATGTCCACCGTTAAGGGCGCACTCCACAGTTGAGCGCGTCGCGGCAGCTTATGACCCAGGCTGTGTGACCGCCTTGAACTTGCTGCCGTCAATCACAACGCTCGTTTGCGTCAATAGCCCCATCAGGCGGCATAGTTCGATAAAGCGCACACAGACCTGCTTGATCCCTGGCCCGCTGTCCTTGCCGAAGTCGGCGATTGTCTTGTGGTCAGGAATAAGCCGGCCGGTCAGCCACATCACCTCGACATTGCGCAAAGCTTCACGCTCAAGCCGCCGGCTCGACTGAACCCGATTGAGGTAACCGTAGATGTACAGCTTCAGCAGGACCGTAGGGTGATAGGAAGGTCGGCCGGTTGCCTCGGGGGCCACGCCATCGAAGCCCAACGCGGATAAGTCGAGCTTCTCAACAAAGGCGTCGATCACCCGAACCGGTTTGTCCGCATCGATCCAGTCGTCCAGGCATTCCGGAAACAGCGTCGCTTGACCCCGATCTATCCCCTCAACGAAGCGCCTCATCCAACCTCTCCGCCAAAAGCGTCGGAATCATACAGCGCGAATCAAATAATCAGATGCGTTTTCACACAGCCTGGGTCAAAAGGAGACATTCTTCGGTCCCGGAGGATGGGTGTCAGAATTCGGTATTGAGGCGTGATAGTATTCCCAATGGGCGTGATCCCGTTGGGCGGGGGCAAATGGCAGTCAACATCGGTCGGCAGAATTTCGTAGCCGTGCTCGGCGGAGCGACGGTAGCGTGGCCGCTAATCTCCCGCGCCGAACAGCACGACGGAATGCGCCGCATTGGCGTGTTCGTGCCCGGCTCCACGCAAACACATGGACAATATGTGAGCGTATCCCGCGGCGCGCTTGGCGACCTAGGTTACGACGAGGTCTCGCCGACGGTCGGCACGGCCATCTGCGCTCAGCATTGGGCACAAACGTCAAAAGCGATAGGAGGATTTGGCATGTCAGACCAGCCACCGAATTACATGATTACGCGCGTTACTCGGTGGGCATCCGCAAATGATGGCGATACCATACAGATTGAAACAATCGTATCAGACGGCTCACCATTAATTTTGCGAAGCGCCTATAAAGATGCAAGCCGTTTGATCCAAGCTCTAATAGAAGCGGCCTCAATCGCAGAACAAAAACAAGCCGGAATACCGGACCAGGACATTCCGTCAACATCATCTTGGATGGCGACAAGTGCGGAATCCGGGCTTTCGACTGACGGAAAATATGTAGGTTTGCTCTATCTAACGACCGAGGGCGTTCCAATCCACATGACCATGTCGCCCGAATTGGCGCGCGAAACCATTCAACGGCTATCGTCCGAACTGGACAGGCTAGATCTGGGCCTGCATGCCGTCAGCACGTCAAGTATACAGTAGGGAGAGGGCGCTCCTTCGAAGTGCCGGCGGAAATCGCCTGTCGCGCCTGCTACTGCAGATAAAACGGCTTTATCGCATCTTAGGGTGTCCGCGTGGGCCCCTGCTTCGTCGGTTCGCCTGGATGATCATCGAGCCAGTGGTCCTTGTCTTGCTCAATCTTCGCCGAATGGTATTTGAGACGGATTGCTTTTAGATCGACCGAAGGCTTGGGAATTTTAAGATCCATCTCATCGAGTGTATCAACGAGAATGCCTGAAATCGCTAAGTCCCGAAACCACTTATGGTTTGACGGAATAACGTACCAGGGTGCATGTGTCGTGCTCGTCTTCCGCATGGCGTCTTCGAATGCTTCGATATAGGCCGGCCAATATTCGCGTTCGGTATAATCTGAATTACTGATCTTCCAATTCCGATTCGGATCATCGAGGCGTATTTTGAATCGAGCGAGCTGCTCTTCCGGACTAATATGGAGATAGAACTTAATGACGTGTGTGCCGGCCTGAGCAAGCAGCCTTTCGAACTCGCAAATTCGATCATAGCATTCTGACCAAACCGTCTTCGGCACGATATCGTGCACCCGTACAGAGAGTACATCCTCGTAGTGGGAGCGGTTGAAAATCGTGATCTCGCCTTTTGCCGGAGTATGATTGTGGATGCGCCAAAGGAAGTCGTGGGCGAGCTCTTCGTGTGTGGGTTGCTTGAAGCAGGTTACATTGACCCCTTGCGGATTCGTGCCGGCGATGACGTGGCGGATGACGCCGTCTTTTCCTGCCGCATCGAGGCCCTGCAATACAATGAGAAGTGATCGCTTGCCTTCGGCGTACAGCCTGTTCTGCAGTTTCGCGAGGCTTGCGGTGTGAAGAGCAATTTCGGCCGCAGCGCTTTCATGGCTCTCGTACGTGCCTTTGTACGATGGATCAATATTGCCAAGTTTAAGATTAACATCGGGCTCCACGATGAACTTCTTACGGAAATCCATATTGGCTCTCGTCTTTTTTAGGTGTTTGCCGCTCTGAAATTGGTCCGCATCAGTACACCACCATTATTCTGGCCTACGGTTGGACGCACCATCATTGCGAACCTCTGAGTTAATCAGGCGAGCGGCTCCGGCTCCTTGCCCAGCACATTGAGCGGCCACACGGCCGCCGCAGCGCCAATAGGCTTGAAGAACTCGCGCCGTTGCATGTCCTCCCTCCAAGCTCAGGAGACACTATCCTAACGCCTCAAACGAGTACTTTGATAGGGACTGAAATCAGCATCGAAACCATTGCCGCAGTGCACAGCCAATGTCGCTGATGGGTCTTGGCCGTGTCAAAACGTTTTGCGGCCAAGGCTTGCGTAGGCGGGGTTGCGCCGCAGGCTGCTTTTTTGGGCTTTGACTATGCTCGGATCGCGGCCATCAGCGGCCGGATGCCCATGATGTTCATCACCCGAGTGAGATTGTAGGCGAGTACGTGTAGCGCCATCTCGGTGGCGACCCTGGGCAGACGCTTCATCAGGAAGTGCGTCGCGCCCATCCTCATTTTCAGCGTACCAAAGGGATGCTCGACCGTCTCGCGACGCTGGCGCATCGCCTGCGGATTACGGTCGAGGCGTTTCTGTACGTCCTCCAGCACATGCTCATGCTCCCAGCGTGTGATCCGTCGCTCCTTGCCAGTGGTGCAGCGCTGTTTAATGACGCAGCTTTGACAGGCGTTGGTCCAGTAACGACGCAGAACCAATCCCTTTTCTTCATTGGTGTAGTGGTAGGCGAGCCTTTCTCCGGCAGGACACCGATACACATCCTCGTCGCTGAGATAGACAAAGTCCTGCTTGCCGAAGCGACCCTTGGCTTCAATGCCAGATGTGATCGGCTTGGGAAGCGTAACCGTGATGCCTGCTTGGTCGCACGCCAGGAGCTCCTCGCTACTGAAGTAACCCCGATCGGCAACGGCTTGCAGTTCATCGACACCGAGAACTTCCTTCGCCTGGCAAGCGATGTTGGCAAGTTGCGCCCGATCTGAGCCGTCGTTCGTTACCTCGTGCGTGACGATCAGGTGACGCTCCGTGTCGACGGCGACCTGCACATTGTAGCCGACCACGCCGGAGCCGCGTCCGCTGGTCGCCATCGAGCGGCTGTCAGGATCGGTGAGCGAGATCTGCTGATCGGGCGACGCCAGCATCAGCCTCTCCATCGCGGCGAACCGCAATTGCGGCTCGTACCATTCCGCCTGTCCCCAAAAGTCCGCGGCATGGAATTTCTTGCGGTACTCCGACGACGTGTAAGCCTGCCGCGCAAGCCTGAGCAGTTTTGCCGGATCTGGCGTTTCGTCATTCATGGGCTGTCTCGGGTTGGTGTTCGATGATCTTTGCCGCATCGGCGCGCCGGGCGTTGTCAATCGCTTCCAATGCCTCAAGACGATCGAGGCCGTTCGCGCCGTAAAGCTCGAGCAGCTTTTCGCGTGTGGCGCCGAGCTTGCGGGCGGCGCGCAACTCCTCAAGAGCTTCGCGGTCGGGATCGATCGTGCGGTGAGTGACGTCGATCGAATGCTTGGTCTGCAGCGGGTCGACGCGGTTCAGGATGGCATCGATCGCGCGCATTCGGTCGCGGTGGAGCGGGTCGCGCATGACTTCAAACAACGCCGCCACGGCCTCGGGATGGCCGACGCGGATGACCTTGCGGCTCTCCTCGGCGACGGCGGCAATGATGCGCTCGTCGCGGCTTAAGTGATGTGCATCCTTCGATAAGGTCGACGCCTTGCCGCTCTTGTAGCCGGCGAGCTTGTACGCCCTGGTTAGGCGCCCGTGTCCGACCGGCCCAGTAACGAGATGTCGGACAAACTCCCGGTGCTTGTGGCTTAGGGCCTGCATGGCCGGGCACAATTCACCCCACGTCTCTTGCTGCACTGCCGGCGGCTGCTCGCGCTTCATGCGCTGGCCCGGTTGGCTGCGTCAGACAGGACTTTGCGGACGTAGCTTGCCAGCGGCCGACTGTCGCGAGCGGCACAGGCTTTGAGCTGCTTTTCCAGCGGCGCTGCTATGCGAACGGCCAGTAGCTTTTTGAGCTTGGGTTTTGCCATGTTGCACGGTGTGCAACGCCGCTACATTCGCGGCAACGTACAAAACGGAACATGCCCCACCGTCGACGCTTCCCCCTGCCCTGGTCAGTCGAGGAGACGGCCGCTTGCTTCATTGTTTATGACAGCGGCGGCCAAGCGCTCGGCTATTTCTATTACGAGGAGGAGCCCGGCCGGCGATCGGCGGCGAAGCTGCTAACGAAGGACGAGGCGCGCCGGCTAGCCGCCAACTTCGCCAAGCTGCCGGACCTGTTGCTGGGCGGCGCGAAAGCGTGAAGGGGAAAAGCGAACCTTAGGAGATTCAGAATGCCAATGTTCAAACTCACCGCGGGAAACGGGACTGCCGTTTTAGTCAATAGCGATTGGATTGCCTACGCGGTCCCAGAGGGCCCAGAGTCGTCTATCACTATCGGACCGCCTGAGAGCGCTAACGGGAAGCCCCACACTATCGAGGTTAAGGAATCTCTTGATCGCATCTCAGATCTGATCCAAAACGCGTATTGATCTTTTTTCGTCGCATACCGGTCGCATCGTGTAATGGCGGACCTTAGCGCCTTGGATCGAGCGCCCGCCGCGCCGCGGCCTGTTTGTCGGCCTCGCGACGGCGCCGGCGCGGCGAGGTCGAACTTCAGCTTGATCTTGATTTCGGAATAATCGCTGGAAAGTCGAACGCGTCCGCCCATGCTGCGATAGATACGCTCGGCGAGTTGACGAAAGGAATTCTAGGGTAAGCGTTGGGTCCAAACGGGTGGCAGTTGTCGAAATGTTCTGTCTTGGCTATGTGTAAGTGCCTGTCATTCCAAGGTTAGCCGGGTTAGCTCAGCGGTAGAGCAGCGGTTTTGTAAACCGTTGGTCGGGAGTTCAATCCTCTCACCCGGCACCAATAAAATCAGGCGCTTCTTGCATCTCAGGAAACGCCGATTTCCCCAAGAAATTGGATTGGGAAGCCGGTGGGAAGATCAGCCGTCGCGCAGTATGCGTTGCCGAAACAATGCGGTTTCGGCCGCACGCCGCATTCCCCGAAGGCTTGTGCTTGTTATGGCCGCACCTTGGCCCAGGGATCGGTGGGTTGAGGCTGGTCCGGGATTTTGCTCAGCGCAGCTTTATGCGCGGCGTCCAGTGCGCGCTGTTTTTCACGAGCGTGTTTGGTGTGGTGTTTCGATGTGAAACTGTGCGAGTAAATGGTCGCGCGGGAGATGTCCGACGGCTCTACGTAGTGCTGGGCAAGGACTACGTCGGTGAAAGCGAGTAGCGCGAGTGACGCGACCCATGCTTTCATTCGAACTTTTTTGATGCCAATCATTGGCAAGCCGGTACCACGAAGCCAGGGTAAACGCTACTTTTCCAAATCGTAACCGTCTCGAGTACGCTATGTCTCGAAGGTTTGCATCGGTGGCCCCCGGTTGTAAGTTTTGGCGGCGCAGTGGAGCTGGCGGGCTCGTCGGCGATCGGCGCAAACGGGATTGATAACCATGGCGAACGCCGCAGCAACCGACCGCAGTCAAAAAATACTGGAAAAATGCGCATTGTTCGGTTCGCTCGACGAAAAGGCACGCAGCAAGATCGCGACCTACGCAGAGCCGCGCAGCTTTTCCGCAGGCGAGACGATATGCCGCCTCGGTGACAGTGGCGACAGCATGATGGCTGTTGTTGTCGGGACAGTGCGCATCTCGCTTCCGACCGTCAGGGGACGGGAGATCATTCTTGCAGATCTCAGGCCTGGCGAATTATTCGGCGAAATAGCGCTGCTCGACGGCAGGCCGCGTTCGGCCAATGCGGTGGCGCTTACAAATTGTCAGCTGATGATCCTGGCACGCCGGGACGTGCTGCCCTTTCTTGAAAGCAATCCGACGGCTTGCTTGAAACTCATGGAAATGCTGTGCGCGCGAATACGCCGTTCCGACGAGCGGATGTCCGATATCGCGTTCTTCAATTTGCCGGTACGGCTCGCTAAAATTCTGCTCACCTATCAACCGCAAAGTCGGGGCACGATGAAGCTCTCGCTGTCCCAGAGTGAGCTCGCGGAAATGGCCGGTGGAACACGCGAGAAAGTCAATCGCTGTCTGCGCGACTGGCAACGTCAGGGCGTTCTGGAACTAAAGAACCGCTGGACGATCATTCTCAAGCCGGAAGCGCTCCGCGAAATTGTGGAATCGGCATAGTCAGCTCCATGTCGGCCCGCGTGAATAGGGCCCACAATTAGAAAGCCGGGCCGGGGCGACAGCGTCGGCCTATAGCGCCTGAGCCGCGCGCCGCGCTGGCTCAAAAAGCGTTGTAAAAACAATGCTTTTGCTGTGACCGGCGGCACAGATATCTGCCGCAAAAGCACCCACATTCCCCACAGCCAAGAAACTCCGTCGCCGCCAAATCACCGTCGCAATTCGTGTTGGCGAGGGCGGCAAAGTGGAGGCTCCGATGCATTCATCTTTCGGACGGGAACGCCTGATCCTGATTGATCCTACAGATCCCCGGCTTGCCCGAACTGAGACGGCTTGGGATCGCATCGTCGCAGTGCTCACGAACCCCGAGCTGATCGCGATCGCCGTGCTCTGTGCACTTGGATTGGCGGTGACGCTCGGATTCTGTTTTTTGTTCTCCGGCTTCGGCGAGATTGCTGCTTCGTCATTTTGATGCGGTCGAGGCTGCCAAGCGGTTATATCAGAGGAGCCGCATAACATGCGCCGTCCAGTGCGAAAGACAAAGGCTCCTCTCGGGCAAAACGAATTTCTATTCGTTGCCCAGATCGCCGCCCCCGACGGCGGCTTTGGATGCAATCTCGATGCCGGCGATGCACGGCACTCCGCACAGCGCCGATCTCGACGCCAAGGCGAGTGGGAGTTTCGAAGCTGGTGCTTTGAAGGTTTGGAGATCGCCAAGTCCTTCAGGCATCGATTTGGTGGAGAGATAGTCCCGGGATCGATACGGCGGCTACCCGAACGGCGGCGCAATCCTTTATCGCAAGTCCCCACCGCGGTGCAGTCCGAATGATCATCAAACCGGATGTAACGCCGACCAATTCAACTCAAATTGGAACCGCTAATTCCAAGACTTGTCTTTTGATCGGTGCTAAAATCAAATGCATAACGAAGGCAATTTAGGACAGGATATCTTCCTGTGTCACCAAGCCGACCCCGCGGACGACACGCGGAGTGACGGGCTCGGTTATTTTCCGGGACCGAAGATGAAATGCCCGAAATGCCAGCATGAAAATCCAGCCGATGCGAAGTTCTGCGAGGCGTGCGCGACGCCGTTAGCGCGGTTGTGCCCAAATTGCAGTAGTCCGGTTTCGGCGTCTGCCAGGTACTGCTCGCAATGCGGCCAAGCCGTTGATCAGGCGCCCAAGAGCGGCCGGTATTCCTCTCCGCGAAATTACACTCCACAGCATCTCGTCGATAAGATCCTCACCACCAGGGCAGCGCTTGAGGGCGAACGAAAGCAAGTCACCGTGCTCTTCGCCGACATCAAGGGCTCGATGGAGGTGATCGCCGATCGCGACCTCGAGGATGCGCAAAAGCTTCTTCAGGCGGTGGTCGAGCGCATGATCGAAGCCGTCAACCGTTATGAGGGCACCGTCAACAGCGTGCTCGGCGACGGGATCATGGCGTTGTTCGGCGCACCGATTGCCCATGAAGATCACGCCATACGGGCATGTTACGCGGCGCTCCGCATGCAGGAGAGCATCGCCCGATATTCAAGCGAGATTCAGGCCACGCATGGCATACCGATCATCGTCCGGGTCGGCGTCAATTCCGGCGAAATCGTCATCTCGGCGATCGGCAACGATCTGCACATGGAA
Source organism: uncultured Alphaproteobacteria bacterium (assembly GCA_963761185.1). Lineage (GTDB taxonomy): Bacteria > Pseudomonadota > Alphaproteobacteria > Rhizobiales > Xanthobacteraceae > BOG-931. The sequence continues at coordinate 15,444 of CAVXFY010000011.1, forward strand.
TACACCGTCGTCGGCCAGACCGTACATCTGGCCTCCCGCATGGAGCAGATGGCCAAGCCCGGCAGCATCATCACAACGGCAAACACCCATCGATTGGCCGAAGGTTATATCGCCATGAAGTCGCTTGGCCCCGTGCCGGTGAAGGGGCTGGTCGACGCGGTCGAGATCTTCGAGGTGACCGGCGGGGGCTCGGCGCGCACGCGCCTCCAAGCTGCCGCCGAGCGCGGCTTGACGCAATTTGTCGGTCGCGATGTCGAGCTGCAGCAACTGCGGCGGGCGCAGCATCTGGCCGGCCAGGGCCAAGGCCAGATTGCCGCGATTATCGGCCAGGCCGGCGTCGGCAAATCGCGTCTGATGCACGAGTTCGTCCATTCCGACCAGACGGCCGGGTGGCTGGTGCTGATATCCAACTCCACGTCCTATGGCCACGCAACGCCTTACCTGCCGATCGTCGAATTGCTCAGGGGTTATTTCAAGATTGACGCCCAGGAGGACAGCCAATCCATCCGTGAGAAAGTGTCGGGCAAGATTCTGACGCTCAATCCATCGCTGCAGGACGCCATCTTGCCGGTCCTGGATCTCCTCAACGCGCTGGACGACGACCATCCGTTCCGCTCGCTCGATCCGCAACAGCATCGCCAGAGCACCTATCAGGCGATCACCCGTCTGTTGCTGAGTGAGAATCGCGTGCAGCCGATTGTCGCGATCTTCGAAGACCTGCACTGGTACGATTCTCTCACGCTTGGCTTGCTGAACGAATTGGTCGTGCGCGCCCAGGATTCGCGTCTGCTGCTCGTGGTCAGTTACCGTCCCGAATATCGGGATGAATGGCGGAATCGCCCCAATTATCGTCAGCTGCATCTCAATCCTCTCGCCAGCGAGAGTCTCGCGGCGCTGCTTCAGGGGCTGCTCGGCTCCAATCCGAATCTGCAAATCCTCAAGAGCTTTTTGATGCAGCGCGCCAGCGGCAATCCATTCTTTGTCGAAGAGATCGTGCGCGCGCTGGTCGATACCGGGGTGATCGAGGGAGCGCGCAGCAACTATCGCCTGGCCAAACCGTTCGTGAGCCATGAAATTCCGCCGACGGTTCAAGCCGTCCTTGCGGCGCGCATCGATGCGTTACCGGTTGCGGAGAAGCGCCTTCTTCAGGAGGCCTCGGTCATTGGCCATGACGTCCTGTTCGCGCTCCTACATGCGATCAGCGGATTGCCGGAGGACGAGCTTCGCGGGCTTCTCGATGATGTACAAGCATCCGAGTTTCTCTACGCCACGCAGCTTTTCCCCGATCTGCAATACACTTTCACGCATTCGTTGACGCACGATGTCACATATAACGGAGTGCTGCTCGAACGGCGTCGCGACATCCATGCCAAGATCGTCGAGGCGATAGAGCAGCTCTATGCCGACCGGCTCGGCGAGCAAATCGAACGGCTTGCGCATCATGCCGTTCGCGCCGACCTCAAGGAAAAGGCGGTGCACTATTTACGCCAATGCGGGACGAAGGCGGCCGCGCGCTCTGCGCTCTCGGACGCCAAGGATTGCTTCGAGCAGGCGCTCGATATCGTCAAGACTTAAGCGGAAAGCCCCGCCACCCTGGAACAGGACTTCGAGATTCGCCTCGAGCTCCGGCCGGTGCTGCGTCAACTTGGCGATGGTCGCCGCATGCTCGAGCATCTGCGCGAGGCCGAGGCGATAGCGATACGGCTGAAGGACGATCGCCGGCGCGGTCAGGTCTGCGCTCTAATGACGACGGCCTATGCGAGCGTCGACGAGCTGGATGAGGCGTTAGCGGCGGGCTCGCGGGCGCTCGAAATCGCCGACCGGCTCGGTGACCCGAAAATCCGCCTTGTCGCCAACAGTTATCTGGCGCAGGTCTATTGTTACCGCGGTGAATATGAGCGCGTCGTCGAGATCACGACCAAGAATCTCGCCGCATTGCCTGCCAAATGGGGCAAAGAGCACTTCGGCATGGCCGTTCCGGTATCGATGTTCGATCGCGCTTGGCTGATCATGAGCCTTGCCGAACTCGGACGATTTACCGAGGAAGCGAAATACGAAGCCGAAGCAATCCAGATCGCCGACGCGACCGAACATGCCTACACGATCGGATGGGCGCATTTCGCTGCGAGTATCCCGCATCTGCTCAAAGGCGACTGGCTGAAGGCGCGTACGCTGGTCGAGCACTGGATCGTGACAGTCCGCAGTGGCAACGTCGCGCTTCATCTTCCCTGGGCGGTTGCTGCCTCCGCTTGGGCCCTGGCGCAGATCGGGGAAACCGACGAGGCGCTCGAACGCGTCCACGAGGCCGAAGAGCTTCTGGAACGCCAGGCGGCGCACGGCATCGTCAGTCATCGCGGCTGGGCCTACCATGCGGCCGGGCGCGCCTGCTCGGTGATCGGCCAACGCGAAAGGGCGCGCCACTTGGCTGAGCGCGCGGTCGGAACGTCGCAACACCAGCCCGGATTCGCGGCCCACGCGCTGCATTTGCTCGGCGATCTGGCGTCCCAGTCCGATCAGTTCGATCCGGAGAGCAGCACGGCGCATTATCGCGAGGCCCTCGCACTGGCGCAGAAACACGGCATGCGGCCGCTGATTGCCCACTGTCACCTTGGTCTCGGTAAAGTCTATAGCCGCACCGGCAAGGTGGAGGCGCACAAGCATCTCGTCACCGCGGCAACAATGTACCGCGAAATGGATATGGCATTCTGGCTCAAGCAGGCCGAAGGCTGATAGGTTCGACGTCTAAATTCACATCGGCCGTAGCTGGCTGGGGTACAAGCCGTGCTGGATGAGCTTCGCGCAAAGGTCAGGGTTTCTGTCCCCTTCCTGCGCCTCAACGATCTGTTCGAACATCATGCCGAGCGCCGCCCGGATGCCGCGGCGATCCTTGCTCCCGGCCGCACTCCGTTGAGCTACGCGGGCCTGCATCGGCAGATCGGCGAAGTCGGACGCGCCTTGCGGACCATGGGAATAGGCAGCCATGATCGGGTAGCGATCATGCTACCCAACGGTCCGGACCTGGCGGTCGCGGCTTTCTCCGTTGCATCGAACGCGGCTTGCGCCGTCGTCAATCCGGCCTACGCCGCTGACGAGCTCGAACGATATTTCGATGCGCTGCACCTGCGCGCGTTGATCATACCGGCGGGGATCGATGCGCCAGCGCGGCATGTTGTGCTGGCAAGAGGACTCTGCGTCATCGAACTGTCGAACGCGCCCGATGCGCCGGCCGGCCTGTTCTCGCTGCATGCGAACCATCCCGGCAAACAGTCCCGCGACCCGGTTGGCCCCGGCAGCATTGCGCTCTTTATCCTGACCTCCGGCACGACCGCGCGCCCGAAAATCGTGCCGCTGACGCATTCCAATATTTGCTCCTCGGCATACAGTTCGGTTGCCTCCATCGCGCTGACGGATACCGACCGCTGCTTGAATGTGTTGCCGCTCTTTCATTGTCACGGACTCATTGACACCGTGTTGGCGCCGCTTGCGGCAGGCGCCGGCGTCGTTTGCGCTCCCGGCTGTGACGTCAAGAGCTTCTTTGGCTGGCTGCGCGAGTTTGGCGTGAAGTGGTACTCGGCGGTCCCGACCATGCATCAGGCAATCCTCGCGCAGGCACGACAGCATCCCGATCAAGTCGGAAACTGTCAGCTCCGGCTCGTTCGCTCCGCGTCCGCGCCGCTGCCGCCAAGCGTATTCGTCGAGATGGAGCGAGTGCTGAAGACCGCCGTCATCGAATTTTACGGCATGACGGAAACCGCCGGCGCACCGATCGCGAGCAATCTGCTGCCGCCGGGTCGGCGCAAAGCAGGTTCATGCGGCATGCCGGTGGGGCTTGATGTCGCGATCATGAGCGATGGCGGCAGCTTGCTGCCGCATGGCAAGACCGGCCAAGTGGTCATCAGGGGCCCGAGCGTTACGCTCGGCTACGATGGCGATCCGGGAACGACTGCGGCCGCATTCGACGGCGGCTGGTTCAAGACCGGCGACCTGGGTTTCTTTGACGACGACGGGTACCTTTTCTTGGTCGGCCGCAGCCGCGAAATGATCAATCGCGGCGGCGAAAAGATTACGCCGCGCGAAATCGACGAAGTGCTGCTCGAACATCCGGCCGTCGCAGAAGCCGTAACTTTCGCCGTACCGCACCCCACTTTAGGCGAAGACGTTGCCGCCGCCCTTGTGCTGCGGCCGCACGCCAAGGCGACAGCGAAAGAGATCCGGCAGTTCGTCACGGAGCGGCTCGCGGAATTCAAAGTCCCGCGCCAGGTGTTGTTCCTCAAAGATCTGCCCAAGGGCTCAACCGGCAAAGTGCGGCGCATCGGGCTGGCGGCGAAGTTGGGTCTTACAGGCGGCGTCACGACGCAGGCCTACGTGGCTCCGCGCACGCCGCTCGAGAATGTGCTCACCGGGATTTGGGCCGATATCCTCCGACGTGAACAGGTCGGCATCTATGATGATTTCTTCGCGCTCGGCGGAGACTCCTTGCTTGCCGCCCAAGCCCTGACCTGCATTTACGAGGCCATGCAGCTGAAGGTCGATGTCTCCGGCCTGTTCGATGCGCCGACGGTCGCGGAAATGGCCGAGCATCTCGAGCCATTGATTCAGGCGGGCGCGGCGAAGCGGCCGCCCGCAAATATCGCGCAGACGCCCCGCGACGGCTCGCCGCCGGCATCGTTTGCCCAGGAGCGGCTGTGGCAGCTACATCGCGCGCTCCCTGACCTGCCGTATTTCAATATTCTTTATATGCTGCGGCTATTGTCGCCTGTCGACGCCGCCCTCATGGAACGCGCGCTGAATGAAGTCGTCCGACGACATGAAATTTTGCGTACGACATTCGCCGTCGCCGGACGGCGCCTCGTCCAGATTATAGCTCCGCGCCTAGCCGTCCCCTTGGACATCGCCGACCTACGCAAACTGTCGAAGTCGAGGAAGGAAAGCGCCGCTCACCGGCTCATCAAAGAAGAACTCCTTCATTCCTTCGATCTTGCGCGCGGCCCTCTCGTTCGCGCGCGCCTGCTGCGTCTGGCGGAGGCCGAGCACCTGCTGCTCATCGGCATGCATCAGAGCCTTGTCGACGGCGGGTCCGTGGGGGTGCTGGCCGAAGAACTGGCCGCCCTCTACGAAGCGCTTGCGGCGGGAGAGCCGTCGCCGCTGCCTCCCTTGCCGATTCAATTTGCCGATTTTGCCGCCTGGCAGCGGCAATGGCGGTCCCATCCGGAAGTCGCGGCACAGCTCGACTACTGGCAAAAGAAGCTTCATGGCCCGCTCGCGACGACGACGCTTGCAACGGCCCGGCGGAAAGGTGTCGCCGGCGATCTGCGGACGGCGCAGCGAGAGTTGGCGTTGCCCGCACAGCTCGCGGACGCCGTGAAACGGTTCAGCCATCGCGAAGGCGGTACTTTGTTCATGGCGCTCGTGGCCGCTCTGATGATGCTCATGCGCCGCAATACAGACGCCGACGACCTGCGGGTCGCCACCAACGTCGCCAATCGCAATCGTCCGGGATCCGAGAGACTTATCGGTCCGCTGGTCAATACGGTCATTCTTCGCACTCTCCTGGATGGCGATCCGACCCCGCGCCAAGTGCTGCACCGTGTTCGCGCCACGACGCTTGCCGCCTATGCCAATCAGGATCTGCCGTTTGAAGAGCTTTCTGACACGCTCGCGCGCGATCAGGGCATCGATCCCGCCGACCTCGCGCGGGTCATGATCCTATTGCACAACGCGACTTTGCGGCCGGCGGCAAGCTCCGGACAGGGGCTGGCCTACGAAGAGGCCGATCCGAGCATGCCGATGCCGCTGGTGACGACAACAACATACGATGTTATCTTGACGCTTCGCGAAAGCGCACAGGGCTTGGTGGGGGCGTGTATCTACAAACCACACCTGTTCGACGCCAAGTCTATTGATCGCCTGCTGCGAGAATTCCGGCGGATGCTGGAAAACATGGTAGCGTGCCCGGAGCAACCTATCTCCGCGATCCGAGTGCCGCCGAAAAGGAAGCTTTGAACCGCAACGACGTGATTATTGTCGACCAAGGAGAGAGACCTATGGGAGCTTTTCGCCCCGTCACTTACAGCAAGAAAGAACTTGCCGGACTAAGCCCTGCAAAGCGCAAAAAACTGAAAAAGGCGATTGTGCACCATCTTGAAACGCACAAGGGCATTCGCAAGATCGTCAGGCAAAAGACAAAAAGCGTTTATAACGAGTTGAAAAAGGCCTGATGCATCGTTGTGGCGAGCCGACCCGCCACAGCTTCGCGCGAAGATTTTTTCGCGACTTAACGACGATCCGGCGTCAGCGCCGGCCACGGCGCTGACGCGGCTTCCCGGCCACCATGACCTTGCGCTGCCCGATATTGTTATCGTGCGGCACGAGCCGCCAATTCGGTATCGCGTCGCGAGCAATCAAGTTATCGATATTGCTGCTATCGCCTGACGCCGAAACCACCATGAGCATGGAGTTGCGCCCGGCCTGCGCGGGCACCCAAGCGAACGGACCCACGATAATTTCGGCGGACGAATTGGGCGGCACGTCGGCTACCGCAAGCCGCGCGGTCTGCATCGGCTGCCAGTCGCGGGGATAGACAAGGTCTGCCGATCCGCCGCCGGCGAAGCCCCGCACGACGACCTTCTCCGCCTTCGTGTAGCCGCGGTTCTTGATTTTCACATAGGCGTAGTTGGTGGCTCCGGCGACCGGCGCTTCGTGTTCCGTGCCGCCGTCCTTGCGGCGCCGGTTCCAGATTGCCTGGCAATTCCAATATTCGGACTGGTACTGGTATTCGCCGTCGCGGCCGTCCTCGATATAGACGTCGACCGGCGGGGGAACACCCATTTTTTTGTTCGGCCGTTTGGTGGCGGCGCGCTGATAAAGACCTTGCTTCTCGAAGGCCCAACGAAAGACCTTATGGTAGGCGCCGCCTGAAATCCCCGCGGCAGGCCAATCCGCGCGATCGGCTTTCATAAGAACGCTGGCAAAATGCGTGGCATCGGAAGGGCTGGTTGCCGCCGTCAAAGTTTTGATCGCGGCGAGCAAGATGTGGCACGTCATGTCTGCTGCGAAGCGCTTCACTGCAACGTTACTGGAATCGCCTCCGATCGACCGATAGAAACGGAACATCGTCGAGGAGAGAATTCTGCTCGGTATTGTAGCCGCTCCAATCCTTGTTCGGATCGAGCGGATGCAGCGCTATGTCGCCATTCCAGCCATATCCGTCGGCGGCCGTCCGGTCGTGCCGCCGGCGCTGATCTTTGGCGACGCCCGAGAGCCAGGGAAAGGTCGCGTAGCGATCTTTCGCCTTGCTGCCGGGGTCGTTGATGATCGCCGCAAAACTGTCGCCGGCGCTGTGCGCAAATTTAAAACGCGCATTGCCGATATGACTGTACAGTACGCCGTGGCCCAGCAATTCGTGCAGCACGATGCGCCAATCGCAGGCGATGCCGATCGGCTGTTTGAGATTTCTTGTGTCAGCAAGCGAGAAGGTCGTGTAGGCGATGCCGGTCCCGCTCTCGTCCGCTGCGCAATGCGCATTGATTTCGACACCGAGCGGCTTTGTCTTCGACCAATGACCGCGATGATCGATCCGAGTCGGAAATTTGGTGTTGGGAAAATAATCGGCGACCGAAAATCCCAAATTCTCGACGAGGCGGAAAACGCGGTCGCAATTGTAATAGGCGTTGACGGCAGCGAAATTGTTGGATCGCGCGTTGAAGGCGAAACTCTTTCCCGCCGGCTTGGCCGGCGGCGCGATATATGGCTCGATGACATCGGCAACCCGCACATGCGTGCCGCGCAAGGCCTGAATGCGCTTTTTCGGCGCGTCGAGGCCTGGAAGCGTGACCGGGCTTCGCAGCCGGTTGAGCGCGGCATTTCCGGCATCGGCGCTTGGCCCGCCGAGCGTGGCCGGATCGGCCGGGAATACCAGGCCGGTGACATTGTCGATGAAAGGCCGCAGCAGCAGCACCGACATGGTTTCGACCTCGACGAGCGCAACCCAGTTCAGCGGCCGGATTGGCGGGAAATCGAAGCCGAAATGGACGGCGCGAACGACGTAATGCGCACCGTCCCGGATACTGGAATGGACGGAGGGCAGCGGCAGCCTGGGCGCTCCGGAGTGAAACGCAGAGCCGCGTTTTGGCGGCTGCGCCAGTGCATGTCTGAGCTTGGTCTCGTCATGCTGATGGACCATGAGCCGCTCGCTATTGATCTGCAGCGGCGTGGCAGCACCCACGTGCCTCGTCAGACCGAGATGTCGGCTCAGGGTTTCGGCATCGAGTTTCGGCAATTTACTTAGATGCTTCGCCGATGACCGGGCTATTTTTGGCTTCGGATGCAGCGTCGACCGCGCGCCGATCACGCGCAGCGGCTTGTGTTTCATCGTGACCGAGAGTCCGGCCTCCCAGACCGGCAAGCCGAGATATGTCTGGTGAAACGCGACGCTGGTGAGATCGAACTGGTGCTTCTCAGCGAGAAAGCGATATTCGACCTCCGCGTCGGTCGGCGTGTGCTGGACCGACAGCAGCAGATTTTTCAGGTGTTGCGGCCGCAGGTCGAACAACCGTCCGTAACGGTTGAGATAGTCCTTCGCGGCCAAGCGCGGTGTCGCGGCGCGCGTGGCGACAAAACGATCTTGGTGGGACACTACGCGTGCGACCCCGCCGGCATCACGCACAATTCGAGTTTCTGTCCGTGCCTCGAATTCCTCGAACATGGGTTCCTCGCCACTGCATTTGGTCCGGAGAGTCTCGTCCACAAAAGTTGGTCTGGATGCGCTTTTAGCCTCCGCGATCGCGGTGTGTGAGCATTATGTCGAGAGTTTCAGGTCCACGCCGGACCAGACCACAGGTACGACCGCCAGACAGGCTAACCCTGGGCTCGATGTGGAGATAGTGGCGGGTCAAGCCGGCCCACCGAAAGTGTGCCTTAAGCCTATTCACGCCAGGCTGAAGGGTCCTATGTACCTGCCGCGGCGCGATCTGGCTGGGATGTCCGCTTTGACCCCAAAAGGGACATCCCCTGCGCACTGAACAGTCCACAATTATGCGGTCTTGAGAGCGCCGAGGAATAAGGTGAAACTGAGTGAGTGTGTCGGGGGTCCGAAGGAAACGGGCAGCCGGCACCAATTTTTCGTCTGAGCCCTACCCAAGGACATGACAATGAGCAACGACACGTCCCTTCCGCTTTATGAACTCGAAGACCGGATCGCCATTCTTCGCGACAATATCCGGCAGTTGATCGAACAAGCCGCCGCCGATTCCGGCGCCGGAGATGAAGATCGCAATGCGGATCGGATTGCCCAGCAAACCGAAGAACTCGAAAGGCTGGTGAAGCAGAAAGACGCGCTATTGAAGAAAAAATGATTGCCGCTGCTTTAAACCCGTCTTACCTCCGGCCCGTCTCCTTGCGTAGGCACGCGGGCACCAGTGCGGGAGGCCGCCTTGGTCTTGCTTACAGCGTCACCTGATTGGCGCCGCATTCCTTGCAGGTGTAAGCCACCCGCGTCTGCCCGGGCGTCGCCGAGACGCGGTTTGGCGCCCCGCACTTGCCGCATTTGGTTTCGATGCGGGTATTGCCCTGCTTGATGGTGACGGTTTTCCGCTCCATCGCCTCGCGCACAAGACGTTCAGCTTCGTCGCGCATTTCTTGCTTGGACATGTATACTTTTCCGCTTGTTGGCGCGCAGGTCCTACATGAGATTGCGGGCGGGTACAACGAGTTCGCGAGCTTTGGCAGGAATTTGCCCCAAAATTCCTGCTGCGGCATCCTAGCGGCCGATGCTGTAGGATTGCGGCCAATGCTACGGATTTGTGCGGTGGCGCGACCCACGCGGAGCTTGCGATGACCGACGCCAAAGACGACAGCCCGGACGTGCAGGTGGTCGACGCCGCAACGATCGCCGACCTCCTGGGCAAGGCCGAAGCGAGCGACCGCAAGCGGACACACAAGCTCTTGCACGGCGGTCATCATGACCAGGTCCAGCGCATGGTTATCATGCTCGAACCAGGCACTTATCTGCGCCCGCATCGGCACAGCGAGCAGTGGGAAATCCTGGCGGTGCTGCGAGGGCGCTGCGATCTCCTGAAGTTCAACCTGCAAGGCGAATTGACCGGACGCATCGCGATGAGCTCCGCCTCGCCCGTCGTGCAGATCCCGATCGGCGCCTGGCACGGGCTCTACGTGCGCGAAAAAGGAACAATGCTGTTCGAGGTCAAGCCCGGTCCGTATCGGCCCAATGAGTTCGCCGACTGGGCGCCGCCGGAAGGCGATCCGGCCGTGCCGCAATATCTCGAAAGCCTCGGGCGATAATTAGATTCTTCCCTGGAGCATGATCTTTTCCGACCTTCCTTCGCCCGCCGAAGCGGGCTTCGCGAAGGCGGGAAACCGGTTTCCACTTTTCGGGATCGTGCTCTAGAGTCTGATTCCTCGGGATTGAATCGATTTGGGAATGCCAAATCGGGGCGGTTCTGATTCAAGATGCTGGCTGGATCGGAGGCCAGCATCTGATGGCACGACCTTATTCTCTCGATTTACGTGAGCGCGTGATTGCGGCGGTTGCAGCTGGCGAGAGCTGCCGCAAGGTTGCAGCCACTTACCGAGTGAGCGTGGCGAGCGTTGTGAAGTGGTCGCAGCGGTTCCGTGCGACCGGCAGCGCTGGGGCCAAGCGGATGGGTGGCAATCGGCCGCGTTCGCTGGCTGGCGAGCGGGACTGGCTTTTGGCGCGCCTTGCCGCGGTTCCAGACCTGACCTTGCGGGCCTTGGTGGTGGAGCTTGGCGAGCGCGGCGTGGTGACGAGCTACGGTGCGGTCTGGCGCACGGTCCACCATGCTGGCATCAGCTTCAAAAAAAACTCTGTTCGCCACCGAGCAGGATCGTCCCGACGTGGCGCGAAGGCGTCGGCGGTGGCAGGCGTATCAAGACCGGCTTGATCCGGCACGGCTGATCTTCATCGATGAGACTTGGGCCAAGACCAACATGACGCGGTTGCGCGGCTGGGCGCCGCGCAGGCACCAGCTGCTGGCCAAGGTGCCTCAGGGACATTGGCGAACGCTGACCTTCCTGGCCGCCTTGCGTCAAAATCGGATTGACGCGCCTTGCGTCATTGATGGCCCGATCAATGGCGAGAGCTTCCTGGCCTATGTCGAGCAAATGCTCGTGCCGACGCTCAAAGCCGGCGACATCGTCATCATCGATAATCTCGGCAGCCATAAGAGCAAAGCGGTGCGCCGTGCCATGCGCGCCGCGGGTGCCAAGCTCTTCTTCTTGCCGCCCTATAGCCCCGATCTCAATCCCATCGAGCAGGTCTTCGCCAAACTCAAAACGCTCCTGCGCAAGGCGGCCGAGCGCACCATCGACGCCACTTGGCGACGCATCGGCGAGCTGCTCGGTACCTTCACCGCGCAGGAGTGCGCCAACTCCTTCAGGAACGCAGGATATGCTTCAATATAAACGGATCAGACTCTAAGAGTCGGTTTCGAAAGTCATGAAGGACGAGCGATCCGGCGCACGAGCAGCATGACGGATGCGGCGTAGAGGAAAGCGCGTGCGGAGTCGATTGTTGCCTCAAAGTCCTTTGCCAGCCGTCGATTGCGTCCGATCCATGCGAAGAAGCGCTCGACGACCCAGCGCCGCGGGTTAACGGCAAAGCCGACCTGATCGGGGTTTTTTCGCACGATCTCGACCGCGATCAACGTGGCCTTGGCGACCTTCTCACCGGCATATCCGCTGTCGGCGAAGACCCGCTGGATGAACGGGAAGATGCGGCGCGAAGCCCGCAAAAGCGGTCCGCCGCCGTCGCGATCCTGGATGCTCGCCGGATGCGGTTCGAGCATGAGGCCACGCCCGTCCGTGTCGACAAGCGCATGGCGCTTGCGGCCGTTGATCTTCTTTCCAGCATCGTAACCGCGGGGTCCGCCGGCCTCGGTGGTCTTGACGCTCTGGCTGTCGATGATCGCACCCGTAGGGCTGGATTGGCGTCCGATCCGTTCGCGATCGAGCATGACCATAGCGTGATTGATCCTCTCGAAGCGGCCTTCGTCCCGGAACTTCGCAAACCATCGATAGATCGTGCTCCACGGCGGCAAATCGCTCGGCAGCAGGCGCCATGGGCAACCCGCCCGCATGACATAGAAGATGCCATTGATGATCTCGCGCATCGGCCAGGCACGTGGTCGTCCGGTGACATTCGTCCCAGGCAGCTGAGGCTCGATCACACGCCATTCCTCGTCGGTCACATCAGTTTGGTATCGGCTCGTCTTGCGAATATGCTGCTTGCGGGTGGTTGGGGTCCACATGGCAACTCCGGGGTTGGTGTCAGCAACCACCTGGAATCACGTCGACTCCACCCACTCAACCCCTTTCGAAACGGCCTCTAAGGCAAAGCAAGAAGACTGCCGGCGATCGCAAGCATAACGAGCGCGGACAATCCGAGCGACCAATGCACGCCGATAAAGCTGCCCAGCAGCCCGACCGAGACGCCGCTGAAGGCACGCAAACCGAGGCTCGCCATATTGAACAAGCCGATAACGCGGCCGCGCATGTCGACCGGCGCATTCACGTGGACAAGCGTCTGCGCCATGGCGTTGAATGACAGTTCGAAGAAGCCGGCCGAGAACAAAAGCATAAGCGCGAGCGGATAGCGCGAGGCGAGCGCAAATCCGGTAAGCGATACGCACCACAGCATGGCAAGAACGATCGCCGTTCCGGCTTTCGGCAGGAGCAGCGCCTTGCCTTCGAGCATCACGCCGGCGACAAGCGCGCCTGCGGCATCGGCGGCCAGCAGCATGCTGTACGACACGCCCGGATCGCCATGACCGAGATCCTGGGCAAAGCCCGGCATTTGCGCGCTATACGCATTGCCGACGAAGAACGACGATGCCCCGGCCAGAAGCGTCATCGAGATGATGACCGGATGCGCCGCGATATCGCGCGCGGTCTGAACGATGTCGGCAAGGCCGCGCACGGCACGGGGCGGCGGCGCCCCGCTGGCACGGAATTTCGGCCCGTACGGCGCTTTGATCAGCCACAGCACGAGCGGCAGATAAAACAGCGTGTTGAGCAAAATGCCGTGCGCGGGGCCGAGCCATAACAAGATGACGCCGCCGACAGCGGGATCGATCAAGACGCCGACATAGCGCGCCGTCGCATTCAGCCGCACCGCGCTGATCAGATCGTCGCGGCCGACGATGTCGTAGAGCAACAACTGGTTCGGCGTCTGCCACAATACGCCGGCGCAACCGTGGATCACCAAAAGCACCATGGCGTGCCACATCTGCAGCGTATCGGTGATGAAGAAATAGCCCCAGCCGAGCGACGCGGTGATGAACAAAAGCATGCCGCACTGGATGATGCGGCGCGGATCGAAGCGGTCGGCGAGCGCCCCGGTCGCCACCGAGAAGGCCAGGAACGGCAGCCAATGCGACAAGACGGCGAAGCCCGCCAAAGCCGGCGAATGAAATTTTGGGAACAGCACCCAGTAGCTGATGACGTGCTCGATATTGTCGGCCATCATCGCGATCACATAGGTCGAGAACTGCGCGCCAAAGCCTGAATGGCGCATCGCCGCGAAGGAGCGCTGCGCGGGCGCCGGTTGGACCGTTTGCCGCCGGAGGCATGACGTTCAAGGCTGCACTTTCATGAGAGGCGGCGAGGATGCCGTGGCGATCTGCTGCGCGTGATGTTGCCGCGGCTGTGTGCCACTATATCGTCACATCGCCAAGCGACGATCCCGCGTGCGGCCTATGCAAGAATGCGGCCCAAACAATTCGTGATCGCGCAAGTCGACCGCGCAATCTTGGAACGATACCAAGCTGAATTTGGAATAATGCCAAGGGAGCGATTGTTAGAACTCGGCATGACGCAGGACAGCGAAATCAAACTCTCCCGCCGCGCGTTGATGGCCGGTTCCGGCGCCGCCGCGCTTGCCGCCGGCACCGCGCCGGCCGCAGCCGAAGCGCCGCCCGCCGACAAGGCTGCGCCCGGCATTTTTCGCTACAAGATCGGCTCCTATGAGCTCACCGCGCTCTACGACGGCATCTGGTATCGCCCGATCACCGACCAGTTCATCAAGGCGCCGTTTGCCGAGGTCGAGCGCGCGCTTGATCAGGCCTTCATGCCGCACGACAAGCTGGCGACGCCGTTCACGACGCTGATCGTCAATACCGGAAAGAAGCTGGTGCTGATCGACACCGGCACCGGCGGCCAGATCGCGCCCTCGGCCGGCGTGCTGCGCGACAATCTTGCTTCAGCCGGCATCGACCCCAAAGCCGTCGATCAGATCGTCATCTCGCATTTTCATCCCGACCATATCAACGGAATCAAGGACAAGGACAACGCGCCGATCTTTCCCAATGCCGAAATCATGGTGCCAGAGCCGGAATGGGCCTATTGGATGAACGACGCCAATATGAACGCCGCGGAAGCGGATCTGAAGCTGACCTTCCGCAATCAGCGGCGCATTTTCTCCGACATCACCGGACAAGTGACGCGATTCGAACCGGGGAAGGAAGTGGCGCCCGGCATCGAAACGCTGGCGGCGGCCGGTCACACGCCGGGCCACACCGTGTTTGCGATTCACTCCGGCGGACAGTCGCTCTTGGTGTTGGGCGACACTGCACAGCATCCGGCCGTATTCGCGCGCCATCCCGACTGGCAGGCGGCCTTCGACACCGACGGAAATACCGCCGTCGCCACGCGCAAGCGCATTTTCGACCGCGCCGCGGCCGACCGCATGCTGGTGACTGGCTATCACTTCCCCTTCCCTGCCTGCGGCCACTTGATCAAGACCGCGACCGGTTACGAGCACGTTCCGGTCGAATGGCAGCCTAATCTCTAGTCGAAAAAATTTCGGAGGCCGGCTGTGACGCCGGCCTCCACAATCCTCGCGGATTTTTCGTTTTCATTAAGCGCGGATCGAGGGCGCGCTCGCGGGGATGACTTTCAAGCAGCACGAGTTCGATTGCTCGTGCTTAGACTTTACGTTGGAGCATGATCTTTTCCGAAAACCGGTTTCTACTTTTCGGGATCATGCTCTAAAATTCCGACTTGCGGGCGTGACGGGGGTCTGCCGCCAGAGACCCGCAAGTCGGTGCGTGCAATCCGGGCCTCGGTTCGCACCGGATGTTGGGTGCATATTCCGGATTACAGGCAAGCTCGTCCGGTTACGACCGCTTCGCGGCAGTGCCGGTATTGACTTGGTGCGTCTTTGCGGACTTCACGTGCCGCGCCTGATGCATCTTGGCGGACTTGACGTGAGAGCGGCTGGCGACGTGCTTGACGCTCTTCTTGTGCACTTTCGCGTGCTTCACCGTCCTGCTCGGGTTTGCAGTCCGTTTCGTCTTGGTCACAGCCGGCGCCGCCATCGAGCTGGCGGGAGCGGCCTTCGCCGGAGCGTTCTGGGCAGCTGGCGCAGCTGCGGGCGCCGCGACGGACGGGGCGGATGTAGTGGACGTGCTGGACGTCTGCGCGAAAGCCGGTCCCGCGATCAAAGCGGTCACAAGCAGGCCGGCGGCGAATTTGCTCAACATTTTTATTCTCCTTATTGTCCCGCGCCACCGATCGAAGAGATCGTCTCCAAAGATCGTGCCGTTGTTGGCATCAAGATTTACGCCCCGCGCGCTGAACGCGTCCTGAAGTCGGCCAGCAGACTTCGTTCACCTACGTGAAATCTTTGTAATGCAAGGCGTTTTGCGCTCGCTTTGATTGCAGGAACGAAAGCTGATTGCGGGCGGATGAAGTGCTAGGATGTTGGTGTTCTTAAGTTGCACTGCACCGCAACCGGAGAAACGTCATGCGCAAAACGCCGTTGCTTGCTGCCGCCCTTCTCGTCAGTTCCATCGCTGTCGCGCCGAAATTCGCCCTCGCCATCGAAGGCGCAAATCCCGCGCCGCCGGCATCGACGACGCAGCAGCCGACAAACCCGAGCGGCACCAAGAAGGCCAAAAAGAAGTCGCAGAAATCGAGTTCGGCCGAGGACTTCTTGAACGGCTGGCACAAGGCCTATGCGCTGGTTTACGACAAGCACGACTATGAAGGCGGCATCGCCGTGCTGCGCGCGATGGGCTACGACGATAATGCCGATGTGGCGACGCTGATCGGTTACGCCAGCCGCAAGCTCGGCCGCTACGACGAGGCCAAACTCTGGTACGACCGGGCGCTCGCCGCCGATCCCAACCATGCGCTCACGTGGTCCTATTACGGCATGTGGCAGGCCGAGCAAGGCAACATCCTCAAGGCCAAGGACGACCTCGAAAAGGTCGCCAGCATCTGCGGGACCATATGCCGCGAATACACGGCGCTGAGAACGGCGATCGACGGCACGGTGACGTACTGACGACGGGCCGCCGCCCTTCCAGCAAAAGCGGGGGATCCAGCGTATCGGCAGCGATTGGCTCCGGCCGGTTACGCGCCCTGCGTCTCCGCCACGATCCAGGCGTGGTAGTCCGGATCGACGCTTTCAATCGGCATGACCAGGATCGCAGGCGTCGTATAGGAATGCATCTTCCGGACCGCGGCACGCACCGGCTCGGCCAGCGTGGCGCGGGTCTTGATGATCATGACCACTTCGTCGCCGCGCTCGATCGCGCCCTGCCACCAGTAGAGCGACACCATGCCGGGCAGGATGTTGACGCAGGCGCAGAGCCGGCGCTCGACCAGCGCCCGGCCGGCCTGCTCCGCCTCGACAATGGACGGATAGGTCGTATAGACGAACACCGCGCGTTCCAACTTGCCGTCCATTCCAACGCTCCGCCGCTCAGCCGGGCCCGACATGCCGAAGCGCCCCATCCAACCGACGCTACAAGCACATCGCTTTTGTCGCCAGCGACGTGGTGGAGCGCAACGGGCCCGGCAACGGCTGGTCCGCCGCTACGGCGACGCCAAGCCCGAGGACGCCGACGTCATCGTCGCGCTCGGCGGCGACGGGCTGATGCTCGCGACCCTGCAACGGTTCATGAATTCCGGCAAGCCGATCTACGGCATGCATCGCGGCACCGTCGGCTTCCTGATGAACGAATATGCCGAAGCAAAGCTGGTCGAACGGCTCGCGGCGGCGCAGGTAACGGTCATCCACCCGCTGATGATGCGCGCCCGCGATGCAGCCGGCCGCATCCACCGCCACCGCGCCATCAACGAGGTCTCGCTGTTCCGCCAGACCTACCAGGCGGCGCGGCTGCGCGTCCTGGTCGACGGCAAGGAACGGCTCCCCGAACTCGTCGCCGACGGCATCCTGCTGGCGACGCCCGCCGGATCGACCGCCTACAATCTTTCGGTGCAGGGCCCGATCATTCCGATCGGCGCGCCGCTCATGGCGCTGACGCCGATCAGTCCATTCCGGCCGCGGCGCTGGCGCGGCGCGCTATTGCCCGATCGCGCCGACGTCACCGTCGAAGTGCTCGAAGCGGAGAAACGTCCGGTCGCCGCGGTCGCCGACCATGACGAAGTGCGGTCGGTCCGCTCCGTCGAGATCAGCATGGATCACAGCATCTCGATGCATATGCTGTTCGATCCCGGCCACAGCCTCGACGAGCGCATTCTGGGCGAGCAGTTCGGGTATTAAGCCCGCTTCGAGCCAAGGAATCCTGGATGTCCGGTCCGGGATTAAAGCTTAACCGCGTCTTAACGACGATTCTTTACGCTTGGCCCCGCGAGGCCGGGCGCTCGGCGCCCGCCGCGCCGGAGATCCTATGGTCCGCATCGACTTCAACCGCCTGCGCTTTCTCGTCATCGAGGACAGCGCCCATATGCGGCGGATCCTGCGCACATTGCTGACGGATTCGGCGCGCGCGAAGTCTATGAAGCCGAGGACGGCGCCGCCGGCCTCGAATCCTTCACCCATTTTATGCCGGACATCGTCATCACCGATTGGGTGATGCCGATCTTCGACGGCCTGGAATTGGCGCAGATGATCCGTCAGCCCGGCGCCAATGCCAATCCCTATGTGCCGATCATCATGCTCACCGGCCATTCCGAGAAGAAGCGCGTCATGATCGCGCGCGATGCCGGCATCACCGAATTCCTCTGCCAAGCCGATCTCCGCGAAATCGCTCTACGAGCGCATTCTCAATGTCGTCGCCAATCCGCGGCCGTTCGTGAAGACCAAGACTTATTTCGGGCCCGACCGGCGGCGCGGCGTCAATCCGAACTATGGCGGCCTGGAGCGGCGTAAAGCCGCCAAGACCGATCTGCAGCGTCAGGATCATCACACCGACAAAGGCAAGGTCTTCGTCTGACCTTAGGGAGCATCAAGCGAAATGGCGCGAAAAGAAACACGCAAGGACAAGCTCCGCTGGTCGTCACCTATGCCGACCACGAAGTGATCACGCCGCCGAACGAATTGCGCAAGGCGATTGCGCCGGCCAATGCAGGCGATGACGATCCGGTCGCGCGCGCCGAAGCGGCGATGGTCCAGCTCTCGTCGGAGTTCTCCAATTGGATGCAGGCGGAATGCGAGCGCATCGAAACCGCGCGCCAGGCCGTCAAGCTCTTAGGGATGACCGAGCAGACGCACAGCGCGCTGTTCCGCGCCGCTCACGACATCAAGGGCGAAGCCGCGACTTTCGGCTATCCCGAAGTCGTCGGCGTCGCCGACAGCCTGTGCCGGCTCCTCGAACACACGCCGGAAATCGCGCGCATTCCGCTCTTGCTGGTCGACCAGCATGTCGACGCCGTCCGCGCCATGACCCGCGAGAACGCCCATACCGATAATCCGGAAGTCGCGGGCGAACTGGTGCGGCGCTTGCGCGAAGTGACCGACGACTTCCTCAAGCGCGAGAACGATTTCCGTCCCGATTATCTGGAGAACATTTTCGCGCCGTCACTCGTTCCGGGCACGGCGGCATCGTAAGGCCGGGCCTAGGCCGCGGCCGATTGCTCGTCATAGTCGATGGCGACAAGCTCATCGCAGAACAGCCGCGCCTCTTCGCGCGCAGCCTCGGTCGCAAAGCGCCGCAGCAGCGTGAGCAGCGGCGCAAGCTCGTCGAGGTCTTCGTTCTCGCAGCGCGTCAGCACGCGCTCGATCATGCGGCGCTTGAGCCGCGTCGCGCCGCCCGGCTCCAACAGAAAACCCTCGCGCATCGCCTCGATCGCCTCCTTGAAGGCCGGATAGGTCGACGCCGGCAATTGCGCCTTCTGGAACAGCGCCCGCAATCCGGAGGAGCCGCGGTCGTGAACCAGCCCGGACACCCGCGCGAGCGGCATGTCGGCAAGCTCCGCCAAGGCCTCCTCGAACAGAACGATATTGCCGGACAATAGCGCGCGCAGAATGAGACCGGCCGTCAGCTGACCGCTGGCGGACAAATGCCGGATCAGCGGGCCGAGTTCGGTCTGCGGCGTATCGGCGGCGATGGTGACGGTCGCCTTTTCGCAGGCCTCGCGCGCGACGCGGAGGGCGTGGTCGGCGTCGAGCCAGGCGCGCCCGGCGACAAAGCCGGCAAGCGTCTCGGAGAGTTTGATGACAAGCGTCTGCCGGGTGGCGGCGGGAATATCGGCGCGGGTCAGGAGCGCTTCGCGGATCGCCGCGAGATGGCCGAAACGCTCGACGATGCGGTCGATCGAGAACGGCGCGATGTCGGTGTCGAAATTCTCGACGAGGATCAGACAGGATTCCGCGGTGCCGACTTCGGCGATCGCGGCCGCGACCGAGCGCGGCAACGCGGCGCGGCTGGCAATCGCCGCCTGGATCGCCGCGCCTCCGGTCGCTGCTGCGTCGACCAGATCGGCATCGACGAACAGCGGCGACAGCGCATAGACGGGCGCCGCGATCTGCGGCTGATCGGCGGCGAGCGCGAGCACGATCGCCGGCGGCGCGTCCGGGCTCGCGGCGAGCGCGTCGGCAAGCGACCGCCGCACCAAGGGCGACGGATCGTCGAGCAGCATCAGCATCGCGCCTTCGGCGGCGCCGAGATCGTCGGGCGAGAGGTCCGAGTAAAGGTAGGCTCGCGCCAGCGCGCTGGTTGCTTCGGCGCGCTCGCTGGCGGGCGCGGTGCGGATCCATTGCAGGAAATCGCGGACGATCATCTTGCGCTCAGGTCACGCGGAGGAAGTAACGATTCCGATGCTAGATTTCCGGGATTAACAAAGCGTTCACCATAAATTCCCGCGTGCTTGCTGTGTTTGTTCATGCAGCCCCTGTTGGCGCGGTTTAGCCGCTCGTCCCATCGTCCTTGAAGAGATCGCCGAGCGGAACCGGAGCGGCGGCCGGGCCCGCGCCCGGCACGCCCCACAGCTGGCTGACCACCGCGGCGATCGGCGTCGAGCGGCCCGGGTCCGAGAACAGACTGTGGAACACGTCGACATTGGCGGCCGTGCGCGCCGGCATCGCCGCGGCATATGCGCTGGTGATGCCAGCGGTGTCAGGGACTGCCGCTGCAGCGATCGTGGCCGCCTTATTGGTCGCAGCCGCAGTCGTGGTCGGAGCCTTGGTGGCAATCAGGGCCGTATTCGGTATGTCTATCGGAGGAAGCGGAGGCACCGAAAGAGCGGCGGAAACCGCGCTGGGCGCCGTTGTCGCCTGCGCGACGCTCGTGCTCACCGGCAGCTCGCGCGCGGCGACGTCATAGCGTGCGGTGAGCACATCGCGGACTTGCGCGAGGCTTCGCGCCGCGCCGGTCGTGTGGTCGTAGAAGATCGAGGAATTGGCGTGCGCCGCGCTCGGAAACAGGCTCGCGGCTGAAGCGCTGGGATCATTTGCGGCAGCCGAGATCAGCTTCGCCCCGCCGCCGACGCCGAGAAAATGCGCGATATAAAGCTCGCCCTCAGTCGGCGAGCGGCCGAGCTTTTCCGACAACAGCGTCGCATTCTGTTTGGTGAAGGCGCCCGCCATGGCCGCGTTCGCGCCGGGATCGTTGCGCAGCTTGAGAATGGCGCTGCGCATGGTCGGGTCCTTCACCTCGTATCTGCCCGAGGCGGTCTTGGTGATGGCGTCGGCATATTGGCCATAGCCAAGCGAAGCGCCCGACTGTTTGAGCGTCGCGAGCCAGGTCTGCTCGATGAATTGGAACAGGCCGCGCGCTGACGACGTTGACGCGCCGGCCTGCGGATTGAGCCCGGATTCGACCTGCGCCGTCGCCAATAGATACTGAAAGCTCGTGCCGGTGGCGTGAGCTGCCTGACGAATGGCGCCGATCACCGCCGAACCGGCGGTGGAATTGCCGGAATCGACCAGCATGCTGTGCTCCCCTTGCCGGCTCCCACCGGCGTCTTGAGCGTTAGCGATCATTAACGATTATGGTAAATGGGAACTTAACGTGGCGACGGAATAAGGACTTACGGAGACGAAAATGACCCAGCAAACGGCGATACGGCACAAGCGCGGCGGCCTTTATTTCGAGGATTTCGTCGTCGGCGAGACGACCGAGCACCGCTATACGCGGACCGTCACCCAGATGGACAACATGCTGTTCTCCAACATGACGCTCAATCCGCAGCCGCTCCATATCGACCGGCACTTCTGCGAGCAGGAGACCGAATGGGGCCAGCCGCTGATGAATTCGCTGTTCACGCTCGGGCTGATGATCGGCATCCAGGTCTCCGACATGACGGTCGGCACCACCATCGCCAATCTCGGCATGACCGACGTTAAATTCCCCCACCCGCTGTTCGAGGGCGATACGGTGCATTGCGCGACGGACGTTATCGGCAAGCGCGAATCGAAATCGCGGCCCGGCGCCGGCATCGTCGAATTCCATCACCGCGCCTTCAATCAGGACAACAAGCTCGTCGCCGAATGCCACCGCCAGGCCTTCATCCGCATGCGGCCGAAGTGATCGATAGGCAGAAATAGATTCGCATGATGCGTTCCCTTCTTTTCGTCCCGGCCGACAGCCCGCGAAAGCTCGAAAAGGGCATGGTGAGCGGCGCCGATGCGCTGATCGTCGACCTTGAAGATTCGATTGCGCTCGAAGGCAAAGCGCGCGCCCGCGACAGCGCGGCGGCGTTTCTTCGAGAGGCGATGGCAAGCGCATCGCGGCCTTACATGCTGGTGCGCGTCAACGGCCTCGAGACCGGCCTCACCGACGCCGATCTCGACGCCATCGCGCCGGCAAAGCCGGACGCCATCATGCTGCCGAAGGCGGAAGGCGGCGCCTCCGTCGTTCACGCCGACGCCAAGCTCGCCGTGCGCGAAGCGATGAGCGGCTTGCCCGACGGCCATATCAAGATATTGCCGCTGGCGACCGAAACCGCAGCGGCCATGTTCCTCACCGGCACTTTCGCCGGCTCAAGCGCGCGCCTGATCGCGCTGACCTGGGGCGCCGAGGATCTCTCCGCTGAGCTTGGCGCCCAAGCCAATCGCGACGCGCAGGGCCGTTTTCTCGATCCCTACCGGCTGGCGCGGGCGCTGTGCATTGCCGGCGCTGCTGCGGCGAGAGTCCCGGCGCTTGACACCGTCTATGTGGATTTCCGCAATAGTGACGGCTTTCGGCGCGAATGCGAAGAAGCCTGCCGCGACGGATTTACCGGCAAAATGGCGATCCATCCGGCGCAGGTGCCGATCATCAACGAGGTGTTCACGCCCTCGGCAAAGGCGATCGAACATGCCCGCGCGGTCATCGACGCCTTCGCCGCCGCTCCCGGCGCCGGCGTGGTCGGCATCGGCGGCCTGATGTATGACCGCCCGCATCTGGTGCGCGCCAAGCAATTGCTGGCGCGCGCTGCGCGGCGGGAATAGATCATCCGCTCACAATATCAAACAGCGTCTTTGTAGGGTGGGCTAAGGCGCGAAGCGCCGTGCCCACGCTGTGCGATTTTTGAGGCCTCACCGCGTATGCGCAGTGATAGGGATTGCTGACTCGCCGCTTGACGGCAATCCGCCCTCCGCGCTTCGGCCGTCACCGTAACGTCCGGTGCCGATTTCCTCCAATGTGCAGCCGTGAATTCTTGGTGCATATCACGGATTTCCGGGAGCTGAATGAAGACGTTTTACGGTTGGCGAGTCGTCGCCGCTGCCTTCTTGCTCGCGGTGTTCGGCTGGGGTCTGGGCTTCTATGGTCCGCCGGTCTACCTGCATGCCGTGCGCGAAGCGCGTGGATGGTCGCTTATACTCGTCTCGACGGCCGTCACCGTACATTTCCTGTTCGGCGCGGTCGTCGTCGCCAACTTGCCCGGGCTCTATCGCCGGTTCGGCATACCGAGGGTCACGAAGGCCGGAGCCATAGCGCTGGCAGCAGGCATCACCGGCTGGGCTCTCGCGCATGAGCCGTGGCAGCTGTTCGTTGCCACTCTCTTCAGCGGGGCGGGTTGGGTCACCATGAGCGCCGCCGCGGTCAACGCGATCGTCTCGCCTTGGTTCGTGCGCACCCGCCCGGCAGCGCTGTCGTGGGCTTGCAACGGGTCGAGCATCGGCGGCGTTATATTTTCGCCGCTGTGGGTCGCGGCGATCGGCTTGCTGGGCTTCCCATTCGCCGCGGCGATCATCGGCCTCGTGATGATCATGATCGTCTGGATTCTGGCCGACGTATTTTTTGCAAAGCTGCCGCAGGACATGAGCTTGACCGCGGACGGCGACGTTGTCGGATCGGGGGCCGTTTCGGTCACCGCGGCGTCGGCGCGCCCTCTGCCCGGCAGCCTATTGTGGCGGAATCCCCAATTCATCACCTTGGCGCTCGGCATGGCTCTCGGACTGTTTGCGCAGATCGGCCTGATTGCGCACCTTTTCTCGCTCTTGGTACCGGCGCTTGGCGCGCAAGCCGCGGGAGTCGCAGTGGGTGCTGCCACGGCCGCCGCCATTGCCGGGCGTAGCATGGTCGGCTGGCTGATGCCGATCCGCGGCGATCGCCGCCTTGTCGCCTGCTCTAGTACCGTCGGACAAATCCTGGGCTTACTGGCGCTTTGCCTTGCGGCCGGCGACAATGTGCCCTTGCTGCTCCTCGGTGTTGTGCTGTTCGGAGCGGGGATCGGCAACACCACATCGTTGCCGCCCTTGATTGCGCAGATCGAATTCGTGAAAGAGGACGTGCCGCGCGTCGTCCTCTTGATCATCGCCATCGGACAAGCCGCCTACGCTTTCGCCCCCGCGAGTTTTGGATTGATCCGGGAGCTTGCGCCGAATTTCAGTACGGCATCGGCGGGAGCGGCTCCCTATCTATTCAGCGCCGCAGCTCTGATTCAAGCTGCGGCGATCGTGGCGTTCCTGGCCGGCCGGCGTCGGTAGAGCGCGTAGCGAAAGATTTCGTAAGAGCTCAACCCATCCGACGCACTCGAACTACAAATACCGCTCGATCGCATCGTCTCCGACCGTCACGTAAATCAGCGCGCCGTCGGCAAGCCGCGTGACGAGCTGGTTGTTCTCGACCGGATCGACGGTGATGCAACCGTTGCTCCGGCCCAGCATGCCGCCGTTCTTTGAGCGATAGCCGGCGGTCGTGTACCAGTTCGGGTGGATGATCCATTTGAACGGCGGCGTGTGGTTGATGTAACTGTTGTAGGCGGCGGCGCCCTCAAGCTCGGCGACGATCATGTTGCGATAGACGGTGCCGTCGTAGCGGTCGACGATCGTCTTGTAGTGATCCATCACTTCGGCATGCGCGGTCTTGAGCGGGCCGAGCGGCACCATGTCGAGGTCCTTCTGGAAACCCTTGAACTTGACCGCCTTGATGTTCGGTCCATTGGCTCTGCCATGCGCCGCGTAATGGGCGGTGACCTCGCCTGATTTGAAATCCAGAACGTAGAATCTCTTGTTCGCCGACGGCTGCGCAATGTCGAAGACCGCGAGCACGTCTTTCTTGCGAAAAATCGGCTGATGCGAAATGGCAATGGCGCGTGAAACCGCGGCCATCGGAGCGCTCAGTGTCTGGGCCTGTTGCAAAAGCGGATCGGGCTTGGCTGCTACATCTTCGGGCGTCGCGGCGCCTGCGGGCGTTACCGCCTGTTGTGCGCGCACTGCAAATGGGGACGCGGCCAAGGCCGCACCGCCGACAAACGTGATGAACCGGCGCCGCGTCGATTGATCGAATTGCATTGGGCGATCCCCCGTCGGAACCCGCAGCTAGACTATCGATTTCACCGCGGCCAGTCAGCCGTATCGACGGCCCCAAGGGCGCCCAGTGTGCCTTATGCGCAACGGTTCCCAAAAAACCGTCACAGAGCGGGCTTCAAATACCACTTTCGTCCCATTCTGCATTTTAGGTCGCGGCCGCCGGGCACGTCACGTCGCGATCGACGGCCGCGTTCGGCAAACGAGTAATCGAGTAGATCGATTGGGCTTGGTTTGCTCGGAGTGAAGCCAGTCGGTATCAAGTTAAGGAACCATATGATGGACATGAAACTTGCCGCTCGCGGCGCATTCACGGCCGCGCTATTTGGCATGGCACTCGCGACGATGGGACTGGCTGCAGCCACTCCCGCCCGTGCCGACACCCAGATCGGTCTGTTGAGCTGCCGCAGCGCGGCGCCAACAAGCTATCTCATCGTGTCGGACCAGCCGCTGAATTGCGTCTTCACGCCGAACGCCGGCGGCCCGGCGCAATATTATGAAGCCACGCTTCGCCGTCTGGGGGCCCAAGCCGGCTACAACAGCAGTGTCACTTTGGGATGGGCGGTCTTTGCGCCAAGCCTGCATGTCGGTCCCGGCGCGCTCGCCGGCATCTATGGCGGCGTTTCCGCCGGAGCGGCATTCGGCGTCGGCGCCGGCGCTAACGGCCTTGTCGGTGGCAACAACAACTCGTTCGCCTTGCAGCCGGTCAGCTTCGAAGGCCAGTCGGGCTTCAATGTGGTTGCAACCGCGACCGAAGTCGAACTGCATGCCGTGATGCCTGTCCGTCACGGACGTCGTCACCACTGACGTATCGCGGAGCGCGATCGTGCAGCGGTCGCGCTCCCGCCCTGCCGCTGCGAAATATTCGCCGATCAACGATGAGAGTTTAAATGGCCGGCCAATAGATCGAGGGCCGCTGCCGCGAACGCGCGCATATTCGCGACGCGGTCGGAACTGCCGGTTTTCAGCGTGACGGCCCGCTCGACCGGCCCGACGATCGCGAGACAGGTGTGGCCCGCCGGGTCGCCATAACGATTGCCGCTCGGCCCGGCCGCGCCGGTTTCGGCAAGGCCGAAGATCGCGCCGAATTGCGCTCGCGCGTGGCGCGCCAGGATGAGCGCGTGAGGCTCGGTCGCCGAACGAAATCGATCGAGCTCCGCATCGTCAATGCCAAGCAACCGACTCTTCGCCTGGCGCGTATAGGCGACGGCGCCGCCGAGAAAGTAGGCTGAGGCGCCGGGCACGGCGAGCAACGCCGCCGAGATCAAACCGCCCGTCGAGGACTCGGCGATCGCGATGGTTTCGCGCCGCACTTTCAAGCGGGCGGCGATCGTTTCGGCGAGCGGCAGGAGATCGTTCAATGGCTCGAGCCCCGTGGGCAGATCACTTTTTGCCATAGGCCGCTTTCGGATCGAAGACGCGATCGTCGCGGAATTCAAGCGTCGCCGAACCGGACTTGCCGAGCGGCACGGCGCGATAGAAGCACGAGCGGCGTCCGGTGTGGCAGGCGGCGACGGCCTGCTCGACCTTGATCCACACCGCATCCTGATCGCAATCGACACGCATCTCGACGACGTGCTGAATGTGGCCCGAGGTCTCGCCCTTCTTCCACAGCGCGCGGCGGGAACGGCTGTAATACCAGGCTTCGCCGGTGGCGATGGTTTTCGCCAAGGCCTCGGCATTCATATGCGCGACCATCAGAACGCCGCCCAAAGCGGCGTCGGTCGCGACGCAGGTAATAAGCCCTTCGGCGTCGAATTTCGGCGTCAGCGTCAGGCCTTCTTCGAGCGCGGCATCCGATCCAGGCGGGGCAAATGGTGGTTTTTCTGGCAAAGTAAAGCCCCCATGTCCTCGTTCAGCACAAATGCGACGGCGCTGGCTCAGCGCCAAATAACCATTGATTGCACGTCCACCATTTTGACTGAGAGGAATTCGAACTCAAGGATGCGCGAAGCGCACCGCCTTCAGCGGCGACCTCATAGGGCGCTTTGCGCCCTATGAGGTCGTCCTTGACTTCGAATTCCTCTCAGGCACCCTGTGGCCGTGCAAACAATGGATAATTCTGCCTCAATGCAGGGCGAACTTGCGCAATTATTCTACCGCGCTTTGCCGCCGCCACGATCCGCCGCGCCAACCAGCATCATGAACCGCATCTGATCGTCCGGATTGTCGCGGAACGTGCCGAGGAAGCGCGTCGTCACCGTCGAAGCGCCGGGCTTCTTGACGCCGCGAACCGTCATGCAGGTGTGCTCGGCTTCGATCATCACCGCGACGCCGTGCGGCTTCAGCACATCTTCGATGGCACCGGCGACCTGCGACGTCAGGCGTTCCTGGGTCTGCAAACGCCGCGCGTAGGTATCGACCAGACGCGCAAGCTTGGACAGGCCAACGACGCGCTCGACCGGCCGATAAGCGATATGCGCCTTGCCGTAGAACGGCAGCATATGGTGCTCACAATGCGACGTGAATCTGATGTCGCGAATGAGCACGAAATCGTCGTAAGCCTCGGTCTCGCCGAAAGTCCGCGCCAGTGCATCGGCGGGAATTTCGCGATAGCCGCGATAGAGTTCATCCAATGCGCCGATCACGCGTTTTGGCGTATCCACCAAGCCCTCGCGCGCCGGATCCTCGCCGATATAGGCGATCAGCGCGCGGACGGCTGCTTCGGCCTCCTCCTGGGAGGGCCTTTTTTCGACCGGTGCTGGAGCATTATGGACGTTGTCCGAAAGCTGCTCAGTGGAGGTTTCGCCTTTTGACCATGACTTAACATCCGGCTTGATACCCGGCTTAACAACTGCGTCCATCCCTGCTCCCGATCGCCGGCCGAATGCCGGAACTTCAAATCCGCAATCTCACCGCCTATATAGTGGTTTGTCAGGGGGAGACAATAAACCCTGCCAAAACCGTGATTTTACGATGCTGGACGAGGTCTATAACAAACGCATTATCGAGCTTGCCGGCACGATCCCCCGGATCGGGCGGCTCCCCGACGCCGACGCGTCGGCGACCGCTTTGTCGAAGCTCTGCGGCTCGACCGTCACCATCGACCTGAAGATGGACGGCGACACCGTCACCGATTTCGCCCACGAGGTGAAAGCCTGCGCGCTCGGCCAAGCCTCGTCCTCGATCATGGCGCGCAATATCGTCGGCTCGAAAGCGAGCGAATTGCGGGCCTTGCGCGAAGGCGTTCGCAAAATGCTGAAAGAGCACGGCGCGCCGCCGGCGAACGGCAAATGGGCCGATATCGCGGTGCTCGAACCGGTCCGCAACTACAAGGCGCGCCATGCCTCGATGCTCCTGACCTTCGACGCCGTGGTCGACGCTATCGGCCAGATCGAAGCCAAGCGCGGGCAAAGCCAAGCCGCGGCGGAGTGACTTGTCGCCCGTCGCCGAAACACTCCGCCACGCCCCTCGCCTGTTCGGGCGGGGCTTAGTGAAAATCTACCGCTATACGCTCTCCCCGCTCATCGGTTTCGAGTGCCGGCACTTGCCGACATGCTCGGAATATGCCGATCAGGCGCTGGATCGTTACGGGCTATGGGCCGGCGGTTGGATGACCTTGGCGCGGCTGTCGCGATGTCAACCGTGGGGCACGTCGGGGCTCGATTTTGTTCCCGACGCGGCTCCGCAGAATGCGCGCTGGTACCTGCCCTGGCGCTATGCGCGCTGGCGCGGGACCAATGCAAAGACGCCGTAGGTCGATTTGAGGCAGTGCCAAGTCGCAGCCGGTTCGGGCGCGATGCTTTCTTTCGCGGTCCGCCTGCGTTAAAAGCCCGCCCAGTTTTTGATTCCGCTTACCTGCCTTGGTTTGCAGCGAGTGAGCAACAGGAGTGAATAAAATGGTCGCCGTGACCTTCCCCGACGGCGCGCGTCGGGACTATCCGCAAAACACCACCGGCCTCGATATCGCCAAGGGCATTTCGCCATCGCTCGCCAAGCGCACGGTGGCGATGGCACTCGACGGCAAGGTCGCCGACCTCGCCGATCCGATCGAGCACGACGCCAAGATCGAATTCCTAACCCGCGAGGACCCGCGCGCGCTCGAACTGATCCGCCATGATGCGGCGCACGTGCTCGCCGAAGCGGTGCAGTCGCTGTGGCCCGGCACTCAGGTCACCATCGGCCCGGTGATCGACAACGGCTTCTACTACGACTTCTTCCGCAATGAGCCGTTCACGCCGGAGGATTTCGCGGCAATCGAAAAGAAGATGCGCGAGATCATCGCGCGCGACAAACCCTTCACCAAGGAAGCGTGGTCGCGCGACGAGGCGAAGAAAGTGTTCCGCGACAAGGGCGAATTGTTCAAGGTCGAACTGGTCGACGCCATTCCGGAGGACCAGCAGATCAAGATCTACAAGCAGGGCGACTGGTTCGATCTGTGCCGCGGCCCGCACATGACCTCGACCGGCAAGATCGGCAATGCGTTCAAGCTGATGAAAGTCGCCGGCGCCTATTGGCGCGGCGATTCCAACCGCGAAATGCTCTCCCGCATCTACGGCACGGCGTTTGCCAAGCAGGACGAGCTCGACGCCTATCTCAAGCAGATCGAAGAGGCCGAGAAGCGCGACCATCGCCGGCTCGGCCGCGAAATGGATCTGTTTCATTTCCAGGAAGAAGCGCCCGGCTCGGTGTTCTGGCATCCCAAAGGCTGGACGCTGTTTCAGACATTGGAGGCTTACATCCGCCGCCGGCAGATGGATGCCGGCTATGCCGAGGTCAATGCGCCGCAGCTGATCGACTCCTCGCTTTGGGTCGCCTCGGGCCACATGGCGACGTTCCGCGACGGCATGTTCCTGGTGCAGCCGCGCGAGGAGGACGAGCGCACCTTCGTGGTCAAGCCGATGAACTGTCCCGGCCATATCCAGATTTTCAAGAACGGGCTGAAATCCTATCGCGACCTGCCCTACAAGCTTTGCGAGTTCGGCAAGGTGCACCGCTTCGAGCCGTCCGGCGCGCTGCACGGGCTGATGCGCGTGCGCGCCTTCACCCAGGACGACGCGCATATCTTCATCACCGAAGAGCAGATCGCCGAGGAAGTCATCAAGGTCAACGATCTGATCCTGACGATCTACGAGGATTTCGGCTTCGACGACGTGCGCATCAAATTTTCCGACCGTCCGGAAAAACGCATCGGCGACGACGCGGTGTGGGACAAGGCCGAAGCCGCTTTGATGAAAGCGCTCGAAGCGTCCGGCCGGCCGTGGACGCTCAACAAAGGCGAAGGCGCGTTCTACGGGCCGAAGCTCGAATATGTGCTGCGCGACGCTATCGGCCGCGACTGGCAATGCGGCACCGTGCAGGTCGACCTCAACATGCCCGGCCGGCTCGGCGCCTTCTATATCGACGAACATTCCAACAAAGTGACGCCGGTGATGCTGCATCGCGCGATGTTCGGCTCGCTCGAGCGCTTTACCGGAATCATGATCGAGCATTATGCGGGGCACATGCCGCTGTGGCTGTCGCCGGTCCAGGCCGTAATCGCGACCATCACCTCGGACGCCGACGATTACGCGCGCGAGGCCATTGCCGCCGCCCGCGCGCTCGGGCTTCGGGTCGAGGCCGACCTGCGCAACGAGAAGATCAATTACAAAGTCCGCGAGCACTCGCTGGCGAAAGTCCCCGCCCTCCTCGTCGTCGGCAAGAAGGAAGCCGCCGAGCGCACGGTCTCGATCCGCCGGCTCGGCAGCGACAAGCAGCAGATGATGCCGCTCGACACGGCTTTGGCGGCGCTCGCGCAAGAAGCCGTAGCGCCGGATATGCAGCGGGTGAAGAAGGCGGCGTAGCTGCTCTCGCGCCGAGCAGACCCGCAGCGGCCGTGATTTCGCTCACGTCTCCGTTCATGCCCCCAATGCGACGAAGCGCGCTTCGGGCGAGGCGTGGCGCAGCCCGAATTTTCGTCGTACGATCTTCAAAACGATAACTCGGGGGGAATGCACATGAGGCGGCGAGACTTTATTGCGTCGGTCGCGGGCGTGGTGGCGGCGTGGCCGTTAGCCGTCGCCGCACAGACCGAAACGGCGCAGATTTGGCCGACGCGGCCGGTGAAACTCATTGTCGGCTTTGCGCCGGGCGGCCCAACCGATTTGGTCGCGCGTCTGATCGCGCAGCCGCTGAGCGACAAGACCGGCAAGAACTTCATTGTCGAGAACGTCCCGGGTGCCGGCGGCAATGTCGGCGCAGCCAGGGCGGCGAAGTCGGCGCCGGACGGCTACACGTTCCTGGTGACCGGCGGCAATCTCACCAACAATCAGTTTCTGTTCGCGGAGCCGGGCTATGCGCTCAAGGACTTTGACGCGGTAACGCTCGTCGCCGCCACACCGGTGGTGCTCGCGGTCAATCCGTCGGTGCCGGCCAACACCGTCAAGGAGCTGATCGCGTGGATCCGCGCCAATCCCGGCAAGGAGAGCTACGCCTCGCCCGGCACCGGCACGCCGCCGCAACTCGTCGGCGCGCTGTTTCAGCACGCGCTGAAGCTCGATCTGGTGCACGTGCCGTTCGACGGCGGCGGCACCGCGGTGCAGGCGACCGTCGGCGGGCACACGCCGATCTCGTTCGGCGCCATGGCGCCGGCGGTGCCGCTGATCAAGGCCGGACAGCTGCGGGCGCTGGCGGTGACGGGAAAGGAGCGATCGCCGACCTTGCCGGATATCCCGACCATGGCCGAGGCGGGCTTCCCCGAGGTCGAGGGCGCCACCTGGACCGCCGTCGTGGCGCCGGCCGGCACGCCCAAGGACATCATCGGCAAGCTTCACGACATCATCGTCGGCAGCCTGGCGCAGTCCGACCTGAAGGCGAAGCTTGCGGCCATGGCCTATGTGCCGATCGGTTCGGCGCCGCAGGCGTGCGAGGACTTCTTCAAGTCCGAGCTGGCGAAGTGGGGCGACGTGATCAAACAGGCGGGCCTGAAGCAGGAATGAAATGGGCGCGCGCGGTAGCTAGCCGCGGCGCCGGTACCGTAAGCTGAGCCGCCGGCATGCGATCCAGGTTATTTTGATGGCAAGTCTAGATATTCGTGCTGCTCTCGAACGGCACTGGGCCGCATCCGATGCGAGCGACTTCGAAACGGAACATGAGATCTATTGCGATGATGCAATACTCGATTATCCGCAGTCAGGAGAACGAATCCGCGGCAGGCGACAAATCCAGTTTTCACGCGCCGCTCAGCCGAACAAAAAGCGGTTCAACGTTAAACGCATCTTGGGCAAAGATGATCTTTGGATCACGGAATTGGTGCTGACATATGATGGCCAGCCGTCCTACGTGGTCAGCATTATGGAATTTCATGGCGGACAAGTGGCCCACGAAACCCAATACTTCGGTGATGCGTTCGAGCCGGGGCCATCACGTGCACAATGGGCGGAGCCAATGCGCTAGAGACGGCCGCCGCACGCGCCATAGCCAAGCTGCTTGTCCCGCGTGAGCGGGAGTGGCGGCATTGAAGCTTTACTGAATTCCCGCTTTCGCAGGAATGAGCGGTACGGGCTGCTGACGCCTAGTGCGTCGAGACTTCAACCTCGCCGTCGACGCCGGTGATGACCTTGAAGTCGCGCTGAAAGGTGCGGCCTTCGTTGCGGGCGATGACATGATAGTCGCCTTCGGCGAGCACCAGCCGCGGGAAGGCGCCGATCAATTCCTTGATCACGTCGCCGCCAGGCGTGAGCACCGTCCATTGCGTATTGGCGAGCGCTTCGCCGCCGGAATTGTTGACGAGCTTTAGCGTGATCACCGCCGCGCGATGCGTCACCACGACATCGGTGAGCTTGGCCGCATCGACATGCACGTCGGAGCGCACGACGGAATTGCCCTCGCCGTAATCAGACACGATGTTGTAGGTGCCTTCCGGCAGCAGCACGACGTCGCCGGTCATGACGTTCTGCGCGATCGGCCGGCGCTCGCTGGTGTCGAACTGGCTGCCCTTGAAGACGTCGAACGATATTTGTCCGGGCGGGATGCGCACGTCGCCGACGCGGCCTTCAAGCCGAATGCCGCCCGCCGGAATGTCCAAAACTTCGCGCACGGCGTCGGCGCGCAATTGCACGGACTTGGCCGCGCTGGCGAGACCGAGGCTCGCATGCACGACGTAGCTGCCGGGCGGCAGCACGAAAGTCGGCGTCGCGCTGCGGTCTTCCTTGAGCAGCGGGTAGACGCCGGTCGCGTCGGGCTTTGCCGCATAAACGCGCCAGATCAGTCCGCCGCTGATTTGCGCCGCATCATGGCCGTAGCGCGCCGTCATCGCCAGCGCCACGCGCCCGGCCGGAATGGCTTGCACGAGCGGCGGCGCGATGGACGCAGGAGGCGGCCCCAACGGCATCGGAGCGATGATGGTCGAGCCAGGCGATCCGGTTCCCGGGACCAGCGGCGACGACGCGGTCGCCTGCGGCGCCACCAGATTGCGGACTTGCGCATCGGCCGGCGTCAGCGCGGCGAGGACGAACCCCGCCGCGGCAACGGCCAAAACCCAAGCGCGCAAAGTTTTCACGTCCCACCCCGACATCGCGGCTTTTCTCGATCTCAATCGCGGCAATTTCAAGCCGGGTCCCCCGCCCTCGCCCGCTCAATCGGCCGCGGCAGGGCTCGCATGTAGCTGAACTCGCCGCCCCTTTTCACCCTATCCTGGCGCGGCGCCCGAGGTGGCACAGCCCGCGAGGACCCGGTGACGACGCAAGACACTGCCAACCAAGACACTGCCAACCAAGACACTGCCAACCAAGACACTGCCAACCAAGACATTGCCGGCAAAGTCGCGGCTGCCAATCGGGCCGACGTCAAATCCGATACGCCCTCCATCGGGCTTGTTCTCGGCAGCGGCGCGGCGCGCGGTTTCGCGCATATCGGCGTCATGCGTGCGCTCATGGCGCACGGCATTAAACCGGACGTCATTGTCGGCACGTCGATGGGCGCGCTGGTCGGCGGCTGCTACGCCACCGGCCAGCTCGATACGCTCGAAGCCTGGGCGCGTTCGCTGACGATGCGCCGTGTCATCGGCTATCTCGACGTGAAAATCGGCGGCGCCGGTCTGATCCGCGGCGGCCGGTTGACGAACGAGCTCGAAGAATTGATCGGCGACAAGAACATCGAGCAACTGCCGATCCGCTTCGCCGCCATCGCCACCGAGATCGGAACCGGCCACGAGGTCTGGCTGACGCATGGCTCGCTGGCGCTGGCGCTGCGCGCCTCCTACGCGCTGCCGGGAATTTTTCCCCCGGTGCATCTCGGCGGCCGCTGGCTGGTCGACGGCGCGCTGGTCAATCCGGTGCCGGTCTCCGCGGCGCGGGCCTTCGGCGCGCGCGTCGTCATCGCCGTCAATATGGACGCCGATCGTTTCGGCCGCGGCGCCACCATCGCGAGCCATGGCGCGGATCCGGGCGACGACGCCGCTCTGCCCGCCGAGCCGCGCAACGGCTTCGCGCGCTTGCGCGGCATATTCGGCGCCGAACGCGCGATCAAGCGCGAGATCGTCGCGCGCGACGACAAGCCTGGTTTTTCGACGGTGATGATCGAGTCCTTCAACATCATGCAGGATCGTCTGACTCGCATGCGG
This sequence comes from uncultured Alphaproteobacteria bacterium, assembly GCA_963761185.1. GTDB lineage: Bacteria > Pseudomonadota > Alphaproteobacteria > Rhizobiales > Xanthobacteraceae > BOG-931. The sequence goes on from CAVXFY010000011.1 coordinate 49,943, forward strand.
CTCGCCGGCGATCCGCCCGACGTGCACGTCACGCCGCGGATCGGCCATGTCGGCTGGCTCGATTTCCATCATGCCGCCGAGGCGATCGCCGTCGGGCAAGCGGCAACCGAGAAGGCGATCGATTCGATCAATCAATCGATCGCCGATTTGAGTTAGGGCGCATACTCGTCAATTGAGCTCAATGGACGAAAGCCGGTCAATGCCGGCTTTGCCTTCGAGGAAATACCTCATGCAAAATGTCGCCGATCTGTCGCGTCAGCAGCAACCGCGCACCATACGAATGAGCCCCGACGACAATGTCGCCATCGTCGTGAACGATTTCGGCTTGCCGGCGGGGACGGTTTTTCCCGATGGCTTGCAACTGCTCGACCGCGTGCCCCAAGGCCACAAAGTGGCTCTCGTCGATATCCCGCAGGGCGGCGCGATCATCCGCTATGGTCACGTCATTGGTACGGCGACGCGTCCGCTGGCCAGAGGCGCTTGGGTCGAGGAGTCCGGAGTGCGGTTGCCTGACGCGCCGCCCATGGATCGGATCAAGCTCGCGACGCGGATTCCGGCACCCATGCCGCCCTTGGAGGGATATACTTTCGAGGGCTTCCGCAATCCCGACGGTTCGGTCGGCACCAAGAACCTGTTGGCGATTTCGACCAGCGTGCAATGCGTCGCCGGCACGCTCGATTACGCGATAAATTTGATCCGTCGCGATCTGCTACCGCGCTATCCCAATGTCGACGACGTCATCGGTCTGACGCACAGCTATGGCTGCGGCGTTGCGATCAATGCGCCGGATGCGGTGGTGCCGATCCGCACGCTGCAGAATCTGGCGCGCAATCCAAATTTCGGCGGTCAGGCGATGGTTGTCGGCCTGGGCTGCGAGAAGCTGTTGCCAGAAGTCTTGCTTCGTACGCCGGCCGGCAAGAACTCAGGCATCAAGAACCCGGACATCATGTCGCTGCAGGATGATGCCTTCTCCGGTTTTCGCCCGATGGTCGCTGCGATTTTGGAAATGGCGGAAGCAAGGTTAGAGATCCTCAATCGACGCACGCGCGAAACTTGTCCCGCCTCCGACCTTGTGGTGGGAATGCAATGCGGCGGCAGCGACGCTTTCTCGGGGGTTACGGCCAATCCTGCGCTCGGCTTCACGTCGGATATCCTGGTGCGCACCGGCGCAACCGTCATGTTCTCCGAGGTCACGGAGGTCCGCGACGCTGTCCATCTTTTGACGCCTCGCGCCGTCAACGAGAATGTCGCCCGTGCGCTGGTCCGCGAGATGGAGTGGTACGACAAGTACCTCGAAGCCGGCGGCGCCGATCGCAGCGCCAACACGACGCCCGGAAACAAGAAGGGCGGGCTCGCCAACATCATGGAAAAGACGCTCGGATCCATCGCCAAGTCGGGGACGGCGGCGATATCCGGAGTGCTCGCACCCGGCGAGAAGGCGCAGACCAAGGGTCTTTTGTTTGCAGCTACTCCGGCGAGCGACTTTGTGTGCGGGACATTGCAACTGGCATCGGGCATGACGCTGCAGGTGTTCACCACCGGCCGCGGCACGCCCTACGGCCTCGCTGCCGCCCCGGTATTGAAAGTGGCGACGCGCACCGAGCTTGCCAGGCGCTGGCACGACCTCATCGACTTCGACGCGGGCCGCATCGCAACAGGCGAAGCAACGATCGAGGAAACCGGCTGGGACCTGTTCAGATTGATCCTCGAGGTCGCCAGCGGCCGAAAGAAGGTGTGGTCGGATCGGTGGGGAATCCACAACTCTCTGACGCTGTTCAATCCGGCGCCGATCACCTGATCCGACACGGGCATGTACTCATAAATCAGCGAGGCACTACCCCACCAAAATAACGAACAGATTTGCAGACATTACCGCTGCACGACAACCGTCGCGCCAATCTTGGCACGGTTATACAGGTCGATGATGTCATCGTTAGACATACGAATGCAGCCTGAAGACACGCCGCCACCGAGCTTCCAAGGCTCGTTCGTCCCGTGGATGCGGTAGAGCGTATCGCCCAGATAGAGTGCACGCGCACCTAACGGATTATCCGAACCGCCTGCCATGTGACGGGGCAGATTTGGAAACCGCTGCAGTTCACCCGGCGTGGGCGTCCAGTCCGGCCATTCGCGTTTGGCGGTAATTGTGTTGACGCCCGACCAACCATAGCCCTCCATTCCAACGGCAATGCCATAGCGAATGGCCTTGCCGCCACCGAGCACGTAGTAGAGTCGCCGTTGGCTGGTGCTGACGACGATGGTTCCTCCGGCGCGCGTAGTGGGATAGTCCACGACTTCGCGCGGGATGAGGCCATAAATTATGCCGAAGGGAGTCTGATACGACCACACTTGGCCGGATGTTTGGCTGGATGTCTGCGCATCGGCCGGCGCGCTATTCGCACCACAGATGCCTGCCAATGTGCTGGCGATAATTATCGAGAGCAGGCCAATCGTTCTCACCACGCTTCAACTCCGCGCATGTTGGGCAAAAGCTAAGAGGACCGTTCAGGATCATAACTGGCGACCTTCGTAACTGCTGTCACCGCGGCGCCACAGTGCAAGAAAACCGGAGACCAGGGACCTCTGTTGACCGAGAAGCTCCGACAGGTCCGCCTTGGGTTAAAAGCGGACGTTCAGCACAGGCCGGGCCTAGGTTTGTTTCACCGTCGAAAGCGAATAATCGGGACGCCCGGATCATGTCGGCTTTCTGCCACACCGCCAACTGACGCGGCCCATTCGTCCTGCTCGAGCTGCCCGAGCTTACTTCGCGACAACCTCCTTGGGGTTTGGAGGAAAGGCCGGGTTTGTTTCCGAACCACGCAACAAGCCCAGCGCCGTCTGTAGCGCCTTATCGTCCTTCGCATCCGCCGGAACGTAAGTCAGCGAGCCCTTTTCCTCGGGTCCAGACGCCTTGAGATGCCCGCGCAGCGCCGCCTCGCTTATCGTCAGGTCTTTCGATTGCAAATCCTGGGGGACTTGTTCGCTCACTTTGATATCCGGGGTGATGCCCTCGGCCTGGATCGAGCGCCCTGACGGCGTGTAATACCGCGCCGTGGTGAGACGCAGCGCGCCATTTCCCTGGCCGAGCGGAATGATCGTCTGCACCGAGCCCTTGCCGAAGGACTGAGTCCCGACGATCGTCGCGCGCTTGTGGTCCTGCAAGGCGCCGGAGACGATCTCCGCTGCCGAAGCGGTGCCCCCGTTGATCAGCACGATGAGCGGCTTGCCATGGATAAGGTCGCCGGATTTGGCGTCGTAACGTGCGTCCTCCTCGGGGTCGCGTCCGCGCGTCGACACGATTTCTTCGCTACTGCCCAAAAACACATCGGATACGGCGACTGCTTGATTCAGGAGGCCGCCCGGATTGTTGCGCAGATCCAGAATGTAACCCTTGAGCCGGTCGGCCGGAACGCTTGAAGAGATATGCTGGATCGCTTCCTTCAATTCATCGCCCGCCAAGCCGTTGAACTCGGTGAGCTGAATGTAGCCGACGTCATCGCCTTCGACCCGCTCGTGAACCGTGCGCGCTTTGATGATTTCACGTGTCAGCGTTTTCTCGAGCGGCTGAGCTTCGTTCAGCCGCGTAATTTCCACCGCGACCGAGCTGCCCGGCGGGCCGCGAAGCTTGGTCACAACCTTTTCGAGGCCGAGGCCGGCAACCGGTTGACCATCGACTTTGGTGATCACATCGCCAACGCGAATGTCGGCCTTTGCAGCCGGTGTGCCGTCAAGCGGCGCAACCACCTTCACCAGTCCGTCCTTCATCGTGACCTGCATTCCGAGACCGCCGAACTGACCGCTCGTCTCCGTCTGCATGTCCCGGAAGTTACTCGTATCCATATAATTCGAATGCGGGTCGAGCCCGCTCACCATGCCGTTGATGGCGGTCTCGATCAGTTTGGTGTCGTCCGGCTTATCGACATAATCGCGCCGCACGATGTCATAGACTTTGCCGAACAATCCCAGCTGCCGATAAGTCGCCGCGGCTTCGGTGCTTGATGAAGCTTCCGCACCCGAGACGACTGGCGCCAGTCCCGGTGTATTGGCGAGGAGGACTAGCGCTGCGCCCGCCAGGGCGCCGATCGCGATGAGTTTGAGCCTTTGCATGGGCAACTGTATTGATCGGCGGGTCGCGCCGCGTCACTTCACATTATTGCTATCGACTGCGGCATTATATCCATCCGGGTCCGTCACCCCGAACCGCGATAGTTCCGATCAATCAAGCCCCATCAGCACGATAGGCGGATGATAGAATCGCAACTCGGTTCGGCCGGAGCGGTCATCGGCAAGAGCCGTCTTACCAAAAATTAATTTTGCTGACAGAAGGCGTGCACATTCGTGGCGTCTTGTTCGCCCTACGGTGCGCGAGCGCGTACCCACGAATTATCACTTGATCCGAGGTCGAGGCTTTAAGGAGATGAGCATGCCTCATTACAGCCCACAACTCATCCAAACGATGCGTGACGCGCTTGAGGCGGTGATGACGAGTGTTCCAATGGGTCATGCGACGCCGGGAGTTAAGGCACATCTGGCTGAAATCATTCTGCAGGCGGCTGCGCAAGGTCTGACGAGCCACGACAGCCTGGTGGCCGCGGCGTCGGATCAGATTCAAGCCATTATATCGATGCTTACTTGAATAATCGGTGCGAGAGACGCATTGCCGCGTCGGCATGCATGTCGCATATGGATTAAATATTGACCCGAGTCTCGGACTGACCAGCCTCACTGCCAGCGCCGGATAGTCTCAGAAATTTCGATGCCGCAGTCCGAAGACGCGGGGTTTAACTTGACGTTGTAGAGGTGGCGCCTTTAGCTTGTAATCGACGCTTCGGAGTGACTCATGACGGGGATCACGATGCTTCGATTGATGCGGCCTCGGTTCGTGGCAATCGCCTTGCTTACAGCGGGCGCGCTTTCTTTGACTGCTACCTCAGCATCGGCGTTCAGCAGGGAAAACGTTTCGCCCGGCGGGAACGGCAACTCGACGTTCGCAGATCCGGACGATCAGACAACGAACTCCACCCAGGGCGCGCATCCATTCGGTCTCAATGGTCCGACCGTGCAGTTCGGCGCCCAGCAAGGCCCGTCGACGACCACCTTCGGTCATTTTCAGGGCGATGGTAACAATGCCTCGCCTCCCGATCCGTACTTTCGATCGCTCAACGGCCATTAAGCGGATGCGGCAGGTCTGAATCGCGAAAAAGGCCTAATTCTCGAAAGCTGACATGGCACCGCAAAGCTTATCGCGACGGCGAGCTCTGTGCGCATACGGTCTGGCACGACAGCTGGGTCGTCGTGCAGGCCAGCTGGCATGAGGTTGAGGTGCTTGGCAGCCCGCCGCCGGTCGTCGGAACCACGCAGCCGGTTTGGCAGCTTGCGGCGCTGGAATTGCACAACATCATGCAAGTCGTGACGGCCGACGTCACCGTCGACGTTTCCGGCGTGACCGCCGTCGTGCCCTGCGCGAAGGCGGTGCCGGCAGCAAAAATTGCCGACAAGAATGCCGCCAAGATGGCCAACACGATCGCAACGCGCCGCATCATCGCCTCCCGAATGACTTCATAACCCGAATGCCTTGATAACCCGAATGACTTGATACCCCAAATGACATGCCAACCCATCCGGCAGGTCCGCCGGTCGCAGCCGCGACGGCGAACCATCATAACGCACAGAGGATGACACAGGAAAGATCGCCGGACTGTGCCGGCCGCACAATCCGGAAATCGCCGTCGGGATCGACTTCTTGCGCGACCTATCCCGTCAGCGAAACCTATGCTGTCAGAATGTAATCGTGCATCGCCGCGGAATCGCATTCCATTTGATGCAAGCGGTATTTGACCACGTCGCCGATCGAGATGACGCCGATCGCCCGCCCCTGATCGACGACAGGGAAGTGACGGAACTTGCCCTCGGTCATGCGCTCCATGATGCTCGCGACCGTTTCGTTCTCGGTACATGTCGAGACTTTTCGCGTCATGGATTGACTGACCGACTCTCCGAGCGCCGCCGAGCCGCGCTCCGCGAGCGAGCGCACGATGTCGCGTTCCGACAAAATACCGACGATGCGGCGATCGGCGCCGAGAACCAGCACCGCGCCGATGCGCTTTTGCGCGAGCAGCGAAACGGCAGCGGCCAAGCTTGAATTCGGCTCCATGCTGACGACCTCGCGGCCTTTATTGGCGAGGATAGTGCTTACAGTCATTATCGCCTCCCTGGTGCGCCGCGTGGCGCCGAACCGGGTGCTCCGCTCCGGCGGACCGCGGCATGTTTTCACCGCTTTGGCTTCACCGCTTGGCCGCACGTGATGGCAATCGGCGGCAGTGAAGGCAATGTTCTAATGCTTTGGGCCGGCGCCGGGTTCCGGCGGCGAATCGCGCTGCAACGCAGCATTAAACTGGGCGACGCAACATCAAATTGGGTGACGCAACATCAAGGCTTGCTGTGGATCGCCGACAAATCGGTGCGGGCCTGGCAACGAGTCTCGCAGGGCTTTGCGGTGACCGCAAATCACAATTTGCGACCGCGCACACCACCAGCGTCGACAATCGATTTGGATCAACCGCTCGCTTCGGTATCAAGCGCTGTATGCGGCACGATCGGATCGAATGCGTTGAACAAAAACAAACCGGCGAAAAAGCCGCCGACATGCGCCTGCCATGCGATCTCTTGCCCGGCGCCTTCACCGAACGACACCGTGCCCAGACCGAACAGCGCGTTGAGTCCGAGCCATGTCGCGAGAAACAGCAGAAATCGCGGATCGCGCAGCGTCGTCGACAGCGGCACCGCCGGCACGCGATAGGCGTTGTCCGCATCCTCGCGAAACGCGGCGAGCGGCCCGCCCTGCTGAAACACAAAGCGCATCGCCGCGGCCATCGCGCCCGAGATCGCAGCCGACGCGCCGATCATCGGTTCGAACGCGCCCCAATGACTGGCGAGATGCGCGAGCGCGCCGGCAGCAGACACGACCAGCATAAAGAGGATGTAGCGCCAGGCGCCGAAGCGCCGCGCCAGCGCGGTGCCGAACGGCAACAGCCACGCCAGATTGAGTCCGAGATGCATGAGGTCAGCATGCAGGAACGCGTAAGTGAAGAAGGTCCATAGATCGGCGCCGAAACCGCCCGGCACCGCGCCGGGCGCAAGCTCGGTGCCGTAGCGAGCCGGGATGAAGGCGAAGGTCAAGAGAAACTGCAGATCCTGTTCGTCGGTCAGCGCGAACATGCGCAGCGCATGCACCAAGACCAGCACAACCACGGTCGCGATGACCACCACCGGCACATTGAAAATGGGTTCGCGAATTCTGGGTTCGAACTCTTGCGTCACAAAAATCCACCGTCCTCGCCTGCCGAGATAAGCGGACGCGCGGGCTGAGACAAGCGGCGCGTAAAAAACGAGAGGGAGGGCGTCTGAGCCCTCCCTCTTGCATCTTGCGCGGGGTTCCGCGCCGCCACCGCCGCATTCGGGCTCGCCCGAACATCGCCGGCGTCGGGTCACATCCCCTCGCCTCCCGTTATCTCATCAGCGCCGCCGTCGATCGCAGCGGCCGTGTGAACGTGGCAGTCACCCTAGGCGGGCCTTCCCGGGCGGCCAACGTCAACGCTTTGTTAATCTTAATTGCGCGTTAGCGCCGCGACAGTTCCGCCGCGAGGCCGCGCGGCACATCCCCTGCTCCTTCGCACCCGACGCAGCCGTGAGCCGTCACACCTGTCCCGATCGGGGACAGATTTACCGCACGGCGCGCGCCTGCAGGGAGTGAGCGACCATGAAACATGCGGCAAGCCGTGAACTTTACGCGTATTGGGACGAACGCCGCGGCAAGCGGCCGGCGCCCGAACGCGCCGAAATTGAGCCGGGCGCCATCCGCCAAGTGCTCAGCGATGCGTTCATCGTTGCGCTCGACGGCGGCTCAGGCCACCCGTTCCGGCTGGCCGGCACGCGGGTTTGCGCCCTGTTTGGCCGCGAGCTCAAGGCCGAGCCGTTTATCGGGCTCTGGGCGGCCGCAAGCCAGCCCACGATTGCCGACCTCATCACCATTCTCGATCAAGAACAGGTGGGTACGGTCGCGGGCGTCACGGCGAAGAACGGCGACGGCGAGCCCATCGATCTCGAGCTCTTGCTGCTGCCGCTGAGTTCGACGCGGCAGAGCCTCGCGCGTGCGATCGGGATCCTGGCGCCGCTGAAAGTGCCGAAATGGCTCGGCGCGAGCCCGGTCGGCGCGCTCGAATCTCGGGCCACGCCGCCATATCGGCGCCTCGCTCGAAGCCCGCATCCTGCCGCGCTTCATGGCGCCGCGCCGGCGGCCATTCGTCGTTCACGAGGGCGGCGTGCCGTAGTGCTGCTCCGCGGGCTCGCATCTATTGGCCCAATCGTGCGGCTAACGGTGCGTTAAGATCGCACGCCTAGGTTTTCTACCCGCCGCATCAGGCGAAGTAGACATTATGGCGCTCGCGGAACGACTCCCAAGTCTGAAGGCATTGAACGAGGATCGCCGCCGCCACCAGCGCGTGCGCGTGAACCTGCTTGGCCGCTATATGCTGGCCGACCGCCGCGAATTTCCCTGCCAAGTCGTCAACATGTCGCCGGGCGGCATGGCCATGATCGCGCCCGTCGCCGGTGCCTCAGGCGAGCGCGTCATTGCCTATGTCGACCATCTCGGCAGGCTCGAAGGCAAGATCGCGCGCCTGTTCCAGAACGGCTTTGCAATGACGATCTCGGCCACCGAGCGCAAGCGCGACAAGCTCGCAGCCCAGCTCACCTGGCTCGCCAACCGGCACCTTCTCGCCTCGCCGGAAGATCGCCGCCATGGCCGCCGGGTGCCGCAAAAACCCGGTCGGCCGTCTCATTCTGCCGAACGGCGTCAATCTGACCTGCCGGATTATCGACGTTTCGGAATCCGGCGCCGGCATTGCCACCGATCAGCGGCCGGCGATCGGCGTTCTGGTGACGCTGGGCAAGATCCAGGGCCGGGTGGTGCGCCACCTCGACGAGGGCTTCGCCATCGAGTTTACCCGCCTGCAGCATCCCGACTTCGTCGAAGAAAACGTGAGCGGCGGGTAAACGCAATCCCGACAACTTTTGCTTCGCTGGGGGCGCCCAAGAGCAGAAAAGGGCGCCGTTTTTGTATCTGGACACCGCTTGCAACGTCGCAGCCGCCGCGGCCGTTCGGACACCGACCGGGCGGAAGACCCGTATTTGCGAGGATAATAGACAGATAAGTAAAATTTGAATCAAATTAGAATAGAGCAAATTTTATACAGTATTCGTGAGAATGAACCTCAGTTTTTGCGGTGACTTGAGGAAGTTTTACTTCAAATTGAACCACTTCATTTAGCGCCGCCGCAAAAGCTTTGTGCGAAACGTGACCCTGACGAGACGGGTAAGGGGTCACAATGCGTTCGGGTCCAAAGACAATCCTGATGCGTGGCGCGGCTGCGGGCGTTATGACGCTCGCGCTGTTGCTGGCGCCCGCCGGAGGCAACGCGGCGGAACGGCCGCAATACATCACCGTCGGCGACGTCACGCGTGCGCCCATCGGCTGGATCGAATTCTGCGTCGAATACGATCCCGAGTGCAAAACCATGCCGTCACAGCCGCGCGACGTGGTGCTGACCGCGGACGCCTGGAAAGACCTGCAGCGCGTCAATCTCTGGGTCAACACCAACATCAAGCCGATGACCGACATGGATCATTGGGGTGTCGTCGAGCGCTGGAATTATCCCGACGACGGCTACGGCGACTGCGAAGACTACGTGCTGCAGAAGCGCCGGATGCTGATCAAGGCCGGCTGGCCGCGCGAGGCGCTGTTGATCACCGTCGTGCGCGATAGGAGCGGCGACGGTCACGCCATCCTCACCGTCAAGACCGACCGAGGCGAATACATTCTCGATAATCAGACCGACGACATCGTGCTGTGGTCGGACACCGGTTACCGCTTCGTGAAACGCCAGTCGCAATCCGATCCGAATGTTTGGGTTTCGCTGGGCGATTCGCGTCCGGCGCCGGCCACGGCCTCGGCGCGCTAGGCGCGAGCAACAACACAGAAGGAGTTACGCGACCCCGGTCACGTCCCCACCCCTCCCCGTCCCCAGACCGGGTTCGCGCGCGGCCAGTCCTCCCCCAGGGACTGGCCGCACCTTTTTGTAAAACCTTATAAATCAACCGTTCGATTATCTTGATTGGACACTGGAAAATAGTGCGAACATTTTGGGGCTAGACCTGTCTACCCACAAATCCACCCCCAAATTTTCAAAGTGATCCGTTGGGATCGTCAGGCATCCCTAATTGGTACTCAGCCAGCGCAGTTCGCCAAAGCGGCATCGCTTGATCTGGTGGCAATGCTTCAATGCACGCGCGGAACCGCCGCCACGCTGCCTGAGCGTCGCGCTTTAAGTCTTGCGGGCTCTTACCGTTGCCCCACGCTGTAGCGGCTCGCCAGCGGCGCACGTTTCTTCTCCGCAGCGTCGCTCGCCATGCTTCGATTGCCGCCGCGTCCATGCCCGCTTCTCTAATCGGGTATGCATTGCGGCGATGGTTTTTGGACCGCTAAGATGCCGCCGCCCTAGCTTTGGGGGAGGCAATGAGACGGCGCCAGTTCATCACGCTTGCCAGCAGCGCTGCGGCGTGGCCGCTTGTCGCCCTTGCGCAGCAACAAACGCCCCCATTGCTGGGATTCTTGAGCAGTCGATCTGTTGAAGATACCAAAAAGCTAGTTGAGGCATTCCGAGGCGGCCTGCAAGCCAGCGGCTTCACCGAAGGAAAAGACATCCAGATCGAATACCGCTGGGCGAACGGACAATATCAAACGCTACCGTCCTTAGCGGCGGAGCTTATTAGCCACCACCCGTCTCTGATCGTTACGACAGGGTCAGAGCCTTCGGCGCTGGCAGCAAAGGCCGCGACGACGACAATACCGATAGTGTTTGTCATCGGCGGAGACCCTGTAAAGTTTGGCCTTGTACAGAGTTTGAGTCGACCGGAAGGCAACGTAACCGGGATCAGCGCGTCAAGTTCGGTGCTGGTGGCAAAACGCCTAGAGTTACTGCACGAATTGCTTCCGCAGGAACAAATTTTCGCTTTGCTTGTAAATCCGACGGGCCCCGGCGCGTTGATTGATGAAAAGGAAGCTCAAAAAGCAGCCCATGTTCTGGGGATCGAGTTAGAAGTACTGAACGCTGCGAATAAGTCTGAATTAGAGGCCGCTTTCAGAGAGGCCAAGCAAAAGAAGGTCGGTGGGTTAAGTGTCGATCTCGATCCATTTTTCGGCACGATACGCAGTGAACTGATTGCATTGGCCGCAATGCTACTCAATTCCGACGATTTGGTATTTCGGCTACCTTGTCAAAGAGGGAGGCCTAATCGCGTACGCGCCTAGTTTAGCTGATGGATACCGTCAGGCGGGCGTCTACGCCGCCAAGATTTTGCACGGAGCTAAACCAGCCGAGCTACCTGTGACGCTGCCCACCAAATTCGAGCTCGTCATCAACCTCAAAACTGCAAAAGCGCTAGGCCTTGCTATACCGCCTTCGTTATTGCTCCGCGCCGACGAGGTGATCGAATGAGGCGGTGCGATTTGAACGCTTTGCGGCCCTCCAGAACCTGATCCGGATCACGCCTAAACTCTTCCAATGTCGGCTAATGGCCAATTCTGTTGAAATAGTCGAAAACGAGCCGACAGCAAAATTTCGCAAGACGGCCGTTGAAACCCAATCTGGGCGAGCTACAGCCCTGCAATGAGCTTGCGGAGGCTACCCATCGGAAATCAGACTGATCATGTGACCCCCCACATGATTTTCCGAAGAGCGTACCAGCACCTCTGGAAAATTTTGTTTGTTCGGAAAAACAGACTTTTTCAACAGTATAGGCCCGAAGCGGCCTTTAGTGCCTGCTCCGACTTGGTCGAGATTGGGTGTAAAGCGGACGCGGCTGGGGGGCGGTCAAAGCGCCGTTGATGACCCGAAGCGGCGTTTCGCCACCGCGAATTGGCGTATTGCGAAACGATCATTCCAGGGCATTCGCCTAACGAGGCGTTATGGAATGTCCGTTCGCGTCGCCGCATCATTCCGGCTTAACGTCCGCGAATTTGACCACCTTGGCCCACTTCTTGGTCTCCGCGGCGATGAAGGAGCCAAATTCGGCGACGGACATTGGCGCCGGCACGCCTCCGAGAGAGATGAGATGAGCTTTGAACTGAGGATCATCAAGCCCGGCATTGATCGCTTTGTTGAGGTTCTCGACGATCTCGGCGGACGTGCTTTTGGGGACGCCAATTCCGAACCAGGCCGTGGCCTCATAGCCGGGCAAAAATTCACCCACGGTGGGAACGTCCGGCAACGCATCCGAGCGGGTGGCGCTGGTCACCGCAAGAGCGCGCAACTTTCCGGACCTTATGAAATCGAGGGACGACGGCAACGGATTAAACGTCACCTGCACCTGTCCACCGAGCAGATCGGGAAACTGGCTGCTGCGATAAGGAATATGGACCAGGTCGACACCGGCCATCATCTTGAACATCTCGCCGGCAACGTGGTTGATGCTACCGATGCCGGGCGATGACATGTTGATCTTGCCCGGATTGGCCTTGGCATAGGTAATGAACTCGGGAACGCTCTTGGCCGGCACTGACGGATTTTCCATCATCACTGCTGGCACGCGCATGATGCTGGCCACGGGTTGGATGTCGCGGCTGAAATCGAAATTTAGATTGTCGTAAAGCGTCGCGTTAATGGCATTCGTCTGGGTGATCCAGAGCAGTGAGTAGCCGTCAGGCGACGCATGCACCACCGTGTCGGCAGCGACATTGGTGCCGGCGCCGGTGCGGTTTTCGACGACGAATTGCTGGCCGAGCCTCTCCGACAGCCATTGGCTAATTAGTCTGGCGGTGATGTCAGACGAAGTGCCGGCGGGAAAGCCGACTATGATGTGTACCGGTCGCGTCGGATAGGTATCCGCGTGCGCGATCCGCGAAAAGGCCGGCAGTGCGCCGGCGCCCGCTGCCAGATGCAGGAATTTTCGGCGGGGAAGTTTCATGATGCCGTCCCCAATGTCGTTCGCGCAATTCGCGCTTGGACAGTTTCAATGTGTCAACGATGAAGCTGGGCCGCTCGCCGACGGCAATGCACTGCCCGTTGCAATAATCGGGATTTCGGCACGTCCCGTTGGCAGCTCTCGATTAATGATACACGAAACTGCTGCGGCGCGGGAGGCCGCTTCTGGCCCGAAGCGGCGCTCGCCGCCGTGCAAAGGAAAGGTCGCTATTGGGGGCATAGCGGACGCGACCGACGTTTATCCGAACCTTCGGTTTTGACCAGAAACTAATGCGCCGTTCGGTCGGTGTTGACGGTAGAGCGGGGCTTTCCTCATTGGCAAACCGATTGCGCGTTCCGCTGCATTCCGCGATCCTGGCAAATAGCAATAAGAGGAGGCGACGATGGAAATCAGCATGGATGGAACCGACCCCACGACATGGGATCCGGCCCAGGACGCCGTGATAGCAGCACCGGAAAATCACAAGGTAATTTACGAGGATGACGTTATCCGCGTCGTCTCCGTCAGCCTTCCGCCAGGTACGACTGAGAAGCCGCACCACCACCGCTTTCCCTCTGTCTTTGTTATCGACCGGATGGTGAAGGTGCGCGATTTCAACGGCGTCACAAAGCAAGAAATACCGCTGCCACTCCCAAAGGATTTGGTTTTTCCGATCACCGTGAAGTTCCCGCCGCAGCCACTGCATTATGTTGAAAACTGCGACACGAAAACATTTCATGGGACCAGGATCGAGTTCAAGAAGGGCTTTCCAACGGGGATGTAGTGATCGCATGGGGCGCGCCGCAAAGCGGTTTTTTCTTTTGTCTTACGTTGCGGTGCACGAGGCAGTTCATGGCCCGAAGCGGCGCTTGACGCTGCGCTGCGGCAAGGTCGCTAATGGAGGCATAACGGACGCGGCTGAGGGCGGCCAAAGCGCCGTTCGTGATCCGGAGCGGACATTCGCCTTTGTTGCGAACGGCTCATTCGATCACCTCGTCGGCGAGCGCGAGAACTTTCGACGGAAACTCGATTCCAAGCCCCTTGGCGGTCTTGAGGTTGATGACTAGCTCGAACTTGGTTGGCTGAATAACCGGTAGGTTGGCCGGTTTGTCTCCCTTAAGAATTTGGCCGGTGTAAACACCGGCCTGACGATACGCATCTGCCACACTAGTGCCATAGGTCATCAGTCCACCGGCATCGGCGTAATTTCGATCTGAGTAGATCGCAGGAATCTTATGACTAGCCGCTAATTCAACGATTTGAGCGCGTTGGCCGGTGAGGACAGGATCAGCGGTAACCAGCAACGCATCGGCACGCTCCTGTTCGAGCCTTGTGAAAGCGTCATCGATATCGCGTGCGCTGTTGCCTTTTAAGACAAGCAGATTTTGTGCAAGCGCGGCTGCTGCGGCCTGTACCTCTACCAGTTCTGACTGGCTCGTCGGGTTGTTCGGATTCATGAGTACGGCAATCTTCACTGGCTTAGGAACCAGTTCAAGAATTAGCTCAAGCCTCTTTGACCCGAGAGCGGCTGTTAGAAAGCTTACGCCCGTGGCGTTGCCATCCGGTTGATTGAAACTCGAAACAAGGCCAAGTTTAATTGGATCCGCGGCAATCACGAAGACGATTGGAATTGTCTTCGTCGCCGCCTTGGCCGCGAGCGCGACTGGAGGGCCACCCGTTGCAGCGATTACCGCCGCGCGACGGCTGACTAGATCGTTCGCCAATTCAGGCAATCTCTTATATCGGCCCTCCGCCCAGCGGTATTCGATCGTGACATTTTGCCCAACGATGAAGCCGGCTTCCTCGAGACCCTGGCGGAACGCCGCCAACATGGGTGCGTACCCATCGGGCGACGCGCCATTGATAAACCCAACCAGCGGCATCGCCGCCTGCTGCGCGCGCGCGGGAAGTGCCCCTGCAATAGTCGCTCCGCCCAGTGCGGATAATAATTGCCGCCTTCCGATGCCGATTGCCATTTGACCCGTCCCCAATGGGATCATGCGGGCTGCTAATGGGGAGAATATCACGCCTCAAATCGGCGGTCTGCAACGCACCTCACCGTAGCTGGGATGTCCGCTCATGGCGGTGGCTTCAACCGGTCAGTGCAACACCGCTCGTAGTCTATCGGCAGGGGTTTCGAATCCCAAGGTCTTCCGCGGTCGTTGATTAAGCCGCAGAGCGATCTTGTTGAGGTCGGCCTGAGAGAAACGCGAGAGCTCTGTTCCCCTTGGGGAAGTACTGGCGCAGCAAGCCGTTGGTGTTTTCGTTGCTGCCGCGCTGCCAAGGACTGCGTGGATCGCAGAAATAGACCTGCACGTTGGTGGCGACGGTGAAGTTTTTGTGGTCAGTCATCTCCTTGCCGCGATCCCAGGTCAGGGAGCGGCGCAGTTGCTGCGGCAGTTTGCGCACGTGTTTAGCGAGCGCGGCGACGACGGTCGCCGTGTCCTTGCCCGGAACCTTGAGAAGCATCACAAAGCGGGTATGGCGCTCAACGAGAGTTGCAATGTACGTGTTGTTCGCTCCACAGAGAAGGTCTCCTTCCCAGTGGCCGGGCACGGCACGGTCCTCGACCTCGGTCGGCCGTGCGCGGATGGAGACCGCATCGACGATCTGTCCCAGCCCGTTCTTGGTGGTGCCGCCCCTGGCTTGGCGCATCTGCCGCGCGGTGCGCAGGTGCACCATCAGCTCCTTCTTCAGCACGCCGCGGGTCTGAATAAAGAGACTTCGATAGATTGTTTCGTGCGATATCTGCATGCCGTGGTTGGCAGGGAATTGCTGCTTCAGCCAGCCGGCGATCTGCTCCGGCGACCACTCCAGCGCGAGCTTCTGCGCGACGCGCCATCGTAACCCCGCATGGCGAGCCAGGCGACAGGGCTTGGGGCGCAACGCCCGCTCCCAGGCGTGCGTATCAGCCTCGCTTGCGCGGTAGCCGCTGCAACCGCCGTTACGCCCGATCTCTCGACTGACCGTCGAGGGTGATCGTCCGAGGTCTTGCGCGATCCGCCGCATCGACCGACCGGCGGCAACGCCACGCGAGATCTCTTCGCGCTCTGCAAGCCTCAGCGCTCGAGGACCTCTCCGGCGTGGAGCCGGAGCAATTCCTCCCTTGAGAGCCAACACCCGATAGACGCCGCTTTTGTTCCTTCTCTCCAGCGCGCGGGCAATGTCTGCTACACATTGACCGCTCTTCCACCGCTCCCAAAGCTCAGCTCGCTGCTTCGGCGTGAACCAAGTCCGCGCATTCCCCTCCATTGCACACCTCCTCATCTGGCAAGATTAGAAGGTGTTGCGTCGATCGGTTGAGATCACCGCCAAAGCGGACATTCCGCGACAGCGGTGGAGAGTCCGCTATTGGGGGTAAAGCAGAACTCGAATTACCGGGTCGATCCACCACGCAGAGCAGCGTCCTATTCAACCGGCTTCAGCGCTTTCGCATATTGTTTGAAGCGGCGAACGTAAATATCCGCGCCGCCGGCGATCATCTTGATGTCGTCCGGCGCAAGCGGACGGAGTACGCGCGCCGGCGCGCCGACGATGAGCGATCCGGGCGGATAGGTCTTTCCTTCGGTGATTAGCGCGCCGGCGCCGACCAGGCAATTCTCGGCGATGCGCGCGCCGTTGAGCACGATCGCGCCCATGCCGATCAGCGAATTGGCGCCGATGGTGCAGCCGTGCAGGATGACGTTGTGGCCGATCACGCAATTGCGCCCGATCGTCATCGGGTAGCCGGGATCGGTGTGCAGCGTCGCATTGTCCTGGATCTGCGAGCGCTCGCCGAGCTCGATCCACTCATTGTCGCCGCGCAGCACCGCGCCGAACCAGATGCTGCTGTCGGGCTTGAGCCGAACCTTGCCGATCACGGTCGCGTTGGGCGCGATCCAATATTGGCCAACAGGCGGCAGTTCCGGCCGATGGTCGTCGAGTTCGTAGATCATCCTTCACCCAGTGCAAATGTGACCGCCACCGAGGCAGATTTGTCCATTGATTGCATGCCCAAAGCGTGCCTGAGAGGAATTCGAAGTCAAGGACGACCCCATAGGGCGCAAAGCGCCCTATGGGGTCGCCGCCGGAGGCGGTGCGCTTTGCGCATCCTTGAGTTCGAATTCCTCTCAGGCAAAATGGTGGGCGAGCAATGAATGGTGACGTGGCGCTGCAAACAGCGCCATTTGAAATGTGTCTGCGCGAGTCAGGACCGCCGCTTAGAGCACCGCCTGCAGCGCCAGTACCACCACCGTTCCGGACATTAGGCTCCACAGGCCGGCGATCACGGTCGCCACCATGACCACCTCGCCGCGGCGGCGTTCCATGCGGCGCCCGCGCAGCGTGTTACGCATGATGATGAAGGGCGCCGAGAAGATCAGGAGCGGTACGGCGGCGAAACGGGCCGGCACCGGGCCGATTTCGAGCAGCCGGAAGCTCGGGAAGTGCTTGCTGAAGAGGCGGAAGCCGCTCGCGCACATCCCGGCAAAGGCAAAACCGAAGGCCACCGAAAACAGAGATTGAATGGTTTCCGGCGAAACGGCCGGTAGTGTGACGTGAAACATTCGGGCGCTTCCCGTGGCTTGGATCCCTAGAGGGCAAGCCATTGCAGACGCCGCGGCCCGCCGCTACGAAATGCTTAATTAAGGGTTAACAGGCGGCGGCCCGGTGCGCCGCGCGAAGGAGTTGGCCGATGGTTTTTCTGTTGCGGGCGCTGGCTCTTGCGGCGGCTTTTTGGCTCGCCTCTCCCGCTGCGGCGTCGACGCTGAATATCGTTGCGATCGGCGCCAGCAATACGACGGGCTTCGGCGTCGGCGAGGCCAACGCCTACCCTGCCGTATTACAGGCGCTGCTGCGCAAGAAGGGCATCAATGCCAATGTCACCAATGCCGGCGTCAACGGCGACGTGACGGCGGGCATGTTGCGGCGGATCGACAGCGCGGTGCCCAAGGGCACCGACCTTGTCATCTTGCAGCCCGGCGGCAACGATCTGCGTTTCTTCGGCACCAAGGCGGCGCGCACGGCCAATGTCGCGGCGATGGTGGCGCGGCTGCGCGCCCGCCACATTCGCGTCATCGTCTACGATCCGGACCCGGTGCCTCCGGATTTCTATCAATGGGACCACATTCACTTTAACGCCGCGGCGCATGCCAAGATCGCGGCGACGCTCGCCGCGCAAATCGCGGCGTCAGCCAAGCCCGCGCCTGAGGCCAAACCAGAGACCAAGCCGGAGCCACAAGCGGTTCCCGCGGCCGGCGCCGTGCAAGCTGCCCCAAGCAGGCCCTGATCCCGCCACGGATCCCCGTGCGATACTGCGCGCTGATTCGCATCGGGTGATTCAGCGTTAATGACGGTGGACACCGTTCCACGACGCAACGCACGTCCTTCGCCGCGCCCCGAGGCGCGCGGCCAACCGCGCGCGCGCCGGGTCTTCACTCTGCCCTTTGTTGTTATGGTTCTGGTTGCGGCACTGGCCGCCGGCATCGTGTCCTTTCTGCTGTGGCCGACCTGGCCGAGCACGCCGACTGCGCTCGACGCACCGACACTTCCGATCACGGTTTCGGGCGTGCTGTTCGACGTGCCCCCGGCGGCGATCCGCGAGAAGGTGCAGCGGCATCCCGGACAGCAGGATCGGGTCGACCTTGTCTTCGAATGGCCGTCGCTTACGCCGCCGCAAGGCGACGACGGCGACCGGCAGCCGCTCGATCCGGAAAATGCCGCAGCAGAAGCTGCGGCGACCGCCGCCAAACGGCTCTTCGTCACCATCACCGCATTGGGCGCGGTGCTGACGCCGCTCGAGCGGTTACGCACGATCTATCCGCGCTATGTCGAGGCGCAAGCCACAGCCGGCGCGGACGGGCTTGCCATCCTGCCGTTCCGCGCCGGCACGCCCTATGAGGGCGAAGACCTGGTCTATTTCGGAACCGGTCCGGAGCAGTTTTTCGCCCGCTGCACGCGGCCCGGACGTTCGGTGCCCGGCACCTGCATGCAAGAACGCGCCATCGGCGCCGACGTGGTCACGATCAGGTTTCCGCGCGAATGGCTCGGCGATTGGCGCACTGTCGGCGCCGGCTTCGACCGGCTGATCGCGCAACTGCATCCGGGGAATTAGAGATCGTCATGGCCGGACTTGTTCCGGCCATCCACGTCTTTGGTTTCGGCGCAACTTAGGACGTGGATGCCCGCGACAAGCGCGGGCATGACGAGTTGTGGCTATTCCAAATCCGTGGCGAGGATCGCCATCTGGAAATTGTAGGAGCGCTCGTCGTCCTCGTCGTCGACGAACAGAACACCGATGAATTCCTCGCCGATATAGACTTCGGCGGAATCTTCCTTCTTCGGCCGCGGTACGACGCGGATACGTGCATTGCCGAAGAGCTTCTTCAAATAGGCGTCGAGCTTTCTGACTTCCTGAACGTCCACCGCGTATCTCCTAGAGCGTGATTCAGAAAAGGCCCGAACAGATAGCGGGGCGATTTCCGATGTCGGAAAAGATCAAACAATATGCGTCAAACCCTATAGCACGCCGCCGCATAGCATTTCACGCGGCGCATTTGAAGTTTGCCTCCACCCTGACCCTGGCCCGCAAGCAGGGGCGGAAATGGGGCAACGCGCGCTAAACCTTGATCCGGCGCATCAGATTTCGTTGGGAAACATCTGATCCATGCTGCGCGCCGGTTCCGGGCAACCGGCGACGCCGACCACCCTGGCCGGCACGCCGGCCACCGTCACATTGTTCGGCACCGGCTTGATCACGACAGAGCCGGCGGCGATGCGCGCGCAATGGCCGACTTCGATATTGCCGAGGATTTTGGCGCCGGCGCCGATCATGACGCCGTAGCGGATTTTCGGATGGCGATCTTCGTGTTCCTTGCCGGTGCCGCCGAGCGTGACGTCGTGCAGCATGGAGACATCATCCTCGATCACCGCCGTCTCGCCGACCACAAGGCCGGTGGCGTGGTCGAGGAAAATCCCCCGCCCGATCTTCGCCGCCGGATGGATGTCGCATTGGAGCACAGAGGACGAGCGGCTCTGCAGGTAGAGCGCGAAATCGCGGCGGCCTTTTTCCCACAGCCAATGCGCCAGCCGGTGCGTCTGGATGGCGTGAAAGCCCTTGTAATAGAGCACTGGCTCGATCAGGCGGTGGGTCGCCGGATCGCGATCCGCCGTCGCCATGATGTCGGCGCGGAACGCCTCTCCGATCTCGGGCGCATCCTTGATCGCGTCGGCATAGGCCTGGCGGATCAGATCGCTCGATACGGCTGCGTGAAGCCGGTCCGCCAGCCGGTGCACGACCGCCGCCTCGAGCGTGTCATGATGCAGAATCGTCGAATAGATGAAGGTGCCGAGCTCGGGCTCGCGGCGGGCGACGTCTTCGGCCTCGCGTCGGATACGCCCCCAGACCGGATCGACAGTGTCGAGAGCCGGCTTAGCCTGATACTGCGCCATCGAATGTCTCCCCGGGAAACAGAGCGTGACCGCCTACCACAACGGCGTGACGTTTTATATTGGGCGGCAGGTGCTGCAAATCCAAGGGGTCGGCTCGAAATGGCTCGTCTCTAGGCCAATGACCGTAAAAATCAGGCCAATGGCCGAGTTTTACGGCTGTTTTGCCAGGAATTCGAGCACGCCTGCCTTATAGGTCCGGTCGCCCACCGCCAGCATGTGATCGCGGCCCGGGATGGAGAGCGCCTTCGCGCCCGGAATGAGGGCCGCAAGCTCCTCCGGCGAACCGGCGATCGGATCGGCGCTGCCGACCGCGACCAGAAGCGGGACGGCGATCTGGCCGACTTCGGCGCGGCTAAGCATCTGGCGCGAGCCGCGCAGGCAGGCGGCCAGCGCCCGCAGATCGGATTTGGTCTGCTCGGCAAAGGCGCGAAACAGATACGCGGTCGGATCCGAAATTGCCGTCCCGCGCCGGCGCCTCAAGGGCGTCCGCGATCGTGTCCGGCAGCCCCACGCCCTCGACGAGGCGCAGGCCGAGACCGCCGAGCACGGCCGACCGCGTCGCTTCCGGATGCGCCAGCGCCAGAAAGGCGGTGTTCCGCGCGCCCATCGAATAGCCCATGACGTCGGCGCGCGGCAGGCCGAGATGATCGATCAGCGCGCGCACGTCGTCGGCCATGATCGAACTGTGATAGGCGGCAGGATCGTAAAGCTTCGTCGACTGGCCGTGGCCGCGATTGTCGAGCGCGATGACGCGGCGGCCGGCGCGCGTCAGCGTCGTCACCCAGCCGGGCCCGACCCAATTCACTTCCTTGTTCGAGGCAAAGCCGTGGACGAGCACGATCGGCTCGCCCTCGCCTTCGTCGAGAAACGCAATCTCTACGTCATCATGGGTAAAACTCGGCATGCCGCGACCTCCGATCGGTCGCGACAAAGCATGCGGGCGGATTTACCGCAACGCCACGGGCAGAAGCGCGAGCCCGGCCCGCGCAAGGCGCAGCTTTCGCCGTTGCAGATGCGCCAGCGTCAGGCGCTCGGCCATGGCCTTTAAGGACGAGCAGAAGCCGAGGAGCGCAAAGGCAGCCCAGAATACCCACATCGACAGGTCGAGCGCGCTTGCGGCGAGGACGATGGCGCCGCGACCGAGAAGCTTGACGATGGCGCGCGTCTTGCCGCCTTTGGCGGCAGACAGCCGCGCCAGCCGCGACATATCCTGCGGCTCCTCGGCGACCGCGAGACTGTCGAGCGCCGCCTGCGTGCCCGCTTTGCTTTCGACCCGCCCGGTATTTTCGGCGAGTTCGACGAGGCCGCCTGGCCCTCGACCTTCACCGCCTCGCGCGCCGCCCGTACCGCCAGCACCGGGTTGAGACGGCCGGTCCGGCGCGCGGCCTTGATGACGCTCAGCCCGACCCGCTCCGGCGCGCCGGCGCCAAGCGTGGCGTAGGTCGCAGCCGTTATGCCGATGCCGACGCCTGCAAGACCCAAAATCCACGGATCGTATTTCTGCCCGGTGAGGTAATGCGTGCCCTCGCGCGCGGCGTCGCGAATGTCGCCGAACACGAAGAGATCGCCGAAGGCGGTGCCGGCAAGGCTTGCGAGGTCGGTCGGTTCGCCGGTCCACAGCCCGCGGACGAAGCGGCCGGCCGTGTTGGAGACGGAAGCGTGATTTCACGTTGGCGTCGTTAACGTCATTGGCGAGCGCCGGATCGATCTGCACCGCGCGGTCGGCGGCCAGCGCGACAAAGCTCTGCGCCAGATCGACGTCGTCCGCGGCTAAAGCTGCGCGAATCTCGCGCTCGGCAACGTCACGGTTGAACGTCCGGTCGAGCGCCTGATCGGCGATCTTGACCGGATCGTCCGCCGTGGCGTCGAATTGTGCGCGCGCGGCAATGCCGCCGCGGATCAGCACGAATGCGGCAACGGCGAAGAAGAGGGCTGCGGCAACCGCAACGAAGGGGTGGCGCACCGTGGCGATGACGAGCTTTCCGCCCATTTCCAGTCCGTAATCCGGGGCACGCCTGTTAAGCGGCCCGGCTGTTAAATGGCAGCTTGCTAAATGGTATGCAGGCCGGCCGCAATCCAGAGAGGCAATGCCGGAAATTTGCGGCTTTTTGACAACAAGGCTTAATGCCTTGCTGGAATTCGCCAACTCAGCCCGCTATGGTGCAAAACGCTTGGGGATATTCTCCAAAGCGAAGGCTCAGGCTGGAAATCGAACGCATGACGGATTACGGTCGTTCCGCATTTCCACAACGACATCGGCGTCGCGGTCATCGAGATCGGCGCCAAGGAATTCATGTGCGTCGGCGCCAAGCCGCCGTTCGATCATCCGCACGTCTATTGCGACATGGGCGACGACGCCGAATATATTTGCCCGTATTGCTCGACGCTTTACCGCCACGACCCGACGCTCGCGCCGAACGCGGCGCGGCCGGCGGAATGCGCCTTGACCGACGAACTCGTCTAACCTCAAGCCGAGTGCCGTGACGTCCTCGCGCACCGTCATCGTCGCCGGCGCCGGCATCGGCGGGCTGACCGCTGCGCTCGCGCTCGTCCGCAACGGCTTTCGCGTCATCGTCCTGGAGCAGGCCGAGCGGCTCGATGAAACCGGCGCCGGCATTCAGCTCTCGCCCAATGCCGCGCGCGTCTTGATCGAACTCGGGCTCGGCGAGCGGTTGCGGCCCGCATGTCGTCGCCCCGAATGCGGTGCGCGTGCTGAACGCGCAAAAGCGGCCGCGAAATCGTGCGCATGCCGCTCGGCGACATGGCGGCGCAGCGCTACGGCGCGCCGTACTGGATCGATCCATCGCGGCGACCTGCAGGCCGCGCTCAGCGCGGCGGTGGCGGCCGAGCTCGACATTATCGCTCAAGCTCGGCACGCGCGATGGAGGATTTCGTCACCCATCCGCAACGGCGTCACCGTGTCGGCGCGCGGCCACGCCGGGGCCTGGAACGAGCGCGGCCACGCGCTGATCGCCGCCGACGGGCTGTGGTCGATTTCGCGCGCGCGTTTCGGCTTCAGCGACCCGCCGCGATTTTGCCGGCCGCACCGCATGGCGCGCGCTGGTGCCGGCAACCGACGTGCCGCCGGAATTCCGCGAGCCGTTGATCCATCTCTGGCTCGGGCGCGGATGCGCATCTCGTGCACTATCCGGTCAAGGGCGGCAACGTCATCAACATCGTCGTCATCACCGCCGATGGCTGGAACGCGACCGGCTGGAGCGAGCCGGCAAGCCGCGTCGATCTTTTGCCGCAGCTTCACGTCGGCGCGCTGGGCGCCGCAGGCCCGCGCGCTCGTTCGCCTGCCCGAAGCCTGGCTGAAATGGGCGCTGTTCGATCGCCGCCCGCTGATGACCTGGTCGGCAAGGCGCAGCGGCGCTGCTTGGGGACGCCGCCCACCCGATGCTGCCGTTTCTGGCGCAAGGCGCGCGCCATGGCGATCGAGGATGCGGTGGTTGCGGCGCAATGTCTCGCGCGCATGCCGGACGATGCCGACGACGGCGTTGAAATCCTACGCCGCGATACGGCGCGGGCGCACACGCAGAGTGCAACGGCAGGCCGCCCGCAACGGACAGCACTATCACCTGACGGGTGTGTCGGCTATGTTGCGCAACGCAGCGATGCGGCGTCATGGGCGGCCAGCACCTGTTGCGGCATTACGATTGGCTCTACGATTGGCGGCCGCCGACCGCTTTGTCGATCAGCTGACGAAACCGATCAAACAACCGCGATGTCTTCCTCCCTTCCTTTATTTCCGACCACGATCGCCGGCAGCCTGCCCAAACCGGCCTGGCTCGCGGCGCCGAACAAATTGTGGGCGCCGTGGCGTCTCGAGGGCGAGGAGCTCGCGACCGCGAAAGACGACGCCACTTTGCTGGCGCTGAAGATCCAGGAAGACGCCGGCATCGATATCGTCGGCGACGGCGAGCAGGCGCGCCAGCATTTCGTGCATGGCTTTCTCGAAGCGGTCGACGGCATCGATTTCAACAAGCGCGTCGAGATGGGGATTCGCAACGACCGCTACAAAGCGATGTGCCCGACGGTCACCGGCCCGTTGCGGCTGCGCTCGCGCGTCCACGCGCGCGAGGCCCGTTTGGCGCGAGCGCACACCACGCGCAAACTCAAGTTCACCTTGCCGGGCCCGATGACGATCGTCGACACCATCGCCGACGAGCATTACGGCGATCGGGTGAAAATGGCGATGGCCTTCGCCGACCTCCTCAACGAGGAAGCGCGCGGGCTCGCCGCCGACGGCGTCGATGTGATCCAGTTCGATGAACCGGCGTTCAACGTCTATATGGAGGCCGCCGCCGACTGGGGCATCAAGGCGCTGCATCGCGCCATCGAAGGCGTTGGCTGCACCAGCGCCGTGCATATCTGCTATGGCTACGGCATTCCCGCCAATATCGAATGGAAAGCCACGCTCGGCAACGAGTGGCGGCAATACGAAAAGTTTTTCCCGGCATTGGCGAAGAGCCGAATCGATCAGGTCTCGCTCGAATGCATCAATTCGCACGTGCCGATGAGCGTTCTGAGATTACTGGACGGTAAGGATGTATTGATCGGCGTCATCGACGTTGCGACCGATAAGGTCGAAACGCCTGAGGAAATCGCTGCCGTGATTAATGAAGCGGCAAAATACGTTCCTGTGCAAAAAATCGTCGCATGCACGAATTGCGGAATGGCGCCGATGCGCCGCGAAATCGCCGCATTGAAGCTCGAAGCACTGGCCCGGGGCGCGGCGCTGGCACGCAAGAATACGCACTAATCTCTCGGGCTGCGTTGAAAAATCTCAACCTTAGGGAAATTCGGGATGCACTCGAATCCCGTCGGGTAGCATTTTCTTAAAGTTTAGCGGATTGGATGGGGAAAATTGAAAAAGGGAAGCGCAATGCAAGTGCCGTATGTGACCACCGTTTCGTTTGCCGACCGTGATGGCATGACGGTGAACCTGCAATATGGCGTCGCCGCTCAAAGCGAGCGCGAGGCGCGCAGCGAGTTGCAGCGTCGCTTGATCAATCAAGAGATCTACAATTATTCGATTTCGGAAATCCGGCCCGCGACGTCGAGCGAAGCGCAGGAGCTGAACCTCCCGGCCGGCACCATCATTCTGCTGAACTGAATACCTCAGTAGCCCGGATGTAGTGTCAGCGAAATCCGGGAACGACCAACCGGCTTAAACGCCGCTCCCGAATTTCGTTTCGCTTTATCCGGGCTACAAATCTCCGCGATCACCGATCGCTGCGCGACAGAACCTCGATCAATTCGCTGACCTTGCGCCGCTGTTCGGCCTTGTTGCCGGACGCGATGGCGTGCTCGACGCAATGCGCGGCGTGATCGGCGAGGATCTCCTCCTCGGCGCGGCGCAACGCCGCGCGCACCGCCGACAGCTGCGTCACGATATCGATGCAATAGCGATCGTCCTCGACCATGCGGGTCAGGCCGCGCACCTGGCCCTCGATCCGCTTCAGCCGCTTGGTCACCGACGTCTTGGCATGTGCCTGCATGGCGTCTATATACCCCTACGGGGTATAGGTTTCAAGAGGCGCGATCGTGAATTATCCGACTCAGGCGCACGACCACAGCACGCGCGCGGCGAATACCGGCGCCATAACGACCGATATGGCGATCGATCCGGTATGCGGGATGAAGGTCGATCCGAAGCAGAGCCCGCATCACCACTTCTATCGCGACCACGATTATCATTTCTGCTGCGCCGGCTGCCGCACCAAGTTCGCGGCCGATCCTGGGAAGTATCTCAGACAAGTCCGCCGCGCCTGCAGCGTCCGCGCCTGACGGCACGATCTATACTTGCCCGATGCATCCGCAGATCCGGCAAGCGTCGCCGGGCTCCTGCCCGATCTGCGGCATGGCGCTCGAGCCGGAAGACGGCAGCGCCGGCGATGGCGCCGAACTCGCCGACATGACACGGCGATTTTGGATTTCGCTGATCCTTACCGTGCCGATCTTCATGCATCGAGATGGGCGGCCATTTCGACCTCTTTCATCTTGCCAGCAGCATCGCGACGCCGGCGCAATTCATTCTGGCGACGCCGGTGGTGCTGTGGGGCGGCTGGCCGTTTTTCGTCCGTGGCGCGCAATCGCTGCGCTCCGGCCACCTCAACATGTTCACGCTGATCGCCATGGGCACCGGCGTGGCCTATGCCTATAGCGTGGTCGCAGCGCTCGCGCTGGGACTATTTCCCGCGGCATTCCATGACATGCACGGCGGCATCGCGCTCTATTTCGAAGCCGCTTCCGTCATTACCGTCCTCGTCCTGCTCGGCCAGGTTTTGGAGCTGCGCGCGCGTGCCTCGACGTCGCAGGCGATCGGCGCATTGATGGGCCTCGCGCCGAAACAGGCACGGCGGGTCAAGGACGACGGCAGCGACGAGGACGTGCCGCTCGACGCCGTGATGGTCGGCGACCGGCTGCGCGTCCGTCCGGGCGAGAAAGTGCCGGTCGACGGCGTCGTCGTCGAGGGCAAATCGGCGGTGGACGAAGCCATGATCACCGGCGAAGCCATGCCGGTGACCAAGGACGCCGGCGCGAAAGTCATCGGCGGCACGCTCAACGGCAGCGGCGCCTTGATCATGCGCGCGGAAAAGATCGGCCGCGACACCATGCTGGCGCGGATCGTCGAGATGGTCGCGACCGCGCAGCGCTCGCGCGCGCCGATCGCGCGGCTCGCCGACCAGGTCGCCGGCTGGTTCGTGCCACTTGTCATTGCCGTCGCGCTCGTGGCGTTTGCGGCATGGGCAGTGTGGGGGCCGCAGCCGCGCTTTGCCTATGCGCTGGTTGCCGCCGTCACCGTGCTCATCATCGCCTGCCCCTGCGCGCTCGGGCTCGCGACGCCGATGTCGATCATGGTCGGCGTCGGCCGCGCCGCGCATTTCGGCATTCTGATCAAGAACGCCGAAGTGCTGGAGCGGATGGAGAAGGTCGACACGCTGGTCGTCGACAAGACCGGCACGCTGACCGAAGGCAAGCCGCGGGTGGTCGGTATTGTCCCGGCGTCGGGCTTCGATGAAAACACGCTGATCCGGCTTGCGGCGAGCGTCGAACGATCGAGCGAACATCCCCTCGCCGCAGCCATCGTCGCGGCTGCCGCCGCGCGCAATATCGCGCCGGCACAGGTCGGCGGCTTCGAGGCCCCGTCCGGCAAAGGCGCAGTCGGCACGGTCGAAGGCCGCGGCGTCATCCTCGGCACGGCGAAATTTCTTGGCGAACGCGGCGTCAACGCGGCCGCACTGCAAAACGAGGCCGAGCGTCTGCGCGCCGACGGCGCAACCGTTGTCTTCGTGGCCGTCGATAGTAAGGCCGCGGGGCTCATTGCCATCGCTGACCCGATCAAGCCGACGACCGCGGCGGCGCTCGCAGCATTGAAGGCCGACAAGATCGCGATCGTGATGCTGACCGGCGATAGCTTAACGACCGCGCAAGCCGTCGCCAGGAAGCTTGGCATCGCCGATGTCGAGGCGGAGGTTCTGCCGGAACGCAAGAATGCCGTGATCGGCGAACTGCGTCGCGCCGGCCGCGTCGTCGCCATGGCGGGCGACGGCGTCAATGACGCGCCTGCCCTCGCCGCGGCCGATATCGGCATCGCCATGGGCAGCGGCACCGATGTCGCCATGGCGAGCGCCGGCATGACGCTGGTCAAAGGCGACCTCAACGGCATCGTGCGCGCGCGGAAACTCTCGGTCGCGACGATGCGCAATATCCGGCAAAACCTGCTGTTCGCGTTTCTCTATAACGCCATGGGTGTGCCGATCGCGGCGGGTGCGCTTTATCCGCTGTTAGGAATATTGTTGTCGCCGGCCATCGGCGCCGCGGCCATGGCGCTGTCCTCGGTCAGCGTCGTCGGCAATGCGCTGCGGCTGCGCCGCGTGAAACTGTAGGCAAAGGCACGGTACCCGGCGGCCGGCCTATTCGCGTCGCTCAAAGCGATCGTTTATAGTTGCCGGCATGATCACGGCACCATCGCCAGCTCACATCGCGCTGCTCTTGGGCTTGAGCTTCTTTCTCGGGCTCGCCTTCGAGGAATATTTCGCGCACACCGACGAGCGGCGGCCCGGCGGCATTCGCACCTTTCCGATGCTCGCGCTGGCGGGCGGCGTGCTTTATCTGTTCGATCCGGTGCATTTCCTGCCTTTCACCGGCGGGCTTTTGGTCCTGGGCGCTTGGCTCCTGGTCTATTACCAGGCGCATGTCAGCGAGCATAAAACCCAGGAGGACGAGCCGAATGTCGGGCTTGTCGTGCCGCTCCTCAACGTACTCGCTTATCTGCTCGGCGCGGTTTCGCTGGCGCACGAGCCGTGGGTCGCGGTGACGATGACGGTGGCCTCGGTGCTGCTCTTGACCGGCCGCGAACAGCTTCACGGCCTGGCGCGGCGCATCGAGATCAAGGAGATCGTCACCGCCGGCGAGTTCCTGATCCTGACCGGGATCGTGCTGCCGCTCCTGCCGAACCATCCGGTGACGACGCTGACCGCGATCACGCCCCGGCAAGTGTGGCTCGCGCTCGTCGTCGTCTGTTCTTTTTCCTATGCCAGCTACCTGGCGCAGCACTATTGGGCCGCCGCGGCCGGCGGACTTTGGATGGCGGCACTGGGCGGCCTCTATTCGTCGACGGCGACGACGGTCGTTCTGGCGCGCCAAGCAAAGGCCGATCCTGCCCTGAAGCGACAGGCCCAAGCCGGCATCACGCTCGCCACGGCGATCATGTATCTGCGCCTCTTGGCGGTGGTCACGATTTTCAATCTGACGTTGGCGCGCGTTCTGGCGCTGCCGCTGTGCGGCCTCTCCCTCGCCGGCTTCATCATCTGCGCGCTGCAATATTTTCACGGCAAACCGGCCGGCGAAGGCCCGCAAGCGTCCATGCCCGCCGCCCAGAGCGGCAACCCGCTCGAACTCGGCGCGGCTGCGATCTTCGCCGCTTTGTTTGTCGCGGTCTCCATCGTCTCCGCCGTGGCGAAAGCGCAGTTCGGAATTTCCGGCATCTATGGGCTTGCTGCCGTCGTCGGCGTCACCGACATCGACCCCTTCGTTCTCAATCTGGCGCAGGGCGGCATTTCCGGCGTGCAGACCGCCGACCTCGCGGCTGCGATCCTGATCGCCGCATCCTCGAACAATATCTTGAAGGCGATTTACGCGGCGAGTTTCGCTGGCGGACGGGCGACCGCCGGGAGCGCGGTCGCTCTCGTCGCGCTTGCGGCTGCAGGCCTCGCCGCGGCCTATGCGACGGCTATGGTTTTGCACTAGGGCGTGGACTTCAGCGGCGAATTGCCTAGTCGCGATCATCGGAACCAACGCGCGCGATTTGCGGTGCTGTTTTCCTGAGTGCCTATAAAATGCTAGCTTTGATGACTAGAACCGACCAACTGAGGAGAGCCACATTAGAAAAGGCAATGCGCTTTGAAGAAGAAGGTCACGACGTCGTTTGATCCGAAAGTCTTTCTCGCGAAAGTCGGCGATGGAAAGAAAGACGGTGTCGAAATATCAAAAGGGTCAGATTAAATGGAACACTGGAAATCCATAATTCCTTGTTGAACGTCGTCTTGTACGACAAGCCAGAGATTAGGACGACGCAAATGAGCAACGGACCGAATGAGCAGTGAGCCAAGCCGTGCGAAGAACTAGAGCTTAGATCCGACAAAGGAGAAAAACTCTATGGGGCTGATTCTTATCATCATTCTCGTCATCTTCTTACTCGGTGGCTTCAGTGGCCGCTTCGGCGGCTATGGCTATGGCTACGGTCATGGGGGCATCGGCATCATCGGCATCATTCTTATCGTTCTTGTCGTCCTGGTTCTCATGGGCCGGCTCTGACCGACACGCGGCGCGTTAGATGAACCGTAGTCGGATGCCAGAACCACCTCGTCATTATTCGATCGTCTCATCGATCATGTGAGCAAATGTGCTCAGACGCCGTTCGTCGTCGACGAGTTGGAACGATCGCGGCCGGCCAGTGTTGTCTCTCCACACATCCACAAAATCAAACCATTGCGGAGTGTCTACGGGAGACATCCATGAGAAATCTGCGACTAATATCCACCACGGCGGCGATATTGCTGCTGGGCGTCGGCGCCGTCTCGGCACAAGGCATCAAGACGGATCAGACGCCTGGCGTTCCTGCTGCACAGCAGAATGCCCCGCCGGAGAAGATGGCGCCGTCCGCCAAATCCGATCAACTCAAAATGCCCGACAAAACCGGGCAAGCTGCGCCGGTAGCTTCCAAAGCGGACACCAAGCAGCAGACGACGGACAAAGGCGCCTCCGCGAGCGCCACGGCCAAGGGTTCATCCGGCGCCGATGGCAGTGCCAGCACGACGTCCAAGCGATTGGCGCGTCATGGTGGAGGCCGATATGCGAGTGATCATCGTGGGCCGTTATATGACAGTTACAGAGGCGAACGCGATTACCACGGTTGCCGGGGTCACCGTCACGGCTGGACGCCCTGGCTGTGGTGCTAAATCCTCGGCCGTTTGTTTGTGACGGCTGGGATTTTTAAAACCGCGAACGACAAAGGCTACCGCCTTACGAATTGAAAATGCCGTCTGCCGAAAGACATCAAGCTGAAGCCCCGAGCCGTTCGGGGCTTTTGCTTTTGTCGTCTCAGCTGGTGGATGTGTTCTGCGGTAAGAAACGTAGGCCGGCGTCTGTAATAGGCCCAAAGATGGGGTAATCGGCCTGCGGCTTGTGGATAGCTGAAGATTTTGGGTGCTGCGCTTCAGGCTGATGGTTCAACGAGGTCCGTGGTTACGGCCTCAAGCATCAGAAGGAGAAGCGCAGCATGGACTATTTTGCGGGATTAGACGTTTCGGTCAAGGAGACGAGCGTCTGCATTGTGGATGACACCGGCAAGATCGTTCGCGAAGTGAAGGTAGCGAGCGAACCTGCAGCGTTGTTAGCGGTGCTGAGGAACGCCGCCTACCACTTCAAGCGAATTGGATTGGAAGCCGGGCCGTTGTCGCAATGGCTGTTCGGCGCTCTCGCCGAGGCGGAGTTTCCGGTGGTCTGTGTTGAGACGCGACACATGCAGGCGTTATTGAAGGCGCAGATCAACAAGACAGACCGCAACGATGCTCGCGGCATCGCGCAGATGATGCGGGTGGGGCTTTACCGTCCGGTGCATGTGAAGACGCTGCGCAGTCAGAAGCTGCGGATGCTGCTGACCCATCGCAAGCTGCTGCAGTCGAAGGCGATCGCCATCGACAACGACCTGCGCGGTACTTTGCGTAACTTCGGTCTCAAGGTGGGCATGGTGGGGACAGCGAAGTTCGAGGCCCGCATCAAGGAGCTGGTCGAGCACTTGCCCGACCTGGCTATATTGGTCGAACCGCTGCTGGTCGTCCGGCGTGTGCTTCGCGAGCAGTTTGTCATCCTGCATCGTCGTTTGCTGGCGATCGTGCGAGATGACGAGGTGTGCCGGCGCCTGATAACGACCCCCGGTGTCGGCCCCGTGGTGGCGCTGACCTATCGTGCCACCGTCGATGTGCCCGCTCGGTTCCGTAAATCCAAGGCCGTCGGGGCCGTGTTTGGGCTGACGTGTTCCAAGTATCAGTCCGGCGAGATCGATTGGAGCGGCAGAATATCACGCTGCGGAGATGAGATGATGCGGGCTATGCTCTACGAAGCAGCTCAGAGCATGCTGCGGTCGAAGAAGTGGTCCTGGCTCAAGGCCTGGGCGATGCAGATCGCCAGGCGCCGCGGGATGAAAAAGGCGATCGTGGCTTTGGCACGCCGGTTGGCCGTGATCCTGCACCGCATCTGGGTTGACGGCAGCGAGTTCCGCTGGACCCGGGAACAAGCCGCGGCAACAGCATGAGAGCCGTGCAAGATCAGATCCAATAGGAGGAAACTCGAACTCCACCGCGCGGTGGAATGATGTCCCTCACGGGACGATGGATGAGGTGAGTTCGCATGTCCGCTTGGACCTGCCGTCACCCTGACGGCAAGGCCGACCTAAAGATCGTCCCGCCTCGTCCTCGAATCCCATGGTGGAAGGGCCCTGGTGCCAATTCCGAAGAGAAGCACGAGCCCGTGAGTGACATCGACACTGCAGCGGCGGATAGCCTGAAAGTGCTTGACCCCAATGGGCCGATTAGAGAAGCGGACATTTCGCATTTGTTCGATCACCTCATTTTGAACAGCCGCGCATCGGTAGCGGAATCGTGCTTTGGCCGCAGTTGTTATTTTTATTATTCTCTATGGACGTATGTGGCGTGCCAAGGGAGAAGCGCCAACCATGGACGTCAGGATCGTGGCGATCCTCGTTGGGGTTGCGATCACGTTCACCATTCAAAGCGGACTGGGCGCGCGCTGGTATGTCTCCGTTCCTGCGGGAGTCATCGGCTATGTCATCGCCCGCCTTATCGGATGGGCGATCAACGAGCGCATGCGTCACAACCGAGCGAAGCAGAGAGACCCATTCGTGAAATAGCGGGTCGCAGGCATCGTTCCTCTGTTTGGCCAGTTAATGCCAGCGCAGATTGAAGCTGGGACGCGCGGGAACCTGTCAACCCGCCTTCTTGACCCAGAGTTTACACCAGCCGGAAGGACTGACGACACCATCGACGACTTGGCAGGAGTTCGGTGCTTGGAACAGCATACAGCCATCGCATTGATGGGTATCCTTGGGCGCACTTTGATAGACGACCGCCGGCGAAGTCTGGGGCATTTTGGCGGCCCGGGCATTTTTCGTCGGACCGATCAAAGTTGCAGCGCCGGCCGCGCAGGCCACGCCTCGCAGCAAAATGGTTCGTCTGGATATTGCGCCGGGTTGGACTCCAGATGTCTCTGTCATTCGTGCCTCTCATGGTTTGGTTCGATTTAATTCATAGTCACGGATCGCGGACGCGCACTTTGACGAGGATCAAGGAGCCAGGGATCGACCTAGCGTAAATGAAAGTTTGTCTAGGTGGTCGCTTTGCACCGGCTTTGGAATAGGCTCCGGGACGTACCCCCCCGTTACCGCCCGGAGCCCACGCTTTGCCTCGCATGCGGAGTAAAATTTGAGGCGGCGCCCAACCCGGGACGCCTGCGCAGGCTAATTGAACCTCATTGCGTGCGCATTGGGGTCGCCTGCGGCTCGACCAAGCCCCAGCAAGAAACCGCAGTGTCGGGTGATGCAATAACGCACCTCGCAAAAGCGAGAGAGGTAGACAAAAAGCCGCTCCTTAAAGAGCGTCGGGATCGGAGTGTCCAGATAGGCCGACTTCGCGAACGCCCATAATTCGCGAACGACGTGTGGGGCGTCCGGCGAAGAGCGAAAGAAATTCGGAACGAGGCCAAAGCGCGACGCTACCTCGCGTTCGAAGTCCTCTTGGCCGGCTTTTTGAAGGTTCGAGGCACCTGGGAACAGCGGAACTATCGCCATGATCATATAACCGCTCAAATTTTGCCGAATGCAGTCGAATTGCAGCACTGCGGCAGGATCAGACCCAGCTTGCCGACGTGTAGGTTAGCCTCCGCACGGGTCTAGTCTGTGCAAATTCGCTCACTTTAAAGCGACGGTCGCTCTGCGCAGGGCAAAGACCGACTCGAGCGGGAATCTCTGCGTCCTTAGCGGAAATGATGGTTGGCGAACACCGCGGGAGAAATCACACAATCTCCTTCTTTCAGGCCAACCCCCGTCTCAAACAAATGTTTGAATTTCAATCTGCCGTTTTAAAACGGCGCTACAAGAGGGCACGCCATGTTGGCAATTCAACCATTGACGCGACAGGTTCGCGGCGACGTCTTTCTTCGACCCGCTTGCCCAAACTGCGGCAGATCGATGCACATGACGCGCATTACGCCAAGAACGGGCGATCTTCCGGATCTGGCGACCTTCCGGTGCGGCGAGTGTGGTGTTTGGCTGACAGAAGCTGCCGGTGATCAACGCGGTTGGCCTCACTGATTCAAAAAGCACCGTGGTGAAGAAGCTACCGAGCTGAAAATGCGAGCGGGGCGGAGCGCGGTCAGCGGATCGACTGGTCGCTCTGAAACTGCGTGTTTTGCGGCTGACCGCTTGGCGATGGGCCGATTTGGGTCTGGAACGGCAGCCCGCAATTTTTGTCAGCCGCCGTGCGCTGCAACAGCCTCTCATCACTGATCACCGCGTCGTAGTCGACGCGATAAGAAAGCGATCCGACGACCGCGCCGCCGCTGGTCTGGCTCGCTTTATCCATCAGGCCGCGCAACTCCTTCTCGCGCGCGCTGACGACCTTCCATCGCGTGGCCAGGTCGTCGCATTTGTAGACGCTATAGCGGCCGGGATCGATCAAGAGCTCGCCGCTATCGTTCGACGTGCATCCGGCAAGCGCGCAGGCGAGCGCGAGCAACGCACAGCCGCGCGGGACATAAGCCCGCGGCCAAACCCGGCCGGCCAACGACATGACCAGCCGCTCGGCAGTGTCGCCGCAAAGTCCCATCAAATACGCCCACCCGCACGCCAACCGCGCGAATTCCCGGTAAATTCCCCAAGCCGTGTTGGCAGTCTCCTGGGCCGCAAATATGGCAAATGCCGATCCTCGGCCCAATCGGGCCCAACCGGGTCCGGCCGGGACCGGCCGGAAATGCGGCAAGGTCTATCCGCCCGGATCTAAAGCGCCTCGATAAATCTCACGCCCAGTATCGTGCCATCCCGCCGCGTGACCTGGCAAAATCGCCGCGTGTCGCCCTTCGGGGTGAGGAGAAGCGTGAAGATCTGCGGCAGCTCCTCGTCACGCGCGAGACAGCGCCGCGCGCCGCCCTCCGAAATATCGGCGATCAAGCAGGGCACGAGCGGCTTGTCCTCGGCCGCGACAATTCTTGCAGTGTAGTTGAACGGCCGCCGCGGCTTTTTGCGCAACTCGGCGTGCGTCCGGTAATTGCCGATAACGACCATCGAAAGACCCCTAGCCTCGCGCTCAAGGCTATGCACAGCCCATTAAGGACCGGTGAATTGAGGCCGGCGCACGCCGCGTTATCTCCGGAACGTCAACAACTTAGGCTACTCCTCGTCGCGACCAGCCGCGGCTTCGCTGTGCTGCATTGCAGCGCGTTCGCAACATTGCCGCAGCCGGTGCGCCAACAAAATCTGGCCATACGTGTCACTATTGTTGCAGTCTCGTGTGGACTTGGTGACACACTACGGAACGCCTGCAGAGTGAAGCGATGAGCCTCGATTGGCTGACCTGGTCTAATCCGGTTGCGATTTGGTGGTGCTGCTTGGCCGTGGTCAGCGTGATCAATATCGCGTTGTGGCTCAAGCTTCAGGCCCATTCCAGCCAATTCGCGATCCGAACCTCGACCGGCCTATTGGCGATCGAGCCGCTGATGTTGTTGGCCGCCGCTTACGTATTCGGCTGCGCCTTCCGCTCGGTCCTGCCGCGCGCCGATGTGCAACGGATCTCTCTGTTCGACACCTGGCTGTCGAGCGTCATGGTCGGCCGCTCGGTCGCGACCATTGCCGAGCTTTGTTTCGCGGCGCAATGGGCGATCGTGTTGCGCGAGCTCGGCAAGATCAGCCATTCCGATACGACAAAGAACGTCGCCAACGCCATCGTGCCGCTGATCGCGCTTGCGGAAATCTGCTCATGGTACGCGGTGATCTCGACCAATTTCTTTGGCAATGTTCTGGAGAATTCGATCTGGACGCTGACCTTCGCGCTGATCGGGGTTGCGCTGGTGCGGCTGCTTTTAAGCTTCCACGGCCCGGTGCGTATCGCGATCGCGGCGGCGGCCCTCGGCGTCGCCTGCTATGTCGTGTTCATGTCGACCGTCGACGTGCCGATGTATTTCGAGCGCTGGCAGGCCGACTTGGCGGATGGCAAGCCGCTCCTTGGCCTCTCCGCTGGGCTCCACGATCTTGCCACGCGCTGGGTCGTGACGCATCGCTTTACGCCGTGGCATAATGAAATCGCCTGGATGTCGCTCTATTTCAGCGTGGCGGTGTGGACGAGCCTAATGCTCGGCGGCTTCGGCCTGGTGCGGCATCTCGTGCCGCGCCATCGCGTGCGCCGGCCGCTGGTGAAAGCGACGCGGCGGCCGATCCCGATCCCAGTCCGTTCGTCGTGACGGATTTATTGAACGCTTAGCGACCGGCGTGCAATGTTTTGGCTCAGCGAGATTTGAGACGGCGCTGACGCAGCGCCAAGTATCCATTGATTGCTCGCCCACCATTTTGCCTGAGAGGAATTCGAACTCAAGGACGGCCCAAAGGGCCGCCGCCTAGGGGCATCCTTGACTTCGAATTCCTCTCAGGCAGCGTTGGGCATGCAATCAATGGGTAAATCTGCCTGCGTGGCAGTCATCTGTACTGATCCAGCAGATAGGCAGTTCTGCGCGAATCCGATACCGTATTGTCGCTGATTCGCTCCGCGCGAGCTTATTTGGAGGGCCGTGCAGGTGACGGGCATGATCATCACGGTGGCCACCATGAAAGGTGGCAGCGGCAAGAGCACGCTTGCGAGTTGCCTTGCGGTGCACTGGCATCTCACCGGCCGGCGTCCGACTTTGATCGACGCCGATCCGCAGCGTTCCATCATGCGGCTTGCCGCGCGCGAGCGCGCTCTCGGCGGGGTGAGCATCATCGAGGATGCGACGGAAGAAGCATCGAAAACCGCGCGGCGCCTTGCCGCCGCCGGCCCGGTGATCATCGACACGCCGGGCTTCCGCTCCAAGACGACGCTTGATTGTTTGGCCGCCGCCGACTTCGTGCTGGTGCCGGTCAAGCCGTCGCCCTTCGATGTCGACCGCATGCTGGACACGCTCAGCATCCTGACCGATCGTCCCGACGGCCGGCGCCCGGTATTCCGCTGCTTGCTGACCCAGACGACGCGCGACTCCGTGATCGCCCGGCACATCCGCACCGAGCTCGCCGAAGCCGGCTTGCCGGTGCTCGCCGCCGAAATGCAAAACCGCGTCGCCTATCCCGAAGCGACGCTGTGGGGCGCGACACCGAGCCTGATTAGCTGGAAAGGCCCGGCCGCGCGCGAAATCGCAACCATCGCTGACGAACTCGATGCGGTGCTGGGCGCCGCACAGGCGGCCGCATGACCCGGAAACAACTGCCCAAGGCGATCACGCGAACGAGCGAGAACGTCCACGCCTTCGCCAACAGAATGATCGCGGACGAAGAAGCGCCGGAACCGGCGCCGCGCCCCGCTCCCACTTTCGCTATGACCGAGGCCGAGCCCGCGCTCGCGGTGTCGTCGGCGCCGATTGCCAACGATTCCGCTCCCGCTGCGTCCGCGCCTCCCGACGAGATGGCGGCCAAGGTCGCGAACATGCGGCGTAGCTTTGCGAGGAAGATCGTCGAGCGCCACCGCACCTATGCCGCCGTCGGCGGCCTGCTGCCGCTGCCGGTCGTGAACATCGCGGGCGTCACGGCGGTCAATCTGCGCATGGTCCGCCAGCTCAGCGAACTCTACCAAGTGCCGTTCCAGCGCGATCGCGCCCGCGCCATGATCGTCAGCCTCATCGGCGGCGCCGCGCCGGCAGGTTTCGGAGCCGCAACCTCCTCGACGCTGATGTGGATTATTCCGGGCGGCATGCTCGTCGGTCTCGGCGTGTCAGCGCTCACGGCCGGCACCCTGACCCGCGCCATCGGCCAGGTCTTTGTCGAGAGTTTTGAGAATAGCGCGCTCGTGCGCGGCTGACTTCACGCTTCCGAAGTACGCGGTCTGGCAATCGTCTCGGCGTTACGCCGTGGGCTTTCTTTCTGGCCGGCGCCCTCGCCTTCCGTGGCGTCAGACTCCTCCGGCACTCCGCAGGCCGGGAATGGCGTGCCGAGAAGCGTGCGCCACAGGCGCTTGAGATTCGCGTCGGGTTTGCAGGGTCGGCTGGCCATCCCTTCAATATAAGAACAGCCGGCGCGCCGCGCCACTGCTGGGAGGCCCGCTGCCGATCAAAGGCTAAATCAGCGCGCGCTCTGGCAAGACAGAGATCAAAATCGGACGTTCTAAAATTCCTTCCAGTCGGCTTCCTTCTCCACGACGGCGGCGATAACGGCCTGGACTCGACCGGCGGAACCTTTTGCCGGAGCGGCGATCCGACCGGAAGCGGCAACAGGTCCGATTTTCGGCGACGCGGCGTCACGTGACCGCTGAACGACCCTCGGATATCCCTTGAGCGGAGGCTCGCTCCGTTCGGCAGGACCATCTTTGCCGGTGGCGCTGAGCTTGAAGAAGGCCACGCGCTCGTCCATGGCCTTGGCTTGCTGCTCCAATGTCTTGGTGGTCGCGGCGTTCTCCTCCACCAGTGCCGAGTTCTGCTGAGTGACCTCGTCCATCCGGGTCAGCGCCTTGTTGACCTGCTCGATTCCGTTCGCCTGATCGGCACTGGCACCGGCAATGTCGGAAACAGTCCCGGCGACGTTCTTGATCGAGTTGACGATTTCAGCTAGCGCCGTGCCGGCGCGGTTGACCAGATCGACACCGTCCTTGACCTGGATGTTGCTGCTGGTGATCAGGTCCTTGATGTCCTTGGCCGCCTGCGACGATCGCTGGGCAAGGCTGCGGACTTCGGACGCAACCACGGCAAAGCCGCGGCCGGCTTCGCCGGCGCGGGCGGATTCGACCGCGGCATTCAGGGCTAAAAGATTGGTTTGCCTGGCGATCTCGTCGATCACGCCGATAATGTCCGAGATCTTTCGCGACGAGTCTTCGATCTTGGCCATCGCCTCGACGGCCTTGGCGACAATCTGACCGCTCCGATCTGCGACTTCGCGGGTGCTGCCGGCCGATTGATCGGCATGACGGGCGTTATCCGCGTTCTTCTTCACCGTCGCTGCGATTTCCTCCATCGAGGCGGCGGTTTGTTCCAGACTTGCGGCCTGCTCCTCGGTGCGTTCCGACAGATGGGTGGTGCTTCTTGAAATTTCTGCGGTCGCGACCGACACGTCGCGCGCCAGGTCGGAAATCGCGCGGATCGTCTCATGCAGACGAACAGCCGCGGCGTTGAAATCGTCGCGGATCTGGCGGTGGTCATCCGAAAAGCCCTCGTCCAGACAAACTGTCAGATCGCCGTCGGATAGATTCTTGAGGCCGACGGCGAGGAGTTGCAGAACGCCGGCTTGCTCCTCGGCCGCCTTGGCCCGTTCTTCGGCGGCTTGAGCTTGGAGTTGCGCCGCTTCGCGCTGCTGCTGGGCAGCGCTCTCGGCCTCTTGCGCCTGCCGCGCCGCGACCGCTTCCGCTTCGCTGCGCGCTTTTTCGATGGCCTTCTGCTTGAGAGCCTCGACTGCGGTGGCGATGTCGCCGATCTCGTCCTTGCGCCCGAGCCCCGGCAATGCCAGATCGAAATTGCCCTCGGCCATGCGCCGGATCGCGCCCGTGATCCCGACAACCGGCCTGGAAATTCCCCGACTGATGAGGAGCGAAACAAAGCAGCTGACGATGAGAGCGCCGAGCAAGGTGCCGATCAACACCGCCTTCTGCCGTTCAAGCTCGGCATTGTCTGCGGCGAGCGTATCATCGCGGACGTTCTTGCTGATCTCGTTCAGATCGGCAGTCAGTTCCTCGATTGCGGCAAAGCCCTTTGCGGCGCCCTGCATCAGCATGAGGGCGGTGCCGGCATCACTGTCGGCCATATCGATGACGCCGCGCGCGCGCTTGACGTAGTCGGCGACCGCCGTCTTGAGTTTACCGATTTTATCGATGGTCTTGGGGTCCTCGAACCCGAGGGCGTCGAGATTTTTGAATTTCGCCGCTACCTCCGACAGTGATGCCGATGCGCGATCCGACAGGGCTTTGACTTTCTTCCCGTCGGTCTCGTTGACCGCGGTCGCCATGAGACGATAGAGATGGACCTCAGATGCCCAAGCCGTCGCGCCGAAATCGGCGACAAGTTCCGCCTGCCGCACTGGGCCTGTCATCAGCGTATTGACGGTGGCCTGGTCGCTTTGTTGCGTATGCAAAGCGTACGCACCAAAGCCGATGAGAACCAGGATCAGAAATCCCGGTGCGGACAGGACCTTCCAATGAAGCCGCAGATTCGACAGCGAGGCGAACACGATCTTGCGCTCTTTCGGACTTAACAGAGCAATTCTCGGGCATTCCAAGGAATTCGGTCGCCGCAGCTCCCGAATTAGTTCTAGCTATTGCTATACACGCCGGCGCAAACTGCGGTCTGGTCAAGCCGTTCGCAGTACATCTGCTTGGGCTGGATGTGCTTGGTCACCGGATCGACAAACTTGTAATCCTGCCAGAAACTCGCCTCTTTCTGAGCAAGCTCGACACGCTCCTTCACAAAAGGCTTTCCGTCGACATCCTGCGCATCGATCATGTCCTTGCCGATGAGCTTGGCATTGGCGCCGTGCGCCAGGACCTTGCCATCGAGCCCATAGACGACGACGTACAAATCGCGGTCGACAAACTGCCCGGTTTTGTTGTCGATCTCAGCGTAGGCCTTGTCGGCGCCCTGCTGTTTGATGAAGTCGACGGCCTTTTTCACTATCGCCACGGCTTCGTCCTTGGTGGCAAAGTCGGCGCTCCAGGCGGGTCCGCTGATGGCTGAGACAAGCGCGATCGCGGTGATCGTCTTCATAGCTCGCATATTGGCGCTCCTTCGATAGGCGTTCTTCCCAATTCCTGATTTCCAGACTGTGCCGCGCATACCGTTCGCATGCGGCGGACTGACGCAGTTCATGCACCGCTGACGGATGCGGCGACTGCACTTGAACGAACAGCACGCGGCAACGGCCGCTTTTTGCTGCATTCGTTCATAGGAGCGTACGTGCAGGTTGGTAAATAAGTGTAAACGCGAAAACCGCGGAGCCTTCCGGCGTCT
Source organism: uncultured Alphaproteobacteria bacterium (assembly GCA_963761185.1). GTDB lineage: Bacteria > Pseudomonadota > Alphaproteobacteria > Rhizobiales > Xanthobacteraceae > BOG-931. The sequence continues at coordinate 91,139 of CAVXFY010000011.1, forward strand.
GAATAAACATTAAATCTGCGCACCGGCGCCGGTCAGGGACAGAGAGCCGCCGATTGTTGGTGCGGACGGCCGGACTTGAACCGGCATGGGAAGTTACTCCCGAGGGATTTTAAGTCCCTTGCGTCTACCATTTCGCCACGTCCGCGGAACGGACTCCGCTTCGAGTCCACAAGGCGCAGGCTCCGTATGAAGTCCGCGCCGGCGACCTTGTAGCATCCGCCGCGCATGGGCTGGAAGCGAACTGGCGCCGTTGGACGGAATGCAGTGGATTTCGACAGCGCGAAGGCGGAAAGGGTTGCCGCCCGAAGACCGCCGCCTATTGCGCCTTCTTCTTCGGCGCGGGCGCTGGCGCCGCCGGACGGACGACCGCCCAGGGATCGTTGGACTTCTGGTCGGGGATCTTGTTGGTCGCCGCCTTGTAGGCGTCGTCGAGTTTCTGCTGTTTTTCGAGTTCGTCCGGGGTCAGCGGCTTCTTCTCTTGCTGTTTGAACGGCGAAAGCGACATGCCGTTCGAGTCCATGTTAATGGCCTGCGCGGCAGCCGCCGCCGTCAGCAGAACGAGCATTGCTCCCGCGCAGACAAATGTTCGCAGCTTTGTTCCCATCGCAAATTCCTCGACGTCGTATTGACTGAATCTCGGCCCTCAGTCCTTGAACACATGCCCCCAAAGCGCATCCCAGTCGGTGCCGGATAGGTCGGTCACCCGGCCGTCACTCTCGAAAAATTTGTTAGGCACCTGAAACATGGCAAGCATAAGCCCGCCTTCGGGCGTGCAGGCAACGTGGCGGCTGCCGGCCTCGCGCCAGACGAATTCGCCCGGGCCCACGCTCAAGCCTTCCGCCGGGCCTTCCTTGTCGACCAGCCTGCCCTCGAGGACATAGGTCTGCTCGATCTTGACGTGCTCGTGGTCGGGCAGAATCGCGCCCGGCGCAAACTTCATCAGGGCGGTGACCAGTCCGGTTTCCTTGTCGAGCAACAGACCCTTGACTTCGCATCCGGCAAATCGGGTCTTCTTCCATTCCATTTGGGCGGGCCGCACGACGTGCGAATGAGTTTCGAGCGTATCGTGCTTGGATTTCGGCGTGACGGCGTCCATCGCGGTCCTCCCTCTATTGCGGCTCGCCCGCATCATAGCCGATCATGGCGGGGCCTCGCCAGAGCCGGCGGCTAGCGGCGGCCGGCATCGCGCAGCGGCGGCCGAAAGGCGAGTCCCTCGTCGGTGTCCCAGGGAAAATGAATCCAGGTTTCCTGCGGCACTTCCGTGACGAAAGTATCGATTGCCGGACATCCCATTGGCTTGGCATAGACCGCCGCGAAATAAGCGCGGGGCAAGACCGCCCGCAGGGCCTCGACCGTCCGGCCGGTATCGACCAGGTCGTCGATGACCAGAACGCCCGCACCCTGCCCGCCGAAACCTTCGGCGACGGCAGCGGCGGCGTGCTTGATGATTCTCACCTCGCCTTGCGTGGTGTGGTCGTAGCTCGCGACGCAAACCGTGTCGATCAGCCTGACATCCAGTTCGCGCGCGACAATCGCCGCCGGCACCATTCCGCCGCGGGTGACGCCGACAATCGCTGCGAATGGTCCGCCGTTATGGAGCTGCGCCGCGAGCGCCCGGCAGTCGCGGTGGAAGCGGTCCCACGAGATGGAGAGTGTCTTTGGCTGACCGGACGGCTGATCGACTTCTTGTAACGGCATCGGCGTGTTCGCGACGTTCCTCAGAACATGATCCCGAAAAGTGGAAACCGGATTCCCGCCTTCGCGAAGCCCGCTTCGGCGGGCGAAGGAAGGTCGGAAAAGATCATGCTCAAACGAAAGATCGATATCACACCGGTTGCGCGCTTCGAAATCAAGGAATCTCGTAAACCGTCGTCTCGTCGGCAAGGCCGCGCAAGGCCGCGCGCTGCATGGTCGGATGCAGACCCGACTTCTCCAGGATGTGAGCCGTCTTTTTATCCTCGATGACCGGCTGGGTCACGAAAATAGCCCGCGAGGATGCAAGCCCTTGCACCCGCGCGGCGATATTTACGGTCTGGCCGAAATAATCCTGCCGATCGTTCAGCGTGACCGCGAGACACGGTCCCTCGTGAATGCCGATCTTGAGCAACAAATCCTCGTTCTGACGCTGCGCATTGATGCGCGCCATCTCCTGACGCATGCGCAAGGCGGCCGCCAGCGCGCGGTCCGGCGTTGAGAATGTCGCCATAACGGCATCGCCGATCGTTTTCACGACCGCCCCCGCCTCCGCCGCCACCACTTCGTGCAGCACGTGAAAGTGCTGGCGCACCAGATCGTAGGCGACGAGATCGCCGACGCGCTCATAGAGCGCGGTCGAACCCTTGAGATCGGTGAACAGGAAAGTGAGGCTCGTGATCTTCAGCCGCTGGTCGACGTCGAGTGTATCGGTCCGATAGATATCGCGGAAAGTCTGATTGGTGAGGAGGCGCTTTGCCGTGAGGAACGGCTTGCGTTTGCCAAGCAGGCCATGCAGCGCATCGCCGGCAATCCAAAGCGCCGGCAGCACACGGCGGTCGGTGCGGTTCTCCAGCGACAGCCGCAACGGCCCGGGCCGCATCTCGACCGTCCCGAAAGGCGCCTTTACCGGATTGAACACCATCGTCAGCGTCTGCCGCTCGCGTGTCGGCTCACCCTTGACGTCGAGAAATTGCGTGGCATGCGTGACGGGATCGAAAACGATGACGAAATCGTTCGGCAGTTGCACCGACAACACCGCCTTCTCGCCCGGCGGCAGTTCGATCGAATCGACAGTGAACTCGGCGAGACTGTCGCCGAGCGATTCCGGCAGATCGACGCCGGAACTCCAAAAGATCTGCCGGTAATATTCGGCTTCAGAAAGCGTGTCCGGGCTGTGCGCTGCGATCCGGCGTATGCGTGGACTGACGGTGAATGTAACCTCCACCATCCCGTCGAGCGTCGGCTCGTAGCCGCACGCGCACAGCATGCACTCGTATTCTTCGCGGTTGACCGTTTTCAGCGTTGAACTGGCGTCGAGGACGCCGCCGCAACCCGGGCAAAGCACGTTCCATGACAGTTCGAAGATGCCGAGCCGCGCGGCGTGCAGGAACGCCGAAATCGCCTTTTCCTCGTCGAGACCGTGCTTCGCGGCAAAGCTCAGTACATTGACGCGACAGAGGTCGCGATCGGAGCCGTCGCGAACCGCCTGTTCGATAGCGGCCGCACAATCGGCGTCGGTTGCCTGCCGCAGCACGCTGAGAAGTGCTTCCGTCTCGCTCACCTGATTCTCGCTCGCGCCGAGGAATACATGCCGAAGAAATGCACGGCGTAGGTAAGCATCGCCGCTCGCTGCGGCAAGTCGAGGCAGTGCAGTCGAGGCTACGAGCTCATCACAGCGAATTGATCCAGTCGATCACATTGCCATGGGCGACGAGCGGCGTCGTCAGATGGCCGGCAAAGACCTCGATATATTTGCTCTTCGGATTCTTGGCCGCGGCGTTGAAAGCGTATTCCGGACCGCGGTGATCGATTGGGTCGAGCTTGCCGACAACCCACAACAGCGGCACCGGTTTCGCCGCGGCGCCCATGATCGCCGCGTTCTTCGGGATCACCGCCGGGCCGTCGGGATCGAACATGCTGAGATAGACGATCGGCGTCGCCGTTGCCGTCAGCGGAATGTCCTGCGCCATGTCGGGAAAGGTCTGCGGCACGTTGCCTTCTCCCTCGGCGATCAGCTTCTTGGCGCGCGCCACGGCATCGCTGACGAAACTGCGCATATTGTCCTGGTCCGGCAAGTGGCCCGGCGAGAGCGCGACGACGCCGGCGAGATCGGGATGCCGCGCCGCATAGCCGATGGCGGCATTGGCGCCGAGCGAATGGCCGATGATGAGAATGCGGGTCGCACCTTTGGCTTTCAGCCCGGCGACGGCCGTGTCGATCTCGCCCATCGCCTGATCGTATGTGGCGGCGTAGCGCCGGTGGAACGACCACGGCATTTCCGGCATCGCCACCAGCGCACCCTCGTCTTCGAGCGAACTCAGGATTCCGCCGTTGAGCGCGCCGGGCCACGAGGCCTTGCCGTGCAGATAGACGACGCCAAGTCCCTGAAGGTTTGCTGCGGCGATGGCGCGACCGTCATTGAATATCGCAGCGCAGAGCGCTGCGATAAGCTGCGCACAGATGAGAAAGACGATCCGGCGTCGGTCCATGCCGCACTTCTCGCGCGCAAAGTTGGGGATTGTTGGACGAATCACTCAGGCATTGCGCCGCAGGAGCGATTCGGCGTCAATCACGCCCGGCTATGCCTTGGCCTATGCCTTGGCGCCCGCGAGTCCGGCTTTGACCCGCAACAGCATGGCTTCGACCGCCTGCTTAGCGGCGGCGAGCTTTTCCGGGTCGCGCGAACGGATCACGACATTGGTATTGGCGCCCTTGTTCTCGTCCACGAACGGATACGAGCCGATCACCACGTCGGGATGCGCCTTGGCGATTTCGCCGAGTTCGGTGCCAATATCGCCCTCGCGGCAATCGGCGCGCACGCTTTCCGACAGCATCCGGGTGCCGGTTTTGAGCTGCGGCGTGACGTATTCGACCATCGCCTGCATGACGCTCGGAATGCCCGCCATGACGATGACATTGCCGATCCAGAAGCCCGGCGCGGCCGATATTTTATTGAGGACAAGCTCGCCGCCGTTGGGAACGCGCGTCATCCGCATACGCGCCTCGTTCATGACGCCGCCGGTGGAAGCGACGCGCTCGCGCATGATCTCGACCGCGCGTGGATGATATTCGAGCGGAACACCGAACGCTTTGGCGACGCAATCGGCGGTGATGTCGTCGTGGGTCGGGCCGATGCCGCCGGTGGTGAACACATAAGTGTAGCGCGCGCGCAGCGCATTGAGCGCCGCGATGATTTCCGGCTCTTCGTCGGGAACGACGCGCACTTCCTTGAGATCGATACCGATGCCGGTGAGATATTCGGCGATGAAGCCGATATTCCTGTCCTTGGTGCGGCCGGACAGAATCTCATCGCCGATCACGAGCACAGCGGCGGTAACGATGCCACTGACGGTCGCGGCCGCTCTTTCGGCCGTACTGCCGGCCAAGCTACTCGCCGAGCTGTTCGGCATGGCATTTTCTCCCGTGATGCCGCCTGCTCTAGCGCGGCGGGCGCATGCGCTCAAGCGATCCCCCGCCGTGGTCGCCGCTCAGATCGTGGGCCGCCGTATCCGGGCTCCAGGCAGTGCGCCGCCATCGCTATAGTCAACCCGCCCAAAACATGGGCAAAAATAGGAACAGGAGGGCTTTGAGAGCGTTCCTTCCTCCGCCTGACTTGGCCATGACTTGGCGCAAAGATTGCTACGAGTGAATACTGCTACAAGTGCAGACGCCGCAAAGGTTTGAGGCGGAAGCGGCCGGGGTCGACATGTTCGACGAAATGAACGGGACTGGGGACGGCACCGGGGACAATGTGCGGCCGGCCTATGCCGAACTGTCGCAGTGGCTGAACGAAGTCAAACCCGACGTCCTCGATTTCCGCCGCCGCGAAGCCGAGCTCTTGTTCCGCCGCATCGGCATCACGTTTGCCGTCTACGGCGATCCCGAGGCGCAGGAACGCCTCATCCCTTTCGACGTCATTCCGCGCATCATCTCGGCCAAGGAATGGACCCTGCTGCGGCGCGGCCTCGAACAGCGCGTCAAAGCCATCAACGCTTACATCAAGGATATCTACGGCCGCCGCGAGATTCTCAAAGCCGGCGTCATCCCCGAGGACCTGGTCTTTCAAAATCCGGTATTCCGCCCGGAGATGAACGGCCAAAAAGTCCCGCACGACATTTACGTGCATATCGCCGGCATCGACATCATCCGGCTCGACGCCGACACATTTTATGTGCTCGAGGACAATGCGCGCACGCCGTCGGGCGTCTCCTACATGCTCGAGAACCGCGAGATCATGCTGCGGCTCTTCCCCGAACTGTTCTCGCGCTACCACGTCGCGCCGGTCGAGAACTATCCCGACGAACTCCTGGCGACATTGAAATCCATCGCGCCGCAAGCGGCATCGTCGGAACCCAACGTGGTTCTCTTGACGCCGGGCGTCTATAATTCGGCCTATTACGAACACTCTTTCCTCGCCGACAAGCTCGGCGTCGAACTGGTCGAAGGCCGCGACCTCGTCGTCAAAAGCGAAGTCGTCCATATGCGCACGACCGAGGGCTTAAAACGCGTCGACGTCATCTATCGCCGCATCGATGACGACTTTCTCGATCCCTTGGTGTTCCGCCCCGACAGCGCGCTCGGCGTACCGGGCCTGATGTCGGCCTATCACGCCGGCAACGTGACGCTCGCCAACGCGGTCGGCACCGGCGTTGCCGACGACAAGGCGGTCTACAGCTACATGCCGGAGATCGTGAAGTTCTATCTCGGCGAAGCGCCGATCTTGAAGAACGTGCCGACCTGGCGCTGCCGGGAGAGTGAGCATCTGTCTTACGTGCTCGACCATCTCGAAGAACTGGTCGTGAAGGAGGTCCACGGCTCCGGCGGCTACGGCATGCTGATCGGGCCCAAGGCCGACAAGGCGACGATTGCCGCGTTCCACGCCAAGCTCAAATCCGACCCGAAGAATTTCATCGCGCAGCCGACGCTGGCGCTGTCGACCTGCCCGACTTGCGTCGAGGAAGGCATCGCACCGCGCCATGTCGATCTGCGGCCCTTCGTGCTGGTCGGCCGCGACCGCATCCGCATCGTGCCCGGCGGCCTGACGCGCGTCGCGCTCAAGAAGGGCTCGCTCGTGGTCAATTCAAGCCAGGGCGGCGGCACAAAAGACACGTGGGTGTTGGACGAATAGATCTGGGTGCTGGACGGGTAGAACCATGCTTTCGCGTACCGCCGACAACCTCTATTGGCTCGCCCGCTATGTCGAACGCGCGGAATATATCGCGCGCATTCTCGACACCACATTGCGCCTCACCGCGCTGCCGCTCGCCTATGTCGGCACCACCAATGAATGGGAATCCGCGGTGGCGACGGCCGGTTGCGCCGGCGGCTTCTTCGAACACTACAAGGAAGCCAACGAAGAGACCGTCACCGAATTCCTCGCCTTCTCCACCAGCAATCCGTCGTCGATCCGCAATTGCTTCGAGGCCGCGCGGCTCAATGCACGTGCCGTGCGCACCGCGCTGACCAGCGAAATGTGGGACGCCATCAACGGCGCCTGGCTCGAGCTCAAGCGCTGGGGCAACGGCCCGCGTTCGCGCGAGGAATTCGCCCGCTATCTGCGCTGGGTGCTCGGATCGTCGCTGCGCTTCGACGGCTCGGCCTACCGGACCATGCTGCGCAACGACGCCTATTGGTTCTCGCGGCTCGGCGTCTATATCGAGCGCGCCGATAACACCGCGCGCATCCTCGACGTGAAATATCATCTGCTGTTGCCGGCCGACGAGAAGGTCGGCGGACCGCTCGATTATTTCCAATGGTCGTCCATTCTCCGCTCGGTGTCGGCGCTGACCGCCTATCACTGGGTCTATCGCGAAAACGTCAAACCCTGGCTCGTCGCCGATCTTCTAATGCTGCGGGACGAGATGCCGCGATCGCTGGCGAGCTGCTACGAAAACCTGGTGCAGAATCTCGATCGCATCGCCACCGCCTATGGCCGGCAGGGACCGGCGCAGCGCCAGGCCCGCACCGTCCGCGCGCGGCTCGAAAACTCAAAGATCGAGCAGATTTTCCAGAACGGCCTGCACGAATTCATCGACGCCTTTGTCGAAGATAACAACCGTCTCGGCTCCGCGGTCTCGCAGCAATACTTGCTGTGAACAGGCATGCGCGGTAGCCCGCGATCGGAGTCAGGGGACAACGCAATCCATATCATCTATCTTTGGACGAACGGACGATTGATCTTTAGGTTACCTAATCCCCGATATGCGCATTCGCATCGCTCACCGCACCGAATACCGCTACGACCCGCCGGCGGCCGGCGTGATCCAGATGCTCCGCCTCACGCCGCGCAACCACGAGGGTCAGCATGTGGTGCGCTGGCGCATCGACGTCTCGGCGGATGCGAGGCTTGCGGCGCAAGAGGATGCGTTCGGCAATATCGCCCACGTCTTTTCGGCCGACGGCCCGTTCTCCGAATTGAGCGTCGAGGTCGACGGCGAAGTCGAGACGCAGAACAATAACGGCATCGTGCGCGGCACCGTCGAGCGCTTCGGACCGAGCCTGTTTCTCCGCGACACCGCATTGACCCAAGCCGATGACGCGATCCGGGATTTTGCGCAGAGCATCCGCGCCGAAAAAGGCGGCGAGCTTCTCGGCGAGCTGCATGGCATCCTGGACCGACTCTACGAGGAAATGGCGCACGATTCCGATGAACCGGAAGGCTCCTCGAGCGCGGCCGAGGCGTTTGCCGCCAAACGCGGTCCGTCGCGCGATCTGAGCCACATCTTTATCGGCGCGGCGCATAGCCTCGGCATTCCGGCGCGTTATGTTGCCGGCTATTTCCGGCACGAGGACGGCGCGCACGCCCAGGCGGCGGGCCACGCCTGGGCCGAGGCTTTCGTGCCCGAACTCGGCTGGGTGGCCTTCGATCCGGCCAACGGCTTTTGCCCGACGGACTGCCACGTCCGCGTCGCTATCGGCCTCGATGCGCTTGGCGCCGCGCCGGTGCGGCGGATGCGCTACGGATTGGGCGCCGAAACGCTCGCGGTCGCCATCAAAGTCGGTCAGTGATCCGCGCCTTCGCTTGTGACTTCACTCATGTCTTCGCACTGCCATGTGGGATGCTATAAGGACCGCCCGGGGGACTGACAGATGACCTATTGCGGTGGGATTCTCGTACGCGAAGGGCTCGTGATGTTCGCGGACACACGAACCAATGCCGGCGTCGACAACATCTCGACTTTCCGCAAACTGCACGTGTTCAAGGACCCGAAGAAGCGGGTCATGGCGATCGCCACCGCGGGAAACCTGTCGATCAGCCAATCGGTCGTCAGCATCCTGGTGGAGGGCTACGACAATCCGGAAACCGGCGAGCGCGAAACGCTGATGAATGCGCCGACCATGTTCCAGGCGGCGCAGCGCGTCGGCCACGTCATCCGCACCGTTCACACCATGGAGGGCAAGGCGCTCGAAGCCTCGGACGTGAATTTCGACGTCTCCTTCCTGTTCGGCGGCCAGATCGCCGGCGAGCGCATGCGGCTGTTCATGATCTACTCGGCCGGCAATTTCATCGAATGCACGACCGATACGCCCTATCTGCAGATCGGCGAGCACAAGTACGGCAAGCCGGTGCTTGATCGCGCCATCAATTACGAGATGGACATCTACGACGCGCTCAAGGTCGGGCTCGTCTCCATCGATTCCACCATGCGCTCCAATCTCAGCGTCGGCATGCCGATCGACGTGCTGGTGGTGCGCCGCGACGCCTGCGACCCGGAACTCGTCTACCGGATCGAGCCCGGCGAGCCCTATTTCACCGATCTGCGCGAGCGCTGGTCGGCGGCCTTGCGCGCCGCCCATATCGGCATACCGCGCCCGCCCTACAGTAACCGGCGCTGACACCCCCACCCTAACCCTCCCCTGCTTGCGGGGGAGGGATTGGGAGAGGGCTCCCCCGCAAGCGGGAGAGGGTCAGGGTGAGGGCAATTTACGCTTCATTAACGAACCCGAACGGAAACGCGCGGCCCGCGCGGCGAAACCCTTTACCCGCTTTAAGTGCAAGCCATTCGCAATCTTTGCTTCCTATGGTCCGGCAGGCGTTTAGTCCAAAGGGTGGCAGCGTGGTGCCTTCGGCGCGGTCGCATATCGCCGGGGAAAGTAAGCGGTCGCGGTGGGATCAGGCGCGGCTGAGCCTGGTCGTGCCGATCGGCGTGATCGTGGCCGTCGCCATCGTTTGCGTCATCGTCGCCGTTCTGACCTCGGCCCAGCGCGCCGACGAAGTCTCCTTCAACACCGAGCAGCAATTGGTCCGCCAGGCGATGGTCGATCACGGCCTTCGCGCCTTGCACGTGCTCGAAAGCGTGGCCGCAACGCCAGCGGCCGCGGCCAAGATTTGCGATGCCTACGATACCGAATGGACCGGCCGGTGGATCGGGCCTTGGGCGGAAAGCTATTTTCATACCGACGCCGAGATGATCGTCGACGCCAATGACCACATCGTCTACGCCTATGCGCGCGATCTGGCCGGCGCCAATGCGAGCGATCTTGCCGCGCAGATTGCGCCAAGCCTTGCGCTTCTGCGCGGACGTCTGAAGGCGGCGCCCGATCACACCATTGCGGTGATGGAGACGCAGGATCCCGAAAAGCCGGGCCGCAGCACGGTGCTGATGCAGCGTTTCGAGAACAAGCCGGCCTTCGTCTCGGCGGTCGCGGTCGGCACCGCCGCGCAACTCGCGTCCGGCAATGCCGGGGCGCCGATCGTGGTCTCGGTGAAATACATCACCGGCCGCCTGCTCAATACGATCGGCACGCACCTGCAGCTTGCCGCGCTGCGCACGATCGACGATCCGGCGCAGGCGGGCGGCGATCGCACGATGGAATTGGCCGATCCGCAAGGCGGCCGCATCGTGCGCTTTGCCTGGAATTCCGACGCGGCCGGGCGCCACCGTCGTCCAGAGCGTCCTGCCGTTCATCGCGATCGCGCTCGCCGGTTTCGCGCTTCTCGTCGGACTCGTCTTCCGGCACATGCGCCGCACTTCGCAGGAGATCGACGCCGGCGAGCGGCAATTGCGGCATCTGGCGCTGCACGATCCGGTCTGCGGCCTGCCCAACCGCATCTATTTCAGCGACCGGCTCGAACGCGTCATCGCCGACGTGCGCGCCGGCGGCCCGACAGCGGCCGTGTTCTACATCGATCTCGACCACTTCAAGGACGTCAACGACACGCTCGGCCATCACATCGGCGACGAGCTTATCCTCAACGTCACCCAGCGCTTGAGCCGCATCATGCGCGACGAGGATCTCGTGGCGCGGCTCGGCGGCGACGAATTCGCCATCATCACGGCTTGCGAATTGGATTCCTATTCGCTGCAGGCCATCGCCCAGCGCATCATCACCGCGGTGTGCGCGCCTTACGCCATCAGCGGCCATAACATCATCATCGGCGCCTCGATCGGCATCGCCGTCATCGACCGCCGCGTCGGCGACGCCGCCGATATCCTGCGCTATGCCGACATGGCGCTCTATCGCGCCAAGAACGAGGGCCGCAACCGCGCCTGCATCTACGACGCGGCGATGGACGCCGATCTGTCGAGCCGCAAATTGCTCGAAGGCGATCTGCTCAAGGCCATCCAGAACAACGAACTCCGCGCCGCCTACCAGCCGATCGTCAATGCCGCGGGCGACACCATCATCGGCGTCGAGGCGCTGGCGCGCTGGACCCATCCGGTGCACGGCGAAATTCCGCCGTCGCGCTTCATTCCGATCGCCGAACATTCCGGCCTCATCGTCGAGCTCGGCGAATACATGCTGCGACTTGCCTGTTTCGAAGCCAGGAACTGGCCGAAACTCACCGTCGCGGTGAACGTCTCGCCGCTGCAATTCCGCCGCTCCGATTTCGTCGACGTGGTCGAGCGCATCCTCGCCGAGACCAAATTCGACGCCAACCGGCTCGAGCTCGAACTCACCGAAAGCACTCTGCTCGGCAATCTCGAGACCGCCGAACTGTCGATGCTGCGGCTCAAGGCCGTCGGCGTGCGTTTCGCGCTCGACGATTTCGGCACGGGCTATTCGAGCCTCCTCTATCTGCGCCGCTTCCCGTTCGACAAGCTCAAGATCGATTCGAGCTTCGTGCGCTCGATCGAGAAAGCGCCCGACGCCGCCGCCATCGTGCACGCCGTCGTCAGCCTCGGCCGCGGGCTCGGCATGAAGGTCACGGCCGAAGGCGTCGAGACCGCGGAGCAGCATCTCTTCCTGCGCGCCGCGGGCGTCCATTCGATGCAGGGATACCGCTTCGGCAAGCCCGGCGCGCCGGAAGAAATCGACAAGCGGCTCGCCTCGCCCGAGGACTATCGCGGCCTCGCCAGCCCCGACCGGGAAATCGCGCTGGCAAGCTGACCGCGCGGTCCCGCCTTGCCACCCACGATCGCCTCTCCCCGCGCGCCGGGAGAGATGATATTGGCTTTCCCCAACGTTCAAACGGGAGGCAGGCATGGCTGGGCGAAAAGTTGCATTGGTGACCGGAGCCGGCACCGGCGTGGGCCGCGCGGTGACCTTGGCGCTGATGAAAGAAGGCTATGCCGTGGTGCTGGCCGGCCGGCGCAAGGACATGCTGGAGGCGGTCGCCGCCGAAGGCGCGCAGACGCCCGGCGAAGCGCTGCCGGTGCCAACCGACGTCGCCGATCCGGCCTCGATCAAATCGCTGTTCGCCGAAACCAAGAAGACCTACGGCCGGCTCGACGTGCTGTTCAACAATGCCGGCATCGGCGCTCCGGCAATGCCGATCGAGGACATCCCGTTCGACAAGTGGCAGGCCGTCGTCGCCACCAATTTCACCGGCGTGTTCCTCTGTACGCAAGAAGCCATCAAGATCATGAAGGCGCAAGATCCGCGCGGCGGCCGCATCATCAATAACGGCTCGATCTCCGCGCATACGCCGCGCCCGGGTGCCGCCGCTTACACGGCGACCAAGCACGCCGTCACCGGGCTGACCAAGCAGACCGCGCTCGACTGCCGCGGCCTCGACATCTGCTGCGGCCAGATCGACATCGGCAATGCAGCGACCCCGCTCACCGACCGCATGGTGCAGGGCGACGGCGTGCTGCAGCCCGACGGCCGCAAGATGATCGAAGCGCGCATGGCCGCCGAAGACGTCGGCCGCGCCGTGGTCTACATGGCCAGCCTGCCGCTCGACACCAATGTGCTGTTCATGACCGTGATGGCGAACCTGATGCCGTTTGTTGGTAGAGGGTAGAGCATACTTGCGATCTCCAATCGTGGTTGTGTCGTCCAAGTTCCCCGTCATCCTGAGGTGCGAGCGTAGCGAGCCTCGAAGGATGCACGGCCCGGGCCGTCGCCCTTCGAGGGCCGCTTCGCGGCCACCTCAGGTGACGGTTTGAGCGCGATCGCACTCCACTGAGATCAACAAATGCTCGAAGGCTGGCACGAATTCTACGGACTGCTCGGCACGGCGGCGGCGGCGCTGGCAGCGCTGTTATTCGTCGCCGCCTCGATCGGCACCGGCTTCATGAGCACCGCGCCGTCGAGCCCGACGCGCACCTTCACCAGTCCGGTGCTGTTTCATTATACCTATGTGCTGTTCGTCAGCCTGATCGCGCTGATGCCAGATACCACCGATACCTCGCTCGCGCTCATTGTCGGCGTCAGCGCCGCGGCAGCGTGCGCCTATTCGCTCTTCATTCTGCGCCGCGTGCTGCGCAGCAATGTCACCGATATCGACGACCACATCGGCTATGGCGTGAGCCCGCCGCTCGGCTATGCCGCTACCCTCGCGGCGGCGATCTTCATCCATGCCCATTCTACGATCGGCCCGCCGCTGCTTGCCGGCGCGCTGATCTTTTCGCTCCTGGTCAACATCCGCAACACCTGGGATCTGACGGTATTTTTCGCGCAGCGGCGGGAAGGCGGAAATCCGCCGCCGCCTGGCCAATCCTGATCATCGTCATTGCGAGTGTCAGCGAAGCAATCCAGGGCCGCTCGCTCCGAGTTTGGATTGCTTCGTCGCTCCGCTCCTCGCAATGACGGATATTAATCGATCGCACTGACTCTGATCTTCGTCCCGGCGCGCACTTGCGCGAGCGTCTTCACGTCGCCGAGCGCCTTCGCCCAGATATTGCAGGGGCTGGCGAGCCGCGTCTCGTCGGCCTTCGAAATCGGCGTGCGGCCGAAACCGATGGCTATGGCGTCGCCGTCCGGCCAATAGGCGATCTCGCCCGGCGTGACCACCGCGCAGGCGTCTTTTTCACGCGCCACCCGGACGGGTGTCTCGAAATACACTTCTTCGCCCCAGATCATGGCGGCGCTCGCGATCGGCAGCGCTGTGGCGATCGCTTTCGCGGTCGGCGTGTCGAGCAGTTCGGCGTCAAGCGTCAGCGCGCCGAATTCGAAACGGATGCGTGCCATTGCAACCTCCCAACATTTTCATGCTGCTTGTCAGCATGGATTGCCGGGTCAAGCCCGGCAATGACGAATGAGACGGTATTCTCGCGGCGCCGGCGCCCCCGAGTCTTGCAAACGAAGGGAGGCGGAGCGCCGACAGGCGCACCATCCGTTGGCCGCATCAAGCGGATGCGGCAGCGCGCCTTTTTCCCTCGCCTTCTTTTCCCTCTTCCGCTTGCGGGGGAGGGTCAGGGAGGGGGCGCGCTCGCCTCTCGGCGCTCCACCGCGGCGCTTGTCGCAGCGACCGAACGCTGCGGCTCAATCCGGGCCGCGCTTCACGTGAGCGATCGGGCGTTAGCCGCTCAACCGCTCGCGCTTAAGCGAAGCACCTCGCGCGCCGGTCGTAATGCCGGCAGGGTCGATGCCCGGACCGCCCGGGAGCGGGGTTACAAGCCCCGCCCGCAGGAACCGCACTCGCCCCATCAATCGGCTGTCACCGGTGACGTTCCTTCGACGAGCGAGCTTGCCGGGCAAGTAACTTAAATAGTGACACATGTCAAGCCTTGTCACATCTCCGGAGACTAGGCCAACTTTGTAAGAGCGAAGACGGTAAGCCATATTCGATGCATGAACCGTCAGACGCGCACGCCGAGCTTTGTGAAAGTGCAGGCCTTCTCGAAGGTATCGGTCAGAAGCCGGACCGTGATTCCGCGCCAAGTGCGCGAGCGGCTCGGGCTGAAGCCCGGCGATACGCTGCGTTATCGTGTGACCGACGACGGCGTGCTGCTCGACAAAGCTTCGACGCACGAGACCGACGATCCGTTCGCTGCATTCTCCGAGTGGTCGAGCGCGGCCGACGAGAAGGCCTATGGCGGCCTCTGAGAGCCCGCGTTTCGATCCCTTCAACGCCGTCGTCATTCCGTACAATGACCGCGAGACCGGAGGCCGCCGCATTTAATGTCGCCTGACGTCATGATCTGGGCCGCCGCGGGCTTCGCCATTCTCGGCATCGTCATTCGCCCCTTCGCTTTCACCGAGGCGGTCTGGCCGGTGGCCGCCGTCATTGTGCTGTTGCTGCTGCGCGCGATCGCGCCCGGCATCGCGCTCACCGGCATCGGCAAGGGCACCGACGTCTATCTCTTCCTCACCGGCATGACGCTGCTCGCGGAAGTGGCGCGCTACGAAGGCCTGTTCGATTGGCTAGCGGCGCAGGCTGTGCGCCATGCCGGCGGCTCGGCGCGTCAGATGTTCCTGCTGACCTACATCGTCGGCACCGTGGTGACGGTATTCCTGTCGAACGACGCGACGGCGGTGGTGCTGACGCCCGCGGTCGGAGCCGTCATGCGCACGGCGAAAGCGGAAACGCCGCTGCCCTTTCTCCTGGTCTGTGCCTTCATCGCCAATGCCGCCTCCTTCGTGCTGCCGATCTCGAACCCGGCGAACCTCGTGATCTACGCAAGCCATATGCCGCCGTTGCTCGTCTGGCTGCCGCGTTATCTCCTGCCGTCAGTGCTCGCGATCGGTTCGACCTATGCCGTGCTGCGCTTCACGCAGCGCAAGGCGCTCCGGCAAAACATCGCAAGCGATGTCGCGGTGCCCACCCTGACCGCGGGCGGCAAGACGGCGGCCGCAGGGATCGCGGCGACCGCAATCGCGCTCCTCACCGCTTCCACGCTGGATGTTCAACTCGGCCTGCCGACCTGCATCGCCGGCCTCGCCACCGCCGCCATCGTCACCGTGGCCAACCCAGGCAAAGCCTGGTTGCTGGTGAAGGAAATATCCTGGGGCGTGCTGCCGCTCGTCGCGGCGTTGTTCGTCCTTGTCGAAGCGCTCGGCCAAACCGGCGCGATCGCCGCGATCGCTGCGCTCCTGCAACAGGCGGTGGCGCACTCGCCTTCCGCCGCGGCCTGGAGCGCGGGCCTCGTTACGGCCTTCGTCAGCAATATCGCCAACAATCTCCCGACAGGCCTTGTCGCAGCGAGCGCCATCGCGAGCGCGCAGCCGCCCGATCAGGTGACGAGCGCCGTCCTGATCGGCGTCGATCTCGGCCCGAACCTCTCCGTCACCGGCTCACTCGCGACCATTTTGTGGCTCACCGCACTCCGCCGCGACGGGCAGACCGTCGGGGCGCTGGCGTTTCTGCGCTTGGGGGTGCTGGTTATGCCACCGGCGCTGGTGTTGGCGCTAGGTGGGGCGCTGATGTGGTGGTGAAAGATTGCGTACTTGGCCGAGACAATGTCCGGCGGCTGGCTTGCCTACTCGTCCGGCGTAAAGTCGAGGGCCTGCTCGCCCCCCAAAGCCCCTGCTACCGCCTCCGACGCAACTTCGCGACGCTGCGGCGGCACCTGACGAACCAACCGCAGCGGCATCGGCAAGCCCGTCAACTGAAGAAACCATGTCGCAGCAACTCGGCGCCCGCGGCAATGACCGCGATCAACACCAGCTTCTCGAATGTCTCTGGTGCAATTTTATCGCGCATATGTTGTCCGAAGTACATGCCGAGCACGACTGGCAACATCGCAGCCGTCGAGACTAAAACGTCAAGCCAATTGAACTGGCGGCTGGCCGTCAGAAGAATTGCCAGCAAGCCGGCAGAAACGACGAGATACAGCGATGCTTCCTTTGTAAACGCCCTTCCGCGCAGTCCCTTTGCAAGCAGAAATATGAAAACAAGCGGTCC
Organism: uncultured Alphaproteobacteria bacterium; assembly: GCA_963761185.1. Lineage (GTDB taxonomy): Bacteria > Pseudomonadota > Alphaproteobacteria > Rhizobiales > Xanthobacteraceae > BOG-931. The sequence goes on from CAVXFY010000011.1 coordinate 107,847, forward strand.
CGGCATCGCCGCGATGGCTCCCAGAATCCCGCCGAAAAATCCGAATGTGATGCCGGTTGGTAAAACCAAGCGAGGCTGAAGCTGCAGCTTCGGCACGAGCAGCGTGACGCCGCCGACACCCATAACCGCTAGGCCTGCGATAATCTCTGCAACGTTCGCATCGAGCGCCAACAGGACCCGAACTCCAAGGAAGAGGCCGGGAATCATGCCGAGAATCACCGGCATCAATTGCATGAGGCATCGTCCAGTCTTTCCGCCCTCCAGCGCCTGCGGCACGTTGCTGAAGATCAAAGGCATGCTCAGTAGCATGACCGCTGATTTGATATCGATGAACAGCGACAGCAGCGGCAGCGCGACGACTGGCATGCCGACCCCGATTATCCCCTTCAGAAGGCCGGCGACGATCAGGCTGCAAACCACGGCAGCAATGATACTTGCATGCTCGAAATAAAGGGTGCGGATCAACATGACGTTTAACTCCTGGAGGATCATATTCCCTGCTCAGGCTTTCGCGCCGGTCCCCGGATCGAACGGAGGCAATCCCGATACGCAAACGGTTTCGCCAGCCATAATTACTGGATAGATTGGACGCTTGCGGCGTCGTTCGAGATAAGTCGAAATCGGCTCAACGCGCATAGCAGTGCGCGCATTCTTGCTGCGAGGTTCGCAATTGTCTCGCGCGAACAGTTCGGCCCATGCCGAACTGTCTTCAATTGATATGCTTCCGGTATCAGCGATAGGGTTGAGGATGGTCGCGGCGGCAAATCTGGTGGAAGTGGCCGCTCTCGTGGGTGATACTGCGCGAGCGACGATGCTTAGCGCCCTTATGGGCGGCCAGTCGCTGACGGCCACTGAGCTTGCTTACTGCGCCAATGTCTCTCGCTCGACGGCAAGCGGCCACCTGAGCAAGCTGGTTGCCGCGCGGCTTTTGACTGTCATTCGCGAGCGCCGCTTCAGCTATTACCGGATCGCGTCCCCTCTGGTCGCGGCAATGCTGGAGAGCATCAAGGTCGTCGCCGCCATAGAGGTGCCACCCCGCCGTCAGCCGCGGTCAGCAACCGACGATGCACTCCGTTTTGCCCGAAGTTGCTACGATCACCTGGCTGGCCAGGTAGGAGTCGCTGTTACCGATGCACTTGTGGCCATGGGGCACATCGTACTCACCGATGACGGCGGTGAGGTCACGTCTACGGGCGGGCGCTTCCTTTCCGCGTTCGGCGCTGATCTGAGGCTGCGGACTCGGCGGATTTTTTGCCAGCCTTGTCTCGACTGGAGCGAGCGTCGTTATCACCTCAAGGGACTCGTCGGAGCTCGGATTCTGGATCGTCTATTGGAGCTCGGATGGCTCGAACGTGTGTCGGGCAGCCGTGCACTCCAACTAACGTCGTCCGGAAGGGCGGGCTTGTCCGAAATCTTCCAGATCGAGATCAACAACGAGGGTATGCTAAGCGGTCGATTATGCGACCCACGACGGCTGACAGCTTAGTGATTGCTGCCAGCGACTGATCCCTCACTATGCCGGTTCACGGCCCTCAGCAAACACCGCCCTTTAAGCCATCGCCTTCCCAGTGTTAGTCTTGCCGCAAAGATAAGACGCGACGGCTTTAACGATGGCCGATTTGCGCGTAGCGACTCGGGGGAGGTTTTTCGTGAAAGAGCTCATCAAGCAGTATCTCGACCAAGGTCTATCGCGCCGGCAATTGGTCTCAGGCCTCAGCGCGCTCGGGATGAGCACCGTCGCCGCGCAATCCGTGGCGCAGAATCTCGCGCCGCTCGGTCAGGGTGGTCAGAGCGGCGGCCCGCCTACCGACGCGCCGGCCGCGATCCGCGATGTCGAAGGCACCGGCGGCGCGCTGTTCGTGGCGCAGCTCAAGGCGGCCAGCGTCGAGTACATTTTCTTCAATCCGTCGACCGGCGATCATTCGATCTTCGACGCATTGGTCGACGAGCCCGGCATTCACCTGATCAAGGGCATTCAGGAAGGCGCCGTGGTGGCCATGGCCGACGGCTATGCGCGCGCCTCCGGGCGCACCGGCGTCGTCGTCGTCGCCAATATCGGACTGCCCAACGCCATGACGCAGATGGTCAACAGCGCCAAGGACCAGATTCCGCTTCTGGTCGTGGTCGCCTCGGTCGATCAGGACGCGCTCGGCCGCGACCAGTTCCAGGAAGCCGACCACCATGAACTGATGACGCAACCGATCACCAAATGGTTCTGGCAGGCGCAGTCGGCGGCGGCCATGGCGGAAACGACGCGGCGCGGGCTGAAATTCGCGTCGACCCCGCCCTGCGGGCCGGTGTTCCTGTCACTGCCGAGCAATACGCTCGACCAGCGCGCCAAGGCGCAGATCTTCGAGCGCAGCAAATTCGACGTGCCGATGCGGATTCGTCCCGACAAGGACGATATCGACAAAGCGGCGCGCATGCTCATCGAGGCAAGCAATCCGCTGCTGAGCGTCGGCGACGAGATCACCATGTGCCACGGCGAGAAGGAATTGGTCGAACTCGCCGAGCTGCTCGGCCTGCCGGTCGCCGGCAACGGCGCGCAGGGTTCGGCGCTCGGCTACTGGTCAAAGCCCTTCCCGACCCGGCACCCGCTCTATATCGGCACGCTGGTGAAGACGATGCGCTACCCGGGCAAGCCCGATGTGCTGCTCAATCTCGGCAATCGTTTCGGCGAGCTGGCATCGCCCGGCACCAAATTGATTTCGATCCGGCTCGATCCGACGAGTCTTGCCCGCAGCGCGCCGGTGGACCTTGCGATCGTCGCCGACCTGCGGTTGGCCATCGCCGATCTCACCGCAGCGATCCGCGCCATGGCGCCCGCGGCGCGGCTCAAGGCGATCGCCGACGAGCGCACGGCGCGCGCTCACGCCTATGCTGCGCAAATGATGGAGCTGCGCCAGAGCATCGCGCGCGGCCTCACCGACACCGCGCCGATCAGCCTGGAGCGGCTCGGGCTCGAACTCGAGGCCAATCTCGACCGCGACACCTGCTATGTCGCCGACGTGGATTCCGGGCGAGCCATGGAAGCGCTGATGAGTTTCGGCGGCGACGACAAGCAATATTTCAGCACCGGTCCCGACGTGCTGGGCTGGGGCATGGCGGCGGCGTTCGGCGTGAAACTGGCGCGGCCTGACGTGCCGGTGGTTGCCGTGGTCGGCGACGGCAGCTTCTGTTTCAGCGGGCCGCAGCCGTTGTGGAGCATGGCGCGGTACAAGGCGCCGGTCACCACGATCGTGCTCAACAACCACAGCTACAATAACGAGCGCAACCGCATCTGGAACAGCGCCGGCCGGCAATTCGAGGCCGGCCGCGACATGACCTGCTATCTCGGCGATCCCGACGTGGATTATGCCAAGGCCGCGGGCGCCTTCGGCGTCGAGGGCGAGACCATCAAGGAGCCGGCGGCGCTCAAGGACGCATTTGCGCGCGCGAAGAGCGCCATGGTCGAGGGACAGCCCTATCTTCTGGATATTCACATCAAGCGCGAAGGGCTCGGTGCGGTGTCGGAATGGCATCCGCCCTATTCGCTCGCCGCTTTGCGCACGCGGAAAGTGTGATCATGCGTGCTGTCGTGGTGTTTCTCACAGCGCTCGCGACGGTCGCCTCGGCTTCGCCGAGCCGGGCGCAACAAGCGATCAACCCCTTGCCGGCCGGCGACGGGCGCGATCTCGTTGCGGCGGTGTGCTCGCAATGCCACTATCTCGGCACGATCGCGAAAATACGCGACGGCGCGCCCGGCTGGCGGCTCTTCGTCAACAACATGGTGCTGCGCGGCGCGCAATTGACGGGACCCGAAATCGATATTGTGGTGAATTATCTGGCGCAGAATTTGGGACCGGGCATAAACCTGCCGCCGCAAAAGCCCGTCGCGTTGCCGGACGGGGCAGGCAAGCATCTGGTCGAGACGCGCTGCAATCTCTGCCACGACCTCGAGCGCATCGCGGCGGGGCCGAGGCACAAGGCCGATTGGCGCAACATCGTCGACAACATGGTCGGGCGCGGTGGGACTGCCACGCCCGACGAAGCGCGGACCATCGGCGATTATCTGGCCGCGAATTTTGGCAATTGAGTCCGGCTTGCGACTTCGCGAACCGCTACCGCCCGCCGCCGGACGACGCCGCCACATCGGTGTGGGTGTCGTCGATCCAGACCCACACATTGGGATCGGCCTGCGACTGGCGCTTGTAGTAGCGATACGGCGTCTTCGACCACAGCCGGATATCGTCGGTGAGATTGTCGAGGATGAATTCGCCGCGGTCGGTCTTGACCGTGAGCACGGCGTGGCCGTCGCCGTCGGCCTCGTGCACGATGGTCATGAGCAGCGCCTGGCGCGGCCAGCCGGCCGCAATGAGCAGGCGGCGCTTGAGCAGCGCGTAGCTGTGGCAGGCGCCGGAGCCGTCGTCAGGATAGCGCCACCATTGGATCATGCCGTAATGATCCATGTCGGTGACCGGCTTGATGCTGTGATTGACCCGGTCGTTGACCTGTTTCAGATCGTTCCAGGCCTTGTCGTCGAGCACGACGTCGCGCGGCGGCAACGGCGCGGTGTCGCAGACCTTCTGATAGGTCTGACAGAACTGCACCCAGCCGATCGGCGGCGCCGGCGTGCGCTCGCCGACCACGGCGAAAAGCGCCGCAGGCGTGGCCGTCGCATGGCCGGTGGAGAAGCACCAGAACAGTAATGTCGCCAAGATTGCAGCACGGAGCGCTGCACCGAGCTTGCCAAATACGCGAACCACGATTGACCCCTACCCCATTCTTCTTGGGATCATTCATCGCAGAAACGTTCTGTTTTGCCGCTAAATCGCAGGCGCAAGTTTGAAGAGAGACTGACTAAAACTCGAGGGAATAGCGCAGCGAAATGTTTACCCTGGCGGGCGCCGGATCCCCGCTTTCGCGGGGACGCGCGGATCAGGCTATATATGCGCCGCCGGGGGACATCGGGGCTCCATTCATAATGCCAAATCTGCAATCGGCGCTGGGCGTCGTCGTCATCATCGCGTTCGCCTGGGCGATCAGCGAAAACCGCCGCGCGGTGCCGTGGCGGCAGGTGTTCATCGGGCTTGCCGTCACCGTCGCGCTGGCTCTGGTGATGCTCAAAGTGCCGGAGAGCCAAGGCGTGTTCAACGCCATCAACCGCACGGTCGATGCCATCGCCGCCGCCACCAAAGCCGGCACCTCCTTCGTGTTCGGCTATGTCGGCGGCGGCACCTTGCCGTTCGATCCGAAGACCCCGGGCTCCGATTTCATCCTCGCCTTCCAGGCGCTGCCGGTGGTGCTGGTGATGAGCGTCTTGTCGTCGCTCCTGTTCTACTGGCGCATCATGCCGCCGATCGTGCGCGGCTTTTCCTGGGCGCTGGAAAAGACGCTCGACGTCGGCGGCGCGGTCGGGCTGTCGACGGCGGCGAATATTTTCGTCGGCCAGGTCGAAGCGCCTTTGTTCATCCGGCCCTATCTCGCTAACCTCACGCGCAGCGAAATGTTCGTGGTGATGACCGGCGGCATGGCCGGCATCGCCGGCACCGTGTTCGTGCTCTATGCGACCATCCTCGCCAAGGCCATTCCCAATGCCGCGGGCCATATCGCCGTCTGTTCGGTGCTCGGGGCGCCGGCGGCGATCTTCATCTCACTCATCATGGTGCCGGATCCGGAGAACAAGCACACCGGCGGCGAACTCGGCAGCAAGCAGGACACCGGCGAGGTCGAACAGGTTGCAAGCTCGACCATGGACGCCATCGTCAAAGGCACAGGAGCCGGCCTCGAGCTTCTCCTTAACATCACCGCGATGCTGATCGTCTTCGTCGCGCTGGTCTACCTCGCCAATTCCATTCTCGGGCTGTTGCCGGATTTTCTCGGCGCGCCGGTGACCTTGCAGCGCGCGCTCGGCTGGATCATGGCGCCGGTGTGCTGGCTGATGGGCATCCCGTGGTCGCAGGCCGTCACCGCCGGCGGGCTGATGGGGCTGAAAACCGTGCTCAACGAATTCGTCGCCTATCTCTCGCTCGCCGCGTTGCCGCCGGGCGCGCTCGATCCGCGTTCGCGCTTGATCATGCTCTACGCGATGTGCGGCTTCGCCAATTTCGGCTCGCTCGGCATCATGATCGCGGGGCTGTCGACCATGTGCCCGCAAAAGCGCGAGGAAGTGATCTCGCTCGGGCTGAAATCGATCGTGTCCGGCACGCTGACGACTTGCCTCCTCGGCGCGATCGTCGGGGTGCTGAACTAGCGCGACGATGGCAGGTCGGCCGGAATCTCGATCGTCTGGCCGTTGCCGATGTTGAACGTCAGTTTGACGCGCACACTGGTATTGCCGCCTCGCGACCCCTCACCGGACGACAGCGCGGTGTCTCCGACAATCCAATTGGTGGTCCCGAAGGTGTGCGTAGCCTCGACTTCAAGGGCGGGATTCATCGAGCACACGCCGCCGCCGGCGCCGAATGGGCACACCGAGCACACGCCGGCGCCGCCGCCGAATGAGCACAGCGGAATAATGATGCCGCCGCCGACGATCGGCGAGGTGATCATCGTGGATCCGGAGAAGAAATCCGTCGCCGAGGTGGCGGTAATTATTTGCGTGACTTGGTCCACCGCCACGCCGCCTTCGCCAAAGACACCTATGCCCGGTGCGGCGGTTACGAATGGAAACATCAAAATTCGGCCCATCGCATCGAAAGATCAGCCCTGCTGGAACTGCGAGGAGCCCGGGATGCCATTATTAGTCAGGCTGTAATTGGTGACGCTGCCGCTCGGCGTTGTCACGTCGACGACGATGCCGGCGTACCAGTTCGGCGCGAGCGGCAGAAACGCGCCTCCGGAAAGGACCAGAGCCGAATTCCAGCTGTTGTCGCCAATGAATATGCCGCCCGCCGTCCCGGGACCAAAAAAATGTCCGGTGGCGTTGCTTTGCGTAAAAGCAGCGCCCACGCCGACTTGAAGTATAAGGTCACCGGTGAGTTCGTTGAAACCTTCGGACCTCAGCACTGGGGTGACGGCGGCGCCGGACTGGGCGCGCACCCCCACGGCCGAGCATCCCAACACCAGCACAACAGCAAATAAGCGGCGCGCCGTCGCGTGGATTCCGGACAACCTTCGCATGAACGCCCCCTAACTCACCGAAGTCTTCCGTCGCGTCGGTATTGCGACGCCGAAGTGACGACGGAAGCAAGGGGTGCGGCGACATTTCACAAGGTCTTGCTGCATATTAAGTGCGACTTTCAGGTCACGGCCAGCCGCGCGGGCGCACGCGACGCCCCGTCGGCGGCACGCCGGGGCCGTTCTTATCAGGAGCGATCGTGAAAATTCGAACTAGCGCTGCGACTTAAGCCGGCACCACAGGCGGCGCGGCGGCTGCATCCGCCGGCTTTTCCAATGTGCGCTTGTAGCTGGCGATCATGTCGTCGAGCTGCTGCCTGGTCATGGGCTTGCCGAGCAGGAACCCCTGCCCCACGTCGCATTCGAGTTCGGCGAGCGTGCGCAGATCGTCCTTGTTGGAAATGCCGACGGCGACGGCGCGGCTGCCGAAATTGTGCGCCATCTGGATCAGGGTTTTGCAGATCTTCCTGTTGCCGGCGTTGCTCGCGCAGCCTTCGACCAGCGCACGATCGATCTTGATTTCGGCGAAGTCGATCTTGTTCATGACGTCGAGATAGCTCGAGGTGCGGCCGAAATTGTCGATCGCGATCAAAACGCCCGAGTATTTCAGCTTCGCCGACCGCGCCTTTAACAGATCGATCCGGTTGACGACCTGCCGCTCCGGCACTTCCAGGATCAGGCCGGCCCAGCTCTTGTCTTCGGGCCGATGCAGCATCACGACGTCGGGAACCGGGATCTTCAACAGATCGTCGACGCTGATATTGATCGAGATCGATAGCGCGATGCCCTGTCCGTGGAAATGTGCGCTCGCCTTCACGGCCTGGAGCAGCGCCAAGCGCGACAAGGCGACCAGCGCCTCCTCGTCGGCGCCCTTGAGGAACAGATCGGGCGTCAACAGGCCGAGCTCCGGATGCGCGACGCGGGCGACGGCTTCGAGCCCGATCATGAGCCGCGTCTTCAAGTCGAACTGCGGCTGGTACAGGAACTTGACCAGATTCTTCTTCAGCGCCTCGGCGAGCAGAATGCCGTTTGCCGCCGTCGCCGGCGCGCTCCTGCGGCCGACAATAATGTTATGAATGGCGGCGACCTTGATGGGCTTCTGCAGCGGCACTAGCATCGTCAGCGCGCAATCGGCGCCCAATATGTTGGCGCTCTCGAGCACTCGCGATTCGCATTGTCCGAATAGTTGGACGGCGCCGGCATAGCTCGATCCCTTCAAGGCCAAGAGCGCGCGCACGCATTCGTGCGGCGCCGTTCTGTCGAGATTCAGCAGGACGATGTCGGGATTCTGGTCGTCCACCATGTCCATCAACCGGGAACTGTCGGAGAACTCGACGACATCGACGCCCGATTGCCGGAGCTCCCTGGCGAGCCCCTGCCGGAAGACAAAATCCTCTTCCATGATGAAGCACAACGGGTTGGCGAATTTGTCCTGCTTGTATTCGGCGACAGTCAAAGTTTGCGTGGCCATGATGCAGTCGGATCGAACGTTCTTCGGTGCGTGCTTCGGTCTCAGTGGGGGCGAGCGCGGCGGCAGATCTTCACTTGAACGCGTTGCTGATGGCATTGAGCCGCTCCGCCGCGCCGGAATCCGCATCGACCGTCGGCCGGCAGGACTGAGGCCCCTGGGCGATCTGCCCGGTGCGATTGTCGAACGTGGCGTGCGCGCATTTGGTAACGCCGTCGTCGATGACGATCGAGGCCATGCGGTGCGGGTCGATATTGCTGGTCGTGAGTTCGGCGGACGGCACGTTCCGGACAAAGCGCGGCGCCAAGACAAAGGCCGCGGCCATGACCACCGCGCCGGCAGAAAGGCTGAGCCAGGCGAGCTTCAAAGATCTACCCTTGCCGCGAACCGACGCTCCACGCGGCTTCGCCGCAGCAGCGCCCTGTCCGGGATAAGGCGGGCGCGATTTTTTTTCGCTCATGACGTTGCCGATCACAGGCGCCGAACCGGCGCCGAAAAGCACCAAATCCAAGTCACTAAAATTTTTGGTCGCGAATTAATCATGCGGTTACCAGCCTAATATCGGGTTAAGCAGTACGCGCTTTGTCGTACAACCGGGCGGTGAAACGGCGCGCGGCGGCACTCGGACAACGCTTTAAGTGCATTTTAAGCGGTCGATAACAATTCTATCCGCCGTGGAGATGCCATGGCGGCCGACAAACGACGATGGACCCGGATTAAGCCCGCCGGCCTGATGCAACGGGGCGGCAAACTCTTGCTGGGCGACACTCTGATCGAATGCCGCATCGTCGATCTGTCGGCGGGCGGCGCCTGCATCGAACTCTTGCGAGCCTGCACCCTGCCCAAGCACTTCGAATTCATCAACGGCAGGAGCCGCACGGTCTGCCGCGTCGCCTGGACGCGCGGCAACCGCGTCGGCCTCGAGTATCAGGCGACCAAACAGAAATCCATGATCTCAGGCGGCGTGAGCCAGACGACGGCGGGTTACAGCCGGCTGTCGCGATCGCGATAGCCTCTGAGCGTCGGCGCCCGCGTTCTCGGCTGGCGCATGTGGCAATAGTCACAGACGATCCAAACAAACAATGCTAGACTTCAGCCCTGGATCAACGCGCAGTTTCAGGGGCCCATGAAACGCCGTGAATTCGTCAGGCTTCTCGGCGGTGCGGCGGCGGTATGGCCGTTCGCAGCGCGGGCGCAGCAGGCGACACCGCCGGTGGTGGGCTTCCTCCACGGCGGAGCGGCGGCCTCGTTTCCGCAACAAGCAGCGGCGTTCCGCGAAGGCTTGCGCGCAGCGGGCTATGCCGATGGCCAGAACGTCGTCATCGAATACCGCTGGGCCGAGGGGAATTTTGCAAAGCTGCCCGAGCTCACGCGCGATCTGATCCGCGCCCGCGCAGCCGTGATCGCCGCGATCGGCGGCGACGTCGTCGCCCGTGCGGTGATGAAGGAGACCTCCGAAATTCCGATCGTCTTCGTCATCGGCCAAGATCCGGTCAAAAGCGGCATCGTTTCGAGCATCGGCCGGCCGGGGGGCAACATCACCGGCGCGACGCTGTTCGTTCCGCTGCTCGTGCCCAAACAGATGGAATTAGTACATATGGCCGCGCCCAAGGCGACGGCGATCGCGGTGCTGAACAATCCCAACAATTCGAGCGTTCTTCCCGACGCAGCCGAGCTTGCAGACGCGGCGCACGCCAACGGCATGAAGCTCCTGCTGCTCGACGCGTCGACCGGGGACGAGATCGACACAGCCTTTGTGACGGCCGAGAAAGAGGACGCCGGCGCGATTCTAATCCCCGGCGATGTATTCTTCACCAGCCATCGCAACCAGATTCTAAATCTCGCGGCAGGGCACGCGCTGCCTGCGATCTACCCGTTTCGCGAATATGTCGCAGCCGGCGGCCTCATGAGCTACGGCAACATTCTCAATGAGGTCGTGGGTGTCGCCGCCACTTACATCGCGCGCATTCTGCGCGGCGAGAAGCCCGGCGATCTGCCGGTCCAGCAGCCCACGAAGTTCGATATGGCGATCAACCAAAAGACCGCCAGATCGCTCGGGCTTACGATCCCGCAGTCGCTTTTGGTGGCCGCCGACGAGGTGTTCGAATAGCCGCGCCGAAAGGATAGCGCTCCATCAAGAACGGCGCAGCCTAACTCTTCGCCGCCATCGCCGCGTCGATGCTGAAAGCGCCGGCGCCGAAGCACATCACGTAGAGAAAGCCGCCCGTCATCACCAGGTTCTTGTAGAAATTGACCATGTTCTCGACATCGCCGGCCGGCAAGTGCACGCCGAAAGCGGTGCCGAGGCAGAACAGCGCAAGGACGGCGGCGGCCCAGCGCGTCTGAAAGCCCACGAGAATGGCCGCGGCGCCGAGCAGATGGATCGGGACCGAGACCCAAATGGCCGCGTTCGGAACTGGCACGCCATGGCTCGCGAAATACCCAATCGCAGCGGCGGGATCGCGCAGCTGCAACACGCCGTCCCAGATGAACAGGCTCGACATCAACAGGCGCGCGAGCGGAAGCAGGTAGGTTTTGGCATTTTCCATGATGCACCCACCAATCCGGTCGGGAACAATCGGGTCCTCGCAACACATCATTTGCCGGCGAAAAGTTCTTCGGTTTTGTCTGCGGAACTTTTTTCACAATGAAGTTTTGTCAGTCACCTCGCAAGCGCAATGAACCGTTGCCCCCGTTGCCTCCGGCAACGCCGCGAAGCGTCGCGCGGCGAACGGTGCGGCACGGCGCGGCCGGCGTCTGTTACTAGGGTTTGGCTTGCGCCGGCCAAGTGTGCGAGTGGAGACGCGCATTCATCGGCGCGCGTAAACTTCGCGTTGGCGAAAGTTGTTTGTTGGTTGATGCAGCTAACAAACGCGCCGGCGCCGATAACACTAACGCGTGATCCGCATTGCGGACTCAGACGGTGCTGTATAGCTAGCGTAGATTAGGCCGACCGAGCGGCTCCCCATCCCCCGACAGGAAAGGCCGCCCGGCCAGACAAGCCTAAATTGAGGCAACAAACTCGAGAACCTTGAGCGCGTAACCCGCTCGGGGTTCTTTTTTGTGGCAAAGACGCGCCTTATTGACGGCCTGCACAGGTTGCGCGCGACCGTGGCTTCCGGGCCACGCCAGTTGAGCGGCAAATCACACGAAATAACGCACAAAAGAACGAATAAGGCCGTCCAACCGGGACGGCCTTATCGTTCAAACAATAATCAGCGTCTGAAGGCGAAGCACCCTCGTTAGCGCTGCGCCTGATCCGGATTGGCAATGCCGACCACGCCGCCGTCGGCGTCATAGGCCGGGATGTCGTTGCCGGGGACCGTGTAGGCCGCGCCGTTGTCCTGGCCGACCTGATGATGGGCCTTGGCGAAAGCCGGGCTCGAGAGCACGGCCACAACGGCGAGAGCCGAGAGAGCCACTTTGGTGCTGAAGGTTTTCATGTTCGAGAGTCCTATTTGCGTCGTCGCCTTGACCGTCATCTACGCGCGACTTCGCACCGCACAATGGCAGAGCCGTCAACTGACAATCACAAAATTGTAATGGAATAGAACAAGTTAACGCGAATTTTATTCGGGCGTTTATACGCCGATGTTGCGGCGCAAGAGCCGCATTTCCGGGCTGCGCTTCAAGCCGAGACGATCAAGACAAGCTTTCCCGCGGCCGGGCGACAAATTGCTGATTTGCGTGTGCGTCATAGGACTTTTGCTCTGCCGCTTGTTATCAAGCGAGTATGATCCTGTCAGGAAATCGCTTTCCGGATCGCACTTCCAGCCGGTGACTGCTTTTGGTCGCGTATCTGCAACGCCTCTTGCCGGGCCTTCTGCTCTGCGTCGCGATCACGGTCACTGCCGTGCTCCTGCAGGAAGTTGAAGTCTATTTTGTCGGCCAGCCCTATCTCGAGGCTTTGGTGCTCGCGATCCTTCTCGGCGTCGCGGTGCGCACGGCGTGGAAGCCCGGGCCGGCCTGGAATCCGGGCGTGCATTTCAGCGCCAAATTCGTGCTCGAATGCGCCATCGTCATTCTCGGCGCTTCGGTGAGCTTCACGACGATCATGGCGCTCGGACCGCTGCTCATTTTCGGCATCGCCGCCATCGTCTCGATCGCCATCGGCACAAGCTACGTGATCTGCCGCCTGCTCGGCCTGCCGCAGCGCATGTCGATCCTGGTCGCCTGCGGCAATTCGATTTGCGGCAATTCGGCGATCGCGGCGGTCGCGCCGGTAATCGGCGCCGACGGCGACGACATCGCGTCGTCGATCTCGTTCACCGCGGTGCTCGGCGTCATCGTCGTTCTGACGCTGCCGCTTCTGGTGCCGATCCTGCATCTGTCCTTGACGCAATACGGCGTGCTCGCCGGATTGACCGTCTATGCAGTGCCGCAAGTGCTCGCCGCGACTTTGCCGATCGGCGCGCTGAGCAACCAGGTCGGCACGGTGATCAAGCTCGTGCGTGTCTTGATGCTTGGGCCGGTCGTGCTCGGCTTCTCGCTGCTCGCCGGCGGCATGCGGCCGGCGGAGAGCCGCTCCAATCGCCGCACGCCTGCCCTGACCGAGCTCGTGCCTTGGTTCATCGTAGGCTTTCTCGGGCTGCTCGTGGTCCGCTCGCTCGGCTTCATTCCGCACATGCTGCTGCCGCCGATCACGCGCACGGCCGGCATCATGACGACGATTGCGATGGCGGGGCTTGGCCTCGGCGTCGACGTGCGCGTCGTGGCGCGGACCGGATTGCGCGTCACGCTCGCGGTCACGCTGTCGCTCATCCTGCTCGGGCTGATGAGCTACGCGCTCATCCGCTGCACCGGGATGGCGTAAAGATCAGTGCAGTCTGAACTCGCCGTCGATGGCGCGGATCTCGGCGGGCTTGATCAGCCGCGCATGCGCCACTGTCACCGAGTGCAGAGGCCCCTCAAGCTTTTCCAGCCAGAAGTTGAGGAATTTGTTCAGCACGGGAAAGTTCGGGCACAGATCGTAATCCTGCCAGACATAAGTCTGTAGCAGCCACTGATGGTCCGGCCGCCGGTACAGGATATTGGCGGTGGTTAATCCGTAGCCTTCGAGCTGTTTTCGAAACTCCACAGAAGCCATGATGCCCTCCATCCCCGGTCCTAGGGGAATGTTTTGAGACTCGAACTTTTATTGCAAGCCTCAAAAGTGAATAAGTTGTGTATTTTCAAGGCACTAGCAGCATAGCTCAGAGTTTGCTAACAAGCCGGGGCGGCCCGACCTTTCATCGGATTCAATGGGATTCCTGGGAAGAGTTTCGCAATTATATACTTGACTTATCATACCGGATTCGATAGGGTTTTAGGCATAGGTGATCGCTATGCCTGACCTTTTGGCCCCCCAGTTCACCAATGAAGATGCCGCCATTGCCCATCTAGAGGCCTCCCGTTGGCCGAATGAGGTTTCGTGCCCATTGTGCGGGTCGCTCAAGGTTCACCGCATGGCCGGTAAGACCCAGGCGGGCTATTTCCTTTGCAACGATTGCCGCGAGAAATTCACCTGCCGGACCGGCACGGTTTTGGAGCGCTCGCATATCCCGGTTCACAAGTGGCTGCTGGCGATACACCTCATGTCAGCCAGCAAAAAAGGCATGTCCGCCCATCAGCTGCACCGGATGATCGGCATCACCTACAAATCGGCATGGTTCCTTGCCCATCGTATTCGCGAGGCGATGAAGGACGGCACAACTGGACCGTTAGGTGGCGAAGGCCAATCCGTACAGGCGGACGAAACCTACTACGGCAACACTTCCCGTCGCGCGAAAGGCTGGAAGAAAGGTCACCGGCATAAAGAGCAGATCGTCGCGCTCGTTGAACCCAAAGGCCGCGTTCGTGCCTTCCACGCAAAGTCTGCAACCGCCGAGATGGTCCGCGAAATTCTCGTGACCAACGTGGATCGCAAGTCAGAACTGCACACCGATGAAAGCAAGCTTTACACGACTGTAGGGCGCGAGTTTGCGGCTCACAAAACTGTCGAACACGGTTCGCGCGGAAACGGCTTTTATGTCGGCAAGGACGGCCAGACTACCAATGCCGTCGAAAATTTCTTCGGTACGTTCAAGCGCGGCATGAAAGGCACGTATCACAAGTGCGAACCGCAGCACCTTGCGCGCTATATCACTGAATTCGAGTTTCGCTATAACCGCCGTTCGGGCTTGGGCATCAATGACAAGATGCGCGCCGAAGATTTATTGAAGGGGGTTGAGGGAAAGCGCCTCACCTATCGGATACCTCGTCCAGATCAGGAATAGAAAGCAGGCAGCTAAGCGGTTTTTGGCTTGGCGGAAGCGCGCTTTCGATCGGGACTCCTAGCCCGTTTTTGCTTAGGCTTCCCAAGCTTCATTTCCGAATGAGGCTTGGGCTTCATTTTTAGAAGATTGGCCAGCACTCTTTGAAACTCAGGCTCTTTCGTCGGATCAGATTTGCTTTCGGCCATGACGACTCTCGATGCCAATAGCGTCTTTTACAGCGCCAAGCTCCGCCTTGCACGCGCAGAGGAACATCTCACCGACCTCAAACCCCGCATCACTCAGTTTTTCAGTGAAAAGCCATACACCCAAATCTCCGATCCAGATCCGAATGGCACCCACGAAATCTTTAAACTCCGCCTCACTAAAGGGTTTCCATTCCGCTGGCGCATCTTGGCGACTGAAATCATTGAGCACGCTAGGTCCAGCCTGGACCATGCCACTTGGGCGACCGCCTACGCCCGCACTAGGAATCCCAATCTGGAATTTGGCGTATTCCCTTTCACCACCGAAAAAATCCATCTCGATGCCAAAATTAAGGGCGTGTCCAAGGACTGCCCTCCTGAAATCCAGGTGCTCTTGAGGTCTATCGAGCCCTGTCAAGACGGGCAGAACAACATCCTTTGGGTGCTCAACGATATATGCAATTTGAGCAAACATGCGTTGGTCACTTTTATCGCCAAGGCCGTCGCCACCGGCACCCTGAGCGGAACTGCCTTTCGGGGACCTATCCAATTTCTCGATCCGTTCATCCTTGATCCCGTGAAAAACGAAATCCCCTACATGCGCGTTTTGAAGGGATCGGCCGCGGATCACGATTTCGATGTCGCCATCTACCCATTGCTCGAATACCGAGAATTTACGAGCGAGGAACCGGCGACCGATGTGCTTGCGGCGTTCATCGACATCGCGGGCGTCACCGTCAACGAGATTGAGGCCGAGGCGAAGCGCATCGGACTGGTCAAGTAATCCGGGAATATCCTCGCCCGACATGGGCCACCCCTTTCTAGGGCGGCACTTACGGACTTAACTCTAGCGTCGGCCTGTCGAATTTCGATTAATCGGCCGATTTTGCTAAGTCAAGTATATAAGTGCGAAGAGTTTCCTGTCGCTCGCCGACCATGTTCCGGCCGGCCGAGCGGAACCTAAGCGCCGTTAACCGTGCGCAGCGTCGCCGCAGACTCATGTTGGCAATCCGGCAAAGTGAGTGCTAATAAATTTCCGTACGCCCCTTGCGGGCAAAAAACCCACCACCAAATCGCGGTGTAGCGGCACGTCATTGTCGCCGCGCAGCGTTTCGTACGAGCCACCCAAAAGGTCCGCTCACAACCGCAGTTCGCAAGCTTTTTCAAAAACTTAGGAGGACATCATGAAGTTTCGTCCGCTGCACGACCGCGTCGTCGTCAAGCGCATCGATGCCGAGGCCAAATCCGCCGGCGGCATCATCATCCCCGACACCGCGAAGGAAAAGCCCTCGCAGGGCGAAGTTATCGCCGTCGGCCCGGGCGGCCGCGACGAAGCCGGCAAGCTGATCCCGATCGACATCAAGGTCGGCGACGTCGTGCTGTTCGGCAAGTGGTCGGGCACCGAGGTCAAGATCGACGGCCAGGAGCTCCTGATCATGAAGGAGTCCGACATCATGGGCGTCATCGTCGATGCTCCCGTCGCCAAGAAGAAAGCCGCGTAACGCTCGCATCGAAGCGTCGCGAACCCAATCACACGGAGTGAACTCCAATGTCTGCCAAAGAAGTTAAATTCTCGGTCGATGCGCGCGACAAGATGTTGCGCGGCGTCGACATTCTCGCCAACGCGGTGAAGGTGACCTTGGGCCCGAAGGGCCGCAATGTCGTCCTCGACAAGTCGTTCGGCGCTCCCCGCATCACCAAGGACGGCGTCACCGTCGCCAAGGAAATCGAGCTTGAAGACAAGTTCGAGAATATGGGCGCGCAGATGGTCCGCGAGGTCGCGTCCAAGACCTCCGATATCGCCGGTGACGGCACCACGACGGCGACCGTGCTCGCCGCCGCGATCGTCAAGGAAGGTTCGAAGGCGGTTGCCGCCGGCATGAACCCGATGGACCTCAAGCGCGGCATCGACCTCGCGGTCGAGACCGTCGTCGAGGAGCTCAAGAAGAACTCCAAGAAGGTCACGTCGAACGCCGAAATCGCCCAGGTCGGCACCATCTCCGCCAACGGCGACAAGGAGATCGGCGACTATCTGGCCAAGGCGATGGAAAAGGTCGGCAACGAAGGCGTGATCACGGTCGAGGAGGCGAAAAGCCTCGAGACCGAGCTCGACGTCGTCGAAGGCATGCAGTTCGACCGCGGCTATATCTCGCCCTACTTCATCACCAACGCCGACAAGATGCGCGTCGAGATGGAGGATCCCTACATTCTCATCAACGAGAAGAAGCTGTCGGCGCTCAACGAGTTGCTGCCGCTTCTTGAAGCCGTCGTTCAGACCGGCAAGCCGCTTCTGATCGTGGCCGAAGACGTCGAAGGCGAAGCTCTCGCCACTCTCGTCGTCAACAAGCTGCGCGGCGGCCTGAAGGTCGCGGCCGTGAAGGCGCCGGGCTTCGGCGATCGCCGCAAGGCCATGCTGCAGGACATCGCCGTCCTTACCGGCGGTCAGGCGATCTCGGAAGATCTCGGCATCAAGCTCGAGAACGTCACGATCGGCATGCTCGGCAAGGCCAAGAAGGTGATGATCGATAAAGAGAACACCACGATCGTCAACGGCTCGGGCAAGAAGAAGGACATCGAAGACCGCATCACGCAGATCAAGGCGCAGATCGAGGAGACCACCTCGGACTACGACCGTGAGAAGCTGCAGGAGCGGCTGGCCAAGCTCGCGGGCGGCGTTGCCGTGATCCGCGTCGGCGGCGCCACCGAGATCGAGGTGAAGGAGCGCAAGGATCGCGTCGACGACGCGATGCACGCGACCCGCGCCGCGGTCGAGGAAGGCATCCTGCCGGGCGGCGGTGTTGCGCTGTTGCGCGCCACCGAGGCGCTCAAGAAGGTGCGCACCGCCAACGAGGACCAGAAGCACGGCGTCGATATCGTGCGTAAGGCGCTGCAGGCTCCGGCCCGGCAGATCGCCACCAATGCCGGTGAGGACGGCTCCGTCATCGTCGGCAAGATCCTCGAGAACAACAGCTACGCCTTCGGCTTCGACGCCCAGGGCGGCGAATATGTCGACATGGTGAAAAAGGGCATCATCGATCCGACCAAGGTCGTGCGCCAGGCTCTGCAAGGCGCATCCTCGGTCGCCGGCCTCCTCATCACCACCGAGGCGATGGTTGCCGAACTGCCGAAGAAGCAGTCCGCGATGCCCCCGATGCCGGGTGGCGGCGGCGGCATGGACTTCTAAGTCCAGCTTCGACGCAACGAAATGCGAAGGCCCGGGAGCGATCCCGGGCCTTTTGCTTTTTATGCCCAAACAATTCCGGCACGCGGCACTGCGCGCCTTTCGCAGCGGCAAATGGGCGGGGTATGATCGGTTATGGCCGACACCAAAGCCTGTGCGAGCTGTGGGACCGCGATCCCTGCCGACAGCAAGTTTTGCCCGCAATGCGGGTCGCCGCAGGCTTTGGCCTGCGCCGCCTGCGGCCACGCCAATGCTGCGGGATCGCGCTTTTGCGGGCAATGCGGCGGCAAGCTCGGCGGCTCAGCTTCCCCCGCGGCCGCCCCCTCGCCGGCGGCGGCGCCCGTCGCGCGCGCGGCGAACACGGCCGAGCGGCGCCAGATCACGGTGATGTTCTGCGATCTTGTCGGCTCGACCGCGCTGTCGACGCAGCTCGATCCGGAGGATCTGCGCGAGGTCATCGCCACCTATCACAAATGCGCGGCCGAAACCGTGACCCAATTCGGCGGCTATGTCGCGAAATATATGGGCGACGGCGTCCTCATCTATTTCGGCTATCCGGAGGCGCATGAAGACGACGCCGAAAATGCCGTGCGCGGCGCGCTGGCGTTGACGGAAGCCGTGGCACAGCGCTTTCCCCCTCCCTACCCTCCCCCGCACGCGGGGGAGGAAAAGGTGGGGGCCCATCAGGTGCGCGTCGGCGTCGCCACCGGCCTGGTCGTCGTCGGCGAGTTGCTCGGCACCGGCGAAGTGCAGGAGCGCAATGTCGTCGGCGAAACGCCCAATCTCGCGGCGCGCCTGCAAGCGACGGCGGCGCCGAACACGGTCGTCATCGATGCAATGACGCGGCGTCTTGCCGGTGAACTGTTCGAATACGATGCTGTCGTGCAAACCGCGCTCAAAGGCTTTGCCGAACCCGTCGTCATCTGGCGGGTGCTGCGCGAGCGCACCATCGCGAGCCGCTTCGAAGCGCTGCGCGCAGAGGCCCGCACGCCGCTGGTCGGCCGGCAGGAGGAACTGGAGCTATTGCAGCGGCGCTGGGCGCAGATCAAGGACGGCGAAGGCCGTGTGGTGCTGCTTGCCGGGGAGCCAGGCATCGGCAAATCGCGGCTCACTGCCGCGCTTGAAGACAAGCTCACGGGTGAAGCGCATGTCTGCCTGCGCTACTTCTGCCAGCCGCATCATCAAGGCAGCGCGCTGCAACCGGTCATAGCGCAATTGCAGCACGCCGCGGCCTTTGCACCCAACGACACCAAAGATGACAAGCGCGCCAAGATCGAGGCGCTGCTGGCAGCCACACCTGCCGACCCGTCTGGCGATGACCTTGCGCCGATCCTGGAATTGCTGGGGCTGTCCGACGCACGCGTGGACGGCGCCAGCGATCCGCAGCGCGGCCGCCGGGTTCTCATGAATACCTTGATCAGACGAACTCGAGGCGCTCTCCCGAAAGACCCCGATCCTGATGTTGTTCGAGGACATGCACTGGGCCGATCCGACCTCGCTCGATCTGCTGACGCTGACCATCGAGCACCTGCAACGATTGCCGGTGCTTCTCGTCATTACCTTTCGTCCGGAATATCAGCCGCCATGGACCGGGCAGCCGCACGTGACCATGCTGACGCTGAGCCGGCTGACGCAGCGCGAGCGCGCGACGCTGGTGACACACATCACCGGCGGCAAGACGCTGCCCTCCGACCTGCTCGATCAGATCGTCGACCGCACCGACGGCGTGCCGCTGTTCGTCGAAGAGCTCACCAAAGCGGTGCTGGAAAGCGAGCAATTGCAGGAAGCCGGCGATCATTATGTGCTCGATCAGCCGGCGCAGCCGCTCGCCATCCCGTCGACGCTGCAAGCCTCGCTGATGGCGCGCGTCGACCGCCTCGGCTCAGCGCGCGAAGTGCTGCAGATCGGCGCCGCTATCGGACGGCAATTCTCGTATGAACTGGTGGCCGCCGTGGCCGGCCTTCCCGATGCCGTTCTGCAGGATGCCTTGGCGAGATTGGCTGAAGCTGAGCTCGTCTTCATGCGCGGCACGCCACCCAATGCGACCTATGTCTTCAAGCACGCTTTGGTCCAGGACAGCGCCTATTCCGCCATGTTGCGGTCGCGGCGCCAGAACCTGCACACGTCCATCGCGCTGATTCTGGAGAAGCGGTTTGCGGATGTCGTCAAGGCTACGCCGGAAGTCCTGGCGCAACAGTTCGAACTGGCGGGCGAGAGCGAAAGGGCCATTGCTTACTGGCGGCAAGCCGGCGAGCGCGACCTGCGCCGCTTCGCCATGAAGGAATCGGTCGCGCACTATTCCAACGCGCTTCGCCTGGTCTTGGCGCTGCCGGAGACGCCACAACGCGACGCGCTCGAACTCGACATTCGCTTGGGCCTTGCGCTGGTGCTGCAGATCAGCCACGGACCGGCGCTGCAGGAGGCGGCCGCGCACTACCAGAAAGCGCTGGCGCTCAGCCAGGCACTGCCCGGCCACGGGCGCGAGCGTTTTCTCGCCTCCTGGGGACTTTGGTTCAACGCCGTAATGAGGGGTGCCGGCACCGAGGGTGCGGAACGGGCCGATCAGTTGGTCACGATCGCCCGCGAGCTCGACGATGCCAGCCTCCTGATGGAGGCCTATCACGCCCGCGTTCCCATGCTGCTCAAGAAGCCCGATTTCGTGCAGCTGAGCGAAGCCGCCCAAGAGGTCATCCGCCTTTACGACCGCGAACGGCATCGCGATCACGCCTACTATTTCGGCGGCCATGATGCCCGCATGTGCGCGCGTTCCTTTTATGCGCTCGGCTTGTGGGGCGGCGGGCTCGTCGATCAGGCGCAAGCTATGTCGTGGCTCGCAGTCGACGACGCGCGGCAGCTCGGCCACGCGTTTTCACTCGCGCATGCGCTGCAACGCGCCGGCATGACAATGATGCTGCTCAAAAACGAGAACGGATGCCGCGCCGTGGCCGATGAGCTCTATCCGCTGGCCGAGCGCAACAAGTTCCCCTGGCAGCTCGCCGATGCCAAGTTTTTTCGCGGCTGGCTCGCCGTGCGCGAAGGCGATTGCAAAAGCGGGATCGAGCCGATGGCGCATTCGGCCAGCCTGCCGTTCTTTGCGCCGTTCCGGGCGTTCTATCTCATCCAAATTGTCGAGGCCGAGTTCCGCGCCGGGCAATTCGAGCGTGCGATGACTACTCTCGATCGCACCGTCAGGGAGGTCGAGACCGAGGCCAACCATTTTTGCGAGTCCGAGATTTATCGCCTGCGCGGCGAAGTTCTGCTGGCGCAAGGACGCGCCGAGGACGGCGAGGCAGCCTTCCGCGAGGCTATCGCATACGCGGTGCGGCAATCGTGCCGGCCGCTCGAATTGCGCGCCGCCACGAGCCTGGCGCGGCTGTTGCGCGACCGCTCCCGCCGCTCGGAAGCGCATGCGGCTCTGGCGCCAGTCTATGGCGCGTTCACGGAAGGCTTTGGCTTTGCCGACTTGCAGGCGGCGAAGGAGCTGCTCGTCGAGCTGCAATAGCGGCAGGCAGAATAATATCGAACCGCAATAATATTGCGCAAAAAACGAAACGACCACGTGCGAAGGCGCGCGTTCATCCGGCGTCGCCTGTCACCGTGGCCGTTGTGGCGGCAAATCCGTACAATACGCCGCCACTTGAGGTACTCATCTAACATTCGTCGGTGACAGGGACATGACTCCAGTCAACGCTGCATCCAAAGCTGCAACAAAGACGGCGGGTAAAACCACGGCAAAGACCGCGAAATCAGGCAACATCTATATCGGCATCGGCGGCTGGACCTTCGAGCCGTGGCGCGGGGTGTTCTATCCGAAGGGCTTGGCGCACGCGAAGGAACTCAGCTACGCCAGCGAACGGCTGACCTCGATCGAGGTCAACGGCACGTTCTACCGTTCACAGACGCCGGCTGTGTTCCGCAAATGGGCGAGCGAAGTGCCGAACGGCTTTGTGTTCGCGCTGAAAGGTCCGCGCTTCGCCGTCAACCGGCGCGTGCTCAAGGAGGCCGGCGATTCCATCAAGCGCTTTCTCGATTCCGGCGTGACCGAACTCGGCGACCGTCTCGGCCCGCTGCTCTGGCAATTCGCGCCGACGAAGAAATTCGACGCCGCCGATTTCGGCGGCTTCCTTGAATTGCTGCCGGACAGGCTCGGCAATCATCCGCTGCGTCATGTCATCGAAGTTCGTCATGACAGTTTTTCGACGCCGGAATTCATCTCGCTCCTGCGCAGTTTCAAAATGCCGGCCGTGTTCACCGACCATGTGAAATATCCGAACATCGCCGACATCACCGGCGACTTCGTTTACGCGCGACTGCAGCGCGGACAAGACACGATCGTGACGGCCTATCCGCCGAAAGACATCGACGCCTGGGCCGGCCGTTTGCGATCCTGGGCGGAGGGCGGCGCGCCCGACGATTTGCCGGTCGTTGCGCCGCCGCAAAAGGGAAAAGCCGCGCCGAAAGCCGCACCGCGCGACGTCTTTGCCTATGTCATCCACGAGGGAAAAGTGCGCGCGCCGGCCGGCGCGATGGCGCTGATCGCGAAATTGACGGGCTGAGCGCGTCAACACTCCGTAGCAGCGCAGTAAGACACCGTCGCGTTGCCAAGCTACGGCGGTGTGACATCGTCACAGCCTTTGTCACAGTGCGTCGAACCGACACGAACCGACATGACGGATCGGCGACGGCCAGACACGCGCAAGCAGGCATGAAACGCCTGCCGTGCTCGAGCCCGTTACGTGAAGCAATGCCTGGAAAGCAGTGTCACGGGGGCAATCTTACGACCACTCATTGCCCCAAAATGCCAACGGCCACGAACGAAGGAGCGCGCGTACATCCGGCGTCACCCTACGTCATCGTGGCCGTCCTGCGGCGGAACGGTTAAGCTCAACGCCGCACAGTCTACATAGGCGCTCGATCGCGTTTATGCAAGACTGGCTACCAGTCAATCATTGTGCCGGAAAAATCGTTCCGAAAGGGTCAATAAATCACTGCCGCCCGCCACTTGCGATTCGGCGGCACGATTGCAGGGAGTGAACCATGACTATGAGCAGCCAGCCGTCTGAAAGCGATATCGCCCGTTCGGTGGCGAACGCCATCCATGCCCATTGGGGCCTGTTTCTATTCGAAGGGATTGTGCTCGTTATCCTTGGCGCCGCGGCCATTATCGTGCCGCAGATTGCAACGCTTGCCTTCACGCTCTTGATCGGCTGGCTGTTCCTGGTCTCGGGCGGCGTCGGCCTCGTCACTACGTTCTGGATGCGCAACGTGCCGGGCTTCTGGTGGGCTTTGGTCTCCGCCGTCATCAGCATCGCCGCCGGCATCGTGCTGATCCGCTGGCCGATCAACGGCACGGTGTCGCTGACCTTGGTGCTGATCGCCTTCTTCATCGTCGAGGGCGTCGCCACTATCATGTATGCCTTCGAGCACAAGACCCAATTGTCCGGCCGCTGGGGCTGGATGCTGGCAAGCGGTATTGTCGATCTGGTCCTCGCCGGCATCATCTTCGCCGGCCTGCCGGAATCGGCGACCTGGGCGCTCGGTCTCCTGGTGGGCATCAATATGGTGTTTGGCGGCACCGCCATGATCGGCATGGCGCTCGCGGCAAAAAATCCGCCGGCCTGAGCCGCCGCCAAGCAACCCTCCGCCCGTCCCCGCGAAAGCGGGGACCCAGCGTATTGGACTGCCTTCTGGATTCCCGCCTTCGCGGGAATGAGCGGTTGAGAAACCTACTCCGCCGGCTGCGCTACGACCTGCATCCTCGCCTTCTCCACGCCGTTGGCGAGGATCGCGATCAGGATAGCGCCGATCAGGAATCCGAGCGCGACGATCGCGGTGACGTCGAGCACGAGGCCGAAGCCGCCGCGCGCGTGCAGGAAGGCGATCATCGACACCGCGACGCCCGAAATCATGAAGGTGACGAAGTAGCGCACCGCATAGATGCGGGAGCGCCAGGCGTCGGCGCTGTAGCGCGCCAGGATGAGATCGTTGACGGTGATCTGGCCATAGACCGCCGCCATGGTGAAGGCGAGCGCGAACAATAGCGTCGTCCCTTGCGCATAGGCCGACCACACAACGCCCGTAAACTGCATGATGGCCAGGATTGCGAACAGGATATGCGGCGGGAAACGCTCGACCAGCCGGCCGACCGTGAGCTGCGCGACGGCGCCGCACAGGAACACTGCGGTGGTCAACCCGCCGACTTCCAGCAGCGAGATGCCGGTGATGCGCTCGTCGACGATCTTCGGCAGCGCCACCGAGATGGTGTTGAAGACAAGCCCGGCGCTGATCGCGACGACGAGGAACAGGGCGAAGATCGTCGCCGCCAGCGCCGTCGACATCGATACGTCCGGCAGCTTCGAGCGCGCCGCGCCGTGCCGCGCCTCTTTCGGCGCGAACCACATGTATGCAAAGCCGGTGGCGATGCAGATCACGCCCGGCACGAAGAACGCGCCGCGCCAGGACAACAAAGCCGTCAGTGCCGCGGTGATGCCGGCGGCGAGCGCCACGCCGAGATTGCCGCAGACGCCGTTGAAAGCGAGCATGCGGCCGCGCTGCGTCGCGCTCTCGACGATCATGGCGGTACCGACCGGATGATAGATCGCGGCAAACATGCCGAGCGCGAACAGCGCGAAGGCGAGCACATAGAGCGACGGCGACAGAGCGGCGCCGATCAGCGAGACGCCGCAGCCGAAAAAGAATGCGGTCATCATGTTGCGCCGGCTCCAGTGGTCGCCGAGCCAGCCGGCCGGAAGCGAGAACAAGCCGAAGGCGACGAACGAGGCCGTCGCCAGCCAGATCAGCGTCGAATAGGAATCGCCATAGACCGCCTGCAGCGCGATGACCACGGTCGGGTAAATCAGGATGACGAAATGATCGATGGCATGCGCCCAATTGATGAAGGCGATCGACAGCCGCCGATTGGCCAGATCGGTCGCGGCATCGGCGGTTATTTGGGGGGCCAAGGGGGCGGCCGTTCCGGCCGTTGTGGTAAGCGTCATCGTTTCGATTCCCGGTCAGGAAGCCGCTTTTATACCGTGTGGGGGAGAAGAGGCCTACCCGTTTGGTGCAGGGCTGATCGGCGCCGCGGCATCCGCCGCCCTTCCCTCGTCCGGCTGGCTTGGCGGCGCCGAACGTTATAGTCGTTTCGCCTAACAATCATTTCGGCCGCGCCCGAAATATCGATGGAGGACCACGTGACGGCGACCACCGCAGCATCGAGCGAAACCCCGCGCAGTAGCCCGTGGTGGACCCAATTATGGGTCTGGGTGCTGATCGCGATGGCGCTCGGCATCGCGCTCGGCAGGTGGGCGCCCGACACCGCGGCCCAGATGGGACCGCTCGGCGACGCCTTCATCAAGCTGATCCGCATGCTGATCGCGCCGATCATCTTCTGCACCGTCGTCACCGGCATCGCGCACATGGCCGACATGGCGCGCGTCGGCCGCGTCGCCATCAAGGCGATCGTCTATTTCGAGCTCGATGACGACCGTCGCGCTGATCGTCGGCCTGGTGATGGTGAATATCCTCAAGCCCGGCGTCGGCATGAATGTCGATGTCTCAAAGCTCAATCCCGCCGCCATCGAGCCTTACGTCAAGCTCACCCACGAAGTCGGCGCCGTGCCGTTTCTGATGAACATCATTCCCAACACCTTCGTCGGCGCCTTTACCGACGGCAACATCCTGCAGGTGCTGTTCGTTGCCATCCTCTCCGGCTTCGCGCTGGTGTGGATCGGCGACAAGCGCGAAGCCCCTCGTCGATATCGATCGAGATTGCCGCCAAGATGGTCTTCGTCATCGTCGGCATCATGATGTGGACGGCGCCGATCGGTGCCTTCGGCGCCATCGCGTTTACCGTTGGCAAGTTCGGCATCGGTTCGCTGGCCTCGCTCGGCAAGCTGATCCTGGGTTTTTACCGCACCTGCTTGATTTTCATTGTCATCGGCTTTGGCCCGGTGGCGCGGCTGTGCGGCTTCAGCCTTCTCAAACTGATCCGCTACATCAAGGAAGAGCTGCTGATCTGCATCGCCACGACGTCGTCGGAAACGGTGCTGCCGCGGATCATGGACAAGCTCGAACGGCTCGGCTGCGAGAAAGGCGTCGTTGGGCTCGTGGTGCCGACCGGCTATTCGTTCAATCTCGACGGCACCTGTCTCTATCTCGCGACCGCCGCCGTGTTCCTGGCGCAGGCGACCAACACGCCGCTCGATATCTGGCACCAGATCGGGTTGCTGTTGATCCTGCTCGTCACCTCGAAGGGCGCGGCCGGCGTCGCCGGCGCGGCCTTTGTCGTGCTCGCCGCGACGCTTGGCGCCGAGAGCAGCATCCCGGTCGCCAGCGTGGCGCTGGTGCTCGGCATTCACCGCCTGATGTCGCAGGGGCTCACGCCCACCAACCTCCTCGGCAATGCGGTCGCGACCATCGCCATGGCGAAGTGGGAAGGCGCGCTCGACGAGACCCGCTTGCATCGCGGGCTCGATGCGGGCAGTTAGACAAATAATAAAAATGGGAGGGACGCGCTCATGAACGCCTGTCGGCCGTGGACGATCGGCGCGCTGGCTTTGCTGCCGATGCTGGGCATTTTCGCGCTGCCGGCGCGAGCGCAGGATTACCCGACCCATCCGGTGCGCATCATCACCGATTCAGCGCCGGGAAGCGCGGTCGACGTGCCGGTGCGGATCATTGCCGACGGCTTGAGCAAGATCTGGGGCCAGCAGGCAGTCGTCATCAACCAGCCCGGCGCCGGCGGCGCCATCGCGGTCCGCGCCGCCGAGACCGCAGCGCCGGACGGCTACACGTTCGGCGTCGCATCGGCCTCCGCCTTCGTGACGCTGCCGGGATCGGCCGACAATCTGCCCATCCAAGCGCCGAAGGATTTCGTGCCGGTCGGCTATCTCGGCGGAGCGCCCATGTTCATCACCGCAGCGCCATGGCTCGGCGTGAAGACGCTGCCGGATTTGATCGCGCTCGCCAAGCAAAAGCCCGGCGAAGTCAGCTACGGCGTCAACGGCATCGGGCGGCTGACCCACCTCACCGGCGAATTGCTGCAAAGCCGCGCCGGCATCAAGCTTCTGATGGTGCCCTATTCGGGCGGCACCGCGCAGATCATCAACGACATGATGGGAAAGCGCGTCGGTCTCGTGCTCGACGCCTATTCGGGAATTGAAGGCGCAGTCGAAGCCGGCAACGCCGTGCCGCTGGCGGTCGCCTCGGCACAACGGCTCGCCGTTTCACCGAACCTGCCGACGGTCGCCGAGACGCTGCCCGGCTACGAGGCCGTCGGCTGGCAAGCGCTGATGGCGCCCGTCGGCACGCCAGACGCCATTGTGAAAAAGGTCAATGCCGACGTGATCAAGGCGATGACCGATCCGGAGACGCTGAAGAAACTCGCCCAGCTCGGCCGCGACGACCGCCGCATGTCGGCTGCAGAAACTTTGTCATTCATCGCGAGCGAGCAACAGAAATGGGCGCCGATCGTGCAGCAGATCGCCGCGCAAGCGCCGGGCAAATAACGCTAATCGGGAGCTTGCATCGCCAAGCGACGCCGAGGTCGCGCAGCGAAACAATTCCGCAACCCGAGGGAGATGGGTTCTGGGGACCTCGCCGCGCGGCGGAAGCTTTGCCGATCAGGGCTTGACGTAATTGTAAGCTTGTTCCTGCAGTTCCACGATCCGAACGACGCCAGCTGGCACGATGCCTGCTTGCGGAACGATCGTGATCGGGTGACCTTCGCGCTCCTCCATGGCCTTTTTGGTGTTGTTGCAGGCTGAAAACATGACCTTGGACGGAAAGCTGACATCCGCCAGTTCTTTGATACGGTCTTTCACCGGCGACGTATCTTCCCGCAACATGTGCAAGCCAGGACCATAAGCCACGACTTCGATCTCGATGTCCTCGTTTTTGTCGCGATAATAATCGAGCAGATTTCTGGTGTTGTTGAGCGCCAAATTCATCACCGCAGGATCGTTCTGATCGACCTGAACGACAACCCGATGCGGCTTGGCGGCCTCCGCACGCACAGTGCTTGCCGCGAACGGCGCTGCGGCGAAGCCCAAGAACAGCGAACGGATCATCGCGGTGCGCGTGATTTTACTCATGACATTCAGCCTCCTTCGGCAAAGCCCGGATTGTCGCCGACACCGACGAGCTTAACACGATTTGCGCGCGTGACTTTGACCGTTTTTTCGGCCCGCAAATAAGCGGCGACGACCTCGCCCACCGGTTTGCCGGCCTGCGGGTTGACCGAGGCCCAGCCGGCAACGCGATAGCTCTTGCCGGCTTCGACTGGTTGCCCATTGTCGAGCGTCATGCCGGAAATCCGGCTGCCCGTCGCCTGGTTCGGCGCGCAGACGTAGTCCATGCCGCCGACGCGCACCATGTCACCGCCCTGCTGGTAATAAGGATCCGGATTGAACAGATTGTCGGCGATGTCTTCCATGATCGCCTTGATCTGATCGTCCCGTCATGTCCTGCACATAGACTTCCGGGTAGGTGATCGCGGTCTCCGACAAGAGGTCTTCCATGGTGATCGGACTGCCCGGGCAACGACGGTCGCGCCCCAGCGAAAGCCCGGCGACAGCGCGATCTGCGCGTCAAGTCGATGCGCAGCGCGTCGCAGATGATTTGATCCATCGGGCCGGTGAAATTGCCGCGCCGGATACAGCAATTGACCCGCGCTGGCAAGCGTCTCCGCGAATTTTGCCGCATATGGCGCACGCAAACGATCGATCAGCGCCTGCATATCCCGATCCGGCTTGAGCAAATCGGCGAACACCGGCAAAAGGCGATAGCGCACATCCTTGACCGCGCCTTTGCCGAGATCGAGATCGAGCACGGCGAGGAATTTTCCGTTCGATCCGCCATTGGTGACCAGCGTCTTGCCGACGGCATTGGCGACCACGGTCGGCTGCGGCACGGCGTCATGGGTATGGCCGCCGAGAATAACGTCAATGCCGGCGACACGGCTGGCGAGTTTCAGATCGACATCCATGCCGTTATGCGAAAGCAGCAGCACGGCGTCGACCTTGTCCTGTTGGCGCAACCCGTCGACGAGCTTCTGCAGCTCCGCATCGCGAATGCCGAACGTCCAATCGGGGGTGAAGCGCTTGGGATGCGCGATCGGCACATAGGGCATGGCCTGGCCGATGATGGCGACGCGATATCCGCCAATGTCCTTGATGGTCGCCGGCTTGAAGACGCGGCCCGAGGCCGAATCAAAAGCCGGAGCGTCATTGAAGGCGGCTTCCTCGGTCAGGAAAACATTCTGCGCCAGGAATTCGCCTTTGCTGTTGGCGAGATTCTGCCGCAGAACTTTCTCACCATAGGTGAATTCCCAATGGCCGGTCGACGCCTCGACACCGAGCAGGTTGGCGGCCTCGACCATGTCGGCGCCCGCCATCGCCTGCGCCAATCCGCTGCCCTGCCAGAGATCGCCGCCATCGAGCAGAACGGAATTTGAACCGGCGCGCAGGCGGTCAATCAAGGTCTTGAGGTGAGCGAAGCCGCCCATGCGGCCATAGCGGTGCGCGGCTTCCTCGAAATCGAGGAACGTGAAGGCATAGGCGCTGCGGCTGCCGGGTTCGATAGCAAAGTGCTTGAGAAAGTCCCGGCCGACGAGATGCGGCGGACGGCCGCTCATCGTGCCGACGCCGATATTGACGCTTGGCTCGCGAAAATAGACCGGCTGCAGCTGCGCGTGCGTATCGGTCAGATGCAGAATACGGACATTGCCGAAATGGCCGATATCGTAAATGTCGTCGCCGGCCGCCGTCGCCGCGCGCGGCAAGGCACCCGCCGTCGTGGCGGCGGCAAGACAGCGCAAGAAATCCCGGCGATCCATCGCTGCACTCCTGATTCATCCGCACTGGCGATCAGCGGATGACGGCCGCCTTCCACGCGTCTTGCTGTTCCTTGGCCTGGGCAATCGATGCCTTCGCCAAGGCTTCGGCCTGTTGCGCCGCTTTGATCGCCGCGTCGAAGTCGTGTGCGGCGGCAGCCTTCTTCGCGGCAGCGAGCGCCTGCTCGGCGGTGGTCCATCGATTCTTCAGGCTGCCGGCTTGCGCCTCGGCAGCCTGGGCCGCGGCGAGCGCCGCCTTGAAATCGGCCTCGGTACTCGCCGCCATGCCGGTCGTGGCGACAGCCGTCAGGCCGATGAGACAAAGCGCGGGAAAAACCGGACGCATGTTCGCTCTCCTCGTCACGGCCGCGCGCCCGGTCCGGAGATCGGCAGGCCGTTGCTCATATAGGACAGGTAATATTCGACGTCGCGATAGTCGTCGTCCTGCGGGTCGATCGGCACGCCGCGGACCTGGCTATTGCAGGTGACGAAACGGCGGCTGATCGTGCCCATGCCGCCCCACTCGGAGCGGTAGATCGGCATCGCGGCAAGAATGCCAAGCGCGGGCGCCAGAACTTCGGTGCGGATATGTTCGCCGGGACTTTGCACATGACAGCTCGCACACGAGAAATTAAGCTGGCCGCGCCGCGTGTAGAAATATCTTTCGCCGTTCTCATAGGCGGCCAGCGCCCGCGGATCGTCAGGAATTTTGATGTCGAACGGTTTGCCGCGCGACGTGAACGCCATATAGGCGGTGAGCGCCGCCATTTCGTCTTTCACATAGGAAAAGGGCTGCTCGCCGTTTCCTTCGCGGCAGCGATTGAGCGCGAGCTCGAGCGTTATCACCTCGCCCGTCTTCTCGTCGAAATAAGGATAGTTCTGACGAATTCCGATACCCTGGTTGGGAAAGCAGTCACCGTAGCGCTTGCCGTTCTTGAACGGCGTAGCGAACATCTCCTTGCCTTGGTCGACCGCGAATTCGTAGGGTGGGAATTCCTCGATTTCGATCCACTGTTTGCGCAGATCGGCATCCATTGAATAAGGGCCGTTGACAAAATCCGCCAACGGCACGTTGGGGAATTTTTGCGTGAAGTAGTCGCGAAATGACTTGAACTCGACCTTCGGGTCGATCGCACCGGCCGCGCCGGCGGGACTTGGCGAGCTGCACGGCAGCACGACCAGCACCGCCAAGATCGCACCAAGCAGCGTCGTTTTCCAAACCGGAAAGTTCTGCGTGGAAGAATCGATCATGCTGGACCGCCCATGAATTTGGCCGCTATTGAATTTTGCCGACGAAGGAGTCGCTCATGCCCTCGTTGTCGACCCAGCTGACGCTGATGTCGTCGCCCTTTTGCGCTCCTGCAAAACTGAATTTGATATAGGGATCCTTGGCAACCGCGGGGCCCCACAGCGCGGTGAATACGGTCTTGCCGGCATGTTCGAATTGCACGCACTTCGATATGATGCGGCGGAATGAGATTGCCTTGCGCGTCCTTGACGAAGCCGGAATCCATCGGGTGCTGGACCAGCGCCTGGACCTCGGTCGTGTCGCCGTTTGAGACCGCGCGAATGCGGATGCTGGATGCCATTGTCTTAGATCCTCCTTCGCGTCAGCCGCCGCAGCCGCCGACGGTGACTTTGACTTCTTTGGTCGCGCTGTAAATCTTCCCCGCCGAACTCGACCAGCGCGATCACTTTGCTGGTCTTGGCCATTTTCAGGCGGTTGGAAACCGAACCCGTCGTGCCTTGCGGAATCTTGTAGACTGCCGCCAGCGGGAACGGATTTTCCGAAACCAGAATGGCGATCGTCGTGACATCCGGCAGCGCGCTCGACACCGAGATCGGAACCACGGCGCCGTTTTCCGCGATCTCCGGCGCGTCAAGCTTGACCTTGTCGGATATCTCGGCGGTTTTGCCGTACAGCGTCTTGACGGCATCGGCGTCGGTTTTCGCGGTGAATGCGTCCTTCGGCCACAGCGCCGCATCGGCGGCGGCGCGTGCGCGCTTGAGCCAGAGCACAAGACCGAGCGCGATGCCGGCGCAAAAGCTCTTCATGAGCAGCCGCCGCGTCGGTTTCCCATTTCTCATTGCTGTCTCCATGTTCGTCTCAGCGCGTATAGAGAAAATCGACGACGGATTCGATTTCCTGCTCGGTCAAAATCAGATTTCGTCCAAACGGCGGCATCACCGTCAGCGGGTTGCGCTTGGTCTCGTCAAAAATAATCGCCGCAAGTTCTTTGCGGTCGGGAAACCGCGTCTTCATGCCGGACAGTTCGGGGCCGACATTGCCCGGAGCATCGCCGCCTTTGATGACATGGCAGGTCAGGCAATTGCCCTTGCCGCGGTCGAAGGCGAGGGTTTCGCCGGGCATAACCGGCGCCGTCGGCGCCGGTTGCGCCGATGCCGCGCGTGCCGTCGTAAGACAGGCCGCAACGGACATTGCGACGAGCAAGAGAGCGGTGGCGCCCTCGCTATGTCGCGTTAAGTTTCGATGCTTCGGCACGGCGTTACTTCCCCGTCATCTTATCGAGCGGACCCGTGGTCCGCGGCGTCAGGTCTCTTGCCCTCAGCCGACGAGATGATTTTGACGGCCTTTGGGTCCAGGCAGTCTTTCATGCAGGCCTTCGCATCCGTGTCGGGACGCGGATCCTGCCAAATGAAGTTGTCGCGATTGGGCATTTTCACCTTGGGCAGGCTGTCGCGATCGGCGACGAAATTGGCGGGAACGATGTTGTTGAAGTTCAGGATGTAGGCGATGAGGGCGTAGATATCGTCGGCGGAGAGCGTGTGCGGCGCAGACAGCGGCATCGCGCGGTCGATGTAGTCGAACAGGGTCGGCGCGAACGGCCAATAACTGCCGACGCTCGGTTCCGGACGATCGCCGGTCAGAGTGCCCTCGCCTCCCATCAGCTTCGGATAGCGGCCTTCGCCTTCGCCGAAGGTGCCGTGACAGGCGGCGCATTGCTGGGCAAAGACATCGGCGCCATGGTCGACGGTGCCCTTGCCGTCCGGCAATCCGACGCCGTCCTTGCCGCGAACGTCGATATTCCAGCCTGAGATCTCGGCCGGCGTTGCCGGTTTGCCATAGCCGAAATAACCCGGACTGCCGGCATCCGCGCTGAAACTCAGCAGTGTCACCAGCAATCCGCCGATTGCGGCGCAAGACGAAACGCGAAGTCCCCGCTTGCGCGAGGCCGAGCGGGCGGATGCCGGCAACCTAGCCAAGCTGGACATCAAACACGCTCCCGTCTGGCTTCACCTGCCAGGTCTGAATTGAATTATTGTGATAGATCGGATTTGTGCCGCGCACTTTCCGCAATTGCGCGATGGTCGGCTGCACATAGCCGGTCTCGTCGATCGCCCGCGATTCCAGCAAAGTCGGCTGTCCGTCCCAGCGCCACGGAATCGTAAAGCGCGTCAGCGCCTTCGACAGGATTGGATCTTGCAATTGGGCGCGGCTCCAATTCGCACCGCCGTCGAACGAGACATCGACCGCCTTGATCTTGCCGCGACCGCTCCAGGCCAGACCGCGGATCTCGTATAGCCCGGGCACCGCCACCGGCTTCTCCGGACAGGGGAAGGTGATGACGGATTTCGCTTCGTTGACCCAGGTGAACCCCCGCGCTTTGCCGTCGGGCATAAGCTCGGTGTATTTCGACGTCTCCTCGCGCGAGAACCAGGGCTCATCGCCAAGCTTGATCCGGCGAAGCCATTTGATGCTCACATTGCCCTGCCAGCCGGGAACTAATAGCCGCAGCGGATAACCCTGTTCCGGCCGGAGCGCCTCGCCATTTTGCCCGTAAACAACCAGACAATCGTCGAGACATTTTTCCAGCGGCAGGGTCCGGTTCATGCGGGCGGCGTCGGCGCCCTCCACCATGACCCACTTAACTTCCTTCTTGATGCCAACCTCGTCGAGCAAAGTCGAAAGCTTGACGCCTGTCCATTCGGCACAGCCCAGCATGCCGTGGGTAAATTGCAGCGAATTGAGTTGTGCCTCACGCCATTCCATGCCGCCATTGGCCGGGCATTCGATGAAGTGGATACGCGACACCGACGGAAACCGCATAATATCGTTCATCGTCAGAACGAGCGGCCGGTCGACCAGACCGTGGATCAGAAGCCGATGCTGACCAGGATCTACGTCGGCGCGGCCGGCGTGATATCGCTCGAAAAACAGCCCGTTCGGCGTGATGATGCCGTTTAGGGACTGCAGCGGCGTGAAACTGACCGAGGACTTCGCGCGTGGCCGTCAGCCAAGGCACGTCCCGGCGAATAACGCCCTTCTCAAAATCCGAGGGCTTGCCGTAGGGCCGGTCGACGACGCCGGAACCGATAGACTGCGACCAATCGGGCTCGCCCGGCGGAGAAGCTTCATCGGCGCTCGCGCCGCTCCGGGCAAGGAGCGCGCCACCGGCAGTCGCCGCGCCAAGGCGCAAGAACGAACGCCGCGAATTCGGCAAGCCCAGCCGGCCCAAACGCCCAACCATCGTTTCCTCCCTGACGGACGGTCCCTTCGGACTCGATAGCGCGTCAGATCTTGCCGCCACTTATTGTTGCCGCGTCCCGGCATTTGGCTTAGATTGGCCTCTATCAAGACAGACTAAATTAGTCAATTCTAAATTATGACGCTGCGATCCGAATTTGGAAAACCCATGGACGCCATCTCGCGAGCGCGGAAAACGCCGAGGCCGGCACGACGCAGCGCAGCAAAAGCGATCGGCCGCGGCCGCTCCGAGCTCGACTTGCTCGCCGCGCAAGCTGCGGCGGCGGCGCGCATGTTGAAGCTTCTGGGCAACGAACATCGCTTGCTGATCCTGTGCTTTCTCGCCGCCAAGGGCGAAATGAAGGTCGGCGACCTTGTCGACGCTGTGGGCTTGAGCCAATCGGCGCTGTCGCAGCATCTCGCGCTGCTGCGCGAGGATGGCCTGGTCGCATACCGCCGTGAAGCGCAGGTTCTCCACTATCGCGTATCCGATCCGCGCGCGGCGCGAATCTTGAACCTGCTCAAGGATATCTATTGCGGAAATCTGGCCTAAAACTGATCGTGCTGGTCGCGCTCGCCGTGGCGCGATCCGCCGGCGGTGCGTGCGCCGATGATCAACGATATCCGCCTATCAGCCGGCCGCTTGTCATTGAACAAGTGCCTGGCGCGCCGATCTATTACACGATCGGAAATCCCAGCATTCCCGATAAGCAAAACGAAGGCAATACGTCCAATGCCGGCTTCATTGTGACGCCGGACGGCGTCGTTGTCTTCGACGCGCTCGGCACGCCAAGCCTCGGCTGGAATCTGCTGCAAGCGATCCGCACGGTGACGAGCCTTCCGGTGCGCTACAACGTCGTCAGCCATTACCACGCCGACCACATTTACGGTCTGCAGGCCTTCAAGGATCATACGTCGAGCGTCATCGTCGCGCAGGAGCGCGCGACCGAATACCGCGAGAATGACGAAACCTCGGACGAGCGCGGCAATCAGCGGCTCGATCAGCGCCGCGAGGCGTTGGCGCCCTGGGTCGACGAAAATACGCGCGTCGTACCGCCCGATATCACGTTCAAGGATCGGGCGACGATCTATCTCGGCGAAAAACGCTTTGTGCTGCTCTACGCCGGACCGGCGCATTCGGCGAGCGACTCCATGATGATGGTAGAGCCCGACGGCGTGCTGTTCGCCGGCGACGTCGTACAAAGCGGTCGGGTGCCATTTATGAATGCCGAGGATGTCGACACGTCGAACTGGCTGCGCAGTCTCGGCGAGGTGGAGAGGCTCGATCCGAAATTCATCATCTCCGGCCACGGCCGGCCGTCGACAGATGCCAAGACCGCCATCGCTTTCACGCGCGACTACATTACCTATATGCGCGCCGCCATGAGCAAGGCTGTCGCAGACTGGACCGAATTCGACGCTGCCTACGACGCCACCGATTGGTCGAAATACAAGGATCTTCCGGCGTTCGCGACCAACAATCGCGGCAATGCCTATCGGGTCTTTCTCGAGATGGAACGAACGCAATTCAAGGCGGACAAGCCCGGCCAGTAATTCAATTTCCGTCGATTCGACATGAGCGACGGACTCCACCAAGATGCCAGCGCGACAACCGGTTCAATCTAAAGCAATTCCGCTCTAGCCCTTCTCGTCGCAGGCCCAGGCGCGCACCACGCATTCGTGGCCGCCGAACTCGACGCAGCGGCGCATCGAGATGTTTTCCGCCTTGCCGAGATGCGAGTCGATGGCCCAGCCGAACGAGCCGCAGGGATTCTTGGCGTCGACCGACATCGCCGCGCAGGCGCGGTGCAAGGTACCGACGACGCGGCACTTGCCGTCCGCGCATTTGCTCATCGCCGCCATGCGGGCGGCGGATTCTTTCGAATAATCGAAGCCGTAGCCGTAAGCGCCGCAGGAGCCGACCGCGAGCGCGCCGGCCGCGTCGGCTGAGCCGATCGCCGCGGCCAAAAGCCCAAAGCTCACCGCCGCAACGGCAAAGCCCTGTCTCAATCTCGACATGAAGCTGCTCCCCCAGATGGAGTGGGCGAGAGGCTAGCCGGGAAGGGTTTCGAGTTGGTGAATGGAGCGGCAAAACCCGCGCTATAAATCCGCCAGCACGGCCGCGATGCGGTCCATCACCTGGCTTGCGGCGTCAAGTTTCGCGGCCATTTGCATGAAGCCGTGAATCATGCCGGGATAGCGCACCAGCGCCACCGGGACGGATGCCTCGCGCAGCCGCTCGGCGTAAATCTCGCCTTCGTCGCGAAGCGGGTCGAACTCGGCGGTGACGATGAATGCCGGCGGCAGGCCGGAAAGCGACTGCGCGGGGGCCAGAGCCGGCGACACGTGCCGCTGCATGCGGTCGACATTGTCCGGCAGATACATCGCGTGCCACCGTTCCGTTGCAACGCGATCGAGAACGCAACCGTCGTGGTCGCGCCATGACGGATAGTTGACACCGGCACGCGAGTCCGCGTCGGGATAGAGCAGCACTTGCAAAGCGAGACGGGGACCGCCGCGTTCATGCGCGAGCATCGCCACGACGGTTGCGATATTGCCGCCGGCACTGTCGCCGCCGACGATGAGGCGGTCCGAGCCAATATCATCCATATGCGCCGCGGCCCATGCGAGAGCGGCATAGCCGTCTTCGATGCCGGCCGGAAATGGATGCTCCGGTGCAAGCCGATAGTCGACCGCAAGCACCGGGCATCGGCAGCGATTGGCGAGCGCACGCATCGGCGCATCGAATGTGTCGAGGTCGCCGACGATAAATCCGCCGCCGTGAAACCAGACCAGGAGCGGCGCGGGACGGCTCGTCCGCGGCCGATAAAGCCGGATCGGGATCGGCCCGCGCGGGCCGTTCACCTGCGCGTCCTCGACGCGATCGACCGGCTCCGGGAAGCCGGCGAGTTTTGCAAAGGCGGCGAACCCCATCCGCACAATCGCGATGTAGCGATCGTCGCGCGGCTCGTCGATTTTCGGCGCCTTGGCGAACAGATCGAGCAGCGCCGCCGCCTGCGGATCAAGACGGCCCGTGGTCGGCGTCTCCCACACCGTCTCGAAGGTCATGCGTTGAAGGTCATACGTTGAAGGTCATGCGCTTTTACGTCTTTTCCAGCTCGGCCTTCACCGCTTGCAGCGCTTCCGGCGTGTCGACGTCGGTCAGCGCGGCGGTGCCGTCGACTGGCACTTCGGCCACGGCCTCGGCATAGCGGCCGATCAGATAGCGCGCGCCGATGTCGCCTTCGACCGTCATCAGATCGGGGAAGAAGCGCCGCGACCACACCACCGGATTGCCGCGCTTGCCGTCCATCGTCGGCACCGCGATCAGCGCGCCCTTGCCGGGATCGATGGCGCCGATCAGGCGATCGATCAAAGCGGCGTCGACTTGCGGCATGTCGCCGAGACAGACAATGGCGCCATCGACATCCGCCGGCAGCGCGGCAATGCCGGTCTTGAGCGAGGTGCCGAGCCCGTCGGCGAAATGCGGATTGTGCACGAGCTTTACCGGTAGGCCGGCAAGCACCGCTTCGACGCGCTCGCGCTGATGCCCGGTGACGACGATCACCGGCCGCGCCCGCGAGGCCAGCGCCTGCTCGACCACCATGCGGATCAGCGGCTTGCCGTTGATCTCCGCGAGAAGCTTGTTGGGGCCGCCCATGCGGCTCGAACGGCCGGCGCCGAGCACGACGGCGGCGATGGCACGGCCGGCTTCGACGGGCTCTTCGCGCGGCTGCGGCCGCGTCACGATTTCCATCAGCAGGCCGCCGACGCCGAGTCCGGTAATGTCCTCGCGCGGCACGGGAAGCCCGGCGAGAAGCCGCATCAGCACCCAATCGAATCCGTTTTCCTTCGGGCTCCGCGCGCAGCCCGGCGCGCCGAGCACCGGGCGGCTGCCGGCCGAACCGATCATCATCAGATTGCCGGGATCGACCGGCATGCCGAAATGCTCGACCGTGCCACCGATCTCTTCGAGCGCCGCCGGAATCACGTCGCGCCGATCGGCGATGGCGGAGGCGCCGAACACGATGGCCAATTCGGCGCCGGCTTTGAGCACCTCGTCGAGCGCCTTGGCGAGCGCCTCGCGCTCATGCGGCACGCGCCGTTCGGCGACGATCGTAGCGCCGGCCGGCGCCAGCCTGCCGGCGGTGATCTTGAGCGTCTTCTCGATCACCTTCGTCGCCAGTCCCGGTAGCACCGTGGACACGATGCCGACCTTGCGGATGCGATAAGGCGCGACGCGCAACAGCGGCGTCTTCGCAGCCGCGAGCGCCACATCGCGCGCCTGTTTCGCCACGCCGAACGGAATGATTTTCACGGTCGCGATCATCTCGCCGGCGACCACCGGCTTAAAGGACGGAAGCGTCGCCAAAGTGATCGCCTCGTCGATGCGATTGAGCCGGTCAACTGAGTCCCTGTCGACGACGAGGACGCCCGCGGATTGCGCGAACAGGTTGGCGCGGCCGGTGAAAGCCTTATCGACATGCACGCCCTGCCCGGCGACGGCCTTGGCGATCTGCGCCGCAGCGGTGTCCTCGGACACGTCGCCGGCTTCGAGCCGCGCCACAACGACGTCTTTGATGCCGGCAGCTTCGAGCGCCGCGACTTCGCCAGGGCCGATCAGCGTGCCCTTCTTAAGCACCAGCGATCCTTGCCGGATCGTATGCACGGCGGTGGCGCCGAGAGCGTCCTTGGGCGCAACCGCACCGAACTTCATGACGCGGCCTTTACCCCCACCCGACCCTCCCCCGCATGCGGGGGAGGGATTGGGAGGGGGTCCGCTTCAGCCTCTTCGCGCAGCCGCTCGGTGATCTGCGCCATGATCGAGACCGCGATCTCGGCCGGCGACACCGCGCCGATATCGAGCCCGATCGGCGCATAAATGCGCGCGATATTGGCGTCGGACACGCCCTGAGCTTTGAGCCGCTCGACGCGCCGGGCATGGGTTTTGCGCGAACCGAGCGCGCCGATATAGAAGCAATCGCGCGCGAGCGCGTGCAACAGCGCCGGATCGTCGATCTTCGGATCGTGCGTGAGTGCGACAAAGGCAGTATAGCGATCGACATTGAGCGGCGGCAATGCGACGTCCGGCCACTGCGCGACGATCTTCACGTCGGGAAAACGCTCCGGCGACGCGAAGGCCGTGCGCGGATCGACGATGGTCACGTCGTAATCGAGGAGCTTGCCGATCGGCGCCAGTGCCTGGCTGATATGCACGGCGCCGGTGATGATGAGCTGCGGCGCCGGCACATAGACGGTGAGGAAGACGCGGCCTTCGGCGGTTTCTTCCATGCCGCTCTTGCCGGTGCGCAGATGCTCCGCGAGGACCGCGCGCAGCGGGTCCTTTGGCGCGTCGGCCGCCTTGACCAGGCGCTGCTCCCCGCTTTCGACATGGGTGACGACGATCGCGGCGCGGCGCGCGGCGCGCTCGGCGTTCAACGCGGTGAGGATATCGAGCTTCATGGTTTCTGACCGATCATGACGGGCGAACTTACTCCACCTTCTCGACGAAAACCCTAATTCTGCCGCCGCAGGACAGGCCGACCTTCCAGGCGGTCTCGTCGGCGACGCCGAATTCGAGCATTTTCGGCTTGCCGCTTTCGATTACGTCAAGCGCCTCAGTAACGACGGCGCCTTCGACGCAGCCGCCGGACACCGAACCCAGGAAATTGCCGTCTTCGTCAATGACGAGGTTCGAGCCGACCGGGCGCGGCGCCGAGCCCCAGGTCTCGACCACGGTGGCAAGCGCCACGTCGCGGCCCTTTTTGCGCCAGTCCTCGGCGGCTTTGAGAATGTCGTTGTCGTTCGAGAGCACGATCTGCCTCCGTTTTCGTTATATCCCATGCAACAAAGCGTTATATGGGATACTGCGTTATATACCACCGAATATAATGACAATATAAGGCGTCACGCGACCTTTTGCATCCGGGCTTTCGGGTCGCCCGCCCGGTCGCCGCTTTGCAGCGCCGCGACCAGCGAGGCGATGGATTCGAGGTTATGGATCGGGCGGAATTCATCGACGTTCGGCAGCATCGTCTTGATGCCCCGCGCGCGGGCTTCAAAACCATCGAAGCGCAACAGCGGATTGAGCCAGATCAGGCGCCGGCAGGAGCGGTGCAGCCGGTCGATCTCGAAGGCGAGCGTGTCGTCGGCGTCGCGCTCAAGCCCGTCGGTGATGAGTAGCACGATGGCGCCCTGCGTCAGCACGCGGCGTGCCCATTGCTTGTTGAAGGCATGCAGCGACGAGGCGATGCGGGTGCCGCCCGACCAGTCGGCGACGCAGGCCGAGCAGGCCGCGAGCGCGTCGTCGGGATCGCGCTCGCGCAAAGCGCGGGTGACATTGGTGAGCCGCGTGCCGAACAAAAACGTGCTCACGCGCCGCCGCGAGTCGGTCAGCGCATGAAGGAAATGCAGGAAAATGCGGCTATATTGACTCATCGAACCTGAAATATCGAGCAACGCCACGATCGGCG
Source organism: uncultured Alphaproteobacteria bacterium (assembly GCA_963761185.1). Classification (GTDB taxonomy): domain Bacteria; phylum Pseudomonadota; class Alphaproteobacteria; order Rhizobiales; family Xanthobacteraceae; genus BOG-931. Next base: position 148,822 of record CAVXFY010000011.1, read on the forward strand.
GCGGCTTTAGCTTCGGCCCGATGAAGCGCAGATCGATGAAATCGCCGCCGCCTTTCATCGAAGCGCGCAAGGTGCGGCGGATGTCGATGAGATGGCCGTGGACGTGCGGCTTGGGGCGACGCGTGCGCACCTGCGCGAACGGCATGACCAGCCGCTTCATCGCCTCTTTCGCCTTGGCGATCTCGGCCGCACTCATCTGCGCGAAATCCTTGTGCTGCAGGATTTCGCGGTCGGACACCGTCAGGCGCGCGTCGAGCTCGATCTCCTCTTCTTTCTTGAGCTTGTCGTCGAGGCCGGAAAACAACGCCTCGTGCACGCGCGTCGCGCCGGCTTGCGGCGCCTGCGGCTGCGACGGCGCCTGCGGCAGCATCATCGCCATCAGCAGATCGATATAACCGCGGCGGCGAAAGAAGATGCGGAATGCCTGATCGAACAGCACCGAATGCTCGTGCCCCTTCACGAACATCGCGTGCAAGGTCCAGTAAAAATCCTCGCGCGTACCGACGCCCGCCGCCTTCACCGCTTCAAGCGCATCGAGCACCGCACCCGGCCCGACGGGGATGCCGGCGGCGCGCAAGGCACGAGCGAAATAGACGATGTTCTCGGCGAGACGGCCGTCTTGTTTTCCTCCCCCGCTTGCGGGGGAGGACGACCCGGCGAAGCCGGGGCCGGAGGGGGCCTGTCTTTCATCCATCTGCGAGATCCATCTGCCTGGATTCATGCGCCAGCCTCACCGCGGCTTGCCCCCTCCCTACCCTCCCCCGCAAGCGGGGGAGGAGAAGATCATTCGGCCCCGCAAGAGGGGGAGGAGAAGATCACTCCGCCGCGCGCAAATCCGACCTCATTTCGTCGAGCAGTTCTTTGACCTTTGAGCCTTCGAGTCGCGCGATGTCGTCCTGATATTTCAAGAGCACGCCGAGCGTGTCGGAGACAGTCGCCGGATCGAGGGCTACGACGTCGAGCTCGGACAAAGCGCAGGCCCAATCCAGCGTCTCGGCGACGCCCGGCGATTTGAACAGATCCTGCTTGCGCAGCGCCTGCACGAAAGCCACGACCTGCTCGGAGAGTTTTTTGCTCACCCCGGGCACCTTGGCGCGCACGATGGCGAGCTCGCGCTCGGCGCTCGGATAGCCAACCCAGTGATAGAGACAGCGGCGCTTGAGCGCATCATGCACTTCGCGGGTGCGGTTCGAGGTGATGACCACGATCGGCGGCTGCGTAGCCCTGACCGTGCCCATTTCCGGGATCGTGATCTGAAAGTCGCCCAGGACTTCAAGCAAGAATGCTTCGAACGCCTCGTCGGTGCGGTCGATCTCGTCGATCAGGAGCACCGGCGCGCCGGCGGTGTCGGGCTCGAGCGCCTGCAACAGCGGACGTTTGATCAGAAACCGCTCGGAGAATACGTCGTGTTCGAGCCGCGCGCGGTCATGCTCGCCTTCGGCCTCGGCGACGCGGATGGCGATCATCTGCGCCGCGTAATTCCACTCATAGACGGCAGCCGCAATGTCCAGACCCTCATAGCATTGCAACCGGATCAGCCGCCGCCCGAGCGTCGACGACAGAACTTTGGCGATCTCGGTCTTGCCGACGCCCGCCTCGCCTTCAAGGAATATGGGCCGGCCCATTTTCAGGGCGAGAAACAGCACCGTGCCGAGCGAACGATCGGCCAAATATTCGGCCTCGGCGAGGAGATCGACGGTGGCGTCTATGGAAACGGGCAACGGGCGGGGCGAAGGCGTGTTCATGGGCGCAATGTAGTCATCGCCGCGGGATTTGTCCCGTGGCCGGGGCAAATCCTGCGGACATAGCAAATCGGCATTTTCGCCGGTTTTACGCCTATTTCCCGATCGCTTCGGCAACCGCCCGGCGGGCCAGCACGCCGACCAGATGCGCGCGGTATTCGGCGCTGCCGTGGATGTCTGAGTTCATGCCGGCAGCCGGGATGGTCATGCCTTCGAGCGATTTCGGCGAGAAGCGCTTCTTCAGCGCCTCCTCGAAGGAAGCGACGCGGAACACGCCGTTCGAGCCGGCGCCGGTGACGGCGACGCGGATCTCGCTGCCGCGCTTGGACACGAACACGCCGACCAGCGCGAAGCGCGACGCCTGATTGCGGAATTTCTGGTAGGCCGCCTTCTTCGGTATAGGGAAGCTGACTTTGGTGATGATTTCCGTCGGCTCGAGCGCGGTCGAGAACATGCCGGTGAAGAAGTCATCGGCCTTGATACGGCGCTTGTTGGTGATGATGGTGGCGCCGAGCCCGAGGCAGGCGGCCGGATAATCGGCGTTCGGGTCGTTATTGGCGACCGAGCCGCCGATCGTGCCGCGATGGCGCACCGCCGGATCGCCGATCATGCCGGCGAGCTTTGCGATCACCGGCGCCGCCTGCTGCACCACCGGAGAGGTGTTGACCTCGTAGTGGCGGGTCATCGCGCCGATATTGAGCGAACGGCCGCTCAGCTCGATCCCGCTCAGGCCGTCGATCAGCGTCATGTCGACGATCTGAGGGGGACCGGCGAGACGCAGCTTCATCGTCGGCAGCAAAGTCTGCCCGCCGGCGAGCAATTTGGCGTCCTCGTTCTTCGTCAGCATGCCGGCCGCCTGCCGCACCGTTTGCGGCCGATGGAATGTGAAGGCGTACATCGCAGTCCTCCGTTTATCCAAAACTCTCGCCGCGCAAGGAAAGAAAGAAGGCGAGAAGGAAAGTCCTCATGCCGCGTGCGGCAACCTGTTCGATTTCTGCAGCGCCGCCCACACCGCTTGCGGCGTGGCCGGCATAGCGATCTGTTCGGTGCCGATCGCGTCCGTAATGGCGTTGATCACAGCCGCAGGTGCAGCGATTGCGCCCGCCTCGCCGCAGCCTTTGATGCCGAGCGGATTCGACGGACACTTGGTCATCGTGGTGTCGACCTTCAGCACCGGCAAGTGATCGGCGCGCGGCATGCAATAGTCCATGAACGAGCCGGTGACGAGCTGGGCGTCCTTGTCGTAGACCGCGCCCTCGCACAGAGCCTGGCCGACGCCCTGGGCGATGCCGCCGTGGACCTGGCCCTCGACGATCATCGGATTGATGACGATGCCGAAATCGTCCACCGCGGTCCAGCCGACGATCTCAGTGGCGCCGGTCTCGGTGTCGATCTCGACCTCGCAGATATGGCAGCCCGCCGGGAAGGTGAAATTGGTCGGATCGTAGAACGCGCCCTCCTTCAGCCCGGGCTCGAGCTCCTGGCCGGAGAATTTGTGGGCAATATAGGCATTGAGCGTGACGTCGGCCCAGGCCGCCGTCTTGTCGGTGCCGGCGACGCTGAACTTGCCGTCCTTGAACTCGATATCGCCTTCGGCCGCCTCAAGCATGTAGGCTGCGACTTTCTTCGCCTTGGCCTCGACTTTGTCGAGCGCCTTGACCAAAGCCGACATGCCGACCGCGCCGGAGCGCGAGCCGTAAGTGCCCATGCCGAATTGCACCTTGTCGGTATCGCCATGCACGATCGAAATATTGTCGATCGGAATGCCGAGGCGCTCCGAGACAACCTGAGCAAACGTTGTCTCATGCCCCTGCCCGTGGGCGTGACTGCCGGTGAGGACCTCGACCGAGCCGGTCGGATTGACCCGCACTTCGGCGGATTCCCACAAGCCCACGCCGGCGCCGAGCGAGCCGACCGCTTGCGACGGCGCGATGCCGCAGGCCTCGATATAAGTCGAAATGCCGATGCCGCGCAGCTTGCCGTGGCGCGCCGATTCCCGCTTGCGCTTGGCGAAGCCCTTGTAGTCGGCAAGCTCCATCGCCTTCTTCAGCGAGGCATTATAGTCGCCGGCGTCATACATCATGATCACCGGCGTCTGGTGCGGGAATTTGCTGATGAAGTTCTTGCGCCGCAGCTCGGCGGGGTCCTGCCCCATTTCGCGGGCGCCGACTTCGACCAGCCGCTCGACCACGAACGTCGCTTCCGGGCGGCCGGCGCCGCGATAGGCGTCGACCGGCACGGTATTGGTATAGACCGCATCGACCTCGCAATAGATGCTCGGAATGCCGTATTGCCCCGACAACAGCGTCGCATAGAGATAAGTCGGCACCGACGACGAGAAGGTCGACATGTAGGCGCCGAGATTGGCGACGGTCTTGGCGCGCAAGCCTAAGATCTTACCGTCGCCGTCGAAGGCCATTTCGGCATGCGTGACGTGATCGCGGCCATGCGCATCGGCAAGGAAGGCTTCCGAGCGATCGGCCACCCATTTCACCGGCCGGCCGACGCGCTTTGACGCCCACAGCGCCACGACCTCCTCCGGATAAATGAAAATTTTCGAGCCGAAGCCGCCGCCGACATCGGGCGCGATGACGCGCAGCTTATGCTCCGGCGCCATGCCGACGAAGGCGGCGATGACGAGCCGCGCCACATGCGGGTTCTGCGTCGTGTTCCACAGCGTGAACGTGCCGGTACCGGAATCGTATTCGCCGATCGCGGCGCGCGGCTCGATGGCGTTCGGCACCAGGCGATTATTGACGATGTCGAGCTTGGTGACGTGCTTGGCCGATTTGAACGCGGCATCGGCCGCTTTGGCGTCGCCGAGGCTCCACTGATAGATGGTATTGTTCGGCGCGATGTCGTGAATGAGCGGGGCGCCCTGCTTCTGCGCGCCGGCCGGATCGGCGACCGCCGGCAGCACCGCGTAGTCGACTTTGACTTTTTCGGCGGCGTCGCGTGCTTGCGCCAGCGTCTCGGCGATCACGACGGCGATCGCGTCGCCGACATGGCAGGCTTTGCCGTTGGCGAGCACCGGATGCGCCGCCATTTTCATCGGTGAGCCGTCCTTGGAATGAATCATCCAGCCACAGATCAGATCGCCGATCTTGTCGCCGGCGAGTTGCGCGCCGGTGAGCACCCCGAGCACGCGCGGCATCGCGGAGGCAGATTTCGTGTCGATCGATTTGATCGCCGCATGCGCATGCGGCGAGCGGACGAAATAGGCAAAAGCCTGGCCGGGCCGATTGATGTCGTCGGTGTAATGGCCCGTGCCGGTGATGAAGCGGCGATCTTCCTTCCGGCGCACCGCGGCGCCGATCCCGGTCGCACTCATGCTATTGCCTCCGGCGGTTTGCGCTCCTCACAGACTCTTTTTATTCAGCCGCTTTGCTCGTCGCGCCTGAGCTCTTCATCGCACGCGCACCCGCGGCGATCGCCTTGACGATATTGTGGTAGCCGGTGCAGCGGCAGATATTGCCTTCGAGCTCTTCGCGAATGGTGCGATCGTCGAGCTCGTTGCCCTTGCGGCGCACGATGTCGACGGCGGTCATGATCATGCCGGGCGTGCAATAGCCGCATTGCAGGCCGTGGTTTTCGCGAAATGCCTCCTGCATTGGATGCAGCGGTCCGTCGGGCGCAGCCAAGCCTTCGATGGTCAGCACGTCGGCGCCTTCGAGCGCGAGCGCGAGCGCGGTGCACGACTTGATCGCCATGCCGTTGACATGCACGACGCAGGCGCCGCATTGCGAGGTGTCGCAGCCGACATGCGTGCCGGTGAGCCGCAGGTGTTCGCGCAGGAATTGAACCAATAATGTGCGCGGATCGATTTCACCTGTGACGGGCTTGCCGTTCACGGTCATGGAAACGGCGACCGTCGCGGCTCCCTTCTGGGCTGCCAATGCTGCGGCCATGGGGGCTCCTCCTCAAAAATTCCTGGTCAAACGTCGAGATTCGCCAGCGATTCCCGCTCACCGGCCAAGTTCGGGGGCGAAATCGGGGCGTTTTTGCCGTTTTTCGGACCCTGGAACGATTATCACTCTGAACCGCGGGCTAGGCGGCGGTCAAGTCAGTTCCGCTGGCCTTTTCGCAGAGCGGAACCCGCGCGGCGAGCGAGCACCTACGCCCTCTCGGACGCCAGCGCCCGCCTACTCATCGACCTCATCGACACATAATCAAGGCGCGCATCTGCGTTGCATGGCGCGAGGGAACGACAAGCTCCGACGGTGTTTGCCGAAGAGAGGAAACGCGGTGGCGTGGCGGCTGCAACCAAATAAACACGGAGTAAACGTCATGCGCTTTCGGATGATTGTTCCTGTAACCGCGCTCGCTCTCAGCAGCGCGTTTGTCGTGTTGCCTGCTTTCGCGCAACAGGGCGCGGCGCCGTCGGGCCGTTCCATGAACGACGGGGGGTTTTGCCGCCTCGCAGACCGGGACGGCGCAATATAACGGTTCAGGCCAAGTCGTCGGAACCGGCAATGAAGCGAGCAGCAGCTGCGCGCAGCGCTATCATTCCTTCGATCCGTCGACCGGAACTTATCTCGGCTTCGATGGAGTGCGTCATCCCTGTCAGTAATGCGGTCAGTAATGCAAATGTCGCATCGTCTCATGGCAGCCCGCCCTCACCGCCGGGCTGCTGATTCTGAAGGCTATGCGGCCGAAGGATTAACGGCCTTGGCAAAATTTGCGAAAAAGTCGTCGGCGACTTTCTTCGCGGCGCCGTTCACCAGCCGCTGACCGAGCTGCGCCAGCTTGCCGCCGATCTGCGCGTCGACGTCATAAGACAACAGCGTGCCGCCGTCCTTCGGCGTGAGCTTCACGGTGGCGCCGCCTTTGGCAAAGCCGGCCACGCCGCCGTCGCCCTGGCCGGAAATCTTGTAGCCGTTCGGCGGATCGAGATCGGACAGCGTGACCTTGCCTTTGAACTTGGCTTTGACCGGTCCGATCTTGACGGTAGCGACCGCCGACATTTCATTGTCGCCGGTCTTGTCGAGCAGCTCGCAGCCGGGAATGCAGGCCTTGAGCGTCTCGGTGTCGTTGAGCTTTTCCCAAACCGTCTGCACCGGTGCCGCGAGCTGAACCTCGCCGTTCATCGTCATCGCCATTATCAATTACTCCCTGCTCGCAGCCTGATCGCTTGCGTGATCGAAAACCTGAGCGAATTCATAGCCACTTTCGTGCAGATCGCCTACCGCCTCGCGCCGCGCATGGAAAGACCGGCTCAGAGGGTTGGCGGCCAGCGCATTGGCGGCTAAGGGTTTTACCACCGCGAGCACAGGGAAGGAAAATTCAATGCCGGAGATCAAGACCGACGACGGCGCCACCATCCATGCCGAGATCGAAGGACCGGACAGTGCTCCGGTGCTGATGCTGTCGAACTCGCTCGGCACCGATCTGCATATGTGGGACGATCAAGTCGCGCCGTTCACCAAGCACTTCCGGCTGTTGCGCTACGACCGCCGCGGCCACGGCAAATCGAGCGTGCCGAAGGGGCCGTATACGATGGAGCGGCTCGGCCGCGACGTGTTGGCGGTGCTCGACGGGCTCGGCATCCAGAAAATCAATTGGTGCGGACTGTCGATGGGCGGCATGGTCGGGCAATGGCTCGGCGCCAATGCGGCCGATCGCGTGAACAGGCTCGTCCTCACCAACACGTCGAGCTACTTCGCGGACAAGAACGGCTGGAACGAACGGCTCAAGCTCGTGAGCGAGAAAGGCGTGGCCGCATTCGCTCCGGCGAATATGGAGCGCTGGTTCACCAAGGGATTTCGCGAGCGCAGCCCGCAAGCCGTGGCGCGGGTGCAAGCGATGTTCGCGGCAACGGCGCTCGAAGGCTATCTCGCCTGCGGGGCCGCGGTGCGCGATATGGATCATCGCGCATTGTTGCCGAAGATCACCCCACCGACTTTGGTCATCGCCGGCAAGCACGATCCGGCGACAACGCCCGAAGCCAATGAATATATCGCGCAGCACATTCCAGGCGCCAAATACGCCGTACTCGACGCCGCGCATATGGCAAATGTCGAGCAGCCGCAGGCCTATACCGACGTCGTGCTCGGATTCCTGTTGAGCAAATAAACAAACAAAAGCGGCAGCCCGCTTTTGCGAGCTGCCGCCCTTTTCGAGAGAACGTTATCGGTTAGCGGCCGCCTTGCTGACCGCCCTGCTGGCCGGGCTTGTGTTGACCACCCTGCTGCTGCTGATCGGGTTTGTGCTGCCCGCCTTGCTGTTGACCGGGCTTGCTCTGTCCGCTTTGTTGCTGGCCGGGCTTATTCTGTCCGCCTTGTTGCGGATTGCCTTGATTATTCTGTTCGTTTGCCATCGGGACGTTCTCCGTTGTGAACCCCCGCCCGATGACGACAACCCGCGAGACAGGTGCGGGTTCCCCCGCTTGCGCTGCGCTATTTGTGGGCAACACCTTGATACCTCAGGAAAAATCCGCGCGTTTCGCGGCATTTCGCTGCCAGCGTCGCGGCTTTTGCGGCTAAACGGGCTTATAGGCGCGCTCGTGATAGACGAGAGCTGCGCCTGCCGGACCAAGCCTGACCGCCTCGACCGCGCCGAAAATCACGTTGTGCGAGGCGACCGCCTTGATCTCGACGACGCGGCAGTCGAAGGCGACGACGGCGGAGGTGAGCACCGGCGCGCCGGTCTTCAATGTGGTCCATTCGCCCTGCGCGAAGCGCTCGTGGAGCTGTGCGCCGCTCCGTCCGGCGAACATGTCGGCGAGTTTCTCTTCGCTCGCCGGCAGCGTGTTGACGCAAAACACGTTGTTCTGCGCCAGCACCGGCCCGCTCTGGCTGCGGCGATTGACGCACACCAACAGCATCGCCGGCGTATCCGACACCGAGCACACCGCAGTCGCGGTAAAGCCGCTCTTGCCGCCTGAGCCCGCCGTGGTGACGATATGCACCGCGGCGCCGAGCCGGCTCATCGCTTCGCGAAACGTGTGCGGCTCGATAGTCACGAGCGGCGCCGGCGCCACCGCCGTGAAAGCGCCGTCCATGGCGTCGTCGGGACGTTGGTCGATCCAGCTCATTCATTCACTCCGCAGCGAGCGCATCCGGTAAGCCGGGATAGGCGACGTCATCCGGGTCGAGCCACGTGTCGTTGGTCCAGCCGTTCTCATCGTATTCGGACATGCATTGTTCGGCGAGCGCCGTCATCTGATCCATCATGCCGGAGCCGCGCGCGTTCCACAGCGCCTGGATGCGGATGTCCTCGTGGTTGCCGGCATAGTTGCGTTCGTAGAGTTCGTGACGGCCGCCGAATTCGGTGCCGATCGCGTCCCACAGAAGCTTCATGATCTTGATGCGCTCCTTGTAGTCGATGCCGTAGGAGCCGCGCACGTAGCGCGCGAGATAGCGGTCGATCGCCGGGTTCTTGAAGTCCTTCGCCGACGACGGCAGATAGATCAGCGACGAGGCGACGATCTTTTCCACGATCTCCTTGACCCGGCCATAGGCGTCGCCGGCGAACACGCGATAGCTCGAGCCGGACTGGTAGTTCGGCAGCACCGCGCCGTTCACCCAGTCCGTCGGATTCATCGCCATGGCCTCGGTCAGCGACCAGAACAGATGCCGCCAGGCGATGATCTCGCCGAGCATCGCCTGATTGCCGCGGAATTCGTCGGAGCCCGCCGCGCGCAGCGCTTTGGCGATCACGCCGGCCATGAAATCGAGCTTCACCGCAAGCCGCGTGCAGCCCTGGAATTGATAGCCGGCGAGGAAGCCCGATTGCGGGAAGAAGATTTTCAGCTTTTCCAGGTCGCGGTGCAGCAGCACGTCTTCCCAGGGGATGAAGACGTTGTCGAAGACGAAGATCGCGTCGTTCTCGTCGAACCGCGACGACAGCGGATAATCGAACGGCGTGCCCATCACGCTCGCCGTCATCTCGTAGGAGGTGCGGCAAAACAGCTTCACGCCCGGCGCGTTCATCGGCGCGATGAACATCACCGCGAGATCGGTGTCGTGCAGCGGCACCGCGGCGTTCTGGCCGAGGAAATTGTAATGCGTCAGCGCCGACGAGGTCGCCACCACCTTGGCGCCGGACACATAGATGCCGGCGTCGGTGTCCTTCTGAATGGTGATGAAGACGTCCTTGACCTGATCGACCGGACGCGAACGGTCGACCGGCGGATTGACGATGGCGTGGTTCATGAACAGCACGTTGTCCTGCGCCCGCCGGTACCAAGCCTTCGCGTTATCGGCGAACTTGCCGTAAAAATCGAAATTGGCGCCGAGCGTGTTCATCAGCGACGCTTTGTAGTCCGGCGAGCGCCCCATCCAGCCGTAGGACATGCGCGCCCATTGCGCGATGGCGTCGCGCTGGCCGATGAGATCCTCGCGCGAGCGTGCGGCGCGGAAGAATTTGTGGGTGTAGCCGCCCGAGCCGGTATCGGTCGGCGAGGTCAGGATCGCTTTGGTTTTCTGGTCGTGCAGCGCATCGTAGAGGCGCGCGATCGAGCGCGCGGCGTTGCGGAACGCCGGATGCGTCGTGACATCCTTGACCCGCTCGCCATAGACATAGACCTCGCGCCCGTCGCGCAGGCTTTCGAGAAATTCGGCGCCGGTGAACGGCCGCCCTTTGGTCCTGATCGCGTCTTCGGATTTCATCCGGCCGCTTCCTCGATTTTTGCCCTGCCCACAGCGCCGCTCCCGGCGTTGCTTTGGCGTACCCCCAGCTTTGTGGGCAAGCAATCCTGCGGGACGCGCGGCTGCTAATCAGCCTGCCGAAACGCCGATGCCACGGTGCGGGCAACCAGCAGAACAGCGCCACTGGGTCGGCGCCCAATATGAAAATCCATTCCCTTTAAGGGTTTATTCCGGCTCTTTATATAGAAAATCCTTCTAGGAAACTCGAAAATTCAGCCCTTCCACCGATGTTTGTAGATCCCGACACTGCAGAGAACTTGGCGGTCTCGGCCGCGGCGCGGCGGCATGTCGATGCCCCAACCTTGGCGGCGTCGCTCGCCGAAGAGCTTGCGCAAGCGAGCCCGCGCGACATCGTCGAGGCCGCGGTGCGCGCCATGCCCGGTCGGATGGCGGTGGTGTCGTCCTTTGGCACCGAGTTCGCCGTCCTCCTCAAATTCATCGCCGAGGTCGATCCGTCGCTGCCGGTGCTGTTTCTCGACACGCAATGGCTGTTCAAGGAGACGCTCGCCTATCGCGATGCGCTGGTGGCGCGTCTGGCCTTAACCGACGTACGCACGGTGACGCCGTCGCCGAGCGCGCTCGCACTGCGCGACCCCAAGCGCGATCTGGCGTTCCGCAACCGCGACGCCTGCTGCGACATCCGCAAAGTAACGCCGCTTGCCCAGGAGCTTGCCGCATTCGACGGCTGGATGAGCGGCCGCAAGCGCTATCACGGCGGCGAACGCGCCGCGCTGCCGGTCGTCGAAGCGGACGGGCCGCGGCTGAAATTCAACCCGCTCGCCCGCCTGTCGCGGCCGGAGCTCAATGCCGTGTTCGCGCAGGCCAGATTGCCGCGGCATCCGCTGGAGTCCTTGGGCTTTACCTCGGTCGGCTGCGTGCCCTGCACGCACAAGCCGGCGCAGGGTGGCTCAGTGCGCGACGGCCGCTGGAGCGGCCTCGGCAAGACCGAATGCGGCATCCATCTCGGCCCCCTGCCCGCGCCGACCGACGGCTAGGCCCCATTCGGCCCGCGATTTCCTTTCCCCAGCGTTGCCGGTCACCAAGGCCCCTGTTAGAGTTTTCACGGGGAACCTGCCGGGATTCGAAAGGCGCGCGGACGCATGGACTACTTCGTCCAGCAGCTCATCAACGGCATCACGCTCGGTTCGATCTACGGCCTGATCGCCATCGGCTATACGATGGTCTACGGCATCATCGGCATGGTGAACTTCGCCCATGGCGACGTGTTCATGGTGTCGGCCTTCATCGCGCTGATCGCCTTCCTGATCCTGACCACCTGGCTCGGCATCACCTCGATCGCGCTGGCTTTGTTCATCGTGCTGCTCGTGTCGATGCTGTTCACGGCTCTGGTCAACTGGACCATCGAGCGCGTCGCCTACCGGCCGCTGCGCGGCTCGTTCCGCCTGGCGCCGCTGATCTCGGCGATCGGCATGTCGATCTTCCTGTCGAATTTCGTGCAGGTGGCGCAGGGGCCGCGCAACAAATCGATTCCGCCGATCGTGCGCGGCGACTTTTCCATCCTCAACGGTAACGGCTTCCCGGTCGCGCTATCCTATAAGCAGCTGATCATCTGGGGCGTCACCGCGGTCCTGCTCGCCGTGTTCTGGTATCTCGTCGCCAAGACCCCGCTCGGCCGCAACATGCGCGCCTGCGAGCAGGACCAGAAAATGGCGGCTTTGGTCGGCGTCGACGTCAACCGCACCATTTCGATGACCTTCGTCATCGCCGCGGCTCTGGCTGCCATCGCCGGCACGCTCTATCTGATGAATTACGGCGTCTTGAGCTTTTCCGACGGCTTCATTCCCGGCGTCAAAGCCTTCACCGCCGCGGTGCTCGGCGGCATCGGCTCGCTGCCGGGCGCGGTCGTCGGCGGACTTCTGGTCGGCCTGATCGAGGTCATGTGGTCGGGCTATGTGTCGATCGACTACAAGGACGTCGCCGCCTTCTCCGTCCTCGCCATCACCTTGATCTTCCTGCCGCAGGGCCTGTTCGGCCGGCCGGACGTCGAGAAGGTCTGAGATGGACGGCGCAGCGCCGAGCCGGCGCTTCGATACCGTCGGCGCGTTCAAAGACGCAGGCTTCACCACGCTCATTGCCTTTGGGCTGTTGCTGCCGCTGGTCGGTTTTCTGACCACAACGGATGTCCGCAATGTCCTGGTCCTGCAGACGCGCTTGCCGCTTCTCCTGGCGCTGACCGCAGCTGTCGGCGTCGCGCGCCTCGCCTACTTGTTCTCGATTGCGCCTTGGCTCGAAGCGCGCGCGGCGCGGCCCGTTGTTGCGGCACTTCCCACAGAGTTCGATTGGCGCAGCATCGCCGGCAAATGGTTCATCCCTTTCGCCATCGGCTTTGTCCTCGTCTATCCGCTGATCGTGCTCGCGATTAACGGCCGCGACGGCTCGGTGACATGGATCGACAATTTCGGCATCCAGATCCTGATCTATGTGATGCTCGGCTGGGGCCTCAATATCGTCGTCGGGCTCGCCGGCCTGCTCGATCTCGGCTATGTCGCCTTTTATGCGGTCGGCGCTTATTCCTACGCGCTGCTCGCAAAAACATTCGGTCTGTCGTTCTGGATTCTGTTGCCGCTCGCCGGCTGTCTGTCGTCGTTCTGGGGACTGCTGCTCGGCTTTCCGGTGTTGCGGCTGCGCGGCGACTATCTCGCCATCGTCACGCTCGCCTTCGGCGAGATCATCCGCATGGTGCTGATCAATTGGGTGGCGCTGACCAACGGCTATGCCGGCATCAGCGGCATCCCGCGGCCGACTCTTTTCGGCATTCCCTTCAATGCCGACGACGACGGCTTCGCCGCGAGATTCGGCCTCGATTTCTCTCCGATCTACCGCACAGTCTTTTTCTACTATCTGATCCTGGCGCTGGCGCTGCTGACCGCCTTCGTCACCGTGCGGCTTGCGCCGGCTGCCGGTCGGCCGCGCCTGGGAGGCGCTGCGCGAGGACGAGATCGCCTGCCGCTCGCTCGGCATCAACACCACCAATACCAAGCTCACCGCGTTTGCCATCGGCGCGATGTTCGCCGGCTTCGCCGGCTCGTTCTTCGCCGCGCGCCAGGGCTTTATCTCGCCGGAGTCCTTCACGTTTCTGGAATCGGCGACGATCCTCGCCATCGTCGTGCTCGGCGGCATGGGCAGCCAGATCGGCGTCGCCATCGCCGCCATCGTGATGATCGGCGGCACCGAGATCCTGCGGCAGCTCGATTTCCTCAAAGACATATTCGGTCCGGACTTCGATCCGACGCAGTACCGCATGCTGCTGTTCGGCTTCGCCATGGTGGTGATCATGATCTGGCGGCCGCGCGGCCTGATCACCCGGCGCGCGCCCTCGGTCTTCTTGAAAGAGCGCAAGAGCATCGCCGCCGATCTGATCAAAGAAGGCCATGTTAAAGAGGGTATTGGCTGATGGCGGCGCGCGGCGATACCCTGCTGCGCGTCGAGCATCTGACCATGCGCTTCGGCGGCCTGCGTCGCCGTCGACGATCTGTCGTTCGCAGCGAAGACAAGCGAGATCACCGCGCTGATCGGCCCGAACGGCGCCGGCAAGACCACCGTGTTCAACTGCATCACCGGCTTCTACAAGCCGCAACCGGCCGCATCGGGCTGTGTCACGGCGATGCCGCGCTGTGGGACGAGCTCGATGCGCTGACCGACAGCGGCCGCCGCAGTATGCAAAGGCCGGACGGCGCGCTGTTTGCCCTCGAACGCATGCCCGACTTTCTGGTCGTCGACACGGCGCGGGTCGCGCGCACCTTCCAGAACATCCGGCTGTTTCCCGGCATGACGGTGCTGGAGAACCTCCTGGTCGCCCAGCACAACCCGCTGATGCTCGCGTCCGGCTATACGTTCCTCGGCATGTTCGGCATTCCGTCCTATCGCGCGGCCGAGCGCGCGGCGATCGACAAGCGCGCGCGAATGGCTCGACCGCATCGGTCTCCTCGAGCGCGCCGACGATCCGGCCGGCGACCTGCCCTATGGCGCGCAGCGGCGGCTCGAAATCGCGCGCGCCATGTGCACCGATCCGGTGCTGCTCTGCCTCGACGAGCCGGCGGCCGGTCTCAATCCGCGCGAAAGCGCCGAGCTCAACGCATTGCTGCGCTCGATCCGCGACGACAACGCCGTCTCGATCCTCCTGATCGAGCACGACATGTCGGTGGTGATGGAGATTTCCGACCACGTGGTCGTGCTCGACTACGGCGTCAAGATCGCCGACGGCACGCCGCAAGAGGTGCGCGACGACACCAAGGTGATCGCCGCCTATCTCGGCGTCGCCGATAACGACGTCGCCAAGGTCGCGGCCGAGGTCGGGCTATGAGCACCCCGCTGCTCGCCGTGCGCGGCGTGAAGACCTACTACGGCCGCGTCATGGCGCTGCAGGGGCATCGATCTCGACGTCAACGAGGGCGAGATCGTCACCTTGATCGGCGCCAACGGCGCCGGCAAGTCGACGCTGATGATGACGATCTGCGGCAATCCGCGCGCCCGCGAAGGCACGATCGAATTTCGCCGGCCGCGACATCACGAATTTGCCGACCCACGAAATCGCGCATTTGCGACTGGCGCAGTCGCCGGAGGGCCGCCGCATCTTTCCGCGCATGACGGTCCTGGAAAATCTGCAGATGGGCGCGATCACCTCAGCGACCGCGGAATTTTCGGCCGACCTCGATCGGATGCTGGCGCTGTTTCCGCGTCTGCAGCAGCGCCTCGCCCAGCGCGGCGGCACGCTGTCGGGCGGCGAGCAGCAGATGCTGGCGATCGCGCGCGCCTGATGGCGCGGCCGCGGCTGCTGCTGCTCGACGAGCCGTCGCTGGGCCTGGCGCCGCTGATCGTGCGGCAGATTTTCGACGCCATCAAGACGCTCAACGCCGAAAGCGGCCTCACCGTGTTCCTGGTCGAGCAGAACGCCTATCACGCGCTCAAGCCTCGCCCATCGCGGCTATGTCATGGTCAACGGCCTGATCACGCTCAGCGGCACCGGCAGCGAACTTCTGGCGCGCCCGGAAATCAAATCCGCCTATCTCGAAGGCGGCAAAGAAAGCGGCAGTGCAAGCGCCAAGGAAACCGGGTGACCGTTCAGATGATCGTCCAGGCAATCGTCCAACTCGTCGACGAGAATTCGATCTGGCGTGTTCCTGCTGGTGAGCATCATGCTCGGCGGCGGTGCCGCGGCGCTCGCCGGACGCGCTATTGCCCGGACCTGGCGGCCGTGGTGGCAGGTCGTCGTCTACAGCTTCATTATCGGGCGTCGGCGTCCGCTTCATCCATTTCAGCGTATTCGACGGCACGCTGTTGTCGGCCCACTATTACCTCGTCGATGCGGCCGTCTGCATGGCCTTCGGCTTCCTCGGCTTCCGGGCGTCCCGCGCGGCGCAGATGGTCACGCAATATCGCTGGCTCATCGAACCTGCCGGCGCGTTGCGCTGGCGCCGCAGGTCGACCTGACGTAACATTCGCTCGAATTGCTGGGTTATGCCACTGGCCGGTTCATCACGAGGGGAAAACGAATGAACAGGATCATCACGCTCGGTCTCGCGCTAGGCTTTGCCTTGGCGTTCGCGGAAACCTCGCAGGCGCAGGTCAAGTTCGGCATGGGCGGCCCGATCACCGGGCCGAACGCCGCTACCGGCGCCCAAATGAAGAACGGCGTCGACCAGGCCGCCGCCGACATCAATGCCACAGGCGGCATTCTCGGCCAGAAGATCGTCCTCTCCTACGGCGACGACGTGTCCGATCCCAAGCAGGGCGTGTCGGTCGCCAACAATTTCGCCGGCTGACGGCGTGAAATTCGTCATCGGCCATTACAATTCCGGCGTCACTATGCCGGCGTCGGAGGTCTATCAGGAGAACGGCATCCTCGAGATCACGCCGGCCTCGACCAATCCGCAGGTCACCGAGCGCGGCATGTGGAACATCTTCCGCGATCTGCGGCCGCGACGACCAGCAGGGCAAAGTCGCCGGCGCCTACATTCTCAATCACTTCAAGGGCAAGAAGATCGCCGTCGTCCATGACAAGACCACTTACGGCAAGGGCCTCGCCGACGAGACTAAGAAGACGATCAATGCCGGCGGCATGACCGAAGTGCTCTATGAAGGCATCAATACTGGCGAGAAGGATTATTCGGCGCTGGTGTCGAAGATCAAACAGTCCGGCGCCGACCTCGTCTATTTCGGCGGCCTCTATACCGAAGGCGGGCTGATCGTGCGGCAGATGCGCGACCAGGGCGTCAACGCGCCGCTGATGGGCGGCGACGGCATCACCTCCGACGAATTCGCTTCCGTCGGCGGCCCGGGCGTCGAAGGCACGCTGATGACCTATGGTCCCGATCCGCGTCTCAATCCCGACGCCAAGGCCGTGGTCGCGAAATTCCGCGCCAAGAATTTCGAGCCGGAGGCTTACACGCTTTACAGCTACGCCGGCGTACAGGTCATCAAGCAGGCAGCCGAAGCGGCGCAGTCGCTCGATCCGAAAAAGGTCGCAGAAAAAATGCACTCCGGCATGAAGTTCAAGACCGTGCTCGGCGACTTGTCCTTCGACAAGAAGGGCGACATCACCAAGCTCGATTACGTCATGTATCTGTGGAAGAAGGATCCGAGCGGCCGGGTCACCTACATGCGAGTGTCCAAATTCGGACTGCAGCAAAATGTAACTCACCCGATCTTGCCCAGCGCCGGGAATGCATCGAGCAGCCAGTAGCTGAACTCGCTCACCGTGCCGGTAAGAAAGGCGATGCCGGTCAACACCAGAAGACCGCCCATCGCCTTTTCGACTAGGCCGAGATGCGCCTTGAAGCGGACGAGGAAGGCGGCGAACGGCTCGACCGCGAGCGCCGCGAGCAGAAACGGCACGCCGAGGCCGAGCGAATAGATGGCGAGCATGCCGGCGCCTTTGACTACCGTTGCTTCGGACGCGGCGACCGCGAGGATCGCGGCGAGGATCGGACCGATGCACGGCGTCCAGCCGAGCGCAAAGGCAAGCCCCATCGCATAAGCGCCCCACAGTCCGACCGGCTTCGCCATCGCCATCCGCTTCTCGCGCATCAGCCAGGCGATCGGCGTCAGGCCCAGGAAGTGCAGACCCATGACGATGATGGCGATACCGGCGACGATCGCGAGCTCGCCGGAATAGGCGCGCAACAGACCGCCGATGGCGCTGGCGCTGGCGCCGAGCGCGACGAACACGGTGGAGAAGCCGAGCACGAACAAAAGCGCCGCGACGATCGTCTCACGTTTGACGCGCGTTTCCGGCTCGGCGTCGGCGAGCCGCTCGATCGAGGTGCCGGTGAGATAGACGAGATAAGGCGGCACCAGCGGCAGCACGCAGGGCGACAGGAAACTCAGCATGCCGGCGAGGAGGGCCGCGGCGACGGTGACATTCATGGCGTATGGATGCACCGGCGGCAGTGGCGATTGCAAGGCGCTTGCCGCTCACTCGACGGTCACGTCGTTGCGAGGAGCCGGACTGTTTCGCTTCATGCGCAATCACGGGCTAAGATGCCGCATGCGCAATCTCATCACCGACGTCCCCGGCATTAGGGTCGGTCACGCCGAAGACGCCCGTCTCGGCTCCGGCGCAACGGTGGTCGTGTTCGACGAGCCCGCGGTCGCCTCGATCGACGTGCGCGGCGGCGGGCCGGGTACGCGCGAGACCGCGCTGCTCGATCCGGCGCAAACCGTCCAGGGCATCGACGCCATTGTTTTGTCCGGCGGCTCGGCCTTCGGCCTCGATGCGGCGTCTGGCGTCCAAGCATGGCTGAAGGAACAGGACCGCGGCTTTGTGGTGCGCACGACCAAGGTTCCGATCGTTCCGGCGGCGATCCTGTTCGATCTCTTGAGCGCCGGCGACAAGGATTGGGGACGTTATCCGCCCTATCGCGAACTGGGCTATGCGGCGGCGGCCGGCGCCGGGCAAGATTTTGCGCTCGGCAGCGTCGGCGCCGGCACCGGCGCGACAACGGTGAACTGTAAAGGCGGCATGGGTTCAGCGTCGGCGCAAAGCCGCGACGGCTTCACCGTCGGCGCGCTCGCCGCCGTCAACGCCGCCGGCAGCGCGCTGGTCGGCGACGGCCCGTGGTTTTGGGCGGCGCCGTTTGAAATCGACGGCGAATTCGGCGGACGCGGACTTCCCGCGAGTTTTCCACAGCAAGCATTCGAGCCGCGCATCAAGGGTGCCTTGCGGGAAAACACCACGCTTGTCGTCGTCGCCACCGACGCCATCTTGACCAAGGCGCAAGCGAAGCGGCTTGCGGTGATGGCGCAAGCCGGCCTGTCGCGCGCGATCTATCCGGTGCACTCGCCGCTCGATGGCGACGTGCTGTTTGCGGCATCAACCGGGCGCCGGCCGCTGCCCCACCATCCAGGCGCGTTAACCAATCTCGGCGCGCTCGCGGCCAATGTCGTGGCGCGCGCGATTGCGCGCGGCGTTTATACCGCAGACGCTCTGCCGCTGCCCGGCGCGGTGCAATCCTGGCGGGACCAATTCGGCCGCTAAAACTACAAATTTCCTGCACATTTCAGGCAGATAATATACTGTAGGGCTTGAAATCCGCGGCTATGCGCGACCGAGCCGTCGTTGCCGTTGACTTGCCGGCGGATTGCGCTTTCACTCGGAGAGTTCTCCTGGAGCATGATCCCGAAAAGTGGCAACCGGTTTTCGGAGAAGATCATGGGCAAACAAAGAGCTAGACTGCCATCCAATTCAATCGAATTGGATCAAAGTGCAGTCGTGTGGCGGAGGTAACGATGCGCGTCGTCGTCATTGTCATTGCGGCGCTGATGACCTTGGGTCTCGCGGCCTTCGGCATTGCAGCGGCGCAGAAAGAGGCCGGTCCGACCTCGCTCCTCGCATTCGCCGGGCACATCATTTCGCCGGCCAAAGGCACGCCGCCCGCAATCGCGGCTCCGCCATCGTCCGCTCCGCATTCTCCGGTGATCCAGGTGTCGGACACGGCTGTCGCGCCGCGCGCAGCCGCGCCGATGGTTGTCGCCCAGAACACGGCCGCGGCGCCGCCGTCGCTCCCCGCTCCCGCCGCGCAATCGCCCGGGCCCGCTCCGTCGGCGACGGCTGTTCCCTCCTGCGGCAATCCAAACGCGCTTGGCCTGTCGCGTGTCGTGCAGATCGACACGACCGGTGGTCCGGCCTTCGGCACCGAGCACTTCAAGCAATATGACTTCCTGCGCGACAAGGAAGTGGTGCTGACCTTCGACGACGGGCCGTGGCCCGAGAACACGCCGATGGTGCTCAAGGCGCTCCAGGACAATTGCCTCAAGGCGACATTCTTCGAGATCGGCGAGCACGCCACGTGGCGTCCCGACCTGACCAAATTGCTGGTCGCCGCCGGCATGACGGTCGGCAGCCACACCTGGTCGCATAAGGACCTGGCGAAGAATCCCTACGCCAAGGACATCGAGCAGGCAAAGCAAGAGATCGAAATGGGCGTCAGCGCCGTGACGATGGCCGCCGGCCAGCCGATCGCGCCGTTCTTTCGTTTCCCCGATCTGCAGCAGCCGGCGGATCTGATCGCCTATCTCGGAACGCGCAATATCGCGACGTTCTCGACCGACATCGATTCCTTCGATTTCAAGATCCATAAGCCGGAGGACGTGATCAAGTCGGTGCTGACCAAGCTGGAAAAGAACGGCAAAGGCATCGTGCTGATGCACGACTTCCAGAAGGGAACGGCGGAAGCGATGCCGCAATTGCTGGCCCAGCTGAAGGCCAACGGCTACAAGATCGTTCACATGGTGCCGAACGCGCCGGTGACGACGATCGCGAAATACGACGACATGGTGAAGTCGCAGGACAAGTTCTCGTCCACCAACAATACGCGACCGGAATCGAGCGTCGTCAAGACGATCAGCGAGTAGTTTTTAGCACATCACTTAGAGTCGGTTTCGAAAGTCATGAAGGACGAGCGATCCGGCGCACGAGCAGCATGACGGATGCGGCGTAGAGGAAAGCGCGTGCGGAGTTGATCGTTGCCTCAAAGTCCTTTGCCAGCCGTCGATTGCGTCCGATCCATGCGAAGAAGCGCTCGACGACCCAGCGCCGCGGGTTAACGGCAAAGCCGACCTGATCGGGGTTTTTTCGCACGATCTCGACCGCGATCAACGTGGCCTTGGCGACCTTCTCACCGGCATATCCGCTGTCGGCGAAGACCCGCTGGATGAACGGGAAGATGCGGCGCGAAGCCCGCAAAAGCGGTCCGCCGCCGTCGCGATCCTGGATGCTCGCCGGATGCGGTTCGAGCATGAGGCCACGCCCGTCCGTGTCGACAAGCGCATGGCGCTTGCGGCCGTTGATCTTCTTTCCAGCATCGTAACCGCGGGGTCCGCCGGCCTCGGTGGTCTTGACGCTCTGGCTGTCGATGATCGCACCCGTAGGGCTGGATTGGCGTCCGATCCGTTCGCGATCGAGCATGACCATAGCGTGATTGATCCTCTCGAAGCGGCCTTCGTCCCGGAACTTCGCAAACCATCGATAGATCGTGCTCCACGGCGGCAAATCGCTCGGCAGCAGGCGCCATGGGCAACCCGCCCGCATGACATAGAAGATGCCATTGATGATCTCGCGCATCGGCCAGGCACGTGGTCGTCCGGTGACATTCGTCCCAGGCAGCTGAGGCTCGATCACACGCCATTCCTCGTCGGTCACATCAGTTTGGTATCGGCTCGTCTTGCGAATATGCTGCTTGCGGGTGGTTGGGGTCCACATGGCAACTCCGGGGTTGGTGTCAGCAACCACCTGGAATCACGTCGACTCCACCCACTCAACCCCTTTCGAAACGGCCTCTTAGATGCGTCATGCCCGGCCATGACGGCCTCAGTGCACGAACCGCTCGGCGCTGTAAGGCTTCGGGTCGCAGAACGGCGTCGCGCCAGTGATCATCTCGGCGAGCAAGCGCCCGGTCGCCGGGCCGAGCGTTAAACCCCAATGGCCGTGGCCGCAGGCGAGCCAGAGACCGTTCTGGCCCGGCGCGCGGCCAATGACGGGGCGCGAATCGGCAAAGCACGGGCGCGCGCCCATCCACGGCTGCGCCTCGACCGGCTCGCCCAGCGCGAATAATTCGCGCGCCGCCGGCATCAGCCGATCGAACTGCACCGGCGTGGGCTTTGCGTCGCGTGCGGCGAATTCGGCGCCGGTGGTGAGCCGGATGCCCTGCTCCATCGGCGCCAGCACATAGCCGTTGTCGGCATCGAGCACCGGACGGCTCAGCGCCGCATTGGCTTTCGCGCCGTTCCCTTGCGCGCGGAAATGGCGGTGATAGCCGCGCTTCACGGCGAGCGGCAATCTGACGCCGAACGGATTGAGCAGATCGGGGATCCACGGCCCGAGCGCCACCACCGCATTGGCGGCGTCGAGCGCGCCGGCCGAGGTGTCGACGCGCCAGTTCGCGCCGTTCCTGTGCAATGTGCGCGCATCGCCGGCGAAACTCAGCCCGCCGAGCGCGGTGAAGCGCGCCGCATAGGCCCGCGTGACCGCGAGCGGATTGCTCACGCTGACCGCGCCGGTCCAATGCACCGCGTGGCGAAACACCGGCAGAAGCGACGGTTCGAGCACGCGCGCCGCCTCGCCGTCGAGCGGCACATTGGCGATGCCGAATTTCGCCGCGAGTTCGAGTTCGCGCGCGGTGCCGGCGAACGAGCGGTCGGTGCGGTAAAGCTTCAGCCAGCCGGTGCGGCGCAGATAGCGCTCAGCGCCGGCTTCGGCCGCAAGCGCCTCATGCTCGGCGACGGCGCGCGCCAGGAGCGGCCGCATCAGCTGCGCGGTTTCGACCAGCCGCTCCGGTTGCGAGGCCGAGCGGAATGCCAACAGCCACGGTGCGATTTTCGGCAAGAACGTGAGGTGATAATTGGCGATCGGCGAGCGCTTGAGCGCGACGCGCAACAGCTCCGACCAATCGGAGGGAAACGCAGCGGGAAAGATCGTATTGCCTTCGATGATGCCGGAATTGCCGTAGGAGGTCGCCTCGCCCACGCCGCCGCGGTCGATGAGCGCGACCGACAGACCCTTCTTGACGAGATAGGTCGCGACCGACGTGCCGACAATGCCGGCTCCCAGAACGATGATATCGGTACGCGCCAGGCTGACCTCCGCAGTTGCGACCGGTCACCGCACGCCGTTGCGCTGGAAGGCCGGACAAAAAGGCCGGGCGATGAAAGATCCGAGCCCGCGCGCCCCGAACATTCGTCAGGGCGCGCACCCATATCTTTGCTCTTTCCGGCCGCAATCAAGGCCGGAACGGAATTTTGTGATGGGCTTAGAGCATGATCCCGAAAAGTGGGGACCGGTTTCCCGCCTTCGCGAAGCCCGCTTCGGCGGGCGAAGGAAGGTCGGAAAAGATCATGCTCAAACCTAAAGAGTCTAAGCCGTCGCGATGCTTTGCGGCGTCGTGGTGTTGAGCAACTGCGCCTGCATCTGGATCAACTGTTCGAGCAGGTTATTGCTGGACACGTTCGCAGCCCCGGCCGTGGACGAATTGTCCGAGGATCCAGTGCTGGTGGATGTGCCCGACGACGTCGAACTGCTCGGGGCCGATGTCATCGAAATGCTCGAACCGTCGCTGTAGTCGATCGTAGTCGTCGAGGAGCCGTTGCTGTTCGCCGCGGTCTGCGTGGTGGCGCCGCTGGTCGATGAATTCAGCATGCTGAGGAGGCTCTCGATCCCGCCACCGCCGCCGCCATGATGGTGATGGTGGTGACCTTCGCCTTGCTGGGCCTGCTGGGTCGGGTCGCTTGAATCGCCCAAAGTGCCGGCCTGTGTGCCGGACGATTGGCCGTCGGATGCATTGGCCTGCAGCGAGAACAGAGCCTGCAGTATCTGCGGACCGAATTGCGGGCCGCCGGCCGACGAGGCCGTGCTGCCGCTCGTCGAGCCGGTCGTGCCAGTCGACGAGGAAGAAGAAGAAGAAGAAGAAGACGAGCCGCTCGTCTGGCCGAGCGCCGCGAGCAATTCCGACAGCGGATCGGACTGCTGCCCCGACGTCGCATTGGATTGCGCGCTCTGCTGCCAGAGCGATTGCAGATAGGCGTAAGGATTACTCGACGAATTGACCGACGCTGACATAACCTACTCCTTGATACGCATCGAGGCCGGCGGGAAAGAGGGGAGACTTGCGGCTCCGGCCGATAGCCATTTCCGGACACCGCGATGCAAGCCCCGGGCCGTCGCGAAACCGCAAGTAAATCAAGAGTTTTTTGCATCGGCCGGCGCCATGGGCGGTGTAAATTTGCCGCCGCCCGGCAACTCTTGCCGGTCTTCGCCGGTTAATAACAGCGCGGTTTGCCCGCGCCTCAGCCGCGTGTTAGGCGAAACGCAAATGACCCGCCCGCTCATCATCGCCCCGTCGATCCTTGCCGCCGACTTCGCCAAGCTCGGCGAGGAAGTGCGCGCCGCCGACACCGCGGGCGCCGACTGGATACACGTCGACGTCATGGACGGTCATTTCGTGCCGAACATCTCGATCGGCCCCGATATCGTCAAAGCGATCCGGCCCTACACCAAGAAGCCGCTGGACGTGCATCTGATGATCGCGCCGGCCGATCCCTATCTCGAAGCCTTCGCCAAGGCCGGTTCGGACATCATCACCGTGCATGTCGAAGCCGGTCCGCACATCCATCGCTCGCTGCAGGCGATCCGCGCGCTCGGCAAGAAGGCCGGCGTCACCATAAATCCCGGCACGCCGGCGTCGAGCGTCGAGCATGTCATCGGCCTCGTCGATCTCATTCTTGTCATGTCGGTCAATCCCGGCTTCGGCGGCCAGAAATTCATTCCCGATGCGCTGGCGAAAGTCCGCAATCTGCGCGCGATGATCGGCGGCCGCCCGATCGACATCGAGATCGACGGCGGCATCACGCCCGAAAACGCGCCCGAGGCGGCGCGCGCCGGCGCCAATGCCTTCGTCGCCGGCTCGGCGGTGTTCAAGGATCGCACGCCGGAGTCCTATCGCGCCAATATCGCGGCAATCCGCCATGCCGCGGCTCTGGCGCGCGGAGAGGCCGCGTAGCTATTCCGACTTGGCGTTCCGGACCTGCTCGATAATTCGGTAGACGCTTCGCACGTCTTCGATCATTTCGAAGGCTGGTGTTCCCGACGCCGGATTGAAAGACCAAGAGTAGCGCCGCATCGCGCCAAACGGGGTTGCGCCGAAAGTAATCGTGCCGCTCTTGTCGCCTCTTTCGCTGATCGCGATTTCCGAGGTCGTCTTGAGATCGATTGATTTAACGTTTCTGGAGAAGAGCCCCGAAACGATGATGGCCCGCCGGTTCGTCACCGCATATTCGGTTCTCGCCCGCATCATCGCGTCGACGAAAAAGCGTCCGATGAGGATATAGAGACCGACTAGAATAAATGGAATCAGGAACAACAAACCCGGCGCCGCAGCTGCACCTTTTTGCGCGGATTGATGGAAAGCCGCCCATGCAGCCGAGAATACGATGCCGGTCCAAAACAGACTGAATGGAATCATGAACATATCCGCGCTGCGCAGTCTGATCCCGCCAGGGGGCCGGCCCTTCCACAGCAGGCGCTCGCCGCTATCGAGCTCCCTCTCGATCGCGGAGCCGTCAAAATCCGACATCATGGGGTAATTCCGATTGATCGAAGCCATTGCACAAGCCTATTTAGTGTAACACGTGGAGGCCAAATGTGCGCGCTTTGCGCCGCGGCTCGGTTGACGAGGTAACGCATGATTCCCCGCTATTCCCGCCCGCAGATGGCGGACATCTGGACGCCGGAGACGCGGTTTCGCATCTGGTTCGAGATCGAGGCGCATGCAGCCGACGCCATGGCCGAACTCGGCATGATCCCGAAGGACGCGGCGAAGAAGATCTGGGCAAAGGGCAAAGCAGCGCAGTTCGATATCGCGCGCATCGACGAGATCGAGCGCGAGACCAAGCACGACGTCATCGCCTTCCTCACGCATCTCGCCGAGATCGTCGGCCCGGAAGCGCGCTTCGTGCACCAGGGCATGACCTCGTCGGACGTGCTCGACACCTGCCTCAACGTTCAGCTCGTGCGCGCGGCTGACATTCTGATCGCCGACATCGAGACGCTCCGCGCGGCGCTCGAGCGGCGGGCACGCGAATATAAGTTCACGCCGACCATCGGCCGCTCGCACGGCATCCATGCCGAGCCGACGACGTTCGGGCTCAAGCTCGCCGTCGGCTTCGCCGAGTTTTCGCGGGCCAAGGAGCGCCTGCACATGGCGCGCAATGAAGTGGCGACCTGCGCCATTTCCGGCGCGGTCGGCACTTTCGCGCAAATCGATCCGCGCGTCGAAGCCTATGTCGCGGAGAAGATGGGGCTTGCGGTCGAGCCGGTCTCGACGCAGGTCATTCCGCGCGACCGCCACGCCATGTATTTCGCGGCGCTCGGCGTCGTCGCCGCGTCCGTCGAGCGGCTCGCCACCGAAGTCCGCCAC
Organism: uncultured Alphaproteobacteria bacterium; assembly: GCA_963761185.1. Taxonomy (GTDB): domain Bacteria; phylum Pseudomonadota; class Alphaproteobacteria; order Rhizobiales; family Xanthobacteraceae; genus BOG-931. Next base: position 174,640 of record CAVXFY010000011.1, read on the forward strand.
CTGCAGCGCACCGAAGTGCTCGAAGCCGAGGAGTTTTTCTCCACCGGCCAAAAGGGCTCGTCGTCGATGCCGCACAAGCGCAATCCGGTGCTGTCGGAAAATCTCGTCGGCCTGGCCCGCATGGTGCGCGCCTATGTGACGCCGGCGCTCGAAAACGTCGCGCTGTGGCACGAACGTGACATTTCACATTCCTCGGTCGAGCGCATGATCGGGCCGGACGCGACGGTGACGCTCGATTTCGCGCTGGCGCGGCTTGCCGGCGTGGTCGACAAGCTCGTCGTCTATCCCGAAAACATGAAAAAGAATCTCGATCGCCTCGGCGGTCTCGTGCATTCGCAGCGCGTGCTGTTGGCGCTGACGCAAAAAGGCGCCGCGCGCGAGGACGCCTATCGCCTCGTGCAGCGCAACGCCATGCGGGTGTGGGCCGGCGAAGGCGATTTTCTGACGTTCCTCAAAGCCGACAAGGACGTGCGCAAATATCTGAGCGACGAGGAGCTCACCGCCAATTTCAATCTCGATTTTCACTTCGCCCACGTCGACACGATCTTCAAACGGGTATTCGGCCGCGCCTAGTTCCACGACGAATATGGTTAACGGGCCGGTAACTGTAGCTTGTCCGACTCGCCTGTCTGACATACCCTTGCCGCAACTGACCGGGGACAGGAGAGTGCTATGGGCCGTTTGGTGCGCAAACCGACACTGGCGAGTGCCGAACCGGCGCAGACCGGCGGCGATTTCGGCGGCATGTTTCAGACCGCGGTGCGTACGCGGCCGGCGATCGAAGCGGTTCCCGGCGACGACTATCTCCTGCGCATGGCGAAATACGTTCCAGCCGAGGTGCTCGGTTTCTCGATGCTCGTGAACGCGATCCTCGCGCAAGCGATGACGACCGGCGATAACGCGACGATGGCGGGATTGTCGGTGACCAGCATCGCCGTCGGCGCGCTGATCGTGGGCTGCATCCTCACACCGCTGTTCTGCTGGTATGTGCGCGAGGACGGCGACGCCTGGCTTACCAACGCCGTGGTGTCGACCATCGCCTTTCCGTTCTGGTCTTATCTGATGGGCGCGGTGGCCTTCGCCAAATTCCATGACGGCAATCTCGCAGTCATTCTGATCCTCACCTTCACGGCGGTTAGCGGGCTTGTGACGCCGGTGGTCGACCGCCCTAAGCAGCAGGAACAGATCAACGCCGCCCCTAAGGAAGGGCCGCGGCTGGTCGAAGGCCTGAAGGCCTAATTCCCGATCCGGCGATTGTGGAAGGGTGATCGCGAAAGGGCGATTGCGAAAGGCTTGCGCCTCGTGGCATTTGTCGCATCATGGCGGCAAATAATATGGCGACACGTCATTCGATCCTGGTATTCGATTCCGGCCTGGGCGGCCTCACGGTCTATCGTGAGATAAAGGCGGCGCGTCCGGACGCCGATTTCCTCTACGTCGCCGACGATGCGGCCTTTCCCTACAGCGCGTTACAGGAATCGACGCTGGTCGAGCGCGCTGTCGGTCTGATGGGCGAGCTGATCGAAACGCACCGGCCCGATCTTATCGTGATCGCCTGCAACACCGCGTCGACCATCGTGCTGCCGGACTTGCGCAAGACATTCGCCGTGCCTTTCGTCGGCACCGTGCCGGCCATCAAGCCGGCTTGCGCCTCTTCGGTCACGCGCCGCGTCTCCGTGCTCGGCACCGAAGCCACGGTGAAGCGCGAATATACCCGCGCGCTCATTCGCGATTATGCGCAAGATTGCGAGGTGACGCTGGTCGGCGCCAAACGGCTTGCGTCTTTGGCGGAAGCCGAACTCGGTGGCTCGCCGGCGAGCGATGACGAATTGCGCGAGGAGATCGCGCCTTGCTTTCGCGACGGCGGTCAGCGCACCGATACGATCGTGCTGGCCTGCACGCATTATCCGCTGCTGCTCGAACGCCTGCAGCAGCTCAGCCCCTGGCCGGTGAATTTTCTCGATCCGGCGCCGGCCATCGCGCGGCGCGTCGTCAATCTTCTCGGGACAGGGCTCGCGGCGGCGGACGCCGGCGCGACGCGGGCGATCTTCACCTCCGGCCGCGCACCTGAAAATGTGCTGCGGCGTTTTGGCATTGCCGCAAACGAAAGCACGGCATCCGCAGTGCGCTGAGGCGCGCCGGAATTTGCCTATTCTCAGATCAGCGCTTGCACCGAATATCGGCTTTACTCCGGGCGCGTTCCTGCGACCCTACGCGCCGCTGGGCGATGCCGGGCCCCGAATTTCGGAGCTGAAACCATGACAATCGCCATACCGGCCGAGCGCGCGGCCGGGCAGACGAACCGCTGGAGCCAACTCGTCCTCGGCGTCATCGCCATGATGGCGATCTCGAGCCCGCAATATACCTGGACGCTGTTTACCGGACCGCTCAATCAAAAACTCGGCACCACGCTTGCTGAGGTGCAGTGGACCATATCGCTGTTGGTCATCCTGCAAACCTGGTTCTCGCCGTTCCAGGCTTATCTGGTCGACCGCTTCGGCCCGCGCCCGCTGATTTCGCTCGGCGCGCTGTTGTCCGGCGCCAGCTGGATCCTGTCGGCTTATGCCGGCAGTCCTTGGGCCCTCTATTTCACTTACGGCGTGCTCGGCGGATTCGGCACCGGCATCATCTATGTCGGCATTATCGGCCTGATGGTGCGCTGGTTTCCGGACCGGCGCGGGCTCGCCACCGGGCTTGCCGCCGCCGGATACGGGTTCGGCGCGTTCTTCACGAGCTTCCCGATCGACAGCATGATCAAGAGCTCGGGTTACGCGCAGACCTTCATCCTGTGGGGCGTGATCCAGGGCATCATCGGCATCCTCGCCGCGCAAGGGCTGAAGACGCCGCCGGACGATTATCAGGCGCCGAGCGTGGCGCCTGCAGCTGCGACCCAGCAAGCCCGCCGCTCCTATTCGCCGCGCGAGATGCTGAAGAGTCCGGTCTTCTATCTGCTGTTCCTGATGATGAGCATGATGTCGACCTCGGGCCTCATGGTCGTCTTCAATGTCGGGCCGTTCGCCAAGGATTTCGGCGTCGCCAATCTGCCCGTGCTCGGAATGGCGGCACTGCCGCTGTCGCTCACTTTGTCGCGCGTCACCAACGGCCTCACGCGCCCGTTCTTCGGCTGGGTCTCCGATCACATCGGCCGCGAAGCCACGATGACGCTCGCCTTCTCGCTGGAATGCGCTGCCATCCTCGTTCTGTTCGCCTATATCCATCAGCCGGCTTTGTTCGTGGTCTTAAGCGGGCTGGTGTTCTTCGGCTGGGGCGAGATCTTCTCGCTGTTTCCCTCGACCTTGACCGACACGTTCGGGCCGAAATACGCAGCCACGAATTACGGCTTTCTCTATATTGCCCAAGGCGTCGGCTCGATCCTCGCGGGGCCGGCGGCAGCCTTCCTGAAGCAGGAGACCGGAAGCTGGACGGCCGTTTTCATCGTCGTCGCGGTGCTCGATGCCGTGACCGCGGTGCTGGCGATCGCGGTGCTTAAGCCGATGCGGCAGAAGCAGCTCGCGGCGGCGGGGTAGGCTTGCCGGATCTCGCTCGCATTTTTGCAGACAGCTGCTTTCCAGCAGCTAATAATCCTTGAATTGCGCTGCCGTCCGACGTGCAATTTAAGGATTATAGCCGCCGCAAAGCGGCGGCCTTACACCAAGGGCATCCAGCGTCCCGGTTTGACACCCGGCGGCTTTCCCCCTAAAAACCGCCCACTTCGCGGGCCGCAGGGCCCGCGTCGTGTTTCGCGACCCGTGGTTTAGGCCGGCGCTTCGGCCTGAGACCTGTCGGTTCCGGACCAGATCCGGAACAGTAGGAGGGCGCGATCCTCAGCAAAACCCGCGGCATGATCCCGAAAAGTGGTCTTTCCGGTTTTCGGACAAGATCATGCCCAAACAACATCGAGGACGCGAATGACCAAGCGCCACCAGGCGAAGTACAAGATCGACCGTCGGATGGGCCAGAAAATCTGGGGCCGCCCGAAGTCGCCCGTGAACAAACGCGAATATGGCCCCGGCCAGCACGGCCAGCGCCGCAAGGGCAAGCTCTCGGACTATGGCGTGCAATTGCGCGCCAAGCAGAAGCTCAAGGGCTATTACGCCAACCTCTCGGAACGCCAATTCCACGGCATCTATGACGAGGCGCGGCGGCTCAAAGGCGACACCGGCGCCAACATGATCGGTCTGCTCGAGCGTCGGCTCGACACCGTGATCTACCGCGCCAAACTGGTGCCGACCGTTTTCGCCGCGCGCCAGTTCATCAGCCACGGCCATATCAAGGTCAACGGCAAGCGCGTCACCGTCGCGAGCTACAAGGTGAAAGTCGGCGATGAGATCGAAGTCCGCGAGAAGTCGAAGCAGCTTGGGCTCGTGCTCGAAGCCAACGCGCTCGGCGAGCGCGACGTGCCCGACTATATCGAGGTCGATCACACCAAGCAGACGGCGAAGCTGTCACGCGTGCCGAGCCCGGCCGACGTGCCCTACCCCGTCGTGATGGAGCCGCATCTCGTCGTCGAATACTACTCGCGCTAAAGCGTTACTTCGGGTCGCCGCAACGTAGCGAGCCCGGAATTCATAGCCACGTCGGTGCAAAACGTGCACGCTCGGTGGTCATGGATTCCGGGCTCTTCGCTTTTGCTCGGTCCGGGAAAGGCGACTTGCGCTCTAGGCCGCGCTTTCCTTCACCGGGACGCCTTTGTCCTTGAGCAAGGACTGCAATTCGCCGGCCTGGAACATTTCGCGGATGATGTCGCAGCCGCCGACAAATTCGCCTTTGACATAGAGCTGCGGGATCGTCGGCCAGTTCGAATAGGACTTGATGCCGCCGCGCAGATCGTCGTTCTCGAGCACGTTGAGGCCTTTATAGGGGACGCCCAGGTAATCGAGGATCTGCACCACCTGGCCGGAAAAGCCGCACATCGGGAATTGCGGCGTGCCCTTCATGAAGAGCACCACGTCGTTGCCTTTAACTTCGTTATCGATGAATTGGTCGATTGGTGCACCGGTATCAGACATCGCGGTTATCCTTGTTGGCGTCGCGGGTCCTGAGTGCCCGCACCGATTCTCGCCTTATGATCCTGCAATATATGTACCGCAAAAGGGCCGGGAAACCCAAGCGGCCAAGAGCAACGCAGCTATTCATCACGAAATCGGGCTGAAATGGGCGTCCTGCCGAGGCAAGTCCGGGCAGAATGAGATTCTCGGCGGCTCGCCGTCGGGAGCACGGCGCGGCCACCCTGACCGCCGACATTCAGCGATTGGGCGTGCCGGTCTGCAGCGCCAGCGCGTGCAGCTTGCCGCCCATTTCGGCCTTGAGCGCCTCGTAAACGATCTGATGCTGCTGGACGCGCGATTTGCCGCGGAAGGATTCGGCGATCACGGTCGCGGCATAGTGATCGCCATCGCCGGCGAGATCGCGGATCGTCACCTCGGCATCCGGGATCCGCGTCCGGATCAATCGTTCGATGTCATTCGCCGCCATAGGCATGGCGTGCCTCCTCGCTGGATTCCGTTTGCCGGCGAAGCCCTTGGATATCGTCTTCTGCGTCGTCTTGTTTAGCGTCGTCCTGATTGGCGTCTTGGCTTAGCAGAATAGGTCTAAGTGGCAAGGGCGAGGCATGAGGCGAGGCGCGAGAGCGCTGTGCGGGTGCTCCTTTCGCGCCGCTAGACGCAAGCCGCGGCGCGATGCATGTTCCGCCGCCAAAGCATCGGACGTCGCGGTGAAGGAGGACTTCATGTACCGGCCATTTGTGATCGCGGGCGCGCTTCTCGCACTCGGCCTTCATCCGGCAGCGGCGCAGCAGCCCACGCAAGCGCAGCGTGACGCGGTCCGCGCTTCGTGCCGCTCCGATTTCATGGCGAACTGCGCGAGCGTCACGCCAGGCGGCAAGGAAGCCTTGGAATGCTTGCTGCGAAATCAGGCGAAATTGTCTCCGGCGTGTAACAGTGCGGTGAGCGCGATCGCGCCGCCCGAAACCTCGCAAAAACCGCCCGCCCCGGCGGCACAGGCTCCGGCACCATCCGCACCGGCTCAATCCGCGCCAGCGGCTGCCGCCGCGGAACCGACCGCGCCAAAGCCCGCCGCCGCATCTGCCGCCGAGCCCGCGCCGAAGCCGGCGGCCACGCAGGAGGCGCAGCTCAAAGCGGTGCGGCAGTCCTGCACGCTCAACGATTTCATGGCGCATTGCTCCTGGATCAAACCGAGCAATCCGGAGCTTGTGCTCTGCCTGCAATCGAATGCTTCCGATTTGTCGCCGCCCTGCCAAGCCGCGGTGCAAGGCCTTCCGCCGCCCGCGGCGCAGACGCCATCGGCAGCGCCCGAGCGCAAGCCCACGGCGGAAAAGCCGAGCAAGAAATCGACGGGCTTCACGCGAGCCCGCCCCGCCTGCGTCGGCCTCCGCGCCGCCCGCCGCATCTGCCGCACCGGCCAGCGAGGCGCAGAAGTCTGCCATCCGCGCCGCCTGCCGGTCCGACTTCATAGCGAATTGTTCGGGCGTGCAGCCCGGAGGCGCCGCCGCGCTGCAATGCCTGCAGAGCAATGCGGCAAAGCTGTCGGCATCCTGCCAAAGCGCCGTGGCGGCCATTGGCGGCGGCAGGGGTGGCTCGGCCTCCGCGGCGCCGCCCTCCTCGGAGCCGGCCGCGAGCACGCCGACGCCGGCCGTTGCTCCGCTCAAGCCGATCCCGCCGATGCGCCCGCGCGAGGCGCTCGGCATCCTCGCGATGTGCCGCGTCGAGCAGCAGACGATCTGCGGCGGTATTCCATTCGGCGGCGGACGCGTCCTGACCTGCCTCGCCGATCACGCGCCGCAATTGTCGCTGCAATGCTACGAGGCGCTCGCGCGCGCGACGCGGTGACCCCTACCAAAACAAGCTCGCGCCCGTCGATGAGGTGACCGAATGAAATTTGTCCGCCGTCGATTTCTCCAGGTGGCGGCCAGCGCCGCCGCACTACCGGTCATGTCGAGCATCGCGAGCGCGCAAACCTATCCGACGCGCCCGGTCCGTATCATCGTACCTGTCGCTCCGGGCGGTGCGCTCGACATCTTGGCGCGCCTGATCGGTCAATGGCTGTCGCAGAGGCTCGGCCAATCGTTCGTCATCGAGAACCGCCCCGGCGCAGGCACCAATATCGGCGTCGAGGCGGCCGTGCGCGCACCGGCGGACGGCTACACGCTGCTCCTCATCCCGACGTCGGTCACCATCAACGCGACGCTTTACGACAATCTAAGCTTTAACTTCATCCGCGACATCGATCCGATCGCAATGATCAGCAACTTGCCGCTCGTGATAGAGGTAAATCCGTCGGTACCGGCGAAAACGGTTCCCGAATTCATCGGCTACGCCAAAGCCAATCCGGGCAAAATCAGCATGGCCTCGGGGGGAAACGGAAGCATCTCTCATGTCGGCGGTGTGCTGTTCGAGATGATGACCGGCACTGACATGATCCATGTCGCCTACGGCGGCGGCGCGCCGGCGCTCACCGACCTGATCGGCGGGCACGTGCAGGTCATGTTCAGTCCGTTGCCGGAGTCAATCGGCGCCATCAAGGCCGACCAGGTGCGCGCCTTGGCGGTGACCACGGCGGAGCGCTCACAGGCGCTGCCGGAGGTGCCGACGGTCGGCGAGTTCGTCGCGGGTTTCGAGGCCAGCACGTGGCAAGGCATCGGCGCGCCCAAAAACACGCCCGCTGAAATCGTCGATCGGCTCAATAAGGAAATAAACCTCGGCCTCGCCGACCCGCAGATCAAAGCGCGTCTCGCCGACCTGGGCAGTATTCCGATGCCGATGTCGCCCGATGACTTCGAAAAGCTGATCGTCACGGAAACCGAGAAGTGGGGCAAGGTGATCCGCGCGGCCAACATCAAGCTGCAGTGAGTTCATCTGCAATATCCGAACGTTCGCGTTACGCGATCCGTCAGGTCAATGTTTGCTTTGGTCACTGGCTGCCGCGGCACAACCAAATCGGGGCATCCGCTTCACCACCGATTGTGTTGCAAAACTCCCATTGAGACGACTCACGAACGATGATTCCGTTGGCTGACACGGCATCGGCGGGAGCAGCTCATGATGGGTCGGCGGGGAACTTGGCCAAGGGCAGTTCTTTTATTCCTTTGATCTCGACAAGGTGGTGCCAGGCGATCATTTGGTACGCCAGATCGACGGCGTTCTTGATCTTGGTTGGGTGCACAAGGAGCTTTCGCCTTATTATTCGCATACGGGCCGGCCCTCGATCGATCCGATCCTGATGATCCGGATGCTGATTGTCGGCTACGTGTTTGCGATCCGCTCGGAGCGGCGGCTGTGCGCTGAGGTCCAGGTCAATTTGGCCTACCGGTGGTTTTGCAAGCTCGGCATCGAGGACAAAATCCCCGATCATTCGGTGTTCTGCCGCGCGCGGCATGAGCGGTTCCGCGAGAGCGATGCGTTGCGTCGGGTGTTCGAAGGTGTGGTGGCGATGTGCATCGCTGCCGGGCTGGTCGGTGGCGAAGCATTCTCGGTCGATGCAAGCCTGATCAAGGCGGACGTGGACAAGAAGAAGCGGGTCTCTGGCGACCAGCCGATGGTCTGGCCGAAGGCGGAGGAGGCGTCGCATGCGGTTCGAGAATACCTCGCGGCACTCGATGCGGCCCGCAACAAAGAGAATGATGACGGAGATGGTGGTGGTTCGAGCGGCGGCGGCAGTCGAAGCAAGCCCGCCAAGGAAGTCTCGCTGACCGATCCGCAGGCGACCTGGGTTACCAGGCCGGGCATCGACCCATTCTTTGCCTATGATGTGAACTACCTCATCGACAACAAGGCTGGGATCATCGTCGATGCCGAGGGCACCCGCGCCAATCGCGCCGTGGAGATCGCCGTCACCCAGACCATGGTGGACCGGGTCGGCCGCCGCTTCGATCTTCGGCCCCAGAGGCTCGCCGGCGACACGGCTTATGGCGCGGTCAGGCTGCTCAAATGGCTGGTGGATCGCAAGATCACACCGCACGTTCCGGTGTGGGACAAGTCGGCGCGCCACGATGGCACCTTCAGCCGAGCCGACTTCGTCTTCGACCGGGAGCGCAACATCTATATCTGCCCAGGTGGTGCGGAGCTGACCAGCACCGGCAATATCGATCAGGGCCACATCGTTTATTACCGGGCCAACAAGAACGACTGCTCGATCTGCTCGCTGAAGCCAAAATGCACGACGGCGGTCGTGCGCAAGGTCACCCGAGATCTCGACGAGGATGTGCGGGATCAGGTTCGCGCATTGGCCAACACGGAAGCCTTCCAGCAGTCACGCCGCGAGCGCAAGAAGATCGAGATGCGATTTGCGCATATGAAGCGCATCTTCAGGCTCGACCGGCTTCGCCTGCGAGGCCTCAGCGGTGTCAGGGACGAGGTGCTGCTTACCGCAACCGCGCAGAATTTGAGGCGGCTCGTTAAGTTACTGTGCCGTGCTCCGCCGCCGATTGCAGCCGCTTGCTCAGTGTAGCCCTTGCGTCAGGCATTTGGTGCCTGTGCATCGCCGCCGCAGCACCTTCATCCGCCACAGCGGGCTGCGGACCGCGGCAACACTCGCGGACAAGCCCCGTTGGCAATTGCATTTAAGTTTTGCAACACAATCCCACCGAAAGATGGGGTAATCGGCCTGCGGCTTGTGGATAGCTGAAGATTTTGGGTGCTGCGCTTCAGGCTGATGGTTCAACGAGGTCCGTGGTTACGGCCTCAAGCATCAGAAGGAGAAGCGCAGCATGGACTATTTTGCGGGATTAGACGTTTCGGTCAAGGAGACGAGCGTCTGCATTGTGGATGACACCGGCAAGATCGTTCGCGAAGTGAAGGTAGCGAGCGAACCTGCAGCGTTGTTAGCGGTGCTGAGGAACGCCGCCTACCACTTCAAGCGAATTGGATTGGAAGCCGGGCCGTTGTCGCAATGGCTGTTCGGCGCTCTCGCCGAGGCGGAGTTTCCGGTGGTCTGTGTTGAGACGCGACACATGCAGGCGTTATTGAAGGCGCAGATCAACAAGACAGACCGCAACGATGCTCGCGGCATCGCGCAGATGATGCGGGTGGGGCTTTACCGTCCGGTGCATGTGAAGACGCTGCGCAGTCAGAAGCTGCGGATGCTGCTGACCCATCGCAAGCTGCTGCAGTCGAAGGCGATCGCCATCGACAACGACCTGCGCGGTACTTTGCGTAACTTCGGTCTCAAGGTGGGCATGGTGGGGACAGCGAAGTTCGAGGCCCGCATCAAGGAGCTGGTCGAGCACTTGCCCGACCTGGCTATATTGGTCGAACCGCTGCTGGTCGTCCGGCGTGTGCTTCGCGAGCAGTTTGTCATCCTGCATCGTCGTTTGCTGGCGATCGTGCGAGATGACGAGGTGTGCCGGCGCCTGATAACGACCCCCGGTGTCGGCCCCGTGGTGGCGCTGACCTATCGTGCCACCGTCGATGTGCCCGCTCGGTTCCGTAAATCCAAGGCCGTCGGGGCCGTGTTTGGGCTGACGTGTTCCAAGTATCAGTCCGGCGAGATCGATTGGAGCGGCAGAATATCACGCTGCGGAGATGAGATGATGCGGGCTATGCTCTACGAAGCAGCTCAGAGCATGCTGCGGTCGAAGAAGTGGTCCTGGCTCAAGGCCTGGGCGATGCAGATCGCCAGGCGCCGCGGGATGAAAAAGGCGATCGTGGCTTTGGCACGCCGGTTGGCCGTGATCCTGCACCGCATCTGGGTTGACGGCAGCGAGTTCCGCTGGACCCGGGAACAAGCCGCGGCAACAGCATGAGAGCCGTGCAAGATCAGATCCAATAGGAGGAAACTCGAACTCCACCGCGCGGTGGAATGATGTCCCTCACGGGACGATGGATGAGGTGAGTTCGCATGTCCGCTTGGACCTGCCGTCACCCTGACGGCAAGGCCGACCTAAAGATCGTCCCGCCTCGTCCTCGAATCCCATGGTGGAAGGGCCCTGGTGCCGATTCCGAAGAGAAGCACGAGCCCGTGAGTGACATCGACACTGCAGCGGCGGATAGCCTGAAAGTGCTTGACCCCAATGGGCCGATTAGAGAAGCGGACATGGACCGGCTCGTTCGGGGTGTCCGCTTAGGGCCAAGCGGCGACATTACGCCCCCTCCCGCGAGTACCGACAATCTGTATAGTTTTTTTCAAAAGCTGCCAGCGGGAGATGTCGAAAGTCCCGTATATTTAAAGGCGGCAACTGCGCGTGCGGCGGGCGAGTAATCTGAAACATAAACCGCCCCGCCTTCTGTTCTGCAGGAAGTAAATTTGGGGAGGACATCGTGATACTTCCGCGTCGCAAATTTTTGCATTTGGCAGCGGGTGCAGCCGCGCTGCCGTCGCTCACTCGCCACGCGGGGGCGCAAGACGCCTATCCGTCGCGGCCGATCCACGTCGTCATCGGCTTCACGCCTGGGGCGGCCGCCGATGTCGTCGCCCGCGTGCTCAGCCAAGCCGCCGCGCCGCTGCTGGGCCAGCAGCTCGTGGTCGAGAACAAACCCGGCGCCGGATCGAGCATCGCCGCCGAATATGTGGCCCACACGCCCAACGACGGCTACACGGTGTTCCTGGCGACCTTGTCCATCATCACCAATCAGATCATCAATCCTAATGCGGCGCTGGATCTGACCAGGGATTTCGAACCCGTTGCGCTCCTCCAGGACGCGGCGATTATCCTGGTCGTCAATCCGGCGAGCAATATCCACAGCGTCAAGGAGCTCATTGCCCTTTGCAAGGCGAAGCCGGACCAGGCTCTCGATTCAAATGTCATCGGCAGCATGCCGCACTTTGCCAGCGAGCTGTTCGCGCAGCAGGCCGGCATCAAGCTGACGCAAGTGCCCTATCCGGGCAGCCCGCAGGCGGTCGAGGACGTCATCGCCGGTCGCACGCTGATGACCTTCTCGCCGGCTTCGACCGTCGTCGGCCAGATCGCGGCCGGCAACCTTCGGGCGCTGGCGACGACGACGACGAAGCGCGCTGGCGCACTGCCGGACGTGCCAACCATGGCGGAAGCCGGACTGCCGGGCGTCGACACCAGCCTCTGGTTCGGCCTGCTCGCGCCCGTCGGCACGCCGCGGCCCGTCGTCGACAAGCTTGCCGCCGCCGCCCGCCAGGCGATGCAAACGCCCGCCGCAATAGAAACGCTGCGCAAGCAGGGCGACGATCCGCTCGATGCCGGCCCCGACGATTTCGCGGGCTTCATGCACAGCGAAATCGTCCGCTGGACGAAAGTCGCGCAGGCCGCGGGAATGATAAAAAGCTAGGCGGCTTCAATGTCCGCTTCTCTAATCGGCCCATTGGGGTCAAGCACTTTCAGGCTATCCGCCGCTGCAGTGTCGATGTCACTCACGGGCTCGTGCTTCTCTTCGGAATCGGCACCAGGGCCCTTCCACCATGGGATTCGAGGACGAGGCGGGACGATCTTTAGGTCGGCCTTGCCGTCAGGGTGACGGCAGGTCCAAGCGGACATGCGAACTCACCTCATCCATCGTCCCGTGAGGGACATCATTCCACCGCGCGGTGGAGTTCGAGTTTCCTCCTATTGGATCTGATCTTGCACGGCTCTCATGCTGTTGCCGCGGCTTGTTCCCGGGTCCAGCGGAACTCGCTGCCGTCAACCCAGATGCGGTGCAGGATCACGGCCAACCGGCGTGCCAAAGCCACGATCGCCTTTTTCATCCCGCGGCGCCTGGCGATCTGCATCGCCCAGGCCTTGAGCCAGGACCACTTCTTCGACCGCAGCATGCTCTGAGCTGCTTCGTAGAGCATAGCCCGCATCATCTCATCTCCGCAGCGTGATATTCTGCCGCTCCAATCGATCTCGCCGGACTGATACTTGGAACACGTCAGCCCAAACACGGCCCCGACGGCCTTGGATTTACGGAACCGAGCGGGCACATCGACGGTGGCACGATAGGTCAGCGCCACCACGGGGCCGACACCGGGGGTCGTTATCAGGCGCCGGCACACCTCGTCATCTCGCACGATCGCCAGCAAACGACGATGCAGGATGACAAACTGCTCGCGAAGCACACGCCGGACGACCAGCAGCGGTTCGACCAATATAGCCAGGTCGGGCAAGTGCTCGACCAGCTCCTTGATGCGGGCCTCGAACTTCGCTGTCCCCACCATGCCCACCTTGAGACCGAAGTTACGCAAAGTACCGCGCAGGTCGTTGTCGATGGCGATCGCCTTCGACTGCAGCAGCTTGCGATGGGTCAGCAGCATCCGCAGCTTCTGACTGCGCAGCGTCTTCACATGCACCGGACGGTAAAGCCCCACCCGCATCATCTGCGCGATGCCGCGAGCATCGTTGCGGTCTGTCTTGTTGATCTGCGCCTTCAATAACGCCTGCATGTGTCGCGTCTCAACACAGACCACCGGAAACTCCGCCTCGGCGAGAGCGCCGAACAGCCATTGCGACAACGGCCCGGCTTCCAATCCAATTCGCTTGAAGTGGTAGGCGGCGTTCCTCAGCACCGCTAACAACGCTGCAGGTTCGCTCGCTACCTTCACTTCGCGAACGATCTTGCCGGTGTCATCCACAATGCAGACGCTCGTCTCCTTGACCGAAACGTCTAATCCCGCAAAATAGTCCATGCTGCGCTTCTCCTTCTGATGCTTGAGGCCGTAACCACGGACCTCGTTGAACCATCAGCCTGAAGCGCAGCACCCAAAATCTTCAGCTATCCACAAGCCGCAGGCCGATTACCCCATCTCTAGGTCTGTGCGTTCAACCGGTCAGTGCAACACCGCTTGTAGTCTATCGGCTGGCGTTTCGAAGCCCAAGGTCTTTCGCGGACGTTGATTGAGCCGCAGAGCAATCGCGTTCAGATAACTCTGAGAGACGCGCGAGAAGTTGGTTCCTCGCGGGAAGTACTGACGCAGCAGGCCGTTGGTGTTCTCGTTTGAGCCGCGCTGCCAGGGACTGCGCGGATCACAGAAGTAGACCTGGACGTTGGTGGCAACCGTGAAGCGCTTGTGGGCATGCATCTCTTTGCCTTGATCCCAGGTCAGGGAGCGTCGCAACTCTTCAGGCAGCTTGCCGATGTGCTTGGCAAGCGCAGCAACAACAGTCGTCGTGTCCTTGCGGGGGATCTTGACGAGCATCGTGAAGCGGGTATTGCGCTCGACGAGCGTGGCGATGTGCGTGTCGTTCGCTCCGGTAAGAAGGTCTCCTTCCCAATGCCCCGGCGCGGCGCCGGCACCAGTCCTCCATGGCGTACCACGATCCGCTCAACGCCGGTCTTGTTCTTCCTTTCCAGCGCCCGCGAGATGGCCGCGGCACTCTGCCCGTTCTTCCATCGCTCCCAAAGCTCGACTTTCTGCGCTGCCGTGAACCAAATCCGTGATGTCACCATGGCGCACCTCCCATCTCGTAAGATTAGAAGGTGTTGCGCCGATCCGTTAAATCCGCCGTCTGAAAACGGAAACTAGCTGCGCCTTTGAGAGCACGCACCCCCAAATCGGTGTCACTCGACTTGGTCGCTACACCTTGCCGGCCATATAGGCCGGCAGCCATGTCTCGAAGCGCGCTTTGAGCTCGTCGACCGGCAGTGGGCGCTCGTCGGCGACCGCGAGCACGCGGCCGCCGGTGGCGCCGAGCCGCATGAACGGCACGCCCGCCGCCTTCGTCCGTTGCGCGATGGGTTCGGAGCTCCTGGCCGTGACGATGTAGCGGGCCTGGTCTTCGCCGAACCAGAACGCATGTGCCGGCACGCCTGACGGCGCTTCGAGCACGGCGCCGATATTCGAAGCCATCGCCATCTCGGCGAGCGCCACCAGGAGCCCGCCGTCGGAAACGTCATGCACCGCCGACACCAGGCCGTCGCGGATCAGGCCGCGGACGAATTCGGCGTTGCGCTGTTCGGCGGCGAGATCGACCGGCGGGGGCGCACCCTCCTCGCGGCCGCAAACCTCGCGCAGATAGATCGACTGGCCGAGCCAGCCGCGCGTCTCGCCGATCAGCATGATCGCTTCGCCTTCGGCGGCAAAGGCAAGCGTCATGGATTTGGTGAATTCGTCGAGGAGGCCAACGCCACCGATGGTCGGCGTCGGCAGGATGGCGCGGCCATTGGTCTCGTTGTAGAGCGAGACATTGCCGGACACGACGGGAAACGACAGCGCCTTGCAGGCCTCGCCGATGCCGCGGATGCAGCCGACAAGTTGCGCCATGATCTCCGGTCGCTCCGGATTGCCGAAATTCAGATTGTCGGTGATCGCGAGCGGCTTGCCGCCGACGGCTGAGATATTGCGATAGGCCTCCGCCACCGCCTGCTTGCCGCCTTCGAACGGATCGGCCTCGCAATAGCGCGGCGTCACGTCCGAGGTCAACGCCAGCGCCTTCGGGCCTTCGTTGACGCGCACCACGGCGGCATCGCCGCCCGGCCGCTGCACCGTATTGCCGAGAATGACGTGGTCGTATTGCTCCCAGACCCAGCGCTTGGAACAAAGATCCGGCGAGCCGATCAGCTTTTCCAGCGCGTCGGCGACGGGCATCGGCGGCTTGACCGAAGCTGCCTCGATGATCGGCAGCTTGGCCCGCTCGTCATAGGGACGATCGTAGAGCGGCGCCTCGTCGCCGAGTTCCTTGATCGGCAGATCGGCCATCGTCACATCGCCGTGACGAACGACGAAGCGTTTGGTCGGCGTGGTCTTGCCAACGACCGCGAAATCGAGCCCCCATTTGCGGAACACCGCCTCGGCTTCTTTTTCCTTCTCCGGCTTGAGCACCATGAGCATGCGCTCCTGGCTCTCCGACAGCATCATCTCGTAGGCGCTCATGCCGGTCTCGCGGCACGGCACAGCGTCCAGATCGAGCGCGACGCCGAGATCGCCCTTGGCGCCCATCTCGACGGCGGAGCATGTCAGCCCCGCCGCGCCCATGTCCTGGATGGCGATGACGCAGCCCTTGGCCATGATTTCGAGGCAGGCTTCGAGCAGGAGCTTTTCCGAGAACGGATCGCCGACCTGTACCGTCGGCCGTTTCTCTTCGGCGTCGGCGCCGAATTCGGCCGATGCCATGGTGGCGCCGTGGATGCCGTCGCGGCCGGTCTTCGAGCCGAGATAGACGATCGGCATGCCGACGCCGGAGGCTGCCGAATAGAAAATCTTGTCCGTTTCGGCGAGCCCGACCGCCATGGCATTGACCAGGATGTTGCCGTCGTAGCGGCGATGAAACCGCACCTCGCCGCCCACCGTCGGCACGCCGAAGGAATTGCCGTAGCCGCCGATGCCGGCGACCACGCCGCCGACGAGCGACCGCGTCCGCGGATTCTTCGGATCGCCGAACGACAGCGCGTTGAGGCAGGCGATCGGGCGGGCGCCCATGGTGAACACGTCGCGCAGAATACCGCCGACGCCAGTCGCCGCGCCCTGATAGGGCTCGATGTAGCTTGGGTGGTTGTGGCTCTCCATCTTGAACACGACGGCGAGCCCGTCGCCGATATCGATGACGCCGGCATTCTCGCCCGGCCCCTGGATCACCCAGGGCGCCTTGGTCGGCAGCGTGCGCAGGTGAATGCGCGACGACTTGTAGGAGCAGTGCTCGTTCCACATCGCCGAGAAGATGCCGAGCTCGGTGAAGCTCGGCACCCGGCCGATAAGCCTGAGAATACGCTCATACTCGTCCGGCTTGAGGCCGTGCTGGGCGATCAATTCCGGCGTGATGAGAGGTTCGTTGGAGATCACTGGGCGCGTGCTCGATTCAAGGATTCCCTCTCCCATATGGAAAGGGGGAAGTCACGCCGCCAGCTTGAAATGATCCACAAGCCCCGCGAACAGGCCGCGGCCGTCGGTGCGGCCCATCGCGGCTTCGACGTGGTTCTCCGGATGCGGCATCATGCCGAGCACGTTGCCGCGCGCGTTGATGATGCCGGCAATGCCGTTCATGGCGCCGTTGTGATTCCAGTTCGGATCCACGATGCCGTCCGGCGACGCGTAGCGGAACAGCACCCTGCCCTCGCCTTCGAGCCGCGCGATGGTCTCGCCGTCGGCGATGTAATTGCCCTCGCCATGCGCCACCGGCACGCGGATCACCTGGCCGGCATTGTAGCCGCGGGTGAACGGCGTATCGGAGCGCTCGACGCGCAGATAGACGTCGCGGCAGATGAAGCGAAGCTGGGCGTTGCGCATCAGCACGCCGGGCAGCAAGCCCGCCTCGCAGGCGATCTGAAAGCCGTTGCAGACCGCGAGCACGATGCCGCCTCTTTGCGCGAAGGCGCGCACCGCGTCCATGATCGGCGCGCGCGCCGCGATGGCGCCGCAGCGCAGATAATCGCCGTAGGAGAAGCCGCCGGGAATGACGACGAGATCAGTCCCTGCCGGCAGCGCCGTGTCGGCGTGCCAGACCATCGCCGGCTCTTTGCCGGAGACGAGCTTGAGCGCGCGCGCCATGTCGCGTTCGCGATTGATGCCGGGGAAGACGACGACGGCCGATCTCATCTCAACCGCTGACCTCAATTCGATAGTTCTCGATGACGGTATTGGCGAGCAGCTTCTCGGCGGCGTTTTTCAGCGCCGCCTCGGCGCCGGCGCGGTCGCCGCCCTCGATTTCGATGTCGAACACCTTGCCTTGACGGACGCTTGCGACCCCGCTGACGCCGAGCGTCTTCAAGGCGCCTTCGATGGCCTTGCCTTGGGGGTCCAAAATCCCCGATTTCAGCGTGACGGTCACCCTGGCTTTCATCGGAAAGGCGCTTTCATAGGACCCGGGCCTCCGTGCGCGGGCGCTCCGAACTCACCCCTTCAATATGGATAAATCGGCGTTATCGCAACCGCCAGCGCCGCGTCGTGCACCGGGCGTTTCTTGAGCCGCGGGGCGGTCAAAACCCGTGAAATTTGCCGCAGCCCGATCAGAGTTGTTCTTGCTGGCCCGACGTCGCAGGCATCGGGTTTCCGGGCTCCGGCGCTCCGGGCGGCAGCGGCGGCCCTTCCTCGATCTTCATCACATCGATGAAATCGTTCAGCGTCTTTTGCGCCAGATCGCGGTTCTGCGACGCCGATTGAACGCGGATCATGACCGGGCCGGCGAAGATGATCGCGGTGTCGACGTAGATCGCCAAATTGGCCCGCGTGAACCGGCTTTCATTCACAACCGCCGGATAGGTCTTCAAGGTCGAGGTCTTGGACGACAGGGTGTCGATCTTTTCCGCGCCGTCGGTGAGAATCTCGCGCGCCGCGTCGGCGGCGCGGATGCTTTTCGGCAAATCGACCTTGGCGAGTTTATCGAGAGCCCGCGGGTCGGGATGCCGCGTCGGACTCTTCAGAAACACGATCGTGACCGTTTCGGCGTCGGAACAGGCCAGCGGCTTGCACTTGAAAATGCGCTGCGCCCCATTGGCCGACCGCCGTCCGTCCCACTTGTCCGGCTCAGGCGCCCGGGTCGTGATGCGTACCCCGCCCGGCTTGAGCGGAGCGGGATTGGCCGGGGTCGCGGGGCTCGCATTGGGCGCCGCGGGATTTGCTGCATCGGGACCGGGTAGTGCCGGACTGGCCGCGTCCGGGCTCGGTTTAGCGGCGGGACCGGCATCGCCGCCGGTGCTCTGAGCCAGCGTCAAGGCCGGGGCGGCAATCGCCACACACAGGACCGTCGCAAAGATGAGCTTTTTCATACGCATCGACCGGTATCGCAGTATTGAAAGTTAAAGTAGTGACCTAAACAAGACAGGATGCAGGCGTTTGCGCCGTTTCAATGGACCAGCGGGCCCGAGAGTTCGAACAACTGGCCAAAACCCTCGACATGGCCGCTCTCGCCGACGAGCCGCATCGCCGCCCAGAACGCCGCCGTCGCCGATGACACCACCGGGATGCCGAACTTCGCTTCGAGCGGCCGCGCTACGCCGAGCGTTCGCAGCCCGCCGCACGAAATCAAAATCGCGTCGGCGCCGGGCGCTTGATCGGCGACGCTCTCGGCAAGCATGATGATGTCCGCATCGGTTTTCTTATGCGGCGCGGCAAACTCGACAATGTTGAAGCAGTCGAGCGCGAGCACGTCGATTTCGGCCGCGGCCAGGAGCTCTTTCAGGCGCCGGTTCACGACATCGGTATAGGCGGTGGCGACCGCGATGCGCTTGGCGCCGACCGCGCGCAGGCCGTCGAGGATGGACTGGCTCATCGTGGAAACCGGCAAGCCGGTGCGGCTGCGCAATTCGGCGAGCAGCTCTTGGTGCGCTTGCGGGCCGCGATAGAAGGTCAGCGAGGTGCCGATCACCATGATGGCGTCGACGCCTTGCGCGACGAGATAATCCGCGGCCGGCAGGATGCCGCTCCAGGCCGGGTCGTAACCCGCGGGCGTCAGATCTTTCACCGGCGCCGAGCGCGCGATGAAATGCACACCCGGATACATCGCCGGGCCTTCCGGCGGCACCTCATGATTGGCGGTCGGAACGACAAGGCCGATGGTCAAGCCGTGCCGCATATGGTGTGCCCGATATGGCGCCTGCGCCTGCCCGGCTAGCTCTTGACCAGGATAGGCCCGGTGCCCTGCGGCCGCTCGCCCTCATTCATGATGCCGAGACGCTTGGCCACTTCGGTATAGGCTTCCAACAGCCCGCCGAGATCGCGGCGGAACCGATCCTTGTCGAGCTTCTCGTTCGACTTGATGTCCCACAGCCGGCAGGAATCGGGCGAGATCTCGTCGGCGACGACGATCCGCATCAGATCGTTCTCCCACAGCCGCCCGGTCTCCATCTTGAAATCGACCAGACGGATGCCGACGCCGAGGAACAGGCCAGACAGGAAATCGTTGACGCGGATGGCGAGCGACATGATGTCGTCGATCTCCTGCGGCGTCGCCCAGCCGAATGCGGTGATGTGCTCTTCCGACACCATCGGATCGTTGAGCTGATCGTTCTTGTAATAGAACTCGATGATCGAGCGCGGCAGCTGCGTGCCTTCCTCGATGCCGAGCCGCTGCGACAGCGAGCCGGCGGCGATGTTGCGCACCACGACTTCGAGGGGAATGATCTCGACCTCGCGGATCAATTGCTCGCGCATATTGAGCCGGCGGATGAAGTGCGTCGGCACGCCGATATCGTTGAGGTGCTGGAAGACATATTCGGAAATCCGATTGTTGAGGACTCCCTTGCCTTCGATCACCTCATGCTTTTTGGCATTGAAGGCGGTCGCGTCGTCCTTGAAATGCTGGATCAGCGTTCCGGGCTCGGGCCCTTCGTAAAGGACCTTCGCCTTGCCTTCGTAGAATTCGGCGACGGCGGCTCATAGGAGTGTACCGGGGTTTTGTGAAATCCATGGAATGCCGTGGCTCCATTTTAGATGTCGAGATCCGCGGCGGCGGCAAAGGGCTCGCTATCACTATGCGCAACTCAACTCAGCGCCCCCTCCGCAACACAAAAGCTAGCCGAAGGTGATGCGGAGTACAATCGACATAGACCCGCGCGGGGACAATCGCAACGCCGATCTGCGGGCCGGCACGCGGGCCCATGTGGGTCCGTGTGGGTTCAAGGGCGGTTGCCTTGACGGGTTACCCCCGTTATGCAAGGCGGCAATCGGCTTACGGCGCGATTTGAACTCGTCCCCACCCGTTCCACGCAGAAAAAGGCGACGGCCATGACCACATTCGACAGGCGCGAAGAAGCCTTCGAAAAGCAATTCGCACATGATGAGGAACTCAAATTCAAGGCCACCGCACGGCGCAACAAGATGCTGGGGCTGTGGGCCGCGGAAAAGCTCGGCCTTTCCGGCGCCGAAGCCGACAGTTACGCGCTCTCGGTGGTGATGTATGACCTCGAGGACACCAGCGATCACGATGTGGTGCACAAGATTTCGCATGGATTTCGACGCCAAGGGCATCGCGCAGTCCGATCACCAGATCGCGCGAACAATGACGGAATTGACGGAGCGGGCCATCGCCGACATCAAAGCTGGCCGATAGGCGAATTTCGACAGCCAAAATCTTAGAAAAATTATCGCCATAGGGAGACGTTCATGACTCTGGCCAATTTCAGCCTCGCCAACCGACTGCGCTCCGGAGAAACGGTCTATTCCGGCTGGTGCGGCTTGCCCTATCCGCTCGTCGCCGAAACGCTGGCGCGCGACGGCTTCCCCGCCGTCACGATCGAGAGCCAGCATGGCTTGTGGGACGTCGGCGGCATCCTCAACGGCATCGCCGCGATCCGCCAGGGCGGCGCGGCGCCGATCGTGCGCGTTCCGCTCAATGACTTTGCTTTGGTGAGCCGCGCACTCGACTTCGGCGCCGAAGGCATCATCGCACCGATGATCAATACACCGGCCGACGCGCGGGCATTTGCCGCGGCGGCCAAGTTCCCGCCGGTCGGCGAGCGCAGTTGGGGCCCGCATCGCGCCACGACCTTCGCCGGCCTGTCCGACCAGTCGGTCTATCTGCGCGAAGCCAACGATAACGTCGTCACCTTCGCCATGATCGAGACGCGCACGGCGCTGCAAAATTTCGACGCCATTATCGGCACGCCGGGCATCGACGGCTTTTTCCTCGGTCCGTCCGACCTGTCGATCGCGCTGTCGGACGGCAAGAACCTCGATCCGCTGTCGAAGGAAGTCGAGGGCCATCTCGACACCATGATCGCCGGAGCGCAGCGGGCGAAGAAGATTCCCGGCGCCTATTGTCATTCGGCCGAACGCGCCGCGGCGCTTGCCAAACGCGGCGTGAAATTCCTCGCCGTATCGAGCGATCTGTCGATGCTGCGCGCCGGCGCCGCGGCGGCGCTGAAAGTGATCAAAGGCTAGCGATCGCGCTGCCAGCTAGAGCATGATCCAGAAAAGTGGAAACCGGTTTTCCGAAAAGATAATGCTCCATCAAGATGCTAGAGCGTCAATCGATTCAACTTGAAGCGATTGCCCTCTAGGACGCGCCCGGCAGCATGCGCGTCAGCGTGCGGTCGCGCCACGCATAGTGGTGCACGAGGGCCGCCAAGGCGTGAATTCCGGCAAGGATCAACAACGCGTCGGCCAGAAGCGAATGCAAACTGAACATCGTTCGCGCCACGGCGCGATCGGCGGGCCATGGCGAGGCAAATTCCCACATGGCGAATATCGGCAGGTCGTGGCCGCGCTTGAGCTGAACGATCATGCCGAGAAACGGCACCGCGAGCAGCAGCGCATAGAGCGCGAAGTGACCGAGCTTGGCGGCCACGTCGACAAGCCGGCCGAACGGCGTTATTTCCGGCGCCAGCGGCGGATCGGCGAACCGCCACAACAGCCGCGCGACGAGCAGCACGAAAACGCATTCGCCGAGCGTCATGTGCAAGAGGAAGCCTAGATCGCGCGCCGCGCCCTTCGGCAAGTCATCGCCGAATTGACCGAGCAGCCAGCCGGCGACGACGAACAGCGCCGTGAGCCAATGCACGGCCTGCGGGATCGCGCCGTATCGCGATGTCGAATTGCGCAGTTGCATGATGCAAACCTTGAGACGTAGCGGCGCCGGCGCGGCATACTTTTGAACCGAAGGAATTCCAATTAGTCGATTGCCTGCTCAATGCGCGCGAGCGCCGCTGCAATATCAGACTCAATCTCCGTGGCAAGCACTTCGACGATCCGATAGTCATGCGTCTTGAGCCATTGGTGCCGTTCGGCGCGCGCGGCGGCGAAGGCCTCGCTTTCTTCCGCCGGTCGAATTTCAACGACCAGCCGCAGCGGAAACGAGACGAAATCGCAGATGTGCTGGCCGATCGGCGTCTGCCGCTTGAAGCCGCGGCCCGCAAAGCGGCGGTCGTTGGTGAGTGCCTGCCACAACAGCCGCTCGGCCTCGGTCGGACTGCGGCGCAAGAGTCGCGCCAGCCCGCGCACCGGGCCGCGCTCCTTCGGCGCGCGGCCGCCGCCGTGCTCGGCCAAAAGCTCGCGCAGCATTTCGGCTTCCGCGCCGTCGAGCACGCCGCCGCGCGCCGGGCCCTTGCGGCCTTCCGCAATCGACATGATGACGCCGTGCAGCGTCTGGATATCCTGCTGCGTCGGCTGCATGCGCGAAAAAATATTGCGCAGATTGATCTGCATGGTCGCGCGCTTGTCCGGCGGCCGGAAAAACTCGACCTTTTCCAGTTCGCGTTCGAGCGAAGCGAAGAAGGCGAGCAGCTGCTGCTTTCGCGCCGGTGGCGATTTCTCCGGCATGGCAAACGGCAATTTCCCTGCCGTCGACAGCTTGAACCATTCATAGGCCACGATCACGACGGCTTGCGCCAAATTGAGCGACGCAAAGGCTGGATTGACCGGCAGCGTCACGATGCGATCGGCGAGCGCGACCTCGTCGTTTTCGAGCCCATTGCGTTCGCGGCCGAACACGATCGCGACCGTTTCGCCCGCGCCGATGCGCGGCGCGATCTCACGCGCCGCCTCGGCCGGACCGACCACAGGCTTGGCCTGGTCATGGGCGCGCGCCGTCGTCGCCAGAACGAAGCCGCAATCGGCGACCGCCGCTTCGAGCGTTTCGTAGAGTTGCGCGCCCTGCAGGATCCGATCGGCGCCGGCCGCCATCATCTGCGCCTTGTCGTTGGGCCAACCTTGCCGCGGCTTGACCAGCCGCAGCCGCGCCAAGCCGAAATTGGCCATGGCACGCGCGGCGGCGCCGATATTTTCGCCGAGTTGCGGTTCGACCAGGACCACCACCGGTCCCGGCTCTTCGATCCAGTTCTTGGTCTTATCGGTGCCGGCGCCTGGCATGCCGTGCTCCTCGGCGGGCAAATGCCCTGAAGGCGCAGCCCCTGCCCAAGCCAACCGCTCGCGTCAAGCCAGCCGCTTGCGTGAAGCGGCGGCACCGTATCCGCCGCGGATCGCCCACACACGTCGTTTTCCGCCTTCTTGCTCATGCGCCAGCCGCATTCCGGTCCGCCGGCGGCTATCTCGCATCTGCTGACAAGGCTTTTACCAAAGGAGTGCGGATGCTATAGGGCGCGCGCCGAACTCCCGTCAGTCGAATTCCCGGTTGGCGATGTCCGCGCCGAGAACAATTCATTTAAGGGCCCGCGGGAGAAACCATTCCACGGCGCCCGCCAATGTTCAGTTTCCGGTCGGCCTAAACAAGCACGGCGACCAGAGGAGCAAGCATGCCAGATCTCGAAATCATGTGGACGAAGGTCGATGAAGCCCCGGCGCTCGCGACCTATTCCCTGCTGCCGATCGTCGAAGCCTTCGTGGGCGCGGCGGGTGTGTCCGTGAAGTTGAAGGACATTTCGCTGGCCGGTCGCATCCTCGCCAATGTCCCCGACAAGCTCACCCCTGCGCAGCGAATTAACGACGAACTCGACGAACTCGGCCAACTCGCGACGAGGCCCGAGGCCAACATCATCAAGCTGCCCAACATCTCCGCCTCGATCCCGCAGCTCAAGGCCGCGATCAAGGAACTGCAAGGCAAGGGCTACAACGTTCCGGACTATCCGGACAACGCGACGACGGAAGCCGAGAAGGACATCAAGTCTCGCTATGGCAAGGTGTTCGGCAGCGTCGTCAACCCGGTATTGCGCGAGGGCAATTCCGACCGCCGCGCCGCTGGCGCCGTGAAGCAATACGCCCGCAACAATCCGCACAAGATGGGCGCGTGGAGTGCTGACTCCAAATCGCATGTAGCGTACATGTCGGGCGGCGATTACTACGGCTCGGAAATCGCGACCACGGTTGCTGAGGCGACCAACGCCCGCATCGAGCTGGTCGGCGTCGACGGCACCGTCACGGTGCTGAAGGCGAAGACACCGCTTCAGGCCGGCGAGATCATCGACGCGGCGGTGATGAGCCGCAAGGCGCTGCGCGCCTTCTTTGCCGAGCAGATCGAAGCCGCCAAGAAGGAAGGCGTGCTGTTCTCACTGCACGTGAAAGCCACCATGATGAAGATCGCCGATCCCATCGTGTTCGGCCATGTCGTTTCCGTATTCTTCGCCGATGTGATCGAGAAACACGCCGCCACGCTGAAGCGTCTTGGCGTCAATCTCAACAACGGCTTCGGCGATCTGCTGACCAAGATCGAGACGCTGCCGGCAGCCGAGAAAGAGGCGATCAAGGCCGACATCGCGGCCGAGTACGCGAAACGACCGGGCCTCGCCATGGTCAATTCCGACAAGGGGATCACATGTCTGCACGTGCCCAGCGACGTGATTGTCGACGCTTCGATGCCGGCGATGATCCGCGAATCCGGCCGCATGTGGGGCGCCGACGGCAAGCTGCACGACGTCAAGGCCGTGATCCCGGATCGCTCTTACGCAACGCTGTATCAGGCGGCGATCGAGGACTGTAAGGCGCACGGCGCGTTCGATCCCAAGACCATGGGCTCGGTTCCGAACGTAGGGTTAATGGCGCAAAAGGCCGAGGAATACGGCTCGCACGACAAGACGTTCGAAATACCCGCGGGCGGAACGGTTCGCGTCGTCGCCGATGACGGCAAGGTGCTGCTGGAGCGTCCGGTCGAGACCGGCGACCTCTTCCGCATGTGCGAGGTCAAAGACGCGCCGATCCAGGACTGGGTCAAGCTCGGGGTGCGCCGCGCGCGCCTCACCGGCAGCCCGGCGGTGTTCTGGCTCGACGCCAAGCGCGCCCATGACGCGCAGGTCATTGCCAAGGTCGAGAAATATCTGAAGGACCAAGATACATCGGGGCTCGACATCCGCATTCTGGCGCCGGTCGAAGCGATCAAGTTTTCGCTCGAGCGCATTCGCAAGGGGCAGGACACGATCTCCGTCACCGGCAACGTGCTGCGTGATTATCTGACCGACCTGTTTCCGATCATGGAGCTCGGCACCTCGGCCAAGATGCTGTCGATCGTTCCGCTATTGGCGGGCGGCGGCCTTTTCGAGACCGGTGCCGGCGGCTCGGCGCCCAAGCACGTGCAGCAATTCCAGGAAGAGGGCTATCTGCGCTGGGATTCGCTCGGCGAATTCCTCGCGCTTAGCGCGTCGCTCGAACATCTGGCGCAGACCTACAAGAACGCCAAGGTGCAGGTTCTCGCCGAGACGCTCGACACGGCTATCGGCAAGATCCTCGAGTTCAACCGCTCTCCTGCGCGCAAGGTCGGCGAACTCGACAATCGCGGCAGCCATTTCTACCTCGCTTTGTACTGGGCTCAGGCGCTGGCCGCGCAGACCAAGGATGCGGAGCTGCAAGCCCGCTTCAAACCGCTGGCCGAGACGCTCAGAAAGAACGAAGCCAGGATCAATGGCGAACTGATCGGCGCGCAAGGCAAGCCGGTCGACACGGGCGGTTACTACCTGCCCGATTCCGCCAAGACGTCGGCCGCGATGCGGCCGAGCGCCACGCTGAACGCAGCCCTCGCCGCGCTCTGACGCGGAGTCCGGCGGCGGCTGGCGTGCGTTTCTGAGGCCATGACTCTTCTGAGGCCACGACTCTTCCCAGACCATGACTCGCTCGATGACGGACTCATCGCGCAAGTCCTCATTCCGGCGGCAACGAAATTTCCTCGCAGCGTCTTGCTCGCAGCCACGCGCCTTCGGATGCGGCTTCAAGTCTACAAGACTGACACGACTTTTGCGGCAAGAAAGTCAATGCTATAGAGCCCACTGCAGCTGCAGGGGTGACGTCGCCGGAGCGCGCACCTGATCGCTGCCAATTCAAACCTGCAACCGACCGCACTCCAACGGGATCGAAGCTCTATGGCGAAAATCAAGGTGACCAACCCTATCGTCGAGATGGACGGGGACGAGATGACCCGGATCATCTGGCAATACATCAAGGACAAGCTGATCTTCCCCTATCTCGACGTCAACCTGATGTATTTCGATCTCGGCATGGCGAAGCGCGACGAGACGCGCGACCGGATCACCATCGATGCGGCGGAGGCGACCAAGAAAGTCGGCGTCGCGGTGAAATGCGCGACCATCACGCCGGACGAAGCGCGGGTGAAGGAATTCAACCTTCACGACATGTACCGCTCGCCGAACGGCACCATCCGCAACATTCTCGGCGGCGTGATCTTCCGCGAGCCGATCATCTGCAAGAACGTGCCGCGGCTGGTGCCGGGCTGGACCAAGCCGATCATAATCGGCCGCCACGCCTATGGCGACCAGTATCGTGCCACCGATTTCAAGGTGCCGGGCAAGGGCAAGCTGTTCCTCACCTTCGTCGGCGACGACGGCAAGGAGATCAAGCGCGAGGTGTTCCAGTTCCCCGGCTCCGGCGTCGCCATGGCGATGTACAATCTCGACAATTCGATCCGCGATTTCGCCCGTGCCTCGATGAACTACGCCTATAACCGCGGTTACCCGCTTTATCTCTCGACCAAGAACACCATCGTCAAAGTCTATGACGGCCGCTTCAAGGATATTTTCCAGGAGGTGTTCGACGCCGAGTTCAAGGACAAGTTCGCCGAGAAGAAAATTACCTACGAGCATCGGCTGATCGACGACATGGTGGCGGCGTGCCTGAAATGGTCGGGCGGCTATGTCTGGGCCTGCAAGAACTACGACGGCGACGTGCAGTCGGACACCGTGGCGCAGGGCTACGGCTCGCTTGGCCTGATGACGTCGGTGCTGACGACACCTGACGGCAAGGTGGTTGAAGCCGAAGCCGCCCACGGCACGGTGACGCGGCACTACCGCGAGCACCAGAAGGGCCGCGAGACCTCGACCAATTCCATCGCCTCGATCTTTGCCTGGACGCGCGGGCTCGCGCACCGCGCCAAGCTCGACAACAACGCGGAACTGGCGAAGTTCGCCTCGACCTTGGAAAAGGTCACCGTCGACACCGTCGAGCAAGGCTTTATGACCAAGGACCTGGCGCTCTTGGTCGGTCCCGATCAGAAGTGGCTCACCACCACCGGCTTCCTCGACAAGGTTGACGCCAACCTGAAAGCTGCGATGGCGTAATCGTCATCGGCCGAAAATCTCCCGAAAAGCCAAACGAGCGCATTGCCGCACCGTGCTGCGCTCGTTTTCGTTTCTGCGGGAACGGTCGCCGCACAAAGCGCCGCGCAGACCGATGAATTCCGCATGGTCTGGCGGCTGGCAATCGCCGTCCCCAAGACCTATGTACCGCGGGTTATTGGAGCATCCATGACCGCGACCGGCAGCACCCGCGACAACAAGATCGGAACGATCGCGCTCGTTGCAGCATTGCTGGGTCTGCTCGCGGCGTCGGTCTGGTTCGCGGTGCATACATGGACGTCGGTCGAAGGACCGCCCATGCCGGCGGCGGGTTACGTCGCCATGACGCTTGGCGTCGTGTTTTCGATCGTGCTCGGATTTGGCCTGATGGGCCTGATCTTCTATTCGAGCCGTCACGGTTACGACGAGCCCAGTCGCGAAGACCACCAAATACACGACGCGGAGCGCGGCTCGGCGCCGCGTTGAACCCGAGCCGCCATTTGTCTAGCCTTGTTGTGCAAGACTTGGCATGCAAGACCGGCGGGGTCCACCGTCGGCGCAATCAGGGAGATCTCGATGACGCGAACCATTCGGTTGCAGAGCGACAGCAATGCCCACGATCGCCCGTGGCGGGTCGCGGTCGAACAGGGCTTCTTCGCCGCCGAAGGTCTCGACGTCGAATATTTCGAGGACAATCCCAAGGGCACCGCGGGACGCGTCGAAGATTTTTCCAAGCGCTGGAAGGAGCAGCAGCTGCAAAGCGGCGCGCTTGAAGTCTATCCGGTCTGCGAATGGGGCGCGATCGAGCGCGTGCAGGCGCTCGGCGGCGGCAAGATCATCGGGCTCGACACCACGGTGCGCACCGGCGCGCTGATGGTGAGCAAGGATTCGAAAATCCAATCGTTGAGCGAATTGCGCAAGGTGCCGATCGCCGTCACCTGGCACGCCGGCACGTTCTACGCCGCGATCGAAGTGCTCGAAGCGGCCGGTGTGCCATTCGAAGACATCACGCTGGTGCACGCCAATGACCGGCTCGAGGCCTTGCTGAGCGGAACCACGCAGGCGGCCGCCTTGATGGAGCCGCTGGTCAGCCGCGCGCTCGCAGCCGGCGCGCGCAAGATCGCCGATCTGCGCTGGCGCGGCGGCATCGTCGCCGGCAACGACATCGACGAGGAAACGGCGGGCAAGCTCCGTCGCGCGCTCAATCGCGCCATCGCTTGGCTGCGCGAAAACGAAGACCGCTCGCGCCAACAGGTGCTGCGCGACCTTGCGCCCGAACAGCGGCAAAGCGGACTGATGCCGGAACTGGTCGGCGTCAAAACCTATCAGCCCGATGAGTTTCAGGAGAAGGTCGACTGGATGCTCGACCGCGGCTTCCTCAAGGAAGCCCCCGATTACGGCGAAGTCGTACGCAGCGACTGACGGAAGAAGCGGGCAAAATAATCAAAACCAACCGGGTGGCAAAAAACAAAGCCTCCGGCGGGGCAAAAAACAAAGCCCCCGGCGGGGCAAATAACAAAGCCCCCGGCGGGGAAAGTCACCGGGGGCCATGCTCGCTCTAGCCAATATCGGAAAGCTGAAGATGGTGAAAGGCTTTCCGCTACCGGCCGAGTGTCGTTAGACTATATAATTGCGGCAGGAACTTGTGCGCCGCAATAGGCGCGGCAATCACTTGCTTGTTATCTTGCCTGTTATCGTTTGGCCGTTATCAGATGGACATCTTTTGCCGCAAATCGGACACGAAGCGGCGGCCGCACCACCCGCCGCATAAATTTCAAATAAATACGGCTGGCCAATTACGAAAATTTGTACCCTCGCAGGCCGCCGCGGCGCAGGGTACGGCATGAAAAAGATGGCTTGGGCGCCGACCGCGCCTTATGGTTCGGCGCAATCAAACCGGACAATCTTCAAGCGGCGTTTCGGTGCAACTCAACCCCGAAGAAGCAAACCTGCCACTGACTGCCCCGTTAGCCGCCGCACGGCTTGCGGCCGCGCGGCTGATCGGATCGGCCGCCGCGCCGGCGGCTGCAAGCGTCGAACGCGCAAAAGGCGGCGGCACGGGCACAGCTGATGCCAGGGCCGCAAGCGCCGGCGGCACCACGCTAAGCCGCGAACTGCACGGCATCGCGGTTGCTTTGTTGCTGGTGCTGGCGACCACGCTGCTGGCGCTGTTTCTGCGGCAATATCTCGGCATCCTGCGCGGCGCCGTGCTCTATCTCGTGCCGGTGATGATCGCCGGCTATCAGTTCGGCGTCATCCCGGCGCTGGCGGCTGCCGTCGCCGGCGTGCTGATGTCGGGCTACGTCTATTTCGCGCAGCTCTACCGCTTCAAGGTCGCCGAGCCGCAGGAAATCCTCAATCTCGTCCTGTTCATGGTCGTCGCCGTCTTTGTCTCGCACCTCGCCAACCAGGCCAAGCGCCACACCACCATCGCCAGGAAGCGCGAACGCGAGATGAGCGATCTCTATGCTTTCTCGCGGCGGCTCGCGGCCGCGCCGAGCGCCGCCGACATATTCATCGCCATCCAGGATCACCTTGCGAACCTGGTCCAGCGCAAGGTCGTGCTGCTCGGCGCCTCCGACGCCGGCGCAACCGACACGGTGCCCGAGCGCGTGCGCGACGAGATCAAGCGCGTCGAGCAGGAAGAATGCGGCGAGCGCACCATCGATGACGGCAACGGCAATCTCTGGCTGGTGCGGCGGGTGTCGCCGAAGACGCCGGATTTCGGCAGCGTCGCCGTCGATCTCGGCGCGGTGTCGGGACCCGCGCTCGCCGACATGCGCCAGCGCATCGACGACACGCTCGCCGATGCCGCGGCGACGCTCGAGCGGCTCGATGTCGCACGCGCGCTCAACGAGGCGAAGATGCGCTCGGAGAGCGAGCTGTTGCGGGAAGCGCTGATCGGCTCGGTGTCGCACGAATTGCGTACGCCGCTGGCCTCGATCCTCGGCGCCGCCACCATTCTGTCGAACGCGCCGGTGCTGATGCGCGACGAGCGGCTGCATGCGCTCACCGGCGTGCTGCGCGACGAATGCGAGCGGCTGAACAACGACATCCAGAACCTGCTCGACGCGACCACGATTTCGAGCCAGCAGGTGCGGCCGAAATTGCAGTGGATCGAGCCGGTCGACATCGTCAATGCCGCGGTCGAGCACAGGAAGCGCCGGCTCGCCGGCCATCCGGTGACGCTCGACCTCGATTTCGAACCTGCCGATCGTGCGCGCCGACCCGGCGCAGGTCGAACAGGCGCTGGTGCAGATCCTCGACAATGCCGCGAAATATTCCAATGACGGCACCCCGATCCGCGTCGCCGCGCGGCCCAACGGCCACGCCGTCGTACTTTCGGTCCATGACAGCGGCGCCGGCTTGAGCAGCGAAGAAAAACGTCAGGTCGGCGGGCGCTTCTTCCGCGGACCGCGCCATGCCGCGATCACGTCCGGCTCCGGGCTTGGGTTGTGGATCGCGCACGCTTTCATTTCGGCGAATGGCGGCAAGGTCGAGGTCGAGAGCGAAGGCGTCGACCGCGGCACCACCGTTTCAATCTATCTGCCGTTATCGGGCGAGACGGCGCCAATGGAGGCCAGCGTCGATGAGTGAAATTCCGTCCAGCGTGCTTGTGGTCGACGACGAAGTGCAGATCCGGCGGTTCTTGCGCACCGGCTTCGAGCTCGACGGCTTTGTCGTCCAGGAGGCGGAAACCGGCGCCGAGGCGTTGCGCATGGCGACGCTGAAACCCGCCGATCTCGTCATCCTCGATCTCGGCCTGCCCGACATGGACGGCGCCGATGTGCTCGAACGGCTGCGGGCCTGGTCCACTGTGCCGCTGATCGTGCTCTCGGTGCGCGCCAACGAAGCCGAGAAGGTGCGGCTGCTCGAGCTCGGGGCCGACGATTACGTCGTCAAGCCGTTCGGCATGGCGGAGCTGTTGGCGCGCGCACATTCGGCGATGCGGCGGCAATTGCGCGCCTCGCGCGGCGAGCCGGTGGTCAAGTTTGGCCCGCTGTCGATCGATTTCCCCGCGCGCGCGGTGTTCATCAACGATCAGCGCGTCACGCTCACGCCCAAGGAATACCGGCTGTTGCAGATCCTGGCGCAGCATTCCGGCAATGTCGTCACCCACCAATTCCTGCTGCGCGAAGTGTGGGGCAACGAGCATATCGACGACACCCACTATCTGCGCATCTTCGTGCGCAAGCTCCGCCGCAAGATCGAGGCCGATCCGACCCAGCCGAACATCCTTCTGACCGAACTCGGCGTCGGCTATCGGCTGGTCATGTCCGACCCGCCATCCGCGCCCGCGAGCCCGCCGGTAGTCCCCGGCACGGCCGGGGCCCCCGGAGTTCAGGGCGCCTAACGCGCGCCGGGTGGCGACGCCTCGGTCGCGAAAAGCGGCTCGCCAAGGTGTTCTCGCGGCGCCTCAAGGGGCGCTCGCGGGCGGTATTTGCCGGGCCGCCGCCAAGAGGTCATCAGGAAAAAAGGTGGACTTTGGGCGATCATCCCCTTCGGCGGGCTAAAGTCATTTCGGAAAAAAGGGAATTTTGCGCGCCCGGCCGCGCCAGAGCGGAACCCTGGCGGAATTGCGTCAAATTAGCGGCATTCATCAACTGGATTTGAACTTTTTCTACTTAGAACCATTACCCAGTTCGAAACGATCAATCGGGGTGCGGGCGGAAATGCTCGCTGCGTCTTTCAATTAAACGGCGGGACGTTCACCCGCAAAACAGGGACGGCCACTATGACCAATTTGAGAAAGCTCCTCGGCAAAGGCGCGTTCTGCGGTGCGCTGGTCGCCGCCACGACTTTCACTGCCACGACTTTCACCACCACGAGCTTCGCCGCACCGCGTTATGACGGCCTGTGGAGCGTGTCGATCGTCACCGAAAAGGGCGATTGCGATCGCGGCTATCGCTATCCGATCCGCATTTCCAACGGCACGCTCGCCAATGCCGGCGACACCGCCTTCAGCATCAGCGGCAAGGTTGCGCCGACCGGCGCCATCGTCGTGACGGTGGCCGCGGCCGGCAAGAGCGCAACCGGTTCGGGCCATCTCGCCGGCGATATGGGCGGCGGGCATTGGACCGGCGGCGCCTGCTCCGGCTCCTGGACCGCCGAGCGCCGCGGCGCGTAAGCGGATCAAATATCAACGCTGCTCTGAGCAACCTGACTGCGTCATGCCCGGCACAAAGCCGGGCATTTCGTTTGTGACGGCACCCATCTTCTCCGTTAGCCGCATTGCGCTGCTCGCAGCGCTAACTGCTCATTGATTGCATGCCCACCATTTTGCCTGAGAGGAATTCGAACTCAAGGACGACCCAAAGGATCGCCGCCTACGGCGGTGACTTTGGTCCGTTGCTTTGCAACGGGCCAAAGTCATCCTTGACTTCGAATTCCTCTCAGGCACCGTTTGGGCGTGCAATCAATGGGGAAATCTGCCTCGGTGACAGTTTTATAAACGAAATGGCCGGGGACAAGAGCCCGGCCATGAGGTCGTAAATAACGTCGCGGCAGCTGCGTACTCAGATTACCCTTCGGCCGCCTCTTCGTCGGCCTCGTCCTTGGCATCGTCACCCATCAGAATCTTTTCCGCGATGAGGCCGGCATTCTGCCGGACCGCCGCCTCGATCTTGGCCGCGATATCGGCATTGTTCTTGAGGAAGGTTTTCGCATTCTCGCGGCCCTGGCCGATGCGCTGGCTGTCATAGGAGAACCAGGAGCCGGATTTTTCCACGACGCCGGCTTTGACGCCGAGATCGACCAATTCGCCCACTTTCGAGACGCCCTCGCCGTACATGATATCGAATTCGACCTGCTTGAACGGCGGAGCTAGCTTGTTTTTTACCACTTTCACGCGGGTCTGATTCCCGACCACTTCCTCGCGCTCCTTAATGGCGCCGATGCGCCGGATATCGAGCCGCACGGAAGCGTAGAATTTGAGCGCGTGGCCGCCGGTCGTGGTTTCCGGCGAGCCGTACATGACGCCGATCTTCATGCGGATCTGATTGATGAAGATCACCATCGTATTGGAGCGGTTGATCGAGGCGGTGAGCTTGCGCAGCGCCTGGCTCATCAGCCGCGCCTGCAGGCCGGGCTGGCTGTCGCCCATCTCGCCTTCGAGCTCGGCGCGCGGCACCAGAGCCGCGACCGAATCGATGACCAGCACGTCGACCGCGCCGGAGCGCACCAAAGTGTCGGCGATTTCGAGCGCCTGTTCGCCGGCGTCAGGCTGCGAGATCAGAAGATCGTCAACATTGACGCCGAGCTTGCGCGCATAGATCGGATCGAGCGCGTGTTCGGCGTCGATGAAGGCGCAGATGCCGCCGTTCTTCTGGGCTTCGGCGAGAACATGCAGCGCCAGCGTGGTTTTGCCCGAGGATTCCGGCCCGTAGATTTCCACCACCCGGCCGCGCGGCAGGCCGCCGATGCCGAGCGCGATATCGAGGCCAAGCGAACCCGTGGACACCGTATCGATGTCCATCGAATGCATGTTCTTGCCGAGCCGCATGATCGAGCCCTTGCCGAAGCTGCGCTCGATCTGTGACAGCGCGGCATCAAGAGCCTTTGATTTATCCATGGACGATCCTTCGACGAGACGCAGCGCTGCACCGCTCATTGGTCGTGCTCCTTATGGACGGGATTCGGAGGGCGCGGAAGCTTGCCGGTCCCTGTTTACCCGCCGTTTTCGGGGCCCTTTGCCCCCCATCGGTCCCCTTTCGGGGCCCCATCGGTCCCCTTTCGGGGCCCCATCGGACCACCATGGCCCGCTGGCAATCGCTAAGGTAATACTGTACACGATCTGTTCTCTGTTCGCAATATGTTCTTTTCGGCGCGGGTACTGGCCCCTTTCCATCCCCTTGAAACATCAGTGGTCCCTTTTGATTTGGGGACTGGCCCCTTTTGAAAACAGCAATTCACACGTGTCTTTGGTTGTAAGGGGTTCTCCGGACAGAACGTAGTTCCCTTCCTGGCCTGAAAAGCACAGTGGTCGGCTTTTGATTTCCAGGGTGGTCCCTTTGGGTTGAAATCGGATTAGGGGCTTGGTATTGTCCGGCTTGCCGTAAGCTTGTCATGACAACAGGATCACACCGGCACAGACAGGGAAGCCCTCGGTAATAACGCCGGGGGCTTTTATTTATCGAACCCCCATGATCTTGACGTCTTTGGGCAAGACGGTGGCCTCGGCAACTTTGCGCCAATATTCCCGAAACGTGTTGTAGGCGTATGGTCGTTTGCTGATTTCTGAAACGATGATTGGGCCGCTTTCAGGAAAAGCACATCAAGGCGATTAAGTTCGCGCAACACTCTCGGTGCCGTCTCTCAAGGTTGATCTTGATAATCTTGCCTTCCCGGCTCGTTTGGTGACGTAAGACAAAATCAGCGTCGATTTCCTCCCACCGAATTCCGCAAATCCATTTCTCATTCTCAGAGGTCACGTCGGACTCGCCTGGTTCATTCTTCGGCACCCATTCGCCAAGAATGTCTTTCTGTTCCAGTTCGCCGCAGTCAGAATAAAACGCTTGGGCAAGCGCGATCGATGGCTTTTCCATCTCATGAGCCATTTTAATAATCGCAGTTATTTGCTCCGGTTCTAACGGGACATTCCTGTCTTCCTGCGACCGATGCAGGGGAAACTCCACGCTCCGCAGTTGGACATAAAAACGGCCACATGCTTGATCTTTGAGTTCGATTGCGCCGTACTTAATCAGCATCCGAAACATGACAAGCAGACCACGCGCCATTGCGAAGTGGCCATCTTTTTTCCAGTCCGTATAGAACCGCTTGATGTCATCGGCATTCAGATCAGCAATTTTTGCATCTCCGCAATCGGCGAGAATGCGCTTGATGAAAGTGCCGTAATTCGTGCGGCTTCTATAACGAACTTTTTGATACGGAGATTCAGAGTTTGTTTGGTAGCGGTGAGCCAATTCGCTTATGGTTTTGACCACGGCTTCTTTTGAGGCCGCAGGCGGGTCCTCCTCGATGATCTCGACGCCATGTCGAACCACAGCCAGTTGGCGCAGTGTTAATAGTTCAGACCGCTCTCGCTCGTTCTCCTCAAGCGCTTTGTCGATAGCGTCGATTACGTCTGGCGAAGCGATTTCGCCCGCAAGCACAGTAAAACGGTCAACTTGCGCGGCCTTCTTAGCCATTTCGGTCTAACTACATCCTAGCACGGCTACGCTCTCATAAGCGCGACCTCGGATTAAGTGGCTTACATAAGCTATTTAAGCCGACAGTGGAAGGATTATTCTAGCAGATATCCACTAATATCGAATAGGTAACGCTTGTACGTGATTAACAACGCGAGTATGACTCCGGGCGTGATGCAGGGCCCCCAGAGGGGACCCTGAATCGCCGGAGCGGTGGCCGAGTGGTTTAAAGCGGTCGCCTTACAAGCGATTGCCCGGCGTTCCCGCGTCGGGCCGTGGGTCCGAAATCCCACCCGCTCCGCCATAACTTTTTCGGCGTGCGGATCGCTTAAGCGATCCTGCATTGAATCATAGGTATGTGCGAAGATCAACTAATTTAGCTGAATTTCCCGGCTTTTTTAACAACGGTCTCGACCCTTATGCCGATCGGCTCTCCCCCCGATGGGTTATTTTCAAACCGCATCCCGCCGGCTTCGAGGGCGCTCCGAAGGGCATTCAGGTTATTCGCGATCGGTTTTCGAGAGCCGTTTTCAAAGTCTTTCACGGTGCTTAGGCCAACGCTGGCGCGTTTGGCTAAGTCCTGTTGGGACCAATCTAGCCATGCTCGCGCGGCGCGGCATTGTTCGGGCGACATGGCCTTATATAGCGCATCAAAACTTTTTGCGTCAAGGTCAAACTTTATAGTTGACGTAAGCTAAATAGGCTATTACAGATGATGTCAGCCTTTTTAGCCCAGGTTAACTCAAATGAACCTCCTCCCACGCGAGAAGCAAATCGAAATCATTAGCGCCTTGTGCGAAGGCGTCGGCCAGCGCGCCGTGTCGCGCTTGACTGACACCGACCGCAAGACCGTGGCGCGTCTGGCGCTTCGTGTCGGGCGCGGCGCGGCCGAATTGCACGACCGTCTTTTCGTCGGTCTTCGCGTGCAGCGGATCGAATGTGATGAGCTGTGGGCGTATGTCGGCCACAAGCGCAATCCGCAAAAGCAACTTGCGCGGCCAGTGTCGCCGGTACGGGGCGATCAATACACCTATGTCGCGCTCGCCTCATCCACCCGTGCGATCATCGGTTATCTCACCGGCAAGCGCACGACCGAAACGACAGATCAGTTCATTCAGGACTTGCGCCAGCGCGTCATCGGCGTTCCTGAGATTTCGACCGATGGCCTGCACTTCTACAAGAACGCGATCCGCGATGCCTTCGGTAAGAACGTCGCCCATGGCGTCATCAACAAGACCTATTCGGTAACGCACCTTGCCGTAACCGAGGCTTCGCGGCGCTACAGCCCGGCCCAGGTAGTAGCGGTAGAGCGCGATGTAATCAGCGGCGAGCCGGAACACATTTCCACAAGCTACGTGGAGCGGCAAAATCTGACGCTACGCATGGCTTCAAAGCGGTTCGCTCGATTGAGCAACGGATTTAGCAAAAAGATCGATTGCCATCTTGCGGCGATCAGCTTGCACGTCGCATTTTACAATCTCTGCCGCGTGCATGAAAGCTTGCGCAGCACGCCTGCAATGGCCCTCGGCATTGCTGATCGCGTTTGGACAATTTCAGATCTGATCGAAGCCGCGCTTGGCACTCAGCCGATTAAGCCGGAAACCACCGCGCCTGATCGGCGGAAGAAGTTCAAGGTAATCGAAGGTGGCCGCTAGGAGCGGCCACCTAATAAATATCTTCTTCGCTTTCAGAAATTATCGAGTTCGGCTAACCCTGGTTTGTCATCAAGTCGGAAAAAAACATTCAGTTTCATTTTCAATCGGCGTGCCGGCTCTGAATCATAAGGACCATATGCAATTGAAAACTCAACCGTTCCCTTTGGCCGTTTGCCAAGAAATTCTTGAATGCTAGATTTTTTAAAGGATGGGAAACGATAGGTGCGAGACAAAGCGCGAGGAACTATGCCGCCCTGATTATCATATGTCGGATTGGCTATCGTTCGATCATCGATGACCACGCGCAAATCCTCAACTTTGTATTTGATCGCAGATGGCCCGACATTAAATAAATTAACTCCGATACCTAATGTGGCGTCATCGTTGCCTTCGTCAACGGCCAGAATGAAGTTCGCCATAAGCGAGACTCCAATCATATTTGTTTCTGGCGTTTAGAATTGAATGAACAAATCCGATTGAAATCCATAGCACCAAAACGAATGCGGCTAGTGCCGCCAGTGTCATTTGCAAATAATCGTATCGACTGAGCCATGCCCAGAGCGCCACACCGGCTGCACCCAGGACGCTCACGACAAGCACCCAATTCCAAAGCAGCCAAGTGATAGCCAGGCGCAAACCGATATTCGGAAATTATCGATAATCCAACGCATGGAGCCTCCCTTTGGAGCGATTGTAGCCCCAAAGGCTGTTCCCGTGTGACGGGTATTCCCCGAAATTCCCAGACATCCAGTCCCTTCCCGAGACTGGTCCCTTTTCAACTAGCCGAGTGGTCTTTTGGGGATGGTCAGTAAAGGGGCGGCGCGGGGGTGCTGTCCACGGACAGTACCGGCGCGGGGGTACTGGCCTGTTTCCGAGCCTAGTGGCTGGTTTTGAAAATAGCAGTGGCCGGTTTTGATTTTAGTCAATACGTCAACACGATAACCAGCTACGCTTATAATCGGCTCAATCAACACGGGGGTGTTGGAGCCAGCGCGGCACGGATCGGACCAAGATGCCCCTCCCAGGGCTCCGATTTTGGCCGCGTTTCTTATGGAAGGCCGCCTCATTTGGCGGCCTCTTTCGTTTGTCTGGTCCCCATGATCCTAACGTCTTTAGACAGACCTGCCGCCCAGCAACTTTGCGCCAATAATCCCGAAATCAGCACGCACGGCTTTCTGCCGTACAAGCTTGCGATCCGCGATGCGTTTGGTGAACGCGCCGTACATGGCACGATCGTAAAGACGCTGAGCGTAACCGATCTTCGCAAGGATGCTGCGCACCGTTATTCGCCGGCCGCTGTAGTAGCCGTAAGCCGGGAAGTAGTCTCGGACGATCGGCGATTTGTTAGATGCTGCGCTTGTAGCAGAACCACCGCTCCCGACACCGACAGCGCCCGATCGCCGTCGTCAGTTCCGGGTAATAGAAGGCGGTAAGCAGTAAGGGTACGAGGGCGGATTCAGGCTGCCCTCGCAATTTCCCTACGGATTTAAACCGTGACGCTTAATGTGTCGCCTGCACATTATTGCCATTTAGCCGACTAACTGCACCCTCCTGGCAGGGGCGTGGGGTCGATGGTTTTACCCTATGGGTTCCCACGTAAGGTCATACCGATACGCAACATTTCCAGCCTTCCCCATTCAACCCCGATGGAACTATAGCGGGTATTTGCAACCGGGAAAGCCCGCGGGCGCCACAAAAGCAGCCGCCCCCTCGCGGCGCCTTCATTCCAACGTCTCGTCCAAATTCAGCGCCGGGACTTCGCCAGGGGGCGCTGCCTAGCGCAACGGCTGCCAGAACTTGACGCCCAAGCCGAAATAGAAAAACGCATAGATGACGAGCACCGCGATCGCCCAGAGCACGACGGCCCAGATGACAATTCCGATATACGGCCTGATGCGCATTCCGGCTCTGTTCCCGGCTCTTGCCCCTTGCAAACCAGATGATGACGCTTTTTGAGATTTATCAAGGATCTGGATTTCATGCCTGCTAGCGTGCCGGATGGTACAATTCATTTATCGTTGCCCGACGACTGGCTTGAACGTGCAAGGCTGGGTCGCCGACGATCTGGATATCGAGCGCGATGAGGACTTTACCAGACCGTGGTCTGCATCGCCTGCACGCGGCAGCACCTCGTCAATCCGAAAACTGGAAAGGTTCTGGGCGCGCAGGAATAGGCGGTGCGCCGGTTCACCACATATGAGACTGCCACCGAGGCAGATTTACCCATTGATTGCTTGGCTACAGGCTGCGCGAGAGGAATTCGAAGTCAAGGATGCGCGAAGCGCACCGCCCAATCGCGCGAACGCGCGAACGCGCGTAAACGCGCTAATGGGCGGCGGCCCTATAGCCCGTTGTTTACAACGGGCGTTCTTCCGAACGCCCTATGGGGCCGTCCTTGAGTTCGAATTCCTCTCGCGCAAAATGGTGGCCGAGCAATCAATGGGAACGTGGCGCTGGGCCAGCGCCGTCTCACTTCTGTCTGAGCTAGAGCATTCCCCACTTAAGACGACGCATAACCTGCGTGTGCAAGATAGTTAGCGCATTCGCCTTGTGTGAAGGCGCCGAGAACGTCTGCGATTGCGTCCCAAAGCGAGTCTCTTGTTGGTGCGGCGGCCTTGCGGAGCAGGGTCTTGAGCTTGGCGAAGGCCATCTCGATGGGATTGAGGTCGGGAGAGTACGGCGGCAGGTAGAGGAGGAAGGCACCTCGGGCCTCGATCGCGGCGCGGACGCCCCCGACTTTGTGCGCGGGCAGATTGTCGATCACGACGATGTCGCCCTCCGACAGGCTTGGGGCCAGCACCGTCTCGACATAGACCAGGAAGGCTTCGCCGTTCATCGGTCCATCGAGAACGAAGGGTGCGACAAGCCCGTCGCGGCGCAGTCCGGCGGTGAAGGTGGTGGTTTTCCAATGTCCCCACGGCGCCTTGCCGATCAGGCGCTGGCCCCGGCGGCAGCGCCCGTGAGTGCGGACCATCTTGGTCGAGGTTCCGGTCTCGTCGACGAACACCAGGTGCTTGGCATCAAGGCTGGCCTGGCCGGCCTTCCAGCATTGCCGCGCCGCGGCTACGTCGGGGCGCTCCTGCTCGGCGGCGTGCAGAGTTTTTTTTGAAGGTCACACCGTGCCGCTTGAAGAACCGATCGACCGAGCTGTCCGTGGTGCGCACCCCGCGCTGCTGCCATAGCCGCTCGACAATCTCCGCCAGGGTCAGGTCCGATTCCTGCTCGACCAGTTCCAACAACCATGCCGCATGCGGCTCCAGCGGCGAACGGCTCTTGCGCCGCGCCGCTGCGGGCTGACGCTTCCCGTCTCCTTGTGCAAACTCACCCACCGGATTGACGAGGACTTGCTTACCGCAAACCGCTTGGCCGCCGCTCGCCGTGAACATCCCTCGGCAACGGCCGCAACCACCCGACTGCGAAGATCATCCGAATACGGCTGTCGTCCCATGGCTTCCCTCCGAATCAGAACAGCCATGGACTCACAACCAAAACCAGCCGGGAATCCCAAGCCCGATCACAATCGATTGATCAGAACGGGGAACGCCTAGGTCCGACCGATCCTCGCCCCCATTGCACCTTCCGGCTGTCGTCGCCCGACGGCACCTAAGGTCGACTTCGGCTTTCGCAGCATGGGGGTGCTCGCAAGCCAGGCGGCCTGACCGACCCGTCCCTTCCCGGCGTCGGTCAGCGCCGCTTTTTGTTTCGATCGCATCGGGGCTGCGCTTTACTCGTCGCATCCTCGTTCCATGTTTTTCGTTGTGGACGATCCGGGCCGATACCGACGGTGCGGCCAGCCGCTGTCGCATGGGCTTCATCATCGCCGTGCCATGGTGCCTCTCCCGCACGTTGTTGCCCCGAGGCGGTTTGCCTGAAGCGGCTGAGCCCCAACAACCCCTTTGTTGGGGCTCTTCTTTTTTGGCGTCGGAGGTATTCGCGGCCAGGGATTTGCGTGGCCATGGATTCCGCGGCCATGGCCTTTGCGCATCAAGACCTTGCGCATCAAGGCCATGATCCGACGGCATTTTCACTCCGCGGCGGTTTTGGCATTTGCCGTTCGAAGATGGCAGACAAGTTTGCTGCAAACCTTACCGTTACAATTCTCCTACGTGCTTTAACCTATATAATACAATAAGTTGCAATTATTTCACACGGCGGAGCGACAGTTGTGCAATCAAGGGCTGAACATGCGTAAAGTACTCGTTCGATTTCTCAAAGACGAGACGGGGGCTATCGCCATCGAATAAGGCCTGATCGCCGCCGGGATTTCCGTTGCCATCATCGTTGCCGTCACATCGCTTGGAACCAATCTGAACACCACGTTCAGCAGCGTCGCGACGGCCATCAAATAAATCTATGGGTCGGCTCTGCCCCAATTTGGGCCGCCTCAGGAGGCGGCCTATTTCATTTCAATCGGCGTCTTGTCGGCGGCTGCTGGCGCACCTGGAACGGGTGCCCGCCGGGATACACCGTGCAGGGCGGCGGTTGCCGACCTTATCGGGTTACTAGAGCGAAATTGTTTTAGATTGAATCGGTTGTCGCTCTAGCATTTTGATTGAGCATGATCTTTTCGGAAAACCGGCTTCCACTTTTCCGGATCATGCTCTAAGCTCCTGCATTTGCAGACGGGCCGCGCCAAAGTAAGATCGCCGCGGGGCGCTGGGACCGGGCCGTTCGACAACATCACCACGCGGCGACATCAATTCAGCCTGGCGCCTTCTCTGCCATCACCGAAAGAGAAGGCCTCATCAATGCGATCAACCGTAAAAGCCATCACCGCGCTCGGCGTGCTCGGCGCGATGTTCTTCGGATCAGTGCTGCCGGTCCTGGCGCAGTATTATTATCCCTATCCGCCGCCGCCCCCACCGCCGCCGCCGCCCGGCTATTACGGTGGTTACGGCCCGCCCCCACCGCCTTACGGCTATTACCGTCCGCGCAACTGGAACGGCTGCCCGCGGGGCTTCACCGTGCAAGACGGCGTCTGCAAGCCGTATCGCGGCTACTGAGATCCGCTCGCCTGAAGGCCGCCGCCGATGGCGGCCTTCAGTCCGACTTTGCGGCGTTTGAGAAAAGGCGGTGCGATTTGATATTGCGGAATTGCAGTATTGGTTGATGTCATGCCGCAAGAACTGCCGCAAGCACCGCCGCCCGCCTTGCTCAGTCACGCCGATCTGCGCACCGTGGTGCGGCTGGCGCCGCTGATCGCGATCGACTTCATCATCCGCAATCCACGCGGTGACGTGCTGCTCGGCCTGCGCAACAACGAGCCGGCCAAGGGCACCTATTTCGTCCCCGGCGGCATGATCCTGAAAAACGAACGCCTGGCCAATGCGTTCGCCCGCATTCTCAAACGCGAGACGAATTTCGACTTCGGCATCGCGGACGCGCGGCTTCTTGGCGCCTACGAGCATTTTTACGACACCAACCGGTTCGCTGATCCGGGTTTCGACACCCATTACGTCACGCTCGGCTATGAGCTTGCGATCGGCGATACGGCTGCGCTGCGGGCCGATCTCCAGCACAGCGAATTGGGCTTCTGGACCGAACGCGATCTGATGGCGTCGGATCTGGTGCACGACAACGCCAAGGCCTATTTCCGCTGATCACGATGTTGTGCGGCGAGAACTGTCGCGCCGCGGTGTTCTTGCTGGGAGTTCTTGGCGCATGCTCCGATGCCATGATCGGAGTCATGACCGGACACGATGGACATTGATCCGTGCCGAAGATCCTCAGCTTATTTTTTCTCGTCATCGCCGCCATAGCCGCAAGCCTCTGGCTCGGCGCGCCGCAAAGCCGCGCGTCCGGCGGCGACGCGCCGTGGTGCATCATCAACGACGAGGGCGATTTGCACTGCTACTACGCCACCTCGCAAGCTTGCCTGCAGGAAATCGCCAGCGGCAATCGCGGCTTCTGCGTACAGAATCCGGCCGGATCTCCCGCCGGGACGACGGCGCAGCCGCGGCCGCCTCGGCGGCGTAACCAATAAAGTTTCAGCTCACGCCTCGATGACGATCTTCGGCGCCGGGCGGCTTGCGCCCTGCAAGCCGTCGCGCACGCGCGCGGCGATGCCGCGGTAGATTTGCGCATGCGCGCTGTCGGGCGCGGTGGCGACCACCGGCATGCCGGCGTCGGATTTCTCGCGGATCGAAATATCGAGCGGCACTTCGCCGAGGAACGGCACGCCGAGCCGCTCGGCTTCATGCCGCGCGCCGCCGTGGCCGAAAATATCGGAGCGCGTGCCGCAATGCGGGCAGATGAACATCGACATGTTCTCGACGATGCCCAGCACCGGCACATTGACGCGGCGGAACATG
The DNA here is from genome assembly GCA_963761185.1 of uncultured Alphaproteobacteria bacterium. Lineage (GTDB taxonomy): Bacteria > Pseudomonadota > Alphaproteobacteria > Rhizobiales > Xanthobacteraceae > BOG-931. The sequence goes on from CAVXFY010000011.1 coordinate 218,535, forward strand.
GCGATGCCGCGCCGCGCGTCGATCAGAGCGAGATCCTGCGGCGTCGACACGATCACCGCGCCTTTGAGCGGCACCTGTTGCGCCATAGTGAGCTGCGCGTCGCCGGTGCCCGGCGGCATGTCGACCACCATGACGTCGAGCGTGCCCCATTCCACTTCGCGCAGCATCTGCGTCAGCGCCGACATCACCATCGGCCCGCGCCAGATCATCGGCGTTTCTTCCTCGATCAGGAAACCGATCGACATCACCTTCATGCCGTGACGCTCGATCGGCTTGAGGCGGGTGCCGCCGACGGTCTGCGGCTTCTCGCGGATGCGCGAGCAGCTTCGGCATCGAGGGGCCGTAAATATCGGCGTCGAGAATGCCGACTTTCAGGCCGAGGTCGCGCAGGCCGAGCGCGAGATTGACGGCGGTAGTCGATTTGCCGACGCCGCCTTTGCCCGAGGCGACCGCGATGATCGATGTCGACGCCCGGAATGCCGGCCGGCGACGGCGCGCGTGGGCTTGAATCTTGGCCTCCGGGCGCCGGGCGTTGCGGGTGCTGTTGTGCCGCGCGCGGCTGCGATTGCGGCGCTGCGCCCGCGCGGCCCGCTCCTTGCCCGCCGGCACGCTCTGCCGTGAGCGCGACCATCGCCGAGGTCACGCCCGGCACCGCGCGCACTGCGGCTTCGGCGCGCTCGCGCACGCGTTCCCATTGCTGCACGGCGGCCGCATCGACGGTGATCGAGAAGAAGACCTTGCCGTCGGCGGCGACGATCTCGGACAATTTTCCGCTTTTCGGCAGCGGCACGCCGTCGGGCCCGCGAAATCTTGTCGAGCGCTGCGAGAACGTCGTCTTTCAAGGCGGCCATGTCCGTCCCGCGTGCACTCTGCGCTCCGCCCTACATAGGCTCATCGTCGTATGGGTCAATCGGACGCGCCCGTTGCTGCCCCGTTGACGCGCCGCCGTCGGCCGGGCCAAGACCAAGTGGCGAGACCAGTTGGCGAGACCACGTGCGCGCATAATGGAGGAAACACATGGCAAAGGTCGCGTTTGTCGGGCTTGGCGTGATGGGCTACCCGATGGCGGGGCATCTGAAGGCCAAGGGCGGCCACGAGGTCACGGTCTATAACCGCACCTCGGCCAAGGCCGAGAAATGGGTCGCCGCAGTACGGCGGCAAGGAGCGCGCCGACGCCGAAGGCAAGCGGCCCAGGGCCAGGATTTCGTTATGGCCTGCGTCGGCAACGACAACGATCTGCGCGAAGTGATGCTCGGCGAGGACGGCGTATTCGCCGGCGTCGGGAAGGGCGCGATCGTGGTCGACCACACCACCGCCTCCGCCGAGATCGCGCGCGAGCTTCATGCCGAAGCGAAAAAGCGCGGCTTCGATTTCATCGACGCGCCGGTGTCCGGCGGCCAGGCCGGCGCCGAGAACGGCGTGCTCACGGTGATGTGCGGCGGCGACGAGGCGCCGTTCGCCCGCGCCGAGAAGGTCATCGCCGCCTATGCCCGCGCCTGCAATCTCATGGGCGCCTCCGGCTCGGGCCAGCTCGCCAAGATGGTCAACCAGATTTGCATCGCCGGCCTCGTGCAGGGCCTCGCCGAGGGGCTGCACTTCGCGCATGAAGGCCGGCCTCGATATCGAGAAGCTGATCGCGACGATCTCCAAGGGCGCGGCGCAGTCATGGCAGATGGAGAACCGCTACAAGACCATGGTCGCCGGCAAGTTCGACTTCGGCTTCGCCGTCGATTGGATGCGCAAGGATCTCAACATCTGCCTCGACGAAGCGCGGCGCAACGGCGCGCAGCCTGCCGGTCATCGGCGGTGGTCGATCAGTATTATGCGCAGGTGCAGAAGATGGGCGGCAGGCGCTGGGATACGTCGAGCCTGATCGCGCTGCTGAACCGGTGAGATGCGAATAGAGAGTGGCGAATAGCGAATGGGGATTTCCCTATTCGCCATTCGCGATTTGCCATTCGCAAATCTGATCCGTCGGCTGGATATTCGCATCCTTGGCGAGTTTCACCGTCGAAGCGAGATCGTCTTTGACGAACTTGCCGAAGTCCTGGACGCTCATCAGCGCGGGCTCAACGCCGACCTTGGCCAATTTCGCGACCATTGCCGGATCGGCGAGAGCCTTCTCGGTCGCGTCGTGCAACTTGTTGACGATGGCGACCGGGGTTTTCGCCGGCGCGGACAGACCGACCCAGAAGCTGAACTCGGCATCCGGATAGCCGGCTTCGGCGATCGACGGCACGTCCGGCAAAAGCGGGACGCGCTTGGGCGAACTCACGGCGAGGATCGAAAGCTTGTCGCTACCGAGCACCGAGGCGGCGGCCGCCAGCGGAATGAAATAATAGTCGATGCGTCCCGCCATGACCTCGGCGAGACCATTATCTTTGAACGGTACGTGGCGGACGTCGATCTTGGCGGCGAGACGCAGCCGCTCGCCGGCCATATGCGACGAGGAGCCGATGCCGGCCGACGCAAAGGTCAGCGTGCCGGGTTTGGCCTTCGCCGCCGCGACAAGATCGGCGACCGTCTTGAAGCCGCTGTCCTTGGAAGCGACCAGCACGTTCGGCTGCAAGCCGAACATGGCCACCGAGACGAAGTCCTTGTCGGGATCGAACGGCAGGCTCGAGTGCAGCACCTTTCCGGTGCCCATCGAAGTCGAGCTGACGACGACCGTGTAGCCGTCGGGATCCGCCTTGGCGACGTCGGCGAATCCGATCATCCCGCCGGCACCGGGCTTGGCCTCGATCACCATCGGCTGGCCGAGCTCTTGCGACACCTGGCCGAGCACGACACGGCTGACCGTGTCCGATGCGCTCCCGGGCGGAAACGGACTGATCACCCGGATCGGCCGGGTTGGATAAGCATCCTCGGCAAAGGCGGTTGTAGCCATTAGAGCTGCGCCGAGAACGACGCCGGCGGCTGCGCGCAGTGACAACACGTGAACCTCCCCAACGCTTTCAATGCCGCCGCGGGCGCGGGCCGGCATCGATATTGCGCGGTGATAGCAGCTTTCCGGCGCCTGAAACAGGATGGCAAATTGGCCCTGGCCCGCCGGCCGGGGGCTTCGAGCACATGCTTAATTAGCCGGGATTTGCGCCCGGCTCGGAGATTGCAAGAGGCCGGTTCGCAGGAGCAACAAAACCGCTAAGCGGACGCGCTGGGACGGGCCGAAACCGCGGCGTACCAGCGCTTGAGATGGGCGAGCGCGTCGGGCACGGCCATCTTCGATACGCGCATGAAATCGATCGCAATCATCGCGGTGATGTCGGCGACGGTATAGGCGTTGCCGGCGACAAAACTGCGGTCCTCAAGTTCTCCATCAAGAAATTCGAGGAACGATACGGCGCGCGGCTTATTGGCCTCGCCCCATTCCGCGACCTGCGGCGACTCCATTTCTTTCATCGCTGGATGCAGATGCCGGAAGATGTTCGACACGGGTATGAAGAGATGAAACTCGACGCGGCGATTCCACATTTCGACGAGCGCGCTGTCCAAAGCGCCGCGGCCGAACAGCGGCGGATCGGGATGGAGCGCCTCGAAATAGCGGCAGATGGCGATCAATTCCGTGATCACGGTGCCGTCGTCGAGGAGGAGTGCCGGCACGCGCTGCATCGGGTTGATCGCGGTGAAGGCCTCGCTCTTTTGCTGGAGGCCGCCGAGATCGACCTGTTCGGTGGGAACCGAAATGCCCTTCTCGGCGAGGAAGACACGCACCCGCCGCGGATTGGGAGCCCGGCCGCCGTCATAGAGCTTCATCGCAATTCTCTCCCCTAGCCCTTTGAAGCCGCGAGCTTATCGCGGCCTCGCGTGGCTCACCAGTCCGTCGCATGAGCAAGCTTTATCGCCGCCGCGTGCCGCAAGTGTAAACGAAAGCTTTCCCGCGCCACCGTGGGCTTCGCCGCATCGCACCAAAAATTAAGCCTCGTCTTAATGATTTTCGGCCACTTTTAGCCTGAACTATCCAAGCCCCGGGAAGCGATGCGAAATCCACTCAGCGAACCGCGCGATCCTGCTTCGCCGGCCGCAGCCCCGTCGACCAAGCGCCGGCTCGCGGCCCAGCATGTTCGCGAAGCGCGTGACCGCCTGACGTCGACCAGCGGCACCCGGCCGGTGTTCGATTACGAATTGCTGCGGCAGTTCGCGCAGAACCGGATCTCGGCGTCGCCGGTCATTCTGCTCTTGATCCTCACCATCGGGCTGCTCTCGGGGCTATGGACCGGAGCCTTGATCTGCGGCGTGTGGACCGCCGGCGCCCTCCTCATCCATCTCGTCATCATCCGCAAATGCCGGCAGTTTCTCGATCAGCCGACCAATGTCACAACGCTGCGCTCGTGGCGGATGCGCTTCATCCTGCTCGATCTGTTCTTCGGCATGGCGTGGACCTTCATTCTGATCAATCCGGTCGGCATGGACGACCAGGCCGCAACCTTCATGCTGTTCGTCATGCTGCTCGTGGTCGCGATCTCGAGCATGCTGGCGTCGAGCCTGCCGATCGCGGTGTTCGCGCTGACGCTGCCGGTCACCATCGCCATCGCGCTCGATTTCGCGATGAAGGGCAGCCTGCACAATTATATCCTCGCCGTCATGGCGATCGACCGCGGAGGCGTATTTCTCGCTGCTTGCCTATCGCCTTTATTCGACGACACTCGCCACGCTCGAAGCGCGCGCGGAAAAGGACGCACTGATCGGCGAGCTCGAGCAGTCGAAATCGATCTCCGACGAGGCGCGCCGCCGCGCCGAGACCGCCAATATCGCCAAGTCGCGGTTCCTGGCGCAGATGAGCCACGAGCTGCGCACGCCGCTCAATGCCATTCTCGGCTTTTCCGAAGTGATGAAGGGCGAGATATTCGGCGCGCATGCGGTGCCGTTGTACAAGGACTATGCCGGCGATATTCACAGTTCCGGCGTGCATCTGCTCAATCTCATCAACGAGATCCTCGATCTGTCGCGCATCGAGGCCGGACGCTACGAGCTCAACGAGGAGCCGGTGTCGCTCAATCGCGTGGTCGAGGATTGCCACCATCTTTTGAAACTGCGCGCGGGCAATCGCGGCATCACCATCCACGAATTGTTCGAGCCCGACTTGCCGCGGCTATGGGCCGACGAGCGCGCGGTGCGGCAGATCTGTCTCAACCTCCTCTCCAACGCCATCAAGTTCACGCCGCAAGGCGGCGAGATCTGGCTCAAGGTCGGCTGGACTGCCTCCGGCGGACAATACATGAGCGTCAAGGATACCGGCCCCGGCATTCCCGAAGAGGAAATTCCGATCGTGCTCGCCTCGTTCGGTCAGGGCTCGAACTCGATCAAATCCGCCGAACAGGGCGCCGGCCTCGGGCTTCCCATCGCCAAGAACTTGATCGATCTGCACGGCGGCACCTTCACGCTGAAATCGAAGCTGCGGATCGGCACCGAAGTGATCGTCACCTTCCCGCCCGAACGGGTTATGTCGGCGCTGGGGCCGATCACCGAAGGCTCGCCGCCGCTGCAACCCAAAGCGGAACTCGGGGCGGCGATGTCGTCTTCTCAATCGTCATCTGCCGACAACTCCGTAAGCCGGGCCAAGCGCGCTTTGTTCAGCAACGGCGGCTAGAGCATGATCCGGAAAAGTGGGAACCGGTTTTCCGAAAAGATCAGGCTCCATCAAGAAGCTAGAGCGTCAATCAATTCAATATGAAGCGATTGCGCTCTAAAATCCAGAACCGGCGAACGCCTTGTTTTCGCCCGCCTCGTATCTATGTTGCCTCGCGATTTCAGCCGAGTCCTTGATGGCAACCGCAACCAGCATCTCATCGCCCTGCAACCGCATTTGCGTGGTCCATCCTACGTTGCGGATTTGCATCGGCTGCGGCCGCTCGCTCGATGAGATCGCCGGCTGGGTTGCGCTCAGCGAAGCCGCGCGCCGTCAGATCGTGACGCAATTACCGGCGCGGCTTGCCACCTTGAACGCCGCCAAAACCGCGTCGGCGCGGGCCTAGGGGACATCCACCGTGCGCCAGCGCCTGCTTTGGCTTCTCCTGATCGGCATTCTGATCGCCATTCTGCTCATCATCGCCCAGCGCGGCGAAGGCAGGATCGGACCGCTGTCGACCAACGATTTCGGCTCGCTCGCCTACAAGCTCGCGATCCTGGTGTTTCTGGGCTCCGCCGTGCTGACGATGTTCCGCGAGCGCTTCTCGCAAGCCGTCATGGCGGCGCTGTTGTGGGTCGTCGTCGGCTTGGTGCTGGTGATCGGCTATTCCTACCGCTTCGAGCTCGGCAATGTCGCCGACCGCGTGATGGCGGAAATCATTCCCGGCCACGTCATCTCGCACGGCCGCACCGTGGAAGTCGCACGCACCAGCGCCGGCGATTTCGATATCTCGGCGCGGATCAACGGCGTGCACGTGCCGATGGTGCTCGACACCGGCGCGAGCTCCGTCGTGCTGACGCAACAGGACGCCAAGGCGGCCGGCCTGCCGCTCGAAGTGCTCAACTATACGGTGAGCATCGACACCGCCAACGGCCGCACCCGCGCCGCCCAGGTTACGCTCGACCGGCTCGCCGTCGGCGGGCTCGAAGAGCGCTCGGTCGAGGCGCTGATCGTGCAGCCCGGCCAATTGCGCACGAGCCTTCTCGGCATGAGCTTTCTCAATCGCCTGCAAAGCTGGCAGGTTTCGGGCGACCGGCTGATCTTGCACGGCTATCAGTGAGCTAGAGTCTGATCCGTTTATATTGGAGCATATCCTGCGTTCCTGAAGTAGTTGGCGCACTCCTGCGCGGTGAAGGTACCGAGCAGCTCGCCGATGCGTCGCCAAGTGGCGTCGATGGTGCGCTCGGCCGCCTTGCGCAGGAGCGTTTTGAGTTTGGCGAAGACCTGCTCGATGGGATTGAGATCGGGGCTATAGGGCGGCAAGAAGAAGAGCTTGGCACCCGCGGCGCGCATGGCACGGCGCACCGCTTTGCTCTTATGGCTGCCGAGATTATCGATGATGACGATGTCGCCGGCTTTGAGCGTCGGCACGAGCATTTGCTCGACATAGGCCAGGAAGCTCTCGCCATTGATCGGGCCATCAATGACGCAAGGCGCGTCAATCCGATTTTGACGCAAGGCGGCCAGGAAGGTCAGCGTTCGCCAATGTCCCTGAGGCATCTTGGCCAGCAGCTGGTGCCCGCGCGGCGCCCAGCCGCGCAACCGCGTCATGTTGGTCTTGGCCCAAGTCTCATCGATGAAGATCAGCCGTGCTGGATCAAGCCGGCCCGCAAGGTCAGGTCTGGAACCGCGGCAAGGCGCGCCAAAAGCCAGTCCCGCTCGCCAGCCAGCGAACGCGGCCGATTGCCACCCATCCGCTTGGCCCCAGCGCTGCCGGTCGCACGGAACCGCTGCGACCACTTCACAACGCTCGCCACGCTCACTCGGTAAGTGGCTGCAACCTTGCGGCAGCTCTCGCCAGCTGCAACCGCCGCAATCACGCGCTCACGTAAATCGAGAGAATAAGGTCGTGCCATCAGATGCTGGCCTCCGATCCAGCCAGCATCTTAAATCAGAACCGCCCCGATTTGGGAATCCCAAATCAATTCAATCCCGAGGAATTAAACTCTCAGAGCACGATCCCGAAAAGTGGAAACCGGTTTCCCGCCTTCGCGAAGCCCGCTTCGGCGGGCGAAGGGAGGTCGGAAAAGATCATGCTCAAACGTAAAATCTAGACTCCGATCCGTTTCAATTGAATTGGATCGGGTCTAGAACAAGCTCACCAGAAACCGCAGCGACACCAGCACCAGAAAGCAGCTGAAGGTGATTTCGAGCGCGCGGCGCGACATGCGATGGGCGAGCTGCGCGCCGTAAGGCGCGGTCAGGCTCGAGACCGGCGCCATGACCGCGACCCCGATCAGCGACACGAAGCCGAGCGACAAGGGCGGCAACAGCGCGCGATCGTGCAGGCCGGCAAGGATATAGCCGATGGTGCCGACAATGGTGATCGGCACGCCCAATCCCGCCGAGGTCGCGACCGCCTGATGGATCGTTTTGCCGTACAGCGTGAGCACGATGTTGGACAGCGAGCCGCCGCTCACGCCCATCAGCGAGCCGGCAAGCCCGATGCCAAAGCCATAGAGCGTCATCGGCACCGCGCCCGGCAGCTCGGTGCCGATATTCCAGCGATCGCCGGCGAACAGAAATTTGGTCGCGATGAAGCCCGCGATCAGCACGAAGGCGATCTTGAACACCGCCGGCGGCGCGAACGCCGCGATCAGCGAACCGCAAGCCACGCCGATGACGGCGGGGATCGCCCACAGCCTGATGACTTGCGGGATAACGAGGCCTTTGACGCGATGCGCGAGAAAAGAACGCACCGTGGTCGGCAGAATGATCGCGATCGAGGTGCCGACGCACAATTGCATGCGCACGGCTTCCGGCACGTCGAGCACGCGTGAAGACTTCGTACAGCACCGGCACGATGACCGCGCCGCCGCCGATGCCGAACAGCCCGGCGAGAAGTCCGGTGATGATGCCGCCGATGACGATGGCCAGCGCGAGCCAGAGCGATCTCGCTCAACGGAATGCCGAGAAGCATTTTTGTTGTTGTCTTTCGAAACGAGACGTCAGGCTGCGATGTGCGCCAAATCCCGACGGCTGTCCAGAACGCCGTCCGCGACCAATGCAAGCGCGGCGAGAAGGTATTCGGCATCCGCATGCGGCGTGCTAGCGGCGCCGGCGAGATGACGCCGGAACGCGCGCGCGCCCGGCACGGCATGGAACAGGCCGTGCAGATGCCGGGTGATGGAATGAAGCCGCGTGCCCTGCGCGATCTCGCGCACGATATAGGGCGCGAGCGCCGCCGCGGCCTCTTTCGCCGTCGCAAATTGCGCGGCTTCGCCGAAGACGAGCGGATCGACGGCGAGAAGCCGCCACGGCTCCTGATAGGCCGCGCGGCCCATCATCACGCCGTCGACATGAGGCAGATGCGTCAGCGCCTCCTCGACGTTGCCGACGCCGCCATTAAGCACGATGGTCATTTCCGGGTGCGCGCGTTTGAGCCGATAGACGCGATCGTAATCGAGCGGGGGAACCTCGCGGTTCTCCTTCGGCGAAAGACCTTTGAGCCAGGCTTTGCGCGCATGCACGATCAGCGCATCGGCCCCTGCCCGCTTCACCGCTTGGGCGAAATTTTCCAGCGCCGGTTCGGGATCCTGTTCGTCGATGCCGATGCGGCATTTGACCGTGACGGGAATCGACACCGCGGCTTTCATGGCGGCGACGCTTTCGCCGACCAGTTCCGGCTCCGCCATCAGGCAAGCGCCGAAGCGGCCGTCCTGCACGCGGTCGGATGGACAGCCGGCATTGAGATTGATCTCGTCAAAGCCCGCATCCGCACCGATCCGCGCGCATTGCGCGAGCGCCCGCGGATCGGAGCCGCCGAGCTGCAGTGCCAACGGATGTTCCGCTGCATCAAAGCGCAACAGCCGCGCCCGGTCGCCATGCAGCACGGCGCCCGTGGTGAGCATTTCGGTATACAGCAGCGCCCGCCGCGTGAGGCCGCGATGGAAAAACCGGCAGTGCCGGTCGGTCCATTCCATCATCGGCGCGACAGAAAATCGGCGGGACCGACTCTCTAAGGATTTTTCTGCTTTATCAGTCATTTCGTCGAGTTTCGCCTTGGCTCATTTCGTACCATTTTCGGCTCGTTTTGCATCATTTTACCACCCATGGTACGAAAATGTCGTACTTTTTGGGTTCCAAGTCGTACCGCAAAACCGTGGGACCGACCGACAGGACCAACTCACGAGGCGGCGATTGGAAGATGGGTACAATTATTGGACGGACTCGCAAAGACGGCTCGAAGGCCTTTACCGCTCAGATCGTCATCAAGAAAGGCGGCGCGATTGTCCATCGCGAAGCCCAAACCTTTGACCGCAAGCAAGCTGCCAATGCTTGGGTCGTTAAACGGGAAGAGGAGCTCAAGCGTCCAGGCGGACTTGATCACAAGGAAGACCCGAAGCTTTCTGCCGTCATCGACCGCTATCTCGCGGAGACGAATAAGGCGACCGCCAGAACAAAAGCGCAAGTCCTCAGGACCATTAAGAACAGTGATCTCGCGGAGATGAAATGTAGCGAAATCACCAGTCAATCGTTGGTATCCTTCGCGCGCGAGCTTAACGAGGACATGCAGCCGCAAACCTGCGGCAACTACTTTTCTCATCTGTCAGATATCTTCACGGTCGCAATGCCTGCATGGAGCTATCCTCTGTCGCGACAGGAATTCGACAACGCCAAAGTTGTCATGAAAAGTCTTGGGTTGATTGGAAAGGGCAAAGAGCGCAGTCGCCGCCCGACCCTTGAAGAACTCGAGCAGATAATGAACCACTTCGGGCGTGTCCAGCTCGATCGTCCGTCCTCCGCACCGATGCAAAAAGTTATTGCGTTCGCAATATTCTCGACTCGGCGGATGGAAGAAATCACATTGATGAGATGGGACGATCTAGACACGGACCGGATTCTCATCCGTGACATGAAAGATCCCGAAAATAAGATCGGTAACAACGTCTATTGCGAGCTTCCGCCCGAGGCGCTCGCGATTATCAAGTCGATGCCGCGGGCTCAAGCTCGGATCTTTCCGTATTCCACGGACGCGATCGGCGCTGCCTTTACGCGGGCGTGCCAGTTCTTAGGAATTAAAGATCTCCATTTCCACGATCTTCGACACGAGGGGATTTCGCGGCTGTTCGAAATGGGCCGGACAATTCCGCAAGCAGCCGCTGTATCCGGCCACCGTAGCTGGACTAGCTTGAAGAGATACGCGGCTGCGTACAAAGTTGACGGACGAGTTTCCGCATCTAGCGAGCCAGATTGATGTGCTGCTGACCGGTCTCGTCGAAGGCGAGCCGGTGCGCATGCGGCCGACATTGCTTACCGGTGCACCGGGCGGGGGCAAGAGCCGCCTGGCACGGCGCTTCTCTGAAGAGTTCGGCGTGCCCTTGCAGCGCTTCGACGGAAGCGCGAGCGCCGATAACACCTTCGGCGGCACGCCGCGGCGCTGGTCGTCGGGCGAACACTGTGTTCCGCTCGAAGCAGTCCGGCGTGCAGAAATCGCCAATCCGATAGTGCTGGTCGATGCGATCGACAAGGCAGGCCAGTCACGCCACAACGGCTCACTCGGCCGTGCGCTGTTACCATTTTTGGAGCCGGAAAACGCCCGCGCCTATCCAGACCCTTACGTCCAAAGCGAGTGCGACCTTTCCTACGTCAATTACTTGCTGACGGCGAACAATGCGATGCTCCTGCCAGCGCCGTTGCGCGATCGCCTGCGCATCATAGAGCTCCCGCAGCCATCGATCGACCACCTGCCGCAGCTCGCCAGAACGATTGTTGCTGATATTGCCATCATGAACGGCGGCGATGTGCGCTGGTTTCCACCGCTCGAGGATCATGAACTCGCGATCACCGAAACCCTGTGGCACGGCGGCTCGCTGCGGCGTCTGCGCGCCATCGTCGAGCGCCTCCTCGCCTACCGCGAGCAAAACCCGAGGCACTGACTAGGATCTCGATTTATCGCACCGCAATCGCGAAGAGCCGCTGCCAAAACAGTATGCCGGGATTTCAAAGAAATCGAAGCAGCCGGACACTTTTTTCCGCGGATGCTTTGACGTCGAGATGCTTCAACGTCAAGATGCTTTGATGTCTAGATGCTTCGATGTCTTGATGCATCAGTCATCAGATGGCTGGATGCTTCCACGCTTACCCGGATTAGGTTTTCAGACAATGCTGTTACAAGCCTTGTGATGGCAGGCGTTTAGAATTGGATCGCACACAGGCAAATGGAGCGATCACGAAGATTTCATCTGATTGCCCAAGCACCAAATTATTGACAAGCCCTGCCCCGCTCTGGCGCCTTGCAGCTATCCACTCTTGTCCACAGTTTTTAATGGGAATCGTCCCACTTGGCATTTGCGCGATCTGCTTGCAGCCTGCCTGAGCAGGAGTGCAAACATGCTTACTGTCGGATTTGTGGGATATAAAGGCGGCAGCGGCAAATCGACGACGACAGCGAATTTCGGGGTTGTCGCCGCCCTTCACGGCTATCGCGTCGCTCTCGTCGATTTAGATGAGCAGGGCTCGCTCGCGACGTGGGCGTCGCTTCGGCAAGTCGGGTGGCCGGAAGTGCTAGCTATGCCGGCGCGTGACCTACACGCCTTTATCAGACGATCAAGCTACGACCTCTGCCTTATCGACACCCCGGGCCACGACTGGAGCCACTTTAAGATCGCGGCGTCACTCGCCGACTTGTCCATCATAGTCGCTCGACCGACCACGCCCGACATCGCCGTCGCGATTCTTGCTCGCGATTTCTTGCAACGATGGCGTGGAAATTGGGCATTCCTCGTGAACCAGGCGCCGCCACGATCCGCGACACGGCTTTTCGAATGGATAGATGCTTACCGGGGGATGGGCACAATCGTAGATCCGCCCCTGCCTGCATTGATGGCATTCCAGGATGCCTGGAGCGCAGGCCTTGGCGTTTCAGAGTTTGCGCCGGGGGCGCGCGGCGACATCGAAATGCGCCAAACGGCGCGCTGGATCCTGCGCCGGCTCGGGGTTCGCTCATGAGGTCGCGCGCACTTCCGTCGAAGATCGTCGGGCGGCTGCAGGAGCGCCGCTCGCAAATGCAGAAGCCGCCGGCGAAGCGCACGACATTTTCGGCACCCAGCGGAACGATTAAGGAGCTTCGGCTGCTCGCGCTTATGTTCGAATGCGATATGAACGATCTGATCCAGCTATCGGTCGCACGTCTGCTCGAAGAGCTCGGGCATGCGTCGCATTGCACGGTGGACGAAAACCTTCTGCAAAGAATAAAAGGCAAGCGCTCATAGGCGCTCCTTCCGATGCATATTCTACAGACCGACTAGGATATGCCTGGATTAGCCCCCGGCAGGCGGCACATAATTTCGATTGCGGATCGCGGATTGTTGGTCACTGATTTGGGCGCCGACAATATTTTCTCAGAAAGCGTTTTGCTCTTGCAGGGCGGTCGGCGATGGTGTGCTCTAACAGAGGAGTGCCTCATATGCTGTGTCAATTTTTGCATCTTGGCGCCTATGGCGTCGCTCCGCGCAAGGGCGATCCCGATTGGGCCGCCGTAAGCCCTATTACCAGCGAAGGCGCACGGGCGCCGGCTGCATCCAAGCATGTGCCTTATCCTGGTACGCCCTTCATCTTATTCGGGAGCAGCCCGATTGAGGCGGGACGGCTCGCCATTGAGCGCGCTGAGCAGGCCTTTGATCACGGCAACCGGCGCCGCCGGCTCCGGCGCGACGGAAAGTGCATGCTGGCTGGCGTCGTCTCGCACCCGACGCCGCGGCAACTGGTCGTATGCGATCTCGCGCAACTTGAGGATTATGAGCGCTGGAAAGCCGCCACGCTGGAGTGGTTGATCGACCAATTCGGGAAGCATCTCGAGAGTGTCGTCGAGCACCGCGACGAGGATTATTGCCACATGCATTTTTATGTGGTCCCGGAGTTGTCACCGGCTGGCCACCTCAACATTGGTGAGCTGCATCCTGGTATGGCCATGAAGCGCGCGGCGGCTGAGGCTGGCGCCGATAAGCGCGTTCAGGAAGCCGCCTATCGTAGCGCGATGGCGATGTGGCAGGACGATTTTTGGTATGCCGTTGGCCGCCATTTCGGCCACAACCGTTACGGTGTGAAGCGTGCGCGCCTGAGCCGCCAGGAACGGCTGATGCAGAAGCGCCTTGAGGCGGACAATACGCGCAAGCGGACGGCCGAGCGCACCAAGATGGAGCGCGAGCTGGCGCAGCGGCGCGCCGAATGGGAGCGCGAGCGCGAGCGGATGCTCGACCACATCCACGACCACGAACGCGCCCATTCGCGGCTGCGCGGCGCGCGCGTCGCACTCACGGCTGAAATCAAGGCCGAGCGGTCGGCGCGCCGGAAGGCCGAACAGGAAATCGCGCGCCTGCACGCCGAACTCGCAGCGATGAGGGGCGATCACGACGCGCCGCATCTGGGCTAGTCGTTGACCGGCGTAAGGGTGAGAACAGGACGGCGGCGACGGTGGAATCCGCGCTGGAACTCGCCTCCTCCACTTAAAAGCACGCTTCGTCCACTCATTCATCCCCTCAAGCCTTGATCATTTGAGGGGATGAGAGGGGGACTTATCCCCATGTGTGGTGAGGCCGGGCGCAATTTTCTCTGGCGCGACTTTCTGATCCATGCGCGATTTAATCGTCATGTTGACAAACGACATGACAACCGCACCGACGTTGTTTTTGCTCATGGCGCAATACCATGCACGCACCGTCGTGCCCCTGGAATGGGTCGCGCGCGACTATTTTTCTCACCTCACGGTCGAGAAATTGCTGCGCAAGATACTCCGCGGCGATATCGCCCTGCCCGTCCTGCGGATTGAGACTAGCCAAAAATCCGCAAAGTTCGTCCACCTCACTGATTTGGCCGCGTATATCGACAAGCGCCGGGCTGCAGCGGTGAAGGAATGCGCCCAGCTCACGGGTACGATGTGAGTACAACATTCGTACGACCGGCCTCCGATTGCACGTGCAAAATCCTCAAAAAGCGGTGGTCGAAAGACCGATCGGTCCCGTCATAAATAGCATCAACGGACTCCAAGTGCACGGCAGCCGCATGGCCCAGACTGCCGCGCCGGTCGGCAACTTCCGCTGCGGCTTTCGGAGGCAAAGCTGACGCGGAGACTCGGTGAATGTTTATTTCGTAACGAAGTTTTTTTGCATCGAGTGGGCTGCCGTTCCCATGCCGAATGAACCGCTCGGGGAGTTGTCGTCACTGCTCTTGCCGGGCACCGGGAATGCGTAGCCCAAAATCGCCTTGAGCACGAAGCGATCCGATCCACCGGTGAGGCCATAGCCCGCGCCCAGTTCAACGTCGACGGCACTTACTTTGAAGTCGGTGACGGCAAATAGTTGCTGGCTCTGTTGCCCCACGGGCAGAAAATCACCGATTTTGCCAAAGTCAGCATAATATTCGAGGCCGATATAGCGATCCTCGCCGAGATTGCGGGCAAGCCGCACGGCTGGGGCGAAATCAGCCTCGCCGCCAGCGCCAAAGCTCAAATCCACGATCGGATTGACGATGAACTCCCAGTCGGCATTTCGGACACCGATAATCGGTCGAATTTCAAGCCCCCATGGCTTTGACGAGAACCGCGGCATCTCATAGCCAAGCTCGAAATTGACGCCGTAGAAGAAATTGCGCTTGGCGGCGTCCGGCACCACAAACAGGCTGCGGATTTTGGCGCCGTCGGACAGGAATTGGCCCGAATCGGTGGCTGCGAAGGGGATGTAGAAGCCGCCCTCCCACCAGTCGGTGATCCCGTAGGCAAATTCGGGAGTCCCCTGCAGCGCGTGGTTTGAATAAAAGCCGCCCGGCACTTCCGGCTGCGTCTGTCCCGTCGCCGCGTAGTTCAGGTGTTGCTCCAAGGTCCATTGTCCGACGTCCGCGATCTCGGCGTTGTAAACCTGAATTTCGTCGTGAACCTGGTCGGCGGCCGAGGCCGATCGGCGCGAGACCACCAAGATGGTGGCTGAGCACACAAGGAATAGCGCAGCGCCGTGCAAACTCAGCTTAAAGAGCTTTTCCATTGGTGCGTGTCGCGTTGTGGCTTTTTGTTATAACGGCCAAGATGCCGGTAATGCCGATGGCAAGTTTGACCGGACGTGTCACGATCTCATCTTTTGCGAAGCCTCCATCCAACGCAAGTGCGACGAGGCCTTTTTGATCGAAGAGGCGATGGGTCTCAAAGCTGCACACGCCCAAGCGGTTCATTGTCCATTTGTCAGTGACGACGATCGTCATAACGCCCCCAGGCCGCAAAACGCGTCTCGCCTCACTAATTTCGGTCACACCCATAAAATACAAGACATGCACTGCAAGGATTTTATCGATCGAGCCGTTTTGGCATGGTAATGCATCAAAGCACCCCCGCAGCAGACAAACGCGCTGTTCGTTAATAGCGCTCTTATTGCGACCAGCGGCCTGCGCAAGCATAGTGCAGGAATGATCAATTCCCAACACCTGTCCGCGAGGTGTCATAGCGGTGAGAACTAGGATGGCGTCGCCAGGCCCAGCGCCGAGGTCAAGGATCGTATCGCCCGGTCGTATGTCTAACGCTTGGATTGCGATCTTATTGGACCGGCGATTTCCGATCGCCATCATTCGTCCAACTATGTCGCCGCCGATCCCGGACGGATTTCGCATCTGGTGGCCTACCGCCGACAAAAAGCGCGCCAGCGCGGGCATTGTCGAGAGTGTCCTTTTCGAAATCCGTCTGATGATTTGGACTAGTTGCTTTGCATCTTTGCCAAAATGTCCTGCATGACCAAGCGTCGCGATTTATCCCAGATCGGTCGCTCAGGATGAGCTGGCAGCGTCAAAGCGCGCGTGAGAACTTTCTTGGCCTCGGGATATTCGTGCTGCTGATAAAGATAGTCGCCATAGAAGTAGTTAGCGTCGAGGCCGTTAGGCGCATTGGTCACGGCCTCTTCAAGCAAATGCCGAGCTTTGGCCTTGTCGCCAAACCCGATTGGAAAGCCTGGTACGCGGTAATAAAGAACGCCTAGGCTGGTGGGCGCTCCGGCGTCCAAGATGACTGGATCGGACTTCTCGGCTTTCTCGAGAATGTCGCGTGCTTGCTTGGCGAAACCAAGCGCCTTGAGTGGGCTGCCGTTCTCACTCGCCATCGAAGCCTGTTCACTTATGAGAATGCCAAGCCAGATGCTGGCCTCAGGGCGATTTGGATATTGCTGGGCAATGCTGGCCGCCCGTGCCGCCAGATCGGCCATCTGCTTTTCCTGCAGGTCCTTATCCTCGACCTGGAATTTGATATGCTCCCAATCCTGCGCAAGCCGCAGGATGTCTGCGTTGAGCGCGGTATTCTCGTCGGCTCTGACTTTGGCCGGCAACGCCAGCACAAGAAATGTACTCATTGCAAGAAGTACTGCGATCAACGTACGAGGCATAGCTTCCTCCTTTTCTATTTTCAGCTTAAGCCGCAAACAGGCTCGCTGCTTTACGATCTCCACTAGCAACAGCCGCATCGACGAGCCGCGGCAATACGGCATTCAAGCGAACGAAGATCTGTTCCGGAAATCCCATATAGACGTCCTTCTTGCGCCGCCTGATTGCCGTTACGATCCTCGCCGAAATAGCTTCGGAGGAGTCGATATTCATGCCGGTCATCTCGGCATATTTCTTTACGTCAGACGTAAGCATCCCAGTTCGCACGGCACGGGGCGCAACATAGGTGACGTCAATGTCGGTTTCAGCGAGTTCGCGGCGCAGCGCTTCGCTGAATGCGCGAAGACCAGCCTTGGCGCTCGAATACGCAGCGAAGTGAGCCAGCGGAACTGACCCGAAGATCGAGCCAATGTTCGCGATCTGACCGGAATTGCGTTTTTTCATGGTCGGCAGACATGCCGCACACAGCGCGGTCGGCGCCACTAGGTTGACCATATAGCTTGCTTGAATATCTTCGAATGATTGCTTCTCAGTAGGGCCGAAATATTGAACGCCGGCCATGTTGATGAGGATATCCGGCTCTTCGCGATCAACGACCTCGGACGCCTCCAAAATTCCCTTCTTTGTCGAAAGATCGACAGCGACATGTCGGATCGTATTGATTTCATTGTTAGCCATTGACCGCGACATCAAGGTGAGCTTGGCGCCTTGGCGTAAAAGTGCCGCGGCGACGTGCTGACCGAGACCACCGCTTCCGCCCGTCAGGACGATTCGTTTCTGTGCGAATGTCATCAAAGTCCTTTCTATCTGCGATTAGCGGCACACCACGACGGCTTACGACGTCGTGCGTCTCACATCGAGGTCACGGAAAATATCGCCATAGAGCTTGTAGAAGTCTTCGGTTGTTTCGATCACCAGCGGCAGATGGACCTGACTTATTTCGTTGATTAATTTCTCGAAGAACGCAGAGTGCTTGACGTCGAGGTCCCCGTGCGTGGTGAGGTATTTGAAGCCGTCGTCTGTGAATGGCGCGACGGAGGCACGTATGGCTGAGACTGCCTTTCCGGCCAGCGCAACAGCCATCCCCTCGAGAACGTGAACCATGCCCAGCAAGCCGTAAGGAGAGACGCGATCGACGAGGTAATAGGCGTGGCCGACCATGACCCTGCAAGGGAATCGAGGCAAACTGAGGCGCACCTTCTCGGGATCGCCGCCCAGGGCGTGAATATCTTCGAGGATCCAGGCCTCGTGGCCGCGCTCTTCCTCGATGTATTCGAACAAGGCCGATTGGTAGAGGCGATCCTCGATCCCGCAACGCGCTGCGGCCAATGCCATGACTGGCGCGGTACATTTGACGTGATGATAGGCTTGGCCGAGGAAATCCAGGTATAGGGCCTTCGATGCGCCGCTCCGCAGCACATCCTGAATGAGCGGGATCTCGATAAATGCCTGCCGAGCCGGCGTGGTATCTTGTACCAATTGCTGAAAGGCGGTCATGCTTCGTTTAGTCTTTCCATCGACGCGCAATTGACGAGCGCGTGGCTGCGTTCGAACACAACGCGTTTTGCTTTGGGACGGCGTGGCCGAAAATTGGGGGTAAGCAAATCGAGGCGCCGAAATTCCTGCTCAGACATCGCTAGATATCGTCGCGGCTTGGCGTAGTCCGGAAGCGCTCGGGCGACGAAACAGGCGAGATCATGCATCGCTGGACAATCGCCGCACAGCGACGCGTCGCTCGGAATTAACAAGGCGACCAGTTCCCTTTCGTGTTCGACAACCACGCAACGTTTGACGCGGCCGTCTGCCGTAATTGCCTCTTCGACCCATTCGGGATTGATATTTCGCCCTGCAGCGGTGACAATGACATTGTCTTTTCTGCCTGTTACGATCAGAAAACCGTCCGGATCAAAATGGCCGAGATCTCCGGTACGCCACGCTCCTGATATTCTGGGTTCACCAACGTAACCGTCCATAACAGTGGGGCCGGCGACGACGATCTCGCCATCGTCGATTACGACCCGAACATTGGCCAACGGCCGCCCGACCGTGCCGGGCTGACGGGCATCCGGGCGATTGACAGAGACAACCGAACCGCATTCTGAAAGACCGTATCCCTCATAGACCGGCAATCCATGTTCCCATGCCGCCGCGGCCAGATGCTGTGAAATTGACGCGCCGCCGACTGCGATAAACCTAAGCGACTTTGGCGCGCGGCGTCCCTGTGCTCGGAGTTCCTTCAGCCATGCCACCAATAGTTCAGGCACCAGCACGGTCGCCGTCGCCTGTGCTTGTTGCGCCGCGAGCGCAATCGCGCTTCCAAGCGTAGCCGCGCCGGTCGAACCGCTGGCTGGCAAGTAGATTGCTGCGCCGACAGACAACGGCAGATAGGCGCCCGCTATTTGCTCTAGCAGCAACGAACCCGGTAGCACGGAAAGATAACGATCGGTTGCGCCAGCGCGCGATGCCTGCGCGAGCGCGGCTACGCTGGCAAGAAGTTGCTTCCCCGACAAACACACGCCCTTTGGCTCACCGGTTGTTCCGGAAGTGAAAATGATTCGTGCGCCGCCCGACTCCGGCGGCGTGTCGCGGACGGGTTCCGCGGCCAATTGATGGACGGTCAGCCCTAATCGCCGTGCTCGTTCGACCGAATAAAGGTCGACGATCACGTCGACTAGCTGCGTCGCACGTATGACGTGTGAAAGTTGGGAGTCGGAAAAGAAGTTGGGGAGCGGAATCAATTCTTTTCCGGCGAAGCTCAGAGCGAGATCGCCGACGACCTGATCCATCCCATTCGCGAACAGGAGACCAACTCTACGGGGAAGCCGCGAGGCCCAGTGCGCGTGACTGCGCACGCGGTCGACGAGTGCCGCATACGAAAGCGTGCCGTTCGGCGATAGCAGAGCCGGCTCGTTGCCGCCACAAGTCGCCCGTCGCAACAGGCCTTCAAAGAACTCGCGCATCGGCCACAGCCCGTGATGCGGTGAAAGCCGGCAAGATTCTTTTTGATCTAGAGGCGAAACGGTGGCTTACCGCCATGATCCGCGGATCATGCTCAAAATAGCTCCCCCAGCTATCCGGATCGGGCACTCTGCTTTGGTAGGCGCGGCCCAATTCGACCATGGACAAGCCGCTTCTTTGCAGCAGACTTCGCAACGGTTTCGTCGCTGTGAAAATGGCCCATTCGGTATCCATCGTCCGTAACAGTTCAATAAGTCTGTGCACAAAAGGCAGCGCGCGCCCGGGACCGGGACCAGCCAGATGACAGACCTCGACGATCCGGTCGCGGTGCACAGCGCTTCCGACTTGATCTTCGAGTGCCTGCTCCACGGCCAGGTCGATGTAACACTCCGACAGAAATGCTTCATGGCCGAGCCGAAGACCGGCCGCGCACACCACGCTTCCGGTGTCGCCCAGGTCGGCAACGATAGTCGGCGCGAAAGAGTGCAGCACTGCGCTATAGCGCTTCCAGTAAAGTTTTCGGATTTCATCTTCGACGTAAGCGCGCAAGCGATCGGATCGCGGCACCACAACAAACATCGGCCATCCCCATCCCGTGCCAAACCGGCAGCTCGAGTAGTGGACTTATTCGCTGACGGCCACCTGACGGGTGCAGGGCAAAATGAAGGCAAATCGGTTCAATCGGTGGTATTTCACGGCGTGCGAACGGCGATATTCCGACCCGCGTCTCCACGATTGCGGAAATTAAGAGTTTGTTAACGCGGCCTGCTCCCACGGCGAAAAGCGCAGTGTGAATTGCGCGCCACCCTCCGGCGCATTCGTTACCGATACAGAGCCGTTCAATGCGAGCATGATTCGGCGAACGATCGAAAGCCCCAATCCTGCTCCTTCCTTGCTAGCGTCGCCGCGCCAAAACCTCTCGAAAATTCTTTCTCGAAATTCATCAGGTATACCCGGACCACAATCGCAAACCTCAACGGATGGAGTAGAGGTTACGTAAATCCGGACGGCTTTTCCCGCCGGACTGTGATTGAGCGCATTCTCAATCAAATTACTGATCGCGATTGTTGCGACGAAAGCATTGCCGCGGACGAGAATGGGCGTTTGGGGTTCATCGACCTCAAGTGTCTTGCGCGTCGAAATTGCTACCGGCCCAAGATTCTCTGCCGCAAGACGGGCCGTCAGACAAAGGTCCACCGGCTCATCAAGCGGAATGTTCAAGGTCTCCAGCCTGGCGACTAGCAGCAATTGGTTCACAATTCTGCTCATCAGTTCGACGTCGTATCGGAGTCTTTCCGCCACGGCAGGGTCGCCCATCGTATCGATGTTTGCGGCAAGGACCGCCAACGGCGTTCGCAACTGATGTGCCGCGTTGGCATTGAATTCTCTCTGTCGCGTCAAACCTTCATCGAGCCTGTCGAGGGCTTTGTTGAAAGAATTCACGAGTGGGAGGATTTCCTTCGGTACTCCCGCAGAGGGTAGTCGCAAAGTGGAGGTTCCGGGGTCGATTTTGGCCGCAAGCGTTGCCAATTGTTTGAGTGGCGACAGAGATCTCTTTACCGTCAATGCGCTTATTCCGAGAAGGGCGAGAAGGAGTGGAATTCTGGAGCCATCCACCGTCCATGAAGAATTCATTGAAGACGGCTGCATTGAGCGACTGCGTCATCGGCAGCGTTTGTTCGACCTGAGTGAAGAATGTTCGTTGACCGATGTCTGTTCGAATAGCCGCGCCCATCATTTTGGCATTCTCGACGTCGCCTCCGTATTCATAGACATTCCGATCTTGCGTAGCCATGAGGCTCGGCAGCGGCCCGACGCGACGGCCGGATGTCGCGACAATTCGTCCGGCTTCGTCGCGCACGGCATATCGGTATCTACTGCCTGGGCTATTGTAGGCTTCCAATAGCTTTGAAGGCAGATCGAGATCGACAGAGCCGTCGGCGGCGATTGAAATGAAACTTGAAACCTCCTGCGCCTGCCGGACCAATGTTCTCTGATGGAGATAAGATTCGACACGGCTTTGCTTGATGTAAAGCCACCCGTAGGAAGCGGCAGTCGCGACCGCGATGGTGACGCTGAGGCGGATTATGATGCGTGACGAAAGGGACATTGTAGTTCTCGTCATCATTCCTTGAGCAAGTAGCCAATTCCACGCAGCGTATGAATGGAAACCCGCGCTTCGATGGTTTCCAGCCGGCGTCGCAGCCGCGAAATTAGCGCCTCGATCGTATTTGGTGCGATTTCGTCGCTGAGGCCGTATACCGAATCCTCGAAAAGACGCTTCGGAACAACCTGATCGGCGCGCCGCATTAAAAGCTCGAGCGCATCCAATTCACGAGGTGGAATTGCAACCGTTCGACCATCGACTTTAAGCTGTCGCGCGGTCGTGTCGAGCGTGATGTTCCCGATGTCGATGGTCGTGCCGAGCGGGCCGCCGGGCCGGCGCAGGAGAGCCCGAAGCCGAGCCGCTAGCTCCTTCATCGCGAAGGGCTTTAGAAGATAATCGTCCGCGCCACGGTCAAGTCCCTCGACGCGGTCGTCGATACCATCGCGCGCAGTGAGAATGAGAATCGGAATCCAACTTGCTACCGTACGGAGGTCTCGGATCAGATCGAGGCCGTCGCGATCCGGCAGCCCGAGATCTAGGATTATCGCTTCGTATGAAATACTCTTGGTGGCAGCAAGACCTTCCTCGGCGGTCATGAATAAATCGACGCCAAATCCGAACCCTGCCAAACCCTCTACGGTGGACTGAGCCAGCCTTTGATGATCCTCAATAAGCAGTATGCGCATGCGGCGTCCTAATCGAACGACAAGCAGGTAATGCATTCGTGGGGATAAAAACGAGCGTTTCTCAAAGTGAGCCAACTAGCTCTCCCCTTAAGTCGCCATGCATCGGTAGCTTCGTTCACATTCCTGACAAGAAGCTGACGGCCTGCGTTGGAGATTTCACCCAAACCACAAAGTATCTGAGAGTTTGTGATGAGATTTCATGAGTTACGCCCGATCGGTTCCACGCAACAGCGTAAAGTTGATGAAATTGGGGCCACATTAAAAGCTAACGCCCATCCCGCGGCGACGGCTTTGACTCAGATCAAATGGGACAACACGCTCTAGCACTAGTTTGGCAGATTTTGAGGGGGATGGGATTCCCAAATCAGTTTTTCGATAATTCATGGGTGGTCGGCTTTTGGAGGGGCCGACCATGGCTGGCAGAACTTCGGACTGGAGAGAAGAGCTTGGCCGCTGGCTCAAGCCGTTTCTGGACCGCTTGGGTCATAAGGCGCGGCGGCAAATGTGTCCGCTCTACGTATCGGGGTTGATCGGCCCTGGCGATCGCAAGAGCATTGCAGCGATGGCGGAGCGGCTTGCACTTGGCGACCATGATCAATTGCACCACTTCGTGGCCGCCGGGGTCTGGGACGCGCAGCCGGTGGAGACAGAACTGCTTGTTCAAGCGGATAAGCTCGTCGGGGGCAGCGATGCCGTACTGGTAATTGACGACACTGCGATACCCAAGAAAGGCACGCATTCGGTGGGCGTCGCTCCGCAATATGCTTCGGCTCTGGGCAAGACCGCCAACTGCCAGACCCTGGTGTCGCTGACGCTGGCGCGGGGCGAAGTCCCGGTCATGCTGGCGTTGCGGTTGTTTCTTCCCGAGAGTTGGACGAGCAAGCGGGCTCGGCTGCAGCGAGCGGGTGTCCCGGCGGACTATCGAACGGCCCGGACGAAGCCGGAGATGGCCTTGATCGAGATCGATCGTGTCATCGCGGCCGGTGTGCGCTTCGGCTGCGTGTTGGCGGATGCCGGTTATGGGCCGAGCGCGCCGTTCCGCCAGGGGCTCACGGCTCGCAAGCTGACCTGGGCGGTCGGGATTCCGCGGCACCTCAAGGTGTACCCCGTCGATGTGCGGATGATCTGGCCGATTGCCGGGCGCGGCCGTCCCCGGAAGCGGCGCGTCCCAGACATTCTATCGGTAGCCGCCGAAGATATGCTGGCCAATGCCAAATGGCACACCATCAGCTGGCGCACCGGCACGAAAGGCAAGCTCAAGGCTCGTTTTGCAGCTGTCCGCGTGCGGGTCGCCGACGGACCACCGCAGCGGATCGGGGATAAGGGTCAGCAACATTTGCCGGGGGATGAGGCTTGGCTGATCGGCGAACACAGGATGTCGGGAGAGAAAAAATACGATCTCGCCAACCTGCCGGCGAAGACCGACCTGCTCGTCTTGGCGGCTACCATCAAGGCGCGATGGGTTTGCGAGCAGGCGCATCAGCAGCTCAAAGAAGAACTCGGCCTCGATCACTTCGAGGGCCGATCCTGGCAAGGCCTTCACCGTCATGCGCTGATGACAATGATCGCTTACGCCTTGCTCCAGCATCGCCGCCTTGCCAAGGCGCGGCGGAAAAAAAAGAAACAACGGCCCACCGCCGCAACCCACTTTGCCCGCCGTGCGTCACGCCATTCTCGAACTCATCGCTCGACCACCGCCGCGGCGATGCCCGCATTGCCGAAAATGGATTTGCAACCAGCCGCAGCGTGAGTAAATCTGCCAAAGTAGTGCTAGGCGGTGGCGCGGCATTTGGTGATCTCGCCGCAGGCCGCATCGCGGCGCATTCTAACTCTCACGTGTGAGCGGAAGCGGCACGGTACCCCCCGTAGCCGTGCCGCCCGCTCGGGATGACTTCCGAAACAACGCATCATCACGAGCATTACGAGCATAAAGATCGGCGGTCATTGCGCTCAACTGGCGCGAATCGCATCGGCACTCGATAAAAGTGCCTCACCCGTTGTCGGCCTCGCGCGGAAGCCCTGCTCTTAAAGCGGACGCCTGTCGCAGAAATTCGCGTGCGACGGCATCTAGTGCTGCTTTCAGCTTTGGATCGCCGCTGGCCGCGTTGGCCTTCGCGCTATATTCGGCGGCCTTAACCAGCAGGGAACGCAACTCCTCCTCCTTGTCCATTTGCGCTCTCTGAGCAAAAAGCCACTATTGACGAGCAATAAGACGACGGGCTCACCCTCAACGACCAATCTGACAACAACCTGACGATATTGAAAAACTAAGCGCATCTTGTTTTTGTAACGTGGTGCGGCTAAGGGCGCCGCCAGCGGTATTTGCAAGAGTTGGATATATTTTCTCCTCGGCTCTCCGCAGAAGCTCAATTGCGTGGATGTCGGAACGACGACCAGGACGAGGCTGACGATTGAGTGACGGCAAAACCGAGACGCATTTCGGCAGAGCGACATCACCTACGACGATGTGTGCAAGCACATTCGAGTTTTTTGCGCTCGGCTCCGATTGCGTTCTGCGGCTTTTCGCGGAAAACGACGCAGAAGCGCAACGGGCGGCAAGCGCCGCGATGGACGAAATTGCCCGGATTGAGGCTCGTTATTCGCGCTACCGTCCCGACAGCGAGTTGTCGCGCATCAACCTCATCGCGAAGGCCGGTGGAGTCATTGACGATCGATCCGGAAACTGCCGGTCTCATCGATTACGCTAAGGCCTGCTTTCACAAGAAGCGAGGCGATGTTCGACATCACGTCTGGGCCGTTGCGCCAGGTCTGGGATTTTTCGTAAAAGTCGTATTCCGGCGCAGCGGGAGATCGACGAGTTTGTTGACGCGGATCGGACTTGACCAAGTCGCCTGTCGGAGTGGCCGCGGCTGACATTCCGCGATTGCCGGCATGGAACTCGATTTCGGTGGCATCGGCAAGGAATACGCGGCTGACCGCGCTGCCGGAATATGCCGGGCAATGCGGAGTGCAATGCGGCCTCGTCGACCTTGGCGGCGATATCAAGCTGCTCGGTCCTCGTCCAGAGGGCCGCCCGTGGCGAATCGGCATTCGTCACCCTCGCGACAAGTGCGACCGTCATGACGACGATTGAACTCGTTTCGGGCGCTTTGGCTACAAGCGGCGACTATGAGCGCTTCGTGGAAGTGGAGGGCCAGCGCTATTGCCATCTTCTCAACCCTCGCACCGGGTGGCCGGTGCGAGGATTGTCGTCGGTCAGCGTGATCACCGAGGAATGTCTTGTAGCCGGCAGCCTGGCGACCATCGCGATGCTCAAAGGCCGAGACGGCATTGCATGGCTGCACTCTCTCGGCGTCGGTTACATCTATATGGACGAGGATGGCAATGTCGGCGGAACGGAGATTTCCGCTGACCGTATCACACCGTCGTATTGACGTAAGAACCCGGCTGCGCATTGCCGGGAATCGATGATGGGTCGAGTGAGTTCAGAAACTGAACACTAGACGCCAGACTGGCGCTCGGCGACGGGCCTAGTGCGCTACTCGCCCCACCCTCAGCGCGCAGCGACGCCATGAGGCCGGACATGCCGCTGACGAAGTCCTGCTTCGAAACGCTGCCGGTGCCGTTGGGGTCGAGAGCGGAGAAGATTGCGCTCGCGCCCTGCTGCCGGAATACAGCCGGAGGGTTGAGGTTCTGGAACGCCTGATTGAACTGGGGCTGGGTGATGCTACCTGACCCGCTGCTGTCAATCGCATCGAATAGCGATGACATCTTTTGCTGCGGCGGCATTCCCGCACTTGCTCCGGACATTGCATGAACGCCGCCCGCACCGCCGATGCCGGCAATAGAGATAGTCATGTGCTCCTCGCCATTTTTTGCGGCACGGGGATGCAGTCCACCATGGACCACTGCCACCTTCGAATTGTTATGAGCCTTCGGTAAAGCTTCCGTTAAGCATAATTTTTGGAGCAAAGCCTTAGGTGCTCGATCTTGCGCGACATGACCGACAATGGACGGCGTAACCGGCATCCACAGCTTGTCAGAAAGGTGCTTAGGCTGGAGGTCTGGGGCTCTAAAGTGGTTTGCTACTCGTCGGGGGAATAATCTAAGTCGCGTGGGGGCTGACACGTAACGCAATCAATTGTTCGAGGCTTCTTTGATCCTCGTCAAAACAAGTGACGGTGTTTCGTGATTCAAGGGCCCTGCAAGCAGTAGGAGGTGTTGTTATGACCTGCACTTTATCCCGTCGTACTATGGTTTTATGGGGCGGCGCGTGCGCGGCCGGGTCCGTTGCGTCGTCTGTCCGTGTGAGAGAAGCTCATGCCGCCAAATTTCCCCAAACATCGCCTGCGGTCCTCTATCAGACATCACCGAAGGACAGTCATCAATGTGACGGTTGCATGCTGTTCCAAGCACCGAACTCCTGTCAGGTCGTAGATGGTACGATCAGCCCCGCCGGTTGGTGTAAACTCTGGGCCAAGAAAGCCGGCTAACCTCGCTCCTAGCCGACGCAACGGTCTGTAATACTCGTAGAATTGCCCCACGATTATGACCGCGTGCAGCCGAGTTAACTTACATTCGCAAATTGCGATGGCAGAATACTGCCGCCTCAAGTTTTCACCTGAGAGGCAAAGGGTTGGGCTCCGAGCATAGTAACGGGGTTATGGCTCGGAGCCCTTATTTTTCGGCGTTGTCTGTTGCAGTGCACGAGTCAGGTTCTGGCCCATAGCTGCTAGGCTGGTCGGTGAGTGTCGCGGTCGCATTCAGGGGAGAAAGCGGACATACCCACCTGCCAGCGTCGCGGCAGTTCATGATCCATTGACCCAAAGCGGACACCGGCAAGTTCACATGGCTCACAAATTCGATGTTTGCGTCCGCCCGAATACCCGGTCTAATTTCCAATCGCTTTTTCGTAGGGGTAAATCACTTCGCCGCTCTTGTACTGCGGCGGATAAATGATCACCTCGGTCTTCAGATCGCGTATGTCATCGATACTGTTGCCCTTGATGTTCTGGAACTGAGCCGCCAGCGTGCGCTCCTCCACCCACTCGCCCTGCTTGCCAAATTTCACATCGCCGACCACGGTCTCGAATGTGGTGTCGCGGATATAGTTGGCGAGCACGTCATCATTGAGGCTCTTGGTCGCGGTTATGGCGTCGCCGAGCACCTGTAGATCGGCATAGGCCCATACCGGCATATAATAACCGAGCGGGTCGGTGCCTGCAGCCGGGGCACGCTCCTGATATTTTTTGAGGAGCTCCAGCGAGCCCGGGAACTCCATCGCCTTGACTGGCAACCAAGTCTCATAATTGACGACACCATTAAGCAGCGGACCAAGCTGGATCTTGAACACCGTTGCTTGCAGGCCGACCATCGCGCCGCCCCACATCTTCGGCTTGAACCCGATCTCGTGCATCGCCTTGACCATGCCGACCGTATCCAGCGGATATGAGCAGATCACCAGCAGATCCGGATTTGTGGCCTGGATAGCCCGCACGATCGGGGAGAAGTCGACGGTGGATGGCGGATAGCTTTTTTCGTAGACGATCTTGAAGCCCGAGGCCTGGGCGTTCTCGTGCGCGCCCTCGCAAGCGTTGCGGCCGAACTCGGCATCCGCGGAAGCTAAAGCAATCGTCTGCGGTTTAGGCACCTGCTGTTCGGCCACCTTGAAGAAGCCGCGCGTGAACGCCGGCTTCGGCGTTGGCCCGTTCGGAATCATCGAGAAATATCTCGGATAGTTGAACGTCTCGTTGATGCCGGTGCCGAACAGGCTAATGAAGAGCTTCTTGTTCTGCATCACGACCGGCATCGCCGCGGCGATCTGGGTCGAGGCATAGCCGCTGACGATGAGATCGACTTTGTCAACATCGAGCAGCTTAGCGTAGATGCCGGGGACTTGTGACGGATTGCTCTGATCGTCATAATAGATGAGTTTCACCGGCCGTCCGAGTAGCCCGCCTTTGGCGTTGATGTCGTCTTCCCAAACCTGCATCGCCACCAATGACATTTTGCCATTGGCGGCGAGTGGGCCGGTCAACGCCATGCCGAAACCGATTTTGATCGGGTCGGCAGCTTTGGCTGAGTTTACAATGAACACCAGCGCGATTATCGCCGCTAGACGGGCTATGCCGAGCAATTGCGATCTTATGGACATTTCTATCCCCCTGATGGCGCGGGATCTTGCTTGCAACGGGCCCGCTCTTTTAATTCGCGCTGATCAAAACGATGATCTCGGTGGCGTACGTCAGCGTCACTATCATTTATGACCAAGCTCAAGCGAGAGTTTTTGATCTGGATCAAGATCAATTAAGGCTGACGGAAACCGGTCGGTGCACTTTGCGTAAGGTCAATGCCAGTCATCGCTTCTTGCCATTCAATAGTTTCGAGGTTGCCCCACTCTCGGATTGATTTATGTCTGCAGATTTCTTTGCGTTAGCTGCAAAATTAATGGTCACGGCGAGTATCGTCGCGACCGCGTCGTTGATTGCCGAGCGCGCCGGGGCTCTCACAGGGGCGCTGATCGCTACGCTGCCCGTCACGATCTGGCCGGCCTATGTATTGATTTCGCTCGACCATGATACCGCCTACTTGGCGGAGGCCGCGTTGAGCGGCCTTACGATCAATGCCTGCACTGGCGTATTTTTGACGCTCTATGCGAAGCTTTCACAAAAGCGAGGAATCCTCGTCAGCCTTACGCTGTCCATTGGCTGTTGGGTCTTGCTGGCACTACTTACGAAAATGGTCGGATCGACGCTTGCCACTGCCAGCTTGCTCAATCTCGTTGTCTACCCCGTATGCCTCTGGCTTGTTCGCGCCATGCACGCAGTCAAAATGCCACAACTGAGACATGCGTGGTACGATTTACCGATGCGCACATTACTGGTCTGCGCTCTGATGGGCATGGTCCTCGAAGCTAGTAAATGGGCTGGGCCGGTCTTGACTGGAATCCTCGCCGTCTATCCAATTTCAAGTACAAGTCTCATTCTGATCCTGCAGCCACAAGTCGGCGGCCCGGCAACCGCAGCGGTCGTTGCTTACAGTCTGTGGAGCTTGTTCGGGATCAGCTTCAGCCTTGTTGCGCTAAACCTTATGATCGTGCCATTCGGGGCGGCGGTATCACTCGCCGCGGCCCTGGCTATTCCCATAGCCTGGAATCTGACGGTCTGGGCCGCCGCTCACCGTCATGGCGCATTCGCTGTGAACTGAGCGAATAGAATTTCGTGTCTAGTCGCAACGTATCGTCTTGGTCGCAATGAACAAGACCATCGGCCTTACGATGCAGATTGAAACGAAAAAACATTGGCGAACCTCGTCTGAAAACATGAGTGCCTGGATGCGGCGATATCATTATGCGATCGGGCGGTCTCGCGTGCCCTTCTGGCGCAAGAACGATTGATCCTCGTCAATGCATCTTGGGACCAAGGCACTCATGCTTATTTGCCTGGCTTCAAGGGGGGCGCATGAGATCGGAGAAATTCAAAATGAAGGGTATCTCGCGCTTGCTTTTCTCCTTCTTGGTTTTCTTTTCAGTTTTCGCGCAGTCTACCTGGGCACAAAACTGGCCGGTTCGACCGATCCGCTTTATTGTCTCGCAGGCGGCGGGAGGAACCCCAGACATTCTTTGTCGGCTCGTCACGGAAAGGCTAGGACGAGCTCTAGGTCAGCAGATTTTCGTAGAGAATCGCATTGGGGGCGGAAATGTGATCGGCGCGGAAGTGGCTGCGCATGCTGCCCCCGATGGTTATACGTTCTTCTGGGCCACGGCCGCCGCGTTGGTGACGAATCCCTACACGTTTAAGTCATTGCCGTACGACGCCATCAAAGATTTCGCGCCGGTTGGAAAGGTCGCCGACGGGCCCTTTTTGCTGCTGGCGAATCCGAATATCGCAGCAAAGAGTTTGCCGGAACTGATCGCCCTTGCGAAAGCGGATCCCGGCAAGCTGACGATTGCCACCGACGGTCCGAGGAATTTCTCCGGCATGATTGCCGCGTGGATCAATAAGCTTGCTGGAACTGAGATCGAGCAAGTTCCTTATGCAAGAATGCCGCAAGGTATACAGGACACCATCGCAGGACGGGTGCAACTTACAATTCTTGCCATTCCGTCCGCAGCGCCTTTCATTCAGAGCGGTTCGTTGCGTCCGCTGGCGATCAGCACGATGCAGCGTGCGCCAGGATATGAAAACATTCCGCCCATCGCCGATACGTTTCCCGGATTCGATTTTAGCGGCTGGATGGCGGTCGTAGCACCGAGCCGGACGGCGGCCGATATCTTGCAGCATATGAATCGGGAAATGGACGTTGTCCTCAAGCAGCCGGACATCACACAGCGCCTGCATGAAATCGGCTTCTATACCAACGGTGCCGAAACAGTTGGAGGAACGGCCGACTTTATTCGCGCCCAATTCGAGGCTTGGGGCCATGTCGTAAAGGAGATCGAAATTCACCCGGAATAGCGGTGCATGAGTCCGCTTTTGACTGATTAGCCCCCCGCCGTTTGACGGCGACCTTGTCCGCTTTACCCCCGAAAGCTGCCGCGACAATCATCAACCAGCGTGTCCGCTTCGGGCCATAACCGGACTCATGCACCGCAACAGAAAGTGGGTCTATTCGATTACCTCGTCAGCGCGGCCAAGGAGCGGTAGCGGCACCGTTATGCCTAGCGTTTTGGCGGTCTTTAGGTTGATCAACAGTTCGACCACCGTCGACTGCTGAACTGGCAGATCAGCGGGCTTGTCGCCTTTGAGGATTCTCCCGGTATAGGTACCGACGGATCGGTAATATTCCGTCTCACTGCTGCCATAGCTCATCAGACCGCCAGCGGCTACGAACCGACGAAATTCGTAGACGGCGGGAAGCACATGGCGAACTGTCAACTCGGCGAGTTTCTCACTGTAAGCAGTGAACAGGTTGTCGGGAGCGATGACAAGTCCCCCTACTTTGAGCTTGATCAATGTTTCAAAGACCGTATCGAAATCTCCCGCGCTGCTCGCATCCAGAACGTGAAGCTGCAGCCCGGCGGCGTCGGCGGCCGCCTGCGTGACGCGCACAGTATCTTCGGCATAAGCAGGCACGGTCGGATCGACTAAAAGAGCCATATCTCTAACAGGGGGCAGGAGTTCGTGCAGCAACTGCAGCCTCTTTGGCGCCACATCTACGTTTATGCTGGTCACGCCGGTCACGTTGCCACCCGGTCGGCTAAGGCTGGCAACAAGCCCAAGGGCGACCGGGTCTCCACCTATTCCGAATACGATTGGAATACTTTTTGTCGCTGCCTTTGCGGCGAGCGCCGAAGCAGTGCCACCAGCAGCTACAAGTACCGCTGGCTGATGATTAATGAGCTGCGCCGCAAGCTCCGGCATGCGACCGCTGCTTTCGTCCACCCACTGATATTCGATCTTAACGTTCTGCCCGTCCACATAACCCTCCGCTCGCAGCGCATCGCGGAAAGCACGGAGACGCGCAACGTTAGCTTCAGCAGAGGCAGTCGCAAGAATCCCAATTACCGGCATCTCCGGCTTTTGTGCGCGCGCCACCAGCGGCCACGCCGTCGCGCTACCAACCCACGCGATGAACTCCCGGCGTCTCATGTGTCCCCAAATCGAGGGCTACACCCTATCAGCTAGAGCAGCGTTGTGCATCACAGCAAATTTGATCGTCCAATGTCGCTTATGGGTCTAGGCTGTGTGAAAACGAAATCTGATTTGGTCGTAACGCCGAGCGGAGGACGAATTTTTACGTTTTTCGGCTCTGCGCATGACCACAGGGCTCAAGATTCCAGGTGTTGCGATACCGCGTTGAGTTTTTACACAGGCTGGGTCATTCGCGACCTTGCGGGTCCCTGGCTGGCGCGGCAGCTATGCCCCCGAAACCGGACATCGGGTCGCGACTCAAAATCCGCCTTAAATTTTCCAGTAGCCGACCGAACCGGGCTCTTTACAGCTAAAGCCCCTGCAAGCCGTAGATGATGGCAACAAGCGAGACAAGCAACCCGACACCGCTGAAAATCGCGATTACAAAAAAATCATCGGTAAGCGTTCTCGACGGCACCCGCACATCAATCACCCTCAAGCCGCGGCAAGCACTGGGCATGTTCGTTGGCATAGCGATCTCCTTGCGGGCTAACCTCTGCCCATTTCCAGAGTTCCACTGAATGATCGCTACTGATGTGTTGCCCATCACGAAAAAGCTATTCCTAAGAACGGGCAGCATCCTTGACCTAACGCCACTTCACGAGAGGTTGGGCCTGCTGCTCTGCACGGTCCGCGACCGGTCGGGTCACAAACGGACGCGCCGGCTCCCGGGGCCAATGTCCGCTCTTCACCCGATTGTGTTGCAAAAGTCGAAAATTGCAGGACTGCAGATTTTCACGAAAAATCTGAAACGGGAAACAATCGCCAATTCGTACAACCTCAATCGCGCTACCGAAGTCGCCGATGAGTTTAACGTAGGGCGATGAGGCCCCCTCACATCTTTACACGAAATCCGCACCTATAGCCCTTAGAGTCGGTTTCGAAAGTCATGAAGGACGAGCGATCCGGCGCACGAGCAGCATGACGGATGCGGCGTAGAGGAAAGCGCGTGCGGAGTCGATTGTTGCCTCAAAGTCCTTTGCCAGCCGTCGATTGCGTCCGATCCATGCGAAGAAGCGCTCGACGACCCAGCGCCGCGGGTTAACGGCAAAGCCGACCTGATCGGGGTTTTTTCGCACGATCTCGACCGCGATCAACGTGGCCTTGGCGACCTTCTCACCGGCATATCCGCTGTCGGCGAAGACCCGCTGGATGAACGGGAAGATGCGGCGCGAAGCCCGCAAAAGCGGTCCGCCGCCGTCGCGATCCTGGATGCTCGCCGGATGCGGTTCGAGCATGAGGCCACGCCCGTCCGTGTCGACAAGCGCATGGCGCTTGCGGCCGTTGATCTTCTTTCCAGCATCGTAACCGCGGGGTCCGCCGGCCTCGGTGGTCTTGACGCTCTGGCTGTCGATGATCGCACCCGTAGGGCTGGATTGGCGTCCGATCCGTTCGCGATCGAGCATGACCATAGCGTGATTGATCCTCTCGAAGCGGCCTTCGTCCCGGAACTTCGCAAACCATCGATAGATCGTGCTCCACGGCGGCAAATCGCTCGGCAGCAGGCGCCATGGGCAACCCGCCCGCATGACATAGAAGATGCCATTGATGATCTCGCGCATCGGCCAGGCACGTGGTCGTCCGGTGACATTCGTCCCAGGCAGCTGAGGCTCGATCACACGCCATTCCTCGTCGGTCACATCAGTTTGGTATCGGCTCGTCTTGCGAATATGCTGCTTGCGGGTGGTTGGGGTCCACATGGCAACTCCGGGGTTGGTGTCAGCAACCACCTGGAATCACGTCGAACTCCACCCACTCAACCCCTTTCGAAACGGCCTCTTAGAATTTTTGACCGTCAGTGCAAAACGACTTTTGCAACACAATCCACCCAAGAGCAGACGCTAGACCATAGCCTCTAAATGTCCGTTACGGGCCAAGAGCTGCCTTGAGCAATCGCAGCAGAAAGGCCCACTCTACTCAATTACTTCGTCGGCAGTTGCGAGCAGTGTTGGTGGAAATGTGAGACCAAGCGCTTTCGCGGTTTTTAGGTTGACGCCGAGTTCGTATTTGGTCGGTGCTTGCACTGGCAGATCCGCCGGTTTCTCGCCCTTGAGGATACGATCCACGTAAGTAGCCGCACGCCGGAACTGGTCGACCCGATCCGGCGCGTAAGCGATTAATCCGCCGGCTTTGACGTCGGAGGGCCAAGCATAAACTGCTGGAATCTTGTATCGAGCTGCGAGCGTAATGATCAAATCGTGATTAGCAGACAATGAAGCGGCGGGCGTCACGATCATTCCGCCATTCGGCGAGGCTGCTAGTGCCGCGAAGGCGCGCCCGATCCCCTTGGCGTCGCGTGTATCGATCGGATGCAACTCCACGCCGAATGATTGTGCTACGGCTTGAATTGCACCGAACTCGGCAGCTCCTGCAGGGTTGACAAGGTCACGAATGACACCTGCTCTTATCACACTTGGCGCGATCTGCCGGAGAATTTCCAGCCACTTCCCGCCCATGCTGAATTCAAAATTCATAAAGCCAGTGGCATTGCCACCCGGCTGCGCTAAGCTTTCCACCACTCCAGATCCGACCGGATCGGACACTTCCACGAATACGATCGGTATTGTGCGGGTGACGTGCTGCAATGCCAGTACGCTAAGGGTCCCAGCGGCCAGAATGACGTCCGGGGCGAGTGTGACTAGTTCCGTGGCGTAGCGACGATCCCGATCGGGATCGTTTTCGGCCCATCGGATATCGATCCTCGTATTGTCATCCTTGATCCAATGCAGCTGTTGAAGGGCTTGCTGAAACGCCACGACACCTGCCTGATTTTCCTCTGCGGTTGCGCTTCAATTCATGAGTACGCAAATCCGCCGGGTGAGCGCAGACTGTTGTGCCAGGGCCTCAAGCGGCCATGCGGCTGCGACAGCGCCAAAAAGCGCGATGAAGTTGCGCCGTTTCATTCGATTACCTCGTCAGCGGTCATCTGCACGATCAACGGGGCCGTCAAACCGAGCTTCTTTGCGGTCTTGAGGTTGACGATCAGGTCGTACTTGGTCGGCTGCAGGACCGGTAGATCGGAGGGCTTGGCGCCTTTGAGAATTTTGCCGATATATACGCCGGCCTGCCGATCCATCTCGTCAACATTAGTGCCGTAGCTGATCAGCGCGCCGAACTTCGGTGCATTGTGGTTGGCAAACATGGCCGGCACGGCGTATTGATCGGCTAGCGCGATGATCTTCTTGAACTGGGCATTGAATAGCGCATCAATGTGAACCATCAGGGCATCGACGTGTCGTTGCCCGATGGTCGCAAACGCATCGTCAATCTCGCGGTCGCTGCTGGCGTTGATGATTTCCGTCCGAAGGCCGACATTCTTGGCGGCCTCCTTGATCTCGTTGCTGTCGTCCTCAGCGTTCGGATTATTCGGGTTGATCAAGAGACCGATCGCCGACGCGTTCGGCACCAGCTGGCGCAAAAGCTCGATCCGCTTCGGTCCAAGCCCGCTATTGTAGAACGTCACGCCAGTCATGTTACCACCTGGCCTGCTGAAACTTTCCACCAGCCCGTATTTCACTGGATCGCTGCCATTGGCGAAGACGATCGGAATGGTTTTGGTCGCCGACTTCGCCGCGAGTGCCGAGACGATGCTGCCGGTGGAGAAAATCACCGACACCTGGTGGCCGACCAGATCAGCGGCAAGCGCTGGCAGGCGATCGTAGTGATAATCCGCCCAACGATATTCGATGGTTAGATTTTTGCCGTCCGCGTAGCCGGCCTCGGCCAAGCCTTTGAGTATTGGCCCCATGGTCGTCTCGTAGCCCGCAGCGGAAGCGCTGACGAGAAAGCCCGCCGTCGGGCGCGACGGCTGCTGCGCGCGGCCGACAAGCGGCCAAGCCGCCGCTGCCCAGGCACCTGCCTTGATGAAATCGCGCCGCCGCATCGCCGGCCCGAGGCTAAGGACTACACTGAACGTGGCCTTACAACCCGCAATTACAGCAGGAATTCGCGGCCAGTGAAACGGGGTTTATCGGCCAATTTGCGCTGCAAAAATCCGAGATCGCTTATGTCTGAAATGGGTCTAGGCTGTGTGAAAACGAAATCTGATTTGGTCGTAACGCCGAGCGGAGGACGAACTTTTACGTTTTTCGGCTCTGCGCATGACCACAGGGCTCAAGATTCCAGGTGTTGCGATACCGCGTTGAGTTTTGACACAGCCTGGGTCAATCGCGACCTCACCGCTCCCCGGGGTCGCGGCAGCTATGCCCCCGATAGATGGGGTAATCGGCCGGCAGCTTGTGGATGGCTGAAGATTTTGGGTGCTGCGCTTCAGGCTGATGGTGAAACGAGGTCACCGTGGTTACGGGCCTCAAGCATCAGAAGGAGAAGCGCAGCATGGACCATTTTGCGGGATTGGACGTTTCGGTCAAGGCGACCAGCGTCTGCATTGTGGATGAGACGGGCAAGATTGTCCGCGAAGTGAAGTTGGCGAGCGAGCCTGACGCATTAGTGGTGGTGCTGAAGAACCCGGCCTACCGCTTCAAGCGGATTGGATTGGAAGCTGGACCGCTGTCGCAATGGCTGTTCAGCGCTCTGGCCGAAGCGGGCTTGCCAGTGATCTGCGTCGAGACGCGGCACATGCGGGCGGTGCTGAAGGCGCAGATCAACAAGACCGACCGCAACGATGCGCGCGGCATGGCACAGATGATGAGGGTGGGACTTTACCGCCCGGTGCACGTGAAGACGTTACGCAGTCAGAAACTGCGGATGCTGCTGACCCATCGCAAACTGCTGCAGTCGAAGGCCATCGCCATCGATAACGACCTGCGCGGTACCTTACGCAACTTCGGGCTCAAGGTGGGCATGGTGAGGACGGCGAAGTTCGAGGCCCGCATCAAGGAGCTGGTCGAGAACCTGCCCGACCTGGCTATGCTGGTCGAACCGCTGCTTGTCGTTCGGCGGGTGCTTCGCGAGCAGATCGGCGTCCTGCATCGTCGGTTGCTGGCCATCGTCCGCGACGATGAGGTGTGCCGGCGCCTGATGACGGTTCCCGGTGTCGGTCCGGTAGTGTCGCTGACCTATCGCGCCACCGTCGACATTCCGGCTCGCTTCCGCAAATCCAAGTCCGTCGGGGCAGTATTTGGGCTGACGTGCGCCAAGTATCAATCGGGCGAGGTGGATTGGGACGGCAGAATATCGCGCTGTGGAGATGAGATGATGCGGGTCATGCTCTACGAAGCAGCTCAGAGCATGATGCGTTCCAAGAAGTGGTCATGGCTCAAGGCCTGGGCGATGCAGATCGCCAGGCGCCGCGGGATGAAAAAGGCGATTGTGGCGCTGGCCCGCCGATTGGCTGTGATCATGCACCGCATCTGGGTTGACGGCACCGAGTTCCGCTGGACACGGGAACAGGCCGCGGTAGCAGCATGACAACCGCACCGGATCAAATCCGATAGGAGGAAACTCGAGTTCCACCCTGCGGTGGAAAGATGTCCCTCGCGGGACGATGGATGAGGTGAGTTCGCATGTCCGCTTGATCCCGCCGTTCATCTGACGGCAAGGCCGCCCAATAGATTGTTCCGCCTCGTCCTCGGATCCCATGATGGAAGGGCCTTGGTGCCGATTCCGAAGAGAAGCACGAGCCCGTGAGCGACATTGACACTGAAGCGGTGGATAGCCTGAAAGTGCTTGACCCCAACCGGCCGATTAGAGAAGCGGACATCGGATTGCAATGCGGTGAGCGCCGCTTTGGGCCAATACCGAACTCGTGCAGACAATTAGCTCTAGAAAAAATCCTAATGTCGCTGTTGGGTCTTTAGCTGCCGCGCGGGTTATTCAGTCGAGTGTGGCTTTCGAGCACTAGAGGTCGTGTCGTCCCCGTCGTAGAGCGGTGCAGTCGTGACAGAGGGGATTGCGTGATGAAAAAGCTAGTGATTGCAACGGCTGCGGTTCTTGCGCTTATGAGCATTGCCGGGTGTGCCCAAGTCGGCAAAGGCAAAGCTCCGCCGCCAGTAGTGACCAAGGGCTGACAACTATTCTACCAATAAGGGCCGGCGAAAGTCGGCCCCTTTTCTATCTTGTGGCAGATTTGAAGATCGGCGATCATTTCTAATTCGCGGCTTTCTAAAATGAATTGGCCTTTGGTCAACGCTCGGCGCCTGACAATGTCTCCGGGAGGATGACATCCCATGCCAATCGATCTTGGACAGGTTGACTGGCTCTATGTCGCGGTGCTCGCGTTGTTCGCCCTTTTCGCGAACTTCGTAGCCAACCTGTTGTCATTTAACCGTCGAGTGCTCAGCGCTGTATTGGCGGCTTTGTTGTTCGCGGTGATATTCGTGTTCTGGACCTATTACCCACACGGCTTGCCGCTTCCGACATCAATAACGGGCCAGAAGTCTACGGTCACCACTGTTGTTCCGACCGTCCCGAACACCCCGCAAAAGCCGAGCAATCCAGTCACGGACGTCACACCTTCCCCGGGTACTTCGCGATAGGCTTGCCTCTCCGATGAGGAGATCGGGTAAAGCTTTTAAACGTCCGCTTTGGGTCACGTGTGGACGGCGCCCTGGCAAGAGGTATTTTGACGTA
The DNA here is from genome assembly GCA_963761185.1 of uncultured Alphaproteobacteria bacterium. GTDB lineage: Bacteria > Pseudomonadota > Alphaproteobacteria > Rhizobiales > Xanthobacteraceae > BOG-931. Next base: position 257,388 of record CAVXFY010000011.1, read on the forward strand.
GGTGCAGATTGGTCGGGTGCGGTCACGTGTCCGGCCTGTTGATGCGGCCGGTGCGGCCGCTGGGCTTAATGCTCTGCGCGGATCGGGTCCCAATCGAAAACACGCATTCGACTATGCGTTGACCCAAACGGGTTCTCCCGATCCCCGGAACGACCGTATCTGCATTACGTCGTAATGCCCTCGCCAATTGGTGTTGCCGATCTATCTCCTGGCGTCTGTCATGCCGCCATCGACAGCTTCGGCTCGTTGTATCTGTCGCCGTGAACCATGATGGCCCAGGCTATCCGTGCGATCTTGTTGGCGAGCGCCACTGCCGCCACTTTGGGCGGCCGGCGTTCCATCAATCGTGCGAGCCATGGCCGGTTCTTGGTCCCGTGCTTCTGTGCATAGCGGATGACGGCCGTCGCGCCGACGACCAACAACCAGCACAGGTATCGATTGCCCTGCTTGGTGATGCTGCCGAGCCTGTCCTTGCCACCGGTCGTATGCTGCTTGGGCACCAACCCGATCCAGGCGGCAAGGTTGCGCCCCGATGCAAAAGCCTTCCAGTCGCCAATCTCGGCAACCAGAGCCGTGGCGACGATCGGGCCGATACCCGGAATCTCCGCCAGCCGCCGGCTCGCTTCGCACGCGCGATGCCAAGCCAGGATGTTCTTGTCGATGGATCCGATCTCGGCTCCGATCGCGCTGTACTGCCGCGCCAGCACATCGAGGATGCCGCGGGCGGCGGGGGGAATCCGGCCATCCTCGGCGTCGGCGATGATCCGCAGCAGTTCTCCCGTCCCGTTGCGGCCCTTCGCCGACACCACGCCGAGTTCGGCCAGGTGCCCGCGCAGCGCGGTGCTCAGCATCGTGCGCTGGCGCACCAGCAATTGCCGGGTCCGGTGCAGCATCAAGGCTGTCTGCTGTTGTTTGGTCTTGATCGGGACGAACCGCATCGACGGCCGCGTGACCGCTTCGCAAATCGCTGCCGCATCGTTCGCGTCGTTTTTGCTGCGCTTGAGATAGGCCTTCACGTAGCTCGGCGGCATCAGCTTCACCGTGTGGCCAAGTCCAGTCAGCTCGCGGCCCCAGTGATGCGCTGACGGACAGGCTTCGATCCCAACCAGGCACGGAGGCAGCTCGGCGAAGAACTCCAGCATCTTCGCGCGACTCACACGTTTGCGGATCACTACCCCGCCCGCACCGTCGACCCCATGCACCTGGAACACAGCCTTCGCAATATCGAGACCAATCGTGCTAACCTCGCCCATGGACGGCTCCCCTCAATGTGGTTCGCTTTAACGCAACCACCCTTTGGCACTTCGATGCCGGGAGCGGGCGGTCGCGGTAGGGACGGAGATTACTCTCCGCCCCCCGCACAGATCCCGGCGGGCGCTGCTAACGCACCGGGCTCCCACCTTGGATGGTGACGAGGAACCGCTTCTCTGGCCACGGATGCGGGATGCGTGGGAACGGCAGGTACCGGTCAGCGATCGTCTTCATTCTCGTCCACGTAAGTCGACGTCTGTGGCTTCGACGCACCAGCGCGCCATGCCAACGTTCGATCACGTGATGACGGAATGCTGAGATCGCTGAGCCGCTCATCGGCACAGCATAGTAGGCCATCCAGCCGCGCAGGACCTGAGCAAGCCATTTGCCCTGCCCATCGATCCCGTCGTGGCGGGTCACCATGAGCTGCTCCTTGATCTCCCGAAGTTTGGTTCGCATGCGCTTGGCCATCGGCTTCCTTCCGAGCACGAAGCCGCTGCCATCCCGCCGGGCCGCGCAATAATGCTTGAACCCCAGGAAGTCGAACGTCTCCGGCTTGCCGAGGCCTCGAGCGCGGCGGTTCGCAATCGCGTGCCGACCAAACTCGATGAGCCGCGTCTTATCGGGATGAAGATTCAGTCCAAAACGAGCGAGCCTCGCCTTGAGATCGGCAAGGAATTGCTCCGCTTCGTGCCGATGCTCGAAGCCAACGATAAAGTCGTCCGCGTAGCGCACGACAATCACGTCGCCAGTGGCGCATCGCTGCCGCCACTGGTGGACCCATTGATCATAGACATAATGGAGGTAAATGTTCGCCAAGAGCGGGCTGATGACCGCGCCCTGCGGCGTCCCGTCCTCCGTCTCGATCACGCGTCCATCTTCGAGCACGCCTGCCGTCAGCCATTTGGCAATCAACCGGGTGATTCGGCGGTCGCCAATCCGATGCTCGACGAAACGGATCAGCCAATCCCGGCTGACCTTGTCGAAAAAGGATTGTACGTCGCAGTCGAGCACCCAGTTGATGTGTCGCCTGCCGATCCCGAACGCGAGTGCATCCAACGCTTGATGCTGGTTGCGCTTCGGCCGGAACCCGTAGCTGAAGCCCAGGAACTCCAACTCATAGATCGGCGTCAGGATCGCCACCACCGCTGCCTGGACGATCTTGTCCTCTACGGCAGCGATGCCGAGCGGCCGCTGTCTGCCATCTGCCTTCGGAATGTAGGTCCGGCGCGATGGCAGCGCTCGATACGCTCCCGTTTGAACGCGAGAGTGGAGGCCCGAGAGGTTTTCTTCGAGGCCTTCCACGTATTCGCTCCACGTCACCTCGTCGACACCCGGCGCGGCGGACTTCTTCAGACCGAAGAAGCTCGCCCGCAAAACGTCAACGGTGAGGTGATGCAGGAGCGCCGTCAGCTTGTCCTGTCTGTTCCTGATGACGGCTTCTCGTATGCGGGCCTGCGCTTGTGACACGGCTGCCCGGCTCTGCGTCCGGACCGTGCTTTGCAGTTCCGCATTCTCCTTGGCCCCGCCCCTTCGCTCCACGAGCTCCGCCGCAGCCGAGGCCGCTTTGTTCGCTCGCTTCTTTGCTACTTCGGGCAGGTCCGACTTCTCCGTCGCGCTCATCGTCGGCTACAGCCTCCGGCCTTCCCGACAACGTCCCGGCCACGACTGGCGGGGGCGGCGATGGAGATCTCCCGGTTCCCGTGCAAAAGGCTTCTGCGCATGCCAGGGTCTACGACGACGCGGGGTCGGCGTGTGTCTTGCGATATCGACACCAGCCGTGTTGCCTTCTGTGGGACGGAAAACATCAGCACCCCGAACTTGTCTTACGCCGCTCAATACCTCGCCTGCGCCCTCCCCTGTGAACGCTTCACGTTTGTCCTCGCGGACAATCCGCGCATCACTCGGGGCCAGTGCGGTTCGCTACTCCTTCACCGTGACGGACTTCCACCGTCTACCTCTTGCCGGTCTCCCGGCGCACCCGTCCACAGCATCAAAGGCGGCGCTTTGGCCGCCCCTCAGCCGCGTCTGCTATTCCCCCAATAACGACCTAGCCGCTGCGGTGCGGGAAGCGCCGCTTCGGGCCACAAGGAGACTCGTGCACCGCAGCAATAACGGGAGTGCCGCGCCTACCAAAATGCTGCCTTAATGATCTCGCAAAAATCTAGGGCGCGGGATCGGGGTCCTGCGCGGGAAAGGTCTGCCACCGGGGATCGTGGCAACTCTTCTGCTTCGGGGAAGTGCCTGTAGCTACGACGCGCCGGCGCGAGCCGGACTGCCGGCAGGCAAGGGGGACTCGCGGGGGAATGACTCTCAACACAGGGTGGTGCCACGAGTTCGCGCAAAGCCGCGATTACGCGCGAAGCGACGCGATAATTTTGCCGAAGGATTCGCTCGGCATGCGGCTTGTTGGCGGCGCGGCGCTGGCGTGTTTCGCCACCGTCTATATTCTCTGGGCTCAGCTCGGCGGCAACGCTACGCCGGACGCAACGCCACAGGATAAACTCGCGGCTGAGGCGCACTCCTACACTGAAATGTCGGATGCACTGACCAAATATGCGCGGCGGCTCGCGACCGCCCGTGGCTACGATTCACTGATGGACGGGCGGCACCTGTTAGGCGCAACGGAGGCGAGTTTCGCGGCGCGCTTCGCCGCCACCACTGCGCTTCAGGACGACGGAGGCGACGCGCAGGAGACGGCGTCCGCCATATCTCAAGCCGCCGTCATAGATCCGCGGGCTCCGGCCGCCACGGCCGACCGGGCGGCTGCGAAAGTCGCCGCCACGCCGCATCCGTCGCGCGCCATCCACATCGCGCAGGCGATCCGCAACGTATCGAGTTCACGCCGCCGCAGTAGCCAACAGCGTCGTCGAAACGGCCGAGACCGAAAAGACCTCGTTCTTCGAGAAACTGTTCGGCAATCCAAAACCGGTGGCGCTGGCCTACGGGGCGCCCGACGACGCCGGCCTGGTCGGAAACATGGCCGGCCGCTACGACCAGTGGACTGCGGTGTACGACATCTCCGCCCACAAGGTTTACCTACCGGACGGTAGCGTACTGGAAGCGCATTCGGGCCGCGGTAGCGTGCTCGACGATCCGAGTCACACCAACGAACGCATGCAAGGCTCCACGCCGGTCAATCTCTATGACCTGAAACCACGCGAGACCTTGTTCCACGGCGTGGAAGCGATCCGGTTGATCCCGGTGGACAAGTCCCGCGTGTTCGGCCGCAGTGGTTTTTTGGCCCACACGTACATGCTTGGCCCCAACGGGGACTCGTTCGGCTGCGTCTCGTTCCGCAACTACGACGCCTTCCTACAGGCCTTCAAAGAGCAGAAGATCAAACACTTGGCGGTGGTGGCGAGCCTTAGCTGACCGCGCGTTCCGCGCCGGCCGTCGCGGAAATATCACGAGCTGCTGCGATGCACACTTCGAGGTCGAGTTGGGTCACAAGCTGCCGCGACGCGATCAAGCTGGGATGTCCGCTTTACCCCGAAAGCTGCCGCAACGGTCGTCCGTTGGCACGGCAGCTAAGAGCCAACAGCGGCCTCATGCACCAAACAACATCGGTGGGTCTGATTGGCTGGTGCAGTAAGCCAAAGGTGAGCTTATTTGAGGGCGGCCGAAACAGTTGCAAACGTGAGGCTCAACTTGGGGCCGATACTAAAAACGGTCGCAAATATTGCCAACGAGATGCCCGCTGCGATGAGGCAATACTCAATGGCGGTTGCGCCCGACTCTTCCTTCAGAAAGCGTCGAAAAAGAGCGACCATGTCGACTTCTCCGTGCTCACCACTGATTGTGCTTAGGACACATACCTTTGTTCGATTTTTATTCGAACCAACCGCGATTAAGCGGAAGTCAGAGCCTCATTTGCCGAGTGGCCTAACCAGCCAGAACCCCAGCATTGCTGCTGAGGTTTCATTTGCGCAACTGTGGTATCGGCGTTTATTTAAGCGCAGTCGAGACCGACTGGAACGTGGTATTCAAGTTTGTGCCAAGCGTCTGCACGGCAGCAATGATTGCCACCGAGATGCCAGCGGCGATGAGGCCGTATTCGATAGCCGTCGCCCCGGATTGATCCTCGCAGAACTTTCTAAGAAGTTGAACCATGGCTAGCTCTCCTGGCTGCTTTATCGTCGCCGACGGAAAGCTACCTGCTGCAATCATGTGCATTGTTTTATGTACGAGAAGCAAATTTAATTAACATCGTATGTTGCGCATCATTTGCTTCCAAGGGCTTACCAAATCACAAACTTAGCGACTGCGATTTTATGGAGATGCCGTCGGCACCGACCCAGCGGACGTTTTCCGTCGCGTTCCACTGTTGGTGCTCAGCTTAGAAAATGTCGAGTGCTGGCCAAAGACCAATCATGTTTCGCAGTGCGGCAATTGACGTCGCCGAAGTGACGTTATGGGTCTTGGTTGTGTAGAAACGCTTTGCCGGAAGTGTCGAAGCGCAGCAGTTTTGGTCGGAAGGCGTTGAGGAGCCTTTTTTCGGGTTTGGCTAGGCCCTCATCGCGGCCATGAGCGGCCGAATGCCCATGATGTTCATGACCCGGGTCAGATTGTAGGCCAGCACGTGCAGCGCCATCTCTGAGGCAACTCGTGGCAGGGTCTTCATCAGGAAGTGGGTAGCTCCCATCCTGGCCTTGATGGTGCCGAACGGATGCTCGACGGTCTCGCGCCGCTGGCGCATCTTCTCCGGATGCTCGTCGAGCCGGCGTTGAACGGCTTCAAGAATATGCTCGTGTTCCCATCGCGTGATCCGTCGTTCCTTGGCGGTAGTGCAACTGTGCTTGATAGCGCAGCTTTGGCAGGCGTTGGTCCAGTAGCGGTGCAGAACCAATCCTTTCTCCTCGATCGTGTAGTGGTAGGCGAGCTTCTCACCAGCAGGACATATGTAAACGTCCTCCGCAGCCACATAGCGGAAGTCCTGCTTGCCGAAGCGTCCTTCCGCCTTTGAGTTCGAGGTCATCGGCTTTGGCAGCGTAACCGTGATGCCAGCCTCTTCGCATGCTCTAATCTCTTCGCTGTTGAAGTAACCGCGGTCGGCGACGGCATCGAGCTTCTCCACGCCCAGCGCCGCCTTGGTCTCGTTGGCCACATGGGAGAGTTGCGATCGGTCAGTCCCGTCGTTGGTTACTTCATGCATGACGATCAGATGATGATTGGCCTCGACGGCAATCTGGACGTTGTCGCCGACGACGCCGGAACCACGGCCACTGGTCGCCATCGAGCGGGCATCGGGATCGGTCAGCGAGATCTGCTGGTCCGGGGTGGCGAGCATCTCCACCTTGAGACGCTCGAGACGACGCATCTGCTCCTTCAGCGTCTCGATCTTCTCTTTGAGGCGGCTCGTCTTGGTTTTGAGCGCCTCTGACGGTTCCTGCCGGTCGGCAGTGTCGAGCTGCTCAAGATAGCGCGCGACGCTCTCCTCGATCTGCGCCATGCGTCGCTCCATCTTGGCGCGCGTGAAGTTCTTGTCGCGGTTGTTCACCGCCTTGAACTTGCTGCCGTCAATCGCGACGCTGGCTTGCGTCAGCAGGCCCATCGCGCGGCACATTGCGATAAATTGAGCACACACTTTGCCGATGGCAGCGCCATTGTCCTTGCGGAAGTCGGCAATCGTCTTGTGATCGGGTACAAGCCGGCCCGTCAGCCACATCACCTCAACGTTGCGCCCGGCCTCATACTCGAGCCGCCGGCTCGACTGCACCCGATTGAGATAACCGTAGATGTAAAGCTTCAGCAGGGCCGACGGGTGATACGAGGGGCGGCCGGTTGCCTCAGGATCGACCCCTCCAAAACCAAGCTCGGCCAGATCGAGTTCTTCGACGAAGACATCGACAACGCGAACCGGATTGTCCTCGTCGATCCAGTCTTCCAGGCATTCCGGAAATAGCGTCGTCTGCTCACGATCGATCCCCTCAACGAAGCGCCGCATCCGATCCTCCCGCATATCGCACGAGATCCTTATCGCGGGAATCAAAGAAGGCGATGCGTTTTTACACAGGCTGGGTCACAGGCTGCCGCGAATGGATGATTCATGAACTTGCCCGCCATGGCTACACGCTCAGTCCGGGAACCCTCTATCCGATGCTCCACAGCCTCCAGAACGCCTCAGAAACAAATCTCTATTCGTGGTATCTCGGGTATCAGATCACCGGACCATAAATGCGCCTGACTGTTCGGACCAAAGGAGTTCGTCGTCATGCTAACGCGGCGTCAATTCGCAATCGGCTCTACGGGGATTGTGTCGAGCGTCCTCATTGGCGGCAGCGCCGGACTGAGCGAAACGGCTCCATTCAGCACACCACTGCCGATCCCGAAGCTGATCGACGCGGCCAGTCAGGGCAACGCCGTTAAACTGAAAGTCACATCCGGTCTGCACGCATTCGTTCCGGGCAAGCCGACGCGGACTTATGGCTACTCGGCCCCCATCCTGGGGCCAGTCATCCGCCTGCGTCGCGGCGATGAGGTGAAGATGACGGTCGAGAATACGCTCGATGCGGTCACAACTGTACATTGGCACGGGCTATTGGTGCCGGGCTATAACGATGGTGGGCCGCAGCAACTTATTCATCCGGGCGATACTTGGCGTCCGGTTTTGGCCGTCGACCAGGCGGCCGCGACGCTTTGGTTCCATCCTCATCCGCATCACGACACCGCTCGCCAGATTTATATGGGCCTGACGGGAATGATCATCGTCGATGATGGGTCCGATGCTCGGCTCGGTCTGCCGCGGACGTTCGGAATCGACGACTTGCCGCTTATCATTCAGGATCGCTCGTTCGATTCCGAGGGATCGATTGGATACGACACCAAGGACTTGAACGCGCTGGACGTAATATACGGCGCAAGGGGTGAGACTATTATCGTCAATGGAGCAATCGCACCGTTCGCCAAAGTTCCACCCGGGCTGGTCCGGCTGCGGCTTCTCAATGGCGCCAACGCCCAGAATTTCGAACTGCGCTTCTCCGACAGACGCACGTTTTACGTCATAGCTTCGGACGGGGGTTTTCTTTCAGCACCGGTCCCGGTCACACAGCTCACGATTTCGCCCGCCGAACGCTTCGAAATCCTTGTCGATTTCGCTGATGGGAAAGCGGTCGCCCTTGAAACCGGACCGGATGAAGAAATGGGCGTATTTGGCCGCGTGGCGCCGGATGGCAGTGCGGACTATGTGGCTGTGATGCGCTTTGAACCGACGGCAACGGCGCCTTTGGTCAGTGAATTACCGGCACGCCTTGTGGAGCCCGCAGCTGTCTCTGCAACGTCGGCGGCACAACGCCGCCAATTTGTTCTCAACAGTGGCTTATGCGCAAGTCGCCCGGAAGAGGGCGAGCATGTCCACTCGCCCCTTCTCATAGGGATAAATGGAAAGCCCTATGACATCGGACGCATCGATGTCGAGACAAAGCTTGGAACAACTGAGGTCTGGGAGGTCGTCTCGGTCGGAATGGCACATCCGTTTCACGTCCACGGCGCATTGTTTCGTGTCTTGTCAATCGAGGGAGCGGCGCCTGCGGCACATCTCCTGGGCTGGAAGGACACGGTGCTGGTCGAAGATAAGGCCGAGATTCTCGTCGCCTTTGATCGGCCGGCGACGCGACAGCATCCCTTCATGTATCACTGCCACATCCTCGAACACGAGGAGGCCGGGCTCATGGGACAATATATATGCACCTAAAACGCCGGGACGTTCAAAATGCGGTTTGACCTGTCGGGATGCGGCGCCGGCTTGGACGAGTTTGCAAGCAGCCTCTTGCAGCTTGCGCCCTGGGCTGAATTGCTTGGCTACGACGGCTTGTGGCTAAACGAAGAGCATTTTGGCCAGAACAGCCGGGTATGTCTCTCGCCGATCCCGCTCGCGACGGCGCTGGCCATGCGGACCCGCACTATTCGCATCGGGTTTTCGGTTCTGGTGCTCCCGTTGTACCAACCGATCCGCTTGGCTGAAGAAATCGCCACGCTTGATCTGCTGTCGGAGGGGCGCGTGGACCTCGGCGTATCACGCGGCAATACCAGCCGTTATTTCGAGGCATGGGGTCTTGATTATGAAAACCGTTCTCCCGCGTTCGACGAAGCGCTCGGCACTCTGATCCGCTATTGGAGCGATGCCAAGGTGCAACTCGGCAGCCGCACGGAATCGATTGAGCCCAAATGCGTGCAAAAGCCTCATCCGCCAGTTTACGTCGCAACGTATCGCGAGGACGCGGCGGCGTGGCTGGGCGAACATGGTCTCACGCTGTTTCAGGGCAGCCAGCAATCGGTCGATAGCATCCGGCGATGCGTTCGAACTTTCAAGGATGCTGGAGGCGACGTGGCGCAGGTACCAATTGGCAGGTTTGTTGTGGTTGGCGAGACGGATGAAGAGGCTTGGCAAGCCGCATGGCCAGCGGCTGAGAAGCTCACCGCCGGATACCGCCGCACGGGCGAACAGGTGAAGCGGCGTATCTCGACCGAGGAGGAGCTTGAAACCAAACGCTGGCTTCAGGAAGTCGCTATTATCGGCAGCCCGGATACCGTCGCCACGCGGATCGCCGAGCTGCACGACGAGGTCGGCTTTGGCAACTTTATGCTCGTTACTGGCTTCCTCGGCAATCTCGCGCAACGTCACGTCTTAACGACGCTCGAATTGTTTGCCAGCGAAGTCATGCCACAGTTCGAGCGCTCTAAGTGCCGTGTGTCGCCGACGAGGTAGTCGAAGCCACCTTTCGCAACGCCGCAATTGAGTGCAGCAAACCGACGCGGTGGGTCAGACTCGGCCGCGCCACCCAGGCGGAAGTGAAGCCGCGTTTGGGGTCAGCGCCGATCAGTTAATTTCTTTTCGGTCTTGACGGCAGCGTCGGGTCCCGCGGATACCCGGGAGACAAAGAACAGGCAAAACACCATGGCCGTCAGGACGAGCGGTTTCATGCAAAACTCTGTTCGTGGACGCCTGTCGGCTTCTAGCGAGTGGCTAGGCCATCCAGAATGGCTTGGTGGCCTCAAAATCCGTCCTGCGTCGACTAAGGCCGATATCCGCCAGACCGCGGTCGCTCAGGTCCTGCAGGTCGGGAGAGGCAACGCGGCAAGCACCAACAAAGACCTGCTTCACAGATTCGCCGAAATTGATCGGGAATTTCAGCATCATCTTGTTCATGGCAGCCTTCGTACCCAGCACTTCAACCTTATACCTCGGCAGCCAAAGCGATGTGACCGAAAACACAGGATTGCCGAATCCAAGCGTGCCATTCTGAGTGGGCTTTAACTGCGCGCTAACGACGTCGGGATAGATTCGACTCAGCCAAGGGGAGCGGCATCTGCTTGGCGTACGGTGTAGGGCCCCGGCAGGGTTACAGCTGCCGGAGCCTCACTTTTCAGAAAATAGCAGTAAGCAAAAATACCCGCCGCACCTGGGCCGCTATGCATTTGGGGGGCGCGACGGGCTAAGTTTGGGCCGCCGGGGTGTGAGAGCCGCCGCCCAGTGGCCATGGCCGCCGTTGTCGAGCAGCCACGCCGCACAGTGCGCCGCCGACACGGGGCGGCTTTGACCTGGATCAAACATTCCGAGAGTGCCGTCGCGATTATTCGCGCAGCGTTCACCGGGCATTCCCTGCCTGTTCCGTAACTAGGATAAGTGTCGGTTACGTCGGGCATGAAAAAGCCTCGCAACCGGGAATGGCTGCGCGGGGCTAGGGCTCTCGCCTCGGCTTATCTCAGCCTGTGGTTTCTCTTACCCAACCTGATTTCGGGCCTGCGGAAACCCATCGCAATCCAGGCGGTGGTCAGTTTCAACATGAACTTGCCGGAGTGACAACTATAATTCGGTGCGTCATCGGCAAACCGTTGTTGCCGCGGCACGCTCAATTCGTGATGTCCGACTTTCCACCCAAAAGCTACCCCAGTATGCGGCGTGTCCGGTGGAAGACACAACGCGCAGTACAACACGAGGCTCCTGCGCCACATGTAAGTACCAGGAATTTAATACGGATTATCGCTTACCCGGTCCCATCCATCATCGGGGCGACGGAAAAGCGGCGGTTAATTTTTTCAACCAAGTTCATGGCTCTCATGCCTTGTGCCGGGCAGCCCGATAGCACAATGCGGGCGCCGACAAAACTGCGCTGCCGGCAACACGCGCCAGCTTATCTCACCAGCTCATCCACCCTCGCCGTGCGCTCGCGGATGCGCGGGGCGATGAAGTCGAGGAAGGCGCGGGTCTTGAGCGGCAGCAGGCTTTGTCCGACATGGACGAGATTAATTGGCAGCGGCTCGGGTTCGTAGGCGGCGAGAACGATTTCGAGCTTCCCTTCCGCCACCGCGCTCGCCGCCTGATAGGACAGCACGCGTGTCACGCCGAGGCCTGAGATTGCCGCATCGATCGCGGCTTCGGCGGTGCTCGCGGACAGCCGTGAACGGATCGGGACGATCCGTTCGCTTCGCGATTCCTTGGTGCTGAAAGTCCACGCCGTCGATGACGTGAAGCCGTCGAAGTTCACGCAAGACAGCGCCGACAGATTTTCCGGCACTTTTGGCACGCCAACACCAGCGAGATAGGCTGGGCTGGCGCACACCACGCGGCGCACGGAGCCGACGCGCGTCGCCACCATGCTCGAGTTTTCCAGTACGCCGATGCGCACTGCGAGATCGATATGGTCGTCGATCAGATCCGCGATGCGGTCGGACTGCGTCAGCCGGACGTTGATCTCGGGAAAATGGGCGAGGAATTCGCTGACCACCGGCAGCACGTGCAGCCGCCCGAAGACGATCGGCGCGGTGACGACGAGATCGCCGCGCGGCGCAACATATTCGCCGGACACCGCCCGCTCGGCGTCCCCGACCTGTTCGAGAATGCGCTTGCAGGCCGCCACATAAGCCGCACCGGCGTCGGTCAAAGCGAGCTTGCGGGTCGAGCGGATCAAGAGTTGCGCGTTCAGATGCGCTTCGAGCTCCGCCACCTTGCGGCTCACTGTCGGCAGCGGCGCGCCGAGCTTGCGGCTGGCGCCGGAAAAGCTGCCGGCTTCGACCACCGCGAGCAGGACTGACATGGCGTCGAGACGATCCATTTATTATCCCATAAAACGAGATGATATGTCTCAGTAATACATGATTATACCGATAAATGAAATTCCTTAAGTCTGCACCACTGAAAGCGATCAAGCTGAACCGAAGGAGAAATCGATGTCCCGCGCCACCATCCCCACCCGCGATGAAGCGCCCGCCGAGTCACAGCCGCTGCTCGACGGCGTGTTCAAGAAATTCGGCGTCATTCCCAACCTTTTCCGCCTTTTCGGGCAAAGCCCTGCGGCGCTCGGCGGATTGCTCGGTTTTGTCGACGCGAATTCGAAAATGCTGGACGTCAAGACGCGGGAGCGGATCGCGATCGCGGTGGCGCAAGTCAATGGTTGCGATTACTGCCTGTCGGCACACACTTATATCGGCACCAAGCTCGCCAAGATTACGCCAGAAGATGCGGCGCTGAACCGCAAAGGTTCGTCGACCGATGCGAAGGCCAGCACCGCCGTCGCCTTCGCCGCAAAAGTCGCGGAACTGCGTGGCCATGTGAGCGACGCCGACATCGCCGCCGTGAAGGCCGCCGGTTACAGCGAAGCGCAAATCGTCGATATCGTCGCTCTGGTCGCTGAAAATGTCATGACGAACTACATCAATGAAGTGGCCCAAACCGACATCGATTTTCCGGCCGTGCACACCGCACAAGCAGCATGAGCGCGCCAGCGGCCGTTACGCCGCCGGCGCCCTCAAGGGCTTAGGAGACACGATCATGGCTTATGGCTTTCTCGGCATCGCAGGCACGCCCAGCGTCAAGGCGGCGCAAGCCGCCAATGGCGGCGCCGGCCTCTGGGAGAATTTCAAAGGACGTCGCGACTTCGACCGCTTTGGCGAAGCGGAAAAGCAATTCATTGCGGAACGCGACAGCTTCTACATGGCAAGCGTGTCGGAGACCGGTTGGCCCTATGTGCAGCATCGCGGTGGATCGGCGGGGTTCCTGCGCGTCCTCGACGACAACACGCTTGCCTTCGCCGATTTCCGCGGCAACCGGCAATATATCAGCCTGGGCAATGTCGCCGCGAACGACCGCGTAGCGCTGTTGCTGATGGATTATCCGAACCGCCGCCGGCTCAAGATCTACGCCCGGATCGAAGCGAAGGATTTGACCGCCGATCTGGCGCTCACCGACAAGCTGGTGACGCCCGGATATAAGGGGAAGCCCGAACGCGCCTTCGTTCTGCATCTGGAAGCGTTCGACTGGAATTGCCCGCAGCACATCACGCAGCGCTTCACCGAAGCGGAGATCGAATTCAGCGCTCACGCCGGTCCGCGCGCGGATCGCGCAGCTCGAGGCGGAGAACAAGATGTTGCGGGAAAAATTGGGAGCGGCTGCAACAAAGCCATAAGCGCTTTTCGGGCTAGCGACCTGCCGCACGAGCTGCCGCAGCGCGCGACACCGTCGCCGTCGCATCCACCCTGAAAGTGGCAATCCGCTCGCTCATCGCCCGGGCCTGATGCTCCAGCGTCTTCGCGGTCGCGGCGTTTTCCTCCACCAGGGCCGAGTTCTGCTGGACGACTTCGTCCATCTGCCCCAGCGCCCTGTTGATCTGCGCGATGCCCCCGGCCTGCTCGGTGCTGGCGCTGGCGATCTCGGCGACAATCGCAGCAACCTTCTTGATCGAGTCCACGATCTCGTTGAGAGAATTGCCGGCGCGGTTGACCAGGTCCACGCCGTCACGCACTTGGCCGGCCGAGCCGGTGATCAGGTGCTTGATGTCCTTGGCGGCCTGCGACGAACGCTGCGCCAGCGTACGCACTTCGGCAGCCACCACCGCAAAGCCGCGGCCAGCCTCGCCGGCGCGCGCGGCCTCCACCGCGGCGTTGAGCGCCAGCAGATTGGTCTGCCGCGCGATCTCGTCGATGACCCCGATGATGTCGGAAATTTTGCCCGAGGATTCGTCGATCCGCGCCATTGCCTGGACCGCTTTGGCCACGACCTCACTGCCGCGTTCGGCGACCGCGCGCGTGCTCCCGGCCGAGGCATTGGCTTGCTGGGCATTCTCGGCGTTCTTCTTCACAGTCGTCGCAATTTGTTCCATGGAGGCGGACGTCTCTTGCAGGCTGGCCGCCTGCTCCTCGGTGCGCTGCGACAGATCCGTGGTGCTCGTCGAGATTTCGCCCGAGGCGCTGGTCACGTCGCGGGCGGAACCCGTCAGCGAGCGGATAGTGTCCTCAAGCTGCGTCATGGTGCTGTTGAAGTTTTCCTTCAGCGCCTGATAGGCGTCGGGGAAGGCTTCGGTCAGGCGAAACGTCAGATCGCCGGCCGAGAGCTTTTGCAGGCCGATGCCAAGTGCATCTACTGCGCGCGTCTGTTCCTCCGCTATCCTCGCCCGTTCTTGCGTGACTTTCGCCTGAGCCGCGGCTTCCGCCTCGGCAAGCTGGGCCTGGCGATCGGCCTCCACCTTCTGGCGCCGCAGCGCTTCGGCGGCTTCCTCATGCGCCTTCTCGCCGACCAGGATCTTGAACCGTTCGATCGCATTAGCCACGTCGCCGATTTCGTCCTTGCGGTCGAGACCCGGCAACACCACGCTGAAATCACCTTCGGCGATTTTCAGCATGGCCTGCTGGATTTGCCGCAGCGGCCCGGTGACACGGCGGGATACCAGAAGCAGCATGCCGACAACGACGACGAGCGCCGCCGCCAGAAGGCCGAGCGACAGCGACAAATTCCACATCGCGTCGGCTTGCCGGATCGCCGTGTGTTCTTTGGCGACATCGAGCGCGGTGTCGGCAACGGCGAGCACCGAGTTGAGCTTGGCGATCGATTTCGGCGTCCAGTCGGCATATTTGAGTTCGACCGGTTGGCCGGCGGCAAGCGCATTCAGAAGCTTCGTGCGCAAGGCAACATAGTCCGCCCCGAACATTTCCTGCTTGGCCTTGTCCACGGCGGCGGTGAAGCGGGCGGGCAGCGGCAGGCCAGCCGCGATTTCCAAGAGCGCCGACCAGGCGGTGTCGACCTTACCGAGATTGTTGGCGTAGGCGGTCAGCGCATCGGGCGGCAAAGGAATCCCGCCGAGCGCATTGCTGATCATCAACGAACAATCGCCGGCGGCATTGCGCGTCACCCAAGCGAGCTGTTTGAGCTCCAGCAGCTGGTCAATATAGGCATCCTCGAGCCGCACCGATCGGTTGAGTTGCGCCGACGTCGTGTCGAGCAGCGCGATGAGCCCGACGGCGGTCTTGCCGAAGGCATCGCTCAATTCGCCCGGTCGCTCCGATTTCGGCAACTTGATCGCGGCTGCGGTGTCCCGTTGCAGGGCAGCGAGCTTTTCGACCTCGCCGCGCAAGCTGGTCACAGTGCTCTGCTGCTCCGGGAATTCGGCTGTCTCCAGGACCGCCAGCGCCGATTTCAGGTTCGGAAGGTCGAGGGTGCGCGCTTTGGTCAGCGCCGGTGACAACTCGCTGGCCGGCTGATCGGCAGCCAGATGCTGCGCCGTCATCGAGCGATCATTGCGCAAGCCGGGCAACGCAGCGAACATATCGGCTGACGCTTCGATGACGGTAGCTATGCGTTTTGCCGAAGCGAGCCGCGTCCAGGAACTCCACGCGCTCCAAGCCGACACCGCGACCACCACCAAAGCCAAGGTCACGATGACCGACTTGAGCAGGACACTGACAGTGATTTTATTGAACATAGCCGGTTCCGTCTCTAGGCAATGGCCGTAATGAGGGGCTTGGGATGATGGCTCAACCGATGTCCCGGCTGCAGACGCATTACCAATCGGGGCCTCGTCGGAATGGACTTGGGAATGGCGAACCGCCGCGTCGGTCAACCGGACCGGCGCTCGCACTACGCGAAGATTGTAAGCGGGATATGGTAAAGAACTGCCTACCCGGCCCGATCGCTAGGTCAAAAGGGGTGGCAAAAGGGGTGGAGTACGACGCCAAAACCGTCCTCATTGACGCCTCAGTTCAGCCCCGCTAACCCCCTCGCGCGCCAGGGGTCATCATGAACGACAAGGAAAGAGCCGCGCTCGGCTCGATCGCCGCGTCCGCGGGCCTGACCGTGGCGAAGGCTGCGGTCGGCTTCCTCACCGGCTCGCTGGCCATACTGTCGGAGGCCGGCCATTCGCTGATCGATCTCTCGGCGACGGTGCTGACTTATTTCGCCGTGCGCGTTTCCGGCAAGCCGGCCGACGCCGAGCATCAATACGGCCACGGCAAGATGGAAAGCGTCACCGCGCTTGCCGAAACGGCGCTCCTGTTCGTGCTGACCGCCATCGTCGTCTGGGAGGCGGTGCAGCGGCTGATCGACGCCCCCAGCCACGCCGTCGAAGCAACCGCGGCGGCCTTTGTCATCATCGCCGCGTCGATCGTGGTCGATTTCTTCCGCGCCCGCGTGCTGCGTCGCGTCGCCGAGGCAACATCAAGCGAGGCGCTCGATGCCGATGCGCTGCATTTCAGCTCGGATATGTGGTCGTCGATCGCCGTGCTGTTCGGTCTCGGCGGCGTCGAGCTCGGCTATCCGTGGGCCGATGCCGCAGCGGCTTTGGTCGTCGCGGTTTTTATCTGCATTGCCGGATATCGGCTCGGGCGGCGGACCATCGACACGCTGACCGATACGGCGCCGGCCGGCGTAAGCGAGCGGGTCGCAGCGATCGCGCGCCGCGTGCCGGGCATCGTCAGCGTCGAGCGCGTGCGTGCGCGTCCGGCCGGCGCGGTGCTGTTCGTCGACATCGGCGTCGGCGTGAGCCGCACGCTGCCGCTCGACAGCGTTGCCGCCATCAAGGAACGGCTGACGCGCGCGATCCGCGCCGAACTGCCGACGGCCGAAATCACCATCACGACCGAGCCGCGCGCGCTCGACGACGAAACGGTGCGCGAGCGCGTCATGATGATCGCGCGCAATCGCGGCCTCGCCATCCATCACGTCGCCGTGCAGACGATTTCCGGCCGCCTGTCGGTGTCCGCCGATCTCGAAGTCGACGGCACGGAACCGCTTGCGGCCGCGCACGACACCGCGACCCGGCTCGAGGAGGCCATCCGCGACGAACTCGGGCCCGACGTCGAGGTCGAGACGCATATCGAGCCGCTGCCCGCCGACATCCTGCCCGGCCGCGACGCCACGCCCGCGCGGCATGGTGAGGTGCGCGAGGCGCTGTTGGCGCTCGCCGCCGATGTCCCCAATCTCGGCGAGGTCCACGACGTGCGCGTGCGCGAGACCTCTGACGGCGAGATCGTCAATTTCCATTGCCGCGTCGATCCGGCGCTGTCGGTCAGCGCGGTGCATGACCTTGTCGACACGCTCGAACACAGGTTGCGCCAACGCTACCCGATCATCCAGCGCGTCATCGGCCACGCCGAGCCGCGGCGGTAGATCTGCGCGAATAGGAATATGCGGCGTCTTTCAATTGCCCCATAAAGCCTCTAATCATCGGCCCCATGCGCACCGAAGAACCACGCCCGGTCCGCCTCAAGGACTATCGCCCGCCCGATTGGCTCATCGAAACCGTCGCCCTCGACGTGTCGCTGCACCCGACCGCGACCACGGTCCGCGCCAAGCTCAAGCTCACGCCCAACGCGGCCGGCGCGCCGGCGCCGCTCGTGCTCGACGGCGAGGAGCTCAAGCTGACGTCGCTTGCGCTCGACGGCAAGCCGCTGCCGGCGGAGAATTTCGTCGCCACGCCGGACAAGCTCACCATCGCGCAGCCGCCGAACCGGCCGTTCAAGCTCGAGATCGAGACCGTGGTCGATCCGACCGGCAATACCCAGCTCATGGGACTCTACCGCGCCGGCGCCACCTATTGCACCCAGTGCGAGGCCGAAGGTTTCCGCCGCATCACCTATTTCCTCGACCGGCCCGACGTGATGGCGGTCTACACCACGCGCATCGAAGCCGACAAAGCCGAGGCGCCGGTGCTTCTCTCCAACGGCAATCTGATCGCGCAGGGCGACGTGCCGGACACTTCACGGCATTTTGCGGCGTGGCACGATCCGTTCCCGAAGCCGTCCTATCTGTTCGCGCTGGTCGGCGGCAATCTGGCGAGCGTCGAGGACAGCTTCAGCACCATGTCCGGCCGCAAGGTCGCGCTCGCCATCTATGTCGAGCCCGGCAAGGAAGACCGCTGCGACTACGCCATGGACAGCCTCAAGCGCGCCATGCGCTGGGACGAAGAGGCGTTCGGCCGCGAATACGATCTCGATATCTTCATGATCGTCGCCGTCTCCGCCTTCAATATGGGCGCGATGGAGAACAAGGGCCTCAATATCTTCAACGACAAATACGTGCTGGCCTCGCCGACCACCGCGACCGACGCCGACTATGCCGGCATCGAAGCGGTGATCGCCCACGAATATTTCCACAACTGGACCGGCGACCGCATCACCTGCCGCGACTGGTTTCAGCTTTGCCTGAAGGAAGGGCTGACGGTCTTCCGCGACCAGGAATTCACCGCCGATCAGCGCTCGCGCGCGGTCGAGCGCATCGGCGACGTGCGCGGGCCTGCGCTCGCATCAGTTCGTCGAGGATGCCGGCCCCCTCGCCCATCCGGTGCGGCCCGAGCTCTATCACGAGATCAACAACTTCTACACCATCGACGGTCTACGAAAAAGGCGCCGAAGTCGTGCGCATGATCAGGACGCTGCTCGGCCGCGAGACTGTTCCGCAAAGGCATGGATCTCTATTTCGAGCGCCATGACGGCGAGGCGGCGACCGTCGAGCAATTCGTGCAATGCTTCGCCGACGTCAGCGGCCGCGACATGACGCAATTCATGCGCTGGTATTCGCAGGCCGGCACGCCGGAAATCAAGGTGGCGCCGCATTACGATCCGCGCGCGCAAGACCTATCGCCTCGATATCGCCCAGACGGTGCCGCCGACGCCGGGCCAGCCGGACAAAGAGCCGATGGTGATTCCGCTCGCGCTTCGGCCTCGTCGGCAAGGACGGCAGCGATCTGCCGCTCATGCTCGACGGCAAGCCGCTTTCGCGCGGCGTGATCGAATTGACCAAGCCGAGCCAGAGCTTCGTCTTCACCGGCGTCGCCGAACGGCCGATCCCCTCGCTCAACCGCGGCTTTTCCGCGCCGATCAAGCTCGCGCTGCCGATCGAGGCCGACGATCTGCGTTTCCTCGCCGCGCATGACTCGCGACCCGTTCAACCGCTGGCAGGCGGTGCAGACGCTGGCGATGACGCTTGCTCAAGACCAATGTCGCGGCGCTGCGCGCCGGCGCGCGACGTCGCGCGACGACGACGGCTTGATGGCGGCGCTCGGCGCGATCCTTGCAGACACGGCGCTCGAACCGGCCTTCATCGCGCTGACGCTGGCGCCGCCGAGCGAGGCCGATATCGCGCGCGAGATCGGCGCGCGACGTCGATCCCGACGCGGTCTTTGCCGCGCGCCGCAAATTGCGCGCGGCGATCGGCGCGCGCCTCGGCGCCGCGCTGACGCAAGCCTACCAGCAGATGATCTCGACCGGCCCCTATCGGCCGGACGCGCAAGAGCGCCGGCCGCCGCTCGCTCAAGAATGTCTGCCTCGATCTTCTGGCGGTGACCGAGCGCGAAGACGCCATCGCGCGGGCCTTCGCGCAATACCAGAACGCCGACAACATGACCGACCGCATGGCGGCGCTGGATACGCTGTCGCTGCACGACCGGCCGGAGCGCACGCGAGCGCTCGAGGATTTCTACCGGCGCTATGCCGACGATCCGCTGATCATCGACAAATGGCTGGCGCTGCAGGCGGCGATCCCGGAAGCCGGCACGCTCGACCGCGTGCGCGCGCTGACCAGGCATCCGGCCTTCTCGATGGCCAATCCCAACCGCGTGCGCGCGCTGATCGGCTCGTTCGCGCAGGTCAACCACACCCAGTTCAATCGCGCCGACGGCGCCGGCTACGATTTCGTCGCCGACTTCGTGCTGGCGCTCGATCCGAAGAACCCGCAGGTCGCCGCGCGCCTGATGGGCGCATTCCGCTCCTGGCGGGCGCTCGAAGCCACGCGCCGGGGCCGCGCGGAGGCCGCATTGCGCCGCGTCGCGGCGGCGCCGTCGCTGTCGCGCGACGTGCACGATATCGTCGCGCGCACGCTGGCCGATAGCTGATGGCGGTTTTGAACCGCAGCCCCGCCGCAGGTGACTAATCCGGAGCCAGCCGGCGGGAGGATTCCTTGCGCAAGTTTGCTACGCTCGTGACGGTCATTCTCGGCTTTGCGATCTCCGATCAGACCCATGCCGCCGATCCTTTTTACCTCGGCACGTGGAAATTCGATTCCGCCATGGTGGCGCCGTGGTCGCAACATGGGGCCGACCCGCATGACAAGCCCGATGTGGCCGAGAAGAACTCCCTCCTCGGCAAGGCGGTGACGATTGCGCCCGGCGCAATCATGGGACCGAATGTCTTTGCCTGCAAAGGTCCCCACTACAAATTGACGGATTACACTGCCGACCTGCTATTCCAGGGGGCATTTGGCGAGATGCATGACGCCGACAAGTCGAAGGATCCGCAAAAGCTCGCAGCTTCCGTCGGCTTCACCGGCACGCCGGTCAAGACCTTGGAGACGGGTTGTGAAATCGACTGGCATTTCATCGATCAATCGACCGTCGAAGTCGGTCTTAACGATTATGTTTACGTCCTGAAGAAGCAATAATCGCGTCCGCCGCTTGGCGCGCGACGCAAGTGATTCATCGCAAAAGAAACTTTTCCGCGCGCTGCGCCGCGTCGCCCGAAGGCATTTGCGCTGCAGCAAAAGCCTGGGGACACTTTCTTAAAAAATATTAACTCCGGACTCTCGACAAATCGATTCGCGTCGATTCAAATAAAGGTGATTCGGAGAGACGAGCACTCGCTCTCTCCACTGCGGGCGGACGGGACTGATCTTAGCGGAGGCAGGCATGGCGCGCGCCGAACTGGCGAGTGCGTCTTTACGTTCGGATTCGATCAAGGGCCTGGCGCAGTCGATCGCCAAGCCCGCGTATCGCCGCCTGCTGACCGCCGAGCCGCTGCTGCGCCGCGCCGTCCCGGTTCTCATCATCGCCTTCATGCTCACGATCTGCATCGGCGCCGCGGTGCAGGTGCTCGAACATCGCCGCCAAGTCGTGTTCGACGCGACGCAGACCATCGAGGCGCTCGCCGATCATCTGGCCGCGCAGCTTCGACCGTCCGGTGCGCGAAGGACCGCGGCATATCGATCGCAGTTCCGAGGCCATCGAAAAGGCACTGCCCGCCTGGGCCGCCGGCGCCGGCCGTAGCGTTCTGATCGCCGACGCCGGCGGCACCATCATCGCCGCCGCCCCGGACGCGCCGCAAATGCTGGGCCGCTCGCTTCTCGACGTGCTCGGACCGCTGCAGCCGCTGACCACCTGCGGCGCGGCGGCGGGAACCCTCGAGATCACCTTGGCCGACGGCGACCCCGCTTTCGCGACGGTGCGGGCGCTGAAAAATCCCGTCGGCCTCCTCGCCGTGGTGCAGGGCCGCGACGATGCGCTGGCCAACTGGCGCTCGACCACCGCGCTCACCGTCACGCTGTCGGCAACCACCGGCTTCGTCGTGCTGATCCTCGGCTTCGCCTTTCACTGGCAGGCGACGCGCGCCCGCGAAGCCGATCTCATCCACGACACCGTGCGCAGCCGCATCGACACCGCGCTCAATCGCGGCCGCTGCGGCTTGTGGGATTGGGATCTGGCGCGCGGCCGCGTGTTCTGGTCGCACTCGATGTATCGACCTGCTCGGTCTGCCGCAGAAGGACGATCTGCTCACCTTCGGCGAGGTCAATGCGCTCGTGCACCACGACGATATCAATCTTTATGAGCTTGCCACCCAGCTTGCCGACGCCAAGGTGCAGTCGATCGATCACGCCTTCCGCATGCGTCACGCCGACGGCCGCTGGCTGTGGCTGCGCGCGCGCTGCGAACTGGCGCGCCAGGACGGCGAAGCCGGCCTGCATCTGATCGGCATCGCCGTCGACATCACCGAGCAGAAAAGTCTGGTCGAGCGGACGATGGCGGCCGATCTGCGGCTGCGCGACGCCATCGAGACCATTCCCGAAGCCTTCGTGCTGTGGGACGCCGACAACCGCCTGGTGCTGTGCAATTCGAACTTTCAGGAACTGCACCATCTGCCCGACGAGGCGGTCGCGTCCGGCACCTCTTACGAAGCAATCGTCGCCGCCGGAAAGACCCCGATCATCCGCACCACCATCGTCAACGAAGACGGCCAGCCGCGCGGCGCCCGCACTTTCGAGGCGCAACTCGACGACGGCCGCTGGATGCATATCAGCGAGCGCCGCACCAAGGACGGCGGCTATGTTTCGGTCGGCACCGACATCACCAAGATCAAGCAGCACGAGCAGAAGCTGATCGAGGGCGAAAAGCGCCAGATCGCCACCATCGTCGACTTGCGCAAATCGCAGCAGGCGCTGGAACTCCAGACCGTCGCACTGGCCGATCTCGCCGAAAAATACGCCGAGGAAAAAACCCGCGCCGAGGAGGCCAATCAGGCCAAGTCGAAATTCCTCGCCAATATGAGCCACGAGTTGCGCACGCCGCTCAACGCCATCATCGGCTTCTCCGAAATCATGGAATCGGGAATGTTCGGCCCGCTCGGCGCGGAGAAATACACCGAATATTCCCGCGATATCCGCGAGAGCGGCGAATATCTGCTCGACGTCATCAACGACATCCTCGACATGTCGAAGATCGAGGCCGGCGGCATCCGCCTCGTCCCCGAAGCCGTCGAGCTCGAACCTATCCTCGCCGACTGCCTGCGGGTCGTCTCGACCCGCGCCGGCGAAAAGCGTCTCAAGCTCAAGTCACGGATCGAGCCGGAACTCGTGCTCAACGCCGACCGCCGCGCGGTGAAGCAGATCGCGCTCAATCTCTTGTCCAACGCCGTGAAGTTCACGCCCGACGGCGGCGCGGTGACGGTCTGTGGCGGCGCCGCGGCGGCATGGTCACCATCGCCATCGAGGACAACGGCATCGGCATTCCCAAGGATGCGCTGCACAAGCTCGGCCGGCCGTTCGAGCAGGTCGAAAGCCAGCTGACCAAGAGGTACCAAGGCTCGGGCCTCGGCCTCGCCATCGCCAAATCGCTCGCCGAACTGCATGGCGGCGCCATGCGCATCCGCTCCACGCTCGGCAAAGGCACCACGGTCGTGGTCCGCCTGCCATTGGAGGCAAAGATTGCGGCGCGGGCGGCCGACGCCAAGATCACCCCGGAACGCCGCGTGGCGTAGCGAGCATAACGCTACGGCGCCTTCCCGAGAATCCGCACAAAGCATTCCCGCACCTGACGCTGCGTGTCCTCGACATGGGCCTGCAGCGCGGCAAAATCCGGCAGGTCGGCGGCGCGCGCCAGGAGCGCCAGCACGCCGGCATTCGCCGTCTTCGGATCGAACGGCCGTGGACAGGCACAGCCGCAAAATCTGCGTCAGGTCGTGAAACAGCCGCACCGCGGGCCGCAGCACGTCGGCGTCTTCCGGCTTGAGCACGCCGAGCCGCGCCGCCTTTTCCAGCATCCGCGCCGTCGAGGTATCGAGAATGTCCGGCGTGGCCGCGGCATGCACGAGCTGCAGATATTGGGCGATGAACTCGATATCGACGAGCCCGCCGGCGGCATATTTGAGATCCCAAGGGTCGGCATCGCCCTTTTCCTTGGCGATCGCGCCGCGCATCGTCGACCACGTCGTCGGCGATCGATCGTTGGCATTCGCGCTCGCGGCAAAGCACGTCGCGGATCGCTGCCTCGATGCGCGCGGCGAAATCCGGCGGTCCCGACACGACGCGCGCGCGCGTCAGCGCCATATGCTCCCAGGTCCAGGCCTCGCGTTCCTGATAGCTGACGAAGCCGTCGATCTGCGTCGCCAGCGGACCGGAGCGGCCCGACGGCCGCAGCCGCATGTCGACCTGATACAGCACGCCGTAATTGGTCTGCGCGGTGAGCGCGCTGATCAGGCGCTGGGTGAAACGCGCAAAATATTGCCCGCCATAGAGCGGGCGCTTGCCGTCGGAATTCGGATGGTCGTGATCGAAATCGTAGATCACGATGAGGTCGAGGTCGGAGCTCGCCGTCATCTCGCGCGCGCCGAGCCGGCCGAGCGCGACGATCGCGCTCTGGCCGCCGCGGATGCGGCCGTGAACGTGCGGCGAAATCGGCCTCCGACGCGCGTATGCACAGTGCGCGGATCAGCACGTCGGCAAGCCGCGCGAAGACTTCGCCGGCCTGCTCCGCCGAGACCGAGCCGGACAGAATGCGCGCGCCGATCAGGAACATGTGCTCCTGGCCGAACAGGCGGATCGCATCGAGCATGTCCTCGTAGCCGCGCGTTTCACCGAGCGCGCTGGCCAGCATCGGCTCTCCAGCCGCTTTGCGTCCGGCAGCGCGCCGAAGAAAGCTCGGATCGATCAGCGGATCGATGACGTGCGGATTCTGCGCCAGAATATCGGCAAGCCGCGGCGCCACGCCGAGGATCAGCGCGACAAAGCGGATCAGCTCCGGATTTTGCCGCAGCAGCGAGAGCAACCGCCCGCCGGCGCGCAAGACCGGCGAGGAAGCGGTCGAAGGCGGCAAAAGCCGCATCCGGATTTTCCGCCGCGCGCGAATTGATCGATGATGACCGGCACGAGCTCGGTGAGATTGGCGCGCGCCTGCTCGCCGCGCAGCGCGCGATAAGTGCCCGCATGCCAGCGCCGCACGGCGGCGGCGACTTCGCGCGGCTGGCGAAAGCCCATTTGCGCCAGCCGATCGAGCGTGTCGCCCTCGTCTGTTTCCGCTTCGCTGCCTTGTCTTCCTTGGCCGGTCACGAACGACAGATTCTGCTGCTGCGCCAGCAATGCCGGCGCGCTGCTCGAACAGCCTGACATAGTGCCGCTCGACCGTGCGCATGTGGCGCAAGCAGCGCCGCGGCGAAATCGTCGCGGTCCTTGAAGCCGAGAAAGCGTGCGAAGACGCTCGAGCGCTTCGCGCTCGGCCGGCAGCGTGTGGGTCTGCTCGTCGGCCATCATCTGCAGGCGATGCTCGACGCGGCGCAGAAAGTCGTAGGCCGCCGTCAGCTCGTCGCGCGCCTCGCGGCGTCGATCCAGCCGCCGGCGGCCAGCGCGTCGAGCGTGGCGACGGTGCCGCGGCCGCGCAGATTCGGCGTGACGGCCGCCGGCAATGAGCTGCTGGGTCTGCACGAAAAATTCGATCTCGCGGATGCCGCCGCGGCCGAGCTTGATATTGTGGCCCTCGACCGCAATCTCGCCGTGACCGCGATAGGCGTGAATCTGCCTGCTTCATCGCGTGCACGTCGGCGACGGCCGCGTAGTCGAGATATTTGCGCCAGATGAAGGGCGAGAGATCGCGCAGGAACTTCTCGCCCGCGGCCAGATCGCCGGCGCATGGCCGCGCCTTGATCAGCGCCGCGCGCTCCCAGTTCTGGCCGCGGCTTTCGTAATAGTCGAGCGCCGCTTCGGTCGAGATCGCGATCTGCGTCGAGGACGGATCGGGGCGCAGCCGCAGATCGACGCGGAACACATAGCCGTCCGGCGTGCGCTCCTGCAGAAGTTTCACCAGGTCGCGCGTCAGGCGCACGTAGAACTGGCCCGGCTCGACATCGGGCGCGAGCTTGCGCCGTGCCGCGATCGAAAAAGACGATGAGATCGATGTCGCTGGAAAAGTTCAGCTCGTAGCCGCCCATCTTGCCCATGGCGAGCACGATATAGCCGGAATTCACCGCGGGATCGCTCTGATCGGCGGGATGGAATTTGCCGCGCTTTGCCGCTTCGCCGAAGAAGGTGATACACGGCAACGCGCAAAGCGCGTCTCGGCGATTTCGGTCAGCGCCGCGGTGACCCGCGCGACAGGCCAGACATCGCCGATATCGGCGAGCGCGATCAGCAGCGCGGCTTCCGCCTTCATGCGGCGAAGAACGCGCATCACCTCGGCTGGCGACGGCGCCGCGGCGGCGGCGCTGCGTGTTTCGGCGAGCAGCGCCGCCATCGCCTCGTCCGGGTCGCTTTCGAGCAGATGCGTAAAGCGCGCGGGGTCGGCGCGAATGAGGTCCCAAAGATACGGCGCCGCCTCGGCGATGCCATCCAGCATTGTCTCAAGCGGCGGATATTCGCGGAGCAGCGCCGTCAATGCCGCGCTGATCGCTTTCGGCTCAATGCCGTCGAGCCACGACGATACGCGCGCGGCGGATTGCGGCGACGGCACACGCATCGGCCCGCGCAGGCGGTGGACCAGCGCCGCTTCGCCGCGTTGCTGTTTCGCGCTTGCCGGCGGCAGGCCGTTTCATCCCGTCACCACGGGTCCCGCCCGCGGCAAGGCGATGACGCTCCGCAGGCCCGGATGATTATCTTCGAGCTTCAGTTCGCCGCCATGCAGTCGCGCCACAGCAGACGCCAGGCTCAGGCCCAAGCCGGAACCGGGCTCAGACCGGCTCTGTTCGAGCCGCACGAAGCGTTCGACCACGCGGCCGCGATCGCCTTCGGGAATGCCGGGACCGTGATCGGCCACGCTCAGCGCGATGCGCTCGCCCTCGCTGCCCGCCGCGACCACGATCTCGGCGGGCGCGCCGTTCGCCGCGCCGTTCAGCTTGCCGTTCGGCCCGGCATATTTGATGGCGTTGTCGATCAGATTCGCCAGCGCCTGGCTTACCAATTCGCGGTTGCCCCGCACCGGCGCCGCCGCCGGCGCTTCGACCTTGAATCGCAAGCCCTTCTCCTCGGCCAGCGGCTCGTAGAGCTCGCCGACATCGCGGGCGATCTCGGCCGCGTCGAATTCGGTCATGTTGTCGCGCGCCTGGCCGGATTCGGCGCGCGCGATCATCAATAGCGCGTCGAAGGTGCGGATAAGATCGTCGGATTCCGCGATGGTCGTCTCCAGCGCTGCGCGATAGTCGCTCTCGCCCGGTCGGATGGCGCAGCGCCTGTTCGCAGCGGTTGCGCAGCCGCGTCAGCGGCGTTTTGAGATCGTGCGCGATATTGTCGGAGACTTCCTTGAGCCCGCGCATCAGCGCTTCGATGCGCTCGAGCATGGCGTTGACGTTTTCCGCGAGACGGTCGAGTTCGTCGCCGGTTCCGGCGACCGGCAAGCGGCCGGTGAGATCGCCCGCCATGATGGTTTGCGCCGTGCCGGTCATGGCGTCGATGCGCTTGAGCACGCGCCGGCTGACGAAGAAGCCGCCGGCGAGCCCGAGCACGATCGACGAGCGCGAACGACCATCGCCCGGCATTCGGAATGATGCCGAACAGCCGCTCGCGCTCTTCGAGATCGCGCCCGACCAGAAGGTGAAAGCCGCCGGGCAGCTGCACCACCTGCACCAGGGCGCGATGGTCGCTGCCCTCCGGCGCATCGAGCCTGCGGTAATTGGTTTCCAGCCAGCCGGGATGGTCGAGCACGCCGGGCTCGAGCGATCCGACATTGCCGGCAAGCCCCTCGCCCGTCGGCGTCGTCACCAGGTAGAGGCTCGAGCCCGGCCGCCGCGAGCGCAGATCGACGACGATCACCAGCCGCCTGATGCCGCCTTGGGCATATTGTTCGCGACAGGCCGGTGATCTCCGTATTGACCGTGTTGGTGATCTGCTCGGTGATCAGCCGGCGCGTATTGAGCGCGAAATAGCCGAGCAGCGACGCCGCGAACAGAACGAAGATCAGCAGATAGACCAGCGTCAGCTGAAACGCCGTGGTGCGAAGAAGTTTGCCGAGCGCCGACACGTATCAGGTTCTCTCGGATCGCACGTTGAGTTCGCTTTCGGAAAAGTCTTCTTCCCGGAATTCGAGCGGCGCCCGTTTGTCGTCGCGCCGGTTGGCGGCCTCGGTCCGCCGCAATTCGACGCGGCGGATTTTGCCGGAGATCGTCTTCGGCAGTTCGGCAAATTCGATGCGCCGCACCCGTTTGAACGGCGCCAGCGCGGTCCGGCAATGGCGGAAGATCGACAGCGCCGTCGCGCGGTCCGGCGCATGGCCGGGCGCCAGCGCCAGATAGGCCTTCGGTATCGCAAGCCGCATCGGATCGGGCGACGGCACGACGGCAGCTTCGGCGACCGCCGGATGCTCGATCAGCACGCTTTCGAGCTCGAACGGGCTGATCCGGTAATCGGAGGATTTGAACACATCGTCGGCGCGGCCGACATAGGTGAGATAGCCGTCGTCGTCGACTAAGGCGACGTCGCCGGTACGATAGACCGCGCCGTCGAGCACGCGGACGCCGCCGTCGTCGGCTTGGT
Organism: uncultured Alphaproteobacteria bacterium; assembly: GCA_963761185.1. Lineage (GTDB taxonomy): Bacteria > Pseudomonadota > Alphaproteobacteria > Rhizobiales > Xanthobacteraceae > BOG-931. The sequence continues at coordinate 285,841 of CAVXFY010000011.1, forward strand.
AGCCTTGCATCAGCCCGGTCGGGCGCGGATCGAGCTTCAGGCAGATCTCGCCCTCCCTGGCCGGCGCACCGTCGACATCGAGCAGCGCGACACGATAGCCCGGCAGCGGTCGTCCCATGGAGCCCGGCTTGACCTTCTGCCCGGGCGTGTTGCCGACCAGCGCCGTCGTTTCGGTCTGGCCGTAGCCGTCGCGGATGGTGATGCCCCACGCGGATTTGACGCGCTCGATGACTTCCGGATTGAGCGGCTCGCCGGCGCCGATCAGTTCGTTGACGGCGACCTTCCAGGCCGACAGGTCTTCCTGGATCAGCATGCGCCATACCGTCGGCGGCGCGCAAAACGTCGTCACGCCGCAGCGCGCGATGGTGTCGAGAAGCCCGCGTGCATTGAAACGCTTCTGGTTGACGATGAACACGGCGGCTTCCGCATTCCACGGCGCAAAGAAACAGCTCCAGGCGTGCTTGGCCCAGCCCGGCGAGGAAATGTTGAGATGCAAATCGCCGGGCCGCAGACCGAGCCAATACATCGTCGACAGATGACCGACCGGATAGCTCTGGTGGCTGTGCAAGACGAGCTTCGGCGTCGCCGTCGTGCCCGAGGTGAAATAGAGCAGCATCGGATCGTCGGCCCGCGTTTCGCCGTCGGGCGTGAACTCTGCGGGCGAACCGTAACCTGCCTCAAACGGGATCCAGCCCGGAACCTCCTTGCCGACGACGATGCGGGTATAGTCTCCCGGCAGGTCGGCGAATTTTGCCGCGGCGTCGGCGCTGGCGACAACATGGCGGACGCGGCCGCGCGCGAAGCGGTCGGCGAGATCGTTGCGCGTCAAGAGCGTGGTTGCCGGCACGATCACCGCGCCGAGCTTCATCGCCGCCAGCATGCATTCCCACAGCGGCGCGACATTGCCGAGCATGACCAGAATGCGGTCGCCGCGCCGCACGCCGAGATCGCGCAATGCATTGGCGATGCGGTTCGAGCGCTCGCTCAGTTGCGCGAAGGACAGCTTGGTCTCGCCCGCATCCTCGTCGACCAGCCACAGCGCCGGATGCACATTGCCGCGCGCCATGACGTCGAAATAATCGAGCGCCCAGTTGAATCGGTCGAGCTTCGGCCATTGGAATTCGCGGTGGCGCGTATGTAGTCCTCGCGATGGTTCAGCAGCAATTCGCGCGCCGCGATGAAAGGCGCCGCATTGCCCACAGCATTGCCTGCGTTAATCTTGGTCATGGCAAACTTGGTCATGACGACCTCCCGGCGATCTCCGTCTTCCCCCTGACCGCGCCATTGCCTTATCCGACAACCGGCCTTGCCGGCAAACCGGCTGATGGGTCGCGCTTACGGCTTCGCGCTGTCGCGGATCATATAGCCCGCGCCGCGCACGGTGTGCAGCAACGGCTGCGCGAAGCCTTTGTCGATTTTGGATCGCAGCCGCGAAATGTGCACGTCGATCACGTTGGTCTGCGGATCGAAATGATAGTCCCAGACATTCTCCAACAGCATGGTGCGGGTGACGACCTGGCCGGCATGCCGCATCAGATATTCGAGCAGGCGGAATTCGCGCGGCTGCAGCTGCAACCTCCTGCCCGGCGCGGCTGACTTCGTGCGACAGCCGGTTGAGCTCGAGATCGGCGACGCGATAGACGGTCTCCTCGCCGCGGCTGCCGCGCCGGCGCGCCAGCACCTCGACGCGCGCCAGCAATTCCGAGAAGGCGTAGGGCTTGGCGAGATAATCGTCGCCGCCGGTGCGCAGCCCCTTGACCCGGTCGTCGACCTGGCCGAGCGCGGAGAGGATCAGGACCGGCGTCTCCATCGATTTGGTGCGCAACGCGGCGATGACCGACAGCCCGTCGAGCTTCGGCAGCATGCGGTCGACGATCAGCACGTCGTATTGGCCGTCGAGCGCGAGCTGCCAAGCCCTCTTCGCCGTCGGCGGCCTGATCGGCGATATGGCCGACCTCGCGGAACGCCTTGACCAGATAATCGGCCGCGTCGCGGTCGTCCTCGATGATGAGAAGGCGCATGGTGGTGTATCGCGCTGGCAATTCGAAAGCCGGCTGGCGGGCTCATACCGATCATGTTTCACAATGATACACGCCGCACCTCCTGCAAAATAGTGAGGGGGTGGCGAGGTTGCCCGCCACCCCCTCGACCACTCCACCCCAGCGGGGGCGACGGATGCCGGAGGCAGAGTTGGTATTCGGCGGGGACGGGTCTTGCGGCCCGTCCCCCAGGAACGCCCGCCAGCGGGGGCGACGGATGCCGGCGGATCGCCCCATTTCTGGTCTAGGCGTTGCCGAGCGGCAGCGCGACGAACTGGGTGCCCTCGCCCGACTTCACCCGGAACAACACCGTGTGCTTGCCTCGCTTGCGGGCGTCGGCGAGATCCTTGCGGACGTCGGCCGGCGTCGACACCGACTTGCCGCCGACATCGAGAATGACGTCGCCGACCTGGAAGCCGTGATCGGCGGCGATGCCGCCGTCGGATCGACGGCGGTGACGACGACGCCGTGCTATCCGCCCGAATTCTTGATCGGCGGGCGCGAGCGTCAGGCCGAGCTTCGGCACGTCCGCGTCGGGCACGTCGCGCTGACTGTCTTGATCGTTGGACGCCGCTTTGCTCGTTCGGCAACGTGCCGAGCGTCAGCGTCACGGTCTTTTCCTGACCGTTGACGGATCGGTGCCGAGCTTGACCGAGGTGCCGGGCGCCATGGTGCCGATCTTGCGCGCCAGTTCGCGCGCATCGTGGATCGGCGTGCCGTCGACCGAGGTGATGACGTCGCCGCTCTCGATGCCGGCCTTGGCCGCCGGGCTGTTCGTCTGCGGCTCGGAGACGAGCGCGCCGGCCGCCTTCTTCAGGCCCATGCTGTCGGCGATGTCGGGCGTCACCGGCTGGATCTGCACGCCGATCCAGCCGCGGGTGACGCTGCCCTTGTCGCGCAGCTGCGCGATCACGCTCTTCACCGTGTCGGCGGGAATGTCGAAGGCGATGCCGACCGAACCGCCGGACGGCGAGAAGATCGCCGTGTTGACGCCGATCACATTGCCGTCGACGTCGAAAGTCGGGCCGCCGGAATTGCCTTTGTTGACCGGCGCGTCGATCTGGATGAAGTCGTCATAAGGGCCGGCGCCGATGTCGCGGCCGCGGGCCGAGACGATGCCGGCGGTCACGGTGCCGCCGAGACCGAACGGATTGCCGACCGCGAGCACCCAGTCGCCGATGCGCGGCGCGCTTGTCGGCAAGCTTCACGAACGGGAAGTCGCTTGCCGTCGACCTTGATCAGCGCGAGGTCGGTGCGCGGATCGGTGCCGATGACCTTGGCGGTGTAGGTCTTGCCGTCGTCGGTCGTGACTTGCACGTTCTCGGCGTTCTGCACGACGTGATTGTTGGTCACCGCATAGCCGTCGGCGGTGATGAAGAAGCCCGAGCCCTGGCCGGTAATGACCTGGTGGCCCTGCGGTCCGCCGTTGGGGCCGCCGTTCGGCATGCCGAAGCGCTTGAAGAAGCGATCGAACGGCGAGCCGGGCGGAAACGGCAGATCGTTGTCGTCGTCGTTATTGACACCGGATTCGACCGGCCGGTCGATCTTGACGCGCACCGAGATCACCGCCGGTTTCACCTTGTCGACGATGTCGGCAAAGCCGACGGGACGCTGCGGCAGTTGCTGGACCTTCTCGCGTCAGATTCTGCGCATGCGCCGATCCGACGAAGGCTCGGCATGCTCGGGCGCAAGAACGCCGCGCGCGCCAAGGCCGGCAATCGTGGTCGCCAGAAGCGCAATGCGCCGCACAGAACAGAATCGCGGCGCGATTGCTGGTGAAGTGCCGTTCATATCCGTCTCCAAATCGATTGTCCGTCTTGCGACGGAAAGCAGCCCGGTAGGCGCCCGTTTTGGCCCCGCTTCGGCTCGAAACATGGGACAGCGCGCCTTACGGCGCTCTGTCGGCGGGATTAAAAGTTTGTAATGTTGCAGGGTATGCTTAATTATAACGTGGAAACAATGTGTTACGTAAATTGGCGCGATGCGACAGATTGGCGTTGCGGGATCGGCGAATTCGTGCTGCTCAAACCGCCTATTCAGGCCTTCGCTGCGCAAGAGTTCCTCGACGCGCGCTTCTTCGGCCGACGTCAGAACGCCCGAGGCGGGTAGCGCGGTTCTGCGGCGCGCCATGACGACCATGACGGCGATGCCGATCAAGAGAACGCCGGCGGCAGGCCCCACAAGGCCGCGGTGTGCCAGGACAACGGCGGCTTGAGCAGCACGAATTCGCCGTAGCGGGCGACCAGGAAATCGATCACCTGGGTGTCGCTGTCGCCGGCCTTGATCCGCTCGCGCACCAGCACGCGCAGATCGTGCGCCAGCGGCGCGTCGGAATCGTCGATCGACTGGTTCTGGCAGACCATGCAGCGCAAGTCCTTGCGACAGCGTGCGCGCGCGCGCTTCCAGAGCCGGGTCGGCAAGCATCTCGTTGGGCTCGACCGCGCGCAGCGGCGCGACGCCACAAGCAGCACGACGAGCGCCATGCGACGGCCTGCAGCAGGATGTTGTCAGGCACGTGTCTTCACGACGTCTCACTCCGCCGGCTGCAGCGCCGCGACGAGTTGCCCTTCGCCGGCCGCGGCGCGCCGACGCGCAGCCGCCGGTCGGACAGCGACAGGCCGCCGCCGACGAACATGATCAGGCCGCGCCGAGCCAGATCAGCAGCACCTGCGGCTTGAAATAGAGCCGCACCGCAACCGAGCCGTCTGGGTCGGGATCGCCGAGCGACAGATAGAGCTGGCTGACGCCGCGCGTCATCAGCGCCGCCTCGGTGGTCGCCATGTTGCGCGCCGGGAAGGTGCGCCGGCTCGGCTCCATGAGCCGAGCAACTCGCCGCTTGGGCGGCGCACGGTGAAGCGGCCGACGAGTTCGTGATAATTCGGCGCCGGGCCGCTCGAACAAGCCGTCGAAGGTGAGCCGGTAGTGCGCGATGTCGACGCGTGTCGCCCGGCTTCAGCGCGGCGATGCGCTCGGCGCCCCAGGCGGTGACCGCGACGATGCCGAGCAGCGTGACGCCGATGCCGAAATGCGCGAACGCCGTGCCCCAGGCCGAGCGCGGCAATCCCGGCCGCGCGCCGCAGCGCCGCGCCGAAACGGCACGCGCAGGATCATGGTGCGCTCGGCAGATGTCGATGAGCGCGCCGGCCATGACGAAGATCGCAAGCCCGACGCCGAACGGCGCCAGCACCGGGCCGCCGTGTTGCGAGCGCGAAGGCGGCGGCGATCGCGACGCGCCGAGCAGGATCGCCGCGGCCAGCAGGCGCTGCGCCGCGCCGAGAAGATCGCCGCGCTTCCAGCCGAGCAGCGGCCCGAACGGCATCGCCAGCAACAGCGGCACGAACAGCGGGCCGAAGGTCGAGTTGAAGAACGGCGGCCCGACCGAGATCTTGTCGCCGGTCAGCGCTTCCAGCGCCAGCGGATAGAGCGTGCCGACGAACACCGTGGCGCAGGCGGTGGTCAGGAACAGATTGTTGAAGACCAGCGCGCCTTCGCGCGAGATCGGCGCGAACAGGCCGCCCTGCTTGAGCAGCGGCGCGCGCCACGGCATAAAGCGCCAGCGCGCCGCCGATGAAGACGACGAGGATGGCGAGGATGAAAACGCCGCGCGTCGGATCGGTGGCGAAAGCATGCACCGAGGTGAGCACGCCGGAGCGCACCAGGAAGGTGCCGATCAGCGACAGCGAGAAAGCGAGGATCGCGAGCAGGATGGTCCAGACCTTGAGCGCGCCGCGCTTTTCCATCACCACGGCGGAATGCAGCAGCGCCGTGCCGGCGAGCCACGGCATCAGCGAGGCGTTCTCGACCGGATCCCAGAACCAGTAGCCGCCCCAGCCGAGCTCGTAATAGGCCCAGTACGAGCCGCCGGCGATGCCGAGCGTCAGGCACATCCAGGCGCCGAGCACCCACGGCCGCACCCAGCGCGCCCAGGCCGCGTCGATGCGGCCTTCGAGCAGCGCCGCGATGGCGAAGGAGAACGCGATCGAGAAGCCGACATAGCCGAGATAGAGCAGCGGCGGATGGAACGCGAGGCCGGGATCCTGCAGGATCGGATTGAGATCGCGGCCTTCGAACGGCGCATCGGCGATGCGCAGGAACGGATTCGAGGTGATCAGAATGAAAAGATCGAAGGCGGCCGCGATCCAGGCCTGCACCGCAAGCGCATTGGCCTTCAGCGTCAGCCGGCAGATTGCTGCCGAACAGCGCGACCAGCGCGCCGAACAACGCCAGGATCGAACACCCACAGCATCATCGAGCCTTCGTGGTTGCCCCAGACGCTGGTCGAGCCGGTAGAGCAGCGGCATCTGCCGAATTCGAATTCTCGTAGACGTTGAGCACCGAGAAATCCGACGTGACGTAGCAATCGCCGAGCGCGCCGAACGCCAGCGCGACGAAGACGAATTGCGCCAGCGCCGCCGGCGCCGCCATGCTCATCAGCGCCGAGATCGTTGCTGCGCGTGCCGACGATCGGCATCGTGCCCTGGATCAGCGCCAGGCCGAGCGCCAGCATCAGCGCGTAATGGCCGAGTTCGGCGATCACTTGCCCCGCTCCCGCGACCGGCATCGCCGCCCGCTTGGCCCGTAATCGTCCTTCCAATGCCCCGACTTCTTCAAGGCATCGGCGACCTCCTTCGGCATGTAGGTCTCGTCGTGCTTGGCGAGGATGGTGTCGGCGTTGAACACGCCGGCGCCGTCGAGCGCGCCTTCGGCGACCACGCCCTGCCCTTCGCGGAACAGATCGGGCAGCACGCCCTGATAGGCGACCGGGATCTCGCTGTTGCCGTCGGTCACGTCGAAGCGGACTTGCAGATTGTCGCCGCGCACCAGGCTGCCGGCCTTCACCAGGCCGCCGAGGCGAATGCGCGTGCCGGGCGCCGACATGCTTCTCGGCCACGTCGCTCGGCGAATTGAAGAACACGATGGAGTCGCGGAACGCGTTGAGCATCAGCGCAACCGCAATGGCGAGCACGCCGAGGCCGCCGCCGATCAGAACGAGGCGCCGCTGCTTGCGTGTCATTATTCTTGTCCCGGTTCTCGTCTTAGCTCTTTTCTATTCTCTTCTTGGCATCGTTCGATCCGCATCAGCCTTCAGTCCCAGGCCGCTGACAAGATCGTCGATCCGTTTGATGTCGTCGGGATGATCCGCCAGCGCGCGCTTGGCGTCGGCCGCGGCGTCCTTCGCCTTGTCGCGATCGCCGAGCACGACATAGGCCCGCACGAGGCGGAGCCATCCTTCCACGTCGCCGCCTGACGTATGCAGCCGGTCGGCAAGCCGCGCGACCATGCCGCGGACCATATCGGGGCGTTGCTTGTCGTTGAGATTGGCGGCTGCGGCGACATCGCCTGCGCGCGGCCCATTGGCGGCAGCCGGAGGCTCAATTTCGGCCGCAGCCGTAACGCGCGCCAGTGCGTCGCGCACAAATCCCACCCACGGCGCGTCGGGCGGCGCGCTGGCAAGCAAGGCGCGCCAGTTCGCCGCGGCGGCATCGCTCTTGCCGATCCTGTTCGTCGGCGAGACCGAGAAAATAGCTGGCCTTCGGCTCGTGCGGATCGGCGGCGACGGCGCGCTCGAATGCGGTCATGGCTTCATCGGTCACCACGCCGTTCGCGGCGGCGACCTGCGCCTCGCCGAGATCGGACTTCGCGCGTCGCGCTGTCGCCGTTGAGCGCGAGCGTCTTGCGCCACGCGTCGACCGCGTCGTCGAAGCGGCCAAGCCGCATATAGACCGGCGCGATCACCTCCCAGCCGGCGCCATCCTTGGGATTGCTGGCGAGATGCGCCTCGACCTGGCTGACGAGACTCGCGATGGACTGCGCGCCGATCGGCGTGTCGACACGGGCAAAGGCAGGCTCGACCCGGAATCTCCGGCGAGCCGAGCGTGAGATAAAAGCCGAGCCCGATCACTGGCAATATGATGACGGCCGCGATTGCCGCGGCGCGGTGACGGACGGCAAATTGCTGCGCCGACGGGGCGGCCGGGGCGGAGGTTTCAGCATCCGCCGCGGCCAGGAGCCGGCGCGAAATCTCTACGCGTGCCGCCTCCGCTTCCGCCTCGCCGATCAGTCCCGCCGCACGATCGCGGTCGATTTCGTGGAGCTGATCGGCATAAACGACCCGATCGCTGCCCCCGCTTCCGGCGCCCGGCTTGCGCCCAAGCGGCCACAACACGGCGAAGGCGGCCGCGGCGGTCATCAGCGCAAAAATGAACCAAAGCGTCATCGTTTTGAGCGTCGCATCAGGACATCATCATCGGGGCAAAACGGCACGGCCGCCGCAATGGCGCAAGCGCCTTACGCAAAGACATCGCAGCCTTAGCGCAAAGGCTTGGCGCGGAGCGTTTATCATCACGGCCCCAATGCGGCCGCAATGGGAGCCGAAGCGCGGCAATTGGGCGCTATATGCCGCATTCGGCTGCGGAAAGATATGGGGTCGCGGTGGCTCAGGCCCGCGCCGGTTTGCGGTCAGATGCAGCCGCCGCGTGCACAGCGATTTCGGCCGCCTTGGCGAGCAAGCCCGCATATTCGGCGCCGAAGACCGAGCGGCAAAAGCGGATCGCGGCCTCGACTTGCGACTGCCGGAACGGCCGGTCGGCGTCGCCGGCCTGGCGCAGCGAATCGAGCAGGATCTTGGTGCCGGTCTCGAGGATCTGGGTCAGCTCCGAATGGGCGCGCATCGTCACTTCGTTGATCGCGAGCTCGCCGGCGTAATGGCGGCAGGCCCCGACGAATTCGACCCGCATCTCGGCCTCCTCGACGTCGCGCGGATCAAGAAGCGCGCCGGGCGGGATGTCCTTGGCCGGGCGCGGGCGCAGCAGGCGCCTGATGCGTTCCCGGCGTGGTTTCGATCTCCGATTTCAGCATCGCGGAAATGTCGTTGCGGATCGCCGCCAATTGGCGGCTCCAGGGCGAATCGCCCGACAGGTCGATTTCCGTGCGCAGTCCGCGCGCCGCGTCGTGAATATTCTTGAGCAGCGATGCGACCGGACGCCCGGCTTTGATCTCGGCGCGCAGATCGGCGACCATATTCTCGGCCTCGCCGAGCACGATGGTCACGGCAACCGCATACGGCGTTTCGGCGATGCGAGCGGTGTCGTCGCTCTCGGCTGCGCGCGTGGCGATGCGGATGAGCTGCCAGGGCGCGGCAAGCCGGCTCATCACCAGGATGAGCGCATAGGTAAAGGCGTCCACCTTGCGCGATCCGACCTTGTCCAAGGCGGACTGCACGGTCGCGGTGTCGAGCAGCGCTTTCACCGGATCGATCTGATCGCGCTCGAAAGCGCGAATCTGGTTCGGCAATCGCCGCGCCAAATCGGCCAGCACTTCGCGCAGCGACAAGATCGAGACGACAGTGTCGAGGTCTTCGAGCGCGCGCGGCGTGCCGACTTGAACGGCAAGCCGGCGGCGGGCTTTCTCGTCGCCGCCGACTTCGGCAATGGCGTCTCTGATGCGCCGGATCGAGCGGTCGTGCAGGGTGCGGACCAATTGATCGGCGCGGCCGCGGTCGTCGGCGAGCAAGGCGCGGTTGATGTCGTCGCCGATCGCCTTCACCTCGGCGGGAATCAGATCGCGGCCGATCCAGCCCCAGATCGGCTCGAGTGAGATACGCGCGATGCGTCCGATGCGCTTGTGGTCGGCGCGGCCGTCGATCAGGAAGGGTTCGAGCGGCGCAAAGAACATGCGCGCGGCATCGCCGATGCGGGGGACCTGCTGGGCGTCGGAGCGGATGGCGCGGCGCAATTCCTGGAGCACCAGGGCGTTGCCGGCGTTTTCTTCGCCGCGCAGCAGGTTGCGCTCGAACTCCTGGAGGAGCATCGACCGCGCCTCCGGCTTAAGCGTCCGAAGATATTCCTGCAGCCGTTCGATGGATTGTCCATCGCTCGTCATAACCAGATTACCGTGCTGACCCTGACGCCTAGGGTTCTACGCGGCGGGCGCTTAAGAAGCAGTTACGCGAAAGCCCAGGAATTACGGCACGAATGCGCTTTCGCCGCGGCTTTGGCCGCGCCGAGCCTGGCCGTTGCACGAAACGGGTTTAGAGAAGGTGAAAGCGGCGACGAGTCTTGGCGCCGCTTACATAACCCAGTGCAGTCTATTATGGCGATGCAACGCAAACCGCGACCAATGGCGCGTTGGCCGGACTTGCGTCCGGACCGCAGGACGCCCCGCGTTCGCCGAGTATTTGCGCCGCATTGCGGGTCGGCCCGCAATAGGCCGTGACCAGAACTTCATTATCCCGGCACTGCACCGTGCAACCTGACGTGCAGTCCGATTTGACGACCCGGATGCCCGGGCTGGGCGGCCCTGCGGGGCCTTGCGGACCGGCCGGGCCGGCTGGACCCGCAGGCCCTATTGCGCCGACTTCGCCTTTGGGCCCTTGCGGACCAGCGGGGCCGGCGGGGCCCGCGTCACCTTGTGGGCCTTTGCCGCAACCGGCCAAGCCGCCAGCGACTCCCATCAGCAATGCAACCGTGAATGCCAAATGCGCTGCACGCATTTTCAGGTTCTCCCCAAAATTCATCGAAAAGCAACAGCCGCTCCCGCGCCCGGCAACAGAAGATCAAACCAAACACTTACGCGCAAGGACAATTCCAAGATCGACGCAGCCGATTGCCCGCTATTCGACCGCAGTCTTATTCCACCGCTGTCCTATTCCACCGCAGTCCATGTGCCATCGGGATTGCGGCACGCCGTTCCGCGCGCGATCTGCGGATTACCGTCGACGAAAATAGTCTCGGTATATTGCCGGCATGTGGCACCGTTGGCCTGATAAGCGGGACCCGGCACGACATTGCCGTAGCGTCCGTCATCGGGATTGCGCCATGCCACCGGCGCACCCGAAGGACCGGCCTCGAGCGCCTGCATCTGCGCGGCGTAAGCGCGCCGCCGGTCTTCGTCGTCAAGCGCTGCGCCGATGCGATTGCCGACCATGCCGCCGACCGCAGCGCCGATCACCGTGCCGGCGAGCCGGTTGCCGGCGCTGCCGCCGATGACATTGCCAATCACCCCGCCGGCCACGGCACCGGCTACAGTGCCGCCCGCTTCCTTCGGCCCGGAATTGGCCGCGCAGGCGGCGAGGCTCCCGGCGAGCACAGCGACCGCGGCGGCGATTTTTGGAGACATAAAACCCCTCCGGGGCGCGCCGCTTCCGAAAGCGCGCCCGGCCCACGCATGACACCAAACGGATTCAATTGGGCAAAACTCCGGCGAACGTTGTTCCGTTGCGCCTTGCGCGCCCGGCCGCGACCAGTCGCACCCTGGCGACGCCAAGGCGATTTGGCTAAGTTCCGCCCGGAAACGCTCACGGACAAGGTCACGATGCCAAGACATAATGACGCCGACTCCGTTTGCGGCGCGGCGAAAATGATAGCTTTGACGCTGGCGCTCGCTTCGTTCGCCGCTGCGCCAGCGCAGGCCGAGGACTATCCCTCCCGCCCGGTGAAAATCGTGGTGCCCTTCCCCGCCGGCGGCACCGCCGACGTCGTGCCGCGCATCATCGCCGAGTGGCTGTCGCGCAAATGGGGGCAGCCGGTCGTTCTTGAAAATCGCACCGGCGCCGGCGGCAATATCGGCGCCGAATTCGTCGCCAAATCCGACCCCGACGGCTATACGCTGTTGTCATCGCCGCCGCCGCCTCTGGTGATCAATCAAAATCTCTATCCGCAACTTTCATTCGATCCGACGCAATTCCTGCCCATCGTTGTGATCGGTCGCGTGCCGAACGCGCTGGTCGTCAATCCCGACAGAATCTCGGCCAACACGGTCAAAGAGTTCATCGCTTACGTGCAAGCCAATCCCGGCAAAGTCACCGACGCCACGCAGGGCAACGGCACCACCTCGCATCTGACCTCCGAACTGTTTCAGATGATGGCGAAGATGAAGCTGCAGAACGTGCCCTATCGCGGCTCGGCGCCGGCGCTCAATGATCTCGTCGCCGGCAGCGTCGATTGCATGTTCGACAATCTCGGCGTCTCGATGCAGCTCGTCAAAGCGGGCAAGCTGAAACTCATCGCGGTCGCAACGCCACGGCGAATGGCAAGCCTGCCCGACGTGCCGACCATCGCCGAGACATTACCCGGCTTCGCCGCGGCCGCTTGGTATGCCATCGTCGCGCCGCACGGCACGCCGTCGGCGATCGTCGACAAAGTCAATGCCGACGCGAACGAGGCCCTGCACGATCCCGGAATTCTCAAGAGCCTGGCCAATCTGTCAGCCGAGCCGGTCGGCGGCACACCACAGGCGACCGTCTCCTATTTCCGCCAAGAAACGGAACTCTGGAAGAACGTCATCACCTCCGCGCACGTCAAGCTCGATTAGCAGGCTGTTGAAAAACTCACCATTTCCGAGCTTTGAAGGTTGGTTCATCGCCGAGATGGAAGCTGATTTCGCCGTGGATCGTGCCGTCGTCGTCGCGTTCGGCCCATCCGTCTGCGGAGACGCGATCCATTTCGTCGCTGCCTTCCCAGGTGAACTCGGCGGCGTCGGTATAGAGGGTGCAATCGAGGGCGCCCACGACACATCCGAACTTGAACTCGCCCAGCCCATTGGCTTTGAACTGAATATAGGCGGGCTCGACCATATCCAAATAATCCTTGTCCCAGAGCGCCATCTCAATGATCCGCCACTTGCCGATCAATGGGCTCGCTGCGCGGCGGCTCATGTCGCCTCCAGAAGCTTGGGGATGCGCACGAGGTTATAGGCGAGGATGGCGAAGGTGAAGACGGCCTGCACCTTGGCCAAGCCGCGAACTTTGAGCTGGGCGAGGCCGCCCGTCGTCTTGATCCAGCCGAACACTTCCTCGATGCGTTTGCGGCAACATTGGCTGATGGCGTAGCCGGGATGACGAAGGGTGCGTTCGTCGACGGCGGTCTTGCGCGGCTTGCCGGTCTTGGACAGATGACCGTCGATGGCGATGTGCGGGGTGATCTTGCGCTCGCGCAAGGCGTAGACAAAGCCCTCGACATCGAAGCCTTTGTCGCCGCCCACGGTGATCCGCCGCCGGCCCTGGCGGTGGCTGTCGATGAGGTCGAGAGCGGTGTCGCGTTCCGCCGTGCCGCTCGCCCGCGTGACATCGCCACCGACCGCCAGCCCGTTGCGGTTCTCCATCAGCACATGACCCATGTAGCACAGACGGCCCTCATGGCCGTCGCCCTTGCGATAAAGCTTGGCATCCGGGTCGGTCGTGCTCGTATGCGTCTTGTTCGAGCGCTTCTCGCGGTGGAAGTTGCGCACGCCGTTGCGCCCTCCTGCGGGTGGATCGCCTGAGCCATCCTTCGGCCGGAAGCTCTTCATCCCGGCCCAAGCCTTCAACAATGTCCCGTCCACCGAGAAGTGGTCGTTCGACAAAAGCCGCTTGACCTTGGGCAGCGACAGCAACGTAGCCAGGAACTCGCGTGCCACATCCGCCTCCAGCAGCCGGTCTCGATTCTTCGAGAAGCTCGAGGCGTCCCAAACCGCATCGTCAATCGAAAGCCCTACAAACCACCGGAACAGAAGATTGTAATCGATCTGCTCCATTAGCTGTCGCTCGGAGCGCACGGTGAAGAAGGCCTGCAGTAGTGTCGCCCGAAGCAGATACTCCGGCGCGATCGAGGGGCGCCCAGTCTGGGAATAAAGCTCCTCGAACCGACCCGACAGTGCCGCCAACGCTTCGTTCACCAACACCCGGATGGCGCGCAGCGGGTGGTCCGCTGCAATCCGCTCCTCCAGACGAATGTACGAAAAAAGCCCTTCCGATTCTCGTTCCTCGCCGCGCAATGTCAAATCACCCCGTCGTCGCCAAACAACGGAATCACTATCCAGCCTTGCCGTCGAGAGGGTTTTTCAGCAGCCTGTTAGAGCATGATCCGGAAAAGTGGAAGCCGGCTTTCCGAAAAGATCATGCTCCAGCAAAATACCGCTACGCGGCGGCCGCGGTCGTCTTCAAGAGCTTGAGGATATCGGCGGGATCGGCGCGGTCACGATAGTCGGCGTCGGTATAGGCGTAAACGATCGTGCCGCCGCGATCGATGACATAAGTGGCCGAGATCGGCAGCGCCCATTCTTCGGCGCCGTTCTTGGCCGGGATATCCAAACCGAAGCCCTTGTAGGCCGACTTCAACTCATCGCTGAAGTGGTAGACGAGCCCGAACGCGCGGCCAACTTTTTGACCGACATCGCTAAGCACTTCGAAAGCGAGCGCATTCTTTTCCGAGGTCGACAGCGTATCGTCGGGCTTTTCAGGGCTGATGGCGACGAGCGACGCGCCCGCTGCTTTGATCTCGGGAAGCACTTGCTGAAACGCGCGCAGTTCGAGATTGCAATAGGGGCACCAGCCGCCGCGGTAGAACGTGACGATGACCGGCCCGTTCCTCAACAGCGCGCCGACGTCGACGATCTCGCCCTTGGCGTTGCCGAGCACGATGGCCGGCGCGCGATCACCGGCTTTCAGGGCCGTTTTCGCAAGGCCGTTGCGCAGCTCCGCGATATGCCGCTCCATGATCGCTTGCCGTTCCGCGGGCACGCGCTTGAACCAGCCGGCGCGATATTCGGCGAGTTGTTCCTTCAGGGACATGACGACCTCATTCTTGCTTGCAAAGTCTTCCAAGGGATCAAACGTCGTAGGCCGGCGCTGCGCGCGCCAAGCCGCCGAAACTGTCGAGCAACCGGTCGCGCCACAGTTTGACCGGATCGCCCTCCTCCAGCAGCGCGAACGGGCTGATGCAGCGCGCCCATTGCAACGGGCCGAACACCGCATAATCGGCATAAAGCGGCTTCTCGCCGCCGAAGAATGCTTGCGATTTCAGCGTGACGCGGAGCGGCGCGAGGCTTGCCCGAAACGCCGGGAGCTTCTTGTCTCGATCGGCGACGAACGCCTCAAGCGTCATGCCGACGCGCTTCTCGCGGCTCCCGCGGAAATAGTCGCGATCCTTGTCGGCGACGTGATCGAGAATGTCGCGCGCGACGAAGGGGAAGATTGCAGCAACTAGGCCGTCGGCAAAACTCGAATAATGCCGCGTCAGGCTGCGCGCGACGGCACCGCCGAACAACGACGGAGCGTCCGGATAAGCGTCCTCGAGATAATTCGCGATGGTCCAGGAATTGGCGATCCAGCGGGCGCCATCGACAAGGACGGGCACCAGCGTCTGGCCCGACTCAGCGATCTCCGCTTTTTGGGTAAAGCGCCACGGGATCGTTTCGACGGTGAGCTTCTTATGTGCCAAAGCAAGGCGGATGCGCCAGCAATAAGGGCTAAATCGGCGATCCGGCTCGGCGCCGGCGAGATCATAAAGCAGCATGGGATCACCTGCGGTTCATCTGGCGATTGCCATGGCCGTTTGGCCGAACAGGATCTTCTTCGATTCTTCGCTGACCGTCGGCGCGGTATTGATCTCCTTGGCGCGCTCATAGGCGCGTTTCACCGCCGGGCGCTCGCGCATGGCCGCGAACCAGCGCTTGAGATGCGGGAAGTCGTCGAGCTTCTGACCTTGCCGCTCATAGGGGACGATCCACGGATAGGTAGCCATGTCGGCGATCGAATAGCGGCCGGCAATGAATTCGTAATCCGACAGTTGCTTGTTGAGCACGCCGTACAAGCGGTTCGTCTCCTTGACGTAGCGCTCGATCGCGTAGGGAATCTTGTCCGGCGCATAGTGCGAGAAGTGGTGGTTCTGGCCCGCCATCGGCCCGAGCCCCGCCATCTGCCAGAACAGCCATTCCATCACCTCGACGCGGTCGCGGAAGCCGTTGGGCAGATACTTGCCGATCTTCTCGGCGAGATAGACAAGAATGGCGCCGGATTCGAAAACCGAGATCGGATCGCGGCCGTCCTTCGGATTATGATCGACAATCGCCGGCATGCGATTGTTCGGCGAGATCGAAAGAAAGTCCGCCTCGAACTGTTCGCCCTTGCTGATATTGACCGGCACGATGCGGTACGGCAACGCCGCCTCTTCGAGGAAGATCGTGATCTTATGGCCGTTCGGCGTCGTCCAGTAATAAAGGTCGATCATCGCTTACTCCCCTTGCGCCGAGGCTGATCGAGCAGCGCCAGCGCCGGCCGCACGACACCTTCGAGCACATCGCGATTCGGTGTGGTCCGCGCCAGCACGCGGACGCCGAGCAACACGCCGAGCAGAAGGCGCGCGGTATCGTCGGCATCGACACGCGGCGGAACAGTTTTATCGGCCTGCGCGGCGCGAATGCATCTCTTGAAGAACGCTTCGATCTTGCCGAATTGCTCGGCGATCACAGCGCGGCACGCGGCATGATGCGGCGCGACCTCAAGCGCCGAATTCACCAGAAAGCAGCCCTTGCGCTGCCGGTCCTTGATCGAATGTTCGACGATCTCGGCAAAGAAACGATGCAGCGCCTCCTTCGGGGCAACCGAGTCCTCGAGCCGGCGCAGCCGATCCCGCGTCGTGCGATCGAGATAGCGCTCCAGGGCGCGCGCGAACAGTTCTTCCTTGTCGCCGAAGGCGTTGTAGAGGCTCGGCGCCGTCAGGCCCATGGATGCCGTGAGGTCGCGCAGCGACGTAGCTTCATAGCCGCGCTGCCAGAAGCACTCCATGGCCGCTTCGAGCGCGGCGGTTTCGTCGAATTCTCTCGGGCGCGGCATGATTTTATGGCCGGCGGCGCGGCCGAAGCTCCTCTGCGCATCGCTGCAAATCGCCATTGACGTTATATAACAGTTGATACAAAATCAAGCCGCACTTCGATGCGTGAGCAATTTCGGGAGCGGCAACATCATGGGCGTTCTGATCGACGGCAAGTGGACCGACGGCGAATTGCCGCAAGAGACCAGTCGATCCGGGCAGTTCAAGCGTGCCGACAGCGTGTTCCGCGATCGCATCACCGCGGACGGCTCGTCAGGCTTCAAGGCCGAACCCGGCCGCTATCATCTCTACGTCGCGCACGGCTGCCCGTGGGCGCATCGCACGCTGATCTACCGCGCCGTCAAGAAGCTCAGCGGCCTCATCTCGGTCGCCTACTCGGTGCCGGGCCTCAAGCAGAACGGTTGGACTTTCGAACGCGATGCCCGTTACCCCGATTGCATTCCCGACGAGGTCAACGGCTTCCATTATCTGTACGAGGCCTATGTCGCGAGCAATCCGACTTATACCGGAAAAGTCACGGTTCCGACGCTGTGGGACAAGAAGACCAAGCGGATCGTCAATAACGAGTTGTCCGAAATCATCCGTATGTTCAACACGGAATTCAACGCGATCACCGGCGACCGTACCGATTTCTATCCGCAAGCGCTGCGCGCCGAGATCGACGCGGTCAATGAGCGTATCTATCACAACGTCAATAACGGCGTGTACCGCGCAGGCTTTGCCAAGACGCAAAGCGCCTACGACGAAGCCTATGACGGGCTGTTCGAAACGCTCGACTGGCTCGAGGCGCGGCTGTCGCGCCAGCGCTATCTGGTCGGCGGCCAGATCACGGAAGCGGATTGGCGGCTGTTTCCGACCTTGGTGCGCTTCGACGTCGCCTATTTCTCGTTGTTCAAGTGCAACCGGCAGCGCATCGCCGACTATCCGAACCTGTCGAACTACATGCGCGAGCTTTATCAGGTGCCCGGCGTGGCCGGCACAGTGACGCCGCGCTACTATGTCATCAATTATTATTCGATCGCCAAAGTGAACCCGACCATGATCATCCCCAAGGGAACGCCGGTCGATCTCGGTCAGCCGCACGATCGCGCAAGATTGGCTGCGTAGATGACCGGCGGCAAAAATAGCGGCGCACGAAATCGCCGCTCCGATAACAAACATTTGCGGAGGACAAACGTGCTGGAACTCTATCACAACATCAATTCGGTCTGTGCCCAGAAAGTGCGCATCGCGCTCAAGGAAAAGGGCCAGGAGGTAAAGGAGCATCTCCTGACGCTGCAGGGCGACCAGAACGACCCCGCCTATATGAAGCTCAATCCGAACGGCGTGGTGCCGACATTGGTGCACAACGGCAACGTGATCACGGAATCCTCGCTGATCCTCTACTATATCGACGAGGCGTTCCCCGATCCGCCGTTGATGCCGAAAACGCCGGTCGCACGCCATCGCGTTCGCCTCTACAACAAGCTGATCGACGAATACATGCACAATGCGTGCACGATCATCACCTTTGCCACGGCGTTCCGTCCGCGATTCCTGAAAATGCAGCGCGAGCAATGGCTCGCCGAAATCAACAAGGCGCCGCTCAAGCGGCGGGCGGAGTACAAGCGCAGTGTGATCGAGCACGGTCTCGATTCGGAATTCGTGATCGACGCGCTCGGCCAGCATCAGAAGATGATTTCGTGGATGGCCGAAGATCTCAAGCGCGGCCCCTATCTCGCCGGCAATATCTTTACCAACGCCGACTGCGCGGTCATCCCGTACATCCTTCGTCTCGAACTCCTCAAGCTCGGTGCGATATGGCAAACGCAGCCATCGATCGCCGATTGGTGGTCACGCGTGCGCGAGCGCGTTTCGGTGAAATCCGCGATCTTCGATCGCATGCAGGACGCCGACTGGGCGCCATTTAAAAACCTCGCGCCCGATCCGTGGCCGAAGGTGCAGACGCTGTTGAAAGCGGCATGAGGTGCGGCGATGGTTCAGCTCATCGACAGCGATATCAAAACGAGCGAAGTGCTCGACTGGAAGGGCGTGCATGTCCTGCACTTCATGGGCTCGTCGTGCTCGCAGAAGCTGCGCGTCTTCCTCAACCTCAAAGGCATTCCCTGGCAGTCGCATCCCATCGATCTGCCCGGCAACGAGAACTTCCGGCCGTGGTTTCTCGGCATCAATCCGCGCGGGCTGGTGCCGGTCCTGGTGCATGACGGCGCGGTGCATATCGAGAGCAACGATATCATCACCTATCTCGAAAGGACGTTCCCCGAGCCGAAACTCATTCCGCCCGGTCACGAGAACAACGTCGCCGCGCTGCTCAAGCACGAAGACGATCTGCATCTCGATCTGCGCACGCTGAGCTTCCGTTTCGTCTTCGCACCACCGGGGCCGCCCAAGCCCGCCGAAGCGCTGAAGAGCTACGCAGCCAACGGCTCCGGCACGGTGCAGGGACTGGACGACCGCGAGAAGCGGATCCAGATCGAATTCTGGGAGCGCGCCGCCAAAGAGGGTTTCACCGACGAGGCGGCGCGGGTGTCAGCACGAAAATTCCGCGTCGAGTTCGACGCCATGGACAAGGTCCTGGCGCGGCAACCTTATCTGATGGGAGATACGCTGACCGTGCTCGACATCGCCTGGCTGATCTATGCGCATCGGCTGTCGCTTGCCGGCTACCCGCTGGCGCGGCTTCACCCGCATGTTTTTGCCTGGAAGGAACGGCTGGCCGCGCGGCCCGAATTCGCCAAGGAGATCGCTCCGCTCCGCGACACGAAAGAGGCGGTCGAAGAACGACGCCGCACGCAGGCGCGAGCCGGCAAAACGCTCGAAACCGTCGCCGGATTTTAGCCCGCTGCAAGATTGCCGATCTCAAGCGGCGCCGCGTGCCGCTATCGGCTCCCGCCGAATGAACGGCTTCGACCGGGGGGTGAGATCAGAAGCAGTCGCGATGCCAGTACGCGTCCCACGCGCGATGCCATTGGCAGACCGGCGCGTAGGGATCGAGGAAATAGCTATAACCGTAAGCCGCATAGGCCGGATAATAGGACGGGCCGGGGCGCCAAACATGGTGCCAGTGTCCGTGGCGCCAATGCGCCTGTGCCGCCACCGGCATCGCCATCGTTGCCGCTGACAAGCCTGCAACCAGTACGAGCATGGATCCCCGCATACCGCTCTCCGATTTAATCGTTCTCGGCGGCATCCTTATCACAGCGGGGCAAATGCCGCCTAGTCTCCCGCTTTAGTATCAAAGCCGGGTTGCCGGCCAATAAACCCAAGCATGCGCTCGGCAGGCTCCCGATACTCCTCTTTCCCCTTGTTGCTTCACGCTATGAAGCTAGGCGCTCGGCAAGAGAGCATTTGTTTGGAGACGCGCATCTCACGATAACCGCGTCCCCCCGTGCAGTTTTTGGTTTGGTAAATTGGAAATGCAACCAAAGAGCCGCCGTGCCTGCGCAGCAAATAACTTTCGTCGTCGATTCGCTCGCGGATCATAAAGCCCTGCGTGACCGGCTTGTCGACGTGGTTGACGCCGATTTCCGGCCGCTCGAACAGGCGTTGCGCTCCGATCCGGCAGCTTCAATTGTGCTCGACGTCGACCTCGCGAAGGGAACCTATCTTCAACAATTGAAGGAATGGCTCGGGCGGAAGCCTGCCAAGGTGAAAGTCATATTCGCCGTCGATAAAGCTTCGCACTTGCAACATGCGCGGGCCTTCTCTCTCGGCGCGACGGATATTCTCTTCCGCCCGATCGACCCACGTGAGCTCCTGAAGACTCTGTGGGGAGACGTCGCATCGCTATCGGCCGACCCCGACAATGCGGCCATCAACAAATCGCCGAGTGTCGCCGCCGCCGTCAACACTTTGCAAAACGTGTTCGCCTCGGCGTGTTTCGGAGAGCATTTGGATTCGGCATCGTTGGATTCCGCCAGCGACGGCATCGTCACCCATGTCGAAACCCAGGGTCTTACGGCTTGGATCGACACAGTGCGGACACACCACAGCGCGACTTACCAGCATTGTCTGCTCGTCACCGGATTGGCGGTGGCTTTCGGCCAGCAGATCGGAGCCTCCCGCGCGGACCGGCAGCGATTGTCTTTTGCCGGCATGCTGCACGACATCGGCAAGGCGCGCATTCCGGTCGCCATTCTGGAGAAGCCCGGCCGGCTCGACGAGCATGAGATGGAAATCATGAAGAAGCATCCGGAATTCGGCTTCAATGCGCTGAAGGGCGCGGGCGGCCTGCCCGACGAGATGCTCGATATGGTGGTTCATCACCATGAATATCTCGACGGCTCCGGCTATCCGCACGGTCTCCATGCCGGTGAGATTTGCGATCTGGTGCGGATGATGACCATCGCCAACATATTCGGCGCCCTGATCGAGC
Source organism: uncultured Alphaproteobacteria bacterium (assembly GCA_963761185.1). Taxonomy (GTDB): domain Bacteria; phylum Pseudomonadota; class Alphaproteobacteria; order Rhizobiales; family Xanthobacteraceae; genus BOG-931. The sequence goes on from CAVXFY010000011.1 coordinate 306,843, forward strand.
GCCGCTCGTACAAGCCGCCATTATCGGGAACCGACGCTTATAAGATCCTCATCGATATGGGTCCAAAACTCGACCAGGATCTGGTTCGAGCATTTCAGAGCGTCGCCCATCTCGGACAGCATCAGATCGCTGCCGTGGCCCATTCGGTTCATTAGGACGGCCAATCCGATACCGCGAAAAACGCGGTCCGCGAGCGACGCCCAATTGGGTGGTGCCGGACGCCCCTAGCGGCGGAAGCTGCAATTTCACATTTCGTCGCTGCGAATTCCTCCGTCACGTTGGCTCTCAGCGTCTCGGCGGCAATAGCGTATCCAATCCATAAACATGGTCGAACCTCGCATACTGTCCGCGTAACTTTTATCTCCGCTTTATGTGTCGGCGCTGCCGATTTACGCCGGCAGCAATAGGTTTTCCAATTTATCGCGCGTAAATTTGCGATCGCGAGTCAAAAGCGCGTCACGGTCGCGCCAGCCGCTGTCGTCTGCCTAAAGAACATTCCGGTTAAGCCACAATAATTTCACGGCGCGAACTGCAATGCTTGACATTCCGTATCGGGCGACAGCGAACGAACTGACCACAAAACAGATGTTCATGCTGTTCCCGACGCCGATGTTTACGGGAAAGCTGCCCGACATCGGCGTGTGCGACCAGGTCGAGAAGAAGCTCCGGGAGCTGCAGAAATCCGGGAAAGGCACTTTCTCCCGCGAGGGGGCGCTGCTCGCCTATATGTCGCCGGACGATCTCCAGACTCTCCCCGAGATGAAGCCGCTGGTCGACGTGATCATGGAGGAATCCGGGATAATCCTGGACGCTATCGCGATAAAGCGGGACTCCCACTACATCACCAATATGTGGGCGAACATCGCCAATCCAAATCGTCGCCACAGCATGCACACGCATCCGAACTGCCTGTTGAGCGGCCTCGTCTATATCAAGACACCGAAGAATTGCGGCCCGACAGCCTTCGCGTCGCCGCGCCAGCTTTCGAAAAATCTCGAGCCCACTTATTTCAAAAAGAACGAGTTCAATTCCGACGTTTTCGTCATGCCGGCGGAGAAAGGCCGCATGGTGATCTGGCCGAGCCACATGCCCCACGCAGTCGAGCAAGGCTCAGCAAACGAAATCGAGGAGCGGATCGTCGTCGCCTTCAACATCATGATCCGCGGGCTCATCGACATACCCACCGCGCGTTTGGATGTGAGGTGACGGCAGTCCCTGGCCGTTTCGGTCAGGCCGAGGCGGCCGCGGCACCGTCGGACGACAAGCAGCCGCGGGCATCGAGCTCGGCGCGGATCAGCTTCTTGGTGATCTTGCCGTAACCGGAGCGCGGTAATTCGTCCCAGAAGAAAACGCGCTTCGGCAGTTTATAGCGCGCCACTTTCGGCGCGAGCCAGGCCAGCAATTCCTGTTCGTTGAGCTGCGCGCCCGGGCGCAATGCGCAGACCGCGACGCCTACCTCGCCCCACATCGAATCCGGCACGCCGACAATGGCGACTTCGGCCACGGCCGGATGCGTCAGCACCTTCTCCTCGATCTCACGCGGATAGACATTCGAGCCGCCGGAAATGTACATGTCGGAGGCGCGGCCGGTGATGTAGAGGAAGCCCTGCGCGTCCATGTGACCGAGATCGCCGGTGCGAAACCAGCCGTCGCGGAACGCCTTCGCATTGGCCTCCGGGTTGCCGTAATAGCCGGCGAAGACGGCGGGCCCGCACACGCAAATCTCGCCGGTTTCGCCGGCGCCCAATTCGCGGCCGGCATCGTCCTGGATGGAAATCTGCATTCCGGTGCGGGCGTAACCGCAGGTGCCGATTTTCACCTCCGGGCCGTCTTCTGGGTCGTGCAAATCCGGCGGTAGCACCGTGATATTCCCGGTCACTTCGCCGAGACCGAAATATTGCACCAGCACCTTGCCGAGCTTCGCCAGCGCGCGCTTTTGATCCTCGCGATACATCGGCGCGCCGGCATAGATCACATAGCGCAGCGACGAATGGTTGTACTGAGCGGCGGCCGGATGCTCGGCGAGCATTTTCAGGATCGTCGGCACGGTGAACATGTTGCTGACGGACCATTTTTCGACGAGCTGCCACACTTCGGCGGCGTCGAAGCGGTCGCCGCCGAGCAAGACAGTTTTGGCGCCGCGTGCGACCTGCGCCAGCTGATGAATGCCGGCACCATGCGACAGCGGCGCAACGACGAGCGAGGCGTCGTGCTGCGTCGTGCCGGGCATCAGGTCGCAGAGATGATTGGTGACGACGAAACCCATCTGGCCGTGCGTCAGCACGGCGGCCTTCGGCCGGCCCGTCGTTCCCGACGTGAAGAAGAACCAGCACGGATCGTCGCGTTCGACGGATGCCTCCGGCGCGCGCTCTCCGTCGTGCCGCGCTACCAGCGCGTCGTAATCGTCGCCGAACGGCGCATCCTTAAATGACGCATGCCCGATCGAAATCATTGCGTCGATGCCGGGCGCCGCCTGTTTCGCCGCACTCGCATGATCGGGAAACTCGGCGCCGCAAATCATCGCCGAAGCGCCACTCGCCCTGGCGAGATAGGCAACCTCCTCCGGCGTCAGACGAAAATTGGTCGGCACCCAGACCGCGCCCAGCCGAAAGCAAGCGAACATGCTTTCGAACATCTGATTGCAATTCTTGGACTGGACGAGGACGCGGTCGCCCTTCCCCACGCTGCGCGCGGCGAGTGCCGACGCCATGGCATCGACGCGCCGGTCGAGTTGCGCCCAGGTCCATATCCGCTCGCCCCAGACCAGCCCGATCTCGCCGGCATGACGCCGCGCCGTCTGGCGCAGGAAATGCCCGAGATTCATCACGCGCTTTGACGTAGGAGCGACACCGCCTCTGGGAATAGCCGCATCCATTCAAGAAACTCGCACTATCTCAGGAAGCCGATGGAGATCCACGGCACGGCGGCGACGATAACGGTGCCGACGGTCAACGCCAGCAAATAGGCCCAGATCGGCCGCATGCCTTCCGCCGGCTCGACGCGGCCGATGGCGCACGCGGCGTAGTAACCGACGCCGAATGGCGGGGCAAACAGCCCGATACCCATGGCCAGAATGACGACCATCGCATAATGCACTTCGTGAATGCCGACGGCCTGGGCGATCGGAAACAGCAAGGGCCCGAACAGCACGATGGCCGGAATGCCCTCAAGCACCGAGCCGAGCACCACAAAGGCCGCGATCGACGCCGCCATGAAGGTTGCGGCGCCGCCGGGCAGACCGGTCATCGCAGCCGCCAGCGTGCGCGAGAAGCCGGATTGGGTGAGCCCCCACGCCATTCCCGTCGCCGTGCCGATGATGAGCAGGATCGCGCCGGAGAGGCACGCGGTCGATACCAGCATCGGCCGCAGCGCCGCCCAGTCGAAACGGCGGTAGATCAGAAGGCCCGCGATCGCGGAATAAGCAATGCCGATGGTCGAGACCTCGGTCGCCGTGGCGACGCCCTCGACAACAGCGGCGCGGATCAGGAACGGCAGCACGAGCGCCGGCAGCGCGATCATAAAGGCGCGCGCGATTTCGCCTTTGCCGGCGCGCGCCGTCTGCCCGGTATCCGCACGCCGGTAGCGCCAATGCACGACAAGGCACAACAGAAACGCGAGCACGACGCCGGGAAGCAGTCCTCCCGTGAACAGCGCCGCGATCGACACGCCGGTGACCGAGCCGATGGTGATGAGGACAAGGCTCGGCGGAATGGTTTCGGTCTGCGCGCCGGTGGCCGACAACAGCGCGACGAGCTCGCCGGGCTTGGCGCCGCGCATTTTCATTTCGGGAAACAGCACGGGCGCCACCGCCGCCATATCGGCCGCCTTCGACCCGGAAATGCCCGAGACGAGATACATCGCGGCGACCAGGACGTAGTGCAGCCCGCCGCGCACGTGGCCCAAGAGACTAGCCAGGAACGCCACCATAGCGGCAGCCATGCCAGTCATTTCGATCAGCAGGCCAAGAAAGACAAAGAGCGGTACCGCAAGCAGAATGAGATGACTCATTCCCTCATCCATGCGGCCGACCAAAACCATCAGCGGCGTGTGAGTGGCGAGCGCGAGATAGCCGAAGATCGCGAGCCCGAAAGCAAAGGCGATCGGCACGCCGGCGAACACCGCGGCCGCGACCACGCCGACGAAGAAGATCAGGAGATTGAGATTGCCGAGCCGCAGAAACATCGGACCTAAGGCCCAGAACAGCGCGACCAGCACGGCGACGGCGCAAAGCGACAGCAGCAAGGACAGCGACGCACCGGCCCGCGACAGCCGCAGCACTGCAAAGACAATCATCAAGCCGATGCCGGCGGGCATGGCGGCGGCGCGCCAGGTATCGGTGATTTCAAGCGCCGAGGTGGTGATCGGCAATTGATAGACGGCATATTGATAGGTCGGCCACGCGATCAGCAGGAGAAACGCGAGCGCCGCTCCGGTCGCAAACGTATCGAGCATCGCGCGGACCGGCTGCGGCAGCATGCCGACGCAAGCCGTCATCCGCATATGCTCGTCGCGGCGGAACGCAATGACCGCGCCCAGCATCGCGAGCCACAGAAACAGCGTCGAGGCAAGCTCATCCGACCAGACCAGCGGCCGGTCGAAGGCATAGCGCGATATGACGCCGGAGAACAGGATCAGGATCTCGGCGGCGACCAAGCCCGCCACCACGACCTCGACAAACGATCCGAGCGAGGACTCGATGGCCCTCACAAAGGAGTGCGGGCTCCTCCCGTTCTCCTTTGCATTTTCCTTGGCACTCTCCTTGGCAAAGGACACGGTTTGCAGCGCACTCACAGCTTGCTCACAACTTAGTCTCTTGCGATTAGGCGAGTTTGCCGACCGATCTTTCGAGAAGGCCCCAGGCCTCGTCGCCGTATTTGCCCTTCCACTCGGTGTAGAAGCCGGCGGAGCGGAGCTTGTCGCGGAACGGTGTTGGATCGGGCCGATTGAACACCAGACCCTTGGCGGCCAGACTTTGCTGCAGCGTCGCATTCAACTCGGCGACATCCTCGCGCTCTTTCAAGCCGGCGGTATTGATGTTCTTGGCGACAATGCCGCGTACGTCGACAGGCAGCGCTTCCCAGGCGCGCTGATTGGCGAGGAACCAGAAGCCGTCCCACATGTGATTGGTGAGCGAGCAATATTTCTGCACTTCGTAAAGCTTTGCGGTCGAAATGATCGCCAGCGGATTTTCCTGGCCGTCGACGATTTTTGTCTGCAGCGCCGAATAGACTTCGTTGAAATTGATCGAGGCCGGCGAGGCATCGAGCGCCTTGAACATCGAGGTCCAGAGCGGCGACGGCGGCACGCGCAGCTTCATGCCCTTGAAGTCGTCGGGCATCACGATCGGCTTGGTCGACGTCGTGGTTTGCCGGAACCCGTTGTCCCAGATCTTGTCCATGGCGACGAGGCCGGATTTGGCGATCTGCGCGCGTACATAAGCCCCGAGATCGCCGTCCATCGCCTTCCACACAGCATCGTAGCTCGGGAACGCGAAGCCCAGACCGTTGATCGACGCGGCGGGAACGAGCGTCGACAGGATCAGCCCCGACAGAGTGAAGAACTCGACGCCGCCCGAGCGGATCTGGTTCAGCGTATCGGTATCCGACCCGAGCTGGCTCGACGGAAAAATCTGCAGATCGAAGCGGCCGCCGGTTTGCTCCTTGATCGCGGCCGCCATTTCGCGGGCGCGCACGTTCATCGGATGCGTGTCAGGGAGGTTATTGGCGTATTTGTAGGACCATTGCGCCTGCTGGGCGCGCGCCACGGACGGCGCCCCGACCGCTCCGGCCAGAACAATCGACGTGCCGCCCGCAAGCAGCTCACGGCGCGATAATCGGCGAGACAACCGCATAAAACCCTCCCCTGCTGACGCCGCTCTCTCCGGCGGCTCTTTACGAGACAGATTACATATCGAGCGCGGCCGCGTCATCCTCGCCGGCCGCCGAAGGCGGGCGGTCAAATCACCCGCCCGGCAGCGCAAGCTCCGCGCGCAGGCCGCCGATGGGCGCGGTCCCCAGCGTGAGGACGCCGCCGTAAAGGCTGGCAAGCTCGATGACGATGGAGAGGCCGAGGCCGGAGCCGGGCTTGGTCTCATCAAGCCTTTGGCCGCGCTGCGCCACCTGCTCGCGCTCGGCGGGCGAAAGGCCCGGCCCGTCGTCATCGACAATGATGCGGACACGGGACTTGGTGTCGCCCATACCCGGGTGATTGCCCGGCTGATTGGCCGGACTGTCGGCCATGACTTCGATGGCGACCCGCGACTGCGCCCATTTGCAGCTATTGTCGACGAGATTGCCGATCATCTCCTCGAGATCCTGCTGCTCGCCGCGAAACCGCGCATTCTTTGGCACGTCGACATCGATGGCGATATCGCGGGCGCGATAGAGCTTCTCCATGGTGCGGGCAAGGGCTGTGACCACAGGCGGGATTTCGACCAGCGTACCGATGACGCTCGAGCGCGCGGCAAGCCGCGCCCGCTCGAGCTGGCGCGCCACCTGGTCGCGCATGATATCGGTCTGCTCCAGCACTTTATGCGCGAGCGGATCGTTGCCGCGCGCCGCCGCCTCGTTGACGATGACCGAGAGCGGCGTCTTGAGCGCATGCGCGAGATTGCCGACATGGGTGCGCGCGCGCTCGACGATTTCGCGATTGGCCTCGATCAATGCATTGGTTTCGCGCGCCAGCGGCGCGATCTCTACCGGGAATTCGCCCTGCAATCGCTCGGCGCGGCCGGAGCGGATCTCGGCAAGGCTGTCGGAAATGCGTTTGAGCGGCGCGAGCCCAAAGCGCACTTGCAGCGCCGTGGTCAAGAGCAGCGCCACGGTGAGCGCCGCAAACGTCATGCCGATAGCGCGATCGAAACTGTTGGTTTCGTCATCGATCTCGGACGCGTCGCCCGCCACCGAGATCAGATAACGCCCGTCGCCGCCGAGATCGATATTGCGCTCGACGATGCGCAGATTCTGATCCTCGGGCCCCTGCGCATAGCCTTGCCGATACTCGGCAGCGCCCGCCGAGTGATCATTGGCGAGCCGCGGCAGATTACTGTCCCACAACGAGCGCGAGGAATGCACCTCCGGCGTCTTGGTGTCGAGCCGCGTCACCTGCCAGTACCAGCCCGACAGCGGCAGTTCGAACAGCGGCTCGCCGATCGATTGCGGAAACTTCTCGCCGCCCTCTTCCGGCGAGGCGACATCGGCCACCAGCGTGCGCAGATAGACGTCGAGCCGGCGGTCGAAGGCGCGCTCGACGGCGTGGCGATAGAGCGTCGACAGGGCGATGCCGGTAATGATGAGAATGACCACCGTCCAGGCGGTGGCCCAGAGGAACAGTCGAACCGCGAGTGAGTTAGCGCGCATCGGGCGGGGTCAGCAGATAGCCGAGGCCGCGCACGGTTTGGATGACGTCGACGCCGAGTTTCTTGCGGATGCGCCCGACGAAGACTTCGATGGTGTTGGAATCGCGGTCGAAATCCTGATCGTAGAGATGCTCGACCAGTTCGGTGCGCGACACCACGCGGCCGGTATGATGCATCAGATAAGACAACAACCGGTATTCATGCGAGGTGAGCTTGACCGGATTGCCGTCCACCGCGACCCGACCGGTGCGCGTATCGAGGCGGACCGGACCGCAGGTGAATTCGCTCTTGGCGTGACCGGCCGAGCGGCGCAGCAGCGCGCGCACCCGCGCCAGCACTTCTTCGAGATGAAAAGGCTTCGCCACATAGTCGTCGGCACCGGCGTCAAAGCCCTGCACCTTGTCGCTCCAGCGATCCCGGGCGGTGAGGATGAGGACGGGCATCGCCCGGCCGCTCCTCCGCCAGGCTTCGAGCACGGAAATGCCGTCCATTTTCGGCAGGCCGATATCGAGGATGACGGCGTCGTAGGGTTCGCTCTCGCCGAGATAATGCCCCTCCTCGCCGTCAAAGGCGCGGTCGACGACATAGCCGGCGTCGGTCAACGCGGTGGCGAGCTGCCGGTTAAGGTCGGGATCGTCTTCAACAACGAGAAGCCGCAACGAAAGCTCCGCTTAATAGCGCATGATCTGTTCGGAAAACCGGTTGCCGCCTTTCCGGATCACGCTAGAGCCCGCCGACGAGCGTGCCTTTCACGGCGTCGACGGTGATGCGGGCCACTTTGCCATCGCGGGCGAGAACTGTCAGCACATAGACGAGACCATCCGGCCCGTGGCATAGCCGCGCCCGCACCACCGTTCCGGGCATCCGGGCCCTGGCGGTGTGCATGGCGGCGACCAGGGGAACGAGCTTGCCGGCTTCGGCGCGGCGTTCCCGTTGGTCGAGACACGCATGAGGGGCTTCATGAAGGACCTCATGGACGGCTTCGTGGGCGGCCTCATGGGCGGCCTCATGGGCGGCTTCATGACTGGCGTCGTGGCCGGCGTCACCTGCCGCGGGGCGGGTTGCCTCTTCCACACGAACCGGGTGGGTGCTGTCCTCGCCGCGCGCTGCCCGAAATACCGGGACAAGTGCAATCACGAAAAGGGCAACAATGACAAATCGCGCGGCGGAACTCATAGCCGTTCCTAGCTTTTCCGCAGTGAACCTCGCCTGAACGGCTGATTTGGGGCACGGTCAACACGAAAACTTGAAGACATCGCCGTTGCGACCGGCAAGACCAGAGCAAAGACCAATGACCAACCTGCGTTTTCTGAGGCGATGTCTGCCCTTTGGCCTCCTCGCGGCGCTGGCCATAGCGGCTGTGAACGGAGCTGTGGTTGCGCCCAGCGCGGCCATGGTCGGCGGCGCGCCGCCCGCCGTGGGCAACGTTCGAAATTCCGTGGTGACGATCCTAAGTTCGTACGGCACGTTCTGCACGGCGACCGCGATTACGCACGACCTCTTGCTCACCGCGGGGCACTGCGTGGAGCCGGACGGGCGCTATAAGTTCGCCGACACAACGCCGGGCCAAGTGCCGGACCTCAAAGACGTCGTGCACACCGCGCGTCATCCGCAATTCGACATCAAGCGCCTGCTCGCGCATCTCGCCACCGCGGATGTGGCGCTGCTCAAGCTTGCCGAGCCGGCGCCGGCGCGCATCACGCCGGCGCGGATCGCCGGCGACAACGAACAGGTCGCCATCGGCGATGCGCTGACCGTCGCCGGCATCGGCGTCACCGTTCGCGGCGCCGATCGTCTCGATGGTCTTGCGCATGCCGCAACGCTCACCGTCACCGGCCATCCGAGCTCGCTTGAAATCCGCCTGTTCGATCCGGCGACCAAAGGCACCAGCGCCGGACTCGGCGCCTGCACCGGCGATTCCGGAGCGCCGGCGTTTCGCGATGAGAACGGCAGCCTCGTCGTGGTCGGCATCGTGAGCTGGTCGACCGGACCGAACCTGACCGGCGGCTGCGGCGGCCTCACCGGCCTCACGCCGCTGCAACGCTACCGTTCGTGGATCGTCGACACCGCAAAGGCTCTCGGCTCGCCGCTGACGCAGTAACTATTCGCCGCCGGCGTCGCTCAACCGCACCGGCCCGTGCATCGGTCTTTCCTCGACCGCCAACAGGCAGCACAGGGAGATCGCGATAAAGATCGTGGCGGCGATAAAGACATTGCGAAACGCCGGCGCCAAGTCGCCGTGCGTGGCGGCGACTTTCTCCAGCGTCATGACGCCCGAGCCGTCGGAAATGCCGCCGAGCACGAGAGCGCCGAATACCGCGACGATGAGCGCGCCGCCGAGCGTGCGGAAGAAATTCAGGGTACCGGTCGCGGTGCCCATCTGATGCGGCTTCACCGAGTTTTGCGTGACCAGCGTGCTCATCGGATACATCGGTCCGAGCCCGAGGCCGAGCGCGAAGAGCAGAAACGCAAACGCGGTCAGCGAATGGCCCGCCGGATTCGATGCGAGGATGCCGAGCACGATGATGGCAAGGCTCAAGCTCACCATCGGGATGCGCATATAGTGCTTGATGCGTACCATCAACCGCATGCTGCTCTGCGAGCCAATCACCGTACCGGCCATGAAGGCAATGAGCGTCAGCCCTGATTGGCTCGCCGAAATGCCGAGCACGGTCTGGCAATAGAGCGGCGTATAGATGGTGATGCCGACGATGGTGCCGACGGCGAAGAAGGCCGCGCAGATGATGGTGCCGGTGACGCGCCCGCCGACAATGGCGAGCGGAATGAACGGCTCGCGCGCGCTCAAAAGCCGGAGCACGAAGAGGCCCCACAAAGTGGCGGACGCGGCGAACAGCAAGACAACCTGCCACGAACTCCACGGGTAATGCGTGCCGCCCCAGGCCAGCGCAATCATCAGCGTGAGCGCCGCCGCGACCATCGCCGCCGCGCCGAAGACGTCGAGCTGATGCGGGCGATCGTGGCGCGGCAATTTGCGCAGCGCGCGGTCGGTTGTGACGAGCGCGATGATACCGAGCGGAAAATTGATCCAGAAAATCAGCGACCAGTGCAGATGATCGGTGAGCAAGCCGCCAAGCACCGGGCCGAGCGTGCTCGCGGTCATGAACATGACCGAGGTGTAGCCCTGGATGATCGGCCGCTCGCGCGGACTGAGCATGTCGGCGATCACCGTCTGCGCAATCGGCAACAGCCCGCCGCCGCCGATGCCCTGCAGGCCGCGCGCGAAGATCAGAAACCAAATGGATGGCGCCAGCGCACAGGCGACCGAGCCGATAACGAAGATGCCGATCGCCGCGAGCATGATGGCGCGCCGGCCATAGATGTCGGAGAGCTTTCCAAACAGCGGCGTCGTCGCGGTCGCCGCGAGCAGATAGGCCGTTACCACCCACGACAGATCGTCGATACCGCCAAGGCTCCGCCCGATGGCCGGCAGCGCCGGCGCGACAATGGTCTGCTCGAGCGCGGAGAGAAACATCGCCAGCATGATGCCGAAGACGATGGCGCGGGCGGCGGCGTGATCGACCGACGTCGGAGCGGCCGGGCCCGGCGCAATGGCGGCCTGCGAATCGCGGGACGCGCGGCCGGTCGCGCTCAACGCGGCAGGAGCCTCGGCGGCAAAACTTTGCGTTTCCTCGGGAACAATTTCGCTTGTCATCAGAACCGATTGTTTGGGCCGACGTCACCGATCGGCATCAATTGGCCGCCACCGCGCGCCGTGGCAAGCACCCAATATGCAGACCAGGGGTGCATGGTTTTTCCTGCCCGTAAAAAAGCAGGTTACGGCTGGCGCCGCCGCGCGCCCTTCGGCAGTTTCTGCGGCCAGCTAACGATGTAATCCTCAAGGTCTTCGTCGGGCACTGTCTCCTCGGTCGCGCTCATACGGCCGCGCACCGAGACGCCGGCGGTGTGAACGGTTTCGGGGTCGCCGGAGACCAGCGGATGCCACCAATAAAGGTCCCTGCCCTTGGCGACGAGCACATAGGCGCAGGACGGCGGCAGCCAATTGATGGTTTTCAGGCTTTCGGGCGTCAGCTGGACGCAATCCTCGACCTGTTCGAGCCGGTGGGCATAGTCGCGGCAGCGGCAGGTTTCGCCGTCGAGCAGCCGGCAGCCGACATCGGTGTAATAGGTATCGGCGACGTTGCCCTCTTCCTCGAGCTTATTGAGGCAGCATCGGCCGCAGCCGTCGCAAAGGCTTTCCCATTCCGAATCAGTCATTTCTTCCAGCGACTTGCGCCGCCAAAATGGGATATCGTCCGGGCTGTTGTCGGCCGTTGCCATGCTGTTCTCCGGGCGAACCTAGATATGCCCAAATTACCCCTGATTCCCATTCAATCTGTGATAACGGCCAACCTGTAACAACGGCACTGTCGACCGCAGAAGGGCGTTTCGCTCAAGCCGACTCACTAATTTATGGCCGGCAAAACCCCGGTCGGTTAAGAAGGCAAATCTTGTGGTTCGCAAGTCTCGTTTTTCCAAGTCTCGTTGTTCCAGCGGATTTCCGGAGCGCGCGGTAGTGACGGATATGTTCCCCGATCCGGGCGATAACTGGCAGCCTAAGCTCAGGCGGCTGCTGCTCGACATCGACGCCCGTATCGATTTCAGCGATTTTCCAAGCCGGCAAGTGGGCGCGGGAGCTTTATGAGCGCTTTACCGCGGCTATGGATAGCTGGCACGTCGCCGGCTGGCGGCGCTGGGTCCTGGTCGAGCCGCTGTCGGAAATGGCGACGCTCGGCACCGGCGGCCTGTTTCTCATGCTCGTGCTCGGCATTCCGGCCTTCCGCCAGACCTCCGACGACGACTGGCTCAAGAAATCAGATCTCGCCGTGACCTTCCTCGACCGCTACGGCAACGAGATTGGCAGCCGCGGCATCAAGCACAATGAATCGGTGCCGCTCGACCAGTTCCCCGATCACCTGATCAAGGCGGTGCTGGCGACCGAGGACCGGCGGTTCTACGAGCATTTCGGCATCGACTTTCAAGGCACGTTCCGCGCGATGATGACCAACGCGCAGGCCGGCGGCGTGGTGCAAGGCGGCTCGACCTTGACGCAACAGCTCGCCAAGAACCTGTTCCTGTCGAACGAGCGCACCTATCAGCGCAAGATCAACGAAGCCTTCCTGGCGCTGTGGCTGGAGACGCACCTCACCAAGAACGAGATCCTCAAGCTTTATCTCGACCGCGCCTATCTCGGTGGCGGCGCGTTCGGCGTCGATGCCGCGGCCGAATATTATTTCGGCAAGTCGGTGCGCGACGTGACGCTGGCGGAAGCCGCGATGCTGGCCGGCATGTTCAAGGCGCCGACCAAATATTCTCCGCTGGTTAATCTGCCGGCGGCGCGCGCCCGCGCCAATGTCGTGCTCGACAATCTGGTCGTCAATGGATTCATGACCGAAGGCCAGGTCTATGGCGCGCGGCGCAATCCGGCGACGCCGATCGACCGCACTGCGGAAGACGCGCCGAACTATTATCTCGACTTTGCATTCGACGAGATGCGCAAGCTCGTCGATACGTTCCCGAAAACGGTCACCGACCGTTATTTCGTGGTGCGCACCGCGCTCGATTCCAATCTGCAGCGCTTCGCCGAGCACGAGATCGAAAACGAATTGCGCCAATACGGTCACGACTACGGGGCGAGCCAATCGGCGGCGGTGTTCGCCGACCTCGACGGCGGCATCCGCGCCATGATTGGCGGCCGAGATTACGGCGCGAGCCAGTTCAACCGGGCGACGGACGCGCTGCGCCAGCCCGGCTCCTCGTTCAAGCCCTATGTCTACGCCACCGCACTGGCCAACGGCTTTACGCCGAATTCAGTGGTAGACGGCGGCCCGGTCTGCATCGGCAATTGGTGTCCGCATAATTATTCCGGCGGCTTTTCCGGGCCGGTCACGCTGACCGAGGCGATCACCCACTCGATCAATGTCATTCCGGTCAGGCTGTCGATCGAGCTTGGCCACGGCAATCCGAAACTCGGCCGCGCCATGATCGTGCAGACCGCGCGCAATTTCGGCATTCACGCGCCGTTGCCGGATACGCCGTCGCTGCCGATCGGCGCCGACGAGGTCTACGTGTATGAGCACGCCGTCGCCTATGCGACTTTCCCCAATCTCGGCCGCGCGGTGACGCCGCATGCAGCCCTCGAAGTGCGCACCGGCACCGGCCAATTGGTCTGGCGCTTCGACCGCGACGGGCCGAAACCGCGGCAAGTGATCTCGCCGCAAGTCGCGCTCGACATGATCAAGATGATGAATTCGGTGGTCGAGAACGGCACCGGCAAGCGCGCGCAGCTCGACGGCATCAAGGTCGCCGGCAAGACCGGCACCACCAATAGCTGGCGCGACGCCTGGTTCGTCGGCTACACCGGCAACTTCGTCGGCGCGGTGTGGATGGGCAATGACGACTTCTCGCCGACCAAGCGCATGACCGGCGGCACGCTGCCGGCCCAGGCCTGGCATAACATCATGGCTTACGCGCATCAGAGCGTCGAATTGCGGCCGCTCCCCGGCTTCCCGGCCCCCGAACACGCTCCGCCCATGACCGATACCTCGTTCGTGGCGAATAACGAGCCGCATCCGGCACTGCTGACGCGCAAAGGCACCGACGCGCTGATCGCAGTGGAGCATATGCTGGATGACGCCAATCACGCCCTGACCGCGCAGGACGCAGCCGGCGAAACGCCCGCCGCGCTTGACGGCGGCAAACAGGGCGCGCTCGCGTCTCCGAATACTTTCGCAACCGCGGCCGATCGAGCGACCGCCGCGAACGCGCGCGGCGATTAGCTTGGCTGAATATCGAGCGATGCGAGTCAAAGCCCTTCCGCCCGCGCGGCATTATTTCGATCCGGTCTGTTCATGCGGCTTCTGCTTGGTTCATTCGTCACGTTCTTGATCGCAGCCGCTGTCGGCCTCGGCGCGACATGGCTGACGCTGACGCACGGCGTCGCCTTCGGCTCGCTCAACATCGGCGCGTGGACAGCGTGGCCGAAGAGCGGCTCGGTCGATATCGACCCCTATGCGCGGGCCAATATCGCGCGCACCGGCGAATTGCCGACCGGAATGGGCGATGGCGTCGCCTTCTATGCGAAGAGCGACGACGCCAGAAACGGTTTCGACGGGCGCTGCACTTTCGTTGTCAGCGGCATGACGCCGGCGGCGCGGTATTGGACCATCACGCTCTACGAGCCGGACGGTAAACTCGTCGCCAACTCGATCGACCGGCACAGTTTCACCAGCGACGAGATCGTGCGCGGCGGCGACGGCAGCTTCGCCATCACGGTCGCGCCGCTGGCACGGCCGGGGAATTGGCTGCCGACCGGCGGCGTCGACAAGTTCGTGCTGGTGCTGCGGCTTTACGACACGCCCATCGGCGTCTCCACCGGTACGACCAAAGAGGGTCCGATGCCGGCGGTGGTGCGAAAGGGCTGCACATGATCCGCGCGCTGTTGTGGATTCTCGAGCGGTCTCCTTCTTGGCGGCATCGTGCATCTGTCGACGGTGCTGGCGATGCCGCAGGCGGCGACCCAGGATGCCTATTCGCGGCTCGTCCCGTTGACGCCGGTCAACGCCATGGTGCAGCTGCCGGCGCCGACGGCGGAATCAACGATCATGCCGTTCATGGATCCGGCCTTTGCCGCCGCGGTGTGCCGCTACGATCTATCGAACGGCTCGATCAAGCTGACCGCACCGGTGAGCCAGGCCTATACGTCGGTTACCTTCTATACGCGCAAGAGCGTCGCCTATTACGCCATCAACGACCGCGCCGCCGGCCGCCGCACCATCGAGCTCGATTTGATGACGCCCGAGCAGCACGCCGACATGCCGGAGGAAGAAGACGTCACCGCCGCCGACCGGCTGATCATCGAGTCGCCGAGCACGGTGGGGCTGATCGTGCTGCGCGCGCTGGCGCCGGAGCCTGGCCTGATGCCGATGGCGCGCCGGGCACTTGCCGCGGCGAAGTGCCAGCTTGAGCCGGTTCAGCAATAACGCGCTGCGCTAGCGCAAGCTCGGCTGCGTGATGACAGCCGCCGGCGCCGAGGCATAGGCAAAGCGCGGCGCCGCCACGACCTGCACGTCGTTGGCGGCGATCTGTTGCGAGAGTTCGGTCAACAGCCGGTCCGCCTCGCCTGCCACGAGCTCCGGCTCGGCGACCGCAAGACGCTCGATGGCGAAACGGTAGCTCGCGCAACGCTGATTCAGCGACGTGTGAACCCAGGCGATGGTCAGGCTGTTCTCGGCGATGCGCGCCTGCGCATTGAAGCGTTCCGGCGGGCTGAGATTGGGGATCTGCGCCATGGCCGCCTGGCGGCGGCGATCGAGATCGGCGACTTTGCGCGCAATCATGAAAAACGGATCGATCCGGACGAGGTCGTTGCGGATGTCGTCGATGATCTGGTTGTAGCGCGCCGCCGTCGAGCGATAGACTTGGTCCTGCAGCTTGCGGTAATAGACCGTCGGATCGTAATTCCACAGCGCGCGCTGAAACGAATGCTTGTCGCCCCATTCGTAGACCACGGCGTCCCAGCGCTGCCGGTCATAGCCCGGTTCGATCAGGGGAAAAGCAAGATCGCGCAGCGTGTGTTCGTCGTCGGTGAGATTGAAGGCCGAGATCGGAGCGCCGCCTCTTATCGCGGCTTCCTGGCCGACCCAATCGTGAATGCCGTCTCGCACCGGCGCCGGGTTTAGCTCGCCGAGATCGCCGATGCTGGAACAGCCGGACAGCACGAGAAACGAGAGAACGGCGCAAACCGCGGCCGGTCTCGTGTCGCGTCGGCAACAGCTCCACGTCGACATCGGGCGAACCGCTTAGCGCCGCCTGAGCCGTCGACGGCCGCCATTCTGCGCCGGGGGATGCGTCTGCGGTTCGGCTGCTTCGGCTTTCGGATCCATAAACCGCTCGATCCGAATAACCGGCAGAATGATGATCGTCGCGGATTCCTCCGCGGCGTCACGCCCGAAACGCACAATGCGCCCCTCGTTCGGGAATTTGATTACGTTACCCACCAGCCGTTTTCCTCTGCCGCCGGCAACGTGCGCTCTGCCCCTATGCGCGGAAGTCGGCATCGGATCGATTAAGCGCATGCAAGGTTAACGCCTCGCTAACGCGCAGCATTTAGGGTGGTAAGCCAAATCACCTGGTTTGTTGCGATCGAGCGACGCGTATGGAAAGCGGTAGTCTGTCGAGTCTCGACAATCTCACACATCTTGGGTTCCGCGATGGGGTCGACATGCGGCCGACCCTCATTCGCGTGCTGACCGACCTCTACGTTCAGAAACTGACCCACACCTACGAAGAGAAGCGTCATTATACGGAGTTGGCGCTGCGTCTGCTCGATGCCGTGGATGTGGCAACGCGCATCGCCGTCGCCGGCCGGCTGGCGCGGCATCTGTCGCCGCCGGTGCGCGTGATCGCCCGCCTGGCGGCCGACGTGCCCGACGTCGCGGCGCTGGTGCGTTCGCACCCGGTATTGCAACCCAAGCCCAGCTGGAATGCGCCGCCGGCTCCGCCTGCCGCTCCGGCCGCTCCCGTCGTCGCCAGGGGGCCGGAACCGATCAAACCGCCTGAGGTCCCGCTTCCGGTCGCGCCTCCTTTACCTCCGAGGCGGAGCGAGCCCGACCGGCCCGCGGCCCTCGCGCCCGGTGCGATCACGGCGGGCTTAGTCCCGCCAGATTTGGCGAGCGAACTCAACGAACAGTTTTTCGCCGCAAGCGCCGACGAACGCCGGCTCATTCTTCTCAATCTCCACATCGCAGCTCCGATGCCGGCGGGCCGCGTGGGCTTGAGCAAAGAGACCGTCGTCATCCAGCGGCTGGAAACCGCGGCGCTGGCGCGCAACCGCGAAGATTTTGCCGCCTATCTCGCGCAATCGCTGCGCGTCGCCCGCGCGCAGGCGCGCCGCATCGCCGGCGACGATCTCGGCGAGCCGATCGTTACGGCAGCGAAAGCGCTCGCCATGCCGCGCGACGTACTCTATCGCATCCTGCTCTTCGTCAATCCGACCATCGGCCATTCGGTCGCGCGTGTGCATGCGCTTGCTGCGCTCTATGACGAGATGGCGATGCAAGCCGCCGAGCACATGGTCGCGATCTGGCAGGCTCTGCACAATACCGAACGCGCCATGCCGGCGCATCGGCCGCTGGCGCGAGACGAGGAAGCGCGCGCCCGCGCGCGGACGGCGACCGCGACGGTGCGCCGCGCGCCGGCCGCACGGCGGACCACCGACCGTCGCGACGTATCCTGATCGCATTTTTCCGTTCGTCCCCGCGACCCGCCTACGCTCGCACCGCGAGCTACGGCGGGTTGATAGTCCGCCGAAGCGCAGTGCGCGAAGGCGGAAGCCGGGGACCCAGTCTGGATTCCCGCTTTCGCGGGAATGAGCGGATCAGCCGCTCACGAGATCCAGAAAATTGCGGCCGGCCGCATCCTCGACTTCGACAATCCACACATCCGGATCGAATTTGATCTCGCGCGCCAAATAGGCTTCGACGGCCGCATCCGGCGCCGGCCGCTCGGCGAGGCATGGCACGAAGGAACGATCGCCGCGGCCAGCGTCGATCTCGCTCTGCGGCGCCGGCCCGAACAGATCGGACGTGCCGTTGAGCCGGTCAATGCGGACATAGATGGCGCCGGCCTCTTCCGCGCCGCGCCGCCGCACCACGCCGAACGTGCCCTCGACCTGGCAGCGGCGCAGATAAGCGGCGACCCATAATGCTGATTTAAGGCGCATGCCCGAGTCCCGCGGACCTGTCCTGTGGCCCTGCCGCGTGGCGCGGAGGAGATCCGCACGACCGGACTCCATAACCACGGAAAGCGCGTCTTGCGAAGAGCCGAAGCGCTTAATTTAGAGGATGGCCGACCAGTGAGGTGAGTTCGCTCACCAGCCGGTCGCTGACGCGTCCGGTCATCGGCATTTTGTGTTCGTGCTCGAATTTCTGGATCGCGCTTGACGTCGGGCCGTCCAAAATACCCGACGGCTTGATCTGGCCATAGCCGTATTCCGACAGCGCGCGCTGCACCGCCGTGATCCGCGGCGACGACTGTGGCGCGATCAGATCGGCGATCGGGTCGTCGCGGCGCGCCGAGACCGGTTGCGCGGTGACGGCATTCGTTGCGACCGGACGCGTCGCGATGACCTGCTCGGCCGGCTTGGCCGGGGCCGTGCCGGTGATTTGCGAAGAACCGGGTGAGGAACTTGCCATGGAACCGGTTGCGGTACCGGCCGTCGAAACCGGCGGCGTGAAATACGGCGCCGAACGCGAGCCGGTCTGCAGGTAGACCGCATTGACGACGACAATGGTGCTCATGACGGCCGCGGCAAGGATGGCGGCAAAGTCCATCGGACGCTGCGCCGCGCGATCCCAAACGCCGAACAGCAGTGCGCCGCCGGCGCCTGCCGCGCGCATGTGAAGCGGAATGCGGGGTTTGCGACGCTTAGGCACTTTTCTTCACCTGTATATCTTCGCTTTGCGACGTTGGCGCGGTTTCGCGCGCGGTCTCGGCAAGAATCGGATGCGGCGCGGCGCCGAAACCGCCTGGCAAGTAACTCACCACACCGGCCGATGGCGCGGCTGCGGATTTTTTGACCGGCCGCGCGCGCTCGCAATCGAGCGGCAGGCGCACGGTGACGCGCGTGCCCTGGCCGACGCGGCTGCGGATCGACAAGTCGCCGCCGTGCAGCCGCACCAAGCCCTTGACGATGGACAGGCCCGAGCCCGGTGCCGCCGTGGCGGCGCTCGTAAGACGCGGCGGCTTGGAAATACGGCTCGCCGACGCGGGCCAGATCCTCCTCGTTGATGCCGACGCCGTTGTCCTCGACGTCGAAGGTGATCGCCGCCGCTTCGGCGCGCGCGCCGACCGTGACCATGCCGCCACGATCGGTGAAGCGGATCGCATTCGACACCAGATTGAGCAGGATTTGACTGAGCGCGCGCTTGTCGGCGATGATTTCGGGCAGATCGGCGGTCGGCGAATTTTTCAAGCCGCACGCCCGCCTCGCTGGCGCGCAGCGCCAAGAGGCCGCAGCAGCTGGCGATGACCTGCGCCGGCGCAAACGGTTCCGGCGTGATCTCGAAATTGTCCGGTCTCGATCTTCGACATGTCGAGGATGCCGTTGACGACCGACAACAGATGCTGGCCGGAATCGTTGATGAGGCCGGCATATTCGTTGCGGCGGCCGCGATCGAGCATCAGCGTCGTCCTCCTTCATCAGCATATCGGAAAAGCCGATGATGGCATTGAGCGGCGTGCGCAATTCGTGGCTCATGGTGGCGAGGAAGCGGCTCTTGGCAGGCGTTGGCGCGCTCGGCCTCGGCGTGCGGCGTCGAGCTGCGCCTGCTGCAGCAGTTTGCGCTCGGTCACATCGCGCAGCACGGCGACGACTTCGCGGCGATCATGCCGGCGCCAGCCGTCGTCTGCTCCGAGCGGACGGCAGCGCATTTCGATCCAGACGAAATCGACGGCCGGCTGACCGTCGGCATCGGCGCGTGTCGCGCCGCACGCGGAACTCGACCGAGCTCGTTTCGCCGAGCGCCGCGGCGTCGCCCAAGCGCGGTCAGATAAGCGGGCCGATCGGCGACATGGACGCGGTCGAACAGGCCATGGCCGTGCAGATCGGCGACGCGCGCGCCGAACAGAGCTTCGCCGCCGGCGAAACGAACAGCACGGCGCCGTCGCGGCCGTGGCGGGTGATCACGTCGGTCATGTTGCGCGCGAGCAGCCGATAGCGGTCTTCCTCGGCGTAGAGCAGCCAGAAACTGGTGCGCGCCAGCGCTTCGGCGCCGAGCGCAAGGCCGGTGGCGTAAAGCGCGGCGGACACGATGCCCAGCGCTGCGAATGCGGCGGGCGCGCTCGCGGACTGCGGCGGCAAGAGATGATACTCGCCGAAGCAGCACCAGGAGCCCGGCGGCGCCCAAGGCAAAAGTCGAGGCGACCGCGACGACGCGGCGCGACGCCGACAGCGCCGCCTCGAGCGGAACGACGACGAGCCAGATCGCGGCGAAGGATGCGAT
This sequence comes from uncultured Alphaproteobacteria bacterium, assembly GCA_963761185.1. Lineage (GTDB taxonomy): Bacteria > Pseudomonadota > Alphaproteobacteria > Rhizobiales > Xanthobacteraceae > BOG-931. Next base: position 327,222 of record CAVXFY010000011.1, read on the forward strand.
GCCGCCGGTCGATGCCGCGACCGCCGTCACCAGTCCGGTCAGCGCGAGCGACGACAGAACATGCGCGCTTTCATAGCGGCCGGTGCGCGACAGAAAATAGGCGATCGAGGATCGGCACGACCAGCCAGGCGAAGGCCAGCAATTCGATCGCGCTCGGCGCGCCGCGGATCAGGAGATAAGCCGGAAACGACGCAAGCGCGACGATGCTGCCGAGAAGCCGCGGCGCGATGAAGGCGCGATGGCGCGCCGCGGTCAGCGCATCCTGCCGCGCCGACGGATGCACCAGCGTCTCGATATAATCTCGTACTGGCGCAAACAGGCCCAATTTCCCGATCGCACGCCCGGCTCTGCAGACGCGCTCCCCATTTTTCTGTGGGCGGGATCGTGTCAGAGGCCACTTAAGCGAACACTAAGGCCGCGACTGCGTCACCGGTAACGGGGTCGTTGCCGGGCGCGACTCGAACGTCCGCAACGGCGGATTTGCCCGTCATGGTGAACGGCTCGTTGCCGAGATCGCCGCCGCAATTGCGCGCAAGCGGCGATGACGCGGCGGAATCGCGAATAATCGTCCGCGCAAATGGCGAGCACGCATCGGTGTTCCGCCGGCAACGCGCGCGGAACCGGCATTCGCTCAAATTTTAGGTAAATTAAATTTTTTCAAATTGCGCGAAAATTTGCGGCATATTCTCGTCGATTATGCGCAAAAACGTAGCGCAGCGACCAACGCGGCTTTCAATGCTGCCTGCTAGTGTCCGCCTCACGTGCGGCAAGCTTGTCGCCGGGGATGCGGGTCTCATGTTCTTTCTGTTGCGAATGGCGTTCTGGCTCGGCCTGGTGCTGGTCCTGTTGCCGAGCGGCTCTTCGCAGCCAGGCGTCCGGCGAACGACGTCGGCGCCACCGAAGCGATTTCGGCGGCTTCCGCCACGGTCGGCGATCTGCGGCAATTCTGCACGCGGCAGCCCGACGCCTGCACGGTCGGCTCGCAGGTCGCGACCGCGATCGGCTACAAGGCCCAGGCCGGCGCCAAGATGCTTTACGAATTCTTGACCGAAGCGCTGGCGCCAAGCGAGACCGGATCGGTCGCCATCGCATTTCCGGCAAAGCCGCGCTCGACAAGCCGGCGCTGGACCAGTCCGCGTCCGAAGCGCGCCTCGCAGAACACGCTGACGCCGGCCGATCTCGCGCCGGCCTGGCGCGGCCCGCCGCCGCGCAAGGACGCCAAACACTCCATCTAATTGCGTTGCCAACTGCCTTTGGCAGGCCGGCCGGAACACTCGACCTGCCGGACCTCAGCGCTCTATATAGAGCCCAGGACGGAGCAGATGACGGAGCGCATGGCTGACATCGACGAAATCATCGACAATTTCGCGGTCCTCGACGATTGGGACGACCGCTACCGCTATCTGATCGAGCTGGGCCGGGAACTGCCGCCGCTTCCGGCGGCAGCGCATAACGACGCCAACAAGGTCCAGGGCTGCGCCAGCCAGGTCTGGCTCGACACCCGGTGCGTCGCAATGGCGCGGACGGCCCGGTGCTGACGTTCGACGGCGACAGCGACGCCCACATCGTGCGCGGCCTGATCGCGATCCTGTTCGCGATCTTTTCGGGCAGGCCCGCCAAGGACATTCTCGCGACCGACGCGCGTCGCTGTTCGAAGCGCATGGGATTGAGCGAGCACCTGACGCCGCAGCGCTCGAACGGCTTCCGCTCGATGGTCGAGCGCATCCGCGCCGACGCGCGCTCGGCGCTGGCGCCGGCGGCGTAAGCGCTGCCTCGCCAGCCATCCCCGCCCAGCCAGACCTACCTAGTCCTCGCCTGCGATCGTGTAAGTCTCGTTCCGGGCGCAGGTGGGCATCCCGTTCGAGCACTCTCAATTTCCGCGCAGGACTGACCGACATATTCGCCGGCGCGGTCTGCAGCATCCTGTCGATCGCCTATTGGCTGTCCTATGCGGCCCTGATTTTCACCGGCCCGCTCGAGCCGCGCTGTCCTACGGCGTCGCGGTGACGTTTCTGTCGGCCGCCGTCGGCGGCGCGATCGTGGCGCTGCGCAGTTCGCTGCCGTTTGCCGTTGCCGGACCGGACAGTTCGATCTCGGTCGTCATTGCCGCCCTCGTTGCGACCGTCGTGCAGCGGCTCGTCGCCGGCGGCGTCACCGATCTGCTTGGTCCGGCCCTGATCGCGATGTCGCTTGCGACCGTGCTCACCGGGCTCCTGCTTTGCGTCCTCGGATTCACCCATGCCGGGCGCGCGATCCGCTTCGTGCCTTTTCCGGTGATCGGCGGCTTTCTCGGCGCCACCGGCTGGCTGATGATCACCGGCGCGATTCAGGTCGTGACCGATCAGCAGCCCGGCGCTCGCCAATCTCGGCGCGTTCTTCGACGCTGCGACGGTGGCGCGGATCGCGCCAGCGCGTGGCGGTCGCAGCCTTACTCTTCGTGCTGCTGCGGCGTTCCAAGAGTCCGTTCATCATGCCCGGCGTTCTGGTCGCGGCGTTCGCGTCGCCCATATCTGTGCTGCTTGCGGCCGGCATGACGCTCGGCGACGCGCAACGCGCGGGCTGGATGTTTCATCCGCAGCCGGCGGCGGGATTGAGCCTGCCGTGGACGGCGCAAGCCTTGCGGGACTTTTCCTGGACGGCACTGCCGGCGCTCGCCGGCGACGTGCTCGCCGTCATGTTCGTCACCATCATCGACTTTCTTGCTCAACACCACCGGCATCGAGATCGCCACGCGCACCGAAGCCAATATCGAGCGCGATCTCAAAGTGCTCGGCCTTGCCAATGTGGCGACGGCGGCGCTGGGCGGCTATGTGAGCTGCACGTCGCTGAGCCGCTCGATCCTGGTGCGCACCGCCGGCTCGACGAGCCGGCTGTCCGGGACTGACGGTCGCGGCGATCTCGGCCGCCTTGCTCATCGCTGACGGCGCGTTCCTCGGCTATGTGCCGAAATACATTCTCGGCCGGCGTTTTGTTCTATCTCGGCGCCGACCTCGTCTATCAATGGCTGATCCAATCGTCGCGGCGCTTGCTGCTGCTCGAATATCTGTCGCTCATCGCGATCGCGCTCCTGATCATCAATTCGGGCTTCATCGCCGGCGTCCTGATCGGCATCGTGATCGGCTGCGCCACGTTCGCGCTGAGCGCCAGCCGCGTCAGCGCGATCAAGTTCAGCTTCGACGGCTCGGAATATCGCTCCTCGCTCGATCGCGGCCCTTACGAGCTGTCGCTGCTGGCCGAGCACGGCGGCGAGATTCAGGGCATGGCGCTGCAGAGCTATTTGTTCTTCGGCTCGGCCAATCGGCTCTACCAGCACGTCAAGGCACTGCTGTGCACGCAGCCGAGCTGCCGGTTCCTGATCTTCGATTTCCGCCTCGTCACCGGCATCGATTCCTCGGCGACCCACAGTTTCGCGCAGATCAAACAGGCCGCGGCCGCCTATAATGCGCAGATCGTGCTGGTCAAGCTGACGCGCGGAATTGGAGCGCGCGTTTCGCACCGCGCATTTCATCTCCGACGACGTCATCGTCGCGTCCGATCTCGACCGCGCGCTGGAATCGTGCGAGCAGCAGATCATCGAGGCGCACCACACCGGCGGCGACGATGCCGGATCGCTGCGCGCCTGGCTCGCCGAAGCGCTCGGCGACGCGCACTTCGCCGACCGCTTGACCGAATATTGCCAGCGGCTGGAAGTTCGAAGCCGGCGACATCATCGCCCGCCAGGGCGATCCCGCCGACTTCGATGCATTTCATTCTCGAGGGCCGCGTCGGCATCGTCGTCGATCTCGGCGAAGGCCGCACCATGCGCGTGCGCAGCCTCGGCGGCCACACCACGATCGGCGAAATGGGACTGATCACCGGCCGGCCGCGCAGCGCGACCATCGTCGCCGAGGCCGCGAGCGTGCTTTTCGTGCTCGACGCCGAAGCCTTCGAGCGCATCAAGCAAGACGAACCGGCATTGAGCCAAGCGCTGCTCGGCTACGTCGTCTCGGTCATGTCCGAGCGGCTGAGCTTTGCCAACCGCGCGGTCGGCGTCTTGCAGCGCTGAGAAGATAACGCTGCGGAACTCAGCCGCGCTCTCTGCGGCGGCGGCGCTGCTGACCGAGGCCCATCTGCTTGGCGAGCTGCGAGCGCGCTGCGGCATAATTCGGCGCCACCATCGGATAGTCGGGCGGCAGGTCCCATTTCTCGCGATATTGATCCGGCGTCATATCGTAGTGCGTGCGCAGATGACGCTTGAGCGATTTGAATTTCTTGCCGTCTTCGAGGCAGACGATATATTCCGGCGTGACCGAGCGCTTTACCGGCACGGCAGGCTTGAGCGGCTCGGCCGCAGCCGCCACCTGGCCGCCTGAAACGCGCTTCAACGCGGAAAAAATCTGGCTGATGAGATTGGGAATTTCGGCACTCGGCACCGATGTTGTTGCTGACATAAGCGGACACGATGTTCGCGGTCAGTTCGATGAAGACGCTATCCCCTGAATTCTCGGCCATGGTGTCTGATCTCGCGAATGGTGTTGAGTTGGCATTCCCATTCCCAGATCGCGCCCAGATCGCACAGGCGGGATCACGATCCGCTACATTCAAAAAATCAAGCATTCGAACGCGACGGTTCGGACAGTAGACAGTGGAATTATCGACGTACACTTAGCGTATATTACGCTGCCGGAGTAAAGGCAACAAAACACTCTTGCGGCGCCCTCGCCACAACTAATGAAATCTATACAATTCGGGATCAACTAACTCTGCGAGTCTCTGCTCGATATGTGCGCGCAGCTCGGTGATCGAGCCGAAGCGCAGTAGGCCTTGCGGCAATTGCGCCTCGATGGAGCCGTCCGAGTAAAGCGTATAAGCCATCCCGTCGACGACGCCCGACTTGAGAATCGTGATCGGCTCCGGCGTCTCATCCGCCGCCTCAGCGGGCGGCGCATCGACGGTCTGTTCCTCGACCACAGGCTCGGGAACTGCGACGGGAACCTCCGGCGCTTCCGCCGCTTTGGCTTGCGCGGCGGTGCGCGCCGGACGCGGCCCTTTCGGCCACAGCGCATCGAAGGCCGGGCCCTTTGGCCGTTCGGCGGCGATCGGCGCATGCGCGCTGAGGTCGAGCCGCGGCGAGACTTTCGTCGCAGGCAAAACGCCATTGCGCGCCTTACCGGCGCGCGGCATCAACGGGCCGACATCTTCATGCTCGGCGGTCTCTTCGCCGCCATTGAGCGAAACCGGAGCCAGCGTCCGCGGTGAAAGCTCGATTTCCTCGATGGCCGGCGCGGGCCCGACGCGGGCGACAAGGGGAAACTTTTCGGGAAACTTTTGCGGCAGATCTTCCGTCCGCTTCTCGGCGCCGGGGGCGAACGGCGCCGGCGCGGATGCTGTCTGCGGCAGGCGTGTGATTTTCACCGGGAACGGAATGCGCGACGGCCCGCTCGGCGGTTCCGCGGCGGCTTCCGGCGCTTCACCGGCGCGCCCGGTGCGCGGCATTGCCGGACGAACCGCCAAGGCGCTTTCGATGCGCTGGAGCACCCGCAACGCGAAGCCGAGACCGACCAGGAGGAGGCCACCGGCCAGCGCGACGATGCCGGGCGTCACAAGCGTGAGGTCGAAAGTATGGTCGTGGACGGAAAGACCGGAAGCGGCAAGGATGACGCCGGCCACACTCAACACCACGCCAAAAGCAAACAAAAACAAATACATAGCCAACTATCGGCCCAGGTCCGAAACGCGAGGGCCGCCCTTTAAAATTATTCTGGCGATGCCTCCCGGACTGCGCAAGGACTATTATCCCTTTTTACCCACCTCTCGTGGGTGAATTTGGCGATCTCGTTAACGGCGCGGGCGTTGCCGAACCCCCCGGATTGGCCCTATCTAGAGGAACCATTCTCTTTCCCGCACGGTTTCATCGGCGCACAGCCGCCGTCTTAGGTTTCACATTGAGGAGTAGACCAATGGCATTCACCCTGCCCGAACTTCCCTATCCGTATGACGCTCTCGGCCCGTATATGTCGACGCGAAACCCTCGAATTCCATCACGACAAGCATCACCAGGCCTACGTGACCGCCGGCAACAATCTCGCCAAGGGCACGGAGTGGGAAAACAAGCCGGTCGAGGAAGTCGTCGAAGGGACCTTCGGCAAAGTGCCCGGCTCTCTTCAACAACGCGGCCCAGCACTACAACCACATCCATTTCTGGAAATGGATGAAGAAGGGCGGCGGCGGCGACAAGCTTCCCGGCAAGCTGGAAAAGCAGATCGCGTCCGACATCGGCCCGCTGGCGAAGTTCAAGGAAGATTTCACCCAGGCCGGCATCACGCAGTTCGGCTCGGGCTGGTGCTGGCTCGCGGTGAAGGACGGCAAGCTCACCATCATGAAGACGCCGAACGGCGAGAACCCGCTCGTGCACGGCGCCAAGCCCATTCTCGGCTGCGACGTGTGGGAGCATTCCTATTACATCGACTATCGCAATCGCCGGCCGGATTATCTCAAGGCCTTCCTCGACAACCTCGTCAATTGGGATCACGTCGCCGAGATGTACGAAGCGGCGACGAAATAGTCTCGCAATTGCGAAAAAATGAGCGCGCGATTGTCGTGCTGCAACAATGAAAGCGGGGCCAAACGCCCCGCTTTTGCAGGTTTGGATTTGCGGAAAGCGGTGCAGCAAAGCGCGCCCTCTGCTGATTTGACGCATTGTCCTTCCTGAAATTGGACCGCATGACTTCATCCGCGCGCGTCTAAACCGGGCCGATTCGTGCAACACGCTGCCGTCAACACCCTCCCCTTGCAGTCTGAATCGATTCCAGCGGCGGCGCGCGTGCTCGACGCGCTGGCGCTCTGCGTCCTGGCGGTAACGGCTGCGATCGCGTTTGCGACCTTTCGCGACTATGGGCTCGGCTGGGACGACTACACCCATTCTCAATACGGCGCGCTCTTGGTGTCGCTCTATAAGTCCGGCTTCACCGACAAGCGCGCGCTGTCCTTCGTCAATCTCTACATGTATGGCGGCGGCTTCGACATGATCGCGACGCTCGCCGCGAAAGTGCTGCCGTTCGGCCTGTTCGAAACGCGGCGGCTCGTCGGCGCGGTCATCGGCATCATCGGCCTGTTCGCGACCTGGCGACTGGGGCGCCGGCTCGGCGGACCGTTCGCCGGCTTGATCGCGCTCGTCCTGCTCGCCACCTGTCCGCTCTATTACGGCCACATGTTCATCAACGCCAAAGACGGGCCGTTCGCCGCAGTGATGGTCATCGCGCTTCTCGGCCTCGTGCGCGCCTTCGAAGAATATCCGCGCCCGACGCCGGCGACGCTGGCGCTGTGCGGCATCGGCTTCGGCTTGGCGATCGGCTCGCGCGTGCTCGGCGGCTTCGCGCTCATGGAGGCGCTGTTCCCGCTGCCGCTTATTCTCGCGATCAGATCGCGCGCTTGCGGATTTAAGCCGGCGCTCGCGGAGTGAGGCTCGTTTCTCGTGCCGTTCATTCCGGCGGCGATCTTTGCCTATCTGCTGATGGGCCTGGTCTGGCCGTGGAGCGCGCTGTCGCCGCTCAATCCGTTCCGCGCCGTCGAATATTTCTCGACGTTTTTCGAAAAGCCGTGGCGCGAACTGTTCGACGGCCAATTGATTCCAGTGGACGACATGCCGCGCAGCTATGTGCCGACATTGTTCGCGCTGCAGGTGCCGGAACTGATGCTCCTGCTCGGTATCGGCGGGCTGATCGGTGCGCTCGTCTTCACCGCGCGCAGCAACGGCAAGAGCGGCGGTGACGCCGGCAGCCGCGCCGCATTCTTTTCGGTTGTGCTCGCCGCGACGCTGCCGATCGTCATGGCGGTGATCACGCGGCCGGCCGTCTATAACGGCATCCGCCATTTCGTCTTCGTGCTGCCGCCCTTTGCCGTGCTCGGCGGGCTTGCCGCCGCCTGGATCGCGCGGCGCCTGCAAGGCTGCGGCAAAAGCGCGGTCTTTGCCGGCGGTCTCGCTTTGATCGCGGGCGTTGCCTCGCCGGTCGTCGCCATGGCGCGGCTGCATCCTTACGAATACACCGCGTACAATCATCTGGTCGGCGGCGCGCGCGGGGCGCGAGCCTATTTCATGCTCGATTATTGGGGACTGTCCTTCAGTCAGGCGTCGCGGCGCTTGCTGGCGACGCTGGCGCAAGATCATGAGCAGCCACCGCACGGAAAGTGGACGGTCGCGGTGTGCGGCCCGCATCCGCCCGTCGCGGTCGCACTCGGCCCGCAATTCAATATCGTCTGGGATCCCAAGGGCGCCGATTTCGCCATGATGCTCGGCGAATTCTACTGCGCCAAGCTCGACGCCCCGGTGCTGTTCGACATCGTCCGCGACGGCGTCATCTATGCCCGCGTTTACGATATTCGCGGCCGCTCGATTACCTCGCTGCTGACCGTGCCGGGCATCGACAAGACCAACTATTGAGGACTGCTCTATTGCAGCTCGGGGCGGAGAAGATCGAATCCCCGCATGAGGAGATGCGGCAGTAACGCAAAGACCCCAATTATTGCTGCCAGTTGTGGCGCCAGCGCGTGAAACTCATCATTGGCCACATGCCGAATAAAAAGTCCGAAGTGCAATGCTACGAACATGCCGCTAAAGGCTAAGAAAGCGGCAATCGCGCCCCCGCGCAAAAGCTTGGATCATACTTGGGCCAAGGCAACATCTAGATGCAGCGATGCCCGCTACATCCGAACTATTCCTCAGGCAGCCTTCGTCCCGTGCGCAAAGTCCCAATAAAGCTCGCGCGCTTTGCGATAGAACGGGCCGGGCTGCAGCATGCGGTCGTCGATGCGGGTGATCGGCGAGACTTTCGTGTAATTGCCGGTGGAGAAAATTTCGTCGGCATTCTGAAAGTCGAAATAGCGCAGCGTCGTCTCCACCACGGTGCAATTGGCGTAGCGCAGGAGGCCATGATGCGGTTGCGGGTGATGCCGGAGAGAAACGTGCCGTTGGCTTCCGGCGTGAACACGACGCCGTCCTTCGCCATGAAGATATTGGCGGTGCCGAGTTCGGCGACATTGCCGAGCATGTCGCAGAGCAGACAATTGTCGAAGCCGAGCGCCTTGGCCTCGATCAGAGCGCGCGCATTGTTCGGATAGAGGCAGCCGGCCTTGGCCTCGAGTACAGCAGTCTCGCGCGTCGGCCGCCGATAGGGCGACAGCGTGATCGCGGTACCGGCCGGATTGGGAAACGGCGCGTCATAGATCGTGAGACACCAATTGGTCGATTCCGGATCGGGCCGCACACCGCCCGGCGCGCCCTCCTCGGCCCAATACATCGGCCGGATATAAAGCGCGGCATCGCGATCGAAGCGCTTGATGCCCTCGCGCACCAACGCGCTCCAAGCGGCTTCCGTCAGCATGGGCTTAAGATACATGGCCTTGGCGGATTTGTTGACGCGCGCGATGTGCAGATCGAGATCGGGGGTCACGCCTTCGAAAGCGCGCGCGCCGTCGAAAACCGACGTGCCGAGCCAAGCGCCATGCGTGCGCGGCCCCATGATCGGCACGTTGCCCTCGTGCCAATCGTCCTCGAAAAATGTCACTGTCTTCGACCAGGCCGTCTTGGGCTTGGCGATGGAACGGCGCGTCACATCATCCTCCCGTCGCTCTGTGATCCGGGTCTATTGTCCAAAACGGCCATTGTTATGCACGGTCTTTGTCACCAAGATATTTATCCAAGATATTTATCACTGTGATTGCGGCAGCGGAGAGCGAGATATGAACGAGGTTACCCCGCGCGCTTTTGTTTTCGATGCCTATGGCACGCTGTTCGACGTCCATGCGGCGATTTCGCGCCACCGCGCCGCGGCCGGTGCCGAGGCGGACCGCTTCTCCGAACTGTGGCGGACCAAGCAGCTCGAATATAGCTGGACGTTAACCTTAGCCGGCCACTACGTCGATTTCTGGGCGCTGACCGAGCGCGCGCTCGATTACGCGTTTGCCCGCGTTCCATCGGTCGACCGGGCGCTGCGGCAAAAGCTGCTCGACGCGTATTTCAAGCTCGACGCTTTTCCCGACGCGCGCGCCGCCCTGGAACATCTCAAGGCGCGCGGGGTTAAGACCGCGATCCTATCCAACGGTTCGCCGGCCATGCTCGATGCGGCGGTCTCCGCCTCCGGAATGGCAGCCTTGTTCGACGCCGTGCTTTCGGTCGATGCCGTAGGCGCTTATAAGCCTCGCCCCGAAGTCTATGCGCTCGTCACCGCGCGCTTTGCGATCAAGCCGGAAGACGCCGTCTTCGTCTCGTCGAACCGGTGGGACGTGATGGGCGCCGCCGCATTCGGCTTCCGCCCGTTCTGGGTCAATCGCGCGAAAATGCCGGACGAATATGCCGAGCAGCCGCCGCTGCGCGTCATCGCCGATCTCTCGGCGCTGGCATCGGCTTTCGCTTAAGAGGGAATCTAGGCGTTGACGGCGACCGGTTCGGGCGCAACCGCCGGCAGAAGCTTCGGCGGAACGAAACGGCCCTGCTCGATATCCTCGATCTGACGATCGATCTGCTTCATGACGTAGCGCGAATACGGCCCGACATGGAGATAGAACGCCATCAGGGTCACGATGCCGCGCACCGAATTCGGATTGATCGACATGCAGGTCGTGAACGCTTTCCAGAAGCGTTCGCGGCCTTCCGGCAAACGGTTCATCAGGTCGTGGACGAGCTTGATGGTCGAGACTCTGCCGCGGATATCGCCCTCGGGCAGTTCCTTGCGCCGGCCCGAGCAGTCGAGCATCGCCGCAAGCCGCTCCAATCGGCCGCAAAACGCTTCCGGATCGTAGATCTTCTCGAGGATCTTGCGGTAGTCGCGCAAAATTTCGAGCCGCGAGCGCTTGGTCTCGTAGTTCACGCCGGCGGTGCACTGATCGCCCTTGCTGGCCGGCGCCGCATCGTGGTCGACATGCAGGCGGCCCTCGCGCGCCAGCCGGCGCGTGAGCTGCGTATTCGGCAGTGCATAGAGCAGGCCGACCATGGCGATCGGAATGTTGGTTTCCTCGATGAGATCGATCATCGGGCCTGCGACCGATCCCTTTTCGGTATCGAAGCCGACGATGAAGCCCGCGGTCACGGACATGCCGGCCTGATAGATCTTGTGCACGCTATCGGCGATGCTGCGGCGCGCGTTCTGCTTCTTCCGCATGGCGTTCAGCGTTTCTTCGTCCGGGCTTTCGATGCCGACGAAGATGGCGAAGAAGTTCGAGCGCTTGAGCATCGCCAGCAACTCGCCGTCGTCGGCGAGATTGAGCGAGGCTTCCGTGGTGAATTCGAACGGATAATCGTGGTCTTTGATCCAGGTCTCGAGCGTCGGCAGAAATGCCTTGATGGCTTTCTTATTGCCGATGAGATTGTCGTCGACGAAATCGACGTGGCCGCGATAGCCGAGCTTATAGAGCGTTTCGAGCTCGGCCAGCATCTGCGCATGCGTCTTGGTGCGCGGCGAGCGGCCATAGAGCTCGATAATGTCGCAAAACTCGCAGGTGAACGGACAGCCGCGCGAGAACTGCACGCCGATATAGAGATACTGCTCGAACTTCAACAGATCGAAGCGCGGGATCGGCGTCTTCGTGACATCGACCTGGAATTTCACCGCCTCGAATGTGCCCTCGCGGTCGCCCTTATCCCACGCGACGATGAAATCCTTGATGATATCTTCGGCCTCGCCGACGACCCGGAAATTCGCGCTGGCATAGCGGTGCGGGCTCGAGCTCACGTCGGGGCCGCCGACGACGACCGGCAGTCCGCGCGCGCGGCACATATCGATCAGTTCGAGCGTATCGGACTGCTGGAACAGCATGCCGCCCGTCATCACCATGTCGGCCCAGGCAAGATCGGCCTCGGTCAGATCTTCGGTGTTGCGGTTGACGAGACGCACATTCCAGGATTTCGGCAACAGCGCCGCAACTGTGATCAGGCCGAGCGGTATAGCCGGATAGCGCGCGCCGACCAGCTCGCAGGCCTCCGAGAAATTCCAAAAGGAATCCGCCATGAACCGCGGATAGATCATCAGCACGTTGCAGGAGCTCGACCTCAACGGGCTGACAGTGGCGCCACCGGCGCTCTCTTGACGCTGCTGTTCCAAGAAACCTCGACCCCGCGGCCCATCCGCATGTTGCTGCGCAGTATGGCTGAATTGCCCGATAATTCAAGGACAAAGCCATTTTCCAGCCCGGTTGGCGGGAACCGCAAAACTGCCGCGCGAACATGGCGTTATCGCGGCTCACGCAGTGGGCAACGCTGCCCAAGGGCTGACCACGGACGGCTGTTCCGCTAGCTTGCAAGCGCGTCGGCGTCTCGTGGATTGCGGAGGATGGAAATGCGCGCGGCTTACTATGAGCGGAACGGCCCGGCCCACGAAGTGCTCAAGGTCGGCGAGGTCGATACGCCGCGCCCCGGCCCGGGCGAGGTGCGGGTCAAGCTTGCGGCTTCCGGCGTCAATCCATCCGACGTCAAGGCGCGTGTCGGCTCGACGCGCAAGATCGCGTTCCCGCGCGTTATCCCGCATAGCGACGGCGCGGGCAAAATCGACATGGTCGGTGACGGCGTGTCCGCCGCGCGGATCGGCGAGCGCGTCTGGGTGTGGAACGCGCAATGGCTGCGCGCCTTCGGCACCTGCGCGGAATACGTGACGCTGCCGTCGGCGATGGCAGTGCGGCTTCCCGACAAGACGAGCTTCGAGGCCGGCGCCTGTCTCGGCATTCCGGCGATGACCGCCTATCACGCCGTCGCGGTCGCCGAGGCCAGGCCTGGGGTCACGCTCCTGGTCTCGGGCGGCGCCGGCGCCGTCGGCCACTACGCCATCCAGTTCGCCAAGGCGGCCGGCGCGAGCGTCATCACGACAATCAGCTCGCCGGAGAAAGCCAAGCTGGCGAAAGCCGCGGGCGCCGACCACACCATCGACTACAAGCGCGAAAATGTCGGCGAGCGCGTCATGGCGCTCACCGGCAAGAAGGGCGTCGATGCGGTGATCGAACTCGACATCTCGGCCAATGCCAAGCTCATGCCGCAGGTGCTGCGGCCGCGCGGCACGGTGGTCGTCTATGGCTACGGCGCGCCGGAGGCCGAAGTACCCTTGTTTTTCTTCCTGCGCAACGCGATCACGCTGAAGTTCATCTATGTCTATGAACTCGACCCCGCCGAGCGTACGGCCGCGCTGAGCGCCATCACGCACGCCCTCGAAGCCGGCACGCTGATCAACAATGTCGCGGCGACTTTCCCGCTCGCCGACATCGTCGCCGCGCATGAGGCGGTGGAACAAGGCAAGATCTTCGGCAACGTCGTCGTGACGATCTAGCGGCGGCCGCCGCTTCCCTCACGCCGCGTGTTCGGTGTTACGGCGCCCCTCGGGATGCACAAGCGCAGACGCAATCTGCTGCTTGGTCAGCCGTGTGCCGTCATCGCCTTCGATCAGCAGAGCAACGCGGCCGCCATTGTTGATGTGCCGCGCCCAGCCAAGCGCCTCGTCGAGGATGCTGAATTCCTTGAACAGATACTTGTCCTTCTCCAAGGGCGAGATCGATTGCGAGCCACGCGGGCCGGAATAAACGCGGTAAGTCATGGTCTAAACTCCTGTCAAAAGCCCGCCCTGTAACCTCAAGACCGTAATCACGACCGCAATATCGGTGGAAAATGTGCCATCCGTGTGTTGCAGAGCCTGCCGCGGCACGTTGACGCGAATGGAACTTCGCTTTGGATCATGCTCTAAGTCAATCGCAGATGCGGAGGATTCGTGCGCCTTTTTCTTGGGCTTATTTTCAGCGCGGCTTTTTTTGCGGCATTGCTTGCGCCTTCCGCGCATGCGGACGGCGATGCCGTCTATTTGACCACCTATGTCGAAGCGCTGCCCTTCGACGCATTGTCCGCACAGTCCGGAGTGGCGCTGGCGCTCGAGCGTTACCGCGACGCGAGCCGGAAGGAAGCCGGCAATCTGCGCTTTGACGCGCTGATCGAACTGGGCCGGCCGAACCGTTTCGTCATCCTCGAAGCCTGGCGCGATGCCGCAGCCTTCGACGCGCATGACAAATCCGACAGCACAGTGAAATATCGCCAAACGATCAACCCGATGCAGAGCGTACCGCCCGACATCCGCGCCAATGCCGCGCTCTTCGTCGACCCGGAGCCGCATGAAAACCGGCCCGGCGCGATTTATGTCGTCACCCATATCGACGTCACCAACGACCACAAAAACGATGCCGTGGCGCTGCTCCGGTCCATGAGCGACGACACGATCAAAGAGCCGGGCAATCTCCGCTATGACATGTTCCAGCAAAAGAGCCGGCCCAACCATTTCACCGTCGTCGAAGCCTGGGCCAACCGCAAGGCGTTTGCGGATCATGTGATGGCCACGTAAACGCGCGCGTTTCGCCAGCAGCTCCTGCCGATGGCTGGCGCGCTTTACGATGATCGGGCCTATGTGGTGTTGCCGTAAAGCATGATCTGGAAAAGTGGAAACCGGTTTTCCGAAAAGATCATGCTTCATCGAGATTGCTATTTTTGCGGCACGAAGTTCTGGTTGCTGTAGGGCAGCATGCTCGGGCGCTGGATGGCGATGAACCCGTGGTCGAGTGCGTGGTGGCAGGCATTGCAGCCGGCGCTGAGATTGTCGAACGCGGCGATGAAGGCTTTGCGGTCCTTGCCGTCGATCGCCTTTTGCAGCGCGGCGATCGGTGAGCCGACATGCTGGTCGACGATGTCGCTGCCGAGAAGGTTCCGCACATCGTCGAAGCCTTCGCCGAGTTCGCCGATCTCGTAATCGGCGAGCGGCCAATTGGCGGCATTGCCGGCGAACCACAGCTTGATGTGGCGCATCTGCTGCAGCGCCATGATTTCGCCGAGGCCGGGTACCATGTGTGGCTCATCCGCCGGCATCGCGGCCGGCGCGGCGGGCTGATCTTGAGCAGATTTGTCTTGCGCGCGCGCCGCTTGAGAGGCCAGCAAAGCCGCGGCAACGACGGCGATAATCATCGGCTTCATTGAATATCTCCCTGCGATGCGCGTCGCCCTACCTGCATTCTCAAACGTCCTGCACTAACTGACGGGCGTAATCTGATCGCTGCACGCTTTGGGATAGGCCTCCTGACAGGCCTTATAGAGCGCGGGGCACGTCTTCGCCGCGTTGAGCGCAGCCGTAATGGCCGAAGGTGTATCGCCGCCCTTGATCCGATCGCCCGCAGCGCGGGCCTGGTCGTTATAGATCAGCACCGCGTCGGTACGCTCGATGCCGCGATCGCTCATCAGAAAGCGCTCGGCCGCGGTGTAGAACATCGTCGCGGTCTTGATCGCATCGTTGAGCTTCTTGGTGACTTCGTTGTTCAGCGTCGGATCCGGCTTGGTGACGCGCGCATGCACGGCGATGTCGGTATAGAGGACATTAAGCTTGAAATAGATGCCGCCGCATTGCGCCAGCACGAGCCAATAGGGCCGCCCCATATTGGGGCCGGACGCCGCCACAACGCTGTCGCGCTTATCGCCGGCGACCGCAGGCGCCGGACGATCCGTATCCGGCGCGACGCGCTCGTGCCGGCGATGGGTCTGCGCCTGCGCGCCGTTCGCTGCGGCGCCGAGCAGAACGGCGCTTATGAGCAGAACGATTTTTGCGGTCGATTTTGACATGATGCCGTTGTAGGCGGGCTGCGATCCAAATATCAAAACCTTTTGCCCGATTAGAACCTCTCCAGCCACGGCCGCAATTCGATCTCCCAGGCCCAGGCGCTGCGCTGCTGTTGCAGGAGATGCAGATAGCTCTGCGCGATGGCATCGGGATCGAGCATGCTGTCGGGCTTGTCGGGCGGATTGGGCCGGTTCTCGCTGCGGATGCCGCCGTCGATGACGACATGCGCGACGTGAATGCCTTGCGGCTGCAGTTCCCGCGCCATGCTCTGCGCCAGCCCGCGCAGCGCGAACTTGCCCATGGCAAACGGCGCCGACTGGGCATAGCCCTTCACGCTCGCCGAGGCGCCAGTGAAGATGATCGCGCCGTGGTGCTTCGGCAGCATGCGTTTCACCGCCTCCTGCGCCACCAGGAAGCCGCCGAAGGCAGTGACCGCGATCGATTTCGCCACCCCCTCGGGATCGAGTTCGACAAAGGGGCCGCGCGTGCGATAGCTCGCGTTGTAAACGACGACGTCGGGCGCGCCGAATGCAGCTTCCACGTCGGTGAAGAGTTGCGCCACGTCGTCGGGATTGGCGGCATTGCAGGCAAAAGCCTTGCCGCTGATGTCCTTTGCCAGCGCGGCGAGACCCTCGGCGCGGCGCGCGCCGAGCGCGACCTTCATTCCGGCTTTCGCAAAGAGCCGGGCGAGCGAGGCGGACAGGCCCGAGCCCGCGCCGACAATGAGTGCTGTTTTATAGGGAGTCTCGGTCATCGGTTCCTCCGGCGTGCCGCGTTAATGTGGCATTGGGCACCGCCGGGTTCAATTGCGGCTCTCTATTTGCCGTGATTCAATCGATCACCGCGATGGCGTTGATCTCGACGAGGCAGCGCGGATCGGTGGCAAGCCGCACCACCTGCACGGTCGTGGTCGTGGGCTTTGAGTCGCCAAAATACTCGCCCCAGACACTGTTGAGCGCATCCTGATCGGTGAGATCGGTGACAAAGCGGTCGGCGGTGACGATGTCGGCAAAGCTCGCGCCCACCGCTTCCAACCCGCGCTTGAGATTTTCCAAGGCCGCCCTCGCTTGCCCGGCCATATCGCGCGGCATCGCGTCGAACTCCTCCGGCCGGTGCGGATGATGATGATAGACCGGCGCCGCGGTCACGCCGGCGAGATAGACGGTGGTGCCGCCTTTGACTTTGATCGCCGGCGCATAGGGCATCCACAGATCGGGGGCGTCGGGCCAGTGGATGTGTTCGATGGTTTTGGGCATTTGTGTAATTTCCTCTCACATCCGAAACACGCCGAATCGCGTCTCGGGGATCGGCGCGTTGAACGCCGCCGCAAAACACAGCCCCAGCACGCGTCGCGTTTCGCTGGGCGTGATGATGCCGTCGTCCCAGAGCCGGGCCGTCGCGTAATAGGGATTGCCTTCGGCGTCGTATTGATCGCGGATCGGCTGCTTGAACTCTTCCTCCTCGACCTGCGACCACTTTTTGCCTTCGGCCTCGATATTGTCGCGCCGCACCGTCGCCAGCACGGAAGCCGCCTGCTCGCCGCCCATCACCGAGATGCGCGCGTTCGGCCAGGTGAACAGAAAACGCGGACCGTAAGCGCGGCCGCACATGCCGTAATTGCCGGCGCCGTACGAGCCGCCGATGACGACGGTGATCTTCGGCACCTGCGCGCAGGCGACCGCGGTCACCATCTTGGCGCCGTCCTTGGCGATGCCGCCCGCTTCGTAATCGCGCCCGACCATGAAGCCGGAGATGTTTTGCAGAAACAACAGCGGCACGCGGCGCTGGCAGCACAATTCGATAAAATGCGCGGCCTTGAGCGCGCTTTCCGAGAACAGGATGCCGTTATTGCCGAGAATGCCGACCGGCGCGCCTTGAATATGCGCGAAGCCGGTGACGAGCGTCGCGCCGTAGAGTGCCTTGAACTCGTCAAATTCGGAACCGTCGACCAGCCGCGCGATCACTTCGCGCACGTCATATTGCTTTTTCAAATCCACCGGCACGATGCCGTCGAGTTCGGCGGCGTCGTATTTCGGCTCGCTCGGTTTGCGGAGCGCAACGTCCATCGTGCGCTTGGTGTTCAGATGGCCGACGATGCGGCGGCACAAATCGAGCGCATGGCGATCGTTCTCGGCGAGGTAATCGGCGACGCCGGATTTTCTGGCGTGGACGTCGGCGCCGCCGAGCTCCTCCGCGGTGACGACCTCGCCGGTCGCGGCTTTCACAAGCGGCGGGCCGCCGAGAAAGATGGTGCCCTGGTTGCGCACGATGATCGTCTCGTCCGACATCGCCGGCACATAGGCGCCGCCGGCGGTGCACGATCCCATCACCACCGCGATCTGCGCGATGCCGGAAGCCGACATCGTCGCCTGATTGTAGAAGATGCGGCCAAAGTGCTCGCGGTCGGGAAACACTTCGGTCTGATGCGGCAGGTTGGCGCCGCCGGAATCGACAAGATAGATGCACGGCAGACGGTTCTCGCGCGCGATCTCTTGTGCGCGCAGATGCTTCTTCACCGTCAACGGATAATAGGTGCCGCCCTTGATCGTGGAATCGTTGCAGACGACGACGCATTCGCGGCCGGAAATGCGGCCGACGCCGGTGATGATGCCGGCGCCATGGATGGCGTCGTCATACATGCCGTTGGCGGCGAGCGGCGACAGTTCGAGAAACGGCGTGCCGGGATCGATCAGCGTCATCGCGCGTTCACGCGGCAGGAGCTTGCCCCGCGCCAGGTGGCGCGCGCGGGCGCGCGCCGGGCCGCCAAGGGCCGCCTCGGCGCGGCGGCTCTCGAGCTCGGCGACCAGCGCGCGCATCGCGGCCTGGTTGGTGCGGAATTCCTTGGACGCGGTATCGACGGTGGTGGCGATGGCGGTCACGAATCCCCCTAGACGAGGGGGATTTCACTATGTTGCGAGGGGCGGCGCAACGGGCACCCCGTCATCCTGAGGTGCGAGCGAAGCGAGCCTCGAAGGATGCACGGCCCCGGCCGGGCCGTCGCCCTTCGAGGGCCGCTTCGCGGCCACCTCAGGGTGACGGAAGGAAACTAGGCGCGGACTTCCTGGCGCTGGAAGATCACGTAGCCGACCACGAACAGCAGCATCGCGGTTGCGATCATCGCGACCATCTGCGGCCAGGCGATCAGGATGCTCTCGGCGAGCGGCAGCGGCGCGCCCAGCACAGCGCCCTGAAGCTGGCTCAGATAGATCGGCCCGAGCGCGCGCGTAGTCGGATCGAGCAGCGCCACCACGACTTCGGCATAGAGCGTCGACGGCGACAGCCGCGCCAGGATCTGTTCGAGCTCCGCCGTCCCCGGCGTTTGCAATCCGAGCGCCATGTAACGCGGGTCCGGCGGCACGATGGCCTGCGCCACCGCACCGGCGAGCACCGGCCAGATGAAGGTGATGAACAGCCACAGGCCGAGCGTCACCAGAGCCGCGGTCGCGGCCGAACGCGTCAGGATCGAGAACAACAGCGCCAGCGCCAGCCAGACCCCGGCATAGGCGATGGTGACCAGGAGGAAGACGAAGCTTCTGGCAATCTCCTCGGCGCCCGGCGGAACGCCGATCAGCAAGAGGCCAAGGCCGATGACGAGCAGCCAAAGTGCGATCAGGCTGATCGACAGCGTCACAAGGCCGGCGAGGAATTTGCCGAACAAGAGAGCATCGCGATAGATCGGCTGCGACAGGATGCGCGACAGCGTGCGGCGATTGTGCTCGCCGTTGACGGAATCGAAGCCGAGCCCGATCGCCATCAGCGGCACCAGGAACGACAGGAACGAAACGAACGACGGCAGCGGATCGCGCGACGTCGTAAACAGGCGCAGGAACAGGAACGGATCCTCCGCCGTGGTGTCCTTGATCTGCTGGATCGCCCCGTAGAGCGCGGCGAGCGCCACCAGCACGACTAGCCATTCCAAGACGCGCATGCGAACGCTGGTCAGATGGTCCGACAGCTCCTTGAGCATGACCACGCCGAGACCGGAAAACGCGGAGCCTTCACGCTGCATGGCGCGCCCCTTCCGTGACGGCCTCGTCGGGCTTGGCCTCGAAATAGCGCGTATAGATCGCTTCGAGACTCGGCTCCTGAACGCCGAGGAATTTGAGACGGCCTTGCATGGCGACGACTTCGGTCGCCGCTTCCGGCCGCACGTCGCGGTCGGCATGCAGACGCAATTTACCGATGCCGGTCTTTTCGACGCCGCTGACGCCCGGAATGAGCGCGAGCCGCTCGGCAAGTCCGGCGCCGTCCGCCTCGATATCGACGGTGTAGCCGCCGCCGAGCACTTCGCGGCCAAGCTCGGGGACCGTGCCCATCAGCGCGATCTTGCCGGCGTTGAACAGCGCAACGCGATCGCACACGCTCTGCACCCGCTCAAGCAGATGCGAGGATAACAGCACGGACACGCCTTCAGCCTTGAAGCCGCGGATGATGCCGAGGAGCTCGGTGGTAGCCTGCGGATCGAGGCCTGAGGTCGGTTCGTCGAGGATCGCGATCTGCGCGCCCTTCATCAGGATTTCGGCGAGGCCCAGCCGCTGCCGCATGCCGCGCGAATACGTGCCGACCCTATTCTCGGCAACGTCGGACAGGCCGACACGATCGAGCGCGTCGGCAATGCGCTTCTCCCGCTCGGCATGGCGGAAGCCGATCAGGCGCGCCGTGTAGCGCATGTTGTCGGCGGCCGTCATCTGATCGTAGAAGCCGACAGTGTCGGGCAGATAGCCGACGCGCCGCTTCACCGACAGCGGCTGGCGCGCCGGGTTGAAGCCGAGCACGCTCACCTCGCCTGCCGAGATGTCGGTGAGTCCGAGCATCATCAGGATCGTGGTCGTCTTGCCGGCGCCGTTCGGCCCGAGAAGACCGAAGATCTCACCGCGTCCGACCTGGAACGAGATGTGATCGACGGCGGTCGCCGAGCCATAGGTCTTGGTGAGGCCTTTGGCCTCGATGACGTTGTCCTGATTCATTGCCTGACTCATCGCCGGCCGAACCGCGCGACCGCGCCGACCATGACCAGAAGCGCGATGCCGATGATGCCGACGCCGGCGATGCCCCACATGGTCGAGGTCGTCACCGTGACGCGGAAATTGGTCGAAGCCGAACTCGCCGCGCGCCGCCGCGCGGACCGTGGTGACATAGTCGCCGGCGATAGCCTTGTCGGTCGGCGTGATCTGCGCCTGCACTTCCTTATTGTCGTTCGGCGCGATGTGGTCGACGCTCTTCGGATCGAAGGTGATCTTCCATCCGCTCGGCGCCGAGCCGGAGAGTTCGACATCGTCGGCGGGCGCGGTGCCGATATTGGTAATCACGACCGGCACCGTCGTCTCCTGGCCGGCCGACGCGCGCGTCGACACCAGGCCTTCACGGCCGGAAATATCGAGCCGCGGCTGGCCGGTGATGGTCATCTCGAGATCGGTTGTCGCCGAGGCATCCTCGGCGGCCACTCGCGCGGCGATCTTATAGTCGCCGGCCGCAGCCGTATTCGGCGGCGTCACTTTGAGCTTCACGTCCTTGGTCTGCCCGGCGTCGACCGGAACCGCGTTGAGCTCTTGCGTGCCGTATTGCTCGGTGAACGTCGCATCGAAATTCTGCGGCGCCTGCGCCGAGAGGCTCACCGTGAGCTTCTTGCCGCTGTCGTTCTTGATGCCGAGCTGATACTCGAAGGATGACTTCGAGGTGCCGCGCAATTCCGGAAGTTGCGGCGTCAGCGTCAGCTTGGCCGGAAGATCCTTGGCGAGCGTCACGGCCACCGGCAGCGTCAGATTGGAAGACGTGCCTTGAGCCGCGACGGTGATGGTCTGCGTGCCGGTCGGTGCGTTCTTCGGCACATCGAGCCGCAGTTCGAGCGTGACGCTGGAATTGGTCGCCGGCATTGCCGCTGCGACCGGCTGGCCGCCGCCCATCAGCGTCGCCGTCCAACCGGAGGGAACACCGGCCACCGACAGCGCCAGGCGTTCGGGCGTCATGTCGTAATTCTGTAACCGAAGATTGACCGTCGATGTCTCGCCCGGGCGCACCGTCACCGCGGGAAAGTCGCTCATCAGAAAGATGCCTTTGACGTCCTTCGGGGCATCCTCGGATTTGGCGACTGAGGCAAAAAGCACCGCAAAAGTGGCAAGTGCGGCGATAAATCCATATCGCATTGGTACTGACTCCCGTGCAGCAATTGGATCGGTTCGCCCCCTCTCACAACGCGCTCTAACAAGCGCCGGTGAGAGGCGGGCATTGTGGGCGTAATCGTGACAAAATCATGCAGACAAGGGCCTATTTGGCAAAACCTGCACAATATGTCCTGCGGTAGGTAGCCGCAGCTTATAGCGGACCTCCGCATGTCCCGCACTGTCGAAATAAGCGCCGGACTTTTGGTTTTCCGCCGCATTAACGAATTGGAGGTCCTGCTCGGGCATCCGGGCGGACCGTTCTGGGCCAAGAAGGACGACGGCGCCTGGACGATCCCCAAGGGCCTGCTCGAACCCGGCCAAGATTCCGATAACGACCTCGTCGCCACGGCGCGCCGCGAGTTCGCCGAGGAGACAAATTTGGTTGCCGAAGGTGACTTGATCGCGCTCAAGCCCGTTAAGCAAAAAAGCGGAAAAACCGTGCGTGCTTTTGCCATTGAGGCCGATCTCGACCTGACGGCCTTCGCCAGCAATTCGTTCGAGATCGAGTGGCCGCCGAAATCGGGCCGCCGGCAGAGCTTTCCGGAGATCGACCGCCTCGCCTATTTTGCGCTGCCGGCGGCCATGGCAAAGATCCTCACCTATCAGAGGCCGCTGCTCATCGAACTTAAAGAGCGATTGGGCCCATAGCGGGCGCTACTCTTTCGGCACCTCCGGCCAGTCGACTTCGTCGTGCGGAAGCACCCACGGTTCGCGCCGCGCGGCATTGCGCCATTCCGTCCAGGCCGGCAGTGCCATCACCGCGTTCATGTAGGAGCGCACCGCGACGCTCACCTCGACCGCGTAGGTATGAAAGCGCGAAACGACCGGCGCGAACATCGCGTCGGCCGCGCCGAAACTGCCAAACAAGAACGGCCCGCCGAACTTTGCGAGGCATTCACTCCAGATCGCATCGATCCTCGTGACGTTCGCCGCAGCTTCGCCGTCGAGCGCGCGCGGTTTGGCCGGCCGCCACATATTCATCGGCAGCTGGCGCCGCAGCGGCTGGAAGCCGGCATGCATTTCCGACGCCACGGCGCGGGCATGAGCGCGCGCGCCGGCCTGTTCCGGCCACAAAGCGGCGGCCGGAAATTTCTCCGCGAGATATTCGAGGATCGCAAGCGATTCCCAGATCCGCACATCGCCGTCGAGCAGCACCGGCACCTTGCCGGCGCCGCTCATCGCGGTGACGCGCGCCTTGAAATCCTTGGCTTCGAGCGAGATCACGGTTTCCGCAAACGCGATCCCGGCCGCCTTCATGGCGATCCACGGTCGGAACGACCACGACGAATAGTTCTTGTTGCCGATGATGAGATGCAGCGCCATGATTCCTTGTAGCGCGGATTTCGCGAACGTGAAATCCGCGCTACAAGGCGGTGGGGAAATGCCGCCCAACAATGTCGACCGATGCAGCTATTTTCAAAACTCGATCTGATTGCGCTCGTCTGGTTTCTCGCCGCGTGGCTCGGCTACGCGCTCGTTCTCGAGTTTACGCCGCACGGCAAGAGCGGCCTGAACGGCCGGATGCATCGCTATCGCCGGCTATGGATGGAGCGCATGCTGGCGCGCGAGGCGCGCATGGTGGACGGCCAGGTCATTGCCGGGCTGCAAAACGGTACCGCGTTCTTCGCCTCGACGTCGCTGATCGCGCTCGGCGGCGCGGTAACGCTGTTTCACTCGAACGAGGACATGCTGACGATCGTAGCCGCGCTG
The DNA here is from genome assembly GCA_963761185.1 of uncultured Alphaproteobacteria bacterium. Classification (GTDB taxonomy): domain Bacteria; phylum Pseudomonadota; class Alphaproteobacteria; order Rhizobiales; family Xanthobacteraceae; genus BOG-931. The sequence continues at coordinate 350,695 of CAVXFY010000011.1, forward strand.
CCGTTCGGCGTGCCGATGACGCATATCCAGTGGGAAATAAAGATCGTCGGCTTGATGATCATTTTCATCTATGCGTTCTTCAAGTTCGCCTGGGCGTACCGACTTTATAATTATGTGGCGATCATGGTCGGCGCCGCCCCGCCCGCCTCGGAGCGCGACGAGCCGGAGGCCAAGGCCCATGCGCAATCCGCGGCGGTGGTCATCACCGATGCCGGCCGCCATTTCAATCGCGGCCAGCGCGCGTTCTTCTTCGCACTCGGTTATCTCGGCTGGTTTTTAGGTCCGTTGCCGTTCATCGCGACGACGGCGGCCATCCTTGTCGTCATGTGGCGACGGCAATTCATCTCCGACTCGCGTCGGGCGGTCGGCGCAGACTGAGCCCGGTCTCAGCCGATGCTCAGATGAGGCCGGTGACAACGGCGATAAAAGAAACAAACAGGACTGCCGTCGCGGTAAAGAGCACCGTGAGCGCGGTTTCCGCCCATTCGCTCGAAGCCGACCGGGCCTCGACGAGTTCTTCCGCCGGTTGATCCGCAAAATCGGCGGGCACGTCGGTCGTCGACATAAGGGTCCTTCCCCCGTTGGACGAAGCGCAACGGGAAAGGATTCCACAGCAGGTATGAAAGTTCGGTAAAGATAGGGTCAGGGGGCGGGAAATAATTCCGTCGTCTTGCCGGTCAGGCGATAGACCACAAGACCGACCCACTCATGCAGCGCGAAGTCGGTCCGGGCCAATCCGTCGGCCAAAGTCGGAAACGCCCGCGCCACGTCGCCCGGCCCCCTTGTGCGATAGTCGACCGGATAGGCCTCGACCGGAAAACCGGCGGCGCGGAAGACGGCCATCGCACGCGGCATGTGAAACGCGGAGGTGACAAGAAGCCAGCGCTCGCCCGGCTTCGGCTGGGCGATCAGCTGCGAAAACACCGCATTCTCGATGGTGTTGCGCGACTGCTCTTCGGCCGTGATGCGATCTTTTGCGACGCCCAGCGCAACCAATTCACTGACCGCAAAGGCAGCCTCGGGAGGCGCATTGTCGATCAGCGACGCGTTGCCGCCGGAATAGACGATGCGAGCATCCGGATATTTGCGTGCGAGCTCGACGGTGGCGGTGATGCGCTCGGCCGCTTCGTTGAGCGAGACCTCGCCGCGCGCCGCCGAGGTTTCAGGGAGGATCGCACCGCCAAGCACGACGATGCCGTCGGGCGGTCCGTGCGAGGAATCCCACGCCGGAAAGCGCTGCTCAAGCGGCAGCATCAATATGTTGCCGAGCGGCGAAAAGCCGGCAATGGCAATGAGCACGATCGTCGTGACCACGAGCCAGCTGGCGGTGCGCTTGAAGCGCGTCGACAACAAACACAGGCCGATCACGCCGATCGTGATCAGGACGTTGGACGCCGCAGCGAAGAAGCCGAGAATCTTGGACAGAATAAAGAACATGTCCGGTTCACCGCCTCTTCGGCTTCGTCAAAATAGGAATGCCGCACCCGCTCGCAGCGAGCGCGTAACGAGAATCTATCCGCGCGTTTTCCGCCACGCCGCGTAACGCGCCTTGGCCTCGTCGTTCGGCGGATAGAGGCCCGGCAGCTTGACGCCCTTCTCCACCTCGGTGAACACCCAGCTTTCGTAGAGTTCGTGCTCGGCGCCTTCATGGGCGACGAAATCGACCAGCGCCTGCGGAATGACGACGGCGCCGTCGTCATCGACGACAATCACATCGCCCGGAAAGATCGCGCAGCCGCCGCAGGCGATCGGCTCCTGCCAGCCGACAAAGGTCAGCCCGTTGACGGAGGCCGGCGCGGCGACACCCGCGCACCAGACCGGCAGCTTGCTGGCAAGCACGCCGGTGAGATCGCGCATCACGCCGTCGGTGACCAGTGCGGTGACGTTGCGCTTTTGCATCCGGGCGCAAAGAATGTCGCCGAATATGCCGGCGCTCGGCACGCCCATAGCGTCGGCGACGGCAATAACGCCTTCCGGCATGGCTTCGATCGCGGCGCGCGTCGAGATCGGGCTCGCCCAGCTCTCCGGCGTCGCCAGATCCTCGCGCACCGGCACGAAGCGCAGCGTGAAAGCCGGACCGACGAGGCGATCGCCGCCCGGCACGAGCGGTTTCGCGCCACTCATCCAGCAACGCCTGATGCCTTTTTTCAAGAGCATCGTGGTGATCGTCGCGGTCGTCACCTTGCGCAGAACGTCGAATACAGCGTTGCTCATCGCTTGCCTCGCCTCAGAAATTTAAGCCGGCTTGATGCCGAGCCGTTCGTCGCGGCGGCGCAGCCATGCGACGAACGGTATCGACAGCAGCACCATCCAGGATTTGCCGACGATCTGCCCGACCAGGAAATCGAGCGAGCCGAAGGCGAGCCAAAGAAAAACAATCGAGTTCGACCACCAGCCCGGCGAAGCTCGACGCGACGACGGCGGCGACGAGGCGGCGGCGGGCCAGCGGCGTATAGACGGCAAGATCGGCCAACTCGGACAGTAAGAACGCCGTCGCCGAAGCGAGCACGAGAGAGGCCGGCGCGAGCAGCGCCGATAGGCCACTTCCGAACAGGATCGCCAAAGCGGAGAGGCCGGCGCCGAGCCGGCGCTGCACGAGATCGCGCAAGACGAGCGCAACGCCGACCAGCATCACACCCGAGGGCGCCATCAGGCCGGGCGCGACGGGAACGACGCAGGGCCCCTGCGGCGTCACGCAAGAGGTTCCGACATGGCCGATGAGCCAATTGGCGGCCGGAATGGTGAGCGCGAACAAAACCAGGAAGAGCACGCCTTCCCGCCTGCGCTGCTGATCCTGATCGATCCTCACGACGCCGCCTTCCATTTGGCAAAACCCTCGGCACGCAGCCGGCACGCCGGACATTCGCCGCAGCCGAAGCCCCAGGCGTGGCGGTGCTCCCGGTCGCCGAGATAGCAGGTGTGGGTCTCGGCGAGAAGAAGATCGATCAGCGGCTGTCCGCCGATCTCGTCGGCGAGCGCGAAGGTCGCGGCCTTATCGATCCACATCAGCGGCGTATGGATGACGAAGCGCCGGTCCATGCCGAGCGTGAGCGCGATCTGCATGGCCTTGATCGTATCGTCGCGGCAGTCCGGATAGCCGGAATAATCGGTTTCGCACATGCCGGCGACGATGTGCTTGATGCCGCGTCGGTAGGCGAGCGCGCCGGCAAAGGTGAAGAAGACGAGATTGCGCCCCGGCACGAAGGTCGTGGGCAGGCCGGATTCCGCGACTTCGATCGCCACGTCGCGGGTGAGCGCGGTTTCGGAAATCGCCGACAACGCGTCGAGACGCACCATATGATCGTCGCCAAGCCGCGCCCGCCAGTCGGCGGAAAGCGATTTCAAGCCATCGCGAATGCGCGGCCGCACGTCGAGCTCGACGGCATGACGCTGCCCATAGTCGAAGCCGATGGTCTCGACGCGGGCGAAGCGCCGCAGCGCCCATGCGAGGCACACCGTGGAGTCCTGGCCGCCGGAGAACAAAACGAGCGCGCTATCTGGCAGATTCACCGCTTGCCGTCCTTCAGCCATTCGCCGATCCGCGTCACTGCCTCGTGCATATCCTCGCGCGACCCGGCGTAGCACAAGCGTAGGAATTGCTTTCCGCGCACCGGATCGAAGTCGACGCCCGGCGTGGCGGCGACCCCCGCCTCCTCGAGCATGCGCGTCGCGAAGGCGTAGCTGTCGTTCGAGAAGCGCGAAATATCCGCATAGAGATAAAATGCGCCGTCGACCGGCAGGAACGAGCTTAAGCCCGCGCGCGGCAAGCCTTCGACCAGGATGCGGCGATTATCCTCGTAACCGTGCTTTATCTGTTCGAGTTCGTCACGCCCGTCGAAGGCGGCCTCGGCGGCGATCTGCGACAGCGTCGGCACTGAGATTGCGAGGTTCTGCTGCAAGCGCTCGACCGCGCGGACCAAAGCCTCCGGCACCACCATCCAGCCGATCCGCCAGCCGGTCATGCAAAAATATTTGGAAAACGAATTGATGATGATCGTCTCGGAGGAAAAGCGCGCGGCGCTCTGCGCCGCAAACGCATAATCGAGACCGTGATAGATCTCGTCCGATATGACGGCGATGCCGGCATCTTCCGCGCAGCGGATCAGATCGGCCAGTGCCTCGCCGGTCATCATCGTGCCGGTCGGATTGGCTGGCGAAGCGACGATGAGGCCCTTGAGCGGCTTTAAGTGGTGCTGCGCGAGGAGGTTTTCGCCGGTGATCGACCAGCGCGTGTCGGCTCCCGTCTCGATTCCGACCGGCTCGCAGCCCAGCGCGGAGAGGATGTGGCGATAGGGCGGATAACCCGGCAGCGCCACGGCGACCCGGTCCCCTGCCTCGAAGGCTGCGAGAAAGGCCAGCATGAAGCCAGCCGAAGAGCCCGTGGTGACGACAATGCGTTCCGGTTCGATGTCGAGGCCGTGCCATTGCGCATAAGCGCGCGCGATCCGCCGCCGCAACGAGGCAATGCCCAGCGTCTCGGTATAACCGTGCGGACCGCTCGACAGCGCCGCGCGCACGGCGGCGATGGCCGGGGACGGCGCCCCGACCGCCGGCTGGCCGACCTCCATGTGGACGACGCTCCGGCCTTGGGCCTCGAGCCGCGCCGCGGCGGCGACGACGTCCATCACCATGAACGGCGGCACGGCGCTGCGGGCGGACGGCAAAAGCAGGCTCGCCGGCAAGGAGCTCTTGTTCAATGGCGCCTTCAACGGTGTCTTCAACGGTGTCTTGGCCTTTTCGAGCATCAAATCGGCCCTAAATCTTCGCGGCAAATCCGATCACAAATCCGCGCGCAAACCGGCCGCACCCGCCTGCGATTTCGCCCCGCTGATGCCGCATTCACGGGGTTTCTAGGCCTCCGGCTGGTCACCCGCAGCGCGCCGACCGCGTGTTGACCGAAACTCTATTGATCCAATAGCTTGCGATCCAATAGCTCGCAGCCGGGCGCAGGGACCTGACAGTTCGCCTCAGATGATTGTCGCTCGATCTCCTAGCAAGGTGCGGCCGGTGAGACCAGCTTCGCGCTTTATTGCCGTTGCCACGGCGGCCGCGCTTGCCTTGTCGAACATTCCGGCAAGCGCTCCCGTGCGCGCGCAAACCGGCTCCGCCGCCGGCATTCCGACGATCCGCGACGCCGAGATCGAACAGCTGCTGCGCGACTACACCGCGCCCATTCTCAAAGTCGCCGGGCTGACCAATCAGAACGTCCAGGTCGTCATCATCGACGACAATTCGTTCAACGCCTTCGTCATGGATGCGCACCGCATTTTCGTCAATGTCGGCGCGCTCAAGGAGTTGACGACGCCCAACCAGATGATCGGCGTGTTCGCCCACGAGACCGGCCACATCGTCGGCGGTCATCTGTCGAAGATGCGCCAGGAACTCGCCAATGCCCAGACCGCCATGATCGTCGGCTTGCTGCTGGGCGCGGCCGCGATGGTCGCGGGCCACGGCAATAGCGAGATGGGCAATATCGGCGGCGCCGTATTCACTGCGCCGCAATCGCTCGCCATGAGTTCGATCTTATCTTACCAGCGTGCGCAAGAGGAATTGGCCGACCGCGCCGGCGTCCGCTTCTTGACCATGACGGGTCAATCCGCCAAAGGCATGTACGACACGTTCAAGAGGTTCGCCGACAACTCGCTGTTCTCGGCGCACGGCGCCAATCCCTACGCGCAGAACCACCCGATGCCGCAAGAGCGCATGGATGCTTTGGCGACGCTGGTGCACAACCAGTATTGGGACAAGAAGGATCCGCCGGAACTGCAATTCCGCCACGACATGATGCGGGCAAAGCTCTACGGCTTTACCGAGCGCCCGAACGTGGTGCTGGTGCATTATCCGCTGACCGATACGAGCCTGCCGGCGCGTTACGCACGGGCCATTTCGGCCTACCGGTTCGGCGGACTGCAAAGCTCCATCACCCAGATCGATAGTCTGATCGCGGCGATTCCGAACGATCCCTATTTCTATGAGCTCAAGGGCCAGGCGCTGCTCGAAGGCGCGCATCCGGCCGAGGCGATCGCGCCGTTACGCCGCGCCGTTGCGCTCGCGCCGAACCCGGCGCTGATTCAAATCCTGCTGTCGCAGGCGATGGTCGCCACCAACGATCCCAAAATGGCCGAAGAGGCCATTTCGATCCTGCACACGGCGCTCCTCAAGGAGCCGGAAGCCGCCGACGCCTATACGACTCTCGCCATGGCCTATGGCCGCAAGAACGATCTCGCCGATGCCGATCTCGCCTCGGCGCAGGCGGCCTTCGCCCGCGGCGACAACAAGACCGCGCGCGAACTCGCCGATCGGGCGAAACAGCGCTTCCCGGTCGGATCGCCCGGTTGGGTGCGGGCGGACGACATCGTAGCCTTCAACAAGAACCATCCCGACAATCCCCTTTTCAAATTTCAAGTGAACACATCAGCAGGACAGTCCCAATGAAAAATCTGATCTCAGCGAGCCGCTATTCGATGCTCTTCGCCGGCTTGGCCGTGGCGACCATGGTCCTGGCGCAGCCAGCATTCGCGGAGATGGACGCGACGCCTGCTCCAGCGGCGGCGACCCAAACGCCTGCAACGGACAGTTCGGCCGCGCAGTCGGTTGCGACGCAGACTTTGAGCGCCGACCAGCAGCAGGCGATCGGCATCCTCATCAAGAACTACATCGCCGCGCATCCGGAAATCGTTCAGGGGGCGCTCGACGCACTCGACAAGCGCCAGAAGGAAGCCGACGCCGAGAAGGCGCGTATGACGATCAAGGACAACAACGCGACCTTGTTCAATTCGGCGCACCAGGTCGTGCTCGGCAATCCGCAGGGCAATGTCACGATGGTCGAGTTCTTCGACTACAATTGCGCGTTCTGTAAGCGCGCGCTGCCCGACATGATGAGCCTGTTGAGCGCCAACCCGAATCTGCGGTTCGTGCTCAAGGAATTCCCGGTGCTCGGCGACGGTTCGGTTGCCGCAGCACATGTCGCGGTCGCCGCCCGCATGCAGGATCCAACCGGCAAGAAATATATCGAATTCCACCAGAAGCTTCTCGGCGGCCGCGGCGAAGCCGATAAGGCGCGCGCGCTCGCCGTCGCCAAGGAGGTCGGCTTCGACATGGCCCGCATCGAAAAGGACATGGACAGCCCCGAGGTGAAGACGACCATCGACGAGGACATGAAGCTCGCCGACGCGCTCGGCGTCAGCGGTACGCCGACCTATGTGATCGGCGACGAAGTCGTGGTCGGCGCGGTCGGCCTCGACGAACTGAAAGCCAAGCTCAACCCCGGTCAGGCCGCCGACAAAGCCGCCGACAAGAAATAGTCGGTCCCACCGGCCTAAAGACCTGCAAAGCCAAGCCGTTCGCGGGGAAACCCCGCCGGCTTGGCCTCCCCGGCTTCCCCTTTGCGAGAGCCTTCCCTATAAACGCATCCGACGCGGGCCATTCGCCCGCGCCGATAGCCGGTTCAGCCCTCGCACATATCTCGGCCCGCGCAGATGTCGAAGACCGTTTACGTCCTCAACGGACCCAATCTCAATCTGCTCGGCACGCGCGAGCCGCATATCTATGGCCATTCCACGCTCGCCGACGTCGAGAAGCTGTGCCGGGCGACGGCGCAGCAGCACGGCCTTGCACTGGTGTTCCGCCAATCCAACCACGAAGGCCAGATCGTGGACTGGATTCAGGAGGCCCGCGCCGAAAAAGCGGCCGGTCTCATCCTCAATCCGGCAGGCTTCACCACCACGTCCGTCGCCATCCTCGACGCGCTCATGACCATGGAGGCGCTGGTGATCGAAATCCACATCAGCAACATTCATGCGCGCGAGGAGTTTCGCCATAACTCTTATGTTTCGAAAGTGGCGCGCGCCATTATCTGCGGCTTCGGTATCGAAGGCTATGCGCTCGCCATTACCGGCCTCGCCCGTTTGATCGGCGCCAAAGAATGATCAAGGAGTGATTGTGGCGCGCAAGCCCGAGACCCCGACATCCACGAATTCGCCGGCCGTCGATCACGATGTGATCCGCGAATTGGCGAAGCTGCTCGACGAAACCGGTCTCACCGAGATCGAATATGAGCGCGACGGCACCTCGATCCGCGTCGCGCGGCACGGCAACGCGCCGGCCGGGCGAGCCTGGGCTCAAGAAACCCCGCGCGCCGCGCCGGCGAGCGCGCCCGCGGAAACTGCCGATCCGGCGCAACATCCTGGCGCCGTCACCTCGCCGATGGTGGGAACGGCCTATCTCGGTTCGGCACCGGACGCGAAGCCCTTCGTCGACGTCGGCAGCCAAGTGAAAGCCGGCGAGACGCTCATGATCATCGAAGCAATGAAGACGATGAATCAGATTCCGGCGCCCCGCTCCGGCACCGTGACGCAGATTCTCATCGAAAACGGCCAGCCGGTGGAATTCGGCGAACCGCTCATGATCATTGAGTGATGGCGGCGAATGCTGCGATGTTCGACAAGATCCTGATCGCGAACCGGGGTGAGATCGCGTTGCGGGTGCTGCGCGCCTGCAAGGAGCTTGGCATCGCGACAGTCGCCGTGCATTCGACGGCGGACGAGTCCGCTATGCATGTACGGCTCGCCGATGAGAGCGTCTGTATCGGACCGCCGCCGGCCAAAGACAGCTACCTCAATATTCCCGCGCTCCTTGCCGCCTGCGAGATCACCGGCGCCGATGCCGTGCATCCGGGCTACGGCTTTCTCTCCGAGAATGCGCGCTTCGCCGAGATTCTCGGCGAGCACAATCTGCATTTCATCGGGCCGCGCCCCGAGCATATCCGGCTGATGGGCGACAAGATCGCGGCCAAACGCGCCGCCAAGGATCTCGGCATTCCGGTGGTGCCGGGATCGGACGGCGGCCTCACCTCCGATACGCAGGCGCAGGATATGGCGCGCGAGATCGGCTATCCTGTGATCTTCAAAGCGGCGGCCGGCGGCGGCGGCCGCGGCATGCGCGTCGTGAAGAGCGAGGCCGAGGCCGGTCCGGCGCTGGCGGCGGCGCGCGCCGAGGCCGGCGCCGCGTTCGGCGACGACACCATCTATGTCGAGAAATATCTCGAGCGGCCGCGCCACATCGAGATTCAGGTGCTCGGCGACGGCAAGGGCCGCGCCATCCATCTCGGCGAGCGCGACTGCTCGCTGCAACGGCGGCACCAGAAGGTCTGGGAGGAAAGCCCGTCCCCCGCCCTGAACGTGCAGATGCGCGACGAGATCGGCGAGACCGTCGCCGCCGCCATGCGCAAGATCAAATATCTCGGCGTCGGCACCGTCGAATTCCTCTACGAGAACGGCCAGTTCTATTTCATCGAGATGAATACGCGAATTCAGGTCGAGCATCCGGTGACCGAGATGATCACCGATATCGATCTCATCCTCGAGCAGATCCGCGTCGCTGCCGGCAACGATCTCGAGTTCACCCAGAGCGACATAAAATTCCACGGCCACGCCATCGAGTGCCGCATCAATGCCGAGAACCCGGTCTCGTTCCGGCCGTCGCCGGGCAAGATCGTGCACTATCACCCGCCGGGCGGATTGGGTGTGCGCATCGATTCCGCCGTCTATCACGGCTACACGATCCCGCCCTATTACGATTCACTCGTCGGCAAGCTGATCGTGCACGGCAAGACGCGTAGCGAATGCCTGATGCGGCTCAAGCGCGCGCTCGACGAATTCGTCGTCGATGGAATCGACACCACGCTGCCGCTGTTCCGCGCGCTGGTGCGCGACAAGGACATTATCGACGGCGATTATCACATCCACTGGCTCGAACAATATTTGGCGCGGGGCGATTTGACCCAGTAGCCTTCACGCCGGTGCGCCGGCCTGCGCGGCTTCCAGCGCGGCGGCAAGCAAGCGTCCGACGAAAGCCGGCTCGTAAGGCTTCGGCACGAATGTCGAGCCCGGAACCCGATCGTCGGGCTTGAGCATGTTGCTGCGCGCCGACGCATAGACGACGGGGAGACGCGGCCGCATTTCCCGGGCGCGCCGCGCCAGAGCCGCACCGTCCATGTCGCCCGGCAGATTGATGTCGGTAAAAAGAACGTCGACCGGTTCAGCGCTGAGCGCCCGCAAGGCGTCGGCGGCATTGCCCACCGCCTGCACGGCGAAGCCTTGTTCCGACAGCGATTGCGCCACCCATTCGCTGATGAGGAACTCATCCTCGACGAACAGCACACGGATCGGATCGGCTGCTGTTCCGTTAGGCCGCAATTTTTCAGGTTTCATGGCGACACCCCGACTCACCCGATACAAACGCCTTTTTCATGACGCGTAACGCGGCCCGCCCTGAAAGCGTTCAAGCTGTCGGAAAATCCTAGCGACTTATGCTTTGCGGGCCGTTAATGCCTCCGCCACAGCTTGAACCGGACCGCAGAGGCCGGTTAAACAAATCCATGGCGAGCCGCGAGTCCGCACTCATCGACATCACGCCCGAAGTGCTGCTCAAGGCCTATTCATGCGGCATTTTTCCCATGGCCGAGAGCGCCGACGATCCGGCGCTCTATTGGATAGAACCGGAACGCCGCGGAATTATTCCGCTCGACCGCTTTCACGTGCCGAGCCGGCTCGCCCGAACGGTCCGCGCCGACCTGTTCACAGTCGCGGTCGACCGCGATTTTGATGCGGTCATCGACGGCTGCGCGGAGCCCGCGCCCGGCCGGACGCGGACCTGGATCAACAAGCGGATCCGCAATCTCTATCGCAAGCTCTACGAACGGGGCGACTGCCACACTGTCGAAGTCTACGAGGACGGAGAACTGGTGGGCGGCCTTTATGGCGTCAGTCTCGGCCGCGCCTTCTTCGGCGAAAGCATGTTTCACACCGTCCGCGACGCGTCCAAGGTGGCGCTCGTGCATCTGGTGGCGCGGCTCAAGGCCGGCAATTACCGGCTGCTCGATACGCAATTCGTCACCGCACATCTGAAATCTTTCGGCGCCGTCGAGGTGCCGCGGCCCGCCTACCACAAGCTGCTCGACGCGGCGCTGGTCGGCGAAGGCGATTTCGCCGCGCTGCCGACCGATCAGCCGGTTTGCGGTGACGCTGTCTTGAAACGGCTCGCGGAGCGATGACGCGTAAGCGGATTGCGAACCGTCAGTCGTCCGTGACCGGCGCCGGCGCCGAGGGCGCCAGCGGCGCCGGACGCGGCGCCGGGCGCGCCTTGGCCTGTGTCGGCCCGGGCGGCGCCACGCCTGCCGCGGGGGTAGGCGGCACGACGGTTTGCGCCACCGCGCCGCCGACAGGTTGCGCGCAATCGGTGAGCCAGACGTCGTAAATCGGATGCTCGACCGCATGCAGGCCGGGGCTCGCCGCGAACATCCAGCCGGTGAAGATGCGCTTGATTTCGCCCTGGAGCGTCACCTCGTCGACCTCGACAAAGGCGTCGGTATTGGTTGGCTCCGTCGGCGGGCGCGTGTTGCAGGCCCGCGCGGTCACCTGCAGCGCGCCGAATTGCACGGTCTCGCCGATTGCCGCGTCGAATGAAATGATGCGGCCGGTGATCTTGTCGAGACCGGAGAAGATCGCGCGCTGGTTCTCGATCTTTTGCGTCGGCGTGAAGGTGACAACCGTGTCGTCCGGCTGCGGCGAGGTGTCGGCGGGCTCGGGCGGTGGCGGGTTGGCCGGTGCCGGCAGCGGGCGCGCCGGTGCGCTCGCCTGGCTCGGCGGCGGGGCGCTCACGGCCCCTGGAGGCGCCGCCAAGGGACGGGCCTGGATATTGCTCTGCGGCGGACGCGCCGCCTGCTGGGCCGGCGGTGGCTGGTATTGCTGGGGCGGCGAATACGGCTGCTGCTGTCCCGGATACTGCACTGGCGGCGGCTGGGCCGGGAAACCGCCATTGGGAACGCTGCCCGGCGGCCGCGGCGGCGAATCGTTGAAGATATTGCCGAACTGGGCCTGGGCCGGCGAAGCTGTCAGGATTGCAACCGGAACCGCCGCAAGCAGCGCGCCGATCACGACAAAAAGTGCGGCGATTCGGGCCATGAATCCGTTGCGCGGTGGGTTGGACGCTTCCCTGGCGCCTATCCCGCTAGACGCCCCCATTAGCCTGCCCCGTTAACACGTCGAATACGGCATTTCCAGGGATCGGCGGGGATGGCCGATCACTGATTTCCGGGAGTCCAGGCCTTGTAGTCGCCCGTCGCCTTGGGACGGCGGCCCTGCGCCAGAGTCGAGCCGCTGGGACGATAGGCGCCTGGCGTACCGGTCAAATTGGGCCGATGCGGCTTTTCCCAAGGGTGCGTCGTCACGTGTTCCTGCGTCGGCGGCACATCCGCAAGATGATGCATCCAGCCATGCCAACTCGGCGGGATCATGGTGGCCTCGACAACGCCGTTATAGATCACCCAGCGGCGCTCGAGGCCGAGGGTCGGGTCGATCTTACCGCCCGCGGTCCGATAATAGCGGTTGCCGAATTCGTCTTCGCCGACGAATTCGCCATACAGCCATGTCCACCACTGCGTGCCGAAGGTCTGGCCGTTCCACCAAGTGAATAGACGCAGCAGGAAAGTCTTCATGTGTGGCCGCCTGTTTGATGCCGTCTTGATGCCACCTCACCACGGCGCTGTCCAGCACCGGACCTCGGCAAAACCGTCCTCGCCTCCGGCGCTTTCACCGGCACCGCGCGGAAAACATTTTCCGGCTATATTTTGAATCATGTGGCGGGACGCAACGCATAATCTGCAATCCGAATTGGCCGGCCTGAACAGGCTTTTGTCCTTCGCGCCGCCTTGGGCCGTATCGCTTATCATTGTCATCGTCGCACTCATCGCGGCGTGGCTCCTCCATGCCGCGATCCTTGTGGCGTTGCGCCGGCTGCTGGGCAACCGGCAGCCCTATCTGCGGACGATCCTCGACGCCACCAACGACCCTACCCGGCTGGCGTTCTTGATTGCGGCCCTGGCGATCGCGTTGCCGACCGCGCCGGTCGATGCCGACACGGAGAGTGTTCTCGGGAAGGTCCTCACGCTGGCAACCATTTGCCTGGTCGGCTGGATCGCGCTGACCGCGCTGCAGATCGCCGCCAACCTTTATCTGCTGCGCTTTCACCTGGACGTCGAGGACAACCTCTTGGCGCGCAAGCACGTTACCCGGGTACGGGTTCTGGTGCGCGCGCTCGACACGGTCATCATCCTGCTGACACTCGGCATCGCCGGCGTGCAACTCGCCGTGACGCAGCCGATCCGGCTCGAAGACGCCGTCACCGTGCAGAACGAATACGGATGGATCGAAGAGATCAACGCGACTTATGTCGTGATCCGGCTGTAGCATTTGCGGCGGCTGATCGTGCCGCTGAATTATTTCATCCAGCAGCCGTTCACCAATTGGACGCGGCAGGCGGCGGCGAATATCGGCTCGGTGCTGCTCTATCTCGATTACACGGCGCCGGTCGATCGTATCCGCGAAAAGGCCGCGGAATTCGTCGCGCAATCCAAGATCGACGGCAAGATCGTCAATGTGCAGGTGACGAATGCAACCGCCCAGGCCATGGAAGTCCGCGTGCTGCTCACGGCGAATAATACCAGCGGCACCGCCGACTTGTGCGCCGAATTGCGCGAAAAGCTGATCGGATTTCTGCAGCACGAGCATCCGGACGCGCTGCCGCGGCGGAGAAACCAGGTCCTCGAAGCGCCAGGTCGCAAGCCGGGCGAGTCGCGCGCGGTCCCCTGACCCTCACCTCCAAGCGCCTGCAGCACTACGAGCTCCTAGCACTAAAGGCGTGTTGCGGCCGCGGCGCCGGCACAATTATCCTCCCCGGGTCAAGCGATGCGGCGCGGCCGATCAAGACGCCGCACGAAAAGATATCGCCGCGATCGTGTGGGGGAAACATGCCATACGGCATGCGATGCCGCCTTTGGCTGCTGATCGGCCTCGCCTGCTTGATACTTTCGTCGCGGACAGGCCATGCCGACGATTATCCGTCGCGCCGTATAACTCTGATCGCGCCGTGGCCGCCCGCCGGAGCAATCGACGTCTTATGCCGCGAGATTGCTCCCGGCGTCGGCGACCGCCTGGGTCAACCCGTCGTCGTCGAGAACAGGCCCGGAGCCGGATCGACCATCGGCACTGCCGACGGCGCCAAGGCGAAGCCGGACGGCTACACGCTGCTGATGGCCGGAACCGGAGCGCTCGCGATCAGTCCGGCGCTTTACAAAAGCCTGCCTTACGACCCGCAAAAGGATTTCACGCCGATCGCCCTCATCGCCAAGAATCCGTTCGTGCTGGTCGTCAATCCGGCGCTGCCAATCCAATCGGTGCCCGACTTGATCAAATACGCCAAAGAACACCCCGGATCGCTCACTTACGGCTCCGGCGGCGTCGGCTCACCGCACCATCTCTTCGCGGAGATGTTCAAGTCCATCACCGGTATCGAGATGACACACGTGCCTTACAAAGGCACAGCGCCCGCGCTCACCGACCTGATCGCCGGCCATATTTCGCTGATGTTTGCCGATGTCGCGCCAACTTTGCCGATGGTGAGCGCCGGGAAGGTGCGCGCGCTTGGCGAGACCTCCGCCATCCGGTTGCCTTCAGCGCCCGACATTCCGCCACTCCGGGAAGTCGGCGTGCCGGGGTTCGATGCGACGGGCTGGGGCCTGATCGTTGCGCCGGCGCACACGCCGGACCCGATCATCGCCAAGCTCTATGAAGCGTTCCGCGCCGTCGTCGCCGACGATACCGTTCGCGCGCAGATGATGACGCTTGGCATGGTGCCGCAATCGAGTTCCGCCGCCCGATAAGCTGCAGGACTTCATCGACGCAGAACGGGCACGGTGGGGAGAGGTCGTCAAGGAAGCCGGACTCGCCGGCAGTGAATAGGTAACGGTGGCTCAGCTCCACCACATTTCAGGCTTGAAGCCACCCGCCGCCTGCTCGATGACTTCACCGAGCGCGAATAGCGTCTCTTCCTCGAACGGGCGGCCGATAAGTTGCAGGCCGAGCGGCAGGCCTTGCGCGTCGAGCCCGCCCGGCACGGCAATGCCCGGGAGGCCTGCCATGTTCACCGTCACCGTGAACACGTCGTTGAGATACATCTCGATCGGATCGGCGCGTCCCTTCTCGCCGATGCCGAAGGCAGCCGACGGCGTCGCCGGCGTGAGAATGGCATTGATGCCCTCGGCGAAGCATTTTTCGAAATCGCGCTTGATCAGGGTGCGCACTTTCTGCGCCTGCAGATAATAGGCGTCGTAATAGCCGACCGAGAGCACGTAAGTGCCGATCATGATGCGGCGGCGCACTTCCTTGCCGAAACCTTCGGCGCGCGTCTTCTCGTACATGTCGATGATGTCGCGGCCGGGCACACGCAGCCCGTAGCGGACGCCGTCGTAGCGTGCGAGATTCGACGACGCTTCGGCCGGCGCCACAATGTAATAGGCCGGCAGTGCGTATTTGGTCATCGGCAGGGAGATGTCGACCAGTTCGGCGCCGGCGTCCTTGAGCCATTGCGCGCCTTGCGCCCACAGCGTTTCGATTTCCGGCGCCATGCCCGGCATCCGATATTCCTTCGGAATGCCGATGCGCATGCCTTTAACCGAACCGCCGACCGCCTTCTCGTAATCGGGCACCGGCAGATCGACGCAGGTCGTGTCCTTCGGATCGGCGCTCGCCATCGAGCGCAGCAGGATCGCGCAGTCGCGCACGGTGCGGGCGAACGGTCCGGCCTGATCGAGCGAGGACGCGAAGGCGACGATGCCGAAGCGCGAGCAGCGGCCGTAAGTCGGTTTCAACCCGACGATGCCGCAAAAGGCCGCCGGCTGGCGGATCGAACCTCCGGTATCGGTGCCGGTCGCGCCGAGGCAGAGATTGGCGGCGACCGCCGAAGCCGAGCCGCCGGACGAGCCGCCGGGCACGAGCTTTGCGTCCGAGCCGCGCCGGCGCCAGGGCGACACGACGGGACCAAAATACGAGGTCTCGTTCGACGAGCCCATGGCGAATTCGTCGTTATTGAGCTTGCCGAGCAGCACTGCGCCGTCGCGCCAAAGATTAGCGGTGACCGTCGACTCGTAGGTCGGAACGAAATTATCGAGAATGTGCGAGCAGGCCGTCGTGCGCACGCCCTTGGTACAGAACAAATCCTTGATGCCGAGCGGCAGTCCCTCGAGCGGACCGCCCTCGCCTTTGGCGAGCCGCGCATCGCAGGCCCGCGCCATGTCGCGGGCGCGCTCCGGCGTTTCCAGAACGAAGGCATTGAGCGCGCGCGCCTTTGTCATCGCGGCGAGATGCGCGTCGGCGAGTTCGGTCGCGGAAAATTTCTTCTGGCGCAGGGCGTCCCGCGCCTGCGCCAGCGTGAGCGAAGTGAGATCGGTCATTCAGCGGCAGGATCGTCGCAAGAGAACGGATTCTTGGTCGGCGCTTTGGCGGCCGGTTTCGGCGCGGCCGATTTTGGTGAAGCTGATTTTGGTGACGCATCAGTCGGCGCCTCGGGCGTCGGCGCGTCCCATTCGCGCTTGACCGGCAGCGGCTGCACCGGGAACGCGGCAAAAAGCTCTTCAACGGCGTCCGGATCGTCGGGCTTCAACAGGCCCCGACTGTCCAGGTAAGCGAGCCAGATGGCGTCTTGTTCGCAAGCCAGGCACATTATTCGACCACCTTCGGCACCAGGAAGAAGTGATGCTCATGCGCCGGCGCATTGGCAATGATGGCATCCGCGTCGCCGCCGTCGGTCACTTTGTCCTGCCGCATCTTCATCGCCATGGGTGTGACCGACGTCATCGGCTCGACGCCCGCGACATTCACCTCCGCCAGTTGTTCGACGAAGGCCAGAATGGCGTTGAGCTCGCCTTTGAGATTTTCCACCTCTTCCGCCGCGACCGCAATACGGGCCAGATGCGCAACCCGGCGGACTGTGTCGGCGTCAACGGACATGGACGGTCAACCTCGGACGCTCGGCTTCGGAAACCCTAATATAGGCGCGAGCCTATAGCAGAGCAGCCATAGCGAGCCAACAGCAGCCGTTTCGCGCCGTCCCCACGCAGTTGGGCAGCTATTTCCGTTGCCAATTGAACGCGTTGACGGCAAGCGCTGCGTTTTCCTGGGGGATGCGAACCGACAGCAGAATGGCGTTCAGCAGCGAGAAGATCAGCGCGTAGAACGGCATGCCCAAGGCCAGGGGCACCACCGCAATCTCGCCGATCACGATCGCGTAGTTCGGATGGCGCAAATAGCGGTAGGGACCGCTGACAACGAGCTTCTCGCCGGTCTTCACGATGACACGGATGGTCCAGCGCCGCCCGAGCGTGAACAGGACCCAAAACCGCCCGATCTGCAGGACGACAAAAAGCGCGAGATAAGCGAGATGGACAGAGTGATCGTAGGCGAGCACCCACATGCCGCCGAGCCAAGTCGCATGCAGAAGCTGCATCAGCGGCAAGTGGGACTGGCCGTATTCAACGCCGCCCGCAGCGAGTAAGCGCTCTTCGTTCCGTTTGGCCCACCACCGCTCCGCCAGGCGTTGCGCCGTGACGTTAAGCGAGCAGGACCGCGCCCCAACCGAAATGCATCACAGATCGGCTACCATGAAATAAGCAGAAAATCCCGGACCAAATGCCGCAAGCAGATGCGGCCCGCGTGCGCCCGCTTTGATCGCGCGATCGAGCACGAACAACGCCGTCGCCGACGACATGTTGCCGAAGCCGCGCAGCACCTCCCAGGAATGTTCAAGCTGCGCCGGCGCAAGCCCCAGCACCTCTTCCGCCGTCTCAAGGAGGCGCCGGCCGCCGGGATGAAACAGAAATCCGTCGAAGTCGGAGAGGCGAAAGCCGTTGCGGTCAAGAAAATCCTGCAAGGCGGGCTTGAGCGAGCCACTCATCAATGCCGGCAATTCCGGGCTCAGCACGATGCCGAAGCCGTCGTCCTTGATGTCCCAGCCCATGATGTGCTCGGTGCCGCGCCAGCACCATTCGCCGACAGCAAGAATGCGCGGGGCCGCCACATCGCGCGCGCCGCGCCGCGTATTGTGCAGCAGCACGCCGGCCGCGCCGTCGCCGAACAGCGAGGTGGACACGAACATCGACGGGCTCGGATCGTTGGCGCGCATGCACAGACTGCACAGGTCGACCGTGAGGAACAGCACATGCGCACCGTCGGTCGCATGCGCGAGCCGCGTGGCGCGCGCAAGCCCGGCAACGCCCGCGCCGCAGCCCAGCCCGAACATCGGCAGCCGTTCGACCCTCGGCGACAGGTCGAGCCGGTTGATCAGCTTGCCATCAAGACTGGGCACCGACAGACCGGTCACCGTATTGGTCACGATCATGTCGATCGCATTCGGCGCGATGCCGGCTGATTGCGTCGTCGCGAGCGTCAGCTGTTCCAGAAGATCGAGCGCATTTTTCTGAAACGAGGCGGTGCGCTCTACCCAGTTATGCGGCTTGAGGTACCATTCGATCGGTTCGCAATTATATCTGTTCTCGATGCCGGTATTGTCGTAGAGCCGCCACAGCCTTTTCAGGTGCGGATAAAGTTCCCTGGCGCGCGCTGCGGCGTCTGTCTGGGCCAGACGGCAAGGCGGATTGGCGGTCGCCAGCGACAGAACTTCTACATCGAACCCGGCGGCAACGGCGTTGCGCTGGGCCGACTTGACGACATCGAGCATGCGGGGTTCCTCGCGCTTCGGCGACGGATATAAACACCGGTGAGGTCCGGGTTCGTCCCGTGCATTGTCCGATCGCTGTGGGAAGCCTAATTAGGGCGGCATGATGCAAAATTTGTGGTCAATCCGCAGTGTCACACCGCGCAGTCCTGTCCACGTCATCGGCGGCGGACTTTCGGGCTCGGAGGCCGCGTGGCAACTCGCTCGACGCGGCGTGCCCGTCGTACTTCATGAAATGCGGCCGGTAAAAGCGACGCCGGTTCATAAAACCGGACATTTCGCCGAACTGGTCTGCTCGAATTCATTCCGTTCGGACGACGCCGAGACGAGCGCGATCGGTCTGTTGCACGCGGAGATGCGGCGCTGCGACTCGCTGGTGATGCGCGCCGCCGATACCCACAAATTGCCGGCCGGCAGTGCGCTCGCGGTCGATCGCGAGGGCTTTGCCGCCGCGATCACAGCGGCGCTTGAAGCCGAACCGCTGATCGAAATAGACCGCGCCGAAATCGGCGCGCCGTCCGCGGCATGGGACAGCGTCATCGTCGCCACCGGCCCGCTCACCTCGCCCGACCTGGCGAATTCCATTCGCGCGCTGACCGGCGAAGACGCACTGTCGTTCTTCGACGCCATCGCGCCGATCGTTCATCGCGACTCGATCGATTTCGACGTCGCGTGGTTTCAATCGCGCTACGACAAGCCGGGCCCCGGCGGCTCCGGCGCCGACTACATCAACTGCCCGCTCACGCGCGAGCAATACGACGCCTTCATCGATGCACTGTTGGCCGGCGAGAAGACCGCGTTCCACGATTTCGAAATGTCGACGCCCTATTTCGACGGCTGCCTGCCGATCGAAGTTATGGCCGAGCGCGGCCGCGAGACTTTGCGTCACGGGCCGATGAAACCGTTCGGCCTGACCAATCCGCGGCAGCCGGATCGCAAACCCTATGCGGTCGTGCAACTGCGCCAGGACAACAAGCTCGGCTCGCTGTTCAACATGGTGGGCTTTCAGACCAAGCTCCGGCATGCCGAGCAGGTCAGTGTCTTTCGCACCATCCCCGGCCTTGAACGCGCCGAATTCGCGCGGCTCGGCGGACTGCACCGCAACACGTTTCTCAATTCGCCGAAACTGCTCGACGCAACGCTGCGGCTCAAAGCGGAGCCGCGCTTGCGCTTTGCCGGGCAGATCACCGGCTGCGAGGGTTATGTGGAGTCGGCCGCTGTCGGCCTCCTGGCCGGACGCTTTGCGGCGACGGAGTGGCATGGCGACCAACCCTTCGTTCCGCCGCCCTCGACCGCCCATGGCGCCCTTCTCGGCCACATCACCGGCGGTCATATTGAAACCATCGATGCCGGGCCGGGCTCGTTTCAGCCGATGAATGTCAATTTCGGCCTGTTCCCCCCGCTCAGTCAGGCCCCGACCAAGGATGCCGACGGCAACCGGCTGCGCGGCCCAGCCAAGGCGGCCGCCAAGAAACGGGCCATCTGCGCGCGGGCGCTTAACGACCTCGAAACATGGCTCGCCGGCGCCCTCCCCGCGGCGGCCGAGTAAGCCCGGTTTCCCCTTTCCCCGATCATGCTCTAGAAACCCGCGCATGAACGACACCGAACTCGGCACCCGTTGGCACGGCGGCACAGTGCTCAAGCGCGATGTGTTTTCCACCATCGAGCGCGGCCGTTATCGCACGGAGAATGGCGACGTTGATGCCGTGCTGCGCCGTCTCGACGAGGTGCCGTGGTGGAGCCGGCCGCTCGCCTACGAATTGTTTCGCCGCGAGCGCAAAGCGCTGGCCCGCGCCAAGCCGCTCGGCGTCGCGCCGCCGCTGCTCTTTGCCGGGCGCCACGCGCTGGTGCGCGGCTGGATCGACGCTGTGCCGCTGCACATCGCCAAGCCGCACGGCGATGCCGGCTATTTCCGCTCGGCGAAGGCGGCGTTGCGGGCGCTGCATCGCGCCGGCATTGCCCACAACGACCTCGCCAAGGAGCAGAACTGGCTCTACGCGCAAGATAAGGAACAAGGCGTGGGGCACGGCCGCGCCTACCTCACCGACTTTCAGCTCGCGGCCTGCTTTCGCCGCCGCAATCATCTGTTCCGGATCGCCTGCTACGAGGATCTGCGCCATCTGCTCAAGCACAAGCGCCGCTATGCGCCCGACGCCCTCACCGCGACCGAGAGCCGCGTGCTGGCGCGCAAGAGCGTCATCACCCGGCTTTGGATGGCGACTGGGAAGAAGGTCTACTACGCGATTACGCGCGGATTGAATTTCACCGACCGCGAGGGCCGCGGACTTCGTTTCGTTCGCGACGCACCGGCCATCGCCGCACGGCTGCGCACCAATCCGCAGGTGCGCGACGTCGCCATCGTGCCGTTTCCGGATCGCCGCGCCGGCACCGGCCTTTATGCTTTTGTCGAGGGCACCGCAGGCGACGGCGAATTGCTCGAATTCCTCGGCGCGACGCGCCCCGAGCATCTGCAGGTCGTCGACGCCTTGCCGCGCAACGCGCAAGGCGAAGTGCGCAGCGAGATCCTCGAACTGGTGGCGATGAATCAGCTCGACCTGATCGATCCCCTGATCAAGACCGACGCCGAACGCGCCATCGTTCACCGCATCGTCTCGGAGCGGCGCAATCTGCGCGACCGGTTTGCGTTCTGATCTCGCCGCCTATCCCGCAATGCGCGACGGGTTCCGCGAGGCCCGCCAGATCAGCCATTGCCGACACAGCGCCGACAGTTCGGCCGGCGCGAAGGGATCGCAGCGGTCCAAGCGGTCGAGCGTCGGCCGCACCAGCGCAAGCGGCAGAAACGCCGGCAGCGCTTCGCGCGGCAGCGTCGTGATGCCTTCGTGAGCCGCGGCGAGATGGCGGCGCGCCAGCTCACGCAATTCGGCAAGCGCCTCCTTCAGACCCGGCGTCGATTGGCCGGCAAAGACTTCCTCCGGAATGACTTCGTGCCGCTCGAGGATTTCAAGCGGCACGTAAAGCTGATTGCGCATGACGCGGACGGGAAACGCCGCGACAACATGCGTCACGGCGTGGGCGATACCGGCGGGCCCGGCGGCCGCCGCCGCTCCGGCGCCGGCGAGAATTTGCGCCGCGAGCGCAAACAGCGCCGACGACGTCGCCTTCGCATAAGCTTCCAGCTCGGCAAGATCGGCCATCGGTTCGTCGTAAAGATCGAAGCGCCGCGCCCCGATAAAGTCGACAAAAACGCTCGGCGCGAGCCGATAGCGCTCGATCGCTGCGAGCAGCGCGGCGGCGACCGGATTGGCGCTCGCCTCTTCGCGCCGCTCGCCGTTGCAGACGTCAGTCCACCATTGCAGGCGGATTTCGCCGGGCAGCGGCTCGCGCGCCGCCTCGCGCACGCGCGTTATTTCGACATTGAAGGCGTAAAGCGCCAGCAGCGCGCCGCGATGCTGCGCCGGCGCAAACAGCGACGCCACATAACGGTCGCGGTCGGCTTGGCGGACAAGCTCCGCACAATAGGCAAACGCATCCTGCATGATGCCGTTCTATCATCACTCTATGGCAATCAGTCCGGCGCCGACGCGGCGGCCTTCCATCTGCATGACGTTATAGGTGCGCACGGCAGGCCCCGTCGTCATGGTGTCGACCGAAATATGCGCTTCGCGAAATTTCGTGCGCAGCGCGGCCGGCAAAATCCACGGCGTATCGCCGACGCCGAAAAGGAAAAAATCGAACTGATCGGCGCGCGCATAAACGAGCGACAGCGTCGCGTCGGTGATGTCGGCGGGTGCGGCCACCGGCCAGGCCCACATGCCGTCGGGAAGGCACAACAACGAGCCGCGATGCGACATGCCGCCAAAGCGGAAACCGCCGCCGCCATGGGCATCGATCAGCGCCTGGCGCGGGAGATAGCGGTCGTCCACTAGCGGCGGTTTCTCGTGCGCTGTTGCGGCGGAGACGGCGTCGCCGGCGCCGTCGGCGGCGCTTCAGACTCCTCGGCTCCGCCGGTCCGCGTCGCGCCGACGCCGAGATAGATCAGGATCGGCGACGCGATGAACACCGACGTATAGGTGCCGACCAGCACCACGCCGAACATCATGGTGGCGGTGAAGCTGTGGATGGCCTGGCCGCCAAACAGGAGCAGCGCCAGAAGCGACATCGCCACGGTGACGTGGGTAATGATCGAGCGCGACAATGTGGCGTTGACGGAGGCGTTGAGCAGATCCGGCATCGGCATGCGTTTATAGCGGCGCAGCATTTCGCGAATACGGTCGTAGATCACCACCGTGTCGTTGAGCGAATAGCCGAGAATGGTCAAAAGCGCCGCGATACTGGTGAGATCGAAGTCGATATGCGTCAGCGACATGAAGCCGACCGTGAGCACCAGATCGTGCACGTTGGCGATCATGGCGCCGAGGGCGAACTGCCATTCGAAGCGGAACCACAAATAGATCAGGATGGCGAAGATCGCGAGCACGAGACCGATCGTGCCGTAGGACAATAATTCGGTGGAGACGCTCGGCCCGACCACCTCGACGCGCCGGTAATCGACCGCGTCGCCCAAGGCGTCGTGGACCTTCTGCACGGCGTCCTGCTGCGCCTGGTCGCCGCCCGGCTGCTCGGAAATGCGAATGAGAACGTTGTCGGGACTGCCGAATTGCTGCAATTGGAAATCGCCGAGCTTGAGCCCGCCGATGGTCGCGCGCATCTTGGCGAGATCGGCAGGTCCTGCCTTGTTCTGCACCTCCATCAGCGTGCCGCCGACGAAGTCGATGCCGAAATTCAGCCCGTGAAAGAAGAACAGCGCGATCGCCGCGATCGACAGCAGCGCCGACACGGGAAAGCTGATGCGCCGGAAGCGCATGAAGTCGAATTTGGTATTGTCGGGAACGATGCGAAGCAGGCGCACGAGATTTCTTTCAAATCCAGATTTTACGTTTGAGCATGATCCTTTTTGGAATCATGCTCTAGATCGGCACGACGCGCGGCCGATACAGGCGGACCCAATAGGCGACAATCAGCCGGGTCAATGTAAACGCGGTGAACAGCGTGGTGAGGATGCCGACGCCGAGCGTCACGGCGAAGCCGCGCACCGGCCCGGTGCCGATATAGAACAATACCGCAGCCGCGATGAAGGTGGTGATGTTGGAGTTGAGGATGGTCGCCAGCGCCCGCGAGAAGCCGGCATCGATGGCATTGATCGCGGTGCGCCCGGCACGCACCTCTTCGCGGATACGCTCATAGATCAGCACGTTGGAATCCACCGCGATGCCGACCGTGAGCACGATGCCGGCGATGCCCGGCAGCGTCAGCGTGGCGCCGAGCAGCGACAGCACGCCGAAAATCATGGCGACGTTGATCGCGACCGCGATATTGGCGAACAGGCCGAACAGGCCGTAGGTCGCCAGCATGAAGACGATGACCAAGGCCGCGCCGACATAGGCCGCGCGCTCGCCGGCATTGATCGAATCCTGGCCGAGCCCGGGCCCCACCGTGCGCTCCTCGACCACCGTGAGCGGCGCCGGCAAGGCGCCGGCGCGCAGCAGAACCGCGAGTTCGTTAGCCGACTGCACGGTGAAATTACCGGTGATTTGGCCGGCACCCCCGGTGATCGGCGTCTGAATGACGGGCGCCGAAATCACCTTGTTGTCGAGCACGATGGCAAACGGCTTGCCGACATTCGCTGAGGTGACGTCGGCGAATTTGCGCGCGCCGGACGAATTGAAGCGGAAGGTGACGACCGGCTGGCCGGTCTGCTGATCGAAGCTCGGCTGGGCGTCGGTGAGATCGGCGCCCGACACCAGCACGCGTTTTTCGATCAGATAGGACTCGCCGTTTTCGCCGGGGAGGATTTCCGAATCCGTAGGAGGCGCGTCCTTTGCCTGCTCCGGCGTCATCGACAGATCGACCATGCGGAAATCGAGCTTTGCGGTCTGGCCTATGACTTTCAAGAGCTCGGAAGGGTCCTGCAGGCCCGGCACCTGCACCAGAATGCGGTCGGCGCCTTCGCGCTGAATGGTCGGCTCGACCAGACCTAGTCCGTTGACGCGGCGCTGGACGATCTCGATCGATTGATCGACCGCCTGGCGCACGCGCTCGACCACCGCCGGATCGCTTGGCGTCAGCGTGATGGTGTTGCCGTTGTTGTTGACGTCGAGGGTGCGCTGCCCGGTGGTGGCGAGAATGCCGGCCATCGGCTGCGACAACCCGCGCAATTTGCTCAATGCGTTGTCGATATCGGTGTCGCGGGTGATATGGACTTCGACGCTGTTGCCGCGAATGGCGCGGCCGGTGAACGGAATGCGCGCCTCACGCAGCACGCGCAACACATCGTCATAGGTGGACTGCAACTGCTCCTTACGCACGGCATTGGTGTCGACCTGGAGCAAGAGACTGGAGCCGCCTTGCAGATCGAGGCCGAGCACGACATGGCGTTGCGCCCAGCTCGGCCAAGTCTTGACCATGCGCTCGGGAAAGAAATTCGGCACGGCGAACAGACACACGACGAGCGCCGTGAGCAAGATAGCCGCCGCCTTTCCCCGCGTGAAAAACAACATGGACTAGATTTTCCTCGTTACGAGCGCGCCGCGTCCCCTTGCCTTCCTGCCCTGCAAGTAAGGCAGGAAGGAGAAAGAACGATCAGGTCGCGCTGTCGTCCTTCGCCGGCTCGCCTTTGGCCCTGACTTCGGTGACCATGGAGCGCATCTGCCGCACCCGCACGCCATCGGAGATTTCGATTTCGATCTGGTCGTCGTCGACGGCCTTGGTGACCTTGGCCACAATGCCGCCATTGGTCACCACGGTGTCGCCGCGGCGCAGAGCTTTCACCATCGCCTGATGCTGCTTGAGCTTCTGCTGCTGCGGGCGAAACACGATGAAATACATGATCCCGACGATCATAACGACCATCCAGATCGGGCTCTGGAAGGATAGAAAGTCACTGGCAGAAGCGCCTTGCGCGTAGGCGGGCGTAATAAACATAGCTCCTCCAAAGGGCGGTAATCTCGGGCGGCAGTCCGGCGCGGCGCCCGGGATGAAGGGCCGTTTTCGCGCGTAAAATCGCGCGGACTATAGCCACCATTGGCCCAATTGCAACGCCGCGACGGAGCTTCAGGGCAAACTTGCCGGCAGCGCCGCGCCCCGCTAAGGGAAGCGCCGCAACCCGGTGCAAACATGGCCAAATCTCCTTCGCGACCGACAAAAGCAGCGGCAAAAAAGGCCGCCAAGCCGAAGACCGCGAAACCGCGGCGGACGCCGTCCAATGACGGCAGCGCCGAATTGCTGGCGCGGATCGCTCATGCCCTGGAGCGGCTTGCCCCGCCCGCCAAGCCCGCGCTCGATTTCGCCGCCGCCGAGGCCTTCGTCTGGCACCCGGAGCGGCAACAGCTCGCCGCCGTGCGCCGCGTCAATCGCGTCGACATGTCGCTTCTCAAGGGCATCGAACGGGTGCGCGATCTTCTGGTCGAAAACACCGAGCGCTTCGCGCGCGGCCTGCCGGCCAACAATGCGCTGTTGTGGGGCGCGCGCGGCATGGGCAAATCCTCGCTCGTGAAAGCGGCGCACGCCTCGATCAGCGCCGCTTACCCGAAAGCGGGCCTCAAGCTCATCGAGATCCATCGCGAGGACATCGAGTCGCTGCCGGAACTGATGGCGCTGATGCGCAATGCGCGCGAGCGCTTCATCGTGTTCTGCGACGATCTCTCCTTCGACGCCGAAGACACGTCCTACAAGTCGCTCAAGACCATGCTCGAAGGCGGCATCGAGGGTCGGCCGGAGAACGTGATCTTCTACGCCACATCGAACCGCCGTCATCTCTTGGCGCGCGAAATGGTGGAGAACGAGCGCTCGACCGCAATCAATCCCGGCGAGGCGGTTGAGGAGAAAGTTTCGCTGTCGGATCGTTTCGGTCTGTGGCTCGGCTTTCACCGCTGCAGCCAGGACGAATATCTCGCCATGGTCGAGGGCTATATCGAGCGGCACCGCATTCCGATCGCAGCGGAAGAGCTGCGCCGCGAAGCGCTCGAATGGGCGACCACGCGCGGCGCGCGCTCGGGCCGCGTCGCTTGGCAATACGTGCAGGATCTGGCCGGCAGACTGGGCGTGAAAGTGGAAAGCTAATCTCGGCCTATCACCGAGGCAGATTTCCCCATTGATTGCTTGGCTACAGGCTGCGGCGCTACGGCCAGCGCTATCTCAGAAGAAGAACGGCTACGCGCCGCTGAGATATTGCGCCGGGTCGACCGGCGTCGCGCCCTTGCGGATTTCGAAGTGCAATTGCGGCGAGGTGACATTGCCGGTCTGGCCGGAATGCGCGATCACCTGCCCGCGTTTCACCGTGTCGCCGCGCTTGACCAAAATGTCGCTGGCATGCGCGTAGGCGGTGACAAAGCCGTTGGCGTGGCGCACCAGAACCAGATTGCCGTAGCCCTTGAGCTCGTTGCCGGCATAAGCGACGACGCCGTCTTCGGCGGCCTTGATCGGCGTGCCTTCCGGCACCGCGAGATTGATGCCGTCGTTTTGCAGGCCGTTGGGCTTGGGGCCGAAGGCCTGCGATGACGCGGCCGCGCACCGGCCAGCGGAAGCCGGGCGTGCCGCTGCCGGCATCAGCCGTCTTCGTTGAATTCTCGACCGCAGAAGCCGGCGCCGTTGCAGTCGGCGCGGCGACGCGCGCGCTGAGCGGGGATTCCTGGCTGGCGAGGCTCGGACCGGCGGATTGCGTGATCACCGGCTGCGTGCGCGGCGGCGCGGACATCGTCATGGACTCCGACATGGGTGCGGCTGACGCCACCGGCATCCCGCGCGCCGGCTCGCGCATATCCGGAATGATGATGCGGTCGCCGATCCGCACCATGGTCGTCGGCGGAATGTTGTTGACCTTGGCCAGCACCATCACCGGCTTGTTGTAGAGCCGCGCGATGCTGTTGAGCGTTTCACCCGGCGTCACGACGTGCACGCTTGACGGCGCAGCGAGCGCGTTGCGCGGCGCGCCGACCGGAGACGCCACGCTCGCCACACTCGACGTGTAGCGCGGTTCCTCGGGCGCGGTCGCGCCGTAAGTTGCACCGGGTGTCTGGTGATAGCGCGGGATCACGAGGTGCTGGCCGGGACGGACCATCGCCGGGCTCGTGATGTTGTTGGCCTGCATGATGGCCGAGACCGGCACGCCGTGCCGGCGCGCGATCATATCGAGGGTCTCACCGGGCTCGACGATGATCGGCGTGCCGCCTTCCCAGGTCCACGCCGGAGGCGGCGGTGGTGGCGGCGGAGGCGCGATCGAACCGGTCACCTCGGTGCGGGGCGGCTGATACGAGCCCATGCCGTGGCCGCCGCCCGACGTGCCGTCGTCGACACTGGCGAGATGCGGCAGCGGCTGGCTCTCGATGTGGCTTGCCGGCGCGCTCTGCGGGATTGATCCGGTGACGTCGTTGCGCGATGCGGGCGGATTTTTGGAGCCGAAACCTTCGTTGAAGCGGCCCGAATCGGCGCTACAGCTCGCAACTCCGATGCCGATTAACGAAATGGCAACCAGTCGCGGCCAGCCGGCCGACCAACGCGATACGCACATGGTTACTCACTCGAACGCAATACAGGGACGAGCGACTAAACAACGTTGCGGTAAACAGGGGTTTAAGTGGCGGGCGGCTTTTCGCGTAATTCTCTTGTGTGTCTTTGAGGTTACAGTTCGCGCGCTTTGCCCGGCAAGAGCGGCACAAAGCGAACGGCGACCAGATTTTCGCGCGTTAATTCGCCGCTCGCCTCTTTGGTGAGTTTGACGATGACGTTGCGGGCCGTCGTGCGGGCCGAGCGGCAGCAGCATCTTGCCGCCCGGTGCGAGCTGAGCGACGAGCCGCTCCGGGGATTTCCTCGGCGGCCGCCGTCACCATGATGCGGTCGAACGGCGGCGTGTGCGTGAGGCCTTCCGCGCCATCGCCGACCAGAATGGTGACATTGCTGTAGCCGAGCGTCTTGAGCCGAACGCTCGCGGTCTCGGCGAGCGTGCGGTAACGCTCGATGCTCACGACCTCGCGCGCAAGCCGCGACAGGATCGCGGTCTGATAACCCGAGCCGGTGCCGATTTCGAGGACGCGATGCGCCGGCTCGACATCGAGCTGCTCGGTCATATAGGCGACGACATAGGGCTGGCTGATGGTCTGGCCGCAGGCGATCGGCAGCGCCTGATCGGCATAGGCGCTGTCGGCGAAATCCGCGGCGACAAAATATTCGCGCGGCACTTCGTCCATCGCGCGCAGCACCGCCTGATCGCTGATGCCGCGGCGGCGCAACGCGAGCTGAAACTCCATGCGTTCGACGTCGGCTGCGGGGACCTCGGCCACGATGACCTCGTCTACAAAAGCATTTGTGTACAAATGTCGCGGTCCCCAACAGCAACCAGGCGGAACCAACTGCGCCTTATGGCGTTAACGGGGTTCAAATGGGGACCTGTCCACGACGACGGAACTAGCATTTAATAGAGTTCGGCGAACGGCGAAAGCCAATATAATCGTCGCCGGCAGCGTTGGGATTTGGATGTCATCGATCGGTAAGCGTGTCCTCGTCGTCGAGGACGAAATGATGATCCGTATGCTGCTCGAAGGCATGCTGGACGATCTCGGCCACACCGTCGCCGGCGAAGCCGGCGCCATCGACGAGGCCATCGCGCTCGCCACACAGGCCGACTTCGACGTCGCTTTGCTCGACGTCAATCTCAACGGCCGGCCGATCACGCCCGTGGTCGAAATCCTGGTCAAACGCGGCGTGCCGTTCGTCTTCGCCTCCGGCTATGGCGAGCGCGGCGTGCCGGAGGCCTATCGCGGCATGGCCGACATTGCAGAAGCCGTTTCAGGTCGAAGCGCTGGCCGAGGCGATCGAGGCCGCGGCCGCCGGAGCATGATCCTGGAAGGCCTGCCCTTATCCTAGCTGAGATAGATTTGAGACTGCGCTGGCGCCAGCGCCAAGTCCCCATTGATTGCTCGCCCACCATTTTGCCTGAGAGGAATCCGAACTCAAGGATGCGAAGCACCGCCAGAGGCGGCGGCCCTTCGGGCCGTCCTTGACTTCGGATTCCTCTCAGGGAGCGTTCGGGTGTGCAATCAATGGGTAAGTCTGCCTCGTGTCAGACTGCATCTGACGAACCTGGCTCGAACCGCTAGCTTTTCTCAAACAACGCCGCGAGCCGCTTCATGGTCGGCTCGTCGGTGATGTCGATCCGGAGCGGCGTCACCGCGATGCAGCGATCCTCGAGCGCCGCGACATCGGTGCCGTGCTCGGGCTGCATCTGTGAGCTGCTGCGAATAGGCGATCCAGTAATACGGGATTGCCGCGGCCGTCGAGGCGCTTGTCGATATGCAGCCGCTCCTGCCGCCGCCGGCCGAGCGGCGCGACCGCGATGCCCTTGACCTCTTCCGGCGCGCAATCGGGAAAATTGAGATTGACCAGCACGTCCTTGCGCATGCCGTTGCCAGAATTGTCAAGAACGCGGCTTGATGATGTCGGGCGCGTAACGCAGGCCGGTGTCCCAAAACGGCGGACTGGCCGCTGCGCGATTTATAGGATTGCGACAGCGCGATCGAGGGAATGCCGAGCAACGCGCCTTCCATGGCGCCGGCGACGGTGCCGGAATAGATCACGTCCTCGCCGACATTGCGGCCGCGATTGACGCCGGAGAGCACGAGATCGACATCCTTGCCGTCGAGCACATGGCGCGCGCCCATGATGACGCAATCGGTCGGCGTGCCGCGCACCGCAAAGCGGCGGTCGCCGATCTGGCGCAGCCGCAGCGGATCGTTGAGCGACAGCGAATGCGCCACGCCCGACTGATCGTGCTCCGGCGCGACGATCCAGACATCGTCGGACAAGCTGCGCGCGATCTCGGCGCAGACGTCGAGACCTTCGGAGTGGATGCCGTCGTCGTTGGTGACCAGAATGCGCATGCGTCAGTTCGCTTCGATCTTTTTCATGCCGCCCATATAGGGCTGCAGCGCGTCCGGCACGGCGATCGAGCCGTCGTCCTGCTGATAGGTTTCCATCACCGCGATCAGCGCGCGGCCGACGGCGACGCCGGAGCCGTTGAGCGTGTGCACGTGGCGCACAGCGGCCTTGGCGGCCGTCCTTGCTGCGATAGCGCGCATTCATGCGCCGCGCCTGGAACTCGCCGCACACCGAGCAGGACGAAATCTCGCGGAACATGTTCTGCCCGGGCAGCCAGACTTCGATGTCGTAGGTCTTTTGCGACGCAAAGCCCATGTCGCCGGTGCACAGCGTCATCACGCGGTAATGCAGATCGAGCCGCCGCAGCACTTCCTCGGCGCAGGCGAGCATGCGCTCGTGCTCGTCCTTGGATTGCTCGGGCGTGGTGATGGAGACCAGTTCGACCTTGGTGAACTGATGCTGGCGGATCATGCCGCGCGTGTCCTTGCCGGCGGCGCCCGCCTCGGCGCGGAAGCACGGCGTGCAGGCGGTGAGCCGCATCGGCAATTGCGCTTCGTCGACGATGGATTCGCGGACGAGATTGGTCAGCGGGACTTCGGCGGTGGGGATGAGCCAGCGACGGTCGGGATTTACTCGGTAGTCGAACTCGCCCTTTTGACATGATCCTTCCGTTTTCGAGCCTCGATATCCCGTATTGCGGCGAAATTCAAGGCTTGCTCCGAACATGCTCAACGTTTGACGTATGCTTCTCGAAGAACTTCATCAGGTAGCAGTCGAAATTGATCGTCCGCAAATTTCGGCAATTGCGCCGTGCCGAACATCACCTCGTCGCGCACCAGAGCGGCGGATTAATTTCGGTGTAGCCGTGCGGCTCGCTGGTGTGCACGTCGAGCATGAATTGCCCGAGCGCGCGCTCGAGCCGCGCCAGGCCCTTCTTCAGCACCACAAAGCGCGCGCCGGACAGTTTCGCCGCGGTCTCGAAATCCATCTGGCCGAGCGCTTCGCCGAGCTCGAAATGCTGCTTCGGCGCGAACGCGTAATCGCGCTTGGCGCCGAAGCGATGATGCTCGACATTGTCGTTCTCGTCCTTGCCGTCGGGCACTTCGTCGAGCGGCAGGTTGGGAATTTGCGCCAGCGCGTCGTCGAGCTCTTTGGCGGCCGCTTTCTCGTCCGCCTCCATCTCCGGAATCGATGTCCTTGAGCTCAGCGACCTCGCTCAGCAAGCCTTTGGCCGCGCCTCGTCCTTGTTCTTCTTGGCCTCGCCGATCTCCTTCGACGCCGCGTTGCGCCGCGCCTGCGCCGCTCTCGAGCTCTAGGATCGCCGCGCGGCGCTGCTCGTCGAGCGCGATCAGCCGCTGCGCCTGCGGCGTCAAGCCCGCGCCGCGTCAGTCCGCGGTCGAAAGCGTCGGGATTGTCGCGAATCAATTGATGTCGTGCATGCGATCCTAGTCGTCCGAATGGCCGTCATGACCCGGCCTCGCATGCCGGGCATCCACGTCATGCTCGAAGCTGCTCGTCAAGCCGCATGGATGGCCGGATCAAGTCCGGCCATGACGAATAACAGCGCGATACAGCCTTCACTCCGCCGGCTTGGCCGCCGCGCGCAGCCGCGGCGCGTTCGGCGGCCACGCGTCTTTCGACGATGCGCACCGACCAGATCGAGCCCTCGTAGAGGGCGAGCAGCGGCAGCGCAAGCGACAACTGGCTGAGGACGTCGGGCGGCGTCAGCACGGCGGCGATGACGAAGGCGACGACGATGAAATAGCGGCGCTTCGCGCGCAGCTGGTCCGAGGTGATGATGCCGACGCGGCCGAGCAGCGTCAGGATCACCGGCAGCTGGAACGCGATGCCGAAGGCGAAGATCAGCGTCATCATCAGCGACAGATATTCGCTCGACCTTGGGCAGCAGCTCGATCGTGCGCCTGCCCGGGCCGCCCAGCTGCTGCATGCCGAGCGAGAAGCGCACCAGCATCGGCCAGACCACGAAATAGACCACGCATCGAGCCGAGCACGAAGAAGACCGGCGTGGCGATCAGATACGGCAGGAAGCGCCTGCGCTCGTTGCGGTAGAGGCCGGGCGCGACGAACATGTAGATCTGCGTCGCGATCGACCGGAAACGAGATGAAGGCGGCGCCGAACAGCGCCAGCTTGAGCTGGGTGATGAAATATTCCAGCAGCGCCGGTATAGATGAATTTCGAATTCTCCGGCCCCGGCGACCCAGACGATACGGCCAGACCAGCACGTTGTAGATCTGCTTGGCGAAGAAGAAGCAGACGATGACGGCGACGACGAACGCGAGCAGCGCCTTGATCAGCCGCGAGCGCAGCTCGATCAGGTGATCCATCAAGCGGCGCCTTGGTGGCCTCGATCTCCTTCGTCTTCGTCTTCGCGGCTCATCCGGAGCGCTCTGTGCTCGTCCGGCGTCGCGGCGTCCGCGGCGGGCTCGGCTGCGCTCGGCGTCCGGCACGATCGCAGCGGCTGCGTGCCGCCGGCGATCGGGCGTCGGCTCCACGGCGGTTCCGGCGTCGGCATGCTCGCGGCCTCGTCGGCGTCGACCGGCGCGCTCGGCTGTCGCTTAGCGGCTCGAGCCGGCTTCGTCTCGAGCGATCGCTTGCTCGAGATCCTTGCCGATGTCCTCGACGTCCTCGCGCACGCTCTTGAGCGGATCGTAAGCTCTTGATGTCGCTTCGCCAGATCGTCGACCTCTTCTTGAGGTCGGCCATCTCGGCCTCGCGCATCGCTTCCTGGAACTGGTTCTGGAATTCGGCGGCCATCTCGCGGACCTTGCCCGTCCACTGCCCGACCATGCGCAGCACGCCGGGCAGCTCCTTCGGGCCGATGGCGATCAGCGCGACGACCCCGATGAGGAGGAATTCGCTCCACCCGATGTCGAACATGAAAACTTCCGCCGCGCGCAGCGCTCACCGCCGCGACTCGCCGATCAAGATTTGCCGCAGCGCGGCCGCGAGCGCCTCGCCGCGAGCGCGCAGCCAGCGAGCGTTAGACCTTGCTCTCCGACTCGGCGCGCCGCTTGATGTCGGCGGCGGCCTGATGATCGATGGTCTTGCATCGGCGCTCGGACTTTCGGCGCAGCTTCGGCGTCATCGTCCTGGCATGCCCTTCTTGAAGGCCTTGATGCCCTGGGCGACGTCGCCCATCAGGTCGGAAATCTTGCCGCGCCCGCCGAACAGACAGCAGGACGCGCGACGACGACCAACCAGTGCCAGATGCTCAGAGAACCCATGAAATCCTCCGTCCGCCAACGCCTACCACGCGTACGCGCAGCCTTGGCGACCGCGGCACACATGCCGATTTTAGCCGGAAACTAGGCTCGGGAGGCGGCAAAAACAAGCGCGACGGCAAGGCCGCTAACGCCGCAGGGCGAATGCGCTGACCGTTAACCGCTGCGGACGGCACGTCTGCCGATGCAACCTGATCGCCGACGCGAGCGTTCTATTCCTCGCGTGCGGCTCGGCCGCGCGGCGCCAGGCCGAGGTCGAGATCGCCCGGTTCGAGCGGATCCTCGTCCTCGCGCAGCGCCGGATCGTCGGACGGCATCGGAACGCTGAAGCCGGCCGGCAGCGCGCGCATCGACAAGGCCCGCGCCCTTGAGCTCGTCGAGGCCGGGCAGATCGTCGAGCGCCTCCAGCCCGAAATGCGACAGGAAGGCCTCGTTGGTGCCGTAGGTCACCGGCCGGCCCGGCGCCTTGCGGCGGCCGCGCG
Source organism: uncultured Alphaproteobacteria bacterium (assembly GCA_963761185.1). GTDB lineage: Bacteria > Pseudomonadota > Alphaproteobacteria > Rhizobiales > Xanthobacteraceae > BOG-931. The sequence continues at coordinate 384,876 of CAVXFY010000011.1, forward strand.
GCCGGATCCAGCCGGTTTCGAGCAGCACGTCGAGCGTGCCCTTGGACGTGATCACGCCGCGGATTTCCTCGATCTCGGCGCGCGTCACCGGCTGGTGATAGGCGACGATCGCGAGCGTCTCGATCGCGGCGCGCGACAGTTTGCGCGTCACCGTGCTCTCGTGCGTCATCAGCCAGGCCAGATCGCTCGCGGTGCGGAAGCGTCCATTTGCTGCCGACGCGCACCAGATTGACGCCGCGCGAGCGCGTAGTCCGCCTGCAATTGCGCCAGCAGCGCCTTGCACGTCGACGCCGGCCGGCAGCCGCTTCGCCAAGGCTTTCTCGTCGAGCGGTCGCTTCGGCGGCAAACAGCAGCGCTTCGAGGAGGCGCAATTCCTCGGCGCCGCGCCTCCGCGATCGACTGCTCCTCGTCGCCGATCGATCACGCGCATCTCCGCCGACATTCGCCATTGGCTCGGTCTCCTTCTTCCACATTCGCCGCAGTTCCGGCGCGGCCATCGCGTCCGGTACTGCCGTTGCGGCCGCACGCTTTGCGAAAATAAAGCGGCGCGAACGCCTCTTGCTGGTGCAGCTTCGAGATGGCCTTCGCGCACCAGTTCCAGGGCGGCGGCAAAACTCGACGCGAACACCGTCGGCTTCATCGACGGCTCGACGACGATAGTCGATGAGATATTCGTCGAGCGGGCTCCAGTCCATGGCGACTGCCCGACCAGCCGCTCCAGCGCCGCGCGCGCCTCGGCGAGCGACCACACCGTGCGCTTCGGCAGCGCACGAACGATCGCCAGCGCCTGTGTCTGCCGCTGCGCGGCATAGGCCGTGAGCAGATCGTACAGCGTCGCCGTCCATTCCGGATGCTTGATCTCGGCGATCGGCTCGGGCTGGCCGCGCGGAAAACGTCGCGGCCGAGCTGCGGCCGGTTCATCAATTGCTCGGCGACCTGGCGGATCGCCTCGAGCCGGCGCAGCCGCTGCGCCAGCGCGTTCGCCATGTCCTCGGCGCTCGGCCCGTCGGCGCGCGATGCGGCTCCGGCAGCAGCAGGCGCGATTTCAGGTAGGCGAGCCACGCCGCCATCACCAGATAGTCGGCGGCGAGCTCCAGCCGCATCTTTCGCGCCGCCTCGATGAAGGCGAGATACTGGTTGGCGAGCGCCAGGATCGAAATCTTGGCGAGATCGACCTTCTGCTGGCGCGCCAGCGTCAGCAGCAGATCGAGCGGGCCTTCAAAGCCCTCGACGTCGACGACCAGCGCCGGCTCGTCGGCGGCCGCGCTCCGGCAGGCCGGCTTCGAATTCTCGAAATCGTTCGTAGGCGTTATCCGACCGCTCATACGCGACCTGGCGCGGTGCTGCCACGCACCGGCCATGAGCGCAGCGAATTCGGCCCGGCCCGCGGCGACGATCGATCGGCGCCGCGGGCTTGCGGGCGGCGAGCGCGGCGTCGGCCCGGCGCGCGCGCCTCGCCCGCCAAGTCGCGGCGTCTCGGCGGCGACCTCCGCATCTCGTCGAGCTTGCCGTTGCAATGCAGGACCACGTCGCAGCCCGCTGCAATCGCAGCCGGCGTGCGCTCGCGCGAGCGATCCCGACAAGGCGCCCATGGAGACATCGTCGCTCATCAAAAGGCCCTGGAACCCAATCGAGTCGCGAATCACTTCCTGCACTATAGTCGCCGAAGTCGTGGCCGGCGCGACCGGGTCGAAGCGCTGTAAACACAACATGTGCGGTCATCCCCAGCGGCAGAGCCGGCCAGCGGCCGGAACGCCGCGAAATCGGTCGGCTTCCAGCGTCGCCCGGTCGGTATTGACCACCGGAAGCCTGCACATGGCTGTCGGCGGTGGCCCGGCCGTGGCCGGGAATGTGCTTGAGCACCGGCAGGACGCCGCCCTGTCCAGCAGCCCTGCGGCGATCGCGCCGCGCGATCGCCGCGACCTTGCCCGGTTCGGTGCCATAGGCCCGGTCGCCGATGATCGGGTCGGCGCCGGCAACCGGCACGTCCGCGAGCGGCAGGCAATCGACGTCGATGCCGAGATGCGCGAGATCGGCCGCGATCAGCCGCGCGCTTAGCCTGCGCGGCGCGCAAGGCCCAGTGTCGCGGTCGCGGTCGTAAAGCGCGCCAAAGGCGGCGCCCGGCGGGTAGCTCGGCCAATGCGGCGGGCCGCAGGCGCTGCACCCGGCCGCCCTCCTGGTCGATCAGGACCGGCGCGTCGGCGGCCGAGCGCTGCGCGGCACTCCTCGACCAGGCGACGCAACTGCCGGGCCGTCAGCGATATTGCGCGCGAAGACGATGAGCCCCCAGGGCTCCGCCTCTTTGAGGAATTGCGCGCTCCTCCGCGGTCAGCGCAGCGCCCGCGACACCGGTGATGAAAGCGCGCATCTCGGCCGCTTAGCGTGCGGCGCACGCGAGGGTCAAGCGCGGATCTGTGGAAGACTCAACTCCGGAAGCTGCAGTCCCCGCCTTAATTCCTCTGGACGATGCAGCTGCCGCCGGCGGCCTTCAGGCTCGAGCACATTCTGCGCGGCCTGCTCCATCGAGGCAAAGGGCCCGACCAGCGCGCGGTAGAAGACGCCTTTGTCGCCGAGATCGGCCTGGCGAACGTCGGCGTGTGGCCGCCGAGCTGGGCCGGATATTTGGTCTGCAGGCCGCGAAGGCGGACTGGGCCTCGGCCTCGCTGCGCTGCGACGACACCTGCACCGAATAGCCGCCGCCCGCCGAAGGCGCCGGCTCCGCGGCCGGCGCCGGCGTCGGCTGCGCCACCGCGGTCCGGGTTCGCGCCGGCGCGGCGGTGTCGCCTTGCGTGGGGACGATCGAAAGCGGCGCATTGCCGCCCTGCGGCGCCGCCGCGAGCGGCCTCGGTGCAGCCGGGCGAGGCGCCGCCGGAGCATGGATCGGCGCCGGCGCGGGAGCGGCAGCAGCGTCAGCCGCTATCCGGTTGACCGGGGTGGATCGCGACGGTGTGGACCTTCTTTGAGCCGGTCGTTCCGGCGACCGGCGGTTGCGCCTGCATCGGCGCGTTCTGACCCATTCCGGGCAAAGGCATCGCCGACGCGGCCGGCCCGCCATAGACCGGCGCGGCGGCCGTGGGTCCGATCGCTGCGCCCGAAGCGTCGATGGCGGGTGCCACGGAGCCGGGCATCCTCTGCGCCGGACATGCTCGGATTCGCGCCCTGACTTGCCGGCGCCACGACCGATTGCAGTCCGGCATTGGGATCCGGGAAAATCGGAATGGTCGAAACGACCCGCGGCGTATTCGCCGGCCGCCGGCACATCGACAGGTTTCTCTTCGCGCGACACCAGCTTGTCGGGCGCACCGGCATTGCTCGCTCGCCTGTCCGGACGCGTTGGCATTGCCGGCGCGGCACGATCTTGTTCGGCGTATTGTCGGCTTTGATGATCGGCGGCAGCGACGGCATGCATCGAGCCGCCGAACATGGTGCGATAGGCGAATGCGCCGGCGGTGCCGAGCACCATCAAGCCCAGCACCGCCGCGACGATCAGCGAAGCCGCCGGCGCTTGCGGCGTCGGCGCTTCTTCTTCCTCATAGTCTTCGAGCGCGTAGGACGGATCGTCGGGATCGCCCTGCTGATCTTCGGCATAGGCTTGCCCGCGATCCTGTCGGCCGTCTTGCGCATAGCTGTAACGGTCGTCGCGCAGGCGCGGCAGGAACGCCGGCAGATCCTGGATGGGTCGTGCTCGTCGTCGTAGCGCGGCTCTTCGGCGTAGCCGCGCGTATCATATTGCTGCTGCGGCTGTGCATATTGATCGGGTTGCTCGTAGGCGGCGTCATAAGTCGGCGGCGCCGGACGATAGGGCGGAGCGGGATCGGCGAGCGGCGGAGCGTCATAGCGCTCGGCATACTGCGTGCGTTCGTCATACTGCGCACGCTGGTCGTACTGACTTTGGCGCTCGTCATATTGGGCTCTGTGCGCGGGTCTTGCGGTTCACGTAGCGCTCGTCGGCCGCCCATTGCTGGCCGGGCGCTGGATCGTTGAGCGGCGGCGCGTCATAGTGCCGGGCGCGGTCGGCATTTGGCACCGGCTCGCCAGTGTTCACCGGGTCGCTTTGGCCGATCAGCCGCGCCAGTTCGGCAAGCGGATCGTCCGATTGCTGTCCGCCCTGCGCAACAGGATCGCGGCGTGATAGTACGGTAATGTGTTGTCGGCCATAGTATTCGCCCCGCCTCAGGCGTCCACGCGGTACCGGTCAGCCGCCCCCTCGACCGCAGCGCGCCTACTTCGAACGGCGCAACGACCTACCGCATCTCGTTTGGCGCTTTGACCCCAAGTAGCGCGAGCCCCGAACGCGAGAACGGTGGCAACGCCTTGTACAAGCACAAGCCGTGCCTCGTTAGTTGTCGATCATCTTGGATAATGAAGCGTAAATGTGGCGAGTGCATTGCCCTGCGTCCAAAGCGCATGAAACTCGCTGACGCCAAATCAAACAGATAAAAGGCAATTCGGTGCGGCTCGTGGGCCAACGAGGCAGCCTCGACGATTCTCGGATAGAGGGCAATACGCCGCATCAGAGCGAGCTCGGCGGGGTCGGAGAGCCGCTCCACCGGCGGCATCTGACCAAGGGCGTCCGGAGCACCGGATCGGCCGGCAGATCGGGGAACACCGCCCGCGCATTGCGGAACACCGACTGGGCGCGGGCATGGCCGTATTGGACGTAAAAGACCGGGTTGTCGCGCGACTGCTCGATGACCTTGGCGAGGTCGAAATCGAGCACCGCGTCGTTCTTGCGGAACAGCATCATGAAGCGGACCGCGTCGGGGCCGACCTCGTCCACCACTTCGCGCAGGGTGACGAACTCGCCTGCCCGCTTCGACATTTTCACCGGCTCGCCGGCGCGCAACAGCTTCACGAGCTGGACGACCTTCACGTCGAGCTCGGCCTTGCGCGTCGCTCAGCGCCGCGACGGCCGCCTGCATGCGCTTGATGTAGCCGCCGTGATCGGCGCCCCAGACGTCGATCAGCGTGCGGAAGCCGCGCTCGATCTTGAGCGGTGGTAGGCGATGTCGGAGGCGAAATAGGTGTAGGAGCCGTCGGACTTCTTCAGCGCGCGGTCGACGTCGTCGCCGAAATGCGGTCGAGCGGAACAGTGTCTGCTCGCGATCTTCCCAGTCCTCGACCGGCGCGCCCTTCGGCGGCGGCAGGCGGCCTTCATAAACGTCGCCCCGCGCGCGCAGCCATTCGATCGTCTCGGCGACGCGATCGGTTGCGCCCGCGATCAGCGAGCGCTCGGAGAAGAACACGTCGAATGTTGATGTTGAGCGCGGCGAGATCGTCGCGGATCGCCTCCATCATCATGGCGATGGACTTCGCCCGCACCATCGGCAGCCATTGCGCTTCAGGCTTGCGCTTTCAGCTTGTCGCCGTATTCCGCTGCGAGCGCCCGCCCACCGGCTTGAGATAGTCGCCCGGATAGAGCCCTTCCGGAATGGCGCCGATGTCCTCGCCGAGCGCCTCGCGGTAACGCAGAAACGCCGAGCGCGCCAGCACGTCGACCTGCGCGCCGGCATCGTTGATGTAATATTCGCGCGTCACCTTGAAGCCGGCGAAAGCGAGCAGGCTTGCGAGCGCGTCGCCGAACACCGCGCCGCGGCAATGGCCGACATGCATCGGTCCGGTCGGATTGGCCGAGACGTATTCGACGTTCACCGGCACGCCTGCGCCGATGTCGCTCTTGCCGTAATCGCGGGCCGAGCCGGATCGCGCTGCGCAACGCGTCGATCCAGGCCGCCGGCTTGAGCGTCAGATTGATGAAGCCCGGCCCGGCGACGTCGACTTTGGCGACCAGATCGTCGGCGCGGAGCTTGCTCGGCGATGGCGTCGGCGAGTTCGCGCGGCTTGCAGCCTGGCATCCTTGGCCAGCACCATCGCGGCATTGGTCGCCATGTCGCCATGCGCCGGATCGCGCGGCGGCTCGACGGTCACGCGCGACTGGTCGATGCCGGCGGGCAACAGGCCCGCGGCGATCAGCTTCTCATTCGCGCTGCGAACGCGCGCGAGCACTTCGGCAAAAATGTTCTGTGCAGCCATGGAATGTTTTGTGTCGATGTGCCGCGCGCCTAACGCAATTCCGGGGTCGAGTCAAAAAGCCGGCCGTGCTCGGCGAGCGCGTAGCGGTCGGTCATGCCGGCAATGAAATCGGCGATGCGCCGGACCCGCGCCGCCTCGTCGAGCCCGGACAGGCCTTCCTGCCATTCCGGCGGCAGGTCGGCTGGGTTTGCACGGTAACGCGCGAACAGGTCGCGGATGACGCCGGCCGCCTCGTCCATGACGCGCATCACCCGCGGGTGCCGGTACATTCGCGTCTTCAGAAACGCCTTGATGGCGCCATCCGCCTCCGCGATCGCCGCCGAGAGACCGGCGACGGCGCGACGCAGCGAGCCGCACCTCGTCGGCCGAATGCGGATCGAGCGCGGCAAGCCGGCGGCCGGTTTCCTCGACCACATCGTCGATCAGGCGGCCGATGAGTTCGCGCACCAGTTCATGCACCAGGCGATTGGCGTCGAGCCCCGGATAGGCGGCACGAATCGCGCCGATGATCTTGCCCGGCAGCGGCACCGCGGCGATCTCGTCGAGCTGAAACAGACCGGCGCGCAGCCCGTCGTCGATGTCGTGGGCGTCATAGGCGATGTCGTCGGCGAACGCGGCGATCTGCGCCTCGACGCCGGCAAAGCTCCAGAGCTGCAGATCCTGCCGCCGCGAATACTGCAAGATCGATCTCCGGCACGCCGCTGCTCGCGATAGCGGCCAGCGGCGCGCCGTCGCGGTCGGTCAGCGGGCCGTTGTGCTTGACCAGGCCTTCGAGCGTTTCCCAGGTGAGGTTCAAGCCGTCGAAGCGCGGATAGCGCCGCTCGAGCGCGGTGACGATGCGCAGAGTCTGCGCATTGTGGTCGAAGCCGCCGAACGCCGCGAGGCATTCGTCGAGCGCGCGCTCGCCGGCATGGCCGAACGGCGGATGGCCGAGATCGTGGGCGAGCGCCAGAGCCTCGGCGAGATCCTCGTCGAGGCGCAGCCGCCGCGCCAGCGCGCGGGCCACCTGCGCCACTTCGAGCGTATGCGTGAGCCGCGTGCGATAATGATCGCCCTCGTCGAAGACGAAGACCTGGGTCTTGTGCTTGAGGCGGCGGAAGGCGGTGGAATGGATGATGCGGTCGCAGTCGCGGCGAAAGGCGCTGCGGCTCTTGCTCGCGGGCTCGGGATAGAGCCGGCCGCGGCTGTGGTCGGGATCGCACGCATAGGGCGCGTGGGTCATCGTCGTGTCCATCGCCCTGCCCCGGCTGGTCGTTCGCCCAATTGACCTTGGCTCTTGCGGCACTTAACTAACCTTGTGGTATCGTTGCAATCGGCGCGATTTCCTTGAGTGGAATCAGTGATTCCGCGACGGGGATGTGTCCACCGGAGATGGGCCGGAGAAAAGAATGACTGGCAACGTCACTGTGAGCGAGGTCGTTGTGACCGAGCGGGCGGCGCGGAAGATCGGCGAGATCCTGCAAAAGGAGCCGGTCGGCACCATGCTGCGCGTCTCCGTCGAAGGCGGCGGCTGCTCCGGCTTCCAGTACAAGTTCGACACCGAGCGCGCCAGAGCCGACGACGACATCGTCATCGAGAAGAGCGGCGCGACCGTGCTGATCGACCCGGTCTCGCTCAATTACATGGCCGGTTCCGAGATCGATTTCGTCGACGACCTGATCGGATCGTCGTTCAAGATCAACAATCCGAAAGCCACCGCGTCGTGCGGCTGCGGCACGAGTTTCGCGCTTTAATATTCGCGTCCATTGAGTATAACCCTCATCAGCCGTCATGGCCGGACTTGTTCCGGCCATCCACGTCTTGAGCTGGCACACGTTTGAAGTAAGACGTGGATGCCCGCAACGAGTGCGGGCATGACGAGGTCGAAGTTTCTCACCATCGGTACTCTGCCGTGCGCATCGCCACCTGGAACGTCAATTCGATCAAACAGCGCGTCGATTCCGCTGTGGCCTGGCTCGCCGAGCGGAAGCCCGACATCGTCTGCCTGCAGGAAACCAAATGCGTCGACGACGCCTTCCCGCGCGAGCCGTTCGAGCAGCTCGGCTATAATCTCGCTATCCACGGCCAGAAGACCTTCAACGGCGTGGCGCTGCTGTCAAAGCTGCCGTTCGACGAGGTCAATGCCGGTCTGCCCGGCGACGATGGCGACGATCACGCCCGCTTCATCGAAGGCGTCGTCTCGACGGCGAACGGCGCGTTGCGGGTGGCGAGCATCTATCTGCCCAACGGCAATCCGCCCGAGACCGAAAAATACACCTACAAAATCGGCTGGATGAAGCGGCTCGCCAAATATGCCCGCGAGCGGCTGCTGCTGGAAGAGCCGCTGATCCTCGCCGGCGACTACAATGTCATCCCGACGGCGCGCCGACGCGCGCAATCCGCAAGCCTGGACCGGCGACGCTCTCTATCTGCCGCAGACCCACGACGCAGTTCCGCGCGCTGATCAATCTCGGCCTCACCGACGCCATCCGCGCCACCAGCGACGATCCCGGCCTCTATACGTTCTGGGACTATCAGGCCGGCGCCTGGCAGAAGAACAACGGCATCCGCATCGATCATCTGCTGCTGTCGCCGATGGCCGCCGACCGGCTCAGCGACGCCGGCATCGACAAGCATGTGCGCAGCTGGGAAAAGCCGTCCGACCACGTGCCGGTGTGGATCGATCTCGATATCGCGGCGAAGTAACGGCGCGCGCTAGAGTTCTGATTCCTCGGGATTGAATCGATTTGGGAATGCCAAATCGGGGCGGTTCTGATTCAAGATGCTGGCTGGATCGGAGGCCAGCATCTGATGGCACGACCTTATTCTCTCGATTTACGTGAGCGCGTGATTGCGGCGGTTGCAGCTGGCGAGAGCTGCCGCAAGGTTGCAGCCACTTACCGAGTGAGCGTGGCGAGCGTTGTGAAGTGGTCGCAGCGGTTCCGTGCGACCGGCAGCGCTGGGGCCAAGCGGATGGGTGGCAATCGGCCGCGTTCGCTGGCTGGCGAGCGGGACTGGCTTTTGGCGCGCCTTGCCGCGGTTCCAGACCTGACCTTGCGGGCCTTGGTGGTGGAGCTTGGCGAGCGCGGCGTGGTGACGAGCTACGGTGCGGTCTGGCGCACGGTCCACCATGCTGGCATCAGCTTCAAAAAAAACTCTGTTCGCCACCGAGCAGGATCGTCCCGACGTGGCGCGAAGGCGTCGGCGGTGGCAGGCGTATCAAGACCGGCTTGATCCGGCACGGCTGATCTTCATCGATGAGACTTGGGCCAAGACCAACATGACGCGGTTGCGCGGCTGGGCGCCGCGCGGGCACCAGCTGCTGGCCAAGGTGCCTCAGGGACATTGGCGAACGCTGACCTTCCTGGCCGCCTTGCGTCAAAATCGGATTGACGCGCCTTGCGTCATTGATGGCCCGATCAATGGCGAGAGCTTCCTGGCCTATGTCGAGCAAATGCTCGTGCCGACGCTCAAAGCCGGCGACATCGTCATCATCGATAATCTCGGCAGCCATAAGAGCAAAGCGGTGCGCCGTGCCATGCGCGCCGCGGGTGCCAAGCTCTTCTTCTTGCCGCCCTATAGCCCCGATCTCAATCCCATCGAGCAGGTCTTCGCCAAACTCAAAACGCTCCTGCGCAAGGCGGCCGAGCGCACCATCGACGCCACTTGGCGACGCATCGGCGAGCTGCTCGGTACCTTCACCGCGCAGGAGTGCGCCAACTCCTTCAGGAACGCAGGATATGCTTCAATATAAACGGATCAGACTCTAGAGCGGAATGTTGAAGCGCAGCGCCTGGGCGAGCAGGCCCTGCCGATAATAGAGGCGGTGCGCGAGCGCGTTATCGAGCCCGGTGTCGAGCACGAGCTTCTTGCAGCCGAGCGAGCGGCCCTCGTCCATCAGCTTCTCCAAGAGCCGCGCGCCGTAGCCGCGGCTGCGTTCTTGTTTGTCGGCAACGAGATCGTCGACATAGAGGAAGTGGCCGTGGACAAGATTTCTCGGTGATCCGATATCCGGCGAGCGCGCATGGTCCAGGTTTGGGCCCGCGCTCCGACCACAAGGCCAGAATGCGATAGCCGTCCGCGGATTGGCGGCGCCAGCGCGCGATGAATTCTTCGGCAGAGGTGAGATGCGGCCGCAACTGCCGTATCAGTTCGTAGCAGGCGTCGATCTCCGCCTCACCTACATCGCGGAAATTCGGCGCGTCAGCTGTCATTTTCGCTGAATGTTATCGGTGAACGGCGCGGTCGAAGCGGCAGGCGGCGATCAGTCCCGCCGGCCCTTCATCCAATCTTCCAGATAAACGAGCGCCATGGTGCGCTCGTCGTCGTTGGCGCGCTGGAAGGCGCTGTCATAGAGCGGCTTGACCCAGGTTTCGTCATTGCCGGCGCAATCCTTGGACAGCGTCAGCCACATCAAGCCGCGCGCCGCCTGGCGCGGCACGGTCTGGCCCTGGAACAGCATGTCGCCCAACGCTGCTTCGGCGCGGCATTGGCCCTTGGTCGCGGCCAATTGGAACCAGCGCGCCGCCTGATGCGGATCGCTCGGCTTGTCGTTGAGATAAAGCCGGCCGAGTTCATATTGCGCATCGGCATCGCCGAAATAGGTCGCGGCATAGCCGAGCATGTCGCGCGCGCGCGCCGGATCGGCGGTGACCTTCGAATTCGGAATGCCGGTCAGATAATAGTGCCCAAGCGCCACGAAGGCATTGGCGACGAAGCGCGCCTGCGGCGTGCCCGGCACTTCATCAGGATGGCTGTTCGCGATCTGGCTGAAATAATTGAAGGCGCGCAGATCGTCGCGCGGCACGCCGTCGCCATCGGCATACATGCGGCCGAGCTTCCATTGCGCCACCGGCTGTCCTTGCTCGGCGGCATATTGCAGCGCGGTCAAGGCATTCGGCTTGCCGTCCTGCACATGAGCGCCCGCACGCAAGCCGTCGCTCGGCGTCAGCGCCGCCGTGCTCGGCGACGTCGTGCCGTCGAAGGCGAAAGCCGGTTGGGTGACGAGACCGCGGCCGTGATTCACGCCGAGCGCGAGCACGGTGCACAAGCCGCCGGCGAGGCCGACCGCCAAGCCGCCCTGGATGCCGTTCTTCGTCAAGCGAGCGATGGCGTCAGATATCCGCATAGCACTCGGTCTCGGCAGCCGCGCCCGGATGAGTGAGCGCGCCAAACCGCGCCGATCCCACCTGCTGGGCGTATTTCCACAAATAGCCGGAGCCGAACGCCTCGGCGCGCGGCTTCCATTCCTGCTTTCGCTTTGCGAGTTCGCTGTCCGACAATTCGACGTCGAGCGTTCCCTTTTCCGCATCGATCTTGATGATGTCGCCGTCGCGCAACAGCCCGATCGGTCCGCCGATGGCGGCCTCGGCGCCGACATGGCCGACGCAGAATCCGCGCGTGGCGCCGGAGAAGCGACCGTCGGTGATGAGCGCGACTTTGGCGCCCATACCCTGTCCATAGAGTGCAGCAGTGGTCGACAGCATCTCACGCATGCCCGGACCGCCCTTGGGTCCTTCGTAGCGGATGACCAACACTTCGCCTTCCCTGTACGTCCGTTTTTGAACCGCTTCGAAGCAAGCTTCCTCGCTGTCGAAGCAGCGCGCCGGGCCGGTAAATTGCAAGCGCTCCATCCCGGCAACCTTAACAATGGCGCCCTCGGGCGCGAGATTGCCCTTGAGCCCGACCACGCCGCCGGTCGGCAAAATTGGTTTATTCGCCGGACGAACGACGTCTTGATGTTCGTTCCATTTCACCGACTTGAGATTTTCGGCAATCGTGCGGCCGGTGACGGTGAGACAATCGCCATGCATGAAGCCATGGTCGAGCAATGTCTTCATCAGAAGCGGAACGCCGCCAGCTTCGAACATGTCTTTGGCGACATAACGGCCGCCCGGTTTCAAATCCGCGATATAAGGTGTCCTTTTTAGGACTTCGGCGACGTCGAACAGATCGAACTTGATGCCGCATTCGTTGGCGATCGCCGGCAGGTGCAGCGCAGCATTGGTCGAGCCGCCGGTGGCGGCGACGACGGCAGCGGCGTTCTCCAAAGCCTTGCGGGTAACGATATCGCGCGGACGAATGTTCTTGGCGATGAGATCCGAGATCATCTCGCCGGCCAGCACGCAGAATTTGTCGCGAATCTCGTAAGGCGCCGGAGCGCCGGCGGAATACGGCAGCGCCAGACCAATGGCCTCGGAGATCGTCGCCATCGTATTGGCGGTGAATTGCGCGCCGCAGGCGCCGGCCGACGGACAGGCGTTCTGCTCCAAAGTGTCGAGATCGGCGTCGGTCATGGCGCCGACCGAGTGTTTGCCGACGGCTTCGTAAACGTCCTGAATGGTAACGGGCTGCCCTTTGAAGGTGCCGGGCAGAATCGAGCCGCCGTAGATGTAGATCGACGGCACGTTGAGACGGCACATCGCCATCATCATGCCCGGCTGCGACTTGTCGCATCCGGCAACCCCGATCAACGCGTCGTAAGAATGCCCCCGCACCGTCAACTCCACCGAGTTCGGCAATCACTTCACGCGACGGCAGTGAGGCTTTCATCCCGGCATGACCCATAGCTATGCCATCGGTCACAGTGATGGTGCAGAACTCGCGCGCGGTCGCGCCGCCGGCGGCGACCCCGATCTTCACCGCCTGGGCCTGGCGCATCAGCGCGATATTGCAGGGCGCGGCTTCGTTCCAGCAGGTGGCGACGCCGACAAACGGCTGGTGAATCTGCTCCCGCGTCAGCCCCATCGCGTAATAGAAGGCGCGATGCGGTGCGCGGTCGGCGCCTTCGGTGGCATGCCGAGACGGCAGCCGCGACTTCAGATCTGTTTTGGCGTCCATCAAACTCATTCGGGCCGAACGGGCCCTCGCCCCTCCCATCCGGACCAAAAAACATGACGTTCTCTGGAACCCGGAAGCATGCTGCGGCGTTGAGCCCTTCAGCCCGCGCCACACCAATCGTTTCAAAAAATCCTATGGCTAAAAAGCGGCGTTTGGCGTGGCGGCAATATGATCCTGTGAAATGTTCCCCGCCTGTTGCCGGGGAGCCACAGATTTTTGCGCCTTGGCTCAATCCGTTAACTGGCGATTTACCAGATGATTTACCAGACGCTGCCCGCTTGCGACGATGGGCGGTGCACAAACACCTGACCAAGCGCTTCTTTGACCGCAGCGTCCACGAAGTGGCGCCCGATCTGATCGGGGTGACGCTGCTTGTCGACGGCGTCGGCGGGCGGATCGTCGAGGTCGAGGCCTACCACCACACCGATCCCGCAGCGCACAGTTACCGGGGCGAAACCCCACGCAATGCCGTGATGTTCGGGCCGCCGGGCTATGTCTACGTCTACCGCTCCTACGGCATTCACTGGTGCATGAACTTCGTCTGCGAGCCAAAGGCTCGGCGAGCGCAGTGCTGATCCGGGCAATCGAGCCGACGCCAAGGCCTGCCGCTGATGCGCCGGCGGCGCGGGCTATCCGATGCGCGGCTTCTCTGTTCGGGCCCCGGCCGGCTGTGCGAGGCGCTCCGCGTTACCGCAATGCACAACGGCATGGCGCTCGACTCGCCGCCATTTGAGCTCTTGGCGCGCGAGCGAACCGGTCGAGATCGTGGCCGGAATCCGAATCGGCCTCACCAAGGCGGTCGACAAGCCATGGCGCTACGGCGAGAAGGGCTCGCGCTTTCTCAGCAAGCCGTTTCCCAAAACCAGGATGAAAGAACCTTGGACCAAAGCGCCCTAATAGGTGCTGGTGCGGATTCGAAACTTCGGATTGAAGCCCAATTCCTTACGCGCCTTGTCGATCTTCACCGCCCCGTCGTCCTCGGCAATGTTGTAGACGCCGGGCGACCCTTGCCCGACCGCAAGGAGTGCCGCATGCGCGGCGGCATCCACATGCAATGGCGCCCGCCCCTTCGGCGTCGCCGACCAGGTGCCCGGTCCATAAAGCCGGCCATAGCGCAGCACGATGCCGTCGAAATCCCCTGGCGAGTTGAGCACGAACTCCTCGAGCGCGCGTACGCCGCGCGCCGTGATGGCGCCTGGCGAATTGCCCTCACCCGAGGCAATCGGATCGGTCTCGGCGTGGGGCTCGGGTCCCTCGGCATAAGCGAAGGCAAGGCTTTGCGCGATGAGCCTGCGCGCCCCCGCGACACGCGCGGCGGAGGCCAGATTGCGCGTGCCCTCGACGCGAAGGCGGGCGTTCTCCGGAAGCATCTCGGCAAGCTGCGCTGGATCGAACACCTTCGGCAGATTGGTCAGCTGATTAATGACGACATCCGGCTTGACCCGCATCACCGCGTCATGCAGGGCGCGCTGGTTGAATACGTCGAGGACGATGGCTTGCGCGCCGGTACGCTTCAAGGCCGGCACCTTGTCGGCATCCCGCGTCGTGCCGGAGACGAAATGGCCCGCACCGGTCAAAAGTGGAATGAGCCGGCGTCCGATTGCGCCCGTGGCACCCGCAAGAAAGATCTTCACAGCGTTCCCCTTACGCCGCGCCCTTCAGCCGCTCCATCGCCTCGGCGATCTTGGCCTTGCGCGCCTGCGCTTCTTCACGTTTCTCTTTTTCTTCCTCTACCACTTCCTCCGGCGCCCGCGCGACGAAATTAGCGTTATTCAGCTTGGCGTCGACGCGCGCGATGTCGGCGTCGGCTTTGGCCATTTCCTTGGCGAGCCGCGCGCCCTCGGCGGCGAGATCGATCACGCCCTTGAGCGGCAGCGCTGCAACCTCGCCGCGCACGACAAGCTGCACCGCACCCTGCGGGGCTGCGTCGGCGAAGGAGATGCCGGCGACGCGGGCGAGCCGTTGCAGAAATTCCGCCCAGTTGCGGGCGCGCGTCCGCGGTTTGCGGCGAGGCCCCGGCGAGCACCAAGGGCAACATTGTGGCGGCCGGAATATTCATCTCGACGCGCACCGAACGGATGGCGTTGATCAGATCGATCACCCAGCCGATCTCGGCTTCGGCCTCGCCATCGTCGAGACTGTCGTGCTGCGGGCCAGGCGTCAAGCGCGAGCATGTGGTCGCGCTTTGCGCCCTGCTCGGCCGTCACCGCGCCACAGCTCCTCGGTGACGAACGGCATGAACGGATGCAGCAGTTTGAGGATTTCATCGAGCGCCCAGGCCGCAGCCGCCCGCGTTTCGGTCTTCGCCGGACCGTCCGCCCCGGTGAGCACCGGCTTGATCAGTTCGAGATACCAGTCGCAATAGACGTTCCAGACGAAGCGATAGGCCGCGTCCGCCGCGTCGTTGAACTTGTAGGCTTCGATCGCCGCCGTCACTTCGCGGCCGGCTTTGCCGTCTCGTGCGCGATCCAGCGGTTGAGCATTTCCTTGGCGTGGTGCGGATCGAAATCCGGATCGCGGGCGCAGCCGTTGATCTCGGCAAAGCGCGCCGCGTTCCAAAGTTTGGTCGCGAAATTGCGGTTGCCCTCGACGCGCTGCGCCGAAAGTTTGATGTCGCGGCCCTGCGCCGCCATGGACGCCAGCGTGAAGCGCAGCGCGTCGGCGCCGTATTCGTC
Organism: uncultured Alphaproteobacteria bacterium; assembly: GCA_963761185.1. Lineage (GTDB taxonomy): Bacteria > Pseudomonadota > Alphaproteobacteria > Rhizobiales > Xanthobacteraceae > BOG-931. The sequence continues at coordinate 400,403 of CAVXFY010000011.1, forward strand.
GATCAGCTCGAGCGGATCGATCGACGTTGCCCTTCGACTTCGACATCTTGGCGCCGGAGGCGTCGCGCACCAGAGCGTGGATATAGACGTCGTGGAACGGCACTTCTTTCATGAAGTGCAGTCCCATCATCATCATGCGCGCGACCCAGAAGAAGATGATGTCGAAGCCGGTGACCAGCGCCGAGGTCGGATAGAAGCGCTTCAGCTCCGGCGTCTCGTCGGGCCAGCCGAGCGTCGAGAACGGCCACAGCGCCGAGGAGAACCAGGTGTCGAGCACGTCGTCGATCGCGCTAGAGCTGCAGTGTACGTGGTCCGCCAGCGAGCCGTCCGTGCACAGAGCGCTGCATTTCCTCGACGGTGGCGGCGATCGTCACTCGAATCCTCAACTTCCCGAAGCGGTATCGTCATCGAATTCCTCTGCCTGCCTTAGATGCCTCCGCCTGCTGTTTCGGCGACAAACGACGTCTGAGTGACACATTTCAGTCGTATCGACGACGAGCGATCCGCAGTCTCGGGTCCATACCAGGCCGGAATCTGATGGCCCCACCAGATTTGCCGCGACATGCACCACGGCTGGATGTTTTCCATCCAGTTGAAGAAGGTCGCTTCCCATTGCTGCGGCACGAACATGGTCTTCGCCTCGCGCACCGCTGCGATCGCCGGCTGCGCCAAACGTCTTGGCGTCGACATACCATTGGTCGGTGAGAAACGGCTCGAGCACCGCGCCGGAGCGGTCGCCGTGCGGCACGACATGCGACGTCGGCTCGATCTTATCGATGAGGCCGCGCAATTCCAGCAGTTCGACGATGAGCTTTCGCGCGGCCTCGCGACTCTTAGCCGTCCAACGTCTCCAAGAACAGCGAGTTCAGGATGAGCGTCCTTCAGAAACGACTTCATTGTCTTTGAGCGTGAGGTGCGCTTCCGCATCGAACATATTGATCAGCGGCAGGTCGTGCCGCTTGCCGACCTCGAAGTCGTTGAAGTCGTGCGCCGGCGTGATCTTCACCGCGCCGGAGCCTTTTTCCGGATCGGCATAGTCGTCGCCGATGATCGGGATGCGGCGGCCGACCAGCGGCAGGATCGCGTGCTTGCCGATCAGATGCTTCAAGCGCTCGTTGTCCGGATGCACCGCGACCGCGACGTCGCCGAGCATGGTCTCCGGCCGCGTCGTCGCGACGACGATGAATTCGTCCGCGCCTTCGATCGGATATTTGATGTACCAGAGATGGCCCTTGGTCTCGACCTGCTGCACTTCGAGATCGGAGATCGCGGTTTTCAGCTTGGGGTCCCAATTGACCAGCCGCTTGTCCTTGTAGATCAGCCCTTCGCGGTAGAGCGCGACGAAGACTTTCATCACCGCGCGCGACAGGCCCTCGTCCATGGTGAAGCGTTCGCGCGACCAGTCGCAGGAGGCGCCGAGGCGCTTGAGCTGGCTGATGATGGTGCCGCCGGATTCCGCCTTCCATTCCCACACGCGCTTGATGAAGGCCTCGCGGCCCATGGCGCGGCTCGACGGCTCCTGCCGCTCCATAAGCTGGCGCTCGACCACGGCCTGCGTCGCGATGCCGGCGTGATCGGTGCCCGGCTGCCACAGCACGTCCTTGCCGCGCATGCGCTCGAAGCGGCAGAGGATGTCCTGCAGCGTATTGTTGAGCGCGTGGCCCATATGCAGCGAGCCGGTGACGTTCGGCGGCGGGATGACGATGCAATAGGGTTCCGCCTTGGCGCGCTCGGGCCGTCCGGCGCGAAAGGCGCCGGCCTCTTCCCATTCCTCGTAAATGCGGGGCTCGACCGCGCCGGGCTGGTATCTGTTTTCAATCATTGCGGTTTCGCCATTTGTGCGCGGTAGAAAGCCTGCCCTGCTTTGAGTGTCAACGCTCGCCGGTCCTATTCACCAAGCCCGTCACTCGCCGCAGCCGGACAGACGCCGACTCGCTCGATCATCCTGCTCGCGGTGGCCGGCTTCGCCAGCCAGGCCCAGGTGCGGGTGATGGATTCGCTGTTGCCGCAGGTCGCCGCCGACCTTCATACCACCGTCGGCGCCGCCGCCATGGTGGTGACGGCCTATGCCATCACCCACGGCTCGATCCAGCTCATCATCGGCCCGGTCGGCGACCGCTTCGGCAAATACCAGACCGTCGCCTTGGCCTGCATCGTCGGCACCATGCTGGTGGCGCTTTGCGGCATGGTTTCGACCTTGCCGCAACTGGCTTTGGCGCGGCTCGCCACCGGCGCCGCCGCCGGCTGGGTGATCCCGATCTCGATGGCCTATGTCGGCGACGTCACGCCGTCGGATCGCCTGCAGCCGATCCTGGCGCGCTATCTGTCCGGCCAAATTCTCGGCCAGCTGTTCGGCCAGGCCGCCGGCGGCGTGCTCGGCGATCTTCTGGGCTGGCGCAATGTGTATTTCGTGCTCGCCGGCATGTTCGCGCTCGCCGCAGCCGGGCTTGTCTTCGAGCTCGCGGTCAATCCGCAGACCCGCAAGTCGAGCCAGACCGACGCCGCGCCTCGGCCTGGTCGCCGACTATGCCGCTGGTGCTGTCGAATCCGTTCGCCCGCATCGTCATCGTCGCCGCCTTCCTTGAAGGCGCGCTGGCCTGGGGCGCCTTCGCCTATATCGGCGCCGATCTGCATCTGCGCTTCGGCCTCAGCTTATACGCTGGTCGGCATCACGGTCGGCTGTTTCGGCATCGGCGGGCTGATCTATGCCGGCATGGTGAAGCTCTTGGTGCGCCGGCTCGGCCAGATCGGGCTTGCGATCGGCGGTTCGCTCATTCTCGCGGCGGCCTATGTCACGCTCGCCACAGGTCTGGCCTGGTGGCTGGCGCCGGTCGCGACCACGGCCATCGGGCTCGGCTTCTACATGCTGCACAACACGCTGCAGACCAACGCCACGCAGATGACGCCGGAGGCGCGCGGCACGGCTGTGGCGCTGTTTTCCTCCGCGCTCTATGTCGGGCAGACCGCGGGCGTCGCCGTGGGCGCGCTGGTCATCGATCGCGTCGGCGCCATCCCGCTATTCCTCGGCGCCGCGGCCGCACTTCCGGCGCTGGCGCTGTGGTTTGCCGGCGAGTTGAAACGGCGCCGGCGGGTCGCATGACCCGCCGGCTCATTTGTTTCAGCTAAATCATCAAGCCTTGACCAGCGGCACCTTCGGCACCGTGCCGCGGCGCGGCGGCGTGTCGTCGCCGGGGCCGCCGGATCCCGGCGGCTTCTTCCGCGGCGACGAGCGCCGCTTGGCCTTGGCGCGGCGCGGCTCCGGCAGCTTCTCGGCCGCGGCTTCACCGGACCGTCCGGATAATCGAAGCTGAGCTTGCAGTTGCCGGCCTCGTCGGTGACGACGATGACGCGAACGTGGCCGCCGGTCTTGAGCTTGCCGAACAGCACTTCGTCGGCCAGCGCCTTCTTGATGTGCTCCTGGATCACCCGCGCCATCGGCCGCGCGCCCATCAGCTCGTCATAGCCGTTGGCGATCAGCCATTGCGTCGCTTCGTCGGTGAGCTCGATCGTGACATTGCGATCGGCAAGCTGCGCTTCGAGCTGAAGCACGAACTTCTCGACCACCATGGCGATGACTTCGGGCGACAGATGCGCGAAGGTGATGATGGCGTCGAGCCGGTTGCGGAATTCCGGCGCGAACAGTTTTGTGATCGCCTCCATGTCGTCGCCCTCGCGCTTGGTGCGCGTGAAGCCGAAGGCGGCCTTGGCCATGTCGGCGGCGCCGGCATTGGTCGTCATGATCAGGATCACGTTGCGGAAGTCGACCTGCTTGCCGTTGTGATCGGTGAGCTTGCCGTGATCCATGATCTGCAACAGCACGTTGAACAGATCGGGATGCGCCTTCTCGATTTCGTCGAGCAGCAGCACGCAATGCGGATGCTGATCGACGCTGTCGGTGAGGAGCCCGCCCTGATCGAAGCCGACATAGCCGGGCGGCGCGCCGATCAGCCGCGAGATGGTGTGGCGCTCCATATATTCCGACATGTCGAAGCGGGTCAGTTCGACGCCGAGCGTCGCGGCAAGCTGCTTGGCGACTTCGGTCTTGCCGACGCCGGTCGGGCCGGAGAACAGATAACAGCCGATCGGCTTTTCCGGCTCGCGCAGGCCGGCGCGGGCAAGCTTGATCGAGGCCGACAGCGCTTCGATCGCCTTGTCCTGGCCGTAGACGACGCGCTTGAGCGTCTCCTGCAGGTTCTTGAGCACCTCGGCGTCGTCCTTCGACACCGCCTTCGGAGGAATCCGCGCCATGGTGGCGATCGTGGTCTCGATCTCCTTGAGCCCGATCGTCCGCTTGCGCCGGCTCTCCGGCAGCAGCATCTGCGCCGCGCCGGATTCGTCGATCACGTCGATCGCCTTGTCGGGGAGCTTGCGATCATGGATGTAGCGCGCCGACAGTTCGACCGCCGCCTTGATGGCTTCGTTGGTATATTTGAGCTTGTGGTAGTCCTCGAAATAGGGCTTCAGCCCTTTGAGGATTTCGATGGCGTCGGAGATCGTCGGCTCGTTGACGTCGATCTTCTGGAACCGGCGCACCAGCGCGCGATCCTTCTCGAAATACTGCCGGTATTCCTTGTAGGTCGTCGAGCCCATGCAGCGCACCGTGCCCGAGGCGAGCGCGGGCTTGAGCAGGTTTGAGGCATCCATCGCGCCGCCCGAGGTGGCGCCGGCGCCGATCACGGTGTGGATCTCGTCGATGAACAGGATCGCGCCCGGATAGGCTTCGAGCTCCTTGATGACCTGCTTGAGCCGCTCCTCGAAGTCGCCGCGATAGCGCGTGCCGGCGAGCAGCGTGCCCATGTCGAGCGCGAACACCGTCGCATTGCGCAGCACGTCCGGCACTTCGTTATGGATGATGCGGCGCGCCAAACCTTCGGCGATCGCGGTCTTGCCGACGCCGGCTTCGCCGACGAACAGCGGATTGTTCTTCTGCCGTCGGCACAGCACCTGGATTGTGCGGTTGATCTCGGATTCGCGGCCGATCAGCGGATCGATCTTGCCCTCACGCGCCTTCTTGTTGAGGTTGACGCAATAGGCGTCGAGCGCGTCGCCCTTCTTCTTCGCCTCGTCGCCGGACTTGCTGTCGCCATTCTCCTCATCGGCGCCACGCACCGGGCGTGCTTCCGACATGCCCGGCCGCTTGGCGATGCCGTGGCTGATGTAATTGACCGCGTCGTAACGCGTCATGTCCTGCTCTTGCAGGAAGTAAGCGGCGTGGCTCTCGCGCTCGGCGAAGATGGCGACCAGGACGTTCGCCCCTGTCACCTCTTCGCGTCCAGACGACTGCACATGGATCACCGCGCGCTGGATTACGCGCTGGAAGCCGGCGGTGGGCTTCGAAGTCTTCGGCGCCGTCGGTGACGAGGTTATCGAGTTCGGATTCGAGATAGGCGATGAGGCTGCGCCGCAGCTTTTCCAGGTCGACATTGCAGGCTCGCATCACGGCGGCCGCGTCCTGGTCCTCGATCAGCGCGAGCAGGAGATGTTCCAGCGTCGCGTATTCGTGGTGCCGCTCATTGGCAAGCGCCAAAGCCCGATGAAGCGATTGTTCAAGGCTGCGCGAGAACGTGGGCATTCGTCAATTTCCCATCATTTGTATTGGATGCTTCCCCCCGGAATCACTTCTTCTCCATGATGCATTGCAAAGGATGCTGATGTTTGCGGGCAAAGTCCATAACCTGCGTCACTTTAGTTTCCGCGACCTCGTAGGTGAAAATCCCGCATTCGCCGATCCCATGCTGATGCACATGCATCATGATCCGATGCGCCGACTCTTGGTCCTTGTTGAAGAATCGCTCCAGCACGTGGACCACGAATTCCATCGGCGTGTAGTCGTCGTTGAGAAGCAACACGCGATAAAGATTCGGCCGCTTGGTCTGCGGCTTCGTCTTAGTTATGACCGCCGTGCCGGGTCCGCTATCGCCTTTGCGCTTGCGGTCGTCGTCAGCGAGGCGCGCGGGCGCTGCATTTGCCGGTGGCATCGATATCGTCACTTCATTCGGCGGCATTGGTTCGTCTGACTTCCGAAACTGCGGCCTTTCCCGGCAGTTCGTCCCAGTTGTAGCCCAGCGCTCATTCGCCGGCTGCCGAACGCCCATCCACGACCCTAACATCGGGTTCCCGGCGCACCATGATAAGGCTAGTGCGATTTGCGTGCCAGAGCGAGAGCGCAGTGCACATAAGTGAAGTGCCCGCCGCAAAGTGCTCCGGTCCGTCGGCAAAGCGATTATGACAATCATGAGCCCTCGCGCGCGCCCGTTTCGCGGGCTCGCGGGGAGGCCAAAAGGCTGACGTCGCGGTGCTGACGAGGACGTTAGATAAGGTGTGCCGCAATCGAGACAAGGCGCGGCTGTCACGCTGCGGGCATGCGGTTACCGATTGGTGGTTGCCGCCAACTCGGTTATCTATCGCGCGCAGTCATCGAGCGTCGAGTTATTTAAAGCAATGTCGCGCCACAGGAGGTGACGATGGTTGTCGACCCACGGCGGGCACGAATGATCCGCGACATGGAGCAGGACTTCATCCCGGACTACGACGCAACCAGCATGCCGTCGGCCGACAAGCGCGCGGCCTACGCGCTTGAGCACATCGCCTTCCGCGTCGGGCGCATCGAGCAGCTTTTGGCCCGTCTCACCGCGGCGGTCGAGTCCGCGATTCCGAAAACCTAAGACCAAAGATCTGACGGCCGAGAGCGCAAGATATCGCTCCGCGGCCGCAGTCAGGCCTATTTCATCATCGACGCTTTTGCCATCACGCCTTCGAACGGCTTGTAGGCCTCCTTGGCGAGATCGACATAAAGCTCGCCGAGCTTGGTCGCTTCGGCGACGAAATCCTCATACGAGGACTTAAGATAAGCGGTCTGCACTTCCATCGCCTTTTCCGGAGTTTTGCAGCCGAGCAGCCGCTCCCAGGCGGCGGTGGTGTCTTCGACCGATTTCTTGGAATAGTCGGCGATCTCGGCGGCGATGGCCTGGGCGCTTTTCGACCAGGCGCCGAATGACGACATCGCCATTTCCATGCCTTCTTTGCCGAACTTCTGCATATCTTCCGGTGCCATGATGAACCCCTGTGTGAACCGTTTGGACGGTTGGTTTAGCGGATCGGGCGGCGCTGCCTAAAAAGCGGTCCAAAGCAGTCGTCTTGCCTCTGCCATGAAAAGGCCTTTTGCGGCGGTAACAATACCATACTGCACTGCACAAAAAACTGCAACGGGTAACGGCACACTGCACAATCAAACGGCTCGCAAACGGCTCGGGAATCGCAGGCGGAGGCCGGAAGGCTTGCTTCAAGAGTGACTTAACCCTTTCGCAAGGGGCGCCGCCTAAATTACGTGACCGTGTTGTCTGGGTAACGACTGATTCGGGGTAAGCCTCTCGCGGGGAGAGGCAAATACCTCGCGGGGCAAAAAAGGGGCGGCCCCCCAACGGGGCGCACGTTCAGGGATGGGGTTCTAATGGCCTGGCTCAGTTCCGAAGCCCGTCGGGGGCTTCGCAGCGGCACTGTGGGTCTCGCCGCCGCCGCAGCGGCTCTCGTCATCACCAGCGACGCCGCCGACGCACGGCATCATCATCGCGTCCACGTCACCTACGTCCACGTCACCCACGAACGTCACTATGCGTCGGCACGCGTGCATCGGCACGCTGCTCATGCCGAGGAATATTCCCCGCCCGGCGCCTCGATCGTCGTCGACGGCAATAGCGGGGCGGTGCTGGAAGCGGCGAACCCCGACGCGCTCCGCCATCCGGCGTCGCTGACCAAGGTGATGACGCTCTATCTCCTGTTCGAGCGGCTCGATTCCGGCAAGATGAAGCTCGACACGCCGCTGAAAGTGTCCGAGCACGCGGCCGAGCAGTCGCCGACCAAGCTCGATCTCAAGCCCGGCTCGACCATCTCGGTCGAAGACGCCATCAAGGGCATCGTGACGCGCTCCGCCAACGATGCCGCCGTCACCATCGCCGAAAATATCGGCGGCGACGAAGACGCCTTCGCCAAGATGATGACGCAGAAAGGCGCATGCGCTCGGCATGACGCGCACCACTTACGTCAACGCTTCCGGCCTGCCGGACGACGACCAGATCACGACCGCGCGCGACCAGGCGCTGCTCGGCCGCGCCATCCAGGATCGCTTCCCGCGCTATTACAAATATTTCTCGACGGAGAGCTTCGTCTATCACGGCGAAGCCATGCGCAGTCACAACCACCTACTCGGCTCGGTCGAGGGCGTCGACGGCATCAAGACCGGCTTCACCCGCGCCTCGGGCTTCAATCTTCTCACCTCGCTGCATCGCGACGGGCGCTTCATTGTCGCCGTCGTCATGGGCGGCCATTCGGCTTTCGAACGCGACGCCCATATGCGCGACCTGATCAGCGAACACCTCAAGGAAGCCGCGCTGCGCCGCACCGTTCCGGTGATCGCCGATTCCGGCGAAACGCCGGCCCCACCGGTCGCCTTCGCCAAAGCGCCCATGGTTTCGGCGCCGATGGTGTCCGCGCCGATGGTGGCGCGTGCCGATCCCACACCAACCGCGACAGTGCCGAGCACGCGCGTCGCCGCGGCAATGGCGACCGCCGGTATGAACGATATGCGTCCGGCGGTCGGCTCCAACGATCCGATCCGACCGCTTCTGGTGCGGACCATTACCTTCCGGACCGCGCCGGTGCAGACCGCGTCCATGGCGCCGATGCCGCCGCTGGTGCCCGTAGCGCCGCCGGCACAAATGGCTGCACCGGTCGCCGCCCCGGTCGCGCCGCAAGCGGCCGCGCCCGCTCCGGTGCAGCAGGCCGTCCAGCTTCCCGTTCCGATTGCGCCGCCGCGCACCGTCGTCGCCTCCGCCGATCCGGTTGCCACAGCGCAGGCCGCGGCCCCGGTTGCCGCGCCGCCCGCAGCCGCCACGGTCAATGTTGCTACAGTGGCGCCGGTCGCGGCCCCGGTCGTAGTGCCCACCGCGATGCCTATGGTCCAGCCGGTTCAGTCCGAACCGGTGTCGCCTGAGACAGCGAGCGCCGACCTGCCGCAGATTCAGCCGGCTCTTTCCGCGCCGACCGCTGCCGCGATCCACACTCACGGCGGCTGGCTGATCCAGATCGGCGCCTTCGACGACGAGGATCAGGCCAAGCAGCATCTGAGCGCCGCCCAAGTGAAAGTCCGCACTGCGCTTGCCGCCGCCGATCCTTTCACCGAGCGCGTCCAGAAGGGCGACAAGGCCCTGTTCCGCGCCCGCTTCGCCGGCTTCGACAAAGCGACCGCCGAGACCGCCTGCAAGGAGCTCAAGCGCAGCGACTTCCAGTGCATGGCGCTCAAGGATTGATGGCTCTGAAGGACTAAGGCGTCCCAAGCCCCGGTCGCCCCGCAAATTCTTGCCGGCGCGGCATCACGGAAACTCTTCGCTAACCTTGACCTTGCAAGATGCTGGCCCACCAGCATGTTCCAAAGGCATGCTCGAGTTCCCGGCAAACGGGACACCCCCTCCCTTCCCTCCCCCGCAAGCGGGGGAGGGAAGGGAGGGGGCAAGGCTGAACGAACAGGGACGTCAATTCCGGACGGGAAGACCACGCGAGGTTTGGTACGGAGTACCTCAGCGATGGCGGCGCATAAGGACGTCCTTGGCCTCATTGACGCGGGCGGCGAGATACGTCGTCCCCCCTTGGTCGGGATGCAATTTCTTCATGAGAGTGCGGTGAGCCCGGGTGATGTCCTGCGCGCTCGCCCCGGGCTCAATGCCAAGGATCTGATAGGCTTCCTGTTCAGTCATTTTGCCGCTGCTCGGCGGCCCGCGCCCGCTCCCCGCTGCCGCATCACCTTGCGCGTGCTCACGCCAGCCGGGATCCCGGCGGTCAAGATAAGCTGCAAGTAATTCGCGGCTGTCGCTGTCGATCTCGCCGAACAGGCCGGCGAGCGTCGCCGCATCGAGCGCGTCGAGCGCGACGCCCGCGAGCCGTCCAGTGAGAATGCGGCCGTGCATCGCGCCGGAATCGTGATCGAGTTGCATTTCGAGAAACGAAGTGCGGACCTGCGAGGCCTGTCCCGTACTCTTTTGCGTGCGCGCGCCGAACGACGCCGGCCAGCCAAAGCCCGTGCGCCAGCCGAGCAGGCCGAAGCCGAACAGGCCGACCGGCACGGCGACCCCGATCTCGCCGCGCAACACCAGAAACGCGGCGAACAGCAAAGCCAGGCCGCCGCCGAGCTTGCGCACAAGCCGCGCAACCTGTTTGGGATCGGCCTTGGAAAAGGAATTGCCGGCCCACAGTAGGATGAGAAGGACGGCGACGCCGAGAATAAAAGGCATAGATCCAATATAGGCTATTTGAGCTGTTCGATCAGCCGCACTGCGCCCGGCGAATTTTTGAGATCGGCCAGCGCCTTCATGCCGCCGGCGGCATAGGCCGCAGCCGCCCGCAGAAGCTCAGCCAATTCATGCACTGCCCCCGGCGCGAAGCGGCAGAACGCGCCGTGGGTGAGCTTTGCCACCTCGCGGAAGGCCTGTTCGCAGACCGGATCGTAGCCTTCCTGGAACATGAAGGCGCGGACATTGCGCAGGCCGAGTTCGCCCGCGGCGGCACAGAGATCGTCGAGCGATTCCTCCATGGCGTCGCCGACGAAAACCAGCACCGCCACCTTGCCGGCGTCGTTCTCGCGCCGCGCATGCGCCAGAACCTTGCCGATCTGGGTCTGGCCGGCGCGGCAATCGATCCGCGCCATGAGTCTCGCCGAGCCGCTGCGGCCCCGCGACCCAGGACGAGGCGCGGCATTCGGCAAAGCCGCGGTAATAGACAAGCTGAATGTCGAGGCCGCCGACGGAAGCCGCCTCGCGGAACATCTCGGCCTGCAGCCGTGACGCGGTATCCCAGGTCGGTTGCCGGCTCATGGTGGCGTCGAGCGCAAAAATCAGCCGGCCGCGCTCGCCGGGCCGCGCCGCGGGCGGCAGCGACTTCACCTGATTGAGAAAAACATCGATGTCCGCCCGCGACGATGCCGCGGGCGTTCTATCGGATGTGGGCGCCGGCGCGCGATCGCTCCGATCCGTGCTCATCGGTCCTAAGGTGGCCCTGTCCGGGAACGCCCGCAATGCCCTGCGGACGGCGCGCTGCGCCGACAGGAAGCCTAAATATCCGCGATCAGGTCGTGGAATTCGAGCGGCTTGCCGGCCGCGGCGATCCATTCGGCACGCGCGGCGGCGCGGCGCTTGCCGCGCTCGTCGATCGGCAGCCGCAGCGCGTCGATTAGCGCCTTGACCTCGTCGCGCGCCGTCACATGCGAGGTGGTCGGGCGCAGCCCGAGCGTATCCTCGGTGAGATCGTCGAGCGCGGTCAGCCCGCGCGGGAAGAATTCGCGATAGACCACGCGTTCGGCAAAGCCGTCGATGCCGCGGAAGCCGAGCTGCTTGGCGAGCCCCTCGACGCCCTCCCCGACCAGCCGCCGGTTGCGCGAGCCCAGAGTGGAGAGCCGGTTACGCACCACGACCCAGTCGGTCATGCCGCCGTCGACCAGGCGGCGCTGGCGGCGCGCCTCGCGCACCATCTCGGCGTAATGGCTGACGCCTGCCACTTCGAACGTGGTCTGGTCGATGATGCCGAGCACGTCGAAATCGACGAAGCTGTCGTTGAGCGGGGTGATCAGCGTATCCGCCATCGAATGGGCAAGCCGCATCAGGTAGGAATCCGACCCCGGCGTGTCGATGACGACGAAATCGTGGCTCTGCTCGACCTTGCTGACGGCGTCGGCGAAGGCTGCGAATTCCTGCTGCTCGATATCCTCGATCCGCGTGCCGAAGCCGCGGCTGACGCAATAATGCAGCGGCACATCGAGCTTGATGCCGGTCCGCGCCGCCCAATCGCGGCGGTTCTCGATGTAATGGGTAAAGCTCTTTTGCCGGGAATCGAGATCGATGGTCGCGACGCGCTGACCGGCCTGGAGAAGCGCGACGGCGACATGCATGGCGGTGGTGGACTTGCCCGAGCCGCCTTTTTCGTTACCTAGGACGATGACATGCGCCGAGAAGGGCCTGCCGACATCCGCCTGCATCAACATGGGAGACGCAATCCTTTGGGACACGAAACCCTTTTGGGAGACGCAATCCCTGCGCGGCGATTGCTTCGCCGTTTTTCCGGGTTGCACCGCGCAGGGTCAAGATACAGCATTGTCTCGCCTAAGTTAATCATTAACCCGACCGTCCAGCAACGAAACGCCCCGGGTGTGTTCGACTTGCAACTCGCCTTGCAACTGGCAACGAAAGCGCGTCGCAAGTGAAACGGCCTGCAACATCTCCCTACGCGCGCACGTTCCAACTGGATCACCGCTGCACCCGCTCGACAACACCCGCATGAGCAAGAACCGAAAAAACGCCAAGCGTCATTTGCGCGTCATCAGGACGCTGCCGAAGCTGCGCGAGGCCACGGCCGAGCTGCGCGCGCGCGGCGAAACCTTGGCGCTGGTGCCGACCATGGGCGCGCTCCATGCCGGCCATTTCTCGCTGGTCGAGATCGCGCAAGCGCGCACCGATCGCGTCATCGTCTCGATCTTCGTCAACCCGGCGCAGTTCGCCCCGCACGAGGATCTCGCGACCTATCCGCGGACCTTCGCAGCCGACAGCGCGGCGCTTGCCGCGATGAATGTCGACCTGATCTGGGCGCCCGACACAGCCACCATGTATCCCGACGGCTTTGCCACCCGCGTCGTGCCCGAAGGCCCGGCGAGCGTCGGGCTCGAAGACAAATTCCGCCCGGACTTTTTCGCAGGCGTCGCCACCGTCGTCGCCAAGCTTCTGATCCAGTGCGAGCCCGACTTCGCTTTGTTCGGCGAGAAGGATTTTCAGCAGCTCAAAGTCGTGACCCAGATGGCGCGCGACCTCGGCCTGAAAACCAAGATCGTCGGCGCGCCGATCGTGCGCGAGGCCGACGGCTTGGCGCTCTCCTCGCGCAACAGATACCTCTCGCCGCAAGAACGCGCCGTGGCGCCGGCGCTGCACCGCGTGCTCGCCGAATGCGCAAGCGCCATCGCCGCCGGCAAGCCGGTCGGCGCCGTGTTGCGCCACGGCCGCGACACGCTCGGCAAAGTCGGGTTTGCGGTCGACTATCTCGAGGCGCGGGATGCGGAAAGCCTGGTGCCGGTCGGGACGTCGCGGAGCGGGAAGATTAGGCTGCTGGTGGCGGCGCGGATCGGGGGGACGCGGTTGATTGATAATGTTGGGGTGTAGGGCGGGTCAGGCGAAGCCGTAACCCCGCCACGGCGATCAAGGATAAGAAAGAATGGCGGATTATGCCTTCGGCTAATCCGCCCTTGTAATAGCGAGATCGATTATCGTCGGCATGTTCCGAAAGGAATGCTCTGCCGCGGACGGCCATCCGCGGCAGAGCGGCTGGCGATCGGATCGAGCCCGCCCTGAGCCATTATTTGGCTGCAACGTAGCGCGATCGCGTCAGCGCCTTCATCGGACCCGGATGGTTGCCGGAACACATGGCTCGCTCAACAAGGCGGGGTCGACGAAGATGACGCAGAATAGCACAACGGCAGGAATCGATACATCGAAAGCCAAACTCGACATCGCGGTTCACGGTAGGACCGAGTACTGGCAGGTCGACAACGCAGCGTTCGGTTGGCGGCGTCTTGCAGCCGATCTCTCTCGGGCTGGGGTCACGCGGGTCGGTATCGAAGCCAGCGGCGGTTACGAAAGCGGTGTGGTCGGCTATTTGCGGGACAAGGGCTTCTTGGTTCTTGTTCTGCAGCCCATCCAGGTCAAAGCCTATGCGCGCGTACATCTGCGCCGAGCCAAGAACGACAAGCTCGATGCGGCTCTCATCGCCGCCTGCGCGGCAACGATCGAGCGGCCGCGCATCGAGCCTGACGAGCGGCTAGCCAAGTTGGCGCACCATCTGACCTTTGTCGAACAGTGCGAAGAGGATATCGCTTGCTTCAAGGTCCGGCTCGAACACGTCGGCAATTCGCGGCTGCGGCGCATGGTCGTGACCGACATCGCGCGATTGAAGGCACGGCGCGCGGCTGAACTATCGCGTATCGGGCGGCTTTGGGCATCGTCCCGGCCGGCGTCATGACCGGTCTGCGAGGTGCTCGCTGCATTGGCGCCGGAGAGGGCCTCAAGCCCGTTATCATCCGGTGAACCAGGAAGCGCGGCCCGGAGCTGAGTGGTGGCGTTAGGTCGCCTAAGCAAGAGCCGCGGTGGGGCGCCGAGAGGCGAGCGCGCCCCCTCCCCAGCCCTCCCCCGCAAGCGGGAGAGGGAGAAGGAGGGACAAAGGCGCGCTGCCGCATCCGCTCGATGCGGTCCGGTAGGAGAAGCGCTTTTCGGCGCTCCGCCTCCCTTCTTTTCGTTCGTGGAATTCGTTTTTGCAGTCGCGTGCTTGGCTCGGGGCGCAGATGCGTCGCGAGAACGGGTTCGCGCGTGTCCGTAGGGTGGGCACCGCGTCGTCGGAGCCAAGCCGCGTGGGCAAAATCGTATGCGCGCGGTGCCCACGCGGTCGCAGGGTGCAGACGATTTTGCCCACCCTGCAATTTCGCCGGATATGAAAACCGAAGGAGAGACACCCATGCCCTCATGGCGCACCAAACCGCCGAACCGCAACGATCTCAACAAACGCTATACGCCGAAGGAGCAGCACGCCCGCCACACCGCCGCCCGCGCGGCGACGCAGCAGCTCTATTGCGATGTGCTGGGGTTGTGGCGCGGCTGCTGGAACAAGCGATGCAAGCGGCACCGCAGCTGCATGGGCGAACCGGCAGCCTGTCTCAAGGCCGCCTGGCCCGGCGTTCCGCAGCATCGGCACAACGAACTGCGCGAGCAGGTGATCGCCGGCGGCCCGCGGCGGAAAAAGCCGCAGACGCAGTCGAATGGAATCTGCGGCGCTATCCGCCGTCGAGCCTGACGTGAGCGGGGCAAGGCCGATGACCTATACCCGGTGGTGACGAGGTCACGGGATGAACTATAACAAGCGCCCGGCCCATTCAGAGTGCGCCTGCCATGACCCTCTACCGAGCCTTGCGAAAAGTCATGATCTGCCTCGTCGGGGCGGTGATGCTGTGCGGCGGTTTGTATTTTCTCTTCGCCGAGGCGTTCCTGGTGCAGCGCGTGTTCTCGCGGATCGTCATCATGGGGCTCCTGCTCACCATGATGGGCGGCTATCTGTTGTGGGCGGAGCTCATCGCGCCGCGGCTCGGCGCCGCGGACGGGAAGAAGTAGCGCTCCTCCCCCGTTGTCACGGGGGAGGACGAAAATGCCGCTCAGCTCTTCAGCGGGTCCTTGACGTTCGGGAAGGTCTCGAACTCCTTGGCCCAAAGGTGCCCGTCGATCTTCTCGACCTTGCGGATGTAGATATTGCTAACGATGTCGCGCGTCGCCGGATCGATCGAGATCGGGCCGCGCGGGCTCTCCCAGGCCATGCCCTTCATCGCCGCGATCAGCTTGTCGCCGTCGGCATCGCCGCCGGTCTTCTTCAGCGCCTCATAGATCAGATGCAGACCGTCATAGGCGCCGAGCGAGGTGAAGTCGGCGCGGAGGTTCGCGGCTTTCTGGAAGTCGGCGACATAAGTTTTGTTGAGCGGCGAATCGTGCGCCGCCGAATAATAGCCGGCGGTGATCAGCCCGATCATCTGGTCGCCGGCGCTGTCGAGGGTGTCGTCGTCGCACAGATCGCCCGGCCCGATGATCTTGATGCCGGTCTGGCCGAGCCCCTTCTCCTGGAACTGCCGGGTGAAGACCGGCGCCAGCGGCCCGGGGAAATAGATGAAGGCGGTGTCAGGCTTGAGGTCCGCGATGCGCTGCAAGGGCGGCGCGAAATCGGGGCTCGCCAGCGGCACGCGCAGCGATTCGATGATCTCGCCGCCGACTTGCGTGAAGCGCGTCTTGAACGAGGTCTCGGCTTCGACGCCCGGCGCCCATTCGTTGACCAGAGTGACGACGCGCTTCGAGCCGTTCTTGATCGCCCAATCGGCGAGCGTCCAGGCCTGCGGCGCGATGATGAAGCCGGCGCGCACGAAATACGGCGACTTGGTCGTGGTGATCGAGGCGCCCGAACTCATGCTCAAGGTCGCCTTCTTGGCTTCGGTGACGAGTTGCGCCACCGCGAGCGTCGTCGGCGTGATGCCCATAGCGACGATGTCGACCTTGTCGTTGACGATCATCTCCTGAACGATACGCCGGGCATTGTCGGCAACGCCGGCATCGTCGCGGATGACGATCGCGATCTTGCGGCCGGCGACGCTGTCGCCGTGCTGCTGCTGATAGACTTTCAAGCCGCCGGTGAGCAATTTGCCGACCTCGGCGAAGCCGGCGCCGGACAGCGGCATGCTGCAGCCGATCGTGAGCGGCACGTCGGCGGCGATCGCAGGACTTGGAAACGGACGCGCCAGCGCGCTTCCCGCCGCGGCCGCGGCCATTCCCTTCAATACGGTACGACGACGCAACATGTGACTTCCCTCCCTGTTCATTTCGTCATGCCCGCGCTTGTCGCGGGCATCCACGTCTTTTCAGCGTCACAGTACAAAGACGTGGATGGCCGGAACAAGTCCGGCCATGACGTCCTGCGAATGGGCTACGCCGGCTCAAGATGCGGAATCTCCGGACGCTCGCCTTGCGCCTTGCCGGTGATCGGCGGCCGCGGCAGTTTCGCCGTGCCGTTTTCCATGACGAAGTTGTGCTCGAGCGAATACCACGGCGCCTTGACCTTGGGATCGTCCGGGCACGCGCCATCGTGACGCACATAGTTGCCGATGAGGTGGCGCGTCACGCCGAACTGCACGTCGGTCTCGATATGCTTGTCGCTCGGATCGTAGACCTGCGAGATCAAGGTCTTGAAACCGGGCTTGTAGACCAGGAAATGCAGATGCGAGGGCCGCATATTGTGCCGGCCCGCCGCGCGCAGCAATTCGCCGACCGGACCGTCGATCGGGATCGGATAGCCGGCGGGCTTGATGCTACGGAAGGAAATATGGCCGTCCTTGTCGGTGGTGAACTGGCCGCGCAGGTTCATGTCGGCCTGCAGCGGATCCTGGTTCTCGTAAAAGCCTTCGGTCGAGGAATGCCAGATGTCGACCTTGGCGCCTTCGATCGGCTTGCCCGCTTTGTCCTTGAACCAGGCATCGACGAACAGTTCTTCGCCCGGCGTCGGCGAGCGCACGATGGAGTCGCCATTTTTGGTCGGCGGCGAATCCATGCGCCAGAACGGGCCGAGCATATTGGCGTCGGTTTCGGTCTGGCCGCGATCGCCGTTGTTGAGCAGGCACACCAAAGGCGAGAGGCCGAGCGAGCCAGCCATCAGCACCGCTTCGTTATGCGTCTCGTTGCTCTGCTGGCCGATCGCGTTGATATATCGCGCGGCGAGGTGGAATTCCTCTTCCGTCAGCTTCACCTCGCGGGCGAAGGCGTGGAGGTGCTTGATCAGCGCAGCCATGATTTCGCGCAGGCGCGGATTTTTGATCCGCTCGTATTCCTTCAGCACGACCTTGGTGACGTCTTTCTCATTTTCGATGATCATTCTTCTTGCTCCGCGACGGCTTCTCGTTTGAGCATGATCTTATCCGAAAACCGGTACCCACTTTTCGGGATCATGCTTTATTGTCTGCGCTCGATCTTTTCCGGGATCGAGCTTCTGCCGTTAACTCGCAGATTAATTCATCGGTTTGGAAATCGCCATGCGCGGCTTGCGGGACGGGCGCCCGCCCAATCACATCAGGCCGAGCTCGCGCAGCTCCCGGCGCAGCGTTTCCGGCATGGCGGCGGCCCCTTTCACAACCTTGGCGAGATCGCGCGGGGCGTCCTTGTCGGCGAGGTAGCGCCAGCCCTGGAAGGCGCGGTAGGGCCGCGGCTCGACCAGGACTGGTTTGGGCTCGAGAACGATGCCGCAGCGGCCGATGCCGTCCTTGTCGACGAAGGGCCGCACGTCCTTGATGCGCTGGCGGCACATGACCTCGCCGCGGATTACCCAATAGAGCGAGCCGCCGTCGACGAGCTCTTCGGCGCGCTTGGGCACCATGCGGGTGCGGTGGATGTGCTCGGGTCTTTCGCCGCGTTTGCGTTTCTCTTTGAGCTTCAGCTTGATCCAGTCTTCGAGGTCGGAGACCGAATCCGCGCCGACGCACAGCTTGATGAGATTGAGGGCCATGAACCTATTCTATCGCCTTCTTGTCCGCTTCGAGCACCATGATCTGCGCGCCTTCCACAACTTGCACGCCCGCGGCGACGGCAACCTGCATCACCTCACCGTCGAACGGCGCACGCAGCGTGTGCTCCATCTTCATCGCCTCAATCACGGCAAGACGTTGGCCGGCGGTGACGCGATCCCCCACGGCGGCGAGGATTTCCAAAACCTTGCCGTGCATCGGCGCTTTGATCGTGCCGTCGCCAGAGCCCTCGCCGGCGACTGCGGCGGCAAAATCCTTCAGCCGCACCCGCGTCTGGCGGCCGTGCCGCAACACATAAGCTTCGCCGTCCGCTTCGAACACCTTGGCGTCGGCTGCCGGAGCCTCGCCGTCCACCGCGACGCTTGCGCCATCGCCGCCGTAGGTGACCGTGGCGTTTTCGCTCTCGCCGTCAACCACGATCGGCAGCGCGACCGACCGCACGCCGCCAAGCTGGAAGCCGTCACGCGCCGACCATGGCGACGGGAACGACAGCAAATCCGGTTCGGCTTCGTCGGCGACCGCAGCTTCGTCCGCCTGCCTCAGCAGACGCGCGGCGCCGAGCGCGGCGGCGGCTTTGTCCTGCGGCTGCGGCACCGCGCCAAGCGCCGCGAGATTGCGATCGATGAAGCCGGTATCGGCCTTGCCTTGTCTGAACTCCGTGGCACGGGTGAGCTTGCCGAGAAACGCCAGATTGCTGCGCGGGCCGGCGATCAGCGTATGGTCGAGCGCACGCGCGAGCTTGTCGAGCGCACCTTCGCGCGTCGGCGCATGCGCGATGAGCTTTGCGATCATGGCGTCGTAGAACGGCGTCACCTCGCCGCCCGCCTCGACGCCGAGAGTCGACGCGGATGTCGCTTGGCAAATCGAGCGCGACGATCCGGCCAGTCGACGGCAGGAAACCGTGCTCGGGATCCTCGGCATAAAGCCGCGCTTCGACGGCGTGGCCATCGAGACGGATTTGATTTTGCGCGAGCGGGAGTTTCTCGCCGGCGGCAACGCGGAATTGCCATTCGACGAGATCGAGCCCGGTGACTTCTTCGGTCACCGGATGCTCGACCTGAAGCCGCGTATTCATTTCGATGAACCAGAACGCGTCAGCGCGGAGCCCCTTGGTGCCGTCGGCAACGAATTCGACCGTGCCGGCGCCGCTATAGCCGACCGCTTTCGCCGCCTCGACCGCCGCCGCCCCGATCTTGGCGCGCAGCTCGGCCGTCATGCCGGGCGCCGGCGCCTCCTCGATCACTTTCTGATGCCGCCGCTGCAAGGAGCAATCGCGCTCGCCGAGATGGAGCGCATTGCCGAAATTGTCGGCGAAGACCTGAACCTCGATGTGGCGCGGCGACAAGACATACTTCTCGATCAGCACGCGACCCGAGCCGAACGAGGATTGCGCCTCGCGTACCGCGCCTTCGAGCGCGCTGTCGAAATCGGCGTGCTTGTCGACGCGGCGCATGCCGCGGCCGCCGCCGCCGGCCGCGGGCTTGATCAGCACCGGATAACCGAGCTCGTAGGCTTTCTCCTTGAGAAACTTCACGTCCTGCCTTTCGCCGTTATAGCCGGGCACGACCGGCACGCGCGCCTTCTCCATCAGCGCCTTGGCGAGATCTTTGAGCCCCATGGCACGGATCGCGTCGGCGGGCGGCCCGACAAAAACAATGCCGCTCTTTGCGCAGGCTTCGGCGAAATCCGCGTTCTCGGACAAAAAGCCGTAGCCGGGATGAACGCAGTCCGCGCCGGACTTTTTCGCCACAGCGATCAGGCTCGCGCTGTTGAGATAGCTTGCCCGTGGCTCAGCCGCGCCGATGCAATGCGCCTCGTCGCAGACCCGCACATGCAGCGCATTGGCATCCGCCGCCGAATAGACCGCAATGGTGCGCATACCGAGGCGCTTTGCGGTGCGCGCGATGCGGCAGGCGATTTCGCCGCGATTGGCGATCAGGACGGATTTGAACATGGATTCGAACATGACACTGAATATGGCGGCCGCATCCTAGCGGCGTGGCTGCCAGGGTCCAGGCAACGGGGCGCCTTGATGTCAGATCACTTCGGCGGCGACGTGAACGGACTGAGCTGGACCGGCATGCCGGCGAGAGGCACGCCGCCCCCGGACGCTGCTGGCGCTGCGCTTGCGGCCGCGGGCTGCGGCGCGGGCACCGCCGCCGCGCCTTGCGGCGACGCGAGACTAGCGCCCGGGCTCCAGACCGGGTCGGCCGGCGGTCCTGCCGGCGCCGCCGCGGTGGTTTGTGCCGGCGGATTGGCCGCTTGCTTGCGCTTGCCTTTGGACGACGGCTGCGGCGGCGCCGAAGGCGTCGGGGTTCCCGGCATCGGCGGCATCTGTTGCGGCCCGACCATGCGCGCGCTCGATTGCGCTCCGGCCGTCACCGCGGCCGTGGCCGCCGCCGGCGTCAGCGGCCCAGCCGCTTTGGGCTCAGGATTCATGATGCTGACGGCGGGAATGGAATCGGCGGAGGGAAAGTCGATATTGAGCGCGCTCTTGCGCGGCGGCGCGGCGGGATCGCTCGGCGAAGCCGCGACAGGCGCGGGAAACTGCGTCGCATCGGCGACCGGCACGTTGGGCGACTGCGCCCATGCGGTGAGATAATGGTCGAGATAGCGATCGAGCGTCTGCCCGCTCAGATTGGCGCGCACCTTGCTCGAATCCTGCAAGAGCGCGAGCGCCTTGCAGTTATCGCTGGTGCAGCTATCGCGCACCGCGAGCATATGGGCGACGAAGCCGAAGCGATCGGCTTGCAGCGCGCTGCGCAACGGCCCCATGGTGCCGTCGATATTGCCGCCGCCGCGCCTCGTATAGGCCGTCATGTCGGCGAGCAGCGAGAGCCGCGCCGCGACGTAAGTCGTTGCCGTGGCGACGGTCGCCGGCGCGGCAAACAGGGCCCGCTCGCACGCCGCCTCGACATTGTCGCCGGCGAGCCCGTCGAGACAGGCCAGTGGCGAGCCCGGCGCGAGCGCCTTGACGTTCAATTCCGTCGCGCGCGCTTCGAGCGCGCGCCGCTCGGCGTTTTGATCGCGAACAGTCGCGGCATTAAGGAAGGCCCAGGCCAAGGTCGCGCCGAGCAGCGCGCCGACGATCACGACGCTCACGCGCGCCACGGTGCGGGTCCGCGTCCAGTCGAAGGCGAGCGCACAGACAAAGACGAGCAGCGCCGCCGATCCGGCAGCGACCCAAAGCCGAAGCGCCGAGCTTCCGATGTCGGGATCAAGGCCGAACATCAATCCCCGCCCCCAAACCTGCCATATGCGGAACAATGTCCGCACCCCGCCTGGCAACAATTGTTTCGCAGCAAACTATGGCGCGGGCGCGGCTATATTTCCCGTTTGAGCATGATCTTTTCCGAAAACCGGTTCCCACTTTTCGGGATCATGCTCGCGTTCCGTTTGAGCATGATCTTTTCCGAAAACCGGTTCCCACTTTTCGGGATCATGCTCGCGGGAACTTTAGTGCTCGAGTTCGAGCTGGCTTTCCTTGGCAACGCGTTCGAAGGCCTCGCCCGGATTCTTGATGCGATACTGATAATCGTCACCATCCGACGGCAAAAGCCGCACGACCTGATAGCTCCCGCTCGCTCCGGGACGGCTGATCGGGCTCGAAGTGTAGGACACCGTCTGGCCGACGCGGAACTTATGGGTGCGCAGCGGCGCGCTGAGCGCCGTCATTTCGGCTACGGAAACAGCAGCGATTTCCGAAGACACGATCTTTTCCGCGTCGGGAAACCTAACGACGTCGGAAATAGTCAGCACCGCGGACGTCTTCGCCATCGCCGAAATCTTCGCCATGGCCGAAATCTTCGTCACGGCCGAAATCTTCGTCGTGCTCGATTTTTTCGCCGCGCTGGCGGCCTTGGCCGCTCTTGCCGGCTCGGGTTTTTTCGCCGCCTGACGCGAAACAAGTTTACGGGAAGCGGTAGCGCGAGTGGTCGACTTGCGAACCGCTGAACTCCGACTCGCCTTGGCGGGCCGTTTCTTCTTGACTGAACGCTTATTCATGGAACCAACTATATCATCCGAACCAACAAATGAGCAAAAAATATAATGCTTAAAAGCTGCGTTTGCAGGGCCCGAACGGCCGGATGATTAAGATGGACGAAATCGTTATATATCAGAGTTTTACGTTGATTTCTTGAGTTAAGATTTGAGGCGTTTGGGATCAGCGCTCGCGCTGCCATCGCCCGTTCTCGTCGGCGCGCCAATAAGTCACCTCGGCGCCAGCAGCTTTGGCCTCGGTCCAGCGCGTCCGCGCGGCCTCGACGGCGTCCGGATCGTCGCCGTCAAACAGCATGACGACGCGCTCGTAGGCGGCGGCATTTTTCGCCATTGCGGCACCATCGACGAGGAAGCGGACGGTCGCGCCGTTGGGGTTTTCCTCGCCCGCGGTCAGCACGATCGGCTGTTGCGCGGCCTCGGCGTCGCGCGCTGTTCCGTGCGGCAGGAAACTGTCGTCCCGCCAGGTCCACAGATGCGCATCGAGCGCCTCGACGCGCTCGTCCGAGGATGCTTGCACCACGACGCGCCAGCCGCGCTCGAGCGACTTTTGCAGGAGCGCCGGCAACACTTGTTCCGGCGTTTGTCCCTTGAGATGATAAAAGAGAACTTCCGTCATCCGGAACGCCTTCACCGTTCGTAATATTCCTCGACCAGGTGATCGAGCAAGCGCACGCCCCAGCCTGACGCCCAGCTCTTGTTGATGTCGGTTTGCGGCGAACCCATCGCGGTGCCGGCGATGTCGAGATGCGCCCACGGCGTCTTGGCGACGAAGCGTTGCAGCAATTGCGCCGCCGTGATCGCGCCGCCCCAGCGGCCGCCGGTGTTTTTCATGTCGGCGAATTTCGAATCGATCATCTTGTCGTATTCCGGCCCGAGCGGCATGCGCCACACCCGCTCGCCGATCGCTTCGCCGGATTTCGTCAACCGTTCCGACAGTTTATCGTCGTTGGAGAACATGCCGGCATATTCCTGGCCGAGCGCGACGATGATGGCGCCCGTCAGCGTCGCCAGATTGATCATGAATTTCGGTTTGAAGCGTTTGTTGACGTAGTGCAGCACGTCGGCGAGCACGAGACGGCCTTCGGCATCGGTATTGATGATCTCGATGGTCTGCCCCGACATCGTCTTGACGATGTCGCCCGGCCGCTGCGCCTTGCCGTCAGGCATGTTTTCGACAAGCCCGATGGCGCCGACGGCGTTGACCTTGGCCTTGCGCGCCGCGAGCGCGTGCATCAGCCCGACCACACAGGCCGCGCCCGCCATGTCGCCCTTCATGTCCTCCATGCCCGCCGCCGGCTTGATCGAAATGCCGCCGGTATCGAAGCAGACGCCCTTGCCGATGAAGGCTATGGGATCGGCGCCGCGCTTGCCGCCGTTCCAGCGCATGACGACGAGGCGCGAGTTCATGCGCGGAGCCCTGGCCGACGCCGAGCAGCGCGCCCATGCCGAGCTTCTTCATGGCCGCGAACGTCGAGCACTTCGACGACGAATTCCGAGCTTCGACAGTGCGGTAACGCGGCGGGCGAATTCGCCGGGATAGAGCACATTGGCCGGCTCGTTGACGAGATCGCGCGCGACCACGACGCTTTCGGCGACGCCTGCGGATTTCGCCCAGGCCTTCTCCACCGCCGCAGGATCGGCACAGGCGAAGTTCACCTCGATCTTGTCCGGCCGCACATCGTCGTCTTTGCGCTTGGTCTTGTAGAGGTCGAACGTGTAGGCGCGTAGCCTGGCGCCGAGTGCCAGTTCCGCGACTTGGTTGGCCTTCAGCGGGCCGGACCCGAATTCGGCGAAAATCGTCGCCGTCGGCGCCGCCGCCGGCACTTTGCCCATGGCAATGCCGCCGAGTTTGACGATATCGCGCGGCTTGAGGTCGTTTTCCTTGCCGATGCCGAGCACGACGAGCCGCGGAAGGTTCAGTCCCGATGGCGCGACGATATCGAGGCTCGTGCCCTGCTTGCCGGTGAATCGATCGGCGGCCGCCGCGCGGCGGATGAGATCGCCCAACGGCGCCAGGGTCCGTTGGGTCGCCGGGCCGAATTTGAGATTATCCTCGCAGAACACAACAAGAACTCCGCGCGGACGCGCAAGGGGCATAAAGCCGAATTTGAGTGCGGCAGGCATAAGGCAATCCTTTGGGCCGATCCTTTGGTTCCCCACCCGGACCCAGGCGCGGCGGCATGGGGACCACCGTCAGGGATCACACAGGGAACGCTTGGGATCACTTAGGGAACATTTTGGCCCCTGATCGGGGCCGGCTAGGCGTTGTCACGGCCAAGTTATGAACCGGACAGCGGCAGCGTGCAAAGGACCCTTTTCGATCCAAAACGGGACGTTTCCGGCGCGCCCTTTATCAAACGGCCGTATTAACGCTTTAGTGTGCATGTTCAATAGGTTTGCCTTGGCGAAGCCATTTTGTCACCGCATGAAAATAGGCGCTCTGGGGAGTTCGGTCCGCGGGGCGATGGAGCGCCGGGGGGTCGGCGCGGCAATCGCGCGGACCGGCATTGGGGAAGTGAAGTCCGATGGGGTCGATCGGCCGCTACATGTTTCGCGCCACGATGGGCGCGTTCTTGATCACCCTTGTCAGCTTGACCGTCGTGATCTGGTTCACGCAGGCGATGCGCGAATTCGACCTGATCACCAGTCAGCGGCAGACGCTGCTGGTCTTCGTCGGCATCACCGGCCTGATCATTCCGCTTCTAGTCATGATGATCGCGCCGATCGCGCTGGTCATGGCTTCGGCGCATGTCATCAATAAGCTGAGCTCGGATTCCGAGATCATCGTTATGAACGCCGCCGGCATCTCGCCGTGGCTGCTGTTACGGCCGTTCCTGGTGGCAGCGGCCGTCGTTTCGGTCCTGCTGGCGGTAATCGCCGCCTACGTTTCGCCGCGCAGCCTGCGCGCCTTGCGCGATTGGAGCGCGCAGGTGCGCGCCGATATCTTGACCAATATCGTCCAGCCCGGCCGCTTCACCACGGTCGGCGGCAATCTCACCTTCCACATCGCCGACCGGCGCCAGAATGGTCTTCTGGTCGGTATCTTCGTCGACGACCGCCGCGATCCCAAGGAGCACTCGACTTACCTCGCCGAGCAGGGCGAGATTGTGAAAAACGACTCGGGCTCGTTCCTGGTGTTCCAGGGCGGCAGCATTCAGCGGCTCGAAGCCGGCCAGCGCGATCCGCGCATCGTGATGTTCGACCGCTACGCGTTCGACCTGTCGCAATTCACCGGCGGCGCGCAGAACGTCGTCTACACCGTGCGCGAGAAATATATCTGGGATCTGCTTTGGCCCAAACCCGACGATCCGCTCTACGTGGCGCAGTCGGATCAATATCGCTCGGAGCTGCACGACCGCCTGTCGACGCCGCTCTACCCGTTCGCCTTCGTCATAGTGGCCTTCGCCTTTCTCGGTCCGCCGCAGACCACGCGGCAAAGCCGCACGCTGGCGCTGATGGGCATGATCGCGACCGTCGCGATACTGCGCCTGGTCGGCTTCGTCAGCGTCATCGTCGGCGTGCACGAGCCGAGCGTTCTTGCCGTGCAATATGTCGCGCTGTTCGCCGCGATCGGCGGCGGGCTGTGGCAAATCGGCCGCGGCCGCGCCGTCGAACCGGCGGCGGCGGTGTCGAAATTCGCGACCGCGGTCAGCGACCGCATCGCCAAGGCAACGAGCTAAGGGAGCGCGCCATGATCATCGGCGGCACGCTGTCGCGCTACTTCGGCATGCGGTTTATCACTTCCGTCGTCGGCTCGTTCGTCGGCGTCGTCGCGCTAGCCGCGATGATCGACTATGTCGAACTGATGCGCCGCGGCGCCGATTGGCCGAACGCGACGGCATGGCTCCTTGCCAAAATCTCGATGTATCGCGTGCCGCAGCTTACCGAGCGCATCATGCCGTTCTCGGTATTGGTCGGCGCGATGTCCTGCTACTTGTCGCTGTCGCGCCGCCTCGAACTCGTGGTGGCGCGCGCCGCCGGCGTTTCGGCCTGGCAGTTCGTGGCGCCGGCAATGATCGGGGCCTTCGCATTCGGCACGGTCGCCACCACCATCTACAATCCCGTGTCGGCGACGCTGCACGAGCGCTCGAAGCGCCTCGAAGCCGACATGCTAGGGGAAAATCTCTCGGCGCTGCAGGAAAACACCTCTGGTTTCTGGGTCCGCCAAAAAAGCGCCGACGGCTCGGCGATCATCAATGCCAATTCGAGCCGCGAGCAAGGCGCGACGCTCGGCGGCGTCAGCGTCTTCACCTTCGACAGCGACGGCCACTTCCAGACGCGCATCGAAGCCAAGAGCGCGACGCTGCAGCAGGGCTATTGGCAGCTCGACGATGCGCGCATCTATGCGAGCGGCAAAGCGCCCGATATCGAGGACAGCTATCGGCTCGCCACCAATCTGACGCTCGAACAGGTGCGGGAAAGCTTCGCCACGCCGGAAACGGTGCCGTTCTGGCAGCTGCCGAATTACATCGATATGGCGGACCGCGCCGGCCTCGGCGCGGCGGGCTACCGGCTGCAATATCAACTGCTTTTGGCGCGCCCTTTCCTGCTCGCCGCCATGGTCATGCTGGCGGCTTCGGTTAGCCTGCGCTTCTTCCGATTCGGCGGCGTGCAAAAGATGGTTTTGGGCGGCATCTCTGCCGGCTTTCTTTTGTTCGTTCTGTCGAAAATCACGGAGGACATGAGCAAGTCCGAACTCATGTCGCCGACGGCGGCGGCATGGATTCCTGTTGTCGTTGGGGGCCTCACTGGATTCGTCGCGTTGTTGTACCAGGAGGACGGGTAGTGGCGCGTTGGCGTAGCCCTCTCTGTCCGAGTCTGCTGAGTGGCGTTCGAGTGAGTGCGACGGCTCTCGCTGCGCTTTTGCTATGCGTCGCGAGCCTTGTCCTTGCGTCGGAACGCGCGTCAGCCCAGGACGCGCCGGCCGCCAGCCCGCTGCATTTCGCGCCGCGGCCACCGAAACCGCCGAAACCGACGGCGCCGCCATCGAACCAGCCGATGCTCGTGCAGGCGACCGAGATCAAATACGACTACACCAATAATTCTGTCGCCGCTGTCGGCAACGTACAAATTTATTATGGCGGCGCGACCATCGAAGCCGACCAGGTCACCTACGACCAAAAAACCAAGCGGCTGGTGGCGGAAGGCAATGTCAGGCTGACCGAGCCGGACGGCAAGATCACCTACGGCCAGAAGATCGATCTTACCGATGACTATCGCGACGGCTTCGTCAATTCGCTGCGGCTCGAGACCCCCGACGACACCCGCTTTGCCGCTTCGCGCGCCGATCGCTCGAACGGCAATTACACCGTTCTGGAAAACGGCGTTTATACCGCCTGCCAGCCTTGCAAGGACGATGCGAAGAAACCCCCGCTCTGGCAGGTCAAGGCCGCCCGCATCATCCACGATGAGGGCGAGAAGATGCTCTATTTCGAGGACGCCCGCGTCGAGTTCTTCGGCGTTCCGCTAGCCTATATCCCGTTCATGTCGGCGCCCGATCCGACGGTGAAGCGAAAGAGTGGCTTCTTGTTCCCTGATATCTCCTGGAGCACGTCGCAATACGGCTTTGGCTTCGGGCCGAGATATTTTTGGGCGCTCGCGCCCAATGCCGACTTGACGCTGGGGACGCTGCTCACGACTAAGCAAGGTCCGCTGTTCGACGGCGAATGGCGGCAACGCCTGCTCTCCGGCTCGTACTCGATCCGGGCCGCGGGAATCTTCCAGGCCGATCCCGGTTACTTCGCGAACCGCGACGGACCCGCCAGCCCGACCGCGCAGACGTTCCGCGGCGCCATTGAAACCGCGGGCCAGTTCGCCATCACCGACAAATGGACGTGGGGATGGACCGGCCTGCTGATGACCGACAACCAGTTCATCCAGGACTATCAAGCCAGTCAAATCGCCGGCTCGTTCGATCCATTCCAAACTGGCCTTGCATCGGCAGGCGTGTCGCAGCTTTACCTGACCGGCGCCGGCGACCGCAGTTATTTCGATATTCGCTCGATGTATTATCTCGGCTTCTCCGAGTTCGATAATCAGGGACAGATTCCGATCATTCACCCGGTCCTTGATTATTCGAACGTGCTTGGACAGCAAGTGCTGGGCGGCCAGTTCAGCTACA
Organism: uncultured Alphaproteobacteria bacterium; assembly: GCA_963761185.1. Classification (GTDB taxonomy): domain Bacteria; phylum Pseudomonadota; class Alphaproteobacteria; order Rhizobiales; family Xanthobacteraceae; genus BOG-931. The sequence continues at coordinate 428,650 of CAVXFY010000011.1, forward strand.
AGTTCAACCTGACCAGCCTCACCCGCCAACAGGCGGAGTTCGACGCCACCAACGTGACAGCCTCGAATGGCGGCGGCTGTTCGAGTCCGACCGCCGATACGGCGATCCCCACCAATTGTTTGTTGCGCGCGATACCGGGAACCTATACGCGCGCATCCGCGGAGGCCGATTGGCGCCGAACCTTGGTGACCGACAACGGCCAGATGATCACGCCGTTCCTCCAGCTGCGCGGCGACCTCGCCTCGCTCCAGGTCGACAATCAGCCGGGCGTGTCGAACTTCATCGCCACCGGCGACAGCCAACTCGCCCGCGCCATGCCGGCCGTCGGCGTCGAATATCGCTATCCGTTCGTCGACGTGCAATCGTGGGGCACGCAGACGGTCGAGCCGATCGCCCAGGTCATCATACGGCCGAACGAAACCGGCATCGGCAAATTCCCGAACGAAGACTCCCAGAGCCTTGTGTTCAGCGACACCAATCTGTTCTCGATCGACAAATATTCCGGCTATGACCGCGTCGAAGGCGGCAGCCGCGCCAATGTGGGCATCCAATACACGGCCCAGGTCAACCGCGCCGGTTCGCTCAACGTGCTGTTCGGCCAGTCCTACTCGCTGTTCGGGCAAAACTCCTTCGAAGTGGGCGACATCACCAATACCGGCCTCGAAAGCGGACTCGACAAGCGCGTTTCGGACTATGTCGGCCGTGTCAGCTATCAGCCGAATTCGGTCTATTCGTTCACCGCGCGCGGCCGTTTCGACCAACAGACCTTCACGCCGCAACGTCTCGAGTTCGAAAGCCGCGCCAATTTCGACCGCTGGTCGCTGCAGCTTCTCTACGGCGACTACGCGGCACAACCCGAACTGGGCTTCCTGACGCGCCGCGAAGGCATTCTCGGCGGCGCGTCGTTCAAGGTCACCTCGAACTGGATCGTGCTCGGCTCCGAACGCTACGACATCATCAACAACCGATTCGACCAGGCGCGCCTCGGTCTCGGCTATGTCGACGACTGCTTCATGTTGTCGGTCAACTGGCTGCAGGGTTACACCTATACGCCGACGCAGGTCCCGGTCCGCGACTCGACGATCATGTTCCAGTTCAGCCTGCGGACACTGGGACCAGATGTCCTAGCGCCGATCGCTTCCTCGTTCTAAATTTTGCCGCAGGTCTGCAACAATGATTCGAGCTGGAATGCGGGGCTCAGGAGGTAACGACCGGCGGCGTGCCGGCGGTTGAGGGAGAGCAGGAAGCGATGTCGCAGATCCCAGTCAGGCCCCGTTACGGGATATGGGTTACAGCCGTGCTTGTCGTGTTGGGCACGCTCGCCTTGACCCCCGTATGCAGTACCGTGGCCTACGCGCAGGAGGTCGTGCTGCTGGTCGACGGCCAGCCGATCACGGCGCTCGACATCGAGCAGCGTACCAAATTCATCTTCATGAGCACCCATAAAGCGCCGGTGCGCCAGGAGGTGATCGACAGCCTGATCGACGAAATCCTGGAAATCCGCGAAGCCAAGCGCTTCGGCGTCGACCCAGCCGACTCCGATGTCAACGACGCTTTCGGCAATGTCGCGTCCAACATGAACATCGACGCGCCGAAGCTGACGCAACTCCTTGCGAACGGCGGCGCCAGCGCGGCCACGCTGAAACAAAGGCTGCGCGCGCAAATGGCGTGGAACTCTCTCGTGCGCGGCCGTTACAAAGCGAGTCTCGAAATCCCGGACAGCGACGTCGAGGCGCAATTGCATCTGCACGATCCGAGCGATGCAAATCAGGTCGGTTACGAGTACGTCTTGCGCCCCGTGCTTCTTGTGGTGCCCCACGGTTCTCCCGACGCCGCCTTTGACGCCCGCAAACGCGAAGCGGAGGCGTTGCGCGGCCGCTTCTCCGATTGCACGTCCGGCATTCCCTTTGCCCGCGCGCTCAAAGAGGTCGCGGTACGCGATCCGATCAGCAAATCATCGACGGATTTTTCCGAAGAACTGCGCGGTATCCTCGACAAGACGGATCTCGGCCATCTGACGCCGCCCGAGCAGACCTCCGAGGGCATCCAGATGTTCGCGGTTTGCTCCAAGAAGGCATCGAAGGACGATGCGCCGGGCCTGCAGAAAATGCGCGACCAGATCTTCGAGCAGAAATTCGGCGCCAAGGCCAAGCACTATCTGGCGGATTTGCGGCGCGCGGCGATGATCGAGTACAAACAGGCCCAATAGACAGCTCCAATAGACTGGGGCAGAACCGCTCCGGATCGAACGGGCTAGCGTTCCGATATTTCATGGTTCGATATTGCTTGGAGCATGGTCGTTCCGGAGGACCGGTTTCTCCTGGTGCGGACCGTGCGGTAGAAGAAACACCGTGCAACCTCTTGTCCTAACGCTCGGCGAGCCCGCGGGCATCGGCCCCGACCTTACGCTCGCGATTTGGCTGCGGCGCGCCGAACTCGGCATTGCGCCGTTCTACATCGTCGCCGACCCCGATTTCCTGCGCCGGCGCGCGCGGAAGCTCGGCCTCGACATTCCGATCGTCACCGTAGCGCCGGCGTCGGCCGCCGCGAGCTTTCGCGCGGCGTTGCCGGTCGTGCCCCTCGATCTCACCGTGAGCGCCGAAGCGGGCCATCCGGATCGATCGAGCGCGCCTGCCGCCGTCGCCTCGATCCGCCGCGCCACAGCCGACGTGATGAGCGGCGCGGCGTCGGCCGTGGTCACCAATCCGATCGCCAAGAACGTGCTCTATGATTGGGGTTTCGCCGAGCCCGGCCATACTGAATTCTTGGCCAAGTTGGTTCAGGAAGCGACCGGAAAGGTGCTGCGTCCGGTGATGATGCTGTGGTCGCCGGAGCTTGCCGTCGTGCCGGTCACGATCCATCTGCCGCTCAAGGACATATTCAAGCAGCTTTCGGCCGAGCTCATTGTCGAGACCGGCCGCATTGTCGCGCGCGATCTGTCGCGGCGTTTCGGGTTACGGCATCCGCGCCTCGTCGTCACCGGGCTCAATCCGCACGCCGGCGAAGCGGGCAATCTCGGCGAGGAAGACGGCATGATCGTCGCGCCCGCGGTGGCGCGGCTCGCCGCCGACGGCATCGACGTTAGGGGCCCGCTGCCCGCCGAACTCTCTGTTCCACGAGCGGGCGCGGGCGACCTACGATGTGGCTCTGTGCATGTATCACGATCAGGCGCTGATCCCGATCAAGACGCTCGCCTTCGATCACGCGGTCAATGTCACGCTCGGGCTACCCTTCGTGCGCACCTCGCCCGACCACGGTACGGCCTTCGACATTGCCGGCACCGGCAGCGCCGATCCGACGAGCCTGATCGCGGCGCTGCGCCTGGCGAAACGGCTCGCCGCGGCGGAAGGGATGCCGGCGAGCCCCGAGCGCCTGCCGGCGTCGTGACCAGCTCGTGACCGGCACGCTCGACAGCCTGCCGCCGTTGCGGGACGTGATCCGCCGGCACGGCCTCACCGCGCGCAAATCGCTCGGACAGAATTTTTTGTTCGATCTCAATCTCGCCGCACGCATCGTCCGCACCGCAGGGCCGCTTTCGGGCGTGACGGTGTTCGAGGTCGGCCCGGGACCGGGCGGACTCACCCGCGCGCTGCTTGCGCTCGGCGCAGCGCGCGTCGTTGCTGTCGAGCGCGATAACCGCGCTATCGCCGCCTTGCAGGAAATCGCCGCGCTCTATCCGGGCCGTCTCGATATCGAGGCCGCCGATGCCTTGGCCTTCGATCCCGCAGGGCGTCTTCGCGGCGGCCCGGCGCGGATCGTCGCCAATCTGCCTTACAACATTGCGACCGCGCTGCTCGTTTCCTGGCTGACCGTCGAGCCCTGGCCGCCGTGGTACGATTCCGCCGTTCTCATGTTCCAGCGCGAAGTCGCCGAGCGCATCGTCGCGCCGCCGGGCTCGAAAAGTTACGGACGGCTGTCGGTCCTCGTGCAGTGGCGCTGCGAAGCGCGGATCATGTTCGACGTCAACGCCGCGGCCTTCGTGCCACCGCCGAAAGTCACGTCCTCGATCGTGCGCATCGTGCCGCGCGCCGAACCGTTGCCGTGCGATCGCAAGCTGCTTGAACGCGTCACCCAGGCGGCGTTCGGGCAACGGCGCAAAATGCTGCGCCAGAGCCTGCGTTCGCTCGGCGCGGATGCAACAGCGCTCCTTGCAGCGGCGGGCCTCGTACCGACGGCGCGGGCCGAGGACATTCCCGTCTCCGGATTTGTCGCGCTGGCCGAGGCTCTCGCCGCAACGCTCCGTTAAAGGCATGATGCCACCATGCCGTTTGCAAAAGGCGAAGTCGCCATGACCGCATTTCACCGCCAGTCCCTTGTCGCTTATGGTCAACCGCTCTGCGAGACTGTCGCCAATCTGCCGCGGCCGCGCGGCAGCGAAGTCCTGGTCCGCGTGGAATGCTGCGGCGTCTGCCATTCCGACTTGCATATCCAAGACGGTCATTTCGATCTTGGTGGCGGCAAGCAGCTCAACATCACCAAGGACCGCACGCTGCCGTTCACGCTCGGCCATGAGATCGCCGGCACGATCGAGGCCATAGGCGAAGCGGCTGGCGGCGCGGTCATCGGCCATCGCATCGCGGTCTATCCATGGATCGGTTGCGGCAAATGCCCGGCATGCCGCGCCGGTAACGAGAATCTGTGCTCGGATCATCGTCACCTTGGCGTCGCCGTCGATGGCGGCTACGCCACCCATGTCCTGGTCCCCCAACCGCGCTACCTTCTCGATTACGCACCGCTGTCGCCATTCTTCGCCGGACCGCTGATGTGCTCGGGCCTCACCGCCTATGCGCCGCTCAAGCGGCTCGCTGCCCGCAGCAAAGACAATCCGGTGCTGCTGGTCGGGCTCGGTGGTGTCGGCATGATGGGGCTTGCCATCGCCCGCGTGCTGTTTCGCCAGGCGCCCATCGTCGCCGACATCGATACGGAGAAACGCGCGGCTGCGCTCGCGGCCGGCGCGGCGCTTGCTTTCGATCCGTCCGACCCGCAGGCGAGGCGGGCGATCATGGCGGCGACCGGCGGCGTGCTCGCGGTCTGCGATTTCGTCGGCTCCGACAAATCGTTGCAATTCTCCACCGGCGTTCTCGCCCGCGGCGGCCATGTCATCGTGACGGGACTTCTCGGCGGTGCGTTCTCGATCGCCGCCGCGATGATCCCGATCAAGGCGATGACGATCGAGGGCTCGATCACCGGCACGCTCGCCGAAGCCCGCGAACTGATCGATCTTGCGCGCACCGGAAAGCTCGCGACCATCCCGACGCACGACCGCCCGCTGCGGGAGGCGCAGGTGTCACTCGATGCCTTGCGTGCGGGCCGCGTTGTCGGCCGCACCGTACTGGCGTGCTAAAGCAGCGTCTCCAGGCGCTACAGTTTTGATTGCAGGCTGCGCACGAAATCGGACAGGCCGATCTGCCGCTCGCGTTTGAGCCGTTCCGCGGCGAGGATCGCGCGTGCTTCGGCAAAAGCTTCGTCCTTGTCGCGATTGACGATGACGTAGTCGTATTCCGGCCAATGGCTCATTTCGCCGCCAGCCTTGGCCATGCGCGACCCGATGACGGCTTTGCTGTCCTGCGCGCGGGTCTTGAGACGCCGTTCCAATTCCTTTGCCGTCGGCGGCAGGATGAACACGCTGACGAGATCGTCGCGTGCTTTCTCGTGAAGCTGTTGCGTGCCCTGCCAATCGATATCGAACAAGACATCGCGGCCGTCGGCCAAGGCCTTGGTCACCGGCCGGCGCGGCGTGCCGTAGCAATGGCCGAACACTTCGGCCCATTCCAGCAATTCGTTCTTCTTGACCATGGCGTCGAAACGGGCGCGATCGATGAAGTGGTAATCGCGGCCATCGACTTCGCCGGGCCGCTTCGGCCGCGTCGTCACCGACACCGACAACGCGATCTTGCGATCGGATTTGAGCAACAGCCGCGACAGCGTTGTTTTTCCGGCGCCGGACGGCGACGACAGGACGAACATCAAGCCGCGCCGCGCAATTTTTTTCTGATTTTGCCGCGGCCGCGCCATCATCTATTCCACGTTCTGCACCTGCTCGCGGAATTGCTCGACCGCGACTTTGAGCTCAAGGCCGATATTGGTCAGTTCGACATCGTTGGCCTTGGCGCACAGCGTATTGGCTTCGCGGTTGAATTCCTGCGCGAGAAAATCGAGGCGGCGGCCGATCGCCCCGCCCTGCCCGATGAGATGGCGCGCCTGGGCGACATGCGCCGCCAGGCGATCGAGCTCTTCGCGGACATCCGCCTTCGACGCCATCATGATCGCCTCCTGATGCAGGCGGTCGGGATCGAAGCGCTCGGATTGCTCGAGCAGCGTTGCGATTTGTTCGGCAAGCCGCGCGCGGATCGCGTCCGGCTGGCGGGCGGGCGATTTGTCGGCGCGCTGCGAAAGCGTCGCGATCTCATCGAGGCGCGCCGTCAGCACCCGGCTGAGCGCCGCGCCCTCGTGGCGGCGCATCTCGCCGAGCGCGTCGATGACCGTTGCAAAGCCTTCGGTCACAGCAGCCTCGGCGCTGCGCCGTTCGTCTTCGCGCTCTTCGGAATCGCCGACCTCGATCACGCCCTTGAGCGCCAGCAATCCGTCAAGCGTCGGCGGCGATGCTTCAACCTTCGGCGCCAGCTGCTTCATCGTCGCCAAGACCGCGTCGAGCACCGCTGCATTGACGCGCACGACCGGCACTGCGCCGCTGCGTTCAACCGTCAGATTGGCCTGCACCGACCCGCGCGCCAGAGCCTGCGCGGCGCGGGCACGCACGGGCACTTCGATCACGTCCCAGCCGGGCGGCAGACGCAGCCTTATGTCGAGCCCCTTGCCGTTGACCGATTTTATTTCCCAGGCCCACGCATAGGGTCCGGACACGCCATGGCCACGCGCAAATCCGGTCATGCTCGAAAGCGCCATGGTCTGCGCCATGAAAAGTCGTCCCCCAATGCGGCGGCAATCGCGGCTGATGAATCAATTTCGCGGCCGAACTTAACGGCGGCACTGCGTGGTCACAAGTGCACCCGAACTTGATTTAAGCCCGCGGCGCAATCAGTGCGTCGGAGCGGCGATGGTCGGGTTTTGCGGACGAGGCTTCGCCGAGTTGCGCACCGGCGCCGCGGGCGCGGCGGACGGCCCGGCGGCCGACGCCGGCGCGGCTGACGAAGACGCCGAACCTAGCCCTGAAGTCATCTGCGCATCGAGCGGCGCTTGGTCTTTCTGATCGGTTTCTGTCGCCCGCAACCGTGCGACGTTCTTTTGATGCTGCTCGTAGGTTTCGGCGAAGGCGTGGCCGCCCGTGCCGTCGGCGACGAAATAAAGCTCGCGCGTGCGCGCCGGGTTGGCGGCGGCTTCGAGCGACGCCCGGCCCGGATTGGTGATGGGCCCCGGCGGCAAGCCGGTGATGACATAAGTGTTGTACGGCGTCGGCTGTTCGATCTCGCTTTTCATGATCGGCCGGCCGAGCGTGCCCTTGCCGCCGACCAGGCCGTAGATGATCGTCGGATCGGATTGCAGCTTCATGTTCTGCTTCAACCGATTGACGAAGACGGCGGCAACGCGCGTGCGCTCGTCCGGCTTGCCGGTTTCCTTCTCGACGATGGAGGCGAGCACGACGAGCTGGTCGGGAGACTTGAGCGGCAGATCGGGCGACCGGTGATCCCAAATCTCCTTCACCGCGCGCTGTTGCGCCTGCTGCATGCGCTGGATCATTTGATCGCGCGTCACGCCGCGGGTGAAATCATAGGTATCTGGCAGCAATGTCCCTTCGCGGGGAATTTGCCTGATGTCGCCGATCAGAACATTGTCGTCCGACAGGCGGGCGACGATCTGCTCGGATGTCAGTCCTTCGGGAACGCTAACCTGGTGCTCGACGACTTTGCCTTCGACCATCGTCGCGACGACATCGCGCAAGCTCGAATGCGCCTTGAACTGATATTCGCCGGCTTTGAGATCCTCGCGCGCCTTGAGCACCATGATGCCGCCGATGAATACGTAAGGCTGATCGATCACGCCTTGCCGCTGCAGGACATCGGCAATGTCGCGCATGCCGGATCCCTTCGGGATATTGACGATCGTATCCTGTGCCAGCGGGCCCGGCTGTTCGAAGCGCTGCTTGCCGACAAAGAGCACAACACCCGATACGACGGCCAACAGCACGAAGATACTGATGACCGCGTTGCCGATGACGACCAGCGGATGGCGGGCGCCGGCCGAGCGGCGCGCCGGCAGATCGACGGTATCCGGCTCGATCGCCGTGCGCGGGCTGCGCGGATTGATGCGGTTGATGTTGTTTGATTCGATCGGCGCTGCGCCTATTCCCTTCGCCACGCGATCCGAAATCGGCGGCACCGGATCGCCGGCGCCGAGCGGCTTCTTTATTTGCTCGCGCGGTTTTGGCGGAGGCACGGCTTGCGACGCGGCTTGCGCCGGAGGCGGCGGCACAGTTCGCGGCGTCACCGCCGGACGCGACGCCGTTGCGGCTGCCGGCATTACCGCCGGACGAATTGTGGAAGCGGCCGGCGCCGGACTCGCCGGCCGCGCGGCCGGAGTTGGAGCGGTTGTCGGCCCCGGACGCGCCGCCGGAGCGGGCGGCACCACGGATCCATTCGCCGGTCGGGCGGCAGCGGGAGCGGGCTTCAGCAGATCGCCGACACTTGGCGCCGGCTGGCGCGACGCAGGATTTGTCGCGGGACGTGACGCCGCGTTTGGCGCGGTATTCGACGATTGCACGGCCGGTTTGGCCGCAGCGCCGCGCGGCGTTGCGGAGGTAGCCGTGGGCGCCGGCGCGAGCAGATCGCCGACCGTCGGCATCGCGGGACGCGGCGATGGATTAGGCGATTGGACAGCCGGTTTATCGGCGGGACGCGCAGACGCCGGCCGTAAACTTGGCGCAGGTCGCTCGCTGCCGTCGGGCGGTGGATTGGATCCTGTCACCACCGAGTGTCCACTTCTACAAGCTGCATCATCGACTTTGGAAGAAAGCCCCGCCCAACGCAAAGCAATGTTCGCAGATTCTGCCCGGTCTGCCCAGTGCTGGGACGGAGGCAAATCAACTCAAGTGGATCGCAAGCGAGTGAGGAGCAAATATGGCGGAACGGTGCTCCATTGCCCGGTGCTCAAGCCCCTAGTGCTCGAGGCGGCGGAATACAAGCGACGCATTGGTACCGCCAAACCCGAACGAATTGGACAGCGCGATATTGATCGGCCGCTTCTTCGCTTTGTGCGCGACCAAGTCGATTGCGGTGGTGACCGACGGATTGTCGAGATTGATGGTCGGCGGCACGATCTCATCGCGCATCGCCAAGAGACAGAAGATCGCCTCGACCGCGCCGGCGGCGCCGAGCAGATGCCCGATGCACGATTTCGTCGACGACATCGAGATGCGTCCGGCGGCGTTGCCGACGACGCGCTCGACCGCCTTGAGTTCGATCTCGTCGCCGACCGGCGTCGAAGTGCCGTGCGCATTGATGTAGTCGATGTCGCCGGCGGAAATGCCGGCGCGGCGGATCGCCGCCATCATGCAGCGGTAGGCGCCGTCGCCGTCTTCAGCCGGCGAGGTGATGTGATAGGCGTCGCCCGACAAACCGTAGCCGACAAGTTCGGCATAGATGCGGGCGCCGCGGCGTTTGGCATGTTCGTATTCTTCCAGCACCACGGCGCCTGAGCCCTCGCCCATGACGAAGCCGTCGCGGTCGCGGTCATAGGGACGCGACGCTTTTTCCGGGGTGTCGTTGAATCCGGTCGACAGCGCCCGGCACGCGGCGAAGCCGGCGAGCGAAATGCGATTGACGGGAGATTCCGTGCCGCCCGCGACCATCACGTCGGCATCGCCGAGCGCGATCAGCCGGCCGGCATCGCCGATGGCATGCGCGCCGGTCGAGCACGCGGTGACGACGGCGTGATTGGGCCCTTTGAGCGAATGCGCAATCGACACATAGCCGGAGGCAAGATTGATCAGCCGGCCCGGAATGAAAAACGGCGACACCCGGCGCGGGCCGCGGTCACGCAACACCAGCGCGGTCTCGGCGATGCCTTCGACGCCGCCGATACCGGAGCCGACCAGAACGCCGCTGACGATCTGGTCGTCGTATTCACGCGGATGCCAGTCGGCGTCGTTGAGCGCCTGGGTCGCAGCCCCCATCGCGTAAATAATAAAGTCGTCGACCTTGCGCTGCTCCTTGGGCTCCATCCATTCGTCGGGATTGAAGGTGCCGTTCGAGCCGTCGCCGCGCGGAACCTGGCCAGCAATCTTGCAGGTGATGTCGGACACGTCGAACTTCTCGACGCGCGCGATGCCGCTCTCGCCAGCGGTGAGCCGCTGCCATGTTCGATCAACTCCGCTCGCCAGAGGCGTCACCAAACCAAGACCTGTGACGACAACGCGTCTCATCGAGGGAGCTCCCGCCAAGTCACGTCACCGCAAATGTCACGCCACCGCGAATGACGACGAGGCTACGCGTATTGAATCCGTCGGCACGTCCGCTCGCGCAATTTCGCGCGCGATTACCGCGGTATCGTGCCCAATTCATACGATGATTGGCAGCAAAGACCTATGGCACCAAAGACCTTATGGCACATAGATCTGCGGTCAGCTCTTCGCGTTCTTCTCGAGAAACTTGATCGCGTCGCCCACCGTCAAAATCGTTTCGGCCGCATCGTCGGGAATCTCGCAGCCAAATTCTTCCTCGAACGCCATGACGAGCTCGACGGTGTCGAGACTGTCGGCGCCGAGATCGTCGATGAAGCTGGCGTTTTCAGTCACCTTGTCGGGCTCGACGCCGAGGTGCTCAACGACAATTTTCTTCACCCGCTCGCCAATGTCACTCATCGTTCCAACCTCATCTTTCAACGCGACCCAATCAACCTAAGTCTCGCAACCTAGTCTGGCTTGAGTACAAGCTCTCGTTTGAGTTCAAGCTTTGCAATGAACCTGTCGACGGGGGGCCGACAAGCTCAATTGGGTCGACACCGATCAGAGGCGGATAGTTGCCCCGCTCTCCGGCATTCCGGCTCCCCCAGCCCGATTTTGGTTCGGTTACCACACTTCATTCGCGTTGACCAGCGCGGGCGGCATCCTGTCCGCACCGGTCTTATCGCCTTCAAATCACGGCTCAAATCGTGGTTCAAATCATGCCTTAGATCTGGCTCAGATCATGGCCATGCCGCCATTGACATGCAATGTCTGGCCGGTCACGTAGCCGGCTTCACTGGACGCCAGAAAGGCGACCGCAGCCGCGACTTCCTCGGTCGTACCGGCGCGGTTCGCGGGAATTTTCGCAACAATGACCTCGCGCTGCTTGTCGTTGAGCTTGTCGGTCATCGGCGTGACGATGAATCCGGGCGCGACGCAATTGGCGGTCACGCCGCGCTTGGCATATTCCTGCGCGATCGCCTTGATCATGCCGGTGATGCCGGCTTTGGCGGCGACATAATTGCCCTGCCCGGCATTGCCGGTCGCGCCCACCACCGACGTGATGGCGATGACGCGCCCGAACCGCCGCCGCATCATGCCGCGCACCGCGGCGCGCGCCAGGCGGAACGTCGCCGTGAGATTGATGGCGATGACCTGATCCCAGTCTTCGTCGCGCAATTGCACGAGCAGATTGTCCCGGGTAACGCCGGCATTGGCGACCAGAATATCGAGCTGGCCCATGGCTTCTTCGGCGCGCGGCACGAGCGTCTCCGTTTCGGCCGGATCGGCGAGATTGCACGGCAATACATGCACGCGACCTCCGAGCTCGGCGGCAAGCTGATCGAGAACTTCGCGGCGGGTTCCTGAGATCGCCACCGTCGCGCCTTGGGCGTGCAGCGTGCGGGCGATGCTGCCGCCGATGGGACCCGTTGCCCCGGTCACGAGCGCGGTCTTTCCGGTGAGATCGAACATCTGGTCTCCTGCCCTCTTGCCGAACGCGCCTAAAGCTCAGCCGCGCGCCGCTTTGTACCGGCCGATATCGTCGGGCATCCCGATGGAGGACGCGGTTGCGGCATCGGCGATGCGCTTGTTCAAGCCGGTGAGCACTTTGCCGGCGCCGACCTCGTAGAACACCGTCACGCCCGCTTGCGCCATGAACTGAACGGATTCACGCCAGCGCACCGTGCCGGTCACCTGTTCGACGAGGCAGCGCACGATCTCGGCAGGGTCGCTGATCGGCCGCGCCAGCACATTGGCGACGAGAGGAACGATCGGCGGATGGACCGCCACTTTCGCCAGCGCTTGCGCCATGGCGTCGGCGGCCGGCTGCATCAGACTGCAATGGAAGGGCGCGGAGACCGGCAGCAACATCGCCCGCTTGGCGCCGCGCGCTTTGGCGACTTCGACTGCGCGCTCGACGGCGAGCTTGTCGCCCGACAGGACCACTTGACCGCCGCCGTTATCGTTGGCTGCGGCGCAGATGCCTGCGCTTTCCGCCTCGGCCGCGATCGATTGCACGTCGCCGAGCTCGAGCCCGATCAGCGCCGCCATGGCGCCCTTGCCGACCGGAACCGCCTTTTGCATGGCGAGCCCGCGCACGCGCAACAGCCGCGCCGCGTCGGTGATCGAGAGTGCGCGCGCCGCGGCGAGCGCCGAATATTCGCCAAGCGAATGGCCCGCCACAAAGGCCGCGTCGCGCTTGAGATCGACGCCGGCTTCGTCTTCGAGCACGCGCATCGTGGCAAGCGACACCGCCATCAGCGCCGGCTGCGCGTTTTCCGTCAGCGTCAGCATGTCGCCGGGGCCGTTCCAAATAATATCGCTGAGCCGCTCGTTAAGCGCTGTGTCGACTTCCTCGAATACCCGGCGCGCGCTCGAAAACGCGTCGGCGAGCGCTTTGCCCATGCCGACGGTCTGGCTGCCCTGACCGGGGAAAACAAACGCCGTTGTCATCTAATAAGTGCCGCCCCTTATCGAGAGGTCGCCTCCCGGGAAGGGGCGAAAGATACCGCGAAAGCTCGGATGTCAAGGGATTCCGGCCAGGCGCCGACCCAGTAAGGAAGCAACAACCGCGCATTGCTAAGGTCGGCCATCCACGGACAGATTGCCCGACAGGGCGTGGGCGCAAGAGCCTTTGGCAATGAGTAGTTTTCCATCGGTCACCGATAGCGACCTCGCCCGTGCGCGATCGGATCCGGCGTTTCGCCAGATGCTGCTGACCCAGAGCCTCGAAATGCTGCTCGCCAGGATCCAAAAGCTGCGGCGAACGTCCCAGTCGGCGGCCCCCGGCGGGGACGAGAGCCGATTGCGCGAGGGCGTGGAACTCGCAGTACGGCTTGCCGAGCTGATCCAGCAGGCCGATGCGCGCCAAAGCCGCTCCTAGCCGGACCCTGGGACGCCTTTCCCGACGATCTTGCCTTTCTCGCCGGGCCGCGTATAAGGCCGCCTTCCGCTCGACCCCGGCCGGGGGCTGAACGGACGGCCGCTTAAGCGCAAATTCCGGAAAATTGGTTAACCGGTTCTTCGGACCGACAGCGCGGAACAGAGCGGTAGGACCCAAAACACGGTCTTTTTTGACGGGCTTTGGGTTCGGCGTCCGGTGTCCCCGCCTTCAGAGCATTCGAGCCTTTCCCGAAGGGTTCGAGGGGCTTCGCGCCTGGGCGAGCACGACAAAAGAGGAAAGGGCAGCCATGCCGCTCTACGAACACGTCTATCTTGCGCGCCAGGACGCGAGCGCCCAGCAGGTCGAGGAATTGACCGCGCAGCTCAAGGGCGTCGTCGAAGGCCTCGGCGGGTCGATCAAAAAGTCGGAATATTGGGGGGTCAAATCCCTCTCCTATCGGCTGCGCAAGAACCGCAAGGCCCATTTCACGCTGTTGGATGTCGACGCCCCGCCGGCGGCGATCAACGAGATCGAGCGCCTGGAACGTCTCAACGAAGACGTGCTGCGCTATCTGACCATCCGGGTCGAAGCCCACGAGGAAGGCCCGTCCGCCATGATGCGGCGCGTTGAGCGCGACCGCGACCGTGACGACCGACGCGGCGATCGCTTTGACCGTGGCGACCGCTTTGGTGGCGACCGGGGTGATCGTGGCGACCGCGGCGGCCGCGATCGTGACCGGCGCGGCGGACGCGACGACGTCGAAACCGCAACGGAGGAATGAACATGGCTATGTCACCGCAAGGCGCTGGCGGCCGCCGTCCATTCTTCCGCCGCCGCAAGAGCTGCCCGTTCTCGGGCGCCAATGCGCCGAAGATCGACTACAAGGACGTCAAACTGTTGCAGCGTTTCGTTTCCGAGCGCGGCAAGATCGTGCCAAGCCGCATCACCGCGGTATCGGCGAAGAAGCAGCGCGAACTCGCCCAGGCGATCAAGCGTGCGCGTTTTCTGGGCTTGTTGCCCTACGTGATCCGCTGAGGAGGCCGCTATGGAAGTCATCCTCCTCGAACGGATCTCGCGACTCGGCCAGATGGGCGATGTCGTGCGCGTGAAAGACGGCTTTGCCCGCAATTTTCTGTTGCCGCGGGGCAAAGCGCTGCGCGCCACCGACGAAAACCGCACCCGCTTCGAAGGCATGAAGAGCGACCTCCAGGCCCGCTCGGCGGCGCTCAAGGCCGATGCCACGCAAGTCGCCGAAAAGATCGACGGCAAGAGCTTCACCGTGCTGCGCCAAGCCTCGGAATCGGGCCAGCTCTTCGGTTCGGTGTCGCCGCGTGATCTGGTGACCCTGATCGCCGCTTCCGGCTACCAGGTGACCCGCAATCAGATCGAGCTGAACACGCCGATCAAGATGATCGGCCAGCACAAGGTTCCGCTGTCGTTGCACCCGGAAATCGAGACCTCGATCACGATCATCGTCGCCCGCAACGACGACGAAGCGGCGCGGATCGCCCGTGGCGAGGACGTGACGCAGTTACGCGAACCGACCGAGCAAGAAGCCGCGGTCGCCGCAGCGGAGGCCTTCTTCGAGCCGGGCGCCGGCGAAGCGGCCAAGGCGGAAGAGAGCGGGGAAGCGGCTGAAGCCGCTCCCGCAACCGACACGAAGTAATCTGGCCGGGCTTGGCGGCCAAGCTTTGGCCGGACTTTCTCAGTCTGGAATATCGTCGCGCGGAACCGGTGCGCTGTCGCTCGGCGCCTCGGCCGGGGCGGCTGCGCTGGTGGATGAGTCCGTTTCCGGGCTCGGCGTCGCGGCGCTCGCTGCCGGACTGGATTCCGGAACGGCGCTCGGCGCGGCGGCCGTGGTCGCGGGCGGCGGCTCTGCCGCGGCAGGCGCGCTCGGCTCAGTCGTTACCGGGGCCGCCGCGGGCGCAGTGGTCGCAGGCGCGGTAGCGACCGGTGCCGTTTCAGGCGTCGCAATCGGCGCGGCCTGCGGCGCGGGCGTTGGGGTCTCCGGCTCCTGCTTTGGACCCCGGCTCGCGGTCCGCGGTTCATGTTTTCCGGCCGGCTTGCGCCCCGCCGCCGGTCCGGGCTCAGTTGCGGGCTCCGCCTCGATTTTCGTGTCTTGATCCGGCTGTTGCAGTTTCGCGGTCGAAGAAGGCTCCGGCCGCCCCGGACGCGCAACCGCCTTCTCGCCAGGCTTGGCCTCGCCGTTCTTAGCCTCGCCGCTCTTGGCTTCTCCAGTCTTGACCTCTCCGGCCTTTGGCTCCCCCGTCCCCGGCTTTAGACTTGCCGAAAACGGCGGCCCACTCCCCGCGCCCAGAACATAAGCCGCGAGCGAACCGGCCTGCTGGGCGCTCGACGTGTAGTGCTCGCGCAGAAAGCCGGTCAGCGTGGCGCTATTCTTGCCGTTCGCCAGACCCTTGGCGGTCTTGTGGCAGGTTCCGCAATCGTTCGAGAAGATCTCGGCCGCCGACTTGCCCTGATCGATATTGACCTGGGCACGCGCCGGAGCGGCCGAAAGGACGAAAATCGATCCGGCGAAAAACCAAGCAGCGAATAGGCCGATTGTCGGCGTGAGACGGCGAAACACACAAATCTCCCCGGACTTTCCTAGTCTAGCAATCATACTTGACCCAAAACGCCAAATGCGAGGTCGCCCTTGTGGCGGACAGTCATACCTTCGCGGCATTGCTGGTCGACGAGGATTTTGTTTTAATGACGGCAACCAATAACACCCCACGGTCGCGATAGGCCGATCGAGCGGCAAAATCGCGCCAAAACGGAACGTAGCGCCATTCGACGCATATTGCGCAAGGGGGAATGGTGAAGCGTGGAGGCGGCCGTGGATCGGTTGCTGTTGATTTTTCTGCGTCGGTACATTCGCCGCGGGTCTTTTAAAGTCACGTTGGCGGGGGGCACCACTTTTACCTTCGGCGACGGCAGCGGGCCGCCGGTCGCCGTGCGCTTCACGACTGCCGCGGCCCAACGCGCCGTCCTGATCGATCCCGAATTGAAGCTCGGCGAAACCTATATGGACGGCACGCTGGTCGTCGAGCATGGCTCGATTGCCGACGTGCTTGCCGCGTTGCTGCGTCAGGAGCGGTGGGGAGCGTCGGATTGGGCCTGGGCTTGGTTGCCGCGCCTGATCCGCCATCTGTTCCGCCGGCTGCAACAATACAATCCACGATCCCGGTCGCGCCAGAACGTGGCCCACCATTACGATCTCGACGGCAGGCTCTATTCGCTGTTTCTCGACGGCGACCAGCAATATAGCTGCGGCTATTTCGAGACGCGCGACCAGTCGCTCGATGACGCCCAACTGGCCAAGAAGCGTCATCTGGCGGCCAAGCTGTGTCCGCCGCTCGGCGCCAATGTGCTCGACATCGGTTGCGGCTGGGGCGGGCTTGCGCTCTATCTTGCCGAAATTGTCGGCGCCAGAGTCACCGGCATCACGCTGTCGAAAGAGCAGTTCCAGATCGCGCAAAACCGCGCGCTCGAGCGCGGGCTGACGCAAGATACACACTTCCGCCTGATCGATTATCGCGACGTCGAGGGCCAATTCGACCGCATCGTATCGGTCGGCATGTTCGAACATGTCGGCGTCGGCTTTTACGACACCTTCTTCGACAAATGCGCAGAGCTTCTCGCCGACGACGGTTTGCTGCTGCTGCACACGATCGGCCGCTCGAGCCCCCCGGCATCACCAATCCGTGGATCGCCAAATACATCTTTCCCGGCGGCTATATCCCTGCCCTCTCGGAGGTTCTGCCGGCGATCGAACGCGCGCAGCTCGTCGTCACCGATGTCGAAGTCCTGCAATTGCACTATGCCGAGACGCTCAAGGCCTGGCGCGAGCGCTTCCTCGCGCATCGCGACGAGGTCGTGCAGCTTTACGATCAGCGTTTCGTGCGGATGTGGGAATTCTACCTCGCCTGCTCCGAAATGGCGTTTCGCGAGGGCGACATGGTGGTGTTCCAGATCCAGATGGCCAAGCGCAAAGGCGTCACGCCGGCGACGCGCGATTACATTGCGCGCGAGGAAGCGCGCTTGCGCGGGCTCGAAGCCCGTCACGCCGTGCCGTTGCGTCTTGCCGGCGAGTAATTGCT
Organism: uncultured Alphaproteobacteria bacterium; assembly: GCA_963761185.1. Lineage (GTDB taxonomy): Bacteria > Pseudomonadota > Alphaproteobacteria > Rhizobiales > Xanthobacteraceae > BOG-931. The sequence goes on from CAVXFY010000011.1 coordinate 446,036, forward strand.
GCCGTTCCGCCGCTTAAACGCGCGCGTCAAGGACTTTCGGAATCTTATCGATGCTGTCACCGCGCCAACAGTGGGTAGTGGGGACAGCGGCAATGAGCGTTTCCAATCGCCGAGCCGCTGGACTATCGAGAGCGTCGCTGTTGCGTGACGGCTGCGGTTACGCAAAGGAGTGCAGTACTTGGAGTGCAGTACTTGGAGTGCAGCCCTTGGAGCGCCGCTTTCGTTGAGTGATCCGCGATGTTGAGTAACGACAATAAACTCGCCATGCGCCGCAAAACGGCCATAGCCTACAATTCCTTTGACCGGGACCATGCCAGCATTCGATTCGACAGCACGCAAACAGGCTCCGCCGGAACCGACGTTCCGTACCGCGCCGCACAATATCGAGGCCGAGCAGGCGCTGCTTGGGGCTATCCTCGTCAATAACGAGGCGTTTTATCGCGTTTCCGACTTCCTCGAGCCGAAACACTTCTTCGAACCGATCCATCAGCGCATTTTCGAGCTTGCCGGCGGGCTTGTGCGCGCCAACAAGCTCGCGACGCCGGTGACCTTGAAGACATTCCTGCCGGGCGACATCGACATCGCCGGCCTTTCGGTCAATCAATATCTGGCGCGGCTCGCCGCCGAGGCGACGACCATCATCAACGCGCAGGACTACGGCCGCACCGTCTATGATCTTTCGATTCGCCGCGACCTGATCACCATCGGCGAGGACATGGTCAATCTCGCCTATGACGCGCCGGTCGAGTCGACGCCCTTGCACCACATCGAGGATGCCGAGCGCAAACTCTACGAAATCGCCGAGACCGGCCGCTACGATACCGGCTTTCAGCGTTTCGCCCAGGCGTTGACCACGGCGGTCGACATGGCGGCGCGCGCTTACCAGCGCGACGGCAGCCTTTCGGGTCTCGCCACCGGCCTGAGCGATCTCGACGCGCGGATGGGCGGCCTGCAGCCCTCCGACCTGATCATCCTCGCCGGCCGCCCGGGCATGGGCAAAACCGCGCTCGCCACCAATATCGCCTACAACGTCGCCAAGGCCTGGGCCGGCGAAATGCGCGCCGACGGCCACATGGCGACGGTCAACGGCGGCATTGTCGGCTTCTTCTCACTGGAAATGTCGGCCGAACAGCTCGCCACCCGCATCATCGCCGAACAGACCGGGATTCCGTCGAACAAGATCCGCCGCGGCGGCATCGACGAGGGCGACTTCGAAAAGATCAAAGACGTTTCGATCGAATTGCAGAACCTGCCGTTCTATGTCGATGAGACCGGCGGCCTCTCGATCGGACAATTGGCGGCACGCGCCCGGCGGCTCAAGCGCCAGCGCGGGCTCGATCTCCTCGTCATCGACTACGTGCAGCTCCTGCAAGGCTCGTCGCGCCGCGGTAGCGAAAACCGCGTGCAGGAAATCACCGAAATCACGACGCGGCTGAAGGCGCTCGCCAAAGAGCTCAACATTCCGATCCTGGCGCTGTCGCAATTGTCCCGCCAAGTCGAAAACCGCGACGATAAGCGGCCGCAACTTTCCGACCTTCGCGAAATCAGGGTCGATCGAACAGGACGCCGACGTCGTGATGTTCGTATTTCGCGAGGAATATTATCACCAAATGCGCAAGCCGACGGAAGCAAACCGCGAAAAATTCGCCGAATGGCTGGCGGAAGGCGAGCGCGTCGACGGCAAGGCTGAAGTGATCATCGGCAAGCAGCGCCACGGACCGACGGGCACGGTCGAATTGCAGTTCGACGCCGCGGTCACCCGCTTTGCCAATCTCGACACGGCGCATCGGCCGAATTTCTAGGCGGGCGCTCCAAGCCCGCTTTACCCCCGCCGCGGCAGCGGCCATAACGCGGTCATGGCTTTCGCAATCCCAATCTCGGAACCGGCACCCACCCCGGCGGCGCCCGAAACCGGCGGCACGCTGACCATCGATCTTGCCGCGATCGAGGCCAATTGGCGGACGCTTAAGCGCGAGCTTCTCACCGTCGAATGCGCCGCCGTCGTCAAAGCCAATGCCTATGGCCTTGGGCTCGAGCCCGTGACCGCAACGCTCGCCAAAGCCGGCTGCAAGACATTCTTTGTCGCCGACATTGCCGAAGCGCGCTCGGTGCGCTCGCGCGCCGACGAAGCCGACATCTATGTGCTCGACGGCTTTGCGCCGGACTGGGGCGACGCCTTCATCGAAATCAACGCCCGACCGGTGATCAATTCGACCACTGAGCTTGCCGAATGGGATGCGTTCGTCAGCGCGCATTCCTGGCGCGGCGGCGCGGCCCTTCACATCGACACCGGCATGCGCCGACTCGGCATTGCGCCGGACGAGGCCGCGGCTTTGGCGCCGCGCGCGCAGACCGAAAATCACGGCATCGCGCTCATCATGAGCCATCTCGCCTGCGCCGACACGCCCGATCATCCGCTCAATGCGACGCAGATCAAACTGTTTCGCGAGTTGCACATGCTCTATGCCGGCATTCCCGCCTCGCTCGCCAATTCGTCCGGCATCTTTCTCGGCGACACCGCGCATTTCGATTTGGCGCGGCCGGGAGCGGCGCTCTACGGCGTCAATCCGACGCCCGGCAAGCCCAATCCGATGCAGAACGTCGTCGAATTGACCGGCCGCATTTTGCAATTGCGCAGTGTCGAGCGCGACGAGACGGTCGGCTACGGTGCGACCTGGACGGCCAAGCGCGCTACGCGGATCGCCGTCGCCGCGCTCGGCTATGCCGACGGGCTCGTACGCTCGGGCAGCGGTACCGACGACCATCCCGGCGGCGCGGCCATCATCGCCGGCAAACGCTGCCCGATCGTCGGCCGGATTTCGATGGACCTTATCTGCGTCGACATTACCGATCTTCCCGGCGGCGCCGTGCATCGCGGCGAATATGCGATGCTCCTCGGCGGCGACATCGGCGTCGACGATGTCGCCGCGGCAGCCGGCACCATCGGCTACGAAATTCTCACGCGGCTCGGCCCGCGCTGCCACCTCGTCTATCGCGGCGCATAAGATGGCCGCGCGCGCGCAAAACTTCGTCTGTCAGAATTGCGGCGCAGCGACCGCGCGTTGGGCCGGTAAATGCGAATCCTGCGGCGAGTGGAATTCTATCGTCGAAGAAGGCGCCGAAGGCCCGCGCCGTTCCTCGCGCAAGGGACGGCCTTTCGCGATCGAACAGCTCAAGGGCGGCTCGGGCCATGAAGCGCCGCGACTGCCGTCCGGCATTGCCGAGTTCGACCGCGTGACCGGCGGCGGACTGGTGCGCGGCTCGGTTCTTCTTCTCGGCGGCGATCCGGGAATCGGCAAGTCGACACTGCTGCTCGACGTCGCGGCAGCCTTTGCGCGCAATAAGCACCGCTCCGTCTATATTTCCGGCGAAGAAGCCGTGGCCCAGGTGCGGCTGCGCGCCGAGCGGCTCGGCCTCGCCGAAGCCGCGGTCGAGGTCGCGGCCGAAACATCGGTCGAAGATATCGTTGCGACCATGTCGCAAGGAGCGACGCCCCGGCTTCTGGTCATCAACTCGATCCAGACCATGTGGACCCAAACCGTGGAAGCCTCGCCCGGCACGGTGACGCAAGTCCGCGGCTCGGCCCAGGAACTCATCCGCTTCGCCAAGCGCACCGGGGCCGCTGTGATCCTGGTCGGCCATGTCACCAAAGACGGCCAGATCGCCGGCCCCCGCGTCGTCGAACACATGGTCGATGCCGTGATGTCGTTCGAGGGCGAAGGCTCGCAGCAATTCCGCATTCTGCGCGCCATGAAGAATCGATTCGGGCCGACCGATGAGATCGGTGTCTTCGAAATGACGGGCGCGGGTTTGCGCGAAGTCGCGAACCCTTCCGAACTGTTTCTGTCCGAGCGCGATCTCGGCAGTCCCGGCACGGCGGTCTTTGCCGGGATCGAGGGGACGCGGCCGCTGTTGGTGGAAATCCAGGCGTTGGTGGCCCCGACTTCGCTCGGCACGCCACGGCGCGCCGTGGTCGGTTGGGACCAATCCAGGCTGTCGATGGTGCTCGCGGTGCTTGAGGCGCATTGCGGCGTCCGCCTCTCCGGGCATGACGTCTATCTCAATGTCGCGGGCGGCATGCGGATCCAGGAGCCCGCGGCCGATCTCGCCGCGGCGGCGGCCTTAGTGTCCTCGCTTGCGCATGCGCCGCTCCCCGCCGATGCCGTCTATTTCGGCGAAGTGTCGCTGTCCGGCGCCGTGCGGCCGGTAGCGCAAACCGCTTCACGGCTCAAAGAGGCGCAAAAACTCGGCTTCACCAAAGCCGTCGTCCCGGAAGCCGCGCGCAACGAGGCCCCCGACGGGGTAACGCTATCCGCCGTCGGCGCGCTGGCCAGTCTCGTGGCCGATATTGCCCGCGATGGGGCCCCCGCGCCGCGCCGCGTCGGTGGCCGCGAAAGTTAACCGGCCTCACCTGTTGAACGCGCGAGAAGACGGGTGACGGCGCGACGGACCCCGGCTATACACGCGGCGGACGGGCGGACCGACGTCAAGTGGCGTGGACTTGCAGTTCCTGAAACGTCGCGGCAACCATGAGCGGGAACGTCAGGCTGGAAAACTTGACTTGGATCATATAGTTGCTGGTGTCTCCTTTGATTCCGCGATAGGCATGGAGCTGCGCCGCAGGCGCTTGCACATCGTGGAATCAGGGCACGAGCGAGCGGGCTAGTAACAGATGCCGATTTCGCTGCTCGATATCGTCCTCATCGTGGTGATGTTGATTTCCGGGCTGCTCGCGATGGTGCGCGGGTTCATGCGCGAAGTCCTCTCCATCACCGCCTGGGTTCTGGCCGCCGGCGCCACGCTTTATTCCTATGGCAAGCTTCTGCCGCTCGCCAAACAGTATTTCAACAACGATATCGTCGCCGCGGTCGCCGTCATCGGCGGCGTCTTTCTGCTGACGCTGCTCGTCGTCTCGGTTCTCACCATCAGGGTATCCGACATGGTGCTCGACAGCCGCGTCGGCGCGCTCGACCGCACGCTCGGCTTCCTGTTCGGGCTCGGACGCGGCCTGATCATCGTGGTGATCGCCTTCCAATTCTTCACCTGGCTGGTGCCCGACCGCAGCCAGCCGGACTGGGTGAAAACCGCCAAATCGCGGGTCGTCCTTGCCGGGACGGGACAATGGCTGATGTCGATGTTGCCGGATGACCCCGAAAGCACCATCTTAAACAAGCTGAAAAAATCGCATCCGGAAGATACCGACAATCCGGGCGCGACGCCGGATCAACACAGCTAGGACCAGAAGGTCGCAAATCATGGGTCTGGAAATCATGACCGAGCCTTCAGTCTTCGATCCTGATGCGGACCGGCTGCGCGAGGAATGCGGCGTCTTCGGCATTTTCGGCCATCCCGATGCGGCGGCCATCACCGCGCTCGGCCTGCACGCGCTGCAGCACCGCGGCCAGGAGGCCGCCGGCATCGTCTCCTTCGACGGCAAGCGCTTCCACTCCGAGCGCCGCCTCGGCCTCGTCGGCGACACCTTCTCCCGCCGCGAAGTCATCGATCGGCTGCCGGGCACCACCGCGGTCGGCCACGTACGCTATTCGACGACCGGCGAGACCATTCTGCGCAACGTGCAACCGCTATTTGCCGAATTGAACGCCGGCGGCTTCGCCGTCGGGCATAACGGCAATCTGACCAACGGCCTGACGCTGCGCCGCCAGCTGGTGCGCGAAGGCGCCATGATGCAATCGACCACCGACACCGAGGTGATCCTGCATCTGGTCGCGCGCTCGGGCCGCAACCGCTTCGTCGACCGCCTGATCGAGGGCCTGCGCATGCTCGAAGGTTCCTATGCCTTCGTCGGCCTCACCAATAAGAAGCTCGTCGGCGCCCGCGATCCGCTCGGCATCCGGCCGCTGGTTCTGGGCAAGCTCGACGGCTGCCCGATCCTCACCTCCGAAACCTGCGCACTCGACATTATCGGCGCGCAATATGTGCGCGACGTCGAGAACGGCGAAGTCCTGATCTTCGACGAAGAGGGCGCGCATTCGCACAAGCCGTTTCCGGCAATGCCGCCGCGACCCTGCATCTTCGAATACATTTATTTCGCCCGGCCGGATTCGAATATCGGCGGCCGCAGCGTCTATAACGTGCGCAAGGCTTCCGGCGCCGAACTCGCCCGCGAGGCGCCGGCCAGTGCCGATGTCGTCGTGCCGGTGCCGGATTCCGGCGTGCCGGCGGCGATCGGCTACGCCCAGGAATCCGGAATCCCCTACGAGCTCGGCATCATCCGCAACCACTATGTCGGGCGCACCTTCATCGAGCCGACGCAGCACATCCGCCAGCTCGGCGTTCGCCTCAAGCACAGCGCCAATCGCGCCGTCGTCACCGGCAAGCGCATCGTGCTCATCGACGACTCGATCGTGCGCGGCACGACGTCGGTGAAGATCGTGCAGATGATGCGCGATGCCGGCGCCCGCGAAGTGCATTTCCGCATCGCCTCGCCGCCGATCAAGCATCCCGATTATTACGGCATCGACACGCCCGAACAGGACAAGCTTCTCGCCGCCACCCACAGTCTCGAGGACATGCGCAAATTCATCGGCGCGGATTTGCTCGCCTTCCTGTCGGTCGACGGCATCTACCGCGCCATGGGCGAGAAGACCCGCGATGCGGTGCGGCCGCAATTCACCGACCATTGCTTCACCGGCGAATACCCGACCGCGCTGACCGACCGCACGGCGCAGGACGCGACACCGCGCCAGCTCTCGTTGCTCGCCGAAGCGAGCTGAGGGAATGCCGCAACGGCTTGCAGGCAGCATCGCGCTCGTCACCGGCGCTTCACGCGGCATCGGCCGCGCGACCGCGCTCGCTTTGACGCGGGAGGGCGCCCATGTCGTTGTGGTGGCGCGCACCGTCGGCGGCCTCGAAGAAGTCGACGATGCCGCGCGCGCGGCCGGCAGTGCGGCAACTTTGGTGCCGCTCGACATGCGCGACTATGCCGGCCTCTACCGGCTCGCGGCAGCCCTCAATGAGCGCTACCAGCATCTCGATATACTGATCGGCAATGCGGCGATCGCGGGCCAACGCTCGCCGCTCGATCACATCGAGCCGCAAGCCTGGGACGAGATCTTCGCCATCAACGTGACGGCAAACTGGCACTTGATCCGCGCCATGGATCCGTTGCTCAAGCGCGCCAAGGCCGGCCGCGCCGTGTTCCTGACGTCGGGCGCTGCGACCAATGCCCGCGCTTACGCCGGTCCCTATTCATCGTCCAAGGCCGCGCTCGACGCGCTGGCACGCACTTATGCGGCGGAAACCGCTTCGACGGCGGTGCGGGTCAATCTGTTCAATTCCGGCCCGACGCGCACGCGGATGCGGGCGCAGGTCATGCCGGGCGAAGATCCGATGACGCTGCCGACGGCGGAAGAGGTCGCGGAAAAAATCGTCGAATTGTGCCTGCCGGACTTCTCGGAGACCGGCAAGCTTTACGATTTCCCCGCGCGCAAGCTCTTGCAATTCATGCCGCCTGCTTAAGAGTTCTGATCCGTTTATATTGAAGCATATCCTGCGTTCCTGAAGGAGTTGGCGCACTCCTGCGCGGTGAAGGTACCGAGCAGCTCGCCGATGCGTCGCCAAGTGGCGTCGATGGTGCGCTCGGCCGCCTTGCGCAGGAGCGTTTTGAGTTTGGCGAAGACCTGCTCGATGGGATTGAGATCGGGGCTATAGGGCGGCAAGAAGAAGAGCTTGGCACCCGCGGCGCGCATGGCACGGCGCACCGCTTTGCTCTTATGGCTGCCGAGATTATCGATGATGACGATGTCGCCGGCTTTGAGCGTCGGCACGAGCATTTGCTCGACATAGGCCAGGAAGCTCTCGCCATTGATCGGGCCATCAATGACGCAAGGCGCGTCAATCCGATTTTGACGCAAGGCGGCCAGGAAGGTCAGCGTTCGCCAATGTCCCTGAGGCACCTTGGCCAGCAGCTGGTGCCCGCGCGGCGCCCAGCCGCGCAACCGCGTCATGTTGGTCTTGGCCCAAGTCTCATCGATGAAGATCAGCCGTGCCGGATCAAGCCGGTCTTGATACGCCTGCCACCGCCGACGCCTTCGCGCCACGTCGGGACGATCCTGCTCGGTGGCGAACAGAGTTTTTTTGAAGCTGATGCCAGCATGGTGGACCGTGCGCCAGACCGCACCGTAGCTCGTCACCACGCCGCGCTCGCCAAGCTCCACCACCAAGGCCCGCAAGGTCAGGTCTGGAACCGCGGCAAGGCGCGCCAAAAGCCAGTCCCGCTCGCCAGCCAGCGAACGCGGCCGATTGCCACCCATCCGCTTGGCCCCAGCGCTGCCGGTCGCACGGAACCGCTGCGACCACTTCACAACGCTCGCCACGCTCACTCGGTAAGTGGCTGCAACCTTGCGGCAGCTCTCGCCAGCTGCAACCGCCGCAATCACGCGCTCACGTAAATCGAGAGAATAAGGTCGTGCCATCAGATGCTGGCCTCCGATCCAGCCAGCATCTTGAATCAGAACCGCCCCGATTTGGCATTCCCAAATCGATTCAATCCCGAGGAATCAGACTTTAGCGCGTTCCCCAGTTCTGATGAATCGATTGTGATCGGGCTTGGGATTCCCGGCTGGTTTTGGTTGTGAGTCCATGGCTGTTCTGATTCGGAGGGAAGCCATGGGACGACAGCCGTATTCGGATGATCTTCGCAGTCGGGTGGTTGCGGCCGTTGCCGAGGGATGTTCACGGCGAGCGGCGGCCAAGCGGTTTGCGGTAAGCGAGTCCTCGTCAATCCGGTGGGTGAGTTTGCACAAGGAGACGGGAAGCGTCAGCCCGCAGCGGCGCGGCGGCAAGAGCCGTTCGCCGCTGGAGCCGCATGCGGCATGGTTGTTGGAACTGGTCGAGCAGGAATTGGACCTGACCCTGGCGGAGATTGTCGAGCGGCTATGGCAGCAGCGCGGGGTGCGCACCACGGACAGCTCGGTCGATCGGTTCTTCAAGCGGCACGGTGTGACCTTCAAAAAAAACTCTGCACGCCGCCGAGCAGGAGCGCCCCGACGTAGCCGCGGCGCGGCAATGCTGGAAGGCCGGCCAGGCCAGCCTTGATGCCAAGCACCTGGTGTTCGTCGACGAGACCGGAACCTCGACCAAGATGGTCCGCACTCACGGGCGCTGCCGCCGGGGCCAGCGCCTGATCGGCAAGGCGCCGTGGGGACATTGGAAAACCACCACCTTCACCGCCGGACTGCGCCGCGACGGGCTTGTCGCACCCTTCGTTCTCGATGGACCGATGAACGGCGAAGCCTTCCTGGTCTATGTCGAGACGGTGCTGGCCCCAAGCCTGTCGGAGGGCGACATCGTCGTGATCGACAATCTGCCCGCGCACAAAGTCGGGGGCGTCCGCGCCGCGATCGAGGCCCGAGGTGCCTTCCTCCTCTACCTGCCGCCGTACTCTCCCGACCTCAATCCCATCGAGATGGCCTTCGCCAAGCTCAAGACCCTGCTCCGCAAGGCCGCCGCACCAACAAGAGACTCGCTTTGGGACGCAATCGCAGACGTTCTCGGCGCCTTCACACAAGGCGAATGCGCTAACTATCTTGCACACGCAGGTTATGCGTCGTCTTAAGTGGGGAATGCTCTAGGTGTTTAGTCCCGAGTTTTGATGGTGCATTCTTATCGCACGATTCGAAGGATGCGCTATGGGACAAGTTTTACACGGCTGCGCCACTACGACGGAGGCAATCCGTCGAGCAATACAAAATAGTCAAGAGAGCCTGAGAGCGCTCGCCAGGCGCCGCGCGATCATCGTTGGCGGCGCTTCTTGTGCGCATAAGGATTGGCCTTGGCCCGCAGCGTGAGCCTGATCGGTGTGCCGGGCAGCGCGAAATTCTCGCGCAGGCCATTGATGAGATAGCGGCGATAGGTTTCCGGCAGTGCTTCGGCGCGTGAGCAGAACAATACAAAGCTCGGCGGCCGCGCTTTCGGCTGTGTGATGTAATCGAGCCGGAAGCGCCGGCCGCTGACCGCGGGCGGCGGATTGGCCGAGACCGCATCGCCTAGAAAGCGATTGAGCGCGGCCGTCGGCAGACGACGATTCCACACCGCGTAAGCCTTCATCACGGCTTCCATGAGCTCGTCGAGGCCGTTGCCGGTTTTCGCCGACAGAACGGCGACGGGCACGCCCTTGATTTGCGGCAGCAGGCGATCGACCGATGCGCGCAAACGCGACAGCGCCCCAGGCTCCGCCTCGACGGTGTCCCATTTGTTGATGGCGATGACGATGGCGCGCCCTTCCCGCTCGACCAGATCGGCGATGCGAGTGTCCTGTTCTTCGAAGGGCGCCTGCGCGTCGACCAGCACGATCACCACTTCGGCGAAACGAATGGCGTTGAGGGTGTCGGCGACGGAGAGTTTTTCGAGTTTTTCGTCGATCCGGGAACGGCGGCGCATGCCGGCAGTGTCGTGGATGCGCAGTGGTTTGCCTTGCCACGTCAGATCGACGGCGATCGCATCGCGCGTGATGCCGGCTTCGGGCCCGGTCAAAAGCCGATCCTCGCCCAGCAAGCGATTGATCAGCGTTGATTTGCCGGTATTGGGCCGGCCGACGATAGCGATGCGGATGGGCTGCTCACCCTGCTCGGTCGCATCGTCCTCATCCTCAGGTTCCGCGGTCGCTTCGGGCAGCGCCGCACGCAGCGCGTCGTAGAGATCGGCCAGACCCTCGCCGTGCTCGGCGCTGACGGGAACCGGATCGCCGAGACCGAGCGTGTAAGCATCGAAAGCGCCCTCCGCGCCGGCGCGTCCTTCGCTTTTATTGGCAACCAGAATGGTGGGCTTGCCCGATTTGCGCGCGACGTCGGCGAAAGCGCGGTCGGCGGGTGTGATACCGACACGCGCATCGACGACAAAAAGAACAGCGTCAGCTTGCGCCACCGCCGCAGCGGTCTGCGCCTGCATGCGCGCCGACAGGCTCTCGCGCTCGGCATCTTCGAGCCCCGCGGTATCGATCGCCTTGAATTCAAGATCGCCGAGTTTGGCCTCGCCCTCGCGCCGATCGCGCGTCACTCCCGGCAGATCGTCGACCAGCGCCAGCCGGCGGCCGACCAGCCGGTTGAACAAAGTCGACTTGCCGACATTGGGACGGCCGACGATCGCGACGGTGAAGGACATGACGGAAATTGGCCGCGGTTGCGTAAGGAATGGGGTTTGCGAGGAATTGCTTTCGTCATTCTAGCCGACACGGCGCGGCAAGGCGCGGTCGTTGCGCCGTGGGGGCAACGGCGCGGACGGCAGCACACCGCCTACTGCGTCGTGGCGGGCGGATTCGGCCAGATCGACTGCGACGGCTGCGCCGTCTTCTGTGCCGGCTGCGCTGCAGGCGGTGCCGGCCAATTGGTTTGCGACGACGCCGGCGCCGCCGGGGCCGGCCAATTGGCTTGCACCGGCGAGGACTGTTGCGCGGGCGCCGGCCAATTGGTCTGCGCGCCCGCGCTTTGGGTTTGGGTCGGAGCGGCGGACCGCGAACCGATGGTGAGATGCGTCGGGCCGCCCGGCGCGGGCCCAGGCTCCGCTGGCGCGGGAGTGCTCGCGAGTTTCGGCTTGGACTTTAGTTTTGGCTTCGGCTTGGGCTTCGCTTCGGCCGTGGCGGTCGAAGCCCCGGCGTTCGGGGCACCTCCCGGCGCGGCGCCCGCTGCCGGCGGACCCGCCCCAGGCGGCGTCTGCGATGCGTCCGCGTCGGACTGATCGGGCGGCGGCTGATAGCCTTTGACCAGATCCGCGGGAACGCCCATACTCGTGCCGGGAACGCCGTTCGGAAACACCAACTCGCGCTGGCCCGACAGCTTCTTCTTGCCGTCGAACACATCGGAATTGAAAACGTCGGTGGGATCGAACTGGCCACCTTTGGTGCAGGCGCCCACCACCGGCGCAAGCATGAGCACCAGCACTGCGCCGACCCGAACCGATGACGGAATGCGCTGCCCCCCCATCGCGTCAGCCCTTGCTGCTCGCGGCCGTAATAAGCTCGCCCAGCACCTCGGCGCGGCTTCGCGCGCCTGACGGCGATTGCGGATCGGAGATGATCAGATCCGTCCACTGCCGGGCCGCGGCCAAGTCGCCGGACTTCCAGGCGGAGAGCGCCAGAATCTCGCGCGCGCTGTGGCGAAAGGTGCGATCGGCGGCGGTCAGCGGCTCAAGCCGCGTGCGAAGTTCGGAATAGGGCGCGCTGTCGACGAGCAGAAAGCCGGCGCGTACCGCGGCCAAGTCCTGGATGACCTGTCCGGCATTCTTGTCCACGGCGATTTCGTCATAGGCATTGACGGCCGCTTTGCTGTCGGTGCGCGCAAGCTCGGCGGCCTGGCGGAGCCGCGCCAACACGCGATAGCCGGCCGTGCCGTCGCTGGCGAGCTTGCCGAAAGCCGCTTCCGCCTCTTGGTATTTGCCGGCTGCGGCGAGAGCCGTGGCCTGTTCGAACGCGACACCCGATTGCGCGGCGAGCTTTGCCTGCCACCATTCATAGCCGCGCCATGCGGCCACGCCCACGACCACGAGAACGCACAGCGCGATGAAATATTTGCCGAACCGCTCCCACAGCTTCTTGAGCTGCTCGCGACGGACTTCCTCGTCGACTTCGTTGAAAATATCGGTCACGGAACCCGTCCCAGCCCCAACGCTAGCCCCAGCACTCAGTCGACTATCCGGCGATCTAGCCCGGTCTATCCCGAAGGGAAAAGCGGCCTTTCCGCGCGGGCTCGGACGAATCCCAGCTTTTGGGGCACCCCCGCGCCCGCAAAGCCTTGTGCCACCTAGTTTAATGATGTGGCGCGAGCAAGGCAAAATAGGACGTAGGGCCGGCGCCGTCCCCTATGACCTGCCCATATGGTTGAGACCAATCGGGCACAAAACGACCTTAGGCACGCGAAGGCCCCTTGCCGCGCTCAGCGAGCTTGGGGACGCTTTTCGGCCGCATCGGGTAGACGTGGTCGACGCCCGGAAAAGTCCGCGCCCGGACCTCCTCCGCGTAGTTCTTGACCGCCCGCTCGATGGACGGTCCAAGCTCGCCGAAGCGCTTGACGAATTTCGGCACCCGCGGCGACAGGCCGAGCATGTCCTCGAGCACAAGCACCTGGCCGTCGCAGGCGACGCTGGCGCCGATGCCGATGGTCGGGATCGGGATTTGCGCGGTGATGCGGCGGCCGAGCGGCTCGGCAATCGCTTCGAGCACGACGGCGAACGCACCGGCGTCCGACACCGCGCGCGCGTCCGCCTCGATCGGCGCCCAGTCGCTCTCGTCGCGACCCTGCGCGCGAAACGAGCCGATCGTGTTGATCGCCTGCGGCGTCAAGCCGACATGCGCCATCACCGGCACGCCGCGCTCGACCAGAAAGGCGATAGTCTCCGCCATGCGGCGGCCGCCCTCGATCTTGATGGCGCCGCAGCCGGTTTCCTTCAGCACCCGCGCCGCAGACGCAAAGGCTTGCTCTTTCGATGCCTCATAGCTGCCAAACGGCAGATCGACCGTCACCAGCGCGCGCTTGGAGCCCCGCATCACCGCGTGGCCCTGCAGGATCATCATGTCGAGCGTCACCGGCACGGTGGTTTCGAGCCCGTGCATCACCATGCCGAGCAAGTCGCCGACCAGGATGACGTCGCAATGCGCGTCGACAATCCGCGCGGTATGCGCGTGATACGAGGTGAGGCACACGATCGGTTCGCCGCCCTTGCGGGCGAGAATGTCCGGCGCAGTCAATCTACGAATTTCGTTTTGTGCCGACATGACTCTTGACTGATGTGGTTGTTGTTCTGATGTGGTTGTTGTTCTGATGTGGTTGTTGTTCTGCTTTGGTTTTTGTTCCGAATTGACTATTGCCCAAACGCCGACGTTCCAAAGGCCGGTACGCCGATGACAACCGGATGGAAGACCAAGCCGAGCGCGAGATAGATAATGGTGCCGACGACGATGGCAATGAGGTCGTTCTTGCCGTTGCCGGCCGGGATCGGCGGCGCGCCGGGATCGGCACGGTATTTCAGGGAGATGCGGTCATAGACCGCCCAGGCCAGGACCGCTCCGAACAAAATCATGCCGCCCAGATCGCCGTTGGCGCAAAGATGCGCGAAGGCCCAGGTTTTGACCGCGACCAGCAGCGGATGCTTGAGCGCGCGCTTGATATTGCCCGGGATATAGGCCGCGGCGACCATGATGCTTGCCGGCCACATCAGCGCAATCACGATGTGGCGCGTCCACAGCGGCGGCGTCCACACGATGATCGGGCCCGCGGCGCGATAAGCTGCGAACCCATAGGCGATGAGGCCGATGCCGATAATCGAGACCAGCGCGAACAGGCCGCGGTAAGGCCATTCCCCGATCTTGGCGATCAATATGGCGCGTTCGTTGCGCCGTGTGACGAACACATGCGCGCCGAGGAAAATCACAAGGCCGAGGATTTCGACGGCAAGTCCCATCACAATAGCCAATAATCCCGGATCGACCGGTTGCGGTCGCGGCGGGATCATGGCTGGCACATCGACATTGTCAACGGCCTGGCGGCGGCGCGAAAAATGGCGCTCGCCGCCTTTGCCGAGGAGATGAATTGCGAAGGGATCGCGCGAAAGACGCGCGCGTCGAATTAACGCGCCGCGACTTGCGACTCGTAAATGTCCGGCTTGAACCCGACCAGCAATTTGCCGCCGCCGAGATCGAGCACCGGCCGCTTGATCATGGACGGTTGCTTGAGCATCAGCGCGATCGCCTTCTTGGCGTCGAGCCCGCCTTGGTCCTTGTCGGGCAATTTGCGGAATGTCGTTCCCGCCTGGTTGAGCAAAGTCTCCCAGCCGACTGTCTTGCTCCACGCTTCGAGCCGCTCACGCGCGATGCCGGCCGTCTTGTAGTCGTGAAATTCGTAAGTAACGCCGTGCTTGTCGAGCCAGGCGCGCGCCTTTTTCATCGTGTCGCAGTTCTTGATGCCGTAGATCGTGAGCGATTTTGCCTTCGCCATGTCGCGACGCCCGCCTCGATTTTACGTTTGAGCATGATCTTTTCCGAAAACCGGTTTCCACTTTTCGGGATCATGCTCTAGAAAAAAACATCAGGGGCCGCACCGCGGCGGCCCGGCGCGACGATACGATAGATTGCGGTGTGCGGCGAGCGCTCTAGGCCTGATCCGGCTCGCGGCTCTCGATCGGCCGCGCGACGATGGCGAGCGCCACCAAGGTGCCGACGGCACCCGACAACAGATATCCGCCCGACGACATGAGTCCGAAGCGGCTCGACATGTAGAGCGCGAGGAAGGGCGCAAAAGCGGCGCCGACCAGCCAGGCGAGATCGGAGGTCATGGCGGACGCCGTATAGCGATAGCCCTTCGAGAAGCTCGACGCGACGGCGCCCGACGCCTGACCGAAGGACAGGCCGAGCAGGATGAAGCCGAGCACGACGAAGATCGACTCGCCGACATCGCCGCCGTCGAGCAATTGCGGGGCAAAGCCGCTGAATGCGGCGATCGCGCCAGCGGTCACGCTCAACAGCAAGCGGCGTCCGAAGCGGTCCGCCAGCACGCCCGAGGCGATGATCGCCACGACGCCGACCGCGGCGCCGACCGATTGGATGATCAAAAAGCGCGCCGGAGATTGCGGCGTGAACAGAAACACCCAGGACAGCGGGAACACCGTCACCATGTGGAACAGCGCAAAGCTCGCCAGCGGCGCGAAGGCGCCGATGATGATATTGCGCCCTTCGGCCTTCATGGTTTCCGTGACCGGCGCCGGCTCGAGGTCGCGGCTCTCGAATTGTCGCTCGTATTCCGGCGTCACGACGATGCGCAGCCGCGCGAACAGCGCCACCACGTTGATGGCAAAAGCGACGAAGAAGGCGTAGCGCCAGCCCCACTCGAAAAAATCGTCCGACGAGAGATTGGCGACGAAATAAGCGAACAGGCCGCTCGCCACCATCAGCCCGAGCGGCGCGCCGAGTTGCGGAATCATCGCGTACCAGCCGCGCTGCCGTTCCGGCGCGCTCATCGCCAGAAGCGATGCCAGGCCGTCCCAGGCGCCGCCGAGCGCGAGCCCCTGCCCAACCCGGAACAGCCCGAGCAGCACCGCCGACCCGGCGCCGATTTCCGCATAACCCGGCAGGAAGGCCATGGCGACGGTCGAACTGCCGAGCAGAAACAGCGCACCGGTCAATTTCACGCCGCGGCCATAGCTGCGGTCGATCGAGGTGAAGATGAACGTGCCGATGGGGCGGGCGACAAAGGCGAGCGCGAAGATCGCAAACGAATAGAGCGTGCCGCGCAGCGCGTCGACTTCGGGGAAAACGAGACGCGGGAACACCAGCACCGAGGCGATCGCGTAAACGAAAAAGTCGAAAAATTCCGACGTTCGGCCGATGATGACGCCGATCGCGATCTCGCCCGGATGAAGCTCGTCATGGCCGGCGTTCACAAGCCGCGTATCCCGTTCGACCACAGTTGATGACGACAATTCTACCTCCAAAGCTGAGGCCCGACCCCCGCAGAAAACGGGCAAAGCCGACGACCTCAAAGGCGCCGATAGCACTGCACAATATTTCATTTGCTGCAATGCAGCTAGTTAATGCGGCACCATGCCATAAAATTAGCGTTGCATTGCAGAATATCAGCCATACCATCTATGCTGCACTGCAGCTAGACATTAATATTGCAGTGCATTAAAGCCGCACTGCTGGGGGCGCGGCCAATAGCGGGCGGTGCATCGCCCGAACCGTTAACAGGACCTGTCTTGAAGCGCCTTCGCATCATTGCCCTGCTGCCTCTCTTTGCCCTGTTGGGCGGTTGCAATCTGGTGGTTCTGGACCCCTCGGGCGACGTCGCCGCCCGGCAGCGCGACCTTCTGATCGAATCGACCGGGCTGATGCTGCTCATCATCGTGCCGGTCATCGCTCTGACGCTGCTGTTTGCCTGGCGATATCGCGAATCGAACAAGGCCGCCACTTACACACCCGACTGGGACCACTCGACGCAGCTTGAGCTCGTCATCTGGGGCGCGCCGCTTCTCATTATTATTTGTCTCGGCGCGATGACCTGGATGGGGACGCACCTGCTCGATCCGTATCGCCCGCTCGACCGCCTCGCTTCGGGAAAATCGCTGGGCGGCGCGAAGGACCGCATGGAAATCGACGTCGTCGCGCTCGACTGGAAGTGGCTGTTCATCTACCCGCAATACGGCATCGCCACGCTCAATCAGCTCGCTGCGCCGGCGAACCGCACCATCGATTTCCGCATCACCTCGTCGTCGGTGATGAATTCGTTTTCTATCCCCGCGCTCGCCGGTCAGATCTACGCCATGCCGGGCATGGAGACGACGCTCTATGCGGTGATGAACGAGACCGGGACCTATGACGGCTTCTCGGCAAATTACAGCGGCTCGGGCTTCTCCGGAATGCACTTTCCGTTTGTGAGCATGAGCAGCGACGATTTCGACAAATGGGTCGCGCAGGTGAAGGCGGGCGGCGGTTCGCTCGGCCGCAGTGATTATCTTAAGCTCGAACGGCCGAGCGAGAACGAGCCGGCGCGCGGCTATGCCAGTGTCGATTCCGGTCTTTACAACGCGATCCTCAATGAGTGTGTCGAGCCGGGCAAGATGTGCCTCAATCAGATGGCTGCCATCGACGAAAAAGGCGGCCTCGGGCTCGCCGGCATCAACAACGTTCTGCCGCTCGAATACGACAAATTCGCCCGCCGCGGCGCTTTGGGCCCCGAAGCGACCTACGTCACGAGCCTCTGCGATCCCGCGCATCCGATGGGCGTGACCGCCGACGCGACACCGGCGGCGCCGCAAGTCACTCCGCATGTCGCGCCGGCAACGGCCTCGCCTTCTAATGGCGCACCGCTTCGCGGCGCCGGCTTGCCGCGCCCGCCATTCGCGACCTTCTTAGGCTCGCCGACAACGGAGCGGCCAACATCCACTTCGCTGCCGACGCCGTTGCCGGAACCGCCGGCCACGCCGAGCCGGCCCTCCAACACCTGAAGTCACGCGCGACATGTTTGAAAATAACTCGACGCTCCTGAAATTCATCTTCGGCCGCTTCACGCTCGACGCGCTCCCAATTCACGAGCCGATTCTGGTCGCCACCTTCATCATGGTGGCGATCGGCGGCACTCTGGTGCTCGGCGCGCTGACCTATTTCCGCCTTTGGGGCTATCTGTGGAGCGAGTGGTTCACCTCCATCGACCATAAGCGCATCGGCATCATGTATATGGTGCTTGGCATCATCATGCTGCTGCGCGGCTTCGCCGACGCGCTGATGATGCGCGCGCAACAGGCCACAGCCTTCAACGGCTCGGAGGGTTTCCTCCCCGCGCATCATTACGATCAGGTCTTCACCGCCCACGGCGTGATCATGATCTTCTTCGTGGCGATGCCGATGATCGTCGGACTGATCAATATCGTCGTGCCGCTGCAGATCGGCGCGCGCGACGTGTCGTTTCCGTTCCTCAACAATTTCAGCTTCTGGATGACGGTGGCCGGCGCGGTCATCGTCATGATCTCGCTGTTCGTCGGCGTGTTTGCCCGCACCGGCTGGCTCGCTTATCCGCCGCTGTCGGAATATGCCTACAGTCCCGATGTCGGCGTCGATTATTACATCTGGGGACTTCAGGTCGCCGGCCTTGGCACGCTGCTGTCCGGCGTGAACTTCGTCTGCACGATCGTGAAATTGCGCGCGCCAGGCATGACCATCATGCGGATGCCGATTTTCACCTGGACTGCGCTCTGCACCAACATTCTGATCGTCGCCGCCTTCCCGGTTCTGACCGCGGTCCTCGCCCTGCTCACGCTCGATCGTTACGTCGGCACCGATTTCTTCACCAACGACTTCGGCGGCAACCCGATGATGTATGTGAACCTGATCTGGATCTGGGGCCATCCGGAAGTTTACATCCTCATCCTGCCGGCCTTCGGCGTGTTCTCCGAAGTGACCTCGACGTTCTGCGGCAAGCGGCTGTTCGGCTACACGTCGATGGTCTACGCCACCGTCGTCATCACCATCCTGTCCTACCTCGTCTGGCTGCACCATTTCTTCACGATGGGCTCCGGCGCCAGCGTCAATTCGTTCTTCGGCATTACGACGATGATCATTTCGATCCCGACCGGGGCCAAGATGTTCAATTGGCTGTTCACGATGTATCGCGGACGCATCCGCTTCGAACTCCCGATGATGTGGACGATCGCCTTCATGGTGACCTTCGTCATCGGCGGCATGACCGGCGTGCTCTTGGCGGTGCCACCGGCCGACTTCGAACTGCACAACAGCCTGTTCCTGATCGCGCATTTCCACAACGTCATCATCGGCGGCGTGCTGTTCGGCATGTTCGCCGGCATCAATTACTGGTTCCCGAAATCGTTCGGCTTCAAGCTCGACCCGTTCTGGGGCAAGCTGTCGTTCTGGTTCTGGGTCACGGGCTTCTACTTCGCCTTCATGCCGCTTTACGTGCTCGGCCTGATGGGCGTGACGCGCCGGCTGCGCGTGTTCGATATCCCCTCGCTCCATATCTGGTTCATCATCGCCGCCTTCGGCGCGCTCCTGATCGCGGCCGGCATCGGCTGTTTCCTGATCCAGATCGGCGTCAGCGTGTGGAAGCGCGAAGAGCTGCGCGACACGACCGGCGATCCGTGGAACGGCCGCACGCTCGAATGGTCGACCTCCTCGCCGCCGCCGGCCTACAATTTCGCCTTCACGCCGATCGTCCACTCGACCGACGCGTGGTGGGACATGAAGGAGCGCGGCTTTCATCGCCCGCTCACCGGCTTCGAGCCGATTGCCATGCCGAAGAACACGCCGACCGGAATTATTCTCGGCGGGCTAAGCGTCGCCTTCGCGTTCGGCATGATCTGGTACATCTGGTGGCTCGCGGCGCTTGCCTTCGTCGCGGCACTCGCCGTCGGCATCGGCCACACCTTCAATTACAACCGCGAGTACGACCTTCCGGCGGACGAGATCGCGCGCGCGGAAAGCGAGCGGACTAAGCTTCTCGGGGCGCAGGTGTAACATGACAACTCTGGCCGTCACCGGCGACGCTTTCGTCGCCTCCCCCGACACGGCGACCCCGGCGCATGGCGCCGTGACCGCGCCGCGAGGCGCCGCCGAAGCCCCGAGCTTCTACGTTCTCGACGAGCATCCGCATCCGGCCGGCTACAGCACCCAGCTCGGCTTCTGGATCTACATTATGAGCGACTGTTTGCTCTTCTCGGTGCTGTTTGCGACCTATGGCGTGCTTGGCGGCAACTACGCTGCAGGCCCCTCGCCGAAGGACCTGTTCGATCTGCCGCTGGTCGCGGTGAACACCACGATGCTGCTGTTGTCGTCGATCACTTACGGCTTCGCGATGCTGGCGATGCAGGACAATCGCGCCGGCCGCACGCAGATGTGGCTCGCCGTCACCGCCTTCTTCGGCCTCTGCTTCATCGGCATCGAGCTCTACGAATTCGCCGACTTCATCCGCCAAGGCGCAACCCCGCAGCGCAGCGCGTTCCTGTCGTCGTTCTTCACCCTGGTCGGCACCCACGGGTTGCACGTCACCACCGGCCTCGTCTGGATGGTGACGCTGATGGTTCAGGTCGGCCAGCGCGGCCTGATCGAGGCCAATCGCCGCCGGCTGATGTGCCTCTCCATGTTCTGGCACTTTCTCGACGTCGTCTGGATCGGCGTCTTCACCTTCGTCTATCTGATGGGAATGCTCCGATGACGTCCGACGTGCATGCAGGTCATAATGTGGGACACGATGCGGCTCACGATACCGCTCACGGCGGGCACGGCGACGCCCATCAGCCCCACCTCACGCTCGACGGCTACCTGATCGGCTTCGGCCTTTCGGTCATCCTGACCGCGATCCCGTTCGGGCTGGTGATGTCAGGCGTGCTCGAGAGCAAGAACGCAACCGCATTCGCGATCACGATCCTCGCCGTGGCGCAGATCGTCGTGCACATGGTCTATTTCCTGCATCTCGATGCGCGATCCGAGGCCGGCTGGAACATGATGGCGCTGATCTTCACCGCCGTGATTCTGATCATCGCGCTGACCGGCTCGCTGTGGATCATGTATCACCTCAAGGTGAACATGGCGCCGATGAATATGAACACGCTGCCTTAGGCGGTCCGTTCATTCCCACTCAATCGTGCCCGGCGGCTTGCTTGTCACGTCGTAAACGACGCGGTTGACGCCTCTGACTTCGTTGATGATCCGCGTCGCCACGCCGCCGATGAACTTCATGTCGAACGGATAGAAATCCGCGGTCATGCCGTCGGTCGAGGTCACCGCGCGAAGCCCGACGACGAAATCGTAGGTGCGGAAGTCGCCCATGACGCCGACGGTGCGCACCGGCAACAGCACCGCGAAGGCCTGCCAGATGTCGTCGTAGAGACCGGCGCGGCGGATTTCCTCGATGAAGACATTGTCTGCAAGGCGCAGGATGTCGAGCTTTTCGCGGGTGATGCCGCCAGGGCAACGGATGGCGAGACCCGGACCGGGGAACGGATGGCGGCCGACGAAGACGTCCGGCAGGCCGAGCTCGCGGCCGAGCGCACGCACTTCGTCCTTGAACAGCTCGCGCAGCGGCTCGACGAGCTTCATGTTCATGCGCTCGGGCAGGCCGCCGACATTGTGATGCGACTTGATGGTCACCGAGGGACCGCCGGTGAACGAGACGCTCTCGATCACGTCGGGATAGAGCGTGCCTTGCGCCAAAAATCTCGCACCACCGATCTTCTTCGCTTCGGCCTCGAACACGTCGATGAACAATTTACCGATGGTCTTGCGCTTTAACTCGGGATCGTCGACGCCGTCGAGCGCCTTGAGGAAAGTATCGGAGGCGTCGACGTGGACGAGTGGAATATTGTAGTGGCCGCGGAACAACGCCACCACGTTTTCGGCTTCGCCCAAGCGCAAGAGCCCGTGATCGACGAAGACGCAGGTGAGCTGCTCGCCGATCGCCTCATGAATCAGGACCGCGGCGACGGCGGAATCGACGCCGCCGGACAACCCGCAGATCACCCTGCTTTGGCCAACCCGCTTGCGGATCTTCTCGATTGCCTCGAGCTTGAACGCGCGCATCGTCCAATCGCCGGTGCAGCGGGCGATCTTGCGCACGAAATTGCGCAGGATGGCGGCGCCGTGCGGCGTGTGCACGACTTCGAGATGAAATTGCGTGGCGTAGAATTGGCGCGCGTCGTCGGCGATCATGGCGATCGGCGCGTTGGGCGAGGTGCCGACAACCTTGAAGCCTTTGGGCAGCGCGGTGACGCGGTCGCCGTGACTCATCCACACCGGATATTTCTGCCCGACCTCCCACACGCCGTCGAACAGCGGCGTCGTATCGGTGACTTCGATCTCGGCGCGGCCGAATTCGCGGTGATGGCCCGCCTCGACCTTGCCGCCGAGCTGCTGCGCCATGGCCTGCTCGCCGTAGCAGATGCCGAGGATCGGCACGCCAGCGTCGTAGATCGCCTTGGGCGCAAGCGGCGCGTCCTTCTCCAGCACCGAAGCCGGGCCGCCGGAGAGAATGACGCCTTTCGGCTTCATCTCACGGAACGCGCTTTCGGCCTTCTGGAACGGCACGATCTCGCAATAGACCCTCTCCTCGCGCACCCGCCGCGCGATGAGCTGGGTGACCTGCGAGCCGAAATCGACGATCAGAATCTTGTCGTGGAAATGCAAATCTTGCGCCATAGCGGGTTCTAAGGCACCCGCCTGCGGCTGTCGAGCATGAGCAAGGGATGCCATTTATTCCAGCCAGTTTTGGAACCGAAATTACGCGGTATGCCGCAACATGCTGACGAAAAACCCGTCAGTTTCAGTCCGCCGCGGCGTCATCAACAGGCCCTCGCCGGAGATAAGGACGGCCCGGCCGAAAAGATAGGCGCGCTCGCCCAAAGCTTTGATCACATTGGCCGGCTTTTCCACGGAAAAATCCGAGTGCCGACCGGCGAAGCCCTGGATCCGGTCGCCGTTCTCCTCAACCAGCGCCGAACAGGTAATGTAGACGATGCGGCCGCCCGGCTTGACCAGGCCGGAGGCGCGCTCCAGCACGGCTTCCTGCTGCTTAATGCGCTCGGCGAGCGCTCCGGGGCGGATGCGCCATTTAGCGTCAGGATTGCGCCGCCACGTGCCGGTGCCGGTGCACGGCGCGTCGATCACAACGAGATCGGCGCGTCCGGCGAGATCGCCCAAGATTTCGGCGTCCCCGGCGCCTGAGCCCTTGGGCGTCCGCACCTGGATATTGCGCGCCTCGGCGCGCGCGATGCGCTCGTGGATCGCCGCGAGGCGCCGTTTGTCGCTATCCGTCGCATAAATTTGTCCGTGATTTTCCATCGCGGCGGCAAGCGCCAGCGTCTTGCCGCCGGCGCCGGCGCAGAGGTCGATCACCTGTTCCCCGGGTTTGGCTCCGGCCAGTAACGCGGCAAGTTGCGAGCCCTCGTCCTGGATTTCGATCTGGCCCTTCAGATACGGCGGCTCGGCATGGATGGCCGGGCTTTTGGCGTCGGCGGCGAGCCGGATGCGAAGCCCGACGGGCGACCAGCGCGTCGGCGCGGCGCCGAGATGCGAAAGCCGCGGAACCATGTCGTCGCGGTCGGTGATAAGCGTGTTGACGCGCAGATCGAGCGGCGCGCGGCTTGCGAGCGCCTCGCCTTCGGCGGCGCGCTCGTCGCCGAACGCGCGCGCCAAATATGGATCGAGCCAATCCGGATAGTCGCCCTGAACATGCGCCGGAGCGGTTGCGAGCGTGTCGGACGCAAGCGCCGTCTTTTCAGCATCCGTCAGCGGCGGAGGCGCAAAGCGCGCGCCGCTGCACAATGCTTCGATATCCGCGATGCCAAGCCCGCGCTCCCGGCGCAACATGCCGATCAGCACGGCGCGCGCAGTCGCCTCGCCCATCAACCAAGCCGAAGACGCCTTGCGGCGCAACGCGTCATAGACAAGCCCGGCGATGGCGGCACGATCGCCCGAGCCTGCAAAGCGGTGCGACAGGCCCCAATCCTTGAGCGCATCGCCGCCGGGACGCCGCCGCGTCTCGATGTCGGTGAACACCTCGGTCGCAGCCGAAAGCCTCGCCGCAGGCGTCATGCGGCTTGCCGGACGGCAAGATGGCGAAGACTAAGCGGCATTATGTTTCTCACGGCAGCGTCAACACCTCGACGATATAGACGACCCACATGATCGCGAGCACCACGGCGGACACCGCGAACAGCGCGCCGCGCAGCCGCATGATATTGCTGGTCACATGCACATAGGCGTGCAGGATGCGGAAGATCACGAAGATCCAGGCCAAAACTACAAAGGCGACGCCGGCCTGATGCGTGATGTATTCGAGGATCGTCAAAACATAGAACAGCACCGGCAGTTCGAACTGGTTGGAAAACGAATAGGCGAATTGTTGCGTGCGCTTGGGCCAGTTCGGCTCGCGCAACGCGATATCCTGCGGCTTGACCGCGCCCGAGCCGAAATCGCGCGTGCGCATCGGGGCAAGACAAAACAACAAGACGAAGGTGAGGATCACCTCGACGAACAACGGCAACAGAATGGCTTGAACCGACATCGCGTCACTCCCAACAAAAATCTGAATGAATACTAAAGCTTCACGCTGATCGCCGTCTCGCCGTCCCCGTCGACCAGCGCGCTGCGCCAGGATTTGCCGTCGAACAGCGCCTTGCGCACGGCGTCCGCCGTGCCGCCGTGATTGAGATTGGCGGTGATCAGCGTGCCGCCGGTGCGCAGCAAGCCGCGCAGCGTCTTGTGCAACGAGGTCACCGGCGTGCCGCCGTCGAAAAAGGCAACGTCGTAACCGGGATCGAGCGTCGGCAGGACGCTTGCAAAATCGCCCTCGTGCACGGTGATGCGGTGGTCCATGGCAGCGGCCGCGATATTGTCGCGCGCAAGCTGCACGTGCTCGGGATCGCGCTCGATCGTGTCGACGGTCGCATCCGGCGCGCCCGATGCAAAGGACAGCGCCGTGTAGCCGAGCGCCGTGCCCAGTTCCAAGATGCGCCGCGCATTGGCCGCTCCGGCCAAGGCCGCGAGCAACGGGCCGTTGTCATAAGGATAAGCGCCGCAGCCGTGCTTGGCGCGATGGGCGTTGGTGGCCGTGCGTATCTTCGCGAACGGATCGGCGGCCGGGACCGACATCGGCAGGGTTACTCCCGGCTCGGATAGTTCGGGCTCTCGCGCGTGATGGTGACGTCGTGAACGTGACTCTCGCGCAAGCCAGCGCCGGAGATGCGTACGAACTCCGCCTTGTCATGGAACTCGTCGATATCCTTGGCGCCGACATAACCCATCGCGGCGCGCAGGCCGCCGGCGAGCTGGTGCAGCACGTTCGCGACCGGCCCTTTGTAAGGCACCTGGCCCTCGATGCCCTCGGGCACGAGCTTGAGCGTGTCCTTGATCTCTTGCTGGAAGTAGCGGTCGGCCGAGCCGCGCGCCATGGCGCCGACCGAGCCCATGCCGCGATAGGTCTTGTAGGAGCGGCCCTGATAGAGAAACACTTCGCCCGGCGTCTCGTCGGTGCCGGCGAGCAACGATCCGACCATGGCGCAATCGCCGCCGGCGGCGATTGCCTTGGCGAGATCGCCGGAATATTTGATGCCGCCGTCGGCGATCACCGGCGTCTTGGTCTCGCGCGCCACTTCGACCGCGTCCATGATGGCGGTGAGCTGCGGCACACCGACGCCGGCGACGATACGGGTGGTGCAGATCGAGCCCGGCCCGATCCCGACTTTGATGCAATCGGCGCCGGCATCGATCAGCGCCTTCGCCCCTTCGGCCGTCGCGATATTGCCGGCGACCACCTCGACCGCGTTCGAGATGCGCTTGATGCGGGTGACGGATTCGAGCACACGCCGGGAATGACCGTGCGCGGTATCGACCACGACGAGATCGACGCCGGCCTCGATCAAGGCTTCGCTGCGCACGTAACCGGCCTCGCCGACCGAGGTTGCGGCAGCAACGCGGAGGCGGCCCTGCTCGTCCTTGCAGGCATTGGGGTTCGCCACCGCCTTCTCGATATCCTTCACCGTGATGAGGCCGACGCAGCGGTATTGGGCATCGACGACCAGGAGCTTCTCGATGCGGTGCTGGTGCAGGAGCCTCTTGGCCTCGTCCTGATCGACGCTTTCGCGGACCGTAACCAGGCCCTCCTTGGTCATCAGGTCGGAGATTTTCTGTCGCTTGTCGGTCGCAAAGCGCACGTCGCGATTGGTGAGGATGCCGACGAGCTTGCCGGGGATCTTGCCGCTCTGGCCGTTGCCGCCGCCCTCGACCACGGGGATGCCGGAAATGTGATGCTCCTGCATCAGCGCCAGCGCTTCGGCGAGCGTCGCATCGGGGCGGATGGTGACCGGATTCACCACCATGCCGGATTCGAATTTCTTCACCTGCCGCACCTGCGCCGCCTGGGCGTCGGGTTCGAGATTGCGGTGGATGACACCGATGCCGCCGGCCTGCGCCATGGCGATCGCCATATTCGCCTCGCTCACGGTATCCATGGCCGAAGCGACGATCGGGATATTGAGGAGAATATTGCGCGTGATCCGCGAGCGAATATCGACCTCCGACGGCATGACATCGGACAATCCGGGCTTCAAGAGCACGTCGTCGAAGGTGTAAGCTTGGCGAAATAAGTCGCTTGAAACCGTTGCCATTGCCAACTCCGCATGGCCCGAATCCGTGGGCCAGCATATAGGGATGACGCCTCGTGGACGGAAGGAGTTTGGCCCTTCGTCCGACTCTCCGGGGCGTTTGCGGCCCGCTTTTGGGTTGGCGGCGGTCGATAGCATGACTTGACCGCAAAGAACAGGCCCTGGTGCCGACTTAAGTGCGGATAAGGGGCAAAACACCGGGGAGGAAAGGCATGGCTGAGCATATGGCGCGGGGCATAAGCCGCCGCAGTTTCGGCATGGGGGCAGCATCGGCGAGCGCGGCGCTCGCGGCCGGCCGCGGGCGCGCTTTGGCGCAGGCCGCACCGGTGAAAATTCGCATCGGCTGGGTCGTGGTGCCGGCTTCGAGCGCGCCGCTGGTGCTCGAGAAAAAGGACATTCTCAAGCATTTCGGCCGGTCTTACGTCGCCGAAGCGACGCGCTTTGAAGGCACGCCGCCGGTGATAACCGCGCTCGCGGCAGGTCAGCTCGACATCGGGCCGCTGGCATTTTCCTCGTTCGGGCTTGCGATTGAGAACGCGCGCATGGACGACCTGCGGGCGATCTGCGACGAAGTCCAGGACGGCGTGCCGGGCCACGGCACCAACGAATTCATGGTGCTTAATGACGGCCCGGTGAAGACCGTCGCCGACCTCAAGGGCAAGGTGCTCGCCACCAACGCCATGGGTAGCGCGGTCGACGTCGCGATGCGCGCGATGCTGCATCGCAACGGCTTGGAGGCCAATAAGGACTATACCGTCGTCGAGGCTCCCTTCCCGGCCATGCGCGCCATGCTTGCCGAACGCAAGGCCGATCTCGTCAGCGCCGTGCCACCGTTCTCGCTCGACCCCGAGCTCCGCGCCATGGCGCGCACGCTGTTCACGCAGAAGGATGCGTTCGGCGTCACCCAGCTGACGATGTGGACGGCGCGGACAGGCTTTATCGCGCAGAACCGCCCAGCCCTCGTCGATTTTCTCGAAGATACGATCCGCGCGATCCGCTGGTACACCGATCCGAAGAACCACGACGAAGCCGTCGCCATTGTCGCGCGGCTGATCAAGGTGCCGCCGGCCCGGGTCGATTGGGCCTTTGGCAGCCGCGATCAATTTCGCGACCCGAACTGCATGCCGAACCTCAAGGCGCTGCAGAGCAACCTGCAGCAGCAGAAAGAGGTCGGCCTGCTCAAGGACGATATCGACGTCGAGAAATATTCCGATTTGAGCATGGTCGAGGAAGCGGCCAAACGGCTGACATAATAGCGGCAGACATGCTGCAGCCCAAGCTAGATCCCGAAAAGGCCTGCCCTCGAACTCCGACCCGAGGGTGGATCCCGGTTTCCCGCCTTCGCGAAGCCCGCTTCGGCGGGCGAAGGAAGGTCGGATAGGATCATGCGCAGATAAAAGACGCCGCGAGCCCCCTGCCACAGATGCCACCGTCAAACTCCTACGACCGCGTCGTGCCGTTGATCATTGCCACGGCGCTGTTCATGGAAAACATGGATTCGACGGTCATCGCGACCTCGCTTCCCGCCATTGCACGGGCGCTGCTCACCAGTCCGCTGACGCTCAAGCTCGCGGTGACGTCCTACCTGCTCTCGCTCGCCATCTGCATTCCGGCGAGCGGCTGGACCGCCGACCGCTTTGGCGCGCGTAATGTGTTCCGCTTCGCCATCGGCGTCTTCGTACTCGGCTCGATCGGCTGCGCCGCCTCGCGTTCGCTCGACGAATTCGTGCTGGCGCGCATCATTCAGGGCATGGGCGGCGCCATGATGACGCCGGTCGGTCGGCTCATCATGGTGCGCACCGTCGACAAGAAGAATCTCCTCAACGCCATGTCGCTTGTGACCATGCCGGCGCTGATCGGACCGATCTGCGGCCCGCCGCTCGGCGGCTTCATCACGACCTACGCGTCATGGCATTGGATATTTCTGATCAACGTGCCGATCGGGCTTGTCGGCATTGTGCTGGCGTCGCGCTATATCGCCAATGTCCATGTCGAACACCGCGACCCGTTCGATTTCCTCGGCTTCGCGCTCTCGGGGATGGCCATTGCCGGGCTCGCCTTCGGCCTGTCCGCGATGGGGCTTGAATCGCTGCCGGTGGGCGCGGTCGCGGCGCTGATCTGCATCGGCGCGATTTCGGCGGTAGCCTATGTCGTGCATGCCGGACGGACCCCGGCGCCGATCCTCGATCTCAATCTGCTGCGGCTGCCGACATTCCGCGCCAGCGTCGTCGGCGGCTTTCTGTTCCGGCTCGGCATCGGCGCGTTGCCGTTCCTGTTGCCGCTGCTTCTGCAAGTCGGATTCAATCTGACGCCGTTTCAGTCCGGCCTCATCACCTTCACCACCGCGCTCGGTTCGCTGTTCATGAAAGCCGCGGTCGCAAGCGTGCTGAACCACTTCGGTTATCGCAACGTGCTGCTCTACAACGCACTGGTCAGCAGCATCTTCGTGCTGGCTTGCGCGACGTTCGTGCCGGGCATGCCGATCTGGGCGATGGTCGGTATTCTCCTGTCCGGCGGCTTTTTCCGGTCGCTGCAATTCACCAGTATCAATACCATCGCTTATGCGGAAATCGAGCCGGCGAAAATGAGCCGGGCGACCGCAATGGTGGCGGCCGCGCAGCAATTGTCGTTGTCGACCGGCGTCGCCGTCGGCGCGCTGGTCGTTGAGACGACGCTGTGGCTCAGACATTCGACAGCGATGACCGCCGCCGATTTTCCGCCGGCCTTCATCGTCGTCGGGCTGCTTTCGGCGAGCGCGATTTTCGTATTCTTGCAGCTTGCGCCCGACGCCGGATCGGAGCTCTCCGGACGGAAGGCGGCGGAAGCGGACGTGGCGAACAAGAGCGCTTAGGGTGCGTACTCACGAATTACGCGAGCGCGCAGGGCGGCGTGAAACCTGTTCCCTTCGCCGGAGAAGCCCGATAAACTTTCGTTGTTAAATCCATACGCGCCCCAAGAAACGTCCCAAGAAACGTCCCAAAAATCATCCCAAGAAACGCCGCAGGAAACGACTCAGGAAATGCTCCAGGAAGCTAGCGCGCCGCAAGGTTTTACCGGCGGCATCGCATCCCTTGCGGACGATCAGCTCTACGCGCTGCAAAATCCCTTTGCGCTCGACGGCCGGGTCAGCTGCTATCCGGCGAGCGCCCGCGGCTTCTCCGTCGTGAACAGCTATTTGCTGACACAGGGCGACGCCGCGATGCTGATCGACACCGGCTTTGGCAAGGACGAGCCGGTGATCCGCAGCGCAGATTGAATCGCTGATCGCGCCGGGACTGCCTTTGTCGATGTTCCCACTCCGGCTCAACGAATTCATGTCGATCAACAATGTCGAGAGCTTCGCCGGACATTTCAACGTCGAGACCTGCTATACCAGCAATGTCGACGCGGCGCTGTGGTTCGATTTCGGCGCCAAGGCGGAAGGCCGCGACATTCTCAAATCGATGAAGGTCACCGCGGTGACCCGCGCCGACACGATTGCGCTCGGCAAAGCCGGCCGGGCGATCGACGTGATGCAGGCGCCGATCCGCCTCATCGCCACGCGCTGGCTCTACGACCGCGCGACCCGCACATTGTTCTCATCCGACATGTTTACGCACGTCTGGCGCGACACCGCGACCGGGCCCTGGCTTGTGCAAGAGACCGACAAGAATTCGACCAACAACGATTCCACGTCGCTGCGCGACCTTCGCTCGTTCATGCTGAACACGCGCTATTGGTGGCTGGAGGGCGTGACGACCAACTCGATGCGGCGCGGCATCGGCAACATATTCGACAAATACGACATCGAAACCATTGCCCCCGGCTACGGCTGCATTCTGCGCGGCCGCAACGTGGTGGCGCGACACTACCGGATGCTGGATGAGTTTCTGAAAAGCTGCGACAAGAGCGTGGCGGTGTCGCGCTACGTCACGCGCGACGAGGAGCGCTGAGACAATGATCGACAAGATTCCGGCCAACAGAATGCCCCGCGAAATCGCGCCCGGCGTATTCTGGATCGGCGACTGCCTGGAGCAGCGCCACAGAGGCAAGATCTATCACGGCTACAATGCCGCCTTTCTGGTCGCCGGCGGGGACGCGTCGATCCTCGTCGAAACCGGCCATCCCAAGGACTTCCCGGTCATCGAACGGCACCTGAATGAACTGTTCGCCAGGGGCGTCGCGCCGCTGAAATATCTGTTCGTCACCCACCAGGAGACGCCGCATTGCGGCGGTCTCGGCCGCATCCTCAAGACGTTTCCCGACGTGCTGTTGTGCGGCGATGTCAGCGATTACCACCTCGCCTTCCCGCAATACGAATACCGCATGCGGTGGATGAAAGAAGGCGACGAGATCGACCTCGGTGGTCGGACCCTGATGGCGGTCGAGCCGGTGATCCGCGATCTGCGCACCACGTGGTGGGGCTTCGACACCCGAGAGCGCGTGCTGTTCCCCGGCGACGGCTTCGCTTACAGCCACTATCACGAGGACGGCCATTGCGGCCTAGTCGCCGAAGAAGCGGTTTCACTCGATCTGCCGGACGTCTCGTCGACGTTTGCGGACCTGGCATTGTTCTGGACCAAGTTCGCCGACATGAATGTGTATTGCGATCGGCTCGACCATTTGATCGAACGGCTCGGCGTCAAGACCATCGCACCGACCCACGGCCTGCCGATCACCGACGTGAAAACCACAGTGCCGAAAGTTCAGGCCGGACTGAAGGCCGCAGCGCTGCTGCCGGAGTCCGGGACAAACGAGAAGGCGCCGGCAGCCGGCGCAACGGTGCCGGCGGCTTGATCGGCGAGCTATGACTTTCGTGTGAGCATGATCTTTACCGAAAGCTGGTTTTCACTTTTCTGGATCATGCTCTAAGGCCCCCGCTACTGCGCCGCGATGTGGTTGGCGTGGATCACGTCGCCCCAGAGCTTGACCTCCCGCTTGAGCAAAGCGCTCGCGGCCTCGGGCGTTTCCTCGTTGGGCGCGAATTCATCCATGCCGCCGTCGGCGAAGGTCTTTTGCACCTTGGCGTCGGCCAGCGCAGCGCGTAGCGCGGTATTGATCTTATCGACGATCGGACGCGGCGTGCCGGCGGGCGCGAGCAGCATGTGCCAGAAATCGATATTGAGCTTGTCGTAACCGAGTTCGCCCATGGTCGGCAGGTCCGGCAAGCCGGCATACCGCTTCCTGCCAATGACGGCATAGGCTTTGAGCTTGCCGGCCGCGACCAAGGGCCCGGCGACCACCGCCGATTGTGATTCCAGATCCACTTGGTCCGCCAAGAGATCGACAAGCGCCGGGCCTGCACCGCGATAGGGCACCTGCGTGACTTTCACGCCGAGCTCCTGGGCGACCAGCACTCCGGCCAAATGACCGTATGAGCCGACGCCGGGATGCCCGATTTGAATGTCCCGTCCGGGCTCTTTCATCCAGATCAAAAGCTCTTTGAAGTTGTTCGCCGGCAGCGTGTGGCGTCCCGTAAGCATCGAAGCGGCGGTGTTGATGAGGCCGATGGTGACAAAATCCTTTTCGGCATCAAACGTGAGATTTGAATACATCGACATGCCTGCCGCCAGCGCCACCTGATGTATCAGCAACGTGTAGCCGTCGGGATCGGCGCGGGCCGCCTTGGCGGCGGCAATCATGCCGCCGGCGCCGCCGATGTTTTCGATCACGATCGGCTGGCCCAACGATTGCTCCATCGGGCTCTGGATGATGCGTGCGATCGCGTCGGTCGCGCCACCGGGCGCGAACGGCACCAGCAAAGTGATGGGGTGATTGGGATAAGTCTGCGCCCAAGCGGCGCCGGTGGCCAAAAAACAGGCTGCCAAAAGACATGCGGAGAATAGCGCCGCCGCAAGTGCGCGGGCTAAAATCACGATTCCTCCCTGGGGCCGTCTATGATTTTTGTTTAGCGGCGGCCGCCGACATATTCACCCATTTGTCTGCCGTTTCGCAAGATGGTTGCGCGGGGTGCAAGGGGTGCAAGGGGTGCAAGGAGTGCGTGGCTTCGAGCAGCAATTGTCGTTGTCCACCGGTGTCGCCGTCGGCGCGCTCGCCGTCGAGACGACACTGTGGCCTAGACATTCGACGGCAACGATCGCCGCGGATTTTCCGCCGGCCTTCATCGTAGTCGGCCTGTTCTCGGCGAGCGCGGTTTTCGTGTAATTGCAGCTTGCGCCGGACGCCGGCGCGGAGCTTTCCGGGCGGAATGCCGCAGAGGCGGACGTCGCGAACAAGACTGCTTAGGGCGACGGACCGACCTCAAGCAGCGTAGGCGACGGGAACGGAAGGCTCTTTGTCCCATTCGACAATGGGATCGTAGCCCCAGACCCAGTCGGCGGTGCCGTGGACGCTGCCCTTGCCGGCGGCGATTGACGCCTTCTGCGCCGAGCTATCGTGCATGTGCTTGAAGCGGGCATTGGAGAACGAGAGTCGCTGCACCCCATGAACGCGGGGAATGCGGACGCGCCGGAAATTGGTGAAGGCCTCAACCGAGTTGCGGCAAGCTTGCAGCCAGCACCCGAGTATATAGGCGTCCTCGAACGCCTGGCAGGCGCCTTGCCCGGCATTGGGCAGCATGGCATGCGCGGCGTCGCCGATGAGCTGGATCCGGCCGCGTCCCCAGTTCTCCGTCAGCGGCCGCGTGAAGAGGCCCCACTTTGAGCATTCGGTCACTAGGCTGAGCAATTTCGCGAGCCGCGGCTCGGGTTCGGGAAAGCTCAACCGCATTTCGTCGGGATCGCCGCGGGTCGACCAGCCCTCCTCGACCCATTTGTTGGTGTCTTCCTGCGTGACGATATTCACAAGCTTCTCGCCGCGGATGTAATACGCCAGGAGATGACAACCAGGACCCACCCACTGGACATGTCCGGTCGGCTCGAGCACCTCAGGCGGAACATCGCGACCATCGAGGAGCGCGCGCCAGACCATTTGGCCAGTATAGGTCGGATTGTCTTGGCCGTAGAGAGCTTGGCGGATGACCGAGCGCACGCCGTCGGCACCGATGACGAATTCGGCTTCGATTTTGGCGCCGTTGGCGAAAGCGAGCACGACACTGTCGCTTTGCTCCTCGATCCCGACGAGTCGATGGTCGAGATGGACCAAGCGGCGATCCAGTCCGCTCGCCAATGCATCCAGCAAATCAGCGCGGTGAAACGTGTAATACGGCGCACCGAGACGGGCTGCGGTTTTGCGCCGGTCATTGAATTCAAGAAACTCACCGGTTTGCATGTTCCGCGTGTAGATTCCTGGGGAGGAATTGGCCATGCCGGCGATCTTTTCGCCGAGCCCGATGGCAAGAAGCGCCCGCGTTGCATTCGGAGCAATATTGACGGCGGCACCGACCTCTCCCAAGGCGGGAGATGCTTCAAAGACCTCAGCCTCAATTCCGAAACGGGCCAACGCATTCGCGGCCGCCAGTCCAGCGAGACCGCCCCCGACAATCGCCATACGTGTCATAACGTCCACCATTCCATAGACCGGTGTGCAAGCGCATGCTGAACAGAGCTCACGCGACAATCCGCAAAGGTTCGTCGATACTAACAAGCCGGCACGCGTGCGTCGATTGCCGATTCCCGGTGTCTTACCCTGCGCTGACGCCGCGGTCGGACGCTGGCGATTGTGAAGCGGGAGAAACTCGACTTAGAATGCCACGGCGGTTCTCCGGAGTCAGTTCTTGATCAACCGGATCGCGTCTTCGGGAGGGCACTTTGAAGCGGAAAATAATCACCGTCTTGGTAGCGCTCAGCGCGCATCTGCTGTTGCTTCATGGCGCGCAAGCGTTCCCCGATCGGCCGATCAAGCTGATCGTAGCCTCGCCTGCTGGGTCACCACCGGACGTCATGGCGCGGCTTCTGTCTGACAAGATGGCGGGTGTTCTCGGACAGCCTGTGATTGTGGAAAACCGCCCGGGCGCTGGCGGCACCATCGGAGCCAAAACGGTCCTCACCGCGGAGCCAGACGGCTACACGATGCTGATGGGAAGCACGAGCACACTTCTCATCGCGCCTGCGGTCTACAAGAACGTCGGCTACGATGCCGGAACATTTGCGCCGATCTCTCGTGTCGCGGACACCAGCGAGGTTCTCGCCGTGCATCCGTCGATTGCTGCCACATCCGTTGCCGAATTGATCAGCCTGGCAAAGAAACATCCGGGTGAGCTGAACTACGCCTCCGCCGGAAATGGAACGCTGCCGCATATCGAAGGCGAACTGCTGAAGGCGAGCGCGAACATCGAGATGAATCACGTTCCTTATAGCGGCGGCGGTAACGCCCTGACGGGCCTGCTGGCCGGACAGGTCCAGGTCATGTTCTCCGTCCTGACGCAGATGCTGCCGTATATCCAGGAAGGCCGCCTGCGGGGATTGGCGATTTCAAGCGCAACCCGCAGCAGGCTTGCACCGGAAATTCCTACCATGGTCGAGAGCGGCTTCGACCAGTTCGTCACGACCTCGATGAATGGACTTGTCGCTCCCCCCAACACGCCCATCGAGATCAGACGGCAGCTGAGCGAAGCCGTGAAAGCCGCGCTCGCCTCGGCGGACGTTCAACGGTCATTATCGAACATGGGCGGCGAGGCGCGACCGTCATCGCCGGAAGAATTCGCGTCTTACCTGGCAGGGGCGCAACAGCATTGGGCTCTTATCATAGCGGCTACCCACATCTCGATTGATTGAGGGCCGGTCGCCTGGTCAGCGTTTTTCCGGCAGTCTCTGCAGATAGTTCTGCCATGGCCTATCCGCGTCGAAATTTTCCGTTGAATTGAATTCCAGTTCCGATTCGTTTAGCGGCCTGATCTTCGAACTGAGAGCCAATGCCGCACTTTGCGCCTGCGCATCGATGTGGGTGTAGATGGTCCGAACGGTGGCCTCTCGCACCGAACGCCCCACGACCGTATCGCCGTGACCTCGCATCAGGACCACCGGATTAGCGCCAAGCGTTTTGGCGAGCGCGTCTCCCAGCTGTGAATTACGGACCAACATGCCGAGCTGCTTTTCGGACGCGTTTGCATCGCGGATCTCGAACAGTGGTGTTTCCGGGGGCAAGAAACCGGCTTGGGCCACTACGGGCTTTAGTGCCACACCGGCGACACCGAACGGGATGACCGCCAAATCGTGGGTATGGATCACGGACTGGACATCGCTCCGGGCCTGGTAGATTTGGCAGTGGATATAGCGTTCCCCATTCAGCCGCGGCGCATCGGCTGAGATGGGCTTGCAGTCGAGTTCCGACCTCAATGATGTCGTCACGGGCAACGAGCGCGGGCGCCATGGCGCGCGGCATAAAAAAGTGCTCGGGATTCTTGGCGGAGCGCGCGCTGATGTGACCGAAACTGTCTAAGATCCCCTCGTTTGCCAGAATGTGACTTGCAGTCACGATATCCGCAATTCGGGCTTCATCATCGTTGGCGGGATCGCTTTGCGCACGACTTTGCGCATCACATGGGACGGTCGAGAAAGCGGCGGCGAATAGGAGAGCGGCGCAGGCAACGATCGTTTCTTTCATGAACATGGCACTCTCTCGGCTCGAGGTTCAACCCCGCATTTGTGGGTCCACGTCCTAATCCGCCGCGCTTCGCCCGCGAAAGCCGCGCGCCAACAGATAAAGCTCCGCCGAATCGGTGCGGCTCGCCGGCGGCTTGACGTGCTTGACGGTTTCGAAATCGCGCTTGAGCTCGGCAAGAAGCGTCGCCTCGGTGCCGCCTTGCAGCACCTTGCAGAGAAACGCGCCGCCTT
The DNA here is from genome assembly GCA_963761185.1 of uncultured Alphaproteobacteria bacterium. Classification (GTDB taxonomy): domain Bacteria; phylum Pseudomonadota; class Alphaproteobacteria; order Rhizobiales; family Xanthobacteraceae; genus BOG-931. The sequence continues at coordinate 482,359 of CAVXFY010000011.1, forward strand.
TGTCCAGCACTTCACGGGCGAAATGGGCGGCGGCCTCGGCCAGCGCCATGATGCGTAAGTGATCGGTCGGGCGATGGCCGGTGGCATTGGCCGCCATGTCGGACAAAACCACATCGGCCTTGCCGCCCAGCATCTCCTTGAGACGGTCGGGCGCCGTCGCATCGAGAAAATCGAGTTTGAGAAACTCGACGCCAGTCATCGGCTTGAAGTCGAGAATATCGAGCGCAATGATGCGGCCCTTGGCGCCAATGCGTTTGGCGGCGATTTCGCTCCAGCCGCCGGGCGCGGCGCCGAGATCGACGACGCGCGCGCCTTGCTTGAGCAGGCGATATTTGTCGTCGATCTCGGTGAGCTTGAAGGCTGCGCGCGACCGAAAGCCTTCCTTCTTGGCGCGCGCGACATAAGGATCGGCAAGCTGGCGTTCGAGCCAGGTGCGCGAGGATAATGTACGGCGTTTCTCGTCCTTAAGCCGCGCCATCAAAGACCCTTGCTTTGGCGCATGTTCCACTCGGAAAACCGGTTCCCACTTTTCCGGGACATACGCTAAGCTTCTCCCCACACGCCGTCCTCGCGCATCATCTCGACCAGCATGCCTTCGCGCAAGCCGCGATCGGCGACGCGCAGGCGCGGGCACGGAAAGGCGCGGCGGATGGCGTCGAGGATGGCGCAGCCGGCGAGCACCAGGTCGGCGCGGTCGGCGCCGATGCAGGGATTGGCGGCGCGCTCTTCAAAGCTCATCGCCATGAGCTCGTCGACGACGCCGGAGATTTCATGGTCGGAGAGCCAGCAGCCGTCGACGCGCCGGCGATCGTAACGCCGCAGCCGCAAATAAACGCCGGCGATCGTCGTCACCGTCCCCGACGTGCCGAGCATGTGGAAGCCGTTGAGATCGCAGCGGTGATCGTTGGCGAAATTGGCAACGAAGCCCGCGACTTCGTCGACCATGGCGTCATAGACTTCCCGCGACACGACTTTGCCGCCGTAACGCTCGGCAAGCGTGACGACGCCGACCGGCAGCGACGCCCAGCCGACAATGTCCGGCGCCGGCGGGCCGCGCCGGCCGGGGCCAGAGCGATTGAGCCGCACCAGTTCGGACGAGCCGCCGCCGATGTCGAACAAGATGACGCTGGAGGCCGCGGGATCGAACAGTTCGGTGCAGCCCGTGGCGGCGAGCCGCGCCTCGGTCGCGGAATTGATAACCTCAAGCTCGAGCCCGGCCTCCTTGGCCACCCGGCTCCTGAAATTCTTCGCCGTTCTCCGCGGCCCGGCAGGCTTCGGTGGCAATGAGTCGCGCCCGCATGACGCCGCGCGCCCGCATCTTGTCGCGGCAGATCTGCAGCGCCTCGACGGCCCGCTCGATAGCCGCCTCGCTGATGCGGCGGGACGCAGCGATCCCTTCGCCAAGGCGAATGATTCGGGAAAAGGCGTCGACGACGCGGAAGCCGTCGCTGGTCGGACGCGCGACCAGGAGCCGGCAATTATTGGTGCCGAGATCGAGCGCTGCATAAGTCGCGGAATGATCGGGCGCGCGCCCGTCATTGCGATGGGCATCACGCCGAATGCCGTATGGCGTGCGGCGACCCCAGCGCGGCTTGTTCGAAACCCCGTTCGAAGCCGGCTGGGCGTCGAGGCCGCCGGGCGGCGGAACCTCGTCGTTCATCCAGAAACCTTCCTGATGCCTTCCCGCCGTGCCGGAGCCGATTTTGTCAAAATCGGCTGCGACGGCGCGGTCCATAACCAAGCCAAAATCGGGCAAACTGTAACAGGGGTGGCAGCGAGGGCAATACGCCGGCATTTTCCCGCAAAACCGTGCCTTTTGGGCTTAGGTGCCATGTTCGCCGCCTAGTTGCCGGGTTTGTCCAAGTCCACTATGTCAGCTTAGCTGCCTTACCCGGCAGCCTTACCGGGATTGATTGTCATGGCTTTTCAGCAGTCCGCCGTAAAACCGGCACAGGACGCGGCGGATCAATTGACCGCCGAAAGACTGTCCATTGAGAAGTTCGCCGTCGGCCAGTCGGTGCCCCGCAAAGAGGATCCCATGCTGCTGCGGGGCATGGGACATTATACTGACGACGTCAGCCTGCCCGACCAGGTCTACGCGGTGATGATCCGCAGCCAGGTGGCGCATGGCCGCATCCGCTCGATCGGCATGGCCGCAGCGGCCAAAATGCCGGGCGTACTCGGCGTCTATACGGGGGCCGACCTCCAAGGCTATGGCCCGCTTAAGTGCCTCGTGCCGTTCAACAATCGCGACGGCTCGCCGATGAAGAAGCCGCTGCGCGAAGCGCTCGCCAAGGACAAAGTGCGTTATGTCGGCGACCCCGTCGCCTTTGTCGTCGCCGAGACGGTGCTGCAGGCGAAGGACGCGGCGGAAGCCGTCGCCGTCGACATCGAGGCATTGCCCTCGGTGACCTCGGCGGAAGACGCGGCGAAGGACGGCGCCCCCCTCCTCTACGACGATGTTCCGGGTAATGTCGCGCTCGATTATCACTATGGCGACGCCGATGCCGTCAACGCGGCTTTCGCCGCTGCGGCGCATGTCACCCGCCTGCGCCTCGTCAACAGCCGCCTGGTCGTCGCCGCAATGGAACCCCGCGCCGCCGTCGCATCATACGGCGGCAATCGCTTCACGCTCCATGTCGGCACCCAAGGCGTGTTCGGCATGCGCGCCAATCTCGCCGAGGCGATGGGCGTGACGCCGAAGGAAATGCACGTGCTGACCGGCCAGGTCGGCGGTTCGTTCGGCATGAAGGCTGCCGTGTTTCCCGAATATATTTGCTTGCTGCACGCCGCGCGCGCGCTCGGCCGTCCGGTGAAATGGACCGACGAGCGCTCGGGCAGCTTCGTGTCCGACAGCCACGGCCGCAATCACGACGTCGATGCCGAGCTTGCGCTCGACAAGGACGGCACATTCCTCGCGGTTCGCCTGACGAGCTTTGCCAATGTCGGCGCGTTCCTCTCGCCGGTGGCGCCGATGCCGGGCACCATCAACGCGGTGAAGAACGTGCAGGGCATGTATCGCACGCCGCATATCGAGGTTTCGACCAAGGTCGTGTTCACCAACACCTCGCACGTCTCGGCCTATCGCGGCGCCGGCCGTCCCGAAGGCAATTACTATATGGAGCGTCTGGTCGATGCCGCCGCCGCCGAGATGGGTATCGACCGCATGGCGCTGCGCAAGCGCAACCAGATCCGGCCGCAAGAATTGCCGAAGAAGACCGCGGCCGCGACGACCTATGACAGTGGCGATTTCGTCGCGCTGACCAAACAGGCCTACGAACTTGCCGATGGCAAAGGTTTTGCCAAGCGCAAGCGCGGGAGCAGAAAGCGCGGCAAGCTGCGCGGCTTTGGCGTCGGCAATTTTCTCGAAGTCACCGCGCCGCCGTCCAAGGAACTGGCCGGCATTGCGTTTAACGCCGACGGCAGCGTGACGCTGACCACCGGCACGCAGGATTTCGGCATGGGCCATGCGACGCCGTTCGCGCAGGTTTTGAGCGAGCGGCTCGGCATCCCCTTCGACAAAATCTCGCTGCTGCAAGGCGACAGCGATCGCCTGAGCTTCGGCGGCGGCTCCGGTGGCTCGAAGTCGCTGATGCATTCCGGCACCGCGATCGTCGAAGCTTCGGCAAAGGTCATCGAAAAGGGCAAGGAAGCGGCGAGCCACATTCTCGAAACCGCCGCCGCCGATATCACCTTCGAACGCGGCCGTTTCACCATCGTCGGCACCGACCGCAGCATCTCGATCATGGAATTGGCGCAGCAGCTCCGCAACGGTGCGAACCTGCCGGCCGAAGCGCCGAAGTCGCTCGACGTCGACCATATCAGCGACGGCCCGAGCGCCTCGACCTATCCGAACGGCTGCCACATCGCCGAAGTCGAGGTCGATCCGGAAACCGGCGCCGTCGAAGTGGTCAGCTATTCCTGCGTCAACGACTTCGGCGTCGTCGTCAATCCGATGATCGTCGCCGGCCAGCTTCACGGCGGCGTGGTCCAGGGCATCGGCCAGGCGCTGATGGAAAAGACGGTCTATGACGGCGACGGCCAGCTTCTCACCGGCTCGTTCATGGATTACGCGATGCCGCGCGCGGTCGACGTGCCGTCCTTCGTGCTCGAGGATCACCCCGCGCCGGCGAAAACCAATCCGCTCGGCGTCAAAGGCTGCGGCGAAGCCGGCTGCGCCGGCGCGCTGACCTCGATCATGAATGCCGTCATCGACGCGCTCGCCGAGCGCGGCATTCGCCACATCGATATGCCGCTGACGCCGGCGAGCATCTGGCAGGCGTTGCGCGACGCCGACACCAAATCGAGTTCGGCACGCCCGCAATGACGCAAGCCACGGAAGCCATCGGGGCCCGGAGCATCCGGCCGGTCGAGTCGCGGCTCATCGCCGGCGTCTGCGCCGCGCATATGATGAGCCATTATTATATGCTCATGCTGGCGCCGCTGCTCGCGTTCATCCGCGACGACTTCGATGTCAGCTACACGGAACTCGCGCTGGCGCTGACGGTGTTCAACGTCGTTTCCGGCGTATTGCAAACGCCGGTCGGCTTCCTGGTCGATCGCATCGGCGCGCGCGTGGTGCTGCTGGTCGGCTTGTTTCTCAGCAGCATCAGCTTCGCGATTGCCGGCATTGTCGACTCCTACTGGGTCTTCATCGCGATGTACGGCCTCGCCGGCCTCGGCAACACCGTTTATCACCCCTCGGATTATTCGCTGTTGTCGCGCCACGCGCCGTCGGATCGGCTCAGCCAGGTATTTTCGTATCACACCTTTGCCGGCATGGTCGGCTCGGCTATCGCGCCGGTCACCCTTCTTTACATGCAGAGCCAGTTCGGCTGGCGCGGCGCCTATATCGGCGCGGCAATTTTCGGTCTGATCGTTCTCTTCGCGCTCATCGCACAACCCGAGCCGGCGGCCGACACCGCCGCCGACACCGGTCATGGCAAGAAGACACCGTCGAAGTCCCCGACGGATCTGGTCGATACCGGCTGGCGTCTTCTGCTGTCGCCGCCGATCCTGCTCAATCTCGCCTTCTTCGTCTTGATCTCGGTCATGGGGTCGGGGCTCAACACCTACTTGGTCGTGGCTCTCGGCGCGCTGCATGCAACGCCTCCGGCGGTTGCCAATATGGCGCTGACGTCGCTTCTGTCGATGAGCGCGGTCGGCGTGCTTGTCGGCGGCATCCTTGCCGGCCGGACCGCGCGTCACGCCACGGTCGCGGCATTGGGCTTGACGGTAGGCGGCATCGTGACGGCGCTCGTCGCACTTTTCGATTTCGGACCGGTCTTGCTGATCGTCATCATGGGCTTCAGCGGCTTCTGCGCCGGCATCACCTATCCCTCGCGCGACATGCTGGTGCGCTCGGTCACGCCGCCCGGCGCCTACGGCAAAGTCTTCGGTTTCGTCTCGACCGGCTTTAATATCGGTGCGAGCATCGCGCCGATCATGTATGGCATGCTGATGGATCACGGTGAGCCGCGCGCGGTGTTCTTCGTATCCGCGGCCGTGAGTTTACTCTGCGTTTCAACCGTCACGATTGGATTTTCGGGCCGAAAAACACGCTGAACGGACGGTCGGCATTGACTGGTCTGCACAACAACAAACTCGCAATTTTGGGACGATCAAGGAGTACCCCATGAAGCTCTGCCGCTATGACGATGACCGTCTGGGCGTGGTGCGCGGCGACCTGGTTCACGATGTCACCGAGGCGCAAACGGAAATCCGCAAATCCGCGCCCTATGCGATGCGGGGCGATGCCGTCGTCGCCGCGCTGCCGCAATGGCGCGAACGGATCGAACGCATGGCGGACAAGGCGCCGGGCAAGCCGATCGCGCAGGTGAAGCTGCTCTCCCCGGTCGCGCGCCCCTCGAAGCTGACCTGCGCGCCGACGAATTATCAGGCCCATATCAATGAGATGCAGGCCGCCGCCGCGCAGCCCGGCTCGCAGATCGTCGCCCACCAGTCGCCGAAAATCCTCGAAGCCGGGATGTTCCTGAAGTCCAATTCGTCGCTCGTCGGCCCCTCGGAAGGCATCCCGCTGCGCTTCCCGGACCGCCGCAACGACCACGAGATCGAACTGGTCATGGTGATCGGCAAGGCCGGCAGCGACATTCCGCAAGCCAAGGCCCTCGACCATGTGGCCTGCTACTGCCTCGGCCTCGATATCACCGTGCGCGGCCGCGAGGACCGGAGCTTCCGCAAATCGGTGGACGGTTACGCCGTCGCCGGCCCCTGGATGGTGACGGCCGACGAAATCCCCGACCCCGATGCCGTGCCGCTCACGCTCACGGTCAATGGCATGGTGCGGCAGAACAGCAATACCAACGACCTGATCTACAATTGCCGCCGGCTGATTGAATTCGCCTCATCGTTCTACACGCTTTATCCGGGCGATCTGCTCTATACTGGCACGCCTGACGGCGTCGGCCCGGTGAAACCCGGCGACGTCATTGTGTGCCGCTCTGTCCCCGTGCTCGGCGAGCTCAAAGTCGACGTGCGGGCGCATAAGCTCGGGGAAGCCGCGTAGCTCGCGCGTGCATCGGCACAGATACGAACAGATACGAAATGGGAAATGTTCCATGTTGGAAATCAAACGCGCCGGCCACTCGACCCTCACCACGCCCGATCTCGAAAAGACGCTCGATCACTTCACGCGGATTATCGGCCTGAGCGTCGCCGCACGCGAAAAGAACCGGGTCATCCTCGCCACCAAATCCGGGCTCGAAGCGATCGTGCTCGAACAGGGCAGCATGGTCGACGCACCGCGGCTGTCGCTGCAGATCACGCCCGGCAGCAATCCCGACGAAGTCGTCTCGAACCTGAAAAAGGCCGGAATCAAGGGCGAACGGCGCAGCGACATCACGCCCGGCATCAAGGAGGCGATCGCCTTCACCGATCCCAAAGGCACGATCGTCGAAGTGTTTTCCGAGTTCGGCTTCGCGCCGCGCGATAATAATTTCAACGGCGTCATGCCGCTCAAGCTCGGTCACGTCGCCTATCAATGCCCCGATGTCCAGAGCATCGTGAAATTCTACTGCGATGTGCTCGGCTTTCGCGTCTCGGATTGGCGCGGCGATTTCTTCGCCTTCCTGCGCTGTAGCCGCGACCACCATACCGTGAACTTCCTGCGCGATCCCAAGACCGCGATCCATCACATCGCCTTCGAAGTGCGCGACTGGACCGACATCAAGCGCGCCTCGGATTTTTTGGCGCAAAGCAATGTCCACCTCACCTGGGGGCCGCTGCGCCACATCATCGGGCACAACATCGCCATCTATCACAAGAACCCGGACGGCGTCGTGATCGAGTTCTATTGCGAGATGGATCAGATGTACGACGAGGAGCTCGGCTATTTCGAGCCGCGCCCCTGGCACCAGGACCGCCCGCAACGGCCGAAAGTCTGGGGCGACGGCACCCTGTCCAATTGGTGGGGACCGATGTCGCACTCCCCCAATCGCACGCATCCGGAGCCAGCGGCGCCGGCGGACGACCCGGCGCGCAAGTTTGCGACATCGGTTGCGGCGAGCGCGCGGGCACAGAAGAAAACCAGCCGGCCGAGCAAATCGAGGTCGCGCCGCCGCCCCTGAGAAGCCCTTGGCAAAGCAGGAAAAAGCTGCCCCGAACGGTCGGGCTGCTCGTGGCTTTCTTGGGCGGCTTTTGGGCTGGCCTAGGGCTTTCGAGACTTGGAAAGGCATACGAATTGCCCTAGATCAGGGCGCTAAGCGGACGCTGCCAATTCAGGTCTATGGCCGGGACATCATCGAACGGCGCGAGGATTGGGGAATAGTTCAACGGTAGAACTGCGGAACTCTGACTCCGTCAATCTAGGTTCGAATCCTAGTTCCCCAGCCACATTTATATCTACTTGATTTAATTACAATATTTTTAGTGAGATGAGCAGTAATGGTACACGCTGCTGGTACACACAGAAACCATTATGGGCTAGTGTGTGCATATCTCAGCCCAAGGACTCGGCTAAGTGAGATGCGCACATGCATTTTCGAGCCTACACAGGGCTGGATCGGCGTCACTGGCGATATCAGATCAGACGATGTCAGACTGGCACAGGTTATGGCGAGAACTCGAGCTCGCGAAGGTAAGCCTGCAAGTGTCTTTGAGACCCAAACGTAAATCCCATTGATCCGTGTTTCATGTGGGCCCAAAATTGGGCTCCACTCAATGCTTTTCTAACCGACTTTGGTATACTTCATAACTCTCATACGAAGTCGGCTTCAGGCTACCGTCCGCGTGATAACCGACAAGCGTCCAATGGACGCTGAAATCTTCATCCCAATATGAAAGATCCCATTTCCCCAGCCGTTTGAAATCAAAAAATACAACATCGGGCCGACCATCCCCGTTCCTGTCCACCAGCAACAAAATTGCTTCGCTCTTTTTGTCGGGAATGACATAATCGGCATTCACTCTCCCGCTGCAATCCATATCATACGCAATCACGCCAGCGTCGTTGGCTTTATTCCGCGATCTCGAAACCTCCTTTGGTAGCGTGCAGAATCTTTCGCACATTTGATCAGGCGACGGCTTCGGTTTGCATGACCTGCGGCTGATAGAGCGGCCGCATGTTCATGTAGCACTTGGCGGACCATGCGGTGCCGGCGATGTAGCGCAGCCGTGCGGCCGCCAGGTTGAGGCATGACTGGCCGTCAGGGAATGCTCCAACAACGCGGGTGCGCCGACGAATCTCTTTCATGATCCGCTCGAGTGGATTGTTGGTGCGGATCTTCTGCCAGTGGATGTCGGGGAAGGCGTAGTAGGTCAGCGTCTCGGACACGCTGCGCTCGACGAGATCGGCCGCGGTGTTCATCCTGGCGGCGCGCAGATCGTCGACGATCGCTCGCGCCTTGCGGTCGGCCGCTTCCCGGCTCTCCTGGGCATGGATAGCCTTGAGCATGTGGCTCACCTCGCGGACCCTGGTCGCCGGCACGTGGCTGAAGACGTTCCGGTAGAAATGCACCATGCAGCGCTGCCATCGCGCCTCGGGCAGGTATTCCGCGGCGCTCTCCATCAGGCCGCGGCAGGCATCGGAGATGATGAGCTGCACGCCCTTGAGGCCGCGATCGACCAGGTGCCGCAGGAACGCCGACCAGCCGGACTTGTCCTCCTTGGCGCCTTCGCAGATGCCCAGAATCTCCCGAAAACCCTCGGAATTGACGGCGCTGGCCACCAGCAGCGAGACATTGCGGACCTCGCCGGCCCAGGTCCGCTTCATCACGATGCCGTCGAGATAAAGATACGGATGCTCGCCTTCGATGCGCCGGTTCCGCCAAGCCTCGATCTTGGCGTAGATCTTCTTGTTGAGGTTCGACACCGTGCTCGGGCTCACCCGCGTGCCCCATAGCGCTTCGGTGATGTCCTCCACTCGCCGCACCGAAATCCCCGCCAGATACATCTCGATCAGCGCCTCCTCGACCGAGCTCTCCCGCCGGCGGTAGCGTTCGATGATCGCCGTCTCAAAGGTCTGGCGCCGCAGCTTCGGAATCTTGAGATTGACCTCGCCGGCGCTGGTCTGCAGCGTCCGCTCGTAGCTGCCAGCCCGGGTATCCTGCCGAGCCTGGCTGCGCTCGTAACGCCCGGCACCGCAAAGCTGGTCTGCCTCGGCATCCAGCATGGCGTTCAGCGTCTCTTCCACCGTCCCACGAACCATCTCGCCAAGATGGTCCCGGATCCGGGCTTCATCGATCTGGATCACCTGACCCATCGGCTTCTCGTCACTCATCGGTTGCTCCTTCATTCTAGAAGAAGCCGTCAATCCCGAAAGTGCG